>NZ_CP043491.1:5926596-11853193 GCF_044360685.1 Cystobacter fuscus | reverse complement strand
AAACCCAAGGGTTTCGCGCCTTTAGGGTCCCCCTTCTGATCGCAATCCACCTTCCCCGGGCCGTGGGGCGACCGTCTCCGGGCGTGGATTCGCCGCCCTCCACTCCGGGTGGGGGTTGGGGCGGGGGGTGGCGGGCGACCCTGGTGGGGCGGGCGGGAGGTGATCCGACGTTGACTTGGGTGGGAGATCGGGTTACGAGCGCCGCCTTCCTCCGTCTCATTGGATCAGGCGTGCGCCTCCGGGGTGTGCGCCACAGCATCCCAGGAGTCCAGCCGTGTCCAAGCGCACCTACCAGCCGTCGAAGATCAAGCGCAACCGTACCCACGGTTTCCGCAAGCGTAACTCCACCCGCGCGGGCCAGGACGTGCTCAGCCGCCGCCGCGCCAAGGGCCGCAAGCGCCTGGTCGTGTCCGCTTACAAGAAGTAGTCGGGACGCTCGCGTGAAGGCCGAGGGCCAGGCGCCATCTCGCGACGAGCGCTTCCCCAAGGCCCTCCGCCTGCTCAAGCGGCGCGAGTTCCTCGAGGTCCAGGAGAAGGGGCAGAAAGTGCCCGTGGAGTGTCTCCTGGGGCTCGTGAGGCCCAATGGTCGGCCCCATTGCCGCGTGGGCCTCACCATCTCCAGCAAGGTGGGCAACGCGGTGGAGCGTGCCCGCTTGCGGCGGTTGCTGCGCGAGTGTTTCCGCAAGCGCCACGGGCAATGGCCGCCGGGTGTGGACGTTGTTCTGGTGGTGCGCCAGTCCGCCAAGGATGCCCCCTTCCCCGTCGTGTCGCGCGCGTTCGACGGCATCACCCGCAAGCTGCAGCGGCTCTTCCCGTCCGTGCCCCGGGAGTCTCCTCCTCGATGAGCCCGCTCGCTTTCCTCCTCGCGCTGCCCATCCGCTTCTACCGTCGGTGGATTTCCCGCTGGCTGCCCCCGGCGTGCCGCTTCCACCCTTCCTGCTCCGTGTATGCCCTGGAGGCGCTGCAGAAGCATGGCGCCCTCCGTGGCCTCCGCCTCATCACCTGGCGCCTCTTGCGCTGCCAGCCCTTCCATCCGGGCGGCTTCGACCCGGTGCCCTGACCGCTCCCTGCCTATGAACGACCTGGATCCGCTCTCGCCCAACTCCGCCGATTCCCAGCGGCGACTGCTGGTGGCGCTCGCGCTCGCGATGGTGCTTACCTACGCCTTCACCACCTTCTTCGCGCCCAAGGGGCCCGAGGCGGGCGCCGCGGACGCGGGCGCGCAGGTGACCGAAGTCTCCGACGGAGGCACCCCGGCCGTCACGCCCCCGGCCCCCGGCACTCCGCCCTCCCCGGGCACCGGCGAGGGCGCGGGCGCCGTGGCCGAGGCCCCCGCCCCGCCCGTGCGCGCGCTGGAGCTGTACCGCACGGAGACGAAGTACTCGTTCTCCACCGAGGGCGCCGGCCTCACCTCGGCGGTGCTCCAGGGCGCGAAGATGCGCGAGCAGCAGCACCTGGGCATCGCCGAGGGCTACAAGCTGCTCTTCGGCGGAGAGGTGCCGCCGCCGCCGCAGATGAACCTGGCGCAGCCGGTGCCCGGCCAGCCCCTGCCGCTCGCCGTCTCCATCGATGGCCCCACTCCCCTGCCGGCCAACGCCCGCTACGCGGTGGACGAGTCGGTGGCGGCCGAGCGTGGCGCCACCTTCACCGCGCGCCAGGGGCCGTGGGAAGTCGTCAAGAGCGTGCAGTGGCCCCAGCAGGGCTTCGAGCTCGTCTACACCGTGCAGGTGAAGAACACCTCGGCGCAGGCGCTCACCGGTGAGTTCAAGGTGCACTACGGCCGCGCCATCGATCCGGCCAACGAGCACGCCCCGTCCTTCTTCGGCGGCATGGGCAACCTGAGCCACGCCTCGTGCCACGTGGGCGAGGAGAAGCACAAGCTCGCGGCCGAGGACAAGCAGCCGGAGCCGGAGACGCTGCGCGGCCCCGTGCACTACTTCGGCATCGATCAGCAGTACTTCCTCTCCGCGCTCTACCCGCTGGAGGGCGCGCTGCAGGGCCGCTGCGAGCTGGTGGCCACCGCCCAGGCGCGCGCCGTCGTGGCCGCCTTCCCCCTCACCGCCGCCCCCGGCCAGACGGTGACGTTCCGCTTCGGCGGCTACCTGGGCCCGAAGGATCCGGACTTCCTCGCCGTGGTGCCCGGCCCCGAGCTGCGCGCCGCCGCGAGCCTCCCCACGAGCGCCTACTCCCCGCCGCTCGGCGAGACGATCGACTACGGCATCTGGGCCGTCATCGCCAAGCTGCTCGTGAGCGTCATGAAGTTCTTCCACAACCTCACGGGCAACTGGGGCGTGGCCATCATCCTGCTCACCGTGCTCGTCAAGACGCTGCTGCTGCCCCTCACCCACAAGTCCATGGTGAGCATGGAGGCCATGAAGAAGCTGCAGCCGCGCGTCGAGGAGCTGCGCAAGAAGTACGCCGAGGACCGCGAGCGGCAGAACATGGAGATGATGAAGCTCTATCAGGAGGCCAAGGTGAACCCGCTCGGCGGCTGCCTCCCCATGCTCATCCAGATGCCGGTGTGGATCGCCCTCTTCACCGCCCTGCGCAACAGCTACGACATCTACCAGGAGCCCTTCTTCGGCCCGGTGTGGCGCGACCTCACCTACAAGGATCCCACCTACCTGCTGCCCATCGCCCTGGGCGTGAGCATGATCATCACCCAGAAGCTCCAGCCGCAGATGGGTGACCCCGCGCAGGCCCGGTTGATGACCTGGTTCCTCCCCATCATCTTCACCGCCACGCTCTTCAACTACCCGGCGGGCCTCGCGCTCTACATCTTCACCAACAACCTCCTGTCGATCGCCCAGCAGTACGGGCTGCGCAAGTGGCTCGAGCGGGGACAGGCCGCCACCGCCGGAGGCAAGAGCAAGTGAGCGACAGCCAGCCCACCACCGCCCCCTCCTCCGCGCCGGGCGCCGACCTGCGCCCACGCGTGGAGCGCCTGCTCTCCGACATCCTCGGCCTCATGGGCTTTCCCGCCCGGCTCGACTTCAAGGAAGCCAGCGACGGCAGTCTCGCCGTCGCCCTGCACTTCCAGGCCGGGGCCCCTCCGGGCGTGGAGATGGGCAAGCGCAGCCAGGTGATGGACTCGCTCCAGTTCCTCCTCAACAAGATGCTCCACCGCCCGGGCACCGAGCGCCGCTTCGTGCTCCTGGGCGCCGGCGTCCACCCGGAGCCCCGCGGCGAGCGCGCCAAACGCGAGCCCGCTCCCGCCGCCGCTCCGGCCCCCGCCGCTGCTCCGGCGCCTCGGGCCCCGGCCCCCGCTCCGGCCCGCCCCGCCAAGGCCGCCGCGCCCGCCCCGGCCAGGGCCGCCGCGCCCGCCCAGGCCAAGGCCGCCCCGGCGCGCCCCGTGGAGAGCGATGAGCGCTCGCTGGAGGTGGCCGAGGATCCCGCCCTGCGCGCGGCCGCTCGGGCGCTCGCCGAGAAGTCGTCCTCCCTGGGCCGGGTCTACGCCCTCGTTACAATGAAACAGGAGGACCGCGCGCGCGTCCTCAAGGCCGTGAGTGACGTGCCGGGGCTCAAGGTCGCCTGCGAGGGCGAGGGCCGCAACCGGCGCGTCGTGTTCACGCCGGACAAGGCCGCGCCGCTGCCCAAGCGGAGCATCCTGCCGGCGGATGATGACGAGGATGATCTCGAGGGGTGACACCTCCCCTCGCGGTGCAACTGACTGAAAGGGGAGCAGATGGGCAAGGCCAAGTCGCTCAAGGACAAGCTGTACGGCGCGGCCGTGCTGAAGATGAGCTTCCGGCTCCGGGGCGACGAGGAGTCCCCCGCCTTCAAGTTCGTGTACCCCGGCGTGCTGAGGGACCTGGAACTGGAGGACGACGCCGTGGAGCGCTACATCGTCGACAACCGCGAGGCCGTGGAGCGCGCCGCTCGCGGGGCCTCACCCGCGCCCGGGCCGCGCACCTGACTTGGGTGACGGCGGGCGTCAGCCGCGCACCGGACGCATGACTCCTCCCGCCACCCTCGCCGCGCTCGCCACCGCCCCCACCGCCGGGGCCGTGGGCATCCTCCGGCTCTCCGGCCCCGCCTCCCTCGAGGTGGGCCGGCTGCTGGCCCCCGGCGTCCCCGCCACCCCCACGCCCCGCCACGCCTACCTCGCCTCCTTCGTGGACGCGGACGGCGCCGTGCTCGACGAGGGCCTCTTCCTCTACTTCCGCGCGCCCCACTCCTTCACCGGCGAGGACGTCGTCGAGCTGCAGGCCCATGGGGGCCCGCGCCTGTTGCGGCTCCTGCTCGCGCGCGCCCTCGCCCACCCCGCGGTGCGTCCCGCCGGGCCCGGGGAGTTCACCCGGCGCGCCTTCCTCCATGGCCGCATGGATTTGACCCGGGCCGAGGCCGTGGCGGACCTGGTGGCCGCGGACTCGGAGGCGGCCGTGCGCGCCGCGGCGGCGGGACTCGCCGGAGCGCTGGCCACCCGGGTGCGCGCCCTGGAGGAGCCCCTGCGCGCGCTGCACGCGGACCTGGAGGGCGTGCTCGACTTCCCCGAGGAGGCCGAGGGCGCGGATTCGGAGGCGGAGCCCCGGCTCCTGGCCTTGCGCGCCGAGGCCGAGGCGCTGCTCGCCGAGGCGGGGCGGGGACGGCTCGTGCGCCGCGGGGCGCGCGTGGCGCTCTACGGGCCCGTCAACGCGGGCAAGTCCACGCTCTTCAACCGGCTCGTGGGCGAGGCGCGCGCGCTCGTGGACGAGGAGCCGGGCACCACGCGCGACGTGCTCGAGGCGCGGCTCGAGTGGGAGGGCCTGGGCATCACGCTGCTGGACACCGCGGGCCTGCGCGAGGCGCCCGGGCGCGTGGAGGCGCTGGGCATCGCCCGCACCCGCGAGGTGCTCGCCACGGTGGACCTGGCCGTGCTGGTGCTGCCCCCCGGCGAGGACGCGCGCGCGGCGCGGCGCTGGGAGGAGGACGCGGGGGCCACGCCCGTCTTGCGCGTGGCGGGCAAGAGCGACATGCGCGCGGGCGGGGCCCGGGGCGCGGAGGACGACGGCGGCGCACTGGCCGTCAGTGGCCTCACGGGAGAGGGCGTGGAAGCCCTGCGCGCGGGGCTGCTCTCGCGCCTGTGGGGAGGCGGCGCGCCCGGCGCCGTCGCGCTCGTCTCCGAGCGTCACGCGGACGCGCTGCGGCGCGCGGCCGAGGCCCTGGGACGCGCGGGGCAGGCGCTGCGCGTGTCCACGCTCGAGGCCGTGTCCGGCGAGGTGGGGCTCGCCCTGGAAGCCCTCGGCGAGGTGTCCGGCACGCACGCCTCCGAGGCCCTGCTCGATGCCATCTTCCAGCGCTTCTGCATCGGCAAGTGACGTCTGGGTAACGCCCGCTCCCCCGCTGGGGAGGCATGTCAGACCCGTCCTTAAAGTGCTCTTCCCGGAGCGGCCCTTCAGGCCATGGGAGGACAGGGTGATTTCGATGTGCAACAGCCAGGCGGCGGCGTATTCGGCCCTCGGGGCCATGCCCACGGGGTGGGTGGGGGAGATCCTCGACGAGGAACTGGTGGCGTCGCCCCGGCCTTCCGACATCCAGGCGCGCGCCGCCTTCATGTTGGGCGTGGAACTCGGGGAGCATCTGGCGCCGCGGCGCTCAGGCGCGGGGCGCTGGTG
The DNA here is from genome assembly GCF_044360685.1 of Cystobacter fuscus. GTDB lineage: Bacteria > Myxococcota > Myxococcia > Myxococcales > Myxococcaceae > Cystobacter > Cystobacter fuscus_C. The sequence goes on along the minus strand of NZ_CP043491.1, from coordinate 11,847,599 downwards.
CCTCTTGCGCGCGCCGGAGCTGCGCCTGGGGCGGGACGTGTTGGTGCCGGACCTGGCCGGCTGGCGCGCGGAGCGGCTCGCCGAGGCCGCCGTGCCCGAGGAGCCCTTCCTGCGTCTGGCGCCGGACTGGGTGTGCGAGGTGCTCGGCCCGGACTCGGTGGCGTTGGACCGCACGCGCAAGCTGCCCATCTACGCGCGCGCGGGCGTGTCGCAGGTGTGGCTCGTGGACCCCATCGCCCGCACGCTGGAGTGCTTCCAGCGCGTCAAGCGCGGCTGGCTCCTCGTGAGCACCCACGAGGGCTCGGCCATCGTCCGCGCGGAGCCCTTCTGCGGACTCGCGCTGGAGCTGTCCGCGCTCTGGTGGCCGCCCGCCGAGCCCGTGCTGGAGCTGGTGCGCTGAAGACTGAGCCGCTGGGGCGCGGGGGGGCGCTCCAGCGGCTCGTCTCACGGGCCCTACCAGGTGGTGTCCGGCACCGGCGCGGAGAGCACGTGCTGGCGCTCCTCGACGAGGCCGAGCCTCACCGCGAGCCGGTACAGCGCCTGGGTCCGGGCGAGCACGGGCTGGAAGGGCGCCGCCACGCTCCCGCCCGCCTCCACGTCGTCGCTGTTGTCCCCGCGGCGCTCGCCGAGCAGCTCCGCCAGCACCTCCGCGGTGCCCTTCTCCTTCGGGAAGAGCTCCACCTGCACCTCGCCCTCCAGCTTCGCCGCCTCCTTGGCGAGCCGCAGCGCGACGGGGAAGCCGCCCAGCTCGTCCACCAGGCCCTTCTCCTTGGCGTCCTCGCCGGACCAGACGCGGCCGCGGGCCACCTCGCGCAGCTTCTCCACCGGCAGCTTGCGGCCCGCGGCCGCCTTCGCCGTGAAGTCCTCGTACACCCTGTCCAACGACGCCTCGTTCTTGGCGTGCTGCTCCGGGGTGAACTCGAGCGAGCTGCTGTACATGGTGGCGTTCTTCCCCACGCCGAGCGGCTCCCAGCTCACCCCCAGCTTCGCCCACAGCTCCGCCGTCACCATCTTCCCGCCGTACACGCCGATGCTGCCGGTGAGCGTGCCCGGCTGGGCGACGATTCTGTCCGCGTCCATGGCGATGAAGTAGCCGCCGCTGGCCGCGTACGTGCCCATGGACACGATGACGGGCTTGCCCTTCTCGCGCGCGCGCTGCACCTCGCGGCGCACCGTGTCGCTCGCCACGTAGCTGCCCCCGGGGCTGTCCACCCGGAAGAGGATGGCCCGCACGCGCTCGTCCTCCACCGCCTTGCGCAGCGCCGCCGCCACGCTCTCGCCTCCCATCGTGTCCTCGCCCGACATGGGGTTGGACTCGCTGCGCCCGCGGGAGATGGTGCCCGCCCCGTAGACGAGCGCCACCACCGGCCCGCTCGTGTGCGGCCGCCCCGCGCGCTCGAGGTACTTCTCCAGGTACAGCCGCTTCACGCCCTCCCCCGCCGCGTCCCTCACCTTCGCGAGCACCTCGTCCCGGTAGAGCAGCCCGTCCACCAGCTTCAACTCCAGCGCCCGCGCGCCGACGAGCGGCGCCTCGTCCATGGCGGCGCGCACCTGCTCGGGCGTCAGGCCCCGCGCCTCGGCCACGCCCCGCAGCATCTGCTCGAAGATGCTCGTGAGGTAGCGCGTGGACTCCTCGCGGTGCGGCTCGGTGTACGTCTGCTCGGTGAAGGTGTTCACGGCGGCCTTGTACTCGTGGCGCTTGCCCATCTGCGGCTTGACGCCGAGCTTCACCAGCGCGTCGCGCGCGAAGGGCGTCTCCTGCCCCACCCCCGTCACCGACACGTCCCCCGAGGGCTGCACGTAGATGGCGTCGAACGCCGTGGCCAGGTAGTAGGTGCCCGTGGCGCTCGTGCCCTCGCCGAAGGTGTCCGCGTACGCCCACGCCTTCTTGCCCCGCGAGCGGAATGCCTTCACCGCGTCACGCAACTCCTGCACCACGGCTGTACTGCCCGCGGGACCCTCCAGCCGCACCAGCAGGCCCTTGACGCGTCCGTCCTCCCCCGCGCGCTCCAGGGCATCCACCACGTCGCGCACCGTGGGCGCGTGCTCGCCGAAGGCGCTCGTGAGCGAGGCCTCCGGCACGTGCTCGCGCAGGGGCCCGGTGATGTCGAGCTCCAGCACCACGCTGTCCGGCACCCCCGGCCGGCTCGACGCCGCGAGGTACGCGAGCCCCACGATGGCCGCGACGAAGAGCAGGGTGACGCCGCCCACCACGGCGAGTGAACCGATGAAGAAGCGTTTCATGCGCGAGGACTCCTGACACGGACGAAGGGGTCCGGCTTACCACGCTCGCGCGCCCCGTGCCCGGCACGCCCCCGGGGGGATGGTTGTTCACCCGTGGACGCTCGAAGCGAGCGCCCGCCTCCTTCCGGCCGCCGGAAACGCACCGAGGGGTCTTCATCGTTTGCCCTGATGACTATTCCTTCTGGCGTTCAAGACCTCGCAGTCCCGGACCGAAGCCACCATGGATTCCCCCACACCCATTCTCGCGCTGCCGTCGTCCTCGCGTTCCGCCTCGACGGGCGTGGACAGCCCCTTTCCCGAGTCCATCACCCGCCGGGTGCATACCGTGCGCGGTGGAGGGGGCGTGGCGCTGCGCGTGCATGACGCGGGAGACCTCCATGGCCCGCCGCTGCTGTTCATCCATGGCTTTTCCCAGTGTCACCGTGCGTGGCGGCGGCAATTGCAGAGCGCCCTGGGGCTGGGCTTCCGGCTGGTGGCGTTGGATTTGAGGGGGCATGGGGACTCGGACAAGCCGCGCGGGGCGTATGGCGAGGGGCGGCTGTGGGCCGACGACATCCAGGCGGTCATCACCGGGCTGGGGCTGGACAACCCGCTGCTGGTGGCGTGGAGCTACGGCGGCATGGTTGTCTGTGATTACCTGCGCCACTACGGCGAGCAGCACATCGCGGGGGTGAACTTCGTGTCCGCCATGGTGAAGAGTGGCACGGAGGAGGCGTTCGGGCTGCTCGCGCCCCAGATGCTCTCGCTCATCCCCGGGCTGTTCACGCCCGAGGAGCCGCTGAGCCACGCGGCGCTGGAGACCTTCGTGTCGCTGTTGCACCACGAGGAGGTGTCGCAGGAGACGCGGCGCCTGGTGCTCGCGTACACCGAGGGGGTGCCGGCCCACGTGCGCGAGGCGCTCGGCTCGCGCTCGGTGGACAACGACGACGTGCTGCGGCGGCTGTCGGTGCCGGTGCTCGTGTCGCACGGGCAGGAGGATCGCGTGGTGCTGCCCGCTTCCGGCTGGCACATCGCCTCGGTGGTGCCGCACGCCCAGGTGTCCCTCTTCGGGGGCATCGGCCACTCGCCCTTCTGGGAGGATGCCCGGCGCTTCAACCGTGAGCTCGCCGCGTTCGCCGCGCGCTGCTGGTAGTGCGGGGGCGGCGAGCCTTTTCTCGTGGTGTCAGGAGAGGATGCAGTCGAACTGCTGGATGACGTCCTGGAGTGCTTCCGGGGTGATGTCGAAGTACTTCGCCTGGGAGGGGGCGTGGAACGTGAGGGCCCGGGTGTCCGCGGGGTAGTTGGCGAGGCCGTCGATGACGATGCGGCCGAAGCGTCCGGGCCAGGTGGCGCTCCTGAGCGCGCGGCTGTTGCGAACGGGATCCAGGAGGGTGAAGCAGGGCCACTTGGGAAAGCGCAGGGTGGCTGGGTCACAGCCCATGATGCGGCAGCCGTCCAGGCGGGCCTCGGAGAAATCACAGTCCTCGATGGAGCCGTGCTCCCAGCCGGGCGCATAGCCGGGCCAGTGACCGAAGTCACAGTCCGACAGGTTCCCCTTGAACCGGCAGCCCCTGAGCGAGGCCAACACCCACGTTTGCTTCTTCTTCAACTCCTGTTTCACCTCGAAGGTGCAGTCGATAAACTGGGCCTGATTGATGACCAGGTTCCTGGCGGGCACCTTCAGGACGACCGTGCAGTTCTTCAGCGTCAGGTGGGTGCTGAGATAGTAGAGCGAGTTCTTGTCCGTTAATTCCAGGCGCTCGTTTTCAATCACCCGGTCGCTGAAGACGACGTTTTCGAGCCATCCCATGGTCGACTCCTCTCAGAAGGTGATCATCCGGAAGAACTCGCCCGCCATACGTCTGCCATGCCGTGCCATGTTCGACTCGGTCCCGGAGAGAATCTCGTATTTGTAGCTGTCCGGATAGGTACCCACCGTGCTCGATGTTGGGGCGGCGGCGAGGGAGCGTCAGGAGAGGATGCAGTCGAACTGCTGGATGACGGCCTGGAGCGCTTCCGGGGTGGTGTCGAAGCGTTTCGCTTTGAAGGGGGCATAGAACGTGAGGGCTCGGGTGCCCGTGGGGTAATCGGCGAGGTCGTCGATGACGATGCGGCCGAAGCGCCCGGGCCAGGTGGCGCTCCTGAGCGCGCGGCTGTTGCCGATGGGGTCCAGGATGGTGAAACAGGGCCACTTGGGAAAGCGCACGGTGGCTGGGTCACAGCCCATGATGCGGCAGCCGTCCATGCGGGACTCGGTGAAATCACAGTCCTCGATGGAGCCGTGCTCCGACCCCTCCGAGTAACCGGGCCAATGGCCGAAGTCACAGCCCGACAGATTGCCCTTGAACTTGCAGCCCTTGAGCGAGGCGAAGACCCAGGATTGGTGATTCTTCAGTTCCTGCTTCACCTCGAAGGTGCAATCGATGAAACGGGCCTGCTTGATGATCAGGTTCCTGGCGGGCACCTTCAAGACGACCGTGCAATTCTTCAGCGTCAGGTGGGTGCTGAGATAGTAGAGCGAGTTCTTGTCCGTCAGTTCCAGGCGCTCGTTCTCGATTTCCCGGTCCCGGAAGATGACGTTTTCGAGCCATCCCATGATCGACTCCTCTCAAAAGGTGAGCATCCGGAAGAACTCGCCCGCCATGCGTCTGCCATGCCGTGCCATGTTCGACTCCGTGCCGGAGAGAATCTCGTACTTGTAGCTGTCCGGATAGGTACCCACCGTGCTCGATGTTGGGGCGGCGGCGAGGGAGCGTCAGGAGAGGATGCAGTCGAACTGCTGGATGACGGCCTGGAGCGCTTCCGGGGTGGTGTCGAAGCGTTTTGCTTTGAAGGGGGCGTAGAACGTGAGGGCTCGGGTGCCCGTGGGGTAGGTGGCGAGGTCGTCGATGACGATGCGGCCGAAGCGCCCAGGCCAGGTGGCGCTCTTGAGCGCGCGGCTGTTGCCGATGGGGTCCAGGATGGTGAAGCAGGGCCACTTGGGAAAGCGCACGGTGGCCGGGTCACAGCCCATGATGCGGCAGCCGTCCAGGCGGGCCTCGGTGAAATCACAGTCCTCGATGGAGCCGTGTTCCGACCCCTCCGAGTAACCGGGCCAATGGCCGAAGTCACAGCCCGACAGATTGCCCTTGAACTTGCAGCCCTTGAGCGAGGCGAAGACCCAAGATTGGTGATTCTTCAGTTCCTGCTTCACCTCGAAGGTGCAATCGATGAAACGTACTCCATCGAAGATCAGGTTCCTGGCGGGCACTTTCAGGACGAGGGTGCAATTCTTCAGCGTCAGGTTGGGACCGACGAAATAGAGCGAGCCTTTGTCCGTCAACTCCAGCCGCTCGTTTTGGATTTCCTTGTCTTCGTAGAAGACCTTGGTGAAGAGCATTCGCCGACCTTTCAGAAGGTGAGCATCCGGAAGAACTCGCCCGCCATGCGGCGGCCATGCCGTGCCATGTTCGACTCCGTGCCGGAGAGAATCTCGTACCGGGCGCCGGTCTTGGGGTCAATGACATCGACCCCCCTGTTCCGGTTGAAATCGTAGAGATGCCCGAACCGCCGAGATACCCTCCCTTCCACGAAGCGACCCCGGGCCTCACGCTCCAGGAGTCGCGCCAGCCAATACTTGCCCTTGTCCAGCGCATCCTGGATGGCAATTTTCTCCTCGGGAGTGAGCTTTCCAGGCCCCCATTCCCTCGCCGCCTGGGTGACCGCCTCCTGGAGCTGGTCCCCCACCTTGTCTGTCGTGGGAATGTCCGCGAGCGACTTGCCGCGCGGCAAATGCCAGCGTTGTCCATTGGCGAGTTCCACCTGCACGTTGCCGCCCCGATGGCGAATCACGGTGGTGGAGCCACCTCCCCCCGGTCCCTTCCCCCTACCCTGCTTGAGCATCACCACCGCCAGGGGGCCTCGGGCAGACATCGCCACCCCCTCCACCGTCGCCACCGCCTGGGCCAGGGCCTCCTCGCCCGACAGCGCCATGCCGGGCTCTAGCACGGTGCTCCCTCCCTGCGCCTTCCACCGCGCTCCCGCCAGGCCATGGCCCGGCAATGACTTCACCCGCGCCGCCATCTCTCCCAGCGTGCGCCCGCCCAGCGTCGTCACCGCCAGAATCATCGTCCGCGCCGCGTCCTCCCCCAGCACCTGGCCGAAGCCCTCACCCGCCGCGCGCAGCTCCTCGAAGGTGGTGGCCTCGCGCGCCGCCACGGCCATGCGGCTGTACCCGTCCATGAGCCCCCACACCGTCTCCACCCCCAGCCACGCCAGCAGAATCACCGTGAGTCCCGCGGCCAGTGCCTTGCTGGTGGGCTCGGGCACCACCCAGGCCGCGCAGTAGAGCGCCACCGTCCAGACAATCAGGGACACCAGGGCCCTCACGTCCAGCAATTCGCGCCCGAGCGCCGCGCGCGTCTCGTCCAGCACCGGGCCGAACGCCAGGGCCAGCGCCAGCGTGCGCCGGTCCTCCGCGCGCAGATGGGGCCCATCCTCCAACAAACCCAGACAGTCGCCTCCGCCACGGCGCTCGCACCACCTGAGGTACTTCACCTTCAAGGCCTCCTCCGCCTCGGGCGACAGGGGCACCGGGCCCGTCTGGCTCAAGGGCACGAAGGTGTAGCTCCGCCCGCCGTAGTGCTCCAGCAGCCACTGGCCCTGCATGTCCAGGTGCTCGACGTCCGGCTCCGGTGGCGGCGGCGCGTTCAACAGCGTGCGGGCGGTCTCGCGCGCGGAAGTCCCCGTCAGCCGCACGTCGCGCGAGAGCCGACGCAGGGCCCGCTGGAACTCGGCCGGGGGGATGGGGACCGGCCGTGGGGAAACGGCGCCCGGCTCCAGGACGTCCAGGGTGTACTCGATGGCCGGCGCGGGGCTCGGCTTCTCCGCGGGCACCCCACTCCCTCGCGGCGGGGCGGTGACACATGCGGACTCGAGGAAGAGGACGGGCAGCAGCCAGCCTCCCCACGTGCGGTGCTGCATCGTCCCCCACGGACGCTGGTTCACGAGACGACGGGTAGACACGGCGCGTTTCCACTGCATCGCACGGACTGAAGACGGTCAGACAAGGAGAGTCAAGCAACCGACTGTTGCTCGCCGTGTTCGCCGCGCGCTGCTGGTAGTTCGGTGCGGCGAGGGAGCGTCAGGCAAGGCCCACCAGGGCTCGCATCAAAGCCCTGGCGCCACGGCCAACGCCGGGAAGGTCACGTTCCCGATGACGAAGGTTCGTTGGCCGTCGGCCTCCCACAGCTTCAAGGTGAAGGTGCCCTGGGTTCGTTTTTCCAGGGCCATCACCTCGATCCAGATGCTCCGCCGCTCCCCCGAGGCAATCGGCTCGGCTGGCCAGAAGGTCGCGTCCAGCCGCTCGCCCTTGGCGCCGACGAGCACCGCGCCTCGCGGCGTCCACGACTTCGCCGTGTCCGGGTTCTCCAGCCACAACTCCATGGCAACTCGGCCAGGAGCGCGAAGCGTTTTCACCTTGCTTTGCTGGAGGGTGTTGCGCTCGCGCGCGGTGATGGACTCGCTGATGGTTTGAGACGGGATGCCCTCTCCTCCCATCATGCCGGAAGCGAACAGGCCAATGAGCCCATCCGGCCTGTCTCGTTCCGCGCGCATCTGTTGGACTTCCGCGCGCAGTCCCGTGTTTTCCTCGCGCGTCTTCCTCAACTCGGCTTGGACGGAGTCCAGCGAACGCGCGTGGCGGAAGATCTCCACCCGGCGCTCGCCCATCGCGGGATGAATGATCAGCCGGAAGGAGGTGCAAGCAGGAGCCGAGCCATCCGCGAAGCACACCGTCAGCGTGCTGGGCTTCGCACCGCGCGCTTTCTCCGAGGGTTCAAGCGTGATGAGCCGCTTTCCAGGTGCCACCTCGAAGTGCTCGCGATTCTCCAGCGTCATCCCGTCCGCACGCACATCCGAGTCGAAGCGGAAGGTCGTGGGCTGCCCTGGACTGAGCTGCACTTCGGAAACTTCGTGGGTCCCTTGCGCTGTCAGCTCGATGCAGCGGTCTTCCAGCGCTCCAGGTGGAGGGCAGGTTTGAGCAGTGGCGGAATTCCCCGCGAGAAGAAGCAGCATCAGGAACGCAGCAGGTGACGAAGCAGACACGGGGAGAAGACTCCAAAGCAGAGACGGTGTCCGCCTCTATCACGTCTCCGGGCTCCGTGATGACTGGGCCCGGTGATGGTACTGGCCATTCGGCTGGCCTCTACTCGAAGCTGTTGACGGCTTTCACGGCCACCGAGGAGAAAATCCGTACGCTCTCCGGTCCGCCACCCGGCTTCCGGCCTGCGCCTCTCCTTCCTTGCTCGTCGAGCATTTCCATACAGACCTTGAATGTCCCTCCGCCCGGCACCTTGGCCTCGGTGAGTCTTGCGTACACGCGCCCATCTCCGAAAATCAGCCGCCCAGACAAGAGGGTCGCATCCGGCAACTTGCCCCAGCCCCCGAGCAACTCGATGGTTGTGTCCCCCTCTCGCACGGGGATGTATTGAGCGGGGGAAACCTGGAAGACCGCGTCATGTGAGTACCCGATGGTGATGCCGAGCGTCGTCATCGTCTCGACCGCACCCGCCGGACACGGGGCAGACTCCGGAGTCGGCCGCACTTGTTGGGGGGTCGTACATCCCGCCAACGCATTGCAAACCAGGCCCGTACCGATGACCTTGGCCGCATGCCCGAGAACCTTTGTCTTCTTCTGTGGGGGCTTTTCGCCGCTGTCATTCTTGCGAAGCATCATGGTCATCCCAGGCGCGGAGATGGAGCCCACCGTGGGCTCGGCGCCTTCTCCGCTTGGAGGATCCAGCGGCTTCGTGGATCGCGCCACTTCACGGCCGGACTCGGCTTGTCGGGTGGGAACGGCCTCGGATGACGCACCGAGTGGACTTACCCCACCAGGCGGAGAGCGCGGCGGTTTGGCGAACAGGATCGCGCCGAGCACCACGACGGCGAGCCCCGCCGCGGCCGCGAGGCAAGCGCGACGACGCGACATCCGAGTGGGCGGAGCCGCTGTCGCTCGCGGTGCTTCGGCGGGGGCCGGGACTCGTGGTGCTTCGCTCTCCTGGCCGTGTTCGGCGCTCTCCGGTGAAGAGGCAAGCCCTTCCTCGAGATGGGGAAAGGCACGCATCCTCGCGGCGGCGAGCCCTTCAGGGACCTTCACGGGGAGCGCGTCATCGGGCTCCGGCTCCGCCGCGACAGTCGGAACGTCGTCCTGATTCGCAGCGGGCTCGGCTCCCTTCTTCGGCTTCCGTCCGCGTCGAGGCTGGGCCCTCGCCCACTTGCGCAGCAGGCGTGTCTCTTCGTCCTCGTGCGCATCCACCAGGGACGGCTCTTCCTCGGTCGTCTGGGTGTCGGGCGCGTCTGGATCGAACAGCGGGAGGTCCCAGAGTGAGTCCTCCCCGGCAGCGGCCAGGGCGCCCCCCAGGACCGCACACAGTTCCACGGCGCTCGCGTAACGCTCCTCCGGCTTCTTCTCCAACATCTTCATGCAGATGTCGGAGAGGGCGCGCGGGACTCGCGAGTTGAGAACGTGCGGAGCCATGGGCCTCTGACGGATGATCCGCTCCGCGAGTCCGCCCCCCTCCCAATGGTTCCTGTCGCCAAACGGCAGCACGTTGGTCAGGAGCCAATAGAAGCTGACGCCGAGCGCCCACAGTTCATCGCTCGCACTGAACTCGTAGTGGACGAGTTCGGGGTTCGAGCGGCTGAAGAGATACGCCTCCGGCGAGCGGAACTCAGACGTCCCTGGCGGTAGACCGAACGGGGTGATCATGGGAGCACCGGCATAGGTGCCGACTCCGAAGTCGATCAGCACGGGCCGCTCGTTCTTGCTCTTGATGAGGATGTTCTCGGGCTTCAGGTCTCGATGAAAGACACCCTGGACGTGGACTTCCCCGAGGGTGAGTGCGGTCTCCAACATGATGCGAGCGGACTCGCGCGCCGAGGGGTTCTCCTCCTTGGCGAACTCCTCCAGCGTCATGCCGGGGACGAAGTCCATGACGAGGTAGGGAGTCCCGAATTTCGGATCAAGCCACCGGTCGCACGCGCGAAAGCGGGCGACACAGGGATTCTCCAGTTGAAGAAGGATGCTGATCTCTCTTCGCGCGCGTGCGTCGAGCGCGTTCGCGCGAAGCATCTTCACGGCGAAGAAGAGGCCGCCGCGCTCCGCCTTGAAGACCGTGCCAAATCCACCGGAGCCGAGCTTCTCCAGGATGCGATAGTCGCCGACCATCTCCCCGGGTTCTGGGTGCCTGAAGACGGGTGCCACGAAAACCACCTCCGAGGTGCCGGAGCGTAGCATGACCTCCGAACTCGTGTTCCTCGGAGAGGGTCGCCGATGGGGGGGTCGGGGTTCGGGGTCCGGTTCGGTCATCGAGGAGGGGGCGGTGGCACGCGGGCAACCTTCTTCGCGTGCGCGATGGCCTCCAGATGTTCCTCGCGCAGGGGGCGCTCTCGGCGGAGTCGGCGCGCCCTTCGCTCCGTGTCCTCCAACATGGCCCACGCCTCACGAGCCTGCCGAGGGAAGAGGTGAAGGGACTGTACGTAGAAGCAGGTGACGTGGACGCGCATCCCCAGATCGCGGAAGCCGAGATTCTGGATACGACGAAGCCACCGACCGAACTCCTTCCACGGCATGCCGAATCCAAATGCCTCGGTGAGGAGGGTCTTCGCGATGATGCGCTGCACCGCGAGGCGCTGGGCTGGAGTCTTTGCCTTTTGCAGCCAGCGTTTCTCCAGTTTCAGGAGTTCGCGCCTGCATTGCTCGTAGGGCGCATCTGTCTTCATGAATTCCATGAAGAGGAGATCGATCTCCTCACCGAACGTCGTGGCGCGCTCCTGGCGTGGGGTCTCCATGATCAGGCTCCAGGACAGGGCTTGTCGTTGGCTTGCCACGGCCAGAACCCGTGACGCATACATGCCTCGTCACTGGCTTTAGCGATGCTGCCACCGTACCCCGAGGCGCTCGTTGATGAACACCCAAATGCCAGAACGAGCCATACCGGGCGGCATGGTTGTCCGCGACCGACGACACGGGCTTGTTGCATGACGACCCCCCAGGAGCCTGGACCAACGGCCAACCTCGTCATACCCACTGGAATCATTCGCAAAAGGAGCCCCGCCTCTGAGGTGTCAGCCGGAGTACTCGTGCTCCCTGCCCGCTTTTGTGTTGGTTGGCTCGTGCTCAGTCACGTCGCGGTGAGCGTCGCGGACAAAACGCTCCCCGAACCGCGCGTGAACAAAGTCCCGGCAACTCCGTGCAGTTCTTCAGCGTCAGGTGGGGGCTGAGAGCGCGGAGCGAGCGGCCTCGCGCGTGGGGGCCCCCGTCAGCCGCACGTCGCGCGGGAGCCTCCGCAGGGCCCGCTGGACCTCGGCCGGGGGAAGGGGCACCGGACGCGGAGGGACGGCGCCCGGCTCCAGGACGTCCAGGGTGGACTCGATGGTCGGCGCGCGGTCGGGCTAAACCGCGGGCACCCCACGCCCTCGCAGCGGGGCGGTGACGCACGCGGACTCGAGGCAGAGGACGGGCAGCGGCCAGCCTCCCCACGCGCGGTGCGGCTTCATCCCCTGGACTGGAAACGTTCAAGCGGGGTGAGTCAAGCCAGGGCCCCCCGCCGAATTCCCCCTCCCCTTCCCTTCTCGGGAACACCCGCGCACCCCGTCTGGTTGGTAGCTTCCAAACGTCATCTGGCCCACCCCTCGCGCTTCGAGGCTTCCCGCATGTCCTTCCCCTCCCGCCTGCGCCTGCTCGGCCTGGGCCTGTTGCTCGTCTCCGCTCCCGCGCTCGCCAAGGCGCCCGCCGCCCCGGCACAGGCCTCCCTCCCCGCTCCCTTCACCAGCGTCGAGGGCATCTCCGAGTACCGGCTCGACAATGGCTTGCGCGTCCTGCTCTTCCCGGACCCCACCAAGTCCACCGTCACCCTCAACATCACCTACTTCGTCGGCTCGCGGCACGAGGGCTATGGCGAGACGGGCATGGCCCACCTGCTCGAGCACCTCCTGTTCAAGGGCACCCCCACCACCCCCAACGTGCCCCAGGCCCTCACCCAGCGCGGCGCCCGCCCCAATGGCACCACCTGGCTCGACCGGACCAACTACTTCGAGACCTTCCCCGCCTCGGACGACAACCTGCGCTGGGCGCTCGCCTTCGAGGCCGACCGCATGGTCAACAGCTTCATCTCCAGGAAGGACCTCGACACCGAGATGACCGTGGTGCGCAACGAGCTGGAGCGCGGGGAGAACGACCCCTCCCGCGTGCTCAACCAGCGCGTCATGAGCGCCGCCTACCTCTGGCACAACTACGGCAAGTCCACCATCGGCGCCCGCGCCGACCTGGAGCACGTGCCCATCGATCGGCTCCAGGCCTTCTACAAGAAGTACTACCGGCCGGATAACGCCATGCTGGTGCTCGCCGGCCGCTTCGAGCCCTCCCAGGCGCTCGCCGAGGTGGAGAAGACCTTCGGCCGCCTCAAGGCCCCGAAAGAGCCCCTGCCCGTCACCTACACCGAGGAGCCCGTGCAGGACGGCGAGCGCCGCGTCACCCTGCGCCGCGTGGGCGACGTGAGCGCCCTCACCACCGTCTACCACGTGCCCGAGGGCGCCCACCCCGACTTCGCCGCCATCGACGTGCTCGCGCTCTCGCTCGGCATGACGCCCTCGGGCCGCCTGTACAAGGCGCTCGTGGAGACGAAGAAGGCCGCGAGCGCCGGCGGCTACAGCCTGCAGCTGCATGACCCGGGCGTGCTCACCTTCCGCGCCACCGTGCGCGAGGGCCAGTCGCTCGACGCCGCGCGCGAGGCGCTGCTCACCACCGTCGAGGACGCCGCGCGCACGCCCTTCACCGCCGAGGAGGTGGAGCGCGCCAAGACGGCCCTGCTCAAGCAGGTGGAGCTCACGCTCAACGACTCGGAGGGCGCCGCCATCGAGCTCTCCGAGTGGGCCGCCATCGGCGACTGGCGTCTGTTCTTCCTGCACCGCGACCGCATCGAGGCCGTCACCCCCGCGGACGTCACGCGCGTGGCGGCCCAGTACCTCAAGTCCTCCAACCGCACGCTCGGCGAGTTCCTCCCCACCGCCCGGCCGGAGCGCGCCGAGCTGCCCCCGCGCGTGGACGTGGCCGCCCTGCTCCAGGACTACAAGGGCCGCGCCGCCGTGGCCCAGGGCGAGGTGTTCGACCCGTCGCCGGACAACATCGAGAAGCGCGTGGCGCGCTCGCAGGTGGGGGGCCTGAAGCTCGCGCTCCTGCCCAAGAAGACGCGCGGGGAGATGGTGAGCGTGGCCCTGTCGCTGCGCTGGGGCACGGAGAAGGCGCTCACCGGCCGCTCGGGCGCGGCGGACTACGCCGGCGCGCTGCTCATGCGTGGCACCACGAAGCACACGCGCCAGCAGCTGCGTGACGCGCTCGACAAGCTCAAGGCCCAGGTGTCCGTGTCGGGCTCGCTCACCGGCGCCGGTGTCTCGGTGGAGGCGCCCCGCGCGAGCCTCCCCGAGGTGATGAAGCTCGTGGCGGAGATGCTGCGCGAGCCGGCCTTCGACCCCAACGAGTTCGCCCTCGTGCAGCAGGAGCGGCTCGCCTCCCTGGAGAACCAGCGCAGCGAGCCCGCCTACCAGGGCCGCCTCGCCTTCTCGCGCGCGCTCTCGCCCTACTCCCCGGGCCACCCCTACTACGTGAGCACCTACGAGGAGTCGCTCGCCGAGCTCAAGGGCACCACGCTCGAGCAGGCGCGCGCCTTCCACCGCGAGTTCTACGGCGCCTCCAAGGGCGAGCTCGCCGCGGTGGGTGACTTCGACGCCAAGGCGCTGAAGGCGCAGGTGGCCGAGCTGTTCGGCGGCTGGAAGAGCCCCGCCCCCTACGAGCGCGTGCCGTCGCGGCCCTACAAGACGGGCGCCCAGGCGCTCGTGGTGGAGACGCCGGACAAGGCCAACGCCCTCTTCTTCGCGGGCGAGGGGCTCGTGCTGCGCGACGACTCGCCGGACTACCCGGCGCTGGTGCTCGGCAACTTCCTGCTCGGCGGCGGCTTCCTCAACTCGCGCCTGGCCACGCGCGTGCGCCAGAAGGACGGCCTGTCCTACTCGGTGAGCAGCTCGCTGGGCGCGGGCGCGTTGGACCCGGTGGGCATGTTCTCCACGTTCGCCATCTACGCGCCGCAGAACGCCGAGCGGCTGGAGACGGCCATGCGCGAGGAGGTGGAGAAGGTGCTGCAGAAGGGCTTCAGCGCGCAGGAGCTGGAGCAGGCGCGCGCGGGCCTGCTGGAGTACCGGCGCACGGGCCGCGCGGACGATTCGGGCCTGGCGCGCGCGCTCGCCTCGTACCTCTTCTATGACCGCACGCTCGCCTACGACGCCGCGTTCGAGAAGCGCATGAGCGCGCTCAAGCCCGAGGACGTGCGCGCGGCGATGGCGCGGGTGCTCGACTGGAAGCAGGTGACGGTGGTGAAGGCGGGCGACTTCGCGGGCGCGAAGACGAAGGCCGCTCCGGCGCCCGTCACGGCTCCGGCCGCGCCGTGAAGCACCGGGCCCTGGGGCTCGGTGCTCCAGGGCCCACGCGGGGGGACCTCCGAGTCCCTCCGGGCGCGCGCGGTGAGATAGCGGACGCGGCGCGGAGGACTTCGTGGGGGAGGGGGGGCGCGTTGGCTAGCGTGCCGCGCCATGACACCTCGTCCCCACCGAATCCACGTGCCCGACGCCGTCCTCTCCGATCTCCACCGCCGCCTGGACGCCACGCGCTGGCCCGAGCCCCTCCCCGGGGGGCGCCTGGGAGCGGGGCGCCGACGTCTCCTACGTGCGCGAGCTGTGTGAGTACTGGCGCCACCGCTATGACTGGCGCGCGCACGAGGCCGCCCTCAACGCTGGTGCTGCTGCACGGCTGGCCGGGTTCCATCCACGAGTTCCTCCACCTCATCGGCCCGCTGACGGACCCCGGCGCGCACGGGGGCAGCCCCCTGGATGCCTTCGATGTCATCATCCCCGAGAAGTTCCGCACCTGGAGCGACTGCGGCGGGGACGTGGAGCGCGTCTTCTCCAAGGACTGGCTGCTGACCAACCTGATGTTCTACTGGGCGCCCAACAGCATCGCGAGCGCGGCCAACCTCTACGCCGAGCTGGGCAGTCTGGGGCCCGGGCTGCTCTCCACCCCGGTGCCGGTGCCCACGGGCGTGGCGGCCTTTCCCCGGGAGGTCGCCGTGGGGCGGGCGCCGCGCTCCTGGGTGGAGCGGCGCTACAACCTGAGGCGCTACACGGAGATGCCGCGGGGAGGCCACTTCGCCGCGGTGGAACAGCCGGAGCTCTTCCTCGAGGACGTGCGCGCCTTCTTCCGCGCGCTGCGCTGAGGGCCCCGGGGCTCCTCCCTCCGCCCCCCGTGGAACGGGGGAGGCGCCGGGTCCACCCGGGCCCGGAGACGCCGGGCCCCGGGGGAGGCTACTGACGGGTGAACGTGGTGGACATGCTCTGGAAGGTGCAGTCGGCGGTCTCGCCCTCCGCTTCGACCCTGGCGGTGATCTTGCCGTTGGCCACGGGCCCCAGGACGTTGATGGTCGTGTTGTTGTCGTCGCTCACGGCGGTGAGGGTCGCGCCCGAGGTGGGGTTGAAGTTGCCGCTCACGTCGCCGGTGCTGAAGCAGGAGGTCTTGTTGGTGCTGGCCGTGCCCGTGACGAAGGTCACGCCGTTCAGTTCGGTGGCCTCCTTGATCACCAGGCTCACCGACCAGCCGTTGACCTCGCCCTTCCACGTGCCGATGTAGGCGTTGGTGCCGCCGCCGCCGCCACCACCACCACCGCCGCCACCGCCGCCGCCATCACCACCGCATGCGTTGCAACCGGCGACGACGAGGGCGACACACAGAATCCAGTTCTTCATGATGAATCCTCTCCAGTGACAAGCAGGTTACGCGCCCGGCCGCGAGGTCCTGCACCCGGGCCCGCGGCCAAGGTGTTCCGGTGGGATAGCCGATGGAACCTGGGTCCGTGGAGAAAAATCTCCACTGAACAGTTGGAGCGGCCCCGAGGGACGGACGGGGAGTGAGGAGGGGGCCCCGCTGGAAGGGGGAGGTGCCGAGGCGGCTCCCGGCGCGAGGGGTCGGGAGGCCAGGAGCCGCCGCGGGACTCGGGTTACTGGCGCGTGAGCGTGATGGCGGTGCGGTCCGTGTCGCATTCCGCGGCGGTGCTGGTCGCCTCGAGGTAGCCGACGATCGTGTTGCCGGACAGCTCCCCGGTGATGTCCACGACGGTCGTACTGGAGGCGGTGCCCGAGGCGGTGGACAGGATCTGCGCGCTCTTGCCGTTGACGAGCGTGGCCGCCGCGGTGCCGTCTCTGAAGCAGGCCGACTTGTTGGTGCTCACGGTGCCCGTGAGGTAGCTCGTCCCGCTCTGCTCGGTGGCCTCGTCGAGGACCACGGTCACCGACCAGCCGGCGGCCTCGCCCTTCCACGTGCCGCCGAGGCCGCTGCCGCCGCAGCCGGTGAGCGCGAGGGCCAGACACACAATCCACTTGTTGTTCATGGGGTTCATCTCCAGGAGGAGCGGTCGCGCGAGCGCGCGCCGCGAGGTAGCGCCCCCGGACTTCCGGTCCAGGGGCCCGGGCGGGATAGCCGATGGCACCTGGAGAGGTGGAGGAAAATTTCCACTGAAACAGTGGGCGAGACCTCGGGGGACGGACGGGGAGTGGGGAGGGCGCCGCTGGAGGGGAAGGGCCCAGGCGGCTCCCGGCGGGGAGGGTCGGGAGGCCGGGAGCCGCCGGGGGACTCGGGTTACTGGCGCGTGAGCGTGATGGCGGTGCTGTCCGTGTTGCACTCCTCGTCCTGGGTGCTGATCGCCGTGAGGGTCCCGGTGAGCTGATCTCCGGACAGCGTCCCGGAGATCTGCACGGTGGTGTTGGAGGCGGAGTCCACGGAGCTCAACACGAGGGTCGTGCTCGTGTCGTTGATGAGCGTGGCCGTCGCGGTGCCGGTGCTGAAGCAGGACGGCTTGTTGGCGGTGGCGGTTCCGCTGAAGGAGCTCGCGCCGCCCTGCGTGGCGTACTGGTCGAACTCCACCGTCACCGACCAGCCACCGGCCTCGCCCTTCCACGTGCCACCAAGGGGGCCGGCGCCGCCGCATCCGGCGAGCGCGAGGGCGAGGCAGACAATCCATTTGTTGTTCATGGGGTTCATCTCCAGTCAGGACGGTCGCGCGAGCGCGCGCCGCGAGGTCGGGCTCCCGGACGTGGAGTCCGGGGGCCCGGGCGAGATAGCCGACAGGCCCTGGGAGGCGAAGAAAATCACCGGGGGCCGCCGGAGTGACGCCGAGGGGTCCGGGCCGGGAGTGGGGCGGGCCGGCGGGGAAGGGGAGGGGAGGGGGCCTCTTGCCTTCGGAGGGCGGGCGCGTGAGATAGCGGCATGAAGCAGGCATACGACGTCATCGTGGTGGGGCTGGGGCATGCGGGCAGCGAGGCGGCGCTCGCGTGCGCGCGCATGGGCCTGTCCACGCTCGCCCTCACGCTCAAGCGCGAGCGCGCCGCGGTCATGAGCTGCAACCCGGCGGTGGGCGGCACGGCCAAGGGCCACCTGGTGCGCGAGCTGGACGCGCTCGGCGGGGAGATGGGCCGGGTGGCGGACCTGACCGGCACGCACTTCAAGACGCTCAACGCCTCCAAGGGCCCGGCGGTGCAGGCCACGCGCGTGCTGTGCGACCGGGACGCCTACGCCCGGGCCATGCAGGCGGTGCTCTTCAACCAGCCGGGCCTCACGGTGCACGAGGCCGAGGTGTCCCAGGTGGTGGCCGAGGGCGGACGCGTGGCGGGCGTGGTGCTCGGGGATGGCACGCAGGTGGCGGCGCGCGCGGTGCTGCTCACCACCGGCACCTTCCTCCAGGCGCTCATGCACGTGGGCGAGAAGAAGGAGGTGGGCGGGCGGCTCGGGGACGAGGCGGCGCGCGGCCTGTCCGACTCGCTGCGCGCGCTGGGCTTCACGCTCGGCCGCTTCAAGACGGGCACCCCGGCGCGGCTGGTGCGCGACAGCATCGACTGGGCCGCGCTCGCGCCCCAGCCCGGCGACTTCCCCCCGCGCCCGCTGTCGCTGCGCACGAAGTGGGCGCGGGAGCTGACCGGAGCGGACGCGGCGTTTCCGTGCCAGCCCGCCGTCACGTGCGCGCTCACGTACACCACGCCCGAGACGCACCGGATCTTGCGCGACAACCTGCACCGCTCGCCCTTGTACCAGGGGGAGATTGTGGGCCGGGGCCCGCGCTACTGCCCGTCGCTGGAGGACAAGGTGGTGCGCTTCTCCGCGCGCGAGCGGCACCTGGTGTTCCTCGAGCCCGAGGGCCCCACCTCGCCGCTGGTGTACCCGGCGGGGCTGTCCACGAGCCTGCCCGCGGACGTGCAGCTCGACTTCCTGCGCACGCTGCCGGGGCTCGGGGCCGTGGAGGTGGCGCGCTACGGCTACGCGGTGGAGTACGACTACGCGCCGCCCACGCAGCTGCACGGCACGCTGGAGACCAAGCGCGTGGAGGGCCTGTACTTCGCGGGGCAGCTCAACGGCACGAGCGGCTATGAGGAGGCGGCCTTCCAGGGATTGTACGCGGGGATTCAAGCGGGGCTGAAGGTGAAGGGCGAGCCGGCGCTCGAGCTGGGGCGGCACGAGGCGCACGGGGCGGTGCTGGTGGACGAGCTGGTGACGCGGGGCGTGGACGAGCCCTTCCGCATGTTCACGAGCCGCTCGGAGCACCGGCTGCGGCTGCGCGAGGGGAACGCGGACCTGAGGCTCGTGCGGTATGGGGCGCGGGTGGGGCTCGTGGGGCGCGAGCTGGCCGAGCGGGTGGAGGCGCGCGAGCGCGCGGTGCGCGGGGAGGTGGAGCGGCTCAAGCGCACGGGGCTGGCGGCGCGGCTCAAGCGGCCGGAGGTGACGTACGCGAGCCTGGCGCGAGGGGCGGGGGAGGGGTGGCCGGAGCTGGCGGCGGACGTGGTGGAGGAGGTGGAGGTGGAGGTGAAGTACGAGGGCTACATCGTGATGGCGGAGCGGGCGGCGGCGCGGGAGGCGGAGGCGTGGGATGGGTGGAGGATTCCGGGGGACTTCGCGTATGGGGGCGTGCGGGGCTTGTCGGCCGAGGCGGTGGAGAAGCTGGAGAAGCACCGGCCGGGCACGGTGGGGCAGGCGAGGCGGGTGCCGGGGCTGACGCCGGCGGCGATTTCCCTGTTGCTGGTGGCGCTCAAGCGCGAGGGGCTCGGCGAGGGGGCCCGAGGGGGCGTCTGATCGCACAGGGGGGTGTGGACAACGTGTGGGGAACTCCGAGGAGGGCCCCGAGTGCAGTCATTTCGAGGGGTTGAGACCCCGGAGAGGGAGGGTGGGCTGTGGACAATTCTCGCTTCGCCGATCAGCTGCGGCGGGGGTGTGAGGCGTTGGGCGTGAGCGTGGGGGAGGACGTGCCCGAGCGGCTGTACCGGCTGATGGGCGAGCTGCTCAAGTGGAACGCGAAGGTGAACCTGACGGCGATCACCGCGCCGGAGGAGGTGCTGGAGAAGCACTTCCTGGACTCGCTGGCGGTGCTGCCGGAGGTGGAGGGGGTGACGAGCGTGCTGGACGTGGGGGCGGGGGCGGGCTTCCCGGGGTTGCCGTTGAAGATGGCGCGCTCGGGCCTTGCGGTGACGATGGTGGACGCGGTGGGCAAGAAGGTGGGCTACCTCAAGGCGGTGGTGACGGTGCCGGGGTTGGGGCTCGCGGGGACGAAGGCGGTGCACACGCGCGCGGAGGGCCGGCCCGAGGTGGAAGGGTTGCCGCGAGCGGACCGGGTGCTGGCGCGGGCGTTCATGGATCTGCCGGACTGGTTGGACCTGGCGCCGGCGTACCTGGCGCCTGGGGGGC
The DNA here is from genome assembly GCF_044360685.1 of Cystobacter fuscus. GTDB lineage: Bacteria > Myxococcota > Myxococcia > Myxococcales > Myxococcaceae > Cystobacter > Cystobacter fuscus_C. The sequence continues at coordinate 11,827,570 of NZ_CP043491.1, read as the reverse complement.
ACGTGGTGGCGATGCTGGGCAAGGCGCTCGGGGAGGAGGCGCTGCGGGAGGAGGCGGGGAAGCGGGGCTTGGAGCTGGTGTCCGCGCGGGCCTACCGGCTGCCGTTCTCGCGGGCCGAGCGGCAGGTGGCGGCGTTCAAGAAGCGGGCGGAGTAGGGGAGGGCGCGCGGGGCCCGAAGACAGACAGACGGAAGTGACGGCGAGGGCCGGGGTCCGAGGGTGGGGCTTCCGGCCCTCGTCATGTCCGGGGAGTCATTCGCCCAGCCAGTAGAGGTTGCGCCGGGTGCGCAGGACCTGCTCGAGGAACTCCGAGAAGGAGCGAGCGACCTGGGAGCAGTACTTCGGATCGGGCCAGGCCTCGTGGTAGCCGTCGATGAGGGGGTAGCGCCCATCCTCCTGACGGGCCACGTCCACCAGCACGTAGTTGCCGTCCTGCACATCGCACAGGGCGTATACCGAGGCGGGACCCCACTGTTCGTCATCCTCGCCGTAGATGGCCACCCGGGCCCGGACGATCTTCGACAAGGGGAGAACGCGGTAGGGCGTGTTGGGCAGCCGCTCGATCAATTCGGCGCCATCGCAGTGCAGATAGAAGGCGCGCAGGTCCGGATCCAGCTTCCAGCCCACACGATGCTCGAACGCCGCGATCGCCTCGGGTGTGGCGGGAGGGTACGGAAAGTGCTCGCGGGAGATCTCCGCGAGCAGACGGCTCATGGGCGCGGTCATCGTCAATGGTCGGTGTAGGGCACGTCGGGCCCGGTTGTATTCCAGGGCGGCTGCCCGGCGTAGCAGGCGGGATACACCCGGTTGTAGAGGTCGTGCACGTCCGGCTGGGCGGGAAAGACGTTGTTGGGATCGACCGGGTCTCCGCTGTGCCAGAGATCCCGGATGTGGTGTCCCGGCCAGGCCTTATTGCCACTGCTGGGCCAGGCTCCGAACCTCTCGCTCCAGCTCTGACGAAATGACTTCCGGATCCGCTCCCACTCCCTGCGGCGGCTCGTGGTCTCCTCGGGCAACAAGGCGGGGTAGTCACAGCAGCAGTGATAGATGCCGTAGCGGCTCCCGCCCTCGACGGGAACGGGCAGGAGGATGAGGTGGCCCTCCCAGTCGAACTTGAGGTCGGCCAGCCACATGCAGCCCTTGATTGGATGGCCCTCCCGCGCACTGCACCTGGCAGTCGTGCATGAACTCCCGGCGGTACTGCCAGGGTCCGTAGAAGAGGGTCGTCCTCATCCGCCCGCCCGGCACGCTCAACCAGGGCAACACCTTCTTCACGGCGGGCCAGGCCCCCGGCGCTGGCGTGCGCTTCGGTTCGTAGGAACTGCTCGCGCCGGTGGTGGAGCCGCACGCGGCGAGCAGCAGCGGAAACACCACCGTCCAACCTGGCCTCATGCGCGACTCCCGGGGCACGGGCCACCCGATGGATGGGCAGCCGGGCCGCACGACTATCGGAGGGGTCTGACGAGCACCGGCGCCAACGGGTGACCCGTGAAGCTCGCGTGACCACGGGGGCGGAGCGGGGGGCCTCGATACGGCGCCGTGGGCCTCGTGGGAACTCCGCCGCGATGCGTGTGCCACTTCGGCTCCTGGAGGTCCGCTTCCGCGAGTCCCCCACCACGAAAAGAGAAGGGAGTGTCAGTGGCGCGGGACTGGCCCTTGGGCCGAGGACCTGTTCCACGTGGAACGCCCGGTCCGTTCGTTTCCCCGAACGGGTGGAGGCGCTGTTCCGCCACCTCATCCGAGTTCACGCCCTGCTCCCCCACGTGTGAACCCACCCCCCTGTTCCACGTGGAACGCTCCCGCGCCCCCGAACCGTGGACCGAAGGCCTCGAAGAGTTCTCCGGTCCCACCTGGACCCTGGCGGGAGCCTCACGTCTCCCCGACCTCCCGCCACGCCACCCGGGAACTCTCCGGACCCGGCACACCTCCCGGGCGTGTTCCACGTGGAACGTGAACCTGTCCCGGACTCCAACTGAAGCGGCCCCACGGTTCGGCATCCCCAACCCAGAAGGGGAGGGGAGGTTGCCGGCCCCATCCTCCAGAGGGTCCACGGAAGCGAGGGACGTCCTTCTCCTGGTCCGGGCCTCGCGTTCCACGTGGAACCTCCCCCCTCCTTCCGGCGGCGGAACCGGGGACCGCACGAAAAGGGGAGGGGCACGGAAAGAGGGGTCCAGGCTCGGTCCCCATGTTCCACGTGGAACGTCACCCCACCGTTCTTCGCGCCACGGAGCCGGGGACCGGACGGAAAGGGGAGGAGAGCGGAAGGAGGGAGGGGCTCGGACACGGGGCCCCATGTTCCACGTGGAACGCCCCCACCTCCCGGAGGTGGAACCGGGGACCGGAAGGGGAGGGGGAAGGGGCGTTGATGCGCGGGCCCGTGTTCCACGTGGAACGGCCGGAGCACCGCACCAGCGAACCTCGCGCTGGCGGGAACAGGTGCGCGGAGCCGCGCCACCGTGTTCCACGTGGAACATCCGGACCGTGCTTTCTGGCGTCGGGACTCGGGCCCGAACCGGAAGGGGAGGGGAGCGAGAAGGGGCACCCGGAGCCACTTCGGAACAGGGCCTCACGTTCCACGTGGAACGTCCCTCGGAGCGCTTCTGCCGTGCTCCACGTGGAACGTCCGGACCCCACTTGCCGGAAAGGCGGTCCGGAGGACTTCGGGCGGGGCCGGGGTTCTTCTCGCGGGGGCACGGGCCGCGCTCGCTTCCGGGCCCCGTTCCACGTGGAACGCGCCGCGCGCCCCTTTCCGCCGTGTTCCACGTGGAACCTTCCGCCGCCCCGTTCCCCGGCGCCTCCCCGTTCCCTCCACCCGCTTCGCCTCCTCGTTCCGGTCCGGGCGCGGCGCCCCCGGAGCCCGGGCGGTGGGGAGGTCCACCGGGCCGCTCGGGTTCACGGGGTCCCCGGGAACGGAACCCATCGCCCGCCGTGTTCCACGTGGAACGGGCATCCGGCAAGGCGTCCGGGTGTTCCACGTGAAACCTCCCCCCGGGTCCGCCTCGGGGCGCCTCCAGGAGCCCCTTCCGCCGTCCACCGGGGCCCCAGCCGGGCCCGGACGCATGTCAGGCGGGCGGGTTAGAGGTTGATCTGGCCGTGGACTGGATCAGCTCCCGGTTTGATGGATCAATGGCGTCGCTACAGGCTTCCCCCAAGGACGGGCCACGTGGGTCGAATCATCTGCATCTCCAACCAGAAGGGCGGCGTCGGCAAGACGACCACCGCCATCAATCTCGCCGCCAGCCTCGCCTCGGCCGAGCGCAAGACGCTCCTGGTCGACATGGATCCCCAGGGCAATGCCGGCAGCGGACTCGGACTCAAGCGCGAGGCGCTCCAGGGCACCGTCTATGACGCCCTGCTCGGCGGCCGCCCCATGAGCGAGCTGCTCCACTCCACCGAGCTGCGCTACCTCCAGGTGGTCCCCGCCACCCCGGACCTCACCGGCGCCGAGGTCGAGCTCGTGGGCCAGGAGCGGCGCGAGTTCCGCCTGCGCGACGCGCTCCGCCCCCTCGCCGACCAGTACGACTACATCCTCATCGACTGCCCGCCGTCGCTCGGCCTGCTCACGCTCAACTCGCTCATCGCCGCCGACTCGGTCCTCATCCCCCTGCAGTGCGAGTACTACGCGCTCGAGGGCCTGTCCCAGCTCAACCACACCATCGATCTGGTGCGCCAGGCCTTCAACCCGGGCCTGAAGATGGAGGGCATCCTCCTCACCATGTTCGACTCGCGCGCCAACATCGCCAACCAGGTGGTGGACGACGTGCGCGGCTTCTTCAAGGAGCAGGTCTTCTCCTCCGTGGTGCCGCGCAACGTGCGCCTCGCCGAGTGCCCCTCCTTCGGCAAGCCCATCATCCTCTATGACATCAAGTCCAAGGGCTGCGAGAGCTACCTCGCGCTCGGCCGGGAGATCATGCAGCGCGAGCCCGCGCCCGCTCCCGTCCAGCCCCGGGCTTGAGTGCCCCCGGCCCCGCCGCCCGGCTTGCCTCCCATGAAGGGGACGGGCGGCACGCGGATGAGGGCCGCCGAAGTGGTGAATCGGTTCGCGTCGAGAGGGCCCCGCCGGGCTCGCCTTCCGCGCTCCGCCCGCGGGGTCGTCCAGGTTCCCCGCGGTGACACTCCAAGCACCTGGCCGTCCGGGGCGACCCGGGCTGGCAATGGCCGGGGCCGCCCCCGGTGGGAGTTCTCGCAGTGCTGAATGCCGACAAACAGAAGCGGGCGCTGGGCCGCGGCCTCTCCGCCCTCATCCCCCAGGCGGCTCCGCCCGTGCCCGCGGGCGCGAGCGTGGTGGCCGCTCCCCCCGAGCCCCCGCCGCCTCCGAAGAATGGCCTCATCAAGCTGCCCATCGAGGCCATCCAGCGCGACACGCTCCAGCCGCGCCGCCAGTTCGACGAGGAGAAGCTGCGCGAGCTCACCGAGTCCATCAAGGCCCAGGGCGTGTTGCAGCCGGTGCTCGTGCGCAAGGACGGCGCGGGCGGCTACAAGCTCATCGCCGGCGAGCGCCGCTGGCGCGCCTCCCAGGCCGCGGGGCTGCATGAAATCCCCGCCATCGTGCGCGAGGTCACCGAGGTGGAGGCCTTCGAGCTCGCGCTCGTGGAGAACCTCCAGCGCTCGGACCTCAACCCCATGGAAGAGGCCGAGGGCTACCACCGGCTCGTCGAGGAGTTCGGCCTCACGCAGGACCAGGTGGCCCAGCGCGTGGGCAAGGAGCGGCCCACCGTGGCCAATGCCTTGCGCCTGCTCGGTCTGCCGGACGACGTGAAGGGCCTGGTGGCCGCGGGGCAGTTGAGCGCGGGCCATGCCCGGGCGCTGCTCGGCGTGCCGCGCCTGCCGGAGATGAAGGAGCTGGCCGCGCAGGTGGCCGCCAAGAAGCTCAGCGTGCGCGACACCGAGAAGCTCGTGCAGCAGGCCAAGGGCGCCAAGGGCAAGGAGTCCGCCCCCGCCACGCCCAAGAAGCAGAGCCCCCAGGTGAAGAGCCTGGTGGAGGAGATGCAGCGGCGGCTCGGCACCAAGGTGCGCCTGGTCGAAAAAGGCAGCGGAAAAGGCACCCTGGAAGTCGATTACTTCTCATACGATGACCTGGATCGCATCCTGAAGGTCCTCAGGAAGGAGTAGCGCGTGGCGCTCCTCGGCAAGAAGGAAGAGAAGACCAACGTTCCGCTCCTCGGGGGCGGTAGCAGCAAGGAGGATTTCGTGGCGACGCGTCCGGGTGAGGTTCACACGCTGCTGGGCAAGGGCAGCGAGTTCGAGGGCAAGCTCACCTTCGAGGGGCAGGTCCGCATCGACGGCAAGTTCAACGGGCAGATCATCACCAAGGACGTGCTCGTGGTGGGTGAGGGCGCCCGGGTCCAGGCGGAGATCACCGCCGGCACCGTCATCATCAATGGCACCGTGGAAGGCAACGTGCGCGCCACGCAGCTCATCGAGCTGCATGCGCCCGCGCGCGTGAAGGGCAACATCGAGGCGCCCGCGCTCACCATGGATCGGGGCGTCATCTTCGAGGGCACCAGCAAGATGGAGAACCTCGGCGCCAAGGGCTCCACGCCCCCGCCCCCGCCCGCCCCGGGTGAGGGCCGGAAGTAGAAGTGCGCCGGTCCGTGCGCCCGCGCCTGGGTGCCGCCCTGCTGGCGCTCGCCGCCGGGGGCACGGGGTGCGAGGGCTGTCGTGAGCGCCGGGCGGAGGTGCCGGTGGAGTCCCCGGATGCGTCCGCCGGGACTCCCCGCTCCGCCTCGCGCCGGGTGGGGGTGAAGGTGCCCCTGCCCACCGGGTGGAGCGCCCAGCCCGAAGAGGATGGCAGCCTGCGCTTCGGCCCTCCCCATCATCCCGTCCTGCGCGTGGACCTGCGCACCGGTGAGGGCGACGCGCTGCCCTCCGCTGAGGCGCTCACCGCGCTGCTCGGCCGCGCCTTCGCGGGGTTCGAGCGCTCGGACGAGCAGCTCGAGGAGGGCGAGGACTTCGTGCTCGTGCGGGTGAAGCTCGCGGCGAGGCTCGCGGACGGAGGCGTGGGCGAGGCCCACCCGGCCTTCTTCGGCGCGCGGCGCGTGGAGCGCGACCTGTTCCTGTGCGCCAGCCTGCCCGGGGTCTCCGAGGACGAGGTGCGCGAGGCGGCCTCCTCCTGCCAGGCCATCCACCTGCAACCCCCGCCGCGCTAGTCCCGCAAAGACATCGGGCGCCACTCCCGGGAGCGACCTCATGCTCTCCGGGCGGCGCCCGATGAATCCCCATACACCTCGATGCCGACCCTTCCCCCCCGGAGGGTGGGCTCCTGGTGCTCCGGTCTGGGGCCCGCCGCCACGCGACGCCTAAGGCTGGACCGTTCGTGCCAAGGTATGACGCATTCGGAGGTAGGCGTGGGTCCTCCCCCCCCGTGACGCCCGGTGCGGATGTTCTTCGCCGGACGGTCCCACCCGCCCCGGCGCCGCCGAGTGTTGGCCGGTACGCGCTTGGACGCCGGGCGCTCAGCGTTTGAGTGCGAGCGACAAGGCGAAGTCTCCCGCCGCGTCCGTCCAGCACCCCACGCGCTCGAGGCCCGCCGCCGCCAGCTCCTCTTCCACCCGCGCGGGGTGGAACTTGCAGCTCACCTCCGTGCGCAGCACCTCGCCCTCGGCGAAGTTCACGAAGCGCTCGAGCGCCGGCAGCCGCACCGCCTGGGCCCGGGTGGACACGAGCCTCATCTCCACCCACTGGTTCTCCTCGTCGAAGGGCGCCAGGTGCTCGAAGGCGTCCGGGTCGAAGTCCGCCTGCAACTCGTGGTTGAGCACCCGCAGGACGTTGCGGTTGAAGGCCGCCGTCACCCCCGCCCGGTCGTTGTACGCCGCGAACAGCCGCGAGCGGCTCTTGAGCAGGTCCGTCCCCACCACGAGGCCATCCCCCGGCTCCATCCCCTCGGCGAGCCGGGCGTAGAAGCGCGCGCGCTCGGCGGGCTTCAGGTTGCCGATGGTGCCGCCGAGGAAGGTCACGAGCATGCGGCCCTCGCGCGGCCATTTGCCCAGGTGCCGCTCGAAGTCCCCCACCACCGCGTGCACGTGCAGCCCGGGGTAGTCGCGCGCCACCGCCTCGGCCGCCTGGCGCAGGAAGGACTCGCTCACGTCGAAGGGGATGAAGCGCTCGAGGCCGCCCTCCTCCCGCAGCGCGTCGAGCAACAGCCGCGTCTTCTCGCTGCTGCCACTGCCCAGCTCCACGAGCGTGTGGGCCGCGCACGCGCGCGCGATGTCCCGCGCGTGCTCCCGGAGGATTTCCCGCTCGCGCCGCGTGGGGTAGTACTCGGGCAGGCGGGTGATATCGTCGAAGAGCTGGCTGCCGCGCTCGTCGTAGAGCCACTTGGGGGACAGCTCCTTCGGGCGCCCCTCCACGCACAGCCTCTCGAGCACCTCCGCGCGCAGCGTGCGCCGCATGTCCCCCGGCCGCAGGTGCACCTGCATCGTCACCGCGGGCCGCTCCCGCCGCCGCTGCCTGCCGTTGCCTGCCGCCATGTGTGTCACCTCGCGTCGCGTGCGCACCGAAAGCCGGCGAAGATGTGCCGGCGCTGGGGGTAGTCCCAGTTGCGGAAGCTGTTGCGCGCGGCCACCGGCGCCGTGGCCCACGAGCCCCCCTTGAGCACCCGGTAGTCCGTCCCGAAGAACTCCTCCGAATATTCACGGTAGGGGAACGCTTGGAATCCCAAGTACCCGCCGAAAGTGCTGGACGTCCACTCCCACACATCGCCGAGCAGGCCCGAGACGCCCTCGGGGGTGGTGCCCGCGGGGAAGGCGCCCACGGGGCTGGGGCCCCAGGTGTCTCCGCCGAGCGTGGCCTGCTCCGCGCGCGGGGGCGAGTCCCCCCAGGGAAAGGCGCGCGAGCCCGGGGCGAGGCCGGACGCGGCGCGCTCCCACTCGGCCTCGGTGGGCAGGCGCTTGCCGGCCCAGCGCGCGTAGGCGTCCGCCTCGTACCAGCTCACGTGCTGCACGGGCTCGTCCGGGGGCAAGGGCTCCTCCCACCCGAAGCGCCGCCGCCACCAGCGTCCCCCGGGTTGGGGCAGCCAGAAGAGCGGGTGGCGCGCGCCCTCCTGACGCACCCAGGCGAAGCCCTCGGGCGTCCACCAGCGCGCGTCCTCGTAGCCTCCCGCGGCGACGAAGACGGCGTAGTCCCCGTTCGTCACCGGGTGCGAGTCCAGGAAGAAGTCGCCCACGTGCGCGGTGTGCGCCGGGCGCTCGTTGTCGTAGGCCCAGGGCGCGTCACTGCCCAGGCGCACCGGGCCTCCGGGGAGGAACACCTCGTGCCAGGCGGCGCGGCCGGGACGGGGGCGCGCGAGCGCGGTGGGCCGCCAGTCGCGCGCCGTCATGAGTTGCAGCGTGGCGGCGATCGTCTCCAGGTGCTGCTGCTCGTGCTGGGCCACCATGCCGAAGACGAAGCCGCCGCGCAGCAGGGGCGCGTCCGAGTGCTCGGACAACTCGCGCAGCCACGCGAGCGAGGCCTCGCGCACCCGCGCCGCGTAGGCGAGCGCCTGGGCGGGGGAGAGCAGGGGCAGGTGGACGCGGGTGGCGCGTGGGTGGCGCAGGGCGTCATAGAGGGCGTCCACGTCCGGGCCGGTGAGGGCGGGGGCGCCGAGCGCGCGCAGGAGCCACTGCTCCTCGTGGTTGGCCACGTGGGCCACGTCCCAGACGATGGGGGACATGAGGGGCGAGTGCTGCGCGACGAGCTCCGCCTCGCCCAGGCGCTCGAGCATGCGCAAGAGGCGCGCGCGCGCCTCGGTGAGCTCCGCCACGGCCCGGCCCTTCCACGCGGAGGGCGGGGCCGGCTCATGGGCCGGGACATCGACGGACGGGGGCATGGTGCGACCAAGCTAGGGAGCGGCGGGGCGGGTCGGGGAGTGCCGCCTCCCGGTGGGGCTTGCCCGTGTGTGGTGCGCCACACAGCGCGCGGCGCGCGGATGCCCGGCGGCGAACGGAGGGGCGCGGGGGCACGCGTTCCGGTGAGCGGCCCCGCTCCGGTCGCGCGGAGCGGAGCCCGGCCCACCGTTCTGCGGGGACTCAGGTGGGCGACTCGTGCCCGCGGCCCCCGAGGTTCCACGGCCCCTGGCCCTGGCGGCGCGACTCCTTGAGCTCGCGCAGCTCCAGCCCGCGCAGGATGTCCTCCTGGGAGAGCATGCCCACGAGCACCCCGTCCTCGGTGACGGGCAACTGGAGCATCTGCCGCTGGCCCATCTCCTGGAGCGCCTGCCACGCGGTGGAGTCCGGGGTGAGCACGGGCACCGGCTCGCTCAGCTCGCGCACGGCCAGGCCCGCCAGCTTCTCCACGGGCACCTGCCGCAGCGCCTCCACCGTGACGAGCCCCACCACGCGCCCCGCTTCCACCACCGGCACGGCCCGCAGCCGCTCGCCATAGAGCACCTCCGTCAGCTCGCGCAGGCTCGCCTCCACCTCCACCGTGGCGGTGCGCGGCCCCATCAGCTCGCGCACGGGCACGTCGGCGAGCTTCGACTGCAGCAGCACCTGGCGCGACTCGGCCGCCGCGCCCATGAAGACGAAGAAGGCGATGAAGAGCAGGATGAAGTTGCCGGTGATGATGCCGAACAGGCCGAAGAGCAGCGCGAAGCCCTGGCCCACCCAGCCCGCCACGCGCGTGGCGCGCACCCGCCCGAGCCACCCGGAGAGCACCGCGCGCAGAATCCTCCCTCCGTCCATGGGGAAGGCGGGCAGCAGGTTGAAGAAGCCCAGGAAGATGTTGAGCGAGCCCAGGTAGAAGACGGCGAAGCTCAGGTTGAAGGAGCGCGTGCCCTCGAGCAGGTGGTGGACGAACAACGCCAGCGCGCCGAGCAGCAGGCTCGTCACCGGCCCGGCGAGCGCCATGAGCGCCTCGTGCCGCGCGCCGTCGGGCATGCGGGTGATGTTGGACACGCCGCCAATCATCATCAGCCGGATGTCGCTCACCTCGCCGCCCTTGCGCAGCGCGTAGACGGAGTGGGCGAGCTCGTGCAGCAGCACCGACAGGAACAGCGCCACGGCGACGCCCAGCCCCCACACGAGTGGATGCCCGGACAGGCGCTCGGGAGGCACGTCCGCCGCGCGCGCCGCCAACTGGAACGACTGCCCGAAGCTCCACGCGAGCAACGGGAGGATGAGCAGGAAGGAGAAGTGCACCCGGATGGGGATGCCCTTCAGGGTGAGGACCTGGATGTTTCCACGCACGTTGCACCTCCGTCCCGCTGAAGGTGGCCCCCGGGAAACGGGAAAACATCCAGGCGGGCGGAGCGGGGACCGCCACCCGGCCGGAGGGCGGGGAGGCGGCCAGCCACTCGCCTCGGAGCGTGCCCGTGCCGGGAGGGCTCAGGCGGTGGGGGCCGGCTCGGAGATGCCCTCCAGGGCCTCGCCCACGCGCCGCTCGTTCATCGTCTGGGACAGGTCGCCCAGCGACACGATGCCCACCAGGCGCTCGTCCTCGTTCACCACGATGAAGCGGCGCACCTGCATGTCCCGCATGCGGGCGAGCACGCTCATGGCGTCATCTTCCGCGTAGCAGTACTGCACGTTGCCCGTCATCGCGTCCTCCACCGACGTGCTGGCCGAGTCCATGCCCAGGGCAATGGCTCGCACGACGATGTCGCGGTCGGTGAGCATGCCCACCACGCGATCTCCCTCGCACACGGGCAGGGCGCCCACGTTGAGACTGCGCATCTTCTCGGCCGCGTCACGCAGCGTGTCCTGGGGACCGATGACTTCCACGTCGCGGGTCATCACTTCACGAATTGTCTGGGCCATGGCCGCTCCTCGTGGGTGCCTCGGCCAGGGGCCGGGCACCGTCCGCGTTCCATGGCAACCGTGGGGGGCCGTGTCCCCCGGGGCAACTCCACCCGGGCGCCTCTCCTGGAGGGCCTCCAGGCGGAGGGGCCCTCAGGCCGGAGCCCACCCGGATTCCGGCCGGGGAGCATCCCGCCAGACGTGCCGCCCGGTGACGGGGTCCTTGTGGAAGCGCATGAAGTCGCCCAGGCCCGTGTCGAGCGCCCGCGCGTCGAGCGCCTCGGCCACCCGGCCCAGCATGTCCAGCGCGTCCTCGCCGGTGCCCTGGACGATGAGCCGCACGCGGGGGGTGGGCTCCCAGGGGCCCAGGTCGAAGGTGAGCGAGAAGTCCGCGCCGTGGTAGCTGCCCTCGGCGGGGTGGGGGAAGACGGCGGTGGGCATCACCTCGAGCAGCCGGCGGATGACGCTCTCGCGGGGCCCGAGCGGCGGGGGTGACCAGCCCTCGGGAAAGTCTCGCACCGAGTCGAAGCCCGCAGCGCCCATCAAATAGACAATCCAGCTCATGTCACACCCCGTGGCCGTCTCTCTGTAGGGACACCCTACACGCGCTGTCTGACATTGCCTGGCACGGGAGAGTGCTTGGAGTCCCCACGGAGGGGGAGGGTTGCGCGCTGACGGGTGCTGACGGCGGGGGGTGGTTGCATTCGCGGGCGGGGCGTGACACGCCAGGGGCCGAGATGATTCTCCAGGGTACGGAAACGGGTTATCCGCGCCACGTCCACCGCATGGCGGCCGGCGCGTTGTTCTTCCTTCAAGGTGTGTGCTTCGCGAGCTGGGCCTCGCGCATCCCGAGCATCCAGCAGCGCCTGGGCCTCACCGAGGCGGCGCTGGGGCTCGTCCTGCTGGCCTTGCCGGCCGGGTCCATGGCGGCGCTGCCGGCGGCGGGCTGGTGGGTGTCGCGCAAGGGCAGCGCGCTGGTGGCGCTCAGCGCGCTCGTCGTCTACGCGGCGGGGCTGGTGGGGCTGGGCTTCGTCAACTCGCTGCCGGTGCTGCTCGGGGTGCTGTTCGTGTTTGGCTTCACCGGCAACGTGGTGAACATCTCGGTGAACACGCAGGCGGTGGGGGTGGAGGCGCTCTATGGGCGCTCGGTGATGGCGTCCTTCCACGGGCTGTGGAGCCTGGCGGGCTTCGTGGCCGCGGGCATTGGCGCGGGGATGATCGGCGCGGGGGTGGAGCCCCTGCCCCACTTCCTGGGCATGGGGCTGTTCATGCTGGCGGCGCTCGCCGCGTGCTCGCGCTTCCTGCTCTCGGACGCGCCGGACGAGGGCGCCGGGCAGCGGGTGTTCGTGATGCCGGACCGGGAGCTGCTCGGCCTGGGCGTCATGGCCTTCTGCTGCATGATCTGCGAGGGCGCCATGTTCGACTGGAGCGGGGTGTACTTCGCGCGCGTGGTGGGAGCGGACCCGGACTGGGTGGGCGCGGGCTACGCGGCGTTCATGGCGATGATGGCGTCGGGGCGCTTCCTGGCGGACGGGCTCACGCGGCGCTTCGGGCTCAGGCGGGTGTTCCAGACGAGCGGCGTGCTCATCACGCTGGGGCTCGCGCTGGCGGTGGGGCTGCCGCGGCTGCCCACGGCGCTGCTGGGCTTCATGCTGGTGGGGCTGGGCGTGTCGAGCGTGGTGCCGCTGGTGTACGGGGCGGCGGGCCGCTCGCGCACCATGTCGCCGGGGGCGGCGCTGGCGGCGGTGTCCTCCATCGGCTTTTTGGGCTTCCTGGTGGGCCCGCCGCTCATCGGGCTCGTGGCGGGCGTGGCCACGCTGCGCGGCTCGTTCACGCTCATCGCCATGCTGGGCCTGGGCGTGGCGGTGCTGGGCAGCCGCCGGCCGGCTTGAGCGTGGGTTTCCTCCACCGGCTCAAGGCAGGCTTCCAGGCTCGTTGGTGAAGAGTGCGTGGAACAGCGTCGTCTCTGGAGGCTGCTTCCACTGCACGAACAGGGGGACGGGGGTCTCGGCGACCTCTCGCGGGAGCGTGCTGAATCCGAACACCGCCTCGAGCCTCCTGGCGATGACCTCGGCGGGCGCGCGTATCTCGGGCCGGTGGGGATCGAACTCCACCTCCCGGAGAGCCCGCGTCGTCTCGCCATATTCGAAGCGCACGCCATAGACGGTGTAGACGGGGGCGAGAATGCTGACGCAACCGACGACCACCCAGCGAAGGGCTGGCAGGGGAGTGCCCGTGGGATAGGCCACGCAGCGGAAACACGCATCGGGGGTGGCCGTGGCATCGCCGATGGAGAACCCCGGCAATTCCATTTCGAGGCCCTCGAGGAATGCCCACCACTGAGTGATTTTCAGAAGCTCCTGTTCCCAGCGCGCATGGAGCCGCTCCGCCTCGGGGCTGAGCTCCTGTCGCGAGCGCGGGTCTCCATTTGAAGACCAGTAGCTCTTCGCGATTGAAACCAACTGCTCACGAGACAGAGGCATGGCTCACCTGGATAGCCGGCCGAAGTGTCAGGATGAGCCGGGGCGAAGGGGTGACAGCAGGCCCGCGTGGGCCAGACGCTCGGAGACCTCGCGGGCGAGTTCCACGTGGGTGGGGTTGGCGAGGGTAAAGCGCTCGGGGGTGAGGAGGACCAGGGTGCCGAGATCTTCCACGGACTCGAGTTGAACGGAGGGTGGCAGCGCAGGCAGGGCGCCCCGGCGGTGGGAGAAGTAGGTGAGCCAACCCACGAAGGTGCCCGCCTCGCCGGACTCCGTCACTGAGTCGCGATGCTCGTGGGAGGTGGCGATGCCCCACTCGGGCTCCCAGGCCAGGACCATGGCGCGGAGGATGGAGGCGAGTGGGTGGGCGCGCAGCAATCTCTCGGCCACGGGGGGTTCTTCTGGTGGATACAGCAGGCAGGAGTTGGGAAGTCGGGGAGAGGCGTCACCGCAATGAATGGAGAGTCCACTCGCGGTCCCGTCAGGTTGTCCATTCCAGAGATGGGCGGTCCACCCACTCGTCTCCCGCCGCCCGTCCTCCTGGCTCTGTTGATTGAAGAAGGTGGCGATACCGCCCGCATCGCTTGCGAAGCGATGTTCGAGTGCCGCCTCACGAGTCCTGCCTTTCTTGAACCATTGAGAGAACGTCGGATCGCAGTGGGAGAGCAGTCCGAGAAATCGCTCGAACCGCGGAGCACAGGCACTCGCGGACTCCTTCCGTGCCAGCCAGTAGGCCCCTACGTAGTATGTCTCCTCCATTGGAATGATCTCTCAGCGACTCGGGGGGGTAGCTACCTCGCGTTCCGCGAAGTGCCATTGGAGAGGAACACCGCTGGCCGCCTCGAATTGTCTCTTGGCCTGGGCGACCATCTCATCGAGTCCGTCGAACCATTTCTTGCCATACATCTTCTGGAAGAGCTCCTGGTAACCAGGACCCTTGACTTCCAGGAGCACGCCGTCGCGAAAGCCATCGAAGTCCACGAAGTCCTTGGGGCCTGAGCCGGTGCGTACGCGGTACACCCAGCCATCAGGCGCGCCCGTTACCTGTGACTGATATTGCTGGGCCTCGGTCGACATGCTCTCGGATTTTTGTATCCATTGTCCGGGCCCACCCGTGGGAGGCGTCCACGCAACGCCGCCCCCCGGAGGCATTCCCTGGGCCATGAAGACGAGGGTGGCGGAAGTGGCTCCCGTGCCCAAGGCCGAGGTGAGGACGCCAGATGGCACGGACACCACACGCACCATCAGCTCGCCTTGGGACGAGAGCGTGAGCACCGGCAGGCGCGCGGCAGCCGACAGCCGAGCGCCTTGCGAGACGAGGCCTCCCTGGAGCGTCAACACGTGGGTGGCCAGCCGCGAGGCCTCACGCACCTGGTCGTCCAGGTTCATGGCGCCGTAACGGGCGAAGTACTCGGGAGAGGAGGAGATGAGTCCCGCGAGGGCCGAGGGCAACTGGCGCAGGCTGTCCAGCGAGCGCACCGGTTGGGTCAACAGCGCCGCGAGAGCATGGGCCATCTGTTCCAAGGCATCCTGGGCGCCCAGGAGGGTGGCGGTGGCGGGGTCGCGTCCCAAGGGCAACTCTCCGAGTGGCAATCCTTGGGGTCGCAGTGCATCGTCCACGGCGAAGAAGACACCGGCCCGGTCGAAGTAGAAGGCGCCCACGCGCAGGCGCTGCACGTGGAGTTGGTCTTCGTACAGGGAGGGCCGTCCAAGCGACGCCAGGGGCGCGCCCGTGAGCGCGACGGTGGCGTAGCCATCCGGACGCACCACCACCAGGGGGCGAAAGCGCTCGGCGGTGACGAGCAGCGAGACATAGGACACGGTGCTCCCCGTGGTGAGGACGTCTCTGAGCAAGTGGGCGAGCACGGTGCGGGGGGCGAAGGAGCGCGCCGTGGGCGTGCTGTCGAGCAGGCCGCGCCAGAGCATTTGGGCCCGCTCCGGGGTGAGTGACATTCCCGGCGTCAGGTGCACGCGCGCGGACAGGCCCGAGTGCTCTAGCACTCGTTGCACATCGTCCGCGGGGGCGGCCAACGCCCCTGACGCAACGAGCAGGAACACGAGCGCCAGTCGTGCCGTGCGAAGTGGAAGTCTCACGTCACTCGCCTAGGTGATTCACCTGAGGGTGTCAAAGTGTGCCATGAGTTCGCGGCGCGAAGAGTTGCGGACGGCGGAATGGATGGGGGGGGACGACTCCGAGCAGCCGCCTCAGCGGCGGGCCTCCACGGGTGTGTTGGGTCTTGGAGGTGGCCGGTGGCCGATCCGCACCGTCGCGGTCCTCCCGGCGACCAACTTGCGGCCCAGGGCCTGCCATGAGAGTGGGAGGGTCCGCACCGCTCGGAGCCCTGCTTGGAGGACCAAGGGGGCGGGCTGAAAATCTCCAGCGGAACCAGATCCGGGGAAGCGGAGCGGGGCCGGTGGGGAATGGCCGCTCGGGCGGGCTCAACTTCAAGAGCGCGGAAGGGGGCCGAGGCGTAGATAGTGGCGCAAGAAAGGATTCCCCATGACTTCCCTCGACGAGCTCTTTCCCTCCGAAGAACAGATTCCCGCCAGCGTGCGGCTGCCCGCGTATCTGGAGCAGCGCGAGTACCTCATCGGGGGCGAGCTGCGCATGTGGGGGGGAGAGCTCAACCCGGTGCGCAGCCCGGTCTTCGTGAAGACGGCCAAGGGCGTGGAGCAGAAGGTGATTGGCGCCACGCCGCTGCTCACCTCCCAGGAGTCGCTCGAGGCGCTGCGGGCGGCGGTGAAGGCCTATGACCATGGCCGGGGCGCGTGGCCGACCATGCGCGTGGCCGAGCGCATCGAGCACGTCGAGCGCTTCCTCGTGGCCATGCGCGCCCAGCGCACCGCGGTGGTGAACCTCCTGATGTGGGAGATCGGCAAGACGCAGGGCGACTCGGAGAAGGAGTTCGACCGGACGATCGATCTCATCGTCGAGACGATCCGCGCGCTCAAGGAGTTGGATCGGACCTCGTCGCGCTTCGTGCAGGAGCAGGGCATCATGGCGCAGATCCGCCGGGCGCCCATTGGCGTGGCGCTGTGCATGGGGCCGTACAACTACCCGCTGAACGAGACCTTCAGCACGCTGTTTCCCGCGCTGCTGATGGGCAACGCGGTCATCTTCAAGCCGGCGAAGTTCGGCGTGCTGCTGGTGCGTCCGCTGCTCGAGGCGTTCCGCGACTGCTTCCCGCCGGGCGTCATCAACATCATCTACGGCCGGGGCCGCGAGACGGTGGGCGCGCTGATGGAGAGCGGGCAGGTGGACCTGTTCGCCTTCATCGGGACGAACAAGGGCGCCAGCGAGCTCAAGCGCATGCACCCGCGGCCGCACCGCCTCAAGTCGGTGCTCGGACTGGACGCGAAGAACCCGGCGATCATCCTCGACGACGCGGACCTCGACAACACGGTGAAGGAGTGCATCACGGGCACGCTGTCCTTCAACGGGCAGCGGTGCACGGCGCTCAAGGTGCTGCTGGTGCAGCGCAAGGTGATCAAACCCTTCCTCGAGCGCTTCAGCGCGGCGGTGGACAAGCTCAAGCCGGGAATGCCGTGGACGCCGGGGGTGGCGCTCACGCCGCTGCCCGAGCCGGGGAAGACGGACTACCTGCGCGGTCTGGTGGACGACGCGGTGGGCAAGGGGGCGAAGGTGGTGAACGAGCGGGGGGGGCAGGTGAACCAGTCCTTCTTCTTCCCGGCGGTGGTGTACCCGGTGACGCGCGACATGCGGCTGGCGACGGAGGAGCAGTTCGGCCCGGTGATTCCGGTGATGGTGTTCGACGAGGACGAGGAGGCGGTGCGCTACGTGGTCGAGTCGCAGTTCGGCCAGCAGTTGAGCCTGTTCGGACAGGACTCGGCGCGGATCGGGCGGTTCATCGACGCGTTCGCCAACCAGGTGGGCCGCATCAACCTCAACTGCCAGTGCCAGCGCGGGCCGGACACGTTCCCCTTCAACGGGCGCAAGGACTCGGCGGAAGGGACGCTGTCGGTGGCGGACGCGCTGCGCGTGTTCTCCATCCGCACGCTCGTGGCGGCGAAGACGACGAAGGAGAACACCACGCTCGTGCAGTCCATCCTCACGCGGCGCGAGTCGGACTTCCTCACCACCGACTTCCTCTTCTAGGCGCGGCCTTCGCGAAGCGCCCCGCCTCCCGTGCTCGACAAGCCGGGAGGCGCGGGGTGGACGTGCAGGAGTGTGGAAGGGGGCACGGGTCCTGGCGCTTGAAGCGCAGATGACCTCCATGGTAGGGCCGAGGCCATGACCACGGTCCCGTCCCCGGTGCTCGAGTTCCCCGCGATGCTCCATGGCACTATTGGCGCCGTCCGCCGCCAGGTGAGCATCGAGGGCCGCAGGTGGGCCCGGGAGTACCTCGAGACGGGTGGCTTCAACCCGCCCCGGCGGATGCTCCAGGTTCCGCCCGGCGAGCTTCTGGAGGTGCACTCGGGAGCCGTGTTCGACGTCACCTCCCGCCCACGCTGGCGGATTCACATGTTCGTCGACGTCTTCATGCACCTGAACGAAGGCGTGCCGGAAGAGGTGTACCCGCGCACGCGGGAGGCCTTCGAGTCCTTCTGCCTGCGCACGCCGTGGGGCGCGCTCTACCATGCCGTGTCTCCTCCCCCGCCGCGCAGCGCTCAGCGCATGGCCGAGCGGTTCGCGGCGCTGTTGCGCTTCTGGGACGTGCTCCAGGGCCCGCGCTACGCGTCTAGGGCGCCCGACACCCACCACACGCTCGATGAGCTCATCGCGTACATCTACGGGGTGACGCTGGAGGCGTGGTGCCCCGGAGGCCCTGCCTCGGTGCGCGAGCACCTGACGCTGACGGTGGAGCGCATGGCGCGCGCCACCCGGGAGGAGTGCACGGAGGCTGTGCTCCGGGTGATTCCCAGCGTGGTGCGGATGGACATCGACCTCCAGCACCGCGAGGAGTTCAACGACCCGGACTTCCTGCGCGAGCGCCTCGGCGCGCTCCGCCCAGAGGAGTTCGAGTCTCTTTCCAGTGCCTACCGCTACTCGGTGAATGGACAGCTGTTCGCGTGGGACCGGGCGCTGAGGCGGCACTGAGCGCCGCCGCGCCCGGTGTCATTGTCCTCGGGATGTCAGCCCTTTCTGGTTCCCTCCGAATGCAGACACCAAGACGGGAGATGTGGGGTGGACAAGAAGGAGCATGGAAGCAGGCGTCGGTATGGCTGGAGTCTGGCGGGTTTGCTCCTGGTGCTCCTGGTCGCCCTCGGCGCCCAGGCGGAGCCTCCTTCCTTCAAACTCCCGGGCCGCAAGCCAGACTCCCGGGAGCCCTGGGACGCTTTTCTTGGCAAGGCCGCGCACCTTGCTATTGGCAAGCAGTACCTCGTGCAGTACCCCTCCAGAACCGTCTTCCTCGACCCCAACAATCTCTCCACCATTGTGGAGCACGGAGAGTTGGGCAATCCCAAGCGTCTCTCGAAGTTCGTCAGGCTCCTGCGCCCGGACATCACCGATACGAGCGCCCTCGTACTCTTCGAGATAAAGCCAGACAATGAGGAAGGGCGCGAGGAAGGCAGAGAACAGGCGGGGCGCTACCTGGCGGCTCTGAACGAGGCCGTCAAACCCGACAAGAAACTCAAGGGAGGCACTGGCTTCGACGGCTCACTCTTCCTCGAATTCGAGAACGGAGGAGCACTCTGGCAGTTGTCCTGGCGCACGCCCGAGCCCGGAGTGACGCTGTATCGCTGGAGCTATCGGCGCGAGAAACCCCAGGCTTCCTGGAAGGAGCGGGCGGCCCAGAAGGAAGAAGCGTTGCCCAGGGAAGAGGCGGAGAAGCGCGGCGAGATGGCCGAGCAGGCGATCCGGGCTGCTTATGAAAAGGGCGAATGGCCCAGCGGCTTCCATGGCCAGGTCTACCTGCCCGTGGACTGCCACTGAGCGGGCGGCGTCTGGCCCCCTCGAAGCGAGCGCGGGTCCTGGTGCTTGAGGCTCACGTGACCGCTATGGTAGGGCCGGGACCATGACCGTGTCTCAGTCCCCGGTGCTCGAGTTTCCCGCGATGCTCCACGGCCTTACCGGCGACATCCTCCGCAAGGTGAGCACCAAGGGTAAGGAGTGGGCTCGGGAGTACCTAAAGACCGGTGCCTTTACCCAGCCCCGGAGGATGCGCCAGGTGCCGCCCGGCGAGGTGCTGATCGTGGACTCAGGGGGCGACTCCAACATCATCCCCCACCCCCGCTGGCGGGTGCACCTGTTCTCCGATGTCTTCATGCACTTGAATGACGGCGTCCCGAAAAAGGAACGCCAGCGAATGGAGGAGGCCTTCGAGTCCTTCTGCCTGAGCACCCCGTGGGGCGCTCTCTTCCAGGCCGTGTCTCCCTACCCGCTGCGCAGCTCGCGGCGCATGGCCGAGCGACTCGCCGCGCTGCTGCACTTCTGGGACGTGCTCCGGGGTCCGCGCTACGCGTTCTGGTTCGATCGCGAGTACACGCTGGAGGAACTGGTGGAGGACATCTACGGCATGACGCTGGAGGCATGGTGTCCCGGAAGCCCCGCCTCGACGCGCGAGCGCCTGGTGCTGACGGTGGAGCGCATGGCCCGCGCGACCCGGGAGGAGTGCATGGAGGCCGTGCTCCGGGTGCTTCCCGTCCTGGTGCGCGCCAACGCCGATCTCCAACACCGCGAGCAGCTCAGCGACCCGGACTTCCTGCGCGAGCGCCTCGACGCGCTCCGCCCGGATGACTGGGAGGACATCTCCAGTGCCTACCGCTTCACGGTGAACGGGGTGCTGTACGCGTGGGACCGGGAGCTGGGGCGGCAGTGAGCGCCGTGGCCCACGCCCTCAGTCGGCCACGGGCAGGGTGAAGAAGAAGGTGCTGCCCGCGCCGAGCTGCGACTCGACCCAGACCGTTCCGCCGTGCGCCTCCACCAGCGTCTTCACGATGTTCAACCCCAGCCCCGTCCCCCGCTCGGACGCGCTGGCCGAGCGCCAGAAGCGCTCGAAGAGGTGCGGCACGTCCGCGGGGGAAATGCCCGGCCCGTTGTCCTTCACCGAGAAGCGCACCAGCCCGTCCACCGGCTTGGCCCTCAAGGTGATGGTTCCCCCCGGGGGCGTGAACTTCAGCGCGTTGCCCACCAGGTTGGTGAGCACCTGGTGCACGCGCTCCCGGTCTGCCTTCACCGGCCTCACCTCGGGGCTCACCGCCACCCGCAGCTTCAGCGCCCGGCTCACCGCGAGCGGCTGGAGCACCGGGAGCACCTGCTCGATGAGCTCCTTCACCGGCAGCGGCTCGAGCGCGAGCGGCAGCGGCCCTCCCTGCAGCCGCGAGCGATCCAACAGCCCCGCGATCAAATCCCTCATGTGGTCCGCCGAGTGGAGGATGGACTCCATCAGCCGCTCCTGGCGCGGGTGCGGCGTGGCCTCGTGGGCGGCCTTGAGGAGGATCTCCGCGTTGAGCTTCACCACGAGCAGCGGCGTCTTGATGTCGTGGGAGACGACGGCGAGCAGCTCGTCGCGCCAGCGCACCGCCTCCTGGGCCTGCTCGTAGAGGTGCGCGGTGTCCACCGCCGCCGCGATGCGCTGCACGAGCGCCTCGAAGAGCGCGACGTCGGCGGCGTCATGGCGCCCGGGCCTGGCGGCGATGAGGCTCACCACCCCGAGCGTGCGGCCGCGCACCTGGATGCGCAGGCGCAGGTTGGAGGGAAACCCGGCCCACTCGGCCCGCTCCACCGCCGAGCTCTGCTCCGTCAGGCGCTCGGGGCTGGGCTGCAAGGCCACCCAGGGGTGGTCCGTGAAGGCCCGGGTGACGAAGGACGTGCCCGCCGGGGCCGGCCCGGGCGGCTCGGTGACCACCAGGGCGACGCGCTCGGTGCCGCACGAGTCCTTGGTGTCACAGGAGAACAGGTCGATGACGCAGCAGTCGGCCCACGTGGGCACCAGCAGGCGCGCCACCGCGGACAGCGACGCGCGGTAGTCGAGGGATTGGGTCAGCAGCGCGCCCGCCTCGGCGAGGAAGCTCTGGCGCCGGTGGGCCTTCTCCAGCTCCCGGCGCGCCTGCTGCTCGCGCTCCAGCAGTTCGCGCTGGGCGCGCTCGCTCGCCTCCGCCCGCTCGCGCAGGCACACCTCGCGGCGCAGCGCGTGGGCGCGGTCCAGGGCCGTGGCGAGCTGGTTGGTCACCGCGTCGATGAACGCGAGCCCCTCCTCGGCCAGCACCCCCGTCACCTCCATCTGGAGCGTGCCGAAAGCGCGGCCCTTGGCCACCAGCGGAAGGCTGACGAGCGTCGGGGTCGCGCCGCGGGGCGCGAGCGCCAGGACGTCCCCGGCCCCCGGTGCCCCCGCCGTGACGACCTGGGGCCGCACCCCGGTGGCTCCCACCAGGTAGGAATAGCTGGTGGTGGCCTGCTCCATGGCGCGGATCCACTGCGCGTCCGGCACATCGGCCGCCCGCCAGGCCGTCAACCGGGGGCGCTCCAGGCAGGCCTCCCCATGGGCATCCACGCCCTCGAACAGCAGGGCGGTGCGCACGGGCAGCACCTGGGTGGCCAGCGCCATCAACCGGGGGAGCGTGTGCTCCACGGTGTCGAAGCCGCTGAGCAGCTTGCTGATTTCGTAGAGGTAGCCCAGGTGCCGCCAGGCGTGCTCCAGCTCGCGGAAGAGCGCGGGCGTGCCGGGCCGGGGTGCCCTCCAGGCCGTCTCGGGGGAGTCGCCAGATGAAAGCGGGGGGGGTGGGCTCGATTCCACCATGGGGTGACTCCTGCCAGGGCTGCTGGCGTGCGGACCCTACTTGGGGCGTCTCCACTTGATGCCCAGGTGACGCTTCCTCTTCTGCTGCCCTGAAAATGGCAGCGGCACCTCGATCTGGCCACCCAGCTTGAAGCCGCCCGGCCCGATGAGGATGCGGTGGCTGGCGCGGACATGGGCACTGCCCCGGGTCTTCACCACCGTGAGCACCGGCACCAGCCCTCCCTCCTCCTGGAGGTAGCGCAGCATGAAGATGTTGTCGGCCAGCGGCGACAGGCCGCGCTCGCTGATGGTGTCGGCGATGAAGAGCGAGCGGGCCTCCACGGTGAAGAGGCACGTCACCCCGAGCGTGCGCAGGCGCAGCACGAGCCCGTAGAGCAGCCGCCGCAATTCCTCGGAGATGAACCCGAGCACCTCGATGTCGCTCGCGCTGTCGAGCACCAGCCGGGTGGGCCGCAGGTCATGGATTCTCTGCTCCACCATGCTCAGGAAGCGCGAGGCGTGCAGGTGCTCGCGCGGCAGGTAGAGGATGTCCACCTTCCCGGAGGTGACGGCCTCGCGCAGGGGCAGCCCCAGGGACTCGGCGCCCAGGACGAGCTGATGGGGGCCTTCCTCGAGGGTGATGTAGAGCGCGCGCTCCTGGCTGCGCGCCGCCTCGAGCACGAACTGGATGCCGAGGGTGCTCTTGCCGGTGCCGGGGCTGCCCGACAAGAGGGTGACGCTGCCGTCCAGCAGCCCGCCGCCGAGCAGCGCGTCGAGCTGCGGCACCCCCGTGGACACGCGATCCTTGCGTGGCGAGAAGGGCACGGGGGGCGCCATGCGGGGCACCTCGTCCAGGCGCGGGAAGACCTGGATGCCCCCGGGGCCGATGGTGATGGAGTGCCGGCCGGAGGCGTGCGCGGTGTTGCGCAGCTTGTTCACCTCCAGGTAGCGATGGCGCTCGAGCCCCTGGGCCTCCGACCACAGGAGGACGAGCCCGTCCATCACCGTCTCCTCCACCCCGAAGCGGCTGTGCTGCTGCGTGCCCGCGGGCAGATCGTTGGCGAAGAGGCCCACCGCGTCCTGGTTCTGGATGATGTTGGTCAGCCAGAACACCTTGTCCCGGATGAGGCTGCGGTGCTCGAGCTTGTGGAGGAAGACGGACATGGAGTCGACCACCACGCGCTGGGCGCCGAACGTCTCCACGCGCCGCTGCAGCTCCAGCAGGTCCCGGTCCACGAGGATGTCGGGCTGGGGGATGAAGACGATCTGCAGCATGCCCCGGTCGATCTCCCGCTCCAGCTCCCAGCCCAGCCCCCGGGCGGTGTCGTGCAGGCGCGCCGCGGTCTCCTCGAAGGAGAAGAAGAGGCCCTTCTGGTTGAACTCCCGGGCGCCCCGGTAGAGGAACTCCAGCCCCAGCACCGTCTTGCCGGTGCCCGACACGCCCGACACGATGATGCTCGAGCCCAGCGGAATGCCCTCGCCCAGGAGCGCATCGAGCTTGGAGATGCCCGTCTTCATCCGCTGGACGCCCGCCACGCCCGACGCGGCCTTGTTCGCGCGCCGCAGGGTGATGCTCGGCGCGTACACCTCGACACCCGCCGAGGTGATGACGAAGGGGTGCTCCTCGTGGCTGTGCGAGGTGCCGCGCATCTTGACGATCTGCAGCAGCCGCTGCCGCTCGCCCGAGCGCTGCTCCTGCTTCACGGTGATGATGCCGTCGATGGCGGAGTAGGCCGGGTGCTCGAAGTGCTCGGAGCTGTACTCGCCGAGCAGGAAGGTGGTGCACTCCCAGGCCATCAGCCGCACGGTGAGCTCGTAGGTGAACTTGCGCAGCTCCTCGGACGAGCGGGCCAGGTCATCGAAGACCTTGAAGCTGTCGATGACCACCATGGTGGGCTTGAACAGCTTGAGCTGTTCGATGAGCAGGTTGGTCGTGAGCTCCAGCCCCTTGGTGCGCAGGCTCAGGCCGAGGTCGATGAAGCGGATGCGCTCGTCGAGCAGCTTGGGGTTGAAGAAGGTGAAGGGCCGCAGGTAGAGCAGCGTCTTGGCGGTGGGCTCGGAGAGGGTGTTGAAGTAGAGGACGCGGCCGCCCTGGGCGGCGTGGTGGAAGCACATCTGCTGGACGAGGGTCGTCTTGCCCGAGCCCGGGGGACCGGCGATGACGGAGATGACGCCCCTGGGCATGCCGCCGTGGAAGATGGCATCCAGGTTGGGAATGCCCGTCTCCAGCCGGAGTAGCGAAAAGGGTTCTGCGGGCCCGCTCATGGCTTTCCTCCCTGCGACGCCACCGACGACACCCGTACCTTGTGCAACTCCGCGTGGAGGCCCGGTGTGAGGATCTCCCCCGTGAGCGAGCCGAACACCCGCAGCAGCTCGTACACCAGGAACACGAGCGACTCCTCGAGCAGCACGCGATCGAGCTCCTGGACGGAATGTCGCAGCTCGCCGAAGTGCACGCCGCTCGTCTCGACCTTGAGCTGCGCGAGGTGGGGGTACTGCTCGCCGCCCTGGTGGATCACCCGATCCACGATGGCCATCAGGGTCATCTCGCCCAAGCTCATGTGCGCGCGGTGCCAGAGCGCATCCAGGGCGCGCTCGAAGAGGTCCAATAACGCGGGTTGCGCCAGGGTCCCCGTCCAGCCCGCGCGCCATGCCGTGACGGCTTCTTGGTGGATGTTCCGCTCGGGCATGGGGCTCAGGGCAGGGGGCTGACGCAACCGCACCTCTGGCTTACCTGGGGGGGCGAGGCGATGTCCACCTCGGGGAACAGCTCGTGTCGCATATCCTGGTGGGTGGGGCCGGGAGGCGCCCGGGTCCCAGGGCGCGGACGGGGGCCGGGCCATGATAGACCTCCGGCTCATGCTCATTTCGTCCTGGCGAGGCCTGGCACACGCGGGTGTGTCGATGGGCCTGTCCATCCTGTGTTGCGCGGCCGCTCCCTCCGAACCTTCCCCCGAGACCCCGGCCCGGCGGGTGAGTCCCTCGGGAGGACGCTTCAGCATCGAGTTCCCCTCCGAGCCCACGTGCGACACGAACGCCGAGCAGCCCGACTGCCGCTATGAGGACCCCACGGACGAGTGGATCCTGCGCGTGTCGTACGGGAAGGCGGACGTGGAGGGCACGCCCTCCGCGTACCTCCAAGGCTATCTGGGCCGGAACGCGGAGGAGGGGGGCTTCGAGATCAAGCGCCAGGAGCCGCTGCTCGTGGGGTCCTTCCCCGCGCTCGACTACCGGTTCGAGTCCATTGATGGCTCGGCCTATCAATCCGCGGGGCGGCTGGTGCTCGTCGGCGCGCAGCTCGTGGACGTCGAGGCGGGCGGCGAGAAGCTTCCCCCCGAGGCGGTGATCCAGCGCTTCGTGAACTCCTTGCGCGTGGATGAGCCGTCCGCGCCGCCCGTGGCGCCTCCGCCCGCCGTGGCCACGAGCCCCGCTGTCGCGAGCCCCGCCGCGAGCCCCTCCGCCGCGAGCCCCTCCCAGTCCGTGCCCTCGCTCGCCACGCTGCTCCAGGCGTCGCTGCTCAAGCCGGGAGCGCTCCAGTACCAGAGTGTCCAGCAGAAGCCGTTCGGAGGAGGGGGGCCCTGGAGCTTCACGGTGGGCACCACCCAGCGCAAGACCCTGCGCAAGCGCGACAAGAAGCGCGACGCGTTCGTCATCACCGACACGGGCCGCACCCCGGCGGGCAAGGTGGAGAACAGCTACTGGGTGGACGCGAAGACGCTGCTGCCCTACCGGTGGACGGGCCGCTCTCCCGGCGGGGGCTCGATGCGCCTGGAGCTCGTGGACGGAGCGCTGCGCGGCGAGCGCAAGGGCGTCTCCCCGGTGAAGTTCGAGCAGCTCGTGGGCGACAAGCCGCTGCTGTTTCCGGGTGCTCCGCTGGAGCTCGCCCTGGCCACGCTGCCCCTGGGGCAGGGGTTCACCGGAAGCCTCGAGGTGCTCGAGCCGGAGGGACTGGCCTCGGGCAGGCCGTTCTCCACCTGGCAGCTTTCGGTCCCCTTCGCGGGCCCGGTCGCGGGTCTGGGCGCCCTGAAGAAGGAGGTTCCCTGCTTCAAGGTCGAGCTGACCGAGCGCACCGAGGGCAAGGCGCCGCGGAAGATCAACCTGTGGATCGAGAACGCCAAGGTGCGCCGCGTGCTGCAGATGGAAGTGCTGGCCGCGGTGGAGCAGGGCGAGGACAGGACCGTTCAAATGATCCAGGCCCGGCGTTGAGCCGCGGGGCCGCGTGAATCGGGCCCGTGGGGGCGGGCCCGAGTGTCAGACGTGCTCTGTATGTTTCGTCTTGCCGCCGCTGACCTCTCCTTCCAGAGACGCGAGATGAAACCCCGAATGATCCGCCGCCTGTCGTGGTGTGCCGCTGGTGTGTCCTGCCTGGGAGTCCTCGGACTGGGACTCCTTGGCGCGGGGGGCATGCGCCGGGCGGTGTCCGCTCCGGGCGCCGAGCACCCCGCCGAGGTGAGCATCATCTGGCCGGAGGACGGGGCGGTGCTCGGGGGGAACGTGCATGTGTTCGTCCCCGCCCGCGACGAGCGCCGCATCGCCCGGGTGGACGTGCTGCTCGATGACACGCGGATCATCGGCTCGCTGCCCGGGGGGGTCTATTCGCTCACCTGGAACACCCGGGACATCGCCCGGGGCGCGCACACGCTGACGGCCCGGGCGTATGACACCTCGGGACGCACGAGCACCTCGGCGCCGGTGAAGGTGACCGTGGGCGAGCCGCTCGCGGTGAGCGTGTCCTCGTCCGGGGTGGGCTCCCCGCTGTCGGCGACGCTGTCGCTCTCGGCCACCGTCGAGCACGCGCGGGGAGGCGCCTGGGTGCAGTTCCTCACCGAGGAGCGCTACCTGTGCGACGCGCACGAGCCCCCCTACACCTGTGACGTGTCCACGGCGTCGCTCCCGGACGGCCCCCTGGAGGTGCGCGCCGAGGTCTATGACGACGTGGGCAACCACGCCCTCTCCGAGTGGGTGCGCATTCCCCTGGACGACGCGCGCGCCGCGTCCACCGTGAGCCTCACCCTGCCCACAGGGCGCGTCCCGGTGCGCTGAGCGCGGCGGGCCCGCTGGCCGCCGCTGCCCATTCGAGCAGTGGTGCACTTTTGCCCTCCGCGCGGACGGGTGGCGTGCCATGCCTCGCGCTATGTTGAGCTCCATGCATCCTGGCTCGCGCGTCTGGCGGCTCGTGCTTCCCCTGTCCCTGTCCCTCGTCGGGTGCCGCAGCCCGGTGGAGCGGGAGATCGACAATGGGGACGAGGCGAGGCTCGCCCAGGCGCTCGCGTCCCCGGAGGTCCAGGAGAAGCTGGCCACGCGGGGGGATCAGTGGTTGCTGCGCGCGGTGCAGGCGGGGCAGGCCGAGTCCGTGGAGGCCCTGCTGAGCGCCGGAGTCGCGCGGGGCGAGGCGGATCTGGATGGGCGCGCGCTGCTGTCCCAGGCGATGACCATCGAGGATGCCCGGGCCGCCGCCGCGGTCATCCGCGTGCTGGTGCGGCACGGCGCGCGGCCCACGAGCCGGGATGCCCAGGGCCGCACCGCCCTGCACGAGGCCCTGGAGCTGCGCCGCCCGCGCCTGGTGGCCGAGCTGCTGGAGCTGGCGCCGGATCTCGAGGACTTCGACGTGTTGCCGGAGCGGCTGCTCGTGAGGGCCGCCCAGTTGGGGGACGCCGAGAGCGTCCAGGTGCTCGTGCGCGCGGGGGTGCCGCTGGAGGATCCGGCCCTGCTGTCCTCCCCGCTGCCCCCGGAGATCCTCCGGTCGTTGCGCGCGGCCCACCTGCATTTCCTCCTGGAGCGTGCCGCCGAGAAGGGGGACCGGGCGGCGCTCGAGGAGCTGGTTTCCGGCACCACTCCCGAGGTGTGGGCCGCGCTGCGCATCAGCCCCGCCCACCTGGCGGTGCTCACCAATGATCGCAAGCGGCTCGCGGCGGTGCTCAAGGAGGATCCGGGGCTGAGGGACGCGGTGGATGACCGGGGCCTGGGGCTCTTGCACTACGCCGCCCTCTCCGCCGAGCCCCGGATGGCCACCGCGCTCGTCAAGGCGGGGGTGGATCTGGAGGCCCGCACGCCGATGAGCCGCACCGCGCTCATGCTGGCCGCCCAGAAGGGCCGCGTGGAGATGGTGCGGGAGTTGATCAGCCAGGGCGCGGAGGTGAACACCGAGGGCGCGGCGGGCCACTGCGCGCTCTCGCTCGCGGCGCGCGGAGGGCATGCCGCCACGGTCGACGCGCTCGTGTCCTCGGGCGCGCTGCTCGTGCGCGAGCGCTTCATCGCGCGCACCACCTCCGAGCCCATGAAGGAGGCCCTGACACGGGCGCACGCGCGCTTCCTCTTGCGGTGGGCCGCGGAGACGGGGCAGCGCGCGGAGGAGGTCCGCCTGCGGCGCGAAGGGGTGTCCTTCTCCCAGTGGGAGGGGGCGTTCGACCATACCCCCTACGTGCGCGCCCTCCTGACGGAGGATCTCCCCGAGCTCGAGGCTCTGGCGGCGCGCAACCCGTCGGACTTCAAGTCCCTGCTCGGCCAGCGTGAGGCCCGCACGCTGCTGCACTGGGCGGCGCTCGGGGGCGCGGAGAAGAGCGCGGCGTGGTTGCTGGAGCGGGGGGCGGTGCTGGAGGCGGAGGAACCGGCGCGCGGGCCGTCCCGGGGCGGCACCCCGCTGCGGATGGCGCTCGAGGAGGGCCACCTCGGCGTGGCCGCGTTGTTCATCGAGCGCGGCGCGGTGTGGGGACGGGGCGAGCCGGGGGGAGTGGCCTCGCCGGAGCGGGAGGGGCTCATCGCCCGGGCCCGGAAGAATGGCGAGCTGCGCGCCGCGCTGAGGGAGGGACGGCTCGAGGCGCTGCCGGCGTTGCTGGAGGCGGGCGCGAGCGTGGACGCCGCGGCGGAGCTGCTCGCTCCCACGGCGCTCGCGTGGCGCGTCTTGAGGGGAGAGGGGCTCGAGGCCCTCTCCCGGCGGGAGCTGAACGCGCGGCCGGCGGACGCGGCGGGCCGCTCGGCGCTGCATTACGCCGCGGCGGCGGGCAACGTCGCGGCGGTGGAGAAGCTGCTGTCGCTCGGGCTCGCGGTGAGCGCGAAGGACAGGACGGGCATCACTCCGCTGGGCTACGCGGCGCGGCGCGGAGACGTGCCCACGCTGCGCCGGCTCCTGGAGGCGAGGGCCTCCGCGCTGGAGCCCGCGCGGCCGGGTGTGCCCGCGCTCGACTTCGTCCTGTGCGAGCCCCATCCGGAGGCGGCCTTGTTGCTGCTGGAGCGGGCGGGGGCGCCCCCCTCGAGCGCCGCGTGCTGGCCGAAGGCGCTGCGGCACGTGCTCGCGCGGGGCGAGGAGCGGGAGGCGCTCGCCCTGCTGGGTCACTGGAAGCCCACCGGGGAGGATTTTCCCTCCGAGTTGGCGCTGGCGGCGGCCGCGGAGGGCCGTACCGAGGTGGTGCGCTGGTTGTTCGAGAACCTGGAGCCGCTCGCCCAGGGCTGGCGGCAGGCCCTGCTGTGGAAGGCGGCCGAGGCGGGGGCTCGGGACACGGTGGCGCTGCTGATCGACCGGAGCCCGCCGGGCGAGGCGCGGGCGTTGCTGCAGGAGAGCGCGCGCATCGCCCTCGTCGCGGGGCGGCCCGCGGTGGCGATGCTCGCGGTGGACCGGGGCGCGGAGCCGTTGACGTTGTCGGCGGAGAAGGATCCCCGGAGGCTCGTGGGAGCGACGCCGGAGCACCCCCGGGCGGTGTCGCTCGTGGGCCTGGCGCTGGCGCTGGGCGAGCGGACGTTCCTCGAGCACCTGGAGCGTCAGCGGCCCGAGGTGTGGAAGCAGCTCCAGGAGGATCTGGACTACTTCCCGCTGGCGGTACGGGGAGGGCAGCTCGCGCTCGTGCGGCGCTATGTGGAGACGGGGGCGAACCTGCTGGGTGAGGACGTCACGGGCGCGCCGCTGTTGGGGACGGCGGGCAGCGTGGAGGTGGCGGCCTGGCTCTTCGAGCACGGCGCCATCCTGGAGCCGCCACCGCCGCTCGGGGAGCCCGCCGAGCCGCGGGTGGAGCCGGATCCGCCCTTCACCGTGGCCGTCTCCCGGGGGCACTTCGACGTGGCCCGGTTCTTCCTGTCGCGTGGCGCCACGGCGCGGGTGGCCCCGGTGCTCGGGTTCCTCGAGGGACGCCCGCGGGCCGGCGAGCCCCTGGAGGCGCTGGGCGCCAACACGCTCCACGCCCTGGGGGAGCTGCTGCGGCAGCCGGCGTGGACGGTGGCGCAGCGGGTGGAGGTGGTGGAGCAGCTCGCCCGGCGCTTCTGTGGCACGCCCGCGCTGCTGGAGTCCGCGCTGTCCGGGCTGTCCACCGGGGAGGTGGCGGAGCGGACCGGGCCCGTGCTCGTGCAGCTCACGCGGTGCGCGGATCCCCGGACGCTCGAGGTGCTGGTGCGGCGGGGTGCCAACCCGCACGCGGTGGATGGCGAGGGGCTGGACGTGCTCGCGCATGCGATTCGAGCGGGCAACGCCCCGGCGGCGCGGATGCTGCTGTCGCTCGGGGTGAAGCCCCTGGCGTCGGTGGGAGAGCCGTTCGCCCCGGTGCGGCTGGCCGTGGACATGAAGCTGGACGGGCTGGCGCGGGAGCTGCTCGAGCAGGGCTTGAGGGAGCGCGAGCTGGAGGGGCCGCCGCTGGACGAGGCCCTGGTGTTGGCGCTGCGGACCCACGCCTGGACGTTGGCGGCGCGGCTGTTGTCCCAAGGGGCAAGCGTCCGCGTGGAGAGCGGGGAGGGGCCCACGGCGCTCACCCTGGCGTTGAGCGAGGGCGGGCCCTGGATGGTGGAGCTGTTCCTGGCGATGGGGGCGACGGATCCCTCGGGTGAGGCGCTGGCGGTGTTGCTGGGCCGGGGACAGGGGGAGGAGGCCCGGCGGCTGCTGCATGAGGGGCGCGTGCCACCGGACATCGCGTTCGAGCGGCTGTCCACGGCGCTCGCCGCGGGGGCGGAGGCGGGGACGTCCACGCTCCTGCATGACTGGGCAATGCGCAAGTGGAGCACGCTCTCGCGGGAGAACCTCGAGTGGCTGCTGCGGCTCGCGGTGAGCCAGGATGACGAGGAGTTGGCCACGCTCTTGTTGGAGCAGGGGCGGTTGGACGTGCGGCTCGCGGATGGCGAGGGGAGGACGCTGTTGCATCGCGCGGCGGCGGGGGCGGGAGCGCGGCTGGTGGAGTACCTCGTGGGGCATGGAGCGCCACTGGACGCGGAGACGCGGGAGTGCGTGCGACCGTTGGACGTGGCGCGGGGGCGCGAGGATCGCGAGGGGCGCAAGGTGGCGAGACTGCTCGAGGAGCGGGGCGCGACGCCCGGCGGGTGCCAGGGCCCGGGTTAGCGGGGGCCTCTGAAGCGGAGCGAGAAATCGTTAGAGAGAGGCCTTCGGCTCGAATTTGGCTTAGCTCTTTGTAGAAATCGTTAGAAACAGGCCCTGTTTCCCCAAAACCGTTACGGTTCAGTGGCCGCGCGAGATGCACGCGGCGGTGCGCACGCCGCCGAGCGCCGTGGCCAGCGTGCTCTGCCCCGGGAACACCGAGTCCCCCACGAGCCACAGCCCGTCCATCACCGGCTTGGGGCCGAGCGTGCGGTAGTGGTGCAGTCCGGCGCGGCGTGGCACTCCGCCCACGGCACCGCCCTCGCGTTGGGTGAAGCGCTCGAAGGTGCGCGGCGAGGCTGGCAGCTCGTGACGCACGTGCTCCATCCACTCGGGCGCCAGCTCCCCGAGCCCCCGCCGCATCCGCTCCTGGATGGAGGCCACGAGGTGGGCCTGTTCCCCGGCGGGCCGATCCGCCAGCGAGCGCAGCGCGACGTGCGTGGACACCGTGAGGGTGCGGTGGCCCTCGGGCGCGCGGCCCGTGTCGGCCTCGCCACTGAGCGAGGCGAAGAGGTGGTTGCCCTCGATGAACGGAGCCTGTTCGTCCCGTACCAGCTCCAGGTGGTGGGGGTCCGGAGGGGCGGCCTCGGGGGCTCGCACCACGAGGTACAGCATCACCGCGCCCCAGCCCCCGGCCACGCGCCCGGCGAGCTCCCGCAGCCGCGAGGGGAGCTGCTCGGCAGGACGTCCGAGCAGGCGCATCAGCCCCTGGGGCAGCACGTTGGCCACCACGTGGCGCGCGAGTAGCTCGCCCCGGCGCGTCGACACCCGCCAGCCTCCCGGCACGGGCTCGAGCGCCTTCACCCGGTTGGCGTACAGCACCTCGCCACCCCCGGAGGAGACGGCCCCCGCGAGCGCTCGGGCGAGCTGGCCGATGCCACCGCGCACGTGTCCGGTGCCGCGCCAGTAGTAGTCCATGGCCGCGAGCGCGAAGGGCGCCTCGGCCTCGGTGGCGGGGCACTGCACGGTGATCTGACAGAGCGCGTCCACGTAGGTGCGCAGGGGCGTGAAGCGCAGCAGGCCGTGGTGCTCCAGCACGGCGCCGAGCGGCCGTCCCATCCAGCGCAACAGGGGCGTGTACCTCAGGGCCCGCGAGGCATGGTGCAGCAGGGCGCGCACGTCGAGCGGGGGCAGCAGGGTGGGGTCATCGAAGAGGGGCCACAGGGCATCGGCCACGTGGCGTTGCAGGGTGAAGAAGTCGCGCAGCGCGCGGGAGGGAGCGTCCGGGAAGGCGCACAACCGCGCGAGCAGGCGCTCGCGGTCGCGGAACACGTCCAGGCGCATGCCCGGGGTGCGCAGCTCCACGAGGGGATCCATCCAGTCCACCGTCACGTCCAGCCCGAGCTGGCGCACCCAGCGGCCGAAGAGCTGCTGCTCGCCGAGCCCAGAGAAGAGGGTGGCGCCGGCCTCGAAGGCGTAGCCGTCCCGGTGGAAGGTGCTGGCGCAGCCGCCCGGGTAGTTGAGGGTCTCGCAGAGCGCGACGCGGGCGCCCCGTTGGGTGAGCTCGAGCGCCGTGGCCAGCCCGCCGAAGCCCGCGCCCACCACCACCGCGTCGTACCAGTTCAT
This sequence comes from Cystobacter fuscus, assembly GCF_044360685.1. Classification (GTDB taxonomy): domain Bacteria; phylum Myxococcota; class Myxococcia; order Myxococcales; family Myxococcaceae; genus Cystobacter; species Cystobacter fuscus_C. The sequence goes on along the minus strand of NZ_CP043491.1, from coordinate 11,794,783 downwards.
GAGGGCTGCTTTAACATCGGGGGGGTCGCGTTGAATAAAAGGCAGCCAGGCGAGTCAGGGGACACAGGCCGTTCGCCGCCCCGAGGAAACCATGATTCGCCGCCTCCCGTTCCTGTCCGCCGCCGTGCTCACCGGAATGCTGCTCGCCGCTCCCCAGGCGGAGGCCCGCTTCGGCAAGCGCTCGTCGACGACGGAGTCCCAGGACGACTCTCGCGACACGCGGGACTCGCGCGACTCGGACTCGAGGACGCACGACGCCTCTCCGGTGAACGCTCCCGCGCCTTCTCCTTCGCCCTCGCATGGCTCCGACTCCGGGCGCGACGACCGTCCGCGCGGGCGGCCCCGCTACGAGCCCAGGCCGCGCTATTACACGCCGCCGCCTCCCGTCGTGTACGTCGAGCCGGCCCCCACCTATTACGTCGAGCCGCCCGCCTATCACTACGTGGAGCCCGCGCCGCCCGCCTCCGTGACCGCGGCGATGGACGAGTACCTGTCGCACCGCTACAAGAACTTCCTGTTCGGGCTCGATGCCTTGATCCTCCGGAAGGGTGCCGGGATGGCGCTGCACCTGGGCTTCGAGGGGGAGCGGCTCGGTCTGATGCTGCGCGCGGGCGCACTGAGCCTGCGGGCGGATGATGGCAGTGGTGACACGGACTCGCTCGGCCTGCTGTCGGGGCACCTGTCGTGGGCGGTGCTCAAGGGGGACAGCGGCCGGTTGCGGCTGGAGGGTGGGTTGTCCATGGCCCAGGCGCCCGACATCACCTTCGTGGGCCCGAGCGTGGGCGTCTCGGCCGAGTACTACCTGTCGGACTTCTTCGCCCTGGAGGGGCGGGTGCACCTGACCCCCGTGCCCTACCGTCAGCTCGACGCGGCGGGCGGGGTGGTCGTGTACTTCGGCTACAAGCTGTTCGCCTTCCGGGCCGGCATGCGGATGCTGGTGTTGAACGATGCCGGCCTGGTGGATGGTGTCGTGCACCAGGACGTCCTCCCGGGCCCGTACCTCTCGATCGGCCTGACCATCTGACGCCGGGCGCGCGTGGGTTCCTGGGGTAGCGTGAGCGCCCTGGAGACGAGGGGCACCATGCGAGCTTCGTGGAAGGCGTGCCGTGGCTGGATGTGGGTGGCGGGGCTGTGCGCCTCGTTCGAGGCGCTGGCGTTCTCGCCCTGGCTGATCCCGGCCTCATTCCCCCAGCCCGGGGATATCTACCTCAGCGGGGGGTTCCTCTTCAGCGGGACGGGGCGCCCCGGGGGAGCGGCGATAGGGCTCGGCGCGGAACTCAGCCTGCATGCCTTCTTCAAGGCGGAGCCCATCGCGGGGGTGGGGATCTTCGGCCAATGGCAGTCCATCAACGGCGAGCATCACCGCCTGTGCGCCGGTGTGCAGGCCACCACCCTCTTCTTGGGCGCCGAGCTGGGCGTGGCCCATGATCGCGCCGGAGCCGAGGGCGCGGCGACGACGAGCCTGCATCTGCAACCCTTCCTCAGCCTGGGCTTGCTGTCGGTCGGCCTGCGCATCGGGATTCCGGTGGCGACCGCGCCCGGTGACAAACCCGGTTATGGAAGCGACATCGGACTCGTCCTGTCGCTCAAGCTGCCGGTGCCGTTGAGGAAGAGTTTCGACGAAGAGGGCTGAGGGCCTCAGCGGCCCTCGTGGATGCGCTGGGCACAGTCGATGAAGCGCAGGAGGGCCCGGGAGGTGAAGCCCTCGCGCCGGCGGATGAAGACGGTGGTGACGCGCGAGCGCGAGGCGGGCAGGGCATGCACGGCGACCGAGCCCGCGTGCCAGGCCGCCTCCACCACGGCGCGCGGCAGCAGCGTGAGGCCCATGCCCGCGCTCACGCAGCCGAGGATGCCATCCAGCGTGCCGAACTCGAACGTGCGCAGCGCCTTGAGCCCGCGCGAGGCCAGGAAGTGCTCCAGGTGCTGGCGGTAGGCGCAGCCGGTGCGGAAGACGAGCACCTTGGGGCCTCCGCTCAGGCTCGGGAGATCCTCGAGGCGCACGCCGGGCGCCGTCACGAGCACCAGCTCCTCGGTGATCATGGGCTCCTCGATGAGCTCGCGGTGGCGCACCGGCCCCGCCACGAAGGCGCCTTCCAGCCGGTGCTCCAGCACGTCCGAGATGAGCCCCTGGGTGGTGCCGGTGCGCAGCGAGACATCCACCTGGGGGCACTCCCGGGTGTACGCGACGAGGATGGGCGTGAGGCGCCGGGCGGCGGTCGTCTCCAGCGAGCCCAGGCTCAACGTGCCATGCGGCTCGGGGCCGTCCGCCACGACCTGGCGGGCCTCGGCCATGAGCCGCTCGGCCTGGGTGGCGTAGGGCAGCAGCCGCTCCCCCGCGCTGGTGAGCTTCACGCCGCGGCTGTGCCGGTCGAACAGCGGCACGCCCAGCTCCTCCTCCAACCGGCGGATGCGCGCGGTGACGTTGGACTGCACCGTGTGCAGCTCCTGCGCCGCCCGGCCGATTCCCCCCGTGCGGGCCACGGCCTCGAAGACCTTGAGTTCGGCTGCGTCCATGTCGGCACCTCGCGAGGGAGCGCGGCGCGGAGGGCTCGGGGGAGCCATCGCTTCGGGCGATGACTCGCATCTGAACGATTCGCTACCGCGGATGGGCTTCCCGGCACATTGTAGAGTCGGAGTTCCCCAGGAGGAAGCATGACCCGGTCCACCCCTTGGAGTCGGCTCGCCGCGTTGCTGGGTGTCGAGCACCCCATCATCCAGGCCCCCATGTCGGGGGGCGCCACCACCCCGGAGCTGGTCGCCGCCGCGTCGAACGCGGGCGGGCTGGGCTCGTCGGCGGTCGCCTACCTCAAGCCCGAGGACATCGTGAAGCACTCGCGGCGGGTGCGCGAGCTCACCGACCGCCCCTTCGCCATCAACCTTTTCGCGCCCCTGCCGCCGCCCGCCGAGGCCGCTCCGGACCGGATGCTGGCGGTGCTCGCGGGCTACCATGCCCAACTCGGGCTCGCCCCGCCCCAGCCGCCTACCTACCCCTTGCCCCCCTTCGAGGAGCAGGTGGACGCCGTCGCGGAGAGCGGCGCGCGCGTCTTCAGCTTCACCTTCGGGGTGCCGCCCGCGGGAGTGCTCGCGCGGCTGAAGGCGAGGGGCATGGTGCTCGCCGGGACGGCCACCACCGTGCGGGAGGCGAAGCTGCTGGAGGCCGCGGGCGTGGACGCCATCATCGCTCAGGGCAGCGAGGCCGGGGGACACCGGGGCACGTTCGCGGGGCCCGTGGAGAAGGCGCTGGTGGGCACGATGGCGCTGGTGCCGCAAGTGGCCGATGCCGTGGGGCTGCCGGTGATCGCGAGCGGAGGACTCATGGATGGGCGGGGCATCCGCGCCGCGCGGGTGCTCGGGGCGGCGGGCGTGCAACTGGGCACGGCGTTCCTCACCTGCCCGGAGTCGGGCATCGCTCCCGCCTACAAGGCCGCGCTCCGGGAGGCGAAGGACGACGCGACCGTGGTGACGCGCGCCTTCACCGGCCGTCCGGCCCGGGGGCTCGCCAATGACTTCATCGAGGCCCTGGGCGATTCGCCGGACATCCTGCCCTTCCCCCTCCAGCACGCGGCCACGGTGCCGCTGCGCGCGGCCTCGGCGGCGCGAGGAGACTCCCGTTTCATCGCGCTGTGGGCGGGACAAGCCGCCGCGCTGTCGCGGGGTCTGCCCGCGGCGGAGCTGATGCGCGCGCTCATCGAGGAGTCCGAGCGCGAGCCCTGAGCGCACGGAGCTGTCGGCGAATCCCCAGTCCAGCCCCGGGCCCGGGCCGCGCTCTGTTGGCTGCGGCACGCGCGGCCCCGCCTCGCCTGGAGGGCCGGGTTCGCGCGCGCTCGGCCCCACGCTAGGAAGCGCGGACATGAACCTTCGCTCCATCTTCCTCGTGGGGGCACTCGCCCTGGGTCCAGGCTGCGCGCGGGACCTCGAGCCGTTCCTGGGCACCTATACCGGGACGGGTGAGGTGACCTTCTCCTTCGCCGGGCAGAGCAACACCCAGCCGCGCTCGGACACCGTGCGCGTCACCGAGGGCGACACCTCCGACCTCGTCCTCACGAGTGAAGGCGGGTGCGCGCTGCCCGCCGAGGTCGAGGACGCGGTGGCCACGCTCGTGCCGAACACGTCCTGCACGGAGAACGTGACGCTCCCGGACGGCACGGTGCTGGCGGCGTCCCTGGTCGTGACGAGCGGCACCGCGACGCTCGTGGACGAGGTCATCACCCTGAACTACGTGGGCACCGCGAGCGTCGTCTACGCGGGAGCGCCCTACACCGCCGGCTTCTCGAGCGCGATGACGCTGAGCCGGGCCACCGCCGCGCGAGCGATCGCCAGGCCGGAAGCTCTCCGGGCGCGCTGACGGACCACCGCAGGCCCTCCCTCCGAGGCGGAATAGGACCGTGATGAGCGTCCTTCTCTACCGGGTTCATTCGAGCCCTCCCCGTGCGGGAGCTGGGGGCGAGGAGGCAGCGGGTTGGTGACACGGCAGGTCGGCAAGTATCAGCTCATCCGCAAGCTCGCCACGGGAGACACCGCCGAGGTGTTCCTCGCCAAGGCCGCCGGGCCCGGGGGCTTCGAGAAGACGTTGGTGGTGAAGTGCCTCCTGCCGCACCTGGTCCGGGAGCCCTCCTTCGTGGAGCTGTTCCTCTCCGAGGCCCGCCTGGCCGCCCGGCTCACCCACCCGAACATCGTGCAGATCTTCGACTTCGGCGAGGCCGAGGGCTCCTCCTTCGTGGCCATGGAGTACGTCGATGGGCCGAGTCTGCGCACGCTCCTGCGGCGCGCCTCGGCCCGGCGCCTGTCCCTGCCTCCCGTGGTGTGTGCCCGGCTCATCTCCCAGGCCTGTGAGGCGCTGGCCTTCGCCCATGACTTCGTGGATCCGGACACGGGCGAGCCCCTGGGCCTCATCCACCGGGACGTGAGCCCGGATCACCTCCTGCTGTCGCTTCAGGGCACGGTGAAGGTGGTGGACTTCGGCATCGCCCGGGCGTCCGGCCGGAGCCATCGGACCCGCGGCGGCCTCGGTCCGGGAAGGCGCGCGTACATGGCGCCCGAGCAACTGCGCGCCCGGCACCTGGACCGGCGCGTGGATGTGTATGCGCTCGGGGTGGTGCTCCATGAGCTGCTCACGTTCCACAAGCCCTCCAGCGTGGCGTTGGACGCGGCGCCGACGAGCCCGGAGGTGCCCGAGGCCCTCCAACGCATCCTCGATCGGGCGCTCGCCCGGGAGCGCCACCAGCGCTACCCGGATTGTCATGCGCTCCAGGCGGAGCTGGAGGACTTCATCCTCGCGGAGGGCAGGGCCGTGACGGCGCAGCAGGTGGCCCAGCTCATCCACCGGGCCACCTCGGGCACGGGCCTGCCCGCGCAGCGGCTCTCCCGGGCCGTCGCGCCCCGCCCCGCGCGGCTCGCGCCCATCGCCCCACCCCGGGAGGTCGCGGCGGCGCGCGTCCAGGACTCGACTCCCGAGTGGCGCCCCCTCCCAGGTGGGTGGGCCGAGCCGGGATCGCTCACGGCCCTCCCCGTGGACCCTCCCATGTCCGCCCTGGCGGAGACGCTCGCGCGCACCCGCCCGCCGCTCGAGGTCTGGTCGTGGACGCGGCAGGTGCTCGTCGGAGGCCTGTTGCTCGTGGCGGGCGGGGGCGGGATGCAGTGGAAGCGGAGCACGGCCGGGGAGCACGTCGAGTCCTCGACCGTGGCGTTCGCCGGGGTCTCCTCCGTGACTCCTTCCGCCGAGCCCTTCCCGCGAGCGCTGGAGCAGGTGCCTCGGGAGCTGGCCCCGGGAGTGGAGGAAGCGGCGGCCCTCGCGGAGCCCGCTCCGCCTCCGCCCGCCCGTGAGCGCACCGCGCGCTCCGTCAAATCCAGACGTCCCTTCCCCGCCCTGGGCCGCCTGGATGTGCACGCGCACCCCCATGCCGTCCATGCCGTCGTCTCCGTGGATGGACAGCCGAGCGGAATGACACCCCTGGACAAGGCGCTGGAGCTGCCCGTGGGCACCTATACCGTGACGCTCACCAGTCCCACCCTGGCGAAGACGGTGACGCGGCGGGTGGAGGTGAAGCCCGGCATGACGACGCCCCTCACCGTCTCCTTCCTCCAGGAGGAGTGAGGGCCTGGCGGGGGCTCCACGCTCGTGGAGCGCGGGGGCGCGGGCCGCTAGTCGACATGGATGGCAGTTGATTTCCGCGGCTGCTCCACGGTCCGTTGTATTGCCATTTGAAACAGCCTTGCCCGCCAGACCGCGGCCCCAGAAGCGGAGGGCGAGAGGCAGCGCGAGCCAGTGATGAGGAGGTTTCTGCATCGGCGGCCTTCCCTCATCATTGAAATATCGGAATCTGGATTCAGTGATAATGCGGTTTCCGCATCGGCGGCCTTCCCTCATCATTGGAATATTGGAATCTGGAGTTCTGGAAACACAATCACCGCAACAACAAGCAGCGGCCCAGGTGCTATAGTTAGAGCGCGTCCCTTCGCTCTTCGACGAGGCACCTCGGCATGCGAATCAAATACACGTGGCCATTGAGTCCCTGGCGTCCATGGGTTGCAGCCCTCTGCGGTCTCTTCCTGACACAGCCTGGGGTGGCCCTCGCCGGGATGGAGTTGGTGTCCGCCGCGCGTCTGACCCGTGCTCTGTCCACCGCGGCCCTGCCAGGGCCCGCACGCGTCGTCGAAGTCTCCAGGGCGGAATCCCAGAACGCTTACAACAAGGGGGACCTGGCCCCGGACGCCCGAGGCCGGTACGCACTGGTGACGGGAGCGGGGCTGACCATTCATCGCACCGAACATCCCATCCAGGGGTTGCGCACGGTGGACCTTCCCAGCTCCTCGCTTCAGCTCTACACGTGGCAGGAGGAGCGAGCGGCGCGGCGTCCCGAGTCCTTCTATGCGTACAGCAAGCAGGGACTGACTCCCGTCGGACGTGTCCGCTCCACCACCTACCAGATTCGCCTCCAGGACAGGCAATTCGACCCACTGGTTGACTCCGCTCCGAACCAGACGCGCCTGCTGTCCGCCGATGGGGACAATCGGTTGCACCTCGTCCAGTTCCTCGCGACGCCGCTGCCTGAGTTCCGTCAAGCCATCGAGGAGTTGGGGGGCAGGGTGCTGCGCTTCCTGTCCGATCACACCTATCTGGTGGAGATGGACGCGGAGGTTCGCTCGCGTGTCTCCCGGCTGCCCTATGTGCGGTGGATGGGCGACTACCATCCCGAGTATCGGCTGGAGCCCTCGTTGAGGGACGGCCTGTTGGGTGTGGCGCCGTCCCTGCCAGACAGGCAGCGCTATTCCATCATGCTCGGCGAGCGCGGGCCCGCGCGGCAGTCCCGGTTGAGTGAGCTGATCCTCGAGCTGGGGGGGCAGGTGGACCTGGTGGAGCCCGGAGGACTGCGTCTGGAGGCCACCCTGACCCGGGAGCAGCTCTTCCAGGTCGTGCGCTCCAATGAGGTGCAGTTCATTGACCGGTGGGGCGGCCCTGGCGAGGTGGACATGGACATCGTTCGCCAGACAGGGGGCGCCAACTATCTCGAGAGACTCAAGAACTGGACCGGGCAGGGCGTGCGCGGAGAAGTCTTCGACACCGAGCTGCTCACCTCCCATCAGGAATGGGCGCTCCCCCCGCTGATTCACAGCACGGAGACCTCGAGCACGACAATGCATGGCACCAGTAGCTACAGCCACAACTTCGCCCGTGGCGTGGACCCCGCGGCGCGGGGCCTGCTGCCGAGCGGACAGGGAATCTTCTTCCTCTACAGTGAGTCGACCCAGTTCGGAGGCACCCGGTCCCGCTACACCCTCAACCAGGAGCTGACGGACCCGAAGGGGCCCTACCGCGCCGTCTTCCAGACCTCCAGCGTGGGCAGCGTGCAGACGACCTCGTACACCACCGTCTCCGCCGAGGTGGACGACTACCTCTTCACGCACCCCATCCTCAGCATCCAGTCGCAGAGCAACACCGGCCTCCGGTATTCGCGTCCGCAGGCGTGGGCGAAGAACATCGTCTCGGTGGGCGGCATGTACCATCGCAACACGCTTGCTCGCGAGGATGATTCGTGGAGCGCTGGTTCGTTCGGCGTGAGTGCCGCCAGCATCGGCCCGGCGGAGGATGGGCGCATCAAGCCAGACCTGGCCTATTACTATGACCTCGTCAGGGCGGCCTCGGGGGAGGGGGACACCCTCTACACCGAGTTCGCTGGGACCAGTTCGGCCACGCCCCAGACCGCCGGGCACTTTGGCCTTCTCTTCCAGATGTGGCACGAGGGCGTGTGGACCGGCCACGGCCGCAAGGCGGATGTCTTCGCGAGCCGGCCTCGAATGGCCACCGCCAAGGCGCTGATGATCAACAACGCCTGGCGCTACAACTGGCTGGCGGGCGGCTCCAACTCGGACCTGGACCGCAACAAGCAAGGCTGGGGGACGGCGAACCTCGAGCGTCTCCTCAAGCGCGCTCCCCGGACGAGCATCATCGACGAGACGGATGCCCTCTTCCCCATGGGGGTCAGGACGTACGACGCCCGTGTCGCCCCGGGCGAAACGGAGCTGAACGTGACAATGGTCTACACGGATCCCATGGGGACCGTGGGCGCGGCCCAGGCGCGCGTCAACGATCTGTCGCTGCGGGTGACCTCTCCGGCCGGAGAGGTGTACTGGGGCAACCATGGCCTCACCGCGAGCAACTTCTCCACGCCTGGAGGCACGTCCAACACCGTGGACACGGTGGAGAACGTCTTCATCCAGAACCCCACGCCTGGAACCTGGAGGGTGGAGGTGCTGGGCGACGAGATCGTCCAGGATGCCCACCCGGAAACCGAGGCGGTGGACGCGGTCTACGCCCTGGTGGTGAGCGGTGGGGTCTTCCCCACCCTCGCGGACCCGTGCGCGGGCGCCCGTGTGGGGACACCCTAGCGTCAGCCCTTCCTGGTGCCTGACGCGAAGGCGGCCTCGGTGGCGTTGAGCAGGGTGCGCAGCCGGGGCTGGTGCTGGAAGTCCCGGTGATAGCCCACCCAGATGTCCCGGCCGGGAGGCGGCTCGCCGAGGTCCACCCTCTCGAGGCCCGGCAGGGAATCTCCGAGCTGGCGGGGCAGCACCGCGATGCCCCCTCCCGCGGCGCACATCCTCGCCTGCACGTCGCGGCTGTTGCTGCGCCCCGAGATGCGCGCCTGGGGCAGCCGCCCCGTGAGCCAGCCCACGTCCGCCAGGTGGTTGAACGCCTGGTCCATGGTGATGAGCCCATGGCCCGCGCCGCCCGTGGACGGATGGGGGCGCCCCCGCCGCTCCAGGTAGTCGCGCGAGGCATAGGCCTCGTAGGTGATGTGCGTGAGCCGCTTCTGCACGACGTGCGCTTCCTCGAAGCGGCGGAAGCGGAAGACGAGGTCGGCCTCGCGCCGGTCGAGGTTCAACAGCCGCGTCTCCGTGATGAGCTCCACCTCCAGCCGGGGATGCTGGAGCTGGAGGCGGGCGAAGATGGGGGCCAGGACGTGGCTGGCGAACCACTCCGAGCTGGAGACGCGCATCGTCCCCTCCAGCTCGCTGTCCCGCCCCGCGAGGCGCCGCGCGAAGGCCACGGCCTCCTCCTCCATGCGCTCGGCGTGGGCGAGCACCGCCGTGCCCTCGTCGGTCGGGACGAAGCCGTCGGCGGTGCGCCGCAGCAGCTTGCAGCCCACGGCCTTCTCCAGCGCCTGGAGCCGGCGTCCCATCGTGGGTTGCGTCTGGCCGATGGCTTTCGCCGCGCCCACCAGGGAGCCCGCCCTCGCGATGGCGAGAAACACCTTGAGGTCGTCCCACTGAAGAGCGCCTACGTCCTGCACCTGCTTCGATGGCATGCGCGAACGCATACCGCGAATTCAGAACTGTCGATTTCGGAACGGGGGCGCTTCGAACACTTTCCCGCTCGCGACGGTGCTTGTGCCGTCCCTTCAAGGAGCCTTCTCCCGTGAGAACCTTTCCGCTCGTCTCGAGCCTGTTGCTGAGTGCATGTGCCCTGCCCGCTGTCTCCTCCGCGACGACCCCTTCGCTCGTCGTCGCCGCCGAGAGCGACGGGATGATCTGGAACGGCGTGGCCCTGTCCGACGAGGGCCAGGTGTTCGTCGCGGGTCCGCGCTGGACGGGTTCCACGGGGCCGGCGCTCGGGGTGCTGGACGCGCGGGGCCAGCCCCACGCCTACCCGGATGAGCGCTGGAACGCGTGGCAGCCCGGGCAGGACGCGAGCCAGGCCTTCGTGAACATCAACGCCATCCACAAGGGACCGGAGGACTCGCTGTGGGTCATCGACACGGGCTCGCCCGACTTCGGCGGGTCGCCCCTGCCGGGTGGGGCGAAGGTGGTGCGCATCAACTTGAAGAACGGCCAGGTGGCGCGGGTGTACCCGCTGGGCTCCGACATCGCGACGCCCACGAGCTATGTCGATGACATCCGCCTGAAGGGCAACCGGGGCTACCTGACGGACGCGGGCCGTCCAGGGCTCATCGTGCTCGACCTGGACACGGGCGCGGCGCGGCGGGTGCTGGACAACACCGCGCCCGTCACGGCGCCCGCGGACAGGCCCATCGTGCTGGAGGGCAAGGTGCTCGATGGGCCGGATGGCGCGCCGCTCCGGGTGCACGCGGATCCGCTGGAGCTGAGCGCGGATGGACGGTGGCTGTACTTCGCGTCCCTGCATGGGCCGTGGTCGCGCATCGAGACGCGTTGGCTGGATGATGCGAGCCTCTCGCCCGAGGCCGTGCTGTCCCACGTGGAGCCCTGGGCCGACCTGCCGCCCACGGGAGGCACGACGCTGGACGCGCATGGCAACCTGTACTTCAGCGACCTCGCCGAGGACGCGATCAAGAAGCGCACGGCGGACGGACGCATCGAGACGCTGGTCGCGGATCCCCGGCTGCACTGGGTGGACGCGCCCTTCCTCGCCGCGGACGGGTGGCTGTGGCTGCCGGTGCCGCAGATGGACCGGGTGCCCCTGTTCAACGGGGGCGTGTCGCGCACCGTGCGGCCCGTCCAGTTGCTGCGCCTGCGGGTGCGGTGAGCCTGTTCCACGGCTCGGGGGGGTTCTCCCGAGCGTGTCCCTTGCTGGCGGGCGCGGGTTCCGGAAGCTCGCCTGCCCTGGAGCAGGAGCTTCTCCAACTCCGTGATGTCCATGCGGACAGGATGGCCCGGCAGCTCTCGGGGGACGCCTCGGCCCGCCCGGTACCACTGGGTGAAGGACGGATCACACCGCGCCAGAGAGGTGCTGTATTTGATCATTTTGGTCGGCGGCAATACTTGGCGTGGTTCGTAGAAGAGAGAGTCGATGAGCTACCCACGAGTCCGAATTCCTGGATCCATCCCGTACACCTCGTCGGCCTCAGGGTCAGGTGTTGTCGAGCACTCATGGGATCGACTCGTCGTGCGGGATCTCGTGCGCATCGTCTTCTTCGTGCCCCACGACCACTTCGACATCGCAGCCGGAGTGTCTCATGCCCTCGACAGCTACCTGCGTGTCGTGGAGGGCCATCCGAGCGCGTTGTTCGAATACACCTGCGGCTACTGGGAGCCGTCCAGGCTCGGCGATAGGGGCTGGGAACTCATCCGGGACACCCTGAACCCGAAAGAGCGCAGGTATTTCGACGACTACGATGAGGACGCGGCCTTCCATCCAGAGAAGGCGGAGGCGGAGCCCTACTTCGGCATCTACGGCGAGCAGGACAGTGGTTTTTCCTTCACCTACCACGCTCGCCTTCCATGGCGTGAGACACCGCCTGGCTCTGTCAGTGTCCTCCGCGCGACCCTTCCAACGGAGTACCTCGAGGAGCGGGGGGCGGATCTCGTGCGCGAACTCGCCGTCGACATGGCTTCGCGGCTTCCCTTCGCCTCCGGGCACGTGGGGCTCGCGCTCGACATCGCGTTTTCCTGTCTGGAGCGGCTCGACGCCCTGCGCTCGCTGATCTTCCGTCACCCTGGTTTCGATATTCGTGAGGCCGGTGTTCGCGACAACCTGGGTGCTCGGGTGGACGGTGTGCACTGGATGAACTTCATCGGTCCGCCCGTGCTTGGTGAGCTGGGCGGCACCGCTGGCCTTCGCGCGAAGCTCCAGTCGCCCACCACCACCGTGCGAGAGTTGGACGGTGAGCGTGTTCTGGTGTCCCTGGGGCCAGAGCCTGAAGCGGGAGACCTGGCGCATGGTCAGCCTCTTCCCGCGTACCGCGAACTGGCGAGGGCACTGGATCCATGGCTGGAGCCCTTCCCGTGGGGCTTTCTCCGTCGTCAGGGCCATGAGCGCGATGAGGGGGAGCTGCGCCGTTGGTGGAGACGCTTCCTCGACTGACCTCACGGCCCGTAGCTTCGGTGGCTGAGGGTGCGGTGAGCCTTTCCTATGGCCCTGGGGGAGCCTCCCGCTCGTTTCACTCGTCGGCGGGCTCGGGCTCCGGAAGCTGGATGAGGCCCGCCCGGTCGAGCAGCTCGCGCACGCGGTTGGTGAAAGCCACATGCTCCGGGTTGCTCGCACTCATGGGCTCGGGAGAGAGGTGGAGGAGCCAGCCCAGCGCCCCCACCGGCTCGATGCGCACAGGCGCGGGAAGGGGCGGCAGCCTGCCCAGCCGGCGCGACAGGTAGGTCAACCAGCCCACGCGCACCTCCCATTTTCGCTTCTGGACGAGGCGGACCATCTCGGTCGAGCTGACCATGGCGAAGTCCGGGTCCCACGCGGTGGCCATGCTGGTGAGCACTTCGGCGAGCACGGGAGCGCGCAGTAGCCGCTCCCGGAGGGGGCTCTCCCGGGTCGGGTAGAGCAGGCACGAGTTGGGTCTTCCCGAGGGGGCGCAGTAGCTACCGCAAGCAAGGTGGATTTCGGTGGCCTCCTTCTTCGCGTTCCACATCATCTGGCGGAAGCCCATGTCCTCCATGACCTTCTTGCCCGCGCGGATCCTGCCCTGGAGCAGGAGCTTCTCCAACTCCGTGATGTCCGCGCGGACAGGATGGCCCGGCAGCTCTCGAGGGACGCCTCGGCCCGCCCGGTACCACTGGGTGAAGGACGGATCACACCGCGCCAGCATGTGGAGGAAGAGTTCCGCGCGCCGGGCACACTCCTGCGCGGTCTCCTGGCGAGGGCCCCAGTACGCCCCCACGTAGTACTTGTCCTGCATGCGTGCTCCTTCTCTACCACTCGGGCCGAGTATGCCGGACGGTGATGTTGTTCCACCCTTCATCCTCGAACATCTCGCGAAGGAACTTCGCGACGTTGGCATCGGCGACATGCCAGACCAGCGGTAGCCCCCAGTCTTTGGCAACCTGCGATTGCGCCTCGGCTTGCTTCATCATCTCGTTGAACTTGCCGGATTGCCTGTACCAGTACTTGGGCGTGCCATCCGCGTTGAAGAAGGAGCAATAGCCGGGGCCCTTGGCCTCCAATAATTCCTTGGCCTTGATGCCGTCGAACTCCACTTCCCCAATCTTGTACACCCACCAAGCGGGCCGTCCCGTCACCTGCTCCTGGTAGTCCAGGGCGTCCTTGGATTTGGTGGTGGGCTTCTTGTACGTCCACTTGCCGGGTCCCTTCGCCGAAGCCGTCTTGGAGGATGTCCCCGCCTTGCCGCTCGCGCCGCTGGGCTTCCCCGGGCCTCTGCCCGCCATGTGGAGGATGGAGAGGGCCTCGAGGTTCACGCCCACGGCGGTCGCGGCGCCTCCTGTCACGATGGCTCCGCCCAATACCCACTCACCCCTGGCCGTGAGTGAAAATGTCGGCAGTCCGGCCCCTAATCCACTCATTCGTCCCAGGGTGGCCTCCGCACCTCCGAGCATCATCAGGATGTGCGTGGACAGGCGCGCTGCCTCGCGAATCTGGTCTTCCCGGGACATGGCGCCATAGCGTGCGAAGTACTCGGGCGAGGAGACGATGAGGTGGGCCACCGTGGTGGGCAGTTGCGCGAGATCCTCCACGGTACGGATGGGGTGGAGGATGGAATGCGCGAGCGCCATCGCCATCTCTCCCAGCGCATCCTGGGCCCCATCCAGCGCGGCGTTGAGTGGATCTCTCCCCAATCCCAACTCGGTCAGGGGCGGACCGTTCGCCCGCCTCAGTGCTTCGGTGACCGGGTAGAAGACACCCCCGCGCGAGAAGTAGAAGTCGCCCACCACGAGGCGCCCCACCCACCACTGGCCTTCCACGAGTCGGAGCGGCCCCATGCGCTGGAGGGGCGTGCCAGTGAGCGCGGCCACGAGGTAGCCGTCCGGGCGCACCAACACCAGGAACCAGAATCGCTCGGCACGCCACTTCAAATCGGCGTACTCCACACGCTCGCCGCCCGCGAGCACCTCGCGCAGCAGCCAATACAGCACCCGGCTCGGGGCGAAGTTCTTCTGCGTTACCGGCATCTTCGCCAACCGGTTCAGAAGCTGGCGCGCCTGCTCCTGGTAGAGCGCCGCGCCCGCCGGATGCCGGGCCTCTTCTCCAAGGCCGCTGGCCTCCTGCACCACCTGGAACGCGTCCGCCATGTCTTCGGAGAGTTCGCCGGAGCCTCCCGCCGCCTCTCCGGGAGAGGGATTGGCAGCGGGCTGCCGCGGTCCAGGGTCATGGCGGAGCGAGGTGGTCCGAGAGCGGAGACCTGCACCGCTTGTCAGGCTCCCGCGCGGAGCGCCCGTGGCACACCCTTCGGATAGCACGGCCACGGCCAGGGCCATGAAGACCGCGCCGAATTGACGGTTCGGGAAACGAAGTGCCGTCGTCGCGTGAGGTCTCGCATCGGGTGCATGGCGTGTACTCCTCGCGTGTGCTGCCGGGGTCATCTCGCCCATTTGGTGCATGTCCAACTCCATTCCTCGACTGACGTCACGGCCCGTGGCTCCGGTGTCCCTGTCTTGCCGGTGACACTCAGCACACAGACGCATGGGTCGGCGGTACAGGGGCGCGGCGGATTGCATCACTCCCGCCGCTCAATTCCAGACGCTTGCGGCCCATTCGCGCGGTCTGCGACCCGAGCGTGATTGTCGCCCCTGTCGAGTCTCTCTAGGGTCCACGGCTCGTCCTTATGGCCTGGATCTTCACGCCTCGAGCGAATACCGTGGCCCGAGTAGCGGCGCTGGGCCTGTTGGCCACGCCGGTACTCGGAGTCGGCACGCTGTGGCTCTATGCCCGGAGCCCGCTCGCGCAGAACATGCGCCAGCCCGTGCCACAGCCGGTCCAGTTCGATCA
Organism: Cystobacter fuscus; assembly: GCF_044360685.1. GTDB lineage: Bacteria > Myxococcota > Myxococcia > Myxococcales > Myxococcaceae > Cystobacter > Cystobacter fuscus_C. Next base: position 11,779,644 of record NZ_CP043491.1, on the reverse strand, counting down.
CCGCCACCACGCGGGCGACGAGGCCATCGACTGTCGTTATTGCCACAACACCGTCGAAGCTTCTCCGAGCGCCGGCTATCCCTCGGTGTCCACCTGTCTCAACTGCCACGCGCAGGTCTGGAACCAGAGCCCGCTCCTGGAGCCCGTGCGTCAGGCCTTCTTCGCCGACCGCCCCATTCCCTGGCGCCGGGTGCATGACCTGCCGGACTTCGTCTACTTCAACCACTCCATCCACGTGCGCAAGGGCGTGGGCTGTGTCACCTGCCACGGCCGCGTGGACTTAATGCCCTCCATCACCCAGGCCCATCCGCTCTCCATGGGCTGGTGTCTGGAGTGCCATCGCGACCCCGCCCCCCACCTGCGCCCGCTGTCGGCCCTCACCTCGATGCGCTGGGAGCGCCGCCCAGAGGACCCCTCCCCCGAGGAACTGGTGCGCCGCCTCGACGTCCACCCCCGAACGGACTGCACGACATGCCATCGCTGATCGACCGCTACGCGCTGCCCGTCCTCCAGGACTCGCCCCGGCCCCGCGCCTGGCGCAGTCTGGAAGAGCTGCACCGCTCGCCCGAGGGGGAGCGCGCCGCCTCTCGGGAGTTCCCCCCGGGCGCGACCGAGCCCCCCCAGGGACTCGAGCGGCGCCGCTTCCTCCAACTCGCGGGGACGGTGGCGGCGCTCGCGGGGCTGGCGGCGTGCAAGCGGCCGGCGGAGAAGGTGATGCCGTACACCGTGCAGCCCCCGGACGTGACGCCCGGCGTGCCCAACGCCTACGCCACCGCCTGGGCCCCCGAGGGCTACGCCGCGGGCCTCGTGGTGACGAGCTGGGAGGGCCGGCCCACCAAGGTGGAGGGCAACCCGGACCACCCGGCGAGCCTCGGCGCCACCCACCCCCACGCCCAGGCGCTGCTCGTGGACCTCTATGACCCGTCTCGCACGCGGGGCGTGACGCACCGGGGCGCGCCGAGCTCCTTCAAGGCCTACCAGGACGCGCAGACGGAGCACGCGCGCCGCCTGGAGGCGGTGGGCGGTGAGGGGCTGTGGCTGTTGCTCGAGCCCTCGGCCTCGCCCACGCGGCGCGAGCTGGTGGAGCGCATCCGCCAGCGCTTTCCCAAGGCGCGCGTGGAGACGTACCACGCGCTCTCACGGGACAACGTGTACGAGGGGGCGCGGCTGGCCTTCGGCCGCCCGGTGGAGACGCTCGTGCGCCACGACGAGGCGCGGGTGGTGTTGTCGCTGGACGCGGACTTCCTCGTGCAGGGCCCGGCGAGCCTGCGCGAGGCGCGGGAGTACGCCCGCTCGCGCACCCCCGAGCGCGGGAGCATGGGCCGGCTGTACGTGGCGGAGAGCCACTTCAGCGTGACGGGGATGAACGCGGACCACCGGCTGCGCATGAAGCCCTCGGAGGTGGAGCGCTTCGCCGTGGCGGTGCTGGGGGCGCTGGCCCAACGGCTGCCGAGGCTCGAGCGCTTCCGGGAAGGCCTCGCCCCCTGGCCGGAGCGGGCGCGCGAGGTGCGCGCGGTGGCGGAGGACCTCGTGCGAGCGGGAGAGCGCGCGGCGGTGGTGGTGGGCCCGAGGCAGCCGCCGCGGGTGCATGCGCTGGCCCACCTGCTCAACGCGCGCCTGGGCAGCGCGGGGCGGCTCGTCACCTACCAGGAGCCCGGGGTGGAGCCGGGCCCGAGTGGGCTGGATGTGCCGCGCGTGCTCACGGAAGCGGCGCTCGCGGGCCGGGTGGACACGCTGGTGGTGACGGCGTTCGACCCCGTGTCCACGGCGCCGGTGGGGGTGACGCTGGGGGCGGCGCTCGAGAAGGTGCCGAACGCGGTGGCGTGGGCGTACCGCGCGGACGCCACGGCGAAGCGGTGCGCGTGGGTGCTCCCGGCGGCGCACGTGCTGGAGTCCTGGGGTGATGCGCGGGCGGTGGATGGCACGGTGAGCATCATCCAGCCGCTCATCCAGCCGCTCTTCCAGGGGCTCACGGAGCTGGATGTGCTCGCGCCCTTCGCGGGAGTGGCGGAGCGGACGGCGTACCAGCTCGTGCGGGGCCACTGGGAGCGGGAGCGGGGAGGGCCGGGGGGGGCCTTCGACGAGGCGTGGGATCAGGCGCTGGCGGTGGGCACGGTGCCGGACACGGCGCGGCCCGCGCTCGGGGTGACGGTGGACGCGGGCGCGGTGGAGACGGCCGTACGGGCCTTCGCGGGCGCGCCGTCCGAGGGACTCGAGCTGAACCTGGTGCCGGGCTACAAGGTCCAGGACGGGCGCTTCTTCGCCAACCCCTGGCTGCAGGAGATGCCGGATCCGCTGACGATGCTGGCGTGGGGCAACGCGGCGCTGGTGAGCCCGGCCACGGCCGAGCGCCTGAAGCTTCCGCCGAGAGGCACGGTGCGGCTGGTGCTGCGAGGCCGCCAGCTGGAGGCGCCGGTGTTCGTGCTGCCGGGGCACGCGGACGACACGGTGACGCTGGAGCTGGGCTGGGGCCGCGAGGGCCCGGCGCCGGAGCACGAGGTGCTGGAAGTGGATGCCTCGCTGCTGCGGCACGTGGACGCGCCGTGGTTCACGGGGGGGCTCCAGGTGGAGCCAGGAGAGGGCGAGGGCGGGTGCGTGACGGTGCAGGAGCACTGGTCCATGGAGGGCCGGGAGGTGGCGCTCCAGGACACGCTCGGCACCTTCGAGAAGAAGAAGCCCGAGTACCTCAAGCACCTCAAGGGAGACGTGGCGAAGCTGTACGACCCGTTCAAGTACACCGAGCCCTACCAGTGGGCGATGGCGGTGGACCTGAACCGGTGCATCGGCTGTGGGGCGTGCGTGGTGGCGTGCCAGGCGGAGAACAACATCCCGGTGGTGGGGCGCGAGCAGGTGGCGCGGGGGCGGGAGATGCACTGGCTGCGGGTGGATCGCTACTTCGAGGGCTCGCCCGCCTCTCCGCGCGCCCTGCCGCAGCCGATGATGTGCCAGCACTGCGAGGCGGCGCCGTGCGAGTACGTGTGCCCGGTGAACGCCACCGTGCACTCGGACGAGGGCCTCAACCAGATGGTCTACAACCGCTGCGTCGGCACGCGGTACTGCTCCAACAACTGCCCATACAAGGTCCGCCGCTTCAACTACCTGGAGTACCGCCCGAAGGTGACGGAGGTGGAGAAGCTGGGGCTCAACCCGGACGTCACGGTGCGCTCGCGCGGCGTCATGGAGAAGTGCACGTACTGCGTGCAACGGATTGAGCGGGCCCGCATCGAGGCGCGCAAGGTGCAGAAGCCCATCGACACCCAGGCGCTCCAGTCCGCGTGCGCGCAGGTGTGCCCCACCGAGGCCATCGTCTTCGGCTCGCTGCACGAGCGGGAGTCGGAGGTGGCGCGGCGGCACCGGGACGCGCGGCACTACGCGGTGCTGCACGAGCTGGGCACCCGCCCACGCACCGCCTACCTGGCGCGCATCACCAACCCCAACCCGGAGCTGGAGCATGGCTGAGCCACCCGCCACGCCCCCGCGCGAGGTGCTCGCCCCCGCGCCGCTCATCCAGGGGAGCCAGAGCCCCGAGCGCCTCACCGAGTCCCTCCTGCGGCCCACGTATGGCACGGCGGGACGGGGCTGGTGGATGCTGCTTGGCCTAACGGGGGGAGGCACGGCGCTGTTCCTCGCGGCGATTACCGTGACGCTGGTGCAAGGGATTGGGGCGTGGGGCAACAACATCCCGGTGGCGTGGGCCTTCGGCATCATCGACTTCGTGTGGTGGATTGGCTTTGGCCACGCGGGCACGCTCATCTCCGCCATCCTGTTGCTCTTCCAGCAGAAGTGGCGCGCGTCGGTGAATCGCTTCGCCGAGGCGATGACGCTCTTCGCCGTGGTGCAGGCGGGGCTCTTCCCCCTGCTGCACCTGGGGCGGCCCTGGGTGGCCTACTGGCTCATCCCCTATCCGAGCACCATGCGCCTCTGGCCGCAGTTCAAGAGCTCGCTGCCGTGGGACGTGGTGGCCATCACCACGTACCTCACCGTGTCGGTGCTCTTCTGGTTCCTGGGCCTCCTGCCGGACCTCGCGACGGCGCGCGACCGGGCGACCACGCCGCGCCAGCAGTTCTGGTACGGGCTGTTGTCCCTCGGGTGGACGGGCTCGGCGAGGCACTGGCACCACTGGCGCACGGCGTACCTGCTGCTCGCGGGGCTGGCCACGCCGCTGGTGCTCAGCGTGCACACCATCGTCAGCTTCGACTTCGCCATCGCCCAGGTGCCCGGCTGGCACTCCACCATCTTCCCGCCCTACTTCGTGGCGGGCGCCATCTTCTCCGGACTCGCGCTGGTGCTCACGCTGCTGCTGCCCACGCGTGGCCCGCTGGGGCTCGGCCACGTCATCACCGAGCGCCACGTGGACATCCTGTGCAAGCTGCTCCTGGCCACGGGGATGATGGTGTCCTACGGCTACCTCCAGGAGAACTTCTTCGCCTGGTACAGCGGCGACGAGAAGGAGATGGCCGCCGCCGCCTTCAAGCGCTCGGGGACGTGGGCGGGCCTGTTCTGGTTCCAGATGTTCGCCAACGTGGTGCTGCCCCACGTCTTCTGGTTCCCCCGGCTGCGCCGCAACCTCGCGGTGGTGTGGCTCGTCTCGCTGGCCGTCGACGCGGGCATGTGGCTCGAGCGCTTCACCATCATCGTGCCCTCGCTCTCGCGCGACTTCCTGCCGGGCAGTTGGCACACGTACTCGCCCACGTGGGTGGACCTGTCACTGCTGGGCGGCTCCATGTGCTTCTTCGGCTTCCTCTTCCTGCTCTTCCTCAAGTTCATCCCGCCCGTGTCCATCAGCGAGGTGAAGGAGCTGCACCACGAGCTGACGGCGGAGAAGGGGGCCTGAGCCATGCGCTACTGGGTGGTGGGCGAGTTCGGCTCGGGGGCGGAGGCGAAGCGGGCCCTCACGGCGCTGCGCGAGCGCGGGTGCGCGGCGGACTCGCTGGATGCCTTCTCTCCCTACCCGGTGGAGGGATTGGACGAGGTGCTCGGGTTGAAGCCCTCGCCCCTGCGCGCCTTCGCCCTGCTGGCGGGCCTGTCCGGGGCGGTGCTGGCCTATGGGGTGCAGTGGTGGACCAACGCGGTGGACTGGCCCCTCAACGTGGGCAACCGGCCTCCGCACTCGTGGCCGGCCTTCATTCCCATCACCTTCGAGACGACGGTGCTCTTCGCCTCGCTCACGCTCTTCTTCGGGCTGATGGTGCTCTTCCGCTTTCCCCGGCCGCACCACCCGCTCTTCGAGCTGGAGTCCTTCCGCAGCGCGTCCACCGGTGGCTTCTGGGTGAGCGTCACCACGCGCGAGCATGCCCAGACAGAGGTGCTGCTCGGCCACCTGCGCGAGCTGTCGGCGCGCACCACGGCGGTGGTGGAGGAGGCGGCATGAGGCGGGCGCTCGGAGGGCTCTTGCTGGCCGGGGTGCTCGGGGGGTGCTCGGTGGACTTCCAGGGGTGGGCGGGGATGAAGGATCAGCCCAAGGGCCTGCCGTTCCGGGAGAACGCCTTCTTCGCGGACGGACGGACGATGCGTGAGCCGCCTCCGGACACGGTGCCGAGGAGCCGGCGCGGCGTCTCCCGGCGCTTCCTCACCGGCCGCGAGGCCCCGGACGCGGGCTACGTGGAGGAGATACCGCTCGCGCTCACGCGGGAGTTCGTCGAGGGCGGACAGGGCTCCTACGAGATTTACTGCGCGGCCTGCCACGGGGTGCTCGGGGACGGGGTGAGCCAGGTGGCGCGGAACATGGGGCTGCGCGAGCCGCCCTCGCTGGTGGACTTGCCCGAGTACGCGGATGGCTACGTGTACGCCGTGATCAGCGAGGGGTATGGGCTGATGCCGGGCTACGCGGAGAAGCTGACGCCCGTGCAGCGCTGGGCGGTGGTGGCCTACATGCGGGCGCTGCGCGAGAGCCAGCGGGCGAGGCTCGGGGACGTGCCGCCCGAGGCGCGGGAGCGGCTGCTCCAGGAGGGCGCGCCATGAAGGTGATGGAGCGCTTCACGGGTGGGCGAGTGCCCATGCTGGCCGCGGCGGCGGTGGGCGGGGTGGGGCTCGGGGTGACGGGTGTGGGGTGGGCGGTGGACACCCGGCGCGCGCTCTTCGCGTACCTGTTCGCCTTCGCGTACTGGGCGGGACTGGCGGTGGCCTCGCTGGTGCTGCTGGGCGCGTGGCACGCGTCGCGAGCGCGTTGGCCGGTGGTGCTGCGCCGCATGCTGGAGACGATGGCGGCCTCGCTGCCGCTCTTCGCGCTGCTCTTCGTGCCCGTGCTCGCCGGGGCGCACCTGCTCTACCCGTGGCTCGGGCCGCCGCCCGCGCTGTCCGAGGAGGACTTGAAGAAGCTCGAGCACAAGCGCCCGTGGCTCAACCTGCCCTTCTGGGGGGCGCGCGCGGTGCTGTACTTCGCGGTGTGGAGCACGGTGAGCGAGCTGCTGTTGCGCTGGTCGCGCCGGCAGGACGAGACGGGCGAGCCCCGGCTCACGCGATGGCAGTGGTGGCTGGGCGCGGGGGCGCTGCCGGGGGTGGCGCTGGCCATGTCCTTCGCGTCGCTGGACTGGCTCATGTCCCTGGAGCCGCTCTTCGTGTCCACGGTGTATGGCTTGTATTGGTTCTCCGGGGCCTTCGTGGGGGCGCTGGCGATGCTGACGCTGGCGACGGTGCTGGCGCGGGGGCCGCAGTTGTATGGCGAGCTCGTCAATGACTCGCACCGGGCGAGCCTGGGCAAGTTCCTCCTCGCCTTCAGCATCTTCTGGGCCTACATGGCCTACAGCCAGTTCTTCCTCATCTGGATCGCCGACCTGCCGCACGAGGTGCCCTGGTACGTGCTGCGCGCGACGGGGGCGTGGGAGCCGGTGGCGCTCGCGGTGGTGGGCTCGCGCTTCGTGCTGCCCTTCTTCGTGCTCCTGTCGCGGCCCTTCAAACAACACGGCCGGGCGCTGGCGGGGCTGGCGGTGTGGCTGTTGTGCGCGCACGCGGTGGACACGTGGTGGCTGGTGATTCCGGTGGTGAGCCCCGAGGGGCCGCGGCTGCACTGGGCGGACGTGTCGGCGTGGCTGGGCGTGGGAGGCGCGGCGGTGGCCTTCACCCTGTGGCGGCTGCGGGGGCACGCCACGATGCCGGTGGGGGACCCTCACCTGCTCGAGTCCCTGGGGTACGACGAATGAGCGGCGAGTCCCGGCGGGAGTGGAAGACGTCCGAGCGCGATCAGGACGCGACGAAGGGCTGGCAGGTGGGCGCGGTGCTGCTGGTGACGCTGCTCATCTTCACGGCCTTCGTGTGGGTGACGTGGAAGCAGCTCCAGGGGCGCGAGGGGCACCTCAACCCCGAGGGCCCGTCCGAGCCCGCGGCGTTGAAGCAGCCGGAGATCAACCTGGTGAACACGGCGCCGTTTCCGCTCGACACGCGGGCCTACGAGGAGACGAACGCGCAGCAGGAGCGGCTGCACGGGTATGGCTGGGTGGATCGGGACGCGGGGGTGGTGCGCATGCCCATCGAGTGGGGCATCGAGCGCGTGGTGGGCGGCGCGCGGCGCGACGGAGGCAGCCCATGATGCCGGGGGGCGAGGACGTGGGGGGCGTGGTGGACGCGGGCAACGGCGGAACGTTGAACGAGTTCTTCCGTCAGGTGCTCTTCCTGCCGGAGCAGGCGTCCACGTTCGCCCGGGACGTGGATCACCTGCACTACGTCATCCTGAGCACGGCGATGTTCATGGCCACGCTCATCTTCGGGGTGGCGGGGATCTTCCTCATCCGCTACCGGCGGCGCTCGGAGTCGCAGGCGACGCGCAAGGTGCAGACGTCGCTCTTCTGGGAGGTGCTCTTCGTGGGCGCGCCGCTCACGGTGTTCCTCGCGTGGTTCTTCATCGGCTACCACGACTTCGTGCGCATGCAGACACCGCCGCCCGAGGCGATGGACGTCTACGTGGTGGCCAAGCAGTGGATGTGGAAGTTCACCTATCCCGAGGGCCCCAACTCCATTGGGGTGCTGCGGGTGCCGGTGGGCCGGCCGGTGCGGCTGCTGCTCACCAGCCGGGACGTCATCCATTCCTTCTACGTGCCGGCGTTCCGGGTGAAGCAGGACGCGCTGCCCGGGGCCTATACCCAGACCTGGTTCGAGGTGACGCGGCCGGGCCGCTACCGGGTGATGTGCGCGGAGTACTGCGGACTGAAGCACTCGGAGATGTGGGCCGAGGTCGTGGCGCTCTCGCCGGAGGACTACGCGGCGTGGCTGCGCGAGCAGAGCGGGGGCCCGGTGGCGCGGCGGGACGCGACGCCTGGGGCGCCCGAGCGCGAGGAGCCGCTCGTCCCCGCGCGGCTGGCGATGGAGTACTCGGCGGAGGCGCCGCATGGGGAGTTGATGACGGCGGAGCGGGGCACGCTGGCGGAGCGGGGCGAGCGGGTGGCGGCCGAGAAGGGGTGTTTGAGGTGCCACACGGTGGATGGCACGCCGCACATCGGGCCGACGTGGTGGGGGTTGTACCGGCGCGAGGAGCGGCTGGAGGGGGGCGGGACGGTGGTGGCGGACGAGGCGTACCTCACCGAGTCGATGATGAAGCCGCAGGTGAAGCAGGTGGAGGGCTACGCGCTGGTGATGCCGTCGTACCAGGGGCAGTTGGAGGCGGCGGAGGTGGCGGCGCTCATCGAGTACATCCGGACGCTGCGCGGGGCGCGGCGGGACGGCATCGGGACGGGAGGGCCCGTGTATGAACCCATCGACGGCAGGTAGCCTGGCCGAGCCCGATTATCTCAACCACGAGACGACGGTGCGCTCGTGGCTGCTCACGCGCGATCACAAGCGGATTGGCGTGATGTTCCTGGTGCTGGTCCTCTTCGCGCTGCTGCTCGGCGGCGTGTTCGCGATGCTGCTGCGGATTGAGCTGCTCACGCCCGGGCCGACGATCATGGGCCCGATGACCTACAACCGGGTGTTCACCCTGCACGGGGTGACGATGGTGTGGCTGTTCATGATTCCGGCGATTCCCTCGGCGTTCGGCAACTTCGTGCTGCCGCTGATGCTGGGGGCCAAGGAGGTGGCGTTTCCGAGGCTCAACCTGGCGTCGGTGTACATCTACGCGGCGGGGGCGGCGCTGACGCTGTTCGGCATGGTGTGGAGCGGGGCGGACACGGGGTGGACGTTCTACACGCCCTACAGCACGACGTCGCCCACGGCGGTGACACCCATCCTGCTGGGCGTGTTCATCATCGGCTTCTCCACCATCATCACCGGGCTGAACTTCATCACCACGACGCACACGCTGAGGGCGCCGGGGATGCACTGGTCGCGCATTCCGCTCTTCGTGTGGGCCATCTACGGCACGTCGGTCATCCAGGTGGTGGCGACGCCGGTGCTCGCGATGGTGCTGGTGCTGGTGGCGCTCGAGCGGGTGGCGGGCGTGGGCATCTTCGATCCCTCGCGCGGGGGAGATCCGGTGCTCTTCCAGCACATGTTCTGGTTCTACTCGCACCCGGCGGTCTACATCATGGTGCTGCCGGCCATGGGCGTCATCACCGAAGTGGTGTGTGCCTTCAGCCGCAAGAACATCTTCGGTTACCGGATGATCGCCGCGTCCACGTTTGGGATTGCCTTCGTGGGATTCTTCTCGTGGGGGCACCACATGTTCGTGTCGGGCCAGTCCACGTTCGGCTCGGGCATCTTCGGGGTGTTGAGCATGCTGGTGGCCATCTTCACGGCCATCAAGATCTTCAACTGGGTGGCGACGATGTATGGGGGGGCGATCGACTTGAAGGTGCCGCTGCTCTACGTGCTGGGCTTCATCTTCCTGCTCACGTTCGGGGGGATGACGGGGGTGGCGGTGGCGACCACGTCGCTGGACGTGCACTGGCACGACACGTACTTCATCGTGGCGCATTTCCATTACATCATGGTGGGCTCGGTGCTGATGGCCTTCCTGGCGGCGCTGCACTACTGGTGGCCGAAGATGTTCGGACGGCTCTACCCCGAGCGCTGGGCGTCCGTGGCCGCGTGCACCATCATCTTCGGCTTCATCGTGACGTTCCTGCCGCAGTTCCTGCTGGGGAACATGGGGATGCCGCGGCGCTACTACCAATACCCGAGCGAGATGCAGTGGCTGAACGTGCTGAGCACGGCGGGCGCGTCGCTGCTGGCGTTCGGCTTCGGGCTGATTGGCATCTATTTGTTGTGGTCGCTGCGCTACGGGAAGGAGAGTCCGGCGAATCCCTGGGGCTCGCGGGGGTACGAGTGGTTCAGTGCCTCGCCGCCCGGGCCGCACAACTTCCGCGAGCCGCCGCGCTTCGAGCGCGAGGTCCACGACTACACCGTGTCCGAGGCCCCGCATGTCTTCTGAGACGACACCCTGGCGGGAGTACTTCGGGAGCCGGGAGAACCAGAGCCAGGCGGCGCAGCTGGGGATGTGGATCTTCCTGGGCTCGGAGGTGCTGCTCTTCGCGAACCTGTTCGTCGGGTACGCGGTGTATCGCTATTACTACCCGGAGGTCTTCATCGAGGCGAGCCACCACCTGGCGACGGGGTGGGCCACGGTGCAGACGCTGCTGCTGGTGACGAGCAGTCTGTGCGTGGCGTTGGCGGTGCACTTCATCCGGAACGGGAAGGCGTTCTGGATGGGAGTGGCGCTGCTGGCGGCGATGGGCCTGGGACTGGGGTTCCTCGTCATCAAGGGCTGGGAGTACTGGAAGCACTGGACGGAGGGCGCGCTGCCCGGGGAGTACTACCGGCTGACGGAGCTGCCGGAGCGGGGAGGGAGCCTGTTCTTCACGCTGTATTTCCTGCTCACGGGGCTGCACGCGCTGCACATGCTGGTGGGGTTGAGCGTGTTGGGGTGGCTGGTGTGGGGGGCGCTGGTGGGGAGGTACACGGCCGAGTACCACGTGCCGGTGGAGGTGGGCGGGTTGTACTGGCACCTCGTGGATGTGTTCTGGCTGTTCATCTATCCGCTGCTGTACCTGGTGGAGTGAGGGGAGGGCACCATGGCGGAGCACGGGAGGAAGAGCGTCTGGGGTTACGTGGGGATATGGGGCGTGCTGGTGGTGCTGACGGTGGCGACGTGGCTGTTGGGGACGCGGGGGCACCTGGGGCACTGGTCGCTGCCGGTGGCGCTGGGGATCGCCCTGGGGAAGACGGCGCTGGTGGCGATGTTCTTCATGCACCTGGTGGAGCAGCCGGGGGCGAGGCGGGTGGTGTTTCCGGTGTCGGCGCTGTTCCTGGCGCTGCTGCTCGGGCTGTCGCTGGTGGAGGCGATGACGCGGGTGCGCATGGCGCGGCCGGATGGCCCCAAGGCACTGGAACCCGCGCGTCCGGCCTCGACGCGCACGGCCCCACCGGGCTCACCCACGCGGTGGATGGGGCATTGAGCTGTTGGTTCCGCGAGAGTGGGAAGCGGCTCGATTCATAGCGGGGCGTTGATTGGAAGCAGCCAATCCGCCGAGCCCTTGGCGTGATTGGCAGCCCCCATTCGGACTCCCTAGCCTCGTGGAATGAAATACTTGGCTTGCATCCGGTTTCCCAAGGGGATTGTGCTCTGGGGCGTGCTCGCTTTGGGGTGCTCGGCAGGGTCCGTTGCCATGAGCCCGAGCGACTGCCGACCCGGAGACCAGACAATGACCTGTTGTATCAAGAAGCACCCATACGACCCCGTGGGTGCCTGCGGCGCCACGGCCTCGGACATAGAGGAGGCGATACGTTCGGGGGCGAAGGTTGATGAGTACCCGCCAATTCTCATGGCGACGGAGGACGACTTCGCCAACAACGAAGAGCTTCCGGAGTGGAAGCAACGGTGCATCAAGACTTACGTCATCTGTCAGAACGCGGGATGGATTGGCAAATGTGACGACTGCTTCCGGTATTGTGAGGGGCAGCACGAATGGCCCATTCGCAAGTGTAGGCCCCGCAGGTGAAGGGAGATGCTGGCATGGAGACGCTAGGTGAGGGTGAAGGTGACTGGCACGAGATACGGGTGCTCGACAACCGCGTTCGACGGGGGGAGGTGCTGGAGTTGACCGATGCCTTACGCGACCTGCTCAAACGCACCGCACCAACGGTAGCTATCTCCGAGGCAGATGCAGACGCTGCCCTCTCCTGCGTGGAGAACGGCACGGCTCTGCTCCACGAGATCCGGCGTCGCATCACGGAGGGCTCGAATCGATTGGTGGATGCACTCCACCGGATGTACCAGCTTCGAGACAGAGGGGACCTGGATGGGGCTCGCGACCAGATGCGCGGCGTGCTCGCCGTGGAAGTCGTACCGTTGTACCGAGAGGTCGCCGAGGGCGAGATCGAGAAGCTCGACAACCTCTCGTAGCGTACGCCCTGGCGAGAGGTCACGCCTGCATCTGCGACTGCAACTCCTCGGGCTCCTCGCCCAGCCACTGGGGGTTGGTCGCCGTGCCATCGTAGATGGACGACGTCTTGAACGGTTCGAACTCTGGTTCCTCTGGTTATCCGTGCAGCGCCCGGGCCGCATCATCGAAGACCTTGGCCAGGGTGGGGTCGGCTGGCCGGTGCGCTTCGAGGAGCGCCGCATCCTCCGGGTGGCCCAGGTGCTTGAGCAGGACAGCTGCCTGAAGGGAGCACTTGAGAGAGGACGTCGCCGCGACCCATTTCCGGGCCATGTCACGCAACCTGTTGAGGGCAACCTCCGGGAGCATGGGGAAGAGATGCTCCGGCTTCAGGAGGAGCAGGGAGAACAACTCCACGCAGTAGGCCGAGGCGGGGCCTTTGTGTTTCACGGCCGTGTCCATCAGGGACTCGGCCGAGGAGATGAACGCGGGCAGGGTGGAGACGAGCGTCTCGGGTAGCTCCTCAGTGAGGAGCGTGAGCACCTCGCCCTTCAGTTCGATAGGGACGGTGTTATCTGCGGCCCAGTGACGAAGTTCTGTTGGAGGCTTCTCCAACAGCACGAGCAGACCGTGCAGGGCGGTGGGAGCTGGATGCGCGAGCTTCTCCAGGCTCTGTCGGACGATGGGAATCAGCTCTGGGTGCCGTTTGCGCCACAGGGCACAGGCCACATCGTTCAAGTCAGCGGGCTCTGGCCTGTCCGAGGCGATCAACCGCTCCAGCCTGCGTGCGAGGCTCGCTCGTGCGCTCGCTCCTTGGATGCGTCCCAGCGCCTGGGTGATCGCCTCCGCGACGGCGGCCCCATCATGATTTCCCCGTGCTTCCTCCAGGGCTAGCTGGTGCTCGAGGAGCTTGACGCTGGCGGCGCCGCCCAGTTCGCTGAGACCGAATGCCGCGGCCTGTCGCACGGCTGCATCCGGATTCTCCAACATGGCCTCCAGCACGGGCTTGGCTTTGCGTGCGCCGAACTGAGTTACCTGGGCTCGTGCCCGGGCCTCGTCGCCCGCGTGGAATGCCTCGATGAGCGCCTTCTGCCACTGCGTGGCCTCTTCCCTCTGTGCCATACCTCGTCCTGGTCTTCTTTCTAGGGAACGCCGATACCGGCGGGGACGTACCTGCTCACCAGCGTTCCGTCGAGCATATACAATTCGTGAATGGCCTCTGGAGCCGCCCGCTTCATGGCGTCGAAGGCCTCCAACTCACGCTTCAGGTCCCGAGGGTTGGAGATATAGTTGGTGTTGTGCCGCACGCCATCCGGCCGCACCGAGGAGGCATCCGGTCTCCGGAAACGAACCTCCCCCACGGGGGCATCATCGTAGACGCGCTTGCCCGCCGCGTTTCTCTGAACGCGATCCTTCCTCAGACTCGTATGTCCGGCGGCCTCCCGGGAGGCCAATTCCCGTTCGATGGCTTCGTTGTGGGTCGGGTTCTCTCGGGTGTGAGGTTTGCCGTAGCGCGTGGAGGGCTTGGGCGCGTCGCTGAGGATGGAGTAGGTGGCGGTGCCTGCGGCCACACCGGAGACGATGAGGGTGCCATTCGACGCTGCCTGCGCGGTGGCAGCGGATTGCTCCAGGAGGACGAGCCCTTCGGGTGTCACTGGGGGCAGTTGTCGCCAGATTCCGCTCTCGGGCACCTGGGGAATGAGCCTGGACACTCCGAGGGTCGCCACCGTCACCAGCACCCGCAGGGATGTGCCGCCCATGGACTTGCCGAAGCGTGCGGAGGCCGCCTCCAATTGCTGGGGCGAGGACGCGGCTTGTGCTTCCTGGTACAGGCGAAGGCTGGCCAGAGCGACATGGCCCTCTTCTGCCAGACCCACTGCCAGGGAGAGGCGCAGGGTCATGGTCGCGGCGAATGCCTTGGAGAACAACGGCTCGGGAGCCAACCAGGCGGCGAAGTACACCGCGATGGAGAGGCAGACGCTGAGGACGAACGCGGGAGAGGTGAAGAGCGCGATGGCGGCCTCGCGGATCCCTTCGCCCATGTAGCGGGTGGAGAGTTGGAGGGCGAGGAAGAGGCGGCTGGACGTCAGGGATTCGGGTAGGGGAATCAGCGAGGGGCCGACGCGGGAGAAGAATTCCTCGCGCAGCTTCGACTCCCACGGGGACGCCGCGCCCTGGCCCATCTTGCTCGCTCCGGGCCACTCCAACAGATGCAGCCGAGGGCGAGGCCCCAGTGCCGCGAAAATGGTGAGGAAGGGGCGCACCTCCTCCAGGCTCAGCAACTCCAGAGCGGCATTGGGCGGGCGAGCAGGGAAGAGCAACAGCCAGCGACCCTCGGACAACTCACGCATGCCCACTGGCAGGATCCGCGCCTGTAGCGACTCCTGGAGCACCTGTTGCTTGATGCCAGGTTGCTGGAGCTGTCGAGGAACGCTGGCGGATTCATTCCCACGTTGATGGACATGGGAGGTGTCGGGTCCCTGCCGGGCTCCTCCTTGATCGATGGGCGCCCGCGAGGTGGCGCACGCGGCGAACAGGAGCGTGAAGCTCAAGGCCAGGGTCAGGCGTGGCGGGGTGGGGACTCTGCTCATTCCCTTGGAGCATGTCCCAACCCGCGCCTCGGTGCTTCCTCACGCCTGCATCTGTGACTGCAACTCCTCGGGCTCCTCGCCGAGCCACTGGGGGTTGGTCGCCGTGCCATCGTAGATGGACGACGTCTTGAACGGCTCGAACTCGCCCCGCATCGCCGCCGTGCGCGTCCTGGCCAGGAGCGCCTGCAACGCTTCGTCGCTCAAGGGCTTGAAGGTGCGCACCGCCTCGAAGGCCTGCTCCAGAATCTCCATGCGGTCCACGCCCGTGATGACCACGGAGGTGGGCAGGTTCAGCGCGTAGTGCAGGCACTCGATGGGCGTCACCGTCTTGGAGCGCAGGATGGCGCCGTTGGCCAGCGTCTTCATCGCGAGCACGCCGATGCCGTCCTTCACCAGCTCCGGTACCACGAGCCGGGCGAAGCTGCGGAAGTGCGCGTCCATGAGGTTGAGCGGCAGCTGCACCGCGTCGAACGTGAAGCCGCGCTCGCGCGCCAGCTCCAGCATGGCCAGGTGGATGCGTGGATCCTTGTGCCCCGTGAAGCCGATGTAGCGCAGCTTGCCGGCCTGTTTCGCCTCGAGCAGCGCCTCCTGCGCGCCGCCCTCGCGGAAGATGCGATCCGGATCCTCGAAGCGCAGGATTTCATGGTGCTGCACCAGGTCGATGCAGTCCGTCTGCAGCCGCTCCAGCGAGTGCTCCAACTGCCGCGCGGCCTCCTTCTTCGTGCGGCCGTCGATCTTCGTCATCAGGAAGACCTTGTGCCGGTAGCCCTCCTGGAGCGCCTTGCCCATGCGCAGCTCGCTCAGGCCCTCGTTGTAGTCCCAGCAGTTGTCCATGAAGTTGATGCCGCGGTCGATCGCCGTGCGCACGATGCGCAGCGCCAGCTTCTCGTCCACCTGGGGCAGCCCGAGGTGCCAGCCCCCGATGCCGATCGCCGACACCCTCTCCCCGGTGCGCCCCAGGGTCCGGTACGTCATCTCCGCCTGCGTGTCCGAGTTCGCCATGGGTCTCTCCCCCCCACACCCTGGGGATGATCGCCGCCGGGAGGAAGTCGTCCGGGGCACTCCACCCAGACTCCGCCCGTGGCGCCCCGCCTGCTTCCCGCCCCGGCGGCCCGCTCCAAGGGTGGGAGGTACACCCCTCTCCACCCCTCCTCGGGTTTTCCCATCTTGCGGGATCGTGTCAGCACGACGTGGGCGTCCTGTTTCACTGACAGTGGAGGACATGGCCGACGCGTTGGCTGGGGTTGATACGTGTCAGGCTAATGGGTCGGGATGAACGGTTTTACCTGGACGTTCAGGTGTGACAGGATTTGTCGGTCAATGACTGAGCGGGGTCCGTCGTCACCAGTCAAGGAGCGGTCTGGCTGGAGGACGGCCTGGGGAGGGTCCACGCGATGAGCGGTCTCGGAGCTGAGGCGTACAGGGTTCAGACCGGAGCGGAGCTGGGACACCTGCTCACGTGGCTGGGGCCCGAGGACACCCTGCGGGGCATGTTCTTTCGCAGCCTGCAGGACGCGATGCTGACGCTCCTGGGCGAGGCGGCGATGGAGGCGTGCCTGGAGGAGGTCTCCGGCGAGCGCGACTTCGTGGACTTCTTCGCCTACCCGGCGGTGGACTTCCTGCGGATGGTGCGGCGGGCGGCGTGGCTGATGGAGGAGCGGGGGTGTGAGGGGCAGGAGACGCTGCGGATGCTGGGGCATCTGGGCACGGCGGCGTTCCTGAAGAGTCCGGCGGGCAAGGCGATGGACGTGCTCGCCTCGGGCACGCCGCGGCGGGTGCTCGAGAACCTGCCCATGGCCTACCAGATGCTCTCGCCCAAGGGCGGCCCGCTGTCGGTGACGGCGCTGGGGCCCACGCGCGCCCGGGTGAACTTCTCGCGCGACGTGCTGCCGTGCGCCTACCTCGAGGGGCTGCTCGAGGCGTTGCTCAAGAAGGCCGGCGCGCGCGGCGTGCGCATCGAGGGCCGGCGCGTGAACTCCTTCTCCTGCGAGTTCCTCCTGTCCTGGACCGAGGGCGACTGAAGGCCCGGCGCGCGCGCGTGGGCTTCAGAACGCGTAGCGCACGCGGCAGTAGGGCAGGCGCCGCTCGAGCAGCTCGCGCAACTCGCGCACCAGTGCGCCCTTGAGCCCGGTGCGGTAGCGCACGTTGGCGCCTCCTCCCTGAGACACCTTGGCCTCCTGCAGCTCCGGCCGCCACAGCACCTCCTCGGCCTTGGGGTGCCAGCCCAGGTTCACCTCGTGCAGCCGCTCGTTGTGGGTGAGGAAGATGATTTCGCACGCCAGCTGGGCGCGGGCCTTGTCGCCGAGGGCCGCGTCCACCTGTTGGAAGAGCGCGTCATAGGCCTCCTGCCAGCCCTCGGTGATGACCACGGGGGAGAAGTTCAGGTGCACCTCGTAGCCGGCGGCCACGAACTCGTCGATGGCGGCGATGCGCTCGGCGATGGGGCTGGTGCGCACGTCGAGCAGCTTCGCCTGGGCGTGGGGCATGAGGCTGAAGCGGATGCGCGTCTTGCCCCGGGGCGCGTAGCCGAGCAGCTCGCGGTTGACGAGCTTGGTGGCGAAGGAGCCCATGGCGTTGGGCAGCGTGGTGAACAGCCGCACCAGGTCCTTCACGTTGTCGCTCAGGGCCGCATCGGCCGAGCAGTCGCTGTTGCACCCGATGTCGTAGACCCAGTAGCGCGGGTCCACGGGGTTGGGCTCGCGCTTGGGCCCGAGCCGCTGCGCGTGGCGGCGGATGGCGGCTTGAATCTGGTCGATGTTGACGAAGACGGTGACGGGGTTGGCGTAGCCCTTGTGCCGCGGCACGTAGCAGTACGCGCACGCCATGACGCAGCCGTTGGCGGCCGAGGGGGGCAGATAGTCCGCGCTGCGCCCGTTCTCCTCGAAGCGCATCGTCTTCTTGAGCCCCAGCACGAGCGTGCTGCCCTTGATGCGGTTCCACGCCTCGACATTGCCCGCGTTGCCGTACAGGCCGGGGATGTTCCAGTGCGAGCGCACCGGCACGCGCTCGGCGTCGGGAAAGCGGGCGAGGATGTCGCGGCCGCGGGGGTGCTCCTCGACCTCGGGCTCCAGGTAGATGCGGCTCACCTCGAGCAGCCGCTCGAGGGGGCGGGTGGCGGGGGGCCGAGGGGGGAAGAGGTCCAGGTTCATCGTCACGTTGTTCAAGATGTGGCGGATGCGGAGCGCGGCCCACTGGAAAAGAGTGGCCCGTCTGTCGGCACCCCTCCGGTCCTGGGCTACACTTGCCGTATGTCCTCTCGCCCCCCCGGAAAGCTCATCGTGCTTCCCTCGGCGCGGCTGCACTGGCAGCGCGAGCGGATGCGCCGGCGGAGGATGAAGCTGGTGGTGGCGGGGGTGAGTCTTCTGGGACTCCTGGTGGCCCTGCTGGACGTGGCCCTGGAGACGACGGAGGTGCCCCCTGGCGAGGGCGAGGACTCCGCCTGGGAGAGCGGACCCCATCCGAGCTCGGGCAAGGGGGCGTCCGGCCGGGGGGACTCGGGACGGGAATGGTTCAGCACCACGAGTGAGCCGTAGCGCCCACCGGGAGGGGGGGCCCGTGGGCCTGGGGAGCCCCCTGGCGGGTGCTCTTCCCGTGGGTGGGCGGACGGGCGAGCGAATGGCGCCGACGGGAGGCGGTCCACGTCTGATACGGTGGGGTTTCCGGATGCGCGGCTGACGCGGTCCGGGGCAGCTCCTATGGACACCCTCCCCCGCCCTGAACCGATGCAGGAGACCTACGAGGACTTCCTGCTGACGCGTGGCCCGGCCCGACTGCGGCAGCTGTCGGTCATCGCCGTGGCGGCGACGGCCGTGTTGTTTTCCCTCGATGTGCTGCACGCCTGGGCGGGCCTGGGCGGTGGGCGGCCCCTGTCGATGCTGGCCCTGGCGCGCCTGCCCTGGGCGCTGGTGCCGCTGGTGATGTGGTCGGTGCGCGGGCTGCTCAGCCGCGAGGCGCTGCCGCCCGCCATCTTCTGGGCCACGGCGCTCTTCGCCATCGGCAACGAGTGGACCTTCTACCGCATCGGCACGGCGGGCTCGCTCTACCACGGGGTGATGGTGCTCTTGAACGTGCTCACCGGGCCGTCGGTGCTGCCGGTGGGCCGCGGGGGGCGCTACGGCTACTACGCGCTCCTGGCCGCGGGGCACCTGTTGCTCGACGCCATGGGCTCGTCGATGTCCTTTGGCGCCTCGCTCGTGTTGGACCTGACGCTCCTGGCGGGCGCGCTCGGCGTGGTGCTGCTGCTCGAGGCGCTGCACCGCGGGCAGATCCGCCAGTTCTACCTGCGGCGGGACATGAAGCGCGCGCTGGCGGAGCTGGAGGAGTCGCGCGGCAGGGTGTTCCAGACGGGGCGCACGCTGGCGGGCTCGGCGCAGACGCTGTCCACGACGCTCGCGGAGATGAGCAACCAGGCGGCGCTGGTGCGCACCGCGGCGCTGCGCATCTCCGCGGCGAGCGAGCAGATGGCGAGCGCGGCCGGGGCGCTCTTCCGCCACTCGCGCGTGAGCGCCACCCAGGCCGAGGAGGCCCAGCGCTACACGGGCGAGGTGGACGTGCTGGTGAGCGGCATGGAGACGAGCCTGTCGGCCATTGGCCAGGCGGTGGGCCGCAGCGCGCTGAGCGTGCAGAAGCTGGAGGAGAGCGCGGACCGCATCAACGGCTTCGTGGAGACCATCCAGGAGATGGCGGCGGCGACGAACATGCTGGCGCTCAACGCGGGGATTGAAGCGGCGCGCGCGGGCGAGCATGGCCGGGGCTTCGCGGTGGTGGCGCGCGAGGTGGGCAAGCTCGCGGCCGAGTCGGGCCGCAGCTCGCAGCGCATTGGCGAGGTGGTGGGGGGCGTCACGCGGCAGATGTCCGAGACGCTGCACGCGGTGGGGCACATCCGCGAGACGGCCGGGCGCTTCACGCCGGTGCTCGAGTCGGCGCGCACCACGCTGCGCTCCATCCGCGAGACGGTGCTGCAGAACCAGAAGTTGATGGAGAAGAGCTCCAGCGAGGCGGACCGTCAGGCGGAGCAGACGACGCACATCTCCCAGGGGTGCGCGTCGCTCTTGGAGCTGGTGGACACGTACGTGCGCATGGGCTCGGACGTGTCGGCCACGGCGATGCAGCTGGGCATGATGGCGGACGAGCTGAGCCGGCTCATGCCGGAGCCGGAGCCGGTGGCGCCCCCGCCGCCGCCGCGCGAGCCGGGCGGCTTCTGAGGAGGCTCTGAAGAGGCGTCAGTTGTCCTGGGCCCAGTAGGAGATGGCGGCCTCGTCATCCACGAGGCGCGAGTTGAAGTGGCCCCAGATGTCCGAGATGGCGATGGCGTGGCCGCTGGACAGCCGGGGCGTGAGGTAGAGCGCGTGGTAGACGGCGCCGCTGCCATCGTCCACGGCGCCCAGCCGCTCCAGGGGGCGCCGGGTGACGGGGCACAAGAGGGTGCAGCGGGTGCCGTCGGTGATGCTGGTGAAGCCCTGGCGGCGCGTGTCGCCGTGGATGGGGGACAGGTGCACGAGTCCCTCGCGGCCCTCGGGCGTGCGCACGAGCACGGTGATGGCCGGGTAGCCGTTGAAGCGCACGTCGGAGAACCCCACCAGGTTGTCGCCCCCCGGGCCGAAGGCCTGGGTGACCACGAGCGTCACCCCGTCGGAGAAGGGCGGAAGGCGCTGCGACTCGGTGGAAGCCCGGTCCGGGTGGGACGCGGCGGCGAGAGAGTCATTGTGCATGCGGAAGTGTCCTCCGGCTCGGTGACGAGGCGCCGCAAGATAGGTGCGGGGCCCTCAACTGGACACCCCCCCTCGTTCACCCGGTGTCCGGTGGGCTCGCACCCACAAGGCCCTACAGAGGTGTGCCGGGAGGGCCTGCTGGGAGGAGGGGAGGCGGGGCGATGACCTCCGGGGTCGGGTCGGCGTGCGGGCGGGCGGGGCGGCACCATACCTCGGAAGGGGGAGAGGGTTGGGTCAACTCCGGAAATGGGTAGAGCGCATTGACAGGATGTAACAAGTCAGTAAGGTGAGAGGGTTCCCGTCGCCCTGTCCGCTCCCGCGCGAGGAGGCCGTCTCGTCATGCCCAGGCTCCCGGTTCGAGTTGAACGTCCCTTGGTGAGGGCCCTCGGTGCGCGGTTGCATGCCGTGAGGGTGCGCGCGGCGCTGACCCAGGCGCAGGTGGCGCGCCGGGTGGGGCTGGCGCCCGCGGAGTACGGCCGCATCGAGCGGGGCGAGCGTCTGCCGAGCATCCTCGCGCTGCGGCGGTTGTGCCTGGAGTTGGGAATCGACTCGGACGAGCTGTTGGGGCTGGGGGCGTCCTCGCCGGCGCTGCGCCGGCTGGTGCACGCGGTGCGCGGGCTGAGCGCCTCGCAGTTGAGGATGCTGCACCTGCTGGCCGAGTCGCTCCAGCCGGCCGCGCGCGCCCAGGCGCTGTCCACCAGCGCACGCGCGTCCGGAGATGTGCCGCTCGCGAGGCGCCCGGGCGCCTAACCTCGGGGCCCTCCTTCTTCCGGGCCCGAGATGACCGTCGTCCTTCCGTTGTTGCTCGTCCTGCCGGGCGTGGCCCTGGTGCTCGCGGTGGGCGCGTGGCGCCCGTCCTGGGCGGGGCCGGTGGGCGCGCTCTGCTCGGCGGCGGCCCTGGGCGCCTTGCTCCGGGCGCGCGCGGCGGGCTTCGCCGGGGTGTCGTTCGCGTGGATTCCCACGTGGAACGTGCACCTGTCGCTCGCGCTGGATGGGCTGTCCTTCCTCTATGGCACGTTGGTGCTGGGCGTGGGCCTGCTCGTGCTCGTCTACGCGTGCGCCTACCTGCCGCACTACCTCGAGGAGCGCCACCGGCCGCGCCGCGACGAGGTGCGCCTGTACGCGTGGGTGCTCGCCTTCATGGGGGCCATGCTGCTCCTGGTCATGGCGCGGGACGCGCTGCTGCTCGTCATCGCGTTGGACCTGACGACGGTGGCCAGCTACTTCCTCATCGGCTACGACCGGGAGCGCACCGGCTCGCGCTCGGCGGCGCTCATGGCGCTCGTCGTCACCGGGGGCACCTCGGTGGTGCTGCTGGCGGGGGTGGTGTCGCTGGGGCTCGCGTGCGGCACCTTCGAGCTGTCCGGGCTCGCCGCGCGCGCTCCCGGAGGCTCCCGCCTCACCGTGGCGCTGGGCTGCGTGGCGGTGGGGGCCCTGGCCAAGAGCGCCCAGGTGCCCCTGCACTTCTGGCTGCCGCGCGCCATGGCGGCCCCCACGCCCGTGTCCGCCTACTTGCACTCGGCGGCGATGGTGGCCGCGGGCGTCTTCGTCCTCCAGCGCTTCCTGCCCGTCTTCGCCCTCGCGCCCGCGCTGCTCCAGGGGCTCGCGGGGGTGGGGCTCGTCTCCATGCTCGTGGGCAGCCTCTTCTCGCTGTGCGCGTGGCGCTTCAAGCGCGTGTTGGCGTACTCCACCATCGCCCAGTACGGCTACGTGCTCGTGCTGGTGGGGCTGGGCGGCGCGGGCGCTCCGCTCTACGTGCTGGCCCATGGCCTGTGCAAGGCGGCGCTCTTCCTCACCGTGGGCGCCGTCACCCACGCCACCGGCGAGGAGTCGCTCGACAAGGTGGGGGGCCTGTGGCGAGCGCTGCCGGGGCTCGCGGGCGCGAGCGCCGTGGCGGCCGCGGGGCTCGCCGGGCTGCCGCTCACGCTGGGCTTCTTCAAGGACGAGCTCTTCTTCCGCGCGCTCGTGGAGCGGGGCGGGGCGTGGTGCGCGGCGGGGGTGCTCGGCGCGGCGCTGACGCTCGCGTACACCGGGCGGCTGTGGACGGGCCTCTTCCTGGGCGCGCCGCGCGGGGCCGGGGGCCATGCCTCGTGGGGGCTCGTGGCGCCGGTGGGGGTGCTGGGGGCGGGGGTGCTGCTGGGCGGCGTGTGGCTCGGGCCGCTCAACGCGCTGGCGGACGCGGCGGAGGGGGAGATGCTCGGGCACCCGGCGCCGCTCGCGCTCGCCTACCACCTGGATGCGCGGGCGGAGAACCTGCTCGCGCTGGGCGCGTGGGTGCTGGGGGCGGGGGTGCTCGTCACGCGCCGGCGGTGGGAGGCCCCGCTGGAGGCGCTCACGCGCGCGGCGTCCCAGGTGGGCGTGGAGCGGGCCTATGGCGCGCTGCTCGCGGGCGCGGACGCGCTGTCGGACGGGCTGCGGCGGTTGGAGGTGCGCGACTTGAGGGACCGGGTGGCGGCGGTGCTGGTGCCCGCGGGGCTGCTCGGCGCGGCGGCGCTGGTGTTCACGCCGGGCCAAGGGCCGCTCTTCTCGTGGGGGCCGGGGGTGGGGCTCGCGGACGCGCCGCTGGTGCTCG
Source organism: Cystobacter fuscus (assembly GCF_044360685.1). Classification (GTDB taxonomy): domain Bacteria; phylum Myxococcota; class Myxococcia; order Myxococcales; family Myxococcaceae; genus Cystobacter; species Cystobacter fuscus_C. The sequence continues at coordinate 11,756,522 of NZ_CP043491.1, read as the reverse complement.
GGCTGCTCATCGCCGCGGGCGCGGCCGTGGCGACGCTGCGCGCGGCCAACCACCTGCACCTGGTGATGTTGCTGTCGTGCGTGGGCTTCAGCCTCGCGGCGGTGTTCGCCTTCGCGGCGGCGCCGGACGTGGCCTTCACCGCGGTGCTGGTGGAGACGACCTTCACGCTGCTCTTCCTCGCGCTGCTCTCGCGGCTGCCGCGCCACAGCCAGGAGCGCGCGCAGGTGGAGGCCACGCGCACGCGCTGGCGCGACTGGGTGTTCGCGGGCGTGGCGGGGGCGAGCGCCATGGCGACGTCGTGGAACGCGCTGACGCACCTGCGCGAGACGCGCGTGGTGGGCGCGCACGTGGCGTGGACGGAGGCGGCGCACGCCCGGGACGTGGTGTCGGCCATCATCACCGACTTCCGGGGGCTGGACACGGTGGGTGAGACGTCGGTGATGGTGGTGGTGCTCCTGGGCATCATCCACCTGCTCACCGGGGAGCGCGCGGAATGAAATCCTTCATCCCCACCACGTCCCGGGTGGTGTTGCTGCCCGCGCTGGTGGTGGCGGTGGCGGTGTGGCTCAAGGGCTATGTGGAGGCCGGGGACAGCTTCGGCGCGGGCGTGCTGGGGGCGCTCGCGGTGCTGTTGCAGTACGTGGCGAGCGGGAGGCAAGAGGCGCGGCGTCTGCCCGGCGTGCGCTACGCGCCCCAGGTGGCCGGCGTGGGCCTGCTGCTGCTGTTGGGCGTGGCCTTCGGGCCGCTCCTGTGGGGGGCCGCGCCGGTGACGCACTACCCGCGCCCGGGTGGCGCCGTGACGCACTTCGGCACGCTGGAATTCCACACCTCCGTCCTCTTCGACGCGGGCATCTTCCTGGTGGTCATGGGCTTCATCGTGACGGCCATCGATGGGTTGGTGGCGCAATCCCACCGAAGGGGCTAGCGCGAGGGGTGAATATTCAATTAATCCTTTCGTTCGGAGGGCCCGTGCGCGATTGCGCCGCACGTCTACTCCCGAGGGGGAACACACGATGTCGAAGCGTCTTGGAACCGTGGTCGCCGTGGTCGCCGTGATGACGAGCCAGGTGGGCTGCTACACCACGAAGGTCGTCAGTCAGGCCCGTCCCGAGGGGCCCGCGTACACGGATCGCCAGTGGTTCACGATTGGTGGCCTCGTGCCGCTCTCCGGCCCCGCGGGGCGCGAGTGCGAGAGCCTGTCCATGGTGGAGAGCAGGATGAGTGGCACGGACTGGCTCATCAACGCGGGCCTGGGGGTGGCGGGCGGCATCGTGGGCGGACTGGCGTGCGGGGGCTCCTCCAATGATCCCGCCGTGAATACGCTCGCCAGCGCCTCCTGTGCGGCGGCGTTCTCCACGCTGGTGCCCTTCCTGATCAGCTCGCGCACGGTGGAGTACTCCTGCGCCGAGGGCTACGGCGGCGACAACCGGGGCACCGGGCGTCTGGACTACATGCCGCCGCGCCAGGGCTACCGGGTGGCTCCTCAGCAGGAGGGCGCGCCCGCCGAGGCTCCTCCCGCGCAGACGCCTTGAGCCCGAGCTGACGGTCGTTCCCCGAGGGGGTTGGAGCCACACGCGCTCCAGCCCCCTCGGTGCGTTCAGGCATCCGTTCACTCCTCGGGGCGGGAGGTGGCGAGCACATCGGGCCGGCCGCGCCACAGCCGGCGGGTCTTCCACAGCCAGACGGCGCCGTAGAGCAGGGACACTCCGGCGAGTCCCCAGGCGGCGCGGGTGAGGCCCACGGCCTCGGCGGCGACGCTGGCGGTGAGCGCGGACACGCCGATGCCCAGGGTGGCGAGGCCGAAGTCCAGGCCCATGATGCGCCCGCGCAGCCGATCCGGCGTGGACACCTGGAGGCCGTAGGTGGAGAGCGTCCACTGCGCGCCGCCGCCCAGGTGCGCGAGCAGCACGCACCCCGCGGCGAGCAGGATCGAGGGCGCGGCGGGCAGCAGGAGATAGGCGAGCCCGTAGGTGATCATCGAGACGCCGCACGCGAGGAACAGGCGGCGATCATCCCCGCGCACCCAGCGCTGGCCGAGGAAGGGGCCGATGAGCGCGCCGAGGCCCCGCGCGGACAGCAGCAGCCCCACGCCCTCGTCCCCGGAGCCGAAGTTGCGCGCGGCGAACGCGGGCAAGAGCCCCACGAGTCCATTGCCCAGGCCCACGCCCACCTTGGTGGTGAGCAGGGAGAGGGAGATGGGGTGGCGGCGGGCGAACGTCCAGGCCTCGTGGAGCTGGCGCCAGGTGCCGGTGTCGGCGGCGGGGGAGTCGGAGGAGGGAGGACGCTGGAAGGAGCGGCGGATGCCGCGCACGAGCCAGGCGGAGAGCAGGAAGGTGGCGGCGTTGAGGACGATGCTCACCTCGCGGCCGAAGGCGAGCGTGGCGAGGCCGCCGAGCGCGGCGCCGACGAAGAGCATGCTGCCCCAGACGCTGCCGAGCGCGGCCTGGGCGACGGGGAGCTCCTCGGGGGAGACGACGTTGGGGACGGAGGCCTCGGCGACGGGGTCGAAGAAGGCGGAGAGCGCGGCGAGCAGGGCGACGCACACGAGCGCGAGCAGGGGCGCGCGCCAGAGGAGGGCGGCGAGCATGCCGAGCGCGGGAAGTACGCGCACCAGGTCCACGGTGACCATGAGGCGCTGGCGGTCCATGCGGTCCGCGAGCAGGCCGGCGAAGGGGGACAGGAGGCTCGCCGGCAGGACGCTGGCGGCGTAGACGGCGGCCGAGGCGCTCAGGTGGCCGGTGGTCTCGGTGACGAAGCCGCTGATGGCCACGAAGGCGAACCAATCGCCGAGCATCGACACGACGGTGGCGAGGAAGAGGCGGCGGTAGTCGGCATTGCGCCGCAGCAGCGCGAGCACGCTGCGCAGGGAGGCAGAAGCGGAGTCCATGAAGGTGCGGCGCAGCCTACCCGGGGAGGCCGGGCGACGCGGATTCCCATCGTGTAACGCGCTCTGTCACGGAGTCCCGGTCAGACACCGAGCAGTTGCTTGAGTCTGGCGGCGGAGACGGGCAGGCCATTGTCGTGGAGTCGCTCCAGGATGTCGGCGGGGGTTTTCGGGGGCGCGTTCAAGATCGCGGCTTGTGTCCGGATGATCTGGACGACCGTGGCCTCATCCAAGCCGATGAGATTGCGGACGAAGTCGTCGGGATGTTGCGCCTCCATGCCGTAACGGTCGAGGACGGGAGCGGGGAAGTCCTTGAGGTTGGAGGTGACGATGACTTGAGCACCACACCGGATAGCCGCAGCGACGACATGGCGGTCGTCCACATCGGGCAGACCGTGAATGCTTTCGATGAGATCCTCGTACCCCTCCACATGGACATCCAGAATAGCGGTTTCCAACCGCTGTCGGCTCCGCGCGAGTTGCTGGGGTTTCAGGTCAGGACGCTGCCTCGCGATGCCATGAAAGCATTCGTCCAGGATCCGTCGTGTCCACTTGGCTTGGCAAAGACCGGACAGTCCCAGCCGGACGAGAAGATCCCGGAGCGGTGCTGGGTAGAGCACACACGCGTCATAGACAACGATGAACGGCATGTCGATGAACCTTCGGCGTAGTCAAGGCGCAGATGACTTGCCAAGTTACCCAGTGATTGAATGGGTGTCTAGCGCTGGTCTATGGCTGCCCGCTCGTTCCCTGAGCTTCACTTCCCGAGCTTCGCCCGGATTCCTAGCACAAGGCCGTTGCGTTTGCTTCGAATAATGCGGATATATATGTAAGGTGCACCTTGAGGTGCATCTCAAGGTGACCTCAAGGTGCACCTTGATGTCCGCAGTGCGATTGACGGACCCCAAGGAGGGGTACTCGCCAATATGAAGGGAGTGGAGAGATGGGAACCGCGCTGGATTTGATGGATGTGGTGCCTCCCAGTGAGGCCGAGGCCCAGGAGGCCGCGCAGGCGGCCCGGCTCCTGTCCCCCTTGCTCAAGGCGTCCAAGCGGGGCGCTTCCCACGTGACGCTACGGCCCGAGGATCCCCGGGTGAAGGAAGCCGTGACCGTTCCTCGGGGCGCGCTCGTGTTGCTCGTCCGGGTGCTGGAGCAGATGGCGCGGGGGAACGCGGTGACCCTCGTTCCGATTCACGCGGAGCTCACGACCCAGGAGGCCGCCAACCTGCTGAACGTGTCGCGGCCGTACCTCATCGGACTGCTCGACCAGGGGAAGATCCCCTTCCACAAGACGGGCACCCACCGCCGCATCCGCTTCGAGGACCTGCTCGCCTTCAAACGCGAGGAAGAGCGGCGTCAGGAGCAGGTCCTGAAGGAACTGGCCGCCGAGGCGCAGGAGCTCGATCTCGGCTACTGAGGCGATTACGCCCCCGGTGCGAGCGGCGCGAAGAACGCCTCCACGTCCTCGTCCCGCACCTCGGCGAGCGTGGGCGGGTTCCACCGGGGCTTCTGATCCTTGTCCACGAGCACCGCGCGGATGCCCTCGCGGAAGTCCGGCACCGTCATGAAGCGCTGGCTCAGCCGGTACTCCATCGCCGCCACCTCGTCGTAGGACATGAACCGGCCGAGCCTCAGCTGGCGCAGCGTCACCTTGAGGCTCGTGGGCGACATGCGCCCGAGCGTGGCGCGCGTCTCCTCCGCCCACGGCGTGCCCTCGGCCGCGAGCGCCTCGAGGATCTCCTCCACCCGGGTGCTCGCGAAGCACCGGTCGATCTCCCGCGCGTGGGCCGCGAGCGGCGAGGGCCCCGGCTCCGAGGTGAAGTCCGCCAGCACCCGGTCCACCACCGCGCGCGCCGGCCCGCCGCCCCAGTCCGCCGCCGCGAGCGCCTCCACCACGGCGTCCAGCCGCTCATGCTTCACGCGACAGGTCGCGTACCCGAGCCACAGCGCGTCCGCCGCGCCGCACCGGTTGCCCGTCAGTCCCAGGTACGTGCCCGACTCGCCCGGAAAGCGCGGCAGGAACCAGCCCCCGCCCACGTCGGGAAACAGGCCAATGCCCGTCTCCGGCATGGCCAGGAGCAGCCGCTCGGTGACGACGCGGTGCGAGCCATGCCGGCTCAGCCCGAGTCCCCCGCCCATGCAGATGCCATCCACCAGCGCCACGTAGGGCTTGGGGTAGTGGTGGATGAGCTGGTTGAGCCGGTACTCCTCGCGGAAGAAGGCGCGCGAGAGCGGCTCCTGCTCCCCGGGCACGGGCGTGTCCAGCGTGCCGGCCACGGCCCGCACGTCCCCACCCGCGCAGAACGCCCGGCCCCCCGCGCCGCGCACCACCACCGCCTTCACCTCGGGGCGCCCCGCCCACTCCTCGAGCGCCGGGTGCAGCGCGCGGATCATCCCCAGGTCGAGCGCGTTGTGCGCCTTGGGGCGGTTGAGGGTCACCAGGGCCAGGGGCCCGCGCGTCTCCAGCAGCACGTCCGGGTTCATGCTCCGGGGATAGCACGCCCCGGGGCGCTCCGGCGTCCTACCCGATGACCGTCATCCACCCGTGCCGGTCCGGCTGCGTGCCGTACTGGATGCCCGTGAGCGCGTGGTACAGCCGCTGGGACACCTCGCCCACCCGGCCCTGGCCGATCTTCAGCTCGCCCTCCTCGAAGCCCAGTCCGCCCACCGGCGAAATCACCGCCGCCGTCCCCGTGCCGAACACCTCGTGCAGCGCCCCCTCGCCGTGCGCCTCGCGCAGCTCGTCGATGGACAGCTTGCGCTCGCTCACCTTCATGCCCCAGTCGCGCAAGAGCGTCAGCGCGCTCTCCCGCGTGATGCCCGGCAGGAACGTCCCATCCAGGGGCGGGGTGATGATCTCCTCCCCGATGCGCACGAAGAGGTTCATCGTTCCCACCTCCTCGATGTAGCGGTGCTCCAGCGCGTCCAGCCACAGCACCTGCGCATACCCGCGCTTCTTGGCCTCCACCGACGCCTGGAGGCTCGCCGCGTAGTTGGCCGCCGCCTTCGCCCCGCCCAGGCCCCCGGGCGCCGCGCGCGTGTGCCGCTGCTCCACCCAGATGCGCACCGGCTCCGCCCCGTTGCTGAAGTAGTTGCCCACCGGGCTGAGGATGGCGAAGAAGATGTACTTGTCCGCCGGCCTCACCCCGAGGAACGCCTCCGAGGCGATCACCACCGGCCGCACGTACAACGACGTGCCCGGCGCGCTCGGCACCCACGCGGCCTCCTCCTTCACCAGCGCCTCGATGCACGTGCGCGCCAGCTCCGGCGGCACCACCGCCATGCTCAGCCGCTCGGCGCTCGCCGCCAGGCGCGCGCAATGATCCTTCAGCCGGAACGCGCGCAGCTGGCCATCCCGGCCCCGGAACACCTTCGCCCCGTCGAACACCGACTGCGCGTAGTGCAGCGCCGCCGCGCCCGGATCCAACCCCAGCGGCCCGTACGGCACGATGCGCGCCTGGTGCCACCCCTGCCCCGGCGCGTAGTCCATCCGGAACATGTGGTCGGTGAAGTGCTTGCCGAAGCCCAGCACGTCCGTGGCGGCGGGCTTGGGCTTCAGGGCGGCGGCGCGCTGGACCTCGATGGGCATCATGCTGCGGCTCCTCTAGAGCTGAAGGGGGGCGGGACGGTTTCGACGCAATTTCGTGACAAGTCGCGCCGGAATCGAGACAATCGATTACGTGGGACTCCAACCGTCGTCAAGTGTATCGATTGTCACCGAGACAAGCTGGACGCCGAGGCTCGAGGGCCGCCGGGGGCCGCTGTACCGGGTGATCGCGGACGCGCTGGCCGAGGATCGCGAGGCCGGGCGGCTGTTGCCGGGCACGCGCCTGCCCACGCACCGGGAGCTGGCCGAGCGGCTGAATGTCACCGTGGGTACGGTGACACGCGCCTATGGCGAGGCGGAGAAGCGGGGCCTCGTGCGGGGGGAGGTGGGCCGGGGCACCTACGTGCGGGACAAGGCCTCGCCCACACACATGCCCACGCCGACCGAGGCCCGCGAAGCGGACGAGGACTCGCTGGTGGACCTGAGCATCAACGCGCCCGCGACCCCCGAGGGCGACCCGGCGAGCCAGGCGCTGCGCGCGTCGCTGGAGGAGCTGGGCCGCTCGCCCCGGCTGGCGGAGCTGCTCACCTACCAGCCCGCGGCGGGGGCGCTGAGGCACCGCGAGGCGGGCGCGGCGTGGGCGGGGCGCTTCGGGCTGTCGATCCGCCCCGAGCAGGTGGTGGTGTGCGCCGGAGGCCAGCACGCCATGGAGGTGGCGCTGGCGGCGCTCACCCAGCCGGGCGACGTGCTCGCCACCGAGGCGCTCACCTACCCGGGCATCAAGGTGCTCGCGCGGCGCTTCCAGCTGAGGATGCAGGGGCTGGCGATGGACGCGGAGGGACTCCTGCCGGACGCGCTGGAGGCGGCGTGCCGCGCGGGCCCGGTGCGCCTGCTCTACCTCCAGCCCACGTGTCACAACCCCACGGGCGCGGTGATGTCCGAGGCGCGGCGGCGCGAGGTGGCCGAGGTGGCGCGCCGCCATGGGGTGCTGGTGCTGGAGGACGACTCGTATGGGCTCTTGCCCTCGGTGCGCCCGCCGCCGCTCGCGTGCTTCCTGCCCGAGTCGAGCTACTTCATCGCCGGGGTGAGCAAGCTGCTCACGCCGGGCTTGCGCATCGGCTACCTGGTGGGGCCGGCGCGGGCGCGCTGCGAGCGGCTCGCCGAGGAGGTGGGCCTGGCCTCGCTGATGACGACGCCGCTCATGGCCGAGGTGCTCTCGCACTGGGTGGAGGACGGCACGGCGGACGCGCTCGTGGTGGCCCAGCGGCGCGAGGCGGGCGAGCGCCAGGCGCTGGCGCGCGCGGTGCTCGGCGCGGGGGTGCGCTGCCAGGAGTCCGTTCCGCTCTACCACCTGTGGCTCGGGCTGCCCGAGGGGCGGCGCAGCGAGGCGTTCACGGCGCAGGCGCGGCGGCACGGGGTGTCGGTGACGAGCGCGGACCTGTTCGGCGTGGGGCCGGGACTGGTGCCCGCGGCGGTGCGGGTGTGCATCGGCACGCCGCGCACGCGTGTGCTGCTCGAGCGGGGCCTGCGGCGCCTGCGCGAGGTGCTGGACGCCGGGAACGAGCCGCTCGCCGTGGTGTGAGCCCGCCCGCTGCCGCGGCGCCTGGTGGGCTCGCACCTCGCGCGTCACCTCGGGTGCTTCAGGGCTCCTGGTATTCGTAGCCCAGCTCGCGCACGTCGAGCATGTCGCCCACGGTGTTGCCGTACTTCCTCACCCGCGGGTCGTCCGGGTGCTTGTCGAAGGGGTACAAGGAGTCAGGCGGGTTCCAGCCCTCCCTGCCATCGCCGGGGACATAGGAGATGCCGTGGCTCCGCTGCCACTGCGCCCAGATACGATCCACGTTGGCGTGGTGGAGGAAGAAGGCCGGGTCATTGGGAGACGTATCGAACGCCGCCATGCTGCCGACGATGGTCTTCCCGTCCTTGGAGAGCATGCCGCCCACCCAGACGTGCGCGCCATTGTGCATTCGAGGCTCCGGCACGGAGGCGTCCGGCACGGAGGCGTCCGGCGCGCAATCCTCCGACAGGTGGGCGTCCGACGAGTGGGCGTGCGAAGTGCCCGCATGGCTCCAGCCCTCCAGGCAGTTGCGGAAGCTGTAGGTGCCGGCGTCGGTGCCGGCGTCGGTGCCAACATCGGTGCCAGCGGTCTTGTCCCAGGGCGGCGCGTCGTAGGTGTGCAGCGCCAGGCACGCGCTGATGTCCTCGTCCGTGGGGAGCTGGCTCCGGTCCTCGAGGGTCGCGCGGACCAGATAGGTCGTGGTCCCATCCTTCGGGAGCACGTGGAGCGTCCAGGTGTCCATGCGGAAGGGGCCACGGAGCACCGCGTAGTCCTGCTCCTCGACACCTCCGAGACCCATGAAGTCCTCGGAGAAGACAGCCTGGGTGCTGGCCTCGTCGGTCCAATCCCAATAGGGCAGGGTGATGTCCTTGCCACTCACTTCGCGCAATGCCTGCTCATACATGAGCAGGAACTTGCGGTGCCAGGGAAGGAAGGTGGGGCTCTCGTGGCCTATCTGGTACTCCTGGCCCCTGGGCCGGAAATAGTAGACCTGTCTGTGGAATTCGACGAACTGGTCGTACCAGCTCAGGTGGATGTCATAGGGGGAGGGCGTGGACTTCAGCTTGAGCACCGCGTCGACGTAGTCCCGCCTTTCCCGGGCGGTGAGCTCCTTGACGTTCTTGCGCTGCCGGGGAGCCTCCGAGCAGCCCGTCGGGGCGCTCGCCATGAGCAGCATGCCGAGCAGCAGCAGGGCCCGGCGGGCAGCGGACGCCAGGCGCGTGGGGGGGAAGGTGCTGGAGTTGTCCATGCGGGGTAGCCCTCGTCTTGCCAGGAGTGGCGAGCCAGGACGTGAGCAACCCACATGCCAGCGTGGGCTCGAAGGGGCCCGCCTCCAGGGAAGGCCGTGGCCGCGTCACCCGGTGACGAAACCTCGTGTGGGCGTGACGCGGCCGGGTGCTCGGGGCTCAGGGGGCTCGCGTCAGCTCGGCCTCGGTGCGCGCCAGATCGACGGCCGCCTCGAGCCGTTGGAAGAGTTCCCTGGCGCGCCAGAGGTGGGCCTCGCGCTCCGGGGACTCCAGGGGCAGGTGCCGCCCCAGCTCGAGCCGGGCCCTCGCTTCCTCGTAGGGCATCGCCAGGTCCACGGCGCGCTGGATGCCGCTCTGCCAGAGCCGCAGCGCCGCCTCGCTTCGCCCCGAGAGCCAGGCCTCCTGCCCGGTGCAGAGCAGCGAGAAGGGCTCTCCGACGGCGAAGGTCCGGGCGAAGGTCCTCTGGAACGCGCAGGCCCACCTCGCCGCCCGTTCCAGCTCCCGTGCATCCGCGCCCGGACTGCCCGCCACCCGCTCCCACTCCGCCAGATACACCTCGGTGACCATGCCCACCCCGCCGAACATGAGGCCGTTCACCGGTCGCATGGCCCTCAGCAGCGTCAGCCCCCGGGCCGCCACCTCGAGCGCGCGCTCCCGCTGCCCGTGATGCAGCAGTGCCAGGGACAGCGCGCCGTGGAGCAGGAGTTGCTCCACGGCGCTCGCATGGGATTCGTACCAGGGCCGCACCTGCTCCAGCTCGTGGAGGGCCTCCCCGGTGTGGCCCAGGCGAACGAGGCAGCGTGCCCGCAGCATCGGTCCCCAGTACAAGCTCTGCAGGGCCTCGCGCTTTCGCGCGGAGTGCTCGAGTTCATACGAGACGTCGACACCCCGGCGGAAGCCGCCCTGGTAGTAGAGCGAATTCAACAGCATGCTGCAGCCCTGCTCGAACTGGCGGAAATCCCTGGCGGTGCTGGCGAGCCCCCGGGCCTGCTCCACCCAGACCGCCACCTCGCTCCACCGGGCCTGGCCGATGCCACACACCGCACGGCGCACCAGCACGTAGATCAAGCTGTCCGTGCTCCCCACGCGCTCGGCCGTGCTCACGGCCCGCTCGCACCAACCGTCCACCCTCGACCTCGTGGCGGGCAGGGCATTGAGGAGCGTCGCCAGGATGACGTAGGCGCGTGCCAGGTCCGCGGAGGGTCCCGCGGGCTCCAGCAGGTTGACCAGCCGCAGCGTCGACCAGAGCACGCGCGGGGCCTCCTGCCGGAAGACGTAGCGCTCGCTGAGCCGTGTCATCAGGTGCCCGGCCGAGATGCGCGCCTGGCGGGGCTCGGGTGAGCGCTCCGCGAAGGCCCCGGGCAGGGCGGTCTGCGCGAGCCGCACGAGCAGCTCACGCGCGAGCCCCAGGCGCCAGCCCAGGGCGCTCGCGGGCAGCGGCCAGCCCAGGTTCTCCAGGGCCCGTGCGGCATGGGTGGCGCAGGCGTCCATGTCGCCCATGAGGTAGAAGGCCTCCGCCAGCTGTCCCTCGAGCTGGCCGAGCTGCCGCCCCCGCGCCGCCTTCGTCCGGGCGAGCTCCAGGGCACGCTGGAAGAAGGGGATGGCCGTGTGGCAGGCATGGACGGACATGGCCTGCTCTCCCGCCCGCTGCGCGTAATGGGCCTCCCGCTCCGGGTCGTTCGCCTGGCCCCAGTGATGGGCGAGCGCCGCCAGCCACTCGGGAGCGCCGGGGTGCGCCGCCTCGATGGAGCGCGCGGCCAGCAGGTGCAGCTGCCGCGCCTGCTCCCGCGGCAGGCTCGCCAGGAGGCCCTCGCGCAGCTTGTCGTGGGCGAAGCGCCACCGGCCGTCCGCGAAGTCCAGCACCGCGGCGCCCGCGCACTCCTCCAGCCAGCGCGTCAGGTCCACCCCGGGCGCGCTGGCCCCCAGCACCTCCAGGTCCAGGTGGCGGCCCACCACCGCCGCGAGCCGCAGCAGCTCGCACGCCGAGGCCGGCACCTTGTCCAGCCGCCGCTGGATGAGCTGCCGCACGCCTCCGGCGAAGACCCGCTCCGGCAGGGGGACGGCTCCGATGCGATCCAACCGGCCCGCCTCCTCCGCCAGCGCGCGGACCACCTCCACGAGGAAGAAGGGGTTGCCCTCCGTCTCCCGCCGCAGCAGCTCCAGCACCTGGGGGGCGCGGCCGGCCTCGCCGATCATCGACTCGCTCAGGCGCGCCATCTCCTCCGCCCCGAGCCGTGGCACGTCCATCACCCGCATGGTGGGCAGCTCCCGGGGCAGCTCGGGCCGCTCGTCGTCGCGGTACGTGGCCACCACCAGCAGCGGCAGCGCTGCCGCGCGCGCGGACAGCCGCGCCAGCAGCCGCGTGGACTCGGCCCGCACCCAGTGCAGATCCTCGAGGAGCAACAGGGTGGGCTGGCCGAGCCGCTCGAAGAGCGCCTCCACCACGCCCATCAGGCGCTCCTGGGCGATGTCGCCGGAGATCTCCAGCGCTTGCGGCACGGGCCGCCGCAGCAGGGACTCCAGGTCGGGCACCAGCGACTTGAGCACGCTGGCCTCGGCGTCGCTCGGCTCGGTCAGCAGCGCCAGCCAGGGCAGCACCCGCCGGAACTCCTCGTACGGGCTGCCTCCGCCGCTGAGCGCCTGGCCCCGCAGCACCACCGCTCCCCGCACCATGGCCAGCGTGCGCAGCTCCTCCACCAGCCGCGACTTGCCCACGCCGCTCTCCCCGCCCACCAGCCACGCCCCCCCCTGGCCAGCCAAGGCCCGCTCCAGCGCCTGCTCCAACTGCTCGCGCTCGCGCTCCCGGCCCACGAAGCGCGCCGCCCGCAGGTAGCTCTCGCGCGTGGCCGAGGTCTCCAGCCGCACCTGCTGGCCGCCCACCTCCCGCAGATCCCCCAGCACCTCCTCGGCGCGCTGGTAGCGCTCGCGCCGGTCCGCCGCCAGCAGCCGTCGGAGGATCTCCGCCAGGCGCGGCTCCGGCCCCTGGGCTCCCGCCACCATGCGCCGCGCCATCACCCCCACGCTGTACAGGTCCGAACTCTCCGAGGCCGGCGCTCCCTCGAAGAGCTCGGGCGCCATGTACCCCGGCGTGCCCGCCGGCATGCGTGGCTCGTCCCGCTCGCGCGCCAGGGCCATGCCGAAGTCCAGCACCTTCACCTGCCCGTCCACCACCAGCACGTTGGCGGGCTTCAGGTCCCGGTGGATGAAGCCCCGGCGGTGCATGTACGCGAGCGCCTGCAGCAGCTGCACCAGCAGCTCGAGCTGCACCGCGAGGGGCTGCTCCCGCCCCGCCTCCACCAGCGTCTTGGCCCCCGCCAGCAGCTCCATGGTGAGGTAGGGCCGCAGCTCGCCGTCGAACCCGTAGTCGAGCACCTGCACGACGTGCGGGTGGCGCAGCGAGGTGAGCGCCTTGAACTCCGCGGCCAGGTCCCGGGCCAGCTCGCGCGAGACGGTCACCGTGGGGGAGTCCAGCACGTCCTCGGGCACCACGTCCCCCAGCGAGCGGTGCAGCCGCTTGAGCGCGATGGGCCCGCCCAGCCGATCCCGGGCGCGGTACACGATGCCCATGCCTCCGCGGCCGACGATGTCCAGGAGCTCGTAGCGGCGGCCCACCAGTGCGTCCCGCGCCCCGCCCGCCGTGGCCTCCGCCCTGTCCGTCCCCGAGTGACTCATGCGTCTCCCACGTCAGGCGCCCGGCCCCGGGTCTTCCCATCCCGGGGGCCGTTGTTAGGATACGGACACCACTCTACCGGCACGCTTGCCGGAGCGTCTCCGCTCGCTCCCCCGTGCTTCCTGCTCCCCGCTCGCGGCGAGTCCATCTCCCAGGAGGAGTCCCATGCAGGACCCGGCCGTCCGGCTCATGGCCATGCTCATGGACGCCGGCAGTTTCGAGGAGGCCGCCCGCGCCACGCTGCGCCTGGTGCTCGAGCTGGCGGAGCAGACGCTCGCCGCCAGCCGCTACGCGGCGCGGGGCCGCATCATCCGGGGGATGATCCACCTGCGGCCGGAGGAGGGCTACCGGGGCCTGGCGGTGCTGGAGGCGGACGCGGCGCGGCGGCCCCCGGAGGCGGCGGGCCGGGCGGACGCGGTGGCGGGCATGGTGACACCGCTGCTGGCCTCGGCCACGGCGTGGCAACTGATGGTGGAGCGCCGCTGTGCCATCTTCATCGACGTGAACCTGGGCGTGCTGACGCCGCACCAGGAGGGCGCGTTGCCGCTGGGGGAGTCGGAGCTGGGGCCCGCGGGCCGCGCCTTCAACAGCATCGAGAGCCAGCAGCGCTTCGCGGGTCGGCACGTCACGCACGTGGACGTGTTGCCACTGCTGGGGCCGGGCCGGGTGCTGCATGGAATGATTTCGCTGGAGGCGGAGTGCCCCGCGGCCGTGGGCCAGGACTTCATCTGGCGCGAGTGCGGCGAGCGGCTCCAGCTCCTGGCCCACCTGGCCACGCCCCACCTCACCGCGCTGCCGCCGCGCCCGAGCGAGCAGGTGGGGGATGGCTACCTGCCCGTGGTGGGCGCTGCGCTGGCCAGCCTGCTGCCCGCGCTCAAGGTCTTCGCCCGGCAGGAGGAGACGCTGCTCATCTCGGGGCCCACGGGCGTGGGCAAGTCGCGGCTGGCCCGCTGGTGCCATGAGCAGTCCTCGCGCCGGCGCGAGCCCTTCGAGGTGTTGGAGCTCATGACGGTTCCCGAGGAACTGCAGATGGCCGAGCTGTTCGGCTGGAAGAAGGGCGCCTTCAGCGGCGCGGTGGGGGACAACCCCGGGGCGGTGGCCCGCGCCGGGGGTGGCACGCTCTTCATCGATGAGATCGACAAGCTCTCGCTCAAGGCGCAGGCGGGGCTGCTGCACGTGCTGGAGGAGCGCGCCTACCGCAGGCTGGGAGACAGCGGCGCGGAGCGGCGGGCGGACGTGCGCTTCATCATCGGCACCAACGCCAACCTCCAGGCTGGCGTGAGGGCGGGCCGCTTCCGGGAGGACCTCTACTACCGCATCAAGGTCCTGCCCATCTCGCTCCCCCCGCTCGAGGCGCGGCGGGACGAGATCGCGCGCTGGGCGCGGTACATGGCCGACCGCCGCCACCGCGAGCGCTTCCCGGAGGGACAGGTGCGGTTGACGGGCGAGGCGGAGCGGCTGCTCATCACCCAGTCCTGGCCGGGCAACCTGCGTCAGCTCGACAACATCGTGCGCCGCGCCTACGCGCTCGCCCTGGTGGACCGTGGAGAGGACGCCCAGGCGCTCACCCTGGAGGTCCACCACTTCGAGCGGTCCCTGCGCTACGAGTCGGAGCCGGTGTCCCAGCCGCTCACCGAGCTGTTGAGCACGGCGGCGGGTGCCTTCGTCAGCGCGGCTCAAGCACGTGGGCCCGGTGCGCTCGACCTGGACCTGGCCGACGGCTTCCGCGGGCTCGTCCTCGCGGTGGCCACGCGGCGGCTCGGCCGGGACGAGGCCTTGCGCCTCTTCGGACGCGAGGGCCTCGTCAAGAGCCGCAATCACCACCGCGCACTCCGCCGGGAACTCGAGAAGCTCGAGGCCCTCTCCAAGGCCCTGGGCCTCGAGGGCTCCCCGTTCTCGGAGCTGCTGGAGGAGGGCTCCGAGCCGGTGGGCTGAGCGCCGCCCGGGGGCCCCGCTGTTACTGATTTCCGGCGGAGTGGGACTTCGCCCCTCCCCTTCGCTTGACGGACCCGGTGCCCGGTGTTCTTTAGAAATCCGTGGGTACTCCAATGGACACGGCGCCGAGCGGGCGACTGGCCGCGCTCGAGGCGGAGAACGCGCGGCTGCGCGAGGCACTGGCGTGGGCGGAGGCCAATGGGACGTGGGTGGGGCCTCCCGGGGAGGGCATCGACCCGTCCGCCCTGGTGCGGCTCGCGCCGAGGATCTCCTGGACGGCGGACCCCGAGGGCCGCATCACCGGTCTGCCCGAGAGCTGGGTGGAGCTGACGGGCATGGAGCGCGAGGCGGCGCTCGGAGATGGGTGGCTGCGCCTGGTGCACCCGGACGATCGCGCGTCGGTGTCCGCGGCGTGGGCGCGGGCCATCTCCTCCACGGGCTCCTTCGAGGCCGAGTACCGCATGCGCATCCTGCGGGGGGACTACCGGTGGATGCACACGCGCGCCCTGCCCCTGCGCGGCCCGAAGGGGGACGTCCTGCGCTGGTACGGCATGACGGAGGACGTGCACGAGCGGCGCGCCGCCGAGGACTCGCTGCGCGTGCTCAACGAGACCCTGGAGACGCGCGTGGCCGAGCGCACGCACGAGCTCGCCGCCGCCAACGCCCGGCTCCAGTCGGAGATCGCCGAGCGCGGACGCGCCGAGGAGGCCCTGCGCCACGCCCAGAAGATGGAGGCGGTGGGCCAGCTCACCGGCGGCATCGCGCACGACTTCAACAACCTGCTGTCCGGCATCCTCGGCTCGCTGTCCATCCTCCAGAAGCGGCTGGAGCTGGGGCAGGTGGAGCAGGCCCCGCGCTACATCAACTCGGCCATGGCCTCGGTCAACCGCGCCGCGGCGCTCACCCACCGGCTGCTCGCCTTCTCGCGGCGTCAGCCGCTCGAGCCCCGGCCCGTGGAGGCGCATGCGCTCATCGTGTCGCTGGAGGAGCTGATGCGCCGGACGATCGGCCCCTCCATCCAGCTCGAGGTGCGCCCGGCCGAGGGGCTCTGGCACACGCTGTGCGATCCGCACCAGCTGGAGAACGCGCTGCTCAACCTCGTCATCAACGCGCGCGATGCCATGCCATCCGGGGGGCGGCTGACGTTGGAGACGGAGAACACCCGGCTGGAGGCGGGCGACCCCACGGCGACGAGGGATCTGGCGCCGGGCGCGTACGTGCGCATCCGCGTGACGGACACGGGCAGTGGCATGCCGCCGGATGTCATCGCCCGGGCGTTCGAGCCCTTCTTCACCACCAAGCCGCTGGGGCAGGGCACGGGCCTGGGGCTGTCGATGATCTACGGCTTCGCCAAGCAGTCCGAGGGCCACGTGCGCATCGACAGCGAGGTGGGGAAGGGCACGAGCGTGACGCTCTTCCTGCCGCGCTTTCTGGGCGAGGCGCCCGAGGAGGGGGCGGTGGCGGGGGCGCCGGTGGCGGCGCGGGCCGAGGGCGAGACGGTGCTCGTCGTGGAGGACGAGCCGCTCCTGCGCGAGCTGGTGTTGGAGATCCTCGGGGAGCTGGGCTACCGGACGATCGAGGCGGCGGATGGGCCCGAGGGGCTCAAGGTGGTGCAGTCGAAGAAGCGCATTGACCTGCTCGTGACGGACATCGGGTTGCCGGGGCTCAATGGGCGGCAACTGGCGGACGCCGCGCGCGAGCTGCGCCCGGGGCTCAAGGTGCTCTTCATGACGGGCTACGCGGAGAACGCGGTGTTCGGCACGGGCTACCTGGACTCGGGCATGCAGATGATCACCAAGCCCTTCGATCCGGACGCGCTCGCCACGCGCGTGCGGGAGATGTTCGAGGGCTGAGGCCCGGCCCACCCGACCTCGGATGTCGGACGGCCGGGTAGACTGGAGGAGTGGGGAAGAACAGGGTCCCACGGGTGTTGAATCCTCCAGGAGGCGCGGGGCATGGGACAGGGGTTGAAGATGGGGCGGGGCAAGAAGCCGGCGACGTACGAGGACATCGAGGCCCTGCCTGACGGGTGGGTGGGCGAGTTGCTGGAGGACGAGCTGCTGGCCTCACCCCGGCCCGCGGTGGGCCATGGTCACTGCGCCTTCTTGCTGGGTGTCGAGCTGGGAGGCCCGTTCTTCCTCGGGCGTGGAGGGCCGGGAGGCTGGTGGTTCCTGGATGAGCCCGAGTTGCACCTGGGGCGGGATGTGCTCGTGCCGGACCTGGCGGGCTGGCGCCGCGAGCGCATGCCCCAGCCGCCTTCCGCGCGGGAGCCCTTCGTCCCGCTCGCGCCTGACTGGGTGTGCGAGGTGTTGTCACCCTCCACGGCGCGGGTGGATCGGCACCGGAAGCTCCCCGTGTACTTCCGCGAGGGCGTGGGTCATGCGTGGCTCATCGATCCACTCGCGCGCACGCTGGAGGTCTTCCGGCGGGACGCGGGGGTCTGGGCCCGGACGACGACCCACGCGGGAGACGTGCGGGTGCGCGCCGAGCCCTTCGAGGCGGTGGAACTCGGGCTGGGCGCGCTCTGGCTCGCGCCCTGATGGGTGCTTGCTCTGCGGAACGTTCCCTAACGGACGCGCCCGCGACCTCCCTCGCTCGTGCCGGGGCACCTGGAGCGCCTCCCCCTGTATGACGGGAGGACTCCCCGGAACGTAGGAGGCTCCTACCTCCAGGGTCCCTTCCTCAATCCGGGAACCGACCGATGTGCCGGCCTTTCTTTCCGCTCGTGACCTGGAGCCCTGCGTGAATGCCGCCGTGGCCCTCACGGTGGGGCTGCTCTTCGGCGTGGGCGTGCTGCTCACGCTCAAGCGAGACCTGGTGCGCATGGCCGCGGGGGGGCTCTTGCTCACCAACTCGGCCATCCTCTTCATCCTCTCCACGGGCTTTCCCGAGCGCGGCGAGCCCCTGCACGGCGAGGGCGCCACTCCGGTGATGACGGATCCGCTCGCCCAGTCCCTGGCGCTCACCGCCATCGTCATCGGCTTCGCCACCTCGGCGCTGCTGCTGGCGTTCGTCTACCGCATGCACGAGCAGCACGGCTCGTTGGACTTGCGCGACGTGGTGCACGCCGAGCTGGAGGAGGAGCAGTCACACACCCGGGAGCCGCCCGAGCCGGAGGAGCGCTGATGCCGCTCGTGCTGCCCCTGGTGGGCGCGTGGGGGCTCGCCGCCGTGCTGTCCTTCCTGGACGGGCGCAAGAAGGCCGTGGCGGGCCTGGCGGTGGTGGGGATGGTGGGGGTGCTCGGAGCGAGCCTCGCCCTGCTGCCCGCGGCCCTGCACGGCCCCGTGCCCGAGGTGGTCGCCGGAGGGTGGCCGGTGGGCATGGGCATCCGCCTGCGCGCGGATGCGCTGTCGGTGCTCTTCTGCGTGGTGACCAACGCGGTGCTCGCCGGGGCGCTGCTGTGCGAGCTGCTCGAGGGCATCGGCACGCGCAGCTTCCCGGCGCTGGTGCTCTTCCTGGCCGCGGGGCTCAACGGGGCGTTCCTCACCGCGGACGCGTTCAACTTCTACGTCTTCTTCGAGCTGTCCATGGGCGCGGCCTTCGCCCTGGCGAGCTACGGCCGGGGCGCCCCGGCGCTGCGCGCGGGCTTCACCTTCGTGGTGGTGAACCTCATGGGCTCGGTGCTCTTCCTCACCGCGGTGGTGATGCTCTACCAGGCCACGGGGACGCTGGACATGGGAGGCATCGCCGAGTGGGTGGCCAGCCCCCACACGCGCCGGCTCGAGGTGCCGGGGGCGCTGCTGCTCAGCGCCTTCGGGGTGAAGCTGGGACTCTTCCCGTTCCACTTCTGGGCACCCGCGGTGTACCGGGGCGTGAGCACGTCCATCGCCGCCATCTTCGCCGGGGCGCTGGTGAACATCGGCAGCTATGCGCTGGTGCGCCTGGGCCCGGGGGTGCTCGGCGACACCCTCGCGCATGGCGCCGAGGTGCTGGCGGTGCTGGGCGGAGCGAGCCTCGTGTACGGCTCGCTCCTGGCGCTCGCGCGGCAGGTGCCCGCGGAGACGCTGGCGTACGCGTCCATCGCCCAGGCGGGCTACCTCTTCGCGGCGCTGGGGCTCGGGCCGGGGCCGGGCGTGGCGGCGGCGGTGCTGCTCGCGCTGTCGGGCTCGCTGGACAAGGCGGTGCTGTTCCTCGCCATGGGGTTGCCGGGGACTCGCTCGCGCGCGGCCTTCGCGGCGGCGGCCTTCAGCTCCGCGGGCTTGCCCTTGTCGCTGGGCTTCCTCGCCAAGACGGAGCTCTTGCGCGCGGCGCTGCTCGGCGAGCGCTGGTGGCTGGCGGGCTTCGTCGTGCTCTCGAGCGTGCTGTCGCTGGTGGCGCTCGCGCGCACCTTCCAGCGCCTGTACTGGGTGGAGGCCCGGGCGCGCGAGGCGCATGACGGGGCGGCGAGCGGGGTGGTGCTGGCGCTGGCGTTGGTGGGGGTGGGGGTGGGGGTGTGGCCCGAGCCTCTGCTCGCGGTGAGTGCCCGGGTGGCCGGGGCGCTCGCGGGGGGCGGGGGGCCATGAGGGGCTGGGTCGTGCCCTGGGTGCTGCTCACCGGGGTGTTCGTGTTGATGGTGGGCCACGTGTCGGTGGCGGAGCTGGCGCTGGGGGCGGTGGTGTCCGCGGGACTGCTCGCGTGGAGCGGGCGCTGGCTGCTGGACGGGCGCGCGCCGGGGGCGGTGGGGCCGAGGCGGCTGTGGGCCTTCGGGGTGTTGGTGGGCGCGGTGCTGGTGGACGTGGTGCGAGGCACCTGGAGCATGGGGCGGCTGATGCTCGGGCCCCGGCCGGGGGAGCGGCAGGGGGAGGTGGAGGTGGCGTTGGGGGAGCGCACGGACGGAGGGGCGCGGGTGTCGGCGCTGCTGGCGAGCATGTCGCCGGGCTCGGTGCTCTTGGGAATCGACTGGGAGCGGCGGGTGATGCGCTTCCACCTGGCGGATGCGTCGCGGGCGGAGGAGTTCCGCGCGGGGCTGGAGCGGTTCTACCGGGAGCGCCAGCGGGCGGTGTTCCCCTGAAGCGGGAGGTGGCGAGCGCATGCACGACGTCGTCTTCTACGTGGCGCTGGTGTGGCTGATGGGGCTGCTCGGCGTGTTGGTGGTGGTGTCGGCGCGGGCGCGCTCGACGCTGGACGTGGTGCTGGCGCTGGACACGCTGGCGCTGGTGTTCGTGGCGGTGCTGGGGCTGTTCGGCGCGTGGCGCGGGGTGACGGGCTACCTGGACGCGGCGCTGGTGCTGGCGCTCGTGTCCTACGTGCAGACGGTGGCGGCCACGCGGCACCACGCGGTGCACAAGGAGGAGCCGCGATGATGTCCGAGGCGCTCAAGTGGGTGGCGGACGCGCTGGTGCTCTTGGGGCTGGTGGCGGTGACGGTGTCGGTGGTGGGCATCATCCGCCTGCCGGGCATCCTCATGAGGGTGCACGCGGCGGGGCAGGCGGTGTTCGTGGGCGTCGTCATCATCCTGATGGGGGCGGTGGGCTCGGGGCAGTGGCCGCTGATGGGCCGGGCGCTGCTGGTGGCGGTGTTCCTGATGCTCACCGCGCCCATGTCCGCGCACGCGATTGCCCGCGCGGCGGCGCGCGAGCAGGGGGAGCCCGCGGCGGAGGAAGTGGACGCGGGGGAGTGAGCGGCGCGGCCGCTCCCTGCCGTGCCCCACCACGCCTGAGCCCCGCTGCTGGTGCTCTCCCACGCCGAGCCGCCTCGCTCTGGCACCCGCGAGTCTCCTCGACGTCAGAACCCATTGGGGTAACCGTTCACCGACTCAGGCAGCGAGCGCGAGCTGGGATTCGGCGCTCCACGAGCTTGTGTTCGGGCTGGCCTCCAGCACGGCGGCCCATGGGCTTCTTCGGATGGCGCCTCGTCCCGGGTCCATCCGTGGACGGCGGCCTCGAGGAGTTGCTCGAATCCTGGCGCAGGCGCCTCCAACCCATCCCTCAGCCTCAACAGGGTCCCCCACCTCGCTTATACGCCGTGATAGCCTGTGCTCGTCTTGAAGAGCGCATCCGAGCGTCCGATCGCTGGAGTACCCGTCCCATGACGAGCCCTCCACCCAAAGGTGCCCAACCCTCCTTCACGCGCGATCCACTCAGTCCGGACACATTCGCTACCCTTCTGCGCGAACTTGACCGCATCGGCAAAGGCCACTCGGGGGGGACCCTCCAGCTCAATGGGAAAGGTCATTCCCTCACGCACCAACAGGTTCTCGCGCTCCGCAACACAGCGGCGAGAGAGTTGACGCAGGCAGCATCACGCGTACGGATTTCAGCCGAGACGGCGCTCGAGAGTTATCGGTATCAGCAGCAGACCAACCGGGAGCATTGGGTTGTCTCCCCCGTAGTCCATCTGTTCGGCCGTGTTCAGGACCCAGGTCCAGAGCTGAACGCGCGTGTGACCGAGGTGCGGCAAGCCACGGATACGGTGCGGGCCAGACTCGCGGCGTCGCACCTGTCAGGCGCGCTGACGTACTTACTGCGCGCGGAGCGTGCGTCGGAGGCGGCACGCGACCTGTGGCGGCGGTACCAAGAAGGCATCATCAACGGCAGCGATACGGCGGTGACCGCCCTCGAGTTCACGCGCAACGCCTCATTCATCACGCTCGGGGTGCTCGCCACGATCGGGACCGGTGGCTTGGGGTTCACTGCCACTACGACGGCCTTCGGCATCGAGATGGGAGCCACGACCGCACTGACAACGGTCAACACCCTGACGGTCGCCGCACCCGTCGTGGCACAGCTCGCGCAGGCTGGGGTGCGCACGGCGCTGGGAGATCGCGTCGACTGGGTCCGGGTGGGCGTGGATGCCGCAGTGGATGTCATCACGGCACGGGCCGGCGGGAATCTCAGCCAAAAATTGTTCCAGCGGCTGGGAGGCAACCCCGCGGTTCAGCGGCTCGGCGCCAACTTGTTCAGCCGCATCGTTTCAAGTGTGGTTGTCTTTGAAGGCACAACGGTATTCCGTGAGGTTGTTGACGCCGTGTATCGCAGCCTGCGCGGGCAACCCATCATGTGGCATCAGTTCGAGGACCGTCTTGTCTCGCGATTGCTGGATCCGAAGGGCCTGTTCTTCGCCAGCTTGATGGGAGCCGTTCAAACTCATGTGGACCGGAGGTACGGCTCGCCACGCGACTTCGTGGTGGTCGACCGGAACGGACGCCCAGTCGGCAACCCCGACGAGATGCGGGGCGGCGTGTTGTACGAGGACAAGAGCGCGGCCGGGTTGAACTTCATCCCCCCAGGAAAGACCGCTCCTCAGCAGACACCCCAGAAATGGGCCGAACGTCAAATCCATGACGCCACCGTCAACCGGCTGCAACGCATTCCGGCCGAGGGCGTCGGGACCCAGATGGGCGCGACTCCCGAAGCGACCCGGAGCGTACCCGCGTTGTCCGATGTCCTCCCCACCCGGAAGTATGTGTTTCGTATTGAAGGGGATGGGTCCGCGCTTCGGAGCGCGGTGAATGCGCAACTGGCGCGCCTGCGGGTTGCTTTCCCGGGCTGGACCTTCTCCGCTGAGTTCGGATACAGGCCGCGAAAGCGATGAGCCTCAACGTTTTTGCCTACCGGCGCGAGCATCCGGAAAGTCCGCCCACCTTCCTCGATGAGGAGATTGCTCCGCCGTTCAATGAGCTTGCTGGACCCGAAACAGCCCGCCAGCTCTTCTGGGGCTCGCTGGCACTCGAGCGCCGTGGTCTTCGCATGTTGCCGCTCCTCCACCACGGAGAGGTATGGGCCGAGGGAGCGGCAGAACTCGACGTGTTGGAGTCGGAAGCCAGGCGAATCCTCGCCGACCTCGATGCCATCTGCCGCGAGACGAAAAGCCGCCCGGGGGTGGCGTTCTGGATTCAAAATATCCTCGAGGCAATCCGGGTCGCGCGTCGAGTGACGAATGGAGTTGGAGGCGTCTACATCGGTTGAATGTCCATCCGCATGCCACCCTCGCGGGAAAGGTGTCGCGGGAAAGGTGTCCGCGGGAAAGGTGTCCGACGATTTGTAGTCGGCGGGATGTCGGAACGAGTTCTTTGACACCTTCCCCGGCTGGGCTTCCTCGCCAAGACGGAGCTCCTGCGCGCGGCGCTGCTCGGCGAGCGCTGGTGGCTGGCGGGCTTCGTCGTGCTCTCGAGCGTGCTGTCGCTGGTGGCGCTCGCGCGCACCTTCCAGCGGCTGTACTGGGTGGAGGCCCGGGCGCGCGAGGCGCATGACGGGGCGGCGAGCGGGGTGGTGCTGGCGCTGGCGTTGGTGGGGGTAGGCGTGGGCGTGTGGCCCGAGCCGCTGCTCGCGGTGAGTGCCCGGGTGACCGGGGCGCTCGCGGGGGGCGGGGGGCCATGAGGGGCTGGGTGATGCCCTGGGTGCTGCTCACCGGGGTGTTCGTGTTGATGGTGGGCCACGTGTCGGTGGCGGAGCTGGCGCTGGGAGCGTGGTGTCGGCGGGGCTGCTCGCGTGGAGCGGGCGCTGGCTGCTGGACGGGCGGACGCCGGGGGCGGTGGGGCCGAGGCGGCTGTGGGCCTTCGGGGTGCTGGTGGGCGCGGTGCTGGTGGACGTGGTGCGAGGCACCTGGAGCATGGGGCGGCTGATTCTCGGGCCCTGGCCGGGGGAGCGGCAGGGGGAACAAGGCGGGGCCGCGATGAGGGCCGAGGCGCTCAAGTGGGTGGCGGACGCGCTGGTGCTCCTGGGGCTGGTGGCGGTGACGGTGACGGTGGTGGGCATCATCCGCCTGCCGGGCATCCTCATGAGGGTGCACGCGGCGGGGCAGGCGGTGTTCGTGGGCGTCGTCATCATCCTGATGGGGGCGGTGGGCTCGGGGCAGTGGCCGCTGATGGGCCGGGCGCTGCTGGTGGCGGTGTTCCTGATGCTCACCGCGCCCATGTCCGCGCACGCCATCGCCCGCGCGGCGGCGCGCGAGCAGGGGGAGCCCGCGGCGGAGGAAGTGGACGCGGGGGAGTGAGCGGCGTGCCGCTCTGGTTGGAGGACGTCGCCATGCGTTTCCGAGCGTGCATCGCACTTCTGCTCTATGTTCTTCCGCGCACGCCAGCAGGGCGCCTGGGCGGGACCCGGGTGCCTGCGCTGGGGGCGCTTCGTGCGCTCAGGTCGCGGGGTCGAGCCGGAGCCTCAAGGCCTGTGGCGCATAGCCGGGTGAGCAGCAATTGCACGCCGTCTGCTCTTCCTGGGGCACATTCACTTCCAGGTGGACTGGATGGAAGCCTTCCGCCTGGATGTCGAGGACATACTGGCCCGGCCCCGTGCCGATGAAGCAGGAGATTTCATCCGGCCCGAAGCGGGCGCACGAAGGGTTCTCCACTCCCGTCACGGTGATATCAGGGAGTGATCGTCCAGCGGGTGACCTCACGACGAGCGACACGGGCGGGGTGTAGACGGCCGGACAGGGTTGTTCCCGGCAGACCTCGTCGACGGGGTTCTCGACACAGGCGGACAGCATCAACGAGGTAAGGAGGCCAAGGCTTCTCGATGTCATGTCCAGCGGGAATGCAGAATGTGTACCCGCCCGTCCGAGGGCCTTCGGGCAGGGCTCTGCACGAGGTCCCGGCGCGCGGAGGAAGGTCGGTGAGTCGCCTCGGAAATCAACGAGGGTGTCAAAATCTCGAGGACTGAAGGCCGCGCGGGTCACGGCAACCGAAGCCTCTGGCGCCGTGAGAAGCGCATAAGAGGAATGGGGGCAATGTGGAGGGCAGCGGGGGGGAGCAGAGGGGCAGAGGAAGGTTGCTGATGGGAGCCCACGAACTGTGAGCCATGCCGGTGCACTGTGGGTGGAGACCCCCTGGGCCCGGGCTCGTGTCGCCACGTGAACCAACTCCCAGGGGCCTACCGGCGCGCCCGCGGCGCGGTGCGCCCGAGGATCCGCTCGGCGGCCGACAGCAGGTACTGGTTGAGTTCCGTGTCCGGGAACGAGGGGAACCAGGCCGCCGCGTTGCGCAACCCACCGAGCGCCACCGCCAGGTACACCTGGTCCTCGGGCGTCATCGACTCCTCCCCGAAGAGCAGCCGGATGCGCTCGGCGAAGCGCTCCATCTTCTCGCTGACCACCGGGCTCGCCGCCGCGATCGGATCCTGTTCCAACAGGGTCAGCAGCCCTCGATGCTTGACCAGCAGCGACACATAGCCCCGCACCGCCATGCGCCAGCGCGCCGCCCTCCCCGGCTCGGCCTCCGCCTCGTCCAGGAACCGTTGCAGATCCGTGAACGCCGGTTCCGCCACGGCCGCCAGCAAATCCTCCTTCGTGCGGAAATGGTAGGACACCGCCGCCTTGGACAACCCCATGGCCGTGGCGATCATCTGGATGGACGCGCCCTCGTAGCCATGTTCCGTGAACAGCTCGAGCGCCGTGCGGATCATCCGGTCCCGCGTCTGCTCCGATTCCGCCCTCATCCTTCCTCCTCTCCGGCCACTGTATGGACTGGACGAGCGTCCAGCAACCCACTGGCCGATCGTCCAGCATTCACTTGACGATCGTCCAGCTCCTGGTGATACAAGGACTGGACGATCGGCCAGCAACCCCGTTGGCCGAGGCTCGGCGGTGAACCAGGACAAGGGAGAGCATCATGAGCGCGACGGAGCAGGACAGCGGGTT
Source organism: Cystobacter fuscus (assembly GCF_044360685.1). Classification (GTDB taxonomy): domain Bacteria; phylum Myxococcota; class Myxococcia; order Myxococcales; family Myxococcaceae; genus Cystobacter; species Cystobacter fuscus_C. Next base: position 11,731,127 of record NZ_CP043491.1, on the reverse strand, counting down.
GCCCGGCAGGTGGGTGCATCACGAGGCCGCGCGGGCCCGGTATGGCCAGAGGGCGGACCTCATGGCACGGATGGTGTCGGTGGGAGATCCCCTCGCGGACGCGGTGATCGGCGAGCTGGACGTGCTGGGCAAGGCCGGCAGGGAGCAGCTCGACGCCGGCCTCGTCAACGGCCTGGACAGCTTGAAGGATCCACCGCCGGCCATCGCCGCGCTGCTGCGTCAGCTCGAGACCGTGCCCGAGTGGGTCGACCGCGAGGCGCTGCTCCAGGGCGACGTCGTGTCCCAGTCCATTCCACCGTTCTGGCACGACCTCGCCTTCTCCGCCGGCTCGCTGGTGCACACCTACCGTGCGCCCGCCATCGCCCGGCTGCTCACGCGCACCGGCCAGCTCGCCACCCAGGCGTCGAGGCGGCTGTTGGAGACAGGCATCTGGAACATGCACAGCATGCTGCCCGGAGGGCTGGTGCGCGGTGCGCCCGGCTACATCCACACCGCCCAGGTCCGGCTGCTGCACGCCCGGGTGCGCGCCACCGCGCTCCAACACGGCTGGGAGCGCCAGCAGTGGGGCGTCCCCATCAACCAGACCGACGTCGCGCGCACCTGGCTGGACTTCACCGTGGTGCCCTGCCGCGCCCTGGACGCGCTCGGCTTCTTCCTCTCCGAGCCGCAGCAGGAGACCCTCTACCGGCACTGGTGGTACGTCGGCTACCTGTTGGGCCTGGACGAGAGCCTCTTCCTGCCCGTGCGCAACCATGCCCAGGCCGGGGAGTTGCTGGACCTGGTCGACTCCACCCTCACGCCGCCGGACGAGCACACACGCGCCCTGACCGCGGCCCTGCTGGACTCCACCGCGCAGGTGCTCTGCTCGGTGAAGGGCTCGCCCTTCACCATCCCCATGGCCCGGCAGATGCTCGACACCCTGACGCGTACGTTCCAGGGCGATGCGGCCGCCGACGCCCTGGGCATTCCGCCCGCGTCGGGCACCGCGCTGCTTCCGCTGATCGCGCTGGGCAATGCCGAGCTGTGGCGCTGGCAGCACCGCTCACCCGAGGCCGCGGCACAAGCGCGCGAGGAACACCTCGCCGCCTACCGCGCGCGGACGACCCTGGCGCCCGATGGAACGGAGTACCAGAAGCACGTGAAGGCCGTGGGCTGAGACAGCACTCCTGGCCCATTCACTGACGGCTCGCGGACGACCCGCGGGCCCGGGCTCCTGTCGTCACGTGAACGAACGGAGCCGCCGGGGCCTGCTCCGCGCGAGAGAGCAAGATCACCGCGGCACCGGCGGCAACTCCGGCGCGCTCAAGCCCGCGAACGGATCCGCCCACGCCGGCAGCGCCATCAGCCGTTGGTGCCACCGGTCCACGGCTGGGTAGTCCGCGAGCGGCAGGCGCGCCACGTCGTTGAACGGCAGGAACACCGCCATGCGGAAGTCCGCATAACTGAGCCCGCTCGGCAGCAGCCAGTCGCGGTCGCGTAGCTGGTCCTCGAGGATCGTGGCGCTCGCATGGAAATGCGACAGCCCTTCGTCCAGCGCGGCCTGGTCGAACGGTCCGAGGCCGTAGCGCGGTTTCGTACCCCGTTCGAAGTGCACCATGTCGCAGGCGCGCATGAAGTGGTCGCGCGCCCAGCTGACCCACCGGATCATGCCGGGCAGGTCGTGGCCGGTGCGCCAGAAGTCCGACCCCACCAGCTGCGACAGCCGGCAGGCGATCGCATCCGCCTCCCACAGCGACCCGCCTTCCTCGGCCAGGATGGGCAGGCGCAGCGACGGGTTCAGGTGCCGGTACCGCTCGGCCTGGCCTGGCGCCAGCGGCTCCGCGAACTGGAAGCTGACGGGCGCCGCCAGATGCCGGGCCACGGCCACCGCGAGTCGCGGGTTGGGGTTGCGGGAGAAGTAGAGGGTCGTCGTCATGCGGGCGATGAAACCGATACCATGGACGCCGGGCAGTATGCGACCGGGGCACCGAAGCTCACCTTGGCAGGCGTCCTCCGTGCGTGGTCATCGCGCAGCTTCTCGCATTCGCCTTCTGTAGTGCCCTGGTGGTTCGCCAGCCCAGACGCGGAACGCCTTGCTGAACGTCACCTCCGTCTCGTAGCCGACTTGCTCCGCGATCTGCGCAAGCCCGTCGTTGCTGGTGCACAGCAGTCCCGCCGCGAGGTGCATCCGGCGGTGGGTGACGTAGGCCATGATTGAGATCGCGCCGCCCATCGTCGCGACCGGACTCGACAAGAGGAGTCAGGCTCGGCGTCCCGCGGAGGGAGCTGGATCGCCCGTCCTCTCCGCCGAGACCTTCGCGAGCGAGGCGGTGCAGCGCTTCGAACAAGGTGAAGCCGAGATCGTCACATGCTCACTCCCACTCGAGCCGGGAAGCCACGTCACGCGGCCCGAGCGCCCTCGCGGCGCGCGCTGTAGAAGCTTCGCATCCCCTCCATCATCCAGCCACGAGGCGTGAGCGCGAGGAAGGAATCGCGAACCGCCACCACCGCCCGGTTCCGTCCAAGAATCATCGACCCCATCCACCGGGCCTTGCGCTGGAGCCGCTCGGCGATGGGTTGCACGCGGGCCGAGTAGGTAGCGAGCGCGGCCTGGGCGTCGGAGGTGGTGCTCAGCGCCTCGGTCAACACGGCGGCGCTCTGGAGCGCGAAGGCACTCCCCATCCCCGACAGGAACGTGGGGCACGCGGCGGCGTCACCCAGCAGGCCGACCCTCCCGCGCACGATGGAGTCGAGGCGGATCATCTTGATGTCGTCGACGAACACGAAGCTCTGGTCGTCGATCCTCGCGAAGGCGGTGCGCACCTCCGGTGCGAAGGCGTTGTACTCACGGGCGAAGAACGCTCGCGTGGCGGTGGCCCCCCGGAGCTTCGGCCGGAGGAGCTCCCCGCCGTGGTACACGATCACCGAGAGGCGCCCCGGTGCGCTCGGGACCATCGCCACCATCTTGCCGCGGCCGAGATACGCCGAGATCTCCCCGAGCTCGAGCCCATGCGCCACATCGATGTCGATGGCGACGTAGCTGCCTCCGAGCAGAAGCTCTCCGCTCTCGCCGAAGAGCCGCTTGCGCACCTTCGAGTGGACTCCATCGGCGCCAATCAGCATGTCTCCCCACTCCTCGCGGCCATCGGAGAGCACCACGGTCACGCGCCCGGCCTCCTCGCGGAAATCGGTGACCTCGGTCCCAAAGCGGACGTCGACGTCGTCCCGCACGCGCCGGTGGAGCACATCGTGGAGATCGGCCCGCCGGATCGGGAGGAACCCCCCCAATCCCGCGTTCAATGCGGCCAGGTGCTCGGCACGCAGGAGCTGCCCTCCCTGTGTGCGGAACCGCACCCGGCCCGAGAGCGGAAGCGCACGGGCCTCGCACTCCTCGCGCACCCCAAGCCGGTCGAGCATGGTCACGCCCTCGGCCTTCAGCGCAACGAAGTGGCCCTGCGGGCGGAATTCGCGCGCCCGCTCGATCACCAGGCAGTCATGGCCCGCGTCGCGGAGAAGCCGCGCGAGGGCGAAGCCGCCAATTCCACCTCCCGAGATGATCACCTTCATGTTCATTCCTCCTTCGGTTCGAGTGCGCGGTTTCGGCGCACACACTGCACTCAAGGGCGCAGCAGGCGCTGATACGTGTCGAACACCACCCGCGCGTGCTTGCGCACGACGGCCTCGCTCAACGTCTTGCGGCCGGCGACGAGCGCCTCGTCGAGCGCGGAGTCGCTCACCACCATCAGCGAGACCAGCAGCTCGACCGGGAGATCCGTGCGCACGCAACCGAGCTTGCGGCCCAACTGGATGACCGAGCGGAACTGCTCCTCCTGCCGACGACGCAGCATTGGGGCCAACCTCGGGCTCGCGCGCAATTGCTGGCCGAGCTGACGGAACGCGCCGAGCAACTCGGGGAATTTGCAAGCCGCCAACAGCCAGGCCGAGAAGGTCTGCTCCAGGCTCGGCCAGAATTCCTCGGCACTCACCGGCTGCTGGGGCAGAAGCGGCGGAAGCTGCGCCTCCAGGCGGTCGTACAGGTCCTCCGCGACGGCCGTGAAGAGGTCCTCCTTGTCCACGAAGTAATAGTAGTAGGCCCCCTTGCTCAGGCCCGCCTTCGCGAGGATCGCATTGAGCGAGGCCCCCTCGATTCCCTTCTCCGTGAACTCATGGAGCGCGATGCGCAGCAGCTCGGCGCGTCGGGCCTCGGGAAGTTTGTAGAACCGCTCGAGTGGCATGGACCAATGGTATAGACCACTGGTCTAAAACGCAATGCATTCTCGCCCATCTCGCCTGCTCTGGGACGCGGCCAACGGCGTGCGCGTCTTCTCGCCTCCAGCCAGTGGACGGCGCCCTCGTTCGCAAGGACACTGGAGCGGGGACCCGAGGTGGGTGTCCCCGAGGTTGGCCAGAGGCCGGCACTACCTCGAACGTGATATGCAGGAGTTCCGCCTTCGGTGCCGCCGCCATGCCCCAGACCGTCATCCCGCAGCTGCGCATGCGTCACGCTGATACCACCCTGCCGTTCTACGTGCGGGGTCTGGGCTTCGTCATCGACTGGCAACACCGCTTCGAGCCCGGCTTGCCGCTGTTCGCCCAACTCACCCGCGATGGCCAGACGATCTTCCTCACCGAGCACAGCGGCGACTGCGAGGTCGGCGGCGCGGTGTACTTCATCGTCGAGGACGTCGACGCCCTGCATCGCGCCTTCAGCGCCGCGGGGGTGCCGATCGAGCAGCCGCCGCACGATACGGAATGGGAAACCCGCGAAATGCTGCTGGTCGACCCGGACGGCAACCGCCTGCGCTTCGCCACCGACGCGGGCTGAACCGTCCGGGCTGCGTAGAGGCGGAACGAGTTCTTTGACACCTTCCCCGGGCCCGTCCTGGTATGGACTTCCCCACTCGAGGAGGAGCGCGATGAAGGCAGCGGTCTACGACGTGGCGGGCGGCCCGGAGGTCTTGCGGTACGCGGAGATCGAGGACCCGGTCTGCGCCGACGATGGCGTGGTGATCGAGGTGGAGGCGATCTCGATCGAGGGAGGCGACCTCATCCACCGCGCGATGATGCCGCCGCCCCACCCCGCCTATGTGGTCGGCTACGCGGCGGCGGGAAGGATCGTCGCGGTCGGCGGAGCGGTGCGCCATCGCCGCGTGGGCCAGCGGGTGACGAGCTTCGACATGGCCGGCTCCCACGCCGCCCTGCGCGCCGTGCCGGCCGCCCAGACCTGGCTCGTGCCCGAGGGGCTCGACGCCGCGGCGGCCGCCGCGCTGCCCATCTCGTTCGGCACGGCCCACCATTGCCTGTTCGCCCGGGGCGCGCTGCGCTCGGGCCAGACGGTGTTGGTCCAGGCCGGTGCGGGAGGCGTCGGACTCGCGGCGATCCAACTCGCCCACCAGGCCGGGGCCCGGGTGCTGGCGACGGTGTCGGGCGAGGCACGGGCAGCGCGCCTGCGGGAGCTCGGCCTCGCGCACGCCATCGATCATCGCAAGGAGGACGTGGCCGCGGAGGTCAAACGCCTGACGGACGGACTGGGAGCGGACCTGGTCGTCGATCCGGTGGGCAGTACCCTGGCCGTGTCCCTGGCCGCCTTGAAGCCCGAGGGGCGATTGGTGTTCGTTGGCAATGCCGGAGGCTCCGCGCTGACGCTCGATCTCTGGCCGGCGCTGCAAGCCAACCAGTCCCTGTTTGGTGTGTTCATGGGACCCCTGCTCACGCGGCCCGAGGTCTACCAGACGGTGGACATGCTCCTGCACGAGGCCGCCTCCGGCCGGCTCCCGGTGGAGATCGCCCGGCGTTTTCCCCTGGCCGAGGCGGTGGGGGCGCATCGCCATGCCCGGGAAGGCCAGGTGGTCGGCCGCGTGGTGATGATTCCCTGAGGTCCCGGGGTGGAGCGCACCCGGCACGCCCGAAAAGGTGTCAGACGATTTGTAGTCGGCGGGATGTCGGAACGAGTTCTTTGACACCTTCCCCGCGCCGGGGAAGGAACGGGTCTGGGGTTGTCCATCAGCCACGACATCATCGTGGGCTCCCACCAGGGTGACCTCCGCCTGGAGTCCGTGGAAGGGGAGTTCTCCGAGATGATCACCGAGTTGCCCAAGCACGCGCCCCGGGCGTGAGGGCTCGTCATCGTGTCACTCGTAATGTCCCACCTGATCAACCTAATCACAGACTTGCATTCTATCTCCCGTAGCATGCTGCGTGTGCTGGCATGGTGAGACATCCCCCAGAGGATGTGCGACGTGTGAGCAGGGGACGCCATCTCCACCAGGATGGCATGGACCTACCGTGTACCCGTACTGACAACCATGTGGGCATGGGAGCATGTCCACGGCGTGAAGGGCATGCATGCACGGGGATCCATCTCCCTGTGGATGGGCTGGGTGCTGACAGGCTCTCGTCACCGTCCGGCACACTGGACCCGAGGTCAGTTCCACGTCGCCGTCATCACCGAGCTTCGTTACGTCGATCTGAACGAGGAGCATGGTGGAAAACCATTCGGGAGCGCTGAGCACACGCCGCCCTCCATTCGTCGGCCACGGATCCCGAACCGTGGCCTGGATGACCTGGCCCGCGCCTGAAGGGACCACATCGTACGTGAGTGCCGTCAGCACCATCGCATGACCCAGCGTCCCAATGATCAGGGGTCGGCCCTTCGCGAGTTCCGCCGCCGCCTGGGGAGGCGTGGCGTTCAGGGTCGAGGTGCGCACGCGCCACATTGCACCGCGCGAGTCTCTCCAATCGCGATTCAAGCTCTGGGCGATGGCTCCTGGGGACCCTGGCATGTTCATGATCGAACCGTACGCTTGGGAAACGATATCCTGCTGTGGGATAGAGAGCCCATAGTGGGAGAAGACCATCGAAATCGAGGCTGCCCAGCACCACTGACTCATCTGCTGAAACTGATGAGCAGAGATAGTCTCCGCACGAAATGACGAAAGACCTGACTGGCAGCGCTGTGCTCCACCAGAGCCGATGGGTTCACATGAAAGATCCGCCTGCCCCGCGACAGGCAGCAAAATCATGAAACAACTCCCAAGGAGAGACATGCTGCGGGCGATCATATGGCACTCCCATCATCGAAAAGGACTGCGCCGCGAAGAAGTTTCAAGGACAGTAGCAGGTCCGTCCCCAGGGAATGGTCGAACCATAGGGATCGCAAAAGCCGAGGCCATAGCATGGCTGCACGATGTTCTGGCCGGATGCACAGAGGTTGGTCGAACTCACCTGTCCTGGACCCGCCGGGCCCCAACACCCGCACTGGAGTGTTATATCGCCACACTGCTTCTTGGACGTGGTGGGCGTCGAAGAAGGGGACTCCACCTCGCCCTGACATTCTCCGTACTCACAAACCCGATTCCCTTTACAGTCCGTGTCCTTGGTACAATCCGGACATCCCGATAGAATCAAGGAAAGATTGCACACTGCCAACAGTGAAATAATACGCATCCGACGGTCCCCCCAACTGATTGTTGCTCAAAAGCGACCAGAAAACAGGCAAACTGCTTGAGTTTCCAGCCTCCATTGCTCTGAAGCGATCGTTCTTGGCTTCAAATACTATTCTTGAGTCTGCCAGAAAGCCCCACCAGAAGGCTATTATACGCTATTCCACAGGCCACCTCAAGCGCCAGAAAACGCCCACCCCACATTGATGTGACAGTGATGTTAAATCAAGACAAAGCTTTTATCCAAGATTTCATGGGGAAATTTAGCTTCCGCGAAGATTCTAGGGTTTAATTCCTGAATAACCGACCTTTCTAAATCCGCCTGCTCTCCTTGAATTTCATTTCCATGACCGCGCTCACGGGAGAGTCCGCGCAGAAGGATCGCACCGTGAAGTGGGTAGATACCTTCGCCGACAAAGCCAAGAACATGCAGGTCAATAACAATATTATCCTACCTTCTTCCGTGGCTTCGCCGCCGCACTCAAAGGGGATGCCTCGGCAGTGTTCAAACAGGCCAGCCCCATTATTAGTGCCATGGACAGTCAAGCCAAAGGTGACGGATTGGTGCCCAAGGAACTCAAGCGCAACCAATTCCTACACCACGACATCCACGCGCTCCAGCCGGTGACGGCCATGGCAGAAGTGGCATGCTCGGCCTGGGCGGTTATCTACAACATGCCCGCATCCCAAAAGCTGGGCAGGAGCTTGGTACTACCCGATCACTTCCCCAAGCTCTCTGCGCTTTTCGAGGGAAATTTTTCTCGGAGAGTGCGTGAAGTAACCAAGTGGTATTGGCACAAAGGTGTGGCGGAGCAGGCCGCTCACTTCTTCAGGTTCCGACTCTGCACTAGAGCAGAAATGGCCGGAGTTTCGCGCCCAGGGCGAAGACACCGTTGAACTTAGTGAAGCAGGCGGCAGAGGAGGGCCTCGGCCCGGATCAAGCCGCCTGCCTTCATCGCCTCCAGTATCGCCGCGACATGCCTTCTCCATGGCCACAGCAGGCCCGCGCTGGAGCGCTCTCAACGCACCTCGGCGATGGGCCCCGAAAAGGTGTCAGACGATTTGTAGTCGGCGGGATGTCGGAACGAGTTCTTTGACACCATCCCCCGCTCCCTTCCTTCAGGTACGCCAAGACTCGCCGCCTGCCTCCACATCTCACGCAGGCGAACACGTCGAAGTCGAACGTCTTCCTCAGCAGTTGCGCCCAGTCCACTCGCGGCGTCCTCTCCTTCTGCGGCTCCTTGCTGGCCGCTGCCTCGAGCGCCACGCTCCGCCTCCCCCGCTCCTGCTGCTTGGGGGAACTCTCGGCCTCCGCGCTCTCACCGAACACTGAGGACAGCCGCCTCCGGACGTAGACCACGCCGAGCCCTGCTCTCTTTGCATCGCCCATCGTTCGCTCCCGTGGTGCTGTCCCGCGTGCCGGGCATAGGAAGGCCAGGTGGCTACCGTCGCGGACGACGCGGACCGCCGGACTCGTCCAGAAGCACCTCCGAGCATAGAATGAATGGAAGCCCACATTGCGCTCCGGCATTTCTGCTCTGCAGCCGCAGAGTGCCCGGGGTGCGTACTGGGACGCGCGCGCCTGGACCAGCCCGAGCCCGGCCTGGCTCTGGCGCACGCACCGCGCCCCTCGGGCCCGCCTCCAGGGCGTCCCTCCTCTCTCCCCGCCCCTCGCACGCGCTCCCGCGCCGCGCCCTGTCCTCACCCACGTCGGGCGGCCCCTGCGCGGGCGCCAGCGGCGGTGCACGCGTGGGCAGCGCCAGGTGAGCAGGCGCTCGCTCCACCAGCCGAAGGACTCTCTGTGCATGGGCGCGGCTCATAGCACTGGCGCTCTCCAAGCGCGCAGCAGAGGCGGACGTCGCGAAGCTCGCTGCTTCGGCGCGCAAGACAATCCTGGCGGAATGCGAGGCGACATTGGGCCTGCGCGAGGCCGTGAGGGGCTGAACGTGCAGTTCGACAGCGCCGCCGGTTCGTCATCACCCGGTGACGAAGCGTCCCGTCGTCTGCGTGTCAGAGCCGGAGTGGGACTGCGTTCGCGTCGAAGAAATCGGAGTACCGGCCGTTGCCGGTATCGATTACGACCAGGTTCTGGCGGGCCCGGGTGATGGCAGTGTAGAGGAGCTCGTCTGTTGTCCACGCCTCCTCGTGGCGCTCCGCGTTCTCACCCAAGACGACGACGACGGTGTGGCCCTCCCAGCCCTTGAAGGAGTGGATGGTGGAGAGCTTCACGGTTCCGGCCTTCATCTCGAATTGGCGCTTGCGGCCGCGACGGATGTCATTCACCTCTCGGTCGAACGCCTGCGAGTCCTCTCCGTGCCGGCCGGCGAGTAGCTTTCTCTCCTCGTTGGTCTCGAACGTTCGCGTGGTCTTCTCGCCCGCGACCCTGCGGAAGTAGTCGTCGAGGTCGCGAAGGACGTCGATGAGGGGAGAGACGATCGTGAGGTCGTTGGGGTGGATGCCGAGCCTCTCGGCGAGGCCCTGGATGAGTTCGAACAGCTTTGCCGCGGTCATGCCGGGGCGGTGGCCGTAGGTGATGAGCGGAGGCGCGTGGAAGAGGTCCGACTGGACGAGGCTGATTTCATCGTCGAAGACGTACTTGTCTCCGTAGACCGACCGCTGAAAGGCCTGAGCCAGGCCGACGAGCCCAGCGTTCAGACGGAACGAGTCGGTGAGCTCGTTCCATCGTCCGGGGATGGTGGTGTTGGGCCTGCGCTCCTCGTCGAGCTTTTGGCCGTAGACGTTCTGCTTCTCGTCGCCGAAGACGACGAACTCTCCGTCGGGCGTGAGGAAGTACCGCTTTAGAGTGCGGAGCCAGGCGGTCTCGTAGTCTTGGACCTCGTCGACGAAGATGGCGGGGTAGCGGGGCGTCAGGTGCTCGGCGGGCGCGAAGAAGTCTTCGTCGGAGCAGGCCTCAAAGAACGCCTCCGGCATGGCGAGGCAGAGATTGGTCGCCGTGGACTTGAAGAACTCGTGGTAGTTGCTGATGTAGAACGCGTCCCACTTGAAGCGAAGGCGAACCTCGCTGATCCGGTCGCGGATGTAGTTCCGGAGTGTGAGGTTGAAGGTCAATACGAGGACGGTGCTGTTCGTCCGGGCGTGCGCGCGGACGGCCCGGCCGGCGAGAACGTGGGTCTTTCCGCAGCCGGCGACGCCGCGAATCTTCTGCTGGACGCCCGCGCGGCTCTCCACGAGCTGCTTCTGCTTCCCCCGGTAGACGATAGGCTTCCCCTCCTCCTCGGTGTGGCTCGGCGGGACGAGGTAACGGCGCAGGGCGCGGTAGAGTTCGTCGTCCCAGTACTGCGAACGCCGGTGGAGCCAACAGTCACGGAGCAGGCGCACCCACCTCTCCCGCGTGAGGGAGTCTCCTCCCAGGACATGGGTATTCGGTGGCTTCTCACACTTCTTCCGCGCGTCGGCCTCTGAAGCATGGTGGAAGTAGACGGCGGTGGAGACGAGCTTCGCGCTCTTCGAGTTCTCGATCTTCTTCTCGAGGAGCTGACCGACGTGGAGGTTGAAGAGGTTCCACTTGTACTTCTCGACCTGTTCGACCGGCGAGAGGATGGGCACTCCGTCCGTCACGAGCCTCCAGGTCTTTTTGTCCTCGTAGGCGTAGCCGGAGAGGTCCCAGTCCTTCACCTCGATGATGAGGGCTCCGGCGTCGCGGCGGACGAGGACGATGTCCGGGCGGTCGCCGTTGAAGAAGGGCTGGACGAAGATCTCGTACTCGTCGTCCAGCGTTTCGCTGAGGAACGCAACCAGGTGCGCTTCGCCTGGCTCGAGGGGCACCTTGAGCGAGGCGAGCTTTTCCAGGGCAGGGTAGCAGTCGGCCATGCGGATTCTCACCAGGGCAAGGGGCTCACTGCCTCCAGCAGACGGTGACGACAGTATAGTGCTCGAAGCGCTTGGCGTCGCGTCCCCTGTCCGTGGCGAACCGGCGCCAGCTCCGCTTCGAGAAGGCGTACGAGGAAGCACCGGATCCCGCGTCGCTGCGGTCGGCCCAGTCGATCAGTACGTCGATGACGAACCGCGGGATGCAGCGCTGCTGGCTCCGGACGGCGGCGTGCCGTGAGAGGGGCGAGGCAAGGCAGTCCGCTCTCCTGGATGTCGCTCCGCATCACGGCTCTTCCCCAATGACGGAAGGAGCCTTCTCGACCGGACCGAGGCCGAGGGCGGCCAGCTGGGCTGCAAAGTCGGCCTGCTCGGCGTGCTCGGCTTCTTCGCGCTCGGCCTTCGCGGCAGCCACTCGCGCACGGAGTCACTGCAGACGCTGCTCAGCCATGTCGCTGCCGCGAAGCTCCGCAGGCACTTCGTGGACGCCCACCCATCCCTCCTGCAGTGCGGTTGCCAGGTCCTCATCGCCGCCGGCGAAGTCCAGTGCTGCCTCATGGCAAACGGAGTAGAGGGGTCCACACTCCCATTCGCGGATTCCGCCCACCTCGCCGCTCCGCTCGAACCACTCCCTGACGTGGAGCTCGAACGGGTTCCACTGGCCGACCGGGTCGACGCCCCTGGGGAGCTGCGGGGGCTGAATGTCCGGGTCGTTCAGCTGAAGGCAGAAGATGTCCCTGGCGCGAATCGACCTGGCCTCGTCCTCCTCGAACCGCTCAGCCGCGTCGGTGTAGGTGCTCGGCTGCGTCCCGCTTCGAGGCGCGCGGCATGGAGGGCAGACAGCCGCTCGGCCCTCTTGCGCAGGCTGTCCTCGGCGACCATCACGAATAGCAGCAGCAGCACCGAAAAGGTGTCAGACGATTTGTAGTCGGCGGGATGTCGGAACGAGTTCTTTGACACCTTCCCCGGGGCAGTTGCGCCCAGTCCACTCGCGGCGTCCTCTCCTTCTGCGGCTCCTTGCTGGCCGCTGCCTCGAGCGCCACGCTCGCCTCCCCCGCTCCTGCTGCTTGGGGGAGCCGTCAAGGGGGGGATGAGTTGTTTCTCGTCCCGCGCAGGCGCCGCCCCCCCCTGTATAGTTGGCCGTCCCGCATCCTATCCTCTGGGGCTGCTACACCTGGGGGCCAATGTTCATGGCGGAGCAGCACCGAAGTCCTGAGGCGGGGGAGGGCAGCGGTACGCAGGTCGAAGCTCGGCGGCGGGGCCCGCCACCGTGGGCGTCGGCCGGGGCCCTCTGGCTCATTGTCCTGATTTTCCATGCGGCCTGCTCGTCGCAGGGGCCCGCGTCAAGCAGGGCAGCCAGCGACGTCCGGGCAAGAGACGAGGCCGCGGAGAGCGAGGCGCAAGCGGCGCCAAGGGAACTGCAGCCGGTGCTGGTTGTGTACGCAGCCGAGGTGGAGGCGCACGGCAGGACGCGGGTGGTGGTTGTCACGCGGGAGGAGTACCAGCGCGCGGTGGCACAGCTCCTCCAGCACCGCCAGGTGCACGGGACGCCCCAGGAGGTCGCTCAGGGGCTGCTCCAGGCCATGCCCGAGGAGGAGCTGCTGGCCGAGGTGTACCGGGACAAGGTCCTCACCCTGGTGCCCCTCAACGACAAGGGTTCGCTCGTCCCCGAGGCCGAGGCGGCGCTCAAGGCGAAGTACCTGCGGTGGTGTCAGCCACGCGGCGGCGGGGACTGCCTGGGACTCTTCACGGACGGGCCCTACCTGCGCACGGATGACAGGCGCACCCTGGCGCTCGCGCTGGCCTTCGGCGGCGTGCTCGACGAGACGCGAGCGGCCCTCGGACGCGAGCTCAGCCCGCAGGCGCTGCTCTCCTCCCTGGTGTGGGCTGTCGGCCTGTACCTGGCGCTTTGGCTGCTACCCGAGCCGAGCACGAAGGCGGCCGCCGCCGCGCTCTCTGTGGTACTCCTGGCCTGGTTGGGCGTGGACGCCCTGTGGGGCCTCATGGACGGGTGGGCCCGCATGGCGCACGCGGCGCACGAGGCCACTACGTTCGAGGAACTGCGCGACGCCGGCGAGGCCTTCGGCAAGCGGATAGGAACGGACGCGGCCCGGGCCCTTATTCTCGCGGTAGCCACCCTCACCGGGCGGACGTTGGGCGAGGTGGCCACGCACGTGCGTTCGCTGCCCAAGTTCAACCAAGTGCAGGCGCAGTGGGCGGCCCAGGGCATGGAAGGCTCGGTGGCGGTGGCCATGGAGGAGGCCGCCGCGGTGGAGGTGGTGGTGGAGCAGAGCCGCGCTCTCGTCGTTCTCACCTCCCCGCAGGCGCCGGTTGCCATCAACGTCCTGACGAGGAGTGGCAGCTCGGGAGCAGCTGGAGGGCACTCAGGCACCATCGCCATCCAGCACCGTGGTGGCAATAAGCAGGTCATCCTCAGCAGCGGCGAGCGGTGGCACCTCCCGCGAGGCAAGAGCTACAGGGACATTCCGGCGAAGGACCGGTTGGGCGACGAACTGCAGGCGGCCGTGAGGGAGGAGGCGGCGAAGTGGTCTCGGGCTATGCTGTCGGAAGACGAAGTTGCGGCAATCGACAGAATGCGGCGCCGCAGCCTGGAGCATCGTGCGAGTCTCCTGGAGCGACAGGCTCGAGGGCGGTGGGTCGAGGCGCAGGTGAAGGACCGATTCCCGGGCTTGTCCTGGAACAGCCGCGGTGTAGACATCACCGGCCCGGGCGGTCAGAGCTACCATTACGAGATTTTGTCGGGCACTGAGTCCAACTTCGCGCTTCACGGGCGACGGATGGCGAGCACCTTCTTCCGCATGATCTTCTTCTGAGGTCCGTGTGACTCCGAACATCCACTACGAGAAGCGAGAGATCGTTGGCGAGCGGCTGGAGCTGCGCAAGGGCCCGTTCTACTGGCTCGGCCCCGATCTGACGCTGCGCGACTGCACGGTCATCATCAGTGCCGCGCGGCGCGCACTGAGCTTGGTATCAGGGCAGCTCGTCAACTGCACCATTCAGGCGAAGGGCCAGCTCAAGGGCCTGCCGTGGGCCACGATGAAGCTGAAGGGGTGCCGGTTCAAGGGTAGCTACACCGGCAATGACTTCGGCTTCCGCGAGGACGTGGACGAGAGGTGGAGGGCGGGTGGGATCGACGACTGCGACTTCTCCGAGGCGCAACTGGAGGGGTGCCGCTTCTTCAATTGCGACATGGCTTCGATTCGGCTGCCGCGCTGGCCGTGCTTCACCTTCCTGGACGCACGCCGGCATGCGGCGGAGCTGGCGCGGCGCGCGTGGCCTGGGTCCTTTGACTCCGTCATCAGGACGGTATGCGATCCGCCAAAGGGCACGGTCGCGTCGGCGTGGCACGCGCCCACCATTGCGAAGAAGAGCGACACAACTGTCGAGGAACTGCGCGCGGCCCTCGAGGGGGCGCCTGGGATCTTCATGTAGGGCCCGGGTCTCGCCGGCGCAGGTACGAAAGAAAAACCCCGGCCCGAGGAGACCTCGGAGCCGGGGCGCGCATAAGAGGAATGGGGGAAATGTCGAGGGTAGCGGGGGGAGCAGAGGGGCAGAGGAAGGCCGCGGATGGGAGCCCACGAACTGTGAGCCATGCCGGTGCACTGTGGGTGGAGACCCCTTGGGGTACACGCCTGCCTGGTCCGCCCTCCTTGGAGGGGCGACAGGGGTGTCTTGAGCCTCAACACCACGCGGCCTGGGGTGGCCCTCGCGCTGGGGCCAGGCGCGCACCTGCAGGAGCGCGTCTCCCGCCTGGAGCGCGATGCCATCGCCGATGCCCTGCGCACCGCCGGGGGAAAGAAGATCGTCGCCGCGAAGCTGCTCGGCATCAGCCGCCCCACTCTGGACAAGAAGAGCGAGGACTACGGCCTCACCGTGTCGCGACGGCGCGTATAAGGGTTTCGGCCTTTCCTTTCCCGAGCCGCAAGGAGGTACAGACCATGCCGCAGATCTCCGCCGAGCAGGCGAAGCAGGAACTCATCCCCCTCTTACACGCGTGGACCCGGGCCGTCGGCGCCAAGGAGCATGCCTGGTTCGAGCGCCATGTCGATCCGAGCTGGAGCTACACCGATTACACGGGCGCGCAGCGGGGGATCGCGGACTACCTGCAGCTCATCCAGAACGTGAACTGGTACACCGAGGACTTCCAGCGGTTCGATGTCCGCATCGTCTCCGGCTCCGTCGCGCTCATCAACGGCGTCTACTTCGCGCGCGTGGACTTCCAGGGCTCGGGCCTGCTCGAGATAACCCTCGCCTTCAGCGCCGTCTGGGAGCAGCGCGGCGGCGTGTGGAAGGCGCTCCTGCACCACACGTCGAAGTTGGAATGAACAGGCGGGTTCACGCCGGAAATGACGAGCAGCGCGCCCAATGCCTGCATCCACGTGGGCCGCTCGCCTCGCACGAGCCACGCGGTGAGCGCCGCCACTACCGGGCGCATCAGAGGAATGGGGGCAAGGATGGACGTTCACGCGCTGGCGTGGTTGATCATCGCCGCCCAGAAGCACCTGCTCGACAAAAGCTTCGTGAGTGATGTCAACGCATTGAGCCATCACCTCCGGGAGTTCAACGCGCTGAACTCCCGTCTCAAGACCCTACCCCCCCCCGATGCCTGGCGCGCCTGACCCGCGGTGCGGAGAATGAACGTCCAAGGCCCGGCCGTTGCCACTCGAGAAACGTTCCGAGCCGAGAAGCGCTCAGCGTTTCTGCTGCCAGAGTGCGAGCTGTCCTTCTCGAATCGTACTGTTCTCCAGGAGACCGACCCTCTTGAAGATCTTTCGGAGCAACGCGACGTTGTCGTTCACCGCGCTTGGATACGCACTGGCGAACGTCGGCTTGTTGCGTGGAAGGTTGGCACGCTGCTCCAGATCGGTTCGGGTATTGTTGAACTGGCGCGCGTCGGTGAACTCATGAGCCCATTTTCCTGTCTGCATGCTTTTGTTGAACGTCCTGGGCCAGTGCGCCTGCTCGCTGTCGGAGACCTTCTTGAGCGATCTGTACGTGAGTTCGACCGTCGCGCACCAAGGGCAGGTCTCCTTGGGCTTGAGGCCAAGGGTGCCCGGGTCGTCCGCTCCTTCGTAGGGGCAGCAGAGGTGGACATCCTGGCCATCCACGAAGAAGGAGCTGATCCACGCCAGCGCCGCCGGCTCCGCGCAGTTGAAGCTGTGCCAGCGGGTGACGCCCGGTGTGGGTTCGGACCGGGTCCCCTTCGTCTCAACGTGCTTGTTCGTCATGAGGGCGAAGCTCAAGCCCAGGTAGGAGAGCATGGCCTGGCGGCTGGGGAGCCGCAAGGACAAGAGCTCTCTCACACGGTAGTTGAGCGCGAGGTTGTTCGCGCGCACCATGATGTCGTCATAATACTGATTGAAGCGCTCATCATTCGATTGATTCTTGGGCTGATCGAATGGCTTTTCGCCGAAAGGCTGAAAGCCGAGCACCAGCTCCTTCGTTATGTTGTCTTCGAGAGTCTTTTCCACGTACTTGTAGACCCTGTAGGGAGGCAGCGCGCACGCGCTGAGCATCGCATCTACGAATCTGTCCTCCTTTCCATTGGGTGCGCCTCCTGACATTCCCACGACAGGAACGATTACACGCTTGTTATTGGTGGCGCACCTGGCGATCACCCAGGAAATGCATACACATCCGCTGATGTCCGATGCGCCCTCGCTTTTGTAGCGCATGCCGGAGTAGGACGTCCCCAGGATCTGATATTTCATCATCAGCGCATCCGCCGCGGACGCCAGTTCCTCCGGGGTCTTGCTCGCACCGCTTTCGAGCGAGATCCAATCTTCACGGGGAAACACGGCAGCGGGCGGAATGTAACTTGGTGCAACGATGAACCCAGCCCCGCGCAAGTACCGCCGCAGTCCCTCGAAATAGTCGTTACCGCAAAGCTTCTTTATTTCCGCCTTCAGATTGACAGCCTTGTTTCGTAGCTCGACACCGTCCTTGATCTTGGTGTCGAGCCTGTTCAGGTTCGTCCACTTCGCCCGCGACGGTTTCCAGGTCTCCTGGATGAGCGTCCGCTGATTCTCGAGGCGCTCGATGTTGTGCTGGGCGGGGGGGAAGGTCGTTCTCAGCGTCTCAAGGTGCGTGAACACCTTCTGGTTGTCGGCAAGATGTGCCTCGGCGGATTCATGTGCCTTGCAGACATTGCTCAACCAGCGTTTCTCCAGAGTGAGGATCTCCTCGATCATGGGACCGAGTTCCTTCTCCAGTCGGAGGCGATGCGCCTTGAGCTTCTCATCCTCCTGCTGCGACCCATTCGAGGTGAGGCCTTTGACAACCTCCTTCGTCGCGGAAGCAAACTGGAGGTGCACAGAGGACAAATGCTGTCTGTAGGCCGCGAGCCGGGTCACGAACTCCTTCGCGGCGCTCCCTTGCGCCTGCGCTGGCTCCCGCAGTTTGATCTTGTCGAGGTTGGCACTCGTCTTTTCATCATACAAATCATTGGGCTGCATCAGAATGACCTTTCCGGCCGGACTCCACGAAGGTGTCTCCACCTGCCTGCGGCGTCCGATGTCATCGGCCACGAGCCGGTAGAGCACTGAATGATTCGATCGTAGCCCGAAAGTACCGGAATTCAACAGTACCTGATGGGGTGTGCCCCTGCCGTGGCTTCCAGTGGAGCATCCCGGGTGTCAAAAGACCATTGAAGTTCTGTTGAATATCACCGCCGTTGTCGCATTGGAAGCTGGCGTCCGGCCGCTGCTTCTCGCGGTATGCGCGCCGCCGGTAGAAGCCATTTCCAACGGAAGAGCCGGATGGTGGAAACCTCCTTGTCCGGAGCGGGCGGGGGCCCCGGCTGGAAAACGGGCCGGGGCTACCCTACAACCTCGTGAGGTTCGCCCGAGGCGGCGCACAGCCGCCTCACCCCGGCGTGTAGATGACCAGCTTCAGCGCGGGATTGTCATTGGATTGAAAGCTCGCGTACTCGAAGCGCAGCGCGCCCTTCCGGGGATGGTTCAGCAGCTTCTGGCCGGCCGCGACCTGGCGGATGTCGTGTGCCTCCCACCAGAGCGCGAACTCGGGGCTCTTGCTCCGCAGACGCTCCAGCAGCTCGAGGAACGCGGGATCGTCGGCCCAGAGGTCATGCGTCGCCCGGAATTGGGCCACCATGCGCCTGGCCTCGTCGGCCCAGGACGCGCCGAAGATGCGCCGGGCGCCCGGATCGGTCAGCACGTAGACGAGGACGTTGCGATCCGCCTCGGCCAGCCGGCCGAAGTCCATGAAGAGGTCGGCCGCGGCGGCATTCCACGCCAGGACGTCCCACCGGCGGCCGGTGACGTAGGCGGGATGCTCGAGTCCCTGGATCATGCGGTGGATGACGTCGGGGACGGTCTCTCGGGAGAACGCGCGGTGGTCGGCGTTGCGCGCCAGCTCCCTCAAGTGGGCGTGCTCGGCCTTGTCGAGGCGCAACGCGCGGGCCAGCGCATCGATCGTGGCGACAGAGGGACTGACGGTCCGGCCCTGTTCCAGCCGGACGTACCAGTCGATGCCGATGCCCGCGAGCTGGGCGACTTCCTCCCGTTTCAAGCCCGGCGTGCGGCGCTTGCGCCCCCCGGGCAGACCCACGGTCTCGGGGTGCAATCGCTCTCGTCGCGATCGGAGGAAGTCGCCGAGTTCGCTTCGGCTCGAGCCCGCCATGGCCTTCGCTTTCCGTGAGGGAGGTACTCGCCAATCCTAGGATGGCGCCAGGCCTTCCCGCGAGCGCGAGGCCCTCGAATAGTAGAGGTCCACTCCCCGAGGAAGGACCCACCATGAAAGCCGCGATCCTGAAGTCCTTTGGAGCCCCGCTCGCCATCGAGACACTTCCCGAGCCCCTGCTGGGGACCGGAGAGGTGATCGTGGATGTCGTGGCGGCCCCGGTGCTGCCCTACGCGAACGAGGTCTTCAGTGGCGAGCGGCGGTATCTGCTGACGCCGCCGGTGGCGCCGGGGTGCGGGGCGGTGGGCCGCGTGCGCGCCGTCGGACCGGACGCGACCCGGCTCGCCCCCGGGGACTGGGTCTTCTGCGATCCCACCGTGCGGTCGCGTGACGGAGGGCTGTCTCCCGACATCACGCTGCAGGGCTGGAGCGCCCGGGGCGAGGGGGGCCAGCGCCTGCAGAAGCATTTCCACCATGGCTCCTTCGCCGAGCGCATCCGGGTCCCGACGGAGAACGCCCATCCCCTGGGCCCGCTGGACGACGCGGAGGCGGCGCGGTGGTGCGCCCTGGTCACGCTGCTCGTGCCGTATGGCGGTTTGCTCAAGGCGGAGCTCCGGGCGGGGGAGACGGTCCTCATCAGTGGCGCCACGGGGAACTTCGGCAGCGCGGCCGTCGCGGTCGCCCTGGCGATGGGCGCGGGCTGCGTCATCGCGCCGGGCCGCAAGGAGACAGTGCTCGAGGACTTGAAGCGCCGTTTCGGGCCCCGCGTCCGAACCGTGAAGCTCGGGGGCCAGGAGGAGGAGGACCGGGAGCGGATGCGGCGGGCGGCGCCCGGCCCGATCGACTGCGTGATGGATCTGCTGCCCCCCTCGGCCAGCACCCTCCCGGTGCGCGCCGCCCTCATGACGGTGCGGCCCTACGGACGGGCCGTGCTCATGGGGGGCGTGGGGATGCTGGGGGGGGCGGGCCTGGAGCTGCCCTACCCGTGGATCATGCGCAACTGCATCACCCTCCACGGGCAGTGGATGTGCCCACCCGAGGCCGTCCTCCGCATGGCCAGCCTCGTCCGCTCCGGGCTCCTCCGGCTGGAGGAGTTCGACGTCACGGCCTTCGCCCTGGACGACGCGAACGAGGCCGTCACGCACGCGGCCGCCCACGGTGGCCCCTTCAAGCTGACGGTGCTGCGGCCGTGAGCAGAACGGGAGCTGAAGGCATTGGTCGGTAACAGCGCGACCTGCTTGGGGTTTTGCTTCCGCCTCGCGGCGGCTTCGATCCCGCCGCCTCCACATTCAGAAGCTCAGCAGTCTCAAACACATTCCCCGACACTGCTGCTCGCTCTCATTGGCTTTCGAGAAGCAAACGGCACGTGTCGCGGGTTTTTCGATGTCTGGGCTTGCCCCGGTTACGCGGTGGACGTCTTGCGCAACGCGCACGCGGCATCATCGAACACCTTGCCAAGCACATCGTCCTGTAGACGGTACGCCTCCAGAAGTTTCGCGTCTTCCCGCTGTCCCACGTACTCAAGAGTGACAGCGGCGCCTATGCTACGGATGGCTTCCGGCGCTGCCACCATTCTCCGCGCTACGTCACGCAGCGCGGAACGTGCCTCGGGAGGAATCGCAGGAAACAGGCGCTCCCGGTGCAGGAGCAACAGGGTGAACAGGCGCTCGCAGAAATCGTTTTCCGCACCGGCCCGCGTCGCGGCCACGTCGATAATGGACCGGGCCATTGAGATGAACGAGGGAATCAGGCTTTCCAACTCGGTGGGCACCTCTTCGTCGAGAACCGTCAGTACCTCCGTCTTGTCCTCCAGGGGCACCCACCTGTCCTCGACCCACGCGCTCAACTCCTCGGGAGAACTCTCCAGCAGACGCAGAAGGGCATGCAGAGCCCTGGAGGTTGGTAAGGCAATTCGTTGAACGGCACCGCGAACGGCGGGTATCAGGTCCGGGTGACGCTTGTTCCAGAGTGCGTAGGCCAGATCATTCACATCGGTCTGGTCGGGCCCGCCTGTAGCTATGCGATTCAGCTTTCGCACGAGGGCCGCCCTTGCGCTGGCGCTCTTGATTTGTCCGAGCGCCTGGGTGATGACTTGCACCACTGACGAGCCGTCGTGGTCGCCCCGAGTCTCTTCTACAACGAGTTGCTGTTCCAGGCGTCTGGTGCTCGCCGGGCCTCCCAGTTCTCCCAGCGCGAAGACCGCAGCCTGACGTACCTTCCCATCGGGAGACTCAAGCATCTCTTCCAGAGTGGCCCTGGCTTCGCGAGACCATGCCTTGCCGAGCGTCGCCACCAAATGCCGTGCCCTCTCCTCATCCTCCCAGCGGAAGGCGTCGACCAGTTCTGACCGCCACTGCTCCTTTTCGAATTCCTGTGCCATGGTTCGCCACGGATTCCTTTCAAGGGGAGTTCACGCCGGGGGGAACGTATCTTCGGACCAGGGTTCCATCGAGCTTGTACAGCTCGTGAATGGCTCTGGGGTCCGCCCGGCGCATGGCTTCGAATGCCTCCAGCTCGCGGCTCATGTCGTTGGGATTGGAGACATAGTTGGTGTTGTGCCGTACACCGTCAGGACGTACCGAAGATGCGTCGGGTCTGCGGAAGCGGACTCCCTTCACTGGCTTGGGGTCGAAGACACGTCTGTTCGAGGCATTCGTCTGCGCCTTGTTCTTGTCGAGCCTGACGTGTCCAGCCCCCTGCCGCGCGGCGAGTTCATCCTCAATGGTCTCATTGTGGGGTGAATTGCTCCGGGTGTGCGGTGGCCCGTAGCGGGTCGACAGGGCGGTGGGGCTGCCAGGGGAACAGCTTGCCATGGTGC
This sequence comes from Cystobacter fuscus, assembly GCF_044360685.1. Taxonomy (GTDB): domain Bacteria; phylum Myxococcota; class Myxococcia; order Myxococcales; family Myxococcaceae; genus Cystobacter; species Cystobacter fuscus_C. The sequence continues at coordinate 11,709,398 of NZ_CP043491.1, read as the reverse complement.
ACAGCCCCATTCCGGAGCAGGCGGAGGAAACGGCGATGCCAGCCGATGTGCCGGTGACGACGAGTGTGCCGTCCGCCACCACCTGCGCCGTGGCGACCGCTTCCGCCGCGGGTCCGCTCTCCATCGCTGCGACCCAGGAGCGCGCTTGTCCGCTGATGCCCCCGTCGGACCCTGCTGGCAGTAGCCGCCCCAAGCCCATGGTGGCCACCAGGACCATCACTCGAAAACCCGTGCCTCCCAGCGCCTTTCCGAAGCGCGCCGAGGCCGCCTCCAGTTCATGAAGCGTCCTCGCCTCCTCAACCTCCCGGTACAGGGTCATGCACGCCTGTGCTACCCGGTTCAGTTCCACCAGCCCCACCCACAGCGCCAACCGTACCGTCAACGTCGCAGCGAACGCCTTGGAGAACAGCGGCTCGGGCATGAGCCACGCGGAAAAGTACAGCATGACCGAGAAGTACATGCTGTGAATGAAGAGGGGGGAGTTGAAGAGCTCTTCGGCGGCATGCCGGACACCATCGCCCATGAAGCGAGGGGACATTTTCAGTGCGGCCAGCAAGGGACCATCGCCCAGGCTATCGGGCAGGGGCAGCAGGCCAGGTCCGAATTCAGTCAGAAACTCCCCTCGTACTCGGAGTCCAACCTGCGCAGCGGTAGGACGTGCTGAGTGTCTCGGTCCAGGGGACTCCAGGAGGCGCAGGTGTGGCGCTGAGGGTACTCGAATCGCTGCCAGTGCCTCACTCAATGAGCGGGCTTCCTCAAGACTCATGACATCAAAGACCAGTGGGAGTGAGTGCGCAGGGAGAAACACCTTGACGCTCCCGTCCTCCAGTTCTCGCAAGCCCATGGGAAGGATGCGTGCCTGGGAGTCCGTGCCAGCGGGCACGCGCCTGATGGCAGGAGCCTCGCGCGGTGGCCTCGGGGTCCCTGTCGGCGGGGTATTGTCGTCTTGGCCGAAAGAAGCCTCAGCCCCCACTGAGTGCTCCGCCGCCGTGGAGGGCGGTTCCCTCGGGGTTGCGCAGGTGGCGAGCAGCAGGACCAGGGCTGGAGCCAGTCCCAAGCGGAAGAGACACAGGTGGTGGCTCATGTCCGGTGATTCTACCTCATCCACCTCGGTGGCGACGGGAGCGCGGTAGGTGTGGATGGTGAAGAGGATGGCGCCCGAGGCGGGCAGCACCGAGAGCGTCTGCCGCTCCAGCCGCCTACGAATCGTCTGACACCCTTCCAGCGTCTTTCGCCACACCGCGCACGGCATTCTCGGTCTGGTAGGGTTCACCTGTGTCAGAGCGAGCGTAGGGGGAGTGTCGGACACTCCGCCCCCTCCGAACAAGGGCGTGGGGGAGGGTTGCGCCGCCCGGAACACGCTAGGGCACGTAGACGGTGTTGATGCTCGGAGCCGCCGGGTCGTAGAGCACGACGATGACGTCGCGGCTGGGGAGGAAGTCGAACTCGAACGCGCTGTCCAGGGAGAGACGGCCCTCATACCGCTCGCCGCGCGCGATGAAGCTCCAGCGCAGCTCCGTGGGCGGAGGCCCCTTTTTGCTCACCGGCTTTCCGTCGCCGAAGTACGTCACCCGCGCGAGAATCGGGATGCCCACGCGGGCCGCACGCGACTCACGGTGGTTGGTCCACACGACGAGCAACAGGCCCACCGCGCCCGCGAGGGGAAACAACAGCACCAGCCCTCCCACGCGCCCCATGGGGATGAGGGTGGTGCCACGGATACGGGCCACCTGGCCTCCGCGCCGCTCGAGGACCACGCGCTGGCCCGGCTGAAAGCTACCGCCCCGCTCGCAACTGCGCCCCACCAGCGCGCCGTCCTCCGAGTGGAAGCGCGCGCAGTACACGGGCGTATGCCTGCGGCTGCGCATCCCCACCTCGACCGAGTCGACGACGCCGAGGACTTCGAAGGAGTGCAGGTCCAGCAGCAGGTCCCCCAAGGCGCGATGGGACTGGAAGAAGGCACAGGCGAGCCCACCGGCGAGAAGGAAGAAGAGGCTGCTGTAGAGCACGACGCGCTGGGGGCCCGCGAAGGCGAGCACCAGGCGCCGGGCCTCCTTCGAGGGCACGCGCGGCGCTCTCGGGACGCTCGCGAGCAGAGCACGCGCCCGCTCGAGGTCGTCGGACAGCACATCTGCGAAGGCTGCTCGGTTGCTCTCGGGAGGTGGGTCGGACAGTGGCCGCAAGGACATGGGAGGCCATTAGACCAGAGTCTGTACCGGGAGAGCTGAGTCTGCCCCAGTTCCGTGGCCACCCGAGATGTGATGAGGGGGTCCACGCGTGGCGGGGCCTGTGGGCTGTCTTGAGCCTCAACACCACGCGGCCTGGGGTGGCCCTCGTGCCGGGGCCAGGCTCGCACCTGCCGTGGGCAAGCCCAGGTGCTCCAGAATCGCCCGCACCCCGCAAGCCCCCTTCACGTACGCCACTCCACTCCGCCGGCCTCCACACCTCACGCAGGCGAACACGTCGAAGTCGAACGTCTTGCTCAGGAGTTGCGCCCAGTCCACTCGCGGCGTCCTCTCCTTCTGCGGCTCCTTGCGGCTCCTGCTTCGCGGCTGACTCAGGCGTCACGCTTGTCTCCTTCGCTCCAGCTTGGGGGCAAGTGGGTGGCGGACTCGCTGGTGCTCTTGGGGCTGGTGGCGGTGGCGGTGTCGGTGGTGGGCATCATCCGCCTGCCGGGCATTCTCATGCGCGTGCACGCGGCGGGGCAGGCGGTGCTCGTGGGCGTCGTCATCATCCTGATGGGAGCGGTGGGCTCGGGGCAGTGGCCACTCATGGGCCGGGCGCTCGCGGGCCCGCGCTCCGTACACCGCGGGCCCGAGGACGTGTCGCGCTTGCTCAAGCAGAGTCCGACGAATCGGCGGTCTTCGTCACTCAGCGTCATCCGACTGGCTTCGCGCTCCATCCTCCGCCTCCCTCGAGAGGTGGGCATCACCCGGAAGCCTGGCTCGAAACCGTCGCCTTGGTCGCGGGACGGTGAACGTCCCATGGCCTGGCGGGAGCGCGCGGCGATTACGGCCTGTACGTCAGAACGCCATTGATGTTCGCGATTCGCTCGTCGAGCTCCTTTCTCGTTTCCTTATAACTCCCGTCCTCCTTCTTGCAGCTGAAGACCAGTTCGCTGTCGGTGCGACCGAAGGCCACAAGACTGCACGTCTTGTGGAACTGGCCGCCGAGGCCCCACCAGACATCTCCATTGGAGTTCACCAGATACTCGCCGAGATCGATTTCACTGTAGACGTATTCGCCAGTGGCGCGAGCACAACTGGCCGAGAGGTAATGGTCGTTGAAGAACCAGATATTCGTGCAGCTCTGCGAGAAGTCGCCGCGCAAGGCCTGTTCCGTGTGGGCGAGGCCTTCGTTGTCTTGATCGGCGGGGCCGCCGCAGCCGGCTTGTGCGAGCGCCAGGACCATTCCCGTCAGGAGTCCAGCCACGGGGTTCATCCATCGAATCGAGCTCTTGTCGCTGTTGGGCAGGGTCATCATGTTTTTCCTTTTTCCTGGTGGGAGGTGCTTCGATGAAGACACGGGCAGGGACGCGTTCTCCCGTGGGGGGAAGAACGTGAGAGAGATTAGCATGTGCGGAGGCGGAATGTCGCGGAAGATAACCATGTGGGTGTATTCTCATTTATCGGGAAGTGATACTGGGTGTTTGCTTTTCGTGATTCAGCGAAATGATAAAACTCAAATGCAAGCAATGTGAGATTGAGCTGCATGGAGAGGAGGGGAGGCCTGGCCTCCAGGGCCGCCAGCCCGAGCAGACACGCGTCCAGGATTTCGTTCCGGGTGTCCCGACGTCCACGTGAGCGCGGGTCTCAGGCGAGGCATTCTCCGCGTCTCCGGGCCGGAGGCCGCACCCGCTCAGGCGCCAGGACTCGGCCAGAATGGCGTGGTCCCTGGCCGCCCAGGAAAGGTGTCAGGAAAGGTGTCTCAGGAAAGGTGTCTCAGGAAAGGTGTCAGACGATTTGTAGTCGGCTCGGAGCGAGTTCTTTGACACCCGGGATTGCGACAAGAGCGGGATCGCCTCGCGCCTGGCTTCATGGCGACCGGGAACCCTGGCGCGCCTGGCGGGCACGGCGCTGGGCGCGGAGAGCAGAGGAATGGGGGAAATGTCGAGGGCAGCGGGGGGCGCAGAGGGGAAGAGGAAGGCCGCGGATGGGAGCCCACGAGCTGTGAGCCACGCCGGTGCACTCTGGGTGGAGACCCCTTGGGGAACACGCCTGCCGGGTCCGCCCTCCTTGGAGGGGTGACAGGGGGTGTGGGCCTGAGGGCTGTGGCTGCTCGACACCCGCTGCGGTCGGAGCGGGGCCGCCTGTCATCTGGCGGGCGACCCCGGGCCTCGCGCCCTCGGCCGGTGGTGGAGAAGGCCGCGGGCGAGCCGGTTCACCGGGCCGCGAAGCAGCACGTACGGCACGAGCGCCAGGACCACGGCCACCAGCACCCCTTGTATCGGCCGCGGCCCCTTGAGCACGGTGAGTTGGTAGATCGTGTCCATCACCACGGCGAGGAAGAAGAGCCGGCTGACCGCGTGCCATCCCTCGCGCAACCGCTCGCGCCGGTGCGTTGGGTCCGTGAAGAGCGCCCAGAAGTAGGCGGGGCGACCCGCGTGTGCGTCCTTGATGCCGTCACGCACGGCGAACAACATCGCCATCAACGGCTGGAGATAGAAGCGAAAGGCCATCGGCCCATCGGGGCGCTCGGCGATCTCCCGCCACAACCATGTGAGTACGTCAGCCATTGCGAGCCTCCAGGGCCTGTCGTGGCCTGTCAGGTGCTTCTGGACGTGAACATGAGATGCTCCTTCGCCGGGGGCATCCGGGTGTGCGGGACCAGGGAGTCCAGGGGCGCTCTGCCCGTCTGTCATCGTCCGGGGAGCACCCAGGCGAGCCGCACCAGTAGCGGGTCTGTCCATCGGGTCGAGGGGTGCCCCTCGTCTTCTCGAAGGAGGAGCGGTGATGAGCCACGAGAGGCGCCTGTCCCCGGTCGAGCTGTTGCGGCAGCTCACCCTGTCGGTCGAGCGCCTCGCCGCCCAGGGGCTCGCCAGGGGCGCGGTGCGAGGGGCGGTGCCACCTGCCTCCACATCTCACGCAGGCGAACACGTCGATCATCAGGACGCAAACGACAAAAACGGCCGGAGAGGGGGACCGCATGCTCGATGGTGACGTCCTCCCCCAGCACGATGACCGGCTCGACGAGCAAGCGGACGAGGCGTTGGCGCCCGGCGAAGTCGAGCGCCTCCAAGCCGTCCCGGATGGCCGCGGCGAAGGCCTCGAGGTCGGCTCCCAGCCGCTCCAGGCGTGCGCTGGAAAGGTGTCAGACGATTTGTAGTCGGGGCTGCTTTCGGGGAGGAGGCCGCATGTCCACCTCAGTCCAGCGCAGTCGCTGCCGCGGGGAATGCGCCGGGTACGCCTGCAGCGCGTCCTCGGGCCCTTGCGCGGGCAGGGCCCCTCTTTTCTCCAGCAGCCGCAGCACCCGGTGCCGCACCACCTTCAGCAACCGCTCCACCTGGGCGAGCGCGGCCCGTCCTCCTCCGGGGTCCTATCGCGAGCCGCGGTGTCGCGGAGAACGGCCTCTCGATGCGGCAATCATGGCCTGTACGTCAGAACGCCATTGACGTTCGCGATCCGCTCATCGAGCTCCTTTCTCGTTTCCTTGTAACTTCCGTCCTCTTTCTTGCATCTGTAGACCACTTCGCTCTGGGTGCGACCGAAGGCCACGAAATCGCACGTCTTGTAGAACTGGCCGCCGAGGCCCCACCAGATATCTCCATTGGAGTTCACCAGATACTCGTTGAGGTCGATCTGGCTGTAGATCAATTTGCCATTGTTGTCGGCACAAGAGGCCGCGAGGTAATGGTAGTCGGGGAGATTGATCTCCCTGCAGCTCTTCGAGAAGTCGCCGCGCAAGGCCTGTTCCGTGTGGGCGAGGCCTTCGTTGTCTTGCTCGGCGGGACCGCCGCAGCCGGCTTGTGCGAGCGCCAGGACCATTCCCGTCAGGAGTCCAGCCACGGGGTTCATCCATCGAATCGAGCTCTTGTCGCTGTTGCGCAGGGTCGTCATGTTTCTCCTGTTTCCTGGTGGGAGGTGCTTCAAGGAAGACACGGGCAGGGATGCGTTCTTCAGTCGGGGGAAGAGCGTGAGAAAGACTAGCATATGCGGAGGCGAAATGTCGCGGAGGATGGATATACAGGTGTATTTCCATTTATCAGGAAGTGATATTGGAACTTTGGTTTTCGTGATTCATCAAATGATGAAAAATCGAATGCGAGCAATGTGAGACTGAGCTGCATGGAAGGATGAGAGGCCTGGCCTTCAGGGCCGCTATCCCGGGCAGACACGCGGTCTGGGGTCCGCCGGGTTGCAGGGGCGGGCCGGTGAGGCACTCGCCCTGTGTCCCTTGCTTGAAATCAGGAAGGCGTGGTCACTGGCCGCGAACACGTGGCGAGGAGCCGCTCGAGTGGCGTTGAGACGAAGGTGCCTATCGCGAGGAGTCGCTCCGGGCGTCCGGCTCGAGCCAGGCGAGGAGCTGGGGGAGGAAGGCGGTGAGGCCCTTGTAGTCGCGCGTCTCGGGCGGAAGGGTGCGCAGCACGCCCGCGAGCAGGCGGCGCCGCTCGGGGTCCTCCACCTCGGAGGCCACGGGGGCGCGGTAGGTGTGGATGGTGAAGAGGATGGCGCCCGAGGCGGGCAGCACCGAGAGCGTCTGCCGCTCCAGCCGCAGGTAGCACTTCTCCCCGGCGTTGAGCGCGGTGACTTCCTGGCGCAGGTGGCGCCACTCGGGCTGCGTCCAGGGCGCGAGATCCAACTGGGGGGTGACGCTGATGCCCCAGTTGACGCGGGTGACGGGGCGGCCGGACTTGAGTCCGCGCATGAGGCGCACGGTGGCGCCGCCGAGCTGCTCGCCGAAGCCGGGCACGGGCGCGTGGATGTCGAGCACCGGGTGGCCCAGCTTGTCGGCTCAGAAAGGTGTCAGACGATTTGTAGTCGGGGAAAACGGGTGGCGTGCCCTGGTCCCGAGTGGGGGCGGATCCACCCGTAGCGGCTTCGATCCCGCCGCCTCCACATTCAGAAGCTCAACAGTCTCAAACCCATGTCCTCAGCCGGAGACGGGCTTGCTCCGTCCCGCTCGAGCCCGCGACTGCTTGCGCTCTGCTGCGCTCTTGCGCGCGTGGGCGGCAATCTCCCGGTCGATCATGCGTTCCAGCTTACGCAGGAGCGCCTTGGGAAGAAACTCCGGGTATGTCCTGGGAAATCCCAGGTAGCCGTCATCGCTCCCCACCCACCGCAGGTCCTCTTCGTCCCCGTTCACCAGGTCCCCGGCGGCTCGGAGAGCGAGTTGCAGCGCCTGCATGGAGTCGATTCCCCAGAGTTCGAACAGCTCCCTCTTCCCCGCGTGCACCCACTCCACGCTGCACCTGTAGTTGCCTGTCCGCGAATCCCTGGCCGGTGCACGGACACGGATGGAGGCACGAGCGCCACCAGAACTCTTGAACTTGCGCTCCGCCAAGATGGGCCCAGTGGGTTTGTGGCCGCGCATCAGTTGAGTCACCGTAGTCATGGCGGAGACCTCTCAGCTTCCGAAGTAGTTGGAACAAAATCCCCGACACTGCTGCTCGCTCTCATTGGCTTTCGAGAAGCAAACGGCACGTGTCGCGGTTTTTTCGATGTCGTTGCAGAAGTTGATGAAGACCACGCCACCAGCGGCACACGAATCGAGGCAACGACTCAGATTGACCGGGCGCTTCCGCGGCTCCTCTTCCTTTCCTGGGGACTTGGGTTTCCTTGGCGGCTTACGCGCTCCCCCTCTTTCAGGACCAGATGAGAGGAGGGGTAGCTGATGCCATGGGGGCTCTGCCAGAAACTCGAATCCTGGCAAAGTACAGGCTGTAATAAGCACGAGCGTGTGTGTCCAGGTCATGACGCGTCCTTGATGGCCATGCTAACCCAGGCCACGAAGCGTTAGCACTGAGGTAGCCACCGCCCTCCTCCGCCGCCGTGCAACCCCCATGGCGGCGGAGAGCGGCGCGCCGCTCAGGAGCGGGCGTCCGGCTCGAGCCAGGCGAGGAGCTGGGGGAGGAAGGCGGTGAGGCCCTTGTAGTCGCGCGTCTCGGGCGGAAGGGTGCGCAGCACGCCCGCGAGCAGGCGGCGCCGCTCGGGGTCCTCCACCTCGGAGGCCACGGGGGCGCGGTAGGTGTGGATGGTGAAGAGGATGGCGCCCGAGGCGGGCAGCACCGAGAGCGTCTGCCGCTCCAGCCGCAGGTAGCACTTCTCCCCGGCGTTGAGCGCGGTGACTTCCTGGCGCAGGTGGCGCCACTCGGGCTGCGTCCAGGGCGCGAGATCCAACTGGGGGGTGACGCTGATGCCCCAGTTGACGCGGGTGACGGGGCGGCCGGACTTGAGTCCGCGCATGAGGCGCACGGTGGCGCCGCCGAGCTGCTCGCCGAAGCCGGGCACGGGCGCGTGGATGTCGAGCACCGGGTGGCCCAGCTTGTCGGCGAGGCACCAGCCCGCGGGAAAGCAGAGCTGTCCGGCGATGAGGGGCATGCCCTCGCGCGCGCCGTCCATGAGGAGGAGATCCTCCTGCACCTGGCGGCCGAGCCAGTCGAGCGGGGCCAGGGGGAGGCTGTCCGGATCGCCGGGGACGAAGCGCGTCCGGGTGCCGAGCAGGTGGTTGTGCCAGAGCCAGGCGTCCCCCGTGCGCTCCAGGGCGAAGTGGCGGGGGTGCTGGCGGGCCATGAGCGGCAGCAGCTCGGTGAGCGTCTCCCACTGGGCCGCGAGGGTGTCGGGCAGGGCGGCGAAGCGCACGCGCTGGGACTCGGCGAGCAGGGACTGCTTGAGCGCGAGCTCCTCGGCGTAGCGCGGCTCCTCCACCTCGATGAGCGGCTCGTCCGGACGGAGCGCGCGCACGCCGAGCCGCATCGCGAACAGCGCTTGTTCGAAAGGAAAATAGGGCAACACGGCGTCGGCTCCGTTCTCTTGGAGAAGTGTAAAGGATGGGAGCCACGGTGCGCGTCTTCCGTTCATTTCCGGCGTCGGCGGGGCGACGGAAGGAGCAGGCGGACGGGCGGGCCCCCGGGTGCCCAGGGCTAGGGCGAGATGGGCTGCGAGGAGGGGAGCGCGGCCTGCTCCCGCCTCCGGGGGCGTGCGTAGGTTTTCGCCACGGCGGGGGCCCTGACGGGGGGAGGTGTACCTCCAAGCGGTCCGCCCGAGGGAGACACGCCATGAGTGGCACCGTCAGCGATTACCTGCTCTACCGGTTGGGCCAGTGGGGCGTGCGCCGCATCTACGGCTACCCGGGTGATGGCATCAACGGCGTCATGGGCGCGCTGCGGCGCAACTCCGAGTTCCAGTTCATCCAATCGCGCCACGAGGAGATGTCGGCCTTCATGGCGTGCGCGCACGCGAAGTTCACCGGCGAGGTGGGCGTGTGCATGGCGACGTCGGGGCCCGGGGCCATCCACCTGCTCAATGGCCTGTACGACGCGAAGCTGGATCGCCAGCCGGTGGTGGCCATCGTGGGGCAGCAGGCGAGCATGGCGCTCGGCGGCCACTACCAACAGGAGGTGGACCTCTCGACGCTCTTCAAGGACGTGGCGGCCGAGTACCTCACCATGGTGACGCACCCCTCGGCCATCCGCCACGCGGTGGATCGGGCCATGCGCATCGCCCAGGCCCAGCGCACGGTGACGTGCATCATCCTGCCCAACGACATCCAGGAGCAGCCCTACGAGCCGCCGCCGATGAAGCACGGCACGGTGCACTCGAGCGTGGGCTACAGCGCGCCGCGCGTGGTGCCCCAGGAGCGGGACTTGCGGCGCGCGGCGGAGGTGCTCAACGCGGGCGGCAAGGTGGCGATGCTGGTGGGCGCGGGCGCGATGCGCGCGGCGCCGGAGATTCTCGAGGTGGCGGACCTGCTGGGGGCGGGCGTGGCCAAGGCGCTGCTCGGCAAGGCGGTGCTGCCGGATGACCTGCCCTTCGTGACGGGCGCCATCGGTCTGCTCGGCACCAGGCCGAGCTGGGACATGATGATGGGCTGCGACACGCTGCTCATGGTGGGCACGAGCTTCCCCTACTCGGAGTTCCTGCCGCCCGAAGGCCAGTCGCGTGCCGTGCAGATCGACTTGGACGGGCGCATGCTGGCCATCCGCTACCCGGTGGAGGTGCCGCTCACGGGCGATGCCAAGGAGACGCTGCGCGCGCTCGTTCCGCTGCTCAAGCGCAAGGAGGACCGGAGCTGGCGCGAGGGGGTGGAGAAGAGCGTGCGCAAGTGGTGGAAGGTGGTGGAGGGCCAGGCGATGGTGGACGCCAACCCCATCAACCCGCAGCGCGTGTTCTCCGAGCTGTCGCCGAAGCTGCCGGACCGGGTGATTCTCGCGGCGGACTCGGGGTCGACGGCGAACTGGTTCGCGCGGGACTTGAAGATCCGCGGGGGGATGATGGCGTCCCTGTCGGGCAACCTGGCCACCATGGGCTGCGGGGTGCCGTATGCGATTGGCGCCAAGTTCGCCTACCCCGAGCGGCCCGTCATCGCGCTGGTGGGCGACGGGGCCATGCAGATGAATGGCAACAGCGAGCTCATCACCGTGGCCAAGTACTGGCGCGAGTGGAAGGATCCGCGCTTCATCGTCCTGGTGCTCAACAACCGCGACCTGAACATGGTGACGTGGGAGCAGCGGGTGATGAACGGCGACCCCGAGTTCAAGGCGTCGCAGGACCTGCCGGACTTCCCCTACGCGCGCTACGCGGACTCGATTGGCCTGCGCGGCATCCGGGTGGACAAGCCGGAGCAGATCGCCGGGGCGTGGGACCGGGCGCTGGAGTCGGATCGTCCGGTGGTGCTGGAGGCCTTCGTGGATCCGGACGTGCCGCCGCTGCCGCCGCACATCTCCGTGGAGCAGGCCAGACACTTCTCCGAGGCCATCCTCAAGGGGGACCCGAAGGCGGCGGGCATCATCAACCAGTCCATCAAGGCCATGGTGGAGAAGCTCAAGCCGCACAAGAGCTGACCCGTGTTTCACCTCACACACACCCATTACCCGCGGCCGGGGGGCCGCGGAACAGGAGCGGTGCATGCAAGCGATGGTCTACGAAGGGCCCTACCGCGTGTCGGTGGGCAAGAAGCCGGATCCGGTCATCCTCCACCCCAATGACGCCATCGTCCGGGTGACGCGCACGGCCATCTGTGGCTCGGACCTGCACCTGTTGCACGGGCTCGTCACGGACACGCGCGTGGGGTGCACGTTCGGCCACGAGTTCGCCGGCGTGGTGGAGGAGGTGGGCCGCTCGGTGCGCAACCTCAAGCCCGGGGACCGGGTGGTGGTGCCCTTCAACATCTCCTGCGGCAGCTGCTTCTATTGCAAGCGCGGCCTGTTCGCCAACTGCGAGAGCAGCAACCCCAACAGCGACCTCGCCTCGGGCGTGTATGGCTATTCGCACACCACGGGCGGCTTCGAGGGCGGCCAGGCTCAGTACGTGCGCGTGCCCTTCGCGGACGTGGGGCCGATGAAGATTCCGGACGACATGGAAGAGGAGGACGTGCTCTTCCTGAGCGACATCCTGCCCACGGGCTACCAGGGGGCGGAGATGGGCAACATCCAGCCGGGGGACACCGTGGTGGTGTTCGGCTGTGGCCCGGTGGGCATCTTCGCCCAGAAGTCCGCGTGGCTCATGGGCGCCGGGCGCGTCATCGCCGTGGACCATGTCCCCTACCGCCTGGAGTTCGCCAGGAAGTACAGCCAGGTGGAGACGCTCAACTTCAAGGAGGAGGAGGACATCATCACCACCTTGAAGGAGATGACGGACGGGCGCGGGCCGGACGTGTGCATCGACGCGGTGGGCATGGAGGCCGAGGGCGAGACGCTCAACAACCTCCTCGGCGTGAAGCTCAAGCTGCAGGCGGGCTCGCCCACGGCCATCAACTGGTCCATCAACGCCGTGCGCAAGGGCGGCACGGTGTCCATCATCGGCGTGTACGGGCCCCCCTTCAATCTCATCCCCATCGGCACGGCGATGAACAAGGGCCTGACGATGCGCATGAACCAGTGCAACACCAAGCGCTACATGGGCCACCTGCTGGAGCACATCCGCGCGGGGCGCATCGACGCCAAGGGCATCATCACCCACCGCTTCCCGCTCGCCGAGGTGTCCAAGGCGTACGACATCTTCTCGGGCAAGAAGGACGGGTGCATCAAGTGCGTGCTGTTGCCGCACGGACACGCGTGAGGAGGCCGGACATGGCACAGCGAGAACACACCGACATCAGGGGCTGGGGCGCGGACGAGGATCCCAGGAACCGGCCCGGAGTCCCCATGCTGCTCGAGCCCCGGGTGCGCGGCGGGGCGCACTGGCAGGAGCCGGAGCGTCAGCCTCCTCCGGAGGTGCCCGTGCTCAAGCGCGCGTCGCTCGAGGAGCTGACGCCCGTCTTCAGCACGGCCATTCCGCCCAAGGGGCTGAGCGGCATTCTGCGGAGCGTGGCGTATGACATCCCCGAGCACTACTTCCGGCACGTGGCCCTGCTGCTGCTGGCGGACCGGGTGGACGTGCTGGAGTCGCGCCTGCGCACCCAGCCCGTGCGCGCCCTGGGCACCGTGCTGAGCCTGGCGGGCGGAAGCTGGCTCATCAGCCGCCTGCGCAAGTAGACACAACGGCGACGGAGGGCGGGCGCGGGGCTGCCGGGGCGTTATGCTCCGGGCCCATGCGCCTGCCCAACCAACGCCACCTGTTCGACCTGCCCGAGGGCCTCACCTGGCTCAACTGCGCGTACATGTCGCCCCAGTCCCACGCCGTGACGGAGGCGGGACGCGAGGCCGTGGCGCGCAAGGCGAGGCCCTGGCAGGTGCGGCCCGAGGACTTCTTCACCGAGTCGGAGGCGCTGCGCCGGCTCTTCGCGAGCCTGGTGGAGGCGGACGCGGAGGGTGTGGCGCTGGTGCCCTCGGTGAGCTACGGCATGGCGGTGGCGGCGGCCAACGTGCCGGTGCGCGTGGGCCAGCGCCTGCTGGTGCTCGCCGAGGAGTTCCCCTCCAACGTGTACCCGTGGCGCGAGCTGGCCGAGCGCTCGGGCGGGCAGGTGGTCACCGTGCGCCGGCCGCCGGACGGGGACTGGACGCGCGCGGTGCTCGCCGAGCTGGACGAGCGCGCGGCGCTGGTGGCGCTGCCGCACTGTCACTGGACGGATGGGAGCCTGGTGGACCTGGAGCGCGTGGGCGCCCGGGCGCGCGAGGTGGGCGCGGCGCTGGCGGTGGACGCGACGCAGTCGCTGGGCGCGCTGCCCCTGAGCGTGGAGCGGGTGCGGCCGGACTTCCTCGTGACGGCGGGCTACAAGTGGATGATGGGGCCCTACAGCCTGGGCTACCTCTACGTGGCGCCGCGCTGGCGCGGGGGCCGCCCGCTGGAGCACAACTGGCTCACGCGCGCGGGCAGCGAGGACTTCGCTCGTCTGGTGGACTACCGGGACGACTTCCAGCCCGGGGCGCGCCGCTTCGACGTGGGCGAGCGCAGCAACTTCGCGCTCGTGCCCATGGCGCTCGCGGCCCTGCGCCAGCTCACCTCCTGGGGCGTGGCGGACATCCAGGAGACGGTGGGCGTGCTGACGGCGCGGCTGTCGGCCGGGGCGCGCGCGCTCGGGCTGGAGGTGGCCCCCGAGGGCCTGCGCGCCGGGCACCTCATGGGCCTGCGCAACCCCGGGGGCTATCCCCCGGACATGCCGGCGAAGCTCGCGGCGCGCCGGGTGTTCGTGAGCGTGCGCGGCGACAGCCTGCGCGTCTCGCCCCACCTGTACAACACGGAGGCGGACGTGGACCGCCTCCTCGAGGAGCTGGACACCTTCGCCTGAGCGCTCCGCCTCAGTCGAACGAGTAGTTCTTGGGCACCACGACGATGCCGCTGTCCGTCACGGTGAAGCCGCGCTCCTTGTCCGCCGCCAGGTCGTAGCCGATCTTCGTGTGGGGCGGCACGCGCACGCCCTTGTCGATGATGGCGTTCTTCACCTGGGCGTGCCGGCCGATGTCCACCTCGTCGAAGAGCACCGAGCGCTCCACGAGCGAGTAGGAGTTCACCCGGACGCGGCGCGACAGGATGCTCTGGCGCACGGTGCCGCCGGAGATGATGCTGCCGCCGGCCACCATGGAGTCCAGCGCCCGTCCCATGCGCTCGCCCGCCTCGTGGACGAACTTGGCCGGGGGGCTGAACTCCACCGCGGTGCGCAGCGGCCACTCCGGGTTGAAGACGTCGAACTCGGGGTTGGCCGACACGAGGTCCATGCTCGCCTCGTGGTAGGCCTCGAGCGTGCCCACGTCGCGCCAGTACGTGTTGGCGCGGTCCTGGCCGGGGATGGGGTTGGAGTGGAAGTCATACGCCTGGATGCTGTAGCCGTCGCGCAGCGCGCGCGGCAGCACGTCCTTGCCGAAGTCGTGCTGGCTGCCCTCGGTCTTCGCGTCGATCTCCAGCAGCTCCTGGAGCACCTTCTTCTTGAAGATGTAGTTGCCCATGCTGGCCAGCGCGTGCGTGGGCTTGCTCGGCATGGCCGGGGGGTTCTTCACCTTCTCCTGGAAGTCGGTGACTCGGCCGCGCTCGTCGATCTGCATGACCCCGAAGCGGTGCGCCTCGGCGAGCGGCGTGGGATAGGCGGCGATGGTGATGTCGGCGCGCGTGGCCTCGTGCTGCTCGAGCATGTGCGCGACGTTCATCTTGTAGATGTGATCACCCGAGAAGATGGCCACGTTGTCGGCGCGGTAGTTCTCCACCAGGTGCAGGTTCTGGTAGATGGCGTCCGCCGTGCCGCGGTACCACACCGGCCCCAGCTCCTCGTAGAGGTACATCTGCGCGGGCACCAGCGTGATGAAGTAGTCGGCGAGCAGCCCCGAGCCGAAGCGCCAGCCGCGCTGGATGTGCTCGGTGAGCGACTGCGCCTTGAACTGCGTGAGCACGTAGATGGAGTAGACGCCCGAGTTGAGGAAGTTGCTCAACGCGAAGTCGATGATGCGGAACTTCGAGCCGAACGGCACGGCGGGCTTGGAGCGTTTGGCTGTCAAGGGCGCCAGGCGTGTGCCCTGGCCGCCGGCGAGAATCATTCCGAGGATGCGCTTGCTGCTCATTCGTGGGTGAACCCCCTCTGGGCGCGGCAGTATAGGAGGGTGTTCACGGAAGGCGCGGTTCTCTTCTACTTCCTCGATTCATGGCGCACGGCGCCATGATTGGGGGCCCAACGCCACCAGGGGGGCCGCTCCGCTCCCGGGGGAGCGGCCAGCCACGCGAGGGCCGCCTGTCGCCCATGGGCGCCCTGACCATATTCCCCTCGGCGCACACACCACGGAATTTTCAGAGGAGAGGCGTATGACCAGGACCAGGCTGTTGTGGACCGGACTCGTCGCGGGGGCGATGGTGTTGGGGACGGCGTGCTCGTCGGACATGTCCGCCCGGCGCTCGGAGCCGGCACCCGTTCCCCAGGTGGGGCAGCCCTCCGAGGTAGGCACGGGGGGCGCGGGGGATGAATCCGGGAAGGGCAACACGGGCGTGTATGACGACTACTCGGTGCCGCAGGAGGACCGCGGGAGCACCGGGGGCTCGGGCTACGAGGATCCGGTGACCAACCCGGACGCGAGCGGCACGAGCAACTCCAAGGACAAGGCGGACGTGCGCGACCAGGATCCCTCGCAGGAGCCGGGCACGGGCGGCTCCGGCTACGAGGAGGACAGCGAGATGTTCGAGGAGAGCCAGGAGCTGGGCGGCAGCCGCTTCCCCGGGGACAAGGCCGTTCCCCAGCACCTGTAGCCGCTGACGCGGGCTCCCCACGCCTTCCCCGCAGAGGGGAGGCGTGAACGGGAGAACATCGCGGAAAACGGGGCGTGCCGTGAGGGCGCGCGGCGCTAGAGTGGCCGCGTGGCCCATCAATTCGCTGGCAAGCCCCCTCCCGATTCCATCCTCATCAACCCCGACACCCTGCGCTCGCAGTACTACTCGGAGCTGCCGGACGTGCGCGAGCCCGAGCAACGCGTGGCGTTTGGCACCTCGGGCCATCGTGGCTCGGCCGCGCGCCGCAGCTTCAACGAGGCGCACATCCTGGCTGTCGTGCAAGCCATCTGCGAGTACCGGGAGAAGCAGGGCATCAACGGCCCGCTGTTCCTGGGCATGGACACGCACGCGCTGAGCGAGCCCGCGCAGCGCACGGCGCTCGAGGTGCTCGCGGCCAACGAGGTGCGCGTGCGCTACACGCCCGGCGCGACGCCCACGCCCGTCATCTCCCACGCCATCCTCACCCACAACCGCGGGCGGCAGACGGGCCTGGCCGACGGCATCGTCATCACCCCCTCGCACAACCCGCCCGAGGACGGCGGCATCAAGTACAACCCGCCCAACGGCGGCCCGGCGGACACCAACATCACGAGCTGGATGGAGAAGCGCGCCAACGAGCTGCTCGGCTCGGGCAACGCGGCGGTGCGGCGCATGCCCATCGAGCGCGCGCAGAACGTGGCCCACCTGGAGCGCTACGACTTCATCACCCCGTACGTGGAAGACCTGCGCAACGTGGTGGACCTGGACGTGGTGCGCGGGGCGAAGCTGTCCATTGGCGCGGATCCGCTGGGCGGCTCGAACCTGGACTACTGGGAGCCCATCGCCGCGCGCTACGGGCTCAACCTCCAGGTGGTGAACAAGACGGTGGACCCCACCTTCCGCTTCATGCGCGTGGACCATGACGGGAAGATCCGCATGGACTGCTCGTCGCCCTACGCCATGGCGGGGCTGGTGGAGCTCAAGGACCGCTACGACATCGCGTTCGGCAACGACACGGACTCGGACCGGCACGGCATCGTGACGCGGAGCGTGGGGTTGATGAACCCCAACCACTACCTGTCCGTGGCCATCAGCTACCTGTACCGCAACCGGCCCCAGTGGAAGCAGGACGTGGGGGTGGGCAAGACGCTGGTGAGCAGCAGCATGATCGACCGCGTGGCCGGGGACCTCGGTCGGCGCGTGGTGGAAGTGCCGGTGGGCTTCAAGTGGTTCGTGGATGGGCTGCTGGATGGCTCGCTGGGCTTTGGCGGCGAGGAGAGCGCGGGCGCGTCCTTCCTGCGCCACGACGGCAGCGTGTGGTCCACGGACAAGGACGGCATCATCCTGGACCTCCTGGCGGTGGAGATCCTGGCGCGCACGGGCAAGGACCCGGGCGTGCACTACCAGGAGCTGACGAAGAAGTTCGGCGCGCCGCTGTACACGCGGATTGATCAACCGGCCACGTCGGCGCAGAAGGCGGTGCTCAAGAAGCTGTCGCCGGAGGCGGTGCGGGCCACGACGCTGGCGGGCGAGCCCATCACCCAGCGGCTCACGCGGGCGCCGGGCAACAACGCGGAGCTGGGCGGGCTGAAGGTGGTGGCGGACAACGGGTGGTTCGCCGCGCGGCCCTCGGGTACGGAGGACGTGTACAAGATCTACGCGGAGAGCTTCCGGGACCAGGCGCACCTGGACGCGCTGGTGAACGAGGCGCGGCAGATCGTCGGCGACGCGTTCTCGCGCGGCTGAACCTTGGGGGCGGGAGACTCATGACGACTCCCGCCCCGAAGACGTGCGCGGTCTGCGGCCGGAGCATCACCTGGCGCAAGAAGTGGGAGAAGGACTGGGCGCAGGTGCGCTACTGCTCCGAGCGGTGCAGGCGCCGGAAGGACGCGGGGCGCCAGGACGGACTCGAGCGGCGCATCCTGGACATGCTGGCGACGCGGGCGAGGGGGGCGACGATGTGTCCCTCGGAGGTGGCGAGGGCGGAGGGAGGGGAGGACTGGCGCGAGCGGATGGAGCCGGTGCGCGAGGCGGCGCGGCGGCTGGTGGCGCGGGGCGAGGTGGAGATCCTCCAGGGGGGCCGGGTGGTGGACCCGTCGACGGCCCGAGGCCCCATTCGGCTGCGGCTGCGCGGGCCCCAGTAGGCGGGCAGGCGTGCCAGCATCTCGCCAGTGCACGGCGCATCTGTTAGGAGCGCGGGGTTCACCGTCCTGCCAACCGGCGGCCCTTCGCGGACGGAGACAACGCGCATGAAAACCGAAGACCTGGCATTCCTCCGCTCCTTCTTCCGCGCGGTCACCGACGAGCCCATCAAGTTCGATGAGCGCGACACGAGCCGCTACGTGCGGCTGTACGACACTCCGGAACTGGCGCAGCATGACCCGGTCAAGTTGCTCGCGCGCTCCATCCAGTTCGCCCTCGGGCAGAGCGTGCAGCTCTTCTCCGGCTTTCGGGGGAGCGGCAAGAGCACCGAGTTGCACCGCCTGCGGAAGTACCTGGGCGAGCAGGGTGACTACAAGGTCGTGCTCTGCGACATCGAGGACTACATCAACCTGTCGCAGAGCGTCGACATCATCGACTTCCTGCTGGCGGTGGCTGGTGCCTTCGGCGATGCGCTCCAGAAAGAGGGCTTCCTCCCGATTGATCCCGCGAAGGAAGGATACTGGGAGCGCTTCCCCAACTTCTTGAAGCGCACCAACGTCAGCATTCCGGACTTCTCCACGGTGGGAATCAAGGTCGCGCTCAAGAGCGACCCCTCGTTCCGGGAGACGCTCCAGAAGCGCATGGCGGGGCATCTCGGGGCGCTGGTGGAGGACGTGCGCGCCTACGTCACGGATTGCGTGCGCAAGGTCAAGGAGCGATTCGGTCCTGATACGGAGGTCGTGCTGCTGCTGGACTCGATGGAGCACATCCGAGGGACGTCGACCAATGCGATCGCCGTCCAGGACTCGGTGGTGAACCTGTTCAATGGTCACAGTGACAAACTCCACTTCGACCACCTGCACGTCGTCTACACGATCCCTCCCTATCTGAAGGTGCTGTCCCCGAATCTCGGAACGCTCTACTCCCCGGGGGGCGTCCAGGTTCTGCCAGCCCTCAAGGTGAGAGACAGCTCCGGAAACGTCTTCCAGCCCGGTCTCGACTTGCTGGAACAGCTCATCTCCGCGCGAAACGACTGGAAGCGACTGCTCGGCCCGGAGAGGGAAACGCTCGACAGGCTGATCCTCTTGTCCGGCGGGCATCTGCGCGACTTCCTCCGGCTGATCTCCGAGGTCATCCGCCGGGCGGATCGACTGCCGGTGCCGAAGGAGACGGTCGATGCCGCCATCGCGCAAGTCCGCACCGAGTTCCTCCCGATTGCCGATGCGGATGCGAAGTGGCTCCACCTGATCGCGACCACACATGGTGTGGCGCTTCCAGAAATCAAGCAGTTGCACGATCTCGCGCGCTACTTGGATACGCATCTCGCGCTCTATTACCGGAACGGTGACGAGTGGTACGACGTGCATCCGCTCGTGCGCGACGTCGTGAAGGCTCAGGTGGAGGCGGCCAGCAATCGCTCAGCGCAGGATACCTGACAGAGAGGCGTGAATCGCCATGAAGCCCGTCACCGAAGCGGACATCGGCCCTGGAGGTGAAGCGGAATGGCTGAGATTGCGACGGCAGCTGGAACTCGCCGAGGGGTTTTGGCTGGGGTTCATCTTCTCGCCGTCTCCGCTGAGTTCAGGAGTACTCCGTCGCCGTACCGAGCGACTGCTCCGGGGGATGACGCGCCGGTTGGAGCCCTTCCAGCCTGAGAGTCCGTCGGGTCTCAAGGGCATGCTTTCCACCCTGTTCGCCCCGGAAGCTGCGAACGCGGGATGCACGTGGGTGGAAGCCTTGAGCCCCGATCCAGGAGATGGAGCGGAGCGACCCTGGCGAGAGGCCTGGCTCGAGCTGGTCTCTCGCATGAACGAGCGGCGGGATGCCCTTCGCCGACACCTGCGCGGTGGCCTTGTACTCGTTGCGCCTCCGGAGATGAAGCTCCCGATGCGGGAGGCGGCTTCCGACCTTTGGTCCATTCGTGCCTTGGTGGTTGAACTACCTCTGGTTGCGGAGAGCATACCGAGAGAGTCCAGCATCAAGGCAGGCTTCTTGTCGGAACTGGCCGAGAGCGGGAAGATCCCTGAGTCCGAAAGGCTGATGGAGTTTGCTCTTGCCGAATCGGAACGACTCCTGGCGAAGGCTGTTGGCGGCGATCCAAGACAGATAGAGGTTCTGCTTGTTCGGGTGGATGCACTGCTCTCATCTGGGCGAACGATCGAAGCTGTCGAAACAGCTCGCAGGGCACGAGAGCTTGCCTTCAAGGACTCACAGGCAGTGCCACGCCTACAGGCTCAGGCACTCCATATGCTCGCCCTGGCCGAGAAGGCGCATGGAGACTCAGCTGCGGCTGCGGAGCATCTGGAGCAGGCTGTCAATGTGCTTGGGCCTCATGATGATCGCTATCGCGTATCACTGATGGATGAGCTAGCAAGTCTTGCCATTTGGCGAGGCGATCTTGTGCCAGCGCTGGCTGCCTACGAGGAGTCCCTGGCCCTTCGACGACAACTCCGTGCTGCGCTGGGCGACACGCCTGAGGCCCTGCGCGACCTCGCCATTTCCCTCGACAACGTAGGCGGTGTGCAGCAACGCCTGGGCCACCTCCCGGCCGCCCGTGCTGCTTACGAGGAGTCCCTGGCCCTCACCCGACAACTCCGTGTTGCGCTGGGCGACGCGCCCAATGCCCTGCGCGACCTCGCCATTTCCCTTAACAGGGTAGGAGATGTGCACCAACGCCTGGGCCACCTTCCGGCCGCCCGTGCTGCTTACGAGGAGTCTCTGGCCCTCACCCGACAACTCCGCGCTGCGCTGGGCGACACGCCCGAGACCTTGCGCGACCTCTCCGTTTCCCTCGACAACGTAGGCGGTGTGCAGCAACGCTTGGGTCACCTTCCGGCCGCCCGTGCTGCTTACGAGGAGTCTCTGGCCCTCGCCCGGCAACTCCGTGCTGTGCTGGGCAACACGCCCGAGGCGCTGCGCGACCTCTCCGTTTCCCTCGACAACGTAGGAGAAGTGCACCAACGCCTGGGCCACCTCCTGGCCGCCCGTGCTGCTTACGAGGAGTCCCTGGCCCTTCGACGACAACTCCGCGCTGCACTGGGCGACACGCCCGCGGCCCTGCGCGACCTCTCCGTTTCCCTCGACAACGTAGGAGAGGTGCACCAACGCTTGGGCCACCTTCCGGCCGCCCGTGCTGCTTACGAGGAGTTCCTGGCCCTCACCCGACAACTCCGCGCTGCGCTGGGCGACACGCCCGAGGCGCTGCGCGACCTCTCCGTTTCCCTCGACAGGGTAGGAGAAGTGCACCAACGCCTGGGCCACCTCCCAGCGGCCCATGCTGCTTACGAGGAGTCCCTGGTCCTTCGACGACAACTCCGCGCTGCGCTGGGCGACACGCCCGAGGCCCTGCGCGACCTCTCCATTTCCCTCGACAGGGTAGGAGATGTGCAGCAAAGCCTGGGCCACCTTCCGGCCGCCCGTGCTGCTTACGAGGAGTCCCTGGCCCTCACCCGACAACTCCGCGCTGCGCTGGGCGACACGCCCGAGGCCCTGCGCGACCTCTCCGTTTGCCTCGACAGGGTAGGAGAAGTGCACCAACGCCTGGGCCACCTCCCAGCGGCCCATGCTGCTTACGAGGAGTCCCTTTCCCTTACCCGACAACTGCGCTCTGTCCTGGGAGACATGCCCGAGGCCCTCCGCGACCTCTTCGTTTCCCTCAACAAGGTAGGGGGCGTACAACAAAGCTTGGGCCACCTCCCGGAGGCCAATGCAGCCTACGAGGAGTCCCTTTCCCTTGTCCGCCAACTCCATGCGCTCATGGGAGACACTCCTCAGACCATTGAAGATCTCTCTGTCTGCCTCGACAAGGTCGCAGATATACGAGAAGCCCTTGGCGACAGTGTCGGCGCTGCGCTTGTACGAGGGGAATCACAATCACTTCGCAGTCGGGTGATGGACTAGCATGTGCGGTGGAGATCCTCCAGGGCGGCCGAGTAGTGGACCCATCGACGGCCAGAAGCCCCATCCTACTGCGGCTGCGTGGTTAGGGAATGCTGGCAGGTTCGCTCGTGAAGAGTGCATCAAACAGCGTGGTATGTGGAGGTTCTTTGGACTCCACGAACAGAGGAATGGGAGTTCGCGCGATATCGCTCGGAACCGCGCTGAATCCAAAAGTCTCCTCGATCTTCCTGGAGATTACACGGACTGGGAAGTCCATACCTGGACGTGTGGGCTCGAACATGGCTTTGAGCTGACTTCGGTTGCCATCGGTGTAATCATATTCTACGGCATACACTGTATACACGGGGGCCAGGATGCTGATGCACCCAACGATGGACCAATCGTATCGTGGGAGCTGAGTGCACAGGATTGGGTATGCGATAAAGCGGAAGCCAGCATCCGCCGTGCTTCCCATGAGCTTGAGTTCGAACCCAGGAAGCGAGCGCTGGAGATCATCCCGGAACGACCACCAGCGCTCAACGTTTTCAAGCTCTCGGGTCCAGGCCGCCTGGAGTCTTTCCGTCCTGGGGCTCGTCTCTTGTCGAAGATAGAAGTCCTTGCTCGAATCCCAGTAGTTGCTTGCGATGGCCAGTAGCTTTTCCGCCGAGAGCGTCATGGGATGAAGGGAGCAGGGAGCGTGGATGATGCCCTCCTCGCGAATCCGGGTCACCTCCCGCGCTGCTCCTTCCATCGCCGTGGTGAACACTTCCTTCCAACCCGGGCCGTGAGGGTCCTCGGCCACGTCGGTAGCCTCCTGGAGTCCCAGTCGTGCCCGGAGAGTGCCGGGCTCGTCCGGGTCCGGTCGGGGACGGCTATACTTCGAGGCACTCCTCCATGGCTCCCCCGCCTCGTCCTCCCTCCGCCCAACTCCCCTCTCCGGCGTGTCTGAAGCCGCACGAGGTCTCCCTCTTCCTCCAGGGCCAGCTTCCCCCCGAGCGGCGGCAGCGGGTGGAGGCCCACCTGGGCGGGTGCACGCGATGCCAGGCGGAACTCGCCCCGACCGCCGCGGACCCCTCCCGCGACTCGCGCCCCACCGCCCCGATGCGGCCCTCCGAGCCGCCCACCGAGGACACGACGCGCGCGGAGGGCTCCCGGAAGGTGCCGCCACGGGGACTCCTGGCCCTCTCCGCCTCCAAGGAGTTCGAGCCCGGCAGCCGCGTGGGCCGCTACGTCATCGAGCGCGTGCTGGGCACGGGCGGCATGGGCGCCGTCTACCTGGCGCATGACCCCGAACTGCACCGCCGGGTGGCCATCAAGCTGCTGCACTCCTGGATGTCCGAGCGCCCGGAGCACGAGGAGCACAAGACCCGCTTCCTGCGCGAGGCGCAGGCCATGGCGAGCGTCTCGCATCCCAACGTGGTCACCATCCATGACCTGCTCCACCTCGAAGGCCAGCTCTTCGTGGCCATGGAGTACGTGGAGGGCACCACGCTGCGCGAGTGGGCCCGGACGCCTCGCTCCACGCGTCAGATTCTCGAGATCTTCCGCCAGGCGGGAGCGGGGCTGGCCGCCGCGCACGCCGCGGGCCTCATCCATCGCGACATCAAGCCGAGCAACATCCTCATCGGCGTGGACGGCTCGGTGCGGGTGTCGGACTTCGGGCTGGCCCGCTCCCGGGAGAGCGTCCCGGAGGCCCCGCGGCCCGAGGGCGCACCCGGACAGGAGCGATGGCTCGGCCAGGAGTTGACCCTGGCGGGGCGGGTGGTGGGCACGCCCGGGTACATGGCGCCCGAGCAGATGACGCTCCTTTCCCCCGTCGACGAGCGCAGCGACCAGTTCAGCTTCTGCGCCGCGCTGTACGAGACGCTCCACGGCTGCCGGCCCTTCGCGGGCAGCAACGAGGCGGTGCTGGAGCGCAACATCCGGGCCCGGAACTTCCAGCCCTCGCGCACCCGCGCCCGCGTGCCGCCGTGGTTGACCGACGTGGTGCTGCGCGGGTTGAGCTACGAGCCCAAGGAGCGCTTCCCCAGCATGGAGGCGCTGCTCCAGGCGCTCGCGAGAGACCCCTCGCGCGAGCAGGAGAGCGCCCGGAGCCGGGTGCGGCGGCGGGTGCGGCGCGGCGTGCTGCTGGGCACGCTGGCCACCGCGCTCGTGATGGCCCTGGCGCCCACGCGCACCTGGCGCGCCTTCGAGGAGCGCGCCCAGGGCCTGTTGCTGACGGCCCGTCCCCGGCCGTGGAACAAGCAGGTGGTGCTGCTCGCCATCGATCAGCCCTCCATCGACTCGGTGGGCTGGCCCCAGCCGCGCCACGTCCAGGCGAAAATGGTGGAGGCGCTCGGACGGGCCGGGGTGAAGGCGCTCGGCATCGATTCCTTCCTCTACCTGCCGGCGCGCGACGGCCCCGGCGCGGACGCGGCCCTGGGCGAGGCCATCTCCCGGTACGGCCGGGTGGTGCTGGCCGCGCCGTGCACCTTCGACGCCAACGACAAGGCCCAGGCGCTGGCCCGGCGGCTCGAGTCCTCCTCCCTCGGCCCGGGCCCCACGCCCCGCTTCGGGTGCCAGGGCGTGCTCGCGCCCCAGGAGCCCCTGCTGCGCGGCTCGGCGGTGGCGCAGGTGGAGGTGGCGCGCTCGGCCTCTGGCAACGTGCGCGGCGCGTACCTGTTGTCGAACCTGGCGGGACGGGCACTGCCCACGCTCGCGCTGAGCATGTACATGCGCGGCCTGGGGCTGCCCATCTCCGACATCCTCCAGGAGCCGGGCGGCGTGCGGCTGGGGGCCCTGCACGTGCCCGCCGACGACAGCAGCGCCGTGCTGGCCAGCTTCCGCGAGCCCGGGGCCACGGACGTGCTCTCCTACGGCGCGCTCTACGCGGAGCTCGCCCAGGCGCGCGAGCCCGTCTTCCCCCCCGCGCTGGCCGAGCATCTCAAGGACAAGTACGTGCTGGTGGGGCAGACGGCCGAGAGCGTGCGCGACCTGGGCCCCTTCGCCAACGGTCAGACCTTGCCGCTGGTGCTGCTGCATGCCTCGCTCCTGAGCGATCTGCTCGAGGAGCGGCCCGTGCGCGAGCTGCCCCTGGGCCTGCAACTCGCGCTCATCGCCCTGTGTGGCGCGCTGCTGACGGCGGCGGTGTTGGTGCTGCGCCCCTCGCTGACGTTCGCCTCGGTGCTGGTGGTGTTGCTCGGGGTGGTGGGCGGGGCGCTGCTGCTGGCCGAGCGCGGGCTGGTGCTGGGGCCGCTCGGGCCCATGGTGGCCTCGGTGCTGGCCTTCTGCCTGGTGCTCGCCGGGCGCATCTCCGCCGACGAGCAGGAGCGCTCGCGGATGCGTCACACCTTCGAGGGCTACGTGGATGACGCCGAGCTGGAGCGGCTGGTGTCCGCCTCGGAGGGCGCGCTGAGCCTGGAGGGCTCCCGCCAGCGCGTGTCGGTGCTGTGCGCGTGGGTGCAGGGCGCCACGGGCGCCCTGGAGCGCCTGCCTCCCGAGGAGGTGGTGGGCGAGCTGCGCGAGGCGCTCGACGGGGTGGTGCGCGAAGTGCTCGCGCGCAAGGGGCGCGTGGACTCGCTGCGGGGCGAGGGGGTGCTCGCGGTGTTCGGGGATCCGCAGCGGATGGCGGATCATGCGCGGCGCGCGGTGGAGGCGGCGCTGGCGGTGCGCTCCCGGCTGGAGGCGCGGGCCACGTCCCGGGTGGCCCTGGAGGTGCGCGTGGGCGTGGCCACCGGCGAGGCGCTGGTGGGCAACGTGGGCCCGCGGGGAGGCCGGTGGGAGTACACGGTGCTCGGCTCGCCGATGGAGCAGGCGCGGCAACTGGCGCGGCGCGCCCCTCCGGGCGGCGTGCTCGTCTCGGCGGACACCCAGGAGGCGTGTGGAGGGCGCTTCGGCTTCACCCCCACGCGCGGCACCGAGGCGGGACAGCTCGCCTTCGTGGTGCGCGACGACGACGGGAGTCAGGCCGCGTGACAGGCCACCTCGCGGGGCTTGAGCCCCACGGGCCTAGTCGTTTGTGTCCGAGCCCCCGGAGTTCGAGCTCCCGCCCGGGTTGCCCGTGTTGCTGCCCGAGCCCTTGATGCTCCACTTGCTCAGGTCCGTGGAGGGCGCGCTGCCCCCGTTCTGCCCGTTCGAGGCCCCCGCGAGGGATTCCGAGCTCGTCCCGAAGAGGTGGCGCAGGTTGTCGCCGAACAGCCCCACCACCCCGATCGTCCCCAGGGCCACGAGGAACGTGATGAGGGCGTATTCGGTGAGGCTGTGACCCCTCCGGCGCCACGGCGCGGAGCTTTGGGAGGGCGGAGTGAGGCGGGCGTTCATGAGGCGCAACTTAATTCACATACTAATGCGAGATTCCAGGACTTCCTCCGCGCCTCCGTGGGGCGGTGAGCAATGGCCCGCATGGAGCCGTCGTGCATGGCTCGGTGTCCCGGCGTCGGCGCGTGCGCGGGCAGGCATTCCCGCCCGGTCCCCCCCGGTTCGGTGTTCTAAGTCGGACATGGCTCTGCTCGTCACCGCGCTCGTCGCCTTCGCGTTCGGCTTCATCGGCTCCATGCCGCTGACGGGACCCGTGGCGGTGATGGTGTTCTCCGAGTGCCTGCGAGGACGTCATGGGGTGGCCCTGCGCGTGGGCCTGGGCGCCGCGCTGGCCGAGGCCTGCTATGCCGCCGTGGCCTTCTGGGGCTTCACCCACTTCTTCTCCGAGCACCCCGCCGTGCTCCCCGTCTCCAAGGGCCTGAGCGCGCTGCTGCTCGTGGGGCTCGGGGTGTACTTCGCCCGGTGGTCCCCGGGAGGGGACTCGGTGCTGGAGCCCGAAGGGCGCGCGGCGGGGTTCCTGGTGGGCTTCTCCGTGTCCGCGCTCAACCCCACGCTCCTGGCCACCTGGAGCGGCGCGGTCGCCTTCCTCCATGCCCGGCAGCTCGTGCACTTCACGCGCCTGGGCGCGCTGCCCTTCGGCCTCGGCGCGGGCGCGGGCGTGGCCTGCTGGGAGGCCGTGTTCGTGGGGCTCTCGTGGCGCCTCGGCCAGCGCTTCTCCCTCCGCGCGATGACCTGGGGAGTGCGGGGCATGGGCCTCCTTCTGCTCGGGGGTGCTGTCTTCTCCGGGATGGATTTCGTCCGAAGCTTCCAACGGTGAGCACATGGGCCGGGGCCGCCCGCGCCTCCGCTCCGGCGCCTTGCTATGCGCGAGGGGCATGAAGCCCTCCCGCGTACTCGCCGCGCTCCTGCCCATGGTGCTGCTGGGCCTGTCCGCCTGGGTCCTCCACCGCGAGCTGCGCGAGTTCCACTGGCACGACGTGTCCACGGCGCTCGCGGCCCTGCCCCTCGGCCGCGTTGGTCTGGCCGTGGCCGTCACCGTGGCCAACTACGCCCTGCTGTCGCTCTATGATGTCCTGGCGCTCGCGTACGCGGGCAAGGCGCTGCCCTACCCCCGGGTGGCGATGACGTCCTTCATCGCCTACGCCTTCGGCAACAACCTGGGCATGGCCATGCTCAGCAGCGCCTCCGTGCGCTACCGCCTCTACTCCGCCTGGGGCCTGAGCGTGGTGGACGTGTCCCGGGTGGCCGTCTTCTGTGGCCTTACCCTGTGGCTGGGCCTGGGGCTCACCGGGGGCCTGGCCCTCGTGGCCGAGCCCGTCCCGGTGCCCGGCTTCGTGGCGCTGCCCCTGGGCTCGCGGCTGCTGGGCGCCGTGCTGCTCGCGGCCACCCTGGGCTATGTCGTCCTGTGCGCCGTGTGGCGCCAGCCCCTCTCCGTGCGCGGGCACTCCGTGGCGCTGCCCTCGCTCCGGCTCGCGCTGGGGCAGGTGCTCGTGTCGGGCGCGGACTGGCTGCTCGCCGCGGGGGTGCTCTTCCTGCTGCTGCCCGAGGGCGCGGACCTGTCCCCGCCCGTCTTCATCGCCCTGTACATGCTCGGCCAGGTGGCGGGGCTGCTCAGCCAGGTGCCCGGGGGCCTGGGCGTCTTCGAGTCCATCCTCGTCGCGGCGCTCACCCCGCGCGTGCCCGCTCCGGCCGTGCTGGGCTCGCTCATGGCGTGGCGCGCCATCTACTACGTCGGGCCCTTCGTGCTCGCGGCGGGGGTGCTGGCGTCGGGCGAGCTGCTGCGCCGGCGCGAGCAGGTGTCGCGGCTGGTCAAGGGCGTACACGCCTCGTTCGGCCCGGTGGTGCCGCTGATGGCCGCGGCGGGGGCGGTGCTCGCGGGCGCCGTGCTGCTCTTCTCCGGCGCGACGCCCACCGTGGCCGGACGCCTGCTCGTGCTGCGCCGCTGGCTGCCCCTGCCCCTGCTGGAGCTGTCCCACCTGCTCGGCAGCCTCGCGGGCGTGTCGCTCGTGCTGCTCGGCCGGGGCCTGCAGCGGCGCCTGGACGCGGCCTACGTGCTGACGCTCGGGCTGCTGGTGAGCGGCGGCGTGTTGTCGCTCGTGAAGGGGCTCGACTTCGAGGAGGCGAGCCTGCTCTTCGCGCTGGCGCTGGTGCTGGTGCCCTTCCGCGCCCAGTTCTACCGGCACACCTCGCTCTTCGCCGAGCGCTTCAGCGCACCGTGGCTCCTGGCGCTCGCCGCCGTGGTGGGCGCGTCGGTGTGGCTCGGCTTCTTCTCCTACCGGCACCTGGACTACGGCGGGGAGCTGTGGTGGCAGTTCACCTTCGAGGGCGACGCGCCGCGCTTCCTGCGCGCCTCGGTGGGCGTGGGCGGGGTGATGTTGCTGTTCGGCCTGGCGCGGCTGCTCGGGCCCTCCTCGCCCCGGAGCGAGCCTCCCTCGGAGGAGGCCCTGGCCCGGGTCCGTCCACTCGTGGCGCGCTGCCCCGAGTCCATGAGCCACCTGGCGCTCGTGGGGGACAAGTCGCTGCTGTTCAACGAGGCGGGCACGGCCTTCCTCATGTACGGGGTGGCGGGGCGCGCCTGGGTGTCCATGGGAGACCCGGTGGGCGGCACGCCCGAGGAGGGCACGGAGCTGGCGTGGCGCTTCCGCGAGCTGGTGGACAGGCACCATGGCTGGGCGTGCTTCTACCAGGTGGGTCCCGGCTCGCTGCCGCGCTACCTGGACCTGGGGCTGTCGCTGCTCAAGCTGGGCGAGGAGGCCACGGTGCCGCTCGCGGGCTTCCAGTTGGACTCGCCCGAGCGCCGCTCGCTGCGCCACGCGCACCGCAAGCTGGAGAAGGAGGGCCTCTCCTTCGAGGTGGTGCCGCGCGAGGGCGTGGAGCCGTTGCTGCCCCAGCTCCGGGTCATCTCGGACGCGTGGTTGGGGGAGAAGAACACGCGCGAGAAGGGCTTCTCGCTCGGCTACTTCTCCGAGCGCTACCTGCGCGAGGGCCCGGTGGCGGTGGTGCGCCAGGGCGGGGAGCTGCTCGGGTTCGCCAACCTCTGGGCGCCCGAGCTGAAGGTGGAGCTGTCGGTGGACCTGATGCGCTACCGGCCGGGCGCGCCCCGGGGAGTGATGGATCACCTCTTCGTGTCGCTCATGCTGTGGGGACGCGAGCAGGGCTACGAGCGCTTCAACCTGGGCATGGCGCCCTTCTCCGGCTTCGAGTCCCACGCGCTCGCGCCACTGTGGCAGCGCGCGGGCGCGTTCCTCTTCACCCACGGCGAGCACTTCTACAACTTCCAGGGACTGCGGCGGTTCAAGGAGAAGTTCAAGCCGGTGTGGACGCCGCGCTACCTGGCTTCTCCCGGAGGGCTCGCGTTTCCACGGGTGCTCGCGGGCGTGGGCTCCCTCGTCTCGCGGGGCATCACCGGATTGGTGGCACGATGAATCACTTGAAGGGCTGGGCCGTGATGGGAGCGCTGCTCGCCGCGTCGGTGGGCGCGGCGGCGGACGTGGGGGACACGCTGTCCTTCGGCCGCTTCGGCCAGGTGGCGCTGGTGCGGCCGGCGGGGGCACCGAGCGCGGTGGTGCTCTTCCTGTCGGGAGACGAGGGGTGGGGGGCGGGGGAGCGGGCGCTCGCGAAGGAACTCGCGGGCCAGGGGGCGCTGGTGCTGGGCGTGCGCACGCCCGCGTATCTCGAGGCCGTGGGGGCAGGGAAGAAGTGCGCCTACCCGGCGGGAGACCTGGAGGCGCTCAGCCAGTCCACGCAGAAGAAGCTGGGCCTGCCCGAGTACCTGCACCCGGTGCTGCTGGGCACGGGGGCGGGGGCGGGCCTGGTGTATGCGAGCCTCGTGCAGGCGCCGGTGAACACCTTCGCGGGCGGGGTGAGCCTGGGGTTCCACCCCGTGCTGCGCATGGGCGGCACGTTGTGCCGGGGCAGTGGGCTCGTGCGCCAGCACACGCGCGAGGGCGAGCGGCTGGAGCCCTTCAAGTCCCTGGCCGAGCCCTGGAGGGTGCTCGTGGGCGAGAAGGACACGGTGTTCCCGGCGGAGCGGGCGCGGGCCTTCACCGAGGGCGTGCGGCAGGCGCAGGTGACACGGGTGCCCGGGGTGGGGCGGAGTCTGGTGCCGCTGGCGGGGTGGAAGGACGCGGTGCTCCAGGCCGAGGCCCAGCTCGTGCGCCGCGCCTCGCCCCCTCCGCCGGTGACGGCCACCCGGGACGAGGAGAGCGGCACGCCGCTGGTGGACGTGTCGGATCTTCCCCTCATCCAGGTGCCCGCGGGCAAGGAGGGAGGGGACTCGCTGGCGGTGCTGCTGTCGGGCGATGGCGGCTGGGCGGGCATCGATCGCGACGTGGCCTCGGTGCTGGCGGCCGAGGGCGTGCCGGTGGTGGGCTGGGACTCGCTGCGCTACTTCTGGAAGCGGCGCACGCCCGAGGCCACGGCGAAGGATCTGGAGCGCGTGCTCGCGCACTACCTGCGGGACTGGAAGAAGACGCGTGTGGTGCTGGTGGGCTACTCGCGCGGGGCGGACGTGCTGCCGTCGGTGGTGGCGAAGCTGTCCGCCGAGGCCCGGAAGAACGTCCAGGCGCTCGCGCTCATCGCGCCGAGCCAGGACGCGGAGCTGGAGGTGCACGTGGTGGATCTGCTGGGCGGGGGCGGAGGCGAGCCCATCCTGCCCATGGTGAGGTCGCTCGGAGGCATGCCCGTGGTGTGCCTGTACGGCAGCGACGAGGCCAGCGAGAGTCTCTGCCCCCTGCTCGCGGACGTGCCGGGCGCGCGGGTGCTGAAGCTCGAGGGCGGGCACCACTTCAGCGGCGACTACCCCGCCGTGGGCCGCGCCATCCTCGCCCCCCTGCGCGAGGGCCAGCATTTGTAGAGGGGAAGCCCATCCCTGGCCGCCCCGCGTGCTACCGTGAAGTCACTCCGAGCCCGTGCGCAAGACAAACCTTGTGGGCCATGCCCCTTGAGTTACGCTCCGCCGCTCGTGGATGCTGCACTGTCCTCGCGACGAGGGGACGGGTGCGGAGCGACACCACTTGGAGCGCCTTGATGCCAGCACCTGAGACTCCCAGGCAAACCTCCCTCCGCATGCCAAGTGGGCGCGTCCCCTTCCTGACGCGGGTGCAACTGCGCAACTACCGCAGCATCGCCGCATGTGACGTGCGGCTTGGGCCCCTCACGTTTCTCGTGGGGCCCAACGGCTCCGGAAAGAGCAACTTCCTGGATGCACTGAGGCTTGTCTCGGACGCCCTGCGGACCTCGCTTGATCATGCGCTGCGTGACCGTGGCGGTGTGCAAGAAGTTCTCCAGAGATCGAGCGGTCATCCGAAGAACTTCGCGATCCGCCTTGATTTTCAGCTGCCCGATGGAGCGATTGGGCATTTCTCGTTCGAGGTTGGCGCACGCCCTCATGGTGACTACTCCGTGCTGCGCGAGGAGTGCGTGGTAGGAGAGGCGAAGTACCTCGTGCAAGAGGGCACAGTGGCCATCAAGCCCGTGCCTGTCTCGCCACCGGGTTCGGCTGATCGCCTCTACCTCGTCAACGCCGCCGGCCTGCCAGAGTTTCGCCCTGTCTTCGATGTCCTCTCCAAGATGGGGTTCTACAATCTGAATCCCGACAAGATTCGCTCCCTTCAGCCGCCTGACAAGGGAGAACTGCTCGCACGTGATGGCCTCAACCTGTCCAGTGTGCTCGAGCGTCTGGAGAAGGTCGACGAGGGCGACACCAAGCGACGCATCGAGGAGTACCTCAGCCGCATCGTACCTGGACTGGAGGGGGTAGATCACAAGCGTGTCGGACACCTGGAAACGCTGGAGTTTCGCCAGCACGTCGAGGGGTCCAAGGATCCCTGGCGCTTTCCGGCCATCAACATGTCGGACGGCACGCTGCGTGCGTTGGGCATTCTGGTCGCCCTTCTCCAGGCGCGAGCCGAGGATGACGTGCGGGTCGTGGGGATCGAGGAGCCAGAAGTGGCCCTGCATCCCGCGGCGGCTGGTATCGTGCGAGATGCTCTGCGCGATGGTTCCCGCCATGCTCAGGTCATCGTGACGAGCCATAGCCCCGAGTTGCTCGATGCTCCCGAGGTCTCCGCTCAGGAGATCGTCTCGGTGGTGGCTGAGCAGGGAAGGACCTTCATCGCGAGGCTCGACGAGGCCACGCGCGACACGCTCAGGGATCGGCTCTACACGGCTGGAGAGTTGCTGAAGACGAATCAGCTGACACCGGACCGCGAGGATGTTCCCGCCTCCAAGCAGCTCCAGCTCTTCGCACTGGAGGCGCAATGAAGGTTGGCCTCATCGTCGAAGGCCACGGCGAGGTTCATTCACTGCCCATCCTCTTGCGGAGGGTCGCTCGGGAAATGGAGCCAGGGTTTCATTTCTCCGTACTGAATCCGTTCCGCATTCCCCGGGGGCAACTCGTCAAGGAGGAGGGACTGCGGCGCGCGGTCGAGTTCATGGCGCGCAAGGTCGGCAACGATGGCCGGATCCTCATCCTGCTCGACGCCGATGATGATCTCCCCTGCCAATTGGGTCCCAGGCTGCTCGCCCAGGCCAGGGACTGTCGTCCGGATCGCGATATCTCCGTGGTCATCGCCATGCGTGAGTACGAAGCGTGGTTCCTCACCGCGGCGGAGTCGCTTCGGGGCCAGCGTAAGCTTCCCGTGGATCTCACTCCGCCCTCACGTCCCGAGGACATTCGGGACGCCAAGGGATGGCTGGACCAACGCATGCCGGATGGCTATAGCGAAACACTCCACCAGCCAGCCCTGACGGAGTTGTTCGATCTGGCGGCGGCGCGCCGCTCGGACTCCTTCGACAAGTTTTTTCGCGAGGTCGGGCGCCTCTTCGGTCTCTCCATTCCCCCTCGTTAGAGAAGAGCCGTGTCGACCCCTTATCTCCCGAGTCATTCGTGATCGAGTCCGAAGCGGTGGCGCCCGCCACCTCCGAAGAGCGTTGGTCCTGGCCCCCCTTGTTCGGCCTGCTGGAGATCCAGTTCGGCGCCGCCGTGGGTTTCCTGCAGACGGCGGTTCCCTACTGGCTGGCGCGCGAGGGCATGCCGCTCGCGGAGATCGGCCTCTTGTCCGGCACCGCCTTCTCCCCGCACGCGTGGAAGCTCTTGTGGGTGCCGCTCATCGACCTGGGGCCCTGGCGGCGCGTCTGGTACGGCGTCGCCACGCTGCTCACGGCGCTGTTCCTGCTCGCGTGTGCCTTCCTGGAGGAGCCCTCCAAGCACCTCGGGCTCTACACGCTGCTGCTCACGGGCATGCAGGCCACGGCGTCCACGGCGCACGCGGCGCTCAACGGGCTCATGGCCACCACCACGCGGCTCGAGGACAAGGGGCGCACGGGTGGCTGGCAGATGGCCGGGAACGTGGGGGCCACGAGCATCCTCGGCGCGCTCTGCATCTGGCTCGCCAGCTCCTTCTCGCGGCAGGTGGTGGGCGTGGTGATGGCGGTGCTGGTGCTGGGCAGCGGGGTGGGCATCTTCTTCATCGTCGAGCGCGCGGGCGCTCGGGCCGAGCCGGGGCCCCTGTTGCGCGCGGCCTGGGGGCGCGTGAGGGGCATCGTCGTGGATCTGCTGCGCACGGCCTTCAGCCGGGATGGGCTCGTCATGCTGGTGTTGTGCCTCATGCCGGTGAGCTGCGGCGCGCTCACCAACCTCTTCAGCGCCATGGCGGGCGACTACCAGGTGCCCGAGCACGTGGTGGAACTCGTCAACGGCCTGGGCATGGGCGTCACCGGGGCGCTCGGCTCGCTGATGGGCGGGTGGCTGTCGGACCGGATGAATCGCAAGCTCAACTACGCGCTCATGGGCGGACTCACCGGGCTGAGTGCCCTCGCCATGGCGGCCGCGCCCATGACGCCCACCACCTATGTCTGGGGCACGCTCCTCTACAGCTTCGCCAATGGCGCGGGCTTCGCGGCCTTCGCCGGCATGGTGCTCGAGATGGTCAACGAGGGGGCCGCCGTCACCACGAAGTACACGCTCTTCGTCGCGGCCTCCAACTTCGCCATCAGCTACGTCACCGCCCTGGATGGGCACGCCTCGGGCTTCCGCGGCCTGGGCGCTCGCGCGAGCGTGGCGTTCGACGGCCTCATCACCTTCGCGGGCATTCTGGGCGTGGGGCTGCTCTTCCTGCTCTTCCTGCGCCGCAAGCCTGAGCCCACGGCGGCCTGAGTTCCCGCCGCCGTCACACGAAAGTCGCTCCCCGCGCGGCACTTTTGCTTGGAACCCCTGGCGGGCGCTGCTGTCTAGTGCGCTCGCGATGAAACAAGAGGGGGTACTTGAGATGCGTCATTCGATGCGGTGGCTGTCCGTGGTGGGAGCGCTGTGCGGAGCTTGGAGCCCGGTGGCGATGGCGGAGCCCTTTGACTGTGGCGGGGTTGAAGGCGAGGCCATCCGCGAGATGAGGGCGCTGTACACGGCGGAGCAGTCCCTGCTCCAGGAGAAGGACCGGTATACACAGGACCTGACGCAGGTGGGCTTCGCGCCCGCGGCGTGCGCGGATGGCTCGCGGGCGCCCGTGCCAGGGACGGGCTGGGTGGCGGGCTGCCATTTCGCCTACCAGGTGGAGTCGGTGACGGGTTGGCCGGCGGCGTCCTTCTCCGCCATCGCGCGGGGAACTCCGGGCACTCTGGCCGAGGACGTGACACTGGGGATCGGCTCGCCCGTGACCCAGGGCATCTCCTTCTGGCTGGAGCGCTCCGGGGTGCGCCGCTTCGTCGACTGGTACGAGTGCCGGTCCACCGGAGCGTTCTCCGCTCAGGAGACCGAGGGCATCGAGGCCATGGATTATGTCTTCGTGTCGATGCTGTCGTACCTCGGGGAGAAGGACCGGTATCCGAGCCGCCTGGCGGATGCGGGTTTCTGGCCCATGAGCTGTACGGATGGCTCGCATGCGCCCGTGCCCGGACCCGACTGGGTGGCGGGCTGTCACTTCGCCTACCATGTGGAGTCGGTGACGGGCCTGCCGAATGCCTCCTTCCTGGCCATCGCGCGAGGAGCCGCGGGCACTTCGGTCGCGGACGTGACGTTGGGGATCGGCTTGTCCCCGTCCCGTGACATCACCTTCTGGCTGGAGCGCTCCGGA
This sequence comes from Cystobacter fuscus, assembly GCF_044360685.1. Classification (GTDB taxonomy): domain Bacteria; phylum Myxococcota; class Myxococcia; order Myxococcales; family Myxococcaceae; genus Cystobacter; species Cystobacter fuscus_C. The sequence goes on along the minus strand of NZ_CP043491.1, from coordinate 11,674,249 downwards.
GTGCGCCGCTACATCGAATGGGACGAGCGTTTTCCGACCCAGCCCGCGTGCGCCGCCCAGGAGGACGTGGGCGAGGTGGATCTCCGGGGGCTCTTCACGTCGGAGCGGACTTTCTGGAATGAGAAGGACCGGTACACGAGCAACCTCGCGGAGGTGGGCTTCCAGCCCAGGAACTGCATGGATGGAACGCGCCCCTCGGGTCCGGACAGCTCGTGGTTGGGTGGGTGCCGCTTCATCTATCAGGTCGAGGTGACGGGGCCGTCCTCCTTCGTCGCCACGGCACGCGCCGTGTCCGGGGTCATCTCGGGCATGACGCTGCGGATCGACGAGACCGGCACGCTCACCCGCACGCCGGCTCCCTCGGGCGCGTGCCCGTGAGACGCCCGCCGGAGGTGGGCCGGACGAGGTGACCTCCGGCGTCATGTCGTGGTATGAGCGCTCGTCCCGGCGGTGGGACGAGCGCGGAGGTGCACGGGTGGTTACGAGCCCTGGAGTGGTGAGGTTGTACCCGGAGGCCCTGGCACAGGGGACACGGCTGGGCCGCTGGCGTGTGGTGGAACGGTTGGGCGTGGGAGGGCAGGGCGCCGTCTACCGTGTGGAGGACCTGGAGCACCCGGGGGACTTCTACGCGCTCAAGCTCGCGTGGTACGTGCACGACGGACGGGCCGAGCGCGAGGTGGAGCTGATGATGACCCGGGCGGCGCATCCCCACGTGGTGGGGTTCCATGGCTGGGCGCGCGGGCCCCACCCCCGTGAGGAGTGTCTGGGGTTCGTCATGGATTGGGTGTCTGGTCTGGCCCTGGACGTGTGGGCCGAGACGGAGGGCACCACCTTCCGCCGGCTCGCCGAGGTGGGGGCGACGGTGGCGAGCACCCTGGGCGAGCTGCATGAGCGGGGCGTGCTGCACCGCGACCTCAAGCCCGAGCACATCCTGGTGCGGGAGCGGGATGGACAGCCGGTGCTGCTCGACTTCGGCGTGGGCTGGTACGAGGGGGCGGCGCCGCTCACCACGGGTCCCTTGCCTCCGGCCACCCTGCACCAGCTCACCCCCGAGGCGGTGCGCTTCCTGTGGAAGAGCCGCGAGCACCCTGGCGCGCGCTATGCCTTTCAACCGGGCGATGACCTGTATGCGCTGGGTGTCTGCCTCTACCGGGCGACCACCGGGCATCAACCCTTCCCCGAGGGGCTGCCGGCGGACTTGTTGCAGATGGCGATCATCGAGGCGCGGCCGATGGCGCCCGTGCTCGTCAATCCCCGGGTGCCCCGGGCGTTGAGTGATGTGATTATGAGGCTATTGGCGAAGGACCCTGCGGAGCGCTATCCGAGCGGTGCGGCGCTGCACGAGGCGCTGGTCGCGGCGGCCCGTGGTGAGGAGCCCGCGTGGGACGCGAGCATCTTCGCGTGGGAAGAGGTGCCGCCGGCTCAGGAGGGGGGCTGCCCCGAGCGGCGCCTCGTCCGGCCTCCGAGGCCGAAGCCCTCCTGGAGTTCTCCACCGCCGCCCCCCGTTCCCGCGCGAGTGGAGCGGCGGAGCAACTGGCCCAGGGGGCTCGTGCTCGCCGCGGTGGTGCTGTTGGCGCTGGTGTCCATGGTTCGCGTTTCACCCGAGGCGCCGAGTGTCCAGGCTCCAGACGAGAAGTGGGCCACGGATGTGCGGGTCGACCCGCCGGGCTCCGCCCGGTACGAGCAGGCGCCGCTCCCGGTGAGGAATCAGAAGCAGGCCCCCTGTACGCAGGGGGTCGAGGTGGAGCTGTCCGGCGTCTGCTGGCATACGCTTGAGCAGCGGCCTCCGACCTGTCCCCGCCTGACGTTCGCGTACAAGGGCAGATGCTTCCTGCCCGTGTTGAAGGCGCCGCGTGCGCCCACCAGCGTGGATGCTGGAGTGCCCGAGGAGCGCTGAGGGTTGGCTAGGAGTATTCAGGAGATTTCGCCGACAGAGGCATGCCGCTGGACACCAGAGGACCGGCACGTATTCTCGGCGTTCTCCTCCGTGGGCGCATTGCGCCGCAATCAGGTGTCCGATGGTCAAGCTCCAGTGGCTCCAGGTGAACAAGTTCCGCTCCGTGAAGCCGGGGACGCGGCTGACGTTCAACGAGGGCCACAACGTGCTGCTCGGACAGAACGGCACCGGGAAGACCACGCTGCTCAACCTCATCGCGGCGGCCATCAAGTCAGATTTTACTGACTTCAAGGATGAAGAGTTCGACCTTTCCTACGAACTGGCTTCGGACAAGGCGTCAGCCAGCGTCTCGATACGTAACGAGAATCGGGTGCTGCCCATATCGATCCCCTCGAATCTCAAGGGTATTTCAGCCCTATACTCGGGAGCTCTGTCATCGGCAGGCGGTTTGAGCGCTTCAAACGTGTCCTTCACGGCGGTCGTTTTCAGTAAATCCAAGGGGATTAAAATCGAGTTTGACATTAATGGAAAGAGCGGATTCGTTCAGCGGATAGACGAACCGACTCCAAGATTGTCCCTCGATATCATTCACCCTCTGGTGTGGACAACGATGGTTTTGGGATTGTCGAAGTGGTGTCAGAGGACGCCCATGATGAACGACCTGTTTCCCGATTTCATGGATCTGTTCTTTGAAGTCTCAACGAGCCGTTTTGATGAGTCTCTCAAATATTTTGACAGCTTGGGGCAACGAGAACTCCAGGTGACGCAAAGCGCAGATGGGCAGATTTCCTCATTTGGGGACCTGGATCCTGGTGGCAGTATTAAAGAACAAATTACCATTCGGGCCAAACAAGAGTGGGGCGTGGATAGGTATGTTCTGACCGATACTGATCTTCCATTCCTCAAACGCACAGTTCAGCTTCTCGATTTTGAATCTGCCGAAGCCATCTTTGAGTTGCAGGATTCGACCAGGAGTGAGCAAGACAGCGTCATGCGTTTGGGTAACCTGAGGTTTTATTTCCGTCATCGGGGAGGCTCGAAAATATCGGAGAAGATGCTCAGCTATGGGCAGAAGCGCATGCTGGCCTTCATGCATTATCTGGCATCGGCTAAATCTACTGTTGTCGCCGACGAGCTCGTCAATGGGCTTCACCATGGATGGATTCGGGCCTGCTTTGAGTTGCTGGGTGAACGGCAGGTTTTTCTGACCAGTCAGAATCCACTTCTGCTTGACTATTTGGGTTTCCAATCTCCGGAGGATGTTCGATCTACGTTTGTGCTGTGTAGCTGGGACAAGGAGGCCGAGCAGATGATTTGGGAGAACATGTCCCAGGAGGCCGCGGAGGACTTCTTCGACTCCTACAAGGTCGGCTTCCAGCAGGTGGGCGAGCTGCTCCAGACGAAGGGGCTCTGGTGAGCGGTCACACCAAAACCCTGTCGGTCATGGTGCTGACCGAGGACTCCGGAGCGGACGCCTACGACACCGTGCGAGCACTCGTGAAGGAGATGCTCAAGCTGCTCGTTCCCGCCGTGCAGACCCATCGCATCGACTTCAAGCCATTGGCGGACGAGAACGCTCGCCGGGCCATGCACGCGAACCTGTGGAAGAGCAACAACCCGCTCGACGAGCGCAATCGCAGGCAGCTCATCCGCGGCATCATCACCGAGCTCCTCAAGCCCCACGGCTTCGTCCTCTACCACATCGACGGAGACGAGCCCTGGTCCCGGCATGAGTCGAGCGAGAATGTCCGCGAGTTCCTCACGCGCGTGCGCTCACCCATCGAAGCAGGTGTGCGTTCTCAACTCCCAGCGGAGGTGGAGACGCGGATGAAGCGCCTGCGCCTCCTCGTGCCCTTCTACAGCATCGAGGCGTGGCTCTATCAGCACACCCGCGAGGCCAGGCAGCTCTGCGCGGAAGAGGGCTGTGGTCGGTGCCACTCGCGGCTCGCGGATTGGGAGAAGGACCGCGCGAGCCTCGATGAAGTCACCCAGCCCAAGGAGACGACGCTGTGCTTGAAGGACAAGCACAACGCGCGGCTCGCTTCTTCGGGGTTTCCCGCGAGGGATGTCTACGAGGCAGAGGCGTCCTTCACGGGTGCTGTTGATGGACTCCTGGAGTGTGACGAGCTGACGGCGGCGCTGGAGCGGACCTGCACTACCTCCGGCACCCCGTCGCCCTGAGCCTCACGCCTTGAAGGTCATCAGCGGGCGCATCCGCGCCACCTCCCGGACGATGCCCGCCTCCACCTGCGAGGCCACCACCGGACCGATGGGCTTGTAGGCCGCGGGGGCCTCCTCGATGCGGCGCTCGGCTCGCAGGGTGATGCAATCCACCCCCGTCAGGCCCAGCGCTTCCTCCCGGTGATCCGCTCCACCCCGTGCCATGGAGAAGCGCGAGCGCGCCCGTCCCGCTCCGTGTGACGCCGATGCCAGCGCCCGCGCGTTGCCCAGCCCCACCATCAGGTAGGACTCGGCCCCCATGGAGCCGGGGATGATGACCGGTTGCTCCTCCTCCGCCGGGCACGCGCCCTTGCGCGCCAGCCACCCTCCCTCCCACGGCAGGGTGATGTTGTGTGGCACGTCGTAGACGAGCGGCGCCTCCACGTCCCCGAACAGCTCCCGCAGGGTGAGCCGCAACAGCTCCGCCAGCAGCAGCCGGTTGAGAAAGGCATAGTTGGCCGCCGTGGCCTCGGCCCGGAGGTACTCGCGCACCAGCCCCGGGTCCGCCAGGGGCAGAATCCCGCTCTCCGGCAAGGGCGCCCCCACCGGCCACGCGGCCCTCGCCCGCTCCTGCCACGTGAGCCCCACGTGCTTGCCCAGGTCCCTCGAGCCGGAGTGCACCATGAACGCGAGCTGCCCCTCGCGCACGCCCCATTGCCACGCCCGCGCGCGGTCCACCACCGCCTCCACCCGCTGCACCTCCACGAAGTGGTTGCCCCCGCCGATGGTCGCCAGTCCCGGGTCTCGCACCACGCCCTCCCGGCGCAGCCCCGTGGGCGCCCACGCCGGATCCCCCTCGAGCGCTCCTCCCAGGTACACCCGCGTGGACTCCCGATCGAGCTGTCCCAGGTCCGCCCTCGCCACCGCGCCAAGCGGCTGCTCCAGCGTCTCCACGAGCCAGCCCGGCAGGCCGTCGCGCAGGAGCGCCTCCAGCGCGCGCGAGCCCAGGGCCACGTCCCGGGTGCCGAAGAAGTAGTGGCCCTTCATCCGCTCGACGAAGGCGTCGCGGCGGGCGAGGAAGGCCTCCACGGGGATGTCCGCGACGTGCAGGCGCATGCCGCAGTTGATGTCGGTGCCCACCGCGCCGGGCACCACCAGCCCCTGCGTGTGCACCACCGAGCCGATGGCCACTCCGGAGTCACCCGGGTGGAAGTCCGGCGTGGCGCGCACGCGCTTCACACGGCCTCCGTCTGGGTGCTTCAGCGCGGCGAGCGCGGCGAGTTGCTGGAACGCCTTGCCCTCCACGGGCAGGTCGGGAGGGAGGAGCACCTCGGCGGGAGGCGCGTGCGCGTCCCGCTGGAGGCGCACGGTGTAGACACGACCGTCGTACGTCACATCGAGCCCCTCGCGGGCAAGTGCCCGCAGGAGCCGGTTCAAGTTCGGCTGCATGACCTTCTCGGAATCTGGCCCGCGCCCGGAGGGGCACGGGGGACGTGTGCGAATGGATTCGAGACCTCGGGTCAGCAGCCGCGGTCGTGGACGCCGGAGCGTCCGCCGCGCCAGGGACGTCCCGGCTCCTCCGTGCCTGACGGGGAGCCGCTCGCGGACCTCCGAGGGCGGACGCGGAGCACCCACGGAGGCTCAGCCGGGCGGAAGGCGCGCCTGGAGAGGGTTCTGGCGCTTCCCCCTTGTCCACACGCCCGATGGCGTCACTACCTTCTCCAGGTAGAAGACCCGCTTGGGAACACCCTCATGAAGGGGGGATCATGGGTGGAGAGGACGAGGCCCCGGAGGCAGCGACTCCCGAGACGACGGTCGCGGAGTTGCTCGAGCTGATCAAAAGGATGGCGGCCGGGCAGCCGCATGTTTCCCTGCGCGTGGGGAGTGGACCGCTCGCTCCGCTCGCCGTGGCGCTCAATGACCTGGCCGCCCTGCTCGTGACGCGCCACGAGAAGGAGGCGGAGGGTGTGTTCGGCCTCCAGACGCTGATCGAGCAGTCGCCGAACATCATGTTCGCCTGTGATGTCGAGGCGCGGATCCGCTTCATCAATTACACCCTGCCCCTCCAAACCCCCGAGATGGCGATGGGGACCGTCCTCTATTCCTGGTTCGAGCCGTACATGGTCGAGCGGGTCCGCGGCATCATCGAGAAGGTGCTCACGATTGGGGAGCGCCATGCCTTCGAGATTCCTCCCTCCCTCAACACCGGTGCCGAGTGGTACATGGCCCGGGTCGCGCCCATCCGGAGGGGCCAGGAGATCGGCGGCTTCACGGTGATCCTCACCGACATCACCGAGCTCAAGCGCTCCCAGTTCCGGCTGGAACAGTCCAACCGCGAGCTGGAGAGCTTCGCGTATGTGGCCTCGCACGACCTGCAGGAGCCGCTGCGGAAGATCCAGACCTTCGGCGAGCGCCTGGTGAAGACGTCCGCCGCCACGCTCAGCCCCGAGGGCCGCGACTACCTCGAGCGCATGCAGGGGGCCGCGACGCGCATGCGCCGGCTGATCGACGACCTGCTCACCTTCTCCCGGGTGTCATCGAAGGCCCGGCCCTACACGCAGGTGGACCTCGCCGTCGTCGCCCGCGAGGTGCTGACGGACCTGGAGACGGCGATCGAACAGGCGGGAGCGACCGTCACGCTGGGGGAGCTGCCCGTGCTCGAGGCCGATGCCACGCAGATGCGCCAGCTCCTGCAGAACCTGGTGGGCAACGCCCTCAAGTTCCGCCGCGAGGGCGTGCCCGCGGCCATCTCCCTGCGCGGCACGGTGGAGCCACGCTCCCAGCGCTGTGAGCTGGTGGTGGAGGACAACGGCATCGGCTTCGAGGAGAAGTTCGCCGAGCGCATCTTCGACGTGTTCCAGCGCCTGCACGGGCGTGGCCAGTACGAGGGCACGGGGATTGGCCTCGCCATCTGCCGCAAGATCGTCGAGCGGCACGGGGGGAGCATCCGGGCACGGAGCACCCCCGGGGTGGGGTCGGCCTTCGTCGTCTCGCTGCCGCTCAAGCAGCTCATGCGGCAGTGAGGCGGTTCGGGCTCAGAAGGTACCGCTGAGCAGCAGGCCGCCGCCGTCGGAGCGGATCACGGGGGAGACGCGGGCCTGGATGGACGTGGGCGGCCTGGCGGGGGTGACGGGCTTGCCGTCCTCGGACAGCCCCAGGTCCGACTGGAGCTTCTTGTTGTAGCCGTCGGCCAGCTCGCGCGCCTCGTGGGGCGTCACGGGGTGGGGATTGATGAAGACGGCCGCCACCAGCACGCCGATGCCCGCCATGGAAATCCCGAGGCCCGTCCCGAACGCCGCCATTCGCCGCTTCGCCCGATCGAAGCCGCGGTCGAAGCAAGCGCTGGTGTCTTCGTAGCTGTTGCCCGCGAAGCAGTCCTCCTTGTCCTGGTTGGCATTGGCGCCGAGGACGCCGACGGTGATTCCCCCCACCATGGCCCCCGCGCCCACGATGCCCAGGACCGTCTTGAGGGTCATCTTGCCGTGATAGGCCTCCACCAGGTCCGCCCGGCCCACCTTCTGGTAGAAGGCGTCCCCCTCGAGCGGCTTCTTGAACTTGCCCTCGTACGGCACGGTGTGCTGGGACACCACGGCGTTCGTTCTGGTGTTCACCTCGAGGAAGTCGTCGAAGCCGATGTACTGCTTCTCGTACTGCTCCACGGGATCCATCGAGGAATCCGAAGGGAGGGCGGGCTTCGTGGGCGCGGGCCTGGCCGGAGCGGGCTTGGGGGCCTCGGGCACCTTCTGCTCGGCCAGCTTGGGCTCGTCGCGCTCGGGGACCGCCGGGGTCCTGGAGGCGAGCGCGGTTCCCCGGGCCGCGGAGAAGGCGCCGCGCGGCTGGCCCGCGGTGTCATAGACGGTCACCACGGCCTGGGTCGCTTCGCCCGAGGCATCCGGGAAGAGCCGCAGCACCAGGACGCGGTCCACGGGGAAGCCCGCGCCGCGCTGGACGATGGTGGCGTCATCCGCGCGCACCACCGGACCGAGCGCCTGGGCATCCATCACCAGGGACGCCTTGCCGCTGGCGCGCAGCGCCGCCGCGAGCGCCTGTTCCGCCTGGGTGAGGGCCGGGGACTCGGCGCCCGCGGGCACCAACAGGTAGCGGGCGGGGGCCGCGTCGAGCCAGGTGGCCAGGGACTCGGCGGGGAAGGTGGTGCTCCAGGTGGACTCCTCGGCGGCGAGCGCGGAGGAGCCGGGAGCGGAGAGCAGCAGGGCGAGGGCGAGGAGCAGAGGGCGCATGGCTTGGGGAGCGTTGCTTATTGGACAGGACGGGCGCGGAACAAGCCCCCACCGGGAAGAGGGGGAGCCGCTTCGGGGTGGGTGACGGGCAGGGGAGCGAGCACCTGACCCATGGTTCCGGGGTCCAGACTCCCCCGGGCCTCCCTGGCCTCCTACCTTGAGACGTACGGCCGCCCGCTCCACCCCGGGCGCCGCCGAGGACCCATGCGCACTCCCGAGGACAGCGACGCGGCAGGACGGGCCCCTGGCTCCCGGAGGCCGGATTGGACGCGGCTCATGGCCGAGGCCTGCGCCCGCTTCGGCGTGGAGGAGCTGCGACCCGGCCAGCGGGAGATCATCGAGGCGCTGCTCGCGGGCGAGAACGTGCTGGGGGTGATGCCCACGGGCGCGGGCAAGTCGCTGTGCTTCCAGCTCCCCGCCCTCTTCCTGCCCCGGGCCACCGTCGTCGTCTCCCCGCTGCTGGCGCTCATGAGGGATCAGCACGACAAGCTCTCGGAGGCCGCGGTGGACGTGGTGAAGCTGGACTCCACCCTCACCGCGCGCGAGGCGGACGAGGTGGCGCGCGAGGTGCGCCGCGGCGAGCACGAGATCATCTACGTCACGCCCGAGCAGCTCGAGAAGCCCGAGCGCCTCGAGGCGCTGCGCAAGGCGGGCGTCTCGCTCTTCGTGGTGGACGAGGCGCATTGCGTGTCCCAGTGGGGGCACGACTTCCGCCCGGCGTTCCTCTCGCTGCGCGATGCCGTGCGGCGGCTCGGGGGGCCTCCGGTGCTCGCGCTCACGGCCACCGCCACCCCCCAGGTGCGCGAGGACGTGCTCGAGCAGCTCGGCATCCGGGGCGCCCGGGTGGTGAACACCGGCATCCGGCGCGACAACCTCCACCTGGAGGTGGCCCGCACGGTGAACCCCGAGGCCAAGAAGGCGCGGATGCTGAAGCTGCTCCAGGAGGAGCCGGGCACGGGCATCATCTACACCGCCACCGTGCGCAAGGCCGACGAGGTGTGGCAGTGGCTCCAGGACGCGGGCATCGAGGCGGGCCGCTACCACGGCAAGATGAAGGCCCGCGAGCGCGAGGAGGAGCAACAGCGCTTCATGGAGAATGGCTACCGGGTCATCGTGGCCACCAAGGCGTTCGGCCTGGGCATCGACAAGCCGGACATCCGCTTCGTGGCGCACTGGCAGTTCCCGGACTCGCTGGAGAGCTACTACCAGGAGGCGGGACGCGCGGGCCGCGACGGGCAGCCCGCGCGCGCGGTGCTGTTCTACCGGCTGGAGGACCGGCGGATCCAGAGCTACTTCCTCGGGGGCAAGTACCCCCGGCGCGAGGAGTCCCAGACGCTCTACTCGGTGTTGCGCGAGCTGTGGGCACACCGCCAGGGCAAGCCCGTGGCCCTCAAGGTGCTCACCGAGGCCTCGGGCCTGCCAGCCAACCGGGTGAAGGTGTTGGTGGCGCAGCTCGCCGGGGCGGACATCCTGGAGCGTACCCCCCGTGGGCTCCAGCGGCTGCGCGACTTCGACACCTCCGAGGAGCTCGACGCGTACCTCTGCGCCTACGAGGCGCGCCACCAGGGCGATCGCGAGCGCCTCCAGCGGATGATGCGCTACGGGCAGACCACCGGGTGCCGCTGGCGCCTGCTCAACGAGTACTTCGGCGAGCCCGAGCCCGAGGACTGCGGCCACTGCGACAACTGCGAGGAGCGCGCCGCCGGACACTTCGACGCGGCCAGCACGCCCCTGGCCACGCCGCCGGCCCCCATGGCGAGCACCTCCAGCGCGGGGTAGGGCGGCCCTCCATCCAGCGCGCCTCAGGTCTTCTTGAGGAGGCCGTGGCGCTCGGCCCACTGGAGCAACAGGATGGTCTTCGCGTCGATGATCTCCCCGGAGTCGATCTTCCGCAGGGCCTCGGAGAAGGGGAGCTCGAGCACCTGGATGTCCTCGCCCTCGGCGGCGACCCCACCGCCCTCCGCGGCGCGGGTGTCCCGGGTGTAGGGCGCGGCGAAGAAGTGCAGGCGCTCGGTGACCGAGCCCGGGCTCATGAAGAGGTCGAAGACGGGTCGCACCTCGCCGATGCGCACCCCGGTCTCCTCCTCGACTTCCCGGCGGATCGCCGCGTCGGGGTGCTCGCCATCGAGCAGGCCCGCGGGGGCCTCGATGAGCATGCCGTCGGGGTGGCCGTTCACGTAGGCCGGCAGCCGGAACTGGCGGGTGAGCAGCACCGTGCCCCGCGAGGCGTCATGGAGCAGCACGGTGGCTCCGTTGCCGCGGTCATAGGCCTCGCGGTGCTGCCGGCTCCAGGAGCCATCCGAGCGCCGGTAGTCGAACGTCACCTTGCGCAGGACGTACCAGTTGGAGGACAGGACCTGCACGTCGGTGACGCGCACGGCGTCGTTGCGCGAGGGCTCCGTGCGTGGATCCCGGAAGCCGCCCGGATCGCGAGGCTTCGGCGGCGGCGGTGCCTCCCCATGGGCGGGGGGCAGCTCGTCGAGTCCGAAGTACACCGCCTTGCCGTGGGCGCGGGCCATGCTGACCATCTCGTCCGCGCCCGCCGAGGGGCCTCCGACGCGCAATACGGCGTCACAGTGGGGGATGAGCCGGCGGGCGATGGGGTGGAAGATCTCGTTGAAGACGCTGTCGCCGATGGCCTTGCTGCCGGCCAGTTCGATCAACGGAAGCGCCAGGGCCTCGCCCGTCACCGGCAGGTGTCCCGCCCGGTAGAGGGCGAGCGCGGCCTCGTTCATCACCCGCACGTTCGCGGCGAGCTTCGCGGGATCATCCCCCGTTCCGGACCGGTAGGGGCCCGCCACGAGGACCATCAGGGGCGTATGCACGTTCATGCTCGGAAAAGTGCATGAACGTAGAGGAATTCGCAATCAAAAGAGCAGATATGAGCGGATTCGCACAAATCCAGGAGTGGGCACGACCGTGGTCGTGCTGGGTAGGGGCTCTGGCTCCAGCCATGGGGCGTGGTGGTTTCAGTGCTCGGGCCACGGCTGGAAGCGCACGGCGGCCGTGAGTCCGGCACCGCCCGTCCCATCGCGCAGGACGACCTCGGCCTCCATGTGTTGCGCGAGCGAGCGGACGATGGGCAGGCCCAACCCGCTTCCGGACTGGGACTGGTCGCGCGGCAGCCGGTGGAAGCGCTGGAACACGCTCTCGCGCTGCTCGGGGGGGATGCCGGGGCCGTCGTCCTCGATCTCCAGCCAGGGCGCGCCGTCGCGGAGTGCCACCCGCACCGTCACCTGTCCGCCCCGCCGGTGGTAGCGGATGGCGTTGTCCAGGAGGTTGCCGGCCACCTCGCGCACCAGCACCGGATCCGCGCGGATGGGCAGCTCCGGCTCATGGCCCTCGAACTGGACCTCGACGTCCGCGCGCAGCGCCTGGGGCACGAAGTCCGCCGTCACCTGGGCCGCGAGGCCATTCAAATCCACCCGTTGCAGCGCGGGCAGGGCGCCGCGCTCCTCCGCTCGCGCCAATGTCAGCAATTGCGTCAGGAGCCGCTCCAGCGACAGCGTCGCGTCCCGCACCTCCGCCAGGGCGGTGCTTCGCTCTCCTTCCGTCGCGTCCCCACGCAGGGCGAGCGCCAGGTGCGTGCGCAGCACCGCGAGCGGGGTGCGCATCTGGTGGGAGGCATCACCGGTGAAGCGGCGCATGCGCGCGGTGGACTCCTCCAGCCGGGACAAGAGCGCGTTGACGGCCTCGACGAAGGGGCGCAACTCGGTGGGCACGGGCGCGAGCGGCAGCGGAGACAGCTCCACGGGCGCGGCGCGGGCCTTGGCTTCCACGCTGGCGCGCGCGCGGGCCAGCGGCTTGAGTCCCCAGCGCAGGGCGGGCCGGGCCGTCAGCGCGGCGCCGAGGATGAGCGCGGCCTCCAGCAGGGCCAGTCCCAGCACCATGCGCGCCTGGAGCGCCCGCCGCGCCTCGAGCGTCTCCGCGACCTGCACCACCACCGGCTCCTTGAGCCGCGGAATCCTCCGGCTCACCGCCGCGACGCGCACCGGCTGGCCGCGGAACGTGTCGTTCCGGAAGGCCACGGTGTCGCGCTCGGGGGGCTCGGGGGGAAAGGCCAGGTCCGGGTAGCCGGTGACGAGCCGTCCCTCATGCCGGATGGCGTAGTAGACGTTGTCTCGCTCGGCGTTCTCCAGCATGCCGAAGGCCGCGGGCGGAAGGTCCAGCGTCAGCTCCCCGTCCTCCAGCGCCACGGTCTCCGCGATGGCGCCCACCGAGCCCGCGAGGATGCGATCCCCACTGCGCTGCACCACGCCGTGAATCAACCAGGCGCCTCCCAATCCCAGCACGAGCGCCAGGGCCAGCAGGGGGCCCGCCATGGCCACCACGAGCCGCGTGGTGAGGGAGCTGGACTCGCCGGGTGTCTTCACGAGGCGTTGATCAGATAGCCGAGGCCACGGATGGTGGTGATGGTGGGGCCGTCGGGCTCGAGCTTCTTGCGCAGCCGCCCCACGTACACCTCGAGCGCGTTGGGCCCCACCGGCTCGTCATGGCCGAACACCTCGGCGCTCAGCCGCTCCTTGGTGACGACCTTGCCCGCGCGCATCATCAAACTCTCCAGCACCGCCCACTCCCGCCGGCGCAGCTCCAGCGGGCGCCCATGCAGCGTGGCGGTGCCCGTGGAGCGATCGAACACCAAACCACCGAGCGAGAGGGCGGGCGCTGGCTGTCCCTGGCCGCGCCGCAGCAGCGCGCGCACGCGGGCCTCCAGCTCGGCGGGCTCGAAAGGCTTGAGCAGGTAGTCATCCGCTCCCAGGTCCAGTCCCTTCACCTTGTCGTTGAGGGCGGCGCGCGCGGTGAGGATCAACACGGGCGTCTTCGAGCCGCGCTGGCGCAGCTGTCTGAGCACCTCGAAGCCATCGAGGTCCGGCAGGCCCACGTCGAGGATCATCAGGTTGTAGGGGACGAGCCGCTCTTCATCCAAAGCCGCGACGCCATGCGTTACATGATCCACGGCGAACCCAGACGCCCTGAATGACGCGGTGAGTCCACGCGCCAGGGATGCGTTGTCTTCGACAATCAGGATGCGCAAGCGCCCTCCTCACCGGCGCGCGACAGGTCGGTGACAGCTTCGATTCATATCGTCGGTGTTGCAAGACAAGCCGGATTGGGAACCCCGACACCCGAGAGGTCTTCCTTGAAACGAGTGCTGACCGCCCTGGCGGTGGCCCTGTTGTCGACAGGTGCCGCGGCCGAGGGCTCCGACGTTCCGCTGCCCGAAGGCTATCCCCGCTCCTACGCCCGCATCATCGAGGCCGCCCAGAAGGAGGGCGTGCTGAGCATCTACTCGGCCACGGACGCGAGCGAGGCCGCCGCGCTCATCCGTGAGTTCGAGGCCACCTATCCCGGCGTGCGGGTCGAGTACGCGGACCAGAACTCGACGGAGATCTACAGCCGCTTCATCGCGGAGGTGGCGGCCGGGCAGGGCACGGCGGACCTGGTGTGGAGCTCGGCGATGGACTTGCAGGTGAAGCTCATCAACGACGGCTACGCGCAGGCGTATGCGTCGCCGGAGAAGCCGAACCTGCCCGACTGGGCGGTGTGGAAGAACGAGGGCTATGGCACCACCGCCGAGCCGCTCGTCATCGCCTACAACAAGCGGCTGATGCCTCCGGAGGACGTGCCGCGCACGCGCGCGGACCTGGAGAAGTTGTTGCGCGCGAAGAAGGACTTCTACCGGGGCAAGGTGGGCAGCTACGACCCGGAGCGCAGCGGCGTGGGCTTCCTGTTCATCTCCCAGGACGTGCAGATCAGCCGGGACACGTGGAACCTGGTGGAGGCCATGGCTGGCACCGAGCCCCGGCTCTACACCTCCACGGGCGCGATGATGGAGCGGCTCGTCTCCGGCGAGCACCTGCTCGTCTACAACATGATTGGCTCCTACGCGCTCCAGCGGCGGAAGAAGGATCCGTCGGTGGGCATCGTCTTCCCGGCCGACTTCACGCTGACGCTCTCGCGCATCGCCTTCATTCCCACCGAGGCGCGCCACCCCAACGCCGCGAAGCTGTTCCTGGACTTCATGTTGTCGCGGCGGGGCCAGTCCTTGCTGGCCCAGCGCGACATGACGCCGGTGCGGACCGACCTGGGGAATGTCGACGTGCCCCGGCCTCCCGCCGAGCAGGTGCGGGCCATCCGCGTGGGACCGCAACTGCTGGCGAACCTGGATCAACTCACCCGCCTGCGCTTCCTCAAGCAGTGGAAGCGCATCGTGCGCGGCCGCTGAGCGGCGGAGGACTCCTGCAATGAACCGCTCCATGAGAATCGGGGTCGTCCTGGCCTCCGCGCTGGCCATCCTCGCGCCGCTGCTGCTGGTCGTCTGGCAGAGCTTCCTGGATGGCCCCTTCTTCGCCCGCAACGTGCACCCGACGCTGGGGGCCTATCAATTCGTCTTCGAGGATCCGGACTTCTACCGCGCGCTGGGCACCTCGGTGGTGGTGGCCGTGGGCATGACGCTCATCGCCGTGCCCGTGGGAGCGCTCCTGGCCTTCCTGCTGGTGCGCACGGACCTGCCGGGCCGGCGGTGGATGGAGCCGCTCATCCTCACGCCGATGTTCATCTCCTCCATCGTGCTGGCGTTCGGCTTCGTGGTGGCCTTCGGGCCGGTGGGCATCGTCAGCCTGTGGGTGAAGGGGTGGCTGGGCTCGCTGCCCTGGGATGTCTATTCGCTGCCATCGCTCATCGTCATCGCGGGCCTCACGCACGCGCCGCATGTGTTCCTCTACGCCGCCACGGCGCTGCGCAGCCTGGGCTCGGACGTGGAGGAGGCGGCGCGCTCCATCGGCGCGGGGCCCCTGCGGGTGGCGGCCACCGTCAGCCTGCCGATGATCCGCCCCGCGCTCTTGTACGCCGGCGTGCTCGTGTTCTTCCTGGGCTTCGAGCTGTTCGGCCTGCCGCTGGTGCTCGCGGACCCCAAGGGCGTACTGGTGCTGGCCACCTACCTCTACAAGCTGACGAACGTGCTGGGCATTCCCTCCTACCAGCTCATGGCCGTGGTGGTGATGGTCATCGTCTTCATCGCGGTGCCGCTGGTGTGGTTGCAGAACCGGCTGCTCCAGAGCGCCAACCGCTACGTGTCCATCAAGGGCAAGGCGCAGGTCGCGCGGCCCATCGCCCTGGGCGTGTGGCGCTGGCCCGCGGCGGCGTTCATCGCGCTCTGGCTGCTCACGGTGGTGGTGGCGCCCGTGTGCGCGCTCGTGCTGCGCGCCTTCCTGTCGAGCTGGGGCGAGGGCGTGGAGCTGGCCAGCGCGCTGACGCTGGACCATTTCCGCGAGCTCACCCACTACCCCAACCTGATGCGCGGCATCACCAACACCCTGGTGCTGGCCGCGGTGGGCGGGGCCGCGTCGGTGGTCGTCTACACGCTCATCAACCTCGCGGTGCACCGCTGGCAGTCGGCCTGGGCGCGTGTCATCGACTACCTCGTGCTGTTGCCTCGTGCCATGCCGGGCATCGTCGCCGGTCTGGCCATCTTCTGGGTCTTCCTCTTCTTCCCACCGCTGCAGCCGTTGCGGCAGACGCTGCTGGCCATGTGGGTGGCCTACACGCTGGTGTGGATGGCCTATGGCATGCGCCTGGTGTCCGGCAGCCTGTTGCAGATTGGCCCGGAGCTGGAGGAGGCCGGCCGGGTGGTGGGCGCCTCTCCGGGGCGCGTCAGCCTGGACGTCACGCTGCCGTTGATCCGCGCGGGCCTGCTCGGCAGTTGGATGCTCGTCTTCGTCACCTTCGTGCGCGAGTACTCCACGGGTGTCTACCTGCTGGGGCCCGGGACGGAAGTGATTGGCTCGTTGCTCGTGTCGCTCTGGGCGACTGGAGCGGTGGATACCGTCGTTGCCCTGTCGGTCATCAACATCGCGATGGTCGGCGCGGGTCTCTTGTTGCTCACCCTGTTCGGAAGGAAGGCACACCATGGCTAGGTTGCTCGTCGAGGACGTGCACGTCCGGCTCGGCACCAATGACATCCTCAAGGGCATCACCGCCGACTTCCGCCACGGCGAGGTGGTGGCGTTGCTCGGGCGCTCCGGCTGCGGCAAGTCGACGCTGCTGCGCTCCATCGCCGGGCTGGAGACGCCCCTGAGGGGCCGCATCCACATCGGGGACAGGACGGTGTTCGACGCGGCGGCGAAGGTGAACCTGCCGCCGGAGCAGCGCGACCTGGGACTCGTCTTCCAGTCCTACGCGCTGTGGCCCCACAAGACGGTGGCGGAGAACGTCGCCTATGGCCTGAAGCTGCGCAAGCAGCCGAAGGAGGCCATCGACAAGGCGGTGCGCGAGGTGCTCGAGGGCGTGGACCTGGGGGGCGTGGGGGATCGCCTTCCCAGCCAGCTCTCCGGAGGCCAGCAGCAGCGCGTGGCCCTGGCGCGCGCGCTCGTCTACAGCCCGCCGCTCGTGCTGCTGGACGAGCCCCTGTCCAACCTGGACGCGAAGCTGCGCGAGGAGGCACGCATCTGGATTCGCGCCCTCATCAAGCGCATGGGGCTCACCGCGCTCTTCGTCACGCATGATCAGGTGGAGGCGATGGCGATTGCCGACCGCATCATGCTCCTGGACGGGGGCCGCATGGTGCAGGACGGCACGCCGGAGCAGCTCTACACGGAGCCCCAGAGTCTGTTCGCCGCGAACTTCATGGGGGTGAACAACACCCTGCCGGGGCGGGTGGTGGAGCGGCGCGGAAACGAGGCCCGGCTGGAGGTGGGCGGGCTGTCGCTGTGGGGCCAGCAGCGGGGCGGGACGGGCGGCGACGGGGCCGCCACGGGCGTCATCCGCGTGGAGGAGTTGTCATTGGCGTCGGGGCCTGGGGAGAACCGGCTGCCGGCGCACCTGGACAGCTCCATCTACGTGGGGGGGCGCTGGGAGCACCTGTTCCAGCTCGCGGGCCAGACGCTGCGCGCCACCACGCGCGAGTCCCTGTCCCCCGGGGCATACACCCTCGCGTTCCCGAAGGAGCGGCTGTGGATCTTCTGAAGCGTGTATTCGTGGGCTCGTGGCTGGTGGCGTCCGTTCCCGCCTTGGCGCAGGAGCCCGTCTCCAGCGAGGCGGCGGACGAGGCGCGGCGGGCGGAGATCGATGCGCTGCGCGCCCGGCTGGAAGCGCTCGAGAAGAGACAAGCGCGGGATCATGAGGAGCTGGAGGAGGTCCGCGCGGTCATGGCGCCGATCGCTCCACAGTTGGTTCCTCCCGGTCCGGCCACGGCCCCGGTCGATACGGCGCGAGCGGTGGCCGTGCCCGTGCCCGGTGCGAAGGCGACGGACATCCAGGTCGAGTGGGGCGCGGGGGCGCCGATCTTCCGCTCGGGGGACGGGGTCTTCTCGTTCAAGCCGCGCGGGAGAATCCTGCTCGATGTGAGCGGCAGCGGAGGCTCTGCCTACGAGGCCCGGAACATCACGACGACGGGCTCGCGGGCGCTGCGCCTGGGCATCGAGGGGGGCGTCGGTCCGCACCTCTTCTACCAGTTCGAGAGCGACTTCGCGGAGAACGGCGTCGACGTGGTCACCGCCTTCCTCGGCTGGCGCCACAAGGTGTTGGGGCTCGACTACGACATCCGCATTGGCAATCTCTTCAACGATCGTGGCCTCGAGGGCTCGACGGGTTCGGACTCGACGCCCTTCGCCGAGCGGACGGTCGTCGGGACGGCGATCATCCCGCAGCGGGGCTTCTATGGCATTGGCGCACAGGGGCGGCTGTTCGGGCCGACCTGGCACGCCTCGCTGACGCTCTCGGGGGATGACGTCGACAGTGCCTATGCCGTCAATGACAGCCGCACCGTGCTCGCGCGAGCGCACTGGAACCCGGTGAAGACGGACGCCACGGTCATCCACGTGGGGGCTTGGGGCTTCGACGAGAAGCTGTCCTCGGCGGCGGGCACGGTGACTCGCAACACCGTCATCGGTGGCCGGTTCAATGGCAGCTTACGCGTGTCGACGGGGCCGCTCACCGGGGCCACGGGCGACACCGGCTATGGGGCCGAGCTGGGAGGGTATTGGCGCGCGCTGTGGGTCATGGCGGAGCTGGGCCGGCGCGAGGCCCGGCTGGCGGGCCAGCGGGACTTCCTCACTGACGCCTGGAGTGTCTCGGCGGGCGGGTTCGTGACGGGCGAGACGCCGCCCTACAACCCGCGCTTCGGCAACTTCACCCAGCCGAAGGTGAGCCGGTCCATCCTCGACGGAGGCCCCGGGGCCATCGAGCTGACCGCGCGCTACGAGCGTCTGGCCTTCACCCAGGAGTCGCGGCTGGGCGAGGGCTGGGCGGCGACCGTGGGGGTGAACTGGTATCTCAACAGCTTCACCCGGCTGATGCTCAATGGCATCCACTGGCACACGGACAACCGCGGTGGGGACTTCACCGGCGGGGACGACGGCGAGACCGTGACCCTGCGCGCGCAGGTGTCCTACTGAGGGAGTGGCTTCAGCGTGGAAGTGGGGGAGGGTGCCCGACGCCCTCCCGAGCGGATCAAGGAGAAGGCGCAGGGGCTGGAATCCGCAAGAGCTTCCATGGGGGAGCCTCGACCCAAGTGCGGATGCGCTCGAAGTCCTGGTCACTGGTGACGACGGCGAAGCCCTGATTCCATGAGGACAGGGCAATCAACGCGTCGTTTTGTTCCTTGCGGATGGCGTGCAGCGCATCCGCAGTGGGTTTTCGTCCCGCCCTGGATAGTCGCGTGGAGAGATACTGGCCCACCATTCGCCAGTCCCGGGGAGTGGGGGCAAAGATGAACCGGCCCAGATTCTGTTCGATGGTGTGGACGTACGCTTGCGCTGACCTGGTTTGCGCGGAACGCCACAGCTCACTGAGAACCACGGCGGACATCCGGATGGAATGGAACTCCTTCCTGATCCGGGTCTCGAATTCGGGAGAGGTCGCGCTGTATCGATAGATGTTCGTGTCGAAGACGAAGCGGCGCGGTGGCATGATCAATCGTCAGCCCACGAAAAGCCTTTTCCTCGTGTTCGACCCAACTGCTTCAAGAACGCGTCGTGAGCCTTCTTGGCATTCTGTTCGCGGTTGTTCTCCCCTCCTCGGGGCAATGCGTCCGGCGCCCGCTTCGGCATGTTGGGATTGGAGTGGGTGCTGGCATCCGTTCCCCTGGTGCGCCGACTGGAGGCCGGAGAAGCTCCTATCGGACGTGAGGTGGCCCGAGGGGTCGGCGTCTTGTCGCTCGGTGAGGAACGGTTGCGTGACATGGTACGAGCAATATAACCGGCCTCCCTGACAAGTGCAGGGCCTGACCCTACGTCCAAAGTTGGGACTCGGACCGTCACGGCGGGGCGAACCTTTGTGGCGCCCTCAGTCCTCGCGCAGGCGCTCGGGGTGGCAGTAGACGTTGAAGCGTCCGCCGCGCACGAACGTGGCGAGGGTGATTCCAGCGCGCCCGGCCAGGTCGATGGCGAGCGAGGTGGCCGCGGACACGCTGGCGACAATGGGAATGCGCGCCACGGCGGCCTTCTGGAGGATGTCGAAGCCCACCCGTCCGCTGACCACGAGCAGCGCCGGGCGCGGTGAGTCCTTGAGCGCCGTGCGCGCCGAGCGCAGGCCATGCTCGAGCACCAGCGCCCCCACCACCTTGTCCACCGCGTTGTGGCGCCCCACGTCCTCGAAGGCCGCCAGCACCTCGCCGTGCGCGTCGAGCGCCGCGGCGGCATGGACTCCACCGGTATGGGCGAAGTTGAGCTGCGTGGCGCGCAGGCGCTCGGGGGTGCTCGCCAGCACGGACGCGGAGAACGGCGGGCCCGGGGGCACCGGATGGCACGCGGCCACCAGGTCGTCCACGCTGCGCCGGCCACACACGCCACATGCCGCCGTGGTGAGCGTGCCCCGGCGCGTGGCGCTCACGCGCTCCAAATCCATCACCAGCCCCGGCGCGGGCGTCACCTCCACCGTGTTCCCATACCCCTCCTCCCCGGGCCGGCCGCAGTGCACCAGGCCCCCCAGGTCCTCCGCCCCGTGGATGAGGCCCTCGGCGAAGAGGAAGCCGGTGACGAGGAAGCGATCCGCCCCGGGCGTGCGCAGGGTGATGGCCACCGTGTCCCCACTCACGCGGATGTCGAGCGGCTCCTCGAGGGCCACCGCATCGTCCCGCTCGGGAGAAAGGCCGCTGTCCGCCGTGTACCGCCGCACCGGCCGCCAGGTGACTCCCGGGGGAAGCACGGGGGGACTCGTCCGTCCCGGAGCCGGAGCCTCGGGTCGCGCGGGCGCCGCCGGACGCCAGCCCCCCTCGCGCAGACCGTGCTGGAGGAAGTCGGCGATGCCCCGCGTGTCCTCGGGGTCGAAGCGCGGACGGCCTTCCATCGTGGAGCCCGGGCCCACTCCCGGACTCCCTCCGGGCCCGACGAAGGCGAGCACGTCCGAGCGCGTGGCCGACAGGGGCGCCTCGAGTCCCTCGCGCCACACCTCCAGCTTGGGCAGGGGCCCGTCCTTCCACCCCTCGACGAGCACCAGATCCAGGTGTCCCGCGAAGCGCTCCAGCAGGGCGCTCAGCCGCGCGGGCGGCGAGGGGAGCGACACCTGCACGCCCTCGGGGGTGGCGAAGGCGACGAGCGCCGCGCCGGCCCGGGCGTGGAGCGCGGTGTCGTGTCCCTCGGGGTGCAGGGGGTGGGGATGCGAGGTGTGCTTCACCACGCCCACGCGCAGTCCCCGCGCGCGCAGCTCGGGCACCAGCCGGGTGATGAGCGTCGTCTTGCCCGCGCCGGACCAGCCGATGATCGAGACCGCGAGCGGCGTCATTCCGGCTCCACGGGCACGTAGCGGGGATGGTCGAAGCGCTCGAAGTCCACGAGCTCGCCCACGGCGAAGTCAGCACGGCCCGGGGGCAGCAGCGCGAAGCCCTCGGCGCCGATGTGGCGCAGGGCATGGCCGCCGCCCTTCTCGCGCAGGCGCGTCCAGACGGTGCCGTCCTCGCGCGTCTCCAGGCTGCCGCCGATGAGGTAGGTGAGTCCCGCCTGCTTGTGCTGGGCCTCGTCCAGCCGCGCGCGCACCCGCTGGCGCTCCTCGTTGACGCCCTGGTGGCGCAACAGCAGGGGCCGGGCGAACTGGTCGAAGGCGACGAGGGCGGCCCCCGGTGTGCCGGGCAGCACGACGACGGCGGTGGTGCCCAGACGCGCCACGGCCACGGGCTTGCCGGGCTTGAGCGCCACGCCGTCCACGAGGAAGGTGGCGCCCAGCAGGGTGAGCACGCGCTTGACGCGATCCTTGTCCCCCACGGACGCGCCCCCGGTGGTGATGAGCACCTGGGCGCGGTCCGCCAGGCGCAGCAGGGCCAGGCGCAGCATGTCGTCGTCGTCCCCGGTGCGCTCCCGGGCGACGATCTGGGCACCGGCCTCCCGCGCGAGCGCGGAGATGAGGACGAGGTTGCTCTCGTACACCTGGTGGGGGAGGGCCGCCTGGCCGGGGGGCACGAGCTCGTCACCGGTGGCGAGCACGGCGACGCGGGGGGGCGGGCGCACGAGCACCTGGGACTCGCCGAGCGAGGCGATGACGCCGAGCACGGAGGCATCGATGCGCTGGCCGGCGCGCAGCAGCGGGGTGCCCACGAGCAGCTCCTCGCCCTCGATGCGGATGTCCTTGCCGGGGGGCGCGGGGACGAAGATGTCCACGGCGGCGCTGTCCGTCACGGGCCGGGTGACTTCCTGGCGCACGATGGCGGTGGCGCCCGCGGGCAGAGGCGCGCCGGTGAAGATGCGCGCGGCCTCGCCGGGCTGGAGCGAGCGCGAGGGCAGGTGGCCGGCGTAGATGGTGTCGGTGACGCGCAGGCGCACGGGCTGCTCGCGCGTGGCGTGCGGGGTATCCTCGGCGCGCACGGCGTACCCATCCATGGCGGACACGGGGCAGCCGGGCACCGAGCGTGAGGCGACGAGCTCCCGGGCGAGGAAGCCTCCGAGGGCATCCAGGAGGGGGACGGGCTCGGGGGGCGCGGGGGAGAGCGCGCCGAGGGCGGCCCGCCGGGCGGTGGCGAGGGGCGTGAGGGACATGGGGAAGCCGTGCACCGGGCTTTAGCCCAAGCGGAGGCGGGCGGCGACGGGGCGCGGGGGGAGTTTCGCGTGGTGGACGGCCCCGGGGAAGCGGGCAGGGGGCCGTGGACGAGCCGTCATGAGGAGCGATGAGGTGAGCGAGCGGGTGGAATGTCCGGAGGTGACGCTGGCGGTGATCGCGGGGGGACGGGGCTCCCGGCTGGGGGGCGTGGCCAAGGGCCTGCTGGAGGTGGAGGGGCGGCCGGTGCTCGAGCGCGTGCTGCGGCTCGGCGGGCTGTGTGGGGACGTGCTGCTGGTGGCCAACGAGCCCGGGCCCTACGCGCGCTGGGGCCTGCGCGCGGTGGCGGACGTGGTGCGCGGGCGGGGGGCGCCGGGCGGGGTCCACGCGGCGTTGGTGGGTGCTCACACCGAGTGGGTGCTGGCGGTGGCGTGCGACATGCCCTTCGTGACGCGGGAGGTGGCGCGGGTGCTGCTCGGGGCGCGCGCGCCCGGGGTGGACGCGGTGGCCTTCACGGTGGCGGGCCGGGTGGAGCCGTTGCTCGCCCTGTACCACCGCGCCCTGGCGGGCCCCTGGGGTGCGGCGCTCGAGTCCGGGGAGCCCTCGCTGCGGGCGCTGCTGGCCGGCTGCCGCGCGAGGCTCCTGCCGGAGGAGGCTCTACGGGCGGTGGACCCGGCGCTGCGCGCGGTGGTGAGCGTGAACACGCCGGAGGACCTGGCGCGTCATGGCGCCTCGCTGCCCCCGGTGGGGGACGGAAGTTGAATCCCGCTTCATTTCAGACCGGACAGGCCCGGGTTCCAGGTAAGGTGTGCTTCCTCCAGCTATGGATCGACTCAAGGACAAGGTAGCCCTCGTGACGGGGGCGGCGTCGGGGATTGGCCGGGCCACGGCGTTGTTGTTCGCGAGGGAAGGCGCGCGGGTGGTGGCGACGGACATCGCCACCCTGGGCGAGGCGGTGGCGCGGGACATCCGCGCCGAGGGCGGGCAGGCGCTGTTCCTCATGCACGACGTGACGGACGAGGTGGCGTGGCACGCGGTGATGAGCCGGACGCTCGAGGCGCACGGGCGGCTGGACATCCTGGTGAACAACGCGGGCATCTCCACGTCGCGCGCGGTGACGGAGCTGTCGCTGGCCGAGTGGCGCGAGCAGCTCGCGGTGAACCTGGACGGCGTCTTCCTGGGCATCAAGTACGCGGTGCGCACCATGCGCGCGGGCAAGCGCGAGGGCTCCATCGTCAACGTGGCGAGCGTGTCGGGGCTGGTGGGCAGTCCGGGCACCGCAGCCTATTCGGCGAGCAAGGGCGGGGTGCGCATGTTGAGCAAGGCGGTGGCGATGGAGTGCGCGGCCGACCGCATCCGCGTCAACACCGTCTTCCCGGGCGGGGTGCGCACGCCCATCTGGCAGAACGCCGACTGGTGGAAGGGCTTCGTCGATCAGGTGGGCAGCGAGGCCGAGGCGTGGAAGCAGTTGGATGCCTCCGCCCCCCTGGGCCGCATGGCCGAGCCCGAGGAGATCGCCGAGGCCATCCTCTACCTGGCCTCGGACGCCGCGCGCTACGTCACCGGCACCGAGCTCGTCGTGGATGGCGGCTACACCGCGCGCTAGCGCTCGAGCACTCGCGATTGTTACGTCCGGGTTGGTGGCTTACCCCGAAGTAGGTACTTACCCGGAGGAAGTGGCGGCGTTACGGTGAGTGCCAGTTCAACGACGCGGCACACCCCCACGAAAAGGATGCCCCCCATGTTGGTCATCACCGCAGCCCCCCCTCCGCCTGGCCGCCGAGTGCGTACCCCGGCCCTCTTCAAGCGCCTCCTCCTCGTGGGCGCCTGCCTGAGCGCGCTGCCGGGCGCGGCCCAGGAGAGCGCCGCCCCGCCCGTGAAGACGGCGAAGGACGTGCAGGGCTGGATGGAGAAGAACCGCAACTGGCAGCGCTGGGGTCCCCAGGATCAGCTCGGCGCCGTGAATCTGATCTCCCCCGCCAAGCGCAAGCAGGCCGCGCAGCTCATCCGGGAGGGGGTCTCCGTCTCCGTTGCCCATCCGCTGGAGACCCAGAAGTCCGCGGATGTGACGCACCCGCTCGCCCATCAGATGATCGCCACGGGTGAGTCCGCGGACTCATCGTACAGCATGGACTCCCTGACCATCGCGTACCATGGCTTCGCGCACACGCACCTCGATGCGCTCTGCCACGTCTTCAATGAGGGCAAGACGTTCAACGGCTACGACCAGAAGCTCGTCACCGCGAGCGGTTGCGGCACGCTCGCCGTGAGCGCGTACAAGGACGGCATCGTGACGCGCGGGGTGCTCATCGATCTGCCGGCCCTCCGGGGCGTTGCCTGGCTGGAGCCGGACACCGCCATCCAGGCGAGCGATCTGGAGGCGTGGGAGAAGAAGACGAAGGTGCGCGTGTCGAGCGGTGACGCCGTCATCGTGCGCACCGGCCGCTGGGCCCGCCGCGCGGCCAAGGGGCCCTGGGATGTGTCGGCCCAGTCCGCGGGACTGGACGTGTCCACCGCGGACTGGTTCAAGAAGCGGGGCGTGGCCCTCGTCGCCACGGACGTCGGCCTGGACGTACTTCCCCCGCGCGTGGAGGGGGTCACGTTTCCGGTGCACCGGATGTTGATCAACTCCTTGGGCATCGCGGTCATCGACGACGCCGACCCCGAGGCGTTGAGCAAGGCCGCCGCCGCGCGCAAGCGCCATGACTTCTTCTTCAGCGTCGCGCCCCTGAACGTGGAAGGGGGCACGGGCTCTCCCGTCAACCCCATCGCCATCTTCTGAGGCTACGGCGCGGCCGCGAGGGAGGGCTCAGGAGGCGCGCTTGCGCGTCGGGTGCTGGTCGCGCGCCTCGAGGACGTACGACATGTTCTCCTCGATCCAATCCACCAGCGCCTCCAGGCGCTCGGCGACCTGCCGGCCCATGGGCGTGAGGCTGTAGTCCACCCGGGGGGGAATCTCGGCGTAGGCCTGGCGCAGCACGAAGCCATCCTCCTCCAGCGCGTGGAGCGTCTGGGCCAGCATCTTCTCGCTCACCCCCCCCACCTTGCGCCGCAGCTCGCTGAAGCGGTGCGTGTCCTCCAGCAGGCTCACGAGCACCATCACCCCCCAGCGGCTCGTCACATGCTCCAGGACGCTCCGCGAGGGGCACATGGGCTCGAGGACATCCCCCTGCTCCCGCTTCTTGCGCGCCTGCGCCAGCTTCGTGGCCAGGGTGCCCGGCTTCTTTCTTTCCACCATGTTAGTAGCTTACCCAAAGGTAGGTACTTACGCAAGGTAAGTGACGGCGTTAGGGTAAGTGCAACTCGAACGCGGCACACCCGCATGGAAAGGGAGTCCCCATGTTTCTCGTCACCGGAGCCACTGGAAAGCTGGGCCAGCACGTCATCGAAGGGCTGCTGAAGAAGGTCCCCGCGGGGCAGATCATCGCGGTGGTGCGCAATCCGCAGAAGGCGGCGGACCTCGCCGCGAAGGGCGTGCAGGTGCGCCAGGCCGACTACGGCCGGCCCGAGACGCTCGCCGCCGCCTTCGCGGGCGCGACGCGGGTGCTGCTCATCTCCTCCAGCGAGGTGGGCCAGCGCATCGCCCAGCACCGCGCCGTGGTGGAGGCCGCCCGGAAGGCCGGAGTCCGCCTGTTCGTCTACACCAGCATCCTGCACGCGGACAGCTCGGGCCTGGCGCTCGCCGCGGAGCACAAGGCCACCGAGCAGCTCATCCGCGACTCCGGCCTCCCCTTCGTCTTCCTGCGCAACGGCTGGTATTTCGAGAACTACACCGAGAACCTCGCGCCGGCGCTGCAGCACGGCGCCCTGCTGGGCAGCTCGGGCGAGGGCCGGATCGCCGCCGCGAGTCGGGCGGACTACGCCGCCGCGGCGGTGGAGGTGCTCACTGGCACCGGCCACGAGAACCGCGTCTACGAGCTCGCGGGCGACACCTCCTTCACCCAGTCGGAGCTCGCCGCCGAGGTGTCCCGCCAGTCGGGCCGGAGCATCGTCTACAAGGATCTGCCACCCGCCCAGTACCAGGGGGTGCTGGAGCAGGCGGGGGTGCCGGGCGCCTTCGCGGGAATCCTCGTGGACTCGAGCGAGAAGGCGGGCCGGGGCGAGCTGAATGACTCCTCCGGGCAGCTCGGCCGGCTCATCGGCCGGCCCACCACCCGGCTCGCCGACGCGGTCGCCACCGCCGTGCGGCACTGAGGGCAGGGAGGGCGGCGAGGGGGCCGCGTCAGTTGCGGCCCCACTGCCGGGGCTGGTTGAAGCGGAAGAAGCCGCTGGCCTCCTCCTCGGCGAGTGTCTCCGCCTCGTCCGGGAAGTAGCGCGCGCGCAGCGCGGCGAGCCGGGCTTCCAGCTCGGGGCCCGAGGACTGCTGGGTGAGGGCGGCGCGCTCGGCCATGTAGCGCTCGCCCAGCTCCCAGCGCGTGTCGCGCCGCAGATCCAGCTCCTTCCAGCGCTCGAGCGCCGCCTCGTCCAGGCCCATGCCCTGGCGCACCTCGCGCAGGCTCCGGGCGCGCGCCTCGGGCGACATCGCCCCGAGCTCGCGCTGCACCGAGCCCAGGTCGAGGAAACGGTTCATCAGCTCCTGCTGGTGCTCGCGCACGTAGTCGGGAGACTCGGCGCCATACGTCTGGGCGAGGCTCTTCTGGTAGCGCTCGAGCCGCTCGCCCACGCTCGCCTGGGGCAGGGCGTCGATGGACACGAGCGCGTCGGACACGGCCGCGGAGCGCAGCTCCCCCGCCCACAACCGCTCCGCCACGTCCTCGCCGAACAGCCGCTTGCGCTCCTCCCACACCGCCGCCCGGCGCTCGGCCTCGGGCAGGCCGAGCAGCTCCTTCTGGTGCTCCTCCATCCACCGCCCGTACTCCACGCGCTGGCGCAGCCGCTGGGTGAGCAGCTCGGCCTGTTCCGGGAAGGCCCGCCGCACGAGCGCGAGCAGGTCCGCCTCCCACCCCGTGGGGTTGAGCTGCTGGAAGTGGCGCATGAGCTGCTCGAGCAGGCGCATCTGCGTGTGGGGCTCGTGCAGGCGCCCGCCGTAGCGCGCGCGCAGGGCGGCGATGAGCTCCTCCTCGGAGCGCGCGGTGTCGGGCGTTTCGGGCGGCGTTCCCGGCGGACGGGCGAGGGCGCGGGGGATGCCCGGAGCCGTGCCGGTGGGGGAGGTGGCTTCCCGCCGCGCCGGGGACGCCCCGGCGGGGGCGCCAGACTCCGGCAGGGGCCGGGTGAGGAGGACGGCGGTGCCCGCGAGGAGCAGGGCCAGGGCCACGAGCAGGGGGGCCTTGCGGCGGTTCATGCGTGGAAGGCTACTCCCGGAGGCCCCCGCCATGCGATGGGGAGCCGTCCGGGGCGGCACGGCGGCTCAGTCGAAGCTGCCGATGTACTGGAAGAGCGCGGCGTAGAACTCGGGCTCGTCGAAGGTGTCCGGCCCCACGCCCACCACGTCCATGTGGTCCTGGTTGATGATGCTCGAGGACGAGGTCATCTGCGCGGAGGTGGGCGCGTTGAGGTCCGCCGAGTAGGGGACGTTGGTGTCGGTGGTGACGGAGTCGAAGCCGAAGACGCTCTCGGAGTACTTGAGCCGGTAGCCCATCTGCTGCGAGTTGATGCCCACCAGGCCGTCATCGTCCTCGTCACCGGCGTAGCCGTTGCCCTTGCCGCCCGCGCCGTCGTTGTCGCAGTCGTCCAGGCAGTAGCCGTTGCCGTCGATGTCGTAGAGGAATTCCTTGATGAGGTAGAGCGCGGGGTTGACGCTCATGCCGCTCTGCGCGGTGACGAACGAGGCGTAGCGCGAGGCGTACTTCGCGTCGATGGGGTTGTTGGTGTTGAAGACCTTGGCGCCGGTGGTGATGCCGTCGCTCGCGCTGTAGTCGTTGTAGACGAGCTGCTTGGCGCCCGCGTAGGCGTCGTTGCCCGGCCCGTAGATGACGTCTCCGTAATACGTGGCCAGGGCGGCGATGACGCTGGAGACGCCGGGCTTGAGGTCGAGGATGTACTTGGCCACGGGCGAGCCGCGGTGGGGCGAGGACACGCTCACCAGCACGGACACCACCGTGTAGCCCTTGCGCTGCTGGAGCACCTTGGCCGCCTTGCGCGCGTCCATTCCTCCCTGCGAGTGGCCGACGATGTTCACGCGCGTGGCGCCCACGCTCGCCATGTAGCCCTCGATGTCGTTGGCCAGGTCCAGGCCCCGCACCTCGGAGGACTGCATGGGCTGCACCTGGCCCACGAACGTCTGCTGGTTGTCGTCGATGTCCTCGTTGCACGTCCACGCGCTCTTGCACGTGGTGCCCACGAACATGCCGTAGTCATCCCCCCAGTAGTCGTAGCCGAGGATGTTGTTGAAGCCTCCCATGCCATGGGCAAACACCAC
The DNA here is from genome assembly GCF_044360685.1 of Cystobacter fuscus. Taxonomy (GTDB): domain Bacteria; phylum Myxococcota; class Myxococcia; order Myxococcales; family Myxococcaceae; genus Cystobacter; species Cystobacter fuscus_C. The sequence goes on along the minus strand of NZ_CP043491.1, from coordinate 11,645,634 downwards.
GGGATACGTCGTCTTCGCCGCTCCGGCGTGGGCCACGGGGGAAAGGCCAAACGCGCACAGCGCCAGCGCGAGGGCAGGCAGTTGCTTCATGAAAGAAGGTTCCTTGGGGCTCCCCGGGCCGGAGGTCATCCGGTCCGGGGACGGAGGCACAGGGGGGTAAGGACGCTGCGTTGGTCTGGCTCGCCGGGGGAACTCGCCGTCGGGAAGCGCTGAAACCATCCAGTCGTCCCCCAGCGCCCGGGTGTTGAGCAACTTCCACGCCAGACCTGCCGCGTCACGGATGCCAGGACGACGCATCGCGTTACCTCCACGATGTGGAGCATGGATGCTCCACTTCCCCCGGCGGCTCCCGAGTCGTTTCCTCGTCACTGACTCGTGGGAGCCATAAGAAAAACCAGGGTTTGGTGTCTTCCAGGTGACTGTCCTGAATCAGGACGGTGGGGGTGTCCTCCCCCAGGACATGTACTGGAGGACAGGGGGGCCGGCAGGGGGGCCCCGGGTCATGTCAGAGGGCTCCTGTATGCTGGTGAGGTCGACGCTGAAGACGTGTGGGGCGGGTGGAGTGTGGAAAAGGTGACCGCGGTGGCGGGGCCCCGGTAGGGTACGGGGTTCGGGGTTTTGGAGGGGTACGTGGCCAGGATGAGACTCGACACGCTCGCGGGGGAGACGTTCCTGCGTCAGGACGAGGGAGTGCCGGAGCAGGGCACCCGATTGAGCCTGGTGACCTGTGGGGAGGAACTCGCCCGGTTGCTGGACGGGGCGCTGGCGTGCAGCTTCTCGCACGAGGAGCCCGAGCAGGCGGACGAGGGCTCGGCGGTGGAGGGCTTTCTGCGCGACTGCGCGGAGTTCTGTGATGTGACGGGGCTGCCCGAGCCGCTGCGTCTGGAGATGGAGGAGTACTTCGGTCAGCGGCTCGACGCGCTGTGGCGGCTGGACTGGCTGGTGTTCGGCGGCTCCCGGGAAGCGGTGCTGGAGCCGGGCGAGCCGCCCCTGTCGGGCCGGACGGTGACGCTGTGCCTGGCGCGCTCGGACAGTCCCTCGGTGCAGATGGACTCGCGGCTGCGCCGCTCCCTGGAGCGCTTCCGGACCGCCATGGCGCGCGTGCGCGAAGAGCCGGACGACGAGGACGGCTCCGGCGGTGACTCCGGCGGCGGCCTGCTGCACTGACGAGGCCCTGACGGCGGGGGGCCGCTCAGGTGGCGCGCTCGCCCAGGCCTTTCACGCAGTGGAGCACGCGCGTGAGGGGGGCTTCCTCGGCCCGGCGCTCGAGCAGCCGGGTGATGTGGGGTTTGCCCTGCCGGCGCGACAGCGACAGCGCGCTGGCACGGCCCAGGTCCTCGCGCAGCGGCTCCGCGCCCGCGCGCAACAGCAGCCGCACGGTGTCCTCGTCGCCCCGGAGCACGGCCAGCATCAGCGGGGTGGTGCCCAGCGTCGTCGCGGCGTCCACCGCGGCGCCCGCGTCGAGCAGTTGTTGCACGAGCAGCGCGTGCCGGCGGTCCGCGGCGTAGTGCAGGGGTTGCCAGCCGGAGTCCTGGAGGTTCTCCAGGGTGAGGAAGTGGGAGCTGGGCGCCGCCACGTCCGCCCCCCGCCGCAGCAACTCGTCCGTCAGGGCCGAGTGGCCTCCGAGCACGGCGCACGTCAGGGGCGTCTTGCCCTCCGCTCCGCGGTACTCGAGCGGCGCTCCCGCCTCCTCCAGCAGCCAGGCCGTCACCTCGTGCTGCCCGGCGCCCACCGCGTGCCGCAGCGCCTCGCCGCGCTCGTCCACGTCCGCCCGGGACACCAGCTCGCGCACCGCCTCCAGGTGGCCCCGCTCCGCCGCGAGCATCAGCGCCGTGGCACCCCGGATGTCCTTCACCGCCGCCTGCGCGCCGTGCGCCAGCAGCCAGCGCACCAGCTCCACCGTGCCATGCCACGCCGCCCACATCAGCGGCGTCATCCCCCGCGCGTCTCCCCGGTGCAGGGCTTGGGGATCCCGCTCGAACAGCGCTCGGACCACGCCCGCGTCTCCCAACCGCACGGCATCAATCAGGTTGGCCATGAGCTACCTCGCCAGAGCAACGATGGGCACTGCCGCCGGGGGGCTGGTGGGACGACTCGCGCGATGTGGATGACCGGCGCGAAGTGAATGATTTTCGACGGAGCGTGGGGAGCGCAAGTTTATCGGCCGCCGGAAACGCTCACGTGGAGTTCAGGTGTTTCGTGTAAAGCGATTCCAGAGTCAGGAAATAGCCGCGTTCTTCCCAGAGCACGGCGGCGAGCCGCTCGGCGAGTGAAGTCTCCGCGCCGGAGGCGTCGAGGTGGGGGCGCAGAGGCGCGCCCTGGAAGTGGGCGAGGGCCTCGGACAGGGCCTCGCGCACGAGCTGGCTGCCGGCCCACAGCCGGCGCAGGGCCTGGTTGAGGGGGCGCGCGTCCAGCTCGGCGCAGGCGGCGTGGATGGCGGCCTGCACGCGGCGCGCGGCGTCCGGGGTGGTGAGGGCGTGCGCGGGCAGGTCTCCCCGCTCGAGCGCGTAGTGCAGGAGATAGCCGTGGTGCAGGCAGAGCGAGGCCATGTCCACGCAGTCCTTGAGCCACAGGGCGGAGATGAGGCGCCGGTAGCTCTTGCGCCAGGCGAGCCGCAGCGACAGGAGCGCCGCCTTGCCCGCGAGTTGTTGCAGCCGGCTGCCCTCGCGCGGATGGAGGCCGGCGAGCACGCGCACGGTGGGCGGGGGCGCGGAGAGGCCGCGCTCGGTGAGCAGCGAGCGCACCATGTCCTCGCGCACGCGGCGCAGCGCGTAGTCATCCACGAAGGGCACGGGGACGAGCGGGGTGAGGCCCGCGGCCACGGCGTGTTGGGCCACGCGCCGCACCGGGGCGGGGATGTCGAGGGGAGGAAGTGGGGGCAGTGGCATGGGGCCTCGCGAGCAAGGCCCCGGGAGTTAGCACGGCGCCCTCCGGGAGGGGAGCGGGCCCTAGGCGCCGGAGGCCTTGTTCCTCGGGGGCACGGGGGCCTCGCGCTCCAGCGCGCGGCAGACGGCGTGGTACTGCCGGTGCAGCTCGAGACTGAGGGGATCCAACAGCAGGGCGCGCTCGTAGTCCTCCCGCGCGAGCGCGAGCATGCCGGCCTGGTGATGGGTGCGCGCCCGGGTCAGGTGGGCCTTCAACGAGGCCTGACTGTGCGGATGCCGGGCGAGGAAGTCATGGCGCAGCTCCTCCAACTGGCTCACGGTGAGCCCCTCGGACAGACAGCGCACCACGCCGGCGAAGTTGCCGCGCTCGGCGTCGTAGAGGGCGCGGCGCCGCGGATGGCCGAGCGTGTCGCCCGCCTTGCGCACGCGCTCGAGCACCGCGTGGACGCGGGCGCGCAGCGCCGGGGAGATGGGCCGCTCGCACAGCCGCTCCAGGGCCTGTCCGGCGCGGCGCGCGCGCAGCCGCAGCTCCTCGCAGCTCTTGTCCGTCGCCAGCGCGAGCACGGCGTAGAGATCCTCGATGCCGCGCACGTAGTACGGGGCGAGTACCTGCTCCACCTCGGACTCCGCGGCCGGATCGATGGGAGGGCGCAGCGTGTCCAGCGGCTGGCCGAGCAGCAGGTGCGCCACCGCGGCCTTGAAGGAGATGGAGGGCTCCATGAGCTGCACGCCGAAGCCCGGCTCCATGCCCCAGGTGTGCGCCTCGTCGGGCCGCACGTGCCGCACCACCTCGCACTCGCAGCTCAGCTCGCCCTCGGGGTGCTCGAGGGACACCGTCAGCCGCGACAGCAGGGGCGGCAGGCGCTGGGTGCACAGGAACATGCCCGCGCGCGTGAGCTCCGTGCAGCGCAGGGTCTCGCTCGTGGAGCCGGGACCCGGCGCCGTCACCCGCACGGGCAGCTCCAGCGCGGGGTTGAGCACGAAGGTGGACAGGGTGGAGGGCGTGGTGCGGGCCGCGGGCCGCGCATGGCCCTGCTCGAGCGCCACCTGGAGCGCGCCGCGCAGCGTGGAGGCGTTCTGGTAGCGGTCCTCGGGATCCTTGGCGAGCGCGCGGAGGATGACGCTGGAGAGCGCCGAGGACACCCCGGGGCGCAGCACGTGCAGGGGAATGGGCTGCTTGGTCTGGTGCGCGAGCAGCAGCGCGGTGAGCGACTTCTCCACGAAGGGCCGCCGCCCGGCGAGCAACTGGTAGGCGATGACGCCCAGCGCATAGAGGTCCGCGCGGCCATCCAACCGCTCGCCGCGCGACTGCTCCGGCGCCATGTAGTCCGCCGAACCGACGATGGCGCCCTCGGCGGTGTCGGTGGTGCGATCCTCGGTGTCCATCAGCTTGGCGATGCCGAAGTCGAGCACCTTGACGAAGGCGGGGCCCTGGCCGCGCTGCACGAGGAAGAGGTTGCCCGGTTTGAGATCCCGGTGGACGATGCCCTGGGCGTGCGTGGCCTCCAGCGCGTCGCACACCTGGGTGAGCAGGGCCACGGCGACCTCGGGGGGCACCGGACCCCGGGCGAGCAGCGCCGACAGGGACTCGCCCTCCAGGTACTCCATGACGAGGTAGGGCCGGGGCGGCGCCGGGTTGATGTCGATGATGCTGACGATGTTCTCGTGGCCGATGAGGTTCACCGCGCGCGCCTCCATGCGGAAGCGGCGCATCACCTGGCTCGAGGCGCTCAACCGGGGGTGGAGCACCTTGATGGCCACGCGGCTGCCAATGTCCACGTGCTCGCCCAGGTACACGGTGCCCATGCCGCCCTGATCCAGCTTGCGGGTGAGCCGGAAGCTGCCCAGACACGTGCCCAGGAGCGGATCCGTCCCGGAGCCCTGCGGCCCCTTGGTGGGCGCGGCGAGGGAATCATCGCTGTCTGGAGCGGCTGGGCTGGACATGGACCGGTCGGCCGTCGGGGCGGACGTGAAGGGGCCGGCGGAACGTACCCCCCCGGTACGTTCCCCCCTGCGTGGGCGTGGGTTTTCTGAGATGACGAGATCACCATCCTACGCTCCTGTTGCACTGGCACGGGGTTCTTGGATCTCCTGGGTTCACTGGTGAGCCGGATATCTGTGGGTTGGTGGACAGTGATCGCCCTGGAGGGCGGAGCGCTGTCCGAGGTCCCACATCCGGATCATTTCAGCACGGGCAGGGGGAATTTCAGCGGCTTGCCGTCCGCGGCGTGGGTGTGTCCCGTCACCTCCGCGGCGCCCAGGCCCTGGCGCTGGCCCTGGAAGGTGGCCTGGGGATCCCTGGACGACGTCTTGCCCGCGTAGAACATGGCGAAGCGCGTGAGCAGCGCCCCCGCCGTGCCCAGCACCGCCGCGGCCACCTTCGTCGCCGGACGTCGCCGGTCTGGCCACACGTCCAGCGCGAGTGAGGCCGCGGTACACACCTGGGCCGCCACCCACATCGCCCCCGTGCGTCCCTGGCGCAGGGGCTTGCCCACGGCCTCCACTCGCATGGCGTCGCGGTGGGCGGCGAGCCCCGCGGCGAGCGCGGCCACCTTTCCCCCCATGCCGAACAGGTGGAGGATTCGCTCCTCCTCGGGCGGGTGGGGCAGCAGTTGCAGCAGGCTGCCCGCGCCCGCCACCGACGAGGCCATGAACAACAGGGGCAGCGTCTTGTGGACGGACTGCCAGAGGGCCACCGAGGTGTTGGTGATGAGCACCGCCGTGTACCCCGCGAGCGGCATGCCCAACAGGCCTCCGAGCAGGGCGGCGCCGTCTCCCGCGCGCCCGAGCCAGCCCTTCTGGCCCGCGAGCACCGCGGCCGCGGCGTTCATCGCCCCCGAGCCCGAGAGGATCCACGTGCCCAGGTTCATGGGCGAGGTGGGGCGGAAGACGCGCAGCATGTGGAGGAAGCGCTCGGGCCGGCCCAGGTCATAGATGAGCAGTCCCGCGCTCACGCTGTCGCCCACCGCGCCGATCCACCGGCACCGCACGCCCAGGGGCCGCAGGCGCTCGCCCCCGAGCACCTCCGCCGTCGCGCCCAGCAGGCTCGCCGCGCCCGCCGTGCCGCCCACGTAGAAGTAGAGCGGAATGGTCCAGATCCACACCGGCTCCTTGAGCACGGGCTGCCCGTAGTAGCTCGGCGTCGCCGAGGTGACGTCGGACCGGGTGGGCCGCGTGTGCATCACCTCGCGCGCGGGGTTGGCCTCGTCCAACCGCTTCACCCGCTGCCAGGCGCCCTCGCCGGACAGCTCGCCCCGGCTCGTGTCGATGTCTCGCCCATCCCCGCGCTGGTCCAGATCCTCAGGCCGGATGCCCTTACTCACGCGTGCTTCCCCCTCCGAGCAACACCGCCCCGAGCGCCAGCGCCGCCATGCCCAGCGCGCCCCAGCCCGCCATCGCCCAGGACTCCTTGCCCTTCATCGTCGGCACCACGGGGTCGGGCGGCAGGTTGTAGACCTCGGGCTTGTCCACGAGCAGGAAGAAGGCGTTGAGCCCCCCCGTGCCCGGCTGGTTCTCCGGCTCCGCGCCGTACAGGTACGCCTCGCCCAGGCCCTTCTCGTGCAACTGTTCCACCCGGCGTCTGGCGCGCTCGCGCAATTCGTCCACGTCGCCGTACTGGATGGACGCGGTGGGGCACGCCTTGGCGCACGCGGGCGTCATGCCCTCGCCCAGCCGGTCGTAGCAGAGCGTGCACTTCCACGCGCGCCCGTCGTCCTCGCGCCGGTCGATGACGCCGAAGGGACACGCCGTCACGCAGTAGCCGCAGCCGTTGCACACGTCCGGCTGCACGTACACGGTGTCGAACTCGGTGCGGATGATGGCGCCCGTGGGACACGCCTCCAGGCAGCCCGCGCGCTGGCAGTGCTTGCACACGTCCGAGCTCATCAGCCACGAGAAGTCCAAGAGCCCCACCGTGTGTCCCGGCATGGGCACGGGCCGCTCGACGAACGCCACGTGCCTCCAGGTGGAGGCGCCCAGGTGCCCCGTGTTGTCATAGGACATGCCCGTCAGCTCCAGGCCGTCCTCGGGCAACTGGTTCCACTGCTTGCAGGCCACCTCGCACGCCTTGCAGCCGATGCAGATGGTCGTGTCGGTGAAGAAGCCCTTCTGTCCCATGGGGCGCTACTCCCTCGCGTCCTGCTCGGGTTGGGGCGTGGGCGGACCCACGCCGTCCTTGTCTCGCGGCACCTCGACCACGCCCGGAGGCAGGGGTGGCGGCTCCCAGCCCATCGCCGCGAGCTTGCCCTGCCCGCGCCGCCCCGGCAGCACGTTGCACGCGAGCACCTTGGACTCCTGGATGGAGACGTTCGGGTCCGCCGAGAAGGCCGTCAGATCATTGGCGCTCTCGCCCTTCACCCGCCCCGTGTAGCCCCAGTGGTAGGGCAGCCCCACCTGGTGCACCAGCTTGTCGCCCACCTTCAGCGGACGCAGGCGCTCGGTCACCAGCACCCGGCACTCCACCTGCCCGCGCGCCGTGTACACCGTGCACCAGCCGCCGTTCTCCAACTCCACCTGGGCCGCCAGCTCCGGTGACACCTCCACGAACATCTCCGGCTGCAGCTCGCTCAGCCACGGCAGCCAGCGCGACATGCCGCCCGCCGTGTGGTGCTCGGTGAGCCGGTACGTGGTGAGCATGTACGGGTAGCGTGGATCCGCCCACGCCCGCGCCATGGGGTTGTCGCGGCGCCGCCAGTCGTAGCGCGCCGGGTTGCACTGCTGCCCATAGAGGAAGTTCTGCACCGAGGACTCCAGGGGCTCGTAGTGCGTGGGCAGCGGCCCATCCACCATGCCGCTCGGCGCGAACAGCCACCCCTTGCCATCCGCCTGCAGGAGGAAGGGATCATCCCCGGAGAGCGTGTCCAGCCCCTGGTCGCCCTTCTTGGCCCGGTACGAGGGATGTCGATCCGCGATGAAGTCGGGCACGTCCTCGCCCGTCCACCGGCGCTGGCCCTCGTCCCACCAGACGTACTTCTTGCGCTCGCTCCACGGGCGGCCCTCGGGATCCGCCGAGGCGCGGTTGTAGAGCAGCCGCCGGTTGGCCGGCCACGCCCAGCCCCACTCGGGCGCCACGATGCTCTGCTCCTGGCCCGGCTTGCGGCGCGCCGGCTGGTTCACCCCGTCCGCGTAAGCACCCGAGTAGATCCAACAGCCACACGCCGTGCTGCCGTCGGCCTTCAACGCCGTGAAGCCCGGCACGGGCACGCCGTCCTTCACCGTGTAGCCATTGATCTCCTTGAGCACGGCCTCGGCGTCCGGCTCGTCGAGCGGGCCGTGGGTGGGGTAGTCCCAGGTGAGCGCCTGGATGGGACGGTCCTTCTCCTCGGTGGAGTCCGCATAGAGCGCCTTGAGCCGGCGCCCCAGCTCGAAGATGAATTGCAGATCGCTTCTCGCCTCGCCCGGCGGCTCCACCGCCTGCGAGTGCCACTGCAACAGGCGCTGGGTGTTGGTGAACGAGCCGGACTTCTCCGTGTGCGCGGCGCTCGGGAAGAAGAAGACCTCGGTCTGGATGTCCTGGGGCCGCACGTCGCCGCGGAGGACTTCCGGGGCGGTGCGCCAGAACTCGGCCGTCTCGATGAGGGTCAGGTCCGTCACCACCAGCCACTCGAGCTTGTGCAGCGCCTTGCGGTGCAGGGCCCCGTTCATCGAGCCCACCACGGGGTTCTGCCCCATGACGAAGTAGCCCTTCAGCTTGCCGTCGGCCATGTCGGCCACGGTCGTCATGTGCGAGTGGTCCCCGGTGAGCTTGGGCAGCCAGTGAAAGCCGAAGTCGTTCTCCTTCGTCGCGGCGTCGCCGTAGTACGCCTTGAGCAGCGAGACGATGTACTTGGGGAACTCGCTCCACCAGCCGCTGGCCGACTCGTTGTTGTGCACGTACTGGTCGAAGCGCTGCGCGTTCGGCGCGTGCGGCATGGGGATGTAGCCGGGCAGCAGGTTGTAGAGCGTGGGGATGTCGCTGGAGCCCTGGATGGAGGCGTGGCCGCGCAGGGCCATGATGCCGCCGCCGGGCCGGCCGATGTTGCCCAGGAGCAACTGGATGATGCCGGCCGAGCGGATGTTCTGCACGCCCACCGAGTGCTGCGTCCAGCCCACCGCGTAGCAGATGGCGCTCGTGCGCTCGCGCCCCGAGTTGTCGCACAGCGTCTTGGCCACCTTGAGGAACAGCTCCTCGGGCACGCCGCAGATGCGCGAGACAACGGCCGGCGTGTAGCGCGCGTAGTGGCGTTTGAGCACCTGGAAGACGCAGCGCGGGTGCTGGAGCGTCTTGTCGCGGGACACCTCGGTGATGTGCTTGCCCTGGACCTTGCCGTGACCACCGGCACCGGGCTCGGCGAAGATCTCCTTGTGGCCCGCAGCGGCCACTACCCCATCCAGCCCCTCGTACTGCCAGGTGTGGGGCTGGTACTTGCCCGTCTCGGGGTCATAGCCGCTGAAGAGCCCGTCGAGATCCTCGGTGTCCCGGAAGTCCTCGCGCAGGATGGCGGGCGCGTTGGTGTAGTGCACCACGTAGTCGTGGAAGTAGCGCTCGTTCTCCAGGATGTAGTGGATGATGCCGCCGAGGAACGCGATGTCCGTGCCCGCGCGCAGGGGCACGAACACGTCGGCCATGGCGCTGGTGCGCGAGAAGCGGGGATCCACGTGGATGACGGTGGCGCCGCGCTCACGCGCCTCCATCACCCACTGGAACCCCACTGGATGGCACTCGGCCATGTTGCTCCCCTGGATGAGGATGCAATCCGAGTTGGCCAGATCCTGCTGGAAGTTGGTGGCCCCGCCTCGTCCTAGCGTGATGCCCAGACCGGGCACCGTGGAGGAGTGTCATATTCGAGCCTGGTTCTCCACCTGGACGATGCCGAGTCCCGCGGTGAAGAGCTTCTTGATGAGGTAGTTCTCCTCGTTGTCGAGCGTGGCGCCGCCCAGGTGCGCGATGCCCAGGGTGCGGTTGACCACGTCGCCGCTCTCCGTCTTCGCCTGCCACGTGGCGTCGCGCGCCTTCTTCACGCGCTCGGCGATCATGTCCATGGCCTTGTGCAGGGGAAGCTTCTCCCACTGCATGGCGCCCGGCTTCCGGTAGAGCACGTCATGGACGCGGTGGTTGCCGGTGACGAGCTGGAAGCTGGCGCTGCCCTTGGGACACAGCCGACCGCGCGAGATGGGAGACGTCTCATCCCCCTCGATGTCGAGGATCTTCCCGTCCTTCACGTAGACCTTCTGGCCGCAGCCCACGGCGCAGTAGGGGCACACGGAGGCAACGACCTTGTCGGCCCGGACGGTGCGCGGCTCCAGCTCGCGGCTGCGCTTGGTCATGGCCGACTCGCCCAGGCCGAACGCGTCCTTGCGTTGGATTTGGCGCAGGAGGGGCCAGCGCGACAGCAGGTCGAAGAGTCCCACGGTTCGTCTCCCGGATGGACAGGGCTACGGCGCAACCATGGGCACGCGGTGGCGCGGTGGCGATGGGTCCATGGAACACATCCGCCTGCCCGCCAGGTGGCTGTCCGGGAGTAGACGTCAATCGAGCAGGTCGAATATCCACCACAGGACGCGGCGCACGCCGGAGACCAGGAGGTAGTACCAGGGCGTCGCGTGCACCTCGCGCGAGACGGTGAGGTCCTCGAGGAAGGCCCGCGCGAGCGCCGTATTGAGGGGCGGGTCCTCCACCACGAGCGAGCCCTCCTGCAGCACGTTGAGGGAGAAGGGATCCAGGTTGGTGGAGCCGATGAGGCACTGGTGCTCGTCCACCACGGCCGTCTTGGCGTGCATCATCGTGGGTTGGTATTCCCAGAGGCGCACGCCGTGTTTGAGCAGGGAGCGGTAGGTGGAGCGCTGCATGGCGCGCGCCACGGGCACGTCGTTGATGGGGCCGGGCACGAGCACGCGCACGTCCACACCGGCGCGTCGCTGGCGGATGAGCAGGCGGGTGAAGGCGTCGTTGATGGCGAAGTAGCCGCTGGAGATCCACAGCCGGCGCCGGGCGGCGCTGAAGACTTCCTCGAGCATCCGCTCGGCGGGCTCGGCGCCGGGGCGGGCGCGGCTCTGGATGAAGGCGGCGCGGGCAGGGCCCTCGGGGGCGAGGGCCGGGAAGGTGTCGGGAGGGAGCGGCTCGCCGCCGGCGTGCTGCCAGTCCTCGGAGAAGGTGGCCTGCATCTGCGCGAGGGCGGCGGGGCCGAGCACGCGCACGTTGGTGTCGCGCCACTCGTGCTCGCTCTGGCCGTGGCCGTCCCACTCGTCCGAGATGCACCAGCCACCGGTGAGCCCCACGCGCCCGTCGATGACGAGCAGCTTGCGATGGTTGCGCAGGAGCAGCCGCCAGAAGTGGCGGAGGCGAGGAGGGTGGAAGCGGCGGACCTCGCACCCGGCACGTTCCAGGCGGGGGCGCACGGACTTCTCGAAGCCCCCCCGGCTGCCCACCGCGTCCACGAGCAGCCGGCAGGCGACGCCCGCGCGCGCCCGCTCCTCGAGGGCCGCCACGAGGCGATCCGACACCTTGCCCGGACGCCAGATGTAGATGCACAGGTGGATGCTCGAGCGGGCCCGGGCAATCTCCTGCTCGATGACCTCGAAGATGCGGCCGTTGCACACCAGCTCCACCTGGTGACCGGGCCGCAACTGGGGACATGGCCCGGAGGAGCCCTCGGGAGGGAGGGCGGTGGGAACGATGGGCTGGAGGGGGCCCTGGACGAGCTGGAGCCCGTGGCGGGGCTCGACGACCAGGGTGCCTCGAGGGGGCGTGTGGCTCATGCGAGGAGCGGGATGGCGCGGTGGCGACGGGTCATGAGGTGAGTGGCGGACAAGTTGTGCACGGCGGCACGCTTGCTCCACCTCCCGGGGAGCATTCAATGTCGGCTTGCTCGCCCGCTGGGGAGGGGTGGGGGCTGAAAGTGCTTCATCCTCCGCGCAGATGCTCCATGTACCAGTCGCGCAGGGGATCCTGCCTGGGGGGAGCGAACCGGGCCTTCGAATGAAGCGCCTCCAGGACGTCGCGGAGGGCCTCCGGGCTCAGGCCCAGGTGGTTCGAGGCGTCGCGAATCAATGACAGCGTCGCCTGGAGTTCGAGCGCCGGGTACAGCCGCTGGAAGACCTTGCGGACCTTGTTGTCATCCGAGAGGAGGGGAAGCGAGAGCGAGCCGGCCAGGGCCACGGCGGCGGCATCGACGTCCGTGAGATGCTCCGCGGCGGAGATGAAGGCCGCGACGAAGGCCTCGCTGGGAGACTCCGGGGCGTGGAGGGTCATGAGCGCCCGTTGCTCCAGCGGAGCCCAATCCGCGGGGAGCCAGGTGGGCTGGCCGTCTTCATCCAGGGGGCCTCGGAGGCGGTGGGCCTCGTGTCTGACCTCGGGGAGAACCAGGAGCGACCAGCCCAATGCACGGAGGAACTCCACACTTCTTCCCGTCGCGAGCAGGTTGAGCGCCGAGCACGCGTCGATGACGACCTGTCTTCCCGGCACCGTTCACCCCGCGTTCGGCACGCCCAGCACGTCCTCGCCGAGTTCCAGCACCAACTCGCCTCCGTCGGCGGCTTCGATCTGGCGGGAGAGATACAGATCTCGTGCCGTGACGCGGTCGCAGCCCAGGTAGCGCGCCAGCTCCCCCTCGGAGAGCAGTTCCTGTGAATAGGCTTCCAGGGCCAGCCGCTCGTAGCGCTGTGGGAGCCACCGCCCGGTTTGCTGGGGCAGGGGTGCCAGTCCCATCTGCTTCTGGGCGGCGACTGGGCGGAAGTTGCGCCGCAGCAGGTTCTGGTAGGTGCCTCCCGGCAGCAGTTGCAGTTCTTCCAGGCGCAGGGTCATGGCCTGGAAGGACACGGCATGGAACCGGGCCATGGCGATGAGATCCGCGGCGGAGAAGTGGGCGCCCTTGTCGCGGAGGTGTTCGGCGAAGCGGCGACGCACGCCCGTGGCGGGCATGAGGAACTCGGCGGCGAGGGCCTCACTGAATTGCTCGGAGGGGTCACGCTGGTTTCCGGGCTCGGAGGACAGGACATCCCCCGCCTCGCGGTCGCGCAGGAAGTGTCCCAATTCGTGGACGAGGGACCAGCGCATGCGCTCCTCGGGGTGGTGACGGTTGAGCGCGACACAGGCGCCCATCACATCGCTCCACAGGAAGATGGCCGCGACCTCGGACGGGAGTGGGAGCTTGAAGATGCGCAGACCTGCTTCCAACTCCAGCAGCGATTCGAGTTGCAGCACGGGCCCATCGCCCAGATCCAACTGTCTGCGCAGGAAGAGCGCCGCATCCTGTCCGAGGAGGCGCGGAGACATCGCCGGGGGTGTGGCGGAAGCGCGGTAGGAGGTAATGGATTCCAGGGGGGCCGGGGTCCGGGTGATGGAGAGCACCTGCTCCAACTCGACGTACTGCCTTCCGAGTTGTTTGAGCTGCTCGACCGCGATGTCGACCGCCTCGCTGCTCTGCTGTTTCGGGATGCGGAACCGGGGTGAGGCCTCCGCGATGACCGTGTGCTCGCGAAGCAGCTCATTCACGGAAACAGAGAGGACCTGAGCGAGCTTGAGCAGCTCGGCGTTGCTCGGACGCCGCTCTCCCTTCTCCATGGCCACCAGCGTCGTCCGGGCGACGCCGATACCCGCCGCCACCGTCTCCTGCTTCAGACCCAGCCGTTTGCGTGCCTGGGCCATCCGCTCACCCAGTCGTTCCGAAGAGATCATGCTTGGTCCGTGGCCCGACTCCGCGAGGTGCGTGACAGCTCCTTCAAACCCTCGAACTCCCCGCCCCGTGCTGCTGAGTTCGCCCATTCCCCACCCCATGACAATGTCGAATACGACAGGGTGATGATGGTCTTGAAGACTGACTTTGTCGACATCCGCCAGGTGGAAGAAGGGAGGACTTTTCGTAACCCCTGGAGATGACAGGCTTTTCCCCCTCTCCAAGCGAGCGGTCGTTCCCGCCTACCCCTTGCGCCACACCTCGCTGGCGAGCAGGGCGCGCGCGGCGAGGAAGCCACACAGCCCATGCACCCCGGCTCCGGGGGGCGTGGAGGACGAGCACAGATAGAGACGGGGATCCGGCGTGGCGTAGGGCACGAGGCTCGCCACGGGCCGGGCGAGCAGTTGCAGGCCCTCCATGGCGCCGCCGGAGATGTCCCCGCCGATGCAGTTGGCGTTGTACGCCTCGTATTGCGCGGGCGAGCGCGTGTGCCGGGCGAGCACGAGGGCACCGAAGCCCGGGGCGAAGCGCTCCATCTGCGCCTCGATGCGCGCGGTCATGTCCTCGGTGCAGCCGTTGGGCACGTGGCAGTAGGCCCACCCGGTGTGGTGGCCCTTGGGCGCGCGGCTGTCATCGAAGGGCGTGTGCTGGGCCACGAGCACGAAGGGGCGCTCGGGCACCTGTCCTCGGGCGACGGCGGCCTCGCTCGCGGAGATTTCCTCCAGGCTGCCGCCCACGTGCACGGTGCCCGCGCGGGAGCATCCGAAGGCGCGCCAGGGGATGGGGCCGGCGAGGGCCCAGTCCACCTTGAACACGCCGGGCCCGTAGCGGAAGCGCCGTAGCTTCTCCACGTAGCGGGGAGGCAGCCGGTGGCCGGCGAGCTTCACGAGCTGCGCGGGCGTCACGTCGAGCAGCACGGCGCGGGAGCGGGGCAGCTCATCCACGTTCGTCACGCGCTGGCCTGTCACCACCTCGCCGCCGAGCACGCGCAGGTAGTTCACGAGCGCGTCCACGAGCTTCTGGGTGCCGCCTCGGGGGAAGGGCCAGCCGACGGTGTGGCCCGAGGTGAGCAGGAGGATGCCGAAGGCGGAGGTGAGGGGGTGCTCGAGGGCGGAGAAGGAGTGCGCGGCGCCGCCGGCGAAGAGGGCGCGGGCGAGGGGACCCTGGAAGGCGCTCCGGGCCTGAGCGTGTGCGGAGCGCAGGGCGCGCAGGCCGAAGCGGGCGAGCCGCAGCGGATGGCGGGGCAGGTGGAACGGATCTCCGAGCTGGGCCATGACGTCCTCGAAGACGCGCACCATGGGGCGCATCCAGCGCTCGTAGCGCCTGGAGTCGGGGCCGAGTCCCCGCGCGGTGGCCTCGAGGGAGCGCTCGAGCACGGCGGCGCTGCCATCCTCCAGGGGGTGGGCGAGGGGTGCGTCTGGGTGGACCCACTCGAGCCCGTGGTCGGCGAGGGGGAGCTGGCGCAGGAAGGGCGAGGCCACGGCGAGCGGGTGGACGGCGGAGCAGACGTCGTGGACGAAGCCGGGCAGGGTGAGCTCGGCCGAGCGTGCGCCGCCGCCGGGGGTGGGAGCGGCTTCCACGACTCGCACCGAGCGGCCCGCGCGGGCCAGGGTCACCGCGGCGGCGAGCCCATTGGGTCCCGCGCCCACCACGATCGCGTCGAGCACCGAACTCATGGCGGTGAGCTTCACCCGACCTCGGGAGTCCAGGCGGGAAATCCCATCCCGATGCGTTCACCACTGGACGCCCGGAGTCGTCTGGAACGAGAGCACCCGAGCGGACAGGCGGCCAGGGGGAGGGCCTGTGTGTGCGTTGGAGGAGGGGCGTTCGCATCCTGTGCGCACGGGGGCCCGCGTGACGCGGAGCCGGACAAGAGGAGGCGGGGGCATGGGTCGCCAGGAATTGAAGGGCCAGGTCGCGATCGTGACGGGGGCGTCGAGCGGGGTGGGGTGGCAGGCGGCGGTCCGGCTGGGCGAGGCGGGGGTGCGGCTGTGCGTGACGGCGCGTTCGGAGGAGGCGCTCGCGCGGCTGTGCCAGGAGATGAAGGCGAAGGGGTGCGAGTGCCTCGCGGTGCCCGGGGACGTGACGGTGCAATCGGACGTGGAGCACGTGGTGCGCGAGTGCGTGGCGCACTATGGGCGGGTGGATCTGTTGGTGAATGACGCGGGAGTGCAGTCCTATGGCCTCTTCGACGAGCTGCCGTGGGAGCACATCACGCGGGTGTTCGACGTGAATTGCTTTGGCTTCATGCGCTTCGCGCGGGCGGTGCTGCCGCACTTCCGGCGTCAGGGCAGCGGCCACATCCTCAACGTGCAATCCATGCTGTCCAAGGGCGGGGCGCCGCTGTTGTCGCCGTATTCGGCGAGCAAGCACGCGACACTGGGCTGGGCGAAGTCGCTGAAGCTGGAGCTGGCGAACACGGACATCCACGTGTCCAACATCCTGGTGCCCTCGGTGTCGTCGAACATGTTCGCGCACGCGCCGACGATGTTCAGCCGGGCGCCCAAGCCGGTGCCGCCCACGTATGACGTGGACGTGGTGGCGCGAGCGGTGGTGCGGGCGGCGAGGTCTCCGGGCAAGACGCTCGTGCCGGTGTTCCTCCAGGGCTGGCTCATCCTGGCGATGGATACGATTGTGCCGTTCGTGGGGGATTTCATTCTCGGCCGTTGGGGCAAGCGCATGCAGATGCGCGAGCAGCCAGTGGAGCGCCGCGAGGGCAATCTCTTCCAGCCGATGCCCCGGGTGATGGGTCCCTATGGCCCGGTGCCGGCCACGCCGCGCTGGAAGCGCTTCTCGGCGACGGCGGCCATCGCGGCGCTCGCGGGCGGCGCGGTGCTGGGCGCGGCGAGGCTCGCGCGCGCGGCCCGTTAGGCGCGGCGGGAGGTCAGGTGGCTTCGGTGTAGGGTGGGCCGTGCCCACTCGATCCGCTGTCCCGCGCCCACCTGTCGCTTGGCTCCGTCCCCGGCTGGGCGGTTGGTTGCTCGTCCTCTCCCTGCAGTCCGCCTGCGCCACGAGCACTCCACGGGAGCGCGGTTCCCCAGTGGTTTCCCAGGCGGGTGAGACTCACACGGCGGAGCCTGTCCTCGAGTCCGCCACTGTGTACGACGCGGACTTCCTGGAACCGGGCGCTGTCGCCACCCGGCCGGTGCGCATTTCCCGGGCCGAGTTCCAGCAGGCCTTCCTTCGCCTCTCTCGGGACGTGCGGCTGAAGCGCAAGACGCCACGAGAGGCCGCACATGCGTTGTTGAGCCTCTTGGAGTCGTCACCCGAGGCCACCCGGCTGGCGGCGACGGGAGACTGGAAGCTGGAGCAGTACCGCGGCCAGGGCTTCACCTTCATTCCCGAGCGACAGGCGGGCCCGGTGGTCCTCACTCCCCAGGCCGAAGAGGCCCTCCGGGAGAAGTACCTCCAATGGTGTGAGCACCAGGGGGGCGGCGACTGCCTCGGCTTGCTGGACGACGACGCCTGGCTGCGCACCGATGACCGGCGCACGCTGGCCCTGGCCCTGGCCTTCGGCACCGTGCTGGATGAGACGCGTGCCGCCCTGGGACGGGAGCTACTCGACACGCGGGCGCTCGTCTCCATGGTCGTCTGGACGGTGGCCCTCTACTGCATGATGTGGGTAGTGCCCGAGCCGACGACCAAGGCACTGGCCGCCACCCTCACCGTCCTGCTCATGAGCTACCTGGGCCTCGAGACGGTGTACGGGCTGATGGATGGCTGGGCTCGTCTGGCCGACACGGCGCACCACGCCACCACCTTCGAGGAACTGCGCGCGGCGGGCGATGAGTTCGGCAGGGTGCTGGGCGAGGACGCGGCCCGGGCGATGATTCTGGCGGTGGGTGCACTGGGCGGGCACACGCTGGGGCAGGTGCTGCCTCGGGTGAAGTCGCTTCCGGGCTTCAAGCTCGCGGGGAGACAGTGGAAGGCACAGGGCGGCGCCGCCGTCATGAGCCGGGTAGAGGTTGAAGAGACGGCACTCGCGACGGAGGGGGCGCTGGCCCACGCCATCGCGGCGGTGGAGACGGTGGCCACCTCTCCGCAAGGCCCCCTGGCCGTGGTGATGTTCAAGAAGGGGCAAGGCAATGGGGCGGGAAAAGCTCCTGGGGGTCGCTTCGCGGAAACCGTCATTCGTCACCGGGGTGGCAACCGGCAGGTAGAACTCAGCGATGGGCAGCGCTGGCACCTGCCACGCGGCAAGTCGGCCGCGGACATTCCCGCTCGGGACAAGGTGGGGGACATGCTCCAGGAGGCAGTCACCAAAGCTGCCAAGGAGTGGGGGCCGCACAGGCTCAGCCTGAACGAGCGAAGAGCTATCGAGGATGCCAAGAAGAGAGGTGAGTACTGGCTGGCGCGGCTGCTGGATCGCGAGGCCCAGGGACGCTACGTGCACGAAGAGGTGAAAAAACAGTTCAAACGACTCTACCGGTTCAATCACCAGGGCGTCGACGTGGTTGACCCCTCACCGGGAGGCTGTAAGTACGAGATTCTTTCTGGCTCGGAGTCGAACCTGGCGCGACATGGCAGGCGTATGGCGGGCGACTTCTTCCGGATGCTCACCTTCTGAAAGGGGCGGCCATGAATGGGCTCGGTAACGTCATCATGGAGAACAAGGAGATTGAAAACGAGCGACTGGAGCTGACGGACAAGAGCTTGCACTACTTCCTCGGCCCCAACCTGACGGTGAAGAACTGCACCCTTGTGCTGAAGGTGTCCGCCCGGCGTCTGTTCCTCGATGGAGCCCGTTTCATCAATTGCACCTTCGAGGTGAAGCAGGAGTTGAAGAACCACCAGCAATGGGTGGCCGCGTCCCTGAAGGGCTGCCGGTTCAAGGGGAAGCTGACTGGATGCGATTTCGGACACTGGCCTGAATACAGCAGCCTGCCGGGGTACCAGTTCGGTTCCATCGAGGACTGCGACTTCACCGAGGCCCAGATGGACTCCTGCCGCATCATGGACTCCGACCCTTCCACCCTGCGCTTTCCCAAGTGGCCCTGCTTCACCATCCTGGATCCCATCGGTCATGCCGCTGAGCTGCGCAGCGTCAAGTGGCCGGGCCGGTATGGTGCTGTCGTCGTGGACGAGCTTCACACCCAACCGGCTCGCACCACGGCGATGACCGAACACGCCCCCTCCATCGCGAAGCAGTTGGGCACTACTCCGGAAGAACTCCGGGCCGTCATCGAGAAGTTCGACTGCATCGTCTACTGACGGGGCTCGAGCACCTCGATGAGCACCTCGCCCAGGGTCAGGTCGAGCAGTGCCTTGCGGAAGGCTTCCAACCGCGAGAGGGGCAGCAGGAGCTGGTAGCCCACGGTGGCGGCGTACTCCTCGGACACCAGCTCCGCCTCGTGGGCGGGGAGCATGCGGCGCAACCCATCCACGCTCGCGTATTCGATTTCGATGGCCAGACGCGCCTTGGGCACGCGCTCGAGCGTGGGGAGGCTCTCGAGTGCTTGTTGCACGCACCCGGTATAGGCGCGCACGAGCCCGCCCTTGCCGAGCAGCGTGCCTCCGAAATAGCGGGTGACGACGACGGCCACCTCGCCCACGCCGCCGTGGAGCAGGGCATTGAGCATGGGCCGGCCGGCGGTGCCGTGGGGCTCGCCATCATCGCTCATGCCCACCTGGGCGGTGGAGCCGGGCGGGCCCGCCACATAGGCCCAGCAGTTGTGGGTGGCGTCGGGGAACTCCTCGCGCACGCGGGCGATGAAGGCCCGGGCCTCCTCCACCGTGGGCGCCGGAGCGGCCGTGGTGAGGAAGCGGCTCTTCTGCAACTCCTGCTCGACCCGGTGGACGCCCGCGGGCACGAGGTAGCGTTTGGCCTCCATCCCCCGTCCACTCTACGGCCTCGGCCGCCGGTTGCACGCTCCGGCGTGAAATTCACCCTCCGTGTCTCCTTGCGTGCGCTCCGTCCGGTCGCTATTCAGCCGGGCATTCGTTCGGTTCACCTCAGCTAGAAGCCCTCTCTATCTAGAAGTCCCTCTCCGCTCCCAGGAGCCCCCCGATGTCCACCCCTGTCGAAGCCTCCTCCCTGTCTTCTCCTCCCGCCTCCGCGGCTCCCACCACCAGCAAGGCCATGCTGTGGACTGGACGTGTCCTGTCCGGCCTGTCCGTGGCCTTGTTCCTGATGAGCGCCGTGATGAAGCTGTCCCAGAACCCGCAGGTGGTTCAAGGCTGGCAGGGGCAGCAGGGCTACCCGCTGTCCACGCTGGTCCCCATCGGCATCGTCGAACTGCTCTGCGTGGTGCTCTACGCGGTGCCTCGCACCGCCGTGCTGGGCGCCCTGCTGCTCACGGCCTACCTCGGGGGGGCCGTCGCGACGCACGTGCGCATCTCGGACCCGTTCACCAGCCCCATCATCATTGGCGTGGTGGTGTGGGCGGGGCTCTACCTGCGCGACGCGCGGATCCGCGCGCTGGTGCCGCTGCGGCGCGACCCCTGAGCCCTCACGTCGCGGCCTCGGAGAGCACGGCCTCGGTGACGAAGCCATAGAGCAGCACCTGGAGGGCGAGCAGGGCATGCTCTGTGGGTGTCCAGGTCCGGGGCGGCGCGGTGACGCGCAGGAGCGGAAAGGCGAGCTGTTCGAAGAGGCCCACGCCCATGCCCAGCAGCAGGCCCCATCGTCTCGAGGCGGGCGGAAGCGCGGGCCGGAGTCCGGCGTAGAGCACGCCCAGCGCCGGGCCGTAGAGCCAGCGCATGAGCAGTCCCAGGCGTTGCGCCGGGCGCGGCGCGAGCCGGATGCCCCAGGTGTTGCGCAACGCCCGCGTGGCGATGTCTCGCATCGAGTACGGTGGAGCATGCCCGAGCAGCCCATCGCGCAAGGGTTCCCAGGCACTCAAGGCCAGGGTGCCCAGGGCGCCCGCGGCCAGGCCTCGCACGAGCCAAGGGGATGGAAGTGGTTTCACAACCGGGACCTCCGCGGGGTCTACATGTCTCGGTGAAGGTAGGGGGCCTTTCCCCGGCGCGCGAGCCCGCTTCCTCGCTGGTGGGGCGGGCATCCCGGCCCTCTCCATGGAGGACGCGCATCCGGGGGCGTGCCCATCGTGTGGTCCTGAAGGATGAACTCAACCCCTCGCGAGGAAGAGCCCATGCCGGAATATGACTTCGACCTGTTCACCATTGGCGGGGGCTCGGGAGGCGTGGCCGCGAGCCGCCGGGCGGGCGGGTATGGCGCCCGGGTCGCGCTGTGCGAGGACCAGGCGGTGGGCGGCACCTGTGTGCACCGTGGCTGTGTGCCCAAGAAGCTGCTCGTCTATGGCGCCCATTTCCGCGCGGAGTTCGAGGACGCGGTGGGCCATGGCTGGTCCGTGGCCGAGCCCGGGTTCGATTGGAAGAAGCTCCAGGCGGGCAAGGACCGGGAACTCGAGCGATTGGATGGGGTGTACCGGCGGCTGCTCCACGAATCCGGCGTGCGGCTCATCGAGGGCCGGGGCCGGGTGGTGGATGCGCACACGGTGGAAGTGAAGGGCCAGCGCTACACGGCGAAGCACATCCTGGTGGCCACGGGCTCGCATCCCTTCCTGCCCCAGCTTCCCGGCATCGAGCACGTCATCACCTCGGATGGGGCGCTGCGGCTGCCGGAGCTGCCGCGCCGGGTGGCCATCGTGGGCGGGGGCTACATCGGGGTGGAGTTCGCGGGCATCTTCAACGCGCTGGGCTCGCGGGTGACGATGTTCCTGCGCGGCGGCACGGTGCTGCGCGGCTTCGATGACGACGTGCGCGCGGTGCTCGCCGAGGAGATGCGCAAGAAGGGGATTGGATTGCGCACCGAGAGCCTCTTGCGCGGCATCGAGAAGCAGGCGGATGGGACGTTGAGTGTGCTCACGGGCCTGGAGACGCTCGAGGTGGACACGGTGTTGTTCGCCACGGGGCGGGTGCCCAACACGAAGGGGCTCGGGTTGGAGGAGGTGGGGGTGGAGCTGGACGCACGGGGCGCGGTGAAGGTGGATGAATGGTCGCGCACCCGGGTGGAGAGCATCTACGCGGTGGGCGACGTGACGGACCGCATCAACCTCACCCCGGTGGCGATCGCCGAGGGGCGGGCGGTGGCCGAGACGCTCTTCCATGACAATCCCACGCGGATGGACCACTCGGGGGTGGCCTCGGCGGTGTTCAGCCAGCCGCCGGTGGGCACGGTGGGGTGCACCGAGCGCGAGGCGCGGAGCAGATACGGCGCGGTGGACGTGTATGTGTCCAGCTTCCGGCCCATGAAGCACGTGCTGAGCGGGCGCGACGAGCGGGTGATGCTCAAGGTCATCGTCGCGCGGGAGAGTGATCAGGTGCTGGGCATCCACATGGTGGGCGCGGACGCACCGGAAATCATCCAGGGCCTGGCGGTGGCGTTGAAGTGTGGCGTCACCAAGAAGCAGCTCGACGCCACGGTGGGCATCCACCCCACGGTGGCCGAGGAGTTCGTCACCCTGCGCGTCAAACGGCCGGAGCCCGAGGCCGAGCGGGTGGGGGACCTCGGCCGGGACGCGGCGGGAGCCTAGCCCTTCATGAAGTTCTTCAACACGAACCAGACGTTGGCGGGGCGCTCGGCGAGCCGGCGCATGAAATACGGGTACCAGTGCTTGCCGTAGGGGACATAGACGCGCACCGGGTAGCCCTCGCCCACGAGCAGCTCCTGCAGGTCGCGGCGGATGCCATAGAGCATCTGGAATTCGAACGCGCCGCGCTTGAGCTTCTTCTCCTTCGCGTAGGTGAGCGTCTCCTGGATCATCCGCTCGTCATGCGTGGCGATGCCATGGTACAGCCCGCTGTCGAGCAGCACGCGCATGGTGCGCAGGAAGCACTCGTCCACCTCGCGCTTGTCCTGGTACGCCACGTCGGGCCCCTCGAGGTAGGCGCCCTTGCACAGACGGATGCGGATGCCCTCGGCGCACAACGCCTTCGCATCCGCCTCGGTGCGGTACAGGCTGCTCTGCAGCACCGCGCCCACGTGCTTGCCACCGAACTCCCGGTGCAGCGCGCGCACCACGTCCAGCGTGGCCTGGGTCACCTCGCTCTGCTCCATGTCCACGCGCACGAACGAGCCGCGCCGCTTCGCCTCGGCCACCACCTCGCGCGCGTTGGCGAGCGCCAGCTCCTTGTCGAAGAGCAGGCCGCACTGGGTGAGCTTGAGCGAGACGTTGCCGCGTGCCTTTTCCTGGTCGATGCGCGCGAGCAGCCGGAGGTACTCGGCCACCTCCGCGCGCGTCTCGTCCGGGGTGCGCACCGCCTCGTTGAGGTGATCAAAGGAGACGGTGATGCCGCGGGCATTCAATTCCTTCACCGCCGCGACGGCGTCCTCGAGCGTCTCGCCGGCGATGAAGCGGCGGGCGACCCGCCCCAGGGCGGGCACGCGGGTGGCGGCTTGCTTCAACCCCTCGCGGCGCGAGAGGAACATCAGGGCGGAGCGGGACAGCGAGGTGGAGGTATCCATGGAGGCGGGAGCGGCTCAGGCGTCGTGTTGGCGGAGGAAGTCGTCGACGAAGGCGTTGAAGGCGTCGGTATGGCTCATGTAGGGCAGATGGCTGGCTTCGCGCAGCACTTCCAGCCGCGCGCCGGGGATGCGCTCGGCCACGTCCCGCGCATAGGACAGGGGCACGAGCTTGTCCCGTCCTCCATGGAGGATGAGGGTGGGGACCTTCAGCCGCCCGAGCTCTTCCAGGTAGCCCGCAGCGAGGATGTCCTTGAGCCGCCGCAACATCTCCAGGGGAGAGATGCGGCGGCCCTCGCGCACGATTTCCGCCCGGCCCTCGGCGGGCAGGTAGCGCCCGCCCATGACGCGCGCCACCGTGGGGGCGAAGAGGTAGGCGAAGGGTTTGGGAATGCGCACCAGGGTGGACAGTGCCACGGCGCCGCGGCGGATGCGTTGCACGCTCGCCACCGGCGACACCAGCACCAGGGCCTTGAGGCGCTCGGGGTGCTCGAGCGCGAAGGCGAGCGCGATGAGACTTCCAAAGGAAGAGCCCACCAGGGCGAAGCGCTCGGGCAGTTGCGCCTCGGGGCGCGAGAGCGCATCGACGTTCCATTGCAGGGGCGTATGGGTGAGCGGCGTCTGCAACGGCGGCGTCCACAACACCAGCCGCCAGTCGGACGCGAGCGGGCGCATGGGCGCGAAGGAGCGCCCCGAGGCGCCCAGTCCTGGCAGACACACCACGGTGCGCGAGGGCTCCTGGCTTCCCTCTGGAAAGGTGAACAGGCGCACGGTCGCTCCGTGCACCCGCCGCTCCTCGCAGGGCAATTCGTAGCCGGGTTGGATGTCCCCGGGCTCCGGCACGAGCCGGGGCGGGGTGGCGGAAACGAGGGCCTCAGGCATGACAGGCTCGGATGAGGAGGTGGCGCACCTGGGTGGCGACGCGGTCCCGGAAACGTTTGAGTTCCGTCTCGGACGCCTCCGGGGCGGGGGGCGGCAGCGGCCGGCCCAGGGCGAAGGTCATCTTCACGGGCAACGGCAAGGGCATGCCCAGGGGAACGCGGTACTTCTCCCCAGGCGCCAACGCCACGCTCCACCGCTCGTCCTCTGGACAGACAAAGGCGCCATCCACCCCGAATCCCGCGAAGGGCACCAGGGGCACCCGCGCCTGGGCCGCCAGCCGCGCGAAGCCCAACGTCTCCTCCCACCTCAAGGTGTAGTGGTGCCGGGGTTTCTTGAAGGTTTCCCAGGCGCCGCCGGGATAGCACACCACGAGGTGGCCCTCGCCGAGCGCCTCCAGCGCCTTCTGCCGTGTGCCTTCCACCCCCCCGAGCCAGGGCAGCAATGTCTTCACCACGGGAATCTTGAAGAATCCCCGCTCGGCGAGCCCCATCGGGTAGCGGCCTGTAGCGCGGTGCAGTAGATGGAAGAAGGCGGGGGTTTCGTAACCCCAGAGCCCGTGATTGCCCACGAGCAGGATTGGACCCGCCGCGGGTAGGTGTTGTGCTCCCATCAGCCGGGCCCGGTGATAGCGCGCGGACAGCGCCGCGCCCCGCTCGGCGAAGCGGAAGAACGCACGGCGCAACGGATTCAGGTCGGACTCCACGGGGAATGAAGATGGGGATGGCCGGTTGGGATGGCACCTGCGAGAGAGGCGCCGGGGCTTGCCTGTCTGCCCGTCAACTCCTGGCGGGGCGGAGACGCGCGGTGGCTGGAAGCCCCCGGTGACTCCACGGTGTGTCACCGGTGTTCCAACGGCTTGCAGCCCGGCGCACCGAGGGCCATCCCGGACGTGGGACGGGGGCTTCGGCGAGGGGAAGGGCTCTCGAAATCTCACGAAGTGTTGTCAGGCGGGCGGGAAGGTCGGCCCGGAGGGAGGGGTGAGGGGGGCCGGAGCGCGGATTCTCGGCCTCGCGGCGATGAGACCGGCTGTGTGCCTGGCGGTGTGCGGCTGCAACCCCTGGTGTTGTACGCGGGGCGGGTGCCGCGTGTCTGGCGGCCCACGCGAGGCTTTTGGGGTTGGGATTCCTGCTCAATCGACTACTGAAAGGAAGTTCAGATGTAGCAGCATGATTCACGGAAGAAACGACATTTAATTAAATTTAATCGACAAACGGTGTATTTATGGCGTTATGTTTGTTGAGCTGTTGTGTACAACAGCCGCAACAGCAAACCCCCAGGATGAGCCGTGCCGCGGCGAAGCGGCGGCCATCGAGCACGAGGATACAAGAGCATGTCGGTCGACAAGGCATTCAGGGATATGGTTCGTAACGAGATCGAGATTCAGCTCAAGCCGCTGC
The DNA here is from genome assembly GCF_044360685.1 of Cystobacter fuscus. GTDB lineage: Bacteria > Myxococcota > Myxococcia > Myxococcales > Myxococcaceae > Cystobacter > Cystobacter fuscus_C. The sequence continues at coordinate 11,620,394 of NZ_CP043491.1, read as the reverse complement.
GCGACCTGGTGTCGCGTCTGGAGGCGGGCACGTCGGATCTCGACAGCCTGCGCAGCGTGGCCGAGCAGCTCGCGCCGCTGGCCAGCGCGGTGGGTCCCCTCTTCGGCGTGTCGGGCGCTCAGCGCTCGTCGGGCGCCGCCGCCCCCGCGCGGCGCAGCCCGGGCCGTCCTCCCCGCGCCTCGTCCGCGGCTTCCTCTTCCTCCTCGTCCTCCTCCTCGGCGGGTGGCAAGCGCCGTGGCCGCAAGCCGGCCGCCAGCACCGAGGGCGGTGCGCGGGATTGCGCCATCATTGGGTGTGGCAAGCCCAGCCGCACCAAGGGCTACTGCGCCGCGCACTACCAGAAGCTGCGCATGCTCGAGAAGACCAACCGCCGCCCCGGCGAGTGGAAGGACTACGCCGAGCCCAACAGCGTGGAGGACATCAAGCTGCCCCGTGGCCGCGCCGCCGCCAAGGCCCTGGCCGAGGCCCAGAAGAACGCCGGGTAGTTCTCGCCAGACACGGCGGCTGGGGACGGGTCTTTCTCCTGACGGGGAAGGTCCGGTCCTCCTTGCGGGCCTCGGGGGGGCCCGCCATGCTGGACTTCATGAACAAGCGCGAGCTGGAGCCTGGAATCTTTACCGACCTGGCCGGTCGGACCACGTATGGCGAGTATCTGCAGCTGGAGCGATTGCTCTCCGCGCAGGTTACCCGCTCGCAACCCCCCCACCACGACGAGCTGCTCTTCATCATCCAGCACCAGACGAGCGAGCTGTGGATGAAGTTGCTCGTCCATGAGCTGGAAGCCGTCATCCGCTACGTGCAGAAGGACGAACTGGAGCCCTCCTTCAAGATCTTCTCCCGGGTGGGCCACATCCAGCGCATGCTCTTCGAGCAGTGGAGTGTCCTGGAGACGCTCACGCCCAACGAGTATCTCGAGTTCCGGGGCGCGCTCGGGCAGGCGTCCGGCTTTCAGAGCCATCAATACCGGGCCCTGGAGTTCCTCCTGGGCCACAAGAACGAGGCCACGCTCGCTCCCTTCCGGCACTCGCCCACCGAGCACGCCCAGCTCGAGCGGCTGTTGGAGTCTCCCAGCGTGTATGACGAATTCCTGCGCCACCTGTCGCGCAAGGGGCTCGCCGTGCCAGCGGATCGCATCGGGCGGGATTGGCGTCAGCCCTACGAGAAGAGCGCCGGGGTGATGGAGGTGTTTCGGATCATCTACGAGAACCCCGAGCGTCATTGGGACGCCTATGAGATGTGCGAGAAGCTGGTGGACGTGGAGGAGCGTTTCCAGCTCTGGCGCTACCGGCACATGATGACGGTGATGCGTGTCATCGGCTTCAAGCCCGGCACGGGAGGCTCCTCGGGCGTGGGGTTCCTGCGCAAGGCGTTGGATTTGCGCTTCTTCCCCGAGCTGTGGGATGTGCGCACGGAGCTCGTCCCCCCCGGGGCCCGTTAGCACCGGGCGGAAGAGTGTTCACCGGTGGATGGGGGTGGATTGGGGGCGTGGCGCGCGCGTGCTAGAGCCTGGGAATGCTCGTGCTCCCGCTCGCCCTGCTGCTCTCGGCCACTCCACCCGCCCTGGAGTCCTGGGCACAAAGGGCGTGTCCCCTGTCCAAGGCGGAGCCGGACTCGAACGTGGAGATGAAGCTCATGGGGCAGCGGCGCGCCGAGTGTCTGCGCAAGGCCATGAACAAGGCGCTCGACCGCGTCATCCTCCCGCTCAAGAAGTCCAGGCCCGACGCCTTCAAGGCGTGGATGGCCTTGCAGGCCGACTACAACCGCTGGATGGCGGAGGCCTGTGCCGCCGCCGAGGAGGCCAACTGGGTGGACCTCACCACCGGCGAGCGCTCCATGGGCACCGGGTATGGTTTCACCGAGAGCCAATGCCTCCAGCGCCACCATGCCTGGCGTGGCTTCTACGCCGAGGCCTGGGCCCGCGGCGAGCGCAACCCGCTCGCGTCCCTGGCTCCGGCGCTCGAGGGGCCCGCCGCCGAGGCCCGCCGCGCCTGGAATGCCTACCGCGACCGGGTCCGCCAGAGCGCCGCCCGGGCCCCCACCCAGGCCGTCGATCCGGCGCGCCCCTCGCGCAAGCTGTCCCGGGATGACTGGAAGCCCTATGTGGAAAGGTTGGAGCGCGTGCTGGCCGGCCCCGAGCTGCTCGCCACGCAGCAGTGCACCCTGCTCTCCGCGCCCCCCGCCGACTGTGTCCAGCGCCTCGCCGACAGCCTTTTCGCCCAGTTGGATCCTCCCCAGCCTCCGGGCTCCTCCGAAGGTGGCCCGTAAGCCTTCCCAAGCGGTTAAGCTGCCGCCCCCATGCCGGCCCCCGCCCCGCTCGTCCTGGAGAAGGCTCACGTCCTCTGCTACCGCACCTTCGACATCGCGGAGGAGCTCGACCTGGAGCGGGCCCGGCAGGTCATCTCCGCGGACGCCCGCCGCCTCAAGCTGAGCCGGGAAAACAGCCAGTATCTGCTCCTGCCCAACCCGCCCCTGGCCTTCGAGCTGGGCCGGCGTGTGCTCGCCTTGCGTCAGGGGCCCGCCACGGTGGATGTGACGGCGCGCCTGTTCGACCATGGCGCCGCCTCCATCATCCTGCGCGTCCCGGTGGCGCCGGGCACCGGCTTCGACGCGCTCACCGCGCTCGCCGACGAGCTCTATGACAGCGTGGCCCTGGAGGCGCTCGCCCTGGAGCTCATCGAGTCGGTGCGGCAGATGATTGCCCCGGCCGCCCAGGGGCCCCACCTCTGGGAGCAGAACGAGAGCTATACCGTGCTCTTCGTGGAGCGCATCGAGGGCTCGCCGAACGCCGAGGAATTGCTCGCGCGCGCGGACCTGGCGCGGCTGCTGCTCGGGGAGGTGGACTCCAAACCCCTCTCCCCGCGCGAGCGCGAGTCCGTCCTCGCCTCGCGCTTCAGCTACACCGTGGATGACCTGGTCATCGTCGACTGGAACAGCGCCTTCGTCTACGAGCCCTCCGGCTCCAATGACATCCCGGACCTGCTGGAGGTGGCCAACGCGCAATTGCTGGAGTTCCGCTATTACGACGACCTGTTGGACTCGCACATCGGCCGCATCCACGACCGGATGCAGGAGCGCCGCCGGGGGTGGACCACCCTCGTGCGCAGCCCCTACCGCCAGCTCACCCGCGAGACGCTCGCCACCCTGGTGGACCTCAACGAGTTCGTCGAGCGGGTGGAGAACAGCCTGAAAATCATCGGCGACTTCTACCTGTCCAAGGTCTACGAGGCCGCCGTCAAACGCATGCGCATCTCCTCCTGGCAGGACTCGGTGACGCGCAAACAACAGCTCCTCACCCAGACCTACGGCCTGCTCAAGGGCGAGGTGGACACGGATCGCTCCCTCTCCCTGGAGCTCACCATCGTCCTGCTCATCGTCCTGGAAGTCGTCTTCGCCATCTTCGTCCATTGAACCGCGGGACAATCCCCGGAGGATGTGGACACAGGCCCCCGAGGTGAGCATCCAGGGGAAGACGTTCGGAGTCGAGGCGGGTAGGCAATCGCCGCGAGTCATGAAAAGCTATCCGCTCGCCCGATGGAGTTCCGGGCGGGGGGGGGTGGGCATGCAAGTGCCCCAAGACAACTTCATGACGTTCGTGGATCGCATGTCTCATGCGTTGGATCAGCCCGTGGGTGCTCGCTCGGCCACGGGGACGTTGCGGGAGCTGGTACGCAGCGCCGCGGACGCGGTGCACGTGGCTCAAGTCCAGGCGGAGGCGGCCTCGCTGCGGCTGAGCGTGCTCGCCGAAGCGGGGAGGCTGCTGTCCGGTCCGCTCGGGTGGGAGGAGGCGGTGGCCGCGGTGGCGCAGCTCGCGGTGGGAGGCTTCGCCGACTGGTGCGCGGTGGACTTCCTCGACGAGCACGGCGCCCTCAGGCGGCTCACCGCGCGGCACGCGCACGTGGAGCGCTCTCCGTGCACCGGGTGCCTCGAGGCCTTCACTCCCGAGCGCGTGCGCCCCTCGGCCATCACCGAGGTGGTGCGCACCGGCTGTCCCCTGCTCGTCACCGGGCTCGGCGTCCCGGGGGCGCGGGCGCTCGCGCCGGAGGCCGGGGGCGGCGAGGCTGGTGGTTCGTTCCTCGTCGTCCCCCTGGCGGCGCGCCATCACACCCTGGGCGCCATGTCCTTCGTGCGCGGGCCCGAGCGCGAGCCCTTCGGCGAGGCGGAGCGCATCCTCACCGAGGACCTGGCGTCGCGCGTGGGCCTGGCGATCGACCATGCGCGGCTGTTGCGCGAGTCGCGCGCCGCCGAGGCCGAGTCGCGCCGCCACGCCGCGCGCCTGCGCATCCTCGTGGAGGTGGATCGGCTCCTCGCCCAGGCGGGCCTGGAGCTGCCGGCGGTGCTGGACGTCATCGCCCACAAGGTGTCCGAGGTCATCGGCGATGGGTGTGTGCTCCAGCTCATCCGCGAGGAGGACTCCACCCTGGAGCCCGTTGCCCTCCACCACCCCGAGCCCGAGGCGCGCTGGTTGCTCGCGAGCACGGTGCACGCGCGCCGACAGCGCTCGGGCGAGGGGCTGCACGGGGGCGTCGTGCTGGGGGGCCACTCGGTGTTGCTGCCGGACATCGACGCGGAGGCGGCGCGCGCCTCGGAGGGCCTGACGGAGTACGTGCCCTACCTGGAGCGCTACGGGGCCCAGAGCCTGCTCGTGGTGCCCCTGCGTGCCCAGGGACGGGTGGTCGGCACCCTCGGGGTGGTGCGCGACGTGGCCGGGGGCAGCCGGCCCTACACCGAGGAGGATCGGCTGCTCTTGCAGAGCCTCGGCGAGCGCGCGGCCCTGGCCATCGTCGGCGCGCGGCTGTACGGCGCGGCCACCGAGGCGGTGCGGCTGCGCGATGACTTCCTCTCCGTGGCCGGACACGAGCTGAAGACGCCCCTGTGCGCGCTGCGGCTGCAGATCCAGATGCTCGCGCGCCTCACGCGCGGCGAGGCCGCCGCGCCAGACGTCGCCGAGCGCGTGGCGAAGGCCGAGCGCGCCAGCGAGCGGCTGGGGGTGCTGGTGGACGAGCTGCTCGACGTGGGCCGCATCTCCTCCGGGCGGCTCCTGCTCGAGCGCGAGGAGTTGGACCTGGCACAGCTCACGCGCGAGGTGCTCGGGCGCATGTCCGAGGCGTTCTCGCGCTCGGGCAGCGAGGTGCGCTTCCTCACGGACGGCGTCCCGACGGGCCGGTGGGATCGGATGCGCCTGGAGCAGGTGCTCGTCAACCTGCTGTCCAACGCGGTCAAGTACGGCCGCGGCCAGCCCGTGGAGGTGCGGGTGGAGGACGGCGGCGCGAAGGGCGTGCGGCTCGTGGTGAAGGACCACGGCATCGGCATCGCGCCCGAGGACCGGGTGCGCATCTTCGAGCGCTTCGAGCGGGCGGTGCAGGACCAGCGCTACCAGGGGCTCGGCCTGGGGTTGTGGATCACCCGGGAGATCGTCGACGCCCACGGGGGCTCCATCCAGGTGCACGGCGCGCCGGGCGAGGGCTCCACCTTCACGGTGACGCTACCGCGCGGGTAGCCCCGGGCCGTTTTCCGCTGGCCGCCCGGAGGCTGGGCGGCCGGGGGGGCGCTTCTCCGGGGTATTTCGAGGGGCCGGTGCTGGGGTACGCTGTGGGCCTTGGAATCACCCCTCACCAAGGTGGAGAGCCCGTTGACCCGTCCTTCCCTGGACAACGTGCCGGCCCCCGAGCGCCCCGACCCCCACCCCGCGGTTCGCGCGGACAGCCCGCTTTTCGGCGAGCTGCTGCTCAAGCTCGGCATCGTCACGCCCAAGCAGATCGAGGAGGCCCTGTCGCTGCAGGCCCTCAACGGCCAGCGCCTGGGCGAGGCCCTCATCTCCCTGGGCTACGTCACGCGCGAGCAGATCCAGGAGGCCCTGGGCGAGGCGCTCGGCCTGAACCACGCGCCCCCGGGCTTCCTTCCCATCCACCCCCCGCTGGGCGAGGTGCTGGTGGGGCTCAAGTACCTCACCCTGTCCCAGCTCGACGAGGCGCTCACGCTCCAGCGCCGCTCGGGCCGCAAGCTGGGGGAGATCCTCGTCGAGCACGGCTATTGCTCCTATAAGCAGCTCTACGAGGGACTGGCCCTGCAGGGCCGGGTCGCCGGCCGCCAGGAGTCCTCGGCGCGCGCCCAGCCCGAGGCGGGGCACCACCGCGTCATGGTGGTGGATGACAGCCCGCTCGCGTGCGCCTTCGTGCAGGACGGGCTCGTGTCGCTCGGCTACGAGGTGGTGTGCTTCCAGGATCCGTACGAGGCGCTGGAGCAGGTGAACAAGGTGCAGCCGGCCATCGTCCTGAGTGACCTGGACATGCCGGGGCTGGACGGCATGGAGCTGTGCCGGCGGCTGAAGGAAGGCCCCACGCGGGCCATGCCCGTCATCATCCTCACCGCCAACGACAACGACGCCGAGCGCGTGAGCGGCCTGCGCGCGGGCGCCGACGACTACGTGAACAAGTCGGCCTCCATGGACGAGCTGGCCGCGCGGATTGAAAGCGTCATGCGCCGCACGGGCGAGACGGAGCGCATCCGCAAGCTCTTCGCCCGCTACACCTCCGACGCCGTGGTGGAGGAGATCCTCAAGAGCCCGGACGCGGTGGTGCTCACGGGCGAGAAGCGCGAGGTGACGACGCTCTTCGCCGACATCCGCAACTTCACGGGGCTCGCCGACAACCTTCCCCCCGAGCAGACGGTGGGCGTGCTCAACCAGGTGCTCGGCGGCCTGTCCGACGCGGTGCTCACGTGTGGGGGCACCCTGGACAAGTTCCTCGGGGACGGGCTCATGGCCGTGTTCGGCGCGCCGGTGTTCCGCCCGGACGATGCCCTGCGCGCGCTCCAGTGCGCCAAGATGATGATGGCCTTCATGGTGGACCTGCGCCGGCGCGCCGAGGCCGAGTGGGCCACCACGCGCGAGGGCCGGCCGCTCAAGCTCGAGCTGGGCATCGGCATCAACACGGGCGCGGCGGTGGCGGGCAACATCGGCGGCGCGGTGCGCACCGAGTACACCTGCATCGGCGACGCGGTGAACGTGGCCGCCCGGCTGTGCGCGCTCGCCGGGCCGGGGGAGATCCTGGTGGGGGAGCGCACCGTGGCGGTGCTGCCCGGCCATGAGTCCAGCTTCGAGGAGCTGCCACCCGTGCGGCTCAAGGGCAAGCCCCATCCGGTGCCGCTCTTCCGCGCCCTGTGGTAGGTGCCGGAGGGTGAATGCCCCCTCGAGTCAAACGCCTGGGACGCCCCCCCGCCGCGTCCACCCCATGATTCCCTTCCTGCTGCTGGCGCCGGTGCTCATCGGCCTGTCCGTGTGGCTCGGGCTGCGCGGCAAGACGGACCCGGGGGTCGCCCAGACCCACGCGGACTTCGCCCGCATCACCGCCGCGCTCGAGGCCTACCGCACCGAGCATGGCTCCATCCCCGAGGAGGGCGACCTGTCCTTCCTCGTGCCCAAGTACCTGCCCGAGGTGCCGGTGAACCCCTGGGGCCACCCGTACGCCTACGCGAGCAACGGCCAGCGGCCCTTCCTCCAGTCCTACGGCGCCGATGGGGTGCGCGGGGGCAATGGCCCCAACGAGGATCATACCAGTCACGACGGCCACTCGGCCTTCCTGCCACGTTAGTCATGGCATGGGGTGGTCCGGGGTGACCCAGTGGGTTGGTTGGACTGGCTCCGCCGCCCCGCCCCACCGCACCGGAGAGGCCGGTTTTTCGGCTCGTCAGCCCTTGCAAGTGTTCCACGGGGAACCCGTTTTGCGCTAATCTTTGCCCAGAGCCGTCATGACGAGGAGGGCTACCTGTGGCATCGCAAGGCTACGGCGAAGAGGAACTACTGACGAATCGTGCTTCGGTGCTCGTGAGTGGCGGGACGGAGGATGAGCGGCGGACGTGGGCCTCGGTGGCGGCGCGAAACTTCCTCCACGAGGGGGCGCTCCTGGAGGTGCGCCAGAACGAGCAGCTTGCCGAGGCGCTCAAGAAGACGCGCGGCGTGGTGTTCATCCCCGACGTGGCCCGGCTGAACTTCGTCACCCAGGGGCTGCTCGTGCGCTGCCTCCAGACGCAGGAGGAGCGGCCCAAGTTCATCGTCGGGCTGTCCGGCGGCGTGGAGCCGGCGCGCGGCAAGGGCACCCTGCGCGAGGACCTGCTCTACCGGCTGCACCGCGCCCACGTGGACATGTCCGCCGAGGGCATGCGCGAGCGCATGGTGCAGCGCCGCGCCCAGCTCGCCGCGGATGACCTGGCCCGCAAGGCCGAAGCCGAGCGGCTCGCCGCCGAGAAGGCCGCCCAGATGAAGGCCTCGGGGGTGTCCGTCAAGAGCGCGCGCCTGCAGAGCCGCTCGCTGTCCCGGACCGCCTCCCCCAAGGTCACCCGCGGCTGAGTCCACCCGCGTGGGAAGCTCCCCCGTCAGTGGTCGTGGGTGTGCTTCTGGCCCCGCTTGGCCTTGAAGCCCCCCGCCGGGGCCGTGGCCCGCTTGGGCGCCGTGGCCGTCGTCGTCTTGCGGCCCTGCGTCCTCGCCCGGGTGGACTCGGGGCTCGCCTCGACCGTCACCTCGAGCGGGTGACGCGCCGGCCGCGCCTGTTTGATGCGCTGCTCCACCGCCCGCGCCTCATCCATGATGAGCTCCGCGGTGGCCCGCGTCTCCGCGCGCAGCTCGCTCAGCTCGGCGTCGGACTCGTCCCGGCCCGCGTCGCTCCGCTCGTCCGAGGCGCGCTGGGCGGGGCGCTCGTCCTCGTCCTGCTCCTCGTATTGGGCCAGCTTCTCCTGGAGTTGCTCGATGGCCTTCGTCGCCACGGCGGCACCTTCGGCGAGGTAGTGGACGCCCTGGACGCCCGCCTTGACCGCCACGTGCCTCAGCTTGCCCACCAGCTGATCCCTGTAGTTGTTCAACATGTGCGTCCCCCTTTGGAATGGCTGCCCGGCCAAGCTATGCACGGGGGACGGGATTGGAAGCAGTGCGTCACCCACATGACGCCCGCTCGCCCGGCTGGTATGGCCTTCCGGGAGTTTTCCAGCACTCGCGCCTATTCGACGCCGCGCACCAGGCGCTCGGCGTCGCGGGTGAGCCGCTCCACCGTGTCGTCGTCCTCGCTGTCGTAGTAGCCGCGGATCTCCCCCGTGGCGTCCACCAGCACGAAGTGCGAGCCGTGGAAGATGCCGGGGATGTCGTTCTCGTCCTCGCTGTTGCGGCCCATGGCGATCTTGAAGCCGCCGACGACGGTCTCCTGCAGCCGCGTGTAGTCCCCAGTGAGGAAGCTCCAGCGCGAGGGGTCCGCGCCATAGCGGGCGGCGTAGGCGGTGAGGCGCTCGGGGGTGTCGTACTTGGGGTCCACCGAGAAGGACACGAGCGCGAGCTTCGGGCCGAAGTCCGCCGTGCGCTTCTGCAACCGCGCCATCTTCCCGGTGAAGACGGGGCAGATGGTGGGGCAGCGGGTGAAGATGAAGTTGGCCACGAAGGGCCGGCCGAGCAGCTCGGCGCGGCCGAAGGGCTGGCCGTCCTGACGCGTGAAGGTGAAGTCCGGCAGCGTGCCCAGGCGCTGCAGGGGCTGGGCGCGCGGCCACACGAACGCCACGCCCAGCAGCACGAGACACAGGGCGCCCGCGGCCACGGGCAGCCAGGGCCGGCGGGCCGGAGCGGTGGGGAGGGAGGACGAGGGCTCGGCGGCGGTGGACGGAGACGGAGGGGACATGGACATGGGGGTGCGGCCCGACTGCTAACGGATGCCTTCCCGGGGCACAAGGCCTCGTCCGGAGAGGCCGCTTCCCCGCCCCCCGGACAACTTCAGGTGGACGAGGTGTTTGCTACTCCCACCTCGGAGCGGCCTGCGCTCAACACTCGGCCCCCGGGCCGGGGCACGTGCCCCCGCGCTCTGCTAACCAGGGGCTCCCGTCCAGGAACGCCCGTCATGCCCATCCACGAGCCGTCCAGAATGGCCCTCGGCGGCCTCGCGCGCCCCGTCCCCGAGGAGCGAGCGGTGCTGCTCGATGGTGTCACCGATGGCATCCTCGTGGTGGACGGGCAGTGGCGGCTGTCGTGGTGCAACGCCGTGCTCGAGCGGCTGCTGGGGCGCTCGCGCGAGGCGCTGCTGGGGCGGGTGCTGTGGGAGGGGCTCGCGGAGCTGGCCGACAGCGGCTTCGCCCCGGCGTGGCGCCGCGCCATGGCCACGCGCGTGCCCGTGGTGCTCGAGGACTTCCTCGCCCCGGCGGGCATGTGGCTGGAGTCGCGGGCGCTGCCCTCGGGCGACGGGCTGGCCCTCTTCGTGCGCGACGTGACGGAGCGGCGCCAGGTGGAGGACGAGCGGGTGCGGCTGCTCGCCGCGGAGAGCGAGGCGCGCCTGACCATCGAGGGCGAGCGCGCCCGCTTCCAGGACATGTTGATGCTGGGCCCCACCGCGGTGTGTCTCACCCGGGGCCCCGAGCACCGCTTCATCTTCTCCAACCTCCTGCACCGCCGCCTGCATGGCAACCGCGAGCTGGTGGGGCTGCCGGTGCGCGAGGCCCTGCCGGAGCTGGTGGGCCAGGGCCTGCTCGAGGTGATGGACCGGGTGTACGTGTCGGGCAGCACCTACGTGGGGCGCGCCCGGCCGCTCAAGCTCACGCGCGAGCCGGGCCAGCTTCCCGAGGAGCTGTTCTTCGACATCGCCTGCCACCCCCAGCGCGACGCCGCGGAGCGGGTGGAGGGCCTGGCCATCTTCGCCTATGACGTGACGGACCTGGTGCGCTCGCGCCGCACCGCCGAGGCCCTGGCACGCGACCTGGGGCACAGCGAGGAGCGCTTCCGCTCGCTCGTGACGGCCACCATGGACATCACCTGGGTGACGCCGCCCTCGGGCGAGTTCGTCGAGGACCAGCCGGACTGGCGCGCCTTCACGGGCCAGACGCGCGAGGCGCTGCTGGGCTGGGGCTGGCTGGACGCGGTGCACCCGGAGGATCGCGAGGCCACCGCGCGGATGTGGAACCAGTGCCTGTCCGCGGGCTCACCCTTCCTCCACGAGTACCGGCTGCGGCGCCAGGATGGGGCGTATCGCGACATGCTGGTGCGCGCGGTGCCGGTGCGCGAGCCGGATGGCACGGTGCGCGAGTGGGTGGGCTCGCACCGGGACGTGACGCGCCAGCGCCAGGGCGAGGCCGCGCTGGAGCGCCTGCTCGCGCGCGAGCAGCACCATGCCGCGCAGCTCCAGGGCCTGGCCAGCGCCGCGCTCGTCATCAGCGAGGCGGACTCCATCGGTCACATGCTCAAGGCCATCACCGGGCAGGCGCGCGAGGTGATTGGCGCCCACCAGGCCCTCACCAGCCTCGTGCTGGAGGGCGATTGGGCGCGCGCGAGCACCGCCGTGTCGCTGTCGGACCGGTACGCGGCGTGGCGCGAGGAGGAGGCACGGCTGGATGGCACGGGCATCTACTCGTGGGTGTGCCGGCTCAACCTGCCCATGCGGCTGACGCAGGCGGAGCTGGAGGCGCACCCCGAGTGGCGGGGCTCGGGCCGGCAGACGCACCTGCCGCCCCTGCGCGGCTGGCTGGGCGCTCCGCTGGTGGGGCGGGATGGGAAGAACCTCGGCTTCATCCAACTGTCCGACCGGTACGAGGGCGACTTCAGCGCCGAGGACGAGGCCATCCTCGTGCAGCTCGCGCGCATGGCCTCGGTGGCCATCGAGAACACGCGGCTGATGGCGGAGACGCAGGCGGCCAACCGCGCCAAGGACGAGTTCCTCGCGGTGATGAGCCACGAGCTGCGCACGCCCCTCACCGCGGTGCTCGGCTGGACGCAGATGCTGCGCGGCCGCCAGGGCGATGCGCGCGCGGTGGACAAGGGGCTCGGCGTCATCGAGCGCAACGCGCGCGCGCTCGCGCAGCTGATTGAAGACGTGCTGGACGTCTCGCGCATCATCACCGGCAAGCTCACGCTGCACAGGAAGGGCGTGGAGTGGGTGGGCGTGGTGCAGGCGGCGGTGGAGGTGGTGCGCTCGCACGCGGAGCAGAAGGGGGTGTCGCTCGCGCTCGAGGTGGACGTGGGCGCCACGGGCGCGGCGCTGCTGGTGGGTGACCCCGGGCGCCTGCAGCAGGTGTGCTGGAACCTGCTGGTGAACGCGGTGAAGTTCACCCCGGCCGGCGGGCACGTGCGCGTGCGGGTGGCGCGCGGCGAGCGCGAGGTGAGCCTCCAGGTGACGGACACCGGCAAGGGCATCCGCGCGGACTTCCTGCCGCACCTCTTCGAGCGCTTCTGGCAGGCGGACGGCTCGGCCACGCGCGAGCATGGGGGCCTCGGGCTGGGGCTGGCCATCGTGCACCACCTGGTGGGGCTGCACGGCGGGAGCGTGAGGGCGGAGAGCCCGGGCGAGGGCCGGGGCGCCACCTTCACGGTGACGCTGCCGGTGCCGGCGGTGCTGCCCGAGGTGCGCGCCGAGGCCCTGCCGGGCGTGGAGGCGGCGCCGGCGGTGAATCTCGACGGGGTGCACGTGCTCCTGGTGGAGGACGCGCCGGACGCGCGCGAGCTCATCGCGATGATGCTGCGCGAGCGCGGCGCGCGGGTGGACACCGCGAGCATGGCGGCCGAGGCGATGGCGCGCCTGGAGGAGTCGCTGCCGGACGTGCTGGTGTCGGACATCGGCCTGCCGGGCGAGGACGGGCACTCGCTCTTGCGGCGGGTGCGCACGTGGGCCGAGGCGAGGGATCAGTGGGTGCCGGCCATCGCGCTCACGGCCTACGCGGGCGCGGAGGACGCGCGGCGGGCCTACCGCGCGGGCTTCCAGGTGCACATGGCCAAGCCGCTGGAGCCCGTGGCGCTCATCGAGGCGGTGGCCCGGCTCGCCGGCCGCGACGCCGTGGGGGCCCAGACGGGGTGAGCCCGTCCGCATCGTTCTCCCGGTCAATGTCCTCCCTGAGGGGGCGAGCAGCCAGCCAGGGCCGGGGTGGTGTCGCGCGCCCGCGGGGCTCCCGGGCACGCGGGATGACTACCCTTCCCACACACGAGCACACCCGTGGTGCGCTGAAGGAGAACGACATGTCCTTGTCCTCGCGTTTGGCTGGAGCGGTGTTGGTGTCGGCGCTCGCCGCCTGTTCGGGAATCCAGACCCGGACGAACTTCGACCCTGGCGCCGTGCAGGTGCTCGAGAGCTACCGCACCTATTCCTGGCTGCCCATGACGGAGGGCGCGGACACGCGCATCTACAACTCCATCATCCAGTCCCGGGTCCGGCTGGCGGTGGATCGGGAGTTGGCCGAGCGCGGCTACCGCCTGGTGGATGCGAACCAGAATCCGGACTTCAAGCTGGGCTGGCACGGCGCCATCGACAAGCGGGTGGACGTGGACGTCATCAACAACTTCTACGGCTACCGGTGGGATCCCTGGTTCGACCCGTTCTTCGGCCCGGTGGCGTATGGCGGCGCGGGGGCGCCCACGGCCACCGTGCGTGAGTACCGCGAGGGCACGCTCATCCTCGACGTGGTGGACTCGAAGTCCAACAACCTCGTCTGGCGCGGCACGGCCGAGACCACCCTGGCCGACAACATGAGCGCCAAGAAGAGCCAGAAGCTCATCAACACCGCCGTCGAGAAGATCCTCAAGGACTTCCCGCCCGAGAAGTAGCGGGTGGGGAACGGCTAGACTCCGCGGTCCATGTGGAGTCTGGGACGATTCTGGGGTGTGATGACGAGGTTCTACGAACTGCGTGCACCCAGGGATTCTCAGTACACCGGCGACCTCTCCGCCCGTCATAAGTGGGGGAGCCTGCCCGGGCTGCGCTGTCCTGAATGTGGCGCGACCTGGGCGGGGGGAATGGCGGCGTACCCGAGCGTGGATCTGTCCGCTTGGGACGAACGGGGTTTGTACGCCAGGCCCAGGCCCGAATCCTTCGACGAGTTCGTTCGGTTGTGTTCGCTGGTTCGGCCCTTCCTGCCCGTTGGCGCGCGGTTGCGTCCAGGAACCCGGTTGGGTCCGCTGGTGGGCACTGCCGAGGGAACCTTTGGCTCCTTCTTCCTGCACTCCCCCGGACTGAACCTGATTCGCCGCGAGGCGCTGGATCGCCTGCGGGCAGAGGGCGTGCGGGGACTGCATGGGGTACACGCGGAACTGGTGTTCCAACAGCCGGCGCCACCAGAACTGGTGGAGTTGGAGCTCTTTCCTCGGGGTCGGCTGCATCCCGCGTGCACTCCAGAGCGGCCTCCCGCGTGTCCCAAATGTGGCCGGGATTCCTTTCCCTTCCCGGACGAGCCCATCCTGGAGGGGGGCTCACTCCCCACCGACGTGGATCTGTTCCTGTTGAGCGATTTCGAGACGATCCGCATCGCCACCGGCCGGTTCGTGGACGCGGTGCGTCGCCTGAACCTGGACGACGTCGACATCCGCGAGGTCTCCGTGCTGTGAATCCAGGGGGTTGCGCGGCCAGGGGGAAAAATCCCAGGCTCCAAGCAACTGTTTCTCGGCCGTTGCGAGAATAGGAGAAAGCTTCCCCACCTTTCCCCCTTCTTCCGCACGGAGCCCCCCCATGAGCACCTACTCTGTCCGTAGCGGCGACACCCTCTCGGCCATCGCCCAGCGCTACCACACCACGGTCGGCGCGCTCGCCCAGGCCAACGGCATCAAGAACCCCAACCTCATCCTGGCGGGCCAGAAGCTCACGGTCCCCGGCGGGGGAAGTGCTCCCAGCGCCGGCGCCGGCAGCTACACCGTGCGCTCCGGAGACACCCTCAGCGGCATCGCCCAGCGCCACGGCACCACGGTGAGCGCGCTCGCCCAGGCCAACGGCATCAGGAACCCCGACTTCATCCAGGTGGGTCAGAAGCTCTCCATCCCCGGCAAGGGTGGCGCGAGCGCTCCCTCCGCGCCCGCCTCCGGCGGCAGCTACACCGTGCGCTCCGGGGACACGCTCAGTGGCATCGCCCAGCGCTACGGCACCACGGTGAGCGCGCTCGCCCAGGCCAACGGCATCTCCAACCCCAACCTCATCCAGGTGGGCCAGAAGCTGCGCGTGCCCGCGGGCGACCACTACCAGCCCGCCCCCAGCAAGCCCTCCACGGGCGGCGCCGGCCCCGTCACCGGCCCGGGCAACGAGCCCGGCTCCAAGGGCGGCGTGTCGCTCGCGCAGCTGCGCCGCATCATGCCCAACCTCTCCCAGGCCAAGGCCGAGCAGTACCTGCCCCACGTCAACCGCGCCATGGCCGAGGCCGGCATCAACACCCCCAAGCGCCAGGCCGCCTTCCTCGCGCAGCTCGCCCACGAGAGCGGTGAGTTCCGCTACATGGAGGAGATCGCCTCGGGCGCCGCCTACGAGGGCCGCCGCGATCTCGGCAACACCCAGCCGGGCGATGGCGTGCGCTTCAAGGGCCGCGGCCCCATCCAGCTCACCGGCCGCAGCAACTACCGCGCCGCCGGTCAGGCACTCGGCATCGATCTGGAGAACAACCCCAAGCGCGCCGCGGATCCGGACGTGGGCTTCCGCACCGCCGCCTGGTTCTGGAACAGCCGCAACCTCAACCAGTACGCCGACGCGGGCAACTTCCGCGAGGTCACCCGCCGCATCAACGGCGGCTACAACGGCCTGGCCTCGCGCGAGGCCTACTACCAGCGCGCGCTCGACGTGCTCGGCTGACACCCTTTGCCCCCCCTGGACCGACCCTGCTCCGGGAGACAGGGTTGAGCTCCCTTGGACCGCGGCGCCCCTACGGGCCGCGGTCCTTGCTTTTGCGGGCTCCCCTGGCCCCGGGCTCGCTCCGGGACGAGGCGGCCCCCACGCCCTCCGCTCGCGGGGCAGCCGGGCGGCCGGTGGACCCGGCAGGGCGTGCGCGTCGTGCTCACCGTCGAGGAACAGGACCCTCACACCCAGACGGAGCGGGAGACCCCATGACGATGGAACGAGCACGGCGTTTCGCGGAGGCGTTGACGCGGTTGGAGGAGACGGGCGAGATGGAGGCGCTGCTGGAGCTCTTCGGCGAGGACGCCCAGGTGAGCAACGTGGTCTCCCACCGCACCTTCCACGGCAAGGACGGCGCCCGGGACTTCTGGACCGAGTACAAGGGCATGCTGCAACAGGTGAAGTCCACCTTCCGCAACATGATCGAATCCGGGGACCGGGTGGCGCTCGAGTGGGAGTCCAACGGCACCGCGCACAACGGCGCGGCGGTGAGCTACGAGGGCGTGTCCATCATCGAGTGGGATGGCGAGTGCATCTCGCGCTTCTACGCGTACTTCGATCCGCGCGTGCTGGGCATGGAGCTGAGCCGGGGCAACGCGCAGCGCTCGGAGGTGCCCGCCACCACGCCCGCCTAAGTAGGTCGCCAGAAGTTCTCTAACAAATCGCGCAGCCAGAAGCCTTCGGCGAGGCAGCCCGCCTTGCGGAGGGCTTCCTGGGCAGAGAGGCCCAGTACCCATTGGATGGCGGCGTCGACGTGCTGCTCCACGGTAGGGTACTGGCGATTGGCCGATACGAGCTGCTTGAGTGGACGCCACAAGTGGTCCATGCAGTTGAGCTCCGAGTGCTGCTTGGGCAGCAGGAGCAGATGGATACCGAGGCGGCAGGCCAGCTGCTGGGACTTCTGGGCGGTGTGGCAGCTGGCCCTGTCGAGCACCAAGAGCAGCGGGCGGCCGGGGTAGGCGGCGCGCAGCGTGCGCAGAAAGGCCATGAAGTCCTCCTGCCGGCTGCGCCTGGTGGCCATGACGACACGCCTGCCGGTGCGCGGGTTGATGGCGCCCCAGAGCGTGCGCTTGGCATTTTCACCTGTAATGGGCACCACTGCCTGCTGACCGACAGGAGCCCATACGGCGCGCAGCGGTGGAAACCAGCGCAGCACCGTGCTGTCCATGACGAGCAGCACCGCACGGGGGAACTGGCGTTTGAGGCGCTTCAAACGGCGGACAAGGCCCCCTTTTTCTGCCCTGGATGGGGCGCCGCCGTCACGTACACATACCGGGGTCGCTTCCACGCCAGCCCCGCCTCGTGCAGTCGGCGACGCAGCGTGCGGGGGATACCTCGAAGCCCTGCCTCTGCAAGTGCGAGCGGAGCAGCGGCACCGTCCAGCCATGGCTCGCCCAGCCAGCCCTCTCTGGACTGCTGCGCACTACTCGACGCAGGCGCCTGCTGGTGAGGCGCGGGGCTTTTCTGGGCCGGCCTGAGCGCGGGGCATCCAACAGCGCTGATGGAGTGCGTGCTGCAAGGTAGCGCTCAAGCCAGAAGTAGACCGCTGGTCGACTCAGGGCTGCCAGGTGCGCGACCTCACCCGGGCCCTTGCCCTCGGCGATGAGCTTGATGGCCAGAAGACGACGGAAGTAGCGGGCGTCGCGCGCCTGCCGCAACGCCCGCTCCAGCTTCCGCCTGTCGTATGCTGTCAGCCCCAGTTCGGCAGGGCTCCTTGCCGGTCGCATGCTCCAGAAGCTGTGCATGCGGCCGGAATTTGTCTCGGAACTTCTGGCGACCTACTTAGCCCATGGCGAGCGCGTCGCCCAGGCGCACGAGGCCCCCGAAGTCCTCCAGCTCGCCCCCGGACTCGGGGGCGGCCACCGCCACCGCGCCCGCGGGCAGCTTCTCCGCGAGCCGCTGCAACAGGCCCCGGTGCACCTCGGCCCGGGCACGCTCCTGCTCGGCCAGGCGGATGAGCGCCTCCACTCCGCCGCGCGCGGTGTCGTCCTCCACGTGCCGCAACAGCCCCTCGGGCGGCAAGAGTCCGTCCTCGCGCGCCCAGCTCCGGTTGAGCACGTAGCCCGCGAAGGGCAGCCCCTTCTCGTGGAGCATGTCCCGGAAGAAGGCCGCCTCGTCCAGCGAGGCCTGCTCCGGTGACGTCACCAGCAGGAAGGCCGCGTCCTTGGCCGACAGCCGCTCGCGCAGCCGGTCCGCGCGCAGCCGGATGCCCGCGAACAGCCCGCTGAAGGCCCCCAGGAAGGCGCGCATCTCCTGGGTGAAGCCCTCGCCGAAGATGCTCCCCAGCACGTTGCCCAGCAGCTGCGACGTCTTGCGCCACAGCCTCCCCCCGCGCCCCTTCTCCTCCGGCAGGAAGAGCGACACGATGCGATCATCCAGGAAGCGCGCCAGCCGTCCCGGGGCCTCCAGGAAGTCCAGCGCGTGGCGGCTCGGGGGCGTGTCCAGCACCACCAGGTCGTACTTCCCCTCGTCGAGGAAGTGATCCAACGCCTCGGCCGCGGCGTACTCCTGCATGCCCGCCACCAGGTCCGACAGGAAGCGGTAGAGCCGGTTGTCGAGGATGGTGCGCGCCGCCTCGGGCGTGGGCGACAGCCGGTGCACGAAGCGCTCGAAGACGACGCGTGGATCCAACATCCACACGTCCAGCTGGCCCGTGCCCGGCGTGCCCCCGGCATACAGCCGCTCGGGGGGAATGGTGGTGGGCTCGGCGCCGCCCTCCTTCAGGCCCATGGCCTCGGCGAGCCGCCGCGCGGGGTCGATGGTGAGCACCAGCACCTTGCTGCCCGAGCGCGCCGCCGCCACGCCCAGCGCCGCCGCCGTCGTCGTCTTGCCCACGCCGCCCGCGCCACACAGCACGAGGACGCGCTTGTCACGCAGCAGGGATTGCAGGCTCATGGCTGGGCTCCGGCGCTCTCGCGCGAGACAGGGGTCGAGGGCGGACGGGCGAGGTGTTTGGCGAGCTGCTCCACCAGGGCGCTCTCCGTGGCGGGCAGGTCCGGCAGGGTGAGCAGCGGGGCGGGGAAGTTCGTCTCCAGCCGGCTCTGCGCGGCGCGCGCCCGATCCAGGCGGCCCAGCGCGCGCTGACCCCGGTGCGGCCCGTGCGCCTCGAGCAGCCGCTTCACCGCGTCACGCCCGTCCGGCGAGAAGGGATTGTCCGGCATGCGGTTGAGCACCCCCGCGGCGAGCGGAATGCCGTGGTTCTTGATGGCGCTGGCCAGCTCCAGCGTCTCGCTCACGGGCAGGGGCTCGGGCAGGGTGACGAGCACCGTGCCGGTGAGGGCCGGGTCCCTCAAGAGCGTGAGCCCCTCGCGCACCGAGCGCCCGATGGGGCCGCCGGGCATGACGGACAAGAGCGTGTCGGGCAGCGCCGCGAGCGCGAGCGCGTGGCCCGTGGCCGGCAAGTCGAGGATGCACAGCGGGTGCTGCGCCTGGCCATCCGGCCGCGAGAGCCGGATGAGGTGGAGCATCTGATAGAGCACGCCCATCTCCCGCAGGGCGGGGGCGGCTTCCAGGAAGCGGCGCAGGGCGCGCATGCGCATGGCCGCGTCCGCCATGACCTTCAAGGGGAGGATGTCCTGGAGGAAGAGGCGCTGGCCCTCGATGGCCGACAGGCGCACGAAGGACAGGCGCTCGGACACGGGGGTGACGTTGGCACCGGAGGGGCGCGCGCCCACGAGCTCCGCCAGGGGCGAGGGGCTGTCCGTCTCGGAGCCACCCAGCTCGACTTCCGCGAGCAGCACCCGCTTGCCGGCGTTCACCGCCGCGCGCGCGAGCGCCGCCGCGACGGTCGTCTTGCCCACGCCGCCCTTGCCCGAGACGAGCAACGCCCGTCGTTCCCACAATGCGTCCACCAAGGCCGTCGCCCCTCTAGGAGATAGCGTGAGGGGTGGGAGTCTGAACGACCCACCCCCCTGGCGACAAGGGCGGCGCGCGAAACCGGTTCACCGCCGGGCACGCGGGAACGTCGGTTAGTGTACGGCCCAGCGAGCGGCGATCTCCTCGCAGGCATGGCGCACGTCGCACAGGCGGCGCGTACGGGCGCGGGGGGCCGAGTAGGCCCGGCCGGCGAACACGTCCACCACGAGCATCCGCCGGGCGTCCAGCGGACCGAGCGGCGCGAGGTGCTGCTCGGCGAAGGCGCTCAGCAGCGTGGCGATGTACTGCCCGGAGCGCTCGTCCAGCGGGTGGTGCTTGGAGAAGTAGAGCTTGAGCAGGCCGACCTGGTTGTTGCCGTGCGCGTCCACCGCCTGGAGCACGACCTGGGGCCGCACCTGGATGCTCACGCCGGCCACCTCGAGCGGGGGCGGCGTGTCGCCCACCGTGGTGGCGATGAGGCCGCCGAGCCCCAGGCCCGGGTGCAGCTGGCGGTAGTGCTCGAGGGCCTCGATGCACGACTGGGCGCGGTGCGCGTCGTACTCGGACTCGAAGACGGTGGTGGCGAGCCGGTGCTGGTGGCGGCGCAGGATGGACTCGTCCTGGCCGTGGCAGAGGAAATCGGTGATGGCGTGGGCGGCGTCGGGGTAGCGCAGGTAGCGCGGATCCGGGGGATTCTTCTGGGTGTGGATGAGCTGCTTGCGCAGCGCGGGTGCCGCCGTGAGGTAGCGCCCCAGCTTGCTCTCCGAGACGTGGGGTGACTCCGTGCGTCCGTTCATGATCGGCCTCCCTGATGCGTCGTGCATGAGAGGAAGAATACAGGGGGGGTCTGACAAGGAACGGACACCCGGAGCGTGCGGTTTTCGTCAGCGCGTGGGGTAGAGATCCACGCGCACGTGGGTGTCTCCATCCACGTAGAAGTGGCCGCTGGCCTCGTAGGAGACGTAGCCGGAATAATCGATGGCCTCGATGTGGAAGTCGTAGTCGCCCGGGTAGAAGTCGTAGAGCGTGACGCCGTCGTAGCCATTGGAGTTGCAGCGGTAGTAGCCGCGGTTCTCGAGCGACTCGCCGGGGATGGTGATGTGCACGTCCCTGACCTCGCCATCGCGGGCGCAGCTGTAGCCGTCGAAGGTCCAGGTGAAGGTCACGTCTCCGGGGACGGGCTCCGTGTAGACACACGCGGACGTCAGGCCCAGGGACAGCACGGCGAAGCTCGAAGCGAGGTTCTTCAGGTTCATGAGGGACTCACGGGCTGGGGAGGAACCGGTCTATTCCATCTGCCACGGCGTGATCGCTCAAGGTGTGCGAGAGGTGATTTGGCCACAATCGCCAGAATGGGCACCACCGCCCCGAGTGTGGGCCACGTGACGCCCGCTGTTGGGAGACCCTGATGCTGGCGGTCAGGTGTTCCCGGTGTATGCGGCGCGGAGGTCTTTCATGGTCAGGTACATCCGCTCACCGTAGCCCTTGCCCCGCACACGAGCGTCACGCGCGAGGCGAGCGATGATGATCGCTGGGACGGGGTAGTTGGGCAGGCGCTTGCCGATGTTGGGACGGTGGGCGGGATGCATCAACCAGGCCCGCCGCGCGGGGTTGGCCAACTACGGCTGGGAGCGGCGCCGTTTACGGGCAAGCGCCCGGAGCGCGGGGGTTGGCGCCGCGGGCGCCTCAAGCCTGGCCGCCACCTTGTCGAAGTCCCCATCCGGCAGGACGATTTCCGCTGGGTCCCTGTGCGCGGCCTGTTCCATATGCGTGAGCAAAGGAGTGCTGAACTCCCGCACGGTCCCCTGTGGAGTGGGAGGCAGGAAGGCGAGTCTGGCCCCCTTCTTGGCCTCTGAGGCGGCCTTCGCGAAGAGGCTGAGGGCCTCCTGAACCACCGCGCTCTTGTCGACGCCGAGTTCCTCGCTCAAGCGAGTGAGTTCCCTCATCGTGATGGTCGGCAACGAAGCCTGCAGACGTTCGGTCTGTGGCATGGCGGGACTCCAATTTCCTCGTCTTCACTCGGGAGGATGCGAGTTGCAGCTCCTGTCGGCCTGAGTACCGACTTCGGAGTTACTCAGTTCGTACTCATTCAACAGTAAAGATTCCATCAGTGCTCCGCAAGCAGGGTGCTCTGAAGCAACCCGGTTCCGGGATTCGCCCGAGGGGAGGAATGCAGGTTTCGCGACAGCGCCGCTCTACGCCACGCCGCGAGAAGGAAGCGAGGAGCAGGGGCCCAGATGGTACGGAAGCAGCACCGAAGGTGGCTGGGGCCATCCATCAGCGCGTGAGTGCTCAAGAGACGCACCTGCACCAGAGTGGGCAACCGCTCCGAGTGTGGGCCACGTGACGCCCGTGCGTTGGGGGAGAGGTACCTCTGAGTGAAGATGTCAGGCTCCTCCCCATGCCACGAGCCGCGCGTTTTTGGGCGGGGTTGCTCCTGCTGAGCCTGGTGACGGGATGCGTCTCCTTTCCGGGTGAGCGGATGCGCCTTGCTCACCTCCCGGCCACTCTGGCCATGAGCAACGAGTCCTGCCCCGAGGACGTGTCCACGGGCCCCGTTGTGCATGGTTACAACGTACCGGGTCGGAATTCAGACTCCGAGATGCCGTGGAAGTTCTTCCTCGGTCACGCCGCACATCGGCTGATCGCCTATATCTACGGAGTGAACCACCCTCGCAACCGGGTCTTCTACAACAAGGATACGCTCGTCGGTATCCTGCGAGGGGAGCGACTCGGCGACCCGTCTCGGCTCCTTCCCCACGAGCGCAGCCTTCGCCCAGACATCACCGATGTCACCATCCGCTCCGTGTTCGAGATCAAGCCCTGGAATGAAAAAGGACTCCAGGAAGGGCAGCAGGAGTCCATGGCCTATGTGGCCGCGCTGAACCGCGCCGTGGCCTCGGTGAAGAGCTTCTCTGAAGGGAGGGACTTTCACGGGGAGAGCCTGATTCGTTTCGCTCAGGGCCAATTCATCTGGCGCCTGGAGTGGCGGACTGTTGTGCCGGGAGTGGTCCAATACCGATGGACCCGCGGCCAGCAGCGTTTCGCCTCGCAAGAAGAGGCGTACCGGGCAGGACAATGGGTGGACATCACCGAGCAGGAGATGCAGCAATACGGTGGGTGGGTCGCTCAGGCTGTCGACGGGATGGTTGACCGGCGAGAGCGTCTGGCCGGCTTCAGTGGGGCGGTGGGTGTGGCCATCGACATCATCGGGGGCATCGCGGTCGGAGCCTTCTCTGGATTCATCTCCAGTGGGGCCGGAGCCGAAAGGCCCTCGGCGCGGCCTCCCGGCCAGGGTGGTGGACAAGTTGTTCCCTTTCCTTCACGAAGTACACCCGCCGTGGCTCCGGCTCTCAGGCCTACCGGCTCGGGACCGTGAGGAGGTGGACCCAGGTGCGCTTCCTCCTGGGTCGCTTCCTCGAGGGACACCGGATTTGATAGCACCCACGCCATGAACTTCGAGTCGCCCTCCCTTCTGCAACTGCCTTCCTTCCTTCGAGGTCCCTACCTCGCGGTCAGCGGAATGGCTCGGCAGGAAGGCGAACGGTGCGCCGCGCAGTACCTGCGAGAGGGCTCCTTTCCCACTCCTCGTGAATTGAGTGCGGTGCCTCATGGCGAGGTGGTGGTGGTTCACGAGGTGGCCGACCTCCAGCGGGAGCGTCCCGCCTGGAGGCTGTACCTGCTCTCGAACGTGCTGGAGGGCTTGTGCGAGGCCCTGGACTGGCGGAACGCATTCCAGGTGAGCGACCTCTACGAGGCCTTCTGCCGGGAGACTCCTTGGGGCGCGCTCCACGCGGCGGTTGCGCAAGAGGCCCCCAGGAGCACGGAGCGAACCGCGCTCCGTCTGTGCTCGGTCCTGCGCTTCTGGGAGCCGCTCCAGTCCGCACGCTATCTCTACAAGAGCCTCGGTGCCGTGCTCACGCTGGAGGGGCTGCTGGAAGCCTCCCTCGATTGGGCCCTCCAGGCCTGGTGCCCGATTGAAGACGGCCCGCTCCGCACCCGTCTGGAAATGGCCGCGGAGCGCATGGCTCGAGCGACCCGTGAAGACAGTGAGGAAGTCCTCGTCCGTGAAGTGCCCCGGGCTCTTCCCCACGCGAAGGGGCTGAAGCATCGGGGCCGGCTGGCGGATCCCTCCTTCGTGCGTCAGCGTGTCGCCGCGCTCGACCCGGCGTCCTTCGAGCGGATGTCCGGCGCCTGCACATCGGACCTGTTGGAGAAGTTGTACGACTGGGATCGGGAACTCGACCACACGATGAGCGGGAAGACCGCCCGCGCTTCGGACTAGAACGGGGCCGTCATGAACTTCTCCGAATTTTGCCTCGAGTTCATCGAAGGCGTTCGCGGCGCGGGCCGCAAAGGCGGGGTGGTGGCGGTCCTGTTCGGTGCCGTCATCCTGGCCGGGGGTCTGTCTTTCGCGCGAGAGGTGATGGACGATCGCCACCACTACCGCGGCCGGGATGTTGAAGCCGAACTGGCCGCGATCGGAATCATCCTCGGCGCCGGAAGCATCCTGGGAGGGCTGTCGCTCCTCATCACGGGAGGCTCCTCGCGCGGAGCGACCGCGCACCGCGAAACCCCGAGCGATCCCCTCGACTCCGTCCCGCTGCCCTACTCGCTCTGCCTCCAGTGTCCTCGCGTCGTGAAGCGCTGGAACGTCCAGGCGTGCCCCGGCTGTGGAGGCGATCTGGTGGACATAAAGAGCGAGGAGGACGAGCAATGGGCACGAGAGACGCTGGCGGCCCGGCTCCGTCCGGCTGCCCGTTGCCCCTCCCGGAAGGTCTCGAGGGCGCCAGGGCGCGGGCGCTGATGAAGCGCCCGTGCTTCCCGGATCAACCGCCGTGCGCGGGCTGCTGGCCGTATGTCTTGAACTTCTCCAGCACCCGTTGCATCTCCGCGGGCTCCAGGAGCACGGGCTCGCCCACCTGGAGCGCGCGCCAGTACATGGCCGCGAGCGTCTCCACCTCCACCGCCAGTTTGAACGCCCCCGCCAGCGTGGCCCCCAGCGCCACCATGCCGTGGTTGGCCATCAGGCACGCCAGCCGGCCCTCCAGCGCCACCAGCACGTGCCGCGACAGCTCCTCGGTGCCGAACGTGGCGTAGTCCGCGCATCGGATGTCCTCGCCCCCCGCGCGCGTCACCATGTAGTGGAAGGCCGGAATGGGCCGGCGCAGGCACGCCAGGCTCGTGCTGAACATGGAATGCGCGTGCAGCACGCCCCCCACCTCGGGCCGCGTGGCGAGGATGTCCCGGTGGATGCGCCACTCGCTGGACGGCTCCCGGTTCCCCTCGTACGAGCCATCCATCCGCATCCGCACCAGGTCCCCCGGCACGAGCGTGTCGTAGTCCATCCCCGAGGGCGTGAGCAGGAAGCCGCCCTCCACCCGCGCGCTCAGATTGCCACTGGTGCCCTGGTTGAGCCCCGTGGCGTTCATCCGGCGGCCCGTGGCGATCATCTCCTCGCGCAGCGCGCGCTCGTCCGGCGCGCTCACGTGCCCGTTCTCCCGACGAGCTCGTGCCGCTCGGGAAAGAGCGACAGCAGCCCCTCGCGCGTGGCCGGGCACACGCCTCGCTCGGTGACGAGCGCCGTGACGAGCCGCGCGGGCGTCACGTCGAAGCCGTAGTTGGCCACTGGGCTGCCCTCGGGCGTCACCCGCACCGTCACCACCTCGCCCGAGGCGAGCCGTCCACTCACGTCCGTCAGCTCGCGCCCATCGCGCTGCTCGATGGGGATGTCGCGCACGCCGTCCTCCAGCGTCCAGTCGATGGTCGGCGAGGGCAGCGCCACGTAGAAGGGCACCCCGTTGTCCCTGGCCGCCAGCGCCTTGAGGTAGGTGCCAATCTTGTTCGCCACGTCCCCCCGCGCCGTGGTGCGGTCCGTGCCGACGATGCACAGGTCCACCTCGCCGTGTTGCATGAGATGGCCGCCCACGTTGTCGGCGATGACGGTGTGGGGCACGCCGTGCTGGCCCAGCTCCCACGCCGTCAGGCTCGCGCCCTGGTTGCGCGGCCGCGTCTCGTCCACCCAGACGTGCACCGGCAGGCCCTCGTCCCGCGCGAGGTACAGCGGCGCGAGCGCCGTGCCCCAGTCCACCGTGGCCAGCCACCCCGCGTTGCAGTGCGTGAGCACGTTCACCCGGCCCTGGCGGCCCTTGCGCTCCCACGCCTCCCGGATGAGCGTGAGCCCGTGCTTCCCGATGGCGTGGTTGATGGCCACGTCCTCGTCACACAGCGCGGCAGCGTGCGCCCAGGCGGCGGCCACCCGCTCCGAGGGCGGCAGGGGTTGCAACGCACGGCGCATCCCATCGAGCGCCCACTTCAGGTTGACCGCCGTCGGCCGGGTGGCCTGCAGGAGCGCGCACGCCCGCTCGAGTGCCCCGTCCGAGGTGTCCACCCGCAGCGCGAGGCACACCCCGTAGGCCGCCGTGGCTCCAATGAGCGGCGCCCCGCGCACCTGCATGGAGCGGATGGCATGGGCCGCCTCCTCGAGCGTCGTGAGCCGCAGCGTCACGAACGCATGGGGCAGGCGCGTCTGGTCGATGATGCCCACCGAGCCATCCGGCTCGGTCCAGATGCTGCGCATGGCTTTTCCGTGGACCTTCATGGGGCGCTCCCGTGGGGGGACAAACCCCCTCATCATGCCCCGGAGGCGGGTCCGTCCGGTGGAATTCGGGCGGCCCTCCAGGGGAGCGCTCAGTGGCTCCAGTCCACGAGGTTGGAGAAGGCGAGCTGCTCGGTGGCGATGATCATATAGGCGCTCGTGTCCACGAAGCGCTGCCAGGCGGCGGGCCGGGCCCCGGTGGCCGTGTCCACCCAGTCGACGAACCCGCCGGGGACGCCGTCCACGGACGTGTTGTTGACCCAGCAGCCCGAGCCGCTCGCCGAGTTCAGGGCCGACACGGCGAAGTTGTAGTGGCGCCACGCCGCGCCATACAAGTCATTGTAGTTGCCCGTGGCGCGGGCGATCTTCCACTCCGCGTCGGCGAGCTGGAGCGCGGAGCCCGGGTACACCTTGGTGTCGGTGCCATTCTGCGGGGTCCACTGGTGCACGCCGCCCGCGTAGCGCCCGCTCGCGATGCTCAAGGTGACGCCGTTGTAGGCCGTGCCCTTCTCCCACCAGTCCGCGAGCTTCTTCGCGTATGCCTCGCCCGGGTCTCGCGCGCTGAACTCGTAGGGCGAGAAGCCCGTCTGGTCGATGCCCCCGTTGTAGACGCCTTTGCCGGCCCCATCGAGGTAGGAGTAGTAGTTGCCCCAGCTTCCCGGGTCCTGCGCGTTGGCGAGCCAGCCGGCGATGGTGTTCGCCTGGTTGTTGTAGAAGGTCGCGGTGGCGGTGTCTCCCACTGCCGTGGCCCAGTGCGAGAAGGCGCGGAAGGCCGCCACGGCGTAGGCGCGGTCGATGGTCCACGAGCCCAGGTGCGCTTGGATGTAGTCCGCCATCCGGTGCGCCTGGAGGTAGTTCTCGGACTGGTAGCTCGCCCGATCCCCGTTGGGCGAGTACAGGCAGTACTTGCGCATGGCGATGAGCACCTCGGCCGTGGCGGCCGCTCCGCCGGGGAACGAGTTGGTGCGGTTGCCATTGACGTCGTAGTTGACGAACTGCCCCGTGGGCGGCTGCATGAAGCCCACGCGGGTGACGCCGTTGACCGTCTCGGTGACGTGGTTCTGCGGGTTGCGCGCCCAGCTCCAGAAGTAGCCGCTGAGCGCCGTCTTCACCCGGTTGTCCAGCTCGGGCGTGCTGCGCCCCGCGGCCACCAGGCGCTGATGGCCATACAGCAGGCCGATGGCTCCGATGGCCGAGGTGCCCGGATCCACCGCGTCCGCGTTGCCGTTGCCGATGCGCCAGTCATTCAGGGCGCCATAGCCCGGCGCCGCGGTGGAGATGTTCTTCACCGTGGGGTTGGCCGCCGTGAACGAGCACTGGGAGATGTAATGGCTCTCCATCCACACGTTGTCGTAGCTGTCCGCCCGCGCCTCCGTCGCGCCGAGCAGCAGCCGCACCGCGAAGGCTCCGATCACCCACTTCTGAACCAGACGCATACCGGCCCTTTCCCGAGGAGGATGCCCGGCGCTCGCCGGGTAATTCCCCCTCCTACTTCGGATAAGGACGGTTAATCTATTTATTTACGTTTTACCCGGAGTGACAGGGCCCGCGAGCGTCAGCGGCGGAGCACCCGGCCGGCCACGGCGTCGAGCCGGGCGAGGACGGCGGGGTCGCGCGCCTCGGGGGCGGTGATGAGGGCGTGGTCGAGCGCCCGCTGGCAGCCGTGGGCACACGGCACGGTGTGCTGGCCGAGCCGGGGCACGGTGTTCTTCACCAGCGAGCGCGCCTTGCCCGAGTTGGCCGTCATCACCGCGATGACCTGGTCCACGGTGACGGCGTCATGGCCGGGGTGCCAGCAGTCGAAGTCGGTGACCATGGCCACGCTCGCGTAGCAGAGCTCCGCCTCGCGGGCGAGCTTGGCCTCGGGCATGTTCGTCATGCCGATCACGCTGCAGCCCCAGGAGCGGTACAGCTCGCTCTCGGCATGCGAGGAGAACTGGGGCCCCTCCATCACCAGGTAGGTGCCGCCGCGCCGCGCGGGGATGCCGAGCGCCTCGCAGCCGCTCATCACCGCGTCCCCCAGGCGCGAGCACACCGGCTTCGCCATGGACACGTGCGCCACGCACCCGGTGCCGAAGAAGCTCTTGGTGCGCGCGAAGGTGCGGTCGATGAACTGGTCCACCACCACGAAGGTGCCCGGGGGCAGGTCCTCGCGCAGGCTGCCCACCGCGGACACCGACAGCACGTCCGTCACCCCCGAGCGCTTGAGCGCGTCGATGTTGGCGCGGAAGTTGATTTCCGACGGGGCGATGCGGTGCCCCCGGCCATGGCGCGGCAGGAACACCACGGGCGTGCCCTCGAGGGTGCCGAAGCACAGCGCGTCCGAGGGCGTGCCGAAGGGCGTGTCCACCTCGCGCCAGACGACGTTCTCCAGGCCGTCGATCTGGTAGAGGCCACTGCCTCCGATGATGCCGATGACGGGGGTGGGGGCAGGCGACATGGCGGAACTCCGGGCGCGGGGGAAGGGGAGGCCACTCTTCCCGCCGTGCGCTCCCGAGGCAAGTGCCGAAGGGGTGCCGGGCTCAGCTCGTGGGCAGGGCGTAGTGGGCGCGAATCCGCCGCGCGGCCTCGCCGTGTCCCCGCTCCTGGAACTGTCCCGCGGCCCAGGAGGCCGCGTCCGGCAGCGTGGGGGTGACGACGAAGGGCGTGTGCAGCGAGGCCCCGTGACGGATGAGACTCGCGAGCATGTGCCCTTCCGGGGAGTTGAGCACGTACGCCGAGCCGATCATCCACTCGCGCAGGGCACACTCGTGCTCGCGCAGCCAGTCGATGTAGCGCTGGCGGAAGGGCGCGATGCGGATGGGCACCGCGCGCGCATCGATGATGACCACGTGGGGCTCACACCGCTGGAGCCACTGGGTGCGCCAGTCCAGGTAGGCGTCGAACGCCTGGGTCGTGATGCCCGCCCCGATCCGCGCCGTCAGCAGCGGCCAGAGGGCGTCTTCCACGACGAGGCCCGCCCCCAGCGGCAGGCGGTTGGCCCCCGGGCTCGAGAGGGGAGGCGCTCTGTGGGGAACGAAGGGTGAATCAAAAAGGAGCACGATGGAGGATATAGTAGCACCAACTCGCACCCCAGGCGAATGGTCCGATGGAGCGGGCCCGGGAAGCGGTGAACTCGCGGTGACAACCCGGGGAGCGGGGCCCTCCGGCTTGGGAGGGCGGGCGCCCACCGCGGCTCAGTAGCCGACGTAGCCGCCGCCGCCGTTCATGGACTGGAGGCCGGGCACGTTGGACACCGAGCCATAGCGGTCGATGGAGTAGCGCACCGCCGCGATGATGTTGTCCACCGGGTCGCGGATGTTGTCGTGGCCGGGCAGCTTGTACGCGTCGAACGTCGGCTGGATGGTCTGCATCAGGCCGATGGACGGGGTGCCGCGCTTGGCGTTGTCATCCCAGAGGTTGATGGCGTTGGGGTTGCCGCTGGACTCGTGCTGGATGATTTTCGCGATGTCCTGGGGGTTCATCTTCTCCACGGGCACGCCCGCCGCCTTGAGCTTCTCCGTCGCCTGGCGGATCCAATCGCCCACCTGGCCCTCGGGCATCTCGCCGATCTCCGCGGGGCCCTCGACCGACTCGGGACCCGCCGTGTTCAACTGCTGGCCGGGCGGAGGGAGGCCACCCGGAGTGCCCCCGCCTTCCACGAACTCGTCCTTGGCGCCCGGGATGTTGAGCTTGTCATCCGCGAGGATGACGTTGGCGTCCTTGATCTGCGTGTTGGCCTTCATCAAGGCGTCAACGCTGGTGTTGTAGCGCTGCGCGATGCTGCTCAGGGTGTCGCCGGAGCGGATGCGGTAGTTGCCCATGATGAAGCTCCTCTCTCAGGGTGGAGGGTGGGGGACGCCGGGGAAGCGGCCGGGAGCCCGAGTCTCGCACACCTGGGGGGCCGGGCGCGATGCCTCCTGGGGGCAGCATCTTCTCGTTCATCGAGAACCCGGAGCGCGGTAACACGGAGGGTATGCGCATTCCGGAGTTCAAGTTGGAGCGGTACTTCGCGAAGTGGGAGTTCCGCGCGCCCTACCTGCTGTGCTCCTCGGACATCGAGGGGTGGAGGATGAGCGACCTGCTCGCGCTGGCGGACGCGGACGCCCGCGAGCGCTGGGAGCAGTTGACGCTGGGCTACACCGAGACGCCGGGGCTGCCGGCGCTGCGCGAGGAGATCGCGGGGCTCTACCCCGGGGTGCGGCCCGAGCAGGTGCTGACGTTCGCGGGCGCCCAGGAGGCGATCTTCGTCCTGGTGAACGTGCTCCTGGGGGCGGGGGATCACGCGGTGGTGACGTGGCCGGGCTACCAGTCGCTGTACGAGGTGGCCCGGGCCACGGGGGCGGACGTGACGCTGCTGCGGCTGCGCGAGGAGGACGGCTGGCGGCTGGATCTGGCCGAGCTGGAGCGCGCGCTGCGGCCGGACACGAAGCTGCTCGTGGTCAACTTCCCGCACAACCCCACGGGGGCGCTGCCGGACGCGGACACGTGGCGGAGGCTGCTCGCGCTCGCCGAGGAGCGGGGCGTGTACGTGCTGTCCGACGAGGTCTACCGGCTCATGGAGTACGACGCGCGCGACACCCTGCCCGCGGCGGTGGAGCTGTCCGAGCGGGGGGTGAGCCTGGGGGTGATGTCCAAGACGTTCGCGCTCGCGGGACTGCGCGTGGGGTGGCTGGCGTGCCGGGACGCGGGAATTCTTTCCCGGTGCGCGGCGTACAAGGATTACACCACCATCAGCAACTCGGCGCCGAGCGAGGTGCTGGCGCTGGTGGCGCTCCGGGCGCGCGAGCGGGTGCTCGCGCGCAGCCGGGCGCTCGTCTCGGACAACCTGGCGCACGTGGAGGGCTTCTTCGCCCGGCACTCGGAACATTTCGGCTGGGTACGCCCCCGGGCGGGCAGCGTGGCGTTTCCCCGACTGAAGAGTGACGTCCCCGTGGCGACGTTCTGCGAGCGACTGGTGGAGCAGGAAGGCGTGTTGCTCCTGCCAGGAGACGTGTATGACTTCCCGGGCAATCATTTCCGGCTGGGGCTGGGCCGTACGAACCTGCCCGACGCGCTCGTGAGACTCGAGCGCTTCTGCAACACCTTCTTCCAACGCTGAGGCGTATTTGGACAACGAGCACCGCATCGCGCTGTTCCTCGACTTCGAGAACCTGGTCACCAACACCGGGATCTCCCCCAACAACTTCGACTTGCAGCCGGCCATGGATCGCCTGCTGGAGCGCGGCAAGGTGGTGTTCCGCCGCGCCTACTGCGACTGGTCCCGCTTCAAGGAAGCCAAGGGCAACCTGCACGGCTTCGGCGTCGAGCTCATCGACGTGCCCCCCTCCACGCGCTCGGGCAAGAACGGCGCGGACATGCGCATGGTCATCGACGCGCTGGAGCTGTGCTACGCGCGCGAGCACATCGACACCTTCGCCATCGCCTCGGGCGACAGCGACTTCTGCCCGCTGGCCTACAAGCTGCGCGAGAACGGCCGCACCCTCATCGGGCTGGGCGTGAAGGAGGCGACCAGCCCCCTGTTCGTGAAGGCCTGCGACGAGTTCATCTACCTGCGTCCCCGCCACAAGGAGAAGGACGAGAAGAAGGACGAGCGGCGCGACGACAAGGACAAGAAGGACAAGCGCTCGGAGGACAAGGGCCGCAAGCACGGCAAGGAGTCCGCGCCCGCCTCCTCGTCCAAGGGCAAGGCGGAGGTGCCGGAGATCGCCGTGGAGGTGGTGCAGCGGTTGCTCTCGCGCGCCACGGGCTCGGTCAATCCGTCCCTCATCAAGGAAGCCATCGTGCGCAAGGAGCCGGACTTCGACGAGCGCGACCACGGCTTCTCCACCTTCGCCAAGCTGCTCGCGTCCATGGAGCACGACGGCCTGCTCAAGCGCGTGCAGCAGGGCCGGCAGTGGTACGTGGTGGCGCCCGACTCGGCCCCCGAGTCTCCCGCGCCCGCTCATCGTGGTGGCAAGCACGCGCGCCACGAGGAGGACGAGGAAGAGGTCTACCCGGATCCCGTCGACGACTGAGCGGGCCGGGCCGGGGCGAGGCTACTTGCCCGGCTTCGCCTTGTTCTTCTCGTGCGCCTCGATGCGCGCCTTGACGTCATCGAGCACGTCGTTGGGGATGGGGATGGAGAGGTTGTACTGGGCGATCTTCCACGTCCCGCCCTCCTTCACCAGCACCCCCGAGCCGCGCGAGGGCCCCAGGTTGGGCGTCGCGAGCACCTCGTCGAACCACGCCACCGTGCCGTCCTTGGACAGGCTCACGTGCCGCGACGAGGGCGTGAAGTCCCACGCCTTGCCCTTGGCGAAGTAGGGGTGGGCCCAGGCGCGGAACTCGTCCCGGGTCCAGCGCTCGGTGGCGTCCGTGCCCAGGTAGACCGCGTCCTGGGTGAAGTGGGCGAAGTAGCGCGCCTCGTCCGCCTGGGCCGCCGCCCGGTGCCAGTCGTCCAGCACCGCGTTCACCGCGGCCGTGGCAGGGGGCGCCGCCGAGGGCTTTGCTCCCGTGTTCGGGGGGGCGCTCAATAGCGTGAGGCACAACAGTGTCAGGGTGGGCATGGTGGGGTCGGACTCCTTGCTCAGGTACGCTATAGAGGGGTTCCATGTGTTTGGACCCTCAGGGGGGCATTACCATATGAACACCGCGCTTCAGACCCGTCCGAGCAGTGAGCTGGCCGCGGGCCGCTTCAGCCAGAGCCGCTACGTCATCCGCCGCAAGTTCTTCAAGCTCTTCGGCGACGCCTTCCACATCTACGATGAGGCGGGCCAGGTCCTCTTCTACTCGAAGCTCAAGGCCTTCAAGTTGAAGGAGGACATCCGCGTCTTCACCGGCGAGGACATGAACGAGGAGGTGCTCACCATCAAGGCGCGCAGCATCCTCGACATCGGCGCCACGTACGACGTCACCGACGCGAAGACGGGCGAGAAGCTGGGCGCGCTGCGCCGCAAGGGGCTCAAGTCCATCCTGCGCGACGAGTGGGTCATCCTCGACGCGCAGGAGCAGGAGGTGGGCCTCATCCAGGAGGACAGCATGCTGCTGGCCCTGGTGCGCCGCTTCCTCTCCAACCTCGTGCCGCAGACCTTCACGGCCACGGTGAGCAACGAGCCCGTGTTCTCCTTCCGCCAGCACTTCAACCCCTTCATCCAGCGCATCTCGCTCGACTTCGGGGTGGATCGCTCGGGGCGGTTGGATCGCCGCCTGGGCATCGCGACGGCCGTGCTCCTGTGCGCCATCGAGGGCCGGCAGCAGTAGCGCGCGCTACCGCGCCGTGTCGGGCCGGAAGCGCCGCTCGATGCGCGAGCGCAACAGCTCCAACAGTTGCGCCTCGCCCTGGCCCGCCTCGGGAGCGAGCTTCAGGGTGACGGCGCCCCGGTCCACGCGCGCCTCGCCCTCGAGCACCTGCCCCGCCTGCACCAGCCGCACGTGCTCGGGGGCCAGCTCCACGCCGTAGGGTTGCAGGTACAGGTCCACGAAGCGCTGGCGCAACTGGGCCGCCGTGAGCGCCTCGCGCTCCTCGGGCAGCATCTGGAAGCTCACGCTCGTGCGCGCCAGCCGCACCGCCTGCTCCACCACCGTGCCCAGCCTCAGCGCGTGCGGCAGCAGGGCCTCCTGGCCCTCGGTGCGGCTGTAGAGCCAGTAGCTCTTCTGCGGATGGGCGCACAGCGGGCAGAGCTGGCCATGGCGCTCGTCGAGCCCGCGCGTGCGCATCAGGTGCTGCAAGAGCACCTCCTCGCCACAGCGCTTGCACTGCTCCTGCGGGCCGATCACCGCCAGCACCGAGCGGCCCCGCTCGGCCACGTCCGCGCGCTGGAGCGCGAGCGGCACGGCGGCGAGCAGCTCGGACTCGCGCAGTTGCAGGCCGAAGTGCACCTCTTTCTTCTTCTTCATCACCCGAAGCCCTGGCTCCAGGTGGCGCGGCAGCCGCGTGAGGGCCTCGTCGTACGGGGGCGCCTCCGGCATGTCGAGCTCGCGCAGGAGTTCGTAGCGCTCGGCCCAGGCATCGCTGGTGTCGAGTCCCGGAGGGGCGCGGCCCGCCGACTCGGCGAAGAAGGCCATGAGGGTGAGGGCCACTTGCCAGGGCTCCTGGGTGACGGCGTCCTCCAGCCAGCGGGCGAGCTCCCTCGCGGCGGGGGTGGCCCGCTGCCGCTCCAGGCGCAGCACACCCTGGCGGACCAGGGGGCTCTCCAGCACCGGATCGAAGACGCGCAGCTTGCGGCCCTTGCCGCTCTTGATGAGCGTGGTCATGCGCTTGTTCCTCAGGGAGGTCAGGGCGCGCGCGGCGCGCTCGAGCTGACGCATTCGGGCGCGGGCATCCCGCGCGAGCTCCTGGACTTCCTCCTCCATCTCGGCGCGCGTCTCCGCGAGGTAGTCCCGGCCCTCGGCCTCGCGGCGCAGGGCCTCCTCGTACAGGCGCGCGGTAGCGGTGGAGCGCAGGCGCTCGCGCTGCTCGCGCAGGGACTGCGCCGCCGTGGAGAGCACCTGGATGCGCCGCTCGAGGTGCGCCAGCCGCGCGTCCTCGGTGAGCGTGTCCTCGGGCTCGCCCGCTCCCACGCGCGCGGCGATCATCTCCAGCGTGGTGCGATCTCCCTCCGAGTACGCCGCGTTGACGCGCGCCATGAGCCCGTCCAGCCGCGCGCGCTCCTCGTCCGTCTGCGCGAGGTCCGGGTGCAGCAGCCGCGCTAGGCGCCGCCGCAGCCGCTTGAGATCCACCGCCTCTTCCTCGGCCTCTCCGTCCGAGCCGGCGGAGCGCTCACCCTCGGGGAGGGCGTCGTCCTCGTCCTCGTCGTCGAAGTCCTCGGTGTCCTCGTCCTCGTCCTCGAGTGGGGGAGGGGTGGACACGCGCGGAGAGGTGGGCGCGGGGGCGTGCCGCGCGTCCGCGGAGGTGGGAGGTTGTGGGGGCTGCTCCAGCAGGCGGATGAGGGCGCTGGTGGCGTCCTGGAGGTGGCGCAGCCGGCGCAGGAGCCGCTCGGAGCGGCTCACCGTCTCGGAGGCGGCGGAGAGGGTGTCCTCGTAGGCCCGGGCGAAGCGCTGCAGTTCTCCCTCGAGCGCGTCGATCTCCGCGTCCAGGGCGTCGATCTCCGCGAGGAGTTCTTGCAGGCGCAGCTCCGCGCGGCGCAGGGGCGTCTCCTCGGGAGGAGGAGGGACGTGGAGCAGAGCCGTCTCGGGGGCGAGCGGTGCGGTCGACGAGGAAGACATGGGGGAGGGGTAACCCATGCAGGGTAATCCGATGGCCGGGTGATCGCTCGGAAACATCCCGAGGGCAAGGGGATGCCCGCCCGGACGGCGGGCGAGGGGAAAACAGGTGGGTGCGCGGTGCAAGGGGTGGGAAGTCCGGCTTATGCTCTCCGGAAACCCCTTACCTGGAGGTCTTCCATGGCGGGCAGGGATCCCAATCGGCGCATCTATGGCTCTCGGCCGCTGGGCCGGGTGAACAGCGGCCAGGATCAGTTCGACAAGGAGGCCCAGGAGGGCGCTCCCGAGTCCCCCATCCAGCAGGTGCGCGAGCAGCGGGCGATGAACGCCTCGCTCAACCCGAATCGCAAGAGCTTCGCGGCCAGCCTGGAGCGCTTCGCGCCGCCGAAGAAGAAGTAGCGCCTACCCGGCCAGGGCGCGCCACTCCTTCTCGTCGTGGGCGCAGAACACCCGCACCCGGTCGGATTGGGTGCGCACCAACTCGCGCAGCCGCTCGCGGTTGTGCAGCCGCTCCGGGCCCTTCATGTGGAGGGCGCTCTGCATCAGGCGCAGCCCGAGCGGGCAGCGATCCTCGGGCTCCATCTCCCCGTGGAAGAAATAGGCGTCACCGGCGTGCAAGAGCCACCGCTCCCCCGTGTCCACCGCCACCGCGCAGTGGCCGCGCGTGTGGCCCACCAGGGGCACCAGGAGGATCTCCGGCGGCAGGCCCTCCAGTTGGCGCACGCACTCGAAGCCGAACCAGGGTTCGCCCCGGATCGTCTCGTAGAGCTTCCAGTCCGGACCATGGGCCCACTGCACACTCTGGTAGCGCTGGCGCTCCCGGAGGGCGCGCTTTTCCTGGGCCGCCGCGTGCTCCGTCGCGTACACGTGCACGCGCGCCTTGGGAAAGTCCGGCAGCCCTCCGGCATGGTCCAGGTCCAGGTGGGTGAGCACGATGTGGCGCACGTCCTCGCGCCGGAAGCCGAGCTTCTCCACCTGCCGCGCCATGGACTGCTCGGGATCCCACTTCGGGCCCATGGGGGCCATGCCCTGGCGCACGCTCTTGTGAGAGGGCGCGGCGAGGTGGTCGTCCAGCCCCAGGGCCGTATCCACCAGCACCAGCCCCGCATTCGTCTCGATGAGCAGGCAGTGGCACACCAGGCGCCCGTTCGGGTCGCCCAGGAGCAGTCCACGGCCCATCGGACACAGCGTCGAGCCATTCAAATGATGAACGCGCATGAGCGGCGAGGATGGCCCGTCATGCGCGTGTGTCAATCCACTTCCCGCGGAGGGCAGGCGGACTCAGTCCGTCTCGGGCTTCTGATCCGCATAGGCCGCCCAGTAGCTCGAGGGGAGCGGATTGGTCCCCTGGTCACTGCGCACCCCATCCCCATCGGGGAGCTCGCCCACGCCGCCGCAGGCCCGCTCCCGCTCGGCTTCCTCCTCTTCCTCCTCCATGCCGGGCCGGGCCTTGCGCTCCTTCTCGGGCAGTTGGTGGGCCCCTTGCGCCTCACGCCCGGCGTCGGGCTTGCCTTCGTCCTTGGCGCTCATGGGGCGCCCGAACATGTCCTCGGGGGGCTGTTGAGGGGGGGCCTGCGTCTCGCGTTTCGCCATGATGGTCGTGCCTCCGTCCCCCTAACCTCGGCAGGCTTCTCCCCTTCAGCAACCAGGCGGCCGTGCCCGCTGGGAGGGCAGGCGGGGCGTCAGGCGGCGGTGGCGGGCGCGGGGGGCGCGGCGGGGGGCTGCTCCGGGGCGGGCTGGGCGATGCCCTCGGGGAGGAAGGCGAGCAGCACGAGCGCGGGCAGGGCGAGCACCACGGTGAGGCCGAAGAAGCCAGCCCAGCCGATGCCCTCGGCGAGGAAGCCCGAGGTGGCCGAGAGCATGCGTCCGCCGAAGTTGGCCAGCGCCGAGAGCAGGGCGAACTGGGTGGCGCTGAAGCGCTTGTTGCACAGCGACATGGTGAAGGCGCCGAACGCCGTGGTGGCCATGCCGCCGCAGATGTTGTCCGAGCAGATGGCGAGCGCGAGCACCGCGTGGTTCTTGCCCACCAGCGCGAGCGCGAGGAAGGTGAGGTTGGTGACGGCCTGCAGGGCGCCGAAGATGAAGAGGCTGCGGCGCAGGCCCAGGCGCGCCAGCAGCACGCCGCCCACGAGCGCCCCGACGATGGTGGCCACCATGCCCACGCCCTTGCTGATGGTGCCCACCTCCAGGTTGGAGAAGCCCATCTTGAGGAAGAAGGGCGTGGTCATGCCCCCGGCGATGGCGTCGCCGAGCTTGTAGAGCAAGAGGAAGAGCAGCGCGAGCAGCGCCCCGTCCCGGCGGAAGTAGTCGACGAAGGGGACGACGGCGGCCTCGGCGAGGGTGCGGGGGGGGCGCTGGCCCTCGGGCTCGACGGCGACGAGCGTGGCGATGACGCCCACGAGCATGAGCGCCGCCATGATCCAGTAGGTGCGCGGCCAGCCGATGAACTGCGAGAGGCTGAGCGCCACCGCCCCCGAGGCGATCATCCCGAAGCGGTAGCCCATGACGAAGGTGGCCACGCCGAAGCCGCGCTCGGCCTCGGAGAGGGTGTCGGTGCGCCACGCGTCCGACACGACGTCCTGGCTGGAGGAGAGGAACGCCACGAGCAGCGCCAGGCTCGCCATGGCCACGGGCGAGTCCTTGGGGTTCACCATGCCCATGGCGGCGATGGCGGCCATGAGCCCCAGTTGGGTGACCAGCATCCATCCGCGCCGGCGCCCGAGGAAGGGCAGCGCGTAGCGGTCCATGAAGGGCGCCCAGATGAACTTGAAGGTGTAGGGCGTGGCCACCAGGGTGAAGACGCCAATCGTCTTCAGGTTGATGCCCTCGTTCGTCATCCAGGCCGACAGCGTGCCGCCCACGAGCAGCAGCGGGAGCCCGGAGGCGAAGCCGAGCGCGACGAGGAGCCACGCGCGGGGACTGGCGAGGATCTGGAGCAGGGAAGTCTTTTGGGCCATGGGCGAGGGCTCCACCATACCGGTCCTGGCGGAGAATCCCTCCTGTCTGGCGATGCCGGGGCCGGAAGCGTCGCCCGCCTGTCAGCCCGGGAGCGGGCCCGGGGGGCGTTCTGTCGGGTCTTCCCCCCTCACACCGGGGCTTCAGTAGCGGCGGCGGTCATCGCGCCAATCGCGGCGGTCTTCCTGCCGCTCGCGCTTGTCCTCGCGCATCTCCTGCTTGTTGTCGCGGATCTCCTGGCGCCCCATCTGGATGAGCTGGGTGATGAGGGTGCGCGTGCGGTGCAGGTCGGCCGGCCGGCGGCTGCCCACCAGCGAGGACAGCTCCCGGGCAATGGCCGAGCGGGCCGACATCGAGGCCGCCTCCGTCCGGGCATCCCGGACGTCATCGCGCCGGTCGCGGCGATCATCCCACCCACCCCGGTCATCGTGGCGGATCTCCCGCCGGTCCGCGGCCAGCTCCTGGCGGCCCTCGGCCAGCTCGGCCCGCATCAGGTCGCGCAGCCGCGTCTCCACGTCGCGCATCGCGCCCTCGTCGCGGCGGGCCTGGGCGCTGTCGAAGCGCCGCAGCACGTCCTCCAGCTCGCGCACGTCATAGCGGTCATCGCGCATCTCCTGCTTGTTCTGCCGGTCCTCCTGGCGGTTCTGCGCACGCTCGTGGCGGGGCTGGGCGGAGGCGGCCCCCGCGGAAAAGAGGACGGCGGCGAGCACTGCGGAGCCAAGGCGCTTCATGATGGAATCTCCTGGGGGTAGGCGAGGGAAGTCAGTGGGATGCCGGTTCGCGGCAACGCGGACTCGGACGGCGGCTCTGTCTTTTTATTCGAGCCCTCGCGCCCGCCCGGATGTTCACCCGTGAGAGATTCTCGGGATGGCCTGGCCGTGGAGCGAGGCGGGAGCGGGCTAGGCTAGGCCCGGTTCGGGGGTGTCATGGTGGAGTGTCTTCTGAACATGGACCTGGGCGAGCTGCCGGACGAGGACGAGCGGCTCTATACCCACGCGCAAGTGGCCCACATCGCCTGCGGAGGGCACGCGGGCGACACGGCCTCCATGCGTCGGGCGCTCGAGGCGTGCGCGCGCCACGGCACGCGCGCCGGAGCGCACCCCTCCTTCGAGGACCGGGAGCACTTCGGCCGCCGGGAGCTCTCCGTGGCTCCCGAGCTGCTGCGCTCCCAGGTGGCCGCCCAGTGTGCCCGGCTGGCGGCCCTGGCCGCGGAGGTGGGAGTGCCCGTGTACTCGGCCAAGCCCCACGGCGCCCTGTACCACGCGGCCAACCGCGACCCCGCGCTCGCCCGCGCCGTGGTGCACGGGGTGGTGGAGGCGCTGGGTCCGGGGCTCGTCTTCGTGGGGCCGGCCACGGGCGCGCTGCGCGAGGCGGCCCAGGAGGCGGGGCTCGCCTACGCGCGCGAGGGCTTCGCGGACCGGGGCACGCGGCCGGATGGGTCGCTCATCCCCCGGGGCCAGCCGGGCGCGGTGCTGACGGATCCCGCGGTGGCGCGC
The DNA here is from genome assembly GCF_044360685.1 of Cystobacter fuscus. GTDB lineage: Bacteria > Myxococcota > Myxococcia > Myxococcales > Myxococcaceae > Cystobacter > Cystobacter fuscus_C. Next base: position 11,580,735 of record NZ_CP043491.1, on the reverse strand, counting down.
GACAACGCGCTGCGGCTGACGCTGGGCGGCGCGGTGGACACGCTGTGTGTGCACGGGGACTCGCCGGGCGCGGTGGAGATGGCGCGCGAGGTGCGCGCGGTGCTGGACGTGCTGGCCATGCGCACCGAGCCCCTGGGGGACGGGGCGCTGCGGCTCGTGCTGCCCGAGCGGCTGGAGCGGCGCGGGGTGCTGGAGGCGCTCCAGGCCACGCCCGGCGTGCTGGACGTGGTGGTGGGCGAGGCGCATGCCTGCGTGTACTTCGATCCGGCGGCGCCCCCGGAGGATCCCCGGCGCGTGCTGGGCCGGAGCGCGGGCCGGCTCCTGTCGCCCGAGGAGCGGCCGCTCGTCATCGTCCGGGTGCGCTACGACGGGCCGGACCTCGAGGCGGTGGCGGATCGCGTGGGGCTGGCGGTGGACGACGTGGCGCTGCTGCACGCCTCGTGCGAGTACACGGTGCGCGCGGTGGGCTTCATGCCCGGCTTCGCCTACCTGGGCGAGGTGGATGCGCGCATCGAGGTACCCCGGCTGGCCATGCCGAGGCCCGGGGTGCCGCAGAACGCGGTGGGCATCGCCGGGCGGCGCACCGGCATCTATCCCTTCGCCTCGCCTGGGGGGTGGAACCTCATCGCCACCGCCGTGGACTTTTCTCCCTTCCATCCCGGCAGCGGGGCGCGCCTGCGTCTCGGGGACCGGGTGCTCTTCGAGCGGGTGGACTGAATGGACGCGCGATTGGAGGTGCTCGACGTTCGGGGGCCGGTGGGCGTGCAGGACGGAGGACGTCCCGGCCGCATGCACCAGGGCGTGCCCCCGGGAGGCGCGCTCGTGCCGGAGTGGCTCGCCGCGGCCAACCGCGCGGTGGGCAACGCGTGGAGCGCGGCGGCGCTCGAGTGTTACGGCCGGCTGGAGCTGCGGGTGACGGGCCGGAGTGCGTGGGTGTCGCTGGGGGACGAGGCCTTCCAGGTGGCGGACGGGGAGTCCTTCCGCGTGCCCGCGCCCGAGCGGGGCGTGGTGCGCTACGTGGCCGTGGAGGGAGGGCTCGCCGTGCCCGAGGTGCTCGGAGGGCGGGGCCTGTTGCCGGTGGTGCGGCTCGGTGGGTGGGAGGGCCGGATGCTCGAGCCCGGGGACGTGCTGCCCCTGGGGGTGGGCGGGGGCGCGCGGCTCGCGCCGGAGCGCGCCGAGCCACCCGGGGAGGTGATTCGCGTGATGTGGGGGCCGGAGCCGGGCCGCTTCGATCCGGGCGCCCAGGAGGCGTTGCTCTCGGGGAGCTTCACGGTCTCGCCCACGAGCGACCGGGTGGGGATCCGGCTGCGCGGGCCCCACCTGGCCCACGCGGACACGGGCTCGGGCCTCTCGGGCCCCATGGTGCGCGGCGCCCTCCAGGTGCCCGCCTCCGGTGAGCCCATCGTGCTCGGGCCGGACCACCCCACCCTGGGGGGGTACCCGGTGCTCGCGGTGGTCATCCGCGCGGATTGGGGCCGCCTGGCCTCGCGCCGGCCCGGCGAGACGGTGCGCTTTGGCGCGGTGGGCGTGGAGGAGGCCCGCGCGGCCTGGAAACGTCTGGCGCTGGAGGGTGCGACAACGTGTCTCATTCCAGGGCAGGGGGCGGGCTCCTAGAAGGCTCTCCCCGCTCGTAGCCTGGAGGAGTTCAGATGAAGGATTCATCGCGGACGCTGTCGGCCATCGCGGCCTTCCTGCTGTGCCACACCGCCGAGGCCCATATCGGCCTGTCCACCCCGGCGCAGCCCATCGCGGCCACCACCCAGGAGCTGTCCTTCCTGGTGGGCCATGGCTGCGAGGGCCTGGACACCTACCGCATCGAGGTGCAGATCCCGGAGGGCGTGGGCGGCGTACGTCCGCTGGACTCGGCGTTCGGCCGGGCCGTGGTGACCAAGGACGACACGGGCCGGGTGAAGGTGGTGACGTGGACGAAGCCCGAGGGCAACGTGCTGCCCGAGGACTCCCAGTTCTACAAGCTGACCTTGCGCGCCAGCCTGCCCAATACCCCCTTCAGCGCGCTGTACTTCCCGACGATCCAGACCTGCCGCGCGCCAGACGGCACCGAGAAGGTCGCGGCGTGGGTGAGCACCTCCGGCGGGCACGGCCACCTGGCCGAGGACTCCACCGAGCTGCCGGCGCCCTCCCTCGTCGTGCTGCCGCCGCGCACGCCCGGGTGGAACAAGTACACGGTGACGCAGCACGTGCATGACCTGAGCGTCTTCAAGGACGCTCAAATCGTCTGGGCGGGCAACGCCGCCTACAGCCCCAGCGACTACATCTCCGGCCTCATCTCGAAGGAGCCCAACACCCAGGTGCTCCAGCAGATCCACCCCGGGACCGAGATCTGGGTCCGGTACTGAGCGAGGCCGCCCGTGCGACGTCCCTGGTTCGTGTTGATCGCGCTGTCGTCGTTGTCGCTGGCCTGCCCTGGGGGCAATGGGGAACCCGGTCCGGGTGACGCGGGAGTGCCACCGGGCTCCGCGTCCGGGTTGCCCTCGGAGCTGAGGCCGCCCACCGCGGGCTCCAGCATGGAGCGTCCCCCCGAGGGGCCGGGCCTGCCCGAGCACCTCAAGCCGCCTCGCTGAGCGCGGCCCCCGTCAGACACGACGGGCCCCCGGGCGTGCTGCCCGGAGGCCCGTCGAGCCCTCGCGTCCCGTGCCTACTGCTTGGGCAGGGGCTGGGTGTCCTCGGTCATGGTGTCGTCGTCGTCCATGGACGAGTCGATGGGCGGAGTGGTCCGCATCGGCTCGTCGATGGGCTCGTTGCCGATGGCGTCCGGAGGAGGCGTCATGCCGTTGGGCTCCAGGCCGGAGCCGCCCGTGCCGGGCTCGTCGATGGGCGTGTTGTGCACGTCCGGCTCGCGCTCGCGGATGCCGTCATCGGGCAGCGGAGCGGGCTGGGGCGTGTCGAAGCCCGTGCCGCCCGTGCCGGCGTCCTCGGTCGTGGCGGGCGTCATCGGCTCCGGGCTCGTGGTGGCCGTGTCCGTCTTGCACGCCGTCCCGAACGCCACCGCCCCCGTGAGAAGCCCCGCCAGCAGAAGTTTCGTCTTCGTCATGTGTCTTCCCTCCCTGTTGTCGTGCTGGGCGGAAGGTGCGGTTCGCGCGAGTCACCTGCAGCGTGCGGCTGCCCGCCAGGCCGCCCTGTTCAGCGGGGTGGGGCAGGGTCGCCGGCCACGGCCTCTCCCGGACTTCGGGACGGAGGAGGGGTTGATGCGCGGGGGCACTTCTTCATCGAGGGGCGGCGCGAGGAGCGCGGCTCACGAACGCTTGCGCGGGCTGCTCGAGCGCTTCGTCGTGGCGCGCTTGGCGGTGGTGGTGCGCTTGGCGGTGGTGCGCTTGGCGGCGCCCCGCTTCGCGGCCGCGGTGCGCTTGACGGCCTTGCTCTTGCGCGTGGCCGCGGCCTTCTTCGCGGCGGCGGAGCGCTGGGCGGTGGTGCGCTTGGACATGCTGCGCTGGCCGCCGCGCTTGGAGGACTGGTGGGTTTCGGGCTTGCCGTAGCCGGAGCCACCGGGCTTTTCTCCGCCGTGGGACTCGGCGTTCACCGTGGCCCAGGCCCGGCGCACGGCCTCCTTCTTGTCCGTTCCGTGCTTCTCGTAGCTCTCCTCGATGTGCTGGGCACGGCGCTTCTGCTTGTCGGTGTATTTGCTCTTGTCTCCACGGGGCATGAGGGCACCCTCCTTGACACTCAATTTGAGGAGGCTCGTCCCAAATGCAACCGACCAGACCGTCTATGAGTCACCCAGGAGATGAATCTTGATGCGTGATGATCCAGGAGTCGTTGCCGGGACTGGCCTCTTGTCGCTGGAGCACCAGGGCTGCCGCCTCTCGTACGGCGTGGAGGGCACGGGCAGTGCGGTGGTGCTCATCCAGGGCGTGGCCGTGCAGGGCGAGGCCTGGCGTCCCCAGCTCGATGGGCTCACGGCGCACCACCGCTGTCTGTGGTTCGACAACCGGGGACTCGGCCGCAGCCAGCCCCTGGGCTGTGCGCTCACCGTCGCCCAGATGGCCGAGGACGTCCGCGCCCTCATGGACGCGCAGGGCTGGGACTCGGCGCACGTCATCGGGCACTCGTTGGGAGGGCTCATCGCCCAGCACCTCGCGCTGACCGAGCGTGCGCGCGTGCGCAGTCTGTCCCTGCTGTGCACCTTCGCCCGGGGCCGCCATGTGACGGTGCCCTCGGCGCGGATGATGTGGCTCGGGTTGCGCTCGCGCGTGGGCCCGCGCGCCTGGCGCCGCCGCGCCTTCCTGCGCATGGTGATGCCGCCCGAGGCCCTCCTCCAGGAGGACCCCGACGCGCTCGCCGGCCGCCTCGCGCACCTCTTCGGCCATGACCTGGCGGACTCGCCCCCGGTGGCAATGCGGCAGATGGCCGCCATGGGGGCCTATGACTCCACTCCCCGGCTCGGGGAGCTCGCGGGCCTGCCCACCCTGGTGGTGAGCGCCACGGAGGATCCCATCGCCCCGCCGCGCCTGGGCCGCGTGCTAGGCGAGGGCATTCCCGGGGCGCGCTACGTGGAAATCCCCGCCGCCTCCCACGGAGTGACCATTCAGCACGCCGGACGCATCAACACGCTGCTGCTCGAACACCTCGCGCGGGCCGACGCGCCGCGTTGACGCCCCCCCTCGTGCTCAGCTCCGCACGGCGCCGAAGCGGCCCGACAGCGAGGCGAGCACCACGAGCAACTCCACGGGCTCCACGGGCTTGGGCACATGGCTGTGGAAGCCCGCGAGCAGCACCCGGGTGCGATCCTCCACGCGCGCGTAGGCGGTGAGCGCGACGGCGGGGGTGCGGCCGCCCTCCTTGGGCGGGAGCGCGCGGACGCGGGAGATGAGGGAGAAGCCATCCTCGCCCGGCATGCCGATGTCGGAGATGAGCACGTCGGGCCTCTCCTGCTTGAGCCGCTCGAGGCCCTCGGCCACGGACGCGGCGGTGCTCACCTGGGCGTGGCATTCCTCCAGCAGGGTGCGCAGCAGCTCGCGGGTGTCGTGCTCGTCATCCACGACGAGCACGCGCAGGCCCGTGAGCTCCGGCGGACAGGAAATCTCCGGGTAGGCACGTTGCAGCGAGGGGGGGAGGGTGGCCTCGCGGCGCATGGCCACGGACAGGGGCAGGCGCACGGTGAAGGTGGCGCCCCTGCCCACGCCCTCGCTGAAGGCGGCCACGGTGCCGCCGTGCATCTCCACGAGCTGCTTGACGATGGTCAGGCCCAGGCCGAGTCCCCCGGCCCTCCGGGTGAGAGGACCCTCGGCCTGGCGGAAGCGCTCGAAGACGTGGGGGAGGAACTCCGGGGCGATGCCCGGGCCCGTGTCCGCCACGGTGATTTCCACCGCCGAGTCCCGCCGCTCGACGAAGACCTGGACGCGCCCGCCCTTGGGGGTGAACTTCACCGCGTTGGACAAGAGGTTCCACACCACCTGCTGCAACCGGTGCGCATCCCCCATGACGTGGCCGGTGGAGTCCAGGGCCGTCTGCAACCGCAGGCCCTTGGCGTCCGCGGCGGGGCGCACCGACTCGAGCGCCTGCTCCACCACGTCGCTCACCTCCACGGGCCCCACGTCCAGCTTGAGCTTGCCGGACATGATGCGGCTCACGTCGAGCAGATCCTCGATGAGCTGGCCCTGGGCCCGGGCGTTGCGCTCCACCGTCTCCAGGGCCCGCTCGCGTTTTTCCGGCGGCAGGTTGCCATTGCGCAGCACCTGCACCCAGCCGAGCATCGCCGTGAGGGGGGTGCGCAACTCGTGGCTCACCGTGGCGAGGAACTCGTCCTTGAGGCGGTTGGCCTCCTCGGCTTCCTGGCGCGCGGCCTTCTCGCTCGCGAGCAGCCGCTGCCACTCACGCGGCGCCACGGCGGCCGAGATGCCCGAGGTGATGAAGCGGGTGAGGACGCGCCCCTCGCCCGGAGTGAGCACGCCGCCTTCCTCCTGGAGAAGGCTGGTCACCACCTCGCCCAGCGACTCATACACGGCGAGCGCGAGCGGGGCGTCTCCCCGGGACAGCCAGGCGGGCGGAGCTTGAGCGCCCGCGGAGGCCGGGTGTTCGCCCAGCGCGTGAGTCAGTCCGTGGAACAACTCGGACAGCTCGGAGGGCGAGGGCAGCGCCCCGGGGGGGGGATGCGGCGGGCTCCGGTGCAGGGCCTCGCTCCAGCGGCGCAGCAACTCCTCGCGCCGCTCCTCGAGCAGTGTCGCCAGCTCACCCATGGGCGGCGTCCGCGAGCGAATCGGGTGGGGGGAGGCCCCGGGGGCTGAGCGCGTCTGTCTTGTCTTCAGACCACAATGTCAGTCTCCTCCCGACACAACATCCTCACGACCTACATCGATGGCACCTGGGGACAGGTTGCCAGGACGGGTCAAGCCGGGTGGGAGGTGGTCGCTCCCCTGGCGTCCGCTCGGGCTGAGCCCGGGGTTGCCTGGGATTGGGGCGGGGCCGCGGGGGAGGACTCCCGCGGCCCCGGGGGGACTAGCGCTTCGCGGACTTCATCACCTCACGGGCGGCCTCGAGGACCTTCTCCGTGCTGAAGCCAAACTTCTGCAGCAGGTTCTTCAGCGGGGCGGACGCGCCGAAGGTGCGCATGCCAATGACCTTGCCGCTCAGGCCCACCCAGCGCTCCCAGCCGAACGCCGAGCCCTGCTCCACGGCCACGCGCGCGGTGACGGCGCGGGGCAGCACCTTCTCCCGGTACGCCTCGTCCTGCTGCTCGAACAGCTCCCACGAGGGCATGCTCACCACGCGCGCCTTGACGCCCTCGCTCTTGAGCTTCTCGTACGCCTCCACGCACAGCTGCACCTCGCTGCCCGTGCCGATGAGGATGACGTCCGGCGTGCCCTCGCTGTCGGCGAGGATGTAGGCGCCCTTGGCGAGGCCCGAGGCCGGGGCGTACTTCGTGCGATCCAACGTGGGCAGCGCCTGGCGCGTGAGCACGAGCACCACGGGCTGGTGCTTGAGCGGGGCGATGACGCGCCACGCCTCGGTCACCTCGTTGGCGTCGCCGGGGCGCAGCACGATGAGGCCCGGAATGGCGCGCAGGCTGGCGAGCTGCTCGACGGGCTGGTGCGTGGGGCCGTCCTCGCCCACGCCGATGGAGTCGTGGGTGAAGATGTGGATGGAGGGAATCTCCATGATGGACGACAGGCGGATGGCGGGCCGCTCGTAGTCGCTGAAGATGAAGAAGGTGGCGCTGTAGGCGCGCAGCCGGCTGAGGGCGAGGCCATTGGTGATGGCGCCCATGGCGTGCTCGCGCACCCCGTAGTGGATGTTGCGCCCGGACAGGTCCCCCGGACGCATGGGGCCGGAGAACGTCAGGTACGTCTTGGTGGAGGGGTTCAGGTCCGCCGAGCCACCCACGAGCCACGGGTAGTTCTTCGCCAGGGCGTTGAGCACCTTGCCGCTGGACTCGCGCGAGGCCACGCCCTTGGGGTCCGCGGGGAAGGTGGGCAGCTCCTTGTCCCAGCCCTCGGGCAGCTCGCGCCGCTGCATGCGCTGCAGCTGCTCGGCCTGCTCCGGGTGCTGCTTCTTGTACTCGGCGAGCTTCGCCTCCCACTCGGTGCGCAGCTTGTGGCCGCGCGCGCCCACGCCCTGGGCGAAGCGCTCGCGCACGCCGTCGGGCACGAGGAACTTCGCGTCCTCGGGCCAGCCGTAGTTCTTCTTGGCGCCCTTGATTTCCGCCTCGCCCAGGGCCTCGCCGTGGGCGCTCGCGGTGCCCTGCTTCTTGGGCGCGCCAAAGCCAATCAGCGAGTGCACGATGATGAGCGTGGGCTGGCCGCGCTCCTGCTTGAAGGCGCGGAAGGCGCTGGAGAGCGCTTCCAGGTCATTGGCGTCCGCCACGCGCAGCACGCGCCAGCCGTAGGCCTCGAAGCGCCGGCCCACGTCCTCGGTGAAGGCCAGCTCCGTGCTGCCGTCGATGCTGATGTGGTTGCTGTCGTAGATCCAGCACAGGTTGGACAGCTTCAGGTGGCCGGCGACGGAGGCGGCCTCGCTGGCCACGCCCTCCATCAGGTCGCCGTCGCCGCAGATGGCCCACACGTCGTAGTCGAACAGCTCGAAGCCCGGGCGGTTGAAGTGGTTGGCGAGCCACTGGCTGGCCATGGCCATGCCCACCGAGTTGGAGACGCCCTGGCCCAGGGGGCCGGTGGTGGTCTCCACGCCGCTGGTCCAGCGGTATTCCGGGTGGCCGGGAGTGGAGCTGTCGAGCTGGCGGAACTTCTTGATGTCCTCGAGCGAGACGGCCACTTCCTGCGACACCTCGTCCTCGCCGGTGATGCGGCGCACGCCCGTGAGGTGCAGGAGCGCGTAGAGGAGCATGGAGGCGTGCCCGTTGGAGAGCACGAACCGGTCGCGGTTGGGCCAGACGGGCTGGGTGGGATCGTAGCGCAGCTCCTGCTGCCAGAGCTGGTAGGCCACGGGGGCGAGCGCCATGGGGGCGCCCGGGTGGCCGGAGTGGGCCTGTTCCACCGCGTCCATGGCGAGGGTGCGGATGGTATTGATGCAAAGCCAATCGGTGGGATCGTGTGGCATGTCTTGAGACTCCTGAATTTGGGCCAGGACCATGCCCCAAGCGGACGCGGAGTGCCGCAGGATTCGCCCGGGGGGCGTGGCCGGGTCGACAGAGTGACTCGATAAGACGGGTCGGACTGGCGGTGGGGCCGCCGGGGTGGCATATGGGCGTGTATGTCGATCGAGAAACCGTTGCGGGAAATGGTGCAGGCGGAGCTGAAGACCCGTCTGGCACCCATGCACAAGGCCATCGCGCGGATGGATGAGCGCCTGGGCGTCATCGCCGAGATCGTGGATATCATCCACCGGCTGGCGCCCATGGCCACGCGGATGCAGACGCTGCAGATGGCGCTGCCGGGCATTGGACTTCCCATCCAGGGCCGGGGAAAGCAGCCCGTGGCGCCTCCGCCCGCGCCCGCTCCGGCGCCCGCGCCCCGGCAGCAGGCCGCGCCCGCGCCCCGGCAGCAGGCCGCGCCTCCGCCTCCGCCCGCGGCTCCGGCGTCGCCCGCCCGGCCTCCCCTGTCCTACCCCACGAGCCGCTATGCGCTGCCGACGACCGCGGCGCCCGTCTACAAGCCCGAGAAGTCCGAGCCCGCTCCGAGTCCCGTGCCGGCGCCCCGGGGGCGTCCTCCGGCGAGGGCCGCCGCCGAGGCTCCGAGCGCGCGCGTGAGCGAGGGAGGCCGCCGCTGCGCCGTCATCGGGTGCAAGCGTCCGGCGCGCTCCAAGGGCTACTGCTCGGCGCACTACCAGAAGCTGCGGCTGCTGGTGAAGAGCGGCCGGCGCCCGGCGAGCTGGGTGGACGATGCCGCGTCCCAGTCCGTGGCGGAGGTGGTGCTGCCCCGGGGCCGCGCGGCCTCGAAGGCGCGCGAGGAGCAGGCGCCCGCTCCGGCTCCCACGCCCGTGCGTCCCGAGCCGCCCAAGCCCAAGGTGTGGGTGCGCAAGAAGGGCGCCAAGGACGCGGTCGCGCCGCTGCACTGAGCGCGTGGATGCCCGGCGGTGGGGGTGGCGAGGGTGTCACCCCCTGGCGAGTCATTGACACCTCGGTCCAGGGGTGATTTCCGGCGGGCATGAGCGATCAGTTTCCGGTGACGGTGGCAGTGCGGCGCCCGGATGGGCGAGTGGAACAGGTGCGCGTGGGGACGGCGGTCCGCAACGGTGAGGGTTTCTCGTTGAAGCTGGGGGAGCTGAGCATCGGCTCGTCTCCCGACGCGGCTCCAGCGGCGGCGCCCCGGCGCGCCTATTCCTCGGGCGGTGGCGGAGGCGGTGGTGGCGGCGGCGGGGACATATCGGTGTTCCCCAACTATGGCCGCAGCAAGGGGGCGCCCATCCAGGGCGCGACCATGCAGGACCTGGAGTACTACGCCAATGGCGCCCGGCGCTCGCTGGGTGACCCGAGCAAGTCGCGTTGGCACGACCGCGAGCGCGCGCTGCTGGCCTCCATCGAGGCGGAGATCGCCCGGCAGCGGGGCGGCGACGGTGGTGGCGGGCACGAGCCGCCCCCGCACGGGGACGATGACTACGGCGGCGGCGGGAACGACGACGAGAACATTCCCTTCTGAGGAGGGGCCTCGGCTCCCGGCGGGGGAGGGACTTCGCTTCCCTTCCGAGTGGGGAGCTCGGTCGTCGTGAAGCCGCGCGAGGTGGAGGACAGCGGCAGACGCAGGGTGAGGGTAGTGCCTTGCCCCAGGGTGCTGTTCACCTCCACCTGCCCGCGGTGCGCCTCCACGATGGCGCGCACGATGGGCAGCCCCAGGCCGGTGCCCAGGGCCTTGGTGGTGAAGAAGGGATCGAAGAGGCGCTGCATCACCTCGGGGGCGATGCCCGGGCCGGTGTCGGTGATGGTGACGAGGGCATGGGGCGGGCCCGGTGGCTTCACCGAGTGGGTGATCTCCACGTGGAGCGAGCCCCCCTTGGGCATGGCCTGCAGGGCGTTGAGGAAGAGGTTGTGGAGCGCCCGGTGCAGCAGCTGGGCATCCAGGGGGATGTCGGGCAGCGAGGGATCCACCGCGCGCGACACCTGGAGGGTGCTGGGCCGGGGCTCGGTGCTCATCGCGGACTCCAGCGCCCCTTCCACCACGGGGCCGAGCGGCTGGGTCATCAGCTGCGGCTCCAGGGGCCGGGCGAAGTCCACCAGGCCGGTGATGAGGAGATCCAACCGCCCGACCTCCTCGCCCATGGCGCCGAGCAGCTCCCAGGTGGTGCTGTTGGCGTCGGGCTGGGCGTTGCGGGTGAGGGCGGCCACGGCGTTGGCGATGACGCCCAGGGGGTTGCGCACCTCGTGGGCCACGCTGGCGGACAGCTCGCCCACCGCGGCCATGCGCTCGCGGTGCACGAGCTCGCGCTGGGCGGCGGCCAGCTCCGCGAGTGACGCGCGCAGCTCCTCGTTGAGCCGCTCGCTCTTCTCGCGCGCGCGCCGCAGCTCGCTCACCGCCGCGGCGAGCAGGAGCCCCGAGGCGCCGATCACCGCGAGGAAGGACTGGAGGTAGATGAGGCTCGCGCGGGGCGAGGCGGTGCCGTGGGCTTCCAGGACGAAGGGGCCGCTGCCGGTGATGGTGTGCAGGATGGACACCGCGGCGAGCGCGAGCAGGGCGAGGCTGGTGCCCCGGGCCTCGAAGCGCAGCGCCGCCCAGAGGATGAAGGGGAAGGCCGTGTAGGTGATGGGGTGGTGGGGGCTGATTCCATGGGGAATCCAGTGGAAGCCCAGGTGCAGGGTGGAGACGAGCCCCAGGAGCAGCACGGCGAACTCCCGCGCGCGCGGGCGGGGCCAGCACACCTGGTCGAGCATGCCCCAGGTGAGCAGCAGGGGCGTCACCAGCAGCAGGCCCATGGCGTCGCCCACCCAGAACACCCGCCACTGCGGCCACCACTGCTCCCAGTCAATCTTCCCGTGGAGGGCGAGCAGGGTGACGCCGGGGGTGGCGTTGAGCACGGGGCTGACGAGCGCCACGGCCAGCAGCGCGAGCACGTCGCGCACCCGCCCGAGCGAGGGGTTGAGGCCCGCGTAGCGGCGCAGGAGGAAGGCGCCCACGAAGACCTCCAGCCCGTTGCAGGCGGACATCAGGAGGGTGCGGGTGTTGGGCCAGTGTCCGGGCATGCTGGTGAACGGCCCCACGACCACGGCCAGCAGCAGCAGCACGGGCCAGTCGCGCCAGCGCGCCAGCAAGAGCGCCGTGAGCAGCACGCCCGAGGGAGGCCAGATGGCCGAGAGCTGCTCGTGCTGGGGGGACAGCCCCATGCCCAGCCAGGTGCCGAGCCCATACAGCAGCGCGAACGCCGCCCCGGCGTGGAGGGGACTCCAGGTCTGGACGATGTGCTTGGGCTTGGGCACGAGAGCGGTGGGGGGTTCACGCTGTCATGAAGCGAAGACGCATGCAAAGCCAGGGGACGGGAAGACCCAGGGGGTTGTCGGTGGCATGACGTCTGGTCATGGAGCGCATGAGAGCCCGCGAGCGTGGGGCCTCACGGCTCCTTGGCCTGCAGTCCATGGCGCCGCACCCGGCGGCCGAGCGTCACGGGATCCATCTCCAGCGCCGCGGCGGCGCGCCGCACCACGCCGCCGTGGCTCTCGAGCGCCTCGCGGATGATTTCCTTCTCGAGCTGTTCCAGGCGCTCGCGCAGGGAGCTGGCGCCGCCGCTGCGCACCTGGCGCCGCGCGCTCTCGAGGCCCGCGGAGAGCGAGGGGGGAAGGTGGCGCGCGCACACCGGCTCGTCGTCGTTGCACAGCAGCACGGCGCGCTCGATGCAGTTGCGCAGCTCGCGCACGTTGCCGGGCCACGGCGCGAAGCGCAGCACCTGCTGGGCGTCCTCGGACAGGCCGGTGGCCGAGCGGCGCAGGGTGCGGTTGAAGTGGGCGATGAAGTAGTGCGCCAGGTCCAGCACGTCCTCGGGCCGCTCGCGCAAGGGGGGCAGGTCCACGATGAAGCTGTTGAGGCGGTAGAAGAGGTCGCTGCGGAAGCGCTTGGCGCGCACCTCCTCGGCGAGATCGCGGTTGCTCGCGGCGATGATGCGCACGTCCACGCGGCGCACCTGGGTGCCGCCCACCGGCCGCACGTCGCCACTCTCGAGCACCCGCAGGAGCTTGGACTGGAGCGTGGGGGTGGTGTTCTCGATTTCATCGAGGAAGATGGTGCCCCCGTCGGCGAGCACGAACAGGCCGGGGTGGTCCGCCACGGCGCCGGTGAAGGCGCCCTTCACGTGGCCGAACAGCTCGCTCTCCAGGAGCGTCTCGGTGAGGGTGCCGCAGTCCTGCACCACGAGCGGCTGGCTGGAGCGTCCGCTGAGCCGGTGGATGACGCGCGCGAGCACCTCCTTGCCGGTGCCCGTCTCGCCCTGCAGCAGCACCGCCACCCGGTGGGGAGCGGCCACGCGCACCATCTCCAGCACCTGGCGCATGGCGGGGCTGCGGAAGCCGGGCTCGTTGGCCACGCCCGTGTTGGTGGCGAGCCGGGGGGCTTCGCGCGCGCGCTCGCGCAGGAGGTTGCGCTCGAGCTCCAGCGCCGCCCGCCGCTGCTCGGTGCGCAGGCCCAGCTCGCGGCTGGCCTGGAGCACCGCCTGGCGCAGCGCCACGGGCTCGCACGGGGGGGTGAGGGCGCGGAAGATCTTCCCCTGGTTGAACAGCTCCACCAGGCGCGTGGGCATGGCCGGAGCGCAGTAGAGGATGCGGGGGGACAGGTCGCTCGCGGGCCCGGCGCCGGTGGGGTCCGCCTCCGCGCGCCGCATCGCCAGCCGCTCCACGAGCGCCACCGCGCGCGCCTCGTCCCGTCCGCACACGAGCAGCGCGCTGATGTCTCCCCGGCCCAGCAGCGTGTCCACCTCCTCGGCCGAGTACGCGAAGCGCAGCCGCACGTGGCTCTCCAGCGCCGCGCGCAGCCCCCGCAGCTCCGCTTCCTCCGCGTACACCACCGCCACGTAGAGCTGATGATCCAGCAGGTAGCGCTTGAGCTTCACCCCATCGGCGCCCTCGAAGCCGTGGAAGCTCACCCCCAGGGCCGTCACCCCGCCCTCGTCCCGCTCCACCGGATCATGCCGCCAGCGCACCACGCCGCGCACCTGCACGCGCGCGCGCGAGTCGGGCAGCGTGAAGGCCATCTCCACGTCCTCGCCCTCGCGCGGCCCCTCCTCGGGCCCCGAGGGGGTGGCGATGAGCCCGATTCCCGTCTCGCTGATGTTGACCGCCCAGCACCCCTGGAGTGCGGGCTGGGTGACCACCTGGACGTGGAGGGGTTTGCGTTCGCTGGGCGGGGGGGCGGAAGGGTCGCTCGGAGACGTCATCGGTGGGGCTCCGTCGCGTCAAACGTGAAACCCGGGTGGTGATTCCAGAAAAATCAAGAAAGACCAACATTGTCCAGGGACGTACGGTCGAGGCGGGCAGGGGTCTGGCTGGCCGGGCGGTCACCTCCGGAGGCCCGTCTGGAGCGGGTGGGCCTGGCGCGAAGTGTAGCGTGGTGGGCGCTGGAGGTGGGCGAGGGTCCAGGGAAGATGGGGTGTGAGGGAAAAAGCGTGGAGGAGCGAGGGGGGCCCCCTGTCGGTTCGGAGGGACGTGGTTAGGGTGGGGTGTCGAAGGCGTGCGGCCTGGCGTCCTTTGGCGGGAGGGGTGGTGTCATGCAGACGAGTGCCTGTGCGGTGGATGTGGGCCCGGTGCGAGTGGAGGCGGCCGAGGACCTGGCACGGCGCCTGGCGCTGTCGATCCCCGCGGACACGGTGAGGGGCTCGCTCTTCCTGGGGACGCTGGACGCGGTGCGCACGTGGGCGGGGGAGGCGGCGATGCTGCGCTGCGTGGACGCGGGGGGCGAGCCGCGCTTCATGGAGTTCTTCAACTATCCGTTGAGCGCCTTCATGCGGGTGAACGCGGCGGCGGCGTGGGAGCTGGCGCCGGGGTGTGGGGGTTGGGACGCGGCCCAGCGGCTGTTGGGGCAGCGGGCGGCGGCGGATCTGCTCGCGTCGGCGGCGGGCAAGGCGCTGCTGTTGCTGTCGCGGTGCGAGACGCGGCGGCTGGTGGGCAACCTGCCCTCGGCGTACCGGTCGGCGGTGAATCACGGGGAGCGCTCGGTGTCGTGGGAGGGCTTCAGCCGGGGCCGCCTCACCATGCAGCGCGACTTCATGCCGTGCGCCTTCCACGAGGGCCTGCTGCGGGCCGTGCTGGAGTCCACGAAGGCGCGCGGGGTGGAGGTGGTGGGCTCGCGCGTGGACGTGCTGGACAGCGAGTACCTGTTATCCTGGGAGTAGGCGGCCCGGGCCTCCTTGACGTCCGAGGGGAGGGGGTGTGAAGGGGCGCGCATGGACAAGCGCCGCGCCCTGCTCTCGAGTCTCCTGCTGCTACCCGCCTGCCAGACGACACACACGGTGACGCTGGTGGGGATGACGGACTACCACTCGCACGCGGAGCGCTTCTATTCGGAGGGGGAGCCGGGCCAGGGAGGGGTGGCGCGGGCGCTGGCGTACTTCCGGGAGGCGAAGGCGAGGCCGGACACGCTGGGGGTGTCCGGGGGCGACTGGGTGAACAGGGGCGTGCCCGTGTGGAGTGACGAGTACGGGTGCGTGGAGTGGCCCTGGTTCAACGGGCTCTTGGACATGATGGCGCTGGGCAACCACGACCTGGACTACGGGGCGGAGGCCTTCGCGCGTTGCCGGGCGGCGGTGGACTACCCGGTGTTGTGCGCGAACCTGGTGGGAGCGGACGGCTCGCCCCACTTCCAGGTGGAGGGGCGGCCCTACCTCGTGCGCGAGGTGGGGGGCGTGCGGCTGGGCTTCTTCGCGGTGGCGGGGCCGGACATGCGGCGGCTGGTGAAGGCGGAGAATCTGCCCCCGGGGACGCGGTGGACGGACGCGACCCAGACGGCACGGGCGGTGGTGGAGGCCCTGCGCGAGCGCGAGCACGTGGACGCGGTGGTGCTCATCGGCCATCAGCTGCGCGAGGACGACGAGGCGCTCGCGCGGGCGGTGCCGGGCATCGATCTCATCCTCGGCTCGCACTCGCATGCCCGGGAGGAGCTGCGGGTGGTGCCGGGGACGAGGACGTACACGGTGTCCTCCTACCAATACCTGGCGTACGTCTCCGAGGTGCGGTTGCGCTTCCAGGGCCGGCGGCTGGTGGGGGTGGAGGGGGGGCTGGTGAAGATGGACGGGGCGCGGCCGGAGGACGCGGAGACGGCGGCGAGGGTGGAGGAGTTGGGGCGCGCGCTGCGGGAGAAGCGGCCGGAGCGCTTCGCGGGGGTGGGCCGGCTGCCGAGGCCCTTGAGGGACGAGGGGCTCACGGAGGGGGAGGCGGAGGTGGGCACCTGGGCGACGGAGGTGTGGCGCCGGGCGGCGGGGGCGCGGGCGTTCTTCGCGACGGCGGCGGGGTTTCGGGCGGGGCTGCCCGCGGGGGAGGTGACGCGGGAGGCGTTCGAGGGGGCGTTTCCGTACCGCAACGTGCTGGTGACGGCGGAGATGACGGGGGAGCAGCTGGCGGAGTGGGTGGAGTTGAGCGAGTCGAAGCGGGGGACGGACGGCTACAGCCAGCGCAGTGGGGTGAGCTACCGGGTGCGAGGGGGGCGGGTGGAGGACTTGAGGGTGCTCAGGGACGCGGCGGATCCGGGGGCGGGCGAGGAGCCGGTGCGGCCCGAGGGGCGCTACCGGGTGGCGACCACGGACTTCCAGGCCTTCGTGGCGGGGGGGTACAAGGAGGCCTTCGCGCGGGCGAGCGAGGTGCGGCGCACGGAGCTGGACACCCAGGTGCTGCTCCAGGAGGCGCTGCGGGAGGGGGAGCCGCCGGCCGCCCCGGGGCGCTGAGGGCCCGGCCGGGGCGGTCGGCGGATGGGAAACAAGGCGTGTCACTCGGGGCTGGCGGGGAGGCGGGCGCGGTGTACAAGGACGTTTCCACGCGCGACCCTCTCAGGGAGAGACACACCACATGGCTCGGGACATCGTCATCTGGCCGAACAAGGTTCTCAGCACGCCGACCAAACCCGTGACGGACTTCGGGGAGAGCCTCACGAAGCTGCTGGACGAGATGTTCGAGGCCATGAAGGAGGCGGAGGGGATTGGCATCGCGGCCAACCAGATTGGGGTGCCCCTGCGCCTGTCCTGGGTGGGCCGGGAGGACGGGACGTTCTTCGAGATCATCAACCCGCAGATTCTGGAGAAGTCGGGGCAGGTGACGCTGGAGGAGGGGTGCCTGTCGGTGCCGGACCTCTTCGAGAAGACGCCGCGCTTCCACAAGGTGAAGGTGAAGTACCAGGACCGGACGGGGGCGTGGCACGAGCTGGAAGCGGAGGGGAAGCTCGCGCACGTGCTGCAGCATGAGATTGGGCACCTGGATGGCTTTGTCTTCGTGGACCTGCTGTCGGGGCTCAAGCGGGGCCTGGCGATGGAGAAGATGAAGAAGCTGCAGAAGGCGCTCAAGCGCCGGAAGAACGAGGACGAGTAGGCGAGCGAGGCTGGGAGGACCCCCCTCTGGCGCGGGGAGGGGGAGACGTGATGGATTGGGCTTCGGCCTGCCTACCCAGGAGTGGCTTCACCGTGGAAACCGTCGTCCTGTGCGCTGTTCTCGGCATGGCGGGCGTGTGCGCGCTGGTGCTGGGGTGCTACCGCAGGGCGCGGGAGGGTGAGGCCCTGGTGCTGGTGCGCGGAGGCGAGCCCACGCGGGTGCGCTTCGGGGGCACGTGGGTGTGGCCGGTGGTGGAGCGCACGGAGGTGTTGGACCTGTCGGTGCGCAAGGTGGTGGTGGAGCGCCGGGGAGGGCAGGGCTTGTCGTGCCGGGACGGCATCCGGGTGGACCTGCGGGCCACGTTCCTGGTGAAGGTGCCGCGCGACGAGGCGGGCGTGCTGCGGGTGGCGCGGGAGGTGGGGTGCGCGAGGGCGAACCAGCCTGGCCAGGTGCAGGCGCTCTTGGAGGAGCGCTTCGCGTGCGCGCTGGCGCAGTCGGTGAGCACGTTCAACTTCGATGAGCTGGTGGCGGACCGCGGCCTCTTCATCGACCATGTGGGCATCGAGGTGGGTACGGAGCTCCTGGGCTTCTGGCTGGAGCGGCTGTCGCTGGGGCGGCTGGAGCAGACGCCATTGGATCAACTGGATCCAACGAACGTGCTGGATGCGCAGGGCATCCAGAAGCTGACCGAGCGGGCCTCGCAGCTCGCGGTGGACTCGGTGGGGCCGTGGTCGTCGGACCCGGGGGCGGCGGCGGTGCGTCCGAGGGGGGGCGGCGAGGAGGAGCTGATGCGCGAGGTGGAGCGGGCGCTGGCGGACCCGAGGCGGCGCAACTGAGCGCCCCCCGAGGGGCCCTCGAGAGAGGGCTCAGGTGTGGAAGCGCGAGCAGTCGATGTCGTACTTGGACACCTTGTAATTGACGATGCGCTCGGTGGTGCGCAGCAGGCGGGCGGCCTTGGCGCGGTTGCCGCGGGTCGTCTTGAGCGCGTCGAGGATGAGGTCCTTCTCGAACTGCTGGACGGCGTCGGCGAGCGAGGTGTTGTTGGTCGTCTCGGAGGCCTCGGCGGTCTGGAGGGTGGGCGGCAGGTGATGGCCGTGGATGGCGTTGCCGTCGCAGACGAGCACGGAGCGCTCGATGATGTTCTCCAGCTCGCGCACGTTGCCGGGCCAGTGGTAGCTCACGAGCATGTCGATGGCGGGGGTGGAGATGCGGCGGATGTTCTTGCCGTGCTCGTGGGCGTACTTGGCGACGAAGTGGTCGGCGAGCAGCAGCAAGTCGCTCTTGCGCTCGCGCAGGGGCGGGATGAAGAGGGTGAAGACGTTGAGGCGGTAGTAGAGGTCCTCGCGGAATGTTTTCTCGGCGATGGCCGTCTCCAGGTCCTTGTTGGTGGCGGCGATGAGGCGCACGTTGGTCTTGATGGTCTCGGTGCCGCCGACGCGCTCGAACTCGCGCTCCTGGAGCACGCGCAGGAGCTTCACCTGGGTGGCGAGGTTGATTTCGCCAATCTCGTCGAGGAAGAGGGTGCCGCCCTCGGCGAGCTCGAAGCGGCCGCGCTTGCGCGTCTGTGCGCCGGTGAAGGCGCCCTTCTCGTAGCCGAAGAGCTCGGACTCGATGAGGGTTTCGGGCAGGGCGGCGCAGTTGACCTTGATGAAGGGCTTCTTGGCGCGGGTGGAGTTGTAGTGCAGGGCGTGGGCGATGAGCTCCTTGCCGGTGCCGGACTCGCCGCGGATGAGCACGGTGGTGTTGGTGCGAGCGACCTGGTGGATCTGCTCGTACACCTGGCGCATGGGGCCGCTCGTCCCGATGATGTTGGAGAAGTCGTAGCGCTCGCGCAGCTCCTGGCGCAGGGTGGTGTTCTCCTCGAGCAGCTTCCTGCGCTCGTCCTCCAGGAGCTGGTGCGCGGCGAGCGCCTGGCCAATCATGGAGGCGATGACGCTGAACAGGCGCGTCTCCTCGGTGAAGTCGCGCTCCTTGTCGTAGTGCAGGTCCACGCCGAAGGCGCCCACGGGCTTGCGGTTGAGGAGGATGGGCACGCAGATGAAGGAGTACTCCTGGGCGCCGCTCTTGCGGCCACCGAACGCCCGGTGGAGGAAGAGCGGCTCGCGGCTGACCTCGGGAACCACCACGGGCTTGCCGCTCTGCACCACGCGGCCGGTGATGCCCTCGCCCAGCTTGTAGCGCGCGTCGCGGCCCTCGGCGCTCAAACCAATGGACGCCTCGATGTAGAGCTCCTGGGTGTCCGGGTCCATCAACGTCACGGTGCCGCGCACCACCCCGTGGTAGCGCTCGATGCGCTCGAGCACCCGGTGCAGGGCGGCCCTCAGGTCATGCGCCCCCGCCAGCGCCTGGCTCACCTCCAACAGGCTCGCCAGGGCCGCGTGTTCTCCCGTCTGTTCGTCCACTCGCTTCGCCATCCACGTGCCTCTTCCGGAAAAAACCGCCTCTCCAGGGAGCCCCTCGGGTTGACCCAAGAGTCAAAAGACTCTTTCCTACAATTTTGTCGGCTCCAAAGCCAGGAGCTACGAAATTGTAGGTAGGGGAAGGGGGCTCCTGGAGGGAGGAGGCCCACATCTCTGTCCGTCAGCGGGCGTCAGCACGACCGAGGGCGTCGGATTCTAATCAAGCGAAGAAGCATGGACCGACCGAGCGGTAGGTGGAGGCTCAAAGATGTGGAAAGAGGAGGGGCGTGGACGGGCGTGGGGCTTCTTGGGGGTCGAGAGTTCCGACAATTTTGTAGGAAGGAGCCGGAGAGCCGACAAAAACGTAGGAATCCTGGGGGGAGGGGAGGGGTTGAAGGGGTTCGTTCCCAAGGATTCAGCGGACTTGCCTCGATTCAGGGGCGGGAAAACCGGCTGGCATCGCATCTGCAATGAAGCTCCGGCATCAGGGCCCTCGCGGGTCCAGGAGCAAGAGGCCCCCCGACAGGGCCGGAGGAAGTCCGACATGCGCAAGGTGATGGCGGAGTACATCTGGATCGACGGTCAGAAGCCCACGGCGAAGCTGCGCTCCAAGATGAAGGTGGTGGAGGTTCCGGAGATCAAGAGCCTCTCGGACTTGCCGGACTGGGGCTTTGACGGCTCGAGCACCTACCAGGCCGAGGGCAAGAAGAGCGACCTCTTGCTCAAGCCGGTGCGCTACATCCCCAACCCGCTGCGCCCGGGCACGACGGACGTGCTGGTGATGTGCGAGGTGATGAACCAGGATGGCTCTCCCCATCCGAGCAACACGCGTGCGCCCCTGCGCGCGGTGTCCGAGAAGTACGCCTCGCACGAGACGTGGTTTGGCCTGGAGCAGGAGTACACGCTCTTCGAGGGCAACCGTCCGCTGGGCTGGCCGGAGAAGGGTTTCCCGGCGCCGCAGGGCGGCTACTACTGTGGCGTGGGCAGTGACGAGGTGTTCGGCCGCAAGCTGGTGGAGGCGCACGCCGAGGCGTGTCTTCGCGCGGGCCTGCACCTCAACGGCACGAACGCCGAGGTGATGCCCGCGCAGTGGGAGTTCCAGATCGGCCCGATCTCGGCGCTGGAGATGGGCGACGAGCTGTGGTTCGCGCGCTGGCTGCTCTACCGGATGGGCGAGGACTACGGCATCAGCGCCACGCTGCACCCCAAGCCGGTGAAGGGTGACTGGAACGGCGCGGGCTGCCACACCAACGTGAGCACCAAGGCGATGCGCGAGCCGGGTGGCCTGAAGGTCATCGAGGCGGCGTGCGAGAAGCTGCGCGCGCGGCACGAGGCGCACATCGCGGTGTACGGCGCGCACAACGTGGAGCGCCTGACGGGCCTGCACGAGACGGCGCCCATCAATGTCTTCCGTTACGGCAACAGTGACCGTGGCTCGTCCATCCGCATCCCGATGGGGACGGTGAACGAGGGCAAGGGTTACTTCGAGGATCGTCGTCCGGCCGCGAACTGCGACCCGTACGAGGTCTGCCGCATCATGCTCGAGACGATCTGCAGCTGAGATCGGCTCCAAAGGACTCCTTGGGGTAAGGAGGCGCTGGCTTGGCGGACGGGAGGTGTCGGGCTTCCCGTCCGTCAGGCCCTGCGTTAGCCCCCGTGGCGGCCGAGCGAACGAGCCCCCGACGGTTGTCCCCCATGTCCGTGGGTACCTAGCTTCTTCGTGTCGAGGCGAAGTCAGTCCTGTACGCGAACACGAGGAGGCAGCCATGGGTGAGTGGACGGACAAGACGAAGGGGAAGGTGAAGGAGACCGTCGGCGTGGCCACGGGAGACCGTGAGCTGGAAGCCGAGGGCAAGAAGGACACCTTCAAGGGCCACGTGAAGGAGAAGATCGAGGACGCCAAGCGCGTCATCAAGGACGCGGTGGACGGCGAGCCGCGGCGCAACGAGCCGTAGCGGTTGGACGGCATCCGACAACCAGGGCTTCGGGGAGCAGGCTCCTCGGAGCCCTTGGCTTTTGCGGGCTCGAGCACCCGGACGCCCTCCGTCCCGGACACCCTGTGACGATTCATCTCACCTGGGGTTGAAAAAGGCGCTGGGGTGCGCTTGGGGGAAACTCTTGGTTACAGCCTCCGACAATCGGGTACATCGGCGCATGTAGCACGCGTCCTTCACCCGAGAGGCAGGACCCCATGAGCACGTCGAAGATCAATCCCTCGCTGAGGAATGGGACTTCCGGCCTCAAGGACGCAGGGGGGAGCGCCGGGGGTGCTCGTCCGGCGAACACGGTGCTGCCCGGGGTGAAGACGGAGGGCAAGGCGCGGGCGGCGGGGGGCCGGGACACGTCTTCGTTCGAGGCGCTCTCCAGGAAGGGGGCGAGCGGGGCGGCGGCGGCCGTGGCGGTGAACAAGGCGCCGCGGAGCGTGCCGGTGAAGCGCACGGTGACGCTGGTCTACGACGCGGGGCCGCACAGCAAGCTCACGAACCTGCAGGTGAAGGGCAGCTGGGACGCGAGTGGGAAGTACAGCGCGCAGTGGAACGAGCGTCCCCTCGCGATGAAGCCGTTGGGGGAGGGCAAGTGGGGCGTGACGGTGGAGCTGAGCGACGACGGCCTGCCCCACGATTGGGAGTGGGGGGTGATGGCGGATGGACCCTCGGGCAAGGGCCAGTGGGCGGTGATGGGGGAGGACAACCTGAAGCTGGACGTGACGAAGCCCACGGCCAGCTACGCGCCGACGACGTACCACCGCATGGGGGCGCGGCGTTCGGGGGAGGACGCGGCGTTCACGTTCTACGCGGGCAGCGCGAGGAGCGTGCAGGTGAAGGTGACGGACCGGCAGGGGCGGGTGGAGCGCTTCCCGATGACGCGGGACGAGGAGGGCAACTGGTCGGCGCAGGTGCCGGGCCGGTGGAAGGAGCTGCTGGGCAAGTCCTACGTCTACGAGGTGGTGGACTCGGCGGGCGCCACGAGTGAGCGGCCGGATCCCTACGCGCGGGAGATGATGGGGGAGCAGCGGGGGTTGGACCGGATGTACCTGGATGCGAAGACGGGCCAGGAGGTGAACCGCTACGCGTCGGGAGCGCGGGAGCTGATGCGCTTCGACATCGACGAGCATGGAGACGCGGAGCGGGCGTACCTGGTGTTGAAGGACGCGAATGGCAGGACGTTGAAGAAGGACGAGCTTCTGGCGCGGCTGGGCGACTTCGACACCACGCTGGTGGACAAGCTGCGGGCCGGGGGGGCCAACGACTTCTGGTCGAAGAACATCGAGGCGGACGGGCGCATCCGCATGACGCACCAGGGGGGCGCGTGGACGACGCTGGTGAACGACCCGGCGAAGCTGGTGGGCCTGCGCTACGAGTTCCAGGTCTACGAGAAGGACGCCCAGGGGCGGTTGAAGCTGCGGCATGACGGCAACGGGGATGGGCGGCTGAGCGACGCGGAGCGAGTGGGCGCGCCCATCAACGATCCCTGGAGCGACCGAATCACCGAGGGAAGTGGGGTGACGTTCCGGGGCTCGGTCATCACGGACCCGGCGAGCTTCGAGTGGAAGAACGACGGCGTGCCGCGGGAGAAGGACCAGGCGAAGTGGGTGGTGTACCAGCTGCACGCGGGCAGCTTCCTGGGGAAGGCGGGCAACGCGAACCGCTCGACGCTGGAGGACCTGACGGCGAAGCTGGACTACTTCAAGCAGCTGGGGGTGAACACGCTCGAGCTCTTGCCGGTGAACGAGGTGGAGGGGGCGCGCAACTGGGGCTACCTCGGGGTGAACAGCCTGGCGACGGAGAGCGCGTTGGGCTTCGAGGACGAGAATGGCAGGTGGGTGAGCGGGCCGGAGGCGATGAAGCGCTTCATCGACGAGGCGCACAAGAAGGGGCTGAACGTCATTTCGGACGTGGTCTACAACCACGTGTTCGGCGACTACAACGGCCTGTGGAACGTGGGGGGCGAGGACAACCCGTACTTCAACTGGGAGCAGGACTCGGGTGGGTACGAGCAGCGGGAGACGCCGTGGGGGGCGGTGCCGGCGTATTCCAATCCGAAGGTGAAGCAGTTCTTCGTGGACCACGCGGTGGCGCAGATGGAGGAGCTGCATTTTGACGGGCTGCGCTTCGACTTCACCGAGCCCATCAAGGGCACGGGGGGCCAGGACGGCTGGGAGCTGCTGCGGGAGATCAACCGGCAGGTGCACTTCCACAACCCGGACGCGTGGACGGTGGCGGAGCAGTTCGACTACGACCCGAGCATCACGCAGCCGGCGCGGGGGGACGGCACGGGAGGGGGCTTCGACGCGCAGTGGTACACGGAGTTCCAGCACCGGCTGGTGAGGGACAACGACAAACCGGGAATCATCCAGGCGGCGGCGCGGGGGATGAAGACGGACATGGACGCGTTCATGTCGATGCTGACGAACCCGCGGGGGCTGGACGGGTGGAAGAGCGCGCTGTCCATCATCTCGAACCATGACGAGGTGGGGAACGCGGAGCGGACGATGAACACGGCCGAGGGGGCCACGCCCACGGAGTTCCCGGACCAGTGGTCGCGAGGCGCGGCGAGGTTCGCGGCGGGGATTGGGATGGCGGGACCCGGCATCCCGATGTTCTTCCAGGGGGACGAGTTCGGAGCGCAGAACGACTTCCGTTGGGGCAATCCGTCCACGTGGGACAGTGATTGGGATTGGGAGTCGTTGGGGAAGGACTGGAACTGGGAGAAGGTGACGTTCAACGACGCGCGCAAGAAGGACTACGAGCGGCTGTTCATGCTGCCGCCGGAGACGCGAGCGAAGGACGCGGCGTACCAGGGGTTGTCGGCGGAGGACCGGAAGGTCTTCGAGAGCCTGGCGGCGCTGCCGGCGCCTCAGCGGACGGAGGCGATGTTGGACATCACGAGGAAGCAGAGCTTCCACTTCTATCGGGACGCGATCGCGTTGCGGCAGTCGAGTCCGGCCTTCCGCGCGGATGCGGAAGTGAAGCGGGTGTACACGCACAACGACGATTCGGTGATGGCGTTCACGCGCAAGTCGGGTGGGGAGGAGTACCTGGTGGTGGGGAGCATGAACCGCGAGAACCTCAAGGGCTACGCGCTGCCGCTGCCTCCGGGGAACTGGAAGGAAGTGCTGAACAGCGACGCCGCGGCATACGGCGGGGGGAACTTCGGCAACGGCGGAGGCACCCTGGGGGGCGGGAACGCGAAGGTGAACCTCCCTGCGGCGGGGTACGTGGTGCTCAAGCGAGTGGAGGCTTGAGCAAGGACCTGACGGCCTGGCGGGCCTCGCGAGATCTTCTGAACGGGGGTTGGCACGGAGCTGGGGGCTGCATTAGCTCTCTGTCGTGAGGGACGGAGCCTCCTCTTTGGGCGAGACCCCAAGAGCGGCCGGTGCCCCCAGCCCCGCGCGGCCAGGCAGGAAGAAGAAAAGCGGCGGAGCTTGTTGACTCAAGACGCGGTGGTGGTAGAAGCCGCGCCCCCTCGGTCGGGAAAGCGAAGCCGCATTGGCGGTGGGACGCCTGGACGAGAAAGACGAAATACCGAGTCGACGAAGGGTTGTTGACTCAAGACGCGGCGGTGGTAGAAGCCGCGCCCCCACGAACCGGCGAGGTCGCGCGAGCGACCGAAGCGGTGAAGGGGGGAAGAAAGAGTCGACGAAGGGATGTTGACTCAAGACGCGGTGGTGGTAGAAGCCGCGCCCCCACGAACCGGTGAAGTCGCGCAGGCGACAGCA
The DNA here is from genome assembly GCF_044360685.1 of Cystobacter fuscus. Taxonomy (GTDB): domain Bacteria; phylum Myxococcota; class Myxococcia; order Myxococcales; family Myxococcaceae; genus Cystobacter; species Cystobacter fuscus_C. The sequence continues at coordinate 11,555,723 of NZ_CP043491.1, read as the reverse complement.
GCGGCGAACGGGAAAGAGGAAGTGGATGAAGGCGGTTGACTTCATCCGGGGCGAAGCGATAGAAGCCGCGCCCCCTCGGAAAGAAAGGCGAAGCCGCACTGGCGGTGGGAGCCTCTGGCCGAGCGAAGCACAACAGAGCGAAATAAGAAGTCGACGAAGCGGTGTTGACTCGAAACGCGGTGGTGGTAGAAGCCGCCTCCCCCAAGCCGAAGAAGTCACGCAGGTGACGAAAGCGGCGGGCGGGAAAAAACGAGTCGACGAAGCGAGTTGACACGAAGGGCGGAACGGCAGTAGGTTCCGCGCCCCCGAGAAAGAGAAAAGCAGCTCTCCTTCGCGGTGAACCGAAAAAGCGAAGCGGCAACGGCCGCTTGACAGCAGAAACGGTTCAGAATACAACAGCCGCCCCGCTGGTTGAAAGCGGTGAAGCTGAGAAACACGGTAGCACAGCAGGACAGCCGGAAGCAAGCGGCTCGGTCTTTGAAAACCAGATAGCAAACCCAAAGAAGACAGATTGCGGAAACCGCAGTCAATTCTTGAGACGGGTTCCGCAGCGAGTCGGCGTGAGTCGATTGGCAGGAGCCCTGATGAACACAGCGAAGTCAGGTAACCCCTTAGCCGGGACCTGGCCTAGCCGGTTCAACCCTTCAAAAAATTCAATTGGAGAGTTTGATCCTGGCTCAGAACGAACGCTGGCGGCGTGCCTAACACATGCAAGTCGAGCGCGAATGGAGCAATCCTAGTAGAGCGGCGCACGGGTGCGTAACACGTGGATAATCTGCCTGGGTGTCTGGGATAACCAGTCGAAAGATTGGCTAATACCGGATAAGCCCCCGGGAGCTTCGGCTCTTGAGGGAAAAGGTGGCCTCTGTATACAAGCTATCACATCCAGATGAGTCCGCGGCCCATCAGCTAGTTGGCGGGGTAATGGCCCACCAAGGCGACGACGGGTAGCTGGTCTGAGAGGACGATCAGCCACACTGGAACTGAGACACGGTCCAGACTCCTACGGGAGGCAGCAGTGGGGAATTTTGCGCAATGGGCGAAAGCCTGACGCAGCAACGCCGCGTGTGTGATGAAGGTCTTTGGATTGTAAAGCACTTTCGACCGGGACGAAAACCCGTTGGCTAACATCCAACGGCTTGACGGTACCGGGAGAAGAAGCACCGGCTAACTCTGTGCCAGCAGCCGCGGTAATACAGAGGGTGCAAGCGTTGTTCGGAATTATTGGGCGTAAAGCGCGTGTAGGCGGCTTTGCAAGTCGGATGTGAAAGCCCTCGGCTCAACCGAGGAAGTGCGTTCGAAACTGCAGAGCTTGAGTACCGGAGAGGGTGGCGGAATTCCCCAAGTAGAGGTGAAATTCGTAGATATGGGGAGGAACACCGGTGGCGAAGGCGGCCACCTGGACGGTCACTGACGCTGAGACGCGAAAGCGTGGGTAGCAAACAGGATTAGATACCCTGGTAGTCCACGCCGTAAACGATGAGAACTAGGTGTCGTGGGTGTTGACCCCCGCGGTGCCGTAGCTAACGCATTAAGTTCTCCGCCTGGGAAGTACGGTCGCAAGACTAAAACTCAAAGGAATTGACGGGGGCCCGCACAAGCGGTGGAGCATGTGGTTTAATTCGACGCAACGCGCAGAACCTTACCTGGTCTTGACATCCTCGGAATGCCTCAGAGATGAGGCGGTGCCCGCAAGGGAACCGAGAGACAGGTGCTGCATGGCTGTCGTCAGCTCGTGTCGTGAGATGTTGGGTTAAGTCCCGCAACGAGCGCAACCCTCGCCTTTAGTTGCCGCGCAAGCGGATCTCTAGAGGGACTGCCGGTGTTAAACCGGAGGAAGGTGGGGATGACGTCAAGTCCTCATGGCCTTTATGACCAGGGCTACACACGTGCTACAATGGCCGGTACAAAGCGTTGCCAACTCGCGAGAGGGAGCTAATCGCATAAAACCGGTCTCAGTTCAGATTGGAGTCTGCAACTCGACTCCATGAAGGCGGAATCGCTAGTAATCGCAGATCAGCACGCTGCGGTGAATACGTTCCCGGGCCTTGTACACACCGCCCGTCACACCATGGGAGTCGATTGCTCCAGAAGTCATCTCACCAAGAGGTGCCCAAGGAGTGGTCGGTAACTGGGGTGAAGTCGTAACAAGGTAGCCGTAGGGGAACCTGCGGCTGGATCACCTCCTTTCTAAGGAGACCGGGTGCACGGTCGACGCTTCGGCGCGACAGGGTGCACCAGCGGTGCAAGCCGCCTTAGGTCAACCAGGTCAACGTTTCTGCAACTGTCGAGGGTTTGCTGTCTGGTTTTGAGAGGCCGAGCGAAGAGGCTCGGTTCTTTGAAAGAGACGGTAGCTGGAAATCCACTGGGCCTATAGCTCAGCTGGCTAGAGCGCGCGCCTGATAAGCGCGAGGTCGGTGGTTCAAGTCCACCTAGGCCCACCAGTTTCCCACCGGGGAGATTGGGGACGCGACGACAGCCGGCAGGTGGAGGGACAGCGACACATTCAGGGGCTGTAGCTCAGTTGGGAGAGCGCCAGCTTTGCAAGCTGGATGTCGTCGGTTCGATCCCGTCCAGCTCCACAAGTTACCGACACACGCAACACGTCGGAGACGTTCTTTGACAAGTCCATACGAAGGGTAGAAATCAATTTCTGCTGAGAAGTTCTCAGCGTCGATTGAGGTGACAGCTCGGCTGCGATAGCGGCCTGGCGGTGACACGACGACGCATCAAGTGAATTCTTTCGGGTCCGCGGCGAAGAGCCGGGGCCTGGACCTTGGTCTCGAGTTTCAATGCAACCCGCCGGGAGGCGGGCTGATGAGGGATTAAGGTAAGTAAGCTACTAAGGGCGTGCGGTGGATGCCTAGGTGCCAAGAGGCGATGAAGGACGTGGGTGGCTGCGAAAAGCTCCGGGGAGTTGCCAACCGAACGTTGAGCCGGAGATGTCCGAATGGGGAAACCCAGCGCGGTGAAAGCCGCGTTACCTCAGCCTGAATCCATAGGGCTGAAGGAGCGAACCAGGGGAAGTGAAACATCTCAGTACCCTGAGGAGAAGAAAACAACGAGTGATTCCCAGAGTAGCGGCGAGCGAAATGGGAGGAGCCTAAACCGGTGTCATGAAAATGGCATCGGGGTTGCGGGTCCGCGGTAGGACTCTGGTTTGTTAGCGGAACCATCTGGAAAGGTGGACCAAAGGGCGTGACAGTCGCGTACGCGAAAACGAACTGGAGCCGAGCGGGGTACCCAAGTAGGGCGGGACACGTGCAATCCTGCCTGAATCCGCCGGGACCATCCGGTAAGGCTAAATACTCCTTGGCGACCGATAGTGAACTAGTACCGCGAGGGAAAGGTGAAAAGAACCCCAGTGAGGGGAGTCCAAAGAACCTGAAACCGCATGTCTACAAGCAGTCCGAGCACTACGGGGCAACCCAGTGCGAGGGCGTACCTTTTGCATCATGATTCGGCGACTTAATGTACGTAGCGAGGCTAAGCCGATAGGTGGAGCCGGAGCGAAAGCGAGTCCGAAACGGGCGACTGAGTTGCGTGCATTATAACCCGAAGCGGGGTGATCTACACATGGCCAGGTTGAAGTGAGGGTAACACCTCATGGAGGACCGAACTCATGAAAGTTGAAAATTTCTGGGATGAGCTGTGTGTAGGGGTGAAAGGCCAATCAAACTCCGTGATAGCTGGTTCTCCCCGAAAGATATTTAGGTATCGTCTCGAGTAATTCAATGCTGGAGGTAGAGCACTGGAACGGCTAGGGGTCTCACCAGATTACCAAACCGTACCAAACTCCGAATGCCAGCAATTGTTAGCTCGGGAAGCAGTCAGTGGGTGATAACGTCCATTGGCAAGAGGGGAATAACCCAGACCGACAGCTAAGGCCCCCAAGTCTAGTCTAAGTGAACACTAGAAAGGATGTGGCAAGTCATTGACAACCAGGAGGTTGGCTTAGAAGCAGCCATCCTTTAAAGAAAGCGTAATAGCTCACTGGTCGAGACAGGCCGCGCCGAAAATGTAACGGGGCTCAAGACTAGCGCCGAAGCTTCGGATTGCATGCACCCGGTGCATGCAGTGGTAGGGGAGCGTTGCAACAGCTGAGAAGCTAGACCGCAAGGGCTGGTGGAGCGGTTGCGAGTGCTGATGCCGAAATGAGTAGCGATAAAGGGGGTGGGAAACCCCCTCGCCGTAAACCCAAGGTTTCCTGGGTCAAGTTAATCTTCCCAGGGTTAGCCGGGACCTAAGCCGAGGCCGAAAGGCGTAGGTGATGGCAAGCAGGTTAATATTCCTGCGCCATCTTGTAGACGTTGAACCGAGGAAGGACGGAGAAAGCTAGGCGAGCTGACCGGTGGTTGTGTCAGTCCAAAGGCGTAGGGGTGTCGCGTACGAATAAAGGCGCGGCAGCTATCCCCGAGACCCCATGGCCCCCCTCACGGGGCAAGTCGCTGATGCTCGGCTTCCAAGAAAAGTTCCGCGGGGAGTCTACAGGGTGTCCGTACCGCAAACCGACACAGGTGGGTGAGGAGAAAATCCTAAGGCGCTTGAGAGAACTCTCCTCCAAGGAACTAGGCAAATTTCCACCGTAACTTCGGAAGAAGGTGGGCCTCTGACAGGTGTAGGCGTACAGCCGAAGCCGAGAGAGGTTGCAGAGAAATGGCGGTAGCGACTGTTTACCAAAAACACAGGACTCTGCGAAGGCAAGAAGCCGACGTATAGGGTCTGACTCCTGCCCGGTGCTGGAAGGTTAAGGGGATTCGTCAGCCGCAAGGTGAAGCGATGATCCGAAGCCCCAGTAAACGGCGGCCGTAACTATAACGGTCCTAAGGTAGCGAAATTCCTTGTCGGGTAAGTTCCGACCTGCACGAATGGAGTAACGACTTCCGCGCTGTCTCGGAGAGGGACTCAGCGAAATTGAAATAGCTGTGCCGATGCAGTTTACCCGCAGCAAGACGGAAAGACCCCGTGAACCTTTACTACAACTTGACAGTGACACTAGGGTTCGACTGTGTAGGATAGGTGGGAGCCTTTGAAGCCGGGCCGCTAGGTTCGGTGGAGGCAACGGTGAAATACCACCCTGTCGGATTCTGGTGTCTAACCATGCTCCCTCACCGGGAGTTGGAACACTGTCTGGTGGGTAGTTTGACTGGGGCGGTCGCCTCCCAAAACGTAACGGAGGCGCGCGATGGTTCCCTCAGCCCGATTGGAAACCGGGCGGCGAGTGCAATGGCATAAGGGAGCTTGACTGCGAGACGGACACGTCGAGCAGGTGCGAAAGCAGGTCATAGTGATCCGGTGGTCCTGAATGGAAGGGCCATCGCTCAACGGATAAAAGGTACTCCGGGGATAACAGGCTTATCTCCCCCAAGAGTTCACATCGACGGGGAGGTTTGGCACCTCGATGTCGGCTCATCGCATCCTGGGGCTGGAGCAGGTCCCAAGGGTTTGGCTGTTCGCCAATTAAAGCGGTACGCGAGCTGGGTTCAAAACGTCGTGAGACAGTTTGGTCCCTATCTGCTGTGGGCGTAGGATACTTGAGAGGCTCTGACCTTAGTACGAGAGGACCGGGTTGGAGACACCGCTGGTGTACCAGTTGTCTCGCCAGAGGCATCGCTGGGTAGCCATGTGTCGATTGGATAACCGCTGAAAGCATCTAAGCGGGAAACCGACCTCAAGAACAGGTATCCCGGGCGCAAGCCCCGAAGACCCGTCGAAGACGACGACGTTGATAGGCCGGGTGTGTAAGCGTGGTAACACGTTGAGCTAACCGGTACTAATAGGTCGAGAGGCTTACTTTACCTCAATCTCTCAGCAGCCCCACCTCAGGGGGGTGCAGGAGACACGAGGCCAAGGTCGAGGCCCGAGCGAGCGCGAGAGCGCGGCGCCGGGCCCGGAAGAAGGCACGAGAGCTTCGCAGTGGAAGTTGATTTCCCTACCCTTCGTATGAACTGTCCTGTTTTTCCGGTGGCAATGTCGGAGGGGTCCCACCCGTTCCCATCCCGAACACGGAAGTTAAGCCCTCCAGAGCCGATGGTACTCCGCGGGAAACCGCGCGGGAGAGTAGGTCGCTGCCGGATTTTTTTTGAAGGCCCCGAGTCCACACCGCAAGGTGTCGACTCGGGGCCTTCGCCTTTGCGGGCTTCGCCGTGGCGGGCCGGGTGTTCTCTTTCGTTCAGGGCTCGTCCGGGCGATCGTTGATTCCTCGGCCCCCGGCCCCAAGGCCACCTGCCATTGCTCCCGGCTGGGCCTATAGTCGTCCTGACCGTGGCCACTTCTCCCGACATCCTACGGGCGCGGCTCGAGGACCGCGCGGATCTGCTCGAGGCTGCCCGCCTTCGTTACCGGGCGCTGCGGCTGATGCTCCGGGGATTCTTCTGGCGGGACACGCTTCGCTCCAACCTCGAGCTGCTCCGAGAGGTGGTCCGCGATCAGCCTGAAGTGGACCTCACGCTGGCCTCCGTCAGCAGGCGGGCGGCGGCGGAGGACTGGCCCGAGAACTCCGCTTCCATGGTGCTGCTGGCCGACGTGTCCCAGTTGCGCGAGGCGCTCGTTGCGTTGGTGGCCAAGCGGCTTCGTACTTCCACCAAGCCCACTGTCCTCGCGGAGGCCCTGCTGCTCCTGGAAGAAGAGCTGCTCGCCGAGGGCCCTTTGTTGGGCCGGCGCTCGTGGGCTCAGGCGGTGGATCTGCTTCCGCGCAACCTGCCGGAACTCCGCGCCGTCTGTGCGGCCGCGGAAATCTTCGAGCGCGTCTTCAAGCGTCCCTCCCCCGAGGGGGCCTTGCCCTTCAGCGCGGCGGAAGCCGATGAAGTCCGACGCGCCCTGCCCCTGGCTGACACGGCGATGGAGGCCTTGTGGAGCCGTGTGAATCGCTTCGATCCCTCGGGACGTCTGACGGACTTCCTGGAGAAGCGAGCCAGGCGTGTGCCCGTGCGCACCCCGCGCAGTGGTCCCGAGTTGTTCCTCCATGCCGTCTTCTGGACCGACCTGGCCAACTCCCGGCTGCGCACCCTCCTCGATGCCCGGTTCTCTCCCGTCCGTCCCCCCGAGAGAGAATGGCCCGAACTGCTGGGCTGGCTGGTGGAGCGCGAGGGGTCGCCCGACGCCCGGTTGAGCGCCTCGGCCGTGCTGAGTGAGGGGCGGGCTGGATTGCTCGAGGTCGCGGCGGAACTGGCCTCCTTGTCCCACTCCCGCCCGGTGGGCGCCTGGAACGAGGAGGTCGCCTGGGCCCGCCTGGAGCGCGCCGCCCACCGCGCGAAGAGCGAGCAGGGGCCCGACATGGACCTCCTGTGCGACGCGCTGCACCTCTTCATCCGCCTGCGGGGTCAGCGTGAGACGCCCGCGCGCTTCTTCTCCGTTGGCCGCGAGCGCTCCCTCTCCGGTTTCACGCCTCCCTCACTCGCCGAGGATCTGGCGGATCTCCCCGGCCTGGTCCTCCTGGCCCGCACCGCGGCCGGACGCCCTGCCGCCGAACGTCGCCGGAGATAGGCTTTCACCTGGACGCTCACCTGAACGGATGGGAGAAAGGTCTCCCGTGCGCCTGTTGGCACTCCATGTCCAGGACTTCCGTAACCTCGGCCAGGTCTCCCTGTCGCCAAGCCCCCACGCGACCATCGCCGTGGGGCAGAACGGCCAGGGCAAGACCAACCTGTTGGAAGCCCTCTACTTCCTCGCGACACTCAAGCCCCTGCGCGCGGGCCGGTTGTCGGAGCTCGTCCGGTGGGGCGCTCCGGCCGCTCGGGTGACGGGCCGCTTCCTCCTCAAGGGCGCCGAACGCGAAATCTCCGTGGAGGTGTCCGGCGGCGTCCGGCAGTCCTTCGTGGATGGCAAGAAGGCCCCCAGTCTCGAGGAGTACTTCGGCGGCGTCTCGGTGGTGGCCTTCACGCCGGATGATCTGGAGGTCGTCAAGGGCGGCCCGGATTCGCGCCGGGGCTTCCTGGATCGCGCCGTCTTCAACCGCTTCCCCGCCTTCTTGCGCGAGAGCCGTGAGTACGCTCGGGCCCTGAAGAATCGCAATCGTCTGCTGCGCACCGGCCCGGTGGACTCCGTCTACCTCGAAGCCTACGACGAGACCCTCGCCAAGGCGGGCGCCCGCGTCTATGCCCGGCGTCGGGCCCTCATGGCCGAGCTCGCGCCCCGTGCCCAGGCCACCTTCGCCTCCATCGGACGCACCCCCGACCCCGCCTCCTACGGGTACCGCCCCGCTCATCTGGGCGACCTCGACTTCGCCCAGGCCGATGAGGCGGCCCTCGCCCACGCGCTCCGCGAAGCACTCGCGTCCCGCTCCCGAAGAGACCTCGATCGGGGCTTCACCTCCGTGGGCCCCCACGCGGATGATGTCTCCGTCACCCTGGGCTCGCGCAGCGCTCGCGCCTACGCCAGTCAGGGCCAACAGCGCGCGCTCGTGCTGGGATGGAAGATCGCCGAGATCGAGAACCTCGAGGCGTCCACGGGCTTCCTGCCCCTGCTCCTGCTCGATGATGTCTCGAGCGAGCTGGATCCCGAACGCAATGCCTACCTGATGCGCTACCTCGCCGAGAGCGGCGCCCAGGTCTTCCTCACCACCACCGACGCCAGCCTCGTGCGCGCCGCCGCCGCCCAGGACACCCTGTGGATGGGCGTTCGCTCGGGCGAGGTCTCCTTCTCTCCTCCCGGCGACTCCCCCTCCGGGCTTTCCTCTCCACCGGACGGCGAGCCCGGGTGACGCGCTCGGGGGCTACTCGTCGCGCCTCCTCCTCATCCAGAACGCACTGGGCACGAAGCTCGCCGCCACGAAGACCCCCAGGTACATGCCGAGCACCCAGAGCGGCCCGTGCCCATGCCCCGCTCGCGTGAGCAGCAACGGCAGCCCCACCGCTCCCCCCACGCTCAGCCACCTCGCAGTGGGATTTTCGATGCGCCGCAAGAGCCCCATGGCCAGCGAGGGCTCGAACACGGGGGGAATTCCCTCCTCCTCGGTGGGCCACGTGGGACGCTCGGCCGGCATCGTCTGGCGCACCCTCATCTCCTCCCGCTCCCGCTCCACCGCCTGCTCGCGCTCGCGCCCGCGCTTCTCGTCCTCCGCCCGCTGCTCCGGGGCTCGCAGATCCGCTCCGCACGTCGTGCACACGACGGCGAACCGGCCATTCTCCGTCTCACAGCGAATGCAGCGCGAGAAGTGCTGTCCGCTCGTGGGCCCGTCATCCATCTCCAGCGGCGTCTGACCCTGCTGCTTGAAGCGCTCCAAGTGGGCCTCTGTCACGGTCGGGAAGGCGCTCCAGCCTACCAGCCCCCTCTACTTCAGGACCACCGGGTCCACCTCGGCCAGCAGCTTCGTCACCCGCGCCTCGTCGATGCGCGCCGTCAGCCGCTGCTGCTCGTGCTGGTCGCGCACCGTCTTGGACAGCGTGAACGTGGAGCCCACCGTGAAGAGCAACCCCATGCCCAGGAAAGCCTTCTGCCAGCCGTCCACCGGCAGGTGGTAGATGCCCAGCGACGTCACCGCCACCGACAGGATGAACGACGCCCACGTCTGGACGATCCAGGCTCCACTGTGATCCTGCGAGGCATTGGTTGATTGGCGGGACATGGTTCGCTCCGTTCGCTCGGGGGCGCCCGTGTTTGGTGCGCCCGATGAACGACACCCTACCGGTCTCCATCGCAAACCGCATGGAACGAAGAGCCCGGCCATCGATAAGCTGCCGTGTATGATTCAGCTCCAGCGCCTCGAGGGCTTCTACTGGGTCGCGCGATGTGAAGGGTACGCCCGCGCCGCCCGCGCCTTTCCCTACCCCATCACCCAACCCGGCGTGCACCAGCAGGTGCGACGGCTGGAAGCCGAGCTCGGCGTGCGCCTCTTCGAGCGCATCGGCAAGGACCGCGTCGTCCTCACCCCCCAGGGCCGCATCCTCTACGACGCCATCGCCCCCTTCTACGAAGGACTGCCCGCCCTGGAGCGCTCCCTGCGCTCGGGCGAAATCGGGGGACGCTTGCGCATCCATGCCTCGGGACACCTGCTGCGCCACCTCCTCCCCCCCTGGTTGCGCCGCCTGCGTGGACAGCGGCCCGACATCGAGGTCGCCCTCTTCGAGGCCAAGACTCCCGCGGTGGGCCCCCTGCGCTCCGGGGAGGCCGACCTCCTCGTGGATCACCTCCCCGAGGTCCCCCCCGACCTGGAGGCACGGCAGGTGGGCCAGACCCATGTCTTCCTCGTCGTCCCCTCCAGCCCCCGGCCCTCCCTCAAGGGCCCCGCGACCCCCGTGCCCTGGCGCGACGAGCCCTTCATCACCTACAGCGCCGACACCTACCTGCGCGAACTGCAGCTCGCCGCGCTCGCCCACTTCGGCGTCGTCCCCCGGCGCATCTACGCGGCCGACTCCGCCGAGACCATCCTCGGCTTCGTGGCCGCTGGGCTCGGCTACTCCCTCCTGGCCTCCGTGGAGCCCCGCGGTCCCCGCGTTCCCGGCGTCACCTCGCTCCCCCTCACCGAGCCCGCTCGCCAATTCCCCCTCTACGTCGCCTGGCGCCGCACCCCCCAACCCAATCCCCTCATCAACGCCCTCCTCGCGCTCGCCCCCTCTTCCTGAACCCAGACGCCTCCCCCACGATGACGCGCCATGTCAGACGCGTGTGTCACGTTGGGTCCACAGCAGGGGACCACCGCGTCCCATCGCCTGGAGGTACGCCGTGAAGATGAGGTCGTCGCCGCTCGCCCTGCTCTGTGTGCTGGGGGCCACCCACGCCGCCGCCGCGGACTACAAGTGCACGGGCAACCGCGTGGAGAAGGCGGGAGTCACCGAATACACCGTGCGCAGGTCCGGCATGGACGTGGCCATCGACAAGGGGGGCAATCCCCGGGGCCGCGCCGTGCGCCGGGGCAACGGCTACGACATCGAGGTCAATGGCTCGCGGGTGGCCACCCTGGAAAACGGGGTCATCTACCGCGGTGCCTCCCGCTGGGCCTCCGTGGCCGAGGCCCAGCGGCTCTCCGACTGCCCGGATCCCATCGCCGTCACCCTCTGGGTGCTCGGGCAGACCGGCGGGTTGTAGCCTCACCCCTCACGGCCGACGCGAGCCGAGGTGCCTCGAGTCGTGGTTCGCCCGCCCTCCGGCTTCCTGGGGCAGGTGCTGGAAGAAGGCGAAGCGGAACTCCGCCCACAACACCATGTAGGCCACGCCAAACAGCGCCGTGGCCACCACCCACCACCACGACACCGCGAAGGCCAGGCTCACCAGCGCCGCCACCAGGCACGCCACTCCCACACCCAACGCCACGTCCCGCCGCCGCGGGCTCTCCGACATGGCGAAGCCCATCGAGATGAGCGACAGCCCCAGGAGCGGCCACGCCAGCCCGAACGCCTCCCGGGCATAGAGCAGGGCGATCGATAACAGGAACAATCCCAGTCCAAACAGTCCCAATCCAAGGTCCATCGGGGGCCTCCCGCGTCGTGCTCGGGGTCGAGGGTTCGTCTCTCAACATCGGCACGCCCATCCCCAGCGGAACACCCGCCTCGGCATGCCCCCGCTATGCCCGCTCGCCCCCCACCTCTGCTCAGGAATGAACAGCTCCCCCTCCCGTGCAACTCACCGGGTTCGAGGGGGGTGCCTACCCTGGCGACGTGAGGTCGAATCGAGTCATCCTGTCATCACTGTTGCTGCTGGCGCTCGGGTGCCACCGCGGTGTGCGCTTCGAGGAGCAGGTGCTCTCCAAGCCCGGAGTGCGCTACCGCGTCGGGGCGCTCCCCTCCGTCTGGTCCCAGGTCAAGCTCTCCGAGAATGATCTCGCCTGGTTCACCGAGGACACCGGCCACGCCCTGTCCGTGAACTCCACCTGCCGCGAGCACGATGATGCCTCGCTCGAGGTGCTCACGCGCCACCTGCTCGAGGGCTTCACCGAGCGCGTCCCCTTGATGCAGCGCGCCGAGGTCGTCGACGAGCGCGAGGCCCTGCGCTCGCACTTCCAGGCCAAGCTCGATGGGGTGCCCGTGGAGCTCCTCCTGGTCGTGCTCAAGAAGGACCGCTGCGTCTACGACTTCACCTATGTCGCCCCCCTGGGCCGCATGCAGGACCGGGTCGAGGATCTGGATGCGCTCGTGGGCGGCTTCCACGTGGAGAACCCCTCATGAGCATCGACGTGGACCTGGCGCCCGCCGCTCCTCCCGCGCCCGAGGCCTCCTCCGGTGAGGACGACTCGCTCCGGGGCCGCCTGCTCGTGCGGCTCGAGCGTCTGGGCTCGCTTGCGGTGATGACCGGCCAGGTGTTCACCCGCGCCTTCAGCCCGCCCTTCTCGCCCTCCGCCTTCATCTACCAGCTCGAGGCGCTGGGCGTGCGCTCGCTGCCCATCGCCCTGCTCACCGCCACCTTCGCCGGACTCGTCATCTCGCTCCAGTTCGGCTTCTTCCTCGCGCGCTTCGGCGTGCAGTACACCGTGGGCCGCGTCGTCGTGCTCACGCTCTTTCGCGAGCTGTCCCCCGTGCTCATCGCCCTCACCGTGGGCGCGCGCGTGGGCTCGGGCATCGCCGCGGAGCTGGGCTCCATGACCGTCACCGAGCAGGTGGACGCCATCCGCGCGCTCGGTGCCGACCCGCTGCGCAAGCTCGTGGTGCCGCGCGTGCTTGCCTGCTTCGTGCTCGGCCCCGCGCTCACCATCCTCGCCGACGTCGTCGGCATGCTCGCCGGCGCGCTCGTGGTGAACGCCCAATACGGCATTGGCTTCAATCTGTTCTTCAAGGGCGCGCTCGACGTCATCCTCATGAGCGACTTCCTATCCGGCGTCTTCAAGGGCTTCGTCTTCGGCGGCATCATCGGCATCGTCGGCTGCTTCAAGGGGCTCACCGTGCAGAACGGCACCGAGGGCGTGGGCCGCGCCACCACCGAGACCGTCGCCATCACCTCCGTCACCGTGTGTCTGGCCGACTTCTTCATCACCAAGCTCACGCTCTCCCTCTGACGCGCTCCACCTCCCATGTTCTCCCGCCCCTCCCCCCGACTGCGCTTCCAACCGCCCCAGGCCGGCGAGGAACTCATCCGCTTCGAGCACCTGCGCAAGGCCTTCGGCCCCAAGCGCATCTATGACGACCTGATGCTCTCCGTGTACGCGGGAGAGACCCTCACCGTCATTGGCGGCTCGGGCACCGGCAAGAGCGTGCTGCTCAAGTGCCTCATCGGGTTGCTGCGCCAGGACTCCGGCCGCATCTTCTTCCAGGGGCAGGATCTCACCGAGCTGGGTGAGGAGGACTTCATCCACCTGCGCCGCCACGTGGCCATGGTGTTCCAGGGCGCGGCCCTGTTCGACTCGCTGAGCGTGGGGGAGAACATCGCCTACCCGCTGCACGAGCACTTCCCGGAGATGACGCCCGCCCAGGTGCGCGAGCGCGTGGCCGAGAAGCTCGCGCTCGTGGGGCTGCCGGGCATCGAGAACATGCGGCCCGCGGACCTGTCCGGTGGCATGCGCAAGCGCGTGGGCCTGGCGCGCGCCATCGCCACCAACCCGGAGGTCATCCTCTGGGACGAGCCCACCACGGGGTTGGATCCCGTCACCACGGAGACGATCGATCAGATGATCCGCTCCATGCAGAAGCAGCTCGGGTGCACGTCCATCGTGGTCACGCATGACATGGTGAGTGCCCTCTCGGTGTCCGACCGGATCGCCATGCTGGCCAACCGGCGCATCGTCCAGGTGGGCACCACGGAAGAAATCCGGCGTTCCAAGGTGCCCGAGGTGCGGGCCTTCCTGGACGCCCGGGGGCAGGAATTGGGGAGGGCGGCGTCGTGAGCATCTTCACACAGACATCCAAGGATCAACGGCTCGCCCTCCGGGTGGGCGCTTTCGTGGCGATGGCCTTCGTGCTGGCGGGCATCGTCGTCTTCTTCATCGGCCAGAAGACCCACCTGTTCGAGAAGCAGGTCAGCTACCGCGCCTACTTCGCGAGCGTGGAGGGGCTCTCCAGTCACTCGCCCGTGTGGCTCAACGGCCTGGAGGTCGGCCGCGTGGAGGCCGTGGGTTTCCCCTCCAAGCCCGGCGAGAAGCGCATGGAGGTGCGCCTGCGCCTGAGCACCGAGTACGCCCAGCGCGTGCGCGCCGACTCCGTCGCCCGCCTGTCGAGCCTCGGCGTGCTCGGGGACAAGGCCGTGGACATCTCGCTCGGCTCCCTGGATCAGCCCGAGTTGCCCGAGGGCGGCGAGATTCCCTCCGAGACCAGCGGCGACGTGAGCGCGATGATGCGCAGCGCGAGCAAGGTGCTCGATGACGCCGTGGCCGTGAGCGGCGAGCTGCGCAAGGCGGTGACCGCGTACGCCGACCCCAAGATGGCCCAGGACGTGGCCGCCGGCGTGCGCAGCCTGCGCCTGATGCTCGAGGAGATCGAGAAGGGCAATGGCACCCTGCACGCCCTCATCTATGACGAGCAGACCGGCCGCGACGTGCGCGCGCTCGTGGCCAATGCCTCCCAGACCGCTGTGCGCATGGACAAGGCCGTGGCCCACGTCGAGTCCCTGCTCGGCGAGGTGGAGCACGGCAACGGCACCGCCCACGCCCTCATCTATGGTCAGGACGGTGCCAACGCCCTCAAGGAGCTGGGCTCCGCCGCGGGGCAGCTCGCCGGGTTGCTCGAGGACGCGAAGAAGAACCCCGATGGCGCCGTGCACCAGCTCGTGTACGGCAGCGCGGGCGGCATGCTCGCCGACCTGGGCAGTGCCGCCGCCGACATCAAGCAGATCACCTCCATGGTCGCTCGCGGCGAGGGCTCGTTGGGCGGCATCATCACCGACCCCACCGTGTACGAGGACCTGCGGCAGGTGGTGGGCAACGTGAAGCGCAACCGCGTGCTGCGCGCGCTCGTGCGCTTCGCCATCGACAACAACGACAACGTCCAATACGTGGGCGTGCCCCTCCAGCAGCCCAAGGACGAGGGCTCCCAGCGGGCCATCGGCGGCGCGGGTCCGGACTCGCCGCCTGCCGACGACGCTCCCCCGGTGCCGGTGGTTGCGCCGCTGCCGGGCAAGGCGCCTTGAGCGCAAGCGCGGCCCTTCCCTCCCGAGGGGCCGCCGCGCTTCACTGCCCTCCAGGTCCCCTCGTGACTTGGAGCTGCCGATGAAGTCGATTGTGTCCTCGTGCTGTGCCGTCCTGGTGTTGCTTGCCTCCGCTTCCCTCGCCGACCCGGCGAATAAGGAGAAGGCGCCTGCCTCGGGCAAGGTGAACGTGGTGCTGCGCACGGAGAAGGGGGAGATCGAGCTGGAGCTCGACGAGGCCCATGCCCCCCTCTCGGTGCGCAACTTCCTTGGCTACGTGGACGCGGGGCTGTTCAAGAACGGCGTGTTCCACCGCACCGTGACGACCGGCAATCAGCCGAACAACCCGGTGAAGATCGAGGTCATCCAGGGCGGCGCCGATCCTTCCCGCAAGGCCGAGCTGCGCGCCCCCATCGCCCTGGAGCGCACGAGCGTCACCGGCCTGCGGCACAAGGACGGCACGGTCTCCATGGCCCGGGACACGCCCGACTCGGCGGTGTCCGACTTCTTCATCTGCATCGGCGATCAGCCCGAGCTGGACTTCGGCGGCAAGCGCAACCCGGATGGGCAGGGGTTCGGGGCCTTCGGCCGGGTGGTGCGGGGCATGGACGTGGTGCGCGCCATCCAGCAGGCCCCCGCCCGGGGTCAGCAGCTCACCCCGCCCGTGAAGATCCTCGAGGCCACACGCAAGAAGTGAAAGCGCATCCCCCGAGCCCGCGCCGGAGTAGAACGCGCCTCCATGGATCTGGAACTCAAGGGCAAGAGCGCGCTCGTCACGGGCAGCAGTCGGGGAATCGGACGGGCCATCGCCCTGTCCCTGGCACGAGAGGGCGTGCGTGTCTGTCTGAGCGCCCGGGGTGCCCCGGGGCTGGAAGCAGTGGCGGCGGAGCTGCGTGCCTCCGGCGCCGAGGTGGCCTCCATCGCGGGCGACGTGGCCACCCCCGAGGGAGCCCAGGCGGCGGTGGACGCGGCGGTGCGGGCGTTCGGCTCGCTCGACATCCTCGTGAACAACGTGGGCGGCAGCGGGGGCGCGGGCTCCTTCGACGTGGCCACCGCCGGGCAGTGGACGGCCGTGCTGGACAGCAACCTGCTCGCCACCGTGTGGTGCAGCCAGCACGCCGTGGCCCAGATGAAGACCCAGGGCGGTGGCTGCATCGTGCACATCAACTCCATCTTCGGCCGCGAGTACGCCACCAGCGCCCCCTACACCGCGGCCAAGGCGGCCGTCACCGCGCTCACCAAGGAGATGGCCGTGGACCTGGCGCGCCACCGCATCCGCGTCAATGGCGTGGCCCCGGGCGCCATCCTCTTCCCCGGCGGGAGCTGGGATCGCCGCCGTCAGGCCAACCCGGAGAAGGTGGAGAAGATGGTGCGCGAGGAGCTGCCCTGGGGCCGCTTCGGCACCCCCGAGGAGGTGGCCGACGTGGTCGTCTTCCTGTGTTCCTCGGGCGCACGCTGGGTGACGGGCGCCACCCTCCCCGTCGATGGCGCACAGGGCCGCGCCTTCTGATGGGCTAGGCTGCCGCGCCCATGAGTCTTCCCATCGGACGCGTCCTGCTCTCCGCCTCCGCGCTCTCCGCGGCCATTGGCGCCTACGTGGCGGACTGGAACGAGACCCACATCTTCAACCCGCGCTGGCCTCCCCACGCCAAGTTCCACAACGCCCACACCATGTTGCTGGGCACGGCGCTGGGCGTGTTCACCCTCTACTTCCTCTGGTCCAAGCGCTGGCGCGGCGCCAGGGGACTCGAGGTCGGGACGATCCTCTCGGCGGTCTACTGGGTGACCCAGGCCGGCTCGCTGCTCTTCCCCGGCACCGCCCTGACAGATCCCGAGTTCGCCTACCGCACCCAGTACATCGGTGGCGTCCTGCCCATCAATCAGCTCACCATCATCACCGTCTTCCTGGTGCTCGTGACCGTGGGCTTCCTCCTCGAGCGCCGTGCCCTCCGGGCCGCGCCGGCCGCGCAAGGCGTGTAGAGTGCCCCCGTGCTGAGGCTCTACAAGAAGGAAGGCGACACCCTGCGCTACTGGGAAGCCTGGGTGCATGAAGATTCCATCACCGTGCACTGGGGTATCGTCGGACAGACGGGCGAGGAGAAGGTGCTGCCCCTGCCCGCCGACGAGGACCCGGACATGGTTG
Organism: Cystobacter fuscus; assembly: GCF_044360685.1. Classification (GTDB taxonomy): domain Bacteria; phylum Myxococcota; class Myxococcia; order Myxococcales; family Myxococcaceae; genus Cystobacter; species Cystobacter fuscus_C. Next base: position 11,538,595 of record NZ_CP043491.1, on the reverse strand, counting down.
TCGCCCAGCAGGCCGAGCCGCTCGTGGACGCGGGCTACGACGAGCCCGAGCTCGATGCCATGGCGCCGCTCGTCGTCCAGTACGCCCTGCAGGGAAAGGGAAGCGGTCAGGACTTCGAGAAGCGTCACACCGTCGAGTCCGTCATCTCCGACACGCTCGGCTGGACGGGCAACGGCGAGGTCGAGGGCGCCGAGTCCCAGCCCGGACGCATGAACATCTACTTCCGCGTCATGGACGTGGACATCGCCCTGAGCACCCTGCGCGAGGCGCTCGAGAGCGAGGAGGTGCTCGAGGGCGCCACCTTCGCCACTGCCCCCGAGGAGGGCGAGCCCCGCGTGCTCTGGCCCCCCGTGCACGCCGTGCCCTTCCGGCTCTGAGCCGGGGCCTCACGGGGCGGGGGCCGCGGCCACCGGCTCCCCGATGTGATTCTCGCGCCGGTGCAGCGCGGGGCTGGTGTGGTAGTGGCGCTCGAGGTTGAACGCCGTGTTGATGAGTCCCACGTGCGAGAAGGCCTGGGGGAAGTTGCCGAGCTGGCGCCGCAGCGAGGGCTCGTACTCCTCGGCGAGCAGCCCCACGTCGTTGCGCAGCCCGAGCAGCCGCTCGAAGAGCGCCTCCGCCTCCTTCATGCGGCCCTGCAGCACGTAGTTGTCCGCGAGCCAGAAGGAGCAGGCCAGGAAGAGCCCTTCCCCCGGCGGCAGGCCGTCATTCGTCTCGTGGGTGTGGTAGCGCCGCACGAGCCCTCCGTACATGAGCTCCTGCTCGATGGCGCGCACGGTGCCCACCATGCGTGGATCCCTCGGTGACACGAAGCCCACCAGGGGCAGCAGCAGCAGGCTCGCGTCCAGGCTGTCCGAGCCGTAGGCCTGCATGAAGGCGCCCCGCTTCGAGTCATAGGCGCGCTGGCATATCTCGCGGTGGATGGCATCGCGCATCTGCCGCCAGTGCTCCACCGGCCCCTCCACGCCGTAGCGCTCCACCGTCTTCACCGCGCGATCGAACGCCACCCAGGCCATCACCTTCGAATAGGTGAAGTGCTGGGGAGGCCCCCGCACCTCCCACAGGCCCGAGTCGGGCTGTTTCCAGCCGGATTCGAGGAAGTCCATCAGCACGAGCGCTACGTCCCAGGACCGCGGGTCATCCCTCAGCTCCATGCGGTGCGACTGGTGGATCGCGTCCATCACCTCGCCATAGACATCCAACTGGAGCTGATTGACGGCGGCGTTGCCTATGCGCACCGGCCGCGAATGCCCATAGCCCGGCAGCCAGCCCAGGTTCAGCTCCGGCAGGCGCCGCTCGCCCGCCACGCCGTACATGATCTGCAGCTTGGACGCGTCGCCCGCCACCGAGCGCATGAGCCAGGAGCGCCACGCCTCGGCCTCCTCCCGGAAGCCTCCGAGTGACAGCGCGTACAAGGTGAAGGTGGCGTCGCGCAGCCAGCAGAAGCGGTAGTCCCAGTTGCGCTGGCCGCCGAGCCGCTCGGGCAGCGACGTGGTGGCCGCCGCGACGATTCCCCCCGTGGGCGCGTAGGTGAGCGCCTTGAGCGTCATCAGCGACGTGCGCACCGCCTCGCTCCAGGTGCCCCGGTAGGTGCAGTGGCTGAACCACTCCCTCCACCAGTCCTCGGTGTCCGCGAGCGCCTCCAGGCCATCCAGGGGCGGGGGCGCGGGCTCGTGCGAGGGGTGCCAGCGCAGGACGAAGGGGATGCGCTGGCCTTCGGAGACGGTGAAGTCCGCCACCGTGGTGAGGTGGTGGCCGTGCACCGCCACGGGCGTGTAGAGGCTGAGCGCGTCCGGGCCCGCCACCGCGCGCCACTCGCCCGCCTCGCGCGTCACCCAGGGCACCACCGAGCCATAGTCGAAGCGGATGACGAGTTGCATGTGCATGGGCACCCGGCCCCGCACGCCCTCCACCACGCGGACGACGTCCGGGGTGCGGTCGCGCGGCGGCATGCAGTCCACCACCCGCACCACCCCCTCGGGCGTGGTGAATTCCGTCTCCAGCACGAGGCTGTCCGGGCGGTAGCGCCGCCTCACCCGGGGGACCCGGTGGCCCACGGGCGCGATCTTCCAACGGCCATGCTCGGGATGCCCCAGCAGGGCCGCGAAGCACGCGCCCGAGTCGAACCGCGGCAGACACAGCCAGTCGATGGAGCCGTCCCGGGCCACCAGTGCCGCTGTCTGCGTATCTCCGATGAGGGCGTAATCCTCGATGGGCCAAGACATTGGCTTCAAGCTTGGGTGCCGCCGGGCCCCAGGCAACGCGGCGGACCTCGTCGCCTGTCTGCCTGGACCCGGGTCCGAGGAGCGTCCTGCCAGAGGGCCGCCGCGTGCGCAGTGTGAAGGGCAGTACCCGTCAGACGGTGAGCGTCCAGGCGGCCTGCACGCGGGGAGGACTGCGATGGAATTGGGAATGATCGGGCTGGGCCGGATGGGCTCCTCGATGGTGCGCCGGCTGCTCGGGGCGGGACACCGCTGCGTCGTGCACGACGTGCGCCGCGAGAGCGTGGAGTGGCTCCAGCGCGACGGCGCCGTGGGGGCCTCCTCCCTGAAGGACCTGGTGCGCCAGCTTCCCGCGCCGCGCTCGGTGTGGCTGATGCTGCCCTCGGGCGTAGTGGACGACACGCTGCGCGACCTGGCCGCCCTGCTCGAGCCGGGAGACACGATCATCGAGGGCGGCAATTCCCATTACCGGGATGACCTGCGCCGGGCGGCGGAGCTGCGGGCGAGGGGCCTGCAGTACGTGGACGTGGGCGTGAGCGGCGGGGTGTGGGGCCAGGAGCGGGGGTACTGCCTGATGATTGGCGGCGAGCCGGGACCCGTGCACCGGTTGCAGCCCGTCTTCTCCGCGCTGGCCCCGGGGGTCGCCTCCGCGCCCCGCACGCCGGGCCGCGAGGGCCCTCCGTCTCCCGCGGAGCAGGGCTGGCTGCACTGTGGCCCCAATGGGGCGGGCCACTTCGTGAAGATGGTGCACAACGGCATCGAGTACGGCCTGATGGCCGCCTACGCCGAGGGGCTCGCGGTGCTCCACCACGCCAACGCGGGCCGCCATCCCCCCAAGGCCGACGCGGAGACCGCTCCCCTGCGCGAGCCGAGCGCCTACCAGTACGACTTCCACCTGCCCGACGTGGTCGAGGTGTGGCGGCGCGGCAGCGTCATCGGCTCGTGGCTGCTCGATTTGACGGCCCATGCGCTGGGCAAGAATCCCGAGCTGAGTGACTTCTCCGGCCGCGTGTCCGACTCGGGGGAGGGGAGGTGGACACAGCAGGCCGCCATCGACGAGGGCGTGCCCACGCCCGTGCTCGCCAGTGCCCTCTACTCGCGCTTCACCAGCCAGGGCGAGGCGGACTTCGCCAACAAGATCCAGTCCGCCATGCGCTTCGCCTTCGGCGGCCACCTGGAGAAGAAAGGAGGCGAGTGAGTCATGAGCGCTCAGCCCGTGTCCGATGCCATCGTGTTCTTCGGCGCCACCGGAGACCTCGCCTTCAAGCAGATCTTCCCCGCGCTCCAGGCGCTGGTGGCGCGCGAGCACCTGTCCGTGCCCATCATCGGCGTGGCCAAGGCGGACTGGAACCTGGAGCGGCTGCGGCAGCGCGCCCGCGAGAGCATCAAGGCGCATGGCCAGGATGACCCGGCCTCGCTCGAGCGCCTGTGCCAGCTGCTGCGCTACGTGGATGGGGATTATCGCGATCCCAAGACCTTCGCCCTGGTGCGCGAGGCGCTCGGCAAGGCCCAGCGCCCGCTGCACTACCTGGCCATTCCCCCGAGCATGTTCGGCACGGTGGTGGAGGGGCTGACGAAGTCGGACTGTCTGAAGGAGGCGCGCGTGGTGGTGGAGAAGCCCTTCGGGAGGGACCTGGCCTCGGCGCGCGAGCTCAACGCGACGCTGCTGCGCTACCTGCCCGAGTCCTCCATCTTCCGGATCGATCACTTCCTCGGGAAGGAGCCGGTACAGAACCTGCTGTTCTTCCGTTTCGCCAACGTCTTCCTGGAGCCCATCTGGAACCGGCAGCACGTGCGCAGCGTGCAGGTGACGCTCGCGGAGAGCTTCGGCATCAAGGGCCGTGGCGCCTTCTATGACGAGGTGGGGGCCATCCGGGACGTGTTGCAGAACCACCTGTTGCAGATCGTCGCGCTGCTCGCCATGGACGCGCCCTTCTGCTCGTCCGCGGAGGCGCTGCGCGACGAGAAGGCGCGGGTCTTCAAGGCGATGCGCTCGCTGACGCCGGACAGCGTGGTGCGCGGGCAGTTCCGCGGCTACCGGCAGGTGCCCGGGGTGTCGCCCACGTCCGAGATGGAGACGTTCGCCGCGGTGCGGCTGTTCATCGACTCGTGGAGATGGGCGGACGTGCCGTTCTTCATCCGCGCCGGCAAGTGCCTGCCCACTGACGCGACCGAGGTCTTCGTCGAGCTCAACCACCCACCGCGGCCCATCTTCGAGGAGCCGAGCATGGCTTCTCCCAACTTCGTGCGCTTCCGGCTGGGACCCGATGTGCGCATCTCGCTCGGGGCGAGGGCGAAGAAGCCGGGCAGCACGATGGAGGGCGAGGACGTGGACCTGGTGGCGCGCGAGCTGCCCGAGGTGGTGGTGAAGCCCTACGAGCGGCTGCTCGGGGACGCGATGCGCGGGGACGTGTCGCTCTTCGCGCGCCAGGAGAGCGTGGAGGAGGCGTGGCGGGTGGTGGACCCCATCCTCGACGATGGCAGCCGGGTGTACGAGTACGAGCCGGGCACCTGGGGGCCGAGCGAGGCGGATGTGCTCGCGCCGCAGGGGTCGTGGCGCACGGTGTTGAGGGACTCGGGGGGTGTGAGCGTGGTTCGGGACAGCCGCGACGAACACCCGCGCAGCCGCGAGGGACACGAGGAGGGCACCCCCCGCGTCAAACCGGCCCGGCCGTGAGCGGGGTCTACAGCAGGGGCGAGGGGAGTGGACGCCGCTCGAAGGGCACGGGGACGTTCTCCTTCAACCAACGCTCGTCCTTGTAGAGGCGATAGTCCGCGTTGAAGACGAGTTGTCCTCCCATACGTTGGAGGACGATGATCTCTCCGTTGAAGAGGAGCACACCGTCTTGTCCATGCTCCAACAACAGCAAGGTCGCCTGTAGCATCGTTCGCGCGAATTTTTCGTAATCACGGTTGGATGGATAGCGGAACACCGCGTACAGATTTGGGCGGAAAGCAAATCCTTCCTCGATGATGGATCGTGATTCTTCATCCATCTCAGCTCCCGTGATGATGATGTCCGCGCTGAAAAGAGATGAGTGCTCATGACTCCATTGCAGCTCCTGCAGTTGCTTGGTGAGCAAGCCGAGCGCATGCGCCCACGTCATCTCCGTCGAGAATTTGAGGCTGTAATCGAGTCCCATTCGGTTCTCCTGAAGATGTAATCTACATGCATTCAAGGAAAAAGCATGACGACCTTGCCGTCTTTGATGACGATCAACTGCTTGAGGCCTGAGATGGGCCAGTCTTGCAGTTGCTTCCTCATGGCTTCGATAGTCACGCCGCTGTCCTCGAGATTCAGAACGATCCTGTCAGCTTGTTCCCGGTTTATCTTCTCCGCCTTAATTCGCGACGCAATGTTTCGCGCGTTCGACGTGGAGGGGGAAATGCAATCCGCGTACTCTCCGTTGATCTTGTAATCGGGTTCCTTGCCATTGGGTTTGGGAATGGGGTTTTGCTCCACATGGTAACCGTTCTCCGCGAGAACTCTTGCGGATTCATTCTCGCGCTTGATTCCCCTGTGGGTGGCCTCATCGGCCTCCGGGCCAGGTTGTGAAGGCCGTCCCGTGAGGCTTCCCTTCTTGTTGTTGGTGGGTGCTTCACTGCCTGTACCCAAGGCGGCGGTGGCTACTGCGGTGGGCGCGAGCCCCACCACTAATTCCTTCGCCCCAATCACAACCGTTTTCACCTGCCCCACCTCTGCCAGTATCACCCCGGTACGTATTGGGGAGGCCAGTGCGGCTTGTCCGAAGCCGGGCAGTCTCGGCCCCATCCCCTTGAAGCTGGCTTCGCCGCCAATGGCCGCTGTTGCCAACAGGAGGAGCACGCGCATTCCGTTGTCCCCCAACACCCGGCCGAAGCGGTGGCCCGCTTGTTTCAGTTCCCCGGTGGTGGTTGCCTGCTCGCAATCGTGCAGCATCTGCCACCCGGCTTTCACCATGGACCATACAGGCCCCAGGCCCAGGTAAGCCACCAGGATGACCGTGAGCACGGCTGACAGTCCCTTCGTCACGGGCTCGGGTATCATCAATGAGAGGAGATAGGTGCACATGGCTGTGTAGACCATGAGCTTGAAGGCCAGTGGATCGACCACCTCGCTGATGGGCACGGCGGCACCTTCCCACACGGTGTCCATGGAGAACGAGAGCGCCAGCCGCATGCGTGCCAGCGTTTCGGGGGGCGGCGCGTTCTTTGGCGGCAGAAGCCGGTCGCCCGGAATCTCCAAGCGAGCGTACTGGCTCGTCGGCATTGGCGGGGTCGTGTTCCGCGACCCTTCCCAGGAGGCCAGTGCCACCTGTCTCTCCCATCGAGGTGGCGAGAGTGTCAGTGGAATGTTCAGCACGAGGTTGGTCAGAGCCTCGACGAACTCCTCCTGGTGGAGCTCCACAGGTGGGGGCTCGGAGGTCGGAGGCGTGTAGACAATGGACGGCCCCTGGCCCGTGTCCAGCCGAATCCCGGGGCGGGTTACACAATTCGTCAGCCAGGGCACCACCAGCAGCAACATGAGTCCACGCCATTTGTCGAGCACGTCCGCCTCCTCACGCCCCCTGCTGGGGGCAACGTCAGGTTGGATGCTATGGGGTACATCCGACGTTGATGACCTCGACGGTCAGCGATGCTCGGAGCACCTTCTAAATGGGATAGTGGCCATGGACCGGTTCGGTAACGTCCTCTTCGAGAACACGGAGATTGAAAACGAGCGGCTGGAGTTGATGGACAAGGAGGCGCACTACTTCCTGGGCCCCAACCTGACGATGAAGAACTGCACCCTCGTGCTGAAGGTGTCCGCCCCGCGTCTCTTCTTCGATGGCGCGCGCTTCATCAACTGCACCTTCGAGGTGAAGCAGGAACTGAAGAACCATCAGCAATGGCTGGCCGCGTCGCTGAAGGGCTGTCGGTTCAAGGGGCGGCTGTCGGGGTGCGATTTCGGCCACTGGCCCGAGTACATGAGCCTGCCGGGGTTTCAGCACGGCTCCATTGAGGACTGCGACTTCACCGAGGCCCGTCTGGATGGATGCCGCATCATGGGCTCGGCTCCCGCCACACTTCGCTTTCCCAAGTGGCCCTGCTTCACCCTCCTTGACCCCATCAGGCGAGCCCGCGAGCTCAACAGCGTCCAATGGCCGGGAGGTTTTCGCCCGATCATCGTGGAGGGGCAATACAGGGATCCTCCCTGCACAATGGCCGTAACGCTCCACGCTCCATCCCTCGCCAAGCGACGCGAGAGCACCGAGGAAGCATTCAGAGCGGTCGTTGAGCAGTTCGACTGCATCGTCTACTGACTGTCGGCTGCCCAGACCCGCGCGGGATTGACAAACGGGGAAGCTGTTGCAATATGTCCAGGTCATGAAGCCCGTCTCCACCATCCTGGGTGTGTCGTCCGAGCGCGTCGCCGCGCCGACGGTGGACGTGCGTCTGTCCCGCAACAAGGTGCTGCTCGACATTTGATCAGGCGGACTCGGTGCTCCGGGTGCGCGGGTGGCTGGTTCCCGTGTGCCCCTGGAGTCTGAGCTCCGCCCGTGATCCCGCCGGGCCCTCGTGTGTCCTCACGTCGTCCTGAGCCGCCCCGAGGGGCCGCTCCGGGCATGCGTGCGTCCACTCGCCAGGCCCGCTGCTCCCTCCATTTCCAACCAGTGTCTGTCTTCAACCCGCGGGGGCTCTCCTCCGCCGGGAACGGGAAGTCTTTATGTCTCGCACCACTCGAATCGAGCGCTATCGCAACATCGGCATCATGGCCCACATCGACGCGGGCAAGACCACGCTCACCGAGCGCATCCTCTTCTTCACCGGCCGCATCCACGCCATGGGCGAAGTGCACACCGGCTCCACCGAGATGGATTGGATGGTGCAGGAGAAGCAGCGCGGCATCACCATCACCTCGGCGGCCACCACCGCCTCCTGGAAGCCCGTGCGCGGGCCCTTCTCGGGCACCGAGCACCGTCTCAACATCATCGACACGCCGGGGCACGTGGACTTCACCATCGAGGTGGAGCGCTCGCTGCGCGTGCTCGATGGGGCCGTGGCCGTGTTCGACGGCAGCCAGGGCGTGGAGCCCCAGTCCGAGACGGTCTGGCGCCAGGCGGATCGCCACGGCGTGCCGCGCATCGCGTTCATCAACAAGATGGACAAGGTGGGCGCGGACTTCGACATGTGCGTGGACTCCATCCGTCAGCGGCTGGGCGCCAGGCCCGTGCCGGTGCAACTGCCCATCGGCGAGGGCGCGGACTTCCGCGGCCTCATCGACCTCGTGCGCATGCGCGCCTTCTTCTTCGACGAGGAGGGCGGCGAGACGCGCGAGGGACAGGACATCCCCGCGTCCCTGCGGGAGTGGGCCGAGGCCCTGCGCCTGCGGCTCATCGAGGCGTGCGCCGAGGAGGACGGCACGCTCCTGGAGAAGTACGTGGACGGGCGTTGGGACGACATCACCGAGGCGGAGCTGGAGCGCGCGCTGCGCTCGGGAACGCTCCAGCGGAGGCTCGTGCCCGTGCTGTGCGGGGCGGCCTTCAAGAACAAGGGAGTGCGCATGTTGCTGGACGCCATCGTCAACTACCTGCCCGCGCCGTCGGACCTGCGTGCGTCCGCCGAGGAGGAGCCCGTGAGCGCGCTCGTCTTCAAGCTCATGCACGACAAGGCCGTGGGGACCATCGTGTTCCTGCGCGTCTATTCGGGCACGCTGCGCACGGGCATGGCCGTGCTCAACACCCGTCAACAGCGCCGCGAGCGCGTGGGACGTCTCATGTTCATGCATGCCAACAAGCGCGAGGAGGTGGACGAGGTGCACGCGGGCGACATCTGCGCCGCGCTCAACCTCAAGGGCGTGCGCACTGGCGACACGCTCTGCTCCCCCGAGGCCCCCGTGCTCCTCGAGTCGCTCCACGTCCCCGAGCCCGTCATCCAGCTCGCCGTGGAGGCCGCCTCGCGCGCGGACCAGCAGCGCATGGAGGAGGGGCTCGCCCGGCTCGCCGCGGAGGACCCCTCGCTGCACGTGGGCGTGGATGCCGAGTCCGGACAGCAACTGCTCTCCGGCATGGGAGAGCTGCACCTGGAGATCATCGTGGACCGGCTGAGAACCGAGTACGGCGTGGAAGCCCGAGTGGGACAACCCAAGGTGGCCTGGCGCGAGACGCTGCGCCGCCGGGTGCGTCAGGAGTACCGTCATGTCCGGCAGAGCGGTGGCCCCGGCCAGTACGCCCATGTGGTGCTCGAGGTCGGTCCGGCGCCTCGCGGCGCGGGGCTCGTCTTCGTGGACGACACCCACGGCGGCGTCATCCCCAGGGAGCTCATCCCCGCCATCGAGAAGGGCGTGGAGGGGGCCATGCGGCGCGGGGTGCTCTCGGGCCACCCGGTGGTGGACGTGGAGGTGCGGCTGCTCGATGGGAGCACGCACGTGCGCGACTCCACCCCGCAGGCCTTCATGATGGCTGGCTCGCTCGCCTTCCAGGAGGCCGCGCGCCACGCGGGCGTGCAGTTGCTTGAGCCCGTGATGGACGTGGAGGTCTCCACGCCCGAGGAGTTCCTCGGTGACGTGCTCGGGGACCTGTCCTCCCGGCGTGGACGGGTGGTGGGGATGGAGGGCCATGGGGCCACGCGGAGCGTCTCCGCGCGGGTGCCCATGGCGAACCTCTTCGGTTATGTGACGAGCCTCCGGGGCCGCACGCAGGGCCGCGCCTCGGCCAGTCTGCGCCTGGCGGCCTATGAGCCCGTCCCCGACGCGCTCCAGGCCTCCGTGCTGGAAGCGCGGGCCTGAGTCGCACGAGGGGGCCTCGGGAGCCGTGGCTTCCGGGGCCCCCGCGTTCTCTTCCCGGCGGCCCGTGCTCGCTCGTCATCCGGACCGAGGAGCCATCCGACTCCTGGGAGTCCTCGGTCGTCCCTTGTCGGCCCCTGGACCGACTCCCAGGTTCGAGGCACAGCCCCACCCGCCTTCCGGAGAGCGCCCCTCATGGCCACCCCCGACTCCTCCCCCGAGCCGTCTTCCCGCCGCCACCCCTGGAGTCCGAGCGCGTTGTGGACGGGCCCCTTCGTGATGGGGATGCTCGTCATCCTGCTCGGCATGCTGGCGCTGGGCAGTGTCACCTTCACCAGCCTGCTGTCCGTCTTCTTCTATGGCGCGGTGCTGATGGTGGCGGGGGTGTTGGAGATCGTCCACGGCCTGCGCAACCGCGACACCGGCCCCTTCCTCTTGTTCGTCCTCGGGGGCCTGCTGTCGTTCCTCGTGGGGGGCTTCCTCCTCACCCAGCCGGGCGCGGGGCTGGTGTCGCTCACGGTGCTGCTCGCCGCGTACTTCTTCGCCAGCGGCTTCTTCCGCATCATCACCGCGAGCTCGGATCGCCACCCGGGCTGGGGCTGGGACTTCGCCCAGGGCGCGGTGTCGGTGATGCTCGGCGCCCTCATCTTCAGCCGGATTCCCTCCGCGTCCCTGTGGGTGCTCGGCGTGGTGGTGGGCGTGGAATTGCTCACCCGTGGACTGTCCCTGTTGGCCGGCGCACTCGTGGTGCGTGGCCTGGTGCGTCGGACCCCCGAGGGATGATCCCTCCCCGGCGGCCCCCGCTTTCCGGGGGATGTTCACGGGTGGATGGTCCCACCCCCCTGGGGTCTCGTCCTGGCCCCCCGGAATTCGTGCGCTGGTGCACGGATGGACAAGCTGGGCAGGCGCCAACGCCCAATCGCGTGGTCATCATGGCCCCAGGCGAGGGGACTGGTGATGGGGATCGTTTTGCGCATGTTTCCACCGGCCGGTGCCATCCAGAGTCCGAGCGCCGGGGAGCTCCCGGCGCGCAACGCCCCCCCCGTGGCGCCACCCACGGGCACGGTCGCGCTCGTCTTCACGGACGTGCAGGGCTCCACCCGGCTGTGGGAGCGCTGCCCCTCCGACATGGGCCGGGCGCTGGACGTGCACAACGAGGTGCTGCGCGCCCTGCTGGACGTGCACGGGGGCTACGAGGTGAAGACGCAGGGGGACTCCTTCATGGTGGCCTTCGCGTCGGTGGTGGAGGCGGTGCGCTGGTGCCTGGAGGCGCAGCAGGCGCTGGTGGAGGCGCCCTGGCCCGAGGTGCTGCTCGCCGAGCCGGACGCGCGGGTGGAGCGGGGCCCCCACGGGGTGATGCACCGGGGGCTGCGCGTGCGCATGGGCGTGCACCTGGGCGAGCCCGAGTGCCGGCTCGACGAGCGCACCGGCCACATGGACTACTTCGGGCGGATGGTGAACGCGGCGGCGCGCATCGCCTCGGCGGGCCATGGTGGCCAGGTGCTGGTGAGCGCGAGCGCGTGGACGCGCGTGGCGGACGCGTGGGAAGCGCTGGGGGGCCCCGTGGTGCGCTCGCTGGGCGACTACCTCCTCAAGGGCATCGAGGAGCCCATGGCGCTGGTGGAGGTGCTGCCCGCGCGGCTCGCGGATCGCCGCTTCGAGGCGCCGCGGGTGCAGAAGGCCCGGCGGGGCAACCTCCCGGGCGAGACGGGGGAGCTGATTGGCCGCGACGAGGAGCTGAAGGAGCTGCGCCGCTGCTTCGCCGAGGGCCTCTCGCTGGTGACGCTGCTGGGCCCCGGGGGCATGGGCAAGAGCCGCCTGGCCACGCGCTTCGGCAACCTGGAGGCGGAAGGGTGGGACGGCGGGGTGTGGCTGTGCGAGTTGTCGGACGCGGTGACGGTGGATGACATCTGCCATGCCGTGGGCCGGGCGCTCGGCGTCACGCTCACGCGCTCGGGCGAGGACAGCGAGCCCGCGGACCGGCTGGGCCGCGCCCTGGCCGGACGCGGGGACGTGCTGGTCATCCTCGACAACGTGGAGCACGTCATCCAGCACATGCCCGCCACGCTGGGCCGCTGGCGCGAGCTGGCGCCCCGGGCCCGCTTCCTCGTCACCTCGCGCGAGGCGCTCCAGTTGCCCACCGAGCGCGTGGTGGACCTGGAGCCCCTGGGGGTGCCCGAGGAGGGCGAGACGCGGCTGCCGGTGCTGCTCGCCTGTGGCGCGGTGTACCTGTTCGTGCAGCGCACGCGCGCGGTGCGCGGGGGCTTCGAGCTGACGGAGGCCGAGGCCCCGCTGGTGGCGGACATCGTGCGCAAGCTGGATGGCATTCCCCTGGCCATCGAGCTGGCGGCGGCGCGCACCAACCTGCTCGGGGTGAGTCAGATCCAGGATCGGCTCTCGCGCCGCTTCGAGCTGTTGCGCGGCGGGCGGCGGGACGGGTCGGCGCGGCAGAATACGCTGTGGGGGGCGATCGACTGGTCGTGGAACCTCTTGGAGCCCGCCGAGCGCGCGGCGCTGGCGCAGTGCTCGGTGTTCCGCGGCGGCTTCACCCTGGAGTCGGCCGAGGCCGTGCTGGTGTTCCCCCCGGGCGGGCCGGACGTGCTGGAGATCATCCACTCGCTGCGCTCCAAGTCGCTCTTGCGCGTCTTCACGCCGGACGGGCTCCCGGGAGAGCTGCGCCTGGGCATGTACGAGAGCATCCGGCAGTACGCCTCGAGCCGCCTGGCGGAGCGGGGGGAGGGGGCCACGGTCGCGGCGCGCCACGCGGCGTGCTACCTGGGGCTCGCGCGGCGCTTGAGCGAGCGGGGCGGGGGCGGGGCGGGGGAGATGGCCTTCCGCCGGCTGGTGCTCGAACGCGAGAACCTGCTGGCGGCGTGTGACAACGCGCTGGCGGTGGCGCCCGTCACGGCGAGCACGCTCGAGCGGGCGCTGGGCGCGCTGGTGGCGCTGGAGCCGGACGTGATGGCGCGCGGGCCGGTGGGCCTCACGCTCGCGCGGCTGGACAAGGCTCTGGAGCTGTCGGTCCACGGGGAGGTGGACCCGTTGCTGCGCGCCGAGGCGCTCGCCGTCCGGGGCCGGGTGCACCACATGGAGGGCCGGATGACGGCCGCGTGGACGGACCTGGGCGAGGCGCGCGCCATCTACCGGGAGCTGGGCGCGGCGGAGCGGGAGAAGCGCGTCCTGGTGGACCTGTGCATCGTGGCGCGGGAGGAGTGCGACACGGGCGCGGCCTGGACGCTCATCCAGGAGGCGCTGGAGCTGCCCTCGGGGGGAGACCTCTGGCTGGACGCGTACGCGGTGGGCAACCTCGGCCTGTTGGAGCTGGGACGGCGCGGGGTGGAGCCGGCGCTGCCGCACCTGCGCTCGGCACTGGAGCTGTTCCGGGCCATCGGCGACGTGGCGTTCGAGGTGGGCTTCCTCGTCAACTACGCGCTGGCCATTGGCGAGCACGGGCGCACGGAGGAGGCGGTGGCGCTGCTGGAGGAGGCCCTGGAGAAGGCGGCGCGCGTGGGGGATCGCTCGGGCCAGGCGCTGGCGTTGGTGAATCTGGGCTGCTTCCTGCTCGACGCGGGCCGGGCGGCGGAGGCGCGCGAGCAGCTGGGCGAGGCGGTGCGCATGGGGCGGCAGCTCGGCATGCGGCTGGTGGAGGGCGTGGCGCTGGGCGAGCAGGGCCGGGCGCTGGTGGCGCTCGGGGCGCTTCCGGCCGCGCGGGTGAGCCTGGAGGACGCGGTGGGGCTGCTGGCGCGGGTGTCCCGGTGGCACTCGCTGCGCTTCAGCGCGCACCTGGCCGCGGTGCAGGCCACCCAGGGCCACCTCGTGGCCGCGCGGCAGGGGTTCTCCGCGCTCGCCCAGGCCCCGGAGCTCCAGGACGATCTCGTGCTGCGCGAGCTCACCTCGGTGCTGCACGTGGCGGTGGACCTGGCGGAGGCCGGGAGCGCTCCGCACACCGAGCAGGGGCAGCGGGCGTTGATGGCGGCGCGGCATCGGCTGATGAGCGCGCGCCACGCTCCCGCGGAGGCGGCCTCGTCCGATCTGCGCGAGGCCCTGCGCCTCTTCGACCAGCGCGTGCTGGAGCTGGAGGGCGGCGTCCTGCGGGCGTGAGGCGGAAGGAAGAAACCGCGTCCGAGTGAATCCGGCCGGACGCGAGCACCGGGTGTGAAAGGGGGACGGAACGCCCGAGTGGAAAAGCCTTGGTCTGGTCTCTGGGAGAGAGGGCCTTTACAGGGCCCGGGCGTGTGAGGCCTTTCCGGCCGGGCGTTCCGATGAGGACAGGGACGGGGCGCGGTCGCGGTTCCTGACGGGCCTCTTCCAGACTTTTTTTCAGGCTCCGGCGCCGCCGGCTCGCGAGACGTTCACCGGGGAGCGTTCCAGGACCGGGGGGGTTGCTTCCTGGCGGACGACGCGGAAGGGACCCGCTATAGGCTTGTCCTCGGGTCCAAGGCGTGGAGTTGCGAGCATGTACATCCAGCGATCCCTCTTGCGTGAGGACGAGGTGCCCCGGGCGGGCGTGCGCCTCGGGACGGGTGCCGGCCAGGGTTGGGGGCCGGGGGCTCGTGGATGACGGCGCCCCTGCGCGTCCTGCTGGTGGCGGGAGAGCCGAACGACGAGGCTCGGGTGGTGGAGGCCCTGCGCGAGGGCGGCCACGGTGAAATCCAGGCGTGCGTCGTGCGCACCGCCGGGGAGCTGGGCACGGCGCTGGAGCGGGGGCCGTGGGAGGTGCTCGTGTGTGGCGAGGGCCCGCCGGGCCTCGACGCCGTGGCGGTGCTGGACACCCTGCGCGAGCGCGACCTGGAGATTCCGCTCCTGGTCCTCTCCGAGCACCTGGACGAGCGCGGGGCCGGGGAGGTGATGAAGGCGGGGGCGCGGGATTGCTTCTCCCGGGCGTGCCTGGGCCGGCTGCCGGCGGTGGTGGCCCGCGAGCTGAAGGTGTCGCGCCTGCGCCGCGAGCGCTCGCTGATGGCGCGCGTGGGCGAGGTGTTGGCCGGCTCGCTGGACTTCCAGGAGACGCTGCAGCAGGTGGCGCGGCTGATGGTGCCGGAGCTGGCGGACTGGTGCTCCGTCTACGCCCCCGACGACAAGGGGCAGCTCGAGCTGGTGGTGCTGGCGAACGAGGATCCCGAGTGGGTGGAGCGGGGCCGCGACCTCGACCGGCTCTTCCCGCTCGTGCCGGAGGCCACCTCGGGCTCCGCGCTGACCTGGCGCACGGGCCAGGCGCAGTGGGTGCCGGAGCTCCGGGGCGAGCATCTGCTGGCCTGGGCGCGCTCGCCGGAGCACCTGCGCGTGGTGACCGGGCTGCGCTTGCACTCGGCCGTCTGCGTCCCCCTGCGGGGGCGGCGGGAGAGCCAGGGGGTGATGACCCTGTTCGCCACGGGAGACCGGGCGGGCTTCACGGCCGAGGATCTGTCGCTCTTCCAGGACGTGGGGCGCCGCGCCGCGCTCGCGCTGGAGAACGCGCGGCTCTACCGCGAGGCGCAGGAGGCCATCCACCTGCGCGATGACTTCCTGGCCGTGGCCGCGCACGAGCTGCGCACGCCGCTGACCACACTGGGGTTGCAGCTCGGCTCGCTCGTGCAGCGCTCGCGGCGCGAGTCCCCGGCCCTGTGCGAGCGGCTGGAGCGGGGGCTGCGCCAGGTGCGGCGCCTGGGCACGCTGGTGGAGTCGCTCCTGGACGTGTCGCTGTTGTCCACGGGCGAGCTGCCCCTGTCGCCCGAGCGGGTGGACCTGGGCGAGCTGGTGGGCGAGGTGATGGAGCGCTTCCAGGCGGAGGCCGAGGCGGTGGGCTGTGGGCTGCGGGTGAGCGTGGCGTCGGGGCTCGTCGGCCAGTGGGACCGGATGCGCGTGGAGCAGGTGGTGTCGAGCCTGGTGGCCAACGCCCTCAAGTTCGGTCCGCGTCAGCCAGTGGTGGTGCGGGGCGAGGAGGCCGGGGGCCGGGTGCGCGTGGTGGTGGAGGACCAGGGCATCGGCGTGCCGGCGGAGCACCTGGAGCGCATCTTCGAGCGCTTCGGGCGGGCGGTGTCCTCGCGCTCGTACGGGGGCCTGGGGCTGGGGCTGTACCTGGCGCGCCGCGCGGCCGAGGCGCATGGCGGCCGCATTTGGGCCGAGCAGCGCCCGGAAGGCGGGGCGCGCTTCATCCTGGAGCTGCCCCTGGATCCGCCTGCCCGGCGCGGCGCACCCAGTTGACCCACGTCCCCAGGTGCCGGTAGCCGATGCCTCGGTACATGCTGACGCCCTCGTCGGAGGACTGGAGGACGGAGGCGACGCGGCCGCGCGCGAGCGCCTGGGCGTGCAGGGCCTCCATCACCCGTGCGCCCAGGCCCCGGCGGCGCGCGTCGGGGTGCGTGGCGACCATGTACACGCCCGCGGTGTCGTCCAGATCGAGCGCCAATCCCGCGGAGAGCACCCGGCCCGCCTCGCGCACGAGCACCCCGTGCAGCGGCACGTCCGGCGGCGATTCACCCCCCCAGACGCCCAGGAAGTCCATGACGCCCGGGGCGTAGCAGCGCATGTTGAGTTCAATCACCTCGCGCGGGTCGTCGGAGGACTCCAGGGAGAGCCCCGGGGGGAGGCGGGAGGGCGGGGCGGGCGCGAGGCACAGGCCCATGGCGGGCATGCCGCCCTCGGGCGTGTAGCCGGCGGCGGCCAGGGCGGACTCGGCGTGCGAGTCCCCCGGGGTGACGAGCACGCGCCAGGCGGGCACCCCCTGGTCGCGGTACCACGCCTCCAGGAGGGGCAGGGCGGGCGCGAGCGCCTCCGGGTGGGCGTACAGCACCTGTTGCTGGAAGAGGGGGACACCCCGGCCGGGCAGGCACAGGGCCCGGACTCCTGGCAGCTCCAGTCCACGCAGGGCCGTGGTGCGCGTCTGCATGCCCTTGAGGGCCAGCAGATTGGCGCGCAGCCGCGCGGTGAGTTCAGCGTCCGTCATGGGGGCTCTCCTGGGCGGCGCGGGCGCTTCCGGGTGGACAGTGCGGGCGGCGGGAAAATACCCGGCGGGCCCTCGGGGAGGGTAGGGTGCAGGCTGCTCGCATGGAGCCCCGCTTCTACGCCTTCGATCCCCGCTTCTCGCGCCGCGCCTTGTTCCTGGGCGCGTGCGTGCTGGCCATCCTCAGCGCCTGGGCCCTGGCGGATGCCCGCTCACAGGGCAATCCTCCCCTGGCCGTGGCCCGGGCGGGCGTCACCGGAGGATTGATGCTCGTCTTCGCCTTCGCCTGGCATCGCTTGCGGCCACGGTCAGGCTGGGGCGTTACACTCAGTGCTCGGGGCGTGGAAGTGGCTCGTCCCTTTTCCACCGGCCGGCTTCAGTTGTCCTGGGGGCAGATCGACTCCGTGCGGCGCATTGGCCGCCACGGCGAGGTGCTCGGCCTGTTCCTCGACGAGGGGGGACGGGTGCTCGTCACCCGGCACCTCTTCGCCTCCAAAAGCACCTATGGCGAGCTCGCGTCCGCCCTGGAGGAACGCAAGCCCGCCCCCCGGTTCGACGCCTAGCGTCATTTCGGGACATTTCGTGAATCTTTTCCACGCCTTGCGTGTTCTCCACATTCTTGTCCGGGGTATCTTCCAATGGTAGGCACCCGGGCTTCCCGACCTGTGATTTCCGAAGGATCTCCGCACATGGAAAACCTCCCCACCCCCGCCACCCCGGCGGCTCCGTCGTCGTCCGGGGACTATGACGCCGGTGCCATCACGAAGCTGGAAGGCGCGGAGGCCGTCCGCAAGCGGCCGGGCATGTACATCGGCGACACCGTCTCCTACGGGCTGCACAAGCTCGTCTACGAGGTGGTGGACAACTCCGTCGACGAGGCGCTCGCGGGCCACTGCACGGACATCGAGGTGGTCATCCACGTGGATGGCTCGCTGTCGGTGCAGGACAACGGCCGCGGCATTCCGGTGGGTCCGCACCCGGATCCCAAGTTCAAGGGCAAGGACACGCTGGACGTGGTGCTCACCGAGCTGCACGCGGGCAGCAAGTTCGGCAACGGCGCCTACAAGGTGTCCGGCGGTCTGCACGGCGTGGGCGTCACGTGCGTGAACTTCCTGTCCGAGTGGTTCAAGGTCCGCATCCAGCGCGGCGGCAAGGTGTACGAGCACTCGTACGCGCGCGGCGTGCCGCAGGACGCGGTGACGGTGGTGGGCGAGACGGACAAGCGCGGCACGCTCATCTCGTTCAAGCCGGACCCCACCATCATGGAAGTGGTGGACTTCAACTTCGAGACGCTCAGCCAGCGCATGCGCGAGCTCGCGTTCCTCAACGCCGGCCTGCGCATCGTCATCCGCGACATGCGCATCGGCAAGGAGCACGAGTTCAAGTTCGACGGCGGCATCGTGTCCTTCGTGGAGTACATCAACAAGGCGAAGGAGGCGCTGCACGACAAGCCCATCCACTTCAGCACCGAGCGCGAGGGCCTGGCGCTGGAGATCGCCCTGCAGTGGAACGATGGCTACGACGAGCGCATCTACACCTTCGCCAACAACATCAACACGCACGAGGGTGGCACGCACCTGTCGGGCATGAAGGCCGCGCTCACGCGCACGCTCAACACCTACGCGGAGAAGAGCGGCGTGTGGAAGGACCTCAAGGAGACGCCCACCGGCGAGGACGCGCGCGAGGGTCTGTCCGCCGTCATCTCCGTGAAGCTGTCCAACCCCCAGTTCGAGGGGCAGACGAAGACGAAGCTGGGCAACAGCGAGGTCAAGGGTCTGGTCGAGCAGATGGTGAATGACCAGCTCGCCACCTTCCTCGAGGAGAACCCCATCGTCGCCAAGAAGATCGTCATGAAGATTGGCGATGCCACGCGCGCGCGCATCGCGGCGCGCAAGGCGCGCGAGACGGTGCGGCGCAAGGGCATCCTCGATGGCGGCTCGCTGCCGGGCAAGCTCGCCGACTGCCAGAGCCGCGACCCGAGCGAGAGCGAGCTGTACCTCGTCGAGGGTGACTCCGCAGGCGGCTCGGCCAAGCAGGGCCGCGACCGGCGCAACCAGGCCATCCTTCCCCTGCGCGGTAAAATCCTCAACGTGGAGAAGGCGCGCTTCGAGAAGATGCTCACCAGCGCGGAGATCGTCACGCTCATCACCGCGCTCGGCACGGGCATCGGCCGCGAGGATTACGATCCCACCAAGGCGCGCTACCACCGCATCATCCTGATGACGGACGCCGACGTGGACGGCAGTCACATCCGTACCCTGCTGCTCACGTTCTTCTACCGGCAGATGCCGGAGCTCATCCAGAGCGGCTACCTCTACATCGCCCAGCCGCCGCTCTACAAAGTCACGCGCAACAAGAAGGACCTGTACGTCAAGGATCAGCGCGGCCTCAATGACTACCTCTTGCGCATCGCCTCGGATCACTCGCGCGTGGTGACGCCGGGCGGGGAGCTGGGCGGCTCGGAGCTGCGCTCGCTCCTGGAGAAGGTGCTCACCTACGAGGAGCGCCTGGAGAAGCTGGCGGCGCGGCGGGACGCGCGCGTGGTGGACGCCCTGGTGCAGGGCTGCGACCTGAACGTGGCCACCCTGTCCAACGAGGCCCTGCTCGCCGAGCAGGTGACCCAGCTGCGCGCCCACCTCCAGCTGCGCATGCCGGACACGCTCGGCCGTCTGGACGCCACCATCGTGGACGACCCCGAGGCCCAGGCGAAGAAGCTGGTGGTGAAGACGGACATCAACGGCGGCCTGCGCCAGTCCGTGTTCGACCACGCCTTCCTCTCCTCGCCCGAGTACCAGGAGCTGGTGAGCCTGCACGACGCGTTCGCCTCGCTGGGCAAGGCGCCCTACAAGGTGAAGGTGGGCGATGGCGAGGTGCTCGCCCTGTCCGTCCAGGAAGTCCTCGAGGCCGTACGCAAGGACGCCCAGAAGGGCCTCGGCCTGCAGCGCTACAAGGGTCTGGGCGAGATGAACCCCGAGCAGCTCTGGGAAACCACCATGAACCCGGCCACCCGCACGCTCCTGCAGGTGCGCGTCGAGGACGCGGTGGAGAGCGATGAGATCTTCTCGCTCCTCATGGGCGAGGCCGTCGAGCCGCGGCGCGAGTTCATCGAGCGCAACGCCCTCAACGTGCAGAACCTGGACATCTGAGCCGCTCGCCCCCCCGCTTCCCTCCCTCTCGAGGGAGCGGGAGGCCCCAAAAGACATGTGGGCCCGGTGCCATGAATGGCTCCGCGCCCACGTGCCTTTCCCGTCCTTGTTGAACCTGATCGCCTCACCGCCGCGAGCAGGCCCTTACGGAAGGAATCCTTCGGTTTTCGAAGGACCCGGTGATCCAGGCCCTTCCAACAGAGTATGCACCGTTTCGTTGAAAAGCGGTGCTCAAAGTAGGCTCGGCTGGTGGGCGCTTGGGCGCTCGTGTCGGATGGCGTCAGCGCCTGTCCGCCTGCTCCCTACCCCGTCCCGGGGGCAGGGGGCTCAGCGCGGGGCGTCGCGCAGGGCGTCGGCGCGCTCCTTGCGGGACATGGCGGTGACGTCGACGATGTCCACCTCGAAGGCGCCCGCGTTGTCCTCCACCCGGACATCCGGGAAGGCGCAGCGCAGGGTGTCCGCGCCCGTCAGCTGGAAGCGCTTGCCCGACTCGAGCAGACGGTGCACCCGCCGGGCGGACTTCTGGTTGCTCTCCACGCACAACACGCGGCGGGTGCGGCCGGTGGGGCCCACGCGCAGCTCCGCGACGTCATCGCGCACGGTGAGCATGTAGACGGCGTCCGGGTTGAGCCCGCGCAGGACGAACTGCTGCTCGGGGGCGAGCACCAGCGCGTTGCGGGTGGCCTCGAAGGTGAGGCTGCGCGGCGCGACGAACTGGGACTGGCGCAGGTTCACCCGCACCGAGCCGCTGTTGTCCGCCAGGTCATCGTCCAGGAGGAAGACATGCAGCCGGCGCACGCCCTTGAGCGTGCGCGTGGACGAGCCGAGCAGTCCGAAGGTCTCGTCCGCGGTCAGGTCGTCGCCCTCGGCGAAGTAGGCGAGCGTGCTCGTGGCCCCGCCCCGCCCGGAGGCCAGCGAGGCGCTGCCGTCGATGCTGACCGCGTAGGCCACCCGGGGGTTGAGCTCGAGCGAGGCCGTGGCGAGCCCGTCCACGACGAAGGCGTTGTAGCGCGGGCGCAGGACGAACAGCCGCGTCGGGTAGTCCACCTGGTTGCGCGACAGGTCGGGCTTCTCGGGCGCGGCAGTGGGCTCGGGCGCGGGGGGCGGCGCCTGCGGCGGGGGCTGCTCCTCGAGCGGCTCGAACACCGCGTTCAGGGTGGGCTTGTCGATGGCGGTCGGGGTGAAGCGCTTGGTCCACGTCCGGTAGCCCGGCAGCGTGAGCACGAAGGTGCTGGCCTCATTCAGGGGCACCCCCGGCACGAAGAGCGGCGTGACGCCGGGCACGTCCTGGCCGTTGAGCTTCACCGAGGCGCCCGGCGGCGTGGAGGTGAGCCACAGCGTGCCGACGTCCTCGTCCTTGCCCTTCTTGGGCGAGACGAGGAGGTAGACGAGGCCGAGCAGCGCGAGGGCGAACAGGGGGATGCTGAGCTGGCGCACCATGCGCCGTTGCCGCGCCTCGCGCGCCTTCTCCTCCAGCGCCCGTTGCTCGCGCGGCTCGCCCTGGGCGCCCTCCACGCTCGTGACGTGGGTGACCGCCGGCAACTGGATATCGAGGGGGGTGTTGTCGTTCGACTCGTCCGGGCTCTCGAGGACGCGGGCGGCCGTCGCCGGGCTCGCCATCGTCTCGGGCGCCGGGGCCTCGCGCGGGGCGGCGGCGGGGGCGCGCACGCCGCCCGCGCTCGTCACCCGGCGCCCCGTGGCCGAGTTGACGGCGCGCACGCCACTCGGCTGCGAGGGCCGGGCCACACCCGGGGAGCCCGCGCGTGACGACGGGGGGCGCGAGCCGGGGTTGCTCAGCATCGGCCCGCTGATCTCCCCGGACGCGGCGCCGGAAGCGGGCCTGGAGCGGGGACGGCTGGTGCCCGCCGGGGCCGGACGGGGCGCCCCGCTCGCCTGGTGCTGCCACTCGGCCAGCTGCTCGAGGAAGGCGGGCGTCACCTCCACCCGGCGGCCCTCGGCCGCGAGATCCTCGGCGAACAGGTGGCCGAGCAGCTGCGACGCCATGCTGGGCGAGAACCGGGGCCAGGCGGAGTAGAGCTGCTCGCGCAGCGCCTCGGCGAAGGCCTGGGCGGTGGGGTAGCGCTGCTCGCGCTCGAGCGCCATCGCCGTGGCGAGCACCAGCTCCACCTCGGGGGTGATGGCGGGGTTGTGCGAGGAGGGCCTGGGGTAGTCGCCGGCGAGCAGGCGCGGCAGCACGGTGACGAAGTCGCCGTCATAGGGGCGGCGGCCGCACAGCATTTCGTAGAGCACCACGCCCACGGCGAACGTGTCCGAGCGCGCGTCCAGATCCTGCTCGCCCCGGGCCTGCTCGGTGGAGAAGTACGGGTACTTGCCCTTGACGGTGCCCGGCGAGGTGCTGCCCTCCACGAGGCTCGTCGCCTTGGCGATGCCGAAGTCGATGACCTTGACCTGGCCCTCGTAGGAGATGAGCACGTTGTCCGGGGACACGTCGCGGTGCACCAGCCCCAGCGGCTCGCCGTGCTCGTCCAGGTGGCGGTGGGCGTAGTCCAGCCCGTCGCAGATCTGCGAGGCGATGTAGAGCGCCAGGGGAATGGGCAGCGACGGGAGGCCCGCGCGCTGGGCGCGGCGCAGAACCTTGGACAGCGGCTGGCCGTGCACGAACTCCATGGCCAGGAAGTAATGGCCGTCGATCTCTCCGAAGTCGAAGACCTGGGCGATGTTGCCGTGGGTGAGCGCCGCCGCCACGCGCGCCTCGCTGATGAACATCTCCACGAAGGCGGGGTCATCGGCGAAGTGGGGGAGGATCTGCTTGATGACCACCGGCTTGGTCACCCCCGCCGCGCCCTTCATCGTCGCGCGATAGGTGACCGCCATCCCGCCCGAGGCGAGCTTCGACACCAGTTCGTATCTGCCAAAGTCCCGGGCTGCGTTGGGGGCCACGTTGCGCGTCGTGTCGTTGAGGGGGAATCCGGAGGTCCAGCATACCTCGCTTCGCTCAAATAATCGCGAAACGGCAGGGGGACCCCGGCCCGGGTGCGTCGGCGCGGGGGGAGACGGGGGGGAGGCGCCTGGGCCCGCC
The DNA here is from genome assembly GCF_044360685.1 of Cystobacter fuscus. Taxonomy (GTDB): domain Bacteria; phylum Myxococcota; class Myxococcia; order Myxococcales; family Myxococcaceae; genus Cystobacter; species Cystobacter fuscus_C. The sequence continues at coordinate 11,515,527 of NZ_CP043491.1, read as the reverse complement.
TGTTCCCCCGCCTGCCCCCGGCCCCTCACTTCTGCGAGGCGGGGGGCACGGCCTGGACCACGGGCCCGGAGGGGCTCGGGATCAGGGTGAGCGTGGGGGCCTGGCCCGGCTTCTGGGTCTGGCGCAGCGCCGCCACGGCCGCGTCCACCACGCTCTGCCCGACGATGTTGCTGAGCGCGAGCCCCAGGCAGATGCTCTTCATCGCCGCGTCCATGTCCTGATCGCGCAGCCGGGAGATCTCATTGGCCAGGTCCAGCTTCTCCTCCGTCGTCACGTTCTGCATCATCGTGAAGGCGAGCTGGGGCAGGGCGGTGGAGATCTGACTGAACTCCAGGTCCTTCATCGTCTTGGCCATCCGCTCGGCGCGCACGGTGGCGCGCGCGCGATCCACGGCCCGGTCCGTGGCGGAGAGGATGATCTGCAACAGCGCGCTCGGTCCGATGGAGATGTCGTTGTTGCCCGAGCGCAGGGTGAAGGCCGAGGAGCGCAGGATGCTCATGGCGCCGAAGCCGGCGAGCAGCGTGTAGCCGATGCGGTGGGCCGCGTTCTGATCCCCGAGGGGATCCTGGTTGTTCACCGTATTGAGGGCCAGCAGGGCGACGACCGAGGCGAGCACATTGATGGCCGTGTAGAGCACGGCGTGCCGGTTGCGAATGGCCTCGTAGGGGTTGTCCTGATAACGCGAGACGAGCTCTCCAATGCCCACGCAGGCGCCGATGAGGGCCACCGCGAGGTACTGCAGCGATATTTCCAGCACTCGCACCCAGTCCACGGTTTCTTCCTCCGGTAGGGGGCCCGTGTGGGGGGCCGGAGTGGGATCCTAGCGCGTGTCCCGTGGGAGCCCATGCGACGCCAGGGTGGGGTCAATGGGGTCTTCTGGGGTGTTTTCGGCGCGGCGCCGCTGGAGGGCGGACAGGCGAGCGGGCCGGAGGGCCGACAAATCGGCCTCGCAGCGTACCCTCTTGATCTGACACTGCACATCTGTGCAGATAAGGGGCATCACGCAGCACGCGAAGGGAAGCCCCGACCATGTTCGACGCGACGGAAAACGATCCTATCTCGCCCGCGATGAGGGCGCTGCTCGAGGTGTTCTCCACGGAACTGTCCGAGGTGAAGTTTCCGGACGTGGACACGGAGGTGTTGGAGGAGGGGGCGAGCCGGGTGAGGGAGCAGGCGGAGGCGGTGGCGCGGGCGCAGGCGGCGCTGGAGGCGGCGCGCCAGGCGCTGGCGGACAGCCAGGACGCGCTGTTGCAGAAGGGGCAGCGGGCGCTGGCGTACGCGCGGGTGTTCTCCGAGGAGGACGCGGAGCTGAGCGCGAAGCTGGAGGCGATCAGCCTGCCCAAGCGGGGCGTGCGGGTGGAGACGGGCGTGGCGCCCGAGGCGAGCGCGCAGAACGAGGAGAACTCGCCGCGCCGCCGGGGCCGTCCGCCGAAGACGCGCCCGAGCGCGCCGCTGTTCAACGAGGGCAGCGCGCCCGAGGCGGCCGTGGCGGCCGAGCCGAGCGTGAGCGCGGCGGCGGTGACCCCGCGCCCCGTGGCGGCGTGAGGGCGGACTTCCGGACGGTGTCTGGAGCGTCGGGCCTGGGACTCCTTGGGAGCCCGGGCCCGTTTTCTTGGGTGCCTCGCTCCAGCACGGAACCCGGGTGTCGCTAGCCGCCCTTCCTCATCTTCGAGAGGAACAGCTCCGCCGTCCATTGACTGACGTTGTAGTACAGCTCCCAGAGCGAGTAGCCGAAGAGCTGTGGACCGGGTTTGCTGATGATGGCGAGCACCTGATCCCGACGGCCATTGGAGGCCATGTAGGCCAGGGCCGAGTTGAAGATCAAATCCACGAGCCGCGATTGATTGGAGAGATGGGCCCGCTGGATGAAGCGCGGATACCGTTGGGCGACGCCGTCGGACGTGGACTGGTAGTAGTCCGTCAGGTTCTGGGCGACGCTCCGGGAGAGGTTGAGCACCATCGCGTACGCGTCCGCATTCCCCGCGGTGTCCTCCGGGCTGATGAATTCCGTGTACTTCTGTTGGAGCCTGCCCGCGTCGACCCGGCTGGCCAGGTCATGGACGGATGCCTTGCTGCTCAGGACGTACTCGGCCACCACGCTGCCGAGATCGCCCGCGTACGTGGCCGCCGCCATGTTGGACTTGAGGTGGACGATTCCTCCGAGTGACAGGGGTGTGGGGTGGTTGCCCGCATCGAGCCCCGCGAACAAATGGCCGAGGTCCACCTCGCTCCCCTTGATCTTCATCACCTTGTGCTTGCGCAGGAAGTCGCGCGAGGCGGCCAGCTCTGGCGAAGCCCAGCTCCGGGGTTCCCGGTCCGCGGCGGCGCCTGGGATGAGGAGGCTCCAGGTTCCTCCACCCACGACGACCCCGAGGATGGTCCGAGCGGGCGCTCCATTGGGATAGTAGATGAGCCGGAAGTCCGTGATGCGCCGCTTCAAAGAGCCGTGCCCCTCCGTGATCGCCGCCTGCTCGAGCTTGGAGAGGTGGTGCAGGTACTGCTTGAAGGGGTCGTCGGTGGACTTCGCGGGGGCCTTCTGGGGTTCCACCTTGAGCGGCTGCTTCTGGCCCGATGGCGAGGTGTGGGGCTTGGACTTCTGGTCAGGGATGGCGATCCGGTCCCCTGGTTGAATGAGCGCCGGATTGGGACGCAGCTTGCGCAGTGCTTGGTTGGCCGGGTCTTCGTAGATGGGATGCCAGTCGGCGAAGCCGTGAGTCCTGGCGATGGACCAGATTGAATCGCCCTTCTTGACGATGTGGGTCTTCATCCACTCACTCCCCATTGCAGTCGCTTGAACACGTGCACGGCTGCTCCTGGCAGCGAGCCTTGAGTTTGCCGCAGCAGAAGGCGAGCTCCACTCCCGAGGAGAGCCGGGCCCGGAGCAGGTGGGGCCCTCGCAAGGGGTTGATCACTTCGAATCCCCGGAACTCGACCGAGCTTCCCAGCTCCTCTGGGGAGAAGCCCTGGGGCTCGATGGAGATACCCAGCCCGCGTTGGGTGTCACTGTCGGGAAAACGGCCCGTGGTCTTCGCCGCCTGGAGATAGAGGAGCGCGTCCATCTTCATGTCGCACTCCTCATCGAGGTTGGTGGACACGGGCGCTCCTGGCCCATGGTCGCGCTGCGGCGTGCAACCGAGCAACTCTCGGAGTTGCTCTGGAGTCTGGAGGGCGGTGAGTGGCAGCGGGGAGTGGCGTGTACAGGCGGCCAGGATCGTCAGTAATCCCAGCAGCGCCCGGATGCACGGGCGTGGGGTCTTCAGGGAAGACGCGCTCATCATCCCGGCATGATACCGGCAGGGGGTGTGCCACCGAGGGGGGCCCGGCGGAAAAAACGCCGCCCGGAGGCACGCCGATCCCCCGGAGCCCCCTCCGTGGGATGTTCGTGCATCCGGGCGATGGGGGCCGCGCAAGGGGCGGCCCCGGGTGCTGCGAGGACTTGCTCAGTTCTCCGGGTACGCGGTCCAGCCGGCCAGCCAGTTGTCCGTGCCCACCGCGCCCACGAAGCGGGCCGAGGCGTCGAAGAAGCCACCCGCGGGCGGCGTCGCGGCGTTCGCCGCATCCAGCGCCAGCGAGCCCGCCTGGGGCGCGAAGTTCGGCGCCTTCAGGTCCTGCGAGGCCGTCAGCTTCGGCTCCACCACCTGGTTGCGCAGGGCCGAGGCGAGGAACTGCTCGGGCTCCTTGAAGATGGCGTTGTTGGAGAGGCGCGACGAGTCCTCGTTGGTGACGGTGCCCGCCGAGTCCTTCACCGGGTTGGCGGCGTAGGGGATGCTCGCGGTATCGCCCCGGTTGCTGTAGAAGAAGGTGTTCTCGATGGACAGCGAGCCGGCCTCGAACATGGCCACGGACGCCTTGCCGTCCACGTCCACCGCCTGGTCCGCGAAGTTCACCACGAGGCTGTTGCGCAGCTTGACGCCCGCGCCGGTGTTGAAGACGAGGCCTTCCTGCTTGGTACCGCTCGTCGCCACGGGACGGCCGGAGCCGATGAACGAGGCGTTCCAGATCTCCGGCATGGAGCGCGGGGTGGCCGCGTTGTCGGAGCTGTTGCCGCTCGCCTCGATGCCGCGGTTGCCCACCTTGCTGTTCTGCTGCACCACCAGGAACTGCACCTTGCCCCGGTAGCCCAGGTCATAGTCCAGGCCGTCGTCGTCCGGCTGGGTGATGACGATGTGCTTGAGGTTCGCCGTGCCGCCGAACATCTCCACGCCGTCGTCCGCGCCCTTGTGCACCTGCACGAAGTCGATCTCCGTCTGCGAGCCGCACCCGCCCGTGGTCAGGCCGTTGAGCTCGTTGTTCGGCGCGAGCTGGTAGCCGGCGAACTCGATGCGCGCGTACTTGAGCTTGCCGCAGTCGTGGGCGTCGTCGGTGCCGCCGTACTTCGTGCGCTCATCCCCACTGTTGGTGACGAAGCCCTCGATGTTGTTCTGTCCGCCCGCGGAGTTGATGGTCGCCCGGCCCAGCAGCACCACGCCACCCCAGTTGCCCGGCTCGCGAGAGCCCTCTTCCCGGGCGCTGGTGAAGACGATGGGCTTGTCCTTCGTGCCCACCGCGTTGAGCCTGGCGTTGCGCGTGACCACGAGCGCGCTGCCATCGTTGCCGAGCACCTTCGTGCCCGCCTCGATGGTGAGCGTGCCGCCCTCCACGAAGATGTACTTCTTGAGCGAGTAGACCTTGTCCGCCGTCCAGGTGGTGTTCTGGGTGATGGCCTCGGTGACCTCCACGGTGGTCGTGGGGGCCGGGGGAGGGGGCTGCGGATTTCCTCCGCCTTCGCCGCCGTCGCAACCGGCGAGCAGGGACATGCCGAGGGTGATGCCAAGCGCGAGACGCTTCATGGGGTGGCTTCCTTTGATTGCTGGGGAAAGAGAGGGGGTCAGATCGCCCAGCCGAGTGACGCGGAGAAGGCGATGCCCGGGCGGTAGTTGACGACGGAGATGCCGCCCTGCTGGATGCGCACGGCGGAGTTGAGGAGGTTGGAGCCGGTGAGCTTGAGCTGCGTGCTCGCGCCCAGCTTCTGGCTCACGGTGAGGTCCACGCGGTGGAAGGGCTGCTCGTAGACGTCGGGCAGGCCCTGCACGCCCACCTCGCTGATGCGCGGGCCATACACGTTGTAGAGCACGGCCACCTCGGTGCCGCTCTCGGGGCGGTCGTAGCCGAGGTTGAGGTTGACGACGTAGGGCGACTGGCCCTGCATCGGCCGGCGGCTGTTCGTCTGGGCGCCCAGCTTGATGGGATCCGTCAGGATGATGTTGGACTGGATGAGCGTGAGGTTGGCCGCGGCGCGGAAGTTGGCGAGCACGGGGGTGATGCGGCCGAGCGAGGCGCGCGCCTCCAACTCCAGGCCATAGCTGGAGGCCCCGTCGGCGTTCTCGAAGCCGAGGTCTCCGCCCTGGGGGTTGTTGATGACGCGCTCGATGGGGTCGCGGAACTGCTTGTAGAAGGCGCTGGCGGCCAGCACCTCGTTCTCCCCGAGGAACCACTCCGCGCGGGCATCGACGTTGTGGATGCGCGTCTCCACCAGGTTGGGGTTGCCGGACACGTTGCGGCGGCGCGCGAAGTCGTAGAAGAGGAAGGGCGCCAGCTCGCGGAACGTGGGCCGCGCGAGCGTGTAGCTGTAGCCGGCGCGCAGGTTCACCTCGGGGGTGAGCGCGTAGATGGCGTTGAAGGAGGGCAGCACGTCCAGGTAGTTCGCCTCGCTGCTCACCGTGGGCGAGGGGTCGAAGGGGCTGTGCGCGGTGAGCCGCTGCCGCGAGTTCTCCAGGCGCACGCCGCCCACCAGGCGCAGGGGCTCCACCGGCTTGGCCTCCGCCGTCAGGTAGCCGGCGAAGATGCCGAGGTAGGCGTCGTAGGCATCATCCGGGCGGGTGGTCTCGCGCAGGCGGATGCCCGTGCCCAGGATGTCGGGGCCGAAGAGCGTCTCGGGCGGCAGGGAGGCATCCACCGGCTCGTCGGTGAGCTGGTAGCGGAAGCGGCGGTTGGAGAAGTCGCGGAAGGACACCTGGGCGAGGCCGCCCGCCTTGAGGCGCACCGCGGACAGGGGCAGGGTGAGGCTCGCGCTGCCACCGGTGGAGTTCTCGCCCAGGGTGACGTTGAAGCGCTCGCCGCTGTTGGGCTGGTTGGGGAAGGAGTACTTGCCGCTGGGGCTGCCCAGGTCGTCGGCGTAGAGAGTGTCACGCGTGTCCGGCTCGTCCCGGTCCACGCGGCTGAAGTTGGCCTGCCAGTCGATCTCCGCGTCGCCCAGTCCATCCAGCCGGTGGAAGCCACGCACCTGGTTGAAGGAGAGCACGCGCGAGACGAATTGCAGGCGGGTGCCCTCGTAGGTCTCCGAGCGCTCGTTGTTCACGCCGCGCGAGGTGAAGCTGGAGATGTCCGTGCCGCGCGTGTAGAGGCTGAAGAGGGTCAGCTCGTTGTCGCGGTTGAACTGGTAGCCGGCGCTCGCGAGCGCGCTGAGGTTGGCGCCCTCGGTGCCGAGCTGGGTCTGGGAGCCATCGCGCTCCTCCACCTGGTCCAGCGTGTTGACGGCGCGGGCGTACTGGGCCAGGCGCACGCCCTCGCGGTGGCCGTAGTTGACGGCCGCCAGGTAGCCCAGGCGCTGGTTGCCGAAGCGCAGCGTGTCGCCCACGGACGCGCCCAGGCCCAGGTTGGGCAGCGCGGTGGTCTGGCGCGCGGACCAGACGTTGGAGAAGCTCTTCCAGGTGTCCACCGACGAGCCCAGCCGCTGGTCGCGCGGCACGCCCGCGGGCAACTGGCGCCCGGGGCCCATGAAGCCCAGCGTCTCCAGGAAGCTGCCCGGCTGGGTGTTGCGCGGGCGGAAGGTGGAGAGGCTGTCGCCGGACAGGGTGAGGCGGGGCTTGAACTCGAACTTGCTCGGGTAGGTGTTGGTCTCGATGAGCAGCGTGCCGCCGGCGAAGGTGCCGGGCAGGTCCGCCGTGTAGCTCTTCACCACGTTGAGGTTGGCCAGCAGCGTCGTGGGGAACAGATCCAACGGCACCGAGGGCTCATCCGGCTCGGGGCTGGGCAGCAGCGCGCCGTTGAGCAGCGTCGTCGCGTAGCGGCCTCCGAGACCGCGCAGCAGCACGTAGCGGCCCTCCACCACCGTGGCGCTCACCACGCGCTTGACCGCGTCCGAGGCGCTCGAGTCCGGCGTGCGGGCGATCTCCTGCGAGCTGATGGCGTCCGACACCGTGACGGCCTTCTTGCGCTCCTGGAGCAGCGCGCTCTCGGCGCGGCGGTCCGAGCTGGCCTCGACGACGACTTCCTGCACGGCGGCGGCGTCGGCGCTCAGCTGCACGTCCAGCTTCGTGGCCTTGCCCGCCTCCACGCGCACGCCCGTGACGCGGCGGCCCTCGTAGACGTCGTAGAAGACGCGCAGGTCATACGTCCCGGGCGGCAGCGCGAGCTGGTAGTTGCCGTCCACGTCGGTGAGCACGCTCTTCTGCGCGCCCGAGACCACCTTCACCGTGGCCTCGATGAGGGTCTCCTTCGTCTGCGCGTCGCTGACCTGGCCGTAGACACCGGTGAAGCCTTCCGGGGGCGTGGCCGAGGCCTCTCCCATCGACTCGTCCATGGCCTCATCGGCCACCTGCGCCGCGGGCTCCCCGGCGGCCGGGGGCGGCTCGGTGGGGGCCGCTTCCACGGGGGCGGTCTGGGCGGGCAGGACGTCGGTGGTGGGCGCGGTGACGGGGGCATCCGCGGGAGGGGGCGTCACGGCCCCCTCGGGAATCGGGGCCTGCGCCAGCACGGGCGAGGCCATCAAGAGCAGCGCCATCAAGGGGGCGCGGAGGATGTCGGGATGGAAAGACAACACGGGTCTCCTCACCGGCGGACTCGCGCAGACAACGCGAGGTCCGTGGCAACCAGAGGAAGGGAAAGTGAAAGGGGAGCGAAGCGGAGTTGAACTTCAGGTCACGGAGCGCTGGGCTCCGCGACGGCGTCCGGGGCAACGGCGACGGTGATGTTGCCGCCGCGTGCGAGGTCCAACACATCCATGGCGCTGCCGTAGGGCACGTCGTTCTCCGCGTCGAAGAAGACGATCTTGTCCGGACGGGCGTTGAGCATGCGCTGCAGCCGGGTGACGAGCTGGTCGCGCGGAACCTCATCGCGGTTGATGCGCAGCGCGCCACTCTTGGAGAGCGTGAGCACCAGCGGAGGCAGCGCGCCCGGAGGAGGCGGCGTCTCGATCTTCTCGTCCGACTTGCCGGGCACGTCCAGGGACATCTGCTTGGTCATCAGCGGGGTGACGACCATGAAGATGATGAGGAGCACGAGCACCACGTCCACCAGGGGCGTCACGTTCATGGCGGGGCGGATGCCGCCCTTGCCACCACCGAGGTCGAAAGCCATGACAGTTGGTCCCTATTTCTTGAGGTCGATGACCTGCAGCGAGATGCCGGGGAAGCCCGCGTCCTGCAGCGTCTTGAAGACGTTGCGCACCTCGGCGTAGCGCACGGCGCGGTCGGCCTTGAGCACCACGCGCGCCTGGGGATCCTTCTCGAACACGCCGCGCAGCTTCTCGACGAGCTGGGCGCGCGGCACTTCGTGTTTGTCGATGAAGAGCGCGCCCTGGGCGGTGAGGCTCACCGTGGTGGGCGTCAGCGAGTTCTCCTCGCCCTTGTCCACGTTGGCCGCAGCGGGCAGGTCCACCGCCGCGCCAGCCTCGAGCTGGGGAGTGACGACCATGAAGATGATGAGGAGGACGAGCACCACGTCCACCAGGGGCGTCACGTTCATCTCGGGCACGAGCCCGGCGCCCTTACGCCGGGCGGACATCGTGACCCTCCCGGCGAGCCGCGCGCTCCACGTCCAGGGCCAGGGCGCCCTCGCCCCGAGCGGCGGGAGCGCCGCCCATGGAGTGCATGTCCTCCAGGTGATCCATGAACTCGCGGCGCGCCAGGTCCAGCGACAGCACGAGCGCGTCGGCGCGGGTGGACAGCAGGTTGAACATGAGCACCGCGGGGATGGCCACCAGCAGGCCGAGCGCCGTGACGACGAGCGCCTCGGAGATGCCCGCGGACACCGCGCCGAGGCCGCCCGAGCCCGTCTTGGCGATGCCGGCGAAGGACTCGATGATGCCCACCACCGTGCCGAGCAGTCCGACGAACGGGGCCACCGAGCCCACCGAGGCGAGCACGCTCATGCCGCGGCGCACGTCCGCGCCCACGCGCTCGTAGATGCGCTCCAGCTCGCGCCGGGTGAGCTCCACCGCGCCGAGGTTGCCCTGGGGAGCATCCTTGCGCACCAGGTACGTCTTCACCCCGCCACCCAGCAGCTTCGCCAGGCTGCTGGCGCGCGCCTTGGAGGCCTCGACGACGAAGGCCTCGTGCTGCTGCGACTCGAGCAGCCGGCCACCCTTGGAGATGAACTTGCGGTCCGCGCCCTTGGTGCGGAAGAGGAAGAAGAGCCGCTCGAAGAACACGATGAGCGAGGCGAGCGCGAAGGCGACCAGCGTGTAGGCGATGCACCGGGCGAACAGGCCCATGTGGTGGTAGATGTCGACCAGATTGAAGTTCATCTCGGGGGCTCCGGCGTGGAAACGGCGGGTACTGGCGCTGCGGGCGCTACTTGAGACGGAAGGGAATCTTCACGATGCGGAACACGGCGGTGGGCTGGCCGGCGACGAGCGCGGGCGAGTAGCGCCACGTCTTCACCGCGGCGACGGCGGCGCCCACGAAGGGCTCCTCTCCGCGCATCACCTTGACGGCGCTCACCCGGCCGTCCTCCTCGACGACGATCTTCAGGATGACCAGGCCCTCCTGTCCCCTGGCGCGCATGTCGGCGGGGAACTCGGGGGAGATGTTGGAGTCCAGCTCGCGCGGAGGCGTGGCGGACTCGGGCAGGTTGATGGGAGCGGGGCGGCGCGTGCCACCGGAGCCGGCCACGCCCGCGCTGTCCATGCCCGTGACGATGGCTCCGGCGACGAGCGAGCCCGTACCCCCCACGGCGATGGGCGCGGCGGCCACGGCGTTGGCGGCATCGGCCTCGGGGGGCTTCTCCTGGGGAATCTCCTTGGGCGCGAGCATCGCGGCGGGCGCGGCGACGGTCGGCGGAGGAGGCGGGGGCTTGGCCTTCGGCTTGGGGGGAGGAGGAGGCGGCGGCGGAGGCGGCTTCACCTCGGCGACCACCGGAGGAGGCGGCGGGGGGCGGAACACCACATCCACCTTCTTCTCCTTGAGGACTTCCTTGACCTGGGAGCCCACCGTCACCGCGGCGATGCCGAGCAGGGCACACACACCCAGGGATGTCACGGTGGAGAGCGCGAACCGGCGGGCGGACTGCACATCGGTGGCGCTATCGAAGGTCTCGAACATGTCGAGCGTCGTATAGCGAGGGCATGTTTCGGTCCCGTACCCGCCCGGTGACATTTCGTGGCTCGGTGCGTGACGGAAGGGTCACGCGGGGCGTCGAGACGACTTTTCGCGTCCTGTGGTCAATCGCCCTCCGGGGCAGCCAACCGGACGGGCGGTTCCGCCGGGGGACGCGTTCTTGGTGCCCTGGAGCGAACCGTGCGAGTCTTGCCCCTACCATGTCGGCCGCGGCGCTCCACCAGCAGGACGAAGAGCAGGGGAGGATCGGTCCCTATTGCCTTCAGGGCAGGCTGAGCGCGGGAGGCATGGGCGTGGTGTATCGCGCCCGTCACGAGAAGACGGGCGAGCTGGTGGCGCTCAAGACGGTGCGCGTGCCCGAGGTGGCGATGCTCCGGGGCATCCGCCGGGAGATCCACGCGCTGCGCCGCATCCAGCACCCGGGCGTGGTGCGCGTGCTCGCCGAGGGCGTGCAGGACGGGCTGCCCTGGTACGCGATGGAGCTGCTGGAGGGCATGACCCTGCGCCGCTTCATCGACGCGCTGTGGCGGCGTGATGCGCGCATCACCCAGGAGGTCATCACCCAGGCCGTCTCCGCCCCCACGCCCCTGACGCCCGGGGAAGGGCGGATGGTGTTCCAGGCCTACGGGCCGCCCCCGGAGGATCAGCGGCGGCCCGCCGCCCAGGGGCGTCTGGACGACGTGCTCCTCCTGGTACGCCGCCTGTGCTCCTCGCTCGCCTTCCTTCATGGCGAGGGGCTCGTGCACCGGGATCTCAAGCCGGACAACGTGGTCATCCGTCCGGATGGCACGCCGGTGCTGGTGGATTTCGGCCTGGCCTCCAACTTCGGTGGACCGCTCAGCCGCGAGTCGCTCGAGGTGTCCGGCAGCATGGAGGGCTCCTATGTCTACATGGCCCCCGAGCAGATCAAGGGCGGGCTGGTGGACGCGCGGGCGGATCTCTATTCACTCGGCTGCATCCTGTATGAGCTGGTGGTGGGCCAGCCGCCCTTCTCCGGCCTGGGCTGGGAGGTGCTGCGGCGGCACCTGAAGGAGGCGCCCCACGCGCCCTCGCGCTGGGTGCACGGGGTGCCGCCGGAGCTGGATGGGCTGGTGTTGCGCATGCTGGCGAAGGTGCCGCGCGAGCGCATCGGCTACGTGGCGGACGTGGGCGCGGTGCTCACCGGGCTGTGCTCCGGGGCGCTGACCGAGGATGCTCCGCCAGCCCCCCGGCCCTACCTGTACCGGCCGGAGTTCGTGGGCCGTCTCGGGCTGCTCGAGGAGTTGGAGGCCCGGCTGGAGCGGGCCCGGGAGCAGCGGGGCGGGTGTCTGTTCATCGGCGGGGAGAGCGGCGCGGGCAAGACGCGGCTGGTGATGGAGTGCGCGATGATCGCCAGCCGGCGCGCCTTCCGGGTCGTCACCGGTGGCTGTCTTCCGCTGTCGGGTGGAGCGGGGGGCGAGTCGCGCCATGGCGAGCCGTTGCATGCCTTCAAGCCCGTGCTCCAGGCCATCGCCGACGAGTGCCGGCAACGGGGGCTGCACGAGACGGAGCACCTGCTGGGCGAGCGGGGCAAGGTGCTCGCCCTCTATGAGCCCTCGCTGGCGGAGCTGCCCGGGCAGGACGCATGGGCCGAGCCCCCGCGGCTGCCACCCCAGGCCGCGCGCGAGCGCCTCATGCGCTGCCTCGCCGAGACGCTCGCCGCCTTCTGCGAGAAGGAGCCCGTGCTGCTGGTGATGGACGACCTGCAGTGGGCCGATGAGCTGTCGCTGGGTGCACTGGACTTCCTGCGCGAGGGCTTCCTGCGGGGGGCGTCCATGATGGTGATGGGCACCTACCGCACGGAGGAGCTGGGCACGGCGCTGCGCGCGTTGATCGACTCGCCGGGGGTGGAGCACCGGGTGCTGGGCCAGTTCGACGCTCCGGTGGTGGCGTGCATGGTGGAGGACATGCTGTCGATGGCCTCGCCGCCGGCCTCCTTCGTGCACTTCCTCACCACGCGCTCGGCGGGCAATCCCTTCTTCGTGGCGGAGTACCTGCGCACGGCGATCGACGAGCGGCTCTTGTATCGCGACTCCCTGGGCCAGTGGCAGGTGGCCGCCCGGGACGACGCGCTGGAGCGGCTGCACGAGGCGCTGCCCCTGCCGGGCTCTCTGCATGACCTGGTGTGCCGGCGCCTGGATGGCCTGGGCACCGAGGCGCGCAGGCTGTTGGAGGTGGCGGCGGTGCTCGGCCGCGAGCTGGACTCGGACATGCTGGCGGCGGCGGCGGGACTGGAGGACCTGCAGGAGCTGGAGGCGCTGGAGGAGCTGCGCGCGCGGCACGTGCTGGAGGACGCGGGCACCGGACGGCTGCGCTTCGTGCACGACAAGCTGCGCGAGTTCGCCTACGAGGGCATCTCGCCCGAGCGGGGGCGTGCGCTGCACCGCGCGGCGGCGCTCGCGCTGGAGGCGCAGGACGTGTGGGGCGGGGTGCCGCCCGCGCTCTACCCCGTGCTGGCGCACCACTGGGAGCAGGCCCAGGACGACGTGTGGACGTTCGAGTACCTGGAGAAGGCGGCCCGGCACGCGCTCGCGGCGGGCTCGAACGCCGAGGCGTGTGGCTACCTGAACCGGGCGTTGGAGCTGGAGGTGCGGCGCGGGCGGGACCGGGGCGTGCGCCTGGACGCGGTGAGGCGCGCGCGCTGGGAGCGGCTGCTGGCCGAGGCCCTGCACGGCCTGTCCGACTTCGATGGCTGCATCGTCCACTGCGAGCGCTCGCTGGCGGAGCTGGGCGAGCCGTTGCCGACCACGGAAAAGGGGTGGGGGCGCTTCCTGTTGGCGCAGGCGGCGCGGCAGGTGCTGCACCTGCTGGTGCCCCAGCGCTGGCGGCGGGTGGAGGACCGGCAGGTGCGTGAGCGGATGGGGGACGCGGCGCTCTCCGCGTTGCGGCTCGCCGAGTGCTACTACTGGCGCTACGACGCGTTCCGGATGATGGCCACGGCGCTCTTGTCCACCAACCTGGCCGAGCGCGCGGGGCGGGACGAGAAGGTGCTGCGGTTGTACGGGCAGCTCGGCTCCATCGCGGGCTTCGCGCGGCTGGATGCGCTGGCGCGCTCGTACTTCCGCCGGGCCCAGCAGGAGGATCGGGCGCTGGATGACCCGAGCGCCATGGCCTTCGGCCTCATCTCCGAGTCGATGTTCCACGCGAGCTTCGCGCGCTGGCCGCGCGCCGCGCTCAAGGCGAGCGAGGCACAGGGGACGCTGTTGCTGCTGGGCAACCAGGGCGAGTTCGAGCTGACGGAGGTGCTGCTCGGGCACGTGGACTTCTTCACGGGGCACTTCGAGCAGGCCCTGGAGCGCTTCGCGCGCCTGCGCGAGACGGCGCGCAAGCGGGGGCATTTCCAGCACATGGTGTGGAGCATGTACACCATGGCGCGCAGCCTGCTCGTGCTGGACCGGGGAGACGAGGCCCGGGCGCTGTTGCGCGAGTCGGCGGCGCTGCTCGAGGGCAAGCATGATCCGCTCTCGCACATCATCACCCGGGGGCTGCTGGCGGTGTCCGCGTTGGAGCGGGGCGAGTGGGAGGTGGCGCGGGACGAGGCGGATCGGGTGATGGCGCTCGCGCGGCGCTATCCGCCGATGCTCTTCACCGAAGGCCACGGTTATGAGGGCGCGGCGCGCGTGTACCTGACGTTGTGGGAGCGCGAGCGGGTGCCGGGCGAGCCCGCCCCGGCGGAGGCGGCGGAGGCGCGGGCGGCGTGCGAGCGGCTGTCGTTGTTCTCGAACCGCTTCCCCCTGGCGCGGCCCATGGCGCTGCGGTGCGAGGGGCGGATGCACTGGCTGGCGGGCCGCGCGTGGCGGGCGCGTTGGGCGTTGAAGCGCAGCGCGCGGCGGGCGCGGGAGCTGGGCATGCCCCTGGACGAGGCGCTCGCCTGGCTGGAGCTGGGACGCATCCTGGCGCTGGGCTCACCGGAGCGGGAGAGCAGTCTGCGTCAGGCGCGGGAGGGCTTCGCGGCGCTGGGGTGCGTGGGGCTCGCGCGTCAGGCCGAGGCCCTGCTCTCGAGCGAGCCGCCCGCTGCGTGAGCGTCAGAGGCCGGCCCACAGGTGGGTGTGCACCTGGAGGGCGCCGTCCTGTTCGCGCAGCAGCGCGACGAGGCGCCCGCGTTGCAGGGCCCGCACGAGCGGCTCGGGCGGCGGGAAGCCCGGGGGGAGGGACCACTCGGGAGGTCGGAGCTCGCCCCGGGGGAGGGTGCGCCCGTGCTTGAGGGCGTTGATTTCGTCGCCGGCGATGGCGCGCGAGGGGTACCAGGGCAGGAGCGCCGGGCCGTGCAGGGCGACGCGGCCGTTCGGGCCGGGATCCTCCCAGGGGCCGAGGGCGGTCCGGCGCAGCCGGGACAGGTGCGCGCCACACCCGAGCGCCCGGCCGAGGTCGCGCGCCAGCGCCCGCACGTAGTAGCCCCCGCGGCAGGTGAGGCGCAGGTGGCTGCGGTGGGGCAGCTCATGCGCGAGCCAGCGCGCCTCGTGCAGGTAGACGCGCGAGGGGGGCAGCTCCACGGCCTCGCCCCGGTGGGCCTTCTTGTAGGCGGGCTCGCCGCCCACCTTCTTGGCGCTGGTGGCGGGCGGCACCTGGTTCGTCCACCCGAGGAAGGGAGCGAGCGCGGCATCCAGGGCGGCGGGGGTGAGGTGGGCGGTGGAGCCGGGCGGGGTGGGCTGGCCGAGCCCGTCCCCGGTGTCCGTCTCCACGCCCCAGACGACCTCGGCCTCGTACGTCTTGGGGAGCGCGTGCAGCCCGTCCATGAGGTGGGTGGCGGGGCCGGCGAGCAGCAGCAGCAGCCCCTCGGCGAAGGGGTCCAGCGTGCCCCCGTGGCACACGGGGAGCTGCTTGCGCGTGAGGCCCGCGGCCTCCACTTCCTCCATGAAGGCCCGCACGAGGGAAAAACTGGTGACGCCCACCGGTTTATGGGCCAGATAGATGCCGGGCTTCATGGGGTGGGGGGGCTCCTCGGGAGGACGTAAGGGGCGGGGTGCCAACCTCCTACCCGTCCGGCCCCCCCGCTGTCATTCAGTCAACCCCGCGAGAGATTTGTTTCCGGATGGGACTGGATGGCCTACAATCCGATGGCGAGCTGTAGTGATGCGATCTTGCTGGGGCGTCGTCTAATGGCAGGACGTCAGACTTTGAATCTGATTATCAAGGTTCGAATCCTTGCGCCCCAGTCACCCTTGTTCCCAATCCGGGTGGCGCAGCCCGCCGCGCTCCCCTGAGCCTCAAGGACGGTGAGCAGATGGCGATGCCGCAGAAGGCCCTCCTGCTGGTGCCAGTGGGCAATCCGCCACCGGTACTCCTGCGGGACTTGGAGGAGCCCCTCGCGTTGCAACTGGGTCTGCGGGTCATCGTGGGCAAGACGGCCTTGTCCACGCCTACCTACGCCTTCAACAAGGACCGGGCGCAGTACCACTGCAACGCCATCATGCGGCGGCTGGTGACGTTGATGGAGCCCGGCCACGCCATGGTGATGGGCGTCACGGACGTGGACCTGTTCGTGCCGGACTCGCCCTTCGTGCTGGGCGAGGCGGACCGGGAATCGAAGAGCGCGGTGTTGAGCGTGTCGCGGCTGCGCCAGGGCGTCGAGGGCGAGCAGCTCAAGCGCCGCGTGCAGGTGGAGGCCATCCACCTGGCGGGGCACCTCTTGGGGCTGTCCTACTGCGAGGACGCGCGGTGCGTGATGTTCTTCGCCCAGACGCCCCAGGACTGCGACCGCAAGCACATGTCGCCCTGCAACAACTGCCGCAACGAGTTCAATAAGATCTCCCGCTGACCCGCGTCGCGCCCGTCCGGGTCGTCCGTGATTGAATGCGCGGCGCGCGGGGGGCGTCCCTCGCGCGCGCGAGCGTTCCCGGGCATCCCGTGGAGCGCCGTGCTCGGGCCGGACGACACGGGAGCATGGCGAATGAAGGCGTTGGTACGGATTCTTGGACTGGCCGCGGTGGCCGGGCTGGCGGCGGCGTGCGAGCCGCTGGATATCGATTTCGGGGGCGGCGGTGGTGGCGGTGGCGGGGCCTTCAGCAGTGGCTTCGTCTTCGTGCGCAACGGCACGGGGGGCCGCAACGTGTACGCGGTGGATGAGGATGGCGACGCCAACTCGCCGCTGCGGCTGACCACCGAGGGAGGGGCCTACGAGCCCACCGTGTCGCGCAGCGGTCTGGTCGCGGTGTTCGTGTACCGCGCGGGCTCGACCTGGGAGATTCGCCGGGTGCCCACCACGGGCACGGGTCAGGCCTCCACGGTCTTCTCCAACACGAGCGCCTCCTGCTCGAACTGCGCCAACTTCCGCTACCCCACGATCAGCCCCACCGGGGAGACGATCGTCTTCACCCTGACGAAGAACAACACCTCCTCGCTGGCGAAGGTGAACATCGACGGCACGGGCTTCCAGCTCTTCGCCAGTGGCACCTACTCCTACGGCGCGGCGTCCTTCTACCCGGATGGCCGCAGCGTGCTCGTGGCGGCGGGCTTCGGCGCCAACCAGTTGAGCACGCTGCTCAACGTGAACGTGACGACGGGCGCCTCCAACGTCATCACCAGCAGCCTGGGGAACACGGGCGCGGTGTCGGTGGTGTCGCGCGCCGTGGTGTCCCCGGATGGCTCGCGCGTGGCCTTCGATGGGCAGACGAACAACGGCTCGCAGATCTTCGTGGGCCAGCTCGGGAGTCAGAACCTCTCCGGCGTGACGCAGCTCACCAAGCACACCGGGGAGTTCGGCGTGATGGACACCTGGCCGAGCTGGCGCGGCAACACCGAGGTGACGTTCCTGTCCAACTCGGGCGGCAACGACAACATCTACCGCATCAGCACCGCCACCCCCGGCACGGGCACCCTCCTGGTGCCGGGCGCCCTCGAGCCCTCCTACGGCGGCACGTAGTCCCCTGGAAGCACGAAGGCCCGGGGACCCACGGTTTGGGGTCTCCCGGGCCTTCTCTCGAGGGTCAGCCGGGCCTCGGCCCGGCGCCCCGCTTCACTCCGGCTTGGCGCTCACCGCGCTGCCCGGGGCCACGGTGCCCGCGCCCTGGCGGACCTCCATGGCGTCGGCGACGAGCTCGGTGATGTCCTTCACCTTGATGCTCTGCTCGCGGCCCGTGTCGTTCACCGCGTCGTTGAGCATCGTCGAGCAGAACGGGCAGGCCACCGCCACCACGCCCTTGCCCCCCGGCTCCTTGTAGTCGCCCACCATGCCCGGCTTCTTCTTGTCCGTGGCGTCGGGGTACGGCGTGCTCGGGTCCTCGGCGTGCTTGAGCGTGAGGGCCACCTCGTTGACGCGGTTGTGGTTGATGCGCGTGCCGATGTGCTCCTCCATCCACATGCGCCCGCCACCCGCGCCGCAGCAGAAGCCCTCGCGCTTGCTGCGCTGCATCTCCACCACCTCCAGGCCCGGAATGGCGTTGAGCACCTCGCGCGGCGCGTCGTACACGCCGTTGTGCCGGCCCAGGTAGCAGGGGTCGTGGTAGGTGAGCTTCTGGTTCATCACCTGGGAGAGCTTGATGCGCTTCTCCTTGAGCAGCTGGTTGATGAGCTGCGTGTGGTTGATGACCTGGTACTCGCCGCCGAACTCCGGGTACTCGTTCTTGATGGTGTTGAAGCAGTGCGGGCACTGGGTGATGACCGCCTTCACGCCCATGGAGTTCCACGTCTCCACGTTCGTCTTGGCCAGCGTCTGGTACAGGTACTCGTTGCCCATGCGGCGCGCCGAGTCCCCGTTGCACATCTCCTGCTTGCTCAGCGTGGCGAAGCTCACCCCCGCCTCGCGCAGGATCTTCACCAGCGCCCGGCTCACCTTCTTCTGCTTGTCGTCGTAGCTGCCCGCGCACCCCACGAAGAAGAGGTACTCGTACGGGCCGCCGCCATCACCCCAGGTCGGCAGCGCCAGGTCCTCCGCCCACTCGTCGCGCCGGTCCTGGCCCAGGCCCCAGGGGTTGCCCTGGCGCTCCATGCCCTCGAACACGCGCTGGATCTCCGGCGGGAACTCCGCCTTCACCTGCACCTGGTAGCGGCGCATGTCGATGAGCCGCGGCACGTTCTCGATGAACACCGGGCACGCCGTCTCGCACCAGCCGCAGCTCGTGCACGCCCACACCGTCTCCGCCTTCAGCGCGCTGCCGATCATCTCCGGCAGGGGCTCCACGATGCCCGACGGGCCCCGGCCCTCCTCCACCCACATCTGGTGGTCCCACACCCAGTGCTTCAGGTCCTGGTTCACGCCCTTGTGCGTGAGCGGCTTGCCGGTGATGTACGTGGGGCAGTGCGTCTGGCAGCGGCCGCACTCGGTGCACGAGTACAGGTCCAGGCCCTGCTTCCACGTGAGGTCCTTGATGGTCGCGGCGCCGAACTCCTCCTTCTCCAGGTTGGGCGTGGACAGCTTCGCGCTCTGGGTCGTGCGCGGATCGTCCTTGGGCGCCAGGCGCTGGAAGAAGACGTTGGGCAGGCCGGTGATGACGTGGAAGTGCTTGCCCACGGGCAGGAAGTTGAGGAACGCGAGGATGATGACGAGGTGGATCCAGAAGCCCGCCAGGCCCAGCGCGTGCGCCACCGGGTAGCCCATGGGCCGCATCACCATGCCGAACACGCTGGTAACGGGCTCCCACCACACGAAGTTGCCCGTGGCCAGCGGCATCGTCTGCTCGCGCGGCACCATGTGGCTGCCACCGAAGAGGAACTCCGTCACCATCAGGCCGGTGATGAAGCCGAGGATGAGGAACGCCTCCCACGAGGGGCTGAGCCGGTCCGGCTTCACGCTGCCGCGCAGCCACACGAAGTAGGCCGAGCCCAGCACCGCCAGCGCCGCCACTCCGTCCTTGGCCAGCAGGTAGAGCTTGTAGACGAGCAGGAGGCCCGTGTGCTCCGCCCAGAACGGCGCCTGGAGGTTGGTGAGCACCTCGAGCGCCGTCTCGGAGAAGCCCATCACGAACATCATGATGGTGCGCAGCGCCAGCACCATGAACGCCGCGAAGATGAACACGTGCATGAGACCCGCGGTGCGCTCCTCCGGGTCCACCATGCGCTTCTGTCCGAGGCCGAATTTCAGGAGCGCGAGCGCGCGCTGGGGAAGGCGATCCAACCGGTTCTCCGGCTTCATCGCCAGCAGGGCGCCAATGCGCCCGGCCATGGTCATGACGAAGACGGAGACTCCGACGGTGAGCAGCAGGCCTGTGATGATGGGACTCATGGCGGTTTCGGTGAACCTCGTGAATTCGCTCGGGGAGGAGGTCCGGATGCCGCGTTGCGGCACCATGGGAAAAACCCACCCTAACAAGGTTGATTCCCGAATCAAGCACCTGTCCGGGACGGGGCCGAGGTGATTTCACTCCCAGGGCGCTTCTCCCATCACTCTGATTCCGGAGCGTTGGGCGCCCAACGTCCCCCCTCCCCAAGAGTCGCCTCCTTGTTCTCCGAGCACCCGGAAAAGCGCTCTCTCTGTTCGCTGCCAGGATTTCCCCTGATTGATTGCGTACCCAAGGGCTTTACAACGCGGAGCGTAATGCCCAACCTGGAAAGTAAATCGGTCAATGGCTGGGAAGGGGCTCCACATGGAGTGGGCCCTGGATGACCGGTGGAGCCGGGCGGACACCCCGAGGAGGAGCCATGGTGCACGACGATCGGACGTACCTGGACGACGAGGGCCTGGAGTACGTGACGCTGGGAGGCGGAGAAGAAGAGCTGGATCCCACGGGCCGGGTCCAGGTGGGACCGTCGGGCCACCTGTGGGGTGCCGACGAGAGCTACGGCGGCTACGACGCCGAGTAGTGCCGCGCCCCCCACGTCGCGCTTCGGCGTGGGGGCGGTTGCATCCGGCCGGACTCTCCGGTCGGCGGAAGGTGGCCCGGGTGGGCCGTGAGGGTTCCAGGCCCATGGCTCCTGGAGCGTCATGCAGCCCCCGCCTCTTCTCTGGCCTCCGCCGAAAGTCTTCTTTCTCCTCGCGCGATGAAGGCCCGGCGCGACTCCCGGACGTTTCCCCATGCGGGGTGAGGTGGGTGATACTGGGAGGCTCTGAGGGCGGTGGCCCGCGAGGCGCCCGGGGGTGCCGCGTACGGAGGAAGACGCGATGAAGCTGACGGCCTGGGCGGTCGAGCGCGACGGGGGGAAGGGTCGGGACGTTCACCTGCTCGTGACCGTGGAGGCCGAGGCGGATGCTCCCCGCGCTCCCGTGGCGGTGAACCTGGTCATCGATCGCAGCGCTTCCATGCGGGGCGCGCCCATGGCCGCCGCGGTGGAGGCCGCGCTGCTGCTCGTCGAGCGCGCCGGGCCCAAGGACTACCTGGGCCTGCTCGCCTTCGACGGCGTGCCCGAGCAGCTCGTGCCCCTGCGCATCCTGGACTCGGAGGCCCGCGCCCAGCTCGCCGAGCGTCTGTCGGCGCTCAAGACGGGGCAGGGCACCGCGCTGCACGAGGCGGTGGACTCCGGCGCCGCCGCCATCCGCCGGCTGTTCGTCCCGGGCGCGCGGCCCAAGATGCTGGTGCTCACCGACGGCGAGCCCTCGGTGGGCCCGCGCGCCCTCGCCGAGTTCCGCACGCTGGGCTCCACGGTGGCCGAGTCCGGCATCACCCTGCACGCGCTGGGGCTCGGACGGCACTACCTGCCGGAAATCCTGGAGGCGCTCACCGGCCCCTCGGGCACGGGCTTCACCCACGTGGACGACGCGGAGGGGCTGCCCCTGGCCACCGCGGCCCTGGTGGCCGAGCTCTTCGGCGAGGTGGGCACCTATGGCCGCATCTTCGTGCGCCCCACGGGCTTCTCCGAGCTGCAATGCCGCCACCGCTACCCGGCGCGCTCGGAGGGGGATGCGCTGAGCGTGGGGCTCGGCTCGCTGTCGCATGCCTTCGCGCGCCGGGCCCTGTTCACCGGGCGCCTGGAGTCGGCCGACTGGTCGCTCGGCGTCACCACCACGTGGATGGAGAATGGGGACACGCGCCGCGTCACCGTGCCCGTGCAGCGCGCCCTGCCGGACAGCCTCGAGGGCCGGCTCATCCGCGCGGTGGGCGTGGAGCTGGACCTGGTGGCGGCCGAGTCCGCCTCGTGGAAGGCGCTCCTGCGGCGCAATCCCCCCGCGGCCGAGCAGGCCCTGCTGACGGCCGAGTCCGCTCTGCGTGAACTCTTCGAGCTGGGCGTGGACGAGGTCTCCCCCAAGCGGCACGAGGAGCGGCTGGTGGACCTGCGGCGGGCGGTGGAACGCAAGGGCGCCGAGCTGCCGGCGCTGCTCGTGCGCCGCGCCCGGGCCGAGGACGCGCGCACGGGATTGAGTATCGTGCAGCACCTTCCCGCCCCCAGCAAGGCGGGGCGCTGAGGGGCCTGCCCACCCACCGGGAATGCCCGTCCGCTCGAAGGGTTGATGGGCGCCACTTCGCCGAAGGGAAGGATGGCGCAGGGCAGGCCGGTGGGTTAACGGGAGGCACATGACGCGGCCACGGGTAGGACGTTCAAGCTGGGGAGCACTTGTCTTCTGTGTGGGAGGGCTGTCGCTCGCCTCCAGCGCGTGGGGAGCGCCCCCTCCCGCCACGGCGGTGGGCCAGGGCGCCCTGGACGAGGGCGTGCCCCGGGTGAAGGCCACGCTGCTCACGGACGTCACCGAGGTGAAGCCCGGGGACACGTTCCGGGTGGGCGTGCGCTTCGAGCTGAACCCGGGCTGGCACGTCTACTGGAAGAACCCCGGCGAGTCGGGCCTGCCCTCGGAGATCGTCTGGGACACGCCGGGCAGCACCGTGGGGCCCCTGCAGTGGCCGCTGCCCTCCACCCTGCGCACCGATGACGGCTTCATCACCACCTATGGCTACGAGGGCGAGGTGCTCCTGGCCGCCGAGGCCCGGGCCTCGGACAAGGCCGAGGGCTTCCTGCAGCTGTCGGCCGCGGCGGACGTGCTGGTGTGTGAGATCAACTGTCTGCCCGCCCAGCTCATGCTCACGCGCAACGTGCCCGTGGGCCCGGCCACCGTGAAGGACGCCGAGCACGTGCCGGCCTTCGACGCGGCGCACGCGCGCGTGCCGGTGCCGGCGGAGTCCACTCCCTACCAGGTGGCGCTCGCGCTCGACTCGCAGACGCTCACCACCGGCAAGCCCTTCACGGGCACCCTCACGCTCAAGGGCGCCGAGGGCGCGCCGGTGCCCACGGTGGACAAGGACTTCTTCGTCCCCGAGCGCATCCCCGGCATCGCCCAGCTCGCCCTGTCCGAGGTGAAGGGCCAGCCCGGTACCTTCAAGGTGGAGGGCAAGGCCTCCCTCAAGGTGCCCCCGAGCCACCCCCGGCTGCTGGGCGTGCTGCGCCTGGGGCCCGCCGCCACGCCCTCGCACGCGCTGGCGTTGGATCTGCCGCTCGCGCCCGTGGTGGCCGGAGCCCCGGCTTCCCCGGCGGCGCCCAAGGCAGTGGCCACGGCGACCGCCCCGGCCGTGGCGCCCGCCGCCGGCTCGGCGGACCTGTCGCTCGGCCTGGTGTTCCTCTTCGCCTTCCTCGGCGGCGCGCTGCTCAACCTCATGCCGTGCGTCTTCCCGGTGCTGGCGCTCAAGGCCTATGGCTTCACCCGCACGGTGGGCGAGTCGCGCGGCCGGGTGGGCGCGCACGCGCTCGCGTACACGGGCGGCATCGTGGGCTCGCTGCTGGTGCTGGCGCTCGCGGTACTGGGCCTGCGCGCGGCCGGACACGGGGTGGGCTGGGGCTTCCAGTTCCAGGAGCCGCTCTTCGTCGCCGCGGTGGCCGCGGTGCTCGTGGCCTTCAGTCTCAACCTCTTCGGCGTCTTCAACGTGGGCACCGACGGCACCGCCCTCGTGGAGAAGGTGGACTCGAGCCACGGCCTGACGCGCAGCGCGGGCGAGGGTGTGCTCGCCGTGGTGCTCGCCACGCCCTGCTCGGCGCCGCTGCTCGGCACCGCCGTGGGCTTCGCGCTCGCGCAGGGGCCCGTCACCGTCCTCGCCACCTTCCTCTTCATGGGCCTGGGCCTCGCGCTCCCCTTCTGCCTGCTGGTGCTCGTGCCGGGGCTCGCCAAACGCCTGCCCAAGCCCGGACCGTGGATGGACCACGGCAAGAAGCTGCTCGGCTTCGCGCTCCTGGCCACCACGGTGTGGCTCGTGTGGGTGATGGGCGGGCTCGCGGGCGTGGACGGCATGGCGCGGCTGCTCGCCTTCCTCACCGTGGTGGCGCTGGGCGCGTGGATCTACGGCCTGCTGCAGGACTCCACCGGTGGGCGCAAGGTGGTGGGCGTGGCGGCGGTGGTGCTGCTGCTCGTCGGAGGCGGCGCCGGGTTCCTGCGCTTCGAGGAGCTGCGTGGCTCGGCGCCCCGGGAGGCCTCGGCGCAGGCGTGGAGCGAGGAGGCGGTGGCCGCGGCGCTCGCGGCCGGCCAGCCCGTCTTCATCGACTTCACCGCCGACTGGTGCCTCACCTGCAAGTTCAACGAGCGCACCGTGCTGCAGCGCGAGGACGTGCGCGCCGCCTTCGCCCAGCACAAGGTGGCCTTCTTCGTGGCGGACTGGACGCGGCGTGACGCGGCCATCAGCGCGAAGCTCGCCGAGTTCGGCCGCGCGGGCGTCCCCATGTACCTCTTGGTGAGCCCCTCCGCGCCGGGCAAGCCCGAGGTGCTCAGCGAGCTGCTCACCGCCGACTCCCTCATCGACTCCGTGCGCCGCGCCGCGGGCCGCGTGGCGGATGCCACCTGAACGAGTTGTCCAAGCAGTTCCCCTCAACCTGAAGGAGCGCTGACCGATGAAAAATCTGTTCTCCGCTGTCGCCCTCTCCCTGTCCCTGGTCTCCCCCGTGGTGGCGTTCGCCGCGGACACGGCCGAGGTGGGCAAGCCCGCTCCCGCCTTCACCCTCAAGGACGAGTCGGGCAAGGAGCACTCGCTCGCGCAGTACAAGGGGAAGATCGTCGTCCTCGAGTGGACCAACCCCGGCTGCCCCTTCGTGCAGCGCCACTACACCGCCAACACCATGCAGAAGACGTTCGGCGGCTATGACGCCAAGAAGGTGGTGTGGCTGGCGGTGGACTCCACCAACACCAACGCCCCCGAGAAGTCCGCCGCCTGGAAGAAGGAGAAGGGCTTCACCTATCCCGTGCTCCAGGACCCCAGCGGCCAGGTGGGCAAGCAGTACGCCGCCAAGACGACGCCGCACATGTACGTCATCGATGCGCAGGGCGTGCTGCGCTACGAGGGCGCCATCGACGACGACCCGCGCGGCAGCAAGAAGGACGCCGCCCCCACCAACTACGTGAAGGGCGCCGTGGACGCGCTGCTCTCCGGCAAGCCCGTGCCCTCGGCCACCACCGAGGCCTATGGCTGCTCGGTGAAGTACAAGAGCTGAGCCTAAAGCCCACGGTCCGACACTGACTCGCGTGGGGTTGTCGCTCAGCCCACGCTCCCGCGCCCCTCCCGCGATTGTCGCTGGAGGGGCGTGCGCGTTTCAGTTGCTCTGCCTCCCACTCCAGACGCGCCGAGCGCGTCCCCACCGTGAGGCAGGCACGACATGACATTCGACGAGACCCGGCGCTGGACCCGACGCAGGCTGTTGGAGACGACGGGAGGGCTGATTGGCGCGGGGCTCTGGCTTCCCGAGACGGCCCTGGCGGCCGCGGGCGAGGTGAAGCTGCCGCCCATGAAGGCCACCACCGAGGTGGAGTCCCCACTGCCCACCCCGCAGGAGCCCGACAAGCGCGTGGGCTTCGCCATCGTGGGCCTGGGCCGGCTGTCGCTCGAGGAGCTGCTGCCCGCCTTCGGCGAGTGCAAGAAGGCGAAGCTCGTGGCGCTGGTGAGCGGTGACAAGGACAAGGCGCGCACCGTGGCGGCCCAGTACGGCGTGCCCGAGAAGAACCTCTACGACTACAAGAACTACGACGCGCTCAAGGACAACCCGGAGGTGCAGGTCGTCTACATCGTGCTGCCCAACAACATGCACGCCGAGTACACGGTGCGCGCGGCCAAGGCGGGCAAGCACGTGCTGTGCGAGAAGCCCATGGCCAACAGCGTGGCCGAGTGCCAGCAGATGATCGACGCGTGCCGCGCGGCGAAGAAGCAGCTCATGGTGGCCTACCGGCTCCAGTACGAGCCGCACCACCGGGCCGCCATCCAGCTCGCGCGCGGCAAGAAGCTCGGGGCGCTCAAGCTCTTCAGCGCGGACAACGGACAGAACCAGGCGCCGGAGCCGCAGTGGCGGCACAAGAAGGCGATGGCGGGCGGCGGCGCGCTGCCGGACGTGGGCATCTACTGCCTGAGCGCCGCGCGCTACCTGAGCGGCGAGGAGCCCGTGGAGGTGTGGGGCTCCATGTACAGCACTCCCGGCGACGCGCGCTTCAAGGAGGTGGAGGAGAACTTCCTCTTCACCCTGCGCTTTCCCTCGGGGCTCATCGCGCAGTGCACCACGGGCTACGGCCACCATGACAGCCGGCGCCTGCGTCTGATGGGCTCGGAGGCGTGGGTGGACATGGACAACGCCTTCGCCTACCAGGGCCTGCGCATGAGGATTTCGCGCAAGTCCCCGGAGGACCCCAAGGCGTCGGACACCGTGGAGCGCAGCCTGCCCCAGCCCAGCCAGTTCGCCCGGGAGATGGACCACTTCGCCGAGTGCGTGCAGAACAACCGCCAGCCCCACACGCCCGGGGAGGAGGGCCTGCAGGACATGCGCATCATCGAGGCGCTCTACCGCGCGGCGCGCGAGGGCAAGTCGCAGAAGCTGGAGGCCGTGGGCAAGCAGGACGCCTTCCGCGGACCGGCGCCCACGGCCGAGGGATGAGCTTCAGCCCCGGTGCCGCTCGGCCACCCGGTAGAACTGGGTGAGGGAGGAGTCGAGCAGCGCCTGCCGCGAGCGCAGGGCATGGCGTGCCCGGGCGAAGGGTAGCCAGAGGCGAGGGCCCACGCGCACCTGGGCCTCCTCGAGCTTCTGGCGCGGGAGCCACTGACCGCCCAGGTGGCGTACCAGGACTTCGCCCAGGTAGGCGCCCAGGGCGGGCACCGCATGAGCGTCGATGGCCTCGCGCGGACGGCTCGTCGGGAACTCCTCGCGCCAGAGGTAGAAGTCGACCTCCGTGAGCGACTCGGGCGTGGCGTCGAAGGCGGAGGGCACCTCGGTGTGCAGCAAGGCCACGAGGTGCTCGGCGAGGTGGCGATAGTGTGCGCACGCGCGCTCCGGGTCCTCCACATCCGGGGGCAGGGCGGCGTCGGCGGGGCGCCACTCCTCGGGGTCGGAGGGCCGCCAGGTGTTGAACTCGGCGATTGTGCGCTGGCGCTGGTGACTGGCGACGTGGTCCACCACGCGGGAGAGGAGCGGAGCCACGTCCGGGGGAAAGCGGGGCTGCACGGGGGCGAGCGTGGCGCTGCGCTCGCGCAGGGTGCGCAGCACGGTGTCGAAGTCCAGGTCCGGTCGGAGGTGGACGTGGGCGCGAGCCTGGGCGAGACGCGCCTCCTCGCTGGCGAAGTCCGAGGCGGTGGGACGGGTCACCAGCAGGACGCAGCCGTTGGGCAACTCCTCCACCCGCCAGGCCGGTGTGGACAGCACGCGCTCGCGGCCGATGGTTTCCACCAGCTTCACGCCGAAGACGTTGAGCCAGAACACCTCGTAGACCTTGTCGAACCCGTCCCGGTACCAGGTCTGCTTGTCGCGGCCGAAGCTCGGAGCGTTCGTCAGTTCCGTGTCATCCGCGCTATGGGCCGCGGCATGTGTCACCGGGTAGTGGGAGGCCCATGTGCGCACCATTTCCACGAATGAGTGGCAGCGCTCCTCTTCGGCGAAGGAGGAGAGCGGCTTCACCTTGACTGTGATGCTCAGTTCGGGGGGCCGGGGTGGAAGCGAGAGCCGCAGGGCCATATCCAACGCGGGCCACTTCGTGCGGTAGAGCCCAAGCCCCATGCTGTTCCCGTCGCGCCGCTCCTCTAGGGCCTTCCAGAAGGAAGAGCGCGAGTAGGTCCGTTGCCGCTTTCCCTTGATGACGTCCGGCATCCACCCATCGCCATACTGCTCGAGCGCCTGAAGAAATGGCTCCAACTCGTTCTCGAGTGCCGCCCGCGGGTTGAAGGCACCGTCGAAAGTGAGCCGAAGGGAGTCCTCGTCCCCCGTGCCGTAAAACTCCAGCACCTTCATTGAAACAGCACCTCCACTCCCGGAACCGTGCTCTCCGCTTCTCTCACGGCGGCGTCCAGGTCAGCTACGTTCTTGGGCTTGAGTTCGCCGCCCTCGTAGATGAGGCGGATCCGCTGGATGGACACCTTGCTTCCCTTTCGCAGAAGGGGCCGGAGCGAGTCTCGGCGGATGTCCAGCGCGTCCTTGCCCGCGCGGGCCAGGCCCCGGCCCAGGTCGCTCCATGCGAAGTCCCGCTCCGTGAGGGCCGAGGGCTTGATGCCCCTCGCCTCCAGCGCCGGGCCGAGGGAAGGCAATTGCTCGAGCAGCTCCGAGAGCCGCCTGTCCCGGGCGAGCAGGAGGAGGATGTCTTTCAAGTCATCGTCATGACAGGAGTCGAGGACGAAGTGGGCGAGCACCGCGGTGTTGGCGGCGCCGTAGCGCTCCAGGGACTGGAGGAGGAACACGGTGCGCTGGCGGTTGAGAGGGCCAGAAGCCTCCTCGCGCACGGGCCCCCGGGAGCCGAGTCGCACGGCGCTCCAGGCGTCCAACCGCGCGACCAGCCGGGGCATGTCCACGCGCTGCTGTAGGGCGAGGAAGTCGCCCGGTGAGGCGCAGGAGAGGAAGGGCGCCAGGATCGCCTGGGTGTCCTCGGAGGAGAAGTCAGGCCCGCCGGGAAGCAGGGCCTGGTCGCCGCGGGAGGGCATGCCTCCATCAGAGGAACGGGCAACCCGAGGGAGGCCACCTGCTCCCCCGATGGCCTCCGGCTGGAGCAGCAGGCTCCCATGTGGCGAACTCGTGGCACAACCCGCCAGGAGCAGGAGCGCGGCGAAGGCGGGACGGAGTGAGCGGGTGTTCTGGCGGGCCATCTCTCCAGAAGCTGTCCAGAATACGAAACTCCGCGCCTGGGCGTCACCTCACGTACAGCCAGATGCCCAGCCCCACCGCCACCACCGCGAGGGCGGATAGGCGAGATGAGGGCCTTGTTAAGGGCCTCGGGTGGGAGCCGGAGACCGGGGAGGGCCTCTGACCTCGTAAGGGTCGATGATGCGCGCCCCAACTCGCTACGGATGTCGACCTCCGTGAGCGACTCATGGTTCGCCCACTCTTCGCCTCTTCTTTTGAGTGAACAAGTTCATGGGTGCATAGGGCCTCCGACAGTTTGCTTTTGCACCAAAAGAAAGTTTTTTGTCGATGCCGTGTAACTTCGCCGCTGTGTTGCTTCACACTCTGATGTGAAGGTCAGCACTTGTATCGGCGAGCACTTGTAGAAATCAAACAAAGGTTGCGGCACGTACATGGGCGACATATCGGGCCAGATCTGCGCCCTGTCGTACATGGCGAGACAATTTAATAGCGTGAGTGATTACCTCGACGCCTTCGCATCCGCGGGTGCTCTGGTCGCACGGTGGCGAGGCCACGACGCATGGCGCCTCCTCGAAGGCTCACGTTTGCCGATACCCGCATCCCCTTCTGATCAGGAGCAACACAATGCAAAGCAATGCAGGACGATGGATGACCAGACTGCTGGCAGTCTGGATCGGCGTGCTGATGGTGGTGGGTTGTGGTCAACCCACTGAGGAGTCAGAAGAGCAGGCGTTGATGGGCTCTCCGCTGTGGGCCGCACAGTCGCGAGCCCGTCTGGCGGCAGGGAGCTCACATTCTCTGGCACTGCGCCCAGATGGCACCGTCTGGGCATCAGGTGCCAACGACTGGGGCCAACTGGGGGATGGCACCACGGGCAACCGCTCGGTGCCCGTGCAGGTGCAGGGGTTGAGCGGAGTGGTGGCCGTGGCGGCGGGCTCCTCCCATTCGCTGGCGGTCCGCTATGACGGCACCGTGTGGGCCTGGGGCTACAATTACTATGGCCAGTTGGGGGATGGCACCACGGCCAACCGCTCGGTGCCGGTGCAGGTGCAGGGGTTGAGTGGAGTGGTGGCCGTGGCGGCGGGCTCCTCCCATTCGCTGGCGGTCCGCTATGACGGCACCGTGTGGGCCTGGGGCTACAATTACTATGGCCAGTTGGGGGATGGCACCACGACCAACCGCTCGGTGCCGGTGCAGGTGACAGCGTTGAGCGGAGTGGTGGCCGTGGCGGTGGGCTCCTACCATTCGCTGGCGGTGCGCTCCGACGGCACCGTGTGGGCCTGGGGCTCCAACTCTTCCGGCCGGCTGGGGGATGGCACCACGACCAGCCGCTTGCTGCCGGTGCAGGTGACAGGGTTGAGCGGAGTGGTGGCCGTGGCGGCGGGCTCTTCTCATTCGCTGGCGGTGCGCTCCGACGGCACCGTGTGGGCCTGGGGCTACAATTACTATGGCCAGCTGGGGGATGGCACCACGACCAGCCGCCAGCTGCCGGTGCAGGTGACAGGGTTGAGCGGAGGGGTGGCCGTGGCGGCGGGCTCCTCCCATTCGTTGGCGGTGCGCTCCGACGGCACCGTGTGGGCCTGGGGCTACAACTCCTCCGGCCAGCTGGGGGATGACACCACGACCGGCCGCTTGGTGCCGGTGCAGGTGCTGGGGTTGAGCGGAGGGGTGGCCGTGGCGGCGGGCTCCACCCATTCGCTGGCGGTGCGCTCCGACGGTACCCTGTGGGCCTGGGGGTCCAACTCTTCCGGACAACGTGGAGATGGGACGACGAACAACCGCTCAGTGCCGGTGCAAGCTCAAGGGCTGAGCGGGGTGGTGACCGTGGCGGCGGGCTCCTCCCATTCGCTGGCGGTGAGCTATGATGGCACCGTGTGGGCCTGGGGTTACAACTCCTATGGCCAGCTGGGAGATGGCACCACGAGCAACCGCTCGGAGCCCGTGCAAGTGCAGGGGTTGAGCGGGGTGGTGGCCGTGGCGGCGGGCTCCTACCATTCGCTGGCGGTGCGCTATGACGGCACCGTGTGGGCCTGGGGCTACAACTCCTATGGCCAGCTGGGGGATGGCACCACGAGCAACCGCCTGGTGCCAGTGCAGGTGCAGGGGTTGAGCGGGGTGGTGGCCGTGGCGGCGGGCTCCTACCATTCGCTGGCGGTACGTTACGACGGCACCGTGTGGGCCTGGGGCTACAACTCCTATGGCCAGTTGGGGGATGGCACCACGACCAACCGCGCGGTGCCGGTGCAGGTGACAGGGTTGAGCGGAGTGGTAGCCGTGGCGGCAGGCTCCTCCCATTCGCTGGCGGTGCGCTCCGATGGCACCGTGTGGGCCTGGGGCTACAATTACTATGGCCAGCTGGGGGATGGCACCACGACCAGCCGCGCGGTGCCGGTGCAGGTGACAGCGTTGAGCGGAGTGGTGGCCGTGGCGGCGGGCTCCTCCCATTCGCTGGCGGTGCGCTCCGATGGCACCGTGTGGGCCTGGGGCTACAATTACTATGGCCAGCTGGGGGATGGCACCACGACCAGCCGCGCGGTGCCGGTGCAGGTGACAGGGTTGAGCGGAGTGGTGGCCGTGGCGGCGGGCTCCTCCCATTCGCAGGTGGTTCTCTCTGATGGCACCGTGTGGGCCTGGGGTTACAACTCCTACGGCCAGCTGGGGGATGGCACCACGGTCAGTCGCCCCGCGCCAATTCAGACGCAAGGGCTGAGTGGGGTGGTGTCCGCAGCCCTGGGCTCCTCCCATTCGCTGACGGTGCGCTCCGACGGCACCGTCTGGACCTGGGGTTCCAACTCCTACGGCCAGCTAGGCAATGGACCCCCCTTGTACACAACCACCGTCATTCGCTCCTTGCTGTATTGAGGGCAATGCCTGCCTCTGCCCCAGGTGCCCGGTGGTTGGCACTTGGGGCTAGAACAGCCAGACGCCCAGCCCCACCGCCACCACCGCGAGCGCCACCAGCGAGGTGCGTACCCAACCCGAGCGTGAGCCCCACCACCCTCGCCGCTCCACCGGCTTCGCGAGGAGGTGCTGATACAGCCGATCCTTGTCCTCCACGCGCGCGATGGCCTGGAGGAGGAGCCGCAGCGCATCGGCCACCTCCTTCGCCGGGACGGGCCCGTCCGAGCGCTCCACCTTCATCTTCACCGAGGACTCTTCTTGCCCGCCGGAGAGGCTCACCTCCCAGTCGCCCTGGAGCAGCTCCTCCAGGTGCTTCTCGGGGAAGAGCAGCACGGTCCGCGCGCCCGTGTGGACATGGTGCGCCAGGTACAGGCGGCCCACCCCGCTCCCCATCAACTCGAGCCGCTCCCCCAGCAGGTACGGCCCCACCCGGTCCCCCGGCGCTTCCTTCTCGTCCGACACGTGCCTCTCCTCGTCTGGCGTTCCCTGCCCACGGGGCCAGATTCGACCTCCCAAGTCAAGGCGCCGGGCACGTCCTCCGAGGTCGAGTCGATGTCCTGGATGGGTGGGACCCATGGGACATCCCAGGTCGGTTCGAGACAACCCGAGCCCCCTGCCGGACGGTGCGGGACGGCCCATCACCTCTCCTGATGACTCGTGTCACCAGCCGACGAAACGTTGTCACCAGGGCCCTTCCACCCCCTTCTCCGAGGGGGCTTCACCGCTTGTCGTGGTGACACCTGTTACCAGCTTCCCCGCATCTCCCTCTCAGTGGGTTCAATGAAATCAATGGGTTGTATTCGTGAGGTCCTGACGCGGTGCGTGGCACACATGCTGCTCTATGTGGCGCACATCAACTACACGGGGTGAGCGCCTCCCACCTCGGACCAGAAAGCCCCACTGCCATGATCGTCTCCAACAAGCAGACCCCGGTCGCCGCGCCCCTGTCGTCCCCCGCCGTCCCCACCGCCGCGCCCCAGGCGCCCGTCGCCGCCCCCAAGAGCCCGCAGGCTCCCGCCTCCAAGGGGTTCGAGTCCGGCTCGACCTTCGCCACCGCCGCCCGTCCCGCCGTGGCCCTCTCCGCCTCCGCGGCCTCCTCCGCCAGCTCCGGCCCCCTGGCCCTCGACAGCCAGGAGGCGAAGGCCGCCATCCAGAAGTCGCTCGACTTCCTCGGGGGCTCCACCCGCGGCGTGGCCGCCTCGACCGGTGCCGCCTCCGCCGTCACGCCCCGCCAGGTGTTCAAGGACGAGCTGGGCATGACGCACGTGCGCCTGGACCGCACCCACGAGGGCACCAAGGTCTTCGCCGAGCAGGTCATCAGCCACCTGGACAAGGACGGCAAGGTGGCCGACGTCACCGGTCAGCTCTCCAGCATCCCCAAGGGCCTGGGCTCGGCGCCCGTGAAGCTCAAGGCGGAGGACGCGCTCGCCCTCGCCCAGAAGCAGTTCGCGGGCTCCACGGATCGCGCCCCCACCTCCGAGCGCGTCGTCGTCAAGGGCAACGACGGCCAGTACCACGCCGCCTACCACGTGCAGCTCAGCAACACCTCGAGCTTCAAGGCCGACCAGGGTCCCCGCCGCATGAACTACCTGGTGGACGCCAACACCGGTGAGCTGCTCAAGAGCTTCAACCAGATGGGCGGCATCGAGGTGCCGCACGCCAAGGCGGGCCCGTCCCAGACGACTCCTCCCTCCACGCCTTCCACTCCCTCCACCCCGGCCGCGGGCAAGGTGGACGACACCACGCTCTACAGCGGCAAGGTGGACCTCTCGACCACGAAGCAGGCCAATGGTTCCTACACACTGGAGGACAAGAGCCGTGGCGGGGGCGTGGTGACGTACGACGCGAAGAACAGGTCCACGGCCAGCGGCACCACGCCCTTCACCGACACGAACGACGTGTGGGGCGAGGCGGGCGACAACGCGCGCACCAAGGCGGCGGTGGACGCGCACTACGGCGCGGAGATGACGTACGACTTCATGAAGGACGTGCTCGGCCGCGACTCGCTGGATGGCAAGGGCGAGAAGCTCGTCTCCTACGTGCACGTGAACGAGCAGGACGGCAGCGCCATGGTCAACGCCTACTGGGACGGCGAGAAGATGAACTACGGCGATGGCGACGGGAAGAACGCCGGTCCGCTCACCACGCTGGACATCGCGGGCCATGAAATCGCCCATGGCCTCACCGAGCGCACCGCCGGCCTCATCTACGACGGCGAGTCCGGCGGCCTCAACGAGTCCTTCAGCGACATCATCGGCTCGGGCGTGGAGTGGTACGCCGCGCAGAAGAACAAGGCGGTGCAGTTCGACTGGAAGGTGGGCGAGGACGCGTGGACGCCGGCCAATGGCACCGGGGATGCGCTGCGCTACATGGACGACCCGACGAAGGACGGCTACTCGGTCGACCACTACAGCAACTACCCGAAGCAGACGGAGGTGCACGGCTCGAGCGGCATCGCCAACAACGCCTTCTACCTGGTGACCGAGGGCGGGAAGAACCGCACGTCGGGCCTGGGGGTGGAGGGCGGCATCGGCATGGACAAGAGCCAGAAGATCTTCGGCCGGGCACTCACCACGTACATGACGCCCAACACCACCTTCGCCCAGGCGCGCGAGGCCACCGTCAAGGCGGCCACGGACCTGTACGGCGCGAAGTCGGTGGAGGTGCAGAAGGTGAAGGACGCCTGGACCGCGGTGGGCGTGAAGTGAGGCGTGGAGTCACCACTGGTGACTCCAGTCACCGGGGAACTGGGGCGGCTCGGTGATCCACGCCGTGGGAGCAGACGCGCAACTCCCCGTTTTCACGAAGCTCGCCCCCGCGGAGTCCGACGCCGGGCCATGGCACGCCCACTGCATTACCCCTCGGCATCGCTGTTACCGACTTCCTCCCGAGTCGCCTCTCCTCCCCGGAGCCGCCCATGTCCATCTCCTCCCTGAAGAACAATCCCGCCGCCCTGCTCAACACGCTGAGCCAGCTCGCGGGTGTGCAGGCCAACGCTTCCCAGGGCCAGGGCAAGATCAACGCCCAGCTCGCCGGCCAGTTGTTCCAGGCGATGTCGCAGCTCGCCGGGGCGCTCCAGCAGATCAAGTCGACCCTCGGCCAGAAGGACTCCTTCGCGTCCCCGACGGGCCAGGGCGTGCCGCAGCACGGCGTGGGCGGACCCCAGGGCCAGTCCAATCCGCTCGCGCAGCTCGCCCAGATGCTCCAGGCCCTGCAGGGGCTGCTCAATGGCGGTGCCCACGGCCAGCTTCCCGGCGCTCACGGCCAGCTTCCGGGCGCCGGTCAGCCGCAGCTTCCGGGCGCCGGTCAGCCGCAGCTTCCGGGCGCCAACACCGCGCTTCCCTTCGGAGACGCCGCCACCCTGCTGAAGAACCTGAAGACGGAGCAGGGCGCGCTGCTGGAGAAGATCTCCCAGGGCGTGCGCTCGGGCAACATCACCTCGCAGGAGCTCGGCCAGTTGATGCAGGGCGTGCAGCAGTTGGCCGCTGCGACGAAGAGCGCCTCGGCGGACGGGCAGATCACGCTGGGTGAGGCGGCCAACCTGTCCCAGATGAGCACGCAGAACATCCTGAACACCAAGGCGGCGTTCGAGAACGGCTCGAAGTCCTCCTTCGCGCCCTTCAATCCGGTGGCCCAGACCCAGGCCAATCAGCTGGGGGCCATGAGCCAGGGCGTCAAGCAGGGCACCATCAGCAACGGCGAGCTGAGCATGCTCGCCCAGGAGCAGGGCGCGCTCGCCGACGCCCGCGGCCGCGCCCACTCGTTCCAGGATGCCGGCAAGCTGATGATGGCGCAGCAGATGCTCAACTCGAACATCCAGCTCGCCCGCCTCACCAACCTGTAGTCCGCCGCTCGGCGGGCCCGCGTCAGGCGACCCGGTTGTTCGCCCGCGCGCGCAACTGGAGGAGGAGCTGCTCGGCTTCCTCCTGCGTGGCGGCGAAGTGGATGGTCGCCAGCGAGGCATCCGCCAGCGTCTTGTTGGACTCGTCCAGGTGGGCGGCGATCACCACCCCCTTGATCAACGCCTTGTGGACGAGCCGCGCCCCGAAATAGACGGTGGCCTGGAACCACTCGGAGCGCATGTGCTCGCTGAGGTAGTGCCGGACCTCTGGCTCGAGCGGCTCGGCTTCGCTCATGCTGCCCAGCACATACAGGGGCACCGCCGTGCCCAGCTCGCGGTAGATCTCGATCATTCGCGGGGCGTCTTCCAGCGTGAGCACTCCGTGGAAGTCGATCCTCAGGAGGTCGGGAGGCTCGAAGCGGAGCGTATGGGTTGAGATCCTCCACTCACGATGGCCAGGCGTCATTCACTCTCCAGGAACGAACGCCCAGTGTAACCCAACTCCGTCTCCCCCCGGATGCGTCTGGTGTGCAGGCACCTCGGGGGGAGCGGGTAGACGCTCAGTCTGGCTGGGGGCCTCGGGGAGGAGGCCCCTGCTTCTGGAGGGCGGCGTACTCGTCGTCCGTGAAGACCCGGGAGCGGATGAGGAAGCGCACCCCCTCGGGGGCCTCCACGGAGAAGCCGCTGCCGCGCCCCTTCACCACATCCACCGTGAGGTGGGTGTGCTGCCAGTACTCGAACTGGGCGCCGCCGATGTAGAAGGGCGTGTCCACGATGGTGCCCAGGTACACGTCCTCCTGGCCCACGCGGAACTCCTTGCGGGGAAAGCACATGGGCGCGCTGCCGTCACAGCACCCTCCGGATTGATGGAACAGCAAGGGGCCGTGGAGGCCCTGCATCTTGCGCAGCAGGGCCTCGGCGGCGGGCGTGACGGTGACGCGCTCGATGGGCATTAGAAGAAACCCATGGGCTTGGGGTCGTAGCTGACGAGCAGGTTCTTCGTCTGCTGGTAGTGCGAGAGCATCATCTTGTGCGTCTCGCGGCCGATGCCCGATTGCTTGTAGCCGCCGAACGCCGCGTGCGCGGGGTAGAGGTGGTAGCAATTGACCCACACGCGGCCCGCCTGGATGGCGCGGCCCACGCGGTAGGCGGTGTTCGTGTCGCGCGACCACACGCCGGCGCCCAGGCCGTAGAGCGTGTCATTGGCGAGCGCCAGCGCGTCCTCCATGTCCTTGAACTTCGCCACCGACACCACCGGGCCGAAGATCTCCTCCTGGAAGATGCGCATGCGGTTGTGGCCCTCGAAGATGGTGGGCTGCACGTAGTAGCCCTCGGCGAGCGCCCCGGGCAGGCTCGCGCGCGCGCCCCCGAGCAGCACCTTGGCGCCCTCCTTCCGGCCGATGTCGAAGTACGAGAGGATCTTCTCGAGCTGATCATTGGACGCCTGCGCGCCGATCATCGTCGCGGTGTCCAGCGGGTTGCCCTGGACGATCCTCCGGGTGCGCTCGATGGCCTTGTGCATGAAGTCGTCGTAGAAGCTCTCCTGCACGAGCGCACGCGAGGGGCAGGTGCACACCTCGCCCTGGTTGAGGGCGAACATGCTGAAGCCCTCGAGCACCTTCTGGGCGAAGTCATCGTCCTTGGAGAACACGTCCGCGAAGAAGATGTTGGGCGACTTGCCGCCCAGCTCCAGCGTCACGGGGATCAGGTTCTCGCTCGCGTACTGCATGATGAGCCGGCCGGTGGTCGTCTCTCCGGTGAAGGCGACCTTGGCCACGCGCTTGCTGCTGGCCAGCGGCTTGCCGGCCTCGATGCCAAACCCGTTCACGATGTTGAGCACGCCGGGGGGCAGGAGGTCGCCCACCAGCTCGGCGAACTTGAGGATGGTGACGGGCGTCTGCTCGGCGGGCTTGAGCACGACGCAGTTGCCGGCGGCGAGCGCGGGGGCGAGCTTCCACGCCGCCATGAGCAGGGGGAAGTTCCAGGGGATGATTTGAGCCACCACGCCGAGCGGCTCCTGGAAGTGGTAGGCGACGGTGTCCGCGTCGAGCTCCGACAGGCTGCCCTCCTGCGAGCGCAGGCAGCTGGCGAAGTAGCGGAAGTGGTCCACGGCGAGCGGCAGGTCGGCGGCGAGCGTCTCGCGGATGGGCTTGCCGTTGTCCCACGTCTCGGAGACGGCGAGCATCTCGAGGTGGGCCTGCATCCGGTCGGCGATCTTCTGGAGGATGTCGGCGCGGGCGGCGGGCGAGGTGCGGCCCCAGGCGGCGCGGGCCTTGTGGGCGGCGTCGAGCGCCTTGTCCACGTCCTCCGCGGTCGAGCGCGGCACCTCGCAGAAGGGCCGGCCGGTGACGGGGCTGATGTTCTCGAAGTACTGGCCCTTCACGGGCGGCACGAACTCCCCGCCGATGTAGTTGCCATAGCGGGGGAGGTACTGGACCTTGCTGCCCTTCTGACCCGGTGCTTCATAGACTGTCGACGACATGCGGACCTCGGGGGTTAGGGGGTGAGGCGTGGTGATGGGAAGACAGACATGCGTGTGAGGAACCCCCCCATCAACGCCGCGCATGAGAGCATCCGCTCGCTCGGCGCGCAAGCCAGCTAGGCAGGCCCAAGGATGCGATGGCCTGCCCGCTTGTCCGCTGATTCGCTTCACGGCGCCTCGCGTCAGGGGGCGTGGTTAGGCTTTCCGGATGGACGTGCGCAAGAAGCTGGAGATCCTCGCCGATGCCGCCAAGTACGACGCCTCGTGTTCGAGCAGCGGCGGCCAGCGCAAGGCGGCGAAGGAGGGACTCGGCAGTGTGGAGGGCATGGGGATCTGCCACAGCTACACGCCGGACGGCCGGTGTGTGTCTTTGCTGAAAATCCTGCTCACCAATTTCTGTATCTATGATTGTCAGTACTGCATCAACCGCATCTCCAGCGACACGGCCCGGGCGCGCTTCACTCCCGAGGAGGTGGTGCGGCTCACGCTCGATTTCTACAAGCGCAACTACATCGAGGGCCTGTTCCTCAGCTCCGGTGTCATCAAGAGCCCGGACTACACGATGGAGCAGCTCGTCGAGGTGGCGCGCACGCTGCGCGAGGTGCACCAGTTCCAGGGCTACATCCATCTCAAGGCGGTGCCGGGCGCCTCGAAGGAGCTCATCGACGCGGCGGGCCGGCACGCGGACCGGCTGAGCGCCAACATCGAGCTGCCCACGGAGACGGATCTGCGCAAACTCGCGCCGGAGAAGAGCTTCGCCGTCACGGGCGAGACGATGAAGGAGATCTCCACGCGGGTGGCGCAGTCGAAGGCCGAGCGCGAGGAGAGCCCCAAGGCGCCGAGGTTCGCTCCCGCGGGGCAGAGCACGCAGATGATCGTCGGCGCCACGCCCACGCCGGATGCCGCCATCCTCGACACCGCGAGCCGGCTCTATTCGCGCTTCAAGCTCAAGCGCGTGTACTACTCGGCCTACAGCCCCATTCCGCTGGTGGATGCGCGGCTGCCCGCCAAGGCCCCGCCGCTCGTGCGCGAGCACCGGCTGTACCAGGCGGACTGGCTCCTGCGCTTCTATGGCTTTCGCGTGGACGAGCTCGCGCCGCCCGAGCATCCGGACCTGTCGCTGGAGATGGATCCAAAGCTCGCGTGGGCGCTGCGCCGGCGCGAGGCCTTCCCCGTCGACGTGAACCGGGCCCCGCGCGAGCGGCTCTTGCGCGTGCCGGGCATGGGCGTGCGCACGGTGGACCGGTTGATCCGCATCCGCCGGTGGCACCGGATCACCCTCGCGGACCTGGCGCGGCTGCGGGTGCCACTCACGCGGGTGAAGCCCTTCATCGTGACGGCGGATCACCGGCCCACGGGGCTGTTGGACTCGCACCGGCTCGCCGAGCGGGTGACGCCGCCCGCCACACAGCTCTCCCTGTTCACCGCGGCCCACGAGGCGCGCACGGGAGAGCTCTGATGCGGGTGGAGGTGGGGCCGGATCTGGAGTCCTTCCGCGCGGCGGCGCGGGGGCTGCTCGTGCGGGGCGTGTCCCCGGAGCGGGTGCTCTTCACGGAGGAGCGGGACGCACAGGGCTCGCTGCTCGCGCCGGAGGCGGTGCCGGCGAGTGCGCCCGTGGCGGGGCTGGCGGTGCCCCCGGCGTTCCTGGAGCTGGCGGAGAAGGTGGCGTGTCACC
The DNA here is from genome assembly GCF_044360685.1 of Cystobacter fuscus. Taxonomy (GTDB): domain Bacteria; phylum Myxococcota; class Myxococcia; order Myxococcales; family Myxococcaceae; genus Cystobacter; species Cystobacter fuscus_C. The sequence goes on along the minus strand of NZ_CP043491.1, from coordinate 11,476,408 downwards.
GCTCCCCCGAGCGCTGGGGCCTGCTCTACCGGGTGCTGTGGCGGCTCACCCATGGCGAGCGCAAGCTGCTGGAGGTGGAGAGCGACGCGGACGTGTACCGGCTGCTCACGCTCGCGAAGGCGGTGCAGCGGGACGCGCACAAGATGAAGGCCTTCGTGCGCTTCCGGCGGGTGGAGCGGGAAGGGGAGGAGTACTTCATCGCGTGGCACCGGCCCGAGCACCTCGTGGTGCGCCACGTGGCGCCCTTCTTCGCGCGGCGCTTTCCCTCCATGCGCTGGAGCATCCTCACGCCGGACGCGAGCGTGTCGTGGGACCTGGAGCGACTGTTGTTCGGGCCCGGGGTGCCGCGCTCGGAAGCGCCCGAGGGGGACGTGCTGGAGGAGATGTGGGGGACGTACTACGCGTCGACCTTCAATCCGGCGCGGCTCAACGTGAGGGCCATGCGCGCGGAGATGCCCCGGAAGCACTGGGCGACGCTGCCGGAGGCCCGGCTCATTCCGGAGCTGGTGCGCCAGGCGCCGGAGCGCACCGCGCGCATGGTGGGCCCGCGCCTCGAGCTGTCCGAGTCGAGCCGCTTCCTGCCGGAGCGCAAGGACATCGCCTCGCTCGCCGAGGCGGCGAAGGGGTGCCGGGCGTGTCCGCTGCACGAGCGGGCGACACAGACGGTGTTCGGTGAGGGGCCGGAGGACGCCCGGTTGATGCTCGTGGGGGAGCAGCCCGGAGACACGGAGGATCGGGAGGGACGGCCCTTCATCGGTCCGGCGGGCCGGCTGCTGGACGAGGTGCTCGCGGGGGTGGGGCTCAAGCGCGAGGAGCTGTACGTCACCAACGCGGTGAAGCACTTCGGGTGGATGGGGGAGGAGAAGCAGCGGCTGCACGCGAAGCCCGGCCGGCGCGAGGTGCTCGCGTGCAAGGCGTGGCTGCACGCGGAGGTGGAGCGGGTGAAGCCGAGGATGATTGTCTGCCTGGGGGCCACGGCGGCGCAGTCCTTCCTGGGGCCGGGCTTCCGCATCAACCTGAGCCGGGGGCAGGTGTTCGAGACGCCCTGGGCGAAGGCGTGGATGGCGACCTTCCACCCCTCGGCGCTCCTGCGCATGCCGGACGAGCGGGCACGGGTGAAAGCCCGGCTGCACTTCGAGGAGGATCTGCGCAAGGTGGCGGACACGCTGCGCGCGCTCGGGTGAACGCCCGGGTTGCGCGGCGCACGCCGGGAGGGTTAGGAGCACCTCCCATGTCCGCCTTCGCTCAGTTGTTGGAAACCGTCCGGAAGGAAGCCCGCCCTGGCATCTGGACCGTCGGGGTGAACCTCGCGCGCTCGGGGGCCGTCGCGCTCCAGAAGCGCACGGACAAGGAGCTGCAACTTCGGGTGAAGGCACCCGGGCGCACCGTGGCCCTCACCGTGTCGCTCTACCCGGCCGACGATGTCTGGGAATGCGACTGCCCGAGCCAGGTGGATCCGTGCGAGCACGTGGTGGCCGCGGCCATCTCCGTGCAGCAGGCGGAGAAGCAGGACGCCCCCATGGAGGTGACCACGGAGCGCTGGTCGCGCGTGGTGTACCGCTTCTCCCGCGCCGAGGGGGGCCTCGCGTTGCATCGGGAGATCGCCCACGCGGACGGGAAGACGGAGCCGCTGGAGGACAGCCTCGCCTCCCTCATGGCCAGGCCCGCCCGCGCCGCGAAGCTCCAGGTGGAGCAGGCGGATCTGCTCGCGGACCGGCTCCTGGAGAAGCGTGTCCGGGGCGCCCTGCCTCCCGAGCGTCTGGAGTCCCTGCTCAAGGTGCTCGAGGGGGCGCGCAACGTGCTGCTCGATGGGATGCCCATCGCCGTCTCGGATGAGATCGTCTACCCGCGCGCGCTGGTGGAGGATCGGGGCGGGCAGTTCGTCATCACCGTGGCGAAGGATCCGCGCATCACCGACGTGGTGAGCCCGGGGGTCGCCGTCTGTGGTGACGCACTGGCCCGTTTGGGCGAGACGAAGGTGACGGGCGCGTGGCTGGAGAACCTGCCGAACACGCGCACCTACCCGGCCGAGCAGATCGGCGAGATCTCCTCCAAGGTGCTGCCGGAGCTGGCCAAGCGCATGCCCATCGACATGCGCAGCCGGCGCCTGCCGTCGCTCGACCGGGATCTCAAGCCGCGCATCCTGGTGGAGTTGCAGCAGTTGGAGTCGGGCCTGTCGGTGATGCCCACGCTCGTCTATGGCGCGCCGCCCTCGGTGCGCATCGACAACGGGCGCATGGTGTACCTGCGCGGCTCGGTGCCCGTGCGTGACGAGGTGGCCGAGCAGAAGCTCATCCACCAGTTGCGCGACGAGCTGAACCTGGTGCCCGGGCGGCGCGTGACGGTGCAGGGCCAGGAGATGGTGCGCTGGGCGGACAAGCTGCGGCGCTGGCGGGGAGACCTCGCCGGAGACGCGTCGGGCGTGGTGAGCCCGGACATGCGGCTGGTGCCCTCGCTCCGCGTGGAGTCCAACGCGCAGGGCCCCGGCATGCCCGAGGTGCGCTTCACGCTCGACTTCCAGGTGGAGGGCGTCAAGGGCGGACCGAAGACGGTGGACGCCGCGGCGGTGGTGCGTGCCTGGAACGAGGGACTGGGGCTCGTGCCGCTCGAGGGCGGTGGCTGGGCGCCGCTGCCCCGGGCGTGGCTGGACAAGAATGGCGCGCGCGTGGCGGATCTGCTCGCGGCGCGGCAGGCCGATGGCAAGGTGGCCGCCTTCGCCCTGCCGGAATTGAAGACGCTGTGCGAGACGCTGGAGCAGCCGCCTCCGCCGGGGTTGGATCGCCTGGCGCCGCTCGTCGAGGGCTTCGAGAAGCTGCCAGCGCCCGTGTTGCCGGCGGATCTCACCGCGACGCTGCGCGCCTATCAGTTGCAGGGTGTGAGCTGGCTGGGCTTCCTGAAGAGCGCGGGGCTCGGCGGCATCCTCGCGGACGACATGGGTCTGGGTAAGACGCTCCAGACGATCTGTACGCTGGGTCCGCGCTCGCTCGTCGTGTGTCCCACGAGCGTGCTGCCCAACTGGGCCGGGGAACTCAAGCGCTTCCGCCCCTCGCTCAAGGTGTGCGTGTACCACGGGCCCGGCCGAGCGCTGGACGAGTCGGCCGATGTGACGATCACCACGTATGCCTTGTTGCGGCTGGACGCGGCGGTGCTCGGGGGGCGCACCTGGGACGCGGTGGTGCTCGACGAGGCGCAGGCCATCAAGAATCCGGAGAGCCAGGTGGCACGCGCGGCGTTCGGCCTCCAGGCGAACTTCCGTCTGGCATTGAGCGGCACGCCGCTGGAGAACCGGCTGGAGGAACTCTGGAGCCTGATGCACTTCACCAACCCGGGGCTGCTCGGGGCGCGCCGGCAGTTCGAGGAGAAGGTGGCGCGGCCCATCGCGGATGGGCAGAAGGGCGCGGCGGAGGGGTTGCGCCGGCGCATCCGTCCCTTCGTGTTGCGCCGGCTCAAGCGCGAGGTGGCGCCCGAGCTGCCGCCGCGCAGTGAGTCCGTCATGCACGTGTCGTTGGATGAGCGCGAGCGCTCGGTCTACGACGCGGTGATGGCGGCGACGCGCGCGGAGGTGGTGGCGCTGTTGAACGAGGGGGGCAGCGTGCTCAAGGCGCTCGAGGCGCTGTTGCGGCTGCGTCAGGCGGCGTGCCACTCGGCGCTCGTGCCGGGCCAGAGGGCGAACACGTCCTCGAAGGTGCAGACGCTCGTGGAGGCGCTGGGCACGGCGGTGTCGGACGGTCACAAGGCGCTGGTGTTCTCGCAGTGGACGTCGCTGCTGGATCTCATCGAGCCGCACCTGAAGACGGCGGGGATTGCGTTCGATCGGTTGGATGGCTCGACGGCGAACCGGGGCGAGGTGACGGAGCGCTTCCAGGGACAGGATGGGGCGTCGGTGCTGCTCATGTCGCTCAAGGCGGGCGGCACGGGTCTGAACCTGACGGCGGCGGACCACGTGTTCTTGATGGATCCCTGGTGGAACCCGGCGGCCGAGGCACAGGCGGCGGACCGGGCGCACCGCATCGGGCAGGAGCGGCCGGTGATGGTCTACCGGCTGGTGTCGCAGGGCACGGTGGAGGAGCGCATCCTGGGGTTGCAGGAGAAGAAGCGCGCCCTCTTCGAAGCGGCCCTGAGTGAGGCCTCCACCGCGACGGCCATCACCCGGGACGACTTGCTCGAACTGTTCGCCTGAGCGGCCCACGAATGTTCAAGCCGGGACCTGACACCGAGGGGCTGCGCCAGGAACTCGAGAGTTCGAATTCCTGGCTGTTCGAAGGCCAGAACTCGCGGCTACTCTCCGCCTTGAGGGCGGTACGCCCTGGATGGAAGAAGGCCTTTGTCGTGGACTGGATTCCAGAGCAGGGCGAAGACATCTACACGGTGGTCGTCGGTCCGGAGCTCCTGGTGGTCGTCGAGGTGGACAGGTTGTCAGTCTCGGTGGAGCCAATCGTCGAGGTATTTTCTGTTCGTGACTACAAGAAGGCTCATCCGTCTCTGACGGTCTCGAGTCGGCGCAAGCTCGAGTTGGCGCTGGAGATGTTGCGGCAGTTGGAGTCAACCACGAGCGTGGAGTGAGCACTGAGCGTGCGCGAGCCACCGGATGGGTGGGGCGTGAGGGGGGGCATCATGGGGATTTTCTTCGCGGACGGACGAGAACTGCTCGAGAAGTATGTTTCGGGTTCAAGAGAGTTCTTCTCCTCCATTGAATGCCAGTTGAACGTCTACAAGGCCAGGCCCGTGGGGCCTTCTGGCTTTGACCAGTTCCCGGAGGGACATGCACTGGTCGAGCGGATGCTCCGCGATTCCATGATCCTTTCTTCGGGAGAGGCCTCCGTTCCGCTGTTGCATCCGCTCGATGGAGATGGCTTCAGCATCGTACGAAAGGAGGCATTGAGCGGCTGCCTCTCTTTCGGGTCGCCCGACTCCGACTTGCGGAGGGAAGTGGACGCTCTCGAGCATCTCCGCCGGGAGTTGAAGAAACAGGCGTTGCGCGAACGTTACGGACACCCTCTTTCGCCCGACCCACCCGCCGCATTGAAGGACCTCTTCCAAGGAAGATGGATGGACTCGAAGCTCCTCGAGTTCGTGCTGCGGCATTCGTCACATGCCTGTATTTGGAATTGGGGGGAGTTTGGCCTCCACTTCTTGAGCCTCAGCCTCACCAGGGGAGGCTCACGCGATTTCATCAAGACTGCCGCGAGTGAACAGGGAGTTGCGTTGATCGACGCCGGCTCCATCGACAAAATCCCAACCTGGTGACGGAACTCGTGTCCGTGGTCGGGCCCCGAGGAGGACAGGATGAGCGCATTCCATCTGGACGTGCATGATGCGGAAGTCGTGGCGGTGGAGAACCACCGCGAGGCGAAGAGGCTGATCTTGAGACTGCGGACGCCCGATGGCACGGACGCCCTCCTGGAGTTTTCGGGAGTGGAGGACGTGGAACTGGGACCGTTTCGCGAGCAGAATGTCTTGCTTGATTTATATGTCTGGTCCGCGTCGCGTGAGGGAACGAGCGAGCGATGTCGCGAGTTGGAGATCCCGGCTCGGTGTACGCGAGCCATCCTGGCCGGTGAGTTGGTGCTTTACGAAATTGATTCGTCCGTCGGGCTCGGTGGATACGTCCTCGCGAAGGATGCAAGGGGCGCCCACGGGCGAGAGAGCAATCTCTCAATCGAGTCTGGGCGGTGAACGGTTGGTTTCGATTTTGAGGAATGTGTATGGACTGGGTGGATTTGCTCGATAAAACGGTATTTCTCCGAAATTTGTATCCGGTCGCGCCTTCGCTGCGGAAGGTGCGAGTACTCGAGGTGGGACTGTTGGCTGATGATGGCGACACGGTGAGTATCCGGTTCGATTTGACCGATTTCCCCGCCGCGCCTCCGCTGAAGTGGATCAAAGCGTGTGCCAACACGGCTCAAGTCAGGCTGCTGTGTATTGGTGTGTTGGACCTTGAGCTGCGGGGATGGACCTCCAACATCATCGCGGACATCGACATCGCGAGGAGCGAGGAGAAAGGCCTGATCGTGACGGCCTCGGCGGAGGGGGTCCGCTTCCGAGGTGTCTTCGAGTTCATCTGGGTGGATTCGGTTTCGGGCTACATGCAGGAGGTTCGAGCCCTGAAGCCCCTGTAAACGAGGCCGTGGGGCTCAGAGCGCCATGATCAGGAAGGGCGCCGCCACGAGCCGCAGTGCCTCCACGGGGCGTGCCCATCGCCGCCCCTCCAGCACGCCCCCGAGTCCTCCCAGCGAGGCGAGGAACCAGGCCACGAACGCGAGCCGCACGGCTGGGGACAGGGAGGAGATCCGCACCTGGAACGCCAGGATGAGGGCCAGTGACAGGCTGCCCACGAGCAGCACGTAGATCGCCACCCGGCGCGGGGCGTGCACCTCGAAGCGAGGCCGATCGGGAGGGACGTCGAGGGAGGTGGCCTCCACGCCGGGAGGAGTCCACTCGGGGGGCATGAACGGCACCTTCAGCTTGTCGAGGAAGCGGGGCGTCTCGCGGATGGTGGCCGCGAGTTCCCGGAAGGGGCTCAACGCGGCCACGAGAGGGTTGAAGGTGCCCACCGGTTTGACGGTGCCGTAGGTCACCCGTTCACGCTCGGCCTCGAAGGTGCCGAACATCCGGTCCCAGATGATCAACATGCCGCCGTGGTTCTTGTCGAGATAGCGCCCGTTGCAGGCGTGGTGCACGCGGTGATGCGAGGGCGTGACGAAGATCCACTCCAGGGGTCCGAGCGTGCGGATGAGCTCGGTGTGGACCCAGAACTGGTAGAGCGTGTTGAGCGCCACGGCGGTGGCGAACATGGCGGGGGGGAAGCCCAGCAGGGCGAGCGGCAGGTAGAAGACGCGCGAGAAGAGGGGCTGGATGGGACCCTGCCGCAGGGCGACGGACAGGTTGTAGTCCTCGCTCTGGTGGTGGGGCGCGTGGGCGGCCCAGGTCAGGCGGATGCGGTGCGAGGCGCGGTGGAACCAGTAGTAACAGAAGTCGGTGCCGAGCAGCAGCACCACCCAGGCCCACGCGGCCGTGGATGGGATGTCGAAGAGGCGCAGCGAATACAGCGTCACATAGGAGCCCGCGAGCAGGCCCGCGCTCACGGCGGCGAAGACCGTCTGGGCCGTGCCGAGGCACAGGTTGGCGAAGACATCCGGGCCGCGGAAGACGCGCCGGTGCTGGAGCCTCCCGCCCAGCCACTCGATGGCCATCAAGATGAAGAACAGGGGCGTGGACAGGAGGATGAGGTTCATGGCGAGCCGCTGATGTTGGGCGCGGTGTACGTGGCGTGGGGATCCACGGTAGAGGCATACGGGCTCGTCCAGTTGTCCGAGAAGAAGCGCTCGAGCTGGCGAGCGAAGGCCTGCCCCTCCACGATGACGCCCACGTTGCGGCTCTGGGTGAAGTAGTCCTTCTCCCAGTTACTCGTGCCCACCCACGCCCGCTCGCCATCCACCACCAGATACTTGGCGTGCACCACGCGAGCGAAGGGAACGAAGCCTCCCGACCAGGGCGGCACGGTGAACAGCTTCACCGTCAATCCCGGCGGGGCCTGGAGGGCTTGGAGTCCCTCGATGGTGCCCTTGCGCTGGCTCCAGTCCGCGACGAGCAGTTCCACCGTCACTCCGCGCGCCGCGGCCCGCTTCAGCGCGTCCTCCAGGTCGGTGAAGACGGTCCCATCGCGTCCCTTCGTCTTGTAGGTGAGCACCTGCACCCGCACCGAGCGCTTCGCGCCATCGATGAGGCCCACGAGCGTGGGCAAGTCCCACGTGCCGGGGTCGGGCAGGTAGCCCTGGGGGCTCAGCGCGGGCGTCACCGACACCTCGCCTCCCTCGACGCGAGCGGAAAACGGGCCACCCGCCGAGGTAGCCACGGTGGGCTTGGGCTCTCCTCCCGCCAGGGCCCAGTCCTGCTCGAAGACATCCGCGAGCGCGCGCACGATGCCGGGGACGTGCACGCGCAGGCCCAACTCCTGGATGTGCTCCAGCGAGCGCCAGTCGAAGTTCTGGCTGCCCAGGTACGCCTCGCGCCCGTCCACGACGAAGTACTTCGCGTGCAGCACGCCGCCCATGGAGGCCGCCGTGTCCATGCGGCGCACGGTGATGCCGGGCCGCTTCGCCAGCCGCTCGAGCGTCTCCGGATAGGTCTTCGCGAACTTCTCCTCGGCGAGCACGCGCACCTTCACGCCCCGGTCCGCCGCGGCCTCGAGGGCCTGAATCACCGTCTCCAGGCGGCTGCCCGGCGCGTTGCTCAGATAGAACTCGGCGAGGTCGATCGAGCGCGTGGCCCCGTTGACCATGTCTGGCCAGACCTCCCAGGCGTCGGGGATGTCCGGGTGATCCATCCGCGCTTCCACCGGGCTGCTCTCCACGAGCACCAGCTCGGGGCCGTCGGTGGGGCGTGGAGTGGGGTGCACCGCCCGGGTCGGCGTGGTGCACGCGAGGGACAGCACGAGAGGAAGGAAGAGGCCACTCCGGAAGCGGAACATAGCAGCGGCACTCTAGACGATGGCCCGCCACGCGGCGATTCCGCTCATGCTGCGAGTGATTGAGCGGCTTGGGTCAGGACCCGTGGGCTGTATATAGGAAGCCCCTCGAGAGGGGGGAGGACCATGAACGAGAAGACGAAGCGAAAGCGGATTCGGCGAGTGGAGGGGGCAGTGGTCTCCATCGACCTGGGGGACGGAACTCATGGCTTCGGGCGGGTGCTCGAACGTCCCCTCTTTGCTTTCTATGATCTGCGCGGTGAGCGCATTCCGCCCATCGAGGAAATCATCGCCAAGCCCGTGCTCTTCAAGATCTGTGTCATGGACCATGCGGTCACCGCGGGAACCTGGCCGGTGGTGGGGAGCAGTCCCTTGGAGCCCTCCATGCGGGAGAGCCCGTTCTTCTTCAAGCAAGACGGTCCCGGCAGATTCTGGCGCTATCGCTCAGGTCAGGAGACGCCCGCTTCGCGGAGTGAAATCGAAGGTCTCGAGCGAGCCGCGGTGTGGGAGCCCATCCATGTGGTGGACAGACTCAAGGACCACTTCGCGGGCCGCGAGAACATCTGGGTCAAGTCCTTGATGCCCCAGGATTGAAGCGGACCGGGTGAACCCTGGGGAATTCGTGCCTGGGGTTCATCGCGGACCTCGCTTCGCACTGGTCGCGTTTCCCCAAGGAAGGGGAAACGCTCCGGTGGGCGAGGCGGTATCCCAGAACCGCTCGGGACACCGCCTCTGCTTACGGCTAGTTGCGGAAGCGCAACAGCAGCTCCGCCTGCAGGCCGCCGTTACGGCCGCGAGACAGGCCGTAGTTGGAGTTGGTGGTGGCGTACTGGTCGATGATGCTGGTGGTGGCGGTATTGTTGAGCACGTTCACCACCATCGCGGTGATCTCGAACTTGTTCTTGATGTTGAACAGGCGGCCCACGTCGTAGCGGGCCTGGGCGTCGATGACGAACAGGTCGGGATTGCGCAGCTCGGAGATGCTGTAGGGGTCGTTGAAGTTCGCCACGCCCCGGTTGACCGCGTAGCCCGTGCCGCGCGGCGAGCGGTACAGGGTGGTGTTGGGGTTGCTGAGAGACTGGTACTGCCACAGCGGCGTGCCGGTCAGGTAGCGCATGCGCACGCCGAAATCGAGACCGAAGGAGGTCGCGTAGTTGACGGCGCCCTTGAGCGTGTGGCGGATGTCGTCCGGCGTCGGGCCCTCGAAGAGGTACTTGGTGCGCGGGTTGTTGCCGTAGCCGTCGAAGTAGCTGGCCACGGTGCCGTTGTTGAAGCCCAGGGTGTAGCTGGCCAGCAGGTCCCACCCGCCCAGCTTGCCTTGCGCCCACAGGTCCACGCCCTTGTAGTCGCGCCACGCGTCATCCGGGTTGTTGATGCGGTACACCGAGCGCGCCACGCCATCCACGTAGCCGACGATGCGCGTACCGGAGACGTCCCAGATCTGGTTGATCTCCTCGTCCACCCACATGTTGTTGTAGCGGCGATAGGTGAGGTCCGTGCCGAGCGCGACGCCCTCGCCCACCTCGCGGTGCAGGCCGAGGCTCACCTCATCCACGCTCGTGGGCGTGTGCGTCTTGTCGAAGGAGCGGCCATTGGCACCACCGGACTGGCGGCAGTCGTTGGACAGGGTCTCGCCGGGGCCGCACGGGGTGAACTGGCCGTTGCGGAAGGTGGAGGTGTACTGGAGGATGTCCGGGTTGGCGCGCTGCGCGATGAAGACGTCGCCGACCTCGTTGGAGCGGCCGTAGTGCGCCTTGAGCAGCGTCTTGCGGTCGTTGGTGATGTCATACGTCGCCGACACGCGCGGCCCGATGCCCACCAGGTTGGTCACGAAGGCGCCATCGTTGCCGTAGAGTCGGCCCACGTCGGCGCGCAGACCGGCCACCAGGGTGAGCTGGCGGTTGACGGTCCAGCGGTCCTGCGCGAAGAGGCCCAGCTGGGCCACGCCGGCGCTGGTGGTGTTGCTGCCCAGCTCGTTGTTGGTGCCGTAGTAGCTCGTGCGGGTGTTGCAGAAGCCGAAGGTGCTCGGGTCGTCCGGGTTGCAGATGCCGCCACGGTCCGTGTAGCGGTAGTTGCCGGTGGTGCCCACGTTCAGCTTGCCCGACAGGTAGCCGAGCTGCACGCCGCCCTTGAGCTGGTGCGCGCCGGCCTTCACCAGGACGGTGGGGTCGAACTGGAAGCGCCACTTGTCCTCGGTGGAGTAGTTGCCCGCGATGCTGCTGGACAGCGAGCCCGAGGAGCCGGTGGTGAAGAAGTTGTCGCTCGCGTCCGCGTGCGAGATGGCGTTCATGTCATCGTTCTGCGGACCGAAGTATGCGTGCTTGTAGGTGGCGCCCGTCTGCAACTGGAAGAGGACGTTGTCGTTGAAGTTGTGGTCGTAGTTGCCGATGAGGAAGTAGCCGCCGCGATCGATGCGCGACTCGGCCTCGGGCGCCGTCGTCGCACTGCCGATGTTGTTGGTGATGGTGTTGTTGTCGATGTTGAAGGCGAAGGACACGCGGTCACGGCTCGTGGGCTGCCAGGTGAGCTTGAGCCGGGCGAGCTTCGTCTGGGTGTCGCGGGGCCGGTTCTCCTGCTGGCCCCGGATGGTCAGGGGGATCTCGCGCAGCGAGAAGTTCCACTGGCCGCTGGCGTAGAACCACAGCCGGTCCTTGACGATGGGACCACCGAAGGCGAGCAGGGGCGCGTAGAACGTGGTCTCCGCCTGCCGGGTGGTGCTGTTGAGCAGGTTGCCGGTGCTCACGGGCTGGTTGGAGGCGTACTGCGTCTTGGCGGCGCTCCAGGCGGGCTGCAGCACGAGCGTCGCGTCGTAGGTCCAGTTGTTGGAGCCCGTCTTGGTGACGATGTTCTGCACCACGCCCAGCGCGTTGTACTGCGCGTCCAGGCCACCGGTGATGACCTCGAAGTTCTCCACCGCGTAGTAGTTCATCGTGGCGGTGATGGAGCCGTCGGACACGTCCGTGGTGTCCATGCCGTCCACGTAGAACTTGCCCCAGCGCGACAGGCCGCCGCGAAGGCTCGGGGCGTTGCCCGGGCCCACGCCCGCCACGAGCTGGGCGATGGTCTGCACCTGGTTGTACACGGGCGTGGCCGCCGCCTTCTCCGCCGTCACCACCGCGCCCGTCTGGGCCGAGTCCGGGTTGATGATGGGGTTGACGCGCTCCTTGATTTCATAGGTGGCCACCGCCTGCGTCTCGGTGAACACCTCGAGCTTCACGTCCACCGGCGTCGTCTGGCCCAGCAGCACGGAGATGTTGGTGATCTTGATGGGCGTGAAGCCCTCGACCTTGACCTCGATCGTGTAGCCCTGGCCGGGAGGCACCTGGGTGAACTCGTAGCGGCCGTCCTCGCCGCTGCTGCGCTCCTGGGGCTGCTGGAGCGCGGGGCCGCTGAGGGTGAGCGGCACCTCGGACAGCGGGGTGCCGGTGGGGTCATACACGTAGCCGGACAGCCGGCCGTAGTTCTCGCCCGCGGCGAGCGCGGGCAGCGGCAGGACGGCGAGCGCCAGGAGCGCCAGCAATAGCGCCCGGCCGCGAAGCGGAAGGGAAGTCGTCATGGGGGCGATCTCGGAACGGGAAAGGGGCTTCACTGCTGGGGCTTGGGCGCCAGGAAGAGCACGCCGGTGTAGGTGTTGACCTGGCTCATGATGACGGTGCCCTCGGGGCAGGGCTCGGCGTAGCAGAGCGTCGTGGGGTTGGGCGGGACCGACGCGGCGGCGGCCTCACGCAGTCTCACCACGGGGGACCAGTCCGCCTCACCGGGGCGGGCCTGGAACAGGAGCCTGGCGTCGGGATCGGTGGGCTGGGCGCCCGACGTGGTGGGCTTGATCCACACGCCGTCCATCGTCTTCACGTTGCCGTTGTCGGCCACGGGCACCGGCCCGCCATCGAAGTAGGCGAGCAGCAGGCCCTTGTACCAGCCCCACGAGGTCACCACCGGGTTGGCTGCCGGGGAGGGCGTCACGGGCAGGTACGTCAGGTCCACCACCGCGCGCAGGGACAGGGTGTCGCTGTCGTCGGGGGAGCCGCCGAAGACGCCGTCCTTGAGCGACTGGTCATTCTTGATGGCGTTGCAGGTGTACTGCGACACGCCCGCCCAGTTCTTCACGCGCACGAAGGGGAGCACCAGCGGCGCGTTGTTCCCGGTGACCGCCAGCGGCAGCGTGTCGAACACGGAGTACTGCGTGTCCTCGCGGTACGCGTCGGTGCGCTGGTTGTATTCCTTGCCAGGCTTGCAGCCTTCCGGGAAGTCATAGGCGATCGCCTTCACCGAGTCGGCGGCGAGGGTCGCCTCCGGCAGGCTCGACTTCGCGATGAGGCCCAGGTTGTAGAAGGGCCGCTCCTCGCCATTGAACCAGGCCTTCACCTCCTGGTAGCAGAGCGCGGTGTTGAGGGCACCCGTCTTGCTGTCCCGGGCGCCGCAGCCATTGCGAGGCTTGAACCGCGCGTCGAACGCCGTGCCATCGATGAAGCTCTGGTATGGATCGACCGGCTGCGAATCACCACACGACATGGCACTCAACGCCGTCAATAGCGTGAGCGCCCACTTCTGCTTCGTTCGCACGAGAGCCTCGGGGGAAATGGAGGAGGGGGCTCACGGCACGAACGCCCGACTGCGCGCGACACCGCGGCCGGGACGGTCATCTATCAACACTTCGTACCAATTTCCAATAAGGGGGTGGCTTTTCACATGGAGTTCACCCCTTGACCCGGGGAGTAGGGAAGACAGCGCCTGGGACTGTGGTATTGAGAGGAAGACCCTCTCAGCTCCAGGCCCCATGTTCGAGCAGCAGACTGCTTCCACATCTTCCCACTTGGCCGGTCCTGCCCTGTTTTCCGTGGTTGTCCACGTAGGGCTGATTGCTGCGTTGGTGTTGATGGCCACGCCGAAGGCGAAACCAGAGGAGAAGAAGGAGGTGGAGCTGACGTTGATGCGCCAGTTGCCTCCGCCTCCGCCACCGCCTCCGCCGGGTGGTCCGCGCCCCGTGGTGCAGCAGCAGCGCAAGCCCACGCCTCGCAAGGAGATGGTGCTGCGCAAGCCGGAGAAGATCGAGCCGATCAAGGAAGAGCCGAAGAAGCCCGAGCCCGAGCCGGAACCCGAGCCGGAGCCAGAACCCGAGCCCACGCCCGCGGCGGAGAATCCAGCGGGGGTCGCGGGAGGCGTGGAGGGCGGAGTGGCCGGGGGAGTGGTGGGGGGCGTGGTCGGTGGGACGGTGGGCGGGCAGCTGGGCGGCACCCTGGGTGGCACGGGCGAGGTGGTGAAGCCCAAGAACGTGCCCCCGTTCGTGATCCAACGCGACGTGGTGCGTCAGACGCCGCCGCGGCTGTCCGAGGTCTTCAAGCAGTCTCACCGCGGCCAGGGCACTCTCACGGGCCTCTACCGCATCTGCGTGTCCACCGAGGGCAATGTCTACGAGGTCACCGCGGTGAAGTCCGTGCCCGGCGCGGACTCGGACATCATCTCTGGCATCCGCGATGGCTGGCAGTACAAGCCGCAGAAGGTGCCGGTGTGCTTCCTCTACAACATCCCCATCACCATCCAGTGACGCGGGGCGCCTGGCGCCCCTTCTAGCGTCCCTTGAGGTAGCGGCCGGACTGCTTGTCGACGAGCTCGAGGCTCACCTGGGCTTCGCGGCACTCGGGGTGCAGGTGCAGGGCCTGCTCGAAGCTCTCGCGGGCGCGATCGAAGAAGCGGGTGCTCAGGTACTGGTGGCCGCGGCACACCAGCTCCATGGCCTGGTAGCGCGGCGTGGGCAGCAGCCGGGCGGCCCGGGAGAACATGCCGAGCGCCTTGCCGTAGTCCTGCGCCTCCAGGGCGAGCATCCCCAGCTTGTAGAGCTGCTGCGCCGCGGTGTCCGGCGGCGGCCGCGGCGAGGGCACGTAGACGGGCACGCCCCAGGCCGGGGTGGGCGCGGAGCCGGGGCGCACCGGAATGGAGGGCCGGAGCCGACTCGGGGCCATCTTCTCGCTCCACTCGCGCCGCTTGTCCGGCTGGCTCAGCGTCTCGAAGGCCTTCTTGGCCACGAGGAACACCTCCAGCGCCTGGGCCTTCTCCTCGGGGGATTTGGCGCGCAGCCGGTCCGGGTGCGAGTGCGCGGCGATGCGCAGGAAGGCCTTGCGGATGGCGGGCAGGTCCTCGGTGCCCTGGAGCCCGAGCACCGTGAAGGGGTTGGGCGGAGGCGTCTGATCCGGGGGTGCGTCCTGGGACATGGCGGGGGCCCTCTCAGGGGGAGGCGGCGGTGGGGGGGCGCAGCGTGGCCTGGGCCTTGCGGCCGGTGGCGGGCTCGCGCGCCGTCACCTGGAGGATACCGTCCGCGTCGATGGTGAAGTCCACCGCCACGCGCACCGCTCCGGCCGCCGCGGGCGTCAGCTCCGTGAGCCGCAGCTCGCCCAGGTAGCGGTTGCCATCCACCGTGGGGGACTCGCCCTGGTACACCTCCAGGTCCACGTGCGTCTGTTGATCGAAGGTGGTGGTGAACACCTTCGTCTCGCGCGTGGGGATGGTGGTGTTGCGGGGGATGAGGACGCTGAAGCGGCCGCCCTCGGTGCGGATGCCCAGGCTGCGCGAGAGCACGTCCAGCAGCAGCACCTGGGGCGCCGCGGGCGAGTCCCCGGCGACGATGTCCGCCTCGAGCGCGGCGCCGAGCGCCACGGCCTCGTCGGGGTTGACGGAGCGCTCGCCGGGGCGGCCCAGGTAGCGCTCGGCGCGCGCGCGCACCGCGGGCATGCGCGTCATGCCGCCCACGAGCACCACGCGGTGGATGTCCGCGAGCGCCAGGCCCGCGTCGCGCATGGCCTGCTCGCACGGGCCGCGCAGCCGCTCCAGCTCGCGCTGGGACAGGTTCTCCAGCAGCGTGCGCGAGAAGGACGGCAGGGACAGGTGCAGGGGCTCGCCCCCGCTGGTGGTGGTGAGGTAGGGCAGGTCGAGCGCCGTCTGCTCGCGCTCGGACAGGACGCGCTTGGTGGACTCGGCGGCCTCCTTGAGGCGCCAGAGCGCCTCGGGGTGGGTGCCCAGGTCCTGGCCCGTCTGCTTGAGGAAGATGCGGCGCAGCGCGTCCACGAGCAGCTCGTCGATGTTGTCGCCGCCGAGTTGGTTGTCGCCGCACGTGGCGAGCACCTGCACCACCTCGCCCTCCACGTGCAGGAGCGAGATGTCGAAGGTGCCCCCGCCCAGGTCGAACACGGCGATGTTCTCCGCGCGCGACTCGTCCACGCGGCAGGCGAGCATGGCGGCGGTGGGCTCGTTGAGCAGCCGGTGCACGGTGAGCCCGGCGCGCTCGCCCGCGAGCTTCGTCTCCTGGCGCTGCACCTCGTCGAAGTAGGCGGGCACGGTGATGACGGCGCCATCCACGGGCTGGCCGAGGTTGTTCTCGGCGCTCTCCTTGAGGTAGCGCAGCACGTGGGTGAGCACCTCGGAGGGGCTCTTGAGCTGGCCGTGCACGCGCACCGCGGCGTTGCCGGCGGCGTCGGCGGCCACCTCGTAGGGCAAGAGCTTGCGCATGGCCTGCACGGCGGGGTCCGCGAAGCGCCGGCCCACCAGCCGCTTGGCGGCGAAGATGGTGTCGCGCGGGTGGAGCGCGGCCTGGCGGCGCGCGGCGCTGCCCACCGTCACCCGGCCCGAGGCATCGAAGGCGACGACGGACGGGGTGGTGCGCTCGCCCTCGCGGTTGAGCAGGACGCGGGCCTGCCCCGTGGCGGGGTCCACCCGGGCCATGCAGCTGTTGGTCGTGCCCAGATCGATTCCGAGAACGATTCCCATCGGCGCCCCTCGTCCGCCGGGCCGCTCTTTCAGGCCGATGCCAGCAGCCCGACCTCGGTGAAGAGCAACGCCACCCGGCGCAGGGCCACTTCATCCTCCGGACGCTTGAGTTCCGCAAGCGCGCCGGAGAGGGTATTGCCCGGCTTGTTCAGCAGCGAGGCGGCGCGCAGCTCGGAGGCCGACAGGCTCAGATCGTTGGCCGTCACGGGGGCATCCAGGTTGCGGTAGAGCGGCTTGTGGCGCAGCGGCTCCTGCTCGCGCACCAGGCGCTCCAGGGGGTAGTGCATGCGCAGGCCCTCGTTGAGCAGGGCCAGGCCCCCCAGCCGCTCCTCGGAGCCGTCGTTGATGGGCGTCTCGTGCTCGAAGAAGGCGTAGCGGCCGCGTGCCCAGGTGAGCAGGCCGAGCGCCACGGAGCGGCGGTGCTCAAGCGTCCACTCGGCGAGCTCCGCGGGGGACAGGGCGCGCGAGGACAGCAGCGCCTCCAGCAGCCGGCCGGAGAAGGGGCGCGTGCCCTCCACCGCGCGCTGCCACTGCTCGGCGGACAGCTTGCCCTTGCTCAGGAGGAAGGGGCCGAAGCGGTCCGCGGCGAGGCTCGAGCGCACGGCGATGATCTGCCCCGCCTTGAGGAACAGCTCCTTGTGGACGCGGTTGTCCTCGAAGTGCAGCCGGCCGGTGACGCGCGCGAGCATCAACCGCGCCATGACGCGCAAGGGGGAGGCGAGGGTGAGGTTGCCGGCGTAGCGGGGGCGGGGGGCGGTGGCGCGCCGGGCGGCGAGGCGCTCGCGGGCGGCATCCGCCGTGGCGCTCAGGCGCGGGAAGGCGGAAGGGGACAGGAAGGGGCCGCCGGACTGGGACACCTGCACGTCGGGCGAGAGCTTGCCGGAGGCGAAGAGCAGCTGCACGTCCTCCTCGCCCAGCTTCATGAGGTAGAGCCCGCCGCCCGGCTCGCGCACGGTGTACGTGGGGCTGGGGGCCGTGGGCGGGGCCTCCTGGGCGAGCAGGCCCGGGGGGATGGGCGGCTGCACGGGAGGCGCGCGCACCTCGGGCTCGTAGCAGGTGGCCATGAGCGCGGCGAGGTCGCGCTGGGACACGCGCAGGCCCGCAGACAGGAGGAACTCATCCAGCGCGTCGAGCACGTCGGCGGCCGTCTGGTAGCGCTCGTCCGGGTTGGCCAGCACGCTGCGGTTGACCACGTTGCACAGCGGCTCGGGCAGGAAGGGGGCCGCGTCCTGCAGGCGCAGGGGCCGGGCGCGCAGCGCCACCGTCTGCTTGAGCACGTCCATCACCGTGCCCTGCTTGAAGGCATGGCGCCGCGCGAGCATCTCGTAGAGGGTGATGCCGAGCGCGAACACGTCGCCGCGCCCGTCGGCCTTCTTGCGCGCGAGCTGCTCGGGCGGGATGTAGCCCGGCTTGCCGCGCACGTTGTTGGTGCTGCCCGAGTTGCCCACCAGCGCCACGCCGAAGTCCAGCAGCTTCACCTCTCCCTCGAAGGAGATGATGATGTTGGTGGGGTTGACGTCGCGGTGCACCAGGTGCAGGGGCTCGCCCGCGGCCGAGCGCGCGCGGTGCGCGTAGTCCAGGCCCTTGAGCACCTCCATGGCGATGTAGCAGGCGATGTGCACGGGGATGCCCTGGCCGCGCGCCGCCACGCGCCGCATCAGATCGTGCAGATCGCGGCCATGGATGAACTCCATGGCGATGAAGTACTCGCCGCGCTGCTCGCCGAAGTCGAAGATCTGCGCGATGTTCATGTGCTGCAGGAGCGCCGACAGCCGCGCCTCCTCGATGAACATCTTCACCGCGGACTCCTGGAGGATGGCCTCGGGGAGCACGCGCTTGACGACCACGGGCTTGGCGAAGCCACCGGCCCCGAGCGCCACGCCACGGTAGATGTCCGCCATGCCCCCGCGCCCCAGGTGGCTGAGCAGGACATAGCGGCCGAAGCGCGCCGGCAGGGTGGGGTGGCCAGACGGGTTGCTCATTTCCTACCGGTGGGACCGGGCTCGTTCTGCTCGGCGAGCACGTCGTTGAACATGTCCTCGCTGATGACGAGCGTGCCAGGGCGCTCCATCAGGGGGACGGTGGGGGTGATGCTGGAGGGCGTGCGGGTCGCGGTGGGCACCCGCGCGCTGGCCCTGGGCATGACGGGCGGCGGGGGCGGCGGCATCCCCGGAACCAGCGGCGACATGGTCGGCACCGGCGGAGGCAGTGACGGCGGGCCCACCGAGAACTCGTCGAGCGGCCCGAAGCGGATCTCCCGGCTGGTGGGTCTGCGCTCGGGCTTGGAGGGCGGCGGGGGCGGCGCGGGCGCGGCCTCCTCGTCCTCGGTGCCGAGCGACTCCAGCAGGTGCTGGGCGAGCTGCATCGTGTTGTTGCCGAACAGTTGCTCCGTGGGCTTCAGGGCGGAGCGCGGCCTCGCGGTGGGCTCCGGCACGGGCGCCGGCAGGGCCCGCTCGGAGGGAGGCGGCGCGGCGGAAGGCGCGGGCGGAGCCGGGGTGAGCAGGGCCACCATCTTGCGCAGGTCCGCGAGCGTCTGCTCCTTGGCCATCAGCGTCTCGTCCCGGGTGGCGAGGCCCCGCTCGAGCTCGGCCACGCGCTGGGCGAGCCGCTCCTTCTCGGCGCGCAGCCGGGCCACGTCGTCGTTGCCGGCGCGGGGCCGTTCGGCGGCTGATTCCGCGCCCTCCAGCCGCTGGCGCAGGGAGAGCAGCTCGCGCAGCCACATCCGCTTCTCCTCGCGCAGGAGGGCCTCGTGCTCGTGCCGGTCCGCGGCCTGCTGCTCGAGGCCGAGCTCCAGGTTCTCCCCCACGGCGCCGAGCGCCGCGCGCAGCTGCTCGAGCCCCTGGAGGGCGTGCTGCAGCCGCTGCACGCACTGGCCCTGCTCCTCGATGCGCTCGAGCAGCCTGGGCATCACGGGAGGCGACGTGTCGCGAGCGCTCCGGCGCAGCTCGTCGCGCTGGGTCTCCAGCCGGTGGAGCTCCTGCGACGCCTGCCGCAGCGCGGCGGTGAGCTGCTCGGTGATGTGCTCGACCTGAGGGCCCAGGTCGGCACAGCCCCGCCGCGCCGTCTGGAGCTCCGCCGGGAGGCCCTTGAGCGGCTCCCTGCTGGTTGCGTTCCTCATCACGCTGCGTTCACTCCCTCCACGAGAAGCGGTGCGCCATGAGAGCCCGCGCCCGCGGGATGATACCGCACCCTTCCGTACGGGATTCCAGCGGACGTGGCTCGCCCGCTGCCCAGCCAGCCGTGCGGTGTTCACTTGCCGCGAGAGGACGAGGGCTGGGAGGTGGAGGGCGGGCCCGGCGAGGTGGAGGGCACATCCGGCCGCAGGCGCAGGGGAGGCAGGGACTCGAAGTTCTCCAGGGCGAGTTGCCCGAGACTCGCGTTCGCCTCGGGCAGCCGCTCGATGTCCTCGGCGAACCAGGGCGTGTCGAGGATGGCGGCAGGGGGAGGCGGCGGTGGCAGGGGCGAGGCGGTGGGGGCCCGGGCGGGCGGCCTGGCCTCGGGCTCGAGCCCCTCGGTGTCGATGTCGGACTGGGACAACTCCACCGTGAAGGTGCGAACGGGCTGGGCGTCGGCGGGCCGGGGACCGGGCACCTCCACCATGGGGCGGCGACGGGGGCGGGCGGCGCCTTCCGCGGCGGCCGGGGAGGGCTCGGGCGTGCGCGGCACGTCCAGGGGACGCACACTCACCTGGAGCGCGGCCCCGCACCCCGCGCAGCGGATGACCTGGGTGCCCGACGGCGTGTTCGGTACCAGTGTCCCACAACGGGGACATTGGGGCGGCCGGGGAGTGGGAAGGGTGGATGATGCCTCTGCGGTCATGCTCGTCGGTTTTCGAGGACCACCTTCGTGGCATCCACGCGTGCTGCTCCCCATAGGCGTTACACCCGCCCCCCCTCTCTTGGCAAGCGGACCCTGGGGGTGGGAATGTGTCATGGCCCCTCGCTCGGACTGTTGGCCCGCGGTCCTCGCCATGCCCACGAGCGAGCATTCCGCGCGGGGAGGGTCACCAAATTCCTTTTGGTCCCGGGAACCAGCAAGTAGAGACTTCTCCGCTTGCCAGTTCTCCCTGTCTGGTCGCCGAGGTTGATTCATGCCGCCCTATTCGCAGCTGCTGGCGCAAATCCCCATGTTCGAGCAGCTCTCGGAAGAGGACCTGGGGCAGCTCTCGGGGCTGATGCAGCAGCGGCGCTACGCCAAGGGCGAGGTCATCTTCCACAAGGGAGACGTGGGGACGGCCTTGTTCATCGTCCGCCGGGGCGAGGTGGCCATCCGGTTGAGCTCCTCGGAGGGCCGGGAGGTCATCCTCTCGATGCTGCACCGGGGCGATTCCTTCGGTGAGCTGGCGCTGCTGGATGGAGAGCCGCGCTCGACGGACGCGGTGGCGCGCGAGGAGACGCACCTGTTGAGCCTGCACCAGGAGGACTTCCGGCGCTTCCTCTCGGAGCGGCCCCGGGTGGCCATGGGCCTGCTGGCGGTGCTCAGCCGCATGGTGCGGCGCGTCACCCAGCTGGTGCATGACGCCGCCTTCCTGGAAGGGCGCGCGCGGCTGGTGCGGGTGTTGCTGGAGCTGGCGCGCATCCAGGGGCAGCCGGGCCCCGGGGGCGTCGTGCTGCCCAAGCGCACCCAGGTGGAGCTGGCCAATCAGTGTGGCGTGACGCGCGAGAGCGTCAACAAGTGGCTGCGCCACTACGTGCAGGACGGCCTGCTCACCCTCGACGGCGGGCAGATCACCCTGTTGGATGTCGAGCGCCTGCGCCGGGACATGGAGTAGGACGACCACGGGACCGCGCCCCCTTGGCGCGGCCCCCTCCCTCTCCCCCTGGGCTCGTCGACGTCGGCCGTTTCCCCCCCTCCACGGCCTCGGCGTTCTGCTCTCCCACGTGAGGCCACCCCTGAAGCGTGGCCTTCGCGCGTCCACGCCCGGGCGGAGTGCCCTGGGCGCGGCGTTCGGGATCGACGGAACGCGAGTTCCCGAGCCCAGGTCTCTTTTTAGCTCCAATGAAAGCGGAGGGCTGTGAACGGCTTCACAGCTTGGGTGTGAAGCCGTTCACAGACAAGCGCGGCCGTTTGTGCATGTTCCGGCCGCGGGAGCCGCGAGGGCGAGGCTCAGAAGGTCGCGCCGAGGTTGAGGGTGCCCGTGTAGGTGCCGCCGTTGCTGAAGGCCTCGTTCACCGGGGTGCCCGGGGTGGTGGAGGGCACGGCGGTGGCGAACTGCTGATCGATCAGGACGTTGTAGTTCACGCGCGCATCCGCGGTGAAGTCGCCGATGTGCAGGCGCAGTCCGCCGCCGAGCGGCACGTTGCCCACGGTGTCGTCCTGGAAGCCCGCGGCCTCGGCGCGGACGTTGTAGCGGCTGAGGCCCACGCCCGCGAGCACGTAGGGCTGCAGGGGCGCGGCGGTGAGGCCGAGGGTGGCCACCGCCTGGGCGCCGTTGCGCATCACGTCCGGGCCCCGCGTGGTGCCGGACGTGGTCACCGTGCCGCGGTTGAAGTTGTTCGACGCGCCCGAGTAGCCGAGCTCCAAGCCCAGCACCTTGGACGGACGGAGCATGAGCGTGGCCCCGTAGGCGGCGCCCGGGCGGATGTCCGCGCCGAGCGCGCTGGTGTAGCCCTCCACGCCGCCGCCGACGAGCACGGACACGCCGCGCATGTCCGCGCTGGACTCCCGGTTGTCCTCACGGGCCAGGGCCGTGCCCGCGCCCAGGGTCAGCACCGCCATGCCCGCCACCACTCCCACTGTTGCCTTCTTCATGTGTTCCTCCCCCTTTGAACTGGCAGGAAGCTGGAGGGGGTCCTCGCCGGGCGCCACCGGGCAGGCAGGGAGGCGGGCCCCCGGGCGCTCCTGTCTTGCCTCCCTCACCTGTTCGCTTCCCTGCTCTGGAAGGGGCTGGCATCTTCCCGCCGCACTTCTTCGCATTCCGAGGTTCACGCGTGCCGGAGAGAGACTGGGAGCGTCTGGGAGAGCTGGCTGGAGGCCTGAAGGCCAGTGCGGTCGGAGTGGGCCCCGAGGGCTTGGGGTGGGTGGGGGGGGTGGAGGAGCCCGCGGAGGGGGGCCTGTTGGAGCGGATGAAGGCGCGGCGCGCCCGGCTGCTGCGCGTGGCGGCGGGCAGCCCGACGAGCGTCTGGGAGGGCGCCGGTTGGGTGCAGGCCCTGGATTGCTCCGGCCCGGTGGGCGCGGCCATCGTCGGCACGCTGCGCGCCTCGGGCACGGGCTCGGACTACCACCTGCTGGTGTCGGTGGATGGGGGCCGCGAGTGGCAGGCGCGAGGGCTCGTGGGCGCGCCGACCCTCACGCAGGTGCTGGCCATCAGCGAGCGGGAGCTCTGGGTGCTGGGGGCCGGGTTCCTCGGGCGCACCGCGGATGGGGGCGCCACGTGGACGGAGGTCCGCCTGGCCGGCGAGCGGGAGCCGCGCACCGAGCGGTTGCGGCGCGTGGACGGGGGCGTGGCGCTCCTGGGGCAGGGCCTGTCGCTCTCGCTGGACGGAGGCCAGACGTGGAGTCCCCGCGAGGTGGGGGCCGCGCGCGTGGTGGACGTGGACGGGGCCTTCGTGGCCGCGCTCGTGGAGGGCCAGACGCGGGTGGGCGAGCGTCAGGACACCGGGGTGCGCTGGGGCGAGCCGTTGCCCGCGGGCCGCGAGCCGGTGCGGCTGGTGGCCACCGAGGGCGTGCTGCGGGTGCTCACCCGCGGCGTGGACCCGGCCCGGGGCAGCGAGCCCGCGCTGCACGTGAGCGAGGATGGGGGAAACACCTGGTCCCATCACCCGCTGCCGCTCGGGCCCCGGGTGGACATCTCCGGCCGGGAGTGGGCCCTGGGCGTGGACGCGGGCGGCGTCCTCCTGGGCCGCCTCGCGTGAGCGCCGGGCTTGCGTGAGGGGTGAGCGTTAGAGCGGCACCTGCTCCCGCCCCGGGTGGGTGATGTAGCCGGTGCCCGCCGCCACCAGCTTCGCCATCAGCCGATCCATGCCGTTGGAGCGGCTGAAGGCCATCTCGTTCTTCGTCACGCCCACCAGCGTGAGCAGCTGCACGCGGCCCGACTCGAGCTGGAAGTGCGCGGGGCGCGAGGGATCCGTCACGAAGACGAAGCCGTTGAGCTTGGAGTCGCCGCCCGTGAGCGTGCCCTCCACCGGGTAGCGGTGCCCCACGGCGAACAGCCGCGCGCACACCAGGTTGTAGGCCATCATGTCCATCAGCCGCAGCACCGGCCAGCGCTCCTCCTCGGGCGTGTGGATGACCATCTCGTAGCCCAGTCCACTCGGCGCCCCCTCCTGCACCTCTTCTCCGGGGGCCAGGGTGAAGGGGTTGGACAGGCCGCTCGTCACGTACGTCCAGTAGGGATACTCGGGCGTGGGCGGCGCGACCCGCACGCCCATGGGACCCCAGTTGGGATCAAGCTCCTTCGCCGCGGAGGGCTCGTCGCTGTCCATCCACGCTTCCAGCGCACCCGTCTCGTCCAGCGTGTAGACCTCCTCGCTGATGTTGCCGAAGAGCTTGGGGTACTCC
The DNA here is from genome assembly GCF_044360685.1 of Cystobacter fuscus. GTDB lineage: Bacteria > Myxococcota > Myxococcia > Myxococcales > Myxococcaceae > Cystobacter > Cystobacter fuscus_C. Next base: position 11,452,683 of record NZ_CP043491.1, on the reverse strand, counting down.
ACCTCGTCCCGATCAGCCCAGCAGTCCTCATACCACTGCACGAAGGCTTCATCCGTCTCAGGCGCTTTCATAGCGGAACGACTCTAGAGCGGGTTGCCCCCGGACCCTTCACTTTTCCGTCACAATCCATCGCCCGTCCCACAGAAGGGCGGGCGGGCGGGCGGCCGTCACGCCCCCGAGGCCCGGCCGGGCAGGGGCCAGGGCTTGAGCCCCGCGAGCTGCTCGGCCTGCTCGACGGCCGGTTGCAGGTGCGCGTGCTCGCGGTGGAGGAAGTCGCGCACCGCCTTGTCCAGCGTCCGGTTGAACAGCAGGTGCGCGCTGTGCACCGCCGTGGGCTCGAAGCCCCGGGCGATCTTGTGCTCGCCCCCCGCGCCGGGCTCGAACACGCGGCGCCCCGCCCGGATGTTGTCCTCCACCGAGTGGTACAGGCACACGTGGAAGTGCAGGAAGGGATGCTCCTCGTGGCACCCCCAATAGCGGCCATAGAGGCGCTCGGGCGTGGCGAGGTTGAAGGCCCCGGCGATGACCTGGCCCGCGCGCTCGGCCTGCACGAGCTCCACCGTGTCCGGCATCGCGCGGAAGATGCGCACGAAGAAGTCCTCGGTGAGCTGCACCTGCCCCCAGGGCCCCCGGCTCGCGCACGTGGCCTCGTAGAAGCCGAAGGCGCGCCGGGCATGCTCCGGGCCCACCTCGCCCCCGCGCACCGTGCGCACGGTGATGCCCTGGGTGGCCGCCGCCGCCCGCTCGCGCTTGATTTGCGAGCGGCGCTTGGAGTCGAAGCGCGAGAGGTAGTCGTCGTAGGTGCGGTAGCCCGGGTTCTTCCAGTGGAACTGCAGGGTGATGCGGCGCGCGAGCCCCTGCGCTCCCAGCATGTCCGCCTCGTCCTCGCGCGGGTAGAGGAAGTGCACCGAGGAGCAGCCACTCTCCTTCGCGCTCTCCACCGCCGCGCGCAGGAGCAGCAGCCGCAGCGCGGGCACGTCCTCGCCCGGGGCGATGAGGAAGCGCGCGCTGGTGGCCGGCGACAGCGGCGCGCCCACCACGAGCTTGGGGTAGTACGCCACGCCGAGCCGCTCGGCGGCGCCCGCCCAGGAGAAGTCGTAGATGTACTCGCCCATGCTGTGGTGCTTGCGGTAGGCGGGCGAGGCCGCCACGAGCTTGCCGTCGCGCCAGAGCGTCAGGTGCTGTGGCTCCCACCCCGACTCGAGCGTCGCGCTGCCGCTCTCCTCCATGGCGGCGAGCCACTCATGGCGGATGAACGGAGGCGCCTCGGGTCCGGCGAGGGCGTTCCACTCGGTGGCGGAGACATCGGTGATGGATTCGAGGAGGCGGAGGCGGAGGTTGGCGGCCACGGGCTCCATCTAACGTGTCCCTGCCGCCCGCGCCGCTCCTCCGCACCCCTGGTGCCGCTCGGCGGACAGTCAGGCCACCCCTCGCCCGGCACACGGGCCCCCGTCCACCCCCGCTCCACTCCGGACGCGCTCCCGGCCGGGCCTCGTGGTAGGCACGCGCGCCCCGGTGGCAGTCGGAGGACGTGGAATGCAGCGCTCGGAAGTCGTCGCCCTGGACAAGCGGCATGTGTGGCACCCCTACACCCCGATGGACGAGTACATCGCCCGGACGGATCCCCTGGTCGTCGTGGGCGCCGAGGGGCCCTACCTGTTCGACGCGGATGGCACGCGCTACCTGGACGCCAACGGCTCGTGGTGGGTGTCCACCCTGGGGCATCGCCACCCGCGGCTGGTGCGCGCCCTCACCGAGCAGGCCGGAGCCTTTCCCCACACCTCGCTCGCGGGGGTGACCCATGCGCCCGCCGCGCGGCTGGCCGGGGAACTCGTCGCCCTGGCTCCGGGCGCGGGACGGGACGGGGTGCCCGAGGCGGAGCGGCTCTCGCGCGTCTTCTACTCGGACAACGGGAGCACGGCGGTGGAGGTGGCCATCAAGATGGCGGCCCAGTACTGGGCGCAGAACGGACGGCCCACGCGCACGCGCTTCATCACGCTCTCGGGGGCCTTCCATGGCGAGACGATCGGCGCCACGAGCGTGGGCGGGGTGGAGGTGTTCCGCGACGTCTTCGGGCCGCTGCTCTTCGACGTGGTGCACGTGCCCTCCCCGGCCGAGCCCGCGGGGTGGGAGCGCGCCTTCGCCCAGGTGGAGGCCACGCTGCGCGCGCACCCGGAGGAGATCGCCGCCGTCATCCTCGAGCCGCTCATCCAGGGCGCGGCGGGCATGCACGTGTACGCGCCGGCCTTCCTCCGGGCGGTGCGCGAGGCCACGCGCGCGGTGGACACCTTCCTCATCGCCGACGAGGTCTTCACGGGCCTGGGGCGCACGGGGGCTCGCTTCGCGTGCGACCTGGCGGACGTGGTGCCCGACCTGCTGTGTCTGGCCAAGGCGCTGTCGGGGGGCCTGATGCCCTTCGCGGCGACGCTGGCCACCGAGCGGGTGTTCTCCGGCTTCGGGGGCGGGAGCGAGCGGGCGCTGTATTACGGGCACTCGTACTGCGGCAACCCGCTGGGCGCGGCGGTGGCGCGCGAGGTGCTCGCGGTGTACCGGGACGAGGACGTGCTCGGGCAGGTGGCGCGCAAGGCGCCCCGGGTGAAGGCCGCCTTCGAGCGCATGGCCGCGGACATCCCCGGCGTGACGCGGCCTCGGGCGATGGGCCTGGTGGGCGCGGTGGACCTGGGCGGCGGAGGCTACCTGGCCCGCGCGGGCTGGCGGGTGTACGAGGCGGCGCGGCGGCGCGGCCTGTACCTGCGCCCCCTGGGCGACACGGTGTACGTGGCCCCCGCGCTCAACATCCCGGACGCCGCGCTGGACGAGCTGCTCGCGGGCGTGGAGGCCAGCCTTCACGAAGTGGCTCGCGCGGGCGTCTGATCCTCCGGGTACGCAATAGAAACTCGCCCCCGGTCGTACTTCATGCACACTGGGGTCTTCATCACCCCATTCTAAGGTCGAGGAGGAGCGGAGATGGGCTCGGGCCTGTGTTCGTGGATCATCTTGGGATTCTTCGCGGGCCTCATCGCCCGCGCCGTCATGCCGGGCCGTCAGGCCATGGGCATCATCGCCACCACCCTGCTGGGCATCGGCGGCTCGTTCATGGGCGGCTTTCTCGCCTCGGTGATCCGCGGCGGGAGCTGGCGCTTCTTCCAGGCCAGCAGCTTCATCGGCGCCATCATCGGCGCCATCGTGCTGCTCTTCATCGGCTCCATGATGTCCGGCAGACGTTAGGCATCGGACCTGCTTCTGGTCCGGATTACCGCCTAGAACGAAAAAAGCCGCGAAGACGGTGAAAAAAGGAATACCTCCAGGTATATTGGAGGTGCAGTCAGCGCAAAACCCCTCCAAGGTGCTTCTGGCTGCGGGCTGGCCGCGCACGGACTCGTTGAATGGGAAACCACCGGGTCCGCGCGCGGCCGCACTTTTCTTCCCGGCCTGTCACGCCGCGCGGCCGAGGTGATGGAAACGCAACCCTTGCCCCGCGGTCCCTCTGGCGGGGGCTACCGGTCCCCCCGCGCGGAGGTAGCTTCCGTCACTCGTCCGACCCTCGCCCCTGGCGGTGGACGGACAGTCCGAGGAGCTCCATGGGCGCGGTCACGATGGTGCTGGTGGCGTGGTTGATGACGGGCACGCCAGGGCAGGAAGCGTCTCCTCCGGGCACTCCGGGCTCGTTCGTCGCCAAGACACTCACCCTGCGCGGGGTGTCGTATTCCTACTCCGTCTATCTGCCACCCCACTACCGCCCCGGACAGGTGTGGCCGGTGATCCTGGCGCTGCATGGGGCGAACTCGCGCGGCACGGAGGGCACGCGGCAGCGCTCCCAGCGGCTGGCGGCGGCGGTGCGGCTGTATCCCGAGCGCTACCCGGCCCTGCTGGTGCTTCCCCAGTGTCCGCCCGGTGCGGACTGGAGCGGGGACGTGGCGGACTTCGCCCTGCAGGCCGTGGACAAGACGCTGGCCGAGTACGGAGGAGATCGCCGGCGGGTGTACCTGACGGGGGAGTCCATCGGGGCCCAGGGGGCGTTGCGCTTCGCGGCGCGCTTCCCGGAGCGCTTCGCCGCCGTGGTGTCGGTGTCCGAGCGCTCGGCGGATCGCTCCGTGGTGGAGCGGCTCAAGGGCGTGCCCCTGTGGATGTGGCACGGCGACGCGGACAAGGAGGTGCCCGTCTCCGAGAGCCGCGCCTTCCTGGAGCTGTTCAAGGCCGTGGGCAACACCTCCGTGCGCTACACGGAGCTGCCCGGCCTGGGCCATGACATCTTCGACACCGTCTACCTCGACGAGGCGGTGAGCACCTGGCTCTTCGCCCAGCGGCGCTCCCAGTAAGGCTCAGTCCTCGGGCGGCTCGGGCGCCACGCGCGCCGTGAGGATGTGATCCCTCCAGCGGCCCTCGATGAGGACGGACTGGCGCGCGAGCCCCTCGACCTGGAAGCCCACGCGGCGCAGCACCGCGGCGCTGCGGTGGTTGTCCGGCAGGTGGTTGGCCATCAGCCGGTGCAGCCCCAGGGGCCCGAAGGCATGGTCGCACACGGCGCTCACCGCCTCGCTCATCAACCCCAGGCCCTGGTGGCGCGCGTCGAGCCCGAAGCCCAGCTCGGCGCATTGCAGGGGCCCGCGGCGGATGTCGTTGAGCGACACGCTGCCCAGCACCGGGCTCGTGGTGGGTGGGGCCTCGCGTGACAGCAGGAAGAGGCGCAGGGCCAGACCGCGCCGCCAGTCCTCGGCGTCCTGGGCCAGACGCGAGCGCCACCAGGGGAGGGTGAAGAAGTTGTCCGGGCGCGAGGGCGACACGGGCCCCAGGTGCTCGCGGTTGGCGAGGTGGTAGGCGAGCACGCGCGCGGCGGCATCCGGCGGCAGCAGGGTCAGCAGCAACCGCGGCGTGGTGAGCGGGGCCTGGGAGATGTCCGGAGGCATGCGGCTTGGGAGCGCAGGTACGGCGGATAGGCTACACCTGTGGCCCATGCGCCTGCACCTCGTCGATGGGACCTACGAACTGTTCCGTGCCCACTTTTCACCTCGTCCTGGCGTCCAGGCTCCGGACGGCCGGGACGTGAAGGCCACGGTGGGGCTCGCCGCCTCGTTGCTGGCGCTCCTGCACGACGCGCACGAGGCGGTGAGTCACGTGGCGGTGGCCTTCGACAACCCCATCCACTCGTTCCGCAACGAGCTGTTCGCCGGGTACAAGTCCGACGAGGGCGTCCCCCCGGAGCTGCTCGCGCAGTTCGACGCGGCCGAGGAGGCGGTGCGCGCGCTCGGGCTCACCGTGTGGTCCATGAAGGAGCTGGAGGCGGATGACGCGCTGGGCACCGCTGCCGCGCGCTGGGCGGGCCAGGTGGAGCAGGTGCGCCTGCTGACCCCGGACAAGGACCTCGGGCAGTGTGTGCGCGGCCAGCACGTGGTGCAGGTGGACCGCAAGCAACACAAGGAACTGGACGAGGCGGCGGTGCGGGCGCGGCTGGGCGTGGCCCCGGCGAGCGTGCCGGACCTGCTGGCGCTCGTGGGCGACGCGGCGGATGGCATCCCCGGCCTGCCCGGCTTCGGCGAGAAGGGCGCGAGCCTGCTGCTCGGAGAGTACGGCCACCTGGAGCGCATCCCCGAGGACGCGGCCACGTGGACGGTGCGGCCCCGGGGCGCGGAGAAGCTCGCGGCCACCCTGCGCGCCCATCGCGAGGAGGCGCTGCTCTACCGCCGGCTCGCCACCGTGGTGACGGACGCGCCCCTGCGCGAGTCGCTCGAGGACCTGGCCTGGGCGGGCGTCCCCCGCGAGCGCTACCTCGCGTGGTGTGACGCGATGGGCCTCACCACGCTGCGCTCGCGCCCCCAGCGCTGGGCACCGTGACTCACCCCCAGGTGAAGGGCAGCATCCGCTCCACCTGCTCGTAGCGCGCGAGCAGCTCCTCGCGCGTGGGGGCGCCCAGGTTGACGATGCAGTAGCGGTAGCTGCCCACGTCCTGGTCGTGCTCCGACAAGCGCTCCCCCGGCGCGCACAGCACCTGGATGACGATGCCCGGAAAGCGCTCCTTCACCCGGGCGAGCTCCTCCTCCGAGGGCACGCGCGCCACCCGCGCGTCGCTGAAGCGGCGCATGACGAAGCTCGCCACCGCGCCGTCCCGCCCCGCCCGCCGCCTCCAGGGCACCGGCCGCCCCACCGCCAACGCGAGCTGCGCCTCGTAGGTGTTCATCCCGTCCACCCGCTCGTAGAGGTCCGCGAACTGGTAGGACATGCGCGGGTTCACTTCAATCACCGTCACCCGATCGCTCGCCGCGTCGTGGAACATCTCCACGTTGAAGCACGCGTGGTTGAAGCCGCTGCCCTCCATCAGCCGCGCCGCCACTTCGCGCATCCGCGCCTGCACCGGCTCGGGCAGCACCGAGGGGTACTCGAAGCGCTGGAAGCTGATCGTCCCCGGGTACATCACCGAGTCGACGATTCCCATCACCACGGCCTTTCCCCCCTCGACGAAGCCATCCACCGTCACCTGCGTGCCCGTGAGCGGTGTCTCGCCGATGAAGTACCAGGCGGGCACCCGGGCATCCGTGTAGCGCTCGAGCAGGTGCTGGTAGGGCCGCAAGAGCAGGTGCTTCTCCAGGCGCTCGCGCCACGAGAAGCGCACCGCCTCGCGCCACTCCCGCACGTCGTTCACCCGCCGCGCGCGGATGGACATGGTGCCCTTCACGGGCTTGATGAACAGCGGATAGCCGAGCCGCTCCATCCGGGGCGGTCCGGCGAAGGGATGCAGGGGCTCGAAGTCGGGCGTGGCCTCGGGCACCCACGTCTGCTGGATTTGACGGCTGTAGTACTTGTGGCTCAGCCGCACCACGACCTCGGGCGGGGGCACCGGCAGGCCCAGCTGCTCGCCCACGAGCGAGGCCAGCATGCAGCCCGGATAGTCCCCCGTGCCCACCACGCCCGCGAGCCCCTGGCCCCGCCACGCCTCCGCCGTGCGCTCCACCCAGCGGAACACGTCGAAGCGCAGGCCCTCCCAGAGCGAGGGGCTCTCCACCAGGCGCTCCCCGTCGTAGAGCAGCTCGTAGCGCTCCTCGAAGCGCGTCTCCAGCGCCACCTTGTCCCAGGCTCCCGGGCAGAGGACGAGCACCCGGGGGCGCTCGGGCCGGGATTGCGGTGCGAGCGGTGCGATCCTCACGTGACACCCCGCAGGCTCATCAACCGGGACACCAGCGCCTCGAGGTACGCCTTCTCCGCCCCGGAGACCGTCTCCACGTGCTGCTCTTCCCAGTCCATGCGCAGGCACCGGTCCAGCGTCAGGTCCACCATCAGCTTCTCCCCCCTCAGCAACAAGCCATAATGAGACGTGGTGCGGCGCGAGGGATGGCCCGCCCACACGAGCAGCTCGGGCCGCCGGTCCTCGTGCAGCAGGGACTCGCCCCACACGGGCGTGTCATGGCCGAGCCCCAGCAAGTCCACCACCGTGGGCAGCACGTCGAAGTGCGAGGAGAAGGCCACTTCCCGCGCGGGCAGCCGCGGGTGGTGCATCACCAGGGGCACGTCCAGCTCCTCGCGCGTCACCGCGCTGCCGTGGGACTGGTAGCCCAGCGCGCCGAACGCCTGGCCATGATCGCTGCTGAGCACCACCAGCGGCTCCTCGATGAGTCCTCGCTCGCGCAGGCCGTCGCGCAGCGCTCCGAAGAGCCAGTCCCCCTCCTCGATGCCATTGAAGAAGCGGCCCCGGTCCTCGGCCATGTCGAAGCGGTGGAAGCGCTCCGGCTCGGCGACCCGGTAGGGCACGTGCGTGTGCGTGGCGTGCACGTGCAGCAGGAAGGGCCGGTGTCCCGCCAGCACCGCCGCGAGCCGCTCGAGGCCCCGGGTCAGCAGGGCTTGATCCGCCGGCGCTCCCCCTCCCGGCGTCTCCAGGTCCTCCCGGTCGATGACATGGGAGAAGCCCGCCGCGTCGAGGATCTCCCGCAGGCCATAGTCGGCCGTGCGCGCGGTGGTGAGGTACACGGTGCGGTAGCCCGCCTCCCGCAGCGCGCGCAGGCTCGCCGAGGGGCCCTCGCCATAGCCGCTCGTGTAGAGCGCCCGGTGCGCGTTGTTCGTCGTCGGCGACACGCACGCGTGGTGGCGCGAGCGCAGCGCCCGGGGCCACAGCCCCTCCAGGAAGGGCGCGCGGGCTCCCCCCGGCCTGACGGCGTCCAGGTGGCACTGGCCCACGGACTCGAAGGTGAACAGCAGCACGTCCTCTCCCCGGAGCAGGCCGTGCGCGGCGCTCGGACGGGGAGGGCGCGGGGCCTGGGTGAGCAGCGGCGCGTGCTCCGGCCGGGGCTGGAAGCCGGGGGGCTCGGGCCGGGGTCGCTCGATGAAGAAGTGGCGCACCCCGTCGGGTCCCCCCGCGCGGCGCGAGGGAACGAGCCCCACCGCGGCCCATCCCCCCAGGCCCGCCACGGCCAGCGCCAGGGCGAGCGGTGGCGCCTGCCCTCCGGCCAGCGCGGCCAGGACGAGCAGCGCACTGGCGGCGAACACCTGCTGGCGCGCGCGCGGGGGGGCGCTGGTGGCGGCGGTGAGCGTCAGCCCGGCGCCGAGGACGAGGGCGAGCCCCACCGAGGGGGCTCCGGGCGGCGCGAGCGGCACGCCCGCGTGGACGAGCAGCGCGGTGAGGGGCAGTGTGGCGAAGAGGCGGTGGGCGGCGAAGAAGCGGCGGGCGAAGGCCAGCTCGGCCAGCTCCCGGTACAGCACGGAGAGGATGACGCTGCCCACGCCGCCCGGGCCCAGCTCGATGGTGAAGATGCGGAAGAGCACCGCGTCCAGCCACAGCGCGGCGAAGAGCAGCGTGCCCGTGAGCGTCCCCACCACGTGCCCCACCGGGCCGGCGAGGGCGAGCAGCGCCACGGCCAGCTCCCCGAGCGCCACCCACCCCACGTCCTCCCAGAGCAGCGCGGGCGTCTCGGTGAAGTCGCGGTATTTGACGGCCTTCACCAGCACCAGCAGGGCGGCCGCCGCCGCGGTCAGCTCCACCCAGAGCGCGGCGCACGAGGCCAGCGGCGTCATCATCTCAGGAAGCTCTTCCAGTAGTTGATGGCGTACCATACCGTCACGGCGGCGAGCGCCCCGCGCGCGGCCCCCGGGACGCGCGGCCACAACCACGCCGATACGCCGAGCACGAGCAGCGCCTCGCCGAGCGCCACCGCGCGGCCGTGGTAGCGCACGTCCCAGTAGGAGATGGGGCTGATGAAGCGGTACTGACTCAAGGGCAGGAAGTGACGGTGGGCGTCATGAACGTGGAGGGGGAAGTCCGCCAGGGCGTGCAGGAAGACGCTGGCGAAGAAGGCGGCCAGGGGCGCCATTCCCAGCGCCAGCGCCACGACTCCTCCCCCGAGCGACAGGGGCAGGGAGTGCGCGCCATGGATGAGGTTGAGCCAGAAGGGGCGCTGGTAGCTCTCGCTCCAGATGCGCTCGTCGCTCAGGCCGCGCACGTAGCGCTCGCGCAGGTAGAGCACGGCGATGGGCACGTCCGGAAGCACCGCTCCCACGAGGATGGGGACGGCGAGCGTGGGGGACGCGACGCCGCCCAGGAGTGCGAGGTTGAGGACCGCATGACCCGGAGTCTGCACGCCGCACAGCCTAGGCGGACCCGGCGCCCGGCGGTGAAATCGCCTTCCGACAGGCGGGCAAAACCCGGATAGTCCGCGACCCAACATTGGAGGGTGGTTTCGGGGTGGAGGTAACAGGTCCTCAACCAAGTCCAGGATGTGAAGGGTTCTCCCCTCACCTGTTGGCTCTGGTCCATAATCCCACCTGCCACATCGGGTTCGCCTCTGAGCAGGGTGCCCAGCGGAGCCGTGGGGCGGTGCGTGGGTTCTCCTCGGGAATTCGAGCACTCTTAGAGTCCCCCGTTCTTCCAACTACCCCTCTCATCCTGTCACGGGCCACCTGTCCGACCCTAAGCAGACGGCCTGATGGGTCGCCTTACGGAGGGCCAGGAAACCGCGATGGGACAACCTTCGACCAGCAAGCTCGCAGCGAATGTGGGCGAGCTCGCGCGAGAGGCGCGGGTTCGTGCGGGACTGACCCAGGCGGACGTGGCGGAGCGGGTGGGGCTGGCGACCGAGGTGTACGGGCGGCTGGAGCGGGGCCGGATGTTGCCGAGCGTGCCGTCGCTGCGGCGGTTGTGCATCGCGTTGCGCATGCCGTCCGACTCGCTGTTGGGGCTCAACACCGGCGAGGTGCCGACGTGGGCGGCCGAGTCCACCCCGGAGGAGTACGACGAGGTGCCCGAGCTGCGCCGCCTCATGCGCACCCTGCGCAAGCTGGATGGCACCCAGCTCAAGCTCATCGGCCTGGTGGCCTCGGCGCTGCAGAAGCGCTAGCGGACGCACATCTCCCCCGCTTTGGGACTTGTCTTCGCGGGGCGAGCCCTGGCCTCATGGTCCCCCTTTCCCGGATGGGGGTTTGCGCATGGTGGTCGACGAGCGGCGATGCGGCGTGGGCGGTGCTCTCCCCCTGCTGGGCGTGTTGCTCGCCGTGCTGCTTCCGCTCGCGTCGGCCCGCGCCCAGATGCCCACCTCGCCGCAGGGCAGCGTCGGCGAGCTGACGGACGTGCCCCGCTCCACGGAGGACGCGGGCGTCGTGTCCACCGAGCGCGACGTGCTGCGCGAGGACGGCGGTTTCACCCTGGGCGGCGCGGAGGGCTCGGATGGCGGCACCCCGCGCTTCGAGCCTCCGGCGCTCCTCTCCGACTCGCCCGCGCGCTACCCCGAGGCGCTCGCCGCCCAGCCGGTGGCGGGCACGGTGCGCTTGGAGCTGCTGGTGGCCGAGGACGGCGAGGTGGACGAGGCGCGGCTGCTCCAGGGGGCGCACCCGCTGCTGGATCAGGCCGCGCTGCACGCCGCGACGCGCCTGCGCTTCTCCCCCGCGAAGGTGGAGGGCGTGCCGGTGCCGGTGCGGCTCACCTTCGAGTACCACTTCCAGGCCCCCGTGGCCCCCGCCGACGTCTCCTCCTCCGGCGAGCGTCTGCCGCCCATCTCCTTGCGCGGCCTGGTGCGGACCAAGGGCAACCGCCAGCCCATCATCGGCGCCGTGCTCGAGTTCGACGGGGTGCGCGACGCGCCCGTGGAGACGGACGCGGACGGCCGCTTCGAGGCCCGGCTCGCTCCGGGCACGCACACGGTGCGCGTCACCGCGGCGGGCCACAAACCCGGCTTCTTCCGCGAGAACCTCCAGGCCGGCGAGGCGCTCGAGGTGGTGTACGGCCTGGAGCCGCTCGTGGTGAATCCCTACGAGACGGTGGTGCGCGGTGATCGCGAGCGCACCGAGGTGTCCCGCGTCACCCTGCATGACGCCGAACTGCGCGAGATTCCCGGCACCCTGGGAGACCCCTTCCGTGTCGTCATGCTCATGCCCGGCGTGGGCAGCATGCTCTCGGGCGTGTCCTACCCGGTGGTGCGCGGCAGCCAGCCGGCCGCCACCGGCTACTTCCTCGACGGCATCCGCGTCCCCATCCTCTTCCACCTCTTCCTCGGGCCCGCGGTCATCCACCCGGACTTCATCGACACCATCGACTTCTATCCCGGCAACCCGCCCACCCCGTATGGCCGCATCACCGGCGGCGCGGTGGAGGGCCGGCTCACGCGCCCGCGCGATGATCGGCTGCACGGCAGCGCCTACGCGGACTTCCTCAACGCCGGCCTCTTCCTCGAGTACCCCTTCCAGTCCACGGGCACCAACGTCTCGGTGGCCGGACGCCTGTCGTACACGCCCTGGCTGATCGCGCTCGCGGCCAACGCGCTGCAGCCACCCGGCTTCAACGACTCGAAGCTGGTGCTGGACTTCTACGACTACCAGGCGCGCGTCGAGCAGAAGGTGGGGCAGGGCCGGCTGCGCCTGTTCGCCTTCGGCTCCTCGGACACCTTCGGGTCCCGGGCGGTGACGGACGAGGGCTCCACCCAACTGCTGTCCGTGCTCTTCCACCGCCTGGACCTGCGCTACAGCCACCCCGTCGCCGGCGGCGAGCTGGAGGGCGGGGTCACCGTGGGGTTGGATCGCTTCGCCGTCCAGGGCGACAGTTTTGGCGGCGACGGCCTCACCGTGAACGTGGACCAGCGCAACGTCACCGCCCGTCTGCGCTACGCGCGCGAGCTGGGCCAGGGACTGTCGCTGCGCGGTGGCCTGGAGGTGGAGAACATGCGCGCGCTCGTGTACCTGCTCTCGCGCAGCCAGCTGCCGGAGGGCGGCATCGAGGAGGTGCGCATCGATCAACCCCTGGCGATCGCCACCTTCAGCGGCTTGTGGTCCGAGCTCACCTGGAAGCCCGAGGGCTCGCGCTGGACGCTGGTGCCGGGCCTGCGCCTGGACAACTACTACCTGTCGGGCGGCGTCAACGCGTTCGTGGCCGAGCCGCGGGTGACGGCGCGCCACAAGCTCACGGACACGCTCACGCTCAAGGGCGGCGTGGGTCTCTACCACCAGACGCCCACCACGCTCATCAGCCTGCCCGTCATCGACATCGGGGCCCTCAAGCAGGGCCTGCAGCAGGCGGTGCAGATCTCCGCGGGCGTGGAGTACCAGGGCCTCGCGGGCTTCGACGTGAGCCTGGATGGCTACGTCAACCCGCTGCCGCGCACCGTGGAGCTCACGCCCTTCGGCGCCGAGTCCCCGCCGTCCAACCCGGAGCCGCCGCCGGATCCCGGCGACGGTGGGCCCGGACGTCCCCGGCCGCCCCCCCTCACCGGGGGCCAGGGCTCCGTGCGGGGCCTGGCGCGGCAGGAACAGCCCATTCCGGGCATCAGCGGGCTGGGCGAGCCCAGCCGGGGCCTGTCCTATGGCCTGGAGCTGCTCATCCGCCGTCCCCTGGGCGGCAACTGGTTCGGCTGGCTGTCCTACTCCCTGCAGCGCAGCACCCGCCGCACCCGCTTCTACCGCTACGACGCCAACGGGCAGGCCATCGGCGAGGCCGAGGGCAACCTGCCCTACGTCTTCGACCAGACGCACGTGGCCAACCTGGTGCTCAGCTACAAGTTCGCCAACAACATCACCCTGGGCGGCGTGCTGCACTTCAACTCCGGCCGGCCCGAGACCGGCAACCTCACCAGCCGCACCCAGGTGGAGGGCACGGACCTGCTCGGCCGGCCCGCGTGGGTTCCCGTGGACCTGGACCGGGCGGACCGGCTGCCACCCTTCTTCCGCTTCGACCTGCGGCTGTCCAAGGCGTGGGCCTATGAGACCTTCTCGCTCGAGGCCTACCTGGACATGCTCAACGTCACCCTCAGCCAGGAGGTGCTGGCTTTCAGCTACGAGGGTGGTTTTGGCGTGCCCTTGAACAAGAAGCCCACCTCCGTCCCCATTGCCCTGCCCATCCTCGGCCTCAAGGGTCGTTTTTAACGGTAAAAACGGGAATTCGGCGCGAGGAGACGGGATTTCGAGCCGGCTCCCATGCCATACTGGCATCCGTTCGTACCCGTGCCTCCCGGGGCTTCTTGCCCGGCTGGGAGCGGGTCGACGGGGGGAAGCGCGTGAACACAGCGGGAATGGCCAGGCTCACTCACACCGGGGCCTTACACGGGGAGTATCCCGACCCATACATCCTGTTCCAGTCGGTGCGGAGCGAGACGGGCATCCTGCTCGACTTCGAGTGGACGGCGTTCAACGCGGCGGCCGAGCCGTGGATGCCGGGCCCGTCGCGGGCACTGACGGCGTGGCAGGGGGTGGTGGGCCTGCCGGAGCCGGAGGTGCTCGGCGCGGTGGTGGAGGGGGGCGCGCCGCTCGGCTTCGAGCTGCACGTGCGGCGGGGAGACGAGGAGCGCTGGTTCCAGGCGCGGGCCGTGAAGCAGGGGGACGGGTTCGCGTTGTGGCTGTCCGACCGGACCGAGGCCCACGAGCGCGAGCGCGTGTTGCGCGAGGCGCTGGAGCGGGCGCGCGAGGCGCTGGAGCAGGAGCGCAAGGCGCGTGAGCGCGAGGCGTACCTGTCGCTGGCGCTGGAGACGGCGCACATGGTGACGTGGGAGTGGTCGGAGGCGCGGGGGAGCTTCTCGCTGTCGGCCAACGCCGAGGACTTCTTCGGGGCGCCGCCGGAGGGGCTGGGCAGCACGGTGGAGTGGCTCCTGGGACGAGCCCAGCCCGAGGAGCGGGTGCGCATCGCCGAGGCCTTCGCGCGGATGCGCTCCACGGCGGGGGCCCATGCCTTCCAGTTCGAGGGCCCGTGGCCGGACGGCACGGTGCACACCTACGAGGTGGTGGGCCAGTCCTTCCATGAGGAGGGCCTGCCGTTGCGCGTGCTGGGCGTGGCCATGGACATCACCGCGCGCCTGCGCTCGCAGGAGGCGGTGCGCGCGGCGGAGGAGCGCTACCGCCTGGCGGCGCTCGCCACCAACGACGTGCTCTGGGAGTGGCTGCCCTCCACGGGCCACATCTACTGGAGCGAGGCCTGCCACCGGATGTTCGGCTACCACCCGCAGGAGATGGGCGACGAGGCCTGGTGGGCGGAGCATATCCACCCGTTGGATCGGGAGCGCGTGGTGGGCAGCCTGCATCGGCTGGTGGCGGAAGGGGGCGGGTCGTGGACGGCCGAGTACCGCTTCCGGAGCAAGGATGGCACGTACGTGGACGTGCTGGACCGGGGCCGGACGGCGCGAGACGCGCGCGGCGGGGTGCCGCGGATGATCGGCTCGATCATGGACATCACCGAGCGCAAGCGGGCGCTGGAGCGCATGGCGGAGGAGGCGCGCTTCCGCGAGCGCTTCATTGGCATCCTCGGGCATGACCTGCGCTCGCCGCTGCATGCGATTGCCTTGTCGGCGCGGGAGCTGGGACGGCGGGGAGTGCCGGTACTGCACCAGAGGCTCTTGCAGCGCATCGAGACGAGCGCGGCGCGCATGGGGAACATGATCTCCGACATCCTGGATTTGACGCGGGCGCGGCTGGCGGGACGGATTCCGCTGCACCTGTCGGCCACGGGCTTGCCGCAGGTGTGCCAGCAGGTGGTGGAGGAGATGATGGCGGTGCACCCCGAGCGCACGCTGTTGTTGGATATTGAAGGGGCGTGCGAGGGGGTGTGGGACTTCGAGCGGCTGGCGCAGGTGGTGAGCAACCTGGTGGGCAACGCGTTGGAGCACACGCCGCTGGACACGCCCGTGCGGGTGCGGTGCCGGGAGGAGGGGGCGGGGTGGAGGGTGCTGGAGATCTCCAACCGGGGGACGCCCATTCCGAGCCACCTGTTGGACACGCTGTTCGATCCCTTCCGGCAGGCGGGGCCGGCGAGGACGGGACGGGGGAGTGGATTGGGCTTGGGGCTGTACATCGTCCAGCAGCTCGTGCTGGCGCATCAGGGCACGGTGTCGGTGAGCTCCACGGCGGAGGACGGCACGACGTTCACGGTGCGCCTGCCCCGGGACTCGCAGGACGCGCCCGCCGCCGCGCCCGAGGCGCTGCAAGGGATGGGGGCCCTTCCCTTCCAATCCATGTCCCAGGAGTCTCCCACGGAGTAGGTCCAAGAAGCTTTCCATGAAGCTGCCCGGGACGGCGGTGTTGCTGGTGCTTTTCTCTGGATGCGTGACTGCTCAGGGCTCGGGAGGGTCCGGCCCTGCACCTTCACCAGGAAGCCGACCCGCCACGAAGAAAGAGCTGCCTTGGTTGAAAGTGCCGGGCGGACAGTTGAAGACGACTCTTTATTATGGACCCTGGCAATGCAGACGGGAGTTCATGACCGGATGCCAGAAGGAGTGCGTCCAGCAGGGCTACCAACTCATGGGCTGCATGTGGCTGGTCGACATCAAACTGGACTGGGAGGGGCGCTTGATTGCCTTGCCCATCCCTGTCGCAGGCGGTAGCCGCTATGCTGTCTACCACTGCTGTTGCAACTATCCCGTCTTGCCGAAGGTGAAGAAGGAAGCTGAGCGCAAGAGGTGGGACAACATTCGAGACACTTTCCGGGAGAAGTGGAGCAAGAAGTTTGGAGATTGGCCGACCGAAAATGGTCCTTCGTGGCCGGGCCATCACATCCGGGATCTCTGGCATGGTGGTGATCCGGTGGATCCCAACAACATCATTCCCGCGCAGCCGGATGTACATAAAGTGTTCAACGATCAGTACCCTGTCTGCTATGACGGCAAGGCGCCCTGGAATACAGCAGGGGTCGATCTGCCCTACACGGACAACTGACGATGACGACACCCATGAGAAGCCTGCTTGAGGAGGTCTCTCGTGACCATTTTCCGTGTCCCCCCGCTTCCCCCGAGGACATCGAGGAGTTCGAGCGCCGGGTGAACTGGAAGTTGGACCCAGACCTGCGGGCCTTCTACCTGCACTGTAATGGGGCCTCTCTGATTCGGCGGGAGGATTCGCCCTATGAAATCCTGCCGTTGTCGAAGATTGTCCGCGCCCGGGTGTCTATCCGAGGAATCGATGATGATTCGCGTGGTCCCGCTTCGATGTACAGTGTCTGCTACGTCCGCGATGGAAACTATGTCGTTCTAGACGTGAGCCGACAGGTGGATGGGTGCTACCCACTCATTGATGGAGACCGCGAGACCTGGCCCAATCTGGAATACTGCACACAGATTGCTAGCTCATTCTCGGAGTTTTTGGAACAAGTGCTGAGCACCCGGCGCAGTCTTTATTGGTTGGGGGAATGAAGTCCCTATGCTCTGATTTAGTGGACGCAGGTGTTGCTAGACGGCGAGACGTTGGTCTTTAGTTCGCCGGAATACGCAAGCAGGCGGTAGTGGCGGCGCTTCCATCTCCTAGCGCCTTCACCGGATGTGCCTCCTATTTTCCCAGCACGACCTTACAGCCGTTGCATACCTTCGAAAGCAAGGGGCACCGTTTTACAGGTACGTTTTCTCTTCGCGCTGCGTCCCTCTCAATCGGAGGGCGTCAGGCTGATTTGCCGTCAAGTCTTTCTTGCTCAGACTTCGCGGCCATGGAGATGGGGTACATCACGCGGAGATTCACCCGGTGATGGTACACGACGAGGTGGTAGTCCTCTTCGATGGTGATGAAGACCTGACGTGGTGGCTCGGATTGATGGTCAAGCCACGCCTGGGCTTCCTCGTGCGTCTTGAAGGTCGCGACCGGAGCGGGAAGCCCCTCTCGAATCATGTCCGCGAGATAGAACTCCAGAACGGGATGGGAGATCAGCCTGCGGTGATTCATCTCCGGGATGTACATGACGATGTGGTACTCGCCCGCGATCAACACATAGGCATGATGCGGTGGCCTGGAGGTGGCCTTCAGCCAGGCATCAGCCGTCTCGCGCGTGTCGAAGGTCGCGACCACGAGAGGAGGCGCCTGGGCCTCAAGGCTCTCGCGATAAGCCTGGAAGTCGTAGGTCTGGCCGGTCGCTGACACGAACCTGAGCGCATCCATGGCGAGGAGAAGCCGTTCCTTCTCTTCAGGGGAGGGCGTTTCCTCCCAGCGTCGCCCAAGGGATTCGAGTGCTTCAAAGGGGTTCGTGCCCATGGGCCGCAGTGTTCCTCTTCCTGGACGGGGTTCTCCAGGGCAGCCCAGCACACTCCTGCCTTCGGTCAACATTCCGACAGGTTCAGGGTCTCCGCCAATTCTTTGGACGACGGCTTCCTCGTCCCCTCCGTGCACCTCGCCCTCGGACAGTGCGTTGCGCCACTGTCCGAGGTGCGTGGTCTGCTTTTCGGATCAGACGAGGGACGGCAACTTCAGTGCGCGCTCGCCGCCTCGGCGTGGCGCAGGGTGAAGAAGGCCACCTCGGGATAGGTGCCGCGGCGCAGGTACGGGCCGCCAAAGCCAAAACCCAGACCCATGTTCACGTACAATTGATTGCCACGCACGTGGTAGTGGCCCTGGATGTACGGCTGGCCCGCGCGCCGGAAGATGGCCTCCGTGAGCCCTCGCACCACGAACTGCCCGCCGTGCGTGTGCCCGGAGAACTGCACCAGATTGCCATTCTCGGGCAGCTTCTCGACGGTGGGCGGCGTGTGCGTGAGCACCAGCCGCGTGCCGGACTCGGGCGCTCCCCGGAACGTCGCCTCCACGTCGTCCCGGTGCGTGCGCCCGTCATCGATTCCCAGCACCGTCAGCGGCGCGCCCCGCACCTGCACCACCCGGTGCTCGTTCTGCAACACCGTGTAGCCCAGGCGCTCGAAGCCCGTGCGCAGGTAGTGCGCGTCCACCCAATGATCATGATTGCCCAGCACCGCGAACACCGGCCGGGTGAAGCCCGCCAGCAGCTCGATGACACGCGGCAGCGGCTTGGGGCTGTGCGTCACGTAGTCGCCCGTGAGGAAGATGACGTCCGGCTCGCGCGCGTTCACCTCGGCCACCGCGCGCCGGATGCGCACCGCCGACGTCGCCTGCCCCACGTGGATGTCCGACAGGTGCGCGATCCGCAGCCCGTCATGCTCCCGGTGCATCCCCGGCACGTGCAGCACGTTCTCCGACAGCGTGAAGTGATCCCTCCAGCGCAGCCGCGCCTCGGGCCGCAGCGGATCCGGCCCCGGCGCTTTCAGCTCGTTGCGCCGCATGGTGTTGCGCTGCAGGGACAGTGCGGCGGAGCCAGCAGCGGTCGGGGCGGTCTCAAGGGCGGAGCGGCGGCGGGCGAGTCTCAGGGCCATGCATTTCCTTCCGTCACGGAACGGCTGGAAGTGTAGAGGACACCGGCCACACCCGACGACAGGGGGGCTTGTGCCCGCTCGCCCGGTCTCCAGCCGGTGACAGCGAGCCCCAGCAAAAGGCGGGAGGGTGAAAAGAAATTCCCACCCTCGCCGGACGCATCCCCCCCTGGCCCGAGCGGGGGGGCATCGAGCAGCCAGGGGGTCCTCAGTTCCCGCGCAGCACCGTGAGGCCCGCGTTGGTGAGCACGTAGAGCATCGCCGGCTTCACCGTGGGATCATAGACGAGCTGTGTCACGGCCGCCCCGTCCACGCCGTCCACGTGGGTGAGCTGCTTCTGGGCATCCAGCTTCCACAGCCCGAAGCCCCGCGTGCCGATGAAGAGCGAGCCGTCATCCGTGGCGGCGAGCGAGGTGAGCGCGTCCGTGGGCAGCCCCGTCACCTTGGTGCCATGGGACTCGGTGCGGCGGGAGATGGTGAACTTCCACAGGCCGAAGTCCTTGCTGGCCGCGTAGTAGCTCCCGTCCGTCGTCTGCTGCAGCGAGCGCCAGAAGTCCTTCTCCTCCAGCGAGTTGAGCTCGGGCAGATAGGAATTGAGCTTCTCGACGTTGAGGGTCTCGCTCACCCGGTCCCAGTCCGCCAGCGCCACCGAGGGCGTCACCACGCCGAGGTTCCAGTCATTGCCGATGAGCACGTCCCCGTTCTGCGCGATGCCCAGGCCATAGGTGTAGCCCGCCATCTGTGTCTGGCCGCCATCGGGCTTGGGCTTGAACCACACCGGGTGCCGGTGGCTGTTGTACTCGAGCCCCCGGATGCGGGTGACGCCGTGGTTGGTGCCGATGTAGAGGTCTCCCCGGTGCTGGCCGCGCATCACCTTCACGCAGGTGAAGACGGAGCGGTCCTCGTCGAAGTGGTGATCGTTCGTGTTGCGGATGCCGATGTCGCGCGGTCCGTTGCTGCGCGCCGAGCGGCTCAGGTGCTCCTCCAGCACCACCTGCCCATCCGCCCCGAGCTTCACCACGTCCATGTCCCCCTTCAGGTACTCGTCGTACCGCACGGGGTCGAAGCGCGTGGGATCCGGGTCGTCGTACTGGGGGAAGTTGCTGCCATCCGGGCTGAAGATGAAGGCGGTGTCCAGCTCGTAGGTAAGGTAGCCCACGTAGGCCCGGCCCGCGCTGCCGCCGCAGATGACGCTCGAGCCCAGGGCCCGCCGGTCATACCCGAACCCTCCGGCCGCCTGGCCCACGCCGCTCGTCCACCGGGGGGCGCTGTCGCCGGGCCGCAGCACGCCGATGCGCTCTCCATCCAGCAGCCAGATGTTGTAGGCGTCATCCACCGCCACGCCCTGGATGTTGGCGCCGAGCCCGTAGCGGCTGGAGTAGTTGACGAGCGCCTCGTCCGGCCACGGGCCCACGGTGGGCTCCGCCGCGGGAGGTGGTGGCTCGGCGGGGGGCTGGGGCACGGGGGCGTTCGGCTCCTCCGCGGGCGGAGGCGGCTCGACGGGCCCGGGGTTCGCCACGGGCTCGCTCGTTGGAGGAGGCACCTCGGCGACGATGGGCGCTCCGTCGCCTTCCGGTGGTGCCACCGGCTCCTCCGGCATCCCGCATCCCGTTGCCACCCACGCCCCCAACGCCCACGCCCCCACCCATCCGCGCATGTTCCGTCCTCTTCTTCCGTGGGCCCGGCACGGGCCCTTGTCCTGCGTACAGCAAGCGTCATGCCCAGCAGGACAGTTGCCCGCGAGGGGAACGCCCGGGGCAGGGGAGTCCCCAGGGAGGGAAACGACTTTCACTCCCCAGGTCCTCGCACGGCCGTACGAGGGGTGGAAAAAGGGCCGGGCCCGCTCCCCGAGAGGGAAACGGGCCCGGCGTACGTCCCTGGCGGAACGTGCGAGGTGTTACTGCTGGGGAAGCGGCTGGGTAGACGGGGTGCTCGGCTGGGAATTGCTCGGGCTCACCGGGGCCTTGCTCTTCACGCCCTTGGGGCTGGTGGCGTTGAGTTCCACGGCGACGATCTCCTCACCCTCGAGCTGGAAGCGGGCGCGCACCTGCGACCCCTCGGGGATGACGCTCGAGTCGACCTTCTTCCCGTCGAGCATCACGATGGTCTCCTGGCGCACGTCCAGGTTGGCGTCCGGCAAGCCGGGGCGCACGAGCGTCACGCCGCCGCCCCCCGTGTTCTTCAAGGTGCCGGTGGCGGTGAAGGCCTTGTCCTTCTTGAAGGTGCCCTGGCTGGCGGTGGCCAGCCCCGCCTTGTGGGCGAGCTTGTCCGCCGTCTTCTCGGCGTCCTGCTTGACGTCCTTGGCGTCCTGCTTGACGTCCCGAGCCACCTCGCTCGCGTCCTTCTTGACGTCCCGGGCCGCCTCGTTCACGTCCTCCTTGGCGGCCTGGCCGCTCCCGCCGATGGCCTGCCCCACGTCCTTGGCGGTGTTGTCGATGGCCGGTCCCACGTCGGTGGCATCCACGCCGGTGGAGACGCGGCGGCCCTCGTTGCGCTTCTGCTCCTGTTGAGCCTGGGTGTTGTCCACCTGTTGGGCCATGGCGGCGGTGCTCAGCGTGACGACCAGGGCGGTGAGAAGCTTCTTCATGGTGACCCCTCCAGGGTTGGTTCAGTGGCCTGAATGACCTGCCGCGAAACGTTGGGGACGACACACCGCGGCGCCAACCCGGCCCATGCGACCTCAGGCGGGGAGCCGCCGCCCGAGAGGAGGGGGAGCAGCCGAGCAGGTGGCTGGTTGCGGGCTTAACGCCCTGATTCGCCACCTCATCGCACGATGAAGTCGAATCGTTCCACGGCCGCCTTGAATTCCTCCAGCGTCGCCCCCGAGCGCTTCGCCTCCGCTGGCGCGTAGAGCGCTACTGCGCTCGTGGTGGGCTGTTCCTTGAGCGGCCCATCGAGGGCCACCGGCACGAAGTCTCCCGGCCACGGCACACTCAGCAACTCCCGCCCGTGCTTGATGGGCTCCACGATGGTGAAGCACGGCCACTTCGGAAGCCTGATTGTCCGCATGTCGCAACTGTGGAAAACGCACTCATCAAGCCGAGCCTCCGAGAAGTCACAGTTCGCGATTCCACCGTGCTCCCACCACCTGTCCACGCCAGCTCGCTGACCGAACCCGATACCCGTAAACTTGCCGACGAACCGACACCCCTCGAATCGCATTGACGTGAGCCACTGGTCGGCCACCTCTCGCTTCGCTGTGATGGTGCAGTCGATCAGCCTCCCCCACATTGGCACCAACTGCCTCTCTCCGACGCCGAGGACCACGGTGCAACGCCGCAACGTGAGGTTCGGGCCGAGCCAGTAGATGGCTTCCTTGTCGGTCAGTTCGAGCCGCTCGCCCTCGATGACTCGTTCCTCGTAGCGGACGTTGGAACTCGCGTGCATGTCAGAAGTAAATCATGCGAAAGAAGGTGCTCGCCATTCGCCGCCCGTGAAGCTCGAAGTTCGACTCCGTGCCGGACAGAATCTCATAGTGGTACTTCTGCCCCGTAGGGCTCACCACATCGACGCCACGACTCTTCCAGTCCAACGACGGATACATCTTCCGGAGTTCCCTCTCCACCCACCGCCCTCGCGCCTGGCGCTCCAGCAGGTTCGCGCGGTGAACGAGCCCCCGTTGGAGCATCCGCCTGATGGCCCTCTCTTCCCTCACCCTGAAGTGCTGAGGCCCCCAGAGTGAGGCCACCTGTTTCGCCGCTTCCTGGAACTGGTCCCCAAAGGGATCCGAGGCGGGAATGTCGTTGACGGACACGCCCCGTGGCAGGTGCCACCGCTCACCGTTTCTCTCTACCTGCCTATTACCGCCGCGGTGCCGGTACACCTCGTTCGCAGGTACCCCGCTCGTGCTGGCGCTCGCCGCGCTGTTACGGCTCATCATCGCGCCGGCGAGGGCCCCCTCGGGCCCCACCGTGATCGCCAGGGCCCCCTCCGCAGAGGCGGCCACCGCCTTGACCTGGTCCAACCGCACCACCACCCACTTCGGCGCCCCCTGCCCCGCGAGCTGCACCTGAGCGAGCCGGAAGCTCGGCAGCGAGCGCAACGCCGGGCCTACCTCCGCCAGCGTCCTCCCCGACAGCGCCGTCACTGCAATGATTGTCGCCCGGGCCGCGTCGGTCCCCAGTACCTTCGCGAACCCCGCCCCCGCTTCGCGCAGCTCGTCGAAGGTGGTGGCCTCCCTCGCCTTCATGACGAGCTCCGCCCACCCGTCCATGAGGCCCCACACCGTGTCGATACCGAGCCAGGCCACCAGTGCCACCGTGAGCACGGCCGCCACTCCCTTGGTCGCCGGTTCCGGCAATAGCCACAATCCAAAGTAGAAACTCGCTGTCCACAAAACAGACGTGAGGAGCGCCTTGGGGCTCAGCTCTCGACCCAGTGCTGCGTACGTTTCGTCCAGGACTGAGCCAAAGGCCAGCGCCAGGGCCAGGGTGCTTCGGTCATCCGAGCGCAGATAGGGGCCATCCTCGAAAGTCCGAGGCAGTCGCCGCCTCCTCGGGCGATGCAGAACCGCCCATACATCGCGCGAAACTCGGCCTCGGCTCGCGGGTCGAGTTGAACAGGCCCCCACTGCTCCTCTGGCAGGATGGAATACACCCTCCCCCGGCCGCCGTCAGCCTGTGGGTCCACCTCCGCGCTGAATCTGCCCGCCCCCTCCACGTCTGAGATTGGCCGCACCTCTTGGGCCTGGCGCAGCAACTCCTGCACCTCGAGCAATTCCGCAGCTGCTTCCTGGGGCCCTCCCTGGAGCCTGCGCCCCCGCGCGAGTTGCTCCACGTGCTCCCGAAACTCCGCCTGGGTGATGGGGATGGGCCGTGTTCTCACTCGCCCGGGCGCGACTACCACCACGTCAAGAACTGGAATGCCCTCGAGTCCTGGCTCCGTAGCCGGGCCCGCTCGGGCCGCATCATCCTCGGGAACCTCCGGCCAGGTGCGGCTCCGCGACCCACCCATTCCCGCCATCGGGGCGTGCGTCGCGCACGCCGCTTGGAGAAGCAGGACGACCAGCCAGAACTCCCAGGCCACCCACCGCGGCCGCGTTCGTCGTCCCTGTCGGTTTGGTTCGGTGTGGCCGTGCGGTTTCTCCAAGTTTGGTGCCTCCCCCCGATTGGAATCGCCCCTGGAGAATAGGACGGAATCCTTCCAACCAGACAGGGAGGGACCCAGCCCGGCGGGCTGCACCGGCCATAACGCATGCGACTGTGCGTCGGCCCTACCCCCTGAACGGACCTGGTTCGGCTGGCTTAGCCCTCGTGGGCCACGGTGCAGACGCCTCCGCCATTGAGGTGTGCCTGGTCCACGATGCTCTGGGTGACGAACTCCTGGAGGGTCCGCACGGTGTAGGCGCCCGGCTCGTAGACCACGGGCTTGCCCTGGGCGTCCTTCAGCTCGCGGCCCTGGGCGTCGCGCAGGTCGAGCAGCCGCTGGGAGGCGAGCCCCTCGGGGGTGATGACCTTGTCGGCGTTGGCGGTGGCGGCCAGGGCGTCGAAGCGCAGCAGCACCCCGCGGTGGGTGCCCAGCCGGTCATAGAACATGTGCTCGGCGTGGATGGTGACCTCCGTCTGGGCCACGGAGTTCTCCGGCACCACGATGCCCAGCGTGCCATCCACCCCGTTGACGCAGTCCACCATGCGCGCGTTGACGGGAAAGCCCATGCGGAAGGTGTAGACGCCCACGTTCGCCTTGGTCGCGATCCCCTCCACCCAGTAGCTGTAGCCCTTCGTGCGCATGCGCTCCAGGTCCTCCGGGGACACGTTGCCGTCCGGCAGCGTCGTGTCCGCGCCAGGAGGGGCCACGCGGAAGCCCACGCTCCAGCGGCCCGCGGCGAGCCCCTCGAGGTGCGCGAGTGGCATGTCTCCCTTCTGCACGTCCACCAGCACCTGGCCGGCCGCGGTGCGCTTCTCCCCGGTGGCGGACGTCAGCGTGAAGTCGCCCACCGACACCAGGTACTTCGTGAACTGCACGGACCAGCCATCCTGGAAGAGGTGGTCATTGTAGCCGCGCTGGGTACCGTCTCCGCCACTCAGCGTCACGCGCACCTCGCCCTCGGCCGCGGGCTCGCAGCCCACACCCCCGAGCGCCAGCACCCCGAACAGCGCGCCCCGCTTCATCCACGATCGTGTGCTCATGCAACCGGGGAGTAGTTGCAACTGTGTTGCAAGTCAAGCGGACGGTGGTATACCCGGCAGCCGACCCATGTGGACCTCCTGTCTGTTGTTCTGCCTCCTGGGGGCCGTGGCCGCGCAGCCCGTGACCCCTCCCGTCGCGGTGGAGATCGCGCCTCCCGTGTTGCCCGCCGGGGAGCCCGCGCCAGTGGCGCCCGTCGTGGTGCTCCTGCGTCTGACCATCGACGAGCAGGGCGAGGTGTCGCGCGTGGACGTGCGCGAGTCGGCGGGGGCCGCGTTCGATCGCTCCGCCATGGCGGCGGCCCTGCGCTGGCGCTTCCAGCCCGCGAGGCAGGGGGACGTGGCCGTGGAGGTCCAGGCCGATGTGCCCGTCACCTTCGAGCCTCCTCCACAGCCCCCTCCCGCGCCGCCACCGGAACCCGCCTCGGAGCCGCCCGCCGTGAGCGAGTCCGAACCGACGCCGCCCCCGGCCGAGTCGCCGCCCGCCGAGTCCTCCGAGCCGGAGAAGCCCGCGTTCGCCACCACGGTACGGGGCAAGGCCGCCGCGCCGCCCCCGGCCGCGGTGGGGGACTTTCAAATCTCCGTGGGCCAGCTCGCCGACGTGCCGCGCCACTCCGCCTCGGATCTGATGCTGCTGGCGCCGGGCGTCATGCTCGCCAACCACGGGGGCGAGGGCCATGCGGAGACCATCTTCATCCGGGGCTTCGACGCGGGCGAGGGCAAGGACGTGGAGCTGCGCCTGGAGGGTGTGCCCCTCAACGAGGTGTCCCACGCGCACGGGCATGGCTACGCGGACACCTACTTCATCATCCCCGAGCTGGTGGACTCGCTGCGCGTCACCGAGGGGCCCTATGACCCATCCCAGGGCGACTTCGGAGTGGCGGGCACGGTGGAGTACCAGCTCGGCCTGAAGCGCCGCGGCCTCACCGCCTCGGCGAGCACGGGCAGCTACGCCTCGCGGCGGCTGTCGCTGGTGTACGGCCCTCCGGGGACGAGCGAGGCCAACTTCGTGGGCCTGCTCGTGCGTCAGGGGCCCGGCTTCGGTCCCAACCGGGCCTATGCCAACGCGGGGGTGATGGCCCAGATGGAGCTGCGCCTGGGCGACGAGACGCGGCTGCGGCTGTTGGGGTCGAGCTACGCGGCGCGCTTCTCCTCGGCGGGCGTGGTGCGGGAGACGGACGTGGTGGACGGGCGCATGCCGTGCGAGGCGGACGCGGACTCGCAGTTCTTCTGCCTCTATGATCCGAACCAGGGTGGGGCGGCGCAGCGGCACCTCGTGTCCGCGGAGCTGCGCTCGCGGCTGAGCGGGGGCGGGCGCTTCGTGCAGCAGGGCTTCGCGGTGATGCGGCAGATGCGCATCCGGGAGAACTTCACCGGCTTCCTCAACGACGTGCCGCCCATCGGCGAGTCCCAGCGGGGCGATGCCACCGAGCAGACCTACCGCGGCCTCACCGTGGGCCTGCGTGGCCGCTACACGCCGGGCGTGCGCCTGGGCGATCAGCCCCTGCCCCTGGAGCTGGGCTACATCGCGCGCTTCGACGACGTCCTCACGCGCTCGCGGCGGCTGCGCGCGCAAGGGGGAGCCCCCTACGGCACCCTCTTCGACAACCAGGTGCGCACCACGAACGTGGGCGCCTATGCCTCGTTGCGGCACGCACCGCTGTCCTGGCTCACCCTGCGCGGCGGAGTGCGGCTGGACACCTTCCTCTTCGCCGTGGAGGACCAGAACCGGCCCGCCTCGGATCGGCAAGGCCCGCGCATCCCCGAGGAGTCCATCGAGGCGTATGGCTTCTTCGCGAGCCCCCGCGCCACCGCCGAGGTGCGGCTGTCTCCCCAGCTCACCTGGCTCACCAGCGCGGGCCTGGGCGCGCGCTCCAGTGACGCGGCGGCCCTGTCCGACGCGGAGCTCGCCCCCTATGCGCGCGTGACGGCCGTGGAGACGGGCCTGGGCTGGCGGCTCGGCGGGGAGGGGCAGCCCTATGAGTTCGAGGCGCGCGGCGCCGTGTTCACCACGCGGGTGTCGCAAGACCTCGTCTTCGACGAGACGGCGGGCCGCAACCAGCCCGTGGGTCCCTCCCAGCGCCTGGGGGCCTTCGCCACCTCGCGCTTCACCTTGCTCGAGCGCCTGGACGTGCAGGGCAGTGTGGCCTGGGCCCATGCCACGTTGCCGGCCCCCGGCGCTCCGTCCTGGAAGGTCTGGGAGGGCACGGTGATGCCCTACATTCCCCAGCTCATCGGCCGGGTGGATGCGTCGCTGCGCGGCCAGCTCGACGTGGGCACCTTCCCCGTGAGCTGGATGCTCGCGCTGGGCCACAGCGCCATCGGCCCCAAGCCGCTGCCGCTCGATCGCTTCAGCGAGCCCATCTTCCTCTTCGACGTGGCGGCGAGCGCCCGGTGGAAGGCATTGGAGCTGGGCGTGTCGGTGGAGAACCTGCTCGACGCGCGCTGGCGCGAGGCCGAGTTCAACTACGTCTCCAACTTCCGTGGCCCGGACGCCCCGGCCTCGCTGATGGCCACGCGCCACTTCTCCGCGGGTGCGCCCCGCACCGTGCTCGCCACGCTCACCGTTCATCTGGACCTGCAGGAGGCCGTGCCATGACCCCGACACCACGCACCACCCGCCGTGCCTTCACCACCCTGCTCGGAGCCGCGCTGCTCGGCGCGGGGGCCGCGTGTGGGGGCTCGGGCACCGGCGGCCGGGGGATCGTCTTCCGCATGGGGCTGCGCACTGCTGTTGCTCCGGGGGAGACGCACCCGGGGCACTTCACCACCGACACCGGCTGGCGTGTGGAGCTCACGGCCGCGCGCATGGTGCTCGGTCCGATCTACCTCTTCGAGAACGCCTCGCCCTTGCAGCCGGCGCCCACGGGACGGTGGTGGCGGCGCCTGGGCGAGCTGCTCGTGCCCAGCGCGCACGCGCACGAGTCCTTCTTCTCCGGCGGCAGGGTGCTCGGGGAGTGGGACCGAGAGGTGGTGTTCGACCTGTTGGCGGAGCCGGGACAGGCGCGAGTGCTTGGGCGCTCACCGGGGATCGCCGGCCGGGCGCGCTCCCTGTCGCTGTTGCTCCAGCCGCCCTCGCGGGCCCTGGGCGCGGAGGCGGCGGCGCTGGAGGGGCACTCGGTGTGGCTGGAGGGCACGGCCGAGCGCGAGGGGCAGCGTGTGCCCTTCCTCGTTACGGTGGACTTCCCCGCGCCGGTGGAGATGCAGCGGGTGGACTTCGTGCCCATCGAGGTGGAGCTGGAGGAGGAGGGGCTGTTCGTGCTGGAGCTTCAGCCCCGGCGCTGGTTCGAGGGGGCCCTCTTCGAGCGACTGGAGATGCCCGAGGAAGGGGCGCGGGTGAAGGTGGCCGCGGAGAGCCAGGTGTACCGCGCGCTGTTCGTCAACCTGCGGCGGCACACCGCGTTCTCCGCGGCGTGGGAGTAGCCAGGACTGAGGACGGGCTCGAGAGGCGCGGCCTCATGGCCTCGGGAGTTCCAGCCCCCAGCGTCGCCGCTCGTCCTCGGGGAAGTAGTGGTCGAACACATCGTGAGCGAGCGCTGAGTAGAACATGGTCCGTTGGAGGGCCCGTCTGACATTGCGTCTCCAGGTGTCGCGCACGGCATGCTCGTTGCCCGTCTTCATCAACTCCTGAAGGTGGGTGACATCAGGTATCAAGTAATCCCTGACGTAGCTTTGGAAGAGTTCCAGGAGTGCCTGCCGGTCGAGTTCCAGCACACGAATGGTTTCCGCCCCCTTCACGCTCGCTCCACGAGGCCGGGGCAGCCAGCGATCTGATTTTTCGTCCCGTACGAAGTGGATCGAATCGAGGGGGTCCTCCGATGCCGGATCGACAAGTTGTGGTTGCTCCCCCTGCGGTGGACTCTCCTCGGCCTTGAGCCGGGTCTTCTCGTCCGCCAGGGGGAACTCGTCGTTTTTCGCCCACCGGTTGCAGTTCGGGCAGGCGAACAACAAGTTCTCCCACGTCCATGCGAGCCACCAGTACCGTGACGTTGGCCGGTAGTGTTCGAGGTCGTTGCCAACATTCTCGCAGACCTTCTCGCAGTAGCAGCACTTGAAGGCCTGTCGGCGCCAGAGTGTTTCTTTCACCGCGGTGTAGCGAGTCCCGAGTTCATCGCGGTCATAACCACTCGCGAGAACGATGGCCCGGAAGCGCTCGAGTTCGCCGCGCCGGACATCCGGTAGCTCAGTGGGCTCTGGACCCCTGTCTATCCGGATCATACCTGCTCCCGGGGCACCGGCTCGTAGGCGACCGGTACTCCTTCGGTCTGGAGCCACTTCCGGAGTTCGCTCATCTCCCCTTCTTCCGCGTCACTCCGGTAGGCGTCGGCGGCCAGTCGGAGGTAGCGGTGCAGTTTTTGTGCGTGTTCCTCCGGGTAGACAGACCGGATGTCGAAGAAGCGCTCATAGATCTCTCCCCCCGTGAGCAGGCGGGGCTGTTGCTTCGATTGAGCCCACCGCACGCTTCCCTCCTGATCTGCCTCCAGGATGAAGATCTCGTGTGACTCCAGCCCAGGTAGCACCATCGGTGAGTGGGTCGTCGCCACGAACTGGACTCGCGGCAGTGCGTGCCGAAGCGCACGGATGAGTCCGCGCTGCCAGGTTGGATGGATGTGGAGATCAATCTCGTCGATGAGGACGAGTCCCTCTATTTCATCCAAGGAAACTTGTTCTCCGGCCTCGCTCCAGACTTGTGCGACGAGGTCCACGACCCAAGCGATCGTGGACTGGTATCCCTGGGACATCCAGAGCGCGGGGATCCTGATTTTCTCACCCGAGGGAAGCCGCATGGCGAAGCGGTTCGCTTCGACGAATGTCTTCGAGTCACTGATGCCACCCCTTCCCATCAAGAGGAAGTCATCGACATCAGGAAGCAGTTCATGATCGACGAAGGCCTTTTTGAGTTGGGCACCGAATTCGCGGGCCGTATTGGCATCGAATCGGCTCACGAAGTCCGTGGCGATAAGAGGCAGGCCATCGAACAATGACTGTAGCCGGTCCAGGACTGGAACATAGACGCGTGACGAGGTGCTCAGTGGCTGTGGAATGTTGCGGCTCACGCCATACCCCGCGACAAACCACAGTTTCAATCCGGCCGCTCTGGCTTCCTGGAGTGGATCGATACCTTTCTGCGTTCCTTCTGGCAGCGGGTCCCTCGTCGATGCATCCACGAATCGGGAACTGCCGCGCAGCACTCCGAGCCGCGTGGAGGTCGTGAGCTTGCTTTCGAGGAGTGGCGGGTGCGGCGGTTTCTCTTCCAGGCCGGGATACTCGCGGTACCTGTGGAGGCGCTCACTGAAGCCGAAGGTCGCCTCGATGGTGACCTGCGCATCCTCGCGCCGTTTGTCCGGCATGGTGGTGATGTACGAAGTCCCAAGCTGATTGCCACGTTCGGGGCCGGTCGCGGCGAGGGCGATGGCCCTCAAGAGCGACGTCTTGCAGAGGCCATTCTCGCCAACGAACACCGTCCAGGGACGTGGCTTCCCTTCGTGCAGGAAGGAGATCTTCATGTCGCGAAGCAACTTGAGGTTCGCGACTGTCAGCTCGTGCAGATACATGCTGCCTCCGGGCGGCGGACGCTAGCAGAACCCGCTGGTCGAACCGATCCGGAACGAGGTGCTCGACTGCTCCGCTCAGTGGGCGTGGCGCTCGAGGATGAACTCGAACACCGCGTCCGGCGTGGGCCCGAAGCGCAGGAAGTAATCGCGGTTGCCCTGGGTGGCGGTGAACGAGGCCACGTGGGTGATGCCCGTGCAGACAGGCCGGGCGGCCTCGACCTTCACGGCGACGTCCTTGGACTCCATGCCGTCGTAGGCGCCCACGGCGAGCTCCCGGTCGAGATAGAGCACGATGTGCTCGTCCTGGTCCGGCTTCGAGACGAGCGAGGTGTAGCCGTGCCGCTGCTCGCCGGGCAGTGTGACGCGGTAGCGCGAGTGGCCCGTGTCGGTGAGGGGAGCGAAGCCGAACGGGGGCGCCTCGCCCGTCGTGGCCTGGATCGCCTCCGCCTCGTTCGCGAGCGCGTGGGTGCAGGCGTGCTCCAGCTCTCCGTCCCGCTCCGAGGTCGTGAAGTCCAGCCGGCCGTCCCCGAGCAATGCCGCGGAATCGAGCCGGTTGCCCACCTCGGCGCCGCGCAGGGCGGACAGGTCCAGGGTGTAGCGGGACTTCTCCTCCAGGGTGGCGCCACCGGGGCCGCCGTCCTCGGGGGCGGGCAGGGTGAGCAGCATCTCGCGGCCCTCGTCACGCCACTGACCGGTGATGACGCGCGGCGCGATGCTTGGGTCGGTGTGGTTCTCCAGCTTCACCTGGGCGTTGGTGGTACGCATGGGGACGCTGAAGCGCAGCGACAGTTGCTTGCGCTGATAGATGCCCGGGCGGCGTGCCTCGTGGTCGAAGTACAGCTCCAGGGGATACACGTCCTGGGCGCCCTCGGGGATGCTGGAGGCGGTGAGGACCGGACGCGGGCGATCCGTTCCGGTGCGGAAGCGCAGCGTGTGCTCCACGGGCCGGCCCTCGGCATCCTGGAAGCCCTCGAGCGTGAGGGTGTGCTCCTCGTCATGGCCGATGCGGGTGATGGGCGCGGTGAGCGTGTGGCCGGACCAGGTGGGCGCGCCGAGCTCCAGTCCGGAGGAGGGCCGCAGGGTCCCCTTGGACGTGTCCATGGGCCCGCTGAAGGTGAGGGACACCTGGGTGAGCGCACCGGGGAGCTGCGCCTCGTCGCCACCGGCGGGTGAGGTGGCCGTCACCGAGGGCGCACCCGGCTCCGGGTTGGGGTTCGCGGGGGCCGGCGGATCGTCGCCACAGGCGGACAGTGCCAGCAGGCAGGAGGACAACACGGTGGACAGCAGGGGAGCGCGACGCATCGTTGGGAACTCCTCGGGAGGGTGAAGGACAGGACACGAACGCGACCAGGGCGGCCCCCCAGGAGAGGGAGGCCGCCCCGGCGCGCTTCACTCGGGGACGATCAGTTGCTCAGCGAGCCGTTGCAGTTCTCGTCCACGCTGTTGCCCGGGATTTCCGCGGCCCCGGGGTTGATGCTGGCGTTGCTGTCGTTGCAGTCGTACCGGGCGGTGACGTAGCCGGCCGGCGGCACGCAGGCGGAGAGGATGGAGACGTTGTTGTTGCCGTAGGTGTCGCCGTCCGCGTCCTGGTAGTAGCGGGTGTTGTAGTCCTCGACGCGCTCGGGGATGACGCCCACGAGGTTGCCCGACGCGGTGCCGAGCTCCAGCGTGTACGTGGTGCCGGCGGTGAGGTTGTAGACGGTGTAGTTCGTCAGCCCGCAGCTGGTGCTCACCGTCTGGGCCAGGGCCGAGGCGAGCGTCGTGGCGCCGCTCTTGGCGGTGAAGGTGATGCTCTTGTTCAGGTAGAAGGCCCAGGAGCCCGTGGTGCCCGGGGTGAACTTCACCGTGCCCGTGGCGCCGGCGGGCAGCGTCACGTCGAACTGCTTGTGGGTGCCGCTGAGGGACGGCGTCGAGGCGGTCAGGCCGCTCGTGGCCGTCACGGCCACGTGGTCGGCGCTGGTGTTCGAGTGCAGGCAGGAGTGGCTGGCGATGGAGGGGCTGAGGGCGGTGCAGCCCGCCTCGAGTCCCTGATCCTGGGAGGTGAGCTCCAGCTCCTCGCCCTCGGGAGCGGGACCGCAGGCGGAGAGGGCCAGGCCCAGGAGCGCGCCCCAGGCGATGTGTCGCGTCGGCTTCATGGTGTCGTTCTCTTTCGTGGTGATGCGGCGGATGCCGCGGGGACTACAGGTGCTCGATGACGAGGTAGAGCTCGGAGTGCTCCGTGGGGCCGACGGTGACGGTGTACTGGACCTTGTCCGTCAGCTCGTAGCCGACCATCCGCACGAGCTCGCCCTGGCATGCGCCCTCGCGCAGCTCGGGGGGGATGGGCTCGGTGGCGGCCGGCTCCACGAGCTTCGTGCCCTCGTGGAAGGAGAAGGGCACGCCCTCGTGGCTCAGGTAGGCGATGAAGTCGCCCGTGGCGTAGGACTTGAACTGGAAGGTGCCCACGTACTGGCCTCCCTCCGGGCGGAGCTTCACGGTGTAGAACGTGTGGAAGGCGTCCACGCGTGGCTGGGCCGTGGTGCTCGCCATCACCGTGGCGTAGGGGCCATTGGTGACGTGCCAGCAGGCATGCTCGCCCTTGTCGCCGAAGTCGAACTCCGTGCGCGGCACGTAGTTCGGGTCCACCTCGCAGGCCAGTCGGTCGGTGGCCGCGAGGTAGCCGCGATCACAATGGCACCAGTCCCCCGTGGCCTCGCGGTGGATGTGGCCGTACGGCGCGCAGGGATCACCCTGGGGTTGGGGCGTTGGGTCGTCCGGCTCGGGCGTGGCCGGGTCGCAGGCGGCGAGGGCCGCGCAGGCCGTCAGCAGGAGGAGGGAGTCGAGGCGCATGGCGGCTTACTCGTGCTCGTGCTCGTGAGCGGCTTCCTCGACCAGGAGCGTGAACTGGGCGTCGCTCGCGCGGGAGGCGCGGAACTCGAGCCGGTAGTCCTTGCCCGCCTCGAGCGGGGCGATGGCGATGCTCTTGAGCGCGCCGCACGCGCTGGCCGAGATGTACGAGCGGCACTCCAGACCGACCTCGGTGGTGCCGTCGAAGATGCGCAGGCCCTGGTAGCGCGACAGGAGGAAGGCGTACTCGGTGCTCTCCTCGGCGGTGAAGATGACCGAGCCGCCGTACTGGTTGCAGCTGCCAGGCAGCGTGACGTTGTAGGCGGTGTGGGGGAGGTTCACGTCCACGAACGGCACGGTGCCCAGCGCCGCGGCGGTCACGGCCTGGAACGGGCCGCTCTCCGCGTGGATGCAGGAGTGCTCGATCACTTCCTCCGTCTCGGCCGGATCACACTGAGCGGCGAGCTCCTGCTGCTCGGTGGCCAGCTCCATGGCGGCCGCGTCCTGGGCCTCCGTCGTGCCACAACCGGTCATCAGCATCGCCAGGGCGCAGGTGGACAGGCCCGTCTTGAGCAGGTTCTTCATGGTGCGACTCCTTCTGTGGGTGGGGACTGCTGGGTGATGCGTGGAAAAGGGATGGCCGCTCAGCGCTCGGGGGGCAGCACGGCCCAGGACACGGAGACCTCGCCCGAGGGCAGGTACTCGGGGGGCAGTTGCATGTGGGGCCCCACGCCGCTCAGCTCCAGCCGGGGGACGCGCTGGCGGGCCTCCTCGTAGGAGGCCGCGTCCGGGAAGGTGACGCGCGTCACGCACCCGGCGGCGTAGCAGCGGGGCGACTCGGCGCGGATGGGCAGCACCTGCTCCTCGATGCGGGAGCGCCAGGTGGCCAGCGCCTCGCGGCCCTGCTTCGTCCACTCCGCCTGGCTCCCGCCCGAGGACTCGAAGGCGGCGAGCACGGCGTCACGGCGCTCGAGCGGGGTGGCGTAGCGGCCGCGCAGCGCGCTCACGATGCGCTGGCGCTGCTCGGGCAGCTTGTGCAGGGACCGGGACGTCAGTGGCCAGCGTCTCGCGGAGCGGCTGGTTTCCGGCGGGAGCAGGGGCGAGGACGAGTGCAGGGCGGAGGCCGCGACGGACTCGGGATGCGGGGGCGGGAGGTCCGCGGCCTGGGGAGGCGGGGGCGGCGCGACCTGGGACGGTGAGGCCATGGGCTCGGGGAGGGGCTCCGCCGCCACCGGCACGGCCGTGACCCCGTCTCCCGGCTGGCTGAGCCACGGCGCGGCGAGGAGCGCCAACGCCAGACCTCCCACTCCCACGCTCCACACGATTCGAGACACCGCGATCCTCCCGGACGTCCGTTCCCTCCGCGGGAAACACCGCGCTTATGCCATCAGAGTGCAAACGCAATCAAGTTGCATTTAAGTGGTGCGCGTTCTTTTTGGGGTGGCGTGTTCTAATGCAACTCGGTTGCATCTGTGGGGTTTCCGGGGTACTGCCTGGGCCTCGGACCCTCAACGACCCAAGAGGAGGCGGTCAGCGGATGGCGAAGACGAGCAAGATCGAGAAGAACAAGCAGCGCGAGGCGCTGGTGAAGCGGTACGCGGAGCGGCGGGCCGCCCTCAAGGAGGCCATCCGCGTGGCGGCCACGATGGAGGAGCGGATGCGGGCGCAGACGGCGCTGGGCAAGCTGCCGCGCGACTCCAATCCCAACCGGGTGACGAACCGGTGCGCGCTCACGGGCCGTCCCCGCGGCTACCTGCGCCGCTTCGGGCTGTCGCGCATCGCGTTCCGCGAGAAGGCCCTGTCCGGGGAAATCCCCGGGGTCATCAAGTCGAGCTGGTGAGGAGCCACACACATGTCCAAGGTCTGTCAGGTCACCGGGAAGCGGCCGTTGGTGGGCAACAACGTCAGCCATGCCAACAACAAGACGAAGACGCGCTCGCTGCCGAACATCCAGACGCATCGCTTCTGGGTGCCGAGCCTCGGCCGCTTCGTGCGGCTGCGCGTGAGCGCCCATGGCATCCGCATCATCAACAAGCGGGGCATCGAGCGCGTCATCGCGGAGCTGCGCGAGCGCGGCGAGAAGTTCTGATCGGGACGTGAACGCCACGGGGGGAGGCCCGGGCCCTTCAAGCCCGCGCCTCCCCCCGTCTGTCTTTCAGGACACCGGCTCGGAGACGCGTTCCGCGGAGCGCACGAGCCGCAGGTGCCTGGGCCGCTCACGCGTGGCCTCGTCCTCGCCGTCCTCGTCCTCGCCGGGGGGCGCCACTCCGATGAGCTCCGGGGGCACGAACTCCCGGAAGCGCTCGCGCGTCCGGGCCGCGCCCGGCCCCGGCGAGGACGCCGCTCCGGCTCCTCCTCCACGCCGGGACCGCCTCCTCATGGCTTGCCTTCCACGAACAGCACGTGCTTGCGCACGCGGGGGTCGTACTTCTTGAGCTGGAGCTTCTCCTGCGACTTCCGCTTGTTCTTCGTCGTCGTGTAGACGTAGCCGCTGCCGGCGCTCGAGACGAGATGGACGATGGTTCGGTTGCCCTTGGGCATGGTGCGCTCTTTCCTCTCGCGGCCAGGACTGCCTCCTGGCGCTCATGCAATCGGATTGCATCTGTTACCCAGGTTCTCCCGCTTTTGCAACACGGTTGCATGAGGCTCGGGTCCGCACGAAGCGGACGCGCCTGGAGACGGGCGACGCCGTGAGGAGGGAGTCTGGAGGAGGGGGGAGGCGGGCGCACGGGGGCGCCCAGATGCCCGCGCCTTCAGGCGGGCGGGGGGAAGCCGTGGCCGGGCGAGGAGCGCGCGGGCCTAGCCGCAGCGGTCACACAGGCCGCGCAGCTGGATGTCCACCGTGCTGTCCACCACGGCCTTGGGCAGCCCCTTGGTGGGCGCGAGGCGGACGGACTTGGCCGGCAGGCACGACACGGCGCCGCAGTCCGTGCAGGTGAAGTGCGGATGCGGATCATGGTGGCCGCCCGACGCGTCGCGCTTGAGCTCGAAGCGCCACACCCGGTCTCCCAGGTCCGTGCGCACCACGAGGCCGACCTCGGTCAGGTCCGTGAGGTTGCGGTAGAGCGTGACGCGGTCGTAGCCCTCGTCCTTGAGCGCGTCCACCAGGTCCGCGTGACTCAGCGGCGTGGTGGCGGCTTCCAGTTCCCGGAGGACGGCGATCCGAGCCGCCGTGCTGCGCAGTCCCGAGGAGCGCAGCAGTTCCTGGTATTCGCCCAGGGTCGGTGGAGATGTGGTTTTCCTGGCAGCCATCGTCTTATCGAATAACCCAACTCCCGCGCGCTTGCACCTGGGTTGCTCCGGACGCCCCGGGAACCCGGGGGCTGGCGCCGCCCTCGCCCTCCGGGGAGGTGCGAGGCCCGCGCCTTCCCGCCGCTGTTCCGTCCGAGACAGACGGAGGGCTCCGCCTCGGGTCCGCCCTTTCGTCCCAGGATGGCTGGCGCCAGTCTCACCTCTCAAGACCCACACGAAAGGACATGGGCATGGCAGAGCAGCGGACCGTCGGACGCGCGCTCCAGGACCCTGCGGACAAGCGGTCTCCGGCCCGGAAGAACGAGTTCCTCCGGGAGAAGAAGGCCGCCGCGAAGACGTCCCGCGCCGTCCCCGCCCGCCGCTCCACCTCCGCTGCTCGCACGAAGAAGAAGTAGAGGCCTACGCCCGGGCCTCCTCCCGGTGTCCGCCGTGAGGCCCTGCTCCGGGGGCGTCCCGGTGGCGCGCCCGCAGGCTGAAGCCCACCGCGGTGCCGATGCACACCACGATGACGGCCACCGAGGGCAGCGGCGGCACCTCGATCCACTCCGACAGCAGCATCTTCAGCGCGGCGAACGCGAGCACCGCCGCGAGCCCGAAGCGCAGGTAGCGCAGCTCGTGCGCCGAGCTGGCCAGCGCGATGTAGAGCGCGCGCAGCCCGAGGATGGCGAACACGTTGGAGGTGTACACCACGAACAGGTTGCGGCTCACCGACAGGGCCGCGGGCACGGAGTCCACGGCGAACGCCACGTCGGACAACTCGATGGCGGCGAGCGCGACGAACAGGGTGGTGGCCTGCCACCCCTCCTTCGTGCGCGTGAAGAAGGCCCGATCCGGCGCCTCCCGCGTCACGGGCAGGCGCCGCGTCAGCCACGTCACCAGCTTGTTGTCCCCTGGTTGCTGGCCGTGCGGTGCGCGCGCCACTCGCCAGGCGGCGACGAGCAGCAGGGCGCCGAAGCCGTAGACCACCCAGTGCCAGCGCTCCATCGCCTCC
Organism: Cystobacter fuscus; assembly: GCF_044360685.1. Classification (GTDB taxonomy): domain Bacteria; phylum Myxococcota; class Myxococcia; order Myxococcales; family Myxococcaceae; genus Cystobacter; species Cystobacter fuscus_C. Next base: position 11,415,410 of record NZ_CP043491.1, on the reverse strand, counting down.
AGCCCCACGAAGATGAACACCCCGCGGAACACGAGCGCCCCGAGGATGCCCCAGAAGAGCACCCGGCGCTGATGGTCCTCGGGCACCCCGAGGCTCGAGAAGATGACGAGGAAGACGAACAGGTTGTCCAGGCTGAGGCTCTTCTCGATGAGGTAGGCGCCCAGGTACTCCTGGGCCGCCACGCCTCCGTGCCTCCAGGCCACGAAGCCCGCGAACCCGAGCCCCATGGCGATCCACGCGACGCTCCAGAGATAGGCTGCCTTGCGCGACTCGGCATGCGTGCCACGGTGGGACCTGAGGTCGACGACGATCATCCCGAGGACGATCACCCCGAACAGGCCCCACTCCCATGGCGATACCGGATTGGATTGCATTCCGGGGAAGCTGGAGATGGCCCGGGGCGGCCACAACTTCCGCACGCCCGCCCGCCCGTGGGCGGACGGTGCCCAGGAGGGCTAGGAGCCAGACGAGGGCTCGATGACCACCGGCTCCAGGGGATCCGCCAGGGAGAGCCCCATGACGCGCGCATAGAAGGCCAGCTCGGTCTCCAGGGCCTTGCGCGCCTCGGGGGTGCCGCGGGGCGACTGGGCCTCACCGTCGATGAGCAGCAGCGCCGTGGGCACCCCGTGCGCGCGCAGCTTGCGCACCAGCTCCTCCGTCTCCCGCGACGGTACCCGCGTGTCCTGCCGGCCCTGGATGAACAAGAGCGGGCTGCGCTTGAGGTTGTCCAGGTGGAAAGCCGGGGACCGGTCATGCAGGAGCTGCCGGGACTCGAGCAGGGGGCCGAGGAGCTGATCCAGGTAGTGCGCCTCGAACTTCTCCGCGTTCTCCGCCAGGGACTCCAGGTTGGACACGCCCGCCGCGCTGGTGCCACAGCGCAGGATGTCCCGGAAGGCGAGCAGCGACAGCGTGGTGTAGCCACCCATGCCGGCGCCGCGCGCCACCAGGCGCCGGGCATCCACGCGGCCCTCCTGCACCAGTCGCAGCGCGGCGTTGGCGCAGTCATCCACGTCCATGACGCCGAAGTTGCCGTACAGCGACAGGCGGTAGTCGCGGCCATGGCCCGTGCTGCCCCGGTGGTTGACGTCCACCACGCCGAAGCCCCGGCTGGTGAAGTACTGGATCGTCCAGTCCAGCTTCGTCGAGGCCGCGCCCGTGGGGCCGCCGTGGCTGAGGATGAGCAGGGGCGGCTTCTCGCCCGCGGGCGCGCGGAAGTCCGGGTGGGTGGGGGGGTAGTACCAGGCGTGCGACTCGCCCAGCTCGGTGGTGGGGTAGTGCAGGGGCTCGGGGCGCGACAGGTAGGGCAGGAGCGACTCGGGCACCGTGCTCGAGGCCTTGATGACGTGGGGCTTGCCCGACTCCATGTCCAGCCGCACCACGCTCGCGGGCTGCTCGGGCCCGCCCCCCACGAAGTACGCCGTGGCGAAGCCCCCGCGCACATGGCAGATGTCCGTGTAGGGCGTGGCCAGCTCGGAGAACTGGCCGAGCACCACGTCCAGCCGCCCCAGCTTCCACTGGCCCTGCTCGTTGAAGGCGCACACCACGTGCCGGGGCGAGATGAAGGTGTAGGTGGACATGCCCAGGCTCCACTGGGCCGTGCCGAACTCCGCCCGGCGCTCGAGCACCGGCACCACGTTGCGCCCCTGCAGCCGGTAGAGGTTCCACCAGTTGTTGCGGTCGCTCACGAAGTACAGCTCGCCCTGGGGCGACCACTCGGGCTGGAAGATGGACTCGGTGGAGCCGCCGGCCACGAGCCGCGCGTGGCGCAGCGTCCCGTCCTCGTCCACGTCCGCCACCCACAGCTCGCACCCGTCCCACGGCATGCTCGGGTAGTCCCATGCGAGCCAGGCCATGCGCCGGCCGTTGGGGCTGAGCACCGGCGAGGAGTAGAAGTCGCGCCCCTGCGTGAGCACCGTCTGCTTCTGCCCGTCGATGTCCACCGCCACGAGGGAGATGCGCGGCTGGCCCTCCTGGAGGTTGCGCCAATCCTCGCGCACGCACAGCACGCGGTTGCGCGCCCGGTCGATGCTCAGGTCCGCGTAGCGGTGCTTGCCGCCCGTGTCCGGGGTGATGGGCACCGGCGTGCGGCCCGGGTTCACCCGGTACAGGCGCTGATCCGGGTGGGGGCCGCCGCTCGCGTGGTTGACGAACACCACCCGCCCCTCGGACACGGTGAACGAGCCGCCGCCCCGGCCGTACACCAGACTGCGCGCGCTGTAGGGAGCGCGGCCCTCGGCGGGCGCGGGCAGCAGGTCCGAGTGCGTGCCCTCCGCGGTGCGCCGCACGATGACGTGCCGGCCCCCCTCGTTGGCGCGCACCTCCAGCCAGTACACGTCATCCCCATCGACGGCCACCTCGCCCAGCGAGAGCGACTGGGAGGCGATGAGCTCGGCGGTGAGGGGGGACTTCCAGGCGCCATAGGGCGCTTCCCGGCTTGCGAGCGTCATGTGCTGGCCCTTCCATGGAATGCATGAATGAAGCGTTCCTCCGCTTCTAACATCCCCGGGCGACGTCGCGCTTCAGACAGGGGGGGGGCCACGGGGAGGGAAATGTCGGATTCTGCTCGGCCTGACACTTTCTCCTCCCGCGCTCCGCGTGGGAACGAGCGCACCCCGGGTCGAATCCGCCGGGGTTCGGGCCGGCTCCTGGGCGGACGTCCATGGAGTCCGCCTCTCGGAGCAGCCCTCCTACCGAGCTGTCGCCGCCGTGTCCGGTGGAGTGGGTTGAAGGGCGTCTGTCGGGCGCCAACCTTCACGGGAACATGCCTTCTACCCTCGACGAGTGATGCCCCAGACCGAGTCACGCCGCTTCCGCCACCTGCTGCTGCGCGCCGTCCTGCTGCCGTTGGGGCTGTTGCTGCTGCTCGCGGGCATCCTCTTGTGGTCGGTGGGCAACCTCATCCGCGCCCAGGAGGGGGCACGCTACTCCCAGGAGGCCCTGACCCGGCTGGAGCGGGCGCGCCAGCTTCTCATCGACCGGGAGACGGGCTTGCGCGGCTACCTCCTCACCGGCAAGCCCGCCTTCCTGGAGCCCTACCAGACGGCCGGGCAGCAGCTCCCCGCGGCGATCGATGCGTTGGAGCAAAGCCTGGCGGGCGAGCCCGAACAACACGCCTGGATGACGCAACTGCGCGAGCACTGGCGGAATTGGGATCAGTTCGCCGAAGAGGAGTTGTCCCTCTTCCACGAGGGGGGAGACTGGCTGTCCGTGGTGCGCTCGGGCGCGGGCAAGACCCGCATGGATGCGCTCCGCGCCACCCTGGATACCATTGGCGCCGAGATGCGCCAGCGCGCCACCCTCCAGGGGAGCGAGGCCGAGCACGCGGGCCGGACCATGCTCATGCTCGGAGGGCTGTGGACGCTCGCGGTGGGCGCGCTGCTGGCCTGGTTCAGCCGGCGCCAGCTCATCACCCTGGCCCGGGAGTACGACGCCAGTCTCACCCAGGTGCAAGCCCAGGCGGATGCCCTGCGCGCCAGCGAGGCCCGGTTGGAGTCGCGCGTGGCCCTGCGCACCCACGAGCTCACCGCCGCCAACAAGGAGCTGGAGTCCTTCAGCTACTCCGTCTCCCATGACCTGCGCTCCCCCTTGCGCGCCATCGACGGCTTCGCCCAGGCGCTGCTCGAGGACGACGGGCCGCGGCTGTCGCCCGAGGGCCTGCGGCTGCTCTCGCGCCTGCAGGCGGCCGCCATGCGCATGGGCCAGCTCATCGACGATCTGTTGCAGCTCTCGCGCGTCACCCGCGCCGAGGTGCAGCGCGAGCCGGTGGACTTGAGCGCGCTCGCCACGTCCGTGCTCCAGGAGCTGCGCCAGCGCGAGCCCGCGCGCGACGTGACGTGCTCCATCCAACCCGGGCTCGCCGCGCCGGGAGATCCGCGGCTGCTCCGCGTGCTCCTGGAGAACCTGCTGGGCAATGCCTGGAAGTTCACCAGCAAGCGCTCCGGGGCCCTCATCGAGTTCTTCTCGGAGACGGTCGGTGGAGTGAGCCAGTACGTTGTGCGTGACAATGGCGTGGGGTTCGACATGGCATACGCGGGCAAGCTCTTCAGTCCCTTCCAGCGGATGCACAAGCCCTCGGACTTCCCGGGCACGGGCATCGGGCTGGCCACGGTGCAGCGCATCGTCCACCGGCACTGCGGGGACATCTCGGTCCAGGCCACCCGTGGCGCGGGCGCCACCTTCCGCTTCACCCTCCAGGAGGTGCGGTCATGAGCGGCCCACGGTCCATTCTCCTCGTCGAGGACAACCCGGATGACGTCGACCTGACGCGGCGCGCCTTCCAGCGCGCGGGCCTCACCCAGCCGATAGACGTGGTAGAGGACGGTGTCGAGGCGCTCGACTACCTCTTCGCGCGCGAGGCCTACGCGCATCGGGCCCAGGAGCCCCTGCCCGGGCTGGTGCTGTTGGATCTCAAGCTGCCTCGCCTGGACGGGCACGCGGTGCTGCGCCAGATTCGCGCCAACGCGCGCACCCGCTTCCTGCCCGTGGTCATCCTCACCTCCTCGGACGAGGAGAAGGACCTGGTGGAGAGCTACAGCCATGGCTGCAACAGCTACGTGCGCAAGCCGGTGAGCTACAACGAGTTCGTCGAGGCGGCACGCCAGCTCGGGGTCTACTGGCTGGTGCTCAACCGCTCGCCGCCCGCGGGGGGGCGTGCATGACGACACCGCTGCGGGTCCTGATGGTGGAGGACAACCCGGACGACCAGGATCTGGTGGAGCGCGAGCTGCGCCATGGCGGCTACGAGGTGCACACCCACCGGGTGCAGTCGGCCGAGGAGCTGCGCGAGGTGCTCGTGCCCGGGCGCTGGGACATCATCCTCTCCGACTACAGCCTGCCCGGCTTCGATGCGCCCTCCGCGCTCGGCATCGTGCTCGACAGCGGCCTGGACATTCCCTTCATCGTCGTCTCCGGCAGCGTGGGCGAGAACGAGGGCGTGGAGGTGATGAAGGCCGGCGCGCGCGACTACTTCCCCAAGAGGAACATCACCCGGCTGCCGGCCGCGGTGGCGCGCGAGGTGGAGCAGGCCCGGCTGCGCCAGGAGCGCGCCTGGGCCGCGAGGGATCGGGATCTGCTGGCGCGCGCTGGCGAGGTGCTGGCGGGCTCGCTGGACTTCCCGTCGACGCTGGAGCGGGTGGCGCGCGTGCCGGTGCCGGAGCTGGCGGACTGGTGCGCCGTCTACCTCCCCGAGGAGGGACGCTACCTGCGCACGGTGGCGCTGGCGCACGAGGATCCCGCGCGGATGGCGCTGGCGTACGAGACGGACCGGCTGTTTCCCATGGACCTGGCGGCCCCCTCGGGCCCTCCCCGCGTCTTCCACACCGGCGAGCCGCTGCTCCTGACGGAGGTGCCCGAGGAGCGCCTGGCCCTGCTGGCGCGCTCCCCGGAGCACCTGCGCCGCATTCTCGCCATGGGGCTGCGCTCCGTCATCCACGTGCCGCTGGTGGGGCGCAGGGGGACGCTGGGTGTGGTGACGCTCGGCACCACCGGGAGCAGGCCGCGCTTCTGCCAGCGGGACATGCCCGTGGTGCAGGAGCTGGTGCGCCGCGCCGCGCTGACGCTGGAGAACGCGCGCCTGTACCACGAGTCCCAGGATGCCATCCGTCTGCGTGACGAGTTCCTCGCCGTGGCGTCCCACGAGCTGCGCACCCCGCTCACCTCGCTGGGCCTGCAGTTGAGCTCGCTGGTGCAGCGGGCGCGGCGCGAGTCCGCCATGGACATGGTGGAGCGGTTGGATCGGGGCCTGCGCCAGGTGCGTCGCCTGGGCACGCTGGTGGAGACGCTGCTGGACGTGTCGCGCCTGTCCACCGGCGAGCTGCCGCTGTCGCCCGAGCGGATGGACCTGGGCGAGGTGGTGCGCGAGGTGCTGGAGCGCTTCGAGGCGGAGTCCCAGGCCATGGGCTGCGCGCTGCGGGTGGAGGTGACTCCAGGGCTCGTCGGCGAGTGGGACCGGATGCGGGTGGAGCAGGTGGTGTCTGGCTTGCTCGCCAATGCCCTCAAGTTCGGGGCGCGCCATCCGGTGGAGGTGCGGGCGTGGGCGCAGGGCGAGGTGGCGCGGGTGGTGGTGGAGGACCGGGGCATCGGCATTCCGGAGGATCAGCTCGAGCGCATCTTCGAGCGCTTTGGCCGGGCGGTGTCCTCGCGCTCCTACGGAGGGCTGGGGTTGGGGCTGTATGTGGCGCGCCGCGCGGCCGAGGCGCACGGGGGCCGTGTATGGGCCGAGCAGCGCGAGGGCGGCGGGGCCCGCTTCACCCTGGAACTGCCCTTGCGCGCCCGGGCGACATAGCCGCCCAGGGCTCGTGCCAGCTGTATTTGTTTTTCCTCACTCGCTGCTCACGCGCGAGCAGGTGGGGGAGATGTTCGCGCGTCTGGCGGCCGAGAATGTCCAGGGCCGGCGGCGCATGCTGGTAGAGCCCCAACGCGCGGAAGTCATCGTGGGCGGCGCCGCGGTGCTGCTGACCGTGCTGCGCGAACTCGACATCCCCGAGCTGATCGTGAGCGAGTCGGACATTCTGGACGGGCTTGCCGCTTCCCTGCGGGGGTCCGGCTCCTGAGGGTGGCGGGCCCCTGACGGGCCTCGCGCGTCCACGCTCGCTGCCACGGACGATGGGAGCCTGACTGCTTCAACACTCCTTTTCGTCACCTCCGTGTTTCACGAATGGCACTGACAGTGGATAGACTGTGAATGGCTGCGAAGTGTGGGAGGTGTCCATGACGTGGGTGCTCCAAGCGGCAGTGGTGTTGGCTGTCCCGTTGACGCTCCTGGGCGCGGTCAAGGCAGGCGCTCTCGTTCTCCGTAAGGTCCGGGAGGACAGGGAGGGCGCTGCGATGGCCGCCGACCTCCTGTTCAGCCGTATGCCCGGCATCAGCGGGTCCACGGGCTGGTGGACGGACCAGTTCGACGGTTTCAGGGACTGGTTGGCGGACAAGATCGACGGAACGTCCAGCGACGGCGATTCCTCGGGCTTCGATGCTTCATCCGACGGGGATGGCGGCACGACGGCCACAAGCGCTGACTGATCACCCTCCTCCCTCCACTCCGGTGGACGCGCGGCCCGGGGCGTCTCAGTTGGGCCCGAGCCCCACCGCCCACCGGAACGAGAAGATGGCGAGCAGGCCGAGCCCCACGGCGAGCAGCCCCACGCCCACGGAGCGGTCCAGGCGGAACAGGGCCACCAGCGGCAGGCCGAGCTGGCGCTTCCACGCGGCCTGGACGTGCACGAAGTAGAGCGGATCCCCGTAGAGCTGCCAGTGCAGGCCGAGCAGGGGCAGCACGGCCACCACCGGCACCAGGAGCCAGAGGACGCGTGGCGTGAGGCGCGGGCGGCCGTCCCCGGTGCGGCACAGCTCGAGGAGCGCGGGCAGGCAGAGGATCCACCCATTGGGCCGGGCCCACACGGCGAGCGCCAGGGCCAGGGCCGCCACGCCCTCGCGCCGGGTGCGCACGCAGTACAGGGCGAAGACGCCGAGGAAGAGCGCGGTGGACTCGGGGTAGACGGCGGAGAAGAAGTGGCTGCCGGGATAGGCCAGCAGGCACGCCACGCACAGCTCGGCGAAGGCGCCCGGGCGATCCAGCCGCACCAGCTTGTCGAGGTAGACGACGGCGAGCGCCAGCATCACCTGGGAGAGCAGCAGGCCCACGTGGAAGAGGGACGCTCCACCGAGCAGCTCGGACAGCCCGCGCACGAGGCTCGGGTACAGGGGGAAGAAGGCGGCGTGGTAGACCCAGCCGTCGGGGCGCCAGGGGGGATAGGCGTCGCGGGCGATGTCCAGGTAGAACATCGTGTCCCAGCGCCCCCAGACATCCAGCGCGCGCACGGGCAGGTACATCCAGCGGAAGTGCTCGTCCCCGCCGGCCCAGTGCACGCGCGGCGGCCCGCGGGTGAAGAAGGTGCCCAGCACCATCCACCCGAGCACCCACAGCCGCGTCCCACGAGCCACGCGGCCAGCCGAGCGCCACGGGGCAGGTGCCGCCAGCGCGCGGACAGGGAGGAGAGGAGCGGGGGCACGGGGCCGCGGGAGATAGCACGCTTCGCCTCGCCGGGGTCTACCTCCACGCCAGTGTGCACGAGGCGGCAGACCCTGTCGCCAGACGTCCGCGCCTGGACAGGAGGGGGCCACGTGGTGACACTGCGGTGACCTGCCAGCGGTACGAAAAGGTCATGGCATCCCCCGAGCGCATCGAGACTCTCCGGATCGAAGAGGAGGAAGTGAAGCCCCTGCTGCGCGGCGTGTCCCATGCGCTCGCCTTCGTGGCGGCGCTCGCCGGGTGCTTCTTCCTGGCCCAGGCCCCGGCCGAGGGCGCGCGGCACGTGGCCGGCCTGGTGTTCGGCGCCAGCCTGGTGCTGATGTTCGGGGTCAGCGCGACGTACCACTGCCCCAACTGGAGCCCCGTCGTCTACCAGCGCCTCCAACGGTGCGACCATGCGGCCATCTACGTGCTCATCGCGGGCTCCTTCACGCCCATCGCCGTCCTGGACGAGGCGGGGGGCTGGGGCCCTCGGATGCTCTGGGTGATGTGGAGCGCGGCGCTCACGGGGGCGGGGCTCTCGCTGCTGGGCCACTCCGGGCCGCGAGGGCTGCGCTCCGTGCTCTATATCGTGCTGGGGTTCGTGTCGGTCCCGGTGATGCTGCGGCTGCCCGACGTCATCGGCCCCGTGCGCGTCGGGTGGCTCGTCTTCGGCGCCGTCGTCTACGCCCTGGGCGCCGGGGTCTACGCGCGCAGGTGGCCGGATCCCCGTCCCACCCTCTTCGGCTACCATGAGATCTTCCACCTCATGGTCATCACGGGGGCCTCCGTGCACTACGCCGTCATCCTCGACGTGCTGCGCGGCGGGTGAGCGGGTGATGACTCCAGACACCAGGTGGTGAGTGCCGTCATCCCACCGCGGGACGCTGGGGTAGCCGGGGGACTGGTGCTCTCATTCCAAGTGACTGATTTCCCGAGAAGGGGGGAGTCCGGGCCCTCGTGCGCGGCCGGGGGGGCGTTGGCATGGGTCCTGCTCTGTTCGTGCTCACTCCGCCCTCCTGGCCTCCCGGATTCGAAAATGTCCATCTCGGTCAACCGCCCTTCCTTCTCTTCTCCTGTCTGGAGCACCTCCAAAAGCGAGCCGGTCTCCTCCCCGGACGAGATCGTGGAGAGCACCCCCACGCCGCAGCCGGGCAACGACGTGTGGCAGTCGCTGCTGACCGACTCCTTCGAGCAGGGCCCGGGCAATCTCGAGCAGCTGACGCAGGTGCTGGGCCAGCTCACGCAACTGCTGAGTGAGCTGCAGGGGGACGACTCGTTCGAGGCGCCGCAGGACCTCGCGTCCGGACCCGAAGTGGGTGCCCCCGCGCCCACGCCGAGCAGCCCGGCCAACCCGGCGCACCCCACCTACGACAGTGACGCGGGTCCGGGGTTTGGTCCGCCCTCCGCCGGGTCCACGGATCCGGTGAATCCGAGTGAGCCGTGGCTGGCCAAGAACAACGTCGGCTCGCCGTACAACAGCAACATGCAGCTCATCGACCCGAGCCAGAAGGACCAGTTCAAGTACACCAACACGTTCGTCAACAACACGAACCAGCCGCAGACCGTCACGCTCTGGAACAAGACGGGCGAGGACGGCGGCCCGAACAGCGGGCAGTACTTCGACAAGAGCACGCCGAAGACGTTCACGCTGCAGCCCGGCCAATCGCAGACCGTGGCGTTCGACAGCAACAGCAGTGTCGCGTGGTGCGTGTCGAAGGACGGCACGGCGAATCCGGGCGCGAACGCCGGCCAGACCTGGGGCGAGGCGACGTTCGCGAACTCCGGCACGGGCTGGAGCGGTTATGACGTCAGCCAGATTGAACCCGCGGGCCACAATGGCCGCATGTCCATCTCGAACGACGCCACGGGCAAGACCGTGACGGAGGCCAATGCCTGGCAGACGCCCTCGGACAACCCCGCGGGCCTCGACGTGGGCGTCCCCGCCGGCCCGCTGAATCTGACCACGACCTTCAGCTGAGGGAGCGGCCTCGCGAGAGGCTGGAGGTCTCGGCGGTGAGGTCCGACGATGTGCCCGTGACTGTTGTTACGAGTCCTCTGTTACGAGTCCTCTGACACCTTCCCCGGGACACCTTCCCCGGGACACCTTCCCCGGACGCCTTCCCCACCCAACCCGGTGGCTTGACGGGTACGCCCGCATTTTCATGTAATTCCGGAGTGACGGTTTTAGCCACGTCGCTTCTGGAGGTGCGCCGTGTCCAACCATCTTCCTGGCGCTCGCCCCATAAGGGCGAGGCTGAGTCCCTGCGTTGGTGGTTGGGCCCTCCTTGCCCTCTTCCAGTTCTCCTGCGCCACGGGCAGCCCCCACGGGGGTTTTGTCGGCTACCGCTACCACTCGCTGACGCCCCCAGCGGCGCCCAAGCAGCGTGTGGCTGCCACGGCGGAGCCCGGGCTCGAGTCCGCCACCGTGTACGACGTGGACTTCCTGGAGCCCGGCGCCATCGCCACCCGGCCGGTGCCTATTCCCAGAGCCGAGTTCCAACAGGCCTTCCTGCGCCTCTCGCGCGACGTGCGGCTGGGTGCGAAGACGCCACAAGCGGCCGCCCGGGAGTTGCTCCACCTGCTGCCATCACCCAAGGGCGTCGAGACGGTGGCCAGCCAAGGAGACTGGCTGCTGGAGGTGTATCGCGACCATGCCTACACCCTGGTGCCCGAGCGCCAGGAGGGGCCGGTGGTCCTCACCCCCGCAGCGGATGAGGCTCTGCGGGCCAGGTACCTCCAGTGGTGTGCGCCCCGGGGAGGGGGTGACTGCCTGGGCCTTCTGGACGACGGGCCCTACCTACGCACGGACGACCGGCGGGCGTTCGCCCTGGCGCTGGCGTTCGGCCACGTCCTCGACGAGACGCGCGAGGCCCTGGTGCACGAGTTACTGGACGTGCGGATGATGGTGTCCACGGTCGTCTGGACGGTGACCCTCTACTGCATGATGTGGGTGGTGCCCGAGCCCACGAGCAAGGCCTTGGCTGCTGGCATGACCCTCCTGCTGATGGGCTACCTGGGCCTCCAGACGCTGTACGGCCTCATGGATGGATGGGCCCGCATGGCCGACATGGCGCACCACGCCACCACCTTCGAGGAGCTGCGCGCGGCGGGTGGAGAGTTCGGCAAGGTGCTGGGCGAGGACGCAGCCCGGGCCATGATTCTCGCCGTGGCCTCGCTGGGCGGGCACACGCTGGGGCAGGTGCTGCCGCGGGTGAAGTCGCTTCCGGGCTTCAAGCTCGCCGGCAAGCAGTTCAAGGCGCAGGGGGGCGCTGGCGTCATGGAGCGCCTGGAGGTGACGGAGGCGGCGCTCGCGACGGAGGGCGCCCTGGCCCAGGCGGTGGCGGCGGTGGACACGGTGGCTACCTCCCCGCAGGGTCCCATGGCCGTGGTGCTGCTCAAGAAGGGACAGGGCTTCGGAACTGCACAGGCGCCTGGGGGCCGCTCCGCCGAAACCGTCATCCGTCACCGGGGCGGCAACCGGCAGGTGGAACTGAGTGACGGACAACGCTGGCACTTGCCCCGGGGCAAGTCGGCCGCGGACATTCCTGCCGAGGACAAGGTGGGGGACATGCTCCAGGAGGCCGTCACCCAGGCCGCGAACAAATGGAGGCCCGACAGGTTCTCGGACGCGGAGAAAGAGGCCATCAAAAATGCTATGGACAAGGGCGAATACTGGCTGGCGCGACTGCTAGAGCGCGAGGCCCGGGGGCGCTTCGTGCACGAAGAGGTGAAAGCTCAGTTAGGAGGGAGCCTTCGGTTCAAACACCAGGGTGTAGACGTGGTTGACCTGAAGACAGGCCGCCAGTACGAGATTCTTTCTGGCTCGGAGTCAAATCTGGCGCGTCACGGCAGGCGCATGGCGGGCGAGTTCTTCCGGATGCTCACCTTCTGAAAGGGTCTACCATGGGGTTGCTCGAGAACGTCATCATCGAAAACAAGGAAATTGAAAACGAGCGGCTAGAGTTGTCTGACAAGAATTCGCTCTATCTCCTTGGCCCCAACCTGTCGCTTAGAAATTGCACTGTCATTCTCAAGGTCTCCGCCAGGAACCTGATCATCGTTGGAGCACGGTTCATTGATTGCACCTTCGAGGTGAAGCAGGAGCTAAAAAATCACCAGCAATGGGTGAAGGCCTCCCTACGGGGGTGCCGCTTCAAGGGGCGGCTGACCGGGTGCGACTTCGGGCACTGGCCCGACTACGGCACAGGATGGGAGAACGGGGCCATCGAGGACTGCGACTTCACCGAGGCCCGTCTGGATGGCTGCCGCATCATGGGCTCCGACCCCACCACCCTGCGCTTTCCCAAGTGGCCCTGTTTCACCTTCCTTGACCCGATCCCTAGGGCTCCCGAGCTATGCGGCGTCAAGTGGCCGGGCCGCTTTGGACGTATTACCGTGGAGGAGCTTCACACCCAACCGGCTCCTACCAGGTCGCTCACCTATCACGCTCCCTCGGTAGCCAAACGGATGGAGACCACAGAGGAAGAACTCAGGGCCGTCATTGAGCAGTTCGACTGCATCCTCTACTGACGGGGCGGTGGATCCAACTCCTCGTCACGGCGCGGTGCGCACGTTGTCTGCAATCCATTGCAGGTAGGGCGCGTGGCCGGCCGCCACGTCCAGCCGCAGCACCTCCGGGCACTCATAGGGGTGCAGCGCCACGACGCGCTCGCGCAGCGCCTCGAAGAGGGGCGCGCGGGACTTGAGCACCAGCAGCGCCTCGGGCTCGTCGTGCACCTTCCCCTCCCAGCGGTAGATGGAGCGCAGGCCGGGCACCACGTTGCCGCACGCCGCCAGCCCCTCCTCCACGAGGGCGCGGGCCAGCTCCGCGGCCTTGTCCGCCGTGGGCGCGGTCACCAGCACGAGGATGGCATCGGTATGGGCCTGGCTCATGCACCCCTCCCTGGGCTTACTTGATGCGCTCGAGCGCCAGATCGAACAGCGTCGACTCCAGGCGCTGCTCTTCCTTCTCCGACAAGCCGAGGATGGAGAACGAGACGCGGTGGGTGCCCAGCTTGCGCTGCGTCGACACCTGCTTCGCGCGGCCCACCACCGGCTCCTGATTGCCCGGCAGGCGCAGCGAGAAGCCTGGCTCCTCGGACTCGGGCGGAGGCTTGTGCATCATCACCGAGAAGCCGCCCACCGAGACATCCAGCGTCACGGCCCGCACGGCACCCGCGGCGAACGTCAGGTCCACCTGCAGCCCCTGGGCGACACGGAACATCCGGCGCGCCGAACGGGTCGCGGGCACGCTCAGCCCCTGGGCCGCCGTGAGCGCCCGGGCGAAGTACTCGCGCGCGGCCTGGTAGTTGCGCTGCTCGCTCTCCGACAGCTGACCCTGGCGTGCCCGGTGGTGCAGGCGCCGGAACTGTTCCACCCATTGATTGGGGCTCATTCCGGGGCTCCGGGGCTAGGGGGACTGGTGCCGCGAGCCACGGCTCACGGAGGGGTGATACCCACGCGCTCGAGGGCGAAGTCGATGAGGAAGCCCTCGAGCAGATCGCACTCGCGCTCGGTCAGGTCCAGGAAGGCGAACGAGGCGCGGTGCTTGTCGGCCCGCTGGAACTGCGACACCACGCGCACGGTGCCCGCCAGCGTCGTGCCGTCCGGCAGGTACAGCAGGGCGCTCGGCCGCTCCTTCACGTCCACCGCGTGCGGCAGCATCACCGAGAAGCCACCCGCGGACAGGTCCAGGGTGTTCGTCCACACGTTGCCGTAGGCCATCTGCAACTCCACCGGCAACTGGTGCGCCACGCGGTAGTGGCGCCGGGCCTCGGCCCCGTCGAGCATCAGGCCCTGCGCGTTGAGCAACGCCCGCGCGAACTGCTCGCGCGCCGCCATGTAGGCGGGCCGCTCCAGCTCCGCGAGCTTTCCCTGCCGCGCCTTGGTGTGGAGTTCGCGGAACTCATCGATGAACTGGATCACGCCCATGGTGTCGCTCCTGTCTCCTCGTTCTTACTGGGATTTTCGCCCTGCCGCCATCAGGGAGTGGGTGTGAGACCGAGGTTGCGCGCCACGTCGCGGAAGGCTTCCACCGCGGGCGTCACCTGACGCTCTCGTCCTCCGGTCCAATCGACCCGGAACAGGCCGAAGCGGGGCTCGTAGCCCTCGGCCCACTCGAAGTTGTCCATGAGACTCCAGTGGAAGTATCCGCGCACCGGCACGCCCTCCGCCACCGCCCGCTCCACCGCGTACAGGTGGCTGCGCAGGAAGTAGGGCCGGCGCTCCCCGGTGCGATCATCCATGCCGTTCTCCGTCACCACCAACGGCACGCCCAGGTTCGCGTAGCGCTTGAGGAACAGGTAGAGGCCCTCGGGGTAGATCTCCCACCCCAGGTCGTTCGTCTCCCGGCCCTCGGGTACGTATTTGTGGGAGAAGGACGGGGAGAAGTCCTGCCGGATGTGGTCGCGCGTGTAGTAGTTGATGCCGAGGTAGTCGATGGAGCCCTTGAGGCCGGGCACGTCGCGCTCGATGGTGATTTCCCCGGGCACGAGGATGGAGATGTGGCCGGTGCGCAGGGCCTCGGTGACGCTCTGGTTGAAGAAGGAGTCGGTGAGGCCGGTGACCACGGAGTCGGTGGTGGAGCCGGTGGCCGGTTGGAAGACACGCACGTGGTGGACGAGCCCGATGAGGCTGTTCTTGCCGTCGCCATCGGCATCCCAGGTGTCGAACTTGCGTATCTCCTGCGCGGAGCGGGCGTGGGCCTCGAGCAGGCGCGCGAGCACCTCAGCGGCGATGCCCGTGCTCTGCTTGCCCGGGGGCCACACGCCGTCCATGTAGCCGAACACGGCGTAGACGTTGGGCTCGTTGATGGTGCCCCACCAGTCCACGTGCTCGCCGAGCAACTCGGCCACGCGGCCGGAGAAGCGCGCGAAGTCCTCCACGGTGGTGGGGTTCTCCCAGCCGCCCTTGGCGGACACCCAGCGCGGCAGGGTGAAGTGGTGCAGCGTCACGTTGGGCTCGATGCCGTTGGCGCGCAGGGCGCGGACCCACTGGACGTAGCGCTCGGCGGCCTCGGCGTTCCACTTGCCCTCGGTGGGCTCCAGGCGGCTCCACTCGACGCTGAAGCGGTAGGCGTTGGCGCCCAGTTGCTTCAGCAGCGCGATGTCCTCGTCGAAGCGGTTCCACGAGTCCGCGGCGATGCCGGACACTCTGCCGTCGTGGATGTGGGGCGAGCCGTCCGGGTAGTGGCTGGTCTCCCAGTCGGTCCAGTCGTTCTGGTTGTTGCCCTCCACCTGGTGGCTGGCGGTGGAGGCGCCCAGGAGGAAGCCACGGGGCAGGCCCTGGCCGATGGGCGCGGCGTTGATGGTGGCGGGATCGAACGAGGGCCGCCCGGTGCAGCCCGCGAGGAGGGAGAGGCCCAACAGCAGGGCACGGCGGCTCATGGCGATACTCCGGTGGAGGCAGGGGCGCGGGTCGAGAGGCCCACGGTGAGGAAGGCGGACTGGGAACCGGTGAGCTGGAAGAAGAATCCCTCCAGCCGCAGGGCCAACGAGGAGGAGAGGGGGATGGAGGCCCAGGCGCGCGCGCCCACGGGCAGCACGTAGGCCAGGCCCACGCCCTTCCACGAGGCGCCGAGGTGGGCGGGCACGAGGCCGTGCAAGTCCAACAGCCCGGCGTGCAGGTCCACCGGGCCCACGCGGCGCAGGGCCTGAATGGAGGGCAGCACCTGGACGGCGGGCCGCGAGCCGTAGCCGAGGTTCACCACGGGGCCGCCGACGAGGCTCCACAGCTCACCGGTGTAGCCCACGCGGGCGGTGAGGGTGAGGCCCGCGCCGGTGCGGCCGGACTGCAGGGGCACGAGTGATAGCAGCGCGCCCTCCAGGGTGAGCCCACCGAAGAGCACATGGCCGGAGAGGGCCTGGGAGGTGAGCAGGTCCGCCCACGCGCCTCCCGTGCCGACGAGACCGGTGGAGAGCACGCCCACCTCGGCTCGCAACTGCGCGGGGGCGAGGGCGCGAGGCGCGGGGGCGGTGACGTCATCGCCCGCGGACGCGGAGAAGGGGGCGGCGAGCGCCAGGAGCAGGGCAAGCGGGGAGCGCATAGGACGCCCCCCACTCTAGCCCGGAGCGCCTAGCCCGCCGAATAGACACTCGCACCCGTGCCGCGGGCGGCGCGGTCGGCCAGGGGCAGGGTGAAGGTGAAGACGCTGCCCTTGCCCCACTCGCTCTGGGCCCAGATGCGGCCGCCATGGGCCTCGACGATGCCCTTGGCGATGTAGAGCCCCAGGCCCGTGCCCCGGCTCTCCGCTTCCTTCGCCTGCCAGTAGCGCTCGAAGATGTGCGGCAGCGCCTCGGGGCGGATGCCGGCGCCGGTGTCGCGCACCCACAGCTGCACCTCGCCGCGCTGCACCCGTGCGCCCACCACCAGCTCGCCCCCCTCCGGGGTGAACTTCACCGCGTTGCCCAACAGGTTGCCGAACACCTGCAGCACCCGCGTCCGGTCGCAGCGCACCCGCACGTCTTCCTCGGCCAGCTGCGTCATGACCTTCAGGCCGCGCGCCTCCGCCAGCGGACGCACGCTCTCGAGCGCCTCGCTCGCCAGCGATGCCACGTCCTGCTCGGACGGCTCCAGCGGCAGCCCGCCCGCCTCGATGCGGCCCCAGTCCAGCAGATCCGAGATGAGCCGCGCCATGCGCTCGCCCGCCGACTGGATGCGGCTGGCCTGCTTCTGCACCTGCTCGCCGCCCGGCTTGCCCTGGGCCCCTCGCATCAGCAGCGCCGAGGCCAGCTGCACCACGCCCAGCGGGTTCTTCAGGTCGTGCGACACCACCGCGAGCAGATCCTCGCGCGCGCGCGTGGCCCGCCGCGACTCACCCACCAGGCGCGCGTTGTCGATGGCGAGGCTGGCGCGCACGCACAGGTCCTCCACCAGCGCCAGGTCGCTCGGGCCATAGCGGCGCCCCGAGGTGCTGGAGATGAACGTCACCGCGCCCAGCGTGTGCCCGCGCGCCTTGAGCGGGACGATCATGTACGAGCACGCCTGCAGGCGCTGGAGCATCTCCGGGTGCTCGGGCTCGGTGGCGGCCGCGCGCAGGAGCGAGTCCGTCACCGCCGACACCAGCTCCGGCTCGCCCGTGTGCAGCACCCGCAGCACGCCCACCTGCGCGGGCCGGCGCTCGAAGCGGGTGCTCATCGCGCGGGCCTGCTCGCCCTGGGTCGGGTCCAGGTGGGCCACGGCGGCGCGGGAGACCCACGGGCCCTGCTCCACCGCGTCCACGATGCACCAGTCGGCCAGGTCCGGCACCGCCAGGTGCGCCAGCAGCGTGTACATGCCCTGGGGATCCGGCGCGTGGGAGAAGAGCGTCGTCATCGCCTGGTAGAGGAAGGACTGGCGGCGCTCGGCGGCCTCCACCTCGGCGCGCGCGGCCTGCTCCAGGCCCAGGGCACGCGCGTACACCGTCTCCGCCTCGGTGAGCGGACGCACCATCACCAGCAGCCGGGGCGGGGTGCCCGCCTCGCGCACCGCGGTGAGGGTGAAGCTGTGGGGCCGGGGGCCTCCGGAGGGGCTCGGCCAGATGGCCTGCACGACGGGCGCGCTGCCTTGCGCCAGGGCGGTGGCGCACGCGGCCTCCAGGCGGGCGCCTTCTTCCAGCAGGGGGGCCAGCCGGGCCCAGGGCTGGCCGATCAGCAGCTCGGGGGGCATGCCCAGGACGAGCGCTCCCTTGTCACTGCACGCGAGCACCCGCCCCGTTTCATCCAGGAGATAGGCCGGGTCCGGTTGGGCCCTGAATGCCAGTTCGAATCCGGAGGGGGGAGGGCTCATGGTGTCGCCACAACCAGCGATGGGGGGAATCTCTTCATTTCACGCCCAAGGAAATCAGTCCAGGCTGGGAGCGGACTGGCGAGCGAGCGTGCGAGGGTACGTAAGAACGGGGAGTGGAATCCGCAACTCCCCGCGGGCTACTCGCCCTCCGTCATGCCCGCCAGCTCACGGAAGCGGCGGGCGAAATTGTCCAGGGGCAGCACCTCGTCGGTCACACCGGCGGACACGGCCACGCCCGGCATGCCGTACACCACGCTGGTGGCTTCGTCCTGGGCCATCACCCAGCCGCCCGTCTCGTGCACCTCGCGCAGACCATCCAGGCCGTCCTGGCCCATGCCGGTGAGGACGGCGGCGGCGATGCCCGCGCCGTAGACGCGCGAGGCCGAGCGGAACAGCCACGTGCCCGAGGGCCGGAAGCCCCCCACGGGCGCGGCGTTGGAGACCTCCACGTGTCTGTCCGCCCGGATGCCCAGGTGGCGATCATCCGGCGCGATGTAGACGACACCCGGGCGCAGGAACTCGCCGTCCTCGGCCACCTTCACCTCCAGCTTGCACACGCTGTCGAGCCAGGTGGCCATGCCCTTGCCGAAGCCCAGGGCGATGTGCTGCACCACGAGGATGGGCAGGGGGAAGTGCGGGGGCAGCTCGGAGAGGATGCGGTGCAGCGCCGCGGGGCCCCCGGTGGAGGCGGCGATGACGACCACCTCGGGCTTGCGCCGGCGCGCCGTGACGAGGGGGGCGCGGGTCGTGGGGGCTCCATCACGGCTGGGCCAGTGCCGGATGACCTTCACCTCGGCCATGGCCTTCACCGTGTCGCGCAGCCGCCGCGCCTCGGCGTCGAAGTCCGGCGCCTGGGGCCCCACCAGCTTCTGCAACACCGCGAGCGCCCCGGAGCGCAGCGCCGTCATGGACGTCTGGATGTCGCGCTCCACCAGGGTGCTCACCACCACCACGGGCGTGGGCACCTCCGTCATGATGCGCTTGGTGGCCTCCAGTCCATCCATGTTCGGCATCTGGATGTCCATGGTGACCAGGTCCGGACGCAGGCGGCGCGTGAGCTCCAGCGCCTCCACGCCATCCTTCGCCTCGCCCACCACGTCGAAGGTGGGGTCCGCGCGCAGGATTTCCACCAGCAGGCGCCGGGCGGTGGGCGAGTCCTCGGCGACGACGACACGGAGCTTGTCGGGCTTCATAGGAGCTGTCTCAGGGTCTCCAGCAGATGGGATTGATCGAACGCGCTCTTGACGAGGTAGGCGCTGGCGCCCACCTGGAGCCCGCGGGTCTTGTCCTCGTCGGAGGAGCGCGCGGTGACGAGTACCACGGGCAGGCGGCCAAAGCGCGGGGAGCCGCGAACCGCCTCGGTGAGCGTGAAGCCGTCCATGCGCGGCATCTCCACGTCGGAGACGAGCGCGTCGGCGCCCTCCGTCTGGAGCCGCTCCCACGCCTCCTGGCCGTCCGAGCACGCGAGGACCTCGTAGCCGGCGGCCTCGAGGATGCTCTGCTCCAGGGCGCGCGTGGTCATGGAGTCGTCGGCGAGCAGCACCCGGCGGCGGGCGGAGGGGGCGGCGGCGACGGGGAAGAGGCCCGCGGCGGCGGTGCGGCCCTCGGCGGCGCGCACGAGCGAGGGGGCGTTGAGCAGGGGGGCCAGGCGCCCATCGGGCAGCACGGCCATGCCGGACACGTGGCGCGCGCGGCGGATGCGCGGGCCGAGGCCGCGGATGAGCACCTCCTGCTCGGCCACCACCTCGTCCACGCCCAGCACGGCGTGCACCTCGCCCGCGGACAGCAGCAGGGCGCTCGGGTGCGGGCGCGGCGTGCCCGCGGGCAGGCCCAGCACCTGGGCGAGCGTGGACAGGGGGATGAGCGCCTCGGGCCCGGCCCACAGCTGCCGGCCCTCCACGCGCCGCACGTCCCCGGGCGCCAGTCGCAACAGGCGCTCCACGCTCTCGCCCGCCACGGCGAACGTCTGGCCACTCACCAGCACCAGCAGCACCCGCAGGGTGCTCAGCGTGAGGGGCACGTCCAGCACGAAGCGCGTGCCCTGGCCGGGGACGAAGGACACGTCCACGTTGCCGCGCAGGGCCTCCACCTGCGAGCGCACCACGTCCATCCCCACTCCGCGCCCGGACACCGCCGTCACCGCCTCGGTCGTGCTCAGCCCGGGCATGAAGATGAGCCGCGCGTCACCCGCGTCGTCCAACACCGGCAGCCCGCGCGCGCGCGCCTTCTCCCGGATGGCGCCCAGGTCCAGTCCCCCCCCGTCGTCCTCCACCACCACCTGCACCCGCCCGCCGCGCAGCCGGGCCGTCAGCGTCACCACGCCTTCCTCGGGCTTGCCCGCCTCGCGCCGCGCGGCCGGGGCCTCCACGCCGTGCGCCACCGCGTTGCGCATCAGGTGCAGCAGCGGCTCGCGCAGCCCCTGCAGGAGCGAGCGATCCAACTCCAGCGCGCCGCCATGCACCTCCAGCCGCACCTGCTTGCCCGCCGCGCGCGCCAGGTCCCTCGCGTTGCGCTCCAGGCCCGCGCACCCTTCCGCGAAGGGCAGGGTGCGCGCGCGCCGCACCTCCTCGTCCAGTCCACTCGCGGCCTGCGTGAGCGTGCGCCGGTCCGCCGCGAGCGCCCGGCCGAGCTGCGCCAGCCGCGTCTCCAGCCGCCGCGCCACCAGGGACTCCGCGCCGGTGAGGCGCTGGCGCAGGTGGGTCAGCTCCTCGCTCACCGCCTCCAGCGTCTCCACCCGGCCCTCCAGCCGCAGGCCCGCCACGCGCAGCTCTCCACTGCGCGCCAGGAGCGCGTCCAGCTTCTGCGCCGACACGCGCACCGGCAGCCCCTCCGCGGCCGGTGCGGAGGACTCCGGCGGGGGCGGCGCCGTGACGGGCGAGGGCGGAGGCGTGGCGGAGGCGGGCGGCGGTGTGGCGGGGGAGGACGGAGGCGTGGCGGAGGCGGGCGGCGGTGTGGCGGGTGCCGGGCGCGTGGGCTCCGGTGGGGTGGGCACGAGCGCCCGGGCGCGCAGGGACTCGGGGGACTGGGCCGCTTCCTCCAGCCGGGGCAGCAGCTCCTCGAGCGGCGTGCCCTTCAAGTCCTGCTTGGTGGCGAGCCGTCGCCCCGCGTCGTCCAGCGCGTCCGCGGTGGCGAAGCACAGCTCCATCAGCTCCGGGTGGGCCGGGCCCTGGTTGTCCACCGCGGCCAGCACTTCCTCCAGCCGGTGGCACGCCGTCTCGATGAGGCCCACGCTCACCGCGCGCGAGGCGCCCTTCACGCTGTGCACCGTGCGCAACAGGGAGTTCATCAGCTCGCCGGCCCGCGCGGGGGTCGTGGCCTTCTCCAGCGCGAGCAAGTCCCGGTTGAGCGCGGCCACGTGTCCCTCGAGCTCCTCGAGGAACGTGGCCATCAGGGCCTGGGCGAGGCGGTCGCGGTCCATCGTCATGCGACGCGTCCGTACTCGCTCAAGAGGCTCTTGAGCTTCTGGCCCATGCCGTTCAAGTCCTGCATGGCGCGCTCGGTCTGCCGGGTGCTGGTGAGGGTCTGCTGGGTGGCCTGGCTCACGTCGCGCATGGCCTGGCGGATCTGCCCGATGCCGGTGGCCTGCTGGTTGGCGGAGGCGGAGATCTGCGCCGCGGTGAGCGACGCCTGGCCGAGCAGGTCGCCCAGCGTCTGGATGGTGCTGCCCGCCTGCGCCACCACGCGCGTGGCGGTGGTCACGCTCTTGGTGCCCTCCTCCGTGGTCATCACCGCGCCCTGGGTGGCTTTCTGGATCTGCCCCAGGATCTGCCGCACCTGGGCGGTGGCCTTCTTGGACTGGTCCGCGAGTGCCTTCACCTCGGCGGCCACCACGGCGAAGCCCCGGCCGTGCTCACCGGCGCGGCTGGCCTCGATGGAGGCGTTGAGGGCGAGCATGTGCGTCTGCTCGGAGATGTCGTTGACGGTGGTGATGATGTCGCCGATGGCCTGGGCCTGCTCGGCCAGGGCGAGGATGCGCGAGGCGATGGACTCCACCTGCTCGCGCACGGCGACCATGGAGGTGACGGCCTCGTCCACCGCGCGCCGGCCGTTGCGGCCCACCTCCTCGGCGTGGCGGGCCGACTCGCTCACCGTGCGCGCGCGCCCCGCCGCCTCCTCGGACGTCTGGGCGATCTCCTCGACGGTGCTCACCGTCTCGGCCACCGCGCTGCCCTGCTCCTGGGCACCGGCCACCTGCTGGGTGGTGCTCACCAGGATTTCCGACGTGGTGCCCGCGAGCTGGTTGACGAACTCGGCCACCGTCCGCAGGGTGTGCTCACGCTCCGCGGACTGTTTGGCCAGCTGCGCCTCGGCCTGCTGGCGCCGCTCGGCCATGGCGTTGAAGGCGGTGGCGAGCTCCCCCGTCTCGTCGTCGTTCACCACGTCGATGCGGTGGGCGAAGTTGCCGCGGCCGATCTGATCCGCGCCCGTCACCAGCTTGTCCATGGGGCCAGTGATGCTCCGGGTGATGAACCAGCTGCCCAGGCTGACGACGAGGAAGCCGAGCAGCGTGCCCGTCGCCAGCACCCAGATGCTGCGCTGGGCGCTCTCCTTCGCCTGCCGCTCGTTGTCCACCCAGCGCTGATCCTCGATGCGCAGCATCTCGTTGAGGAGCTCCCGGATGCGGTCCATGTTCTCCTTGCCCTGGCCGGAGCGCACGAGCGCGAGCACCGCGTCGGTCTGGCCCTGCTGGCGCAGGCTGATCGTCTTCGCCAGCTCCGCGAGCTTTTCGCTCACCAGGGGATCGAGCCGGGCGAGCCGGGTCTGCTGGGTGGGCTCGTCGCGCAGGTAGTCGCGCAGGTTGGAGATGTTGGCGTCCAGGTTCCTGCGCGCCTGGTTGTAGGGCTCCAGGTAGCTGGTGTCGCCGGTGAGGATGAAGCCGCGCTGGCCCGTCTCGGCGTCCACCAGGTTGGCGATGATCTCGCGCATGAGGCGGGCCTGCTCGCGGCTCTCGAGCAGCAGGGTCGTCGTCTGGGTGATCTGCTGCGCGCCCTGGTAGGCCACCGAGCCCACGGCGAGCAGCGCCAGCAGCGACAGGCCGAAGCCGAGGGCGATCTTCTTCCCGATGCTCATGTAACCCTTTCCTCGGAGAGGTCGAAGAAGAGGCGACCATCCCCCAAGAGCGCCTCCCCCTCCAGCACGATGATCCCCTCGCGGGTGATGCCCGACACGAGCGTTCGATCCTGTCCACTCAGCGCCGCGGGAGGTGGCAGGAGCGCGTCATGGGTGAGCGAGAGCACCTCCTCCACGCGGTCCACGCGCAGGCCCAGCTCCGCGCGCGCCAGGCCCAGCACCAGCACGGGGCCATGCTGGGTGGGCGCGGGCCGGCCGAACAGGGGCGCGAGCTCCACCACCGCGAGCACCTCGCCGTGCAGCAGGGTGACCCCGCGCAGCTGCGGCGGCGCGCCGGGCAGGAGCACGCGCTGCTCCGAGGTGCGCAACACCTCGCGCACGAAGCGCGTCTCCAGCGCGTAGTCCTGCTCGTCCACGTGGAAGAGGATGAGCTCGAGCTGGTGGCCCGGCGCGGCCGTGGGCGTGGCGGTGCGGGAGAGTTGCCGCGCGCGCTCGTCGAGCACCGCCTGCTCCTGCTCGGGATCGGGCTGGAGGGAGGCCTCGGCCGAGGCGGCGAGCCGCGCCAGCTTCCGGTAGGCCGCGCTCCAGTCCAGCCCGCGCTGCTTCATGTCCTCGTCGTCAGGCATCAGCCCTTCTCCTGGGAGTCATCCAGCCGCTGGAGTTCCTCGCGTGCCACGCGCAGGAGCCGGTCGGCGCGCTCGCCATCGGCCAGCGGCACGGGCTGCTCGGGAGGCAGCGCCGCGCACAGGCCGGCGGCGGTGGAGAAGGCGCGCCGTGCGCCCTCCAGCTCTCCCTGGCGTCGCAGGATGTGGCCCAGCATGAGGTGCGCCACCGCCAGACCCGGCTCCAGGTAGATCGCCTGGCGCGCGGCGCGCTCGGACTCGCGCAGCTTTCCCTGGCCCAGGAGCACCAGGGACTCGAGGTAGCGTGGCTCCACGGCCAGCGGGTGGCGCCCACTCGCCTCGGCACAGGCGCGCAGGGCGGCCGGCGCGTCGAAGTTGGCCAGGGCGCGGATCGCCACCCCCACGGCCTCCTCGTCATCCGGCATCGCCGCGGCCAGCCGCGCCGCCTCGCGCCAGTCCCCCCGGGCCAGCGCCTGCTGGGCCTCGTCCAGGCCGCCCACGGGAGCCGCGGGAGGCGGCGGCGCGGGAGGCGGCGGAGGCGGCGCGGGAGCCGGCTCGGGGAGGGGCGGAGGGGGCGCGGCGGGAGGAGGGGCGTGAGGGAACTCGGATGCGGGAGGCACCACCTGGAGCGGGGTGTGGCGGAAGGAGCGCAGGCGGGTGGGCCGGGTCGCGTCCGGGCGGTGGTAGACGATGCCCCACTCGGTGACGATCGTCTCGAAGGGGGCGAGCCCGTTGAGCGCGGGATCCGAGGGGCCGGTGATGAGGAAGCCGCCGTCGGCGAGCGTGGCGTGGAGCCGCCGGGCCACGCCCTCGATGGTGGGGCGGTTGAAGTAGATGAGGACGTTGCGGCAGAAGATGATGTCCATGCCCCACACGCCCTGGGCGGTGGAGGGCCAGGAGTCCTCGGCGAGGTTGAGGTAGCCGAAGCGCACGTGGGAGCGCACCTCGGGGGCGAGCCGGTAGCGCTTGCCGTCCGGGTGCAGGTAGGGCCGCATGTGGTCCACCCACGGGCCGCGCAGGGACCACTCGCCGTAGCTCGCCTCCTCGCAGCGCGCGAGCGCCGCGCGCGACACGTCCGTGCCCAGTACGTCCATGCGCCCGTGGCCCTCCTTCATCAGGAGCACCGCCAGCGAGTAGGGCTCCTCGCCCGAGGAGCAGCCCGCGCTCCACCCGCGCACCACGTGCCCCTCGCCCCGGTGCTGGCGCAGGTCCGGCAGCACCTCCTGGCGCAGGAAGTCGAAGTGCTCGGGGTTGCGGAAGAAGTACGTCTCCCCCACGGTCAGCTCGACGAGGAGATCATCCAGGGCGGCGGGATCCGCCTCCAGCCGGGGCAGGTAGGCGGAGAAGTCCTCGGCGAGTCCCGCGCGGGCCATGGCCCGGTCGATGCCCTCCATGGCGGCCGCGAGGCAGCTCGGCGTGAGCAGGCCGGCGCGCGCGGCGACGAACTCGAGCACCGCGGTGTAGCCCCAATGCCGCCAGGGGGGCGTGGAGTCGCTCACCGCGCGGCACCCTCGTGCGTGAGCGCGTCCTCCAGCTCGAGCGCCTCCGCCTCCGACAGGAAGGTGCGCAGGTCATGCAGGAGCACGAGCCCGTCGGGCAGCTTCACCACCCCGGCCACGTAGCCCACCCCGGGCAGCTCCCGCGGCGTCGTGTCCAGGGCGTGTGGCTCGAGGGGTTGCATGCCCTCGGCGCGATCGACGCGCAGCGCCATGACGCGGGGTCCCGTCTGGGTGATGATGAAGTGATCCGAGGGAAGGAGTCGGCGGGCGGGCAAGCGGAAGCGGCGGCGCATGTCCAGCACGGGGATGAGCTCTCCGCGCAGGTTGAACAGGCCCTCCACGACGGAGGGTGCCCGGGGCAGGGGGGTGAGGCGGACGGCTCGGACCAGCTCGCGCACGTCCTCCAGCGGCAGTGCGTAGCGCTGCGACTCCAGCGTGAAGAGTAGGATTTCGCGAGCGGGGGGCGGCGCCATCGGCGGCTCATCCTATGCAGTCCGGCACCGGAGTGCCTACCTCGATGGCTCGGGGGGAAGCGGGCCCGGGCACGAAGATGGCATGTGGGCGTTCACTAGGTGAAGCTGGAGTGATGTCTCCGGAGTCGCCCTCGTGGGACTCGAATTGTTGGCTTTTTGACACGTGCTGTTGCACGCTCTCCGTACTGGCCTACCTTCCCGCGTTTTCCGCTGAAAGTGAGCGGTCCCCATGCTTCCTGCCTGCGCCTCCGTGCTCGTGGTCGAAGCCCAGCTCGATGTGCTCGAGGCCATCCAGGCGGCCTTGGAGTTCGAGGGGTATGGGGTGGCCGCGGTCATTGGGTCGCGCGGTGCGCTCGAGGCGCTGGAGCGCATGGGGCGGCCGGGGCTCGTCTTGTTGGACGAGACGCTGCCGGAGATGGAGCGCGCGCGGCTCATCCGGTTCATCCGCCAGGAGCCGGCGCTGCGCTCGGTGCCCATCGTCCTGCTCTCCGTGGACGAGCACATCCGCCTTCCCGAGGTGCAAGCGGTGCTGCGCAAGCCCTTCAACCTCGAGCGGCTGTACACCGTCGTGAAGACGTACTGCGAGACGCGGGGCGGGGAGGCGCCCGCCTCGCGTTTCACGTCCACCGAGGCCATGAGGACCGAGGACGAGGCGGGAGCGGCGGAGCGGCGGCGGGGCGTGTTGCGGACGTAGGGGCCGGGCCGCTCAGCGCAGGGATTCCAGCTCCGCGAGCCGCGTCTGCACCTGGGAGGGCTGCTCCGCGTCGGACAGCCGCTCGGCGAGGCCATGGCTGGCCAGCCGCGCCACGTGGGCCAGCCGCATGAGCCGGTGCGTGCGCTGCTCCCCGTCCACGAGCACCACGAGCAGCCGCAGGGGCACGCCGTCCGGGGTTTCGTCGGGCAGGGGCTGGGCCAGGGTGACGAGGGCGGCGAGCGGGGGGGTGTTCTCCACGAAGGCATGGGGCACGGCCACCCCGTTGCCCACGGCGTTGGAGGACTCGGCCTCGCGCCGCCGCAGCTCCGCCACGAGCTGGGACGCGCTCACCCCGGGCAGGTCCGCGGCGAGCCGCCCCGCCGCCACGTCCAGCGCGTCCTCCAGCGCGGAGCACGTCAGGCGCAGCACCATGCGGCCAGGGGTGAGCACCGGGCTCAGCGCCGGCGCGGGCGCGTCGGGCCAGGGCGCGGGGGCGGGAAACTCCGCGTCCAGGAAGGCCCGGACGCGCAGCAGTTGCTCGGAGGTGAGACGCCGGCGCGCCACGTCCACCAGGAGCGCGCTGGCTCCGGGCACCTCCTCCAGGTAGTTGGCCACGAAGGGGCTCTGCCGGTGCGCCACGTCCATGAGCAGCGTGGGGGGCACGTCCAGCTCACGGGCGATGGCGGCGAGCCGCTCGGGCGTGGGGACCGCGTCCACGCCGTTCTCCACGCGGCTCAGATAGGCGCTGGACACGCCGATGCGGCGCGCCAGGTCTCGCAGGCTCAGGCCCGCGTCCACTCGCAACAGACGGAGGGTGGCTCCTGGGTGCATGGTGTCGGAGGCGCTTCGTTTCCGGGTGCCGGGGGTCAGGACGCACCGCCGCCAGCCCGCAGGGGCTCGGCCGGCGAGGCGTTGGTGCCGGTCAGGGGGGTGGCCTCGGTGGCGGGCTTCTCGGCGGGCTTCGGCTGGCGCACGACGAGCAGCGACAGGTTCGAGTCCCGCACGAGCCGCTCGCGCTGCAGGCCGAAGAGGTGGCCCTCCAGGCCCCACTCCGCGCCCACGCCCACCACCATCAAGTCGTAGCCGTGGGCGGCCTCGGCCAGCACGGCGTCCTCGGGCGAGGCGTGCGCCACCACCTTGAGGTGCACCTGGCTGGAGGACCCCGGGAAGAGCTCGTCGACGAGCAGCCGCGCCGGCGTGCGGCCCGGCTGCGGCGTGGGCGACGTCACGTGGAGGATCGTCACTTCCGCGCCCGCGCCCTTGAGCAGCCGCCGCGCCAGTCCCAGCGCGGCCCGATCATGCCGGCTGCCGCTGTAGGGCACCAACACCCGGCGCACGCCCTCCAGGCCCCGGTCCACCAGCACCGCCACGTCCGCGGCCGCCTCGCTCATCACCTCGTGCACGGTGCCACCGAGCACCGTCTGGCCGAAGAGCGGCTTGTGCCAGCCGAGCACGATGAGGTCGGCGCGCTTGGCCTCGGCGGTGCGGCAGATGTCGAGCCCGGGCTCGGCGGACACGAAGGACAGCGGACGCACCTCCAGGCCCGTGCGCCGCGCGCGCGTGAGCAGCGCCGCCATGGGGCCCTCCTCTCCCGTGCGCTGCTCCACCTGGGGCTCCGGCGTGTGCTTCAGGTGGAAGGAGGCGCGCTCGGTGGGGGGAATGAGGTGCAGGGCGTAGAGCGAGCTGGGCGCCTCGCCGCCGGTGAGCGCGCGCCCGAGCGTCACCATGCCCGCGCCCGCCTGGCCATGCGACACGCACATGAGCATGGTGAAGGGCTGCACGGTGGGCAGCGTGAGCGGCGCGGGCGTGACGGCGCGCTCCAGGGCGAGCTGCTCCGGCGGGTAGATGACGCGCAACAGCGGCGTGGTGAGGAACGTGGTCACCAGCGCCATCACCACCATCATCGTGAAGAGGGTGGGCGAGATGACGCCCAGGTCCAGGCCGAGGTTGAGCACGATGAGCTCCATCAGCCCGCGCGTGTTCATCAGGATGCCGATGGCTCCCGCCTCGCGCCAGCTCGAGCCCGTCAGCCGCGCCGCCACCGCGCTGCCTCCGAACTTGCCCAGGCACGCCAGGAGGATGATGAGGCCGCACATGAGCCAGTGGTCGGTGCTGTTGAGCAGGCCAATCTGCGTGCGCAGGCCGCTGAAGGCGAAGAAGAGCGGCAGCAGCAGCACCACCGCCACGTCCTCCAGCTTCTCCGCGAGCGCCTCGGCCAGGCCTCCCTCCTTGGGGATGATGGCGCCGAAGAGGAAGGCGCCGAAGAGCGCGTGGATGCCGATGAGCTCCGTGGCGAAGCTCGAGGCGAGCAGCATGATGAGCGTGAGCGCCATCACGTTCTGGTTGAGCCCCTCGCGGCTGGCCACGCGCGCGCCCAGCCGGGCGAGGAAGGGCCGCACCGCGCCCATCATGAAGGCGATGTAGCCCAGCGCCACGACCGTGGTGATCCCCGCCTCGGCCAGGTTGGTGGCCCGCACGATGGAGACGACGAAAGCCAGCAGGCACCACGCCGTCACGTCGTCCACCGCCGCGCAGGTGATGGCGAGCGCGCCCACCTTCGACTGCATCAGCCGCCGCTCGGTGAGGATGCGCGCGAGCACCGGAAACGCCGTGATGCTCATCGCCACGCCCATGAAGAGCACGAACGAGCTGAAGGGCACCGACGGGTCGCTCAGCCGCGGGTAGAACCACAGCGCCGCCCCCGCGCCCAGCGCGAAGGGCACCACGATGCTCGTGTGGCTGATGACCACCGAGGCATGGCCCCGCCCCTTGAGCAGCCGGGGATCCAGCTCCAGTCCGATGAGGAACATGAAGAGGATGAGCCCCACCTGGCTGAGCATCTTGAGCACCGGCATGGAGCTGACCGGAAACAGCGTGTCCATCGCCGAGGGCCACAGCCACCCGAGCAGCGAGGGACCCAGGAGGATGCCAGCCAGCACTTCGGCGATCACCAGCGGTTGGCCCAGCCCTCGCACTCCCCGTCCCAGCAGCCGCGACAGGCCGATGATGACGATGAACTGGGCGATGAGCAGACTGACCGCACTGAGGGTAAAGGCGTGCACTCGGATCCTCCTGGCGGGTTAGGTGTTAAGTGAGCACTTACCAGCCGGTGGCCGGACGCGTCAACCCAAGGGGGGTGGGGGCAGGTGGGGGTGGATGCGGGGCAGCCGGACGCTGAAGGTGGTTCCCTGCTCCGCGCTGGAGCTCACCTCCAACTGGCCGCCGTGGGCGAGCACGATCTGCCGCACGATGTAGAGCCCGAGCCCGAGCCCGTCCTGGTTGGAGGGCCCGGTGCCGGGGCCGCGGCGGAAGGGCTCGAAGAGCACGGGCAAAAGCTCCGGGGGAATGGGGGGCCCGTGGTTGTGGACCGTGAGCACCACGTGATCCACGCCCTCGCCCCTCAGGGTGACGCGCACGGGCTTGCCCTGGGGACTGTAGTGGACGGCGTTGCTCACCAGGTTGGAGATGACCTGGCTCAGCCGTCCCGCGTCCCACTCGCCCGCGCCGTGCCCGAGCACGCGCAGGCGCACGCGCGCTCCGGGCAGGGACGTGCGCACCTCGTCCAACGCCTCGCGGCAGATGGCGGCGAGGTCGGCCACCTGGGGATGCACGGGCATGCCGCCGCCCAGCCGGCCGCGGGTGAAGTCGAGCAGCTCGCCGATCATCCGCGTCATCCGCTCGGTGCTGGCGCGGATGCGCCCCACCATCCGGTGCTCGCTCTCGTCCAGGTGGCCGGAGCGGTCGAGCACGCGGGCCGACAGGTCGATGGCGCCCAGGGGGTTGCGCAGGTCGTGCCCGACGATGCCGAGGAAGCGCTCGCGGAACTCGGCCGTCCGGCGCAGCCGCTCGAGCGACTCGGCGCAGCGGTGCTCCATCTCCAGGCGTTCGGTCTCGTCGCGCGCGGTGAGCACGGCGCCCGCGGGCGAGCCATCCGGGTGGTGGAGGGGAAAGGCGGTGCCGCTGAGGATGCGCACGGTGCCGTCCGGGCGGCGCACCATCCAGCGCGCGTTCCTCACGTGCTCGCCCCGGAGGGCGCGGTAGAGCGGCATGCCCTCCAGGGGCAGGGGGCGGCCGTCCAGGGTGAGCAGGCCGAAGGTGGTCCAGTCCCGCGCGTGCACCTCCAGGTGCGAGACGCCATGCAGACGCCTGGCCTCCGCGTTGAAGATGCGCAGCACCCCCTGCGCGTCCGCCATGATGATGGCGTCACCACTCTGCTCCACGAGCAGCTCCAGCACCGATGCCCGCTGCTCTCCGGCGCGGGACATGGGGGGCTCGCGGGGGGGCGGGCGCTCCGGCTTCGAGCGGGCCCGGGCCCGCGGCCGTGACGGGTGGACGAGCCAGGCGCCCAATACCCCGGTGAGGCTGTTCATCGCCAGGTAGCCCTGGGAGAGCAGGGTGAGCAGCCGTTCCATGCGCGAGCTTGCCTCCTGTCCCGAGTCCTCCTGGCGCGAGCGTCGCCCGGCGCCGGCCTCCGGGCCTGCTCCATGCGTAATCACTCCGCGTACGGGGACGGGGAGCACCAGGGGGGCGGCCCTCCAGGGCCCCGGCCGTGCCGGTACCGGCTGGGGGATGGCGAGGGAGCCACCGCCCATCCGGAGGGCCCTGAGGGCCTGGAGAAGGACACCCGAGACAGCCTTTTTCATTCGTGCGGGACAACGTCCGGAGCGCCAAAATCCGTACCCTGGGTGACAAGTGGAGGGGGGTGATGGAACTCGCCCGTCAGGAGGGCTGGAACTCTGCTGGGTTCCAGGCATCGTGTGGGAAATGGTTCGTCATGTCATCGTCGTGGGAGCGGGGCCCGGAGGCTTGTCGGCGGCAATCAACCTCGCGGGCCTGGGCTTGAAGGTCACCGTGGTGGAGAAGGACCCGGTGCCCGGGGGCCGGATGAAGGGGCTCGCCCTCGGGGAGGCGGGCGAGTACGCGCTGGACACGGGGCCCTCCATCCTCCAGCTCCCCGGGGTGCTCGAGCGCATCTTCACGCGCGCGGGCAAGCGCATCTCCGACTACGTGAAGCTGGTGCCGCTGGACACCAACACCCGGGTGCACTTCTGGGACGGCACCCACCTGGACACCACGCGCGACGCGGCGCGCATGGAGCGCGAGGTCTCCAAGTTCGGCCCCGACAAGGCGCCCGCGCTGCGCCGCTGGCTGGAGGAGGGCCGGGAGAAGTACCCGCTCGCCTACGAGAAGTTCATGGCCACCTCGGCCGACAGCCTCGGCTACTACGCACCCTGGCGCCTGTTCCCCACGCTGCGCTTCAAACCCTGGCAGACGCTCTACAAGCACCTGGACGGCTTCTTCCACGACGATCGCATCACCTACGCGCTGGCCTACCCCTCCAAGTACCTGGGGCTGCACCCCACCAACTGCTCCTCGGTGTTCGGCGTCATCCCCTACCTGGAGCTGGCCTTCGGCGTGTGGCACGTGGAGGGGGGCTTCCGGGCCCTGGCGCGCGGGATGATGAAGTGCGCGGAGGACCTGGGCGCCACCTTCCGCCTGGGCACGCCGGTGGAGCAGGTGCTGGTGGAGTACGGCCGCGCGGCGGGTGTGCGGCTCCAGGGCGGCGAGCGGCTGGAGGCGGACGCGGTGGTGGTCAACGCGGACCTGCCCTACGCGGCCCAGCAGCTCGTGCCCGCCGAGTCGCGCGCGGGCACCCGGCTCACGGACGCCGCGCTGCAGAAGGCGAAGTATTCGTGCAGCACCTTCATGGCCTACTACGGCCTGGATCGCGTCTACGACGAGCTGCCCCACCACCTCATCTACCTCTCCGAGAGCGCGCGGCGCACCGACGCGGACGCGCTGGAGGACCGCGAGGTGGACGTGGACGACCCGCCCTTCTACGTGTGCAACCCGTGCGTGACGGACAAGAGCGGGGCGCCCGCGGGCCACTCCACGCTCTACGTGCTGGTGCCCACGCCCAACACCTCGCGCCCCGTGGACTGGGCCGCCACCGAGCGCACCCTGCGCGAGCGCCTGCCCACGATGTTGGAAAAGGTGGGCATGAAGGGGGTACGTGAGCACATCCGCGCCGAGCGCTACTTCACCGCGGAGACGTGGCGGGATGACTTCAATGTCTTCCGGGGCGCGGTGTTCAACCTGTCCCACACCTGGATGCAGCTCGGGCCGCTGCGCCCCCATGTGAAGAGCCCCAGCGTGGAGTCCCTCTATTGGGTGGGAGGGGGCACGCACCCGGGGAGTGGCCTGCTCACCATCATGGAGAGCGCCAACATCGCCGCGGATTACCTCTCACGGGAGGCAGGCAAGGGACCGCTGGCTGACTGGCCATACGTCCCGCCCATCGAGGGGGCGCCCGAGGGAGCGCGAGCACGAGTGGGCTGAGCCTCTCGGAAAGACGTGATAGAACCCAGGGACCTTCGCCGCGAAAACGAATGAACGAAGCGCTCCAAGTCCTGCTGACCGATGGTGTGATTGACGAAGTGGTGGGCCGCCTCAAGAGTGGCAAGGAGGCGGACGTGTACCTTGTGCGTCACGGCGGCGAGGTGGTGGCCGCCAAGATCTACAAGGAGCGCGAGCACCGCAACTTCCGCAACAATTCGGGCTACCGCGAGGGGCGCCAGGTGCGCAACAGCCGCACCGCGCGCGCCATCGCCAAGGGCAGCCGCTTCGGCGTGGCGGCGGCGGAGGAGGCGTGGAAGACCGCCGAGGTGGAGGCGCTCTTCAAGCTGCACGCGGCGGGCGTGTGCGTGCCCCGGCCGGTGATGTTCTACGAGGGCGTGCTCCTCATGGAACTGGTGCTGGATCTGGAGGGCCACCCGGCGCCGCGGCTGGAGGAGGCGCAGCTCACGCCCGAGGAGGCCTCGGCGCTCTACTTCGACCTGCGCAACCAGGCCATCCGGATGCTGTGCTGTGATTTGATCCACGGCGACCTGTCCGCGTTCAACATCCTGCTGGGCAACCGCGGCGCCACCATCATCGACTTTCCGCAGGTGGTGGGCGCGGCGGCCAACAGCCAGGCCGAGCACTTCTTCAGGCGCGACATCGAGAACCTGCGCCGCTACTTCGAGGCGGTGGACCCGAGCCTGCGCGCGCGCGCGGGAGACGCGGCGGAGATCTGGCGGGCCTACGTCAAGCGCGAGCTGACGCCGGACTTCGAGCCCACCGGGCGCTTCCAGGGCGAGCCCTCGCGCGAGCGGCGCTTCTCGGGAGGTCCGCGCTCGCAGGACGGCCGGGGTCCTCGTCCCCCGGGAGATCGCCCGCCGCGCCGGGACGCGGATGGTCCCCGGCCCTGGCGCGACCAGGGGCCTCGGGAGCAGCAGGGGCAGCAGCAGGGGCCTCGGGAATCACGGCCGCCGCGCGAGGGGCAGCCCTTCCAGCAGCAACAGGGTCCCCGGGAGCCGCGGCCACCGCGCGAGGGGCAGCCCTTCCAGCAGCAACAGGGTCCCCGGGAGCCGCGGCCACCGCGCGAGGGGCAGCCCTTCCGGGAGCAGCGTCCTCCCCGAGGCGATCGCCCTCCACGTGGCAACGGCGAACGTGGCAACGGAGATGCGCAGCGTCAGGCGGGGCTTTCGGGTCCGCGCTCCTCGCAGCCACCGGGCCCGCGGGGGCGTCCGATGGACCGTCGGGGCGATCGGCCCGAGCGCGGCGGGCCGCCGCATCCGGGGCGCGGAGGGTCGGGTCCCCAGGTCTCCTACGTCCAGAAGAACCCGGCGCATCCCTCGTCTCCCGCCAAGCCGGACGACGAGTCCTAGGAGTAGCGGGTCTGCTTGAGGCCGGGTTGGCACGCCACCTCGAGGAAGGTGGTACTGCGACCCCGGACGAGGACCCAGAGACATCGCATGACACAGGCTGCTCCGAACTCCCGGTAGATGATGCCGAGGTTGTCGAGCACCTCTCGTCCAGTGATGACTCCGCGCATGGCACGCTCCTTCAGTGTGATGCGCTCCTCTGCAAAGGGTTTGCCGAGTCCCTCGGGGGACGTGGAACCGGCGTGTTCGGCCGTGGACGTCTCAAAGGTCCCGTCCGCCGTTGGCCCGTGCGCGTGAATCTGCGTCCGAGTGGGATGGCCTGTCTGGAACACTGAAGTTCCTACAACCCGTCGTCCGCTGTCCCACCCTCAGGAGGTTTCCATGCGCCGCACCGTCCTCGCCGCCCTCGTCGCTTTTTTCCTCGGAGGCTTCACCCAGCACGCCCTCGCCGAGGGGCAGCCCAAGCTGGACGAGGCCCTCGTCCACCTGCGTTATGCGCTGGCCGCGCTCAACGCCGCGCCCGATGACAAGGGCGGCCACAAGGCCAAGGCACTCGAGCTCACCCAGAAGGCCTTGGAGCAGGTGAACCAGGGCATCGCCGCGGGCGGCAAGCGCTGATCCTCCCGGCGCAACTCCTGGCTCTCAAGATTCGATAATCTCCCATCTCGGTATTTTGGATACATCCCGCCGCCGGCCTGACCGGTGTGCGCTCCTATCAGTTCGCGAGGTTGCATCATGGCGATCGACAAGGCCGGTGGTTCCAAGCCCCAAGCCTCCACCCGGTCCACCGAGGCGAAGCCGGCCCAGGGCCCGGCCCGGCCCGCGACGGCTCCGGCCGTGCCGCCGCGCAACCAGGTGAAGCCGCAGCAGCCCAAGGGGCGGGATGGTTTCGAGCGGGGCATGACGCCCGCCCAGCAGCAGCAGCGGTTGGGGTCCACCCCGGCGCTGGCGCCGACGCAGGCGCCGGCGGCCGCGGACCGCAAGGTGCTGGAGAAGCTGGGCCTGACGGCGGAGGACGTGCAGAAGGCGGGCCCGGCGCTGCCGCACCTGCAAAAGGCGGCGGAGTCCGTGGTGCAAGGACACCCCGAGCAGGCGTTGGGGCACCTGCGCGACGCGGCGTTCGCCGCGCCCGAGGTGGCCACGAAGGCGCTCAAGGGGTTGGCGCAGAACCTTCCGCCCGGGCTGGGCCGGTCGCTGCTGACGGATGACCGGGTGGCCCGTGAGCTCATCACCAACGCGGGGCTGCACGACTCGTTCGGCAAGCTCATGCGCGACCCGAAGGACACGGGGGCCCTGCGCGAGCTGCTCTCCAACAACTCGGCGCGTGACGCGGTGCTGGGCGCGGTGGGTAATGATCCGGCGGTGAAGGGCCAGTTGGAGCGCATCGGCCTGACGCCTCAGGACCTGGTGGATGCCGGAGCGGCGGCGCCCAAGTTGCTGGAGGCGTTCGAGAAGATCCAGCAGGGGGACGTGAAGGGCGGGCTGGAGTCGGTGCAGGCGGCGGTGCAGGCGGCGCCCGGGCTGGCGGCGAAGATTGGCGAGAAGGTCGTCAATGCACTGCCCCAGAGCGTGAAGGCGCAGTTCCAGAAGCTGGGCATCACCGAGCAGCAGCTGCGCTCGGCGGGTCCGGCGCTGCCGCACCTGTACGAGGCGGCGGACGCGGCTTCCAAGGGCGACTGGGGCAAGGCCTTCAATGGCTTGCGTGAGGCGGCCATCTCGGCGCCAGACCTGACCACCCAGGCGATGAAGGGGCTGGCGCAGCAGTTGCCCGCGCAGCTCGGCGCGGTGAAGTCGCTGCTGACGGACGACGCCTTCCTGCGCCAGGTGGTGACCAACCGCGATCTGCACGCGCAGGTGGGCAAGCTCTTCAATGAGCAGACGCGCATGGAGGGCCTGCGCGGCCTGTTGAACAACGACGCCGCTCGCAACGCCACGCTCTCGGCCATCGGCAATGACCCGGCGGTGAAGGGCCAGTTGGAGCGCATTGGCCTGACGCCGCAGGACCTGGTGGAGGCCGGAGCGGCGGCGCCCAAGCTGCTGGAGGCGTTCGAGAAGATCCAGCAGGGGGACGTGAAGGGCGGGCTGGAGTCGGTGCAGGCGGCGGTGCAGGCGGCACCCGGGTTGGCGGCCAAGATTGGCGAGAAGGTCGTCAATGCCCTGCCCCAGAGCGTGAAGGCGCAGTTCCAGAAGCTGGGCATCACCGAGCAGCAGTTGCGCTCGGCGGGTCCGGCGTTGCCGCACCTGTACGAGGCGGCGGACGCGGCGTCCAAGGGCGATTGGGGCAAGGCCTTCAATGGCTTGCGTGAGGCGGCCATCTCGGCGCCGGACCTGACCACCCAGGCGATGAAGGGGCTGGCGCAGCAATTGCCGCCGCAGCTCGGCGCGGTGAAGTCGCTGCTGACCAACGACGGGTTCCTGCGGCAGGCGTTGACCAACCGCGATCTGCACGCGCAGGTGGGCAAGCTCTTCAATGAGCAGACGCGCATGGAGGGTCTGCGCGGCCTGCTGAACAACGACGCCGCTCGCAACGCCACGCTCTCGGCCATCGGCAATGACCCGGCGGTGAAGGGCCAGTTGGAGCGCATCGGCCTGACGCCGCAGGACCTGGTGGACGCCGGAGCGGCGGCGCCCAAGCTGCTGGAGGCGTTCGAGAAGATCCAGCAGGGGACGTGAAGGGCGGGCTGGAGTCGGTGCAGGCGGCGGTGCAGGCGGCGCCCGGGCTGGCGGCGAAGATTGGCGAGAAGGTCGTCAATGCCCTGCCCCAGAGCGTGAAGGCACAGTTCCAGAAGCTGGGCATCACCGAGCAGCAGCTGCGCTCGGCGGGTCCGGCGCTGCCGCACCTGTACGAGGCGGCGGACGCGGCTTCCAAGGGCGATTGGGGCAAGGCCTTCAATGGCTTGCGTGAGGCGGCCATCTCGGCGCCGGACCTGACCACCCAGGCGATGAAGGGGCTGGCGCAGCAGTTGCCCGCGCAGCTCGGCGCGGCGAAGTCACTGCTGACGGACGATGCCTTCCTTCGCCAGGTGGTGACCAACCGCGATCTGCACGCGCAGGTGGGCAAGCTCTTCAATGAGCAGACGCGCATGGAGGGTCTGCGCGGCCTGCTGGGCAACGATGCCGCTCGCGACGCGGCGCTCTCGGCCATCGGCAAGGATCCAGGGGTCCAGGGCATGCTCGCGAAGGCGGGCCTGGAGCCCAAGGATCTGGTCGAGGCGGGGGCGGCGGCGCCGCACCTGTTCGACGCGGCGCGGTCGTTCGCCGATGGGAAGATCAACGAGGGCATCGACGCGCTGAGCAAGGCGGCCGAGGCGGCGCCGGACCTGCTGAACAAGCTGGGCGAGCGGCTCGTGAGCAAGCTGCCCGAGGGACTGCGCAACAACATCACCGCCCTGGGCATCACCCCGTCCGAGCTGATCCAGGCGGGCAAGGGGCTGCCGGATCTACTCAAGGCGGGTCAGGCGCTGGGCCAGGGAGACTTCCAGGCCGCGATCACGAACCTGCGCAACGCGGCGGGGAAGATTCCCCCGTCCATCGTCGAGAAGGCCATCACCACGACGGCCGCGAAGCTGCCGGACAACGCCTTCTCGGGCATCGCGCGCTCGCTGCTCACCGACAAGGAGCTGGTCCACCAGCTCGTCACCAACCCCGAGCTGCACGCCTCCTTCAACAAGATGATGTCGGGCGACCTGGTGCAGGGGGCCCGGGAGATCCTCGGCAACGCAACGGTGCGGGACGCGGCGGCCCACGCGCTGGCCCAGAACGCGGGCTTCATGGAGAAGCTCAAGCCGTTCGGCATCCAGAGCGGCGCGGACGTGGCGGCGCTGGGCGGCACGGCCTTCGACGTGATGGAGGCGGGAGCCCAGTTCGCCCAGGGCAAGCCGGGCGAGGCCCTGCGCTCGCTGGGCAAGGCGCTGGGGGACATCCCCCCGGACCTGCGCGGACGCATGGTGGGCGCGCTGGCGGACAAGCTCCACGTGCCGGAGTGGGCGGGAGACACGCTCGCCGCGGCGGCGAGCCTGCTGGGCAACGAGCAGGTGGGCAAGGCGCTGGGGGATGCGTTCGGCGCGCTCCAGCGCGGCGACGTGAGCGGCTTCCTCTCCGGCATCGCCACCACGGGCAAGACCATCGCCGAGACGGCTCCCGAGGCGGCCAAGGCGTTCCTCAACTCGCTATCCAAGATTCCGGGCAGCATCGGCCGGCTGTTCGAGGACCACGAGCTCAACGCGGCCATGGTGGACTCGGGCGCGGTGACCAACATCTTCGAGGCGGCCGAGAAGCTCGGACGCGGCGACATCGGCGGGGCGCTCAGCGAGATCGCCCAGACGGGCACGGCGCTGCTCGGCCAGGGCGAGCACTTCAAGATCGCGGGCCAGGAGCTGCCCTTCGGGAGCCAGGGCATCGAGAACCTCACGCGCATGTTCGGCCGCTTCGTGGACGCGCTGCCCGAGGAGCTCAAGGAGCGCATCGCCACGGAGGCCGCGAAGTTCGGCGCCAAGGCGGGCCTCCGGTCGGTGCCGCTGCTCGGCAACATCGTCAACGGGGTGAGCGCCATTGGCAGCGCCAAGGACCTGGTGGACGCCATCAAGGCCGAGCCCAAGGACGCGCTCAACATCGCGCTGGCGGCGGGTCAGCTCGGCCTGGACGTGGCGGGCGTGTTCCCCGGACTCAACAGCATCACGGGTCCGCTCCAGGCCATTCTCGGCACGGCCCGGGTCGTCAAGGGAGCGTCGGACTTGATTGGCGACATCAACGAGTTCCAACGAGGCCTCGTCGGCGCCTGACGCGCTCCCGGGACGCCGGCACCCGGCCGGAAGCCGCTGACGACTCAGCGGCTTCCCGCCTCGGCTTTGCGTGTGCCGCGTCGTGGGCTCAGGGCGTCGCGTTCAGCAGATCGACGACGCTGTGCTGACGGGCCGCGTCCGTGGAGTCCAGGCCCCCGGCCCAATGCAGGCCATACGCGTCCAGGCTGTTGCGATCCTTCGCGTAGGCGGAGTCCGCCTGACGGCGCAGATAGGCGGTGTAGGGGTGATCGGACAGCAGCGAGTTCAGTGCGCCCAATCCACGGACATACGCTCCCTTGAACGAGGGGCCGTCGCCGCCGCAGCCGCCATTCTCACACGGCTCCCGGAGGATTCCGTTCGAGTTGAGCGCCGTGCTCGTGGTCGACGCGTCCGCGATCTGGCGTGCGCGGGTCAACAGCGCACTGTCACCGGTGGCGCGGTACAGCTCGACGAGCGCGCCGATCAGGACTCCCTGGTTGTATGACCAGGTGACATCCCCGTTGTTCCGGCAGGTGCTCAGGTTGACGCCGTCATTCACCAGGTTCGACGAGTTGATCATTCCGGTGCTCTGGAACCAGGACCACTCCGCGCGGGCCCGCTGCAGATAGACGGTGTCACCCGGAATGCGGTTGTGCAGCGCGGCGGTGAGTTGCAGGTAGAGGCTGTTGGCGATCGCGTTCTTGTACGTCTTGGCCGTGCTCCACCAGACACCGCCGCCGCACAGGTTGTCCCAATAACGCGCCATGTAATCGGCGTCGGCCCGGGCGGTGTCCAGATACCGGGGGTCATGGGTCAGGTCATACGCGGCGATCCACGCGAGTCCCCACCAGCCGGTGTCGTCGATGTAGTCGTTGGTGAAGTTGCCGCCCTGGGCGAAGCGGTTGCGGTCGTAGGTGTTGGCGATGGCATAGCTGTAGCTCTGCATGCCGGACACCCGGATGTTGTCGATGATCGACGTCAGTGCGTTGGCCGAGTTCCACCAACCCGTGGTGCTGAAGAGGCCGGTGTTGTTGTCATAGAACTGCATCAGGGCGGTCGCCGCGGCGGTGCGCCGGTCCCAGGCATTCCACCTGGTGCGGGCCCAGGGGGTACAGGCGATCTCGGGCCGGTCGCCGGCCTTGCCGCAGGCGCGCATCGCCCCCACGCCACGGGCGCCCCAGTCGTCCACGTTGAACATCGAGGTGCGCCAGCCACGGAACCCCTGGGGAGTCGTCGTGGTCCCGAGCTTGCTGCCCGAGGCCCAGGAGCGTCCCCCATCGAAGGAGCGATCGAGCCAGACCTCGTCACCCGGGTTGCCGTTCTCGATGGACGCCCACGCCATCGCGTCGTCATCGTCGAAGTGCAGGACGACGGTCCGCGAGTAGATGGTGGCGGTGACCGGTTGGCGATCCGTCGGCGACAGCGCCGGGTCTCGGCCATCGCAATACTTGTTACAGATGGCCGCCGCTGCGACCGACGGCACGGACACGAAGAGCGCCGCGAGGGCGCCGACACCGTGCAGCACTTTGGACATGGTCTCTCCTTTGGAGTTGAGCGTCCAAAGCCAATCGCCATGCTTCCGGTGATTGACTTATGGAACATTAGAGTCCATTATCACGGATAACAGGTAAAACAAGTTTCGAGTTCACCCGCCCCCATCATTCCCTGTCGATGTTCCCGGAGCGTTCCGGTTCTGCTTTCCACTCGGGCCGAAAAAAAGCGAGTGAAAGGAAAAATTCAATTCTGGTAACCCGACGCCAGGCGCGATCGCCTCTAAAGGCGAGGTGGCGGATTTCGCCCATCATTTCTCATCAAGGTTGGATTCATGAGCAATTTCAAACGTTCAAGACTGGTGCTTCGTGCCACGGGCTCGATTCTGTTCCTCACGAGCGCGTGCACTCCAGAGGGCGGTTCGCCTGACGGGCAAGGTGTCGTGTCGTTGGGCACGGCGGTCGCCGAGCGGAGCGCGTCCCTGGCTCCGGCCGTGCTCTCCGCGGGCAAGCCCGCCTCCGCCAGCAGCAGCAACGCCCCCTACACGGCGAACAACCTCACCGATGGCAACCCGAGCTCCTACTGGGAATCGGCCAACGGTGCCTTTCCCCAGTGGGCCCAGGTCGACCTGGGCTCGGCCGCGACCGTCGAGGACGTCGTCCTGCGGCTCCCGGCCGACTGGGGTGCTCGTAACGAGACCCTGTCCATCCAGTCCTCCACCGATGGCGCCTCGTTCACCACCCTCAAGGCGAGCGCGTCCTATCCGTTCAGCCCGTCCATGGGCAACACCGTGACGATCGATGTCCCGGACACGTCCGCGCGCTACGTGCGCGTCACCCTCACCGCCAACACCGGCTGGAACGCGGGCCAGCTCTCCGAGTTCGAGGTCCGCGGCACCGCGAGCACTCCGACCGACCCGCCGCCGAATCCTCCCACCGGCACGAACCTCGCCCTCGGCAAGCCCATCGTGGGCTCCTCGACGGAGTGGCAGTACGTGGCCACCAACGCCAACGACGGCAGCGCCGACACCTACTGGGAGGGCGCGGGCGGCCAGTACCCGAGCCACCTGACGGTCTCGCTCGGCACGAGCGTCGACCTCTCGGGCGTCGTCATCAAGCTGCCTCCGTCCGCTGCCTGGTCGACCCGCACCCAGACCTTCGAGCTCCAGGGCCGCGTTCAGGCCAGCGGGTCGTGGACCTCGCTCAAGGCCTCCTCGGCGTACACGTTCAACCCGGCGACCGGCAACACGGTCACCGTGCCGTTCACTGGCACCGCCGCCGACGTCCGGGTCGTCTTCACGAGCAACACCGGGTCCGGCAACGCCCAGGTCTCCGAGCTCCAGGTCTACGGCACCCCCTCGGCCAACCCCGACCTCACGGTCACCGGAGTCACCGCGACGCCGGCCTCGCCAATCGAGTCCGACACGATCACGCTGACGGCCACGGTGAAGAACGCCGGCACCCGGCCGTCGGCGGCGACGTCCGTCAATCTCACCGTCGATGGCACCGTGGGCGCCACGGCCTCCGTCGCCAGTCTCGCGGCCGGTGCGTCCACGACCGTGTCGGCGTCGATCGGGAAGAAGACCGCCGGGTCCTACACGATTGGCGCGGTCGTCGATCCGGAGGGCACTGTCGTCGAGCAGAACGAGAGCAACAACGCGTTCAGCAACCCGACCCGGCTCACGGTGTCGGAGGCTCCCGGGCCCGACCTGCAGGTGCTGAGCATCAGCCCGAACCCGGCGAACCCGGCCGTTGGGGCACCAGTCAGGTTCAGTGTGGCGGTGAAGAACCGGGGGACCACGGCGGTCGGGGTGGCCACGGTCACACGAGTCGCGGTGGGCGGCGGCGCGCTCGATGCCACCACGCCGGCCATCGCCGCCGGAGCGACCGTCACCGTGACGACCAGCGGGAGCTGGACCGCCACGAGTGGGGGCGCCACCGTCACGGCCACGGCCGACGCGACTGGCGTCGTCGCCGAGACCAACGAGAACAACAACACGGCCTCACAGTCGATCGTGGTCGGGCGTGGGGCGGCGGTCCCGTGGGTCTCCTACGAGGCCGAGGCTGGCCGCTACCAGGGCACCCTGCTGGAGACGGACCCGCTGCGCACCTTCGGGCACACCAACTTCGCCACCGAGTCCTCGGGCCGTAAGTCCGTGCGCCTGAGCAGCACCGGCCACTACGTCGAGTTCACCTCGACGAACGCGGCCAACGCGATCGTCGTGCGCAACTCCATTCCCGACGCGCCGAACGGAGGCGGCCAGGAGGCCACGATCAGCCTGTACGCCAATGGCACCTTCGTGCAGAAGCTGACGCTCTCGTCGCGGCATAGCTGGCTGTATGGGAACACCGACGGCCCGGAGGCGCTGACCAACACGCCCCAGGCCGACGCCCGGCGGCTGTTCGACGAGTCGCACGCGCTGCTCGCGCAGTCCTATCCGGCCGGCACCACGTTCCGCCTGCAGCGCGACGCGACGGACACGGCGTCGTTCTACATCATCGACCTGATCGACCTCGAGCAGGTGGCTCCTCCGGCGAGCAAGCCCGCCGAGTGCACCTCGATCACGAACTACGGCGCGGTGCCGAACGATGGGCTCGATGACACGGAAGCCCTCCAGCGGGCGGTGACGGACGATCAGAACGGCGTCATCAGCTGCGTGTGGATTCCCGCGGGGCAGTGGCGGCAGGAGAAGAAGATCCTCACGGACGATCCGCTCAACCGCGGGATGTACAACCAGGTGGGCATCCGCAACGTCACGATCCGCGGCGCGGGCATGTGGCACTCGCAGCTCTACACCACCATTGAGCCGCAGAACCAGACGGGGAGCATCAACCACCCCCACGAGGGCAACTTCGGCTTCGACATCGACGACAACGTGCAGATCTCCGACATCGCGATCTTCGGCTCCGGCCGGATCCGTGGAGGCGATGGCAACGCCGAGGGAGGTGTCGCCCTGAACGGCCGGTTCGGCAAGAACACGAAGATCACCAACGTGTGGATCGAGCACGCCAACGTGGCGGTCTGGGTGGGCCGTGACTACGACAACATTCCCGAGCTGTGGGGTCCGGCGGACGGTCTGCAATTCAGTGGCATGCGCATCCGCGACACCTATGCGGACGGCATCAACTTCAGCAACGGCACGCGCAACTCGCAGGTGTTCAACTCGTCGTTCCGCACCACGGGTGACGACTCCCTGGCGGTCTGGGCCAACCCCTACGTCAAGGACCGCGCGGTGGACATCGCCCACGACAACCACTTCATCAACAACACGGTCCAACTGCCCTGGCGGGCCAATGGCATTGCGATCTACGGCGGCTATGGCAACACGATCGAGAACAACCTCGTCTACGACACGATGAACTACCCCGGCATCATGCTGGCGACCGACCACGACCCGCTGCCCTTCTCGGGGACGACGCTGATCGCCAACAACGGG
This sequence comes from Cystobacter fuscus, assembly GCF_044360685.1. Taxonomy (GTDB): domain Bacteria; phylum Myxococcota; class Myxococcia; order Myxococcales; family Myxococcaceae; genus Cystobacter; species Cystobacter fuscus_C. The sequence continues at coordinate 11,371,885 of NZ_CP043491.1, read as the reverse complement.
CTCTATCGGACCGGTGGCGCGTTCTGGAACGAGGACCAGGAGTTCGGGGCGATCACCCTGTTCCCGTCGACCCGGGAGATCGTCGGCGTCACCATCCGGGACACCGACATCGACGACTCGACCTACGACGGCATCCAGTTCAAGAACGGTGGTGGCAACATGCCGAACGTCGTGATCAGCAACGTGCGGATCAGCAACTCGCGCAACGGTGCCGGCATCCTGGCCATGAGCGGCGCTCTCGGCAGCACGACGCTGACGAACGTCACCATCACCGGCTCGGCCGACGGCGACATCGTCAAGCAGCCGGGGTCGCAGTTCGTCATCAACGGGGGGGCGTCCGCCCAGCCATGAGGTGACGCGAACGAGGACCTCCGGCGCGTGGCGCTGTCTCCACTCGCCGGGGGTCCCCGGCGCTCCCATGGAAGGCGACTAAGTAGGTCGCCAGAAGTTCTCTAACAAATCGCGCAGCCAGAAGCCTTCGGCGAGGCAGCCCGCCTTGCGGAGGGCTTCCTGGGCAGAGAGGCCCAGTACCCATTGGATGGCGGCGTCGACGTGCTGCTCCACGGTAGGGTACTGGCGATTGGCCGATACGAGCTGCTTGAGTGGACGCCACAAGTGGTCCATGCAGTTGAGCTCCGAGTGCTGCTTGGGCAGCAGGAGCAGATGGATACCGAGGCGGCAGGCCAGCTGCTGGGACTTCTGGGCGGTGTGGCAGCTGGCCCTGTCGAGCACCAAGAGCAGCGGGCGGCCGGGGTAGGCGGCGCGCAGCGTGCGCAGAAAGGCCATGAAGTCCTCCTGCCGGCTGCGCCTGGTGGCCATGACGACACGCCTGCCGGTGCGCGGGTTGATGGCGCCCCAGAGCGTGCGCTTGGCATTTTCACCTGTAATGGGCACCACTGCCTGCTGACCGACAGGAGCCCATACGGCGCGCAGCGGTGGAAACCAGCGCAGCACCGTGCTGTCCATGACGAGCAGCACCGCACGGGGGAACTGGCGTTTGAGGCGCTTCAAACGGCGGACAAGGCCCCCTTTTTCTGCCCTGGATGGGGCGCCGCCGTCACGTACACATACCGGGGTCGCTTCCACGCCAGCCCCGCCTCGTGCAGTCGGCGACGCAGCGTGCGGGGGATACCTCGAAGCCCTGCCTCTGCAAGTGCGAGCGGAGCAGCGGCACCGTCCAGCCATGGCTCGCCCAGCCAGCCCTCTCTGGACTGCTGCGCACTACTCGACGCAGGCGCCTGCTGGTGAGGCGCGGGGCTTTTCTGGGCCGGCCTGAGCGCGGGGCATCCAACAGCGCTGATGGAGTGCGTGCTGCAAGGTAGCGCTCAAGCCAGAAGTAGACCGCTGGTCGACTCAGGGCTGCCAGGTGCGCGACCTCACCCGGGCCCTTGCCCTCGGCGATGAGCTTGATGGCCAGAAGACGACGGAAGTAGCGGGCGTCGCGCGCCTGCCGCAACGCCCGCTCCAGCTTCCGCCTGTCGTATGCTGTCAGCCCCAGTTCGGCAGGGCTCCTTGCCGGTCGCATGCTCCAGAAGCTGTGCATGCGGCCGGAATTTGTCTCGGAACTTCTGGCGACCTACTTAGCCGAGCTTCTGGATGAAGGCGGCGGCGAGTTCCGCCTTGCGCGCGGCCTTCTCCTTGGCGGGCAGCACGAGGATGCGCTCGGGGGGGAGCACCTTGCGCGCCTTGTCCTGGAGCAGGGCGCTGTACTTGGCGACGTAGTCGTCGCCGATCTTCTGGGCCATGCCCGTGGCGAGCGCCAGCATGCGCTGCTCCTCCAGCCCCGCGAAGTCGAGCACGCAGGCATCGGCCTGGCCGAGGTAGAGCAGCCAACTGGTGCTGTAGAGCCCCACGCGCTGGTTGTCCCCGGCGACCTTGTCGAGCGCGGCCTTGTAGAAGGGGGCGAGCTGGGGGTTCTCCTTGGTGTTGCCGGTGAGCAGGGGCCGGGCGTCCTTGTTCTGGGCCAGCTCGTTGATGATGGCCTCGTTGTCCACGAAGGTGAGCCGGGACGAGGCACAAGCACTGGCGATCCAGGGGGCGGAATCCGCGGGCTCGTTGTCGAAGACGATGACGAAGCGCTTCATCGGGACGGCTCCAGAGGAGGAGAGGGGCCGCGCCATCATAGCCCCGGAACGTGGCGGGCGGATTGTCCAAGTCCGTTCGGGGAGCAGGCGGGCCTGCGGCGAATGACGGAGGGACGCGTTAGAGAGGGAGCGTGCCTCCTCCGTCGCGTCCGACTTCCCCTGCTCCCTCGCTGAAGGCCCGGCTGAAGAACGCGGGCAGCCTTTTCCGGCAACTGCCCGGCACCTTCCGTCTGTTCTGGGAGGCCAGTCCCCGGATCGCGGTGGCGCTCGGGGCGCTCACGCTCCTGGCCGCGGTGATGCCGGCGGCGATCGCCTGGGTGGGCAAGCTCATCGTGGACGGGGTGGTGGCGCGCGAAGGGGTGCTGCACCTGGTGGCGCTGGAGTTCGGGCTGATGGTGGGCTCGACGGTGGTGGAGCGCTCCCTGTCGCTGGTGCGCGAGCTGGGGCGGGCCAACCTCAGCAACCTCATCAACGAGCGCATCCTCCACAAGGCGATGGAGCTGGAGCTGCGCCACTTCGAGGACTCGGACACCTACGACAAGATGCAGAACGCCCGGCGCGAGGCCAACAGCCGGCCGCTGGGGCTGGTGATGGACGTGTTCTCCATCGTGCGCAACCTCGTGACGCTGTCCACGTACGCGGTGCTGCTCGTGTCGCTGTCGCCCTGGAGCGTGGCGGTGCTGGTGGTGGCGAGCATCCCGGCGTTCATCGCCGAGGCGCGGCTGGCGGAGGAGGGCTTCCGGCTCTACTCGTGGCGCGCGCCCGAGGGCCGCAAGCTCAACTACCTGGAGTGGATCCTCACGCGCGACAGCCACGTGAAGGAGGTGAAGGTGTTCGGGCTGGGGCCGCTGGTGCTCGGCCGCTACCGCACGCTGTTCCAGAAGTTCTTCCAGGAGGACCGCGCCCTGGCGCTGCGGCGCATGGGGTGGGGACTGGGCCTGGGGCTCGTGTCCCTGGGGGCCTTCTATGGCTGCTACGCCTTCGTGGCGAGCCGGGCGTCGCTGGGCACCATCACCGTGGGTGACATGGTGCTCTACCTGGGGGTGTTCCGGCAGGGCCAGGGGGCGTTCCAGGGCATCCTGTCGAGCGTGGGCAGCATGTACGAGGGCGCGCTCTTCATGAGCAACCTCTTCGCCTACTTCGACATCTCCACCGGCCAGGAGGCGCCCCGGGCGCTGCCGGCCCGCTCTCCGCCCCGGGGGCACCACAACGCCATCGAGCTGCGCGACGTGTCGTTCCGCTACCCGGGCAAGGAGGCCTGGGCGCTGCGCCACCTGACGCTGCGGCTGGAGCCCGGCGAGAAGCTGGCGCTGGTGGGGGAGAACGGCGCGGGCAAGAGCACGCTCGTGAAGCTGCTCCTGCGGCTGTACGAGCCCACCGAGGGGGACATCTTCTACGGGGGCGTCAACCTCAAGGACATGGATCCAAAGGACTTGCGCTCGCGCTTCGGCGCGGTGTTCCAGGACTTCGTGCGCTACCAGTTCAACGTGGCGGAGAACATCGGCCTGGGTGACGTGGAGGCGCTGGAGGACCGGCCGCGCATCGTCCGGGCGGCGGAGCAGGGCGGGGCGAGCACCGTCATCGAGTCGCTGCCGAGCCAGTACGACACGATGCTGGGCGGCTGGTTCGAGAAGGGGCTCGAGCTGAGCGGAGGGCAGTGGCAGAAGCTGGGCGTGGCGCGCGCCTTCATGCGCGAGGACGCCGAGGTGCTCATCCTCGACGAGCCCACGGCGAGCATCGACGCGGAGTCCGAGCACGCCCTCTTCGAGCGCTTCCAGCAACTGGCGGCGGACCGCATCGCGCTCGTCATCTCGCACCGCTTCTCCACGGTGCGCATGGCGGACCGGATCGCCGTGCTCCACGGCGGGCAGGTGGAGGAGCTGGGCAGCCACGCGGAGCTGATGGCGCGCGGTGGCCGCTACGCGCACCTGTTCAACCTCCAGGCCCGCGGCTACCGGGACTGAAGGGTGCTTCACGAGGCGTGCGGAGTTCCCCGCGCGGGGCCTACCCGCCGATGACTTGCGACGGGGCTCCCAGGCGATAAGAGGTTGGGCATGCGCTACACGCCCATCATTGGAACGCTTGGCTACGTGATGTCTCCAGACGGCACGAAGGTGTTGCTCGTCCACCGCAACGCGCGCCCGGACGACGCGCACCTGGGCAAGTACAACGGCCTGGGGGGGAAGATGCAGGCGGACGAGGACGTCGTCGCGTGCATGCGGCGGGAGATCCGCGAGGAGGCGGGCATCGAGTGCACGCAGCTCACGCTGCGCGGCACCATCAACTGGCCGGGCTTTGGTCCCAAGGGAGAGGACTGGCTGGGGTTCGTCTTCCGCATCGACCGCTTCGAGGGGACGCCGGCCGAGCGCAACGTGGAGGGAGAGCTGTCATGGGTGCCGGTGAAGGACATCTTCGGCCTGCCCTTGTGGGATGGGGATCGGCACTTCCTGCCGCTGGTGTTCGACGAGGATCCGCGGGCGTTCCACGGGGTGATGCCGTATGAGAACGGACATGCGGTGGGTTGGTCCTTCTCCCGCATCTGAAGGTGTTGTTGGAATGCCGGGCATGAAAAGACTCGTGTGGCCGTGTCTGTTGGCGTGGGGGTCCGTGCTGGGGGGATGTGGAGACCGTCCCGTCGACGAGGAGCCCGTGTGTACGGAGGGGAGAAGGGCGTTCGCGCGCCCGGCGGCGGGAGGCAACTGCCAGAGCTACGCGTCCTCGTGCGAGGTGCCCGCGGGCGCCGTGCTGTGCTGTGGGGGTTTTGCCTATGGTGGCTGTCCCACGTCGAAGCAGTGCGTGGACGATCCCCTCGACGCGTGCGAGCCGGGCCAGACGAGCGACTGTCCGGGGATCTGCCAGTAGGCTAGCCTCGGGACCCCCATGGCCCGGCCCGTCCTCCCGCCCTTCGAGTCCTCTCCCACTGGTATTCCCCAAGCGCCGCCGTCCCTTCAGCGCCCGCGCTACGGGTGGCTTCCCCCTCCGGGCTCGTGGAAGTTCCACCTGCTGCTCAGCACGGTGGCCATCTTCGTGCTGGGGCCGTTGGGGGGGATCGCCGCCTCGTACATGAACTTCAGCCTGGGCGTCTTCGTGGGCGGGCAGGTGCTGGCGGGCATCCTCGGCAGCGCCGTCACCTACGGCTATGGCCCCGAGGGCAAACACGGCGCCAACTACATCCAGACCATGGCGGCGTCGGTGGCCTCCATGTGCGCCATGGCGGTGCTCATCCAGGCCATGGTGTGGCTGGGCATGCCGCAGCCGCCGGCCTGGCACCTGATGCTCTTCATGGGGTGCGTGGGCATGTTCGGCGTGGGCGTGGGGATGATCTACACGCCGCTGCTCGTGGACCGGCTGCAGCTGGAATACCCGTCGGGCCACGCGGTGGCCAACATCCTGCGGGCGCTTACCGACAAGCGGCTGTTGAAGCGCTCCATCGCCAAGCTGGGCGGAGGCGCGGGTCTGGGCGCGTGGGTGGCCTGGCTCACCGAGCACGTGGCCAGGCTGGGTGCGATCGGGCTGAGTGCGTCCACGGTGGGCGCGGGCCTGGTGGTGGGCAGCCGCAACACGGTGCCCGCCGCGGTGGGGGGCCTGCTGGGCCTGGCCGCGACGCCGTGGCTGCGCGAGCACGGCTGGCTCAAGCCGGACGAGCCCTTCCGCAAGATTGGCTTCCTCGTGGGCCTGGCGATGATCTGCGGCGCGGCGCTGGTGGACCTGTCCCTGCTGGCGGTGCAGGCGGTGGCGCGGGTGCGCGACCGGGCGCGGCTGCCGGCGGACGCGGTGCCCGCGTGGAAGCAGGTGAATCTGCCCCGGCTCATCGCGTGGGTCGTCTTCTGGGGCGTGGCGCTGGTGCTGGTGGCCACGCGGCTGCTCGGCCAGCCCCTGGGCTTCATCCTCTTCGGCATGGCGCTGTCGCTGCTCTTCGTGCTCATCAACGGCATCGCCTACGGCATGACGGACCAGAACCCCATCTCCAGCGCCTTCGTGGTGTCGGTGCTGCTCATGTCGCTCTTGGGGTTGAAGGATCCGCTGGTGGGCCTGATGTCCGCGAGCATCCTGCTCATCTGCACCTCGGTGGGCAGTGACATGCAGCAGGACCGCTCCACGGGCTGGCGCCTGGGCACGGACCGCACCCTCCAGTTCCGCTACCAGGTGGTGGGCATCGTGATGGGCGCGGTGCTGTGCGTGGGGCTGGCGCGCGTGTTCATGAGCGCCTATCCGGTGCTCGCCATCAACCAGCTCGATGACCCGACGCAGCCCGTGGGGCAATGGGGCTCGGCGATGACATACAAGCTCGTGGGCGCCATCCGCGGCCTGGGCACGCTGTCGGACTACTCGGTGAAGGCGCTGCTCTTCGGCCTCGCGTTGGGCCTGCTCATCGAGGTGGCGCGCAAGCTGCTCAAGCGCGACGGGCGCTACCAGCGCTTCGTCCAGGGCTCGCGCGCGGGCTTCGCGGTGGGGTGGGTGATGGATGCGGTGGTGCTGTCCAGCCCCTACGCCTCGTCGCTGGGCGCTTTCGTCAACCTGCCGGTGGCGTTGTGGTTCGGCGTGGGTGGCAGCCTGTCGTCGCTGTGGAACACGCTGTCGCGGCGCGCGCCGCCCGCAGCGGCCGGCTCTCCAGGCGAGGGCGAGGTGCTGCCCGAGGACATGAGCACGACGTCGCTGGTGGGCGGAGGCCTCATCGCCGGCGAGTCGCTCTACTTCCTCGTCATCGGACTCATGGGGCTGGTGGCGCTGCTGGGCTGAGCCGGACGGAGGGGGGCCCTCGCGGGGCCCCCGGCGCCTGGGGACTCAGGCGTGCTTCTTGATGACCTCGCACTCCTTGGACATCTCGTAGACGAGCGGCACGCCGGTGGCGAGCTCCAGGCCGATGACCTGCTCACCGGAGAGCTTGTCGAGCTTCATCACGAGCGAGCGGTTGGAGTTGCCGTGGGCGACGACGAGCACGTTCTTGCCCAGGCGGAGGTCGCCGCTGATGCCGCGATCATAGAAGGGGAGCACGCGCTTGGCGGTCATCTCGAGGGACTCGCCATTGGGGGGCGGCACGTCGTAGGAGCGGCGCCAGATCTTGATCTGATCGTCGCCCCAGCGCTTGGCGGCGTCTTCCTTGTTGAGGCCCTGGAGGTCGCCGTAGTGGCGCTCGTTGAGGGCGGCGTCGCGGATGACGGGGACGCGCTGGCCGAGCGACTCGAGGATGATGGCGAGCGTCTCCTGGGCGCGGGTGAGGGCGGAGGTGTAGGCGACGTCGAACTTGATTCCGAGGCCCTGGAGGGACTGGGCGGCCTGCCGGGCCTCGGCGCGGCCCTTTTCGGTCAGGGGCACGTCCACGAAGCCGGTGAAGCGGTTCTCATGGTTCCACAGGGACTGTCCGTGTCGGACGAGGGCGAGGATGGGCATGTCCGCCCCCTACTTCAGGTGGGCCCGGCTGTAAACACCCTCACCGGCTCCACGGGGGGCCGAGGTGGGGTCCGCTCCTGGAGTGTCCGGCTTCGAGCGGTGCGGTACTTCGGCACGACCTCTACGGCCAGCACGTCGCGCATCCTGAACAGTGCGCCGCCACGCAATCACGGGAGAATCACCCCGAATGAGGGCATCGGCTCTCTTTGGCTGTTTGAGAGCTTAGCTTCTTTCGTCGCGGACTCGCTGATGCCTGCTGATTGGGTGTATGCGCGCATCAATGCTCAATAACAGTGTACAGGGAGCCAGCGGATCTCATGACTTTGGCGCCTTGAATCTCGACTTCGGGCTCCCGCAGCGCAGGAACTCAAGCAACTCGGTCATGAACCTTGGGCTCTTGATATCTAGTGGGGAGCGACAGCAGTTGGAATCGCAGGCTCAATCGCTGTGCCTCATGGAGGAGCACGATCTCGCCGAGATGCAACAGCTTCCCGCGAGCCATCTCCGAGCGTGGCCCGCGCTCATTCGCTCCTATGTACCGACGGCTCTCTGGTCCGGCAGTGATCGTCTACAGGTAGGCAAGTACCTCATGGTCCTCTGCGATGGCATTCCCGAAGCTCGGGCCGGCCCAGCACTGGGCCTTCCGGAATCCGAGCTCGAGAACGAGCCGCTTCGTGGAGGACGCGTGGTCTCATGGACGCCACAGCGAGATGAGGTCGGCGAGCGCCTGGTAATCGGATTGTTTTGTGCGCTATCGTACCGTGTGAGTGCTGCGTCCCGAGCAGGTCGGCGTGCGCAATGTATGCGAGGCCTGCGCGCCCCCTCTGCCCAAGGGTTGCCGACGTTATCCGTCCTGATAAGTGCACTTGCTGGACATCCTCCTCTACTTCACCCAGGTGGGGGAGCTTCTCCAACATCAACTGGAAGCGGCTGGGTGACAGGACTCGGATGCGCAACTCGCTCATCGTCACCGTGTTCGGAGTGGTTCGGACCAGGGTTGTGGTGAAGTTCGAACTCAGGGCGAGCGGGATTCTCACCAACATCATTGGCACCCGGGTGGTTGCTGAAACCCTAGGGCGCGCGTACGAACAGCACAGGGATGGCGGGATGCGCTTGGGCCAACCTTGCTCTGGCCCCTGTTCATTTCCGCTGGTGTTATGGCACTGCTGCGCTTGGTCGTCGCCGTGGTGCTCGTCCTCACCGGCCAGGACCGCCTCCTCGCGGAGCAGGGCCTCTGGCTTGAATCCAGAAGACGATATCGCTCTCCTTGTCAGCCTCATACACGTTGCCTACCCGGCAGGCAGCCAGTCACTATTCGCAGGCCAAGCGTTTCAGCCCTGGCTAGCCCAGAGGCCCAGTCAACGCGCTCTTTGTCCCCCGCAGGCAGCAACGCTCACACACGAGAGATCGTGAGAAACCCTTGTAACAGTGCAAGTACCTTGAGCGAAGCAGGGCATTCGTACTCCCCCCCGGCTATCCGACGAGCCAGCGTACGATTCGTTGTCCATTGGAGCCATGTGGCGGTGCGTCACAAATTCGACGAAACCTCCCTGGTTGTGGATGAGTCGTTACAGTGTGGCTGTAGTTTCTTCCCGTCATCACCTTGGCAGCTTCGCTCGGAGCAGTTCCTCGCTTGTCGCCCTGGGGAGTAGGGAAGGGAGTTATCTACCACCATCATTTATAACCCATTGAATTTACTAGATCCTTACTGTTCCCGTCAGACTTGAATTTGGACTGAGTCCAAGTTAGCTTGTGGGCTGTGAGCCAACGTCCCACCAAACCGCTCTACCCTCTTGAGCACGTGCAGGAACTTGTGCGGGCAGGCAACTTCCATTTTGAGCGGAAGCGTTGTGAGGAGACGGTCATTCCGGTCGTCGGCGATTACTCAAAAGCCCGTGAACTCATCCGGCGCGGGTTGCTGGAACTCACAGGGGACGATTTTGCGCACAAAGATGTACTGCCAGATGGTTTTGAGTACGACGTCTACGGGCTCACGGTCTCCAGTCCTCTCGCCAAGTCCATGGGACTCAGGCATCGAAGAACTTGGTACGCGAAACTCATGATCCGGGAAGAAGAGGATGGTCGCTTGGTCTTCTGCGTCTCGTTTCACCGCCTTGAGAAGGAACTTGAGCGCAATGGCGGACTGCTCAAACCTTGCTGGTAGGAGGATCCCATGAAAAACTTCAAGTGTGCACAGTGCGGGCGAGGGCAGGTCAAGCCGGTGGCAAAACCGGGCCGTCGTGCTGCGTTCAAGAACATTCCGGATCTTGAACTCCCCGCGACCCTGGAGATTCCGACGTGTGAAGCTTGTGGCGCAGAGTGGCTCGACGAGGAATCGACCCACACACTCGATGCCGCACTCGCAGAGGCGTACCGGCGTGAACTCTCTAAGAGGGCCAATTCTGCACTCCGGAAATTGAAGGCGGCAAAGCTGCGCCAGTGGGATTTGGAACCCCTGCTTGGACTCTCTGCTGGCTATTTATCAAAGATTAAGACCGGTAAGGATGTGAGCCCAATACTTACGGCCGCGCTCATTCTGCTCGCGGAAGCCCCCGAGCGAGTCGAAGAGTTGCGCAATGCATGGCGCTGCGTTGCTCCAGCAGAGGTCAAGACTTCAGCTTGTAGCCAAGTACACGTCGAACTATCCGAGCACTCATGGTCTTGGACTAGCCATACGCATTTGCAGCTGTTCCTTTCGGTTCCCAATACGAACGAGGCGCCGGCGCAAACCACCCACCTGACTCTCGATTCAAAGCTCGAGTACGCTCCCATTCCAGCATCTTTCTTGGAGGCTGCGGCATGAATCAAGTCCAGCGCGAAACCCTAGCGAGAATGGCGAATATTTTCGTCCTTCAAGAACTAAGACCGACTCACTTGGAGGCTGAGTTCGTACAGCCTCCTTCTGAAAACGGAGTAGAAATCACTCCAGAAATGGACGTGGTAGTCCAGCTCTCAAGGAACCCGTCGTCTGCTCAATCAGAGTTTGCTGCCATCTTTCGTTTCGACGTCAAGTTGCGTACCAAGGGAGATCCACCCGTCATCGCGGCGCGTATGCGCTATCACGCGATCGCGATGTACTCAATCGTTCAAGGTTCTGAATTTTCGGATGATGATCTTCAACTGTTTGCACAAACAAACGGAATGATCCATGTTTGGCCGTATCTCCGAACCTTTGTTCAGAACTCATGTGCGCAGCTTGGCGCTCCGGTTGTCACACTCCCTCCATTCCGCATTGGGCAAACACTCGCCCAGCCATGGCAACAAGTTAAAGCTCCCGAGGCGCCTGCCAATACATGAAAACACGGTCATAGATTAAGCAAGAATTGGTGCTCGGAGCGGCAGGCGCATTGGGCGCTGACTGGGTGTATGCGCGCATCAATGCTCAGTAATAGTGTGAAGGGAGCCGGTGGACTTCATGACTCTGGCGCTTGAATCTCGACTTCGAGCACTCGCAGCGCAGGAACTCGAGCAGCTCGGCCGTGAACCCTGGGCGCCCAGTGATCCAGTGGCGGAGCTGCAGCGGCTTGAATCGCAGGCCCGAGCGATGTTCCTCATGGAGGAGCGCGATCTCGCCGAGGTGCAACAGCTTCTCGCGAGCCACTTCCACGCGTGGCTCGCGCTCATTCGCTCCGATGCGCCAGCGGCTCTCTGGTCCGGCAGTGATCGCCCACAAGCCGGCGAATACCTCATGGTTCTCTGCGATCTCTTGCTGGGTGGCCTGCTGGAAGCGATCGTAGCCAACGACAATGCAGCAGTGGCCGAGTTCCGCTTGCGCTTCCTCGATCGCGAACCTCCAGGGATCGAACTCTCCGCCGCGACAATGATTCTTGCCCGGCATCTTTGCCTCTTGTACGGCCGAGAGTTCGAACGCGCGGCCGACGAACTAGAAGATTCGTGGGCCGAGTGGATCGAATGGGGTCTTGTTCATCCGAGGGATGATGTGTGGAACGGTGTGCGGGGGATCGCGAACAAAGACGCCGAGCTCGTTCATGCTTCGCTCCACGCTCTGTCGAGTAGACGGTTCGCTGCCTTGCGCCATGCGGTCGAGAGCGGACTGATGCTGCGAAGCACGCTGCCCGTGCGGTTGACGCTTCAAACGGACAGCAGTGCGCTATTGAGATTGGCTCGGATGAGGGGGATGGAGATCTCCCTCGAATCTGAAGAGATCCTGACGCGGCGAGCGGCATTGCTCTGGCGACCAAGCTAAGGAAGTCCCATGCCCGCGGAGGACGGCGGCCACGTGTCTGGGTCGATGGCGTCGCGCTCGACGTGCAAGCCAACGCAGGGCAAGGCCGCCGCCTGGAGGGTGGTCCGCGCCCGGAAGGTGTCAGACGACTCGTAGGTGCCCGTGGTCCGCTCCCGTCGGGCCCGTCAGCGCATCGAGCGGGAGCGCGACCGTGCGAAACCAGCCAGCGAGAGCAGCAACCACCCGAAGAGCGTCGCCCCACCAGTCGGGAGATCGCTCTGGCATCCACACCCGGTCGGGGGGTCCACGACGGGTCCGCTTCCCGCGTCCGGCGCTCCCGCGTCCGGCACTCCCGCGTCCGGAATGGCGGTGCCGATACCGCTCAGCGCCACCTGGGACGGCTCGGGGGAGACACTGCCGCGCACCTCGAGGAGCCCGGAAGGTGCGTGTGGCACCTGCATGCGTGGCGGGGGCGCAACGTGGTGTCCAACCCGTGTGCCGCAAGTGCCGCTATGCCACCTCGTGTGGCGAAGGCTGCGCGGTGCTGGCCGAAGGGGCCACCGGCACGCTCTACAAGAACTTCTGTGATGGCTATGCCCAGCGCTTCCAGGCGAAGATGGCCCAGGCCTACCAGGAGCACGTGAGTGGCTCCGGGCCGGGCCTCGCGGTCTCTCGCCTGTGCGAGACCCGAGCGGCACCTCGGTGGGTCACGCGCCCGCGCTCCCGGCGTCCTCTACGAATTGCCTGACACCTTCGCCGCCTGACACCTTCGCCGCCGGCCGTGTGGGCCGCACTGCGCCTCTCCACGCAGGCGGTCACTGTCCCGGCAGGCGAGCGGCCCTGTCGCTAGTCGTCGTAAAAATACCCTCCGCGGCCACCCCGGCCACCTCGTCCACCCGGCCACCTCGTCCACCCGGCCACCTCGTCCACCCCGGCCACCTCGTCCACCCCCCCAAGAGCCGCCGACGACTTGTTTCAGGGCCTCATCCGAAAGGCTCTGGATGGTCTCCTTGTTCGGGTCTAGCTTCTTCGGGTCCATCTCGTTCTCGTTCATGATCCTGCTCCTTCTTTCCGAGGACGCAGCCGAAATTGGCTGCACTTCAGATCTAGAAACTGCGAACAAGACAATCCAGTGAGGGGCCAACTGGTAAGGGCTTGTTCGAGGGGGAAACCGGGATGGGTGCGAGGAGGGGGAAGGGGTGAAGCGCGCAGGGGGAAGGGGTGAAGCGGGGCAAGAACGCCTACGAGTTGTCTGACACTTCTCCCGCCAGGAGCGGTCCGACGAGCAACCCCTCCGCTGTCTGGGGTTCGCCGAAGCTCCGGCTCCGCCCGGTTCCGATGCTGCCCGCGCCAATGCGGCGCTCGAGATGCGCGAGGGGGGGCGTCGAGCAGCTCGTCCCAGGAGGCGCGGGGCGGGTGGTCCCGGGGAAAATAGGTTCTTGGATGGTCGCCCGTCGGGTCGAGGGGCAGCCCGAACGGGAGCACGGAGCCATGCTTGCGAAGCAGGAACAGTCCCGCTTCCCTGGCCACGTGCAGTGCCTTCTCCATCAAGTGGAACGGAAGTGGAGGTGCAACCGATGAACCCAAGGGAAGAGTTCAACAAGCACGCAGAAGAATTGAAGTTCAATTGGGAACGGCTTCGGGGCAGGGTCCTGATGAAGGAGGAATCCGGCCCCTACCTTGAGCTGTTCATGGCACGGCCGTGGCACCGGGTGGCGAGAGTTCCTCCAGGGCCGCGCGCCCGCCGCGGAACACCGGCCAACCATCGCCCACCAGCACCGCGTCGATGCGCGGCCCTCGTGCGAGCAGCTCGCGCACCGAAGCGCGGGCCTGGACGGGGTCCTTCAGCTTCGCCTCCGGCAGGAGGTTGAGCCGTCCGCCCACGTGGCCACGAATCAGGTCCCCCGTCACCAGCGTCGTGTCCTCGAGGAGCAGGGCCAGCTCGCCGGGCGTCTTGGAGCCGTGCAGCTCCACCGCCACCAGCCCGGGAACGAGCTCCTCGCCCGTGGAGAGCCACTGGTCGCATCGGAGAGGAAAGCTCTCCGCCTCGGCGCGGGGGCCGGCCACTTTCGCGCCGAAGGCGGAGACCAGCTCGCGGGTGGTGCGGACATGGTCCGAGTTGGTCACCACCACCCAGGCCACGCCTCCGAGCGAGCGCAGGTGCGCGGCATCGTGCGTGGACAGCGGGAGCGGATCGATGACCACGTTGCCCTCGGGGCGCACCCACAGGACGCTGTGGAAGTCCAGGTTGCGCGCCTCGTCGAAGACGGACCAGCCGTAGAGCTCTTTGCGGTGCAGGGCTTTCATGGCGCTCGACTCTACTCGGATGCGAGCCCTCCGCTGGACTATAACGATGAATTCAAGCAAAACAAGTATAAAATGATTTACATGCTGGAGCGTCGGTTGTAAGGGAGTGCTTTGCCTTGGGAGGCCCGGTATGCATCACTCGCGACTTCTTCGTGGCGGTTGGAGCTTGAGCCCCTGGATGGCGGCGGCCCTGTGTCTCGTCACGAGCGGAGGTTGTGGTGGGTCTCCACGGCCCGAGACCGAGGCCCACCCCGGCGGCGCTTCGCTCCTGATGGCCGATGGAGAGCCGCCGGTGCTCGGCTCGGCTGATGCGCCCCCCGGCTACAGCCTGGTGTGGGGTGATGAGTTTGAAAACAGCACGGTGGACTCGTCCAAGTGGAACACGTTCGAGAACTCCAACTACGGCAGCGGCAACAACGAAGATCAGTGCTACTTCGCTCGCAACGTGAGCGTCGGGGGTGGCACCCTGAAGATCACCGCGCGCCGCGAGACGGTGACCTGCGGCGCGGCCAACCCCGATACGGGGACCCGGACCTACTACTTCACGTCCGGCTTCCTCACGACCCGCAACCAGGGCGGACCGCTGAAGTTCAAGTTCCGGTATGGGTACACCGAGGCGCGCATCAAGATGCCCAAGGGAAACCCCTACTGGGGGGCTTTCTGGCTGGTCGGACCCGGCGATGGCTCCACACCGGGGACCTGGCCCGCCTACGGTGAGTTCGACGTCACCGAGCTGCTCGGCGCGCGCCCCGACCTGACACATGGGACCTTCCACTACGCGTGCACCGGTCGAGCGTCATGCAACACCTCGTCCGCCGCGATGTACAACGTGCGGACGGGAGACTCCTACCAGGGCTCGAGCAACTTCGGCCCTCAGCTGACTCCGAGCAACTTCGTGGACGGTGAGACCAGCACGCGGTTCGTGCGCTACGGCTTCCTCTGGCAGCCCGAGCGAATCACCTGGTACGTCGATGGAAAGCCCATGCGCTACCTGGATGCCGACGGGAATCTCTATCGCTACCGCCCGGATGGCTCCAAGGTGTTCGATCGGAGCTTGACCAGCATCTTCCCGAACAACCCGCCCACGAGCCCGCTCTCGACTGTCTTCGCCTACGAGCACTCGATTCATCTCAACCTGGCCTTCGGCGGTGGTTTCCCTCGCTACTCCACGTATGGGTACACGGGCCTTGAGACGGCGACCGGCTACAGCGATGGCAACCTGGCCGCGACGATTCCCGCGGCCATGGAGGTGGACTACGTACGTGTGTTCCGGCTCCCAGGGCAGTGACGCGCGGCCCGGCCCCCAGGGTTTCAGCGAGCTCCAGCATCCGCCGAGACGCGCTTCCACAGGCCGATGAATTGGAACGTGTTGAACACCCGCAGCACGCCCCGCTCGCAGGCGGCGGGATGGATGAACTTCTGGAGCGCGAACCCCGCCCGGGCCAGGACGGGTATCCAGTCCCACTCGCGCTGGTAGCGGTAGCGCGAGGGCACCGCGAAGCGCCGGTTGCCCAGTTCATCCAGCAGGCACAGCGTCAGGTAGCCGGCCTGGCTCCGGTAGGTGTGGTCCTTGAGCAGGAAGTATTCGCCCGTGCAGCGCAGCACCTCCTCGAGCGTCCCGAGAGGGTCAGGTGCGTGGTGGAGTACGTCGATGCTGTAGACCAGGGGGAAGGCGCGGTCCGCGAAGGGGAGTGTCCGTCCATCGTAGAGCATGGGCTCGACGAGCACCCGCTCGCGGCGCTGGACGTCCACGGGCACCACCTCCCGGGCCCATCCCCGCTCCGAGACGGCATGGGCGAACCAGCCATCGCCGGAGCCGAAGTCGAGCGCGCGCTCGAACCGGGGCAATCCGGAGAGGGTCTGCTCCATCAATTCGAGAACGTTCTGGCGGTAGCGACTCATGTGTTGTCCGACGCCTTCCGGGCTCGCCCTCCAACCCGCCGTAGAGCACTTCGCGGTGCGGGGCTTTCATGGCGCCCCAGTCTACTCTCATGTCAGCACTACGTCGCTGGCCGGGGAAGGGGCGCCGGTGTGGCCGTCGCCGCGTGCGCCGCGGGCCGCAGGCGCTCCCACGCGAAGGCGAGCAGCAGGAACATCGCCCCCACCGCGCAGACGCCGCGCCACGCGAAGTGCTCCCATGCGGCCGTGCCGAGCCAGGAGCCGCACGCGCCGCCGGCGAAATAATAGCCTTTGTAGATGGTATTGAGCCGTGTCTGCGCTTCCGGGTGGATGCGGTAGAGGTCGGTCTGGTTCGAGACCGTCGCCGCCTGCGCGCCGAGATCCAACAGGAGCACGCCGGTGATGAGCCCTGCCCACGTGGCGCCCAGGCCCGCGAACACCATCCAGGCCAACAGCATCAGCAGGATGCATCCCTGCACGATCCGCCGGGCACCGATGCGCTCCACGTTGCGGCCGGTCAGGTTGGCGGCGAGCGCCCCGGCCGCGCCGATCAGTCCGAACATGCCCGCCGTCTCCGGGCCCATCCGGAAGGCATCGCTTTCCAGATAGAAGGCGAGCGAGGCCCAGAAGGCCGAGAGCGCCGCGTAGATCAGCGCGCCGGTCAGGGCGATCGCACGCAGCTCGGGCAGGCCGCGAAACAGCTCCCACACCGAGTGGAGCAGCCGCGGATACGACAGGCGCGTGGGTGACTCGTAGCGTGGCAGTGCGAGCCGCAGCAGCACCGCGAGCGCGAACATGGCACTGGAGGCCACGAAGAACACGCCGCGCCAACCCAGATGCGCGCCCACGAAGCCCGAGAGGGTGCGCGAAACGAGCAGGCCGATCAGCAAGGCGTCACTCGGGCCGCCACGGTACGAGCCCGAGACCTGACCGTCCGGTGGCGTTCCTCACCCTCTATGGGGCCAGGAGCGGTTCAACGAGCAACCCCTCCGCCGTCTGGGGCTCCCCGAGACTCCGGTTCTGCCCGGTTCCGGTGTAGGGGTACACGAGGAACAGCGCGGAGGCGCGTGTCTCGACCTGGACGCCCATGCCGGACTGGCTTCCGGATTCGAGCGTGGTGACGAGCGCGATCGCCCCGATGCCGCCCGCGCCGATGCTGCGCTCGAGATGCGCGAGGGTGGCCTCGAGCAGCTCGTCCCAGGAGGCGCGTGGCAGTTGGTCCCGGGGAAAATAGGTCCGTGGGTTGTCGCCCGCCGGGTCGAGGGTCAGTCCGAACGGGAGCACCGAGCCCTGCTTGCGAAGCAGGAGCATCCCCGCTTCCCTGGCCACGTACAGCGTCTTCTCCAGCAACTCGTCGTCGTTCATCTTCCAGGAAGCATGCCTTCGGGCCGCGCCGGAGCGCCATCCAGAAACACCCCCGTTACGGCTTCTGACGTGTCAGCCCGTGTCAACTGTCGTGTCAGGTGACATGTCAGTCGCGCGGCGTGGGGGACGCTGGCGCCGTGGTGCTCGTGATGAGGCGGTGCGGACACCGGCATGGGGCCTGCACCAGGGCGGACGCCATGAGCGTGGAATACAAGATCAAGGTGCGGACGGGCGCTCGTCTGGGGTCAGGGACGGATGCCGACATCAGTGTTGTCCTGGTGGGCTCGTTGGGAGAGAGCGAGCCGCATGTCCTGGACAAGCGCTTCCACAACGACTTCGAGGCGGGAGCGGAGGATGTCTATACGCTCGAGACCCGGGATGTCGGTGAGCTGCTCCTGCTGCGCTTCACCAACTCCGCGGCGCTGGCGGGTGACTGGCTCCTCGACTTCGCCCATGTCACCTCGGGTGATGGAAGCTGGCACTTCCCGTACTACCGCTGGATCCTGGGCAACTCGACGGCCGAGGTCCTCGAGGGTTCGGCCGGGCTGCAGCGGAACGTGCGTCACGCGCGCGCGCTGGAAGCCCGCCGCGCGCAGCTCGAGAACCGCAAGAAGATGTACCCCTGGCGCCCCGCCGAGGCGACCGCCCAGCTGCCCGGCGCGCTCGACATCAGCGAGGAGCGTCCGCTGCCCAAGGACGAGCTCTACCGGGGTCTGACCGAGGGCAGCTACGAGGGCGTCATCGCCAAGACGATGGCCACCATCCGGCTGCACCTGCCCCTGCTGGTCAACGCCTGGAATGGGTTGGTGGATACGCTCGGCATTCTCAGATACGTGGAGCTGCCCAAGCTCGCCGAGCGGTGGCAGGACGACCACGAGTTCGCGCGGCAGGCCGTCCAGGGCGTCAATCCGCTCTACATCACCAGCATCACCGCCCTGCCCGAGGGCATGCCGCTCACGGATCACGAGGTCCGGGGGCTCCTGTCGCCGGGGACCTCGCTGGCGGGGGCGCTCGAGGCCCGGCGGGTGTTCTTGATCGACTTCGAGGTGCTCGAGGGCATTCCCATGTTCCGCAAGGTGGACAAGCACGGGGTCGAGGAGCGGCGCTGGGCGCCCCCGTCCCGGTGCCTGCTCTACCTCGAGGATTCCCAACGGCTGCGTCCGCTCGCGATCCAACTGGGCCGGGATCCGGCGAAGGATCCCGTGTTCACCCCGAACGATTCCGAGGCGGATTGGCTCGCCGCGAAGATCTACCTGCGCTGCAGCGAGGGCAATGCCCACCAGATGGTCGTGCACGCGTTGCGCACGCACTTCGTGGTGGAGCCGTTCGTCATGGCGACGATGCGCAACCTGCCGGATCCCCACCCCGTCTACAAGCTGATGCGCCGCCACTTCCGCTACACCCTCGCCATCAACAATGGAGCGCGCAAGGGTCTGCTCGACGAGGGCGGCGTGTTCGACGACATCATCGCCACCGGTGGTCCGGACAAGGGACACATCAAGCTGGGCCAGAAGGGCTTCCAGCGCTGGAAGCTGACGGACAACAAGCCGCGCCTGGACTTCGAGCGCCGGGGCGTGCTCGACCCGGCGGTCCTGCCCGACTACCCGTACCGGGACGATGCCCTGCCGCTGTGGGACGCGCTCGAGGAGTACGTGGGCGGCGTGCTCGCCCCCTTCTACCCGTCCGACGCCGACCTCGTGAACGATACCGAGATGCAGGCCTGGTGGGCCGATCTCATCGAGCACGGCATCCCCGTCGACAAGCTGCCCTGTGCGAGGCTCGAGCGTGTCGCGGACCTCGTCGACATCCTGACCATCGTGCTCTACACGGGCAGTGTCCACCACGCGGCGGTGAACTACCTCCAGTACGAGCACTACGCCTTCGTCCCCAACGCGCCGCTGTGCATGCGCAGGCCTCCCCCGGCACAGAAGGGGGAACTGCGCATGGAAGACATCCCCGAGATGATTCCGACCCAATCCCAGACGCTCTGGCAGATCGCCATCGGACGCGCGCTCGCCAGCTTCGGCGAGGACGAGGAGTTCCTGCTCAACGAGGGAGGGTGGCGCGAGACCTACTTCCAGGAGCCCGGGTTCCTCGCCGTCCGGGAGCGGCTCTACGAGCGGTTGCGTGCCCAGCTCGACGCGGTGAAGGCCCGCAACGCAAAGCGCGACGTGCCCTACACCGTTCTTCAAGCCGACAAGATTCCTTGCGGCATCACTGTCTGAGAAAGGAGCCCACCCGTGCCCAACGTCTTGTCGCGAGGCCTCTTCAATCTGTTCTTTGGTGCCCGGCGCAAGGGCCTGGAGTCCCTGCCCGGCCCTCAGCCTGGAATCATCGGCACGGCGGGAGACTTCCTCGGCTCCATGCCCTGGAATGTCTGCGCCCGGTATGGCCGTGAATATGGCGGTGTCACCCTGATCTGGCTGGGCGGCACTCCGGCCCTGGTGCTCAACGATCCCGAGCTCATCGAGCAGGTGCTCGGCTCGCGCCAGACGGAGTTCGAGAAGGGCTCGCTTCGCCAGGAGCTCACGCCGACCACGACGGAGCACTCGGTCTTCATCGCGGAGCATCGGGGGGACTGGGCCCTCAAACGACGGCAGGATCCCTTCGTCCAGGGCTGGTCTCCGGACTGGCTGGCCGCCCAGGTCGCCCCCATGCAGGCGGCGGTCGCGCGGGCCGTGGATGCGCTCATCGCCAGGGGGGAGACGGTCGATCTCGCGCCCGTGCTGCGCCGGCTGACGTTCGACGTCTTCGCCGTCGCCGGCATGGGCGAGGTGCCACCGGACTCGGTGTACGAGGACTTCATGATGCTCGCCAGGGGAGCGGACGCTCGCATCCAGGCCAAGATTCCCTTGCGGTTCGTCTCGCTGCCCAAGGGCTTCGAGCAGGCCCAGGAGCGATTCTACCGGTTCTTCGAGGAGCGCCTCACCGCCTTACGCGAGTCACCCAGGCCGGGTGCCGTGGATTTGATGTCGTGGATGCTGCGAGAGATGCCCGGCTTCGACGACAAGTGGCTGTCGCGTCACGTCGCGCTGATGTTCTACGGCGGGGTCTTCTCGTCGAGCACCAGTCTGGTGGGCGTGTTCCACCAGCTCCAGAAGCACCCCGAGGCCGAGGCGCGTCTGGCGGCCGAGGCGGCCGACTTCGCCTCGGGGCCGCCCACGCTGGAGCGTTTGAACGCCGCGCGCTGGGTCGAGGCCGTCACCCTCGAGGCGCTGCGGCTGCTGCCCGCCGTGCGTGTCTTCACCCGCAGCCCGGCCGCGGAGATGAAGTTCGCCGGCGCCACGCTGCCCGCGGGGACGACGATCATGATCTCCAACCAGTACCTGCATCGGGATCCCCGGCACTGGTCCAACCCGGACAGCTTCGAACCCACGCGATGGCTGGACGGGGGCCTGGCGCGTGACCCCATTGGCAGCGGCCACTTCTTTCCGTTCGGCAGAGGCCCTCGTATGTGCGTGGCCACCGACTTCGCCATGGTGTTCCTGCGCACGGCCGTGGCGACGATCGCGGCGCGCGCCAGGGTCCAGGTCCAGTCGACGGAGCCCTTCGAGGAAGGCTTCTTCTTCGGCGTGGTGCTGCCCAAGGGTGTCCAGACGCGGTTCGTCGCGCGCTGAAGGATCGACATGAGCTCCACCCCTCGTGACCCCCTGCGCCGCCTGCTGTCCTTCCTGGGCCTCGGGAAGCGGGCCAGCGAATCAGAGCTCCTCGCGCCCGCCGAGCTGGCCCGGTGGTACGCGGGCCTGGGCCCCGAGGAGCGCGCCGCGGTCAGCCGCGAGCTGGCCCCGCGCGTTCGCCCCCGGGCCGTCCGCGACCCCGCCACGCTGCCCGCCGTCGCCACCGGACGCCTCGTCTTCGAGCAGGACGGCCCCCAGGGCCCCATTCCCTTGCACCACCTGAAGGTCGAGCTGTGGGACCGGGATCCGGGCGCTCCGGATGACTTCCTGGGCGAGGGGTTCACGGACGCCGAGGGGTACTTCTCGATCCGCTACGATCCCGCCGACGCGGGGGCAGGGGACCTGCCGGATCTGGAACTGCGCTTCTTCGAGCCCCAGCACACCTTCCGCAAGGACGGGCGGGTGGTGGAGAGCTGGCGGCGCATCGGCTCGGAGCGAGGCCCCGACAACCACGGCGGGCTGCACCACGACTTCGGCACGCTCCGGTTGCCCTACTGGGAATACGATCCGATGACGCCCCTGGCCCGGCTGCTCATCAACGAGGAGGGCACTCCTCCGACGGCCTACGCCCCGGGGCGTGCCCTGGCGATGCTCAAGGCCGTCAATCCCATCGAGCTCATCAAGCGCCAGCACCTGCTTCAGATCCGCCTGGGGCGGGTTCCCAGCCTGGAGTCGCTGCAGGCCGACTACCCCGAGTCGATGACCGTCCGCATGGAGCGCCAGGCTCCGGGCTCCTCGCGCGGGGATGCCTTCTTCGGCGAACGCCTGCTCAATGGCATGTTCGCGACGATCCTGGACCGGGATCCCGAGCTCCCCGACGATCCTCATTCCTTCCGGATCTACTTCCCCTGGAATGCCTACGAGCAGGACGGCGTCCACTGCCTGCCCGACGTCGACGTGCGGTTGCGGCTGGAGGAGGGCAGGGTGCTGCCCGTGCGCATCCTCCTGGGGCTGCGGGAGCCGGGAGCGACGGCGCCCGGGTCGCCGCTCACACGCCGTGTCTTCACGCCCGCGGATGGCGCGGACTGGGAGGCCGCCAAGCGCATCGCACGGGTGAGCGCGACGCTGGACACCGAGCTGGGCAACCACCTCGGGCAGTGCCACTTCAACGTCGAGCAGTACGCCATCGCCGCGCACCGCAACCTCAGGCGCAATCCCTTGCGTTGGTTGCTCCTGCCCCACCTGCGGGAGGTGGTGCTGATCAACCAGTCCGCCAACAGCTTCCTGGTCGGGCCGAGTGGCTACGTGACCCGTGCCAGCGCGTTGACGGAGAAGGGCATCGAGACGCGGCTGCTGCACCTGATGGGCAGCTACGACTGGCGGGGCTTCGCGCCCGCGACGCCGGTGTGCGAGGGGCACCGCTACGCCCACGCGGCGCAACTCTTCTGGAAGCTGCTCGGCGAGCACGTCGACGCCTTCTTCGCCGAGCACGGTGACGCGGTCGTGGCGCAGTGGAGGGAGGTACGCCGCTTCTCGGACGAGCTCGTGGCCCACGCGGTGCCGGCCTTCGTGTGCCGCTACCTGCGAGCGCGGGTGGTGGGGAAGGACGCTCCATGGTTCGTGCGCTCCGAGCGCATGGACCTGGAGGACAAGGCCGCCCAGCCGCCGCCCCGGGCCGTGAGCGCGGTGACGCATACCGATACCCCTCAGCCTGGAGAGGTGGAGGCGCTCAAGCAGCTCTGCCGCTACGTCATCTACTTCGCGACCTTCCGGCATGCCTGGGCCAACAACCTCCAGTGGGACGACGCCGGCGAGGTCCAGTACTCCTGCCTGGGGCTGCGCTGGGGGAAGAACGGGAGCCTGCCGGCCGTGGACGACCCGGACACGGCCCCACCTCCGGACGAGGCCACCGAGATGCTGTGGATCTCCTGGATGCTGTCGAAGACGAACTACGGCTTGCTCCTGGCCAACGAGGAGGACGACGTGCACCCGCGGCTGGTGCAATTGCTGCGCGCCCACTCCTCCGAGTTCTCCGCGCTGGGCCTGGACATCCGGACGGTCAGCTCCCGTATCAACATCTAGGCCCGGCCTGGAGGAACGTACTTCCGTGGAATCTCTCGACACCCTTCGTCTGCTTCTCTCCGTCCCGCTGTTCGGGCTGGGCCTGCTGGGACTCTTCAAGGCCCCCGTGGCGGCCCTCTGGAAGCCCGCCGTGGCCGCGACCGAGTGGGGCCATGTGCTGGCCGTCCTTCCACTCGCCTTGTTGCTGCTGCCGGGCGGCGCGGGCCTCGGCGCGCGGATCGCATGGGGCCTGGCCGCGCTCGCCGCGCTCCTGCTGCTCTCCTCCCTGGGCCGGGCGCTCGGGTACGTGAAGGGACTGGAGGCGCGCTTCGCGCGGTCCTTCGGCTCAGTCCAACCCCCCGCGTTCCCCGGGGCTCCGGCCCGGACCGCGCCCCTCGTCCTGAGGGATCTGCTCTCGGTCTCCACGCCCAAGGTGGTGCCCACCCGGCACACCTACCGGGAAGTCGAGGGCCATGTGCTGCAACTGGACCTGTACCGAGGCCCCGGCATGCCCCAGCCCCAGCCGCTCGTGGTGGTGGTCCACGGCGGCTCCTGGAACAGCGGTGACAGCACCCAGCTCGACTGGCTGAACAGCTATCTCGCCGCCCGGGGCATCGCCGTCGCGGCGATCAACTACCGGCTCGCGCCCCGGCACACCTTCCCGACCCAGCGGGATGACGTGCTCGCGGCCCTGGCGTGGCTGCGGGAGAACGCCTCCCGGCTGGGGCTCGATGCCTCTCGCATCGCCTTGCTCGGGCGCTCCGCTGGCGGTCAGCTCGCCCTGCTGGCTGCCTATACCGCTCAGGAGCCCGCGATCCGCGCGGTCGTCGCGCTGTATGCGCCCTCGGACCTCAACTGGGGCTGGGCTCATCCCACCAACCCGCTGGTGATGGACAGCCCCAAGACATTGAGTGACTACCTCGGGGGAACGCCCGCCCAGGTGCAGGAGCGCTTCGACGCGGCTTCGCCCATTGGCTTCGTGCTCCCCAACTCGCCGCCCACGCTGTTGGTCCATGGGACCCGGGACGAGCTGGTCTTCGCCGAGCAGAGCCGGCGCCTCGCCCGGCGCCTGACGGAGGCCCGGGTGCCCCACCTCGAGTTGGAGCTGCCCTGGGCCACCCACGGCTGCGATGCGAACCCCGCGGGCCCGGGAGGACAGATCACCACCTGGGCCGTGGAGCGCTTCCTCGCCGCCGCCTTTCAGGAGCGCACCCTCGAGTCCTCATGACCCCCAGAAGTGGACGAGGACGTGAGCGGCTCCGGGCCGGAGTTACGGAAAGCCCCATCTGCGATCACGCGGACGGACGCGCGAGTTCGCCCGGGAGCACGATGGTGAATTCCGCGTACTGTCCCTCCTCGGATTCCATCCTCAGTTTTCCACCGAGTGTGACGACGATGATGTCATGGCTGAGTGACAGGCCCAGTCCCGTTCCCTCACCGGTGGGCTTGGTGGTGAAGAAGGGCGTGAAAAGCTTGTCGCGCACCGCCGCGGGGACGCCATTGCCATTGTCGCGCACCCGGATCTCTACCTCGCTCCCGCTCCAGTGCGTGGACACCTTCAGCCGGGGTGGCTCGAGCGCCTCGGGCCGCTGGGCCTTCTCATGGGCCGCGTAGCAGGCGTTATCCAACAGGTTGAGGATGACGCGGCGGAAGTCCTCGGGCACCAGGCGCAGTTGAGGCAGGGCCTCATCGAATGAGATGTCCACGGACAGGTGGCGCGAAGGACTCCTGGCGCGCAGTCCCTGCTGAACGAGCCGGATGGCCTCCTCCACCAATGCGTTGATGGAGGTGGGTTGCGGTTCTCCCCGGTTGTTGCGCGCGTGCCGCAACATCCCATTGATGATGCGGCTGGCTCGTTGCTCGTGCTCGCGCACCTTCGAGATGTTCTGCTTCAATTCGTTGAACAGGGTGTCGATTTCCTCCCGCTTCGTGGTGGCCTGGGCTCGCTGCACCACCTCGGACAGCTCGGGTAACAACTCGAGCGAGAGTTCGGAGAAGTTCTTCACGAAGTTCAGGGGATTCTTCAACTCGTGGGCGATGCCGGCGGTGAGCGAGCCCAGGGAGGCGAGCTTCTCCTGGGTGATGATCTGCGCCTGCATGGTCTTGAGGCGCTCCAGGGCGCGCTGGAGTTCGGCGTTCTTGTGGTGCAACTCCTCCGTGCGCTCCTGGACTCGGTGCTCGAGCGTGCGGTTGGACTCCTCGAGCTTGCGGTAGAGCCCGGCGTTCTCCAGGGAAATGGCGGCCTGGGCCGAGAGCATGCCGAGCACCCGGAGGCGGTTGGCGTTGAAGGCGCCCGTGATGAGGTTGTTCTCCAGGTAGAAGAGGCCGAGGATCTGCTTGCGGTGGAGGATGGGTGCGCAGAGCACCGAGCGGACGTTGCGCCGTACGATGTAGGGATCGTCGCGGTAGGGCTCCTGGGCGGAGGCATCGTCGACGAGGAGGGGGCTGCCGGTGTGCAGCACCAGCTCGGCGATGCTCTGGCTGAGCATGTCACTGTGCGCCAGGCGCTGCACGGGAGCGAGGGGACCGCTGCCGATGCCGAGCTCGCCTGAGGCCTCGACGAAGAAGTCTTCCTCCCGCTGGAGCACCAGCACGCCGCGCTGGGCCCCCGTGCTTTCCATGAGGATGTCGATGAGATTGGCGGCGAGCTGCGGAAAGTGCAGCTCGCTGGAGATGGCCTGGGCGGCCTTCATCATCGAGGACACGTCGAGCGCCTCGGGGAGCGACTCGGTGCTGGACAGGTCGGAGGAGGAGGGGCCCTCCGGGTACTCGCCACCCAGGGGGTGCGCCACCGAGAGGCCTGGTCGCTGGAGCTTGTGATCCCAAGCCCCAAGACCACCGCTGTAGGAGCGCAGGAGCTGAGCCTGTTCGGCCACCAGGAGATGGACCTTGCCCGCGGCGCCCCAGCGCTCGTAGGCGTTGAGGGATTCGATCAGATAGGCGATGGCCAGGGGCTGACGATTCAGGTCCGCCTGGAACCGGAAGGCCTGTTCGCACGCGATGGCCTCCACGCTGGTGAAGCCACTGGAGCGGGCGGTGGCGATGGCCTCCTCGTACAGGGTGTGCGCCTCGATGTGTTGTCCCCTCATGCGGGCGAGTTCCGCGCGGACCAGCAGATGGTAGTGCGAGAAGTTCTCCGGCGCGCGGTGGGCGCACTTCTCCAGATACGCACGCTGCTGCTCCATGAGTGCGAGCAACTCCTGCTTCCGACTCTCGCTGGCCGACGGGTACACCGCAGCCGCGCTCAGTGCATAATAGAAGGCGTGCGTGGTCAGCTGGAAGAACCCGGGGATGGCGCTCCTCAGTGCGGCAACCTCCTCCGCCATGGTCAACGCCAGCTCGGGTTGCTGGAGCAGGTAGTGCTGTTCGAGCTGCCCCAGTGCGACGTAGGCCTTGGTTGCTGGTGTCAGGAGAGGGGGGGGCTGGATTGTCTGTCGCGGCTCTTCCGGGGCGCCCGTCAGCCGCAACAACACTTGCTGGAGCGCCCATTGCGTATAGAGGGTGCCGGGACCCTTGTGGACCCCAAGAGAGTCGATGAACTGCTGGTTATCTGCCAGGAGTTCCTGCAGGGGCTCTCCCAGGGCGAGGCGTCGCGCGGCGAAGAAGGTGAAGCAGATTCCCGCGTGTTGCCAGTTCCCACACTCCAGCATGAGCTTGTAGGCCTCGGCGAACTGGGAGAGGCCGGCACGTGCGCTCTGTGTCCAATGATCGATGAAGCTCGCATGGGCGAAGAGCGCTCGTGCGTGCCGCATCGGGTCCCGGGTGCGTATGGCGAGTTCGATGGCGAGCTGGCTGAACCGTCGGCCAGCGGCGGGGTCGTCGAGAACGGTCGAGAGGACGAGGCCATAGTGGGCGTAGCCGGAGGGGGAGAAGGGGCTGTTTCCGTGTTGCAGACTCAGCCGGACGTGCCGGAGCGCCAGGAGGACGAAGACCTTCAGAGACACCAGGTAGGCGGAGGTCACGATGGTGCTGAGCATCTCTGAGGCGAGGCGTGCGTTCGGCTCGCTCATCAGGGGCAGGTCGAGCAGCTCCGTGGGGTCGCGGCCTTCCAGCGCGGACGCCACCTCCCGCAGCTCAAAGGCGACGGTGGTGTCATCGGGTGTGTCGGGAATGTCGATTCCGAGCAGGCGCAGTCCCTCGAGACCGAGCACCAGCGATTCGGCGTACCGGGCGCCGAGATTCCCCAGGATGACCTGCAGGACGAGGACGCTGGCGCGCTGTATCGGGGTGCGAGCGTAGGCGCACAGGGCGGAGAAGCCTGAAGTCGCCGCCTCGATATCGCCGGCCAGATAGAGGGATTCCGTGAGCTCCTTCTGGAGCGCGAAGGTCCGCTCGTGCTCCTGGTCCCGGATGGTTGGAGGGATGAGCACACCGCCCGTTTGGAAGAGCGCACAGGCGGTGCGGTACGCGCCCGAACTCTTCGCCCGGCGTCCCGCTGCGAGGTGGAGGTCTGCCAGTTCGAGCCGCAGCGAGTCCGGGCCGATGCGCTCCGGTGCGTGGCCCAGGTGCGGCAGGATGGCGAACACCCGCTCATCGAGCGTCTTCGTGGCGCGGGCATCCTCGTACAGGCGCAGGCCCACCTCCAGATGCCGCGCGGCGCGCTCGTCCTCGGGAAGGAGCGAATAGGAGACCTGCTGGACGCGGTCATGCACGAAGCGGAAGGAGACATCCAGGTCCGTGGGCTCCGCCGCGCCGCCCTGGGGGTCGAGCAGCACGTAGTCCCTGTCGAGTGGCAGCACGAGCTTCAGCTCGATGGCGGTCCACAGGGCGCGCGCCGTCTCCCCGGCCGTGGCCCCATGCGCCACCATGAGGTCGCGGAAGCCAAACGTCACGCCCAGGCAGGCCGCGCGCTGGAGCAGGTCGCGGGTCTCCGGAGGTAGCCGGCGGCTATCGGCCTCCATCAGCGTGACGATGTCGTCGGGAAGCGCCTGGGACTCCAGGCGGGCGAGTTCCCACTCCCACTGATGGTTCCGCATGTCGAAGCGGAGCAGTCCCTGCCCATGGAGGATGCGGAGGAACGCCTTGACGGCGAAGGGGTTACCTCCCGTTCTCGAGAGGATGAAGCGGGCAAGCTCCAGCTCGCGTCCGGCGTCCGCGGCGATGGCCTCGTGCACCATCCGGGCGACATCCTCGAGGCCCAGGGGGACCAGGTGGAGCTGCGTCCAGGAGGTGCCGGTGGCACGCAGCTCGTCGAGTGTCAGGGGGAGGGGGTGGGTCGAGGAGACTTCCGTATCGCGGTAGGCGCCGACGAGCAGCAGGTGCCGGGTGGAGGGATCCCGGGCGAGTGCCTGGAGCAGCAGGAGCGTGGCGCTGTCGGTCCACTGCAGGTCATCCAGGAAGAGGACGAGCGGACGCTCGGGGGTCGCGAAGGCCTGGATCGTGCGTGTGAGCACCAGGGTGAGGCGGTTCCTGGACTCGGAGGCGGGGAGCGGGGCGGGCGGAGGTTGCTCGTCCACCAGCGCGCGGGTGTCGGGGACGGCCTCGACGAGGACGGCGGTGTTCGTCCCGAGTTCGCCCTGGAGGCGCTCGCGCATATCGGCCATCTCCGCCTCGCCCTCCTCGAGCGTGCGCCGCACCAGATGTCGCAGCGCCTGGCGGACGGCATCGAAGGGCTCGCTGTTGAGGAACTGGTCACACTTGCCGATAGCCACTCTCCCCCGGCTGGCGGCCGTCACCCGGTACAGCTCGTTGACGAGCGAGGACTTACCTATGCCCGCTGGGCCGCGGATGAGCAGGAGCTGGCCGCGATCGGCCGCGGCGCGCGCATACGTCCCGGTCAGCAGGGCGATGTCCGCGTCGCGTCCGTAGAGTCCCTGGGGGGCGTGGAACTGGTGGGTATGGTCCTCGGTGCCGAGGGGGAAGGATCCGGCCGTGCCCCCTTCGCGCAGCTGGCGCTGGCACTCCCGCAGGTCGGCGATGAGCCCCCAGGCGCTCTGGTAGCGCTCCTCCGGGGCCTTGGCCAGCAGCTTGAGGATGATGGCCGCGAGGCACTCCGGCACCTCGGGGACGAGGGTTCTCGGTGAGCGCGGTGGCTGAGCCACGTGCGCGTGGAGCAGCTCCAGCGGCGCGTTCGTGGTGAAGACGTGGCGATCGGTGAGCAGCTCGAAGAAGGTGGCGCCCAGGGCGTAGAAGTCCGCGCGGTAGTCCACTCCCCGGTTCATGCGGCCGGTCTGCTCGGGCGCCATGTAGGCCAGCGTGCCCGTCAGGTGCGTGGGGAGTTCGGGGGGGACGACCTCCAGCGACAGTCCCACCGAGAGGGAGAAGTCCGTGATCTTCAGCACCCCGGTGGCGGGATTGACGATGATGTTCTGGGGCTTGATGTCCTTGTGGATGACGCCGTGGTGATGGATGTGCCCCAGCGCCGCGCTGATGCGCACGGCGAAGTCGAGGAAGGTGCTCACGTCCAGGGGCCCGCGCTCGTTGAGCAGATGGCGCAGGGACGTGCCACCGAAGTCCTCCAGGACGAGCGCCATCCGGTCGGGGAACTCCTCCAGACCGAGGACTTGGACGATCCCCTCGCCCTGGACGCGGCGGGCGATGGCGTGCTCCCGGCGGATCTCGAGGGTGCGGCGCCGGTCGAGGTAATCGCTGGCGGTCAGCTTGAGGATGACCGGGCACTGGTCGCGCAGCCGGGTGGCCCGGAAGATCGTCGAACGCGCGCTGGCATGGAGCTGCTGGTGAAGGGTGTACCCCGCCCGATGTGCCACGGCTCCTCCTCGGTGCACCAGCCTCTACCCATTCGCTGGACGGCCAGTCCAATGTTGCATGACCCAAACTTCGCGGCACAGCCTCGCATGACACTTGCTGGGCTGCTGTGACTCACCTCACACCCCGGGCGGGGAGATGCGTCACGGGTCATGATGGGAGCGGGGCACACGCGGGAGTTGGGCTCCCGCGGCTCCGTGCGGCGCGCACTAGCCCTTGTGCCTGGTGCTCTTGGCGGCGTGGTGAGCGGGCGGGGGGGTGGTGCCCGCCTCGGTGCCCTCCGCCGGCTTGGTCTCGCTCTTGGGGGCCTTCTTGGCATGCTCGGCGTGCTTGGCTGGCTGCGCGGCGGGAGCATCCGCGGCCATCACCGCGCTGCCCATCATCAACGTCCCCACCACCATCAGCTTCGAGATCGCGTTCTTCATGGCTGCTTCCTCCGTCCCAGCGAAGTTGCCGGGGTGATGCCCGGAGACAGAGCATCGGACATGCCAACGCTCTTCTCTCGGAGGAGGATGGGGCGGGAGGCGCGGAGGGGGGGCGAGATGCCCTATCGCGGGGCGGAATGCCTCCATCCTCCCGGCGTGCTATGCCTATCCGAATGGCCCAGGGGTCCGACACCTTCTCCGAGCTCTCGCAGTACACCCTCGACCGCCACTCCATGCGGCTGCTCCCGGAGCCGTTCTGCCGCCGCCATTCCGTGGTGGTGTTGGGGAAGATCGACGCGCAGGCGTCCGACACGCCCGTCACCATCGGCATGACGGATCCGGACAACCAGTCCCTGCGCTTCCGGATCTCCGACTTCCTGCAGCGGGCCATCCAGCCGGTGAAGCTCAACCGCTACGAGATCGACACGGCCCTCCGCACGGGCTTCGGTGCCGGGCCCCAGACGAAGTCGGATCTCGTCATCCGCCAGCGCCCGCCCTCGCGGCAGCCGCCCTCGTCCGTCGAGCTGGTGGATGACATCCTCGCCGGGGCCATCGAGCGTGGGGCCTCGGACATCCACATCGAGAGCTACCGCGACGACGTGGACCTGCGCTACCGCATCGACGGCATCCTGCATCAGGCCTACACGGACATGGATCCGGAGTCCGTGCAGGAGGTGATCAGCCGCATCAAGATCCTCGCCGGAATGGACATCACCGAGCGCCGCCGGCCCCAGGACGGCCGCATCCGCGCCGTCATCATTCAGGGCGAGGAGCACAAGGTCGTCGACTACCGCGTGAGCGTGGTGCCGAGTCCGGGCGGTGAGGACGTGGTCATCCGCGTGCTCGACTCGAGCGAGGGGCTCGTCCCCGTGAGCAAGCTGGGGATGAGCCCGGACACGGAGCGGGTCTTCCTCAACCTGCTCTCCAACCCCGAGGGCCTCATCCTCGTCACCGGCCCCACGGGCAGCGGGAAGACGACCACCCTCTATGGGGCGCTCGCGCAGCTCAACGATGGGCGCAAGAAGATCATCACCGCCGAGGACCCCATCGAGTACTACGTCCCCAAGGTGAACCAGAAGGAGGTCACCCCGCAGATGTCGCACGCGCAGCTGCTGCGCGCGCTGCTGCGGCAGGACCCCAACGTGATGCTCGTGGGGGAGATCCGCGACCTGGAGACGGGCAGCATGGCGCTCAACGCCGCGGCCACCGGGCACGTGGTGCTCGGCACGCTCCACACCGCCGATGCGGTGGGCGCCGTGGGCCGGCTGCGCGGCCTGGAGCTGGATGACGCCGACATCGCGGACTCGCTGCTCGCGGTGCTGGCCCAGCGGCTCGTGCGCCGCATCTGCCCCAGATGTGTGGCACCCGCCGAACCCACCCGGAAGCAGAAGGAGCTGCTCGGTCCGCTGCTGGACGGCATCCAGCCCCAGACGGGCGTCGGGTGCGAGGAGTGCCGCCACACCGGCTACCGCGGGCGCACCGGCATCTACGAGCTCCTGGTGGTGGACTCGGGGCTGCAGGAGCTGATCGCCCAGGGGGCCCACAGCGCCCAGCTCCGCCGCCACGCGCGGGCGCACGGCTTCCGCACGCTCGTGGAGAACGCGCTGGAGAAGCTCGCCTCCGGGCAGACCACGCTCGCGGAGCTGGTGCGCGTCATTCCCTACCGGCAGCTCATGATCGCCCGCGAGGAGCATCCGAAAAAGGTGTCGGACGAATCGTAGGGAGCGACATGGAGGCGCGGTGCGCGGAATCCTCGCACGCGCTCTACGCTCTCGACCCCTTGCTCTTCGGCACCGAGTGCGTGGTGTTGTAATCCACCGCCGCGCGCAGCAACGCCTTGAGTGCTGTCGTGTCGAGCTTGTCTCCCTCGCGAAGGTCGATCGCCCGCCACTTGCCCCCCTTGAGATCCGCGTTGAAGAGCTTCTTGGGGTCAGGGAGCTGGGCTCCGTGGAAGAACGTCATCTTCACCTTGTCCTTGAAGGGGTTGGCGAGAACGTACATCCCGTCGTGCGACCACACGGGAGTACCCATCCATTTCCAGTCTTCGACCACCTCGGGATCGACCTCGTGGATGAGCTTGCGAATCTCGGCCAACCGCTCTCCTCGCCAATCGCCCAGGCTCGCGAGCTTCTGGTCGATCCGCTCGGATGCGCTACTCGGGTCCGATGACCTGGCGGCGGCCTTGCCCGGCCTGGCCGCCTTCGTGGCGACACGCCTGGCGGCGGGCTTCTTCGCGACCGTCGCGGTCTTCTCTTTCGCGGTCGTCTTCCTCGCCGCGGCTTTCGTCGTCGTCTTGCCAGGCATCGCCTTCATTCCAGGTGTGCTCGTGGGTGCTAATCGTTCCTGGCCGCCGGTGCGTTGGCCCTGCGCCACCTGGTCACATACGGCAGCGCGAACAAATACAGACCGGTGAACAGGAGCACGATGAGTGGGAACAGCGCCAGCAGGCCCACCAGCATGGCGGACTGGGTTTGTCCCGCCGCCTCCGAGCCGGGCTTCTGGGTGAACAGGGCGACGATGTTGGCAATGACCGCCACCGTGAAGGCAATGGACAGCCAACGATGAGTTTCTCGAATCAATTTGTTCCAGTTCATGAGAGCCTCGCGAGCAGGTCGACGAGCTTCCCGCCCATCATCTTCCAGCCGTAGCGCGCACCGCCGAAGTTCTGCTTCTGGTCAGGCCTGAAGCCCGACTGCTCCAGGAACAACCGGGTGCCCGACGCCGTTGGCGTCAGGGTGAAGGTCACGACGGTGTCGATGAAGTCGCCGACGACCCACGCGTAGCTGAGTTTCTTGTGCTTTTCGATCTCGAGGAACCGGCAGTTCACGGTCCCGTCCCAGCCGGGTTGCGGCTGCGCCTTGAAGGCGAATGCGGCCCCTGGTTCGAGCTTGAGTTCGACGATGGGGAGAAGCCACTCGTTGAGCAACTCGGGGATGGTCAGCGCTCGCCACACCTTCTCCGGCGGGTGATGCAAATCGAACTCGAATGAGATGGACGCGGTTTGTGATGGGCTGGTCTTGTCGGTGGGATTCATTGGTCCATTTTGTCGAGCAGTTGTTCGAGGCGATCCACGCGCTCCGTCCAGAAGGCGCGGTAGTGTGAAATCCAGTCGATGAGTGGCTTCATCCCGTGCGGCTCCACCCGGTAGTAGACGCAGCGCCCCTCGCGTCGGCCGTTCACCAGACCGGCGTCTTTCAGAGTGGCGAGGTGCTGTGAGACCGCCGGCTGCGAGATGTCGAAACGCGCCTTGAGGTCCTTCACCGTGGCTTCGCCACGCGTGAGCGACTCGAAGATCGCCCGGCGGCTGGGGTCCGCCAACGCATGGAAGATCTTGTTCTCGAGTTCGGCCGCGCTCTGCATGCCCAACAAATAAGCCAACGCTTATGGGTCGTCAAGTCCCAGGTGGGACCCAGGGGGCTCCTGGCTCGTGCCGGAGGAGGGCGGAATGCGCTTCGAGGCGTTGGCCGTTGCCCACGCAAGGAGAGGTGGAGCGACTGCCGAGGACCTGAGGACGCGCGGCAAGCCTGGCTGGCGCACTCACTACGGCCGCGGCTACGTGTCCCGAATCCAGGCTGGCCTACGTTGAATGTCCCGCAAGCCACAGACAGGGCAGGGCGATCAGTTACTTTCAGCCTCGAGCCGCTTCAGTAGCTTGCGCACCTGATTGAGGGAGAAGTGATGTGCCCCGCGCGCCTCGCCCAGCTTGTCCCCGAGGGTGAAGGAGAAGCCCCGCGCGTGAAACAGCCCCCGTCGGATCTCTTTGACCTCGTCGAGGCGTAAGGGGAGGGAGAACAGGAGCGGGAGCTTCGCGGCGAGCGCGTCGAGGTCACGCGCGTCCAGCTCGTTCTCGCTGGCATCGCGGATGACGCGCCAGCCATCTTCGAGCGATGGGCAGATCTCCACCTGAGTCCATGCGGGTGGTGGCGTGCCCGCTTCCTCTATCCGTGCTCGCACCCAGGCCGGGTCGTCGTCTTCGTCGGCTGGCACGCGCACGAGTGCCCACTCAATGCCGGCCCGCGCGAGCGCTTGGCGCCAGGTCTGTGGCACCTCTGTCCCCCATGGGACCTGCACCACCTGGACGCCCATCCTCCGCGCCGCCTGGGGCTCCAGCAGCGAAGCCTCGCCGAGCAACTCCACGCACAGCCGAGTTCGCTTGAGGCATGCCGCGATCGCGTGTGCGTCGTCCCTAGCGATGACCCTACCCGTCGCGCGCTCGCCCACGACGACCCCTATCAGGTCTACACCGAGCGACTCGAGCTGCTCCGCCTCCTCGGGCGAGGCGACGCCGTGTACATGAATAACGAGCCCGCGCTTCATCTAACGTCCACCTCCTCCGCTGCCAGCACGGAGTTCCTCGAGGGTGTTCTCCCTCTGTGTTGTCGCCCACGGCTTCCTCGCGCTCCGCCGGGCGCTTTTCCCCCTGAGCCGAACGCGGTGGACGTTGCCTCAGGTGCGTATGCGCTTGCAGCACCTGCTGCTGTGTCGCATCGGCCACTGCCCCCTCTGCATGCTCCCTATCTCCGCTCGCGCTCCCCCCTCTCGGCCTATCCCGCATCTGACCGGGTAGTACTAGGGCGAAGCCACGGCGTAGGGCTTCGCACTACAAGATGACTTGCGTGCCAAGTCGCTCATGGGTGAGCGCCACAAGTTCAGAGACGGCATCCAAGGTATTTATGGACCAGCGATCGAAGTCTGCCTTGGTCCTAGCACTATCCTCGAATTGATGGTTTGAGCTGGCGAGCCGCCGCAAGGTACGAGCGAAGCGGGAGAGACTTGGGTCGGCGCTAACAACCGCTACCTCCAGATACGCGGCGAGCATGTTCAGACCTTCGATCGCTATCGGAAGCCCATCAGGGTTGTATTCCTTTGCCGTCGCCTCCAGGTCTGCGAGGGTTTGCGCCCAGCCGCGAACAGCCTCTCGCTGCAACTCGCTCTCCAGTTGCTTGTTCACGAGAGCATTCGCGAGGAGATGCAGGCGCTCCGGAGCCTGGTCTAACCACCGGTCGATAATGGGCATAGCGACCTGAGTTGGGGTGCGGGAGTGCGTTCGCGCATCTGCCGCGATGGTGGTGATACGACCTGGTGTAAAGCTGAGCTCTTCACAGATCTTCCATTGCAGAAATCGTAGCTCAGCGATGTTTATCGGCCACCAGCGCGCGAATTCCTGGGCCCTATAGAACGCGATCGCGTCAACTGCACGACGTGAGCCGCCGAGTTCACGTCGCTTGAACTCCACGAGGCAGAAGGATGCAAACTCTTCGTCTGTTCCGTCTTGCGTGAAATCGCGAAATGGATCGATGAGCACAGCCAGCGCCCGCGTGCTCGCTTTTTCCCTCAGGAGACTGATGATGCGTTTGATCTGATCGATCTTGCCGCCATATCGGCGCAACCTGCTCCCATGTACGAACGGCATGCGATGCTCAAGCCCTGAGGTCTCGAGTTGCCACCACTGGACGAGCTCCTTGAGCCAGCGTTGCCGCTCGTCAGCCTTCATCGGCTTGGGCAACGGGTAACTGGAAGGCAGCGGCAGTTCACCCTTCACCTCGGACGTGAGATCGAGGTGAACAATCAGGGTGCCGTTCTCCGCGTCTGCGCCCGCGACTTCACAGGCGCGCTCGTAGACCGCGTCCAAGTCCGACCCTTGGATGACGACCGGACCTCCCGGGACGTCGTCACTTGCCCACAGCCTTCGATTGAGTGTCGGAGCCCCACGGACGTCCACTCCGCCGCGCGCGACGGCGATCGGTTCGATGTGAACGGACGGGCTGTTCGGCATGCCCTTGATTGTCAGGAGCCGAACGCCGTCCGCCTCATGACCAGGCTCGAAGGTTGCTCCTGATAAGACCAAGGTTCGGTGAGCGCGCTCACCGTCATGATCATAGATGTGTTCGAACTGAGCTGCGTGCTCATGCTTGTGCCCATGCACCAGCATCGCGATGTCCCGCTCGCGGAGGAAGGCGCGCAGCTGGGCTAAGTTGGAATAATCCGCAAAAGGCTTCAGCTCTTCACGAAGGCTCGGCGCCCGAAGGTGGTGGTGAACGACAGCAATCCGGAGCTGACGCCCCGACCTTGGCTGACGCGTTGCTTCGATCAGGCCCCGCAGGATCTCAAGTTGGGCGCCTGAAATGCGCGCCATATCGTAGCGGGCTAAACCATCGAGCTGACTACGCAGCTTCTCTGCAACCTTGCTGTCGCCTGCGGCGGCGAGCTCGTGGAGGTTCGCCCAAACATCCGCCAGAGGCTGAGGTAGAGTAATGGAGACATGGGACCAGTTGCACGAGTTGAGCGGGAAGATCGCCCAGGTCCCATCGTCTGCTGCCAATCTATGAGCACCGCCGTCGGCGGGCTTGGCATCCAAGCCATCGAGCCAGGGTGTCACGCAACCTGCGGTGCGCCAAACCTTGGCGAACGGATCATAGCGCGCTGGCGAGCTCGGTGGGCTTGCCCGGGGCACGTCATGATTTCCGGGAACAGCGACGATGTTGGCCGGTGACACCCCGAAATTGCTGAGATGCTTCAAGAGGAGCTTAAGCAGAAGCTCGTGTCCTCCTGGGCGGCCGCGATCTTGCGCGTCTCCAGAGAAGATTACGCCATCGAGAGTTCGCTTCTCCTGTCGAAGCCGCTCCGCCACGCGGCCAAGCGTCAGGTCAAGAACTTCCTCTCGCGTTTCCTGCCGGATCTCTGGGATGTCGACTTTGTGATCAGCGCGGGCGAACTCCACGCCGTCCGAGGCCAAGTGAACGTCGGTGAGATGTAGAAAGGTTGCGGAACTGGGCATGTGTAGGTTCGGAAGATGCTCGGGTAGCGATCCGTCACTCCGAGCCGCCCCGTAGCCGGATTATTCCCAAGTCCGCCCGCCGGATCAATTCGGGCGGTTAAACGCTCCTAGCTCAACCACTGTGGTATCAGTGATCGTTTGGATCGACGGTGGCCAACAACCTCCGTACCCGGTGGCGCTGGCGAAGTCCCGCTCCACATACCGGGGCATGCCGCGCCCCACCTCGCTCGCCTCCGCAAGCAGCGTGGAGCGGTTGTCCCTCACCGCCTCGTTATAGTGCCGCCCCCTCCGGTTGCCTCCGCCGTACGCCCCCCCGCGCTCCTCCACCTGCCCCTCCCCGGCCATACTGTCGCCAGGGCACATGCTACCGTCAGCCTGCCACGGGCCTCCGTGGAGCCCCTGCCTGCTTGTGGGGTTCGGGGCCTACGAGAGCAGGATGGCGTAACGGCCGGACTCGGCTACACCCACATGTAAGGGGGAGTGGTCGACTGATCCAGTACCGCAAGTGCCGATCACAGGTACTACCTGTGCTCTGCGGGTAGTGCCGTGACTCGGGGAGGCTCCGCGGGGCTTGATGAAGAAGGGGCCTTGCGCCGCCGGCTCCGTACGATTATCTTACGACCCGTAAGCACGGGCCAGCACGGCCTGTTCTGTACGATTACCTTACCATAGGTAAGGGGGGAGGTTCGGCACATGGACATCACCGACATCGAGAATACGCTGATCCAGGTCCATCAGGAGATTCAGGACAAGAAACCTGACTCCACGAAGGTCCAGGCCAGCACATGCCCACTGCGAGACCTGCCCGGCTTCGACAGCCTACTCGTCCCGGTGGCGTTTCGTCGGCTGGCGCTCAAGCTTGGAATCCAGCTCCCGCCCGACTACCGAGTCCCGAACCTCTATGTTAACCCGACCACTCACCAGCGGCTCACGATCGCGGAGATCGCCGGCGAGTTCTATCAGCGCTTCGGCGCCAAGGCGGCATAGACATGAGCGCAAATGACAGCAAGAAGATGATCATCGCCAGCCGTATCCGCGCAGCTCGTGAGATGGCCGGTCTCTCTCAGGGGCAGGTCGCCAAGATGCTCGGCCTTCATCGCCCGTCGATCTCAGAGGCGGAAGCGGGGAATCGCAACGTGTCGGCCGAGGAAATCGGGCGCATGGCTGAAATCTACGAGGTGTCTGTTGCTTGGCTCATGGGTGAAGGGGCGGAGCGACTCGACCCCCACCAGGACAAAATCCAACTTGCGGCGCGCGAGCTGAGTAAGCTGAAGCCCGAGGACCAGGACCGACTGTTCACACTGCTGGCCGCCACGCGCCAGCCGGAGAAGAAGAGATGAGCGCGCAGCGTGGCGAACTCGTGAGGAGGGCACTTAACAAGGCGTTGGAGATTCGGGAGGTAGGGGGGCTCGACGACGAGAGCCCAATCTGCGTCTACAAGCTGTGTGAGAAGCTGAGTCTGCGAGTGCAGTTCAAGGCGATCGCGAGCATGGAGGGAATGTACGTAGCGGGTGAGCCACCCCAAATCTACCTATCGTCTCTGCGGCCGCTCGGAAGGCGCGCGTTCACCTGCGGGCACGAACTGGGCCACCACGTCTTCGGACATGGGTCCGCGATTGACGAACTACGCAAGGAAGATGAGACCCACCCGGTCTTCAAGCCGGATGAATTCCTGGTGAACGCCTTCTCGGGATTTCTTCTGATGCCGCAACTGGGCGTGCGCAATGCGTTTCGTGTACGCGGTTGGGACCTGGGGTCCGCGTCACCGGAGCAGGTCTTCACGGTGGCCTGCCACTTCGGCGTGGGCTACGAGACGCTCGCGAACCACCTGGGTTACAGCATCAAAGAAATCTCCCCCACCCGGGTCAAGGAGCTGGAAAGGACGAAGCTTCCGGCCATCCGCCGGTCGCTCCTTGGTCATCCATCGGATAATCCACTCATCGTCGTGGACAGGCACTACCAGCATCCGACGCTGGACGTAGAAGTCGGGACACAGATCCTCATGCCAGCGGGAGTAGTCCCAGACAAGTCGAACTTGAGCTTCGTTGAAGACCTTCCCGGGGGAAGCCTCTATCAGGCCGAGAAGCCTGGCTTGGTCCAAGTTCATGACCCGAAGAGCGCATGGGCTATCATCGTCAGGATCGCGCGCTTTCAGTACGAAGGACTCGCCAAGTACCGACACGTCGAAGAGGAGGATGAGGATGAGTAAGATACCTGTCATCGAGGAGGATAATCTCTCGCTCGTGTGGGCCCGCATGTTCCTGTGCCTCGCCACGCGCTCGGACGAGGAGCTCGCACCGCTCGTAGTGAGCGTCACCGGGTTCAAGGACGGCGAGGCGATAGAGGACGAGACGGTCCGAAACGCGCTTGACGCTTGTCTGGAAGCGACCAATCGCCAGTGCGTTAACACCGTCGCGAACACCATCTTCCCGCAGTCTTTGTGGCTGATGACCAAGGGCGACCGGAAGGCGTTCTACGCAACGTACCTCGAGAACCTGCCTAGTTACGTTGACATGGCATTGAGCAAAAACCGTCTCGGGCTCTACTTCGCACGGCTCATTGCCTTCTACACCAATCCCAAGACCGGGGAGAGGAGTTCCTATATCCCACCGGACAGCGAGGTTGCTGACGGGAACCAACTTGAATTTATCATCGAGAACTGTCGTCCCAAAACGCGGCGGACGATGTTCCAGGCCTCCATCTTTGATCCCCTGCGCGACCACACTCGCGCCAACCAGCTTGGCTTTCCGTGCCTCCAGCACGTGAGTTTCGTTCCGGACTTCGCAGCGAAGACGCTCAAGCTGAACGCGTTCTACGCCAGCCAGCAGGGTCTTGATCGCGCATACGGCAATTTCCTCGGGCTCTGCCGCCTTGGAGCCTTC
The DNA here is from genome assembly GCF_044360685.1 of Cystobacter fuscus. GTDB lineage: Bacteria > Myxococcota > Myxococcia > Myxococcales > Myxococcaceae > Cystobacter > Cystobacter fuscus_C. Next base: position 11,332,185 of record NZ_CP043491.1, on the reverse strand, counting down.
GTCGCACATGAGACCGGCCTGACTTTCGAGCGAATGACCTGCTTTGCTGGGGTCGAGAAAATGGACAAGCGGCCCAATCAGAACGTACCAGAGTGGGTGGCTCTCAAGGCCGCCGCAAAAAACCTCGTCGACGCTGCGAAATCGCAGACCGCGACCTAGCGACCAGAGCAGATACCCATCATGTCCAGGAACACGCCTACGGGTCGGCTCATTGTTTTCGAAGGGCCCGACGGAGTCGGCAAATCCACCATTTCCGTAGAACTCGTCCGTGAGCTCAGTGCCCAGGGCCAACGGGCAGAACTCCTGACGTTCCCCGGCAGAGAAGTCGGAACTCTCGGCCATCTGGTCTACGGAATCCATCACGAGGCCGAGCGATTTGGGGTGCGTAGCGTAACCGCTGCTGCCACGCAGACTCTGCACATTGCGGCGCACCTCGATGCGATTGAGCGCCGGATTATCCCGACTCTGCGCAAGGGGACGACCGTCGTTCTTGATCGCTTCTGGTGGTCGACTTTGGTGTACGGGCTCGTCGGCGGCGTGGACCGGAAGGTCCTGGAGGCGCTCATTGGCGTTGAGCGGCTCCTCTGGGGCCCTGTCCTCGCTGATGTGGTGTTCTTGCTGCGCCGCGATGCCCCCATCGAGCGCGACGAGCCACTGCCTCGGTGGCTGCGCTTACGAGACGAGTACGACGGTCTCGCGAAGCAGGAGCGGCGTGGCTACCCGGTTGCGGTGATCGAGAATGTTGGTTCGCTATCGGAGACTCTCGCCCAAGTCCGTCATGTCCTTGAGACGTCTAGCGGCCGTGCGGCTGTGTCGGCGGGAGCACGTACAGAGGCTCAGCTCAGCATCGGTTTCGCTGCTCCTCAACGCTCGTCGCAGGCTGTGCCGGCGACCTCCGTGCGACACCTTTACCCCGTAAAGCCGACTGCCGCGTATGACACTTACTGGCGCTTCGCCGTCGAGCGCCAGAACATATTCTTCAAGAGATTCCGCGGTGAGCCTCCCCCCTGGACCAGCGATAGGATTCTTACCGAGCACAAGTTCACGAACGCGTATCGCGCGTCCGACCGGGTGAGCCAGTACCTCATCCGCCACGTCATCTACCGTGATGACCTTCCGAAGACTGCCCCGGAGATATTCTTCCGGATCATCCTCTTCAAGATCTTCAATAAGATAGAAACGTGGGAACGGCTGGAGAAGGCTCTAGGGACGATCACGCTCGAGGACTACTCGTTCGCCCGCTTCGACAAGATACTCACAGCCGCCCAAGCAGAGGGCGCGAGGATCTATTCTGCCGCCTACATCATGCCGTCGGGTAGCAGCTCGCTCGGTCACGCGAAGAAGCATCGCAACCACCTGCAACTCATCGAGCGCATGATCGCGGACGATCTGCCCCAACGGCTGACCGACGCGCGAACCATGCAGGTAGGATTCGAGCTGTTGAGAGCGTATCCGACCATTGGCAACTTCCTGGCCTATCAGTACATCACGGACATCAACTACAGCGAGTTGACCGCCTTCAGCGAAATGGAGTTCGTGGTTCCAGGTCCCGGTGCGCTCGATGGCATTCGCAAGTGCTTTGCAGATCTCGGTGGTCTGAATGAGTCCGAGATCATCAAGTTCATCGCGGAGCGGCAGGAGCAGGAGTTCAAGCGACTGGATCTTAAGTTCGAGTCCCTCTGGGGACGACGCCTCCAGCTCATCGACTGCCAGAACCTCTTCTGTGAAGTCGACAAGTACGCCCGTGTGCACCACCCGGAGTTAGTGGGCCTCACGGGGCGAACCCGAATCAAGCAGCGATTCACCGCGAACCAGGCACCTCTCGAGCTTTGGTACCCCCCCAAGTGGAAGATCAACGAGTTACTCACCCGAGACGCAAAGGCAGACAGGCCCAACCACCTACAGGCGGCGATTCGGCGCAGCAAGTAGTGAGGAGCTAACAATGGAGTTTCGTGAGTACCAACTGTCCGCATTGCGCACTGACCAGATGCCGGCCGAGAGGACGGTCGGCGATCCACCCACTGGGCCTGAGATTATGATGTCACTGCTCGGGCTCGCCGGAGAGGCCGGCGAATTGCTCAGCGAATTCAAGAAGTGCTTGCGCGACGGCCCATCCTACAAGCTGTTCAACGAGCGCATCGGAGAGGAACTGGGAGACCTGCTCTGGTACCTCTCGAATGTCGCTAGCAAGCTCGGCCTCGATTTGGACAAGATCGCCAGCGACAACTTGGCGAAGTGCCGTAGCCGGTGGGATGAGCACGGCGGAAGGCAACTGGCCCTCCTGAACGGCGGCCACTCCTTCGACGAGGGATACCCGCCCGAGCAGCGGCTACCGCGGAAGATGGAACTCGTGATTCGTCCTCTTGAGGGACAGGGCAGGCCGAAGATCCAGGTGCTCATCGAAGGGAATCAGGTCGGTGACGGGCTAACGGACAATGCGTACACGGATGATGGCTATCGTTTCCACGATATCTTCCACTTTGTCTATGCAGCCGTCCTTGGCTGGTCGCCCGTTCTTAGAAGCGGGAAGCTTCTCGACCGAAAGCGCAAGCGCAAGGCTGACCCGTTAGTCGATGAGGTAGAGGATGGCGCGCGGGCCGCTGCGCTGGAGGAGGGAATCTCGGCGATGATCTTCGGCTACGCGGAGGAGAACGACTTCTTGAAGGGCGCCAAGGGAGTCCGATCCGATCTTCTTCGCACGATCAAGATGATGACGGCCCACCTCGAGGTCAGCAGGTGCTCCGCTGGAGACTGGGAGAAAGCGATCCTGATGGGGTTCGACGTGTGGAATCAGATTCGGGACCAGAACGGTGGCACGGTCTTGGTCGATCTGGATGCGAGAACCGTCACAGTCAAGCCTGAAGTGGCGGGGTGAGAACCCCTTCAACTGTCGTCCTGGAGGGCGAGTGCAGACGCGATGGCGAGATGCTCCGTGTCGCTGATGCTGAGCAACCAGCGCCTGATGCCGAGTTGCTTCGCGACGGCCAACGCACCACCAGAGAGTACGACGACGGGTGCTCCTGACTCCTGGGCCTGAATCTCAACGTCAATCGGGGCAATGTCCTGTGTCAGCCCCGTTCCAAGTGCCTTGAGCACAGCCTCCTTCGCCGCATGACGCCTCGCATAGAAAGCGGCGGGATCCGGGTGCTGACGGGCGGCTTCCTGTTCGACAGAGGTGAACCAGGCCGGTTCGAAGTCTTCTCTGGAGGTGGCGAGTAGATCGCGGATCCTCCCGACCTCGACGATATCAATGCCATGGCCAACAAGTCTCATGGTGACCTCGGCGCGGGGCTGTGTGGTCCGCGCTGTGCGTGTGAGCATAGAGGAAAAGGTCGTCCGCAGGCCGGGAACGAAGGCAGCGGTTGTCGCTGATGTTCAGTCGTTCATGAGGGAGTCGGCTGCGGCCTCCAGGTACTGCGTACGTCCTCGCCGCGCCCCATCTTACGCTGAGCTCCGGACTGTGAGACGGTGGGGAGCAGAGCCGAAGCCGGAAGATGCGAGCGGGCCAGTTTGCGGCGCACCTGGGACTGTCCACCTCGAAGGGCGAGAGTGGCTAAAGCGCAGGGGCTAGCCCAGCGCGCGCGGTGTTGAGCCCCAAGCCGTAACGGTGCCAAAGAAGCCCGCTCCCCTTGCCGCCCCTCTGCTGGGTGGGCCGCTCGGGCCGACGTGTGCCCGAAGAGGGCTGTACCGCCTCTCCATCGGCCCGGCGCACAGCCCTGGCGGCAGCCATCAAGCGGTCTTGCTCGCCTCCTCCGCTCCAGCCCTCACCCTCAACAGGGTCTCCATCCCGCCTATTACGCCTCCGGATTTGGTCCAAATTTTGTCCGATAAGAACCAATTTGGTCCCCTGATGCGAGCCGCGCCTCCTTGTTAGGAGTGGGTTTAACTCAAGGCGGCGGGCAACCTCTACTGGGAGCGGCGGGAATTGAACCCGCCGCTCGGGAGCCTCCGGCAAAAAGGTACGGCACTTCCAGCGCGGGCCTGGTGCGCTTGCCCTCCCTTCCCCGGCGCCTACAACAGCTTGTCGATCGTGATGGGCAGGTCCCGCACGCGCTTGCCCGTGGCGTGGAAGATGGCGTTGGCGATCGCCGCCGCTACTCCGACGATGCCAATCTCTCCCAGACCCTTGGCGCCCAGGGGGTTGACGATGGTGTCCTCCTCGTCGACGAAGATGACGTCGATGTCGTGCACATCGGCGTTCACCGGCACATGGTACTCGGCGAGGTCGTGGTTCATGAAGCGGCCGAGCTTCTGGTCCAGAAGCGTCTCCTCCTCCAGCGCCATGCCGATGCCCCAGACGATGCCGCCGATGATCTGACTGCGCGCCGTCTTGGGGTTGAGCACGCGCCCACCGGCGATCGCGCTCACCACGCGGGTGACCTTCACCACGCCCAGCTCCTCGTCCACCTTCACCTCGGCGAACACGGCCGAGTGCGAGGCGCGCGTGTATTGCATCTGCTTGGGATTGGGCAGCCCCATGGCCTGCTCCTCCACGTGGAGCACCCCCGCGTGGCGCATGGCCTCGGTGAGCGACACCGCGCGCGAGGCATCGGACTTGAGCCGGATGTGGCCCCCGCTGAACGTCACCTCGTCCAGCTCCGCCTTGGCCAGGGGCGAGTGGTGCACCTTGCGCGCGAACGCGAACACCTGCTCGCGCACCTTCTCGCAGACCTCCTTCACCGCCGTGCCCACCGAGGACACCGTCCACGAGCCGCCCTCGATGGGAGACTTGGGCAGCGAGGAGTCACCCAGCTTGAAGGTCACCTTGTCCAGGGGCAGGCCGAGAGTCTCCGCGGCGATCTGCGTCATCACCGTATAGGTGCCGGTGCCGATGTCCGCGGTGGCGCTGCTCACGGTGAGCGTGCCATCGATGCTCAGCACCGCCTTGGCGGCGGCCTGCTGCTGCATCGCCTCCCAGATGCCCGTGGCCACGCCCCAGCCGATGAGCTGCTTGCCCTCGCGCATCGAGCGCGGCGCGGGGCTCCTCTTGCCCCAGCCGAAGCGCTCGGCGCCCTGGTAGTAGCACGCCTTGAGCTCCTTGCTGGAGAAGGGCTTGTCCTGGTTCTGGTCGCGCTCCGCGTAGTTCTTGAAGCGCAACTCGAGCGGATCCACCCCCGCCTTGTACGCGAGCTCGTCCATCGCGCACTCCAGCGCGTAGACGCCGAGCACCGCGCCGGGGGCGCGCATGTCGATGGGTGTGTACTGGTCCACCGGGGCCACCTTGTAGTCGAGCCGCACGTTGTCGCACTGGTAGAGCAGGCCCGACCAGTTGACGACGACCTCGCAGTAGTCCTCGAAGCGCGACGTCTCGCTGAGCGTCTCGTGGATGACGGACAGGAGCGTGCCGTCCGGGGCCGCGCCGAGCGCCACGTGTTGGTGCGTCTCGGGGCGGTGGCCGAAGGTGAACATCTGCTGGCGCGTGAGCGTCACGCGCACCGAGCGCTTGAGCTCGCGCGCCGCCATGACGGCGAGGAACAACTGGTATTGTGGCCGAAGCCCCGAGCCGAACGCGCCGCCGACGAAGGGCGAGCGCACGCGCACCTGCTCCTTGTCGAGCTTGAAGACGCGCGAGACGTAGTCGTAGCTGTTCTGCACGCCTTGAATCTTGTCGTAGATGCTGAGCGTGCCGTCGTCCTCGTAGACGACGGTGGAGACGTGGGTCTCCATGGGGTTGTGGTGCTCGACGGGCGTGGAGTACTCGGCGTCCACCTGGATGGGCGCGCTCTTGAACGCCTTGTCCGGGTTTCCTCGGGGCTTGGGAGGGGGCTCATAGCCGCCCTTTCCGGGGGCGGGCGAGTGGGCCTTGTGGCGCTGCTCGGCGAGGTCCGTCTCGTGCTCCTTTGTCTTGTACTCCACGCGGATGAGGGAAGCGGCGTGGCGGGCGAGCTCGAAGGTCTCGGCGACGACGAGCGCGATGGGCTGGCCGCTGTAGACGATGTCCGCGCCATCCAGCGGCCGGAAGGGAGAGCCGGCGGGGGCGTCCTCGTCCTTGTAGTTGCGGTCGAACCAGGCGGTGCCCGGCCGGTTCTCGTGCGTGAAGACGTGCAGCACGCCCGGCAGCGCGAGCGCCGCGCTGGTGTCGATCTTCTTGATGTGGCCCCGGGCGATGGTGCTCGACAGGACATGGCCGTAGGTGAGGCCCGGGACGTTGAACTCCCCGGCGTACTTCGCCTGGCCGGTCACCTTGAGGGGCCCGTCCACGCGGCTGATGGGTTGTCCGAGCAGAGAGGAGGGCGTCGTCATGAGGAGTGCTCCAGTCCGGCGGCCTGCGAGAGGGCACGCACGATGGCGCGCCGGGCCAGTTCGATCTTGAAGGTGTTGTGACCAAAGCCTCGCGCGCCCTGGAGCAGCGCGTCCGCCACGGGCTGGAAGTTCTCCCTCGTGGCGGGCTTGCCCTGGAGCAGGGCCTCGGCGCTGGGGACTCGCCAGGGTTTGTGGGCCACGCCGCCGAGCGCGACGCGGGCCTCGCGGATGGTGCCGCCGTCCAGCTCGAGCGCGGCGGCGACGGACACGAGCGCGAAGGCATAGGACTGGCGATCGCGCAGCTTCAGGTAGGTGCAGTGCGAGGCGAAGCCCTGGGGAGGCAGCTCCACGGCGGTGATGAGCTCACCGGGCTCAAGGTTGGAGTCGCGCTCGGGCGTGTCGCCGGGCAGCCGGTGGAAGTCGGCGAAGGCGATGGCGCGCTCGCCCCGGGGCCCGGTGACGTGCACGGTGGCGGCGAGCGCCGCGAGCGCCACGCACATGTCCGAGGGGTGGGTGGCGATGCACTGGTCGCTGGTGCCGAGGATGGCGTGGATGCGGTTGATGCCCTCGCGCGCGCCGCAGCCGCTGCCGGGCTCGCGTTTGTTGCAGGGCGTGCCCGGGTCGTAGAAGTAGTAGCAGCGCGTGCGTTGCAGGAGGTTGCCGCCCGTGGTGGCCATGTTGCGCAGCTGCGCCGAGGCGCCCGCGAGGATGGCCCGGGCGAGCAGCGGATAGCGCCGTTCCACCAGCGGGTGGTAGGCGGTGTCCGCGTTGGTCACGAGCGCGCCGATGCGCAGGCCGCCCTCCTTCGTCTCCTCGAGGGTGTCGAGCGGCAGGCGCGACAGGCCGATGAGCCGCTCGGGGCGCACGACGTTGGCCTTGAGCAGGTCCACGAGGTTGGTGCCGCCGGCGATGAACTGGGACGAGGGCGTCTGGCTCGCCGCGCTCACGGCCCCGGCGACGGTGTCCGCGCGTTCGTAGGAGAAGCGGTTCATGGCGTCTGGCCTCCGTTGCCCTGGCGCCGCGCCTGATCGATGGCGGCGAGGATGTTGGGATAGGCGCCGCAGCGGCAGAGGTTGCCGCTCATGAGCTCGCGGATGTCGTCCAGGCTCTGGGCGCGGCCCTCGCGCAGCAGCCCCACCGCGGAGCAGATCTGCCCCGGGGTGCAGTAGCCGCACTGGAAGGCGTCCTTCTCGACGAAGGCGGCCTGCACGGGGTGCAGCGTCTCGCCCGAGGCGAGCCCCTCGATGGTGGTGACCTCCGCGCCATCCTGGGTGACGGCGAGGGAGAGGCAGGAGTTGATGCGCTTGCCATTGACGAGCACGGTGCAGGCGCCGCACTGGCCGTGGTCACAGCCCTTCTTGGTGCCGGTCAGGTCGAGCGTGTCGCGCAGCAGATCGAGCAGGGTGGTCCACGGGGCGATGTCCAGTTGCTTGGGCGCGCCGTTGACCCGGAGGGTGATGGGATGGGTGGAGGGGGCTGCCGGGGGCGGCCGGCTGGCGCCCGGATCTCCAGCGGAGGAACTCATGTCGAACACGCTCCTGGGTTGAGCACAGCGGGCGTGCAATCTCCGTCCGGCCCCGCGGGCGGGCGCGGGTTTCCCCCGGGAATGAGTGGCTCTATCGGGTAGTCGATAAGAGGCGCGGCACGCGGGACCGCGATGTGTGGACTAGCGAAAAACCAGCCGCTCGAGACGCCTCGTTGGAGGGCGGCCGGACGTGCCTTGCCCTCGTGGGGTGCCTTGGCGAGCCCTCATGCGATGAACGGGCGGCGTTCCTAGTTTGAGGGTATGCGCCGCCGGACGAGCCTCGTGCTCCTCAACACCTTCTCCCTGTCCCGTCTGCCGCTGGCCGCCGCCTTCGTGCTGTGGGAGGCGTCGCTCGTGCGCGTGGGGCTGGTGGTGGCCGCGGCCCTGACGGACTTCCTGGATGGGTGGATCGCCCGGCGCAAGCACCTGGAGTCGTATTGGGGCGCGCTCATCGATCCACTCGCGGACCGCGGCTTCGTGATGGTGGCGCTGCTGACGTACGTGCTGGAGGGCAAGCTGTCGTTGGCGGCGTTCTGCGTGCTCGTGGTGCGCGACCTGGCGACGGGGCTGGGCTTCCTCGTGGCCCGGGTGGTGCCGAGGCTCCGGCCGGTGAAGTTCCAGGCGCGGATGCTGGGCAAGGTGGTGACGACGCTCCAGCTCGGGGCGCTGCTCGCCGTGCTGGTGGTGCCGGTGCTCGTGCCGCTGCTGGTGGCGGCGGTGGGCCTGACGGCGCTCGCCTCGGTGGTGGACTACACGGTGTTCATGTGGCGGTCGGCGGCTCGTCATGCCGCCGGGGTGGAGCACCTGCCCGAGTCCTCGCGCCAGCGCGTGGCCTAGGGCAGGCGGGCCTCAGTCGAACGCCGAGGGACGGCAGCCCCACTGGGTCAGGTCCTCGGAGACGGTGGCGCACATCCAGCCCTCGCCGCACGAGTCGAGCTGCTTGGGATCGCACTGACGGAAGCAGGCGCTGGTGGTGCCGCCCGCCCAGCCGCAGACGTGTCCCGCGCCACAGCTTCCGGGACGGAAGGGCTCACACTCGCGGGCACACCAGAACGAGCCCCGGCCGCGTCCCCCGTCCATGAGACAGCGCTCGCCTTGCGCGCAGGGCGTCTCCGGACAGGAGCCCGTCACCCGGGCCAGACACCGGTTGCCGCCGTTCGGCAGGCGTTTGCATTGCTCACCCGGGGCACAGCCGAGCTGTTCGCAGTCGGGCACGCAGCCCGCGCCATCCGAGTCGTCCGTGCAGGTGTGGCCCCGGGGGCAGCTCGTGGGCTCTCCGGGCTGACAGGGCTGGGTACAGACCTGGTTGAGACACCGCAGGCCCTCGCGGCAGGCCCCGGAGCGGGAGATGTAGTCGGGATCGCAGCTCTCGCCCACGTCGCGCTCGCCCACGGGCATGCACCGGCGGATGGCGGCGTTGCTGGTGCCCGTCTTGAGCTCACGGCAGGTGGTGCCGGGAAAGCAGTGCTCGTCTTGCTCGCACTCGGACGCCATGCATTCCAGGCGGCGCGTCTCGCGGTTGATGAGGCAGCCCTGGTCCTGGGGGCAGTCCGCGCTGCTCTGGCAGCTTCCGCACTTGAGCACGTCGCCTTCCCAATGGCAGCGCGTGGCGGCGGCGGGCAGTCCATCGGACGAGATGTCCTTGGAGGCCAGGGGCAGGAGCGAGGCGTCCATCGAGGCGCTCGGGGTGGTACGGGTGAGCAGTTGTTCGGGGGCGGGTGGAGCGGTGGACCAGGAGGTGGAAGGGGGAGCCGTGGACCGCGGCGCCACCGCTTCCCGGGAAGTGTCCTGGGGAAGCGGTGGAGCGGGCGGGAGGACGTGACGGGCGGAAGGCATGCCCGTGACGGCCGACTCGCAGGGCTCATCGAGGAACTCACCGATTGCATCCGGGATGGAGGGGGAGAGCCAGAGCAGGAGCCCCAGCCCGAGTATCATCACCGCCGATACCCTCCAGCCCGCATGGGAATGGTCACGCCACATGCGCACGTTCTCCCGGCGTTGGGCTCAGCAGTACTCGGAGCAATAGACGTAGCTGCCGTCCATGTCACATCCACATGCGAAGACCCGGATGCATCTGGGTTCGGCGGATGCCACTTCGCCCATGAGTAGAGTCGTGGTCCCCGCGAGGCTCAACCACCGCAGCCATCTCTTCTGACCAATGCTCATGATATCCCCCCCTTGCGTGTCGTGAATCGTCAGGGAGGATGGACCTACTCAGGGAGTTCGGTCTACTGTCCACGGGAACAGACGGGGGCGCTTGTCGGCTCTCAAACGAGCCGCTCCCGTGGAGTGTCCGCCCGTCATGACGCATCGAGATATGCGCGATAGGCGTCGAAGCCGTGGGGCCGTCCGAGGAAGTCTTCCACCAACTGTGCGGCGGGCTTGGAGCCACCGGGCTCGAGCACCGTGCGGCGGTACTTCATCGTCGTGGCCGGGTCGAGGTAGCCCTGCTTCTGGAACTCGGTCTCCAGGTCCTTGGCGATGACGAGTGACCAGAGATACGTGTAGTACGCGGCCGAGTAGCCCTCCAGGTGGCCGAAGGACAGTTGGAAGTGCGTTCCCTCGCGGTACTCGTGGCGGAAGGGGCTGTATTGCTCTTGCAGCCGCGCGAACTCCTGGGTGGTGTCGAAGCCCGGCGGCCGTGAGTAGTACTCGAGCGACACCGCGGACAGGAAGAGCTGGCGGCGCGTCCACAAGCCCTTGCCGGACTCCCGCGCCGCGCGGAGCTTCTCCACGAGCGCGGTGGGGATGGGCTCTCCCGTCTGGTGATGGCGGGCGAACTCCTGGAGGATGGCGGGCTGGCTGGCCCACTGCTGCAACAGCATGGAGGGCGTCTCCACGAAGTCCCACTCGGTGGAGATGCCGCTGATGCCCTTCCACTTCTGCCGGCCCGCGAAGACGTGGTGCAGCAGGTGGCCGAACTCGTGGAAGAACGTCTCCACCTCGTCCGGGGTCATCAGCTCGCCGGGGCGCGGGAAGTTGCACACGAGCGCGCCCTCCGCAAGGCGCTTGCCGGCCTGGCCCGTGACGACGTCGAACTGGGCGGCGTGTTTGTATTTGTCCTCGCGTGGGTGCATGTCGAGGAAGATGCGGCCGAGCCGCTCGCCATGGTCGGTGACGTCATAGGCTTCCACGTCGGCATGCCACACGGCGGCGTCCTTCACGGGCTCGAAGGCGATGCCCCACATGCGCGAGGTGATGTCCATCACCCCCTTCTTCACGCGCGCGTACTCGAGGTAGGGCCGCAGGGCTTGCGAGTCGAAGCCGAAGCGCTCCGTGCGCAGCTGGTCCTCGTAGTAGTCCTGATCCCAGGGCTCCATGCGGGGAGCCGCCGGTTCATCCCGCCGCTTGCGCGCGAGCAGCCGCTCCGCTTCCTCCTGGGCGCGCGCCTTGGACGTGCCCTCCACCCGGGCGAGGAAGTCCGCCGCCGCCTGGGGGGTGCGCGTCATCTTGGTCTCGGTGACGTAGGCGGCCCAGGAGGCATAGCCGAGCAGCGTGGCCAGCTCGTGACGCCGGGCGATGAGCTGGGCGAGCACCTGCTCGTTCTGCGGGAAGGCGCGCTGGTGGTAGACGCGCCAGAGCTTCTCGCGCGCCTTCGCGTCGCGCGCGTACGTCATGAAGGGGAAGTAGTCCGGGTAGTTGGTGGTGAGCACCACGCGGCCGTTGGCTCCCGGCGGGTGGGCGCGCACGAAATCCTCGGGCAGGCCCGCCAGCTCCCGCGGCTCCAGCTCCACCCGGCGCACGTCCTCGGCGATGTTCTGGTTGAACGTCTGGCCGAGCTTGAGGATGGCCTCGTTGAGCGCCTTCACCCGCTCGCGCGTGGGGCCGTCCCGGTCCACGCCGGCGCGGCGGAAGTCGAGCAGCGTGCGCTTCATCCAGTAGTGCGTGGCGGCATCCGCCTGGGCCAGGTCCACCGCGCTCAGCGCGTCGTACACGGCCCGGTCCTGGGAGATGGAGACCTGGAGCGCATCGGCCCGCTGCTCGCTCTCGCGCGCGGCGTCGCGGAAGGCGGCCTGGGGATGGACCTCGCGCGCCAGCCCCGCCAGGCTGGTGCAGCCCCCGAGCGCCGCCATGGCCTCGTCATAGGCCTCGAGCACCGCGGGGCCCTCGCGCGAGGGCGAGAGTGTCTTGAGGTGGGCGATCCGCTCGCGCGCCCGGTCGAGCCCGGTGGTGCACGCCCGGGTGAAGTCCTCGAGCGAGCCGGCCAGGGGCCGGGCGCCCTCGGGCGGGGCCACGGGCGCGGAGGCGAGGGGGGTGGGTGCGGACTTCCACGAGGGGGAGTGGGCGCAGCCCACCGAGGCGAGCACGGCCGCGAGGCCACATGCCGCGAGATTGAGGACAACCGCCGGCCTGGGATTCATGGCGCCGGACTCTAGCGCGCACCCCGCGAGCGCGGTCTCTCTCCTGCTCGGCCAGGTACCGTCACTTTTTTGACGTTTTCCGTGGTTCCCGGAGAACACCGTTCATTCTAGAGTACAGGGTGCTTACGTTCAGCAACAGGGAGGGGCTTGAACGGCTGGCGAATCGGGGGGACGACCACTCCAGCCTACGTGTGGGTTGTTCGTGCGCTACCGTTGAAGAATTCTCTCCAGGGTCTTCAAGGGAAGGCATGGGCTCCTCGTGGGGGCGCCATGCGAGGTGCCTCGATGCAACAACGCACCCGCAAGTCCGGTCCTGGCGTGGCGCTCCCTCAGGAGGCCGCGTGCGTGGAGGGGCCGAGTTTGTCTCTGCTGCGCATTCCCGCGGCGCTGCCGTGCGAGCCGAGTCTGTACACGGCGATGATGGAGCGTGGCACCCGGGGGCGGGTGTTGGATCTGGAGCTGCTGCGGCGCGAGCCGGCGCGGGTGCGGCGCTACGACGCGAGCCAGTTCGGCCTGCTCACGGCGCACGTCTACCCGCGGGGCACGAGGGAGCGGCTGGAGCTGTGCAATGACTGGCACGTGTGGTTGTTCCTCTTCGACGACGAGGTCGACGAGCTGGCGGAGGTGGGCCAGCGGCCGGCGTACTTGAAGGCGTACGTGGACGCGTGCCTCGAGGTGTTGCGCGGTGGCGCGTTGAGGGCCCGGGCCACGCCGCTCGAGCGCTTCACGTGGGATTGGCGTCAGCGCATGAGCCGCCTGGCGAGCGAGCTGTGGATGGAGCGCTTCGTGCGCGACGTGGAGGACTACCTCCACCGGGGCACGCTCCCGGCGGCGCGCCACTGGACGGAGGGCACGGTGCCGGACCTCGAGTCCTATATCGAGCAGCGTGCCCTGGACTCGGGGGTGTACACGGCGCAGGACCTGGTGGAGTTCGCCGAGCCGGGACAGGAGCTGCCCGAGGAGCTGCTCCGCCTGCCGCTGGTGCGGCGGCTGCGGCTGCTGTGCACGCGGGTGGTGGCGTTGACCAACGATCTCTTCTCCTTCGAGAAGGAGGTCCTCTGGCACCGCAACCCGAACAACTTCATCCACGTCCTGCGGGTGAACCGGGGGCTGGAGCTGCGCGAGGCCATTTCCACGGCGATCGACATCATCAACGCGGACACGGACGCGTTCGTCGCGTGCGAGGAGCTGCTCCAGGCGTCCCGGTTGGCGGACCCTCGGCTTCTCGGGTACGTGGAGGGCCTGAAGGCGTGGATCCGCGGCAACATGCACTGGTCGCTGGTGACGGGGCGCTACAGCTCGCCCACCTCACCCTTTCCGGAGCTGCGCCGCCAGGCGTCCCCGTGAGCCGGGGGAGGCTCAGGCCGGGGGCAGGTGGTCGCGGATGACGCCGAGCCAGTACTCGCGCCCGTAGTACTGGCTCATCTTTCCGATCCGCTCGCCGTCGCGGAACAGGAGGAAGGTGGGGATGCCATACAGGCCGAAGCGCCGCGCGAGCTCCTCGTGCTCGTACGCGTTCACCTTGACCACGCGCATACGTGCGCCCTCCAGCTCGGACAGGAGCGAGGGCTCGGCGGCGGCGTAGATGTCGCAGTTGGGGCAGCCGGGCCCCCAGAAGTCCACCACGACCAGCTCGTCCCGGGGCTCCAGCACCAGGGCATCGAAGGTCTGCGGCGTCGCGTCGTAGCTCACGGGATGTGCCATGCCGGCTCCGTCTAACGGCACCGGGCCGGTGATTCAACCGCGCGCGGGGGGGAAGCCGGGGGGGCCCACGCGGAAAGGCTGTCCGTTGGGAAGCGGGGCCGTGCACAATACGGGGCGAGGCGTACTGCATCGCGAGACTGGGCGCCATAAGTTGGGTCCATCGACGTGGAGGGCACATGCACGAGTGGCTGGAGGGACTTCAGAAGTCGGCGGTACGGACGTCGGCGGGAGTGGGGCAGGAGGACGTCCAGCGGGCCGAGACCGAGTACGGGGTTCCCTTCCCCGAGGATCTCGCCACGCTGTTCCGCGCGTTCAACGGAGGGGAGTTCCAGGGGGACGTCACCATCTTCGCGCTGCACGGTCCCGAGGGTGCTCCGAGCGTGCTGGAGAAGACGCGGCTGATGGTGGAGGGGCTGCCGGCCGCGGGGCTCTGGCGCATCGGCCACAAGGGCGCGCACCGTCATCTGTTCACCGCACGTAAGTCGGCGCTGCAGGAGCAGGCCGAGAGCCCCTTGCCGGGCTGGGCGGAGTCGCTGTCGGGCGACGACTGGGTCTACGGCACCTGGGACACGGAGGCGCGCGAGCTGCGGCTGTACCGCTCGCTCCAGTCCATGCTCGAGGTGCTCGTTCCCCCCAAGGAGGTGGAGGAGTTCGGCGACCGGACCTACGCCCGTGCGCTCTCCGCGGTGCAGGGTGCCTTGAGCGACCTCTCGGTGGAGTACGAGGAGGGCGAGGTGCCCAAGGCCCAGGCCGAGGAGGAAGAGGGCGAGGAAGAAGAGGCCGAGGAGGAAGAAGCCGCGGCCGAGGAGGGCGACGAGGAGGAGGCGGAAGAAGCCGAGGAGGGTGCGGCCGAGGAGGAAGAAGCCGCGGCCGAGGAGGGCGAGGAGGAGGAAGAGGCCGAGGAGGAGGCGGAAGAAGCCGCGGCCGAGGAGGGCGAGGAGGAGGAAGAGGCCGAAACGGCCGAGGAGAAGGCCGTCGAGGAGGAAGCCGAGCCCACCGGCGCGGACGAGTCCGACGAGGAGTTGCAGCAGCCCGTGGTGGCCGCCGCCCGGCGTCGCATGGGGAAGATCCGGAAGGAGGCTGCCCAGGAACGCTCCGCGCCCGTGACGCCTCTGCGTGAAGTGGAGCCGAAGGCGCCGTCCAGGCCGAGCGCCAGGCGCGAAGCGACGCGTCCCGCGAAGGCGGACACCGCGGCTCCGGCGCGGACGTCGGCCGCGAAGAAGGCAGCAGTCGAGACCAAGGCCCCGGTGAACAAGGCTCCGGTGAAGAAGACGGCCGAGACGAAGGCCGCCGCGAAGAAGGCCCCGGTGAGCAAGGCTCCGGCGAAGAAGGCCGCCGCGAAGAAGGCCCCGGCGAGCAAGGCTCCGGCGAAGAAGGCCGCCGCGAAGAAGGCCCCGGCGAGCAAGGCTCCGGCGAAGAAGGCCGCCGCGAAGAAGGCGGCTGGGACGAAGACCGCCGCGAAGAAGGCTCCGGCGAAGAAGGCCGCCGCGAAGAAGGCCCCGGCGAGCAAGGCTCCGGCGAAGAAGGCCGCCGCGAAGAAGGCCCCGGCGAGCAAGGCTCCGGCGAAGAAGGCCGCCGCGAAGAAGGCTCCGGCGAAGAAGGCTCCGGCGAAGAAGTCCGCGGGTGGGCGTGGCCGGCGCTGAGCCACGGCCTCTCGTTCCGGCTTCCTAGTGGTTCATGGGAGTCGGCGCTGGACGGGGGCCTTCACGAGGCCCTGGCGGCGGGGAGGGGAGGATGAGGCGGCTCTTGCCGTCTTCCTCCCGCTGGTGGCGCCACTGCTCGTTGAGCCGCGTCAGCCGGTCCTGCAACCACACCTGGATCGCGCCCGCGATGGGCAGACTCAACAGGGCTCCGATGAGGCCCGCCAGGCCCGTGCCCACCAACATCACCAGGGCGATGATGAGGGGGTTCATCTTGAGCGTGCGGCGCTGGACGAGTGGCTGGAGCAGGTTGCCCTCCACCTGCTGGTAGACGAGGAAGAGGCCCAGGGCGATGAGTCCCTGGCGTCCTCCCACCGAGGCGGCCGTGGTCCCGGCCACCAACAGTCCTCCGAGGAAGGAGCCCACGAACGGGACGAGTCCCAGCACCGCCATGGCCAGGCCCAGGGGCAGGAAGTAGGGCACGCCGAGCAGCAGGGTCATCACCGACGTGAAGACGCCTCCGATGAGGGCCACGAGGAACGAGCCGGCCACATAGCCGCCCACCGCCTGGTTCATCCTCCGTCCCATGCGCCAGTAGTGCTCGCGCCGGGAGGGCTCCACCCACTGGAGCGCGGTGTTGAACAGATCCGAGCCGAACAGCAGGAAGAAGATGGTCAGGACGAAGATCGTCACCCCGGCCAGCACGTGGCGCAGCACGTCCGTCACCACGCCGAGCAGGGGCCCCGGGGCCATCGAGATGTGGCGGCGAAGCTCCTCGGACGCCTGGGAGATGAGATCGTAGCGTTCGTCCATCCGCTCGACCCAGGGGTGGTGGCGCAGCCGGGCGATGAAGTCCGGAGCCGCCTGCGCCAGGCCTCGTCCCTGGTCCAGGAGCATGGGCACCAGCGTCACCACCAACGACGCCAGCAGGCCGAGTCCGAGCAGGCCCACGCCCATCACCGCCACGCCCCGGCGCATCCCCCGCTTCTCCAGCGCGCTCACCAGCGGGTGTACCGCCAGCGCGAGGAAGATCGCCACCAGGGCCCAGGACAGCACGGTCCAACTCCTGACCAGCATCCACAACACGGCGAGGATCGCCAGGGAGTGCAGGCCCACCGTCCACACCGTGCGAGGCGTCACCTGCGAGGGGGAACGGGGGCGCTGGGTCATGAGCGGGCCTGTCGGCTAGCCTTCGGGAAGCTCATCCGGCGCGTACGGACGCACCGGCTGGCTCGGCCGCGCGGTCACCGTATCCTCGGCGTCCTCGTCGATTTCCCCGAACGCTTGGATCTGGTCCGGAAGGATGTCCCGGAAGTCGGGCTCGTCCTCCAGGGGCGGACTCGCGCTGAGCTCCGCATCGGTGAAGTTGATCTCCTCGCGGCCGGTGACCGGGTCCCGGTGGCGCAGGGACTCGGACTCACCCACGTCTTCGGCTCCGAGCTTCTTGAATCGCATGACGCTCTCTCCAGGCAAGCACGCCGGGATGGCTGCTCTGGCCCAACGGTGCGGACCCGGGGGATTGCTCGCAACGCGGCCGTGCCTGCCCGCCTGCCGGGTCGCTCAGCGCGAGGGAGCCGGGGCTTGTCCGGAGGGGTAGCGGGGGGGCGCATCCGCCCACACCATGCCGAGCGCCAGCACCCGCGAGAGCGTCTCGCGCAGGGCGTAGCGGCGCGTCCGGGGGCTGCTCTCGTCCGCCGCCACGCCCCAGGCGTCGATGCCCACCGAGTTGGCGATGTAGAGCGCGCGCGTCAGGTGGAAGCGTTGGGTGACGAGCAGTGCCCGCCGCACGCCGAAGATGCTCCGGGCCCGCACGGAGCTGTCGTAGGTGGACAGGCCCGCGGTGTCCTCCTGGACGGCGGAGTCCGGCACGCCCCGGTCGCGCACGTACTGGGCCATGGCGTGCGTCTCGACATGGAAGCGGTCCGAGTTGTCCCCACTGAGCAGCAGCACTTCCACCTTGCCCCCATGGTAGAGGGCCAGGGCGGCGTCCAGCCGCTGGGCGAGCACGGGGGAGGGGACACCTCCTGGCGCGAGCCCCGCTCCATAGACGAGCGCCACCGGGGCATGGGGCGCCTGGGCCCGGGGGACGATCCGGTCCATGTACCGGTGTTCCACGTACAGCGAGGCGGCCGCCACGCCCAGGGCGGCACCCAGCCCCAGTACGAGCAACGCCCTCAGCCACCGGCGTGCCCGGCGCATCGTTTGACGGCCCCTTCGCATGCGATTCCGGCTCAACCGCCGGGGGAGCCATTCTCGTCCCTCGCGAGGGCGTGGGGAAGCGGCTTGCTCGCTCCGGAGTGATCCGCCGGGTGTGGAAGGCCAAGGTTGACCGGCCACCACACCAGCCTATATAGGGGGCCGCGTCCGGGTTCCGCTGTCATACCCGAGTTTCCAGAGGAGCTGCTGGCCCCATGGCGTCCCTTCGCGACATCCGCAAGCGCATCCGCTCGGTGAAGAACACGCGGCAGATCACCAAGGCGATGAAGATGGTCGCCGCCGCCAAGCTCCGCAAGGCGCAGGACGCGATCACCGCGGCGCGCCCCTACGCGCAGATGCTCGATCAGATCATCTCCGACCTGGTGGCGCGCTCCCAGGGCGAGGAGCTGGCGCATCCGCTGCTCAGCTCGCGTCCCGAGCGCCGGGTGGAGGTGCTGCTGCTCACCTCGGATCGCGGCCTCGCCGGCGGCTTCAACTCCAACGTCATCCGGCGCGCCAGCCGCTTCCTGTACGAGAAGGGCACGGGCGTGGAGATCGAGGTCTCCACCGTGGGCCGCAAGGGCAACGACTTCTTCCGCCAGCGCGGCCAGAAGATGCGCAAGGACTTCGGCCACCTGTCCCAGAAGCCCGACTACGCCCAGGCCGCCCAGGTCGCCGAGGAGATGAGCGCGCGCTTCCTCCGGGGCGAGGTGGATGCCGTCTACGTCATCTACAACGAGTTCCTCTCCGCCATTAACCAGAAGGTGACGGTCTCCCAGCTCCTGCCCCTGCAGACGCTGACGGCCGGTGCCGCCACCACGGCCGCCGAGGCCCCCGCGGCCACGACCGCCCTGGTGGACTTCAAGTACGAGCCGGGCCGCCAGGAGGTGTTGGATCGCCTGGTGCCCCAGGCCGTGGCGATCAAGCTCTACCGCTCGCTCTTGGAGAGCATCGCCAGCGAGCACGGCGCGCGCATGTCGGCGATGGAGAACGCCACCAGCAACGCCACGGACATGATCGCCAGCCTCTCGCTGACCTACAACCGCACCCGCCAGGCCGTCATCACCAACGAGCTGATGGAGATCGTGTCGGGCGCGGAGGCGTTGAAGTAGAAGCAGTCCTTCTGGCCAGACGGCCTCCAGGCTTGACCCCCGGGGGCGCCCGCTTGTAGAGGGGGCGCGTTCATCCCCGGGCAACCCTTTCGACGACACGGTAGAGACAGTCCATGAGCGCTCAAGTTCCGACGGTAGGCAAGGTGACCCAGGTCCTCGGTCCTGTGGTCGACGTGGAGTTCCCGCCCGGTGGGCTTCCCGAGGTGTTCACCGCCCTCAAGCTGACCAATCCCAACATCAGCGCGGAGCAGAACAACCTCACGCTCGAGGTCGCCCAGCACCTGGGTGAGAACACCGTGCGCTGCATCTCCATGGACTCCACCGAGGGTCTGGGCCGCGGCCAGCCCGTCACCAACACGGGCGCGCCCATCCAGGCCCCCGTGGGCAAGGCGACGCTGGGCCGCATCCTGAACGTCACCGGCGAGCCGGTGGACGAGAAGGGCCCCGTGGCCGCCAAGGAGAGCTGGTCCATCCACCGCGCGCCGCCCCCGTTCACCGAGCAGGACGTGCGCGTGCAGATGTTCGAGACGGGCATCAAGGTCATCGACCTGCTCGCTCCCTACACCCGTGGCGGGAAGATCGGCCTGTTCGGCGGCGCCGGCGTGGGCAAGACGGTGCTCCTGCAGGAGCTCATCCGCAACGTGGCGGTGGAGCGCGGCGGCTTCTCCGTGTTCGCCGGCGTGGGCGAGCGCACCCGCGAGGGCAACGACCTGTATCACGAGATGCAGGAGAGCAACGTCATCAAGGTCGACAACCTGGAGGAGAGCCAGGTGGTGCTGGTGTACGGCCAGATGAACGAGCCGCCCGGCGCCCGCGCCCGCGTGGCCCTCACCGCGCTCACCATCGCGGAGTACTTCCGCGACGTGGAGGGCCGTGACGTGCTGCTCTTCGTGGACAACATCTTCCGCTTCACCCAGGCGGGCTCCGAGGTGTCGGCGCTCCTCGGCCGCATCCCGAGCGCCGTGGGTTACCAGCCCACGCTGGCCACGGAGATGGGTGGCCTCCAGGAGCGCATCACCTCCACCACCAAGGGCTCGGTCACCTCCGTGCAGGCCATCTACGTGCCCGCCGACGACCTGACGGACCCGGCGCCGGCCACCACGTTCGCCCACCTGGACGCGACCACGGTGCTCAACCGCGCCATCTCCGAACTGGGCATCTACCCCGCGGTGGATCCGCTCGACTCGACGAGCCGCATCCTGTCGCCGGACGTCGTGGGCCAGGAGCACTACGCCGTGGCCCGCCGCGTCCAGGGCATCCTCCAGCGCTACAAGGAGCTGCAGGACATCATCGCCATCCTCGGCATGGACGAGCTGTCCGAGGACGACAAGATGCTCGTGGCGCGCGCCCGGAAGATCCAGCGCTTCCTGTCGCAGCCCTTCCACGTGGCGGAGATCTTCACCGGCGCCAAGGGCAAGTACGTGAAGCTCCAGGACACCATCCAGGGCTTCAAGGAGATCGCCGAGGGCAAGCACGACGACCTGCCCGAGTCCGCCTTCTACATGGTGGGCGGCATCGACGAGGCGGTCGAGAAGGCGCGCAAGCTCGCGGCGAGCTGAGTTCTTCCGCCGCTTCCTCGTCCGGGCCAGGAGGTTCCACATGCTGCGTTCCATCTGCTTGGGAATGGTGTTGTGGGCTCTTCCTGGTCTGGCCGACGAGCGCGCCAGCCGCCCCCGGGTGAGCGCCAACGGAGACTTCTCCGTGCGCATGGTGGAGCGGGGCCCGGGCCGGTGCTCCCTGGAAGTCTCCCAGGACAGTGGCCCGGTGTGGACGCTCGAGCAGTGCGTGGGCGGGGCGGACGACCTCTACTTCGTCTCCAACGACGGCAAGCGGGTCTGGGTGCTGTTCCCGCTCGCGCCCAAGGGCCAGAAGAAGCTCGCGGGCAAGAAGTACAAGAAGGTGCCCGCGTGGGCCAACACCCAGGTGGCGGTGGAGGTGGACCGCCAGGGCACGCGGTTGCAGGAGCGGCGCCTGCTGGAGTTCGTGCCGACGCGCGCCCTGCCCCAGGTGCGGCAGATGTCGCAGCACATCAAGTGGTTGGAAGGCATGGTCGGCGTGCCGGGCAGGAGCCCGCGCCTGACGGATGCCGGAAACATCGAGTTCGAGGTGGTGGGCGGCGACAAGACCCACCGACTGACCTTCTGACACAAGCAGTCCCCACGGAGTGGCGAGCCCCATGGCCAAGCTGACGGTCGAGATCGTGACCCCCGAGAAGCGCATCCTGTCGGTGCAGGCGGACGAGGCGATCGTCCCGGGCGCCAAGGGCCTGTTCGGCG
The DNA here is from genome assembly GCF_044360685.1 of Cystobacter fuscus. Classification (GTDB taxonomy): domain Bacteria; phylum Myxococcota; class Myxococcia; order Myxococcales; family Myxococcaceae; genus Cystobacter; species Cystobacter fuscus_C. Next base: position 11,311,128 of record NZ_CP043491.1, on the reverse strand, counting down.
TGAGGCCGGGCCACACCCCCTTCCTGTCCCTCATGGACGCGGGCACGCTCACGCTCAAGGGCGAGGGCGGCCACACCGACACCTACTTCGTGGCCGGTGGCTTCGTCGAAGTGACCAACGACAAGGTGCTCGTGCTCGCGGACGTGGCCGAGCCCGTCTCGGGCATCGACGTGGAGGGCGCGCGCCGCCGTCTGACCGAGTCGATGGACCGCCTGCGCGGCCTGTCCTCGGATGACGCGCGCTTCGCCGTCGAGCAGGCCGCCGTGCGCCGCGAGACGGCCCGCATCGCCGCCTTCTCCCGCTGAGCGCTGTTCCTCCGCCCCTCGCCGGGGCTCTCAAAGTCTGTCTTTGGGATTCACGTCTGCCTCCGCCCTCGTTCCCTGTCTGGTTGATGGGGCCGGGGGCGGTGCTCGTTGGAGCCTCTGGTGACTTCACCCGTGTTGGTGCTCTTCCATCGCATCGCGGATCCCCCCTCGGCGGTGGCTCGCCGCTACGTGGTGGACTACGCGCTGGAGGATCGCGTGCTCTTTCGCAACGTCGCCTTCGCCGAGGCGGAGACAGCATGGCGAGAACTGGGTGGACAACTCACGCCCGCGCTCTGGGATGGTGTGCACCTGCATCAAGGTGCCGAGGCGGTCGTGGCCCGGCTGCAGGCCGTTGTCAACCTGGGCCGCGACGCTTGATGGCTTGTGGTGGGAGCACCCCCTTCACCCAATCCCTACGGGAATCGTGACGAAGTCGCGAGAGATGAAAGTCGGGGCTGGTCATGCCTCGCGTTTTGGTTATCTTGCCCCTCCCCATGTCGATGACTCCCGCCGAGCGCCAGGACAGGTTTCAAGCGGCGTTCCTGGGACTCGCCATCGGAGATGCCCTGGGTTTTCCCCTGCGTGGCGTCCCGCCGTCGAATCTCCTGCGCCTGTCGGGACTCGCGGATGACTTCGCGCCCCGTCCTCGCGGGGGCAAGTACGCCAAGGGCCAGTTCTCCGACGACACGCAGCTCATGCTCGCCACCGCCGAGAGCGTCATCCGCGAGGGCAAGGTGGATGGGCGCAGCGCCGCGGCGCACCTGGCGTGGCTGTGGCAGGAGGGCATCATCCTCCAGCCTCCCAAGCCGCTCGCCGAGGCGCTGCAGAAGCTCGCGCAGGGCACGCCGTGGATGAGCGCGGGCGCGCCCCTGGGCGTCAAGTGCCACTCGGTGCTCAGCCGCGCGCTCGTGGTGGGCCTCTTCGAGAGCAAGAGCCGCGTGCGCATCCGTCACGACGCGGGCGTGCTGTCCGTCCTCACGCACAAGGATCCGACGTGCGCCGCGGCCGCGGCCGCCTTCGCGCAGGCGGTGGCCCTGGGGCTCACCACCAAGGAGCCGCCCACGCCCGCCGCGTTCTGCGAGGAGCTGGCCCTGGCGGCCGCCGCGCATGATCAGGAGCTGGCCGAGGAACTGCGCCACCTGCCCCGCCTGCTCACGTGGGATCCCGCGCGCGCCATGGCCCAGCTGCGCAAGGTGAGCGTGCCGCCCAGCCAGCTCAAGGGCGTGGACGGCCTGCCCCCGCACGTGGTGCCCGTGCTGCTCATGGCGCTCTACGCCACCCTCAAGGCCCCCAACGACTTCCGCCAGGCCGTGGAGCTCACCCTGCGCTGCGGTGGCGAGGCCGACGCCGCCGCCGCCTGCACCGGCGCCCTGATGGGCTGTCACCTGGGCACCGCCGCCATCCCCGCCCGGCTGCGCAAGAACGTGCTGTACGCGGAGACCCTCGTGGATGCCGCGGAGCGCCTCTTCCAGGCCCGCCAGGTGCGCGAGACCCTCGCCACCGCCCTGGCACAGCAGCGCCGCCGCCGCTGAAGGCTCGGCGAGCGTGCGGGCAAGCCCCCCTTCGCCCTGTCTGACTTCCGCCCACGCCTCCCCGCTTCCAGCTTCCTGGGAGAGAGCGGGACACACCTGGCACCACCTGGTGCGGTCCTGAACGCTTCGGGAGGCAGTGGCGTGGAAATCGAATCGGAACAGCTGGAGCGCAGGCAGCTGGAGTCGTTGTCCACGGCGGAACTCATCCGCCATGCCATCGACGAGGCACGGCTGCTCGCGCGGGCCGAGATCCTGCACGCGAAGAAGGAGCTCAAGGAGGAAGTGAAGGCGGCCCGTTCGGCGGGAATCCTCCTGGGCGCGGGGGCGGTGCTGGGTCTCGTGGGTCTGGCGGCGATGCTGGTGGCCGTGGGCCTCGCGCTTCCCCTGGCTCAATGGTTGGGCGTGCTCCTGGTGGGCGTCTTCCTGCTGCTGGTGGCCGGAGGGCTCGCCCTCGCCGGCAAGAAACGCCTGCCGACCCAGCCCCTGCCGCACACCCAGCAGCGGTTGAAGACCGATGTCGTGCGCACCCGGGAGACACTGCAATGAGCGACCAGAACAAACCCAGCGGCTCCATCACCTCGAGCATGAGCGATCGTGAGCAGGTGGAGCGCACCGCGGATCGTCTGCGCGACGAGCTGCTGCTCACCCTCGAGGAGCTGGACCGGCGCCGCGAGCGGGCGCTCGACGTGAAGTACCAGCTGCGCCAGCTCCTCGCGCGCAACCGCGAGACGCTCCTCGCGGCGGGCGGCGTCGCGGTGGCGATGGTCGTCGTGGGGGCGGGCTTCTCCTGGTGGAACGAGCGCCGTCAGGCGCGCATCGTGTGGGAGCGGCGCGGCCGGGCCCTGCGCCGCGCCTGGGAGCATCCGGATCAGGTGGCCTCCGCCTCCAGGAAACAGCCGCTCGCCCTGGAACTGGGCCGCAAGCTCGTGTTCATCTTCGGCTCTGCGCTCGCCTCGGCGCTGGCGAAGAACGCCGTGGCGACACTGGTGCCCTCGTCCGAGGCTCAGCCTGGCAAGCAGGGGAACAAGCGCCTGGGTCTGCACCTCATGCAGCAAGAAGCCCGCGCCTGAAAGTCCGTCACATCCCGAGGCGGCGCTCTCCACTCAGGGGGGCGCCGTTTCCCATTTCCCGTCTGACGCCCTGCGTCACCTTCCGGGACCCATCCAGTAGGGCTGGGTTTTGAGATAGTTTGTGGCCACGGAGATTCAAGGGGGGGCGTCTCGTGACACCGCCCATTCCAGGAGCCCACACCTCATGACGAGTCCTCGGTTCGAGACGCTGGTCGACATCTATCTCAAGAGCATCGCCACCTTCGGTCCGCGTCCGCTCTTCCTCGAGAAGAAGAACGGCCAGTGGATGGAGATGACGTACATCCAGTTCGGTCAGAAGGTGGACGACCTGCGCGGTGGGCTCGTGCAGCTCGGCGTGAAGCCGGGGGATCGCGTGGCGGTCATCTCCAACAACCGTCACGAGTGGGCGGTGGGCGCCTACGCGGCCTACACGCTCGGGGCCGCCTACGTGCCCATGTACGAGCAACAGCAGGAGAAGGAGTGGCAGTACATCCTCAAGGACTGTGGCGCCACCCTGGTGTTCGCCGCCACGGACGCCATCGCCAAGAAGCTCGCGGCGGCCAAGGCGGAGCTGCCCGCGCTCCAGCACATCATCCGCTTCTCCGGCACCGAGCAGGAGCCCGACACCTTCGCGTCCCTGCTGCGCCGCGGCGCCGAGGCCCCCGCGCCCAGCGCCTCGCCCAGGTCCGAGGAGCTCTCCGGCCTCATCTACACCTCGGGCACCACGGGCAACCCCAAGGGCGTGATGCTCAGCCACGGCAACATCGCCAACAACGTGAGCGCCATCCACCAGATCTTCCCCATGTCGCAGGCGGATCGCTCGTTGTGCTTCCTGCCCTGGGCGCACGTCTTCGGCCAGACGGTGGAGCTGCACGCCCTGTTCTCCATGGGCGCCTGCATGGGCCTGGCCGAGTCGACCGAGAAGATCATCGAGAACCTGAGCGAGGTGCAGCCCACGCTCATCTTCTCCGTGCCGCGCATCTTCAACCGCATCTATGACTCGCTGCAGAAGCGCATGGCCACCGAATCTCCCCTCAAGCGCACGCTCTTCATGCGCGGCCTGGAGGTCGCGCGCCAGCGCAAGGCGCTCGCCGAGCAGAAGCGCTCCAGCGTGCTGTTGGACCTGCAGCACGCCTTCTTCGACAAGGTCGTCTTCTCCAAGGTGCGCGCGCGCTTCGGCGGCCGGATGAAGTACGCCTTCAGCGGCGGCGCGGCCATCTCGCGCGAGGTGGCCGAGTTCATCGACAACCTCGGCATCACCGTCTACGAGGGCTACGGCCTCACCGAGACGTCCCCCATCGCCACCGCCAACTTCCCCAACCGCCGGAAGATCGGCTCGGTGGGCACCGCCCTGCCCGGCATCCGCGTGGAGATCGATCGCACCGAGACGGGGGACCCCAAGCAGGGGGAGATCGTCGTCTTCGGCCACAACGTGATGCTCGGCTACTACAACCTGCCCGAGGAGAACGAGAAGGTCTTCACCGGCGAGCGCGGCTTCCGCACCGGCGACATGGGCTACCTGGACGACGACGGCTTCCTGTGGATCACCGGCCGCATCAAGGAACAGTACAAGCTGGAGAACGGCAAGTACGTGTCGCCCGCGCCCATCGAGCAGGCGCTGCAGCTCTCGCCCTTCATCACCAACGTCATGCTCCACGGGCAGAACAAGCCCTTCAACACCGCCATCATCGTCCCGGACATGGCCGCGCTCACCCAGTGGGCCAAGGACAAGGGCCTGGACGCTTCCATGCCCGCGCTGCTCAAGCTGCCCGAGGTGCAGCAGCTCTACCGCGAGCAGATCATCGAGTTCACCCCCGGCATCAAGAACTACGAGAAGCCCCAGCACTTCCTGCTCGTCGCCGACGACTTCACCACCGCCAACGACATGCTCACGCCCTCGCTCAAGCTCAAGCGGCGCAGCGTGCTCAAGAAGTACGGCGAGGACGTGGAGAAGCTCTACGTCGAGGCGGAGAAGAAGGGCGCGACGCGCGCCGCTTGACGGGCGGCGCCCGCTGGGCGGCCTCCACGGCCCGGCGGGCCCAGGGCAGGAGCGCCAGGGCGTCGTCCGCCGCGTCCGGCGGCGGCGTCCAGTAGGACATGGTCACGGGCTTGCGTCCCTTGCCCGCGTCGTACACGAAGGGCTCGCCCCCGGCTGCCTCGAAGTGGGGGCGCGTGAGCTCATCCGTCTTGAGGTACAGCCGTTCCTCGATGACGAGCCCGAACATCCTCCCCCCCAGGTACACGCCCCAGCCGCCGAACATGGCCCGGGCCTGCACGGGCCCGAGTGGCTCGAGCAGCTCCAGCGTGTACTCCACGTAACTGTTCTGTCGTGCCATGGGGCTCTGCCTCCGTCTGCTCCCTTCATACGACATGATGCCTGGCCGCCTACTCCCTTGGCTGGCTCGGGGGGGTGGGGAGACGAGGGGGGTTGCGGAATAGTAAAAAGGGAGCAGGCCGTTCTCGCGCGGCTCCCCCATGCTCATCTCCACGATCTTCCTGCTCGCTTCCGCCCCGGCAGTTAATCCCACCCGCAACACGGTGGTCCCCGAGGTGGGTGTCCCCTTCGCTTGTGGTCGCGTGTTCCCGGTGAGTCAGGGGCACGACACGGGGAGCCACCTGCAGAACGACACCTACGCCTGGGACTTCCGCATGCCCATCGGCACGCCCATCGTGGCGGCCCAGGATGGCAAGGTGCGCATGGCGCGCGGAGACAGCACCCAGGGCGCGTGTGATCCCAAGATGGCGCCGTACGCCAACTACGTCGTCATCAATCACGACGGTGGCATGGAGACGCAGTACCTGCACTTCAGCGCCGTGGTGGTGAAGCCCGGCGATACGGTGCGCAAGGGGCAGCTCATCGGCTACTCGGGCAACACCGGCTGGTCCTGCGGCCCCCACCTGCACTTCAAGGTGGCCAACACGGTGAGCCCCGGGTGGAACAACCCCTCCGTGCCCGCGCGCATCGCCGGTTACGGAGATCCGGTGCGCGACACCCTCATCGCCGCTCCCGGGTGTGGCAATACGTCGGACCTGTCGGTGATGGCCGCCAACGACGCGACGCGCGCCCAGCAGCCGCTGGCGCCCGAGACCCCCGCGCGTGATGGCGAGCAGGCCGCGGGCGGTATCCCCACGGGCGCCAAGGCCATCATGGACCGCGTGTCCAAGTCGGCCTTCGACTCCTCGCGCCTTCCTCCCCAGGCCCAGGCGTCCGACGACGGCTCGGGCGGCTCGCGCTAGCCCCGCGCGCCTGCCTTCAGCGCCCCTTCCCCCGTTGCACGAGGGGCGCCGCGCGCGCCTGCTCCTGACGGAGCAGCGCGTCGAGCTTCCTCCCCGCGCGCACGGCCTCCCGCCGTGCCTCGCGCACACGCGCCGAGCCGCGAGGACCGCGCAGCCGCTCGACGAGCGCGAGCGCCGTCCGCTCCCGCCGTACCGCTTCCACCCACTCCTCATGTTCGAGGCGCAGCGCCTCGTGGGTGAGCACCATCCTCCGGTGGGCTTCCTCCTGGGCGGACTGCTCCTTGTTCCGCTCCAGCTCCCGGGCCTGGCGCTCGGCGAGCTCGCTCAGCGCCCGTTTCTCCGCCGCGTGGGCCTGGGACTGCGCATCCCGCGCCAGCGTCTCCGCGCCGTGCGCCAGCTCCTCGGCCGCCCGTGCCGCCGCGGCCTGGTACTCGGCCTCCGTCCTCGCCTCGCGCAGCAGCACCAGCGCCAGCGCCAGGAGCACCAGCCCCAGCACCGTCACGCCTCCCACCAGCAGCGCCCGTTCGCGGCGCAGGCGACGCTGCTCGTGGGTGAAGATGGCCTCCAGGAAGTCGCGCTGGAGCGCCGACAGCGCCTCGTGCGCGTGCCGCTGGAAGCGCCGGGCCTCCTCCACCCACTCGCCGCGCCACAACAGACGCCGATCGCGGCCACTCTCCTGCCACTGCCGGGCCGCCTGGCCCAGGAGCTTCAGGAACGCCGCGTCCTCCTGGCCCTCGTTCAACCAGTGCCGGAGCGTGGGCCAGTCGTGGATGAGCGACTCGTGCACCAGCTCCACCACCGTGTCCGGCTCGTCCCCTCCACTGTGCAGCACGAGCAGCCGCGCGCGCACCAGGTGCTCGATGAGCCGCCGCAGCTCCGCCGCGTCGTCCGTCAGCTCGCACAGCTCCTGCATCATCACCAGGGCCCGCGTGCGTTCGGGTGTCACCAGGCGCGTGCTCAACAGCCGCGTCAGCGTCCGCTCCCGGGTGGACAGGCCCGCGAGCACCCGGTCCGCATGGTTCGCGAGCGCATGGGGGATGCCGCCCATCGCCTCGTGGGCATCCCGCGTGAGCAGCTTGTCGCGCGTGTCCCGGGACTCCCACAGCCAGGTGGCGGCGAACTGCAACAGCGGGAGCGCGCTCGGGCAGGTTTCCAGGTGCGCCAGCATGTCGTCCACCAGCGAGGGCGTCTCGAACCGGTAGCCCGCCAGCTCCGCGGGCCGCACCAGCGCGTCACTCAGGCCGTCACGCGTCGGCGCGCCGAGGAAGAAGATGCCCTGGGCGAGCTCCGCCATGAAGCGCTCGTCCTCGGGCACCCGGTCCAGGAAGCTCGAGCGCACGCAGAGCACCACGCGGATGGGCGAGGTGGCATCGTCCGCGAGGTCCGCCAGGCACGCGGTGAAGGCCGCGCGCTCGCGTGCGTCCGGCACCCGCGTGTACAGCTCCTCGAATTGATCGACGAAGAGCAGGATCTTCCGGCGTTGGCGCCGGGCCCTGTCGCGCAGCACGCTGCCCACGTAGCCGGGCTCGGCGCGCAGGCGCTCCACGCGCTGGAACTGCTCCTGGATGTCCTGCTCGATGGACTGGGACGAGCCCACCAGGGGCTCCACCACCTGGGCCAGGGCGGCGAGCGGCGCCGCGCCCGGGCGGAGGGTGAACGTCTCCCACGGGGTGCCCGAGCGCTCGAGTGTGGGGATGAGGCCCGCGCGCACCAGGGACGTCTTTCCCGCGCCGGCGGGGCCCGCCACCGTCACCAGCGGCTGGTAGTGGAGCCGGTGGACGAGCGTGGCGACCTCCCGCGTGCGGCCGAAGAAGCGGTCCGCGTCGGTCTCCTGGAAGGGGGCGAGGCCCACGTAGGGGGCCATGTCCGGACGCGGCTCGGGATTGAAGCGCTTGGGGAGGAAGGGCTCCAGGGCGCGCAGCAGGGTCGACGCGTCGGGGCAGCGCTGGTCCCTGGACTTGAGCAGACAGCGATCCACGGCCGCGGCCAGCTCGCGCGGCAGCCCCGGGGCGAGCGTGCGCAGTGAGGGCAGGCGGAGATCAAGCCGGGCCGTCACCGCCAGCTCCGGACCCCGGAGCGGGCCCAGGGGGTGCTGGCCGGCGAGCAGCTCGAAGAGGATGATGCCCACGGCCCAGATGTCCGTGAGGTGATCCACCGGGCCGCCCTGGCCCCACTGCTCCGGGGACAGGTACTCCAGGGTGCCGGGCAGCGTGCCCCGGCACGTGAGATCCTTCCCGTCGTCATCGAGCAGCCCTCCGGGGAGCGCCTCCTGGGACGTATCCGCCCAGGGCTCGCCCGCCTGGAACACCCGGGCGATGCCGAAGTCGAGCACCTTGATGCCGCCCGAGTCCGTGACGACGATGTTGTCCGGGGTGAGCGCGTGGTGGACGAGGCCCTGCTCGTGCGCGTACGCCAGGGCCCTGATCACCGGCACCATCAGCTCGACGGCGCGCACCGAGGGCAGCCGTTGCTCGTGGGTGTGCTCCCGCAGGGACTGGCCCTGGAGGTGCTCCAACACCAGGAAGGGGCCGTCCTCGCACTGGCCGGCCTCGTGGAGGGTGGCGATGTTCTCGTGGGCGCAGCGCGCGATGGCGCGGGCCTCGGCGAGGACGCGTTGGATGAAGCCGTCGTCCCGGGTGGGCAGCAGCTTGAGGGTCACGCGGCGCCCCAGCCGTGTGTCGCGTGCGAGGAAGCTCTGGCCCAGGCCATGGCCGCTCAGCTCGCGGATGAGTTCGTAGTGCTGGAGGCGTAGCCCGGGTTGGACGGACGAGGGGATCGTCGAGGGGGCCGATGTCATCGGCCACCAGGATGCGCACGAGCAACCGCCACGCCCATGGGTACCGGGGTACAGGGTGGGTGTCGAGCAGTCAGCGTCCCTGGAGCAGGGCCCGGGCGGCCTCGCGTCCGGGGCGCAGGCTGTCCTGGACCGCCTCTCCGAGCCGGACGCCCAGTGCGTCCAGGAGCACGCTGAAGCGCTCCTGGCCCGCGCGGCGCACGGCGCGGGTGGTGCCCGCCAGGCTCGCCGAGGACAAGAGCGCGCCGGCTCCCGCAAGCAGCGCGAGCAGGGCCCCCGCGTTGAGGAAGTAGTCCACGCCCAGCAGGGGGCCCTCGATATAGGCGCGCACCACGCGGTAGCCCACATGGCCGAGGAGCGCGAGCAGGGGCAGGTTGATGAGGGGCAGCACCAACCAGCGCGCGGTGCGCCACCAGCCGGCCACGGCCTCGGCCACCGCGGTGGTGACGGTGTAGCGCCAGGCGCTCGCGCGCGCGGACTTCAGCTCCGCGAGCAGCGTCTCCACCTCGGGCAGGCCCAGGGACTCGGGAGGCAGTCCGCCCGCGTGCGCGAGGGCGCGGGCCTGGGTCAGCGCGGCGCGGGCTGCGGCCTCCACGGCGAAGTCGTCCTCGAAGGGCTCCACCACCGCCGTCTCCGCCGCGCGCGCGCGCGTGCGCTCCCGGACCGCGTCCAGCACGGTGGAGGTGGCCGCCACCGCCAGGCCCACGGGCAGGCTGCGCCGCGCCACCAGCGTCGCCGCGCCGAGGCCTCCCACACCCACGGACGACAGCCGCATGCCCCAGGCCGCCGGGCCCCAGAAGCGTCCCGCCGCCTGGCCCCGCACCTCCGTGGCGAGGTGGCCTTGCGCGAGCAGCAGCCGCGCGCCGAAGTCCTCCTTCAACCCCGTGGCGGCCCGGCCGAGCCCCTCCTGGAGCGCCGCGCGTGCCTTGGCGAGCGTGTCCTCCGTCTCCTTCAGCGCGCCCTCCACCCGCGAGGTGAGCTCCGCCAGGGCGCCCTCGGCGTTGGTGCGCCGCACCCGCTCGGCCACCGCCCGCGTGGCGAGCGACTGGAGGTGGAAGAGCAGGGCGCCGAACTCGCCGGACGGGTCCTCCCCCCGCTGCGCGGCGCGGCCGCTGATGGCGAAGACGGGCACGGCCTCGGCCTCCATGCCATAGCGCTCCACGGCGAGCCGGCGCGCCTGGGACTTGAGCGCCTCGCGCGACTCGGCCGACAGCTCATCCGCGAAGTTGACGAGGAACACGAGCGCGCGGCGCCGGGCGAACTCCGCGAGGAACTCGGCCTGGGTGGCCTCGGCCACGCTGCCCCGGTGCATCACCACCAGCGCCACGTCCGCGCGCTCCAGGGCGGCGCGTGCCACCTCGCGGTGCACGGTGGCCACGCTGTTGAGGTCCGGCGTGTCGATGAACACCTGGCCGCTCCACAACCCACGGGGGCCCGGGGTGTAGCGCACCACCCGCGCGCCCACCCCGGCGAGCTCCTCCAGGGCGAGCGACTCGGGGGCGAACACGGTGGCGGCGGTGCTCGTGGGCCGGTCCTCCCCCTCGCGGGCGAGGGCCTGTCCGGCCAGGGCGTTGAGCAGGGTGGACTTGCCCGCGCCAGTTGCGCCCACCAGGGCCACGGTGAGGGGGGCGTCGCGCCGCTCGAGGCCGCGCGCGTAGTCCTGGCGCAGCCGCTCCAGACGGGCGGCATGCGGGGCGAGGGCGGGCAGGGTGCTTGCGGCGGAGAGCAGGCGCTCGAGGTGCTCGGGGTCGGGCAGGGAGGTGTCCACGTGCCCAGCCTCTCCAAGGCGGGCGTCCCTGCCCAGCCCGGAGTGAGGCGGGGGGCGTGCTGACGTTGCGCGTCATGCACTCCGTGCTCCAAGGAACTCCGAAACCCGTCTGTCCGGTGGCGGGGGCCGGACACGGACCCTAGGCTGCGCGCCTCGTCTCGGTCCCCCCAGGGGGTGCACGCACCATGGATGTTCAGGACATCAAGAAGGACGCCGCTCCCCGGAAGGTTCACCAGCACCTGTATGTGCAGGTCCTGGTGGCCATCTCGATCGGAGCGCTGCTCGGCCACTTCTACCCGTCGCTCGGCGCGTCCATGAAGCCGTTGGGGGATGGCTTCATCAACCTCGTGAAGATGGTCATCTCCCCCATCATCTTCCTCACGGTGACCACGGGCATCGCGGGCTCGCACGACCTGAGCAAGGTGGGCCGCATCGCCCTCAAGGCGTTCGCGTACTTCCTCACCTTCTCCACGCTCGCGCTGGTGGTGGGCATGGTCATCGCCCATGTGGTGCAGCCGGGCGCGGGGATGAACATCGATCCGGCCTCGCTCAACGTGGGCCAGGTGTCCACCTACACCGCCAAGGCCCATGAGCAGAGCGTCACCGGCTTCCTGCTCAACATCATCCCCAAGACGGTGGTGAGCGCCTTCGCCGAGGGGGAGATCCTCCAGGTGTTGTTCGTCGCCATCCTCTTCGGCGTCTCGCTGGCGATGGTGGGGGAGCGGGGCCGGCTGGTGCTGGAGCTGCTCCAGTCGCTCAGCAGCGTGTTCTTCCGGCTGGTGAGCATCCTCATGAAGGCCGCGCCCATCGGAGCCTTCGGCGCGTTCGCCTTCACCATCGGCAAGTATGGGATTGCCTCCATCTACAACCTGGCGAAGCTGGTGCTCACCTTCTACATCACCTCGCTCGTCTTCGTGCTCGGGGTGCTGGGGCTGGTGGCGTTCTTCAACGGCTTCAACATCCTGAAGCTCATCCGCTACCTCAAGGCGGAGCTGTTGCTCGTGCTCGGCACCAGCTCGTCCGAGTCCGCCCTGCCCAACCTCATCGACAAGATGGAGCGCGCGGGGTGCGCCAAGCCCGTCGTGGGCCTGGTGGTGCCCACGGGCTACTCCTTCAACCTCGACGGGACGAACATCTACATGACGCTGGCGGCGCTGTTCATCGCCCAGGCGACCAACACGCACCTGTCCCTGTCCCAGCAGGTGCTGCTGCTGCTGGTGGCGATGCTCAGCTCCAAGGGCGCGGCGGGCGTCACCGGCGCGGGCTTCATCACGCTCGCGGCGACGCTGTCCGTGGTGCCCGACGTGCCCGTGGCGGGCATGACGCTCATCCTCGGCGTGGACCGCTTCATGTCCGAGTGCCGCTCGCTGACCAACTTCATCGGCAACGCGGTGGCCACGGTGGTGGTGTCGCGCTGGGAGGGGGCGCTCGACCGCGAGGCCTTCCAGGCGGCGATGAACACCCCGCCCAAGGACTGAGCCGGCTTCAGACGGGCTTTTCCTGCTCGTCCTTGGCGAAGAGCTGCTCCAGTTCCTTGCGCGCCTGGGCCGCCATGGCGGCCATCTTCTTGTCGTCGCCCTGGTGCTCGTACGTCGAGCGCAACAGCGCATCGTCATGCGCGCGGAAGCGCTCCACGGTGTCCTTGCTCTGGGAGAAGGACAGCCCGAGCGCCTGGAGCACGTCCTCCGTCATCTCGAGGCTGCCCGCGAAGGTCTCGCGCATGATGTGGGTGACGCCCGCGCCGAGCAGCCGGTAGGCATGCTGGCGGTTGCGGGCGCGAGCGAAGAGGGTGAGGTGGGGGAAGTGCTGGCGCACCGTCTCCGCCGTGCGCACCGAGGCCTCCACGTCATCGATGGCCAGCACGAAGACGCGTGCCTTGTCCGCGCGCGCGGCCCGGAGCAGGTCCAACCGCGAGGCATCGCCATAGTGGATGAATGTGTTGCCGAACTTCTTGAGGAAGTCGATGTGCTGGGCGTCGATGTCCAGGGCGGTGAAGCCGATGCGCCGGGCCCGCAGCACACGCGCCACCACCTGTCCCACGCGTCCGAGCCCCGCGATGATGACGGGCTGGTCCTGCTCGGGTGACACGTCGAAGGCGCGCGTGTTCGCGCGGCGCAGGCGCGGGCGCAGGACCTTGTCGTAGAGCATGAGCAGCACGGGGGTGACGGCCATGGACAGACTCACCACCACCACGAGCAGGTCCGCCAGCTCGCGCTCCATCACCTGGAAGCCCTCCGCCAGGCCGAACAGGACGAAGGCGAACTCGCCGCCCTGGGAAATGTAGAGGGCCAGGCTCAGCGCGGGCGCGGTGTCGTGGAAGACGCGCCGGCCCAGCACGAAGAGCACCAGGGCCTTGAGCAGCACCAGCCCGAGCACCAGCCCTCCCACGAGCAGGGGCGAGCGCACCAGCAGCCCCAGGTTCACCGACATGCCCACGGCCATGAAGAAGAGCCCGAGCAGCAGGCCCTTGAAGGGCTCGATGTCCGCTTCCAGCTCGTGGCGGAACTCCGAGTCGGCCAGCAGCACGCCCGCGAGGAAGGCGCCGAGCGCCATGGACAGCCCCACCTGGCTCACCAGCAGCGCGGTGCCCACCACCACGAGCAGCGCCGTGGCGGTGAAGAGCTCCTGGGTGTGGGTGGCGGCCACGCGGCGCAGCACGGGCCTCAACACGTAGCGGCCCCCGAGGACGACCGTGGCCAGCACGCCCACCACCTGCACGGCATGCAGCCACCCGGAGGCGCCCTGGGACCGGGGCTCCGGGGACTCGCCAAGGAAGGGCAAGAGCGCCAGCAGCGGGATGACGGCCAGGTCCTGGAACAGCAGGATGCCGAAGGCGGCCTGTCCATGGTCCGTGGTCAGCTCGTTCTTCTCCGCCAGCAATTGCAGGGCGAAGGCGGTGGAGGACAGGCTCAGCCCGAGCCCGGCGATGAGCGCGGTGGGCAGCGGCAGCCCGAGCCCCCAGCCCACCGCCGCGAGCAGCGCGCCCGTGCCCACCACCTGCGCTCCACCCAGGCCAAACACCGAGCGGCGCAACTCCCACAGGCGAGCGGGGCGCAATTCCAATCCGATAAGAAAGAGCAACAGCACCACGCCCAGCTCCGAGAAGTGGAGAATGCTCTCCACGTCGGAGACGAGCTTGATGCCCCAGGGGCCGATGACCAGTCCCGCCGCCAGGTAGCCCAGCACCGAGCCCAATCCGAGCCGCTTGAAGAGAGGGACGGACACGACCGCGGCGGTCAGGAAGATCAAGGCCTGATGCAGGAAGGACATTGCCTCGCTTCATGTCACGCGGCAGGGAAACCGGGCAATGGTGGGTATTCGCGGCCCCACTCTTGTTTTCGTCTGGATTTCCCATTAGGTGACGACGCACCGCGGCACCGGCGGGCATGGAGCGCGCTGGCGTCGCACGGAGAGGCTAGCTCTTTGAACCTTCATCTCGAGTCCAAACAGGCGCGTGTCCTCGTGACGGCGCTGCTGCTGGGCGTGTGCACGTGGATGCCGCGCGCCGAGGCACAGCAAAACACATCCGTGCTGACGGGCACGGTGGTGGATGCCAGCACCAAGCAACCCGTTGCGGACGTGGTGGTCACCGCGACCTCTCCCAGCCTCCAGGGAGAGCAGGTCGTCGTCACCGACAAGACGGGGCTCTACCTCATCCCGCAACTGCCTCCGGGTGTCTACACCCTGCGCTTCGACAGCGAGGGCTTCCAGCCCTACTCGCGCACGGACATCACCCTGCGCCTCAACCGCACCATCCGTCTCAACGCGGAGCTGCTGCCGGATACCTTCTCCACGACGGTGGAGGTGTCGGGCACGCCGCCCTCGGTGGACGTGGGCTCGGCGCGCACGGGCGTGAACGTGGACTCGGAGCTCATCAACCGGCTGGCCACGGTGCGCCCTGGCAGCAAGGGCTCCGCGTCGCGCTCCTTCGAGAGCCTCGCCGAGTTCGCCCCGGGCTCCAGCTCGGACGCCTATGGTGTGTCGCTCAATGGCACCAGCTCGCCGGAGAACGGCTTCCAGGTGGATGGCCTGTCCACGAACAACCCCGCGCTCGGCACGCTGGGCTCGCCCCTGTCGGTCGAGTTCATCCAGGAGGTAAACGTCATCACCGGTGGCTTCATGCCGGAGTTCGGCCGCTCCACGGGTGGCGTGATGACGGCCGTCACCAAGTCCGGCTCCAATGAATTCCATGGCTCGGTGTTTGGCAACCTCACCCCGGGCGTTTTCGAGGGCACGCCCACGCCCGTGGCGGCCGAGGGCAGCGTCATCACCACGACGCAGCGGTTGTGGAACCTGGGAGACTTTGGCGCCACCCTGGGCGGCCCCATCGTCCAGGACAAGCTGTGGTTCTTCGCGGGCGTGGCGCCGTCCTTCACCCGCCGCGCGCTCAATCGCAATCTCAACGTCTTCGTGCTCGGCGAGGATGGCAAGCCGGTGAAGAACGCCGAGGGCTTCTCCCAGACTCAGCCCATTCCCGGCACCTTCCAGCGCTACTTCGCCGATCAGCGCTCGGTGCAGTACATCGGCAAGCTCACCTGGCAGGTGCATCCCGACCACGGCCTCACCCTGTCGGTGACGGGGACGCCGAGCGGCTCGGGCGGCAACGGCCGCTTCGGCTACAACCTCGACAGCGGGCTCGTCGAGACGGAGACCACCTCCGGCAACATCATCAACGGCAGCTACGACACGCTCGCGCACATCTACACGCAGGACACGCGCGACATCGCGCTCAAGCTGTCCTCGTCCTTCCTGGACAAGCGCGTGCTCCTGGATGCCAACCTGGGCTGGCACCACCAGCGAGACACCACGCTGCCGGTGGATGGCAGTGGCATTGGCAATTCCACGGGCCTGTCGGGCATCCCCCAGTTCGACATGCGCCGCACCGGCACCAGCACCGCGCCGAGCTACCACTCCATCAACGACTTCGAGACGCTGCCGGACCCCTCCGTGTGTGATCCAGCGGGCACGACCAACGCCGTGCGCTGCCCCGTGTCGCGCTACTTCCTGGGCGGCCCCGGCTTCCTGCTGGACCGCTCGGTGGAGCGCTATCAGGCCAACGCCGTGGGCACCCTGCTGCTCACCGCGCTCGGCCACCACGTCATCAAGGCGGGCGCCGACGTGGAGCTGATGACGAACCAGGACGAGCGCGCCTACTCGGGCGGCGTGCTCTACAACGAGTCGACCAGCGGCACGAGCTTCGCGGACTTCCGCTCCTTCGGCTACCTCAAGGGCCCGGACCAGCCGGTCGTCCAGCCGAGCGTGCCCACCTTCACGCGCGCCGACGCCCTGGGCGTCTTCCTGCAGGACAGCTGGAGCATCCTGGACCGGGTCACCCTCAACGCGGGCCTGCGCTACGACACCCAGACCATCTATGGCAACGGGGGCAACGTGGCCTTCTCGCTGCCCAACCAGGTCTCTCCGCGCGTGGGGCTCATCTATGACTTCACCCGCACGGGCCGCTCCAAGCTGTTCGCCACCTACGCGCGCTACTACCAGAACGGGGTGCTGGCGATGATCAACTCCCAGTTCTCCAACGTCACCCGCCTGACCGCCACGCGCAACCGCGATGCCTCGGCGGCGACGGGAGGCCCCGGGTGCAATCCGCTCACCCAGGCCGCGCCGTACACGGAGTGCCGCGACTCGCGCAACCTGTCGGAGGTGTCGGGCGCCCCGCCCACCGCGGTGACGCGCTACAACGGGCAGACCTTCGCCATCAACAGCCCGGTGGACCCCGAGCTGCGGCCCCAGTCCTCGGACGAAATCACCCTGGGCGGCGAGTACGAGGTGCTCCCGCGCGCCACGCTGGGCGTCAGCTACGTGCGGCGCACGATGAACGACGTCATCGAGGACATGTCCATCAACGAGGCGACCAACTACTTCATTGGCAACCCGGGCCGGGGCATCGGCGCCGCGTTCCCCAAGGCCATTCGCGACTACGACGCGGTGTCCGTCTACCTCACCAAGGCGTTCGCGGACCTGTGGCTCGCGCAGGCCAGCTACACCTGGTCCTACCTGCGCGGCAACTACCCGGGCCTCTACCGCCCGGACAACGGCCAGCTCGCGCCCAACGTCACCTCGGAGTTCGACCTGGTCTCCATGACGCAGAACAAGGTGGGCCCGCTCGCGTCCGACCGCACCCACAACATCAAGCTGTTCGGCTCGCGCGAGTTCCTCCTGTCCAACGTGGCGAGCCTGGACGTGGGCCTGTCGTACCGCGCCCAGTCGGGCACGCCGCTCAACGTGACGGGCTCGCAGTACATCTACGGCGCGGGTTTCACGTACATCCTGCCGCGCGGCAGCGGGGGCCGGCTGCCCTGGGTGCACAACGTGGATGCGCACGTGGGCTTCAACCACAAGCTCGGCCGGGGCATGACCGGCACCATCACCCTGGATGCCTTCAACCTGTTCAACTTCCAGGCCGTCACCGGCGCGGACCAGAACTACACCTTCGACAACGTCGAGGCGATCACGAATGGCACGCCCCTGGCGGAGCTGAAGAACCGCGCGGGCCAGCCGGCGACCCTCAATCCCAACTACGGCAAGCCCATTTCCTACCAGGCACCGCGCAGCGTCCGCATCGGCGCGCGCGTGGCGTTCTGAGTCCGGAGCCACACACCATGAAGACACAACGACTCCTCGCCACCTGGACGTTCTCCGTTGGATGCCTGGCCCTGTTGGGCGCCTGTGACACCGGACAGCCCGCGCCCCAGTGCACCGTGGGCCGTGGCGACCACGCCGTGCGCTACGTCTTGAAGACGGGCTCGGGCATCTGCGCCCAGAAGAAGGCGGAGATCGTGGGGGCGCAGGCCTTCCGCGTCCCCAACTCCGGCACCCCGCCCACCGTCTACTTCAACGCCGCTTCCCTGGCGCCGGGCACCCCCGGTACGCCGGTGACGACGTCGGCCTCGGGGCCGTTCACCACCGAGTACCCGTCCGACGACAACGTCTGCACCGTGCAGGCGATGAGCGAGGCGCGGCAGGTGGTGGACGGGGTGGAGCGCGTCTACCGGTGGAGCAACGTGCGCGTTCAGGGCCGGGCGGCCATTCCGGGCACGCAGTGGGTGGCGGACCTGACCTACTCGGAAGGGGACTGCACGGCCACGTACGAGGCGGTGGGCGTGTTCCCCGCCATCAAGTGCGAAGCCGGCACGCCCGCCGTGCGCGATGAGAGCCTCTGCCGGGCGGTGCGGCAGGGCTCGACGTTGGATCCGGCGTTCCCCATCTCCTGCGAGGAGACCACCAACCTGTGCGTGTTGGACGGTCTGCCGCCGGCGCTGACGCCGACGCCTTGAGTCGGGCGCCTTGAGTTGAAGGGGAGGCCCGCGGGGTGGCTCGCGGGCCTTCTCGCTTTTCAGGCTCCGGCGGGGGCGGGGAAGTCGGAGTCCTCGCTCAGGGCCTGGCGCAGCGCGGCCGCTCCGTCGTGGAGGATGGGGCGGCCGTGGGCGAAGCAGACGACCTCCACCGGCAGGTGCTCGAGGATGCGCCGCACGCTCGCGCGGGTGCGCGCCGGGTCGTCCTGGTACTGGCTGTCGACGAAGCGAGGCGTGCCCTGCTCGTCATGGGTGAGCAGGTCGGAGAGGAAGACGACGCTCCGGGGCCGCTCCTTCCAGAGGGTGAACATGACCTCGGCGGGGCCGGGCGTGTGGTAGGCCACGAGTCCTCCGGGAAGGTTGTCCCCGTTGGTGTAGGTGGCATCGGGCGAGTCCTCCAGGCCATGGGCGTTCACCGGGGCCCAGACCGGAGCGCCGAACGTCTTGCGCAGGGACCACGCCGCGCGCTGGTGGTTGCCCGCGGTGAGCACGATGGCCTCCACCCGGCCCAGGGCGTTCAGGGCGTCCGCGGCGATGGGGAGGGGATCGATGAGGGTGACGGCGCCGTCGTCGGACACCACGGCGTAGGCCTCGCTGTGCACGCCGCCGATCCGGTCATCCTCGACACTCCAACGGTGGATTCCGGGAACCACCTGCTCGGTCCGCCTGGCTCGTTTCTTGGGCTGGCTCATGGGGAAAAGCTAGGCACCCGCGCGCGGAGTGGAGTCCGGCTCGGCCGCCTGGGCCCTTCGGGAGCGGGGGACTCGCGAGGGTGGCACCGGAGAGCGCCGCTCCCAGGTTTGGTGGAGGACGGAGGAGGCCCCCATGCGTGCTGTCAGTCCCCGTGGTGCCCAGGTGTTCTTCCGGATGCTCGGCTCCCTGCCCCTCTGGGAGGAGCGGCGGCGCCCGCGGGCCCGTGGGGGCGGGTGGCTGGCGCGGTTCGTCGAGCGCTCCGTGGCGCCGCCCCAGCACCGCCGCGTGAGGCAGACGTTCCTGGTGGCCCTGGGAGGCATCTACTTCATCGCCTTCACTTCCCTGGGCCGGCAGGTGTTGGGGCTGCATGGCTCGCGGGGCATCCTGCCCGTGAAGGATCTGCTCGGCTCGCCCCGGCTGGCCGCGTTGGGCCGTGAGCGCTACCTGAAGCTGCCCACGGTGTTCTGGCGGGACGCGTCCGACGCGGCCCTGGTGCGGGGCATTCGCGCCGGGCAGGCCCTGTCGCTGGCGGTGATGCTGGGCGTGGCGCCCCAGGCGTCCCTGGCGGGGCTGTGGGCGCTCTACCTGTCCTACGTGTCCGTGGGGCGGGAGTTCCTCTCCTTCCAGTGGGACGCGCTGTTGCTGGAGATGGGGCTGCTCGCGGTGCTCACCGCCCCGGCGGGGTTGCGGCCGGGAGCGGGGCGCCGGGAGCCCACCGCCCTGGAGGTGTTCGCGTGGCGGATGCTCGTCTTCCGCCTCTACCTGGGCTCGGGGCTATCCAAGATTCAGTCGGGCGACCGGACATGGCGGGAGCTCACCGCGTGCGACGTCTATTACGAGACGGCGCCGCTGCCCACGCGGGGCGGATGGGCCGCGCACCAGTTGCCCCGCCGGGCCCAGCGCTATTCCACCCTGTCCGTGCTGGCGTTGGAGACGGTGTTTCCCTTCCTCGTCTTCGCCCCGAGGCCGCTGCGGCTGCTGACCTTCTGGCTCCTGTCGGGGTTGCAGGGCGTCATCCTGGTGACGGGCAACTACGGCTTCTTCAACGTGCAGTCGTTGGCCCTGGGCCTGTGGCTGCTGGACGACGCGGCCCTGGGGCGGGTGCTGCCCGAGCCCCCGCCCGCCCGGCCTCGGGCCCTCTGGCGCACGGCGGTGGGGGCGCTGTCCGTGGCGCCGCCGCTCGCCCTGGGCGCGCTGGAGCTGCTGGGCCGCTTCGACCGCCCGCGCCGGGTGCCGGACTGGCTCGCGTGGCTGGAGCGGCGGGCGCGTCCCCTGCGCGCGGTGAATGGGTATGGGCTCTTCGCGGTGATGACGGTGCGGCGGCCGGAGATCTCCCTGGAAGGCTCCGAGGATGGGCACACGTGGCGCGAGTACCCCTTCCGCTACAAGGTGGGCGCGCTGGAGACGGCGCCCCGGTGGGTGGCACCGCATCAGCCCCGCCTGGACTGGCAGATGTGGTTCGCGGCGCTGGGTTCACCGCCTGCCTGGTTGCTCGCACTGACAGTGAGGCTTCTGGAGGGCTCCCCCGAGGTGGAGGGGCTCTTCGCGGGCAATCCCTTCCCGGGGAAGCCCCCGCGCTTCATTCGAGCGGTGCTTTACGATTATCGGATGACGGACCGGGAGACCCGGCGGCGCACGGGCGCGTGGTGGACGCGGGAGCGGACGGGCCTCTATCTGCCTCCGGTGAGCCGGGCTCCGCCCGGGGCCACGCACCGCCTGGAGTGGGCCGCGGAGGCGTGAACCGCGGAACTTTCCTCCGCGCATGAAGGGAGGCTCGGACGAGGGAGCGGAGCGAGGGGGGGAGGGCTTGCAAAGAATGGCGTGATGGGCGTAACGAAATACAATCCCTTTCGCCGCCGTTCGACACGTCGTCTTGACGCCCGCCCGCCCCCCTGCCCCCGTGAATCGCTCGATGTCCGCTCGCTCCCTGCTCCTGCTGTCTTCTCTCGTGTTGGGGGGCTGCCGCTCCGCTCCGGCGACCCTGTCCCTCGCCATGCCGGAGAGCCGCCCGCTCCACAAGCAGGGCGAGTCCGTCGTGCTCGAGGCCATCGCGCTCGATGCGGCGGGCAAGCCGGTGGAGGACGCGGACCTGCGCTGGGTGAGCTCGGCGCCGGAGGTGGCCTCGGTGGTGGACGGGGTGGTGGTGGCGCGCAAGTCCGGCCGGGCGACCATCGCCGCGGCGGCTGGCAAGGTGCGCGCCTCGGTGGAGGTGCAGGTGTCCATTCCCAGCCAGCTCGACATCCGGGTGGCGGGAGCGGACTTCCTCACGGCGGGCAACTCCATCGCCATCTCCGCCGTGGTGAAGAACGAGCTGGGCAAGCCCCTGGTGGACGTGCCGCCCCAGTGGGAGTCGAGTGACGAGACGGTGGCGCGGGTGGAGAACGGCCGGCTCATCGGCGTGTCTCCGGGCCAGGCCACCATCACCGTGACGGTGCCGCCGCTCAGCCGCCGGCTGCCGGTGCAGGTGGTGCGCTCGGACTTCGCGCGCATGGAGGTGGAGCCCACCCACGTCATCTTCGCCAAGCCCGGGCAGACGCAGCAGCTGCGCGCCCGGACGTTCAACAACCGGAGCATCGCGCTGAGCGACGTGCCCGTCACCTGGTACAGCTCGGACTGGTCGGTGGCGACGGTGTCCCCCACGGGGCAGGTGACGGCGGTGGGGCCCGGGCGCACGGTGGTGACGGCCACCGCCGGCCGGCGCAAGGCCGCGGCCGAGGTCGTCTTCGAGGTCAAGACGGCCAGCCGCTAGTCGTCTCCCGGTGAGGCGCCCGCCCTGGGGCGGGCCGTCCCGGGCGGAGTCCCCGGGGAGTCCATCTCCCCTCGAGCGTTCCTTCCCGGCTTCCTCGACGTGGCCCGTGCGTGGCGCCCCTCGGTCACCGGGGCGGGTGCTCCGGGCCCCGAGGGGCCTGCTTCCTCCCCCTCAACGCGTGCCCTGGGGCGCGGGGCGCTTGCCGCCCTTCTTCGTCGGAGGCACCTGCCAGCCCGCGGCGGGGTCTGGCGGGCAGGGGGGGAGGGCGGCTCCCTCCGCGGGCGGGAGGATGGTGAATTCCACCCGGCGGTTGAGGGCCATGTTGGCCTCGGAGTCATTGGCGGTGAGGGGGCGGCTGCGGCCGAAGCCCGCCGAGCACAGCCGCTCCACGGCGATGCCGCTGTCGAGCAGGAAGTTCTGCACGCTCACGGCGCGGCGGCGCGACAGGTCGAAGTTGTAGGCGTCGTTGGCGCGGGCGTCGGTGTGGGCCTCGACGAGCACGCGCTGGATTTCCTCGTGCGCGAGCAGCTCCTGGGCCACCTCCTCGAGGATGGGGAAGGACTCGGGGAGGATGACGTCCTGGTCGGTGGCGAAGTGGACCTGGTCGAGGATGACGATCTTGTTGCCCTCGATGCGCGCGAGCGGGCAGCCGTTGCGGCCCCGAGGGCCGGCGGCGAGCACGGGGCAGGGGTCGAGCCGGTCCACGATGGAGTCGCCATCGCGGTCGGTGTCGGGGCAGCCGCCGTTCTCCACGGGGCCGGGGGCGTTGGGGCAGCGGTCGCCCTCGCCGATGACGGAGTCGCCGTCGGGATCCACGGGGGGAGGCGGAGGAAGGGGCGGCTCCGGGGGCTCCTTGAAGCGCTGGATGGCCTCCCACTCGCGGGTCTTCGCGGGCACCCAGATGATGGAGGTGAAGAGGCGGAGGGAGGGGGAGGTGGGCGAGCAGCCGCAGCCGCCGCCTCCACCGACGGTGAAGGTGAGGCCGAGGCCGGTGTACCAGCGCAGGCCGAAGAGGAGCTCGGTGGGCAATGCCTGGGGCTGGTTGAGCAGCTTCTCCAGGGGGGTGCTGCCGGTGAGCATGCCCATGGCGGTGATGCCGTTGGCGCGCAGGATGGGCACCTCGGCGCCGAGCCCGAAGGTGAGCGAGTTGCCCCAGAGGGTGTTGAGGAACTGGCGGGCGGGCCGCAGCCAGAACCCGGCGTTGAAGGCCAGGAGGACGCCCGACTCGAAGCGGTAGTCCGTCACGAGGCCAGGAGACCAGGTGACGGAGCCATCACTGGCGAAGGCGTCCTGGAGGCCGGTGGGCAGGCTCATGCCGAGGGTGAGGGCGCCTCCGAAGCCATTGCCCTCGGCGGAGCGGCGCAGGCCGGGGATGGCGGCCTTGGCGGTGAGGCGCAGGTCCGCGGGGGTGAAGGACTGGATGAAGCCCTCGGTGCCGATGGCCTCCAGGTTGTCCGAGCCCTGGAAGAGGACGAGGGGCATGTCCACGCCGACCTCCACCCAGTTGTACAGGCCCACGGAGGCCATGACATCCAGTTGGAGGCGGTTGCCCACGAGGCTGACGGACTTGGAGTTTGTGCCCGCGGCGACGAGCACCAGCGGATCCAACATGAAGTTGAGGTAGGCGCCGCCGGAGATGGAGAGGTGGGAGAGGGGTCTCGACTGGCCGACGCCGACCAGGTCCTGGGGAGCGCCCGAGGGGCGGAAGGCCTGGACGTCGAAGCGCACGTCCTGGGCCGAGGCGGCGCGGGTGAGCAGGAGGACGAGCAGGAGGGGCGCGAGACGGCTCATGCGACTCCTCGGGAGCGCCGCAGGAGGAAGGAGGCCGCGATGAGCAGCAGGGCGAGGCCACTGGGGGCGGTTTCGCCGGTGGCGCCGCAGCAGGGAGCGCCGCCCTGGCTCTCGGTGCCGGGCTTGCGCCGGCCGCGCTCGCACTCGAGGGTGACGGCCGAGCAGTACTCGACCCCGAGGCAGTCGTTGCTGGTCCTGCAGGAACTGGTGCACTGATTGGTGGCGGTGTCGCAGGTGCCGCCACAGGGGCAGTGGGCGTCGACGAAGCACTCGACGCAGGAGTCGCCATTGCAGAGGGCACCCTCGGCGCAGGTCACCGAGCACGAGGGAGTGGAGCAGGTGCGCGAGACGGGGTCGCAGGTGCCGCCGGGGCCGCAGTGGGAGTCCTCGGTGCAGCCGACGCACGAGCTGCCGGCGGAGGTGCCGTCGGTGAGGCAGATGGGGGTTTCGGTGGGGCAGGCCTCGCAGCGCGAGCCGCAGCGGTTGTTGGTGGTGCAGGAGGCGCACTCGCCGCTGAGGCAGAACTTGCCGTCACCGCACTCGAGGTCCGTGCGGCAGGAGACGCAGACCTGTCCGTCCAGACAGTAGGGGCGGTCCGTGGGGCACTTGGCGCACTGGGCGCCGCAGCGCTCCGAGGTGTTGCACTCGGGGACCTGCGCGACGCAGCGGCCATTGGCGGTGTCGCAGCGCTTGCCGTCGGAGCACTGGGTGTCGTTGGTGCACTCGACGCAGGAGGGGGGCGCGCCCGGGGTAGGCGACGCGCACTGGAGACCGTCCGGGCAGCAGTTGCAGGAGGTGCCCGCGCAGCTGTCGTTGGTGGAGCAGGACTGGCAGGTGTTGTTGGTGCAGGACTGGCCGCGGCCACAGTGCTCGTCGGTGATGCACTCGCGGCACTCGTGCTGCTCGGTGTCACAGTGCTGGCCGTTGGGGCACTGCGCGTCGGTGTTGCAGCCACCGCACTGGTTGGTGAGCGGGTCACACCGGCCACCGGGGCACTGGGAGTCTTCCGTGCACTCGACGCAGGTGAAGGTCCCGTTGCGGGGGTGGCACAGGGGCGTGGAGCCGCCACAGCGAGAGCAGCTCGGACCACAGAAGGTGGCCGAGTCACAGGGGGCGCAGAGCGCCGCTCCGTTGCAGTAGTAGCTGGGGTCGCAGCCGTTGTTGCCGGTGGTGTTGGCTGCCCGGCGATCGCACTGCTGGCACTGATTGAGGTCCGGGAACGACGGCCGCCCACTCTCTGTCTGATGGAACGAGGCGGGAGAGACCAGGGTGAAGCCCGCGTCCTTCAGCTTGAGGGCATTGGCCTCATTCGCCTTCTGCTCGAAGTCGGAGAAGGATCCCACCAGCACCGACATTTCCAATGCGGCGTGTTCCGTGATCTCCGCGTAGAGGACCTCGACGGGATAGAGGCCCGGCGTCAGGAAGGTGACGCTGTTGGTGGTTCGCCAGGTGGCTGCTCCAAGCTCAGGGGGCCTGTTGATGACCTGATAGAGCCGGGACAGGTTGTCGTAGATGGTGAAGACGACCGCGTCATCGGAGTAGAAGCCAAAATGAACCGGCAGACCCACCATGTCCGCGGTGACCTGGAGATAGCCGCGGAACCGGGTCGCGAACGCGGTGGAGGTGTCGTTGACGATGAAGTCACAGCCGCCGACTTGGCATCCGGGGGCGCTGTTCTCGTAGTCGCCGTAGCTCAGCCTCTGAGAGGTAGCGGTGTTGTTGTTCGACAGGTCGAACAAGGTTCGGAGCACCGAGCTGACGCGCGCGTTCGGATTGGAGGCGTCTGGCGTGGCGTCCAGGAAGGTGTTCACGTTGAAGCCGGCGCCACCCGGGAAGAACTCCGAGGTCGGATTCTTCGCCACCCGTGACACGGTGCACAAACCGGTTCCTGGCTGAGCGGGCAATGGGGCAACGGGCCCGCCCTGGATGAACACTGGCGCGAGCCGCGCGGCGTGGGCCTCGGAGCCCACTGCCACCAGCAACATCACCGCCAGGGCGGCCATTCTTCGTACGGGGTCCACGGGCACGGGGCGCAGGATTCCCCGGCCAACCTCCCCGGTCAAGCAATGCCCCGGGTTACACTGTAGGAGGGGGGACGGAAGCCTGCCCGGCATGCGATCCCACCAGTCACTCGTGGACGTCCTACTCCTTCTTGAGTGCCACCGCGAGCCGTCCCAGCAGCTTGATCTGCCCCGAGTCCAGCTGGCGCAACACCCTGAGCACCGCCCGTACCTCGGGCTTCTCGCCCTGCTCATTGGGTGGCTCGCTCAGCTTGAGCGCTCCGTCGGGACCCGACAGCCCCAGCAACTCGTCCGCGGAGATCCGCAGCGCCCGGCACAGCCTCAACAACGTCGGCACGCTCGGCACCATGCCGCCGCGCTCGATGCGTCCGTACACCTCCGTCACCAGGTCCACCATCTCCGCTACATCCGCCTGGGTGAGTTGCGCACGCAGACGGGCCGAACGCGCGGCCTCTCCAATCGTCTTCGCCAGTTTCTTATCCATACCTGAACCCACCCTACAGTGTAGGCACGGCGGAATACGACGCATCAGGTTGTTGGAACAGGACTGCAAAGGTCACTTCCGCGACCCTATCTCCGAAGTCACCCCGAACCCCCTCGCCCACCCCCGCTTCGCTGTCCCAAACCCTCGTTCCCACTCCGCACCGAGCCAGATTCTAACCGATGTACGACGAAATCCTACCCACCTCGTGGTCCGCGTGTCGCGGTGAACTACATCATGCGGGAGGGGTCTGACACGACTGCTCTTGTGGAGGAGATTCGCGAGGTTGTCTCGGCCAGGGTTTTCGCCGTGCGCTCCCACCCGGCCACCTGGGTGTCCAGGGAGCCCAGGAGTGGCGCGAAGAAGCGCTGTTCCAGCGCCTGGGCGAGGAGGGCGCCATGGGAGTCGGCCCAGCGCTGGGTGACGCGCTCGCGCAGGTCCGCGCCCAGCAGGTCCACGAAACGCTCCAGCAGCGGGGTGGACAGGAGCGTGCCGGCCCAGATGACCGCATCGTGGCCGAGCCCCCCCGTGGCCACCGTCACCGCAGCGGCGGCGCCCGAGGGCACCGAGTAGACGAGGGTGGCGAGTGTCTGCAGCAGCTCCTCGCGCGCCCCGCCGTGGAGCTCCTGGGCCACCAGTCCACGGCAGAAGCCGTACAGGCCCTCGCGCTCCTCGGGCCGCGAGTGGAGCCCCTCGATGTCCAGCGGCTCCTCCAGGCGCGCGAGCGTCGTGGGGCCAAGGGCCTGGGCGAGCAGCTCGCGCGTGGCGGCCTCTCCCCGCCAGGCGGCCACCTCCGGGGCGAAGCCCTCCACCAGTCTGCGCACGCCATCGCGCAGGGTGTCCTCAGTCACCTGGGGCACCGGGGCGGCGGTGGGCTCGGGGCCGGTGAACGAGCGGCGCACCTGGCGCGAGAGGAAGGTGAGGGCCGTGGCCAGCCCCCGGAAGGGCAGGCGCACGTAGCGGTGGAAGGCACTGCGCGCGTCGAGCTCGTCGCGGAAGGCCTCCACCAGCACATCCGCCGGCACCGCCTTGAGCGCCGCGGCCCGGCCCACCCCCAGCAGTTCGTGGCGCAGCCGCTGCCGCAGCCGTTCGGGCTCCCGCGCGGCCCGGGTGGCGGCCTCGGCCAGCCGGGCCATGTCCGCGCGCGCGTCCCGGAGCGAGGCCTCCAGGGCCCGGGCCTTGAGGGCGCGGGTGTGCTCGGGCTCTCCCAGGAGCGCGGACAGCGGGGGGCCGCCCTCGAGCGGGTGCGTCGCGAGCGGCTTCTCACCGGCCTCCACCTCGGGTTGGTGGGGCGCGAGGTAGCGCGCCAGGGCGGGGTGGCCCACGTCCGCGGCCAGCTTCTCCAGGTGGCCTCGGGCCGTCTCCTCGCGGGTGGCCTCGTTGTAGACGAGGAGATAGGGGTGCCCGTGGCCCACCGCCGTGCGCAGGAAGTCCACCAGGGCGGCGTTCTGGTACGTCTGCCGGCTGACGACGAAGACGAGCACGTCCACGGTGACCAGCAGCGCCTCGGCGCGCTCGCGGTTGTCGCGGTAGACGCTGTCGAAGTCCGGCGTGTCCATCACCACGAGGCCCCGGGGCACGGCGTCGGCGAGGACGAGGTAGAGCCGCCCCGCTGGCCCGGGTTGATCCACCGGAGCCGCCTCGCCCGGCACCACGAGGACGATGTCGTAGCGGCGCGTGAGGAAGTCCCGGAGCGAGCCCGTCCAGGTGTCCGGGTGGGCGGCGGCGAGGCACTGCTTGGTGAGGCCGCCCTCGGGCCGGGCCGGAGACAGGGGCGTGCCCACCAGCGCGTTGAAGAGCGTGGACTTGCCCACGTTGTTCGGTCCGGCGATGGCCACGAGCAACAGGGGCGCATCCGTGCCTCCCAGCCGGGGCAGCAGATCCCTCCTCAGGCGCTCATGGAGCCGGCGGGCGGTGTCCGCGTCGCCTTCCTCGACGAAGCGCTCGGGGGAGGGGAGCAGGGCAAGGGCGGACTCGAGCGCGGTGCGCAGGGAAGCGAGGTCGTTCATCCAATTCCCGGAGGACAGCACGCGCCGGGCGGGATGCCCATGGAAAGCGGTGCGGGACTACTCTCCCGTACCCTCCTTGAAACGGTCGAGCTTGCGATAGAGCGTCTTGCGGTCCAGGCCGAGAATCTGTGCCGCGAGTGACTTGTTGCCCTTCACCTCCTCCATGACGCGCAGGATGTAGCGCCGCTCGACCTCCTCCAGCGTGGTCAGCTCGGAGGGGTCCAGGCTCGCCACCACCACCTGCGAGGCGCGGTAGGCGCGGATCTTCTCCGGCAGATCGTCCACGGCGAGGCGCTCGGTGAGGGTGACGGCCACCGCGCGCTCGATGCAGTTGCGCAGCTCGCGCACGTTGCCGGGCCAGCTGTAGCTCATCAACCGCTCGGCCACGGCCTCGCTCAGGCCCGTCACGCGCTTGTTCGCGCGCGTGGCGAAGTGCTCGATGAAGTGCTGGGCCAGCAGCAGGCAGTCGCCGCCGCGCGCGCGCAAGGGCGGCAGCTCCAGCTGCACGACGTTGAGGCGGTAGTAGAGGTCCTCGCGGAAGCGCTGCTCCTCCACCATGCCCTCGAGGTCCCGGTGGGTGGCGGCCACCACGCGCACGTCGAAGGGCACCTCGTGGTTGCCGCCCACCGGGCGCACCCGGCGCTCCTGGAGGGCGCGCAGCAGCTTGGGCTGGAGCCCCAGGGGCATCTCCCCCACCTCGTCGAGCAGGAGCGTGCCCCCGTGCGCCTGGGCGAACAGGCCCGTGCGCGCCGTCTTGGCGTCGGTGAAGGCACCCTTGGCGTGACCGAACAGCTCGCTCTCCAGCAGCGCCTCGGGCATGGCCGCGCAGTTGACGGCCACGAAGGGTCCCGAGGCCCGCCGGCTCTTGTCGTGCAGTGCCCGCGCCACCAGCTCCTTGCCCGTGCCGCTCTCGCCGTGAAGGATGATGGTGGCGTCCGAGTCCGCCACGCGGGTGATGAGATCGTACACCTTGAGCATCGGCGGGCTGGAGCCGAGCAGGCCGCCCAGGCTCTGCGACTCGGTGACCATCTTCTTCAGCCGGACCACCTCGCCCTTGAGCTGGGAGTGCTGCACCGCGCGCGTGAGGGTGTGGACCAGCGCGTCCATCTCCACCGGCTTGGTGATGAAGTCGTAGGCGCCGGCGCGGATGGCGGCCACGGCCGTCTCCATGCTGCCAAAGGCCGTCACCACCACCACGGGCAGGTCTGGCAGGTTGGCCACCACGCGCTCGCACAACTGCGTGCCGCTCATGCCCTGCATGTTCAGGTCCGTGAGCACCACGTCGAAGGGCTGCTCCAGCACCAGGGGCACGGCCGCTTCCGGCTGGGTCACGGAGGTGACGGAGAAGCCGCGGCGGGTGAGGCGTGCCTGCAGCAGCTCCACCATGCTCGGGTCGTCATCGACAAGGAGGACTCGGCCGCTCATAGGTCCCTCATGGGGGCGGGAAGAGAGTGAAGAGGGTCCCCTCGCCGGGTGGGTTGCGTACATCCAGCCTACCACCGGGCTCGCGGGGGATGGTCACGTGATGCCTTCCAAGGTGAGCACGGGGAGCGGCGGGTGAGCGGGACGTGGACCCGCTGCTTTCTCCCTCGCTCGGCTCCAGGCTAGGGTGCCGGGCCCATGAGACTGCCCATCTTCTGTCTGCTCGCCGTGGGAGTGTGGGGGTGCGCCACGGAGCGAAGCGCATCCGTGTCCGAGCCGCCAGCCGTGCACGCCTCGGGTGCCCTGCCGTTCATCGAGAACGATTATCCACGTGCTCTCGCGGAAGCCAGGGCGCGGGGCCTGCCCCTGTTCGTCGATACCTGGGCTCCGTGGTGTCACACCTGCCGCTCGATGCGCGCCTACGTCTTCACGGACGCGGCGCTCGCGCGGCACGCGGGCCGCTTCGTCTGGCTCGAGATGGACACGGATCTGCCCTCCAGCGCGCCCTTCCTGGAGAAGTACCCCGTAGAGTTCTGGCCCACCTTCTTCATCCTCGATCCCAAGGAGGAGAAGGCGCTCGTGCGCTTCGCGGGCAGCGCCACCGTGGCGCAGTTGGAGAAGCTCTTCGAGGACGGGGAGCGCGCGTACCGGGGCGCGGCCCAGGGGCCCGAGGCCCTGCTCGCTCGAGGGGACGCGCTCTATGGCGAGGGCAAGTCGGCCGAGGCGGCGGACGTGCTCGCCCAGGCGCTCGCCGAGGCCCCCGCGGACTGGTCCCGTCGTGGGCGCGCGTTGGAGTCGCTCCTCGTGGCGCAGCAAGGCGCGAAACGTCATGAGGCGTGCGCGCGCGCGGCGCTGGCGGAATTGCCCCGGGTGCCCCCGTCGGCCTCATGGGCGAACGCCGCGGGCCTGGGCCTGTCGTGTGCCCTCCAGGTGCCACGGGAGACTCCGGGAGCCAAGGAGCTGCTCGCCGCGCTGGAGGAGAAGGGGCGGCAGGCGCTGTCGCCGGACATCGTGATGCCGGGGGATGACCGCTCGGCGGTGTACGAGCTGCTCGTCGAGGCGCGCACGCACGTGGGGGATGAGCTCGGGGCGAGGGCGCTCGCCGGACAGTGGCTGTCGTTCCTCGAGGGCGAGGCCGCCCGCGCGCCCACGCCCGAGGCGCGCACCGTGTTCGACTCGCACCGCATGTCGGCGGCGTTGGTGCTGGGCGATCCGATGCGCGCGGTGCCGGCCATCGAGCAGAGCGAGCGGGAGCTCCCCAACGACTACAACCCGCCCGCGCGCCTGGCCAATCTCTACCGGCGGCTGAACCGGCTGGACGATGCGCTGGCCGCGAGCACCCGGGCCCTGGCGAAGGTGCAGGGAGGCCGGCGGCTGCGGGTGCTCTCGGAGCGGGCGGAGATCCACCTCGCCCGGGGAGAGCGCGACCAGGCCGCCCGGACGCTGGAGGACGCGCTCGCCTATGCGAAGTCGCTCTCCGCGGTGCAGGCCTCGCCGCGCATGGTGGCCTCGCTGGAGAAGAAGCTGGCGGAGGTGAAGGGGCAGCGCGCGCCGTAGACGCCGCCCTCGCGCCGTCAGCGCTCGTTCTCGTCGAAGAGGTCGCCCGGGTCAGCGCGCCACCGGGCGAGTTGTTCGTCGGAGGGGAAGTCGCGGACGCGGTAGCGCTCTGGATAGAGCCCCTCGGCCGGGGCGCCCAGTGCGCCGGTCACCTTCGCCACGTCTTCCCACCGCGCGACCCCCACGGGCGGGGCTCGCTCTCCCTGGGCGGGGTCCACGAAGAAGATCAAATCGGCGCGGGGCAGCAGGGTGGTCATGTCCTTCTGCCAGACGGCGTAGCTGAGGCTCCGCCCGTGCTCATCCTGATAGGGCGTGAAGGCGGCCACGAAGACGTCCTCGCCCGTGTCCTGGTAGTGCTTGTCGAGTTGCTGGGTCTGCTCGTCGTAGTCCCGGGCCCGGGTGAAGAGCTCGAGCTGGCGGAAGTCCTTCCAGGCATTGCTGAGCCGCTCGGGCATGAAGGGCACCCACGTGCCGGACTTCAGGCGCAGGGCGCGTCCATCCAGGGCGCGGGGGGCCAGCAGGGCGTCCAGGGACAGGCTCGCCACCCGGCTCAGTCCATCCTCGTCGTCGGAGCCCGTGATGAGCAGCAGGTCGCGGTGCGGCACGAGCACCACCGGTTCTCCGCGCACCGGGCAGCGGCGCACCACCTCCTCGAGCAGCAGGCGCGAGGACGCGTACGTGTCCCGCCAGGGCGCCTGGCAGGTGCCGGGGGCGAGTTGTTCGAGGGACTCGGAGCTGCGCCGGCGCAGATTCTCCAGGGCGAGCGCGAGTGCCTCCTCGAAGGAGACGCCCCAGCGCCGCAGCTCGTCCGTGCCGATGTAGCGCAAGGTGTCCGGGCCATCGAAGGCGATGCCCACGCCGAGAAATCCGCCCAAGGGCTTCCAGGACAGGAGGGTGGCGAGATCCTTGTGCCCCTTCACCTCCAGCCGGAGCCGCTCGAAGAAGGTTCGCCCGCGCACCACGGGCATCAGGTGGGGCCTGACGTCGGCGAAGGCTTCCGGCATCGTGGGCGCCGAGCGCACGTGGGTGAGGCGGCGGAGCACCTCGTGGCGCTGCTCGGGGGGCGTGGCGCGGTACTCGTCGAAGAAGTTGCCGAGGAACACCGTGTTCGGGTCCTTGTCCCCAATCTCCAGCAGGAAGTTCTCGGCGTCGTAGCGGATGGGCCGTGTCTCGCCCTCGTCGCGCAGGACCGCGATGGCCTTTCGGGCGAAGGCCTCGCGCTCCATCCGCTCGTCACTGTCGGACGAGGACTCCTGGAGCTCCACATGCTCCGCGAGACGTTCCTCGGCGCGCTGGGCTTCCTCGAGGGCCGCGGACTGCTGTGTCCGGGAGGGTCCCGCGCATCCGCCGAGGCCCAGCAGTCCCAGAATCACCAGCATCGATCGCCGCCAGGCCCTCGTCATGGGGCTTCTCCCGGCTCGGTGGCCTGCAGGGGCCGCGCTGGACCGCGGGTGTCGAGGTCGAGCATCTGGAACGCCTCCAGCGGTGACTCCCGCATCCCGCCATCGGTGAAGAGGAGCACGGCCTCGCCCGGGTGGGAGGCGCGCGGTGTGCCGGGTCGGTAGTCGATGGTGGTGCCATCGGTGACGAGGTAGCGCAGCACGCCGTCCTGAGTGTCGTGAGGCAGCACGAGCAACTCCCGGCAGCGCTTGTCCCGGGTGTGGCCCACGACCTGGGTGAGGCCGAGGGGCAGCCGGCGAGGGTCGAAGCGTCGGCGCGGGGTGGCGTCGCGGTGGAGGGTGTCCTCGGGGCTCAGACTCGGCCGGTGGTAGAAGATGCCCCGGCCCTCGCCGTACGTGGCGTCGCCGGGCCGGTACAGCCCGGGGATGTGCAAGGGTCCCCGTGTCCAGGCGGCCACGGCGGAGTCGAGTGCCTGGTTGAGGGTCTCCACCACGGTGGGGGCGTGCGAGTGGAGTGCTTCGGACAGCCCCACCGCTTGGAGATCCTCGCGGGTCACGCCCGCGTGCAGAACGATCATCCGCTCCGCCGCGGCATGGGCCACGCGGAAGCGCCGGGCGCGCAGCAGGTAGTCGACCCAGCGGCGTTGCTCCTCGCGGAAGGTGCCGAAGTCGCGTGCCACCAGCTCCACGTTGGGGAGTTCGGGATGGCGGGCGAGGAAGTCGCGCTCTCGCGCCTCGTCGACGTCACCCCCCCGGTAGATGCCGTCCGCTTCCACCTGGGCGGTGGCGAAGCGCGCGTCGGTGAAGCCGGCCAGCTCGCCCACGCGGCCCAGGTCGTGGTTGCCCAGCAGCAGCACCGCCTGATCCGCCGGGTGCGCGGCCATCCACGCGATCAGCCGGAGGGCGCTCGTGGCCACGGCGTCACGCTCGGTGGACCTGCCCCAGTCGAAGTGGTCTCCCACCGAGATGAGCTGGACGTCGGGGAGCAGGCGGCCGTCCGCGCCGAGCAGTCCATGGCGATCCAGCACGGCGAGGAAGCGGGTGAGGTCCGCCTGGGGATCGCCGATGGCGAAGCGATGGCGGCGGGGTCGCCCGTCGGGCGGCGTCGAGTGGGGGCCCTGATGGGCGGCGGAAGTGGCGAGGGCGAGGGCGGCCTCGATGCGGGGTGTGCTCACAGGCGCATCCTAGAACCCGCGCGAGGGCGGGTGCTGCGGCGATTCCGGGCCAGGTGTCATTCGCCACCCGAGCAGCGGCACCCACGGCCGGGCGCGGGTGCCGCGAGGGAGGCTATTCGGGGAGTTCCTGCCGCAGACCGCCGCTGCGCTCCACCAGGGGGCACGAGTACACGCCGATGGCCGTGCCGATGAACAGGCTGACGATGTGGAGGATCGTCCAGTTCACCATCCCGATGCCATACAGGTCGTGGAGCCCCTGCACGGGCCGCATGATGTCGAGGAAGCGGAGCGTCAGGGGGACCACCACCGAGGCGATGGCCGCGGCGATGAAGGAGCGCTTCCAGCGCTTGGCGAAGAAGCCCCCGAAGAAGCCGGCCATGAGCGAGCCGAGTCCGGGGATCCAGAAGGTGATGAGGCTGACGGACACCATGGTGAGCGTGCCGATGGTGAGGCCCCGGTGCTTCAGGGAGGGATCGCTGGAGCGCACCAGCACGGGTCCATCGTCGAGGGAGTAGGCGGCGGCCCGTACCTGGCTTCCTTCCAACTCTTGCCCGCGCGTCTGGTCCACGAAGACGTCGGGACTTCGGTTCACGGGGACGGAGCCCTTGGGATCGATGATGTCGGACATGCGTTTCCTCCCGAGGCCGATGGGGGCGGAGTCCCCCGACGTGCGACCTGCCCTGTTGAAGATGGGACAGCATCCCGGGAGGGGCAGCGGCTGGAGCCCTGCTGGAGGCCCTGCTTGCGCTCCAGCCGGCCCATGTCCGCCTGGCTGGAACCCGTGTCCCGTGGGCCGCTCAGCCCAGGTGGGCGCGGAGGAATTCCACGGACCGCTTCCAGGCCAGCTCGGCGTTATGGGGCGAGTACACCTCGGGCCGCTGCTCGTTGGCGAAGGCGTGGCTCGCGTCGTAGCGGTGGAGTTCGGCGGGGACGCCCGCGCCCTTCAACGTCTTCTCCAGCGCGTTCACCCGGTCCGGCGAGCACCAGTCATCGTGGTTGGCGAAGTGCCCCAGCACCGGGCAGCGGATCTTCTTCACGTCGGCGACCGACTCGGGGGGAATCCCATAGAAGGGCACGGCGGCGGAGAGCTGCCCATCCGCCGCCGCGGCCGCGAGCGTCAGGGCGCCGCCCATGCAGAAGCCGAGCACCGCCAACTTGGTGCCGGGAGCATGATGGCGCAGGGCCTCCGCCGCGCGGGAGATCTCCTGGACGGCCCGCTTCATGTCCAGGGCGTTCATCAGCTTCATGGCCTCGGCGGAATCCTTCGTCACCTTGCCGCCGTAGAGGTCCTGGGCGAACACGGTGAAGCCCTCGCGCGCCAGACGATCCGCCACGCCGCGCACCTGGTCCGTGAGGCCCCAGAACTCGTGGATGAGGATGACCGCTCCCCGGCTGGCATTTCCCTCGGCCGCCTTCAAGTAGCCCGCGACTTCCGCGCCCTCCGCCGTGGTCAGCTTCGCTTGCTTCGCCATCTGTCCGCTCCTGTGGTCCGTGGAGGAGGCGGAGAATAGAGCCGGCGCGCACGCCCGCCGGGCGCCTGAGCCTGCTCCACCCGGGACTGTCAACGAGCGAACCCGGAAGGGCCGGGCGGGAGGGGGAACGTCGAGGGAAACGCACCGGATTTGAATCAAAGGGAGGGGTCCCCGTCAGAAGGGGCAAGAACGATTTGGGAGGACACGACGATGGCTCTTCAGCACGGACTCTTCACCCTGGCTCTCTCCGCTCTCCTGTTCACCCCCGTGGCCGCCACGGCCGCTGACAACGCCCGGCACGCGGCGTCTCCCGTGGCCAGCAACTGGGCGCCCAGCCGCGATTCGCACCGGGCGCCGCCGCCTCCTCCCGCGCATTCGCGGGGCCGTGATGGCCGCTACGAGTTGCAGACGGTGCGCACGGAGGTGCCGGGGCACTACGAGCGCGTCTGGGTCGAGGAGCAGTGCGTGAGGACCCGCCGCTACGTGCGCGCGTGCGAGCCGGGTCACTACGAGCGGCGCTGGGTGCCGGGTTACACCGAGACCTCGCAGCAGTGGGTCTGGGTCCCCCGCGGCCGGGGCCCCTACGGCCGCGGGTAGGCGCTCGCCGCATCGCCACGCTTCACCGGGAACGCCTCGGCCTTCGGGCCGGGGCGTTCGTGTTTCCGGAGACTTCCTCGCCGCGAAGAGGCACGGTGCGTGCCCGGTATCGGCGCTCGCGCCACGAGGAGGAAGGTCATGCCGGTCACGCTCGCCAGGAGTTTCGACTATGTGATCGTCGGTGGGGGAACGGCGGGCTGTGTCCTCGCGCGCCGCCTGGTGGACGGCACCGACGCGACCGTGCTCCTGCTCGAGGCGGGCGGGTTGGACGAAGGTGTCGCGAGCCTCTCGGATCCCCTGCGGTGGATCGAGAACATCGGCTCGCCCTACGCCCAGAACTACTTCTACGAGCCGAGTCCGCACGTCGCTCATCGCTCCATCCTCTTGTCGCGCGGCAGGGTGCTGGGCGGTTCGGGCAGCACCAATGCGTTGATCTGGGCCCGTGGGAACAGGGCCGACTACGATGGCTGGGCGGAGGCTGGGAACGTCGGCTGGGACTACGACTCCGTTCTGCCCCTGTTCAAGAAGTCGGAGGACTGGGAGGACGGGGCCAGCGACCTGCGCGGCGCGGGCGGTCCGATCCGGGTCGAGCGCGCCAGGAATCTCCACCCGGTGGCCGCCGCGCTCATCGATGCCGGTGGCTCCTATGGGATGCCGTATCTCGATGACGTGAACGTGCCCCACCCCGAGGGCGTGGGTCCCATCAACATGAATGTTCGCGCGGGCGAGCGCTGCGGCACGTCGCGCGCCTATCTGCGGCCGGTGATGCACGACGAGCAGCTGACGGTGCTGACCGGAGCGCAGGTGCTCTCGCTGACCTTCTCCGGCACGCGCTGCACCGGGCTCGAGTTCCTGCGGGACGGCGAGCGGCGGTCCGCCAGTGCCTCCCGGGAAGTCATTCTTTGTGCCGGAGCGATCGACACCCCACGCCTCCTCATGCTGTCGGGAATCGGCCCCGCGGAGGACCTCGAGCGGCTCGGCATCCCGGTCGTGGCCGGGCTGCGGGGAGTGGGGCGGAACCTCCAGGAACACATCATCCTGGCCGGGCTCGCCTTCGAGGCGAAGCACTCGCTGCTGCCGCTGAACAACAACCTCGTGGGCAGCACCTTTCATTGGAAGAGCCGCTCCGAGCTGCGCGTGCCGGACCTGATGTTCGTGTCCGTTCAGATTCCCTATGTCTCGGCCGAGATCGGTGCGCGGTATCCGATCCCCGCGAACACCTTCTGCATCGCGCCGGGCCTGGTCCGGGTCCAGAGCCGGGGCTACGTGCGCATGAAGACCGCACGGCACGATGGCCCGCTCGAGATCCAACCCAACCTCCTGTCGGAACAGGCCGATGTCGATGCCCTGCTGACGGGACTCGAGCTCGGGCTCGACATCGCGTCGCAGCCGGCGTTCCGTGAGTTGACCAGGAGCTGGGTCGCCCCGACGAAGCGGATGAGCCGGGAGGAGTCGGTGGCCTTCCTTCGCCAGGCGTGCTCACCCTATTTCCATCCCGTGGGCACCTGCGCCATGGGCTCGGGCGAGGACGCGGTGGTGGATGCCCGACTGCGCGTCCATGGCATCGAGGGTCTGCGCATTTCGGACGCGTCGATCATGCCGACGATTCCCTCGGCGGGGACTCACGCGCCGTCCGTGATGATCGGCGAGTTCGCGTCACGACTGCTGGTGGGGGGCTGAACCGGAGCGCTCCCCCACGCCCGTGAGGAGGTTCTACCGGGAGTGGGGGCTCGTCTCCTGCTCGTGTGGGCCCGCCTGCGACCTGAATGGCCGGGGTAGGGGAGGCGCGCCTTTCCTGGCAGGTCATCAACCCCTTGAATTCATTGCCCTTGCCCCTCTGCTCCGCGAACGGACGAGCGGTGTGAGGAGCGGGTGGGGGAATGCCGGGAAGCGGCGGCCTGTCCGGCGCGGGTCTTCCGGGTCCCCGTTGGGATCGCGGCTCACACAAGGAGTGTGGATGCGCGTCCGCTGGCTGAAGTCCGTCGTCTCTTCCGTGGTGCTGGTGGGGGTTGCCGCTTGTGGCTCACGAGAACCCGCTCCGGTCACGGAACCTTCCGCTCCGGAGCTGCCCTCCTCGACGACGTCCTCTCCATCCCCCTCCGGGGACGTCTCCACGCCGCTTCCCACCGCTCCGGCATCGCCCGACGCGCCGGCATCTCCCTCCGCTCCTCCCGCGCCCACGACGGATTCGGCCCCATCCCCGCCGCCTCCCCCGGAGTTCTCCCGCATCCTGTGGGTGTCCCCCAGTGGCAAGGATTCCGCCGTGGGCACGGAGTCGGCGCCCTTGCGCACGGTGGAGAAGGCACAGTCGCTGCTCCAGCCGGGTGAGGCCATCTTCCTCAAGTCCGGCACGTACACGGAGCGGCTGGTGCTCGATGCCCGGGATGGTTCCTCCGGGCGCTATCTCACGCTCAAGGCCGCGCCCGGCGCGAAGCCCGTCTTCAAGGGGGGCTCGGGGAGCCGCACGCCGATGTTGGAGGTGCTCCGGGCCTACTGGCGCGTCGAGGGCATTACCTTCGACGCGGCGGGGGACAAGGCCTTCGCGGCGTACTGGCACGGCGAGGGCGCGCACCACGGCATTCTTCGTGGCTGCACGCTCAAGAACGGGACGGATGGGGCGGGCGTCTTCGTCGCCGGCAAGGCCCGGGACGTGCTCATCGAGGGCAACTCCATCTCCAACTTCCAGCGCTCCGGAGCGGACAGCCACGGCGTGTGCGTGCAGACCAACTCCAAGAACGTGACCGTGCGCGCCAACGACATCCACCACAACTCCGGCGATGGTGTGCAGTGCCTGAGCTCCGAGGGCGGCTCCACCGAGGAGGGCACCCCGTTCGACAACCTGCTCGTCGAGGACAATGACCTGCACGAGAACCGGGAGAATGGCGCGGACATCAAGACGTGCACCCGCGTGACGCTCCGGGGCAACCGCATCTGGGGCCATCGCCGCTCCTCCACCTCGGGGGGCGAGGGCGTGGTGGTGCACATGTCCGCGCGCGACGTCACGCTCGAGGACAACGAGGTGCGCGACAACGGCCGGGGCATCCAGATTGGCGGTGTCCGGCAGGGCGCTCCGCCCACCCACATCGTGCTGCGGCGCAACCGCGTGTTCGACGGGGTCGACTCGGACGGCAGCGAGGGCTCGGGCATCCGCATCGACACCGCCGTCGACGTGAAGGTGCTGCACAACACCGTGTGGAACATGCCCACCTATGGCCTGGTCGTGGGCAAGGGGGAGTCGGGCGCGAGCGAGGACGTGGAGGTGCGCAACAACATCCTCGGGGGCTGCGCGGCCCTGGCGGTGCGGGTCGGCACGGAGTGGCAGGGCCTGTCCTTCGACGGCAACCTCTACTCCCCGCTCGGGGACGCGCCCACCTTCCGCAAGGACTCCCGCGACCAGGATCTCTCCACCTGGCAGGAGAGCACGGGCTGGGACGCCCATTCCGTGGAGAAGGCTCCGGGGTTCGTGGACGCCGAGGCGGGGGACTTCGGGTTGGCTTCTTCCTCGCCCGCCCGTGACGCTGGCCTGTCGGTGGGCGAGGACTGGTGCGGCCAGGCTCCGGACATCGGCGCGCGGGAGTCGGACTGCCCCTGAGCCGTGAGCCGGGGTAGAGTCGGGGGCGTGTCCGTCTCCGAGTCCTGTCCTGGCGTCATCCTGGTGCCCGCGACCCTGGCCACGCGCGAGCCGCTGAGGCAAGCGGTGGCCCGGGCGGGTTTCCAGTGCGTGGAGGCTCCCGAGCAGGCCTCGCTCGTCCTGGCGGATCTCACCCTGCCCGAGGCGCACGCCGCCCTCACCGCGCTGATCGCCACGCCCGTGGGCGCCGCGCTCTCCGTCGTGGTGTGGGTGGCGCCGGGCGAGGAGGCCTTCTCCTCCGTGGATTCGTTCCACCCCGAGGAGGTGATGACCTCCGGGGCGGGCTGCCATGAGGTCGCCTGGCGCTTGCGGCGCGCGATGAAGCACCAATACAAGCGCGAGGAGGTGCGGCGCAGGCAGCAGGATCTGGCGCTCCTGGTGGAGCTCACCGCGGACTACGCCGAGAGCCTCGATGTGGAGGCCCTGCTGCACGACGTCACCCGCCGGATCGCCGAGCGGCTCGGCGTGGGGCGGGCCACGCTGGTGATGTTGGACCGGGAGGGCGAGGGCGCGCGGGTGGTGGCCGCCAGCGACGCCTCGGGCCCGCAGGACGTTCGCATCGATCTGGAGCGCTACCCCGAGGTGCGCGAGGCGGCGCGCACGGGCAAGCCCGTCGTCGTGGAGGACGCGCCGCACCATCCCCTGTTCGAGGGCGTGCAGGAGGAACTGGCCGCGCGCAACATCCACACGCTCGTGGCGCTGCCGCTCATCATCACGGGCGAGGTGCGCGGGGTGTTGCTGCTGCGCGCCCGGGGGAGCGACCGGCGCACCTTCGCTCCCCACGACATGGACTTCCTCAACACGGTGGCCCACTCCACGGCGGTCGCCCTGCGCAACGCCTCGCTGCTCTTGTCGGTGCGCGGCAAGACGGAGCGCGAGATGTCCGCGCGCATCGCCGCCGAGGCCAAGGCCGCCTCGCTGGAGACCTACCACCTCTTCTTCGCCAACGTGCGCGAGGGCGTGGCCATCCTCGATGACCGGGCGTGCGTGCTCAGCCTCAACCCCGCGGGCGAGACCATCCTGGAGACGTCCTCGGAGGCCGCCATGGGCCGTCACCTGGTGGACATCACCCAGCCTCTGGACGAGACGGTGCTGATGGAGCTGGTGACGGCGGCCCGGCGGGGCGAGTCCCGCTCGGACGTGGACATGATGGTGCGCCTGCCCGGGGGCCGTCGCCTCACCCTGTGCTTCTCCGCGGGGCCGCTGGAGGATGGCAGAAGGGCCATCATCCTCTCCTTCCGGGACGTCACCCAGGCGCGCCTGCTGGCCGACGAGCTGCACCACACCAAGGACTTCCTGGAGCGGCTCATCGACTCGTCGGTGGACGCCATCGTCGCCGCGGACATGCAGGGCCGCATCATCCTCTTCAACAAGGGGGCCGAGGCCATCTTCGGCTACACCGCCGCGCAGGCGCTGGGAGGACTGCACGTGGACCAGCTCTATCCGCAGGGGGCGTCGCGGCGCATCATGCGCCAGTTGCGCGGCCCGGACTACGGTGGGCGGGGCCGGCTGGAGGTGTGCCGCCAGGAGGTCGTCAGCCGCACCGGGCAGCTCGTGCCGGTGAACATGACGGCCTCCATCGTCCACGAGGGCGGCCGCGAGGTGGCCAGCGTGGGCATCTTCACGGACCTGCGCGACCGCATGGCGCTCGAGCGCAAGCTGTCGGACGTGGAGACGCGCCTGGAGGAGAGCGAGAAGAACGCCGTCATCGTCGCGCTGGCGGGCACCACGGCGCACGAGCTCAACCAGCCCCTCACCTCGGTGATGGGTTACGCGGAGCTGCTCAAGCGCAAGCTCAAGGAGGACGACGCCGCGTACAAGCCGGTGGACATCATCTATCGCGAGGCGGAACGCATGGCGGAGATCGTCCGCAAGATAGGCCGCATCACCCGCTTCGAGACGAAAGCCTACATAGGGTCGCAGCAGATCCTGGACCTCGACAAGGCCAGCTCCAATGACGACTGAGTCGCGCCGTGTACCCGGGCTGGAGGAGCCTTCCGCCGAGGCCTTCCGGGCATTCTTCGAGGCGGTGGAGGTGCCCGCGGCGCTCTGCGACCTGTCGCTGCGGCTGCTTCGGGGCAACGCCGCCTTCAAGCGCTTCTGCTTCGACCATGGCCTCACGGTGGACCAGATGATGGAGGCGCTCGCGGAAACGCCCGTGCCCGAGGACTGGGGCTCGAGCGAGGTGAAGGTGGCGCTGCCCCAGGGCGGCGCGGTGATGATGGAGCTGACGCGGCGGGGCGACTCGGTGTCGGTGGTGGGGCGGCGCGAGTCGGAGCACATGCGCGGCCATCTGGTGGTGGTGGAGCAGGCGCTGCTCGAGCAGGCGCGCACCGAGGGCGTGCTCCTGGACCTGGGGCGCAGCGTGGCGGAGGCGGGCAGCGAGGAGGAGCTGGTGGCGGCGGTGGCGCGCGGCGTCAAGGAGCTGTTTCCCGGGCGCTCCTTCTGCATCCGCATCACCGACGCGCGCACCGGCACGCTCACCAGCCTCTACGCCGAGGGCCGCCTCAAGGAGGGCTCGCGCGAGCCGCTGGTGCTCAAGCGCAGCGCGGCGGAGAAGATGCACCTGGTGGAGTCGGCGCTGCCCGCGGGCAAGGTGGTGGTGGCCGGCCGCGTGCCGCTGCTCTTCGAGGGCAGTGTCGCGGGCGTGAGCGCGCCGCTGGTGGCCAGTGGCCAGCTCTATGGCGCCATCAACCTGGAGTACCCCGCCTCGCGCGCGGAGATGAACACCTACCAGGACGAGCGGGTGCTCGTGCAGCTGGCCAACCAGGTCGCCGTGGCGGTGAAGAACGCCAAGCTCATCGACGAGCTGACGTTCGTGCGCAAGTACCTCGAGGATCTGCTGGAGAAGGCCAACGCCCTCATCGTCGTGGCCAACCGCGAGGGGAAGATCGTCGTCTTCAACCAGGCGATGAGCCGCCTCACGGGCTTCAGCAAGGAAGAGGTGCTGGGGCGGGACGTGGCGTGGCTGGTGCATCGCGACGAGCACCTGCGGCTGATGCCCGTGCTGCTCGCGGCCCTCCGGGGCGAGGACCTGCCCAACTTCGAGCTGCGGCTGCGCACGCGCACGGGCGAGGCGCGCGCCTCGTTCGCCACCTCCACGTCGCTCTCCTCCCAGGGCGAGGTGGAGGGCGTCATGGCCATCGGGCAGGACGTCACGG
This sequence comes from Cystobacter fuscus, assembly GCF_044360685.1. Lineage (GTDB taxonomy): Bacteria > Myxococcota > Myxococcia > Myxococcales > Myxococcaceae > Cystobacter > Cystobacter fuscus_C. The sequence continues at coordinate 11,268,953 of NZ_CP043491.1, read as the reverse complement.
TGGTGGCGCAGCTCGAGCAGCGCATCATCCACGCGGAGAAGCTCGCCTCGCTGGGGCAGCTCGCCGCGAGCGTGGCGCACGAAATCAACAACCCGATGACGGCGGTGGTGACGTACGCCGACGCGCTCCTGCAGCGCGTGCCCGTGGGGGCCTCGGGGGGACCGGACGCGGAGAAGCTGCGCAAGATATTGGAGAACGGCCAGCGCATCCTGCGCTTCACGCGGGATTTGACGTCCTACGCGCGGCCGTCGAAGAACAAGCCGGAGCCGGTGCGGCTCAACGCGCTGCTGGACAAGGCGCTCGGCTACTGCGAGCACGTGGTGGTCAAGGCGCAGGTGGAGGTGGAGCGCGACTTCGGCGAGGTGCCGCAGCTCACCGGGGTCCCCTCCAACCTGGAGCAGGTGTTCGTCAACCTCATCACCAACGCCTGCCACGCGATGCGTCCCGGAGGGCGGCTGTCCGTGCGCTCGCGGTGCGAGGGGCGCGAGGCGGTGGTGTGGGTGAAGGACACCGGCTGCGGCATCGAGCCCGCGCACCTCTCGCGCATCTTCGAGCCCTTCTTCACCACCAAGACGGAGGGGCACGGCACGGGGCTGGGGCTGTCCATCGTGCAGCGCATCGTGGAGAAGCACGGCGGCCGGCTGGACGTGGAGAGCGTGCTGGGACAGGGCACCACCTTCTCGGTGCGCCTGCCCCTGCCGGACTGAACGCCCGGGCTCAGCCCTCGGGCTCGTCGTCCAGCTCGCGGGTGAACTCCTCGTTCGTGAGCAGCCCCTTGCGCGCCATGATGCGCATGAGGGCCCAGAACTTGCGCTCCAGCTCCTCCACCGGATCCACCGCCGAGCCCTGCGACTGGGGCTCTCCGAAGAGCGAGTCCAGCGCGGCGCTCACGTCCCCCGAGGGCGCGCGCCGGGCCGCGCCTCGCCGGGTGACGCGCCGCTTCTGCTCGCGCTCCTGGATGAGCTGCTCGAGCGAGACGCGGCGCGTCATCTCCCCGGGGGGCAGCTCCTCGCCGAGGATGATCTCGCCGCCTTCCCCCGCGAGCTCCTCCTGGCCGAGGATGATCTCCTCCACGTCGTCCTCGCTCGCCAGGGGCAGGCCGGTGGAGGACGGGGTGCGAGCGGGGACGTCCGGGTGGTAGTAGCGCTGGATGGAGGCGCGCACGGCCGACAGGGGCGCCACGCGCGGGCTCACCTTCATCCCCGTGGTGAACTCCATTTCTTGCAGGGCCGCGGAGTCGAGCGGATCCGCCATGGCCACCATCAGCACGCGCCGCCCGCCCACGTTTTCCAGGGAGATGGGAAACAGGTCGTGCTGCTCGCAGAAGCGCGCGCGCAGCAGGTGGAGGGCGCTCCAGTCCGGGGCGCGGCCCGTCAGATCCACCACCGGCACGCCCAGGGCCTCGCTCAGCGCGTGCGCCAGGGTCTTCTCGGTGATCGCGCCCTGGGCCACCAACGTGGCGCCCAACCGCTGCCGGGTCCGCTGTTGGGCCAGGAGCGCCGCGTCCAGTTGGGCCGTGCTGATCGCCCCCCTCTCCAGGAGCAACTCACCGATCCGCTTTCGGGCCATGCGCGGCGCCTTAGTCGTACCTCGCCCGCCCCGTCAAGGGGACGACGCGGTGCATCAAACACCGTCCGTCCGCCATGTGACCAGCCATCCAGGCGAAGTTCCCAGCCAAAATTCCCGTGAGATTTCAGCAACTAAGGGAGCAGGCCGTGTCTTGACACACTTGAGGAGGCGTTCTTAAAGTCGGCCCCCAATTGATGCCAATGGCGGGCCAATGATCCACGCGGAAGTAGAGGTGGGGATCAAGGGCTCGGGATGGCAAGGCCCGTCACGCCGGGTCCGCATGTTTTTTGGAGGCAACAAGCAACTATGAACCTGGGCTTTGTGACGAATCTGACCATTCTTGCCAACGCCGGCGGCCATGGCGCTGAGCGCTCCTTCTTCGAGGAGGTCGCCAAGCGCTGGGAGGCCGGTCAGTGGGGTATGTACCCCATCGCCGTCTGCCTGGTGTTCGCTCTGGCCATCATGGTCGAGCGCAGCTTCGTGCTGTTCGGTAAGGCGTCCATCAACAAGGAGGCCTTCCTGCGCGGCCTCAAGAAGCACATCTACGCGGGTGACCTGGACAAGGCCATCAACTACGTGTCCGGTCAGAAGCAGACGCCGCTCACGCAGGTCATCAAGGCCGGCCTGATGAACGTTCCCAAGGGCGAGGAGGAGGTCCAGGCGGCGCTCGACGAGGCCAGCCTGCGCGAGACGCCCCGCATCGAGGCGCGCACCGGCTACCTGGCCATGCTCGGCAACGCGGCGATGCTCGCCGGTCTGCTCGGAACGGTGTCCGGTCTGATCGCCTGCTTCGAGGCGGTGGCCAACGTGAACCCGGCCGACAAGGCGACCATTCTCGCCAACGGCATCTCGGAAGCCATGAACTGCACGGGCTTCGGGCTGCTCACGGCCATCCCCGCCGTCGTCGCCTTCTCCATCCTCTCGGGCCGCGCCACGTCGATCGTCAACGACATCAACGAGACGAGCGTCGCGGTGCTCAACCTGATCGTCAACAACCGCGACAAGTTCAAGAACGCCACCGTCTCGGCGTCCGCGGGCCACGACGAGGAGTAGTTCCTCGTCCTCTGACGAAACCTGAACTCCGGGCGCGTTGTCTGTAGCACCGAGACGCGCTCCGGAAAGGAAAGGAGAGCCCCATGGCCGGCGGAATGGACCTGGGGGGAGGCAAAGGCAAGAAGTCGCTCGACGTTGCCATCAACCTCACCCCCTTTATCGACCTGATGGCGGTGACCATCAGCTTCCTCATCATGACGGCGGTCTGGACCCAGATCGGCCGTCTCCAGGTGGCACAGGCCGGAGGGCCTTCCACCGACGAGGAACAGAAGCAGGAAGAGCAGACCAAGACGGTCCAGCTCACGCTGTTCGTCACGCCCACCGAGCTGAAGCTGGTGGCGGACCAGAGTGAGTTCCCGTCGATCGAGGCCAAGCGCGGGGCCAACGGCAAGTTGGACCTGGCGCCGCTGCTGGCGCGCTTCAAGGAGCTCAAGTCGCAGTTCCCGGATCAGTCCTCGATCACGCTGCAGACCGAGGACAAGGTCCACTACGAAGACCTGGTGCGGATCATCGACCAGTGCATCGGCGCCGGCCTGCCCCAGGTCTCGGTGTCCGCCATCATGGGTTAGGAAGGCATCCACACCATGGCCATCAAGGCTCCCGGCAAGCGCTACTGCAAACGGCTGCAACACTCCAAGGTGTTCGGCCACGGCACGCACGGCCACAAGAGTGGCAACGCCGACGTGCTCATCACGCCCCTGGTCGACATGTTCGTGATCATCGTGCTCTTCCTCATCGCCAACTTCTCGGCGACGGGCGAGGTGCTGATGATGACCAAGGACATCCAGCTGCCCGAGGCGGTCAACGTCAAGGAAATCGAGATGAACCCGGTGGTGATGGTGTCCGGAGAGGAAGTCACCATCTCCGGCAACGTCGTGGGCCGCGTTCAGGATCTGGTCAAGGAGGAGTACCTCAACATTCCCGCCCTGGAGGAGAAGCTGCGGGACATGAAGAAGCAGTTCGAGGACCTCCACGCCATGGCCGAGGGCAACACCAACGCCTTCAAGGGTGACGTGAACATCCAGGCCCACAAGGAAGTGGAGTTCGCCATCATCAAGCGGGTGATGTTCAGCTGCGCCAGCGCCGGCTACAACAACATCAACTTCGCCACCCTCCAGAAGGGCGAGGCGGGCGCCCCCGGCGAGACCACCGCCGCCGCCACGCCGTAATCATCGTCACTTCCAGGCTCCCCAGCCTGGAAACCACCCGCGCCCCGCGTCTCGGACTTGTCCGGACCGGGGCGTTGGTGTTTGCGGGAAACCATGTCCCACTCCCTTCGCGCCGCGCTCTTCGATCTGGACGGAACCCTGGTGGATTCGCTGCACGACATTGGCGCGGCGATGAACCATGCCCTGAGCACCCACGGCCTGTCCCCCCATCCACTGGCGGCCTACCGGCACTTCGTGGGCGAGGGGGCCCAGGTGCTCGTGGCCCGGGCCGTCCCCGAGGCACATGCGCACGCGCGGGAGCCCGTGCTCGTCACCTACCGCGCCTTCTACGCCGAGCACATGTTGGATCATACCCGGCCGTTCCCTGGCATCCTCCCCCTGCTCGAGCGCCTGGCGGGTGAGGGGGTGAAGCTGGCGGTGCTCAGCAACAAGCCCGACGCGGCCACCCGCCGGCTGGTGACGGAGCTGCTGCCCGGGGTGCGCTTCGCGGCCGTCTACGGCGAGCGCGCCGGGGTTCCCCGCAAGCCGGACCCCACGGCCGCGCTCGGCGTGGCGGCGGAGCTGGGCGTGGAGCCGGGCGGGTGCGCCTTCATCGGCGACACGTCCGTGGACATGGACACCGCCCGGGCCGCGGGCATGTACGGCGTGGGCGTGACGTGGGGCTTCCGCGATGAGCAGGAACTGCGGACCCATCAGGCCCGGGTGATCGCCCGCTCGGTGGAGGAGCTGCTTCAGTACCTGCTGGCCCTGCCTCGGGCCCTCGCTTCTTGAGAGCGCACACGCGAGGATGTCTGTTCGGTAGGAGAACAGCCAGGATGGTGGACGTTTCCGCTGCACGGCGGGCCGGTTAACATGGTTCCTCCACGCCGCTGAGAGCCGGGACGTGTGTGGGGGGCACCGCCATTCCGACGCAATCACAGCGCCTCGAGCATGTCCGTATGGAGGGCTCGAGAGGATTCGCCGAAACGCTCGCGCTGGCGGTCGTGCATCTCGCGTCTTCCTGGCTCGGGATGACCCAGGCGTCGCTCGTGGGCATCACCCACCCGGTGTGGCCTTCCCTGGGCGTGGCCCTCGCGGGCTTGTATCTGTTGGGCCGCTCACGCTGGCCCGCCGTCTTCCTGGCCTCGCTGGGTGTCCACCTGCTCTCGGGCTCCGCCACCCCCGGCATGGCGCTGACGCTCGCGGCGGGTCACACCCTGGAGGCGGTGTTGGGGGTGTGGCTGCTGCGGCGCCTCGGCTTCTCCGCCGGGCAGGCACGCCTCCAGGACGTGGGAGTGCTCGCCTGCTCCGCGACCGTGGGCTCCCTGGTGGGCCTCCCGTCGGGCGTGCTGTCGCTCGCATCCCGGAACATGCTGTCCTGGGAGGCCGTGGGAGGGCTCGCCTGGCGGGGTTGGGCGGAGAGCCTGCTGGGGATGTTGGGGGCCGGAGTGGCCTTGATGCTGCTCGCGCGGCGCAAGCCGGAGACGCTCTGGCGTGAGGGGCTGGCGCTCATGGGGCTCTTGCTGGGCGTGTGTCTGTGGTCCTTCAGCGTGGGCCTGCGGGGCTCCTCGCTCGTCTTCGCGCAGGTGCTCGTGCTCTTTCCCCTCGGGGTGTGGGCGGCCCTGCGCTTCGGCTCACCGGGGGCGGCGCTCAGTCTGGTGTTGCTCGTGGCGGTGTCCATGGGCAGCACGCTCGTGGCCTCGGGTGTCTTCGTGCCGGGAGAGAGCGCTCTCTCGGCGGGCCTGCCCGGGTTGAAGCTCTTCCTGGCGCTCGCCACCGGCGCCGGGCTGCTGTGCCGGGCGGTGTGCCGCGAACAGGGCGCGGCCCGGATTCAGCTCGAGGCGTTGACCACCGCCGTGCGCAACGTGCGCGAGGGGGTGGTCATCTGCGAGAAGCGCCCGGGCGAGGGGCCGAGGATCGTGTTCCTCAACCCCTTCTTCCAGGAGATGAGCGGTTGGACGCAGGAGGAACTGGCGGGCCGCTCCCCGTGGGAGTTCTGTGATCCCGTGTCGTCGCGGGACGTCCAGCAGCGGGTGGAAGACACCCTGCGTGAGAAGGGTGAGTTCCGGGGTGAAGTGATGCTGATGCACAAGGACGGCTCGCGGCTGTTCAGCCAGATGCACCTGGCGCGCATCGCGGGCGGGGGCGGGGGCGGAGATGTCTCGTACGTCGTGGGCACCCACCATGATCTCACCGTGCAACGGCAGTTGCAGGAGAAGCTCGTCTCGGCGGGGCGGATCGCCGCGGTCGGCACCCTGGCGGCGGGTGTGGGCCATGAAATCAACAACCCACTGGCTTACCTTCTGTTGAACCTGGAAGGCGTGGCGCGCAGCCTGCGGCAGGGCCCCGAGCACCTGGCCGAGGCACGCACCCGGCTGGACTCCGTGCGCGAGGGCGCCGAGCGCATTCGCGTCATCGTGAGGGACCTGAAGGTCTTCAGTCGGCAGGAAGGAGAGGAGCGGGAGATGTTGGACGTCAACGCGGTAGTGGTTCCCGCGATGCGCATGGCGGCTCATGCGGTGCGTGCCCGGGCGCGGTTGGTGGAAGACTTTGGTTCACCTCCTCCGGTGCTCGGCTGCGAGGCCCGGCTCGGGCAGGTGTTGCTCAACCTGCTCATCAACGCGCTGCAGGCCATCCCCGAGGGCAATCCCGAGCGGCACGAGGTGCGCGTGCGCACGGGCGGTGACGGCTTCGGCCGTGCCCTGGTGGAGGTGTCCGATACGGGCTGTGGGATGTCTCCCAGCGTGCTGGCGCGCATCTTCGAGCCGTTCTTCACCACCAAGCCCTCCGACGAGGGCACGGGCCTGGGGCTCGCCATCTGTCAGCAGATCGTCCAGTCCCATGGCGGCGAGCTGCGGGTGCGCAGCGAGCCGGGCAAGGGCAGTGTCTTCACGCTCGTGCTGCCCGCCGCGGCGCAGACCTCCGCCACGCCCTCCGAGCCCGAGCCGGCCGGTGCCTTGGCCGAGTCCACTCCGCGCCGGCGCATCCTCATCATCGACGACGAGCCGCGCCTGGCCCAGTCCATGCGCATGCTCATCGAGCCCTCGCATGACGTGGTCATCACCACGCGTGGCGCCGAGGCCCTGGCGTGGGTGAGCGCGGGGCAGCGTTTCGACCTGGTGTTGTGTGACTTGCAGATGCCGGGGACGACCGGGATGGACGTCTACTCGCACCTGCGCGCGCACGCGCCGGAGTTGCTCGAGCGGCTCGTCTTCATCTCCGGCGGGGCCTACACCCAGGCCATGCGTGACTTCGTGCGCACGGTGCGCAACCGCGTCCTGGAGAAGCCCGTGCGGCCCAATGAGTTGCTGGCCACCATCGACGAGGCGCTTGCCACCTCGTCGGCGGCCTAGCGCGGCTCAGCTCACACGCGCAGCCACTTGCGCGCCGTGGGTCCGAAGAAGCGCATCACCCCGGACACGGCGAAGAAGCGCGCCGAGCGGCCGATGAGCGCCGCGAGGAAGAAGCGATCCAACGGCACGCTCACCATGCCGCTGCCGATGGCGACGATCTTGAAGGGCGTGGGCAGCACCGAGCACAGGAGCGCCAACACCCAGAAGTTCTGGCCGAGCAGCTCGCCCACGGTGGCGTTGATGCCGAAGCGCTCGATGCGCGCGTCCAGGTTGATGTTCAGCGCGCTCAAGGCTCCCTGGTGCACGAGCACCCCCAGGTAGTAGCCGATGAAGCCCCCGAGGAGGCTGGCCACGGTGCCGAGCAGCGCGTAGCGCACCCACTTGCGCGGCTGGGCGAGCACCATGGGCACGAGCAGCGCGAAGGGCGGAATGGGGAACACCGAGGCGTCCACGACGGACACCAGCATCATGGCGGCCAGGGCATGGGGGGTGGACGAGAGGGACTCCACGCGCAGGTAGAGCCGGCGGTACCAGGAAGGCTTCTCGGAAGGGGTGGCCACGGGAGCGGGTTCGGTCATCGAGGGCGCGCACGCTAGCGGAAAGTGGACGCGTTATCAGCCTTCCGTCCCCCGGACGACGCCCGCCTGCCGGCTGGCGACACCCCATCATTCACCCGGGCCGGGGGACCGGGCTACGGTGCTCCCATGACGACGGCCCTCGAACGCATCGAGCGAACCACCCAGGCTCTCAAGGTCTTTCCGCTGCCTTCCGCGGTCCTCCTGCCGCACGCCGTTCTGCCCCTGCACATCTTCGAGCCGCGCTACCGGGCCCTGGTGCGCGACGCGCTCGCCGGGGACAAGGTGATGGCGCTCGCCCAGTTGGAACCGGGCTGGGAAGGGCAGTATGGGGAGCGGCCCCCCCTGCAGCCCATGATGTGCGCCGGGCTCATCATCTGGCACGAGGAGTTGCCGGACGGGCGCTACAACATCCTCCTGCAGGGCGTCTGCCGGGCCCGGATGCTCGCGGAGCTTCCTCCCGACAAGCCCTACCGGGAGGTGCGGGTGCACCCGCTGCCGGACCCGGTCTACCAGGGCCCCGAGGAGGAGCGGCTGCGGCAGGCGGTGCTCGACCTGGCCGGACGCGTGCCGGTGTCCTTCGCGGAGAACCTCCTGCCGCTCGCGGCGCGCTCCCAGGGGGGCATGCTGGCGGACGTGGTGGCCGCCGCCATCGTGCCGGAGCCCGAGCGGCGCCAGGAGCTGTTGTGCGAGCTGGACGTGCGCACGCGGCTCCTGGAGGTGGTGGACGAGGTGGCGGAGCTCGTCGCCCGTTTGAGTCCGGTCAAGCCGACGGGTCCCCTGAATTAGGCGCTTGCATGGCGTGCCGTCCGGGCGTCTGCTCGCGCGCCTCATCCCGTTCTGAGTTCGAGGAGGCACTCTTTCCATGCGGCTCGTGAAGATTGGGCTCGCCAGCGTCAACGTCACCGTGGGTGCCTTCGCCCGCAACGTGGACGCGGCGCTGGACCTGGCACGCCAGATGGCGGCCGACGACGTCACCGTGGGCGTCTTCCAGGAATCACTCGTCGGCGGCTATCCCCCCGAGGACCTGGTACAGTGGCAGGGGTTCGTCGACAACCAGTGGCCCCAGCTCGAGCGCTTCGCTCGGGAGACGGCCTCGCTGCCGTGCGTGTTCCTCATCGGCGTGGCGGTGGCGCACCAGGGCCTGCGCTACAACTGCGCCGCGGTCGTGGCGGGCGGCAAGGTGGTGGGGCTCGTCCCCAAGGAGAAGCTGCCCACCTACAGCATCTTCTACGAGGGCCGCACCTTCGCCCGCGGCGTGCCCGGCATGCACGAGCAGTTGCGCGGCATTCCGCTCGGCGACTACCTCTTCCGCTTCGACTTCGGCATCCTCTCCCCCGAGGTGTGCGAGGACATCTGGAGCCCCGAGGGGCCCATCCGCCGGCGCACCTACTCGGGCGGAGAGCTGGTGGTGAACCTGTCCGCCTCGCCCTTCCGGCTGGGCCACGTGGACACCCGGCGCGAGCAACTCGCCACGCGCGCCGCGGACTTCCAGTGCACCATCGCCTACTCCAACGCGCTGGGCAGCAACGACGGCCTCATCTTCGATGGGGGCGGCTTCATCAACCAGAACGGCAAGCCCATCATCGAGGAGCCCCGCTTCCGCCAGGGCTTCGCCTCGGCGGTGGTGGACCTGGACCGCACGCTGCGCCTGCGCACGGAGAACACCACCTGGCGCAGTGACCGGGAGACGTGGCTGCGCGAGGGCGGCAAGCTGGTGCCCACCATCGACTGCACGCAGGCCGTCACCACCCGGCGCGACACGCTGCGCTACCCCGTGCCCGCCCACCGCAGCTTCTTCCTGCCCGGGCCCGACACCCGCCGCTCGGGGCGCGAGGCGCTGTGCGAGGACATCCTCGATGCGCTGTCGCTCGGCGTGGGCGACTACTTCGAGAAGACGCGGGCCTTCAAGGTGCTCGGCATCGCCCTGTCCGGCGGGCGCGACTCGCTGCTCACCCTGCTCATCGCCCACCGCTACGCCAAACGCGTGCGGCCCGACAACCCGGGCAGCCTCATCCGCGCCTTCTACATGCCCAGCCGCTACTCGAGCGACGCCACGCGCGACGCGGCGGAGACGATCGCCCGCGAGCTGGGCGTGCCCTTCGAGGTGGTCCCCATCGAGGAGGCGTTCGACCGGGAGCTGGAAGTCACCCGCACGATGCTCGGCGGTGGCCAGCCCACGGCCCTCACCGAGCAGAACATCCAGGCGCGCCTGCGTGCCCAGCGCATGTGGAACTGGTCCAACTCCAGCGGGGGCCTGTTCCTGCAGACGGGCAACATGAGCGAGCGCGCGGTGGGCTACACCACCGTGGGTGGAGACTTGATGGGCGCGCTCGCCGTCATCGCCAACGTGCCCAAGACGGTCGTCATGTACCTGCTGGACTACCTGCTGGAGCAGACGAACTACGAGGGCATCCGCAAGGTGCTCTCCAAGCCGGCCGGGCCGGAGCTGGCGCACAACCAGGTGGGCGAGGAGGAGCTGATGCCCTTTCCCATCCTCGACGCGTGCTTCTACCTGTTCGCCGGCGAGAAGCTGGTGCCCGCCGAGATGATGCTGGCGCTCGAGTCGATGTTCCCCGAGGTCGAGGCGGAGCGGCTGCGCGGCTACGTGGACAAGTTCATCCGGCTCTTCCTCCAGTCCATCTACAAGTGGGTGCAGGCGCCGCTGTCGCTGCACATCGGCAACCTGGACCTGGATCGCGAGCGCGCCCTGCAACTGCCCGTCGTGACGAGCAGTGATTGGACGCGTGGCTGACCCGAGCCGTCCGGGGCCGTCTGCTCGAGTGCCCCCGAGGCAGGAGGGCGGCCCGGCCCCGGGGGCCGCTCCTTGCCGATCGTCACACCGGTAACGAACTTCCTGTCACCCACACGACGGTTGGAGGTTCGGATGAACACGAAGATTTTGGCGGGTCTTGTGACGGCGGTGCTCACGAGCGGCGCCGCGGTGGCCCAGGAAGCTGACATGGATGTGAACCAGGGGCATGAGCAGGGAGCCCCGGCCAACATGGGCATCGGCGGCGCCGGAGATACGAACCTCCAGGAGCAGGGACTCGGGGGCTCGGGCCAGGTGGCGGCGCCTTCCGCGATCCAACCCTCGGCTCCGAACTCGCAGATCATCCAGGGCCAGGGCGGGGTGACGCTCTACTGCACGCCGTTGCAGCAGGGCACGGGTGGCGCGGGAGCGCCGGTGCACGATCCGCACGCGGGCCTGCTGCCCGGGGAGCAGCCCTCGTCGCTGCAGCGCGACTACGACGTGCATGACTCCGAGGCCATTGGCGGCTCTGGCTATGACGTGAAGGAGGCCGAGGCGCTGAGGGCGCTGGACGAGAAGCCCAAGAAGGAAGCGGACATGCGCGGCCTGACGGTGATGGTCGGCGGCGGTGTGGAAGGCTACACCGGCGGACTGGCTCCCGAGGTGCGGCCCGGCGCGGCCGTGGGCGTTACGGCGGCCATCAAGCCCAGCAAGGTGTTCGGCATCGAGCTCGGCTATTCCGGCGCGGCGAACGATCTGCGGGACAACGCGGGCAGTGGTCCGGACATCATCCGCAACGGCGGCCAGGCGGCGCTGACCTTCGGCCTCGCGGCGACGCCCGTGCAGCCCTACGTGCTCGGCGGCCTCGGTCTCAACCGCTACAACGTCCGCAACAGCGGGGATACCGGCTTCCGCGACGACACCAACGCCAACATCCCGGTGGGCGCGGGTCTGCGCACGCACATCGGTGATTTCACCGCCGACGCGCGCATCAACTACAACTTCCTGCTCAACAACGACTTCTCCCCGGGCGTGGACGCCGACACCTGGACGGGCCGCTACACCGGCACCATCAACCTGGGTGGCACGTTCTAATCCCTCCATGTGACAAAGGCAGGACAGTCATGGCGCGGCGCCCTGCGATTCCGGGTGCCGCGCCGTTCTTTTTCCGCCCTTCCGGGTGCGGCACACGGAAGGGGGACGTTAAGGTGGGATTCTTTCCAATGGGAGGTGACGCATGAGTTTGAAGGTGGAGGACACGAAGGTCGGCACGGGCACCGAGGCCGTGGCGGGCAAGACGGTGACGGTGCATTACGTGGGGACGCTCACCAACGGCTCGAAGTTCGACAGCAGCCGGGACCGCAAGGAAGGCTTCACCTTCCGCCTGGGCGCGGGGCAGGTCATCCAGGGCTGGGACAAGGGCGTGGCGGGCATGAAGGTCGGGGGCATCCGCAAGCTCACCATCCCGCCGGAGATGGGCTACGGCGCCCGGGGCTTCCCGCCGGTCATCCCCCCCAACTCCACGTTGCTTTTCGAGGTGGAATTGCTGGAAGTCCGTTAGGAGCTTTTCCATGGCCACACTCGAAATCACCAAGGACAATTTCAAGGACACGGTCTCCAAGCCGGGCATCGTCATGCTCGACTGGTGGGCCTCGTGGTGCGGTCCCTGCCGCGCCTTCGCGCCCATCTACGACAAGACCGCCGAGAAGCATGAGGACATCATCTTCGGGAAGATCGACACGGACGCGCAGCCGGAGCTCTCCGGCAGCTTCCAGATCCGCTCCATCCCCACGCTGATGGTGTTCCGGGATGGGGTGTTGCTCTTCGAGCAGCCCGGTGCCCTGCCCGCGGCGGCCCTGGAGGACCTCATCCGGCAGGTGCGTGCGCTCGACATGGACGAGGTGCACCGGCAGATCGAGGCGAGCAAGAAGGCCAAGGAGCCGCAAGCCTGAGCGCTCGGGCGCGGGGGAGACCCCGCGGCCCGTGAGAGGGGGGTGGGGGTTCCCGGGGCAGGCGTTCTGGGGCAGGCTCGGGGCCTATGTCCTGGGCGTGGGTGCGCAACTGGTGGCGGGGCAGGACGGCGCAACCGCTGCGTCCCCTCCTGGAGTGGTGGAGCCGCAGCCCCGTGCTGCTCGTGCTCCAGGCGCTCGTCGTGTCCATGGTGTGGGGCGCCTTCGACGCGCTGGGACTGTCGAATCTCTTCTTCCATGACGTGCCCCGGGTGACGTTCATCGCGGGCTTCATCGCGGCGATGTTGCTCGGGCAGCTGTGTTTCATCGGCTACCTGTTGGACGCGGACGAGCGGTGGGCCCTGGCGCCCCGGCCCGGCAAGCGCGGCGGGGTGCCGCCTTCGCTCGGCTGGTACCTGTTCCGCACCGGCACCTATCCGCTGCTGCTGGGCGTGCTCAGCGTGCCGAGCCTCACCCGCCGGCACTTCGCCTTCCTCTTCGGCGAGCTGGCCGCGCTGGGGGTCATGGTGCTGCTCACCCGGGGCACCGAGTGGTTGCGGCGCTGGAGCGAGTCGGACTGGCGCCGGCACCGCCTGCTGCGGCGCATCGGGGCGACGTTCTTCCGCCGGCGCTCGACCCACCTGCTGGTGCTGCACGTGCTGCAGGCCTGGTTGTTGTTGCTCTTCGTGCTGGGCTACCTGCTCGTGGCGGTGAACGTGGCGCTCACGGGGGTGCACAACTGGGTGTCTCCCGCGGTGGTCATCTGCGTGGCGGTGGGCCTGAGCGGGGCCTTCTATGGCGCGGTCCGCTTCTTCTTCCCCTCGCGCCACATGGGCACCTTCCTGCTCGCGGGCGCCCTGGTGTTGTTCGGCGGGCGCGGGTGCGCGGACGACTCCGTCTACGCCGAGCTGTCCCTGCCCCAGCCGCCCGCGTACACGGGCACGCGTCCGGGCCCCGCCCGGGACACGGGTCTGCTCGGCGACGAGGAGGCGCTCCAGGCATGGCTCGCGCGGATGCGGGCGGATCCCCCGCCGGGGGCCTCGTGGCTCGCGCCTGGGGACACGCCGCCCGTGTCCGAGGAGGCGCCGGGTCCCTGTGCGCCGGGTCCCAAGCCCCGCATGGCGCTGGTGGCGACGAGCGGCGGCGGCATCCGCGCGGCGGCCTGGACGGCGCATGTGCTCTCCAAGCTCCAGGGGCCCGAGGGGGTGCCGGGCTTCCACCGCTATGTGCGTCTGGTCACCGGCGCCTCGGGCGGCATGGTGGCGGCGGGCACCTGGGTGGTGGCGCTGGGGGCCGAGGGCCTGCCACCGGGGTTCTCCCTGCCGGCGGTGATGCAGCAGGACAGCCTCTCCTCTCCGGCCATCACGCTGCTGCTGCCCGGAGGCGAGGACCGGGGGCGCTCGCTGGAGCACACCTGGGTGCGCAACACGGAGGGCCTCTTGGGGCGCTCCTTCGAGGCGCTGCGCCTGGGCGAGGCCTCCGGGTGGCTGCCCTCGCTCGTGTATTCGCCCATGCTGGTGGAGGACGGGCGGCGGCTGCTGGTGAGCAACCTGGACCTGTCGGCGCTCACCTCGTCCGAGTCGAGCATCCTGGTGGCGGATCCGAATGGAGACTCGCGCGAGGAGGCCTCCCGGGCCCTGCTGTCGCTGTCGGGCGTGCAGCTCTTCCAGCTCTTCCCCCACAAGCAATCCGTCTTCTCGGTGGCCACGGCGGCGCGCATGAGCGCCTCGTTCCCCTACATGAGCCCGGCGAGCGCGCTGCCCACCGCGCCGCGCGTGCGGGTGGTGGACGCCGGCTACTACGACAACTACGGGGTGGACCTGGCGCTCATGTGGTTGCACGCGCATCGCGAGTGGATCCGCGCGTGCACGTCGGGCGTGGTGCTGCTGCAGATTCGCGATCACCTGCGCAACGGCCGGCTCTCCAAGCTGAGCGAGAGCGGGGCGGGCGCGATAATGGGCGGGCTCACCTCCCCCATCGAGGCGGTGCTCCAGGCGCGCGAGTCGAGCATGTCGTTTCGCAACGACGAGCTGCTGAGCCTCGTGCAGGACGAGCTGAACGCCGGGCAGCCGTGCTTCTTCACCACCCAGCCCTTCGAGTTCAGCCAGACGGCGCCCTTGAGCTGGGCGCTGTCGGCGTACGATGTGGCGCAGCTGCAGCGCGCCGCGGACAGCGCCACGATGACCTACCAGGTGGCCGCGGTGCGCGAGTGGCTCACCGCGAGCCCCGAGGCCCAGGCGCGTGCCCGGCAGCTTCTGCTCTGCCCGGGCCAACGCGACGTGCCGCCGTGAGCCGGGGCCTCAGACGCCGGCGATGACGAAGCGGAGCGCGGCGGCGAACTCCTCCTCGCCCTCGTAGACGGGATGGCGCACCCACGTGCGCGCCTCCACGCCACCGCGCAGCAACTGGGTGCCGCTGTCTGGCTCGAACGTCCACTCCGGCACGTCCCCCACCAGATGGTCCACCCCCCACGGCGAGGCGCACTCCTCCCAGTCCTCCTGGGGCATGTTGCCCCACGGGTAGCGCCGTCCATCCGTGCCGCGCGCCGCCATCTCCCACTCGTCCGCCGTGGGCAGCCGCAGGGTGACACCTTCCAGCTCCGACAGCTGGGCGCACAGCTTTTCCGCCTCCTTGCACGAGCCCAACCACACCTGCTCGTGGTCAGAGACGACACGGACGGGTTGCGGATGACCCACCCACTTGGCGAGGGGGCGATCCATGGGGACGCGGGCCACGAAGAAGCCCTGGGAGCGCACGCGGCGCACGGGGGGAGCCCCCAGCCAGTGCTCGATGGGGGCCACCCACTGCAGGGGCACGCCCGAGCGGCGCAGGAAGTACAGGCCACCTTCCTCCACCACGCCCGGGGGCAGGGCGGTGGGCCCGGGTCCCGTCTCCAGGGGGGTGCTCAGCGAGTGCAGCAGCAGCGAGGCCGAGTCCGTCACCTCGAGCTCCCCGGCCAGCAGCTGCCACAGCGGCCGGAGGGGATCCCTCCCGGGCACCGTGTCCCCTGGGTTGCGGCGCTCCTGGAGGTAGCGGATGACCCCGTACCAGAGCTGCTCGAGGAAGCGGCGCTCGCGCGGCTCGTCCACCTCCTGCAGCAGCGTGGGCGTGTCCGAGGACTGCAACAGGGGCAGCATCTCCCGGGCGCGCAGCCGCGCCGCCGTCAGCGCGCCCGTCAGACGCACCTCCAGGTCGGCATCCCTCAGCGCCGCGCGCAGCAGCCCATCCACCCGCGGGTGGGCGGCCGGCTCGCGCATGAGCCAGCGCAGCTCCTGCCGCCGGGTCTCCAGGGACGACAGCCCCCGGATCAGCGCCGTCTGCCCCGGGGTGGAGGCGGAGGTGTGCCCGAGGCGTGGGTTCAAAACGACCCCCCCGGGGATGTCCTGAGCGGTGCCTTGTCCCACGAGGGACTGGACGCGCAGGGAGTAGGGTCCGATGACCAGTTCGTCCTCGAATTTGAGCACGGAGGGGTGGTCCACGGGCTTGCCGTTGAGCCAGGTTCCGTTCTTCGAGTTCTCGTCCAACACGATGGTGGCTCCTTCAATGGCAACCAGTCGACAGTGGGTGCGTGAGACGCTGCCGTTATCGAGGACGAGATCGTTCGCGGGATCCCTCCCGATGGCGATCTCCCGCCGCTTGAGGATCCCGGTCTGGGTGCTGTTCTCACCAATGAACCCGACAGTGATGTTGAACACGCGTGCTCCTGGGAGGAGGGCCCGTACGGCCGGTTGCCGGCACCACTTCCAAGCACACTGCGTGCCAGCGCACCCTCCCTCATTTATTACCGTGTTGCCAGAGACTTTTAATCCCATCGCTCCCGTGGTGCCCGCTCCGGGCGCCTTCCAGACGTCAAAACTGCTATCAGTCCTGACGGCAGTCGCGTACCCGGAGTGAGAATGGCAGGCGGGCACAAGGACGCAGCAGGCGGGGCCGAGAGCGCCGCGGGGCGGGGAGGCCGGGAGAATGAGCCAGACACGTCCTCGGGGTGGAACCCGCCCTACCGCGAGCCCAAGGCGCTGCGCGTGCAGCGCGAGGGCATCGAGGATCTGGTCTCCCCGCTGTATCCAGACCGGGCCTACATCTTCGGGCGGTCGCCGGAGTCCACCGTGGTTTTCTCCCACGAGGCGGTGAGCCGGCAGCACGGGCGCCTGTCGCTGCGCGAGGATCGCCGCTGGGTGTACCGGGATCTCGACTCGAAGAATGGCAGCTACGTGGGCCGTCCGGAAGCGCCCGGCAAGGAGTCCCGGGTGCGCTTCCAGCGCCTCGCCCCGTCGAAGGATCGGGTGCTCGAGGCGGGGGACATGGTGCTGCTGGGCAACGGCAGGAGCCGCCTCACCCTGCTGGCCGAGATGCCCCAGGAGGGTGGGGCCCGTCCCCACACCACACCGCGTGTCTCCTCGGCCACGGTGCAGCTCGAGCGCTCCATCGACCGGTGCGCCCGTCACCCGCTGCCGGTGTTCCTCCGGGGTGACTCGGGCACGGGCAAGACGTTCATCGCGCGGGAAATCCACCGCCGCGGTGGCCTGGAGGGCAGCTTCGTCATCCTCAACTGCGGGCGCCTGCCGCAGGATCCCGCCTCGCTCACGAGTGAATTGCTCGGGCACCTCAAGGGCGCGTACACGGGCGCCTCGCTCGCGCGCGTGGGCAAGCTCTACGGCGCCAACGGCGGCACGCTCTTCCTGGACGAGGTGGAGTTCCTGCCGCGCATCGCCCAGGACTTCCTCGTGGACGTGCTGGAGGGCACCGGGAGCCTCGCGCCGCTGGGCGCTCCGGCGGACTTCCGCGAGCCCCCGCCCCGCTTCCGCCTCATCTCCGCCTCCAAGGTGCCCCTGCGGCAGACGGACCTGCGGCCGGACCTGGCGCAGCGGCTCGCCGCGGGCGACTTCATCATCCTGCCCACGCTCGAGGAGCGGCGCGAGGACATCCCCCACCTCGTCGCCACCTTCCTGCACCGGCTCAAGGTCGAGCAGCAGTACGACGCCCAGCTCACCCCCGAGGCGCTCGACTTCCTCGCGCGGGCGAACTGGCCCGGGCAGATCCGCGAGCTGGAGTCCACCGTGCGCACCGTGGTGGCGCGCGAGGCGGCCCAGCAGTCCCTGGAAGGCAACGCGAGCGCGCCGGCCCTCATCTCGCTCGAGGCGGTGCGCTCCTATCTGGAGCAGCGCGCGTTGGGCTTCGGAGGCGCGCTGGGGCCGCTGCTCATGCCGAGGACGGGCTCGCCCTCGGTGGATACCCTGGCGCCCGTGCGCAAGCGGCCCCGTGCCCTGACGGTCCAGGACATCCAGGAGGCCCTGGCCCGGCAGGGCGGCAACAAGACCCGGACCGCGGCGGACCTGGGCATCGCGCTCAACACGCTCAAGGCGCGGATGAAGGCGCTGGGGATGTCGTGAGCGCGCGGGGGCCTAGCGCCGCACCACCCGGTCCCGCCCCGCCTGCTTCGCCTGGAGACAGGACGCCTCGGCCGCGTCCATCAGGTTGCCATACGGCTCCTGGGGCCGCAGCGTCGCGACGCCCACCGACACCGTGAGGTGGAAGCCGCCCGGCTCCGGGCCGAACCGCCTCGCCGCGAACCGGCGGCGCATCCGCTCCGCGAGCCGCTCGCCCATGTCCGGGGTCACCGCGTAGAGCAGGGCCGCGAAGGCATCCCCCTCCATGCGCCCGATGGGCCCGCGCCCGTCCAGCTCCGCGGCGAGCTCGTCCACCAGCGCGCTCAACGCCGTGTCCATGGCCTCGCGGCCGTGCGCGTCGTTGCCCTCCTGGGTCTCATCCACGTCCACCCACAGCAGCGTGAGCGGCAGCCGGGCCTGGTGCGCGTCCGACACGGCGCGCGCCAGCAGCTCCTCGAAGTGGGGCCGCAGGTAGGCGCCCGTCCGGGGACACACCTGGGGGGCGCGTTCGCTCATCGGGGGCTCTCACTTGTGCGAGGCGGCGCGCGTTTTCGCGTGCGCCTTGTTGAAGCCCTCATAGAAGCGCACCGCGTTGTCGCCCACCTTCTGGATGTGCTGGTTGTTGAGGTAGGCCGTCACCGGCGCGGCGACCAGGGGCATCGCCCGTCCGAGCGTCTGCATGCCGCCCTTCTTGAGCAGCACCTCGGCCACCTTGCCCAGCACCCGCGGCCCCGAGCGCTGGATGGTCCCCACGCCCGTCGTGTAGCCGTACAGGTCCAACAGCTCGTTGAGCGCGTGCGTGCCCTTGAGGTTCACCTTGTACAGCGTGGCCACGTCCACGAGCAGCGTGAGCTGCAGCCACGCCATCACCGTCAAGTCCATGGGCAGCCCCACGAGCCCGAAGGCGCCAAAGACACCTCCGGTCATGCTCGCCACGTGCTTCTTCTCGTCGATGAGCCGCTGGGCCCGCTCGCGCAAGCCCGCGGACGGGTAGCGCTGCTCCAGCTCCAGCACCCGCTTGCGCGCGCGCGGCACCTCCTGCTGCACCAGATCCGTGAGCTTCGTGTCCGCCAGCTTCTTCAGCTCCGCGGGGGTGAGCTTCTTCACCGTGTCGGCGATGGGATCATAGAACGCCATGCTGCCCTCCTCCCCTCAGTAACCCTGCTCCTCGAGGTACAGGTCCACCAGCGCCCCTTCCTCGTACCAGGCGTGCCGCATCTCCGCCTGGAACCAGCGCGAGTCCGGCTTCGTCGAGCGCACCTCGAGCTTCACCTGGTCGGGCGCCGTGTCGATGACCACCGCCCGGGCCTTGCACACCGGCCCCGGCTCCTCGCCATAGCCGTCCTCCAGGCACACCTCGTCGCCCACGGACAGCCGCCGCGTGTACTCGGTCGCCACGTAGCGGGCCTCGTCACACGGGCCGCGCACCGATGAGCGCCCATGCTGCTCGCAGCGATCCTTCAGCGGCGCGCGCACCACCCGCACCGAGCCCACCAGCGGATCATCGTCGTTGGGGTTGGGACGGAACGCCTCTCGGCTCGCCCCGCAGCCGGTGAGCATCCCCATCAGGACCGCGCCTGCCCACGTCCACTTCATCTCGTCCCTCGCCTCTCGAAGCGCATCCGCGCGCCCCTCGCGCGCGAGCATGGCAAGCCCGCGCGGGAGCGTAAAGCGGAGCGGGGCGGTTGGGACGTGCCTCAGGCGATGCGCCGCGCCGGGCCCGGAATCTCCTCCGTCACCCCAGGCACGATGCGGTTGGCGGCGTCCACGAACACCACCGTCGGCTTCCAGTTCCTCGCCTCGTTCTCCTCCACCTCGGCGAACGTGGCGATGATGACCAGGTCTCCCGGCTTGTTCAGGTGCGCCGCCGCGCCATTGATGCAGATGACGCCGCTGCCCGCCTCACCCTCCAGGGCGTACGTCTCCAGCCGGGTGCCCTGCGTCACGTTCCACACCGCCACCTTTTCGAAGGGAAGGATGTCGGCGGCGCGCAGCAGGTTCCGGTCGATCGTGACCGAGCCCTCGTAATCCAGATCGGCCTGGGTCACGGTCGCGCGGTGGATTTTGGACTTGAAGAGGATTCGGCGCATGGCGGATGTCGGGGTCCGTTGGGAATTTCCGGCGCAACCGTAACGGGGGATGCGCCGGGGAACAACCGACAACACCTCGTCCGCCCGCCTGCCCTGCTCTCCGCCGCGAACTACTTCCGGAAATTCAGGAGTTGGGAGATGTCCATCGGCACGTTCTGGGAGCCGGACTGCAACTGGCCGTCGAGCATCACCTGGGCGTTGCCCCCCGAGCGCAGGGCGTTGGCTGCGGACAGGGCGCTCGCGAAGTTGATCTTCAGGGGCAGGGTGAGCTCCTTGGTGCCACCGGGCTCCAGCAGGCCGAGGTTGCCCGTGGCGAGGTTGCCCACGTTGGCGCCCGCCACCTTGAGCGCGCCGCCAATGCCCGCCACCGGCAGGGCGAAGCTGTTGCGGTTCTTCACCACCAGGGGGAACTCCACCGTGGCGCCCTGCACGGTGACGTTGGTGATGCGCGGCGACTGGAACTGCACCTGGGGAATCTTGGGGACCTCGAAGGTGCCCTCGTGCTCGAGGGGGAAGCTCAACACGCCCAGCGGCGTCTTCACGCCGAGGCTGCCCTGGGCCTTGTAGCGGGCGCTGTCCTTGGTGAGGAACGTCGTCACCACCGGCGCGATGTCCGCGAAGCGCACGTTGGCGGGGAAGACGAGCTCCGACTTGCCGTTGGCCGCGATGTTCAGGCCCTTGGCCGGCGTGCCCGCCACCACCTGCTTGTCCTCGACGAAGAAGGCGTAGTTGATGGACGCGAGGCTGAGGCCCAGCGGGTTGGGGTTGTTGAGCTGGTAGACGAGGTCGACGGTGGCGTCGGAGAGCGAGGCCTGGGACAGGCGCGCCGTCTTGAAGGTGAGGGTGGGCTTCTTGAAGGCGTTCTTGGCCATCTTCTGCAGCGCGGCGCAGCCGGTACCGAGCGAGAGGCCAAGAACAGCGAGGAGGAGGAAGGTTCGGTTCGTCTTCATGGGTAGGGAGGCGGACGGGAAGAGCGCCGGGGCCATTCAATCGCCCCTCGCGCGGGCCGTCACCGGGACAGTGCACCGGGTGAGGGGCGATGGTAAGTCTTGAGCACCTTGAGACCGCGTGAATTCCGCTGGTTGTCCGTCCTGCTCGGCGCCTTGTTGTCGCTGTCCGCCTGCTCCCGGAGCACGGGCGGGGAGTCGAACCGTACGCTGCCGCTCGCTCCGTGCCGCCTGGAGGGCGTGGGACGGCAGGCCCTGTGCGGCACCCTGGAGGTGTGGGAGGATCGCGCGGCGAAGCAGGGGCGCAAGGTGCCCTTGAAGGTCGTGGTGGTGCCCGCGCTCGCCTCCTCGCCCCTGTCGGATCCACTGGTGCTCCTGGCCGGTGGCCCCGGACAGGGCGCCGCGAAGCTGGCCGGACAGGTGATGCCGCTGCTCGATCGCATCCAGCGCCAGAGGGATCTCGTCTTCGTCGACCAGCGCGGCACCGGCGACTCCCGGCCGCTCGAGTGCAACCCCGTCCCGCCCACCGCGCCGCTCACCGAGCAGTTCGACGACACCTTCCGCGAGAAGGAGGTGCGCGCGTGCCTCGCCAGCTACGACGCGGACGTGCGCCTGTACACCACGCCCATCGCCATGGATGACCTGGACGAGGTGCGCGCGGCGCTCGGCTACGACAAGCTCAACCTGTGGGGCGTGTCCTATGGCACACGCGCCGCGCTCGTGTACCTGCGCCAGCACCCCGAGCACGTGCGCACCGTCATCCTCGATGGCGTGGCACCCCTGTCCCTCGTACTCCCCCTCTACGTCGCGCGCGATGGCCAGCGCTCGCTGGACCTGCTGCTCACGAGCTGCGAGCAGGACGAGGTGTGCTCGCACCGCTACCCGAACCTGCGCGACCGCTTCACCACGCTCCTGGAGAGCCTGGCGCGTGAGCCCCTGAAGACCCGCGTGCAGCACCCCCTCACCGGTGCCCCCGAGGACGTGACCCTCACCCGCACGGCCTTCGTGGGCGCGCTGCACTCCCTGCTCTACCTGCCCGAGACGGCCGCCATGCTCCCGCTCGTGGTGGACCGCGCCACCCAGGGCGATTGGGGCCCCTTCGTCGCCCTCTACGTCACCATGCACGGCAGTCTCGAGCAGAACATGAGCCGGGGCATGTACCTGTCCGTGGTGTGCTCCGAGGACGCGCCCCTCATCACCGAGGAGGCCCTCGTGCGCGAGACGCGCGGCACGTGGATGGGCGAGCGCGAACTGCGCGACACGCTCCGGACGTGTGCGCTGTGGCCCCGGGGCAGCGTGCCCGCGGGCTACCGCGACCCGGTGACGTCGGACGTGCCGGTGCTGCTCCTGTCCGGGGAGCTGGATCCCGTGACGCCGCCCCAGTGGGCCGAGGACGCGAAGAAGACGCTGTCCAACAGCCTGCACGTGGTGCTGCCCGGCGTGGGCCATGGGACGAGCTCCGTGGGGTGCGCGCGCACGCTGATGGCGGACTTCGTGACGCGCGGGAGCGTGAAGGGACTCGAGCCCAAGTGCCGCGAGAGCCTGGCCCGTCCTCCCTTCTTCACCTCCTTCGCGGGGCCGGTGCCATGATCGACGTGACGAACCTGCACAAGCGCTTCGGCGCGGTGACGGCCGTGGAGGACGTGAGCTTCCGCGCCGAGGACGGCGTGGTGACGGGGCTGCTCGGGCCCAACGGCGCGGGCAAGACGACCACCCTGCGCATGCTCTACTCGCTCATCCGCCCGGACCGGGGCAGCGTGAAGGTGGACGGCCTGGACGTCGCCGAGCGCCCCCTGGACGTGCGCCGCGCCCTGGGCGTGCTGCCCGACGCCCGCGGCCTCTACCCGCGCCTCACCGCGCGCGAGCACGTGCGCTACGCCGGGGAGCTGCACGGCCTGTCCGGCGCGGCGCTCGACTCGCGCATCGCCGAGCTGGTGGAGCTGCTCGACATGAAGGACATCGCCGACCGGCGCACCGAGGGCTTCAGCCAGGGCGAGCGCATGAAGGTGGCGCTCGCGCGGGCGCTCGTGCACGGGCCGCGCAATGTGCTGCTGGACGAGCCCACCAACGGCCTGGACGTGATGAGCACGCGCGCGGTGCGCACGCTCATCCGCCGCCTGCGCGAGCAGGGCCACTGCATCGTGTTCTCCAGCCACGTGATGCAGGAGGTGGCCGCGCTGTGCGACCGCATCGTGGTGGTGGCGCGCGGCCGCGTGGTGGCGGACGGCACCCCGGACGAGCTGCGCGCGCGCACGGGCAAGGAGAACCTCGAGGAGGCGTTCGTGGCGGTCATCGGCAGTGATCAGGGGTTGATGCTATGAAGTCGCTGCTCTCGACGGTGTTTCGCAAGGAGCTGCGCGACCACCTGCGCGACCGCCGCTCGGTGTGGAGCGCGGTGGGCATCACCCTCATGGGCCCCATCCTCTTCGGGGTGATGTTCACGGTGATGGCCTCCTGGCTCAACAAGGACAAGCCCCTGGAGCTGCCCGTGGTGGGCCGCTCCCATGCCCCGAGCCTCGTCGCCTACCTGGAGCGCGCTGGCGCCACGCTCACCGAGCCCCCCGCGGACTACGAGGCGCGCATCCAGGCGGGCAAGCTGGACACGGTGCTCATCATCCCCGAGGACTACGGTGAGGACTTCGCCGCGGGCCGCACCGCCAAGGTGCACCTCGTCATGGACAACTCGCGCAACCAGGCGCGCACCACCATCCGCCGGGTGCAGCAGTTGCTCAACGGGTACTCGGGACTCCTGGGCGCGCAGCGGCTGCTCGCGCGCGGGGTGGCGCCGGAGCTCGCCTCGCCCATCAAGGTGGAGGAGGTGGACCTGTCCACGCCGGAGCGGCTGGCCGCGAGCCTGCTGTCCATCATCCCCATCTTCCTCGTGCTCGCCACCTTCTCGGGCGGAATGAGCGTGGCCATCGACGCCATGGCCGGCGAGCGCGAGCGCGGCTCGCTGGAGGCCCTGCTGCTCAACCCCGTGCGGCGCGAGGCGCTCGTGCTGGGCAAGTGGCTCACCGCCGTGGTGTTCGCCATCGCGGCGACGACGCTGTGCCTCGTGGCCTTCCTCCTGGTGATGAACCGGGTGCCCTTGCAGGACCTGGGCGTGAAGGTGCGGTTGGATCCGCTCGCGGTGCTGGGCCTGTGGGCGGGCGTGCTGCCCCTGGCGCTCATGGCCTCGGCGGGACAGATGCTCCTGTCCACCTTCGCGCGCTCCTTCAAGGAAGCACAGACGTACATGCAGGTATTGTCGTTCCTGCCCACGCTGCCCGGCATGGTGCTGGTGCTCTCGCCCGTGCAGAGCCAGACGTGGATGTTCGCGGTGCCGGTGCTGGGTCAGGAGATGCTCGTGCAGGAGCTGATGCGCGGCGAGCCCCTGGGCCCACTGCCCTTCGTGCTGGGGCTCGTGAGCTGTACGGCGCTCGCCGGGGTGTTCCTCGCGTGGACGGCCCGCCTGCTGCGCGACGAGCGCATCATCTTCGGCCGCTCCTGAGCCGCTCGCCTTCTGAAAAGCACCTCCCGTCGGAGTCGAGCGGCCCGAGGAGTCGCCCTGACGGGATTCAATTCGTGCACGCTCCCTTGTACCGGTGGGGCTCGCGGGTGACCCCACAGCTGTAGATGGTCTGGCCCGAGCATGAACAGAAGGTCTCTGCACAGGGGGGCGGCGGACCCATGCAGTGCGGCGCGATCTCAGGGCCACAACCCGCCTCGCTGTACCACAGTGACTGACCGGCCGGGCACGAAGCTTTTTCCAACTGTGGAGTGACGTCGTCCTGGCCAGAGCAAGCGGTCAGGGTGGCGAGGGTCCAAAGACAAATCAACGCGAGACGGAGAGAGTTCATCCGTCCATTGTACACGGACTGCCAGTCAAAAAGGGGGACGGGTACAACCTTCGATGAATGCTCAAGCCGAGGGCAGATAACAAAGCTCAAACTGCTCAAGCGCCAGAGGTCCGGTCGCGCCAGCTTTGACTTGCGCCTGAGCCGCTCAGGGCCTGGCGTAACCGAGTGGCCGCGCCTCCAGGTCGGCGGGGGAGGGGGGGTGCATGAAGGTCACCCACCCCTCCCGCCGGGAGTGCCGGGGCACGTAGGAGAGGAACAGCTCGGCGCGCTCCCGCACCTCGCCCCCTTGGCGCAGCTCCACCCCCACCCGGACCTCCTCCGCCGTCTGCTCGCCGCGGTTCTCCACCGTGATGGGCACCCGCCAGTGGCCACTGCCCTGAAGCGGTGTCCCCACGGTGATCACCAGGTCCGGTGGCATGTCGCTCATCGTCCACGCGTCCACCGCGATGAAGCCCAGCACCGCCGCCACGAGCACACAGCTCACCGCGAAGACGATCCGCTCCAGCCAGTTCCACTTCGCCGTCATGATTGGATGAGCAGCCTTCCCGCGGAGGCGCCGAGCACCCCCGCGAATCCCAGCACCACCACCTGCGCCACGCAGATGGACAACCCATTGCCGTCGAAGCGGCCGAAGAACCACAGCACCAGCGCCCCGGAGACGAGCGCCAGCGCGTAGGTGATGACCGTGCCCATCAGCACGTCCGCCAGCCGGCGATGCCTCGTGAAGCGGCTCGCCCCCGTGAAGTCGAGCTGGTACAGGATGAGCCCTCCGAGCAGCAGCGACAGCAGCGCCGTCCCCATCAGCCGCCACGGGGTCAGCTCCACGGCGATCATCACGATCTCCTCCGTGGGCGCCACGTTGGCCGCGAAGAGCACCGCTCCGCAGAAGCCGATGACGAGCTGCCCGGGCACGTGCTCGGCCGCTTCGCGCTCCTGCTCCTCGTCTCCTTCCTTGCCGCCCTCGCCCCCGCCTCCGCCCCCACCGCCGAACTGCGCGCTGCCCACCGAGATGCCAATGGCCACGCTGCCCGCCTCCACCGTCACCATCCCCACCACCTCCGGCCACGAGCTGTCCGCGGTGATGCGGCCAATCAGGAAGAGCACCGCCGTGGACACCAGCAACCCCAGCCCCAGCTCCTCCACCGAGTCCGTGAGCACCTCGCTCCAGTTCACGTCCCGCCGGAAGCCGCCATAGCGGTTGTAGCCGAGCAGCAGCACGAAGGTGCCCAGCAGGTAGAGCAGCAGGTGGACGGGCCGGGTGATGAAGCCCGCCCACCACACCTCCATCGTGTAGAGCAGCGGCAGGCTGAAGAGCAGCCCGCCCGCGATGCCCCGGCCGTACTCGCGCAGGGACTCCATCACCGGGCGGCGGCGACTCTCCGGCGAAGCGTTTCCCTCGGGCTCGTGCCGCGCGTCATCCATGGCGCCGCCCAATGTATCCAGCCCCCTTCAGGTGGACAGTTCCCGGAAGGCACGCCGCGGTGGGTCATGCGTATCCGGACTCGCCGCCATGTGCTCCCCCCGTTTCCCCTCCATGGGCCCCTTCTCCTCCCACCCGTCGCGCCCTACCTTCCCCCCACGCATCGAGGCTCCGTGAACTACCACCTCCGCACCCAGGCCGAACTCGACGCCTCGCTCGACCGGGCGCTCGCCGCCGCTCCCCATGACGTCACCCGGAGTGACTCCTGGTTGCTCGTCTATGGCTCCATGCTGGAGGCGCCGCCGTTCTCGCCCGAGGATCGCCGGCCCGCGACCCTCGAGGGCTGGGAGCGGGTCTTCTGCCTCGCCGACCCGAAGATGCGTGGCACCGGGCGGCGCCCCGGGCTCTGTCTGGGACTCGTCCGGGGACACCGCTGCCGCGGACTGGCCTACCGGCTCGCCGCGCGCACCGTGCGCGAGGATCTGCGGCGCGTCTGGGAGCGCGAGATGCTGTTGCCCTTCTACCTGCCCTGCTGGCTCAAGGCCCAGACGCCGCGCGGCGTCATCACCGCGCTGACGTTCTGTACCGACCCCGACGGCCCGCTGTACGAGCCGTCCCTGAGCGAGCCGGCGATGATCGAGCGCCTCGCCCGGTGCGAGGGCGAGAACGGCTCGAACGCCGAGTACCTCGACGAGACGGTGCGGCAGCTCGCCGAGATGGGCCTTCCCGACACGGGGCTGGACCACCTCGCCGAGCGTGTTCGCGCCGCGCGCCGCCGTGCCTAGCCCATCACCGCCGTGAGCCGGTGGCCCGCGGACGCGACGAGCGCGTCCTCGATGAAGCCCGCGATGATGTTGGGGATGTGCAGCTTGCGGGTCGCGAACTCGCGCACCGTGTAGAGCGCGAACGAGGAGGCCAGCGCGGCCACCGCGCCCACCACGGCGAAGCCCAGCACGGGCCGCTCCTTCTGCCGGGCCACGGCTGCCCCCACCAGGGCACCGGAGGCCAGCCGCATGAGGAGCACCGGCGGCACGATGCGCGCGGGCATCCCGGGCAGCTTGTCCAACACCAGCTCGCCCAGCGCCAGCACCGGCAGGACGCGCGCCGTCGTCGACGACGCGAGGAACTGCTCCACGGGATTCGCCTTCGAGCTCGCTCCCTCTTCGGCCAGGTGCTGGCTCAGGAAGGCCGGAGCACTCAGCGCCCTCATCCCCGCCATCGCCCCCATCCCCGCCGCGGTCATCATGTCGCTTCGATTCATGTGTCCACCCTCGTGGCTGAGACCACTTCGCCTGTCAGCGAGGATGGGGATGCCGACGAGGAGCGACCATTCCCCACACAAGGGTTGCCTGCTCGGCTGCCGCTCCCCGCGCGTCAGGGCTGGAGGGAGTTCGGGGTGGGCTCTGGCTTCTTCACGGGGACATAGCACTTGCCCTGGTACTCGGCCGTGCTGCGAGGGCAGGGGGCTGTTCGTGCGTGGGGGGTCCAGCAGCCGCCTCGGATTTCCACCTCCGCATCGGGGATGCAGGGGGGTCTCGCCTGCTCCTTGAAGGGGGCCTCCGGCATGGGGTAGCCAATGAAGGGGGGAGTGGTGCCCGGCCGGTTGGTGAAGGCGATCGGCTCATCGATCGCAGCGCGTGTCTCCATGGGTTCGGGAGCGTGCGGCCGGAGGGCGAGGGCGACTCCCGCCGCCGCGGCCCCCGCGAGTCCCCAGCGGAGCACCTGTCGCCGGAGGCGAACGTAGAAGCGCACACGGGTGAAGTGGGCGCGTGCGTCCTTGCGGTTCTCGATGTGCGCGGTGGCGCCCGCGAGCCGGATGAGCAGCAGCGTCAAGTCATGCAGGGAGGCGCGTCCCTGGGGCGTCTGCTCGACGTGCACGGCCTGGTAGGGCGGGTGGATGGAGCCCTCGGCCCGGACGCTCCAGGCGCTTCGCGGGCGTCCGTCCTCGTTCTCGCCCGGGAGCACCACCAGCGCCGGGGCGCCCGTCTCGACATGGTGCGCCTCGTGGATGGCGCCCTCGCCCGGGTCGGTGCCCCGGTAGCGTCTGCCCAGCCGATACGGCCCGATCCTGTCGCCCTTCTTGCCTGGGGTGCGGCCCATGTGCATGCCTCCCGCTGTCGGGGCCTTCCTACCTGGAATGTCGGATGCTTGTACAGACGTTGGAGGTCAGGGCGGAACGTCCCGGCCCTCGCCGAAGCCGAGCACCCACCACTTGGGGGCCTCCGCGCCGCGTTCCACCAGCGCCCCCGCCAGGTCCCACAGGGGCTCCGTCTCACCATCATCCGCGAGCCGGAAGGTCCCGTAGTGCATGGGCACGCTGTGGCGCGCGCCCAGGTCCACGCTGGCCTGCACGGCCTCGCGCGGCGAGATGTGCACCGGCGACATGAAGCCCTCGGGCTTGTAGGCCCCGATGGGCAGCACCGCCAGCCGCATCGGCCCGTAGCGCTCCCGGGCCTCGGCGAACTGCCGGCCCCAGCCCGTGTCCCCCGCGAAGTACGTCGCTCCGTGCGGCCCCCGGAAGACGTAGCCCGTCCACAGCGTGCCCCCGCTGTCGGTCATGCCCCGGTTGGTGAAGTGCTGGGTACGCGCGCTCACCAGCGTCACCTCGGGGGTGAGCGGGAACTCCTTCCACCAGTCCACCTCGGTCACCTGGCGCAGACCCTCGCCCTCGAGGAACGCCCCGTTGCCCAGCCCCGCGAACAGGCGCATCGCGGGGAACTTCTCCTGGAGCCGCCGCAGCGTGGCCACGTCCATGTGGTCATAGTGATTGTGGCTGAGCACCACCGCGTCGATGGGCGGCAGGTCCTCGAAGCGTATGCCCGGCGGACGCACGCGCTTGGGCCCCGCGAAGGACACCGGGCTGCACCGCTCGCTGTAGATGGGATCCGTGAGGATGTTGAGCCCGTCGAGCTGCAAGAGCACCGTGGCGTGGTTGATGAACGTCACGCGCAGGCCCCCGCGGCCCACGCGCTCGGGCGGAGGCGGGCCGTGCGGCACGTCGTGCCAGTCCTTCCACGGGCCGGGCCGGCGCGTCCGCATCCAGTCCATGAAGCCCATCTGCTGCTCGCGGGGCTCCAGGTTGAAGAAGCGCCGGCCATCGAAGTGATCGCTCGGAGGACCCTTCCAGGTGGGCGCGGCGAAGACGCAGCCACTCGCGCCCACCGCCATCCCCAGGACGAGCACTCCGAGGCCAAGGCGCCGCAGGAGACGAGAGGAGGGGAGCGCATTCATCCCTCCTATATACTTGAGGCTGTTGCGAGTCTGTCAGGGGCACGAACGCAGTGCCCACTGGCCGAGACTTTTCCCTACAACGTGCCTTCGGGTGTGACTCAGCCCCTCTGGGCTCCACTTGAAGGAATCGGCTCCTGGGCAGACTGCTCTGCCTGTCGTCTCGATTCCATCGACTCATGAGCCTCACGAGCCTTCTGGGCGATCGCTTTGACCTGAGCTCGGATGTTCGCTCGGCTAGTCGGCGAGGAGTCGGCCGCTGTCACCACGAACATTCCATCGACCTCAACCCGTTCGACCTTCCTCATCGTGATCTCCCCTACACCTGAGTGCATCTTCCATTTTCTTAACACACCTGCCTCTACCATTCACCTTCAGCATGGGAGTACTCGACCTAGATAGGGGCGTACCTCAAGACCTCGGTGAAGGTGTTGCGCAGTAACGTCTCCAGGGTGTCGTAATCCTGGGAGGAGTCGAGTTCTGCCCAGAAGGGGCTGGGCCGGTTCGATGTGAGATAGATGACCCCAATGGGGACCCAGTCCACCGAATCGTAGATGGGCACGCAGAGCATGGAAGAGAAGAGCTGATCGTTCGTCCATGTTTCCAACATCGGCTCTGTGAAGTTGTCGTGCAGTCGAGGGCTGCTCGAAGCTTCGAGTGTGACTCCACGGAGAAAAGCGCGTCCGGAGACACCTTGCGCCTGCTCCAGTGAGGCGACGCTCAGTCGCCGACTTTGAGCATACGACTCAGTGACGATGTCGTCCGTGTCTTTTCCACCTCGATAGCGGAAGCCCAACTGGATGACCGCACCCGCCGCCGGTACGAATCCCCCGATGTGGATCTCCTCCTCCTGTGCGACGGCGAACCGCCGCTTCAAGAAGGAATGCATTCCCTCGAGCACGCTGAGGGCCTTGCGCTGGACGTCCTCGCGGTAGAGATCCTTGAAGATCGGAGAGTTGTTTCGCAGGAATGCTTCTCCCTTCTCCGCCCATGTCCCTCCGTTGGAGCCCAGCCGGATCTGCCGCAGGTAGAAGGGCACCAACTCATGGCTCTCGATGTTGAGCACGTGCATTTGCCAGGAAGCCCAGAAATCTTCCTGGTGCCGCCGCACGAAGTTGCGCGCCAGTCGCTCCATGAGCTCCGCATCGGGGGATGGAGGACTGTTCGACAGCAACGCGTAGACGTGGGCCACGGGTTTGTTTCGTTGGGCCAGCTTCACGCGCTCCAGCAACAACCCACGCAGCCGGGGATCGGCCAGGCTCAAACCGACCATCAACACGGTCTTCTTCTCGTCCGTGAAGAGATCGTCGAGCTTGCGGCTTGCCCAGTCTCCCCGTGCCTCATGGTAGTCCTTCTCCGAGAGCACCACCGTGCCTGACGGCGCCTTGCCTGAAGTCGGTGGGGGGAGGTAGCCGTGAAGGTGCACGACGTGTGGCTCCGCAGACCGTTCCCCGGCCACGATGACCTCGGGCACTTTTCCCAGCAGGCGCTCCGCCGCACGCTCCAACAGATCATCGAAGTTGAAGGTGTAGAGCCCGTTCAATCTCCTGCTCGAGGTGCTTTTCGAGGCGGCCAGGATGGCGGCCAGTTCCAGGTGGATGCTGCTCACGTCCTTGGAGCCATTCAGGTACAGTGCGCCGCGGAGCATGTCGAGGTAGCGGCCGTCGGACTTGAGCTTATTACGGACGACGTCCACCACGGCTTCCCGGCCGAAGTTGTCCACGAAGATCTGGGCGGCCACATCCAGGTCCCTGGATTGGAACTCAAGATCGCTGTGCTCCTGAGCCAGGAAGGTGCTCAACAGTCGGCGGTTGAGTTCGTTCCATGTGGGCAAGCCCGAGGCAATGGATGCGCCCGCGCCCACGAGGAACTCCAAGGACCCTTCTTGGAAACTCTTCTGGAGGCTGGCAATGAAGTCACTTGCCGGAAGATTGGTCGTGCTCATGAGCACCTTGCTCCCCTGGGCTGCGATGATGCTGACGGATGTTACCTTACGGCCAGTGTCTGACACCTCTACCGGAAAAGTCACCAGGGAAGGTGCGCCGCGTCATCGGTGCCTCGTGCTCCCTCGGCGGGAGAGCGGGCAACCGCCCGCCGTTCATTCAGGTACAATCACTTCACCTAGCCCGCACGAGTGGGCTTCAACCACTTGTTCACACTGGGGTCGGATCTTCCGTGCGCGACGCTCCGGCCGTACCCACGGACAACAGACGGTGGGCGGGCATTGGCCCACCTTGGAGCCGATATGACCCCGGAGAGAGAACTCACGCTGATGTTGGCGCCGGCCTCCGTGGCCACGGCGTCGGGCGAGCCCCGATTCGGCACCTACCAGGGTGAACTGCCCGAGGTGGACCTGCAGAAGCTCAGCGGCCGGTGGGCCCCGTCGGCGGCGAAGGATCGCCTGCTCAAGCGCAAGCGCTGGCACTACACCCTGGCGGCCACGCGCGAGGTGCTGGCGCTCTTCGCGGTGGTGGACGTGGGCTACTCGGCCAATGCCTTCGCGGTGGCGTTGGACTTGAAGGAGCGGCGGGTGCTCTGCGACGTGAGCTTCCTGGGGGCACCGGGGCCGCTGGCCGAGGTGGGCAACCGGCCCGGGGCGGGGCTGTCCGTGTCGTTCCGCACGCTGGGTGGACGGATGACGGCGCAGCGCGGCGCGGAGGACGAGCGCTACCGGCTGCGCGTGGACGTGAGCCGCTTGCGCACCGGCAGCCTCCAGACCTTCCAGTGGGATGGGAGCCTGTTGGTGGCCGGGGGGGCTCCAGCGCTGTCGGTGATCGCCCCCGTGGAGGGGGACGGCTTCGTCAACGTCACCCAGAAGCGCGGCGGGATGCTGGCCTTCGGCACGCTCGAGGCGGGGGGCAAGCGCTTCCAGCTCGACGGGGGCGTGGGGGGCACGGACTACACCCAGGGCTACCTCGCGCGGCACACCGCGTGGCGCTGGGCCTTCCTGGCGGGGCGGCTCGCGGATGGCACCCCCGTGGGCCTCAACCTCGTCGAGGGCTTCAACGTGAGCTCCCACACCAACGAGAACGCCTTGTGGCTCGGCAACCGGCTCATCCCCCTGGGCCGCGCGAGCTTCGAGTACGACCGTCAGGAGTTGATGAAACCGTGGCGGTTGCGCACGGACGACGGGGTGGTGGACCTGAGCTTCCAACCCCTGCACGTGCACCGTGAGGACCATGACTTCAAGGTGGTGGTGAGCCACTTCGCCCAGCCCCTGGGCCTCTTCGAGGGCACGGTGCGCGTGGACGGCCACACGCACGTGCTGTCCGCGGTGCCCGGCGTCACCGAGGACCAGGACATGCTCTGGTGATCGGCCCCGGTGGGGGTGGGTGGCTGCGGTGGGAGTGGGACTGGCCTATGCTCGGGCCGCGCTCGGGGGCTCCATGCGTTGCTCGAAATGCGGTCACGTCATTGACGATGAGTCGTTGGACTATTGCGCCGAGTGTGGCGAGCCCCTGAACGTCGACGAGGACGGCGAGCGGACAGAGGTCTCCGAGGTGCGGTACGCCGCCGAGGACGAGACGACCGCCGTCACCGACACCGAGGACGACAATCCGGACGGTGCCGCGCCGGATTACGAGGAGAGGGCCCGGCCCGCTCCCGCGGACTCCTGGGGGGACTGGCTGTCCCAGGCCTCGGGCGCGCTGTTCGCCGCCGTGACGCAGGTGGGCGGCACGTTGCAGGGGCTGCTGGATGATCCCCGCTTCCGGGCGCACCTGCCGGGCGGCTCGCTGACGTTGGTGGGCGTAGGGCTCGTGGGATTGGGGCTGGTGCTCTCCGTGGCGCCCCCCATCCCAGGCATCGGGCTGATGGGCTCGGGGGTGGTGCTCCTGTGGGGCGCGCTCGTGGCGGTGAACGAGTGGCGCCAGGTGCACGAGGCGCCCGAGTACCCGGGCCGGCCCGTGCCGCCCCTGCCTCCGGCGCTCGCGAAGCTGCCCCGGGAGATGGAGCATCCGGCGGTTGGCCAGACGTTCGCGCTGCTCGTGTGCGCGTATGCCCTGTTGATGCTGGGCTACGGGCCCATTTCGTGGGTGTGGATGCTCGCCGCGGGGCTGCTCGGTTATGACCAGGGCCGGAAGTACTTCGTCCCCGCCGGGGACGGCCGGCCCGAGGGAGAGCCGGGGTCCGCGTCACACCCGTGGGTGTTGGCGGGCGTGGTGCTGTGCAGCGTCTCGCTCCTGCTGCCGTGGACGCCGGGGAGCACGTGGGCGTCGGGCATGCGGGGTGGAGAGTTGCCGCTGGTGGCGCTCACCCAGTTCACGCTGTTGTTCCTCGCGTGCACGGCGGTGAAGCACCGGGGGCTCGGGGGCCTGCACCCGCTCTTCCTCACCCTCATGACCGTGTGGCTCATGCTGTGGTTCTTCTTGATGAAGAACTCCCACAGCCCGGGCCCGTGGCTCTTCCTGCCGGGCGTGTTGACGCTCGTCATCGTCGTCGCGCGCCACCTCATTCCGCAACGCACCCCGGAGGCGAAGGAGTCGGCCTCGGACCTGGACCTCCAGGGGTGAGCCTTACGGTAGGGAAGGGTCGTTCGCGGAAGTCGAAGGGCTTGCGAGGGTGGGCATGAGTACCGGAGCCGTTGCCGCGCTACTCCGCGTGATTTGTCCGTAGAGCGGGTGGGAGGGAGTGACGAGGGCCGAATAGATCCGGCTGGTCCACTCCTTCGCACCACCCGCCTGGCTGAACTGCCCCTCCGTGGTCAGCTTGAGCGCAACACCAATCCAGCGCTGACCCTTCGTCCAGTCAATCTGGCTCAAGCGCTGGATGGCCGCTGACAGCGAAAGTGGGTTGCCCTGGGTCTTCTCATACAGGACCGCATGCCCCATCGCCCCCAGCGCGGCGAGCACCTGCGGGGTCGATGCAACGGAATTCCTGCTGGTCAGGTGGTCGCCCAGCGTCGTGGCAAGCGTTTCGGTCCAGTCGAGAGCTTTCTGGCGCAACCCATCCAGTTCGTCCGGATCCATGTCGTCGGGGATCTTCCCCTTCTGGAGTCCTCCCAGTCCGAGGCACAGACACGCGACATACTGAGACAGTGAGCCGAGAGTCAGCGGATGCTCGTCGGTCGCCTGACGCGCCTTCGGATGGAGCGACGCCTTGAGGGTGGGGAATCTCTGGAGGATGGAGTTCACCACCGAGATCATCGGATCATCGGAGTTGTTGATCGACAGACCCGAATGTTTGATGCCCTTGCGATTGCGCACCCAGAAGGAGTGTTTGGCCCAACTGAGCTGGGCCTCGAAATGCAGTTCCACGGTGATGGCCAGTACGTCCAGCCGCTGCTTCAGGCTCTTCAGCCTCTCCAGTTCGTGCGGATCCCCAGCACGCATCGCCTCGTGGCTCTGACTCGACAGCCGCTTGTACGTCTCGAAGAGAGCGGCGCACTGGGTCTCTGCATCGGTGTTGATGATGACGGAGCCAGGCATGAACCAGCAGGTGCACAGACCCAGAGAGCCCTCTCCCTCCGGCTCCTCTTCGATGTAACCACCCTTTTCGACATTGATGAGGCGCACGAGCACACTGTCCGGAGTGTAGAGACTCTGGGGCGGGAGCGAGTAGGGTTGCGCCGAGAGTGCCCGCCGCTCGATGTATTCGGAGAAGGATTGGACGTTCTGCACGCGAGCACCGACGAATTCGCGCTGCACCTCCTCACGTAGAACCTCGACGTCATCGTTGTCCAGGGTGAGAGAGAGGTTCTTGGAGCGCGAGGCCTTCTTGGCGGCCTTCTCCAGATCCATGGGGGACTGGTGGATGAACTGTGTACGGAACACCGTGAATGGAACGGAACCCACCACTTTGCAGTGGCTGCTATTCCTTTCCAGGCTTCCGTCCAGCCGGACACCCAGGCGGCGGACATTCATCGGATTGGGGGACGTCATCCGTGCCTTCTACGATCACGGTCCGTTCCGGAGGAATACGCCTCAAGAGGTAGGCTCTCATGTAAGAGCGCCCCGTGAAGCCGGGGCCTCACGGGGCGCTCAAGGAAACATCAGGGAAGACTGCCTGTCACTTCTGCTTCTGGAGCCACGCGCGCACCTCGGGCAGGGCGCGCTCGCGCAGCATCACGTCCTGCTCCAGCTTCTCGATCGTCTGGTTCATGGCCTGCTTGGCTTCCTCCACCGGGTGCGCCGTCAAGAGCTTGCGCACCTCGTCGAGCTGCTTGCGCTCGCGCAGCGCGCCCAGCGACTCCACCACCCGTCGCAGCAGCATGGGCGCCGCGCCCGTGCGCGCCAGCACGTCCTTCCAGCGCTTCTGCTTCTCCGCCCACCACGCGTCGCGGCCTGTGCGGTTGGCCATCAGCCCCGTGAGGAAGCTCGCCACGTCCTGCATCTTCACCTTCTCGCCGAAGAAGAGCTGCTGCGCGGCGGCCGCGAGCTGCGGATCCTCGAAGGCGGTGATGGCCATGAGGTAGCGCCGCTGCGTCGCCGGATCCGGCTCCACCGGCATCTTCTCGAGCAGCTTCTCGTACAGCGCCCGGTCGCCCTCGCGCGCCACCATGCTCACCGCCACGTCGAGCAGGTTGGGCTCCAGCGCGCTCGTGTCCCCGTTGAGCGCCCGCTCCACCCGGGGCCGCGCCTCGGCCAGCGCCTTGCGGCTGCGCGCCACGCCACCAATGGCCCGCACCAGCGCCGCGCGTCGCAGCTTCACCCGGTCCGTCTCTCCCGGCGCCGGATCCCACCCGAGCTTCTCGAGCCCCGCGCCCAGCAGCTTCTCCACCCACCGGCGGAAGCGCTCCTGGTCCTCGCCGTCCACCAGCCGGTTCTCCACGTACGAGAGCCGGCCCACCAGCTCGTCCAGCACCGCGTCGTCCTCCTCGTGGCCGAAGCGGCCCGCCAGGTCCAGGAACGCCGCCAGCGTCGCCTGCCCGCTGCGCGCCAGCGCCCACTGGTCCGCGAGCAGCGAGATGCGCTCGCTGGGCTCCAGCGCGTCCACGCTCGCCGACAGCCGCTCCAGCGCCCGCGCGTCGTACTGCACCCGGTAGAAGCCCGTGGAGTTCGCGTTGGCCACGAGCCACTTCACCTCGCCCGTGCTCTCCAGCTTCACCTCCGCGTGCGACTCGCGCAGCAACACCCGCTGCTCGCGCACTCCGCTCGCGTCCGCGTAGCGCAGCACCATGGGCACCGGCCAGTGCTCGTGGCTCTTCACCCCCGGCTCCGAGTAGTAGCGCTGCTGCGAGAGCTTCACCGTGCGGCCCTCCAGCGACACGCTCACCAGCGGGTAGCCGTTCTGGCCAATCCACGCGTTGGCCAGCTCCAGCACCGGCTGCGACGACGCGTTGGCGAGCGCCCGCCACAGGTCATCCGCCACCGCGTTGGAGCGCGCGTGCTTGCGCATGTACTGGCGCATGCCCTCGCGGAAGGCGTCCTCGCCGAGGAAGCCCTCGATCATCCGCAGCACCGCGCCGCCCTTCTCGTAGGTGATGAGATCGAAGCTCTCACCGGCCTCGTGCGCGTTGCGCACCTCCCCGCGGATGGGGTGTGTGGAGCGCAGCGCGTCCAGGTGCAGCGCCGCCGCCTTGCCCGCGTCGAAGTCCAGCCACACGCGCCACTCGGGCTTCCACGAGTCGACGATCTTGTACGCCATCCACGTGGCGAAGGCCTCGTTGAGCCAGAGGTCGTCCCACCACACCATCGTCACCCAGTTGCCGAACCACTGGTGCGCCAGCTCGTGCGTCACCACCTCGGCCACGCGCTTCTGCACCGACAGGGGCGCGGTGGCCGGGTCGAGCAGCAGGGCGATTTCCCGGTAGGTGATGAGGCCCGCGTTCTCCATGGCGCCGGCCTCGAAGTCGGGGATGCCCACCTGGTCCACCTTGCCGAAGGCATAGGGCAGGCCGAAGTAGGCCTGGAGCCGGGGCAGGGCCGCGAGCGCCGCGTCCTGGCCGAAGCGCGTGAGGTGCGCCTTCTCCGGCAGCGCCCAGGTGCGCACCGGAATCCCCTCCACCGTCTCCTCGATGGTGCCCACCAGCGGGCCCACCACGAGCGCCACCAGGTACGAGCTGAGCACCTCCGTCTCCTGGAAGTACAGCTTGCGCACGTGGCCGTCGGACTCCTCGCGCTCGAGCCGGCCGTTGCTCAGCGCCGTGAGGCCCACGGGTACCTGGACCGTGAGCGCCCAGCGCGCCTTGAAGGCCGGCTCGTCGAAGCACGGGAAGAGCCGCCGCGCATCCGCCGCCTCGAACTGCGTGGCCGCCACCTTGCCCGCCATGTACAGGCCGCGCAGGCCCTCGGTGAAGCGGCCCGTCCACGCCACGTCCAGCGCTCCGGCTCCCGCGGGCAACTGCTCCGGGAAGCGCAGCACCACCGTCTCGCTCTCCGGCGCCACGCGCACGTCGTTGCACACGCAGATGCGGCCATCGCTCGTGCGGAAGAGCACCTCGCCAATCTTCAGCGCGATGGCGTGCAGGATGATTTCGTCCGTGGGCCTCTCCAGCTCCAGCTCGATCGTCTGCACGCCCGTGAACGCGCGGGCCTCCAGGTCGAGCGTCAGGGTCGCCGCGTACCGGCGCGGGCGAACGGAGAGGGGAAGCCGGAAGTTCTTGTCTTGGGTCAGGTGAGCCATAGGCGCTGGCACTCTACCGGGAGCGCGAGCGCTTGCCGGGCCGGACGCGCATGCCTTTTCCCTCGGGCGTCCACCGGGTAACGGCTCCCCGTGCCACCCCTCCCGGCCCTTCGTTTCCCTGCTCACGCGAGAGGGTGTATGTCAGAAAACCACATTGTTCGAGCCAGGGCGGCGTGAGGTCATCGGCCGCGGCACGCGAGGGGTGACGATGAGACGATGGGGACCCACGGACTACCGCGACATGCCCTGGAAGAACGGGGGCGGCGTCACCCGGGAGCTGCTGAGGCTGCCGCATCCGAGGGAGCCGGAGCGCTTCCTCATGCGCCTGTCGATCGCCACGGTGGCCTCGTCGGGGCCGTTCTCCCTGTTCCCGGGGGTGGACCGGACGTTGCTCTTCCTCGAGGGCGAGGGCATGGCGCTGCGCCGGGAGGGAGCCCCCGAGGTGGTCCTCGGGCGGGGCAGTGCGCCGTTCCGCTTTCCGGGCGAGGTGCCCTTCGAGAGCCGGCTGCTTGGGGGGCCGGTGCGCGACTTCAACCTCATGGTGGACCGGGAGCTCGCCGAGGCCCGGTTCGACGTGGTGGAGCTGGCGGCGGGCGGCGAGCACTCCATCGAGGGCGTGGGGAGCGTGTGGCTGTACGGGCTTGAGGGGCGGGCGGAGGTGTCGGGCGAGCCACTGGCTGAGCAGGAGCTGCTCGGCTGGGAGGCCCCTGGGAGTCTCCGGGTGCGAGGCGTGGGAGCCTCACGCGTGGTGGTCATCCATCTCACCCCGCGAGGAGGGTGAGCCGCGAGCAGGGGCCTGCCCGCCCGACTGGGGATGACTGGCGACGAGGGGGGAGATTGCGTTAGAGCCCTCGGACCTCATGCCTTCGTCCGACACCCCCGAGCCCAGACCCTCCGTCTTCCGTCACCGTGACTTCCGCCTGTTCCAGCTCGCCCGCCTGTGCGCGGTGCTGGCGATGCAGGTCGAGTCGGTGGCCATCGGGTGGCAGGTGTACGAGCTGACGGGCAGCGCGCTGGCGCTGGGCTACACAGGCCTCGCGCAGTTCCTTCCCTTCCTGATCTTCGCGCTGGTGGGCGGACAGGTGGCGGACCGGGTGGACCGGCGCGCCATCCTCGTGGTGTGCCAGAGCGTCATGCTGCTGTGCAGCTTGATGTTGCTGTCCTTCACGATGGGCCACGTGCGGGATGTGCGCTTCGTGTATGGCGTGCTGGTGCTCTTCGGGACGGCGCGGGCCTTCTACTCGCCCGCGAGCTCGGCACTCGTGCCCCGCCTGGTGCCCGCCGAGGATCTCCCGCGCGCGGTGGCCCTCAACTCGACGACGTGGCAGGTGGCCACCATCGCGGGTCCCGCCGTGGGCGGCGTCCTCTACGGCTGGGCGGGAGCCATGGGGGCCTATGTGGGCTCCGCCTCGCTGTGCGCGCTCACCGTGGTGTGGATGCTGTTGCTGAAGGTCCGCACGGGCCGCTCCTCGAGCGAGCCCTTCTCGATGAAGACGTTGCTGGCGGGCTTCCACTTCGTGCGCCGTCAGCGGCTGCTGCTCGGCAGCATCACCCTGGATCTGTTCGCGGTGTTGCTGGGGGGCGCGGTGGCGCTGCTGCCCATCTACGCGCAGGACGTGCTGCACACCGGGCCCTGGGGCCTGGGGCTGTTGCGCAGCGCGCCCGCGGTGGGGGCGGCGGTGGTGGCGCTCCTGCTGGCCTCGCGTCCGCTGGGGGGCCGGGCGGGGTGGAAGATGTTCATCGGGGTGGCCATCTTCGGCGTGGCGACGCTCGTCTTCGGACTGAGCCACTCGCTGCCGCTGTCCGTGGTGGCCCTGGCGGTGGCGGGGGCGGCGGACATGGTGAGCGTGGTGGTGCGCGGCACGGTCGAGATGCTGGCCACGCCGGACGACATGCGCGGCCGAGTGGGCGCGGTGAACATGATCTGCATCGGCGCCTCCAACGAGCTGGGCGAGTTCCGCGCCGGCTCCTTCGCCGAGTACATGGGCGCGGAGAAGGCGGTGGTGTCCGGAGCGGTGGGCACGCTGGTGGTGGTGGTGCTGTGGGCCTGGGGCTTCCCCGAGCTGCGGCGGGTGGACCACCTGGAGACCGCGGCGCGCGAGCCCCAGCCGTCCGAGCCCGAGCCCCTGGCGGCGCAGTCGGCTCACTGAGCCGGAGGCCGCGGGGACGGTGAAGCGGGCCGAGCCGGGGGCGTGGGCTCACGGCGCAGGCCGTGCCACAGCTCCAGGAAGACGCCGTTGGTCCAGCCGAAGCCGATGACGTTGTGCGCGTAGCCCGCGGTGACCTGCACCTCGGTGGTGCGCTTCACCACGTCGTACTTCTCGCGCAGGTTGCCCTCGCGGTGGAAGTTCTCGGCGACCATGTCGAGGAACTTCCGGGACAGGCGATCCGCGTCGGTGTCATGGCCATGGCGGCGCAGGCCCTCGACGGCGAGGAGCTGGACGGGGGCCCAGCCGTAGGGCAGGTCCCACTGGGCCGACGTCCGCTCGCGGCTCATCGCGAGCCCTCCGGCCCGCTCGAAGTCCGGGAGGTGGGCGGCCACGGCGCGCGCCTGCTCGGGTGAGGCCAGTCCCGCCCAGAGCGGGTAGAAGGTCGTCGCGTACTCGTAGGTGGAGCGCTGGCGCTTCTCGACGTCGTAGTCGAAGTACATGCCCCGCTCGGCGTCCCAGAGGTAGCGGTCCACCAGTGCCCGGCGCTTCGTGGCGCGCTCGTGCCAGACGCGGGCCTCGGTGTCACGGCCGAGCAGCGTGCTGATGCGCTCCAGGTCCGTCTCCGCCTTGTACAGCAGGCTGTTGAGGTCCACCGCGGCGTAGTGGTGCGTGCGCGCGCTGAAGGGCCCGAAGCGGAAGGAGATGTCGAAGCCGGACTCGCGCATGGCGCGATCGCCCCGGTAGAAGTCCTCGGTGAGGGTGACGGCGCCCTGGGTGGTGCAGGTCGTGGCGCCGGGGTCGCGCTGGCACACCTGGGTGAGGAACACGGGGGCCGTCGTGCTCGGTGAGACGGCGTCCCGGTCCACCTCGCGCAGGAAGGGCCTTCCCTCCTCGGGGTGGCGCGTGAAGTAGCTCACCACGTCGCGGTAGTAGCGGGCCTGGTCCACGGCGAGCTCGGGCACCGGCCCCTCGTTGAAGTCGAAGTAGCGCGACAGGCCCGTGTCACCCGCCAGGTGCGCCTCACCCACCCACAGCGCATGGTCGCGCACGAGGAAGGGCCAGGCCTCGGTGAGCCAGGCGCGGCCCTCGTCCTCCGGCAGCGTCCGGTGGATCTCCATCACCATGGAGGTGAGGAAGGGCGGCTGGGAGCGGGACAGGAAGTAGGTGC
Organism: Cystobacter fuscus; assembly: GCF_044360685.1. Lineage (GTDB taxonomy): Bacteria > Myxococcota > Myxococcia > Myxococcales > Myxococcaceae > Cystobacter > Cystobacter fuscus_C. The sequence continues at coordinate 11,227,763 of NZ_CP043491.1, read as the reverse complement.
GGTTGGCGTTGAGCAGCGCGCCGTAGTGTTGGAGCTCGAAGAAGAAGTTGCGCACCATGCCCTGGGCCAGCTCCCGCCGTCCGTCGCGCAACAGCCCCCGGATGATGAAGTAGCTGTCCCAGCCATACATCTCGTTGAACATGCCGCCGGGCACCACATAGGGGTGCTCGAGGTAGAGCAGTCCCTGGGTCTCCAACGCGCGCACGTCCACCTGTCCCGCTCCGGTGAGCTCCTCGGGCAGGCGGTGGATCTCCACCTTCGGGCACTTCTGGCGCAGCCGCTGGACGATGGCGGGCTCGGGCAGCTCCCGGGGCAGATAGAGCACGGCGCGGCCCGCGACCTTGGGGTCCGCGAACACCTCACAGGACTCGAGCGAGCGCGTGAGCGCGTCCCAGGTGCGCGCGATGTAGCCGCGCACGTCGGCATGCTCGGCGGCGGGCACTGGAGTGGGGGCGGGTGCCGCGCTCGCGGAGAGGGCCAGCGAGACGAGCAGCCCCGTCACCCACGGAGCACTCCTGGAGCGTCGAGCGGTGGCCATCGGTCCTCCCGGGCCCGTGCGTGACGGGCGGGCCAAGGGGGCAACGCTCGCCATCCCCGTGCGGGCGCGCAATGGGACGGTGGTGTAGAAGAACGTTCATGCCGCCCCCCGCGCCGCTCGTCTTCCTCCAGGACTCCGCCCTTCCCGAGGCCCACTTCCAGCGCCTGTGGCGGCGGGTGCGCGCGCTGGGCCGCGAGCGGTTGCGACAGACCTACCAGACGACCTTCTGGTTCGACCTGGGCGAGCCCACCAACCTCGTGGAGGAGGCCATCCTCGCGCTGCGCCCGCGCGTGCCGGTGCGCCGGGGGCTGGCGGGGGTGGAGTGGTGGTTGTCGCGCATGTACACCACGGACGTGCAGGTGGACTTCCATCAGGACCGCGACGAGAAGCTCGCCCTGAAGGGAGGGCCGCTCGTGCATCCGCGCTTCACCTCGCTGCTGTTCATGAACCGGGTGCGGGGTGGGGCGCTCGCGGTGACGCGGGCGCTGCCGTGCGAGGACAACCCGTCGCTCGCGCCCGACACGGACGAGTTCGATCTGGTGAGGCCCCGGCCCAACCGCTTCACGTGCTTCCGGGGCAATCTCACCCATGGCGTGCTGGACGCCCGCAACCAGATTCCCGACGGGAAGCTGCCGGGGACGTCGCGCCTGCGGGTGACGCTGGTGATGAACTGGTGGCACCAGCGTCCCACGGACCTGCCGACCTTCGCCGAGTCGCGCGCGTACCGCTCGCTCGCGCTGCCCGCCAGGCGTCCGGCGGGAGCGCGGTGAGAGCCGGGTTCTAGAGACCGGTGATGCCCAGCGCGCCCTCGAGGCCGTTGAAGTTCTTCTCCACGAGGACATGGAGGATGGCGTTATCCAGGCGGATCACCACGGGCAGGCCCCCGGGGCCGGGAGTCGCGTTGGAGATGGTGTTGCTCACGATGAACCAGATGCGCGGCTGGCGCACGGCCTTGAGGAACGTCTCCGAGCTGGGGATGGTGGTGTCCGTGCGCGAGTTGGGCCCGTAGGTGGCCGACAGCAGCTTCTGGCAATCGGCGAAGTACGGGGGCAGGTTGCGCGGGGTGTAGAAGTTGGGCTGATCCGGCGTGGCGGTGCCCGTGAGGGACAGGCACGCGGACGCGTTCAGCGTGAAGATGTTCGACGGGTTGACCACGGTCAGGGTGGCGGTCACTTCCTTCACGAGGACCGCGAGATCCTGCGTGTCCGCGGGCAGGTCGATGGCCACCTCGGCATAGGTGGGCTCGATGACGGAGTTGACCGGAATCTCCGTGGAGATGGGATCCGAGTCGAGGGCCACCTCGGCGGAGCACGCGGTGACCAGCGGGAGGCAGAGCAGGGCAAGAGCGAGGCGGTTCATTAGAAGGTCAGGGACAGGTCGAAGGCGGGGAGGAAGGGAACGCGGCCCTCGTTGTAGGGCAGCAGGGGCTCGGTGACGTCGACGTACGCGAGGCCGAGCGACACACCGAGCGTCGGGCCGCCGTAGCGCAGACCGAAGGCGCCGCGCAGGGGCCTGCCCTCGGAGAAACGGACACCGAGCTCGCCGACGGCGGACAGGTTGCCGATGATGTTGAACACCACCGCGCCGGTCACCGTGGTGAGGGTGTGCTGGTAGATGTAGTGGCGCACCTCGCCCTGCACCAGGAAGCGTCCGAGCACGATGCCGTAGAGCGCATAGAAGTTGGGTCCGCTGAAGTTCACGTCGACGCGCTGGATTTCGGGCACCTGCTCGCTGAGGGTGTTGGACAGCGTCTTGCCGCCGAGGAACCACGTGTAGCGCCCGCCGATGACGAAGCGGTGGATGCCCCACTCGGCGCCCCAGCGCACGCCCACGTTGGCGGCGGTGGCGATGTCCGCCAGCAGCGAGGTGTCCACGGCGATACCCAGGGCCAGGGGGATGGCGGTGCGCTGCAGGCCGATGGTCAGGTGCTTGATGGGCGCGGCCTCATCGCTGGACAGCAGGCGCGCGTTGCCGGCGTGGGGGAAGAGGCGCGTGTCCTCCTCGATTTCGTCGTCGGCGCGGGCCGCGCTCAGGGGAACGAGCGCGGTGAGCGCCCAGAGCGCGAGCCCCGCCGCCAGCGGGCGGCGCAGAGCGGAGAATACATGTCGAGGTGTCAACCCAACTCACTCCTTGCAGGGATGGGAGGGGATTTATCTACCGCGCCGCTCCGCGCCGTGTCACTTCAATGAGGGGCCGAGTGGGTGTTCGCCGACAGGGGCGTGCTCGGACCTGGACCCACACGCGAGTACGGCATGGCCATGAACGGGGAAGGCGGGGAGAAGTCTCGAGTCCTGGAGTTGTTGCGGCGTCACGGTTGGAACACCACGTCCTTCCAGGTGTTGGAGCCCGGGTACGCGTACTGGTTCGACGGGGACGACGCGTGCGTGGCCTACGTGGACACGGGGAGCGCGTGGGTGGTGGCGGGGGCGCCCATCGCCTCCACGGAGCGGCTCGCCGAGGTGTCCGAGCGCTTCGCGACGCACGCGGCGGCGAAGGGCCGGCGGGTGTGTTTCTTCGCCATCGAGACACGGTTGTTACACGCCACGCCGCTCGCGTCCCTACTCATCGGTGAGCAGCCGGTGTGGGACCCTCGACGGTGGGAGGAGTGCCTGCGCGACAGCCGCCACCTGCGCGAGCAGCTGCGCCGCGCGAGGGCCAAGGGCGTGCGCGTGCGGGTGGTGGACGTGGCGGAGGTGCGCGAGCCCACGAGCCCGGTGCGCGTGGCGATGGAGCGGTTGATGGCGCGCTGGCTGGAGTCGCGGCGGATGGCGCCCATGGGCTTCCTGGTGCAGCTGTCTCCCTTCGATCGGCCCGAGGAGCGGCGCTGCCTCGTGGCGGAGCGGGACGGGGAGGTGATGGCCTTCCTGTCGGCCATCCCCGTGTACGCGCGCGAGGGCTGGTTCGTGCAGCACCTGCTGCGCGACAAGCGGGCGCCCAATGGCACCGTGGAGTTGTTGGTGGATGGGCTGATGCGCGCCGCGGCGGCCGAGGGCCGGAGCTTCCTGACATTGGGCCTGGCACCGTTGTCAGGCGAGGTGGCCGGGGTGCTGCGGCTGGCGCGCCGGCTGGGCAAGCCCCTCTATGACTTCGAGGGCCTGCGAGCCTTCAAGTCCCGGTTGCGCCCCCATTCGTGGGACCCCGTCTTCCTGGCGTGGCCCCGGACGCGAGGTCCCGTGCTCGCGGTGTTCGACTCCCTCGAGGCCTTCGCCCAGGGCAGCCTGCTGCGCTTCGGTGCGAGGAGCCTGCTGGAGCATCCCCTGCTGCTCATCTGGCTGACCGCGGTGCTGCTGGTGCCCTGGACGGTGCTGCTCGCGCTGCCCATTACCACGAGCCACTTCCCCTCCTGGCACGTCCAGGCCGCCTGGGTGCTCTTCGACGTGGGGCTGACGGTGGCGCTCTTCTCGCTCGTGCGGCGCTGGCGCCGGGGGCTCGCCACCCTGCTGGCCTGGGTCATCACCGGCGACGCGAGCCTCACCCTGCTCGAGGCCCTGCTCTACAACCTGCCGCGCGCCGAGGGCTGGGGCGACTGGCTGGTCATGGTCGTTGCGGTGATGGCTCCGTCGCTGGCGGCGGCCCTGCTCTTCTGGGCGCGCGGACACCGGACACTTCAGCGTCCCTGAGGGGTCTCACGCCCGGCGGGGCGGAGGCTCTTCCTCGGGGGGCAAGGGGGGATGCGTCGGCGTGAGGTAGATGTCCGCGCCCTGGACACGCGCGACACGGTGGAACTGCACCGCGTATTCCCGGCGGGCGGGCGAGCCCTGTCCGAGCTCGAAGTGGGTGGTCCCCACGTTCTCCACCGTCCCGAGCTTGCGCCCGGTCCCGTCGCGCACCGTCATTCCCTCGTGGATTTCTCCAGGGTCGATCATCCTCCGCTCCTCTCGTGTGTGTGGCTGGACCCAAGAGATGAACACGGTGGAGTCCATCCACCCACGGCGCCTGCCCGTCCGGCTGGTGCTGGAGGGCAGGGAGGGCGGCCTAGCCCGGCTGGCAGACCTGCCGGAGGATGTCGAGCGTCTCCAGCGCCTTGCCCGCGCCCATCACCACCGCGGACAGGGGATCCTCGGCGAGGAACACCGGCAGACCCGTCTCCTCGCGCAGGAGCGTGTCGAGGTTCTTGAGCAGCGCGCCACCACCGGCGAGCACGATGCCGCGGTCGGCGATGTCGCCGGCGAGCTCCGGCGGGGTGCGCTCGAGCGTGAGCTTCACCGCCTCGACGATGCCGTTGACGGGCTCGGCGAGCGCGTCACGCACCTCGTCGCTGCTCACCGTGAGCGTGCGCGGAACGCCGGCCACCAGGTCGCGACCCTTGATCTCCATGGTCATGACCTCCTCGGTGGGGTACGCGGTGCCGATGCCCATCTTGATGAGCTCCGCGGTGCGCTCGCCGATGAGCAGGTTGTACTTGCGCTTGACGTACTGGATGATCGCCTCGTCCAGCTTGTCGCCGCCGATGCGCACGCTCTTGGCGAACACGATGCCGGCGAGGCTGATGACGGCCACGTCGGAGGTGCCGCCGCCGATGTCGACGATCATGTTGCCGCTGGGCTCGGTGACCGGCAGGCCCGCGCCGATGGCGGCCGCCATGGGCTGCTCGATGAGGTACACCTCGCGGGCGCCGGCGTTGGCGGCGGCCTCGCGCACCGCGCGGCGCTCCACCTCGGTGATGCCCGAGGGAATGCCGATGACGATGCGCGGGGAGACGAGCGACTTGCGGTTGTGCGCCGTCTGGATGAAGTAGCGCAACATCGCCGCGGTGATCTCGAAGTCGGCGATGACGCCGTCCTTCATCGGGCGGATGGCCACGATATTGCCCGGGGTCCGACCGAGCATCTCCTTGGCCTCCTTGCCGACGGCGAGCACCTTCTTGCCGCCGCGCGCGTCCTGCTGGACGGCCACCACGGAGGGCTCGTTGGACACGATGCCCTGGCCGCGGATGTAGATGAGCGTGTTGGCCGTGCCCAGGTCGATGGCGAGGTCACGCGAGAAGAGAGTGTGGAGCCAGTCGAACATACGGGGGCGGGAACTTTCCGGACTACGTCGTCAATTCCCACGGAACAGTGGGATCGCGCGGCAACCTACTACGCAGCCCCCGTTGCAGAAAGAAAAGGCAACGTCAAGCCCGGGGCCCGGCCGCAGAGCGTCCAACCCCGGAACCTTTTACTCCAGGTTTCCTTATCTGTCGGATTTTTTACGGATTCACGCGAGTGAGGGCTGGTCGGCCTCGGGGAGGGGGCGGCCGGAGAGGGCGGCAGCCCCAGGGCCCTGGAGGGTGGAGTTCGAGCCCGGGGTCTCGAGCGCGGGAGGGGCGCCAGGTGCGTGGCGCAGGGCCTCGCGGGTGACGAGCAGGAAGGCCTCGTGCATGGGCTCGAAGAGCAGGGCGGTGGCGTACCAGAAGGGAGCGTAGTCCAGGCGGATGAGCCCCTTCACGCTCCAGCCCTTGTCGTCGTAGTCCCAGGGGCAGCGGCCAAGCCCCTTGCGCAAGAGCCAGCCGCTGACGAACTCCGCGCCGAAGATGACGGCGGTGTAGGCGAGCGCCCGCAAGGGCCGGGAGAGGGAGCGCAGCCGCTGTTGGAGGGACTCCAGGCCCAGGGCCGTGGCGCCGTAGATGGGGTGCATCCACAGGTAGGTCTTCGCCGTGCCGCTCCGGTCCCCCTTCAGGGCGTTCTCCATGCCGGTGAAGCACACCTCCAGCACCCAACCCGCGCAGCCATAGAGGACGTATCGAGGTAGCACGCCCCGAAGTTGGGGATGCCCGTCATGCCGGGCACTGGGACCGCGGAACGGGCCGCCATGAAGCCCGTGGTCCCGGTGGGCGGCTCAGCGCTTGAGGGCGTACTTCCCGATGGCGTAGAGCGCTCGCACGCCATCCTTCCAGCCAATCTTCTTGCCCTCCTCGTAGGTACGCCCGTGGTAGCTGATGGGCACCTCGAAGACGCGCCAGCCGCCGCGAGCCACCTTGGCGGTGATCTCCGGCTCGAAACCGAAGCGGTCCTCCTCCACGGTGACGGAGCGGATGACCTCGGTGCGGAAGGCCTTGTAGCAGGTCTCCATGTCGGTGAGGTTCAGGTTGCTCGTCATGTTGCTCAACGTGGTGAGCAGGTTGTTGATGACCGAGTGCCAGAAGTAGAGGACGCGCCGGGGCGTGCCGGTGAAGCGGCTGCCGAAGACGACGTCCGCCTCGCCATCGATGATGGGCTGGAGCACGCGGGGGATGTCGCGCGGGTCGTACTCGAGGTCCGCGTCCTGCACGATGATGATGTCCCCGGTGGACTCGGCGAAGCCGCGCCGCAGGGCCGCGCCCTTGCCCTGGTTCTTCTCCTGCAGGAGCACGCGCACCTCGTTGCGGTTCTTCGGGGTGCCGCCCACGACCGCGATGCCCTCGGTGGTCAGACGCTGGAGCAACTCGCGGCTGCCGTCACGCGAGCAGTCGTCCACGAGGACGAGCTCCTTCGGGAAGTCCACCGCGGTGACACGGCGGATGATTTCGGCGAGCGTGGCGATCTCGTTGTAGACGGGGATGACGACGGAGACGAGCATGGCGAGTGGCGCTCTAACCGATTTCCGGGCTCCGCGCGACTCTTCGTTCTCCCCCCGGCCCGGGAAGTGAGACACCCGGCGCCCGCTGTCCGAGGATTCGCCATGAGCCCACTCATCGATCGCCTGCAGTCGTACATGCGCCGTGCCGCCGCGCAACGCTACGAGTCGCTCTGCGTGCCCCCCTTCACGGTGTTCCTCCACGCCTTCGATCCGCTCATCTATTTCAACTACGCCATTCCGGATGGGCCCCTCACCGGGGACGTGCGCGAGCCCTTGCGGCGGCTCCGGGAGGAGTTCCAGCGGAGGGGAAGGGTGCCGCGCTTCGAGTACGTCTCCGAGCTGGCCCCGGGCCTGGCGGACACGCTGCGGGCCGCCGGTTTCCGCCAGGAGGCCGAGGCCCGGGTGATGGTCTGCACGCCCGAGACCTTCACGCCCGTGGCGGTGCCGGAGGGACTCATGTTGTCGGTCCTCACGTCCAGCTCCTCGCGTGAGGAGGTGCGCGCGTACTGCACCACCGCGCGGCGGGGCTTCTCTCCGGACGAGCCCTACGAGGCCTCCGAGGAGGAGGTTTCCAAGACACTGGAGGAGCTCGCGAAGGGCAGGGCGATGGTGGGGCGGGTGGAGGGAGCGCCCGCCGTGGTGGGCATGTTCACGCCGCCCTCCGAGGGCATCGCCGAACTCGGCGGGGTGGCGACGCTCGCGCACTTCCGCAAGCGGGGGCTTGGCACCGCGCTGACGTCCCGGCTCGCCCAGGAGGCCTTCGCGCGGGGCGTGGACATGTTGTTCCTGAGCACCATCACCGAGGAGGCCGGCCGCATCTACGAGCGGGTGGGCTTCCGGTTCGCCACGCGGATGCTCTTCATGGTCGAGGGCTCGCACCCGGAAGGGGCGGTGCTGCCCGTCACGGGTTGAGGCGGCGAGGTGGGTTGGGGTGGAGCCTCGAGGCGCTCACGAAGTCGAGGAGGAGCTGCTGGTAGCGCTCGGGCTCGGAGTCCCGGAGCGTTCCATGGCGGCCCTCGCGGAACACCTCCAGCCGTGCATGGGAGGAGATGCGTCCCGCGAGATCCTCCACCTCGTCCAGATGGGCGTGGCGGTCCCTTGCCCCGGCCAGGAACAGCACGGGAACGTCCTGGGGAATGCCGGTCACGTGGTCGAGCGGGCGGATCCGCTCCGCGGACAGGGGCAGGAAGGCGTCTCCGAAGAGCCACATGCCGTGGAACGCCAGTCGGTCGAACCCCGGTGGCAGGTTGCTCTTCAGCCGGTTGCTCACGGCGGTGCGCAGGTCCCTATAGGGCGACTCGAGCACGTAGCCCTGAACGCGGGAGCCCACCTCCCGTGAGGCGAAGATGGCGGCAGCCGCCCCGAGCGAGGTGCCGAACACGATCCTCGGGCGATCCGGCGCCTCACGCTCGAGGAAGGCAATGCCGGCGAGCACGTCTTGACGGGCACTCCAGCCGAAGTCATTCACCTCACCCTCGGAATCCCCATGGGTGCGCAGGCTGAGGGCCAGCACGCAGTGCCCCCGTCCAGAGAACTCCTCGAGGAGGGAGCGCAGCGAGGTGCGAGAGCCCCCGTTGCCATGCAACATCAGCACGCAGGGCGCGCCGGGCTCTCCCCGCACCAGCCAGGCTCCGACTTTGATGCCATCGGCCACGATGAGGCGATGCTCCTCGACGCTACCTTGGGCGAGCGCCGGAGCTGGTTCGGGGAAGAGGGGCCGGGCCCGGCGCGTAAGCCGCCACGTCATCAGCGCGCCGGAGACCGCCCAGCCCATGCCCAGGAGGGCGAGCACGAGCACGATGTGGCGGAACACCCGAGCGCGAAGGGCTGGCTGGAGCACGGAGACAGACCGTACCCCAGTCCGGCACTTCCTCCGCAAGTGGAGCGGGGGCCGTGGTCGGGAAAGGCTTCTGCGTGCGCCAGTTCGTTCCGTAGAGTCGCCGGGTCTTCCTGTAGGACAAAGACTGGAGGATGGAAGATGGACCCAGGTGACTTCGAGTCCCGGATGCGCGAGGGCGAGTTCTTCCACTCGTTGCGGCTGCTGCGCGGGGCGTGGTGCGTGGTGCGGGTGGATGGCCGGGGGTTCTCGCGCTTCACCGAGACGCACTACGACAAGCCCTTCGACGTCCGGATGCACGAGCAGATGGTGCGGACGGCCTCGGCGCTGCTGGAGGAGTTGCAGGGCCTCTACGCCTATACGGAGAGCGATGAGGTCTCCATCCTCTTCCGGCCGGAGTGGTCGCTCTACGACCGGGAGGTGGAGAAGCTGGTGTCGCTCAGCGCGGGCCTGGCCAGCGCCACCTTCACGCACGCGGCGGGAGTGCCGGCCGTGTTCGACAGCCGGGTGTGGCTGGGCGTGAACGAGGACGCGGTGCTGGACTACTTCCGCTGGCGTCAGTCGGACGCGACCCGGTGCGCGCTCAATGGCTGGTGCTACTGGACGCTGCGCAAGGAGGGCCAGAGCGCGGCGCAGGCCTCGCGGGCCCTGCACGGCCAGTCCGTGGGTTTCAAGAACGAGCTGCTCTTCCAGCGCGGCATCAACTTCAACGAGCTGCCACCCTGGCAGCGGCGTGGCTCGGGCGTGGTGTGGGAGCAGTACGAGAAGGAGGGCGTCAATCCCGTCACGGGCCAGACGGTGCGCTCCACGCGCCGCAGGTTGCGCGTGGACCAGGAGCTTCCGATGAAGGACGCCTACGACGCCTATCTCCGCGAGCGGATGCGCCCCGAGTCCTGACCTCTTGTTTGCCTTGGCCGCACGAGGTGCAGGGGCGCTCCGCACTTGATAACCCGGCGGAGCACCCCATGATCTTTGAAGCGGTTTCACGGATGGGGAAGGCGAATGGACAATCGCGCGGGCGAGATGCAGGTGTTCGTGCGCGTCGTGGAGGCGGGGAGCTTCTCCGAGGCGGCGCGGCAGATGATGATGACTCCCTCCACGGTCAGCAAGCTCATTGGCCGCATCGAGGCGCGGCTGGGCGTGCGTCTCATCGAGCGCTCCACGCGCCGTCTTTCCCTCACCAACGAGGGGCAGGTCTACTACGAGCGCAGCACGTCGTTGCTCGGCGAGCTCGACGACATCGAGAAGGACCTGTCCCACGGGGCGCAGCACGCGAGCGGCACGGTGCGGGTCAACGCCTCGGTCGCCTTCGGCGTGTACGGGGTGGAGCCGTTGCTGCCCGCCTTCTGGGCGGCGCATCCCCACATCCTCGTCGACCTGTCGCTCTCCGATGAGATCGTCGACCTCTATCTGGACCGCACCGACGTGGCCTTCCGCGTGGGTGCCCTGGAGTCCTCCAGTCTGATCGCGCGCAGGATTGGCACCGCGCGACGCAAGATCGTGGCCGCACCCGCCTATCTCGAGCGGCACGGGGTGCCCCGCACGATCGACGATCTCGATCACCACAACTGCCTGGGCTTCAACTTCCGCCGGTCCGCGCCTGTCTGGCCACTCAGGCAAGGCGGGCGCATCGTCGACCGGATCGTCGGGGGCAACCTGCTCGCCAACAACGGCGAGACGGTCCGGCGGATGGCCATCGCGGGGGTCGGGCTCGCCCGGCTCGCTGATTTCCATGTGGCGGCGGACCTCGCCGCGGGCCGGTTGGTCGAGGTATTGGTCAGAGATGGCACGGGCGACGCGGAGGAAGTCCACGCGCTGCATCTCGGAGGGCAGCGCGTGCCCCGGCGGGTGCGTGCCTTCCTCGACTTCATGGTCCCCCGTCTCCAGGCCTTCATGAAGGGGAGCTGACGGGCGGCGTGCTAGGAAGGGCGCATGACCGTCCTCTTCCGTGCCGCGGACCTCCTCGCCGAGCGCGTGGCCGACGCCGACGTGGAGTGCTTGCAACCGTTGCTCGAACATTGCGAGGACTACCACCAGGTCGTCTATGGCCGGCCCGCCACCGAGGACGAAGCACGCCGGATGCCCTCCGAGCGTCCTCCAGGCCTGACGCCGGAGCAGCCCCACCTGATGGCCTTGCGCGACACGCACGGCCGGAGCGTCGGAGTCCTCGAGGGATTGAGGGACTACCCCTCGCCCGGTGAGTGGTACCTGGGGTTGCTGTTGCTGTCGCCCGAGGTGCGAGGCCAGGGGCGGGGCGAGGCCGTGCTCCGGGCCTATGTGGACTGGGTGCGAGCCGAGGGTGGCCGGCTGCTCAGGCTGGCGGCGGTGGAACAGAATGAAGCGGGCCGCCGCTTCTGGGCGCGCATGGGCTTCCGGGAGGAGAAGTGGGTGGGTCCCCTGGAGCAGGGGCTGCGCATGAACCGCCTGGTGCGCATGACGATGACGCTGGGCTGAGGGTCAGGAGGCCCGCGCGGGGTTCCCGCCCCCGGTGTAATAGACGGGGAGCACGAAGGTGATGTCCAGGTCCGCGCCGGACACCTCGCTGGAGAGCTTGAGCTCCCAGTGGCAGCTGCGCGCGGCGTGGAGCGCCGTCGAGTGCTCGGGCCCGCCCTCGGACAGCTCGAGGGGAAGGGCGAGTGCCTTGCCCTCGCGCAAGGCCGCCGCGTCCACGGTGTACGCGTGCGAGTGCGCGATGTGGATCACCGACTGGGTGCACTGGCTGTCGCCGGAGCCCGTCGTCTCCGCCCACTCCCGGATGCACCGCAGCTCGACCTTCACGTTCGACAGGTGGGCGAGGCTCGGCCGGGCCTCCAGGTGCACCTGGCACTGGGAGCCGAGTTCCAGGGGTACTCCAGGCAGGTGCAGGCGCATCCGGCCAGAGCGCAGCAGGGCGAGGGTGGCGCGCACCGTGGGCCCGAGCACCCTCGTGAAGATGATGACGTCGAAGGCGAGCAGGACGAGGCCCAGCATCGCACCGGGCAACACATGCCCCCGGCTGAAGGCCTGACTGTAGAGCAGCCAATGAACGACGGCGAGGATCGCCAGGAGGATGAGGCTGACGGGCCAGGAGACCAGGAGCTGGGTCAACCGCTGGTCGTACAACTCGCGCCGCCAGGAGTGGTCCCAGAGCCAGGGTTCATACGGATGCTTCTGCGAGCGCATGACCCGCAGGCCCCAGTGGCCCAGCGAGAGGAGCGCGGACAGGTAGGCGAGTGCGCCGACCGCGGCGAAAGGCATACCGGTGCCGTGGAACCAGGCGAAGCTCTCGTCGTCCAGGCCCAGGTAGCGCGCGCCCAGGGGCGACAACACCACGGCGCCCGCCCATCGGGGAAGGGAAGCCGGCCGGGCCTCGGTGAGAACCGGAGCGGAGGTTTCCCGTGAGGTGGCCGACAGCGGAGGGCTCATGGCCGGCAGCTTAACGCCCGGCCCGGCAGGAGAGCCATCCCGCCCCCCCGGGGTGGAGACGGTGGCGGTTCACAGTCCCGCCATGACTCCCCCATCCACCGTCATCACACAGCCATTCACGTACGAGGCCTCTTCCGACAGCAGCCAGGTGATGGCCCTGCCGCACTCCTCCGGCGCTCCCAGGCGCCCCATGGGAATCCTCGCCAGGTAGTACTGCTCCTCCGCCTTCTTGGGGTCCCCCGGAGACATCTTCTCCAGGAGCGTCTCCAGCATGGGCGTGCGGTGCGCCCCGGGGCACACCACGTTCACCCGGATGCCCTGCCGCGCGAACTCCATGGCCGCCGTCTTGCTCAGCCCATGCATGCCGTGCTTCGCCGCCGTGTACGCCGACCCCATCGGCGTCCCCGCCAGCCCGTTGATGGACGACACGTTGACGATCGCCCCGCCTCCCGCTCGCAACATCTCGGGGATCTCGTACTTCATGCACAGCCAGACGCCCTTGAGGTCCACCCCGAGGATGCGGTCGAACTCCTCCTCTGGCAGCTCCGTCAGCGGCACCAGCATCATGTCCGCCAGCGCCGCGTTGTTCACCGCCACGTCCAGCCGCCCCCACTTCTCCACCACCGTGCCCACCATGCGCCGGATGTCCTCGCTTCGCCCCATGTCCGCTGGCACGTAGAGCGCCTCCAGCCCCTCCTCCCGCAGGGCCCGCGCCGCCGCCTCGCCCCGCTCCTTCCCCCTGCCCACCAGCGCCACCTTCGCCCCCGCCCGTCCCAGCTCCCTCGCCGCCGCCAGCCCGATTCCCGAGCTTCCCCCCGTCACCAGTGCCACCTTGCCCGTGAGTCCCTTCATCGGAGTGCCTCCTTGTTCCCAGCTTGGGTGCGCCACCACCCTAGCCGCCCCACCTCCGGCCACGGCTCATGACGAGGAGGTTGGGATGGATACGCAACGGAGGCTCAGCGTCCCTGCCCGGGCTCCGGAGCGGTGCGCTGGCGGTTGAGCTCCCAGATGGCGAGCCAGCGCTCCTGGGAGAAGAGGGGGCCGCGCACCACGAGGTTCAGCTTGTCGAAGTACTCGGCGAGGGCGGGATCCGTCATGACGTTGCGCCCGGTTCTCAACGTCTCCAGGTAGCCGTGGGGCACGTCGCGGTCGAAGTGGCCGATGCGCCAGTCGCGCCGCGGGCGCACCGTGCGCGCGAGCAACGGATCCGCCAGGGCGTAGATGTCCACGTAATGGAGGGCGGGCCCGGCGCAGAAGCCCCTCATGCCGATGCTGTAGGCCAGGAGCACCGCGCCCTCGGGGTGGCGGGCGTGGTCCCTGCGTCCCTCGTCGCAGAAGTAGTAGGCGGGCCACGGCCGTCCCGGGCGCCAGTTGCGGAGGCCGACGCCCTCCGCGTAGAAGGCGCGCTCGTCGGCGATGCCCGGGGGGTCCGTCGGGTGTGTGATGTTCCAGTGCAGGGGCGCCACGCCCGTCGCCTCGGCCACGGCGGCGCCTGGCGGACCGGGCACCTGTGCCAGCACCAGCACGGCGAGCGTCAGCCTTGCTCCACGGGTGGACAGGGTGGGCCGCGCGAGCAGCCCCAGCATCACCGACGCATAGAAGGGCGCGGTGAAGAAGCGGCCCGCCATGAAGTCTCCGCCCACCCGCACCACGTAGAGCAGGTACAGGGCGACGCCCACCGCACCCGCCACCAGCACCGGCCGGCGCGAGCGCACCGCCGCCCCCAGGCCCACCAGCAGCGTCACCGAGGCGAGCGGATCATAGCGGGTGGAGATGTCCAGGTAGCGCAGCCCCTGGAGCGCGATCTCTCCCGAGGGCACACCGGTGTTGAGCTTGGCGTAGGCCGTGTTGGGGAAGGGGAAGCCGTAATAGACGAGCGAGAAGAGCTCCCACGCGAGGAAGGGCACCTGTCCCAGCACCAGCAGCCCCGCGGTGCGCCAGCTCCGCGCGTGCCACGCCTCCCAGAGCAGCGCGGGCCCCACCACCAGCCCCAGGTCCATGCGGTTGGTGATCAGCAGGGACGCGAGCAGCGACAGCAGCCCCATCCGGTACGTGCCTCCGGCTTCCGGCCGCGCCAGCGCGAGCAGGAAGGCGCCCAGCAGCAGGTGCGACAGCGGGTTCTCGAGACCGGAGGTGGCGTAGTCCACGAAGGCCCGCGAGCCGGTGAGCGCCAGCACCGCGAGCAGCGCATGGGTGCGCGTGGGCGCCGCGCGCAGGCACAGGGCGAGCGCCCCCAAGGTCACCGTGACGGAGAGGGCCAGGGTGGTGAAGAACTCCTCGCGAGTGAGGGCGTAGACGGCCGTGACGAGCAGCGTCCACAGCGGGCAGGTGAAGGCTTGCACCCGCTCGGCGATGTTCCAGCGCGGACCGTACCCCCGCACCGTGTGGTCCACCGAGCGCAGCAGGATGTAGGCGTCGTCGCTGAGCCATGCGTGCCACAGCACCACGCCGAGGAACAGCGCGCAGGTGGCCAGGAGCAGGGAGCGCGGAGGGAGACGGGGCTCTGCCGTGGAGAGTGTGTCGGGGGTCATGGTGGGAGGGGGGCTGTCGCGGGCCTCCATAGCACAGGCGTGTCGCGCGCTCGCGAGCCATGCCGGAAGGCGATGGGGGAGCGGTGGCTGTGGTAAGTACCCGCGCCCTTCGCCCATGCTCCTCCCGTCTTCCTCGCGCAAAGTCCTCCTCGTCCTCCTGGCCCTGGTCGCGCTTGGCTTGAGCCTGCGTCTGCCGCACTACGGGGGGCCCAACCTCTACGGGCTCCAGGCCCAGGGCTGGTTGGAGGGGCGGTTGGATGTGCCGGGTCCGGTGGAGGACTTGAGCCTGTATGGGGGCCGCTACTACGTGGCCTTTCCGCCGTTCCCCTCCCTGGTGGTGTTGCCGGTGGTGGCGCTCACGGGGCATGAGCACGTGCCCTACCGGGCCGTGGCGCTGGTGCTCGCGGGCCTCGTGGCGTGGCTCGCCTGGCGGGTGTTGCGGCGGTTGGACATCCCCGAGGCGGATCGCCCCTGGTTGGTGGCGGCGCTGCTGGCGGGGACGGCCTTCTGGTTCTGCGTGGTGCAGAGCGAGGGCGTGTGGTTCCTCGCGCACGTGGTGGCGGTGACGTGCTCGCTGCTGGCCCTGGAGGAGGCGCTGGGACCGGCGCGGGGCGCTCGGGCGGGGTTGTGGGCGGGGCTGGCCTTCCTGTCGCGCCAGCTGTGCGTCTATTTGATTCCCTTCATCCTGTGGGTGGTCTGGTGGCGCCACGCGGAGGAGGGCCGCCGGCGACAGGTGCGCGAGGGGGCGCTGGCGCTCGTGCTGTTGGGCGTCTGTGGCGGCGTGTACCTGCTGCTCAATGCCTTGCGCTTCGGGGACCCCTTCAACACGGGCTACGCGGGGATGCCCCTGAGCGATTTCCTGGCCGCGCGCGTGGAGCGCTATGGCCTGTTCCATCCCGCGTACGTGCCCTTCAATTTCTTCCACATGTTCCTGGAGGGGCCCCACTTCAACTTTGGTGGGCCGCGGCTGCTGGCGCCCACGGGAATCGATGGCATGGGCACGTCGCTCACCCTGGCCAGCCCCTTCCTCTTCGTGGCGCTGGCGGCGAGGCCGGAGCGCCGCTTGCGGTGGGCGGCCTGGACCATGGTGGGCCTCAGCCTCATCCACATGCTGCACTACTACAACAACGGCTGGGTGCAGTTGAACGCGCAGCGCTTCAGTCTGGATTTCCTGCCGGTGCTGTGGGTGCTGATGGCGCTGGGCACCCGGCATGTGGAAGCGCGGTGGTGGAAGGCATTGGTGGCCTGGTCCATCGGGCTCAACGTGTTCGTCCTGGCGCTCTTGCCCGTGCTCGGCCGTGCCCTGCGCAAGTTGTGAGAGGCCTTCCCGCGCCGCGCTTGAGGCTCAGGACGCGGGGCGCTTGTAGCAGGCGAGCAGGTTGCCAATGGCTATGTTGGTGGAGGTCACGCCCACCAACTCCCATCCCTTCTGCCCCGCCCTGTTCGCGGATTCATTGACTTCTCTGTCGTTGACATTTCGCTCGCAGAAATACTCCCACTTCTGGATGGGAGGGGCGGATGCCGCGGGAGCAGGGGGCGGGGTGCCCTGCGCCAGTGCACGCGAGTCCATCGACATTCCCGCCGCGCATCCCACGATGAAGACAATCAAGAAGAGAAGCATGTTCCGGTTCATCTTGGTCTTCTACCATGCATTTTCATGGTCTCCCACTGGCTCCGCCCCTCTCCTGGCGGGTGAAGCCTGAATCTTCGACGGACTCCGAGTAGACTCCCGAGCCCAGGAGTCCGGCTCCAGCGGGGGGACGGAGGAGACACCATGAAGTGGAGCATGCTGTGGCGTGCGGTCCAGAGCGCGAGGGCGGGCCGGATCGGCGATGCGGCGGCCCTGAAAGGCGCGGCGACGGGTGGCAGGGCCTACCCTGAACTCCATGCGAAGCTGGAGCTGCTCGAGGAGCCCTTTCCGTCGATCGACCTCGAGGTGCTGCGACGGCTTCCCGAGGGAACCTTCGGGCGCGAGTATGTGCGCTTCATGGATGACCAGGGATTGAAGCCCTTCATCGTCTCGCGGGAAGTGGCGGAGGAACTGGCGAGGACCTCTCGCCTGGAAGTCCGCTATCCCCTGCTCCACGACGCCTTCCATGTGCTGCTCGGCTTCGACACCAGCCTCGTGGGAGAACTCGGCGTCTGGTCCTTCGTGTCCGCCCAGCACTACAGCCCCGATTACGATCGCGCGGCCCGGTGGGGCCGGCGGCTCTACCCCCTCGTGCGCCCGGGGCAGGGCGCCGCGTTGCGCGAGGCCTCCGCGCGCGGCGAGGCCCTGGCCCGGCGGGCCCGGTGCCTCATCGCCGAGCCCCTGGAACAACTCTTCACGCTTCCCTTGCCGGAGGCGCGCGACCGCCTGGGCATCGTGCTCGAATAGCGGGGGACTCCTCCAATCAGCGCATCAGCTGGCTACGCCTGCGATGCCGTTGACAGCTATTGAAAGAAACCGCGGAGCTTCACTTCACACTCGCTCCGGTCCTGGAATTGCTTGCCCTCGCCAGAGCCGATTTCCTCACACACCCGTAGTTCAGAGTGAGACAGGAGTTGTGCGACCTGGGTACGACTGTCACTCCGTGGATTTCCGATTAGAAGCCCAGACGCGCCATGTAGCGCTGGCGCTCAACGCTTCCAACGGGAAGCAGAACCCAGGAGCACGTCATGGTTGCAATGCGGATGCAGTGGATGGCCGGACTGGCCGCGCTGCTCGCGGTGGTGGCTATTGCCGCTCCTGGCCCGGTCATGGCGCAGCCCCCCAACGGCTCCATCGCCGCCGCTCGCGAACAACCCCTGGGGACCACCGTGACGGTGGTGGGCGTGGCGACGTCATTCACGGGAGCCTTCTTTCCCAATGACAATGGCTTCGCCATCCAGGAGGAGAAGGTCGGCATCTACATCCTCGACTCGCTCGACGCGAACATCGAGGTCGGCCAGGTGGTCCGTGTGACGGGCACGCTGACCAACTCCTTCGGGCAGGTGCTCAGCGTGGCACCGACGTCCATCGAGGTGCTGGGGGAGGCGCACGCACCCCCACCCCATCCCGTGAAGACTGGCGACGTGAGCGAGGAGACCGAGGGCCGCCTCGTCCGCATCCTGGGCACCATCGTCAGCGACATCGAGAATGACCTTCCCTTCGGATACAAGTTCGCGGTGGATGACGGTACCGGTCCCACCTTCGTGTTCGTCAATGCCGGCACGGGCATCGACGTGAGCGAGCTCGAGCAGGGGCAGCGCGTCGTCATCCAGGGCGTCAGCGGAGAGTTCCTCGGCGAGTACGAAGTGGACCCCGTGTTCCCGGAGGACATCCGCATCCTCCCTGCGCGGTGGTGAGGGGCGCACGGGGAGGGGCCATGGGACGGGGTGCATGGCGCCAGCCGGCCCGGGCGTCAATCCTCTGGAACCCTGTCGCTCGGAGGGGCCCCCGCTACCCGGGGAGGCAGGCCCCTCGCGTGCCTGCTTCCGGCCAGGGAATCGGCGCGGAGGGGGCTCCCCTCCAGACGGCCCAGACCTCACATTGTCAGTTCGAGGTTGGGTCCAGGAGGTGGAGCCATGAACGCGGATTGGTTGAATTCCCCCTTCGAGCGGCGCTCGATCCAGCACGCGATGAAGGTGTGGGACGAGGACGGGAAACTGCTGGGTCGCGTGAAGGCGATTGGCCAGACGGTGGTGTTCGTCCATCAACGCTCCACGAAGGAGCTGTGGGCGGTGCCGCTGTCGCACATCCGGGGAGTGTCGGGGCGGGGTGTGACCGTGTCGGGCAAGGCGCTGGAGCCCGCGGGAGACCGGTGGCGCACGGAGATCGTCACGGCCATCCACCCCCTGTCCGAGTCCTCGCACGCTCCGGCTTGAGGCAGGAGGATGATGCGTCCCCAGGCGTTTCGTGCTTGAAGAAGTGACCATGTCCTCCATCGAAGAGTTGTCCCAGAAGGTGTCCGCGGCATTCGCGGACCGGGCGAAGTTGAAGGAGTCCGGGTACGCCGAGGCGGTGCGCGAGACGTTGGCGCTGCTGGACTCGGGGGCCCTGCGGGTCGCGGAGAAGGGCGCCGGGGGCTGGAAGGTGAACGCCTGGGTGAAGGAGGCCATCCTCCTCTTCTTCGGCATCTCCGACATGAAGGTGATGGAGGTGGGGCCCTTCGAGTTCTTCGACAAGATTCCGTTGAAGAAGGGGCTGGAGGCGGCGGGTGTGCGGGTGGTGCCGCCCGGCGTGGTGCGCTACGGGGCGCACGTGGAGAAGGGCGCGGTGGTGATGCCCGGCTACGTGAACATCGGTGCGCGCGTGGGCGCGGGGACCATGGTGGACACCTGGGCCACGGTGGGCAGCTGCGCGCAGGTGGGCCGGGACGTGCACCTGTCCGGTGGCGTGGGACTCGGGGGCGTGCTCGAGCCGCCCACCGCCTCGCCCGTCATCATCGAGGACGGCGCCTTCATCGGCAGCCGCTGCATCGTCGTGGAGGGAGTGGTGGTGGAAGAGGAGGCGGTGCTCGGGGCCAACGTGGTGCTCACCTCCTCCACGCCCATCATCGACGTCTCCGGCCCCGAGGAGAAGGTCTACAAGGGCCGCGTGCCGGCACGCAGCGTGGTCATCCCCGGCATGAAGGAGAAGCAGTTCCCGGCGGGCCGCTACATGGTGCCCTGCGCGCTCATCATCGGGCAGCGCAAGGAGAGCACCGACAAGAAGACGAGCCTCAACTCGGCGCTGCGCGACTTCGCCGTTTCCGTCTAGGCGCCGCTGGTCGAGGGGTTCAGGGGGGTGGCGCGGCCACCCCGGGAAGGAATGCGATGATTGTTGGCAAGACGCCGTCCTGGCGCATCGTGCTCAAGTACACGGGCCGTCCGGTGGCGGTGCACGTGCTGG
The DNA here is from genome assembly GCF_044360685.1 of Cystobacter fuscus. GTDB lineage: Bacteria > Myxococcota > Myxococcia > Myxococcales > Myxococcaceae > Cystobacter > Cystobacter fuscus_C. The sequence goes on along the minus strand of NZ_CP043491.1, from coordinate 11,208,063 downwards.
TGGCCACCGCGGTGGTCATCGCGTACAGCGAACTCGAGCTCACCTTCCTGGCGGTGCCGGCACTGCCCGTGACGGTGCTCGCCGCGACCGTCGGTATCCTGCTCACCTTCCGCAACAACTCCGCCTATGACCGGTGGTGGGAGGCGCGCACGCTGTGGGGCTCGCTGGTGAACACGTCGCGCACGTTCTCGCGTCAGGTGCTCACCTTCCTGCCCGGCTCCCTGTCCAACGAGTCCTCCACCGTCTCCAGCGTGCCGCGGGCCACGTCGCGCCTCTTGCGAACGGCGGTGGAGACGTCTCCCCATGGCGGCACGCTCGGGGTGAGCGATGGCGCCGTGCGCGACCGCTTCGGCACGGCGCGGGGCGCGTTCATCGCCCCCCACGTCCCCACGGACCCGGCCGCCCTCGGTGTGCTCCAGGCCCCACCGGATGGGCGCGCCGACATCCCGGTACTCTTCGAGTCCATCACCACGGACGCGCGCGAGCTGGTGTACGCGCAGATCGGCTTCGTGAACGCGCTGCGCTGCCACCTGCGGCGCCAGGATCCCTTCCCCTCCATTCAGCCCTTCTTCCACCCGTCCGTGGTGGAGGCGCTGCGCGAGGAGCAGAACGTGCCCACGGCCATCGTCGTGTGGATGTCGGCACGGCTGCGCCGCGTGCTCAGCGAGGTCCCAGGCGTCGAGTCCATGCTTCGCTTGACCATCCTCAACAACTCGCTCACCGAGCTGATGAACATCCTCGGGGCCTGCGAGCGCATCAAGAACACCCCCATCCCGCGCCAGTACGACGTGCTGCCCCACGCCATGGTGCGCGCCTACCTCGTCCTGCTCCCGCTCGGCGTGGTCGCCGATCTCGGAATCCTCACGCCCTTCGTCACCGCCATCATCGCCTTCCTCTTCATCGCCATGGATGCCGTGGGCCGCGACGTCGAGACCCCCTTCGAGAACAGCTACAGCGACATCCCCATGACGGCGCTCAGCCGCACCATCGAGATCAACCTGCGGCAGATGCTCGGCGAGACGGAGCTGCCTCCCCCCTTGCAGCCCGAGGACGGACTGCTCTACTGACGGCTCCTCGGGAGCCCCTTCTTCCATGACCGATCTCGCCACCCGTCTCGCGCAGTCCACCCTGGCCCTGTGCCGCATCCCCAGCCCCATTGGCGAGGAGCGGGCGCTCGCCGACCACGTGGAGCACTGGGCCCGCTCGCACCTGCCCGGCAACGAGGTGTTCCGCCTGGGCCACTCGCTGGTGCTGGGCCACCTCCAGGACGAGCGGCCCACGGTGGCGCTGGTGGGCCACCTGGACACCGTGCCCGCCCACCCGGAGGACCGGCCGGCGCGCATCGAGGGCGAGCGGGTGTACGGCCTGGGCGCCTCGGACATGAAGGGCGGGCTGGCGGTGATGATGGCGCTCGCCGAGGACCTGCCCCGCGAGCGGCTGCCGGTGAACCTGGTGTGGGTGCTCTACGAGCGCGAGGAGGGCCCCTACCTGGAGAGCGGACTGGGGCCGTTGTTCGACGCGCGGCCGGAGCTCAAGCGGGTGAAGTTTGGCATCGCCATGGAGCCCACGGACGGGGTGGTCCAGGTGGGGTGCGTGGGCACGATGCACGTGACGTTGCGCTTCAAGGGCCGCAGCGCGCACTCGGCGAGGCCCTGGCAGGGGGAGAACGCTATCCACAAGGCGGGGCCGCTGCTCGCGCACCTGCTCACCCGGCCCCGGCGCGAGGTGGTGCAGGACGGCTTCACCTTCCACGAGGTGATGAGCATCACCAAGGCGTCGGGCGGGCGCGCGCGCAACGTGGTGCCGGAGTCCTTCGAGCTCAACCTCAACTACCGCTTCGCGCCGGGCAAGCCGGTGGCCCGGGCGCAGGAGGACGTGCGGGAGCTGGTGGGCGACGCGGCGGAGCTGGAGTTCCTCGACCTGGCGCCGAGCGGCCGGGTGTGCGCGGACAACGTGCTCTTCCAGCGGTTGATGGCGCTCACGGGCCTGCCGGCGGAGTCGAAGCAGGCGTGGACGGACGTGGCGCGCTTCTCCGAGCTGGGCGTGGACGCGGTGAACTTCGGGCCGGGCGAGACGGCCCAGGCCCATCAGGCCAACGAGAGCGCCCCCATTCCCGCGCTGGCGCTGGCTTACGAGAAACTGGCGCTGTTCCTGAAGCAGGCGGGCTGAGATTTCCCCCGGCGGTTGTTGGGAGGCTGATGACTCCACATCCACTCTTCCAGGAATCCGCGTCCCTGCGGCGCACGGTGGTGATGATGGTGTTGATCGCCATCCTGCTCTTCAACTGGCAGCCGGATCCCCGGCTGCTCGGTGCTCCCGCGCTCCGGCGGGAGGAGGACCGGCCGCTGCCCGAGGACGCCGAGGGCGTCGAGACCCACGCGGCCCGGCCCCCGCGCTCCGCGCACCTGGAGGAGGCGGGCCGGCAGTTGCCCGGAGGCCGCCAGGCCGCGAGGCGCCGTCCAGGCCGCCGGGGTTGAGCCCTCGAGCGCGCTCGCGCTACGCGCGCTCGAGGCTCGCGATGTCGATGACGAAGCGGTAGCGCACGTCGCCCTTCATCATGCGCTCGTAGGCCTCGTTGATCTTCTGGATGGGGATGATCTCGATGTCCGACACGATGTTGTGCTTCGCGCAGTAGTCGAGCATCTCCTGCGTCTCGGCGATGCCGCCGATCATCGACCCGGCCAGGCGCTTGTTCCCGCCGATGAGCGAGAACGCATGCACGGGCACCGCCTCCGGCGGTACGCCGACCACCACCATGGTGCCCTGGGGGCGCAGCATGCCCAGGTACTGGTTGTAGTCATGCGGGGCGGAGATGGTGTCGATGATGAGGTCGAAGCGGCCCGACAGCTTCTTGAAGGTGTCCGCGTCCTTGGTGACCGCGAAGCCCTGGGCGCCCAGGCGGCGCGCGTCGGCCTCCTTGGAGTGGGACGTGCTGAGCACCGTCACCTCCGCGCCCATGGACGCGGCGAGCTTCACGGCCATGTGGCCCAGCCCGCCCAGGCCCACCACGCCCACGCGGTCGCCCTTCTTGCAGTTCCACTGGCGCAGCGGCGAGTACGTGGTGATGCCCGCGCACAGCAGCGGCGCGGCGGCGGCGGGGTCGAGCCCTTCGGGCACCTTCAGCGCGAAGTGCTCGGTGACGACGATGCGGGACGCGTAGCCGCCGTAGGTCGGCGTCTTCCGGTCCATGTACGTGCTGTTGTAGGTGCCGGCCATGCCCCGCTCGCAGAACTGCTCCAGGTCGCGGCGGCACGTCTGGCAGTCGCGGCACGAGTCCACCATGCAGCCGACGCCCGCCATGTCGCCCACCTTCAGCTTCGTGACGTGCTGGCCCACCTGCTTGACGCGGCCGATGATCTCGTGGCCCGGCACCATGGGGAAGATGGCGCCGCCCCACTCGTCGCGGGCCTGGTGGATGTCGGAGTGGCAGACCCCGCTGTAGAGGATGTCGATGAGCACGTCATGGGGGCCGACCTCTCTCTGCTCGAACGAGAAGGGCGCCAGCGGCTTTCCAGCGGCGGGGGCGGCATAGGCAGCAGTCTTCGGCATGGGGTTCTCCTTGGGAGGTTTCGTGGCCTGGGGTTCCACGTGTCCCCAGGTATGCGCTCCGGGAACGGCGGGCGACACTGGCAGGATCCATATGGGTCATTTAGAAATACTTCAAGATGACCTCCACCTCGCTCAATGCCCTGAATGCGTTCCTCGCCGTGGCCCGGAAGCGCGGTTTCACGGCGGCGGCCGCCGAGCTCGGCATCTCTCCGTCCGCGCTGAGCCAGTCCGTCCGCCAGCTCGAGGAACGGCTTGGCATCCCCCTGCTCACGCGGACCTCCCGGAGCGTGGCGCTGACGGAGGCGGGGCGGCGCCTGCTGGAGAACGCCGGGCCGGCGGTGGACCAGGCGCTGGAGGCGCTGAAGACGGCCGCGGTGCAGCCGGGGGAGGTGACGGGCCGGGTGCGGCTGACGGTTCCCACCATGGCGGTGTCCACCCTCATCGCGCCGCTGCTGCCACGCTTCCTCGCGCGCTACCCGAAGGTGGAGGTGGACGTCCGGGTGGAGGACCGTTTCGTGGACATCGTGGCCGAGGGGCTGGACGCGGGAATCCGCCTGACGGAGTCCATCGAGCGGGACATGGTGCAGGTCCGGCTATCGGACGTGTGCCGGTTCGTGGTGGTGGCCGCGCCCTCGTATCTGGAGCGCAGGGGCACGCCGGAGACGCCAGACGACCTGCTGTCCCATGACTGCATCTGCATCCGCTCCCCCACGACGTCAGGCATCTACCAGTGGGAGCTGGAGCGCGGGCAGCGGAGCTGGCGCGTGCCGGTGCGGGGGCCCGTCCTCACCTCGGACAGCCACCTGATGCTGCGGATGGCGGAGGCCGGGGTGGGACTCGCCTACGCGTTCGAGCCCATGGTGACGGAGGAACTGCGGCGAGGCACCCTGCGCGTGGTGCTGGAGCTCTACGCGGCGTTGGTGCCGGGCCTGTTCCTCTACTTCCCCAGCCGCGCGCAGGTATCGCCCGCGCTGCGGGCCTTCGTGGACGTGGCCCGCGAGGCGGCGCCCCGGAAGAAGAGGGAGGCCCCGGAAGGCGCACGGAGCCCCTCGAGCCCTCGCCCACCGCGAAAAGCATGATGCGAGTTGACCACCTTCTTCCGGGACAATCCGAGGCCACGGGTCCTAGCGCCAGAAGCCCACGGAGATGCCGAAGTCGGAATAGCGCCGGGACAGGTCGAAGGAGGCCGTCACCGCCCAGTCATCCAGGTAGCGGAAGAGGAACAGCTCGAAGCCGCCGGTGAGGTGCGGCCGGGCCGGGCGGCCCTCGAAGGGCGAGGGCTCGATGAACGCCCCCATCCGCAGGCGCAACCGTCCGAGGAACGGCTCGTACTCCACCCCCGCGCGTGGTTGCACCAGGGCCGAGCCGCCCACGCGCTCGGCGGGGGTGAGCGCCGTGAAGGAGTGCACCGACACCGCGTTCTCCACCGAGGAGAGGAGATCCGCCTGCACGCTGAAGAGCCACCGTCCCTCGACGGCCCGGCTGTCGAGCTCGGGGGGCACCTCGGCGAAGTAGTCGCCCTCCAGCATCTGCTGGCGCGCGGCGGGCGAGAGCCGGTTGTACAGCTCGGCCCCCTCGCCCATGCGCCAGCTCAAGCCCAGGGACACCGTGGAGGGGGACACCACGGCCGAGTAGAGCTGCCGGCCCGCGATGAAGGGGGCCTGCCCCTCCTGGGGCTTCCAGGGTCCCCGCAGCTCCGGCCGCACCGACAGGCCCAGCCGGTAGGGCCGTCCGAGGGGCCGGTAGAGCAGATCCAACGCGACGCCCGTGTTGCCGTAGAACCAGTCGCCCTCTCCCCGGTGGTTGAAGACGGCCTGCGCGCTGTAGATGCCGAAGCCGAGGATGAAATCGTCCCGGCCCAGCGCCACGGCGCCCGCCAGCGAGGCGTGGAGCTGCGACACGCGGATGAGATCATCCCGGTCGCACGCGGGCGTGTTGCAGTAGCCCACGCTGTAGTTGCGCAGCGAGAAGCCCACGCCCACGTTGTGGTACTGCAACATGACGGCGCCGAAGAGCTGCAACGTCTCCGGGGCGTCGTCGGGCGCGCCGTCGTTGTCCAGGTCCTTGCCGCGCGCCTCCGCCAGCGGCAGGTCCATCCAGGACAGGGTGACGCCCACGTCCCATTCCTTGTCCAGGCGGGGGGAGCGGTGCGCGAGCGCCGCCAGGTTGCTCGCGAAGCCCACCACGCCCTCGGCGATGCCCACGTAGGCGCCGCCCATCCCCACCTCTCGCGAGGAGCCCATGAGCACCCCCGAGTTGAGGTACAGCCGCTCGGGCCGGGTGCTCACGGGCACGTCGTCCTGGGCCCGCGCCCCCGGCGCCGCCAGCACCACCCCCGTGAGGAGCAGTCCCGCGCGCATCAGCTCGAGGACGCCACCTGGGCGAACAGGGTGTCCGCCTCGGCCGCCAGCTTCGTGTCGCGCCAGGTGAGCCCGCCCGCGTCGTGCGTCACCAGCGCCAGCGTCACCTTGCGCCACCGGATGTCGATGTCCGGGTGGTGGTCCGCCGCCTCGGCCGCCTTCGCCACCCGGTTCACGAACTCGATGCCCGCGAGGAAGCTCGGCGCCTCGTAGGTGCGCCGCAACATGCCCCCCTCCTGCTTCCACCCGGTGTGCTCGGCGAGGAAACGCTCGAGCTCCGCGGCGCTCAACTGCGTCTTGTCGTAGGCCATGGTGTGCTTGCTCCCCTCAGGCGCGCTCCACCGCGCGCCGCCACTTGGTCAGGTACTTCTCACGCACCTCGGGCTTCATCTTCGGCTTGAAGACCTTGCCCACCTTCCACGCCTGGCGGATGGCGTCCGTGCCGCTCCACACGCCCGCGCCCAGGCCCGCGAGGAACGCCGCTCCGAGCGTCGTCGTCTGCAAGTCCTTCGGGCGCACCACCTCGGTGCCCAGCATGTCCGCCTGGAACTGCATCATCAGGTTGTTGGCCGACGCGCCCCCGTCCACCTTGAAGGCGGGAATCTGCCGGCCACTGTCCTGGCGCATCGCCTCGGCCAGGTCATGAATCTGCATCGCCACGCCCTCGAGCGCCGCGCGCGCCAGGTGCGCCACCGTGGTGGAGCGGTCCATGCCCGCGAACAGGCCGCGCGCCTCGGGCCGCCAGTGCGGCGCCCCCAGCCCCGCGAGCGCCGGGACGAACACCACGTCCCCGCTCTCCTTCACGCTCGCGGCGAGCGTCTCCACGTCCGAGGACTTCTTGATGACCTTGAGCCCGTCGCGCAGCCACTGCACCGCGGCTCCGGCGATGAAGGAGCTGCCCTCGAGCGCGTACGTCGTCTGGTCCCCAATCTTCCACGCCACCGTGGTGAGCAGCCCCGCCTTCGACGTCACCGGCGTCTCGCCCGTGTTCATCAGCAGGAAGGCGCCCGTGCCGTAGGTGCACTTGGCCTCACCGGGGGCGAAGCACGCCTGGCCGAAGAGCGCCGACTGCTGGTCGCCCGCCATGCCGGTGATGGGGATGCCGTCGGGCAGCGAGCGCATGCCGCGCGTGGTGCCATAGGACTCGGCCGAGCCGCGGATCTCCGGCAGGCACGCGGCCGGCACGCCGAAGAGGGTGCGCAGCGAGTCGTCCCACGCCAGGCGCTTCACGTCCATGAGCAGGGTGCGGCTGGCGTTGGTGACGTCCGTGACGTGCGACTGGCCCCCGGTCATCTTGTAGACGAGCCAGGTGTCGATGGTGCCGAAGCACGCGTCGCCCTTCTCGGCGCGCTTGCGCGCTCCCTTCACGTGCTCGAGCAGCCAGGACAGCTTGGTGGCGGAGAAGTACGGGTCCAACACCAGGCCCGTTGCCTCGCGCACCCGGGCCTCTTCGCCCTGCGCGCGCAGTTTGGCGCAGTGCTCGGCCGTGCGCCGGTCCTGCCACACGATGGCGCGGGCGAGCGGCTTGCCACTCGAGCGCTCCCAGAGGCCCGTCGTCTCGCGCTGGTTGGTGATGCCCACCGCGGCCATCTGCTTGCCCGACAGCTCGGCGTCCTTGAGGGCCGAGCGGATGCACTGCTCGATGGTGGCCCAGATTTCGTCCAGGTCGTGCTCCACCCACGAGGGCTTGGGGAAGTGCTGGGGGAACTCCCGGTAGGAGCTGCCCACCACCCGGAGTCTGTCGTCGAGGATGGAGACATGGGTCCCGGTGGTCCCCTGGTCCACTGCCAGCACGTACTTCGCCTTCGCCATGAGTGCGCTCTCCTGCGGCTGCCTGGAGGGTGTGGGGGTGCACCATACCCGAGCCAAGGCTCTTGGCACGCGCGGCGCGCGCGCCTAGCGTGGCGCGCCATGCCCTCGGTGAAGGAATTACGGGCGCGGGCCCGGGTGGAGTTGGAGACGTTCGTGGCCGAACATGGCCCCGTGGCGCTCATCCAGCAGCCGCCCTCGCTCGTGTTCCAGATGGTGGCCCAGCAGATGGGAGGCTCGCGCACGGTGTTCATGGCGCACCGCTCGCGGTTGACGGACCGGCTGCTCGCCATGTTGCAGGGCTTCGAGCACCTGCAGGTGCTCTTCCTCCACCCCAAGCAGGATGGCGAGGTCTTCGCCGTGGGCCGGTTGGAGACGAGCTGCTCCGTCGTGGTGCATGACCCGTCCGTGTCCAAGGTGCACGCCATGTTCCGCTGGAGCGAGGCGGATGGCGGTTGCACCCTGCGCGACGCGGGCTCGATGAACGGCACCTACGTCAACTCGGTGCAGCTCGGCGGCGAGGAGCAGGCGCTGCTCGATGGGGACGGGCTGGCCTTCGGGGACGCGCAGTTCCTGTATGTCAGTACCCAGACACTTCACGCGCACCTGAACGCGGCCGTGCCCACCTCCGCCCGCTGACGTCCGCCCCGGATCGTCGACTTCCGAGCGCCTGGGGTGTCCGGCGGGCCGCTGGACCTCGCTGGGGGGTGGACCGTGCCTAGGTTGACGCGGGTACTACTCGCGGCACGGACGGGGGTTGGGGTGAAGGGGCTCATCTTCGAGGAGCTGAACGGCGGAGCCAGTTGTCGCACGTATCTCATCGCCAGCGCGTGGACGCGCGAGGCGATCATCGTGGATCCGGTGTTGGAGCTCGTGCCGGGCTACCTGCGGCGGCTGGGCAAGGACCGGCTGCAGTTGATCGCCGTGGTGGACACGCATACCCACGCGGACCATCTGTCCGGGGGGCGGGAGCTCGCGCGGATGATGAACGCGGTGCACATGGGGGCGCCCGCGCACGCGGTGCAACGGCCGTTGGGCGAGGGGGATGTGCTCGCGGTGGGCGACGTGCGCGTGCGCGTCTGGGCGAGCCCGGGCCACACGGCCGATGGGCTCGTGCTGGTGCTGGACGACCGGGTGCTGACGGGCGACACGCTGCTCATCGGTGCCACGGGCCGCACGGACCTGCCCACGGGCGACCCCGAGGCCGAGTACGAGAGCCTGGAGCGCCTGCTGTCGCTGCCCGACGACACGCTCGTGTTCCCCGCGCATGACTACGGCGGGCGCACGTTCAGCACGATTGGCCACGAGCGCGTCTCCAACCCGCGCCTGCGCCTGGACCGCGAGGCCTTCCTCCAGTTGATGAGGATGCCGCGCTCGGAGAAGCCCGAGCGTCTGGCCGAATCGCTCGCCTACAACTCGCGGCCCCGGGACGCGCGCGATGCGCCTCCCGAGCAGGTGTTCTCGATCTAGGTTCGAGGAGCGTCAGCCAAGGGGACTACCCTGTTGGAGCGGTACGACCAACGGGGGGGTCTCTCATGTTGCCGTCAAAGACTCGCGGGTTCGTTCCCGGGAGTGGACATGTCGCGAAGGTGGGCCGCCGTGAGGCATTGTTTGCCCTGGCCGCCGTCGTTCTCCTGGCCGGGTGCGCCACGGGCGCTCCGCGCGGGAGCCTGACCCGCGGCATTGGCCTCCACTCGCGGGCCTCCTCATTCCACGACAACTCCACACCTCGGCGGCCCGAGGCCGTTCCCGTGCCTGGAGAGGCGGCGGGAGGCTCCGGCGGATTTCTCGAGGACACGGCGGACCCCTTTCAGGTGGTGCAGGAGGCCAGTGGCCTCGGGGAAGAAGCACGGCACCCGGCGGGCGCAGCGCTCTACCTGGGGCAGGCGCGTCAACTGCTGGCGCAGTTGACCAGGACGCCCGTGACGTACCGGAACTTCGCCCCGCGCCGGGTGCTGTGCTGGCTGCTGCGCGAGGTGCTCGCGGGCGGCGAGCGCGTGGAGTACGCCGACTTGAAGTGGCGTGCCGAGCGCTTCTGGCTGCTGGTGATGGTGCGACCGGATGGCTACCTGGCGACCGCGCTCACCGGCACGCCCCTGCAGCGCCTGGGGCAGCTCCAACTGGTGGAGGGCGAGTGGCGGGTGGGCAACCTCGCGGTGGGTGACTTCTACTTCTCGCGAGGCGGCGTCTTCTATCCGGTGAACGAGGCCTTGAGGCGCGTGGACAGCCCACCCCTGGCCGAACTGGGCCTGGGCAAGGACTGGCTCAGCGCCGCGCTGGATGGAGCCCAGGTCGCCCTGGGGGAAATGGTGGTGGCGACGGCCCAGTGCCTGCTCCATCCCATCCGCACCGTGGAGGACCTGGCCCAACTGCCCACCACGGTGGCGGGCCTCATCGCCTCCTCGCCGGAGTACTTCGCGCGCTACGGGGCCATGTCCCGGGAGGACCAGATTCGTGAGGCGGCGCGTCTGTCCACGCACGTGCTCATGCTGCTTGGGGGGGCGGAGGCCACGGTAGGGCGCATAGGAGGGCTGGGGGCGGAACTGCCGGTGCTGTCGCTCACGGCCAGGGGAGAACTGGCGCTGGGCGGAGCGGTCGTGGTGGGAGGCGCCGCGAGCACCACCGGGGGCATGGCACTGGGAAACCTCTCTCTCCTCCACATGGCGGGGAAAAGGCAGGGAGGCACCGGAGGCGCGAGCGGCAAGAAGGGGAAGTCCTCTCAGACGACCGTGGCGAAGGGTCCCGGCAAGTGGACGTACAAGAAACCCACCACCGAGTCCCAGCAGGCCCGCGAGTACCAGGAACAGATAACGGGACGGCCCGCGTGGTGGGTCTACATGATTGGAGAAGTGGAGTTCGATGGCATCCGGGGCAAGGAGCTGTTGGAAGCCAAGGGTCCTGGCTACTGCGCCTTCTTCAATCCGGATGGCACGCCCAAGTACTGGTACAAGAACTCCGGCAAATTCGACCAGATGATGGAACAGGCCGGTAAACAGTCAAGGTTGGCCCACGACTTGGGACTGCCGCTGACATGGCATGTTGCCGATGCCAAAGTCGCGCAATTCCTTCGGAAGGAAGCCACGCGAAGGGGATGGCACAACATGGCCATCCATCATACATCACCCACGCGCTAAGCGGAGGAACACTCATGACTGAAGACTACTACGTGGGGGCGTACTGGGGACCACGCAAGGAGACGGCGCTGGAGTGTGCACGGCGCGCGGAACTCTTCTTCCACATGCTGGCGCGGTGTGATCCGTCCTTCGTCCAGTGGTACAGGGCGGGCCGAGGCTTCCCCCGCGAGTTGCCAGGCCATCCTGTCAACACGGAGGTGGAGGCGCTGGAGAAGTGGCTCCTCAAGGGCAGGAGTCGCACGGACGTCAGTAAGCACGTCATCGAGGATATGGGCTTCAGTCAGTCGATGTGGAATGCGAAGAAAGAAGCCACGGACATCCGCATCCACTGTGGTATGTATACTTCGTGGGCGCCCAATTCATGTCTGTTGAAAGTGACCCGGGAGAGCCCGATACGGGAGCGGCTCCTGCGCGTCTCGGTTCTGGCCGAAGTGCTCACCGTCATGGCCACCGCGTGGGACCCCGACTTCGCCATGGCCAGCTCCTCGGAGATGGTGGAGCTGTTGGAGAAACAGGGGTTCGAGGTGCGGGTGGGCTGGTTGACGTACCTGTCACGCAGCCGGGGCCGGCTGCCCCCGCTGCCCGCGCCCGTGCGCATCGAGCCGGTGGGCACCCTCGGCTGGCTCCTCGTCCTCTCTCCCGAACCCATGACGGCGAGCAACCCCGAGCACGTGGCGTTCACCTCCCGTATCCGAGAGCTGCTCGACCGGGCGGGTCTCATTTCATGGCCGAGGCCCGCGCCCGTGGCGGAGTGAGCGACATCAAGTGCCGCCGAGGCGCTATCCCTTCGCGCCGCGCTTCTTGGCGACGAGATCCTTCCAGAGCCCTGAATACTTCTTGCGGTATTTCGGGTCTTCTTCGGTTTCGCTCAGCGCCAGGGCATGCTGTTTCAAGTGCTCGTCGTGCACCTGGTCGTAGATCTTCCGGAAGACCTCCAGGATGTCGTAGCGGATGAGGGTCCCGTTCTTCTCGGTGGCGCAGTCCCGGAAGCGCTGGCTCAAGCGGTCCACCACTTTTTTCTGGAGGGCCGGGCTGGCGGTCCCCACCCTCCAGAGCGATTGGAGGGAATGCCGGGCCGTGACGAACCTTTCATCCTTCGTCACCGCCATGAGTTGATCGAGATCCTTCAACATCCGTTGCTGGGGGTCGCTCCTGGCCAGGCCGCTGAGCAACTGCACCCCGATGGCCCGCTGGTGGTTGTCGCCCTCGCGCAGCAGCGTCAGCAACTCATCCCAGACTTCGTAGGCCCACTCCACCGGCTGCTGGGTGAGTTCCAGGAGGTGCATGAAGGAGGCCGCGCGGGATTCGGCGTCCGTGCCGTGCAGGCGGGTGAAGTGTTCGCGTGTGCTCTGGTCCATGGGCCGGAATCTTCCACGTTTCGACGAGCGGATGGGTAAGGGAACGTCTGGACGCCTCTGGTGTCGCGCACAGGCCAACGGGTTGTGTGCCTGGCATTCGAGCCGATGGGCAGAAGCCGCGGGAAGGTCTCCCTGTTGAACAGTGGAGACATGGCGGAAGGTGCCGCCAGACGGCCAGTCTCTCGCGAGCCATCCCGCCCGGGTCATCCCCTTCCCGTGACTCCTTGCCTGACCTGCTTCACCACGCCCATGCCCCTGCCGTCCCCACCTGACTTCCAGCTCCTCTTCGAGCAGAGCCCAGGCCTCTATCTGGTCGCCATCCCGGACGCGGACTTCACCCTCGTGGCGGTGAGTGATGCCTACCTGCGTGCCACCTTGACGACTCGCGAGGGCATTCTCGGCCGCCCCTTCTTCGAGGTGTTCCCCGACAACCCGGCGGATCCGAACGCCACCGGGGTGCGCAACCTGCGTGCCTCGCTCGAGCGGGCCGTGGCCACTCGCGCGCCAGACACCATGGCCGTGCAGAAGTACGACATCCGGCGTCCCGAGGCCGAAGGCGGTGGTTTCGAGGAGCGCTACTGGAGTCCCATCAACACCCCCGTCCTCTCCCCCGAGGGCGAGGTGCTTTACCTCCTGCACCGGGTGGAGGACGTGACGGACTTCGTGCGCCTGTCCCGCCGCCGCGAGGAGGAGCGCGATCGCACCGAGGCCCTCCAGTGCCGCAATCTGGAGATGGAGGTGGAACTCCTCCGCCGGGGCCAGGAACTCCAGTCCGCCAACGAGGCACTGCGGGAGGCGGTGCGTGTGCGCGACGAGTCGCTCGTCCTGGCCTCCCAGGCCCGCGCGCAAGCCGAGCGCCAGCGGGAGTGGCTCCACTCGCTCTTCATGCAGGCGCCCACCGCCATCGCCATCTTCCGGGGTCCCGGCTACGTCATCGAGCTGGCCAATCCCCAGGTGTGCCGTCTCTGGGGCCGCCGCCCGGAGGACGTGCTGGGCAAGCCCCTGTTCCAGGCCCTGCCCGAGGCCGCGGGCCAGGGCTTCGAGGTGTGCCTGGATGGGGTGCTCACCACGGGCGTGCCCTTCGTGGGGATGGAGATGCCCGCCCGGCTGGCTCGCCTGGAGGGTGGGGCCATCGAAGACGTGTATTTCAACTTCGTCTACGAGCCCATGCGCGGTGCCCAGGGGCAGGTGGAGGCCGTCATCGCCTTCGCCTTGGACGTGACGGAGATGGTGCGGGCGCGCCGGCGGGAGGAGGCGCTCGCCGCCGAGAAGGTGCGCGTCGCCGAGGAGCGGCTTCGCCTGGCGACGGAGGCCATGGAACTGGGCATCTGGGACATGGACCCCGCCACGGGCGCGCTGGAGTGGGACGAGCGCTTGCGGGTCCTCTTCGGGCTGCCAGCCGGTGCTCCCGTGGATTACCCCACCTTCCTCTCGCGCGTGCATCCCGAGGATCGCCTCCAGGTGGACCGCCTCGTATGGGAGAGCCTCGCGCCGGGCAGCACGGGGGCCTTCGCCATGGAGTTCCGTACCCTTCCCGTCGAGAACCAGCAGGAGCGGTGGGTGAGCTCGCAAGGCCAGGTCCACCGCGATGCCTCGGGGCGGCCCATCCGCTTCCTGGGCACGGCACTGGACATCACCGGACGCAAGTGCGCCGCGCAGGAACTGGCGCGCAACGCGGCCATCCTCGAGGCCATCCTCCAGAGCATCCCGGATGCCCTGTACGTGGGAGATGCCACCGGGATCCGGCTGGCCAACACTCCGGCGCTGGAGATGCTGGGCTTCGAATCACTGGAGGCGCTGAATCAGCACGTCACCCTCCTGGGGGAGCGGCTCCAGAACCGCTCCGCCGAGGACGGCCACCGGCTCACGCTGGAAGAGGAGCCCTTCATGCGGGCCTTCCATGGGCGGCCGACCATCCAAGAGGTCCTCGCCCGCCATCTGCTGACGGGCAAGGACCTGGTGGTGCGCTGCGCCGCCGCTCCCGTTCGCATGGGGGAGGACATCGTGGGCGCGGTCGCCGTCAACACCGATATCACCGAGCGCAAGCGTGCCGAGGCGGAGCTGCGGCAGGCGGCGGAGTTCCGCGAGCGCTTCATCGGCATCGTCTCCCATGATCTGCGCAATCCGCTCAACGCCATCCTCCTGTCCGTCAACGCGATGATGCGCTCGGATTGCGCGGTCCAGCACCACCTGAAAGCCGTGCGCCGGATCGCCATCAGCGCCGAGCGCATGGGGCGGATGATTGGCGACCTGCTCGACTTCACCCGCGGACGGTTGGGCGGCGGCATTCCCATCAGTCCCCGTCCGGCCAATCTGCTCGCCATCTGCCGGCAGGTGGTGGAGGAGCTCGAGGTGGGCAACCCCCAGCGACAGCTCCGGCTGAGCATGGTGGGAAGCTTCCAGGGCGAGTGGGATCCGGACCGGCTCGCGCAGCTCCTCGGCAACCTGGGCAAGAACGCGCTGGACTACAGCCCCGAGGGCATTCCGGTGGACTTCGTGCTGCGCGACGAGGGGGACGCCGTGTGCGTGGAGGTTCGCAACGGGGGTCCACCCATCCCGGCGGACCTGCTCCCGCTCATCTTCGAGCCCTTCCGGCGGGCCACGGACGGCCGACATCCGACGTGCGGACTGGGTCTGGGCCTCTTCATCGTCCAGCAGATCGCCCGCTCCCACGGGGGCCGCGTCGAGGTGCGCTCCACCGAGGCGGAGGGAACCACGTTCACCGTGTTGCTGCCGCGCTCCGCGGAAGGTGTCACGGAAGGTGTCAGAGGATTCGTCTAGCGCCTCGGCGGGCGCCGGCCCGAATCCTCTGACACCTGGATGGGCCTATTTGGCGGCCTTCTTCCTCACGATGATCGAGGCGGCCTTGTCGTTCCAGCCCGCGCCCACCAGACAGCTGTTGGTTCCGGTGGTGAGGGAGGCCTGATCGAAACGGCCGCCGTCGTACAGCACCGCTTCGTACCCATCGGCCACCTGGAGCGAGGAGATGACATCCGGGCTGAACCCCAGGGTCCTCATGGTGTCTTCGTCGTAGCTGCCCACGGGGAGGTGGATGCCCGGGCTGGTGAAGTTGCAGTCATTGTGGACCACGACGGTCGGCGCAACCGCCTCGACGACCAGCGAGTTGGCACGGTCATTCCACCCCGCGGCGACGAGGCAGCTGTCATCCGCGGTCTTGACGAGCGAGGCGCCCGTGAAGTCGGCGTTCTCGTAGAAGGTCACCTTGTAGCCGGGCTGCACCCGCACCGATGAGATGTCCTTGCCCGCGATTCCGCGGAACTGGAGGTCGCTCAGCTTGTAGCGGCCCACCCAGAGTCCCGCCCTCCAGTCTCCCGTGTAGTTGCAGTCCCTGAAGATCGCGACGGGATCCCTCGGCTTGATCGTTCCCCCGCGGGTGTTCCCCATCCGGGCGAAAGCGCGGGCGGCGGAGGCCTGGTACAGCAGGACGGGGTTGCCGGGCTGCCCCACGCTGTTCCACCACTCGGGGTACCTGCCGTTCGCGTCCTTGCCATTGTCACGCACGAACTGGAGGTAGCCCGCGACGATGTTCAGCCAGTTGATGTCGCCATCCGTCTCGTAGAGGTCCACATAGGCATTGGTCATGTCGTGACCCCCCCACTGCCCGGTCTCCCTCAGCGCGCGGGTCTGCCAGTCGATGTACGTCGACTCCATGGCGTAGGCCATGTGGCGCGCGTCATCCAGGTAGGTGTAGTTGCCCGTGATCTTGAACAACAGGAGGGCCGTCTGGGCCACCACGGCGTTCTCATACCCTCGGTAGCCAGGGCCGTAGCCGAAGCGATTGGCCTTCACCCAGTTGTACAGCCGCAAGCCGTCGGTCAGGTACTGCTGGGTTCCGGTGGCCCGGTAGATCATGAGGTTGGCCGCCATGGTCGGAGCCGTGGCGCACAGGCAATGGCCGCCGGTGTCCCCCTCATGCCAACGAATGCCGCCGTTCGGGTTGCTGGTCGCGGTGTTCTCCCCACTCATGCTGAACGCCACGACCTCCTTGGCCCTGTTCAGATAGGTGGTGTTGTTGGTCTTCTGGTACAGCTCCATCAAGCCCTTGGCCACCCAGGCGTTGTCGTCGTAGTACCGATCGCCACATCCATAGGCCACGGCGTTGTACGCCCAGCGGTTCTTCGTGTAGCACCAGTAGGCTTGGTGCATTTCGTTGGCGAAGGCCTCGGCCTGCTGGATTCTACCGCCCGCGATCAAGGCGTGAAGCTGAGTGCCCGCGTCCCAATTGAAGGCGGTCGCCTGGCGATCCGTGCCCTCGTAGTAGAGGTTGCTGCCGGGCTTCCTGAAGTCCTGCTCGATCTTGTTGAGGGTTTCGTCTCCCCAGGCCTTGAAGTCACTGCTGGCCTGGCTGATGGCCTTCCAGCTCGCGTCCTCGTTGAAGCTGACCGCCGTATCGCTGGGCAGCGAGCCGCCCCGCTGCGCGAGCCACACTTCCGAGTTGATGTGCCGCATGTAGCGGCCGGGGAAGTTGAAGGACTCCAGGCTGACGCCTTGCCCCGACAAGCCAGGGCGCGTGCACCACGTGGCATCCTCGTCGAACACGCGGGTGCTGTCGCGGCTGTCGAGGCGAATCCGTGAGTTGGAATGCCGCAGGTACTTGCCCGGGTAGTTCTGCGACTCCAGCGAATAGCAATCCTTGTCGGCCAGGCCGGCCACGACGCGGAAGCTCGAGTCCGCTTTCTCGGTCGCCGAGGTCCCGATGACATCCGTGCGCGCCAGGCTGTCATAATGACGCAGGACGCGGTTGGTGTAGTTCGGCGTCGTGACGCCAAAGCTGTAGTAGACGTTCAGCCTCAGCGGGACCCAAGACAAGACGGTGTTGACCGGTTGCGCGCCAGCACTGACAGCGGCGGCTTGGACCGTGGTGGCCTCGGGGTTGTTGCTCGCTGGATCCGCGTTGTCTGTATCGCGTGCACCGCCGCAACCCACCATCACGGTGGATGCGAGCAGCGTGGTGAGTCGCAGCCCTGCTCTCCTCATTCTTTTACCCTCATGCGGTTACCCGCCCATGAGAGGTGGGCTTGTATAACAAATTAGTCCGTTTAATCAAGTAAAACGAGGAGATGTGGGTGATGCCTGCCAGGGCCGGTGGTTGCCGCTGGATGAAGAAAGTTCAGGCAGGGACGGATGGTCGGTCGGTCGGGGGACTCGTTGGCGCCCTGCATCATCGATAGGGTCCGCCCGACGGGCCGCCAGCAGTGGGTGTTCGGAGACTCAGCCGAGGGCCGTGTGCGGCATGGGCTGGCCGCGCGGCGGACTCACGGCGTACTTCATCTTGTTGTTGCCTCCCGTATAGATGACGCGGGGATCGGACGGCAGGGTCGAGTCCTGGGCGAACGCCGCCAGCGAGTCGTGGACGTAGGTGTCGAAGAACTGGATGATCGTCTGATCCTTCAATCCCTGTCCGCGCTGCTCGTCCTCGTAGGCCTGGAGCAGTTGCTGATAGTGGGGCCGGAGCTTCTGCCGGCCGAGGAACTTCGCGAGCGCTTGGATGGCGCGAGCGTCCTCGAGGAGTTGTTCGTCGTAGACCTTCAGGGATTCCAGGAACGAACCGTCCGAACTGGGCAGGGTGTCCAGGCGGGCCTTGAGGGACAGGTAGTCATTCTTCATGGCTTTGGCCATGAATTGTTCCCTCTGCAGGAGTTGCTGACGACGCTGGGTGCCGAATGAATTTTGCAACTCACTGGTCCGTTGCGCTTGGGTGAAGTACTTTCGTTTGAGCGCTTCCGTGTCCTTGGACAAGCCCTGGTGCTCGGTCTTCCACCTGGTCTGGAACTCCCGGAGGAGTGTTTCGTCCTTGGTGGGTCGACGGGCCGCCCGGTCATTCTTGTCACGGGCGATCCGGTGGAAGCGCCACTGGTAGTAGCGCTTCATGTGGGCCAGGACTCCAGCGCCGAGGGACTGCTCGCCCCAACCCACGGCATTCATGTAGCCAGTGAATCGCTGGTGGAGCAGTTCGAATGACTCCTTGCTCGCGGCATCCTCGGCGAAGTCCTGGCTGTTGAGGGCATTGCCCAAGGGGACGCCTGCCTGAATTGCTTGCTCACGCATGACTCTCAAGGGGAGCATGCTCAGGAGCGAGCCATTCGTCCGGCTTCGGGCTCCTTCTCCCGGGCGATAGCCGCCACCCACGTCCGAGTGGGCTCCGGGATAGAGCATTTCGCGGCAGTTGGAAGGGTACTCCAGTCCCTGGAGAAGACTGTCCACGGGGAACGAATTACGGAGCTCATGGGCGGCCACCATGTGAAGACAATCCTCCACCATCTCGGGGATGCGGAGATCATTGGCCCAGGCCCAATGTCCGGTGGACAATCCCGGCGCGGGATCCGCACCCGGTTCGGTGCCAAACGCGAGTTTGGAGAGGTCACGGGCGTTGCGATCCATCATGCCCGCACGCGTGCTGACCGCGCTCAACAGCACGGAAGCCGTGTTGTTGAGACTGAGGGGTGTTCCCACCGAGGCCACGGTGTCGAACAGCCCCATGAAGTAAAGGCGAATGGGCGACGTGCGTTGACCCAGTGTGATGAGCCAGACGCCATCTCCACGGCGCTGGCATTTCTGTGCGATGCGCAGGGCAAATGCGCGTGCGAGCGTGGCGCCACGCGAGAATCCGAACAGCGCGAGATGGAGCGTTTGTCGGCCATTGCTCCGGGCAAGGCATTTCTCCAGTTTGGCCATCGCCCACTTGAGCCGGTCTTCACCCTTTCCTCCCGCTCCGTTGCCCAGGAGTTCGCCGCCGGGGTCTCCTATCTCCCGGAAATACGTTCCAATACCTGGCACGTAGTGGCGGTATATGCCTTGTTCCGGAGTTTCAAGATGGTCCAGGAAGAGCCGAGCCACGTTGCTGTGCTCTCCGGTGTCACGGTCTGCTTCCAGATTGTTTCCCGTACCATCGAAGAAGATGGAGACGTGTGTTCCACTGGAGAGAGAGGGCTTCTGGGCACTGTTTCCTTTGGCCCCGAGTGCTCGTGCGGTCTTGCTGCTGCGCATGTTCAAGAACGCGACGGACTTGCTCAGACTGGAAAGTACCTGGTTCGTAACCGTTCACCGACTCAGGCAGCGAGCGCGAGCTGAGATACGGGCAAGGCAGGAAGGAGCGAAGGCCCGCGCAAGCCGCGGCGGTGCGCGGCGAGGGTATCGGTCAGGAAGGCAAGCACGTCACGGCCCTGCAACTTGAGGGTGGTGGTGGCGGTGAAGATGCGCTCCACGAAGCGGCTGCCCTCCTCGCTCTGCGTGCCAAAGGACGTCTTCCTGTACATGACGGCGTGCCGGATGCAGCGCTCGCCGAAATTGTTGGTGGGCTCGAGGCCTGGCACATCGACAAACGTCCAGAGACACTTCTCCCACTGAAGGATTTCCCGGGCCATGCCAGCCGTCTTCTTCTCCGCCCGTCGCGCCGCCTCGCGCAGCAGTTGGCCGACTCTGTGTTCCACCTCGCGCATGCGCTCTTCAAAGTGCTCGCGTGCCAGGGTGCCGTCGCGCACGCGGTGGTACCACTTGAAGAAGCGGTTGCGTTCACGCATGAGTTCTCGGCCTATCCGCCCGCCCCGTCCTCCTCTGTCAATGAAGCCCTGGAAGTCGCGGGTGAGGTGTGCCCAGCACAGCTGGCGCAGCCCCGCATCCACCCACTCGTAGGCGCTCCACCTGTCGGTGGTGAGGAAGCCCGCGAAGTCCGCGCCGAGCAGTTGGCGGGCCACCTTGCCGCCGCGGCTGGTGGCGATGTGGAACACAACCACCAGCGCACTGGCCACCACCCACAGCCAGGCGCGGCCAGCCCGGCCGCCCTCTCGTCCTTGCGCGAATCCCGTCTCATCGGCGTTGGCTGCCTCCGAGGCTCGCACGTAGTCGAGGGCTTCGGCTGCCGCTGGCGCGAGCGCCTCCGACATCTCGCCCTCCAGGTTGCTGACGCTGCCCACCGACAACTCCACCCCCAGCATGTCCGACAAGGCGTCCTTCACCAGCCTTTTGGACAGGCGGTATTTGCCCACCAGCAATGAGGCGAGCGCCGCGAGCCTGTCACCGAAAACGCTGCGCGCGTGCGCGGGCACCTCCCCGCGCGTCACCACCCGCACTCAGGGCACTGCAATGCATGACAGCGGTACTCGGTGACAATGGCTGACAGGGGCGGCACCTCCACCACCTGGTGACGCCGGGGGGCGCTGTCCTGCCCCCGCAGCTGTCGCTTGCAACCCCTGCACTCCCGGGGCACCACCTCCACGGCGTGCTGCACCTGCTCGGGCGGTAACAGCGCGCGCTCATGCTTCTTGTGTCCAGGCTGGCCTCCCGGACGGCGGCCCGTGGGCCTCTTCGGCTGGCGCCTCGTCCCGGGCCCATCGGAGGACGGCGGCCTCGAGGAGTTGCTCGAATCCTGGCGCAGGCGCGCCTCCAATTCCGCCACCCGCGCCGTGAGTGCTTCCACCTTCGCCATCAACTCGGCGATGCGCGCGTCTCGCTCCGCCACCATCGCTTCCAACTGCGCGATGCGCACGTCTCGGGGGTCCACCTCGGCCATGCTTCTGCTACACCACGTCTGCCGTCCCCTTGTCCAGCACCACTTCTGCGGTCACCTCTCCTCTGCCTCCTCCTCAACCGAGCCGGGTCGGTGAACGGTTACCCTGGTTCTTCTGGTCACTGGGAGTTGACATTCTTGCACTTGGCGACTTGCTCGTCCAATACAGCGTTGCCGGACTGCTTGCGCTGTGTCGGGCTGTATCGCTCCAGTCGCAGTTTGAGTTCTGGATAGTCTTCCGTGAGTTCGATCTCGATGTGCCCGTCGGGGAAGAAATGCACCGCGAAGTTCTCTGGATTCGGAGGTACGGGGCCGGTGATCATGACTTCCTTCTCACAGCGGCGCATGTTGTCCCGTGTCCAGGAAACCTTGATGGGGATGGGAAGGGCCGCACCGGGATACCAGGGGATGCAGCACACGCCGCCACTGCTTCCGGCAGTAGGAGAACTAACGGGAATGTCGGCCCCTCCAATGCCCGACACGGAGAAGCTGCTGATATAGAGGTCGGTGTAGTTCAAGCCGTAGAGCGTCAGTTCGATGGGCTTGAGCGACTCGGGCAAGGGCTCGTTCCCCGACTCGTATTCGCGAAGCAGTTCCTCGTCGCTCTTCTTGCACGTGCAGGCGCCTGGGGCCATGAACAGCCCGAGCAGCATCAGGCTCTGGTACATCCTGGAGGTCATTGTCCGAATCCCGAGGGCAGAGGCATGGAGCGTTCTAGCGAAGCCACGGCCGAGCTTCTTCCAGAATTCCGCCAAGGGGTAACTCCAGCCCGTCAAAGGGGAAGGAGCTGGCCTTCCGTGGGGCCGTGCTCCCGAGGGTACGTCTTCCGTCCTCGGTCCAGCATCTTCTGCTCGAGGGTGCTCGGACCGGGTGGGTTTTTGCTGGGTACCGGTCACCCGAGGCTCGGGGAGAGCCGTCATCGCCTCGAATCCAGGCATGCTGCCGTTCGGGAGCCGACGTCCGGAGCCGGGCCTGCTTCCACTCAAGGCCGTCCTGCGAGTGTCCTTCGCATGAGGGGGCGCACCATGGAGCATTTCAAGATTCTCTCGCTGGATGGAGGAGGCACCTGGGCACTCATCGAGGTCCGGGCGCTCATTGAACTCTTCGGTCCCGAGGCGCGCGGCCATGAGGTGCTTCGGAGATTCCAGCTCGTCGTGGCCAATTCGGGAGGGAGCATCGTCGCCGCGGGGCTGGCGGCGGACTTCACCCTGGGGCAACTGCTGCAACTCTTTCGCGACGAGGCGAAGCGCCGGAGCATCTTCGTCGAGCGGCCGTGGTACCAGCGCATGCTGGCGGCCATTCCCGCGCTCCAGGATCTGGAGGCGCGTTACGCGGCGCGCAAGAAGTTGGAGGGGCTCGAGCGGACCTTCTCGGAGTCGAAGCTGGAGGGCTTCGCCCGGCTGACGATGGAGGAGTGGAAGGCTCGTGCCGGTCAGGGCCTGGCGGACATCATCATCACCGCGTTCGACTATGACCGTCGGCGTGCCATCTTCTTCCGGACCCGGCCGGCAAGCCCGGCGGCCTCGCGCTCGCCAGCGAAGAACCCGACCTTCGCCCAGGCGGTGCATGCCTCGAGCAACGCGCCCATTACCTTCTTCGATGAGCCCGCCACCTTCCTGGAGCGGCGTTTCTGGGACGGGGCCATGGGGGGCTACAACAACCCCACGATGGCCGGAGTGGTGGAGGCCTTGAGCCACATGGGCGACGGCGCGGCGCGAGTGGATCCCTCCACCCTTCGCGTGCTCAGCCTGGGCACGGGCATGGTGCTGTCCCTCCCTCCGGATGCCACCGGAGAGGTGGAGGACAAGCGGCTCTTGCACACCCCCGAGGAGCCGGGCCTCGCCAGTGACATCCGCAAGGCGGCGCTCTGCATCATCGATGACCCGCCGGATTCCGCCAGCTTCATCGCGCACGTCACGCTGGGACACCGGCTGCCCCGCGACCAGGGCGACGTCGTCCAGGATGGGCCGGTCATCCGGTTGAGTCCCGTCCTGCGTCCCGTCAAGCGCAACGGCCGCTGGATGTACCCGGAGAAGATCGATCCCGGCTTCTACCAGCGGGTTTCGGAGCTCGGCATGGATGCCGTGCAGAAGGAGCACGTGCTGCTCATCGACTCCCTGTGCGATGCCTGGCTCCAGGGCCGGATTCCCAACCAGTCCTTGCGCGCCAACCAGGACCTCGAGCCGGAGGTGGGCCACGCCCGCTTCAGCGACGCGCTCACGCAACTGCGGACGTGGCTCGACGGCGAGCTCGCTCCACCTTCCGTGGCGGCGGCACGTTGAAGTCGCCGGGCGCCCGACGTGTCGGTTGACACTTCCGCCGGAGACACTTCCGCCGGAGTCCTTCTCTGGTGGATGGTTCGGGAGCTACGCAGGGTGCGGGTGGGCGCGGAGGAGGGTCGTGGACAGGGGCATGGCGCTTGCCCGCTCGGAGGCTCCAGGCACTTCAAGGAGGCGCGCCCAAGGCGCTAGGCTCTGCCTGGATGCTGAATATTCCTGGCTACTCCCTGCTCGGGGCGTTCAAGACCACGGGCACGAGCCTGCTGTTTCGCGCGGTGCGCGGTGCCGATGGTCTGCGGCTCATTCTCAAGACGCCGCGGGTTTCAGCCCCTGGCCCCCGTGAGCGCGAGAGCTACCTGCGCGAGTTCGGCATTCTGCAACGGCTCCAGGACGTGCGCGGCGTCATCCGGGCCCACGCGTGTGAGCAGCTCCAGGGCCGGCCGGTGCTCCTCCTGGAAGACGTGGACGGCACGCCCCTGTCCGAGTCCACCGGCGAGCCGCTCGAGGTGACCCGGGCCGTGGACCTGGCCATCGCCGTGGCCTCGACGCTCGCGGAGCTGCATCGCCGCGGCATCGTCCACAAGGACATCAAGCCCTCCAACATCATCCTCACGCCCTCGGGGGAGACGCGCCTCATCGACTTCGGCATCGCCAGCCTCCAGCTCGTCGAGCACGTGGACGTGACGCAAGCCTCCCTGGTCGAAGGCACGCTGGCCTACATGTCCCCGGAGCAGACCGGGCGCATGAACCGCTCGGTGGACTACCGCACGGACTTCTACTCCCTGGGCATCACCCTCTACGAGCTGCTGGCGGGCCAGCGCCCCTTCCAGGGTCGCGACGCGCTCGAGTGGTTCCACGCCCACATGGCGCAGGCCCCGCGGCCCCTGACGGCACGGGTGCAGGGGCTGCCGCCCGTCCTGTCCGCCATCGTGATGAAGCTCCTGGCCAAGGTCGCCGAGGAGCGCTACCAGAGCGCCGAGGGACTCAAGGCCGATCTCGAGCGATGCCGGGAGGGGCTGAGCCGGGGGGTGCTCGAGGACTTCGTTCCAGGCCGGCACGACTACCCCAGTCGCTTCCAGCTCCCCCAGCGGCTCTATGGGCGCGACAGCCACGCGAAGGTCCTGCTCCAGGCCTTCGAGCGCGTCGCCGAGCGCGGCCGCCCGGAGCTCGTCCTGGTCAGCGGCTACTCGGGGATTGGCAAGTCCTCGGTGGTCAACGAGCTGCACAAGCCCGTGGTGCGGCAGCGCTCCTTCCTGCTCAGCGGCAAGTTCGACCAGTTCCAGCAGGACATCCCCTACGCCACCGTGGCGATGGCCCTTCAGGGACTGGTGCGGCAGTTGCTCGGCGGCACCGATGAGGAGCTGGCGCGGTGGCGTCAGGGCCTGAGCGACGCCTGGGAAGGCCAGGGTCAGGTGCTGGTGGACCTCGTCCCGCAGCTCGAGCTCGTCGCGGGCAGACAGCCCCCCGTCCAGGAGCTGCCGCCTTCCCAGCTCCAGCAGCGCTTCCACCGGGTGCTCTGCCGGTTCCTTGGCGTCTTCGCCACGTTGGGGCACCCGCTGGTGTTCTTCATGGATGATCTCCAGTGGGCCGATCTGGCCAGCTTCCAGCTGCTGCTGCATCTGCTGACCCACCCGGAGACACCGCCGCTCCTGCTGATCGCCGCCTATCGCGACAACGAGGTCCATTCCTCCCACCCGCTGGCGCAGACGTTGGAGCAGCTGCGCCGGGCGGGCGCGCGGATGTCCCACGTCCAGCTCGAGCCGCTGAGCCTCGAGGATGTCCGGCGGCTCGTCATGGACACGCTCCCCGGCGCGAGCGCGGAACTCGTCGGGCCGCTGGCGGCGCTGGCGCGAGAGAAGACCGGAGGCAACCCCTTCTTCCTCCTGCGCTTCCTGCAGACGCTCCACCAGGACGGTCTGCTGGTGCGCACGCCCGAGGGCTCCTGGCGCTGGGACGAGCAGGGCGCCCGGCAGAAGGGCTACTCCGACAACGTCGTCGACTTCATGGTGGCCAAGCTGCGCCAGTTCCCCCCCCGGACGCAGCACCTGTTGCGGCTGGCGGCCTGCGTGGGAAACACCTTCTCGCTGCGCACCCTGCTGGTCATCTCGGGACTGGAGGAGCCGGGCGAGGTGGAACAGGGCCTCGAGCTGGCGCTCCAGGAGGGCGTGCTGGCCACCACCGGCCCGGAGCAGTACCGCTTCCTCCACGACCGCATCCACCAGGCGGCCCACAGCCTCATCCCCGAGGCGCAGCGCAAGGCCGTCCACCTGCGCGTGGGCCGCTTGCTGCTGGCGAGTCTGTCGCCGGAGGAGGTACGCAAGAACCTCTTCGAGGTGGTGGGGCAGCTCAATACCGGCGCGGAGCTGCTCACCGATCCCGAGGAGTGCCACCGCGTCGCGCGCCTGAACGCCGAGGCCGGCGCGAGGGCCAAGGCGTCGACCGCCTACCGCTCGGCCATCACCTATCTGGCGATGGCCTTCCAGCTCCTCCCCGGAGATCCCTGGGAGGTGGATCACACGCTGGCCTTCAAGCTCCGGTTGGATCTCGCGAGCTGTGAGTTCATGAGCGGCAACGCCGCCCAGGCGCGCCGCATGGTGGAGGAGCTCCGTGGCCGCCCGCGCACTCCGGCGGAGATGGCCGCGCTCTACCGGCTCAAGTGCGACCTGCACGTGGCCGCCGGCGAGAACCAGGTGGCCGTCGATAGCCTCCTGGAGGGCCTGGCGATGATGGGGATGCCGCTCCCACCGCACCCCTCCTGGGAGGAAGTGGTGGCCGCCCAGGCGGAGGTGGGGGCCCTGTTGGGAGAGCGGTCCATCGCCAGCCTCGTGGAACTGCCCCGCCTGAGCGATCCGGTGAAGGAGGCGACGATGAGCCTCCTGGTGGCCCTCAACACGTCGGCGCTCAACACGGACCGGCACCTGTACCTGCTCCACCTCTGCAAGCTGGTCTGCTTCAGCATCCGGCATGGCAACACGCCGGCCTCCGTCCACGGGTACTCCACATATGGGATGGTGCTGGGGCTCGCCTTCAAGCGCTACCAGGAGAGCCTGGAGTTTGGCCAGCTCGCGTGCGCGCTCGCCGAGCGCTACGACGTGGCCGCGCTCCGGGGCAGGGCGCTCTTCGGCATGGGGATGCTCAGCCACTGGCTCCAGCCCATCTCCGAGTCCCTGAACAGCCTGCGCGCGGCCTTCCAGTACGCGCTCCAGGCCAGCGATTTCCAGATCGCCGGCTTCTGCTGCACGCACATCGTCTCGCAGCGGCTCACCCTGGGGCACGCCCTGGAGGAGGTCTACCAGGAGTCGGTGGCGCGGCTGGACTTCGCGCGGATGAGTGGCTTCGTGGACGTGCGGGACGTCGTCCACGTCTACCAGCGGCTCACCCAGCAGCTCCGGGGACGCACCGTCTCGTTCCAGTCGCTCGACGGAGAGGACTTCACCGAGGCGGCCTTCGAAGCCCGGCTCACCCCGCAGCGCACGAGCATCGCCCGGTGCATGTACTGGCTCGTCAAGATGCAGTCACGCTTCCTGAGCGGGGCGTACGACGAGGCGCGAGAGGCGGCGGACCGGGTCGCCCAGCTGAGCTGGTCGTTGCTGGGCCGCGTCCAGCTCCTGCAATTCCACTTCTTCCATGCCCTGACCCTGGCCGCCTGCTTCGGGAAGATGACACCGGAGGAGCGGGGGCCGGCCCTCGAACAGATCCGCGAGCACCAGGCGCGGCTGGCGGAGTGGACGAGCCATTGTCCCGAGAACTTCCGCGCGCTCGAGCGCATGGTGTCCGCAGAGCTGGCGCGCCTGCTGGGCCATGAGGCCGAGGCCCTGCGTGCCTATGAAGAGTCCATCCAGGCCGCGCGCGAGCAGGGGCGCATCCATGACCTGGCCCTGGCCAGCGAGCTGGCGTCGCGCTTCTGGTCCGAGCGCGAGGTGCCCACCATCGCCGAGGCCTACGCCCGCAAGGCACGGGAGGCCTGGCTGCGTTGGGGCGCCCTGGGCAAGGTCCAGCACCTGGATGCCCAATGGGCGCACCCGCCCGTCCTCCCGTCCTCGGAGGAGACCAGCACGGACACGAGCTCCACGCACCTCGACGCGCTCACCCTGGTGAAGGCCCAGCAAGCCATCTCCGGGGAGATCGTCCTGGACAAGCTGGGGGACACGCTGCTGCGGGTGGCCATCGAGAACGCCGGTGCCCAGCGCGGCGCCCTGCTGTTCCCACAGGGCGACAAGCTGTCGGTGGTGGCCCTCGCGGACCCCGCGCCGGAGGGGCCCGTCGCCGGCCCTCGGGACGAGCGCCTGCCGTGGACCCTGCTCTCCTACGTCCGGCGCACCCGGGAGCACGTGCTCATCGGAGATGCCTCTCAGCCCCACCCGTTCGCGGCCGATGCGTGGCTGCGGCGCGGCGAGGCCCGCTCGGTGCTGTGCCTGCCCCTGGTTCGCCAGGAGGAGTTCCGGGGGGTGCTCTACCTGGAGAACTGCCTGGCCAGCAACGCCTTCACTCCCGCGCGCATCTCCCTGCTCGGCCACCTCGCCTCCCAGGCCTCCATCTCCCTGGAGAACGCGCGGCTGTACACGGAACTCCAGCAGGCCGAGAGCGCCCTGCGCCGCGCCAACGACGAGCTGGAGAAACGGGTGGAGGAGCGCACACGCGAGCTCCGGCACGCCCAGGCCCAGCTGGTGGACACGGCGCGCGCGGCGGGCATGGCCGAGGTGGCCACCAACGTGCTCCACAACGTGGGCAACGTTCTCACCAGTGCCGTCATCAACGCCCAGGTGCTGACCCAGACGGTGAGCACCTCCCGCATGCTGCGGGTGAAGCAGGTCTCCTCGATGTTCGAGCAGCACGAGGGAGCCCTGGCGGACTTCCTCACCCGCGACCCCATCGGCAACCAGCTGCCGAACTATCTCTCGAGCCTCGCCGAGGAGCTGCTCCGCGAGCACGCGACGCTACAGGAGGGCCTGGAGGCGATGAACAAGCACATCGAGCACGTGCGGGCCATCGTCCAGGTGCAGCAGACCTACGCCCGCAGCACGCTGCTCACCGAGGAGTGTGATTTGTCGCGCCTCGTCGAGGACGCCTTGAGCATCCAGCTGCCCGCGCTCAAGCGACAGGACGTCCACATCGTCCAGTCGCTGTCCGCACTACCCCCGGTGCGGGTGGACAAGCACAAGGTGTTGCAGATCCTGATCAACCTCATCAGCAACGCCAAGAACGCGATGAGCGCGATTCCCACCAGCCAGCGGCAGCTGCACGTGCGGCTCGACGCGGCGGACAACATGGCGCGCATCCAGGTGGTGGACAGTGGGGTGGGCATCGCGCCGGAGCTCCGCGAGCATCTCTTCACCCAGGGCTTCACCACCCGTGAGGGTGGACATGGCCTGGGCCTGCACTCGAGCGCACTGGCAGCGCGGATGCTGGGCGGGCAGCTCTCGCTGGAGAGCGAAGGGCCGGGCAGGGGGGCCACGGCCACACTGCTGTTGCCGCTGGTGTAGCGGTGCGACGCGTTCTCCGGGTGGATTTGCCGCCCGCGGGACGGCGCTGTCATCATGGCGTGGGAACAGGGGGGGCCTGATGCGCCAGCTCACGCGCGGACGTTCACCGCGCTGGCTGTCTCATGAACGTACGAACGCATATGGCTCTGGGAGAAACTCCGATGATGCACGTCCTGGTCGCAGTGAGAAGAGTTTGGGAGAGAAGGCCGCGGGGCAATCCGCGTCACCGCCAGGGAGCCCTGGCCACGGTGCTGCTCGTGGGGTTGCTGGCCGCCGCGCCCGGCACGGCCCGGGCCAATGTGGTCGCCGACTGGAACCACCTGATGCTCAGGCTCGAGCCGACGCCGAGGTTCACGCCCCACACTCGCGGCGCGGCCCTGATGCACGTCGCGATGCATGACGCGCTCAACTCCATTCCCGGCTCGCGGCGATACACCACCTATCTGCCTCCCGTGCCCGCCTCCGCCGGTGCCTCCCCTGAGGCCGCGGCCTCCGCCGCCGCGCGTTGGATGCTGCGCAGCTATACCCAGACCGTCCACCCGGAGAACACCACGCTGCTCGGGCAGATCGACACGCTCCACGCCACCACCCTCGCGTCCATTCCGGACGGTCCCGCGAAGACGGAGGGAATCCGGGTGGGCGAGGCGGCGGCGGAGCAGCTCTGGACGGCGCGCGCCAACGATGGCTGGAACAACCCGGACCAGGTCCAGTACACCTTTCCCACTCCCGCGCCCGGCGTCTGGCGGCCCGTGCCGCCCTGGCCGTCCAACAACCTCCCGCCCTTCTACTGGTGGAACCGGGTGACGCCCTGGACGATGACCCAGGCCTCGCAGTTCATGTCGCCCCCTCCGTTGGACCTCACCAACATTCGGTTCTGGAGCGATGTCGTGGAGACCTGGGCCTATGGGGACAGCCAGAGCAAGGTGCGCACCGCGGACCAGTCGCTCGCCGCGCACTGGTGGGGCACGTGCGCGGAGAGCAACTTCGGCTCGCCCGGCCTCATCGCCCAGCAGCTCGTCCGGGATCACGGTACCGGGCTGTACGAGAGCGCTCGCATCTTCGCGCTCCTCGCGCTCGCGCAGGCCGATGCGATCATCTCCAACATCGAGAACAAGAACACGTGGAACTTCTGGCGCCCCATCACCGTGATTCGGCAGAGCGTCGACCCGAACTGGACGCCCTTCCTCACCACCCCTCCGAACCAGGAGTACCCGGCGGGCCATCCCATGGTCAGCGGCTCCGGGGTGTACGTGCTCGCGAAGTTCTTCCCCGGCCGGCTGGCGCAGCCCTTGCGCGTCACGAGCGCGGGCTGCAGCACCCGGACGTTCCTCCAGGTCTCGGATGCCGTCCAGGAGGTGGTGGGCGCGCGGATCTGGGGCGGCATGCACTTCCGCCACTCGGGAGAGGTGGGCGCGAGCCTCGGCGAGAAGATCGCCCACTGGGTGTCCCAGCGCTATCTGCTCCCGCTCGACGAGCCCCTCTCGCCGTGAGGCGGCTGCCCGCCCACCCGCCGCTCTGATTCAAGTCCCGGCCCGGGCGGCGGGTTCGCCGCCCGTGGGACGGCGCTGCCATCACGGCGCGGGAACAGCCGGGATTGGCGCGCCCGCTCGCGCGTGGAGCTTCGCCGCGCTCCGGTAGTGCTTGGGTGCACGGCCCGTGACGCGCTTGAAGGCGTTGCTGAACGCGCTCTCCGACGTGTAGCCCAACGACCGCGCGAGCTCGGCGACCGAGGCGTCCTCGTCTCGCAATCCCCGCTGGGCCAGACGCATCCGCCATGCGGTCAGGTAGGCCAGAGGCGAGATCCCGGCGACCGATTTGAAGTGCACGGCGAAGTGGGTCCGGGACATCGCGGACGCCCTGGCGAGTTCCTCGAGCCGCCAGGGGTGACCTGGCTCGCGATGCATCAACCGGAGCGCCGGAGCGATTCGCTGATCGCCCATGGCCCGGAGCCACCCGGCTGGCAGGGTGCTGGCTGTCGCGAGATGCGCGCGCAGGGTCTGCACGAGCATGAGCTGGACGAGCAGCTCCGACGTGAGGCTGACCCCCGAGAGGTTCGTCTCGTGCTCGTGAACGAGCCGGTCGATGAGCCAGTTCAACATCGTCGCTTGCGGCGAGGCGGCTCGAACATGCATCAGCGAGGGCAGCAGTTCCTCCAGAAGGCCGCTGCTCGCCGCGTCGATGCGCACGTGTCCGCCGAGCAGGAAGAAGTCTTCGCCTTCGCCCAGCTTCGGGAACCGGGTGGTGCTCGTGGCGAAGACACGCGTCCCGTCCTTTGGGATGGCCCGTGGATCACTCGAGAGAACGAAGGAGCGTTGCGCCGAGATGAAGACCACATCTCCCTCGTCGACTCGCACGGGAGCCCTCTCACCATCGATGCGAAGCTGGCATTCACCCTTCACGAGCGCGAAGAACTTGATGTTCTCGGGCGCCGGAACGCGGATCGCCCATGAACCTCCAGCCGTGAAGCCGCCCGACAAGACCGAGCGGGGATTCGCGAGCCGGAGGATGTCGGAGAAAGGATCATCGCTCATCTTCGAACGATCACGCATGTTTTCAGGACGTTCAAGCATTAAAAATTCGGAGACACGGGGGTATCTCTCGCTCATGTCTACTCCCCAAATTCCAATCGAGTCTGGCTTCGGTGCCGCATCCACGGCGGCCGAGGTCATCCACGGCCGGGACCTGACCGGCAAGATCGCCATTGTCACGGGAGGCGATTCTGGCCTCGGTCTGGAGACCGCGCGGGTATTGGGTTCCGCGGGCGCCAGGGTCATCGTCCCGGCCCTGAATCCCAACACTGCCCGGGCCGCGCTCGAGGGGCTCGCCAACGTCGAGTACGAAGTGATGAACCTGCTCGACCCCGCCTCGATCGACGCCTTCGCCGGGAGGTTCCTGGCGACTGGCCAACCGCTGCACCTCCTGGTGAACAACGCGGGAATCATGGCGTGTCCCCTGGCGCGTGATGCACGGGGATATGAGTCACAGTTCTCGACGAACTACCTGGGTCATTTCCAGCTCGTGGCGAGGCTCTGGCCCGCCCTGCGCCAGGCGAACGGGGCGCGAGTGATCTCGGTAGCCTCCTGGGGCCATCACTACTCTCCGGTCGTGTTAGAGGACCCCCACTTCGAGCGGCGGACCTATGACCGCTGGGCGGCTTATGGGCAATCGAAGACAGCCAACATCCTTTTCGCGCTCGAGTTGGACGCGCGTGGCAAGTCGTATGGGGTGCGTGCCTTTTCCGTCCACCCGGGCAGCATCGTGGCCACGGGTCTTGGCAAACATCTCACGCGCGAGGAACTCCAGGCGGTTGGCGTCCTCGACGCGCACGGCGATCCCATTGTCGACCCATCGAGGAACATCAAGACGGTCGCGCAGGGAGCCGCGACCAGCGTCTGGTGCGCGACGAGCCCGCGGCTCGACGGTCTGGGAGGCGTCTACTGCGAGAACTGCGACATCGCCCGGGTGGAAGATGAGAAGGCCGTGGCCGGTGGGGAGCTCGAGGGATCGGCGCGGCAGACCGGTGTGATGCCCTATGCCGTCGACCCCGAAGCGGCCCGGCGCCTCTGGAGCCTGGGTGAACGCCTTTCAGGCACGACCCTCTCGGAGCGGTGACCAGGTGGCAGGTGGAGGAACTCCTCCATCCCTCACTCCGCGTGATCGTTCATGTCGGACCTTCCGTGAATAATCCGTCCTCGCCGCATCTCGAGGACTTGAAGGTCCCAGGAACGAAACCATGCGCATCGAAAGTCGCGGTGTCCTGTTCGTTGGACTCATGTGGAGTTTGGCCGTGGGCTGCGGCCGCACGGAAGGAACCGGAGATCCTCCCCCCCTCGAATCCCAGGTGGCGAGCGCCGTCACGCTGCCTGGAACGGAGCTCAAGGACGGCATTCCCATCACGCTCAGCGGAGCCACCGGCTCGCTGACCTACTTCTACGTCAACCTTCCCGCCGGTCTTTCGGAAGTCTCCTTCGCGCTGATGGGTGGCACCGGCAACGCGAACCTGGCCGTCAAACGCGGTGAGATTCCCACCAACATCCTCTACGACTGCAGCTCACGCGGGAGCGACAACGAGGAGCGGTGCAACGTGCAGGCTCCAGCCGCCGACACCTGGAGCGTGAGGGTCGAAGGCCAGTCGGCGTACGACAATGCGAAGCTGGTCGTCTATTTCAATCAGCCCTTGCCGCTCGCCCCCAACGTCAATCTGTTCCACTACTCCAACAAGCCGACGATGTTCTTCGTCGACGTCCCCGCGGGAAAGGGCCGGTTCAAGATCGACTCCTCGGGCACCAGCACGGTGAGGGCACGGTTGGGCGCCCGTCCCACGGATACGCTCTACGACTGCGACGTCACGTGTGACATCTTCAAGCCCAAGGCGGGCCGGTACTACGTCCTGCTGACGACCAACAAGTCTCCGACGCAGATCCTCCCCTGGGTGACCGGAACGGCGAAGACGCCCGTGGCGCTCACGAATGGGCAGACGGTGACGGGCATCAGCGCGGCGAGGGATGACCTGGTCTATTACACGCTCAACGTCCCCTCGGGGCAGTCCCGGCTCGTGGTGGAAACCTCGTCCGTCATCCGCTCGCTCTACGTCCAGCGGGGAGACCCGTTCCCCGGGAGCAGCGCGGTGGATTGTCTCGCCAGTTACTCGAGCGGCCCCGCTTCGTGCACCTTCGACAATCCACAAGCGGGGACGTGGTACCTGATACTCCGGGCGGACACCGCGCTCTACAGCCTGAATCTGACTGCCCGCGTGGTGGCCTCCACGAGCAACGGAACGGTGACACCGCTGCAGAACTATCAGCAGGTGACCGGCCTCTCCGGCAGCCCGGTCGAGGACCGCTACTACTCCATCACCGTTCCCGAGGGCCTGCCGTACCTGAACGTCCAGACGACGCAGGGGACGGGCATCGCCGAGATGTTCGTCCAGCAGGGCACTCCACCGAAGCGGGGGCAGGGCACGGCCTGCGGCACCGGTTGCAGGTTCCAGGCTCCGGCGCCAGGCACCTGGTACATCCTGGTGCGCGGCTTCACCTCGTTCTCGGGCCTGAAATTCTCCGCGGGATATCCCCCGGTGTATGCGCTGTCGCAGGACCAGCCGGTGCAGTACGGCGGCGAGAGCCTCCACTACTACTTCGACGTTCCGGACGGGCAGTCGGAGGCCAACTTCACGCTCACGAACGAGTACGGCAACTGGGCCATGGTGAAGCACGGCACGTGGCCGACGAACCTCAGCGACGGTTGCAGGACTCCCTGCTCGCTGGCCAATCCCCTGCCCGGGCGCTACTACGTCACGGTGTATTTCACGACGGGAATCGTCTACGGCATGCTGGCCGCGTGGTACGGGGGCGGCCCGGTCTCCCCGCTGGCGGATGGCATTCCCGTGGCCTTCACCGCCAGCGCGCTGCGGGAGTTCCGGTACTGGCGAATCGACGTTCCGCAGGGACAGGCACAGCTGCGCGTGGACCATGTCTTCCAGGGCGGAACCCCGTCGCAACTGTATGTCCGGTACGGGGCTGTTCCCGCGACGTCCCTGTTCACGTGCAAGGGGACGTCCTGGACGTACAACGACGTCCCGGCCGGCCGCACCTGCGTCATCGACAATCCCCAGGCGGGTGCGTGGTACGTCCTGGTGGAGAGCAAGGCCGCGCTGCGGGGCCTCGTCCGGGCGACGACCTCCTCCACCCTCCCGCTCCTGACGCCGGGCTTCGAGGAGCAGCCGTTCGCGGGTTCGCCGACCAGTGAGCGCGTGTGGAAGGTCGAAGTCCCCTCCGGGCTCAGCGACTTCCGGGTGATGCTCAGCAGCGGCACGGGCAACGCGGACCTGTACGTGAAGTACGGCGAGGCGCCGGGCACGACGTCCGACTGCGCGTCCACCCATCCCAACAACGAGGAGAACTGCGAGTTCGCCAACCCGCGGCCGGGCACCTGGTACGTGGCCGTCCGGGGCACCCAGTCCTTCGCGGGTGCCCGCCTGGTAACGACTTTCGCGACAACGCCTGGAGAGGGCGTGAGGGCACTGGCCAGCGGGGAGAACGTGGTGGCGTTCAAGGGTGCCCTGGGCTCCGTGCAGTATTTCAAGGTGGAGGTGCCTCAGGGCAAGAACCGGTTGGTGGTGGGCATGTCCGGTGGCCGGGGCAATGCGGACCTCGCCGTCCGCCAGGGCGCCCGCCCGACGCTCACGGAAGCGGATTGCCGGAGCGAAGACCCCACCAACCTGGAGGTCTGTGTCTTCGAGAACCCGGCACCGGGGACATGGCTCATCCGCGTCGAGGGGAGGACGGACTTCAAGGACGTGGTGCTGACCGCCCGGTACAGCATCACCAACGAGGTCATCCCGCTGACGCTGGGCACACCGGTTCCCAACATCTACATCGGTCCCAATGAAGCCCAGCTCTTCTCCGTCACCATCCCTTCGGCCGCGGACATGATGCGGGTCGACATCCAGTCGGGCGTGAATCCGCCGACCGACGTGCGCTTCGCGGACATGTCCTACAACAACGTCTTCACGTGCACGACGTCCGGCCGCTTCACCCTGTGCCCGGATTCTTTCTCGTACAGCTCCCCGGGGCAGCGGCGCGTGTCCATCAAATCCAAGACGCCCGCGACCGCGTCCTGGGGAAACATGGTCACCATCAACGATGGCATCGATGGCTGGAACGACGACACGACCTACGCGTCCTTGATGAATGGAGTGGCCGTGACGGAACTCACCGGGAACGGCCGGTTCAAGATCGAGGTGCCCTCGGGGGCGACGAAGCTGACCATCACCACCCGGGGCCCCACGGAGACGTCGAGCGACCCGGGACAGCTCATCCTGTACGTCCAGGGCCTCAAGCCCGCCTCGAGCACGAAGTACAACTGTGCTTCGACGAATACGGGCGTCTCGCAGGGGTGCAGCTGGACCACCCCGACAGTGGGAACGTGGTACCTCGCGACCGACTGGACCAGTGGCTCCTATGACGTGAAGGCCATCTTCGAGTAGCCAGGCTCGCATTGGCGGAAGTGAGGGAGCGCTCTCGCACGGACCTGTCCACGCGTGAGCGCCTTCCCGCTGCGACCCAACGGGCGCACCCAGCACGTCCCGCCTCGTGTTTGGGATTGATAGGATGGATGAGCCCCCTCGGTGCGCTTGACTGGCCGCGGTGTGCACGCGAGCTTTCGCGGACACCGACAACGAGGGGCGCACCATGAGAAGGGTGGTTTTCGCACACGGAATGAAGTTCGTTGTTTCCATGTCCCTGATGGGAATCGCCGCGACGGCGATGGGGAAGGAGCCAGCCCCCAAGGTCGGATCCCTCGTCAGCGAGAGCCGTACGCTCACCACCGCCGACGGTGTGACGGTGAATTACGAGCTCGGCACGTTCTACGTGCCGGAGAACCGGCACAAGGCAGGTAGCCGTGCCATTGGCGTGGGGTTCGCGCGTATCCGCGCGCCGCGACCCACTGGAGCACCGCCCGTGTTCTGGCTGCCCGGAGGCCCCGGTCTCGCCGTGCTCGGCGCCTTCGACCCATCCGACAACGCGGGTCGTAGCCGCCTCAAGTCGTGGATCAATTTCGGCGCGGTTGGCGACCTGGTGGTGATCGAGCAGCGTGGCTACACCTCTCGGGGCGAGATGCTGGAGGTGAATACGGACGCCCATCCGCTGAATGAGCCAGCCACGATCGCTCAGTCGAAAGCCGGTGCGCTGGCAAAGGCACGCAGGGCGCTGGCCTCGTTTCCGGGCAAGGACCTCGCGGGATACGACATCGGTGCGTATGCCGACGATGTGGACGACCTGCGAGCGGCCCTCGGTTACGACAACATCACGTTGTTCGGCGGCAGCTTCGGCTCCCAGTGGAGTTTCGCGGTGATGAAGCGGCATCCCGGGTCCGTCGCGCGCGCGGTCCTCTCCGGCGTCGAGCCGCTCGACCATGGCTACGACATGCCGTCCCACGTGTATGCCTCGATGCAGCGGATCGCCTTCGACGCGGACCGCGATCCTGGCCTGAAGCCCTATCTGCCCGAGGGCGGAACGATGGCCGCCCTGCGTGCCGTGCACGCGCGACTCGCCGCCGCGCCGGCCGTCGTTTCCGTCGCGGACAAGGACTCGGGCAAGCCGGTATCGGTGACGCTCGGCGTGGGCGATTTCGAGAACGCGCTGGTCGAGCGTTCGGCCGATGCCAGTCAATGGCCGGCCTTCGTGCTCAGCCTCTATCGCCGGCACTACGACGACTGGGCGCGCGACACGATCGAGGGGCGCAAGGCGGGCACGAGCGCGGTCATCGGTCCGCTGGTGGATACGAGCCTCGGCGTCACGCCGGCCCGCGCGCACCGGCTGCGCACCGACCCGGCGGTCGGTGTGCTGGGCGAATGGAACTTCGCGCCGTATCTGGCGGCCGCCGATGCCTGGCCTACGGCCGACATGGGTGACGCGTTCCGCGGCGTCGTGCCGACGGACATTCCAGTGGTGTTCGTGCACGGCGACTGGGATACGTCGACGCCGATCGAGAACACGCTGGAGGTGCTGCCTTATTACTCGCATGGACATGCGATCGTCGTGCATCGGGGTGGGCACGATGGGACGTTCTATTTGTTGCGCGAGGATGCGAAGGCCAAGGCCGCCGTTTACGCGTTCCTGCGGACAGGGAGCATGGAAGGGCTGCCGTCGAGCGTGACGTTGCCGCTGCCAACGTTCGCGAAACCGACGTTCGCCGCGAATGGGACTGATCCGCTTTAGTGGACATACCCCATGAGTCGGCTACACGAGAGGCCGTGTCCATGGAGCGAAGGAAGAGGCGGAGTTTCACCCCGGAGTTCAGGGCCGAGGCAGTCAACTTCCCCTTCGCCGTCTCCTCCCTCTCTTCTGCCACTGTCTGAATACGAGCCCGTGTTGCAGGAGGCTTGTTGAGGACCTTGACCAGCGTCTCCTGGGGGTGATCCACCTGGAAGGACTTCTTGGCTGCCGGCACGGAGAAGCGCGTCTTGTGAGACGGCATCTTTGGACCCCCAGTCACCGGCCCACTCTACTCCATCGGGCAAGCATGATAGGTCCCCGTTCACGCATGACCCCCTCGTCGAATGATCCGTTCGAACACACCGCCGACTGGCCAGCGGAACTGCTCGGCGAGGCTCGTGAGGTGGTCGCCTACTACGATGCACTCGCCTCGACCTATGACGAGAGCCGCTTCGGTCACACCCATGGCACATGCCTGGATGCCATCGAGCGGTCGCTGCTGAAGGAGTGGCTCGTGGGGCCGCGGATTCTCGACCTGGCCTGTGGAACGGGACGATTCCTGGAGCTGGCGAGCGAGGGCGTGGATCTCAGTCCGGAGATGGTACGGCACGCCCGGGAGCGGTGGCCGGACAAGCGCATCCACCAGGCGCCCGCATGGCGAATCCCCGTGGAGGACGGCGCTTTCGATACGATCTTCTCGATGCACTTCTTCATGCACCTGCGACCTCGCACCCTGCACTTCATCCTGGAGGAGTGCTGGAGGCTGCTGCGGCCCGGGGGGCTGCTGGTGTTCGACCTCCCCAATGCCTTGCGCCGTCGACGCGCGGGCCCGTCGGCGTCACACCCGTGGCACGCGGCGACGACCCTCGAGGACTCCCAGCTCCTGGCTCACCTGGGGAGCCGCTGGCGGCGGACCGGTCAACGGGGGATCGCGCTCGCTCCCATTCACCGTGTCCCTTCCCCGCTGCGCAAGGCCCTCGTGCCCGCGGAGCGGCTCCTGGCCCGGACGCCCTTGAAACACCTGGCCTCCTATCACCTGGTGAAGCTTGAGAAGCGGGCTTGAACTGCTCCGGCCCTTCGTACCGGTTCCCGTCCGCGTCTGGATCGCGGCCTCCCGTCGCGCGCTGGTGGACGTGCGGACAGGCGCGCGGTGGCGGATGGTCCGGCGCCCTTCCCGGCCTCGGGCCGAGGGGGGAACGTGGAAGGAGTGTGTGTCCGTCACCCAATCCCTGGGCCAGTCGTCTCACCTGGAGGGGAAGCGGCACAACCTGACCGTGGCCCTCCATCGATTGGGGGAGCCGTGCATCGAGCCGGGTAGGCTGTTCTCGTTCTGGGCCCTGGTGGGCAACCCCTCGCACCGTCACGGCTTCATGCCCGGCCGGAACGTGGTGGGCGGGCACCTCCAGGCGAGTGACGGGGGCGGCCTCTGCCAGCTCTCGGGGTTGATCTACCTGCTGGCGCTGCGGGCCGGCCTGCGGATCGTCGAACGCTTCCCGCACTCGGTGGACCTCTACACGGAGGCCACGCGCTATACGCCCCTGGGGGCGGACGCCACCGTGGTCTACGGTTACAAGGACCTGCGCTTCCTCAACCCCCACTCCTTTCCCGTGGCCCTGGGCTTCTCCTTGAGTGAGAGCTCGCTCACGGGCTGGGTGCGTGCCCCCGTGGCCCTGGAGCCCTGCGCCCTCGAGTTCACGCTCCAGGAGGAGGGAGACTTCCGTTGCGTGAGGACGTGGAGATACCCGCCGGGTGCGTCCGCTCCGGAGAACCTGGGCGAGTCCCGCTACCGTCTCGCCCCCGCGTGAAGCTGTCAGGGATGGGGACTACCCTGTTGGAGCGGTACGACCAACGGGGGGTCTCTCATGTTGCCGTCAAAGACTCGCGGGCTTGTTCCCGGGAGTGGACATGTCATGAAGGTGGGCCGCCGTGAGGCGCTGCTGGCCCTGGCCGCCGTCGTTCTCCTGGCCGGGTGCGCCACGGGTGCTCCGCTCGGGAGCCTGACCACGGGGATTGGCCTCCACTCGCGGGCCTCTTCGTACCGAGAGGGCTCCGCACCTCGGCGGCCCGAGGCCACACCCATGCCCGGAGAGGCGGCGGGAGGCTCCGGTGGATTCCTCGAGGACACGGCGGACCCCTTCCAGGTGGTGCAGGAGGCCAGTGGCCTCGGGGAAGAAGCCCGGCACCCGGCGGGCGCGGCGCTCTACCTGGGACAGGCGCGTCAACTGCTGGAGCAGTTGACCAGGACGCCCGTGACCTACCGGAACTTCGCCCCGCGCCGGGTGCTGTGCTGGCTGCTGGGCGAGGTGCTCGCGGGAGGAGAGCGCGTGGAGTACGCCGACTTGAAGTGGCGTGCCGAGCGCTTCTGGTTGCTGGTGATGGTGCGACCGGATGGCTACCTGGCGACCGCGCTCACCGGCACGCCCCTGCAGCGCCTGGGGCAGCTCCAACTCGTGGAGGGCGAGTGGCGGGTGGGGCGCCTCGCGGTGGGCGACTTCTACTTCTCGCGCGGCGGCGTCTTCTACCCGGTGAACGAGGCCTTGCGGCGGGTGGACGTCCCGCCCCTTGGCGAGTTGGGCCTGGGCAAGGACTGGCTCAACGCCGCGCTCGATGGGGCGCAGGTCGCCCTGGGGGAAATGGTGGTGGCGACGGCCCAGTGCCTGCTCCATCCCATCCGCACCGTGGAGGACCTGGCCCAACTGCCCACCACGGTGGCGAGCCTCATTGCCTCCTCACCCGAGTACTTCGCGTGCTACGGGGCCATGTCCAGGGAGGACCAGATACGCGAGGCGGCGCGTCTGTCCACGCACGTGCTCATGCTGCTTGGGGGCGCGGAGGCCTCGGTGGGGCGCATGGGTGGGCTGGGGGCGGAACTGCCGGTGTTGTCCCTCACGGCCAGGGGAGAGCTGGTGCTGGGCGGATCCGCCCTGGCGGGAGGCGCCGCGACCGCCACGGTGGGCATGTCCCTGGGAGACCTCTCCCTTCTCCACATGGCGGGGAAGGGACAGGGGCGCACCGGAGGTGCGAGCGGCAAGAAGGGGAAGTCCGCCCAGACGACCGTGGCGAAGGGTCCCGGCAAGTGGACGTACAAGAAGCCCACCACGGAGTCCCAGCGAGCCCGGGAGTATCAGGAACAGATAACGGGGCGGCCAGCATGGTATGTGTACATGATTGAAGAGTTGGAGTTCGACGGCTTCAATGGCAAGGAACTGCTGGAAGCCAAGGGTCCCGGCTACTGCTCCTTCTTCAACCCGGATGGTACTCCCAAGTACTGGTACAGGATCTCAGGGAAGTATAACCAGATGATGGAACAAGCTGAGAAACAATGGAAGATGGCTCGACGGTTGGGCTTGCCGCTGACGTGGCATGTTGCTGATGCCAAAGTTGCTGGATTCCTTCGGAAGGAGTTCACGCGAAGAGGATGGAACAATACCGCCATCCATCATACATCACCCACGCGCTAAGGGAGGAGCACGCTTGATAGAGGACTTGGAGGACTACTACGTGGGCGCGTACTGGGGAGTGCGCAAGGAGACTGCGCTGGAGTGTGCGCGGCGTGCGGAGCTCTTCTTCCACATGCTGGCGCGGTGTGACCCCTCCTTCGTCCAGTGGTACAGAGCGGGTCGAGGCTTTCCCCGCGAGTTGCCAGGCCACCCTGTCAGGACAGAGGTGGAGGCGCTGGAGAAGTGGCTCCTCCAGGGCAGGAATCGCACGGACGTTGGTAAGCAGGTCATCGAGGACCTGGGCTTCAGTCAGATGATGTGGAATGCGAAGAAGGAGGCCACGGACCTCAGCATCCACTGTGGTGGATACTCTCCCTGGGGCGGCCCCAACTCATGCCTGCTGAAAGTGACCCGGGAGAGCCCGATACGGGAGCGGCTCTTGAGTGCCTCTGTTCTGACCGGAGTGCTCACCGCCATGGCCACCGCGTGGGACCCGGACTTCGCCATGGCCAGTTCCTCGGAGATGGTGGACCTGTTGGAGAAGCGGGGGTTCGAGGTGCGGGTGGGCTGGCTGACATACCTGTCGCGCCGCCGGGGACGGCTGCCCCCGCTACCCGCGCCCGTGCGCATCGAGCCGGTGGGAACGCTGGGGTGGCTCCTCGTCCTCTCCCCCGAGCCCATGACGGCGGGCAACCCCGAGCACGTGGCGTTTACCTCCCGTGTGCGCGAGTTGCTCGACCGGGCGGGGCTCATCGCGTGGCCGAGCCCCGAGCCGGAGGGCGCGTGAGTGAGCTGAAGTGACGACGCCGAGGCTCCATCCCTTCTCGCGAAAGAGGCGGCATGGGACTTGGTGCCCTCTCCCTTCGCGTCGATGTGAACGAACAGAGTCCTGGTATGCGCGGCTTCTTCGGACACTTGGGCATTTGGCTGGTGGGGCGCATGACGGTTTATAGTATGGGCCGAGCTTATTAATCCTGCATTGGCGCGAGGTCTGAGCAATCATGAAGTCAAGTCAGATGAGGCCATTTTTCAGCAGATCTCATACCCTATCAATGCGCGTGTTTATCATGGGGATTGTTACCATCCTGGTAGCTGCATGTACGGGACCCGTGAGGAGCGGTCGGTCCATGCATGATCGCTACGGGGTGATGGGGGCAGAGACGAACACTCCCGTTTACTGTGACGAAGAGACGGTTTCGCACGAGGTGTCCTGGCGCAAGGGAGCGACTCGCTTCGTGATAGCTGATTTTCGTCCCAGGTCTGAGCGTGCGGAGGATACGGAACTCGGGCGCAGGGCGGCCAATGTGGTGGACCGCTTGTTGAGGGATTATATGGGTCGCGTTTCTCTACCTGAAGCGGGAGAGTTTGAACAAGCGCGAGTAGCACGGGAGATGGACGTGCGCCGCCTGGGGTGCGTCATCAGGGATGAGACGGCAGCACTCACCGTTGGAAGGGCGACGGGCGCTGACCTGCTCCTGTGGGGAGATGCGGTGTGTCCGCTTGTGAGTGGGACAGGGACACCGTTGATCAACATTGTCCTCGAAGCCAACGACAATGCACGGATTCTCACGGAGAGGATCGTAGCAGAGGTGAAATTGCCGAAGGATGAACCCGGTTCGTTTTGTGCACGTGCATCACTCACCGCGTGGGGATGGCCAGCGATGGGAAGTAATAGCGACGAATTCCGCTCGGCTTCGGTGTTGGATTCGGGAGGTCTGGAACTGCCCCAAGTAGTAGCGGGAGATGCGCTGGGGCTCACGCTCTTCGTCGCTGGGTTGCATTTCTACGTTCGGGAAGATTATGCGCGGGCGCTTCCGCTGTTTCAAAGTGCCTCCAAGCAACTTCTGACGGACTCGAGGAGTGCCGCAGAACTGTTCCTGGCCATGGGGCTTACCGAGCACCGGGCGGGGCGATTCGATAGAGTCCCTGACTACCTCGGTCGTTGTGAACACTTGGCGAAAAGAGAAAGTGCCGTGTGGTGGCATTGTCGTATGTCCTTGGTGGATGCACTTGGTTTTGCGTCTGAGCCCACGAAGGCGAAAGAGCTTGCGAAAGAAACGGTTCACCTTGCCCGTACCACGGGGTTTCAACGGGCGGAGGCGAACATGCTGGGTGGGCTAGGATATTTAGCGCATACCACGTCGGAGTTCGAGGACGCCAAGAAGTACTACGAAGATTCATTGCATCTATACACGGTCCTTGGCGATCGCTTGGGCTTGGCGTTGACGCTGATGGGTTTGGGAGATCTGGCGCGAGACATGTCGGCCTTCAAGGAGGCCAAGGCTAGATACGGTGAGGCACTGTTGTTGTTTCGAGCCGTCGGTCAAACATCGGGAGTAGCACACATCCTGCATGGGCTGGGGGAGTTGGCGTTGCTCGCGGGAGATTTCGAGGAGGCAAAGAGAAAGTACGATGAAGCGCTGTCGCTCTTTCGGACGCTTGACTATCGGCGAGGCGAGGCGGCTGTTTTGAGGAGCCTGGGAAATCTGGCTTTGGATATGG
Organism: Cystobacter fuscus; assembly: GCF_044360685.1. GTDB lineage: Bacteria > Myxococcota > Myxococcia > Myxococcales > Myxococcaceae > Cystobacter > Cystobacter fuscus_C. The sequence goes on along the minus strand of NZ_CP043491.1, from coordinate 11,164,905 downwards.
AGGATTTGATGGAAGCCAGACCGAGGCTCGAAGAGGCGCTGGCGCTCTACCAAGCTATCAGCGATAAACAGGGTCAGGGAAGCGCGTTGCAGTTCTTGGGAATAGTAGCGCTTCGCAGATCGGAGTTGAAGGAAGCCAGGGAAAGACTCGATGCGTCGTTGTCGTTATTCCTGATTACCCGTGACCGACAGGGAGAGGCCATCACGCGTGTGTATCTAGGAGGAGTGGCGCTACGTGCGGGGATGTTATCGGAGGCCAGAGCGAGGTTCGATGAAGCACTGTTTCTGTTCCGGGCCATCGGAGACCGACGAGGGGAGGCTTTCGTTCTCTCCGCGTTTCGAAAACTTGCCGACGTCGCGAATCGTCATGACAAGGCCGAAAAATAGACACTTCTTCAGTGCCTTGCTATCTTTGAACGGAGCTTCAATTCGGAGGACGGAAAGATGACATACGGGTGCCGAGCCCTCTGTGGGATCTTGTTTTTCTTGTGTGGTGTGCGTCCTGGTCTCGCGCAGAGTCTTGGGTCTCGTGACGAGAGTTCCTCCGCCTGTCCCGGTACTTTGGTGAACGTCCGACGAGAATGTGGGTGTGAGCCTCGCGAGGAGGCGGTCTTCAACAGTCTGGCGCAGACGAAGCTGAGTTCGGATAATCTGCGGTCAAAAGTGATGGATTGTTTCAGGCTCGCTGGCGGGTTGAACATTGAGAGGTTACGGTTAAATGGGGATGCTGCACTCACCGGGTGTTTGTCAAAAATGGAGGAACAGTATCCAGAGTACCGGCAGACGCTCGCGGAACTGGTGAAGGCAGCCAAGGATGTCCCTCCGCGCAAGCTGGATATCTGGCTTGGATGTTATGGGAAGGTGCTTGGTCATGAGGGCAGGTCAAGCACTAAGCCACCCAAGAACACTCGCACAACGGGGGGCCGCCCGCTCACCGATGTCTCAACAACCGCTGCTACTCAGGCGGCAAGCCGTCTCAGCACCGGAAGAGCGATGCCACCGGCTACCCAGTCGGACATCGAGCAGCGCGTCGAAGCGGAGGGTGACGGCAGTGTCACGATGGAAGGCATGGAGGCAGTACATGACGGCAAGTCGGGCCTTGGCACCGTCCGTCAGGTCATTAAGGCAAGTGGCAAAAGTGCCATCCACACTGGTCCCATCAAGGCACACGTCGGTCATTAGCATTGTTCTGTGCTGTTCGCAGCATACATGGACTCCACGATGAACTGCCCTTCGTTCCGGAAGGGCGCGGAGTTGCCGGAGCAGGTGCGAACGCTTCGTCTGTCTGCATCAAGATGTTGGATGGGTTCGTTTGCTGCGGCATATGTCTATGTGTATTGGTTGTCTGTGAGATTCTCTCTCTGGAGAAGGCGATGAGCGATGGACCTTCCTGGGAGGGCAACTGGAAGGTTCGCCTCTATGAGCGGGTCCGCGAGCGTGGTTACGAGTCACTCACCGCTTTCGCGGAGGCTCGCCCTGCTGTCCCGTTGTACGTGTTGGCCGAGGAACTCGGTAAGGACGACGTCGCCGCCGTGCAGGTGTTGAGCGGATTGCTTGCCGAGGCGGAGCAGCGCAAACAGATCACGCGATCCACACGTGATGTGCTTGCGCGTGAATTGACCCAGAGTCTCCCCAATGGGTGGCCAACCGTGCTGGACGATGCGAACCGTTTCAAGGTCGCCAAGGCGCTCGGTCGATGGTCTGCTTACTCTCCTACCTCCCATGAGAAGCGCGTCGCGCAGGTCAGGGCAACGCTCCTCGCCACACCGCCGCCGCCCGGCTGGCGTCCGCTCGGCCCCGACGACGAACTGCTTCTCACGCTGCTTCCCGATGAAATGGTTTGACCCATTCAACACGGGTGCTCAGCGCGCGCGGGGCGGGGTATCTCCATAGCCCGTCAGTTCCACGTAGCCCCGGCCCTCCACGGGTTGTCCTTCATGGTGACCCGACAGGTGCACCGCTCCTTCCCAGTAGCGCACGGTCACGGGCAACTCCTGGTCGGCGAGTGCCGGCATCACTTCCAGAGAGAGGTCGCGTGAGGGCAGCACGAGCCGCCAGCGCGCGGGGTACTCCACGCCCGTCCGGGGGCTCTTCCACGTGTCGAGCACCTCCAGCCGTGTGTCCTTCGCGGTCAGGTGCACGGGCTCTCCCCGGGCGGGGATGAGGGTGCCCGAGGTGAAGTCATCCACCGTGCCGTCGCGTCGGCGCAGTTGGTAGTACATGAGCTCGCTCCCATCCGAGAGCTGGAGCGAGAACCAATCCCAGCCCACCTGCTCCTTGCCAAGCGCACTCGTGCTCCACTCGCGGTCCATCCAGCTCTCGCCCGTCACCGCGTAGGCACGGCCGCCCACCGTCACCTCTCCACGCGTGGGCATGCGCGGCAGTGAGTAGTAATAGGAGGCATTGCCCGGCTCGGACCCCTTCCGGCTCAAGCCCCGGTCTCCCTGGAGCACCACCGGCTTGCCCTCCTCCAGCACGAGCGATAACGACACGTCTCCACTCCGGGCGGTGAGACGCAGGGGCAGGGCCGCTCCGCCCACCGCCTCCGCGCTCCAGTCCTCCAGCCACACCCGGAAGGGCTCGGTCCGTGCCCCCGCGAGCCCCAGGGCGCTCCGGCTGAAGCGTTCGAAGGCGTGGAAGCGGCCCCCCTGGAGGTCAGACACCGTGAGGTGTCCCATGTAGATCTGCCGCGCCCCCCACGCGGACGCGCGCTCGGACTCACCGGGCGCCAGGGCACTGCGAAACAGGGTGAATTGGTAGCCGAACTCGCGTCCGTCCGCCGTGGCGAGGTGGCCCGTCCAGTACCACCACTCGTTGCGGAAGCCCGCGTGGGGCCCATGGTCCTCGGGGAAGTGGAACTCCCGGGGCTCGAGCGCCCGTGCGTACCCCTCGTCTCCTCCCGCCTTGGCCCCGAGCGCCTCGGAGACCTTCAGGGTGGTCGTCCGCGCCGGAGGAGGCGCCGCCTCGCGGGACACCCACCCCGCGCCCGCCGCGAGCCCCACGAGCACCACGCCCACTCCGATGACCAGTCCACCCGCGCGTGTCATCTCACTCCTCCCTCAGGGCCCGCGCGGGGTTGGCGCGCGACATCTTCCAGGATGGGTACAGACCCGCGAGCGCCGCCGCGAGCAGCGCCAGCCCCAGCGCCTGGAAGAGCACCGGGGGCGCCACCACGAGCTGCAACGTCCACCCGAAGGAGCGCTGGTTGATGACGTGGACGAGCACGTACGCGAGCGCCACGCCGAGCGGCAGGGAGAACAACCCCGCCAGCGCTCCGAGCAGCCCCGTCTGTAGCGACACGAGCGCCCAGAGCTGACGCGGGGTGAGTCCGGTGGCGCGCAGCACGGCGAACTCCCGGGCGCGCTCGAGCTGCAGCGCCATGAGCGCGCTGAGCACGCCCACGAAGGCCACGCCGATGGCCAGCAGCCGCAGCACGTGGGTGATGGTGAAGGTGCGGTCGAACACCTCCAGGGACGTCTCGCGCAGGGTGCGGTTGGCGCGGATGTCCAGCGTCTGTTCGGTGCCGACGCGCTCGCGCACCCGGGCGACGAGCGCGTCCACGTCCTGCCCCGGCGCGGCATAGAGGGCCACGCCGCTCACGGTCTCGTCCCGGAAGTGGTGCAGCCAGGTGCTCCGCAACATCATCACCGTGCCCGCGTCCGAGCCATAGTCGAAGTACACGCCCACCACGCGGAAGGACGCGGGGCCCTCGTCCGTCGCCAGCTCCACGCGCGAGCCTGGCCCCACGCGGCGGTGGGAGGCGAAGGGCTCGGAGACGATGACGGTGTCGGGCGCCTCCAGCTCCTTCCACACGCGCGCCGCCTCGCCCTCCTTGAAGCGGTAGGGGCGCGTGGGCGTCGCGCCAAAGTCCACCGCGCGCACGTCCGTGGGTACCCCGTCCACGCGCACCTGCGCCGTGCGCATCGTGCTGCTGCTGGCCACCCCCGGCGTGGTGCGCACGCGCTCGGCGAGCCCAGGGAGGAAGGCCGCTCCCCCCCGCCGGGCCACGAGCGAGGGCGGGGAGACATAGATGTCCGCCACCAGCGACGAGCCGAGCCAGTCCGCCACGGTGCCGCGGAAGCTCGTCACCATGAGTCCCACGCCCACCGTGGTGGCCACCGCCACCATCAGCGCCGCGAGCGCCACCGCGGTACGGCTCAGGCTCGCCGTCACCCCTCGCGCCGCCATGCGCCCGAGCAACCCGAAGGCTCCGCCCAGCGGTCCCGCCGCTCCTTGCGCGAGCAGGGCCGTGAGCCAGGGCACCAGCAGGGACGCGCCGAGCAGCACCGAGAAGAGGCCCGCGTAGGCGGGAAGCAGCTCCCGCGTGGGCAGGGCGAGCAGTCCCACGCCCGCGGCGAGCACGGCCACTCCCGTCAGCGCGAGCCGCGGTGCCCGGCCATGGGCCACGTCCTCCAGGGTGGAGCGGCGCAGGGTGAGCGCGGGCGCCGAGCGGGCCGCTTCCCACGCGGGGCGCAGCGCGGCGGCGAGCGTGGCTCCCAGGCCGAGCACCAGCCCCTTGCCCAGCGTGAAGGGCTCCAGCGCGAGGCCCCGCACGCTCACCGAGAGGTACAGGTCATTGATCGTCCGGGTGACGAGCTCCACCAGTCCCCGCCCGAGCAGGATGCCCAGCAGCACGCCCGCCACGGTGCCCACCACGCCCAGCACGCCCGCCTCTCCGAGCACCAGCGCGAACAGCTCGTTCCGGGTGACGCCCAGCGCGCGCAGCCGGCCGAGCTGTTCGCGCCGCTGCACCACCGAGAAGGTCATCGTGTTGTAGATGAGGAAGGTGCCCACCACGAGCGCCAGCAGCGACAGCGCGGTGAGGTTGGTGCGGAACGCCCGCGTCATCTGCGCCACCGCGTTGCCCCGGGCGCGCGGCCGTACCACCTCCACGCCCTCGGGCAGCAGCGGACGCAGGTGCTCCAGCGCGGCCTCCGCCTCCGCCCTCTCTGGCAGCCGGAGATCGATGCGCGAGAGGCGTCCCTCCTGGCCGAACAGCTCCTGCGCGGTGGCGATGTCGGTGAGCACGAGCCCCTCCATCGCCCGGGCGCTGCCCTCGTCGCCGGGCGTCAGCACCGCCAGCACGCGCAGCCGTTTCTCCACGCCCTCCACCGCCACCCTCAGGGCGTCTCCCGCCTTCACCTCCAGGGCCCGCGCGGTGCGCTCGGTGAGCAGCGCGGCGCCGGGCTCGGTGAGGAAGCTGCCCAGGTCCACCTGTCCTCCACCCTGGGGCACATAGGAGCGGAAGGGGCCCTCGGCGAACGGGTCCACCCCGAGCACGGTGAGGGGCCGCTGGTCGCCACTTCGCGCACGCACGGAGCCCTCCACCATCGGGGCGGACACGGGCGTGCCGGGCAGCAGGCGCACGTCGCGGTACAGCGTCTCCGGCACTCCCGAGGGCCCTCCGACGAGCTGGTGCGTGGCGCGGCCCGTCACCGTGTCCGTGGAGCGCTCGAAGGCACGCATCGCGCTCGCGTTGGCCAGGTCGATGGACACCACCACCGCCACCCCGAGCGCGATGCCCAGCAGCGACAGCGCGGTGAGCCACGGGTGGCCGCCCAGGTGGCGCAGGCTCGCGCGCAAGAGCAGGCGCTGTTTCACGGGCGGGCCTCCTCTCGCAGCCGTCCCGCCTCCAGCCGCAGCACGCGGTGGGCGCGCGCGACCATTCCCGGATCATGCGTGACGATGAGGGCGCAGACGCGCTCGCGGCGCGTGAGTTCCTCGAGCAGATCCAACACCCGTTTTCCCGTCGCCTCGTCGAGGTTGCCCGTGGGCTCGTCCGCGAGCAGCAGGGGCGGGGCGTGGGCGAGCGCCCGGGCCACCGCCACGCGTTGCTGCTCGCCGCCGGAGAGCCGGTCCGGGAAGCTCGCGGCCCGGTTGCCCAGGCCCACCGTGTCGAGCAACTCCCGCACCCGCTCGCGCGAGGCCGGGCCCGCGCGCCCGGTGAGCTCCAGCGGCAGGAGGATGTTCTCCTCCACCGTGAGCGTGGGCAGCAGGTTGAAGGCCTGGAAGATGAAGCCAATGCGCTCGCGGCGCAGCAGGGTGCGCCCGTGCTCGCTCAGGGCGCCCAACTCCTGCCCCGCCACCCGCACCGTGCCCCGAGAGGGCTGGTCGATGCCGCTGATGAGGTTGAGCAGCGTGGACTTGCCCGAGCCGCTGCGGCCGAGCAGCACGGTGAACTCGCCCGCGTGCAGGGTGAGGCTCGTGCCGGCGAGCACCTCGCGCACGGCATCGCCCTCGGCGTAGGACTTGGAGACGTCGTTCAGCTCGACCACGGGCGGGGAGGGGGACATGCAGGGGAGTGCCTAATGGAAGCGCGCCCCGCGTGCACGCTCCGTGTGCGCGGCGCTGCCTCGTCAGCCCGCTTGGGGCCCCGCGTCACCCGTTACCCGCCACCACCGCGCGCAGCTTCTCCAGGTCGAGGATCTCGATCTCCCCGTAGCGCAGCCCCACGATGCCCTGGGCCTCGAGCTGCTTGAGGATCTGATTCGTCGTCTGCCGGGAGATGGTGAGCATCATCGCCAGCTCCTCCTGCCGCACCTCGATGACCCGGCTGCTGTGGGCGTGCAAGTCCCCGTAGTTCTGGGCGATGAGCAGCAGGCGCCGCGCGAGCCGGATGGGGGCGGCCTCGTGCGCGACCTCGTCGATGGACAGCAGGGTGAGCCGCATGTGCTGCGCCATGAGGCGGCCAAATTCGAACCAATAGCCGGGCTGCTCCGTGAGCAGGGCCGCCAGGGGAGCGTGCGGCACATGGACGACGACGCTTGGCGCATCGGCGATGGCGTCGTGGGTCACCGGCAGGCCGTCGAAGAGGGCGATTTCTCCACACCAGGACGGGGGCTCGAGGAACTTGAGCAGGGCTTCCCGTCCGGACTGTCCGAGCGTACGCAGCCGGATGGCGCCGTCGACCACGCCGTAGAGGCCGCCGGGGAGGTTGCCCCGGGAGAACAGGTGCTGGCCCGTCTTCAGGGAGCGGAGGACGCCGAGCCGGAGCACTCTCTCCTGGAAGTCGGCCGGGGTGGCGCGAAACCAGCTCCCAGAGCGGAAGAGTTCCAGGTAGTCGAGTGCCGTGCGGTCAGGCTTCATGGTGGGCCACTCCGGGTGCCCCGCTCGGGGGCGCTTTTTCGCGAGTGTGTCGCGGTCGCGACAGAGTTTGGGAGGTGGAGTGCCCATCATTCTCCTCGGATTCGACGCGAGAGGAGAAGCGAGATGGCGACGATGTTGGCGGGTCGGCTCGACCTCGTGACGGGGAAGTTCGGGATGGAACAGGTGGCCATTCCCGAGCCGGGGCCGGGTGAGGTGCGCATCAAGGTGTTGGCGGCCGGTATCTGTCTGTCGGACGTGCACCTGATCGACGGTTCGCTGCGGCTGAAGCCGCGCCCGGGGTTCACTTCCGTCACCCTGGGCCATGAGGTCGCGGGCGTCATCGAGAAGCTCGGCGAGGGCACGGGGACCTGGTGGAAGCTGGGCCAGCGCGTCCTGCTCCAGGCGGGACAGTCGTGTGGGGCCTGTGCCCTGTGCATGACGCGGACGGGGTGTCTGCATCCGCTCACGCGTGGCGTGGATTACGACGGAGGCTGGGCCGAGTACGCGCTCGCCCGCCAGGACACGCTCATCGCCGTTCCGGACATGCTGCCCATCGAGCAGGCGGCCATCCTGCCCGACGCGGTCTCCACGCCGTACGCGGCCATCGTGGACACGGCGGCGCTGCGGCCCGCGGAGTCCGTGGGCATCTGGGGCATTGGCGGACTGGGAGCGCACGGCGTGCAACTGGTGCGCGCGTTCGGCGCGGCGCCCATCATCGCCTTTGATCCGCTCCAGGAGGCCCGGGAGCGGGCGCTGGCGCTGGGCGCGGACCTGGCGTTGGATCCCCAGCAGCCGGACGTGCGCGAGCAGGTGTTGCACTGGACGGATGGACGGGGCCTGGACGTGGCGCTGGACCTGGCGGGCGTGGCTCCCGTGCGTGAGCAGGCGCAGTCGGTGCTGGCGCCGCGTGGCCGGCTGGTGCTGGTGGGCCTGACGCCCGCGCCCCTGACACTCTCCCAGGGCATCGGCTTCTGCGCGGCGATGCAGCAGGTGCGGGGGCATTACGGCTCGCGGCCCGAGCACCTGCCGCAGCTCGTGAAGCTCACGCGGCTGGGCCGGCTCGACTTCTCCCGTTCGGTCAGCGCCGTGCTGCCCCTGGCGGACGCGCCCCTGGGCGTCGAGCGCCTGGTGAAGAAGCAGGGCAATCCCATCCGCCTCGTCCTCCAACCGTGATCCGGAGTCCTTCGATGAAGTCTTCCCATTCGAGCACGATTCCCCAGCCCCTGGTGCGTCCCCTCGTCGGCAATGTGCCGGACGTCGGCTTCGAGACGCCCACGCAGAACCTGATGAAGCTCGCGCGCGAGTTGGGGCCCATCTTCCGGCTGTCGTTTCCCGGGGGGCGCACCGTGCTGGTTCTCAGCTCGCATGAGCTGGTGGCGGATGTCTGCGACGAGAGCCGCTTCGACAAGCAGGTGAGCGGGGCACTCAAGCAGATCCGCGACTTCGCCGGTGACGGCCTCTTCACCGCGATGACGGAGGAGCCCAACTGGGGCAAGGCCCACCGTCTGTTGATGCCCGCGTTCGGTCCCGCGGCCATGCGCAACTACCACGACGACATGCTCGACGTGGCCGACCAGATGTTCACGCGCTGGGAGCGCTTCGGGCCGGAGGCCGTGCTCGACGTGCCGGACAACATGACGCGGCTCACGCTCGACACCATCGCGCTGTGTGGCTTCGGCTACCGCTTCAACAGCTTCTATCAGAAGGAGATGCACCCCTTCGTCGAGTCCATGGTTCGAGCCCTGGCCGAGGCGGGCAATCGCGCCCGGCGCGTCCCACTCCAGACGCAGCTCATGCTGCGCACCCAGCGCCAGTTCCAGGCGGACATCGGCTACATGCACGAGGTGACGCGCGAGCTCATCGCCAAGCGCCGCGCGCTCTCGCCGGAGGAGGCCCCGCGCGACCTGCTCAGCCTCATGCTCGGCGCGAAGGATCCCCTCACGGGCGAGGGGCTCGACGAGGAGAACATCCGCAACCAGATGGTGACCTTCCTCATCGCGGGTCACGAGACGACGAGCGGCCTGTTGTCCTTCGCCACGTACTTCTTGCTGCGCCACCCCGAGGTGCTCGAGAAGGCCTATGCCGAGGTGGACCGGGTGCTGGGCGACGAGCTGCCGCGCTTCGAGCAGGTCAGCCAACTGCACTACATCGATCAGATTCTTCGCGAGTCGCTGCGTCTGTGGCCCACCGCGCCGGCCTTCTCCGTGCACCCGAAGGCGGAGGAGACGCTGATCGCGGGCACCTACCCCATCCGCCGCGATGACACCGCGGTGGTGCTCACCACGATGCTGCACCGTGATCCCACGGTGTGGAAGGATCCGGAGCGCTTCGATCCGGATCGCTTCGCCCCCGAGGTGCGCGACAGCATTCCGCCACACGCGTGGAAGCCGTTTGGCAACGGGCAGCGCTCGTGCATCGGCCGGGCGTTCGCGCTCCAGGAGGCCACGCTGGTGCTGGGCATGATGCTCCAGCGCTTCCACCTCGTGGAGCCCGCGCCGTACGAGCTCCACGTCCGCGAGACGCTCACCCTCAAACCCGAGGGGCTCAAGCTGCGCGTCCGTGTGCGCAAGCCCGTCTCCCGTCCGCTCGCCTCGCGTCCCACGCCCGTTGCAGCCGTGCCCGCCGCGAAGCAGGAGGGGGTGGCCTCGCATGGCACGCCTCTGCTGCTGCTCTACGGCTCCAACTCGGGGGCCTCGGAGGCGTTCGCCCGGCGCATCGCCAGTGACGGGCTCGCGCGGGGCTACTCGGCGAAGGTGGCGCCGCTGGACGACTCCACCGGGAAGCTGCCCAAGGAGGGCGCCGTCGTCCTCGTGACGGCCTCCTACAACGGCCAGCCGCCGGACAACGCGCGGGCCTTCCACACGTGGATTTCGAACGTCCCCGAGGGCTCGCTGCTTGGTGTGCGCTACGCGGTGTTCGGCTGCGGCAACCGGGACTGGGCCGCGACGTACCAGGCCATTCCCAAGCACTTCGACGAGCGGCTGAGCGCCGCGGGAGCCGAGGCACTCGTCGCGCGCGGCGAGGCCGATGCGCGGGGGGACTTCTTCGGCGACTTCGAGCACTGGTACGCGCCCTTCTGGGAGAAGGTGGGCGCGGCGCTCGGCGTGTCCTCACGCGCGGTGTCGTCCGAGCCGCTCTACACGGTGGAGCTGGTGCCGTCCTCGAGCGCGGAGCTGGTGAAGCAGAACAAGCTCGAGCTGGCCACGCTGGTGGACAACCGCGAGCTCGTCGACATGACGTCGCCGCTCGGACGCTCCAAGCGGCACCTCGCGTTCAAGCTGCCCGAGGGCGTGACGTACGCGGCGGGTGACTACCTGGCGGTGCTGCCGGAGAACCACCCGGACCTCGTGGAGCGCGCCGCGCGGCGTTTCGGGGTGCGCACGGACGCCGCCGTCGTCCTGCACTCGAGCCGGGGTGCCATGGCGTCGTCGCTGCCCACGGACAAGCCGGTGTCGGTGCAGGAGTTGCTCGGCCGGCACGTGGAGCTGTCGGCGCCCGCCACGCGCAAGGACCTGGAGCGGCTGGCGGAGAAGAACCCGTGTCCGCCGCACGCCATGCACCTGGCGGCCCTCGCCCAGGACGCCGAGCGCTACAAGAAGGAGATCCTCGACAAGCGTGTGAGCGTGTTGGATCTGTTGGAGCAGTACACCTCGTGCATCCTCACCTTCGGGGACTTCCTCGAGCTGCTGCCGGCCATGCGCGTGCGGCAGTACTCGGTGTCGTCCTCGCCGAGGGCGGATCCCACGGTGTGCACGCTGACGGTGGCGGTGGTGGACGCGGAGGCGTGGAGTGGCCAGGGCCGCTTCCATGGCACGTGCTCGAGCTACCTGGCGCGGCTGCGTCCGGGCGAGCAGGTGGCGGTGGCGGTGCGCACGCCGAACGCGCCCTTCCATCCGCCCGCGTCGAACGCGACGCCCATCATCATGGTGGGAGCGGGGACGGGACTGGCGCCCTTCCGGGGTTTCATCCAGGAGCGTGCCCTGCGCCACGCGCGAGGGGAGGCGGCCGGGCCCGCGTTGTTCTTCTTCGGGTGTGACCACCCGGAGGTGGACTTCCTCTACCGCGAGGAACTGGCGACGTGGGAGCGGGAGGGCGTGGTGAAGGTGCTGCCCGCCTTCTTCCGCCAGCCGGAGGGCGACGTGCTGTTCGTGCAGCACCGGCTGTGGAAGGAGCGCGAGCAGGTGAAGGCGCTGCTGGCCCAGGGCGCGATGTTCTTCATCTGTGGGGATGGGCGGCGCATGGCGCCCGCTGTCCGCGAGACGTTGGCGAGAATCCACCAGGAGACGGTGGGCTGCTCCGAGGCGGAGGCCACGGCGTGGCTGGAGGGCATGGAGAAGCAGGGCCGTCTGGTGGCGGACGTTTTCGCCTGACGCGTGAGGAGGGGTTCACGAGGTGCGAGGAGGGACAATCGCCTCGTGTCCCTCCATGACTTTCAAATCGAGGGGTGGTGGGTCTCGAGGAGGGCTCTTAGAGTGGCTGGGACGACCGGGGCCGGGTCACGGCATCGGCAGGAGCTGACCATGGCACGCGTCCCCGACTCACCACCCACTGGAGGCGCGGTGGCCGCCCCACTGCCCGACAACGAGCAGGAGCGGCTGGCGGCCCTGCGCAGCTACGCGGTGCTCGATACGGAACCCGAGCTGTCCTTCGACGACGTCACCCACCTGGCCTCGCGGATCTGTTGCACCCCCATGGCCGCCGTGGTCCTGGTGGATGAGACGCGCCAGTGGTTCAAGTCCCGCCAGGGTGTGGGCATCGAGGGGTGCTCGCGGGAGGAGGGCTTCTGCGCCCACGCCATCCTTCAGCCCGAGCCCTTCATCATCGAGGACACCACCGCCGACGCCCGCTTCCGCGACAACCCGTTCGTCACCGCGCCCTGGAGCATCCGCTTCTATGCGGGCGTCCCCCTCATCAACCCGCAGGGGCATGCGCTGGGCACCGTCTGTGTCCTCGACTACACGCCCCGCCAGCTCACCCCGGAGCAGACCCGCTCGCTCGAGGCCCTGGCCCGGCAGGTGGTCAGTCTGCTGGAGCTGCGCCGCATGAATCACGAGCAGCGGCGGCTCATCGCCGAGCTGCGCGCCAGCCAGGAGCGCATCGACATCCTCCAGCGCACCACCCATGACGCCATCTGGGATTGGGATTTGAAGGCCAACCAGCTCACGTGGAACCCACGCGTCGCCGAGATGCTCGGTGATGAGTTGGAGCACGCGAGGAGCGACGCCTCCTGGTGGTTCGATCGCTTCCACCCGGGGGACCGGGCGCGTGTGAAGGAGAGCCTCAAGCAGGCCCTCGCCCAGGGCGCCTCGATATGGACGGATGAGTACCGCTTCCGCCTCGCCAATGGCACGTGGTCGCGAATGTTCAGCCGGTGCGCCATCCTGCGCGATACCGAGGGCCATCCGCTGCGCCTCATCGGCATGAGCCTGGACATCAGCGAGCGCGAGGCGCTGCGTGCTCGCGTGGCGCTGGCGGAACGGATGAGTTCGGTGGGCACGCTCGCGGCCGGGGTGGCGCACGAGATCAACAACCCGCTGGCGTATGTCATGGCCAACGTGAGCTACGCGCTGACGGAGGTGCGTGAGCGTCCGGCCGGAGAACTCGATGTGGACGAGCTGACCCAGGCCCTGGGGGAAGCGCACGAGGGAGGCGAGCGCATCCGGCGCATCGTGCGCGACCTGATGGCCTTCAGCCATCCGGCGGACGATCGCATGGAGTGGCTGGAGCTGCACCGGACCATCGACTCGGCGGTGTCGCTGGCGTGGAACGAGCTCCGCCACCGGGTGCGCGTGGTGAGGGAGTACCAGCCGGTGCCCCCGGTGTACGCCAACGAGGCGCGTCTGAGACAGGTGTTCCTCAACCTGCTGATGAACGCGGCACACGCCATCCCCGAGGGCGCGGCGGACCAACACGAGATCCGCATCACCACGCGCGTGGACGCCGAGGGGCGGGTGCTCATCGAGGTGAGCGACACGGGCCATGGCATCCCGGAGTCCATCCGCTCGCGCATCTTCGAGCCGTTCTTCACCACCCAGCCCGTGGGCGAGGGCATGGGGCTGGGGCTGTCCATCTCCCACACGCTCATCACCCACATGGGAGGGGAGCTTCAGTTCGAGAGCGAAGTGGGCAAGGGCACGGTGTTCCGGGTGGTGCTCCCGCCTCCCGCGCGGCGCGAGCCTGGCGGGCCCGAGGCCGCCCCACCCGGGCCCGTGCCCCCGCGCGCCGAGGTCCCGGCCATGCGGCGTGGTCGCCTGCTGGTGGTGGACGATGAGGCCCGGGTGCTCTCCTCCCTGGAGCGCACCCTGGGCCGGACGCACGAGGTCATCGCCTTCGATCGGGCCCAGGCGGCGCTGGCGTGGATGGAGCAGGGACAGCCGTGGGACCTGATCCTCTGTGACGTGATGATGCCCGAGATGACCGGGATGGAGTTCCATGAAGCGCTCGCCCAGCGCATGCCCGAGCGCGTCCGGGACATCATCTTCATCACGGGTGGGGCGTTCACGGCGACGGCCCGCGAGTTCCTCGCGCGTGTGGACAACGCCCGGCTGGACAAGCCGTTCGACCTCGAGGCCTTGTGTGCGTTGGTGGAGGCGCGGCTGGGGGGAGGGCTCCAGAAGCCCGGTGAAGAAGAAGCTCGAGCCGGGTGAAGGGGCGTTCCAGGGTCCGTCCGGGGTGGGGAGAATCCACCAGGAGACGGTGTGCTGCTCCGAGGGGTGAGGCCATGGCGGGAAGCAGGGTCAACGGGTGGCCGACGTCTTCGCTTGAGGGGTAGAGTGGCAAGGAGGGATAGGCCACAGGGTGTCCCTACAGACGTCGGTGGGGGCGGGTGCGGTCACCTCTCCCACCTCGCCGAGAACGGAATCCCATGACTCAAGCAACCCACCGAGATGCTTCACGCGAGAAGGGGCAGCCGACCTTCGTGTTCGTCCACGGAGCCGGCAGCAATTCGTTCAGCTGGGCTCCGCTGCTTCGCGAGCTCACCCTGCTGGGGCATCGCACGCTCGCCGTGGATCTACCGGGCCATGGCTTCGACGCGCAGTTCCCCATTTCGTACCAGGCCCCCCAGGACCTGGAGGCGTTCGCCAACGAGCCGTCGACGATGGCGCGGTTCAGCCTCCAGGACAACGTGGACCACGTCGTCGACATCGTGCGGCGCGTCGCCGTGCACGGGCCGGTCATCCTGGTCGGTGTCAGCATGGGCGGGGTGACCATCAGCGGAGTCGGCAACGCCATCCCCGACCTGCTCGCCCGGCTCGTCTACATCTCCGCCTGGTGCTGCGTCGATCTGCCCAGCATCGCCGAGTACAGCCAGGCGCCGGAGAACAACGAGAGCCTGCTGCCCAGCCTGGCGGGCGTGGCCGTGGGGAATCCCACGCAGATTGGCGTGGGCCGGGCCAACTACCGGTCGTCGGACCCGAGCTTCCTCGCCAATGCGAAAGCCGCCCTGATGGCCGAGGCCACCGATGACCAGTTCCGGGCGTTCCTCAATACCTTGCAGCCCGACGAGTCCATCTCCGTCATGGTGGCGGATGCGCGAGTCGATGCGCGCACCTGGGGGCGGATCCCCCACAGCTACATCCGGCTCACGCAGGATCGGTCGATCCCGCTCGCCATGCAGGACAAGATGATCGCCGAGGCCGATGCCCTGACGCCGGACAACCGGTTCGACGTGAGGACCGTCGAGTCCAGCCACGTCGGTTTCATCCTGAAGGCCCGGGAGGTCGCCGGGATCCTCGCCAGTCTCGTGTAGGGGGACCCTGACCCGGTCCCCGCGCGGCCCATCGAGGAAGCGGTCCCCCTGCGCGGCGGGCAGGGGGCCGCCAACGTTCCGGGGAGCGCTCGCGAATCATCCTCAACCCCAAACACCTCAAGCGCCTGCTCCTCGTGATGCGGGAAAGTCTTGCCTCCCATGAGGCGCGCTTCGGCCCCCTCGACCCTTCGGGCGAGGGCCCGTCCATGAACCGAGGTGGGACATGTGGGACGGAGCTCGAGAGGTTTCGCGACGCTGGCCTCCGACGCCGGGCCGGCGCAGACTCGGAGGCCTCGTGCGACTCGTCGGCTTGCTGCTCACTCTCTGTTTGTTCGTTCCCTCGGCCCATGCCGCCTGCCCCGCGGATGGCGTGCAATTGTTTCCCGCGCCGGGCTCGGTGGTTCCCACCAATACCCGCCTCCTGCTCGAGGGTGTGGGATCGCTCTCCGAGAAGGTGGGGGCGCTGCCCGGCCGCATCCTGCGGATGCAGACGGAGGGGCACGAAGTGGAGGTACGCATCCAGCGCGGCTGGACGAGTACCCTGGGCCGCACCCTCGTCGTCCTGCGGCTCGCGGGCCCGCTCAAGCCGGGCCTCGTCTACACGTTGCGCCTGGACGACGTGCTGCCCGGGGTGAAGGTGCTCAACAGCATGGGCCACTCGATGCCCGAGTGGAACAGCGGGCGGGGGCAGGATCTGGCGCGTCCGCGCTGGCTCAAGCGTCCCGTGGTGAGCGAGGGCATCTTCCGCCGCACCCGCGAGGGCAGCGAGCGCTTCGTCAAGCTGCGCATGTCCTTGTCCGAGGACAGCCCGGCGTACGCACAGGTGACGCTCAGCCGGAGCAAGGACAAGGACAACATGTCGCCCCAGCACTATGTCCTCCCGCTGCATGATGGCGTGGCCATGTTGGGCCATGGCGCCTGCGGAGGGGCGTTCGCCCTGGAAGACGGCAAGAGCTATCGGGCGAAGATCGATGTATTCGATGCGGCGGGCAACCTCGTGCAGGGGGTCGCTCCCCTGCAATTCGAGGCACCCGTGGCGACCCAGGAGAACCCATGACGGTGGATTTGGAGACGCTCAAGAAGCAGATGGCGGATCACATTCACGCCCTCCAGGATGACATCTGTGGCGCGTTGGAGCGGCTGGACGGCAAGGCCCGTTTCCGCGAGGACCACTGGAAGCGGCCGGGAGGCGGCGGGGGACGCAGCCGCGTGCTGGAGGAGGGGGCGTTCCTGGAGAAGGGCGGGGTGAGCACCTCGGTGGTGTTCGGCGAACTGGAGGAGGCGTTCGCGAACAAGCTGCAGGGCCAGGGGCGCACGTTCTGGGCGGGGGGCCTGTCGCTGGTGCTCCACCCGCGCAATCCGCATGTGCCCACCGTGCACGCCAACTACCGCTTCATCCACCAGGGCTCGAAGGCCTGGTTCGGCGGGGGCGCGGACCTGACGCCGTACTACCTCCAGGAGGAGGACGCGGTGCACTTCCACCGGGTGCACAAGGAGGCGTGTGACCGGCACGATCCCGCGTACTACCCGCGCTACAAGAAGGCATGTGATGAGTACTTCTACCTGCGCCACCGGGAGGAGGCGCGGGGCGTGGGCGGCATCTTCTTCGAGAACACGGGGGAGGGGCTGGAGCGTGAGTTCTCCTTCGTGAAGGACGTGAGCCGGGCCTTCCTGCCCGCGTACCTGCCCATCGCCGAGCGGCGCAAGGACACGCCCTACACCGAGGAGCAGCGCGCCTGGCAGGAGTTGCGGCGCGGGCGGTACGTGGAGTTCAACCTCGTGTGGGATCGGGGCACCATCTTCGGTCTGGAGACGAAGGGGCGCACCGAGTCCATCCTCATGTCCCTGCCGCCGCGGGTGCGCTGGCGCTACGACTACCACCCGGAGCCGGGCACCGAGGAGGCGCGTCTGGTGGAGGTGCTCCGTCGTCCGCGCGACTGGGTGGGTGCCTGACATGACTCGCAACGGGAAGATGCTCGTGGGCGGCGCGGTGGTCGCCGTCCTGGGGCTGGGCGCCCTCGGCGTCTTCGTGTTGCGAGCGCCGGGAGGCGCGGGGGCCGTGGTCGACGCGACGGCCCTGTCGCAGGAGGCGCGCGTCAACGTGCTGCGCCTGTGCGGTGACGCGCAGGCCTACCGGGATGAGAACGGCGTCTTCCTCGCGGCGGGCCCCGTGCCCGCCCAGGTGCCTCGCGGCGGACAGGCCGTGCCTTTCGCACCCGATGAGAACATGCGAAAGCTGGGGTTCGAGCCCGGCGAGCACGTGCGGCACCAGTACCAGGTGGTGGTGCAGGAAACCCCTCTGGGAGAGGCCGAGGTCACCTGCTTCGCGCGAGGTGATCGGGATGGGGACGGACAGGTCTCCGTCTTCAGCGTCACGTTGGATGTCAACGGGATGACGTCCGCGGTGAAGGTGGAGCGCGAGGAGGAGTGAAGGATCGACGGCCTGATCCCGCCCCCTGGAAACTTGCTCGCCATCCAGACGACAATCCAGGGGATGAGCCAGGCTGGAAACATCAAGGGGTCTCCGGGGTCCTCGGGCTTCGTGCCTTCTCGCGCTTCCGGCAACGGCTCGCCGGGTCGGGGCGACAGGCCGGGAATGGGGGAGGAGCGCACGCGCATCGGCCGCTCCCCGCTGGACACGGGTCGAGGCGACAGGCCGGGAATGGGGGAGGAGCGCACGCGCATCGGCCGCTCCCCGCTGGACACGGGGACCACGACGTCGGGAGGGCGACCCGTTCCGGAGGGAGAGTCCCCCCGTACGGGAGGTCCGCGTGAGACGAAGGGCGGCGGCATCGACTTCTCCCAGGATGAGTTGATGCCCCGGGAGGCGCCCCGCACCGAGCGCCCCCGGGAAGGCAAGTCCGCGGAAGTCTTCGAGAGCAGCCCCTCGACGGAGCGGCCCCGGACGCGTGGCCGCACGGAGGAGGGGGGCGCGCGCGGGTCGGATTTCGAGAGCTCCCGCCCCTCGGGAGAGCGGCCCCAGGTGCCGACCCGGGCACGGGACGCCGCGGATGCGTCTTCCGGTGAGTTCGATGCACCCCCGGAGCTGGGCGAGCCGACGGAGCGGCCCCAGGTGCCGACCCGGGCACGGGACGCCGCGGAGGCCTCCTCCGGTGAGTTCGACGTTCCGCGGGATGCGGATGATCCCTGGGCGTCGGCGGAGCGGCCCCAGGTGTCGACCCGGACGCGGGACGCCGCGGAGGCGTCTTCCGGTGGGTTCGACGTGCCCCACGAGCTGGAGGAACCCCGGGCTCCGGGAGGGCGGCCGGGTCAGCCCCGGAGCGCCGAGGACGCGGCGAGCGGGTTCGAGGCTCCCTCGGAGCTGGGGACGCCGGAAGCTCCGCCGCGGGGGCCCGGGCGGGGCCGGGTCGCCGACGGCCAGTCCACGGGAGTGTTCGGGGCTCCGCGCGGAGAGGCGGGGACCCGCACCGTGCGAGGTGAGCGGCTCGCCAATGCCGGCACGCTCTTCGAGTCCAGTCCCTCGACGAGGCCGGGTGGACGCCCCTCTCTTCCCGCCTCCGGGCCTGGCTCGCCGGTCGCCTCCCCGACGGGACCTGCCGGTGCTCGGGGCGAGGTGTCCCTGGAGGATCTGTTGCCGGATTTGTCCGGCATCATCGGCCAGGAGGCGCTCGCCGAGCACTTCGCGGAGAACCTGCTCCTGCTGCCTCCGAGGCAGTCCTCCGCCAGCCGCTCCCTGCGGCTGTGGGCCATGTTCAGCGCCTACGCCGAGGCGAACGCGAGGAATCCCCTGGGCCAGACGCCGGCGGGACGCCAGGCCTTCGCCGAGACGCTCACCGCCAACGGCTTCGCCGCCCTGCGGGACGTTCGCACGGGGCGCGATGGGGTGGAGGTGGCGCTCGAGCTGCTCGACGCCCCTTCGTTGGAGGAGTTCCACGCCCAGCTCGACCAGGTCCACATGGAGCCCGGTCTCGAGCGGCTCCCCACCGAGGTCTCCCTGCCGGTGGCCGAGGAGCGCCGCACGCCGGAGCAGCCCGAGGTGCGCAAGGAGGCCGCCGCGCGCCAGCCCCAGGGCCAACGGGTGACCGAGCAGAAGGAGAAGGAGGCGGAGCGTACTTCTCCGTCCGCTGTCCAGGCGGGCGTCCAGGCATCGGGTACGCAGCAGGCTCAGGTGCTCGCCCCTGGGCAGCTCGCCCCGCGCGACCTCCGTCAGGAGTGGGAGGAGGAGAAGAAGGAGCGGGAACGTCGAGGGACGAACAAACGCCTGGGGCCGCAGATGCTGTGGAGCGTGCTCCATTCGCTGCGCGCCTCGCCCGAGGACAGCGCGGTGCTCAAGGAGAAGTGGAGTCAACTGGCGTTTGGTGCCGTCATCTGCCTGATGGGGGCCGCTTTGTTGGTGGCCATGCTCGTGAGCCTCTGAGAATGCTTGGGAAGAGGGTGGCCCGTGCTAGGGTGGCCCACCCTTGGCCACCGACGACCTCACTCTCGTCAAGCGCGTCCGTGATGGAGACCAACGCGCCTTCAAGCTCCTTGTCGAGCGCTACCAGCGCAAGGTGTACGCCGTCGCGCTGGGCATGCTCAAGGACAAGGACGAGGCGATGGACGTCTCGCAGGAGGCCTTCGTCAAGGTCTACAAGTACCTGGACCACTTCAAGGGCGACTCGTCCTTCTACACGTGGCTCTACCGCATCACCGTCAACATCTGTATCGACGTGATGCGCCGCAAAGGCTCCTCGGGCGGGCAGATGGAGGAGTTCGACGAGTCCATCGCCACGGATCTGGGCGAGGCCCGCATCGGCGCCCTGGGCAGCCGCCTGGGCACCAACCCCCAGAAGAGCGCCCTGCGCCGCGAGCTGGCCGAGAAGATTCAAGAGGCCCTGGCCACCGTGCCGGAGAAGCACCGCGCCATCCTCCTGCTGCGCGAGGTGGAGGGCATGTCGTACGAGGACCTGTCGCGCACGTTGGACATCCCCAAGGGCACGGTGATGAGCCGGCTGTTCCACGCGCGGGCCAAGGTGCAGAAAATCCTCAGTGAATACCTGGAGTTGGACGAGGCCAAGAGCGGAGTGGGCAGTGAGTGAGACGGCTTGGAATATTGCTTTTCCATTACCGTCCAAGCCGCACGTCCCCTCTTGGAACGGGTAGGAAACACCATGGCCCCCGCCAATCCCGCATGTGAGCGTTTCATCCCGTTGTTGTCGCCGTACATCGACGGCGAGGTGTCCCCCGCCGAGCGCATCAACGTCGAGCGGCACCTGGGTGCCTGCCGTGACTGCGCCAGCCGGGCGGCCGACCTGCGCGCCGAGTCCGCGCTCCTGCGGGTGGGGCTGGAGATGGCGGTGGACGAGGTGGACTTCAAGGACTTCACCCAGAAGGTGATGGCCCGGGTGACGCCCGAGCGTCCGCCGCTGCTCGAGCGCGTGCGCATCTCGCTCTCGGAGATGTTCCTCTACCACCGCACGGCCATGCTCTCCTCGCTGGCCACGGCGGCGGTGGTGGTGCTGGTGGCCGTCCCCATGGTGATGAACCGTCCCTCGGCCCCCCTGGGCTATGGCGCCGAGCGCATGAAGGTGCGCGCCGTGCGTGCCTCCGAGGGCGCCACGGCGGCCCCGGTGGTGCTGGAGTCCGATGATGGTAACACCATCATCTGGGCGGTGGACGAGGACGCGCCCGCGGCGCACGATGCCTCTCCGGCCAAACCCCGCGGCGTGCCCGGTGATGAAACGGACGAGCTGGAAGGGGAGTCGCTCAAGGACGTGCCGGCGCGCCGGCCCGCGAAGCCCGCGGCGCCGGAGCAACCG
This sequence comes from Cystobacter fuscus, assembly GCF_044360685.1. Lineage (GTDB taxonomy): Bacteria > Myxococcota > Myxococcia > Myxococcales > Myxococcaceae > Cystobacter > Cystobacter fuscus_C. The sequence continues at coordinate 11,144,311 of NZ_CP043491.1, read as the reverse complement.
CCCAAGGGAGGAGAGCTGTGACGATGACGACGCGCATCCTGGTGGCCCCACTGCTGTTGTCCCTGCTGGGGTTGTCCTTGCTTCCCACCCAGGCGCGCGCCCAGGCTCCCGCTCCCGCCGCCAAGGCCCAGAAGCTCCAGGTGGAGGTGGCGGTGGTGCTCGTCTCCCGGAATGGCTCGGAGGTGAGTCCTCCCGAGCTCCAGAAGATGAAGGAGACCTTCCAGAAGCAGAACTTCAACTTCACCTCCTTCAAGCGCCTGTCGCAGCAGGCCCTGGAGGTGGGCACCCAGGTGTCCGCCGAGGTGAAGCTGCCCAATGGGGTGACCGCCTCGCTGCGGCTGTTGCGCCTGCAGGGCGACACCGCCACCCTGCGCGTGGACGTGCCCCAGTTGTCCGCCGTGGACGTGGAGCTGGGCCGCGAGGGCGCCGTCTACCAGCGCGCCGGCAAGCACGTGGGGGGCGAGCTCATCCTCGTGCTCTCCTCTCCCGCCGCGAAGTAACACCCCTCCCTTCTCCTCCTCGCTTCTCCCACTCGGGCTCACCCGGCCGCCTCCCTGGCGCCGCGTGGGCCCGAGGTCGTTTGAGCGGCTCCCGACGCATGCATGCCCGCTGGTCTGGCGTCCGGTCATTCGTTCCGGGGGGAATTCCCCGCCACCCGGTAGAAATGTCAGTGCCTGGCCCGGCTCTTGTGCGCTCGTTCGCGGAGGTACCCCTCTGATTTCAAGGGGTTAAGTGCGGGCACGCCGGTTGCTAAGAGATATTCCCGTCGGGCGGCGGCGGTGGGCGGCGGGCAACACGGTGGACGAGCGACTCAAAGGGACGGGGCGAACCATGGCGAAGACCCAGCGGAGTGGTGCGGTGATGAACCAGGTGGCGCGTCAGGTGAAGAAGGCGGGGCGGGTGGTGGCCAAGGCGAAGGCGAGCCGTCCGGTGCACAAGGTGCAGGTGACGCTGGGGGATTTGATCGCCGCGGCGTTCGACGTGGCAGGGGAGACGAAGGCCGCCGCGAAGCTGGTGTCCTCGCGCGCCATGTCCCAGGCGACTGGCACGCACATCGTCGTCGTCGCCTGAGCGGCGCGTCGGGACGCGTCCAGTCGGATACTGGACGCCTGGTCGTACGCTGTTCAGAGGGACAAGGTGCACTCCTGGCGGGGCCGGAGTTCACGGACGTGTGGCGGAAGGCGGATTAGAGTGACGCGCCATGATTGGTGCCCTCCTCCTCGCTTACACGCTTCAGCAGACCCCTCGGGCCTTCGTCGAGAATCCCGCCCCGGCGGAAGAAGGCATTCGCTTCCATGCCTCACTCGAGGCGGGGGCACTCGCCCTTCCCTCCGGCCTGGGCACCAATGGGATGGACGGTTTCGTGGCCGTGTTTCCCCGTCTGGGCGTCAAGGGCGGCGAGGAGTTCGAGTTCGAGATGGGGGCGCCGCTGCGCTTGCGGCTGATCGACACGGAGCCCTCCCAGGCGGAAGCGGACCATGCCGCCCGGCTGCGGCGCCAGGACTGGGACGAGCTCAGTGACTTCGGTCAGCTCGTGCGTGAGCTGCGCATCGGCCGGGATGACGGCATGCTGCAACTGCGCGCGGGGGCGTTCTCCACCTGGACGCTGGGCGCGGGCTGGCTCATCAACCGCTACAACAACAACCTGTCCCAGGACTACCACCCCGCGGGGGCCAACTTCGTCGCCTACCTCGGCCCCACCCGGGTGGAGGTGTTCGCCAGCGACGTGCTGGGCGCGCGGCTCTTCGCGGGGGAGTTCCGCCTGGACCTGGGCCGCGTGCTGAGCGATCAGGACACGGCCTTCGACCGCTTCCTCCTGTCGGTGGACGTGGCGCATGACTTCGGGCTGGCGGGGGGCACGACGCCCTCCCTGTCCGCGGCGAGCCTCGGGTTGCAGGCGGGCGTGGTGCGCAGCGACACCTTGCAGTTGTGGCTCCAGGCCGCGGCGGGCGCGCGGGCGGACACCCTCATCGAGTCGGTGCCGGACTACGGCGCGACCGTGGGCCTCGTCGTGCGGGGCAAGCCGGATCCCTCGTTGGACATCACCGGCCGGCTCGAGGGCCGGCGCCAGGGCGGCCGCTTCCGCTTCGGCTTCTTCGGCGCGGGCTACGAGCTGGCGCGCTTCTCCGGGGTGGGCCTGAGCGCGGCGCCGCTCGCGGAGGAGGTGCTGCCGGGGACCTTCTCGGGGTATGGCGAGGTGGCGGCGGCGGTGATTCCCCTCAACCCGGAGGACCTGGCGCTGAGCGTCAGCGCCTCGGGCGAGTACTTCGTCACCACCGGACGGGTGGACGCGGACGCCGCGCTCCAGCTGCACCTGCCCGGCGACAAGACGGTGGGCGAGCTGCGCGTCATCCTCACGGACCTCACGGGCAGGCCGCGCTACTCCGTGGCCGCCGAGCTGCGCCACCGCTTCCTGCCCGCCCTCTACGGCGTGCTCATGGGCGGCACGGTGCACTTCCCCCAGGCGGAGGGCCACCTGCTGCAGGGCTTCTCCGCGGGCCTGGGCGTGGGCGTGGACTTCCAGCGCTGAGGGCCTCGCGTGGGAGCCGACTACGTGGTGACGCTGGCCCCCGCGCCCATCGAGGCGCGGTGGATGGCCGAACACCCGGAGCTCTTCCAGCCCGCCTTCGGCGACGCGAATCACGACAACGTGGCCTGGCGCGTCCTGCCCGTGGCCGCCGATGGACGCGGCGCGCGTTAGCGGCCGAACAGACCCTTGCGCTTGCGCGGCGCGGGGTCCTCCTGCGCCATGCGCGACAGCCGCTGGCCGAGGATGCGGCTCATCTCCAGGGCGATGACGGGATTGGCCATCACCACGCCGCGGAAGTCCTCGCGGCCCACGCTCGCCAGCTCGCACACGGTGGCCGCCGAGGCATGGGTGGCCCGCGGCTCGCCGGTGAGCAGGGCCAGCTCCCCGAAGAAGCCCCCGGGCTTCACCACCTCCACGAGCTTGTTGCCCTCGCCCAGGAGGTTCACCTGCCCGGAGACGACGACGAAGAACGTCTCTCCCGCGTCCCCCTTCTTGAAGATGGGCTCTCCGGCGTCCTTGCGCAGGTACTCGGCGCCGTGCGCCAGCTTGAGCACCTCCTCGGTGCCCAGCGGCGCGAGGAAGTCCACCCGGCGCAGCATGTCCGCCAGCGGCGTGTCCGGCGTGTGCTGGGGCTCGAGCGTGAGGCACTCCACCGCGCGGGCCAGCTCGGCGCGGCGCGCCACGAGGATGAGGGTGTGGCCCGCGCGCAGCACCGTGTTGCCGTCCGGCAGGGTGATGCGCCCCTCGGGGTCCACCATGCCAATGAAGACGCACTCGCGCGGGAAGTCCGGCTGGGCGCGCACCTGGGCCACCGTGCGCCCGGCCACCACCGCCTTGGTGTTCACCTTGAGCTCGAAGAGGATGGCGTCCCCGGCGGCCAGCGGCAGCGAGCCCGCCACCTGGGGGAAGTCGATGGCGGTCGCCATCTTCGTGACCACCACTTCCGCCTCTTCCACCAGCTCGCCCACCCCGGCGAGCCGGTAGGGCTCGCGGTAGCGGCTGTCCAGCATGCGCACCATGACTCGCGCCGGGCTCACCGCGCGCACCAGCGTGGCGAACGCCAGGTTCTCCGCGTCGCGCGCCAGCACCCCGGCCGCGATGTCCGCGTTGATGATGCCCGTGGACTCGAGCACCCGTGGGTCCGTGGCATCCCCGCACACCGTCACCACGCCGATGTCCTCGAACAGGCGGTGGCACGTCGCGGCGTCCCGGTCCACCACCGTCACGTGGTGCTGCTCGTTCACCAGCCGCGCCGCCAGCGCGCCTCCCACCCGGCCTCCCCCCGCGATGACCACCTTCATGTCGCCTTCCTCCCATTGCCCGGAGGCTCATCGGGCACATCCGACAACACGTGCTCCAGCTCCAGGGTGCGCGCGTCCAGCCGCGCGAGCTGTGCTTCCGCCGTGGCCTCGGGAATGAGGCCCGCGAGCCGCGCCGACAGGAGCGCCGTGCGCTCGGCGTCCACCAGGTGCCGGCGCGTCGTCAGCACCAGCCGCGCCGCCTGCGTCAGGTGCTGCTCGCTCAGCCGGCGCAGCTCCCGCTCGGCGCTGGCGATGCCCACCTGGTAGTCGCTGCGCAGGTGCTCGTAGGCCGCGCGCGGGATGAGCCCCTGGTCATGCAGCTGCTCCAGCTCCTGACGCGCGGCACGGCTGGCGATGAGCCGCGCCTGCTGCTCGCTCACCGCGTGGGCCACGGGGTCCTCGTGGATGAGCCCCAGGCGCCGCAGGAAGCCGGTGAGCGTCAGCCCCTGGACCACGAGCGACAGGAAGGTGACGCCGAAGGCGATGGACACCAGCTCCTCGCGCGCGGGTGTGCCCGCGGGCAGACCGATCGCGAGGCCGATGGACAGCGCGCCCTTGATGTTGCCGAAGATGAAGACGTGCTGCCAGCGCACGGGCACGCAGGCCGAGGGGCGCAGCCAGCGCAACAGCAGGAAGGGCCCGTAGATGGCCACCGCGCGCCCGGCGAAGACGCACGCCACCGCGAGCAGGGTGAGCGGCAGGTGGCGCACCAGCGCCCCGGGCTTCGTGGCGAGCCCCACCGACAGGAAGAGGAAGGTGTTCACCCCGAAGGTGACGTACTCCCAGAAGGTGTGGATGGCCACCTGGCTCTGGGGCGCCACGTGGCGGCGCAGGGTGATGCCCGTCGTCAGTCCGGCCGTCACCGCGGCGATGGCGCCCGACAGGTGCACCTGCTCGCCAATCGTGTACGCGCTCAGCGCGAGCGCCGTGGTGACCATGATCTCCGCGAGCGGATCCCTCGTGCGGCGGATGATGAAGCCCGCCCCGGTGCCCAGCGCCAGCCCGATGGCGACTCCCCCGATGGTGGCGAGCACCACCTGGGCGCTCAAGAGTGGCAGGGAGAAGCTCGTCTCGCCCCGCGTCACCACGCCGGCGATGGCCGCGTAGGCCACGAGCGCGGTGCCGTCATTGAAGAGGCTCTCGCCCTGCATGATGCCCGACAGGCGCCGGGGCACGGCCACGCGGCGGAAGGCGTAGAGGATGGAGACGGTGTCGGTGACGGAGAGCATGGCGCCGAGCAGCAGCGCCGGCCCCCAGCTCAGCCCCAGCGCGTAGTGCAGCGCGGTGCCGGTGGCGGTGATGGCCAGCACCATGCCCAGGCTCGCCAGCGTGGCGATGGGCACCAGGTTGGCGCGCACGTTGGCCACGTCCGCAGTGATGCCCCCCTCGAAGAGCAACAGCGGCAGGCACACGAGGAAGACGAACTCCGGGTTGAGCGGAGGAATGCCGGGCAGCAGGCCCGCCACGGAGATAAACAGGCCTCCCACCACCAGCGCGACGCTGTAGGGGATGCGCACGCGCTTGGCGGCGATCGCGAGGGTACTGGCGGCCACCATCAGGCCGATGAGCAGGGGCATCTCGAAGTGCACGCGGGGCGGAGCCTCGCAGATGCACCCGGTCCCTGCCTAGACACCGCGCACCGCCCCCACGGCATTTCCGCGCGAGCCCGGACCACCCGGGCCCTCGGTTGTCCGCCCGCTCAGTCGTCGCCGCCACCCCCGATGCCGCCGCCGTCGTTCTCATAGACGGGATCCGGCACGTCGTACTTGCCCTGGACGCGGTTCTGCGCCTGGCAGTCCTGGGTGCACGAGGTGGCGGGCGGCGAGTTCTCCACCGCGTCCTCACCGAGCACGCCTCCCATGCGGCCCCCGGACGTCACTCGCCAGACCGTCTCGCGCTCGCCCTGCACGAGCTTCGCCGCCACCTGGGGGCTGTCCTTGCCCCGGAGGAGGTTGGCGTTGCCGAAGTTGATCTTCCCGGTGTACGGATTGGTGAAATAGAAGACGTCGGGCCCCAGGGTGTGGGTGACGTCGATCGTCGCCCCGGCCGTCTCCGTCTCCGGCTCCATCTGGAAGATGCCGCCCTGGGCGCAGTCCTTCGCCTGGATCTTCATCTTGATGCGCTCGCCCCGGCGCAGCAGGAACAGGTCGCCCGCGCCCATCTCCACCTCGAGGTCGTCCTTCTCCAGCGTCTGCGTGCCGAGGTTGGGCACCTTGCCCGCGAAGAGCACCGTGGTCACCCCGCCCGTGATGTCCAGCGGGTTGCTCGTCGCCTTGAGCGTGTAGTTGTAGACGGCGAACGTCGACACATCGATGTCGAAGTCGATGTAGGTGCCGCGCACGCGCAGCGTGCCGTGCGAGGGCAGACTCCGCCGGTCGATCTTCGTGCGGACCGAGCCGGACAGCGTCTTGTTGTTGGGCAGCTCCAGGCGGAAGCCGCCTCCGGCGCACGCCTCGGTGCTGGCGGCCTGCGCGGAAGCGGGCGCGCCGAGCAGCGCGCAGAACCCAAGCGAGAGCATCGCGCCGAGGGCACGCGAGCGGATGGAGAGGGACATGGGGGCCTTTCCAGCGAAATGGTTATGGTTTGGGTTGAAACAAGAAAGAACGGCGAGGACTGGAATCCAGTGAAAGGCACCCTAGCGCTTGTGGCTGTCATAAACAAATCCAATCTGAGGCACGCTGAGAGGAGGGACTCCGAGTGGAGTTCATCCACACGCGCGAGCCGTCCGGGGAGGTGATGTCTGCCATTCCAATCATCTGGCCCGGGGTGAACACGCCACACACCGCCCATCCGGGTGCTGTCCTGGGGGCCGACTTGATTCTCCGGAGGAAGGCAGACATATTACGCTCATAATCCAAAGGAGCCGGGCCATGACCACCAGCTATGTCATCGACGCCGCACGCACCCCCCGGGGGAGGGGCAAGGCGGGCAAGGGAGCACTGTCGGGCATCCACCCGCAGGAGTTGTTCGCGCAGGTGTTGAACGCGCTCCGAGCGCGCGGGCGCTTCGAGGCGGGCGATGTCGATGACGTGATGGCCGGGTGTGTCTCCCAGGTGGGAGAGCAGGGCGCCAACCTGGCGCGCAACGCGGTGCTCACCGCGGGCTGGCCCCAGCAGGTGTCGGCGGTGTCGCTCAACCGCTTCTGCGCGTCGGGGCTGCAGGCGATCCACTTCGGGGCCATGGGGGTGGCCTCGGGCGCGATGGACCTAGCGGTCGCCGGAGGCGTGGAGAGCATGTCGCGCGTGCCCATGGGCGCGGACGGCGGCGGCCAGGATGGCAACAACCCGCACCTGCGCGAGCGCCTGTTCCAGGTGCCCCAGGGCATCAGCGCCGACCTCATCGCCACGCTCGAGGGGTTCTCCCGCGAGGACCTCGACGCCGTGGCGCTGCGCTCCCAGAGGAACGCGGCGCGCGCCATCGAGGAGGGCCGCTTCGTGAAGTCGCTCTTCCCCGTGAGGGATCCAGGCACCGGGGCGGTGGTGCTCGAGCGGGACGAGTTCCCCCGGCCGGACACCACGGCCGAGGGGCTCGCCGCGCTCAAGCCCTCCTTCGTCGCGATGGGGGAGACGGTCGCGGGGCCCCGGGGCGAGACGCTCGATCAGCTCGCGCTCGCGGCCTATCCGCGGGCCCGGGCCCTCCAGCATGTGCACACCGCGGGCAACTCGAGCGGCATCGTCGATGGCGCCGCCGCGGTGGTGCTCGCCTCGGAGCGCTACGTCCGGGAGAAGGGAATCCAACCGCGCGCCCGCATCCGCGCCATGGCGACCGTGGGCACCGAGCCGGTGCTGATGCTCACGGGACCCGCGCCGGCGAGCCAGAAGGCGCTGCGCCAGGCGGGCATGACGGCGCGCGACATCGACCTGTGGGAAATCAACGAGGCCTTCGCGGGGGTGGTGCTCCAGACCATTCGCGCGCTGGGCATCGACCCCGAGCGCGTGAACGTCAACGGGGGCTCCATCGCGCTCGGCCATCCGCTCGGCGCGACGGGGGCGATGTTGCTCGGCACGGCGCTCGATGAACTCGAGCGTAGCGGCAAGCAGACCGCGCTCATTACCATGTGCGTGGGGGGCGGTCAGGGGATCGCCACCATCATCGAGCGGCTCTGAGCCGTCGTACCGGGGTCCCTTCATGAACCAGAAGACGGAACAGAAGCAGAAGTCGCGTGAAGCCATCCTCGCCTCGGCGGCGGCGCTCCTGCGGGAGCGGGGCATCAAGGCCAGCTCGGTGATGGATGTCATGAAGGGCGCCGGGCTCACCGTCGGCGGCTTCTATGGGCACTTCGAGTCCAAGGAGCACCTCTTCACCGAGACCATCCAGAGCGCGGCGAGCACGATGTGGAACCGGCTGCTGGGCTCGGCCAAGGGCGATTCGCCCCGGGAACGGGTGCTGAGCGTGGTGGAGCGCTACCTGTCCCGCCAGCACCGCGACCATCCGGACATGGGGTGTGTGATGCCCAGCGTCGCCCCGGAGGTCGCGCGGGAAGGAGAGCCCTATCGCGGCGCGCTCGAGAAGGAGCTGTCTCATTATGTCCGCTCGCTCGCCGACCTCATGGGGTCCGAGGGCGAGCACCGGCAGCAGGCGCTCGGGTTGATCGCGCTCATGTATGGCGCGCTCTCGTTGTCGAGGGCGGTGAGTGGCACGCCCCTGAGTGACGAGCTCCTCCGGGCCGCGAGGAAGTTCTCCGAGCGCGCGCTCGGCCCCGCGCAGCCGTGACGGGACGCGTGGCGTCATGCCGGGGGCGGCCCTGATGACATCAGTCACCAGGAGGCGGGCGATCTGGTGACGGTTGTCACCGGGTCCTCGGAAGGGGAGGACTCAACTCTCGATAATGATGCTGGGAGGTTATGAGGAATCGAGAGGTTCGGAAGGCGCTGGCACGAGGACTGCTTTGGGGAGAGTGGGCGGCACGGGCTGATGCCGCTTCCTTCCCGACGACTCCGAGACCTCGCGCCATGTCCATTTCCCGCCTCCCCTCCTCGTCCTCCTATCGGCTCCCCCCGCGGGCTCCCATCGCTCCCGCCGAGACGAAGTACGCCGACGCTCCCGGGTCGAAGCAGCAGCCGAACATCGATGAGCTGATGAAGCTGTTGCAGGAGCTCATCAAGGCGCTGACCCAGGATGGCTTCGAGTCCTCGCAGAAGGGCGGCGGCGGTGGTGGTGGCGGTGGTGGTGGGATCCCGGGCGGTGGTGGCGGTGTTCCCCAGGCGGGCGGGCCGGGTGGGCTGGATGCTCTGGGGGAGGGTGGGCCGACGGACTTGGGGCTCGATTCGCCCCCCGGACAGGGCCCCTCGTTCAATGGCTCGGCCAATGCGGACGCGGTGGCGCAGCAGATCGCCCAGGACGCGACGAGCTGGAACTACGACAACTCGGGCGGCAAGTCGTTTGATGCCGCGGTGGACAACGAGAACAACTTCGATGGTTCCAAGTCCGGCATCTGCACGGACATGGCGGTCGAGGCGGCGCAGCGCTTCGAGGCGGCGGGCATCGATGCGCGCGTCGTGGGTGGAGAGACGAACAAGGGCAATCACGCCTGGGTCGAGTACAAGGGCGCGGATGGCGAGTGGAAGCGGTTCGATCCCACGGCGGCGGCCTGCACCAAGGACGCGAGCCAGGCCATCAACACCGACAACAACGTCTACAATTACGGCAACGTCATCGCGTACTACGAGGATGTGCCGGCCGAGGTGCCCTCGATCTGAGCAGGCAGGGCGTGGAACCACGCGGCATAGGGCGTGTTCTCCACCCGGTGGCGGTTGAAGTCCGGAGCGTCATCCGTCCACCACGGCGGGCCCCGCTCCCCGAGCGCCACCTTGGCCTTGTGGACGCGGGCGCGCGCCTGGCGCTCGGCCTCCGAGTCCCCGGCGCGAAGGGCCCGGCCCACGTCCCGCCGCGCGTGCATGAGCGCCTCCACGAGGAGCGCGCGCTGCTTGGGCCCGAGCCCCGGGTCCGAGCACCGCCACAGCACGCCCTTCATCACGAAGTAGCGCCCATCTGGGGTGGTGGGTGGCTTTTGCTTCGGCTCGCGGCTCATGGCTCCTCCAACCCAGATGCGGGCGTCAACGCCTGTTGTGCTCGACCCTGTCAGGGCACCTGCACGGGATAGGGGAAAAAGGCAGCGGTCCCATCACCGAGTTGTCCGTATTCGTTGTCGCCCCAGGCTCGTGCGGTCCCGTCCATACGCAGCGCCAGCGAGTGTCCTTGACCACCGGATAGACTGGTCGTGCCCGTGAGACCGGATACCAGGACTGGGGAGAAATGATGGGTGGTGGTGCCATCGCCGAGTTGGCCGGAGGAGTTGTCGCCCCAGGCCCGGACGGTTCCGTCGGTGCGCACCGCCAGGGAGTGGTTGTCGCCCGCGCTCAGCGCCACCACGTCTGTCAGGCCCGGCACCTGAACCGGGGAGCGTCGAGGGGTGGTGGTGCCATCGCCGAGTTGGCCGAAGGAGTTGTGGCCCCAGGCCCAGACGGTGCCGTCGGTGCGCAACGCCAGTGAGTGGTTGTAGCCCGCGCTCAGCACCACCACGTCCGTCAGGCCTGGCACCTGAACCGGGGTGAGTCGAGGGGTGGTGGTGCCATCGCCCAGTTGGCCGGAGCCGTTGTTGCCCCAGGCCCAGACGGTGCCGTCGGTGCGCACCGCCAGGGAGTGGTTGTAGCCCGCGCTCAGCGCCACCACGTCTGTCAGGCCTGCCACCTGAACCGGCGTGCGTCGAGGGGTGGTGGTGGTGCCATCGCCCAGTTGGCCGAAGGTGTTGTGGCCCCATGCCCAGACGGTGCCGTCGGTGCGCACCGCCAGGGAGTAGAGGTGGCCCGCGCTCAGCGCCACCACGTCCGTCAGGCCCGGCACCTGAACCGGGGAGAGTCGAGGGGTGGTGGTGCCATCGCCCAGTTGGCCGGAGGCGTTGTCGCCCCAGGCCCGGACGGTACCGTCGGTGCGCAACGCCAGGGAGTGGAAGCCGCCCGCGCTCAGCGCCACCACGTCTGTCAGGCCTGGCACCTGAAACGTCGTGAGTCGATGGCTGGTGGTGCCATCGCCCAGTTGGCCGGAGTAATTGTAGCCCCAGGTCCAGACGGTACGGTCGGTGCGCAACGCCAGGGAGTGGTTGCCGCCCGCGCTCAGTGCCACCACGTCTGTCAAGCCGGATACTGGGACTGGAGAGGACCGCTTTGTGGGGATGCCATTTCCCAATTGTCCTGAGGCGTTTCTGCCCCAGGCCGAGATGGTGCCGTCGGTGCGCAACGCCAGGGAGTAGTAGCCGCCCGCGCTCAGCGCCACCACGTTTGTCAGGTCTGGCACCCGAACCGGTCTGCGTCGATTGGTGGTGGTGCCATCGCCGAGTTGGCCGGAGGAGTTGTCGCCCCAGGCCCGGACGGTGCCGTCGGTGCGCACCGCCAGGGAGTGGTTGTAACCCGTGCTCAGCGCCACCACGTCTGTCATGCCTGGCACCTGAAACGGGGGGCGACTGAAGATGCTGCCATCGCCCAGTTGGCCAGAGGAGTTGTTGCCCCAGGCCCAGACGGTGCGGTCGGTGCGCAGCGCCAGGGAGTGGTCGCCGCCCGTGCTCAGCGCCACCACGCCTGTCAGGCCTGGCACCTGAACCGGGGTGAGTCGAGGGGTGCCGGTGTCATCGCCCAGTTGGCCAGAGGAGTTGTTGCCCCAGGCCCAGACGGTGCCGTCGGTGCGCAACGCCAGGGAGTGGTTGTAACCCGTGCTCAGCGCCACCACGTCTGTCAGGCCTGACACCTGAACCGGGGTGAGTCGAGGGGTGGTGGTGCCATCGCCCAGTTGGCCGTAGGAGTTGTTGCCCCAGGCCCAGACGGTGCCGTCGGTGCGCAACGCCAGGGAGTGGTAGCTGTCCGCGCTCAGTGCCACCACGTCTGTCAGGCCCGGCACCTGAACCGGGGTGAGTCGAGGGGTGGTGGTGCCATCGCCCAGTTGGCCGAAGGAGTTGTGGCCCCAGGCCCAGACGGTGCCGTTGGTACGCAACGCCAGGGAGTGGAAGCCGCCCGCGCTCAGCGCCACCACGTCTGTCAGACTTGGCACCTGAACCGGGGAGAGTCGAGGGGTGGTGGTGCCATCGCCCAGTTGGCCGTTGTGATTGTGGCCCCAGGCCCAGACGGTGCCGTCGGTGTGCAGCGCCAGGGAGTGGGCGTCGCCCGCGGCCAATGCGACCGTCGAGGACTCCAGCCGGGTGGCCGCACCCGAGGCGCGTGTGGCCAGGGTCAGGGCTGCTTCGTCATGGTCATCCGTCGCCGCACAGCCAATCTCCAGGACCGCACTCAGCACCACGGCCAGCCATGCCCACCTGAATGGATTTCGCATGGGGTGGAGAACACCACACCCTCATGGCTTTTTGATGCCGGAGAAGAAGCCGCTTCACGCCCGGGCGCGAGTGATGAGCACCACGGAGCCGAGGATGGCGCCCATGGCGACGAGGCCACCCAGGCTCAAGGACTCGCCCGCGAGCGCGACACCCAGGAGCACCGCCACCATCGGGTTGACGTACGCGTAGCTCATGGCGAGCGCCGGCCGCGTGTGGCGCAGCAGGTAGCCGTACGCGCTGAAGGCCACGAGCGAGCCGAAGATGACGAGGTAGGCGAAGCTGAGCAGCGCCCGCGTGGACGGCACGGCCGTGAGGTGCTCGCCCCGCAGGAGGCTGACCAGCAGGAAGAAGGCACCGGCGGTGAGCATCTGCGTGGCGCTGGCCATCAGCCCCCCGGCGAGCGGCAGCCGGCGCGAGATCACCGAGCCCAACGCCCAGCTCATCGGGCCCACCAACAGGGCCAGCGTGGCCCAGGTGTTGCCGCGCAAGTCATTGCCCATGTTGAGCACGATGAGGCCGCAGAAGCCGATGGCCAGTCCCCAGCGCTCGGCGCGTCCGGGCCACTGGCCCATCAGCCCGCCGAAGAGCGCCGCCCACAGCGGCACGCTGCCCACCACGAGCGCCACCACTCCCGAGGACACCCACTGCTGGGCGAACACCACGGCGCCATTGCCCAGGAGCAACAGCAGCACGCCCATCACCGCGCCCCCCGCCCACTGCCGGGCCGTGGGGTTCGCCGCGCCGCGCAAGCGCAGTGCCGTGTAGAGGATGAGCCCCGCCGTCAGGAAGCGCACCGAGGCCATCAGGAAGGGTGGCAGGCCGCCCTGGAGCGCCCAGTGCACCGCCAGGTACGTCGAGCCCCAGATGACGTAGAGCGCGAAGAGGCAGAAGACGAGCAACGCGCGGCTGCCCTCCGCCAGGGGCGCGGCGGTGGGCAAGTTCGAGGAGGCAGTCGTGGGCGAAGACAGGGTGGCCAAGGCGCGCTGCTTCTAACGTGCCTCCCGCCACCCCGCGATGTGTGCCCCCGGCGTACCCCGCCGCTGGTTCCTCCACCCGAACGCCGCTCTCCTGCCCGCTGAAGGTTCGACCTCCGAGCGCTCGGGTCCGGGGCAACCGGGGAGAAGGGGATTGAACCGTTCTCGCCGCCTTTTTAAACTTTCAGTGCACCCGCGGCGGGCCGTGCCGAGAGCCTGGGCGCAACCATCGTCACCGCACCGTCACCAGGGAATGTGAGCAAGATGTCCGAGGAGCTGGGCGATCGCGAGAAGGAAGTCCTCCGTGCCGTCGTGCAGGAGTACATCACGACGGGCGGGCCCGTGGGCAGCCAACACCTCGCGCGCAAGCCCGAGTTCGACGTGTCCTCGGCCACGCTGCGCAACGTGCTGGCGGACCTGGAGGAGCTCGGCTTCCTCGAGAAGCCCCACACCTCGGCCGGCCGGGTGCCCACGGACCGCGGCTACCGCTTCTACGTGGACACCCTGGTGCGCTTGAAGGATCCCGGTCCGCGCGATCGCGAGCTCATCCACGCGGGGCTCACCCACGAGGCGGGTATGGAGGAACTGCTATCGGAGGCCTCGCGCCTGCTTCACGCGCTCACCCGGCACGCGGGCGTCGTCGTCACCCCGCGCCCGGACGCCGCCGTGTTCCACCGCATCGAGTTCGTGCGCCTGCGCGAGGATCGCGTCCTCGCCATCCTCGTGGGGCAGAACGGCCAGGTGCAGAACAAGCTCCTCACGGTGGACTTCCCCGTCACCTCGGACGAGCTGCTCAAGGCGAGCAACTACCTGTCCGAGCTGCTGCACGAGGTGACGCTGGAGGAGGCACGCGAGCGCATCCGCTCCGAGCTGGACCACGAGCAGGCGCTCTACAACGCGCTCACGGCCAAGGCGCTCAAGCTGGGCGCGGCGGCCACGGATCTCCAGACGGGCGAGCGCGTGCTCATCGAGGGCACCGGCTCGTTCCTGGAGCAGCCCGAGTTCGCCGACGTCGAGCGCATGCGCGCGCTCTTCAAGGCGCTCGGGGAGAAGCACAAGCTGCTGTCGCTGCTCGACCGGGTGCAGCGCGCGCGCGAGATGCAGATCTTCATCGGCACCGAGAGCGACTTCTCCTCGGCGGGCGATGTGTCCGTCATCGCGAGCCCCTACGGCAGCCGCGAGCAGGTGCTGGGCACGGTGGGCGTCATCGGGCCCACGCGGATGAACTACCAGCGCATCATCCCCCTGGTGAACTTCACCGCCCAGGCGCTCTCGCTGGCGCTCGACAAGGCGTAGGCCCCCCAGGCGACTTCAGCCACCCCCGGGCTTCTTCAGTGGGGCCCGGCCGGGTGCGCGGGCACGAAGACGCGCAGCGCCGAGGGCGCGAGCTCGAAGCGCACGGGCGTCTGGCCAATCATCTCCCCGTCCGCGTTGACGTCCTGAGGAGGCGTGGCCTCCACGAGGATGCGCGGCCCGCTCAACGCCTTGACGGCGGGGTGGGCCAGGTGCTCGCCCCGGCGCACGGTGAGGGCCACGCGCGCCAGCGTGGACATGTCCTGCATGTGTCCGAGCCCCGTGCCCTCGCGGCCCGCCTCGGCGGAAGGCGCCGAGATGACGTAGGCGTCCAGCAGATGATCATCGAGCGTGGCGTCGGGCGTCACCATGTTGCCCGCGCCGTGGTAGCGGCCATTGCCCACCACGAGCTGGAGCACGTTCTGCTCCAGCTCCTCCGTGTCGGTCACCACGCGGACGCGAAAGGGTTGGTGCTCCCAGAGCTCGGCGGCGGCGGCCACGGGGTAGGCGAGCTTGCCCACGCGGCGCTTGAGCTCGGGGGTGAGCCGCTTGGCGATGGCCGAGGCCAGGCCAAGGCTCACCGCGTTGAGGAAGGGGTGGCCGTTGGCGAGCCCCACGTCCACGCGCGCGGTGTAGCCCGCGGCGATGACGTCGCAGGCGGCCTCCAGCGTGGGCTCGATGCCGAGCGAGCGCGCGAAGTCGTTGCCCGTGCCCAGCGGCAGCACGCCGAGCGTCACGTCCTGGCCGAGCAGGGGTTTGATGGCACAGTTGAGCGTCCCATCTCCGCCGCCCACGAGGATGCGCCGCACGCCGCCCGCCACGGCCTCGTGCAGCAACTGCTCCATCTGCTCGTGGTCCTGGACCTCGTGGCTGGCCGTCAGGCGGATGCCCCGGGCCTCGAGCGCGGCGAGCGTGGCCGACAAGGCCTCCCCGCCCATGCGCGAGTTGGGATTGAGCAGCAGGATCGCGGGCCCCTCATCGAGGGACACGCGCTCGGGGCTCGCGCGGAGCGCGGCATCTGGATGGATCTCGCTGTTCATGCCCGTTCAAGCTGTGCATCGGACGGCGGTCCAGCCAGCCGACAGCGGGGAATCCAGCGGGTGTGCCGTCATCCACTCCCAGGCACACCGAGCGGGAGGAGCGCGCCACCTGCACGCTCCTCCTGCCAGCGTCAGCGCGACTCCTCGTCCTTGGAGGACAGGGACTCGGCCGTCCACGGCCACGTGTTGGGCGAGGACTCGTAGCGGGCCAGCAGCTCCGCGGGATCCTTGTAGATGTCCCGGCAGCCCGCCGTGCGCAGGTCGTCCTCGGGGAAGCCGCCGCAGCGCAGCCCCACGCTGGCCAGCCCCAGCTTGCCCGCGGCCAGCGCGTCGAAGGGCGTGTCGCCAATCACCACCACGCTGTGCGGATCCGGCCGGCCCAGCCGCTCCATCGCCGCGTCGAAGATGTCCGGATTGGGCTTCGTCTTCGACACGTCGCCCTTGGACGTCTCGCCGTGCGTGAGCCCCTCGATGCGGCACAGGCGCACGTAGCGCTCCAGCTCGTCCTCGTTGGCGCTCGAGGCGAGCACCAGCTTCAGCCCGTCCTGGCGCAGCCGCTGGAACAGCTCGCGCACCTGCGGGAAGGGACGCAGCTTGGGCATGAACTCGCGCTTGAAGAGCGCGGAGCGGTAATCGCTCAGCTCCTGGCCGAACTTCTCCAGCTCGTCCTCGGTGAAGAAGACGGGCAGCAGTTGATCCGCGCCCTTGCCAATCTGACTGCGCACGTGAGCGAAGGGCACATCCCGGCCGAACTCCAGGAAGGCACGTCGCCAGGCCTCGGCGTGCTCGTCCACGGAATCCACCAGCGTGCCATCCACATCGAAGATGACGTTCTGCACCAGCGCCATACCGTCGCACTCCTTCCGGGAGAAGGTGGGGATGGCCCTGAAGGGGTTCAACCCGGAATAATTCGCTAGGGGCTTCCCTGGGGAGCGAATGTCTTGGAGCCGACATTGTAACCCCCTGGCGCGGTGAGTGCGAAGGTCTCCGCGGGCAGCACGGGGTTGAGCTCCACACGGGTGAGGACGGTCTGGGCCACCTGCTGGGTGCCTGCCCACTGGGTCAGCCGCCGGGGGACGCACAAGTCCAGGTCCGGCTCGCACTGCTCCTCTTCCACCCGGAGTTCCGAGAGCGCCTCGCCGCTGCGCATGCGCTTGCCGAGGAAGTCCAGGGCGGGCCAGCGCAGCACGTACGTCACCTCCACGTCGCTGCCCGCGGGCTTCACCGTCAGCTCCACGGCCTCGGGGCCCCGCGGGTGCGAGGCGCGGCGGGCCGTCACGCCCTGGCCCGGCAACAGCGGCGCGCGGAAGCCCTCGGGGACGAAGGGGGCGAAGAGCTGGGTGAGCACGCCCATGCGCCGCTCGGGCGTGAGCGTGTCCTCGTAGGTGAAGAAGCGGCGCGCCCCGTCATCGCGCTCCACCAGGCGCTCGCCGTCCCAGGCGAAGGTGCGCGAGGCGGGCGCCCCGAGCGTGCCCAGCATCTTGAGCGGGGCGCGGTAGGCGAACTGGAAGTCCATCGTCTGGGCCCCCTCGGTCGCCGTGCCCGCGAGCACGTAGCTGGTGAGCTTGCCGTCGCGCGTGGCCAGGCGTTGGCGCACGCCCGTCAGCAGGGCGGACGGGTCTTCTCCCCGGCGGCAGCCAGTGAGCACGAGCAGGACGAGGACAAGGAAGCGAGCGGGCATGTGCATGGGCCCAAACAGAAGAAGGCCCCACTGTCGCCAGCGGGGCCTTCGAAGAACCCTCCGTGCGGGACGGAGAGCGGGGAACTACTTCACCGCCACGCCGGTGGCCGTGGACAGCGGGAAGGCGATGATGGTGCCGGTGAGGGCGAAGATGCCGTGACGCGGCGTGGTGCTGGCGTCGAGCAGCTGCACCTTGTTGCCGCCCATGGCCTTGGCCTCGCTGACCAGCAGCCGGTTCACCACCGTGTCCAGGTCGCTCTGCACCAGGTCGATGACGTGGAAGATGGCGGTCAGGCCGAGGGCGGTGCCCTGGATGACGGCGATGGGCTCGCCACCGGTGGCCGCCACTTCATTGCCGGAAACCACCGCGGTCTCCACGCTGGTGCACGCCACGAGACCGCTCGCCAGAACCGCCGCAACAATCGCCTTCTTCATCGTGTGTTTCCTCCGAAACGCTCAGGCTCAGAGCCCCCGTCGAATGAAGCAAGCCCTCGACGAGTTGCTCGGCCTTCGAGTGGCGTGGGGGTCGTAGCAAAGGCCGCTTTCAAGTCAAGCAATGGATGGGCGTATTGAAATGCCCGGAACGGGTTGCTACCCCGTGATTCCCCATGGAGCGCGTCAACGTCCGTCCCGCCACCCACCGTCTCTGGCTCCACCTGCTGCTCTTCGTGCTCACGG
Source organism: Cystobacter fuscus (assembly GCF_044360685.1). Lineage (GTDB taxonomy): Bacteria > Myxococcota > Myxococcia > Myxococcales > Myxococcaceae > Cystobacter > Cystobacter fuscus_C. Next base: position 11,126,494 of record NZ_CP043491.1, on the reverse strand, counting down.
TGGGGACGACGTCCTTCACCTTCGACCGGGCCTTCCCCAGCGGCCCCCTGCCGGATGCCGCGCGGCTCGCGCACGCGCTCACCTTCAGCGCCGCGCTGCTGTCCATCCTCGGCGCGCACGAGATGGGACACTACGTGCTGGCGCGTCTGCACGGGGTGGACGTGTCCCTGCCCTACTTCATCCCGCTGCCGTACCTGGGCGTGGGCACGCTCGGCGCCGTCATCCGCATCCGCGCCCCCATCCCCACTCGCAACGCGCTGGTGGACATCGGGGCGGCCGGGCCGCTCGCCGGACTGGCCGTGGCGCTCCCCCTGCTCGTCTGGGGCCTGGCCCACTCCGAATGGATCGACGCCCCCCCGGTGTCCGATACCGGCTTCCCCGGCTCCACCTCGCTGTGGAGCCTGGGGCGCCTGGCCGTGGAATGGGCCGGGGTGCAACTGTCGCTCCTGCCCGCCCCCGCCGAGGAGCCCTTCTTCGGCCACCAGGCCATCATCTTCAGTGACAGCCTGCTCATGCGCGGCCTCAAGGCGCTGGTGCTCGGACCCCTGCCACCTGGCCGGGACATCCAGGAGCACCCGGTGGTCATCGCCGGCTGGTTCGGCCTGCTGGTGACGGTGCTCAACCTCATGCCCGTGGGCCAGTTCGACGGTGGACACATGGCCTACGCCCTCTGGGGCCCTCGCGCCCGGTGGGTGGGCAAAGCCATGGCGCTGGTGCTTCTTTTCCTCACCCTCTTCTACACCGTCACCTGGGCGGTCTGGCTCCTGGTGGCCACCAGGCTGGTGGGCTTCGGTCATCCCGAGCTCACCCACCCCGCCGAGCCTTTGGGCTTCGGGAGAAAGCTGGTGTGCGCGCTATGCTTCCTCGCCCTGGCGGGATGTGCCATGCCCGTGCCTATCCGGATGGTGATCTGGTGAAGTACTTCTGTGAGGCGTGTGAGCGGCTCGTTCCCCCGGCGGCGTTCCGGGTGGAAGACGGTCTGCTCGTGCTCAAGTGCTCGCGCTGCAAGGTGGAGATGCGCGGCGCCATCGAGCAGGACGAGGGCGCGGCCCCGGCTCCGGCCGCCAGGAAGTCGGACAAGTCGGACGGGGGCGGACCCATCATCGCGCTCGGACAGGACGAGGCCGAGCCGGATCCCATCGAGAACGAGCCCACCCGGCGCATGGCGGTGCCCGCGGAGCTGCTGCAGGCCATCGAGGAGGAGGCCCGGGAGAACCGCCGCAAGAAGGAGAAGGGCGCCTCCAAGGACAAGGAGAAGCAGGACAAGGCGGCCGAGCCCGTGAAGCCGCCCGAGCCCGTGAAGGTGGCCGAGTTCCTCAAGGCGCCCGCGAAGCCGTCCGAGTCCGGGGCCGCCAAGGACAAGTCCTCCCGTCCGTCGTTGTCCGATGCGGCCGGGGCGAACCTGACGGTGTTGCGCTTGTCGGACGTCCAGCAGCCGCCGCGCACGCGCACGCCATCCGAGTCCCCCTCCGTGCCCCCGTCCGAGCCGCCGCCTCCGGCCGCTGCGCCCCCGGCGCAGGGCGCGCGCGCCTCGAGCAGCTCGCTGCGCGTGGTGCGCGACACGGGCTCCATGCCCTCGGTGGGCGCGGGCTCCTCGGTGTCGGAGGACGCCTTCATGCCCCCGGCGGGCTTCTGTCCCAAGTGCATCGGGACGCGCAAGGAGGGCTCGGTGGTGTGTCCCTTCTGCGGACTGGACTTCGCGCGCTACCGGCAGGACGACTTCCGCCCCTCGCCCGTGGTGTCCTCCACGTGGCTGGGCGTGCTGGAGCTGTGGGACAGCAAGAGCGCCCATGACAAGGTGCTCGCGCTGGCGTCGGAGCGCGGGGAGCTGCCGGCGCTCGGCCGGCTCTACCGCATCCGCCTGGCGCGCCATCCCGAGGACGCCATGGCGCTGCGCGGGCGCGAGGAGGTGCTGCGGCTGGCCTCGGCCGGCTCGGTCCTCCTGGCCACGCCGCCGCCGGACAAGGGCACGAAGTTCCGCATGGCCGCGCTGGGCGTCTTCCTCTTCATGCTGCTCATCCTGCTGGTGGCCATGGGCGTGCGCGTGTGGAAGCTCACCTTCGGGGCTCCGTAAACCCGGTGCGCGACGCCCACGCCATCGATCTGTCGTGGCTGCTGCGCCTGCGCTGGGGCGCCATCATCTGCCAGGTGGCGCTCGTGCTGGGGGTGCACTTCGGCCTGGGCCTGTCCCAACAACTCGTGCCCCTGTTCGCCACCATCGCCGTGGCGGTGGCGAGCAACACGGCCCTGGCCCTGTGGGAGCGGCGGCGCGAGCGCGCTCCCCCCGAGGTGGTGCCCGCGGCGGTGATGGCCCTGGACGTGGTGCTGCTCACGGTGTTGCTGGCGCTCAGCGGCGGTGCCTTCAACCCCTTCAGCGCGATGTACATCGTGCACATCGCGCTCTCGGCGGTGGTGCTGCGCGCCAGGTGGACGTGGGCGCTCACCGCCCTGGCCATCATCTGCTTCGGCGTGCTGTTCGTGGACACGCCCCATCACCACATCCACGACATGCGCATGCACCTGCAAGGCATGTGGGCGGCGTTCGCGCTGGCCGCGGCCTTCCTCGTCTACTTCGTGCGGCGGGTGACGGGGGCCCTGGCGGCGCGCGAGGCGGAGCTGGTGGCGGCGCGCGCGGCCTCGGCGCGTCACGACAAGCTCACCGCCCTGGCCACGCTCGCGGCGGGTGCCGCGCATGAGCTGTCCACGCCTCTGTCCACCATCGCCGTGGTGGCGCGCGAGCTGGAGCGCCACCTGCCCCGCACCCCCGATGCGGCCGGCTCGCTCGAGGACGTCCAACTCATCCGCGGCCAGGTGGCGCGCTGCCGTGACATCCTCGCGCAGATGGCTGCCGACGCGGGCGCCAGCCAGGGCGAGGCGCTGGGCTCGCGTGCGCCCGCGTCCCTGGTGGAGGAGGCGCTCGGGGGACTGCCCGGCAGCGAGCGGGTGCGCGTGGAGATGGAGGAGCGCGCCCGGCACGAGCGCACGCTCGTCCCCGCGCAGACCTTCGTCCGGGCGCTGCGCGGCGTGGTGAAGAACGCCCTGCAGGCCTCGCCGCCGGAGGCGCCCGTGCACCTGCGCCTGTCGTCCGGGCCGGAGGCATGGCGGCTGTCGGTGGAGGACTCGGGCGCGGGCATGCCGCCCGAGGTGCTCGCGCGCGCCGGGGAGCCCTTCTTCACCACCAAGGCGCCCGGCGAGGGCATGGGGCTCGGGCTCTTCCTCACGCGCGCCATGTTGGATGGGCTGGGCGGGCAGCTCTCGCTCCAGTCCACCCCGGGCCAGGGCACGCGCGTGGTGCTGAGCTGGCCCCTGGCCGGGGTGCGACAATCCGCCGCGTTGTCTCCGGGGTCCTCCTCGACACAAGTGGCTCCATGACGAGCCCCAATCCCCAGCTGTCTTCCGCTCCCACGTTGTTGCTCGTGGACGACGAGGCGGTGTTCCGTGAACGCCTGGCCCGCGCCTTCCGCGAGCGTGGCTTCGAGGTGGGCACCGCCGGCTCCTACGAGGAGGCGCTCGCCCAGGCCACGCGCGAGTCGCCCGAGGTGGCGGTGGTGGACCTGCGCATGCCCGGCCGCGGCGGCCTGGAGCTCGTGCGCGCCCTGCACGCGCTGGACGGCTCCACCCGCATCATCGTCCTCACCGGCTACGGCAGCATCGCCACCGCGGTGGAGGCGATGAAGCTCGGTGCCTTCAACTACCTGCCCAAGCCCGCGGACGTGGATGATCTGCTGCTGGCCTTCTCGCGCGGCCCGGGCGAGGCCGCCCACGTGACGGAGGACTTCCAGCCTCCCTCGCTCGCTCGCGCCGAGTGGGAGCACATCCAGCGCGTGCTCTCCGACTGTGGGGGCAACATCTCCGAGGCGGCGCGGCGGCTGGGCCTGCACCGGCGCTCGCTGCAACGCAAGTTGCAGAAATACCCGCCCGCCCAATAGGCACAGGTGCATGGACAGTGACGAACACGAGCTGGAGCGTCAGGCCGTCGAGCGGATGTTCCCGGGCGGAGGCCAGATGGGCGCCCGGATGCGTGCCACCGACTGGGCCTCGACGCCGCTCGGTCCCGTGCTCGCCTGGCCGCGTGAGCTGCGCGCCTGCGTGGGCATGGTGCTCGCCAACCACTTCCCCATGAACCTGCTGTGGGGGCCGGACCTCGTCCAGCTCTACAACGACGCCTACATCCCCCTCATGGGTGACAAGCATCCGGCCTACCTGGGCCGCCCCTGCCGCGAGGGGTGGCCGGAGGTCTGGCTCCAGCTCGAGCCCCGCTTCCGGCAGGTGCTCGACTCGGGCGAGTCCAGCACCCGGGCCAAGCTGCTGCTCTTCCTGCATCGCCACGGCTTCGTCGAGGAGTGCTACTTCACGGATTCCTATGCCCCTGTCTGGGGGCAGGGCGAGCAGGTGGCGGGGGTACTCGTCACCGTGGTGGAGGACACCCAGATGCTGCTCGCCGAGCGGCGGCTGCTCGCGCTGAGGGATCTGGCCACCGAGACCGCCGGAGTGGGCACGTCGCGCGAGGCCTGCGAGCGCATCGCGGACGTGCTGCGGTTCCACTCCGCCGATGTGCCCTTCGCGCTGCTGTACCTGTGCGAGGGCCACGATCGGCGCGCCCGCCTGGCCCTCGCCGTGGGGCTGGAGGCGGGGGGAGTGGCCAGTCCGAAGGAGATCGTCCTCGACGCCTCCGTCCCGAGCCCCTGGCCCCTGGCCGCCGCGCGGTCCGAGGCCCTGCTGCGCGTGGACCTGCGAGCCCGGGCGGAGCGCCTGCCGGGGGGTCCCTGGCCGGAGTCGCCGCGCGAGGCGCTCGTCCTGTCGCTGGGCATGGGGGAGTCGTCACCGCCGTTCGGCTTCCTGGTGCTGGGCACCTCGCCCCGTCTGCGGCTGGATGGGCCCTATCAGGACTTCCTGCGGATGTTGGCGGGGCAGGTGTCCACGCTCCTCTCCAGCGTGCGCGCGCGCGAGCGGGCCGAGCGGGAGCAGCGCGAGGCCCATCAGCGCATCGCCGACATCCTCGAGACCATGGGCGACGTCTTCCTCGCCGTGGACAAGGACTGGCGGCTCACCCGCGTGAATTCCATGCTCGAGCGGATGGCCGGCAAGCCCCGGGGGCAACTGGTGGGCCGCATCCTCTGGGAGCTGTGGCCGCATCTGCGCCTGCCCACCCGCGACTACTGGGCCGAGTACCACCGGTGCATGCACGAGCGGGTGCCGGTGCGCTTCCTGGACCACTACGAGGAGCTGAATTCCTGGCTGGAGGCCCGGGCCTATCCCACGCCGGACGGCGGCATGGCCGTCTTCCTGCGTGACGTGGGAGATCAGAAGCGCGCCGAGGCCGAGCTCGACCGCATCTTCACCCTCTCCAGGGAGCTGCTGTGCGTGTCGGGGCTCGACGGCTACCTCAAGCGCATCAACCCCGCGTGGGAGCGCACCCTGGGCTGGAGCGAGGCGGAGCTGTTGTCCATGCCCCTCGCGCGGCTCATCCATCCCGAGGACCTGGCGGCCCATGCCGCGACCGTGGAGCGGTTGCGCGAGGGCAAAGAGGTGACCCAGTCGGACATCCGCATGCGGCACCGCGACGGCACCTGGCGCTGGCTGTCGTGGAGCATCACCTCCGAGCCGCACCAGGGTCTGTTGTTCTCGGTGGCCCGGGACGTGACGGAGGCCAAGCGCCTCGCCGCCGACATGAAGGGCCGCGCCGACTTCGAGCAGCAGCTCATCGGCATCGTCAGCCATGACCTGCGCAACCCCCTGAGCGCCATCACCCTGGGCGCGCAGGCGCTCTTGCGGCACGAGACCCTGGACGCGCGAGCCACCCGCACCGCCGTGCGCATCCTCTCCTCGGCCGAGCGTGGCACCCGGATGGTGAGGGACCTGCTCGACTTCACCCAGGCCCGCCTCGGCGGTGGCCTGCCCATCCGGCCCGAGCCCATGGACCTGCACCTGCTCACCCGGCAGGTGCTGGACGAGGTGCAGATGAGCTTTCCGGAGCGCGACTTCCAGCTCTTCCAGCAGGGAGAGGGCCGGGGCGAGTGGGACGGCGACCGGATGGCGCAGCTCATCACCAACCTGCTGACGAACGCGGCGAAGTACAGCCCGGCGGGCACGCCCATCACCATCTCGACGCGCGGCGGTGCGCCGGGGGTGGAACTGGAGGTCCACAATGGTGGAACGCCCATCGCGCCCGAGGTGCTCGCGCGCCTCTTCCAGCCCATGCAGCGCGGGGATGGCCCGAGCGCGACGGCCTCGCGCAGCGTGGGCCTGGGGCTCTACATCGTGAAGCACATCGTGGATGTGCACGGCGGCCACATCGACGTGTCGTCCACCGAGGCCGACGGCACCGCCTTCCACGTCCGCCTGCCTCGCCGGCCGCCCTCCTCCTCGAGGGCGGAGCGGACCTCCTGACTCTCAGGCCCGGGCGAGCTCCGCTTCGATGGCCTGGGTCAGCGCGGGGTCATCCGGGGTCGTGTCCGGGGAGAAGCGCGCCACCACGTCACCCTGGCGGTTGATGAGGAACTTCTCGAAGTTCCAGAGGATGTCGTTGCTCTTCTGCTGCTTCATGCCGTGCTTCTCCAGCCGGGCGCGCATGGAGCTGTTGGTGGGAAAGCGCGCCTCGGGGAGCGTCTCCGTCAGGTGCTGGTAGAGCGGGTGCTGGCCCTCGCCCTTGACGACGATCTTCGAGAACATGGGGAAGTCGATGCCGAACTTGGAGCGGCAGAAGTCCTGGATCTCCGTGTTGGTGCCCGGCTCCTGGGCGCCGAACTCATTGGCGGGAAAGCCCATCACCACCAGCCCTCGGGCCTGGTAGTTCTTGTAGAGCTTCTCCAGGCCCTCGTACTGGGGCGTCAGTCCGCACTGCGAGGCCACGTTGACCACCAGCAGCACCTTGCCCTTGAAGGCGGCCAGCGAGGTCTCGGTTCCGTCGATGCGCTTGAGCGGCAGGTTCGCGATCTTCTCGTTCATCTGGGTTCTTCCCTTGGGTGAGAGGGTGATTCAGGCGGTGAAGGCCACTTATTCGGGAGGACGGCGGCCCTGGAGGATGCGGAGGAACGAACGGCCGCGCAGCTCCTCCAACGTCAGGCCCGTGGCGCGCGCTTCCTCCTCGGTGACGGCGCCGCAGGCCAGGCCGCGCAGGAAGGAGTTGAGCAGCCCCTGACCCGTGGCCGCGTCGTCGAACACCTCGCCCAGCCGCGTGGCCCGGGCCGCCTGCTCCACGAAGGACTTGAGCCGGCGCGAGGCCACCTCCAGTCCCTCCAGGAAGAAGGCGTACACGGCCGCGTAGCGCACCGGGAGCTGGGCCGGGTGCAAGTCCCACCCCTGGTAGAAGCCGCGCTCCAGGGCGTGGCGCGTGTTGGTGTACATGTGCCGCCACGCGCGGTGCACCACCTGGTGGTTCTCCTCGCGCTGGGCCTCGGTGAGCGGGTGGGCTCCCGGCTTGTGGGGCGCCACCGGCAGCACGTTCGTCGGGCCATCCGAGAGCGCCACGCCGCTGCCCGCCAGCGACACCTGCATCACGTTCCGGGCGAAGTCACATGCCGGGTGCGAGAGGTCCTGCTGCGCCGCGGTGATGTGGAGCGAGGCCGTGTAGTCATACGGCCCGAGGTGCGCCGCCACGCAGCGCCCATGTGCCGCCTCCACGAGCGCGGGCAGCGCGAGGCGTCCGTCCGGCGTGTAGAGCGCCCGGGGCGTCTCCACCATCAACTCCAGCTTCAGCGCGCCGGGCTCCAGGCCGTAGTCCGTCTCCAGCAACTCCAGCATGCGCACGAGCGCCGTCACTTCCTGGGGGAGGGAGACCTTGGGCAGGGTGACGACGAACCCCGGCGGGAGCCGTCCCCCGGTGCGATCCAGGAGCGTGCCGAGGAAGAGCCCGAGCGTGCGCGCGCTCCGGTCGAAGAGCTCCTCGGTCAGCGCCTTGACGCGGATGCCGACGAAGGGCGGCAGGGTGCCCTCCGCGAGGCCCCGGGCCAGCGCGATGGCGGCGCTGGTGGCATGGCCATCCTCCTCCTCGTCCGGGCGGTGGCCGTAGCCGTCCTCGAAGTCGATGCGGAAGTCCTCCACCGGCTCGCGCTCGAGCTTGGTGAGCACGCGCGCGTGGACCCGCTCGGCGAGCGCCTCGTCCAGACCGAGGCACGCGGCGAGCGCGCGGCCATCCGGCGCGTACTCGCGCAGCGCGTTCACGGCCGTGCGCCCCATCTTCTGGGCCGTCTGCGCGGTGAAGAGGTGGGCGCCGCCATACATCGTGTGCACGGGCTGCCGGCGCGGGGAGGCTTCCGGGTGGTGGCGCTCGTACGCCAGGTGGGCGTGGGCCAGCGCCGCGCGGGTGATGGCGAGTCGCTCGGAGGAGAGGGGAGAGCTCATGGCGAGAGGTCAACTCCCCCGGTAGGTGGAGTAGCCGAAGGGGCTGAGCAGCAGAGGGACATGGTAGTGCTCCTCGGGGGCGGCGAGCTCGAACACCACGGAGACATACGGGTAGAAGCCACGCAGGGCCTGGGCGCGGAAGTACTCGCCGGTGTGGAACGTCATCCGGTAGACGCCGGGCTCCAGCCGGGTGCCGGTGGGCAGGAAGTCGCGCACGCGGCCATCGGCGTTGGTGGTGCCCCGGGTCAGCTCGTGCCAGCCCTCGGCGGACTGGAACTCCAGGGTGATGGGGACGCCCGCCGCCGGGCGGCCCGACTGCGTGTCGAGGACGTGGGTGGACAGGGTGCTCATGGGGACGAGAGAAGCTTCTCCAGGCGGATGCGGGTGATTTTTCCCTGCTCCCCCGCCGCGACCCGCAGCTCCTGGTCCGGCGGGTTGTTCATGCGCTCGCGCAACAGGCCGAGCATCTCGCGGGCGCTCTTGCCCGTGGCGCACACGAGGAAGATGAAGCCGAAGCGCGCCTCGTACTCGCGGTTGCCATCGGCGAGCGCTTGAATCACGTCCTCGCCCGCGTCCCGCATGCCCTGCTGCTCCTGCTCGCTCCAGGCGCCGGTGGCCTTGAACTTCTCGCGCAGCCGCGACACGTCGCCGATGCGCGGGTGGTGCGTCATCGCCTCGCGCCAGTCCTCGGGCCCCGTCTGGGCCCAGAGCGTCTCGGCGCGCTCGTACAGCGCGGCCTCGCTCGGGAAGGGCCGCGCCTGGGCGAGCGCCGCGGCCCAGCGCTTCGAGCCGCAGCAGCGCGAGAACTCCGCCTGGGCCTCTTCGGCGGACAGCCCGTTGAGCCACGCGAGCCGGCTCACGCCGCCCGTCCGTGCACCCGGAGCCGGCTGATGCCTCCGTCCGGGAAGATGTTGAGCCGCACGTGGGTGAAGGGGCCCTTCTCGCGCAGCTCCTGCTCGTAGAAGTGGCGGTGGCTCGCCTGGAGCTTGGTGCGCGGGAGGATCTCCTGCCAGGAGATGTCCTTGGCGTTGGCGAAGTCGAGGATGTCGTCCTTGAGGAAGCAGCCCTCGAGCGAGCAGGTGTCGGGGAAGTTGCCCTTGAAGTGGTTGGTGTCCACCTCCACGCGCTGCACGGTGCCGGCGGTGGCGAGCTTCACGACGATCCAGTCGAAGCCCGGCACGCGCTTGCGGCGCGTCTCCCAGCCATCGCCCATGGTGGGCGCGCGGCCGGGGAGGATGAGGTTGTCCTTGGGGCCGAAGAAGGAGTCGTTGCAGGTGACGACGATGCCGCCGTTCTCCGCCGCGGCCAGGTCCACCAGCTCGCTTCCGCGCAGCTTCTCCAGGTCCGGCCGTACCACGCCGTGCACGCGGAAGCGCGCCACGCCACCATCCGGGAAGATGTTCAGGCGCACGTGCGTCCAGCGCGCCTCGCTCGCCACGGGGAGGTAGTTCTGCGTGCCGCCGTGGAGCTTCGTCCTCGGGACGATGGGCGTCCACGCGGCGTCCACGAGCGACTCGGGCGTGACGTCGCCGCGCGCCTCGAGCGCGTCCACCGAGGCGTACTCGGGGAAGTTGCCGACGAAGTGGTTGGTGTCGACGTTCACGCCGCGGATGGTGCCGGGCAGGCCGAGCTGGATGATGCAGAAGTCATGGCCCGGCACGCGCTTGCGGCGCGTCTCCCAGCCGTCCATCCACTTGCCGAACTCGGTGTACTTGTCGGGGATGAAGACGCCGCGCCCCGGCTTGAGCAGGTTCTCCTTGGGGGCGAAGAACTCGTCGTTGGCGTAGAGGGCACGGCCGCCGACCTTCTCGGCGGCCAGATCGATGAGCTCGGCGAAGGCGACACGCACCTTGCCTTCCTCGGGTGTCTGCATGGTGGGGCTTCTCCTCGAAGGGCTACCTTATTCCACGCGCCGCGCCGTGGAAGGGCGGCGAATCCACCGGCCCGTGGGAGCCGGCGGCGGCTCGCCCCGAGTGTGGACCTTCTGACCTCGCACCCAGGTGTGCTCCACCACGCCCACCAGCGCGCGGCCCGCGTAGGGGGTGAGCTTGTGGCGGTGCAGCACGCCCGAGGCGTCGGGAGTGAAGGAGGCGTCGGGGTCGAAGACGAGCAGATCCGCGTCCGCTCCCGGAGTGAGCGAGCCCTTCACGCCCGTGAGGCCGGTGAGCCGGGCGGGCGCGTGGCACATCCAGCGCACGAGCTGCTCGAGTCCCTGGCCGCGCTCGCGCATGCCGGTCCACACGGCGGGAAGGCTGAACTGGAGCGAGGCGATGCCACCCCAGGCACGGCCGAAGTCCCCGTGCTCCAGGTGCTTGAGGGCGGGGGTGCAGGGCGAGTGGTCGGACACCACCATGTCGATGTCGCCGCGCGCCAGGCCCGCCCACAGCTTCTCGCGGTTCTCCGACTCGCGGATGGGGGGCGCGCACTTGAACCAGGTGGCGCCGTCGGGGATGTGCTCCGCGTCGAAGGTGAGGTAGTGCGGACACGTCTCCACGGTGAAGGGCAGGCCCTCCTTCTTGGCGGAGGCGATCTCCCCGAGCGCGTCCGAGGAGGACAGGTGCACGATGTGCACGGGGCCGCGGTGCTTGCGGCACAGCTCCACCATCATGTGGATGGCGTCGTCCTCCCACTTGCGCGGGCGCGAGGCGAGATAGCTCCGGTAGGTGCGCGTGTCGCCCTTGGGCGGCTCTTCCGAGGCCGTCAGCTCCGCGTGGACGATGAGGGGCACGCCCCGGCGCGCGAGGATGGGCATGGCGCGCTCGAGGTCCTCGCGCGTCACGTGGGGGAACTCGTCCACGCCGGACTGGATGAGGAAGCATTTGAAGCCGGCGACACCCGCGTCGATCATCGCGTCCAGCTCGCCCGCGTTGCCGGGGATGACGCCGCCCCAGAAGCCGTAGTCGATGGCGCAGTGGCGCTCGGCGGCGGCGGCCTTCTGGGCGAGCGCCTCGCGCGAGGTGGTGGCGGGGATGGAGTTGAGCGGCATGTCCACCACGGTGGTGATGCCGCCGGCGGCCGCGGCGCGCGTGGCCGTCTCGAAGCCTTCCCACTCGGTGCGTCCGGGCTCGTTGATGTGGGCGTGGCTGTCCACCACGCCGGGCATGATGACCTTCTGCCCCACGTCCGTCACCGGCAGCCCCGTAGGTACGTCCTTGGGGCCGACGAGGGCGGCTACCTTGCCGTCGCGCACCACCACCGCGGCCGGGCGCACGCCCGTGTCCGTGACGACGCGCTCGCCGCGCAATACCCAGTCCTGGCTCATGGCTCGAACTCCTTCAGGTCGAACTTCATCAGCGAGTCGAAATAGGCGTCCTTGTCCTCGAGGTACAGCTGCCGGGTGATGCCCGCGACGAGCCGGGGCAGGCTGTACTTCATGCCGGAGATGCTCGCGCCGCCGAAGCCGAGCGAGAGCAGACAGCCGAAGGTGTAGTTGAAGACGGAGCCGAGGTAGGGGGCGCGGCCGGGCACCTTCTCCTGGAACTCGAAGCCGGGGCCCAGGTAGGGGTGGCGGGCGAGGTCCGCGTGGGCCTCCTGGGCAGGCGGGGTGTAGCGGTCCTTCCACAAGGCGATGTCGCCGATGAGGTGGGCCAGCTCCGGGCGCAGGGACAGGTCCGTCACCGTGCCGCTGCCGACGATGAGCTTGTCGAAGGTGAAGGTGGCCTGGGGCGTGGTGACCTGGGCCTTTCCATTCACGGCCTGGACGTCCTGCCAGGGGCTCTCCGCGTGGAGGAAGAAGTGGGGGAGGGCGCGGGCGCGGTGGTAGGTGTCGTGCGGGGGGAGCTGCCCCATTTCGAGGATGCGGCGGATGAAGCGCCAGCGGTCCGCGTCCGGCAGGTCGGCGTGGTGCTTGAGGAAGCCGACGAACTCGGCCCAGCGGTAGGCGTTGACGGTGGGCAGCGTCTTGCGGCGGTAGAAGAGGTGCACCTCGGCGGCGCCGCGCTCCAGGGCGACGGAGGCGTTGTCGAAGGCCGAGGCGCCCGCGCCGAGCACGCCGATGCGCTTGCCGCGCAGGGCCTCGAAGTCGATGTCATCGCGGGTGTGGAGCCAGAGCTCGCGGGGCAGGCGGGCCACGTTGGCGGGAGTCTCCCAGCGGCCCGAGCCGTCGATGCCGGTGGCGAGCACCACCTTGCGCGCCAGCAGCGTCTCCTCGGGAGCGTCCTTGGGGGCGTTCTTGTCGGTGGAGCGGACGGGGACGGCGAAGCAGCGCTCCTCGGGGAGCCAGGACAGGGCGCCGACGCGGGTGTGGCTGCGCACGGGGATGGAGAGGACGTGGCGGTACCAGTGGAGGTAGTCGGCCCACAGCTCCTTGGGGACGAAGCCCACTTCCTTCCAGGCGTCCTCGCCGAACTGGGCCTCGTACCAGGTCTGGAAGCAGAGGTTGGGGAGGTTGAGGTCGGGGCCGGTGAGGTGCTTGGGGGTGCGCAGGGTGTGCATGCGCGCGAACGTCTTCCAGGGGCCTGAGAGGCCGGGGGCGGAGTCGTCCACGACGAGGAGGTTGTTGACCTTCTCGCGCATGAGGCCGAAGGCGGCGGCGAGGCCGCTCTGGCCGCCGCCGATGATGAGCACGTCGAGGATGGGGCGGCCGTCGCTCGCGTGGCGGGAGAGGACCCAGGGGCGCTTGGGGTACTCGAGGCGCTCCAGGTCCCGGCGGATCGAGGCTTCGAGGGTGGACAGACCAGACGCGGACTTCGCGGCGGGGGACGGGAGGCTCATGGGGGAGTCAAATCACGCTCCGCGCCTCGGGCCAATGGCATGGGGGGGCAGTGTGGGCTGCTGGTCAGCAGGCGCGGGGTGCCTGCTTCCCTGGCCCCCTGGGAGGACTGGCTCAGGAGTCTTCGCTGGAGGGTTCGGGTTCCGGACGTTCGATGAGGCCGGCCCGGTCGAGCAGTTGGCGGATGCGGGCGGTGAAGGCCACGTGCTCGGGGTTGCTGGCGGTCATGGGCTCAGGGGAGAGAACGAGGAGCCAGCCGAGGGTGCCCACCGGCTCGATGCGCACGGGGGCGGGCAGCGGGGGCAGCGTGCCCAGACGGCGCGACAGGTACGTCAGCCAGCCTACCCGGACCTCTGGTTTCCGTTTCTCGATGAGACGCACCATCTCGGTCGAACTGGCCATGGCGAAGTCGGGGTCCCACGCGGTGGCCATGGCGGTAAGCACATCAGTGAGTACTGGCACGCGCAGAAGCCGATTCCTTATTGCGCCTTTACTGGGTGGGCTTAGCAGGCAAATGTTGGGGCCACCCCATGGCGAATATTTTCCACAAGAAAGGTGGAGGTCGGTGGCCTCTTCCTTGGCATTCCACATGATTCGGCTGAACCCCAGATCCTCGATGACCTTCTTGCCGACGTCCGTTCGATTCCTGCTCTGGAGAAAGAGTTTCTCCAACTCCTTTATCTCCGGGTGGACAGGGTGGCCCGGCAGCTCGCGAGGGAAGCCCCGGCCCGCGCGGTACCATTGGGTGAACGACGGGTCACATCGCGCCAGCATGTGGAAGAAGAGTTCCGCGCGTCGGGCACACTCCAGCGCTGTCTCCTTTCTCGGACCCCAGTACGCTCCGACGTAGTAGCTCTCGTCCATTTCTGCTCCCTATCGCATGGGTGGCGTATGGCGGACGGTCGTGTTGTTCCATCCACGCTTTTCAAATTCCTTACTGAGGAACTGCGCGACTTTGGCATCGGCGACATGCCAGATCAATGGCAGCCCTTTGTGTTGAGCCCGCCTTTTCTGTCTCTCTGCTTGGCTCATCATCTCGTCGAATTTTCCGGAGCTCCTGTACCAGGACTTGGGTGTGCCATCCGGGTTGAAGAACGAGCAATAGCCGGGACCCTTGGCCTCGAGTAGTTCCATGCCGTTGAAGCCGTCGAACTCCAGCTCTTCAATCATGTACACGTACCATGCTGGTCGTCCCGTGATCTGTTCCTGATACTCCAGGGCTCGCGTGGACTCGGTCGTGGGCTTCTTGTAGGTCCACTTGCCGGGACCCTTTGCCGCGGCCGTCTGGGCAGACTTCCCCTTCTTGCCACTCGCGCCGCCAGTGCGCCTCTGTCCTCTCCCCGCCATGTGCAGGAGGGAGAGGTCACCCAGCGCCATGCCCCCAGTGGCGGTGCTTGCCGCTACGGCCGCTCCGCCCAGCACCAGCTCCCCCTTGGCCGTGAGGGACAATACTGGCAGTTCCGCACCCAGTCCGCCCATGCGCCCCAGGGTGGCCTCCGCTCCTCCGAGCAGCATGAGCACGTGCGTGGACAGGCGCGCCGCCTCGCGAATCTGGTCCTCCCGGGACATGGCCCCGTAGCGCGCGAAGTACTCGGGCGAGGAGGCGATGAGGCTCGCCACCGTGGTGGGCAGTTGGGCCAGGTCCTCCACGGTGCGGATGGGATGGAGGAGGGAATGGGCCGTCGCCACCACCATCTCCCCCAGGGCGACCTGGGCTCCATCCAGCGCGGCGCTGAGCCAGTCCTTGCCCAGGCCCAACTCGCCAAGGGGCGGGACGTCCACCCGCCGCAAGGCCTCGTTCACCGGATAGAAGACGCCACCTCGCGAGAAGTAGAAGTCTCCCACCGCGAGGCGCCCCACCCGCCACTCGCCCTCCACGAGTTGGAGCTGCCCCAGGCGCTGCAGGGGCGTGCCGGTGAGCGCGGTCGCCAGGTAGCCATCGGGTCGCACCATCACCAGCAACCAGAAGCGCTCGGTCCGCCACTTCAAGTCGGCGTACTCCACGCGCTCTCCTCCCGCGAGCACCTCGCGCAGCAGCCAGCACAGCACCCGGCGCGGGGCGAAGTTCCGGTAGGTCACGGGCGTCCTGGTCAACTGCGCCAGCAGTTGACGCGCCTGCCCCAGGTAGAGCGCCGCGCCCGCCGGGTGCCGGGCTTCTTCCCCGAGGCCACTGGCCTCCTGCACCACCTGGAAGGGGTCCGCCGTGTCCTCGAGCAATCCGCCGGAGCCTCCCGCCGCCTCTCCGGCCATGGGTGTGGCCTCGGGCCACTGGGGTGTGGTCGAGGCGATCCTCGAGGGAGGGCCGAGGCCGTTGGTCAGGCTCCCGCCCGAAGCGCCCGTGGCGCACCCTGTCAGCAGCACGACCACCGCCAGAGCCAGCAAGACCCCTCCGATTCGAGGGCTCGGGAGACGAAGCGCCGCGAGGGACGACGGCCTCGTGTCGGGTGCATGACGTGTGTTCTTCACGAGCACCTGGAGTGTCAGGGGAACCGCGGTGCGGTCAATCACACTTGAAGTAAAGTTGCCTAGGCAGCTACAGGCTTCTCAGGAATTAATAGAATTAAAGTTATTGCGAATTAACCCGGATAAATCAGTATCGCGCTCTATTACATCGAACGTGGTCGCGCGCCGGTGCGTGCGTCACCCGAACCAATTTCCACGGAGATGGGCCCAGGCTCCCTCCGGGGAAAGGACCAGGAGCCGATGAAGACGATCTGGAAGCAGAGCCTGCTCGCCGCGATGTCGCTGGTGGTGCCCTTGAGCGAGAGCCTCGCGGGGACGGCGGATTTCACCGTTCAGTATCAGAACTACAACGCGGCGGGGCCCAACGACGACATCATCGAGGCGGGCATCCAGGTGCGCAACAACACCTCGGCCGCCATCCCCCTGAGCAACATCGTCGTGCGCTACTGGCTCACGAAGAATGGCGCCTCCACGGTGGCTCCGGCGTGCTGGTGGTGGAACGCGCCGGACTGCTCGGCCATCTCGCTGACCACCGGGAGTGCGTCCGCCTCCGGCGCGGATCAGTACGTGGAAATCCGCTTCACCAGCGCGGCCGGAAGCCTGGCCGCTGGCGCGACGACCGCGCCCATCGATCTCGGCGTCACCTTCGGGGGCGCCTTCGTCAACGAGACGGATGACTATTCCTACGGCAATCAGACGGCGCCCACCGACTGGAGCCGCATCACCGTGCACGACGCGGGCTCGGCGCCCACCGGCGGCCTGCGCGGCGGCACGCTCCCCACGGGCGGCACGACTCCTCCGCCGACGGACCCGCCTCCGCCCTCGAACCTGGCCGAGTTCTTCGATGACTTCACCTACTCGGGCACGGGTGACGCGGCGTTCACCAACCTCTGGAATGTGCGCACGTACGCGGGCGGCCCCGGCGTGAGTGGCGCCACCTGGTCCGCGGGCAACGTCTCCATGGTGACCGAGGGCTCGGACCGGCTGATGCGGCTGCGGGCGGGCACCAACGGCACCGCGGCGGGCACCACGCACTCGGAGGTCCTCACCCACGCGCAGAAGTTCCGCTTCGGCACCTACGCGACCCGGATGCGCTTCCGCGACACCCCGCTGTCCGGCACGCGCGTCTTCGCCGACAAGTACGTCGAGACCTTCTTCGCGCTCACGCCCTACAGCAGCCCCAGCTACTCGGAGCAGGACTACGAGTACCTGCCCAACGGTGGCTGGGGACAGGGCAACACCCCCACCATGTTCATCACCTCGTTCGACAAGAACAAGACGGCGAGCACCTCGGCCCGGCTCGGCTACAGCCATGATGGCTGGCACACGCTCGTGCTGCACGTGAGGCCCACGGGCAATACCTATCACATCGACGGCGTGGAGCGGGCCAACCACCCGGCCCAGTTCGCGCCGCTCATCAACCAGTTCCTCGACTTCCAGATGTGGTTCATCGAGCTCGGCCCCTCCGGCGGCGCGCGCACGTACTTCGAGGACGTGGACTGGGTGTACTTCGCCAAGGACGCGTACCTGGACACCAACACCGTCAATTCGAAGGTGTCGAGCCTGCGCTCGGCCTCCGTCCCGCGCAAGGACACGGTGCCCTGAGCGCTCGTGCGAGCCGGCTCGGCTACTTGTCGATTCGTTCCCTGACGTCGAGCCGGCCCGCCGTCACCTGGTGTCGTTCCACCGTGAGGGTGTCGGCCTTCAGCGTGCCACGAACCTCCAGGCTGTAGTCATAGCTCCTCGGCGGTAATGCGAGGGGGGGGTCATGGCGCCTGTCTACCCCAGCCATGGACCGTGGGGCATGAGACCGGTGTGCTCAGGAGCTCCAGGGCGAGGTTCTCGTAGAGGGACACCATGTCCGGCACGTTGACATGCAACAGCGACTCCAGGCTGCTCCGCGTGGGTGAGGACAGGCGGCCGCGGCGCTCCGAGAGGAAGCGCTGGATGGTTTGTGTCGTGTCCTGCGCCGTTGGCGGCTTGCCTCCACCCAGCGCGGAGAGGGCACGGCAGAGGGCTTCGAATTCCTCGCGGATTCGAGCCAGCTCGGCCTTGCGCTCGGCCGCCGTGGTGCTGAAACGCGCCTCGATCTCCACACTCACCTTCTCGCCCTGGCGGGCGGGGAAGGCGGGAAAGACCCAGGAGCGCACGAGCAGCCTGACGCAGTTGCGTTCCAGATAGAGACCTCCCACGTGAGGGATGTGTCCACCGCGCGCGTCATCCAGCACCTTGCCGTCGCGCCCCACCTCGAAGCGCAGCAGGATCCGATCATCCACATCGGGAGGAGGGTTCCAGGGAGTGTTTTCCCTGAGGGCTTCTTCCGTGAGCAGGCGCATGCAGGAGGCCAGCGCCGGCCGCTGCTGGTCGAAGACGCGCTTGACTGCTTCGGGAGAGAGGCCGGGGGAAGTCTCCACCCGGCTGGCGGGCGAGACCTCGGCCGCCTGAGCAGCGGGTGTCAAAAGGCAGAGGGCTAGAGCGAACCACCTGGGAACGATGTGGGAGGTGCAGAGGTGCATACGCTGCCTCCTAGCAGAAACGCTCTTCCGGCTCTGAATCCCCGCCGGGAATCCGGCTCGCACCGCGCAACCCCTCGCGGGGGTCGGGCATCGAACCGGCGCACGGAGTCAGGGGACTGACTCCCCAGGAGGATGGCGGCATGAAGATCGGAATCATCGGCGCGGGAATGATCGGTGGGACCCTCGCTCGGCGCTGGACCCGGCTCGGACACGAGGTCTTCATCGCGAATTCGCGCGGGCCCGAGACGCTTCGCGAACTCGCGGCGGAGACGGGCGCGAAGGCCGTTACTCCCGCCGAGGCGGCGAGGGCCGGCGAGGTCGTCGTCCTGACGATCCCTCAGAAGGCGGTCCTGGACCTGCCGAAGGACCTCTTCGCGAACGTGCCGAAGGACGTCGTCGTGATCGACACGGGCAACTACTACCCCATCCGCGACGGACAGATCGAGGAGCTCGACAGCGGAAAGGTCGAGAGCGAGTGGGTGGCGTCGCGAATCGGCCGCCCCGTCGTCAAGGCCTTCAACAACATCTTCTTCAAGCACCTTCTGGAGAAGGGCACGGCGAAGGGCACACCGGGGCGGATCGCGCTGCCAGTCGCGGGGGATCCGCCCGAAGCCCGGGCGAAGGTGCTCCGGCTCGTGGAGGAGCTCGGTTTCGATGCCATCGATGCCGGGAGCCTCTCGGACTCCTGGCGCCAGCAGCCCGGCACCCCGAGCTACACCCAGGACCTCGATGCGGCACGCCTGAAGCAGACCCTCGCCCAGGCCGAGCGTAGCCGCATCCCGGAGTACCGCAACGCCGCCAACGAATCCTTGAAGAAGTACCTGACGACGTAGTTCGACGGTGCGCTGGCCTGAAAGAGCGTCAAAGGCAGGCCGACAACCCCGCCCCGCCGCCACCTGGCGGGCCGGGCGTTGTCTGTCGTTCGTGAAGGTTGTCAGGCGAGGCGGAGAGGAGGCGTCGGTGGCCTCTCTCTTCCGGCTCGGCGCCATGCGCTGGGCGTGGGGAGCTTCCTCTCTTCCCTGCCACCCCCATGACTCCTCCTCGCACGCAGACCCTGTCCCGGCCCGTGGGCCTTCTCCAGTTGACGCTCCAGGTCACACATTGGATAAGGCGCCGTCCGAGTCGGCGGCGCCTTTCGCCGCCCTCGATCTCCAAAGGGGGGACGGCCATGTCACGGTATTTGTATTCGTTCATTGTCGCATCGATGGCGGTAGGGGCCGCCTGCGAGCCCCATCAGCCCGAGCCCGCGCGGCCCGTGCTCCCCTCCGGCACCGTGTCGTCCGCCTCGCCCGAGGTCCGGCTGCTGAAGGAACCCGCGCGGGTGACGGCCCTCTCGGTGCCGACTTCCTCGGACGGGTGCTTGTCCATCTCCTATACCCTCCAGCAGCCGGACGGGGAGCGCGCCGACGTCGTGGTGGAGGTGGACGCGGAGGGGGATGGCTCCTTCCAGCGCGTCACCCAGGCGGGCTCCACGGACCACGAGGGGCTGCTCGCGCGCTCCACCTCGCCCGAGGGTGTGGCCCACCGCTTCCTGTGGAATCGCGCCGTGGACGTGCGCGCGGCCACCTCGGTGAACGTGCGCGTGAGTGCCCAGGTGCCGGGCGCTGCGCTGGACTCGAGGACCGTGGCGCTGGCCCTGCCCGCCCTCGGCCGTGGCTGTGATGTGTGGATGGACAGCAGCCGCGTCACCAGCCTGTCGATGGACGTTCGCCGCCTCATGATGACTCGGGGCGACTTCGATCGGGATGGCAAGCTGGACCTGATCCTCGTCACGGATTACGGCCCCATGCAGCTGATGAAGGGGCTGGGCAATGGAGGCTTCCAGCCCGCCGTCCCGCTCGTACTCGGCTTCTCCATGCCCGATGACGCCCCGCCTGTCGCCGCGGACCTGGACGGAGACGGCGTGTTGGATCTGCTCTGGACGAGGGGCTATGAGCAGATCCTGTTCGTGGCGCGGGGCCTCGGGGATGGTTCGTTCGCCCCCGTGATTCAATACGGTGTGCAGGCGGGTATGCAGGCGGGCTTGTTGTCCGCTGGCGGCAAGTCGAGCCTCGTCGTCGCCGACTTCGACGGCAATGGCAGTCCCGACGTGGCCCTGAAGAAGGGATACAGCAGCCTGGTGCTCTTCTTGAACCAGGGCGATGGGACTTTGGCTGCCTTCCAGCCCCCGGAGACCTACTGGTTCTTCACGAGCAGGCTCGCCACGGCCGACCTCGATGAGGATGGTCTTCAGGACCTGGTGGCCACGAGTTATGGCAGGCCCTTCGTCGTGCTGTTGTCCAACGGGGATGGCACCTTCCGCACCCAGCAGCAGACGGGGGATGTCTGGATGCTGGACTCGGTACTGGGGGACTTCGACGAGGATGGTCACGTGGATCAAGTCATCGCCAGCCCTGGGTCCTCCACCACCGAGCTGCTCCTGCGCCGGGGCAACGGCCAGGGCGGATTCTCCGCGGCGGCGCCCGTGGCTTCGGTCCCGGGCGCTCCCAACTCCTCGAGCCCGACCCTCCTGGATGCGGACGATCTGGACGGCGATGGCCACCTGGACCTCGCGGTGACGATCGAGCAGGAGCAGAACGCCGGTCTCGAAGTGCGCAACACGCTCAACCTGGTGAAGGGGCTGGGAGATGGCACCTTCGCGCCGGCCGTGCGGCTGCCCTCGGGACGCAGGCCCTCCTTCGTCACCACCGGCGACTTCGATGGGAATGGTGTGTCCGACGTGGTGACGCTGCAGTGGGAAAGCAAGGACGTGCGTGTATGGCTCGGTGGCCCGGGGCGTACGACCCGGACGCTGCCCATCGGGTCCGAGGGCCCCTCCGCTGTCGGAGATTTCAACGGCGATGGGTGGACGGATGTCATCTCCACCACGGGGTACCCGTACCCGACGATGCAGGTGAAGATGAGCCTCGGGGGCCCAGGAGGCCTGTCCAACCCCGGACTCGTCGCCACGTTGAATTCCACCAGTGTCGCGTTGCAGGTGGCCCACGTGGATGTGGGAGCGACGCTGGACGTGGTGCTGTATTCCTCTTCTGGGCCCGCGCAGCTCCTGCTGGGCAATGGGGACGGCACCCTGCGTCCCGCCGTCGCGCTCCCGCTGGGCTCGCTCGTGGAGCATGTGGAATCCGGCGACGTGAATGGGGATGGCAAACCAGACCTCGTCTTCATCGCCGGACGCGAGGCCTCCTCCGGCTGGGAGGCGCGGCTGTTGATCGGCCGGGGAAATGGGACCTTCGAGCCGCCCGTCTCCCTGGCGACTGGAGACCTGCTGCGGCAGGCGGTGCTGGCGGACCTGGACCGTGACGGCAAGCTGGATGTGATGGTGCCGCGCTCCGGGGCCGACGCGGGCGCGCAGGTGCTGATGGGCAGGGGTGATGGCACCTTCACGCCTGGACCCGAGCTGTCGCTCGGAGTCAACGTCGCGACGGGCCAGCTGCGCCTGGCGGATATGGATCAGGACGGCGTCCTGGATGCCGTGTACTGCCGCGCTGTCTACGAGCAACCCATGGTGAAGTACTTCCTCGAGGTGCTGAAGGGCATGGGCACCGGGGGATTCACCCGCCTGGGCTCCTACTCCACGCAGGGCAGCTGCACGACCCTGACCCTGGCGGATGTCGATGCGGATGGATGGCAGGACGCGTTGTCTTCCAACCCCAACACGGACTCCGTCTCCGTGCTGCGGGGCGTGGGCCAGGGCGTGCTCGCTCCGGATCAGTGCTTCGGGCTCTATGAGCACGACCCGGTTGGCTGGCCACATCTCTCGGTGCTGGACGCGAATGGGGATGGCCGGCTGGAACTTCTGAGTGGGGGCGGCATTTTCAGGCGGAACGCGCTGCTGCTCCAGCGCTGAGGAGCTCGCCCGCTTCGGCGGGCGCCACGGTCCATGCCGCGCGAGGACACGGTGCCCCGCGCGCTTGTCCGGTCCGGCTCGGGATGCCTCTCCGGGCCGGGCGTTGTCTGTCTTTCGGGTCCCTTCATCAGAGGGACGTCCGCTCGAGCACCTCGTGCACGGCTTGATGGATGCCCAGGGCACGCGAATACGCGCTGAGAGGGTCAACGCCCAGGATTCTCAGGTACGAGAGGTCTTGAGGATCACAACTCGAATCATTGAGGCTCACGGACCTCTTCTTGATGGGTCCGGAAGGACAGGACCACTCGATGGAGGCCGAATACGATGTGGTGAAACCGCAGTCGGGCATTGTCTCCTGACGGGCCGCCGCCGCCATCAACTCCCGGATGATGCGCTCTCCATCACCGCGGGAGAGCTTCCTCCGCTCGCGCACCTGCTTGCCCTCCGCTCCCCCCGCGTCCCGCTCCACCGAGAGCAGGGCTTCACCTGGGGACAACTGCACGGAGAGCACTCCCTCGAAGACGTTGAAGCAACCGCTTTCCGTGTAGTGGACCTTCATCGACGCGGGCGCGGTGCCGGGAACGCACTCGAAGGGGTTGCCTGGGGCCGGGGTGCGGCCCGAGGCCAGCGCGAAGTCGTAGGCGTCCAGGGGACTCGTGCTCGTCTTCCAGGTACGCCCGAAGTTCTCCGAGCGCAGCAGCGCCCCCGTACCGAGTTCGGCGAGAACCGTCTGGGTCTTCAGGAAGGCGATTGCCCGGAGAGGGGTCTGGGGAACACGGCCCACCTGGAACCAGCTCCGGCCCTCATCGTGGGAGGCGACGATCTGGTCGCCGGCCCATCCCAGCCACTCATCGGGTGCCTTCCGGGCGATGCCCTCGAGTGGCGTCAGGACGCCTGAACCCTGGCTGACAGGAGGACCCGCTCGCAGCAGCTGGCCGGAGACGAAGGTGTACAGCCTCCCCTTGCCCAGCGCCACGACGGTGTCCTCACCCAGCGCGGCCGCCTTTTCCTCTCCGAGGAAGGGAACCCACTGCTCCACCGGAACGCCGTCGCCCGCGGGCCCTACGGTGATGATGCGCTGGCCACCGGGAGTCCGCGAGATGGAGAGGCTCGGGTCCTTCTCTTCCAGGGCCCTGGACTGCCAGGTCTTCCCTCCATCGGTCGTGAGGAACCGCTCGCCCGAGCCATGGAGCCAGGCGACCTGGGGGGTGAGACGGACCACGTGGTCCAAGCCCGCTGGATGTGTGATGTCGCCCAGGGGAAGGCGCTGCCAGCTCGTTCCTCCATCTTCCGTGGACCAGAGGGACGCTTTCGTTCCCATGGCCCATCCGCTCTCCGGGGAGAGAAAGGACATGCTCATACAGCGATCATCGTGATTGAAGGGCGAGCCCTTCAGCTCCTGCCAGCTCGCTCCGGCGTCATCACTGCGGAAGATGCGCCCGGACGAGCCACAGAGCCAGAGCCGATCCCCCAGGTGTTGCAGGTCGTAGACCCGCGGGTCGTCCGTGAGGGGAATGGATTTCCAGGAGCGCCCCGCATCCGTCGTTCGCAGCACCCGCGGGCCGATGTCGCCAGCGGCGATGCCCGTGTCCGGGCCGAGCCAGCTCATGTGATCGAGGGTGTTGTGCGAATGGGCGAGGAGCGCTTTGACCAGGGCCTCGGTGGCCTGGGCATCCACTCGCCACGAACGGCCGACGTCCGCGCTTCGCGATACCCGGACAGCGGACTGTGCGTCGCCGAGGACCCACAGGTCCTCCTCCGTCCGTTTGGAGACGAGCCGCGCCTGGAGACGGAGTTCGTGAATGCCCAGATCCACCGAAGGCAGCGGCGGTGGGGGGACCTGCGCCGAGGCGGGAAGGACCAGCAGGAGCGCGGCGGACACGACGGGCATCCACGAGCCAAGGTGCATGGGGAGAGCCTCCTGGCATCAGGGTAGACCGTCAGGTGGGCCAGGACCATGGGCGTGGGTGGTTGATGCTCCGGAGCTCCTTGTCAGGTTCGGCGCAGGGGAGGTGTCGGTGGACGCTCTCTTCCGGCTCGGCGCCAGGTGCCGGGTGTGGGGAGCTTCCTCTCTTCTCTGCCACCCACCATGACTCCTCCTCGCACGCAGACCCTGTCCCGGCCCGTGGGCCTTCTCCAGTTGATGCGCCAGATATCGCGTTGGGGTAAGGAGCCGCCCGAACGGGTGGCTCCTTTCGCCGCCCTCGAGCTCCATAAGAGGGGGAAAGCCGTGTCACGGTATTTGTATTCGTTCATTGTCGCATCGATGGCGGTGGGGGCCGCCTGCGAGCCCACGCGGTCCCTGTCGCCCTCCGGCGTCGTGTCGTCCGCCTCGCCCGAGGTCCGGCTGCTGAAGGAGCCCGCGCGGGTGACGGCCCTGTCGGTGCCGACTTCCTCGGACGGGTGCCTGTCCATCTCCTATACCCTCCAGCAGCCGGACGGGGAGCGCGCCGACGTCGTGGTGGAGGTGGACGCGGAGGGGGATGGCTCCTTCCAGCGCGTCACCCAGGCGGGCTCCACGGACCACGAGGGGCTGCTCGCGCGCTCCACCTCGCCCGAGGGTGTGGCCCACCGCTTCCTGTGGAATCGCGCCGTGGACGTGCGCGCGGCCACCTCGGTGAACGTGCGCGTGAGTGCCCAGGTGCCGGGCGCCGCGCTGGACTCGAGGACCGTGGCGCTGGCCCTGCCCGCCCTCGGCCGTGGCTGTGATGTGTGGATGGACAGCAGCCGCGTCACCAGCATGCAGAATGACATGCCCCGCATGGCAACCTCGGGCGACTTCGATCGGGATGGCAAGCTGGATCTGATCCTCGTCATGGATTCCGGCCCCATGCAGCTGATGAAGGGGCTGGGCAATGGCTCCTTCCAGCCGACCCTTCTGCTCGCGCTCGGCTTCTCCAGGCCCGATGAATTCCCACCCGTCGCCGCGGACCTGGACGGGGACGGCGCGTTGGATCTGCTCTGGACGAGAAGCTATGACCAGGGCCTGTTCGTGGCGCGGGGCCTCGGGGATGGTTCGTTCGCCCCCGTGCTCCGCCAAGGACTGCAAGCTGGCTTGTCGTTCTCTAGCGGCCAGTCGGGCCTCGCGGTCGCCGATTTCGACGGCAACGGCAGTCCCGACGTGGTCATGCAGCGGGGCTACAGCCTGGGCCTCTTGCTGAACCAGGGAGATGGGACTCTTGGCGCCTTCCAGTCCTTGGGGACCGATTTGTCCTCGGTGAACAGGTTCGCCGTGGCCGACCTGGATGAGGATGGTCTTCAGGACCTGGTGGCCACGGGCTATGGCAAGGTCTTCGCCGTGCTGTTGTCCAACGGGGATGGCACCTTCCGCACCCAGCGCCTGACGGAGGAACCCTGGCCGATGGACTCGGTGCTGGGGGACTTCGACGAGGATGGCCACGTGGATCAGGCCTTCTCCTCGACCAGGTCCTCCACCACCGACATCTTCCTCCGTCGAGGCAACGGCCTGGGCGGCTTCTCCGCGGCGGCGCTCGTGAGGTCGGTCCCGGGCGTTGCCAGCTTCATCGGCTCAACCGTCCTGGCGGCGGACGATCTGGACGGCGATGGCCACCTGGATCTCGCGTTGACGATTGACCAGAACTTCGATCTCACCGTGCGCAACACGCTCACCCTGGTGAAGGGGTTGGGGGATGGCACCTTCGCGCCGGGCGTGCGGTTGCCCTCGGGACGCAGGCCCGCCTCCGTCACCACTGGCGACTTCAACGGGGATGGTGTGTCCGACGTGGTGACGCTGCAGTGGGAAACCAAGGACGTGCGCGTGTGGCTCGGTGGCCCGGGTCGTACGACCCGGACGCTGCCCATCGGGTCCGAGGGTCCCTCCGCCGTCGGAGACTTCAACGGCGATGGGTGGACGGATGTCATCTCCACCACGAGGAACCATGCCTCTCCCACGGTGCAATCGCTGGTGAAGATGAGCCTCGGGGGCCCAGGAGGCCTGTCGGCCCCCGAGCTCGTCACCGCGTTGGATTCCTCCACTGTCGCGGTGCAGGTGGCCCACGTGGATGTGGGGGCGACGCTGGACGTGGTGCTGTACTCCTCTTCTGGGCCCGCGCAGCTCCTGCTGGGCAATGGGGACGGCACCCTGCGTCCCGCCGTCACGCTCCCGCTGGGCTCGCTCGTGGAGCATGTGGAATCCGGCGACGTGAATGGGGATGGCAAACCAGACCTCGTCTTCATCGCCGGACGCGAGGCCTCCTCCGGCTGGGAGGCGCGGCTGTTGATCGGCCGGGGAGATGGGACCTTCGAGCCGCCCGTCTCCCTGGCGACCGGAGACCTGCTGCGGCAGGCGGTGCTGGCGGACCTGGACCGTGACGGCAAGCTGGATGTGATGGTGCCGCGCTCCGGGAGTGGCGCGGGCGCGCAGGTGCTGATGGGCAGGGGTGATGGCACCTTCACGCCTGGACCCGAGCTGTCGCTCGGAGACTACGTCATGACGGGCCAGCTGCGCTTGGCGGATCTGGATCAGGACGGCGTCCTGGATGCCGTGTACTGCCGCGCTGTCTCCGAGCAACCCAGGGTGAAGTACTTCCTCGATGTGTTCAAGGGCACGGGCACCGGAGGGTTCACCCGCCTGGGCTCCTCCTCCACGCAAGGCAGCTGCACGGCCCTGACGCTGGCGGATGTCGATGCGGACGGATGGCAGGACGTGTTGTCTTCCAACCCCAACACGGACTCCGTCTCCGTGCTGCGGGGTGTGGGCCAGGGTGTGCTCGCTCCAGAGCAGTGCTTCGGGTCCTCTGAGCACGACTCGTATGGCCAATCGCATCTCTCGGTGCTGGACGCGAATGGGGATGGCCGGCTGGACCTTCTGGATGGGGGCGGCATTTTCAGGTGGAACGCGCTGCTGCTCCAGCGCTGAGCGGTTCCCGGACTGCTCACGCCGAGGTGGGCAGTCCCGTGAGCTTGCGGCTCGCCTGGATGGTGTGCAGCACCCGCACCCGTCCGTCCTCGCCGATGTCCAGGCGGATGACCACCCGCGTGGGGCGGCCGGGAGCGGGCTGCTTCCAACAGGCCACCAGCGCGGGCAGCCCGTTGATCATCCGCACCTCCAGCGCGTCCGCCACGCCGCCCAGCTCGTGCAGCCGCCGGTAGAAGAGCGCCACGCGCTTGACTCCCACCACGGGCACCCGCGCCGCGAACGTCTCACCGCCTCCGTCCGACAGCGCCCGCACGGGCTCGGCCAGCAGCGCCTCGGCCGCCGCCACGTCCCCCGACACGAGCGCCCCCAGGAAGTCCTCCAGCGCCCGCCGGGTCCGCTCCTGGAGCTCGCGCGTGGGCACGCACCGCTCCCGGTCATACGCCGCCATCACCGCCCGCGCCCGGTGGTGCGTCACCTTCACGTTCGTCTCGCTCATCCTCAAGCACCCGGCCACCTCGTGCACCGGGTAGTCGAAGACGTCGCGCAGGAGCAGCACCGCGCGCTGCCTCGGCGTGAGCGCCTCGAGCGCTAGCAGGAACGCGAACGTCACGCTCTCCAGCAGCTCGTAGCGGCCCTCGGTCGTGCCGCCTCCGGGCAGGTGCACCTCCACCGACGCCACCGCCTCCTCCCTCGTCTCCACCGGCGAGGGCAGCCACGGCCCCACGTAGCCCTCGCGCTTGCGCCGCCGGAGCCTGTCCCTCGCCAGGTTCATCGCCACGCGCGTGAGCCAGGGGCGCAGCTCCTCGGGCCGCCGCGGCGGCATGGCGAGCGCCCGCGCGTAGGTCTCCTGCACCAGCTCGTCCGCGTCCGCCGCGACGCCCGTCATCCGGTAGCACAGCCCCCACAGGAAGCGCTCGTGCTCCCGCGCCGCGTGCTCCAGCGCCTCGTGGCCCGCGGACGTCATGCCGCGCGGGCTCCCACGCGGCGGCCTGTCCACGCGCGCGCCACCGCCTCGGCGCTCGAGAGCGAGGCATCCACCAGCATTCCCTCGGGCCCCACCCAGTCCCCCACGAGGCCCAGTCCCTGGAGGTGCTCCACCACCGGCCGGGGTCGTCCCGCGAGGCCCGCGGTCTTCGTCGGCAGCGCGTGCATCACCGTCAGCCCCGGCAGGAACCGCCGCGTCACCACGTGCTGCCGCCAGCCCGGCTGCAACAGGTCCAGCACGCCCTCGAGTTCCGGCTCGCTCGCCTCCGCGTCGCGCGCCCCGAGGTACTTGGCCACGTGCACCAGCGCTCCTCCCTCCGGGGCCACTCGCGCCCACGCCGAGTGCACCGACGCATACCACGGCCGATCCACTCCGAATGCTATCAGCGCCCCGGGCTTCGGCAGCCGCGACAGCCCCACTTCCAGCGAGGCCGCCTTCACCGGCACCGCCTTCGCCGCCCAGCCCGCCGCCACCGCGTCCCCCGGCAGGAGCGCCGCCACCTCGTGAGGCCCCGCCGCCAGCACCACCGACTCGGCCGCCCACTGCGTTCCGTCCGCCAGCCGCACGCCGCGCACCCGGGGGCGCCCGCCTCCCTCCTCGCGCGTCACCTCTTCCACCCGCGCCGACAGCACCCGCTCCACTCCCGCCGCGTCGGCTAGCGCGCTCAGCCCGCGCACCAGCTCGACCCAGCCCCCATCGAGGTAGCGCACGCCCTGGGCCAACGCCGTCTGGTGTTGTGCCACCGCCGCGTCCGCGCCCAGGAGTGCCAGGTCCGCGCAGTACGTCGACACCCGGAAGAGCATCTCCACCGGAGCACGCACCTCGTCGCGAGACACGTTCGCGCGCAGCCATTCCTCCAGGCTCATCCCCTTGAGCGTCGAGGCGTTCACGCGCATCAAGTTCCCCATCACCCGGGCGAACTCCAGCTTGCCCGCCGTGCTCAGCAGATCCGTGGTCAGCAGCGACACGAGTCCCGAGGGCAGGGTGTGCAGCCGGCTTCCACGCAGCGCGAAGCCGCCCTCGCCGCGAGGCCCCCGTCCCTTGAGTTCCAGGCCGAGGTGTCCGAGCACCCGCGCCGCCGCTCCGGCCAGGTAGAGCGCGTGGGGACCCAGGTTGAAGTGGTAGCCCTCCTGCTGCGTGGTGTGTGCCCGGCCGCCGAGGTGCCTGGCCTTCTCGAACAGCACCACCCGTCGGCCTCCCCGCGCCAGCAGCGTCGCCACCGCCAGTCCGCCCAGCCCTCCGCCCACCACCGCCACGTCCATCGTCTTCATGGTCTCGCTCCCTTTCGAGCCCCGTGCTTGGGGCTTTCGGTGGGACCACGAAATGGGCCTTTAAAAGGTTACGGGGGTCCCAAAAAGCCACGAAGAGCCAACTCGTGCACTCGTTCGGTTCTCCTGGGATGCACCTGGAGCTCCTGTCAGGCCAGGCGGTGGTAGGGGGTCGGTGGCCTCTTCCTCCTTCACCACCATGATCCCTCCTCGGACGCAGACCCTGTACCGGCCCGTGGGCCTTCTCGAACTGGAGCTCATCCTCGACGCGGGCTCGCGGGCGTTTCCGCCGCGCCTGCCGGAGCAGCCCATCTTCTACCCGGTCCTCAACTCCGGGTACGCCGAGCAGATCG
The DNA here is from genome assembly GCF_044360685.1 of Cystobacter fuscus. Lineage (GTDB taxonomy): Bacteria > Myxococcota > Myxococcia > Myxococcales > Myxococcaceae > Cystobacter > Cystobacter fuscus_C. The sequence continues at coordinate 11,097,129 of NZ_CP043491.1, read as the reverse complement.
CCCGCGACTGGAACCCTCCCGACGTGCGCTCGGGCTTCGCCGGGTACGTCACCTCGTTCGAGGTGGAGGCCGACTACCTGCTCGCCTTCGACGTGAAGGTGGTGGGCGACTCGCGCCATCAGGAGTTGTGGGTTCCCGCCGGGGAACTGCCCGCGTTCAACGCCCATCTGGCCTCGCTCATCCAGGTGAGCGCCGTCTGGTATGGCGCCAGCTACACCGGACCCGTGCCCACCTCGGCTCAGCTCCAAGGCCTGTCTCCTCGGGAGCAGCTGCGCGCGCTCGACGTCTCGCGGCGCGACGACCCGGCGGCGTTCCAGGCACTCGTCCAGAGGGAGTGGAAGCTCGTGTTCTGCAACCATGCCCTCTGGCGGAGCCTCGCCTCCGGTGCGTCCGAGACCCGGACGTGTGAGGCCCTCGCGGCCATCTGGCGTTCTTCTCCGAGGGCCGCGCTCGCCTTGCCGGAGTGCCGCTGAGGCCCAAAAAGGAATCGGGGAGGAGCCGCTCCCCAGCAGCTCCTCCCCGACTCACTTTGCTTGCGCCACTTCCCCAAGTGGCGCTCCCCGTACTGCCCCCGTTCGACTCCTTCTCCCCCTGAATGAAATGGTTGTCTTTCCCGACCCCGACCCGCCCGTCCTGCCCCGTGTTACCCGTACCGCCCCGACCCGCCCGTCCTGCCCCGTGCTGCCTCATCCCGACTTCGTGCCAGAGGGCTATTGCAGTCCGAATGCCAGTGTGCTCACGAGAGATGAGGCCGTGATTTCAAGGGGTTACGTGGAGCGGGAGCCGGGGGCCCGTCCGGGAGCGGTAAGACTTACCGGGGAAAGACTCCCCCCATTTTCCTAGCGAAGCTCCCGGAAGAACGAGCGCACGTCCTTCAGGAACAGTTCCGGCTGCTCCGCGGCGGCGAAGTGTCCCCCGCGCGGCATCTCCGTGTAGCGCCGCAGGTCGTAGCGCGCCTCCACCCAGGGCCGGGGCGTGTGGGCGAGTTCCTTGGGGAAGTCCGCGAGCGCCGTGGGCACGCGCACCGGCTTCTTCAAGTCCAGGCGCTGCATGCCGAAGGTCTCGTAATAGAGGTTGGCCGCGCTCGCGATGCTGTTGGGCGCCCAGTAGAACATCAGGTTCGTCAGCAGCCAGTCCTTGGAGAAGGCTCGCTCGACGTCCCCGCCACAATCGCTCCAGGTGCGGAACTTCTCGACGATCCACGCGGCGAGCCCCGCGGGTGAATCCGCCTGCCCGATGCCCAGCGACATGGGCTTGGTGCCCTGCACGTGGCTGTAGCCGGACTCGACGGCGGAGAATGCCGCCATCTTCTGGCCATACTCTCGCGCCAGCTCGCTCTGCTCCTGTCCGGCCGGCGGCGCCGCGAGGGCGAAGTTGAGGTGGATGCCCACCAGGTGCTCGGCATGCTCCACCCCGAGCGCCGTGGTGACGATGCCTCCCCAGTCGCCGCCCTGCGCGCCATAGCGCGAGTAGCCCAGGTGCTCGACCATGAGCCGGTCGAACACGGCGGCCACGCGCGTGGCATCCCAGCCCGGCTCGCGCGGCTTGCCGCTGAAGCCATAGCCCGGCAGCGCGGGGATGATGACGTCGAAGGCGTCCCGGGCGTCGCCTCCGTGCGCGGCGGGGTCCGTCAGCGGCTCGATGAGGTGATGGAACTCGTAGATGGAGCCGGGCCAGCCGTGCGTCAGCAGGAGCGGCAGGGGAGCGGGACCCTTGCCCCGGACATGCCAGAAGTGGAGGTCCACGCCGTCCACCTCGCACAGGAATTGAGGGAAGCGGTTGAGCTCGGCCTCGTGCTTGCGCCAGTCGTAGCGCTCACGCCAGTACGCGCACAGCTCGCGGACATAGGCGACGTCGGCGCCGCGCTGCCAGGGCTCACCGGGTAGCGGCTCGGGGAAGCGCGTGGCCTCCAGGCGGCGTTGAAGATCCGTGAGCACGGCCTGGGGCACATCGATGCGAAAGGGACGCGGAGACATGGGGCTCCTGGGAAGAGGAAGGCACTTCTGGATTCACCGTGCCACGCGGGCCGCGAGCGGGAGACGCCAAAAAAGAATCGGGGAGGATCCGCCCCCAGCGGATCCCCCCCGACGCACTCCTCTACCCACTACCCCCGTAGTGTTGCTGCCGTGATGCACTGCCCCCGTACTGCTCAACCCCACTCGAAAACCTGTCCGCCCCGACCCCGCCCGTCCTGCCCCGACCTCGCCGTCCTTGCCCCGACCCCGAATCCGCCGTCCTGCCCCAACCCCGACTCCGCCCGTCCTGCCCCGACCTGCTGGTCCTCGACCCGCCCGTCCTGCCTGAGGTCCATAGCAGTCCGCATGCCAGGGGCCAGGAGGGGGAAGTACCTCCTGATTCCAGGGGGTTGTGAAGTGCGCGGCCTTGGCATTGTACCGGAGGGCAGTAAGAGTTACGGAAAGGGACTTTTCGGGGGGTGCAAGAAGTTCCACGCTTCGGGTGTGTGCCTTCCCTGGACGGGACTTTCCCGGAACCCGCTCGAGTCGCGGTCCGTCTGACGCTTCGTTCGTGGAGGAAGGGGACGGGCAGGGCCCCGATGACGCGCGCATGGGGCGAACGCATGTTCGCTCGCGTGAACAAGAGATTGCCGCTGGCCTGTCTCGTCGCGTTGCTCGCCGCCTGCTCACCGCCGACTCCGGAGCCCGAGCAGCCCGGTGAGGGGCCTCCGGCTTCTCCGGGCGAGCCGGTGCCACCCGGGCCCACGGAGCCCTCCGGGCCGCCGCCCGGGACCGAGGTTCCGTGTGAGTCAGCTCCGGTGGAAGCGGCGGCGCCCGTCATCGAGCGCCCCTCGCCCGAGGAGTGGGTGGTGCCCGGGGAACTGGTCCTCCAGGCAACGGGCTTCGAGAACTCCGGAGGCGCGGCGCCGGGCCGGGCCCGCTTCGAGGTGTGGTCCGTGGAGGACGGCGCGCCCGGGGTGCTCGTCTGGTCGGCCACGGTGAGCGCGCCCGAGGCGCGGCTGTCCGAGGGGAGTTTCGAGTCCACCAAGGCCGGCTTGTCCGAGCGGACGCGGTACGCGGCGCGGGTCCGCTACGCCTACGGGTCCTCGTCCTGTGAGGCGTGGGGGCCGTGGAGTGGCTTCCGCTTCTTCCGGACGGAGGATGGCTCCGCGCGGCTCTTCGACGAGGGGCAGGTGCTCGAGTTCCACCTCGACATTCCGCCGGACTCCTGGGCGGCGATGAACGCGGAGGCCGTTCCGCCCGACTGTGTTCCGCACGAGCGCAATGACTACCGGGCCACGCTGCGCTTCGGCGCCCAGGTGTTCGAGAACGTCGGCGTGCACGTGAAGGGGGGCTGTGGCTCGGCGCGCACGCTCGAGGGCAAGTCCTCCTTCAAGGTGGACCTCGAGTGGGATGACCCGGACGTGCCGGGAGGCGAGCCCTCGCGGGAGCTGCTGGGCCGCAAGAACTTCACCTTCGACAACAACGTGCAGGACCCGAGCTTCATGAACGAGCGTCTGGGCTTCGCCTTCTTCCGGGCGTTGGGGGTGCCGGCGCCCCGGGCGGCGTCGGTGCGGCTGTTCGTCAATGGCGAGCCCTGGGGCCTCTACACGCATGTGGAGACGATCGACCGGCGCTTCCTCGCGCGCTGGTTCGAGGACAAGGATGGCGCGCTCTACGAGGGCTCGTACTGGTGCGATCTGCTCGCGCGGAACATTCCGGCCCCGGGGGAGGACGCGAGTGGCTACTGCCTGGAGCGCAAGCTCGGGGGGGACTCCTCCACGGAGGAGGGGTATGCGCCCCTGCGCGAGCTCACGCACCGGCTCGAGGGACTTGGCCGGGGCGGGTTCTATCCCGAGGTCCTGGCGTTCTTCGACTACGACCGCTTCCTCACGACGTGGGCCATCGAGGGCGTGATTTCCCACTGGGACGGCTACTCGTTCGACACGCGCAACAACTACCGGGTGTACCAGGAGCCCTCGACGGGGCGCTGGACGATGATTCCGGGGGGAATCGATCAGACCTTCGGCCACCGCCAGGGCTCGAAGGCGGGCACGGTGCAGGACCCGTGGGCGGTGACGGGGCTGCTCGCCGCGCGCTGCCTGGAGGAGGCGGACTGCCGGGCGGCGTACGCGACGCGGCTGGAGGAGGTGACGCGGGCGTTCGAGAGCGCCGGGCTCGAGGCGCGGGTGCGGCGGATGCGCGAGCAGCTCGCCGGGCACGTCCGGGCGGATCCCCGCAAGGAGACGACCTCCGAGGGCTTCGAGCGCGCGGTGGAGGCCACGCTGCGCTTCATCCGCGAGCGTCCCGCGCGGGTGCGGGACACGCTTCCTCCCTCGCCCTGACAGGGGGCTTCGGGCGGGGCGTCATGCCCCCCGGGCGAGCGGCCTGCGAGAGTGGGTACAAAACCCGACGGGACAGGGGGTGGCTGTTATCTTTCCGTGCCCGTCTTCCCCCGCCTCGTGCCGCCCCCGACCATGGCCCTGCCTGCTTCCTCGCATCTTCCCTCGGTGGATTCCCTGCTCGGCCCTGGCGGTGCGCTGGAGGCGGCGCTGGAGGCATACGAGTACCGTCCGGAGCAACTCCAGATGGCGCGCTCGGTGGAGCGGGCCTTCCAGGAGCGTGGCTACCTGTTGGCCGAGGCGGGGACGGGGACGGGCAAGACGCTCGCCTACCTGGTGCCCGCGTTGTTGTCGGGCCGGCGGGTGGTGGTGTCCACGGCGACGAAGACCCTGCAGGAGCAGATCTTCTTCAAGGACCTGCCGCTGTTGCGCGAGCGCATGGGCCTGTCCTTCGAGGCGGTGTACCTCAAGGGGCGCAGCAACTACCTGTGCCTGCACCGCTACGACACCTTCAGCAAGGATCCGCAGTTCGCCTCGCGCGAGGAGGGGCGGTACTGGAAGCACCTGAAGACGTGGGCGGGGAGCACGGAGACGGGGGACCGCAGCGAGCTGGAGCTGCCCGAGTCCTTCAGTGCATGGGGCCGGCTGTCGACGACGTCTGACACGTGCCTGGGCTCGAAGTGCCCGGTGTACGACAACTGCTTCGTGACGCGGGTGAGGCGGGCGGCGGAGTCGGCGGACCTGCTGGTGGTCAACCACCACCTGTTCTTCGCGGACCTGGCGCTGCGGGGCCGGGGCCAGCGGGGCGAGGGCGTGCTGCCGCCGTATGACGCGGTCATCTTCGACGAGGCGCACGCGCTGGAGGACGCGGCGGGCAGCTACTTCGGGCACTCGGTGTCGAGCTTCCGGCTGGAGGAGCTGGTGCGCGACGCGCTGGGGGTGATGTCGCCGCAGGACTCGCGCTTCGGGATGTTGTCGTCGCTGGTGGTGCGCCTGCGCACGTATTCGGAGGCGCTCTTCTCGCAGGCGCCGCGGGTGCTGGGGCTCACCGAGCAGGAGGGCGCGGTGGCGCTCAAGCCCGAGCGGCTGGAGCAGCTGTCCGGGTCCATCGAGCAGGTGAAGGAGTCGCTCTCGGCGCTCTCGGCGTTCACCACGACGGAGCGCGAGCCGGAGCTGACGTTGCTCACGCGCCGGTGCGCGGACCTGGTGGCGGACTTCTCCTTCCTGCAGAAGGTGGAGTCGAACGACCACGTGTACTGGGCGGAGGCGCGGGGGCGGGGCGTGTTCTTGCGCGCGAGTCCCATCGAGGTGTCCCGCGAGCTACAGGAGCGGCTCTATGGCGGGGTGGACACGGTGGTGTTCACCTCGGCGACGCTGGCGGCGGCGGGCCGCTTCGACTTCTTCGCCAAACGCATGGGGCTGTATGACGACGAGGGCTCGCCGGTGACGAGCGTGCGCACGGTGGCGGTGCCGAGCCCCTTCGACTTCGAGCGGCAGTCGGCGCTGTACCTGCCCACGCACCTGCCGGACCCGGCGGCTCCGGGCTTCATCGAGGCGGCGGCGGAGGAGATCGTCCGGCTGTGCGAGGTGACGGGGGGGCGGGCCTTCGTGCTCTTCACCAGCTTGCGCAACATGGAGCGGGCGCATGCGCTTGCGCGCCACCGGCTGCCCTACCAGGTGTTGTTGCAGGGCGAGCGGCCCAAGCAGCAGCTCCTGGAGGCGTTCCGCTCGCAGCCCAGCGTGCTCTTCGCGGCGCACAGCTTCTGGGAGGGCGTGGACGTGCCGGGGGATGCGCTGAGCCTGGTCGTCATCGACCGGTTGCCGTTCGCCTCGCCGGGAGACCCGCTGGTGGCCGCGCGCATCCGCCAGTTGGAGGCGCGGGGCGAGGAGCCCTTCGGGGGCTACCAGTTGCCGCAGGCGGCGTTGGCGCTGCGGCAGGGCTTCGGGCGGCTCATCCGCACGCGGGCGGACCGGGGCATCGTGGCGCTGTTGGACAGGCGGATCGTCACCAAGAGCTACGGGCGGTCCTTCCTCGCGAGCCTGCCGCCCGCCTGGCGCACGCACTCGCACGACTCGCTCCATGCATGGTTCCACGGCGAGCCTGTGTACGACGTGGAGGAGTGAGGCACGGGCTTCAGTGCCCGAGCACCTCGCCCCCGTCGGCGGCGGAGACCTGGAAGTCGGGCTTGAGCCGCTGGAGCGTCTTGACGAAGGACTCCTTGTCCTGGGCCTTCTCGAGGGCGGCCTCGGGGGTGATGGTGTTGGCGGCCACGAGCCGCTCCAGGTGCATGTCGAGCGTCTGCATGCCCAGGCCCTGGCTCGACTGCATCTTGCTGGCGATCTGGAACACCTTGTTGTCGCGGATCATCGAGGCGATGGCGCTGGTGCCGATGAGGATTTCCAGCGCGGCGACGCGGCCCTTGCCGTCGGCGGTGCGGATGAGCTGCTGGGCGACGATGCCGGCGAGGCCCTCGGCGAGCATGCCGCGCACCTGGGGCTGCTCGTCGGCGGGGAAGGAGTTGATGATGCGGTCGATGGTGGCCGGCGCGCTGTTGGTGTGCACGGTGGCGAAGACGAGCACGCCGTAGCTGGCCAGTTGCAGCGCGAGCTTCATGGTCTCGTTGGTGCGCAGCTCGCCGATGAGGATGACGTTGGGGTCCTCTCGGCCCGCCGAGCGGATGGCGGTGGCGAAGCTGGAGGCGTGCAGGCCCACCTCGCGGTGGGTTACCTGGGACTTCACCGACTCGTGCACGAACTCGACGGGGTCCTCGATGGTGAGGACGTGCGCGGCGCGGGTGTGGTTGATGTGGTGGATCATCCCCGCGAGCGTGGTGGACTTGCCGCTGCCGGTGGGGCCGGTGACGAGCACGAGGCCGCTGCGGCGCTCGGCGAGCTTGCGCACCACCTCGGGCGTGTTGAGCTCCGCGAGCGACAGCACCCGGCTGGGGATGGTGCGGAAGACGGCCGCGATGCCGCTCGTCTTGTAGAAGTAGTTGGCGCGGAAGCGCGCGCGCGTGCCGTAGCTGTAGGCGAAGTCGAGGTCCAGCTCCTCGGTGATGTGGCGCTTCTGCTCGGGGCTGGTGAGCTCGAAGAGCATGGCCTCGAGCTCGCGCTGGGTGAGCACCTCCTCGCGCAGCGGCTGGAGTCCGCCCCGGATGCGGCCCAGCGGCGGGTGGCCGATGCTCAGGTGCAGGTCGCTCCCCTTGTGCTCGAGGAGCTTGTCGAAGAACGCGGCGATGCGCGGCGAGGCACTGGGCGTGCTCATGGGTCAGGCGCTCTTACGGTTGAGGAGGTTGCCCATCTTGGAGAGCAGCGGCTTGGAGCCGTCGGGAGGCGGGGGCTCGGGGGGCGAGCCGGGGCGCTTGCCCGTCACCACGGCCTCCAGCTCGTCGGGGTTCTCGGCGTAGAGGCGGGCGTGCTCGAGCGTGGTGCGGCCCGAGCGCACCAGTTCGGCGAGCGAGTCGTCGAAGCGCACGATGCCCAGGCTCTTGCCGCGCTGTTGGAGGGAGGGAATCTGGAACGTCTTGTTGTCGCGGATGAGGTTGCCGAGCGCGACCGAGCCGGGCAGCAGCTCGGCGGCGGCCACGAGGCCCTTGCCATCCGCGGAGGGCAGCAGGCGCTGGCTGACGATGAGGCGCAGGCTGCTGGCGAGCGTCATGCGCACCTGGGCCTGGTCGCCCGGGGGGAAGAGATCGATGAGCCGGTCGATCGTCTTCGCGGCGCTCTGGGTGTTCATGGTGCTCACGAGCAGGTGGCCCGTCTCGCTGGCGGCGAGCGCCATGCGCACCGTCTCGGTGTCGCGCAGCTCGCCCACGAGGATGACGTCCGGGTCCTCGCGCAGGCTGCCCTTGAGGGCGCTGGCGAAGCTCTTGGTGTGGGTGCCCACCTCGCGCTGGCTCAAGAGCGCCTTCTTGCGCGGGTGGAGGTACTCGACGGGGTCCTCCACGGTGAGCACGTGGTGCGTGGTGTCGCGGTTGATGATGTCGACGATGGCCGCGAGCGTGCTCGTCTTGCCGTGGCCCGAGGGGCCGGTGACGACGATGAGGCCCTGGTGGTGGTGGGTGGCCTTGGCGATGTCGGCGGGCAGGCCGAGCGACTCGAGGGTGGGAATCTCGCGGGAGATGAGCCGGAAGCAGCCCTTGTAGCCGGTGCGCTGGCGGGAGACGTTGACGCGGAAGCGGCCGGACGCTCCCAGGTCGAGCGCGAAGTCACAGCTGCCCTCGCGCTCGAGCACGAGGCGCAGCCGGTCGGGCACGTGGGGCAGCAGCATCTTCTCCACCGTCTCGGGCGGCAGCACGGCGCCGTGGGGCAGCAGCTCGCCCACCAGCCGGAAGAGGGGAGGGCGATCGGCGATGATGTGCAAGTCACTGGCGCCCACGCTCCGGGCGTCTTCCAGGAGCATCGCCAGGTTGCCCGCGGACGCGGGCCGCACGACGAGCCGGGGCCCCGCCGAGGCGTCGGCCCTGGACTCGGCCGAGGGTGGGGGCGCCGAGGGGGGAGGCTCGGTGGGCGCGGAACGCCCGGTGCTGGGGAGGATCTGCATGCCAGAGGATCGGGCGGGCCTGCCCGTGGCGGTGGGCGGCGGGGCGGGCGGGGGCGCCACGGTGGGCGCGGGCTCGCCGCGCAGGATGCGCACGTGGAGCACGTCGCCGCGGCGCATGGCGCCCACGATCACCGGACCGAAGCCCTCCAGCTTCAGGCCCCACTGCCCGGGCTTCTCGGAGAGCGAGGCGACGCGCGCGGCGCCCACCAGGCCCTTGAGCGTCTCCTGCAGTCCCTCCGTGGTGAGCAGGCTGTCATCCAGCGTCTCGAAGCCCGCGGCCGTCTTGGCCAGCGGCGCGCGCCCGCTGATGAGCGTCAGTTCCACCACGGCCGGTCGAGCCAGTTGGCGCAGCAGTTCCGTGAAGCTCTTCATTCGCGGGGCCACCCTTCGGGCCCTCCCGGGGAGTGGAGGGCCGACGGGAAAGGGTACAGCACAACTGGGAATGCCGGGTATTCCCGAAAGAGAGGACGGCGCGGCCATGCTCCTGGGCTGCCGGGGGGGAGGACGGACAGGCGGTGGGAAAAAAGAAACGCCCGGACGGGGACCCTCGCGAGAGGGCCCCGACCGGGCGGAATCAAACGAGGGAAGGAGCGGTCCCTCGAAGAGGGCCGGGCCTACCCAGGCCGGCTCACAGCTCGCGCGACATGAGCAGGCGCAGCTTACCGGACTTCTTGGACACCACCGTGGCGACGGTGGTGAAGCCCGCGTTGCGGTAGAAACTCACCGCGGGGGCGTTGGCCGGGTCCACGCGCAGGGCGATCGTCTTGCGGTACATGTCCCGGGCCACCTGGAGGGCCTGGTTGAGCACGGCCAGTCCCACGCCCTTGCGGCGCAGCTCCGGCTTGATGACGATGTTGCGCATATAGGCGGCGCCGGGAACCGGGCCGTCGCGCTCCACCGTCACGTAACCCACGACTTGGTTCTGCACCTTGGCCACCTGCACGAACGGCCGCAGCCCCGTGAGGGCCTTGAGGCTGTCCTCCAACGTCTCTCCGCGGCTCAGCCACGGCTCCGAATTGGCGCGCAGCGCGGCCACGGAGGCCATGTCCTCGTCGCTCGGGGCGTTGAATTTGACCGCCAGCGCCAGGTCATTGGGCATGGTCGTCATGTCCGGCACCGGCATCGCGCCTACCTCCACGCCCGGCTCCACCCGCTTCATCGTCATGCCTTGCTCCTCCATTGCGCTACGAATCCTAACCGCTTCATTGTCTCCCTTGCACGCCCTTGGGTTCAGCGCACATTTCCACTCATGGGTGGGGGGACCGGACTACCCCAAACTGCGCACGTGGCCCGGGCATTCCAAGGCCGTTGGCTGCCGCTTCGTTCCGGGGCTGCCCCATGCGACAAACCGGAGACGGCTTTCAATGATGAACACCTTTCACTATAAAAAACCGTCCTCCCCGAGCGGGTTGGTCGATCCTTTCCCTTCTTGCCCGGCACCCTGAGCTCCGCACGTGCAACTCAACCACGCCCAGCGCGAACTCACCCTGAAGATCGTCTACTACGGCCCTGGGCTGAGTGGGAAGACGACGAACCTGCGCTGCATCCACGCGCGGGCCCGGCCGGAGGCGCGCGGCCGGTTGCTCAGCGTGGAGACACACGAGGACCGCACGCTCTTCTTCGATCTGCTCCCCGTCTTCTTCACCAGCCAGTCGGGCTTCAAGGTGAAGCTCAAGCTCTTCACCGTGCCCGGCCAGGTCGTCCATGACGCCACGCGCCGCGTGGTGCTGCAGAACGCGGACGCGGTGGCCTTCATCGCCGACAGCCGCCGCAGCGCGGGCGCGGAGAACAACGCCTCCTGGCGCCGCCTCCGGGCGAACATGCGGGAGAACGGCCTGGACACCTCGCAGGTGCCGGTGGTCATCCAGTTCAACAAGCGGGACCTGCCGGACGCCCAGACGGACGAGGAGCTGGAGGCCGCGCGTCAGCGGGGCACCGAGCCCATCGTGGGCGCGGTGGCGCTGCGCGGGGAAGGGGTGATGGAGACCTTGCACGCGCTCTTGCAGTCGGCCTGGCGCAACCTGGACGAGCGCATGCGGCTGGCGCGCAACATCGGCCTGGAGGAGCGGGAATTCCTCGGCCACATCTTCCAGCAGATGGACCTCAAGGGGACGCCCCTGGAAGCGCTCTACCCCCCGTTGGGGGGCAAGTCGCGATGAGCGCCGAGAAACCGGGGCCCACGGGCAACGGGTCCGAGCCCACCGGCCTGGCCCTCCAGCGCAAGCTGTCGCTGGTGGACTTGCTGGATCCGCTCACCTTCGGGGACGTGGTGGAGAGCCTGGGCGCGCTGTACCAGGTGGGCGTGCGCGTGCTGGACGAGCGCAACCGGACGCTCGCGGACGCGCAGGGCGCGCACGGGGAATTCTGCGGCTTCATCGGCGCCAACCCCGCGGTGCGCGTGCGTTGCTCCGCCCAGGTGACGCGGGTGAAGGAGGGCCCGCTGGCGGCCCTGTTCTCCTCCCAGGTGCTGGGAACGGAGGGCGCGGGCGAGCTGCTGCTGCACACCTGCCTCACCGGCCTGTGCTACGTGGTGGTCCCCGTGGTGTGGGAGGGAGACGTGCTCGGGCGCGTCGTGTTCGGGCCCTACGCGTCGGAGGAAGGTGGCACTCCCGTCTGTCCCGAGGGGCCGGACGCGGAGCGGGTGCGCGAGGCTTGGGCGAGCGCGCGGCACCTGTCCCAGGAGGAGCTGGCGCGCATGGTGACGCACCTGGCCCAGGTGCTGGCGGCGCTCCTGGCGGCCGGACAGAAGTCCTATCTCACCGGGCAGCTCCACCTGGAGGCCATGGTGGAGACGCAGCGCGAGCTGGAGCACCAGAACTCGCAGCTGTTGCGGCTCAACCAGCGGCTCAAGGAGTCGGACCGCAGCAAGTCGAGCTTCCTGAGCACGGTGAGCCACGAGCTGCGCACGCCGCTCGCGTCCATCATCGGCTACTCGGAGATGCTCGCCGAGGGCCTGGTGGGCGGGCTCAATCCGGAGCAGATGCAGTTCGTGCGCACCATCATGGAGAAGGGCAACACGCTGCTCAAGCTCATCTCCTCCATCCTCGACATGAGCCAGATCGAGGCGGGCAAGGTGCGGCTGGCCTTCGAGTGGGTGGACGTGCGGGAGATGGTGGAGAGCGCCATCACCAGCGTGACGCCCCAGGCCCAGCGCAAGGGCCTGACGCTCGAGGCGAACCTGCCGGTGGGGCCGCAGCCGCGGGTGGTGGCCGATCGCGAGAAGCTGCGGCAGGTGGTGGTGAACCTGCTGGCCAACGCGGTGAAGTTCACGCCCTCCCTGGGCCGCATCGAGGTGCGGCTGTCGGAGGTGGGCACGCGCTCGGAGCTCGCCACCGCCGGCTACCACATCGAGGTGGAGGACACCGGGGTGGGCATCCCGGAGAACCAGCGCGACCGCATCTTCCAGAGCTTCTACCAGGTGGACGACAGCCCGACGCGCGAGTACGGCGGCGCGGGCCTGGGGCTGGCCATCGTGAAGAGCTACGTGGAAGGTCACGGTGGCCAGGTGTCGGTGCGCAGCGAGGTGGGCAAGGGCTCGTGCTTCCGGGTGGTCCTCCCGAAGGAGCCACCCCTGTCGGGCCAGGGCCCGGCCTATATCCCGCCCCCCGTGGACACCGAGCCCGAGCGCTTCTAGTCCCCCTTCTAGTCCCCCCATGACGCACCGAAGCTCCACCCGGCGGGACCGGATGGAGCTTCGCGCGGTGGGACGGGGTGCCTACTTCTTGTGTGGGTTCGGCAGGTACGGAGGAGGAACGGGCTCCTTGCCCGCGGCCTGCTTCAGGGTGTCGCCCACGTCCTGATTCAGATCCTGACCCTTCTTGTGGTTCAGGTCGTGCTTCGTCTGCTCGAGGTCGCGCTTGAGGGCTTCCTTCACCTTGCTCGTACGGCCCGGCTTCTTGTCGTAGTCCATGACGTGCCTCCCTGGGTTCGTCCCTCGTGGTGCGCCTCAACATGGGCCCGCCCGCCCCATCCGGCAGTCCGAGGCCCCGGGGCGGTCCGGACGGCGGACGGGCGGGCGGGCGCTTCACGGGCCGGGTGCGCTACCCTGCGGCGCGTGAGCCAGAAGCGCGCGGGCGAATTCGCCCTCATCGATCTCTTCCTGTCCCAGTTCCCCCGGGCCCGGGTGCCCGTGGGGCCCGGGGATGATTGCGCGGTGCTCGCGCCGTCCCGGGGCGCGCAGTGCATCACCACGGACGCGGTGGTGGAGGACGTGCACTTCACGCGCGCCTGGTTCTCTCCCGAGGACATCGGCCACAAGGCGCTCGCGGTGAACCTGTCGGACCTGGCCGCCATGGGCGCCCTGCCGCGCTGGTTCGTCTGCGCGCTCGCGCTGCCCCGCGACTTCCCCCGCCGCGCGCTGCTCGGGCTCGCGCGGGGCATGAGCGCGCTCGCGCGCGAGCACGGCATCGCCCTGGTGGGCGGCAACTTCTCCTCCGCGCGCGAGCTGTCCGTCACCCTCACCGCCGCCGGGGAGCTGCCTCCGGGCAGCCCGCCCCTCACCCGCGCGGGCGGCCGGCCCGGGGACGTGCTGTACGTCTCGGGCACGCTCGGCGAGGCCCGGCTGGGCCTCACCCAACTCCAGGCCGGCCGACGGCGCTCCTCGGCCATCCTCCGCCAGAAACGCCCCGTGCCCCGCATCGCGCTCGGCCGGCTCGCCTCGCGCTTCGCCTCCGCCGCGTTGGACCTCTCCGATGGCCTCGCGCAGGACCTGGGCCACCTGTGCCGGGCCTCGGGCACGGGCGCCGAGCTGGACGTGGACCGGCTCCCGGTGTCGCGCGCCGTGCGGGCCTCCCTGGGACTCGAGGGGGCCCTGGCGGGTGGGGAGGACTACGAGCTGCTGCTCGCCGTCCCACCCGGGCGCACCTCCGCCTTCGAGCGAGCGTGCCTCCGGGCGGAAGAATCCATTACCCGTATAGGCCGGCTCACCCCGGGTCCGGCCGGACACACGCGTGTCACGGGGGGGCGAGCGCTGCGCCTGCCCGCTGGCTTCGACCACTTCCAACAGGATGGGGGGGCGGATTGACCGTTCCGAACGGGAGGGCTAAACCCTGGAGTCCGCCGTTGCCGCCTTCCTGAAAAGCGAAACCGTGCGCCGCCCTCTTCGCGACGATCCACCTCCCGGCTTCACTCCCCGCCGCGACACCGTGCAGCGGCTGTTGCGCACGGTCGAGCAATCCAGCACGGGAGGCCATGAAGTCTCCCTCCAGCTGAAGATCTTCGTGGGCTACCTGATGATGGGGTGCGTGCTCACCGGCACGCTCTTCATCACCGAGCCGCTGCTCACCTTCTGGTGGCGGATCGCCCTGGCCCTGGGCATCACGCTCGCCCTGTCCCTGACGCTGCCGCGCTACCTGCCGCGCGTGACTCGCCTGCGGGTGCTCTCGCGCTCCGCCTTCGAGATCTCCCAGGGCGATCTGTCCAAGCCCCTGGTGGTCGAGCCGCCGCGCGCCTGGCGCCGCGATGAAATCGACGAGCTGGCCCTGGCCATCCGCAAGATGCAGGAGAACCTGCGCGAGCTGGTGGGGAAGATCCAGGACACCGCCAAGAGCGTGGCGGACACCGCCAAGGACCTGCAGGGCTCGGCCGAGAACGTCAACGGCACCAATGAAGAGGTGGGCTTGTCCATGGACAAGATCGCCCGGGGTGCCGAGACGCAGTCGCAGCTCGTGGGCCGCACGTCCAAGGTCATCACCGAGATGGCCAGCAGCATCCAACGCACCGCGGCGAGCGCCGAGGACGCCGCCCGCACCGCCGCCGAGACGAGCAGCGCCGCGGAGAACGGCAGCAAGGCCGCCCTGCTCGCCGGCGAGAAGGTGAAGAAGGTCTTCAACCGCATCGAGGCGGCGAGCCAGCAGGTGTTCGCCTTCGGCGAGAAGACGCAGGAAATCTCCAAGATCGTCGACGCCATCACCCAGGTGGCCCAGCAGACCAACCTGCTCGCGCTCAACGCCACCATCGAGGCGGCGCGCGCGGGCGAGTACGGCCGCGGCTTCGCGGTGGTGGCCGACGAGGTGCGCAAGCTCGCCGAGAGCGCGGGCCGCTCCGCCGAACAGATTTCCCGCCTGGCGCGCGACATCTCCGGCCAGTCCACCGCCGTGGTGAGCGCCATGAAGGTGGGCATCGAGGAGCTGGCGGAAGGCCGCGAGGACCTCACCGGCATCGTGCGCTCCATGGGCTCCATCACCGACACGGTGCGCAAGGTGGCCGAGAAGGTCCACCTCATCTCCGACAGCGCCCGCGAGCAGCAGAAGGGCAGCGAGGAGATGGTGAAGGCCACCGAGGAGATCTCCCTCGTGGCGCGCAACAACGCCACCTCCACCGAGGCCATCCAGTCCGTCATCCAGGAGCAGACCGACGCCATGGTGCGCATGACGTCGCTGGCCAGCGAGCTGACCAACCTCTCCATCGAATTGCAGAGCGTGGTGCGCAGCTTCCGGCTCAATGTGTGAGGGGGGGCCAGGCCCTCGTCCAAGCCCTCCTTGAGGACCTTCGTGGGCATGGATTTTCCCCGCTCCCCGGATTGCTGGTAGAAGAGCACTCGTGCGGCACGTCATCTTCCGGGTGGAGAAGGAGCGCTACGGGCTGCCGCTGATCGCGGTCAAGGAAGTGGTGGTTCCTCCGGAGCGCTTCACCCGGGTGCCACGAGCCCCCAAGGCGGTGACGGGGGTGATGAACCTGAGGGGCCGGGTGGTGACGGTGGTGGAGCTGCGGCAGCTGTTGGGCCTGCCCGAGGGGCCTTCTCCCAACGGGCGGGTGGTGTTGTTGGAGCGGGGCCGGCGTGATCTCGGGTTGTTGGTGACGGACGTGGAGGGCATCGAGGCCGTGGAGCGGGTGAGCGCGGCTCCAGGCAGGACGGTCCCGGCGGTGCGCGGCGTCGCGCGGTTGCGGGGCCTGGCGGTGACGGTGTTGGATCCAGAAGGGCTGGATTCCGCGGTGGTTGGACTCTTCACCGCGGCGCAGAAGTGAGTAGCTGTCTGAAATGGGCGGGTGGTAGTGTCCGCGGCCCTCTCGGGGCCTTACGCGGAGGCGGAGCTTCACATGGCTAAGCGGGTGCTGGTCGTCGACGATGCCATCTTCATGCGCAACATGATCAAGGACATCTTCGCGTCCGGTGGCTTCGAGGTCGTCGGAGAGGCGGCCAACGGGCTGGAGGCCGTGGAGAAGTACAAGGAACTCAAGCCGGACCTCACGACGATGGACATCGTCATGCCCTTCAAGAGCGGCATCGAGGCCACGCGCGAAATCATCAAGTTCGATGGCAACGCGGTGGTCATCATGTGCTCGGCCCTGGGGCAGGAGAGCCTGGTG
Source organism: Cystobacter fuscus (assembly GCF_044360685.1). Classification (GTDB taxonomy): domain Bacteria; phylum Myxococcota; class Myxococcia; order Myxococcales; family Myxococcaceae; genus Cystobacter; species Cystobacter fuscus_C. Next base: position 11,080,981 of record NZ_CP043491.1, on the reverse strand, counting down.
ATGGAGGCCATCGAGGCGGGTGCCTCGGACTTCATCGTCAAACCGTTCCGCGCCGAGGACGTCCTGGCGGTCGTCAAGAAGGTCCTGGGGGAGGGCTGAGTCCCCTCCCATGAATCGATGAATCACCGAGGCTGGACATGACCATGGACATGTCCCGCTACCTCGGCCTGTTCCTGACCGAGGCAAGCGAGCATCTGGAAGGCTTGGGCCGGGACCTCGTGCAGCTCGAGCGCGAGGGCGCGCGGGCCGTGGTGGACTCGATGTTCCGCCACGCGCACTCGGTCAAGGGCATGGCTTCGTCGATGGGCTTCGAGTCCATCGCGGTGCTCGCCCACCGGGTGGAGGACCTGGTGGACGCCATCCGCCAGGACCCGAGCCGCCTCGAGCGCACCCTGGTGGACCTGCTCTTGTCCGCCACCGACGCGATGCTCGCCCAGGTGCGCTGCGTGGCCGACAACCGCACGCCCGAGGATGCCTCGGTGCTGCTCGGGCAGCTCGCCGAACGCGTGAGCCTGCTCACCGGCCAGGCTCCCTCCGCCACGAAGGTGCTCAGCCGGCTGACCGACTCCATCGCCTCGGCGACCGTGTCGGTGCCTCCCCCCACGCCGCCCGCGCCGCCTCCCGCGCCGCCGGCTCCTCCCCCCGCTCCCGTCGAGCCCGCGCCCGTCGCCGCCGCGCCGCCCACGCCCGCCGCCGCGCCGCCCGCTCCCGTCGTCGAGCCCCTGCCCGCCGATTTCCTGTCCGATGACTCCCCCACCCCCACGGGGGTGAGCGCGAGCACCGCGGCGGCCCAGCTCGCCACCGCGGTGGTCAAGGCCGTCAAGGCGCAGGAGCTGGCGCGGCAGGACGCCGAGCCCAAGAAGGTGCCGCGCTGGACGATGCACCTGCGCCTGTCCCCCACCTGCCAGACCCCGGGCGTGCGCGCCTTCCTGATGCACAAGCGGCTGCTGGGGCTGGGCACGTTGCACGACCTGCGCCCCGGGCTGGATGACCTCAAGGCCGGCCGCATCCCCGAGGGGAACATCCAGCTCGAGCTGGAATCCACCGAGTCCGAGGAGGGCATCCGCAAGGCCCTGCGCAACGTGGCCGACGTGGAGCTCGTCTCGATGACACCGGTGGTCGCCGCTCCCCCTGTGGCCAGCCCCGCGAGCGCGCTGCAGGCCTCGGCGGAGGCCGCCCGGGGTGCCACCGCGACGGGGGCGGATGGCGCGCGCACGGTGCGCGTGCGCACGGAGCTGTTGGATCACTTCCTGGACACCGCGGGCGAGCTGCTCCTGGCCACCGCGCGCCTGCGCGAGCTGGGCAAGATGCTGCCGGAGGGCTCGCGCCCGCCCATCGAGGAGGGCGTGTACCGGCTGCACACCCTGGTGAAGGACCTGCACGACAAGGTGATGAGCGCGCGCATGACGCCGCTGTCGACCATCACCGACCGGCTGCCCCGCGCGGCGCGCGACATCGCCCGGCGCAAGGAGCGCGAGGTGGAGCTGGTCATCACCGGCGCGGAGATCGAGCTGGACCGGGCCATCCTCGACGACCTGGCGGATCCGCTGCTGCACCTGTTGCGCAACTGCATCGACCATGGCCTGGAGTCGCCCGAGGAGCGCGTGGCGGCGGGCAAGCCGCCCCGGGGCCGGGTGGTGGTGTCGGTGCGGCGCGTGCGCGACCGCGTGGTGCTGGAGATGGAGGACGATGGCCGCGGCATGAACGTGGCCAGGCTCAAGGAGGCGGCGGTGGCCCGGGGCGCCGTGTCGGCCGAGGCCGCCGCTCGCATGACGGACCGGGAAGCGCTCCTGCTCTCGTGCCTGCCCGGCGTGTCCACCGCGAAGGACGTCTCTGAAATTTCCGGCCGCGGCGTGGGCATGGACGCGGTCAAGCGCGTGGCGGAGAACGTGGGCGGGACGCTGGAAATCGAGAGCGAGCTGGGCCGCGGCTCGCGCTTCACCCTGCGGCTGCCCCTGACGGTGGCCGTGGTGCAGCTCTTGCTCGTGTCGGTGGGGGAGGAGGTCTTCGGCCTGCCCATCGCCAAGGTGGTGGGCGCGCTGGAGGCCGACTCGGAGAAGCTCGAGCGCAGCCGGCAGATTCCGCTCCTGCCCCACAACCAGGGTCTGCTTCCGGTGTATGCCCTGGGCGAGCTGGTGGGAGTCGAGGCGTCGCCCCGCGGGGGGGGCGTGCGGCCCTATGTGGTGATGGAAGGCGAATCCGGCCGCGTCGCGCTCGCGGTCGACAAACTGATGGGGCAGGAAGAAGCGGTGCTCAAGCCGCTCTCCCGGCCCTTGGACTTGCTCCCAGGGCTTTCAGGGGTCACCATCCTGGGCACGGGCCGGCCGGTCTTCATCCTGGACGTGCCAAGGTTGCTATCCGCGTGAGCCCTCTTCCGAGCGACATTCAGCTGGACGCCCTCCGAGAGGTGGCGAACATCGGCTGCGGCCATGCCATCAACGCGCTCGCGCGCCTGGTGGGTGGCCGCACCGTGAACCTGTCCATTCCCCGCGCCCTCGTGGCCGAGACCCCGGAGCTCACGGAGCTGTTGGGCGGGGCCGATGCGTCCGTGGTGGCGGCGAGGCTGGGCATGGACGGGGAGCTGGGCGGGGTGCTGCTGCTGGTGATGCCCACCCAGGACAGCGTGGCCCTGGAGTCGCTGCTGCTGCGGCGGGAGGACGCGCCCCAGGAGGAGCGCGAGAGCGCCCTGTCCGAGGCCGCCAACATCGTGGCGAGCGCGTGCTTGTCGGCCATCGGCATGCTCACCGGCTGGCGGCTGCTGCCCACGGTGCCGGTGCTCCTGCGCGGCGCGGCGGGCCCGGTGCTGGCCGAGGTGATGCAAGCCACCGGAAGCGATGGCCGCGTGGTGGTGCTGGAGACGCGCTTCTCGTCCGCGGGCGTGCCCGCCGTGTCCGGCCAGATGTTGCTGCTGTTGGATCAGGACAGCTCCCGGGCCCTGCTCACCCGCCTGGGCGTGTAGCCGAGCGGGGCGCACGGCCCGACGTGAAACGTCCCATGGCGCGCACGCTCCCGGTGAAAACCGGGGCAGACCTGTCGGGTTCGGCGCTGAATCGTGACACTCAAAGCATCGAGGTTTCCATTCCGGAACGGGTGTGAAAAGGTGCCGCCGCAATGGTGGATTGGTCGTCTCGCCGCCCCCCGGCCAAACGCGCGAACACTCGTCATCCGGTCGTGACCTCGCTGCTGCTTCCCCTGGCGTTCACGGGCTGCCTGCACGCGCCGCCCTCCGCCGGGAAGGTGACGTCCGAGGTTCCTACGGACACGGCGGTGTCCGCTCCCATGGCGGCGCCCACGCCTCCTGCTCCCGCGGTGGCTCCCCGCCCCTGGTCTGACGAGGTGCTCTACTTCGTCGTCGTGGATCGCTTCGCGGATGGCGACCTGGCCAACAACCTCCAGGTGGACGCGAAGGCCCCGGGCACCTTCCACGGCGGAGACTTCAAGGGCCTGCGCGAGCAGCTCGACGAGCTGTCCTCGCTGGGCGTGACGGCGCTGTGGATCACCCCCGTGGTGAAGAACATCGACGGCTTCGTCACCGGTGCGGGCTTCCCGGACTGGGGCTATCACGGCTACTGGGCCGAGGACTTCCAGCAGTTGGAGCCGCGCTTCGGCTCCGAGCAGGAGCTGAAGGCCCTGGTGGACGCCGCCCACCAGCGCGGCATCCGCGTGCTGCTGGACGTGGTGTACAACCACCCGGGCTACAACTCGCACTACCAGAAGGATTCCCGAACGAGCGGATGGCTGCGCTCGCAGGAGCAGGGGACGTGTGGCCAGGACGACGTGACGAGCTGCGTGTCCGGCCTGCCCGACTTCAAGACGGAAGTGCCCGAGGTGGCGCAGTACCTGCTCGACGCGCAGCTCGCCTGGGGCAAGCGCTCGGGGGTGGATGGCTTCCGCCTGGACACGGTGAAGCACGTGGACCACCCCTTCTGGCAGGAGCACCGCCGCCGCACCCGTGAGGAGCTGGGCCCCCACTTCTTCCTGCTCGGCGAGGTGTGGGGCGGGGACCGCGAGTCGCTCGACCCGTGGTTCTCCGGGGACGAGCTGGATGCCGGCTTCGACTTCGGCTTCCAGGGCAGCGCGCTCGCGTGGGTGCAGGGGCGCGGGCGCACCGTGGCCTTCGACGCCTACCTCCGCTCGCGCCACAAGGTCCGCCAGGGCTACCTCCTGTCGCACTTCCTGTCCTCGCACGACGTACCGGGCGCGCTCTTCCAGCTCGGGGGGGACAAGGCGCGCTTCCGGCTCGCGGCGCTCTTGCAGCTCACCACCACCGGCATGCCCGTCATCTACTACGGCGAGGAAGTGGGCCGCCCGGGCGGAGACTGGCCCGCCAACCGCGGCGACATGCCCTGGGGCGAGCGCGGCGTGGGTCCCGGGGCCGGGCTGCCGCGCGATGAGTCCCTGCGCCAGTTCTACCAGCAGCTCGTCGCGCTCCGGCGGGCCCATCCCGCGCTCTCGCGGGGTTCGCACAAGGGCCTGGCGACCGAGGGCGATGTTTACACTTTCGTGCGCCACGACCCCGAGTCCGGTGACGCGGTGGTTGTCGCGGTGAATCGCGGTGGTAAGAAGACCTCCGTCTCGGTCCCCTGGCCCGAGGCGTGGGGTGGCGCGGCCGCGCGAGACCTGCTCGACGGAAGCGGACTGGAAGCCGGTCCGACACTGGAGATCTCCGTCGAGGCGCTGTCTGCCCGCATCCTGGGTCGAGCCCCGTGAAGTTCGTGCAGTCCTAGCAGGCAGAGGGGCCCCTCCGAGTGGGCCCTCGGAGGGAGAGCCTGAATGTCCGGTGTGGTTTTCAAGAATGTGGCCAAGCGTTACGGCGACGTGTCCGTCATCGAGGGGTTGAACCTCGACATCCAGGACCATGAGTTCATGGTGCTCGTGGGTCCGTCGGGCTGTGGCAAGTCCACCGCGTTGCGGATGATCGCCGGTCTGGAGGAGATCACCGGCGGCAGCCTGTCCATCGGCGATCGCGTGGTGAACCAGTTGCCGCCCAAGGACCGGGACGTGGCGATGGTCTTCCAGAACTACGCGCTCTATCCGCACATGTCCATCCGGGAGAACCTCGAGTTCGGCCTGAAGATCCGCAAGACGCCCAGGCCGGAGATGGACAAGCTGGTGAACGAGGCGGCGGAGATCCTCGGCATCACCCACCTGCTGGACAGAAAGCCCAAGCAGCTCTCGGGCGGTCAGCGTCAGCGCGTGGCGCTCGGCCGCGCCATCGTGCGCAAGCCGGCGGTGTTCCTCTTCGACGAGCCCCTGTCCAACCTCGACGCCAAGCTGCGCGTGCAGATGCGCTCGGAGATCAAGAAGCTCCAGCAGCGCCTCGGCGTCACCTCGGTCTACGTGACGCACGATCAGATCGAGGCCATGACGATGGGCCACCGCATCGCGGTGATGAAGGAGGGCAAGCTGCAGCAGCTCGGCACGCCGCTCGAGGTGTACGAGCGTCCGGCCAACGTCTTCGTGGCCCAGTTCATCGGCTCGCCTCCCATGAGCTTCACCTCGGCCACGCTGTCGGCCAATGGCGAGATGCTCGAGGGCGAGGGCTTCAAGCTGCCGGTGCCCCAGACCATGCGCGCGGTGACCGCCGGCAAGGGTGGGCGCAAGCTCAAGGTCGGCATCCGCCCCGACAACATCCAGTCGCCCGAGGCCACCGCCCGCGGCGAGACGGCGCCCATCGAGGTGAACGTCGACCTGGTCGAGCCGCTCGGCAACGAGGTCATCGTCCACTCGCACCTGGCCGACAACTCCCTCGTCTTCCGCCTGCCGCCCCATCACACGCCCGCGACGGGCTCCAAGCTCAAGGTGCTGGTGGAGCTGGATTCCTTGCACCTGTTCGACGCCGAGACCGAGCAACGGTTGTCCGCCTGAGCCCGCGCCTCCCCTTATCCCCTCCTCATTCCTAGGACTCCCCCGACATGAAGAACCTGCGATGGATGTTCGCGGCCGCGAGCGCCTGTGTGCTCGCCCTGCTGCCCTCGGCCTCTTCCGCCGCCGAGACGAAGGAACTCGTCCTCTGGCACGGCTACCGCGCCGAGGAGAAGGCCGCTCTCGAGAAGCTGGTGGGCCAGTTCAACGCCGCCCACGCCGCCGAGGGCATCAAGGTCAACACGCTGGCGGTGCCGTATGACGCCTACGCGGACAAGATCTCCGCCACGGTGCCGCGCGGCAAGGGTCCGGACGTCTTCATCTTCGCCCAGGACCGGCTCGGCGGATGGATCGAGGCGGGCAACACCGTGGAGCCCATCGACTTCTATCTGGACGATGAGCTCAAGAAGCGCTTCATCCCCTCCACGCTCCAGGCGATGGTCTACCGCGGCACCACCTACGGCCTGCCGCTCAACTACAAGTCCATCACGCTCATCTACAACAAGAAGCTGGTGCCCACGCCGCCCAAGACGAGCGGCGAGCTGGTGGCGATGGCCAAGAAGATCACCGACCAGAAGGCGGGCCGCTTCGGTCTGGCCTACGCCTACGGTGACTTCTACTACCACGCGGCGCTGATGAACGGCTTTGGCGGGGGCGTGTTCGGCGCGGATGGCGCGCCCACGATGAACTCGCCGGCGAACGTCAAGGCGGCCGAGCAGCTGCTCAAGTGGAAGGAGAAGGACGGGATTCTTCCGGCCGAGCCCACCACGGCGCTCATCACCTCGCTCTTCAACGAGGGCAAGGCGGGCATGGTGTTCTCCGGCCCGTGGTTCCTCGGGGAGATCGCCAAGGGCGTGGACTACGGCCTCGCGCCGCTGCCCACGCTGGACGAGGCGGGCGGCAAGCCCATGCGTCCGTGGACGACGGTGGAGGGCGTGTATGTCGCCGCCCCGTCGAAGAACAAGGACGCGGCGTTCGAGCTGGCCAAGTTCCTCACCAGCACGGAAGGCGCCAAGGTGCTCGCGCTCGAGGGCCGTCAGAGCCCCGCCAACCAGGCGGTGTACTCCGACCCGAAGGTCTCTGCGGACCCGCAGCTCAAGGCGTTCCGCGCCCAGGTCGACACGGCGGTGCCCATGCCCAACGTGCCGGAGATGTCGATGGTCTGGGGCCATGCCACCTCGGCGATGAGCGCCATCCTCAAGAAGACCGCGACCCCCAAGGCCGCCCTCGACGCCGCCCAGAAGGGTGTCGCCAAGGACGTGGCCAGCCTGCGCAAGAAGTGAGAGGTCGAGCGTGAGAAACGTGGTCCCCCAGCCTCCCAGCAGCGAACCTGGGAATCCCGCCGCCCTGCTCACCGACCAGAGCGGCCTCAATGGTGTTCCCGGTTCGGGCGAACCCTCCGGAGGAGCCCGTACGCTCCGCCGCGGGCGGGTGCTCGTGGGCCTGTTCCTCTCGCTCGGCGTGGCGCTGTTCATCGCCCAGGGCCTGTTGGCCAAGGCGCTGGACAGCGTGTCCACCGAGCGCGCGGATCGTCAGTCCTTCGTGTCCCTGCGCGCCCTGGAGGATCTCGTCCAGCGCGCCGGGGGCTCGGGCGACTCGGTGCGCGCCGTGGTGGACTCATGGAAGACGCAACTGCCCGCCGGCAGCGCGGTGCGGGTGGTGGCCTTCTCGGGCATCCGGCTGGAGGCGTCCACCTTCCCCGAGGACGTGGGGGAGCGCGTGGCGCCGCGCCGGCTGAGCCGCGAGGAGAAGCCCCTCTATGACCGCGGCCAGCGGCTGCGCGCCGCGGTGGAGACCAACCGCGAGGAGGGCGGGGCTCGCAAGCTGGAGGTGGAGGCCGAGGCGCTGCCTGGAGGCGGACGCCTGCTGAGCGCCCCGGTGGAAGTGGAGGGCTCGGTGGTGGGCATGGTGGAGCTGGCCACGGCGCCGCTCGCGGCCCCGCTGAAGCCCTCGCTGCCGACGCTGCTGTTGTGCTGGCTGTTGCCGCTGGCGCTGTGCGCCGTGGCGTCCTTCGTGGCGCGGCGCCAGGGCGTGCTCGTCGCCGTGTCGGTGGTGGCGCTCGTGTTGGGCCTGGGTGCCTATGGCTCCTATTCGCTGGGCACGCTGGGCGCCGAGGTGCGGGGCACGCAGACGCTCGTGGCCGAGCAGGTGCGCGCCATGTCCGAGCGGGCCCAGGCGGTGATGGCGGAGCGGCAGCTCGCCACCGAGCCCGTGCTGCGGCCCGGGGACTGGGACGCGGACGCGTACCGCCGTCCGCTGGGGCTGGTGAGCCCCGAGGGACAGGTGAACGAGTCGGTGGTGTCCGCGCGCATGGAGGAGCTGAGCTCGGGCGTGAGCCGCGCGATGACGGGCCTGGGCGTGGTGGCGCTCGTCGTGCTGCTCTTCATCGGCCTGGGCGGCGTGCACCGCACGGTGGCCACCGTGGTGGAGAACCGCACCGCCTACCTCTACATCGCTCCGGCGATGGTGGGCATGCTGGTGCTCGTCTTCTTCCCGTTCTTCTACGGCATCGCCCTGTCGTTCACCGACTCCACGCTCTACAACGCGGGCCAGCCGTTCATGAACCTGTGGGTCGGCCTGCGCAACTACGTGGAGATCCTCGGCGACTTCAACATCGTCAAGCGCGCGCAGGACGGCTCGCTCGTCTTCAACTACCTCAACTTCTACTACACGCTCTTCTTCACGGTGGTGTGGACCCTCACCAACGTGGTGCTCGGCGTGACGCTGGGCCTGGTGCTGGCGCTGGCGCTCAACGTGGACAAGCTGGCCCTGCGGCCCGTCTACCGCGTGCTGCTCATCCTGCCCTGGGCCATGCCCAACTACATCACCGCGCTCATCTGGAAGGGCATGTTCCACCAGCAGTTCGGCGTGGTGAACCACATCATCCGCATGTTCGGCGGCCAGGGGCTGTCCTGGTACGACACGCCCTTCACCTCGTTCCTCACGGTGCTCGCCACCAACGGCTGGTTGAGCTTCCCCTTCATGATGGTGGTGTCGCTCGGCGCGCTCCAGTCCATCCCCATGGAGCTGTACGAGGCGGCGCGCGTGGATGGCGCCAGCCGCTGGCAGCAGTTCACCGCCATCACCCTGCCGGCGCTCAAGCCCGCGCTCGTGCCCGCCGTCATCCTCTCGGTGGTGTGGACCTTCAACCAGTTCAACGTCATCTTCCTGGTGACGGAAGGTGAGCCGAGCCACTCGACGGAGATCCTCATCACCCAGGCGTACAAGTACGCCTTCCAGCTCTACCGCCACGGCTACGCGGCGGCCTACTCCACCATCATCTTCGGCATCCTGTTGCTCTACAGCATGGTGCAGAACCGGGTCTCGCGCGCCACGGAGGCCGCCTGATGTTCTCGCGTCGTGACGGACTTCCGCACTGGCCGCTGCACGTGCTGCTGGTGCTCTTCACCCTCTTCGCGCTCTATCCCATCCTCTGGGTCATCACGATCGCGTTCTCCGGGCGGCAGAGCCTCGCCATCACCACGCTGCCCGAGTCGCCCACCGCGCTCGAGCGCGTGCGCGCCATCATCCCGTGGCCCGAGACGTGGTCGGCCTCCAACTTCACCTCGGTGATGACCGAGCAGCCCTTCGGGCACTGGTTGTTCAACAGCGCCGTCATCTCGCTGGGCACCACCGTGGTGGGCGTGTTCCTCGCGTGCACGGCGGCGTACGCCTTCAGCCGCTTCAAGTTCGTGGGGCAGCGCACGGGCATGATGGCCTTCCTCGTGTCCCAGATGTTTCCGGGCACGCTCATGCTCATTCCGCTCTACATCATCCTGGTGCAGTGGCTGGGGCTGGGCAGCTCGCGCCTGGGCCTGATGATCGTCTACGCCACCACGTCCATTCCCTTCAGCGTGTGGATGCTCAAGGGCTACTTCGACACCATCCCCAAGGATCTGGAGGAGGCGGCGCTCATGGAGGGCGCCTCGGTGGGGAAGATCTTCTGGACCATCATCCTGCCGCTGGCCAAGCCCGCGGTGGCGGTGACGGCGCTCTTCTCGTTCATGACGGCGTGGAACGAGTTCATCCTCGCGGCCACCTTCATGGACCAGGAAGCCATGTACACGGCGCCCGTGGGCCTGCGCTTCTTCGTGGGTGGCTACTCGCAGCAGTGGGGCTACTTCGCCGCGGGTTCCATCATCGTGTCCATCCCCGTCGTCTTCCTGTTCCTCTTCCTGCAGAAGTACCTCGTGTCCGGGCTCACCGCCGGCAGCGTCAAGGGCTAGCCCGTCCGCCTTCCTCGCCTCTGCCTTACCCCAAGGAGAAGTGCCTGATGAAGACGTCCTCCCGACTCGCGTGGTTCTCGCTCACCGCGGCGCTGCTGGGCGCGCCCGCCCTGGCCGCCAACAAGGTCTCCTTCAAGGACCCTACTGGGGATGACAACGGCCCGGGCACCTACAAGTACCCGACCGACCCCGTCTACAAGCCCGGCTCGTTCGACCTGACCGACTTCTCCCTGGCGAAGAAGGGCGACAAGCTCGACGTGTCCCTGGGCTTCAACTCCACGCTGGAGGACGCCTGGAAGACGGGCAGTGGCTTCGCCGTGCAGCTGGCCTTCATCTTCATCGACACGGATGGCAAGCCGGGCAGCGGCTCCACCGAGTCTCTTCCCGGGCTCAACGTGAAGTTCGCCCCCGAGTTCGGCTGGGAGAAGGCCATCGTCATCTCGCCGGCGGGAGCCGAGCGCGTGAAGTCCGAGGTCGCCTCCAAGGCCGGCGCCGTCAAGGACAACGTCCTCGTCCCGGAGCGCGTCAAGGGCTCGGGCAAGAAGATCACCGCCACCGTCAACGCGCCGGGCCTGCAGGGTGACCCCTCGCAGTGGCGCTACCAGGTGCTCATCCAGTCCAACGAGGGCTTCCCCGCGGACAAGGACCTGATGACGCGCAAGGTGAATGAGTACGAGGGTCAGCACCGCTTCGGCGGTGGCAACGACGGCGAGTGCGATCCGCACGTCATGGACATGCTCGCGGGCGCGGGCAAGGGCGACGCCTCCGAGGTGAAGGCCCAGCACGACGCGCTCGCCTTCGAGTGTGGCGCGGAGGGCGCGGTGAAGAAGGAGGCCACCCTCCCCATGGTGGGCGGTGCGGCGGCGCCCACGGAGAAGGAGAAGAAGTAGTTCCCCGTGGCCTGAGTCGTGTCGGCGCCCGGGAAGAATCCGGGCCCGGCGCGTCCGCGCTACCGCAGGCGCCAGATGCCGGTGGCGCGGCCGGGCAGGGTGACGCTCCAGGCGGTGCCGCTGCGCGCGGGTGAGCCCACGGAGGCGTCCGTGAAGAGGGGCTCGAGCAACTCCGCCTCCAGCTCGAGCGGCCCCGTGGTCTGCGCGGTGTCGCCGAGGTTGTGCACGACGAGCACGCGCTCACCGCCGAGCGTTCGCAGGAAGGCGAGCGTGGGCGCTCGGCCCCGGGTGGAGGTGAGCAGGGTGAGGCCGCCGCGCTCGAGGGCCGGCGAGGCGTGGCGGGCTCGGATGAGCTCGCGGTAGCGCGAGAGCAGCGAGCCCGGGTTCTTCGTCTGCGTGGCCACGTTGGTGAGCTCGTGCCCCGGGGCGAACGCGAACCAGGGCGAGCCCGAGGTGAAGCCGCCCGCCGCGCTCGAGTCCCAGGGCATGGGCGTCCGCTTGTCCTCGTCCTTCGCCGTGGGGCCGTTGGCCATCCCCAGCTCCTCGCCGTAGTAGAGGAAGGGCGAGCCGGGCAGCGTGAGCATCACCGACGCCGCGGTCACCAGGGGCCCGGGCTTGCCGGCGAGCTGCGTGGCCACGCGGATGTTGTCGTGGTTGGTGAGGAAGGGCGTGTCCGCCACGCCCGCGGGGTAGTGGCTGCTCATCTCCAACAGCTTCTGGGCGATGCCGTTGCCGTCTCCACTCTGGGCCGCCTCGAGCAGCGCCTTGGCGAGCGGGAAGTTGAAGTTGAGCGGCAGCTCGTCCCCCTGGGGCAGCCGCTCCGTGGATCCGTAATAGGCCGCGATGAGGGGCGTGGTGGTCCAGTCCTCGCCCACGAGCACCGCGTCGGGCTTCACGCTCCGCACGTGCTCGGCGAACTCCTTCCAGAAGGCATGCGTCTCGGCGGTGTCGGCCTGGCCGGTGGTGCCGCCACCCGTCTCGATGAGGTGGCGCGCGGCGTCCAGGCGGAAGCCATCCACCCCCTTGGCCAGCCAGAAGGAGGCGATGCGCTTGACCTCTTCGCGCACCGCGGGCGTGCGCAGGTTGAGGTCCGGCATGCCGCTCCAGAAGACGCCGTAGTAGTAGGCGCCGTCGAGGGCGTGCCAGGTGGGGGCCGGGGACGGGGTATCGAACGGCTGCTTCCAGCCCAGGTCCCTGTCGCTCCACACGTACCAGTCGCGCCGGGCCGAGCCGGGCGAGGACGCGGAGTCGATGAACCACGGGTGCTGCGAGCTGCTGTGGTTGATGACCAGGTCCACGATGACGCGCATGCCCCGGCGGTGGGCCTCGGCGCACAGGCGCTCGAGGTCCTCGTTGGTGCCGTAGTCCGGGTTGATGCGCTCGTAGTCCGTCACGTCGTAGCCGTGGTAGCTCGGCGAGGCGAACACGGGCATGAGCCACAGCGCGTCCACGCCCAGGTCCGTCGTGGTGCGCGGGTCTCCGTCGTTGAGGTAGTCCAGCCGGGAGATGAGGCCGGGCAGGTCTCCCTTTCCGTCTCCGTTGGAGTCCTGGAAGCTGCGCACGAACAGCTCGTAGAAGACGGCGTGCTCGTACCAGGCGTCACTCGCGGGCGCGGCGAGCTCCACCCGGGCGGGCGGCGATTCGTTCGGGTTGGCCGGACCCGTGACGCAGGATGTCACGGCGAGGAGGGGCAACAGACGCGAGGCGCGGGGCATGGTGCGGCTGGCTTACCAGCGTCCTTCGCTCGCGGGCCAGTGCCTCAGGTGAAGGAGTGTGTTCCCTCTGCTATACGCTCGCGAGGCACCGCGGTGCTTCCGCGTCTTCGTGAGGCGGTCGCGCCGGGGTGCCTGCTCCCATTCTCCGACTGGTGTCCGGCCGTCCGTGTTCCGCGTGGCGGCTGGCTCACGCAAGAGGCGTACTCATGACCCCTGCATCTCCACCCCGCGGAAGAACCCGGGCGCGGACCCTGCTCTGTGCCCTGTCCCTGCTCTCGGCGGGAGCCGCCTCGGCGCAGCCCGCGAGCGTCACGCTCGTCGGCTCCACGCCGCTGTGCGCTCCGGATGACACGGCCTGCACCACGTCCCGTCTGGAGCAGGACACAACCGACCTCGTCTGGACGAAGTCGTTCTCGCTGCCGGCGGGCCCCACCACCTTCCGCGCGGCCGTGGACGAGGCGGGCACGGTGTCCACCTATGGGCAGAAGGGCGAGAAGGATGGGGCCGAGTACTCGCTGACGCCTGGCCAGCCGGAGAGCGTCAAGTTCTACTACGACCCGGGGAGCCACTGGGTCACCCACAACAAGTCCGTCATCGCCACCATCGCGGGCAGCTTCCAGGGCGAGCTGGGCTGCCCGATCATTTCCGGCTCTTCGCCGGAGGGGGATTGGCAGCCGGACTGTCTGCGCTCGTGGCTGAAGGACGTGGATGGAGATGGCACCTACACGTTCACGACGACGGCGATTCCCGCGGGCAGCTATGCGTGCAAGGTCGCCATCAACGAGAGCTGGGATGAGAACTACGGGGCCAATGGTGAGAGGAACGGCGGCGACATCGGCTTCTCCGTGCCCTCCTCGGGGATGCCCGTGGTCTTCACCTACAACCCGACGAGCCACATCTTGAACATCGAGGTCATCGGCGCGCCCAAGGGGGACATCGAGCGGGCCCGGGCCTACTGGGTGTCCGGAGAGCTGCTGGCCTGGAACGCCACGGGCACGGCCCAGCTTCCCGCGGGGGCCACCTTCCGGCTGCACCACGATCCCACGGGCGCGATGACGCTCGGAGCGACGGGCATCTCGGGGGGCAGCGTGTTGCCGCTGTCGATCGAGCCCGCGGGGCTGCCGCCGCACATCGCGGAGAAGTACCCGCATCTGAAGGGCCTGACGGTGCTGCGCATCGCCGACACGGACCTCATCCAGGTCAAGGACATCCTCAAGGGGCAGATGGCGCTGTCGCTCACGGACGACCAGGGCAACGTGGTGAATGCCACGGGCGTGCAACTGCCGCTCGCGCTGGACGCGCTGTATGCCAACGACGAGGCCCTGGGCGTCACCTGGTCGGGCAACACCCCCACCTTCAAGCTCTGGGCGCCCACGGCGCGTAACGTGGCGCTGCTGCTCTACAGCAACTCCAAGCCGGAATCGGTGGGCACGCGCGTGGCCATGTCGCTCGATGCCGCCACGGGCATCTGGAGCGCGAAGGTCGATGGGAGCTGGCGCAACAGGTTCTACCTCTACGAGGTGGAGGTGTATGTCCCCTCCCAGAAGCAGGTCGTGAAGAGCCTGGTCACCGATCCCTACTCGCTGGGCCTGTCCCTCAACAGCAAGCGCAGCCAGGTGGTGAACCTGGCGGATCCGGCGCTCGCGCCCCAGGGGTGGAACTCGCTCCAGAAGCCCGCGCTCGACGCGCCCGAGGACATCGTCCTCTACGAGCTGCACGTGCGCGACTTCAGCATCCGCGACCTGACGGTGCCCGAGCCGAGGCGCGGCACCTTCCTGGCCTTCACCGAGCTGGAGTCCAACGGCATGAAGCACCTGCGGGGCCTCGCACAGAAGGGCCTGACGCACGTGCACCTGCTGCCGGTGTTCGACATCGCCACCATCGAGGAGGACCGCTCCAAGCAGCAGGTGCCCGCGGGCAACCTCGCCGCCCTGCCGCCGGACTCCGAGGAGCAGCAGAAGGCGGTGGTGGCGGTGAAGGAGACGGACGGCTTCAACTGGGGCTACGATCCGTTCCACTACACCGTGCCCGAGGGCAGCTACGCGGTGAACCCGGATGGCAACTCGCGCATCGTCGAGTTCCGCCAGATGGTGAAGGCGCTGTCGGACAGCGGCCTGCGCGTGGTGATGGACGTGGTGTACAACCACGTCAACGGCTCGGGGCTGTCGGACACGTCGGTGCTCGACAAGGTGGTGCCCGGCTACTACCAGCGGCTCAACGCGGACGGCAACGTCGAGACGAGCACCTGCTGCCAGAACACCGCCTCCGAGCACGCCATGTTCGAGAAGCTCATGGTGGACTCGCTCGTCACCTGGGCGAAGTTCTACAAGGTGGATGGCTTCCGCTTCGACCTGATGGGCCACCACATGAAGTCCAACATGCTCAAGGTCCAGGAGCGGCTGCGCGCGCTCACCGTGGAGAAGGACGGTGTGGACGGCTCGAAGATCTACCTCTATGGCGAGGGCTGGGACTTCGGCGAGGTGCAGGGCAACAAGCGGGGCACCAACGCCACCCAGCTCAACATGACGGGCACGGGCATTGGCACCTTCAGTGATCGTCTGCGCGACGCGGCGCGCGGCGGAGGCCCGTTCAGCGGCCTGAAGGAGCAGGGCTTCATCAGCGGCCTCTGGTACGACCCCAACTCGGCCACCTCCGGATCGCCCGAGGAGCAGCGCCAGCGGCTGCTGCACCACATGGATCAGATCCGCGTGGGCCTGGCGGGCAACCTGCGCGACTACACGCTCGTGAACAAGGAGGGCAACACGGTGAAGGGCTCGGAGGTGGACTACAACGGCCAGCCCGCCGGCTACACGTCCGATCCCCAGGAGGTCATCACCTACGTCTCGGCGCACGACAACGAGACGCTGTTCGACGCCGTCCAGTTCAAGGCGCCCGCCTCGGCCGACCTGGACACCCGGGTGCGCATGCACAACATGGGCTTGAGCCTGGTGGCGCTCGGCCAGGGCATTCCCTTCTTCCACGCGGGCGACGAGCTGCTGCGCTCCAAGTCACTCGACCGCGACAGCTACAACTCGGGAGACTGGTTCAACGCGCTCGACTTCACCTACACGACGAACAACTGGGGCGTGGGCCTGCCCCCCGAGGAGAAGAACAAGGACAACTGGCCCGCCATGAAGGAGCTGCTGGGCAACCCGGCGCTCAAGGCCACGCCGGAGCACATCCGCCGCGCGCACGAGCACTTCGGCGAGCTGCTGAGCATCCGCAAGAGCGCGGCCCTGTTCCGCCAGCGCACCGCCCAGGACGTCCAGGAGCACGTGAGCTTCCTGAACACGGGCTCCTCGCAGGTGCCGGGCCTCATCGTCATGAAGCTCCAGGACGGCGCGGCCTCTGACGGGGTCACCGACGTGGTGGTGTTCTTCAACGCGAACGACGAGCAGCAGAGCTTCCAGATCCCCGAGTACGCCAACCGCGAGATGGTGCTGCACCCCGTGCAGCAGGGCTCGTCGGATCCGGTGGTGCGAGGCGCGTCGTTCCAGTCGGGCTCCTTCACCGTGCCGGGGCGCAGCACGGTGGTGTTCGTGAATCCGGGGCAGGTTCCCTCCGAGGGGTCGGACGGCTGTGGCGGCTGCGCGGGAACCGGCGGCGGGGCGATGGGTGGTCTGGCCCTGCTGGCGGGCGGCTTGCTGCGCAAGCGGCGCCGTGCGTCGTGATTCACGGGCCGTGATGACGCACCGTTGAGGGAAGAGCGGGGCCCCGGAGGGAAGTCCGGGGCCCTTTTTCATTCCCGCACAGCGCGAGCGCTTGCCGCGTGCGGCCCCGGGCGGAGTGGAGTAGAGGGAGCGGCCATGGATGAGAAGACGCTCACCCGATTGCTCGAGCAGGTGAAGGGCGGCAAGGTCTCCGTGGACGCCGCCGTGGGGCAACTCAAGGACCTCCCCTTCGCCGAGCTCGGCTATGCGACGCTGGACACCCACCGCAGCCTGCGCTTCGGCTTTCCCGAGGTGGTGCTGGGCGAGCCGAAGACGGTGGAGCAGTTGCTCGGCATCGTGGGCAAGTTGGTGGAACGCAAGCAGACGGTGCTGGTGACGCGGCTGCAGCCGGACAAGGCCGAGGCGCTCCTGGCCGCCCATCCCAAGGGCGAGTACCACGCGGTGGCGCGCATCTTCCACCTGAAGCAGGGCAAGGCCAAGGCGGGCCGGGTGGCGGTGGTGACGGCGGGGACGAGCGACATTCCCGTCGCCGAGGAGGCGGCGCTCACCGCCCAGGCGATGGGGGCCACGGTGACGCGCGTGTACGACGTGGGCGTGGCGGGCATCCACCGGCTCTTGCGGCGGCGCGAGGAGATTCAGTCCGCGCACGCGGCGGTGGTGGTGGCGGGCATGGAGGGGGCGCTGGCGAGCGCGGTGGGCGGGCTCGTGGGCATCCCCGTGGTGGCGGTGCCGACGTCGGTGGGGTACGGGGCCAACTTCGGCGGGGTGTCCGCGCTGCTGGCGATGGTGAACTCGTGCGCCTCGAACGTGGCGACGATGAACATCGACAACGGCTTCGGAGGCGGCTTCTACGCGGCGCTCATCTCGCGCACGCGCGGGCAGCGCTGAGGAAACACGGGCATGCGCAAGGTTCTCTATCTGGAGCCCGTGGGCGGCATCGCCGGGGACATGTTCCTGGCGGCGGGCATCGATCTGGGCGTGTCGCCAGAGGCGCTCACGCGGGCACTGAGTGGGCTCGGGGTGCCGGGCTGGAAGCTGGCGGTGAGCCGGGCGGTGCGGCACGCCATCAGCGGCACGCACCTGGACGTGGTGCTGGACGAGCGCGAGGCGCATCCCCACCGGGCCTATGCGGACATCCGCGCGCTCATCGAGGCGGCGCCCACGCTGCCGCCCCGGGCCAAGGAGCGGGCGCTGGCGGTGTTCCGTGCCATCGGCGAGGCGGAGGCGAAGGTGCACGGGGTGTCGCTCGACGCCATCCACTTCCACGAGGTGGGCGCGGTGGACTCCATCGTGGACATCTGCGGGGCGGCGGTGGTGCTGGAGCTGCTGGGAGACCCCGAGGTGTACGCGGCGCCGCCGCCCCTGGGCAGTGGCACCATCCGGGTGGCGCACGGCAACATGCCCATTCCGGTGCCGGCCACGCTGGAGCTGCTCCGGGAGCTGCCGGTGCGCTTCGAGGGCGTGGGAGAGCTGACGACGCCCACGGGAGCGGCGCTGCTCAAGGTGCTCACGCGCATCGCCCCGCCGCCGGCGGACTTCCGCATGGAGCGCATCGGCTACGGCGTGGGGACGAAGGACTTCCGCGACCGTCCCAATGTGTTGCGCGCCACCCTGGGCCGGGCCGAGAGCCAGACCGAGGGCCTCTGGGTGCTCGAGGCGAACCTGGATGACAGCACGCCGCAGTTGCTCGGCTACCTGCTGGAGCATGTGCTGACGCGGGGCGCGCTGGACGCCTGGGTGGTGCCCGCGACGATGAAGAAGGCGCGGCCGGGCCATGTGCTGAGCGTGCTGGTGGAGTCGAGCGTGAAGGAGGCCGTGGTGGACCTGCTGCTGCGCGAGTCCACGACGCTCGGGGTGCGCTCCTACTCCGTGGAGCGGCGGGCCTTGGAGCGCGACTGGGTGGAGGTCGAGACGCCCTGGGGTCCGGTGCGGGTGAAGCGCGGCCTGCGCGACGGCGTGGTGCTCAACGCCCACCCCGAGTTCGAGGACTGCCGCCGGGTGGCCGAGTCCGCTGGAGTTCCACTCAAACAGGTGATGGCGGCGGCGCTGGCGGCGCTCGGTTCCGGGCGCTGACTTCCGCCGCTCCGTTCTCTTCCCCTTCCTCACTTCCCCAAGAGCCCATGAACCCGACCCTCATCACCGAGCTGCGCTTCGAGCCCCTGAACCTTCCGCTCACCGAGCCCTTCGCCATCGCCACCGGGGCGCCGGAGCGGGCGGACAACGTGCTGGTGCGGCTGACCCTCGCGGACGGCACGGTGGGGCTGGGCGAGGCGGCGCCCTTCACGGCCGTCTCCGGCGAGACACAGGCCAGCACGCTCGAGGCCATGGCCTCCGTGCGTGACGCCCTCGTGGGCCGGGACGCGAGCGCCTGGAGGCCCATCGGCGCGTGGCTGGGGGAGGCGCTGCCCCGGGCTCCGTCGGCGCGCTGTGGCATCGAGCTGGCGCTGCTGGACGCGCTGGGCCGCCATCACCGCATGCCCCTGGCCACCTTCTTCGGAGGCGCGGGCCATGCGCTGGACATCGACATGACGGTGACGGCGGGGGACGAGGCGCACGCGGCCTCGTCGGCGCGGGCCATCGTCGCGCGGGGCATCCGCACCCTCAAGGTGAAGGTGGGCGCGCTGACTCCGGAGGAGGACGTGCGGCGCATGGTCATCATCCGCCGGGAGGCGCCCGGAACCCGGCTGTTCGCGGACGCCAACGGGGGCTACACGGTGGCGGGCGCGCGCGCCTTCCTGTCCGGCCTGGAGGCGGCGGGCGTGCCGCTGGCGCTCTTCGAGCAGCCCGTGCCGCGCGAGGACTGGGAGGGCCTGGCCGAGCTGACGCGCTCCTCGCGGGTGCCCATCTGCGCGGACGAGTCGGCGCGCACGGTGGCGGACGTGGTGCGCCTGGGCCGCGAGGGCGGCGCGCACGGGGTGAACCTCAAGCTGATGAAGAGCGGGGTGGTGGAGTCGCTGGCCATGTGGAACGTGGCGCGCGCCTTCGGCATGGAGCTGATGATGGGCGGCATGCTGGAGAGCACCCTGGCGATGAGCAGCGCGGTGCACTTCGCCGCGGGATTGGGCGGTTTCGATTACGCGGACCTGGACACCCACCTCTTCATTCGCGAGCATTCCTTCCGCGGGGGGTTGCGGATCGAGGGGGGACGGGTGGACGTCGGTCACGTCCAGGCCGGCCATGGTGTCGAGCTGGAGTGAGCGGGGGCGGTACATGCTGGACGCACTGGTGGTGGGCGCCGGGCCGACGGGCCTGACGATGGCATCGGAGCTGGCGCGGCATGGGCTGAGCTGTCGCGTGGTGGAACAACTCACGGCACCCTCGCCGCTCTCTCGCGCGCTGGCGGTGCAGGCCCGCACGCTGGAGATCTTCGAGGACCTGGGCATCGCGGAGCAGGCCCTCGCGCTCGGTCGTGAGGCCCTGGGCTTCAACGTGGTGGGGAAGGGCGGAATGCGCGCGCGCGTCTCCCTTCGCGGCTTCACCTGGCTGGAGACGCGCTACCCCTTCATCCTCATGCTCCCCCAGGACGCCACCGAGGCGCTGCTCACCGAGCACCTGGGCTCCTTCGGCCCGAAGGTGGAGCGGGGCGTGGCGCTGGAGCGCTTCGAGCAGGGGGCGGACGGGGTCGTGGCCACCTTGAAGCACGAAGAGGGCCGGACGGAGCGCGTGTCCGCGCGGTGGCTGCTGGGCTGTGACGGCGCGCGCAGCCGGGTGCGCAAGGGACTGGGCTTTCCCTTCGAGGGCTCGACGTATGAGGACTCGTGCGTGCTGGCGGACGTGCGCGTCGAGTGGCCCCTGGGAGAGGGGGAGCTGTGCATCATGCCGTCCGCCCACGGCGTGGTGGGGGCCTTCCCCATGCCGGGCGAGCAGCGCTACCGGCTGTTCTTCATCCGGCCGCACGAGGAGGCCGCGGACGCCGCCGACGACATGGCGCCCCTCACCCTGGAGGAGATGCAGGCGCTGGCGGATGAGATGGTGCCCGTGCCCACGCGCTTGAGCGAGCCGCGGTGGATGTCGCGCTACCGGCTGCACAGCCGGGGTGTGACGCGCTACCGCCAGGGCCACGTATTCCTCGCCGGCGACGCCGCGCACATCCACAGCCCCGTGGGTGGCCAGGGGATGAACACGGGCATCCAGGATGCCTATAACCTCGCCTGGAAGCTGGCGCTCGTCACCCGGGGCCGTGCGCCGGAGTCCCTGCTCGACACGTACGAGCTGGAGCGGCACCCCGTGGGACGCCATCTGCTGCGAGGCACGGATCGGGCCTTCTCCCTCATGGCACGAGGGGGGCTCGGCGCGCGGCTGTTCCGTGCCCACGTGGTGCCCCGGGTCGCCACCCGCCTGTTCAACATCGCCGCCGCGCAGCGCCGCGTGTCGCGCTTCATCTCCCAGCTCACCATCCGCTACCGCGAGAGTCCCCTGTCCTCCGAGCGCCTGTGGGGTGAGGAAGTGGAGGGCGTGAGCAGGCGGCAGGGTCCCGGACCCGGCGAGCGTGTCCCGGAGCTGCTCATTCGAGGCGAGGGCGTGGAGCGCCTGCACCAGGTGCTGCGCGGGCCCCAGCACACGCTGCTGCTGTTCACGGGCCTGAAGTTCGAGGCCCCGCGGCGTGGGGAGCTGGTCGCGCTCGCGGGCCGGCTTGAGCAGCAATACGGGCCCTGGCTGAAGGCGCGCGTGGTGGTGGCCGGAGAGGGCACGCCCTCCTCCCGGGTGCTGGCCGACGAGGACGGCGCGATGCATCGCCGCTTTGGCTCCGGGGCGGAGGGGTTCTACCTGGTGCGGCCCGACGGGTATGTGGGCCACCGCGAGTGGCCACTCGAGACCACGCGGCTGGAAGCGGAGCTCGCGCGCCGGCTGGGCCGGTAGCTCAGGTTTTTTCCCGCGCGGGGGGGCTGCTGCCCGAGGGCGCGGCGCTCAGCGTGCGCCACGCGGTGGCCAGGAGGATGATGGCGCCGCCCACGAGCGCCCAGGGGCCGGGCCGCTCACCCGCGAAGAGGAAGGTCCACACGGGGTTGAGCACCGGCTCGAGCAGGATGAGCAGCGAGGCCTCCAGCGCGGGCGTCTCGCGCAGCCCACGCTCGAAGAGCGCATAGGCGCACCCGAGCTGGAACACGCCGAGGAAGACGAGCATGCCGAGGTCCATCGCCGTGGGGCGGGGCCCCTCGAGGGCGGGCACGAGCGTGGCGAGGCCCGCGAGGACGTTGCCCCACACGAGCACGGAGGTGCCCTCGCCGCGGGTCGCGCGCAGCCCGAGGATGCACAGCGCGAAGGTGACGCCCGAGCCCAGGGCCACCATGTTGCCCCAGAACTGGCCGGGGTTGAGCTGGTCGAGGAAGAAGAGGCTCAGGCCGAGCAGGAACACGGGCACGGCCATCCACTCGCCGCGCGAGGGGTGCTCGCCGAGTACGAGGGGCGAGAGCAGCAGCACGTAGAGCGGCGCGGTGTCCTGCAGGAAGATGGCGTTGGCCGAGGTGGTGAGCTTGTTGGCCACGATGAACGTCACCACGGTGGCCGCGTAGGCGAGCGTGGCCAGGAGTCCACGCGCCGAAGGCCACTTGCGCCCCGCGGGGAGGGCGAGCGCGAGTGCCGCGGCGGCGATGAGCGAGCGGCCGGAGGCGAGCTGCCAGGCGGTCAGGCTGGACAGCTTCACGAGCACGCCCGCGGTGGACCAGAGCGCGGCGGCGGCGAGCAGGTAGAGGCGGGAGGGATGCATGGGCGGGACGCGGGTCCCTTAGCATGCCGCGACTGTCCGGTTCGTGGACGAGCCCGCAAGATTGCTTTGCGCATTGCGTAAGGGTGCAGTCAGATGGCCGCACTGGCTGTCCTGGGGAGGCAACGATCATGGCCGAGAAGTGGGACAAGCAGCTGATGGACTTCCTCAAGCGCACGGGCGATGACCTCAAGACCGAGGCTCAGCGGCTGTTCGTGGAGGTGCAGGACCCGAACAATCAAGCCAAGGTGAAGGAGGGTCTGCAGAACCTGCGCGTCTGGGCGATGGCGACGGGCAAGCAGGCCGCGGAGCACCTGGAGTCCGCCGTGCGCCGCGTGGAGGAGACCGTCGAGGGGGCCTTCGACAAACGTTCGTCTTCCGCCTCCCCCCCGCCTCCGGTGCCCCCCGCCTCACGCACCCCCTCGGCGCCTCCCCCGCCTGCCCCCACGCCTCCGGTGCCTCCCGAGGCCAAGGCGGCGGCCAAGGCGGGCGCGTCCAAGTCGATCGGCCGCAAGAAGCCCTCGGCCAAGACCGCTCCCGCCAAGACCGCCGCGAAGAAACCGGCGGCCAAGAAGGCGAGCTCTCCCAAGTCGATCGGCCGCAAGAAGCCCGCCCGTCCGGCTTCCTGAGGTCCACGAGCAGCCGTCGGAGCGGGGCGTGGGGCCCTGGCCGTGGGCGTTGGATCAACCCGCGCCCCATGCCATAGTGCGCGCGTGGCCGGCTCGAATCGTGATGAGAAGGGCAGCATCCAGGCGGATATCTCTCAGGACGTCATCGACGAGGCGCTCAAGAGCGTCGAGCGGCGTGCCCATCCTCCCGCGAGTGAGGATGGGGATGTTCCCGAGGGAGGCAGAACGCTGGAAGTGGATATCCCCGAGGGAATGACCCTGGAGGTGGACGTTCCTCCGTCCGTCCTCGGCGAGGGCGGCTCCGGCTCGGGCGCGCGCATGGCCGCCCTGAGCGATACGCGCCAGCGTCTGGAGACCGTCCAGCGCGAGCTGGAGGAGGCCCGCGCCCAGCTCGAGTTCAGCCAGACCAAGAGCCGCGAGACGATGGAGCGCCTCAAGGAGAGCCACGAGCGCGCCCTGCGCGCCACGGCCGACCTGGAGAACTACAAGAAGCGCGCGCAGAAGGAGAAGGAGGAGCTCCAGAAGTTCGGCCTCGAGCGCCTGCTCAAGGACTTCCTCCCGGTGCTCGACAACCTGGATCGCGCGCTGGAGGCGTCCCAGAAGTCCACCGACTTCGAGGCCTTCCGCACCGGCGTGGAGATGACGCGCAAGCTGCTCGACAACGCCTTTGGCAAGCAGGGCGTCAAGGGTTTCTCCGCCGTGGGCCAGCCCTTCGATCCCCGCCTGCACGAGGCCATGCAGCAGGTGGAGAGCGCCACCGTGCCTCCGGGGCACGTCGTCTACGAGGCCGTGCGCGGCTATCTGCTCAACGAGCGGCTCATGCGGCCCGCGCTGGTGGTGGTGGCGCGTGCTCCCGAGGGAGCGAAGCCCGAGCCGGCTTCCAGCACAACGCCGGGGAGTGCGCCCACGGGGGGGGCCACTTCCACGCAGCCCGGCAAAACACCCAGTGAGGGCCGATAGAACGCCATGGGCAAGGTCATTGGAATCGATCTGGGGACGACGAACTCGTGCGTGGCCGTGATGGAAGGCGGCGAGCCGGTGGTCATCCCCAACAGCGAGGGCAGCCGCACCACGCCGTCGATGGTGGGCTTCACCGAGTCGGGTGAGCGTCTGGTGGGGCAGATCGCCAAGCGGCAGGCCATCACCAATCCCGAGAACACCGTCTTCGCCGTCAAGCGGCTCATCGGCCGCAAGTTCGACTCGCCCGAGGCCAAGAAGGCCATCAGCGTGAGTCCCTTCCGCGTGGTGCCCAGCCCCAATGGGGACGCGTGGGTGGAGAGCCGCGGCAAGGGCTACAGCCCGCCGGAGATCAGCGCCATCGTGCTGATGAAGATGAAGCAGACGGCGGAGGACTACCTCGGCGAGCCCGTCACCGAGGCGGTCATCACCGTGCCCGCCTACTTCAACGACAGCCAGCGTCAGGCGACGAAGGACGCGGGCCGCATCGCCGGCCTCAACGTGCTGCGCATCATCAACGAGCCCACGGCCGCGGCGCTCGCCTATGGTCTGGACAAGGTGCGCGAGACGAACGCCGAGCGCATCGCGGTGTACGACCTGGGCGGCGGCACGTTCGATATCTCCATCCTGGAGCTCAACTCGGGCGTCTTCGAGGTCAAGAGCACCAACGGCGACACGTTCCTGGGCGGCGAGGACTTCGACCAGCGCCTCATCGACTTCCTGGCCAAGCGCTTCGCCGAGCAGAACAACGGGTTGGACCTGCGCAAGGACCGCATGGCGCTGCAGCGCCTGAAGGAGGCCTCCGAGCGCGCCAAGCACGAGCTGTCCAGCGCGACGGAGACCGAGGTCAACCTCCCCTTCATCACCGCGGACGCCACCGGTCCCAAGCACCTCACCGAGACGATCGAGCGCACCACCTTCGAGTCCCTGGTGTCGGACCTCGTGGAGCGTTCCATCGAGCCGTGCCGCATCGCGCTCAAGGACGCGGGCATTCCCGCGCAGCAGATCCACCAGGTGTTGCTGGTGGGCGGCATGACGCGCATGCCGGCGGTGCAGCAGAAGGTGAAGGAGTTTTTCGGCAAGGAGCCGCACAAGGGCATCAACCCGGACGAGGTCGTCGCCGTGGGCGCGGCCATCCAGGGCGGCGTGCTCAAGGGCGAGGTGAAGGACGTCCTCCTGCTGGACGTGACGCCGCTGTCCCTGGGCGTGGAGACGGCGGGCGGCGTCTTCACGAAGATCATCGACAAGAACACCACCATCCCCTGCAAGAAGGGCCAGGTGTTCTCCACGGCGGTGGACAACCAGCCGCTGGTGAGCGTGCACGTGCTGCAGGGCGAGCGCGAGATGGCGGTGGACAACAAGACGCTGGCGCGCTTCGAGCTGGTGGGCATTCCCCCGGCGCCCCGTGGCGTGCCGCAGATCGAGGTCTCCTTCGACATCGACGTCAACGGCATCGTGCACGTGAGCGCCAAGGACCTGGGCACCGGCAAGGTGCAGCAGGTGCGCGTGGTGGGCAACTCGGGCCTGACCGAGTCGGAGATCCAGTCGATGATCTCCGACGCCCAGGCCAACCAGTCCAACGACAAGCTGAAGAAGGAACTGGCCGAGCTGCGCAACAACGCCGACTCGCTCATCTACACCACGGAGAAGAGCCTCGAGGAGTACGGCAACGTGCTCCAGGAGAAGGACCGCACGGAAATCAAGGCCGACGTGGACCACCTCAAGGAGACGCTCAAGGGGTCGGACGCGGCGGCGGTGCGCGAGGCCTACCAGAAGCTGGAGACGAGTGCCTACCGCATCGCGGACGCCCTCTACGCCGACCAGTCCAAGGCGAGCTCCTGAGGTGACGTGGGGCCTCTTCCCGGGGCCCGCGTCTCCGGTGTTCAATACGCCTCGTGGAATTCCCTTCGCTTGAAGCCGAGGTCGCCTTCCTGCGCGGCCTGACCGCCGTGGTGCGGATAGCGGACGACATCCTCGAGGACTGCCTGGAGCGGGGGTTGAGCCTCGACGCGGCGGTGGATGTCTTCCTCACCCAGTGTGCCCGGTTGGTGCACGCCTCGGCGGGTTTCATCAGCCTCCGGGGCACCACGGGGCCGGTGCTCACCCGCGTCTCGGGCCGGCTGGGGGTGGACGTCTTCGAGGCCGCGGGCTGGAAGGGCTGCCGCCGCCTGTCCCCGGAGCGCGTGCTCTTCTGTGCTCCGCTGGCGCTCGGCCGCCTGGAGCTGGGCACGATGGGGCTGGTGGTGGACGGCCGCTTCGACGATGGCGGCGCGCTGGTGATGAAGCTGGTGGACGCCATCGCGGATCAGCTCGACAACGCGCTCCTGGCCTTCATCGCGCTGGCCGAGGGGCGCAACGTGTTGGAGCGCCTGGACGAGCTGGCTCCCGAGGACCCGCTGACGGGAACGCGCGGACGGATCGGCCGCTATGAGCTGGTGACGCCGCTGGGCTCGGGAGGCATGGCGCAGGTGCTGGTGGCGCGCACGCGGGGGCCGGAGGGGCTCGGCCGGCTGGTGGCGCTCAAGCGGATCCTCCCCCACCTGGCGTCGGATCCGGACATGGTGAAGCAGTTCCTGGACGAGGCGCGGATCGGCCTGCGGCTGTCCCACCCCAACCTCGTCACCTTCCACGACTTCGGTGAGTCGCAGGGGGCGTACTTCCTGGTGATGGAGCTGGTGCGCGGGGTGGACTTCGATCGGCTGCTGGCGGTCACCCGGCCCTCTCCGGCGGTGGTGGTGGCCATCGTGGTGCAGGCCCTCCACGGGTTGCACGCGGCCCACCGTGCGCGCGGCGAGGATGGGCACCCGATGCAACTGGTGCACCGGGACCTGTCCCCGCACAACCTGATGGTGGGCTTCGACGGGCGGGTGAAGGTGCTGGACTTCGGCGTGGCCAAGGCGCGCGCCCAGCGCACGGTGACGCTGCCGGGCATCGTCAAGGGCAAGCCGCTCTACATGTCTCCGGAACAGGCCCGGGGGCAGTCTCTGGACGCGCGCAGCGATCTCTTCGCCATGGGACTCATCCTCTACGAGGCCCTCACCGGCACGCGCGCCTTCGACCGGGGCGACGAGGTGGAGTCCATGCACGCCATCTGCCTGGACCGGTTGACCCGGCCCGAGGGCATGTCGCTCGGGCTGTGGGAGGTGCTGGACAAGGCCCTGGCCAAGAAGCCGGAGCAGCGCTTCGCGCATGCGCTCCAGATGGCCGAGGCCCTGCTGCGGGTGTGCCCCCCGGCGCGGGAGAGCGACGTGGGGCAGCTCATGGCCACGCACTTCCCCGAGCGCCTGCACGGCTTCGAGCGCCTGGAGCGCGTGCACCTCGGCTCGGGCAAGCAGTCCGGTCCACCGGCGGGAGCGCCCCCCACCGTGCGGGGGGACGCGAAGCGTTGAGGCTCAGTATCCGCGCTTCTTCGGATCCTGCTCGCCGCTGAGGTTCAACCGGCGCGCGGAGTTCAGGTCGGCGTCTCCCCGCATGTCCATCCGGCGCGTCTCCTCGTAGAGCTCGTCCTCGACGATGACGGTGGGCTCTTCCTCCGGGGTCGAGGCGCGCATCTCGGGCCGGGTGCCCTCGTGGCGCAGGGGCAGGCCGATTCCCGGCTCCTGCGGGAGGACCTTCGGCGTGGGCCGCTCGATGGCGCGGTCGCGGGCCCGGTCCTCTTCCGTCAGGAAGGGGCTGGCCTGGGCGCCTTCCGTGTTGCGCGCTCCGATGCCCTGGTTGCCCAGGTCCTCGGTCCGCAGGCCCTCGATGCGGCGGCTCATGGGGAGGGCCGCGTAGGCGTCCGGGTCGCTCCGGGCCATGTCCCGCTCCACCGCCGCGGTGCTGGCGGGGGCGCTTCCGACCCGGCCCGAGTCCAGGGGATCGATGTCGTGGAGCTCGCTGGTGGTGAATGGACGCAGGCTGTCCTTGCCGTGGACCAGGATGATCTCACCATCCAGGATGTCCCCGACTTCCGAGTAACGCACGGAATAGTCCTTGGGGAAGAAGAGCCCCTTCTCGATGTGGAATTCGCTCTCGCCCACGGCGTACACCCTGCCCAACCGGTGCCCGTCGACGCTGCGAACGGTCATGCCTTCCTTGATTCCCTCGCGTTGATACATGATCCGCCTCCTCGCGGTTGGCTCCAGGGAGAAGATGGAGATTCCCCCGAGGGAAGGGCACCTTTCCGCGGGGAGTCCGGGAGGAGGCGCCTGGTGGGCTGGCGGCTCTTCGGGGGGCGGGAAGGCTGTTTTGGGATTGAGAAAAGACCCCCGAAGGCGCGGGGAAACGGTTGCGTGCTTGACCCCTCTTCCGGCTTCCCATACAAAACTGGGGCTTTGCCGCACCCTGGCCTCGCGAGGACGCCCATGCGCCGTTTCACTCCGCTACTCCTGGCAGCGTTTGCTCTCTTTTCGGCTGCTTGTGAAAAGAAGTCGCAGCCCACTCCCGCTGATACGGGCTCGCAGGGCCAGGCTGCCCAGCCTGCTCCCACGGGAGGTACGCCGCCCGCTTCCGACACCCTGGTGCTGGGCCAGATCAGCAGCCTCACCGGCTCCCAGGCGTCCTTCGGCGTGTCCACCCAGCACGGTGTGGAGATGGCCATCAAGGAGGCCAATGCCGCGGGCGGGGTGAAGGGCAAGAAGCTCGCGGTGCGCCTCTACGACAACCAGAGCAAGCCCGAGGAGGCGGCCCAGGCCGCCACCCGGCTCGTCACCCAGGACAAGGTGCTGGTCATCATCGGAGACGTGGCCTCGTCCAACTCCCTGGCCATGGCCGACAAGGCGCAGGCCGCCGGGGTGCCGATGATCACCCCCGCCTCGACCAACCCCGCCGTGACGGAGAAGGGTGACTTCGTCTTCCGCGTCTGCTTCATCGACCCGTTCCAGGGCTTCGTGATGGCGAAGTTCGCGCGCGAGAACCTGAAGCTGGACCGGGTGGCCGTCATCCAGGACAACAAGAGCGCCTACTCCATCGGCCTCACCGAGGTGTTCTCCCAGAAGTTCGCGGAGATGGGCGGCAAGGTGCTGACCACGGAGAGCTACTCGCAGGGCGACACCGACTTCCGCGCGCAGCTCACCGCCATCAAGAAGCTGAAGCCGCAGGGCATCTACGTTCCGGGCTACTACAACGACGTGGGCGTCATCGCCCGCCAGGCGCGCGAGCTGGGTCTGACGGTGCCGATGATGGGCGGGGACGGCTGGGACTCGGACAAGCTGTTCGAGCTGGCCGGCAACGCGCTGGATGGCAGCTACTTCTCCAACCACTACTCGCCGCAGAACCCGGATCCTCGCGTGCAGAAGTTCATCTCGGATTACAAGGCGGCCTACGGCAGCACGCCGGACGCGCTGGCGGCGCTGGGGTATGACGCGGCGCGCGTGGCGGTCGCCGCGCTCGAGAAGGCCAAGGATCTGACCGGCCCCTCCATCCGCGACGCCATCGCGCAGACGAAGGACTTCCCGGGCGTGGCTGGCAACATCACGCTGGATGAGAAGCGCAACGCCGTGAAGTCGGCGGCGATCCTCAAGGTGGGCGACGGCAAGGTCGAATTCGTCACCACGATCAATCCGTAATGTCCCAGCTCATCCAGCACCTCATCAACGGCATCGCCGCGGGCACGATCTACGCACTGGTCGCGCTCGGGTACACGATGGTGTACGGCGTGCTCAAGCTCATCAACTTCGCCCATGGCGACGTGATGATGGTCGGCGTGTACATGGGCTACGCGACGGCCATGATGCTCGGCCGGCAGGCGCGGGGTTCGGTGGGCGGCGTGCTGCTCATCTTCCTCGTGGCCATGGCGGGCTGCGCGCTCCTGGGCTTCCTCATCGAGCGCTTCGCCTACCGGCCGTTGCGCGAGAAGCCCCGGCTCACCGCGCTCATCACCGCCATCGGCATCTCGTTCACGTTGTCCTACGGCTTCCAGTTGGACATCGGCTTCCTGCCGGGCTCGGCGCCGCGCGCCTTCCCGCAGATCATCCAGCCGGCGCAGTGGTTCACGCTCGGCGACCCCGAGTTCCCCGACGTGGTGCTGTGGAACTGGCAGGTCATCTCGCTGCTGCTCGCGGTGGCGCTGATGGCGGGCCTGCAGTTCCTCGTCTACCGCACGCGCTTCGGGCGGGCGATGCGCGCGGTGTCCTTCGATCACCGCGTGGCGGCGCTGATGGGCATTCCCACGGACCGGGTCATCTCGGTGACGTTCATGATCGGCAGCGCGCTGGCGGCGGGTGCCGGCCTGCTCTACGCCATCAAGGACACCTCGGTGAGTCCGCTGATGGGGCTGTACGTGGGCCTCAAGGCCTTCGTGGCGGCGGTCATCGGGGGCATCGGCAACGTGCCGGGCGCCATGGTGGGAGGCCTGTTGCTGGGGCTCGTGGAGGAGTTCGTGGTGGGCTATGCCGCGAGCACCTGGCGTGACGCGGTGGCCTTTGGCTTCCTGATCCTCGTGCTGCTCGTCCGTCCCGGAGGCCTGTTCGGCCGGGTCGCGGCGGAGAAGGTCTGACGCCGCGCATGGAAACGCCTCCCAACGTGTCTTCCTCCTCCCGGATGCCCCCCGCGCTGCGCGGCATCCTCCCGCTCCTCATCGCGCTGCCGCTGCTGCTGCTGTTGGATCTGCTGCTGCGCGACTCCCCGTTCGCCACCTACCTCCTGTCCGTCATCGGGGTGAACATCCTGCTCGCGGTGAGCCTCAACATCGTGAACGGGATGACGGGTCAGTTCTCCATCGGCCACGCGGGGTTCATGGCGGTGGGCGCCTACCTCGCGGGCATCACGTCGCTCGCGTTGAAGGACGTGGCCATCTCCTTCCTGCCCGTGGCGTTGAGTGACCAGGTGCTCCTGCTGGTGGCGCTGCTGGTGGCGGGTGGTTCCGCGGCACTGGCGGGCTTCCTGGTGGGACTGCCCTCGCTGCGCCTGCGCGGGGACTACCTGGCCATCGTGACGTTGGGCTTCGGGGAGATCATCCGTGTCGTGGTGACCAACACCGCGTCGTTCGGCCGCGCGCTGGGGCTGAGCGGCATTCCCCAGACGTCCTCGCTGGCCATGGTGGGCCTGTGGGTGTTCCTGTGCGTGCTGGTGGCGCGCCGCATCGCCGGCTCCAGCCACGGCCGCAGCCTGCTGGCCATCCGCGAGGACGAGGTGGCGGCCGAGGCGATGGGCGTGAACACCACGGGCTACAAGGTGCGTGCCTTCGTGGTGTCCTCGTTCTTCGCGGGCGTGGCGGGCGGACTGTTCGCCCACTTCGTGCCCATCATCAACCCGGGCTCCTTCACCTTCGTGAAGTCCATGGAGGTGGTGGTGATGGTGGTGCTCGGGGGTCTGGGCTCCACCACGGGCGCCATCGTGGCGGCGGTGTTCCTCACCCTGCTGCCCGAGGTCATGCGCTCGGCGTTCGGTCTGCTCGGCACGGAGAGCAGCCTGGCGCATCAGGTGGATCAGATCCGCATGCCCATCTACGGCCTGTTGCTCGTGGCGCTGATGCTGTCGCGGCCCCAGGGGTTGTTCGGAACGAAGGAACTGTGGGACGTCGTGCCACGCTGGCTGCCTCGGCGCCGTAAGGGGATGTGATGAGCGGACCACTGCTCGAAGCCGTCGGAGTGAGCATCCAGTTCGGAGGCCTCAAGGCGCTCTCGGACTTCAACCTCGCCATCCACCCGGGAGACCTGCAGGGGCTCATCGGGCCCAATGGCGCGGGCAAGACGACCGCGTTCAACGTGCTCACCGGCGTGTACCGGCCCACCCAGGGCGAGGTGCGCGTGAACGGAGTGCGGGTGAACGGGCGGCTGCCGCATCAAATCAACCACGCGGGGCTCGCGCGCACCTTCCAGAACATCCGCCTGTTCCGGGCGCTCACGGCGCTGGACAACGTGAAGGTGGCGTGCCGGGCGCAGGGCGCGCTGCACCAGAACGGCGATGTGGGGCTGGGGGCCAAGCTGCGCGAGGCCTTCGGCAACTACCGCGACTGGTGGCGGGCGATGCTGCTGACGCCGAGCTTCCAGGAAGAGGAGCGTGAGCTGACGCGGCAGGCCGAGCACCTGCTGGAGGTGATGGGGCTCGCGCAC
The DNA here is from genome assembly GCF_044360685.1 of Cystobacter fuscus. GTDB lineage: Bacteria > Myxococcota > Myxococcia > Myxococcales > Myxococcaceae > Cystobacter > Cystobacter fuscus_C. The sequence goes on along the minus strand of NZ_CP043491.1, from coordinate 11,049,291 downwards.
CGCCGGGACGAGGAGGCGCGCAACCTGCCCTACGGCGAGCAGCGGCGCCTGGAGATCGCCCGGGCGTTGGGCACGCGGCCTCGCGTGTTGCTGCTGGACGAGCCGGCGGCGGGCATGAACACGCGCGAGAAGGCGGACCTGATGGTGCTCATCCGCAAGCTCCGGGATGACTTCCAGTTGGGCATCCTCGTCATCGAGCACGACATGAAGCTCGTGATGGGCATCTGCGAGAAGATCACGGTGCTCGACCACGGCGAGAAGATCGCCTGGGGAGCGCCGGCCGAGGTGCGCAGTGACCGCAAGGTCATCGAGGCGTACCTGGGAGACAGCTATCTGGAGTCGCAAGGACAGTCGCACGGAGGCTCGGCGTGAGCGAGGCGCAGGTGAAGCTGTTGGGCACGCGCCCCGAGTTTCCGCCGCTGTTGGCGGTGGACGGGGTGAAGGTCTCCTATGGGGCCATCCAGGCGCTGAGGGGCGTGACGCTGAAGGTGGGCAAGGGCGAGGTGGTGGCGCTCATCGGCGCCAATGGCGCGGGCAAGACGAGCACGCTGCGCGCGGTGAGCGGGATGCTCAAGCCGGTGGGCGGGCGCATCTCCTTCTCGGGTGAGGACATCACCGGGAAGAAGGCGCACCAACTGGTGCCCAAGGGCATGGCGCACGCACCCGAGGGCCGGGGCATCTTCCCGAACCTCACGGTGCTGGAGAACCTGGAGCTGGGAGCCTACCTGCGCAACGACGCGGAGGGCATCGCGGCGGACCTGGAGAAGAGCTACACGCTCTTTCCTCGGCTCAAGGATCGGCGCAAGCAACTGGCGGGGACGCTGTCGGGAGGCGAGCAGCAGATGCTGGCCATTGCCCGCGCCCTGCTCAGCCGGCCCACGCTGCTGTTGTTGGACGAGCCCTCGCTGGGGCTGGCGCCGCAGGTGACGGAGACCATCTTCCGCAACCTCCGGGACGTGAACGCCGCGGGGGTGAGCATCCTGCTGGTGGAGCAGAACGCCCACCTGGCGTTGAACTTCGCCCACTACGGCTACGTGCTGGAGACGGGCGAGGTGGTGATGGCGGGAGCGGGCAAGGCGCTCCTGGACAGCCCGGAGATTCGCAAGGCCTACCTGGGCGAGTAACGGGGCTCGCCCCGGGGCGGCGTCACGGCAGGACGCCGAGGATGCTCACGCCACCGGGGCCGACCGAGAGGGAGGAGACTCCCGGGGTGGGTGCGGCCGCGGCCGCACGGTCCTGGAGCCAGAGGTAGACGCCTGCTCCGGCGAGCGCGGCGCCCACGGCGGCGCTCACGCCCGAGAGGACGCGGCGGGAGGCGGCCTTCTCGCGCAGGGCGACGATCTGGGACACGTCGTTGGACGTGGGGTAGCGGCCATCGGCGTAGTAGGCATTGGAGTCGCGCATGGCCTTGTCGCCGTCGAGGACGAGGAAGCCCGCGAGTCCCAGGGCGGCGACGCCCACGCCCGCGGCGGTATAGGCGACGGGCTTCTTCCAGTTCCGTGCGGAGGATGAGTCGCGGACGGAGGGGACGAGGACCATGTCCTCGGCCGCGACGGGAGCGGGCTCCGCCACGATGGGAGGCGCCGTGGGGGCAGGTGCCTCGGCGGCGGGAGGGGCGGGCGGCGGCTCGGCGCGGGGGGGAGATCTCCTGGGAAGGATGCGCAGTTGCCGCAGCAGCCGGAGGGCGAAGGGCCTGTTCCTGATGTCCTCCTCGTCCTCGTTCTCCTTCAGGAGTTGCTCCGGGTCGCTCAGCCGGAGGGTCATCTTCCGGAGCTCCTCACCGCGGGTGTCCACCACGTGGCCCGAGACGAACGTGGGGACGCCGAGCTTCACGGTGACGAGGAGCGAGTGACCCGACTGGGTGTCGGCGGCGAGCCGGCCGAGACACTCGAGGGACTCCTTGTTGGCGGAGACGCACGACTTCTTGGGCTCCTTCTCGAGGAAGGCGCTGACCTGCTCGTCGGGGACGTGCTTCACGCCCGTGCGAGCGATCGCGGCCGAGCATGCGGCCTCGTAGTGCTGGACCTTCTTCTTGTCCTTCTCGCCGATGACGACGCACGGATGGACGGCGACGAGGCTGATGTCGTCCTGCGCGGCGGCGTCGCGCGAGTGCACGGTGGGGGCGAGCAGCAGGGCGAGCGAGAGGAGGACGGAAGGGGAGGCGCGGCGGAGCAGGGCGGACTCCTCGGAGGAGGGGAACACTTGTGCGGAATCAGGTCATCGCAGGGGAGTTCCCAGGACGCAACCTTCCGCGAGCGGGAACCCCATGCTATCCACGAAGACTGGACCGTCCAAGAGTGTGAAGAGGTGATTGTCGTGATGTGGCGCAAGGTCCTCGGACTGTTGCTGATGGGCGCGCTCTGCGCGTGCACGCAGCCGATCAATCGGTGCGAGACCGCGGCCGATTGTCGCTCCGGTGCACTGTGCCTGCAGAACGTCTGTGTCTACGACGGTGAGATCGACAGCCAGGCGTGTGACCGGCCCTGCGCCACCTACGAGGCCTGTTCCGCGTTGACGTTGAAATGCCAGCCGCGGTTCACGGGGCTGGTGGTGAGTCCGAGTGACACGACGGTGGATGGAGGAACGCTGTCGGTGCGGGCGGAGCTGCGGGTGACGCCCGGGTTCGCGGCGAACTTCCCCGAGTCGCTGAACATCGGAGTGTCGCGAGGGGACGGAGGGACGGTCGCCTCGCTGCCGACGACGACGGAGGGTGATGGGGTCTACACCACGCAGTGGAGTCCTTCGGGAGAGGGCGCGTATCGGCTGACGGCGGCGTATCCCGAGCAGGGCGGGCCGAGCACGACGGTGGGGCTGACGGTGGACACGACGGGCCCCTTGCTGTCGGTGGTGCCGACGGCCTCGCCGAGCCGGGAGCCGGATGGTGGCTTCATCTACAAGGACCCTGCGGCACCGGGGGCGTGGCGACGGGATCAGACGGCGACGGTGCGGGTCGATTCCAGTTCGGCGGACCTGGATCCGCAAAGCGTGAGCGTGCTCGTGCGCGGATTCGACGGAGGGGTGGCGCTGGAGGGGCTGACCCTGGCTCCGTCGACTTCCTGCGACGGGAAGGCGTATTGCGCGACGGTCGAGGTTCCCTTGTGGAAGCCGGGCCTGCCTGCGTTCCGCGGCGAGTTCGCCGTCGAAGTGAGCGCGAAGGATCGGGTGGGGAACCAGACGTCCGCTAAGGGGAGCATTCCCGTGACGCGCTGGAAGTGGCGACACGGTATCAACTCCGCCGTGATTACCGCCACGCCCGCCGTGGGGAACAAAGGTGTCCTCTATGTGGGGACAACGAATGGCGGTAACAACGATGGACGACTCCTCGCGATCTCCGAGGAGGGTCGTTTGTTGTGGGAGGCGAGCACTGGAGCTGTCATTGCCAGCCCCGCGGTGGGCAATGCGTTGCCTGACGGCTCGGAGCGAGTCTACGCCGCTCATAGGAAAGCCAGCGCAAATCGAGTCGGGTTCTACGCCGGGAGCAGTTCCTTCGTCAGTTCGTGTGTTGATTTCGCTTCGACGACCGCGCTCGTTCAATCGGCATTGTCAATTGGCCAAGTCTCTGTAGGGAGTGCCTCGGAAACAGTCTATGGCGTTTATACAGGGCGAGCTGGAGGAACGCTCTTCGCTGCGCGTCCAGATGAGAGCGATCCTCTGTTGCAATGTCCGACAAATCTTGGTGTCGGCGATGTTGTTGCTCCGGGGACGATGCTTGCTTCAGGACCCTTTGTCGTTCTGGGGACTTCAACGGGCAGGCTGAAATCCTACGCTCTTGGATCCAGTGGACTTTGGAGTAGCTCAGCACAGTGGGATCGCCCGCTCGGAGTGTTAAACCCCACGGCGATGGCCGTGGCGGATGGGAGGATATTCGGTGGCAGCAACGATGGCTCCAACAGCAGGCTTTTCACCGCGCCGCTGGATGGTGGGCAGGACCCGACGAACACCCCCACCGGGGCTCCGGCCTGGAATGCCAGCATTGGGGGCTCGCCCGAGTCCCGGGTGGTCGTAGGGCTTCAGAACAACAACCTGCTCGCATTGGATGCGGCGGATGGCGGCACCCAGAGCATCCAGACTCCCTCCGAGGTCATCAAGGGGGCTCCCGTCTGGGGCGCGGGTGGCTACGTCTACACCGCCAGCTCGACGAGTGGAGTCATCCAGGCGCGTCGGCCATTGGATCACCTCGAGTGGCAATTCGACGCGGAATCCCCCATTGAAGCCTCGATGAACCTCGACTGTAGCCGGGCGGCGGATGGTGGCGTGATGCCCGGCATGCCCGGTGTGCTGTACGCGGCGAGTCAGGACGGCAGGGTCTTCGCCATCGTCGTGGACAGCCCGGGATTGGATTCCACCGCCCCCTGGCCCAAGTACCAGCACGATTCACGCAATACCGGCAATCCCGACACTCCTCTCACCTCTTGCCCCTAGGAGAAGCACGAGGCGGCTTGTCCTCGTGTCGTCACTCCCGACACTCGATGTAGAGACCCCGGGCGGACTCGTCTAGGGTTCGCCCGCTTCCATTCCACCTCAAACATCCTGGACTCGCACCTATGTCATCGTTGTCCCGCTTGTTCGCCGCCGTCGTTACCCTGTCGCTGATTGGCCTTGCTTGCGCCACCTCGGGCTCCTCCACGTCGGGTGGGTCCACGGTTGAGGAGGTTCCCAACGAGAACACCCCCACCGAGCGGCCCCTGGCCCAGTTCCAGAAGATCACCGCCCCCGAGGGCTTCTCCGTGCAGCTCCCCGGCCAGCCCGAGGCCCAGCGCGGCAAGGTCTCCATCCCCGGTGGCGAGGTGCAGACCGCCTCCTGGGCCATCAATGACGCGACGGGCGTCCTCTACTCCATCAGCACGCTTGATTATCCCGAGAAGGTCGTCTCGGCCCACCCGGCCTCCGCCTTCTTCAACGAGGGCAAGGCCGGTCTCGTCGGCAAGCTCAATGGCACCGTCAAGTCCGAGGAGGACATCACCCTCCAGGGCTACCCCGGCAAGTCCCTCACCATCTCCTCGCAGTCCGGAGAGGTGCGTGCGCAGAACTTCCTCGTCGGGCCGCGCCTCTACACCCTGCTCGTCCTCTACAACCCGAGCATCGGCGCTCCCCAGGCTGATCAGTTCTTCTCCTCGCTCGAGCTGATCAACCCTCCGCCCTCCATCTCGCCGGCGCCCAAGGGCTCGGCGGCGGGCGACGGGGGGACTCCGGCGGGCGATGCGGGCACCACCCCCGGTGACGCCGGGACTCCCGCGACCGATGCCGGGACCACTCCGGCCGGTGACGCGGGTACCCGCCGGTAGTTGTTGTCCTCGGGACCCGCGTGGCCTGTGCCCGCGGGTCCCCGTGCTTCACTGGGGCCAGTGGTAGCGCTTGCCTTTATCGCCCACGACCCAGATGTCCCCCGGATTGTTCGCCGCGATGTCCAGGAGCGGAACGGCCGGACTGGTTTTGAATGCCTCCGTCCACGCACTGCCGTTGTAATGGTAGACCTTTCCGCTCATTGCGGTGACGTAGATGGAACGGCTCCCAAAGGCCACCACCGAGCTGAAATTGTCATTCGGTGCGTTCGAAACCTTGCTCCAGTTCGAACCATTCCAACTGTACATGGTTTTATTGTTGCCCACGGCGTAGGCCAGCTTGGGATTCACGACCCAGACACCCAGGAGGGTGAACCCTCCGCTGGGAACGCTCTCTGTACTCCAGTTCCCCGAGCCGCTGTCGAACCGGTAGATACGAGACGAGGTCGCCCCACCGACGGCGAACAGCGCGTCTTGTGAGAGGCCATGCACGTCCAACACTTTCTCGGACAGGGACTGGTTGTCGTAGTTGGCGCCTTGGGGTGTGAGCACCCGGAACGCACGTCCCAGGTCTGTGCCATTCCTGTTCGATCCCACGAAATGGGCTTCGATGTCGTTTCCAACGGAGAGGGCGGTGGCGCCCTTGATGTCCGTATCCACGGACTTCTTCCCAGGGTTCACACACTGCATGGCGCTCGGGTCGTACCGCGCCATGAACCCTTCTTCCCCTCCGAGCAGGGCGTCCCCTGAGCCCGGAGTCGCCGTGACGGCGTTCACGTCGCCGCCCGCCGTACAGGTGCTGAGATCATCAAAACCCGTTCCCCCAGGCTTGAACTGGTGGAACTTGTCACCGCCTACGACCCAGACGCCTCCATTTCCATAGAGCGCCACGGAACGCCAGGTATCCGTATTCGCCGAGGAGTACTCCTTCCAGGTCGGGCCGTCCGCGGGACACACGCTTGCTTCCGTCGTGGCGGCGTCGCAGTCGTTGTCCTCTTGATCACACAGCTCGTTCGCCGTCGGATGGGTGAACGGGTTTCCGTCGTTGCAGTCCCCTCCCTGGGCGATGTACCCGGCACTGGGTGTGCCGCACGTCTTGATGACCGAGGCGTTATCCCCGTAGTTGTCGGAGTCGTTGTCCGCGTAGTACTGCGTGGGGGCCGTCGTGGGCTTGCACTGGGTGTCCTTTCCACCCGCCGAGCACTCCTTCGTGCCCGCGCACTGATAATTATCGGTGCACGCCCCGCCTACGTCGAAGCCCTCGTCCGTCTGGTTGTCGCAGTTGTTGTCCAGCGAGTCGCAGAATTCCGTGGCGCCGGTGTACACGTTGCCCTTCGTGTCATCACAGTCATCCGAGCTGGTGACATAGTAGCTACCGGGTGCGGTAGTGCCGCAGACCTTGATGCCCGCGCCCGTTGCTCCATGGCCGTCCTTGTCCCCGTCCGGGTACCAGGTGCTCGTCACGACCGAGCACGCGGCCTGGGTGGTCGTGACACACTTGATCGTGCCCCCACAGTTGGACTCCCCCGTGCAGGTGGCTCCAACGTTGAATCCCTCGTCGGTCTGGCCATTACAGTTGTCGTTCTTCCCGTTGCACAGCTCGGTCGCGGTGCTGTAGCGCTCCTTGTCCTTGTCGTCGCAGTCGAGATTGTTGTTCACGTAGCCCGCCGGTTGGGCGCACTGGCTCAGGGCCTGTTGGGGGTTGCCTTCGCCGTCCCCGTCCTCGTCGCGGAACCATTCGGACTTGGCGTCCTGACAGCTCATGGCTCCCTGGGTGTCACAGGTCCAGATCTGACACGCGGCCTCCGGGCTGCTGCACTGCTGGCCGAGCTTCTCGAACCCCTCGTTCGTCTTGCCGTCGCAGTTGTCATCCCATTTGTTGTTGCACAGCTCCACCTGCCCGGGACGCACCGTGGCCTCGTCGTCATTGCAGTCCGTGCCGCCGGAGGCCTGGGAGACGTACCCGTCGTTATCTCCGTCAACCGCCTCGAGCGTCAGCTCCACCGGCGCAACGCCCCGGCCCACGTTGACGGAGTCCGACGCGACGAACTCGGGTCCCTCTGAGCACTTCTGCTCGAACGCCGTCGCGGTGATGGTGAGCCTCGAACCCCAGCCCTCCTCGCGAAACGCCGCCACCGTCACCTTCTCGCCGCGTTTCTTCTCCGCGAGCTGCTCCTGGAGCTCCGTCGAGCGCTCCTCGCCCGCGCCTTGAGCGTCCTTCACGCTCACGCGGATGCAGCCGGGTTTGAAGTTCGGAAAGGAGATAGTGAGCTTCACCGCTCCCTGATCTCGACAGCCAACGCTCAGGCAGGCCACCAGGCCCACGAGGAGTACGAAACGTGAGGACATGATCCGGCATCATGCCCTATTTCCGGACTCATCGAACGGCACACACCCCTCGTGTAATCACGGGCCGCCCGTGGCCGCCCGTCGCGCGAGCCTGGGTGCGTTCAGGGGGCCCGGGCGCCCAGGGGAATCTCGGCGCGGGGATGGTAGCGGCCACCGAGGCTCTCGAAGAGCACGAGGCCGTCCACCCGCGCCTCGCCCCAGCGCGCCTCCTGGAGGGCTCGCACGCACCCGGCCAGCTCCCGGTCTCCCCGGGGCTGTTTCGCCCGCGCCAGCGTGAGGTGCGCCACGTACGCGCGGTGCTCGGGCTCGAACCCCAGGGGCCGCAAGCCCTCCGCCACGTCCGCCTGGAGCGCGCCCAGCGCGGCCGTGTTCCCCTCGACTCCCGCCCACAGCACCCGCGGGTGTGAAGATGCCCCGAAGCTCCCACCACCCTGGATGCTCAGCACCAGGGGCTCATGCCGCGGCCCCACGTGCTCGAGCACCTGCTTCACCCGGGCGGCCCGCTCGTCGTCCACCTCTCCCAGGAAGTTCAGGGTCAGGTGCAGGTTGGCGGGAGGAACCCAGCGCGCGCGTGGCGCCAGGCCGCGCAGCTGCTCCAGGGCCGCGGTGGCCGCCTCCTCCACGCTCCTGCCCAACGTCACGGCAACGAAGAGTCGCATGCTCATCTCCTCCGGGTCAGCGCGTCCCTGCGAGGTGACGCGCGAGCGGTGTGGCGAGGCGTTCCACTTCGAGCCGGCGGCGCCGCCTCCCATCGCGGGAGAGGCGGCGCCGCGGGCGATCTACATGCCCGTCCGTGCGCCGGGGCTCACGGAATCCAGGTGATGCGCTTGTCCGTCGGCGGGGTCAGCGGGTTGTGGGCCTCGAGGTAGGCCGCGAAGGCGTCGATGTCGATGGGGCCCGTGCGCAGATCCTGTCCCTGGGTGAAGACGCTGAACCCATCTCCTCCCGCGGCCAGGTAGTTCGTCTCCGTGATGCGGTAGGTGGCCGCCGGATCCAGCGGCACGCCGTTGAGCTGGATGGACGCCGGGTCCACCTTCTTCCCCACCGGTGCCGACGCGGACCAGGAGTAGGTGAAGCCGGCCGACACCTGGAGGATGCGCGTGGTGGTGCCCTGGAATTGCTGCTCCAGCATCTGGTGGATCTGCGCGCCGGTGAGCGTCAGCGTGGTCACGCTGTTGGCGAAGGGCTGCACGGTGTAGGCCTGCCCGTAGGTGATGTCCCCAGCGGGGATGTCCGCGCGCACGCCACCCGGGTTGGTGACGGCGATGACCGCGCCTCCCTTGTCCGGATCACGCGTCGCCTCGAGGAACGCGTCCGCGATGGCGTTGCCCAGGAGCGACTCGCCCGACTGTCCAGAGGGGATCGTGGTGCGCGGGGGAATCTTGAGCTCGACGGGGGTCCTGCCGATGACGCGATTGGCCAGCGGGGCGGCGCGGGCGGCGTAGTCCTTCACCATCGTGTCCACGGTGGCGTTCGCCGCGTCCCTCGTGACGATGTGGTTGCGCGCTTCCGTCGACACCACGTCCTTGGTGCCGGTGTCCAACACCAGGTCCACCTGGGAGATGATGCGCCCGTGGCTGGCCGCGCTCGTCACGCGCCGGCCGTTGATGACGCAGTTGTAGGCCTCGTGCGTGTGGCCGGAGTGGATGAAGTCCACCTCGGGATCCAGCCGCGCGACGATGTCCAGGATGGGACCGGAGACGCCCTGGCAGTCGTCATACAGCTTGGCGGCGGGATAGCCTCCCTCGTGGATGAGCACCCCGATGGCCTTGATGCCCTGGGCCTTCAGCTCGGGCACGAGCGCGTTGACCGTGTCGGCCTCGTCCTGGAAGGTGAGTCCGGCGATGCCGGTCGGGTTGACGATCCCCGGCGTGCCCTCGAGCGTCATGCCGATGAAGGCCACCTTCACGCCCTCGAACTCGCGAATCTCGTAGGCGGGAAGCAGCGTCTCGCGGGTGGCCGTGTTCGTGAACACGTTGGCCGAGAGGTACTTGAACTTCGCGCCGGGAAAGGACGTGCTGCTCTGGCACCCATCCACGGGGTGGCAGCCCCCGTTCTGCATGCGCAGCAGCTCGTCGCGGCCATCGTCGAACTCGTGGTTGCCCACGGAGGTGATGTCCAGGCCGATCTGGTTCAGCACGGCGATGGTGGGCTCGTCGTGGAAGATGCCCGAGATGAGCGGCGAGGCGCCGATGAGGTCTCCGGCCGCCACGACCACGGTGTTGGGGTTCTGGGCCCGGAGCTGCTCGATGTGGGTGGCGAAGAAGGCCGCGCCGCCCGCGTTCACGTTGACGGTGCCGCCGTCCTCACCGGGCGTGGGGACGGTCCCGTTGCTTCCCGTGGGCGGCTCCAGGTTGCCGTGGAGGTCGTTGAAGGCCAGCAGCTGGACGTGGATCTGCTTGGACTCGGGGGGCGAGGAGTCCCCGCCGCAACCGGCGTGCAGCGAGAACAAAGCGCCCGAGGCGAGTGCTCCGAGCAGGAGGACGCGGGGGCGTGCCAGCGAGGACGAAGAGAGCAGGGGAGCGGACATGGGGGCAGTCCATATCCGAAATCCGGCCCGTCATCATCCACGGGCCGGTCACGAGTGGGTGGGGGTGCGACTCGGGGTGGCTCCCCCCGCCACGCTCAGTAGGCCTTGGAGAAGACGATGCGGCCGGGAGACGGCTCCCCGGTGACCACGCACTTGCCGGGCTCCTGGGCGAGCGCGAACGGCCGGTTGCGCGTCGTCAGGCCCGTCTCCTCCTTGATGCGCGCCTCGACCTTGGGGTCCAGGTTCCAGTGGGCGAGCAGGAAGCCCGCGTCCGCCTTCTCCTTCATCTCCTCGTAGCTGTTGACCTCGAAGGTGTTGGCCTCGCGGAAGGCCTTGGCCTTGTCGAACAGCCCCTTCTGCATCGCGTCGAGCATCTCCTGAGCCTTGGCCACGGCCTGCTCCAGGGGGATGAACTCCTTCTGGCGCACGTCGCGGCGCACCATGACGCAGGTGCCCTTGGCCAGGTCCTTGGGGCCCAGCTCCACGCGCAGACACGTGCCCGACAGCTCGTGCTCGTTGTACTTGAAGCCCGGGCTCTTGGTGTCGTCGTCGTCCACCACCACGCTCAGGCCCGCCTTCTTCAGGTCCTGGGCGAGCGCGTGCGTCTTCTCGAGCACCTGCGTCTTCTCCGCGTCGCTGGCCTTGCCGGCGATGGGGATGATGACCACGTGCACGGGGGCGAGCCGGGGCGGCACGATGAGGCCCGCGTCATCCGAGTGCGTCATGATGAGGCCGCCGATGAGGCGCGTGGACACGCCCCAGGACGTCTGCCACACGTGGTGCTGCTTGCCGTCGCGGCCCTGGAAGGTGGTGTCGAAGGCCTTGGCGAAGTTCTGCCCCAGGTTGTGGCTGGTGCCCGCCTGCAGTGCCTTCTTGTCCTGCATCATCGCCTCGATGCTGTAGGTGCGCAGCGCGCCGGCGAACCGCTCCGACTCCGACTTGCGCCCCGTCATCACCGGCATCGCCATGTAGTCCTCGGCGAACGTCCGGTAGACCTCCAGCATCTGCAGGGTCTCCTTCTCCGCGTCGGCCTCCGTCTCGTGGCAGGTGTGGCCCTCCTGCCAGAGGAACTCGGTGGTGCGCAGGAACAGGCGCGTGCGCATCTCCCAGCGCATCACGTTGGCCCACTGGTTGATGAGCAGCGGCAAGTCCCGGTAGCTCTGGATCCACTTGGCGAAGCTGCGGTTGATGATGGTCTCGCTCGTGGGCCGGATGACGTAGGGCTCCTCGAGCTTGGCGCCGCCCGCGTGCGTCACCACGGCGAGCTGGGGATTGAAGCCCTCGACGTGCTCGGCCTCCTTCTTCAGGTAGCTCTCGGGGATGAGCAGGGGGAAGTAGGCGTTCTTGTGGCCCAGGTCCTTGAACATCTTGTCCAGGACGCGCTGCATGTTCTCCCAGATGGCGTAGCCATTGGGACGGATGACCATGCAGCCCTTCACGTCCGAGTAGTCGGCGAGCTTCGCCTTCTGGACCAGGTCCACGTACCACTCGGAAAAGCCCTTCTCGCGCGGCGCCAGCTTCTCGGCCATCTGCTTGAAATCCTTCGGAAATGAGTGAGGCCCGTTGCCTACGCCGGGCCCTGCCCAAATGCAATGCCCCCCGAAGGCCCCCGCCCAGGATTCAGCGCTCCAGCTCGATGTCGTCGACGAAGGCCTCGTTGTTGCCCGACAGGGGCTGGAAGGCCAGGCCCCACACCCCCGACAGCGTCAGCCCGTCCTCGGGCGCGCCCGCGGGCTGGCCGTCCGTGCGCCGGGTGAAGGACGTCACGGGCACGCTCACCCACTTCCAGCCCTTGAAGTCGTCCTGGAAGCGGTACTCGAAGCGCTCCGCCGTGTCGGCGCTCGAGCCGTTGTCGCGCAGCTCCACCCGGAACGGGTTGCCCGTCTGATAGCCCCTGAACCAGAAGTTCAGGTAGCGCACCCCCGTCCAGTCCTGGGGCTCGGAGAAGGTGCGCGCGGTGTACGCGTACGCGGTGGCGCTCGTGGTGTAGTCCAGGTACAGCGACTTGCCCTGGTGTCCCTGGTTGGATTGCCGGGCGGTGAGGCTCGCGCCCGGGCCCACCGTGCGCACCCACAGGGCGGCCTGCTCGGGGGTCTCGAAGCTCTCCAGCAGCTCGACGGGCGCGGCCGGGCCGTAGCGCACGTGCTCGACGCTCACGACCAGGGGGCTTCCCGGGTAGGTGAAGCGGCCCATCCAGGACGAGGTGGTGCCCACGTTGCCGGGCCAGAAGTTCACGAGGGTGCGTCCTGGCACGGACGGCAGCGCTCCCTTGTAGCCCGTCTCGGAGTGGATGCGCTGATCGTCGACGTACCAGTGGATGGCGTCGCGCGTCCACTCGATGCCGTAGGTGTGGAAGTCGTCCGCGGTGTCGAAGGGCAGGTTCACCCCCAGGTCATGCCGCTGCCCGTTGGTGATGTAGTTGAGGCGCAGGGCCTTGGTGTTCTGCCCGAGGATGGCCAGGTCGATGGAGTCCGAGCGCGTCGACTCGGCGGGGCCCGTGGTGATGGCGAAGGCGGTCATCGTGCCCGGGGTGCGCACGGGCTTCATCCGCACCTCGTAGCGCCCATAGCCGTAATAGCGCTGGGTGGCGACCTCGCCCGAGGCGTAGGGCCGTCCGGAGCAGCCTCCCGTCGAGCACGTCGCGGTGTCGAGGATCAGGTCCAGCCGGCCATCGGTGACGACCGCGTGGTCCGCGCGCCAGCCGGCGTTGAAGTCCCCGCTGTTGGCCCAGCCGTCCGAGGGGCGCCAGCGCGCGAGGTCCAACGCGCCGGCGTCGAAGGGGTCGTCGAAGGCGGAGTAGCCGTCACGCCACTCGAGGGAGGGGGGCGCGCCGAGCTGGATGGGGGGCGGGGGGCCACTGGGGGTCTGCCCACCGGGTGGGTTTCCGCCGCCCGTGTTCCCATCGCCTCCCGGATTGTCTCCATCCGGGGCTCCGTTCGAGCCGCAGGCCGTCAGGAGCAGAGCGAGGGTCATCCGCTTCCACATCGCGTCGCGAGCCATGGGGTACTCCTCTTCCAGGATGAGTGGGGAGGCAGTGTAACCCAGGGCTCGCGCTGGCCGCGCGAGGGCGGCTCAGTAGGTGTTCGACGTGGCCTCGCGCACCTCGAACGTCATGTCGGCCTTGCGCAGCCGGTCGATGAGGCGGGTGCCCATGCCCGAGGCGGGGGTGAGGATGCCGCCCGCGGAGGGGATGTCATCGAAGGCGAGGCACAGCGCCGACTCGGCGAGCATCCGCGACGTCGCCGCGTAGCCCGGGTCTCCCTTGGCGGCCACCTTGCCCTCCAGCTTCACCCGCGCTCCCGTCTTGGCCGACTGGCCCTCGCCGAGCAGCTTGATGGCGAAGGAGCCCTTCTCGCGCTGCTCCTCCGAGGGGCCCGCGCCGGGGGCGGGCAGCACGCGCTTCTCGAGCTCCTTGCGCACGCGCGACACGCTCGACAGTCCGAGGAAGACACCCATTCCCGCGGTGAAGCTCGTGGCGGTGAGCAGGCCCTTGGCGCCGGGTCCGAAGCTGCTCGCCTCGGAGTAGAGGAAGTCCTTGCCCCAGGGGTAGCCGAGCAGGGCATTGGAGCGGCGCACCACGCGCGTGTTCACCGAGGCCATGAAGAAGGGGGCCGTCCAGCTGCCCAGCTCCGCGTCGTAGCGCACGCCCATCTGGTCGCGCTCCTCGGGGCGGCCGCGCCGCGGCTCGGGGTCGAGCGCGTGGGGATTGCCGAGCACCCGGCGCAGGGACGGGTCCTTCTCCATCTCGTCCATCATCTGCAGCATGCTCGCCACGGTGCCGCCGCTGACGCCGCCCTTGAGCTTCGTCGTGTAGTAGCGCACCCGGTCGCAGTGGCCCCCGTGCTGCTCGCGCATGTACTCCTGGAGCATGAGCACGCCCAGGTCCGAGGGGATGGAGTCGAAGCCGCAGGTGTGCACGATGCGCGCGCCACTCTCACGGGCCTGGGCATCGTGGGCGTCGATCATCCGGCGCATCCACTGCACCTCGCCCGTCAGGTCGCAGTAGTCGGTGCCACCGCGGGCACAGGCCGCCACCAGCTCATTGCCGTAGCGCGCGTAGGGGCCCACGGTGCTGATGATGACGCGGGTGCGGCCCACCAGCGTGTCCAGCGAGGCCGCGTCCTGGGCGTTCGCGAGCACCAGGGGCTGCTCGACACACGCGGCGTTGACGCTGGCGATCTTCGCGCGCACCTGCTCGAGCTTGGAGCGGTCCCGGCCCGCGAGTGCCCAGCGTGCCCGGTGGGTGTCCTGGGTACGGGCGAGGTACTCCGCGACGAGGCGGCCGGTGAAGCCGGTGGCTCCCCAGACAATGACATCGAACTCGGGTTTGGCGGACTTGGGCATGGGCAAACGGTGCGGTTTGCCTGGAGGCCCTCCTGGGAGTCAATGTTTCCGCGTGGCTTGTTCCTGGCGCCGCGCTTATTCCCAACTCTCGCGAAGTGAGTGGGCGCATGACTCGCCCGGCCGCTCCCCGGCCTGTCCTGGGAGGTAGGGAAGACGCGGCATGGAGGGGGCTGGCATCTTGCCCGCCACTTCATGCGAATCGACCGACTCCTCGCCGGCCTGTTTCTCGCGACTCCCCTCGCGTGTGCTTCGTCCTCCTCCTCGCGTCACGAGGCGCTGACCGAGCCCTCTGTCCTTCCAATGACTCCGTCGATCGCCGCCCCGGCCCAGACGGTTTCCGCCGTGGCGCCCGGTCAGGAAGAGGTGGATTTGAGGGTGATGACCTTCAACATCCAGTCCGGCATCCAGGGACTCGACAAGGTGGCGGACGTCATCCGCGCCGCCGCGCCCGACATCGTCGCGCTGCAGGAAGTGGATGTCCGCTCCCAGAGGGCCAGCGGATTGGATCAGCCCGCGGTGCTCGCCGAGCGCACGGGGCTGCCGTACTACGCCCACTTCCGCACCACCTCGCTGTTCGGCGGGGACTATGGCGTGGCGCTCCTGTCGCGCTTCCCGCTGGAGTCCGTGCGGCAGCACCCGCTGCCCGTGGTGGAGGGCACCGAGCCGCGCACCCTGGCCCATGCCCTGGTGAAGGTGAACGGGCAGGAGGTGAGCGTCTACGTCACCCACCTCACCCGGCGGCCCTTCAACAACGCCATCCGCGTGCGCCAGAGCGCGGCCATCATGGCGCTGGTGGGCCAGGACCCCCGGCCCAAGCTGCTCATGGGCGACATGAACGACACGCCCCAGTCCAACTCGTTGCGGCTCTTCAAGCGCGAGCTCATGGACGTGTTCGCCCAGCGCGGCGAGGGCTCCGACATCACCTACCCCCTGCCCATCATCCCCAGCCTGCGCCTCGACTACGTCCTGGCGAGCGAGCGCTTCATGCCCCGGCGCAGCAAGGTGTTGCGCGTGAAGGCCTCGGATCACTATCCGGTGGTGGCCGAGCTCACCCTGCTCGGGCCCGTGCGCGCGCCTGGCCCCCAGCTCGTGACCGGCGAGCCAAGCATGGCCTCTTCCGCCAGCAGCCAGTAAGTCGCCCCTCCCTCACGCACGGGGAGTCTTGGCACCAAGGTCTCATGGACTTGTTCTCTAGCTGACACTTGTCACCCCAGGGTCACGTGTTGGATGGGCAAGTTGTCAGCCAGCCAGCATCCCCTGCAGGGGAGGGTGCGCAGGGACATTCAATCTTCCGCGTCCAGGTCGCACCCTCGGGGCGGGGTGATTAACCGTCGATCCCCCACTCTTTCGAGGGATGGCGTCGATGAACTCCGCAATCACCCAGGACTCCGCTCCGGTCATCCGCGCCGTGGAGCGGTTGCTTCCGCCGCACTACTCTCCGCAGGAGCAGATCATCGGGGCGCTGCGGGACCTCTGGGCCACGAGGCACTACAACATCGAGCGCCTGGAGGAGCTGCATCGCTCGGTGCAGGTGGACGGCCGCTTCCTCGCCCTGCCCATCGAGCAGTACCGCGCGCTCACCACCTTCCAGCAGCGCAATGACGCGTGGATCAAGGTGGCCAGTGAACTGGGTGAGCAGGTGGTGGGCAAGGCGTTGGAGCGCACGGGGCTCACGCCGCGGGACGTGGACCACATCTTCTTCGTCACGGTGACGGGCATCTCCACGCCGAGCGTCGACGCGCGGTTGATGAACCGCATGCGCATGCGCTCGGACGTGAAGCGCACGCCCATCTTCGGGCTGGGGTGCGTGGCGGGGGCGGCGGGCGTGTCACGCGCCTCGGACTACCTGCGCGCGTGGAAGGGCCAGACGGCGCTGCTCATCACCGTGGAGCTGTGCTCGCTGACGCTGCAGCGCGAGGACCTGTCCATTCCCAACATCATCGCCTCGGGGCTGTTCGGGGACGGGGCGGCGTGCGTGGTGCTGCAGGGCGCGGACAAGGCCCCGGCGGCCACGGGGCCGCGCATCGTGGCCACCCGCTCGGTGCTCTTCCCGGACACCGAGCGCATCATGGGCTGGGACGTGGTGGACTCGGGCTTCAAGGTGGTGCTGTCGGCCAAGGTGCCGCAGCTGGTGCGCGAGCACATCCGTCGGGACGTGGACGGCTTCCTCGGTGAGCATGGGCTCACGCGCAAGGACATCCAGCACTGGGTGGCGCATACCGGTGGCCCCAAGGTGTTGCAGGCCTTCGAGGACTCCCTGGAGCTGGTGGCCGGCTCGCTGGAGCGCTCGTGGAAGTCCCTGCACGAGGTGGGCAACCTCTCCTCGGCCTCGGTGCTCTTCGTGCTGGGGGACACGCTGGAGTCGGGCGTGGCCCAGCCCGGGGACTGGGGCGTGATGATGGCCATGGGTCCGGGCTTCTGCGCCGAGCTCGTGCTGCTGCGCTGGTGAGCCGGCGGGACGGCTCGCCCCTTTCGAGGCTCCCGCCAGGGGAGCCTCGCTTCCTTGCCGGAGGTACTCCGTGGTTGAGCATGAGCTGGTCGTCCTCGATGAAATCCGCCGCATCGTTTCCCATGAGCTGGAGTGGAGTGGCCCGGTGGAGCCCGTGCATCACCTGATGCGCGACCTGCAACTGGACAGCCTGGGCCTCACGGTGCTGGCGGTGGAGTTGGAGAACCGCTTCCGCATCCGCCTGTCCATGGAGGACTCGGTGAGCGTGGTGACGGTGGGAGATCTCATGCACCTGGTGGCCTCGCGGATGGCGGGCGGCAGCCGGGACGCCTTCGTGGAAGGCTCGCCATGAAGGGCCCCCCGCTGCCGCGCGTGAAGTACCCCACGCTCAACGAGGCCCTGGAGGGCGCGGCCCGTGGGCGGCTCGGGCTCATCTTCGTGGACGCGGCCGAGCGCGAGACGCACCTGCCCTGGGCCCAGGTGTACGAGCGGGCGCGCCGCACGGCCTCGGGGCTGCACCGCCTGGGGGTGCGGCCCGGGGATCGCGTGGCGCTGCTGCTGCCCACCTCGCCGGGCTTCATGGACGCGTTCTTCGGCACGCTGCTGGCGGGCGCGGTGCCGGTGCCGCTCTATCCCCCGGTGCGCCTGGGCCGCCTGGAGGAGTACCACCGCTCGACGGCGCGCATGTTGGAGGTGTCCGGCGCGGCCGTGGTGCTCACGGACTCGAAGGTGCGGCTGCTGTTGGGCACGCCCGTGGCGGCGGCGCGTCCCCGGTTCGGGTGTCTGACGGTGGAGGACGTGTCGCGCGAGGGCGGGGACCTGGCCCTGTCCGTCACGCCCCAGTCGCTCGGCCTCATCCAGTTCTCGTCGGGCTCCACGGTGGACCCCAAGCCGGTGGCGTTGCGCCACGACAACCTGATGGCGCAGCTGGCGGCGCTGGAGGCGGAGATTCCGCCGCCGCTCGAGGGCGACCCCGTGGGCGTGTCGTGGCTGCCGCTCTACCACGACATGGGGCTCATCGGCTGTCTGCTCTCGGCGCTGTACTACCCGGGGCGCATGGTGCTCATCCCGCCCGAGGTGTTCCTCGCGCGGCCGGCGCTGTGGCTGCGCGCCCTGTCGCGCCACCGCGGCTTCGTGTCGCCCGCGCCCAACTTCGCCTATGGGCTGTGCCTCAAGCGGGTGAAGGACGCGGAGATGGAGGGCGTGGACCTGTCGGCCTGGAGGCACGCGCTCAATGGCGCGGAGCCCGTGTCGCTGGAGACGCTGCGGCGCTTCGGCGAGCGCTTCTCGCGCTGGGGTTTCCAGCCGGGGGCGATGCGGCCCGTGTATGGGCTGAGCGAGGCGTCGCTCGCCGTCACCTTCCCGGTGGCGGGGCGGGGGCCGTACGCGCTGGGCGTGGACGCGCGGGTGCTGGCCACGGAGCGGCGCATCGTGGACGGCGAGCGCCCGGTGGTGTCCGTGGGGCATCCGGTGGCGGGAGTCGAGGTGCAGGTGCGCGACTCGCTGGGCCACGTGCTGCCGGAGCGGCGCGTGGGGCGGGTGTTCGCCCGGGGCCCCTCGGTGATGGAGGGCTACTTCGGCCTGCCCGAGGCCACGGTGCGCGCGCTGGACGAGGCGGGCTGGCTGGACACGGGGGACCTGGGCTTCGAGGCGGATGGCGAGCTGTTCCTCACCGGCCGCGCGAAGGACCTGGTCATCATCCGCGGCGCCAACCACGCGCCCCAGGAGTTCGAGGAGGCGCTGGAGGGCGTGGAGGGCCTGCGCACGGGGTGCGCGGTGGCGCTGGGCTTCACCCCCGAGGACGGCCAGGACGAGGCCCTGCTGGTGCTCGCCGAGCATGCGCCGGGGGCGCGGGTGGAGGGCCTGGAGGAGCGGGTGCGCGAGGCGGTGGTGGCGAGTACGGGCGTGCGGCCCCACACGGTGCGGGTGCTGGAGCCGGGCACGCTGCCGCGCACCTCCAGCGGCAAGCTGCGCCGGGGCGAGGCCTTGCGGCTCTTCCTGGCCAACGAGCTGACCGCGCCCAAGAAGGTGAAGACGGTGGGGCTCATGGTGGAGATGGCCCGGAGCGCGCTGGCCTTCGCCCGGGCGGGGCGCGAGGAGTAGGAAAAACGAAGACGCCGGGCGCGCTGTGGGGCGCGCTCCGGCGTCGGGACGGCGGGACTTCAGACGGGGATCAGATCCCGCGGTACTGCTTGGTCAGGGTGTCCATGCGCTCGATCTGGCCCGCGGAGAAGGTGTTCATGCAGGCGTCGTCGCTGTAGTCCATGAAGTTGGTGATGGGGTCCAGGCCGGCGGAGGAGCAGGTGTCGCGGCCCGTGGGGCAACCCGACGCCGGGGTGGACTCGGCCGGGGTGTCGCTCACGCTGTCGTTCGTGGTGGTGCAGCCGCCCTGGAAGGTGTGGTACAGGCCCAGCCAGTGGCCGACCTCGTGGGTCGCCGTGTCACCCTGGTTGAAGGGGGCCGCGCTGCCGCCGGGCAGCGAGCTGTAGAGGATGACCACGCCGTCCATCTTCGGCTGCGAGGAGTAGCTGGAGGGGAAGGTCGCCCAGCCCAGCAGGCCGCCGCCCATGTTGTTGGAGTAGACGTTGAGGTCGCCCGCGCCACCCTTGCGCAGCGCGTTCTTCATCTGCGTCTCGTAGGTGCCGCCCGTGGTGGTGTACCAGGAGTTGTTGGCGGTGGTGTCCGTGCTCACGAGCGAGAACTTGAAGGGCGTCTTCGAGTAGGCGGCGTTGAGCACGGAGATCTGGTTGGCGATCGCCGTGGAGCTCAGGGCGCCCGCGCCCGAGGTGTTGGTGATGGTGTGCCAGTAGACCTTGATGGTCACCGAGCCCGGGGTGCGCGCCTGGCCCTTCACCGTCCCTGCGATGGCCTGCTCCACCGCGTCCCTCTCGGCCTCGCTCAGGTCCTTCGTCACACAGCCGCGCGCGAAGCCCTGCTCCTGGGGAGCTGCCTCCTCCGCGGGCACCTGCTCCACCTCGGTGCAACCACCGAGCGCCAGGACCGCACCCAGGACCACCGCGAACTTGCCACTCTTCGACACGACGCTGCGGGACATTCCAACTCCTCGGGGGAAAGTTGGAAATCTTCTACTTTACCCAATCAGGGCGAGCAAGGGAGCGAGTGCTTTTTCTTGAAAAAATGAGAATCGATGAAAACGGGTGGGCTGTGATTTTCAGTGCACCACGGCGAGAGGGGGTGGCGGCTTCACCAGCAGGGAGAGGGCCTCGAACTCCTCGATGTTCTGGCGGATGTAGGCGCGCTTGAGCTTGCCGCTGGTCGTCTTGGGCAGGGACTGGGGGGGCACGGGGACGACGCGGTTGGGACGGACTCCGGCGCCCTGGAAGACGGTCTCCTCCACGTGCTTGCACAGCTGGCGCAGCGCGTCGGGCTTGCTCTCGGTCGTCTCGCACACGATGACGATGTCCTCGGTGCCCGTCTGGGCGTTGTTGACGCCCACCGCCGCCACGCAGCCCACGCGCACGCCCGCCACGCGCCCGGCGGCGTTCTCCATGGTGTACGGGTGGTGGTTCTCCCCCGCCTTGATGATGAGATCCTTGCTGCGCCCGCAGATGAAGAGCTCGCCGCCGGCGAGGTAGCCCAGGTCTCCGGTGTACAGCCAGCCGTCGCGCAGCACCGCGCCGGTGGCCTCGGGGTTCTGGTAGTAGCCGCTGAAGAGGGACGTGCCGCGCAGGAGGATTTCCCCCTCGTGGCGCTCGGGCACCGGGTGGCCCTCCTCGTCCACGATTCTCAGCTCGATGCCCTTGAGGGGCCGGCCCACGCCGTGCACCACGAGCGCGTCGGTACGGGTGCCCGGGGCCACGGGCACGGCCTCGCGCCGCGTGGCAAGGGCCGTGCGCGAGAGCGTCTCGACGCGCAGGGGCTCGCCCCGTATGCGGCACGTCACCCCCACCACCATCTCCGCCATGCCGTAGGAGGGCCGCCATGCTTCCCGCTCGAAGCCATGGGGGCCGAAGCGCTCGGTGAACTGCTGCACCGTGTCGGCGTGGATGAACTCCGCGGCGTTGTAGGCGCGCTTCCAGGCGCTCAGGTCCAGCCCGTCCAGCTCCGCGTCCTTGATGCGCTTGACGCACAGCTGGTAGGCGAAGTTGGGCGCGAAGCACGAGGTGGCGCGAAAGGCGTGCATCGCCCACAGCCAGCGCGAGGGCTTGAGCAGGAAGCCGAAGGGCGGCAGCAGCGCCGTGGGCAGGCCGTGCACGAGCGAGGCGAGCACGCTCGCCACCAGGCCCATGTCGTGGAAGAGCGGCAGCCAGCAGACCATCAGGTCATCCGAGTCCCACCCGCCGCCCTCGCCGATGGCCGCGCAGTTGGCCAGCAGGGCCCGGTGGGAGATCTGCACGCCCTTGGGCGCGTCCGTGGTGCCCGAGGTGAACTGGATGAAGGCCGTCTCGTCCGCGTCCAGGGTGGGCGGGGTGAGGGGCTCGGCGTCGGCCACCAGGTCCGCGGGGATGGCCACGAAGGGGGCCGCCTGGCCGGGCTCGGGGGTGTATTCGCCCAGGGCTTCGTGCGCCAGGTCCACGAAGTCCGGATCAATGAGCATGGCGCGGGCGCCGAGCAGCCGCAGCTTCGCGCGCAGCCGCTCGCCCCAGGCCTGCACGGACACCTTGGAGGAGGGCAGCTCGATGAGGCAGGGCGTGGCGCCCACCAGCCCGCAGGCCAGGAAGCACTCGAGGAACTCGGGGCTGGTGTCGAACGAGAGCACCACCCGGTCCCCGTGCCGCACGCCGCGCGCGTGCAGGTTGGCGCCCAGGCGCAGGGTGTTGTGCAGCACGTCCCCCGCGGTGAGCACGGTGAGGCGCTCCTCCAGGTCCACGAAGTAGAGCAGGGGCTGGGAGGGGCGGGTGCGCCCCCAGTGCACCACGGCCTCGGCCAGCGTGTTCACGGGGGCGGGCGAGGCGCGGGTGGGGGCGCGGGGGGCGAGCTGCCGGCTCGGGTGGCGCCCCGCTCCGGGCCCGAGTGCGATGGGACCCGTCTGTCGCCGCAGCGGCTCCTGACTCATTGGATGTGACCTCGGTGATGCGGTGGAGGAACGGCCCGGGGGAACCGGGCTCAGAAGCGGACCAGGATGCCCTCGACGGTCAGCCCGGGCCCGAATCCCATCATCACGCCGTACTCGCCGCGCTGGGGGTTGTCCGAGCGCAGCACCTCCTCGAGCACCAGCATCACGGTGGTGGCGCCGCAGTTGCCGTACTCGCTGAGCACGTGCCAGCTGGCGCGCATGCGCGACTTGTCCAGCTTGAGCTGCTTGGCCAGGCCCTCGAGGATCTTCGGCCCGCCCGGGTGGATGAGCCAGTGCTTGATGTCCCCGGCCTTGAGCCCCTCGGGGCCGAGCAGCTTCTCCAGGAAGTCATCCACGTGCTCGGCGAGCACGAAGGGCACGTAGGGCGACAGGTTCATGCGGAACCCGTCGTTGTGCATGTTCCAGCCCATCAGCTCGTGCGTCTCGTAGAGCTGCTCGGTGTGCGAGCGCAGGAACTGCACGCCCTCGCCGTCCGGGGCGCTGCCCATCACCACCGTGCACGCGGCATCACCGAACAGGCCGTGGATGACCACCTGCTCGGGGTCCGGCGTGTCGTGGTAGTGCAGCGAGCTGTACTCGGAGGCGTTGGCGATGACGTACTGGTCCGGACGCGCGGCGACGCTGTCCATGGCGGTGCGCAGCACGGGGAAGGCCGCGAAGCAGCCCATGTGCCCCACGAAGGTGCGGCGGATGCTGGAGGGCAGCCCGAGCTTCTTGGCGATGTACAGGTCCAACCCCGGCCCCGAGTAGCCCGAGTTGGTCGTCATGGTGAAGGCGCCCACGCGCGAGCGCTCCAGCTCGCCCAGCGCCTTCTGCACCGACTCCCCGGTGACCTGGAGGCCGACGCGCTCGTACACGCGCACCCGGTCCCCCACGCCCATCCGGCCCTGCTTGAGCTCCACGCGGGGGTCCCACGCGAAGAAGCGGCGGCGCACCCCGGTGTTCTGGATGATGCGCCGGGCGTTGGGCACATCCTTGAACCAGTCCTTGAACAGCCCCTCGTAGATTTCTTCCTGCGTGAGCGACAGCGGGGGGACGGCCGAGGCGATGGACAGCAGGGTGGGGCGACGCTCGGGTGCTGCCGGCGTCATGCCGCCTCCGAATCCAGTGGCTCGAGCCCGTCGCCGAGGGCGGCCTCGTCGCCCACCGTGTTCGCGTCCTGGGGCTGCGGCTGGCGCTCGTCGATGAAGTCCACCAGGCTGCCCACCGTGTCATGTCCCCGGCGCGACGCCTTGATGTACCAGGGGGTGAACTCGATGTTGGCCACCTCATCCTTGAGCCGGGAGATCATCGACTCCAGGTGGAAGGAGTCCATGCCCAGGTCGTACGTCATCGAGGAGAACTCGTTCACGTCGTCCGGATACAGGCCGGTATGGGTGGCCAGGATGATGTTGCGAACGTGATCCAGAATCTCCTGCCGGTGCATACGGACCTCCTGCCGAGGGGCGGGGCTGCGGCTGTCAACTTCCCCGTTCGGCCACTCTTTCAGATTACAGCTCTGTAACATGTGTGGTCAATCTGGAATATTCGAGCAAAAGCGTAATGCCTGATATCACCGTGAAGGAGGGTTCACTCGACGTGATACTGCCGGGCCACCTGGCTGACTTGGTGGGAGACCTTCTGGAGCATGTCGGCGGCTTCCTGGGTGGATTCCAGGCGCTCCAGGGATTGGTCCATGCTGCGTGACAGGTCGGCGATCGCATTGAAGATTTGAGCGAAGCCGGCGTTCTGCTGGCTCACGGCGGCGGTGATTTGTGTAACGGCCTCGGAGCTGTTGTTCACCATGAGCGACAGCTGGCGCAGGCTGTCGCCCGAGGTCTTCACCTTGCCGAGGCCGCCCTCGACCTGGGCGGTGCTCACGTCCGTCATGGCGACGGCGTCGCCGATGGCGTTGCCCACCTCGTCGAGGATGGTGGTGATGCGGCTGGTGGAGCGGATGGATTGATCGGCCAGGAGGCGGATCTCCCGCGCCACCACGCCAAAGCCCTTGCCGTGCTCTCCCGAGCGCACCGCCTCGATGGCGGCGTTGAGGGCGAGCAGGTTGGACTGGTCGGCCAAGTCCTTCACCGTCTGGGTGATTTCACCGATCTGCACGGCGCTGGCCTGCAGGCGCTCCATCTTGCCGCGGATGGCGAAGACGGAATCGCGGATGGCGCTGAAGCCGGCGATGGTCTGCTCGATGGCGAGGGTGCCCGAGCGGCTGAGCTCCTCGGCGTGGCGCACCACGTTGAGCACCTCCTCGGCGCGCTGGGCGGTGAGGTCCGAGGTCTGCTTGATTTCCTGCGCGGTGACGTTGGTGTCCTGGATGGCGGTGGCCTGGGTGGTGAGCGCCAGGCGCTGGGCCTCGTTGGCGTGGCGCAGGGTGGCGCCCGCCTCGACGAGCTGGGCGGCGGACTGCTGGAGCTCGCGGGGCAGGGCGCTCAGCTGCAACACCACGGCGTTGAGCCCGAAGGCCAGGTCGCCAATCTCGTCGCTGGACACCCACTGGGCCGGGCGCACCTTGCCCACCGACAGGCCTTCAATCGCCTCGAGCACCGCGAGCGAGCCCTGCTCCTGCCGGCGTGCCAGCATCCACGCGGAGCTCGTGGCGAGCGCCAGCAGCATGAAGACGAGCACGGCCACGGGAATGCTCAGCCCGGACAGCAGCGCGGCGCCGAGCCCCTCCAGCATGTAGGCCGCCTGGTGTTGCCCCGCCGCCTGGAGGTCCTCGATATAGCGGTTCTGCACGTTGCCCATCTGCACCGCCACGGTGAGGCCCCCGAGGACGATGAGCGACAGCACGCAGACGGCGAAGGCGTAGGGAAGGAACCAGGACTGGCGCAGCCAGAAGAAGCCGCCGCCCACCACGCGCAGGTGGGGATGGCGCCCCTGCTCCTCGAGCGCCAGGGGCTGGGTCCAGCGCTCGATGGTGATGCCGGCGGGGAACGCCAGCAGCAGGCCCACGGACAGCCCGATGAGGCTGCCCCAGAGCACCAGCCACAGGCTCTTGTCGAAGAGCAGGCACACGCCGGTGCAGAAGAAGCCCGCGCCGAACGTGTACGAGCCGGCCATCACGTAGATGGCGATGCGCCAGGGCATCTGCAGCAGGCGGCCCAGGCGCAGGCCCTGGGGCTCGCCCGGGGTGACGCGCACGGCGTCGCGGTGCAGGTAGTTGATGGTCAGCGGCGGGTAGAGCACGCCGAAGAACAGGATCGTGGGGGGCAGCAGCCAGAGGACGGACTGGGTGATCTGCTCGCCCTGGAGCCCCAACATCATTCCCACCAGGTAGGCCAGGAAGGGCGCCAGTGGCATCGCGCACGCGCGCATGAGCGCATCAATGCGTCCGGGCAGGGAGCGGTTGCTGCTGCTCAACGGATTGAAGAACGCCATGGGGAGTGCCTGGAGGGGAGCGGTGAGGGCGTGGCCGCCGGAGGGAGGGGCGCGTCCGTCGGACCGGAGGCTATCACCTTTCAATCCCCGGGGTGGGAGGGGGCCGGGATGTCACCAGGAGTGGAGACCTCGGCACCTCGCGGGACGCGGTGCGTCCGCCCGCCTGCCCCTCGTGGGGGAGCGGGACGGCGTGGGTCAGAGCTTCAGGCGCTTGAACACACGCTCGGGGATGGAGCGGATGAGGAACATGATGGGGCGCCAGAAGTCGGGCAGGTACACCTCGTCCTGGCCCGCGTCCACGGCGCGCAGCAGACCCCGGGCCACCGCCTCGGGCGAGGCGAAGAGCGCGTTCTTCTTCACGCTGGCCGTCATCGGCGTGTCCACGAAGCCCGGCTTCACCGTCACCACGGCCACGCCCGCGGGTGCCAGGCGGTTGCGCAGGCCCTGGAGGAACACGCTCAAGGCGCCCTTGGAAGCGCCATACACGTAGTTGCTCTGCCGTCCCCGGTCTCCGGCCACCGAGGAGATGACCACGAGCGTGCCCGCGCGCTGGGCCTCGAAGCGGTTGGCCAGGGGCGTGAGCAGCGACACCGCGCTGAGGAAGTTGGTGCGCAGCACCTTCTCCGTCTCCCCATAGGAGCGCTGGGCCTGCTCCTGGTCCCCGAGCACCCCGTGGGCGAGCAGGGCGCCATCCAGTCCGCCGAGTGCCGCCGTGGCGCGCTCCACCAGGGGCTCGTGCTGGGCGAAGTCGTCCAGGTCCAACGTCTCGGCCTCCACCCGGGCCGCGCCCCGGGTGCGGGCATCCTGCGCCACCGCCTCCAACCGCTCGGCGTGGCGGGCAACGAGGTACAGCGACGCGCCCCGCGCGGCCAGCAGCCGCACGGTGGCCTGGGCAATGGCGCTCGTGGCGCCGAGGACGAGGACCTTTTTCATCATGGAGCCTGTCTATCCCGCGCCGCGCACCCGACGCCAGAACGACGAGGAGAACGCCGGGTCCACGTACCGGGCGAAGCGCTCGCGCTCCGGGTAGTACGCCGCGAAGCTCTCCGGGCTCATGCGCGAGTCCTTGGCCGGATACACCCTCCCGCCCGCCTCGCGGGTGAGCCGGTCCAGCTCATCCACGAGCTGGTACGTGCGCTCGCCCCGGTTGGCGAAGTCCAGCGCCAGCGAGTAGCCCGCCTTGGGGAAGCTCATCCACCCGGGCGACGGCACGTCCCCGTAGATCTTGAGCACCGTGAGGAAGGAGGGCATGCCGCTGTGCGCGCTGCGATCGAGGATCTCCTTGAGCGCCGCCACGCCCGTGTCGTTCGGGGGCACGACGCACTGGAACTGCACGAAGCCCTGGCTGCCGTAGATGCGGTTCCAGTGGTGCACGCTGTCCAGGGGGAAGAAGTACGGCTCGTAGTGCATGAGCCCCTGGTTG
Source organism: Cystobacter fuscus (assembly GCF_044360685.1). Taxonomy (GTDB): domain Bacteria; phylum Myxococcota; class Myxococcia; order Myxococcales; family Myxococcaceae; genus Cystobacter; species Cystobacter fuscus_C. The sequence continues at coordinate 11,022,507 of NZ_CP043491.1, read as the reverse complement.
CGCATCCGGTAGTGGAGCGCGTTGAAGGCCGCCACCGAGACGCGGTTGAGCGCCAGGCCCGGGAAGTCGAAGGGAACGGCGAGCCCCGACAGGCGCGGGGGAGACGGCGCCCGGGCGTTGAACTGTGGGGGCGCGTGGTTGGCGCGGTGGAACAGGCCCCGGCCCAGATGGCGGCCCCGGGCGAGGCTGTCCACCCACGCCACGGTGTACTCGAAGTCCTGGTTCGACTCGCGCGCGAGGTTGAGGAAGCCCTCCAGGTTGGAGAAGGCGATCGTCTCCTGGTGCATGTAGGAGTTGCTCACGCGCCGCAGCTGGAGCTCCGCCCAGGTGATGAGCCCGGTGAGCCCGAGCCCGCCGATGGTGGCCTCGAACCAGTCCTGATTTTCCTCGGGCGAGCACACCCGGCGTGAGCCGTCCGAGCGCACCAGCTCGAAGCGGCGCAGGTGCCGCCCGAAGGTGCCCACGCGCACGTGGTTCTTGCCATGCACGTCATTGGCGATGGCGCCGCCCACCGTCACGAACTTCGTGCCCGGGGTCGCCGGCAGGAACCACCCCTGGTTCGTCACCAGCCGGAGGATGCCGTCCAGGGTGACACCCGACTCGCAGCGCAGCACGCCCGTGGCCGGGTCGAAACCCAGGAAGTGATCCAACCGCTCCGTCGTCAGCAGCGAGCCGCCCTCGTTGAGGCACGAATCGCCATAGCTGCGGCCCAGGCCATGGGGCAGCAGCGAGCCGCCTTCCGGGGGCACGGGCAGCGGCTCGCTCGTCCACGTGACGGGGTGCGCCTTCTGTCCGGAGACTCGGGGGTAGCGCCCCCAGGATTTCGGTTCCATCGTCATCTTCATCTCCTCACGCCGCGGCCAGCAGCACGCCCGCGGCGATGACTCCCACCGCGTAGCTCACCTTGTCCTTGAGCGCGAACACGAGCGGGTCCTCGTTCACCAGTCCCCGGTGCGCCAGCAGCCACACCCGGCCCACCCAGTACAACATCACCGGACACAAGAGCCAGAGCCGTTCCGGATGCACATAGAGCGCCGTCACTTCCTTGCTGGTGATGTAGAGCGCGAGCACCAGCACGGACAGGTAGCCACTGGAGACGCCGAGCGCGGCGAGCTGCTCGTAGTCCCCGGACACGTAGCCCCGTCCATGCGCCACCGACTCGTTGGCCAGCCGCAGCCGCCGCACCTCGCTCAGCCGCTTGACCAGCGCGAGCGACAGGAAGAGGAACATGGAGAAGCTGAACAGCCAGCTCGACGTGGGGATGCCCACCGCGAGCGAGCCTCCCAGGATGCGCACCGTGTACAGCCCGGCGAGCACCAGCACGTCCAGCATCATCACCTGCTTGAGATAGAAAGAATAAGCGATGGTGATGAGGTAGTACGTGCCCAGCAGGGCGAGGAACTCGCGCGGCAGGAGCAGGGCCACCGCCGTCCCCGCGCCCAACAGCCCCAGTCCCAGCCATGGCCCCGCGCCCAGCGGCAGCGCTCCCGACGCGAAAGGCCGGCGGCGCTTGCTCGGGTGTTGGCGGTCCGAGTCCAGGTCCAGCAAGTCGTTGAGCACGTACACGCTGGAGGCGCACAGGCTGAAGGCGATCATCCCCAGCATCGCGCGCAGGAACAGGGGCGCGTTCATCGCCTTGTGCGCGGCGAGCAACGGCACGAACACGAGCACGTTCTTGGCCCACTGGTGCATGCGCAGCGCCTTGAACAGCGCGCGCACGCGGGGCATGAACGGGGGCGCGTGACGCGCTTCCTCGTGCGGGGCGCCGAGCGTCTCGCGCAGCCGGGCCTCGCGCAGGGCGCCGGACAGCTCCTGGGTGCCATCGCTCGCGAGCACCGTCTCGAAGAGGCCCAGGTGCGCGGCCACCGCGTCCGCCACGCGCCGGTCCGCCACCGTGGCCAGCACCAGCCGGCGGCCGCTCGCCTTCTCCTCGGTGAGCCGCGACAGCAACGCCTCGTCATAGGGCAGCCGCGCGGGGTCCAACTCCACGTGCCGCGCCACCTCCGCCCGGCAGAAGGCCCGGCCCCGGAGGCGCCACCCCAGCGCGGCGGGAATCAGGTGGGGTTGACGCTTGATCAGCCGCACGAGCCCCTCATGGAGCGAGTCCGTGCGGATGAGCACTCCGTCCAGCTCGGTGACGAGCGCTGGGGCGTCGGATGCGGGGGTCGCGGAGGGCATGGGCGTCGGCATGGGAATCGGGCCGGAGGGTAGCGCGACAAGCCGAGACCGTGCCTCATTTCTCTGTGCGGCTGCCCTGGCCGTCAGGCCAGGGGGCGGACATCACACGGCCCCCCGCGCTTCGTGTCCCGGCTCACTCCGCGTGGGCGATGACGAGCGTCTGCAGCGGCACGTGGCGCATCGGCTTGGCGCTCTCGATGCGGAAGCCCGCGTCGCCGAGGAAGCCCTCCAGCTCCGCGGGCGTGTACGCCGCCGCCTTCGAGGTGAGGAAGTAGTGCAGGCCGATGAGCGGGGCGGCGCTCGGCGGCTTCTCCACGTCCTCGCGCAGGTACTCGAGCACGGCCAGCGTTCCCTTGGGCGCGAGCGCGGCGCGCACCCGGCGCAGGAGCGCCACGTTCTGCGCGGGGGACAGGTGGTGCACCACCTGGAAGAGCAGCACCCCGTCATACGGCCCGCCCAGCTCGGCGGTGAGCACGTCGCCCTCCTGGTGCGTCACCAGGTGCGACAGCTGGGCCTGGGCGATGACCTCCCGGCCCACCCGGACGCTGCCCTCCAGGTCCAGCACCGTGGCCCTCAGCCCCCGGTTGCGCCGGCACAGCTCCGCGGCGAACCACCCATGCGCCCCTCCCAGATCCAACACCCGCCGGGCTCCCCGGGGCAGCGGAATGGCGCGGGCCACCTCGGGCGCGGACAGCCGCGCCATCTGGTACATGGCGAGGATGTAGGAGCGCCAGCGCGGGTCCTCCGGCGCGAACTGGTGGATGTCCACCGCCTCGCCCGTGCGCACGGCGTCCTCCATGTGGCTCCACCACTCCCACTGGGTGTAGTTGAAGTCGAGGAAGCCGCCCACGTACTGGGACGAGCGGGGATCCAACCAGCGCCGGGCCCGGTCCGCCATGCGGTAGCGGCCCTTCTTGCGCTCCACCGCGTCGCACGCCTCCAGCGCCTCGAGCAGCGCGCGCGTGCCCTCCGGCGCCAGCTTCAAGCGCGCCGCCAGCTCCTCCACCGTGGCCTGCCCCTCCGCGAGCGCGCCGAAGATGCCCAGACGCTCGCCGGCCATCAGCGTGCGCGCCGCCATCATCCCGAAGAAGGCGTGCGCCAGGGGCTGGGGCGCCAGGTTGAACCAGTCGGCGAAGCGCTCGAGCAGGTTGTCCGCCTTGAGTCCGAGCCTCATGCCTCCTCCCGTCTGTTCCGGAGGGGTGCCGGGGGGGCGGCGAGCGGATGGGCGGAGGAGGGAGGGGACGACCAGGTGCTTCGCTTCAAGGGCAGTCCTTCATGGGGGCATCCCATCGAGTCGGGGACCGCCGACCTTACCCGCCCGGACGCCGGGATGCATCAGCGGCAAGAGAGGGCCTCCCGGGAGTGGTGGCTTTTGGTAGGGTGGGCGGGAGATGGCCCCCCGAATTCTCGTCGTCGATGACAACCCGGAGTTGCTCTCACTGCTCGTTCAGCTCTTCGAGGACGAGGGATATGAGGTGACCGGGGTGGGCAGGGGCGCGCAGGCCGTGGAGAAAGCGCGCGGCCAGCCACCCGCCGCGGCCGTGCTGGATCTGCTGTTGCCCGACATGATGGGCTTCCAGGTGGCGGACGCGCTGCGCAAGCAGCAGCCCCAGCTCCCGCTCATCTTCATCACCGGCGTCTTCAAGGGTGGCAAGCACGCCGTGGATGCCCGGCAGAAGTACGCCCCCGCCGACTACTTCGAGAAGCCCTTCGATGCCGCCCGTCTGCTGGAGGCGGTGCGCCGGGCGGCGCCGTACACCAAACCCGCGCCGGCGCCAGCGCCGGAGGCCGCTCCCGCGGCGGGTGATGCCTTCGAGGACGTGGACCTCGACATCGACGTGGAGGAGGAGGGGGTCCAGGACACGTTGGAGCTCACGGGCCGCGTCAAGGTGACGGGCGGCAACCTCACCGCGGAAATCCGTGGCGCCAATCTCACCGCGGCTCCGCTGGTGCCCCAGGGGCCCGCCGCGTTGGTACGTCCTCCGCCTCCACCGGGGGGCCGTCCCGCGCAGTCCCGGCCCGTGGCGCCTCCCAGCAATCGCCGCGGAGAGCTCCGGGACAACCTGCCCTCGCTCATCACCGCCTTCTACCTGTCACGCGAGACGGGTGAATTGGGCCTGCAGCGCGGCAAGGTGAAGAAGGTGGTGTACTTCGAGCGGGGCATGCCCGTGTTCGCCCTGTCCAACCTGCTGGCGGATCGCTTCGGCTCGTTCCTCGTGCGCGTGGGGAAGATCAAACCCGAGCAGCTCGAGGACGCGGCGGCCGTGGCGGCGGCGAGCCAGCGGCGTACGGGCGACGTGCTGGTGGAGCGGGGGCTGCTCAAGGACACCGAGCGCATGTACTACGTGGGCCAGCAGGTGAAGGCCATCATCTACTCGCTCTTCGCGTGGGAGGACGGCACCTGGGTGATGAGCTTCAAGGAGAAGGCCGCCGCCGAGTCCATCAAGCTGGACGCGCACCCGGCCAACCTCATCGTCCGGGGCGTGAAGAAGCTCTACAAGCCCGAGCGCCTGCGCGGGATGATCCAGCCGGAGGACAGACTGATTCCCGCGGTGGCCCCGGCCTATCAGCTCGAGGACGTGGACCTGGAGCGCTGGGAGACGGAGCTGCTGCCCAGGATCGATGGCCACCGCACCGTGGCGGAGCTGCTCGCGCTCGCCAACCGTCCGGAGCCCCTCGTCCAGGGCTTCCTCGTGGCGCTCATGTCCCTGGGCCTGCTGGAGCGGAGCGGCTGAGTCGAAGCGGCCCGAACCCGCGGCGGTGTCTGTCTTTCGTCAGAAGAGGATGCAGTCGAATTGCTCGATGACGGCCTTGAGCTCCTCGGGCGTGGTTTCGAGTTGCTTGGCCAGGGTGGGGGCGTGTTTGGTCAAGGCCATGGTGCGGGGAGGTTGTTTGTGGAGCTTTTCCACGACGACATCGCCCACCAGTCCTGGCCATGTGGCTCGGCGGAGTTCTGGGGCTCTGCGGATGGGATCCAAAATGGTAAAGCAGGGCCACTTGGGAAAACGTAGGGTCGAGGGGTCGCAGCCCATGAAGCGGCAGCCGTCCAGTTGGGCCTCGGTGAAGTCACAGTCCTCGATGGAGCCGTGCTGATACTCTGGCTCATCCCCATATTCGGGCCAGTGACCGAAGTCACACCCGGTCAGCCGCCCCTTGAAGCGGCAGCCCTCGAGGGAGGCTCTTATCCATTGCTGATGGTTCTTCAGTTCCTGCTTCACCTCGAAGGTGCAGTTGATGAAGTGGGCCTGATTGATGAACAGGCGGCCGGCAGGCACTTTCAAAATGACGGTGCAGTGGCGTAGCGTCAGATTGGGGCCGAGGAAGTAGTGCGAGTTCTTGTCCGTTAACTCGAACCGCTCGTTTTCAATCTCCTTGTCTTCGATGATGATGTTTCCGAGCCAGTCCATGGTCGCCTCTTTCAGAAGGTGAGCATCCGGAAGAATTCGGTGGCCATGCGCCGCCCGTGCCGCGCGAGATTGGACTCAGTGCCAGAGAGAATCTCGTACCGGGTGCCCGTGGTCGGGTCAAACACGTCCACGCCCTGTTGGTTGAATTGATAGATTCGCTGGAACTGTCTTTTCACCTTTTCGTGCACGAAACGTCCCCGGGCCTCGCGCTCCAAGAGGCGCGCCAGCCAGTACTCGCCCTTCTTCATGGCCCGCTCGATGGCGTCTTTCTCGGCATCCGAGAGCTTGTCGGGCCCCCACTGCTTGGCGGCACGGGTGACAGCCTCCTGGATCTGGTCGCCCACCTTGTCATGGGGCGGAATGTCCGCGAGAGACTTGCCGCGCGGCACGTGCCAGCGTTGGCCGTCGCTCAGCTCCACCTGCCGGTTGCCACCCCGGTGTTGGAGCTCGGTGGAGGCGGAGCGGCCACCTGGGGCCCTCTCAGCTCCCGAGCCCGTTTTCTGCTTGAGCAGTACCACCGCCAGCGGGCCCTGCGGCGACAGGGCCACCGTGTCCACCGCCACCACCGCGTGGGCCAGTGCCTCCCCCTGCGCCCACTCTTCCACGCCCGCTCGTCGCAGCACGCCAGCTCCACCCTGGGCCTCCCAACGCGCCGAGGCCAGTCCATGACCCGGCAATGACTTCACCCGCGCCGCCACCTCTCCCAGGGTGCGCCCGCTGAGCGTGGCCACCGCCAGAATCATCGCCCGCGCCGCGTCCTCGCCCAGCACCCGGCCGAAGTCCGCGCCCGCGGCGCGCAGCTCCGCGAAGGTGCTCGCCTCGCGCGCCGCCACGGCCATTCGGCTGTACCCGTCCATCAGCCCCCACACGGTCTCCAGCCCCAGCCAGCCCACCAGAATGACTGTCAAGGTAGCGGCCAGGGCCTTGGTGGTCGGTTCGGGTAGTACCCACAGCAGGCAGTAGAGCGTCACCGTCCAGGCGACCAGGGACACCACTGCCCTCACGTCCAGCAACTCGCGCGCCAGGGCCGCGCGTGTCTCGTCGAGTACCGGGCCGAGGGCCAGCGCCAGCGCCAGGACGCGCCGGTCATCCGTGCGCAGGAAAGGACCGTCCTCCAGCAGGCACAGACAGTCCCCGCCACCTCGGGGCACGCACCACGAGAGATAGCTGTCGCGCAGGGCAGCATCCGCCTCGGGTGTCAGGGGCTCGGGGCCGAACTGGTCCAGGGGCACGAAGGTGTACGTCCGCTCACCGTAGCGCTCCATCAACCACTGGCCCGCCATCTCCATGTGCTCGGCCTCTGGCGGGAACTGGTGCGAGAGCGAGAGCAACTCGTGCGCGGCCTCGCGAGCGCTGCCCGTCACCCGCGTGTCGCGGGATAGCCGCTGGAAGGCGCGCTGGAAGTCGGCCCGGGACAGGGGCACGGGACGGGAGGCGGAGGCGCTCGGCTCCAGGAAGTCCACGGTGTAGAGGCGGGCTGACTCGAAGCCCGGTTCGGCGGCGAGGGCGACTCCCTGCCGGGGGACTGGGGGAGGCTCGGACGGCGTGGTTCGGCCTGTCGAGAGACTGTCGCGAGGCACACCCGTGGCACACGCACTGTGCAGCAGGAGAGTGAGGATAAACCAGACGCTCACCAGGGGGCGCGGGCGGATGCCCACTGGAAGTGGGCCAACAGGATTCATGAACACGGCTCACCTCCGGTGGTGACGTGGTTGGTCAGCCATCGTTCCGCCATCACACGGACGTGTGGGCGTGCTCGTCAAGCGCGATGAAGGTGTTCAAACACCTCGTCACGGCTTTTCGTGTTGTCGCGCGAGGGTGCGCAGCCGCTGCCCGGTCGGCGTGCCGGGGACGGGCAGATAGAAGACGACGCGCTGCTCGCGCTCGGGCACCTCGAGCACCTCGCACAGCAGCACCAGCGGCCCGGCGACCGGATGCATGAATGATTTGTTCGCGGTACGGCGGGGCACGGCCTCGGTGCCCGACCATCGCCGTGCGAATGTCTCGCTCGCCGCGCTCAGTCGCTCGGCCAGTCGCGCGATGACCGGGTCACCCGCACGTCGCGAGCGCCGCGGAGCTACTCTCCCACCTGCCACGCCCCCCCCACCACCGGAGTCCTCATGCCACGACTTCAAGTGCCAGACGTGTTCACCCCGTGCGCACGCCGGGCACAATCGATGATGTGCAGGAGGAAGTCCCGGTGCCCGTGCGGTTGGAGTGACAGGATGAAGTCGGCGCTTCCCGGCTGGTCCGGAGGGTAGAACACGCCCGGGTTCGCGTTGCAGTCGAGCATGAACAACTGGCCCGCGTCGTCCATGCGGATGTCACAGCGGCAATAGCCACGGGCGTTCACGGCCGAGAAGGTTCGCTGGGCGATGTCATCCAACCGTTTCACGAGACCCTCATCGGTCACGGGACGGGTGTTCATGGCCTCGTAGTTCATCCACTTGAGGTCGAAATGCTTGAACGTCTCCCCTTCAGGAAAGTGGATCTCCACCGGGGGGTGTACCCAGGGCCACTGTTCTCCCGGCCGAGGCTCGGAGACGAGCACGGTGAACTCGCGCCCCGCGATGAACTCCTCGATGAGGACACCGCCGAAGCGGGAGAGGGTCCGCCCGGCCCGCTCGAGCAGTGCCTCGCGGTTGTCGACCCGCGAGTCCAGCTCGATCCCGATGCTGGCGTAACCGGAGTGGGGCTTGACCAGCAGGGGGAAGCGCAGCTCTCCGGCGGCTTGCTCGACCGTGGCCAGATCCGAGGCGAAGCGATAGCCCGGCGTGCCGATGCCCTGGTTCAACCAGGCCTGTTTGTGCTCTTCGCGTGAGGCCGCGTAGAAGTGCGAGTTCGCTCCCGTGAAGGGCAATCCCAACCGTTCCAGGTGCTGGATGACCTCGACTCCCGCGATGTCCTCGTCCGGTGCTCCGTCACAGAGGTTGATGAACGCGTCGAAGCCCTCCTTGGCGAGCTGTTCGAGCACCTCTCGCGAGTTGGCGCGTGTCAGGGGCTGGCGCGACCAGGTGTGATCGGGCAACCACCAGGAGGGATCGACGGCGGGATCGATGTCCTTGTAGGGAGACTGGGAGCCTTCATAGGAGGAGTACAAGGTACAGAGTCGCATGGGGCTTGTTCCGTACGTTGGGGAAGGCCTTCACCTGGTCTCAGGACTTCGTTTCGAGTCTGCCCTACTTCCCGGGCGCCGTCCCGGGCTTCGGGCGGGCGGACGGACGGGTGCCTCCAGGGCCCCGCGCGCGACGAGCGTTGCCCGCCAAGGGAGTCCTCCCCAGTGTTGGAAGATGACGCTCACGCTCTTCACCTTTGGTGATTCGGTCCTCGATTGTGCCCATTACAACCGGCACGGCGTCTCGCCCGGCGAGCTGCTGGTGCGCAACCGGGACGACCTCTTCCCGGAGTTCCGCGGCCAGGACCTGGACTCTCGCGGCGGCGCGCGGCTCGTGCATCGCGCGCAGGACGGAGGAACGGTGGATTCCCTTGCGCGCCAGTTGCGCGGAGTGGAGGGCTCCGGTCCGGCGGTGGCGCTCGTGTCGGTGGGCGGCAATGATCTGCTGCGCGGCCTTCTCCTGGACAGGGACCCCGGCTTCGAGGCGTTCCAGCGTGAGCTGTCCGCCTTCCTCTCGGCGTTGCCCATCCGCCCGGTGCTCCTCGCCAACGTGTATGACCCCTCGGTGGGGGACGATCGCCGCAACTTCACCGGCGTGTCGATCCATCAGGCCCGCGAGAACCACCGGCGGATGAATGGCATCCTCGCGGCTCTCGCCTCGGAGTATGGCGTCCTCGTCGACCTGCACGGGCACTTCCTCGGGGGGGACGCCTCCTGGTTCACCTCCACCATCGAGCCCAGTCTGCGCGGTGCTTCCGAGGTGCGGCGCTGCTTCTGGCGGGAGTTGGTGAAGGTCCTTCCCGCTGGAGCCGAAGCGGCGCCCTGACTCCGGCCTCAGTCGTTCATGATGAAGCGGACCGCGTCGACGAGTGCCGCCACGACGCCCATCTCCTGGATGGCGCGCAGCTCGCCCCCATCGAGCCACACCCCATGGCAGCGCTCGCAGGCGTCGAGCAGCACGTGCCGATCGCGCTCACTGCGCACCTTCTTCATCACCTGGCGGGGAGTGCACCGGGGGCACGCCAGCTCGCGGGCCTGGACCTCCTCGGAGGGCAGCGTGCGCCACTCGAACAGCCGCACGTTCACGGTCGACTCCAAGAGCTTCAGGTCCTCTCCCTCGAGCCAGTGTCCCTCGCATTGAGGGCACTGGCGCGCCTCCACCTCATCCAGGTGCGTGGGGGCCATCACCTTGTCGCAGCGGGGGCAGTGCATGGTGTCTCCTACCGTACGGTATCAAGGCCCGAAGGCGGAAGACGACGCCTCCCCGCCTGCCTCCTTTTGTCGGTGAGCGCCGTCGGCCCGGGACTTGCGAGCAGTCCCCCGTCAACGGAGGGACGGATGGGCATTCGTGCAAGTGCGGTAGGGGTAGGACTCGCGGTCATCGCAGTGCTCGAGGTGAGTTGTGGTGACCACTCCAGGACAGACGACCCGCGAGGGCAGTTGGAGCCGGGTCCATCGGTGGGAAACGAAGTTCCCTCGGACACGCCGCCCGTTCCCTCCGAGGATGCCGGCACGCCCTCGACCCCTCCGCCGGATACGAGCGGGCCGGGTGACGACGCGGGAACGCCCCCCGAGCAATTCGCCGGTCCGTGGCCGGTGGACGCGGTGCTCGATTATACCCAGGCGTTTGGTGTTGGCACCCCGCAGAGCGTTGGCGTCGACGAGGGGCTGAACCTCTGGCTCCTCGATGGCAATCGCATTGGCGTGCTGCGCCCGGGTGACACCGCTCCGACGTGGACCACGGGCGTGGGTCAGGCGCGTCAGCCCTTCGGCCGGGATTCGCTCGCGATCGGCTCGACGGTCATTTGCGGCGGTGAGGCCGGGCGCGCGTACGTGGGCTATCGCGCCGCGGAGATGCGGCGGGCGGAAGGGATTTCCCAGCGCACGTACATCCCCGGACCCAACGATCCGTTCTACACGCCCGAGCGCTACGCCGAGTACCAGAAGGGAGATCTCGACGCCGTCCGCCTCCAACCCGATGGCACGGTGGCGCTCGAGGAGCACATCTGGCGCACCACCGGCGCGTCGAACGCGGGCAAGCAGATTGGCATCCACAACACCAACGACTTCCACTACGAGGAGGATCGCAGCATCCTCAACTGCGCCCGGGTGACGCGCGGCAAGCATCGCGGCGATCTCTACGTCACGACGAACCACGGGGTGACGCGCATCCAGGGGCTCACGTACAACAGCCACCGTCATCCCGGCTGGTACCTCGTCACCCAGAATCCGGACGGCTCGCGCGACGAGTCGCTCCAGTGCCCGCCGATGTACGGGCTCGGCCTCGCGCGCAATGGGGATGTGCTCGTGGCGAACGAGCAGATGCTCGGCGTGCTCGTGCCGAGTGACAAGCTCGAGGAGTGGGACCGGGAGTACACCTGGGAAGGCCCGACGCCCTGGACGTTCAAGGGCTTCAACGAAGCGCTCAACGGACAGGCCACGGATGATTACTGGCGCGCCTTCGAGCAGAGCACCTCGGGCCGCTACTACCTGGGGAGCGCGGAGTTCGGCGTCTGGGAGATGACGCCCAGGTCCCGCTCCACGGGCAACTGGTCGAAGCTCGCCGGGCTGCCCACGGATCGCATCCTCTCGCTCAAGGCCACGGACGATGGCGCGCTCTACATCGGCACGGAGGGCGGGGGCCTGTGGCGGCTGGAGTCCGACGGGAAGACGCTGGCCCGGGTGGAGCAGGTGCCGGGCCAGCGCGTCCTGCAGCTCGTCTACGAGCCCACCGTGACGCCGAGCATGCTGCTCGTCGTCACCGAGCGGGGCGTGACGGTCCTGCGCGGCCCGTAGCTCAGGCCACGTCGCGCCGGGAGCCGTCCGCCGGGGCTTCTCCTGGAGGAGCCTGGGGGGACGGCTCGGCGAGCTGCTCGCGGAACGTCTCCGCGGACAGGTACACGGACACGAGCGTGATGAGGGCGAGTCCCACCATGTACAGCGACACGGGCCAGGCCTGCCCGTTGCTGCCCGACAGCAGCGCGGTGGCGATGAGGGGCGACAGGCCTCCGGCGAAGACGGACGCGAGCTGGTAGCCGAGCGACGCGCCGCTGTAGCGCACGCGCGTGCCGAACAGCTCGGAGAAGAAGCTGGCCTGGGGCCCGTACATCGCCGCGTGGGCGATGATGCCCAGGGTGATGGCGAGCCACACCAGGCCCGTCTGCTGGGTGTCGATGAGCCGGAAGAAGGGGAAGGCGAGCAGCGCGCACCCCACGGCCCCGCCGAGGTACACGGGGCGGCGGCCGAGCGTGTCCGACAGGGCGCCGAAGCAGGGGATGGCCACCAGGTGCACGCACGTGGCCACCAGCACCGCGGTGAGCATGTCCGAGCGCGCCATGCCGATGCTGGTGCCGTAGGTGAGCACGAACGTGGTGACGATGTAGAAGAAGCCGTTCTCCGCGAAGCGCGCTCCCATGGCGAGGAGGATCTGCTTGGGATAGGTGCGCAGGGCCTCGAGCGCGGGCAGGCCCTTGCTGGCGGGGCGCGAGTGCTGGAGCGCGCGGAACGCGGGCGACTCGGCGACGCCCAGGCGGATGAAGACGCCGATGCCGATGAGCACCGCGCTGAAGAGGAACGGGACGCGCCAGCCCCAGGAGACGAACTGCTCCTCGGGCAGCCGCGAGAAGAGGGAGAACACGGCGTTGGCCACCAGCAGGCCCGCGGGCGCTCCCATCTGCGGCCAGCTTCCATAGAAGCCCCGGCGGTGGGCGGGCGCGCTCTCCACCGCCATGAGCACCGCGCCTCCCCACTCGCCCCCCAGGCCGAAGCCCTGGATGATGCGCAGCACCACCAGGAGGATGGGCGCCAGGACGCCCACGCGGTCATACGTCGGCAACAGGCCGATGGCGAACGTCGCCACGCCCATGATCATCAGCGTGGCGCTCAGCATGGACTTGCGTCCGAGCTTGTCGCCGAAGTGGCCGAAGATGATGCCGCCCAGGGGCCGCGCGATGAAGCCCACCGCGAAGGTGGCGAACGCCGCGAGCGTGCCCATCAACGGATCGAACGAGGGGAAGAACAGGCGGTTGAAGATGAGCGCCGCCGCGGTGCCATAGAGGAAGAAGTCGTACCACTCCACCGCGGTACCGATGAAACTCGCGGCGGCCACCTTCCAGATGGGGGTGACGGCGGGCTCGGGGGAGGCCGAGGGAATATTGGGTTCCATGACCCCAGGGTCTCATGGATTTGTGCACTGGAGGACCCCGGACTCCTCGTACGAATGTGCTTCGCTGGGATTCGCTGCCGTGTCCCCTCCGGGCAGCGTCTCCTCACCTGACGTGGCATGTCCGCGGAATCGTGTCAGCCCATGGATATTCCGGGCTTCGGGGAGTTCGTCCAAGTCCCTGCCGAAGCAGTCATGTGGGGTGGGGCCGCGCCATTCGGGCTCCAGCCGGGGCCTCGGCCCATTCCTGGCTTTGTCGCATTGCGTCAAGATTTTCCCGTTTCCCGGGTCTCTGACTTGGTATAAAACTTTATTTACGCGTTTTACTATTTCTTCTCGAAGTCAGAGAGATACCGGAACAAGGAAGGGTTTCGAGGACATGAAAACCGGCACGGTGCGCGCTCCTGCTGTCACGTGTCCGCGGTCCGCTTCTGCCTTCCCTTGACGAACGCGTCGCCCTGTCGTCCGTCAGTCCCCCCCCCCTTCATGGGAGTAGATGAAGTGATCAGAAGACTCGCATCAACGATTTCCGTATCGGCCGCCGTCGCGGGGTTGTGCTCGGTCATTCCTGGGGTCGCGCTGGCGGTGCCGGTCTCCCAGGCAAACACAACCATCTTTGGCCCCCGGGTCTATGTGTTCGACACGACCATGCCGGCCGCCGACATCTCGAGCCTCGCCAACTCCGTGTTCACCAGGCAGGAGGCCAATCAGTTCGGCGAGGACCGCTATGCGCTGCTCTTCAAGCCCGGCTCCTATGGTGTCGACTTCAAGGTGGGCTTCTATACCCAGGTCGCCGGTCTGGGTCAGAGCCCCGATGACGTGAACATCAACGGGGGCGTGAACGTCAACGCCCAGTGGATGCCCAACGCCAACGCCACCTGCAACTTCTGGCGGGCGCTGGAGAACTTCGCGGTCACCCCGTCCAACGGTCAGACGCGCATCGCCGTGTCGCAGGCGGCCCCGCTGCGGCGTCTGCACATCAAGGGTGAGCTGCACCTGTTCGACTTCGACTCGAACTGGAACGCGGGTTGGGCCAGCGGCGGCTTCCTCGCGGACTCCGTGGTGGACGGTCAGGTCGTTCCCGCGTCGCAGCAGCAATGGCTGTCGCGCAACAGCAAGTGGGCGAAATGGGGCAACGCGGTGTGGAACATGGTCTTCGTGGGCGTGAACAACGCGCCGACGGGCCAGTTCCCCGAGCCGCCCTACACGGTCGTCGAGAAGACGCCCATCATCCGGGAGAAGCCCTACCTCTACGTCACCAGCGCCGGCCAGTACGCCGTGTTCGTCCCGGCCCTGCAGACGAATACCCAGGGCGTGAGCTGGGCGAACGGCCCCACGCCGGGACAGTCCATCGGCATCGATCAGTTCTACATCGCGCGTCCGGAGACGGACAGCGCCGCGAGCCTCAACAGCGCGCTGAGCCAGGGCAAGCACCTGCTGTTCACCCCGGGCATCTACCGGCTGAACGACTCGCTGAAGGTCAACAACGCCAACACCATCATCCTCGGCATCGGCCTGCCCACGCTCATCCCCACCAGCGGCCTGCCCAGCATCGCGGTCGCCGACGTGGACGGCGTGAAGATCGGTGGTCTGCTCCTCGAGGCCGGCACGGTCAACTCCGCCTCCATCCTGGAGGTCGGTCCCACGGGCAGCTCGAGGGACCACTCGGCCAACCCCACCTTCCTCTATGACCTGACCGTGCGCACCGGTGGCGCGTTCGCCGGCCGCAACGACGTGGGCATCAAGATCAACAGCCACAACGTCGTGGGCGATCAGCTCTGGCTGTGGCGCGCGGACCACGGCGAGGGCGCCGCGTGGACGACCAACCCCACCAAGAACGGACTGGTCGTCAACGGCAACAACGTCACCATCTACGGCCTGTTCAACGAGCACCACAACGAGTACCAGACGCTGTGGAACGGCAACGGCGGCCGGGTGTACTTCTACCAGTCCGAGATTCCCTATGACGTGCCCAACCAGGGCTCGTGGCTGAGCAAGAATGGCACGGTGAACGGCTACGCCTCGTACAAGGTCGCCGATACCGTCACCACCCACGAGGCGTGGGGCCTGGGCGTGTACTCCTTCTTCCGCGACGCGGCCGTGAAGTCGGAGAACGCCATCGAGGCGCCCAACGTCCAGGGCGTCAAGTTCCACCACCTGACGACCATCTGGCTCAACGGCACGGCCGGCAGTGAAATCACCCACGTCATCAACGGCCAGGGTGGCCGCGTCTACGCCAACTCCCCCGCCGAGGCCATGCGGCAGACCATCTCCGAGTACGCGGGCACGGGCACGCCTCCGACGGGCGACACCCAGGCGCCCACCGTTCCGGCCAGCCTGAAGGTCGCCTCGTCGACGAGCAGCCAGATCTCCCTGAGCTGGACCGCCTCGACGGACAACGTGGGCGTCGCCGCCTATGACGTCTACCGCTTCGGCGTCCTCATCGGCTCCTCGACCACGACCTCGTACACCGACTCCGGTCTGTCGGCCTCGACGGCCTACAGCTACACGGTGAAGGCGCGGGACGCGGCCGGCAACGCCTCGGCGGCGAGCAACACCGTCAGCGTCACCACGCCCCCGGGCGGCTCCACGGGCACGGCGCTGTCGCGGACCGGCTGGACGGCCACCTCGTCGCCCACGAGCAGCGAGCCCGCGTCGGCCCTGCTGGATGGCAGCCTGTCCACGCGCTGGACCACGGGCGCGCCCATGGCCAATGGCCAGTCGCTGACCGTGGACATGCAGTCGGCGAAGACCTTCACCAAGATCGTGATGGACTCCACCGGCAGCAACTCGGACTACGCCCGCGGCTACGAGGTCTTCGTGTCGAACGATGGCACGAACTGGGGCAGCGCGATCGCCACCGGCACGGGCACCGGGCCGGTCATCACCGTCACCTTCACGGCCCGCACCGCCCGTTACATCAAGGTGGTGCAGACCGGCACGAACTCGAGCTGGTGGTCCATGCGCGAGTTCAACGTGTACAACTAGGCGGCGCCCCGAGCCCCCCTCGAAGTGAAACGGCCTTGCTCCGGGAGTCCCAGGAGCAAGGCCGTTGTTCGTTGGGGGGGAAAGCTCAGAAGCGGTCGACGATCCAGAACAGGCCGAGCGCGGCGGAGCCGGCGGCCACGACGCGCTGGATGCGCTCGGCCAGGGACGAGCCCACGCGGGAGAGCCCCTCGGCGAAGAGCAGGCCCACCGCGCCCATGCCCAGGAGGATGCCGAACGCGAAGCCCGGCAGGAAGGTCCACCCGGCCGTGCGCATGCTGCCGCCCACCAGCAGGGGAGGCAGGGCGAGCAGGAGCGCGCGCACGCCGCTGAAGGCCATGAGGGCACCCGCGGTGGTGCTCACCTGATCGTGGATGTGCGAGTGCGGCTCGTGCGTATGGCCCGGCAGGTGGGGGTGGCCGTGGCGCAGCACGTTGGGGAAGAGGAACGCGGCAACGGCGAGCGCCACCAGCACCGCGCCACCGAAGATCTCCGCCCAGCGCTCGAAGGTCTCCGACAGACCCACCCCCGCCAGCAGGCAGAAGGTGGCCACCGAGCCGAGCACCGCGGCGTGGCCGACGGCGAAGCGCAGCGCGACGAGCAGGGTGGCGCGGCGGCGCGCCGGACCGAGCGTGCCGAGGGTTGCCATGGCGGCGCAGTGATCCGGCCCCACCGCGTGGAGCAGGCCCTGGCCGAGACCGTAGACGAAGGCGAAGAGAAGGGGCGGCACGGGGGTCCACCCTAGCCGCCGGGCGGTCCCAGGCCAAGGGGATGCGCGGTCATGCTATTCAGGCGTCCACTCATGCCCATTCCCCAGACCGGCGCTCCCGCTCCCGACTTCCACCTCCAGGACCAGGACGGTCACGACGTGTCGCTCTCGCGGCTGCGGGGCCGGCACGTGGTGCTCTACTTCTATCCCAAGGACAACACTCCGGGCTGTACGCAGGAGGCGTGCGACTTCCGGGACGAGCACTCGGCGCTGACGGCCGCGGGGGCCGTGGTGCTGGGCGTGTCGCCGGATGGCGCCGCGAGTCATCAGAAGTTCGCCGCGAAGTTCTCCCTGCCCTTCCCCCTGCTCGTGGACACGGACCACCAGGTCTGCGACGCCTATGGGGTGTGGGGCGAGAAGTCGCTGTATGGCCGCAAGTTCCAGGGCGTCACGCGCGCCACCTTCCTCATCGATCCCGAGGGGCGGGTGGCCCGTGTCTGGCCCAAGGTGAAGGTCGCGGGCCATGTGCGGGAGGTGCTCCAGGCACTCGAGGGAGGGCCCGAGCCGGAGGCCGCTCAAGCACCCGCGCGCAAGAAGGCGGCGGTGAAGAAGTCTCCCGCGAGCCGCCGTTAGCCTCTTTCATCCGGGGAGCACACACGAGGGCGTTAGACTCTCCCCGGATTCCCAGGGCCCTTCCGAGCGTACCTTCATGAAGGACAAGCCGTTCATCGACATCTCCACGGCCGCCACCCCCCGCCGCGAGCGCGAGGTGGCCGCGCGGCCCGTACCCGCCCTCACCATCGTCGCCCATCCCATGCCCCACCGCGCGGGGGAGCGGCTGTTGCTCGAGGAGGTGGCCACCGGCGGCTCGGTGCTGGTGTCGCGCGTGGGTCCGGACTTCGCCCTGCCGGGCGCCACGCTGGGCATGCCGCTGGCCGACACGTTCCTGAGCCGCAAGCCCCTGGTGTTCGAGTCCGCGGGCCCGGGCCGTGTCCGGCTGCGCATGCAGGAGGGCGGCACCCAGGTGTGGGTGGAGGACGAGCCGCTCACCGGGGCACGTGAGTTCGGTCCCGAGGCGCTCGCCGTGGGGGTCCCGCTCGTGCTCGCCGAGCGCGTCGTGCTGCTGCTGCACCAGGCGCTCTCCTCGGAGCCGGTGGTCCAGGACTCGCTGGGCATGGTGGGGCACGGACCGGGCACGCGCCGGGTGCGCGAGGACGTCATCCGTGTGGCGGACCTGAACGTGCCCGTGCTCATCCGCGGGGAGACGGGCTCGGGCAAGGAGCTGGTCGCGCGGGCCATCCACCAGCGCAGCGCGCGCCGGGCCAGGCCCTTCATCAGCGTCAACCTGGGGGCCATTCCCAAGGAGCTGGCCGCCGCCGAGCTGTTCGGCGCGCGGCGGGGGGCCTACACGGGGGCCACCCAGGATCGCGAGGGCTTCTTCCGCGCCGCCCATGGGGGCACGCTCTTCCTGGACGAGGTGGGCGAGGCGCAGCCCGAGGTCCAGGTGATGTTGCTGCGCGCCCTGGAGACGGGCGAGGTGTACCCGGTGGGCGGGCACGCGCCCGTGGCCGTCGACGTGCGGCTGATCACCGCCACGGACGCGGACCTGGAGGCGCGCATCCGCCAGGGCGCCTTCAAGGCGCCGCTGCTGCACCGGCTGGCGGGGTACGAAATCCAGGTGCCACCCCTGCGCGAGCGCCGCGAGGACATCGGCGTGCTCCTGTACCACTTCGCCCGGCAGGAGATGGAGGCGCTGGGGGAGGCCCAGCGGCTGGACTCCGCCGCCGCCCAGGCCGAGCCCTGGCTGCCGTCCGCGCTGGCTGTCCGGCTCGTGCGCTTCCCCTGGCCCGGCAACGTGCGGCAGTTGCGCAACTTCACGCGCCAGCTCGTCATCGGCAGCCGGGGGCAGGGGGGGTTGAAGGCGAGTCCACGCCTGGAGCAGGAGCTGGACTCCTTCGATACGCCCCGGCCCGCGCACCCGGGCGGGTCCGCGGGGGAGCGGCCCGCCGTGGAGTCCCCCCCGCGCGAGCCCTCGGGGGCCCGGCGCAAGCCCTCCGACGTGACGGACGCGGAGTTGCTGGAGGCCCTGCGCGCCAGCGCCTGGGACATCAAGGGCGCCGCCGAGCGGCTGGGCATCACCCGGCCCTCGCTCTACATGCTCATCGACAAGAGCCCCAGCCTGCGCACCGCGGGGGACCTGAGCGTGGAGGAGATCTCCACCTGCTTCCGCGAGTGCGGGGGCGACCTGGACGCCATGGTGCGGCGGCTCGAGGTGTCCAAGCGAGGGCTCCAGCGCCGCATCCGGGAACTGGGGCTGGACGATGCCTGAGTTCGGTCACCCGGGAGCGGCGTCGGCCTGTTCTCGGAGGGTGCCCGCGCCTCATTTCTTGTCCTGGCTCGAGCTGGGATGACACAGGAGCAGACACGCATGGCTCAGCTGACCGTCTTCATCGGCACCGCCTCCCAGGCCACCTACAGCCGTACTCCGCCCGTGGTCAGACCGGGCGACTCCGTGCTCTTCATCCTGCAGAACAGGACGGACACCGTCACGGTGGAGTTCGACTCGGGCTCGCCCTTCCGGCAGAAGACCTTCGTGCTCGCGGGCGCCCATTCGCTCACGGCCCAGCAGACGAAGACCGTCGTGGCGGGTGCCTCGGGGACGTACCGGTTCCAGGCGGTGCCGGGCGGCGATGATGGGCTGCTTCGCGATCCGCCGGGAGCGGTCCTCGGAGACGTGAAGGTCAATCCCGAGTCTGCGCGGTAAGGAGACCTGTCCCGTCGGAGGCGGGACATGGGCCTTGGCCGTGTGACGCTGTCATGTCAGTGACGTGTCAGTTCATGCCGTGGACATGTCCGTTCGAGAGAGAGTCCTCGGACTGTGTCTAGGACGCCGCTCGAGCTCTCCTGGTACGGTGTCTGCATTCCAGCGTGTATCCCCTCCAGGGCTGGAAGGAACAGAGACCGATACTCATGACCACACAGAACATCTCCATTGGCGCCACCCAGCCGACGTACGACCCCCCGGCTCCTCCCCCCGCCAACCCCACGGCCGTCGCCATGCCCGAACTCACGCCGGGCGAGACCGTGGTATTCGCCCTGGACCTGAAACAGAGAAAAGACACCGTCACGGTGACGCTCACCCCGAGCTGGCCCTTCGAGGAGAAGGCCTCCGACGCGGGGGTGAACGTCTTCACGCTCAATGGCTCCAGTGAGCAGACCGCCAGCAGGACGCTGACCGTCAAGTCCGACGCCTCTGGAAGATACCAGTTCGTCGCCGAGCCCGTGTCCGTGCCCGGGGGGGGGACGAAAATCGGGGGCGAGGATCCCACCCAGCCAGGAACGGTGGCCGGGGATATCGATATCACGCCACCAACGACGCCGCCGCGCGACCCGAAACCTGTCTGAGCATTCGCGTCGCGTGACGTCAGCGATTCCCGGGCCACTCAGCGCGCACCGCGCGGGGGGGCCCATTCCGGGGAGAGGTTGGGGTTGAGGGAGAGCGCCAGAGCCAACTCCTCGCGAGCCTCGCTCCCTCGCGCTTCGCGCTCCTGGGGGGACTCGAGCCTCCTGGCGAGTGTCAGCATCAGGTGAGCGCGTACCGCATGGACCTGGGCCTGCTGGGGATGAGCGGCCAGCACCTCATCCAACCGCCGCAGTCCCTCGCGCAGCACCGGTAGGGGGTCTCCTCCCGTGCGCGCCAGCCACGCCGCCCACTCCTGGCTCAACAGCCCCGTGGCCAGCAGGGAGTCCTGTTGCCACTCGGGGTTCTCGTCGATGGCTTGTTGGAAGAAGCGCGCGGCCTGTTCGAAGTCCGTGCCTCGCGCCTGTCCCCTCCGTGCGAGCCACCGGGCTCGCACCGCCTGGACCTCGCCCTGGTAGTGCAGCGCGTAGCCCATCCGGGGATGGAGCTCGAGCGCTTGCTTCAGCGCCTCCGACGCCCGGTCGAGCGAGGGGCTCGGATCCTTCCCCTGCTCCAGCGCCCAGAGGGCCTGGGTGTGGTGGACCTTGGCCAGGTTGGCTTGGAACTGGGCCTGCTTGGGAATGCGCTCGAGGGCGAGGGCATAGTTCTCCAGGGCCGCCTTGACGCTGGCGGAGGGGTCCTCGCCCCGTCGGCGCAGGAAGAGCGCCCGGTAGGCGTGCACCTCGCCCAGGTTGTTGTAGGCGAAGCCCTGCTGGGGGGCCTGGGTCCGCGCCTGCTCGAGGGCCGCCTGGGCCTCGTCGAGCAGGGGAAAGGCGTTGCCTCCCTTCTCCCAGGTCCGCTCCGCCCGTAACAGCAGCGCGCCGCCCAGGGCGTTGTGCAATTGGACGAGCCTGGTGTTGATGGCCAGTCCCTGGCGATAGAGCGCGATGGCTCGTTCCAACTCCTGGTCTGGCGCGGTGTCGCCGCCGCGGTTGTACATCCGCCGGGCCCGCCATTCGTGTACCTGCGCCCCGTAATAGTAGGGGACGGGGTTGCCGGCATCGATGCTTCGCGAGCGCTCGAGCGCCTCGCGCGCCCGCTCCAGGTCGCCATCCGCGTCCACGGCCCGGTCATGGGTGGCCCGCTTGAAGTATGCCGTCCCGAGATTGACCCAACCCTCCTGCCGGTTGGCGTCGAGCGTGGTGGCCGCGAGGAATGCCTGGATCGCCCGGTCCCGGTGGCCCAGGGAGTCGCCTCCGCTCTGGTCCTCGTAGTCGGCCCAGACCTTGAAGATCTGGCCGAGCTCGACCTGGAGCGTGTAGTCACGCACCGCCACCCGCTCGAAGGCCTCCACGGCCTGACGCAGTTGTTCGCGGGGGTCCTCCCCATGCTCCTGCCGGTAGCGGGCCCACAGCCGCAGGATGTAGCCGAGTGCCTCCTGGGCCCGGTTGTTCCCGGGCGCGAGCGAGAGGGCCGTGCGCGCGGCGGCGAGCCCTTCTTCCAGCAGGGGTATCACCTCGCCGCCTTTCTGCATGCGGAACTCGGCCATCCGGAACAGGAAGAGGGCACGTTGCACCTGGGACGTGCTGTCCTCCGGGTCGGCGGTGAGTGCGTGGGCGAGCGCTTCCATGCCCCGCTCGTAGTGCGGTTGGATCTCTCCCGGGCCGTAGAGTTCCAGGATCAGTGAGCCCAGGTGCAACCACGCCAGGGAGCGGTGCACGGCGGGATCGCTCTCGCCGATGGCGGCGGCGGTGGTGTACGCCCCGTGGGCGGCCTCGAGATCGGCCCGTGCTCCGGCGCGGTCGCCCTGGTTGCGCCGCTGGATGGCCCGGGCCTCCAGGATGTTGCCGCGCAGCAGGGGCGCCTCGTGGAACCACGGGTGGGAGGTGCCCATGGTCTCCAGTTCCTTCAGCGCCTGCTCGTGCCGTCCCTCGTGGAAGGCCAGGAGCGCCGCCACGTAGTGAGGCGAGGGCGCCTCGGTGCCCTGACTCTGCTTGAGGTAGGCGAGGGCGGGGTCGCGGTAGCGCTGCTCGAGCTCCCGCCGGCGGGCCTCGCGCTGGACGCTGTCCTTCATCCACTTCACTTCCCGCAACTGCTCCTGGTAGAGCTGGCCCAGCGCGAGCGCGAGCGCGTAGGCCACCCGTGCCTCGTGGTAGCCGCCCTTCCAGGCGGATTCGAGCCGCGTGAGGGCACCCTCGGGGTCCCCCAGCGCGAGCAGCGTGCGTCCCACGGCGTAGTGGCCGGGAGCCTGGGCCGCCGCGCCTCCCTGGCGGATGTCCTCCTCCAGCGCCTTCATTCCTTCGCGCAGGGCGCTCCGGTCGGGGCGTGTGTCGTGCAGGGGCGAGAGCGCCGAGTAGCGCGCCTGGGCCTCCAGTCGTTCCACGCGCTCGGTGAAGCGCTGGGCCAGGCGCTCGCGCAGCGCCACCTCGCGGCGGGTGTTCGCCGCCTGTCCCAGCGCCAGGAGCACGCCCGTGAGCGCCAGCGAGCCCAGGCCCACCACCAGCCGGTGCTTGCGCAGCTTCTTGCCCAGCCGGTAGCCAGGCCCCGCGCGCCGCGCGTGCACGGGCTCTCCGGACAGGAAGCGCTCCAGGTCCTCGGCGAGCGCCCGCGCCGAGTCGTAGCGTGCCGAGCGCTCCTTCTCCAGGCACTTGAGGACGATGGCCTCCACGTCCAGGGGGATGTCGGGCTCCAACTGCCGGGGCGTGAGGGGCTCCTCGGTCTGGATGCGGTTGAGCAGCTCCAGGGCGTTGCCCGCGGAGAAGGGGGGCACGCCCGTGAGCACCTGGTAGAGCGTGGCGCCCAGGCTGTAGACGTCCACGCGCCGGTCCAACTTGCCCACCTCGCCCCGGGCCTGCTCGGGCGCCATGTAGTGCGGCGTGCCGAGCACGTCACCCGTGGCCGTGTGCTCCGCGTGCCAGTCGCGCGCCAGGCCGAAGTCCATGACATAGGGCTTGAGGCCGCCGTCCTCGGCGCGCTCGACGAGGATGTTGGAGGGCTTGAGGTCGCGGTGGATGAGGCCGGCGCGGTGGGCGGCGTGGACGCCCTCGGCCACGTCGCGCAGGACGAGCAGCTTCTGCTCCAGGGTGAGCTCGCGGGCGAGCTGGCCCAGGTGGCGCCCGTTCACGAACTGCATGGCGATGAACGCCCGGCCCTGAATCTCCCCCACCTCGTACATCTCGCACACGCGCTCGTGGTGGACGCGCGCCTGGGCACGCGCCTCGGACAGGAAGCGCTGGGCGAGATCGGGCGCGCCATCGCGCACGAACTTGAGGGCCACGTTGCGGCGCAGCCGGGGATCGTAGGCGAGGAACACCTGGCCCATGCCGCCCTGGCCGAGGAAGCGCACCGCCTGGTAGCGGTCCCAGTTGGGCAGGGGGAACACGGGCTCGGAGGACGAAGGCGAGCCAGGAGAGGAGGAGCCCGGCCGCTGGGTGGGAGGCGCCTCGGCGGGGGTGTCCTGCTCACCCGTGTCGGGCGGCTCTTCCGTCTGCTCGCGCATCGCGGAGAGGGTGTCCGGGGAGAGCAGGCCGCGCTCGAGCAGCAACTCCAGGGGGCTGCGCTCCAGGCGCAGCGCCTCCTCGCGCAGGGCTTCCACCTGGTCGCGGGTGACGATGCCCTCGACCAGCGCGCAGTGGAGTTCTTCCTCGTATCGGGCCGGAGCCGTGCTTCGTGGATTCACCCGCCGAGCATAGAGGGGGCGCCGAGCCCGGCGAAATGGGGAGGGCGTCTCAGAGGCGGCCAACGAGACCGAGCAGCACCCGGGGGGACACGTCCAGCGCCGTCGTGGTGACTCCCACGGTTCCCGTCACCACGAAGGCGGAGCCCACGCCCACTCCCGCGCCCACGTTCGCGTGCAACGCGCCTGGCTCCTCGCCGAGCGGCTTCAGGTAGTAGGCGTCGCCCTGCAACAGCAGCCGGCCGCCGAGGGGATGGTCCGCGGCGAGTCCCACGAGGTAGTCGTCCGGTGCGTTCCGGGTTGCCCGGTAGGCCACGTTGCCGTGCAGCCGCGTCTGGCCGAACTGCTTCGTCGCCAGCACGGAGGCCTCCGCGCTCACGCCCTCCTCGCCCTGGGGGCTGAACACCTCGCCGCGCAGCGCCAGTTGGGGCAGCACCCGCTGCTCCTCGACGAGCTGGCCCACGGCATGGACGCCCACCGCTCCCGTGGTGCCTTCCTGGGCTCCGGCGGGGTTGTGCACCTCCGCTCCCGCCCCCAGCTCCACCTTCCACGGCGTGCCCACCCGGAGCTGGGGATGGAGGACGAAGCCCGCCTCGCCTTCCCTCGTCCGATTGGCCACCGACACCTCGCCCAGCACCTGCCGCTCCTCCAGGGGACTCGCGTTCTGCACCACCAGCGCGTCCGTGTTGCGCAACAGCTCCAGGGTCTCCTCGGGTCCGGTCGCTCCCAGGCTGGCCATCGTCAGCAGCACCATCAGCGGTTGCGGCATTCCGTCCTCCCCCTCGCGCCGAACATGGGTTCCAGGGGGTCTTCCAGCAAGCCAGGGCCGTCATGCTCGGCTGCTCCTCGGGACGTCCGATTTCACGGAGCGTGAGCGCTTCCGGGCGGACGAGCCCACGATGTGCCCGTCCGCCAGCCGCTACCGCTCCTCCGCTCGCATGAGCATCCCTCTCTTCACGACAGGGGATGACAGGGAGGCTTCATGCGGAAGACAGGAATGACGCGGCTGCTGCTCGGTGCGCTCGCCGGGGCGGCGATGCTCGCGGGATGCGATGACAACGGACGCTCCTGGGCGATGGTGGCCCCGGACGACTACATGTCCGTCCCGGGCCACCAGGCGAACGATCCGCGCAATCGGGGTTCCACCACCGGTCTGCCCCGGCACCTGCCCGAGGCCTCTCCGGAATCGCGTGACGCGGACGTGGCGGAAGGCTCGGCGTCGGGAGGCGCGGGCATCACCCGGGCGACGTCTCCGGCCGAGCCCCAGGGCAAGCAGAACGACGAGTGGTTGAAGCAGGACTTCCGGGTGTCCTATCCGCCTCCGCCCTTCGAGGCGCGGGTGGCCCAGGAACTGGGCACGGGCAAGCCGCTCAAGGCCAACGCCCAGGGCGTCTGGGTGCAGGGCATCTACGCGGTGGAGGTGGCCTCGGGTGCCACCCAGGCCCTGGCTCCCGAGAGCGCGGGTTACCAGCCGCAGCCACGAACCCCGGGCAACTTCTCGACGCCCGACAGTGCTCCCCGCCGCGCCCACTGAGGGCCCGCCGTACGCCCGGGCGGAGTCCGTCATGGGACGTCAGGGAGGCCAGGCGGACGCGCGGGCGTCCGTCGGCCCTCCGCCCGGTGGTCTGGAATGAATCCGGTGCCCACTCTGGAAGAAGGGGCACGAGGCCGTGGCGGTGCACGCGCACGGGGTGGATCAACCACGAACGATTCCTGGAGACGACATGCGCAACAATGGCTTCAAGTGGATGGTGTGGGGAGTGCTGGCCTCGGCGGCGGCGGGAGTCGTGGGCTGCGCCAAGCTGCCGCAACAGGCGGGAAACGACACCTACCAGCCGGGGTTCACGCGAGACCCCAAGGTGTCCCTCTACAACGGCACCATCCAGCAGATTCCCACCAGCATCGATCCCCGGACTCCCGACAAGCAAGGCACGCCCAATCGCACCCTGTTGATGGATGAGGGGGAGCGCGCCCTGCGCGGACAACGGCAGTCCAAGAACGAGGAGATTGGAATGGGAGGCAGTGGTCCCGCTCCGCTCCCGGGCACGACGCCCTACCTGAATCTGGGCGCCACGGGCAGTGTGATTGCACCGACCAACCAGATGCCCGCGGCGCAAAGCCTCCCATCGGGCAGCGATCAGCCCACGCCCATCTACCCGAGCGTCCAGCTCAAGAAGTGAGAAGGGGGGCGAACACCAACTCCGGTGGGGTGCCCGCGCAGTAGCCGGCGGGCGTTCAGGACCGGCGGGACGCCAGCATCACCTCGGTGGGATCCTTCCCGCTGAAGGAGCTGGCGAGCCCGTGGGCGAGCGCGCGGTGCTCCTCGTTTCCGAGCGTGGCGAGCCGATCCTCGGGGCCATGGGCGAAGCGGGACTCGAGCCGGGCCAGGCGGCGGTGGGCCTCGGCGATGCGCTCGCGGGGAACGCGGCCGGACTCCACCGCGCGCACCAGTGCCTCGATGGCGCGGCGCTGCACGTCCGCCTGGTGGCACACGAGGAAGAGATCCACTCCGGCCAGCGTGCCCTGCACCGCGGCCTCCTCCACCGAGTAGTGGTCCGCGATGGCCTTCATCTCCAGGTCATCGCTCACCAGCACTCCGTCGAAGCCTAGCTCCTCGCGCAGCAGGCCGTTGAGCGCGCGGGGGCTCATGGTGGCGGGCACCTTCGGGTCGAGCGCGTCGAAGAGCACGTGGGCCGTCATCAGCGAGGCGAGCCCCGCCCGGGCGAAGGCGCGGAAGGGCACCAGCTCCACGCGGTGCAGACGTTCCAGGTCATGCGGCAGCCGGGGCAGGGTGAGGTGGCTGTCGGTGGTGGTGTCGCCGTGTCCCGGGAAGTGCTTGCCGCACGAGGCCACGCCGCCGGCCTCGAGTCCGCGTGCGAGGGCCACGCCCAGGCGAGCCACCTCGTCCGGATCCCGGCTGAAGCTGCGGTCGCCGATGACGGGGTTGGTGGGGTTGGTGTCCACGTCGAGCACGGGCGCGAAGTCCCAGTCGAAGCCCACCGCGCGCAGCTCGTGCGCGAGCAGCCGTCCCACGCGCTCCACCAGGGCGAGGTCCTGGCGCTGGCCCAGTTCGCGCATGGAGGGCAGGGTGGTGAAGGGCTCACCCCGGAGCCGAGCGACCCGGCCGCCCTCCTGGTCCACGGAGAGGATGAAGGGGCGGCCCGCGCGGGACTTGATGTCCCGGCACAGGGCGGCCGTCTCCTGGGCGGTGCCCACGTTGCGCTTGAAGAGGATGGCGCCGAAGAGGCCGTCGTCCATCAGCGCGGCGAAGTCGTCGTCGATGCGGGGGCCGGGAAAGCCCACCATGAAGAGCCGGGCGCAGTCCCGGTAGAGCGCGTTGGCGTTGCTCATAGGGGCCGCACTGTCTCACGCCCCCGGCTCCCTGGGCAGGGAAGAACCCGCGGCCTGTTCTCCGCTCGTCAGGGCCCGTGGGAGGGCGGACAGGGGAGCGGGCGCGGGTTCGAATCCCGCCGCTTCCTCGTCAGAGGCACGCGAGCGGAGGCCGTGTCACGAGTCCTTTCGCCGAGACGCGTGTGCCCCGCCGTCCAGCACCTCGGAGAGGGTCGTGACCTGGAGGGCCCGGTCGAACCAGCTGTCGAGCGTGTCCACGTCCGTGCAGTCGAGGATGCGCTGCCGGGCTCCTTCGTCCACGTGGATCCCTCGGATGGCGAGAATCCGCAGGATGGACTCGGCACGTCCTCGGCTCAGCCCCCGCGCCAGACCCTCTTCCCTGCCTCGCGCCAAGCCCTGCTGACGTCCCTGCTCGATGAGTTCCTCACCATAGCTTCGCATCCACTCCTCCGTGCGTTGCTCATCCAGGACTGAATGTAGCACCTGCCCCGTGCTGTCGTGGACGGCCTTGTCCCCGGTCCACAGCAGGTAACGGATGACCATCCTCAGATGTTCGGCGCCCTCTGGCGCCGCCTGCACCTGGGCGAAGAGGCCCACCCACTCCGGCAACTTGCGCGCCAGTTCCCCCGTCCGCCCATAGCGCAGCACCAACCACGCCAGCCGGACCAGCGGAGGACCCGGCCGTGCCTTCAACGCCTCTTCCCGCTCGACCGTCAGGTCATCGAGCAGGTACTCGAAGTGCGGCACCCACGCTCGCCAATACTCCCGCTCCTCCTCGTTCTTCCCTGGCAGCTCGAACAGATCCTCCACCCGCCGCGGTGCGGTCCAGGCCCCTTCCGGTCCGTGGTACATCACCAGCGGGAGGATGACTGGCAACTGGGAGCACTCCGGGTGCTCCTGACGCCAGCGCTCCACCTGGCGCACCACGTAGCGCAGCATCCTCAGCGCCATCCACCGGTCCCTCGTGAAGGCGCAAACCAATAAAACGGCCGGAGAGGGGGATGGCGTGCTCGATGGTGACATCCTCCCCCTTCACCACGATCCGCTCGACGAGCAGGCGGACGAGCCGTTGGCGTCCGGCGAAGTCGAGCGCCTCCAAGCCATCGCGCATGGCTGCCGCGAAGGCCTCGAGGTCGGCCCCCAGCCTCTTCAAGCGCGCCTCATCGGCATGCTGTGCCTGCAGGGCCATGGCTCGAGCACGAGTCGCCTCAAGGGAGGCTTCCAGCCGCTGGCGTCGGACCTTGAGTTCGTCTACCTCAATGGCGCCCTGTTGGTAGGCATCGACGAGACGGTCTATCTGTCCCTGCAGGTGTCGGCACGCCCCCTCCAGCCGCGCAGTCTCCTGGTGTGCAGCCTGAGCGTTCTGCTGGCTCAGCTGCCAGGTCTCCACCTCCTTCTGCAGCATCTGGGGCTGCTTTAGCCACTCGCACAGCGCCTTCCACACCACCGCATCCAGTTCCAGGGCTCGGACGAGTCTGGCGGTGCAGCGCTCGGGGCGGCCCGTGTCCGTCGGCGATTTTCGCCAGCATGCGTAGTAGAAGTATTCATAGGGGAGGCTGCTGCGGGTCTGGCGGATGCAGGCCATCTTCCAACCGCACTGGCCACACACCACCAGGGTGCGCAGCAGGTACTCATGGCGGACATTGCGCGGGCTGAGCAGCTTGTGGTGCGCCAGACGCTCGCGCACCTGGCTCTGTTGCGCCGGCTCCACCAAGGCAGGCACCGGCACCTGCAGCCACTGTGCCTTGGGACGAGCCCGGCTACTGCTCTTGTAGGTCTTGCGGTACGTACCCGGGTGCCGGGGCCGCGTGGGCTCCACCGGCTCGCGTTTATTGTAGGTCGCCAGGCCCGCGTAGGCCGGGTTGGTGAGCGTCTTGTACACCGTCGACTGGCACCACAGGCGCGCCTTGCGTGGGCGGATGCCCTGGGCATTGAGGCGTTTGGCGACCTGGCGCGCACTCAGGTCTTCCTCCAGCACCCACTGAAACATCTGCCGCACATTCGCCGCCTCCACCTCGTCCTGGACAAGGACTCCCTGAGGCAGCTGGGGCGTGCGCACCAGCCGATAGCCATACGGCGGAGTGTTGAAGGGCAGCATCTGCCCGTTTCTGACCTTGTGCAGGCGCCCGCGGCGGGTGCGCTCCAGAATCTTGGTGCGCTCGTACTCGGCAATCACGCCCTGCATTTGCACCAGCAGCAGGTCCTCGGGGTTGTGGCTGATGGGCCGCTCCAGGAAATGCACCTGCACGCCTCGCTTGCCCAACTCCTCCAGGAGAATCTGCTGGTGGACGTAGTTGCGTGCCAGTCTGTCCGGAGCGCACACCAGCACCAGGTCGAGCAGGCCGTCAGCGGCTGCGTCCCGCAGTGCATCCAGGCCGGGCCTGTCCAAGCGTGAGCCGCTGTAGCCCTCGTCCACGTAGTGCTGCTCGGCGGGCACCAGCACTCCCATGCTCTCAGCGGCCTTCTCCAGGAGTGCCACTTGCGCGGCCACCGTCCTGTCCTCCTGCTGGCGCGTCGTCGACACGCGCGCATACAGCGCCGTCCTCTGCGTCATGACCCACCTCCTGGGCGTGCTCCACGCCCCTTGCCTCCTGGCCGCAGGGTGCGGCCCCGAGGCCTATCGCGCTTGCCGATGAGGCGCCGCGGGCTGTCTCCAGCAGCAGCTTGATGGCCCTGCTCAGCCGCTCCTCGCCGTCCGGCGCTGGACGCGCATTCCACTTCACCTTCCAAACACGCTTGCCCATTCAGCTCGCTTGGGAACCCCTGTTGCTGAGAGCAGAGGCTGCCTGGCCGATTGGCTACGCGCGAAGGAGATGAGCGCCTGGCGCGCGTGAAGACCCGGCGATGGAGCGAGAAGCGGATGAGGTTTTTCTGGTTTGCGTCTTCACGACGTCCACCGAGGACTGGTGCTCCAGCAGCACGTACAGCAGCAGCGAGCGGCCCGTGCGCAGGCGGGCGGTGAAGAGCAGGTCGCTCTCCGTCTCGCGCAGTTCCGGGTCCACCACGCTGCCGGGCTCCAGGCGCAGGCTCGACCAGTCCACAGCGGAGACGATATGGGCGGGCAGGACGGCCCGTAGCTCGGCCTCCGCGCGCTCGGGGCGGCCAAAGGTATAGCGGGCGAAGAGGTCATGAGGTCCGGGCATGGCGCCCGGTGCCTTCAGCACGGAGCGGGCCAGTCGCACCCCGCGGGGAACCACCAGGCCGTGGACGTCCGCGTTCGCCCTCCTTCGTCTCGTTGGCGAGACGTCATTCTCCCGGGAGGAGCCTCCACCTGGCCCGCCCGAGTCGGACGAATCGTCTCTACAAATCGTCCGTACAAATCGTCTGACACCTTCTCAGGGTACAAATCGTCTGACACCTTCGCAGGCCGCATGCGGAGGAGGCCCTGAAGTCGATCGCGGAGATGCTGGTCCTGGACGACGACATCACCGAGCTCGACAAGGACGGGCGCGCCGAGCTCCACAAGGAGCTGGACGCGCTGGAGACGGCGCTCGCCAAGGTGAAGCCCGAGCAGAAGAAGAAGGCCCTGGAGATGATCAATGCCATGCGAAAGGCCACGGGCCGCTGAAGACGCGCGCGCCGCGGTCTAGTCGCCGCCCGGGCTCCAGCCGCCGATGCTGCGATAGATGCTGTCGCGCAGCTCGCGCGCCTCGGCATTCAGCCGGGCCAGCCGGTCCATCGACATGCCGGAGGCCGAGAGCAGCCTTTCTCCCAGGCAGCCGGCTCGCGTCCGCAAGGCGCGGCTCTTCTCGGTGAGGGCGATCAGCACCTGCCGTTCGTCCTCGGGATTGCGTATCCGGCGCACCAGGCCCGCCGTCTCCAGACGCTTGAGCAGGGGCGTGAGCGTGCTGGACTCCAAGGCGAGACGTTCCGCGATGCGGCCCACACTCTGCTCGTCCGTGCTCCAGAGCACGTTCAGCACCAGGTACTGCGGATAGGTAATCCCCAGCTCGTCCAGCACCGGTTTGTAGGCGCGCTGGATCGCCAGGCTCGCGGAATAGATCGCGTAGCAGACCTGCTCGTCCAGGCTCGCTGGGCTCTCGACCTCGTCCATCTCGGCTCCTTCCCTTCCTCCCCTACATCATCACTCGATTATTCCGTTATCGCAAGAAATAATATCGCGATAACTTTCTGGTGGACGGCGGCGGTCGGCGGATGTACCTATTTGCTTATCGCGATAACGAACTGGGTTGTCACGACAACGGATTTGCCCCTCTCGAACAGGAGACAGAACCATGAACCGCACGCTTCGTACCCTCGTCTCGGCCGCCGCCATGCTCGTGGCCGGCCTCGCCGTGGCTGCCCCCGCCGACAACCCGGCCCCCATCAAGAACGTGGTCCTGGTCCACGGCGCCTTCGCTGACGGCGCTGGCTGGCGCGGCGTGTACGATGTCCTCACCGCTCGGGGCTACCGGGTCAGCATCGTCCAGAACCCGCTGACGTCGTTTGAAGACGACGTGGCCGCCACCCAGCGGGTCCTGAACCGTCAGGACGGGCCCGCGATCCTGGTGGGTCACTCCTACGGAGGCAGTGTCATCACCCAGGTTGGTGAAAACCCCAAGGTCGCGGGCCTCGTTTATGTCGCCGCCTTCGCGCCCGAGGTCGGCCAGTCCGCGCTTGATCAATACGCGGAGATCCCCCCTCCGCCGAACTTCGTGCCCGAGGAGCAATCCGATGGCTTCGCCTTCCTGAAGGGCGAGACGTTCCGGGCTGGCTTCGCGGGCGACGTGAGCAAGAAGGACGCCGCCTTCCTGCGCGACTCCCAGGTCCCGATCGCCATGGCCGCCCTCAAGGCCAAGGTCACGGCCGCGGCGTGGAAGACCAAACCCAGCTGGTTCATCGTGGCGACCGAGGACGGAGCCATCGCGCCGGAGCTGCTGCGGCGGACCGCCAGGCGGATCGGAGCCCGGACGACCGAGGTGAAGGGCAGCCACGTGGTGTTCCTGACCCAGCCCAAGGCGGTCGCGGACGTGATCGACTCCGCGGCGCGCGGGGTGTCGTCCGCGGCACGCTGAGCACTCGGGGCGCCGCGCCTGCTCGAGTTCTTTGCCACCCGTCGGCTGCTCAGCAGGTGCGCTTGATCTGGCCGGTGTCGCAGTTCAGCTTGCGGTGGCAGATCTGGCAGGCCGGGTCGGTGCTCCCCGGATCCTGGTAACAGCTCCAGAGCGACGGGTCGGTTCCGGTAGAGGAACAGGACGCATCACCGACGTCGAAGTAGCCAACCTGGATGCCGAACTTGATGCAGCGGTCCGCGCCGCTGAAGGAGTGGCCGTTGATGATCGCCGGAGTGTTGTAGCAGGCCTCCGTCGAGGACTGGCCCTCGGGGACACCGGTCAACCAGCCGGTGTAGGTGCGGAACCCGTCGCACTTGCAGTCCTCCGAGGGAGCAATGGCGTACCAGTAGGGGTCGGCGCTCGCGGTGGTCGCCGACAGGGTCAAGGTCAGAACCGCACTGAGGAATGTCTTGCTCATCAGGTTCTCCGGGTGGGTGTCGCGCAAGGCCAGAGGTCCGGCCTTGGGGTGCGCGCTACGGTACGGAGCGGCACGCGCGCGCGTCTCGACCATGCCGTGAGACGCTCCACCGGTGCTGTGAGCCGGCCTTTCCTGCCCGTGAGCAGCCACCTCCTCGACCGGGCGAGGACCTGTGCACGGTGTCTCTCAGGGAGGGCCCGCCCCCGCGTCGGCCCCGGCGGGGCAAACCTCCGGTGGAGAGCCCTCGAGGCGGCAGTATTTGGCCAGGGTCTCACAGTACTTGCTCATCCCCTGGGCACAGGCTTCGCCCCAGCGCCGGGCGAGGACCCTCATGTCCTGGTCCGTCTCCGCCACCTCGCGCTGCTTGGGTGGGAGTTCCTGCCATTGCGCCGCGTTGAGCGCCTGGAGCGCCTTGGCCCGCTGCCTCAGCCGGGCCACGGCCTCCGCGTCCCCGAGCCCCTCGGCGATGTCCGCGGCGAGGGTGCAGTACTTGGGGGGGATGCCCTGGGGCGACAGCATCTGCTCGCAGATGCGCTCCAGACAAGGCCGGACGGCGGTGTAGAAGCCCAGCTCGGTGCTGGGGCTCCAGGGGCGTTCGGACCAGGGCACGGCGATCTCGGGACAGGCCAGTCGGTAGGAGCGGGTGACTGTCGCC
Organism: Cystobacter fuscus; assembly: GCF_044360685.1. Lineage (GTDB taxonomy): Bacteria > Myxococcota > Myxococcia > Myxococcales > Myxococcaceae > Cystobacter > Cystobacter fuscus_C. The sequence goes on along the minus strand of NZ_CP043491.1, from coordinate 10,989,397 downwards.
ATCCCGGGCTCTCCCCTGATGAGCGGGAGGACCTCCTGGCACAGCGGTGAGGACTTGACGAGCGAGGAGGCTTCGCCCGCGTCGACGCCGGCCGGGGGCTCGCACATCCGGCTCATGCACTCCATGCTGATGAGTTGCGCGGCCAGCTGGGAGGGCCGCTCGGCCTGGCCCCCGCTGATGGCGGCGAAGCGCGGGCAGAGCTGCGCCAACTGGGCCCGGAACTGCTCCTTCGACACGCCTGGGGTCTCCAAGGAGGCCTGTCCCTGGGCGTCACCGGAGGGCTGCTGGAAGGGTTGGCGCGAGGGAGGTCGGGAGGCCCACACGCCGAGCCCGATCAGCACCACGGTTCCGCCTACCAGGAGCAGCCAGAGCCAGCGCTGATTAGGGGGAGGAGGGGGCGGCTTCTTGCCTCCAGGCCGCGACCTGGAGCGGGCGGCGAGCGCCAGGGGCAGCAGCAACACCAGGGTGGAGGGCCAGGAAGCGGGGTCAGCCGGGAACGAAACCATGGCGGGAGTGTATGCCCTGGAGCTGGACGTGTGTCCGGCCTTCGTCTTCCTGGCGGGGACCGCGCTGGCGCTGTCCTTTCACCGTCGTCTGGCGGAAGGAGAGTCACCTCGTGGCCTGGACCATGTGGAACCACCCAACGCCACCGCCCGAAGTGCCCCTCCAGTTGGCCCCGCAACGGTGTGAGGTACCGCCCTGGCCTCCTCGGAGCCTTCCAGCTCACGGAAGAGGCCAGGACGATGTCCGGCGGGGGAGGCTCCGTCAGAGGTGGCTGCCCAGCGCGCTCATCTGGGGCTTGTCCACGCCGCTCGCCGGCTCGAGCGAGAAGAAGTAGCTGCCCCACCAGGGTCCACCGGCCCAGTACGTCCACCCGAGATAGACATCCGAGTTCGCCTCGAGGTGGTCGATGATGTTGTCGAGGGCGCTCAGGCAGACCGAGTCCGTTCCGCCGGCGAACTCTCCCAGGAAGCCCTTCTTGCCATTCGCGCGCAGCCAGTTGGTGAAGGACTGCATCCGCTGCGCGCCGATGGTCGTGCTCACACAGGAGGCCTGGGTGCCCGAGGAGTCGCTGTCCAGGTACTGGTGGACCTCGAAGGCGTAGTTGTTGCGGGGATCCTTCACCTGCAGCATCACCGTGGCGTTGGGCGTGCCGTACCAGTTGCCCGTCCACGAGTGCGCACCGGTCCACGCGTTGCCCGGCACGAGGATGAGCTGGGTGGCACCGGTGTTGCGGATGGCCTGGATGGCGGCGTTGGCCGCCCCCAACCACTGCTCCGTGGGCATGCTGTGGGGCTCGTTCATGAGGCCGAAGACGACCTTCGTGTTGCCCTTGAACTCGTTGGCCAGGCGCGTCCAGAAGTCGGCGAAATCCGCGTTGGGGACAGCCGAGCCGATGAGGGCACCGTTGTAGCGAGCGTAGTTGTGCGGATCCAGGATGACGGTCGCGCCCTTGCCGGTGAGCCGGTTCACCGTCGTCTTCAGCCGGCTCAACTCCGTGGCGTCGAACGCGGCATTCCGCGTCCGCTGCAGCCGCTCCCACCTGAAAGGCAGGCGGAACGTCGTCATGCCCTTGGTGATGTAGTAATCCGCCGTGGTGTAGTTCGTGTAGGCGGGATCCGGGTAGATATAGTCCTTGCCGTGCGTGCCCGGAATCGCCGAGCCGAACTCGGCACCCGCGAGGTTGATCCCGCGGTAGGGCAGGGGTCCGGCCAGCGTGGCCTCATTCGCGCGGGCCTCCGGCTCCTGAGCCACGGACTGCTCCTCGATCGGTCCACCGCAACCCCAGAGAAACGCCCCCAGGGTGAGCCAGCCCATCATTCGGGTGTTCTTCATATGTGGTTTTGCCTCCAACTTGTGGGATGGGCAATGTGAGCTCAATCCCAGAGGAGGTCAAGCAAATTAGGTAAATCATTACTACCAGTGATTTGAGTCTGCCTGGCGGATGGATGAAGGTGCAGGCCATCGGGCCGCCACTTGGGGAGCGGACGACTCGTCGGCGGCTTGGGAGCGTTAGGGGCCGGTGCGCCGTTGCGCGTTTCCGAGGTGCGCGAGCACCGCGTCCGCGACCTTGTCCGGGGCTTCCCGTGCGGGGAAACGGCACGGCCATCGCGGAACGTCTCCGTGGAGAGGAATCCCGTCGGGCCGGGGCTCCGGAGGTAGGGCGCGAGCGTGCGATAGCCGGCCGCGTGGAGCCGTGGTGCGACGTGCCGCCAGCCGCGCACGGCATCCGGCCAGCCATGCAGGAGCAGGCGCACCGGTCCATCCTCGGGTCCGCCTGCCTCGTAGGCGATGTCCAACAACTCAGTCCTGGTTCGTTCCATGCGCCTGCGCCATCGCGAGTCGGCCCCTTGGCGTCCATGGTGGGAATTGCGTCCCGTGCCTTCCATGTAGACTGGTGCTCTCTCAGGGGCGCGTGTGGCCCGAGCGTGGAGATGGAGCGATATGAAGGTCGGGTGGTGGGTCGTGGTGGCGGCACTCGTGCTGGCTGGCTGCAAGTCCGAGCGAGAGAAGTACCTGGAGGGAGTGGAAGCCGAGTGGCAGCGGCTCACGGCCAATGAGCCCGCGGCGAACATCGAGCGGGTGCGCGCCTACGAAGCCTTCCTCACGCGCTATCCCGAAGACAGCCCCCATGGCAATCCTCACACAGGGGAGGCTCGACGCCGCATGGGCGAGGCCCAGGCCCGGCTCGACGCGGAAGCGAAGCTCCTGCAACTCGTCCAGCAGCGGCGCACCCAACTCCTGCCACTGCTCTCCGACACGATCTTCTCGCTGGCGGGCGGTGCTCGGGATATCGGGCGTGACACCCACCTCATCCATCTGGTGAACCGGGGCATGCACCTGGTGCGCCGGGGGGTGGTTCGTACCGCCAACTGGGCGGTAGCCCGCGAATTGCCTCCGCTGAGCCGGCTGCGCGCGGTGATGGGGGCCGCCATTCATGACAAGAAGAGCCGTGCGTACAACCCAGAGTTGCTGCGCGAACTGCTCGAGGCTGCCTACCTTCCGCCGGGTACTCCCCTGCTCGGCACCACGACGGACGAAATCTTCCCGGTGTTCCGCCGTCGCCTCCGAGTGGAGATGCAACTCCACGACTGCCTCGCCGAGCTCGTTGCTCCGCGCATCCCTGAAATCGAGCGCGAGTTCACCACCGCGCTCAAGTCCAAGTCCACGCGCCGCTGGCTGGATGACGAGCCTGCCGAACCCGGTGGATGGCACTCCGAACACGCGTGGGATCGTTCCTGGTGGGATCATCCAAAAGACAGACGCTCCTTCTACGCCTGGGTGTATTACGAACGTCGGGTCACCTACGTGTGCGGCATCGCCCCCGGGGAGTCCTCCCCCACGGAGGTGGGCTTCTGGATCCGCCGCTTCGAGGATGGCACCGCGCCGGTGCTCGCCGAGGCTCTCAAGCGCGTCCTGAGCGCCTATGACGGGGAGTGGTTGAAGTCGCTCGATCCCTCGTTCGCCCATCCCAAGGTCGCCTATCTCGGGGACAAGGCGGTCGAGTACTTCGGTGAGCGTCGGAGGACGGACCCCGCCCGGTTCGAGCTGGTCTTCCGCGATTGGAATGACAAGCCCGTGGGGGAGGACGGCGAGCAGGAAACCCCAGAGGAGCAGACCGTCCCAGAAGGTGACCCGCTCTGGTTCGAGGAACCGGGAGTTCGTCCCGAGTATCATGACGGGAAGACGGGGGACCGGCTCATTCGCCTCGAGGTCCAACTGCGCAGGTTGTTCTTCACGGAGGACAGCAATCAATTGCTCGCCATCTTCGAGGACCGGCTGGACTGGTTGAACGTGGAGACGATGCGTAGCGGAGAACTGGTGCGGAGCGCACGGAGCATACCGACTCCCAACGGGACGCAAGTGTACGGTGTGGTGCTCAGCCGTGACGGGCGCACCTTGGCAGTTCAGTACCGGGAGTTCATGATGCTGGTGGAGATGAATCTGCCGGACGCAGAAGCGAGCGAGAAAACCTCGCGGTTGGAACTCCGACTCGACCCTATCGCAACCAACGCGGACGCCACGATCCTGGCTGGCTTTGGAGCGAACCAAACAATGGAGGCGCACTTCCTCGGTACGGCCGAGAGCCCCGAGCGGAAGGTGGTGCAACTGCCGCTCAAGTCGTTGCCGCTCAAGTCGTCGATGATCGTGCTCCATCCCACGCTGCCATTGCTCGTTGTTGGCCAAGGGCAGCCCGTGCTGTGGGACTTGAGCACGGGCGAAAGGATTGGCACGGCAGAGGGAGATAGTCTGTCGGCTGAGGCGTTCGATGCGGAGGGCAAGCGGTTGTTCACGGTGAGCGGGGAGTTCGACCCGGAGGATGATGAGAGGGAGGGGATCCTCTCTCGCTTCGATCCAAAGACCCGGACGTTCACCGTCGAGAAGCGATTCAAGGGGGTTCGCTCGGGCCACTGGCTGCCGAAGGGACGGCTTCTGCTGCGTGAGGGGGACGTCTTCCGGGTCGTGGATGGCAAGACGTTCCAGACGGTCGGTCGACCGGTGCACGCGGATGGCTTCTCCGCAGCCTCTCCGGATGGGCGCTGGCTCCTGTTGGATCTGGAGGACGATATGCTGCTCTGGTCCCTACCGGCTCCCGAACCCGGGGTGGAAGAGGCGGCAGACGCTGGCGCTCGGATCGACGCAGGGGACGGGGACGCTGGCACCCAGCTCGACGCTGGATACGTAGGAACTCAGACCGAGGCGGCAGACGCTGGCTCTCAGCCCGATTCCGGGGACTCTGGAGCGTAGAATCATGTTCACTCCATGAGTGAGGGGGCTTCTCCCCGGGCGTCTCGTGAAAAGGCGCCCGGGAGTGCTCACCGCATTCGTCTGTCTTGGAGACTAGTTGCAGGAGTAGGTATAGCTACCCGGCGTGCTCCAGGTGCCATCCGGGTTGATCTGCCGCACGGTGTAGCCGCTGCTCGGGTAGGTGGTGCCCCAGCAGTCCCGGGCGCGCACGTCGTTGCGGACGGCGGTGGACAGGTCCCAGTTGCCCTGGCGGCGCAGCTTCTCGTAGAGGGCGACGCGGTCCACGGCCTCGCGCCACGTGGAGTCGTTGTAGAGCACGTCCCGGCGCTTCTCGAGGAACTTCTGCAGGAAGGCGCTCTCGGTGATGCCATTGCGGCCCACCGCGGGCGCCGTCTGGCTGGTATTGCCCAGGGCGTTGTTGGCCGCCCGGATGAACTCCCCGAGCGTGCCGTGGTTGATGTACGCGTCGTAGAAGGCGGCCTTGGACAGCGCCGTGGTGAGGCCCCACTTCCTGGCCTCGTTCATCGCGGGCGTGTAATACAGCCGGTCGCTCACCTGATCCTGGCAGCTCTTGAAGTCCGCCCGGGTGGTGGTGTTGTTGTAGCTCGCGCCCCAATCACTCCGCCAGTTGCCGATGACATCCAGCTCGGACGTCGACGCCTGGCTCTGGCCGGTCGACAGGAAGCGATTGTTGATGGTGGTCAGCCCCGGCATGTACTTGGCCAGGAGGTTGCCATTGCTCGCGCTGCGCAGCGCCTGGTAGCACTGGACGACCTGGATGGCATCGCCCGTGCCCGTGCAGAAGCCCGCGCGCCCGCTCGTGTAGCCCCGGCCGTCACCGATGTTCTCGGAGTACGCGTAGTCGAGCGCCGGGGTGTCGTTCTCCCAGATGCTGGTGATGCCCTCGGCCACCTTCTTCTGGTTGGCCGTCATCCCCGTGCCGCCATCCGTGCCGGTGCCACCGTCCGTTCCCGTACCACCGTCGGTGCCGGTGCCGCCGTCGGTGCCCGTGCCGCCATCCGTGCCAGTGCCACCGCAGCTCGGGTCGCTGATCTGCACGTTGCCGGCGGTGAACGAGGTGGAGGAGGTGGTGGAGTAGTAGAACGTGTAGGACGCGTTCACCCCCACCGTCAGCGCCGACGTCCGGGAGTAGGTGCACGTCGTGCCGCTCTGGGTGTGCGTCCAGCCGGCCTCGTCATGGTCACACGTCACGCCGCTGGGGACCGTGAAGGCGATGCGCGGGCTCGTCATGGCGCTCGCGCCCGTGTTCTTGAAGATGATCGTCCCCCAGTAGTCCGGGCCGTCGTAGGTGTTCGTCGTGATGGAGTACGAACAGGCCGCGAGCTCCTGGCTCAGCGTTCCCGACGCCTCTTGCGCGAAGTCCTCGCCCATCCCGCCACAGGCGGCGAGCGAGGCGGCCAGTCCCACGAGGGCCAGGTGACGGGCCCCCGTACGCGGTGTTCCGTGTCGATGATGGCTCATGATCGGCGTTCCTTTCCTGCCGCGCTGGGCCTCCTTGGGGTGGAAGGCACGTTTCCAGGCGAGGGCCTGGACGCGGGGAACGCTACGTCATCACGATTTACCCGATTTGCGCGAAGGGAATTTTATTCGCGTAAAGTCCGAGCTACTTCCGCAGCAGGGTGCCCTCGAGGAAGAAGGCGATCGCGGCGGCGACGATGAGCCACGTCCACAGGGGCACGGGAGGACGTTCCGCGTCGGCGCTCGAGGCCTTCACGGTCTCCTCGCCGAAGTGGGCGGCGAGCGTGTCCTGGGGCAGCCGGGACAGGTCGCTCTCGGCGGGGTCGAGCGTCGAGGCGAAGGCGAGCGCGGGCACGGGTTTGCCGTCCGTGCCCAGCACCGAGAAGGTTCCGGGCTGCTCGACGGGGCCCACCACCACGGTGCCATCGGGCTGCGGCTTGAAGGGCACGTCCTGGCCGTCCGGCGCCTTCACCGCGGATACCGTCTGGGTGCCCTCGGGGCGAAGGGCGAGCGTCTCGCCCACGCGCACGCGCTGCTCCTCGCGCTCCTCCAGGGAGCCGGTGAGGTACGCGGCGAAGCGCTGCATGAGGGGCAGGAAGCTCGTGCGGATGGGAAAGTCGGTCCAGTCCCGGTCCACGGTGCTGGTGAAGAGCGCCACGCGGCCCTTGCCCCGCCGCGCCACCGCCACCGAGGGGGCTCCATCCTGGTAGGCCGCCAGCACCTGGTTGGTGCCGTCCGTCGCACCGCTGCCCTCGGCCTCCAGCAGCATGTACCGGTAGAAATGCGCCCCCGTGAGTCCTTCCTCCGCGCGGCCGGTGAAGGGCGCGAAGAGGGGGTGCTCCGTGGTCACCCGCGCGAGCTTCTCCGCCTTGTCCTCGGCGGAGGGGTCATCGCGCTCCACGCTCGTGCGCACCAGCCGCAGCGGGCGGGGCAGCAGCGCGCCCAGGCGCGTGTTGTACGCCTCCGGGTCCACGTGGTCGCCCATGCTCACGAACAGCCCGCCCCCGTTCTCCACGAAGGTGCGCAGCTTCGCCGCCTCCGCCGGGTCCGGCGCCGTCACGTTCAACAGGAGCACCAGGTCATACGGGGTGAGGTCCTCGCGCCAGCCGGCCTCGGTGTCTCGCACCACCGCCTGCACGGGCGAGCCCGGCGCCGACAGCGCCGCTTCCACGAAGAAGGCCTCGTCCCGGTAGCGCGTGGCGTTGGGCGCGCCGTTCACCACCAGGGCCTTCAAGGGCCGGGGCACCGCGAGCACGAAGGCGCGCCGGTCATCCTCGGCCAGCCCGTCGGGCGTGAGGGTGACTTCACCGGTGAGCGTGCCGCCCTGGGTGAAGCGCACCGTGAGCGACTTCTGCGCCGTGCCGTGGGCGGGCACGTCCACGAAGCCCTTGCCCAGCGTGGTGTCTCCCACCCGCACCGCCGCCTCCAGGTCCTTGAGGGGCGCGTCCGAGTGGTTCTTCACCGTGAAGGTGAACTGGAAGGCGCGGGGGCCGGCCTGCAGCGCGGGCTCCACCTTCAGGTCCACCAGCGCGTGGTTGGGCAGGGCGTCCCGGCCCGCGTCGCGCAGCACCACCTCGGGCCGCACCGCCTCGCCCGTGGGGCCCTTCACCGTGGGCGCCGGGGACTCGAGCCGCAGCGAGCCCGCCGTCAGGTCCGACACCACCACGAGCCGCTTGCCCGCCAGCGGGCTCTCCTCCAGCGCGCGCGCCGCCAGATCCAGGCAGCGCGACAGGTCCGCCGCGGCGTACGTGGGGCGGGCCTCGTCGATGAGCTGCCGCAGCCGGCCTCTGTCGAAGGCCGGGGCCACGGGCGCCTCGGGCGCGTGCGTGCACACCAGCACCGTCGCGGGCTCCTCGGGGCGCAGGTCCGCCAGCGCGTCGCGCGCCTCGTCCCGGGCGCGCTCGAAGAGCGAGGTGCCATCCGACCAGCGCATGGAGAGCGACGCGTCCAGCACGATGGCCGTGGCCGCCGGGCCCTTCACCGTCACGGCCGCGTCCGCGTCCCGCCGGAACTCCGGCATGGCGAGCGCGATGGGCAGGGCGAGCAGGATGAGGGTGCGCAGCGCGTAGAGCAGCAGCCGCTTGAGCTTGAGCCGGCTCGCGGTGCGCTTCTGGCTGCGCAGCACGAAGGCCATGGGCCCGAAGGGGTGGGGCCGGGGCCGGCGCCGATCGAAGAGGTGCACGAGCAGCGGGATGAGCGCCGCCAGCGCGCCGAGCAACATCCAGGGGTGCGCGAAGGTCACCGCCGCCTCCCGCGCTTGCCGAGGAAGCGCAGCAACACTTCGTCCAGCCGCTCGTCGGTGCGCACCAGCTCGTAGTCCACGTCCGCCTCCGCGCAGGCCGCCTTCACCCCGTTGAGGAACGCGCCGAACTCCTCCAGGTAGCTCTCCTTGATTTCGCGGGGGTTCACCTCGACGCGGCCCTCGCCCTCCATGTCGAGGAAGAGCGTGGGGTCATCGAAGGGGAACGTCAGCTCGGCGGGGTCCACCAGGTGGAACACCGCCACGTCGTTCTTGCGCTGGCGCAGCGCGAGTATCCGCTTGAGCGCCGTCGGGTCCTCGTCGAGGAAGTCCGAGAGGATGACGACGGAGGAGCGGCGCGGGAGCACCTCGGCCAGGTGGTCCGCGGCGGACACGAGCTGGGTGCCGCCCTTGGCGCTGGCCTCCTCCAGGGCATCCAGGAGCACGTTGAGGTGGCCGGCGGAGGCGCGCGGGGGCACGTCGCGGAAGCGCCCCTCGGTCATGACGGCCAGGCCGGCGGCGTCCTGCTGGCGCACGAGCAGGTAGCACAGCGCGCCCGCGAGCGTCTTGGCCACCTCCAGCTTGGACAGGGCGGTGCTCTGGTAGCCCATGGAGGCGGAGGCATCCACCACCATCACCGAGCGCAGGTTCGTCTCGTGCTCGAAGCGCTTGACGTAGTACTTGTCGAACTTGCCGTAGGCCTTCCAGTCCAGGTGGCGCAGCTCGTCGCCGGGGGCGTACTCCTTGTGCTCGGCGAACTCCACGCTCTGGCCCTGGTGCGGGCTCTTGTGGAGGCCGGACAGCACCCCCTCCATCACCGCGCGGGCGCGCAGCTTCACGCCCTGCAGCCGCGAGAGTGTCTGGGCGTCCAGCAACATTCCGGGCCGCTATCCCTTCACCAGCGAGACGAGCTGATCCACCAGCTTCACCGACGTCATGCCCTCGCTCTCGGCGGTGAAGTTGGGCAGCACGCGGTGGCGCAGCACCGGCCGGGCCACCGCCTTCACGTCCTCCACCGAGGCGACGAAGCGCCCCGAGAGGATGGCGCGCGCCTTGGCCGCGAGCACCAGGTACTGGCTGGCGCGAGGGCCCGCGCCCCAGGACACGTTCTTCTGGATGAAGTCCGGCACGCCCGGCTCCTTGGGGCGGGTGTGGCGCACCAGCTCCACCGCGTAGCGCACCACGTGGTCGGGCACCGGCACGCGCCGCACCAGGGCCTGCAGCGCGAGGATGCGCTCGGGCGAGAGGATCTTCTCCAGCGGCGGGGGCGTGCCGCCCGTGGTGGCCTTGACGATCTCCACCTCTTCCTCGGCCGTGGGGTAGCCCACGTCCACCAGGAACATGAAGCGGTCGAGCTGGGCCTCGGGCAGCGGGTAGGTGCCTTCCTGCTCGATGGGGTTCTGCGTGGCGAAGACGAGGAAGGGCAGCTCCAGCGGGTAGGTGCGGCCCCCGGCGGTGATGCGGTACTCCTGCATGGCCTGCAGCAGGGCGGCCTGCGTCTTGGGCGGGGTGCGGTTCACCTCGTCCGCGAGGATGATGTTGGCGAACAGGGGCCCTTGCAGGAAGCGGAAGGCGCGGTGCCCCGTGGCCTTGTCCTCCTCCAGGATGTCCGTGCCGGTGATGTCGGACGGCATCAGGTCCGGGGTGAACTGGATGCGGTTGAAGGACAGGTTGAGCACGTCCGCCAGCGTGGAGATGAGCAGCGTCTTGGCCAGGCCCGGCACGCCCACGAAGAGGCAGTGGCCGCGGGCGAAGAGCGCGATGAGCAGGTGATCCACCACGTCTCGCTGCCCCACGACGCGCTTCTCGATCTGGGCCTGGATCTGGGCCTTGGCCCGGGCGAGCTCCTCGACGGCCTGGAGATCCTCGCTGGTGGGTGCCGGGGCGGTGGAGGGGGTGGTCGGGGAGGCGCTTTCCATAGAGGAGGATCGTCTTAATCGCGGGAAGGCACGCGGACCAAGGGTTTCGCGTGGGGCCGCGGTTCGAACGTGGGCTGCCAACCTTTCCGGGAACGGTCTATTCCTTTCCCACCCGGCGCGCCCGGGAACCCCTCCCCCCAGGTTGTCTCCCTGCCCTCCGGGGGGGTTGGGACGGTGCCGGGACGGGGGGGATGGCAAGGGGAATGACCCCATTACCTTCCACCGGTTCGTTTCTCCTGGGGTCCTCGCGGACCGGGAAACGGGTGGAGGGAAGCTCATGCATCGTCTGTCCGAGGGAATCACCCACCGTGCGTGGTACCGGCTGCTGCCCGCCGCATGGCTCGCCTTCGCCGCCGGGTGTGGTGGCCTGGAGGCCGGAGCGGAGGCGTCCGAGGCCCCCTCGACGGAGGAGCGGGTTCCCCAGGAGGCGGGTCCCATCACCTCGTCGGCCCCCGGCGCGACGCCTCCCGCCGAGGCTGCCCCCGCTCCCCAGGCCCGGCCCTGGTTCCACCGGGTGGGGGGGCCCCAGGACGACCTCGGCACGGGGCTCGCCGTGGATGGCTCCAGTCATCTCTCCCTGGTGTGGCTGTCCACCCCGCGCCAGGACGCGGGCCGCGCCCCCGTCGAGGGGGAGCAGCTCGCCCTGTCCCTGGCCCGCTATGATTCAGAGGGACAGCGGCTCTGGACGCGCGAGTTTCCCCGCAACCGCGTGGACGCTCCCCGGGTGGTGGCCTCGCCGGGTGGGGACCTCTTCCTGTCGGGCAACGCCTTCCTGTACGACATCGACTTCGGCCTGGGCGCGGCCTCGGACGGCTTCCTGGTGAAGTTCTCCCCGGAGGGCGAGCCCCTCTGGCAGCGGCGCGCGGGACAGAAGGTGTACGCGACGGTGGCGGATGCCTCGGGAGGCGTCTTCGTCGCGGCCGAGGAGTGGACGCCAGACGGCCTCCTCCCGGTGCTCACCCACCATGACGCCCAGGGCGCCTTCGTCTGGACGCGGCAGCTCGACGTGGTGGCGCGGGGAACCGAGCTGCGCGCGGCGGCGCGGACGTCCTCGGGGCAGTGGCTGCTGGCGGGCCGCCTGGAGGGCGTCCTCTCGGTGGACGGACAGCGCTTCGGCGCTCCCGGGGAGCCGTCCCTGCTCCTGCTTGCCTTCAATGGCGAGGGGCGCCTCGCCTGGGGCAAGGCGTGGCGGGGCGTGGACGCGCACGTCTCCGGGCTGGAGGTGGACCCGGCGGGGGGGGCGGTGCTCGTGGGCGGGTTCTCCGGCGACCTGACGTGGGGGAACTCCCGACTGTCCGGTCCCGGCGCCTTCATCCTCTCCACGGGGGCCGAGGGCGCGGAGCGCTGGGCCCGCGCGCTCCCCTGTGGCCAGGCTCCGGCGGCTCCGGTGGTGACGCTGGACGGGGCGGGCTCGGTGGCGGCCGTGTGTGGCGACACCCTGAGCCAGTACTCGCCCGAGGGCGAGCAGCGGAACGAGCAGGTGCTCACGCCCGGTGAGTGCGCCGAGGGCAACTGCTCGGTGGTGGCCACCGCATTGGACTTCGTCCCGGGCCATGGCCTCGGCGTCACGGGCCTCCAGCGCCATGGCGACGCGGTGAACGGGGACCAGGAGGCCTTCCTCCGGCTTCTCGCTCCGTGAGAGAAGCGTGGGAGCAGGGGGTACACCCCGCGCGTCCCCTTTGGGGGGTGGCTGGCATTCGAGCAGGCGAGGCCGACGGAAACACTTGAGCGAGGCAGTCGGACCCGCGACAGTCCATGGGATGGATCAGGGTCGGCGCACCTCGGAACGCAAGGCCGTGGGCCTGCTGGTGAAACTCAAGCACACGAGCGTCGTCAGCTTCGTGCAGGAGTACGCCGTCAACATCAGCCCCGGGGGCATGTTCATCCGCTCGCGCGAGCCGCAGCCGGTGGGCACGCCGGTGCGCTTCGAGGTCCGCATCGCGGATGGGCAGCGGATGCTCAAGGGCTCGGCGGTGGTGCGCTGGTCGCGGCCCGTCGAGGACGTGACGGGGCCGGCCGGCATGGGCATCCAGTTCACGGAGCTGGATGAGGCCTCCCAGGCCCTCGTCGACCGGATGTTGCAGGTGAAGAACGCCGCGGCGCAGGCGGGCGCGCCCGCGCCGGGGAAGGCTCCTCCCAGCCTCACGCCGCCTCCCGTCGCGGCCCCTTCCGTGGCCCCGCTCATCCCCTCGGTGGCTCCCGTGCCCCGGGCGCCCTCCCGGCAGGGCATTCCCGCCGTGACGCCCGCGAAGACTCCCGCGGGGACGCGTCCCGCGGTGGCTCCCACCCGGACGCCCGCTCCCGTCGCGCCGCCGCCCGCTGTTCCCCCGCCGCCTCCCCCCGTCACGGCCCCCGTCAACGCCGTCGACATGTCGCTCGACGAGCTGCTCGCCTTCACGCCCCCGAGCTCCCAGACGGAGGAGTCCGAGCCGGGCGCCGGATCGTCCGGGAGCCTCCGGGAGTTCGACCTGGAGGATCTCTCGGCGGCGGCCAGCTCCGGGCCTCCGCTCAAGCCTCGCGGCTCTCCTCCGGCGGCCGCTCCGGCTCCGGCCACTCCCGCGCCCGCGGCGCCCGCCCAGCGGGGCAGCGCGGTGGAACTGGAGCTGGAGTCCTCCGACGACGACGAGCCGCTCGAGCTGGCGCGGCCGGTGGCGGGGCAATCCCAGCGGCCCGCGGCGAAAGCGCCCGCGCCGCCTCCTCCCGCGAGAGCGCCCGCCGCGCCACCGCCTGCCGCGAGAGCACCCGCCGCGCCACCGCCTGCCGCGAGAGCACCCGCCGCGCCGCCTCCTTCCGCGGTTCCGACACCCGCGCGCCCCTCCACGGTGGTGCCGGTGGTCGGGCCCGCGCCCTCGCCCTTCAAGCCCCAGGCCCTGCCGCTCGAGCCGAAGACAACCCCGGGGCAGGTGCTCACCGTCTTCCTCACGCCGCCCACGAGCATCGAGGGCAAGGGCCCCGTCATCGGCATCGACCTGGGCACCACCAACACGTGCGTGGCGGTGATGCAGAACAACAAGCCCACGGTGCTGCGCTCGCGCGAGGGCTACAACACCATCCCCTCGGTGGTGTCGCTGTCCACGCAGAGCAAGCTGCTGGTGAGCCACCGCGCCAAGAGCCAGGTGCTGCTGCGCCCGGAGCACACCATCTACGGCGCCAAGCGCATGGTGGGGCGTCCCTACGACAGCGCCGTGGTGAACCAGGTGCGCGAGCGCTTCCACTACGAGATCCTCCCCGACGCGCGTGGCCGGGCGGCGGTGCGCATGGGCGAGCACGTGCTGTCGCTCGAGGAGGTGCAGGGCATCATCCTGCGCGAGTGCAAGGAATTGGCCGAGCAGCACCTGGGCACGAAGGTGGAGCGCGCGGTGGTGACGGTGCCCGCGTACTACTCGGAGCCGCAGCGCGAGGCGGTGCGCCGCTCGGGGTGGCTGGCGGGCATCAAGGTGGAGCGCATCCTCAACGAGCCCACCGCGGCGGCGCTGGCGTACGGGCTCAACCGGGACATGGCCAAGCGGGTGCTCGTGTATGACCTGGGTGGCGGCACCTTCGACGCCACCGTGCTGCGCATCGACAAGAACGTGTTCGAGGTGCTGGCCACCGGCGGCAACATCTTCCTGGGCGGCATGGACTTCGACAACGTGCTGGTGGACCTCTTGCTCGAGCGCTTCCAGCAGCAGGAGAAGGTGAGCTTCCAGGGAGACCGGGTGGCGCTGTCGCGGGTGTCGGACGCGGCCGAGCGCGCCAAGGTGGCGCTCTCCGAGTCCAACTCCTACGAGGTCCACATCCCCATGCTCATGGTGGACGAGGCCGGGCGGCCCCGGGACATGCACATCACCCTCACGCGCGCGGAGATGGAGAAGGTGTGCATGCCGCTGGTGATGCGCACGCTGGACGTGGTGGGCGACGTGCTCCTGGACGCGAAGCTGCGCCCCTCGGACATCGACGACATCCTGCTGGTGGGCGGGCAGAGCCGCATGCCGCTGGTGCGCGAGAAGCTCAAGGAGGTGCTCGGCCGGGCGCCGCACGCGGGCGTCAACACGGACGAGGCCGTGGCCCTGGGCGCGGCGCTCTACTCCAGCGCGGTGGACCGGGTGAGCAGCGTGGTGCTCATCGACGTGCTACCCATGACGATCGGCGTGGCCATGCCCGGTGGTGCCTTCACGCGCGTCATCGAGCGCAACACGCCCCTGCCCGCGCAGCGCTCCTTCGCCATCTCCACCACGAAGGATGACGAGGAGGTCATGGAGCTGTCCATCTTCCAGGGCGAGGACGCGCACATCTCCGCCAACGAGTACCTGGGCACGGCGCGGCTGGAGGGCCTGCCCAAGGGGCCCAAGGGCTCGGTGCGCGTGGCGGTGACGCTGCGGCTGGACTCCGAATGCGTGCTGCACGTCAACGCGCAGGAGTACTCGACGCGCAAGGAGATGAAGGCCACGCTGGCCACGCGCTACACGCCCGAGGAGCTGCGGCAGCGGCTGGGCGTGGCCAAGGACGCGGCGCGGGCGGCCGAGGAGCGGCGGGGCCAGGAGCTCAAGGAGCGCTCGGGCCGCTTCTGGGGCTTCCTCAAGAAGGTGGTGGGCAAGAGCTGAGGAGGGCGCCGCGCGGCGCTCTACGCGGCCATGCGGCGCCGTCCCTGGATGCTGGCGCCGGCCTCGGGGGACATGCGCCGGAAGAGCGGCCCGGCGAGTGCCGTCACCACGCCCACGCCGACGAAGGGGAGGATGAACTGGCTCGGGGTGATGACCCCCTCGGCGTCACCGCGCGCCAGGTGCAGCATCAACCCGCCGAAGCTGATGCCCAGGCTGAGCCCCATCTGCTGCGTCACCACCGACAGCGTGGAGGCGTTGCTCACCGTGCCCTGGGGGATGTCCGCGTAGGCCACGGTGTTGAGGGCGGTGAACTGCATGGAGCGCATGAAGCCGCCCACCGCCAGCACCACGACCATGAGCGCCACCGGCGTCCAGCCCCGGAAGAAGGCGGGCAGGGCCGTGAGCGCGGCGGTGACGAGGTTGGAGAAGATCAGGGTGGAGCGGAAGCCGAACCGGCGGATGATGCCGGGCGCCACGGGCTTGCACGCCATGGCCCCCACCGCCGTGCCCACCGTCACCAGTCCCGTCTCCAGCGGCCCCCACCCGAGCCCCACCTGGAACAGCAGCGGCAGCAGGAAGGGCGTGGCGCCCAGGCCCACCCGCACCACGGTGCCGCCGATGAGGCTCGCCCGGAAGGTGTCGTAGCGCACCAGCCGCACGTTGAGCACCGGCCGCTCCACCCGCAGGGCATGGCGGATGTAGGCCGCGATGAACCCGAACGCGAGCCCCCACAGGCCGAGCTGCACGGCCACCGGCACCAGCCCCATGCCCACCACCTCGGACGCGCCCACCAGCGAGGTGATGGCGGTGGCCGCCAGGAGGAAGCCCTTCCTGTCGAACCGGCCCGGATACGGCTGGTGCAGGGGCGGCACGAAGCGCAGCACCGCGAGCATGCCGAGCAGTCCCACCGGCACGTTGATGAAGAAGATCCACGGCCAGTCCGCGATCTTCAGGATGAAGCCGGCCAGGGGCGGCCCCACCAGCGGACCGACCAGCGCGGGCATGGTGAACCAGCTCATCGCCGACACCAGCCGCTCGCGCGGCGCCGAGCTCACGACGATGAGCCGGCCCACCGGCACCATCAGCGCGCCTCCGACTCCCTGGAGCGTGCGGAAGACGACGAGCTCGGCCAGTGAGCGCGAGAAGCCACAGAGCACCGAGCCCACGAGGAACACCCCCATGGCCGTCATGAACACGCGCCGGGGCCCGTAGCGGTCGGCGATCCACCCGCTCGCCGGCGCGACCACCGCCAGCGCGAGGATGTAGGACGTCAGGGCCAGCTTCAGGTGCACCGGATCGCTGCCGAACGCCGTGGACAGAGCAGGCAGCGCGGTGGACAGCGCCGTGGAGTCGATGAACTCCATGAACAGCGCGCTGGCCACCGCGAGGGAGGCCAGCCGGGAGCCAGTCGTGGAGGAGGGGCGCGGGGCCTCGGTGGACGGCGGGGGAGGTGTCACGACTGTCCTTATGCTCCCAGCCCCCGGACCTGTCACGCCCACCGTGTTGACGGGCTTGGAGGCGATCGCTCAGATGGCCGCTCCCTCTTCACCAGGAGTCCACGTGCCCCAGCTCATCCTCCACCACTACCCGAGCTCGCCCTTCTCCGAGAAGATCCGCGCCATCCTCGGCTTCAAGGGGCTGCGCTGGTCCTCGGTGGTCATCCCCGTCATCATGCCCAAGCCCGACGTGGTGGCGCTCACGGGCGGCTACCGCAAGACGCCCTTCCTGCAGATCGGCTCGGACATCTACTGCGACTCGGCGCTCATCGCGGACGTGCTGGAGCGGCTCGCGCCCACGCCCACGCTCCACCCGCCCGAGTCCGCGGGGCTGGGGCGCCTCGTGGCGCAGTGGGCGGACTCCTCGCTGTTCGCCGCCGCCGTGGGCCACATCTTCCAGCCCGCGGGCGTGCACAGCCTCTTCGGCAACCTGCCCCCGGAGCACATCAAGGCCTTCCTGGCCGATCGCGCCGCCCTGAGCGCTGGCGCCAGCTCGCCGGGCATGAATCCCCAGGAGGCCACGGGGGCGCTGCGCCTGTACCTCCAGCAGCTCGACGCGCGGCTGGCGGATGGCCGGCCGTGGCTGTTCGGCCAGGCCCCGAGCCTCGCCGACTTCTCCGTCTACCACTGCCTCTGGTTCGTCCAGCAGGTGAAGGCGGTCTCGGGCATCCTCGACGAGTCCCCACACGTGAAGGGCTTCCTCGATCGCTTCCAGACGTTCGGCCAGGGCGCGCCCGAGCAACTGTCGAGCACGGAGGCCATCGCGATCGCCGCGCGCGGCCGGCCCGAGCCCCTCGCCGACGAGCCCTTCGTGGAGCAGCAGGGGCTGGCGAAGGGCGCGCGCGTGAAGGTGTCGGCCACGGACTACGGCAAGGATCCGGTGGAAGGCGAGTTCGTGCTGTCGCGTCCGAACGAGCTCGCCATCCGGCGCACCGATGCGCGCGCGGGCGAACTGGTCGTCCACTTCCCGCGCCTCGGCTTCCAGGTGCGCGCGGCGGAGTGAGCCACCCACCGCGGGAGGCGCCCGTCTGTCCTCCCGCCGACATCGCCGGCTCCTCCTGCCCCCGAGGGTGATGGCAGTGACTCCCACCGCCAGACGCTCCTCGGAACGAAGGAAAGGCGCCGATTCCACGCCACATCGGGAATCGCCGTGGTTACTGTTTTCGCGAGGTGCTGGAGCCCTCGCCCCGTGATCGGCTCCTGGACCTTGAACCCGGGCCGCGCGGGGGGTGGGGGGCGCGTGTCCGATGGGAGGCACCATGCCGCGCCGGAGCCCGGAAACAGGCGGACCCTCGAGTCCCATGAGGGAGCAGTCACGGAACTCCATGACCCCGCCGGTCCAGCGGGTGTTGATGACCACGGACGCGGTGAGCGGAGTGTGGACGGACTCGCTGGAGCTGTGCCGGGCATTGGCGGCCCGGGGCGTGCGGGTGGACCTGGCGCTGCTGGGAGGACCCCTGTCCACCGCCCGGGAGATGGAGGCGCGGGACGTGCCCGGCCTCGTCCTCCACGAGAGCCCCTGCCAGGCGGAGGTGTGGGAGGCGTGGCTGCTGGAGTTGGAGGAGCAACTCGCCCCCGACATCGTCCACCTCCATATCGCCAGCCATGGAGAGCTGGCCTGGAAGGCACCGACGCTGGTGGTGGCGCGCACGTGTCCCCTGTCGTGGGGCGAGGCCCTCCCGGGAGAGCGCTCGCCCGAGCGCTGTGCGCATCACTGGTGGGAGACGACGCGGGGCCTGCGCGCGGCGGGGTGCGTGGTGGCGCCCACCTCCGCCCTGCTCGCCTCCGTCGAGCGGCACCATGGCCCCTTTCTCTCCTCGCGCGTCATTCCCCCCGCGCGGCGCGCGGAGGCCTTCCTCCCGGATGCGAAGGAGCCCTTCGTGTTCTCCTCATGCCGGGTGTGGGACGGCACCAAGAATCTGGAGGCGCTGGAGGCCATCGCGCCGAGGCTCTCCGTGCCGGTGCGCATCGCGGGGCAGGCGCCTCGCACCATTCAGGCGGAGTCGCTGGGGGTGCTGTCGGAGGAGGAACTCGCCGGGTGGATGTCCCGGGCGGCCGTGTTCGCGCTGCCCGCGCGCTACGAGCCCTTCGGGCTGTCCGTGCTGGAGGCCGCGCTCGCCGGGTGCGCGCTGGTGCTCGGAGACCTTCCGAGCCTGCGCGAGGTGTGGGGAGACGCCGCGCTCTTCGTCCATCCGGATGACGTGGAGGGGCTCGCGCAGGCCCTGCGCTGGTTGATGTCCCACCCCACCGAGCGCGAATGCCGGGCCCACCGGGCCCGCACCCGGGCGCTCACCTTCTCGCCCCGCCGCATGGCGGAGGCGTACCTGGAGCTCTACGCCACGCTGCGCGTGCAGCCCGTGGACTCCTGGGCGCGGCTCTTGCGCGCGGGCTGACGCGAGGGGCGGGCTCAGCCGTCGCTCTCGGTGCTGGACGGGCCCCGGGCCTCGTCCCCCATCATCGCGCGCAGGGTGTTCTTGAGCCGCCGCTCCTGCAGGAAGAGCTCATGCTCGGCGGCGCGGCCCGGATCCGTCATGGGGCTCTTGAAGTAGAAGCCGAGCCAGTCCTGCGTGCCGATGCGGCCCGCGCGCTGCGCCAGGTCCATCAGCAGCGCCAGGTCGAGCACGATGGGCGCCGCGAGGATGGAGTCGCGGCACAGGAAGTCGAGCTTCATCTGCATGGGGTAGCCCAGCCAGCCGAAGAGATCGATGTTGTCCCAGCCCTCCTTGGCGTCGCCCCGCGGCGGGTAGTACTCGATGCGCACCTTGTGGAAGAGGTCTCCGTAGAGCTCCGGGTGGTCGCCCGTCTGGAGGATCTCCTCGAGCACGCCGCGCTTGGTGAGCTCCTTGGAGCGGAAGGACTCGGGATCGTCGAGCACCTCGCCATCGCGGTTGCCGAGGATGTTGGTGGAGAACCATCCGCGCACCCCGAGCATGCGGGCCTTGAGGGCGGGGGCGATGACGGTCTTCATCAGGGTCTGACCCGTCTTGAAGTCCTTGCCGGCGAGCGCCACCTCGTGGTGGCGCGCGAGCTCGGCGGCGGCGGGGAAGTCCACCGCGAGGTTGGGTGAGCCATTGGCGAAGGCCACCCCTTCCTGGATGCAGGCCCAGGCGTAGAGCTGCGAATTGGTGATGGAGGGATCGTTCTTGAGCAGCCCGGCCTCGAAGGCGCGGCGGGAGGCGTGCACCAGATCGGCCGCGACATAGGTCTCGGTGGAGCCGCACCAGATGGCCACCGCGCGGGTGCAATCCTTGTCACGCAGGAAGGCACGGATGTCCTGGCGCACCTGCTCCACCAGATCCGCCTTGGTCGCGCCCGTCTTCACGTGCGTGCCGTGCAGCCGCTTCACGTATTGAGGATGGAAGACGCCCTTCATGGGCCGGATGGCTTCCAGCTCCGCGCGCACGGGCTCGAGCTGCGCGGGCTCCAGCACCTTGGAATGGAGGGCCGCTTCATGGGCATTCTCGGGGAAGATGTCCCAGCCACCGAAGACGAGCTGGTCCAGGCGGGCCAATGGCAGATATTGGCTCAAGCGCACCTGCTCGCCGCCCACGCGCAGGCCGCCCATCTGCGTGAGCGAGCCCACCGGCAGTCCCAGGCCCCGGCGGGCCAGCAGGACGCCCGCGATGAACGTGCTGGCCACGGCGCCCATTCCTGGCAGCAGGACGGCGAGTTTTCCTCCAGGGGGAGGAAGGGAGGTCGATCGTTTCATCTGTTCCTCGAGGTGTGGTCCGCGGCGGCTGGCGGACCATGTACACACCACCATGGCATGGAGAGGGTGTCCTGCGAGGTCATGTCGACCGGGTGACTTCCGAGGTGTCCTGTAGTGGTCTGTTCGTGGAATGTCTCGCGTCACTTCTCGCGCTTCGTGCGAATCCTGGCGCTTCCAATGATCGAAGCCATCAAGTTGTGGAACGAGCCCAACAACATGTCCCACTGGGACTTCGGGATCGACAAGGATTGGAGCATCTTCTCGCGCATGGTGCGCCTCGCCGGAGCGGCGGTGCGAGCGGAGAATCCATTGCTCACCCGGGTCCTCGGGGGCATGTCTCCCATTGATGTCCCCTTCCTCCGCCGGATGTCCGACCTGGGCGCGCTGGACGAGGTGGATGTCGTGGCGGTGCATGGCTTTCCACTCGATTGGAATCACTGGCAGATCCACGAGTGGCCCGAGCGCATCGCCGAGGTGCGAGCCGCCTCGCGCCACCCCGTCTGGGTGACCGAGGTGGGCGTCTCCACCTTTGGTGCCGAGGAGGTGCAGGAGTTCGGCCTGCGGCGCACCGCGGAGCTGCTGCTCGGCCAGGTGGACCGGGTGTTCTGGTACAGCCTCTATGATCTGCCGAAGGCGTGGCCGGCGACCACGCGCCACCGCGAGGCCGAGGGCTCGTCGTACTACCGGCACTTCTACATGGGGCTTCTCACGGAGGACGGCACGCCCAAGCGCGCGCTGCGCCACCTGGCGGACTACACGCCCCAGCTGGGCATCTGCCAGTGGTTCCACTTCGAGGATCCCCGGCTGGAGGACGCGGTGGCGTGGCTCAAGAAGCTGGGCGTCAAGAAGCTGCGCACGGGCCTGAGCTGGGCGGACAGCCACCGGCCCAACGCGGAGGCCTGGTTCGACCGGCAGATGAGCGTGCTCGACGACTTCGATGTGACGCTGACGTATTGCTTCACCCCGGGCTCGCGCGGCATCAACGATCACCACACGAGTCCGCCCCAACAGGTCGAGGAGTTCGCCGAGTTCTGCGCGCGCATGACGCGCCGTTACGCGAAGTAGGAGGCAACGACGGTATGGAGGTGGGAATGTCGAGCGCGACAATGGATGCGGCGGTGCTCGCGGGGCCCAGGGGCGCCCGGGTTCAGCGCGTGGCGCGGCCCGAGCCGGGGCCGGGCACCCTGCGGGTGAAGCTCGAGGGCTGTGGGGTGTGTGGTTCCAACCTCCCCGTCTGGGAAGGGCGTGAGTGGTTCCGCTATCCCATGCAGCCGGGCGCCCCGGGTCATGAGGGCTGGGGCGTGGTGGACGCGGTGGGCAGTGGCGTGACGGGCTTCCAGGTGGGCCAGCGCGTGGCGGCCCTGTCCTCGGCCGCGTATGCCGAATACGACGTGGTGGGCACGGACGCGGCGGTGCTGCTGCCTCCGGCGCTCGCGGGCAAGCCCTTCCCGGGCGAGCCGCTGGGCTGTGCCATGAACATCTTCCGCCGCGCGGACATTCAGGCCGGACAGACGGTGGCCATCCTCGGCATTGGCTTTCTCGGAGCGCTGGTGACACGGCTGGCGACGAACGCCGGGGCGCGCGTGCTCGCCATCACCCGCCGGCCCTACGCACTCGAGCTGGCGCGCCTGTACGGCGCCGCCGAGTGCATTCCCATGGATGACCACGCCAAGATCATCGAGCGCGTGAAGTCGCTCACCCAGGGCACCTTCTGCGACCGGGTCATCGAGGTGGTGGGCGAGCAGTGGCCGCTGGCGCTCGCCGGCGAGCTCACGCGCGAGCGCGGCAAGCTCATCATCGCAGGCTACCACCAGGACGGACCGCGCCAGGTGAACATGCAACTGTGGAACTGGCGGGGCCTGGACGTCGTCAACGCGCACGAGCGCGATCCCAAGGTCTACGTGGAGGGCATCCGGCTCGCCGTGGACGAGGTCGCCGCGGGCCGGCTGGATCCCTTCCCGCTCTTCACCCACCGCTTCGGGCTGGATGAACTCAACCTCGCCTTCGAGACGATGCGTACCCGTCCCGAGGGCTTCCTCAAGGCGCTCATCACCGTATGAAGGGACATCCCATACAGCGAACCGTGCTCCGTCCGAGGCTGGGCTTTCTCGGCGTGGGTTGGATTGGACGCCACCGCATGGAGGCCATCCTCCGCGCGGAGCGGGCCGAGGTGGTGGGCGTGGCGGATCCCAGCGAGGCCGCCGCCCGGGAGGCCTCGCGTCTCGCGCCGGGCTGCGTGCGGGTGGACTCGCTCGAGGCGCTGCTGGACCTGGGGCTCGATGGGGTGGTCCTCGCCACGCCCAGTGCGTTCCACGCCGAGCAGTCCGTGCGAGCCCTGGAGCGGGGCGTGGCCGTGTTCTGCCAGAAGCCGCTCGGCCGCACCCAGGAGGAGGTGCGGCGCGTGGTGGACGCCGCGCGCGCGGCGGACCGGCTGCTGGGCGTGGACCTCAGCTATCGCTTCACCACCGGGATGCGGCGGCTGCGCGAGCACATCCAGTCGGGCGCGCTGGGTGACATCCACGCGGTGAACCTCGTCTTCCACAACGCCTATGGCCCGGACAAGGCGTGGTTCTACGATCCGAGGCTCTCGGGCGGCGGGTGCGTGATGGACCTGGGCATCCACCTGGTGGACCTGGCGCTCTGGGTGTTGGGCTTTCCCGAGGTGCGGCGCGTGACGAGCCAGCTCTTCGCCCAGGGCCGCCCCCTCTCCGGACGCACGGAGGCCGTCGAGGACTTCGCCGCCGCGCAGTTGGAGCTCGCCCCGGGCACCGCCGTCCAGCTCGCGTGCTCCTGGAAGCTGTCCGCCGGGTGCGACGCGGTCATCGAGGCTTCCTTCTATGGGACCCGGGGAGGCGCGTCGTTCCGCAACGTGAACGGCTCCTTCTACGACTTCACGGCGGACCTGTTCCGAGGGACCTCGCGCGAGCGTCTCACCGAGCCGCCGGAGGAGTGGGGCGGCCGGGCCGCGGCGGACTGGGTGGCCCGTCTGGCCCAGGGCGCCCGCTTCGAGCCGGAGTCCGAGGAGTTCGTCCAGGTGGCGGGCGCGCTCGAGCGCATCTACGGATAGACGCGCGGGCTGCTGCCCGAGGTGTCCTCGTTCTCGGACTCCCACCCTCCGTCTCCGCGGTGGACTGAAGCCGTGGTTTCCAAGCACGACATCTGAAGTAGGGTCGGCTGCACGACTTTGGACGTTGTAAAATGTCGCTTCTCCGACGGATGTCGCGCGGTGTTCTCAATCCCTTGTCCCAGGGGCAGTGAGTCCGGTGTAGATCGCCTTTGTCCTAGGACAAAACCATCACGCCACGACTGACGTGAGTCATTGAGCCGCAATGGCTCACGCGGCATCTGTCTGGGAGGGAGCATGAGGCGCAAGCAAGTACTCATCACGGGGGGCGCGGGTTTCATTGGATCTCATCTGGCGGATGAGCTCCTCGCGCGGGGCTATCACGTCCGGGCGTTGGATGTGCTGTTTCCCCAGGTCCACGGAGAGAGACGGGAGCGTCCGTCCTATCTGAACCCAGACGTGGAGCTGGTCATCGGCGACGTGCGGGACCGCGATGCGGTGCGGAGCGCGCTCGAGGACGTGGATGTGGTCTATCACTTCGCCGCAGCCGTGGGCGTGGGCCAGAGCATGTACGAGGTGGCGCACTACACCTCGGTGAACAATCTGGGCACCGCGGTGTTGATGGAAGCACTCATCGCTCGTCCCGTGGAACGGCTGATAGTCGCCTCCAGCATGAGTATCTATGGCGAAGGGCTCTTCCGCGCAACGGATGGACGGCTCGTGCCCGGCACGGAGCGAACCTTGGATCAACTCCAGTCGGGCGATTGGGAATTGCGCGGCGCCAACGGGGAGCAGCTCTCGCCGCTGCCCACGCCCGAGACGAAGGCGCCGGGGCTGTCGTCCGTGTACGCCCTGTCCAAGTATGACCAGGAGCGGCTGTGCCTCATCACCGGGCGCGCCTACAACATCCCCACGGTGGCGCTGCGCTTCTTCAACGTGTACGGCCCGCGCCAGGCGCTGTCCAATCCCTACACCGGGGTGCTCGCCATCTTCGCGTCACGGATGCTCAATGGCAACGCGCCGCTCCTCTTCGAGGATGGGATGCAGCAGCGCGACTTCGTGAACGTGCACGACGTGGCGCGTGCCTGCCGTCTGGCCATGGAGTCCGAGGACGCTCCCGGCCATGTCATCAACATCGGCAGCGGGCGCTGCGTCTCCGTGCGCGAGGTGGCCCGGGCGCTCGGCGAGGTGATGGGCCTGCCGCACCTGCGGCCCGCGGTGACGGGCAAGTACCGCATGGGTGATATCCGCCACTGCTTCGCCGACATCACCCGCGCCCGCCAGTTGCTGGGCTACGAGCCCCAGGTGGAATTCCAGACGGGTCTGGCCGAGCTGGCGCAATGGCTCGAGGGGCAGGTGGCCACGGATCGCGTGGCCGAGGCGAAGGCGGAACTCGAGGCTCGGGGATTGACCGTATGAGCACGACGCGGGTGGGACAACGCAACGGTCACGGCGGGAAGGTGGTCATCTTCGGAGGCGCCGGGTTCATCGGCTCCAACGTGGCGGACCAGTACCTGCGCGAGGGCCGCCAGGTGCGCATCTTCGACAACCTCTCGCGTGCCGGCGTGGAGCGCAACCTGCGCTGGCTCGAGGAGCGTCATGGCTCGCTGCTCGACGTGACGGTGGGCGATGTCCTGGACGAGCAGGCGGTGCGGCGGGCGGTGCAGGGCGCCGCGGAGGTGTTCCACTTCGCGGCGCAGGTGGCGGTGACCACCAGCCTCGAGAGCCCCGTGCACGACTTCGAGGTGAACGCACGCGGGACGCTCAACGTGCTGGAGGCCCTGCGGAGCATGCAGGAGCCGGCCTCGCTGCTCTTCACCTCGACGAACAAGGTCTACGGTGGGCTGCCGGGGATGGAATTCGTCCAGGAGGGCCGCCGCTACGTGCCCCGGGACGAGGACCTCCGCGCCCAGGGCCTGAGCGAGCGCTGCCCGCTCGACTTCGAGAGCCCCTATGGCTGCTCCAAGGGCGCGGCGGACCAGTACGTGCTCGACTACGGGCGCTCCTTCGGCCTGCGCACCGCGGTGTTCCGGATGAGCTGCATCTACGGCCCTCGTCAGTTCGGCACCGAGGACCAGGGCTGGGTGGCGCACTTCCTCCTCCGGGCGCTGTCGGGCCAGCCCATCACCCTCTATGGGGACGGCATGCAGGTGCGCGACATCCTCTTCGTGGAGGACCTGGTGCGCGCCATGCGTCTGGCGCAGACGAACATCGAGCAGCTCCGGGGACAGGCCTTCAACATCGGTGGTGGCCCGGAGCGCACCGTGAGCCTGCTGGAGTTGCTCGAGCTGATTTCCCGGCACACCGGGCGGGAGCCGGAGATCCGCTTCGAGGACTGGCGCACCGGGGATCAGCGCTACTACGTCTCCGACACCCGCGGGTTCCAGGCCGCCACGGGCTGGGCGCCGCGGGTGGGAGTCGAGCAAGGGGTGGTCCGGCTCCTCCATTGGTTGGAAGAGCTGGCAATGACAAGCACCGCGGTCGCGGTCCACGCGGGATGAACCGGGAGGTGTCCTGATGCCGACGGTCCAGCGGGTGTTGATGACCGCCGACACTGTCGGTGGTGTGTGGGCCTATGCCCTGGAGTTGTGCCGCGCGCTCGGGCACGAGGGCATCCAGGTGGACCTGGCGACGCTGGGGGCATCGGTGTCCGCCGCGCAGTGGCGCGAGGCACGGCAACTGTCGAACCTCACCCTCCATGAGAGTCATTACCGGCTGGAGTGGATGGACGAGCCCTGGGAGGACGTACGCGCCTCCGGGCAGTGGCTGCTTGAGCTGGAGGCGGCGCTGGCTCCCGACATCGTCCACCTCAATGGCTTCTGTCATGGCTCGCTGCCCTGGCGGACGCCGGCGCTGGTGGTGGCGCACTCGTGCGTCCTCTCCTGGTGGGAGGCGGTGAAGGGAGAGCCTGCCCCCGAGCCATACGCGCACTACCGGCGCGAGGTGTCGCGGGGGCTGCGCGCGGCGGCGTGCGTGGTGGCTCCCAGCGCCGCCATGCTCGCCGCCACCGAGCGGCTCCATGGTCCCTTGCGCTTCACGCGCGTCATTCCCAACGCGCGGCGGGCGGAGGCCTATCCTCCCGGCCCGAAGGAGGAGTTCGTGCTCGCGGCCGGAAGGCTGTGGGACGAGGCCAAGAACCTGGCGGCGCTGGACGCGGTCGCGCCGGGGCTGCCCTTTCCCGTGCGCGTCGCGGGGGAAGTCCAGCACCCGGGAGGTGGCGGCAGGGCCCGGGCTCCGCACGTGCAGTCGCTCGGAACACTGGCGCCAGGGGAGCTCGCCGGGTGGATGGCGAGGGCGGCCATCTACGCGTTGCCCGCGCGCTATGAGCCCTTCGGGCTGTCCATCCTGGAGGCCGCGCTCGCCGGGTGCGCGCTGGTGCTCGGGGACATCCCCAGCCTGCGCGAGGTGTGGGGCGAGGCCGCGCGCTTCGTCCATCCGGACGATGAGGACGGGCTCGCGCGCGCGCTGCGCGAGTTGATGGCCCACCCCGACGAGCGGGAGCACCTGGCCCACGCGGCCCGCGCCCGGGCGCTCACCTTCACGCCCCGCCGCATGGTGGAGGCCTATCTCGAACTCTACGCCGCGTTGCGCGCGCGGCCCTCCGAGGCGTGGGTTTCCCCCGCGCCACATGCTTCCTGACGGCCCCCTCGCTTCCTCATGCGCATCGTTCTCTTCTGTCATTCCCTGTTGTCCGACTGGAACCATGGCAACGCGCACTTCCTGCGCGGCGTGGTGACGGAGCTCACCCTGCGCGGCCACGAGGTGCGGGTCCTCGAGCCCGAGGACGCCTGGAGCCTGCGCAACCTCCTGGCCGAGCCTGGTGGGGCGGTGGTGCTGGAGGAGGTGCGGACCGTCTACCCGGCCGCGCGTCCCGAGCGCTACACGCCCGATGTGCTCGACCTGGATCGCGTGCTCGACGGGGCCCACCTCGTCATCGTCCATGAGTGGAGCCCGCCGGAGCTGGTGCGGCGTCTGGGCGAGCGGCGCCGGGCGGGCGGCTCCTTCCGCCTGCTCTTCCATGACACCCACCACCGCGGCGTGAGCGCCCGGGAGGAGATGGCGCGCTACGAACTCACGCACTACGACGGCGTGCTCGCCTTCGGGGACGTCATCCGGCGCATCTACCTGGAGCAGGGCTGGGCCGCGCGTGCCTGGACGTGGCACGAGGCCGCGGACACGCGCGTGTTCCACCCCCTGCCGCATCTGGCGGTGGAGAGGGAGCTCGTCTGGGTGGGCAACTGGGGCGACGGCGAGCGCACCGCGGAACTGCACGAGTTCCTGCTGGAGCCGGTGAAGGCGCTCGGCCTGAAGGCGCGGGTGTATGGCGTGCGCTACCCGGACGCCGCGCGTGAGGCGCTCGCCGCCTCGGGCATCGAGTACGCGGGATGGCTGCCCAATCACCGCGTGCCCCAAGCCTTCGCCCAGGCGCGCGTGACGGTCCACGTGCCGCGCCGGCCCTATACCCAGGCATTGCCTGGCATTCCCACCATCCGCCCCTTCGAGGCGCTCGCTTGCGGTATCCCCCTGGTGTCGGCCCCCTGGTCGGACGTGGAGGGGCTCTTCACTCCGGGCCGGGATTTCCTCGTCGCCGCCAATGGAGAGGACATGCGGCGCCACCTGCGCGCGCTGCTCGCCGACGAGGGGCTGCGCCGCGAGCTGGCGGAGCACGGCAGGCGCACGGTGCTCGCGCGCCACACCTGTGGGCACCGCGTGGAGGAGCTTCTGCGCATCTGCCAGTCCCTGGGCCTGAGCGCTTCACAATGTCACCCGCTGGCGCGGGAGAGGAGCACCCCATGAGCAAGGGGTCGCGTATCGCCTTCTTCGGCTCGAGCCTCGTCTCGGCCTACTGGAACGGAGCGGCCACCTATTACCGTGGCATCATCCGCGCGCTGCACGAGCGCGGGCACCACGTCACCTTCTATGAGCCGGATGCCTACGAGCGCCAGCAGCACCGCGACATGGCGGATCCAGACTGGGCGCGCGTGGTCGTCTACTCCGCGCAAGGTACCGAGGCGCTCGAGCGCTGCCTGGAGGAGGCCCGGGACGCGGACGTGGTGGTGAAGGCGAGCGGCGTGGGCGTGTTCGACGCCCTGCTCGAGGCGCGCGTGCTGGAGCTGCGGCGTCCGGGCAACCACGTGGTGTTCTGGGATGTCGACGCGCCGGCCACGCTCGAGCGCATGGAGAAGGAGCCGGGAGATCCCTTCCGGGCGCTGGTGCCTCGCTACGATCACATCCTTACATACGGGGGCGGAGAGCCGGTGGCGTCGGCCTACCGGGCGCTCGGGGCGCGCGAGTGCGTGCCCATCTACAACGCGTTGGATCCACGCACCCACCACCCGGTGGCGGCGGAGGCGCGCTTCGAGGGGGACCTGGCCTTCCTGGGCAACCGGCTGCCGGACCGCGAGGCGCGCGTGGAGGCCTTCTTCCTGAAGGCAGCGAGCCTCCTTCCCGGCTCTCGCTTCCTGCTGGGGGGCAGCGGCTGGGGCGACCGGGCCCTGCCGGAGAACGTGAAGTACCTGGGCCACGTCTACACGCAGGACCACAACGCGCTGAACTGCTCGGCGCGCGCGGTGCTCAACATCAACCGGGACAGCATGGCCCGCTTCGGCTTCTCACCGGCCACGCGGGTGTTCGAGGCCGCGGGCGCGGGGGCCTGCATCATCACGGATGCCTTCAAGGGCGTGGAGCTGTTCCTGGAGCCCGGGAAGGAAATCCTCGTGGCGCACTCGGGGGAGGAAGTCGCCGAGCACGTGCGCGCGCTGAGCGGGCCCGAGGCGCGGCGCATCGGCCAGGCGGCGCTCCAGCGTGTGCTGTCCGAGCACACGTATGCCCATCGCGCCTCGAAGGTGGAGGAGGTGCTGGGTCTTCCCTCCACCGGTGCTCACGAGCGGGTGGCCTGAGCCATGGAGACGCAGCGGATGAGGATTGTCATTCTCGGTCTGTCCATCACCTCGAGCTGGGGCAACGGACACGCCACGACCTATCGGGGACTGGTGCGCGAGCTGGTGCGGCGCGGGCACGACGTGTTGTTCCTCGAGCGGGACGTGCCCTGGTACGCCTCCAATCGCGACATGCCCCGGCCGCCCCATGGGCGCACCGAGCTGTACGCGGACCTGGTGGACCTCAAGGATCGCTTCACGGACGCGGTGCGCGGCGCGGACCTGGTCGTGGTGGGCTCGTACGTGCCCCAGGGTGTGGAGGTGGGCGCCTGGGTGCAGCGCACGGCCCGGGGGGTGTCTGCCTTCTATGACATCGACACGCCGGTGACGCTGGCGAAGCTCGCGCGGAGGGATTTCGAATACCTCTCGCCCGAGCTGATTCCCGGCTACGCGCTCTATCTGTCCTTCACGGGAGGGCCGTTGCTCCAGCGCATCGAGCGCGAGCTGGGTTCACCCGCGGCCCGGCCGCTCTACTGTAGCTGCGACCCCGAGCTGTACGCGCCCCAGACGCGCGAGCCGCTCTGGGACCTGGGCTATCTGGGCACGTACAGTGATGACCGGCAGCCGGTGCTGGATCACTTGATGCTCGACGCGGCGCGGGCGCTGCCCTCGTGCCGCTTCGTGGTCGCCGGACCGCGGTACCCCGCTGGCATCGCGTGGCCCGCGAACGTGGCGCGCGTGGAGCACCTGGCTCCGCCCGAGCACCCCGCGTTCTACAACTCCCAGCGCTTCACGCTGAACGTCACCCGGGCGGACATGGTGCGCGCGGGCTACTCGCCGAGTGTGCGGCTGTTCGAGGCCGCCGCGTGCGCGGTGCCCATCATCAGCGATGCGTGGGAGGGGCTCGACACCTTCTTCCGGCCGGGCGAGGAGATCCTCATCTCGCGCTCCGGGGAGGAGACGCGGCGCTACCTCCAGGAGGTGCCGGAGGCGGAGCGCCAGGAGCTGGGCCGGAAGGCACGGGCCCGGGTGCTGGCCGCGCACACGGCGGCGCATCGCGCGGAGACGTTGGAGGACTACACCCGGTCGGTGAACTCAGGACGCAAGCCCTAGGCAAGAGAGGCGGAACATATGATGAAGATCGCGGTCATTGGCACGGGGTACGTGGGTCTGGTGGCGGGGACCTGCTTCGCGGAGTCGGGGCACGAAGTCACCTGCATCGACGTCAACCCGAGGAAGATCCAGGCGCTGAAGCGGGGCGAGGTGCCCATCTACGAGCCGGGCCTGGAGGAACTGGTTCGCCGCAACATGGCCGCGGGGCGGTTGCACTTCACCGAGGAGTTGGCGGGCGCGGTGAGTCCCGCGCAGGTGGTGTTCATCGCCGTGGGGACGCCCGAGGGAGAGACGGGGCGTGCGGATCTGCAATACGTGCTCGCCGCCGCCGAGCAGGTGGGTCGGGCGCTGAAGCAGTACACGGTCATCGTGGACAAGAGCACGGTGCCGGTGGGCACGGCGGACAAGGTGCACGAGGTCATCGCCCGCCACACCCGGTGTGAGTTCGACGTGGTGTCCAACCCCGAGTTCCTCAAGGAAGGCGCGGCGCTGGAGGACTTCCTCAAGCCGGACCGGGTGGTGATCGGCACGCGCTCGGAGCGGGCGCGCAAGCTCATGGCCGAGCTTTACGCGCCCTTCGTGCGCACGGAGAATCCCATCATCTTCATGGATCCGTGCTCGGCGGAGCTGACCAAGTACGCGGCCAACGCGATGCTCGCCACGCGCATCTCGTTCATGAACGACATGGCCGCGCTCTGCGAGAAGGTGGGCGCGGACGTGGAGCAGGTGCGCAAGGGAATGGGCGCGGACAAGCGCATCGGTTATTCCTTCCTGCACTCGGGGATTGGCTATGGCGGGAGTTGCTTTCCCAAGGACGTGAAGGCGCTGACGGCCACTGCTCGCGACATGGGGCTGGAGTTTGATTTGCTGCGCGCGGTGGAGAACACCAACGCGAGGCAGAAGCGGTGCCTGCTGACCAAGGCGCTGAAACACTTTGGCGACTTGTCCGAGCGAACCTTCGCGGTGTGGGGTCTGGCGTTCAAGCCGAAGACGGACGACATGCGGGAGGCGCCCTCGGTGGAGCTCATCGAGGGCCTGCTCGGCAAGGGCGCGCGGGTGCAATGCCATGACCCGGTGGCGATCGAGAGCGCCCGGCGCTACTTCGGCGATCGGGTGCTGTACGCGCCCACGAGCTACGCGGCGGCGGAAGGGGCCGATGCGCTCTTCCTGGTGACGGAGTGGAACGAGTTCCGCCACCCGGACTTGAAGCGGCTCAAGGCGACGATGAAGAGCCCCACGATCTTCGATGGCCGCAATGTCATCGATCCCTGGAGCGCACGCGAGGAAGGCTTCACCTACTTCGGCATCGGTCGGCCCTCCGCCTGAGCGGCGGGGTGCTCCTGATGGATCAGGCCCAACTCCGGCGAGATTCGAGCCGCACCTGCACCGCACGGATCATCCGGATGCAGAGGATTGCCGCGACGAGGGTGCACGCCCACGAGCCGATTTCGATCAGGTACACCCTGAGAGCGAGTGACGGGGGCAAGAGGGGCATCGACAGGCGCCGGGCGATCCCGGTCAGAATTCGGGATAGAAGGAATGCACTCCACATTACGCCCAGATGCAGTGAGGCAGCCAGCTCTTTGCCCCCCAGTCCCTCAACAATACCCTGCATGATGCGGAGCGGCTTGACGAGATTCACGAATGGTACGAACCAACAACCCACGGCCCATGCTGGCGATGCTCCAACATGGGTACCCCATGCATTCATCTGCCGGACGGCCCGTTGCATCCACATCAAGTAGACGACAGTCGTTAGAGGAAAGAGAACCAAACCCACGCCAGTCAGAAACATCGCAATGGTAGCAAGCGTTTCCATTGTCCTGAGGGACTCACGCGCACCGGGCACTAGCACTGCCCAGAGGTTGAGGAACATCTCGCCTACCACCAGAACTGCCACCATGCGCAGGGACAGCGTGGCCCGCCGGGCGCGAGCCTCCGACGAAGGGCTCGCCGCCACGTACCGGCGGAGACACTCTTGGCAGCGCTCGCCACTGCTCATGCAATGAGAACAGAAGTATCGCCCACAGCGCTCGCACGCGTTTACTGCCACCAACTCTGAGTGAACAGGACACGAGGGCCGAAGCGAGGATGATGCATCGGAAATACTTACCATGACGATTGAGTAGAGCAGTCCGAGAGTTGGGTCAACCGGCCTGGGCGTCGTGCCCGGGTTCGCGAGCTACAGTTACCGCGCATCCTGGCTGATGCCCACCAACCCGCCGGTCCAGATCTCCATCAACAAGCGTGCGCGGTAACACTGAGGGGCGAGGGAGCGACATCCTCCGCCCGAGGCCCCCTTGAGACGAGGTCCACTCGCCGGCCAAGCAACTGCTCGAGGTGCTCCAGGACGAGGTTCTCCCGGGGCTCGCGTTCCTCGAGCGCGGGCGTCACGTGGAGGAGCCATCGCGTGAGCGCGGCCTGCCCCTCGAGCGAGGGATTCGGTTCCACGGCCAACCGGGTGACGGGGCTGTCCTGATAATGCGCCGCGGCCTTCCAGGTGCGCAGCCGACGGAGCAGATCCAGGTGGGTGATCGCCAACACGTCCACTCCACCCAGGACATCGAGCGCGTACCGGGCGAGCACCGCGTCGAACCAGCCATAGCGGACCTGGCCCTGCCAGTCATTGAGCGTGTTGTGCTCGGAGAGCAGCGGCCGCAATTCCTCCGTCTCCGTGGGCAGCGGTCCCGCGCCGTGGCGCACCATGTGGCCGCGCAGCACGCCCACCCGCTCGATTTCCAGGTCCACGCCACTCTCGGCGATGAGGCCGAGCGCGTTGTCCGCGGTGCAGCAGGACCAGGTGGTGTACGGGTGGAAGCCGCGCCACTCGTCGAGCAGCACGCCCTGTGCTCCCTCGAAGACCGTGGCGGGGGCCTCGGCCATCCAGCGCGCGAGCAGCGTGTCCGGGGCCACGAGTCCGAGTGTCTCCAGCCGCGTTGCCCGCTCCATCCACGCGTCGATGACGCCCTCGGCCTCGAAGAGGGAGCGCTCGCGCTGGACCTGGGGGCTGTCGGGGAGGGAGCTTCCCAGGGCCCGCAGCTCCTCGTGCTCGCGCTCCCGGATGCGCTGGAGCTTTCGCCGCAGCCGGGGCACGTCGCGCAGATCTCCCGCGAGCACGGCGTCCTCCGGCCAGGCGAGCGCGTCCCGCACGGTCTCCCCCACGCCGACGCCACAACTGCCGTGCCGGGAGTCACCGCGGGCCAGCTCGCGCAGCCGGTTCGCCGCCTGGTGGAAGGGGGTGATGACGCGCGCGCGTTCGCTGACCCGCAGGCGCGAGAACACGTCTCCCACGCCCTGGGCGCGCAGCGCCTCGCCCTCGAGCAGCAGCGCGGTGGGGTGGAGCAGGAAGGGGTGGGCGAGGAAGGTGTGCACCCCGGGGACGAACGTCCCCGCGCCGAACTGCGCGAAGGTGTGGTGCCGGCCCTCCGAGGTGACGACGTTGTGGCCCGCCTGCGCGCCGCCGTTGTAGCGCACCACGAGCGACGCCCGGTCGCGCCGCACGAGGTAGTCCGTCATCAGCCCCTTGCCCGCGTCCCCGAAGCCCAGGTCGATGACGATGGAGGCGCGCCGCGGGTTGCCCGGAGCCTTCACTTGATGAGGCGGACGAGCCGCTGCAGGACTCCCTCGGACGGCGGGGCCCCCGCCAGCGTGGGCCCTCCCGAGCGGCCGAGCGCCTCGGCCAGCGGCGTCAGGGCGCGCAGCGTCGCGTGCACGGACGGCCGGGGCACGTTCGCCTCCTGGAGGACGCGGCCCAGGCCGTCGATGTCTGGGACGAGCCCCTCGTAGAGGCAGACGGCCCCCGCGGACACGAAGCAGATGTCCTCGGCGGACTCCATGCACAGCACATGGTCGCCGAGCAGCTCACGCCAGCGCGGCTCGCACTTCGCGCGGCGGTTCACGTCGGGGATGACGAAGAAGGGCACGAAGGTCTTCTGCAGCTCGGCGACGATCTCCTCGACCTTCAGGTCCTCGTCGAGCCGGTCGCCGATGAGGCTCTCGACGATGTGCTTGGACAGGGCGGGATAGGGCAGCTCGTCGCCCGTCATGAAGAGGTAGCCCTTCTTCTGGCGCTTCTCCCAGCAGTCCATCGCCGTGTGCTCGGCGAGCAGGTACAGGCCCAGCTCGTAGCTCTCCAGTCCGGTGCCGCCGCCACGCCCCTCGAGGTAGCTCCAGGTGAGCCATTGATCCATCAGCTCCGCGGTGGACTCGAACTGGCCCACCTGCAGCGGCGCCTCGTCGCTGTAGGCATCGCCCACGGCCATGAAAAGCAACTGGGGGTCCGCCACCTTGCAGTCGGTGAGGACCTTCATGAACTTGGGCAGCAGCTCCGTGGCCATCAGCTTGGGAATGGTCCCCATGGAGCCCGTGACGTCCAGCGCGAAGACGATGCCCAGGGAGTTGGGGTGCTCGGCGCTGTCGCGGCACTCGCGCACGCGCAGGCCCTTGGGGTTCATCAGCGGGTGGCACTTGCGCTGCTGGAAGACCTCCTGCACCGGCACCTGGGCGCGGTCTTTCAGGAGGGCTTCGTGGGCCTGGTTGCTGTAGTTGCCGTACCCCATGGTGCGTGCTCCTCGCGTCTGGCGGCCGGGGACGGACTCAGGGCATCACGAGTGGATGGAAGCCCGGACTTCCGTGGACCGCGGCGCTCACTTCACCAACGCGCTCGCGAAGTGTCCAGGCCAGGTCCCGCGTTCCCTCGCCGTCCGCTCCCACGGCGGCGCCCTCGAGGAGGGCCGCCAGGGCGCCCGGGACCGAGCGGGGGACGGTGCCCCGGACGGGATCTCCACCGAGCACCGCGATGATGCACCGGGCGCTCATCCGCACGTCGTCCGCGGGCGTGGGCCGCTGGGAGTCCAGGAGGCTCGCGGGATAGAAGTCCTCGTAGCGCGTGCAGACGGCACGCAGGCGGCCTCCCTTCACGCGGTCCGCGCAGCTGAAGCCCACGAGCCGCACGCCATGCTCACCGTGTTGCACGAGCAGGTGCGGGGGCAGCACCGCGCCGTGCACGTAGCCCGCGCGGTGCAGCACCGCGAGCGTCTCCAGGATGCGCCGCCACATCCACACGGACACGCGCGGATCGACGCCCGAGGCATGCACCCGGCGCACGGCCTCGAAGGTGTGGAGATAGCCAGCGGCCTGGCGCACGAGCAGGGCCTGGCGGCCCTCGTACGGTCCCCCACTCAGGGTGCCGTGGGCCACGGGCTGGGGCACGCGGGTGAGGAAGGCCGGGGCCTCGTGCCCGAGGGCCCCCTGGAACTCCACGAGCATCCTCCACTCGTGCTCCATCAGCGGCGCGTGCTCGGGGTCACGCAGCACCTTCAACAGGACGCGCTCGGTGGGCCGCCGGGCCCGCTCGGCGGCGTAGACATCCGAGACCTCCCCCCGCGCGATGAGCGGGCCGGGCGCCCAATGGCCCGTGCCGACGGTCCACCAGTGGGAGTAGCCCTGGCTGGCGGGGTCGTTCCACTCCTGGAGCGCCCGCCGGTAGCGCGCGGCGGAGACGGCGCTCGGGTCGATCTGGACGGTGGTGCCGCAGTAGCCACAGACGGCCGAGCGGGCGAAGCGCCCCGGAGCGAGGGGGGCGTTGCACTGGGGGCACTTCACGACGCGCTCGGCCATTGGGGCGTTCTCCTGGGGGCGACGGCCCCCGAGGATAGCCGCTCACCGCGCGAGCCGGCTCACTTGCGCAGGCTGGCGATGTCGATCACGAAGCGGTAGCGCACGTCGCTCTTGATCATGCGCTCGTAGGCCTCGTTGATCTTCTGCACGGGGATGACCTCGATGTCCGCGGCCACGTTGTGCTTGCCGCAGAAGTCGAGCATCTCCTGGGTCTCGCGGATGCCGCCGATGAGCGAGCCGGCGAGCCGGCGCCGGCGGAAGACGAGGGGGGCGGCGGCCAGGGGCACGGGGGTTTCGGGCAGGCCCACGAGCACCATGGTGCCATCCACCTTCAGCAGGTTGAGGTAGGCGTTGTAGTCGTGCGTGGCGGAGACGGTGTCGAGGATGAAGTTGAAGGAGCGCGCGAGCTTCTTGAACGTGTCCGGGTTGGACGTGGCGGCGAAGTGCGTGGCGCCCAGGGCGAGCGCGTCCTCGCGCTTCTTCTCCGAGGTGCTCAGCACGGTGACCTCGGCGCCCATCTGCCTGGCGAGCTTCACGCCCATGTGGCCGAGCCCGCCGAGGCCCACCACGGCCACCTTGTCCCCGGCCTTCACGCCGAAGTGGCGCAGGGGCGAGTAGGTGGTGATGCCCGCGCAGAGCAGCGGCGCGGCGCGATCCAGCGGGATGGAGTCGGGGATGCGCAGCACGTACTGCTCGTCCACCGTGATGCGGGTGGAGTAGCCACCCTGGGTGACGGCGCCGTGGCGATCCTTGGCGTTGTACGTGCCCACCATGCCCCGGTCGCAGTACTGCTCCTCGCCCGCCTTGCAGTTGTCGCACTCGCGGCAGGAGTCCACGAAACAGCCCACGCCCACGGAGTCGCCGACCTTGTAGCGGGTGACGGACTGGCCCACCTGGGCGACCTTCCCGACGATTTCATGGCCGGGCACGAGCGGGTACTTCGCCTTGCCCCACTCGTCGCGCACCGTGTGGATGTCCGAGTGGCACACGCCACAGAAGAGGATGTCGATGAGCACGTCGTGAGGGCCGGGCTCGCGGCGCTCGAACGAGAAGGGGGCCAGGGGGGCCTTGGCGTTGGGGGCGGCGTAGGCTTGAACGGTCGGCATGGGGAAGATTCTCTGAAGGGTGAAGGACCACACGGCATGCGCCGGATCGACTCGGACCCGAGCTCGTCACGCGACACTAACGAGCACCTCTGGCGCGGTGCCCTGAAAGAATGTGGGGGGGTGAGTGCTCGCGTTCTTATACGTGCGAGCGCTCAGGACCGGGAGTGCGGCTGACGCCGGGACGTCAGCGGCCAGCGTCCGGAGGAGTGGCGGGTGCCTTGCCCTCGGGAGTCTCCACACCGACGTTGCCGGCGTTCACGAGCTCCGAGTCGTCGCGCAGGAAGGCCCGGGCGCTGGCGCTGACCTCGTCCGGGGTCATCCCGGTGAGGACCGCGCTGGCGGAGCGGGCGCGGCTGGCGAGCGCCGTCTCGCCGAGTTCTCCGTGGATGCGGGTGAGCGCGATGTGGATCTCCGGATCGAACGGGTCCGAGGAGAGGGCATCCAGGTAGGACTGGCGGGCCTTCTGGTAGTCCGCGCGGTGCAGGAAGATGCGGCCCAGGTGCACGTTGGTGGTCGGGGAGCCCGGGTGCACGCGCAGCGAGCCACGCAGGACCTGCTCCGCCTCGTCCAGCCGCCGCAGCTCCAAGAGCGCGAGCGCGTACTTGTTGGACACGGACTCGTACTTGTCGCCCACGAGCTTGTGCGCGCGCGAGTACTCCTCGGCGGCGGCCTTGATGCGGTTGCGCTCGCGCATGAGCTCGCCCAGGTGCGCGGACTTGCGCGCCGGTATCTCCGTCACCTCCGCGAAGTCGCCGAAGGAGATCTCCCGTCCCTTCTTCTTGTCGTCCGGCTCCTTGGCGTTCTCCTTGAGGACGACTTCCTCGGGCGGCAGCAGCTCCTGGGGGAAGGGTTGCTGCTTGATGTGCGCGAGCCAGTTCTTCTCGAACTGGGCGAAGGACATGGCCGTGGCGCCCTCCACCGCCTTGCGGTCCTGCTTGCCATCGCGCAGGCCGAGGATGATGTCGCGCAGGCCCCGGTTGCCCTGGGTCTTGTAGACGTAGTCCATGGCGAAATAGACCTCGGCGAAGGCGGTGGCGGCGTCCTCGGCCGTGGGCAGCATGGCGATGGACGGGTGCATCTTCTCGAAGGGGATGAGCTTGTCCTCCTTCACCCGCCGCCCGAGCAGCGCGAGCGTGGAGGGCGTCATGGCGAGCCCCGGCTTGCCGCGCC
This sequence comes from Cystobacter fuscus, assembly GCF_044360685.1. GTDB lineage: Bacteria > Myxococcota > Myxococcia > Myxococcales > Myxococcaceae > Cystobacter > Cystobacter fuscus_C. The sequence continues at coordinate 10,951,272 of NZ_CP043491.1, read as the reverse complement.
AGCGCGACTCGAGGAACTTGGCCAGGCCCTCGTGCAGCCAGATGGGCACGGTGTTGTGGCTCATCTGGCTGACCACCAGGTGGATGTACTCGTGCGCGAGCGTGTCCTGCCAGTCGTAGCCGCGCGCCACGGCCTTGGGGCTCGTCACCATGAGCTTGTTGAACTTGCAGATGGCGATGGTGCCCGTCGTTTGAATCTGCTGGTAGGTGAGGGTGCTCACCTTGGACAGCTCGCGGGCGTTGTTCACCACCTCCACGCGCACCTTGCCCGGAGGGCGGTGGCCCAGGTCCTCGGCGAGCGCGCGGTGGATGGACTCGAGCGTCTCCAGCGCGTAGGGCGCCAGCACCTCGTCCTTGCCCGGAGGGTAGTAGAAGATGAAGTGCTCGCTCTCCACGTGGCGGTGGCCCTTGACGATGTCGCGCGTGTCCTTGGCCAGCCGCAGGTAGCTGCCCGGCTTGTCCTCGATGCGGGCCTTCTGCAAGAGCTCCACCGCCTCCGGGTAGTTGCCTTCCTCGAAGGCGACGCGGCCCTGGAAGTACTTGAGCGGTTCGATGTCCTCCGGGACGAGGCCCTCGAGCGCCGTCAGCTCGCGGCGCGCGGTGGGCACGTCCCAGTTGTCCAGCGCCGACTCCACCTTGCCCAGCCGCTCCTTGGCCTCGTTCTTCGAGTCCTCGGCGCGTGCACCCAGGGGGGTGCTCAGCACCAGCGCCAGCAGCAACAGGGATGTGCTCGCGGCACGCGTCATCACTTCACCAGCTCCTCGTAGTAGCGCTTCACCTGATCCCGGTACTTCTCCGGCGTGCCTTCCTTCATGGCGTCGAGCAGGTCCTTCCGGAACTCGCGCGGCGCCTGGTAGGCCTCCTCGTCGGGGATCTCCACCTTGTCGCGCGGATCCTGGCCGTTGCCCTGTCCGCGGCCCGAGCCCATGCCCATGGGCAGCGGCAGCCCGCGTCCCTTGCCCTTGCGCTGCTGGCTCTCCTTCATCTGCTTCTGGAACTGGCGCAGCCCCTCGAGCGCCGCCTGCTGCTCGCCGTGACCCCGGTTGGCGTCCTTGCCCTGCATGCGCTGCGCGGCCTCGCCCATGCGCCGGCCAATCTCCTCCATCTGCTCGCCGGCCTCCTGGCCGAACAGGGGCGCCATCTGTTCCATCTCCTCCATCTGCTGGCGCAGGCCCTTGGACTGCTGCTCCAGCGACTGTTGCTCCTGGGCGAGCTGCTGCAATTGCTGCTTCTCCTGGGGGCTGAGCTGTGAGCCGGGGGGCGGGAAGAGCGACTGGAGCTTGCGATTGACCTCCTCCATGGTGCGCGCGTCCTGCTCCAACTGCTCGGCGAGCTGCTCCGACTGGCGGCGCACCGCGGGCGGGTTGCCGTACATCTCGTCCAGCGAGCGCTGCTGCTCGCCGTAGTGGGCGAGCTGCTGGGCGGCCTCGGCGGCGCGCTGGGTGGACTCCGCCGCCAGGTCGTAGTCGTCCACCTTGAGCGCGTTCTTCGCGTTCTCCAGCTCCGACTGGGCCTGCTCCAACGGGAAGGAGGCGCGGCTGCTGAGCTGATCCGGCCGCAGCTCCTGGTAGTCCTTCTGCACCTGCTCGATCTGCCGCTGCAGCTCTTCCTTCATCGCCTTGCCGCGCTCGGCGAGCCGGTCCTGGTTCTGCTTCTTGGCCTGATCCCGGATGGCCTGGGTGGCGTCGGCCACGCGCTGCTGCTCCTTGGCCGTCTTCTCCAGATCGCTCATGAACTGGCCGAACTTCTGCGTGAGCTCGGGGAACTGCTCGCCGCCGAACTCCTCTTGCGCGTCGTTGAGGCCGTTGAGCATCTCGTCCATCTGCATGGACAGCTCCTGGAGCTTGGCGAGCGCCTCGTCCGTCTTGCCCTCGCGCATGAGGCGCTCCACGTCATCCAGCGCGCTCTGCATGTCCTGGTCCTTCATCATGTCCTGAAGGGCCTCGGCGTTGAGGTGCTCGTCGCGGATGCCCCGGCGCAGCTCGGCCATGCGCTGCATCAGCTCCTCGATGCGCGCGCGCATCTGCTGGATCTGCTGCATCACCTGCTCGCGCGTCTGCTCGTCGGGCTTGGACTTGTACTCCTCGATGAGGTTGGCCAGCTCCCGGCGCTCGTTGGCGAGCTGCTTGGCCAGCTCCTGCAGCGCCTCGAGCTTCTGCCGGTCCAGGAGCGACTCCAGGTAGAGCACGTCCTTTTCCAGCTCGACGATCTCCTCGTTGACGAGCGCGCCCAGGCGCTCGCCGATGCCGAAGTCTCCTCCACCTCCAGCCTGGCGCTGCTGGGTGCGCTGGTAGACGCGGCGGAAGTCCGAGGTGGCGCGCACGCGCTGGCCCAGCGTGCTGGCGATGTTGGTGAGCGCGGTGACGAGCTCGGCCGGGGTGTCGCGCTCGCGGCGCAGCTCCTGGGCGAGCGTGCTCAGGTCCGCCACCAGCGTCTGGCCGTTGGTGTCCACCGCCTGCGCGGCGAGCACCTTCTTCGCATCCCGCACCTTCTCCCGCTCGGGGCCCTCGAGCCGGTCGGCCAGGTGGTCCACCATCCGGTCCCAGAGTGCCTCGACCTTCTGCAGCGCGGCGCGCAGGTGCTCGGCGGCGCTGTAGACGCGCAGCACCTGGGTGCGGCTCACGCCCCGCTTGGGGCCCTCCACCGCGTCGTTGTCCTTCGCCTCGATGAAGTAGGAGATGCGATCTCCCGGCTGCACCTTCAGCGTGCCGAGGTTCCAGTTGTAGGTGCCCTTGTCGCGGCGGCCATCCTGGCGGGGCAGGGGGATGCGCGACTCCTCCTTGGAGCCCGGCACGCGGAAGACGAGCGCGAGGCCGTTGAGGCCATAGTCGTCGCTGGCCTCGTACTTGAGCACCACCTGCTGGCCGGGATCGATCTCGAGCTCCGCCGCGGGCGTGAGCAGCTGCACCTGGGGCGGGGCATCCGCCTCCACGTTGAGCGGGATGTCCGGCCCGGTGGCCAGGGGAGAGCGGCCGGTGTCATAGAAGACGAAGCGGTAGCTGCCCGCCTTCTTCGCCACGAAGGAGCCCACCAGCTCGCGCTTGTCCGTGACGGTGAGCGGGAGCGTCTCGCCGTTGACGACCAGCTCCGCGCGTTGCACTTCCCGGTCCGAGCGCGTCTTGAGCTGCACCTCGGTGCCCGCCGGAGCGCTCACCTCGCCGTTGGTGCCCGGCACGGTGCGGGGGGTGAGCCCCGTATACGCCGGGTAGCGGTAGGTGATTTCAATGTCGCCGGTGATGGGCTCGCGCGTCTCGGCCTGGGCGATGGGGTTGAGCGACTCGAGCGCCTTGTTCCACCCCAATCGCCAGTGCGTACCGGCGAGCAGGAGCACGCACGCGAGCACGAGCACCGTCCCACCGAGCACGAGCCCCGCCTGCTTCACCCGCGAGCCATCCACCACCTGTCCCACGTCCACCTGCCGCACGCGCGCGTCCATCTGGCGCAGGAAGGCGTCGGCGAGGATGGGGGAGTGGCCTGGCTGGCGGTCCTGCTCCCGGGCCAGCTCCACCGCGGCGAGCACGTCCAGCGACAGGGCGGGCTGGCGCTCGCCGATGAGGCGCGCGGTCCGGAAGTCATCGCCCACGGTGCGCAGGGAGAGTCCGACGCCGAAGCCCACGGCGAGCAGCGCGCCCGCCACGGGCGCGAGCATCATCACCCAGCGGCCTCCGGTGGGCGTGAGCAGGGCGAGGAAGCCTCCGGCCACCCACAGCCCGAGGCACAGCGCGACTCCGAGCAGCGCGCCCTGGAGCCAGAGCTGACGGCGTTGGCGCGCGCGCACGGCGGCCAGCAACTCCACGACGCCCGAGGGGCGCGGCCCGAGCGAGCGCACCGCGGGAGGCGCCGGGGGCGGAGGCGGTGGGGGAGGAAGTTCGGGACCTGGGGGCTGCGGGGGTTCGATGTTCACGCTGTCTCGTCCGCTCGGTCGTGTGGCAACCCCCGACAGGGTCGCCTATTTCCGATCTGTAGCAGGCTCGAGCGCGTGGTGCGCTGTCATGCGCCCTGGGCGGGCGGGCTTTCGCCACCCGTGTCCGGCGTTGGAAGCTTGGGGCGGGCGTTCAGCGCTGGGGCGTGGGGCTGGCCGGGTCCTCGGCGGCCGACGCCACGGCTGTTTCTTCCCTGGACAGGGAGGTGCCCTGGGCGTACTCGCCGGGTGCCTCCGCTCCGCCCAACTCCTCGGCGAGCGCCGTCAGGGCCTCCTGGGCGCTCTGGAGCCGGGCGCGCGACAAGCGCGAGAGGACGCGCTCCACGGCGGCCTCCACGGTCCCCGTGGCGGGCACATCCATGGCACGGCCCGCTTCCGTGAGGGCGAAGAGCGCCTTGCGTCCATCGAGCGGATCCGACTTGCGCTCGAGCAGGCCGCGCTTCTCCATGCGCTTGAGCACGCCAGTGAGCGTGCTGGGGTGCACGTGCATGATCTGCGCGAGCCGGCCCGCGGTGATGCCTGGGAAGCGCCCCACCAGCCGGAGCACCAGCCGCTGCGGACCCGTCAGGCCCAGCGTGGACTCCATGCGCTTGGAGGTGGACTGCAACCCGTGGTCGACCGCCCACAGCAGCCGCATGAACTCCAGGACCTCGCCCAGAGGGGCTTTGTTGTCCCTGCCCGCAGTGGGCGACTCAGCCACTTCGTCGATTGGCTTCATTTCTACAGTGTCCCTGAATTCTACCGGTGATCGCCTGGCCCGGCGCTGCACGGAGTCACGCATCCAAGTCCTACCTGTTCTGAAAAATCAATACCTTGGCGTTCCCAGGATCTTCCTGGTTCGTCCTCGGCTGGGGTGCCCTCCGAGGGACGAAACGAGAGTTCGTTGAGTTCCCCACGACTTCACTTTTGGAGGATTCTGCCGGTCACCCGGCACCCCTCGGGGCACACCGCCCATGTGGGAGAAGGGCTCCTCGGTATGACGCCATCCCTCGATTCGGAAGCCCGGAAGCGCGACCAGGAGGACCTGGACGGGTTCGAGCTACCCTTCTTCCAGAAGCTCGTCGTCCTGCTCTGGGCGCTGCTCGTCGGCATCCTGGCGCGGCTCACGGACCTGGTGCTGGTGCTCGGGCGTCCCCGGCTGCTGCGGCCCTACCTGGGCATCTGGCTCGCCGAGCGCCTGCGCTCCCCCTACCGGGCCCGGCGCACGTTCGAGGTGGTGCGGGCGCTGCAGAGCACGGGGCAGCGCTTCCGGGAGCTCATCTACGGCGAGACGCCGCTGATGACGGCGCTGTGGGCGTTCCGGCGGGCGGGGCTGGGTCCGGGCAGCCGGCTGGTGGACCTGGGGGCGGGGCGGGGGCGGGTGCTCATCGCGGCGCGCTGGCTGGGGGCGGAGGCGGTGGGCGTGGAGCTCATCGCCAGCCACGTGGAGAGCGTGGCGAAGTGGCTCGTGCCCGCGGGCATCACGCTCGAGCAGGGAGACGCGGCCCGGGCGGACCTGAGCGGCGCCACGCACGTCTTCACCAACTGGCTGGCGCTCACCCCGGAGACGAAGGCGAAGCTCGTCGAGCGCTTCCGCACCTGCGCGCCGGGCACGCGCTTCCTCACGGTGGCGCATCCCATCGAGGCCGAGGACTTCGTGCTCCGCTCGCGCCACCGGCTGCTCTTCACCTGGGGCTTCGAGTTCGTGTGGATCCACGAGTACCGGCCTGGGGCATTGTTGGCGAAACCTGAACAGTGATGCCCATCCCGGCTCATTGTCTCCGCGTGTCCGCGGACGGATACATCTCCCATGCCGACGACGGCCGGCGAGGGAGAAAGACCATGAGCGAGACAAAGCAGGGCGGAACGAAGGACAAGGTGGCGATCGTCACGGGTGCATCCCGAGGCATCGGCGCGGCGATCGCGGAGCGGTTGGCCCGGGATGGCTTCTCCGTGGTGGTCAACTACTCGAGCGATGCCGCCCCTGCCGAGGCGCTGGTGCGCGCCATCCAGAGCACGGGAGGGCGTGCGGTCGCCGTGAAGGCCGATGTCAGTGATGCGCAGGCGGTGCGCCGCATGTTCGAGGCCACGGAGGCGGAGTTCGGTGGCCTCGACGTGCTCGTCAACAACGCCGGCATCATGTCGCTCGCCCGCATCGGCGAGACCGATGACGCCACGTTCGAGCGTCTGATGAACGTCAACGTCAAGGGCACGTTCAACACCCTGCGCGAGGGCGCTGCCCGCATCCGCGAGGGCGGCCGGATCATCAACTTCTCCTCCAGCGTGGTGGGTCTGCTCCAGCCGACCTATGGCGTCTATGCCGCGACGAAGGCCGCGGTGGAGGCCCTGACGAGCGTGCTCGCCAAGGAACTCCGGGGCCGCGCCATCACCGTGAACGCCATCGCTCCGGGACCGACCGCGACCGACCTCTTCCTCAAGGGCAAGCCTCAGGAGGTTGTCGACCGGCTCGCCAAGGCCGCTCCGCTCGAGCGGCTCGGCCAGCCCGAGGACATCGCGCGGGCCGTGTCCTTCCTCGCCGGCCCCGACGGGGCGTGGATCAACGGTCAGACCCTGCGCGCCAACGGCGGAATCATCTAGGCCCCCCGGCTCAGATGACGTAGTCGCCGACGAACACCTTGGCCATGCGCACGTCGGCATGCACGAGGTCTCCCTCGACGACACCCAGCTTGTCGAACTCGGCGCGCGGCACCTCGACGGCCATGCTCTCCCCGGTGGGCAGCTTGAGCAGCACCTTCACGTAGCCGCCCACGGGCTTGAGCCGCTTCACCAGGGTCGTCGCGGGCTCTCCCACGCCCTGCGCCGGTTTGACGAGCGTGATGTCATGCGGGCGGACGAAGGCCTGTACCGTCTCGCCCTCGCGTGCGCTCTGGGGCGCCTCCACCACCAGCGAGCCCACCCGCGCCCGGCCCGACTGCACCTGGCCGCGCAGCACGCTCGTGCCTCCCACGAAGGAGGCCACGAAGGGCGTGGCGGGGCGATCATAGATTTCCTCCGGCGGCCCCTCCTGCGCCACCCGCCCCTCGCTCAGCACCACCACGTGCTGGGAGATCTCCAGCGCCTCCTCCTGGTCATGCGTGACGAGCAGCGTGGTGACGCCCGTGCGCTCGTGCAGGGACTGGAGCCACTCGCGCAGCTCCACGCGCACGCGGCTGTCCAGCGCGCCGAAGGGCTCGTCCAGGAGCAGCAGCTTGGGCCGGATGGCGAGCGCCCGTGCGAACGCCACGCGCTGGCGCTGGCCTCCCGAGAGTTGCCCGGGGTAGCGCTCGCCCAGCTCCTCCAACTGCACGAGCTTGAGCATCTCCTCCACGCGCGCCTCCACCTCGGCGCTCGGCAGCCGGCGCGTCTCCAGCCCGAAGGCCAGGTTCTTGCGCACCGTCATGTGCTTGAAGAGCGCGTAGCTCTGGAAGACGACCCCGATGCCGCGCTGCTGCACGGGCATGTTCGTGCAGTCCACGCCCTCGATGAGCACGCGCCCCGCATCCGGCAGCTCCAGCCCCGCGATGATCCGCAGCAGCGTGCTCTTGCCCGCCCCCGAGGGGCCCAGCAGCGTGGTGATGGCGCCCGAGGGCGCCTGGAAGGACACGTCCGACACGGCGGGCGTCCCGCCTTGCGTGAACTGCCGGGTCAGGTGCTCGACGATGACACTCATGGGGACTCGGCCCTCCACTCGACGTACTTCTTGATGGCCAGGGTGATCAGCGCGAGCACCGTGAGCAGCGAGGCCACGGAGAACGCTCCCGCGAGGTTGTATTCGTTGTAGAGGATCTCCGCGTGCAGCGGCAGGGTGTTGGTCACCCCGCGCACGTGTCCGGAGACGACCGACACCGCGCCGAATTCGCCCATCGCGCGCGCGTTGCACAAGAGCACGCCGTAGAGCACGCCCCACTTCACCTTGGGCAGCGTCACGTGCCAGAAGGTATGCCAGCCATTGGCCCCCAAGGACAGCGCCGCCTCCTCCTCGTCCTGCCCCTGCGCCTGCATGACGGGCAGCACCTCGCGCACCACGAAGGGGAAGGTGACGAACACCGTGGCCAGCACGATGCCGGGCACCGCGAAGATGACCTGGAGGCCCCGCTCGGCCAGCCACGGGCCGAACCAGCCCTGCCGGCCGAAGAGCAGCACGAAGATGAGTCCCGCGATGACGGGCGACACGCTGAAGGGCAGGTCGATGAGCGTGAGCAGCACGTCCCGCCCCCGGAAGCGGAAGTGGGCGATGAGCCACGCGGCGGCCAGCCCGAACACCAGGTTGAGCGGCACGGCGATGGCGGCGGCCAGCAGCGTGAGGCGGATGGCGGACACCGTCTCGGGATCGCTCAGGGCCGCCAGGTACGCGCCCACGCCCTTCTGCAGGGCGTAGGTGAACACGGCCACCAGCGGCACGACGAGGAAGACGCCCAGGAAGGCGAGCGCCCCGCCGATGAGCAGCCAGCGCATCAGCGCGGGCGCCGCGACGGTGCGCCGGGCGCGCTGGGGGATGACGGTGGCCGGGTGCATGGGCGCGGCTCTCCTCCTACTCGTGCCGGGCCTCGAGCCGGCGATGGCTCCAGCGCTGGAGCAGGTTGACGGCCAGCAGGAGCGCGAACGACACGAGGAGCATGACCCCGGCGATGGCCGTGGCGCCCGCATAGTCGTACTGCTCCAGCCGGGTGATGATGAGTAGCGGCGCGATTTCCGTCTTCAAGGGCATGTTGCCGGAGATGAAGACGACCGAGCCGTACTCGCCGATGGCCCGGGCGAAGGCGAGCGTGAAGCCGCTGAGCAGCGCGGGGAAGACGGCCGGCAGCAGCACGTGCGTGAACGTCCTCCACGGCGAGGCGCCCAGCGTGGCGGCGGCCTCCTCCACGTCCGCGTCGAGCTCCTCGAGCACGGGCTGCACGGTGCGCACCACGAAGGGCAGGCCGATGAAGGTGAGCGCCACGCCCACGCCCAGCGGGGTGAAGGCCACCTTGATGCCCCAGGCCTCGAGGTAGCGCCCGTACCAGCCGTTGTGCGAGTAGAGCGTGGTGAGCGTGAGCCCGGCCACGGCGGTGGGCAGGGCGAAGGGCAGGTCCACCAGCGCGTCCACGAACGCGCGGCCCGGGAAGCGGTAGCGCACGAGCACCCACGCCACGAGCAGTCCGAAGACGGTGTTGACGAGCGCGGCGAAGAAGGCCGCGCCGAAGCTCAGCCGGTAGGCGGCGAGCACGCGGGGCGAGGCCACGGTGGCCCAGAACTGCTCCCACGTCAGGCTGAACGTCTTGAGGAAGAGGGCCGACAGCGGAATGAGGACGATGAGGCCCAGGTAGAACCAGCTCAGGCCCAACGTCAGCCCGAAGCCCGGCAGGACGCGGCGGCGCGCGGAGGCTTGCATGGGCGCGCTCACTTCGCCTGGGGCACGTAGAGTTGATCGAACGAGCCGCCGTCCTCGAAGTGCTGCTTCTGTGCCTGCTTCCAGCCGCCCGCCACTTCCTCGAGCGTGAAGAGCTTCACCGGGGCGAGGCTCTTGCCGGCCTTCTGGGCGGCCTGGGCCGAGCGCGGCCGGTAGTGGTGCTTCGCGGCGAGCTCCTGTCCCTCCTCGGTGTAGAGGAAGCGCAGGTAGGCCTCGGCCAGGGCGCGCGTGCCCTTGCGGTCCACGTTCTTGTCCACGATGGCCACGGGCGGCTCGGCGAGGATGCTGTCCGTGGGGGTGATGATCTCGAAGCGCTCGGGGCCCACCTCCTGGGTGAGCAGGTAGGCCTCGTTCTCCCAGGCGATCAACACGTCCCCGAGTCCGCGCTCGGCGAAGGTGGTGGTGGCGCCGCGCGCGCCCGAGTCCAGCACGGGCACGTTCTTGAACAGGGCGGTGATGTACTGGCGCGCCTGGGCCTCGTCCCCACCGGACTTGCGCAGCGCATGGCCCCAGGCGGCGAGGTAGTTCCAGCGCGCGCCCCCGGACGTCTTGGGATTGGGGGTGATGACGGACACGCCTGGGCGCACCAGGTCCTCCCAGTCATGGATGCCCTGGGGGTTGCCCTTGCGCACCACGAAGACGATGGTCGACGTGTACGGCGCGCTGTGCTCGGGCAGGCGCGACTGCCAGTCGGCCGGCAGGAGCTGCGCCTTGTCGTGCAGCATGTCGATGTCGTACGCGAGCGCGAGCGTCACGACGTCCGCGTCCAGCCCGTCGATGACGGCGCGCGCCTGCTTGCCCGAGCCGCCATGGGACTGCTTGATGGTGGGCTTCGTCCCCGTCTTCGTCTCCCACTGTCTGGCGAAGGCGGCGTTGATGTCCGTGTAGAGCTCGCGCGTGGGATCGTACGAGACGTTGAGCAGGGTGGGGGCGTCGGTGGACGCGGCGCCGGGCTTCGAGCAGCCCGTCCAGACGGACAGGGCGGCCAGCAGCACGGTGAGCAGGGGCGCGGTGAGGGGCGGGTGATGAGTCTTCATGTGGTGGCCTCGGTCGGGTGACCGCGAGTTCCCGGGTGCATTCGAGGCCCGACAAGAGCCATGAAAGTCGAAGGCCCACCGTCCCTCGCGGGCGTGGGCTCTTCCTTGCTCGCCTCCGTCAGCCTCCACGCTGACGGCGGACGAGCGCCCACCGCCGGGACCGACAGCAACAGCAGACTTCCTGGCGGCTCGGAGTGGGCATTGATGGTCCTAACGTGCCCGGCACATGTCCGTTTGTCAAGACGACTCTCCGTTATAGCGGAAGGGGTGGCCGAGCAGGTCTCTCGCCGCGCGGGCAGGCGACTCCGGGTCGTTCCGGGCGGGTCGGCTAGAGTGGGCAGCATGCAAGCCGCCGCACCGCGCGCCGCGCGCTCATCCCAGTTGCTGCAGGAGTACCTGGCCCAGGACGTCGTCCCCCGGGAGGTGTCCATCGCCCGGTTCATGCGCGGCATGGTGTCGTTCAGCTGCGTGGCGGCGTTGCTGCTCTCCGGGCCGATCGGCTGGAAGTTGTCGTTGTGCCTCGCGGCGCTGACGGGCGCGTTGAGCATCTATTACACGCTCATGCTGCGTGCCTTGCAGCAGGGCGGCTTCCATCCGGCGATGCAGTGGGTGGACAGCGCCCTCACGGTGTCCATTCCGGCCGTGGTGTTCCTCGCCGACGTGTACTTCAACGGGGCCGTGTACGCGCTCACCACGCCGCCGGCGTATGCCTGGGGCACGCTCATCGTCGTGTGCGCGCTGCGCACCAACCGGTATCTGGCGTACTTCGCCGCGGCGCTCGCGGCGCTGGAGTACCTGCTGCTCTACCTGCTGGTGGCCTGGCCCCGGCTGCCCCACGACGCCCCGGACACCCTGGAGCTGCCCATGGTGTTCCTGCGCTGCGTGTTCCTCTTCTCCTATGGCCCGCTCACGGCGACGCTCGGCACGCTCATCATGAACAAGGCCGGGGATGCGCTGCGCGCCATCCGGGAGAAGGACGTGATGGGCAAGTACTTCCTCCACGAGCGGCTGGGCGTGGGCGGCATGGCCGAGGTGTTCCGCGCCACCTACAGCCCCGAGGGCGGCTTCGAGAAGCAGGTGGCCATCAAGCGCGTGCTGCCCGCGTACGCGGACAACGAGGAGTTCCTCGCCCTGTTCCGGCGCGAGGCGGAGCTGGGCTCGCTGCTCAACCACCCCAACATCGTCCAGGTGCTCGACCTGGGCCGGCACCAGGGCACGGTCTTCCTCGCCCTGGAGTACGTGGATGGTCTGCCGCTGAGCACGCTCCTGCAGCGCGTGCGGCGGCTGACCCCGGCGGCGGTGGCCTACATCGGCGCGGAGATGGCCCTGGCGCTCGCGTACATGCACGGGCGCACGGGCCGCCGTGGCGAGCCGCTCGGGCTCGTGCACCGCGACCTCAATCCCCCCAACATCCTCCTGTCGCGCATCGGCGAGGTGAAGCTGTCGGACTTCGGCGTCGCGCGCGCGGCCAAGCAGCTCGCCCTCACCCGTGCCCAGACGGTGCGCGGCAAGGCGGGCTACATGGCGCCCGAGCAGGCCCACGGCCTGGAGTTGGATGGCCGCGCGGACCTCTTCGCCCTGGGCCTCACCCTGTACGAGGCCCTCACCGGTCAGCCCGCCCTCCACGGAGAGACGGACGCCGAGCTGATGATCGCCTCCACCCAGCAGGACGTGCCCCCGCCCTCGCACCTGGTGCCGGGCATCTCGCCCGCCCTGGATGCCATCATCGCCGGCCTCTTGCGCAGGGACCTGGAGCACCGCACACGCTCGGCGGAGGTGCTGGGGCGGCAGTTCCTGGCGCTTCCGGGCGCCGAGGCCCCGTATGTCCATGGCCAGCGGCAGTTGCTCGAGGCCCTGCGCGAGGCCACCACTCAGCCCGCCACGCCCGTGCAGCCCCTGCAACTCACCCCTGACCTGGCCCTGACCGAGGCGGCCGACGCACTGCCCGCGCCCCATGTGAACCGGCGCTGAGGCGCGCTCGGTCCCTGGAGCGTCCAAAAGACATGACGCCTCCCGTGGCACCCAGGGAGCGTGTGGCCTCCCAGGCCGCGTGGTGTTGAAGCCCGCTCCCCCGCGGCTCGCCTCCAGCGCACGCGGGTCGGGCAGGCCCGCTTCAATGGCATACAACTGTCCAAGCAGACAGCTACCACCGTCATCGAAAGCGCACCGCCTCCGGGGAGCCAAGCGCGGCCATTGCTTACATTTCCTTGCCGCCATGTGAGCCAAGGGCGGCCATTACCTACATTGCTTGGTCGCCATGTGAGCGCTAACAATGCGGGAATGACCAGGAAAGACAGGTTTGCTGCTCTAGCGGTTCTGGCGGTCCTCACCACCGCCTCCCAGACGATGGCCGCGACCGGGGCCCCCCTCGCGGACCCGCTGGCCGCGTACCCGAATCCCGGACGCGTCACCGGCGACATCGGCATCCACGATCCCTCCGTGGTCAAGACCCTGGCGGGGACGTACCTGGCCGTGGCCACGGGACCCAATTTGCAGCTCAAGACGTCGGTCGACCGCACGGCCTTCCGCAACGCGGGCGCGGTCTTCCCGAACGGCGCGGCCTGGACCACCGAATACACCGGCGGCGGCCGCGACCTCTGGGCGCCGGACATCTCCTACCGGAACGGCCGTTACTACCTCTACTACTCGGCCTCGACGTTCGGCTCGAACCGCTCGGCGATCTTCCTGGCCACCAGCACGACCGGCGCCTCCGGTTCGTGGACCCATCAGGGGTTGGTGATCGAGTCCTCGTCGGCCAATAACTACAACGCCATCGATCCCAACCTTTACGTCGATCCGCAGGGCCGCTGGTGGCTGACGTTCGGCTCGTTCTGGTCGGGGATCAAGATGATCGCGCTCGACCCCTCCACCGGCAAGCGCTCGGACAACACGATCCGTTCCATCGCCGGGCGCGGCGGAGGAGCGATCGAGGCGCCCTTCCTCACCCAGCGCGGGTCGTACTACTACCTGTGGGTGTCGTTCGATCGGTGCTGCCAGGGCGCGTCGAGCACCTACCGGATCATGGTCGGCCGCTCGACGAGCGTGACCGGGCCGTTCGTGGACCGCAATGGCACGGCGATGACCGCCGGCGGGGGAACCGAGATCCTGGCCGGGCACGGCTCGATCCACGGCCCTGGGCATCAGGCGGTGCTGACGGACAATGACGCGGACGTGCTGGTGTATCACTACTACACGGACAGCGGTGCGCCCACTCTGGGGATCAACCTCATCGGTTACGACTCCCAGGGATGGCCCTTCGTCTATTGAGGGCATGCATCACGAGAGGTTTCTCCCCCGGCGGAGGCACCTGGGCCGCCATTGTGCCGCGACAGTTCCAGCCCGGTGAGCAGAACGAAGTCCTGGAACGTGTTCCTGAAATGGACCCCTAATCATGCTCAGACATCTCCTGTTTGGCCGCGCCGCTTGCCTGCTGGCAGGCGCCACGATCGTGGGTATTGCCACTCCCGCCACTGCCCAGTACCAGCGCGAGACGCTTGGACGCGGCGTCGTGGCCGTGCCCGCATCGAGCGGCGGCACCCTGGTCTCCTGGCGCCTGCTGGCCACGGACCCGGCCGGCGTCGGCTTCCACGTCTACCGCGATGGCACCCGGCTCACGACGGAGCCGCTCACCGACCGCACCAACATGCGTGACACGCGGGGCACGACGAGCTCCACCTACACCGTTCGCGCGGTCGTGAACGGCAGCGAGCAGGAGGCCTCCCCCGCGGCCGCGATCTGGTCTGGCGGCTATCTCAACATCCCACTGCAGAAGCCCGCCGGCGGCACCACGCCCGACGGCGTCGCCTACACCTATGTGGCGAGCGACGCGAGCGTCGGCGACCTCAATGGCGATGGCCAGTACGAGCTCGTGCTGAAGTGGGACCCGACCAACGCCAAGGACAACAGCCAATCGGGCTATACCGGCAATGTCTACATCGACGCCTATCAATTGAACGGCACCCGGCTGTGGCGGATCGACCTCGGCCGCAACATCCGCGCGGGCGCGCACTACACGCAGTTCCAGGTGTTCGACTATGACGGCAACGGCCGCGCCGAGGTCGTGATGAAGACCGCCGACGGCACCGTCGACGGCCAGGGCCGCGTCATCGGCAACGCGAGCGCGGACCATCGCAACAGCGGGGGTTACATCCTCGCCGGCCCCGAATTCCTCACCGTGTTCGAAGGCACCACCGGCCGCGCGCTGTCCACCGTCAACTACGTCGTGCCACGCCACCCCGACACGCAGAACCCTTCGCCGAGCCAGCTCAACAGCATCTGGGGCGACAACTACGGCAACCGCGTCGACCGCTTCCTCGCCGCCACCGCCTATCTCGATGGCAGCCGTCCCAGCATCATCATGGCGCGCGGGTACTACACCCGCACCACCGTAACCGCCTGGGACTTCCGCAACGGCTCGCTCACCCAGCGCTGGCTGTTCGACAGCCGGGCGCTCGGCGATTCGAGCTCTACCGGCCAGGGCAACCATCAGCTCAGCATCGCCGACGTCGATGGCGACGGCCGCGATGAAATCCTGTACGGCGCCATGGCCGTGGACGACAACGGCACGCGGCTGTGGAGCAGTGGCCTCGGCCATGGCGACGCGATGCACGTCTCTGATCTCATCCCGTCGCGCCCTGGCCTCGAACGGTTCGGTGTCCATGAGAGCCCGGGCAGCAACGGCGGCATCGGCGCCGCGATGCTCGACGCGCGCACCGGCCAGCGCATCTGGACGAGTTCCGCCTCCAGCGACGTCGGCCGCGGCATCTCGGCCGACATCGATCCGCGCTACCCCGGCGCCGAGGCGTGGGCGTCCAACTCGGGCACGCTCTACAGCTCCACCGGCCAGAACATCGGCACGCGCCCCGGGCCGATGAACTTCGCCATCTGGTGGGATGGAGACAAGCAGCGCGAACTGCTCGACGGCATCACCATCAGCAAGTGGAACTACACGGCGCAGACGCTCTCGACGTTGCTCTCGCCCTCGGGCACCGCGTCCAACAACGGCACCAAGGCCAACCCGGTGCTCAGCGCCGACATCCTCGGTGACTGGCGTGAGGAGCTGATCGTTCGGACCACCGACAGCACGGCACTGCGCATCTATTCCTCTCCCTATTCGTCCAACTACCGCTACGTCACGCTGATGCACGATCCGGTGTACCGGCTCGGCGTCGCCTGGCAGAACACCAGCTACAATCAGCCGCCGCACCTCAGCTACTTCATCGGCGACAACTGACGCCGGAAGGACTCCCTCACGGATGAGCTGGCCCAGGGAGCCCACTGGCTCATCACCCTGGGGGGCGGTGAGGCCTGCCCCATGTGCCGGGCCTCCAGCGTGACGACTGGCCGCTGGAGGCCCCCAAGGGCAAGCCCGTGGAGCAGGTCCGGCGGATTCGCGAGGAGGTCTGCGCACGCGTGTCGGCGCTGCTGGTCCGGCAATGCTGGGCCCGGTAGCGCCTTCGGCCGCGTTCCTCTCCTGCACAGCCCTTGCTGGCCTCTTGTTCGCGTACGCGCTCGGCCTTGTGAGGGGAGCCGCGCTCGCCTCCTTCATGCGGTACCTGAGAGCCAACCTGTCCAAGAAGGTAGGCAGGCTGGTGGACCGGAGCGGCTGCTTCTGAGTGTTCCAGTGGTTCAATGACGCTTGCTCCGAGCGCTACCACGATGTGGATGATTCATACATATGGAGTGAATCTTGCCACTTCCGTTAGTAAAAAAACGTATGGGTTTGATTGAGCCAAGACTTCGTAGGGTGATGGTGTAGGTTACCCTGGTCATCCAGACAGGGGGGGACAATGTATTTCGAGAAGTGGCTGAGATGGAGGCGTGGCGGAAGCCTCGCGGTTCTCCTGGTGACCATCGGCCTGGGCGGAGGCGCCCTGGCATTCAAGGTAGGCTTCCACGAGGATCTCACCGAGCGGTTGTTGAGGGGCCAGGGGTTCGACGAGGACTCCTCGGATGAGGTCGGAGACTCGAACTACTATACGGATGTCTTCGAGGCCTCTAGTGAGGATGCCCATGCCGACGGCAACATGCTCGGGCCGGCGTCGCAGCGGCTGCGCCAGAAGCGGAGGGACATCGGTGATGCGCTGAATGCGTGCGAACGGCGCGACGCGCTCGACGCACTGGGCGAGGCGCTCCACACCGTTCAGGACGTCTACTCGCACTCCAATTCCATCGACAACGGGCATGCGATCAACGATCTGCTGGGGATGATCAACGGGACGGCGACCTGCTCGCTCCCGGACTTCGCTCCTGGAGGGCTGGTGACGGGGTACTTCAGCCTGGGGGGCATCGCCTCGGGCAACCAGTGCCGCGGCATCCCCGCGGGCATGTGCTGCCATCGGGAGCTCAACAAGGATTCTCCGAGTGTTCCCAACGGGGCCCGGCACGGCGCGGCCCTGAATGCCGCGGGGTCCGCCACGCTCGACTACCTGCAACTCATCGAGCAGGACCTCCGCGCTCGTTTCGGCGAGCCCAAGGCGTCGCAGCTCATCAAGCTGCTCAAACGCAAGCAGCGCATGCTCTACTTCGCCATCGACACGACCGGCAGCATGGGCACCGACCTCGCCGGTGTGAAGTCGGCGGTCGGCGCGCTCGTGGAGCAGGTCCTCGCTGGCGAGGAGATGCCGCAGCTGGGCCTGGTAACGTTCAAGGACTCCGTCAGTGATTCCGGCCTCACATGCGATGCCGAGCTGCTGCGCTCCCGGGTGAATGCCCTGTATGCCTCGGGTGGAGATGACTGCCCGGAGGCCTCCAACTCGGCGCTGATGGCGGCCCTGTTGAACTTCCCGTACGTCAGCACGGACATGATGCACAAGGGGGGGCGCGTTGTGCTCGCGACCGATGCCTCGGCGGGTGATGCCTATCTCGGACCCCAGGTGGTGAACGAGGCCGCGGCACGCGGGGTCAGCATTGATGCGATTCTCACCGGAGACTGCACGGCCGAGGAGTTCGCGGGTCTGACCGCCGCGGAGCCGTGCTCCGTGAACGAGCCCACGGAGGCGCCCGTCCCGGTCGCGCAGGTGGCCTCCGCCGCGGCCGATCCCCTGGTCTCCGGCTCGGCTCGTACCCAGCTGCGGGCCGTGACCGAGCAGACGGGAGGCGTGCTCTTCAATGTGTCCCGGCTGGAGGTGGACGATGTCGTCCCGACCTTGCTGGAGCTGAGCGAGCCCGACAGCGCCATCCTCTTCAGCCGCAAGGTGCAGCTGCGCGCCGGTGTCCCCTCTGTGCTCGAGATGCCGGTGGATGACACGTTGCGCCGCAAGGTCACGTTCATGGTGACGGCTTCGCGCGCGGGGGCGCTCCCCACCTTTACCCTGCGGCGGCCAAACGGGGCGACGGTGGCGTCCACGGACCCGGACGTCGCATACCGGGTGCTGACCTCGGTGAAGAGCTACGCCGTCACCACTCCCGCCACGGGCCGCTGGAGCATCCGGCTGGAAGGGGAGGGCACCTTCGTCCTGCGCGTCTTCGGCGGCACGTCCTTCCGCGTCAATGGTCTGCGCCTGCAGGTGCCGGCGGATGACCAGCAGCGGCCGGAGGTGGAGACGCTTCCCATCGAGGGCCAGCCGGTGGTGGGTTCCAACGTCCTCGCTGACGTGCGTCTCACCTATGTGCCGCGCTCGCTCGCCCTCTCGCTTCGGCGCCTCGATGGCAGCCTGGTGCAGGATCTCGTGCCCTCCCGTGTGGACGAGCTGCGGTGGTTCCGCAGCCCGCTGGTGATTCCTGGCGAGCTCTTCGTCTTCGAGGTGACAGGCATGACGCCGGATGGCCACGAGTTCGTGCGCCAGGTGCCCACGCCCGTCGTCCCGCAGACGCTCGCCGTGCGCGCCAGCCCCGAGACGAGCTTCGCCCTTCCGGGCTCGACAGCGAATGTCGAGGTGGTGCTCCAGAACCACGCGACGGTGGATGCGACCTTCCGGTTGAATGCCACCTCCTCGCTCGGCTGGCCCATCTCCGCTCCGACGCTGGTCCCCGTGGCCGCGGGCGCCTCGGTCCGGCTGGCGGTGTCCGTGCACATTCCCTCGGGAGCCACGCAGGGCCAGCGCACCGCCGTCACCTTCTTCGCGCAGGACGTGAGCGCCCCTCAGGTCCGCAATAGCGCGACGGTGTCGGTGGTGGTCGGCAATCCGAACCAGCCGCCCGTCTGTACGCAGGCGGTGCCGACCCTCACCTCGCTCTGGCCTCCCAACCACCAGCTCGTCGACGTGGGGATCCTCGGTATCGTGGATGCGGATGGTGACGCCGTGAGCGTGTCCATCTCTGGCATCACCCAGGATGAGCCGGTGATCGGGCAGGGCAGCGGCAACACCACACCGGACGGCGAGGGTCTTGGTACGTCAGTGGCCCGGCTGCGGGCGGAGCGCAGTGGCAATGGGAACGGACGTGTCTACACCGTCCAGTTCACCGCGAGCGACGGCAAGGGTGGTAGCTGCACCGGGAGCGTCCAGGTCGCCGTCCCCCATAGCCAGGGGAAGGCGGCGGTGGATGATGGTCCGTTGTACAGATCGAGCGGCAACCCGTAGCGATTGAGCAGGCAGGGGCTGGCACTTTGCTGGCCCCTGCCTTCGTTTTCCGAGAAGCCAGACATGCGCAACGTACTGAGCACCTGTTGTCTCGCCATCACGGTGGTCCTACTGGTCGCCGGCTGTATGCGGACGCGGACGGGCATGCAGGTCATCAAGGTGGGAGAGCAGTCGCAGCCCCTGGGCGGTGGGGGGTTGAGAATCGACCGGCCCCGCTGGGAGGCCGGGGGGCGCCTGGGCTGGGATGGCTCGCCGGTGGCTGCGCCTGGAGCCGACATCTGCACCCAGGAGGGTGCCGGGCACCAGCGGCTCACCCGTCTGCTCGAGCCGCGGGTGGATGAGGTGCGTTGCGCGCGAGCCGGGACCGCGGGGCTCGGAGGGAATGAGTCCTTCCTCGTTGGCTTCGATGCGCAGGGCCAGCTCGCCTGGAAGCGGCGCCTGGGACTCGAGTCGGGCAAGTACACCTTCGACGAGGCCATCCTCGGGGCCAGTCGCGAGGGAATCGTTCTGAGCAACCTGACGGTCGTGTCGCCGTGGACGGGCGAGACCCTGGTGCTCGCACCGACCCACCCGGTGGACCTGGAGCGCCGGCCCGTCCCGGACTACGAGTTCTCTCAGAGCGCCCTCTACCTCTCCGAGCGCGGTGCATTCGTGCTCTTCGAGGCGGATGTCACCCTCGTGCGGAGCGAGGGGGGCCTCTATCTGCTGGAGCCCCGGCGGGGACAGAAGGAACTGCTGCTGGGGGTTGCGACGACCTGGGGAGGGAGTTACTGGCGTGTTGAGGAGATGCTGCTGAGCGAGAGTCGCCGCTACCTCATCCTGGCGCAGAACCAGGCGACTCGCGGGAAGGGAGGCGTGTCGTTCTCCATCTACGACTTGCAGGAAAGGCGCCTCGTCTTCGAGGAGAAGTTCGGCGAGCAGCGCTACAGCAGGGATCCCAAGCTGGTGCTCGGGAAGGGGGGCGATGTGGGGTTTTCCTATGTCGACGAGACAGGGGGCAGAGTCGTCCTCGTGCACTACCGGCTGACGGGCTGAGTCCGCTCTGGTGGCCGCGGGCGCTTCAAGGTGCTGCGCCCCGAGCACGTGGGCAATCCCACCTACGAGCGGATGTTCCTCGAGGAGGGCCCAAGACGGTGTCAAAGGACTCGAAACGAGGGACTCGCGCCCGAGACCCTGAGACGGTGTCCCCGAGACGGTGTCAAAGGACTCGAAACGAAGGACTCGCGCGAGAACGGAGGACTTGGAGTTGGCCCACGGGTGCAACGTTCCGAGAGGCGGCGGCTCGCTGGGGACGAGGGGATTTCTCAGCGCCCTTTCCGCCTTTCTCCTTCCCGCCGCGGGTTGTGCCAGAGCGCGTCGCTCGAGTTCTTTGACACCCTCTCGGGGACACCCTCTCGGGGGGACGCCGACGTCTACCGGGCCTCGTTCCCATCCGCCTGGGAGGTGGTGGTGGCTGGGGGCTCGACGAGGAACCTGATGCGGCCCTCGGCCGCGCAGGAGGTATCAGGCCGAACCGCGGGCTTGCGCAGGAACGCCCGGGAGATGTCCGCCGCGCAGGGATGCGTGGAGAGCACCGCGTGAGAGCCGCCCGCGATGACCACGTGGTGGCCATGCTTGAGGGGCTGCACCGCGGCGCTCGCCAGTCCCGGTGGGGTGGCGGGGTCGAACTCTCCCGAGAGCAGCAGCGTGGGCACCTTGGACACCACCGGCTCGTACCAGGAAGCCTCCGCGGTGCCCGCGGGCCACTGGGCGCAGGTGTTGAACATGTCGAGCTGCGTGGGCAGGAAGAAGCCCCGGAGTTCCGGCAGCGTCCCGGCCGCTCCCGCCGTCACCGCCTCGGGGGTGGTGGCGGACACCTCTTCGCGGCACAGCGTGGAGAGGTGCATGCCGTAGCTGAGACGCATGAACGACGTCAGCACCGGCGAGACGCCGATGGCGTTGCCGAGCAGCGTGGTCCGCTCCTCCTTCAGTGCGTGGAGCATGGCGGGGAGCGTCTCCAGAAGCGCCGGGTCCTGGAGGAAGCTGTGCAGGAACTGGACGAAGATGGCTCCGTTCACCTGCATGCGGCCACTCCGGCCCTCCTGGGTCTGGAAGACCACCGGGAGGGGCCGCGCGTCGAGGGACCGCACCACCGAGGAGAAGAGGGGCTCCAACGCGGGATAGCGGGCGTTGCAGGCCGCGTCCGCGGCGCAGGCCTCGAACACCTTGCGTAGGGAGCGGTCGAAGCCCGGCACCGCCTGGAGGTAGAGGTTGTCCCGCGGCGGCAGCACCGAGTCGACGATGGCGCTTCGCACGCGCTGTGGCGCCCGGCGGAGCACCTCCATCGCCAGCCGCGAGCCGTAGGCGGAGCCTCGGAGGTTGATGTGCTGGAACCCCAGCGCGACCCGGAGCGCCTCCACGTCCCCGGCGCTCTCCTGGGTGTTGTAGGCCGTGATGTCAATGCCCTGGCCCTCCAGGCGCGCACTGCACCGGCGCAGCGGGTCCGGATACGGCATACCGACCTCCCAGCACTCCAGCGCCGGCTGGGACGCCCCGACGCCGCGCTGGTCGAACACGATGAGCTGCCGGTCCGGGGCGAGGGCCTCCACGCGCTGCCGTGTCAGGGTGCTCGCGAGGTAGGCGGCGCGAACTCCCGGGCCTCCCTCCAGGAGCACCACCGGATCCTTCGCCTTCACCTCCTCGGGGTTTCCGAAGAGGGCCACCGCGAGGCGGATCCACTTGCCCTCCGGCTGGGCGTGGCGCTCCGGGACAGCGACGTAGCCGCACCGCACCGTCTCGTCTTCCACCTGGTCAGGTGCCAACGAGAACCAGCACGGCGTTGGCTCGAAGCCCGCTGGCGCGTGTTTCTTCACCAGGGCCATGCCAGTGCTGTCCGCTGCGGGGGATGGCTCGGCCTCGTCCGCCTGGCCGCAACCCGCGAGCAGCAACCCACTTCCCACCCGCACCAGCCAACGCGTCAGCCCACTTCTCGAGAAACGCATGCTTCCTCTTGGGTTTGGTTGGGCACGGCGTGTCGCGTGCAGCCGCGGGCCTTCCCCTGGAGGTGTGGCCCCGTGCGCCAGTCCTCGGTCTGGCGTGATTACGGGAATTACTGAAAATTTTGAATCCCTTGACGAAATGCCTCGCCAGCGCCACGCACTTCTTCCAGTATTTCGATTATGTCTCGTATTTCTTGTTTTTATTGACGCGAGACCTGGCCTTGCTCTTCGATGGGCGCCCCTCCAGGAGGATTCTCGTGCTGATCTCCCCGTGCCCCCAAGCCACCCCATGGAAGGCCGCTGCGCTGCTGCGCGTGATGGTGTGCGGCCTCTTCGTGCTCATCGCGCCGCGTGCCCACGCATCGGGGACGTTCGTCAACCCGCTGAACACCAGCGCGGACCCGTGGATGCAGTACCACAACGGCTCCTACTACCTGGCCACCACCCAGGGGAGTTCGATCAAGATCTGGAAGGCGGCGTCGATCTCGGGCCTGCTGACGGCCACGCCGACGACCGTGTGGACCGGCTGCTGCAACGTCTGGGCAGCCGAGTTCCACCTGCTCAACGGCCCGAACGGCCCGCGCTGGTACCTCTACTACACCAAGGACGACGGGACCGACGTCAACCACCGCATGTACGTCTTGGAGAGCAGCGGCACGGATCCGCTGGGCCCCTACACGGACAAGGGCCGGATCGCGACCGATCCCAACAACCAGTACTACGCCATCGACGGCAGCGTCCTGCGCAAGAGCGACGGCTCGCTGTACTTCCTCTGGGCCGGACACCCGGGGCACCTGCTCTACATCGCGCCGATGAGCAACCCGTGGACCATCAGCGGCGCCCGGGTCAACATCCCCGCGTCGGGCTTTGGGTGCACCGAGGTGCGTGAAGGCCCGGTGGTGCTCCAGCGCAACGGCCGGATCTTCCTGACCTACTCCGCTTGCGACACGGGCAAGCCGGACTACAGGCTTGGCATGCTCACCGCCAACGAGAGCAGCAACGTGATGAACCCCGCCTCCTGGTCACAGACGGCCAACCCGGTGTTCCAGCGCGACGATGCCAACGGGGCCTTCGGGCCCGGGCACCATGGGTTCTTCAAGTCGCCCGATGGGACCGAGGACTGGATCATCTATCACGCGAAGACCACCACCGAGTTCACGTACAACGGCCGCACGACCCGAGCGCAGCGCATCACCTGGAATGCCGATGGGACGCCGAACTTCGGCAGCCCGGTGTCCCTCGGAGCCACGCTGACCAAGCCCTCGGGTGACAACGGGCCCAGCCCCATCACGCTGAACGACAACGCCACCGGCACGGGCCTCCAGCAGTTCGAGTACACCGGGAGTTGGAGCTACGGGCCTTCCTGCGGGGTCGGCTGCTACCAGGGAGATGATCACTACTCCAACACCGCCAACGCCTCCGTGCAGGTGCGCTTCAACGGCACGCGGATCGTCCTTTATGGCGCGAAGGATCCCTCGCATGGCATCGGGGCGGTCTCGATCGATGGGGGAGCGGAGACGCTCGTGGACTTCTACCAGTCACCGCGCCAGGGCCATCAGGTCATGTACATCAGCCCGGTGCTCGGCGCCGGTCCGCACACGCTCAAGCTCCGCGTCACCGGGACCAAGAATGGCGCCTCCGGTGGCTACTACCTCACGATCGATCGGGTCGACATCAGTGCCAGCGCGACCGATGCCACCCGGTACGAGGCCGAGCACGCGCAGTTGACGAATGCCCGTGTCGCCAGCATCGCGAGCGCGTCGAACGGGCAGAAGGCTGGGTACATCGACTACGCGGACAGCGCGGTGCGCTTCACCGTCAACGTCCCCAAGGCCGGCACGCACGCGGTCACCGTGCGCTATGCCAATGGTTGGGGGGCGAGCAGCCACAATGTCTCGGTCAACGGGGGAGCGCCCTTCGGCGTGAACTATGCCAACAACGGGGTGGATGTCTGGAGCTCGCTGACGCTGCAGGTGCCCCTGAACGCGGGGAACAACACGCTCACCTTCGCGAAGGGCAGCAATTTCACCGAGCTGGACTACCTCGAACTGCCCCGCTACGAGGCCGAGAACGCGACGATCTTCCACGCCGCGATCGCCTCCCATGCCAGCGCGTCGAACGGGCAGAAGGTCGGCTACATCGACTACGCGGACAGCTTCGTGGAGTTCCGGGTCAATGTCCCCAGCTCGGGCACCTATACCCTGCGCACGCTCTACAGCAATGGCTGGGGAGCCAGCAGCCACAACATCTCGGTCAATGGCGGCGCTCCCTTCAGCCAGAGCTATGCCAACAACGGCGTCGATGTCTGGACGGCGGCCACCACCACCGTGAACCTCAACGCGGGCACCAACACGATCCGCTTCACGAAGGGGGCCCAGTTCACGGAGTTGGATTACATCGAGCTCTACAGGTGATGGTCGCCAGTGACCCGGGGTGGTAGGCAGCGCGCATGGTGCTGCCCGATCCTGTCGTGAACGAGATCCACACCCTGGTCGCCGCTGGCTTCGACAATCACGAAACGCTCTACCTCCATCTCGTCCAGACGATGGGGGACGTATGGGATTGAGCCGCCTACGTGGACAGTGGGGTTATGCTGCCAACCTTGGCGGTAAGGCCGCGAGTTCAAAATCCACTGGACTGACATAGCCCCAGGGTCGAATGCCGCCGCTGCCGGTTGTAGAAGACCTCGATGTAGTCGAAGAGTGCCTCTCGTGCAATTCACGCACGAGCTGGCCGCGCACCAGGCGAGTAACCTGATGGCTTCGCTCTGCCTCGTCAATTACTGCTCCCAGCGGCTTCCGCGGGACGGTTCAACACCCTTTAATGCTCTGGCTTGTGAGGCGTCAGTTCTTCCGGTAGCGGTATCCGGACGAGCTTTAGCCCCTTCGGTCCATGGTCCACCACCGTGAAGCCCTGTCCGGCGACTCTGACGAGCTGGCCATCGGTTGCGGTTCCACTCGCCAGCCACGCGTCCGCCTCTTGTCGCGAGGCGAACGTGTGTGCGACCTGGACGCCTACAATCGCCGGGGTCGTGATTTTGCGAAAAAATTCGCGAAGCTCTTCGAGCTTCTTGGCTTCATCGCGGACGAAGAGCAGCGCGGTCGCACAAACCCGGAGTGCCTCGTCCTCCGGCGTTCCCTCGGCGTGGTGTCTGCTCATGGCCTCCATGGTCTGGAGGACGGCATCAACATCAAAGTTCCTATTGTAGGTCATTGTGAGTGAAGGCCTGGTTGGTGTCGCTGCGGGGCTACCCATGGGGTATGTGCCATCATTCCCAACCACGCCTTGTTTCCTTGGTAGGAAAAACCCAGCAATATCAGGTGTTTACAGCGTTAGGAGGGGGGGGGGGGGGGGGGGGCTGTACATAAATTCAGTACGGCCTTGCTCCCCCTACTGGTCGCCAACCACCCGTTCCGTCCGCGCGGATCCTACGGACCGACGCAAGATACCCTAGTGGGTCAGGTGTTCTCCGACAACGTCACCCATCCGATTGCGGTAGGTAACAAACGTTTTCGGCTCTGTGCATGACCTTCAACGCCGCCAGCTCTCTCCGGGGAGCGTGTCCCAATGAGCACTGACGTGGGATGTGGAAGAGATCATGGGCAATCCACTACGCGCGCAGGGCTGCCAACCGTGGTGTTCGACCGCCACGCCCGTGCAGCCTCTGCAACTCACGCTCGACCTGACCCTGACCGAGGCGGCCGAGGCGCTGTCCGCGCCTCGTCCGAGCTGGCCCCTGAGGCATGCTCAGCCCTTGCCGGGCTCCTCCGCACGTACGCGCTCGGCCTTGAGGGTCGTGGCGCCCTGTAGCGTGAGGTAGGGCTTGAGCTGGAGGAAGCGCTTCTTACCGAAGCCCTTCACCCGCACCAGCTCCTCCACCCGTTTGAAGGGCCGCTTCTCCCGGAAGGCGATGATGCGCTGGGCGGCCTTGGCCCCCACGCTCGGCAGCGCGTCCAACTGCTCGCGCGTCGCCTCGTTCAGGTTCACCTGGCCCGTGTATTGGGTACGCCACTTCGCGCCCGCCGCCTCCGCGTCCACCGCCCCGAGCACCCCCACGAGCGCGAGCACCACCACGCACCAGCCCGCTTGCCCTCTCATGAGTGGCCACCCGCCGCCGACAGCGCGTCCAGTCCACCCTCCACGCCGTAGCGTCCGCCCCCGCCCGCTCCCGCCGAGTCCTTCTTGTCCGCCGCCTCGCGCACGTGCAGCTTGCCGTCCAGGGGCAGCACGTCCAGCAACACATTGAGCGAGCCGTCCTTGTTCACGAACGCGCTGCCCGCCCGCACCCAGATGCTCCCGCCCTTGCCCTCGCGGATGGAGAACACCGCCAACCGCTTTCCCGCCGTCAACATCGTCTGATCCTTTGTCCCGCTCCCGCGCCTGGAGTGGCGCGGTCCTTCGCCCCACAGCAGCGGTCATGCCAGCGCGGCCCACCTCGGAGGACACCCGCGCGAGGCGTACACGCCGGCCTCTTCCATCCCGGCGCGAGGACGGAGCCGGGGCGCGCTCCCACCACCCGGAGCCCCGTTGTGCTCCCGCGTCCCACCGCGTCATGGGGGCTAGCGCGGTTGAAAACCGTGCACACCTTGGTGCCCTCGCCACATGAGCTGGAGGCAGGAACCGTGCATCTGAAGTTCTCCACCCTCGCGTCTCAGTTCCTGGATGATCCCCAGTCCGTGCGGCGCGCGGTGTGCTGGCCGGTGCTGGTGTGGGAGGCCACTCCCGTGGGCGTCGGTCCCGCCTTTTCCCGCAGGACGATGACGGGGCTGTCCCTGCGCCGCCCCACGGTCGCCGAGCCGCTGGTGCTCGAGGTGCGCAAGCGCTCGCACGTGGTGACGCCCTCCACGGGCATCGTCCTGGGCCGCACGCTCGACAGCGACATCATGGTGGAGGATCCCACCGTGTCTCGTGTGCATGCCTCCTTCAACGAGGAGGCACAGACGGGCATGTGGTACGTCTCCGACAGCGGCAGCCACAACGGCACCTGGCAGAATGGCACCCTGCTCATCCCCGGCCGCCCGTCGCCGCTCTTCGAGCGGGCCTCGCTGCGCTTCGGGGACGTGATGGCCACCTTCCTCCAGTTCTCCGCCTTCAATCAGTTCATTCTCGATTGGTTGGCGCGTCACTCGCGCGCCACGCCCACGCCCGTGCCCGAGAGTTTCTTGACGCGCCAGGGGGAAGCCCCCTAGGAAAGGCACGCCCCTGGGGGCCCATGCCGGGTCCTCGAGCGGGAAGGCGGGCCCATGCGGTGGTCTTCCCTCGCCGGGTGCCTGGCACTCGGCACGAGCGCGTCCGTCCTCGCCCAGCCTCCCGAGGCTCCTGGTCCGCGAGGCGAGCCCTTCCGCGTTCCCACCGTGGAGGTGGAGGAGGCGCGTCCCGTCTCCGAGCCCGCGGACTCCGCCTCGCGGCGTGATCCCAGTGGGGCCCTGACGGTGATCGACGCCGAGGAGGGCGCGGGCGCGGCGCGCGACACCGCGGCGCTGCTGTCTACCGCGCCCGGCGTCGTGGTGCAGGACTCGGGTGGCTACGGACAGAGCAAGGCCGTGGTGGTGCGCGGGGCGTCCTCGAATGGGACGCTGGTGCTGCTCGATGGCATTCCGCTCAACGGAGCCGGAGGGATCGCGGACGTGTCGCGCGTGCCCGTGGCACTGGCCGAGCGCATCGAGGTGCTGCGCGGCGGCGCCGGGGCGCGCTACGGCTCGGGAGGCCTCGGCGGCGTCATCAACATCATCACCCGCCGTCCGGGTGAAACCGCGCGCGTGGCGGGTGAGCTGTCGTATGGGAGCTGGGACACGGCGGTGGGCTGGCTGTCCGCCACGGGGCCGATCGCGGGCAACGAGGTGCTGCTGTTGCTCCACGGCGGCCTGTCGCGCGGCAACTTCCGCTACCTCTTCGATCCGAGTCCCACGCTGCCCGGGGACGCTCTCGTGGAGTCGCGGCGCGCGAACAACGATGCCCATGGGGCGGGGGGTCTGCTGCGGCTGCGGCGTGAACTGGGCGGGGGCTTCTCCGTAGACGCGCTGGGCGAGCTGTCGCTCGATGGGCGGGGGCTCGCGGGCACCGCGCAGAACCCGAGCGTGGACGCGAGGCAGTCCGCGCGCCGGGGCTCGGCGACGGTGCGGCTCGCGGGCGCGTTGCCGGGAGGCGGGAGCGTGGAGGTGCGCGCGTACTACCGGCGGGACGGGCTGGCGCTCGACGGAGGCGCGTGGGGCGGGACACCGGCGCAGGTGCAGCGGGTGGGGAGCGTGGAGGCGGAGGGGCGGAAGCGCTGGGGGCGGCACGCGCTGTCCGCGCTGGTGGGCATGGGGGGCGAGGCCGTGTCCGCTGCGGAGACGGCCGCGGCCTCCGGAGGCGAGCCCGCGTGGTTCCGCGCGAGTGTCATGGCGATGGACGAGGTGCGGGCGTGGGACGAGCGCCTGACGATCGCGCCCTCGGTGCGCGTGGAGCAGGCGGGGCCCTACACGTTGTGGTCGCCGAAGCTGGGCGCCACGCTGCTCCTGCCCGTGGGACTCGAGCTGCGGGCCAACGTGGGACGGGCCCACCGCGCGCCGTCCTTCCTGGAGTTGTACGTGCGCCAGGGCACGCTCCTGCCCAACCCGGGCTTGCGCCCCGAGAGCGCGCTGTACGCGGACGCGGCGGTGGTGCATCGCTCGGAGGTGTCCTCCGCCTCGGTGGGGGGTTATGCGAGCCTCTACGAGGATCTCATCTCCTACGAGGCCTATCCTCCCGGAGCGGCCCGGCCCTACAACTTCGTCCGGGCGCGCGTGGTGGGGCTCGAGGCCGAGGGGGAGTGGCGGCCCCATCCGTTCCTCTCGGGCGCGTTGAGCTACACGCTCACCGTGTCGGATGATCTGCAACGCGACGGGCGCTTCTACCTGCGCGAGCTGCCCTACCGGCCCCGGCACAAGCTGTTCGCGCGGGTGCTGGCGGGCCCCCGGTGGCTCATGGGGCGCGTGGAGGTGCTGGCCCAGTCGGCCCACGCGCTGTCTCGGGACGGCGTGCTGACCCTGCCCGGCCGGGCCTTCGTCCACACGGGGGTGTCCAGCACCTTCGGCTCGCGCCCGGAGCTCACCGTGTCCCTCGAGGTGCGCAACCTGCTCGACGCGCGCGCCGAGGACTTCGTGGGCTATCCGCTGCCAGGCCGCGCCGTGTACGTGTCCGTGTCGGGCGCGTTCGAGCCGGGAAGGAAGACGCCATGACGCCGATGCGATGTGGGGGGCTGGTCCTCGCGGTGTTCCTGTGCCTCGTGCTGGCGGGGTGTCCGGACGAGGGGCCGTTGTGCTCCGAGGGCCTGAGCGCTTGCGGAGACGCGTGCGTGGATCTCTCCAGCTCCTCGTCCCAGTGTGGTGCGTGCGGGGTGGCCTGTTCCGCCACGCAGCAGTGTGTCGAGGGCGCCTGTGAGTGCCGGGCGGGGGCGGTGCGGTGCGGCGGGGAGTGTGTCGTGACGGCGTCGGACCCGGCGCACTGTGGCGGGTGCGCGGGCGCGGGCGGCGTGGCGTGTGGCCCCGAGCAGGTGTGCGAGCGGGGCGAGTGCAAGGCCGCGTGTACCCTGGCCTCCTCCTCGCTCTGCGGGCGCTCGTGCGTGGACGTGCGGACGGATGCCTTCCATTGTGGCGCCTGCGGGAGCGTGTGCGCGGACGCTCGGAGCTGTCACGGCGGCCTATGCACGGATGACGTCGTCGCCGCGTGTTTCAACACCGGGCAGGTGGTGGGCATCCAGGCGGGGGCGGACGTGAGGGGGCCCGCGGTGCGGGTGGGCACGAGCCCCGTGTCCCTCGCGCCCATGCAGGACGTGCTGCTCGTGGTGGATGTGTCCTCGCGGCTGCTCCAGGCCCGGCTCTCCGACTACGGCGAGCTGCCCGCGCGCACCCTGACCGGACAGGTCCCCAATCAGGTGCTCGTGCGCGAGCCTTTCGTCTACATCCTCAACTCCACGAGCAACACGTTGCAGGTGCTGCGGCGCGACGGCGAGCCCGCTCCGGGTCCGGGCCCCCGCTTCCCCACGGGCATTCCCTTCACCAACGTGGGCAGTGTGAACTTCGGCGCCAACACCAATCCGTATGCCTTCACCCTGGAGGGGCCGGACGCGTATGTCACGCTCCTCGGCAACCTCCAGGGGGACGCCTCCGCGGGAGGCCGGGTGGTGCGCGTCTCGGTGGCGGAGCCCACCGCGCCCGTCATCACGGACACCTTCGTGCTGCCCTCGGGCGAGGCCCTGCGCCCCTTTCCCGGCCGCACCACGCTCCCCGCGCCCGCGGGCATCACCTCGCTCCAGGGCCGGGTGTACGCCGCGCTGGGCAACCTGGATGCGCGCGACTACTCCGCCGGAGGCCCCGGGTTCCTCGCCCGGATCGACCCGGGCACCCGCGCGGTGGAACTGCTCGCGCTGGGCGAGGCGTGTCTCAATCCCTACTGGGTTCTTCCCGTGGGCGAGCGGCTGCTCGTGAGCTGTGGTGGTGCCGCCACCTATGACGTCGACTTCAACCTCACGGACGTGCGCGGCACGGGCCTGGTGCTGCTCGGCGCGGATGGCCGTGTGCTGGACTCGCTCGCGCTGGGCTGTCCGGAAGCGACGTCGTGTCCGCTGCCCTCGGCGGGACGCTTCGCCCTGGTGGGCCACCGGGCCTACGTGGGCGACAACAACGCGGGCCGCGTCTTCATCATCGAGCTCGTGGGAGACACGCTCGTGGAGCGCAAGGAATTGGCCCTCTGTCCCCGAAGCTCGGGCCCCTCGCTCGTCAGTGATGTCATCGCCCTGCCGTGAGCTGTTCTGATGGATACGTTGCATTCTCCGTGCGGCGCCGCGCGTCACGGACAACTGATTTGACAAAGGTGCCTCCGCGACCCTATCCCCGCTGCCGTCCTTGGTTCTTCCACCGGGCGGTGGAGGCTTGAGGGAACCCGGTGTGACTCCGGGACTGCCCCGCAGCGGTGAACGGGAACGAACGCTGTCAGAGAAGGCACTGGTCCTCTGGTGAGGGCTGGGAAGCGACAGCCGGTAGGAAGGGGGCCCTGTCGAGAGCCTCCCATGCCCGTGAGTCCGAAGACCTGCCAGGGACCCGTGCCGGTGGGCACGGCCCATACCGATGCTTCCGAGGGGGGGCAGCGGATGAACCATCGTGTGCGTCCTCTCACGGCCGCGCCCGAGCGCTCATTTCGCATCCACTCCCGCCGTGAAGCCGTTGCGCCCGAGGGGGCAAGGAGCAGGACGCGGATGATGACGGAGATGAAGAAGTCGCGCTCGCTGAGTCAGGTCGTGATGGCGGTGGGAGCCGCGGCGTTTGGCTTGATGGTGGTGGGCTGCAATGGCCCGGAGTGCGTGGATCGTTTCGACTGCCAGAACAAGAATGGAAGCCCCGGGGCGGGCAAGCAGTACGTGTGTGAGGCCAGCACCTGCGTGGTGAAGGATGTCGTTCCCGAGACGCCCGGGACGGGCTCGGACGCGGGGACGGAGCCCACTCCGGACGCGGGGTCGGATGCTGGAACGGATGCTGGAACGGAGCCCACGGCGTGCGCGGATCTGCCGCATGACGCGCAGCTCGGCACCCTGCAACTCCAGCCGGGCTTCAGTGTCGTCGAGTCCGCTGCTCTGCCCACGGGCATCGGCGTCATCACCGCGGTGGAGGGGGCCTCGGGTTCGTACACGGTGTACGGCGTGAACTCGGACAAGAGCGTCTATGCGCTTGGCACCTGGCCGAATGTCGCGGCCAGCACCACGCCCCTCTACCCCATCGTCCCCGCCGAGGTGACGCAGGCCGCCTATGTCAGCAGCTACCTCGCCAGTGATGGCGTCCGCTTGATGGCGGGCTATACCCTGGGTGATGTCTCCGGCAAGGTGGCTGTCTACGATACGGTGACCAACACGTCCACGTACCTCTCCGCGAGGGGCAACTTCTCCGCCGTGGGCCTGGACGGGGCCTTCCTCCTCAACGGGCTGGCTCTGGAGGGCGCGAGCGAGACGGGCAGCGCCGTCTATGCCCTCAAGACGCAGAGCACCCCCTTCTCGGTGTCGAGGCTGGCCACGTTCCCGGTCGCCAATAGCGCCAGCGGTTTCAACGCGTTGGCGACCAACAAGATCGTCGTCCTTGGCTATTACGGCAGCAACAACGTCCTGCACGCGGTGTCCCCCGAGACGTACGCGCCCGCCCTGGCGGCGGGGACGAGCCTGGAGCTGTCGGGCGCCAACACGCCCCAGATCTACGCGGGGTCCGACCTGTTCTATGCCGCCGGCTTCGGGGCGGGGGTGGCGCTCCATCGTGGCGTCTATTCGGAGTCCTACGAGCAGCTCACCCATGACGTCTCGCGCATCGCGCTGAGCCCGGCGGGCAGCGACGGGAAGGGCGTCACCGCGGGGGAC
Source organism: Cystobacter fuscus (assembly GCF_044360685.1). Lineage (GTDB taxonomy): Bacteria > Myxococcota > Myxococcia > Myxococcales > Myxococcaceae > Cystobacter > Cystobacter fuscus_C. The sequence goes on along the minus strand of NZ_CP043491.1, from coordinate 10,919,089 downwards.
CTCAAGGCGGTGCTCACCCAGAGCAACAATACCTGCACCAGCGTGGTGGCCATGGCCCCCCTGGCCGAGGACCTGCTCGTCGGCGTGGAGGACAAGAACGGCCGCCGGCTCGTGCGCCTCCACGCGGAGACGCCGTGATGCGCTCGCTCGTTCCCCGGCTGTCCGGGGGCGCCTGGCTCCTCCTTCCCGTGCTCGCCACGGGCTGTGGGGGGGCTTCTCTCCAGGACGAGGCCCAGGTCCTCGCGGCATGCCCGGCGGAGCCCCAGCCGTTCGCCGATCGGGTGGTGTCCTATTCGCCCGGCCCGAACGCGGGCTTTGGCCAGCAAGACTTCCCCGGCATCGTGCTCGGACCTCCCCAGGGAGCGGGCGCGGACCTGGGCTCGCTGGATGTCCTCTCGCTGGGTCGCGGGGGAGAGATCGTCCTCGAGTTCACCGATATCGGCGTGGTGGACGGCCCGGGCGTGGACCTGCTCGTCTTCGAGAACGTCTTCATCAGCCCCAGCGGCCCCTACACGGAGCGGGGCATCGTCTCGGTGAGCGAGGATGGCCAGACGTGGCACGAGTTCCCCTGCGCCTCCACGGACGCGGCGGGGGGGTACCCCGGTTGCGCGGGCACCACGCCCGTGTACTCCTCGCCGGCCAATGGGGTGAGCGCCACGGATCCCGCGGTGGCGGGGGGCAATGGCTTCGACCTGGCCACCCTGGGCGTGCCCCGGGCCCGCTTCGTCCGCGTGCGCGACAGCGGGAACAATCCCAATGGCGCCCCCTCCTCGGGGTTCGACCTGGACGCGGTCGCCGTGGTGAACGGCTACGCCCTCTGCCAGACGCCATGACGCGGCCGCTCCCTCCTCCCTTGGTGCTCCCCCGCCGGCGCGTGCTGGGCTCGCTCGTCCAGGGCACCTGTGCCCTGGCGGCCCTGTGCGCCGGGTGTGGCCCTCGGGAGGGGGAGGGGGACTCCGACGCCACGACGTGTGGCGTCACGCCCGGCTCCACCGCCGAAGGCTGGGTGGAGGTGCGGCTCGCCGACCACCCGGAATTGCGCGAGCCGGGGGGCTCGGCCGTGGTGCGGGTGCCCGAGGCGCTGCTCGACGTGGTGGTGATGCACACCGCGTCGGGCTGCTTCGCCTCGGTCTGGCACATCTGCTCCCATGGGGACTGTCTGGTGGCCTACAAGCCTGGCGAGTCGCTCCTCGAGTGTCCGTGCCACGGCTCGCGCTTCGGGGAGGACGGCCGGGTGCTGCGCGGTCCCGCCACCCGGCCCCTGAAGACCTTCGCGACGGCCCGGGTGGGCGACTCGGTGTGGATCTCCCGGGCGCGCTGATCGTGTAGGCTGCCGGGTGCGATGTGGCAGATCATCATCAACGGCCCGGGTTACTTCGATACTTCCTACGAATTGCCCGAGGGTGTCACCTACCTCGGCCGAGCGGATGAGAACGACATCGTCCTGGGAGGCGATCTCGTGTCGCGGCGGCATGCCCGGCTCGTGCTGGAGGGCGACCACCTGCGCGTGGAGGACCTGGGCAGCCGCAACGGCAGCCGCCTCAACGGCACCCTCTTCCAGGGCAGCGCCGACCTGCACCCCGGCGACACCATCTCCCTGGGGGAGAACTCCGTGTCGGTGCGCCAGGCGCAGCAGTTGGAGAACGCCGCCACGGAGATGGTGGACCTGGGCGCCGGAGGCGTGCGCCGCTTCGGCCACGGCGACGACGTGGGCCCCTCCGTCCTGCTCGCCAAGAACATCAAGGACGTGGATCTGCTGCGGGCGCTCGACAACATCTCAACGCCCTGGGGCGACTCGTCTCCTCCCCTGGCCGCGGCGCCCATCGCGCCAGCGCCGCCCACCGCGGCGCCCCAGCCCCAGCGCGGACTCGCCGAGACGATCTTCTTGCTCTTCCGCACCGCGGAGACGCTCGCCACCGCCACGAATCTGACGTCCTTCCTCGAGTCCACGATGGACCGGCTGCTCCAGCGCATCGACGCCACCACCGCCGTGGTGCTCCTGCGCCACCCCACGGGCGTGCTGGTGCCCGCCTCCGTGCGCCACCGGGGCAAGCTGTCCCAGGGCGAGGTGCCCGTCTCGGACGCCATCATCGACGAGGCGCTGCGCCAGGGCCGCGCCCTGCTGGTGGGGGACGTGCGCGACGACCGCCGCTTCGCCAGCCGCGAGAGCGTCATCCTCTACGGCGTGGACCGGGTGCTCTGCATCCCCCTGGGCAGCGAGCCCACGTTCGCGGGCGTGCTCTACATCAACACCTCGGCGCGCAGCGACACGGAGCTGGAGGTGATGCTCGACGCCTGCACCGCCGTGGCGCACCTGGTGTCCACCGGCATCCAGAAGTTCTCCGCGCCCGCGGCGTCCAGCTCCGGCCCTCCGCTGCGCCACCACCTGGAGCGCTTCCACGCCCCCGACGTGGCCGAGCGGCGCGCCACCGAGGCCCTGCGCTCGGGCTCCCGGCCCCAGGGCCTGGAGGAGCGCACGGTGAGCATCGTCCACGTGGAGCTCGCGAGCTTCGGCGCGCTGGGCGCCCGGCTAGGGCCCGCGCGCGCCTCGGTGCTGCTCAACGACTTCCACTCGCGGCTGGGGGGCCTCGTCTTCAGCTTCGAGGGCGCCCTGGAGGGCCTGCTCGGCGATGCGATGCGCGCCATCTTCGGGGCCCTGCAGACCCGGCCGGATGATGCCGTGCACGCGGTGCGCGCCGCGCTCGCCCTGCGCTCGGACTGGGACCGCCACATGGCGCGCCGCCCCGCGGACGAGCGGTGCGCGCTGCGCATCGGCGTCAACACCGCCAAGGTCCTGGTGGGCATGGTGGGTCCCGACTCGCGCCCCTCGCTGTGCGCCGTGGGCGAGGGCGTCAACGTGGCCACCTGGCTCGCTGGCTCCGCCGAGCCCGGCCAGCTGCTCGTCACCGGCAAGACGCTCGCCGTCACCGGCGCCCGCTTCGACGTCGTCCCCCTGGGCGAGCGCCTGCTCCGTCCCCCGCGTGACAAGGTGGCCGCCTTCGAGGTCCTCGACGAGGACGTCGGTCAGCTCACCAACCCCGGTGTGCGCTGAGGTAGGTCTGGGTGGAAAAATGGAGGTGGAGACTCGCGCTCCGCCCCGAATCAGTGCGAGCATGAGGCCCCCTTGTTGAGCATGAGTGCCCCGCCCCCGGCATGAATCCGTCGTCCTCGAATGCGCGACTGCGCCCGTTCCGGCCGGTGCCGTTTGGCCGCTACACGTTGCTGACCCAGCTGGCCACGGGCGGCATGGGGGAGATCTTCCTCGCGCGGCTGGAGGGGATGCAGGGCTTCGAGAAGCTGTGCGTCATCAAGAAGATCCTGCCGCAGCTCGCGGAGGATCCGGAGTTCGTCGAGCGCTTCGTGGGCGAGGCGCGCACGCTGGTGAAGCTCACGCACGGCTCCATCGCGCAGGTGCTGGACATGGGGCTGCACGAGGGCGATGCGTACATGGCCCTCGAGTACGTGGACGGCAAGGATCTGCGCAAGGTGGCGGCGCGGGCGAGGGACCGGCAGATGCCGCTGCCGCTCACCTTCGTGCTGTTCGTGATGGGGCGGGTGCTGGACGCGCTCGCCTACGCGCACCGCAAGAAGGGGGATGACGAGAGCGAGCTGAACCTGGTGCACCGGGACATCTCGCCGCAGAACATCCTCATCTCCTACGAGGGGGAGGTGAAGGTCATCGACTTCGGGCTGGCCAAGAGCCGGCTGAGCGCGGCCAAGACGAACCCGAGCATCATCCTCGGCAAGTTCCTCTACATGTCGCCCGAGCAGGCCCGGCACCTGCCGGTGGACCGCAGAAGCGACCTGTACGCGGTGGGCCTGTGTCTGTACGAGCTGCTGTCCGGGAAGAACCCCTTCGACTCGCTGCCGCCCGGCGAGCTGATGTCCGCGGTGGCGCACCCGAACATCCCGCCCCTGTCCCAGGTGGCGCCCGGGGTGCCGGACTCGGTGTCGCAGCTGGTGATGAAGGCTCTGGCGGTGGAGCCGGCGCAGCGCTTCCAGGCGGCGGAGGAGCTGCGCGGCCGGCTCAACGCGTGCCTGCTGGAGCTGGACTCCGCCTCGGGTCCGGAGTCCATCAGCCGGTACATGCAGGAGCTGTTCGCCTCGGAGTACCTGACCGAGCGGCGGATGCTGGTGATGTTGCGCGAGGTGGGACGGGTGCCCGAGCCGGAGCCCGAGGCAGCGGGTGTGCCGGAGGGCGCGCCGCCACGGTCCGTGCCCATGTTGCCGCCGAAGACGATCCGCCTGGATGGGCCCGTCGAGCCGCTGTCCTTCAAGCCCACGCCGCGCACGCGCGAGGGCGCCGCCGGGCGTGACGAGGGCGAGACGCGGCCGGCCGTGGCGATGGAGGAGCCCACGGCTCCCGGCGCCGTGTTGGAGGGGCCCACGCGGCCCGCCGTTCCCCTGGAAGCCATCGAGGAGTCCCGGAGCGAGCGGCCCTCGGGCTCCCACGTGCCGACGCTGGACGAGATGAAGGCCGTGCCGGAGCCGCCTCCGGCCTTCCTCGAGGGGATGATGCCGCGCACCCTGGAGGATGTGCCGCCGCCCATCGAGGACACGCCGGGCTGGTCCGAGTCGCTTCCTCCCGAGGAGCCGCTTCCTCCCGAGCAGGCGCCGAGCCCCGAGCGGTGGCGGGATCAGCCGATGTCTCCTCCCATGTTGTTCGAGACGGAGGAGCGCGAGCCGTCCGAGCCCGACGCGCGGCCGGAGGAGGAACCGGCGTATGTCGGGACCGACCTGCACGAGGACTCGGAGGAGGGGCGGTTGGGGGTGGAGGACACGCAGCCGCGCATCCAGATGCCGCTCGCGCGCACGGATGACACCCAGCCGCGCGTGGTGCTTCGCGACGTCTACCACGAGGATACCCAGCCACGCGTGGTGCTCGACGAGTCGCTGTTGCGCGACACGGAGGAGGACGACGTGCCGCCGTCGCAGCGGCCGAAGTCCGGTGGGTCGCGCGTTCCCCGCCGGCGCGTGGTGACGACGGGGGTGTCCCGCCCCTCGTCCGTGCGCAGGGCGATTCCGGACGACCTCGAGCCGGAGGACGAGGGGGATGAGCGGACGGAGGAGACCCCGTCCCTGCCGTCCGTGCGCGAGCCCACCGCCTCCATGCCCGTGGCGGGGAGACGTGCGGCGCGACCCCGGCGTCGGTGGGTGCCCCTGGTCTTCGTGTTGTTGGGCGTGCTCCTGGTCGTGGGTCTCTGGGCCTCCATCGTCTCCCAGCAGCCCGCGCCGCGCCCGCCGCCCGCGCGTTCCCTGGCGCGCCCCACGCCCAAGGTGGAGCCTCCCGCGGCCGTTCCACCGCCATCCGCGCCTCTTCGCGAGGAGGTTGTACCCCCCGCGCCTTCGTCCACCCCCGGGGCCGTCCCCTCCGGGTCCGCCTCGGATGCGGGCACGGCGCTGGACGCGGGGATGGCGCTGGACGCGGGCGCGGAGTCGTCCGAGTCCGTCATGGAGTCGGATTTGCTCTTCCCCCTCGCGGCCCCGTCACCGGAACCCGAGGCGGCTCCCAGCAAGGCCCCGACGGGGCGCAAGCCGCGCGCCACACGGGGGGCGACGGAGTTGCAGAAGGAGTGGGCCCGCACGCGCCTCGCCTACGAGCGGCTCACCCGGGTCATCGCGTGTGACAACCTCAGCTTCCTGTGCAGCCGCTATGAAAGCCTCGAGCATCAGGTGGAGCAGGCTGGGGACGCCGAGGACCCTCAATTGCTCGGCAAGGTGAGGCAGCTCCAGCGCGACCTCACCAAGAGAAGGAATGGCTCCTGAGCCTCGCGCCCCCCTCCCCTGGATGGACGGGGGCGCGGCGCCCGGAAATCACTCCTTGAGTTGCTCCTGGGCCATCCTCCGGGCCGAGTCCGTGCCCGCGCCCACGCCGAAGGGCGCCGACCGGCGCTCCCGGGGTACCGCCTGGGGTTGATCGATGACGTAGGGACCCCGCTCGTATCCCTTGTTGCTGTCCTCGTTCGCCGGGTGATCCTTCCAGCCCTTGTCCAGGGTCACGCCCGAGCCCGCGCTGCCCGAGCCTCCCTGCCCGCTCTCCGCCTCCGAGGCCGCCGGGCTCTGGTACTTCTGGTGGACGGGCTCGTTGAACCGGCCGGACTGCTTCGAGGCCTCCGGCCCATTGCAGCCCGCCATGAGGGCGCCGCCCATGCCCACCGCCAGCATCCACCCCATCCAACGCGACATTGTCTGCCTCCTGGTGGAACTCCGTCTTGTCTTCCTGGCTCACAAGGTAGGCCCTCCTCCCGAGGCGAGCAGGCCAGGAGCGGGGGGTTGCCTGGCCGGTTGGTGAGAGGCGTTGGTGGAAGGCAGCGCGAGTGTCGGACGGTGGGACGTCGTCCCGGGGTGGGGCTGTGCCCGCCCGGGCGCGGTGATGAGGTTGTGGGCTCTCAACCCCAGCGTGCTCGAGAGCCCATGGAATCGATCGAGGAGGGTGGGCGGCCGGGGACGTGGGCGCGCGTGGAGCGGTGGGTGTTGCGGCTGCTGGCGCTCACCAACCGGCTGCGCCTGCCGGGGCCCTCGGTGTTGCCGGTGGCGGGGGCGTTGGTGGGCCTCTACAGCGGTCTGGCCGCGGGGCTCTTCGCCAACCTCATCGGGCTGGTGAGCGGAATGGCCCTGGGCTTTCCCAAGCTGCTCGACGCGCTCGATGCCCACTCGCCCACCCGCGCGGCCCTGCGCCAGGCGTTCGCCGAGGCGCGCTGGGAGTTCGAGCTGCTCCTCGTGGGGATTCCGCTCGGGCTGAGCGCGTTGGTGCTCTCGCGCCTCATCCAGCCGGGGGGCCCGAGAAGCCAGGTGAAGCGCCGCCTGGAGGTGCTGGGGTTGCTGGTGCTGGGGGCGCTGTCGCTCTACTACCCGCTGGTGGCGTTGGCGGCGGCCAACTCGGTGCTTGGGCACATGCATGACGTGGGGCGGGAGATGCGGCACCTGCCGCCCTGGTGGGTGATGTTGCTGCCCATGTTGGGGGGCATGCTGGTGGGCCGCGTGCTGCGCGACCGTCCCGAGACGCATGGCCACGGCGTGCCCGAGGTGGTGAAGGCGGTGGAGCGCGAGGGCCGGCTGCCCGGGCGCGACGGGGTGCTCAAGCTGGTGGCGAGCGCGATCACCATCGGCACGGGGGGCTCGGCGGGGCGCGAGGGGCCCATCGTCTTTGGCGGCGCGGCGTTCGGCTCGGAGGTGGGCCGCACGCTGGGCTTCACGCGGCGCGAGCTGGCCATCCTGCTGGCCAGTGGCGCGGGCGCGGGCATCGCCGCGTCCTTCAACGCGCCCATCGCCGGCGCCCTGTTCGCGATGGAGATCATCCTGCGCGAGTTCCAGCTGCGCGTCTTCTCGCCCATCATCCTCGCGAGCGTCACCGCCACGCTGGTGGGCCGGGGCGTCATGGGCAGCGCGCCCATGGTGCGGCGCGTGGCGTACAGCATGGTGAGTGGCTGGGAGATTGTCTTCTACGCGCTGCTGGGGCTGGTGACGGGGCTGTTGGCGTACGCCTTCATCCGCTCGCTGCACGGGGTGGAGACGTTCTTCCACGGCGAGGGCAAGGGCCGGTGGAGCGCGCGGGTGGGGCGGCTGCCGCTGTTCGTGAAGGCGGGGCTGGGGGGTCTGGTGGTGGGAGGGCTGGCGCTGGTGCACCCGGTGGTGTGGGGCACGGGCCACGAGTCCATCAACGACGCGGCGGTGCGGGCGCTGTCCGTGTCGCTCCTGGCGACGGGCTGCGTGCTGAAGCTGGTGGCGACGGCGATGACCCTGGGCTCGGGGGGCTCGGGCGGGACGTTCTTCCCCATGACGGTGATGGGGGCGCTGGCGGGCGGGGCCTTCGGCGAGGTGATGCACGCGGCGCTGCCCGGCATTACCGCGCCGAGCGGCGCCTACGCGATGGTGGGCATGGGCGGGGCGGTGGCGGCGCTCACGCGCGGGCCGTTGACGGGGCTGATGATGGTGTACGAGCTGAGCGGCAACTACGCCATCATCCTGCCGCTGATGGTGACGTGCACCATCGCCTCGGCGCTGTGCCACGCGCTGGTGGAGCGGCGGGCGGGCGTGGACGCGGCCACGCTCGGGCGCCTCCCCGTGGACGTGCTGGTGGCGTGGATGGAACCGGTGGAGCCCGGGGCGTGGGCGCCCGAGGTGCGCGAGCGGCTGCTCGCCTCGCACGAGAAGGCGCTGCCCGTGCGCGATTCAGCGGGCACGTTGCTGGGCGTGGTGAGCGCGAGCGTGCTGGAGGCCCGGGAGCTACGGGCCGACCGGGGCACGGTGGAGGGGTGGGTGAGGCGGGTGCCCGCCGTGTCCGTGGAGACGCCGGTGGGCGAGGCCCTGCGCGCCATGGACGCGCACGAGGTGGATGCGCTGCCGGTGCACGGCGAGGGGCGGGTGGGGGTGGTGACGCGCGCGGGTCTGCTGCGCTTCCTCGCGCGCGAGCGGCGCATCCGCCAGAAGGAGCCGCCCTTCTCCCCCACGGAATTGTCCCGGTAGGGCGGCCTACCCCGGGGGCCAGTGCAGCGAGCGCCCGGCGAGCAGGTGCAGGTGGATGTGGAACACCGTCTGCCCGGCGTCGCGCTGGGTGTTCATCACCACCCGGTAGCCGTTGTCGGCGTGGCCACGCTCGCGCGCCAGCTTCGCGGCGGCGACGAAGAGCTGGCCCACCACCTCGCGGTCCTCCGGGGCGATGTCGTTCACCGTGGCGATGTGCTTGTGGGGGATGAAGAGCACATGCGTGGGCGCCTGGGGATTGATGTCCTCGAAGGCGAGGCACTGCTCATCACGGTAGACGACCTTGGCGGGAATCTGGCCGTCGCGAATCTTGCAGAAGAGGCAGTCGGACATGGCCTCGCAGTCTAACCCTCACGGCAGCCGCGAGGTCCAGTTCGGATCCGGCACGCAGTGCGTCTGGGGCAGCCGCACGAGGATGAAGGGGCCCTCTGCGGCCACGCGCTGCCCCGCGCCCTCGGCGCCCGCCATGGTGAGCACGTAGTTGTAGAAGCCCGAGTCGCGTCCCGCCGCGTGGTGCGGGAAGAGGGGGACGTCGCGGTGCAGGTAGCTGTAGCCGCCGGACCAGGCCAGGTGCACCGCCTCCACCTTGAGGCCGCACAGGTCCTCGCGCTTGCCGGCCTGGATGAGCAGGCGGTTGAGGGGCCCGAAGTCGTCCCAGGCGCTCGAGAGGGCCTTGGCTCCGGAGTACTGCCCCAGGTCCTGGAAGGTGAGCCGCCCCATGCGCAGGGCGGAGACGCCCGCCACCGCCACCACCACCAGGGGCAGGGCGAGCCGCGCGGGCGAGGGAGGCAGGTGGCGCAGCAGCGTGTCCAGGCCCACGCCCGCGAGCGCGGCGAACAGGGGCAGCACGGGCAGGATGAAGCGCAGCTCCTTGTGGGGCTGCCATGCGTGGAGCGCGACGAAGACGGCGGCCACGGCGAGCAGGCCCGGGGCCCGCCGCGTGGCGAACAGGGACAGCCCGAGCGCCACGGCGGTGGGCGCGCCCATGGACCGCCAGAGGACGTCGCCGTAGTAGGAGAAGGGGGCGGTGCCGAAGGTGGCGGCCTTGCCCTGCACGAGGTTGAAGTCCAGGTAGACGCGCGCCGAGTGGAACCACCGGCCCCAGGTGAGCCAGTCCAGCAGGCCGAAGAGCAGGGCCCACCCGGCGAGCACCGCCAGCGCCTCGCCCGCCTGGCGCCACTCACGCCGCGCCACGAGCACCCCGAGCAGGCCCACGCAGAAGATGCCCGTCTGCAGCCGCAACAACACCGCGAGCCCCAGCAGCGAGGCCCCCACCAGGCGCTGGCGCCGGGAGGCGTCCGGGGCGAGCGCGAACGCCAGTCCCAGCACCACGGGCAGCGCGGAGGCGTTCTCGCTCAGGGCGCGGGGGGCGAAGTAGAGGGGCACGGCGGTGAGGGCGAACAGCGAGGCCCCCGCCGCGGCCGCCAGCGCCGACGCCCCATATGCCCGCGCCAGCCGCGCGCTGCCCCAGGCGGTGGCCGCTCCGATGAGCGCGAACACCCCGCGTGTCAGGCCCAGGTACCCCCGGGGCTCGTCCAGCCCCAGCCAGGTGGACAGCTTGAAGAGGGCGGCCACCATCGCCGGCAGCGCCCAGTTGCGCGCCCCCTCGATGAACTCCCAGGCGCGCATCCCATAGCCGAAGACGAGCCGGTGGGCCGGCTCCAGGCTCTGGTAGATTTCGTCCGGCCAGTACACCCCGTCATCGGAGAGGGCCAGCCACACCCGGAGTGCGGCTCCCACCCCCACCGTCATCAGGAGGACTGCCCGGGCGAGGAGCCGTTCGGACGAGGCTTCGGGTCGGGGGGGAGGGGTCGGCATGAGGGTTGGCCACGCGAAAAGGGCCGCCGGGTGATATTCCACCTGGGTCCGATGAACTCCATCCGCGTATCCCAATTGCTGGAAGACCGCGAGTACGACCTCCAGCTGACCCTGGTGGCGGGGGAGCGGGGCCTGCAGCGCCGCATCAACTCCTCGCGCATCCAGAAGCCAGGACTGGCCCTCACCGGTTTCACCGAGCACCTGCATCCCCAGCGGGTCCAGGTGTTCGGCAACACGGAAGTCTCCTACCTGCGCACACTTACCCTCGAGCGGCAGCGCGAGGTGCTCGACTCGCTCTTCCAGGAGGAGCTGGCGTGCGTGGTGGTGACCAAGGGAATCGAGCCGCCGCCGGCCCTGGCGGAGGCGTGTGAGAAGGCGGGGCTGACGCTCATGTGCACGCCCCTGCTCTCCAGCGCCTTCATCCAGCAGGTGCAGGCCTTCCTGGAGGAGTCGCTCACCGAGTCGAGCAGCCTGCACGGGGTGCTCATCGACGTGTTCGGCGTGGGCGTGCTGCTGCTGGGCAAGAGCGGCATCGGCAAGAGTGAGATCGCGCTGGACCTGGTGATGCGCGGCCACCGGCTGGTGGCGGACGACATCGTGGACGTGACGCGGCGGCGCCAGGGCGTGGTGTATGGCACGGGCAACGCCGTCATCCGCCACCACATGGAGATCCGCGGCCTGGGCATCATCAACATCAAGGACCTGTTCGGCGTGGCCGCGGTGCGCGAGCGCAAGATGATCGAGCTGGTCATCGAGCTGCAGGAGTGGGATCCCCACCAGGAATATGACCGGCTGGGCGTGGAGGACAGGTTCATGAGCATCGTGGGCGTGGACGTGCCGCTCTCGGTGGTGCCCGTGCGCCCGGGCCGCAACATGACCACCATCATCGAGGTGGCGGCGCGCAATCAGCTTCTCAAGCAGCGGGGCCACCACTCGGCGCGCGAGTTCGCCGAGCGTCTCAACCGTGCCATCGCCGAGGGTGCGACGCGCCGCGCCCGTCGGGAGGAAGTCGAGTGAGCAACGCGCTGGCCAAGCACATCGTCGTCATCTCGGGCATGTCCGGCTCGGGCAAGTCCACCGCCATCCGGGCCCTGGAGGACGTGGGCTTCTTCTGCATCGACAACCTGCCGGTGCTGCTGCTGCCCAAGCTCACCGAGCTCGCCGGCGCGGGCCAGTTCGAGCACCTGGCGCTCGTGGTGGACGCGCGCGAGGGCATCTTCCTGCACGAGGCCCCGCGGGTGCTCGACGAGGTGCGCCGGGTGGGGCACCACGTGGAGGTGCTCTTCCTGGACGCCAGCGACGACAGCCTCATCCGCCGCTTCAGCGAGACGCGCCGCCGCCATCCGCTCGCGCCCCAGGGCACCGTGGCCGAGGGCATCGCCATCGAGCGCCAGCGGCTCAAGGATCTGCGCGAGCTGGCCGATCAGGTCATCGACTCGTCGGTGCTCAACGTCCATGACTTGAAGCGCATGGTGCAGGGGCGCTTCTCGCCCGAGCCCGCCAGCCCCTCGCTGTCGGTGATGAGCTTCGGCTTCCGCCACGGCGTGCCGCCCCAGGCGGACCTGGTGCTCGACGTGCGCTTCCTGCCCAACCCCTACTTCGTCCCCGAGCTCAAGGGGCTCACCGGCCGCGACTCGCGCGTGTCGGCGTACGTGCTCGATCGTGAGGAAACGCAGCAGTTCGTGGACAAGGTGGTGGACCTGTGCCGCTTCCTCTTCCCGCGCTACCAGAAGGAGGGCAAGGCGTACCTCACCGTGGCGCTCGGCTGTACCGGCGGGAAGCACCGCTCGGTGGCCATCGCCGAGGAGCTGCGCCTGCGCCTCTCCGGGGACCATCCGCGCGTGCAGGTGTGGCACCGTGACATCGAGAAGGAGTAGCCGGCAGACCCTCGCCGTCCCAGGACGGGGCACCCGTGACGGGTGCTCGCCCCCTCGTCTGCCAGACGACAACGCGGGGCGTCGTCGAAAGTGAAATTTCGGGCGTGCCGTGTCGTTCGACCTTAGTTTGAAGGAAGGGTGACAAGGTGGTAGCAGGTGTGGAGTCGGGATTGGGCGGCAACGAAACTTTCGGTGGGGGTTGCGCGTCGTTCCGTTCAGGCGTAGTCAGGCAGCCCCGGGGGGCTGGTGGAGGTGAACATGGTCGGCCTCGTAGTGGCATCGCACGGACGTCTGGCGGACGAACTGGTGACGACCGCGGAGCAGATCGTGGGCAAGCTGCCCGCGGTGGCGACCTGCAACATCGAGCCGGGAACCTCTTTGGAGGATCTCCGGGCGAAGATGCGGCAGGCCGTGACGGAGCTGGACCAGGGCGATGGCGTCATCGTCATGGCCGACCTGTTCGGCGGTACGCCTTGTAAGGAATCGCTCATGATGTGCTCGGAGCGGTGTCAGGGTCGGCTGGAGGTGCTGGCGGGGGTGAACCTGCCCATGCTCCTCAAGGCCAACTCGCTCCGGTCCGAGGAGATGCCGCTGGCGGAGATGGCCGCCCAGCTTGCATCCTATGGGCAGCGCAACATCACCTGTGCGTCGGCCCTGTTGCGTGAAGCGCAGCAACGTCAGCAGCAGAGTGTACCGCGAACTTGACGTCCCCCCCCGGGTAGGCGATTCGAGACTGCCGTGATCTCCCTGGTCCGTGTCGACAACCGCCTCATCCATGGACAGGTCGTCGAGGCCTGGCTGCCGCACTTGAAGGTCTCGCGCGTCATCGTCGCGGATGACGAGGCTGCCGCCAGTCCGCTGGTGCGCGCGGCGATGGCCCTGGCGGTGCAGAGCGCCATCGAGGTGCAGATCCTCCCCCTGCAGCAGGTGGACTTCGCGGGGGCCTCCCGTGACACCCTCAAGACGCTGCTGTTGTTGCGCGACGTGGCGGCGGTGCCCTTCGTCCAGACGCACGGGCTGAAGCTGGAGCACCTCAACCTGGGCAACGTGCACTTCGGCACCGGGCGGCGCCAGGTGTCCCCCTCCGTGTTCCTGTCCGAGTCGGAGCTGCAGACGCTGCAGCGGCTGGGCCACGACGGCGTGCGGGTGGAGGCGCGCGCGGTGCCCACGGAGAAGCCCGTGGAGCTGCCGGAACTGGTGGAGCGCTGGGGAAAGGCGGGGTGAGTCCGTGAGCGTGGGCTGGACCCAGGTGGCGCTCGCCGGCGTCTGGGGCGGCCTCGTCGCGGTGGAGCGCAAGGCCTTCCTCCAGGCCATGTTCTCCCGGCCCCTCGTGGCGGCCACCGCCATGGGCGTGCTGCTCGATGACGTGCCCTCGGGGCTCTTCGTGGGCCTGGTGCTGGAGCTCTTCCACCTGGGCTCGGCCAACCTGGGCGCCTCGCTGCCGGACCATGACACCCTGTCGGCGACGAGCGCCTCGGCGTCGGCGGCGTGCATGGCGGCCGCCACGGGCGCCGGCTCCACCCCGGCCATCTGGTCGCTCTCCGTCCTGCTCTTCCTGGGCCTGGGCCGCCTGGGCCGCGAGGTGGATCGCTTCCTCGAGCGCTATTCGGCGCGGCTCGCCAAGAAGGCCCTCGCCTCGGCCGAGGCGGGCCAGCTCACGCGCGCCATGCGGCAGAACCTCTGGGGCATGTGGCCGCACTTCGTCTTCTTCGGCGCGATGACCAGCGCGTGCGCCCTCCTGGGTTTCCTGCTCGGGCCCCTGCTCGAGCAGCTGCCGCTGCGTGTGCTCCGGGGGCTCGCGTGGGCCTACCCCGCCATGGCCTCGGTGTCCGCGGCGATCGCCGCGCGGGGCAGCCATGCCAAGCGCGCCTCCTTCTACGCGGGCCTGGGCGCGGGCGCCGTCATCCTGACCGCGTCCCTGCTGGCGCTCCGGGAGTGGCTGTGAGCACGCCGGCCCTCTCCCTGCCCTGGTGGGTGTTGCTGCGGGTCTTCGTGCGCTCGCTCTTCCTGCAGGCCTCCTGGAATCCCCAGGGCATGCAGAACCTGGGGCTGGCCTACGCCGTCTACCCGGCGCTCCAGCGGCTCTACCCGGAGCAGCGCGACCTGGAGGCCGCGGTGCGCCGGCACCTCGTGTTCTTCAACACCCACCCCTATGTGGCGGCGGCCATCGTGGGCGGCGTGCTCCACCACGAGCAGCGCATCGCCCGGGGCGAGGAGACGCCGGACAAGGTGGTGGCCTTCAAGGCGGCGCTCATGGGCCCGCTGGCGGCGCTGGGGGACGGCTTCTTCTGGTTGTCCCTCAAACCCGCCACCGGGGCGGTGTGCGCGGCACTGGTACCGGTGCTGGCGGCGTGGGCGGCGGTGCTCTTCCTCGTGCTCTACAACCTGGTGCACTTCTGGCTGCGGGCCCGGCTGTACGTGCTGGGCCTGTCCATGGGGGACCGGCTGGTGGAGGCGGTGGCCCGGGCCAACCTGCCTGGCCGGGGGGCGAAGCTGCGGTCGGTGGGGGCGGCGTGCGCCGGGGGTCTGGCGGCCTGGCTGGCGGTGGACTTCGGCATCGACGCCGGGGGGCGCTTCGCCCCGTTGCTATCCATGGGCTGTCTGGCCCTGGGGGCGGTATCCTACGTCCTGGTGGCCCGGCGGGTCCCCGGCTACGTGGTGCTGTACCTCGCCGCGGGATTGGCCTGCGTGGCGGGTGCTTTCTTGTAGAAACGTCGAGCAAGACATCGAGCGAACAGGGACGGGCAATGGCGAGCGTGGTCGAAGGGACATTCGAGATCATCAACGCCCTGGGGTTGCACGCGCGCGCCGCGGCGCAGCTGGTCCAGGTGGCCAACCGCTACAAGAGCGACGTGTCGCTCGAGTGCGAGGGGCAGCGGGCCAATGCCAAATCCATCATGGGCGTGCTGATGTTGGCGGCGGCGCAGGGCATGCAGGTGACGGTGACGTGCAAAGGCGAGGACGCCCCGGCGTGCCTCCAGGACATCCAGAAGCTCATCGCCAACCGGTTTGGCGAGTCGCAGTGAACGCCCCCCGTGCCGCGGACAGTGGCCGCGGATGAAGAAGGAACCGTGAGCAGCCAGGCTTCTCCCACGTTGAGTCTCAAGGGCATCGGCGCCTCGCCGGGCGTGGCGGTGGGCCATGCCTACATCCTCGATCGCAAGCGCGTGCGCACCCCCAAGCTGCGTCTGGCCGAGGCCGAGGTGGACCCCGAGCGGATGCGGATGAAGACGGCGCTGGACCTGTCCGACCAGCAACTCTCCGATCTCAAGGAGCAGATCGCCCACTCGGAGGGGCCCGAGCACGCCCTCATCCTCGAGGCGCACCGGCTCATGCTCCACGATCCCATGTTCGTGGACGAGGTGAACCGGCTCATCGTGGAGGACCGCATCAACGCCGAGTGGGCGGTGCGGCGGGTGGCGCGCAAGCTCAAGCACCTCTTCGACAACATCCCGGACGAGTACTTCCGCGAGCGGCGCTCGGACGTGGAGTACGTGGCGGACCGCGTGGTGCGCAACCTGCTCGGCCAGGTGGTGGACGAGGAGGTGGCGGTGCCGGAGAACGCGGTGGTGGTGGCGCATGACCTGTCCCCGGCGGACGCGGCGCTGCTCGCGCGCTCGGGGCAGGTGGCCGGCTTCGTCACGGACCTCGGCGGACAGACGAGCCACACGGCCATCGTCGCGCGCGCCCGCTCCATCCCGGCGGTGCTCGGCGCGGGGCGCGCCAGCGAGCAGATCTCCCCCGGCGACCTGGTGGCGCTCGACGGTCAGCGCGGCGTCCTCCTGGTCAATCCCACCGAGGCCCAGCTCGCGCAATTCCACGAGACGATGCGTCGCTACCAGGAGAGTGAGGCGCGGGCCCTGGCGGCCAAGGATCTGCCGGCCGAGAGCACGGACGGCTTCCGCATCCGGCTGGTGGGCAACATCGAGTTCCCCGAGGAGCTGCCCGCGCTCTTGTCCCACGGCGCGGAGGGCATCGGCCTGTACCGCACCGAGTTCATGTTCCTCGACCGCAAGGAGGCCCCGAGCGAGGAGGAGCAGTACCGGGCGTACCGGCAGGTGCTGGAGGCGATGGAGGGCCGGCCCGTCACCATCCGCACGCTGGACCTGGGCGGGGACAAGGTGCCGGGCAAGGGCAAGCACGAGAAGGAGCCCAACCCGGCCATGGGGCTGCGCGCCATCCGCTACTGCCTGGCCAACCGGGAGCTGTTCCGGGTGCAGCTGCGCGCCCTGTTGCGCGCGAGCGTGCACGGCCACATGCGTCTCATGTTCCCGCTCATCAGCGGCATGAGCGAGCTGCGCGAGGCCCGGAGCGAGCTGGAGGCCTGCCGCACGGAGCTGGGGCGCGCGGGCGTTCCGCTCGGCAAGCGCATCCCCATCGGCATCATGGTGGAGACGCCCAGCGCGGCGCTCATCGCCGACCGGCTCGCCCAGGAGGCGGACTTCTTCTCCGTGGGCACCAACGATCTCATCCAGTACTCCATGGCCATCGACCGGCAGAACCGGGACGTGGCCTACCTGTACAAGCCCTTGCACCTGTCGGTGCTGCGCTCGCTGCGCAACATCGTGTCGGCCGCCCGGGACGCGCGGATTCCGGTGGCCATGTGCGGCGAGATGGCGGGCGACTCCGTCTACGCGCTGGTGCTGCTGGCGCTGGGCTTCGACGAGCTGTCCATGACGGCCGGGCAGATTCCCACCGTGAAGAACATCCTGCGCCAGTCCAGCCGCGCGGAGGCGCAGAAGCTGCTGGACCAGGCCATGGAGCTGACCACCGCGGAGGAGATCGAGCGCTTCATCCGCATGGAGATGGACAAGCGTTTCGCCTCGGAGGGGTGAGCCGGTATGGAGGGTGGGGGACGGCGTGTCATCCTGGACGTGGCGGAGGTCTTCCGCCTCGCCGCGCGTGCGTCCACCCAGGCGGAGCTCGACGCGCTCGAGGTGCCCTTCACCGAGGATCCGGACGCGCTGGCCTATGGGGAGCGCCTGCGCCTGCTGGAGAAGGATCCCCGCGCGGCCACGGACTTGCGCGGCCTGTCCTTCCGGCCCTCCTTCGTGAGGGATGGGCTCGTCCTCGCGTCGCAGTACGCCCCGCCGGTGCGCATGTTCGTGCTCGGGGTGCTGGCCACGGGCCTGACGGACTTCCTGGACCACTTCGCGCTCATCGCCCGCCGTGAGGGCACCTCGCCCCCGCCCGCGGAGCTCGAGGCCGCGCGCGTGCTCCAGAAGCGCTACTTCGCCTACTGCCTCGCCCAGTGGACCGAGCTGGGGATGGAGTTCGACGAGGTCTTCCTGTCGATGAAGGAGGACGCCCTGGACCTGTTCTCCGCGGCCCAGGTGCGCGAGTGCCTCGACGGAGGACCGGAGGCGATCCTCGGCTCGGAGCTGTTCACCGAGGAGGAGCGGGCGTTGTGGAAGGACGTCTTCGAGGGTGCTCCCGGGGCGTGGACGCGGATGCGGCGGCACCTCGTCGACACGTACCAGTTGCCCTTCCGGGCCCTGCCCACGCCCGGGCCCCGGCCCTGACGGCCCGCGGCGCCAGGCTCAGGGCGGCTTGTTGCTGGGGGGATCATCCTCGGACGGCAGGCGGTACTTCGCGCGCAGGCGGACGATGTAGCCCTCGACGAAGCGCAGGCCCACGAGCGCGATGAGCGCGAGCGCCACGGCGGTGCCGGCGGCCAGGTTGAAGCCCAGCCCACAGGCGAGCCCCACGGAGGCGGTCAGCCACAGGTTGGCCGCGGTGGTGAGGCCCTTGATCTGCGTCTCGTGGCGGATGATGGCCCCGCCACCGAGGAAGCCGATGCCCACGACGATCTGACTGGCGATGCGGCTGATGTCGGCGCGCGCCTCGTGGGTGGTGTCGCTCACGAGCGGCAGGGCCACGAAGAGGCTGCACAGGGTGAACAGACACGCTCCCAGGCACACCAGGATGTGGGTGCGCAGCCCGGCCTGGTGCCCGCGCAGCTCGCGCTCCAGACCGAGCGTGGCGCCCAGTCCGAAGGCGAGCAGCAGCCGCAGGACGATCGCGGTCTCGTCGAGTCCCACTCCTACTCCCCGAGTTCGATCTTCTCGTTCGTGTCCTCGTCGTTCAGGACGGGATTGGGCAGGGTGTCGAGCGTGGCGCTGAGCAGGCGGAAGGAGGGCGCGACATAGGGGCCGGCCTCTTCGCCCAGCTCGCCCGTGTACTGCTCGGTGAGGGCCGCGTAGCGCTTGTCCTCGGAGTTCCAGCTTCCGGCGGCCTCGGCGGCCCAGATCTCCCCCCCGTCCGAGCAGCGCACCAACTGGGCCTTCACCCCGGCCTCCACGCCCTTGCCCACGAGCTTCACGCCCTCGGGCACCAGCCAGAGCACGCCCTCGATGCCCTCGACGCACAAGTCCTTGAAGGTGGTGTCCTCGGGGGTGCCCGAGCGGGCGAAGTTGGCCTTCACGAGGAAGAGCCGGTTCTGGTTGACGTGGCGGCGGGCGATGAGGCTCCACAAATCGCCGAGCTGCTGCCGGTTGTCCGGCATGGGCTGGACGACCACGGCGAGCCGCTTCACGCGCGTCTTGTCCGTGGTCTCGTAGTCCGGGCGGACACGGCTGCTCTTCACGGTGGCGCAGCCAGCGAGCAGCGCGAGTCCCAGCACCAGCACGAGTCGGTTCATCGTCGGTTTCCCTCTCCCAGGTTCCGTTCCCTCCAGTGGGAACGGAAGGCGCCCGGGTTCTACCTCACGCCCCTTGAAGGGGCGGAGGGAATGGGAGGGGGTTTCCACCCGGAGGCCGAGTGGAAGACAGAAGGCGCCTCAGCGCACCACGAGCAGTAGGCCCTTGGACACCGCGTAGACGATGACGGCCATGAGCGCCGAGGCGGGAATGGTGAACACCCACGCCCAGATGATGCGGCCGGCCACGCCCCACTTCACCGCGCGCCAGCCCCGGGTGGAGCCCACGCCCACGATGGCGCCGGTGATGGTGTGGGTGGTGGACACGGGGATGCCCAGCTTGGCCAGGGCGATGATGGTGACGCCACCGCCCGTCTCCGCCGCGAAGCCGCCGATGGGCGCGAGCTTGGTGAGGCTGTGGCCCATCGTCTTCACGATGCGCCAGCCGCCGAAGAACGTGCCCATGGCGATCGCCGCATGGCACGAGATGATCATCCACCAGTCGATGTGGAAGGGCCGGTCCTTCCAGATGGTGCCGAAGAGCACCACGGCGATGATGCCCATCACCTTCTGCGCGTCGTTGGTGCCGTGGCTGAAGGAGAAGATGGCCGACGACACGAGCTGCAGCCGCCGGAACCACGTGTCCACCTTGAGCGGCGTCTGCTTGTGCACCGTCCACGTGCTCACCAGCATCATCGCCGTGCCGAGCACCATGCCGATGAGCGGCGAGAGCACGATGAAGCCGGCGATCTTCGCGATGCCCGCGCCCACCAGCCCCTGGTAGCCGAGCACCGGCAGCGTGGCGCCAATCATCCCGCCCGCCAGCGCGTGCGACGAGGACGACGGCAGTCCCCACCACCACGTCAGCAGGTTCCAGGCGATGGCGCCCATGAGCGAGGAAAAGATGACGAGCAGCACGGCCTCGGAGCCCTCGGCGCGCAGCATGTCGAAGTTGATGATGCCCTTGCCCATGGTGTTGGCCACCTTCACCCCTCCGCCAAACGCGGCGACGAAGTTGAAGAAGGCCGCCCAGGCCACGGCCAGGTTGGGCGAGAGCACCCGGGTGCCCACCACGGTGGCGATGGAGTTGGCCGCGTCGTGAAAGCCGTTGATGAAGTCGAAGACGAGCGCGACCGCGACAATGAGGACGACGGCGGTGAGCAACATCTCAGGAGTGCTCCAGGACCACGCCCTCGATGACGTTGCCCACGTCCTGGCACTTGTCCGTGGCCATCTCGATGAGATCGTAGATCTCCTTCCACTTGATGACCGTGAGGGGATCCACGCCGCTCTTGAACAGCCGCCCCAGGCCCGCGCGCAGGGCCTCGTCCGCCTGGGACTCCAGCTTCTTGATGTCCTTGACGCCCGCGAGGATCTGATCCGGCTGCTTGATGAGCCGCAGCGCCGCCACCACCTCGCGCACCTTCTCCGTGCACAGCACGAGCAGCCGCGCCAGCTCGGTGGCGTCCGGCAGGCTCGACTGGATTTCGTAGTACTGCAGCCGCGCCGCCGCCGCGTTCGTCAGGTCCAACACGTCGTCGATGCGCGAGAGCAGCGAGTGGATCTGCCCGCGATCGAACGGGGTGATGAACTGCTGGTGCAGCCGGTTGAAGGCGGCGTGGGTGACCTCGTCACCCCGGTGCTCCACGTCCTTGAGGGCCTGCACCCGGGCATCCACGTCCCGGTAGTCGCTCAGCAGGGCGTGCAGCATGCGCGCGCCCTCCACGGTGACGGCGCACTGCGCGTCGAAGTCGTCGAAGAACTCGTCCGACTTGGGCATCAGCTTCTCGAGCATCGTGCTTCTCCTGGGCCGGACCTCGTCCCAACCGGGGGACCCCGTCCGTCACGGGGGCGTCACTACCTCACCTGGAGGCGAGCGCCAACACGAAGATGCGAGGGGTGTATGCACCCCTCATGTCCGGCTCGTGTCGCTTTGTTTCCTTGTTTCCAAGCGGGGGGGCGGCGATCAGACCTTGTAGATGAGATCCATGTATTTCTTGAGCAGGTCGCTCACGAGCCCCCGGAAGGGCACGGTGCCGGCCATGCCGTACACGGGCGCCATCGTCCCCTTTTCATTGGGATTCGCGCGGACCTCCTCCACGGCGGCGCGCAGATCCGCGAGGAAGCGCTCGGCCACGCCGGGCTGGGTGTGGCGCTGGGTCACACACAGGTGCACCGCGGGTGGCTTGTGCAGGCCGTTGAGGTTCCAGCCCTTGGCGCTCAGCCGTTCCATCACCTGATAGATGTTCAGGCTGTCCGAGCCGAAGGCGATGACGAAGAGCGGCTCGCCGAGCACGTGGAGGCCGGGGATGGCGCGGATGCCGCGCTTGATGGCGTCCGCGGTCTCCAGGATGCGCCGGGTGGCCTCGCGGTAGCCCGCGTCGCCCGTGGACACGAGCGAGGCCCAGGCCGCCGCGATGAGCGCCCCCGGACGGCTGCCGGAGAAGGTGGGTGAGAAGTAGATGCCGCCGGGCCACTCGGTGGAGGTGAAGTACTGGTGCGAGCGCAACGCGGTGCCCCGGTAGAGCACCACGGACGTGCCCTTGGCCGCGTAGCCGAACTTGTGCGTGTCCGCGGAGATGGACGTCACCCCCGGCAGGCGGAAGTCGAAGCCCGGCACGGGGTAGCCCAGCTCGCGCGCCCACGGCAGCACGAAGCCGCCCAGACACGCGTCGGTGTGGAAGCCGATGCCCCGCTCGCGCGCCAGCTCCGACAGCTCCTCGATGGGATCGATGACCCCGTGAGGGAACGACGGCGCCGA
Organism: Cystobacter fuscus; assembly: GCF_044360685.1. Taxonomy (GTDB): domain Bacteria; phylum Myxococcota; class Myxococcia; order Myxococcales; family Myxococcaceae; genus Cystobacter; species Cystobacter fuscus_C. The sequence continues at coordinate 10,897,512 of NZ_CP043491.1, read as the reverse complement.
GCCGATGACCATGACGGTGTTGCGCGAGAGCGCCTTGCGCGTGGCCTGCACGTCGGCGCGGTAGTCCGCTGCCACGGGCACGCGGATCATCCGCACGCCGAAGTAGTGCGCCGCCTTGTCGAAGGCGGGGTGCGCGCTCGCGGGCGCCACCATCTCCGGGTGCTCGATGCCCCGCTCGGCGCGCGCGTAGTCCCGGTACGTCTTCGTGGCGAGCATGATGCTCTCCGTGCCGCCCGAGGACAGCGAGCCGCAGATGTGCTCGTCGGGGGCCCGGCCCGCGTTGGCCTCGGCGGCGCCGAGCAGGTGGGCCGTCATGGCCACCACCTCGGCCTCGAACTTGGTGGCGCTCGGCCACAGGTCCGCGTGCAGCGGGTTGCTCTGCGAGTTGAGGGCATACACGCGGTTGAGGAAGTCGATGTGCTCGGAGTCGCCGTGGTAGACGGCCCCCGACACGTAGCCCTCCTTCCAGCGGTCCTGCTCCCGGGCGTTCATCTGCTCCATCTCGCGCAGCACCTCCTCGCGGGGGCGGCCCTGCTCGGGAAGCCGGGTGTGGGTGGGCACCTGGTTGCGGTAGGGCTTCAGGTCCCCTTCCATCTCGGCGAGCATCGCGTCGGTCTCCTTCGCGAGCCGCTCGCGCACCATGGGGACGCGTTGCAGGTAGCGCTCCGCCACGGAGATCCATCGGGGCGGGACGTGCTTCAGGAAGCGGTTTCCAAGCTCGGGCAGTTCCATGGGGTGTCCTCGGGTCACGCGCTGCGCTTGCGGTTGAGGCGCGCGAAGATGGCCTTGTTGTTCTTGTAGATGTTCAGGAATTCGTCGAACAGCTCGTCATAGATGGCCCGGTTGCGCGGGTCCGGCTCGAAGGTATTCGCGATGGGCACCAGCGAGGGGATTTCGTCCACGCTCAGCCGCCCGAGCGCCACCGCCGCCTGGAAGGCCGCTCCCCGGGTGTTGGCGAGCACGGGCTCGTCCACTTGCTGGATGGTCCGGCCGAGCACGTCCGCGTGGATCTGACACCACAGCCGCGAGCGGGCGCCGCCCCCGATGATGCGCACGGGATTGAGGGTGTGGCCGGCGGCCTTCTCCACGTAGGAGAAGAGCCAGCGCGAGTTGTAGGCCACACCTTCCATCACGGCGCGCACGAAGTGTCCCCGGGTCGTCTTGAGGGATTGGTTGAAGAAACCGCCGCGCAGCGTGGAGTCATCCACCGGGCTGCGCTCGCCGTTGAGCCAGGGCAGGAAGATGAGCTGATCACTCCCGGGGGGGATGCGCTCGGCCTCGCTCACGAGCATCGCGTAGCGCTCGGCGGAGTCCTGGGGGGCGCTCTCGGGGCCGAAGAGGATGTGGTCCTTGAGGTAGGACAGGCAGATGCCGGCGGACTCCTGCTCGTTGGTGAGCAGGTAGCGGCCCGGGAGCGCCGAGGGGATGCTGCCCAGCTGGTGGAAGATGTCGGTCTTCTTGGTGGGCACGTGGCAGCTCACCCAGGAGGAGGTGCCGATGCACAGGTGGGCCTCGTGGTTGCGCACGGCGCCCGAGCCCACCGCGGCCGCGAGGATGTCCGGGGCGCCGGAGATGACCTGCACCGAGTCGCTCAGACCCAGGGCGCGGGCGGCCTCGGGTTGGAGCGGCCCGAGCACCGTGGCGGCGGGGACGAGGTCGGGCAGCTTCTCGCGCGACAGGCCCGTCATGCGCAGCAGGCTGTTGTCGTAGTCGATGCGCGCCAGGTCGCGGTTGTCCGTCACCCAGTGCAGGGTGATGGAGTCATGGGAGGACACCATGCGGCCGCTCAGGCGCTGGTTGAGCCAGTCCTTGGGCTCGAGGAACTTGTAGGTGTCGCGGTAGATCGCGGGGTGCTCGTTCTGGAGGTACAGGATGTGGCCGACCGGATCCTTGCCGGAGAGGGTGGGCGCGCCGCCACAGATGTGCAGCCAGGTGAGGGCCTTGCGCAGACTATAACCCTCGACGGACACCAACCCCTGGGCGGCGCGCCGCACGTGCTCGCGTCCGCGCGAGTCCATCCAGAGCAGCGCGGGGCGCAGGGGCTTGCCGTGGGCGTCGACGGCGACGGTGCCGGACCACTGGGAGCTGACGTTGACGGCGACGATGTCGGCGGCCGGGACGGTGCCCGACTCCAGCAGGCGCCGCGTGCCGCGGATGATGGCGGCCCACCAGGATTCAGGATCCTGTTCGGCGCCGCCGTCGGGGAGGAGTTGGAGGTCGATGGATTCCTCGGTGCCCCCGAGGATGTTTCCGCGCAGGGTGACGGCGGCCAGCTTCACGGCCGAGGTCCCGAGATCGATGGCCAGGATGGAGGCGTTACCGGAGGAGCTCACACGGGCAGTGTAACGAAAGGGGACCCGTCCGAGGCCAGGGAGATCTTCACGCGAGCGTTGCTTATCGGAAAGCGATGGCTGGCTGGGGTATGTACGGACTCGTGATGCGGCCCGAGCACATGGCACCTTCCCCCACCCGTTCCCGGCGAGAGGGGAGCGCGCGGCTCGCCTTCGAGCGGGTGGGTCCTCGCACCGTGGTGCGTACCGCGCTCGCGCACAGCCCGCTGCGCCTGCTCACGCCGCGCAACCACGGGCACGCCGCCTGGGTCTACACCAGCTCGCTCGGCGGAGGGCTCGTGGACGGTGATCACCTCCACGTGGACCTCGAAGTCGCCCCCGGGGCCTCGGCGCTCCTGTCGAGCCAGGGCTTCACCCGCGTCTACCGCTCACCGCGCGGCTGCCGCAACGAGCTGGATGCCCGGGTGAGGGAGGGCGGTCTGTTGGCGCTGGTGCCCGATCCCACCGTGTGCTTCACGGACGCCTGCTATACGCAGCGCCAGGACATCCAGCTCGCGCCGGGCGCCTCGCTTGTGTTGATGGACCTGGTCAACGCCGGACGCAGCGCCAATGGCGAGCGCTGGGCGTGCGCCTCCTTCTCCTCCTCGCTCAGTGTCCACCAAGGGGGCCGTGCGTTGCTCGACGAGCGGTGGTTGCTCGCGCCCCGCCACGGCCACCTGCCCGAGCGGCTTGGCCGGTTCGACGCGCTCGGGACGGTGTTGCTCATCGGTCCCGCGCTCGCCGCCGCCCGCGAGGCGCTCGCCGCCCGGGTGGGCGCCCTGCCCGTCATCCCCCGCGCCGGGCTCATCTGCTCCACCAGTCCCCTGGGGCCCGAGGGCCTCATCCTCCAGGCGGCGGCCACCTCGGCGGAGACCCTGCTTCAGCAGACGCGGGAGTGGTTGGGCTTTCTTCCCTCGCTCCTGGGAGATGACCCCTGGGCGCGCCGGGCCTGAGGGACGCCTGAAAATAGAGCCCGGCCTTTCGCGAGGCTGTCGCCGCTCACGAGAGTGAGAAACCTCGGAGCTGTCTGAGCAGCGACTCCATTTCGGCGCGTTTCGTGCGGCTTCTCGCGACCACGTCCTTCATTTTTTCCCCAAGGGTCGTGGAGAGGGCCTTGAGACGGGTGGCTTCCTCCTGAGCATGGGAGTCGGGTTCTCGCCCTGCTTGTTCCTTCTGTGCGAGCCGGTTCTGCAAGGCCGCAAGTGCCCTGTCCAACTCCTCTTGCTCCAACTTCCCTTCGAGGAACTCGCTTATCGATTCCAGGTTCTCGAGTTGGCTCAACTGAGCGCGCAAGAGGGCCAGGGTTCCTTGGAGTACAGGGTCCACCTTCTCGGGGAGAGGCGGAATCGAGCGCCTCACTTCTGGAATGCGCTTCAACCAGGTCAACATCTCTAGCGTGTCGTCCCGAGCGTCGATTTCCTGCCATTCTTTCGTGAGTAGGGCAATTCCCTGTGCATAACCGAACCAGATCAAGACCTCCCAACGCATCCGTTCGTGATCGTTTCGCGCGGAGCGGATATGGAGTTGACTGGATTCGGCGATTTCCATCGACATCCGCCAGGCCTCGGGTCTTTCTACTTCGGAGTGATTGTATTCCTCCGAACGGTAGTAGTTGAGAAACCGTCCCATCAGAGCGAGGAGCTGCTCGGGAGTCCCCTTGAAGTCAGGGCCCAGGAAGGAGCGCAACTTCTCGGGGGACACGAAGACTCCGATCATTCGAGACAGACGGGTGCGCTCCTCGTCCGCCCACAGAAAGGTGAATCCCTTCACGCTCCTGATTCGCTTCATGTCAAGCGCATGTTTCTCGATGGACAGTGCATTGGTCAGGAATGCCTCCCATTCATGCATGGGCGTGGAAATGACGCCCTTCCAGTCATCACCTGCCTCTCGTGCGAGCATGGCGCGCCGGAGTTCAGGTCCTGGAGGCAAGTCCGAGCCCAGAAGCAGGAGGTGCGTCAGGACAGACATCCGCTCCAGTGTTCCGAGCGGGGCCACCTGCTCTTTCAAGGAGACGAGCGCGGATTGAATCATTCCTGTCAGGGCGTTGACCATGTGATTGGGCTCCTCGGAGTCCACCCGAGCACTTACGCCCCTGAACAGTTGCGTCCATCCGCGCGCCAGCCGGAGGATTCTCCTGAGAAAATCGGGATCCTGGCCCATCCCAGCGGAGAGCATCTCGGCGATCTCATCGAGCCGCTCGACCGCGACGAGCGCATCCCGCGCGAGCCATTGGTCCACTGCCTCCTTGGTCACACCCAGTTCTTCCGCCAGTTGCTGACGCGTGATTCCCGCTCGTTTGAGCGCCTGCCGCAGAATCATGGGGAGCAGGAATTTCTGTACATCGATGCGCGCGGTTTCCTGCTGGGCTGAGGAATCCACGCGGTAATCAACGAGTAGGAAGAGGGCACTGGCACGGATCGCGACTTCGACGACGGCGAGTCGGAGCACCGCCATGTTGATGATGTCTGTGGATTCTACCGGAATGGCGGATTGAAGCCGTTCACACAGCCCATCCCACCAATTCGAGTGGAGGACGAGCACTTCGTGGAGTTGGTCCTTGATGACCTCCAGTGGAATGACCTGGCCCTCGACAGTGCGTTCTTCCTCGGTCAACTGCGGGGTGAGGTCTGCCGCGATTTCACCCAGGATGTCTTTCCGTGTGTCCTGATGGATGCGCTTGCCGTGAATGAACTTTCTCCATGTCGATTCACCTGCGGCCCTGTGGGGCTTCCAGCCGATGATGCCCGCCAAGCTGCCCACGAGCTCCCCAGTCGTGGGCAACGGGCCGTTCCACTGTCTTCTCGAGGGTTTGCGTGCCATCTCTGGTGCTCTCCCGCCCTTGTCCTTCATTCCAAGGTTAGAGGCCCGCCGCCCCTGGCGCAGCGAAGTGAATCCGGTAAGTGCCCGGTGAGTCATGGGTCATTTGTGACCCATGTGCAGGGAGAGTCCTTCTGTGCGCAGCACACGCCGGATGTTCGCCAGGACCAGGCGGGTGACTTCGGAACCCGGCCGGTCGATCACCACTGAAAAGGACGCGCCTCCTGGGGTGGTCCATTTTTGATGGGAACCGCCCCGTGGTGGGGCTGCGCGGCACCCTATGCCTCTCAATGCATGAACGAGGTCACGTACCTTTGGACGGTATGACATTGACGCTCTCCACGGCTCTAATGCCGAGAGGTCGTTGTCCTCCTTCCTCGGAGAGAAATCAGCATAGGGGCTTTGGTAAGCGCCAGCCCATGGGCTTACCGTTTTCACTGCGTTGACATTCCCTCTGCTTGTCCGCCCATGCGGTGAAAGAGAGCGGAGACCCTGCTCCAGCGGACGCGGGAGTGGTTGGGCTTTCTTCCCTCGCTCCTGGGAGATGACCCCTGGGCGCGCCGGGCCTGAGTGACGCATGTGCCTGTGTGCACTTCCGCGCGGAGCGGGCTGGAGCTGTCGACACGTGGACCCATGGCGCACGCATCCGGCGGTCCACGCACTGCCCCGTGCATAGGGTGCGGCCAAACGCGAATCGGGAGGGAGCATGGTGCGTGTGGCAATCATCACGGGGTCGGACTCGGGCATCGGGAAGGCCTCGGCGGTGGCGCTCGCCGAGGCGGGCTTCGATGTGGGCATCACCTGGCACGAGGACCAGAAGGGCGCCGAGGACACGGCCGCCCAGGTGCGGGCGAAGGGCCGCCGGGCCGAGGTGCGCCGGCTGGACCTGAATCAGCTTCCGGAGGCCGGAGGCGTCATCGACGAGCTGGCCGATGCGCTCGGAGGCCTCGACGTCTTCGTGAACAACGCGGGAACGGGTGACAGTACCGCGTTCCTCGACCTGGGCTGGGAGAAGTGGCGCCAGACGCTTCGCGTGGACCTCGATGGCGCGTTCGTCTGCTGTCAGCGGGCCGCGAGGCGGATGGTGAAGCAGGGCCGGGGAGGGCGCATCATCTCCATCACCTCGGTCCACGAGCACGTCCCTCTGATGGGCTCCTCGGCGTACTGCGCGGCCAAGGGCGGGCTCGGACTTCTCACCAAGGTCATGGCCGCCGAGCTGGGGCAGCATCAGATCACCGTCAACGCGATTGCCCCGGGGGAGATCTCCACGCCGATGACGGACCAGGACAACGTGAACCCGCGCACCGTCAAGCGTCCGGGCTATCCGTTGGGCCGGCCGGGTGACGCCCGCGAAGTGGCGGGCCTCGTCGTCTTTCTCACCACCCCGGCGGCGGCCTTCATCACCGGCACGTCGCTCGTCATCGACGGAGGACTCGAGCTGATGGCGGCCATTGGTGCGCACGGCCTCCAGAACGACGACTGGCGCAAGGTCTGAGCCTGGACATCGCCGTGGCATTGGCGCGGCCATCGCGCGGCGGCTGGCGCGATGGCTCCGGCCGGGCCGTCCTAGGCGGGGACCTTGCGGTCCTGGAGGAGTCGGAACGCCCCGAAGCCCGCCGCGGCGATCACCGCCCACTTCGTCACGCCGGTCAGGATCTTCCAGCCCGCGTATCCCTTGAGCGCCTTCTTGCCCGCACGTTTGAATTTCATCGTCTTCCTCCCAGTGCAGCGTGAGTGATTCGGGTGTTGCCCTGCTCAAGTTGGGAGTGGGCGGCACGCGCGGGGATGAGCCGGGAGGATGGGCCACGCCAGTTCGTTACGAGGGGCACCGGGTGAGCAGGCGGGTCCTGGAGCGAGCCGGGATGGACAACCGGGCCGCCGTGTCCATGTTCCGTGTGCCATGGCTGGAGTGCCGCGAGATCCGAGGCCGGACAGCACGCTTGCGCTGTTGTCGGAAGGCTACCGGTTCATCGGTCACGGCTGCGCCCGGCATCGCTCCGATGTCTTCGAAACGCGCCTGCTCTTGCGGCCCACCCTCTGCATGAGCGGGGCGGAGGCCGCCCGGATGTTCTACGATTCGGAGCGCTTCCAACGGCGCGGCGCCGTCCCGCTTCGTGTCCGCAAGACGTTCTTCGGCAGGGGGGCCGTGCAGGAACTGGATGGTGAGGCCCACCGCTCGCGCAAGGCGATGTTCCTGTCGCTCATGTCGCCGGACGGTATCCGGCGTCTCTCCGAGCAGGCGGAGACGCACTGGAGGGCTTCCCTCCGCGAGTGGGCGCGCAAGGGGCGGCTCGTGCTCCTCGACGAGGTTCAGCAGCTCCTCTGCCGTGTGGCTTGCGCGTGGACCGGGGTGCCGCTGCCCGAGGCCGAGGTGGTCCAGAGGACGCGCGAACTCGCGGCATTGCTTGATGGCGCGGCGAGCGTCGGGCCGAGGCACTGGCGCGCGCGCCTCATGCGGATGCGGTCCGAAGTCTGGCTGGGAAGGTTGGTCATCCGGGTTCGCGCGGGCAGGCATGCTGCTCCCGAGGGGAGTGCCCTCCGGACGGTGGCGGAGTACCGGGGACCGGATGGAAAGCGGCTGAGCCCACGCCTGGCGGCGGTCGAGTTGCTGAATGTGCTGCGCCCGATCGTCGTCGTCGCGCGGTTCGTGATGTTCGAGGCCCTCGCGCTTCACGAGCACCCCGAGCGCCGCGCGCGGCTCCTGGAGGAGGATGACGACGAGGCGTATGAGCACTTCGTGCAGGAGGTCAGGCGCTCCTCTCCCTTCATGCCGTTCGTGGTGGCCCGCGTCCGGCGGGACTTCACGTGGAAGGGCTACCATTTCCCCCGGGGCCGGCGCGTGCTGCTGGACCTGTACGGCACGAACCATGATGCCCGGCTGTGGGAGCGTCCCCACGAGTTCCGGCCGGAGCGGTTCCGGACCTGGGACGGGAGCCCCTTTTCGTTCATTCCGCAGGGTGGGGGTGAGCATCACACCGGGCACCGCTGCGCTGGCGAATGGAGCACCCTCGCGCTCATGAAGGTCGCCGCGCGCATGCTCACGCGCGGCATGCGCTACGACGTACCGCCACAGGATCTCCGGGTCAGTCTCTCCAGGATTCCAGCGGAGCCGGCCAGCCGGTTCGTCATCGCGAACGTCAGGGCCGTCGAGGAAGGGATGGAGCGCGCTGGCGACAACAGCGCGCCCATGCCCTGAGCCGAGCGCGGACTTCATGCCCGCGGCGGCACCCGGCGAGACCTCACGCCTCGCCGGTCTTCAGGGCCGGGCGCGGGCGCAGCAGGCCCGGCGCGCTGACGACGAGAATCCCCGCCAGGACCAGCACGGCGCCCACGGCGAAGGAGGCGTCCGCCTGCTCGTGCAGTACCAGTACGCCCGCGGTGACGCCGAACAGGGGCGTCATGAACGAGAACACCGACAGCGTGGAGGCGAGGTAGCGCCGCAGGAGCCAGAACCAGACGAGATAGCTGGCGAAGCACACCACGATGCCCTGGAAGAGCAGACTCGCCCACGCCACGCCGGTGAGCGACACCGGGCCCGCCTGACCCGTGAGCAGGGCCACGGGCAGCAGGAACACGAAGCCGCCCAGCAATTGGTAGAGCAGCGTCTGGGTGGGCCGCGCGTCGGACAGCGCCGAGACGCGCACCACCACGGTGGTGGCGCCCCACGCGAGGCCCGCGAGCAGGCCCAGCGCGTCGCCCGCAATCATTTCCAGGCTGACCCCTCCCCGGAGCCATCCTCCGCCGAAGGCCAGCAGGATGCCGGCGAACGCCACCCCCATGCCGGCCCACTGAATGGGCCGCAGCCGCTCGGAGGGCACGAGCCAGTGCAGGCCCAGCGCGGCGAACACGGGCGAGGTGTAGAGGAACACGGCCATGTGCGAGGCGTGGGTGTGGCGCAGGCCCTCGCCGACGAAGAGGAACTCCGCGGCGAAGAGCGCGCCCGCCAGCACGCCGGGACGCAAGGTTCCATCCCGGAAGGACAAGCGCTCGCCACGCACCCAGCACAGCAGGCCCACGAGCAGCGCGCTGATGCCCGAGCGCAGGGTCATCTGCATCAAGGGGGGAACGTGGGGCGCGGCCAGTTTGACGGCCACCTGCTGCATGCCCCAGATGGAGCACAGCAGGAGCATCGTCGCGAGCGCGAAGCCATCGGCGGGTTTCCGGGAGGAACTCATGCCCCCATATTGCGTATGGCGGGCTCGATTCATATAGCGCGAATCCGACAACCCATGCCGAGAAGCCGCCATGGCGAAGCAACTCCAGGTTCCTTTCACCACGAAGCTTCCGTACCCCGTCTATTTCCGCACGGCCAACCTGACGGAGGAGGCCTCGTACCCCCGGCACCGACATCCCTGGGGCGAGTTCGTCTACGCCTTCAGCGGGGTGATGGAGCTCAAGCTCGCCGACAGCCACTACCTGGCGCCGCCGCAGTACGGCATCTGGCTGCCACCCGACGTGGAGCACGTCGGCATGAATCGCCACGAGGCGAGTCACTGCTCGCTCTATCTCGCCCGGGAGCGCTGCCGTGCCCTGCCGAAGACGACGTGCGCGCTCGCGGTCAGCCCGCTGATCAAGTCGCTCCTCGAGCACCTGCGCGAGCACGGGGTGGACCATCCCCGCACGAGTGCTGACCGCCGGCTCCTCCAGGTGCTCATCGACCAACTCGCCCAGGCTCCGCCCCAGGGCAGCTACCTGCCCATCTCCGACGATCCGCTGCTGCGGCAGGTGCTGACGGCCCTGGAGGAGAATCCGGCGGATGGGCGCTCGCTGGCGCAGTGGGCGCGAGAGGTGCACACCACGGAGCGCACGCTCGAGCGCCGCTGCCAGCAGCACCTGGGCCTGTCCTTCACGGACTGGCGTCAGCGGCTGCGCGTCGTCAAGGCGCTGGCGATGTTGGAAATGGGCCGCTCGGTGGAGGCCATCGCGCTGGACCTGGGCTACAGCAGTGCTTCCGCCTTCATCGCGATGTTCCGGAGAATGACGGGCACCACGCCGGACAAGGTGCGCGGCCAGGGCTTCGCGGCTTCCTGACGCGTCGTCTGAGCCGCGGGGCCGCGTGGGCCAGTCCCTGGAGGCGGCGGGTGCTGGCGGACGTGAAGCAAGCGGGAGCTCGTCGCGAGAAGTGCTTCTGGCGCGCCGTGCCATGGCGCCGCACCGGGTTCTCGTATTCGGAGAAAACGAGCCAGACCACGATTGTTTCCAACGAGTCTTTATTTCCCGTTTGTTCCGCTTATACTACATCTGCCGCATTCCCTCCACATTGGAAGACCGGGGCTCGCGCACCAGGGACCGGAGACAGCGGCTCGGAGGACTATCATGGAAGGAATCAGGAACAAGTCGCCCGGAAGGTACGCCCCCGCGAGGCAGTCGGGTCAATCTCATGCTCCGGCCAATGTGACGAGGTCTCCCCAATCGTACCCGACACAAGGGCCGGCGCCGACCTCGACCCCGGGCTACCCGGAACAGAGTCAGTACGCTGGGCGGTCGTCGCGAACGTCCCCTTCATCCCACCACCGGACGCCGTCGCCCCAGGAACACGCCGCGTACAGTGCACGCGCTGGAACAGTGGGCTATGGGCGCTCCTCGCGGACGCCCTCTCCGCCCCCTCCCGCGGTTCCGCCGTGGGGGGTCCGGCCCAACATCCAGCAGTTCTGTGCGGATGTCGCGAAGGAGAACAAGGGGACCCGTCTCACCCAATTCACAGCCCAGGGCTCCTGCCCCGGTACGAATGGTGGGGTCTGCAACGCCATGACCGAGGAGTGGATCAAGCAGGGCGCCCGGCATTCCTCCATGGACCAGGCCTCGGCGGCTTTTACCCAGTCACTGCATCACGGCATGCCGCAACTGATTGACAGGCAAGAGCGCTTCAATGGCCGGATGGATGCGCTGCGCAATGAAATGCTGCAGAACAAGGCCGAGAGTGAGCAGCACATGCGGGATCTGCAGGAACTCACCCCTCACATCCAGGCGATGCAAGCGGGGCGGCTCTCGCCCAAGAAGGCGAATCAGGTGAGGAAGTGGGTGGATCAGCTGGAGTCGGACATGCAGGCCACCCAACAAAAGATCGCCAATACGGGTGCCAGGCTCGCCCAGGCCGAGAAAAACGAGGCGGCGCGCCTCGGAGGAAGGCTGCCGCACACCCAGATGGTGAGCAACAAGAACATCACCCATGACTTCGCCCATGACCTGGATGCCGCCACCCAGAATCCGGGCTTCTATTCCCTGTCCGTGCATTCGAAGGACGGAGGGCCTGGGCACGTCATGGGCATCGAGGTGGGGCCCCATGGTTGCAAGTTCATGGACCCGAACACCGGCGAGTTCGTCATGAAGGATCGCAAGGCCATGCTCAATGTGGCCACGGATCACATTGCCTCGCTCTATATGGATAGCAACGACCGGTTCTCGGTCAGCCACTTCGGGGTGAGGTGAAGGCAGGCGCCGGGTGTTGGCGCACGGAGCCACCTGGGCCGGTGTGCGGCCGGCACCCGCCCGCGGCCCTCCTCGGCCCCTCCGCTCCAGCCCTCACTCCCAGCAGCGCCCAGTCCCGATGCGTTATTTCCGCGGAGGCGGCTGGAGGAACCCCTCGAGCATCCGGCGAAAGCGCTCCACCGCGGCCGGATTCCGCTCGACCTTCATCCTGAGCAGCGTGCCGTACCAGGCCGCCAGCAGGAAGGCGCCGAGATCGCTCGCCGCCGCTTCGTCGTCTGGCCGGAGCAGGCGAACCACCTCCTCGAAGCGCGCGGATTGATGCTCGAGCACCGCGCAGAGTCGCTCGCGGAGCGCGTCGCCATGAACCGCGATCTCGGCGGCCAGGTCGGGGACGATACACCCGCGCTGCCACCCCGCCTCGGCGGTTGTCCTCGAAATGTGCGCGAAATAAGCCCTGAGCCGATCCGCCGGCGAGAGCGCCTCGTTGCCGAGGGTCTCATTCATGATGCCGTCCAGCTTCTGCTCATAACGATCGAGAATGAGGACGCCGAACCCCTCCTTGGAACGGAAGTGGTTCGTGAACGAGCCCTGGGGCACGCCCGCCGCCTGCGTAATCTCCCGGACCCCGGTCGCGCCGAAGCCTCGCGCGTGCACGAGCTCCATTCCCGCTTCGAGCAGCGCCTCTCGTTGGTTCTTGCTCACGAGCCCGTCCTAATACACTCGTCTTGCCAGTTCAATACGACCGTGTTAGAAGGGTCGGGACATTGAGGAACAGCGGCGGAAGACGCCTTCATCCTGTCGAAGCAGCCGTGCGCCGGCCCGGCGCGGTCACGAGCCGTCCTGGGAGACCGGGTTCGAGCGGCATTGTGCCCATCGAAGAAGCAAGACATTGACCTCGGTTCGAGGCGCCGGACGCGATTCGAGACGGCACTGCTGGCTTTCCTGTCAGGTTTGAAGGGGCCGAGCAACGGGACAGGTGCATGACGCCACACGTCTTCAGTGCAACACCATTACAGCAACACCCTCCACGTTGGAAAGGCGAGACATGCGTACGCTGATGAGCGATGAAGTCAAACGTTTTATCAAGAATGATGATGGCAAGCCGGTCGTCATGCTCAACCTCCTGCGCTTCCAACCGGGCGGAGGACGTGAGCGTTACTCGAAGTATATCGCCCTGTCCGGTCCCCTGGTGGCGCGCTACGGAGGGGAGGTTCTCTATGTCGGTGACGGCCTGCCAGCGCTCGCGGCGGAAGACGGGCAGGCCTGGGACGCCGTGGCACTCGTGAAGTATCCCTCCCGGAAGGCCTTCGCCGACATGATCGAGGATCCGGACTACATCCAGCAAGCCGGTCCCATGCGGGAATCGTCGCTCCTCGAGGCCGTGCTGCAACCGCTCCGTACGGTCAACGTGTGAAGGACTCGGCCGTCGAGCGCCGCGGCCAGCAGCACCTGGGCCTGTCCTTCACGGACTGGTGCCAGCGGCTGTGCGTCGTTGGCGCGCGATGAGCGGGGGTGACATGGCCCGGCTGCGAGGAGCAGCCGGGGCTTTTCGTCATCCAGGAGGGCAGGTTGAGTGGCGAGGCCTGGTTGCGACGGCTGGTTCAATCGCGCTAGACGGGTGCACATCCAATCGATGGGTCACCCTCCATGACAGACAAGCAGGTCTTCCAGGATGAGTACTTCACCGTCCTCGTCGACGAGCAGAGGGGCATCGTCCGCACCGTTCGCAGCAGCACACCGTTCCCCTCGCTCGAGGAGCTCGGCGGCATCTTCGCGCGGCTCGGTGACGCCCTGGATGCATTGGGGCGCTCGCGGTACGGACTGCTCGCCGACCTCCGGGCCGGCCCCGGCCGGAACGATCCCGAGTTCGAAATCGTCATGGAGCAGCGTCACCGCCCCCGTTGGATCAGCGGCTTCCGCAAGGTCGGCGTGCTCGTGCGCAGCAACGTGGGCGTGATGCAGATCCAACGTCATGCCCGAAGTGACGGCTTCGAACGGATGATTTCCAAGGACGAGGACGAGTTGCTGACGTACCTCACCGCGGGCAGGTGAACACGTCGAAGTCAGACGTCCTCCTCGGCACATCAGACATGCCGTGCGCGGATTCCTGCCGCGTGATACTGGGCAGGGTGACCGTCAGGTCGCGGACCTGTCAGGTCCCGCTGTCTCTTCAGGAGAACTGAAAATATGAGAATCAGCTCCACGGTGCTGGCGTTTCTGCTGACGACCACAGGGGGATCCTCCGCCGCGTTCGCGGCCGAGCCGCTTCCCGTTTTCGTCACCGCCCACTACGACCAGGAATCGCAGGTTCGTTCCATTGCTCCGCGCTTCCAGCACCTGATTGTCGACCGCATCAAGAAGACGGTGCAAACCGAGGCGCTGCCCGAGGAACTCGATGCACTCCGCCGCGCCGGCCTGCGGGTGGAAATCGACAAGGTGGGCACCGAGCGTCTGCAGCGACTCCAGACGGCCCTGACGCAGCACAACAGCCTGAGGAGCATTCCCGGCTACTCCTGCTACCGCACGGTGGAGGAAACCTACGGCGCCATGGATTCGCTGGTGCAGCAAGCACCCAACCTGGCCTCGGTGGTGGAGATTGGCCCGAGCTGGGAGCGCAGCAGGAACGCGCAGGCGGGCTATTCGATGAGGGTGTTGCGGCTGACCAATGCCGCGACCAACGCCACCGTGCCCGACAAGGCGAACATGGTCGTGCTCAGCGCCATCCATGCCCGCGAGTACACGACCGCCGAGACCATGACCCGTTTCGCGGAATGGCTCGTTTCCGGCTACGGAAGCGACGCCGAGGCGACCTGGCTGCTCGACAACTTCCGCTTCCACTTCGTGCTGCAGGCCAACCCCGACGGCCGCAAGCGCGCCGAGGCGGGCGCGTCGTGGCGCAAGAACACCAACAACACCAACGGCACCTGCAGCAGCTCCCGCTTCGGCGTCGATCTCAACCGCAACTTCCCGTTCCACTGGAACAGCGTATCCGGGGGGGCCAGCACTTCCCCCTGCGACGAGACCTATCGCGGGCCCACGGCTGGTTCCGAGCCGGAAACGCAGAACGTCGTCAAGTACGTCGCTGGCGTCGCCGGTAGCAACGGCGTCTATACCGGAGGAGTGTTCCCGGATCGCCGCGGAGACACGGCCAGTTCCGCGGCACCGGACGATTACCGAGGCCTGTTCTTCGACATCCACAGCTACTCGCAGCTCGTGCTGTGGCCCTGGGGCGATACGAGCGCGAAGGCACCCAACTCCACCGCGTTGCAGACTCTCGGCCGCCGGCTCGCCGGCTTCAACGGATACACGCCCCAGCAATCCGTCGGGCTGTATCCCACCACGGGAGCCACTGACGACAACTTCTATGGTCTGCTCGGCGTGCCGGCGTACACGATCGAGCTCGGGATCGCCTTCTTCGAGGACTGCTCCAGCTTCGAGTCCAGCACGTTCCCGAAGAACCTCGCCGCGCTGCGCTATGCCGCGCGCAACCTGTACGCGCCGTACCGGTATCCCTCCGGGCCGGACACCACTTCCGTGAGCACGGGACTGTCGGTCGTCTCGCCCGGCACCCCGCTGCCCGTCACCGCCACCATCGATGATCGCCGCTTCAACCAGAGCAATGGCTCCGAGCCGGTGCACACGATTGCCTCGGCCCGCGCCTACCTGGATCTGCCTCCCTGGGCCACGGGGGCGACGCCGATCGCGCTCTCCGCGGCCGATGGCACGTTCAACGCATCGGTCGAAACCGTCACTGGAAGCATCCCCACGACCGGCCTGCGCGCCGGAGTGCACACCCTCTACGTGCAGGGGACGGACGCCGACGGCAAGCCGGGCACCCCCCAGGCCGTGCGCTTCGAGGTCGGGGACAGCAGCAACGCCGCGCCCGTCGCGCTCTTCAGCTACAGCGCCAGCCGGATGACGGTCAATTTCACGGATGCCTCCACCGATGCCGACGGCACCATTGCCACGCGCGCGTGGAGCTTCGGTGATGGCAGCACCGCCACCACCACCCATCCGAGCCATACCTACGCCACCCCGGGGAGCTACACCGTCACCCTGACCGTCACCGACGACAAGGGGGCCCGCCACGGCCTCTCCCAGCAGGTCTCCGTCTTCGAGGGAGGCGTGCTCCAGAACGGAGTGCCCGTGTCCAATCTGGCCGCGCAGAAGGGGCAGCCGCTGTACTACCGGATCGACGTCCCCACTGGCGCGACGCTCCTCAGCGTGCGTGTCTCTGGCGGTTCCGGTGATGCCGACCTGTATGTGCGCTACGGCGAGCTGCCCACGTCCTCCGCCTATGACTGCCGCCCGTACGCCTCCGGCAACAACGAGACCTGCGGTGGGTCTGGCAACACCGAGAATCCCCTGCAAACGAAGGCGGGCGGCTGGTTCGTGATGCTCAACCCGTATTCCTCCTTCTCGGGGGTGACGCTCACCGCCAGCTATACCTCCGCCCCCTGAGCCCATCCGGCGGCGCGCTTCAACATCTGAGGCAGCGGGTTCGATTCCCGCCGCCTCCAGTAGAGTTTTCCCGCCGCCTTGAGTCGAACCCACTCCTAAAAAGAAGGCACGGCTCGCATCAGGGGACCAAATCGGTTCTTGTCGGACCAAATTTGGACCAAATCCGGAGTATAGGCGGGATGAGGGCCCTGTTGAGGGAGAGGGAGGGAGCGGAGGGGGGCGGCCAGGGCTGTGCGCCGGGCCGGTGGAGAGGAGGTGCAGCCCTCTTCAGGCACACGTCGGCCCAAGCGGCCCACCCAGCAGGGGGCGGCGGCAAGGGGCGTGGGCTTGTGGGGCAGCGTGAGGGCTTGGGGCTCAACACCACGCGCGCTGGGCGGGCCTCTGGGCTTTAGCCAAGCGTGCCCTCGACGTCGGCAGCCCCAGGTGCTCCAGAATGGCGCGTACCCCACCGGGTGCAGTCACGTCCGCCAAAACCCGTCGCCTGCCTCCACATCTCACGCAGGCGAACACGTCCAAGTCGAACGTCCTTCTGAGCAGCTCGGCCCCATTCACTCGCGGCGTCCTCTCCTCCAGCAGTTCCTTGCTGGCTGCCTGTGCGGCAGCGTCCGCATCGTCGCGTCGGGACGGCCGTGCCGCGTCGGCGTGTGCCACTGCCTCGACTGCCGCAAGCATCACGGCGCTCTCTTTCATGCCTCTGCGATCTTCCCGCAGGATGCTCATACCCGTTCAGAGAAGGCCGTGCTGACGGTCGAGGTCGCGGCTGCTACTTCGTCGGGCGATGCTCAGAAAGCCCGACGAGCGCACCGAGTCGCGGATATGTCCTGCCGTTATAGTTTAGCACTCCCTTCATCACGAGCGCACAGATTGGGGCGCGTAGGCGGTGCATTAGGGAGCCCGACTCGCCTGTGTTCCCATCTTCCGAAGAATCATGGGATTGAGGTCGTAGCCTCTAGGCGAACCACTTCATCGAGCATGCCAGCAGTCGCTTCGCGTCGGTCCACGGGCGTGACGGGGAAAATATGATACTTGTGGCGCCGCGACTCGTGGTTCCAATGTCTTGACATCAGTAACAGTGCGTCAATGCGTGCGTGGTTGTCTAGGACTCTCCTGCGCAATCCCTTCAACTGCCCTTCCGTTGCCCTGCTCATCTGGGTTGCTATCCATGTTTCAGCAATTACCAATCCTCTGACCCCTTCGTCTCCACGGGTTTGGGCAACTTTCTTCTCGATCTTCTTGCTGAGTTGCTCAATGTCCTTCGTCAAATCCTTGCTGAGCGACGCCTCAGTCTCCTCTTCAGGTGGAAGCCAAAGAGCCACAATGCCGCGTGCTACTCCGTGGATGTTCGCACGCTGGATGCCGCGGAGCCCATGTTCGCTTGCGTGCCCCACGGTACAGGCTGCGACGTAGTCATTGCCCTGCCGCGGAAACGCCGGATGCCTAACAACAGGAGGAGCCGACCCTAGGGGAATTTCGAATGATTGGCTCAAGGAGATGATTGCATGCTTCCCGGATATGAGCACTTGTTTGAATGTATCCGCATGCGGCGGACATTCTTTGATTTCCTTCACCTGCTCCCGTATCAGCCCCACCATCACTTTGCGTAAAGCCGCATTCGGCATCGACCATAGTTGAATGGCGGCAGATATCGGAACGTCCGCTTCCTTCAATATCTTCAGGCAATCCTTCAGGAGGAGTTCACACTCAGGCGTAACTTCGCCTTCAATCCGCGGCAGGTAGCATTCGGCATTGTACCTATTTGAGGCATACTCGAAGGAGATGTCGCCAAGACGGCCATTCTGAGCAGGCGGCTCAAGATGCACGTCCACATTGAGTGCGCGCCGCAGCCTATACGCAGTGGCGAGTTGCAAAAGGGTGCTCTGATACTGAGATGGAGCAGCCAGCGTGCTCACAATCGTTCCGAATGCCGGAGAGCTGGAGAAGGCCAGGAGGTATCTGCCCAATTCAATCACTTCTGCGATCTGCGGCTCTCCTGCAACGTGGAGGAATCTTCCGAGCGGGTGTTTGCGATCCGGAAATATCGAAGCTTTCTTTACGTCATTGACACAGGCGCATAGCCACTCTGTCCCAAAGCTGGCGCATAGGATGCTGAGCGATTCGTTGACCAGTTCAGCCTTGATGCGCATGGGGTGTGCATTGGCCAATGCGCGCAACCGAAAGAACTCTAGTGGATCCTCTGGCATGGGGCTCTAGTTGGCGATGGTGAACGGCTTGGGCGTCATGGCTAGGTCGTCGTAGTACCTGCGCAACGCGAGGTTGGCCTCGGCCACATAGCCGTCTCTGTCATCAAAGCCAACCTCTCGGGCTACCCCGAACCCTAGCTGCCACGCCCGTATCTCCTCGTCGATGATGAGCTGCTTTTGGGCGACAGGAAGCATTGCGGGGTTGGGCTGGTTGTAAACCGCCTCGTAGGCTTCGCTACGGGTTCCATTGATCCATGAATACGCATGGCCGAGTTTATGAGCTAGCGTGCAGAACTCCTTGAATGCCCCCTCCCCGGAGGTGGGTATACGGCGACGATACCGAGTGCTGCACCCCTGGGGATGAACTCACCCACGCGGCCTTGCTGCGCAGAGCCCCGCTTAATTGCAATCTTCTTTCCGTTGACCCACTTGTCGTGGTGCGCGTTGAAAAGCTGTTTGCATAGCAGCATGTACTGATCGTCTGTGGTCATGGCTAGTGACATCTTCCGAGGTTTGCCACAGCAGTCTATCTGCCCCGTTATCGGGCCCGCCGCTTTGTCGGCAGGGGGGGATATAACCAACACCAGTGGGCCAGCGCGGTCAAACCGTCTTCGCAGGGGGCCGGATTGAACCTCGTCTGATAGTCGTCCCGGGCCGGGCCATGGGCCGAAGATCTGAACTCGCCCTATCAAATCGTAGAGAATCATCCGGGCCTCCGCTACTCCTGGAGATCGACGCCGAGGGCGAGCGAGGCTGCTGCCCTCCTGTGGCCGCTAGGTGGGATATCCACCTCACCGGCCCGCCACCACCGGGGCCACCGGCCCGCCACCACCGGGGCCACCGGCCCCTCCTTATGGGCCTCCAGGTGAGCAGCGGACTGTCCAGGAGATCTGGCCGAGGTCTGGCCCTGGCTCGTCCTGGCGGAACGGTGCTTCCACGCTCGTCAGCCGCAAGATGCGCGGCTGCCTCCGCAGGTCCGGATGCCCGAAACTCGGGCTTTGCGATGATGGACCAGGGCGGAGTTTGGAGCGGTCGCGCCTGGGGGCGTGCCTCAAGGCGGCATCACCCACCCTTCCTGCTCCCGCCTTCCGCGCCTCATCCAAGTGGTCGTGCTACGCTCCTCCACCGAGGAGGTAGTCCGTGTGTACATCGCACTGAGACATCCCGACATCGGCGAGACCGTGGGGAACTACAAGGTCGTCGCGGAGTTGGGAGCGGGGGGCCTTGGCGTCGTGTACAAGGTCGAGCGCGGGGGCCGCTTCTTCGCGTTGAAGCTGCTCCTGGGTTCGATGGACGGGAGAACCAAGCGGGAAATTGGCATTCTCGTCCATCTGGAGAACCCGGGCGTCGTCCGCTACGTCGGCTCGGACTTCTGGCCGAATCCAACGAGAGGCCATCCCTACATCGTCATGGAGTACGTGCCGGGAGACACGCTGGAAGCGTTCGCTCTCAAGCACAATCCGTCCTCGCGCCAGTGCGTGCGCATCCTCCTGGATGTCGCGCGAACGCTGGGGGAAGTGCATGGGGCAGGCGTGTTCCACCGCGATTTGAAGCCCACCAACATCCTGATTCGCGAAACGAGCGAACGTCCAGTGCTGATTGATTTTGGTATCGCGACTCTGGGCGGTGCGGCGTGTCTCACGGAGACGCGGCTTCCACCCGCGACGGAGGAGTTCCGCGCCCCGAGCCGTTGCGCTTCTGGCGGGAGAAGGCGGACGACACGGCCCAGTATGAATACACCACGACGGATGAGATGTGGGCCCTGGGCGTCACGTTCTATTGGCTCCTGACGGATGTGTACCCCTTCGGGGACAGGACAGACGAAGGGGCGATGGCGGGGTTGCGCGAGCGCATCCTGACGCGGCGACCCCTCGCTCCGCATCTCCTCAATCCGAGGGTTCCGCTCGCGGCCTCCCTGCTCTGCATGAAGATGCTGGCCGAGTGGCCCCATGAGCGCCACGCGAACGTCCCGGAGCTGTGTTCGGCCCTCCAAGAGGCGCTGACCCGAGCCGAGGACGATGCCACCTGGGACGTGCCCCTCGTCGATCCCCACGATCCCCAGGTCACCACGACCCTCGAGGACCCGGAGCGGAGGGAACCCAACGAAGCGAAGCGCCTCTTCATGAAGTGGGGAAGGCATCGCCCCCGGCGTGGGGTCGTGCGTCCGAACAAAGCGCTGGACCTTCTCCCGCCTCCCTTCCCAGTAGAGCCGCCACGAGTCCTCGTCCCGGAGGGGGTCCAGGAACTCATTCCGACGGTGGGCACTCCGCATGAGGCAGTGTCCGCTGAAAAGCACGGGCCGGACGGAGGCCACCCGCCGCCCGCAACGCGCGTCCAGGTGATGCCACCACGCGGCCAGCTCGCCCCGTCCGAGGCGGCCCGACTCTCTCGGGCCTCGTGGCGACTGGGACTCGCGGCGGCCCTGGCTACCCTGTCCGTCGTGGGCCTGTCTGTGGGCCCTGCACTGTGGAGACTTGGCTCTTCGAGACCCACCGGCAGGGGACAACCGGAGATGACGCGACCGTCAGCGTCCCCCACTCCTGGCTTGGCCGGGGGAATCGTGACCGGTCATGAAGTGGCGCCCGCCTCGAAGCCGCTGGAATCTTCCCTCGGAGAAAGCGCGGTGCCCTTGGGGGATCCATCTCCCGCGCTGAACGCCAACGCCATGCCTCGCACGCCTCAGACGAAGAAGAATGAGACTCAGACGCAACGCGCAGGGCTCCACCTGCCGGTGAAGCCCGCGACCGTGGCCGCTGCCGCCATCGCAGGCTGTACCCTGGTGGAGGGTTGCACCCGTAGCACTCCCCAGGTGCGCCCCGGCCCTCCGGCAATCACCTGCCCCGAGGGTTGGCGGGAGACACATAAGAGGTTCGACCTTGATACTCGAGAAGACACGGCCACGGTGGTGGGGTTCAAGGGAGAACCCGGAGAACTGGCCCGGGTGACCGATGGTCCCGCGACCCTCCAGATCGGTGTCTTCGGTGGCGCGGGGGATTTACCTGATGGCACCCTGCTTCTTGGAACGTGGCAGCTTGGAGAAGGTCGCCTCTTCGGCACGTTCAACCGCGCGCAGATTCCAGGCAAGGGAACCGTTCCCGTGTGTCTGGTGACCTACCTGAAAACCGTTACGCCCTTCATGGACGAACAAGGCAAAGAATATAATTGCCCCCGCGGGTTGGGCACCTGCCTCGCCCCCGGAAGCAAGCCCGGCAACGCCAAGATAGCCACGCGCGTTCTTCTCTTTCCGCCCGCCGGGCAGCCCTGAGTAGCGCCGTTCTTTTGGAGGTTGAGATTCCGTGCTGCATTCGTATCCTGGTGCCGTCTTGGTGGTTTCCCTCCTCGCTGGTGTCGTGAAAGCCGAAGAGCTGCCCCCCGTCTCCCATTGCGCCGCGACCGCCCGGTTTGACTTGTCGGTGGAGTCTCCCGAGAGAGCGTCGGACGTGTGCGTGAGCGCGGACGAGCCGACGACGTTCTTCTTCGATTCGCGTGTCGCCGTGGGAGCAGTCGAATTTCAGCCGGAGGGTCGCCTTGTCGATTGGTCGCAGGGCAAGGAGGGCCTGAGTATCACCGTCATTCCCAAGGGGGACTATCTGCCGGGGGAACGGGTCCGGGTGACGGTGCGCTTCGCGGATGGCACCCTCCCGACGAGCGCGAGCTTTTGGCTCGTGGGCCATGCGGCAAGGGGAACGCGGCGGGTGGAGGTGTATCGCCAGCCGCGCCCGCCGGACGTGCTCAAGAAAGAGAGGGACGAAGCACGGGCCGAGGCGCGGCAATGCCAGGAGGACAAGGCGCGGCTTCTGGCCGAGCATGAGGCGCCGGGCGGGCTCATGGGATCGGCATGGTTGGAGCGGGCCGGGGTCGTGGCGTTGAAGGAGCTTAAAGGGTTGCTCAAGGAGCGGCAGGCCAACGCGCTGTGGCTCCGTGAAGCCACGAGCTACAGTTACACGCTCACGGGAGAGACCCGCCCAGTGAGCGAGGCTGTGAGGCTGCGCCTCAAGAATCCCGGCGCTGAGCCCTGGACGCTGGCGGGGGCGGCGCTGGTGGACTCGACGGGGGAAGAGGTGGAACTTGCCCGGTGGCAACCGGAGCCCATTCCCGCGAATGGGGCCGGTGACGTCGTGGTGGGCATTGAAGGGAGGGCCGCGCAACTCGGCTGCCCTTGCTTCCTCAAGCTCTGGGAGTCGGCCGGGCCGCGCACCATCATCCTCGGAAACGTCACATTCCCACCTGTAGAGCAAGGAGGCGAGCACGAGTGAGGCGGAATGCTGTCGTGTCGTGTGACCCGAGGGAAGCACAACCTATCCGATGGGTCTTCGGCGTCTCACCAGACCCGACGGCTTGACGTGGCGGTCAGCCGGTCTCTGTAATCAGCGGGTTGGGCTTCCAACTCGGGCAGCTCGCCCAGAGAGGTGCGGCAATGTCTAAGCACTCTGTCGGTACTCGCCCCGTGGGCACACGGCAGCCGTTGCGCGTGGGGGCGCTGGCGCTGACTGCGTTGATGCTGGTGACGGCGTGCGCCACAGGAACCCCCATGGGCACGGCTCACCGGAACCATCCGTCCCAGGGATACGACTCGCCCCAAACGGGGACCCCGAGGTCGGAAGCTGGGTCCGGAGGGCAGGGAGAGGCTTACTTTACGAAGCTGCCAACGGACTTCGCACAAGTGCATGTGAGTGACGCCGAGTTTTCGGCAGCCATGGCAAGCCTTTGGCTTGACATGCCGCTGCGGGTGGCCGCGTCCCGCTCCCCGTTGTATGTCGGCCGTAGGCTGGCGTTGGCCTCCGCGTCCTTGAATGGCGAAGCGTGGCAATCAGATCTGGCGGGCTCCTATGGGCATTTTTGCGAGCAGTGCGGCACTCCTGGGGATTGCTTGGCACTGTTTGAGGACGGGCCCCGCTTCCAGGAAGAAGACAAGCGAAGCCTCGCGCTCGCACTGGCGGTGGGGCCCGCCCTGGAAGGAGTAAACGCGGAGGTGCGGGCCATGCTCAATCCTACACAAATGCTTGCGATGCTCAGCATTAGCATCACGGCTTATATGGCGCTGCTGTTAGCGCCAGTTCCCGAGCCGATAACAAAAGGCGCGGCCCTGGTGTTTAGTGCCGCCCTGTGGGGCTATCTCGGTTACGAATTCTTTGATTTGCTACGCGCCTATGCGCAGCTTTACGAGGATGCGCCCCGGGCTTCTACCTTTGCGGAGTTGCGCGAGATTGGCGAGCGTTTTGGACGTGTCATCGGTCCCAACAGTGTGCGGATTCTCGTCATCGTGGGGACGGCCGCGATAGGTGAAACGGTGGCCCTTGCATCCAAGGCCCCAAAGCTCCCCGGATTCGCACAAGCGTCGGAGCGGGTTGCAGCCAATACCGGCTTGAGCCTGCTGGAAATGGCGACTGGAGCCGAGCGCGTGATTGTCTCTGTGCCCGAGGGGACGATCCGCATGGTGCTGGCGCCTCACGTCGTGGCCATGGTTGCCAGAGGCGTTGGCGCTGGGAGTCCTGCGCCGAGTCGGGGAAAGCTCCTTCCCAACGGACACAGAGCGTGGGGGTCGTTTAGTGGCTTCAAGTCGGCGATGGGGCCAGCGGGTCCGGGAAAGGCATGGCATCACATTGTGGAGCAGACTCCGGGCAACGCGACGCGGTTTGGCGGAGAAGCTCTGCACAACACTGAAAACATTGTTGCAATGGACAAGACGCTACACGACAGGGTGAGCGCCTTTTACTCGCGGATTAGCCCCGGCGTCACCAGATCAACGCGGCTGACGGTGAGGAAATGGCTGAGCATTCAGTCCTACGAAGCACAGAGGGAATTCGGCTTGCTTGCAATGGAGAACGTTAGGAAGGGAATTTGGAGATGAACTTAGAGAACCTCGCAGAGGAGTTCGCTCGAAACGTGGCTGCACAAACAGACGCAATCATGCGTGGCGACCGCAGGGGAGGTAACAAGGAAGCGAAGCGATACGTCGCCGCCTACAAGAAACTGCGCGACCATGGCGAGGCTGGACGGGATGCGCTCTCACGGCTATTGACGCATTCACGCATGGATGTGCGAGTCTACGCGGCGACTTTTTTGCTTAGCGATAGGCCAGAACAAGCCTTGCCTGTTCTCAGGGAAGCCGCCAAGAGCGAAGGTTTGATTCCTTTTGAGGCGTCCCAAGCGTTGAAGTATTGGGATGAGGGCACATGGAGCTTGGAGGTTGATTAGGGGTCGCTGGCCCGGTAGTCGGCCACCTGTTGCGGCAATAGACAGTGAGATCCCCAGGAGGGGAGGCAAGGCTCGGGCGGTAGAGGTCGCCAGAGGGCGGGGCAGGCAAGGCCACCACTTTGGCTCAACGGCGCTTGGAGGTTAGTAGGGAGGCTGTCGGGGTACGTTGGCAGTTACAGCGGGCACCTCATGCCGGTGGATGCCACCAGGGCGGCTTGGCAGCCACGGTAGTCACCATTTGCCGCCCGCGAGGGGTCCAAGGGGACCAAAAAAGGACCAAACCGAACGGACGCGTCTGGACTCGCCCGGACAGATGGGCGCCCCATTTTCAGAGGGAAAACGGGGGTGTGCCTCTGGTCCCGAGTGGGGGCGACTTCGCCCTTAGCGGCTTCAATTTCCGCCGCTTCCAGAGCATCAGTAGATGTCGCATCGTTGCCGCAGGGCGCGTGGAGGGAGGCGGCGGGAAGCGAAGCCACCGCTCAAGCGGCGCACAGGGGCAGCCGGAAGGTGAAGGCGCTGCCCTGACCCACGCGGCTCTCCACCGACAGCTCTCCCCCGGCCTCGCGCAAGAGGTTGCGCACCACGGGCAGCCCCAGGCCCGTGCCCCGGCCCGGCGGCTTGGTGGTGAACCACGGCTCGAAGATGGAGCCGAGGTTCTCCTCGGGAATTCCCACCCCGGTGTCCTCCACCCGGCAGCACGCCCATCCCGCGTGGCGCTCCTCGAACAGCCGCACCCGCACCTCCGCGGGCCTGTCCTTCACCGACTCCACCGCGTCGGCGGCGTTGCGCACCAGGTTGAGCAGCACCTGCTCCACCCGCGTGCGGCTGGCCCGCACCCACAGCGGCTCACCGGGCTCCGAGGCCGACACCCGCACGTAGCGTGTCACCCCCGCGGTGCGCAGCATCGCCAGCGTCCCGGACACCAGCTCGCGCAGGTCCACCGGCTCCACCACCGCGTTGCCCGGCCGTCCCAGGTCCATGAGGTGCCGGCCGTGCGTGGCCACGTGCGCGCACACCCGCTCGAGCTCCTCGAGCTCCTCGCGCTCCGGAGGCACGCCGCGCTCGGCGCACTCGACGAAGGCGCCGCGCAGGCTGTCGAGCACGGTGGAGATGTTGCGCAGCTCGTGGCCCACGCCCGCCGCCAGCGTGCCCAGCGACGCCAGGCGCTCCACCTGGAGCAACTGCCCCCGCGTGCGCTCCAGCTCCGCCTCCAACTGCTCCTGGGCTCGCACGCGCTCGCTCACGTCCAGCGCGACCCCGATGGTCCCCTGCACCGTGCCCGACTCGTCGTGGACCGGGGTGAAGCGGGTCTCGTAATGCATTCCCTTCACGAGGGTGTGTGTGCTGAAGGCCTCTCCGGCCAGCGCTCTCCGGGTCTGCTCCAGCACCTTCGGCATGTTCTCGTAGACGTCGAACACGGAGCGCCCCAGGTTCTGCCCGGGCGTGAGGCCCAGATCGCTCAGTCCACCGCCATCCGAGAAGGTGAAGAGGCCCTGCGCGTCCAGGGACCAGATGACCATCTGTGCCCCGCGGACCGCCGTCCGCAATCGCAGATCGCTCATGGCCAGGGCCCGTTGCATCGCCTCCTGAGCGGCCGCCTGCGCCTGGAGCGTCCGGTTGGCCGCCTCGCCCGCGGCGAGCGCGAGCCTCAGCTGCGTTTGCGTGTCGCGCCACGCCGTGATGTCGATGAGCAGTCCGAGCACCCCGAAGACGCGGCCCTGCGCGTCGAACAAGGGCACCTTGCTCGTCTGGGTCCAGTGCCGCTGGCCGTCACCGTCCCAGACGCCCTCCTCGGTGTCGGGCTGGGGCAGGCCCGTGCTCAGCACCTTCTCGTCACTCGCGCGGTAGAGGTCCGAGTCCTCCTTGCGCCAGGGCAGTTGGTAGTCGTCCAGCCCCACCACCTGGTCCGGATGCTCCTTTCCCGCCAGCTGCGCGAACGCGGTGTTGCACCCCAGGTAGCGCAGATCCCGGCCCTTCCAGAAGAGGGGACAGGGCAGGGCATCGAGGATGGACCGGAGCAGCTCTGGGGTGTGCTTCATTCGAGGCCTGAAGGTACTCCGCTTCGGAGAGCCGGGAACATTGGGCCCGGGGAGGGGGGCCGCCACGCATCGGGTGAGCAGCCGCCTGGGATGAGCCGGGGGCGGGGTGGGGCAGTGGGATGCCGTTGGCCCTTCAACGTTTTCGTGCGCGCGGCTCCCCGGCATTGTGGGCCGCCATGCGCAGGGCGACCGCATGGAGGCGAGAGCGGAGCGAGAGGGGGGCGAGGACCTCCACGCCGTCACCGAGCCCGGCGAGCTGGTCCACCGCCACCTCTTCGCTCTCCATCCGGAGCTCCGCCGTCCGCCAGCCCTCCGCGTCCTCCGGCCCCGCCGCCGCGAGCATCTCCCGCACGGCATCATGGGGCAGGAGGTGCGGCAGCAGGCGGCAGGCCCGCCGTGACAGGCGCACCGTGCAGGGATGGCGCAGCAGTGAGCGGTCGAACTCCGCCGAGGTTTGTTCCCACCAGGCGGCCAGCTCGAAGCCCGCGGGGCGTGTGAAGCGCGCTCCGGTGAGCGTGGCGCGCGCCACGCGGCTCACCCGGTAGGTGCGCACCTCCCCACGGTGGCGTGCGACGAGGTACCAGGTGCCCCCCTTGAGGACGAGCCCGAGCGGGTCCACGCGCCGCCTGATGCCCTCCTTCCCGTAGCGCAGGTCCAGCCGTCGGCACTCCCACACGGCCTCGGCCACGGCGGGCAGCGCCCCGAGCGGCTCGGGCCGCGAGAACCACCCGGGCGCATCCAGGTGGAAGCGCTCGCGCAGGGCCCCTGCCCTCGCGCGCAGGGCCTCGGGGAGCGTGGCGTCCACCTTCGCGCGCGCGCTTGCCGCCACCGCGGCGAGCCCCAGGTCCGACACGGCCCGGGGCGCGCCGGAGAGCAGGAGGGCCGTCGCCTCGGGCGCCGTCAGTCCATCCAGCCGCGTCCGCCACCCCTCCACCAGGCGGATGCCGCCCTGCGGTCCGGGCTCCGTCCACAGCGGCACGCCCGCGGCCATCAGCGCGGCGACGTCCCGGTAGAGCGTCCGGACGGACACCTCCAGCTCGGCGGCCAGCTGCGGCGCGGTGGCCTTCCCACGGCGCTGGAGCTGTAGGAGCAATGCCAGCAGGCGGCTCGATTTCATGGCCGCATTCTGCCCGGGAATCCCTGACAGGAGGTGTCAGGGAGAGGCGCGCAGGCTCCCGCCCATGACCAGGACCCAGTACTACGTGGCGGCGAGCATCGACGGTTACATCGCGGATGCGGAGGGGCGGCTCGAGTGGCTCTTCCAGTTCAACGATGCCGAGGGGGTGATGGAGCACTACCACGGCTTCCTCGCGGGCATCGGCGCCCTCGCCATGGGGGCTCGGACGTACGAGTTCCTCCTCGGCGAGGGCAAGGAGTGGCCCTATTCGGGGCTCCCGACCTGGGTGTTCACCCATCGGCAACTGCCCGTCTTCCCGGGCGCGGACGTGCGCTTCACCTCGGAGGACGTCCGGGCGGTGCATGCCCGGATGGTCGAGGCCGCCGGGGGCAAGAACATCTGGATGATGGGGGGCGGGGACCTGGCCGCGCAGTTCGCGGCGCACGGCCTCGTGGACGAGCTGCACCTGTGCGTCGTCCCCGTCTTCCTCCGCGCGGGGGCTCCCCTCCTGTCGGCGGCCCTGCGCACGCCGCTCGAGCTCGCGGGGGTGACGCGCTTCGGACAAGGGTTGGTGGAACTGCGCTATGTCCTCCCTGCGGACCCCCGTGCCCGGTGACGGGTGCGCCCTGGTGGCCTGCGACGCGGGCCCCCGGCGCACACGGCACCTGTCACTGCACCTCCACGGAACCCTGCGCCCCGGCCCGGTCCATCTTCGCGGCAAGCGCCTTCCCCTCGGGCGTCAGCGACAGACCTCCGAAGGTGACGGTGACCAGGCGCTCGAGCTGCATCTTGTCGATCACGTCGAGGAACTCGGTCCGGGGAATCCGCAGTGTCTCCCCCAGCGCGTTGACCTCGTCGTGGCTCAACAGGGTTCCATCCCTGGACTCCTCCATCGAGTACAAGGCGAGTAAGAAGGCTCGAGACGTGTCTGTCATGATTTGCATTCCTGGAGCGATCTTTCTTACAGGATGAGCCCCTGGGAGGGCCATGGCAGTAGAGAATGAAGTATGCCTCTGGCCCTTCTCTTGGAGGGCATCGTCGTGTTTCGGGCAGGCATGGATGGGTCGGGCTGCCCGCCTGAGCGCTCGGGGTCGCGCCGTGAAGGGCGCGCTCCTTGGCCACCCTGCCGCCCCCGTCAGCTCCGCGGCTCTCCCCTGCCTGTGTGCACCGACCCTCCACCGCACGGGGCTCTCTCTTCTTCCTCGTATTCCGCTTAGGCGTCAGACGAGCGCTGATGTATCCTCGGGTAGGCAAGGACACGACGAGCCGTCCCCCGGAAAGTGGGCTCGAACGCGTCCGCGCCCCCCCTTGTGCTTCGGTTGGAGAAACACCATGCGCGCCGTGCTGGGTTGGATCGCGATCGTGCAGATCATGTGGGCCGGAAGTGCCAGAGCGGACGAGATGGCCACGCTCGCGTTGTCCCAGGCCAAGGCCTTCTACCAGGCGCTCGACTACGAGCGGTGCCTCAAGCGGCTGAAGCGTGCGAGCACGCTGAAGCTGTCGGAACCGGAGCGGGCCGAGGTGGCGCTCTACCAGGGGTTGTGCGGCGCTGGCCTGGGCCAGTCCAAGGCGGCCCGGAAGTCCTTCCAGCGCGCGTTGGAGCTGGATCCGGAGCTCCAACTCCCCCTGGGAACGAGCCCCCGCATCGTCGAGCTCTTCGAGGAGGTGGGTGGAAAGCGCCGGGCCCGCCCGGTGGAGGCACCCGCCGTGGCCGCCGCCCCCGCCCCCACTCCGGATGTGCCGTCGGCACCGCCGGCGGAGCCTCCCGCGGTCACGCCCGACTTGAAGCCCTCGGCCCCCCCGGCCGTCGCCGAGCGTCCAGCCTTCCTTCCTCAAGCCCAGCCGGCGAAGAGTGGGGTGGTCCGCGCCATGCCCTATGTGTTGGGCGGCGCTTCGCTCGCGGTGCTCGCCACGGGCGTCGTCTTCGGTGTCCAGGCCCGCTCCTCCGAGGCCGAGGCGCGCGGCGCGCACTTCGACTCGGACATGGCCGCCTTCAACCGGCAGGCCGCCTCGCGCGCCCGCACGGCCAACATCCTCTTCGTCGGTTCGGGAGTCGTCGCCGCGGCCACCGTGGTGAGCGCGCTCCTCCAGTAGTTCGTCGCTCCCCCCAAGGATCCCCCCATGAATCGCGACACGAGAGTCGCTCTTCCAGTTCTTCTGCTCGGCCTGCTCCTCGCGCCCGGCTGTCTGGTTCAGAGCATCGATGAGGAGGGCCGTGCCTGTGATGTGGAGCACCCGTGCAGCGCGGGACGCTCCTGCGTCGGCGGCGTCTGCCTGGCCCAGGTCTCGCCCACCGCGGATGGTGGTCCCTCGGAACAGGGGGATGGTGGCCCCGCGGACGGCGGTGGAAGCTGCCTGGACGCGTGCGTGGACTGGCTCTGTGGCACCTCCAACGCCTGTGGAGCCGTCTGCCAGCGCGAGAACGGGTGCGTCGAGGGGAGCGTGTTGGACGGCTTCGAGCCGGGGGACACGGGCTGGGTCATCTTCAAGGATGAGCCGACCACCCTCCAGCTGACGACCGTCTCCAGCCCGGCCCTGAGCGGGCTGGCGCTGCGGCTGGACTACGACATCAACCCGGCGGGCGGCTTCGGTGGAATCGAGCGGCTCCTCGGGGAGGGCCAGGATTGGCGGCAGGCCACCGGCCTGGGCATCTGGGTGTATGGGGCCTCCACCGGCCATCCCTTCCGGTTGGAGCTCTACGACACCCATTGGGCGCGCTTCGAGTTCATCGTCCCGGAGGATTGGACGGGCTGGAAGCACGTGTATGCCCCGTTCAGTGCCTTCACCCGCTCGGCCTTCCAGCCCAATCCCGACGCGGGCAGCGGCACGCCGGCGCTCGAGGCGGTCAAGGGACTGAGCATCTCCCCCGGGTACTTGTCTGGCGCCCACGGGTACGTGGTGGTGGATCAGCTCGCGCTCCTGCGGCGGCCCGAGGCGGGCGCCATCGTCCCGCTCTACATCTATCCCTCTCCCGGAGCGTGGGCGCCGCTCATCGAGGGCAAGGCCGCGCATCCGACGGTGCCGGTGCTGGCCATCGTCAATCCAGACACCGGCCCGGGACAGGCCATCAAACCGGAGTACGCCACCTCCATCGGCGAACTGGCGGACGCCGGCATCACGGTGCTCGGCTACGTGCATGCCTCGTACAGCCAGCGCGACGCGGGCCTGGTGCGCGAGGAGATCATCCGCTATCGCGCCTTCTATCCGGAGACGCGGGGCATCTTCATCGACGAGATGTCGAACCAAGAAGGGCAGGAGGGCTACTACCGCGCGCTCAGCGACCATGCGCGGGACGCGGGCTTCTCGCTCACCGTCGGCAATCCGGGCGCCCGCACGCCCGTGAGCTTCCGCGGGGCGGTGGATGTGCTCACCATCTCCGAGGGGCCTGGACTGACGGATGCCGGCATCATCCAGGCGGCGGCGGCCGGCTTCGACAGGGGCTCGCTGGGCGTGCTCCGCTACGGCCTTCCCTCCGCCAGCCCGGCCTACGTCAACCAGGTCCGCCGCGACGTGCGCTACATCTACATCACGCATGATGCTCAGGACCCCTGGATCTCCTTGCCTCCGTACCTGAACGATCTGCTCGACTCGTTGCGTTGAGCCCCCGCGCGCCATGACCCAGGTTCAGCTACCCCAGCTCGGGAAGTACCGGTTGCTCGAAGTCATCGCCAAGGGCGGGATGGGCGAGGTGTACAAGGCCCAGCAGGAGGGGCCGGCGGGGTTCTCGAAGACCGTGGTGGTCAAGCGCGTCCTTCCGCACCTGGCGGACGCGGAGAACTTCATCGAGATGTTCCTCGAGGAGGCCCGCCTGGCGGCGCGGCTGTCCCATCCCAACGTGGTGCAGATCTTCGAGCTGGGAGAGGACCGGGGCGAGTACTTCATCGCCATGGAGTACATCCAGGGGCCCTCGCTCCACCGCGTGCGCAAGCGCCTGCGGGAGCTGGGGCATCCCTTTCCCGTCGACATCGCCGCGTACGTCGTCGCTCAGGCGCTCCAAGGACTGCACTACGCGCACGAGCTGCGGGACGAGGCGGGCAAACCCCTGGGAGTCGTCCACCGCGACATCAGCCCGGACAACATCCTGGTGACGATGGATGGCGTGGTGAAGGTCGTGGACTTCGGCATCGCCAAGGCGACGGATTCCGCGTCCAAGACCCAGTCGGGCATGCTCAAGGGCAAGCTCTCGTACATCTCGCCCGAGCAGGTGAATGGCTGGCCCGCCTCGGTCCACTCGGACATCTACGCCACCGGGGTGGTGCTCTACCAACTGTTCACCAACACGCTGCCCTTCAGCGCGCCCTCGAACGCGGCGCTGCTCCAGAAGATCGCCACGGCGGAGCCCGAAGCGCCGGATCGGCGCGAGCTGGACGTCCCTTCCGAGCTCAGCGACATCGTCATGAGGGCGCTGCGGAAGGATCCACGCGAGCGCTTCGCCTCCGCACAGGAGATGTCCCGGGCGCTCCTCGAGGCACTGGAGTCCTGCCAGAGAAGGATCTTCCCGGAGGACCTCAGCGCCTTCCTCAAGCAGGTCTTCGAGCAGGAAGGCTCGCCGCGGCGCTTCTTCTCGCGGCCCACCTCGCGCGTCGCGCGGCCCTCCTCGCCTCCCGTGGCCGTGGAGGACGAGGCGACGGCACCCCTGGCGGGCCCCGTGCCCACGAACCCGCGAACGTTGACGGTGGCGCCTGCTCGCCCGCGCAATCGTGCGATCGCCTGGGTGTTGGGGGGAGCCTTGATGACCGTGGCCGTGGGGGTGGCCGCCCTGCGACCCTGGGAGCGGGGGACGTCTCCCGCTCCAGTGGCTCCCTCCCCCGCGCCGGCTCCTGCTCCCGGGAACGTCCAGGCCCAGAAGCCAGCCACCCCGGCGCCACCACGGGCCGCGGTGTCACCGGAGGCGGTGGCGCCACCTCCGGAGCAGGCGGCACCAGCGGAAGCGCCCACGCCCACGCCCGCGCCCACCCCGTCCCCTGCGCCGTCGCCCCAGGAGCCCTCGCGGGTGGCCTCCATGGGACGGGTGCAGGTCCGGGTCAATCCCTGGGCGGAGGTCTTCTACGAGGGCCGCAGGCTGGGCATCACTCCCATGCCCGCCATCCGGCTCCCCGCGGGACGACGGACCCTTACCTTGAAGAACAAGGAGCTCGGGGTGTCACGCGACTACCGCGTCTCCGTCCCCGCCAACGGCGAGGTCACGCTGAAGGCGGACCTGTTGGAATAGGGCTTGCTCCGCGCTACGGCGTCATCCAGTTGCGCGAGACGCTCAGCATGGCCAGCAGCTTGACCGTGTCGCCGTAGTAGTCCTCGGTGGGGGGGGTGGAGACGATCTGGTTCCACAAGCTGTCCAGCCACGCCTGGCCGCCGGAGTCCACGGTGGCCGCGACGGCGAACGGCGCCATGAAGACCATGTCGTTGTAGGACTCGATCGCGGTGCCGTTGAGCTGGTAGCCAGCGCGGATGTTGTTCGGCCTGCCTCCGGTCTTGCCGCGAATCCAACGGCTGATGAGGCTGGCCGCGTTGCGCGAGCGGGTGTCGCCGCTGATGGCCGCGTCGATGCCGATGCGCCACGGCACGCGGCACGCGTTCCAGGAGTAGCTGCCGTCGTACGGCGCCTCGAGGAATTCGGCCGGGGCGGGGCGAGGCGTCGTGGTGTTCGCCTTGATGATGAAGTCGGGCACCAGGCCGGTCGCGCTGGCGTAGGTGGTCTGCATCTTCTCGAGCAGCGTCTGGTGCGCGCTCAGCACCTTCGACCAGTCGGTGCTGGCGTGGCCGATGAAGCCGCGGAAGTGGCCGAGCATCCAGTCGGAGCTGCGCGTGGCGTAGTAATAGTCCGGAGCATCCTGCTGCAGCAGGCTGGCCCAGTCGCCGAGGTTGACCAGTCGCGTGGTCGGGTTGATGTTGCTCTGGGCGATCGCGTTGAGCACGCGCGTGGCCTCGGCCGCGTAGTTGATGGCGCCAGTGGAACCCCACTGCTTGTGCGCGAGCAGCAACGAGTAGGCGATGTCGAGATCGCCATCGGTGGCCGAGTCGTGATCGAGGATGTCGTTGCAGTTGACATCCTGCGCCCAGGCCAGCAGGTTGGGATTGTTCTGGCTGGGATGCCGGAGGTTGTAGCGGTGCAGGCCGTCGAAGATGGCCTGGGCCTGCGGATCCTGCCCGGCCATCATCACGGTGATCAGCATGCCGTAGCCCTGGCCCTCGGACACGACGTAGGCGCCGTCACCCGTGCTGGCCTTGATGCGGTAGTCGCCCGCCTGGCACCCGGCGACGACGTAGCGGCTCTTCCACTTCCAATAGAAGTCCGCCGTCGCGCTGTCCGCCGCGGCCGTGCCGGCCGAGACGCTCAAGGTCGACGCGTTATAGGGCTGATGGTGGCTGCCGAACGGATGGTTCTGGGCCTGCGCGGCCCCGGCGATACCAAACAAGGACAGCGCCAGTCCTGGCAGAAGGCGTTTCAACGAAGGCATGGGCATGGACGTTCTCTCCAGTCAGTAACGGCAGGGATTCTGCTGATGCCGCACGCGCGGTCCAAATGCAAGACAAGAAGATGGAAAAGCCGCCGTACATGACTATCAAGAAATGAGAAGAGTCCGACGCTCCGGCTGAGAAGAAAAGACTCCTGCAACCTCTGTGACCGGGAGTGCGTGAGCCGCGCTGGAATGACACGGCGCGCATGCACCCCAGGCGTCGCGGCGCGTCATCGCGATCCAGCGTGCTCGAAGTGACATCTTCATGACGCCTCGATGGAGTGTTCCAGGAAACAGAAGACTTTCACGAAGTCTTCACGCGCGGGTTAGGACGACAATGCCTGTGCGAGCAAGGCAAACACACTTATCCTTTCCATGCATTCTTGTCTCTCGCGCTGCTTGCCGGCATGGCTATATTCAAAATGCAGTTCAGGCAGCGCGAGCCTTCCGCGGCCATCGTTCGCGACCTCTGAGAATGCACCCATATCATCATGATTAATGAGTCCATCGAGCATGGGCTTCTCATGAGCACTGCGCCCGGTGACCAAGAAGGTGTTGTTGTTTCATGACGCAGCACATCAATCACCAAGGAGAGGGAGTTTCATGATCAAGCTGATGAGCAGCGCCGTGTGTGCCATTGCCGTGACGGCATCCCTCGTGAGTGGGCAGGCGAATTCCCAGGCCACCGCGCCGGTGTCCGTGAGCTACACCTTCGCGCAGGGCGCGGAGGGCTGGACGCATGGGTTCGCCGATCTTCCGACGGATTACGTCAGCCAGGGCATCTACGATACCGCCTTCGGGTGGAGTGCCATTCCGGATCAGTCCGGGGTGAATGGCCTGATGATCCAGAGCAGTAACCGCAGCGACGACGTCTTCATGTACATCACGAAGAAGGTCGACGCCTCCGCGGGCCTTCTTCCCAACAAGCAGTACACCGTCTACCTGAGCTTCGATCTCGGGACCAACGTCAGCGAGGGGATGATCGGCATCGGCGGCGCGCCGGCCGAGGGCGTCACGGTCAAGGCCGGGGCGGTGAACTACGCGCCGACCCTCCAGGTGGAGGACGTCGGCGGGACCCCGTACTACATCCTCAACGTCGACAAGGGCGATCAGACCAACAGTGGTACCGACATGCAGGCGATTGGCCACCTCGGCAAGCCCAACCCGGACCAGGAGGGCTACCAGCTCAAGCACTTCGAGCACACCTTCACCGTGACGACCAATGCCCAGGGAGCGGCCTACCTGATCATCGGCACGGATTCCGGATTCGAGGGGCTGACCCGGATCTACTACACGAACATCCAGGCGGACTTCATCTAGTCAGACCTGAGCCAGGGGAGGTCCATGGGGCGTCCATGCCCGGTGGACTTTCCCCCGTCGTGGGCGGGTGGCTGGAAGCTCAGCGCGTGGTGGCTTGCAACGCCGGCTGCTTCGGCGCCGAGATCCGCGCCATCAGCTTCACGACGAGGGCTCGCGAGAGGAACCGCGACGCGAACGAGGCCAGGAAGTTCCCGAGGCCGTAGATGACCGACGGCCGGTTCTTGGGGAACTCGTCGAGCCCGAGCCGCACGACTCCCTCGGGACGCGCCTTCTTGGTGCCCCCGGCCGCGGCCTCGCCCGCGCGCGCGAAGAACGGCGTGTCCGTCGCGCCGGGAGAGAGGGCCATCACCCGCACGCCGCGGTCCTTGTATTCGGCCCACAGCGCTTCACTGAACGAGAGCACGAAGGCCTTGGTCGCTCCGTAGACCGCCATGTACGGCGTCGGCTGGTACGCGGCCATTGAGGCCACCTGGATGATGCCGCCGCGCCGCCGCTCGATCATCGGGAGGAACACGTACGTGAGCTCGACGAGCGCTCCGATGTTGAGCTCGAGCTGCCCGCGCTGCGTCTCGAGGGGAATGTCCGCGAACGGTCCGTGTGCCCCGAAACCCGCGTTGTTGATCAACACGTCGACATCGAGCCCACGCCGCGTCACCTCATCGAACACGCGCTGCGCGGCGCCCGGCTTCGTGAGATCCTCCACGATGACCTGGGCGTGCTCGAGCCGAGCGGCGAGCGCCTCGAGCTTCTCCTTGCTGCGCGCGACGAGCACGAGCTTCGCTCCGCGGGCGTCGAGCTCCCGCGCGAAGGTCTCTCCAATACCCATGGAGCCGCCCGTCACCACCACTGTCTTTCCCGCGAAATCGAAGTCGTTCATGTTCCCAACATGCGTGACGGGGGATTTTCTGGGAATGGACATGTTTGGTAAGCTGGTTTCCATCCATGGAAACCTCGATCCAGCCGTCGTGGGATGACCTGCGGGTGCTCCTCGCGCTGCACCGGCACCGGAGCTTTCTCGCCGCGGGCCGCGCGCTCGGTGTGTCGACCTCGACCGCCGCCCGGAGGATCGAGGCGCTGGAGAAGGCGCTCGGCCGGTCATTGGTGCATCGCTCGAGCGCGGGCACCTCCGTCGAGCCGGACGCGCTCGAACTGGTCAGTCTCGCCGAGCAGCTCGAGCTCGGGTTGCAGGCCGTGAAGCGGGACGAGGGCGACGCGGCGGTGACCGGCACCGTGCGGCTGTCGATGTCCGATGGCTTCGTCCGGGCGGTGACGCGGATGCTCGCGGCGTTGCGGCGAACGCATCCGGCCCTGCACTTCGAGCTGATTTCCGAGGCGCGCATGGCCGACCTCGCGCGGCGCGAGGCGGACATCGGCGTTCGCGTGGCACGGTCGACATCTCCGGTACTCATCCAACGCGAGGTCGGCCGGATTCGATTGGGGCTCTACGCCGCGCCGTCGTATGTCGAGCGACGCCTGCGCGATGGCCGGCTCAAGCGGGAGGACATGGCCCGGCATGACTTCCTGGGCATCGACAAGACACCGCAGTGGTTGGCCGCGCAGGGCGCGAAGCGGTTCGTGTTCACGAGCAATTCCAACTTCGCGGTGCAGGAGGCGGTCGAGCAGGGGCAGGGCATCGCGCTGATGAGCGCGCCGCAGGTGGCCGGGTTGGCGCCGCTCGTGCGGCTCGAGACGGATCTCGAGTTCCCCTCGATACCAGTGTACCTCGCGTTCCATCGCGAGCTGCGCAACGTGAAGCGCGTCCGGCTCGTGCTCGATGCGCTCGAGGCCGAGATTCGCACCGCGACGGCGTAGCTCCCGGGCTACCGTGGTTTCGTGCTGGTACGGAGGCTCGCTGCCTTCCGCGCCCACAGCCACCAGCCTTTCTTCTGGGCGTCGCGCTCGAGGGCCTCGAGCCGCGCGAGCCCGGCGCGGGTCTTCCCCGAGGCGAGTTCCACCTCCCCGAGCGCCAGGCGCGCCTCGAGCTGCCCCTCGAACCACTCGCGCCCGCGCGCCTCCTCGAGGATTTCCTGGAGGTGCTTCAGGGCGGCCTCGCGCTCCGGGGCCGCCCCGTACAGGGCCTCGAGGCGGGCGCGCTGGATGTGGAGCCCGAGACGGAGCATGAGCAGGGCGGGCTCGCCGGCGTGCAGGAGCGAGATGCGCGCCTCCCTCGGGTTGCCCTGGGCCAGGGCGATCCGGGCGCGCAGGTGGTGGACGGTGGCGGCGGGGGGTCCAGCGCTCACCGATGACTCCGCCTCGGCCGTCAGCCGCGCGGCTTCCACGAACAGCCCCTCCTCGAAGGCGATCCGGGCCCGCAGGAGGTCGACGGCCAGTTCCCGCTCCAGATCCTGCCGCTTGAGCCCGTGGAGCAGCTCGCGCGCCTCGGCCGAGAGCCGTCGCGCCTGTGCCAGGTCTCCCCGGGCGAGCAGCACTTCCGCCAACCCCGTGAGCCCCATGGCCATCGAGGTTTTGTTCTCGTGCTTCCGAGCGAGGTCGAGCTGCTCTTGGAAGGAGGACCCGGCGGAGTTCAGGTCCCCCAGGGCGCGGTGGGCCTGACCTGTCACGAACAAGCGGTTCATCTCCACGTTCGGCTGGCGCGTTGCGCGGCAGGAGGGGAGCGACTCCTCCGCGGTGTGCAGGGCGGCGCGTGGCTCCCCCAGCGCGTACTCGTTGTCGGAGATACCCACGAGCCTCATACACACGCCGTGCTGGAGACCCTGCTCGCGGTAGATCGACAGTGCCTCCTGGCTCACCTGGAGCCTGCCCCGGAGATCCTCCTCCGGCAGCAGCTCGGCCAGCTGGGAGATGGCGTCCGCCTCCGCGTGCCGGTTTCCGGCGCGCTGCTGGAGCCTCACGGCGTGGTGGATGGACTCGAGTGCACGCTCCTTGGCTCCCTGGCGCTTCCAGGCCGTCGCCTCCAGTCTCCGGCACTCCCCCGCCAGGGACCAGTTCCGCCAGGCTTCCGCCTGGGTCGCCGCGCGAGCCGCGGCTGCCTGCGCCCGGGAATGAGCCGAGACTTCCAGGGCCGCCTTCGCCTCGAGGAGATCGATGCGGGTGGTGTAGCAGGGAGCCGGGAAGCGCTCGCGGAGCGTCGCCAGGGTGGAGAGCGCGGCCTCGGCTCTTCCCGCCACGAGCTGTGCGTCCACCAGGTTCAGCCCGATATCAGGGGAGTCCGGATGGAGCTCGAACAGCGTCTGGCTTGGCTCCAGCATCCGAGTCCGGTCCGTGTAGCGGTAGTACATGCTCTTGAGCAAGAGCCGCTCCCGGAGGGTGAGCGGACCCGGGTCCGCGAGTAGCGCTCCCAGGTGCTCCACGGCCCGGTCGCGCGCCCCGGTGCCGAGCAGGGCGCTCGCGAGCGCGGTCCGTGGAGCCAGTGAGTGCGGTGCCAGCTCGATCGCCCGCTGGAACAACGCCACGGCGGTGGTGGCGTCGGACTGCTGGTACTTCGCATTGCCCTCCGCGAGGAGCTGGAGCGCCTCGAGGTTGGAGGGGATGAGGTTGCCGAGTGGCGTGGCCGATGGCTTCGTCTGGAGACCGAGCGCCTCGCGGATGCGCCCGCCGAGCCGGGAGATCAAGGGCAGCGGCTCCCGCAGGGGGCCGCTCTCCGTGAAGGAGGCGATCGCCGCGCCCGTGGAGGCGCGCTGGAGCTCGAACTCCAGCCGCAGGCGCGGGGACCCGCCGGATTCCTCCACGGAATAGGAGCCCCGCATCACGAGATCGCACCCCGTGAACGCGTGCAGCCGCGCGAGCGTGTCGGGGGTGAGGGGCCCGGTGTCCGGCAGGGAGAGCACGGTCTTCGCGGTGGAGAGCTCGGAACTGAGGAGGAGGAGCTGGTCGTCCATCAACAGCTCCGTCCTGAGCGCGTGGGTGAGCGCGGCGGGGAGCCAGGCCGTGTCGGACCGGCCTGTCGGACCCGAGAAGCCGAAGAGGGCCACCATGGGCCGGGCCGTCGCCAGGCGGGTGGCGCGTAGCGGGCGGGGAGGGAGCGCGCGGGGGTGGATGCCCGCCAGCAGGCTGCCGAGGCCGAGGGCGAGCAGCCGGGGCAAGGTCCGGCTCCAGCGGCGGGGCCTGCTCGGGGCGGGGGCCGGCGCCAGGGGGGGAGGGAGCGCGGCGATCAGCTCGCGTGCGCTCTGGAAGCGGCGGGCGGGCTCGCGCTCGAGGGCGCGCAGGACGAGGGCTTCCCACCGCGTGTCCAGGCCGGGGCGGAACTGGCGCGGCGAGGGCGCCGGCGTGTGGAGCCGTTGCAGGACCGTGCTCTTCGTATCCTCGCCCGTGAAGGGCCTGGTGCCGGTGAGCATCTCGAACAGGATGATGCCCAGGGCGTAGAGATCGGTCCTCGCGGAGAGTGGCTTGCCCTCGAGCTGCTCCGGCGCCATGTACGCGGGGGTTCCGCTCCGCCGTGTCCCGGGCGCCGAGTGCTCCGGTGCGGCGTCTCCCATGGCTTGTGCCAGGCCGAAGTCGGTGATGACCGCACGCGGGGTCTCACCCGTGGGCGAGCGGATGAGCAGCACGTTGGCGCTCTTGAGGTCGCGGTGGATGATGCCGGCCTCATGCGCGGCGCCGAGCCCCTCGGCCATCTGGCGCACCAGGTGCAGTGCCTCGTTGGGGGAGAGCGGCCCGTCGCGGCGCAGGACGGCGGAGAGGGGCTCGCCCTGGAGCAGCTCCATGCTCAGGAAGGCGATGCGCTCCTGGCCGGCGGCGCGCAGGTGGAAGCCCACGTCGAAGATGCGGCAGACATGGGGGTGGGACACCTTGCGCGCGAGGGCGATCTCCCGCTTGAGCAGCTCGAGGGCATCGGGCCGCTCGGCGAGCTCGTGCCGGAGGACCTTGAGGGCCACGCGCTCGCGCAGCTCGCAGTCCTCGGCCTCGTAGACCTCACCCATGCCCCCCCGGCCGAGCAGCCCGCGGATCCGGTAACGGTAGGCGACCAGCTCGTCATCCGCGAAGACGCGACCCGGATCGGAGGCGGGTGTCACGGGAGGCGTGAGCGCCCGCGAGGTCGAGGCGGTGACCAGCGTCTCCTCGCCCGGCTCCTCCGTGGGGCTCCCAGTCCGCGCCCGGGAGTCCGGAGAATGGGAGTCGGGAGGCGGAGACGCGGAGGACATGGGACTCCGGGCAGATTGCCACCTCGTCCCGCTGGGGGGATAGTGCCCCTACTTGCCGCAGGCGATGCTGACAGCGTCCAAGCGACGGGGGCGATCCACCCGTCGCTCAGGTTCTTGTCGTT
This sequence comes from Cystobacter fuscus, assembly GCF_044360685.1. Taxonomy (GTDB): domain Bacteria; phylum Myxococcota; class Myxococcia; order Myxococcales; family Myxococcaceae; genus Cystobacter; species Cystobacter fuscus_C. The sequence continues at coordinate 10,856,918 of NZ_CP043491.1, read as the reverse complement.
GCTGCCGCGAGAGGGTCAGGAACGGAAGTCGCCTGGTGCCAGCCCGTGCCGCTTGAGCAGCCGGTGCACCTGGGCCCGCGAGGTGTTGAGCGCCTGGGCCATCCGGCTGATGTTCCCCCGGTGCTCGCGCAGCAGGGCGAGCAGCCCATTCCGCTCGCCCTCCGGGGTCGAGGGTCTGGGCGCCTCGTCCCCGGGTATCCGCCGCGGTGCTTCCTCGCGGAGTTCGGCGGGCAGGTGCTCCAGGTCGATGCGCTCGGGGGAGAGCGCCACGGCCAGGGCCAGGCCGTGCTCGAGCTCGCGCACGTTGCGCGGCCAGTCGTGGCGGAAGAGGGCCCGCGCGGCCTTGGGGGTCAGCGAGGGCCCCGGGGCTCCCGGGGGGGTGCTCCGGCCCAGCAGGTGCGCGACGAGCAGCCCCAGATCCTCCGGCCGCTCGCGCAACGGCGGCACCCGGAGCTGGAGCCCCGACAGCCGCGCGAGCAGATCGCTCCGGAAGGTGCCCTCGCTCACCATGCGCCCCAGGTCCCGGTTCGTCGCGGCGATGACGCGCAGGTCCACCGCGACGGGCCGTGTTCCCCCCACCGGCAGCACCTCACCCTCCTGGAGGACGCGCAGGAGCGACGCCTGGGAGACCAGCGGCAGCTCGCCAATCTCGTCGAGGAACAGCGTGCCGCCGTGGGCGCTCCGGATGAGCCCGGGGCGATCCTCGGTGGCACCCGAGAAGGCGCCCTTGCGGTAGCCGAACAGCTCGGACTGCACGAGCGTGTCCGGCAGGGCTCCGCAGTTGACCGCCACGAACTGCCCGCTCCGGCCCGAGAGCGTGTGGTAGGCGCGTGCGAGCAGCTCCTTGCCCGTTCCCGTCTCGCCCTCCACCATCACCGGCACGGGCGTCCTCGCCACGCGGGCCAGCTTCGCCAGCTCTCCGGTCAGCCCGGGGCTCAGCGTGGCGAACCCGGGCACGGGCGTGTCCAGCTCTGGCGCCGCGGGGGGCGGGGTCCCGGGCGCGGCCAGCTCGCGGAACAGCAGGAAGGTATGACCGAGCTCGATCAGGTCTCCATCCGCGAGCCAGCCCCGGGTGCGCGGCTCGTCGTTGACCAGCAGCCCGTTCTTGGACTTCACATCCTCGAGCATCCACTGTCCGCCGGCCCGGATGAACCGGGCATGCTCCCGGGAGATCCGCCGGTCCGGCAGTTGGAGCAACAACAGCCGCCTGCCCTCGTGGAGCTGGCGGCTCCACGCGCGCAAGGGACCTCGGCCCACCTGGATCTCATCGAACGCCTCCAGCCAGTGCAGGGAGGGCGGCACCAGGGGCCGGTCACACTCCAAGGCTACCACGAGCAAGGGCCGCGGGGGAGCGACAGGTTCCCGCGACTCCCCCTGGAGATCGGACAGTGTGTCGTCGTCAGGAGACACGGTGCGGGCACCCGGCGGTTCGTGGGGGCACTATCGCCCCCGGGTGAGGACGTGGCAATCACCCTCACTGCCGCGCAAAGCGCAGGTGCAGCGAGCTGGGCCCGCGATCATTGAAGTTGGAGCCCTGGTAGTCGTAGGGCCTGTCGGTGAGCTCCCAGTGTGGCAGCGTGAGCAGGGCGCGCAGGGCTTCCTCGACCTCGAGCCGGACGAGGGAGGCCCCCGGGCAGTAGTGGGCGCCGACCCCGAAGGTCATGTGCCGGTTGGGCGCGCGGGTGAGATCGAAGCGCTCCGGGTCGGGGAAGATGGAGGGATCGCGGTTGGCCGCGGCGACCATCGCGTAGACGATCCGCCCCTTGGGAATCCTCGTGCCGCCGAGCTCCGTGTCCTCCACGCACACCCGGTTGATGGACATGACGGCCGGTTCATGGCGCAGGCCCTCCTCGATGGCGCCCCGGATGAGTCCCGGGTTCTGCCTCAAGGCACGCAACTGCTCGGGGTGACGCAGCAGCGCGAGCACCGTGTTGGAGAGCTGGTTCGTCGACGTGACGAAGCCGGCGCCAATCATCTGGAAGGACTGGATGACGGCCTCGCCCGCGAGCTGGGAATTGCCCTGCTCTCCCGCGATGAGCTGGCTGATGAGATCGTCTCCGGGCGCCGCCCGGCGCTGCTCGACGAGGTCCGCCAGGTAGTCCACCATGTCGTTGGTGGTGCGCCGCACGGCGTTCCTCGCCTCGTCCGAGCCGACCCCCGCGCCCGCGGGCTTGAGCAGGTCCCTCGACCAGTCCATGAACCGCGGCCGGTCCGCTTCGGGGAGCGCGAACAGCTCGGCGATGGTGTTGAGGGCGATGGGCTCGGCGAAGTCCGCGACGACGTCCATCTCCCCCTGACGCCGTCCCTTCTCCAGGGCCCGCTCCACGAGCGACACGAGCCGGGGCCGGAAGTGCTCGATCGCCGCGGGCGTGAAGCCCTTCATGACGAGCTGGCGCAGCAGCGTGTGGCGGGGAGGATCCTGGAAGAAGACGAGCCGCGACCAGACCGAGATCATCTTCTTCGTCGCCTCATCCTCCCCCAGCATCCCCATGCTTCCGAACAGCGCGTCCGCGCGCCGCGAGGAGAAGCACGGGCTCCTGGTGAACGCCTCGATGTCGGCGCCACGCGTGAGGATGAAGCACTGGAAGGGTTCGAAGAAGTAGACGGGCCGCTGGGCGCGCAACCGCTCGAAGGTGGGGAAGGGATTGGCGAAGAAGCTCTCGCTCATCAAATCGATATCGGCGTCCGCGCTCATCGTTCCTCCAGGACTGTCTGGCGAGACAGCCTGGGAGGCTAGCCCGAAGGCCTGGAACGCGACAGGGGGCGAGGGAGGGCTCTCCTGGCCTCCTCACCCCCCCGGGGAATTTCAGAGCTGCCCGTTTGTGCTTGGGCTTCGCGTTAGTAGCTGGTCTTCAGCCACTGGCTCTTCGTCCAGGTGAGCTTCCCAGCGCCCGCTCCGTCGGCGGCCGTCAGCCGGCTCTTGATGGTCGACGGATCCTCCGGCGTATAGCTGTAGGGCAGGGTGGAGAAGCCGTTCCAGGAGAAGGCCTTCACGTCCGCGGGTACCGGGCTGAGCGGGCTGCCGGAGGCGTCGCTGCTTCCCCGGAAGGTCACCCCATTGAGGGAGTCGATCGTGTCGACGGCGCGGATCTTCCCCGTATAGCTTGCATCCTCGGGGTCCGTCTGGTTGTTGCGCACCGGGTACTGCACATCGATGATCTGCGACTTCTCGACCAGGACGGCGCCGCCTTCCGTGGAGATCGCGCCGTTGCTCGTCACGGTGAAGTGGTAGCCCTTGGAGGAGATGGCGGTGGCCATGGCCGAGGTGATCTTCGACTTGGCGGCCCAGGCTCCCGCGCTGTCCATGACGATGTTGTAGGCGTGCGCGTTGCCGCCGCGCAGGCGGGGCATTCGGTCCTGGATGTCCTTGTAGTAGTTGTGATGCAGCGTGATGGAGAGGTTCGGGTTGTCCGAGGCGAATTCCGTCGAGCCGACCAGGTGGCCCTTCTTCTGCGCGCCCGCGACCGCGATGATGTCCTGCTTGCTCAGACCCACCGAGCTGCTGCGCAGGTAGTTGTACATCGGGTAGGCGGACTTGTTCGCCTCGAGCGCATCGAACTGCCTGGCCACGAAGCTCGTCGAGCTGCCGTCATCCCCCTTGAACGTGGACCAGGAAATGGTCACGCCCGAGGTGCCCTTCTTCGAGTCGACGAGGCCATCGTAGGCCTTGTTGAAGGTGCAGTGGTCGATCCAGACCTTGCTGCTCTCCTCCAGCGTCAGGTAGTCCCAGTCGTTGGAGTCGTAGTCGCCCTTGGTCTTCTCGTCCCACTCCCACAGCTCATCGAACTCCAGGTTGCGGATGATGACGTTCGAGCTGCGCTTGATCGTGATGGCGACATGCTTGAGCCTGGCGCCGTTGGCCGAGAAGATGGTCAGCCCGTTGAAGCCATCCACGTTGATCTTGCTGACCCCCGACTGCAGGAGCACGGGATGGGTCGACGCCGCGTTGTGGGCGGAGAAGGGTGAGACCTTGGCCGCGGAGGGGAGCTCGTTCCAGCCCAGGTTGAGATCATTCATGATCTCCACGACCTTGACGCCCGAGCCCTTCTTCAATGCCTGGGCGAGCTCCGTCGCGGTGTAGACCTTCTTGTAGCGAGCGGTGTCCGACTCGCTGAGCTCGCCACCACCGGTGTTGCCAGCGGAGAACCCCGTGAGGTTGTAGTCAGTGATTCCGGCGGCCCGGGCATCCGTGGCGGGGATGGCGGAAAACGCCAGACCCAAGGCCATCGAAAGGCTGCACATCCCCTTGACATGAATGTTCATGGAAACCCTCTCCAATCCGAGATGACTCAATCCCTGGAATCGCTCCCTGGAATGATTTCTCTATTACCAAGAGACGGAACCCGAGGTCAAACGTTTTCCCAAGATTAACCGGATTAATCATGAAATGAGGGATGAAGTGCCACAAGACGAATCGTGTCAGTCGGATGAGACGAGTTGTGATGAATTCTCGGGCCGCGGGAAAAACAAAAAGCCCCCGGCCGGATGAGGGCCGAGGGCTCGGAGTTCAAACAGTCAACTGGCTACGGCTCGAGACCACCCGCCAGCGTGCCGTTGCGGTAGACGGTGATGTGGCTGTTGTCGCCATAGGCCGTCTGCCCGGCAATGAACGAGTAGTCATCCGCCTCGTTGAAGTTCGACCAGGACGTGTTGTTCACGCGCAGCTGGATGTCACCCGTGTCCTGGCCGGCCGCCAGGGTGCCGCCGAGGAAGCTGACCTCGATGTAGTGGGTGGCGCCAGGCCGCGGAGCGGAGAGCTGCCCGGACTGGAAGCTCATGGTCGAGCAGCCCGCGAGGGCCCAATCGCAGTTGATCTGGAGGCCGGCCGCGCCGTCCAGCGAGATGTAGTAGCGGACCTTGACGTCCGCCAGGCTGACCGACGTGGTGCCGCCGTTCTTCACCCGGAGGTGGGGGCGGAACTGGTTGGTGGTCGGGGAGTTGTTGTTCCCGTCGCGGTAGAGGGCGGAGAGGGCGCCCACGCTGGCGGCCTGCGTCGTGGCGGAGGCCTCGTTCGACCCGGCCGACTCGAGGGCGGCGTTGGAGGCCGTCACCTTGTAGTAGTGGGTCGTGCCAGGCAGCAGGCTCGTGTGGGTGAAGCTGGTGGTGGAGCTGGTGCCCACCCGGTTCGCCGCGGTGAGGGCCACGCTCGGCGAGGTGGAGTGATAGATGTTGTAGCCGGTGGCGTTGGCGGAGCCCGTCCAGCCCAGGGAGATCTGGCTGGAGCCGGCCGCCGCCGCGGTCAGGCTGGAGGGCGCGGAGAGGACCTGCTCGGCCGGAGTCGCGGAGACCACGCTGCTGTTGGGGCTCTCACCCTTGGCGTTGGACGCGCTGACCACGAAGTAATAGGGGGTGCCATTGGTCAGGCCGGTGTTGGTGTAGCTCGTCCCCGTGACGGAGGCCACCGTCGCGAACGGTCCGGTGCTGGCGGTGCCCCGCTTGACGGTGTAGCTCGTCGCGCCGAGCGAAGCGCTCCAGCCGATCGTCACCTGCTTGTTGCCCGGGGTGGCGGTCAGGCCCGTGGGCGCAGAGGCCGGGTCATTGTCTCCGGCGGTCAGCGGGATGGAGGGATAGGCGTTCTGCACCAGCATCGTGAACTGCTCGTGGAACCAGTGGCCAGACAGCGGCGCGTTCGGCAGGGCGTTGGTCTTCGTGTTGTACATCGTGGTGAAGTCCGGGTCGCACATCGGGTCGGCGCCCTTGCCCTCGTCGTTCGGGATGAGCTTGCTCGCGCCGTCCGAATCGCCGGGCGGCTTGACCCAGACGAAGGCATCCAGGTGAGAAGCGCTATAGCCAGCCGGAGTCGACTGGGGCGGCATTCCCATGCCGGTCCCGGCCTGGTTGCACCAGAGGCCGCGGTGGGCGCGCCGATCGATGCGACCGGAGTCGGCGTACGCGTCGACCGTGGTGCCGTAGGCGCCCGTCGGCCGGTTGGGTCCACCCCAGCCGTTGCGCGAGGTGTCGATGAGGAAGCCGATGCTGGCCGGCCAGCCCGCACCCGTGAAGCCGGTGTAGAGGGAGGCCGCGAAGTCGGTCTCGTCGAAGTTGGGGTTCCACTCGTAGTACTTCGCCGAACGGAGCGGCTGCCCGCCCACGGTCACGTTCGGGTTCACCAGGTTCGGCTCCGCGAGCGGCGTGTAGTTGGCCGTGTTGGTCACGAAGCCATCCACGCTGGACAGCCCCGCCGTCGTCGCACCCACCACGGAGGTGTAGAGCGCGATGGTCTTCTGACGGTTGTCATCCCAGCCCAGCCAGCCCGAGTGGCCGAGGTCCATGTAGATGTAGACGTTGGGGATGGCGTGCAGCTTGTTCATGGCGTACTGCGCGGCCGCCACGTAGATGCCACTGGAGTTGGCCTGGGCGCACGCCGGGTCCTGCAGGTTGGTCACCAGGTTGGGCAGGCCGTCCGGCTCGAGCGCCGTGACGATCCGGATGTCCTTGTACTTCGGATCGGCGAAGATGGCCGTGATGGGGTCGATGTACTCCGTCTTGTAGCGCTGCAGGCCCTCCGCCGTCAGCGGCAGCTCGCCGTTGGACGCCAGCGCATGGCAGTCGCGCCCTGGCATGTCGTAGATGACGAAGCTCGCGGTGATGGGCTGGCCGGCCTTCTTCTGGGCCAGCGCCAGGTCGAGGTGGTCACGCAGGCTCTTGCGGCCGCCGTTCGCGGTGCCGCCGTGAATCGCCGCGATGCGGTCCAGCCAGACATAGGTCGGATACGTTTTGACCGTGCGCATCTTCGCGGCCAGCGTGCTGTCGGTCGTCTTGGCGATCGAGCTGTCGACCTGCGCCGCGTAGTCGGGATTGATGTAGGCGCTCGCGCTCTCGAACGGGTTGTCCACATGCGTCTGAGCGGAGGCGACTCCTCCACAGAGCGCCACTTGCAGGAATGCCAGGGACTTCAGCGCCATGCCGCGGATGTTGGAATGCCTTTGTTGCATGCGTTCCCTCCTGATGAAATGTTGCAGTAAAGTCAGAAAACGTGGAATACGTTTCCGTCGCGAAAAACGATTAAAAGCCGAAAAGCTCATACGATGAAAACGTTTTGATTGCAACCTGTCCGTGGATGAACAGAGCGGATGCTCGTGTCTGAAGCGGGAGCGAATCAGAACGCTTTCATCCGTCTATCGCGGGAAATTCGCTGACTCGTGGCAACAGGCCATTTTTCTTGTATTCACAGGCGTTGAGAACGCCTGCGTTTTCAACGCGAGGCGTCAAGGATTGCCGGAGGTCCCTCCCCTGTCCGCTGGATGGCCAAGCGCGTCGTAACGTTGTCATCTTCATTTCAACGCAAGGCGTCAAGGATTGCGGGCCGAGCGCGCCGAATCGTGTCAGCGACACCGGGCTCGCGCTGGCGGACGGCGTCGGCTAGATGGCCGCGATGCACGAGGTGGGGAAGGGTTCGAAGGGTTGGGGAGATCTGCTGGCCGAGGGGAGGCTGCCCCGTTTCGCGCTGATCTGCCTGGGCGTCTGGTTGAACGCCGCCGATGCGCTGGTCACCGCCACCATCATGCCGAGCGTGGGCGCGGACCTGGGCGGCTATGCCTATTTCAGCTGGTCGGTGGCTGGGTTCCTGGTGGGTGCGATCCTGGCTGGGGCGAGCGCCGGGCGGCTCGCGGAGCTGTTTGGCCTGCGCCGGGCCAGCGCGTTGGCGGGGCTGGTGTGTATGGCTGGTTGCGTCATGAGCGCGGTCGCGCCCGATGTGGGGCTCTTCCTGGCGGGACGCGTGGTGCAGGGGATGAGCTGTGGATGGGTGTCGGGCTTCTCCATGGTGGCCGTGGCCCTGCTGTTTCCGGAGCGGCACCTCGCCCGGGTGTTCGCGTCCATTTCCGGGGTGTGGGGGGTCGCCACGGTGTTGGGGCCGTTGGTCGGCGGGCTCTTCGCGCAAGCGGGCGCCTGGCGCGGCGTGTTCTGGCTGTTCGCCGTGCAGGCCCTGGCCTTCAGCGCGGCGGCGCTCTGGCTGCTGCGCGGCTCGGCCCAACCCACTGGCGGCGCGGGCATTCCGTGGACGCAGCTCGTGGTGCTCACCCTCGGGGTCGGCGCCATCGCCGTGGCCGATGTCATCCGGCATCCCTGGACGGCGCTGGGCCTGGTGGCGGCGGGCGTCGCGCTGCTCGGCCTGGTGCTGCGCATCGACGCCCGCGCGAGGGTCCGGCTGTTGCCGCGCCAGGCGGGTGATGTCCGCACCGTGGTGGGCGCGGGCTATTCGGCCATGTTCTGGATGACGGCCGCGTCGATGGGCTTCGCCGTCTACGGGCCGGCCATCCTGCAGACGCTGCGAGGAATGTCGCCGCTGTGGGCGGGCTATGTGATTGGCGTGGAGTCGATCGCCTGGACCCTGGCCGCTTTCGCGGTGGCGTCCGCGGGTGAGCGCTGGGAGGCCTTCTGGGTGCGCCTGGGCGCGGTCTGTCTGGTACTCAGCCTGGTGATCCTCACCGGGTTCATGGGGGGCGGAGCCCTCGCCTGGGTGCTGGTGGGGGGCGCGCTGCTGGGGGCGGCCTTCGGTTTCTCCTGGAGCTTCATGACCCGCCGGATCATGGCGGCGCTGTCGGACGAGGAGCGCGCGATGGGCACGTCGGCCACCATCGCCATCCGCCAGACGGGTGCCTCGGCCGGCGCGGCGATCTCGGGCGCGGCGGCGAACGTGGTGGGCTTCTCGTCGGGCCTGACGGTACACACCGCGCAAGCGGCGTCCATCTGGGTGTTCGCCAGCGTCATCCCGCTGGCGCTGATCGGCGGCTGGGCGGCGTTCCGGTTGACCGGCCAGAATGCCCAGGACCGCCATCTCCGTGAGGGATGAGGAATACTGCCGTTTTATCCTGTTTTCCTTGAAAAAAAGGATGTTCTCGTCCAGGAAAGTGATGGTCACGAGCTCGTGGCCTCGAGGAGGAGAACGTCATGCGCCGCACCCGACCGGATGAGTCGTTCCTGGTGGTTCACCCCCGCCGTACACGAGTCCTGGGGCTCGCGGCCATGACGCTCCTCGCGGCCAGTGTCGGTTGCGCTGGCGGCCCGGAGCTGGAGCAAGAGGAGAGCACGGGGACCCAGGAGGCGGCGGCCGGAGCCCAGGGCAGCATCCTCTTCGTAGGCAACAGCTTCACCCACGGCCACGAGGAGCCGGTCTACTCGTACAACAAGGGTGCGGTCATCGATGCCAACAACTCGGGGCAGGGCGGTGTGCCGGGCATCTTCAAGAAGCTGACCGTCCAGGCCGGCCTGTCGTACGACGTCACCCTCGAGACGGTCAGCGGAGAGACCCTCAGCGGGCATTACGCCACGAAGGCCGCGATCATCGGCCGCGCCTGGAACACCGTCGTCCTGCAGGAGAACAGCACGCGTCCCCTGCCCACGGCCCGAGGGGGCAGTCCCGAGGCCTTCTTCACCGCCTCCAATGATCTGCGCAACCTCGTATTGAAGGCCAACCCGTCGGCCCGTCTGTTCCTGTACGAGACCTGGGCTTCGCCCACCTCGGTGTCGGCCCAGGGCTATCCGAGCGGCACCGCGGGTCTGCAAGCCATGCAGAGCGACCTGCGCACCGCGTACTTCAAGGCGTATGACGATTTCGACTTCACGGGCGTGGCCCGGGTGGGCGACGGGTTCCTGCGCGCGGTCGAGCAGGGTCTGGCGGATCCCTCCAATGGAACTTCCGCGGGGACCTTCAAGCTCTGGAGCACCTCGGACAACCGCCATGCGAGCAAGTACGGCAGCTACCTCGCGGCGGCGGTGCTGTACGCGAAGATCACCGGAGGGGATCCGCGCAACCTGTCCGTCGGCGCGGGCAGCGCGGCGGCCGAGCTGGGCATTGGCGCGACCGATGCCTCCAACCTCAACCGCATCGCCTACGAGAGCGCCACGTTGCCCGATCCCATCGGCTCTCCCGTGTCCCAGCCCCTGCCCGCGACCCGGGCGAGCTTCACGGGCTCGGTGACGACCGGCACTCCGGCCAACCTCACCGGCAATGCGCAGTTGAGCTCCCTCACCACGTCGGAGGGCACCTTCACGAACCTCCTCGGCGCGACGGCCAGTGGCATCACGGGGACCAACACGCCCAACTCACGGGGCTCGACGCCCGCGAGCGCCCAGGCGGCTGCCTCGGGCCTCACCGTGAATGACGGCGCGAACAACCTGGGCGCGGGCAACTTCCAGTTCGGCACGGCCTTCTCCGCGAAGACGCGCTTCTTCATCGTCGAGAGCGCCCTCGCCTCCGGCACGGTGGGCGATGACACCGTCGTCACGCTGATCGATGCGTCGAACAATCGGGTCGGCTCGTTCTCGCTCTCCCTGGTCGCGAGTCAGTTCACCGCCTCGGCCGCGGGCAACACGTCGAACGCGCTGGCGACGATCAACTACACGAGCGGCGTCGCGAGCGTCACCGGCAGTCCCCCGGGCACGGTGCAGTCGAAGCTGGGCGCCGTCACGTTCTCGCTGGCGGACCTGGGCGTCACCAACTCCACGAGCATCGGCGCCGCCACCGGCATCCGTCTCTCCAGCTCCACGCTCGATCCGAACGTGGTCGGCCTCTACACCGTGCCCTGATTTGCCCCAGGGCTAACGCGCGAACTGGCAGCCCGGACGGTGCGTCCCGGAGCATTCCCGCTCCCTGTCGGGTCGGCGAGAATTCATTCGCTCCGGCGGCCGAGTCGTGTTGTCAGCGGCCCGAGCTCTGCTCCGTCCCTGCCCGCCCGGAGGGTGTCATGGTGCATGGAGAGGAAAAGGCGCGGGAGATGGCCCGCTCCCTGTTGCCGTCGGTCAACCGGGAAGCCGCACGTGCTGGGAGGGCCGCCATCCACCGCGCCCATCGCCGTCACTTCCGCGTGGAGATGAATCGGCTTGTCCGCGATCCCGAGTCGTTCGACGAGCGCGCTGGTTTCGACGCGCAACCCGTCGTGGAGATCCGCCAATTGATGAGGCACCGGCGCTCGGGGGACAAGGTCGCCCCCTTCATCCGCTGGGCCACCGCTCGCGCCCGGTCCATTTCCCGGGAGAGCCGGCTGAGCCACATCCGCGCCCTCGTGCCTCGGGGTCTCATTGGAGAGCATGCGTTGGTGCACATCCGGGAGCGTGAGGAGTTCCAATCCCTGGAAGAATTCGAACGGTGGAAGGCTCGGCGTTCGAGCCACCCACGCTCCTTCCTGCTCGATCGGGGAGAACAAGCCACACTTCTTCATTCCTTGCTGCATGCTCCAGGCGGACACCGCCTTTTCAACCAATGGCTCAAGGCACGCCATCTCATCCACCACCGCGAGGAGTTGAAGGGTTGGCATTGCACGTGCGTCCCCAGGTGCCGCATCCCGAGCCGGCTGAATGCCGCCCCGCCCCCGGTCCGATTGCTCCTGGGCGCGCATGACGTGCTGCCGTTCCTCGCCGCCATCTGGGGCCCCCAGGGCGAGCCCTTGAAGAGCCGCCGCACTCCCCTCGACAGTCCTCGGAGCACCGTGAACACCTTCCTCCGAGCATTCAAGCAGTGCCGGGGAGACGTGCTGGCCACGGCGCGGGTCCTGGGACTCGCGCCGGCCCTCCCCGACTGAGGGGGAGTCGCGTGACACGAGTCGTCTGGCTCCCTCGCCGCTAGAATGCGGACCCGAACATGGGACTGGACATGACTACGGTTGAACTCGCACGGGCCGCGTGCCTCCTCCTCATCGTCGCGCTCGTGGTCGTGGCGGTAATCCGGAGCAGGCGGTGGGACGCGTGGCTGCGCGACACCCAGGACGTATTCGCCCAGCATGGCGTCAAGCTCGCGGACCACGACAAGCTCCGGTGGGTCGCGAAGCCCGTCGAGAAGTCGGAGGTCGAGCTGGAGGGCTTCGTCGAAGGCCTGCTTCCGCCCGGGGCGGACTCCGAGCGGGTGAGTGGGGCGAGCAGCTCCCGGTTGAAGGTGCCACTGCCCGGAGGGGGGCTGTTGATGATTCCTCCCGACCTCGTCGAACCGCTCCTGGGTCCGTTGCCGCCCGTGCCGCGTGTGCGCACGGGCGAGGCCCGGTTCGACGCGACGTTCTCGTGCTTCGCCCAGGGCGGCGAGCTGCCGCGCTGGCCGAGTGGTACTGCCTTTCCCTCGCCCGAGGACCTCGCCTTCCTCCAGGCGCACCGGATGCGCTGGCTGCGGTGGAATGATGACCTGCTCGAAGTCGCCTTCGAGCCGAGCTCCCCCGCGGATGCGGTGCCGCTGCTCGCCTTCGCCCAGGCGCTGCGCCGCAGGCAGCAGGGACGCGCGGTGTCGACTCCCCCGGCCGCCGCGCCGTCCATGCCCGTGGCGCCCATCGCGGGTCTCAAGACGGAGGACCAGATCTGGTTCTTTTTCGCGTTCGGCGGCGTGATGATGTTCTCGGCGTTCGCTCCCCACTTGTTCGACCCGCTGAAGGACGTGGTGTCGCTGCACGTGTGCGGCGTCAAGGGAATCCAACTCAGCAACGAATGGGCCCGGTGCCCAGACGGACGCGAGGTGATGGGGGCCTCGCTGCTCGCTGCGGCCTGGATTGGGCTGTTGCCCCTCCTCGCCTTCCGCCTGCGGCGCAACCTGTCCCGGTTGGTTGGTTCCGTGAAGCCGCTGAAGGTGTCAGACGATTCGTAGGGCGCGAGGTGCACTGGCGAGGGTTGGTGCGTTCCAGAGCGCGGCCGGCGGCGTAGCCGTGTACCCATGGTTCGCGCCGGGGATTTCGAGTAGGTCTCCCTCATGCGTGCCTTTCAGATGTCGAGCGAGCAGTCCCCTCCCGATGTGGCGATCCTGCCCGGACGCGCGGGCCAGGCACGGCTCGCTTTCGAGCGGGTGGGCAAGCGCACCATCGTGAGCCGTGCCCGGGCGAAAAGCCCGGTTCGCTTGTTGACGCCGCGCAATCACGGCCATGCCGCCTGGGTCTACACCAGCCTGCTGGGGGATGGGCTGGTGGATGGGGACCACCTCACCATGGATCTGGACGTGGCCGAGGGGGCCTCCGCGCTCCTGTCGAGCCGGGGCCACACCCGTGTCTACCGCTCGCCGCATGGTTGCAGGAGTGAGGTCGTCGCCAGGGTGGGCGAGGGGGCGCTGCTCGCCTGGGTGCCGGACCCCACCACGTGTTACACGGGCGCCCGATACGAGCAGCGGCTGGACATCCAGCTCGCCCCAGGGGCCTCGCTCGTCCTGATGGAACTCGTCACCACCGGACGCAAGGCCACTGGCGAGCGTTGGACCTTCTCGCGCTTCTCCTCCGCGCTGCGCGTCCACCGGGAAGGGCGCGCGTTGTTCGACGAGTGTTGGCTGCTCGATCCCGCCCAGGGAGCGATCTCCGAACGGCTCGGCCGTTTCGATGCGATTGGGACCGTGCTGCTGGTGGGCCCCGCGTGTGCGTCCGCCCGTGAGTCGCTCGCCAGCGGACTGGGGGCACTGCCCATCACCCCGCGCGCCGGGCTCGTCTGCTCCGCCAGTCCGCTCGGTCCCGATGGGTTGGTGCTCCGGGCCGCCGCCGTCTCTCCCGAGCTCTTGCAGCACTCAGCCCTGGATTGGTTGTCTTTCCTTCCCCCCATGCTGGGAGACAATCCCTGGGCCCATCACGGATGATGGGGCACTCACGCGGTGTGTCATGGTAGAAGTCCGATTCGTCGGATGGGCCCGTGCCCACGAAGCATCGCAGAAGGAGACACATGCACCTGTCACCGCGTGACATCGACAAGCTGCTGTTGCATGGAGCGGGCTTCCTGGCCCAGAAGCGTCTGGCTCGGGGCTTACGGCTCAACTACCCCGAAGCGGTGGCGCTCATCTCCACCCAGCTCCTGGAGTTCATCCGCGACGGCAAGCACAGCGTGGAAGAGTTGATGGACCTGGGAGCGTGCCTGCTGGGCCGCGCGCAAGTGATGGCTGGCGTACCGGAGATGATCGCGGATGTGCAGGTGGAAGGCACCTTCCCGGATGGTTGCAAGCTGGTGACGGTGTCGAATCCCATCGCGAAGCATCACGGTGACCTCGAGCTGGCACTCCACGGCAGCTTCCTTCCCGTGCCACCGCTCTCGCTCTTCCCTGATGTGTTGCCCACGGTGATGGAGACGCCGGGCCAGCTGATCGTGCAACCCGGTGAGCTGGTGCTCAACGAGGGCCGCGACGTCGTCGAACTGGAGGTCACCAACACGGGTGATCGTCCCATCCAGGTGGGCAGCCACTACCACTTCATCGAGACGAACCGGGAGCTCGTCTTCGATCGACGAAAGGCGTACGGCCGGCGGTTGAACATCCCGGCGGGCACGGCGGTGCGCTTCGAAAAGGATGAGGTCAAGACGGTTCCGCTGGTGAGGATCGCCGGAGCACAGGTGATTCGAGGTGGCAATGCACTGGCCTCCGGTCCCCTGTCCGCGGAGAACGCGGAGCGGGCCATGGCGCAGGTGCTCGCGCGGAACTTCGGTCACAAGGACCAGGAGGAGACATGAGCACGAAGACGATCAATCGCGCCGATTATGCCGTCCTGTACGGTCCCACCAGGGGTGACAAGGTCCGGCTGGGGAACACGGGGTTGCTGGCGCAGGTGGAGCACGACCACACCGTCTACGGAGACGAGTGTGTCTTCGGCGGCGGCAAGGTGCTGCGCGAGGGCATGGGGCAGCAGGTGGGCGCGAGCAACGCCGAGGCGCTGGACTGCGTCATCACCAATGCCCTCATCATCGATTGGACGGGCATCTACAAGGCGGACATCGGCATCAAGGCGGGACGCATCCGCGGCATTGGCAAGGCGGGCAACCCGGACGTGATGGCGGGGGTGACCCCAGGTCTGGTGGTGGGCGTGACCACCGAGGTCATCGCCGGCGAGGGGCACATCGTCACGGCGGGCGGCATCGACACGCACATCCACTTCATCTGCCCGCAGCAGGCGGATGAGGCGATCGCCAGCGGTGTCACCACCTGGGTGGGTGGAGGAACGGGGCCCGCCACGGGCAGCAAGGCCACCACCTGCACGCCCGGGATGTGGAACATCTTGCGGATGTTGGAGGCCACGGACACGTTGCCGCTCAACATCGGCATCACCGGCAAGGGCAACACGTCCAGCCCCGAGGGCCTGTGGGAGCAGATTGGCGCGGGCGCCGTGGGTCTGAAGCTGCACGAGGACTGGGGTTCTTCTCCGGCGGCCATCGACGCGTGCTTGTCGGTGGCCGAGCAGGAGGACGTCCAGGTCACCATCCACACGGACACGTTGAACGAGTCCGGCTCCGTGGACGACTCCCTGGCCGCCTTCAAGGACCGCACGATCCACACCTACCACTCGGAAGGCGCGGGCGGCGGGCATGCGCCCGACATCATCCGGGTGTGCGCCGCCCCCCATGTCCTGCCCAGCTCGACGAACCCCACGCGCCCGTTCACGGTGAACACGCTGGATGAGCACCTGGACATGCTCATGGTGTGCCACCACCTGAAAAAAGAAATCAAGGAGGACATGGCGTTCGCCAACAGCCGTATCCGCGAGGGGACGATCGCCGCGGAGGACATCCTCAACGACCTGGGCGCCATCAGCATGATCTCCTCGGACAGCCAGGCGATGGGCCGGGTGGGCGAGGTCATCAGCCGCACGTGGCAGACGGCCCACAAGATGCGCGAGCAGCGCGGCCCCCTGCCCGAGGAGCAGGGCTACAACGACAACTTCCGCATCCGCCGCTACGTGGCCAAGTACACCATCAACCCCGCCATTGCTCACGGCATGTCCCATGAGGTGGGCTCGGTGGAGCCGGGAAAGCTGGCGGACCTGGTGCTGTGGAAGCCCGCCTTCTTCGGGATCCGCCCGGAACTGGTGCTCAAGGGAGGGTTCGTCGCCTGGTCGCAGATGGGAGACCCGGGCGCGGCCATCCCCACGCCTCAGCCCAACTACATGCGGCCCATGTTCGGCGCGCGGGGACGGGCCCTGGGGGCCACGAGCATCGCCTTCGTGTCGGCGCGTTCCCTGGACGAGGGACTGGTACGGGGATTGGGTCTGTCCAAGCAGCTGTCCGCGGTGCGCCGGTGCCGGGGAATCGGCAAGCGAGACATGAAGCTCAACGACTTCCTGCCGCCTGATCTGCGCGTGAGCACGGACGACTTCAAGGTGTACATCCAGGAGCAGCTCCTCCACTGCGAGCCCGCTGGCTGGCTTCCCCTGGGACAGCTCTACTCGCTGTTCTGAGGCTCGAGCGCGCCATGGGCTCTTCCTGGAGGGTGTTGCAGCTGGCGGATTCGGGCTTTCCCACCGGGGGCTTCGCGCACTCGGGGGGACTGGAGGCGGCGGTGCAGCACGGCGAGGTGCGCGGCCGCGAGGGGCTGGAGCGCTTCGCGCGGGAGCTGCTCTGGCAGGTGGGGCAGGGCGCCCTGCCCGCGCTGGGCGCCGCTCACCGCGAGCCCTCCCAGGTGGCGGCGGTGGACGCGCGGGTGGAGGCGTTCCTCACCAACCACGTGGCCAACCGGGCGAGCCGCACCCAGGGCCGGGCCTTCCTGGACACCTGCGCGCGCATCTTCCCCGAGCAGGTGGGCCCCCTGCGCCACTCCGCGCGCGGGGCCGGGGTGCGCTTCCACCACGCGCCCCTCTTCGGCGCGGTGCTGCGCGTGCTGGAGGTGGAGCTGCTCGAGGCCCAGCAGCTCCTCTTGTCCTTGTCGCTCCGGGGCGCGCTGTCCGCGGCGGTGCGCATGGGAATCGTCGGCACGCACGAGTCCCACCAGCTCCAGCACCAGCTCACCCCGCTGCTCGACGAGGTGCTCGCCACCTGTGGCGGGCTGGGCCTGGAGGCGCTCGCCCAGACGTCACCGTTGTTGGATCTGCTCGGCTCCACGCATGACCGGTTGTACTCGCGGCTCTTTCTCTCTTGAGGTGAACCATGCACGACGACGAACACCGTGGCCACGGCCAGGACGACGCTGATCACACGCACGAGGAGTGGGATCATCCCGGGCACTTCCACGAGCGCGACAAGCCCCATCGCGCCGACTTCTCCGAGCGCTCCTTCACCATCGGCATTGGCGGGCCGGTGGGCAGCGGCAAGACGGCGCTGGTGCTGGCCCTGTGCCGGGCGCTGCGCGACAACTACCGCCTGGGCGTGGTGACCAACGACATCTTCACCAAGGAGGACGCCGAGTTCCTCGTACGCAACCAGGCCCTGTCGCCCGAGCGCATCAAGGCGGTGGAGACGGGCGGCTGCCCCCACGCGGCCATCCGCGAGGACATCAGCCACAACCTGCTCGCCCTGGAGGAGCTGATGGAGCAGCTCAAGCCGGAGCTGCTCATCGTGGAGAGCGGTGGCGACAACCTGGCGGCGCAGTACAGCCGCGAGCTGGCCGACTACACCATCTACGTCATCGACGTGGCGGGCGGGGACAAGGTGCCGCGCAAGGGCGGGCCGGGCATCACCCAGTCGGACCTGCTCATCATCAACAAGACGGATCTCGCGCCGCACGTGGGCGCGGACCTGGCCGTCATGGAGCGAGATGCCCGGAAGATGCGTGGCGACGGGCCCTTCGTCTTCACCCAGGTGACCAAGGGCGTGGGGCTCCAGTCGGTCATCGACCACATCATCGGCGCGTGGCGCAAGGCCACCGGGCCGGCGTCCCGGAGCTGAGCGCCGGGGCGGTACGGGTGGAGCCGGACAGGTGCTTCCGGCTCCACCTTCAGCTTCCCGCCTTCGGGCTGCTCAGGCGGCGTGCTCCGGCGTGTCCGACTTGCCGGAGGACGGAGCGCTGGGGGCGCCCGAAGCACTCGCGGCCCGCTGACTCGCGCGGCGATCCCACATCACCTGCATCACCGCGGCGAGCACCGTGAAGGACACGATGAGCGTGGTGATGAGGCCGATGCACGCCACGAGTCCCATGGACTTCAGGCCGTTGTGGCTGGCGACGAGCAGGGCGGCGAAGCCCGCGGCCGTCGTCAGCGTGGACGAGGCCACCGCGGCGCCCACGCTGCGCAGCGCCACCATGGGCGAGGTGCCCTCGAGGAAGCGGTGCAACAGGTACAGGCCGTGGCTCACCCCGAAGCCCAGGAGGATGGGCAGGATGATGATGTTCATGAAGTTCAGGTGGATGTCCGCCAGCGACATGATGCCGAGCATCATCGCCAGACCCACCGTGAGCGGGATGACCGAGGCGAGTGCCAGCGACACGCTGCGGAAGTCCAGGAAGTGCATGAAGAGAATCCACAGCGTCACCAGGAACACCGCCAGCTTGCCGTCGGCGAGCACGATGCGCGCCAGCCGCGCGAACAGCGGCGCCGCACCCGCGGCCCGGTGGATCTCCGCCGGGGCGATCACCTTGCCCGACGCGTCCTTGATTTCCGGCGTGGGGATGGAGCTCGTCTGGTCCGCGAAGTCGAGCATCTTCTTGCCGTCCCACAGGTCCACGGCCGGGTAGATGAACGTGAGGTAGCCGTGGTTCTCCGGCTTCGTCTCCGGCAGGTGGACGAACTGCTCGCGGTAGTTGGCCGGCACGCCGTGCACGTCGAAGGGCCGGGCCTCCAGCATCTTCATGAACAGCGCCGCCTTGTCCTGGGTCTCGGGCGGCAGCGCGTTCACGTCGATGTCCTTGAGTTCCTCCTTCCACTCCTGGAGGATCTTCGCGTTGGCGGCCGCCGTCTCGGGCGGCGGCACGAAGGTGTAGATGCTCACCACCTGATCCACGGTGTTGTACTTGTCCGGGTGCTGGGTGAGCTCCTCGTAGATGGCCTTCGCCTCCTCCAGCGTCTTGGAATAGACGGCGATGGGGTCCGCGGAGATATTGAAGCGCTTGGTGATTTCATCCTGCAGCCGCACGGACGGCTGGCCCTCGGGGATGAGCGCGCGGCTGTTGTAGTTGAAGCGCACGCCCCCCTTGATGCGCTCCCACAGGGTGGTGGGGCGGTCGAGGGGAATCTCCTGCTCCGTCCAGTTGATGGCGCAGGCGCACAGGGCGAGCACGACGACGGTGCTGATGCCGAGCACGAGTCCCGGCTTGGGCACGCGCAGCTCCTGGCCCGACTTGCTGTTGAGCGCCGGGGGCTTCATCTCGCCGATGAGCTTGCGCGGCAGCTCCGGGTTGATGCGGCCCGCGATGGACAGCAGCGCGGGGCTCCACGCGAAGAGCAGCACGCCGATGATGAAGGTGCCGCAGCCGGCCAGGAAGCCGAACTGGCTGAAGCCGCGGAACTCGCTGACCATGAGCACGAAGAACGAGCCGGACGTCACCACCGCGGCCACCAGCGCGGGCCGGCCCGCGTTCACCACCGCGTCGCGGATGGCCTGGTCGTACCGCTTGCCCTGGCCCAGCTCCAGCCGGGTGCGGAAGATGAAGTGGATGCCGTAGTCGATGCCGAAGCCCATGAGCAAACCACCGAGGATGCTGGTGATCATGTTCAGCTCGCCCACGGTCACGTAGGTGAAGCCCATGGTGATGATGGTGCCGACCACGGTACCGCTCGCCACGATGATGGTGGGCACCCACTTGCGGAAGGCGAAGATGGTGATGATGAAGATGGCCGCGAACGCCAGCAGCGTCACCGGCTGGAGCGACTCCTCGATGGCGTAGGAATCATCCACCGCCGTCTTGTAGGAGCCCGTGAAGCCATAGGCCACCGTCTGCTTGTTGCCCATCAGCTCGTAGTCCTCCACGAGCTTCACCCCGTCGGAGCCCGGCTGGGTCGAGTAGGCCGCGAGCTTCTGGCGCAGCTCCTCGATGTACGCCCGGGACTTGCCCAGCTCGTTGGAGTCCCACATCGGCTTGATGAGCATCATGATCATCTTCTTGTCGTTCGAGATGTTGTAGTCATCCCGGATGCTCTTCTTGCCGACGCTGCCGTACTTGTTCACCAGGTCCGTCATCTCGAGCTTCACCGGCTCGGTCTTCTGGATCTCGATGAAGAAGGGGTTGGCGCGGCGGATCTGATCCTTGAGGAAGGCCATGATGCGGCGCTTGCCCTCGACCAGATCCTCCGTCTTGATGAACAGGGCCATGTTCTGCTGGATGAACTCGACGGGCAGCTTCCAGGTGACGGAGCGCACGTTCTGCTTGTCCGCCAGCAGCTGGGCGCCGAGGTTGTCCGCGACCTTCTTGAGCGTGGCCTCGTCGTCTCCGCGCAGCGCGAGCATCAGGTGGCCGCTGCCACCGATCATGTCGATGATGCGCTTGACCTCCTTGACCTCGGGCAGGCCCTGGTCGATGAGGTCGAGCTGGTTGGAGTTGATGGTCAGCTTCGTGGTTCCCCACAGGCACACGGCGAACAACGCGGCGATGACCAGGAGAACGAGCCCGGGCCTGCGGACCAGCAGGCTGGCATAGGCGAGGGCGAGGCGCGGCGGCTTGTGGGTCGAGTCACTCATGCGGCCGCGGACCCTATCGGAGAACCGCCCCCACCAGAAGCGCGGCGAGGGCCCCTGTCGCCCGTCCAGCCGCTCTCCGGGGTGCCCTGGGGCCCGGGGCCAGGACCCGGAGTGGGAATAAACTCCGGGCCTCGTGGCTGAGTGCTACTTCTTGGACAGTTCCGCGTCCTTCTTGCGCATCATGTCGAGCAGGTGGTCCCACCCGCCCTGCTGGAAGATGGGGCGCACCTGGTCATCGCGGATGCCGGTGAGCATGGAGTCGCCGAGCACGAACACGTCGAGCACCTTCCAGGCGTTCGCGTCCTTCACCACCGCGTACTTCAGCTTCATCTCCTGCTTCTTCATCGGGTGGTTGATGATGACGAGCGAGCTCACGTTGCCCTTGTCCCCTTCCACCGTGGGCGCGTCGTAGGTGATGGACTGCAGGTTCTTGAAGTTCTCGCGCACCTTGGGGAAGGCAATCTTCGCGAAGAGGCTGTGGAAGAGCCTGGTGAACTCCTTGCGCTGGGTGTCGGTGCCCTTGGCCCAGTCGTCGCCGAGCAGGAAGCGGCCCATCTCCTCGTCGGCCAACTGCTTGAGCGCCAGGTCGTCCTTGCTCAGGCGCACGGACTGGACGACCGTCTTCACGGGCTTGGCCACGGCCTCGTTGGGCGGCGCGGCGAGCGCGGGCATGCAGAGCACGAGAGAGGCCAGGAGGGTCAGGGAGCGAAGTCGAGTGTTCATGAGGTTCCTTCCAGTTGAGGAGCGGTCTCTACTAGCCCAGAGAGGAACGGAAGGCCGGGGATGAAATTCAGAGGGCTTTCCGCCGGTGGACACAGCCGGGGGCCTGCCTGGCCGGTGGCAGCAATGGATGAATTTTCCAGGGGCGGATCGGGGTTTGACTCTCCTGAACCCTCAAGTCTAGTGTGCCCCGTTTTCACGCTTTCCCTGCCCGTCAACCCAAGAAGAACCCATGCCGACTGACTACCTGTTCACCTCCGAATCCGTCACCGAAGGGCACCCGGACAAGATCGCCGACCAGATCTCCGACGGGGTGTTGGACGCCATCCTCTCCAAGGATCCCCAGGGCCGCGTGGCCGTGGAGACCCTGGTGAAGACGGGTCTAGCGATCGTCGCGGGTGAGGTGACCACCAACTGTTACGTCGACATCCCGAAGATCGTCCGCAGCACCATCTGCCGCATCGGCTACACGGACAGCTCCATGGGCTATGACGGCAACACCTGCGGCGTCATGGTGGCCATCGAGGGGCAGAGCCAGGACATCGCGCGCGGCGTGGACAACAAGAAGGAGCAGGGCGCGGGCGACCAGGGCATGATGTTCGGCTTCGCCTGTGACGAGACGCCGGAGTTCATGCCGGCCCCCATCCACTACGCCCACGCGCTCACCAAGCGCCTGGCGGACGTGCGCCGCAAGACGCACAACTGGCTGCGTCCGGACGGCAAGAGCCAGGTCACCGTCGAGTACCGCGGTGGCCGCCCGGCGCGCATCGACGCGGTGGTGGTGTCCACGCAGCACTCGGACGACATCTCCAACAAGAAGATCCACGAGGCCATCCGCGAGGACGTCATCGCCAAGGCGCTCCCCAAGAAGCTCATCGACGCCAAGACGAAGATCTACATCAACCCCACCGGGCGCTTCGTCATCGGCGGTCCCATGGGCGACTCGGGCGTGACGGGCCGGAAGATCATCGTGGACACCTACGGCGGCATGGGCCGTCACGGTGGCGGCGCCTTCTCGGGCAAGGACCCGTCCAAGGTGGACCGCTCGGCCGCGTACATGGGCCGCTACATCGCCAAGAACGTGGTGGCCGCGGGCCTGGCGCGCCGCTGCGAGGTGCAGGTCTCCTACGCCATCGGCGTGGCCGAGCCCGTGAGCGTCCTGGTGGAGACCTTCGGCACGGCCAACGTGCCCGAGGAGAAGATCGTCGCCGCCATCAAGCAGACGTTCGGCCTCAGGCCGCGTGAGATCACCGAGCACCTGGATCTGCTGCGCCCCATCTACCAGAAGACCGCCGCGTACGGTCACTTCGGCCGCGCGGAGAAGGAGTTCACCTGGGAGCGCATCGACAAGAAGGACGCCCTGCGCGATTTCGTGGGCCTCTCGGCGTCGGCGCCGGTGGCCGCCGCGAGCACCCGCCTCAAGGCGGCCGTCTGACGTCGCGCCGCTGAGCGCATCCAGCGCCTGAACGCGCGTGGGCCCCTGGTGGTCCACGCGCGTTTTGCTTTCCGGGGGGAGGGGCCGTCACCCGCCGAGCGCGAAGTCGACGAAGATCTCCACGTCCGAGCCCAGGCCCACGTCCGAGAACTCCCACTGGAGCAGGCGCTGGCGAAGGCACTCGGCCAGCTCCCGGGGCAGACGCTGTCCGGACGCGAAGGCGACCGACTTCGTGGCTCCCCCACGCGCCACGCGGATCCTCGCCCCCAACGTCGTGGGCGCTCCGGGGGGCAGGGGACAGACGCGCAGGTCCGGGGCTCGTGCCTCCATGGCCCGGCGCAGCAGCGCCCGCTGCGAGGACATGGGCGCCGCCGGCGGTGGAGGGGCGGGCTTGGGCGCCGGCTTCTTCTTCACCACCGGCCGCGTGACGACGGGGGGCGGCGGCGGCGCCTCGGGCACGGCCACCGGTGGGGGCACGGGCTCGGGCGCGGAGGGCCACAGCCAGAAGAGCATGAACAGCAGGAGCAGCGCCGCGAGACCCCACCGCCAGCGCCGCGCGGGCCGGGGCGCGGGTGGACGCCTCCTGGCCCCACGTGCGGCCACTCCTCGGGGCGCTCCGCGCGGACGCCAGGCGGCGCGGACTCCCCCCGCCACCGGCCCGGCCCTTCGCGGTGCGCCCCGTGCTCTCATCTCTGGTCGGCGGGCAGGCTCAGCAATTGGGCCCAGTCCTTCGCGAAGCCGCGCGAGAAGCCCGCCCAGTCCCGCGCCACGGCCTGGCACAGGTCGATCCGCGTCCCCAGTCCGGGCTGGAAGGTGCTCAGCTCGGCGCTGAAGGGCTCGTAGAAGGGGTGCTCCGAGGGGCTGATCGCATCGAGTCCGATCCGGGGGAAGGTGCTCATGCTCGCGCAGCGCTCGCGCAGCTGCGTGTAGCTCTCGTTCTCCGACGTGGAGACGAAGAGGAAGCGCGTCTGGGCACGGGGCAGGCTCCAAGCGGAGGTGGCGGGACTGCCGATGTTGAGCCAGCCAGGCCCGGTGGCGAACCGCTTCGCCGGGGTCATCGCGGCCGGGTCACAACCGGGGCCGTAGTCTTGCGGATGGCTCCCATGGTCGATCATCACCACGAGCAGGGCGCTGAGCGGGTCCGCGAAGGGACGGGAGCCAGACGGCGCCTGCGCCTCGCTGAGCCGGACTCCGAGCGACAGCAGGTACTGGCTGCTGCAACCCGTGGGGGCCGTGCCGTTGTAGTTGGCCGCGCTCTCCAGCAGGGACTGCACGCTCGCGGCGGACGGGGTCGCGCTCTCGTTGCCCGAGAACAGCCGCGGCTCGTAGAGCGAGCCCACGGCCGTTCTCCGGATGTCGAAGCCCTGGGCCTTGAGCTGCTGGGTCATCGTCTCGATGAGCGAGCCATACGAAGCGGCCAGATTCGCCGTGCTCCGGTCGATGCGCACCAGCCAGAGCACGCCCGTCCCACGGTCTCCGTTCGTGCCGCTGCCCGGGAAGGTCGCCCGTGGCCCGGAGCCCGCGTCCCAGGCTCCGCCGTCCCAGCCGCCTCCTCCCCCGCCACCTCCCCCGCCGAGGCCGCCGTCCCAGTTGATGTCGAAGCCACCGTCCGAGGTCGGACGTTTGCCCCCATCGGGCCACTCGTCCCCTCCGTCCAATCGGATCAGGTCCGGCGGCTCGATGATGCAGCCGCTCCCCAGGGTGGCGACGAGAATCAGTCCCAACGCGCGCATGGACTACCCCCTCAATTGGCGCGCCCGGCTCGCGCGCCATTCTGCGATGTATTCAATCCCCTGCGCACCATCTCATCCTTCACGCAGGCAAGCAGCTCTCTTCTGGCGCCAGTGAACTCCTCCGGACGTCCCGCGCCACGCATTCCCAGCTCCTCGCGCAATTCGCGCTGGAGCGAGGCGGGGCAGGCATTCAGCAGTTGCTCGCGCAAGGAGCCCTCGGCCCCGCTCAGGTAGGTGACGACCTGGGCGGCGGGCAGGCGCAGCAGGGCCGCGCCGAGCACCTCCACCGGCGCGTTCACCAGGGTGGACTCGGTGACCAGGGACGAGGCCAGCCGCTCCGAGCCCTCCTGCCGCAGCCGCTCGACGAGCCGGTCCTGATCGGCCATGGACAGCGTGTCGAGCACCTCGCCCAGGACGCGCTCGAGCTGGGAGAGGCCTCCCGTGCTCTCGGCGAGCTGGGCGCGCAGCTCGTCCGCCACCGCCAGGGCGTAGCGCGTGCTCAGCTCGGGCTGCCGGGCGAGGCCCAGCGCGAGCTCCCGTCGCTGGGCGGAGTTCAGGGACTGCAAGGCCGCCGAGCGCAGCGCGGAGGGCGCGAAGCGCAGCGCCACCTCCCGGGCTCCCGGCGCCAGTCCCAGGCACGTGCTCGCGAAGCGCTCGGGCCGCACGCCCTCCAGGAAGGCGAAGGCCATCTCCACCGAGCCGTCCGCCTGGGTCAGCCGCGAGGCGATGGTCCTCCCCTCCAGGTCGTACAGCGCGGAGGCCCGCGCTCCCTCGTCCACGGAGGGCACTCGCCCCAGCTCGGCGGCGAGCCCCACCAGCGACGCGGACAGGGCGGGGTCTCCTCTGAGGTCCTCCAGGAGGAACTCCCCCATCTCCCGGGTCCACAGCGCCACCTGCCGCAGCTCGCCCCGCGCGAGTGCCTCGCGCACCACGGCGTTGCGCACCGAGCGCTCCTCTCGCAGCGTCCGCTCCAGCCGTCCGGCCCGGTGGGACGGGTATTCGGTGGGGGCGGGAGGGGCCGCGGGCGCGGGCTCGAGGGGGGCCAGGGGCAGCTCTGGCCCATACTCCAGGCCCGGGGGCGGCGACGCGCGGCGGGTGGCCACCACGAGCAGCACGCCCAGCACCAGCACCGTCAGCGCGAGCAGCGCCGCCACCGCCAGCAGCGGGGCCGCCTCCAGCAGCCGCTCCTCGGCGCGCTGGCTCAGGGGCACCGCGGGTGTGGGCTCGGGCTCACTGTCGGGCGTTGGCGGGGGCGTGGCCGCGGGCGGGGGCGGCTTCGCCTCGCGCGGGGGGGCCTCCAGGTGGGGGGCGTTGCGCGGCGGGAAGGCCACGGACTCCAGCTCGACCGTGGGCTGGGCGCTCACCGTCTTGAGCCGCTGCGCCACCAGATCCTTGAGCCGGGTGCGGAAGGTGCCCGGGAGCTGGCTGTCCGTCAGCACGCGCGCGCTCACCGAGCGCAGGGTGGGCAGGCTCGCGCTCGTCGACAGGCTCTCGAAGCCCGGAGCCGCGCCGCCCACGGTCTCGTCCTCGACGCGGGCCTCCACCGACACGAGCACGCATTGCTCGGGGCAGAGGGTGCGCAACAAGTCGGTGATCTCCGCGCGGGCCCGCTCCTCGGACTCCGCGCGCAGGCGGGCCTGGGGCGTGGAGGGCGCGGCCAGGGCGATGCCCGTCCAGGCCAGGACGGCGAGCAGCGGCAGAAGGTGTCGTGACAGGCGAGTCATTGGCTATTCCACCCGGATGACGACCCGGCGGTTGGCGGCGCGTTGTTCCTCGGGCGAGCCCGGGACGTCGACGCGGCGGGTATCGGCGAAGCCCCGCACCGACATCCGCTCACGGCCCACACCGCTCTGCTCGAGGGCGGTGCGCACGTTGATGGCGCGCTGCGAGGACAGTTCCCAATTGGAGGCGAAGCGGGCGGTGCGGATGGGTACGTCATCGGTGTACCCCTCGATGACGAGCCCGCGGGAGGGCAGGGTCTGCAGCATCCGGGCGATCGAGGTGATCGCCGCGCTGCCCTCGGCGCGGATGTCCGCCGAGCCCGAGTCGAACAGGAGCGCGTCCTTGAACTCGATGGCCAGCCCGTCCGCCTCCTGGCGGGTGAGCACCTTCTGCTGCAACCCCTCTTGGGTGATGAAGGTGTCCACCTTCTCCTTGAGTTCCTCCAGGGGGGTCGCCTCGCCCGAGAGCGAGGCCGCCATGCGCTCGAACTGCGCCATCTTCGGCGGCGACACGGCGAGCAGCAGCACGAAGAAGCCGATGAGCAGCGTCAGCAGGTCCGCGTAGCTGATGAGCCACAGCTCGTCGTCCTGGCCGCCTTGCAGCAGCGCTTGCAGCTCCGGATCCTCCTTCACGGCTCACCCGCCGTTCCGGTGGCGATCTCCGCGGCCGGGGCGCCCGCCGCATGGGGCGAGGTGCCGGACAGCTCGAAGAGCTTGCGCACGTCCGCGAGCGGCTTGTCCTCGCGGATGAGCACGAGCGCGCGGGTGATGAGCCGCGCCTCCTCCACCGCCACCGTCATGTGTGAGTGGATGATGCGTGCGAGCGGCTGGTACACGGCGTTGGCGAGCAGCAGCCCGTACAGGGTGCACAGGAGCGCGAGCGCCATGGAGGGGCCGAGCTGCTCGAAGCGCGACAGGTCCTTGAGCAGCGAGATGAGTCCGAGCACCGTGCCCACGAGGCCCGTGGCCGGCGCCACGCGCGACAGCGTGCCCAGGACGTCCTCGGCGCGCTTCATGCCGCTCACCATGCAGAAGAGCGACGTGCTGGCGGTGCTCTCGATGTCCGCGGCGGAGTACTGGCGGATGACCAGGGGCCCGAGCTGCCGCAGCACGT
Source organism: Cystobacter fuscus (assembly GCF_044360685.1). Taxonomy (GTDB): domain Bacteria; phylum Myxococcota; class Myxococcia; order Myxococcales; family Myxococcaceae; genus Cystobacter; species Cystobacter fuscus_C. The sequence continues at coordinate 10,829,939 of NZ_CP043491.1, read as the reverse complement.
CGTGTTGCGCCTGGCTGGCGATCTCCAACGCGCGGGCTGGACGGCGCTGGCGCACCTCGGCGGCGAACTGGGTGAGGGCCTCATAGAGCTGGGCACGCGAGCGCGACGCGGAGAAGCGCAGCGCGCGCACCACCGCCCGCGCCGCGCCCCCGAGCTCGCTGAACTTGTACGAGGCCACCGTCATGCACAGCGGCGCGAACCCCAGCAACACGAGCGAGGGCACGTGGATGATGCCCCCGAAGCCGCTCGCGTGCCCCTGGGTCAGGGTGTAGGCCAGGGTCAGGCCGAGCCCCAGCATTCCGATGATGAAGTGCATGGTCCTATTCCTCTCCCGAGGTGGTGGCGCGCAGGGCCTCGGCCACGCCCGCGTCGTCCGGATTGATGGACAGGGCCTTCTCCCACGCCTGCCGGGCCAGCTTGGGCTGGTTCAGCTTGACGTAGAGCGAGCCCTTCATGGCCAGCAGCCGCGCGTCCTGGGGGTACTCCTTCTCCAGCGCGACGAGCTCGATGAGGGCCAGTTCGTATTTGCGCGAGGCGTACATCTCCTTCACCCGCGCCACGCCCCCGAGATAGCTGCGCGTGCGCGCCGCCCGGTTCGCGTCCACCACCGGGGCATTGCCGGGCGCCTTCGGCTGCTCGCCCTTGGGCGCGGAGGCCGCCTTGTCCTGCTTCAGGCTCAGCACGGACTCGGCGAGCATCTCCTCGTCCGCGGAGGTGAGCATCTCCACGGGGCCGCCGCCCGCGAGCGGCAGGCGCACCTCGTAGCCGCCCGAGCCCTCGGGCAATTCCATCTCCCACACGCGGCCGTTCTCGGCCATGCGCAGGATGTACTTCTGCGGCGGTGGGAGGGGCGGGCCCTTGTCCCTGTCGGCTCCCGGCCGCCGGCTCGGGGCCGCCGAGCGCCGCATCTCGTCCGGCACCACCAGCACCTTGGTTTTCGGCGTACTCGTGCACGCGGGCAGCACCGCCACGAGCACCCATCCCCAGAACCTGGTCCTCACCATGTGAAACCCATTCCTACCTGCGGGGTCAGCCCGCCCACGAAGTACGTACTGTCCTCGCTGCTCGCGAAGGGCACCAGGAACCCGAGGCTCGCCTGCAGGGTGATGCGGTGCGCCAGCACGCACTCCGCCTGGGCGTTGAACATGGGCGAGTTGCCCGTCGCCCCCGTGACGAAGAAGCCCGCCGAGCCGCCCGCGAAGCAGTTGATGCTGTAGACGTTCTCCGGGTTGATGCGCGAGAGCAGCGTGGCCTCCAGCAGCGCGCCGCCGATGCGCGTGGGGTTGATGATGGCCGCCACCGTCCCGCCCGCGCGCCAGGTGCGCTCCTCGCCGAAGGCCTCGGTGAACCGGTAGGCGGTGTAGGGCGCCCAGATGGCCCCGTCCGGATGGTTCTGGGTGGGGATGACGATGGCGCCCAGGTGCACCGAGTGGTTGAAGCGCGGCTTCGCGTTGATGCGGTCCTCCAGGTCCTTGAGCCGCGCCTCCCGGTGCTGCACCTTGTCCGCGGAGCGGTAGAGCAGCGCCGTGTGCGGGTGTACCCGGTAGCCCTCGGCGAAGAAGACGGAGGCGTCCTCGCCTCGCACCATCTCCACGTCGAACGCGAAGGAGTTGGGCGCGGTGTACAGGGTGAGGCTCGCGTTGAGCACCACCTGGGCGTTGTACTTCTTCATCACCTGCTGGAGGTCCTCGCGGCGCGACAGGCCCCGGCGCACCACCCACGTGCCATTCTCCACCTCGGCGTGCGTGGCGTAGCACTCGTAGCAGCGCACCACCCGCACGTTCGCCGCGCGGTAGATGGCGGCGATGAGGCGCGCCTCGAAGACACTCGCGAACTCGGGATTCATGTTCTCCGAGACGCGCACCCGCTCCAGGAGGATGGGGGAGATGCGGTTGGCGCCCAGGCGCGCCACGTCCGCGGCGAACTCGTCGATGATCTCATCCAGCACGTCGTTGGCGTCCACGCGATCGCCCGGCCGCACGAGCCGTCCCTCGCGCGCCTCCAGCCGCGGGGGCGTCCGCGGCCGGGCGTAGATGCTGGCCTCGCCGGACATCTCGTTGTCGGGGGGTGACGTCGGTGGCGCCTCTGTGGGCGTCTGGGCCCCCGCGCCGAGCGCCCACAGGAGCCCGGTGAGGAGGATGATGGCTTCACGGCGCATGCGGAACCTCGGTCTTCGCGGGAGCGGAGACGGGGGATGGGGGCTCGCGCGGGAACCAGTCGCGCCAGGAGCCCTCGGGAAGGGGAAGGGCGAGCAGGGACCAGGGCTCGGGCCAGCTCACGGTGAGGGGCGGCGGAGGCTCGAGTCCCGGAGGCGCGCCCACCGCCACCTGACCCACCGCGACGAAGGCCTCCAGGCGCTTGCCCTTCGCCGCCGCCTGGGGACCCCGGTCCTCGAGCGCCGCGAGCAGCGCGGGGAAGGTCTTCTCGTGGCGCGAGTGCACCGCCTGGCGCATCCCGTCCAACTGGGTGGCGAGCAGCGGGCGCCACCGCGCCTCCGTCAGGTCCGCGCTCGCCGTCACCAACGCCTGCGCGAGCGCGAGCACGATGCGGTCCAGCTCCTCCAGGTCCTTCGCGGGCACGTGCTCCTGACGGCGCAGCACGAGCAGCCGCTCGACGGCGCGGGTGAGTCCCGCCGAGTCGCCCGAGGCGAGCGCCACCTCGGCGCGCAGCGTGTGCCCCCGGGCCCGGAAGAGGGCGCTCTTCTCGAGCAACAGCCGCTCGGAGACCTCGAGCGCCAGCCGCACGTTGCCCCGGTCCAGCGCGAGGCCCCCCAGGGTGGCCAGCCGCCGGGGGAAGGCCGCGGCGGGTCCCAGGTCGCGCAGCAGCGTCAGGGCCTGGGCGTCCAGCGTGCCACGCGCCAGGTCGACGAGGGCGATGCCTCGCAGCGCCTCCACCCGGGGCTCCTGGGCGCTGGCGAGGGCGGGGAAGACGGAGGGCCACATGCGCGCGAGCGACTCGCGTTCCCCGAGCGCCTGGTACGCCAGCGCCCGCCGGTAGAAGACATCCCAGCGCTCGGGCGACTCGGAGAGCGAGGCCCGGGCGTCGGGCCCTGGCGCGTAGGGCTCGGTGAGCGCGAGCACCTCCCGCCAACGGGCCTCGGTGGACAGGTGCGCCGCGGCCTGCGCGACGATGGGCAGCCGCGACGGGGCGAGCACGGGCTCGTCCACCAGGGCCAGGTAGCCCGCGGGAGGATCGATTCCGAGGCCGAGCCGCAGCAGTTGGCCCAGGGGCCGCGGCGCGTCGCCCATCGCGGAGGGGCTCAACCGGCGTGCCACCTCCCGTGCCTCGTCGGCCCGCCCGAGCATGAGCAGCCGGGACGCGCGGTGATAGAGCAGCCGGTGCGCCACCTCCGCGCCCAGGGCCTTGTCCACCTCCCGCTCCAATTCGGAGGTGAGCAGGGGCAGCTCATCCGTGGCGGGGACGGGCTGTGCACAGGACGAGGGCCGCAGCCGCAGCTCGAGCGTCTCGGAGGACCAGTTCTCCTCCTCGATGGGCCAGCGCAGCGCCTGATCCTTGGGGAGCAGCGCGGCGCGCCGGAAGAAGCCGGGGGTGAGCACGTCGCGCCACAGCGTGGCGGAGGAGGCGGCGGATGCGCCGAGCCGGCCCCGGCGGGCCACCTCCAGGCGCAACAGGGCGCGCGGGGCGAGGGGGCTGTCCTCGGGCCGCAGGGGCGCGAGGGGCTCGCAGTTGAGGAAGCGCACCACGTCGCCGAAGAGCCGCTGCCGCTCGGCATCGGCCGGGTCCACGGGGGGCTCGGCCAGCCGCTCCACCAGCGCGGTGAGATCCCTCGCCCAGAAGGGCTCGGCGTAGGGGTGGGCGGTGAGCGCCACCGCGAGCAGCGGCCCCCTCACAGCACCACCCCGAATGTCAGCGTGGGCAGGACCCCGAACGACACCAGGCCCCGCTGGCGCTTCTCGAAGGTCACCACGAGGGGCACATCGAGCTGCGCGTGGACGCGCGGACTCACGCGCACGAGCAGGCCGGGGCCCACCATCGGGGAAGGGCTCACCCCGCGATCGGTGAAGGTGAAGCCCAGGTGGGCGGCGGCCTGCACGTCGAAGTGCAGCAGCGTCCCGGTGCCGACGAGCACCTTGCCGTAGCCGAGCCCCTGCCGCCAGCCGGCCGCGAGCAGCGCGACGGGGCGCTGGGCGTCGGGGACGAGGCCGGTGCGATCGAAGACCTCGGAGCCCGCGGCGCTGAGCGAGGAGAGGAACAGGGCGAGCTTGAGCTCCACGCCGCCCATCTCCATCGGGTACCAGCTTCCGGACAGCAGCAGGCCCGGGTTGTTGTAGTAGTCGCCGCGCGCCAGATAGCCCAGGCCTCCGGTGGCGAACACGTGGTCCTTCTTGAGCAGCAGCCGCCGCTCGACGCGCACGGGCGTGCCCTCGGCGCCGGGAATGGGCGAGGCGGGGTCCGCGGCGAGCAGGGCGAGGAGGAGTCCGGAGAGCATCAGCGGGGGCCCGTCAGGAAGCAGCGGGGCGTGGCGTTCCAGGCCAGGAGCTCGCCCTCGGGAGTGGAGAAGAAGCGCTCGCAGTCCTCGCGGCACACCTCGAGCGTGAAGCGGAAGCTCAGTGGCTCGAGCTTCTGGTTGCGAGGGACCGGCTCCTGCTGTGGGACGGTCACCTGGAAGCGGGGCGGCTGGGCCGCGTTCACCGGTACGCTCTGGGGTCCGTAGACGAAGTTCACGCCGTCCAGGCCGCTCGGGCGGGTGCACCCCTTGAATTCGCGCACCCCGGAGAGCTCCTTCGGGGTGAAGAGGGCAAAGCCCTCCGCGGGAGGCTGCTCGAACTGGATGAAGGGCAACTGCACCCGGGCCAGCTCCTCGAGTCTCGCCGTCAGGCGGGGATCCGTGCTGTAGGTCCAGGGCGCGCTCTGGGTGAACCGGGTGTTGCTCAGGACCTCCGGGGTCGTCAGGGCCCAGACATGAGGGGGGTTGCTGCCCCCGTTCTGCAGATTGATGAAGTCTTCCCTCAGGGACGATGGAAGCGGCAGCTCCACGTTGTTGAAGTAGAGCAACACCGGCTTGATCCGCCCCCGGCCGAAGAGCTCCTCCGCCTGCCTGAGCTGATCCGCGTATTGGCTATAGGGATACGACCGGAAGCTGGACTGAACACACCCCGGTGAGAGCTCCCAGGGGGACAGCTCCATCCCCTTGCGGCCCGGGGGCAGCAACGCGGTCCGGAAGGCCGCCGTCAACTGCTGCTTGACGCGGGTGCACTCGGCGGCATTGGGAACGTGGAGATCGAAGATGAGACCGTAGACCAGGGGGACATCCTGCGCCTTCACCACCTGTTCACGGGGCAGGGTGCTGAGCTCGGGCGGGTAGGGGTCCACGAAGTACGTCTCGCAGCCTCCCAGCAGGGCGCCCAGGAGCGCCACCCCACCGAGACTCCCCCTGCCCTGGTTGCGTGGTGACCTCGACCGCGTCCGATTCACGTGAACGACCCGTCCCCCGCTTCGGCCCGCATGCGCGTGGTGGATCACCTTTTACCCGAAGGGGCCCCGGGTCTGAAAGGGGGGCTCTCCCCCGTCCCACCGGGCGACATCCTACTCCCCGGCCGGACCCGTGGACGCGGCGAAGGTGGCCAGGGTGAGGGACTCCGGGGGCGCGGGCAGGGACTGGGGGGCGCGCGCCTCGCCGCTCCGGTAGCGCCAGCCCGTGCCATCGTGGCGGAACTCCGAGCGCTCCACGAAGGAGCGATCCTTACCGCTCTCGAAGACGCGCGCGTAGAAGAGCACCACCGACGTCCCGGACGGGTCGGTGAGCTGGCGATCCAACACGTACAGCCGGGGGTACTTGAGGGCGCCGGCCTGGGCGCGCAGCTCGCGCACGAAGTCTTCCCGGGGGCGGGAGCGGTCCGGGTGGTCGGGGTGCAGGGTGCGCCAGAGGTAGTCCACCTCGCGCAGGGCGAAGGCGCTGTAGCGCGAGCGCATGAGGGCCTCGGCGTCCGGGGCTTCCGCGGTGCCGCGGTGGTAGCGGGCGCAGCACGCGGTGTAGCGCAGGCCCGAGGAGCAGGGGCAGGGAGGGGTGGGGGGCATGGGGTGTTTCCGGAAGACAGCTCCGACGTGAAGGACCTTGCTGCCCTGGAGGCTAGCGCATACATGCACTTCCCTCCTCTATGAGTCTCTTCCAAGCCATCGTTCTCGGACTGGTCCAGGGGTTGACCGAGTTCCTGCCCATCAGCTCCACCGCGCACCTGCGCATCGTCCCGGAGCTGTTCGGCTGGGCCGACCCGGGCGCGGCGTACTCGGCCGTCATCCAACTGGGCACCGTGGCGGCCGTGCTCATCTACTTCCGCAAGGATCTGGTCACGCTCGCCCGGGCCTTCTTCCAGGGGCTCGCGCGGCGCCAGCCCATGGCCACCACCGAGTCGCGCCTCGCGTGGTTCGTGCTCGTGGGCACGCTGCCCATCGGCGTGTGCGGCCTGCTCTTCAAGAAGAGCATCGAGACGTCGCTGCGCTCGCTCTACGTCATCTCGGCGAGCCTCATCCTGCTCGCCCTCATCCTCTTCATCGTGGAGCAGCTGGCCTCGCACCAGCGCACCCTGGAGCAGATGACCTGGCGCGACGGCATCATCGTGGGGCTGTGGCAGGCGCTCGCCCTCATTCCGGGCTCCTCGCGCTCGGGCACCACCATCACCGGGGCCCTGTCCCTGGGGCTGCGGCGCGAGGACGCGGCGCGCTACTCCTTCCTCCTGTCCATTCCCGCCACCTCGCTCGCGGGCCTCTTCGAGCTCAAGCACCTCCTGGAGGCCACCGAGCGTCCCTCGACGCTGGCGCTGGTGGTGGGGACGCTGGTTGCCTTCGGCTCGGGATGGGCCGCCATCGCGTGGCTGTTGAGCTACCTGCGCCGGCGCTCCACGCTCGTCTTCATCGTCTACCGTGTGGTGCTCGGCTGCCTGCTGCTCGTGCTGTTGCAGCGGGGCGTGCTGCACCCCCAGTCCGGGTTGGAGAACACGGACACGCCCTCCAGGCCCCTGAAGGTCCCCGTGGAGAAGCAACTGACGGAGTAGCCGTGCACCCTCTCTTCGACGCGCTCGAGAACCATCTGTCCACCCGGCCGCCCCGGGCGTTGCGCGTGCCGGGGCTCGTGCTGCGCGAGGCGGCGGTGCTGGTGCCCCTGCTGCTGCGCGACGGGGTGCCCCAGGTGCTCTTCACCAAGCGTCCCTCCACGCTGCGTCACCACGCCGGCCAGTACTCCTTCCCCGGCGGCTCGCGCGACGCCGCGGACCCCACGCCCCTGCAGACGGCGCTGCGCGAGACGCGCGAGGAGCTCGGCATCGACGTGACGGGAGTGCGCGTGCTCGGCGCCCTGGACGAAGTGGCCACCCTGGGCGGCTCGGGCTTTCGCATTCATCCCTTCGTGGGCGTGCTTCCCCATGGCCTGGAGTACAAGCCCAACCCCGCGGAAGTGGAGTTCATCGTCGAGGTGCCCCTGGCGCACCTGATGGACCCCACCGTCCACCGCACCGAGCCCCACTTCGCTCGGGGTGTGGCGTACGAGGTGGATTTCTACACCTACGAGAGCCACGTCATCTGGGGCGCCACCGGCCGCATCCTGCGCCACCTGCTGAGCCTCACCGGCGCGCTGTCCCCGCCTTGAGGCGCTTCCAGGGCTTTAGAAATTACAGGCTGGCGCCGCATGCTCCGGTGCGGGTGCTTGGCCCGAGACGTTCCAGGCCGCGCGTCCGTTGTCGCTATTGCTCGCACCCGGCTTCTTCGTGGATGGTTCGGGCTCGCCGCGCGCCGTCTCCGACTTGTCTCCCGAGCGCTCGTTCATCCGTGGCACGGTGTGTCCCGGAACGAGGAACCCGCATGGGGGTGGGCTGGAGGGGAGCGCGCCGGTGTGGTTCGGAGCCCGTATGGCCAGGATTCTCATCGTCGATGACGAAGTGCATGTGGTGGGCGCCCTCCGCAGATTGTTGCGGCGCGAGGGCTTCTCCATCGAGGTCGCCCTCGGGGGCGAGGAGGCCATCGAGAAGCTGGCCACGTTTCCCGCGGACGTCGTCATCTCCGACTTCCGCATGCGGGGCATGAACGGCCTGGAGCTGCTCGGCCAGGTGTTGCGGATGGCGCCCTCGACCGTGCGGGTGCTCATCTCCGGCCACGCGGACCTGTCTTCCGGTGGACCCGAGGCCGGGGTCATCTCCCACTTCATCAGCAAGCCGTGGGATGATGACCGCCTCATCGCCGATGTCCGGGCCCTGCTGGGCACCCAGCGGGCCTCCTGAGGAAGGGGAGGGCGCATGCTCTCCTGGCTGCCCTCCAGGCTTCGCCGCGGGGCACGGCCGGGCGGACGCGGGTGGATGGAACTGGCGGACCCGGACTGTTGGGACGGGGAATTGTCGAGAGGACTTCCGGCATGCATCTGGCCTTTCCCCGCGATGTGACTGCCCGCGAGAGCGGCTCCCTGGACGTCGCGGACGAGGTGCTCGGTCCCCAGGCCCTGGCCTGCTACGGCGAGCTGCTGCGGGTGTTGCGTTCGCCGCGCTGGAAGTGGCGCCTGCGCGTGCGGGTGGACCTGCTGCGAGGGGCGCTGGCGCTGGAGCCCGCGGTGAGCGAGTGGCTCGCCCGGGGCGCTCCGGGGGCCCACCGGCGGCTGCTCGCGCGGCGCGAGCGGGTGGAGCGCGTGGCCCGCGCGCGGCTCGCCCGCCTCTCGCACCAGGAGGGCGCGTCGCTCGCCGAGGTGTGGGGGCACCTGGAGCGGCTGATGTCCGAGCCGCTGCCCCGGCCCCCGGGTGACGACGAGCCGGTGTTGTTCGAGGGCTCGCAGGGGTTGCGGCACTTCCTCGCGTGGCCGGGTGCGTGGGTGTTCGCGCTGCTCGTGCTCACCCACCAACATCTCCTCGGGCGGCGGGGCGGCGTGGTGCCGGTGCTCGTCCTGGGTGGAGTGCTCCTGGCCGTCTACTCCTTGCGCTACACGGGGCGCTTCTGGCTCACCGCGAAGCGGCTGGTGTGGCAGCCGCGCCTGGGCGAGCCGGTGCAGGTGTCGCTCGCGTCCATCGCTCCGGAGGGCATCACCGCCCTGGCGGCCTGGGGCGAGGTGCGCGTCGAGGGCGAGCGCCGGGTCACCGTGCGCCACGCGGGGGCCGCGGGACGGCTGGCCGCGCTGCTCGAGCTGCACCGCCGCTCGCCCTTCCTCGGGCGGGTGGATGGCACGCCGCGGGTGCGGGACGTGTCCGTGGTGCCCGCCTGGCGTGTGCCCGAGGGCGCCGCGCCGGGCTCGCGCACGGAGCCGGGCGTGGCGGTGTTGCGGCCCGGCTATGCCGCGTTCCTGCCGGCGCACCGTGCCGCCGGGATGTTCCGGGGCCTGACGGCTCCGCTCGGCGCGAAGCCGGAGGCGGACGCCGCCGAGGTGGACGTCACGGTGGAACTGCTGGTGGAGCAGTTGCGGCTGTTGCCCGAGGCGGACTTCGACGCGTACCTGCGCCAGGCGGTGTTCGCCCAGGGCGGCGAGCTGTGGTTCGCGGACGAGGTACGGCCCGGAGAGGCCGCGAGCGCCGGCCATGTGTGCCTGGTGGGCGCCCGCGGCGTGGGGATGCAGTTGCGGCCGGACTCCGTCCAGGCCGAGGCCACCCACCGCATCGTGCGTCAGTGGGCGGCGTGACCCCGGGCCGGGACTAGCGGGCGTCCCACTTCTGGTTCGAGGTGCCGGTGCAGTTGTAGATGCTCAGCTTGGCGCCGTCGTTGGCGTTGAAGCCCTCGATGTCCACGCACTTGTTGGCGAGATAGCTGACCAGGTCGCCCGCGGGGCTGAGCGTGAAGTCCTGGGCGCGGTTGCCATTGCAGTTGGCGAGTTGGATGCGGGTGCCGTCGGCCGTCGAGGCCCCGGCCACGTCCATGCACTTGCCGCCAATCTTCAGCCGGGCGCCGTCCCAGGTGAACTTCTGGGCGGCGGAGTTGTTGCAGGTCCACATCTGCAGCTGCATGCCGTCGTTGAATTGGGAGTTGGGCACGTCGATGCACTTGCCGTTCATCCGCGACACGAACGACACACCGCCGCCGCTGCCACCGCCGCTCGTGAGGAGCGTGAGGCCGAACTTGCTGAGGATGGGGTTGACGGGCTGGAAGAACGTCTGGGGAGCGCTGCTGTCGCAGCCGCCCGCGATGCCCGAGGTCACGCCCTGCGCCTGGTTGCCGGAGAGCACCGAGCCACCCGAGTCACCGGGATTGGCGCACGCACTGGTCTTGGACAGGCCATAGACGGGGCCATCGGAGTAGTTGACGGTGATGTTCGTGGCCTGGAGCGTTCCACACCGCCAGCCCGTGGTGTTGCCGGAGCGACAGATGGACGCGCCGATGCCGGCCTGGTTGGAGCCCTGGACCAGGACGTTGCCGTTGTTGTGGTTGTACACCCAGGGCTGCGGCGTCCACGAGCCGTTGGTGCCCACCCACCCCATGTCACTGCCGGGCCAGACGGAGCCCCGGACGCTGCCCATGGACTGCCAGTTGAAGCCGAGCGCGGGGGTGCCCGCCCCGCCGCAGTGTCCCGCGGTGACGAAGCCGCCCACCACGGAGAAGCCCACCGAGCAGGCGCCGTAGGAGCCACCGGCCCCGGTGCCGAAGAAGTAGACCTCGCCGCCGCGCACGTCGTACGCCGGGCGCGGGGCCTGGGCGGAGTGCTCCACGCGGATCGCCCCGTCCTTCGCGCCGCTGCTCAGGGAGACGAACGACTGGGCGCGCGATGCCATCAGGCTCGTGGCGTTCTCCGCCTGCACGACGACGCTGTTGGTGGCGACGTCCACGTACCAGGAGTAGACGGAGGAGGGCGCGTTGTGGGCGTTGCGGTTCAGCTCCTCCATGATCTCGTCCAGCCGCGCCTTGCTGTGCTTGACGAGCCGGGGCTCGGCTCCGGCGCGGCGAACGCGCGCGGCGCTGGCCTCATCGGTGACGCCGACGATGAGCCCGGTGCCCTCCGCGTTCAACCAGGCGCCGCCGAAGCGCTCTCCGAGCTGCTCGCGCAGGCCCCGCTCCAGGGAGGGCGCCTTCGCCTCGAAGTCCAGCCGGCGCAGCAACTGCTCCTCGGTGCCCGGCAGGTCCCGGCGCATCGCGTTGAGCATGTCCTGCGACACCTCCGGCGAGGTCACGCTCTTTCCGGCGGGAGCGGCCTCGGCAGTCGCTGGCAAGGCATTCACGGTGGCGATGGTGGCGAACAACGCCGTCGCGGTGGAGAGCGCATTGAGCTTCGTATTCTTCATGTCTGTCTTTCTCTACAGGTGAAGTGAAGCCGCTTCGTCCGCGTGGTTTCAGCGGCGAAGGGTGAGGGGCAGGACTGTGATTGACTATGGAACAAGAGTCTCGGGGTTAGCAAGGAAAACTAACCAGGACGGAAAAGTTCCTAATACCCAGATTTCGAGAGGTGCCTGCTGGATGCCATCGGTCGAAACGTTTCGATTGATTGACCCGAAAAAAAGCAACTTTATCTCCAGTCCCTCGAAAACGGAGATGCAGGAAAACCCGACGAAAGCAGAGGAGTCCTCCTTGTCCTACATCCCCTACCCCTTGCGCGGATTGACCGCGGGTGCCGTCCTCTCCACCGTGGTTGCGTGCTCCGGGGCGCCGGATGCACTCTCCGAGCAGCCCCTGGACACCCAGGAGCAGGCCGCGCTCACCACCCGGGTCGTCGGCTACTTCCCCACCTGGAATGGCAACGTCAATGACATCCAGTACGGCAACCTCACACACATCAACTACTCCTTCCTCCTTCCCACCGCGCAGGGCGGGCTCACGGGGTTGAGCAGCGGGGACACCCGGCTCAAGTCCCTGGTCCAGACGGCGCACTCGCGGGGCGTCAAGGTGCTCATCGCGGTGGGCGGCTGGAATGACGGAAACGATTCTGGCTTCGAGCAGCTGGCCGCCAATGCCTCGACCCGGACGGCCTTCGTCAACAACCTGGTCAACTTCGTGAACCAGGCCGGGCTGGATGGCGTTGATATCGATTGGGAGTACCCGGATCCGGGCAATTCGGCCACGAACTACGGCCTGCTGATGCGGGAGCTGTCCACCGCGATGCACAGCCGCGGCAAGCTGCTCACCGCGGCGGTCGTGGCCAACGGGTACACGGGCGGAGGCATCCCCACGGCGACCTTCGCCGACGTGGACTTCCTCAACATCATGGCCTACGACGGCGGCTACCCGCACTCCACCTATAACTATGCCGTCCAGTCCCTGGATTACTGGCTCGGCCGCGGTCTGCCCAAGGACAAGGCGGTGCTCGGTGTGCCGTTCTACGGCCGCTCGCAGACCGCGTACGTGGGCTATGCCGCGCTGGTGGCCCAGGACTCCCAGGCGCCCTACAAGGACAACGTGGGCGCCGTCTATTACAACGGCATCGCCACCATCCAGTCCAAGTCCAAGCTGGCGCTCCAGCGCGGCGGCGGCGTGATGATCTGGGACATCTCCGATGACGCCAAGGGCAGCGCCTCGCTGCTGACGGCCATCGCCCAGGCGGTGGGCGGCACCACGCCTCCACCCACGGGCAACCTGCTGGACAACCCCAGCTTCGAGTCGGGTCTGACGGGCTGGAACTCCGAGTGGCACAGCCCGGCGCTGGCGCACAAGGTGGACACCGACTACCCCTACGCGGGCGCCTCCAAGCTCACGCACTACGCGTCGACCGCCTACCAGCAGGTGTCGGGTCAGTCGAAGGCCGTGGCCAATGGCACCTACCGCGCCAGCGTGTGGGCCCGCTCCAGCGGCGGCCAGAAGGCGCTGCGCCTGTACGCGAAGAACTACGGCGGGGCCGAGGTGACGGCGGAGATCGGCTCTGGCGCCGTCTCGGGCTATACGCAGTACGTCATCAGCAACATTCCCGTCACCAACGGCAGCATCGAGGTGGGTGTCTACAGCGACGCGAACGCGGGGAACTGGTCGGCCTTCGACCAGTTCGAGCTCGTCAAGCAGTGAGCCCCCGCGGTTCCCGGTGCCCCTGGTGGGCGCCGGGGGCCGTTCGTCGCCTGAACACGAAAGAATCAACACATGACATCCCTCACTGCATGGAAGCGATTGACGACGTCCGCCCTGGCTCTCGGGGCGCTGGCGATGGGGACGGCCGCCTCGGCCGCGCCCTCCGCGCAGGTCATCTGGAGTTCGGAGAAGAACCCGGGTGATGGCGCCTGGTTCAACGGTCCCCTGTCCATTCCCTACGCGCTGAGCCCGCAGGCGAACATCGCCCTGACGAGCCCGACCACCACCTCGGCCACCACGCTGGCGGTGGATCCCTCGGTGCAGTACCAGACGATGCTGGGCATCGGCACGTCGCTGGAGGAGTCGACGGTCTTCAACCTCTCGCGCATGTCGCTGGCCAAGCGCACGGAGGTCCTGAAGAAGCTGCTCGATCCGGCCACCGGGGCGGGCATGAACCTGCTGCGCATCACCTTCGGCACGTCTGACTTCACCAGCCGCCAGTTCTACACCTACGACGATCGGCCCGCGGGGCAGACCGACCCGAACCTGACGTACTTCTCCATCCAGAAGGACATCGACTACAACATCGTCTCCACCATCAAGCAGGCGCTGGCGGTCAACCCGAACCTGAAGATCTTCGCGAGCCCGTGGAGCCCGCCCGCCTGGATGAAGGACAACGGCAGCCTCATCGGCGGCAAGCTGCTGTCCCAGTACATCCCGACCCTGGCGACGTACTACCGCAAGGCCATCCAGGCCTACCAGGCGCAGGGCATCCCCATCTACGCGCTGACCGTGCAGAACGAGCCCCTGTACCAGGCGCCGGACTATCCCAGCGCCTCGGTGGATTCGAACCAGGCGCGCCAGCTCATCGTCGCCCTGAAGAACGAGCTGAACGCGAACGGCTTGAGCACCCGCATCTGGGCGTTCGACCACAACTTCGATTCGGCGCTGGCCTATGTGACGCCCACCCTGAACGATGCCGCCGGGAACGCGGCGACGGACGGCGTGGCGTTCCACGACTACGCGGGCGACCCCAGCAGCATGACCCAGGTGCGCAACGCCTGGCCCAACAAGAACATCATGATGACCGAGCGCTCGGTCTGGGGCACGAGCGGCGCGGACCGGATGGCGCAGTACTTCCGCAACTGGGCCGCGGGCTACAACGGCTGGGTGACGATGCTGGATAGCAACATCCAGCCGGAGAAGTGGACCGGGACGCCCGGCCCCACCATGCTCATCCAGAGCGCGTCCTCCTACGACAACTACTGGGCCCTTCCCGAGGTCTACCTCATCGGCCAGTACTCCAAGTACGTGAAGGCGGGCGCCAAACGCATCTCCAGCAGCTACGGCTCGGCCAGCACGGTGACGAACGTGTCCTTCCTCAACCCGGACAACACCATCGTCTCCGTGGTCATCAACCAGACGGCCTCCAGCCAGCGCTTCAAGCTCGCGTCCGAGGGCTGGGAGCTGCTCGCCACGCTGCCGGCGAAGACCGTGGGCACCTACGTGTGGGCGCGTGAGAACGCCCCCACGGCGACGAACCTGCTCGCCAACCCCGGCTTCGAGGCGGATGGCACCCTGTCGGGCTGGAACGCCGAGTGGCACAGCGCCGAGCTGGCGCACAAGGTGGACACGGACTATCCGTACACGGGCAACTACAAGCTCACGCACTACTCGGCGGCCGCCTACCAGCAGATCTCCGGCCAGACGAAGGCCGTGGCCAACGGCACCTACCGGGCCAGTGTGTGGGTCCGCTCCAGTGGTGGTCAGCGCGCGCTGCGCCTGTACGCGAAGGGCCACGGCGGGGCCGAGCTGACGGCGGAGATCGGCTCCGGCGCCGTCACGGGTTATACGCAGTACGTCATCAACGGCATCCCGGTCACTACCGGCAACATCGAGGTGGGTGTCTACAGCGACGCCAACGCGCAGAACTGGGCGGCCTTCGACCAGTTCGAGCTCGTCAAGCAGTAGGCCACGAGAGGCCCCCGGTGGCGGTGTGTCTTCCGCCACCGGGGGCCTCGTGCATTTCAAGGATTTGATCCAATCAACATGGGATTCGATATGACTTCGCGTTGCAATCGGCGGGTACTCGCCACGCTGTTCGTCTCGTTCCTCGCGGGCTGTGGTGGCGAGGAGCGTTCCCCGGCGGCGCCCGGGGTTGGCCACGAGGAGGCGGCGCTCGCCGCGTCGCTGTTCACGGTGAACCTCCAGACCTGGACGGGTCACTACCTCGTCGCCGACAAGGGCGGCGGCGCGGCGCTCCAGGCCTACAGCACCTGGGCGAAGGAATGGGAGACCTTCACGCTCTCGGACCTCAATGGGGGCACGCTCCAGAGCGGAGACCTGGTGACCCTGCGCGGGGTGAATGGACAGTGGGTCTCGGCGGACAAGGGCGGTGGCGGGGCCATCTACGTCAATGCCCCGCATGAGCTGGGCTGGGAGCAGTTCCGCGTCGTCAAGCTCAACGGTACGGGCACCGTCGTCTCGGGAGACAAGATCGCCCTCCAGACGACCATCGGCGGTCAGTACGTCTCCGCCATCAATGCCGGGGGAGGGGACGTGCTCGCCAACGCCCCCGCGGCCAAGGAATGGGAGACCTTGACGCTCCTCGTCGCCGGGACGGGCACGCCCACCTCCCCCAAGCAGCGGGTGCTCAACTACATCCAGAGCATCTCCGGCTCGAAGACGATCGCCGGACAGCACAACCGCGAGCCGAACTGGGATCCGGCGAAGTGGACCAACACCATCCACGGCACCACGGGCCGCTGGCCGGGTCTGTGGAGCGGGGACTTCCTCTACCAGCAGGAGAACATCGACTCGCGCTGGACGATGATCAACGAGGCGAAGAACCAGTTCAACGCGGGCGCGATCGTGCAGCTCATGTGGCACTCCTGCCCGCCGACGCAGGGCGAGGCCTGCGGCTGGGATGGCGGCGTCAAGAGCAGGCTGAGCGACAGCCAGTGGAACGAGCTCCTCACCGACGGCTCCAACCTCAACAAGGTCTGGAAGACGCGCGTGGACAGGCTCGTGCCCTTCCTGCAGGACCTGAAGAACAATGGCGTGCCCGTGCTCTTCCGCCCGTATCACGAGATGAACCAGGGCGTGTTCTGGTGGGGAGGCCGCACGGGTCCGCAGGGCACGCGCCGCCTGTACCAGATGCTGCACGACTACCTGACCAAGACGAAGGGCATCGACAACCTCATCTGGGTCTGGGACGTGCAGGACCTGAGCTGGAACTTCAGCGACTACAACCCGGGTGACGCCTACTGGGACATCGCGGCCCTCGACTTCTACAACGGCGACGGTTTCACGAAGGCCAAGTACGACGCCATGCTCGCCGTGGCGGGCAACAAGCCCATCGCCATTGGCGAGTGCGACCGCCTGCCGACCTCGGCCGAGCTGAGCAGCCAGCCGCGCTGGGTCTTCTTCATGGGCTGGTCGGAGCTCGTCTATGAGAAGAACTCGACCACGGCGATCCAGAACGTCTACTGGGCGGGCAACGTCCTGACGCGCGAGGAACTCCCGGC
Organism: Cystobacter fuscus; assembly: GCF_044360685.1. Classification (GTDB taxonomy): domain Bacteria; phylum Myxococcota; class Myxococcia; order Myxococcales; family Myxococcaceae; genus Cystobacter; species Cystobacter fuscus_C. Next base: position 10,813,506 of record NZ_CP043491.1, on the reverse strand, counting down.
CTGGCGGTAGTCAAGCGCTCCCGGGTGTAAGAGGAGGGGTCTCGCCCGCTCGCCGGGGTGGCCGGGGCGCGGCCCCTCCTGTCGGAATGGGCAGCCGGGCACCGGCCACGCGGTTAGAGTCCGCCGCCCATGTCGTTGTCCACGTTGCTGACCGCCGACTCCCTCCGCGCGGCCTCGGGAAGTGCCTTCCTCTCCGGTGAGGCGTCCTGGCGCGAGGGGCGGGTCCTCTCCTGTGCCCTCGAGAACGATGCCCTCGAGGGGCTTGTCCGGGGACGGGAGACGTACCGTGTCCGGCTCACGGCCTCGGGGGACGCGCTCGTGTCCCGCTGCGCGTGCCCGGTGCGCGACGCGGTCTGCGAGCATGCCATCGCCCTCGGGCTGTCCTTTCTCTCCCAGGGCGCCGTCCCGGCCGAGCCTTCCGAGGGGCCCTTCGCGACGCGCGCGGACCTGGAGCGCTGGGCGGACGCACACCACGTGCGGCACGCGCTCGCGGTCTCCGTGTCCGTGCTCGTGGCGGAGCTGCCCCTCAACGAGGCGCGGCGCAATGGACTCCAGCACGCCCTCCATGGGCTCGCCCTGCGCGATGTGGGCTCGCGCGAGGGGGCCCAGCGCTACGTGGGCGCGCGCGGCGCTGGCCTGGAGACGGCCATCACCGAGGCGGCGTGGGCCTACCTGCGCCAGGAAGCGGACTCGGTGCGGCAGGCGCTCTCCGAGGAGTCGGCCCGGGGCGAGGCGCACGCGGATGCCGCGCTCGCGCCGTTGTGGACGCGCCTGCTCGAGGTGCGCCGCTCGCTCCGGGCCCAGAGCTTTCCGCGCTCCCGCGAGCGCCGGGCCTCGGCGACCTGGGGCTTCGAGGCGGCGACGTGCGCGCTCACCTGGAAGGAGCGGGACCGGGTCGTCCGCTCCGGGCCGGACTACGGCACCATCGGCGTCTCCACCCGGTTGACGTTTCCCGGAGGCGGCGAGGGCCGTGTGGAGTGCAGCTGCGCGGCCCGGCAACGCGGCTGTGCCCACGCGCTCGCGCTCGTCGACACCGTGCTCGATGTCCTGGCCGAGCCCGCCCGGGCTCCCGAGGCGCGGAGGATCGCCGAGGAGCTCCTCCGGCCGGGCTGGGCCCGTGCGTTGAAGGACCTCGAGCTGCTCGAGACGGAGGCGGCCCGGCCCCGCGCGGGGGTCGAGGTGTGGTGGTGCATCGAGCATGAGCTGGGCGCGCTGACGGTGTCGCCCCTGGTGAAGAAGCAGACGCGCAAGGGCACCTGGAGCACCGGCGCGCGGATGACCGCGGCCCGGCTGCTCGAGGAGCATCGCGAGCTGCTCTCCGAGGTGGATCTCCGGGTCGCCGAGCACCTGGCCTCCTGGGCGCCTGCGTCACGCGCGGCCGGGACCTACCCCTCGCGGGCCTTCCTCGCGCTTGTCGGACATCCGCGGGTCGCGCTCGAGCTTCGTCCCGATGAGCCGCTCGAGGTGAAGCGGGTGCGGCTCGGCTTCACCGCGCTCTCCGCCGCGGACCACATCCGCCTGGAGCCCTCCCTCGAAGGCGAGCGTCTCAACCCGAAGACCCTGGGGGCGATGCTGCGGGCGTTCGCTCCGGGCGAGCCGCTGTTCCTGGCCGAGCCGACGCGGGGCCTCTTCCTGCTCATCGACGTGAACGAGGAGGCGCGGCAGCTCTGGAACGTGCTCGAGAAGCATGGAGACCAGTTTCCCCCTGAGAGCCACGAGCAACTGCTCGAGCGGCTCTCGCGCCTCGAGACACGGCTCCCCCTCGTCGTCCCGCCCTCGCTCAAGGGGCGTGAGTACCCGACGGACATGGTTCCCGTCGTCCGCCTGCGCTTGCTGCCCGATGTGTCACTCGAGATGGAGCTGCTCGTGCGGCCCGGTCCGGGCGCGCCGCTGTACCCTCCCGGCGTGGGTCCGCGCGATGTGCTGCTCTCGCGTCACGGGGAGCGCGGTTATGTACGCCGCCACCTGATGTCCGAGGAGGAGCGTGCCCGCGCGGCGCTCGTCTCCCTTCCGCTCGAGGACGCCGAGGAGGGGCCGCCGTTTCGTTTCCAGCTCGGGGACACGGAGTCGGCGCTGCGGCTCGTCGCCGCGTTGCAGCGGCCCCCGGAGGGACTCGAGGTCGAGTGGCTCGACGAGCGGCCCGTCATCACCTCCTCCGCGGGCCCGGAAGCCCTGAAGGTGCAGGTCGAGCGCAAGAAGGATTGGTTTGGGCTCTCGGGCAACCTGAAGGTGGAGGCGGGGAGGATCGAGCTCGCGGTGCTCCTGGACGCGGCCCGGCGGCAGAAGCGCTTCGTGCGGGTGGATGCCAACCGGTGGGTGGAGCTCAGCGACACCCTGCGGCACCGATTGCAGGCGGTGGCGGATCACGCCTTCCTCGGGAAGAACCGGGTGGAGTTGTCTCCCGGCGCGGTTCCCGCCATCAGCGCGCTGTTCGACGCGGGCGCCGAGGTCGAGGCCGCGCCCGCGTGGCGGCTGTTGACGGAGCGCCTCGCCGCGTCGCTGTCGCTCAAGCCGAAACCTCCCGCCTCGCTGGGAACCACGCTGCGCGACTACCAGGTGGAGGGGCATGCGTGGCTCAGCCGGGTGGCGGCCTGGGGCGCCGGCGCGTGCCTCGCGGATGACATGGGCCTGGGCAAGACGGTGCAGGCGCTCGCGATGCTGTTGGATCGCTCGCGGCTCGGTCCCGCCCTCGTCCTCGCGCCCACCTCGGTGGCCTTCAACTGGGTGCAGGAGATCCAGCGCTTCGCGCCGGGCCTGCGCCCCGTGCTCTACGCCGAGCAGGCGGATCGCGTGAAGTGCCTGGCGAAGCTCAAGAAGAACGACGTGCTCATCGTGAGCTATGGCCTGCTGGTGCGCGACGCGGCGAGTCTGGGCGCGGTGCAGTTCGCCACGCTCGTGGTCGACGAGGCGCAGGCGTTGAAGAACCCGAGCACCCGGCGGGCCCGTGCCGCGCGGCAGTTGAACGCGGGCTTCCGCATCGCCCTGTCGGGCACGCCCCTGGAGAACCACCTGGGTGAGCTGTGGAGCCTCTTCGCCATCGTCTTCCCGGGCCTGCTCGGCAGTTGGGAGCAGTTCCGCGAGCGCTTCGCCGGGCCCATCGAGCGGGGCAAGGATCCCGAGGCGAACGCGGCCCTCTCGCGGGTGATCCGTCCCTTCCTGCTGCGGCGCACCAAGCAGGAGGTGGCGCGGGAGCTGCCGCCGCGCACGGAGATCCAGCTGCCCGTGGCGCTCTCCGAGGAGGAATGGACGCTGTACGAGGACGCCCGGCTCGCGGCGGTGGCGGAGGTGAGCACGCAGGGCAAGGGCATTCGCGACGAGCAGCAGCGCTTCCAGGTGCTCGCGGCGCTCACGCGGCTGCGGCTGCTCGCCTCGCATCCGCGGCTCTACGACGGGCAGTCGGCCATTTCCTCCTCCAAGATGCGGCGGCTGCTCGAGCTGCTGGAGGAACTGCGGAGCGAGGGCCACCGGGCGCTGGTGTTCAGCCAGTTCACCTCGCACCTGGAGCTCGTCCGGGAGGAATTGGAGCGCGCGGGGTTCACCTACCAGTACCTGGATGGGTCGACCCCCGCGGCGGCGCGGGCGAAGCGGATCCAGGCGTTCCAGGATGGAGAGGGCGAGCTGTTCCTGATCTCCCTCAAGGCGGGCGGCACGGGCATCAACCTCACCGCCGCCGACTATGTCATCCACCTGGAGCCCTGGTGGAATCCAGCGGTGGAGGATCAGGCGACGGATCGCGCCCACCGCATCGGGCAGACACGGCCGGTGACGGTGTACCGGCTGGTCGCCCGTGGCACCATCGAGGAGCAGATGCTCTCGCTCCACTCGGACAAGCGGGCGCTCGTGGCGGGGGTACTCGAGGGGACGAACGTCGCGGCCCGGTTGACCACGAAGGATCTCCTCGCGCTGCTGGAGGGGGGCGACGCTCCTCGTGACCGGGACGACGACGAGGAAGAGCCGCCCGCCCGGACGATGCACTGACTTCCCCCGCTGGGGTTCAGGGCAGGGCGGCTTCGTAGACCGGAGCCGGTGCTGCTTCGGCCGGCTTCTCGCCCGCGGCCTTGCGGCGCATGTCCTCGGTGGTCTCGCTGTTGCCATCCGGCCGCCAGCCCGGCGGAGAGCTGATGTAGCCCCACACCTCGCGCGGGCTCCGGGCGCTCATCACATCGCGGAAGAACGGGCCGAACTGGTGGAAGACGATCTTCAAGGGGTTGTTCGTCGTCAGCGGGTGCACCAGGCCGTAGCGGCAGGGCAGGTCATCGCGCTCGGGGATGTACGTACCGAAGAGGCGATCGAAGAGCATGAGCACGCCCCCGTAGTTGGCATCCAGGTAGTCGAGGTTGGCCGCGTGGTGGACGCGATGCGCCGACGGGGTGTTGAGGATGCCCTCAAGGAAGCCCAGCTTGGGCGCCCAGTCCGCGTGGATCCAGAACTGGTAGCTCAGGTTCAGCGCGTAGCCGGCGAGGATGGTCTCGGGGGTGAAGCCGAGGAGGGCCAGCGGCGTGAAGATGGCGTAGGCGCCGGTGAGCTGCGACGTCCACGCGAGCCGGCCCGCGGCCACGAGGTTGATCTCGTTGGTCGAGTGGTGCACCGCGTGTGACAGCCAGAACCACCGCACGCGATGTCCCAGCCGGTGGTACCAGTAGTAGAGGAACTCGATGCCGAAGAAGAGGACCACCCAGGACACCACGGTGCCATGGGCCGAGGCGTCGAAGAGCCGGTGCTCGTAGAGCCAGGTTGCGCCGGGGAGGACGAGCGCGAGGGGAATGAGCCGGGTGAAGCTCCGTCCCACGATGACCGCGAGCGTCGCCAGGGCGGAGCGCCAGCCATAATCACGTTTGAAGACAAACTTGTAGGCCAGCACTTCCAGCAAGGTGGCGCCCAGGCTCAGGATGGCGAGGACGCGGGACACAGAAGCGAGGTTGTTCATGGGGTGCCTGGGAGGGGGGCGGACAGCGGGTGTTTCATAGCACCGCCCCCCAGGCGTCTCCAGGGCCCTTGACGCACCTCGCCAAGAAGTGTCCAGGGCGAGGCACGGAGGCTCAGCAGCCGGTGTTGCCGCCGGGGTCCACGCCGAGCTTGCTCGCGAAGTTCAGGTAGTTGTTCACGCGGCTCTGCACCTGGCCGGGGTTGCGGCCATAGCACTCGACGGAGCCGTTGATGCTCATGATGGTCTGGCCGAAGCCGTAGCCGTTGACGATGGAGTCATGCGCCGGCCGGGAGCCCGCGCCCGCCTGGGTCATCCAGAACCAGAAGCCGGTGCGCCAGGAGATGGTGGCGTCGCGCGCGACCCGGTCGGGGTCGTTCATGAGGTCCACGCCGAGCGCGTTGCCCGCGGCGCAGTAGTTGCCGTTCCACGACAACTGGATGGGGCCACGGCCGTAGTACCACTTGCCCGGGGCGCAGCCGCAGCCCGGAGGGCCCCAGCTGGTGTCGCACATGACGCTCTTGTTGATCTCCTCGACGTGCACGAGGCCACCGGTCTCGTGGGCGATGTTGGCGAGGAAGGCGGCCACCTCGCGCTTGCGCGCGGTGGTGTCACCCGTGGTGGCGAAGCCGGGGAAGGTGTTCGCCGCGGCCACCAGGGCCGAGTAGGTGTAGAAGGGACCGCGGCTGGGGAACATCGAGTTGAACATGGACTCGCTCAGGATGGCGGCGATGCCCGTGCCCGTGGGAGGCGGGTTGGTGCCCCCGTCGACCTTGTCGAAGGTATAGAGCTGGTTGGCGCCGCCGGTGTACGGGTACTGGACGTACTGCGTGCCGTTGGCCGCCGAGCCCCAATACAAGTCGAGCGCCATGTCCGTGTGGCGCACGTGGATGCTGAACTGGTTGTTGCCCCGGCCCACGAACTTGAACTGCTGGTTGCCGCCGCCCACGTAGCTCCACTGGTGGACCGGGGCGTTCTGCGCGTAGCTCACCTCCTTGATGTCGAGCCCCTTGTTGCTGTTGACGTTGATGATCTTGAAATAGCCATCCGACGTCGGGGAGATGTGGAACTTCTGCGCGTTGGTAAAGTTGCAGTCATATTGTTGCACCGCGGCGCCATCCGCGGTGCTGGCATCCGCCACGTCGATGCACTTGTTGGTCATGGCGGACCGGATGAAGTAATCCCCCTCGGTGATGTTGGAGACGATGGCGGCGCTCTCGAGTTGAGAGAGTTTTTCGGCGGACTGCACCTCGTCCACCGTGCAGCCGCTCAATCCACCGAGAACTCCCAACAGCGCCATGCCGCGATACGTGAGCTTCCGATCCATTTCCTGCTCCTTGTCTGGGCGGGACGCACCTCGCGGACACCCGACGTGTCTGGATCCGCGTGCCTGCGTCGTGATGACAAACTAAAGCATGAAATGGAATAACCCGCCAGATTGGCGCTGATCTGAAAACGTTGAAAATCCGTGGAAAGTAGCGGATTGACCCGAAATCCACGCCCACGCTCTCTGTTGGATTTGGGCCCGTGTGCGTCCTGGCCGATGGGCATATCGTGCCGGCCCATGCGCTGCCTGCTCTCACTGCTCGTCATGTTGCTGGGTGTCGTGCCCCGCCTCGCGGCCGCCCAGACGGCGTCCGCCGCTCCCGCTGCCTATCTGTTGCGCCCCGCGCGTGTCTTCGACGGGGTCTCCGCCAAGGCCCAGGAGGGCTGGGTCGTGCTCGTCCAGGGCGAGCGCATCGCCGCCGCCGGTCCGGCGGCCCAGGTGAAGGCGCCTGCTGGCGCCGAGGTCATCGATCTGCCCGGCACCACCCTGCTGCCCGGCCTCATCGAGGGCCACTCACACCTGCTGTTGCACCCCTACAACGAGACTTCCTGGAATGATCAAGTGTTGCGCGAATCGCTCGCGCTCCGGGTGGCCCGCGCCACCAACCATGCCCGTGACACGTTGATGGCGGGCTTCACCACCGTGCGCGACCTGGGCACGGAGGGCGCCGCCGACGCGGACGTGGGCCTGAGGCAGGCCATCCAGCAGGGCATCATTCCCGGGCCGCGCGTGCTCGCCACCACCCGCGCCATCATCGCCACCGGCTCCTACGGGCCCAAGGGCTTCGCTCCCGAGTGGCACGTCCCCCAGGGCGCCGAGGAGGCCGATGGCGTGGACGCGCTCGTGCGCGTGGTGCGCGGACAGATGGGCCGGGGGGCGGATTGGATCAAGGTCTACGGCGACTACCGCTGGGGGCCTGGGGGCGAGGCGCTGCCCACGTTCTCCGAGGAGGAGCTGAAGCTCATCGTGCGCACGGCCCGAGATGGGGGACGCCCCGTGGTGGTCCATGCCAGCACGCCCGAGGGCATGCGCCGCGCGGTGCTCGCCGGAGTCGAGACGATCGAGCATGGGGATGGAGGCACGCCCGAGGTCTTCAAGCTCATGGCCGAGCGCGGTGTCTTCCTCTGCCCCACGCTCGCCGCGGGTGACGCCATTCAACAGTACGGGGGGTGGAAGAAGGGCAGCGACCCCGAGCCCGCCTCCCTCCAGCGCAAGCGCGCCAGCTTCCGGGCCGCCCTCGCCGCCGGTGTGACGATTTGCGCTGGCAGTGACGTGGGCGTGTTCGCTCATGGGGATAACGCGCGGGAACTGGCGTTGATGGTCGACTACGGCATGACTCCTGTGCGGGCGCTCCAGGCGGCCACCTCCGTCAACGCGCGCATGCTCCACCTGCAGGACATTATCGGGCAGGTGAAGCCCGGGTTGCTCGCGGACCTCGTCGCGGTGGAGGGGGACCCCACCCGGGACATCTCCGCGCTCCGCCACGTGCGCCTGGTCATGAAGGGCGGCACCCTCCACCGCCGGTAAGAGCCCTGGACATGGTTTCTGTTCACGTCGATAGATGCGCTGGCTGTAGTGTGCCAGCGCCCGCCGATGGCGGCGAGTAGCTGCTTCAGGGGCTATAGCCTTGTCGCGTCGGGCGTCGGCGAGTGACTGGTTGCGTTGTTCTATGCGTGAGTGCCACTGATGACGTGACACGGGACATCATGGACAGCATCTACGTGACGGTGGGCACCAGCGAGCGTTTCGAGGTTCCCGGTGCAGTGCCTCTTTGACGAAGTCCACGCGAAGAAGGCGGCCTCGCTCTCGAAGAGGGCGCGCGCTATCGTCCGCAGGCGTGTGGACGGGCTGTTGATGAATCTCTTTGGTGACGGACTGTGAGTTCATCGGCCTGTAGTTAGCCCGAGCGAGACAGCTAACTCAGGGCCACCGCCAGACGGCGCTTACCGGAAACTCGCGGTTGAGCACGGCGGCACCGGGTTTCGAACTCTCGAACTTGGGAACACGCCCATCCGGGTTGCCCAGCACGATGCACACGGGGAACTTCCGCCCGTCGGGCAGCACAGCCAGGGAGTAGCGGCCCATGACCGCTGGAAGTTCCTTCCCCGTCTCCAGGTCGTAGATGCCGGGCCCTGTCCAGAGCTGTCCGTGCAGGAGCGTCCCTTCGGCCAGCAGGCCATCACCCTTCGTGAGTCGGCCGATGACGGCCCCGTCCGTGTAGACTCCCTCCTGGTTCCTGTTGCCGGGCTGGTCGATGTCCACGATGGCGCTGAGGTCACTGCCCGTACGGAGTTTCAACTCCTGGAACATGGCCTGGGTCGCCTCTGGTGGGCAGTCCGCGGGAGAGGGGGGCTTCACCTGGGCGGCGGGGCAGCCCAGTCCAGCCACGGCGCACAACCAGGTGGCGAGGCGAAGCGAAGGAGACGAGCGAGTGGGCACGGGCGGACTTCCTTTGTTGAGGTGGACAGCCCCAGGCGGCAGCGCCTCGGGTGAAGGTGCGAGTGTGAGACGTGCCAGCCACAAGGCAAGGCCGACCAGGGCCAGGCCCCCGAAAAGGGCCATGAGCCACCTCGCGCGGCGTGGGCGGACAGGCGCCTTCCCCTCCTGGGGCGCTTGTTCCTCGCTGGGGTGTGGTGATGCCCCCGGGACTTCGCGCGTCGCTTCGGGCAACGAAGGCGGTTGCGCCCCCACCTCCTCCCCCTCCCGCTTCTCGTCGGGCGGTGGTGTCTCGGAAAGCTCACCTGCCGTTTCCGGCAACCGAACGGTGAGTGCCGCCATGTCCTGGGCTGGAGGCTCCGCCGCGCTGTCCTCGGCGGCGAAGAGTGGCACGCTCCAGGCGGGTGAGTGCCCCTCCTTCTCGGTGGCCTGCTCCAGCGCCCGCAGCAGTGCGTCGGTGCTGGGGTAGCGATCCTCGGGCCGCTTCTCCAGCAGCTTCATGGCGATGTCGCTCAGGGGGCGCGGCACCAGGGGATTGAGCAGGTGCGGGGCCTTTGGAGGACGGGTGGCGATGGCGGCCACCAACTCCTTGTCCGGCAGCTCTGGGTTGAAGGGGTGCAGGTCCGTGAGAGCCTGGTAGAGCAACACCCCCAGGGCGTACAGGTCCGCGCTCACGCCCCCTTGGAAGGGCTTGCCCTGCTCCCATGCCTGGCTGCGGGCGTAGGCCAGCAGCTCCGGAGGCACCAGGTGCAACACGCCCTCGGGCAGCCCCATGGTCTGGGTGAGGGCGCCGGGCAGGCGCGCGGTACCGAAGTCGATGAGGAAGGGGCGGCCATCCGCACGGCGGATGAGGATGTTCTCCGCCTTCAAGTCCCGGTGGTAGACGCCGCGCGCGTGCAACACGCCCACGGTGCGCACCACGTCACTGAAGGTGAGCACCAACCGGGTGGCGTGAGGCGGCGTACGCCAGCGCCACTCGTGCCACGTGTCTCCGTCCACGTAGTCGGTGACGAGGAAGGGGTAGCCCGTGTTGGGGCTGGGCCAGAAGTCCACCCCGTACACGCGCAGCAGGTTGGGGTGGGAGGAATAGGTGAAGAGGGCCGCGGCCTCGCGTGCCAGCCGCCGCCAGGCGCTCTTCTCCTCCACGTATTCCTCCTCGCGAAGCTTCTCCCGGGAGTCGGAGAGGGGGCTGAGCGCCACCTTCATGGAGTAGGGCTGGCCGTCGCGCTCCACCTTGAAGACGCGGGAGGAGCCACCACGGCCCAGCACCTGGGTGATGAGCCAGGGCCCCACCCTGTCGCCGGGCTGGAGCTGGTCCGGATGCAGGACTTGAGACATGGGAGCGCGTCTCCTAGAGCACCACTTCAAGGCGGGGGATCTGCCGAGCACCGCTCTTATCCATGACCTGGAGGAGGAAGACCTGACCTGCCTCCCAGAACGGAGCATCAGGCTCCACAGCCACCACGCCGGCCTCACCGGGCCCGAGTTGTGCCTTATCCATCTCCACGGTGCGCACCTTCACGGGCGAGCCATCCTGCCGAGTGAGCAGCGCGGAGACTGGCCTCCAGGGCTTCTCCCCCGGCAGGTTGCGCACGTGGATGACCGCGAGCGCCCAGGGGCCAGCCCGGTAGCCCATGCCATCCGTCACCTCCAGCCCACCCCGAGTAAAGGTGGGCACCTTCTCAATGCGGCGGACCTGCACGCCCTCCCGGTCAATGCGGCCCGAGAAGATGAGCCCGGCGGGCCCACTTGCCCCAGACTGGGCCTTCAGCGCAGTGACCTCCGCCTGGCTCTCCGCCAGCGCCGCCTCCAACGCCTCAAGTGTGCGCGGGCGGCGCACCACCTCTACCTCCTTGTCCACCACGCCCGGGTGCGTCACCAGCACGAGCGTGACCTTGGCTGGGGAAGCGCCGTCCCGGTAGCGCACGCGCACCACCAACTTCTCCTCGGCACCCAAATCAACCGAGGGCTCCAGGCAGAGAATCGTGTCTCCCACTTCCACCCATCGAAAGCGGACGGAGCGTCCCTCTACTTCTATGGCGGCCCTGTCTAGGGGCGCGTCGAAACGCAGGTAGGTGACGATGCCGGCGGCCACGCTTACCTCTGGCCCGGGTTCATCGGGGTTGCTGGGAAGCGTGACGCGCCGCTCCTGGCGCTCGCGGGAACGGGGCTGGGGCTGCGCTGCCACTGTAGCTCCCGTAAAAAGGAGCGTGAGCGGCAGCCACGGGAGAAGTCGAGCCAGGGTGGGATACCTCCAAAGCCCAACCTACCAGATATAGCACTCGACACGACTCAATTAGTCATGGTGAGTAGGAGTAGGAAGAGGTGCGGCTACCCTCCGGTAGAAACCAAGCCGCGCCGAGTCGTTAGGCACGGCGTTCTGGCGCTGGCAGATATCAAGCAAGAGCCATGCCATCTGTAGGTCTACTCCTGAGCCATCCCCTCATATTGGGCCGAAAACTTCCTGGAAAACAGGCTGCTCGCGCAACAAACCAGCGAATCGCTCCATCAAAGGAATCAGTTGGTCCTCCGGCATCATGGGGATGGCTTGGTAATACTCACAGCCTTGCCGGAAGAGTGAGTAGGTGCGCGTCTTCGCGGTGTTGGCCTTGAGATAGCGCTCCATCCCCAGGCTCTCTCCCGCTGCCCCCAGGAGCGTCAAGAGGGCGCACGCGAGCGCACTGACCAACAGCAGTCGGTCTCGTCTATCCGCTGAGCGCACCCTCACCCACGACAGGCCCATTCCAAAACGCAAATCCTTCATGTCGCGAAAGGTCTCTTCCGTCCGGAACCTCTTGGCATAGAGCCCCACCACGAAAGCCGCGGTCGCTTCTTTCAAACTTGTCGCCAGACACCACGCTTCCTCCATTCCCTTCTTCTTCACGCACACCACGGCTCCCACCGACGCTTCGTCCTGGGTGACCCTCGCTCCCGTCAGCCTCACCGCTCGCCCCGACTCGGGCACCCACTCGCCCGCGCTCTTCTTCTCTCCTTTCTCATCCATGACTTGAATGCACTGACGGAAGCGCACGACGTAGTCGAACTTCAGTTGCTCAAGCAGCGCGTAGAACTTCTGGTCTCCAAATCCCCGGTCGGCCAGCACCGTGAGCCGCACCCCCTCGGGCACGACTTGCCGCAGTCGATGGAGCACGAAATCCTCCGTTTCGTTGCGCATCCCCTCCAGGGCGGACTTCTCCAGCGTGTGCCACACCAGCGGCGTGGTTCTCCCATGGCTAGCCACCAAGGACGCCACCAGCGTCGTCTGTCCGTCCGCATCGAAGTCCGTCCAGTCCAAGGCCACGACCGCCTCTTTTCTCTGACCCAAGGCGTAGGGCACCCATTGCGCGAAGAGTTCCCAGACGTTGATGTCCTGGTTGGACAAGAGCCGGTCCACCTGCTTCACGCCATGCTTGCTTTTTGTTCCTCGCGCCCACGCCAGGGCCTTGCCAATGAGATGCACCCCCAAGCTGGCCGCGTGAATGACACCCAGGACCGCGTAGGCCAGGGACAACACGCGCTTGGCGTGGAGGTCCTCTTCGAAGAGCGACTCCAAGAAGGCATGGACCTGCTGGTCATCAAGACGAGGCTTGCGCACGACCGCAGAAGTAAGCATGCGGGTCTTACTTCTCGCACCAACCAGCCTACACACCGCTTCCTTGCTCGCCTGCTAAAATGAGGGGATGGCTCAGGGTCTACTCCAGTAGGACAACAAGGAGTCGTTCGGCCTGGGTGGCAGTTCTCCATCCCAACGCCAGGGTGACGTCTATGAGTCCATAGGTTACGAGGAGTAACAGATTAGAGTGCCTAACAACCAATTGCACCTATCGCCCAACTTGGCATCGGCAGCAGAGAGATGCTCGGGCGCCACCGCTGTAAGGTAGAGCGGCGGCTCGCGCACCTGCTCTGCTTCGGACGGCTGTGTATACGCGACGATCGTCGCGACGACATCCACTTGGCGCTCTCCTCCTCGGATGCGACCTCATGCTCTTCCGGTCGCTGTGTCGGTTTTTTAGGGCATCTAATGCTACCCGGTTACTTCCCGAGGGCCGCCGTGAAACTCCGAAGGAGATTTACCTCCCGAAGGGAGTTCGAAGTGACCGAGTAGTATTAGGATAGTCGGCGGTCATTGTCTCCGTTCACGGTCGGTTGATCTTAAGTTGCTCCAGGAGCCAACCGAATCGCGCACGCGCTGCGCCTACGATGGCGCCATAGGTGCGCACATTGAGGCCTTGCGGTCGGAAGTTCGCGTCTACACCCGAAGATGCTCTGCCGCCAACCATGAGTACATCGAGGGGGTCAAAGTATTTGCGGAGGTCGTCTCGGTACTTTGTTGCCTGAGTCTCATCGTCGCGGTTGATCGCATGACGAGGCTCCTTGAACTCGATCAATAGGTAGCGTCCGGTCAGCGTGGCGCAGGCGAGTAAGTCAGGCCTCTTTTTTGCGCGCTTACCGCTGAACTCTGTATCCACCCACTTCTTGAGGGTCTTTGCCAGCGTCTCATTCGAGGAGAGTAATGTGTATTCACTCTCAAGCAGCCATAGGTTGTGTTCGATGACTTGGTGCATCTCCTTCTCGAGAGTGTCCAGTCGCTCCATCAATTCGTCTAGGCGGTCAAGGATCTCAAGTCTGCGGCGAGCCTGTTGGTGGATGACAGCCATATCCACGAGACCAAACTCGCTGAGGGCATCTGCGAACGTGGCGACGCCTCCGTGGCGGGCCTGCTCGATAGCTTGAATGACAGTCCAGTATTCATCGCGCTCGAACCCGTCCAACATCACGTTGATGATGGTATTCCTGCGGTCCTCGCTCTCGCCGTAGAATTTTGACAATACTCGGTGGAGAGCAGTCTCCGCGAACTTGCGTCGGTGTTCCGGGATTGCAGCCAAGCGGCGGTCGATCTCCTGCTGAAGACGCGCTTTGGCGAGGCTCATCTCTTTTGAGTACACCTTCTTGAGCTTGCCCTTGATCTGATCTCGGGCCCAATTTTCCATGTTCTTGAAGCCGGTGCTGTTTTCGACGACAGCGCCCCAATCGGCAGTCACATCTGCTGCAAGCCCATCGGCTTCAATTTCGCCGTAAACCTTCTTCAAAAGTTTTTCAGGGATTTCCTCGTCTGTCTCCAGTCCAAAATAGATGGGCTTGCCCACAACCTTCCCACCCACGCGTAAGACGATTCCCGAGTGCTTGAGTGGCTTCTTGCCGTCAGCGACCGTCAGGGAGAGTTTCACCGGTCCTAAACTTGGTAGTTGCACGATCTCCGTAAAGGGTTCCCCCGGAATATCCTCAATAGCAAGCTGTTCGCCGTTCACTCGAATAAGGAAGTCCGAACTGCGGCCATACTCTAGCACTAATAACTCCCGAAGACGCTCTGGAGTTGGAAACGCCAGCGCATGGCTCAAGTCAGTAAGGGTTATCGTTGTACCATGCTCTTGTTCATCACACGCTGAAGCTGAGATGGGCAGGTCGATCTTCTCCAAGTCCTTGCTGGAATCGAGTAGGTCTTCCTTGCGGATAGTGAGGCTCGTTCGCATCCCTTGCGACTTGGTCTCTACAGTCATTGTAGAGGCAGCCATGAGGCCAGCGAACTTCCCGATGCCTTTGCGCCCTTTGATCTTCCGCTTCAGGTGTTGGGTGAGCTCGCCCTTCCGCGAACGTCGGTCGCTGGCAACCTTTAGATACTCACTTCGGACCTCCTGCTCCGTCATCCCCGTGCCGTTATCTTGGATCGTGATCGGCTCAGAAGTCATTGGGGCAGGGAGGCTGATGTGAATCTCGCGAGCCTCCGCGTCCCAGGCATTGTCCACCAGTTCCTTCAGTGCGTGCTCCGAAGAGCGGTATCCCTCTCCAAGGAGAGTGGCGAGACGAGGGTCAACCTGGAATCGTGCTGACGTAGCCATGTGCTTGGGTCCTTGCTGTTCGTCTCAAGGCGGAGAGCCGGGGAAGGAGTTGCTTGTCAGAGCGGCACTGATGCATCCTGCCACTGCTCGTCCTGAAGTTGAACTAAGACTGCATGGGTCAGGTGAAGCCTGGGGTGCTTGCGGACCCCATTGCGGAGGAGGGAGATCCCACCCGGGACATCTCCGCGCTCTGCCACGTGCGCTTGGTCATGAAGGGCGGCGCCCTCTACCGCCGGTAGGTGGGCGAGCTCCGCGAGGACCTTCATGGTGCCGGCAGCGGGCTATTGGTGCACTGGTGGAGACGAGGAGCGGCGTTGGTTTCATTGAATGAAATGAGTCCCCAGGGCGGCACTCGAAGGCGGAGGGCATGGATCGCAGGACTGCTCGCCTCGATGTTGCTGTTGCTCGCGGCGCTCCTTGTCCTCTTGTACAGGGCAGACGCTGTCCTTCCTCCTTCGATAGGGCGGAGTGACATGGGGTGGGCTCGAGAAGTCGAGCGGGAAAACAGCACGGGGCACGAGTCGGCCGAAGGGGTCGTCGCGAACGGGAGTGGTTTCTCCGTGGTCGGCTACACCAACTCCCGGCAGCCCGGAGTCCAGCAGGCTTGGGTGCTCCAGTTCGAGAAAGCTCCGCCTCCCCGCTGGGAGCACACCTATGGGGGAAAAGGTACGCTCGGGACCCTGGGCCGTGCCATCGCCCTCATGCCGGGGGGAAGGCTCGCCGTCGCTGGGGCGGAGGGGGTGGCCGGGGGTGGATTTCGGGGATGGCTCTTCGTTCTCTCCCCGGAGGGAAACGTCCTCTGGGAGCGGACCCCGGGTCACGACGGCGTGAACGGGTTCCATGCCGTCTCGGTCCTCGAGGATGGCTCCATCGTCGCGGGGGGAACCCAGGACGGAGAGGGCTGGGTGGTGCGGATGGATCCACGGGGCCAACTGCTCTGGGACGTGAAGCTTCCACGAATCGAGCGTGTCACCGCCCTGGTGGCGCTCCCGGCTCAGCGTGTCGCCGTTTTGGGGACATCGGAATCCTCGACCACCGGGCTGGGGATTTCGAGGCTGCTTCTGCTGGAGGCGGATGGACGGGCCACCGGGGAGAATCGATTGCCGGCCGAGGGCCGGGGAGAACTGGCCGCGCTCGCCCTGCTGCCGGATGGGGGACTCATCGCGACCGGACGTCTGAGTCGTCCTGGTTCGACGGATTGGAACCTCTGGGTGGTACGCATGGCGCCGCGAGGGGACACCCTCTGGGAGCGCGTCCTGGAAGGCTCTGATGTGGAGGCAGGTCGTGCCATTACTCCCTTCCCTGATGGAGGTATGGCCGTGGTGGGGTACTCGTTGAAGGAGTTGGTTGATCGGGAGGCCAAGGTCTGGCGCTTCTCCGCGGACGGCAGCCTGCTCTGGCAGCAGTCCTATGGGGGCGCCGGAGACGATATGGGCGACGGCATTGCCCGCCTGGCGGACGACAGCCTCGCGGTCGTGGGCTCGACGACCTCCCAGGGAGCAGGCAAGACGGACCTGTGGACCTTCGGCCTGTCCTCCGAGGGTCAGTTGCTCTGGGAGCAGACGTTCGGGTCTCCCTGAAACAGCCGTCTCTCCAAGTCCAGCCAGGGTTTGGGTGGCCTGTCCCGCGGGACCAGCGGTTATCCTTCCGCCCATGTCCGACTCCCTCTCCACTCCCAAGCCCCGCGCGATCCTCTTCCAGCACGACCTTCCCGTGAGTGCGGGGGCCCTCGAGGGGGCACTCACGCGGGCCGGTTTCACCCTCGAGACGCGCTTTCGCGAGGTCCGGCCGGGAGACGCCGATGCGGATCTCGTGGTCGTCCTGGGCGGCTACATGGGCGTCTACGAGGCCAACCAACACCCATACCTTCACGAGGAACTCGCCCTGATGGAGCGGCGGCTCGCGCGGCGCCGTCCCTGTCTGGGCATCTGCCTGGGGGCCCAGATGCTCGCGGCCGTCTCCGGCGCCCGCGTCTTCCAGGACCCGAAGGGAATGGTCCTGGGCGTGCAACCCATCCACGTCACACCCGCGGGCCATGCGCACCCCATCTTCTCCGGGGCTCCGGCGTCCTTCCCCGTCGTCCAGTGGCACGGCGATACGTTCGACACCGTGCGCGGAGCGGAGGCTCTCGCCTCCTCCGAGCGCCAGCCCCAGGAAGCCTTCCTCCTGTCGAACTCGGTGGGTTTTCTCTTCCACCCGGAGGTCGAGTCTCCAACGCTGGAGTCCTGGGTGCGCGCCTTCCCTCAATCCCTCACGCGCTCGGGCCGGCGGCTCGAGGACGTGCTCACGGAGGATCTCCCCCGGCTCGAGGCGGCACGCTCCGAGATCGACGGGCTCCTGGATCGCACGGCCCGCTACCTCGCGCACGAGGTCTCGTGAGCCTCCGGACGCGGTAGCACCCGTCGTGCGAGCGGAGTGGGAATGTCCGCGAGAGACACCCGTCTTCCGGGGCTCGCCGGGTAGCCAAGACTCCGGGCTCCAGGGGAAGATGGGGGCGCACAGCGGAGACGGAATGGCTCACAGCGTCATCGACAGCATCTGCCCCGAGGAGCCCCTCGTGCGGGAAGTCGCCTCGGGACGTTTCCCGGAGGCGGAGGTCGCGCGGTTGCTCGCGCACGCGGAGAACTGTCCCGCCTGTGGCCGGCTGCTGATGCACTCCGGTGGTTTCGAGGCGACGGGGGAGGTGCTCACCCACGTGGTGCCGCCTCCCACGACCCCGTCGAACTCCGCGCCCGAGGAGGTGCTCCCGCGTGGCGCGACGGTGGGCCGTTACATGGTGCTGGAGAAGCTGGGCGCCGGTGGCATGGGCGTGGTGTACGCGGCGTATGACCCGGAGCTCAACCGCCGGCTGGCCCTCAAGCTGCTGCATGGCGGGTCGGCTCAGGTGGAGCGCAGCGGCGGACAGGCCCGGCTGCTGCGCGAGGCGCAGGCCCTGGCGCGGCTGTCCCATCCCCACGTCATCTCCATCTATGACGTGGGGACGTGGGAGGAGCGCGTCTTCATCGCCATGGAGTTGGTGGAAGGGCCCTCGCTGCGCGACTGGCTCAAGCAGGGGCCACGGCCCTGGCGCGAGGTGGTGGAGGTCTTCATCGCCGCGGGCCAGGGACTGGCGGCCGCGCACGCCGCGGGCCTCGTGCACCGCGACTTCAAGCCAGACAACGTGCTGCTGGGCAAGGATGGGCGGGTGCGCGTGCTGGACTTCGGGCTGGCCCGGCAGGTCTCCGCCGCCGCTCCGGGAGAGGAGCCTCCGCCGCAGCCCGTGGACGTCCCCTGGTCCGAGCTCGGCCAATCGCCCTTGAACACGCCCCTGACGAGCACGGGACTCGTCATCGGCACCCTGGCCTACATGGCGCCGGAGTCATACGACGGCATCTTCGACGCGCGCGCGGACCAGTTCAGCTACTGCGTGACGCTCTACGAGTTGCTCTATGGCGAGCGGCCCCATGGCAAGACGCCGGGCCCGCCCTCGACCTGGCGCACTCCGGAGCCCCCTCGCGACGCGCGGGTCCCCGCCAACGTGCGGCGCATCGTCTTGCGGGGGCTCGCGCTCGAGCCCGAGCAGCGCTGGCCGTCCATGGATGCATTGCTCGGGGCGCTGGGCGACACGCTGCCCCGGCGGCAGCGCCAGTGGCTCGCGGTGGGCGGACTGCTGGTGCTCTCGCTCGGCATCGGGCTGCCGCTGCAACTGCGCAGCACGGCCGAGCCGCCGTGCCAGGGGGGGGGCCGGCGCCTGGAGGGCTTGTGGGACGGGAACCGCCGGGAGGCGCTCGGCCAGGCCTTCCAGGCCACCGGCAAGTCCAACGCGGAGGAGTCCTGGACGCGCGCCGCGCAGGTGTTGGACACCTACGCACGCGACTGGACGGCCATGCATGTCGAGGCGTGTGAGGCCACGCGCGTGCGGGGTGAGCAGTCCGACGCGGTGCTCTCGCTGCGCATGGCCTGTCTGGAGCGGCGGTTGCAGTCGCTCCGGGCCCTCACCGACGTGTATGCCCATCCGGACGCCGCGCTGGTGGATCAGGCGGCCAAGGCGGCCAGCGTCCTGCCCCTCATCGCGGGGTGCGCGAACGTGGAGGCGCTCCAGGCGCCCGTGCTGCCGCCGGAGGACGCGGCCACGCGCCAGAAGGTCGAGCGGCTCGAGGTGCGTCTGGCCGAGGCCCGGGCCCTCTTCGACAGCGGCCAGTTCGAGCCGGCCCTGGAGCGCACCCGGACGCTCGCCGACGATGCCCTGGCGCTGCGCTACCGCCCCCTGCAGGCCGAGGTGCTCGAGTTGCGTGGCGCCCTGGAGGAGAAGGCCGGGGACGTGGTGGGCTCGGAGGCCTCGCTCCACCAGGCGGTGTGGGCCGCGGAGGCGGGCCGCCATGACGAGGTGATCGCCTCGGCCTCGGCCCGGCTGGTGCGCTCGGCGATGCTCCAGGCGCACTTCGAGCAGGGCCGTGAGTGGGCCGAGCACACCCGCGCCGTGTTGGAGCGACTGGGCGGGGACGCGCGCATCGAGGCCTTCCTCACCAACGCGATGGGCGCCATCTTCATGCGCGAGGACAAGACGGCCGAGGCGCTGGAGAACTTCCGCCAGGTGGTGGCGCTGCGCCAGAAGGTCTACTCGGCCGAGCACCCGGAGGTGGCGGCGGCCTACAACAACCTGGGGGCGGCGCTCATCAAGGACGGACGGCTCGCGGAGGCGCGCGAGGCGCTGTCGCATGCGCAGGCCCTCTATGCGAAGACACTGGGGCCGCATCACCTGGAGACGGGCAATGCATTGCACAACCTGGGAATCCTCGCGCAGCGGGTCGCCGACGACCAGGCCGCCGTGGACTACCTCCAGCGGGCCCTGGAAGCACGCGAGGGGGGGACGCAGCGCGGGACGCTCGACGTGGCCATGACGTGGGGCACACTGGGGGTAAGCCAATGCCACCTGCGCGATTACGCGCGGTGTCTGTCTTCCTATGAGCGCGCCCTGGAGATCCGCCGTGGGATCCTCGGCCCCGAGCACACGGATGTGTCCTCCAGTCTGGCGGATGTCGCCATCGCCCTGCAGGCCCAGGGCCGCTGGGGCGAGGCGCTGGAGCACTACCAGCGGGCGCTGCGGATCGCCGAGGCGGCCGAGGAGCACGAGCCCTATCAACTCATCAGTCCCCTGAGCGGCCTGGGCGAGGTGTTGCTCGCGCAGGGCAAGCGCGCGGAGTCGCTGTCCTACCTGCAGCGGGCGCTGGCCCTGGCGGAGAAGAACGAGGTCGACGATGCCTGGGCGCTCTCCACCGTGGTGGAGAAGCTGGCCGACTGGTACCTGAAGGGGGGCCAGCACCGCCAGGCGCTGCCGTACTACCAGCGGGCGCTGGCCCTGGAGGAGAAGCGGGTGCCCGCACGCCACCCGGACCTGTTCGGACCGCTGGTGGGCCTCGCGGAGTGTCAGCTCGCGCTCCACGCGCCCGCCCAGGCCCGCGCCGCGCTGGAGCGGGCCCTGGAGACCGAGCCGCTCTCCCGCTTGTCCGCCAGCTCCCTGGCCCATGCCCGTTTCCTGCTCGCCCGGGCCATCTGGGAGGGCGGTGAAGCGGCCCAGGCCCGCCAATTGGCCCTGCAAGCCCAGAAGGCGCTCCGCGAGGCACACGAGGACTCCCAGGCCTCCCAGGTGACGGCCTGGCTGGACGCACACGCGGAGCGCTGAGCCGGGCCTACCTGGCGCTCAAACCAGACACCGCCCGTCTCTTCGCGGATGAGAAAAAGAGCGCTCCACGCCCCCTGATTTCTTAGGAGCAGGAAAAGACAGACTCCTGCTGAAATCCAGACGACCACGTCGTATCATGGACGACAGAGGAGCTGCCCCATGTCCATTCGGATCAACCCGAACACCGTCTCTACCCCTCGACCGCTCGTGGAGCAGAAGCCCTCGGGCGTCTCTACTCCTTCCACCGGGGTGCAGGGACCGTCGGCCTCCGTTCCCGTCAATGGGGTGAATGGCACGGGCTTCCAGACGAAGACCGAGGCCGTGAATCTCCAGGGGACCTCGAGCGCGTGGACCCAGGACAGCGTGCAGCGCCAGCTCGCGGTGACGTCGACCTACACCCGGCTCATGGAGGACGTGGTGACGGCGAAGGCGCTCAACGCCCTGCGGGTGCGGGACGGCGCGGCCCTGGCCGCCCTGGGCAACCTGCTGACGAGCGGCAAGTTCTCGCTGTGGCCGGACAAGCAGGCTGCCCTCGAGAAGCTGCAGCAGACCCAGCCGGAGCTCTTCACCCGGCTCGTCACCCTCGCGCAGCAGCTCGGCTCCAGCGCCCCGTTGCCGGTGGGCTCCACCCCGGACGTCGCGGCGACTCAGGCCGCCAACGCCCTTACCGCGGCGCAGAACGCCTACACGCACGCGCGCGACGTGGTGAACGTGTTGGATCAACAGCTGGCCGCCGGCCTGGATGCGCTCGGCCCCGCGCTCACGGGCGCGCAGAAGCAGGCCTACATCGAGGCCTTCCGGGCCGCGCACCAGGCGGACTACGACCGCGCGCTCCAGACGGAGGCCACGCTCGCCGCCTCGCTGCTCAATCCCGAGCTGGACAAGATGCTCGGAAGGGATCTCCACCTCGCCTATACGTCGGCGGAGGTGGCCCAGGCCCTGGCTGGTGGCGCGCACTCGGTGGAAGTGCTCCAGTGGGCGGCGCGCGTGCTGAACGAGGCCAACGCCGCCCAGGACATGTTCGAGCAGACCCAGACGGGGGTGTCGATTCCCGGCTGGACGGGGACGAGCGAGCTGCACGCGCCGGTCGACTTCGCGGAGCTCCAGCGTCTGGCGTTGGGCGGTGCGGCCGGGGAGCTGCTGGCCCAGGCCAACGGCGATCCCCAGGCGGCCCTGGCGAACTTCTCGGCGCTCGCGTCGGCCGTGGGCGGAGATCCCGCGAAGACGAAGGAGCTGCTCTCCGCGCTCAACAAGGCCTCGGCGGGCGACTACTCGGGCCTCTCGCAGCTGCTCAACTCGGCGGATCCCTTCACCCAGGGTCTGGGCACGGCCGCGGCGGTGTTCGCCGGACTCAACGCCCGCAACCCCACCCAGCAGGCCGCGTATGGGAAGTTCCTCAAGGACCTGGCCGCCACTCCGGCCGGAGCGAAGGTGCTGGGCGATGCGCTCCACTCCCTGGCCGGGGCGAGCCTCGCCGCCGCGGAGGGCTCGGCCGTGCCCGCGCAGATCGCGCCGACCCTGAGCGCGTTGACCTCCGCGCTCGACAGCGGCACGGAGCCCCTGGAGCTCTTCAGCGAGTCCTCCTTCGACGACGGAGCGCAGCAGGCGCTGACGGACCTGAGCGCCCTGGCCGACAGCGGCGCGCCGGCCGCGGTGCCGCAGCCGGAGACGCTCACCGAGTCCATCACCGACCTCATCACCGACCTGGGCGAGGAGATCTCCGAGCTCAAGAGCAACCAGTCGGCCGAGGAGAAGAAGCACACGGAGCGCGAGGCGAAGAGCCGCGACGAGGACAAGAAGCGCACGGAGCGCGAGGAGAAGAGCCGCGACGAGGAGGTCCGCAAGAAGGAGGCGCGCAAGGAGCTCCGCGAGCAGGAGCACCAGGAACTGCTCGAGAAGGCGGGCGTGGAGAAGACCCTGGCGAAGACGCTCTCCAAGGGAGCGGAGCTGCCCAAGGTGCTGAGCAAGAAGGTAGGCCTGACGCCCGCGCAGATCGCGTCGCTCGCCGTCTCGCACCCCGAGGTGTTCGCGTCGGCCCGGGCCGCCCAGGATGCCGTCGAGTTCGCCCAGGCGTGCGGCATGCGGGGTGACAACGTGCGCAAGTTCTTCGATGCCCTCGCGCAGGACTCCGCCAACTACCTCCAGAAGCTCTCCCAGGAGGGCGCGGCGCTGGAGGGGAAGGACGCGGAGATGCGCGCGTTCGTCGAGCGCTCGTTCCCGAAGGCCCGTGCGCTCCTGCGCGAAGCCGACCGGGCCGCCGCCTGATTCATCCGCGGAGGGTACTCGGGAAGCGGTGAGGTTCCTCCGTTGCGGCGGGCGCGCCTTGTGGCATAGGACGGGCGCATGGAGCCCATCCAGGGACAGTGGACGATAGGCCAGCACACCTTCCACTTCGAGGCCCCCGATCTCCTCTGGTCGAAGCACCAGGGGTACTGCACCCTGGATGAGGCCATGCGGATGGTGAGCCTCTACCGGGAGCTGGGCGGGATTCGTCCCTTCTTCCTCCTGTCGGACATGGCGCAGGCCGAGGGAATGGAGCCGGAGGCCAAGCGCTATGTCAGCGAGAACCTCCGGCCCGAGTGGCTCCTGGGCGTCATCTATTTCAATGCCCGGCTGCTGCACAAAGCCCTCGCCAGGGGCCTGCTCCTCGCCGCGCAACTGACCCGGTCGGAGGATGATCCTCCGCGGACGGAGGTTCACTTCGTCTCCACCCGGGACAGCGCACGAGAGCTCAGCACCCGGTTGCGCGCGCAGCGGGAGGAACACCGCGTCTGAGTCGGTGTCCTCGAGGAGCCGCGGTCCGGGTACCTCGTCGGTGGGCTGGCTCATGTCATGCCGGGGCGGCGAGCGCTCGCCACCTTCCTCGGGAAGAGCGCCCCGGGTGGACATGTGAGCGGGGTTGCGCCGGCCCGAGCGTCGGTTCCCTCCTCGTGGCTTCGTTCCCACCGTCACGAGGGGCCATCATGCGCGGAGGTGTTTCATGGCATCCCGAGGGCGTTTGGTAATGATGGTGCTGCTCATCATTCTGCTCAGTCTGATGATGCAGGCGTGCATCGTCGTGCCCGTGGAGTCGCGGCCCCGGAGCCGTCCGGCCTATGGCTACGGAGGGAGCGGCTATGACACCGACGTGGACCCACGGGAGGCCCAGCGGGAATGCTTCCGCGTGGCGCGTGACTTCAGGGGCTACCAGGGGGTTCGCGTGGGGGCCGTGGACGTGACGGGGCCCGAGACGGCCCGGGTCGAGCTGCGCGCCCGGACGTACGGTGGCTACGTGCGCATGGGCTGCACATACGACGCTCGGACAGGCCGCGCCTATGTCCCGTGAGGTGCCAGAACCCGGGTAAGGGAGGACCCACCGGGTTGTCTGCCAGGAGAGCCTTGTGTCATATGGAAAACACATGGCGCCCATCCAACGAGATTGGACGATCGGGAGGAACACCTTCCA
The DNA here is from genome assembly GCF_044360685.1 of Cystobacter fuscus. Lineage (GTDB taxonomy): Bacteria > Myxococcota > Myxococcia > Myxococcales > Myxococcaceae > Cystobacter > Cystobacter fuscus_C. The sequence goes on along the minus strand of NZ_CP043491.1, from coordinate 10,789,815 downwards.
CTTCGAGGCTCCCGATGTGCTCTGGGCGAGGTTCCAGGGGGACTGCTCCCTGGATGAGGCCATACTTCTGGTGAAACTCTACCGGGAGCTGGGATCGGTCCATCCCTTCTTCGTCCTGTCAGACATGGCGGCGGCGGGAGGGATAGATGCCGAGGCCCGGCGCTATATCAACGAGCACGTCCGGCAGGAGTGGCTCCTGGGCATCATCTATTACAAGACGCGGCTGCTGCACCGCGCCATCGCCAAGGGCCTGCTCCTCGCCGCGGAGATGACCCGGTCGGAGGATGATCCCCCGAGCACGAAGATCTACTTCGTCCCCACGCGGGACAGGGCCTGGGAACTCCTCGTCCAACTGCGTGCGCGGCAGGAGGAACACCACGTGGGCTGAGCATCCGGCTCCGTGCTTCTTCTTCACTTGCCTTGCACCGGGATGCGTAAGCGCGTTTGCCATTGAGGGTCGCGGGCGTATTGACGCATGCCGTTCCCCAGAGGCCGATGGTGACACGCAGCGGGGGCACAGACACGTCGATTGGGGACCCGAGGCAGCGCCAACCATCGTCCATTCGTGGTCGGATGGAGGGGCATGGGAGAATGTAGCCCCTCCTGGATGCATGCACCTCTGGAGTCACCACGCCATGATGAAGATGTTTCGCCTTGCCTCGATGGGGTGGGTGCTGTGTTCCACCTCACCAGCACTCGCCGCCCCTTACTGGGGAACGTTCCAGTCGGACGCCTGCACGGGTCTCGGCCAGCGTCAGAAGTCCTCCGTCCTCTGGGGCATTCCCTCGGGGACCTCGTGGGAGTCCACCTGTGCGAACACGGGCGCCACCATTGATGGGCGCTGGTACGCACGGCCGAACCGCTGTGTGAGGACCAGCACCAACATGTGGGGCCAGTTCGACGTGCCCGACAGCTCGTGCAACCCCAACTGGAGCACCTTCAAACAGGATCGGTGCACGGACTCGGGCCGGCGCCAGTACTCGGCGCAACTGATGAACATCCCTCCCAACACCTCCTGGGAGAGTGCGTGCCAGGCCACCGGCGCCACCGTGGCCGGCTACGCCTTCCTGCACCCGACCCGCTGCGTGAACAAGGGCACCTCCGGCATGTGGGGCGAGTTCGAGGTGAATGACACCACCTGCAACCCGGTGACGGAGTGCAACTCCTCCCTCCCGGCGGGCACCTTCTCCAAGCCCGGGAACACCGGCTCGGTGAGCTGTGAGGCCTTCTGCGCCAACCGCGACGCCAACTGGGGCCCGCGCGGCACGTGTGTGAAGGGGCTGGTCACCAGCGGCCCTCATGCGGGCTCCTGCCTGGCCTGCACCGACGTCGCCTCCGAGCAGGGCGACACCGGCGTCACCTGCACCTGCAAGGCGCCCGCGAAGGGCTTCGCGGATCTCCATGCGCACCCGTTCGCCAACCTCGCTTTCGGCGGCGAGGCCTTCTTCGGCAAGGCCTACGGTCCCCTCAGTACCACCCTGCCGTGGTGCGACAGTGTCCACGGGCCGGGGGGCACTCGGGACTTCTTCGGCAGCATCATGGCGACCCTCGGCTACGGCACGGGCGGCTCGGGCCATCGGGTGGGTGGCTACCCGCAGTACGACGGCTGGCCCCGCTGGAACAGCTACACGCACCAGTCCATGTATGAGGATTGGCTCTACCGCTCCGTGCAGGGCGGCCTGCGGCTGATGGTGATGCTGGCCGTCAACAACCAGGACATCTTCGGCTTCCCCATCTACGCCACCAAGGCGCCGGGCCGCACGGGAGAGGACATGGAGGCGGTGGAGCTCCAGATCGCCGAGGCCTACGCCATGCAGAGCTACCTCGACAACAAGGCGGGCGGCGCGGGGCGTGGCTGGTTCCGCATCGTGAAGTCTCCCGCGGAAGCCCGCACCGTCATCGCCCAGGGCAAGCTGGCGGTGGTGCTGGGCGCCGAGGTGGACTACCTCTTCGACTGCCGCCGCAACGGTTCATGCACGAGCGCGTATGTGGAGGAGCGGCTGGATCATTACCAGGCCCTGGGCCTGCGCCACCTCTTCCCCGTCCACTTCAAGCAGAACGCCTTCGCGGGCTCGGCGCTCACCAGCATCGCGACCGAGGGAGACTCTCGCGACTGCAAGCAGGAGGGCTACGTCTACAAGCGAGACATCGCCAAGGATCCCATCTGCGGAGCGCAGGGGCTCACGGCCCTGGGCCGCACGCTGGTGCACGGGATGATGCGCCGGAAGATGCTGATCGACATCGACCACATGTCGAAGCTGGCCTTTGATGACACCATGGGGATGGTGGAGCCCTACGGCTACCCGGTGGTGAGCGGCCACACCACGCTGTTCGAGACGGCCCGTGGCAACAAGCGCCACGAGGGCAGCCTCAAGTCGGAGCAGCTCCAGCGCATCCGCCACGTGGGCGGCATGGTGTCGCTCATCCTGGACCAGGGCAATCGCGACGAGGTCCCCACCTGGCGCGGCGCGGGTCAGCCGGTGGTGGAGCACCAGTGCGGCAGCACCTCGCAGAGCTGGGCCCAGGCGTACCTCTACCTGACGAAGGAACTGGGCGGGGCGCCGGTGGGGTTCGGCTCGGACTTCAACGGCTTCGCGGGCCTGCCGAGCCCCCGCTTTGGCGCCGAGGCATGCCACGGTGGCAGCTCCGCCGCGCAGGTGGCCCGCACGAGCTACCCGCTGAGCATCGCCGTGGAGAACAGCGTCACGAAGCTGGAGCGCAGCGTGGTGGGCAACAAGGTGTTCGACATCAACGAGGATGGCGTGGCCCACGCGGGCATGATGCCGGACTTCATCTCGGATCTCCGCCGCCAGGGCCTGCGCGGCCAGGATCTGGAGCCGCTGATGAACTCCGCCGAGGGCTACCTCCAGGTCTGGGAGCGCGCCGAGGCCATGGGAGCCACCGTGCCGTGAGCCCGCTCGCCGCCTGAGCGCCTGAAAGACGGGTCCCCGAGAGCGGAGACCCGTCTTTCAAGGGAGGCCTACGGCAGCTGGTAGATGAAAGAGCGCACCGCGCCCTGGGGGTTCAAGGCCGCGTCCGGGTAGGCATCCACGGTGGTTCCCCCCAGCGAGGGATTGTCTCCCAGGAAGAACAGGTTGATGACGGAGGGATTGTTCACCCACGCCCGCGGGACGAAGAGCTCGGCGTTCAGGCCGCCCCAGCTGAAGCCCGCCGTTCCCACCAGGGTCCACTGCCAATCCAAACCCGTGCCCTTGTATTGGTAGAGGCTCGTGCCCAGGAGGACGAACTCGGCGCCCACGGGGAACTGGTCCCCTCCGCCCCGGAAGCCCGTGGAGCGGGTGTTGTCGGTGTCCAGGTACACCGAGAAGGCGGCGTTGAGCTGGGTGATGGAGACGTGGTTCTGCAGGGCGAGGTAGAGGTTGTTGGCGTCGTGGGCGAGCCAGGCCCGGGCCCAGTCCGCCACATCACCGGCCGCCGTGGCGTCCTGGGGGTCCACCGCGAACGACGTCAACGTGGCCCAGTCGGAGAGATCTCCATTCACGTTGATGCTGGCATTGGGGTTGGACACGTAGGTGGGCACGGTGATGGACAGGGTCACCGTGTTGGTGTCCTCGTGCGGCACGGAGGCGCTGTCCTCCGCGCGGACCCGGAAGTAGTGCGTCCCGGGAGTCAGGCCGGTGACGGTGTACTGGTTGGCGAACTTCGTCGTCGGATCCGTGGACCAGCCCTCGCCGACCTCGAAGTTCACCTGGGCATACTTGACCGGATTGCTGAAGGTGGACGAGGTGGAACGGTAGATGTTGTAGCGGACCGGGAGGCTCTGATCGCGCGCCACGTCCCAGTGGACGACGACCTCTCCGGGCCGGGACGTGAGGGACAGTCGCTGGACGCCCACGCGATCCGGCACGTCCGGGAAGGCGGGATTGATGACCTCGGCATAGGCGGCGGTGCTGTCCCAGACGGGCGCGGCGGTATCGGCCGGGGGCGGATGGGTGGCGACATAGGTGCCCAGGGTGTCCAACTGGCCGGTGGGCGCGATGTACTCCACCCAGCCGTTCTTGATGGCGGTCTCCTGGAGCGCCTGCGCGGACAGGGCCGCGCCACGGCCCATGTCGTAGTCGAGGCTGAAGACGGTGAAGCCGTCGGGACGGTTGGCCTCGGCCATGAGCTTCTGCGCGTAGTTGTCCCGGTTGACGGGCAGGTAGGGGCTCAGGCCGGTGTGGGAGGCATCACTGTCGAGGGCATAGCTCTCGAACAGGGCGGCATGGATGTAGGGCCGCGGGGAGTACTGGTACGGCCGGATGCCATAGGTCGGGTTGGCGATGAGCGGATTGAAGAAGAACGTCCCCCGGTTGGCGAAGACGATCTTCCCCGGGTAGCTGTCGTGGATGAACTTCACCGTCTTCTGCATTTCCGGAGCGACCCAGGCGTAATACCCCCAGGCATTCACATACGGTCCGGCCGTGTCGAGGGTGTCCAGGAAGAACCCATCGAAGCCGAAGTCGTGGGTGCGATCGCTGTCCGTCGCGCTCGTCCGGGCACCCGCCAGTTGCTTGAGACCCGCCACGCTGCGATTGGCCAGGGACGTGGCGGGAACACCTCCGATGCGCTGCTCGTTGAGCACCCAGCGCCAGTCATCATTGGGCCAGATGAAGAACCCCCCGAAGTTCGTGTTCACGTCCGGCAGCCCATCCGAGACGTACTGGCCCTGGCTGGAGCTCCAGAGCTGGTCCACGTAGAAGGACGCGACGCCGCCATTGGCCGGCACGATCTTGCTCGCGTCGTACCCCGTGTTCCCCCCGGTGTAGCGGACCGGCCCCTGTCCGTTGCCCACGATGGGAATGGGGTTGCCCGCGGCATCGTGCGGCGCCGGATCCTCACCCACGCTGATGTAGGCGATGACCTTCACGCCCGCGCCCTGCAACTCGGCCACGACGCGGGGCGTGAGTTGCGCCGAGTTGGTGGGATGCAGGACGACGATGTTCGCCTGCTTCAGGGTCGCGAGCACCGTCGGGCCGTAGTCCTGACCGTAGTAGACCAGGAACCGGCTCGAGGACGTGATGCCCGGCACTCGGCTCGCGGCGGAAACCGCCGCGGGCCCACCCGCCAGGGCGAGGGACAGCAGGAGACCAAGACTTCGTTTCATCGGATGAACTCCATCGGGTTGTTCGAGCAGGATTGCCGGAGCACCCTACCCGAAAACCCATGGGCCAACCGTTTCACTCCGGGAGATTCGTCTCCACGAAGACGTGCCGGTCGTAGACGGCGGCCGCACGTCCACCGCTGTCCAGCGCAGCCGCTGCTGCGGCGCGTACCGGGTGCACCCTACGTGATGGCGCCTCCAGTCCCGTGGATGCCGCGGGTCCCCACGGGGTTGCACGGGGCCGAGAACACTCGCTCAGTCGAGCTTGTAGAGACTCGGGTCCTGAACGACGAAGCGATTCGAGACACCACCATAGGCAGCATTGAAGTCCTCGCGATGCTTCATGTAGACATCATTATAGTTGTGCGCCGCGATGAGGCTCTTCTCCTTGAATTTGATGATTCGTGCCTCGTGTCCGAGGACGTCCTTGCCGGGGTTGTTCATGAAGCTCGTGCTGCCTTCCACGCCGAACAAGTTGGAGACAGGGTCCGACTCGTTGATGTAGTGCACGTATTGAGGGCCGTCCGGGTAACGGCCCGAAGCCGCGCCGAACGTCTCCACCTTGATCTGGCCCATCAGATCGGACTTGTTTTCCTTCTTGAGCTGCTCGGCCACTTCGCCGAGCGCGCGGCTGGTGATGAGGCCCCCCTGGCTGTGTGCCATCAAATGGACCTTTTTGCCCGCCCTCAGCTCGCCGAGGACGATATCCCTCATCGAGTCCACCGCCAGGTTCTTGCCCGTGTTGAGCTTGTCGCCCACGCTCTGCATCAGGTCCCCGGCGAAGCCGTCGGTGGCGTTGTGGATGCCAATGACACTGGCGCCTGTCGCATCGGCGGTGGCCTGAAGGGCTTGCTTCTGCTGGCTCAGGTCCGTATTGATGCCATTGACCTGGATGATGAGTTCGTTTTTTTTATCTCTCCAGTTCTTCGGCTCGAAGGGGGAGAGATCCCCCGGCTTGAGGGCGCTCAGATCCCTCATTCCCTGGAGATCGCCCATCTTGATGGCCTTGTCGACGCCAACGAGGGCTCCGTCGAATTCCGAGTCATTGGAGCGCTTCTGGAGGTTGACGTGTTCAACGCCAAACGTCTCGGCCAGGTCCTGGATGACCTCGGGATTGTTGAGGTCGAGCCCGGAGATGTCCAAGGGCTCCTCGTAGCTGCTCGCCTTGGCGAGATCATCGGCGCCATTCGATGCGGCTTCGAAAACATCATCCTTGGAGTAACCCAGGTGGGTGGGGCCCGTCGGCGATGGGTCCGTGGAAGGAGTCGCGGGCGGCGTCGGCGGGGTGGCAACGGGGCTGGGAGGAGGGACCACTGTCGGCCGGTTGCGATTGACGCTGAGCATGCTCGGAATCTCCTGGGCTGGGTGGACGCGAAGGGGGCGTGCGATGGGATTCACTCTCTGTGCGTCTTTCATGCCACAGGGGCGGCAGGTGGTTGCCTCTCATGAAATCAACGGCTTGGCTCACGGGGTGGGGCTCGTGGCTGGTGACTGGAGTCACCTTGGATGACTGCTGACACCAGGGCGGATGCGACGAGGGGTGACCTCCGGTGAGAGGCCCCCAGGGCCGGGAGCGAGCACCGCTCCCGGCCCTGCCCGTCTCCTCCCAGCCCCTACTTCTTCTCCAGCAGCGTGCCGTCGCGGCCCTGGACCGTGAAGCGGCCCGGCCTGGCCTGGAGCACCGCGGCCACCACCGCCCGGGCACAGTGCTCCCACTTGTACCCTTTCAGGATGCCGTAGCAGTTGTTCGCCTGGGTGAAGCGGGTCTGGAGGTTGGTCTTCAGGTTCTCGATCGCGTCGGCCCAGGCCTGGGGCCGGTGGTCGAAGGCATCCCGGGCGACCGGGCCCAGGAAGTCCGCCGGCTTCAGCGGGCGGGACAGCCGCGGGTCGAAGTCCTTGACGACGAAGACCCCGCCGTCCTTGCCGAAGATGGCCTCGTCGGACAGGAACATGCCGGCGCCGCTGAGTTCATTGGCCAGCACGGGGACACCGCAGGCCAGCGCGTCGAAGGGCACCAGGCCGAAGTGCTCGATGTAGGAGGGCATCAGGATGGCGTGGTATTTCTTCACCTCGGCCATGACGTCGTTTGTCTTGCCCAGGATGTTCACCCGGATCACGCGCGTCTCCGGCTTCCCCAGCACGCCATCGACGAAATGCTGCACGTTCTCGCTGGTCACCTTGCCGTGGCTGTAGGCGCGGTCATCCCAGTAGCGGATGTCGATGGTGATGTCGTGCAAGCGCAGCTTCAGGGCGGCGAGCAGCAGATCCTCCAGCCCCTTGATGGGAGCGCTGGCCCGGCCGAGGAAGAGCAGCTTGAGGGTGGGGCTCGCCGCGTAGGGCACGGGGGTGGGCTCCACGTCCACGCCCCCGATGCATTCGTGGATGGCGGGGAGGTGCCCCTTGGGCATGTAGTAGCGCACGCCGGCGCCGATGAGCGGCCCCACCGGGACGACGACGTCGGCCCGGGGCATCCACTCCTGCTCCAGCTTCACCTTGGCCTGGGCGACCTTGGCATCGATGTTCTCCTCGTAGGCCTCGTAGCCGGCCAGCACCGAGCCCTCCACCGGAATGGAGTGGACGAAGTAGGCGACCTTGGCGCTCTTGAAGAAGGTGTCCTTGAGGTGGATGGCCGCGGGCCCCGAGAAGCGGGAGTGCCCGATGATGACCTCCGGGACCCAGGCACCGAACAGCTCCTTCACGGAGGGCGCGCACACGACCTCCGGCTTGTTGAAGAGGTCGTACAGCGTGTTGCGGTCCTTCTCCCCCGCCGCACCGCCGGGGTCGCTCATCGCCTTGGTCGTGGCGTTCGGGATGTGGAGCAGGGTGGCCCCACCGTGCTCCTCGGCCTTGGGGGAGCACTTCTCCGGTAGCTCCAGGGTCAGGAGCTTGACGTCGTGCCCCTGCACCTTGAGGGCCTTCGTCAGCGCCGCGTTGAAAACGGCCAGACCGCCACCAAAGTCGCGGCCGCTGTACGGCAACACAATCAGGATCTTCGTCACAGCCAAACCCTCCGAGGTTCGCGGGCCGAGTGCCCGCAGGGGATCGGCGGGCATGCATGGCCCTCTGGAGAGACGTCGGTCGTCACGCCTTGTGATGGCGCGGCGGTCCGAGGGGAGGCCGGGGCTGGTGTCAAAGAACTCGAAAAGTGGAGCCTCCTCCCTACTACACTCGTGACCACCACGCGTTCTGGCGGGAAACGGCAAGGAGACACCAGGCATGGCGGACCTCGACACCCACGGCCACCCGGCGCCGGCTTCCCGCACTCACCCTTTCGTGGCCTGGGCCGGTGTGATCTGTGGGGTGCTCTACGGCTTGCTTGCGCGACTCGTCTTCGGGCTGAGTGTGCTCCAAGGTCCCTTCGCGGTGATGAGCGTGGCGTTCATCTTCGGTGTGCCCTTCTCGCTCGGTTTTCTGACGGTGGCGCTCGGAGAGCGGAACGGCACGTGGACCTGGGGGCGGCGGATCACGGCCCCCTGGGTGCCGGCCCTGGTGTCGCTCGCGGCGGCACTGGTGCTCGCCTGGGAAGGCATCATCTGCATTGCCCTCTGGCTGCCGCTCTTCCTGCTGATGTCCAGCCTGGGAGGTGTCGCCGCGGGGCTCGTGGCGCGGTGGCGCCGCGAGCGGGGCCCGCGGGAGGGGCGCCTCATGGCGGCGGTGCTCGTCCTGCCGTTCCTCGCCGCCCCGCTGGAGAGCCGGCTGGCGGCGGCCACGCAACTGCGGGAGGTGGATACCGCCATCGACATCGACGCACCGCCGGCCACCGTCTGGCGCCATATCATCCGCGTGCCCGCCTTCCGGCCCGAGGAGCACCGGGTTGCGTTCTCGCATGTCATCGGCTTTCCACGTCCCGTGGAGGCTACCCTCTCCCACGAGGGGGTAGGAGGGGTGCGTCACGCGACCTTTGAACGAGGCGTCCTCTTCGTGGAGACCGTCACCACCTGGGAGCCCGAGCGAGAGCTCGCCTTCTCCATTCGCGCGGACCCCGGCACCATCCCGCCCTCCGCGCTCGACGAACACGTCACGGTGGGCGGCCCGTACTTCGACGTGCTCGATGGACGCTACCGACTGGAGTCCCTGGGAGTGGGGCGCGTGCGGCTCCACCTCTCCAGCACGCACCGGCTCTCCACCCACTTCAATCTGTACTCGGGCGCCTGGACGGACTTCGTCATGCGCGATGTCCAGCGCTATATTCTTGGCATTCTCAAGGAGCGCTGCGAGCGCGAGGTGGGCACCCCCTGAATCCGCACCCCGGCGGCCTCGCCCATGTGGATCCGCGCCTGAAGGTTTTGGAGCATGGCGTCGTAGTCAATAATCAAATACAGACCAGCACGCCTTGTTGCGTAAGCGCTGGTCGTCAAGCACAAGCTCCCGGATTTCGTTTGGAAGCTGTTCGCGCTGCCACTGACACTCCTGACGGCCGGCTTGCTCGCGCTCGCCTTCAGGCGCTGCGGCTTGTGCGGCCCTGATGGCATAGGCTGCCGCGCCCAATTCATGAGCTGCCACATGCGCGACTGCCACCGCTTGGCCGGCCGCGAGGGCCGCGAACTTTGCCGCACCGGAAAGCTCTCTCGCCGCGGCGTTGGCGACAAAGGCCGCATTATGAGCCTGACGCATGGTGATTTCGCCTCGTGTCCAGGCGTGAATCAGCTCAATTGCCTGACGCGGACGGGCATCGTCTGGTTGTGCTTCTTCAAAGAAGTGCAGTACATGCTCCGCGCAAGCGGCCGCCCATAGCGCGAGCAGGCGGTGATTGGCGTCGCTCAGAGTACCGCCACGACGAATGGTTATGAATCTCGGATCGCGCGGCTTGGTAAGTATCATTGTGCCTGGTCCTCCTGACTTTGGATATCGTGGGCCTCGGGCTCCTCGAATGCGCAGTGGCCGGAGTTGGAGAGGATGAGAAGGATAGGGGCTGCACGGTCATCCTTTCCAAGGCCGCTCATGTTTCTTCCCTGCACTCAGGAGGGCTGCGCGCGTTCCTCGGCCCTCCTGCGGGGGAGCACGAGGTCTCGCAGGGGGAGCAAGAGCTGCCCCAGGTAGCCGCGGGGGAAGGGCTCGGCGAGCCCGAGTTCCCACCGCTCCGCGTCCGTTGGCCGGTAATAGGTACCGAAGAGCCAGTCCATGTACGGAGCGAGGTTGGCGAAGTTGTGCCGGGTCTGCTCGACGCGCGCGTGGTGCCAGTGGTGCAACTCGGGTGCGCCGAAGAGGAAGCCCAGTGGGCCCAGCGGCAGCCTCACATTGGAGTGGATGAAGATGGCCCACATCCCCCGGAAGGCGGCCACCATGGTCAGTGGCCCCAACGGGATGCCCAGCACGAAGGCCGGCAGGTTACACACCCACTGCGTGGTGAGCCCATCCAGCGGGTGCTCGCGGTGGGCCGCCACCCAGTCCAGGTGCTCCACCGAGTGGTGCACGGCATGGAAGCGCCAGAGCCAGTCCACCTGATGGCACAGGCGGTGCCACCCATACACGCACACGTCGCAGAGCACCGTCGCCTCGGCCACCTGGAGCCATGTGGGCTGAAGGGCCACCGCCGCTCGCAGGCCCGCCAGCGCCTCCGGGTGCAGGAGCGGCCGGGCGGCCATGATCGCGAGCACCGAGAGTGGGGCCCACACGAAGTACTGGCCGAGGAAGAAGGAGAAATCCACGCCCCAGCCCGGGCGCAGGATGCGCTGGCCGGCTCGCGCGGAGAACGCCCACTCCAGGGGCCAGAACGCGGTGCCCAGCACCACGAACGCCAGCGCCGCGTCCGTCAGGAGCTGCTGGAAGGTCATCGCCCCTGCTCGCCTGGCGCGTTCACCCGGGTTCCCGCGTCGGTGCCCGCATCGGCGGGCTGCTCGTCCCCGAACTCGGGCACGCGCGCATCGAACTCCGAGCGCGTCATCGTCTTCCCGCCGCCTTCATTGCCCGCCAGCGCATCGGGCGACGCTCCAAACAGCCTCCGGACCTTCGTCCCAGGCATCAGGGTCGTCCCCGCTGTCAGCACCACGATGGCGAGAATGGCGACCGCGCCGCCAATGGCGAGCCCCCTGAGAATCTTGATTGCCACGTTTCTGGCCATGCCGCGAATTGCTCCTTGAATCACGAAAGCCAGCGGCCCGGTGACCGTTGGCTTCGTACGGGCTCGTCGGATGTGGATGCCCTGGGGGGAGTATAGGACGAATCGGCTCTACCGGCGGGCGTGGGAACCCGAGGAGGGAGCCTCGGGCGCGGCGATGGATGCCGGGGCGCATCCCGCTGATACGTCGGGTTGCGCTCCCTGCTCCGAAGACGTGTCCGATGAAGCAGGCTCGGGTGCTTTCAGGTAGGGCTCCGCCGAGGGGAGGCGCACCGTGAAGCAGGAACCTTTGCCCAGACCCTCGCTCAGCGCCTCGATGCGCCCTCCGTGGAGCTCGACAATCTTCCGGGCGATGGCGAGCCCCAGTCCACTCCCACCCGAGGCATCGGTGCGGCTGCGAGCCTTGTCCGCCTTGTAGAACCGATCGAAGACGAAGGGCAGGTCCTCCCGCGAGAGGCCAATCCCCGAATCCGTGAGCCGCACGAGGGCCTGTCCGCCCTCGAGCCGCAGCTCGAGCCCAATCCTTCCGCCCGCGGGAGTGAACTTGATGGCGTTGTGGACGAGGTTGGTCCAGACTTGGTTCAGCATGTCCTCGTCCGCGGTCTGGTACACGGCGTCCAGGTCCGCCTCGATGTCGAGCCCCTTGGCCGTCCACTGAGGCTCGGCGGCCAGGGCCACTTCGCGCAGCTGGCTGTCGAGCCGATAGCGCCGCGGGACCGGGGCCTGGGCCTTCGAGTCCAGCGAGCTCAGTCTCAGGAGGTTCTCGCTCAGCCGGGAGAGACGCCGGCTCTCGGCCTCGATGGTGGCGAGGTAGTGCTGACGGGTCTCCTCGGACAGCCCGCCTTCTCTCAGGGCCTGTGCGAAGCCCCGGATGGAGGTGAGGGGCGATTGGATCTCGTGGGAGACGTTCGAGATGAACTCCTGGCGCATCGCCTCCATGCGCTGGAGGGCCTCGGCCACCTGGTTGATGTTGACGGCCACCTCGAGGACCGGGTTCTTCCGAGTGTCATTGCCCGTCTCCTCCACCGGTACGCTGACGGAGAAGTCGCCTCGCGCGATGCGGCTCAGCGCGTCGTTCAACACGGTGAAGATGGTCATCCGCCAGTGGAAGAAGGCCTTTCCGATGAACCTCATGATGAAGCCGAACAGCAAGAGCGAGACCACCAGATCGATGACCTGGCTGACGTAGGGAGAGAGCCGGACACCGAGGGCCGCCAGGGCGGCATCCTTGAGCCAGGACACCAGCGTCCACTCCGCGACCAGCCCCGCCAGCATGGCCAGGGTGACCAGCCCTGGCCCGAGGCGAGGCGTGCGCTTCAGGGCGGGCCACTTCACTGTGCGAGCTCCAGCCGATAGCCCAAGCCGCGGATGGCGGTGATGCGATAGCCGAAGCGCTCCTCGGGAAACCGCTCGCGCAGGCGGTTGACGTGCACGTCCACGGTGCGATCCGTCCCCTCGAAGTCCGGGCCCCAGATGGCCTGGATGAGCTGCTCCCGGCTGAACGTCTTCCCCGGCGAGCTGCCCAGCTTGAAGAGCAACTCGAACTCCTTCATGGGAATGGTGAGGCTCTCCTCGCCAGCCTGGATCAGGTACGTCTTCCGGCTGAGGAAGAGCTTGCCGACCTGCACGCTCTGTGACGCCTCGATGCGGTAGCGCTTGAGCAGCGCCTTGACGCGGGCCGCGAGCTCCGCGGGCTCGAAAGGCTTCACCAGGTAGTCATCGGCTCCGAGCTCGAAGCCCTTGAGCTTCTGCGAAGTCTCCCCCTTCGCCGTGAGCATCAGGATGGGGATGTCTCGCAGACGCTTGAGTTCCTGGCAGAGCTGCCAGCCGTCCATCCTTGGCATCATCACATCCAGCACGAGCAGGTCCGCCTGGGTCCGCTCGAGCAGGCGCAGGGCCTCCCGGCCGTCGGAGGCCTCGACGACGTCGAAGCCCGCGGTCCCGAGGAAGTGCCGGACCACCTCGCGGATGTGGGGGTCGTCATCGACGACCATGATCCTCGCCATGCGCCCTCCTGGGTTCGCATTCTACAGGGAACACTCCGCGAGTCAGGCGCGTGCCACGCGGCTGTCGTGGGAGCGGAGCTGCTGCTCGGCGAAGCTCCGGTAGAGCTCGTGGCTGTTCACCAACTCCGAGTGGGTGCCGCGCCCCGTCAACCGCCCCTTCTCCACGAAGAGGATGAGGTCCGCATCGATCACCGTGGACAGGCGGTGCGCGATGATGAGCGTCGTCCGGCCGCGCATCAGGTTCTCCAGGGCCAGCTTGACGAAGTGCTCCGAGGTGCTGTCCAGGCTGGAGGTGGCCTCGTCGAGCATGAGGATGTCGGGGTTGCGCAGGAACGCCCGGGCGATGGCGATGCGCTGCCGCTGTCCGCCGGAGAGCTTCACGCCCCGCTCGCCCACCTCCGTGTCATAGCCGTTGGGCAGGCCCTGGATGAACTCGTCGGCATAGGCCAGGCGAGCGGCCTCGAGGAGCTCTTCATCGCTCGGCTCCCGGTCGAGGCCATAGGCGATGTTCTCGCGGATCGTCCCCGCCATGAGCGGGCTCTCCTGGGGGACGTAGCCGATGCGGCGGCGCCACGAGGCCAGGGAGAACTCCCGCAGCGGCTTCGAGCCGATGAGGATGGTCCCGGAGTCCGGCTCGTAGAAGCGCTCCAGGAGCGAGAAGAGTGTCGTCTTGCCCGAGCCGCTCGGGCCGACGATGGCCGTCACGGTGCCGGGCTCCAGGCAGAAGCTCAGCTCCCGGCTCACGGGCTCGCCCGGCAGGTAGCTGAAGCTCACCTGGTCGAAGCGGATGGGCAGGCGGGCCGCCTCGAGGTGCACTCCCTCCTCCGGCTTCTCCTCGGGCGTCTCCAACAGGGTGATGAGGCTCTGCGTGGCGCCGCGTGCCTTCTGGAGCTGGACGAAGAAGGCGGTCAGCTGGCCCACGGGGATGATGGCCTGAATCAGGTAGAGGATGAACGCGACCAGGTCTCCCGCCGAGAGCTGCCCGGACGAGACGAGCAGCCCGCCATAGCCGATGACGAGGACGAGCAGGCCCATCATCACCAGACCCATCATTGGCCCGACGAGCGCCTGGACACGGCCCTCCTTGAGGCCGAACTGGAAGAGCCGCTCGACGGTCTCCTGGCCCTTGCGGTACTCGCGGTTCTCGGCGTTGGAGGCCTTCACCAGGCGGATCTCCGACAGCACCTGGGCGAGCAGGGCGGTGAAGCGGGCGTTCTCGTCCATGGTCCCCATGGACACCCGGCGCATGCTGCGAGCCAGGGGCGCGATGACGCCGATGCCCACCGGCAGGGCCACCAGCATGATGAGGGCCATCTTCCAGTTCAGGGAGATGAGCAGGCTGACCGAGCCGACCATGGCGAGGATGCCCGAGACGAAGCTCGAGAGGTTCTCGGTGATGAGCGCCTTGACGACGGCGGTGTCGTTGGCCATGCGGGAGATGAGGTCTCCGGTGCCGTGCGCGTCGAAGTAGCGGATGGGCAGGGCCAGCTGCTTCTTCCAGAGCCGGTCTCGGATGCCGACGACGATCCGCTGGCCCACGAAGGTGAGCAGGTAGAGCGAGATGCCGCTGGTGGCGGCCTGGAGGGTGAAGGCCGCGGCGATCAGCGCCAGCTGGCGGTAGTTGAGGGCGGCGAGCGAGAAGCCATCCACCAGGTTCTTGGTGAAGAGCGGAACGAAGAGGCTCACCAGCGTCGAGCCCACGCTCAGCACCAGGGCGGTGATGAGCAGGGGCAGCGAGGGCTTCGTCGATGCGATCAGGTTGAAGAAACTCTTGAAGGACGCGGTGCCGGAGGACGCGGTCCCATCCATTTTCAGGCGATTGCGTGGGTCCATGGGAAGGACCCTACGCCCCATTTTTAAACGGACGATAAACCGCGCGCCGGGCGATTCTCCGGAGGACTCCGCTTGCTCCGCCCTGGGTTCTGGCCGGCCGTCTGGGAGGCGGCGGCTTGCCGAGAGATTCGGGCGGGTGGGGGGCCGTGATCAGGAGGCGCGGGGATAGTCCACGTAGCCTTCCGTCCCCTGGGAGTACCAGGTCGCCATGTTGTCCTTGGCGAGCGGCAGTTTCCTGGCCAGACGGTGCGGCAGGTCCGGGTTGGAGATGAACGGACGGCCAAACGAGATGGCGTCGGCGACGCCCGCGTCCAGCTCCCCTTGGGCCCGCGCCAGGTCGTAATCCGAGTTCAGGATCAAGACGCCCTTGAAACCCTGGCGGATCGCTGGCGCGAGGGGCGGCCGCTCCCCCTTGCCAAAGGTGCCATCGAGTGGCGGCTCGCGCAGTTCCAGGTAGGCGATGCCCAGGGAAGACAGCGCCTGGGCGGCGGCGACGAACAAGGGCTCGGGATTGCTGTCGTTGACGCCCTGGCTGTCACCATTCGGAGACAGGCGCACGCCCGTGCGGTCCGCGCCCACCGTGTCGATGAGCACCCGCGTCACCTCGCGCAGCAGGCGGATGCGGTTCTCGATGGGGCCGCCATAGGCATCGTCGCGGAGGTTGGAGTTGTCGCGTAGGAACTGGTCGATGAGGTAGCCATTGGCGGCGTGCAGCTGCACCCCGTCGAAGCCCGCCTTCATCGCGTTGCTCGCGGCGCGCCGGTAGTCCTCGAGCAGGCCCGGAATCTCGTCCAGGCGCAGGGGCCGCGCCTGCGCATAGGGCTGCTTGCCCTCGTAGGTGTGCGCGCGGCCGGGCGCCGTGGTCGCGGAGGCCGAGACCGGCTGTGCACCCCCGAGGTAGCTCGGATGGACGATCCGGCCCATGTGCCAGAGCTGCGCCACGATCCGGCCCCCGGCGGCGTGGACCGCATCGGTGGCCTTGCGCCAGCCGGCGACCTGCTCGGCGGACCACAGCCCCGTGGCATGGGGCCAGCCCAGGCCCTGCTGGGAGATTCCAATGGCCTCGGAGATGATCAACCCCGCGCTGGCGCGCTGCGCGTAGTAGTCCGCCATGATGGGGGTGGGCACGTGATCGCGCGTGCCCCGGGCCCGCGTCAGGGGCGCCATCAGGATGCGGTTGGGCGCCTCGATGGCGCCAAGTCGGATCGGATCGAAGAGAGTCGGCATGGCTTGCTCCTTATTGGGAGCCAGGATGCGCGACCCAGCGAAAGGTCGCTGGGTCCGTGGGCTTACCGCGCGAACGCCTTATGAAGGCGAGAAGGTGGTGGGGAGGGTGGTTCCACTGAGACGTTGGACCCGGTGCTCCCCGTGCTGGTGCGGCCGCACCGGGAGGGAAACCACGCCCGTCTGGACGTGGTGGACCCCCAGCATGGGCGAGGGGGTGCCCCTGCACGACACCCGCTCGTGCTTGTCAGAAGACCGCGATGGGGTTGGCGGGAAAGCCCGTTCCGCCTTCCACGTGCATGACGTGCAATGGCAGTGGGGCTCCCTCCACGCCCGAGGGAAGCACATCCAGGCCTGAATCCGTGGCACGAGGGCGACGCCGCGCTTCTTGAACCAGTCGGCGGTGAAGGCGTGCAACCCCCGGCAGGTTCGTGTGTCCTGACGGCCTTGCGGTCCCGTGCCAGGTCCGGCAGGCGGCGGGTGCTGACCGGACGCTCTCATGCCCGCAGGAGGGCGAGACGGGCTGCGTGTCACATTCTCGCCCACGCTCATCCATCGATTGGCACCTGAAGAAGGAGGGCAATCATGGCGACGCCTGCTCCCGCGGCTCGACAAGCATTGTCGCCAGACATGCGGTGAAAGACCGCGGCATTCAAGAAGCTGGGTCTGTGAAGAATCAATCTGACTTCAGGAGGACGTCATGTTGCTTGATACACAGTCATCCCAAGACATCGCGGCTAAGGAACCCGCGTCGAAGCCCATGGGCGCGCTGAGCGGTATGGCGTTGCCCGCGAGAAACCTGAAGCGCGGCTCCAAAGGGGCGGAAGTGCGGCAGCTCCAGGCCGCGCTGGTGAAGCTGGGCCACATGACGCAAGCCCAGATGAACACGGGCCCGGGGAACTTCGGCCTCCGGACGCAGCAGGCCCTCACGAAGTTCCAGGCCAGTCACAGCGTGCCAGCCACCGGCTTCTACGGACCCCTGACGCGCGCGGCCTTCGTGAAGCTAGGCGCGAAGGTGAGCAGCGTGACGCCCCCGCCGAAGCCTTCGCTGAAGAAGGGCGGGGTGACCCTGGCACAGCTCCAGGCCATCATGACGCACCTGCCCACCGCGCGGGCGAAGCAGTGCCTGCCGTACCTCAACAAGGCGATGTTGGAAGCAGCCATCACCACGCGGAAGCGGCAGGCGGCATTCCTGGCGCAGCTCGCGCACGAGAGCGGCGAGCTCGTCTACTTCGAGGAGCAGGCTTCGGGCGCCGACTACGAGGGGCGAAGGGACCTCGGGAACATCCACAAGGGGGATGGCAGGCGCTACAAGGGCCGTGGCCCCATCCAGCTCACCGGCCGCAGCAACTACCGCGCCGCGGGCAAGGCGCTGAAAATCGACCTGGAAAACAACCCGAAGCGCGCTGCCGCGGTGGACGTAGGTTTCCGCACGGCCGCGTGGTTCTGGACCAGCCGCAAGCTGAACCGCTACGCGGACCAGGGCAACTTCCGGGAGCTCACCCGCCGCATCAACGGCGGTTACAACGGATTGGCCCGCCGCCTGGCGTACTACCGCCGCGCCCTCAAGGTGCTGGCCTGAGCGTCAGGAACTCGCCCCAACCTGAAGGGCAACGAAAACTTCAATCCACGAGGACTGGAACCTCGCGGCATGAGTAAAGGCCGCAAGGCGACAAAGGGCCAGAATCCACCGTGACAACGGGTGCGCCTCGGCTATTTTCGCGCTCCTTTGGGGTTGCGAGGGGTTCCAGCATGAAGGCAAGGCGGAGTCTCCGAGCCACGGGAGCGATCGTGGCCGCGGGGTTGTCCTATGGGACGGTGGCGAGCGCGGACAGCGTGATTCTCGGAACGGTGCTCGACGCCGAGACCCGGAAGCCAGTTCCGGACGTGGTCATCACGGCCACCTCGCCTGGGCTCCAAGGGGAACAGGCGGTGGTGACGGACGCCCAGGGGCAGTACCGCCTTCCCCAACTGCCACCGGGTGTGTACGTCCTGCGCTTCGACAAGGAAGCCTTCAGCCCCTACTCCCGCTCGGACATCCAGCTGCGGCTGGACCGCACCTTGCGCGTCAACGTGGAGCTGCTGCCCGAGAACGCCTCGCGGTCCCTCACGCTCGACCTCGAGGGCGTGGCGCCGACCCTCGACGTGGGCTCGACGGCGACGGGCCTCAACGTCGACCAGGACTTCATCCGGCGCATCGCGGTGAACCGTCCGGGCGGCAAGGCGGGCGCCGCCCGCTCCTTCGAGAGCCTCGCGGAACTGGCGCCGGGCGCCCAGAACGACGCGTATGGCGTGTCCCTCAACGGCACCACCTCCCCGGAGAACGGGTACGTGGTGGACGGCCTGTCCAACAACGATCCCGCCTTCGGCGTCAACGCGAGCCCCCTGAGCGTGGAGTTCGTGCAGGACATCAACATCATCACCGGCGGCTACATGCCGGAGTACGGCCGCTCCACGGGCGGGGTGCTCAACGCGGTGACGAAGTCCGGCTCCAACGAGTTCCACGGTTCCGTTTTCGGCACCGTCACTCCGGGAGCCCTGGAGGCCACCCGGACCCAGGTGGTCAGCGCCTCCTCGGTGATCGCCGGTCGCAACGCCCTGGACGTGCTGGGCGACGTGGGTGCCACCCTCGGCGGTCCCATCCTCGAGGACAAGCTGTGGTTCTTCGCCGGGGTGTCTCCCAATTACAGCCACTACACGCACACGCGTTCGATCAACGCCTACCAGACGGAACTCGACGCCTCGGGCAAGGTCGTGGTGAAGACAGATGACCGCGGCATCAACCTGTTCACGGAGATTCCAGGCTCGGTGCGGCGGATCGGCGCCCAGGCGCGAAGCCTGCAGTATCTCGGCAAGCTGACGTATTTGTTCAACCCGGAGCACCAGCTCTCCCTGTCCGTCTCTGGCACGCCGAGCACGACGGGAGGACGGGGCACCCTCTCCATCAACCCGTTGACGGGCGTCGTGCCCCCGGTCCTCGCTGGCCACCCCGGCGCCGAGAACTTCTATACCGAGGCGGCGTCGAGCACGACGTCCACCGCGCTCAAGTACGCGGGCTCCTCCGCCGACAAGAGACTCCTCCTCGACGCCACCCTCGGCTGGTTCCACCAGACGTCGTCCCTGCTGCCCTCGGACGGCTCGCGGGTGGATTCCTCCTCGGGCCTGGCGGGCCTGGCGGCGGTCAACTACATGGCCCCGCGGCCCATCTACGCCTACGAGCCCGACCTCACCCAGGCCCAGGCGGCGTGCACCCAGAACGGGGACACGACGGGGCTCGTGGCCTGCCCGGTGTACTCGTACCTCGCGGGAGGGCCTGGCTACATCAACACGGCCCGGCTGGACCGCGTCCAGGCCAACGCCAAGGCCACCTACCTGCTCAAGGCCCTGGGCACCCATGTGTTCAAGCTGGGCGCGGACGTGGAGCTGCTGCGCTATGAGAATCTCAAGGCCTACTCGGGGTCCGTGTACCTGCTCGAGGCCACCAACGGGGCCAACTGGGTGGACGTCCGCCGCTTTGGCTATCTGTCCGGCCCGGACATGGCCACCAGCCTGCCCTACCTGCATTCGGTGACCGGCAGCAACACGTCGGGTGGCTTCCTGCAGGACAGCTGGACGATCGGCCAGCGTGTGACGCTCAACGTCGGCGTGCGCTACGACACCCAATGGCTCTACGGCGGTGACGGCAACCTGGCCTTCACGCTGCCCCACGAGCTCTCGCCGCGCCTGGGGGTGGTCGTGGACCCGCTGGCCAACGGCCGCATGAAGCTCTACGCCAACTTCGCGCGCTACTACGAGCAGATGCCCATCAACGTGCTGGACCGCGCCTTCCCGCTCGAGCCGCGCTATGTGGCCAAGCATGCCGCGGGCATGGGCAGGTGCGATCCGGACACCCTCCCGACGCGGGAAGGTCAGGCCACCTGCCTGGCGGACTCCAACCTGGAGCTGTTCAACGGCGACGCGGGCCCCGCGCTCTTCGACCCGAGCTTCCTGCACTCCGGCGGCAAGGCCGACCTCGTGCCGGTGGAGCCCACCCTCCAACCCCAGTCCTCGGACGAAGTGCTGCTGGGCGCCGAGTACGAGTTGTTGACCCACCTCCGCGTCGGTGCGTCCTACATGCACCGCTCCATGAACCTGATCATCGAGGACATGAGCCGGGATGGGGGCAACACGCGCTTCCTGGGCAACCCGGGCGTGGGCTTCGCCCAGGAGTTCCCCAAGGGGGTGCGCGACTACGACGCGGTGACGGTGTTCCTCAGCCACACCTTCAGCGAGGGCTGGCTGGCGCAGGCGAGCTACACCTGGTCACGGCTGTATGGCAATTACTCGGGTCTGTTCCGCCCGGAGAACAATCAACTGGATCCGAACTTCAACTCGGACTTCGACCTGGTGACGCTGATGGAGAACCGCGTGGGGCTGCTGCCCTTCGACCGGCCCCATGCCATCAAGCTGTTTGGCGCCAGGCAGTTCGACATCTCCCGGGCACTGAGCGCGAGCCTGGGGCTGTCGTACCGCGGCAACTCCGGCATTCCCATCAGCTACCTCGGCGCGCACCCGATCTACGGCCCCAACGAGGCGTTCATCCTGGCCCGTGGCTCCGCGGGCCGCACGCCGTGGGTGCACACCCTCGATGCGAATGCCGGGGTGGATTACCGCCTGGACAAGACGCACGTGCTGTCGTTCAGCGTGGACGTGTTCAACCTCTTCAACTTCCAGCAGGTCACGGCCGTGGACGAGGCCTATACCTTTCAGGGCGTGCTCCCCATCACGGGGGGCAAGACGGCCGGAGGGGCCCTGACGGCGGACCAGGTCACCGTCCTCGACCCCGCCACGGGCCTGCCCGCCGGCAAGCTGTCCGCGGACGACGTGAACAAGAACTTCAAACAACCCACCGCCTACCAGAGCCCGCGGCAGATCCGTCTGGGCCTCCGGTACACCTTCTAGCCCTCCCGTGGATTGGAGCGACGCGCGATGAACATGCAGATGGCGACCCTGATGGTCCTGGTGGGCACGGCCGGCGGCCTGTCTGGCTGCGCCGTGCAACAGCCCTCCCCCGGCTGTCAGATCCAGGACGGGCTCTGGCAGGTCGCTTACATTCCGAAGCACCCCGTGGATGTCTCCCGGTCGTGCGAAACCCTCACCGCGGACCAGTTCGGGGTGTTCAAGTACATGCTCCCCGTGAGCGAGGATCCCCAGGCACCGGCCTCCGTGGCCCTGCGTCCCCTCGCGGCGGTCGCGCTGACGACCTACATCGACACGACGGGCACCCGGCGGCCCCGGGTGACGCTGAGTCCTCCGGCGGATCCCTCGAGCCCGACGGATCCCACGGGCTCGCTCCGGGCCTCCGCGCTGGCCACGGCCCTGTCGGCGTTCTCCCAGGAGCCGGACGACCGGGACGTGTGCCTGGCGCCGTCCTTCAGCCGGATCTCGATCGAGGCCCAGGCCGTGGCGGACGCCAGCGGCGGTCCATTGCCCGCGCGGACGGTGGATTACCAGTTCAGCAACGTGTCTGTGTATTCCTCGCCGTCGGCCCCGGGAACCACGTTCGAGGGCTCGCTGGTGTTTGGTGATGGCTCCTGCACGGCCGAATACCGGGTGCTGGGCCTGTCTCCCGCGGTGCCGTGCGGCACGACCGACGACTGTAGGAACCCGGCCCTGGGCATCAACCCGGAACTCGACGTGGTGTGCCTCAACGGAGGCTGCTCGCCCAATCCGGCCAGGACGATTCCGTTTCTCAAGTAGTCGCCAATATTTCTTCTAGGTCCTTGAGGATGTATAAGAGAAACAGAAGGGCCGGGAACGCGCCAAAGTGGCATCCCCGCGTGGACCTGACCCCAGTCGCCGCCTTGGCCGATTTCGAGAAGGCTCGGCCGGTCCTTCCCCCCCGCGGCTCCCTGCTCAGCTGATGGTGTTGACGAGACCGCCCTCGGCGCGGAGCACGGCCCCGTTCGTCGCGGCGGACAGGGGGCTCGCCAGATAGGCCACCATGCTCGCGATCTCCTGCGGCTCGATCATCCGCTGCAGGAGTGAGGCCGACCGGTGGTTCTTGAAGAACTCGGCCTCGATCGCCTCCGGTGGGGCGCTGGGATTGGAGGACACGCTGCGCAGGAAGTCGACGATGCCCTCCGAGCGCGTGGGCCCTGGCAGCACCGAGTTGACCGTCACCCGAGTGCCCCTGGCCAGCTGGGCGAGACCCCGCGCGATGGACAGCTGCGCCGTCTTGGTCGTCGCGTAGTGGATCATGTCCGGGGGGATGGTGAGCGCGGACTCGCTGGAGATGAAGATGATCCGCCCCCAGCCCCGCTCGAGCATGCCCGGGAAGTAGGCCCGCGCCAGCCGCACGCCGCTCATCACATTGACGTTGAAGAAGGACAGCCAGTCGTCATCGGAGATCTCGGCGAAGGCCTTGCTCTCATAAGCGCCGAGGTTGTTGACGAGGATGTCGACGTCGCGCGCCGCGTCGCGCAGTTGGGGCAGGCCCTCGGCGGCCGTCACATCCACCACCACGCCGCGGATGTGCTTGCCGCCGGAAGCGCGGATGTCCTCCACCGCCTGGTCGAGCTTCGTGCGCGAGCGGCCGGTGATGAGGACCTCGGCCCCCTCCACCGCGAGCGTGCGCGCGATCTCCAGTCCGATGCCCGCCGTGCCGCCCGTGACCAGCGCCGTCTTCTTGTTGAGTTGCAAGTCCATGATCGCTCCAGATTCGTGTCGAGAAGTGTTTGGGTTGGAAAAGTGTCTGGGTGGAACGGGGAGGGCCTACAGGCCGGGGGCGCCCTTGCCGACGTCATCCTTGCCGGGGCCGCCGTTGAGCCAATCCACCTTCCAGCCATCCTCAAGGATGATGACCGCCTTGGAGCCCGCGGGGACCCAGGCCTCGTGCACGAACGTGCCGGGCATGTAGATGTAGCCGTGCTCCTTCACATCGAAGCGCTGGCCGTCGTACTCGAAGACATGCGCTCCCCCGAGGATGACGTGCGTCTCGCTCTTGCGGTGCGTGTGCTTCGGGATGTAGAGCGCCTGGGGGAACTCGATCATCAGCGTCGTCGCCTGGGTCTCCGGGTCGACGCGCAGGATGGAGAAACGGGGCGAGTCCCCACCCAACTCGGGCAGCATCTGCTCCCAGGTCAGGTCGCCCTGGTTCTTGAAGACAATCCCGTCCGCATGTGCATGGGTGCACCCGGGAGCGACCAGGAGGGAGGAGAGCCCCAACAGGGAGGCGGCGATTCGGTTGAAGGTGCGGTTCATGCGGGTGCTCTGGCGGTGGTGGAGGTGATGTCCGACTCGCCCAGGGAAATAGCGCCCACCTGCCCGCGCGAACATTTCCAGTGGGGGGTAACACCTGTGAACGCGATTCACGAATGGCACGCCCCCGAAACGGCCGTGTGGCCCCCGGTCCGCTGCTCCGGGGCGCTGTCGGAGGCTCACCGCCGCGAGCTGCTGGGCGTGCTCCAGTCGGAGCACGCGTGCTTCTCCAGCTCCGCTGAGCGGGGGCGTTTTTCGAGCGTGGGATGTCCACGCGGCGAACGTAGGATGGTCGCATGAGCTTTCTGCGCTCCAGAGTGGGGCTTGCGCTCCTCGGCGTGCTGCTGAGCGCCTGTGCCTCCTCCGCGCTCATGGTGCGTGAGGAGGCTGGGGCGCCCGATGTCGTGTCCTCTTCATGGGTGGAGGCCCGCGCGGACGCCACGTGCGTGGTGCCGCTGTGTGACGAGGAGCACTGCGCCATCTGGCGTTGCCAGGACGTGGTGGAGGCGGAGGCCCTCCCGGTGCGGCTAGCGCAGGCGATGATCCCGGCGCCCGCGCCCGCCCCGATGTTCCGCGTGCCCTTGGTGGCGGGTCCCAGTGCGAGCCGCTGGTGGGGACATCCTCTCGCCGTGCCCTCCGGGGTTGAGCCTGTATTCGAAATCCCCTGGCACAATTGGAAGACGCGGGAGCTGAGCGCGCCCAGGCTCTTCCGCCACCAGTGCCTCTCCCCTCCGCGTGAGCCCCTCGAGAAGCACCACATCTTCCCGCAGCAAAAGGAACTGGCCGAATGGTTTGGCAGCAGGGATATTGATATCCATGCCTTCACCATCCGACTACCGAGGAGTTTCCACCAATGGCTGCACAGTGGCGAACCCAAGGGAGGACAATGGAATGAAGCGTGGCGGCAGTTCATGAGAAAGAACCGCACCATCGCCAACGCGGAGGACATCTGGCGGTTCGCGGGTGAACTCATGATGCGGTTTGGAGTGAATGGTCCATTCGAGCCCTACTCTTGCGATGAGCGGTAGGGGGGCGAGCACGTGCATGCGATATTTCACCATTGACGAGGACAGAGCCGCGGGGCACACGGGCTTCGTTGACGCCGCACACAAGTGGAAGCTGCCAGGCATTCGCAATTGCCCAGTCTGCAAGTCCACCTGGAGTGCCGGGTTCGCTTATCCATGCGTGGACCTGACCCCAGTGGCCGCCTTGGCCGATTTCGAGAAGGCTCGGCCCGAGCCCATCGAGGAGTACGAACGGCTGTGTGAGTTGGTTCGTCCCCTGCTGCCTCCTGGTGCGCTGTTGGAACCGGGTACGACTTTTGGCCCACTGGTGGGTAGGGGCCAGGGTCGTTTCGGGCAGCTGGTGTCTCCTTATCCCTGGTGGCTCCTGGCGCGGCGCGAGGCGCTGGTGAAGCTTCAGTCGGAGGGCTTGCGAGGACTCGAGGGGTGCCACACCGAGGTTCGTTTCCGCCAGCGCAACTCGCCCGAGTTGCTCGAACTGCAAATTCTCCCAACGGGCCGATTGCACCGGGATTGCCTGCCTCATTATCAACCGCCCTGCTCGCGCTGTGGTCGGGGCCGTATTCCCCTTCCCGATGACCTCCTGGTGGATGCCACCACTATTCAGAGGGACCTGGACTTATTTCGATTGGAGGACTTCTCCACGGTGATCGTCTGCACCGAGCGTTTTGCCGGCGCCTACCAACGCCTGGGCTTGGACGGCATTGCCTTCAAGCCGCTGCCGTCGAAGAGGAGCCACTGAGCCGGGAAGCCCGGTGCAGAACAGCGGCAACCATTTGAGGCCGAGCTTTCTCGTCATGGGGACCCACTCGCTGCTGTACACTCCCTGGGCGGCCACCGGGATATAGTGGAGGGTTGGTGCAGAGGGGCCGACGAGAGCGCTTGGGGCTTTCCTGTGGCTTCGGCTCTGCTCCCGCTTGGGGGAGTCCAGCGGGTGAGGTCCACAGGGGAGGATCAAACTTCCTTGTCGGGCAGGAGCGTGAGCAGCAGCTCGTCGTCGGGGCCGAGCGGGCGCCACCCGGGCGACGGTGGCGTAGCAAGGAGCGCATCGCCGGCCTTCGTGACGCGCTCCTCGTGAGTTTCAGGGGTGTACGCGGACCATCGGCCGAGTGCCTCGGCAACTTTGAAACGGTTGGCGTCGTCCAGCACTACCGGCCAACCCTCGGGGACGCTCTGGGTCCACAGGCGCACGAATACATCGCGGACAAAGCGTGTGACCTGCTTACGTCGCTCCGCCTCGGCGAGCAGCCCGCGCAGCACCTGCACCCCAGCAACATCGTCCTTGCCCAGTTCCTTGGCCAGCAAATGCAGTGGCATGGTGGGGCGCGCATCCGCGAAGGCGGTGAGCGAATCGTAACCCCGCTCGCGGACCCGCTCGTACAGGCGTGCCACCCAGTTGCCCTGAAAAGGATGTCCGTCGCTCATGGCCCTCTCCACGGGATGAAATTCATCGGGATGAAGTAGTCCTCCATCGCCTTCGCGACGATGTTCAGGATCTCATTTCGCGTCAACATCCGGCCAGCTCTGGCCTCGGCCTTGTCCAGCGTCTTCATGATCATCCGGTTCCATTCACCGGGCCATGTGCGCCCCAGCTTCCAGTCGCCGCCACCGTGAATGGCCTCGTGGTGCGCCTGCTCCAGCCTGACGCAGAACTGGTCGATCTCCATCTCGCCGGTGAAGCCGCGCTTCTCGAACCACTCGCGGAACTCCTTGGGCAGGACGTGGTGTCGGGGGGGCTCGGCCATACCGGCCCCCGCTTTGCCCGTCACGCGCATGCCCCGCACCTCGGGCCCATCGCCGAGCGCCTCGCGCACGCCCTTGGGCAGTTCGCCGTGCGCCTCGGCCATCATCACATGGCCGGCTTGAATCCGCACGGCGGCGGTGACAGCAGGCACGGAGAGGACGCCCGCTCGCACCAACTGGCGCATCATCTCCACCCACTCGGCGGAGACGATGAGCCGTGTGCCCATCATCACGCCGTTGGTGCTCACCATGAAGCCCACGCCGAGAGTGGCGGGACCGGCTCGCGGCAGCAGCCGGGGCAGGGAGAACCTCAGCGCCGACAGCGTGGTGAGGGCCTCCATGGCATCCTTCAGTGCCAGCGCCTTCTGGAGGACTTCCGCCCCCTTGCGTATGGCCTCACGGAGTGCGGCGAACTCGCCGGTGAGGTGGCCGACCAGGGCGGGGACGTCTTGCGCCGCGGCCTCCACCTGCTCCGGCTCCAACGAGGAGAGCGCCGTCATGGTGGGCTCGAGCATCTTCTGGATGCGGTCCATCTTCACGAACAGCGTCTCCACTCCAAGGAGGTGCCGGGAGAGCGCGGCGTCGGTGAGGTGGAGGAAGTCAACCCAGACGGCCAGGAGAATGGAGCCCATCATGGCGGCTTCCAGCCGTGGGCCGGCCAGACGCAGCAGGGCGAGCCGCATGTCCGAGTCCTCCACCTCCGAGGCGGCAGTGGCCAGCCGGGTGGTGGCGGCGAGCTCGGCGTCAATCCACCGCCGTTGACGTTCTCCATATTCGACGTAGCGGACGAAGATGCCGCTGCCTGCGCCGGCGATGCCCAGGTGGCTGGCCTTGAGCCTGGAGAGTTCGCTGGAGACGCGGCGCGAGGAGGTGGAGACCTCGTCCACGGCACCGAGAAACGCCACATGGGTTGAGAGGGTGCTCAGCCACGCATTCCCCTCCACCCGGCCAGGACCCGCCGCCGTCACGGCCTCCCGCGAGTCCCGGCGCCGGTGCTGCCGCTCCGCACTGTCGGGCCTGGTCTGGGAGGATCGGGTGAGCGGAGACGCCTCGCCCGATCCTCCGGCCAGCGCGGTCTCCGTGGCCTCGCGCGGCGTGTAGTGCAGGCTCATCCCCCGGCCAGGCGTTGGCCTCCTCGGCGATGCACAGGCGTTGGACAGCATGGCCAGGGCGAGCAATAGCCCCGTTCCCCTTGTCCCTGGTAGCTCAGCGCGCATGGTCCACCCCCAGGCCCACGGAAGCGAAGGCCCCCGGGCTCAATGCGCCAGCGCCTTCCGAAAACAAGAGTGTGCCACCCGTGCCCATCATGTACAGGCCTTCCCCTTGGGGAACCGCCAGCGCACCTCCGCCGCACCCGAGATGGGTGTCAGACGACTCGTAGGTACGACTCGGGGGGCGTGAGGTAGTGCAACGAGTTCTTTGACACCTCCTCGGACCTCCTCGGAGCGGAGGAGCCGAGGAGGGCCGCTGACGGGGGCCGCCCGAGCAGTGAGCCTCGAGAAGATGTCAAACACCTCCGCCCAGATGCGCTACAAAGGCAGCGTGGCCGCGAATCCCAAGTGGAGAGGGCATCTCTTCTTCGGGACCGGGCGCCTGCTCTACGCGGGACCCCTGGGCGAGACGCGGCTGCATGCCCACCACAGCTTTCAGTTGGTGCTCTCGCTCGGGGAGCCGGTCGCGCTAGGGGACTGCCACCAGCGGGTCAAGGAGTGCGAGGCGGCCGTCATCCCGCCGGATGTGGGGCACGCGGTGCTCGGTGCGGCCAGTGCCGCGGTGCTGTTGCATGTCTCCCCGGATGACCTCGTCGGGCGGAGCCTCCGGACGCTCGGTCTGGCCAGGGACTCGGTAGCCGACTGGCAGCGGGCGGGTGAGCGTCTCGTGGCGCTTGCCCCACGAGCGCTGCCACGGCACTGGCACGAGGCCGAGGCGCTCGCGCGGGCGATGACGCTCGCGCTCCAGGTGGACGTGGCGGACCCACGACCCGCTCATCCGGCGGTGAAGCGACTGCTGCGCCTCCTGCCAGGGATGCTCGCGGACGACGTGCGCCTCGAGGTGCTCGCCGCCCGGGTGGGGCTCTCCGCCAGCCGGCTCTCCCATCTCTTCGGCGCCGAGGTGGGCCTCCCGCTCCGGCCCTACATCCTGTGGCTGAGGCTTCTCCGCGCCGCCGAGTCCCTGAGGCATGGCTCGACTCTCACCGACGCGGCGCACGTGGCGGGCTTCACCGACAGTGCCCATCTGAGCCACGTCTTTCGCCGCATGTTCGGGCTGTCTCCCTCGGAGGTTGCCGGCGTGGTCGGGTGGGTCCTCCCCCCGGCGGAATAGCGAGTTCTTACAAGCGCGTGCTTCCCCCCTCGCGAGAAGGTGACGTGGTCACGGAGGAGGAAAATCATGCCGATGCAGTCGAAGCTGCGTGCCGCGTTCGAGGCCGAGTTGCGCCAGGCGGTCGAGGCGGAGCGGGAGGGTGGGTTGCCGCGTGCCTGGCGTCACCTTGAGCGGGCCCACATCTTGAGCCAGGCGTATGCCGGGCCCCATGTCTGGGTGCATTGCCTCATGTTCGCCTTCGGGTGGCGGCGCGGAGATGGGCGCGAGCTGCTCGGACAGCTCGCGAGAGTCCTGGTGGCCGGGCCTGGCTCGTTGCTCGGCCGGGCACCACTCGGCAACACGGGAGGCGCCAACGTGGGCATTCTCACCCCCATGCCGATTCCCGAGGACCTGCGAGTCCTTCTCGTGGGCGCCAATGAACTCGAGTGACACGAATTGTCGCTCGGGCACGTGCGATAGCCCCCGCACATCCGTCACCCCTCCGCAGGTGTCAGACGACTCGTAGGGAGCGTCTCACCCCTTGCCGGAGAGCGCGAACGGCTCGGCGGTGGGACGCGGTGTCAGGGCTCGAGCGAGCGTGGCTCCGGCTTTTTGGCGCGCACGGGCATGTAACACTTGCCCTCGTATTCGGCGGTGCCCTTGGGGCAGGGTGCATCGTGCTTTCCCTGGTGCCAGCAGGCGCCCCGGATTTCCACGTAGGCCTCACTGCCGCAAGGAGGTTTCAGCTGCCCGGGAAACGGGTCCTTGGGCATGGGGTAGCCAATGGCGGAATCGACGTCTGCCTGGTCGGCCCAGAAGGTGGGCTCGGCGGGCGTGGGCTCGGTCGTGTCCGCTCCCCGCACCGGAGAACCGAGGCCGCGGGGCCAGAGCACCACGGCCACCAGCACCAGCACTCCCGCGACGAGTGCACCCGTCCCCACGTGCCGACAGCCCGGGACCCGTGTTGTGTGTCTCTCGCTGGGCGGGGGCGTGGGCATTTGGGTGAACGCGGTGTTCGCATCCTCCCGGTCCTCCACGGCGGCCATGGCCCCCGCGAGCCGGATGAATCCCAGGTCCACATCGGAGAGGGCGTCGGCGTCGGCCGGAGGAGGACGCTCCAACTCCGTGGCGAGGAAGGGAGGAGACACCTGGGAGGTGACTCGCGCGGTCCAGTCGCTGCGAGGTGCCCAGGTGTCTTCGGGCTTCGGCACGAGCACCAGCGCGGGGCGGCCGGTGTCCACGTGGTGGGCCGCGTAGACCTGGCCGCCGGGCTCATCGAGCTCCTGGTAGCGCGTGTCGAGGAGATACGGCCCGAGTCTTCCACCCGTCCGGTCGTGGCTGTTGCCCATGTGAGAGCCCTCTCAAGAGGTGATGCGGCGCAGCCTACTGCGGACGTCACGTCGGGTGGAAGTGGGACGGAGACCACGGTGCCGCCATGACGGCAAACGGTGGCGATGGCTCCGAGCCCCGCTGTGCGGGTACGCTCGCGAACGCCGAGGAGGCCGGAATGTTGGCGAAGGCAATCGGGACATGGCTCGCGGTGGCCGCGTTTCTCCTCGGGGCAAGCCCCGCCTACGGCGACACGAGCGCGGAGATCGCCATGCGCTTGGCCCATGCGAAGGCGGCATTGACGGCGACCCGTGGCCAACTCACGCCGGAGCAGTGGGCCCTGCTCAGCGACAAGCTCGCGGGCGCGGAGAAGGCCCTGGCGGACTACGACCATCTCGTCGCGCGGACAGGACGGACACTGGCCACTGCCGGAGTGCTCGACTCCTGGAACAAGGCTGAACCAGTGGATGACGACGCCAGCGGCAAGATAGGAACACCCAGCGAATGCGCTACTTCCAGTTGATGGACGATGTGAATGTCCCTGGTGGATGGATACTGGGAACCCCGACCGATGAGCGGACGGGCCAGCCTCTGAGTGGCGTATTTCTCGCGGGTCATCCACTTCGCGTTAGCGGGCCTGTTCGAGTTCCCTTCCTACAGCCCGGAAGAGCGCTCGATTTCTCCCTGGCGGATACAGCGCTGGTCGTCCACAAGAAGGTGGCCTCGGTCCTGGCCGAGCTGGCGCCAGCCGATGTCCAGCTCATCCCGGCGAATGTTGAGACACAGCCCGAGCCATATTGCCTCTTGAATGTGCTGAGCATCGTGAAGTGCATCGATGATGCCGCTTGCGAAGAGGTCAATTACTGGACGCCCGAAGACGGAGTTCCAGAGAAGACCGGGCGATACTTTTCCGTGTACGGCTTGAGAATCACTCCCACACAGGTCGGAGGTGCCCGTATCTTCCGTCCCTGGGGATGGGAGATTGCCCTCATCGTCTCGGAAAGCATCAAGGAGGCGATGCAACGACTGGGCGTGACGGGTGCCCGGTTCGAGGAGGTTTGAATCACCCAGGCGGGGAACCTGTGTCAGGGGATTTGAGCAGGGCGGGGACAGGGGCGGGCTGCGCGCCCACCGACGCTCGGCGGAACAAGGGGGGACGAGGTGGTGGTCGCCGCCAACAAGCTGGAAGAGTGGTTTGGATAGGTTGGTGCAAAACATCTTGAAGATGAAGAAGAGGTGGAAGTAATGGCCGATCACGCCGACACAACCGCCAGGCGCATCATGGCCGTCGATTGGGAGAGTTCGTACGAGAAGACCCGTTCCCGGGTGACCCTGGTGTTCGAGTACCTGCGCCGCGCTGCCTGGTGGGCCCCGGCTGTGAAAGCACAGCAATGGCCCTTCTTCGACATTGCCGAGGTGATCAACCCGAAGATACGGGCCAGCCCGGCCGTGGTTCGGCGAGTGGAGGCTGACCTTGCCGCCAAGTCGCAAGGCGAGTTGGTGGTACGCACCTGCATGCGGGCACTGAACTTCGCCACGCTGCTGGATGCGGGCACGAAGCTGCCGCAGGTGCCGAGCTCGGCGGCGGAGCCCTTCGAGCCGCTGCTGGTGATGTTCGAGCGTGGCGGCGGCTTTCGACTCGAAGGGGGGAGGTTCATCGAGGTCGACCTCAAGGGCGTACCGGTTGGCACCAGCGAATCGAATCGTGCCGATAAACCGGTGGTGGCGTTGACCTCTGCCGCGCTCGATGCCTTGGACGCGCGTTGACGGCAATCGGTCGGGGGAGGCGGGCCCGAGATGGGTGTCAGACGACTCGTAGGTACGACTGAGGGGGGGAGATAGTGCAACGAGTTCTTTGACACCTCCTCGGGCACGCAGGACTGCGCGCGCCGGACGGAGCGAAGCGACGGAACGCTCGACCTGACCTTCTCGACGCGACCCACCGGTCGGCCGGTAAGCGCTCGCTTTCGGCGTGACTGAACAAGCCAGCTCTGGCGCTCGCACTCCATTCAGCGAGCTTCGCCGGGCCCCTGAGACTCACGGCGCGATGAGCGCCTCCAACTCCTTGATCATAGCAGCTGGCGAACATACGGCTTGCTGATCGAGAAACGAGACGTGGAGTCGGTCGCCACGGTGCTCGAACTGCAACTCCTGGACGCCATAGCTGTTCTCTTGGCGCAGCTCCGCGAGCAGCTCTCGGATTTCGTCTCGACCCAGCCAGCCAAGCTCAAGACCCTGCAGAACGCACGGCCAACACTTGAGGACTTCCTTGTCAATGGGGAGTCGACGTTCCGCTCGCGCGAGGAGAGTGCTGTCGGGATTTGGCATCTCAGTAGTCCTTTGGTGCAACAGCCGGCCAGTTCATATCGTACTTGGGCGCGTGCGATCTAATAATCTTCGTCCCGTTGGACGCCTCTATATACCAACCTTCGATTTCGAGGGTTCGGGGAGGATTTCCTACCTTTACCTGCGCCTTGAAATAGCCATTTACAGGAACCACTTGGCCCGCCTTGATCGTGTTTCCAGGTGGGCTCCACGAGGTGCCGGGATTCTTCTGGACGGCAGCTTCCAGTGCGGCCTCTCCAGCCGCGTCGATCTGCGTGAGGGTAAGATCCTTCGGATAGATGGTCTTGTCTTCGAGGCCGGAGACCGGCTTTTTCGTCTTGGGGTGGATCCCAGAACGACGGAGCTTGATGCGTCGCACGCCCGTCACCGGATCCTGGATGACATGTTCGACATTGAAGCCATCTCGTTTGCATACCTTCAGGACCCCTTCCCAGCTGTGGAGACCATTGCCATCCCACTTCTGGTGATAGGGCGATTGAGGGTCGAGCTTGATGTCACCCTCATGGACGTGTTTCCTCCACTTGGCCCTTTCCGCAGCAATCTCCGTGGCTTGCTTCGCAGCGGCGTCCTTGGCCTTCTCGGCGGCGGCCTCTTCGTCGGCCTTCTTGACGGGGGCCTCCTCGTTGGCCTTCGGTGATTTCGACGACGAGCCGCCGTTCTTCTCAGCCTGCATTTTCACTGCGTCCGCCGCGCCGAGCGGACCGCTTGCTCCGGGCGGAACAATGGCCACCCCAGTGATGGGCCGCGCAGTCCCAACCACGACCCTGGTGCCATTGGGAGCGATTGCCACGGCCATCGCGGAGGGGGGCGGTAGCGAGTTCCCGAGCTTGACCGCCTTGTTCCAATTCCCCTTGACGCCCATGTACGACAGGGCCGCCAGTGCGATCGCCTGTAACATCTTGAGAAACTCTTCGCTCGCGAGAGCGATGTCCTCGGCTTTGCCGCCCGCATGAATCGCAAGGCGGAGCCACTCCGCCCCATACTCGGCCGCCGTGACGAGCCCCTCGGCCAGGGCCGCCGCTCCGAGCGCAGCCAACACGAGCTGGATGCCAATGGCGACGAGCTGGCCAATGAGCGTCGGAGTCGCGGCAAGGAGCGCCGACACGCCCTCCGCCAGGAGGAACAACGCAATGACGCCGAGGATTTGATCGAGGTTCTCGCGGATGACTTTTGCGTCCTCGCGAAGAATCTTGTCAATGTACTTCGGAGAGTCAGTGATGCTCTTGAGGACGTCCACCACGGACTGGGCGGCCCGCTTGATGCCCCTCTCGATCGCCGCGGCGAGTTCCTTGAGATCGGCGACCATCCCGCCGGTCAACGAGCCCGAGGGCACGACGCCCTCGAGTGTCTTGGCGAAAGCGGGGCTCACCAGCCAGATCCGCTCTTTCTTGATGAGCTTGATATTGCTTCTGGTGTCGCCGAAGACGATGTCGAAATAACTCGGGTCGCGGTAGGTGCCGGTGATGCCCGGCCGTTTCTTCAGCTGGTTCACGTACAGCAGGACGTTCTCGTAGAAGTGCAGATCGTGGCCCTTGCGAACCGAACTGGAGAACATCTTGACCGCGAGCCCCTCGGCCGTGTCCCCCTCCTCGAGCTGGTGCAACCTGGCGGTCGGCTCGGGCAGATCGACGTTGACGCGGAAGCCCTGGACGTAGCCCCGGAAGATGCCGTCCTTCGCATACGCGGTCACGTACCACCATTCTGGCTTGTCGGGATGAGGCCCGCTCACGAACACGGGGGTCGCGGGTGGCAGAGGCTTCGTCCGCACCAACTGGCCGCCCAGTTCCCACGGCCCAGTGCGAATATTGCTGCCGTCGTCACTATCGATGAAGCCAGGTTTGTTGATGGGAGCCGTGCGCTTGCCCTTATCTGCAGCGCGGACGACGACCTCTCCCAAGACGGCGAAGGGGTACTTGACCTCGGATGCAAGGAGGTCTCCATATAGGAAGGCTTTGTCGAGAGCGGTCTTCAGGGTGGAGACCTGGACAGCGGTCTTCTTGGAAACCTTCACGGCGTTCCCCGGAAGAGCGGCGTAGATCTTCTCGAGGATCTCGCGTTCTTTCTTGTTCTCGGCCCAGAAGCCCAGCCTGTCCTTGATGGCCGACGGGGAGGCACGCGGGTATCCGGCCAGCAGTGCCCTGTCTCTCGCGAGGACGACGATGTAGTCGGAGAAGTCTCCAGTCAGCGTCCAGAATTGAGACATGCTCTGCCCCCAGGTCAATCCGTCGTCATCAACGTTCGAGCCGGACGTCCCACCTGCCTGCCGGTGCGAACTCACCGAGGCGTCGGCTCGGCGTAACCGTCGGACCTCCCAGGGCGGGAGACTACCACTTCCACCCTGAACGGCCTAGGGCGTGTCCGCAAATTAGAGCCAGAGCCGGATTGAGGCGATGTGCACCATCGCCAGGTAGTTGGCGGCGCGCTTCTCGTAGCGCGTCGCCAACCGCCGGTTTTGCTTCAAGCGATTGAATAGGCACTCAACGCGGCAGCGCTTGCGATAGGCGGCGCGCCGAGATGGGTGTTGTCCTGACGCTCGAGCCGAAAACCTGCTCTAGCGTACCGCTGGCGTCGAGAGTGCCTGGGCCTGCTGGAAGTCATGGGCCAACGAGTCCGACACCCGTTCGAATCTCATCTCGCCGTGGGTATTGCGGTCGGTCCAATACATGCCGGACAGCGACTTTCCCTCGATACGCAGTCTGAGCCCACCGTGATGGATGGGACTGCGACTACGCACGGACAACTTGGGCTCGTTGCTGTAGATGCCAGCCAGGGTGTACTGCTCGTCGGCATCTCGCATGATGGTCGCAGTGAGGGTGATGGATTGGGATTCGTGCGTGAACATCCGGACGTGAAGGGTCGAGTACGTCTGCCGGATGACGACATACGCCTCGATAGGAGGCACTTTCTGCGTGGTCTCGGGGTTCACCCAGTTCGAGGCGAGTGTCCCCTTCCAGGTTCCCTTCAGCCGAGGACGGTCCACGAGTTGGTTGATCCCCGGCAGAGACCAGAGCCACCGGTCGAAGGCCATCAATCCCACGGAGAGCACGCTGACGACCCCAGAGAGGGGGGCGAAGAAAGAGCGGGGTATCACCCAGCCGTTGGCGCTCAGCAGGAGGGCCCAGGAACCCGCCGCGAAGCAGATCATCAGGGTGAGAGCGAAGCGGTTGATCATCAGCGACTCCTACGTCTTGAAGCCCACGTAGTTCCAGGCCCGCGCCAGGAACGTGTTGGCATCCGTCCGGGTCCAAGGCTGGCCCGGACCAAAGAGCGGCTTCATCCCGCTGACCTCGACAAGTGAGGCGCCCTGCGCATCATCCCGCGTCCTGCTCCAGCACTCGAGGATGACCGCCTTCACGTCCTCATAGTAACTGCCCTCGACACGGTTGAAGCACGCATCGGTGGCATTGAAGGCGAGACACTCGAGCAGGAAGGATGGCGCGGCGTTCGCCTCCGCCTTGACCTCGGACGAGCCCTGCTCCTTCATCTCATCGCGCAACCGCTTGAGGATACGGGTCATGCGTTTGAAACGCCGCCGTGTCGCATCGTTGCGCGCGACTCCTCGCTCGTAGTGCTGCTGGTGCCAATTGATGATCCTGCGCGAGGAGTCATACGCCGGGCGCATCTCCACCCCACGGTGGAAAACCCATTGCCCGTCACGATTCTTCTCGCCCGTGTACCGCCGGTGCTCCAGGAAGACCGCCACATCGGCGTCCATCCGGTTGGTGTTCTCACGGATGTTGAAGGCCTTGGGGCCCGCAGTGACATTGCTCACTCCGAAAACGGCTCGAAGGGCCTTGCCCACATCCTCGCGGAAGGGGGCGAAGCCATAGACGACTCCGCCCTCCTTGATGCCCAGCGTCTGAAAGGTCGGCCCGCTTTGCGGCAGATCGTAGAAGGCCGCATCCTTGAGCACGACAGCCACGTCGATATCGCCACCCAGGCGGGTGTTCGTGTTGTTGCGGTAGGAACCCGTGGCGTAGACGTCGATGTTCTTCACCGCGAGTACTTCACTGCCGCGGATGGCCTTGCGGATCATCTCCGCCGCATGGCTTCCCTTGGCCTCCTCCGTCTCGCTCGGTGGCTTCGCCCACGTCTTGAATGTCTCGTGCCAGTCCTTCGCCATGTGGTGCCCCCCGGTGATCATCCCGCTGGAAGCAGCAAGCTACCGCAAGTCCCATCCGCTCGCACTCCCCAGGCGTATTGCTCCGCACCACGAACGGTGCAGGTGGGGAGGCGCGCCGGGTCAGCGCACCTTGGTGCCGAGCCGCGCCCAACGAATTCCTTCTCCTGGTGTCCACGAGAAGTGGATGAAGCGCACCGCGCCCACCACGTTCTCCACCGGCAGTGGCCCCCAGAAGCGGGAGTCCCAGGAGTTGTCCCGGTTGTCCCCGAGCAGGAAGACGTGTCCCTCGGGCACCACGCACCCCGTCTCGCGTGTCTCCATGCCCTCCGGGCACCCGTCGCTCGTGGGGAAGTCCATGGAGTCCATGCAAGAGGACTCCTCGCCGGAGGGGCGGCTGTCCACCGTCTGGCCGTCGATGGAGAGACATCCGCAGCGCACCTCCACCGCCTCACCCGCCAACGCCACCGCGCGCATGACGTAGCGCTGCCCGAACTGCTCAGGATGCTGGAAGACGATGACCTCGCCTCGCTCCAGCGGCCGGCCCCACGGACTCGCCACCCGCTTGTCCGTATAGAACTGGTCTCCCGGGAGGAGCGTGGGCTGCATCGAGGCGGAGGGCATGGTGAAGGGCTCGGCCAGCCACCTGCGGGAGGCGCTCGCCACGATGCCGGACCCCATCCAGAAGCCCACCAGGGTCAGCAGCACCCGCCACAGCCGCGGTACGCCCGCCTCCGGCGGAGGCAGCCTCGCCACGTCCACCGCCGCGCCGAGGATTACCCCCAGCCCAAGCATCAGCCCGGCGAAGCCCGTGAGTGGCAGCGAGGCCTGCGCCAACAACAAGGCTCCCAGCCACACGAGCCCTCGCCGCCAGCGGCCCCACAGCACGTGGCCACAGCCTGGGGTGATGCTGAGCAGCACCGCCAGCAAGCGGCGCCAACGAGAGACAGGGGGCGAGGAGAGCGTCGTCATGGGGAGTGGGGAGCGGCTCCGAAGCGGGTCATGAACAGGTACTTCCAGCAGCAGATGCTCGATGCTCACCCCCACGGGGTGAAGTCAAAGGACTTCGCCCATGTGCCCGGACCCACGGAGGAGAACCACATCGGCGAGCTGACTGGAACCTGGATCGCGCTGCGGATAGCCTGAAGACTCAAGGACTCCGTGTGAGGTCGCACTCCCCCCCGATATTCCTGGAGCCTGGGATGTTCATCCGCTTCGTCATCAACAGACTCGATCCGGATTCAGGCCGACGTCAGGGAATACTGCAAGCCTTGAGGGAACTCAGGGACGATGACCTTCTACTGCCCGAGGAACAGGAGGTGTGCGATGAAGTCTTTGCCTGGCTTTTCGACAATCTGGACAGACCCGACATGTTCTCCCGCTCGCGGAAGCGTCATGCGGCGAATGTCGCGTTGAGCTGGTTCAAGCCGACGGCGAGAGAGCACATCGCGCGCATGCATGTGCTGGCCAGGGTCCTGGAGGCGCATGGGCTCCAGGTGGACGTCATCGAGGAACGACGGCCCGGGTACATCGTCCATGAGGACGAATATCAGGTCGTCGCCGAGCCCTTTCGGGAGACGCGCACGATACAAGTATCTCGTAGCACCTTTTTAATCCGCTCAACTCACGTGGCACACCGCCAGTATCACCCTGCTCACGTTGGCATTTCAAATAGCGAGCTTGGCCAGCATTCGGTTCCTTCGGCTTTTGGCACTCCATCGCCCGTGCGCCAGGCCAGATGGCGAAGCGCCAGTCCGCCCCGTGCCACAGGCCTCCGAGCCCCATCACCACCATGAGGTTGAAGAGCGCCCGCGGCTTGGACACCCGGTTGCCGCCCAGCGGCCGGTACAGGTAGTCGCGCAGCCACGTGGACAGGCTGATGTGCCAGCGGCTCCAGAACTCGAACAGGTTCGTCGCCAGGTACGGCCGGTTGAAGTTCTCCTCGAACTTGAAGCCGAAGAGCGCCGCCGTCCCAATCGCGATGTCCGAGTACGCCGAGAAGTCGAAATACAGCTCGAAGCTGTAGGCCACCGCCGCCACGAAGCACTCGGCCGAGGTGTACGCGTCCGGCGTGGCGAACACCGGATCCACCAGCCCACTGCCCAGCACGTCCGCGATTACCAGCTTCTTGGCCAGTCCCACCGCGATCCGGTACAGCCCCTGGCCCCCTTGCTCCGCCGTCAGCGAGGGCACGTCGTCGAAGCGCTCGATGAGGTGCGAGGCGCGCACGATCGGCCCCGCCACCAGGTGCGGGAAGAAGAGCAGGTAGAGCAGGTGCTCGAAGTACGTGCGCTCCTTCGGAATCTCGCCCCGGTAATGGTCGATGACGTAGCTGAGCGCCTGGAAGGTGAAGAAGGACAGTCCCACCGGCAACAGCAGCCCGAAGGGCTCGGCGCGCACCGCCATGCCCAGCGGTGCGAGCAGCACCCGCGCGCTCTCGCGGAACAGGTCCGCGTACTTGAACGTGCACAGCACCCCGAGCGTGCTGACGATGGACAGCGTGAGCAGCGCGCGGCGCGGCCCCTGCGACTCGAAGCGCCGGAAGCCCTTGATGCACAGGTGGTTGATGGCCGTGGCCCCCGCGAAGAGCAGCAGCGGCCACGGCGTCCACATGGAATAGAAGAGGACGCTCGCCCCCATCAACACGCCGAGCCGCGCCCACTTGTGGCGGTGCACCGCCCAGTACAGGGCGAAGGTGGCGGTGAGGAAGAAGAGGAACTGGAGGCTGTGGAAGTACACGTCAGCGGCCCTCCACCGCGAGCGCCGGGGGCTGGGCCTTGAAGGACTCGTAGGCCGCGAGCAGATCGTTCAGGAACAGGCCCGCGAGCTTCTCCTCGCCCTCGGGCGTCAAACGGCTTCCGTCGGTGTGGCCCAGGCCCTCGGCCTGCCAGCGCGCCATGCCGCCCTTGCCCATGGCGGCCCGCGCGGACCAGTACGCGCAGCCCTGCTCGCGCGCCACCTCGGGCAGCACCGTCACCACCGTGGCCAGCCCCGGCGCGTCCTCCCATGTCCCGTCCGGCCGCAGCTCCTGCCGGTCCGGCGCGCCGAGCACGAGGCACTCGGCCCCACCCGCGTCCTTCTTGAGCCGGGCGATGAGCGCGCCGTAGTCCGCCCGCAGCGCCTGGGCATCCACGTCCTTGCGCCCGCTCTCGTTCTGGCCATACGTGAAGACGAGCAGGCGCGGCTGGCGCGAGGAGAGCTGCGCGGCGAGCGCCTGGGGCTCGAGGCCCGCCAGGGTGGTGGCGGTGGCCTCCGGCAGCTCCACGGCCTCATAGCCGATGCCCGGCTGCTCCAGGTCCAACGCCGCGCCCAGCACCGTGAGGCTTCCCCCGCCCGTGTTGCGCGCCACCACCTCGTGCGCGGTGCCGGACACGGGGAAGGAGCGCACGCGCACCGTGGGGGTGGTGAAGGGCTCGGGCGGCGGCGGCTCGGGCGGCACGGCGGCGCCATCCACCGTCACCTCCAGGCCTCCGGTACCGGGTCCATCCAGCGTGTACAGCGACAGGCGCGCGGGCGGCGTGGTGGCCGTGGGGCAGCCCTCGCAGAAGCGGATGCGCGAGGCCGCCTGGGGCGCTCCCACCGCGCGCACGCCCCCGAGGCCAAAGGCCTGTCCGGGCGCGGCGGCCTTCAGCGCGTCCTCCATCGTCCAGTCACCCGTCAGCTCGCGCGTCACGCCCACGGCGGCGAGCCCCTCCGAGGCCGGGCCCGCGGAGATGAAGCCCCGGCCCGCGTCGCCGAAGCGCTTCGTCAGCGCGCCGCGCACGGCCTCCGTGAAGGGCCTCGTGTCCGTGGGCGCGGCGCCGAACTGGAGGATGCCCACGCGCGAGCCCTCGCCCTTCTCCAGCGCGAGCAGGTGCTTGAAGGTGGCCGCGAGGGCCTTGTCCGCGTGCTGGAGTCCGGGCGGGTCCACCAGGGCCACGCGGGGCGGGGCGCTCGCGGCATAGGCACGCTGGATCGCCAGGTCGAAGAGGTGCCCGAGCAGGTTCGAGCCCTTGGCGCGCGGATGGATGAGGTCCTCGTTGAGCAGGCCCGCGGACAGCCAGCGGATGGCGGAGCCCTCGTCGCCCATGGCGCTGAGCGCGTCCCAGTAGGCACAGCCGCCGTCCCGGGCCACCTCGCGGAAGACGTCCGCCACGGCGCGCGAGCCCCGGCGCGGCACCAGCTCGCCGCCCATCGTGCGCACCGCCGCGTCGATGGGAGACCAGACCAGGCACGCGGCGTCCGGCGCGGACTCGCGCACGCGCTTCACCAGCTGCTCGGCCTCTTGCTTGATCTCCTCGAGGTTCGTCCACTCGCGCGACAGGCGGAAGGCCTCGTTGCCGCCGAACATGAGCACCACCAGCGACGGCTTGCGCTGGCGCATCTGCGAGCGGAAGTAGGGCGGGTGCGTGCGCAGGAAGACGCCCGCGTAGGCGCCCGGCAACCCCAGGGTGTCGTACACCACGCCCGGGGTGCCGTTCTCCAGCGACACGCCATGCAGCTCCACCTTGCCGCGCGTCTTGAGCGTGAGCGTCCTGGCGCCCTCGGGCAGCTTCACCCGGGCCGAGGCGACCTCCGCCGGGCTCCAGCGCGTCTGCACGCGTTGCAGCGGCTTGCCATCCACGAACACCTGCACGGAGCCGCCGCCGGGTTGGGCGAGGAAGAAGATCTCCGCGGTGCGCGCGTCCTCGACGGAGAAGCGCACGTCCTGGGCCCCCGCGTTCGCGGCGAAGGCCACGCCCGTCATGGGCAGGCGATCCTTCGGTGGGGCACGGTCGATGATGCGGGTGAACTCCCAGCCCGCGGAGGCCTGGCCCGCGCGCGTGCCCCGGCCCGAGCGCGTGGGGCGATCGATGTAGAGAAAGCCCTTGCCCCCCGAGCCATGGCGCTCCTGCAGGCGATCTCGCGCCACGTCGGTGATGTGGTCGGAGGCGATGAGCGAGTCGCCCAGGTGCTCCACGCGCACGGGCACGGTGCGGCGGCCCTCGTCCAGCGCGCGCAATGCCTGGAAGAAGGGGGCCAGTCCGCTCTCCTCGCACCCCGAGGGCCCCTGGCGCCGGCAGCCGGGCTCCAGGTCCACGTGCCGCGCCTCCATCTTCTCGCGCAGGGCCTCCAGGCGCAGGGCGTCCTCGCGCGTGGCGGCGCCCAGGCCCGACAGTCCCAGCGAGTCCGCCTCGGCCTGGGCCACGGGGGCCACGGGCTCGAGCGGGACGCCCGCGTCGGTGCTCCCGGCCGAGGCCAGCTCGGGCTCGTCCTCCTCGGGGAGGAGGGGCACCTCGGGCGTGTTGCGCTCCGCGTCGGGCTCCACGCCCACGGCCTTGCGCTTGGAGGCGGCGCTCGACGTGGTGACGAGCGCCACCAACTGCGGCACCACCGGTCCCCGCGCGAGGCTGGGGATGGGACGCCATGCCTCCGGCACCGGGGCGAGCGACAGCCCCACCGCGAGTGCCAGTGTGAGGGCGAGCGTCAACCCGACCGATGTGTGCTTGGACTCCAACGCGGGCGACATGAGACTGGCTTTTGGCCCCCGGGTCAAAACTCCTGCCCGAACTCGTTGGGTAACCAGACAGTCGAGCCCCTGGCGGGCGGCGGACGAGGCGCTATGTTGCGCCGCCCATGGCAATCCATCCCGTCATCATGGCCGGTGGTTCCGGCACTCGTTTCTGGCCCTTGTCGCGCAAGGCCCGTCCCAAGCAGTTCCTCCCGCTCGCCTCGAAGAACCCGCTGATCGCCGACACCGTCTCCCGGCTCAAGGGCCTGGCCTCGGTGAAGGACACGCTCATCGTCTGCGGTCCCTCGCACGCGAAGCAGGCGGCCAGGCTCGTGAAGGGGTTGCCCAAGAAGAACCTCCTTGTGGAGCCGGTGGCGCGCAACACCGCGCCGGCCATCGCGCTGGCGGCCCTGGCCGTGGCGGCGAAGGACCCCGAGGGCATCCTCGTGGTGCTGCCCTCGGACCACCACGTGGCGGACACCAAGGGCTTCCAGAAGGTCCTCACCGAGGCGGCGCGCGTGGCGGCCGGCGGGCACCTCGTCACGCTGGGCATCACGCCGCAGCGGCCGGAGACGGGCTACGGCTACATCCAGGTGGGCGAGGCGCTCCCGGGGGGCGGCCGTCAGGTGAAGGCCTTCCGCGAGAAGCCGGACCCCGAGACGGCGCGGCGCTACGTGGACTCGGGCGAGTACGTGTGGAACGCGGGCATCTTCGTCTTCCGCGCGGACGCCATCCTCGCCGCCTTCGACGAGCACATGCCGGAGATGCGCAAGGGCCTGGACGCGCTGCGCAAGACGGTGGGCAAGCGCACCTTCCCGGCCACGCTCAAGCGCGTCTTCCCCAAGCTGCCCTCGGTCTCCATCGACTACGGGGTGATGGAGAAGGCGAAGAACCTCGCGGTGCTGCCGGGCGACTTCGGCTGGTCCGACGTGGGCTCCTTCTCGGCCATCCCCGAGGTGCGCCCCGCGGACGAGCACGGCAACGTCGTCTCCGGCCCCGAGGCGGTGGTGGTGGACTGCAAGGGCTGCGTGGTGCTCGCCGACAAGCGGCCGCTCGCGGTGGTGGGCCTCACCGACATGGTCGTCGTGGACTCGGGCGACGCGGTGCTCGTCGTCCCCAAGGACAAGAGCCAGGACGTGCGCAAGGTGGTCGAGGCCCTCAAGGCCCGCAAGCGCGACAAGTTCCTCTGAACTCCCCCGAGCGCCTGGCTACCCCGGGTGCTCCGTTTTTTTCAGGGCCGGATTTGTAGGAATGACGGGGCCGGTTCACCGTCCGTCCGCCATTTCGCCTGCTTTCGGGACTTGCCGTGTTCGCTTCCGCCCACGGTAAGGGTGCACGGAGGTTGCAATGCTTCCGTGTCACGCGACCCGCCAGACGGGCGCGGCCGGGGGCGGCGATGGGTTGTGAACACTGTCTGACAGAGCATGAAGCGGGGGCGCCCTGCTCCCCCGGCGACGACTTCCCGTGCGACAGCGAGACGTTGTCCGGCATGGGGTACGGCCCGCTGGTGTTCGTGCGCAAGCTGTGGGCACCGGGACGCTGGCGAGCGTGTACCTCGCCCAGCACCCGTCGAGTGGTGCGCTCTTCGCGGTGAAGGTGCTGCACTCCCACCTGGCGCGCACGCCCGCGGTGCTCCAGCGCTTCTACGCGGAGGCGCGCACGCTGCAACACCTCGTGCATCCGAGCGTGGCGCGGGTGCTCGACGTGCGCCAGGCGCCCAATGGCCACCACTGCCTGCTCATGGAGTACGTGGACGGCCTCGCCCTGTCGCGGCTGCCGCTGCCCCTGCCTCCCGCCGAGGCCGTGTTCCTGCTGCTCCAGGTGCTCGAGGGGCTGGAGGCCGCGCACGCGAGTGGCATCGTCCACCGCGATCTCAAGCCGGAGAACCTGGTGCTCACCACCGGGCGTGACGGCTCGCGGCGCGTGAAGATCCTCGACTTCGGCATGGCGAGCACCCTGGCCGAGGGCTTCTCGCCGGAGGAGCTCTCCGCGGGCATGGTGGTGGGAAGCCCCGCCTACCTCGCGCCGGAGCTGTGGGTGCGCGCCGAGCCGGATGGCCGCGCGGACCTGTACTCGCTCGCGGTGCTGGGCTACCGGCTGCTGACGGGACGGCTTCCCTTCGGCGGCGGGGGCCGCATGGGGGAGATGCTGCTCGTGCACAAGCCGAGCGTGCCGCTGGCGCCGCACCAGTTGGACGAGCAGGTGCCCGTCGCGCTCTCCGCGGTGTTGATGCAGGCCCTGTCGCTGCGGCCGGATGATCGCTTCGCCACCGCGCGCGCCTTCCGGGCGGCGCTGAACGAGGCGATGCGGCGGCCCGCCTTCGGGTGCATGGCGCCCGCGGCCTTCCAGGTGCGGGTGGAGGATGCCGGGGGCCTGGGACTGGTGCCGGTCTTCGTGAACGACGTGAGCGATGACGGGCTGCGCATCGCCTGTGATGGGGAGCTGCCCCGGTTGGGCGCGCGCCTGGAGGTGGAGTTGTCGCTCAATGGGTGGGTGCTCGCGTGCACGGCGGACGTGGTGCGCCTGCTGCCCGCCGAGGAGGCGCGGACGTGGGGAGGCCGCCAGGGCTTCATCCTCCAGTTCTCCGAGCCCTCCGAGGACGTGCGCCGGCTCATCGCCCAGGCCCTGGCGCCGCCGCCGCCGGAGACCCCGCTGGATGCGGAGCTCGCGCAGATCCTCGCGCGGGCGAGCGCGTGCGGACAGGATCCCTACTCGCTCCTGTCCATTCCACCGCACGCGGACTTCTCCGAGGTGATGCGGCGCCTCGCGCTGGCCGAGCGCCGGTTGGCGCCCTTCTGGCACCGGCCGCTGCCGGCCGAGCAGCGCCAGGCGCTGGAAGCCCTGCACGGCCGATTGGAGGCCGCCCGGCGCACGTTGGGGGATCCGCTGGCACGCGCCCGCTTCGATGCGTCCCGGGGCAACTTCCACGGCGTGGCGCATTGCCTCGCGGCCGGAGTGCCGCATGCGTCGGTGAACCGCCTGCGTCAGGCGTTCCTCGCCGCCCGGCCGGACGCGGAGGCGCGCGCGCGGGAGCTGTTCGACGGGGGCGTCGTCCTGGAGGCGCAGCACGTGCTCGATGGCGCGCTGGCGCGCTACACGGAGGCG
This sequence comes from Cystobacter fuscus, assembly GCF_044360685.1. Lineage (GTDB taxonomy): Bacteria > Myxococcota > Myxococcia > Myxococcales > Myxococcaceae > Cystobacter > Cystobacter fuscus_C. The sequence continues at coordinate 10,744,915 of NZ_CP043491.1, read as the reverse complement.
CTGCGCGTGGATCCGCTCAACGTGGGCATCCACCGCTACTACCACGCGCTGGCCAGGCGGATGCACTCTTCCCGGCTCCAGGCTCCTGGCACGGAGCAGACCGCCGCGTCCTCGTGAGTTCGCTTCACGAATCCATGCACAGCGGGTAGACCATGAGCCCCGGTGGGAAGGGTGCCCGGCTTGCATGATTCGAGGGAGCGATGGTGGCGAAGAAGGCGGTGAAGAAGTCTGGTGACACCTCGCTCGCGAAGGAGTGGAAGCGCCTGGAGAAGCAGCTCTCCAAGGCGCTCGGCAAGGCTTCCATCGGTGGCTACCCCGCGGAGCTCGAGCCGCGTGGCATGTCCTTCGAGCACGCGTTCGATCCCTCCCCACTGCTTCCCCCGGACTATCTCCAGTTCGTGAAGGAGCTGGGTTACCGGTGGGTCAACTCCGGTGACACGGCGCTGGGCTTTCTTCCTCCCCGGTGGATGCTGAATCTCTCCCAGCAGATGGGGGAGCCGGGCCGGAAGTGGGAAGCGGTTCGCTCGGAGCGGGAAGCCGGTACTCACACCTACCGCTTCGTGATGTTCGCCTCCCGCGACATCAACGACGTCAACGGGTACTGCTTCGGCAAGAGCGAGGCCGGCGACGCGCTGGTGGTCTGGAACGTGGAGGACAGCCTGCCCGAGAGCGAACTGGGGCCGTTCTCCACCTGGCTCAAGGCGGAAATGGAAGCGCTGGGCGAAGCGCTCTCGGAGCTGGACGGGCAGAGCGGGGACGATGAGGCGCTGGGAGAGCCGCTGGGCCTCGAGGGCGAGTCCCTCGAGATGAAGGTGGCGGTGAAGCTTCCCAAGAAGGGGAGCGCGGAGGGCGTGCTGGCCGCGTTTCCCAGGACGGAGAAGGAGCTCACGCTGAACGGCCGGAAGCTGGGGACGCTGCCGGCGTCGATCGGTGAGTTCTCGGAGCTGGAGCGGCTGTGGCTGGGCTCGACGGGGCTCAAGCAACTGCCCGGGGAACTGGGCCAGCTTCGGAAGCTGAAGAAGCTCGATCTGTCCTTCAATCGCGAGCTGTGCTCCCTTCCTCCCGAGGTGGGGCAGCTCCAAGCGCTCGAGTCGCTCAACCTGAAGAACACGGGGCTCACCACGCTCCCCGAGGAATTGGGCCGGCTCGAGCGGTTGACGTTCCTCGACCTGCAGGCGACGGCGCTCAAATCCCTCCCGGCCTGTCTCTTCCAGATGAAGAGCCTCAAGACCCTGGACCTGTACTGGACGCCCATTCCTCCCGAGGAGCTGGAGCGGCTGCGCCGGGCGCTCCCGGACTGCAAGGTGGGGACGCTCTGACTCTACTGCGTCAGGTCCTCCATCACGTCGGAGAGGGTCGTGGCGTTCAGGGCCCGATCGAACCAGTGGTCGAGGGTCGCCAGATCCGTGCAGGTGAGGATGCGCTGCCGGGCCGCTTCGTCGACGTACAGACCCCGCGTGGCGAGAACCCGCAGGACGTACTCGGCACGCCCTCGGCTCAGACCCTCCTCCCGGCCCTCTTCCCGGCCCTTCGTCAGACCTTGTTGGCGACCACGCTCGATGAGTTCCTCGCCATAGCTCCGCATCAGCTCCTCCGCTCGTTGCTCATCCAGCACCGAATGTAACACCCGCCCGGTGGCTTCGTGGACGGCCGCGTCCCCGATCCACAGCAGGTAGCGGATGAGCACCACCAGGTGTTCGGCCCCTTCGTGGGCTGTCTGCACCTGCGTGAAGAGCGCCACCCAATCAGGCAACTTCTGGGCCAGCTCCTCGGTACGCCCATAGCGCAGCACCAGCCAGGCCAGCTGGGCCAGCGGTGGGCCTGGGCGCGCCCTCAGCGCCTCCTCCCGCTCTGCGGTCAGGTCGTCCAAGAGGTACTCGAAGCGCGGCACCAGCGCTCGCCACCGCGCTCGCTGTTCCTCCTCTCCACCCGGAAGGTCGAAGAGGTCCTCCACCCGGCGCGGCGCCGTCCAGGCTCCGTCTGGCCCGTGGTACATAACGAGTGGAATGACGAGGGGGAGCAGCGCACTTTCTGGATGCTCTTGGTGCCAGCGCTCCACCTGGCGCACCACGTAGCGCAGCATGCGCAGCGCCATCCACCTGTTCACCGTGGACTGATGCTCCAGCAGCACATACAGCAGCAGCGGGCGACCCGTGTTCAGTCGAGCCGTGAAGAGCAGGTCGCTCTCGGTCTCCCGTAGCTCCGGGTCCACCACGCTGCCGGGCTCTCGCCGCAAGGATGCCCAGTCCACCTCGGAGACGACATGCGGGGGCAGGACGGCGCGCAGTTCGGCCGCCGCCCGCTCGGGGTGGCTAAAGGTGTAGCGGGCGAAGAGGTCATGCGGTCCAGACATGGCGAGCCGTGCTCCAAGCATGCGGCGGGCCAATGTCTCCGGAACGAGTTCTGTGACGCCTTCTTCGGACACCTTCTTCGGGGTGACACCTTCTTCGGGAAATGCGCTCAAGCGCGCTGCCGCGACGGCTCGCTAGACCTCATCCTCCTGGCCCCGATGGGCGGGTTGAAGACATCTCAACCAAACTCCAAGCTTTTGTCGTGAGCCCGAGAACCTGCTCACATCGGGAGGAGGACACGTCATGAGGAGTTTCCTGTTGAAGGAGATGCTCGCAGGTCTGGCTCTGGTGCTGGGGGGCTGCGGCGGCCTCGAGGTAGCGGATGAGCCGAATCCGGACATCGGAGATACCGCGCCCGTCCAGGGGCAGCACTGCGTAGTGGAGGCCGCGGCTGTCAAACCGGAAGAGGAGCCTCCCAGTGATCTGCCGCCGGCAAAGCTGGACTGCTTCGTCTCGTTTGCCGAGGCGATCACCTTCGCGACCAATGGGGTCGTCCAACTGCCGCCTGATGCGACTCCGGATGAGTTCACACCGGAACCGCCGTCGGCGCCGGACGTGACCCCCACGCAGTATGTCATCGCCGTTGAATACCAGCACCGCGGGTACGGTGGCCGCTCGCTGACCATTACCAGCAGGACCACCTGCGCCCAGGGCAATATTGTCATGCCATCCATGCCCTCGGGCTGGAATGACATCATCTCCTCGGCCCGGGCGTACGCAGAGTGCAAAAACTCGTACCACTATCAGCACGTCAACTACGGAGGGGCGGTCGTAAACTGCGGTACTGCCTGCTCCTACATCGGTGATCCGATGAACGACCGGACCTCGTCCATTCGCTGGACGCGCTGAGCCCGGTCCACTGCCTCTGGCCTGCCTCGAGTGCCTTTTAGGGGGAGCGGGCGGGAGCAGAGTGGGAGGTGAGGGCCGCTGACGGGTAGCCCATGAGCCGCACGCCGGGCCGGCGCGGAGTAACAGCTCGCCGCTTCCCATCCGAGTGAGGCGAAGAGAAGCCAGCCGTATCTCCCAGCCGTGTCTCAATGTGGGGGTGTTGGTCGGGAGGGGGCGCGTGAAGGTGCTGGGGTCCGCAATGGCGGAGAACGCGGCGCGCAGCAGGTCGCGCTGGGAGAGACTCCCAGCACCCGTTCAGCCCATGCCGACGGGCGCGGGCGGAGGGATGGATTCGGACGCGCGGCGGCGGAGCGTGTGGGCGGCGAGCGTGAGAAGGCTCGTTCCGGCGACCGCGCCCAGGCTCGCGACGCCCACCGCGTCCCAGGAGACGATGGACTGGCCGCGCAGGGCCTGGAGCCCGAGCACCAGGGTGATGCCCAGGTAGCCCACTCCCGCCGCGCGCACCCATGCCAGCTCCCGCGACTCGGAGCGCTGCTTGCGGCGCGCGAGCCCCAGCGCGAGCAGCGGCAACACCTGCAGGGCGTGCATCCCGACGAAGTGCGCGGGCCGCATGTCTCCCGCCGTGCGGCTCCACCCGACGAGCGGCAGGCCCGGGCCCCCATCCCGTCCACCAAAGGTGTGTCCGCCCACCTCGAGCGGCCGCTGGCCGGACGCCAGGGTCTCGAGCTGCTCGCCGTGGGGCGAGGTCATGAAGAACCCGAGCCCCATGCCCACCAGCGTCACGAGCAGGCCCATCCGCAGGGTCGAGGCCAGCACCCGGTCCTCCAGTCGCGAGCGCAACAGGACGAGGGCGAAGACCAGCACGGTGACCCACATGACGGTGATGGCGATGCCCATGGAGGAGAAGACCGCCTGGTCGAACGCCGTCGCGGTGTTGAAGTGACTGCGCACCCCGCGCGCCGCCTGGAGCGTGATGGCCACCATCTCCAGGTAGCCGCAGGCGGCGATGACGACGCCCACCCGGCGCAGGAAGCGGCGGCGCTCCGGCAGGAAGGAGAAGAAATAGAGCAGGGTGGCCTCGAAGATCGTGAGCGAGACGTAGAACTTGAAGGGCTTGAGCCAGAGCGGCTCGCCCACGAGCTGGCGCTCATCCACCCCCAGCAGCAGGGCGGTGATCACGGCGCCCGCGAACATGAGCACCGTCTTCACGGTCAGGGCGGGCGAGAGCGCCCAGGCCCGGTTCCAGACGTCACGCGGCGAATAGGTCGTGGTCGACATGGGGCGTCTCCTGGGGCTACAGCGCGGCGGCGGGTTGAGCGGCGGAGGGAATGGGCGCCACGGCGGGAAAGAAGCGCCGGGTGGCGAGCCGGACTCCAGCGTAGGCGAGGTACCCCGACGGCCCGAGCATGAAGGTCAGCAGCAGGCATGGCACCACGAGCAGATGCGGGATGCCTCGGCGCTGCGCGTCCGCGAGCACCACCCGGCCCACCAGGAAGTCGAACGCGAGGTAGTGGATCCACCCCGCGAGCAACATGCCCGGCATCCGCAGCGCGGCCTCGATGTGCGGCAGCGTGTCGAACTGGCTCAACAGCCCCGGCAGGTGCGGCGCGACCTTCAGCAGGTACACCCCGCCAATCACCAGCGGCAGCACGTCACTCTCCAGGTACCACTTCGTCACCCGCGTCCGGGGCGCGAACACCATCGCCGCCCACCCCAGCAGCACCGGGACATTCAGGATCCTCAACCACACGTCATCGCTCATGGTCCACCCTCGAAGGAGCGCGGCAGCGGCTCGCGCCCTCATGATGTAGACACTGTAAGCAGACATGTTTTCGTCGTCAACATCCATGTTTTCGCCGTCAACATGTGGACGGAAGGGGGGCCCTCGTCCTCCTGGAGGCAGAGGGAGGGGGGGCGGCTCAGGCGCGGGCGCGCGCTTCCAGCGGGGGCAGGGCGGCCATCTGGGCGCGCAGCTTCTGCAACTCGATGGGCTTGTCGAGGCAGGGCCGGCCCGTGCCATCGAGGAAGGCGCGGGTGTGCTCGGTGATGGCACCCCCCGTCATGAAGATGACGCGCTGGGCCTGGTCGGGCGCCAGTTGGAGCAGCATCTCGTAGAACTGGGGGCCGTCCATCTCCGGCATGAGCAGGTCGCAGAGGATGATGTCGAAGCGCTGGCCCGCGGCCACCCGTGCCAGGGCGGTGGTGCCCTGGACGAGCACGTGGACATCGCAGGGCGCTCCGAGCAGGCGCTGGAGCGCCCGTCCCACCATGGCGTCGTCATCCAGGACGAGCACGCACCTGGGCTGCGCGGGGGTGAGCAGCTCGCGCGAGGGCTGGGGCTCCAGGGCGTCGGCGCGGGGCAGCAGCAGGTGGAACACGCTGCCGCGCCCCATCTCGCTCTCCACGCCGAACTGGGCGCCCAGCTCCAGGGCGAGGCGGCGGCAGATGGACAACCCCAGGCCCGTGCCCACGCCCACCGGCTTGGTGGTGAAGAAGGGCTCGAAGATGCGCTCGCGCAGCTCCGGGGGGATGCCCCGGCCGGTGTCGTGCACCTCCACGCGCACCTGGCCGGTGTCTTCTTCCTCGCGCGTCACCAGGCGGATCTCCCGCGCGGTGCCGGGCCCGTCGGCGATGGCGTCCGCGGCGTTGATGAGCAGGTTGAGGAAGATCTGCCCGAGGGGCCCCTCGCCGCCGAGCACCTGGGACGTGGCGTTGTATTCCTTGATGACGCGCGCCCGGTGGGAGACGTGGTTCCACGCCATGCGCAGCGACGAGTCGAGCACGCGGTGCACGTCCAGGGGCCCGCGCTGCTTGTCCTCCGGCCGCGAGAAGACCTTGATGTCGCGCACGATCTCCCGGATGCGGTCGGCGCACATGCGCGAGTCGATCAACGCCTGCTCCTGCTCGGAGTCGGGGCCCTCGGCCAGCCGGGCGTCGAGCCCGCCGCGCTCCTCCAGGAGGAAGTCCAGGTTGGCCATGAGCGAGGCGAGCGGGTTGTTGATTTCATGCGCCACGCTGGCCGACAGCAGCCCCAGCGAGGCGAGCCGGTCCGACAAGAGCAACTGCTCCTGCATGCCCCGGCGCTCGGCCCGCACGCCGGCCTCCCGGAGCTCGCGCGCCATGGCGGGCCCCAGCCGTCCGAGCCGATCCTTGAGCAGGAAGTCGTGGACGCCGGCCTTCATGGCCGCCACGGCGGTGTCCTCGCCCATCTGTCCGGAGACGATGAGGAAGGGCAGGTCCAGGCCCCGCTGCTTCACCAGCCGGAAGGCGGCCAGCGCGTCGAAGCGCGGCAGGGCATAGTCCGCGATGATGGCGTCCCAGGGCCCCTGGTCGAGTGCCTGGGTGAACGCCTCGGCCGTCTCGACGCGGGTGTGGGTGATGTCATAGCCGCCGCGCCGCAGCTCGCGCAGCACCAGCAGGGCATCGTCCTCGAGATCCTCGACGAGCAGCAGTTTCAGGGGGGTGGCCATCAGCTGTTCCTTCGTCCATCGTCCCTTTGTCCGTCCGTGGAGGGGGGGGCTCCTCCACTCGAGGTGTCGTGCAGGGTGAAGAAGAAGGTGGCTCCCTGACCCACCCGCCCCTCGCCCCAGACGCGGCCTCCATGGCGCTGGATGATACGCCGCACCGTGGCCAGACCCACGCCATTGCCTTCGAATTCCTGGGGGCCGTGCAGGCGCTGGAAGACGCCGAAGAGCCGGGACTGATACCCCATGTCGAAGCCCGCCCCGTTGTCCCGGACGAAGTAGACGCGCCCTGGGCCCCCCTCCCCGGGCAGGGCGCCGAACTCGATCTCCGCCAGGGGGCGCTCCCGGGTGAACTTCCAGGCGTTACCCAACAGGTTCTCCAGCACCGAGCGCAGCATGCGCGCGTCCCCCCGGTCCATCAGCCCCTCCTGGATGCGCAGGTGCACGGTGCGCTCGGGCTGCGCGCGCTGGAGCTGCTCGGCGCTGGCACGCGCCAGGGCGGACAGGGAGACGTCCGTCTCCTGCAGTCCCGTGCTGGTGACTCGTGAGAGCGTGAGGATGCCGTCGATGAGCTCGGACATGCGCTGGGCCGCGCCGCGGATGCGCTGGAGGTAGTCCTCGCCCGTGGCGTCGAGCTGGCCCGGACAGTCCTCGCTCAGTGCGAGGCTGAAGGTGGAGATGGCGCGCAGGGGGGCGCGCAGGTCATGCGCCACCGAGTAGGCGAAGGCCTCCAGCTCCCGGTTGGAGAACTCGAGCTGGGCGGTGCGCTCGGCGATGCGGCGCTCCAGCTCCTCGTTGAGCCGGCGCACCTGCTGCTCGGCCTCGCGGCGCTGGGTGATGTCGGTGACGGTGGCGAGCGCTCCGGTGTAGTGGCCCGCCTCGTCGCGCAGGGGATTGGAGGACAGCATCGTCCAGATGGCCCGCCCGTCCTTGTGGCGCAGCGCCATGTCGTGCACGGAGCTGAACCCCTGCATGCGCCGCTCGAGGTTGAGCGTGACCTGGTGGTGGCTGCCCGCGTCGACGAACGCGAGCACGTGCTGGCCCAGCATCTCCTCCACCGTGTAGCCGAGCATCCGCGCCATGTAGCGGTTGGCGTAGGTGGTGCGGCCCTCGCTGTCCAGCATCCAGATGCCTTCCTGGGCCGCCTCCACGATGAGGTGGAAGCGCTGCTCGGCGCGGCGCTGCTCGGCCTGGGCCCGCCGCTCCTGGGAGATGTCACGCATGAAGAGCAGGACACCGAGCATGCGTCCCTGCCGGTCGCGCACGCTCCGGGTACTCACGCGCACGTAGTAGCCCGTGGGCAGGTGATCCGCCTGGACGAAGAGATCGGCGGAGGGGGCCTCCTCGCCTCGCAGCGCGCGGTTCACCGGCAGCCGCTCGGGCGGCACGGGCGCGCGGGTGTCCGGGTCGGAGAAGCGGAAGTGGTGGTACCACTCCTCCTGCGTCATGCTCTTGAGCCCTAGCCCCTGGAACTCGAGGGCCGAGGGGCTGAAGTAGATGATGTGCCCCGTGGCGTCGGAGACCATGACCCGCTCGGAGAGCGTGTCGACGAGCGCTCGCAAGAGGGCGGGGTGCTGGAAGAGGCCCTCGGCCATTGTGTCGGAGAGGTCGGTCGAGGAGGACGAGGCGCTCATGCCTTGGCAGGAATGCCCCATCCTCCTTCCGGGCGCCAATGCCCGGAGCGCGCCCGGCTCCTCGCCCGCCTTCCGCGCCCCAGCGTCTGTTCCAACCTCCATCGCGGTGGAGTAGTCTGTTTTGACCTCAAACTGGGTGGGATGATGACTTTCGAGCTGGGCTTCGTGCTGCTCTTCTCCATCGCGACGGCGGTGGCGATCGTGGCGCGCTACTTCAAGTTTCCCTACACGGTGGCGCTGGTGGTGGCGGGGCTGACGCTGGGGGTGGTGCACGCCTTCGAGCCGCCGCATCTGACGAAGGAGCTGCTCTTCGCCATCATCCTGCCGGGGCTCATCTTCGAGGCGGCCTTCCACGTGGAGTTCCGCAAGTTCTGGAAGAACAAGCTGGCCATCCACGCGCTGGCCATTCCCGGGGTGGTGGCGTCGGTGGCGATCACCGCGCTGCTCCTGTCGCCGGTGGTGGGGGGGCTGAACCTGGTGCCCGGCTTCGGCTTCCTGTCCGCGCTGGTGTTCGCCGCGGTCATCGTCTCCACGGATCCCATCGCGGTGGTGGGGCTGTTCAAGGCGCTGGGCGCGCCCAAGCGGCTCGCGGTGCTGGTGGAGGGCGAGAGCCTGCTCAACGACGGGACGGCCGTGGTGCTCTTCACGCTCATCGTGGCGGTGGCGTCCGGAGGGCAGTTCACCGTGGGCGGGGCGACGCTGGACTTCATCCGGGTGGCGGGCATGGGCGGGCTCATCGGGGGCGCGGTGGGCTTTGGCGTGTCCCAGGTCATCCAGCGCGTGGATGACGCCATGGTGGAGATCACCCTCACGGTCATCGCGGCGTACGGCTCGTTCGTGGTGGCCGAGCACTTCCACTACTCGGGCGTGATCGCCACGGTGACGGCCGGCATGCTGTGCGGCAACTGGACGGCGCACCTGAGCATGAGCCCCACCACGCGCGTGGCGGTGGCGAGCTTCTGGGAGTACCTGGCCTTCGCGCTCAACTCGGTGGTGTTCCTGCTCATCGGGCTGGAGGTGCAGCTCGGCTCGCTGCTGGCGTCGTGGAAGCCCATCCTCCTGGCGTACGGGGCGGTGCTCGCCGGGCGCGCGGCGGTGGTGTTCCTGGTGTCGGCGCTCCTGCGCTTCACCTCCGAGCGCATGCCCTGGAGCTGGAGCGCGGTGCTCACCTGGAGTGGCCTGCGCGGCGCCATCTCCATGGTGCTGGTGCTGGGCCTGCCCGACGACTTCGCCCACCGCGAGCTGCTGGTGAACATGACGTTCGGCGTGGTGGTGCTCTCCATCATCTTCCAGGGGCTCACCATGGCGCCGCTGCTCAAGCGGCTGGGCATCACGGGCGTCAAGGACGTCTACCAGGAGAAGTACGAGCGGGCGCGGGGGCGGATGAGCGCCATCCACGCGGCCCTCACGGCGCTGGAGTCCATGCGCCGCACGCGCGACATCCCCGCGGACGTGCTCGAGCAGCTCGAGCGCGACTACCAGCTCAAGGCCACCGAGGCCGAGCGGGAGCTGTCCGCCCTCAAGCAGCAGACGACGCGCTTCCACGAGGAGGAGCACGAGGAGGCGGTGCGACGCATGCTCATCGTGGAGAAGGACTCGCTGCTCAAGAGCTACCAGAAGGGCGCCATCGGCCGGGACGTCTTCGAGCACCTGAGCGCCGAGCTCGACCAGCGGCTCGCCGGGGTGAAGGACGCCGAGGGCCACGTGCCCCTGGAGCAGTCCTCCTCCGCCGTCGCCGAGCCGGTGGGGGGCTGAGTCAGCGCACGATGAAGTCGAACCGGTCCACGGCCGCCTTGAACTCCTCCATGGTGGTTCCCGAGCGCTTGGCCTCGGCTGGCGCATAGAACGTCAAGGCGGCCGTCGAGCTCTGTTGAATGGGGTCTCGGGCGGAACGTCCCAGATCTTTCGTTGCCGTGGTTGCGAGGCGGCTCAAGTATCGGCTTCGTTCATGAGATGGCTGCCCCATGAATTGACATCAAGCGTGTGGACTTTGTACTCTTTGAGTCCATGTGGGGGTTGAAGAATCGCACAGCCTACGCTGCGGAGCGTAACTGGACGCGTGACAAGAACGGTGTCCATTGGTGGCTCGTCGCGGTCAAGGCGACGTTCAACATCACGCCTGGGGGGCGGCCCATATTGGCGGACACGCAACTACCCCCGGTGCTTGTGCCGGAGTACTTTGGCGAACCAGGCAGGTCGAGCTTGCGCTACGACTCTGATCTTCTCGCGGCGAAGCCGGGCTCGGAGCTGCTAGTCATCGCGCACGCGCACGCGCCTCACGGGCGGCCTGTTCCAACGGTTCCGGTCTCGCTTCGTATCGAGCGACTTCACAAGGAATTGCTCGTCCACGGGGAGCGCATCTATGAGTCGGGGTGGCGCAACGTGACAGTGACTCGACCGCAGTCATTTACCACTCGTCCGATTCGGTACGAATTCGCATTTGGCGGTAGCGATTTGTCCGACCCTGATCCCCAAAAACACCGCACTGACGAGCGAAACCCCATCGGGCGTGGTTTCGCGCGGCGAGCTGCCCATGTCGTTGGTAAATTAGCCCACGCGATCGAGTATCCAAGGGGCGATCCTGCGGAGATGGGACCAGCGGGGTTTGGGCCAATTGATCCCTCATGGATGCCTCGGCGCGCACTCGCGGGGACGTATGACGAGCGGTGGGAACAATCTAAGAAGCCGTTGCTCCCGGATGACTTCGACCCCTTGTTCGCACTGAGCGCCCCTGCGGATCAGCGGCTTGATAAGCCCATCATTGGCGGAGAGCGTGTCGAACTCCTGAACATGACCCCCGATGGTGCTTTGATCTTCGAACTCCCGCGCATTTCAATCAGCTGCACTACCCGCATTGGTATGCGGAGTGAGAAGCACAGCGCACGCGTGGTGACGGTACTCGTGGAACCTGAAGAGAGGCGCCTCTTCCTGGTATGGCAGAGCGTGCTGCGCGTTGCTGCTCCTGACGCGGACTACCTCGACGAAACAGAAATCGTCGAACAAAGGAACACGGCGTGAACGCCCAGGTCGAGGTGGTGGCTCTTGGTGCGCGAACACCCGTCGGCCTCAGCGCGGAGAGTAGCGCGGCGGCAGTGCGCGCTGGCATCTCGCGTTACGCAGAGTATCCTTTTATCAATGCACGCGGCGAACCGCTCGTAGTTGCCGCTGACCGGTTGCTGGAACCCAAGCTTGAGGGGCGGGAGCGTCTGGTTCCCATGGTCGAGAGCGTTCTTGAAGAAATTGAGGCCAAACTCGGCCACAAGGTGCTCTACGTGGGCAGTCTTCGCGTGTTGCTTGCGCTTCCAGAAACCCGTCCGGGATTCTCCGAGAGCGACGCAAAATGGGTTGCGGACTCCCTGGCCGCGCGTTTCCGAACGAAAACATCCAGCGCGCGCGTAGAGATTGCCGGACGTGGGCACGCCGGGGCGATTCAGGCAGTCGAGCATGTGTTGAGGGAGTGCTCCGAGAGTAGAGACAATCTGTTCTTGGTCGTTGGCGTCGATAGCTACCACCACACGGAGACATTCACTTGGTTGGAGCGCGGCCGCCGGTTCAAGCAGCCAGGGATTCGCAGCGGGTTCACCCCAGGAGAGGGAGCGGGATGCCTCGTCTTGATGAGTGCGGGATTGCGCCGTCACTTGCAACTCCCCCAATTGGCCGTCGTGAGAGGGGCGTGCACGGCACAGGAGCAACTCCTGCGTGACAGTGAGACGGGCTCGTTCGGCGCCGCGATGACACAGGCCGTCCAAGGCGTCGTCAAGGGGCTTGACCTTTCGCGAGAGGGGGTGGACACCCTGTACGCGGATATCAATGGGGAGCGCTACCGCAGCGAGGAGTGGGGCTTCGTTGCGTTACGTGCGCCGCCAATTTGGAAATCACCTGGATACAAGTCCCCGAGCGACTGCTGGGGCGATGTGGGGGCCGCGTTTGGAGTCCTTGGGAGCATACTTGCAGTCCGATCGTTTGCTCGGGGCTATGCGCAAGGTCCCAGGGCTCTGGTGATGGCTGGTTCAGACCATGGACTGCGGGGAGTGATGCTCCTGCAAGCTCCGCAGATGTCATGAGGAGTCATGATAAATGACAAGCGTCTTGGTGAATCCTCCGAAAACTCCGGTGACCGAAGGGACTAACGGGGTTGCTGCGGCGACGTTACCTAACATATGCAAGATGCCAGGGCCGCCAGCGCCGTTCGTTCCGACTCCGTTGCCCAACATAGGCAAGAGTGGAACTGCACCGAGGAACTACTCCAAGAGCGTTACCATTGAAGGTAAGAAGGTGGCGATCCGGGGCGCCACTTTCGGATCTATGGGCGATGTGGCCAGCAAGGGCACTGGCGGCGGGCTGGCCTCCTCGAACGTGGAAGGACCCACGAATTTCGTGGGTCCTGGGTCCATGGATGTGAAGATCGAGGGGAAGAATATCCATTTGCTCGGCGAGCCGATGCTCAACAACTGCGGGCCGTGCGGGAGTCCACCCAACGCTGCGACAATGACGGGTGTGCTTCAGGAGTCCGGGTACTATATTTATAACACTGGACGGGATAATTGTCCCCTTTGCAATCAAGTACATGGCTCGGAGACTCTAATAGAGGAGACCAAAGACACGAAAGATGAATCCGAGCGTCTTGCCAACGAACTCGCCATGAAGGGCTATAACAACACCACGATGCTCGGCGTGGGTCGGTGCGAGTGCAAAAAAGAGTACTATGCGCATCGGTCAGGTTCTGCGGACAATGACTCCGAATTCTGCACGAGTGTTGAACGTCTTGGGTGGCATGGTCCCAAAGATGTAAAGCAAGATGTAGATGCGGTCAGTACTACAGACCCTCAGGTTCTGGCCTTCCTCAAGCAGCGTTTCAAGCACCGCGAGGCCGATGTGCAGGATCAATGGACTGAGGCTGGTAAAAAAAATGACGTGTATAATAGAATGAAGGGTAAAAAAGACGGCGAAGGCAAGGATTTCCCGGCAGCCTATGTGCCGGGTAGTTGCGCTGCTCCCAAGGTACTCATGCTTATCATGCAAGATGAAGCCTGGCCCGGCAAGATTACCGAGCGGTGGTTCCACAAGAAAGGGAGCGGCGGGTTGACCGGCGGGGAAATTGAATTTCATGACGTGAAGCTCGGCGCCAAAGTGCAACGAAAGTTCGAGCACGGCGAAACAGTTCCGCCGTGTACTACATGCGGGATTCTTGTCCCGTTGATGCTTTGTGTTGAACGTCAAAGGCCGAAATGTCGGCACTGAGCGCGGAAGGGTAATGATATGTCAGAACGAAAGATAGAGCTTGAAATGCAAGAGTTGCTCCTACGAATCGTGCCTGGGCTCGCTGAGCAATGGCGGGGTAGTTCTCCCGGGCAGATTGAACAGATTGAGCGGATTGCAGGTCGCCCATTGCCTTCATTCTATCGCTGGTTTTTGGCTCACATGGGCAATAGTATGGGGCCTTTGACTTATCCGACGCTAGATTTCTCAACGCAGAGAGTGCTCTCCTGTTATGAGCAGAGATTGGTCGTTCCTGATTCTCGATTCTTGCTCATCGCGCATGAGGCTGATGAGATGATGCCTTTGCATCTTTTTTATGATTTCGATATGTCGACACGAGAGGATGCTCTGGTGACGATGCGCGATGCCGAGGGAGGGGAGCTTTATGATAAATTTGAGACCTTGTATGAGATGTTGGCATGGGGGGCAGTCCTTGAATTTCGAATTTTTAGAATGCCACAGCAATGCGGAGGTGTTGTTGTAGGCGATTGTCCAGAGTTTCTCTCGCGCCTTGATCCAGTAATGGAAAGCCTGGGGTTCGCGGAGCCGCTTTCCACCGGTTCCCTTTGTCGACTGTATGAGCGATCTGATGCGGCGATGATCTGCAATCGTGCTCCAAGGGTAGGGCTTGGTGATAGGCGGGCTTTCATGCTTGGAGGCAGTAGCGCTGGAAGTCTCAGGAGAATTTTGGGCGAGATAGCAACGCAGCCCTCGCTGGAGGTCAGGGTTGGCGAGTGGACTCCGAAGCTGCAATAATGCGCCCGTTCTGCTTGGTTGGAGAACTCCTGGTGATGGCAAGAAAATAAATAATGACCCGGTCGCTGATGCTCCGGTAGTGGGAACTGAGCAGAGCATGGACGGTGACGCAGGTTGCCTCTTCTGGCGAGTATTCCGAGCGCGATGGGCGCCGAGATGCGCTACAGGGTGAACTCCACGTTCCCAGCGAACTGCACGTTCACCGCGTTCCTCTCCCCGAAGACCGCTGCGGCTCCCGCACCCGCGAGGAGGACGCGGACACAAGCCAGTGCATCCCGAGCACGACTGGATGTTGGGCTTTTCGTTCAGTCACAGCACCACCTCACCGCGCTCGGCCAGAATCCGCGCACGCTCGTAGCACCAAAGGATTCGTGCTGCCTTGTGCCGGAAGTTTCGGCAGGAGTCAGGGTCTTGGTACTCCAGCCGCACCACCGCGATTCGCTGGAGGGGAATTCTCCTGCGGGCGACCGGGGCAGGGAGCATCCATCACCACGTCCACGCCGAACTCGTCGAAGCGACGAACAGAGCGTCCAGGTGTTCTGCGGTCCAGTTCGAGCCGGTCAGCCAACTCCGACACGATAGTCGCTGGGTTGCCATGGCCAGCAGGGCAAGCGCTCGACGCGCGATGCGCTGCTCGGTGCGCCCATCTCGCACCAGCCTTTCCGGAGTAGGAGAACTCCTCTGCCGTAAGGTGAATGAGCCGCAGGGGACGTCTTCTCATCCACCAGAGCCATTCATCCACCGCGACTATGTCCACGAACTTACTAGATGAGCCATTCGTTCGGGTTCCGCTTGCCGCCGCCCCTGGGGATGGACAGACCCTACAAAAAGGGCTCTGGATGATGTGTGTGAATGTGTGTTTTAGGGCTGGTGGGTGGATGTGGGTGGTGCCCCGCGTCAAACTTCCGGGATGAAGGAGTTGTTCCCGGCCGGGGAGCGGCCGGGGGGAGGGGCGGCTGATCCAACCGCGCTTGGATACCCGCCCAATCCGCGCTTGTGTACAGTGCGCCGCCCTCGAACCGGACTCCCCTCGAGGGCTTCAGGAAAAACACAGCCTCATGAACGCGCACATCTTTCGCGAGTACGACATCCGTGGACTGGTCGGTAAGGATCTCACGCCCGAAGTGGTGGAACTGCTCGGGCAGGGACTAGGCACGGTGGTGCGGCGCAAGGGTGGGCGCAGCGTGGTGGTGGGCCGGGATTGCCGCGAGTCCTCGACGACCTTCCGGGATGCGCTGTGCCGGGGCCTGACGAGCACGGGGCTCAACGTGTTCGACGTGGGGGTGGTGCCCACGCCGCTGACGTACTTCGCCGCCAACACCCTGCCGGTGGACGGCCTGGCGATGATCACCGGCAGCCACAATCCGCCCGAGTACAACGGCTTCAAGATTGGCGCGGGCAAGACGACGTTCCACGGCCCGGAGATCCAGGCGCTGCGCAAGCTCATCGAGGAGCGCGACTTCGAGTGCGCGGAGCTGCCGGGCACGGTGAGCCCCTATGACATCACCACCCCGTACAACCACTTCATCCGCCAGACGGTGAAGGTGGGCCGCAAGGGGATGAAGATCGTCATCGACGCGGGCAACGGCACGGGCGGCGCGGTGGCCGTGCCGCTCTTCGAGAGCATGGGCTTCGAGGTGGTGCCGCTGTTCTGCGACATGGACGCGCGCTTCCCCAACCACCACCCGGACCCCACGGTGGTGGAGAACATGCAGGATCTCATCGCCGCGGTGAAGCGCGAGAAGGCCGAGGTGGGCATCGCCTACGACGGCGACAGCGATCGCATCGGCGTGGTGGATGACCAGGGCAACATCCTCTGGGGCGACCAGCTGATGATCCTCTTCAGCCGCTACGTGCTCAAGGCGAGCCCCGGCGCGGCCATCGTGGGCGAGGTGAAGTGCTCCTACACGCTCTACGACGACATCGCGAAGAACGGTGGCAAGGCCGTCATGTGGAAGGCGGGCCACTCGCTCATCAAGGCGAAGATGAAGGAGGAGCACGCGGAGCTGGCCGGGGAGATGAGCGGCCACATCTTCTTCAAGAACCGCTACTTCGGCTTCGATGACGCCGTGTACTCCTCGGCGCGCCTGCTGGAGATCCTCACCCACGAGAAGCAGAAGCTGTCGGAGCTGCTCTCGGACGTGCCCCGGACGTACGCCACGCCCGAACTGCGCGTGGACACGCGCGAGGAGCAGAAGTTCGAGATCGTCCGCCGGGCCACCGAGTGGCTGCGCAAGGCGGGCCACGCCCTGGTGGACGTGGATGGGGTGCGGGTGACGTTCTCGGACGGCTGGGGGCTCATCCGGGCCTCCAACACCCAGCCCATCCTGGTGCTGCGCTTCGAGGCGCGCACCCCCGAGCGGCTGGAGGAGATCCGCCAGCTCATCGAGGGCACGGTGGAGAAGATGCAGCGCGAGGTTGGCGCCTGAGTTAAAGGGGCCCGCATGCCCCGAGGCGGGGCGCGGGTTTCCGTGACGGACGGAGAAGGCACGCACATGGCCAGGCTTGGTATCGATCTCGGTGGCACGTTCGCGCGTGCCGCGGTGGTGGATGAACAGGGGAAGATCATCGCCGCCAACAAGGTGGCGCTCGAGGAGCGCACGCCTCCGGCGGTGGTGGAAGCCATCGCCCAGGCGGCTCAGCACGCGCTCAAGGACGCGGGCACCGCGGACGTGCGCACGTGCGGCGTGGGCGCCGCCGGGCAGATTCAAGGGGACTCGGGGGTGATGGCGGTGGCGCCCAACCTGGGCTGGCGCAACGTGCCGCTGGGCTCGCTGCTGGCCCAGCGCCTGGGCCACACCGTGAGGCTGGTGAACGACCTGCGCGCGGCGGCCTGGGGCGAGTTCCGCGCCGGCGCGGGCCGGGGCTCCCAGGACATGTACACGGTGTTCGTGGGCTCGGGCGTGGGCAGCGCCGCCATCTCCAATGGGAAGCTCATCCAGGGCGGCGGTGGGGTGGCCGGAGAGCTGGGCCACACCAAGGTGGTGCCGGACGGGCGCCTGTGCGGCTGCGGCGAGAAGGGCTGCCTGGAGGCCTACGCGGGCGGCCACAACATCATCGCGCAGGTGCGCGAGCTGCTCGCCTCGGGCAAGGCGCCCGTGGTGCGTGAGCTGACGGGGGGCAACCCCGACGCGGTGACGCCGGTGACGCTGGAGCAGGCGGCGGAGAAGGGCGACCCCGTGGCGCGCGAGCTGTACGAGCGCATCGGCCTGTACCTGGCGCTGGCCGTGGCCAACCAGGTGACGGTGCTCAACCCGGCGCGGCTCATCCTGGGCGGTGGCGTGCTGACGCACTGCCCGGGGCTGCGGCGGCGCGTGGTGGAGGGGGTGCAGCAGTACTCCTCCCGCACGTCGCGCGAGGGGCTGCTCATCACCGAGGCCGAGCTGGGCGACGACAGCGGCATCATCGGAGCGGCGCTCCTCGGTTGAGTGGCCCGGTTGAGTGGCCGGGGTGACTTGATGGGGAGGGTGCGGCTCTGCTAGAGGCCGACCATGGCCCCTTCCTCCTCCTTGTTGCGACTGTCCCTGCTGTCCGCCCTGGTGCTCGTGTCCGGCTGCAAGAAGCAGTCGGACGAGAAGCCGGCGGGCAGCGCTCCCTCCGCCGCCGCGCCTTCCGCCACCCCCGAGGCCCCCAAGGCCAAGGAGCTGAAGGTGGGCCTCGTGACGGACGTGGGCGGCCGGGGAGACCACTCCTTCAATGACTCGGCGCTGCGCGGGCTGGAGCTGTGGGCCGCGGGCAAGAAGATGGAGTCGGGCCGCTACGCGGACGTCTCCCCGGACGAGCTGAAGGCGACGCTCGTGCAGGACCTGGCCTCGCGCGGCATCGCCCCGGTGGGCGTCACCCCCGTGGTGCTGCAGAGCAAGGTGGCCGAGGACTACGAGCCCAACCTGCAGCTGCTGGTGGATCAGGGCGTGGACCTGTCCGTGGGCGTGGGCTTCATGCTCGAGAGCGCCGTGGAGACGGTGGCCAAGCGCAACCCGGAGGCGAAGTTCCTGCTCATCGACAGCCCCATCGTCGGCGCGGATGGCAAGCCGTACACGCTGCCCAACGTGCGCACGGCGGTGTTCCGTGAGGAGCAGGGCAGCTTCCTCGTGGGCGCGCTGGCGGGGCTCGCCACGCAGGCCGGCAAGGTGGGCTTCGTGGGCGGCATGGAGGTGCCCCTCATCAAGAAGTTCGAGGCGGGCTTCCGCGCGGGCGTGGCCGCCACCAACCCCAAGGCGACGGTGCTGGTGAACTACACCGGCAGCTTCGACAACGTGTCCGCCGGCAAACAGGTGGGCCAGGACCTGGTCTCCAAGGGCGCGGACGTCATCTTCCACGCGGCCGGCTCGGACGGCCTGGGCGTCATCCAGGCGGTGAAGGAGGCGCGCGAGGCGAAGAAGAACGTGTTCGTCATCGGCGTGGACTCGGATCAGTCCCCGCTCGCGCCCGAGGCGGTGCTCACCTCCATGGTCAAGCGCGTGGACCTGGCCGTGTACGAGGCCGTGCGTGACCTGCGCGACGGCAAGCTGACGGGCGGCGACGTGGTGCTGGGCCTCAAGGAGGGCGGCGTCACCTACGCCCCCGTGCGCGTGGAGTTCCCCGGGCGCGAGGCGGCCCTGCAGAAGGTCGAGGAGCTGCGCGCCAAGGTCGTCTCCGGTGAACTCCAGGTGCCCAGCCACCCCTCGCAGCTCAACGCCGCGCCCGCCAAGCCCTGAGTCCGCATGCGCTCGCGCGAGCGCTCGAGGCCCCGCGGCCCCGTGAAGGGCGGCGGGGCCTTTTCTCTTCTACGGCTTGGGGTCCTGCTTCACGCCCGAGCCACCCACGCCGCGCTCGAGGATGATCTCCACGCGGCGGTTGTTGGCGCGGCCCTCGGCGGTGGCGTTGGAGGCGACGGGCTCGTCCTTGCCCTTGCCCTCGGTGCGGATGCGCTCGGGGTCCACGCCCCGGCCGATGAGGTAGTCGCGCACGGCCTCGGCGCGCAGGTACGACAGCTCCTCGTTGAGCTCCGCCGAGCCCAGGCTGTCGGTGTGCCCCTCGATGACGAGCGGGTTGGGGGCCTTCTTGAGCGCCTCGGCCACCTCGTTGAGCCGCCGCCGGGCCGACACGAGGAGATCCGAGCTGCCCGAGCGGAACAGCACGCTGCCGGAGAGCGTGAGCACCAGGCCTCGCGACTCCTCCTTCACCTGCACCTGGCGGATGTTGCGCAGCTCGTCGGCCACCTCGCGCTGGGCACGGGCCTCGGCCTCGGCGGCCGCGGCGCGCTGCTCGGCCTGGAGCCGTGCCTGGCGCTCCTGCTCGAGCTGCGCGTTGAGCTGCTCCATCCGGCGCTGGCTCTCGGTGAGCTTCGCCTGGCGCTCCTGCTCCTCGCGCTGGGCGCGGGCCTGGGCATCCTGCTCTGCCTGGAGGCGCGCCGTCTCCTCCTGCTGGCGTTGGATCTCCGCCTGGCGCTGCTCCGCCTCCGCGCGCAGCCGCTGCGCCTCGGCGAGCTCCTGACGCGACTGCGCCAGTTCCCGGCGCGTGCGCTCGGCGTCCTCTGTCCGGATCAGCGCGAGCTGCTGCTCCGCCTGTGTCCGCTCATTCAGGGCCACCGCGGTGCGGGCGAGGGACTCGGCGATCTGCGCCCGCCGCAGCGCCACGTAGGCGAGCGTGCGCGTGCGCTCCGTGTTCTTCTCGCGATCATAGGAGCGGTTGGCCTCGTCGAGCGCGTCCCGGGCCTGCCCGAGGGCGTCCGGGGCGTATTGCACCGCCGGTCCCGCGGAGGCCTCTTGATAGGCACCGCGCGCATCCACCAGCTCGCGCGGTGTCATGGCCGCACACCCCGAGAGCGCCACGGTTCCGAGCACTCCCCATGTCAACGCCTTCCATCCCCGCATGGCTCTCTCCTTGGGCATTCCCGTCATTGCTGTGCCGGCACCGTGTTCTGCTGGAGCTCGCGCACCTGCTGGAGCACCTGATCCGCCTCGGCGCGGGCCGGGGCCTCGCGCGCCAGCGCCAGGGCCAGCTCCGCGTCCGCCGCCGCCCGCTTCAGGAACAGCGCCGCCTCATCCCGCCGGTTCTGCTCGATCAACCGGCGCGCACCCTGTGTCTGCTGCCGTGCCCACTCCAGGTGTTGCGCCGCATCGGGATGCTGGGCGGCACCCGCCTCCTCCGCCTGCTGGATGGGCACCTGGGTGTCCACGAACGGCTCGGACGGACCGTACCGCAAGGGCGCACCCACACAGCCTGTCAGTCCCAGCACGCACCACACCGCGCCGGCCATTGCCTTTCGCATCGCTGTCGCTCCCTGGCTTCGAGGCCAACGCTCGGGAGATGTGCATGGGAGAGCAGCGGTACAACCCAGGGGCCCCCTTGCTGGCTCGCCCTCCTTCCTTGTCTGATGGGCTTGCCTCCTCGCCCTCCCACCGGACGACCCCATGCCCATCAGCTCCCTGGCCTCGACGCCGAGCCGCCCTGGCTCGCGTCTGCTGTTCTCCCTTCTCTCTCTCTCGCTCTCCGCTTGCGGAGGAGACCTCGCGCCCGACGCTCCGATGGTTTCGGACGCCGTCTCCCAGAGCGCGCCGCTCGCCAGCACCCGGGTACGGTTGATGGCCGCCAACATCTCCAGCGGCAACTACCAGAGCTACGACCCGGGACACGGCACGCGCATCTTCCAGGGCACCAAGCCCGACGTGGTGATGATCCAGGAGTTCAACTACGGCGACAACTCCGCCACCGCCATCCGCTCCTTCGTCAACACCGCCTTCGGCTCGAGCTTCTATTACTACCGCGAGGCCGGCGCGCAGATCCCCAACGGCGTCATCAGCCGCTATCCCATCATCGCCTCGGGCGAGTGGGACGACACGCAGGTGACCAACCGCGACTTCGCCTGGGCGCGCATCGACATCCCGGGTCCCACGGACCTCTGGGTGGTGAGCGTGCACCTGCTCACCACGAGCAGCTCCGTGCGCAACACCGAGGCGACCAACCTCGTCAACTTCATCAAGTCCAAGGTGCCCGCGGGCTCCTTCATCGCCATTGGCGGTGACTTCAACTCCGACTCCCGGAGCGAGGCGCTCTTCTCCACCTTCTCCTCCGTGGTCTCCACCGCGAGCCCCTACCCGGCGGACAAGAATGGCAATGGCAACACCAACGCCAGCCGCGCCAAGCCGTATGACCATGTGCTGGTGAGCAGCAACCTGCGCGCCTACCAGACGTCCACCGTCATCGGCACGAGCTCCTTCAGCGGGGGCCTCGTGGTGGACACGCGTGTGTACTCGCCCCTGTCGGACATCTCCCCGGCGCAGAGCGCCGACAGCGGCGCCACCAACATGCAGCACATGGCCGTCATCAAGGACTTCCTCGTCCCCGTGCCGTAGCACGTGCGCCGGGTCGGCCGTTCGCCCCCTGACACCCGCTCCCCGTGCGTCAAAAGCCTGTCGGGCGCGGGGCACGGACGTGCATACGATGTGGACTCTCCGGTGGGGCGGTGCGCCGCTCCCCTTCCACTTCGGAGGGAGACAGCATGGTCGACTTTCGCAACTTCATTGGCAAAGGCACCACCTCGGGCACGCCGCTGAACATCTTCGCGCAGGTGGTCTTCTTCGTGAACGTGGGCGGCGGCGAGTTCGTGGACCTCGGTCCCCAGCAGGCGGCCTTCAAGGGGAAGATCGACACCCCCTTCTACAAGGGCGAGCTGTCGCTCACGCTCAAGCTGCTCGAGGGCGGCAAGGCGGAGATCAACCTCAACGGCTCCAAGGCCGCCCAGGCCACCTACACCACCGCGGGCAGCAAGCTGAGCATCGAGGCGAAGTTCGGCTCCCACGAGCAGGTCATCTCCTTCGAGCCGGGTGGCAAGGGCAACGTGGAGACGTACCTGTCGGTGTCGGGCAGCAAGAGCATCAACGTGCACCTGGCGCCGGGCACGAAGCCCGCGGTGAGCTGAGGCCCCGAGCGGGCCCGGCGCGGGCCCGTCAGTCCAGCACGAAGGTGTAGGAGTACTTCATCTCCGTGGACACCGGCTCGCCGTTCTTGATGGCGGGCTTGAAGCGAAAGCGCAGGAGGGCGCCGCGTGCCGCCTCGTCGAGCCCGTAGCCGAGCCCCTTGATGACGACGGCCTTCACCACGCGCCCCTCGGCGTCGATGGTGATGGACATGGTGACCGAGCCCTCGACGCCCGCGCGCCGGGCCTCGTCGGGGTAGGGGATCTTCACCTCCGAGGCGACCGTGGGCTGGGTGTCCACCTGGTACACGGGCACGTACTTGGGCGCCGAGTACCCCTTCACGTCCTTGGGATCCGCCGCCGTGTTGCCCGTCTTGCCATAGACGGTGTTGCCCACCGGCGCGGCGAAGCCGCCCGCGGCCGTGGTGGAGGACAGCGACAGGCCCACCACCAGCGGCACCGGCTTGGCGGACGGCTCGGGCGGAGGCGCGTCATTGGGGGGCGGGGGCGGCGCGTCCGGCGGAGGCGGCGGAGGCGGCTTCTCGGCCCGGGCAACCTTCACCGGGGGTGGCGCCTTCGGCTTGGGCGGGGGCGGCTTGGGCAGCTCCTGCTCGGGTGGAGGCGGCGGCGGGGGAGGCGGCTTGATGACCTCCACCATTTCGAGCTCCACGGGCCGCTGGACGTTGGGGGCCGGGCGCTCCGCCACGTTCGAGAGCAGGGCGAAGCCCACCCCGTGGGCGCCCAGCGACACGAGCAGGAACATCGGCACCCAGTCGCGGGAGCGGCGAGGGGGCAGGGCGGAGAGGGTGGCCTGGCTCATGTCCGGGGGCCCTCCTCAGGGCGTGGCGGGAGAGGCCGTGGGCGCCACGTCCTTCTCGATGTTGAGCGCGAACTTGGCGATGCCCTGGCCCTTCACCACGTCGATGAGCCGCATCACCCGGCCGTACGGCAGGCTCTGATCCGCGCTGATGATGGCGCGCGTCTCCTTGTCCTTGGCCAGCGCCTCGGTGACGCGGCGGCGCATCTCGTCCTCGCTCACCTCCGCGCCGTCGAAGAAGAGCTTGCCCTGCTTGTCGACCACCACGTTGACGAGCCCCTGCACCGTCTCGCCGCCGTTGGCGGCCCGGGGCAGGTCCACCTCCACCGTCTCGCGCACGATGAAGTTGGCCGTCACCATGAAGATGATGAGCAGCACGAGCACCACGTCCACCAGCGGGGTGACGTTGATGCCGGTGATCTCCTCGTCGTTGTCCTGCGCGCCGCCGGCCATGGACTAGCGAGCCTCCGTGGAGGCGCCGGGGCGCGCGGCGTTACGGGCCTTGAGGCTGCCCACGAGCGCATGGCCCAGCGCGTTGGTGCGCGAGGTGAGCGTCTTGAGCTGGCGGTTGAAGACGTTGAAGGCGACCACCGCGGGAATGGCCACCGCCAGGCCCACCGCCGTGGCCACGAGCGCCTCGGAGATGCCCGCCATCACCGTCTGCTGGATGGCGGCGCCCTTGGCTCCCATGTTGCCCAGGTCGTGGAAGGCCTTGATGATGCCGAGCACCGTGCCGAACAGCCCGATGAAGGGGGCGTTGTTGCCCAGCGTGCCCAGGAAGGACAGGTAGCGCTCGTACTGGGGACGCTCGCGCGCCACCGTGGAGGCGATGACCTGCTCCACCGTGTCCGGGCCCTGCTCCACCGAGGCCAGCGCCTCGCGCAGCACCGCCGCCTCCATGCCCTTGCGCTCACCCACCGCGGCGCGCACCGCTTCCAGCTCGCCCCGGGCCAGCCGCACCGCCAGCGCCTCGGAGTCCGGCAGCCGGTGCGTGGCGAAGTACACCGCGCGCTCGAGCATCAGCCCGATGGAGAACACCGAGAGCACCACCAGCACCCACAGCACCCACTCGGCGCTGGTGAGGGTGACGCCGAGCAGCTTGCGGCTCAGCCAGCCAACCTGCTCATTGCCCGTCTGGGCCAGGAGGACGAAGGACATCATGCGAGACCCGAGGAATGACGAGGGAGGAGCGTGCCGGGAGAAAACATGCCGGGTGTAACATCAACGCGCCGCGTTCATTCTTCGCCCAGGTTGGAAAGTCAAATGAATCAGTCTTCACGTGCGCTCAGGTGCGAGGTGTAGGACTCCCACCTGCCCCGGGATTCAGGGAGGCACGCAGGTGTGGGTGGTGGGGGAGCAGGAGAGGGAGGGGGCGCAGTCCTCGTTGCGCACGCAGCCCGTGGCCTGGGGACAGTCGAAGCCCTTGCCGCCCGCCATGCCGGTGACGAGCAGGGCGTCCTTCTCCTGTCCGTTGCCGTCCGTGCTCTCGAGGATGGGCCGGTTGCCGAAGGTGCCGTGCTGGTTGTGGGTGAGGAGGATGTCGTTGCCCGCGAGGGCCGAGGCGGAGAGCTGGAAGTCACCGCCCACGTTCCGGATGGCGGAGTAGATGCTCAGGGCCACCTCCTCGGTGGAGGCGCCGTTGGAGACGGACACGGCCTGGTGGCCCGAGGCGACGGCGCCGTTGTGGTCGAACTCGAACACCACCGGGGGGTGGAGGCCGTCATCGAGGGTGAAGGTGTCGCCATCCCGGAAGAAGACGCCGCGGGTCTGGACGGAGAGGCGGCCCGTGGCCTGGGCGAGCTGGGCGTGGGTGCACGCGTTGTCGCAGGTGCCACAGGCCTGGGTGTTGCCGTCGTCGCACGCCTCGGGGCCATTCTTGACGCCGTCTCCACAGACGGGGCCGGTGAGGGTGAGGACGGTCGAGCACGTGGCGTCGCACCGGGTGCAGCTCGCGGTGCCGTAGTCGCACGCGTTCTCGGTGAGGGTGTTGCCGTCGTCGCACTTCTCGTTCGGGCCATTCACGGCGCCATCGCCGCAGTAGTTGCCCTTGAGCGACAGGGGCGCCGAGCACACCGCGTCACAGGCCGTGCACTGGGGCACGCCATAGGGACAGGCGGTCTCGGTGGTGGTGTTGCCGTCGTCGCACTTCTCGCGCGCGTCGTTCACGACGCCATCGCCACAGGCCCGGCCCTTCAGGGAGCGCAGCTCCGAGCAGGTGGCGTTGCACGCCGTGCATTGGGTGGTGCCGTAGGGGCACTCGGTCTCGGTGATGGCGTTGCCGTCATCGCAGACCTCCACGCGCTTGGGGCCGTTGCGGTTCACCTTCCCGTCGCCGCAGATATTGGGCCGGCACGTGCCGAGGCAGTCGTCCTCGTCGCTCCGGTTGCCGTCGTCGCACTGCTCGTTCGCCTGGAGGTTGGCGAGGCCATCGCCACAGGCCGCGGGCGTGCAGTCGTTGTCGCACCAGGCGGAGAAGCCGCCGGTGTCGCACTGCTCCTTCGCCTCCGGGTTGAGGAACCAGTCGCCGCAGACGGCCGGGGTGCAGTCGGCGTCGCAGGTCGGGGAGTTGCCTCCCGTGTCGCACTGCTCGCCGCGCACGGCGTTGACGTGGTTGTCTCCGCACACGGCGATGGTGCAGTCGCTGTCACAGCCGAGGCTGTCGACGGCGCCCGGGTTGTCGCACTGCTCCCCGGCGGTGGCGTTCACCAGGCCATCGCCGCACACGCGCCAGGTGCAGTCGCGGTTGCACTGCTTCGTCTCCTTGCCGTCGTCACAGTCCTCCAGGCGCGGCTGCTGCCGATCCACGAGGGCATCGCCGCAGGTCGCCAGCAGGCAGGAGTTCAGGCAGTTGTCGGTGTTGGACGCGTTGCCGTCGTCGCACTCCTCGTCATCGTCGCGGATGCCGTTGCCGCAGCCCTTGCCCGAGCGGCAGTCGAAGCTGCACTCGTCGTTGGGCAGGGTGTTGCCGTCGTCACACAGCTCGCCGGTGGCCCGGTCCACGATGCCATTGCCACACGTCTCGTCGGACTTGCAGTCCACGCTGCACCCGTCGCCCTCCTCGTTGTTGCCGTCGTCACACACCTCGCCGCGCGCCCGGTCCACGATGCCGTTGCCGCAGATCTCGTTGGACTTGCAGTCGGCGCTGCACCCGTCGCCCCCCTCGGTGTTGCCGTCATCGCACTGCTCGTCCCGCGAGCCGTCCGTGTAGCCGTTGCCGCACACCTCCAGCGACAGACAGTCGGCGCTGCACCCATCGCCGTTGTCGTTGTTGCCGTCGTCGCACACCTCGCCTACCTGGGTGTCGGTGATGCCGTTGCCACACGCCTCGCTGGACTTGCAGTCGGCGCTGCACTTGTCGCCGTCCTCGGTGTTGCCGTCATCGCACTTCTCGCCCTGGCTCACGTCCACGATGCCGTTGCCGCACACCTCGATGGAGCGGCAGTCCCGGTTGCACCCGTCGCCCTCGAGCAGGTTGCCGTCGTCACAGGCCTCGCCCGGCTGGAGGCGGCCATCGCCGCAGTCCGTCTTGATGCACACGTCCTGGTTCGCGGCGCACTGCTGGCCCGTGGGGCACACCAGTCCGGTGGGGCAGATGACGCTCGTGGGCTCGAAGCAGGCGGTGAAGAGGAGCAGGAAGAAGGGCACCCCGAGCAGCACGGCCCAGGGCCGCGGGTGGCCGCGGCGGGTGGGGAGGGCGGAGGAATGCACTCGGTTCATGGGATTCCTCTTTAGAAGCGCACCAGGGCCTGGACTCCGCCCGAGCCGCCACCCAGCAGCGGGCTGATGCTCACCTGGGGCTGGGCGAGCTGGGCCGGGTCGATGCGGTAGGCCTGGGGTTGATTGAGCGCGGTGAGGACCGCGCCCGTGATGAAGGCCGCGCCCCCGACGGTATAGCCGACGATGGCCGAGGTCTGCAGCAGATAGCCGCGCTCGAGCTGGGTGGCGAGGGCGAGGGGCGGCACGCAGCCGCCGCACGCGGCGATGCCCTCGTCGAAGGAGCGGAAGTGCTCGCGGGCATGGGTGTGCATCCAGGCGCTACCTCCGGCGAGCGCCACGCCCGCGCCCATCACCAGCCAGGGCATGGCGACGGGGAAGCGGCGCCGGTAGCGCGTGAGCTCCTCGGTGGTGTACAGCCGCAGCGCGACGTGGGCCGTCTCGCCGGGCAGCAGGGTGCGGTTCAGGTTCTGGGGCAGGTAGCCCGGGCGCGCCGCCGCGAGGGTGTGCGCGCCCGGACGCACCAGGCCCGAGTACTTCCCGGGGGCCTGGAACAGGGGCTTGCCATCCAGCAGCACGGTGGCGCCGGGCGTGTCGCAGGTGATGTCCAGGCGCGCGAGCTGCTTCTCGAGCAGCAGCTTGTAGTTGCGCGCGTACTCGTACTTCTCCGTCTCCAGCGGCTCGGCGCCGAAGCGCAGCGCGGCCACCAGGTGCTCGTACACCTCGAGGGGCTGGTCCAGGTTCATCAACGCCAGCGCGAGGTTGTAGTGGATGGCCGGGTGGCTCCACAGCGCCAGGGCCTCGCGGTACTTCTCGCTGGCCTTCACGAAGACGGCGTCCTTGAGCAGGGCATTGCCCGCCTGGAACAGCTCGAGCGCCCGCTGCTGATTCTCGAGCGGCACGCCCTCGGCCCAGGGGCGCTCGGGGGGCGCGCTCGGGGGCGGCATGGGAGGGGTCGCCTCCGGAGGGGGCGCCGTGGGGGCGTCGGGCGCGAGGGTGGAGGGCGGGGGCTCGGACGAGAACGGCTCGGGGGCGGCGAGCGCCTTCGGCGACCGCTTGTCGCGGGCCTTCCGGGAGCCCGTCTGTTTTCCCCGGCTCCCCTCGGGGGCGGAGAGGGCCTGCTGGGGAGCGCGGGGGCGTGGCGCCGCCAGCGAGGACGGAGTCCACGGGGACACCAGTGTCACCGCCATGGCCAGGGCCACGTGCCCCCTTCTCATGGCGTGCCTCACTTCAACACCTCGATGACGGGGCCGCCGAGCTGGGATTGCAGACGCTGCGCGCGCTGCTGCTCGCGGTGCAGCAGGTTGGACAGCTCGCTCGCCGCGCGGATGGCGTCCTCCTGGGCGTCGCGCGCGGTGACGGCGCTGTGCTCGGCGCGCCTGCGGGCCGTCTTCGCGCGCACCCGCGCCACCTGGGCGCGTTGCAGCGCGAGGATGAGCTCGTCGTTCTTGCGCAGCAGCTCGGCGTTGGACAGCTCCACCCGCGCGTTGGCCTCCTCCGCCGCCTTCTGGGCCTTCTGCCGCTCCAGCTCCTTGGCCTGCACCTCGGCGAGCCGCTGGCGGGCCTCGGCCTCCGCCGCTCGCGCCGCCGTCTCCGCGCCGCGCGCCACCGCCTCGGCCGCCTGGGCCGCCGCCGCCTGCCGCTGGGCCTCGCGCTGCGAGTTGCGGATGACCACCAGCGCCACCGCCGCCGCGATGACCAGCAGCACCAGGAACGTCGTGCTGCCGGCCACCAGCACGCGCCGGAGCCGCCGGCGCTTCCTGGCCTGCGTGGACACGGCCGCGAGGAAGTCGCGCTGCTGCTTCGGCAGCTCTCCGCGGAAGCGCCGCTGGAAGTGCGCGGCCTCGTCCACCAGCTCGCCGCGCCACAGCAGGTTGGGGTCCTGGTTGTTCGCCTGCCACTGCCGGGCCGCGTGGCGCAGCTGCTCGAGGAACGCCGAGTCCTCCTGGCCCTCGTCCAGCCAGCGCTTGAGCGTGGGCCAGCTGTGGATGAGCGACTCGTGGACCATCTCCACCGTGGCCCCCGTCGCGCCGCCTCCCGTCTGCACGACGAGCAGACGCGCCTGCACCAGGTGATCGATGAGCCGCTGCATCTCCGCGGTGTCCTTCGTCAGCTCGCGCAGCTCGTCCACCGCCACCAGGGCGCGGGTGCGCTCGGGCGTCACCAGGCGCAGACACAGCGCCCGCACCAGCGCGCGCTCCTGCGCGGACATGCTCGCGAGCACGCTGTCCGCGTGGCTGGCGAGCGCGCCGACGATGCCGCCCATCGACTTGTAGGCGTCCACGGTGAGCTGCTGCTGCTTCTTGTCCCGCTCCTCCCACAACTGCGTGGCGGCGAACTGGAGCAGCGGGAGCGCGCCCTGGGTGGCCTCCAGGTGCTCCAGCATGTTGTCCACCAGGGCGGGCGTCTCGAACTGGTAGCCGGCCATCTCCGCGGGCTGCACCAGCGCGTCGCGCAGGCCCTCGCGCGAGGGCGAGGTGAGGAAGAAGAGCCCCTGGGCCAGCTCCGCCATGAACTGCTCGTCCTCGGGCACCCGGTCCAGGAAGTCCGAGCGCAGGGCGACGACGAGGCGGATGGGGCTCGTCGCGTCGTCCGCGATGCCCGTCAGACACGCGGTGAAGGCCAGGCGCTCGCGCGCGTCGGGCACCAGCGTGTAGAGCTCCTCGAACTGGTCGACGAAGACGAGGATCTTCCGCTTCTGGCGCCGGGCGCGGCTGCGCAGCACGCTGCCCACGTAGCCGGGCTCGGTGTACAGCCGCTCCATGAGCCGCTCCTGCTCCTGGATGTCCTCCTCCACGGTGGTGGTGGAGCTCATCAGGGGCACCACGGTGCTCGCCAGGGCGGACAGGGGGTGGCGGCCGGGGCGGATGACGATCGCGTCCCAGGCGGTGCCCGAGCGCTTGAGCACGGGCACCAGGCCCGCGCGCACGAAGGAGGACTTGCCCGTGCCCGAGGGGCCCACCACCGCGAGCAGCGGCCGGTCCTGGATGCGGTTGACGAGCGCGGCGATCTCCCGCGTGCGGCCGAAGAAGCGGTCCGCGTCGGCCTCCTGGAAGGAGGACAGGCCCGCGTAGGGGCTCTCGTCGAGCCTCAGCTCGCGGCTGAAGCGCCCCGGCAGGAAGGGCTCCAGGGCGTGCAGGAGCGAGAGCGCGTCCGGGAAGCGCTCCTCCTTGTGCTTGCGCAGGCAGCGGTCGACGACGGCCGCCAGCTCCGCGGGCACGCCGGGCGCCATCTGCCGCAGGCGCGGCATGGGGTCGTCGAGCACGCCCGTCACCATGAGCTGCGGGCCGCGCAGCGGCTCCAACGGGTGCTTCCCGGCGAGCATCTGGAAGAGCAGGATGCCCACCGCCCAGATGTCCGTGCGGTGATCCACGGGCACGCCGATGCCCCACTGCTCCGGGGACATGTACGCCATGGTGCCCATGAGGGCGCCGAAGTGGGTGAGCTCGCCCTGCTCCTGGGGGCCGCCGGACGGCATCCGGAGCGGGCCGGGGAAGGCGGAGGGGTCGGACGTCTCCACGCCCTGGAGCGTCTTGGCGATGCCGAAGTCGAGCACCTTGATGGCGCCCGAGTCGGTCACGATGATGTTCTCCGGCTTGAGGTCGCGGTGGACGATGCCCTGCTCGTGGGCACACGCGAGCGCCTTGACCACCGGCACCATCAGCTCGACGGCGCGTGTGGGTGGCAGTTGGGCCGTGCCGATCGCCTTGGTGAGGGGCTGGCCCTGGAGGTACTCCAGCACCATGAAGGGGCTGTTCTCGTACTCGCCCACCTCATGGATGATGACGATGTTCTCGTGGCTGCAGCGCGCGGTGGCGCGCGCCTCGAGGATGAAGCGCTGGGTGAGCTCGGGGTCCTGGGTGTGCAGGAACTTGATGGCCACGCGCCGGCCGAGCCGCACATCGCGTGCGAGGAAGACGGTGCCCATGCCGCCGCTGCCCAGCTCGCGGATGAGCTCGTAGTGCTGCAGGTGCACGCCGGGGCGCAGCTTCTGGACCCGCTTGCCGGGGCGCGTGTCGTCGTAGGACGCGGGGGCGGGGGGGGCCGCGGGGGGCTCCTGGGTGGCGGCGACCGGCTCGTAGAGCGCCTCCAGCTCCGCGGCCACCCTGCGCTCGTCCAGTGCTCCCGCCACGGCCATGGGGCGCGGCAGCGGCCTGCTCTGGGCGATTGCTTCGTTGTTCTTCATGTCCGGCGACGTTCCCTGCGACCGCGTTCCCGAACCGGGGGGTTGAGAAGGGGAGGCGCCGTCCATTGTCGCTGAGCACGAAGCCCGTGGAGCCACCCCCCGTGTTCATCCAGAAGCGCTGGAATCATACACGGACGGGCATACGGAAGCACCCATGCCTCCCCTCCCAGGCTCTCTTCCGGGAGGCGCGCGCCGTCCGGTGGCTTTTCACGGGGGGAGCGCTCAGGCGGGTGGGGCGCCCGGGCTCAGGGCATCTGCTGGCCGCGCGTGTTCCACCAGTTCTCCCCGTAGCTGATGCACAGCTGCTCACCCGGCTCGATGTCACGCAGCGCGTAGAAGGTGAACACGTCCTTGGGCGAGGGGCCGCGCTGGTAGCCCCGGTAGTACGACACGTTGGGCTCCTGTGCGTGGTTGTAGATGGACCCGAAGCCGAACACGAGCGCCACCCACTCGCCCCCCTGGTCCTCCTCGTGCGGGCCCCACTCGATGTTGAACACGTAGTCGGTCAACGGTGAGGTGCGCAACGTCCGGAAGGGCGCCTTGAGATAGTGGCACTCCTCCAGGATGGTTCCCTCGGCGATGGCCTGGTCCGTGAACACCCCGTACCCCCACTCACACGGTCTGACCTTCAATCCTGGATGAACGAAGAGCGACTCGCCTGGCTGCATTCCGGGGTTGCTATCACGAACGGCCACACCCGCGAGAAGCGCCTCCGCACCCCTCCCTCCCGGGCGGCTTGATGCTCTGTCCTCCAACGTCCGCCGGCCTCCGTCCGCGACTTCACACTTCTAAATCTTCCCTGAAGTGCCCTGGGTGCAATAAGTTCGCGCATTGGTGGATAAGTCCGCCTTTAGTGGGAACCGGACTGCTCCGGTTTCCACTTCCCCCCTGAAGAAGCACCCGAGGAGAAGTCCATGGGAATGAGCAAGTTCGGTTCTGTCGCCGTATGGCTCGTGTGTGCCACGCCCGCGTTGGCGGAGGCCCCGCGGGAGAAGCAGGTGTGGATCACCATCGGCACGGACGCGCTGGAGCCCGTGCGGGGTGTCTTCCAGGGGAAGGGGCTGAAGCTGGCCGCGCCCACGTCCCAGAAGGGCGGCGTGGCGGTGCTGCGCGTGAGCGAGTCGCAGGTGGAGCAGCTGGCGCTGGCGGTGCACGACAAGCTCAACCGCTGCGCGGGCTTCATCGCCCATGACTCCGAGCAGGAGGCGCTCGCGGCGATGGAGGCCGCCAACGCTCCCCCGACGCTGGCCGCCTCGCTCATCAGCTACAACATCAACAACCCGGAGACGGTGAGCGCGCTCCTGGGCTCGGTGACGGAGACGGAGATCCGCGGCACCATCAACTCGCTGTCGAGCAACTGGACCAACCGCTACTACAACGTGCAGAACGGCGTGGACGCGTCCAACTGGCTCAAGAACAAGTGGACGACGATCGCCGCCGCGCGCTCGGACATCACGGTGGAGCAGTTCGCGCACACCTGGAAGCAGCCCTCCGTCATCGCCACCATCACCGGCACCACGCTGCCCAACGAGGTGGTGGTGATCGGTGGCCACCTGGACTCCATCAACCAGAGCAGCCCCTCCACCGGCACGGCGCCGGGCGCGGATGACGACGCCTCGGGCGTGGCCTCGGTGACCGAGGTGCTGCGCGTGGCGGTGCTCCATGGCTACAAGCCGGCGCGCACGGTGAAGTTCATGGCGTACGCGGGCGAGGAAGTGGGCCTGTACGGCTCCAAGGCCATCGCCAACTCGTTCAAGACCAACGGCGTGAACGTGGTGGGCGTGCTGCAGCTGGACATGACCAACTACAAGGGCTCCAGCTACGACTTCGGCATGGTGACGGACAACACCAACGCCACGCTCAACGCCTTCACCACCAGCCTCATCACCAAGTACCAGCCGGGGCTCACCTACACCAACATCTCCTGCGGCTACGGCTGCTCGGATCACGCCTCGTGGAACAGCGCGGGCTACCCGGCCACGATGCCTTTCGAGGCGACGATGACCACGGACAACCCGCAGATCCACACCACGGGTGACACGCTGGCGTTCATGGGCGGCACGGCGGCCAACTCGGTGAAGTTCGCCAAGCTGGGCGCCTCGTTCGTGGCCGAGGTGGCCAAGGGCGCCACCACGGGCGTCACGCCTCCTCCGACGGACGGTGGCGGCAACGGCGGTGGGACGATCCCGACCGCGACCTACGACGCGACGTACAAGGCGCCCCGCT
Source organism: Cystobacter fuscus (assembly GCF_044360685.1). Classification (GTDB taxonomy): domain Bacteria; phylum Myxococcota; class Myxococcia; order Myxococcales; family Myxococcaceae; genus Cystobacter; species Cystobacter fuscus_C. The sequence goes on along the minus strand of NZ_CP043491.1, from coordinate 10,711,759 downwards.
GCGCCACGGCGGGCATCGGCTGCGACTCGGGCACGCTGCTCAACGGCCGCGGCAGCAAGGGCCCCGAGTCCAACGCGCCCAACACCATCAACGCGAGCTGCGCGGACGGCTCCTCGGGCACCTACCACTCGGATGAGTCCAACGACGCCCTCAAGGTGAGCACCACGGACGGCACGACCCTGGCCGCGGGCAAGACGGTGAAGATCGAGGCCACCGTGTATGCCTACTCCACGTCCTCCGACAAGCTGGACCTCTACTACACGACGAACGTGGCGAGCCCCACCTGGACGCTCATCGGCACGTACAGCCCGAGCTCCACCGGCACCACCACCATCTCCGCCACGTACACCCTGCCCGCGGGCAGCGTGCAGGCCATCCGCGCCAACTTCCGCTACCAGGGCAGCGCGTCCGCCTGCAGCAGCGGCGGCTACGATGACCGCGACGACCTGATCTTCGCGGTGCAGTGACGCCGTCCGGGCGGCTCCCTCCTCCTCGAGGGAGCCGCTCGTGTCCCGGAAGCACGACGCCCCGGACCGTGGCCCAGGAGGCCAGGGTTCCGGGGCGTCGTGTTTCACGCTCCCGAGGAGCGCGCCCCGCTCGGGCGCCTCCCCAGGCTCGTCCAGGTCAAGCCTTCTGCTGCATCTCGATGCGCACCATGTCGACGACCCGCTGGCAGATCTTGGCGGCCTCCTTGGCGGTGGCCGCGGTCGCGATCACATACCCCGAGCGATCCAGGGACTTCTGCACCGTCCGGACCACCGAGCCGGGACGCAGGGGCAGATTCAGCGTGACGACTCCTGGCTCGAGCCGGGCGTACTCGACGCCGCTCACCTTCTTCACGACTCCGGGCGGAGGCGTGAAATACCGGATGGCCGCGCCGCCGAAGGGCGTGGGGGCCTGGACGGGCGGTTCGATGACGCGGGTAGGCCAGCCCACGGCGCACTCGTAGAGGTCGAACCCGCACGACAGTCTCACCAGGATGGGCAGCCAGTCTCCGCCCAACCGGTTGTGGGTCTCGATGAGCCGCGGCCCCTGGGGCGTCAGCTTGAGCTCGGTGTGCGCCGGACCGTCGGAGATGCCAATGCAATCCAGGAACGACCCGAGGTACTTCACCACCTCGGCCTTCTCCTGCTCCGACAGGAGGGCGGGCATCTCGTGGGCGATCTCGACGTAGGGATTGGCGCTGTTCTCGAAGTATTTGGTCTCCTCGTTGATGCCAAACACGAAATGCTTCCCGTTGAACGAGTAGCTCTCGAGCGAAAGCTCCCGGCCTTCCAGGAACTCCTCCATCAGGAAGTCACCATTGAACATGGCCACCGTCTCGGCCAGGTTCGTCTTCTCCTCCACGCAGTAGACGAGCTGGCTGCCCACGCCGTCACGAGGCTTGATGATGAAGCGGGAGGAGCCCACCTTCTCCCGGAACCGCAGCAGATCCTCGACGGTCCGTCCGAGCTCCGCCTTCACCGTGTCGAATCCAGCCGCGGCGAGGGCCCGGCGCATCGCGTGCTTGTCGCGCGTCTTCTCGACGACCTCCGGAGGCACCGCCGGCAGACCCAAGGCGACGCTCAGCTTCGCCGCGGGCATCAGGCCATACTCCGTCAAGGAGATGACGCGATCGACGGGATGCGTGCGGTGGATGGCCTGCGCGATGGGCTCCAACAGGGGATCGTTCTCGTAATCCAGGACGATCACGCGCTCGGCCATCTGGAAGAGCTCATCCTTGACGAGCTCCCGCTTCTGGACGACCACCGTACTGATCCCCAGGCGGTTCGCACGATCCAGGAGGCTGATCAAGGCCTCCGCTCCACCGATGATCAACAGTCGTTTGTGGCTCATGTCTCACTCTCCCTGAGTGTTTTTCGAAGGAACTTCGGTTTCGAGGAACCGGACCGTCACGTCCGGACAGGTCAGCCGGATGAGGCGGATGAAGTGCTCGCAAATCTCCTGATTGAAATCGCGCCCGGTCCGGGCGTTGCCCAGCGCGATACACAGGAGCGAGCGGGTGTCGTTCACGATCCGGAAGTCGTGGGCGTCCACGTCGCGCCGCCCCAGCCACGCCAGCGGGCGGCCACCGCTGGCATAGAGGAGGTCGCCGGCCCCGAGACGCTGGGGCTTGTTCTTGAACAGGGGGATGATTTCTTCCTCGCCCGTGGCGCGGCCCACCACCAGGTCATCCCGAAGCCCGGACGCATCGTGGAGACCGAGTCCCGAGCAATACATTGCACTCACGACATTGCCGGCATCGACGACGTTGTTGTAGCGCGGGAAGCCCTTCCTGGTGATGCCCTCGACCAGCCGCTGTCCCGCGGGGAGCTGCTGGGAATACCCCAACGCCTCGAACAAGTCGGCGAAGCCCGCCGTCTCGGGCCGTTGCTGGGGAAGGCCCGCCTGGATCATCTCGACGACTCGCGCCACCGGCTCGTCGAGCGCCTCCTGCCTCCCTTCCCGCACGAGGACTCCATCGAGGATGCACGCCACGGGGTTCTTGATCCCGAGTTCGTAGGCGGTCTTGTGTACGATGAGCTTCTGCATTCATCCGGCCTTGGAAGAGGAGCCTGTCCACCGGGTCAGAGGTCGAACCGGTAGCGCACTTTCATCATGAACTGGCTGACGGTGGGATACCTGAACGATTCGCGAGCCAGGGCGCCGTACGAGCCCTCGGCGCTGGAGTCGCCACCCCGGGCATACACCAGAAACAGATCCGACAGGGGGGCGAACTCGTAGCGGTAGCGGAGCTGGAGCGCGAAGGTGCCCTGGGAGATGTCCGCAGAGGGCGCGCTCGTCAGGGTCTGGAAGAGGTCTCCCGTATCGTCGATCTCCCAGTTCGAGGTGGGGCGGGCGCGCAGGCCGAGCCACTGCATGCTCAACTTGAGTTGTTGCCGCGGCGAGAGCAGGGCCGTCAGGTCGATGCGTGGCGTGATCTGCAACCCCTCATAGGTCGCGAACGTCCGTGCCTTCTGCCAGATCAGCCAACCGCTGAGCCGCTCGACGGTCACATTCGTTTCCATGCTGAAGTACTCGGAAGGACTCAGTCTGACCACCAGGCTCGCCAACTGGGAGAATCCACCCAGATCCTCGCCACGCCCTTCCGCGATGACTCCCAGGATCCAGGGCTTGCTCTTGTCGGACCAGGCCTCGACCCTGGCCTCCAGCCGATCCGCGACCCGGAAGGCACCATTGCCCCGGCTGTTGCGATCGTCCCAGTGGCGCGGCTCATAACCCAACTGGGCCGTGATGAAGGTGTTTCCCCGGAAGGTGAGATCCTGGGTGAGCTGGAACAGGGTGTCCACGAGCTGCCGGTCGGTGTTCCACCCGTGGTTCGTCAGGAACTCGGTGCGCATCTCCTTGAGCAGGCCATCCAAGGGCCGCGTCCGCGTATAGGTATACTCCACGCGCGAGAGATCATTCCTCCGGAGGTATCCGAAGTCGTTGAGCTGCAACTTGTCGCCGTAGTGCTCGAGCGCGAGCTCGTGGGTGTCCCCAGGCGAGGGCGTCAGCGTGTTCTCGACCCAGGCGCCGTAGGCACCTTCCCCCGAGCGCAAGCTGAAGAGGCCCTGTCCATCGGTCTGCCACATGCCGTTCGCCGTATGGAAGTGACCATCCATCGAGCCCACCCAGGCGGTCGTCCGCGGGGTCTGGACCACGGTTCCGAGCAGACCGAGGGCGCGGTATCCTCCGCCCTCGCCCTCGAGCAGAACACGCCCCGTGCCGAACTTCCGCCCCTTGAGCCTGGCGTTCGTCACCGAGTCGTCGGTGAGGAGCTTGTAGTTCGCGTCGGACTCGGCCGCCCCCATCACGCCGTACTGAACGTTCCCGGTCTGGCCCACCAGCTTGGTGGCCGCGAGGATCTCCGACGCGCCGGGCAGCCCTTCGATGCGTGTCCCAGAGGAGACCGCGGGCCGCTCGGGTGCGTTTCCAATGCGGCGCGTGTGCACCACGTTGACCCGCCCTGTCTGGAAGATGTCCTGCCCTTCGGTGAAGAACGGCCGCTTCTCCGGAAAGAAGGTCTCGAAGGCCGACAGGTTCACGACCAGCTCATCCGCATCCACCTGTCCGAAGTCGGGAAGGATGGTCGCGGACAAGCGCGTCTGGGCCGTTGGATTCCAGAAGGCATCCAGACCCGCCCGGAACCCGGGCTTCATCCCGGTCTGATCCAGATTGGGGGAAGCATACGGGTACAACGTGATGTTGGGGCGAGGCTCGACGTCCTCCACCACCATGGGCTGGAACGCCGACAGGAACTGGGGGTTGGCCGCCGGAATGGCGGGCCATGTCCAGCGCTCGTTCAATGCCGCGACCCAGCGGGCGAAGTACAGCCCGATGCGCCGTTGCTTCTCCACCCCTTGGGGCAGCGCGAACATGGACCAGGGGAGAAGCGCCTCCGCGCTCCACCCGTCCGGCCGCGACTTCGTGGCCCGGCGCCACGGCCCATCCCAATTCCAGTTGTAGCGCCGCTCCGGCAACAGCGTGCTGTCCGCCGCGGAGCCACCCAGGAAGATGCCGAAGATGTAGCCGTAGCGCCCGGTGCCGGTGGGATCGATCCCTATCTGGATGAGATCTCCTTCCAACCAGAGATCATGGGGACTGAGCCGCTGGACCTGCTGCTCCAGCGGCTGCTCCGCCCAGACGCCGACGTAGATTCCCTTCTCGGAGTAGAAGACCTTCGCGAGCGTCGGGTAGGTGGGCTTGTTCCCCGAGTTGGGAATCACGACCACGAAGTCACTCAAGGTGGTCGCATCCGCCCAGGCGGGCTCGTTCAATTCACCATCGATCTGGATTCGCGCCGAGTCCTCGCTGATTCGAGGAAGCGGCAATGCTCCGGATGCACCGACCAGACTCGCGATGAGGATGTGTGACAAGAGCATCATGGGCGGTCAGACCGGTGAGGAATTCCTCTATTTGGTGGTCGTGACCAACGAGACGAGGCGCACCTGGCGCGTGATGAGCAACACCAGGCTCATGGCGATGGCGCATCCCGCGAACACGAACATCGGTCCCGCTTGTTCAGTCCCCATCCGGTCGATGGCCAGCGCCAGGAAGAGGGGGACCGCGGCCTTGAGCAGCTGGAACACCACGGTCGTCCGCCCAGCCCACTCGGCGCCTTCCTCGTCGGTGGTGACGTTCTCGAAGATGATCTTGCGCTGCCAGATCCTCAGGGTGTTGAAGGCATAGCCGATCAAGAACGCCAGCGCGGCGCCGAGCAGGACGCTGCCCGTCGCCCAGAGGCCATAGTCCGCCAGGGCGAGCGCGACCACGGACAGGGCGACGTTCCAGAGCTCACCGCGCCGTTCGATCACGATCGACGTGGCCAGCAGCGCCCCGAAACCCGCCGCCGCGCTCACCACGCCGTAGTCGCTCACCGCCCACAGCTTCTGCTTCTGCATGATGATCGGAACGAGATAGTTGTACGCCCCGAGATGCAGGGTGAGCACCGCGATGCCGACGAGCGCGAGCCACAGGACGAGGGATCTGGAGGAGTCCGCCGCCGGTGCGTCGTCGGTGGCATCTGTTGAGGAGCCGCCCGCCTCCTTCGAGGGGTGCGTGCTCGTGAGCTGTTCCGCGCTCCCGGGGAGCAGGGCCGGAATCAACGCCCCCACGGCCAGCGTGCCAATCAGGGCCACGAAGGTCCATTTGATGCCGGCCCGCTCGTAGAGAAGCCCTCCGAGCGCACCTCCCACGAAGGCACCGAGCTGGATGCCCGCCTGGGAGATGCGGGCGGACTCCTTCGCCGACAGCACCTTGCGCAGGGAGAGCCCGGCCATGGTGCTCTCGAGGGCCTGCTGCGCGACGAAGGCGGTCATCGTGAAGGCCCCCGCGACCGCGTAGAGCCCCCACATGGGAAGGGGAGAGGGCAGCAGCAGGCCCGAGGCCGCGACCAGCAGGCCGGCGAAACGCGCCGTGGCGAACGCCTGCATGTTCCGGCGGGCGATCCACTCCTTCATCCGCGGGAAGACGCGTTGGAGCGTGTAGGGCACCGCGCTCATCAGGGCCAGGGTCATCCCCAACGGCAGGAAGGACTGGCTGTTGGCCATCGCCGTCCAGATCAGGGCGACGGTCAGCATGGTGTCACCGGACAGGGTGATCGCCAGCAACAGGATGAGCCACGTCTTGCCCGTCTTCACGTGCTCTCACCAGAGACCACGAGCCCGAGCTCCCGCTCGAGTTCCGCGGCTCGCTGCTCGACGCGCGCGATGTCGCCCGGCTCCCGGTACCTTCCCTTCACCGACAGCAGGCCGGCGATGTCGAAGCCCTTGGGCGCCGAGTGGACAGTCGTACCGGCGGGGGCCGTCGGGTAGTAGGCCGTGAACGCATCCGACAGACTCGCCTTGCCGGAGTGGTTCTCCACCACGCGTCCATCGCGGTAGACGAACTTGATGCAGGTGGCCATCCGCGGCGCCGAGCGGTGGAGCATGTGCTCGCGCAGCGGCGCCAGCTCCGGGATGCACGACACGAGGTGGGCCGCCACGAGGTCGATCTGATACACGTCCCGGACGTTGCGGTAGACGTGTCCACCGCTGATGCGCGGGCTGAACTCCACGACGCGATACTCCCCGCGCGTATCCTGGCGAAGCTCCACGTTGAACAAGGCGTTTTCCAGGCCGAGCGCCTCGCAGATGCCCGCCGCGATGCGGGCCAGCTTCGGCTCCTCGTCCGGGTGCTTGAAGGGCAGCGAGTAGAGATCCTCCTCGAAGAAGGGCCCCGGCATCCGCATCTTGTTGTGGATGCCACCCAGATGGAACCGGCCATCGATCACGATGCCATCGAGGGTGACCTCATTGCCAGGCAGGAACTCCTCGACGAGGGCGAACGCATCCGCCGTCCCCTGGTAGTAGTTGCCCGTGCCGCTGCGCGCGAGCTCCTGGATGGACGTGAGACGGGCCCGGAGTGCCCCTTCCTCGGAGACCAGGGCCACCTGGACGCTCGAGGCGGCCCGGGTGGGCTTCACGATCACCGGATACCCGATGCGCTGGGCGGCGGCGCAGGCCTCCTCGATGTTGCTGACCTCGATGGCCTGCGGGCTCGGCAGGCCATGCCGCGCCAGGAACCGGCGCTGCTGCGACTTGTCCCGGGCGGTCATCGCGGCGGAGGTCGACGTGGTGCGGGCGCCCAGCTCGGCATTGATGGCCGCGCACACCTCGATGTCGGTCTCCTGGAACGTCACCGCGAGCCGGATGCCGTGCGCCCGGCTGTGCTTGACGCCGATTTCCACCGCGCGCGCCTTCTCCTCCCCGGAGAGCACCACCGCGTTGGCGAACCGCGCATCCTCGGTCGCCTGGGTGAACTCGGTGAGGACATGGATGCTCAAGCCGAGGCGCCGCATCGTCTCGATGTGGTCGCCGTGGATCCGGTAGCCTTTTCGCATCACCAGCAGGACGTTCGTCATTGTTGTTCTTTCGTGAACACAAAGGAAATGGATTGCCCGACCCGGACCGCTGGCAGCGCCTTCTCCAGCAGGCTCGAGATCCGGTTGTGGTGGGCGTGCCATGGACACACGAGCGTGGCCCTTTCCTTGTTGCACGTTCCGAGACTCAGTGGTCCTCCGCGATGGGTGCAATAATCGGGAACAACGAAGTTATTGCCACTCCAGTTGAGGATGAACAGACGCTGGCCGTGGACGTGGAAGGGGCCCGTGCGATCGCTGGAGACCGTGAAGATCTCGCCTGGTCCGTTCTTGCTCATTTCCGCAGCCGTACTTTCTGGACGCGGTAGGTGCAAGCCTCGCTGATGACGCGGGTGCCGTGCAGACGGCCCGCGGGAATCACGACGCTGCTGCCAGCCTCGAGCACGATGGGCTCGGGGCCCGCGAAGAACTCGAGGGCTCCCTGGGTCACCGAGAACAGCTCGTCGTCATCGTGGATGTGGGAGAAGGACAGCTCCCCCTTCGGCTCGTTGAACGTGAGGGACTCGGCCTCGAGCGGCTCGTAGGTGGCGGCATCGGCGTGGAACCCGTGGCCACGCTGCTGCTCCAGCTTCTCGATGAACGCGACCTGGGCCAGATAGTCCTGATCCGCGCGATCCTGAAGGAGACGGAACGATTCGAATCCGAGCAGGATCTCGGGAATCACCTGCGTGCCATGCATCTCAATGGTCGGCTTGATGATGGAGTCGAGCACCATCCGGCGGTGGTGCTTGTCGATGTGCACGTGCTCATCGAAATAGGCGGTATTCACCTTGTTGCCGAAGGCGCGCTTGAGCGACTGGCTCATCGCCTTGTTGAAGTGCGGGATGGACGCTTCGGTGTAGTAGAGGGCACCGATGTAGCGGAACCACAGGTGCTTGTTGCTGCAGATGTAATGAAAGTAGTTCGTCAGGGCCAACGAACTCGGCAGGTAGTGGAAGTAGTAGGTGTGGGCCTCGGGGCTGAGTCCCGCCGAGGTGCAGCAGTGCTCGAACAAGGTCGAGTGCTTCTTGTCGTGGATCCCATACCCATACTCGTCGATGAAGACCTTCATCAACTCGGACTGGACGGGGCCGTAGTTTCCGGGAATGGCTCGCGCCATGGCGGAGGCCTCGCTCAGGAAGTCGGAGGCCTGCTGGATCAGGAGGTACTTCATTGCCCTGGCGGGATCCCTCATCGCGTCGATCCGCGCCATCAGCCCGGAGGGCTCCTGCTCGTACTTCGTGATGGTGCCGACGAGGTAGTCCTCGAGCCGATCACTGTTCCAGGGCCCCGAGATCTGGATTTCCTCGTCCAGAGAGGCGAAGGCGGCCTTCTCGATGTTCGCGCGCAGGCTCTGGCCCAGGGCGACGGACTGGGCGTCGTAGAACGCGCGGAAGATGGCCATGTCTCCCTCTCCCAGCTGCCGCTGGGGAAGGAAGAGCATGGACTGCTCATAGATATTGAGGAGGAGCCGGTGGATCGCCAGCGAGCGGTTCGACGTCAGCTCCGTCGCGCCCAAGGGCCTCGTGAAATCCAGGGAGGGGAGATCCTGGGCTCGGAAGGGCCGATGCCACGGCGTGGGCGGAGACATCTCCGAAGATAACTGGAAGGCAGGCGAAGAGACGTATTCTTGAAGAGCTGGGGTAAGCATGTGGTTTGGATTGCTTTCCCTTGTCGGGAGGGAAGTGGGCAAGGAAGGGGTGCACCCGGATGTTTGGGAATAGGGAGGCAACGACTGACCACTACCGGGTCAGTTCGATACGCACGGCGCTTCGGCGCAGTCCGTGGAGCGCCAACATCGTGTGTGTCCCCACCACCTCTTCATGTAGTCACTTTACAACATGTTGAGAGAATGAGTCAAGCAGGAAATAAGAAAATTCGATGAGAACCATGAAGCAGCGATTTCCGGGGCTTCACGTGAATGGCGCTTCTCCTTGGCCGTGGTGCAAGCGAAGGGGCGTGCCATGGCCGGGCCTGGAGTGTGGGGTGGAAGCCCCCCTCCTGCCCCCTGGAGGACGCTTGTCACAGGCAGGTCCGACAGGTCCGGGTGCCCGCGGCGAAGCGCCCTGGCGAAGAATCCCAGACTGGGACTGGAGTGTTGCTCACGGAGCTACAGCGAGGAAGCGCAACACCTGTTTCCTCGAATCCCTCTCACCCTTCAGCGGAGCCCTTCGTGCTACACGCTCCCGGCCTGTTCGATGACGAGGATTCGCGCTTCTCCCTGGGGGTGGGCGACATGCTCATCACCCACCTGGGCGTGGAAGATGTCTCCCGCACGCAGCGGGATGATGCGCACCTCTCCGCCCTGCTTGACGTGCATGTCGACGACACCATCGAGGACGGCGAACACCTCCTCGCCATCATTGACGTGCCACTTGTAGGGCTTGTCACTCCAGTGCAGGCGCACCGAGATGCCATTCATCTCCGTGATGTCCAGGGCGTCCCATGCGTTTCCGGCGCGGAAGTCCCGACTCTGGATGTGTCGCATCTGTCTCCTGCTCCCTTCGGCGTGCGGCCGCCCCAGCGGGCTCATAGCACGCCGGCGAGAAGGCTGGGAACCCGTTGCCCATGGGGCAAGGCTGGGTTCATCGTTGCCCTGGCGCTTCATTCAAGCCGGCTTCTGTTCGTGAGGGGGACGGTGGCTTGTGATGGACGGCCATCTGGCCGAGACTCGGGTGCAATGCCCGCCAGCGATGAACGCCGTCTCCAGGCCCTGGTCCTCGCGCCCGTGCGGCGCGTCCAGCGGCGCCTGCATACCGCGCGCTTCGCCGAGGCGGGTGTGGTGCCCGTGTGGGCCGCCGCCACCGCGTGCGTGGTGGGCCGCCTGGTGCTGCGCGACGCCGTCCTCTGGGTGCTGCCCGTGCCGCTGCTCGCCTCGGGTGTCTGGTGGTTCGTCCGGGCGCGCGCCCGGCGCGTGTCCCTCGCCCACGCGGCGGTGCTCGCGGATCGCTCGGCGGGCGCGGGGGGCTTGCTGCTCACCCGCCTGGAGCGCCCCGTGGGCGAGTGGGAACTCGCCGCCAACCAGTACGCCCGCGCGGTGACTCCGCCTCCGGTGGCCTGGCGGCGTCCGGTGGGCGCCCTGCTCGCGGCGCTCGTCTTCCTCGCCGCGGGCCTGCTCCTGCCACTGCCCGCCCGCGCGGTGCGCCCCGCCAACGCGGCCGCCGCGGCCAAGGTGGACGCCGTGCGCGCCAAGGCCGAGGCGCTCGCCCACGAAGAACCCCCGGGCTCCGCCGTGGACGAGGAGTTGCGCCGGCTGGCCGAGGAGGTCGCCGAGGGCCGCTTCGACGCCGCCGATTGGGAGGCCGCCGATCGTCTGGAGCACTCCCTCGACGCCCAGGCCGCGCGGGCCGCCGCCGAGCTGGCCTCCGCGTCCGAGGCCGCGCGGGAGCTGGAGTCCGCGCTGGATGCCGCCTCGGGCGCCGAGGCCGCCACGCGCGAGCGCGAGGCCCTGGAGAGCGCGCTGACGAAGCTCGGCTCTTCTGGAGAGGGCCAGCCGGGTGAGGCGCCCCGGACCAGCGAGGCGGGGGGCACGGGGAGTCTGGGCGAGCAGACGCCCCGCTCTCGCGCGGAGGTGGCGGACCTGCGCGCGACGCTCGAGCGCCGGCAGCGGGAGTTGGAGCAGCGCTTTGGCCAGGGGGAGGGACGCAAGGGACGTCCCGGCCGGGGACGAGGCGAGGGGGAGGGAGAAGGCGAGGGCGAGGGCCGTTCCGGAGGCCACGCGAGCCGTGGGGCGGGCAAGGGCAAGGGAGCGGGCACGGGCGGAGGCAAGGAGACCCGGCCGCTCGTGTTCGGCGAGAAGGCGGAGATGGATCCCGAGCGGCTCGCCTTCAAGCCCCTGCCCAAGGGACAGGGCGGCGAGGCCGCGGGCTTGTGGGGCCTGAAGGCCGTGGAGCCCGAGCGGCGCGAGGCGGGTCCGGGGGGAGGCGCGCGGGGGGAGGGCGCGCGGGGCGATGCGGAGGCGGGGCATTCCACGGGGCCGCTGCTGCCGCGCAATCGGGAGTTGGTGAAGCGTTATTTCGGGGAGCAGCCCTAGGAGAAGGAGTCGGCCGTGTCGGAATTGTTGAGCCCCGCCGAGGTGCAGGGCGCGGCGGAGCGGGTGGCCCTGCTCCAGAAGGCGTTGAACCAGGTCCTGCTCGATCAGACACAGGTGGTGGAGCAGGTGGTGGCGGCGGTGCTCGCGCGCGGCCACGTGCTGCTCGAGGGTCTGCCGGGCCTCGGCAAGACGGAGCTGTGCAAGGCGCTCGCGCGGCTGCTCGGGCTGCCCTTCCGGCGCATCCAGTTCACCCCGGATCTGTTGCCCGGCGACATCACCGGCACCTACGTGCTGGAGGGCGAGGGCCGCCGCGACTTCACCTTCCGCGAGGGGCCCCTCTTCGCCCACGTGGTGCTCGCGGACGAAATCAACCGCTCCAGCCCCAAGACGCAGGCCGCGCTGCTGGAGGCCATGCAGGAGCGGGGCGTGACGGTGCTCGGCCAGACGCGCCCGCTGCCGGATCCCTTCTTCGTGCTCGCCACGCAGAACCCCATCGAGCTGGAGGGCACCTACCCCCTGCCCGAGGCACAGCTCGACCGCTTCCTCTTCCGCGTCCAGGTGCCGCCCGTGGGCGCGAAGACGCTCACCACGCTGCTCACCACGCGCGTGCGTGGCGCTCCGCCCGCGCTGCCGCCCGTGACGGATGCGGAAGGGCTCGCCTCGCTCTTCGCCGCGGTGGACCGGGTGCACCTGCCCGTGCCGGTGGCGGACTTCATCGGCCGCCTGGTGGAATCGAGCGATCCGCGCGCCCCCGGAGCACCCGAGTCCGTCCGCCGCTTCGTCCGCTTCGGCGCCAGCCCCCGCGCCGCCCTCGCCCTGGCCGCCGCCGGCCGCGCGCTCGCGCTGATGCGGGGCAAGCCCAACGTGGGCTTCGACGAGGTGACGGCCTGCGCCCCCGCCGTCCTCAACCACCGGCTGGTGCTCGCCTACGAGGCCTCCCTGGAGAAGGTGGGCCCCTGGGAGGTGGTGCGCTCCCTGCTCCAGTCCACCCCCGAGGTGCCCCGTGCGTGAGGCCTGGAGAGGGCTGCTGCTCGCCCTGGGGTTGTGCGCGGGTGTTGTCCGGGCGGAGGAGGAGGAGGCAGCGGTCCCGGCCGAGGAAGCGCTCCCGGCCGAGGAAGCGCTCCCGGCCGAAGAGGACACCCGCCTGCCCGGCTACGTGGAGATCTCGGGCGCCCCGGAGAGCGCGTCCGACGGAGGGCTGCGCGTGTCGGTGGCCACCGCCTTGCTGCGGCCGCCCCGGGGTTACTACCCCCTGGAGGTGGAACTCCACAACACGGGCTCCACGCCGCGCGTCGTGGACATCGGCGTCACGGCCACGACCTCGGAGGTACGCCGCGTCGAGGTCTCCAGGCGGCAGGTGGAGGTCGGCCCGCGCCAGCGGCTGTCGGCGTGGATGATCGTCCCCGTGATCGCCCGGAACGGCATCGTGCGGGTGGAGAGCCCGGGCCTGAAGTTGCGCGCCTTTTCCTTCTACGCGACGGAGGGCAGGGCACAGCCCGTGCTGGTGCTGGGCACGGAGAAGGCCTTCGAGGAGGGCACGCACCTGCCGCGCGTGGAAGAGGGACGGCTGTCGGTGCGCTTCCTGTCTTCCGAGAACGCGCCGCGCGAGCTTGCCGCCTACGTGGGCCATCCCCGCATCGTGGTGGCCGGGGACGTCACCGCGCTGCCCGCGGATGTGTGGAGCGCGCTCGAGGCCTACGCGGCCACGGGGGGGCTGTTGACCCTGCTCCATCCGCCGCGTGACGTGGACCTGCGTCTGCCGCTGCTCACCCGGTCCACGACGGGAGTCGTCCAACCCTATGGCTTTGGCCAGGTTCGCTTGTGTGCCGGGGCGGAGGGCTGTGCCTCCGCAATCCTCGCCGACGCGGCCGCGATGGATGCCGATGCGACGCTTCCCCTGGGCCCCGTGCGTGTCGCCTCGCCTCCGAGCAGATGGGGGGGCTACCATGGCCTGAACATGATGTTTCCCCTGTTGCCCGGCGTCCAGGCGCCGGTGGGCCGCTTCCTGGGCCTCATCACCCTCTTCGTGCTGGCGGTGGGGCCCGGCGGGCTGCTGCTGGCCCGGCGCAAGGGGCCCGTGGCGCTGCTCATCGCCGTGCCCGCGGTGGCGCTCGTCACGTGTCTGGCCTTCGTGGGCTGGTCCGTGTTCGTGGAGGGCTTCGACCTGCATGCCACGCGCTGCAGCGTCACCTGGCTGGACCGGGCGCGGGACCGGGCCGCCACGGTCGGCTTCGGCGGGTACTACGCCAACCTGGAGCCGGAGCCCTTCCAGGTGCCCGTGCTGAGCGCGCTGCTGTCCTCGGACGTGGAATGGGAATCGCGGCCCATCGAGGCCGACTGGACCCGGGGCATGGTGGTGACGGGCGGCTTCCTCTCCGCGCGCACCTACCAGGAATGGGGCGAGGTGGCCGTGGCGCCCTCGCGCGCCCGGCTCGGCGTGTCGCTCGAGGGAGAGCAGCTGCGCATCCGCAACGCGCTTGGCGCGCCGCTCGCGGAGGGCTACGTGCGCTCCGGGGGCGGGTGGTGGAAGTTGCCGGCGCTCGCCGAGGGCGCGGAGGGCCTGGCCACGCGGCTGCCCGAGACCACCCGGGACACCGTCACCGAGGCGCTGCGTCCCACCCAGGAGATGGAACAGCGGCTCGACCGGGTGCTCGGGCGCATGTGGGAGCCACTGCCCGAGGGCGGTTTCCTCGCGAGGCTGGAGGGTCCGGGGAGGACCTTCTCGGCGGCGATTCCGGTGCGCTTGCACGAGGGGGTGCACCTGGTGCGGGGACAGGTGGACGGACCATGACGCGGACGCGAGACCAGGTGGTGGGATGAGCCTGCTCGAGGTGAAGGGACTGCGGCGCGACTTCGGCGCCCTGCGCGCGGTGGACGACGTGTCGTTCGAGCTGGAGGCGGGAACCGTCCTCGGCTTCATCGGGCCCAACGGCGCGGGCAAGAGCACCACGATGCGCATCCTCGCCACCCTGGACACGCCCACTGCGGGCGAGGTGCTCCTGGACGGCCACTCGCTGGTGGACGCGCCGGACAAGGTGCGGCCGCTCATCGGCTACATGCCGGACCGCTACGGCACCTATGAAGATGTCACCGTGTTCGAGTTCCTCGACTTCTTCGCGCGCGCCTACGGCCTGACGGGCCCGGCGCGCGCGCGGCGGCTGGCGTCGGTGATGGAGTTCACCGGCCTGGGGCCCCTGGCGGACAAGCTCACCCACGCGCTGTCCAAGGGGATGAAGCAGCGCGTGGCGCTCGGGCGCACGCTGCTGCATGACCCCAAGCTGCTCATCCTCGACGAGCCGGCGGACGGTCTGGATCCGCGCGCCCGCATCGAGCTGCGCGAGCTGCTGCGCGCGCTCGCGGATCAGGGCAAGGCGGTGCTCATCTCCAGCCACATCCTCACCGAGCTGGCGGAGATCTGCGACACGTGCGCCATCATCGAGCAGGGGCGGCTGTTGGCCACGGGCAAGGTGGCGGACGTGCTCGCGCAGGCGGCGGGCACGGCGGTGGTGGAGTTGCTGGTGCGGCTGTTTCCGGGAGCGGAGGGGGAGGAGGCATGGGCGCGCGCCGAGCGGCTGTTGTGGGAGCAGCCCCACGTGAAGGCGATTTCCCGCGAGGGCCAGGCGCTGCGCGTGCGCCTGGAGCAGGAGGGGGCGGCGGCGGCGTGGGGAGACGAGGCGGCGGCGCGGCTGTTGAGGGTGCTCGTGGAGGCGGGCGTGCCGGTGTGCGCGTTCGGCCACCGCGAGCGCAACCTGGAGGATGCCTTCATGCGGGTGACGCGGGGCCGGGTGGCGTGAGGCGGGAGGTGGGCGGATGAACGGGCGGGTCTGGGGCGCGGTGGCGGTGGGCGTGTTGCTGGCATTGCCCCTGGTGGGGCTGTTGTGGATGAGCGTCTCGCCCCAGCAGGCGGGGACGTGGCGGCGGTTGCCGATGATTTCGCCCGACGAGCGCCTGGCGCGGCCCTCGTTCCTCGAGGCTTGCACGAGCAGCGCGGAGTGCGATCCGCCCCTGGCCTGTTTCTCGGACCGGCGCTACGACCGCCAGACGTGTAATGGCAGTGATTGCCTCACGGACGCGGATTGCGCTCTGGGATCGGTGTGCCGGTGGAACCCGGTGGGGGATGGGACGAAGACGGCGATGGCGTCCTGCACCTTCGTGGGTGTGCGCGAGGAGGGGGAGTCTTGCCTGCGTCTACCCCGGCGCGACGAAGGGGCCTGTGAGCGGGGACTCGTGTGCGCGGACTGGTGCGCGCGGCGGTGTGGACTCTGGCCCTTCAACTCGTGTCCGGAAGGGTATTTCTGCGCCGAGGACGATCCCAACGGTCCGGTATGTCTGCCCACGTGCGAGGGCCGGGAGTGCCCGGAGGGAGAGCAGTGCGTGCGGGAGGCGACGCCGGGCGTGTCGGTATGCGCGCGGGTGCATGGCCCGAACTGCCAGCGCGAGCCCTGTGAGCCAGGACTGACGTGCAAGGTGGACACGAGTCCGGTGCGGCCCGGAGAGGCCTGGATGGAGTGTGTCGCGCCGTGTACGGGCGAGGGCTCCTTTGCCTCGCCGTGTCCGGGGTATAGCGCGTGTCTGTTCGGGACGTGCCACGACATCTGTAGCCTCGGAGAGGAAGACCCGTGTGCCCCGGACTACATCTGCATCCCCATGCACGGCGACTCCGGGGTGTGCGCGTGGGCCCCGCAGCTGCCGGAACCCGTGGACGCTCCGCGCGGGAAGTGAGCTTCAGTCGAGGAAGCGCTGCTCCCAGCGGCGCATGTCCTCGGCGGGGAGGACGGGAATGGTCTCCTGGTAGAGGTGGGGCTCGAGCACGCGCGCCAGTTGGCGGTAGGGACGCATCTCGCCGTCCACCTCGGGCCACTCGCCGAGCTGCACCAGGACCTTGTCTGGCTGCAATTGCTCGACAGAAATTCCGGGCAGGGTCAGCTGCTCGCGCAGTCCCGCCACGCCGCCCAGCTTGTCCAGGAGGGGCTGCCCGTAGAAGTTCAGCCAGTAGGCACCTTTTGGACGCGTGCCAATACGCATGCTCATTTCGATGTTGAGGATATCCATACCTGGGAAGCGAGTACTCAGTTCGAGAAGTACCCGGTCGACTCCCATTTCATCTGTCAGTGTGTTGAAGGCGGGGCTGACATACCCGGTGTTGAAGGGCAATTCATGCGCTAGCTCCAATGCCAGGGCTCGAACCCGAGCCGGGCCCTGTTCATCCAGATACTCCGTGGGCAGCCAGAATGACACCGCGGACACCGCTTGGGGAGACCATTGATAGCTGGCCGTGCCGAGTGCCCGGCCTCGGTACTCGAAGCGGTAGTCTCCCACTTGGGTTTCAGACTCCCAGAGATCCACGGGCCATCCATTCTCGCTGCGCAGCTTCTCCTGGATGAATGACCAGCCGCCCGCATCGAGCGGTTGGGCCTCGCCCTCCGCATTGGTGTACCACCGCAGTTTTTCTTCCCCCACGGTTCGCTGATAGATGTCCAAGGCCCTCTGAATATTCGTCGAAATCTCCCGATGGTGTCTCTGGATGAAGAAGGTCACGACAAGGCCATCACGGATGATCAAGAATCCGTTGCTCAGATGGCGTCGGATTCGAGGGTAGCGCTCCCCTGTCATTGGAACATCTCCCAAGGGGTGATGCGGCGAACCTTTACCTTGAAGATTTCTTTGTACACTTCTCCCTGGTTCCTGAATGCGTAGGGATGTCCCTCTTCATAAATGGTCCATTTCGGAAGGGTCTCGCGAAGGCAGGGAAATTTGAAGTCGTAGATCATCTGGACCTTGGTCGGAGTTCCTGAATGGAGGACGACATCGGGCTTCACGGTTCCTTTCAAGAATCGGCTTTGATTTGTCCTCAGGAGTTCCTGGTACTGCTCGGGGGTTATCCACTCGAGCTGACCCGTGGTGGGATTGACCCGGTATCTTTGTTCCAGACTGAATCGACCCGGTATCAATGCGTGCAGTCGCGCTTGAGCACAGAGAGCGGCTTCGGCGTGCTTCTCCTCGCCCAACTGCATCGCCCGCGTGACGGGCTTCCCATTCGGGTCCCATTTCAGGATTTCTTCACATTGCTTCCGAGTCGGGTCTCCGCCAATGCGTCTGCGATTCACCGCCTCGTGTGCTTGGACGGCGCACTCGCGCAGGAGCTTCTCCACGGCCGCGCGCAGTTTCCCGGAGAAGATCTCCCCATCGGACGAGAGCGTCGCCGCCGCGACCACTGTGCCCACCGCCACGGCCGGCCCATGCGTGCGTGGCGTACTGGGGTGAACCGTCGGCGTGAGGACTCTCACCTCCGCCTCGAGTGTGTTGCACTGGGAGGCATCGCCCAGGTGCTGCTTGACGCAACAGGAATAGGTGGTGTCCACGGGGGTGCACACGTCGTCGGACAGCAGGCAGCCCCCGATGCCCCACGAGAGCCCCACGAGCAGTCCGATTCGAGCAAGCACATTCATGTTTTAGCGGACATCCAGAATCTGGTCGAAGAAGCGCCGCTCCCAGCGGCGCATGACCTCCGCGGGGAGGACAGGGCGGGCCTCCTGGTAGAGGTGGGGTTCGAGCACGCGCGCCAGTTGGCGGTAGGGCCGCAGCTCGCCGTCCGCCTCCGGCCACTCGCCGAGCTGCACCAGGACCTTGTCGGGTTGCATTTCCTCGACGGAGATTCCGGGCAGGGTCAGCTGCTCGCGCAGTCCCGCCACTCCGCCCAGCTTGTCCAGGAGGGGCTGCCCGTAGAAGTTCAGCCAGTAGGCCCCTTTGGGGCGCGTGCCCAGGTCATAGGTCACGTTGTCGTCAACGATATCGAGTCCCGGGTAGCGGAAGCACAAGTCATGAATCAGCGGACCGACCCGAAAGGTGTCCATCATGCCATTGAATGCGAGATTGGCATAACCCGAGGTGAGTGGAAGTTCTCGCGCCAGGGCCATCGCCAGTTCCTTCACTCGTGCCGGGCCCTGCTCTTCCAGGTACTCGGTGGGCAGCCAGAACGAAGCACAACTGACCGCATCGGGCGAGCGTATGTAGGTGTCCGTGCCGAGCATCCGGCCCCGGTAGTCGAACCGGTATCCACTCCACTGGTCATGGTGCTCCCAGAGCTGGATGACGCAGCCGTCCCAATCGAGCAGTTGCTGCTGGATGTATTTTGAAGCCCATGGGTCGAGAGTTTGGATGTATCCTTCCTCACCCGTGTAGAAGCCCAGCTTTTCAACCCCCACGGAGCGGCGATAGGTTTCCAATGCGCGGGCGACGGAGTCTCCAATCTCCCGGTGGGAGCGCTGGATGAAGAAGTTCATGACGAGCCCATCGCGCAAGATATGGAGTCCGGCTGGCGTATGTCCTTTGAAGTGGGGATAGCGGCCGTTCATTAGATGATCTCCCATGGAGTGACGCGCAAGGCAGCTCCAAATACTCTCTCATAAACCTGCCCCTGGTTCTCACCGTAGTAGGGGCTGTCTTGAGGGTAGGGGGTCCAAGTGGGCAGAGTGGTTTCGAGGCACGGGAACTTGAAGTCGTAGGCAAATTGAGTCTTTAATGGGTTGCCTTTGGCGTGGATGGCGACGTCGGGAACGAGCGTTCCTTTCATGTCCTTGCCTTGATTGCGCTTCATTGATTTCTGGTGTTGCTCCGGGCTCACCAACTCGAGTTGGCCTGTTGCCTTATCGTGACGGTATCGTTGTTCCAGGCTGAAGCGCCCTGGCAACAGGTGGTTCAGGCGACTCCTGGCACATTCGATGGCCTCAGCATGCTTCTCAGCACCCAGTTTCATGGCCAGTGTGAGGGCTCTGCCTCCTGCTTTGCGTTCCACGATCTCTTCACATTGCTCCCAGGTCGGGTCTGCGCCAAGGCGTCTGCGATTCACCGCCTCGTGTGCTTGGACGGCGCACTCGCGCAGGAGCTTTTCCACGGCCGCGCGCAGTTTCCCGGAGAAGATCTCCCCATCGGACGAGAGCGTCGCCGCCGCGACCACTGTGCCCACCGCCACGGCCGGCCCATGCGTGCGTGGCGTACTAGGGTGAACCGTCGGCGTGAGGACTCTCACCTCGGCTTCGAGCGCGTTGCACTGGGAGGCATCGCCCAGGTGCTGCTTGACGCAGCAGGAATAGGTGGTGTCCGCGGGGGTGCATACGTCGTCGGACAGCAGGCAGCCCCCGATACCCCACGAGAGCCCCACGAGCAGTCCGATTCGAGCAAGCACCTTCATGTAAGAAGTCTAGCCAGTCGGCGCCTTTGGGGCGCGTGTCCAGTTCGCCGGGAGTACACGCGGAACTAGCGCACCGCCAGGATGATGCGGTCGTCCAGGTGCTGCCAGAGTACGCCCACGTCTTGGAAGCCCGCGTCACGAAGCGCCGCCTCGTGCACCTCCAGCAACGGCTCGCTCCAGTCTCGGCGAATGCCGGCGAAGAGGCGCTGGCGCTCCTCGATGAGCGGGCCCATCCCCGGCTCCGCCGCCAGCGCCTTCCACCAGACCTCCCAATCCTCCACTCCCCGCTCGCCGAAAGCCTTCGCCTCGTCCCTCCGGCGCGCCTGCTCCGCCAGCCGCTGGAAGGGGCTGGGCCGGCGCGAGAACGGAATGTTGTCGCCGTTGAGGAACACGCCCCCTGGACGCACCAGCCGTCCCAGTTGGTGGTAGAGCGCCACGAGCCGCTCGGCCGGCAGCCAGTGCAGCGCCGTGGTGCTCAGCACCGCATCCACCGACGCAACCTCCAACCGCGCCACCAGGTCCACGGTCATCAGGTCCGCCGCCACCCAGCGCAGCCGCCCCCCTCCATCGCCGAGCGCTCCCCTCCCCAGCGTCAGCAACACCGGGTCCAGGTCCACCGCGATGCACCGGGCCTTCGGAAAGCGCTCCAGCACGCGTTGGCTGATGGAGCCCGGCCCACACGCCAGGTCCACCAGCACGAACTCCTCCGGCAGCAGCTCCGAGAGCACGTCCAGCATCACCTCGAAGCGCTGCTCACGGCGCGGCAGGTAGCCCGTCTGCTGCGCGTCCCAGCGCCTCAGCCAGCTCCTCCAATCCAGCGAGGGAGGGGAGTTCGTCATGTTGTCTTCTCCTGGGGTCCGTTCGGGCTGTCCACTCACTGCTCCATCCACCGCACGATGGCTTCATGGCTGAGGCCGCCCCACCCCAGCCGCTCCAAGGTGCGCCCCTTGGCGCGGAGATCCTGGCCACTGAGCACCGAGGTGAAGGTGATGACGGCGTCCACCATGGGCACCGCCACCCCCGCCTTGCGCGCCAGCCCCTGCAGTGGCACCAGGCTGGTGGCGATGTCCTCGGTGAGGAAGCGGTGCTCCAGGCAGGTGGGGGCATAGAGTTCCCGATAGCTGGGCACGGTCCGCATGGCCTCCAGCAAGCTCCCCGTCTCGCAGCCATAGTAGCGGTTGAGCAGCTCCTTCATGGGCAGCAGGCTCGTCCCGTAGGCCCGGGCCACCGCGTGGAACTCCTCCTCCATCCGCTCCAGCAGGACGATGGTGCGCTCGGACAAGCCCTCCACGTAGAAGCGCAGGCGCTCTCCCCGGTCGATGCTTCCCAGGTTGACGAGCGACACGATGGCGTGCGCGAGCGCGCCGAAGTCGGTGAGCCCCCGCTGCACCAGGTTGCTCGCGTCCTCGAGGCCCGGAAAGAAGCGGCGCACCAGCGGGCCGTGGCTCAACGTGCCCGAGCGCTGGGGACAGGCCAGGAACGTCCAGCCCTTGAGGCCGGCGATCCAGATGCCATGGTCCTCGCGTGCCCGGCAGGCGAAGAGCGCATCCGTCTCGATGACGGGCACCCCCTGGACGCCATGCCCGTGAAGCGCGCGCGTCATCTCCAGGCTGCCGCACAGCTTGCTGGAGAAGAGCACGAGGGAATGGTGCTCGCGCAGGTGGGGCGCCAGGGCCGCCGCCACGTCCAGGTAGGCCGTGGTGATGCTGGCCACGAAGAGCGTCCCGCATTGGCGCGCCAGGCGCTCCGGCTCGTTCGTCACCTCCTCGATGGGAAACATCCCCTCGAGCAGGCCCGTGGCCTCGATGTGGCCCCGGCGGCGGATGGTTTCGAGCTTCTCCGGGTGGCGTGTGTAGACGCAGACGGAATGTCCCTGGTGCGACAAATAGGCCGCGAGAGCCCTCGCGGTGTTGCCAGAACCGATGACGCCGATGCGCTCGGAGCCCATGCTCTCCCCCCTGGAAGCGATGGCCTCTTGTCGTAGCAAGCGCGGCTGTGTCCACGGAATGCGGCACGGTGTCGCACGCGGCCCTCGCCTGCTCCTCCCTACCGGTCGGCCGTCCCCACCCAGAAGCCCCACCGCAGGCCCTCGGCGAGCCAGGTGCCGATGTGCGCCACGAGCGCCTCGTGCTCCGAGGGAGGCAGGGACGCCTCCACTTCCGCGAGCGCGGCGCCGAACGTCTTCGTGCGCAGGGCCCCCAGCAGGCGCGCCCTCACCGGGGACAGCGGCACCTGGACCAGGGCCTCCCCGTGGCGCAGCAACATCCAGTGCTGGCGCGTGGGGAGGGGGGGCGGCAGGGGCTGGCGCCGCGCGTCCGCGTCCGGCCCCAGCGCCCGCCGGAGCGCCACCAGGGGCCAGCTCTCCTCCAGCAGGCGGCACGCGGGGGAGGCCCGCAGGAACCGCTCCTCGAGCGTCGCGAGCTCTTCTGGAGAGGGCGCCCAGGCGGGCACCTCCGGCGCCATCCACACCTCGCTCCAGGCCGTGTCGATGTCCGCCGCCTCGGCGAGGGCCGCGGCGGGCAGCCCCGCAGGCAGCGAGGACTCCTGTGTCCGGAGCCAGCTTCCAAAGCCCCGGCCCGCCAGCCGCAGCTCCCACTCCCGGGGGGGATGCTCGCGCGCGAAGCGCTGGACGAGCAGGTTGAAGGGGAACAGCCCGAGGAGTCGGGCCGTGAGCGGGTACTCGCCCTGGAGTACCTCGAAGAGCCGGAACCAGTATTGCCGGTTGTAGAGCCCCCGCCCCGTGCCCTGCTCCACCGGGCGCAGCGTGCCCGACGAGGCATCCAGTGGCGTGCGCAGTGTGGCACCGAACCGCTCCTGGAAACCGGCGAGCCAGTCCGGGGGCGCACGAGAGGGGCTCACGCGCGAACCCCGGCGGCGCGCTCCAGCTCCTCTACCGCGCGAGCCAGGGGCGGCACGTTCGTGTCCCACTCCAGCAGCGTCGGGAAGGGCCCTCCCCGGCGCCACGCCTGGGCGTAGAGCTCCCACACCGCCCCGTCCACGGGCTGGCCGTGGGTGTCCACGAGCGTTCCATCCGGCTCGGGCTCGTGCCCCGCGAGGTGCACCTGGAGGACCCGGCCGAAGTCGATGGCGTCCAGGTAGCCGCGGGGGTCGAAGCCGTGATTCCTCCCCGAAACGTAGAGGTTGTTCAGGTCGAGCATGAAGTAGCACCCCGCCTCCCGGACGACGGAGGCGTAGAAATCCCACTCGGTCAGGTCCGACTCGGGAAAGGAAACGTACGAGGAGAGGTTCTCCAACCCGAAGGGCCTGCCCAGCCGGCGCTGCACCCATGCGGCCCGCTCGGCGGCGAAGCCGATCAGATCCGCCCGGAAGGGCGTTGGAAGCAGATCATGGTGCGACAGTCCTCCGGCGCGCACCCAGCACAGGTGGTCGCTCACGAAGGGCGCGTCCAGCGCGTCCGCCAACCGGCACACGTCGTCGAGGTAGGCCTCGTCCAGCGGCTCATGGCCCAGCAGGTTCAGGCCCACGCCATGGAGCACCACGGGCACGCGCTCGCGCACCCACGCGAGGTGCCTCCGGGGGGGCGCCGCCACCCCCAGGTAGTTCTCGCTGATGATTTCCACGTAGGCCACGGACTCCGGCCACGCCTGCTTGAGTGCTTCCAGGTGGGGCAGGCGCAGCCCGAGCCCCAGGGCATCCGCCCTCAGCGTGGGGACCGGACGGCTCATGGGACCGGGGCGGCGGGCCCCATGACCTCATAGGCCTCGACCTCGAGCTCCAACTGGCGCACGTAGTCGATGACGCGCTCGATTTCCTTGCGCGAGTACTTCGCGTGGAACGCGGGCATGTTGGCGGACAGGACCCCGTCGGCGTTCACCCCGTGGATTCCAAAGGCCACGATGGACTGCTGGTAGAGCCGGGAACGGCTGAGGAATTGCTGCCGGGCGGTGTCTGAATTTGTGCCCGGTGCCACGTAGTACACGAAGGCCGTCGTGTTGGTATGACTGTGGCACACGGGGCCGCACGAGTTCTTGTAGACCTCCTCGCCCGTCTTGCCCGAGTCCGCGGGGAGCTCGACGCAGCTCATGCCACCGCAGGAGTTGATTGCCTTGCAGGTGTGCTCGATGAGCGAGTAGTCGAAGCGGTTGTAGGAGACGCCTTTGCAGGAGTTGTTGCCAGAACACACGGCATGCGTCTGCACGAAGCCGCCTCGCTGCTCGCAGTCAGCGGAGAAGCGCTCGAAGGTCAGCCCTCCCTCGACGGTACTCCGGCTCACGACGTGGGCCCCCTGCGGCTCCGGATCGGGTTCGCCCTGGGAAGGAGGCGGCTCGTCGGGCTGGCCGCAGCCAGCGGAGCCGAGTCCCATGAGGCCGGCCACGGCGGCCAGCAGGAGCTTCCGGGATGGCCGTCCAGGGCTGGCGTTCGGGGTGGAGGAGGTGTCATTCGGCGTCATGGCTTCTCCTTGGCATATATGGAAGGAGAGTCACCCTACGTCAGCGGCTCGGGCGTGGCTCCGCGACAAAACGTCACACGCTCACGGGGCATCCACGGATAACTCGAGGGTGTCGCTGCGCCCCTCCGTGTCCACCTGGATGGTGACGGTCCACGTGCCCGGCATGGTGAAGTCAACAGTGGCCAGATAGTCTCCGCGCGCCTCGCGGGTGACGGCGGGCGCGGGCGCACCATGGCCGTGTGCGAGCATCCACAAGCTGACGGAGACCCGCGTGGCCTCCACCGGTGTCCCGGCGGTGTCCGTCACGTGGATGCGGAGCCTGTTGCCGCGCGGTTGCAGCGTCCCCTCGAAGCCCGCCTCGAGCCGCACCCGCACGCTCGCGGTGTCTCCTCCGGCATCGGGAGAGGTGCCAGGCTCGGACCCGGGAGCGCACGCGCAGGCGAGCAGGACGGGGAGCAGGACATGGGCGAGGCGAGCGGGAAGACGCATGGCCATGGCCCGCAGGCTAGCCCGGATGATTCACCAGGGCTCGCGGAGGAGACGCGAAGCCGGGCAGGTTGTCAGACTCGAAACAGCTTGTGTGCAAGGTGGACACGAGTCCACGAGCCCACGGCGGCGCGGCTCAGCGTGGCCGTCTGGCGTGGCCGCGCTGCACGGCCTGGATGAGCCGGGCCTCGACCTGGAGGCGTGAAACGTAGTCCGTGGGCAGTTTCGCGTGCTCGGCGGCCCGGGCGAGCGCCTCCAGGAACGATTCGCTCACCAGTCCCGGCGAGGGCACGGGCGGAGGCGGTGTGAAGGCCCGCGCCGAGAGCATGGCGCCCGTGGCCGTGCGCACCCGGACCGGGCGCTCGCCGGTGGCCAGGGACAGGGTCTCCTCCAGCTTCGCCACCTGGGGCCAGCTCTCCAGGGGCATGACGCGCACGCGCCCCATCACCCGCCGGCCAGGTGCATCCACCAGCCTCGGCACGTGGCCTCCCCAGTCCGGTGCCGGCACGTCATAGAGCAGGTCCACGTCGAGCGCCGCCGCCACTTCTCCCTCGGGCAGCTCCGGAAGCAGGGCCCCCTGGACCCGTTCACGCGTGAGCCCGGGCGCCAGGGCCAGCGAGAAGGAGAACCAGACGTATGATGGGGTGGCGGACATGGTGTCAGTGTGCCTGGGAAGGTGTCTTCCTTTCTATACTGAGGGGCGCCCTCGGGGCACCGGAGGAGTTTCATGGAAGTCACCAAGGGGGCGGGGACGTGAGCGCGACGGCTTCGGTGGAGGCGCCCCTCGCACGATGGCTCGCCCGGTGGGCCGAGCGGCTCAACCCGCTCGTGGTGAAGGAGGTGCGCCAGGGGCTGCGCTCGCGCGTCTTCTGGTTGAGCTTCGGGCTGATGTTGCTGGCCTGCTTCATCATCTCCCTGGCGGCCTATGTCGCCACGATCGAGGAGGGCCTGAGGCCCCAGGGGCGCACCTTCTTCCTCGCCTTCTTCCTCTGCCTGGGCATGGTGCACTTCTTCCTCCTGCCCTACGGCGCCTACCGCTCCCTGGCGCGCGAGCGCGAGGACGAGACGTGGGTGCTGCTGCTGCTCACCGGGCTGGGGCCCCGGCGCATCCTCCGGGGCAAGGTGGCCTCCTGTCTGGTGCAGGGCGGGCTGTATGCCTCGGCCGTGGGGCCCTTCCTCCTCTTCAGCTACTACCTCAACGGCATCGACCTGCCGACGCTCCTGCTGGTGCTGCTCCTGGGCGCCTGCTGGTTCCTCTTCCTCACCGTGGTGGCGGTCTGCACGGCCACCCTCGCCGAGGGGCGTATGGGCCGCGGCCTCGCGCATCTGGCGCTGCTGGGGGCGTTGGGGCTGGGATTGATCTACGGGCAGGCCATGGCCTTCGCCCTGTGCGAGCAGGGCTTCCGCTCCCTGCTCGCCAGTGACGAGGCGCTCGCCTTGGCCCTGGGCTCGTTGTGGATGATGCTCACCTGCGCCTGGCTCCTGTTCGAGACCGCCGCCGCGCGGCTGTCCCTGATCACGGAGAACTACTCGTGGGGACCCCGGCGGGCACTCGTCGTGCAGACCGTGCTCTCCGCGCTCGTCGTCCTGGGCGGGTGGTGGGACTCCCGCTCCCTGACATGGGCCTGGGTCATGAGCATCCTCGGGTGTGTGTACCTGACGCTCTGCGGCCTCCTGCTGGCCACCGACGTGGATGGACAGGCCCGCTCCCTGCGCGCCGCCACACGGCCCTGGTCGCTCCTGCGCCCGGGCGCCTTGCGCGGCTTCCGGCTCGCCGTGCTGCTGCTGCTCTTCTGGTCGGCGGCGTGCGGTGTGCTCCTCGTCCTCTCCACGCACACCCGCTCCGCCGTGGAGCTGCCCGGGGTGATCTCCCTGCCCCTGTACGCGCTCCTCTATCTCTCCCTGCCGCTATGGGTGGCGCGCCTGCCGCGCTCGCCGGTGTTCTCCTCCCCCGCGCCGGTGCGGCTGCTGTTCTTCGTGCTCGGCGGGCTCGGCCTCCTCCTGCCCTCCCTGGTGTCCTACGTCTTCTGGCGCGAGGCGGATGGCACGTTCCTCTCGCTGCTCAACCCCTTCCTCGGAGTGACGCTCTTCGCCGAGGGGGATTCTCCGCTGGATGAGCCGGTGCTGGCCTGGTCCCTGCTCGGGTGCGTGGCGCTGCTCGCCGCGCTCTCCGTCTTCCTCGCGGATCGCTCGCTCGCCGCCCGGGAGCGGCAGGTCCACGCGGCATGAGCGCTCTGGTGGACTTCGACGAGGCGGAGGTGGCGCGGCTGGCTCCGGGGCTCGCCCTGGCGCTGCCCCGCACGCCCCACCGCGGCCGGGTGGGCGAGGTGCGCGCCGCGTCGGCGGGCTCCTCGTTGGACGTGCAGGACTTCCGCGCCTATCAGCCGGGGGACGACCTGCGGCAGATGGATTGGAACGCGGTGGCGCGCACCGGCGAGCTCATCCTGCGCGTGCGCCAGGAGGAGGTGTCGCCCCGGCTGGAGGTGCTGCTGGACGGCTCGCGCAGCATGGCGGTGTCGCCGCGCAAGGCCGGGTGCGCGCGCGAGGTGGCGCTGCTGGCCACGGAGGTGGGCGCGCGGCAGGGGCTCGCGCCGACGCTGCTGGTGGGCGGCTCCCGGCCCGAGCGGGTCCAGGGCGCGGTGTGCCGGGGCGTGCTGCGCTCGGCCTCCTTCGACGCGCGGGAGGACCTGGCCACGGCCCTGGGCCGGCTGCCGCCGTTGCGCCCCTGTGGGCTGCGCGTGGTGGTGAGTGACTTCCTCTTCGAGGCGCCCCTGGCGGAGCTCGTGTCGCGGCTGGCGCGGGGGGCCGCGGCCCTCTTCCTGGTGCAGGTGCTGGACGCGGAGGACCTGGAGCCCTCGGGAGGCGAGGGCGCGCGGCTGGTGGACGCGGAGAGCGGCGAGGCGCTGGAGGAACTGCTCACCGGGAGTGTGCTGGCCGCCTACGCGCGGCGCTTCGCCGAGCACCAGAAGCTGCTCGGAGCCGCGGCGCGGCGGGCCCAGGCCTCGCACCTGGTGCTGCCCGCCCCTCAGTCCCTGGGCGTGCTGGTGGCTGGCGCGCTGCGGCCCCTCTTCCCCCCCGCGGGGGGCGCATGAGCCTCGGCTTTCCCTGGGGACTGCTGGCCCTGGGCGCGCTCGCGCCGCTGGTGGCGGCGTACTTCCTGCGGCGCAAGCAGAAGCCCGTGGTGGTGAGCGCCCTCTTCCTCTGGCGCACGCCCCGTCCCCGCGCCGAGGCCGGCCCGCGCCTGGAGCGCTTCACCCGCGAGGCCTCGCTGCTGCTGGAGGTGCTGGCGGTGGTGGCCGCGGCCTTGTTCCTCGCGGACGCGCGGTGGGGCGAGCGCGAGCAGGCGCGGCACCTGGTGCTGGTGGTGGATGGGAGCCTGTCCCTCTCCGCGCGGGGCCCCGATGGGGTGTCCGGGGTGGAGCGGGTGCGCGCGGAGGCGGCCCGGCGGGTGGAGGAGGCGCGGGCCACGCGGGTGACGGTGCTGGTGAGTGGCGGTGTCCCTCGGGTGCTCGCGGGGCCGGAGGCGGAGCCCTCGCGGGCGCTGGCCGCGCTGGAGTCCTTCCGGGCGCTCGGCGCGGACCATGACGTGGCGCCCACGCTGCGCTGGGCCGAGGAGCTGGCGGGCCCGGGCCAGCGCGTGCACTTCCTCACGGATGCGCCGCCCGGCCCGGGGGTGGCCGTGCCGGACGCGGTGCGGTGGACGGCCCTGGGGGCGCCCCGGGACAACGTGGGACTGGTGTCCGCGTGGCGCCGGGACGAGGGTGCCACGGCCACGGTGACGCTGCGGGTGGCGCGCTGGGGCACGCTCCCCGAGGAGACGGAGGTGCGCGTGGTGGCGAGGCCCGGGCCGGGGGCGGTGGAGGGCACGGAGCGGCGCGAGCGGGTGCGGCTGCCCGAGGAGGGCGCGGCCACGTTGCGCTTCACCTTCGAGGGCGCCGGAGACGTGGAGGTGTCCCTGCCGCCGGACGCGCTGCCCGAGGACGGGGTGGTGCGGCTGCCGCCCGCGGCGGAGCGTCCGCTGCGCGTGGCGTGGGCCGAGGGGTTGGAGGCCCCGGTGCGCTCGGCGCTGGAGCGCTTCTTCTCCGTGGTGCCCGGGGTGGAGGTGGGCCCGGGAGAGGGGGCGCTCGTCGTGGGGCCGAGGGGCTCGGAGGCGGGGGTGACGGTGGGCGCGCTCGGCGCGGTGCGCACCTTCGTGGGCCCCTTCTTCGCGGAGAAGGGCCACCCCTTGCTGGACGACGTGCAACTGGGCGGCGTGCGCTGGGCGGCGGGAGCACAGGCGCCTCCGGGCCGTCCCCTGATGACGGCGGGCGAGGTGGTGCTCGTCTCGGAGGAGGAGGGCCGGGTGCACCTCAACGTGGACCTGTCGCGCTCCAACGTGCAGCGCACCTCCGCCTGGCCGGTGTTGCTGGGCAACGTGGTGCGCGAGGCGCGGCGTGCGCGCGAGGGCTTCACCCGGCGGCAGTTTCCGCTCGGCGAGCCGCTCGCGGTGGTGACGCGGGCGGGGGCGCGCTACACGCTGAGGGGCCCCGAGTCGGAGCGTCTCCTGATTGGCGCGGGGGCCTTGAGCCTGCCCGCTCCGGAGTCTCCGGGCCGCTACACGCTCGTGCGCGAGGGCGAGCCGGTGGACGCGGTGGAGGTGCTGCCGCTGGATGCCCGCGAGTCGGACCTGCGGGGGCGCGGCGCGGGCGATCGGCCCGCTGCCGAGGCGCATAATAATGATGCGGGGCGGGCGGCCTCCGAGGGCCGTGAGCGCTGGCCGCTGTGGGTGCTGCTGGCGGCGTTGCTGGCGGACTTCTTCCTCACGCGGCGCGTGGAGGCGGCATGAGCTTCTCCCTGCCCCAGGTGTGGCTGCTCCTCGTGCCGCTGGGCCTCTTCCTGTGGAAGCGGGGCCGGCGTCCGGGGCCGCCCATGGTGCTGCGCTGGGCGCTGCTGGTGCTCGTGCTGGGGGCGCTCTCCGGCCCCGAGTGGGTGCTGCGCCACGCGGGCAGCGACGTGGTGGTGGTGGTGGACCGCTCGCGCTCCATGCCGGCGGACGCGGGGCGTCTGGCCTCGGAGTGGGTGGGCCTGCTGGAGACGCAGCGGGGGGTGGGGGATCGGGTGGGCGTCATCTCCTTCGGGCGCGAGGCGCGGGTGGAGCAGCCGCTGTCGGAGACGGGCCGCTTTGGCGGCTTCACCCGGCCGGTGGACGCGGAGGCGTCGGACGTGGCGGCGGCGCTGGACGCGGCGGGGGCGTTGATTCCTCCCGGGCGCACGGGCCGGGTGCTGGTGGTGTCCGACGGGCGGGCCACGGGGGAGGACGCGCGGGGCGCGGCGCGGCGGCTGGCGGCCCGGGGGCTCGCCGTGGACTTCCGTCAGGTGGCGCGCGAGGACGCACCGCTCGACCTGGCCGTCGTGGCGCTGGAGGCCCCGGCGTCGGTGACGGCGCACGAGCCCTTCCAGATGACGGGCGTGGTGCGGGCCACGGCGCCCGTCACGGGCACGGTGCGCCTGGAGCGTGATGGCCGCGTGCTGCTCCGGGGGCCCTTCGACTTCCAGGCCGGCTCGAACCTGCTGCCCTTGCGCGACCTGGTGGACGCACCGGGCCTCGCGGCCTACCGCCTGGTGGTGGAGGCACCCGGGGACGGGGTGGTGGAGAACGACGTGGGCCTGGCGGTGCTGCGGGTGGAGGGGCCTCCCCGGGTGATGCTGCTCACGGACGCGCCCCAGGGCACGCTCGCCCAGGCGCTGCGCGCGGCGGGCCTGACGCTGGAGGTGCGTGCGCCCTTCGTCCTCTCGCTCGATGCGCTGGAGGGTGTGGGCGCGCTGGTGCTGGAGAACGTGGACGCGAACCGGCTCGGCGAGTCCGGGCTGCATGCCCTGGCCGCCTACGTGGAGCAGGCGGGGGGTGGGCTGGTGATGACGGGAGGCCGCTCGAGCTTCGCGGAAGGGGGCTACCGCCGCTCGCCGGTGGAGCCGCTCCTGCCGGTGTCGCTGGAGATGCGCGAGGAGCAGCGCCGCTCGGCCGTGGCCATGAGCGTGCTGATGGACTGTAGCTGCTCCATGGGCGTCCAGGTGCCCGACGGGCGCACGAAGATGGAGCTGGCGGCCGAGGGCGTGGTGGGTGCGCTCACGCTGCTCAACGAGAAGGACGAGGTGTCCGTGCACATGGTGGACACCGAGCCGCACGAGCTCTTCCCGATGAGCCCGGTGTCGGAGGGGCTGCCGCTGGACGAGGTGGCGCGGGGCTTCAGTGGCGGCGGGGGCATCTACGTGGGCGAGGCGCTGCGCGTGGGGCGGGAGCAGGTGCTGAGCAGCCGCCAGCCCACCCGTCACGTGCTGCTCTTCTCGGACGCGGCGGACTCGGTGGCGCCGGATGACTACCTGAGGACGCTGGACGAGCTGCGGCGCCAGAAGGTGACGGTGTCCGTCATCGGCCTGGGCACGGAGAAGGACCCCTACGCGCCGCTGCTCAAGGAGATCGCCACCCGGGGTGGGGGCCGCGTCTACTTCGCGGAGGACGCGACGAGCCTGCCGCGCATCTTCAGCCAGGAGACGCTCGCGGTGGCGCGGGCCACCTTCGTGGACACGCCCGCCTCGCTCGAGGCCGCGCCGGACCTGCCGCTGCTCGGGCGGCTGCCGGCGCTGGGGCTGCCCCAGGTGGGGGGCTACCACCTCACCTACCTCAAGCCGCGCGCGAGCGTGGCGCTGCGCACCCTGGACGACAACGCGGCGCCGGTGCTGGCGCTGTGGCCGCGAGGGGCGGGGCGGGTGGTGGCCTTCCTGGCGGAGGTGGATGGCGAGTACACGGGCGAGCTGCGCACCTGGAGCGGCCTGCGCGCGGCGCTCGAGGGCATGGTGCGCTGGACGATGGGGGGCGCGGGGGGGATGGACGAGGCGGTGGCGCGCTCGGAGCGGCGGGGGGACCGGCTGCGGGTGACGCTGGACTTCGCGCCGGACGCGCCGTTGCCGGGAGCCCTGCCCACGCTGATGTTGTTGCCGGGGGACGGACGGGGCGCTCCGGTGGAGCTGCCCATGCGCTGGGAGGACGAGGACCGGGTGGTGGCCGAGTACACGCTGCCGGGCAGCGGCACGTGGCACCCGGTGGTGAAGCTGGGCACGCGGGCGCTGCGTGCGCCCCCGGTGACGCTGCCCTACGCGCCCGAGTTCGAGCCCGGCAGCTCCCAACAAGGGCTGGAGGTGCTGCGCGGGCTGGCGTCCGTGAGTGGCGGGGAGGAGCGCCTGTCATTGACGGGCCTCTTCGCCCACTCGCCCGAGTCCGAGGGCCGGGTGGCGCTCGCGCCGTGGCTGGTGGGACTGGCGCTGGTGGCGCTGCTGGCGGAGGTGGCCGCGCGCCGCTTCCTGTCGGCGCCGAGGCTCCGGCCCGTTCGGGCGGCTCCTTCCGTGGCGGCGACGGCGAGTCCTCCCGGGGGGCCGGAGCGGACGAGGGTGGACGCGGCCCCGCGAGCACCGCCCCCCTCCGCCTCGCCCGAGCCGGAGCGGCCCCGGGAAGAGTCCGGAATGGACTCGGCGCTGGAGGCCGCCCGGGAGCGGGCCCGCCGCCGGCTGCGCGAATGAGGCCCGGGAAGGAGCCCCGGCGGGAAATGTCGGGGTGGCGGTAGAGTCTTCCCTGGCCGTTCATTCACCGAAGGGAACACGCCATGGAGTTCCGCAAGACCACTGTCCTGCCTCTCGACGACGCGCAGGCGGCGAGCCATCTCTTCCGCCAGTGGGTGCATGATCGGCCCCATGTCCTCTTCGTCGTGCTGGGCAGCGGTCCCGATCGGGAGGCGCTGGTGTCCAAGGCGGGGATGTTCGCGGGAACGGAACACCAGCCGCGCTGGGTCATCTGGGCGCGGAACCTGTCGGCCATCCAGGCCGACATCGCCCAGCTCAAGGAGAGCACGGCGGGGCTGAAGCAGGCGGTGCTCGGTGGGGAGGCGCGCGCCTTCGTGCTGTCGCTGGGGGACTCCATCCAGGACGTCATCTCCTCGAGCGAGACGGCGGACAACTTCCGGGTGAACCTGGCCTACATGCGCGCGGAAGTGCTGCCATGATGATGCTGCTGAAGGCGTGGGCCCTGACGGTGTCCCTGGGTGCGGCGCCAGCCCCCGCGCGGACCCTGCTGCGCATCGAGGAGAGGGATCTCGACGGCGCTTCCCATGTGGTGGGGCCGGGGGTCGCCATCCTCGACATCAGCAGCACGTTGAACATCGGGGTGGACCGCGCCGCGCTGCTCGAGCGTGTCCAGGCCTCGGCGCCGGGCTCCTCCAGCCAGGAACTCGTCCAGGATCTGCTCCAGCTCCAGTCCTTCTTGAACGAGGGGGCGGGGGCGGGCCTCAAGCCCCTGGAGCAGGCGCTGTCGGAGTGGGCCCGGGAGGGGGGGACGCCCGCGGCGAACGCGAAGCTGCAGGGGGCCTATCGCCAGTGGGGACAGTCCTCGCTCCAGGTCATGGAGTACGCCCACCGCTCCCTGTCCGGCGGAGACCCCCGCCGCGCCCGGCTGCGCGAGGCCCTCAACGTCGCCCTGGAGCGCAACGCGGGGGCTTCCATCGAGCAGCTCTACGCGACCATCACCCAGGTGGGAGCGGAGGAGGCGCGGCGGCTGCGCGGCGAGCTGGAGGAGGTGCTGCGTGAGGAGGGCGTCTCGGTGCAGATGGGCGCCTGGGTGACGACACGGGGGGAGGGCAGCCGTCCTGTCCACCTGCCCAACTTCGACACCTACGAGCCCCAGGGCCGCGTGGACATCGAGCGCTTCAAGATCCTCCTCTCCGAGGAGCAGAAGGCCCAGCTGCGCCAGGCCGATCAGCTCGCGCGCGACCTCCAGTCACGCCGCTTCTCCGGGGCGCTCGGGCCCGAGGCGCGGGAGCGGCTCGCCCAGCTCTTCTCCAGCACGCGCGCGTGTGTCGGCGCGCTGCGCGAGCAGTTGGACGCCTTCCTGCGGGGGAAGGATCCCACCACCCAGCGGCTCCGGGCGGCGGCGGAGACCACCCGGGCCCAGCTCGAGTCCTATGGCGTCTTCATGGATGGGCTCGCGGCGAAGTACCGCGCGCCCCCCAGCACGGCCTCCTCGGCGGACTTCCTCATCGGCACCAACGAGGATCTGGACGAAGCGGCGCGACGCACCCGCCAGAGCGTCGAGCAGTTCTCCGTGCTCCTCACCGCGCTCAACGCCCAGGCCGCGGGCCTGGACGAGGTGGGCAAGCGGTTGCTCAAGCAGCTCACCGAGTGCCGACAGACCTTCACCACCGACGTGGGCTCGGTGCTCCAGACGCTGACGTCCGTGTTCCAGACGCTCGCGGGCGCGCAGTCCATCCACACCGCGGCGCTGGAGCTGGGCGCGGAGGTGCTCCGGCTCGCCCTGGAGGACCTGCCCGAGAGCACCACCCTGGACCTGGCGGACGCGGGACGGCGCGCGCCGGGAGACACCGTGGTGCTCAAGTTCGCCCTGCGGCGCGGCGAGCGCCCCGCCCAGGAGCTGGAAGTGCGGCACCTGCAGCTCCAGCGGGTGCTCGTGCACCTGGAGACGGTGGTGGGCCTCATCTTCGCCCAGCAGCCCCGGGACATGGGGGGCTCCTCCACCAGCCGCTTCCAGGTGGCGCCCGCCTACAGCGTGCTCTTCAAGGGCGCCTCGCGCACGAGCGGCTTCTGGAACAACGTGCTGACGCCCGGCATTGGCGCCAACCTGTCCGCGCTGGACTTCGACAAGGACGGCACGCCCGAGCTGGGCGCCGCCGTGACGCTCGCGCTCTTCCGCGACTTCGTGCAGGTGGGCTACGGCTACAACGTGTTCCGCGACCGGGGCTACCTCTTCTTCGGCGTGGGCCTGCCCCTGCCGGTGCTGGGCTTCTCGGCGGGGGCTTCCCGTGCCACCTCGGCGGGCTCGGTGCCCTGAGCCCGTTTCCGCCTACCCCGCTACCTACTTCTGGGCGGCGAGGCCGAAGATGGCGAGCATCAGGGCCATGTAGCCTCCGCCGCACAGGCAACAGGTGGCCAGGGGGGCGATCAGCGCCCCGGCGAGCGCCGTGCCGGTCGTCGTGCGGTGCAGCCCGCGGTAGGCGAAGAAGCGCGACACCAGTGCCCAGAAGGGGGCCACCTGCGTGCCGATGAAGGGCACGATCCCCAGCGCCCAGGCGGCCTCGGAGAGCGAGTGGGCGCGCAGCGTGACGCTGAAGGGCCGGGTGACGCCGCCCGCGCGCAGCACGAGGTGATCCACGCCCGTGCCCAGCAGGGTCATGAGCACGGACAGCGGGGGCCCGAGCAGCACGGTGGCCACGAACATGCCCACCCCCGTCCAGCGCATGAACACCGCTCCGGAGCCATCGCCCGTGGGTTGGCTCGAGTCCGGGAACGCCTCCATCAGCGAGGGCAGGCCGACGAAGATGAGCATGTAGGTGAGGCCCGTCATGAAGCAGGCGGGCAGCGAGCAGAGCAGAGCGAACAGCAGGGAGTCGCTCGTGCGGCCCTCGGCGCGGGCCTGGGCGAAGGTGCCCGGTTGGAGGAGCACCTGGACGAACGTCTTCCAGAAGGCGCGCCACAGGCCCAGCTCCTCGCGCTGATCCCACGGCAGGGGCGCGTCCGGTTCCAACTGGTGGCAGCGGACGCAGAGCGTTTCCCCCTGGGGACCGGCCCGCAGACACCGGGCACAGGCGAACGTGCCGCAGCGCGAGCAGGTGCCGAGCCCGCGCAGCGTGGGGTGCACGGCGCACACGGGCTGGGTGCCGCCCGGGATGGCTTCGAGCAGCAGGGAGGCGCCACAGCCCGGACAGGACTGGGCGCCGGGAGGGAAGGGGTGCTGGCAGTAGGGACAGGGGATGGACATATCGCGCCGTCCATCCTGTCATGAACGCGCGGGGCCGAGCGCTCAGAAGGCCACGGGCAGGCGCTGCAGGCCGTGCACGAGGATGCCGTCGCGCCAGCGCAGCTCGCGCTCGTCCACCGCCAGGCGCAGGCGCGGCATGCGCTCGAGCAGCAGGTTGAGGGCGACGGTGGCCTCGAGCCGGGCCAGGGGCGCGCCCAGGCAGAAGTGGATGCCGAAGCCGAAGGCGATGTGCCGGTTGGGCTCGCGGGTGATGTCGAAGCGCTCCGGCTCGGGGAACTGCGCCGGATCATGGTCGGCCGCCATCAGCGAGGCGAGCACCGCCTCTCCCGCGGGAATCACCTGGCCGTGCAGCTCGGTGTCCTGGATCGCCCAGCGGTAGGTGGTGGTCTCCACCGGGCCGCGGTAGCGCAGCATCTCCTCCACCGCGGAGTCGATGAGGGCGGGGTTTTTGCGCAGCCGCTCGAGCTGCTCGGGGTGCTTGAGCAGCGCCCAGACGCCGTTGCCCATGAGGTTCACCGTCGTCTCGTGGCCGGCCACCAGCAGCAGGAACAGCATGCTGACGAGCTCCACGGGCGACAGCCGGTCTCCCTGCTCCTCCGCCGTCATGAGCGCGGTGAGCAGGTCATCGCGCGGCTCGTCCCGGCGCCGGGCCATGAGCTGCTGGAAGTACTGGAGGAACTCCATGCCGGCCTTCTTCATGGGCTCCACGTCGCCATTGAGCGGCGGGTTGATGATGAGGTTCGTCCACTCGCGGAACTGGTCCTGGTCCTCGGCGGGCACGCCGAGCATCTCGGCGATGACCGTCACCGGCAGGGGGAAGGCGAAGGCGTCGAGCAGATCCATGCTGCCCTGGGGCTGGGCGGCGTCCAGCAGGCGCTGGGCGATGGCGGTGACGCGCGGGCGCAGCTCCTCCACGCGGCGCGGGGTGAAGGCCTTGGAGACGATGGTGCGCAGGCGCGTGTGGTCCGGGGGATCCGCCGAGAGCATGTGCTGGTTGATGGCCGCCAGCGAGTCGATGCGCGTGCGCCGTGACGGCGAGTTCTCGGGCAGCTTGTCCTCATCCTTGGTGAAGCGGCTGTCCCTCAGCAGCTCCACGGCTTCCTTGTAGCGGGTGACGATCCACACCGGCGTCTGGAAGTAGGGATCCATCATCCGGACGACGGGGGCCTCCTGGCGGATGCGCGCGTAGAAGGGCAGGGGGTTATGGCGCGTCTGGGGTGCCCACAGCTCACTGGTGAGGGTGCTCGTGCTCATGGATGTGTCCTCCGGGGGTGTAGGAACCACCCTGGATAACGTCAGAGCAGGGTTCCTCGCAGCAGGAGACTGGCCACGGTGAAGTAGATGACAAGTCCAGAGACGTCCACGAGGGTGGCCACGAAGGGGGCCGAGGCGCTTGCCGGGTCGAACCCCAGGCGGCGAAGGGCGAAGGGGAGCATGGAGCCGGAGAGGGTTCCCCACGTCACCACCCCCACGAGGGACAGGCCCACGGTGAGGGCCACCAGGACGAAGTGCTCCCCGTAGGAGCCGAAGAAGTGCTGCCACACGAGGATGCGGATGATCCCGACCACCCCGAGCGTGGCGCCCAGGGCCACGCCCGCGATCACCTCGCGCCGGGCCACGCGCCACACATCGCGCAGCCGCACCTCGTTGAGCGCGAGCGAGCGGATGATGAGCGTGGTGGCCTGGCTGCCCGAGTTGCCCCCGGAGCTGATGATGAGGGGGACGAAGAGCGCGAGCACCACGGCGCGGGCGATCTCATCCTCGAAGTAGCCCATGGCGGTGGCGGTGAGCATCTCGCCGAGGAACAGCACGAGCAGCCACCCGGCGCGCTTCTTGAGCATGGAGAGGATGCCCACCTCGAAGTAGGGCGCGTCCAGGGCCTCCATGCCGCCCACCTTCTGGATGTCCTCGGTGGCCTCCTCCTGCACCACCTGGACGATGTCGTCCACGGTGACGATGCCCTTCATGCGCCGCTCGGCGTCCACCACGGGGATGGCCATGAGCGACTGCGAGGCGAACAGCCGGCTCACCGCCTCTTGATCCGTGTGCTCGGAGACGGTGACGAGGTCGCGGCTCATCACGTCCTCCACGCGCTTGTCGGAGGCGGACTGGAAGAGCTGACGCAGGGACACCACGCCGAGCAGGTGCTGCTGGGGATCCAGCACGTAGGCGTAATAGACGGTCTCCACCTTCTCGCGCGTCTGCCGACGCAGGTAGCTGATGGCCTCGTCGATGGTCATCTCCGGCCGCACGCGCGCGAAGCGGGGATTCATCAAGCCGCCCGCGTTGTCCTCGGCGTAGGCGAGCAGGGCATGCACCTCGCGGCGCGTGGTGT
Organism: Cystobacter fuscus; assembly: GCF_044360685.1. GTDB lineage: Bacteria > Myxococcota > Myxococcia > Myxococcales > Myxococcaceae > Cystobacter > Cystobacter fuscus_C. The sequence goes on along the minus strand of NZ_CP043491.1, from coordinate 10,674,124 downwards.
CGTCCAGCTCGCTCAGGAGCGCGTCGCGGGTAGCGGGCGGGGTGGCCTGGATGACGTCCACGGCGTCATCCGGGGCGAGCAGCCGCAGCCAGGTGCGCCGCTCCCCCGGACCGAGCGCGAGGATGAGATCCGCCTGCTCCTGGGCGGAGAGCGACAGGAAGAAGTCATCCGCGGTGGAGTGGGGCACCAGCTTGAAGCTCTCCACCCGCTCATCGCGGGAGAGCGCGGGCCAGGCGTCACGCAGTTCCTGCGGGAAGATGGGCTCGGGATCCTGGGTCTCCATGCGGCCTCCCCATCATCCCAAGCCCGGGAGATTGTCCAGCCGGAAGACGGCCGGCGGTTTCGTGGAAATCACCGGCCGTGCGGGGCTGTCAGTGGAGAAACTTGATGTTCATTGCAAGCAGCCCGCGTAGGAGCCAGGAATGGCATGGCTGTTCACCGATGCTCCGGCCACGACACGGCAGGTCAGCGCTCCGGTGTCTCCAGGAAAACCTACCGGACGGAAGACAGATACAGCCAGAATGCCAACGCCTTGCTCGAGGACTTCATCATGAAGCTGGCTGCCCTTTCGATGTATGCACTTGCGATGCGCATGGAGACGCGTACCGTTGGCATCAATACTTCGTTTGGACTCTGGATTCACGACTCCTGCGGTCCGGCGGAGGAGGGGGCACCCCTGGCCGCGATCTCCCGCGAGGCCCCCGAAGGTGCTAACAGTGCGCGCGCCCGTCATGTCGACTCCCTCCTCGCGCTCGCCTGAAGCTTCCTCCCGTTGGAACTCCCCGCTGCTCTGGGGGCTCGTGGGCTGGGTATTGGCGTTGATGCTGGCGCACCATGCGGTGTGGCTGTCGGGCCTGCGGCTCACCCAGGGGGACGAGGGCGACGCGCGCTTCGTGCACTACGTCCTCGAGCATGGCTTCCGCTACCTGCGCGGGGACGCCGCGCACGCGCGCTTCTGGGACGCGCCCTTCTTCCACCCGGCCACCAACACCATCGCCTACTCGGATCCGCTGCTGGGCGTGCTGCCGTTGTACGCGCTCTGGCGTGCCGTGGGCCTGCCTCCCGACACGGCCTTCCTGTTCTGGGAGTTCACCGTCACCTCGCTCAACTTCCTGGCGGCCCTGTGGCTCTTGCGCCGGGGGTTCGGGGCGTCCGCGAGCGCGGCGATGGTGGGCGCGGTGCTCTTCGCCGCGGGGGCCTCGCGCATCCATCAGGCCAATCACCCCCAGTTGCTGCCGCAGTTCTACAGCGTGCTCGCGGTGGGGGCGCTGCTCGCCCTGACGCGGCCCGAGATGTCGCGCCGGGCTGGCGCCGCATGGGGCGCGCTGCTGGTGGCCTCCTGCGTGGCGCAGCTCTACGCCGGCTTCTACTGGGGCTGGTTCCTGGCCTTCTTCCTCGCCCTGACCGGACTCGTCGCGCTCGGCTTCTCCGACACCCGTGCCCGGCTGTGGCGGGGCCTGCGTGTGCACGGGCCGGTGCTCGTGTTGTGGGGCGTGGTGGGGCTGGTGGCGCTGGTGCCCATCGTCCAGCACAGCCTGGCGGCGATGCGGGAGGTGGGGCCGCGCTCCTTCGGCGAGGCGGAAGGCATGGTGCCGCGCTTCGCCACCTGGTTCCACATGGGCGACTCGAGCTGGCTCTACGGTTGGATGGGCCGGCTGAAGCCCTTCTCGCGCATTCCCGTGGAGGGCGAGCACCGGGTGGGGCTGGGCGTGCTGACGCTGGTGCTGGCGGGGGCGGGGCTGTGGCGCGCCCGGGAACGCGCGGCGGTGAGGCTGCTGCTGGGGGTGGTGCTCGTCACCGTGCTGCTCGCCACGCGCTACCGCGGGGGCCTGACGCCCTGGTGGCTGGTGTTCCACGGCGTCCCGGGCGCCAGCGCCATCCGCGCCGTCTGCCGGATGGGCGTCTGGTTGTTGCTGCCGGCCTCCGTGGGGCTGGCCCTCTTCCTGTCGCGCCTGTCTCGCGAGGGCAGGGCGTGGGGCGTGCTGGTGCTGGGCGGGGTGTGTCTGCTCGAGCAGGGCGTGAGTGGGGGCACCTTCGACGCGGCGGCGGCGCGCGCGGACGTGCAGCGGCTGGCGGCTCGGGTGGGGCCCGGCTGCCAGAGCTTCTTCTACGGCCCGGCCGAGGAGCACGCGCCCTCGTGGAAGTACCAGATCGACGCGATGTGGGCCGCCCTCGAGCGGGGTGTCCCCACCCTCAATGGCTACTCGGGCAACGTGCCGCCGGGCTGGGCGATGGATCCCGTGTTCCGAGCGGACGCCGCGCTGCTCTCCTGGGCACGGGCGCGAGGGCTGGAGGTGTCGGACATCTGCCGCATCACGACTCCGTCGCCCCCTTGAGCCACGCGCCCGCTCAGAACGGGCCGACGGTGCCCAGGGGGCTCGAGGGTGAGGGGGCCGTGAGGGCGATGGGCACGGAGAAGAAGAAGGAGCTGCCCTGGCCCTGTTCGCTCTCCACGTGGATCCTCCCTCCATGGGCCTCGATGATGTCCTTGACGATGGACAGCCCGAGCCCGGCCCCCCGGCGATCTCCGTGGTTCGCCTGCCAGAAGCGCTCGAAGAGGTGCTGCTGGGCGTCGGGAGTGAGTCCGGGGCCGGTATCCTTCACGAAGAACACCACCTGCCCGTCTTCCGCATGGGCCCCCACCCGGACCTCTCCTCCCGAGGGGGTGAACTTCAACGCGTTGCCCAGCAGGTTGGAGAACACCTGCAGCAACCGGTCCCGATCGGCGAGCACCGGCGGCAGGCTGCCAGGGGGCTCGAGCACCAGCTGTACCTCCTGGGCCTGGGGCCGGACCGTGTCGAGCGCCTCGTGCAGGAGCGGCTCGGCGGGCTGGGGGCTCGCGCGGATGGAGAGCTGCCCCGCCTCCACGCGCGCCACGTCCAGCAGATCCTCGATCATCCGGTTCATCCGATGGGCGGAGTCGGACAGCCTCTCCAGGAGCTTTCCCTGGCGCTCGTCGTTCACCCCGCCCGGGAGCGCGGCCCGCCGTCGCAGCAGCGGCAACGCGAGGAGGATGGATTGCAGCGGGCTGCGCAGATCATGGGCGACGACGCCCAGGATCCTGTCCCTCGCCTGGGTGGCGTCCCGCGCGGACTGGTAGAGCCGGGCGTTCTCCAGGGCCAGGCTGGAGTAGCGGCCCAACTGCTCGGCGAACTCGAGATCCCTCGGGGTGTAGACGTGGCCGGAGTCCGAGGAGATGAACGTGAGGGCTCCCAACATCCGCTCGTTGACCATCAAGGGCACGGCCATGAAGGAGCGCACGTTGAGCCGCCGCAGCAGGCGCAGGTGCGCGTCGCTCTGGGCCAGGGCCGCGAGCTGCTCCGCGGAGACATGGGAATGGAGCAGGGGTTTGTGCTGGAGCAGCACCTCGTGTGCGAGGAAGGCGCGGCGCGAGTCCAGCGGGAAGCCCCGCATGAGCGAGGCCGTCTGCCGCTGGGCGGGGTCGCGGTGGGCGACCTCGGACAGGCGCACCCGGCCCTCGTCCCACAGGTAGACGAGACACCAGTCGGCCAGCCTCTCCACGGCGAGCTGGGCCACGCGCGAGAGCGTGCGCTCGGAGTCCAGGGACGTGGACGAGAGCAGCTCTCCGGCGCTCACCAGGAAGCGTTGCTCCTCCTCCACCCGCTTCTGCTCGGAGATGTCCCGGAGGATGACCGTGAGGGTGCGTCTGCCCTCCACCTCGAGTCCGGAGATGGCCGCGTCGATGGGGAACTCCTCGCCACTCTTGCGCAGGCCGTGGACGCGCTGGCGCTCGCCGATCCTCCGGGTCTGAAGGCCCTGCTCGCGGAACGTCCGCATGAACTGGTGATGCCGCTCCCGGAAGCGCTCGGGCATCAGCACGTCGAGGGGACGCCCGAGCACCTCGGGGGCCTGGTGGCCGAAGATGGTCTCGGCTCCCGAGTTGAAGAGGGTGATGCGCCCGGCCTCGTCCACGGTGATGATGGCGTCCGCGGCGAGCGAGACGATGCCGGAGTAGCGCGCTTCCGAGGCGGCGCGCTCCGCCGCGTTGCGCTCGGCGAGGAGCTGGGCGAGGCGCCGCCGGTGCAGCTCGCGCATCGCGAGCACCGCCTGGAGCGCCAGCATGAGCACGGCGATGGTGACCGCGGCCAGGCGCATCCCGCCCGACTCGGCGAGCACCTGATGGGCCTCGGACTCCAGGGCGTTCATCCTCTCCCGCTCATGGCGCAGCAGCACCCGCAGGGCCCCATCCAACGCCTCCCGCAGGGTCTGGTACTCCCCGGTGAGCGGGGGCTGGAGTTGATCGACGGGGACGCCCGCGCCCCGCTGCTGGTGCAGCTCCCGGGCGATGCTCCGCAGGAGCTTGTCGGCACGGGAGATCTCCTCCATCAGCGCCTGCTCCTGCGCATCCAGGTGGCCCGCGATGAGCTGTCGCACCAGCGCGTCGAACCGGGTGCGCGAGGTGTCCACCTCCTTCATGATGTCCGGGTGGGGTGTGAGCAGGTACGAGCGGCTCAGCCGGGCCAGGCGCTCCCCTTCGGCGTTCAGACGCTCGGCGCGGAGTGTTTGCTCGGTGACGAGTGCATAGCGCCGCAGTACGGCCTGTTCCCCCTGCGAGCTCTGGAACACCCGCAGCAGCGCGGCTCCCGCCACCAGGGGGATGATGAGCACCAGGGCCGTCGTCATGGAGAAGAAGTGGCGCATCTCCAATCTCTCCTCCTCGAGCCGTTGCTCTAACGAGTAGACTTTAGCATGATTCCCAAGGGGGGAAGACGGCATCCTGGTTGTCTTAGTGCGCATGACGCGCTCGCGCTGCATCGGCGCGGGCCAGGCGTCCTGACGGGCGTTGGTCTGTCGTGCGAGGAGGAGGGCGGCCTCGGGCCCGTGTGCCGCGCCGGTGCACCGCGGGTCCGTGCTGGACGCGGAGGCGCTCGGGCGGGGACACGGGCGCTGACTGCCGGTGAACCGGGACGTGGGTGGGCGCCCCCGTCCACTCAGTCCGAAAGGGTGAGGGCTCGGGATGTCTCGAATTGGGCGGGGGTAAATCCCTGCTCATGCTGCCTCCCTCTCCCGGTTCAGGTATACCGGATAATTATTTTATGCATGAATTGCGCGTATTACGCGTATTGCGGCCCTTCTTCGTGGCTTCCTGCTAGGGTTCTTTCACGCTCGACCCGAACCGAGCCGCGACGAAAGGTACAACCCCCATGCGCCGTCATCCTCGATTCGCCCGTCTGTCCATGAGTACTTCCGCGCTGAGCGCCCTGCTGCTGGGCGGCTGTGGTCTCTCCCATGAGACGGAGCAGGCCTTCCCCGGAAAGGCGGGTGAAGTGGTGACCGCCCGGGTGGCGTTGCCGGGACTCGGGGTCCAGACGGTCACCTACGAGAAGATCGACGGAAGGGCCGTCCTGGAGGGGGACATCCTGCTCGACCTGCGGGAGGAGCCGACCCGAAGCGGCCAGTCCGTGGCCCGGACGGACTCGTACTCGCGTTGGCCGGGGGCCACTGTCCCCTACGTCATCGATGGGAGCCTGCCCGACAGCGGCCGGGTGACGTCCGCCATCCGCCACTGGGAATCCAAGACCTCCTTGCGCTTCAAGCCGCGCACGACGGAAGCGGACTACGTGCGGTTCCGGCCGGGTTCTGGCTGTAGCTCGTACGTTGGCAGGATCGGGGGAGAGCAGACGGTGGACCTGGCCGGTGGATGCGGCCTGACCGCGGCGATCCATGAGATCGGACATGCCGTGGGCCTCTGGCACGAGCAGAGCCGTGCCGACCGGGACAACCACATCATCATCAATTGGGGCAACGTCCAGTCCGGAACGGAGCACAACTTCCAGACCTACGCGCAGCAGGGCGCGGATGGCATGGACCTGGGCCCCTACGATTATGGCTCCATCATGCACTACGACGCCTACGCCTTCTCCTCCAATGGTCAGCCGACCATCGTGCGCAGGGATGGGGGAGGGAGCCTCGGGCGGCAAGATTCGCTGTCCGATGGGGACACCCGTGGCGCGGAGTCGCTCTACAGCCCGCGCGCCCGCTTCGGCAGCGGGGTGGCCGGGAATCGCTGCCTGGACGTCGCCGACGGCAACCCGGCGCAGGGGACTGTCACGCAGAGCTGGGAGTGCAATGGCTCGGCCGCGCAGGAATGGTTCCTGACCGTCCGTGGGGAGCTGCGCAGCACCCTCGCTCCCAACCGCTGCCTGGATGTGTCCGACGGGAAGACGGCGTGGGGCACGCGGGTCCGGATCTGGGAGTGCAACGGTTCGGCCGCGCAGAGATGGACGCTCAACGGCGGAGAGGTGCGCAGCGCGCTGGGGAGCAATCTCTGCCTGGACGTGTCCAACGCGGGCACGGCCATGGGAACCGCGGTGCAGATCTGGGACTGCAACCGCTCGGCCGCCCAGATGTGGACCCGGTTCTGAAGAGCCGCGACGCTTCCCTCTTCCTCTCGGGCCTGTGACTTCTGCGCGTGCATGGACTTCATGGCGTACTACCACGCGCCCAACGAGCAGGCCCGGCTGGAGGACTTCCGCCAGGGCTTCTCCATCCTCCGCGAGCTGCTCGTGCGGCTGTGAGCGGGCGGGTGGTGCGCCGCCGGGTCTTCAGGTGGGCCCGGCGGAGTTCCGGCCGATGAGCTGGCGCAGCCGGGTCTCGAAGCCGCGAGGATCCTCCATCATCGGGAAGTGGCCCACGCGCTCCATCATCTCGAGCTCCAGGCCCTCCAGTCCTTCGATGGGCTGGATGAGCGGGACGAGGGGGGCGGAGTTGATCGTCGCCACGGGGCGGGTGAGGAGCGGCCAGCGCGCATCGATGTCCCAGCGCAGCAGCGCGTCCAGCACGGCCACCGCGGTCTCGGGCTCTTGAGCGCTCATGGTGGCGGCGATCCAGTCGGCCACGCCGTAGCCGAGCGCGTCGTGCAGCGTGATCATGCGGACGAGCGCCGTCATCGCTTTCGGAAAGTCCGCCCGGAAGGCGTTGCAGCGCTCCGTGATCTCCGCGGGTGGCCTGCGCCGGTACATGGCGGCATCGGTGAAGGTCTCGACGCCAATCACCTTCCGGCACCGGTCCGGTCTCGCGATCGCTATCTCGAGCGCGACCGGCCCACCGAGCGAATGGCCGACGAGGATGAGTTCACGCAACTCCAACTGCTCGATGGCGGTGACGACGTCCCGAGCCATCGCGTCGATGGGATAGGCGGAGCCCGCGGGGAGGCGGCTCGACAGGCCATGGCCGGCCAGGTCCACCGTCACGACGGTGAAGTCACGGGCCAAGGACTCGCGCTGCGCATCCCAGAACCGCTGGTCACAGCACCAGCCATGGATGAGGAGGAGGGTCGGCGCACGGGTGCCATGCTGGGACCAGGCCAGGGTACGGCCATCGGGCAGCGTCACGGTGCCCTGCCGGGAGGTCCCGTCCTTGTTCGTCCCTGCCCGGGTGTGTCCCTCCGGGGGTGGTGAGCTCTCGGTGGGGGGAAGATCGGCGGCGTGTTTCATGCGGACGTAGCCCATGCAGAGCCCCACGAGAAACAGCAAGCCCCCGGCTTCGATGCTCGCGATGTTCATGAGGAGCAGGCCCAGGGGATCCAGCGACTGTCTATCGGTGAAAATGAAGGCGAGGAACGAGAGCAGCGCCGCCATGCTGGTGGCGGCGAGCGCGAACAGCAGGCCCATGCGGAGGACGCGTGCCGTCCGGGGAAGGACACGCTCCAGCAAGAACACCAGGATCAGTCCGAGCAGACAGATCGCGGCGGGAGCGAAACCGAACACCACATAATCGAAGGGATCTCTTTTCATAGGGGTCCCCCCGCGAGCAGGAGAAGGACAAGGGTCCCTCGGGCCGCGGGGGCGACGGGTTTGGAGGACGCGCCTCAGGGACAGACGCAGGTGCCCGTACACGCGTAGTCACGCGTGCAGGTGTCGCCGCCACATGCGGCGGCGCACTGGGTCTGGGTGGTGTAGTAGTTCTGGTAGTTGCACGTCCACTTCAACGGGCAGATCCCCACCAGGGCCGTGCTCTGCTCCTCGACGGAGAGCTGCTGCTCGGCGGTGGCGGGCTCGGACTCCGGGACCTGCACGGCCTCGGTGCCACAAGCCGTCAGGGAAAGGGTGAGGCCCGAGATGAAGACAGCCAGAAGAGACTTGATGCGCATGAGGGAAGCTCCTGGGTGGTGACTGCCAGGAAGACGCTACCCCCACGCTTCGAGCACCCGCAAGCCAGCGGCGAGGTGCCGGAACGAATTCCTTGAATGCCCTGGTGTGTCCCTCCAGGCGGCGATAGGCCCCTCCTGCCTTGAAACCTGGAGCTGCTCTACCCGCTGCCTGGGTTCGGTGGGCCGCGCGGGTGGAGCATCCCATTGGCGATGAGCCAGGCGGCGATCTCCAATCCCTGGCGCATGGGCACTCGCGGGGTCCACCTGCGCACGATGTCGAGCAGCGTCCCTCCGCGCTCCACCTCGTCGAGCAGCGGCGCGAGTTCGACGTCTCCCAGGAAAGCCACCGCCCTGGACAGGCTCGGGTGGTGCAGTGCGCGGCAGGGCTCGATGAAGTCGCCCCGGATGCAGGGCAGCTCGACGAGTCGCATTCCCTCCGAGCGCATGACGGGGACATGCAGCAGGGCGGCGGGGTCGGACACGTTGGGTGCCGCCTCGGGTCTCGCTGGGTGCTGGGCCTCGGGAGCCGCGCGCCTCCTCCAGAAGGGACTCTCGGCATGGCGGACCAACTCCCGGTAGTGCCCGGCTGCCCAGGCCGCGTGCCGCTCCACGGCCTCGTGCTGCCGTTGCTCTTGGAAGGAGCGCACGACTGGGGCACTCCCGGGCCTCTCCAGGAGCGTGTGCACCGCGATGCTCCCGGACAAGGCCGTCTGCATCGCCTTCTCGACCCCCGTCGAGGAAAGGGGGTCGATTGCGAAAGCCGCCTCACCTAGCTTCACGAAGTCCTGCCCGATGCTCTCCGCATCAGCGTAGGCCGTCGCATCTCGAGCGCGGATGTCACCCAGGAGTTCTGCCCGGGCGCATGCCTCGAACAGGTGGGATGCCGCCAGCCGGGAACGCAGGAGGGCCTCCAGCCCACGCCGGCCCGCCAGGCTGACGGTTTCGGGATCGAGGAAGAGCATCACGCTGAAGGTTCCGTCCGGTAGCTTCGTGCCCCAGTACCAGCCATCCTCCACTGCCTCGATCCGGGTGGTGTCAGGCAGCTTCTCTCCATGCAGATAGGCATGGAGTGCGAGGGTCCGGGGGGCGGTGGGCCGCCGCGCGCCGGGGAGGAAACCTCCGCGACCACTCGCATCGACGATGAAGCGCGCTTCGATGGACAACGCCTCGCTGCCCTGGAGCGCGAGGAGTTCATGGCCACCGTCACGGCGGTGGAGCCGCTGCGCCACCGCCGGCCGGAGCACGTGCACTCCCTGCTCCGCCGCGGCTGTGAGCAGCAGGTTGTCGAAGCGAGCGCGGTCGACGATCAAGCCTGGCGCATGGCCGCGTTGCTCCACCTGCTCCACGTGTTCGCTGGCCCAGCGCACCTGGGACCGCTTTCCCAGCGCGAAGTCCGCCGAGGCCACCCGGTCCCGCAGCCCGAGTATCTCCAGGATGGACCAGACACCGGGCGTCAGCGACTCGCCCGGGCGGCGCTGGGAGGACACACTCCGCTCGAGGAGGCAGACCCGATGACCGAGCGCCACCAGCCTCATCGCCGCGGTCGCTCCTGCGGGGCCTCCACCGATGATGCACACGTCGGTCCGGATGCTGGTCATGGGGTTCAAACGCCAGCCACGATCCCGAACCACTCCGGCTTCGCGCGGGAAAGCCGCAGGTAGGCGTCCAGACAATAGTGCAGCCATCCGCGGATGTAGTTGCAGGCCGGGCGTCCACGGTGGATGACCTCGTGGTGGCAGCCACCGCTGCACATGTAACGCGCCCAGCAGCGGTTGCAGGGCTGCTGCACGTGCACATGCCGCTCGGCGAGCCACCGTCCCTGGAGCGTGGGGTCCACTCCGGTGTCGGCATGGCCGAGTTGGCCCTCCTTGTCGCCGACGAAGCGGTGACAGGCTGCTACGTCCCCATCCGCGGAGATGCCCACATATCCAGCGCCTGCTCCGCAGGGATAGGGGCGGTGCGTCCCCTTGTGGATTTCCCTCAACGCGTTGACGATGTTGGTGAAAGGGTAGCGTTCACCGGCGAGGACGCGTTGTTCGAACTCCCGTCCGCAGTCGACCATCTGTTGCAACATGGCCTCGAGATCCTCCGCCTGCATCTCGTCCTTGCCGGTGGGGGAGCGGAGCATCGGTGAGAAGCCGACGCCGTGGAATCCCAGCGCCACCATCTCATCCAGCGCCTCGCGCAGTTGAAGGTTGCGCGGTGTCACGGTGACGCGGGCGGAGACCTGCATGCGCCGTTGTGAGGAAAGCAGCGGGCGTACCGCGGCCATGACCGTATCGTAGCTGCCTCGCCCGCCCTTGAAGGGCCGCAGGCGGTTGTGCGCCTCCCGGGGCCCGTCCAGGCTCACCGTCACCGCGAAGCCGTACTGTTCGAAGAACTCGCCGTCCTCCGGGGTGAGCAGGGTTCCATTGGTGGTGATGGAGAAGGTGAGCTGTACTCCGCGTGCTCGAGCCTGCTCGGCGGCGTAGCGGGTCGCCGCGCGCAACACGTCGCGGTTGGCGAGCGGCTCTCCCCCGAGGAAGGCGAGGTTGGCCCGGCTGCCGGGTGCCTTGCTCGCGAGCAGGAGATCCACCGAGCGCAGGGCCACTTCGAGCGGCATGTTCTTGGCCCGGCCGCCGAAGTCGCCCTCCTGGGCATAGCAGTAGGTACAGCCGAGGTTGCACTTCTGCGCGACCGCGAGCGAGATGGCGGTCACCTCCGCCGAAGCGAGCGGCTCGTCCCGGACGAACGGCGGCGCGTCCACGCCCAGCGCCTCGAGCAGCCGCTGCACCGCCGCGTCATCGCCCGCCTCCGCCGCGGCGTCCAGGGCGGCGAAGGCTTCCTCGTCCACATCGAACAGGCGGCTGCCGTCCACCACGAGCAGGTGCCGCCTCTCTCCCGCGGAGAGCAGGTGCACGTCGCGCGTGCGTGGCCTCGAGACCGTGAACAATTCTCGTGCGGCGGGTGGCTCACCCATGGGCATCACCTGGGAGCTCAGCGGAGGCGCCATGGGTTACTTGCTCCCCACGCGCTCTTTGTCCTGGGCGCTCACCGGCAGGGACTCGTCGGCGTCGCGCCCGTGGATCTGGAAGCGCAGCAGGCGTTGCCACTGCTTGAACAGATCGTCGTACGAGAAGAGGCGTGAGTCCTGACGATTGTCGGGGACGTACTCTCCGGTGCGCTGCTTCTGCATCCAATTGTCGCCCCGGCTGCTCCCATCCGCGTCTGGCCGGACGTTCACGTAGTCCGGGCGGCTGGCGGCCCAGTAATAACAGGCGCACTCGCGGTAGTCGTTCTGCCACGGAGAGCACAGGCCCTGAGTGAGCTCACCGGGCTGGAGCAACTCGGGGTTGAGGGCGACGCCACGAGCGGAGGTGCCCTGCGCGGGCGTGTCGAAGACCTTGCGCAGCTTCAGCTCCACGGTGAGCATTCTTCCGTCGGAGGGGATGGGGGTGTCGCCCGGTGCCTCCTCGAGGGTGAAGTCGCACGCGACCATCTCGCCCTGCTTGCTCCACAGGCGCATCAGGGCGTTGGACCACTCCATGAAGGCCGTGGCGCTGGGGTTCTGCGCGGTGCCGAGCGGATTGGGGTCCCCGCCTGGCATCTGTGGCCCCTTGACCTGGGTCACGAGCGGGAGGCCATCGACGCGAAGCATGCGGTGTCTCAGCAGGTTCGCATGCCTTTCGTCCTCCACGGCGACGACGTAGTTGGAGTTCTCCGACATCACCAGGCCCTCGAACATCCTGCGCCAGAGATTGCGGAAGTCGAACTCGAGTCCAGGGAACGAGTTGGAGATGGCGCTGTCCGGGAGCGTGCTCGCGGGGTTGCCGGTCGCGCGGTGATTGAGCTGCGCGGTGAGATTCCTGGGATTGAGCTTCTTCATTTCTTGTCCCCCTTGCTCTCGCTCTCTCCGTCGAACAGCGCACGGCTCGCCGTCTTGAGAACGGTGTCTATCTGCCGCCGCGTGAGCGCCAGCGCTCGCCCGTCGGCGCCGCGCATCAGCGCCGGCATCTTGCGCCGTCCCTCGTCGGACATGTCACCGATCTCCTCTGGCTGCCGCAGCACCTGGTAGAACCACGGCGCCGCACCGGACCGGACCGAGGTGAACACGCGCTGGTGCAGCGCGAGGAGGGCGAGGTTGTCGACCAGGGTTGGCGACATGATGGGCTCGTAGCGTCGGCCGTAGTCGTTGGTGTCCTGGCGCACCATGGTGCTGGCCACGTTGAGCCGGCCGTCCACCGCGTTGCCATTCATCACCGCGGTGTTCATCAGCCTCACCGTCTCGAAGGCCTTGCGCACGATCTCCTCCGCCTCCGCGATGGGCACGTCGTCCGGCGCCGTCGGGCCGAGGAGCGCCTGCTCCAGGTCGTCGTAGACGGTTCGGATGGGCAGGGTGTCGGGCGAGAAGGCGGGCGGGCCGGCACCAATGTGCCCGATCGCCCTGAGTGAGCCAGTCCCCGTGCGCAGTTCCACGGCGACGAAGCCATCACACTCGTCATCCAGGTAGCCCCAGCTCACTCTCCGGCCGTCCTGGGTGTCATATCCCGCGAAGATCTGGGCGGGATTGGTGTACGCCGGGTTGTAGGACGAGGTCTCGGAATATCCGCGCCAGGTGCCCCTGCTCGCATCGTAGAGCACCTTGTCCTCGGAGTTGATGATGGGATCGTTCTCCTCCTGGCGGGCACTCGTGTGCCGCGTGGTGCTGGCGCCGTAGACCTCACCGCGGGCCGGGGTGAAGCGGAAGCGTATCTCGGGGAAGTTGGCGGTCGGTTTGATGTATCGCACCGAGCCCAGGGGCAACGTCTTCCCAGGGTGGAAGTTGTCGCAGCGGCCCAGCAGCGGGTGGGCCGCGTGGTCATTGAACGGTTCGAGGATGGCCTTGATGCGGTCCGCCGGCTGGCCCGTGCGCCGCTCGACCTTGATGTTGGCCACGTGCACCGACCAGTGGACATCCGCCGGACTGAGTCCCTCCTCCGTCAGGATGTCGAGGGTGAGCGGCACCAGGTCCGCCTCGTCTCCGCGTCGCACGAAGACCTCGAGGAAGGGCGCCACCGGGCGGATCCGCCCATCGTCCTTGAAGCGGATGACCTCCGGGACGTAGCTGTGCTCTATCTCCCCCGTGGTGGAGTTCACCACCAGGGTCTGCTCGGGGTGTATCTGCCGGTACCCCAGGGGGTCTTTCTCGGACACGCGCAGCTCATAGGCCTCCAGCGGTGTCTCGGAGTCGCCGAGCCGCCCGATGGCGAGCGGCGGCAGGATGCGGATCTCTGTAATCGCCATGGGGTTCTCCTAGCCTCGTCTCGCGCGTGGGGTACCGGGGTTGTCCTGCAGCATCGCCTCCACCGTCCGCATGGCACGCTCATCCGCTCCCTGGAGTGCCACGAGGTATTGCTGGCGCTCGGGGCTGGTGATGGCCTGGAGGTCGCGGACCAGTGTCGCCGAGGCCTCCAGCAGGTCGCGGTGCAGCCTCCAGCGGTTGTATTCGCCCTCGGGAAGGACGAGCGTGTAGGGCATCTCGAACGTGGGGGCGGCGACGCCATCGCCCGTCTCGTTACGAGGGGTGCGGACGAGGATGTTGGCGATGGCGCGGACGTTGTACATCTCGCCGAAGGTCGCGTTGATGATTGCTCCGCGCGCCGTGGGCATGCCCTCGTGGGAGAGTGGCCCCGGAACGGTATAGGCGTGTGAGATGTCGGCGAGGAGCATCCGGTAGCGCAGGTTGAAGAGGTGCGCCCAGAGAAGCGCCTCCGGGTGGGTGATCGCCGTGGCCGGGGTGGTGCCCACCTGGCCATCGCCGTCCAGGTCGTCTGGAGTGGCCGGGTTGGTGGGGACACTGCGTGTGGCGGTCCACCCGCTGTGGGCACCGGACTCCTTGTATTCGATGTAGATCTTCAGGAACCGCGCGAAGTGCGAGGGAGCGTTGTCCGAGTCCACGGGCGCCTCGCCCTGCTCGGCGATGGCCTCGAGCGCGGTCACGGCGTCATCACGAGAGGCCAGCGGTTTGACGATCACATCGGGGGTATCCGCCACGGCCGCCTTCGTCGCACGGGCGAAGGTCTGGCCGCGAGCGCCGCCCTGATAGCCGCGCCCCCACTCGTCCCAGGAGGCCTGGAAGGGGTAGGTGCTGGCGTCGAAGTCGGAGTCCGGCAGGTAGGGCCGCTCGCCGGGCTGCGCGGGGCTGAGCAGCTCGATCATGGTGGAGTAGAGCGCGCCCACACGGTGGAGTTGCCCTCCGTTCGCGGCTTTTTCGGCCTCCTGCCGTATCTCGTCCGCCAGCGGGCCCGTCCAGTCGGCGGGCATCTCGGCATAGACATATTTGGCGAGTGAACCCAGGGTGAGCGGCTCGAGCGCGAAGGGGAAGGGATAGAACTCGCTGCTGAAGGGATAGTCCTCGCGGTCCAGATTGAGCGGACCACCGAGGAGGCGCAGGACGTTCTGGACCGAGATGAGATGCCCCATCTCCTCCTTGGCGATGCCGAGGATGACCTCCTGCCAGCCCTGCACCATGGCCTGGTGTTCCGGGGGAACCTGGGAGCCGCCCAGTGAGTAGGCGGCGTAGAGATACTCCACCATCAACGCGTGCTCTATCTGCGCGCCGATTTGCAGGAGCATGATGGTGTAATCACGGATGTTGAATTCGGGCGGTGGCTTGATCTGCCGCTCATCCGTGTGTTTCGCCTTCAGCGCGGCACCCAGCGTCATGTAGGCCGCTCGGACTTGCTTGGGCGGGACGCGGAACGAACCCAGGTGACGTTTCAACCGTGTGCGCATGTAACCCCCCTCTATGCCGTGATCCGGTCCCCGCCAGCTGAAGACGCCGACCTACGCCACCGGAGGAAGAATCACGTGGGCTGCACGCAAGCACAGGGTTTTTAATTTTGCAAGTCACTCCCAGGTTACGGCACAGGGGAAGGAGTTGAGGCGGCCGCGCATCCTGAGCCTGCCCCGTCCTTGTTTCTCCATTCCTGACGCGTGAAGTCTTTGTCACCTGCCTCGGGACGACGTCACTTCAAGCGCTCGAACACGTCTCCCGGTGCGAGCCCCAGGGCCTCCATGGTCCTCGCATCGGGGACGCCGGTGGCTGGCAGGCGATGGGCCTTCTGGGCCCGCTGGAGCGCGGTGCTCGTCGGCTCATCGAGCACCCCCTCCTTCCACTCCTCACGGAAGTCATTCCTCGCGAGCGCCTCCTGGATGCGCTTCACCGCCCCCTTCTGCAGGAGTGCCTCGGGGTCGAGCGCCACCTCGACGGGCTTCTGGGTGGCCTCCTGGCGCGCCTGTTCACGGTCCTCCACACAGCCGCAGAGGGCGACGCCGAGTGCCGTGATTCGCAATGTCTTTCGCATGGGGGGCTACTCCTTCACCGGTTGGGCGCGTGGTGTGTCGCCGCTCGGCTTCAGCGCTTCCGCGGCCTGTTGGAGGATGTTCTGCTTCTCGCCCGCGACGGCTGGCGGCGTATTCCTGAAGGAGCCGGCGAGTCCCTCGACGAAGGCGTTGCGGATGACGCCGAAGATGGTGGGCCAGAGCTGGATGTCGGGGCTGCTGAGGTCGCCCCGGATGGGGATGATGGTCGCGACCTTCTCCTTGCCCTCGGGGTCCTCGTCCTTGTTGCTCTTGAAGAGGTCGAAGGCGATGTCCGCGAGCGCGGCCTTGATGCGCGCGCCCAGTCCCTTCTCCGCGGGCTTCGCGTCGAGGCCGGAGAGCACGGGCTTCACGCCTCCCTCGAGGTGGCCCCGCTCGGTCTTGAAGCTGGCGAACATCTCGAAGACGCCCTTGGGCAGGTCCACGCCCGTCTTGGCCTTGAGCAGACCATGGAAGTCGTTGAGCTCGAGCCCCTTCACCTGGAAGCGGCCGGCGAAGTGTGGTGGCAGCGTGAGCGGGTCGACCGAGAGGAACATCGAGACCTGGCCGGTCTTCTGCAGCGTGGCGCTCATGGCGATGATCGTCGCCTGGCCGAGCGACAGCGGGCGGTTGGTCGCGAGGTTCTCGAGCGTCAGGTCCATCGAGTGCAGCCAGATGGACGGCAGCTCCTTCTCGCGGCGGTCCTCGATGAGAAGCTCTCCGTCCAGCAGCTCGACCCGGTCGACGCGGCTGGGTGGAACGGACTCGAGCGCCCGGACGAGCCGCTCGAACGGCGGTTGGAGCTTCTCCCGCGTCTCCTCGACCTCCTGCTTCACCGCCTTGCGCAGTACGTAGGAAATCTTCGGCTTCTCGATGCGCACCGAGCTGATGACCCGGCCGCGCAGCAGGTCCAGGAACGACAGTTGCGCCTGGATGCGCTCGGCGTAGAGGAGCGGCGGCCCCTCGCGGCCGGGGGGCTCCTCGAAGAGCTTCAGCTGGGTGATTTCGTAGCGCAGCGGAACGAGCGACAGGGAAACGCTCTTGAAGTCCGAGGAGAACCCCTTGAGTTCGCTGAGTGCACGCCGGGTGCCCCAGGCGGCGAGCGGATTCAAGAAGACGCTCAGGAGCACGCCCAGGACGGCCAGCATGAGCAGTGTGCCGAGGAGCAGGCGGCGTTTGCGTGTGGAATGCATCGTGCAGCGGGATCTAGGAATCCCGCTTCGTTCACGGAAGGACTCCTGGAGAGGAGGACCCGCGAGATGGTCACCTCTCGCACACTCACCGGCCGCGCCCGGGTGGCCGTCGAGGAACACGCCACCCGATGGGAGGGGCGAGCCCACCCCCGGATGCGTACAATTTGGAGTGCCAACGCAACAACGTCATGGAAACTGGTTCTGGCCAACGGGTGTGCTCAACCATGTTGGATATTCCGGGGTACAGGGTTCTCGGCACTCTCCGAGCCACGGGCTCGAACGTGCTGTTGCAGGCGGTGCGCGAGGCGGATGGCCTGCCCGTCATCCTCAAGACGCCCACGGTGGTCTCTCCTGGTCGCACGGAGAGCGAGCGATACCGGCGGGAGTTCGCCATCCTGCAGAGGTTGCGGGACGTGCGAGGGGTGGCCAGACCCCACGCCTGCGAACGGCTCGGCGAGCGCCCCGTGCTGCTGCTGGAGCAGGTGGAGGGGCAGGCCCTGTCCGAATCCACGGGTCAGCCCCTGGCGCTCCCCCGGTTCTTGAGTCTGGCCCTCTCCCTGGCCTCCACCCTGGAGGAGGTCCACTGCCGCGATGTCATCCACAAGGACATCAAACCCGCCAACATCATCCTGGAGCCGTCGGGGGAAGCGCGGCTCATCGACTTCGGCGTGGCCACCTTGCAGCGGGTGGAGCACCTGGACGCGGCGCCCACGCATCTGGTGGAGGGCTCGCTGGCGTACATGTCACCGGAGCAGACGGGGCGGATGAACCGGGCGCTGGACTACCGCACGGACTTCTATTCGCTGGGGGTGACCTTCTATGAGCTGCTCACGGGGCATCATCCCTTCCAGGGAAAGGACGCGCTCGAGTGGTTCCACGCCCACATGGCGCGCAAGCCCCGGCCTCCGCACGAGCTGAACCCGCGGGTGCCCCCTGCCTTGTCCGCCATCGTCCTCAAGCTGCTGGCGAAGGTGGCCGAGGAGCGCTACCAGAGCGCCGCGGGACTCCAGGCGGACCTGGAGCGCTGCCGCGAGCTGCTGGGCCGGGGCGTGCGCGAGGTGTTCCCGCTGGGGACGCGGGACACGCCCAGCCGCTTCCAACTGCCGCAACGGCTCTATGGGCGTGAAGCGCAGGTCTCCACCCTGCTGGAGGGCTTCGAGCGGGTGGCGCGCACGGGAACGCCGGAGCTGTTCCTCGTCAGCGGGTATTCGGGCATTGGCAAGTCCTCCGTGGTGCAGGAGCTGCACAAGCCCGTGGTCGAGCGCCGCGGCCTCTTCTTGAGCGGCAAGTTCGACCAGTTCCAACGGGACGTTCCGTACCTCACCCTGGCCCAGACGATCCGGGGCCTGCTGCAACAATTGCTCGCGGGGAGTGATGAGGAGGTCGCCCGGTGGCGCGAGCAGGTGAACCGGGCCTGGGAGGGCCGGGGGCAGATGCTCGTGGACCTGGTGCCCCAGCTCGAGGTGCTGGTGGGTCCTCAGTCCTCGCTCCAGGAGGTGCCTCCGAGCGAGGCCCAGCGCCACCTGCATTGGCTGGTCCGCCAATTCGGCTCGGTGTTCGCCACCCGGGAGCACCCCATGGTGGTGTTCCTGGATGACTTGCAGTGGGCGGACCTGGCCAGCCTCCAACTGCTCGCTCAACTGCTGTCGGGGCCCGAGGCCCTCCCGGTACTCTGGATTGGTGCCTACCGGGACAACGAGGTGAGCCCCGCGCATCCGCTCCTGTTGGTATTGGAGGAGATGCGCAAGGTGGGGGCGAGGGTGACGGACCTCCGCCTGGAGCCCCTGAGCGTGGCGCAGGTGGAACTGCTGGTGGCCGACACGCTGCCGGGAGCGGGAAAAGAGGTCGTCGTGCCCCTCTCGGCGCTGGTGCACGAGAAGACGGGAGGCAACCCCTTCTTCCTGCTGCAGTTGCTGGTGGCGCTCCACCAGGATGGTCTGCTGGTGCGCGTGCCTGGAAGCGGATGGCGGTGGGATGCCGAGGGAGTACGGGCCCGCGACTACTCGGAGAACATCGTCGACTTCATGGTGGGCAAGCTGCGCCAGTTCCCCCCGGGCACGCAGCACCTGCTGCGGCTGGCCGCGTGCGTGGGCACCCACTTCTCCCTCCAGATGCTGGGCACCCTCGTCGGTCTGACGGAGGTCGGGGAGGTGGAACAGGGGCTCGAGCCCGCGCTCCGGGAGGGCATGCTGGTGCGCACGGGCCCGGAGCAGTACCGCTTCCTGCATGACCGCATCCAGCAGGCGGCCCACTCCCTCATCTCCGAGGAGGAGCGCAAGGCGGTCCACCTGCGCATCGGCCGGCTGCTGCTCGTGAGTCTTTCCCAGGAGCAGCTGCGCGACTCGCTCTTCGACGTGGTGAGTCAGCTCAACGCCGGGATGGAGCTCATCGAGGAGCCCGCCGAGCGCCACCAGCTCGCGCGGTTGAACGCCGAGGCGGGTTGCAAGGCCAGGGCCGCGGTCGCGCTCCGCCCCGCCCTCTCCTATCTCACCACGGCCTTCGCGCTCATTCCCGGAGACCCCTGGGAGACGGACCCCGAGCTGGCCTTCAAGGTGAGACTCGAACAGGCGCTGTGTGCCTTCACGCAAGGCGACATCGCCGAGGCGCGCCGTCTGGTCGACGAGCTCCGCCCCCGGGCTCGGACTTCTTCGGATACCGTCGCCGTCTACACCCTGAAACAGGATGTCCACTTCGCCGCGCGTGAGGGCCAGGAGGGCATGGCCTGCATGCTGGAATGTCTGACGTTGTTGGGCATGTCATTCCCTCGTCACCCCTCGCGAGAGGAGACGATGGCCATCTACGAGGAGGCCTGGGCCTTGCTGGGGGCGCGTCCCATCGAGAGCCTCATCGACCTGCCCCCCATGACCGACCCGGACATGAAGCTGATCGTCCGGGCCCTGCTCAAGCTTTTCTATGCCGCGGCCGGCACCAGCAAGCACCTGGTCATCATCGCCGTGAGCCGGATGGTCTCTCTCTCCCTCCGCCATGGTTTCGTGGATGCCACCGCGAGCGGATGCAGCTGGTTTGGTCTCATCGCCGGCACGTACTTCAATCGGTACCGGGAGGGCCTTGCCTTCGCCAGGCTCGCGCTCGAGTTCACCGAGCGCTACAACCTGTCCACCAGCCGGGCGGGAGTCCTCCTCTGCCTGCAGTACATCGGTTCCTGGAACCTGCCTCTCCCCCAGGTGCAGCAGGGCCTCCTCGACGCCTTCCACCAGGCGATCCACGTCGGGGACACCACGGTGGCCGCCTACTGCAACCTCTTCATCGCCACCAATCGCCTGGCCATGAGCCACGATCTGGAGGAGGTCTACCAGGAGTTGATCGTCCGCGGCGAGTTCGCGCGCAAGATAGGGTTCCTGGATCCCCAGGAGGCGCTCCTCCTGGTTCAGCGCTACGTGCAACAACTGCGCGGGCACACCCTCTCGTTCAACACGCTGAACGGAGACGGCTTCGATGAGCAGTCCTTCGAGGCCCGGATACCCGGGAGCATGATCCGCACGTGGAGTTCCTATTGGATCATCAAGCTCCAATCGCGCTTCATGTGTGGCGCCTACGTGGAGGCCCTTCGTGCGGCGGACAAGCTGGCCGAGCTCCTCTGGGTCCACAATGACGTCTTCCACCTGGGCGGGTACCACCTCTACCGTGCCCTGTCCCTGGCCGCGTGCTTCGAGGGCGCCACGCCGGAGGAGCAGGGCCAGTTCCTCGAGGCCATCGCGCTTCACCGGCAGCGGTTCGTGGAGTGGGCGGAGAACTGTCCCGAGAACTTCCACGTGCCCGAGCGGCTGGTCTCCGCGGAGCTGGCCCGCCTCACGGGACGGTCCGAGGAGGCCACGCGCGCCTACGAGGAAGCCATCCGCTCGGCCCGGAAGAGCGGGGCCACCCAGTACGTCGGACTGGCCAGCGAGCTCGCCGCGAACTTCTGGCGCACCCGGCAGTCGCCCATCGTCGCTCATTCCTTCGCGCGTGAAGCCTGGGCGGCGTACCGGCGGTGGGGGGCCCTGGGCAAGGTGCAGCACCTGGAGTCGCTCTGGCCCGAGCTTTCCTCCTCCTCGAGCACGCAAGAGGCGCGGACCACCGGCGGCACGGATTCCACCCGCATCGACGCGCTCACGGTCGTCAAGGCCCAGCAGGCCGTCTCCAGTGAAATCGAGCTGGAGCGTCTGGTGACCACACTGCTGCGCGCGGCCATCGAGAACGCGGGCGCCCTGCGAGGCGCCTTGCTGCTGCCCCAGGGAGACACGCTCTCGGTGGCCGCCGTGTCTGATACTTCCGGGGAGGCAGGGGCCTCGGGGCTGCCCTGGCCACTCATCTCCTATGTCCGGCGCACGCGCGAGCACGTGCTCATCGGCGATACCTCCAAGCCCCATCCCTTCTCCTTCGATGAGTACCTGGCGCACGGTGGAGCGCGCTCGGTGTTGTGTCTGCCCTTGTCGAGGCAGGAGCAACTCTCCGGGGTGCTCTACCTGGAGAACCACCTGGCCACCAATGCCTTCAGCCCCGCGCGGCTGACGATCCTGGAACACCTCGCCTCCCAGGCGGCCATCTCCATCGAGAACGCCCGGCTCTACGAGGATGTCCAGCGCGCCAGGATGGAGTTGCGCCGGGCCAATGAAGAGCTGGAGCAGCGGGTGCAGGAGCGCACGCGCGAACTCGAGCAGGCCCAGGCCCGCCTGGTGGACACCGCGCGCGAGGTGGGCATGGCGGAGGTGGCCTCCAACGTGCTGCACAACGTGGGCAATGTGCTCACCAGCGCCGTCGTCAACCTCGAGACGATGCGTCAGTCCGTGGGCGCTTCTCGCGTGGGCCGTTTGAAGCGGGCCACGTCGCTGCTGCTGGATCACCAGGAGGACCTGGCCGACTTCCTGGCGCAGGGGGCTCGCGGCAGCCACCTGCCGGGCTACCTGTCCGCGCTGGCCGACGAGCTGGTGCGCGAGCAGACGCACCTCATGGAGGACATGGATGCGATGGGCCGTCACATCGAGCACATCCGCGCCATCGTCCAGGTCCAGCAGACGTACGCCCGGACCACGCTCATGACGGAGGAATGCGACCTGGCCCAGCTCATCAACGATGCCTTGCGCATCCAGCTACCGGTGCTGCAGCGTCACGGCGTGTCCGTCCGCCGTGAGCTGTCCCCGGTGCCCCGGGTGATGGTGGACAAGCACAAGGTGTTGCAGATCCTCATCAACCTGCTCAGCAATGCCACGCACGCGTTGGACCCGAAGCCCGAGGGCACGCGCCACCTGTGGGTGCGGCTGCGGGCGGAGGGGCCGGTGGCGCGCATCCAGGTGGTGGATGATGGGGTGGGCTTCGCTCCCGAGGTGAAGGGCAGGCTGTTCTCTCATGGCTTCACCACGCGCAAGGGCGGCCACGGCTTCGGACTGCACTCCAGCGCGCTGGCGGCACAGCTGCTGGATGGCCGCCTGACCCTCGAGAGCGAGGGGCCGGGCAAGGGCGCCGTGTCCACCCTGGAGCTTCCGCTCAACTAGGTGGATGGGCGCCCGCGCCCGACAGGCCATCGCCGCCGGCTACCGGGCCTGCACCACGAGATCCGAAGGCTGCCGGGGCGCCACTTCCAGGGTATCCTCGTACTGCGACGAGAAGCCCGTCACCTGGAGGGTCTGTCCCACCGTGAGGGCGTTCAGCGTGGCCGGGTCGAAGCCGGCCGAGCCGTGGATGTACACCTGCACCTCGCCCGAGCCGTCATCGACATACAGCTCGTACCCGTAGGGCAGCTCGTCGTTGATGGGCTGGGTCACCCTGGCGTTGATGCGCACGAGCAGACCCTCGGTGGACTCGCCCACGTCTCCGGTTTTCACGTCCTTGGCTCCCACCTGCTGGGTGCCGGCCAGCGTCTCGACGGAGCCGGGCTCGCTCTCGAGGATGCGCAGATTGGACTCGTCGTTCAGCGTGCCCGTCACGCGCACGTGGGCGCCCAGCCCGAAGCCGGGCTTCTGCGCCAGCTTCACGTAGATGCCACCGGTGTTGTCCTGGAGCGCGAAGCCCTCGTTGCCCAGGGCCGAGGCGAAGGCCCCGGGCTGCACCGTGACGTACCCTTCCACGGTCACCTGGGTGCCGTTGGCGCGTCCGCGCGCCTCGGAGATGGGTGTGCTCCTGGGCCCTTCGGAACCTGTGTGGCCGCAGGCCGCGAGCACCACCGAGAGCGTCAACAGCAGGAAGCGCGTCCCCATGGGCATGCGCGAGGAGAATGCCGACGAAGAGAGGGTCATGAGGCGCGAACTAATGACCCCTCGAGTGGAGCGTCAAGCAACAGGGAAATGGTGCGTGGGCATCCGTTTGGAAGGCTTCAATGCCGCGGCGTCCGGTTCCAGGCAGCGCCCTCCTCAAGGGGGCGGGGCGTTCGCGCCATCCTCCAGCAGGGGAGGAGGCTCCGTGGAGATGAAGCGCGCGAGGTCCGCGAGCGCCTCGTCCTCCAGGGCGTGGTGGGTCTCCACGTAGCATCTCGCGCGCTTCTCCAGGAAGGGCCTGTTCCAGGGGATGTGGGGCTCGTAGGGCGCGAAGGCCTCGACGCACCGTTGGGTGAACCCCAGGACCGTGGCCAGCGTCAGGCGCACCTGCTTGCGGCTGCTCTCTCCCCGGTGGTTGGAGAAGGGCTGGGCCAGTGCGTTCCACAACCGCTCCGCCAGGGCGGCGTCCTTCCGGGCGATGCTCTCGCTCAGGGACATGGCCCGTTCGAGCTGGTTGCCGCTGCCCCAGGGCACCTGGTGGAGTACGGCGAAGGCGCTCTCGAGTGACTGCGTGGCCTCGGCATGGCGGTCCTTGCCCACCAACCACTGGGCGCGCAGGGACCTGGCATCGAAGGGAAGCGAGACTTCCAGCTGCTCCAGCAGGGGCAGGGCGGCTTCATCGCCTTGCTGGACCAGGAGCTCGCCCACCAGCCGCAGCTCGGTGATGTCCCGGGGCCGCGACTGGGTCTTCTGCCACAGCTTCAACGCCTCGGGCAGCTGCTGGCGGTCATAGGCTTCATACACGGCGCGGTGGGCCTGGAGCTTGCTGGCGTTCAGGTCGGGCCGGCGGGGCGGGTCCGACTGCATGTTGAGCAGCCGCAGCTCCTCGACGCGCTGCCAGTCCACCGTCCCTCGCCCCACGTCCATCCGGTCCGCGCCCAGGTCGATGCCGAGCTGGCGCAACAGCACCGGGGCGAAGCCCGTGTGGGTGCGGCCCACGCTGCGGGCGAAGGCGAACTCCACGTAGGACAGATCATCCGTGTTGATCAACGCCTCCTGTCCCTTGGACATGCGCTGGGCCAGCGCCGGGCCCGCGAGGAAGTGGGACAAGACGCCCTCCAGCTCCGTGGTCTCGAACGTCGCGGCCAGGGCCCGGCGGTAGGGCTCCTGGGCCACCCGGGCCCGCATGCGCTCCATGTCATGGCGCCACGGCTCCGCGGTGGCCATCAAGATGAGGTCGCCGGCCTGCGTCTGCCAGGACTCCACGGCGCCGAACTCGGAGGACAGGGTGGCGTAGATGCTGCGCACCGTGCGCGAGTCCACCTCGTAGGCCTGTACCCACTGCAGGAAGATGCCTCCGGGTGCCAGCCGCCGCCGCACCCCCTGGTAGAACTCGCGGGAGAAGAGACTGGCGATGCCGGCCCGGTAGGGGTTGGAGGGCTCGGAGAAGATGATGTCGTAGGACTCATGGGAGGCGAGCAGCACCTCGCGCGCATCATCGAAGATGATGTTCACCTTGGGGTTGTCCAGCACGCGCTCGTTGACGTCCGCGCACCGGCGCGCCATCTCCAGGATGGCCGGTTCGATCTCCACCACGTCCACGCGCTCCATCTCCGGTACCGAGCCCAACCAGCCCGCGGTGCTGCCGGTGCCCAGTCCGATGACGAGGGCGTGGCGCGGATTCGGATGGGCGAGGGCTCCAATGAGTCCGCCCATCACCTGGGTGCTCGCATCGCCCACGCTGTTGCCATCCGACTTGCCATTGACGAGGAAGGACAGGCCGTCCGAGCCGAGGATGCCCACGCTGCTCTCCACGCCATCCGCTTCCCACAGCAGGGAATCGCGCAGCTGGGATGTGGATTCACGCAACCCCTGGGTGGAGCTCGTGTCCACCCGGCTGCGTCCGGCGCCGATGCCGCTGTGCCGCCAGACGGCGGAAGGCCCCTCGGCCGTGAGCAGGACGACGGTGAGCGCGGCCGCGAACAGCGAGGGCACCAGCCGCGAGGGCGGCGCCTGCTCCCAGCGCAGGGCCATGGCCGCCGCCACCAGTCCGAGCACCACCAGCACCCCGCCCACCGTCCGCCACACGCCCGGGGCCGTCAGCAGCGGCAGCAGACCGAAGCCGCCGGCCAGCGAGCCCACGATGGAGCCCACGGTGTTCCACGCGTAGGCCAGACCCACCTGCCGGCCCACCTGCTCGCCGCCCCGTCCCAGCAGCGCCAGCAACAAGGGGAACTGCACGCCCGAGACGAAGGCGGCGGGAAACACCACCAACGCGGCGAGCAGGGTCCAGCTCAACACCAGGCCGCTGAAGCCGAAGACGGACAGGGGCCGCGTCAGCGTCGCGAGCACCGCCACCTTGTCTCCCAGGGCCAGCGGCACGGCGAGCAGCAGCGCCTCCAGGATGCACGTCAGGGCGAAGCCTCGCAGGGTGGCCGGGCGCGTCTGGCCCCAGGCCGCGTACGCCGCGCCCCCCAGGCCGATACCCGCCAGCGCCACCATCAGGATGAGGCCGAAGGTGAAGGTGGAGCCTCCCAGCAGGGGGCTCGTCATCCGGTACCACACCATCTCCATGAGGAAGAAGGCGAAGCCCACCAGGGCCGCCGCCGTGAGGACGAAGGAGCGGGGGGGCAGGGGGAGCGCCTTGGCGTCCTCGGGGGTGGGGCCCGCCTGCGCCTGGTCCGGCTCGGACTCGGGCAGACTCCGCGCCACCGAGCGCGCCACGAGCGCGACCAGCACGTTGACCAGACTGGCCAGCCACAGCGTCGTGCGGGTGCCGAACACCTCGAAGAGCAGGAAGGTGGACGCGGTGGCGCCCGCCACGGCGCCCAGGGTGTTGACGCCGTAGAGCACCGCGAGTGCCCGGCGCCGCACGTCCTCGGGTGTCTCCGCGGCGCGCGCGGCCGCGGGCAGGGTGCCGCCCATGAGCAGCGTGGGCACCGCGAGCACCAGCGTCGAGAGCAGCAGCCGGACCACGGAGCCCAGGCCCAGGCCCAGTGACACCGTACCGCCCAGCGTCACGTAGAGGGTGCGCGCCAGCCACACGAGCAGCGGCGTCACCGCCGCGCTCAGGGAGATGAGCAGCTCCAGGTCGGCGTAGAAGGCCAGCGGACGCTTGTGCCGGTCCACGCGCGCCCCGAGCAGGGCGCCCCCCAGGCCCAGACCGCCCATGAAGATGGCCAGCACCGCGGCCGACGCCGCCGTGGACGCTCCGAAGATGAGGCGCAACTCACGCTGCCATGCCGTCTGGTACACGAGGGCACAAAATCCCGAGCCAAACAGCAGGGGAGCAATCTTCCAGACACGTGCGTTCATCGGATCCTGAGAGAGGGGGCGGGACGGGCCCGGACGTGTCCGATTGAATCAGCCGGGTTGCGTCCTGACAAAGGACTTCGTCACGAGACGGAGCCCTCGGTCACCCCGTGCCCTCCAATCCGCTGAACCGGGTGCCGGGCGAGCGTCTCGATCGGGGCTCGCTCCCCCGCCCTCGGTGCGAGTTCCTGGCTCCAGATCGCCGCTCGCGCCTCGGCGCGGGGAGCGCTGCGCTCGGACGCGCTGTCGCGCCTGCCCCATGCTGCTGGTGGTGGCACCCGCCGTTGGACGTGGCGTCCGTGTTCGAGGGGCTGCTGGACCTGCTCTTCGTTGCTCCTCCACGGGGCGGGACTCGGGCAGCCAGGGGCTGACACCTCACCGGAAAGGGTGATGAGGTGGGGGCCACGCCATGACTCCTCCCGGCCCCCTGCTCGCCTCCATCTATGGCCTGTACCTGCTCGCGGTCATCACCCCCGGGCCGAACACGTTCATCGTCACGCGCCTGGCGCTGTCCGCCTCGCGCCGGCACGCGGCCCGGGCCGTGCTGGGGATTGCCCTGGGCAACACGGCGTGGCTCTGCGTCACGTTGGGCGGCGTCGCCGTGCTCCTGCAGCAGCTCCCGGGAGGGATGCGCGCCGTGCGCTACGTGGGCGGGCTGTACCTGCTCTACATGGGCGTGCGGGGATGGCTCGCCGCGCGGGGGGCCTCACGTGCTTCCGCGGCGCGGCCGGCCGTGGCTGATGAGAAGGCGCTGGTGGATCGGGCGCTGGCGGGGGAGGAGGCCCGGCCGTTCCGCAGCGGGCTGTTCGCCAGTCTGTCCAATCCGAACACGATGCCGTTCTACCTGAGCCTCCTCGCCCCCACGGTGGTGTCGGGCATTGCCCCGTGGGTGCGCGTGGCGGCGGGGGCGGGCATCGTGACAATCGCCATGGCCTGGTACGGGACGCTGGCCTGGGGCCTGTCCACCGGGCACGTCCGGCGGGCCTACTCCCGGCGCGAGCCGCTCATCCGCCGGGTGCTCGCGCTGGTGCTGGTGGTGTATGGGATTCGGCTGCTGGTGACGGGGTAGGGCGTCGGGCGGCCCGTCGCCTCAGCGGGGCGAGGTCGTGGCGAGGGGGCCGAAGCCCCGGAGGGGCAGGGTGGGCGCGCGGTGCAGCCAGTTGTCCTCGGGGTAGCGCGCGGTGCCGTCGATGAGGTGGAGCGAGTAGGCGTGGCGGCTCCTGGGCGAGGTGTTGGCGCCGCTCTTGTGCGGCAGCAGCCCGTGGAGCACCACGAGCGTGCCCTTCTCCACCTCCAGGGGCACCATGCCCTCCTCGGGCAGGGGCGTGGCATCCAACACCTGGAAGGCCGTGCCGCCTCCCTCGGCGCGCACGAAGCGCTTCTTCAAGCCCAGCGTGTGTCCGCCCGGCAGTGCCCACAGACAGCCATTCTCCAGCGTGGCGTCCTCCAGGGCGAACCAGAAGCCCAGACAGGTGGTGGGCTCCGTGTACAGGAACGTCGAGTCCTGGTGGCTGTTCACCTCACCGCCGATGAAGGGCTGCTTGAAGATGTACATCGACTGGAGCAGCAGCGCCTGCTTCAGGCCCAGCTCCGCGGCCAGGGCCGCCAGCTCCGGCGTGCGCGAGAACCGCTCGAAGACGGGGTCCAGGTCGTGCATCGCGTGGCCGATCTTGTTGATGGACAGCGTCTTGTCCTGGCGCAGCGAGCCGTCCGGGCGGAAGGCGTTCTCCTCGAAGAAGAACCGGATCTGGTCCCCCGAGGAGAGGAAGTACTCGTCCGAGGTGCGGCTCTGCTCGTGCGTGGTGAAGATGGAGACGGTCTCCGGCTGGAAGTCCGCCACGAGTGCTTCCGCCCGGGCCTTCAAGGCCTCGCAGGCGTGCGCCGGGACGAACCCGGGCAGTACGAGGAAGCCCTGTCGCGCGAAGTCTCTGGCTCGGTCCATGTCCACTCCTCCGGGGTGAAACGTACCACGAGGAGCCCGCGCTCAATGTCAGGCGCCAACGTCCAATATCCCCGTGCGGCACGTCCTCCCGGAGTCCTGTCGCTCGGCGGACAGCGGACGCTGGACCTCACCCACGTCGGGCGGACAGGGGGCCTGGGCTTCGCGGGGCAATGCCTTGGCGCCCGTGGTGGCGGGGCATGCGCACGCCCGCTCCGATGTGGCCGATGACACGCGGACGCTCCAGGTTCGACAAGAGCGCATGAACCACTGACGGAAACACAGACAGGAGGACTCCTCATGGCGCCGCTTCCACAGTCCAATGACCCCCATTCCCTCGCGGAGCGGGATCGACGCGCCGCGGAGTCTCCTCCTGGCTCGAGCGAGCGCGCGGACTCGGACGTCACCGGTTGGAGCGTCGAGCGCGATGAGCCTCCCGAGCTGCGCCAGGACCGCTTTCAACGCGCCGCCCGGATGGGCATGGCCGACCCGCGCACCGACACGCCTCCCTCCGGGGCTGGGAGCGCGAGCGTGCCGGACGGTCCCTATGGCCAGGATGACCGCGCGCTCGGCGACGCCGTCGGATTGGGGGCGGGGCCTCGCATGGGCGATCAGGATTGGGACACGTCCCAGGGGCTCCGGCACCCGGCCCGCGAGTACCGCCCGTGGGACCGCTCCGGCTCTGGCGCGCCACCGAGCGCCCCCTCGGAACCGTCTTCTCCGACAGGGCGCCGTTGGGCCCGGGAGCCGCTGACGGCGCGCGAGGTGATGACGCGCCAGGCGCGCACCGTGAAGCCCGACAGCGGATTGCGCGAGGTGGCGTGGCGGATGAAGGAGGAGCGCGGCATCGTCCCGGTGGTGGACGAGCACGGCCGGTTGCGCGGTGTCATCACGGAGCGAGACCTGGTCGTCCGGGTCCTGGCCGAGGGGCGTGCGCCCGACAACCTCCATGCCCAGGACGTGATGACGGACGAGGTGGAGACCGTGCCACCCCACGAGACCCTGCCCGCCGTCGTCATGTTCATGGGCCGCCATCGGCTGCGCCGCGTGCCAGTGGTGGAACGTGACGGCCGGTTCGTGGGCCTCGTCTCGATGGCGGACCTCGCCACGCGCGCCGAGCACGACGAGGAACTGCGGGAGACCCTGCACCACATCACGGCGCTGCGCTCCTTCTGGAGCCACCTGGACTGAGTCTTCCGGCGGGGGCGGTGAGCGGTTCTGGCCCGGGCTCGGGCTTGGAGGGCAGCCGGACGGAGGAGCCGCACCCGAGGGCACTCCGGGTTGGCGTCGCGCTCACGCGCTCCATCTTTGGCCTGTCTCGT
Source organism: Cystobacter fuscus (assembly GCF_044360685.1). Taxonomy (GTDB): domain Bacteria; phylum Myxococcota; class Myxococcia; order Myxococcales; family Myxococcaceae; genus Cystobacter; species Cystobacter fuscus_C. The sequence continues at coordinate 10,644,734 of NZ_CP043491.1, read as the reverse complement.
ATCCAACAGGAGATGCTCATGCCCAAGGGTTCGTGGTGGTGGTCCGCCGGGGTGGCCGCGTTGCTGCTCACCGCCGGTTGCAAGCAACAGGGTCCGCAGCAACAGCAGGACGTCCAGAGAGATGCGCACGCTCAGGTGGAGACGGCGCAGGAGCAATCGGAGCGGGCGCTGAATCAGGCCGAGGACGCGCAAGCCAAGGCCCGCGATGAGCAGAAGGACGTGGCCGACGCGCAGCTGGACGTGCAGAAGGCCCAGCAGGACCTCCAGGAGGCTCAGGCCAGGGCCCAGAGGGAGACCCAGGAGGCGCAGACCGCTCAGCAGCAAGCGAGCAACCGGGCGCAGCAGGCTCAGGCCGAGGTCCAGCAATCCCAGCAGCAGGACGCCGAGGCGCAGCGTCAACAGCAGGAGCAGATGGCGCGCACGCAGCAGCAGGTTGCCCAGCAGCAGGAGCAGATAGCGCGCACCCAGCAGCAGACGGTCCAGCAACAGCCGTCGGGCCAGATGCAGCAGATGGTGACGGGCCGGGTGGTGAGCTCGAGCCCGGATGAGCTGTTGCTCAGCAGCGCGGGGGCTCCGGGGCAGCCGCAGATCCGCTTGCAGGTCAATGCGCAGACGCAGGTGGTGGTGAACGGGCGTCAGGGCTCCACCGCGGACATCGCCGAGGGCAGCCAGGTGCGCGCCTCGTACCAGGACGTGGGCGGTGAGCCGACGGCGCTGCGCGTGGACGTGACGAGCAGTCACCAGGGCACCGGAGGCAGCCAGGACCTGGGTGGCAGCCAGGACGGACAGCCGCGGCAGTAACGGGAGCGACGCATGGGATGGATGGGCGCCCGTGGACAACTGCTCCCTGGCGCTCAACATCCCCCCGAAATGGTGTCCCCCGAAATGGTGTCAAAGAATTCCCCCTCCCCCCCCGGGTGTCAAAGAATTCCCCCTCCCCGAAATGGTGTCGAAGAATTCGAAACGCCGAAATGGTGTCGAAGAATTCGAAACGCGGGACTTGAGCCGGAAGAGACTCGACGTGGACGGTTGAAGCCACCCACCTTCAAATGTTTCTGCGGACTTGCGAGTTGGCGCGCGAGATGCATCCGGTTTGGCGGAGCGCACGCAGGGGGGGAAGGGGATGGGCTGGCCGCTGAGGATGTTCCAGGAGGAGGGCTACTACTTCGTCACATCCAGATGCTACCAGGGACGACTGTTGCTGCGCCCCAGCGCGGAGGTGAACGAGGTGGTCGGAGGAGTGTTGGCCCGAGCCATCCAGCAAAGCGCCGGCACCGTGCGGCTGTATGCCTTCACCTTCGTCTCCAACCACTTTCACCTGTTGGTGTGGGCACGGGGAGCCGCGCTCTCCGGCTTCATGCAGTACCTGCGCGCCAACCTCTCCAGGAAGGTGGGCAAGCTGGTGGACTGGAGTGGAGGATTCTGGGAGAGGCGCTATTCGGCGGAGCCGGTACTGGACGACACGGCGCTGGTGGGACGGTTGCGCTACATCCTGGCCCATGGAGTGAAGGAGGGTCTGGTGGAGCGGAGTGCCGAGTGGCCGGGACTCACGTGCCTGCCTCAATTGCTGGGGCCAGCACGGCGGCTGTTCCGGTGGTTCAACTGGACGAAGCGCTGGAGCAAACGGGGAACCGAGGACAGGGCGGAAGAGGGACGCTTCGCGCAGGAGTGGGCCGAGCCGGTGGAATTGGAAGTAGCGCCACTTCCATGCTGGGAAGGACTGGAGGAGATGGAGAGACAGCGTGCGGTGCGGGAATTGGTGAGGGAGGTGGAAGCTGAAGCTCGAAGCCGGAGCACTTCCGTGTTGGGGGTGCAGGCCGTGAGGGCGCAGCACCCGCATACCCGGCCCGAGCGCCTTGATCGCAGCCCAAGACCGTTAGGGCATGCATCCACGCATCAGGCGATGAAGGAACTGCGTGAGCAATACCGGGCTTTCGTCGCGGCATTTCGAGAGGCGGCGGCTCGGTGGATGCGAGGAGATTTCTCGGTGTGTTTTCCGCCCTTCTCCTTTCCGCCGCGTGTCACGCCAAGCCGTGCTGCTCAAGTTCGTTGACTGCTCAAGTTGCTCAAGTTCTTTGACACTCTCGGGGCTCAAGTTCTTTGACACCCTCTCGAGCGAGCTCAAGTTCTTTGGACACCCTCTCGCTCAAGTTCTTTGACACCCTCTCGACACCCTCTCGGGGAGGCTCAAGTTCTTTGACACCCTGACACCCTCTCGGACACCCTCTCGGACACCCTCTCGGGACACCCTCTCGGGGACACTCTCTTGCTCGCCCTTCACCCGGCATGACCCGAGCAGGCAGGCATTCGCCTGATGCATCCCCGAGGCCTGGAGCTCGCCTCATTGCTCCCACTCCAGGTTCTCCTCACTCTACAGACATGGTCACGATAGTCGCCCTGGGCGTGATGGTGATCGCCATCGCCCTGCTCTCCATCGATCGCATTCCCATCGAGGTGAGCTCCCTTGCCATCATCGTGCTGTTGGTGCTGAGCGGGCTCGTGACGCCGCGGGAGGCCCTCTCCGGGTTCTCGAGCGACACGGCCATCTTCATCTTCACGCTCCTGGCGCTGACGCAGGGGCTCAGTGCGACCGGGGTGATGCAGATTGTGGGCCGGCGGCTGCTCTCCCTCTCGCGTTTCAACCCGCGGGTCTTCATCGTCATGATGCTGGTGGCCGTCTGCGCATTCTCCTCCGTTGCGTCGAACACGGCGGTGACGGCGGCGTTTCTCCCCGTCGTGACCGCGGCGTCCACTCAGGCGAGGGTGGCCCCGCGCAGGCTGTTGATGCCCATGGCGTTCAGCTCCATGCTGGGGGGCACCATCTTCCTGTTCGGCACGTCCACCAACCTGGTCGTCAGCGCGGCGCTGGAGCAGGTGGGACTCGAGCGCATTGGCTTCGCCGAACTCGCGCCGGTGGGGCTCCCTCTGGCGATCGTCGGAATCATCGCGGTGCTGGTCCTCGTGTGGCGCTTCCTCCCGGAGCGTGGCGCGGAGGGCGGCGAGAGGACCCTGACCCAACGTGAGTACGTGACGGAGGCGGTGCTGACGCCTGGCTCCCGTCTGGTGGGAAAGGAGCTTCGCTACGTCACCGAGGGACTTGGCATCCCGGTGCGGGGACTCGTGCGGGATGGCGTCACGTTGCCTCCCGAGCCTCGGGAAGTGCTCGTGGCCCAGGAGCGCCTCATCATCGCTGGCGGCCTGGACGACATCCTGCGAGTAAAGGATCTGCGCAGCATCGGCCTCAGCGCCGATCTTCGGATTCCCGAGGGCCAGCGACAGGCGTATACCCTCGTCGAGGTGTCAGTGCCACCGACGTCGGCCCTGGCCGGCAGGTCCTTGCGCGACATCCGCTTCGCGGAGCGCTATGGCCTCGTGGCGCTGGCCATCCACCGCCATCCCACGCTCCAGAGTACCCATCAGCATCTGAGCTTGATGGGCAGCCTCAAGGGGAGGGATGCCATGAAGAACCTCCCCCTGGCCGTGGGCGACCTGCTGCTGCTCGGTGGGCCCGAGAAACGTGTCCGTGAGCTCGCGGGGGACGAGGAGCTGACGGTGCTCGGCAGTGTCGAGTACCAGCGGCCGCGCTACCGTCGCGCCGTGCTCTCCGTGTGCATCTTCGCCAGCACGGTGGTCATCGCGGGGCTGCGAATCACCTCACCGGCCATCGCGGGGCTGGCGGGCCTGGTGGTGATGGTGGCGGTGGGCTGTGTCGACACGCGCACGGCGTTCCGCGTGGATTGGCGGGTCGTCATCATGATTGGCGCGTTGCTGACCTTGGGGTTGGCGATGGAAAAGAACGGCGTGGGAGAGTTCCTCGCCCAAGGAGTCATCCCCCTGGTGGGAGTCGTGGGACCCCGCGGAGTGCTCTGCGTGCTCATGATCGCCACCGTCCTGCTCTCCGTGCCCATGAGCAATCAGGCCGCCGCGCTGATCATGCTTCCCGTTGGAATCCATGCCGCGCTGGACATGGGGCTCGACCCACGAGCGTTCGCCATGGGGATCTGCCTGGCCGCGTCGTACTCGTTCCTCACGCCCCTGGAGCCGTCCGCCGCATTGGTGTACGGCCCCGGGCGCTATCGCTTCCGCGACTTCCTGCGCGTGGGCACGCCCCTCTCCGTGCTGATGCTCGCGCTGCTGACGGTGGCCGTGCCGCTCGTCTGGCCGTTCACGAGCGCATGAGCGGAGTGCGCCGGCAGGAGCTGTGAGTCACCAGGCCAGCGGCGGTGGCGACCCGATTTTCGCGGTCAGGTCCGAAAACGGCCAGACTGGGGGATGCGGCCACGCTACGAAAGCCCCGTGATGAAGACGCTGGAGAACGAGACCTGCTATCGGGCCCTGACCGCGCGAGACCGGCGCTTCGATGGGCTCTTCTTCGTCGGGGTGTCGACGACGGGCATCTACTGTCGGCCGGTGTGCACGGCGAGGACGCCCCGCCAGGAGCGCTGCGCCTTCTACCGCACGGCCGCCGAGGCGGAGCACGCGGGCTTCCGTGCCTGCCTGCTGTGCCGCCCCGAGCTGGCCCCGGGCAGCGCACCGGTGGACTCCGTCCCGAGGCTGGTGGCGGCCGCGGTGTCGCGCATCGAGGGGGGATTCCTCAACGAGTCGTCCCTGGATGAGCTGGCGGCGGAGTTGAAGGTCACCAGCCGGCACCTGCGCCGGGCGATGGAGGCGGAGCTGGGCGTCTCCCCGGTCGAACTGGCCCAGTCGCGGCGGCTCGCGCTGGCGAAGCAACTGCTCCAGGACACCGCGCTCCCGCTGGCGGAGGTCGCGTTCGCCAGTGGTTTCCAGAGCGTCCGGCGCTTCAACGCGCTCTTCCAGGAGCGCTTCGGCAGGCCCCCTTCGGAGCTGCGGCGAGCCAGTGACGAGGCGGCGGGCTCGCGCTCGCTCGTGCTCCGGCTGGACTATCGCCCGCCGCTCGACTGGGAGCAGCTCCTGCTCTACCTGCGAGGTCGCGCCATTCCAGGGGTCGAGCACGTGGGGGAGTCCGACTACCGGCGCACGGTGCGCCTGGGGGGCAAGACGGGCTGGCTCGTGGTCCGGAAGGATCCGAAGCGCCCCGCGCTGCTGGCCGAGGTGTCGTTGTCACTGGCGGGGGTGCTGATGCAGGTGGCCACACGGCTGCGGGCGCTCTTCGACCTCGATGCGCAGCCGGAGGTCATCTCGGAGTGCCTCGGACGTGACGCGCTCCTGGCGAAGTGCGTCCAGACGCACCCGGGGCTGCGGGTGCTGGGGGCTTTCGAGCCCTTCGAGCTCACGGTGCGCGCCATTCTCGGGCAGCAGGTCACCGTGCGCGCGGCGACCACGCTGAGCGGGAGGCTCGTCGCGCGCTTCGGCGAGCCCGTGGACGGTCCCCATGCGGAACTCTCCCGGCTCTTCCCGCTGCCGGAGACGCTGGCGGCGGCGTCGGAGGACGGCGTGGCGGCGTTGGGACTCCCCGGGGCGCGGGCGAGGAGCCTGCTGGGGGTGGCGCGGGCGGTGGCGGAGGGCTCGGTGCGGCTGGACCGGCACGCGGACGTGGACGGGACGATGGCGGCGCTGGAGGCGCTGCCGGGCATCGGCGCCTGGACGGCGCACTACGTCGCCATGAGGGCGCTGCGCTGGCCCGACGCATTCCCCGCGAGCGATCTCGGGATTCGCAAGGCACTCGGAGGCGTGACGGCGAAGGAGGCCGGCGCGCGGGCCGAGGCCTGGCGGCCGTGGCGTTCCTACGCGGCGATACACCTCTGGACTTCTCTTTCGGAAGGAGCAGGCGGATGAAGCTGTACACCACGACCCTGAAGAGCCCGGTGGGCCCCCTCCGGTTGTACGCCAACGATGGGGCACTCACCGCCATCTACCTGGAGAACCACAAGCGGGCACCCGTGCTCGTCGCGAGCGAGGGGGAGGAACACTCGGTGCTGCGGGAGGCACGACGCCAGTTGGAGGAGTATTTCGCGGGCGAGCGTGGGTCCTTCGAGCTTCCGCTCGAGCCGATCGGGACACCCTTCCAGCAGATGGTGTGGAAGGCCCTCCGGGAGATTCCGTTGGGGGTCACCTGGACCTATGCGGGCCTCGCGCGCCACATCGGCCGGGAGGGGGCGTCGCGGGCGGTCGGGTCCGCGAACGCGAGGAATCCGCTCTCCATCGTCGTTCCCTGCCATCGGGTGGTGGGCACCAGCGGGGCGCTCACCGGGTACGCGGGGGGCGTGCCCACCAAGCAGTGGCTGCTCGAGCATGAGCAGCGGCTTCGTGGGGGCTCCTCGCGGGGGGACCAGGCCGCGCTCCCCCTTTAATCGCACACACAGGGTGAACAGACATGGAGGAGGCACGAACGATGACGTCTATTCAAGCCTCACCCAGACGTCCGCCGCTCACATTCGTTCGCCGGGCAATTGGCTGGCTTGCCTCACCCAAGCGGCGAACTGAGCCTCGTCGAGCTGGCGGTCCTCATGGATGTCGAGGTAGCGCGTGTCCTTGCTCTTGGACTCGCCGGGGGGGACAGGACGCAGCGACGTGCCGCGGAAGAACGCCACCTTGACGTACTTCGTGAAGCAATGGATGCCGAGGAACCAGCCTTGGCCCTCGACTCCGTACATCGGCGAGTTCCATTTGACTGCCTTGCGCACGCCGGGGACGGTGCGCGCGATGAGCGCGTCGAGGCGAAGCCCGACGTCGCGTTTCCAGCCCGGCATGGCCGCGATGTAGGCCTGCACGGGGGCGTCGCCGTCGGCCTTCGCGATCTGAGGGTTGCCGCCTGTGAGGAGGGCCGGCTTCGCGGCCACCGCGGGGCCCTTGGCCTTGGTTGCGGTGGCTTTGGGCACTGGATGCGCCGTCGGTTTCTTCGCCGCGGCCTTCGTGGGCTTGCGGGCTGATGACCTGGTGCCCGGCTTCTGGGGCTTGGCCACCTTCGCGGCGACCCGCTTGGCGGTGGCCTTCTTTGCGACCTTCACCGGCTTCTTGGACGTCTTGTTGACCATTGCTGACCAAACCGAGAGTGGGTGGGTTCTCGCCGATACCGGCGTCGACAGCAGGCCACTTCCGACACGGAAGATTGGCGCCCTGGCGCCCGCGAACATAGCACTGCTCACTCGCGGGCTTGCCCGTGCTCGCTGGAGTCCCGGAAGGGGAGCACCCGTGGGTGCCCCCTTTCCGGGGTGCAACACTTCAAGGCGAGACGCTCAGGCCTCGACCTTGCGCTCGTCCCCGTTGGGGCGCAGCGCCGGGACTTCCAGCTCCTGGGCCCCGTTGGTCGGGGTGGGGAGCATCGCGGCGTCGATGGCCCGCATCTGGTCGCCCTCGAAGCCGTGGAAGGCCACGGTGCGGTGCGGGCGCACCTGGGAGAGCGAGTACAGCTCGTTGTAGGCGTGGAGCACCCGCGGCTGCTTGCCCAGCACCATGAAGGCGCGGCCCACCGCCGCCGGGTACTGGCCCTTGGCCTCGGCCACCAGCGCCGCCACCTGGGCGCTCGTCTGCGCGTCCAGGAGCGCCACGCGCTGGCGTCCCTCCTCCTCCACCTCCGCCGTGGCGCGCTCGAGCCGCGCCGACAGCGTGTCGAACACCTGCTGGGCCACCTCCGGCCGCAGGCTCACGTTTCGGATGAGCACCCGCTCCACCTCCAGGCCCCAGCGCTGCGTCTCGTCCTGGATGTCCTGGCGCACCTTCTCGCCCAGCTCGCTGCGATCACACAGGATGTGCTCGAACGAGCGGTTGCCGAGGATGGACAGCGCCGCGTGGGTGACGAGCGCCCGGAGCGACTTGTCCCAGTCCGCCACCCCGAAGAGCGCGCGCGCCGGATCCGCCACCCGGAACTCCAGCCACAGGTCCACGATGACCGTGGTGCCCCGCGCGTCGTTGACCTGGATGTTGGTGATGTCGCGGAAGTCGCGCGCCCGGCTCACCGGGAACGTGCGCACCCAGGGCAGCACGCGCTCGGGCACCCAGTGCCAGCCCGGCTTGTTCAGCGTCTTCTCCAGCTTGCCAAAGCGCGTGACGAGCACCGTCTCCTCGTCTTCCACCTGGAGGCCGAAGAGGCGTCCCAGTCCAATGAGGAAGGGCAGGGTGCACAGGCCCGCGACGATACCGCCGATGAGTTGAAGCAGTTGGCTCGAGTTCATGGGGGTTACTGTCCCTTGAGGTAGACGGTACGCGACTCGGACATGACCTCGGACCGGCGGCGCGACACGTAGAGGTGGAGGGTGTTCTGCCGGTCGAGCTCCGAGAGGAACTCGCCCAGCTTGAGGATTTCCGTCTCGGTCGCCGCGGCGCGCGCCCGGGCGATCTCCACGCCGCGTGCGGCGGCCAGCACGCGCTGCTGGCACTCCGCTCCGGCGCGCGCATAGGCCGCGTCCGACTCGTTCTGGGCGGCGATGACGGCGTTGAGCGCGCTGTCCAGCTCATCCGGCGGCAGCACGTCCGTGAGGTCCACGCCGACGAACTGCACGCCGTACTTGCGGCCAATCTCCTTGTGGCAGAACGCCTCGATGCGCTGGCTGAGCAGCCGGCGCTCGCGGCGGATGAGCGCGTACGAGTTCTCACCCGCCTGGTGCGTCGCGGCCAGCGCGCCGCTCACCGTCTCCGGACCCGCGGCGGGGGCGTGGAAGTTGGCGATCTCGTTGCGCAACAGGCAGGAGAACAGCCCGGTGATGTGCTCCACCGGCGCGCGCAGGCCGAAGAGGAAGTGGCCCAGGCTGTCGCGCACGGGCACGTAGCGCAGGGTGCTGTCGAAGCGCAGCACCGTGCCATCTCCCGTCATCGCCGTCTGGCCCCCCTTCTCGCCGGCCAGCTCCAGGGCCTGCTCCATCATGGGGATGTCATGCGCTCTCTCCCAGGGCAGCTTGCGGTGCAGCCCCGGCCCCCAGGTGCGCAGCGTCTTGCCATCCGGCTCGGTCCGCGCCGCGCCGAGGGAGGTGAGCACCGACAGGTGTCCCTCCTCCACGCGGAAGAAGCAGCGGGACAGCACATAGGCGCCGTAGACCGCCGCGCCAATCAGGATTCCCATCAAGAACATGTTCGTGTGACTCCGTAGGAAAGGTTGTCGTTCACGGGGGCCCCGCGCTCAGAAGCGCCCGTCGCGGGCGCGCCGCCAGTTCGTCCATCCGGACGTGGACTCGGTGTTGCTGGTCGCCAGGGGACGCGAGGTCTGCCGGACCTCTCCATCCTGGGTGCGGTAGGCGGCGGCCAGGCCGCGGTTGACGTCCACCACGTCCTCGTTGAACTCGCGGTGGGCCTCGCTCACCGGCGGCAGGCGCTCGGCCTTCTCCGCGGTGTCCACGATGGTGCCGTGGGGGACGAACCTGCCATCCGGCACCTCCACGCCCACCACGATGGCGCCAATGCCGATGTAGCAGTGGCTGCCGACGACGGCGTCGTGCACCACCGCCTTGAAGCCCACGAAGGTGTCATCCCCGATGTAGCAGGGGCCGTGCACCAGGGCGTTGTGGGCCATGGAGACGTTCTTGCCCACGTACACCGCCCACTCCTCGCCGCCCACCACCACCTTGCGCTCCTTGAGGGCGTGGATGACCACGCCGTCCTGGATGTTGGAGTTGGCGCCGATGTGGAAGGGCGTGCCCTCGTCCGCGCGCACCGAGCTGCCCGCGGCGATGTGCACATGCTCACCGAGCACCACCCGGCCGATGACCGCCGCCTGCGGGTGGACGAACGAGGAGCTCGACATGAGGGGCCGGGACTTGATGTGCCGCAGCCAGCCGAGCGAGTGCGGCGAGGCCTCGAGGTGGCTCGGGTGCCGCGCCTCGGCGTGGGCCCGCGAGAGCACCGCGCGCACGCCCTGCTGCTTCTGCTCCACGGAGGGCGCGCTCGGGTGCGGCTTGTGCCGCCGCCGGTGCAGGAAGCGGCCCACCGCGTGGACGAGCATGCCGCCCGTCAGGCCCTCCACCAGATGGCCACTCAACGTGCCCACCGCGGTGACGAGGAAGGCCACCGCCTCCACCCGCTCCTCCTTCCACAGGTGGACCAACGTGCCCACTTCCACCAGACGCAGGCCCACCACGCACAAGAGCCCCGCCAGTCCCGCCAGCGGCACCTTGGCGATCTGATCCGACAGGTAGAGCATGACGAAGAGCAGGGACGCGGAGTGCAGGAAGGAAGAGAGGCGGGTGCGGCCTCCGCTCTGCACGTTGACGCCCGAGCGCACCACCACGCCCGTGACGGGCATGCCGCCCATCACCCCGGAGCCCAGGTTGGCCAGGCCCTGGCCCAGCAGCTCCAGCGTGGGCTGGTGGGGACGAGCGGCGGGCGCCATGCGGTCGGTGACCCGCGCGGACAGCAGCGACTCGGCCGCGGCGAGGATGCCGAGCGGCAGGCTCGCGGCGAACAACTCCAGCCACCGGCCCTGCAGGTCCGGCAGCCGGGGCGGGGGGAGACTGGAGGGGACCTCGCCCACGCGCGAGATGTCCCAGCCAAGGTAGCTGGCCAGCGCCGTGACGATGCCCACGCCCACCAGCGCCGCCGGGAAGCGCTTGAGGTGCCGCGCGGCCACCACCAGGAAGGCCACCGCGAGGCCCGACAGCGTCGACAGCCAGGACACCTCGTGCAGCCACTCCGGCCGGTGCATCATCTGCGCGAGCTCGAACACCCGGTAGTCGAAGCCGAGCAGCTCGGGAATCTGTTGATCGAGCAGCTTGATGCCCACGCCCGTGGTGAAGCCGGCGAGCACCGACTCGGGCACGTACTTCATCAGCCGGCCGGCGCGTCCCAGGGAGAGCAGCAACTGCATACAGCCCACCGCCAAGGCGGCGGCCGCCGCGCCCGCCACGCCGAAGCGGGCGACCAGGGCGAACACCATGGTGGACAGCGCCGCGGCGGGGCCCGTCACCTGCAGGGGCGTGCCGCCCATCATCGCCGCGATGCCGCCACCCACCACGCCGGCGATGAGGCCCGCCGAGGGAGGCAGGCCGCTGGCCACCGCCAGGGCCAGGTTGAGCGGCAGCGCCACCGCCGCCACGGTGACACCGGACAGCACGTCCTGGGGAATGAAGCGCACCACGTCCTTCCAGGAGTCCACGAGGTAGCGGCGCACCGAGCGCCACTCGGCGCCGAAGCTGTTCTCCGAGGGGGGGGGGCGTTGTCTCTCCAGGACGCGCGACAGGGGCCGCGGCGCGGGCAGTCGCCGGGCGCGCGTCAGGGCATTCTTCTCACGGGCTCGTTGCATGGGCATACACGTGTGGAAACCGGCACGTGCCAGAGGGCACGCAGCCAGGGGGGGGACAGGGAGGCCGGACGGGTGGAAAGGACACGTGAGTGCCTTTCCTCTCGCGGAGGCGGGATGGAGGGTGGAACGCCGTGCGGAGGCGTCACGCACGCGCGCGCATCAGCACCCGGGGCGCTGATGGCAGGCGGTCGTCGGACGTGAGCGGAGTCCGCTCAGTGACAGAAGGGTTCTTCGTCCGGGGCTGGATTCGAGGGCCGCCACACCACCACCGCCCGGGGGGTGATGACCTGCGCGGGCGGCAGTGCCCGCGCGCGGCGGTCATGCCGCGCACGCGGGCGCTCTCGAGGGGGACACGGCGGCAGGCGGCGTGCCCCCGACAGCCGGGCCATGATGCGCGAGAGGGTGAAATCCTTGTCGAGCGATTCCTGCGTCTCCTCGGCCGTCTCCCCGCTCCGGGCGGCCAGCTTCCAGGTGTAGGTGGTGAGCGGGCCAATCAGCCCGAACACCAATAACCCCAGGAGCATGTGATGGATGACGCGCCTCATCGGCCTTGGAAGCCCCCCGCAGATGGTAAAACCAGCCAAAACCCGTTCTTCTAACACCTCTGGGCGGGTCATGTGCAAGTCAATCGCACCAAGACTTTTCTCATTCCTACAAAGAAAAATGGATGAGGGGTAGACTCGTTTCACCCGAAAGTAGTTGAAGCAATCTAATGAGTTGCATCCATCAGATTGAAGGGGTGGGCTTTAGGGTGTGCCCAACAGCTCCAGGGCGGACGTGGTCAGGGTGGTGACGCCCGTGCGCAGCGTGCGCTCGCGGTCGGGCGCGAAGAGGGGGGAGTGCAGGGAGGGAAGCGTTTCGCCCGAGGTCTTGGCCTGCGCGTGCCGCTTGGGTTCCACCGTGCCCACCCAGAGCAGCACCGAGGGGACGCCGGCCAGGCCGTACTCGGAGAAGTCCTCGCCCCCCATGACGGGCTGGCCCTCGCGCACGTTGGGCTCGCCGAGCACGCGCGACACGGCCCCCACCAGCCGCTTCGTCAGCGCCGGATCGTTGTAGGTGGCGGGCGTGCCCTCGGAGATGACGATCTCGGGCTTGCGCGGGGCGCCGGCGGCCTGGGCCTCGGCGTTCACCACGCGCTCGATGGCGGTGAAGAGTTGCTGGCGCACCTCGGGCTTGTAGCTGCGCACGGTGAGCTGGAGCTTCACGTCGTCCGGGATGATGTTGTGCTTGGTGCCGCCGTGGATGGAGCCCACCGTCACCACCGCGGGCTCCAGGGGAGACTTCTCCCGGCTCACGATGGTCTGCAGCGAGAGGATGGTGCGGGCCGCGAGCACGATGGGGTCCACCGTGGTGTGGGGATAGGCGCCGTGGCCGCCCTTGCCGTGCAGGGTGATGTCGAGCGAGTCCACGTTCGCCAGGGCATAGCCGGGCACGTACTCGATGGTGCCCGCCGCGGCGGTGGCGCTGTTGTGCACGGCGACGGCGAAGTCGGGCTTGGGAAAGCGCTTGTAGAGGCCATCGTCGAGCATCCGCTTCGCCCCGCTGCCGCGCTCCTCGGCGGGCTGGCCCACCATGACGAGCGTGCCGCGCCAGCGCTCCTTGGAGCGCGCGAGCAGCGTGGCGGTGCCCAGCCAGACCGTCATGTGGACGTCATGTCCGCAGGCATGCATCACGGGCACGCCCTGGCCCGTGTCGTCCTTCATCTTCACCTGGCTGGCATAGGGCAGCCCCGTCTTCTCCTCGACGGGCAGCGCGTCCATGTCGGTGCGCAGCAGCACGGTGGGGCCCTGGCCATTGCGCAGCACGGCCACCACGCCGTGGCCGCCCACCTTCTGCGTCACCTCGAAGCCGAGCTGACGCATGCGCCCGGCCAGCTTCGCCGCCGTCTTCTCCTCCTGGAGCGACAGCTCGGGGTGCTGATGCAGGTCGCGGTAGAGGCCATCCAGCTCGGGATAGAGCGCATCGAGGCCGGCGAGCACGGGGGCGGGATTCGTCGCGGCAGGCGCGGCTCCAGGGAGCCCGAGCGTCGCGGCGAGGCACAGCGGCAGGAGAGGGAGTGTTTTCATGGTGGCGACGTCGTACTCCGGTGGAGGGGACTTCGCCCAGCACCCCCGCGCTGGTCGCGTCCCGCTCCACCGTCTCCCGCCATGTGTATTGTTCAGTTGTGCGGAGGGAACGCCGCCGGCTCACCCGTGGCGCCGTTGCCGTCGGGCTGAGGGCCGGAGCGCTTCTCCTCCTCGGTGGAGCGATCCGGGCCCTTGTGACGGACGGGCTCGTCCTGCTCCGACTTGCCTTGGCGGGGAACCTGCTTCTCGTCGAGGTTCTTCTTGTTCATGTCTCGCCTCTTCCGTGAAGGGTTATTCCCCAGAAGGTGGGCATGGTGGGATGGGCTGGCACGCGCGGGCGGGGGGGGATGCGCCGCGCCTGCCTGGATGCTCTCCGAGTGAGACATGCACGAGGGCGCCGTTCACGAGGCCAGGAAGCGGAGGGCCTGGATTCCTGGCAGGAAGAAGTAGGCGCCTCCCCGGACGTGGACGAAGCGGGGCACGCCGGTGATGCGCTGGCGCACGGGCTCGGCGGGAATGCTCACCGCGTAGTTCTCCGCGCGAGAACCCTCCAGTTCGGGGTCGTGGTTGTTTCCAGCGATGGGATCCCTGCTGTCGTAGAGCCCCGTGAACTTGGGGTTGTTCATCCAACTCTGTTGGATGAATTCGAACTGGCGCTGGATGTTCGCATTGAGCGCGACGAACATCATGCCCTGCTCCCCATTGGAGTCCTGGTAGGGCCGGCCCCGCCGGATGAGCTGCCGACGGTCCGAGACCTTCAGCGACGTCTTGCTCGAATCCGGAATGAGCGTGTCGCGGGGGTTGCTCCGGCGGATGTGCGAGGCCATGGGGCAGCGCAGCCCATGCGGGTCATTTCCATACAGGAAGTCATTGTTGCGCGTGGTGTCCCGTCCGAGCTCCTTGTCGTCCCGTGCCGGGCACAGCGAGAGCGGTGCGCCGCTGCGCCAGCGCCCCATCAGCTTCGCCGCCAGCAATTCACGCCGATGGGCATCGCCCTGGGGGTCTTCGGGATCCCGTGAGTGCTCGTGCAGGAAATGCTCGAAGGACTCCACGTCCTGCCGCAGCTTGCGCAGCACCAGATAGGTGCCATTGCATCCCAGATCCTTCCGGGACGAGCCTTCGAGCGCGGGGAGGAGCCCGCGCGAATCCTGCTCCGCGGACACGGTGGGAGAGGAGGGCAGCTGCCCGTATGCGTTCTCGTAGCCGAGGATGAATTCTCCCGCCTTGATGGGCGGTGTCTGTCCGGGCTTCGCTGGAGTGCCCTCGATGGTGGGCTGGGTGATGCCATCCCGGAAGCCAAACGCCTCCTTGAAGCCGTTCTGGGTGCCCTCCTCGCCGTCCATCCTCCGCAGGCACGCGTCCTGGACGAACACCTCGCCAAGTCCGGCGGCATAGCGCTCGCGGTGGCGCGCGTGGAGGGACTCCATCTCTTCCAGGTGCTGCTCGTCCCCGTGGGTGAAGAGCATGAGGACGAGGTGGATTTCCTTGTCCTCCTCGCCCTCGCGGACCGGCCCGCCAAAGCACCACTTGTGCGGCGCGCTCGCGCCCGTGTCGCCGAGGGCACGCGCACGATGGGCACTGGTCTGTCCCTCGACGAACTCCGGCAGGAAGGACTCGCGCACCTCCCGAGGCAGCCCGAGCGCCGCCAGACCCTTCTCGGTGAAGGCCACATGCACCGCATGGTCCTTCCGCTGGCCTTCCGCCTTGGCCCCCTGGAGCTGCTTCATCGTGGTGACCTGCTCGGACAGCTCCCGCAGCCAGGCCTTGGCTCGCTCTGGATGCTTCACCCGGAGGAACGCGTAGCGTGCGCGCGGCAGGTCGCCATAGCCGGCGAAGACAATCGCCTGGATATCATGCCAATCGAGCTGCTTCTTCATGAGAGCCATCTCAGCCATTCCTTTACCTGCTCCGCCGACAGGCGGGCCTTCGCCTTCGCGCGGATGTTCCTGTTGTTGTAGATGTTGGAGACGCTCAGATCCGGGTGCCGGGTGAACCAGACCTGCGTGTAGACCTGATGCTGGCGGACCCACTCCTTGAATTCCTCCTCGCGGTCGGCACCCAACTCCAGACGTGGAGGCCAGACGCGCAGCCGCATGGAGGGGAATCCCTCGGTGTTGCACCAGATGGTGGTGAGTCCGATGCTCGCCCGGTCCACGAACGTGCCGAGGTAGTCCTCCCAGCTCCCATCGTAGTTGCTGAAGAAGAGCAGGCGGTGCTTCGCGCGCCCCGCCCCGAGCGGCTCCTCGTTCCGCACGAGGATCCAACGCGCGAAGTGGATGCCCTCGATGCCCCCGAGGTGGCCCTCGGCGAAGGAGTACCTGGCCCAGTAGCCCCACACCCACAGCGCCAGCTTGACCAGGAGCAGCCGTGACAGGCCCGGCTTGAGGTCCACCAGGTGCGTGAGCTGGTTCTGCGTCTGGAAGTCCTCGCGCTCGAGCAACCTGCCCCGCCTCTCGCGCCCCTTGAGGCGGTAGGTGGGGTGGGCCGCCGCCCCGCGTGCTCCCCTCAAGCGATTCGCCGCGGCCTCCACGAGCCTCAGCCCCAACAAGGCCAGTCCCGTGGGGAGCGCCACTGGCAGCGCGAGCACGCCCAAGCCGACACGCACGGCGCCCGTGTGCAGCAGCCGCTTCTTCCAGGATGGCCGCTCGGGGTCGAGGGTCAGCGCCTGGGCGGAGGCGCGCGCTTCGAGGTATCGCCCGATGTCCGCGTGGAGTTGATGCTCCTCCCCCGGCTGGTACTTCCCGCGAGCCTCATCGAGGTAGCTTTGGATGTGCTCCCGTACCCGGGCGTCGTTGTCGATGCTCTCGACGCTCATGCCCGGGTAGCCCTGGAAGAAGAGGGGCTCGGTCAGCGCGTGGTCGAGCAAGTAGCCCATGAGGGCCTCATCCGTGTCCTCGGCTCGGAGTGGTGGCGCGCAATGGCAGTAGATGTGCTCGCGCAGCGTGCTCCCGGCCAGGCGCACGAAGCTCCGCAGGAAGTCTTCCACGGTGGAGTCGAAGTTGGCCTCGAACGCCAGCATGGGACCGGGAATGATGACCCAGCGCAGGAAGTGGGTGGCCTTCAGCTCGTCGAACGAGAGGTGTGGGTTGTGTTGGATGTCATGGCCGATCTTCTCCAGCACCTTTTCCAGCGAACGGAAGCGCTCGAGCTGGATGGGCACGAGCACTGTCAAGGCATTGCGCCTCATGGCCACCTGCTTGCGCTTCCTCGCCTGCCCGCGCGAGACCTCCCGTGGGACCACGCGGAGCGGTTCAACGCCTGGTCGGGTGAGCGGGTGGACCGCTCCTGTACTCGTGTCATCCATGCAGAATTGCCCTCGCTTCTCCTGGTCTGAGCGAAGGGAGTGCATTCGTGACGGGTGATTCGCGGGAGCCGTGGCGCATGCCCACGCCCGCGCATCACGAGCTGCGGGAGTATTCCCCGTACGGCTTCGAAGCCTGGTACGTCCCGAGCAGACTCGCGCGCGCCCGCTGCTCATAGACGGCCATTCCGTGCTCGTGGGCGAAGTGGATGGCCTCGAGGAGTTCCGCGCGCGCCTCCTCCTCCCGGCCCGCCAGCCGCAGCAGTTCGCCCCGGGCGCGATGCAACTCGGGCAGGTACGAATACTCTTTGACCGTTGTCGCCGCCGCCAGCGCGTCGCCCACCACGGCCAGGCCTTCCTTCGCCTGTCCCAGCCGCAGGTGGATGGAGGCCATCATCCCCAGGGTGTGGTGTACGCCCGCGAGGATGCCGGAGCGCTCCCACTGCTCATGGGTCTGCTGTATCAGGACCAACCCCTCCTCGGGACGCCCCAGTTCGGACAGGGCCCAGGCCCGCAGCAACGAGGGCCACAGGTACCACAGGAAGATGCGGTGCTCGCGCGCGAGTGGGATGCACTGCTCGGTGAGCGCCAGCGTGGTGCTCGCGTCCCAGCGCAACTGGCTGCCGAGGGCGCAGTAGGTGAGCGCGAGTGCCATCGTGTGCGGATGGCCGATGCGGCCGGCCAATTCCAGTGCCTCATGGGTGAAGCGTTCGGCCTGCTCCGCCTGGCCCACCACCGAGAGCGGAAGCGTGCCATAGGCCAACACGGCCACGCGCGGATTCACCGACTGGCTCACGGCGAGCTCCCGGTGCCGCTCAAGGTCGAAGTCCGAGTGGGCCCGTGCCTGCTCCACATGCTCCAGAGACCGGGCCATGTCCCCCCAGATGAAGAAGTTCGTGGCCATCATCCGGTGGCCCATGCAGAGTAGCTCGCGGTTGCCCTGGCGCGCTCCCAGGCTCACCAGCAGATTGGCCACCTCGTGCGCGTCGTCGAACCTGGCTCGCGCGGAGTAGTAGGCGAATGAGCCCCAGAAGCCCAGCTCCAACCGTGGCAGCTCCTCGCCCACTTCTCGGAAGAGCGCCTGCGCCCGCGCGTACGTGCTCTCCACCTCGGCCGACTGGTAGCCTTTCACCTGCGCCAGCGGAACGCCCAAGGCGATGAGCAGCTGCAGTTCCTCCTTCGTGATCTCCGTGGCGTCCGGCAGGCTGCGTAGCAGCTTCAGCGCCTGGGTGAGGTGGCTCACCGCCTCCTCGTTGGCCGAACGCAGGCTGGCGAGCATGCCGCCCTTCTTCCAGTAGTGGATGGCGGGCTGGAACTCCTGGGCCTCCTCGTAGTGGTAGGCCAGCACCTCGGGCCGTGTCTCCGCCACCCCGGGAAAGTGTTTCTCCAGCACGTGGGCGATCTTCCGGTGGGAGTTGCGCCGCATGCCCCGGGGCTGGGACTGGCAGGCCGCCTCCTGGATGAGGGCGTGGCGGAACTGGTAGGTGAGCCCGGTGTTGTCGGGCTGGAGCTGGAGCAGACCGGCCGACACCAGCCCCATCAGATTCCGGCGCAGCGAGGGCTCGCTCTGGCCCGTGAGGATGACGAGCAACGTCTGGGAGAAGGTGCGCCCCACCAGCGCGCACAACTGCGCGAGCTGCTTCTGCCGCCTGGGCAGCGAGTCCAGCCGCGCCAGCAGCAACTCCTGGAGCGTCACGGGAATGGAGGCCGATGCTCCGCCCTCCAGGAGCACGCGCGTCATCTCCTCCACGAAGAGCGGAATGCCGTCCGTTCGGGCCACCAGTTGCCGCATCGCCTCCGCCGGCAGGGACTGGCCGCGCGTCACCTCCTTCACCAGCCGCTCGGTACTGGCCGCGGGCAGCCGCTCCAGGGCGATGGACTCGAAGCCCGGGCCTTGGGTCCACGGTGGGTGGAACTCCGGGCGTGCGCTGAGGACGAAGAGGATGCGCGCCCGCTCCACCTTTTCCCTCAGGTAGCCGAGCAGTTGCAGCGTGGAGGGGTCCGCCCAGTGCAGATCCTCCACCACCACCAGGACCGGTTGCTCCCCGGCGTTCCACATGAGCAGCAATGCCAGCGCCTCCAGCGTTTCCTCCTTCTGCCGCTGCGGAGTGAGGCGCAGGTGGGGCGAGTCCTCGGCCACCGGCAGTGACATCAGCGCGGCCAGCAGCCGCACCTGGATGGGCGACAAGCCTCGTTGCTGGAATTGTGCCTCCACCACGCGCAGGTTCTCCTGGCGCGAGCGCTCCGGGCGAAGCCAGTTGCGTTGCAGTACCTCGATGAAGGGGTGCAGCGCGCTGGCGCTGTACTGGCTCCAGCACTGGAGCCGCAGTCGCATGGGCCGCTCCGGTGACACCCGCGCGAGCAGTTCCTGGATGAGGCGGGACTTGCCGATGCCGGCCTCGCCAGACAGCAGCACATAGCTTCCCCGCCGCTCGCGGGCGCGCCTCCACGCGTCGAGCAGGCGCTCCAGCTCCCGCTCACGGCCCACCAGCGGGCTCAACGTTCCACCACCCATGTGCGCCCGCTCGAAGCGGATGATGGCCTCGCGCGAGCGCAGCACACGGTGCACGGCCAGCGCGCGCCTGCCGTCGAACGTCCTCGAGCCGAGCGGCTCCGTGTCGAAGGCACGCCGCACCAGGTTGTGTGTGTTGGGGCCGATCACCACCTCGTCCGGCCCGGCCTGCCGCGCGAGCCACGCCACCACCCGGGGCGCCTCTCCCTGGATGGTGGGGGTGCGCCCGCGCAACTCGGGGAGGATGTCGTCGAGCACCACCATGTCCGTGTAGATGCCCACCCGCGCCGACAGCACCGCGTGACTTCCCGGCGGCACCTTTCCCTGGAGAACCTCTCGCACGGCGGCGGGCAGCGCCAGGCCCGCGAGCACCGCGCGCTCCGAGTCCCCCTCGCGTGCCACCGGGTAGCCGAAACAGGCCAGTGCCTCGTCTCCCATGCACAGGTGGACGAAGCCTCCGTGGCGCTGCATCACCTTCGACGCACACTGGTGGAAGGTCGCTTCCAGCTCGCTGAAGTCCTCTGGATCCATTTCCTCCGCCAGCGCGGAAAGCCCTTCCAGCTGGCACGACACCAGCGTCACCTGCCGTCGCTGAGGCGCCACGGACAGGGAGGCCTCGTGTCCCGGCCGGAGATGCTCCCCCAGTTCGCGCAGCTCCTCACTCAGCTCCTCGGCCGACAACAACCGTTGCGAGGGCTCCTTGGCCAGCACCACGGACAGGAGCGACTCCAACTCCCCACGCAGCTCCGGGTGGCGCGCGCGCAGCGGCGGCACCGGCTCCGGCGACAGCACCTGCTCGCGCAACTCCTCCAGGTCCATGGAGGGATAGGGCAGCTCTCCGGTGAGCAACTCGTACAAGATGATGCCTGCGGCCCAGAGGTCGGTGCGCTCGTCCACCGTCTGCCCGCGCCATTGCTCCGGTGCCATGTAGGCCGGCGTGCCGGCGGTGGGAAGGTGCGGCAGCGCCGAGGGGCCTTCCGTCAGCCAGGCGAGTCCAAAGTCGAGCAGCTTCACCGTGCCTTGTCTGGTGATGAAGACATTGCTCGGCTTGAGGTCGCGGTGGACGATGTGATGCTGGTGCGCGTGCGCCAGCCCGGCCGCCACCCCGCGCATGATGTCCAGCGCGTGCCACGGCGCGAGCCGCTTCTCCCGCCGCAGCACCGCCGCGAGCGATTCGCCCTCCAGACACTCCATGACGAGCACGGGCACCGGGGACTTGCCCGGTCCCTCTGCCCACTCGGAGATGTCGAAGATGCGGACGATGTTCTCGTGGTCCAACTGGGCAATGGCCCGTGCCTCCCGCAGGCCCATGCCGGCCAGCTCCTCGCGGGGAAAGAGGAGCTTGAGCGCCACCACGCGCTGTAATTCCTCGTCCCGGGCGCGGAAGACCTGCCCCATGGCGCCCTCTCCCAGGCTCTGGAGGATTTCGAAGCGGCGTCCGTCCAAGCCTCCCAGGCGCTCTCCAGGCACCAGACGGCGGAACGCGTGCTTCGGCGAGGAGCCAGCCACCTCTTTCAGGAGCGAGTCCCCGAAATCCGAGTCCTCGAATGACTCCTGGGAGGGGGGGGGCGGTTGTTGGTCGCCCTGCTCGCCGTCGCCGCTCTTCCCCATGGTTGGACCCCCGTGAGTTGTCCTGAAAAAGGTAGGAGCCCCTCGGGGCACGGGCAATGAACCCTCCTCCATGGCGCCAGCGGCCGGCCCACCGTGAGCCCGGTCTCTTGGACTTGTTGCTCCGGAGCGGCGTGGCGGCGGCCAAGCCCTCGAATTTCGGGGCAGATAACCCAGACAGCCATCACCCCCGTGGCCTACTCCTTGGCGTCGTCCTTGTCCTCCGTCCCGGCGGCGGGGTGGCGGCGGCCGAGCTTGCGGTAGAGCGTCTTGCGATCCACGCCGAGGATGCGCGAGGCGAGTGTCCGGCTGCCTCCCACCGTCTCCATGACGCGCTGGATGTAGCGCCGCTCCATCTCCTCCAGTGACACCAGTTCGGACACGTCCTGGTTCTGTGTCTGGGGATTGGGCGCGCGGTAGTCCCGGATGCGATCCGGCAGATCCTCCACCGTGAGCTGCTCGTAGGCCGTGAGCGCCACCGCGCGCTCGATGCAGTTCTGCAACTCGCGCACGTTGCCGGGCCAGCTATAGGCCAACAGCCGCTGGGCCACCGCGGGACTCAGCCCCACCACGCGCTTGCCGCTGCGCGTGGCGAAGTGCTCCAGGAAGCGCTGCGCCAGCAGCAACACGTCATTGCCCCGGGCCCTCAAGGGCGGCAGCTCCAGGCCGATGACGTTGAGCCGGTAGTACAAGTCCTCGCGGAAGCGTCCCTCCTCCACCGCCAAATCCAGATCCCGATTGGTGGCGGCGACGATGCGCGCGTCGAAGGCCACCTCCGTCTCGCCGCCCACTGGGCGTACCGTGCGCTCCTGCAGCGCCCGCAGTAGCTTGGGCTGGAGCGTGAGCGGCAACTCCCCCACCTCGTCGAGGAACAGCGTGCCGCCGTTGGCCTTCACGAACAGGCCCGGGCGCGACGTCTTCGCGTCCGTGAACGCGCCCCGCACGTGGCCGAACAACTCACTCTCCAGCAGCGCCTCGGGCATGGCCGCGCAGTTGATGGCCACGAACGGCCCCGCCCGGCGCCGGCCCCGCGCATGCAACGCCCGCGCGGCCACCTCCTTGCCCGTGCCGCTCTCGCCCGTCACCAGCACCGACGTGTCCGAGTCCGCCACCCGGTCGATGAGCTCGTACACCCGGCGCAGCGCGAGGCTCTCGCCCACCACGCCCCCTTCCGTGGACACCTCGCCCAGCGCCCGGCGCAACCGCCGCACCTCCTCGCGCAGCGCCCGGTGTTGCACCGCCCGCTCCAGCACCAGCGCCAGCGCGTCCAGGTCCACCGGCTTCGTCACGAAGTCGTACGCGCCCGCGCGGATGGCCGCCACGGCCGTCTCCAGGCTTCCAAACGCCGTCACCACCACCACGGGAATGTCCGGACGGTTGAGCGCGATGCGCTCGCACAGCGCGATCCCATCCATGCCCGGCATCCGCAGGTCCGTGAGCACCGTGTCGAAGTCCTCCGACTCGAGCAGCGCGAAGGCCTCGTCCGCGCTCCCTCGCGCCGTGGGCACGAAGCCCCGGCGCCCCAGGCCCTTCTCCAGGAGCGCCCGCATCTCGCGCTCGTCCTCGACGACCAGCACGCGGCCCTTCGTCGCGCTCATGTCCCCGCCTCCTGTGCGTCCCTCGCTCCCGGTGGGAGGAAGATGGAAAAGCAACTACCGCGTCCGGGCTCGCTGCTCACGGAAATCCACCCCCCATGGTCCCGGATGAGTCCATAGGAGACAGACAGGCCGAGCCCCGTTCCCTCGCCCACGTCCTTGGTGGTGAAGAAGGGCTCGAAGACGTGGGGCAGCACCTCGGGGGCGATGCCCTCGCCCTCGTCGCGTACGTCCAGCCGCACCCACTCGGCCTCGGGTCCTCCCAGGTCCTTCGGGGGCAGGGCGCGCTCCCGCCCGAGCCGCACCCGGAGCACTCCCCCCTGCTTCATCGCCTGCATGCCATTGACGATGAGGTTGGTGAGGGCCTGTTGGATCTGCCCCGCGTCCAGCTCCAGCATCAGCGGGCCCGCGGCTTCCTGGTCCAGGGTGACGTGGCGCCGTGCCGCGAGCGGCCGCAGGAGCGCGAGCGTGCGCTCCACGAGCTGGGTCAGGTCCTCCGGGGCGCGCTGGGGCGTGCGCCGCCGGGCGAAGTCCAGGAGCTGGCGGATGATGCCCGTCATGTGCTGCACCTGCTGGGAGATGATGCGGGCGTATTCGGGCACCTCCTCGCCCTCGGCCTCGCCCGAGGCGATCATCTTCGCGCGGCCGAGCACCACGTTGAGCGGCGTGCCCAGCTCGTGCGCCACGCCCGAGGCGAGCTTGCCCACGGTGGCCAGCCGGTCCGAGTGCCGCAGGTGCTCGAGCGTGGCCACGCGCGCCGCCGTCTCCGCCTCCACCTGCGCGCGCGCGGACGACAGCTCGTGGGCCATCTGGTTCATCGCGCTCGCCAGCGTGGCCAGCTCGTCCTCCTGGCGCAGGTGCACCCGGGCCTCCAGGTCTCCCTGCCCCACGCGGTGGGCGAGCTCCACCAGTTGCTCCACCGGCTGGCCCACCAGTCGCCGCCCCATGGCCATGGCCACCACGAGGAAGGCGAGGGTGATGGCGCCCGTGGCCACCGCGGTGCTCACCACCGTCTGCCGCACGTGCTGGTGCTGCTCCACCAGGGGCTCGATGATCTCGATGGCCCCCAGGCGCCCGTTGACGGTGACGGGGGTGAAGGAGATCAACCACCCCGGTGGCCGGGATTGGTCCGTGAAGGACGTGTCCTGTCCGTCGAGCAACGCCTCCCATTGCTCGGCGGGCAGCGCGTTGCCCTCGCGCGAGTTCAACCACAGCCAGCGCACCCGCACCTGCTCCTGGAAGAGGTTGGCGTCGGAGAGCAGGGTGAGCGCCGCCTCCTGGCCCTCCACCTGCCAGGACCGGACGAAGGAACCTCCCAGCGTGTGGCCGAGCAGGCGGTGATCATGTTGCATGTCCAGCTCGGAGCGAGCCAGCTCCCTGCGCACCTGGATGGTCTGCAGCCCGGCGATGACGGCGAAGACGAGCAGCACGAGGGCGAGGACGATCTTCCGGGCGAGCTTCATGGCGTGATTCCGGGGTCTGGCATACCCCCTGGGACTTCTTCAAGAAACGCACCCATCCCCCTGCTTCCCAGGGCCACCCTCCGCGAGGCGGAATGCCCCCGATGGGGCAGGCTGCCCCCGGAGCGCGTCCTCCCGGCCCCGTGTCCCCTCCGAGGCGCGCACTGGCACACGGCATGCTCCTGGGGGGGAGTGACCTTCCTCCCGGAGCGTTCGCCATGATGCTTTCCGAACCCCAGCCGCTCCGCGTCCTCCTGGCGGAGGACGATGAGGAGATGCGTTCGCTCCTGACGTTGACGCTGGTGCGGGCCGGCTTCGCGGTGGTGGCGGTGGAGGACGGCCACGAACTGGCCGACTACGTGGCGCTGACGCGGGTGTGTGGGGGGCCCTTGTCGCCGCCGGATCTCATCCTCTCGGACATCCGGATGCCGGGGCGCACCGGGCTGGAGGTGCTCGCCCAGACGCAGGCGGCGGGGCTCGCCTGCCCCGTCATCCTCCTGTCGTCCTTCGCGGACGAGGAGACGCGCGAGGAGGCCAGACGGTTGGGGGTGCGAGCGTTCCTGGACAAGCCGGTGGACCTGGAGGTGCTGCGGGACACCGTGCGGCAAGCGGCCGGAGCGCCCGGCCCGTCGTTGCGCTAACCTCCGCCGCCGCGCATGTCCCGCTCCCGTCCGATCCTCGTCGCGTTCGTCTCGCTGCTCGTGTTGGCCGCCGGAGCCGCTGTGTGGCGCACCTCGGCGTCCACCCCGCCTCCGCCCCCGGCGGTGGCCGTCCCGAGTGCTCCACCCGCGGTGGCTCCCGCGGCCGTGAAGCCGGCCGAGGCGATGGCCCAGGCACCCGCCCGGTTGTCCTCGCCCGCGGCGGGCTACGTGGGCGCGGAGAAGTGTGGCGAGTGCCATGACACCGAGCACGAGGCGTGGAGCAAGGACTGGCATGCGCGGGCGCTCTCGCCGGCCGAGCCCCGCTTCGTGGTCGGTGACTTCGCCAACACCCACTACAAGGGCGAGTCCAGCGAGGCGTGGATGACGCGGCGCGACTCGCACTCCTTCATGCGCACGCGCGGGCCCACGGGCGTGCTCGCCGACTACCCGGTGGACTGGGTGATGGGCGGCAAGCACATGCAGGATCCCGTCACCCAGATGCCGGATGGCCGCTGGCAGGTGCTGCCCATCTACTTCCACGTCACCGGCCACGGCGAGTGGGTGGACTACTCCGAGGCCAAGCAGGGGGCCCTGCCGCCGGACCATCCCTTCTTCTGGTCCAACTGGCAGCGCAATGCCCAGCACTCGTGTCTGGACTGCCACGTCACCGGGCTCGACACGCGCTATGACCGCGCGACCCATCGCTGGAGCACGGGCTTCGCGGACGCGGGCGTGGCGTGCGAGAGCTGCCATGGCCCGGGCGCGCGCCACGTGGAGACGCAGCTCGCCCGGGACATCGTCCAGCCGGAGAAGCTCCCGCCGGAGAAGGGTCTGGCCCTGTGTGCCCAGTGCCATGGCCCCCACCGCACGCTCTTTCCGTCGCTGGACGCCGCGCACCATTTCAAGCCGGGCGAGCGCTACGAGGACAGCTACCAGCCCATGGTGTTGCTGCTGGGCACGGAGCGCTCCGGCGACTTCTTCGACGATGGGCGTCCGAAGACCTCCAGCTTCGAATACCAGGCCCTCATCCAGTCGCGCTGCTACCTGAAGGGAGGCGCCACGTGCCTCACCTGCCACGACGCGCCCCACGACGGGCACGTGAATGAGCTCAAGCAGCCCAAGCACCCCGCGAAGGCGGTGACGGTGGGCTCGGCGACCTGCCAGGGCTGCCACGCGAAGGAGTTCGCCGAGGGCTCCCGGCACACCCACCACACCGCCTCGGCCGAGGCGCCCGACTGCGTCGCCTGCCACATGCCGCCCACCATCTCCGGCGTGCTGGACACGTTCGCGGACCACGCCATCGACGTGCCGGTGCCGCGCAACACGGTGAAGCATGGCATCCCCAACGGGTGCAATGCGTGCCATGCGCATGCGAAGGCCACGCCCGAGGCGATGGACGAGGCGCTGGCGAAGTGGTGGCCCCAGGCCAAGGTGCGGCAGGCCCGGCGCATGCGCCTGGCGGATGCCCTGGCGGTGAAGACCGCGGCGGACAGCCGCCCGTTCCTGGAAGGCGTGCTGGCGGACACGAAGGAGGCGCCGTCCCTGCGTGGCGTGGCGGCGCAACTGCTCGCCCAGCGCTTCCACCAGGACGCGGTGCCCGCGCTGAAGGCGGCGCTCGCCACCGCCCGGGACTCGGGCCTGCGCTCGGACCTCGCCGCGGCGCTGGCCGCCACGGGCTCGCGCGAGGCGCTCGACCTGCTCGCTCCCCTGCTCGAGGACAAGTCGCTCTGGGTGCGCCAGTCCGCCGCGCTGCCGCTCGCCGGGGCGGGGGATGTGCGCGGGCGCGAGACGCTGGAAAAGCTGGCCCACACGCCCGCTTCGGAGGGGCTGCCGATGCCGCACGTGTTGCTCGGCCAGCTCGCGCTGCGCCAGGGCGACATGGCCAAGGCCACCACCGAGCTGGAGCGCTCCCTGGACCTGCAGCCGTACAACGCCGGCGTGCTGGTGATGCTGGCCGATGTCTACGCCCGCCAGGGCGACCTGCCCCGGGCCCGCGAGCGCTTGGAGGAGGCCCTGCGGTTCGATCCGCGCAACAAGGCGGCGCGGCAGCGGCTGAGCATGTTGCAACGGGGGCCGGGCCCGCGCCGCTGAGCGGGAGGGCTGGCATGGAGGCGCCGCGCCGGGGACGGGGCGCGCCTCAGTACTCCTTGCTCCAGATGAAGTCCGCGCCACCCACTTGAGCGTCGCCATACTCGGCCTCCACGCCCCAGCGCGGGCCGAACTGGTACTCCAGCCGCACGGAGTTGGCGTTCTCCCGCCGCGTGGTGGATTGGTTCTGGGGCGATCCCAGCCGGCTGCTGTAGCCCAGGTAGAGCTTGTCCGTGACGAGGAGGTTGTGGAGGGGGGCTCGCGGACCTCTGAGCGACTTCCAGGGCCCCATTGGCCGGAGGCTGGTGCCGGACCGAGGTGGTGGCCTGCCGACTGGAGCTGAAGTGGGCGCGGTTGATTCAGCTCCTTACCTGTTCCTGCTCGCGTCGGACCTTCAAGTCGCGGTGCTCGCCCTGAAGGTGGGCGAGGCGCCAAGCTCATGGGGGCGTGCGGGGGCTGTGGGTCATGGCGTGCGCGGACGCTTGGCGCGCACAACGCGGAACTTGCTCTGGCCGCGTAACAGCCTGATTTGACTCGATCAACATCGAGTTCTAAAGGAAATATCCGACGCCGTCTTCAAGTTGCTGGTGGAGCGAGAGGACGCGATGGCACTTCACCAAGTCGGTGCACGCATCGAAGGCGACATCTTCCAGGGGATGATCTTCTGGTGGAATGCGGCCATGCTTCTTCGGCCGTCATCAAAGGTGGTGCGCGTCACCATCGAGAACGACAAGGCTGCCGGCGTCGACGACGTCTCGATTCACTATGCGGCGCCCGGCATTGACGCCGGTGGTCGCCCGTGCGCGGCCGACTACTACCAGGTGAAGTACCACGTCGATCGCAGCTCCGAGTACGCAGCGGACAGCTTCTGCGATCCGTCGTTCATCAACGCCACTCGCTCGCTGCTTCAGCGGTTCCATGATGCGCGCTCTCGCCTCGGCGACACCGACGGATGGCATCGGCTGCACTTGATCAGCAACTGGCAGTGGTCCGCGACGGACAATCTCGGCCCGCTGTTGCGTCTCTCTGATGAGGGAGCGCTTCCCGGCCGGTTCTTCACCGATGGCCCACGCTCTGCCCTCGGCAAGATCCGAGAGGCTTGGCGTGACCATCTCAAGCTGACGGAAGATGCTTTCGAGGACTTCGCTCGGCGGCTCCGGCTTCGTGTGGATTACCTGAGTCGAAGGGAGCTCAAGGAGAGCTTGAACGAGCGGTTCATCAATGTCGGGCTGCGAGGGATCCCCGTCGACAAGACGCAGAACGTTTACGACTCGCTGACGCAGCAGCTCATCATGAACGGGACCAACTCGTTCGACCCGCAGACGTTCCGGGAGTTCTGCGAGCGCGAAGACCTGCTCGCGTCACTGCCGCCGTCCGGCCCTCCGGTCCTGGGGATTCGCAGCTTCATGCGATGCGCGGAGCGCATGGAGGACGAGTGCTCCTCCTTCGTCTGCGTGGCAGGCAACTTCGAGGGCCGTCATATCCGCTCGGCAGAGTCCTGGCAGAGCGCGGTCGTGCCTGACGTGGCGTCGTTCTTGAAGAACGCCTCGCAGTCGCTTCGCAGTGGTGAGAACCACCTCCTCCTTGAGTGCCATAGCTCCGTCGCCTTCCTCGCTGGTTACGAACTCGATCGGAAGTCGGGCACGCAGGTCTTCCCCGTGCAGAAGGGTATCCGGAAGTCAGTCTGGAAACCTGAGGCCTCGACCAGCACTGCGAATAGCACGTGGGCGACGACAGCCAGCGCCACGTCCAGGGGGGGCGATGACGTAGCGGTCGTCGTCTCGGTGTCGCGAGACGCGCTCGCCGATGTGAAGGCGTACGCGGAGGGTATGCCGGCGATCGGGACCGTCGTCGACGCGCGCCCCGTATCGGGCGTCGGGCAACGTGCGGTCGCCGATGCCGACCACGCCGTAGCTCTTGCCGACAGCCTCGCCGAGGTGATTCGCACGAACCGGCCCAAGAACGGTGGGACGACGCACCTCTTCATCGCCGCCCCGAACGCGCTCGCGTTCTTCCTCGGGCAGCACCGAGGAGCGCTGGGCAAGGTGCAGCTCTACGAGTTCGATTTCGAAGGTGAACGGGGCGGATCGTACTCGCCGAGCATTAGCCTGCCGGCATGACGAGGTACGCAATGGAACTACCGACTGACTTCAAGGATTTCCTGCAGGAGATTCGGCCGACCGAGAATCAGCGCTCGGATCTGCAGACCGGGCACAAGACGCTGCGTGAGCGTCTGAACGCCTACGAGGACCTGAAGAAGTGCCTCATCTCGGACTTCCTCCAGGGTAGCTATCGACGGGCAACGGCCATTCGCCCGAAAGGCGACCGTCGTTCCGACGTCGACATCATCGTCGTCACGAAGCTCTCCGAGGAGGAGTACTCGCCTGTGAAGGCGATGGACCTGTTCAAGCCCTTCCTCGACAAGCACTACAAAAACAAGTGGCGGCAGCAAGGCCGCTCGTTCGGCATCGAGTTGTCGTACGTCGAACTCGATCTGGTTCTCACATCGGCGCCGTCGGATGCGGAGATCGGCATCCTGCGGTCGGACGCGGTCACGAGCGATGACGATCTTGAAGAGGCGAAGGACTGGCGCCTCCACAGTTCGTGGGTCGCGCTCGGCTCGCGGTACCAAAGCGACGCGAGAACGCTGCTCGTCAAGGCGAATGAGCAGGACGAGTGGAAAGCGCAACCGCTCCATATCCCCGACCGCGACGCGAACAAGTGGGAGCCCACCCATCCTCTCGCGCAGATCACTTGGACGCGGGACAAGAACGCGCGCACCGACCGGCACTTCGTCAACGTCGTGAAGGCCATCAAGTGGTGGCGCGTCGAGAACTACGAGGCGCCCAAGCACCCGAAGGGCTTCCCGCTCGAGCGGCTCATCGGTGAATGCTGCCCCGACGGTATCACGGGTGTCGGCGATGGCGTCGTGAAGACGCTCGAGAAGATCGTCTCGGAGTACGCGCAGACTGTCCTGGTCGGTGGCAAGCCGAGCCTCCCGGACTACGGCGTGTCGACGCACGATGTCTTCAAGCGAATCTCCGCTGACGACTTCAAGAAGTTCTACGATCAGGTCAAAGACGGCGCGGCTCTGGCGCGGCGCGCCTTTGACTCCCAGGACCGGACGGAGAGCGGGAACCTCTGGCGCGATCTGTTCGGGAGCAAGTTCCCGAAGCCGCCGGAGAACGGCGGTGGTGGTTCGAGAGGGTCGGGCCGTGGCTACACGCCGCCGACCGGCCCCGCCGTTCCGGGGAGTGGACGCTTCGCGTGACCTCTGCGCCCGTCCTCACACCTCCTGCGATTGAACGCGGCCTTCGCGGCCTGCGGGGCATCGATGCGTGCGTGGTTGAGGACGAGCCGAAGTTCCATGCCAACGTGAAGCAATGGGTCGTCACGTTCTCTCTTCGACGTGAGACCGGCGTTCGCTTCATCGGCGCCTTGACGCGTTGGTGCGCGCTGATCGATGAGGGCTATCCCTTCGGCGAGATCGCGGTCTACCCTGCAGCCGAAGGCGGGATCACGGCGACCTTCCCGCACCAGTCGCGAAACACGCCGAGCCGTGAGCGACGAGGCTGGCGAGGCGGCAAGCTGTGCCTCGACTCGCCCTTTGGCGGCGAACGACGACTGACCCTCGTTCGCGATCCTGTCGGCGACGCGGACACCCGATTGCGGTGGCACGTGGAGCGCGCGTTAGTCTGGCTTCACCACGCGGCCAACGACCAGCTCTTGGCGATGGGCGATCCGTTTGAGCTTCCGGCTCGGTCCCACACGACGGCGCGCGCATGGCTTCGACAGCGCTTGGTTCACGATGAGACCGCTCTGACGTTCGATGCGTGGAGCGGCCGCGAAGGATCCTTCGGCCGCGCTGACCTCGGCTTGGTGACCGACATCGGCAACGCGATCGGCGTGAGTCGCTTCGAGGACCGGACCGAAGCAACCGTCCGTGAGTGGGCAGGCCGCAAGCTCGGGAAGTGCGACGACGTCACCGGCTTCTGGTGGCTGTGGCCGAAGCCCATCGTTCTTCCGCCGTGGCAAGCCCCCAGCACATGGGGAGAACTTCGGCGCGTCGCGAAGACGATGGGACTCGACGCTGACGGAGTGCTGCGCTGGATCCTCGCCTCGGTTCGAGGCGCGAAGACGAGCAACATCCTCCTACTCGGCTACCCGGTGTCGTTGCGTGTCGGCACGCCCGTAACCGAGGTCCACTGGGATGCGCTTCTGCTTCCGCCCGTGGGAGCGGCCGCAGGAAAGCCGCCGAGTGGTTTTCGCCCGAACGCGCGAGGCTGGTGGCAACGCGATCGGTACGGGACGTTCGCCGACAAGGTGGCGCTCCAGTACTTGCGCACGGAGAACTGGAGCCCCGAACGTCTCCAGGCTCGTGGCCGACTCCCGAGCGCGGTTCGAGACCTCCGTGTCGCGCTCCTCGGTGTCGGCGCGCTGGGCTCGACCCTGGCCGAGATACTCGTGCGCGCAGGCATCAAGGACATCGCTCTCGTCGACGAAGACCTGCTGGAGGCAGGGAACGTGTGCCGACATGTGGCCACGCTCGTCGATGTCGGGAAGACCAAGGTGCAGGTCGTTGCGCAGCGACTGAGGCAGATCTCGTCGGCCGTTCGGGTGACCGAGTTCAACGAGGAACTGCACGGCGATGCGAAGGCGATCGGAGCACAGTTCGACGAGTACGATGTCATCATCGATTGCACGTCGTCTGACGAAGCCCTTGCGCTGCTCGCGACGGCATGGTGGTCGATCCCGCGTGTCTTCGCTTCGTTCTCGCTGGGCTACGGCGGGAAGCGCGTCTTCTCGTTCGGCGTGAGCGGCCACCAGTTCCCGCAGCAGGAGTTCTCCACGAGAGTTCGTCCCTGGCTTGAGCACGAGGCGAAGACCTGGGCCAGCAGCGAAGAGGTCCTCGAGGGAGCCGGATGCTGGTCGCCTCTGTTCCCGGCTCGCTACGACGACGTTGTGCTGGCTGCTGCAACGTGCGTAAAGGAACTCGAGATGCTCGTTGCGCAGAGGCCGCGTGCACCTCGCTTCCGGGTGTTCACGCAGTCGATTTCCGATGATGGCTTCCAGGGCTTCGTCCCGGAGAGTGCGCCGCCCGCCGTGGAGGAGATGGCGTCATGATGGACTGGAGCGGGAAGACCGTGGACGGCACCTTCGCCGTGCAACTTCAGGCGCACGTGCTTCGCATGCTGGATCGCCTTTGCCGCGAAGCTGGCACTTCCGAGACGGGTGGCATCCTCATCGGCCGCCACTCGGACGATCTCACGGTCGCGATCGTGCGGGAGGCGACGCCGCCGCCGTCGGACTCTCGTCGCGGGCGGTCGTGGTTCGTGCGCGGCGTGAGCGGGCTGCGCGACATGCTCGGCAAGAAGTGGCGCGCGAAGGAGCGCACCTACTACATCGGTGAGTGGCACTTCCATCCCGTCGACCATGTCGAGCCGAGCGGCGATGACTTCGAGCAGATGCTCAAGATCAGTCACGCCAAGGAGTACGACTGCAAAGAGCCGCTGCTGCTCATCCTTGGCACCGGCCAGCAGCAGGGGCAGCGCTCTTTTCGAGCGTTCGTCTGCCCCTCCGATGGCGCTCCGCTAGAGTTGCTTGCGGCTCCGAGCGAGAAGAGTGCGGGCGCCCTGACTGAGGGAGGAGCGCTGTAGCGCAGAGGCCCATTGGGGGGGCGCCTGACGCGCCCGCGAGTGCTGCTCTGGTTGACTTGGCTATCAACAGCGAGGCGATGCGCCAAGCCTCGCTTCGCCCTCGTTCGGGCGTGGCCAGTTAAACGTCAGCGGCTCCGTCCCAGAAAATCACCCTCGGCTGTTAGGATGGCCCCGGCGGCGGGGTGGGAGTAGCCCAAGAACTAGGTGATGGAGAGCGGGCACCCAGGTTGACGGACGGGCCGAGGACGAAACCCGTGTTCGCGAGGTTGTGTGGGTCGTCCGGAACTCCCCCACGGGGGACGAGGAATGCGGAGGTGTCGAGTGCGCGGCGCACGCCGTCGAGGCAGGGCCTGTTCAGGCTGCGCAGCATCGTTTCGGGGTTGTCGCGCAACCGGTAGAGCCTGGCCACGTCCACGGCCACTTTCACCTTGCCGGCCATGCCCGAGGAGAAGGGGTGGGGTTGGCCCGAGACGTGCTGAGGGGACTTCAGGCGTACGGGCAAATCCGACAGAAAGCACTCGGTCCGAAAGGCGGGAAGGTGGCTCTATGGGTGGGAATAAACGGCAGGAACTGGCGGCGAGGCTTCTGCGGGCGGAGATGGCACTTCAGGAGGCGCAGCGGGAGCCTGATGGGACGCGGTTGCGCTACTTGGTGGCCCGGGTCGAACACGCGAGGGTCGGGCGGGCCGGTGTGATGGTGTTTCTCGATGAGGCAGGGGCGCATGTGTGTGCACGTGAGGCTGGTCATGCCCTCTGGTTGTTCTGGTGTTCCACCTCCTGCGATTGGCAGGGTCATTACGCAAACTTGCCGCGCCTCACAATTCAGAGTGTCCTTGCGTACATGGCGTGTTTTGTAACGAAGTTTGAACTTCGAGGGGGTTGTTGTGAGTTCGTGGAAGGTTGGACTTGACTCTCAGTGCTTGTCGTATCTGCTTGATGCTATCAGGGGGACTGAGGAGGCGGTGGATCGCCTCGCCCTGGAGCGGAAAGCTCTTGTTCGTGTTTATTTGTACATGGTGGGTACGTTTTACGTTTCAAAGACGGTGGTTGTTGAGTGTGACCGAATTCGGGACGAGGAGCGTCGCCAAATGCACGACAGCTCCATCAGTGTGCAGTTTCTGGATCTACCAGTCCAGTGTGTCTCCAGGGTGGACGAACGAGCTGCGTATTTGCTCGGGTTCCATTCAAAGCAGGGAGACTGTAGGGTTCTTGCTGAGGCGGAGGATTTAGGCCTCAACGTATTGCTGACATATGATGGCGACTTTAAGAAGCGCCTTGCCCCTGTGGCCAATGCCGTCTCGGTGCTCACGCCTAGTGAGTATTGGGAGCGGCTCGGTATTGCCAGGGGAACACCTCCACGCAGAGTGCCCGATTACATCAACCCTTTGAGCAAACAAAGCTGGTGGCAATGGTAGGTGACTGCAACCGTTGGTCGACGCGGCCAGTCTATAGGGATGAAGTTACTCCTGAGATATGTATGCCACGTCTACTGTGAACGACAAGTGGTGCCGCCCCTCCTCGCCCTCCCTGCGGTACCAGTGAGTCCTCCTTTCTCGACGTCCACGTACACATAGCCCTCGGGGTGGGCGTCGTACATCGCCTCCCAGGCAGCCCGGGCGATTCCTTCGCTGTATCCGTCCGGCCCGCACTCGCCGCGCACCAGCACCGTCACCGTGCAGCGGTGGAGCGCCGTCCTCGTGCCCGCGAGGTACTTCTCCGGCTTCTCCCCGCCAGAGAACCGGCACGTCATGATGGCGTCCGGGGCGCCGGGAGGGTAGGGCCCCGCGTAGAGCGTGGGCAGGCCGTCTGCGGGGGTCGCTGGAGCAAACGCGGAAAGCGAGGACATGGAGAGGGGCGCTTCGCTCAGGAATGGGCCAAGCCGGTGGAACTGGAAATAACGCCACTACCGTGT
This sequence comes from Cystobacter fuscus, assembly GCF_044360685.1. Taxonomy (GTDB): domain Bacteria; phylum Myxococcota; class Myxococcia; order Myxococcales; family Myxococcaceae; genus Cystobacter; species Cystobacter fuscus_C. The sequence continues at coordinate 10,610,746 of NZ_CP043491.1, read as the reverse complement.
TGGGAAGGACTGAAGGAGGACGAGAGGTAGCAAGCGGTGCGGGGGCTCGTGGAGCAAGTGGACGCCGAGGCTGAATCCCGGGGCAAACCGGTCTTGGAGGCCAGCGCCGTGGGGGCTCAACACCCGCGACCCGGCCCGAGCACCTCGAGAGGAGCCCAAGGCTGTTGGGGCATGCCTCCACGCGGAAGGCGTTGAAGGAACTGCGCGAGCAGTACCGGGCCTTCGTTGCGGCATTTCGAGAGGCGGCGGCTCAGTGGTGTCGTGGAGATTTTTCGGCCTGCTTTCCTCCCTTCGCCTTCCCGCCACGTGTCGCGCCAGTTCGTGCTGCTCAAGTTCTTTGACACCCTCTCCGGGTGCACACGCGTCCGCGAGGATGCGCAGGCCCCGGGGACGTCGAAGATGGCTTCCACGTCATTGGAGCAGGAGCGAGGCCCGCGATCGCGCCTATACTCCATCCGACCCGAGCCTCCGCTCTCACGAGACCATGCGCCCCCTTCCCTGTCCACGATGGCTCGCGCTTCTCTGTGTGCTGCTGACAGCCTGCGCCACCTCGGCCCTCGATGCGCGCGGGGACGACGAAGCACAGGAGTCCATGTCCTCATGGGAGGAGGCCCGGGAAGACCCGAGCTGCGTGGTGCCTCAGTGTGACGAGGCACGCTGCGCCCTCTGGCGCTGCCAGGATCTGGTGGAGGTGGACGAAGCCCCTCCTGCCGTGGTGCTGGTACGCGGACCCATGCCCCAGGCCATGCGGCCGCCCCTGGTGGGAACACCTGGTCGATGGTGGGGACGCACCCTGGCGGCACCCAGCTACCAGGAACCGGTCTTCGAGATTCCCTGGCACAACAGGAAGACCCGCGAGCAGCTCGCGCAACAGCGGCGACATTCTCTCGGGTGCATGCTTCCGCCCGAGCCACTCGAGAAGCATCACATCTTTCCGCAAGCCCAAGACCTGGCGGAGTGGTTCAAGATCAAGCGCATCGATATCCATGCCTTCACCATCAGTCTTCCCAAGAGCGTTCATCGAAGACTCCACAGCGGCGAACCCAAGGGTGGCCAATGGAATGCCGCCTGGCGGCAATTCCGCGATGAGAACAAGGGCGCCACCGCGGAGGAAGTCTGGCGATTCGCATTTGAACTCATGTTGCGATTTGGCGTGAACGGCCCTCTCACGCCTTATTGTCAGGGCTGAGTCTTGGAGCACATGGATGCCGTATTTCAGAATCAAGGAAGACACATCATCTTCGGAATATACGGGCGATATTGACGCCGCCCACAAATGGAAGCTGCCGGGTGTCTTTGAGTGTCCTGGCTGCGGAGCCACTTGGGGTGACAACTCCATCGCCTATCCTTCGGTGGACCTCACGCCTATCGCCACCAAGGCAGACTTCGAGGAAGCGCGAGCAGAGCCCCTTGAAGAGTATGAACGACTGTGTGGACTGGTGCGCCCTTATCTGCCGCCGGGAGCAATGCTGGAGCCGGGCACGGCGCTTGGCCCCCTCGTAGGTAAGGCCCAGGGCCGCTTCGGGCCGCTCGTGTCCCCCTATCCCTGGTGGCTGTTGGTAGAGCGCACGGCACTGGAAAAGCTCCAGGCCGAAGGTGTGCGCGGCCTCAAGGGCTGCCGCACCGAATTGCGCTTCCGTCAGCGCTCACCACCCGAGCTCCTCGAGTTGGAACTCGTCGTCACGGGCCGTGCCCATCCAGATTGCCTGCCACCGAACCCCAAGCCGCCTTGCCCTCGCTGCGGCCGTCGTGGACTTCGCTTGCCCGACAATCTCCTGTTGGACCTCAGCACGCTTCCGACGCACCTGGACGTCTTCCGGTTGGAGGACTTCTCCACCGTCATCGTCTGCACGGGGCGTTTCGCCGAAGCCTGCCGCGGCTTGGGCCTGAAGGGTGTGTCATTTCACCCTCTGCGCGCGAAATAGCAGGGCCAGGCGGGTGAGCCACCTGTGGTTGCTGGAGGCGCCTCAGTACTCCTTGCTCCAGATGAAGTCCGCGCCACCCACCTGGGCGTCGCCGTACTCGGCCTCCACGCCCCAGCGCGGGCCGAACTGGTACTCCAGCCGCACGGAGTTGGCGTTCTCCCGCCGCGTGGTGGACTGGTTCTGGGGCGAGCCCAACCGGCCGCTGTAGCCCAGGTAGAGCTTGTCCGTGAGGTACTTGCCCACCTCCAGTCGCGCGCCCGCGAGGCCCTCGTCACCGGACTCGATGGTGAGCACGTCCAGCGGCAGCTTCGCCGCCAGGGCCTTCTTGGCCTGCGAGGCCAGGAGCGAGCCAAGCACCGAGGCCACCTGGCCCTGGTTCATCGACGAGGCGCCCGAGCCCGCCTTGAGCGTGCGCCGGCCCGTGGCCAGCAGCGTGTAGATGTCCGTCTCCGGCAGCGGCGGATCGCTCGTGGGCTTGATGGTGAAGTCCTTGCCCTGGCCGCGCACGGCGACATACACCGTCACGCCCGCGCTCTCGTTCTTGTACTCGGCGGTGGCGTTGATGTAGGGCGCGGCCGCGGGGCCGGTGAAGCGCACCTGGCTGGAGTTCTGGATGTTGAAGCGCCGGCCGAGCACCTCCACCTCGCCGCGATGCACGTGCACCTCGCCGTAGATGGAGGCGGTGTCCGCGTACTCGACGCGGAAGTTCTCCGACAGGCCAACCTCCACGTTGACGTCGGCGCCCTGGACCCAGAGGTTGCGCGGGGCGTTGATGTTGATGCGGTACTGGCGCTGGGGCTCGGGCTGGGTGGGGCCAGCGCCGCCCGTGGCGGTGTCCGTGGGGGGGGCCTCGGCCTGGGCCGGATTCATCGGCTGGCCCTGGCACGTGAGCACGATGCCCTCGGGCCGATCGAGCACCTGCAAGTCCTTGCGCTTCTCCTCCGGCAGTTTGATGTGGGCCTCGGGAATGGAGAGGTTGCGCAGGTTGATGAACTGGGCCGTCTTGGAGATGTCCCCCTCGAACTCGGTGCGCAGCTGGATGATGGCGAAGAGCTGATCGTCGAGCACGAGCGGGAAGTCGTCCAGGTTGCCCTCGCCCGTGAGGTTGAACGAGCCGGACGCCGTGCGCGTCCCCTCGGCCTTGAGCTTGAGGCGGCCCTGGCCGCTCTGGGCGGAGAAGTCGGAGAGCGCGATGCGCTGGTCGTCCACGGCGAGCGCCACGTGCACGTCGCGGTAGTCGCCCATTCCATCCAGCGAGAGCCGGCCCTGCTTCCACTCGAGCTGGCCCTGCAGCTTGGGCGCCCCGAGCGTGCCGTCCACGCGCACCTTGTTCATCACCAGCTCGCCGCCGATGGCGCGCACCATGGGCAGCCGGGCGCCGGAGAGGAAGGAGAGATCGAACTGGTGCGAGTCCAGCTCCACCACCAGGGGGATGCGGCGGGTGTCCATGCCCTGGCGCAGCGCGGGCAGGGACAGGTCCTGTGTGGCATGGCCCCGGGCGGTGAGCGTGCCGCCCTTGGGCGAGGTGAGGAGCGCGTCGAAGGCGGAGCGCGCGTCGGCGTAGGTGTAGTGCAGCCGCGCCTGGCCGAGTCCCAGCTCCCGCACGCCGATGTTCTGCACGCCGGCGGTGAGGTCCACCTGGGGAGCGTTCAGCGTGCCGCGCGCGCTCAGGCTCAAGGCGACGACGTTCTGGGGCTCGGAGGTGTTGTTCTGCTCCTGGGGCTGAGGCTCGCTCCCGCGGCAGCGGGCATCGAGGGCGGCCCGCGGGGAGATGCTGGCCAGTCCCTGCAGCTCGCGCTGGGACAGGGGGCCCGCGCGCGCGGTGAGGGTGAAGGGCACATGGCCCACCACGTCCTGGTCCTGCAGCGCCACGAGCGAGGCGCGCACGTGGGCCTCCAACTGCGCGAGCAGCGTCTCCTCGCGCCGGGCCTCGAGCTGAATCTTCACGGAGGAGGGACCGGTGACCACGGCGAGGTCTCCATCCAGGGGCACGACGCCACTGACCGTCGCCCGGCGGGCCTGCACCTTCAGCTCCCCCTCGGGCGCGAGCAGCGGACCGGTGAGGTGGGCCGTCATGGAGAGCTTGCCGCTCGCGTCGGTGGCCAGCCCGTACTGCGACAGCAGCGCGAGCGGCATGTCGACGACCTCGGCGCGCAGCGCGCGCATGGGGGTGTCCATGGCCTGCGCCGCGGTGGGCGGACGGGCGATGAGCCCGCCCAGGGTGAAGGGCGTCTCCAGGGTGGCGGTGGCCTTCTGGGCGAGGCCGCGCAGGTGGAGGGTCGCGCTGAGCGTGCCGTCCTGCTCGTCCGACTTCGCGGTGAGCTCGAAGCCGAGCTGCTCTCCGGCCAGCTGGGGCGGGAGCGCGCCGAGGGCGAGGGGCACGGGCGGGGCCTGCTCGGAGTTCGTCGCGGAGACCGCTCCCCAGTAGCGCAGATCCGCGCCCTGGAGCGCGAGGTCCAGCCGCGGGTCGTTCGCCATGCCCTTGAGGGTCACCTTCCCGGACAGCCGGCCGGTGGCCGTCTCGGGCTGGCCGGCCATGCGCAGCGCGGGGCCGATGTCCAGGTGGTCCAGGATGAGCTCCAGGTCCACGGGCTCGCGGCGGTGCTTCATGAGACCCTGGACCGGCACGTCGAAGTGGCTGGAGACGCGCAGCGCGGGCGCGCTCGCGGTGAAGGTCCCGGTGGCGCGGTCACGCGCGTAGCGGCCGTCCAGGTCGAACGCCAGGTCCGAGTACTGCTGGTAGCGGCCACCGCTCAACTTGAGCTGGGCCCGGGCATCCGGCCGGGACATGCGCCCGTTCACGGACACCTCGCCGGAAATCAATCCCGCCACGTCGAAGGACGCGGGCAGGTAGGCCTTGGGCAGGCGGTTGAGATCCAGGGCGCGCAGCTCGGCGTGCGCGCGGATGGACTCCCCCTGCATCTTCAGGGCGAGCGACAAGCCCTGCCCGCCGGAGGTGAGCGACAGCGCGGGCTCCACCTCCACGCGGCCACCCCCCCAGGTGACGTGCGTGGGGTGTTGCAGCGTCCAGGCCGCCTCCGGGTACTTGAGGGTGACGTCCTCGAGCGCGAGGCCCGCGTTGTCCTTGTCCAGGGTGCCCCACAGCGCGAGCTCGAGGGGCGCATCGCCCTCGGCGTGCACGGAGACCTCGAGCTGGCGGCCCTTGGTGCCGACGAGGGCGCGCAGGTTCTTGTAGGTGCGGCCTCCGGCGGTGAGCTGGTTCACCTGGAGCCGGGCATCCGTGGTGAGCGGCTGGGTGGCGTCGGGCAGGCGCACGTCGACGGTGAGTCCCTGGAGGGAGGTGTCCGCCCAGGCGAGCGTGTCGAAGCCGCCCACGAGGCTGACGGCGGGCGCGCGCACGGGCCCGGACGCGGCGAAGTCGAGCGAGCCGTGGCCCGACAGGGGCATGGGCGCGCCGCCGGGGCCCAGCCGGCCCACGGTGTGGGCGAAGGCACCGAGGTCGGCCGCCACGAGCCTGCCCTCCACCTTGAGCTTCTCCTGCGTGCCCGCGCCACTCGCGTAGAGGCTGAGGCCGGGGGCGCGTGCCTGGAGCTGGGTGAGGGTGAAGCGTCCGTCCTTGGCGCTCGCGTGGATGTCCACCGGGCCCAGCGTCTGTCCCTCGATGGGCGAGGCGGGCATGGTGAAGTCCAGGGTGCCCTCGAGCGTGTCCAGGCTCTTGCCGCCGCCGCGCACGAGCAGCTCCGCCGCGAGCGTGGAGTGGGGCCCACCGCCCAGCAGCTTGGAGAGATCCAGGTCGCGCACGCGCACGGTGAAGCCCTGGGTGATGAACGTCTCGAGGTTCACGTCGCCCTGGGCCGTGGCGGTGCCGTCGGCGGCCTGGGCGTTGAGGTCCACGCGCACGACGTCGCCCGTCTTGGCCACCGTCCCCGCGAGGGTGACGGGCGCGGCCACGGGATAGGAGGGCAGCACGGCGCGCGCCAGCGCGGGCTCCAGGCGGAGCTTCTTCACCTCGGCGCGCAGCGTCTCCTCGCCCTCCATGGCGCCGCTGCCCTGCAATTCGAGCCCGGGGGCGGTGAAGTCCACCTGGGCGTTCAGCCGGCCTTCCTCACCTCCGGCCTGGAGCGCGAGCCGCACGGGGCCCTGCTGGGGACTGGCCAGGCGGGCGGTGGCGTCGAGCTTCGCGGCGAGCGCCTCGGTGGCGGCGGCCCAGGAGGCCGAGCCCCCGGCCTCCAGGCCCTCGAGGCGCACCTCCTGGTTGCCCTGGGGAGACTCCGACACGAAGGCCACCGCGCCGCCCTTCAAGCGCAGCTCCTCCAGGGTGAAGCGCAGCGTGCCGCGGGGCGCGTTGGGATCCTCCGGCTTGGGCTCGGAGGGGTTGCGCAAGGCGATGGCGCGCGAGAGGTTGAGCCCGCGTGCGTCCTGGCGCAGGAAGAGGTGGGGCTCGTCGAGACCCACGAGCTTCACCACGACGTGCTTGCGCAGCAGGGGCAGGAGCGCCACGCGCACTTCCAGTTGCTCCAGCTCGGCCACCAGCTCGTTGTCGGGGTCGTACAGCTTCACCCCCGAGAGCACGAGCGAGAGCGGCCCCAGGTCCAGCCCGGCGAGTTCCAGCCGGCCAGACAGCTGCTCATTGGCCTGGGTGAGGGCGAAGTCGCGCAGGCGGGCCTCGCCCGGCGGAGTCATGAGGTAGACGAGGGCGCCTGCCACCAGCACGAGCACGAGCCCGATGAGGCCCACGAGGCCCCAGAGGAGTCGGCGGCCCCAGCGTCGGGCACGGGTGGGATGCGGTGTGCTCAAAACGCCTCTCCAATCGAGAGGAAGAACGTGCAGAGGCCCTCGGGAGCGCCCGCATATTTCTTCTTCGCCTCGCCCTTCAGTTCAAACAGTCCAAAACAGGTGGCGTCACTCTCCAGGTTGGAGAGTGCACCAACCGTGGAGCCCAAGATGGGCAGCGGCTGGCCGATATTCAACCTCCGGGCGACATCCACCCGGATGGGGCCGACGATGGTGGAGTAGCGCAGACCCAGGCCCACGGCCTGATAGTGATAGTCGCCAAAGACGCGGCCGCTCTCCAGGCGGATGTCGTCCCGGTGGGGCCCGAAGTTGAGCGGCCCGATGCCCGCGAGCCCCGAGTCGTGGAAGAGGGCGAGCGTGAGTTCCGAGAACAACTTCACGCGCAGTTCCACGCTCGTCTCCAGCAGGCTGTTGCCGCCGATGGGGACGAGGTGGTCCGCGAGCTGCTCGGAGGTGGAGCTGATTGCACTCATGGGCGAGAGCCGGCGGGTGTTGAAGCCGCGCATGGAGGCGCCGCCGCCCAGGAAGAAGCGGTTGACGATGGCGCTGTCCTGGCCGGCGGGCGTGAGCAGGGTGCCCATGCGCAGCCGGGCCGCGAGCGTGAAGCGATCCCTGGGCCCGAAGGTGTAGTAGCCGCGCAGGTCCGGCAGGATGCGCACGAACGTGTACTGGCCGAGCAGGGGGCCGCCGCCCTCCTGCAGGGACAGTGAGGCGTAGAAGCCGCGGCGGGGCGCGAGCGGATCATCCCGGCGGTTGAGCTCGATGAACTGCTCCAGGTAGCTCACGGAGATGTTGCACTCGGCGCGGTCACCGTCCTCCGGACAGCCCAGCAGGATCGCCGGGGCGGTCGCCTGGTCCACGCTGCCGCGCTGCCCGTTGAGGTTGTAGAGCTCCAGGTTGTAGGTGGGGGAGATGGAGAAGTCGGGCCGGGGCTGCCAGACGACGCCGCCGCGCAGCCGTCCGCCGAGGTAGTTGTAGGCCTGCTCCAGGCCGCGCTCGGCGGTGAGGGACGTCTGCAGGCGCAGGTCCCGGGCGAGGAAGCGGGGCTGCTCGAACTGGGCGGAGAACTGGAAGATGGGCCCGTGGGGGGTACTGATGTTGGGCGAGCCGTCCTCGCCTCGATCGAACGCGGCGGTGATGTTGGGGATGAAGGCGTAGCCCACGCGGCCGGTGAGGGTGAGCTTGCGCAGGCCGCCGAAGAAGTTGCGGTCCGTCCACTCGCCGAGCACGCGGATTTCCTGGCGGGCCGCGTCCAGACCGATACCGCCACCGGCGCGCACCGAGCGGAAGGGGGCCTCGCGCACGTCCACCACCACGGGCACCGTGCGCGCCTCGCGGTCCGGCGCGCCGCGGTTGACCTTCACCGCGCCGAACACACCCATGCGGAAGACGCGCGCCTGGGCCTCCGCCAGCGCCGACTCGCTGAACCACTCGCCCTTCTTCACCGAGCCCTGGGCCTGCTCGATGATGCGCCGCGGGTTCACCTGGGGATCGGCGTCCGTGGCGACGAAGATGTTGCCGAAGCGGTAGCGCGGCCCGGGCACTACCCGCAGGTCCACCGTCGCGCCCTGCGTCGCCAGGTCCACCCGCACCTCGCCGCCCACCTCCGCCTCGGCGTAGCCCAGCTCGTGCAGGCGCTGCGCCACCAGCTCCTTCGTCACCGCCCACTGCTCCTCGCGGAAGACGGCGCCCTGGGCGAGCGGCAGATCCTCCAGGGCGCGAGAGCGGTGCTCCTCGCTCAGCTCCTCCAGGCCCGTCACGTTCAGGCTCGTGACGAGCGTGGGCGAGCCCTCGTGCACCGTCACCTCCAGCGCGACGGCGTCCTCGCCCTGGGGCTCCTGCTTCGCGTCTTCCACCCGGGCCTCGTAGAAGCCCTGGGCCTGGTAGAAGCGGACGATGCGCTTGAGGTCCGCCTGCCAGGTGTTGGGATCGAAGTAGCTCGGCTTGCCGAACGGGTTGAGCCGCTGCCACCAGGGTGTCTTGGTGGTGACGATCTTCTCCTTGATGTCGGAGGCCTTGACCTGGTCGGTGCCCTTGATGTCCAGGGCGACCACCTTGGGTTGGCCCTCGGTCGAGGCGCCCTGGGTGTGGGCGCACCCGGCGGACAGGGTGAGCAGGGAGAGGATCGCGAAGACCGGGCGGAGTGAAAAGGAGGCGGCGTCCACGGGGAGTACATAGCCCGGAAGCCCTCCTGGGGAACCCCCACCCGCGCGGGTTCTCCGCCAGAGGACACTTGGAGTCGTGAAAACGTGCATCCCGGGCGGGGCGGCTCCAAAGTCAGCACCCTATGCGAGGACCAATCCGGAGAATCCTGGCAGGGGTGGTGCTGGTGGGGCTCACCGCGTGCGGGGTGACCGAGGACGAGGCGGTGCGGCTCAAGGATGGCCAGACGCTGAGCATCCCCGGCGTGCCCCTGGAGGGCTGCGGCAGCTTCGGCTGCCTGTACGAGGGTCAGGTCTGCATGGAGGTGTTCTTCGAGTACGGCCGCTCGCCCGCGGTGTGCGTCTTCATGGACGTGTGCGAGCGGCTCGATTGCCAGACCCAGAAGCCGGGCTACAAGTGCACCCTCTTCGACGGCTTTCCCGGCCAGGTGAAGTGCATCGAGCGGGACGACTGACGGACCCGCCCCGTGGCGCCGGGGCCTCGGGTGGGAGGCGCCCGGGCGGGTGGGGCGAGCGCGTCAGCGCCGGGCCGAGGCGGTGAGCAGGCCGAGCCGATCGGCCGCCCCACGCGTCTCCTCGTGGGTGAGCAGATCCTCGGTGTTCTGGGCGATGCGGTAGGCCCAGTTGGAGTCGCCCACGGAGCCGGGCAGGTTGATGCGGTCCTTGGTGCCGAGCACGTCCTGCCAGGGCAGCACGCACAGGTCGCTGCCCGCGTTGAGCGCGGCGGCGAGCGTGGCGCGGTGGACGGCGGGGGTGAACTCGCGCGTGGCGGCCACGCCCTGGAACTCGGGGTAGACGCGCGCCATGGCCTGGCGCTCCCCATCACTGGCGGACTCCCACCAGTCCGCCACGGGCTCGGTGTCGTGGGTGCCGGTGGTGACGAGCGACACGGGCGGGAAGGCGTGCGGATCGCGGTACACCCCGTCGTCGCGCTCCCAGCGCAGCACGCGGTAGCCGGGCAGGTTCAGGTCCCGGAGGATGGTGCGCACGAAGGGCGGGATGACGCCCAGGTCCTCGGCGACGATGCCGGCGCCCTTGGACAGCAGGCGGAAGTGGCGCTCGCCGTAGAGCTTCCACTGCTCCTCGTTGTCGGGGACGAAGCGCCCGGTGGGCGTCTTCTCGTCGCGGATCCACTGGCGGAAGTAGCCCACCGCGTGGTCCACCCGGCGCAGGTCGTAGTAGCTGGCGGCCTTGGCGGCGCGCGACTTGAGCCAGCCGTAGTCGCCCTTCTCCATCTCCGCGAAGTCGAAGTAGGGCAGGCCCCAGTCCTGGCCGGTGGCGGAGAAGTCGTCCGGGGGCACGCCCAGGCGCGCGTCCCGGCGCAGGATGTCCGGGTGCGCCCACACGTCCGAGCTATCCTGGCCGATGATGAAGGGCTCGTCGCCGCACAGCAGCACGTCGCGCTTCTTGGCCAGGGCGCGCATCTCGTTCCACTGCGTCTCGGCCACCCACTGCAGCCACGCGTGGTAGCGCACCTCGCGCTCCAGCCGCTGCGTCTCCGCCTGGATGGCCTGGGGCTCGCGGTGCTTGAGCGGCTCGGGCCACTCCCACCAGGGCGCCTGGTTGCGCTCGTTGGAGATGGCCGTGTAGAGCGCGTAGCTCTCCAGCCACTCGCCCTGCTGCTGGCGCCAGGCGGCGAACTGCTGGGCGCGCGGGCTCTTGGGCCACTCGGTGCGCTCGAAGTGGTCGAAGGCCCGCCGGAAGGCGGCGTTCTTGAGCGGGAAGACCAGGTCGTAGCGCACGCGGGGCGCGGCGCGTGCCTCGGCCAGCATGCGCTGCTCGTCGGGGGAGAGCGCCGCCTCGCCTCCTGAGGCGTGGAACTCCGGCAGTGACTCCAGGTGGATGAACAGCGCGTTGAGGCCGAACGCCGAGCGCGTGGCGTAGGGGCTGGGGTCCCCGGGCGCGGTAGGCAGCAGCGGCAAGAGCATCAACATGCGCTGGCGCGCCGCCTCCATCCAACGCAGGAGACCATCGAGCCCGCCGAAGTCACCGATACCGAAGTCGGTCTTCGAGCGGAGGGAGAACAAGGGCAGGAGGAGACCGGAGATGCGGCCGGTGGAAGACATGGTGCACGCACAATGCACCACGCACCCCTCCATGTGAACTGTCCTGGCACTTGGTTCGTGGCCGGGGGTCGGGCTCGACCTCCTGGAGAACACTTGGGCTTGTTCCGGCGTGGACGGGAATCTCCCGCGCGTGGCATGCCTTCTTCCCGCGTGCGCCTGCCCGTCTCGTTCTATGCGCGCCCCGCGCTCACCGTGGCCCGCGAACTGTTGGGGACCCACCTCGTGCTCGAGGGGGAGGCGGGGCGGCGTGTGGGCCGCATCGTGGAGACCGAGGCGTACGTGGGGGCACATGACCTGGCGTGTCACGCGTCCAAGGGGCGCACGGCCCGCACCGAGGTGCTCTTCGGTCCACCGGGGCGCGCCTACGTCTACCTCATCTATGGGATGTATCACTGTTTCAACGTGGTGACGGACGAGGAGGGGGTGGCGTCGGCGGTGCTGGTGCGGGCGGTGGAGCCGGTGGAGGGCCTGGCCCCGGCGCTGCGCACGGACGGCCCGGGGCGGCTGTGCCGGGCCATGGGGCTGACCCTGAGCCACAATCGTTGGGACCTGCAGTGCGCGCCGCTCTATCTGGAGGAGGGCTCGCCCGTCGCGGAGGCCCAGGTGGCGCGGGGGCCGCGCATCGGGGTGGACTACGCCGGGGAGTGGGCGCACGAGCCCTACCGGCTCTGGATCCGGGGCAGTCAACATGTGAGCCGGCCGCCCGCCCGGAGGGGACTCAAGTCCGCTTGACGGGCACGGTCCGGACTGGGAGGGTGCGCACCAAATGTCCGACGAGGCCGTCAAGGAAGAGGACCGCCAGCTGGTGGAGCGGGCTCAGGCGGGCGACATCAGCGCTTTCGAGGCGTTGGTGGATGCCCACCGGGATAAGGTGTACGGCCTGGCGCTGCGGATGACGCGCTCCGAGGCGGACGCCGCGGAGATCAGCCAGGATACCTTCCTCTCCGCCTACCAGCACCTGCGGGAGTTCCGCGGGGATGCCGCCTTCAGCTCATGGGTGCACCGCATCGCGGCGAACAACGCCCTGATGCGCCTGCGCCACCGGCGGGTGGTGCAGGCGGCCGAGGGAGAGCTCCAGGGCCCGGAGTTCACCGAGCGGGGGAGCCTGACCGAGTACCCCACCCGGGACTGGAGCCGGGATGCCGAGGGGCGCATCCTGGACGCCGAGCTGGGGCATGCCATCCAGCAGGCGACCGACCATCTTCCCGAGGGCTACCGGGAGGTCTTCCTCTTGAAAGACGTGGATGGGCTCAGTTACGAACAGATCGCCGAGGTGACGGGGGATTCCATTCCCGCCATCAAGAGTCGATTGCACCGGGCCCGGCTTGCTCTTCGTGAGGCCATCGACCGGTTCTATAATCAGGGCGACGCGAGTGGGTGAAACCCATGAGGGGGCTGGGCATCTCGTGAATGACGAGGCAGGCCACGGCCGAGGTCCGGATGTACACGTGTAAAGACTCCATCAACCTGCTGCAGTCGATGCTCGACGGGGAATTGTCCCCCGAGGAGACCCGGCACCTGCGCGAACATCTGGCGGGCTGCGCTCCCTGCGTCGACTTCCTGCGCACCTACAGGGCCACGCCGGGGCTGTGTCGCAAGGCGCTGGCCCAGAAGATGCCCCAGGAAGTCTCGGCCAAGCTCACCGAATTCCTGCGCACGCGCATCAAACCCGCCCCGTGAAATTCCACCTCAAGACGCTGTCGCTGCCGGAACTCGAGGCGGCCCTCGCGCCCGTACAGCCCTCGCCCGTGGCGGTGCGCAAGGTCTTCGCCGCCGTCTTCGCCCATGGGGCCTCCACGGTGGAGGAGGTGTGCCGGGCGCCCCAGGTGCCCAAGCGCGTGGCGGATTTCCTGCGCGAGCACGCGGAGATGCCCCGCCTGACGGTCGTCGAGCGCCGCAAGGCCGAGGACGGCTTCGTGAAGTACCTCTTCGACTCGCCTCTCGGGGGCCGGGTGGAGGCGGTGCGCATCCCCATCTTCGACCACAAGTACGTGGTGTGCATCTCCAGCCAGGTGGGCTGCGCGCTCGCGTGCGACTTCTGCATGACGGGCAAGCTGGGCTTCCAGCGCAACCTGCGCACCTGGGAAATATTGGAGCAGGTGATGCAGATCCGCGAGGAGGCCGACCGGCCCGTGCGCGGCGTGGTCTTCATGGGCATGGGCGAGCCGCTGCTCAACTACACGGAGACCTTGAGGGCCGCGCAGATTCTCTCGCACCCCGCGGGCTTCGCCATCTCCGGGCCCTCCATCACCTTCTCCACCGCGGGCATGGTGCCGGCCATCCGCCGCTACGTGCGCGAGGGGCACCCGTACCGGCTGGCCTTCTCGGTGACGAGCGCCATCCCCGAGAAGCGGCTGAAGGTGCTGCCCATCGAGAAGGCGCACCCGCTGCCGGAGCTGGTGGACGCCATCCGGGAGTACGCCACGGTGCGGCGCGAGCGGGCGATGATCGCCTACGTGGCCATCAGCGGCTTCAACCTGGGTGAAGAAGACGCAGTGGCGCTCAAGCAGGCCTTCGAGGGCATCCCCATCAAGGTCGATCTCATCGACGTGACGGACCCCCAGGGCAAGTACCTGCCGCCCTCTCCCGAGGAGCTCAAGGCGTTTCGCGACCACCTGCAAATCCTCGGCGCGCCCATCGCGCGGCGCTACTCGGGGGGCAAGGACATTGGAGCGGCGTGTGGCACGCTCGCCGCCTCCCAATATGGGGGCGTGGTGTTGCCGGCCCCGCCGCCCGTGAGCATCTCGTAGTCTCACCGCGAGAGGCGCATGGTCGAGTTCCTCGACAACTTCATCGCCCACCTGGGCCTCTTGGGCCTGCTGGTGTTCGGCGTGGCGGCGGCGCTGGAGTACGTGGTGCCGCCCTTTCCCGGAGACACCATCACGCTGCTGGGCGGGGTGTACGCGGTGCGCGGGGACCATCCCTGGCCGCTGGTGTTCGGGGTGGTGGTGGCCGGCAGTGTGCTCGGCGCGCTCATCAACTACCAGGTGGGACACTGGCTGGGGGGCCGCTTCGAGCATCGGCCGGGGGAGGCCTTCTTCGGCATCACCCACGCGCGGCTGGAGTCGGTGCAGGCGCAGATGCGGCGCAAGGGGCCGTGGCTCCTGCTCGTCAACCGTTTCCTGCCGGGCATCCGCGGGCTCATCTTCGTCGCGGCGGGAGCCGCGCACATGCCGCGCGCCAACGCGCTGCTGCTCGGGGCGCTGTCGGCCGTGGCGCACACGGCCCTGGTGCTGGCGCTGGGCGTGGCGGTGGGCGGCAACCTGGAGCGGCTGGAGTTCCTCGTGGGGCGCTACCAGCGGGGCGTCATCCTCGGCGTCGCGCTCGTCGTCCTGGTGCTGGGCCTGCGCACCCTGTTCAGGCGCCAGCCGCGCACCGGGTGAGCCCGGGGCGGGGTGGGCTCCGCCCGGGCCTCAGTCCTTCGGGGCCGCCGCCTCCGGCCTGTCCAGCCACAGCTCCTCGAAGCGCACCTGGGGCAGCGCCTGGTGCAGCCGCATGCCCTGCACCAGGCCGTTGGCCACCGTGTGCATGCGCTGGTGGAAGAGCGGGATGATGGGGCAGTCCTCGTGGACGACCCGCTCCGCGTGCCGGTAGAGCCGCTTGCGCTTCTGGGGATCGATGGTGATGCGCGCCTCTTCCGTGAGCCGGTCCAGGTCCTCGTTGCGGTAGTTCAACGCGCACAGGAGCTGGGCCTTGGAGTGCAGCAGGTAATAGAGGAAGTTGTCCGGGTCGGGATAGTCGGCGACCCAGCCCACGCGGAAGGCGGACAGCCGCCCGTTGCGCCGCCGCTCGAAGAACTCGTCCGCGTGCAGCCCCTCGTGCCGCAGCTCCACCAGCCCCGCGTCCACCAGGGGCTGGAAGAGCACGGCGTCCTCGAGCGACGTGTCGTTGCCCAGGGGATGGTGCAGGGTGACGGGCAGGGTGCGCACTCCGGCCTCGCGCAGCAGCCGCTCGGCCAGGGCGATGTCGGTGCCCGAGCCCGACTCGCCCAGGGTCATCTCCTCCTCCAACAACTCCGGCGGCGTCAACGTGCGCGCCAGGCGTGCCCCCTTGTGGAACTGGTCCACCATGCCGCGCACGTTCAGGCCCGCCCGCAGCGCCTTGCGCACGCGCACGTCGTTGTAGGGCGCCTCGCGCATGCTGAAGCCGAGGAACGTCGTGGAGGGCGTGTTGCTGGCGAGCACCTGCTGCCCATCCCGCTCGAGTGACTCCACCTGCCGCATGAACAGGTGGGAGACGATGTCCACCGCGCCCTCGCGCAGCGCGTTCACGGCATGCTCACGCGACTCCAACAGGTGGAACTCGACCCGGTCCAGCAGGGGCTGCCCCGCGCGCCAGTAGCTGGGATTGCGCTCGAGCGTGATGAGGTCCGTGCCGAAGTCCACCAGCCGGAACGGGCCGGTGCCCACCATCTGCCCCCGGGCGTCGAGCCGGGCCACCGCCGCGCCCGGCAGGGTCATCAACTGGAGGAAGAAGGCCTTGGGCTCCTCGAGCCGGACCTCCAGCGTCAGGTCGTCCACCACCACCAGCCCCTTCACCTCGCGCGCCTGCCCCGAGGTCACCTCCTCGGCCCCCTCGACGACCTCCATCAGGGTGCGGTCCGGCGAGTTCACGGCGGGGTCCAACAACCGCTCGAAGTGGCGCTTCACGTCGCGCGCGTTCAGGGGCGTGCCGTCGTGGAAGACGACGCCCGGGCGCAGGTGGAAGCGGTAGCGGCGCGCCGAGGCATCCACCTCCCAGCGATCGGCGAGCTCCGGCACCAGCACGCCATCATCCAGGCGCAGCAGCGGCGAGAAGACACAGCAGGTCATCTCCAGCACCTGGGTTTCCACCGCGAAGAGGGGATCCAACCCGCCCTGGTTGTGCAGGAACGCGGACTGATGGACGCCCGCGCGCAGCGTGCCACCCGGCCGCGGCGCGGGCAGCCGGAAGCGGAACACCTCGCCGTCCAGGCTCGCCGCCTCGTGCGCCAGTTGCTGCACCGAGCGGCTCAGCCCATCCCCGATGCGGATGACCTGGAGCGCGTCCTCGCTCACCCGCGCCACCTCCTCGGCGATGGCCGTGTCCCCGCGCATGAGCACGCCGTGCGCCGCGCGGATCTCCTCGATGGCCGTGCTCAAGCGCACCACCGCGCCCGACAAGTCCCGCCCCGTGCGCGCCTGGCCCTCCGCCTTCTGCGACGCCTCCTGCGCGAGCTTGGCCATCTGCTGCGTCTGGTGCACCAGCTCGCGTCCGTGGCCCGCCTGCTCGATGGCCGCGCGCGTCACGTCGTCCACCCGCCGCGCCACCCGGCGGCTGGCCTCCACCACCGTGGAGCCCTGGGCATCCAGCCGCTTCGTCTCGGCCACCGTGGCCTCCACCGCCGAGAAGGTGCGCTGGGTGATGGCGCGGATCTCCCGCAGCGCCTCGGCGGCCCGGTCTCCGAGCTGCACGCCCGTGCTGGCCTGCTCGCGGCCCTCCCTCACCAGCGACACCGCCGTGCCCACCTCGCGGCGGATGCCACTGACCATGGTGGCGATCTCCCGCGTGGAGCGCGCGGTGCGCTCGGCGAGGCTGCGGATCTCATCCGCCACCACGCCAAAGGGCCGGCCCTGCTCTCCCGCCTGCGCCGCGATGATGGCGGCGTTGAGCGCGAGCAGGTTCGTCTGATCCGCGATCTCCTGGATGACGTCCACGATGCGGCCAATCTGCGTGGAGCGCACGCCGAGCGAGTCCACCAGCTCGGCCGTCTTGCGCACCGTCTCCTCCACCCGGTACATGCCCTGCACGCAGTCGTTGACGAGCACCGCGCCGTGCTCGGCGGTGGCCGTCACCGCGTGGGCGAGCTGGTTGGTCTCCGAGGCGCGGTGGCGCACGGCGTCGATGCCCGTCTGCACCAGCTGCACGAAGGCCTCCGCCTCGCTGGCGAAGCGCCCCAGCTCGTCACCCGAGGAGGCGATGTGGTGCAGCCGCTCGCTCATGGCCTGCACCTGCTGGGTGGTGCGGTGCGAGAAGTCGTCCAGCGCGAGCAGCGCCTCGGCCACCTGTCCGAGCCGCTCCGTCATGTCCGTGAGTGAGCCGTTGGTCTCCTGGATGAAGCTCTCCAGCTGCGTCACGCGCTTGCCCGCCGCCTGCATGCTCTGGCCCATGCTGAGCACCGACTGCTGCGAGCGCTCCACCGCGCCGCTCTGCCGGTGCGCGGCCTCCAAGAGCACGCGCACCTCCTCGGACACGCCCTGGCAGGTGCGGCGCACGTTGCCCGTCACCCGCTGCACCTGGGTGAGCGCCCGGCGCAGGGAGTAGAGCAGCCGGCGCACCTCGCGCTCATCGCGCAGGCCATTGTAGGCGCTGTTGGTGAGGTCTCCCTCGGCCAGGCGCGTGAGCAGGCTGGCCCGCTCCTGCAGGCGCCGGTTCGCCCACAGCGTCCAGAAGGCGTAGGTCGCCGCCATGAGCAGCAACGGCGTGCCGATCAGCAACACGGCCCAGCTCGACGGGGTCATGGGTTGACCGGCGACGAGGTGCAGCAGTCCGCCCGTCAGGATTCCGAGGGTGAGCCCGATGACGACGCTGAACGAAAGGAGGTACTTGTAGAGGTGCATGAGAGACCGAGGTCCCACCACCGTATCCCGCCTCGCCCATGGGGTCCTCATCTCGTCGCGCGGGAGCGCCCGGCGCGTGCTTCTGCCCGTGCTCCTGCTCGCACTGCCAGCAAGGGGCGGCGAGACCCCGGCCCCCACGACCGAGCAGGCCCGCTTTGTGTTCGCCTGGAAGGGCGTTCCGGTCGGACTCGTCACCCTCTCGCTCTCCCCCGAGGCCCGGCGCTTTACCTACACCTCACGGCACCTGCACACCCGCGGGGAGCACGTGGGGCAGCGCACGCGGGAGGAGACGGTGACGCTGGGCGAGGAGGGCGCCGTGGTGGGCCGCTCGAGCGTGTCCCAGGCGCTGTGGCTGTGGCACAAACCGCCCGCGAGCGGATGCGTGCTCGGCCGGGAGGAGCTGTCCGGACGCGAGGGGCCCCACTGCGTCACCTCCCTCCAGGAGGACCGTGTCGAGGGGACGCTGTTCGGCCAGCCCTTCTCCGCGCGCTATGACTCGCGGGGGCGGATGGTCGCGCTGGAGGTGGGGGAATCGCGCTTCACCCAGGTGCCCCCGGGCACGCGGCTGCGCGCGCCGCCGGAGCTCTTCGTGGACGGCGTGCCGGTGGAGGGCAGCCGGGGCGTGCTCGGCTTCGAGCCTCCCTGGCCGCTCGCGCGGCGCCCCGCGTGGTTGACGGAGTGGCGGGAGGCGCCGGCACGCGCGCTCGCGCGGGAGGTCCACGCGGCCTTTCCCGAGAAGCTGCCGAGCGCGGCGGACTGGAGCGACACGGGAGAGGGCGAGGCGGGCGGGTGTCTGGCGCATGCCTCGCGCTTCGCGGCCCGGGCGGCGGCGCGGGGGCAGCGCGTGGCGCTGGTGCAGGGCCTGCTCGTCGTGGACGGGGGTCCGGCCCGGCCCCATGCCTGGGTGCGCGTGGGGCTCGAGGGGGGTGGGGTGTTGGATCTGGATCCGACGTCGCTGGACGCCGTCCTGCCCACCACCCACCTGGCGCTCGCCGTGATGGAACCTGGCCGTCCCTCGGTGGAGGCCGGAGAGCGGTGGCTCGCGCTCTTGCGTGGCGAGCACCGAGTGGTGCGGGCTCCGGCCGCCCGGTGAGGCGGGCCCGGGAGCGGCTCAGTCGAAGGGGATGATGGAGAGCCGGGCGCCCGCGGGCGCGTCCAGCAGTTGCTTGGCGCGCGCGGGCAGGTAGGCCGTCTTGTCGTCCAGCCGGGCCATGGTGCGCACCGCGCGGAAGCGGTTGCGTCCCGACTCGCGCTCGTAGCCGACGAGCACGTCATCCCCCTGCATGTCGAAGTCCTCCGCGGCCAGCTTCACCGAGCGGTAGCGGCGCACGAGGGAGATGTCGGCGAGGTTGGCCTCGAAGTGCGGGCCGCCGTCGAAGGGATCGATGCGCTCCACGTAGCGGAAGCCGATGCGCTCGAGCATCCGCTGCACGCCCTGGGTGTTGGGGCCCACCTCGCCGAGCACCTTCTGCACGCGCTCGGGGAAGAGCGAGGCGTAGATGTCCGAGGAGGGGAAGAGCTCCTTGATGAACTCCTTGTTCTGCCGGCTGAGCCGGTCCGCGTCCTGGTAGTCCAGCCCGGTGAACTTCTTGCCGCACGCCTCCCACAGCAGGCTGCGCCCGTCGGGCATCAGCGGAGGCAGCAGCTCGGCGAGCACGCGCGGGCGGAACAGCCGCTTGTGCATGGCCATGAAGAGGAAGCGCACGTAGGACAGCTGCTTGCCGGGCTTGTCCGCCGTGGCGCGGTAGGGCGGATCCACCACCAGGCCGCCAATCTCCGTGGGGCCCTCGTAGTTGTAGCCGATGGAGAGCACCTTGTGCCGGAAGTGCCGGCCGATGCTGGCCGAGTAGTGCTCGCGCTCGGACACGTCGTAGTAGATGTGCGGCGCCTCGTAGGTGCCGTGCTGCGCGATGACCATGGACGTGCCGATGATCAGCTCGTTGCGCACGTCCTCCAGCACGAAGAGGTACTCGCGCTCGAAGGGATCCTTCACCTTGTCCGAGAAGCTCTTCACGGACTTGTCGATGATGGCCTCGAGCGTCTCCTCGTTGTTGGGCAGGTTGACGGTGTTGAGCACCGCGGCGAGCCGCTTCAGGCCGGGCAAATCGGTCTTCTGGACATCGCGCAAGACGAGCATGGGGGCACCCGCGCCTCTTTCCCCCCTTGGGAGAGGGCGCTGCGAGAAATCACCTTACACCACCGAGGGGAACCGCCAGCCGTTCCCGTCCTTCCGGATGCGACGCGTTGCGTTGGCTTTCGTGCTCGCCCGGCTGCCTGACACGTTTCAACGCACCTGGGCATGAGCCCAGGAGATGGCTTGATGCAGATCCTCAATCCTGGTGTAGCGCACCAGGTACATCTCGTCGCCCAGATTCACCCGGTAGGCGGGGGGCGTGGGGCCGTGGAGCAGGAGGTTGCCGCCGAGCCGCTCCAGCAACTGCTCGCGCGAGAGCTGGTAGTGCCGGTGGTGGTGGCGGCGGGTGATGTGAGCGGCGTGGAAGTGCGCCTCGAGCCGGATGCCGTCCATGTCCTCGCCGGTGAGCATGCGGGCCCACAGCCGGTAGACGTCCGCGTCACACGCGTAGTTCATCGTGTCCGTCATGGTCGCTCCGGGGGGGCGCAGGTTCGCCTCGAGCACGAGGAAGCGCCCGTCCTCTCCCCGGAAGAACTCGAGGTGGAACCAGCGCTCGCGCAGGCCCAGGGCCGCCAGCGTCTTGCGGCCGATGGCCTCCAGCTCCGGAGGCAGCTCGCGCAGCGTCCAGAAGGCCGAGTCGCGCGCCTCGTTCACCACCTCCATGATGCCGTCGAGGTACTGGTGGCTGATGGCGAAGACGACGCGGCCCTTGGCGTCCACGAAGCCGTCGTAGGTGAGCATCTGTCCCTTGATGAAGTTCTGCACCACGGCATCCGCCAGGGGCTGGATGATGGCGGCGTCCACCTCCTCGTCCGAGGACAGCTTGAAGGTGCGCGCCGCTCCCGCGCCCACGTCCGGCTTGATGACGATGGGGTAGCCCGCGCGTTGGGCGAAGGCCTTCACCTGCGGAGCGTCCACTGCCTTCTCGCACAGCGGATGCGGGATGTCCGCGGCGCGGAACACCACCGCCATGCCGTACTTGCTGCGCAGCCGGGCGATGTCCGGGGGCCGCAGTCCCGGGATGTTGAAGTGCTCGCGCAGGGTGGCCTCCACCGCGAGCCAGCTCTCGTTGAGCGACTCGATGCGGTGGATGAGGCCGTGCTTCCAGGTGAAGTAGCCCACCGCGCGCACCATCGCGTCCGTGTCGGTGAGGTTGGGCGTGTAGAAGTACTCGGTGAGTGACTCCCTCAGCTCCGGGCGCAGCGAGTCGTAGGGCGCATCTCCCAGTCCGAGCACTCGGAACCCCTGCTCCCGGAGCGCCTGGACGAAGAGGTAGAAGTGCGGCGGGAACTGGGGAGAGATGAAGACGAAGTTCATGGTGCCTCGACCACGGGGACAGGGAAGGGAGGATGCCGCGTTCCCCTGCCCCCGGGCGGTGTCACGTCGAGGGACGCGTCCGCCCGGTGACTCCCCGTGGACACTTCACGGGCCGGTGTGCGTCTCAGGCCCGGGACAGCTTCAGCCCCAGCTCGCGGCGGTAGCGCTCGAAGCACCGGGCGCCCGCGTTGAGGCGCATCAGCGCGCCTTCCGCGATGGGCCGCGCCACGCGGGGATTCGCCGCCACCAGAGGCTTGAGCACCTCGCGGTTCCACGCCTCGGAGTGCTTCACGTCCAGCGTGGCGTGCACCGCGTAGTAGCGCCGCACCGGCATCTTGAAGCCGAGCCGTTGCAGGCCCGCGTTGACGCACGCCGAGCGTCCCGGCGCCGTCAGCTCCACCGCGCCGAGCGCGCCCACCGACTGGTAGGTGTAGCGGCGGTTGGCGGCGAGCGCGACGAGGAGGTTGGCCAGCGCGTGCGCCTCCCACACCGTGCCCTCGTCCGTGGGGCGCAGGGTGAGCGCCGTGGCGAGCTGCGACAGCATGGGCCCATGCATCGCGTCCTCGCGGCCCCGGCCCATCTCGTCCCAGTAGTTGCGCGCCAGCTCCAGCTTGGCCTGCGTGGGCAGCTTCACCTGCGTCAGCGCCACCAGGTCATCGAAGCCCGCCTCGCCCGCGAACTCCTGGGTGAGGAACCAGTGGAAGGGCTCCAGCGGCGCCTCCGTGGCGAGCCACGCGAAGAGGGGGTCTCCCTGTCCCGGGCCCGTCTGCTTCAGCTCCTCGAACCAGGCCACGAAGGCCTCGGGCTCCTCGGGCGCCTCGGCGGCCCGCTCGGCCACGAGCGCGCGCTCGCGCTCGACGAACTCTCCCTCCAGCAGACGCAGCCGCGTCTCGCGCGTCACCTCCTCGCGCCAATCCTCATGCGGAAGCTTTGGCCGCAGACGCGTTCTGTTGAATTGAAGAAGCACCCGGTGGAGCGCGTTCTGTTCCTGCTCGCTCGCCCCTTCACCGAGGAGCGCACCGAGTTGCACATTCTCCGAGCCCCCGCTCTCTCCAAACCCCGCCATGGTGCACACCCTCCTGTCTGGTGCCCCGGCCTGATGCCGAGGCACATACAGGGGAGAAGGTGGGGATGCTCGCGGTCACAAGCCAGTCGTCGCTGACATTCGCGATCAGTGAGATTCGTTGTGAGAGGAATCAGTGCACCATCCAGACGGTGGACTGTGCCTATCAGGTGGCTTGGAGCATCAACCCACATATGAAGATTGGCGCCGTCAACTGGCGTCACGCCCGAGCCCAACATCAGGCCTACCGTCGCGCCCTCGTCGAGGCCGGCGCCGAGTTGATTTCCCTGCCCTTCGTTCACGGCGCGTATGATTCCGTGTTCGCCAAGGACAACGCCGTGTTGCACTCCCAGCGCGGGCGGATGCGGGCGCTGCTCGCCTCGCCCGTCCACGGCGAGCGCCAGCAGGAGCAGCGGGCGCGGGCGCGTGTGTTGGACACCCTGGGCTTCGAGGTCTTCAGCCCTCCCTCGGCGCACTTCGAGGGAGGGGATCTGGCGATGCTGCCCCGGGCGAGCGGGGCGCTGCTGGGCTACGGCCAGCGCTCCTCGGAGCGCGCGGCGATGATGCTCGAGGTCTTCCTCGACGCGCCGGTGACGCCCCTGGAACTGCGCGATCCGCACCTCTACCACCTGGATACCGCGCTGCACGTGTTGTCCGACGGTACAGTGCTCGTCTGCGAGGAGGCCTTCACGCCCGAGGCCTTGCGCACGCTCGCGCGCACCGAGGGCGTCAACCGCGTGCTGCGCGTGCCCTACGAGGAAGCGCTCGTCTTCGGGCTCAACCTCGTGGAGGTGGGCAACACGGTGCTGGTGGGCGCGCGGGCCCCCCAGGTGATGTCCCTGCTGCGAGCGCTGGGCCGCCGGCCGGTGGAGGTCCGGTTGGACCAGTTCCACCTGGCGGGTGGCAGCGCCGCGTGCCTCGTGTCACAGATTCATCACGCCGGGCGCGTGGCCACGAGCGACACCACGGCGATGCGCTCCACGTTCGCGTAGGGCCGCTGTTCCAGCTCCTCGCCGAAGACATCCGGGTCCAGCTCCTCGTACTGGAAGTGGGCCCGGGCCTCGGCGAGCACCGGGGCGAGCGCCGCGCGCAGCTGGTCCTCGCCATCCACCACGGGCGCGCCGCTGTAGAGCACGAGCGTGCCGCGGGGGGACAGGCGGCGCAGGGCCTCCCGGGCGAAGCGCACGGACAAGTCCACGCCGTGGGGACCGCCGCCATCGCGGTACGTGCGCGCGCCCTCGTCCACCAGGTAGGGCGGGTTGGCGATGACGAGATCCACCTCGCCCGGCACGCCGCCCAGCGCATCGCTCGTGAGCACCTCCACGTGGGACACCCCGTTGAGCGCGGCGTTGATGCGCGAGAAGCGCAGCGCCCGCTCGTTCACGTCGGCGAGCACGAGCGTGTCCACCCGGTGGGCGATGGACAGGCCGCCGGCCCCCGAGCCACAGCCCACGTCCACCGCGCGCCGGAAGTGGCCCGGCACGCGCGTGAGCAGGGAGGCGAAGCGGTAGGTGTCCGGACCGAAGAAGACGGCGTCCTTCTGCGACGTGGGATAGGCCTCGTGGAGGTAGAGCCCCGGGCCCAGGCTGGAGTAGCGCACGAGGCTGCGCAGCCGCCCATCCGGTTGTTTCTCCACCATCCGCGCGCGGTCCAACAGCGCCAGCATGGGGGAGGGCAGCACCTCCGCGGTGAAGGGCCGGTTCCAGCCAAACACATCGCGCGGCGAGCGCGCCGTCTCCGAGGCGCGGCGGGCGTTGACGCGCCGATGGGTCTCGGGCGTCACGGTGATGAAATGGTAGCCGGCGGAGCGCAGTGCGCGTCCGAGCTCGATCAGGGCCTCGTCCTGGGAATTCACCCCCGTACCCTTTGGCCGCGCGAGCACCCCGTCAAGCAAGGGCCGGTTTCCCGGCATCCTCCAGAGCACAGTTTTGCAGCGTCCGTGTTGGCGGACGACAGACCCGGCACCAGGCGCTCCAATGCCTGTCTGCTCTGCGGTCAAGGCCATAGAAATAACAGCCGCTTGAAATAAAAGCCGAACATGAAAGTGTGGGCCCCCACCGTTGGATGCCAGACGTTTCCGAGGAGGCCCATTGAGAAGACTCCTGCTTGCGCTGTTCGCCGTGTTGATGCCGGGCCTGTCGTGGGCGGGCGTCGTCTGGAGGGGAGACTTCGAGACGGGAGGCATCACGCAGTACACCCGCGCGCAACGGGTGAGCGCGGACCGGTTGCAGATCGTGCAGTCGCCCGCCTTCCAGGGCAAATACGCCCTCAAGGCCACGGTGCGTCAGGGCGATGATCCCATCGACTCGAGCGGCAATCGCAACGAACTCGTCTACCAGGGGCAGGAGAAGGAGGGCTCGGAGTACTACTACCGCTGGCAGGTGATGTTCCCCTCGGACTACCCGAGCGTGGACGCGTGGCAGGTCTTCACCCAGTGGCACCACTCGGGGTGCTGTGGCTCGCCGCCGGTGGAATTCTTCGTCAAGGGCGAGGAGATGCGGCTCACGCTCGCCGACAGCGCCACGCCCTGGAAGACGAAGCTCGTGCGCGGCGTGTGGCAGGACTTCGTCTTCCACGTGAAGTGGTCCTCGGACGCGTCCGTGGGCTTCGTGGAGCTGTGGCTCAACGGCCAGCGCGTGTTGTCCAAGTACAAGCACGCCACGCTGTACGAGGGCGATGGCGTCTACCTGAAGCTGGGCCTCTACCGCAGCGACACCGTGAAGCCCGTGGGCGTCGTCTACCACGATGGTTACACGCAGGCGACGCAACTGGCGGACGTGATGCCCCCTCCAGCGCCCCCACCCGCGCCGGTGGACGCGGGGACGCCAGCACCGGTGGACGCGGGCACGCCCGCGCCGGTGGACGCGGGGACGCCCGGGTCCGGGCCCGGGACGGAAGTGCCTCCGGCGGGCGAGACACCGGTGGACTCCTCGTCGCCCACGCCGGGAACGGGAACCGTGCTTCCGCCGGGCGAGCAGGCCCACGCCGTGGGGTGCTCGAGCACCGGCGGCGCACTCGGCGTCCTGGCGCTGTTGGGACTCGCCGGGCTGCCGCGGCGGTGGCGGCGCCGGTAGACGCGCCCTCGCGCTCGCTACCCATCCTCGTGGGGCTGTCGTAAGAGGCACCCCGCGAGGAGGAATCCGAGATGAGTGATGCGCGTGAGAAGGCGGTGCCCCACCTGAGCCCGGAGGAGTTCCGGCGGCTGGGCCACCGGATGGTGGATTGGATCGCCGACTACTGGGCGCGGCTGGAGTCCTTCCCCGTGCGCGCGGCGGTGGCGCCGGGCGAGGTGGCGGCGAAGCTGCCCGCGCATGCGCCCGAGGAGGGCCTCGAGGGCGCCGAGGGCTGGGAGGCCATCTTCCGCGACCTGGAGGACGTGGTGCTGCCGGGCCTCACCCATTGGCAGTCCCCCTCCTTCTTCGCCTACTTCCCGTCCAATGCCTCGGGGCCTGCGGTGCTCGGCGAGCTGCTGTCCGCGGGCCTGGGCGTGCAGGGCATGCTCTGGTCCACCAGCCCCGCGGCCACCGAGATGGAGACGCGCGTGCTGGACTGGCTGGCCGAGCTGCTCGGCCTGCCCACCTCCTTCCAATCGGGCTCGGGCACGGGCGGCGGCGTCATCCAGGGCACCGCCAGCGAGGCCGTGCTCGTGGCGCTGGTGGCGGCGCGTGAGCGGGCGCGGCGCGCGCTCGGCCGCGAGGCGGAGTGGGTGGCCTATACCTCCACCCAGACGCACTCCTCCGTGCTCAAGGCGGCCATGCTCGCGGGCGTGGCGAGCGGGGCGCAGGACGGTGTGCACCTGCGGCAGATCGACACGGACGGCGGCTACGCGCTGCGCCCGGACCTGCTGGAGAAGGCGGTGCGCGAGGACCTGGCCGCGGGCCGCCAGCCCTTCTTCGTGTGCGCGTCCCTGGGGACGACGTCCTCGGGGGCGATGGATCCGGTGCGCGCGGTGGGCGAGGTGTGGGAGCGCACCGGGGTGCGCGCCTCGGGCGGATGGCTGCACGTGGACGCGGCATGGGCGGGCTCGGCGCTGCTGTGCCCCGAGTACTCGGGCTTGCGCGAGGGGCTGGAGGTGGCGGACTCCTTCGCCTTCAACCCGCACAAGTGGCTGCTCACCAACTTCGACTGCGATGCCTTCTACACGAGGGACCGCAAGGCCCTCATCGACGCGTTGAGCGTGACGCCCGAGTACCTGCGCAACGCGGCCAGCGCGAGCGGTGCGGTCATCGACTACCGGGACTGGCAGGTGCCACTCGGCCGCCGCTTCCGCGCGCTGAAGCTGTGGTTCGTGCTGCGCCACTATGGGGCCCGGGGGCTGCGCGACTACGTGCGCGAGCACATCCGGCTGGCGGAGCGCTTCGCGGCGTGGGTCGAGGAGGACGCGCGCTTCGAGCTGGCCGTGCCTCGTTCGCTCGCCCTGGTGTGCTTCCGGCTCAAGCCCCGGCCGGGCGAGGCGCCGGCGGACACGGACACGCGCAACCGCCTGCTGTTGGAGCGGCTCAACGCGAGTGGCCAGGCGTTCCTCTCCCATACGGTGCTGCCTGGCGTGGACGGGGCACCCGCGCGCTACGTGTTGCGCCTGGCCATCGGCGCGGTGCGCACCGAGGAGCGGCACGTGCGCGCGGTCTGGGAGCGGCTCGTGGCGCTCGCGGGGAGTGGGGAATAGCGGGGCGGGCCCGACGGTAGAGGTCGAGTCACCGGGAGGAACGCCTGAAGTCGACTCACAGACCCACGAAGGAGGAGCTGCTGGCCGCGGTGGGAGCGAAGATGGTGGACGTCATCGCTCCCGGCCTGAAGGTCCTCTTCTGCGGCATCAACCCGAGCGTGTACTCGGCCGTGGTGCGCCACCACTTCGCGCGGCCGGGCAACCGCTTCTGGCCGGCGCTGTACGCCTCGGGCTTCACGGACCGGTTGCTCGCCCCCCACGAGCAGGGCGAGTTGCTCGTGCGCGGCTATGGCATCACCAACGTGGTGGAGGAGGCCTCGGTCGCGGCGGATTCTCTGACGGCGCGGGACTACGCCGAGGGCGGACGGAAGCTGGAGGCCAAGGTGCGGCGCTATCAGCCGCGCTACCTCGCGGTGCTGGGCATCGGCGCGTGGCGCACGGCGTTTGGCAAGCCGAAGGCCCTGCTGGGATTGCAGCCGGAGCTGCTGGCGGGCACCCGCGTCTGGGTGCTTCCCAATCCGAGCGGACTCAACGCGCACTACCGCCCCGCGGACCTGGCGCGGATGTTCCGAGAGCTGCGTCTGGCGGTGGAGGCGGGTGGCTAACGCGTGCTGCATGCCAGGGCGTAGACGAGTCCATCCTGGGGACTGCCCTGTTTACGGTAGGTGCCCAGGCTGTCCGTTCGGTATTTCGTGGCGTTGAGGTCCAGCGTCCAGCTCTCGCCGGTCGGGGTGCCATTGGCGGACGCGTGGACGGTGCATTGACCTGTTTGGGCCTCGGGTTGATCGCCCCGGAACACGCTGGAGCCACTTCCCTGGAGCACACCCTCCAGGTGACAAGTGGAGATCACGCTTCCGTCCGACATGACGTTCACGATGTGAGCGATGCTGAAGCTCGTCATGTCGGTGTCGATGTGGACGAACCGGAGGCAGTCGTGGGTCTTCGTCAAGGTGAGGGCGGCGGTGGCCTCGGATGGGCGCTCTTGAAGGGAGACGACAGTGTTTGCCGGGGCGTTGTCGGAGATGTGTTCACCAGGGCCACAGGCGCTGGTGAGAAGCGAGGGAAGGAGAAGGGACGCGAGGCGCATGGAATCACTCCCTTGAGAGCGGTTGGGCGTGTGGGAACCCTACGCGTCGCGTCTCGGAAGGCCGTACCCACCAAAGTGGTACGTTCAGGCTCTTGCGCGCATGCTCGTCGTCCTCTTCGGGATGGAGGTGCCGCCAGAGATGCGCCTGTCATGCCGACGAAAACCCGTTCATTCATTCCCACGAGGAGTCCTGTCACGACGCCAGCCGTCGTCCCGGTGCTCCTCGCCTTGTCGGTGCTCGTGTTCCTGGCGGGGTGTGCCACGGCATCGCCCGAGAGCCTGACGAGCGGTATGGACCTGCCGCCATGGCCGGCCACTTCGCCTATCTCGACGTGGGCGACGGGAGGGGCGGGCGGCCTTTCCATGCCGACGGATGGTTCTCCGGTGGAGGGCAAGGCGGGGGATGCGCTCGCCTGTGGGGGAGTGCCCGTGCCGCCGGGCTGGCCCGACCTGTCCTCTGGCGACGCAGAGGCGTTGCTGGCCCCTTTCCTGACGTGTGCCTCGCCCGGCGAGTACGTGGCATTGCAGCAGCGGGTGGACATGCCCCGGTTGGTGGAGGCGCTGGATGATTGGTCCGCTGTTCGCCTCGGCGCCCTGGGGCCCGTGCGTGAGGACGCCGCCGGAATCCTCCACCGCAAGCGTGTCGCCTTCCTGCTCGCCGCCACCGAGCGTTACGGCCTCTTCTACGCGGAGGTGTTCGCCCTCTTCGTCCTGCACTCGGCCCATGACGACGACGTAGCGGCGGTGCTGCGGCTGTTGGCCCGGGACAAACAGTTGGGTCAGACGCTGGCGCTCATGCCCGCCGTGCGCGAGGAGTTGGAGGCGCGAGGGTTGTCGCTCTCGGCGTACCCGGACAGGAGCGAACGGGCGAGTGACGTGCTGCGGGGGCTGGGTCGCGCGGCCCGGGATGCCCTGTCCTCCAGCCAGGCGAGTGACGGCGCTCGCTACACCGAGTTTTCCGCGAGGCGGGAGCAGTTGCCCGCACCCTACCGGGACGCCCTTCATGAGGTGGAGCAAGCCCTGGCGCTCAGGCACTTCGCTCCAGGGAGCGTGGCGGTGGGAAGCCTCGATGCGGCGACGTTCGGTGTGCCGCTGGGCTTCTATTACCTGGTGGCCGGTACGGGCCAGGGCCTCTCCTCGTTGTCCCAGGGCCAGTACGAGCAGGCCACACGCGAGCTCGCGCCCGCGATGCTGTTGGGGGCGCTGTATGCGGGCGGGCGGAGTCTGCGCGTCCTGTCCGAGGCGCGTGGCAGCGCGGTGGGCGGGACGCACCGTTTGCACGGGCTCCAGGCAATGGAACTGCGGTTGAGGGGCCTCAAGGAGGTGGCGCGGCGGTTGGAGGGGCTGCTGGGTGGGGAGGGGATGCGCGAGTTGGCCCGGGACATCCGAGCCAGCCGGGAGGCGGGTCGCTTCGTGGCCGTGGGAGGCGTGGACGCCGCCCTGGCGTTACGCGAGGCCCGAGGAGATGTGGCGAGGGCACAGGCGTTGATGTCCAAGGCCAGGCCCGGGGCCACGGGTTCCTCGGAGGTGGGGCGCGGTGCGGCGCGTGCCGGGGGCCTGGCCTCGTTGGTGGACGAGCACGTGGGCCTCACCCGCGAGGTGGTGGAGGCCAAACTGGCGCGAGTAGAACTGGAGGCCACGGGCCCGCGCCTGTCCAGGGACGTGACGGTGCTGGAGCGGCAACCTCCCTCCCTCGAGGTCCCGCCGCCCGAGGCCCGAGGCAATCCACGCTGGCGTGAGTACGTCGAGTACTACGAGAGACGCCTGGGGGAACTCAAGGAGGGCAAGAGCACCAAGGGGCCTTTGCGATGGGAGTCCTACGAGCGGATGTGGGGATGGTTCGCCCGGGGGCTGACCTTCGAGCGCCTCATGGTGAAGGTGCTGCGCGAGGACGCGCTCTTGCCTCGGGCCCAGCGCCGCTTTCTCGGGGACTTCAACAAGCCCCCATCGACGCACCCCCTCATTGTCGCAATGGTCGCGAAATTCGGTGGTCATCACCCATCCACTCCATCCGTTCGCAGGCCGTAGGCTTCCTCTGCTACAGCACATCCGGCACCTCGGACGCCCTTGTGTCGTGCTGCTCTTTCCTGATGGCCGACCCGCCAAGCTCCCCGAGGACTGGACGGACTTGAGGCCCTGGCCCACTCCGGTCGAGTTCCGAGGGAAATGTCCGAAGCTACACCCTGAATCGCTCCGCGAGCTGAGTGCCCTTCTTGACGACTTGAAGCATAGGTCGCAGCCTTATGACCAGAAAAGTAGTACGTCGAACGAGAAGCCCCCACGGTCGGCCACCGCCGGGCACGCTCTACGCCGCACTGACTGCGGCGGCCCGGCACGAGCTGCTGGGCGTGCTGGCCGACGTGCTGCTCAAGGCCACCACCGAAGCTCCCTCAAGACACGAGACAAGCGATGACCACCAAGATTCGGCCCGAGCACCTGGCCAGACCCGCTCTGGTGTACATCCGCCAGTCCACCCTGTTGCAGGTCCATGAGCATCGCGAGTCGACCGAACGCCAGTACGCCCTGGTGGAGCTGGCCAAGACGCTCGGCTGGGACGCCGCCCAGGTCGAGGTCATTGATGAGGACCTCGGCCAGAGCGGCGCCAGTGCAACCCAGCGCAAGGGCTTCCAGCGGCTGACGGCCGAGGTCAGCCTCGGCAAGGTGGGCGCCGTCTTGTCGCTGGAGGTGTCACGCCTGGCGCGCTCCTCGGCGGATTGGCATCGGCTGCTGGACCTGTGCGCGCTCTCCGACACGCTCATCATCGATGACGATGGTGTCTACGACGCCAACGATTTCAACGACAGGCTGGTGCTGGGCATGAAGGGCACCATGAGTGACGCCGAGCGCCACTCCATGCACCTGCGCCTGCGAGGCGGCATCCTGCACAAGGCCAAGAAGGGAGAGCTCGTCTTCCCCCCTCCCACCGGCTACGTCTTCGACAACGGCGCGCTCGTCATCGACCCCGACGAGCAGGTGCAGAAGGCCATCCGCCTTCTCTTCGAGCGCTTCCGCCTGGAAGGCAGTGTCAGCGGCACCGTGCGTTACTTCGCCCGCAACAAGCTGCTCTTCCCCTCGCGGCATGCCCACCGGGGCGCTCCCGCCGAAATCCGTTGGCATGCGCTGGACGTCCCGCATGCCCTCTCCATCCTGCGCAATCCGGTGTACGCCGGTGCCTACGTCTGGGGACGCACCCATGAGCGGCGTGTCCTCGTCAAAGGCGAGGTGCGTCGCAAGCAGGAGAAACTCGAGGCCCGTGAGCAGTGGCATGCATTCTTCCGCGATGCACACCCCGGGTACATCACCTGGGAACAACATCTGGAGAACTTGAAACGGATAGAAGAAAATGCGGTCAGGAGCGGGTATGTCCATGGACGCGGCGCTCCTCGCAATGGACAGGCGCTCCTCCAGGGGCTGGTGCTGTGTGGCAAGTGTGGCCGACGGATGAGCCCTGTCTACCCCGTCGCCCACTCCCCCAGTTATCAGTGCAGCCGGCACAACTACGGTGAGGGAAACTGCTGGTCCACCGTCGCGCGCCGCGTTGATGACAAGGTGGTGGAGACCATGCTCGCGGCATTCGCGCCGCCCGAGCTGGACCTCTCATTGGCGGTCCTCAAGGAAGTCGAACGGCAGGCCGCGGATGTGGACCGCCAGTGGAAGTTGCGCCTGGAGCGGGCGCGCTACGAGGCTCAGCACGCCGAGCGCCAGTACAACGCTGTGGAACCGGAGAATCGAGTAGTGGCCCGCACGCTGGAGACACGCTGGAATCAGAAGCTCCAGGAACTCGCTCAGGTGGAGCACGAATACGAGCAGGCCAGGAGTACGCGCAAGCTGGAACTGTCGGAAGAGGACAAGAAGAAGATACTGGCGCTCGCTCGTGATCTGCCTGGCCTGTGGAACGCGCCGACCACGACCAACTCGGACAAGAAACGGATACTGCGGCTGCTCGTCCAGGAAGTAGTGCTCTTGCCGGTGGAAGTGCCAAAGCGCGCCATCCGCATCCGAATCCTCTGGAAGACGGGGGCCATCACGGAGTTGCTGGTACCTCGGCCGACCATGCATGAGGCCAGAAGGACGCCGCCACAGGTCATCGCCGAAATCCGGCGCCTGGCCCAGCAGCACTACTCCGATACGCAGATAGCCGAGGACCTCAACCGGCGTGGCTTCAAGAGCGGCCTGCGCCGCGCCTTCAACACGCGGCTCGTGGCGGTCCTTCGTACGCGACGCAACATTGCTGCTGGGCGACGCCCGGGAGGATGCAACACGCAAATGCCCGAGCGCGACGAGCAGGGGCTCTATTCCACCAGAGGACTGGTCGTGCATTTCGGGGTGACGGTCGCGATGATCCACCACTGGGTCAGACGCGGCCTGCTCATCCCCGTGCACAGCCGCACGCCCATGCCCAAACGTGGGACGGAGCCCTTCTGGTTCGAGATGACGCCCCAACTGGAGGCGCTGCTGGCCAAGGCGCGCGCCCAGGGCTACGAGCCGGGCAAGCCACCGCCCGGCCTACACGTCAGTGGCCGCCCGCGCCCGCCGAGCCGTCTGCCAGATGGCCGCTACTCCACTAGCGGCCTCGTCGAGAAGTACGGAGTAACTTGGAACACCGTGCGGTACTGGATAAGGAAGGGCATCCTCACGCCCGAGCGCACTCTGCCGGGGGGCAGTTTCTGCTTCCGGCTGACACCCGCGGTCGAGCAGCGCATCCAGGCAGCCCTCACTCGAGGAAGGCGGTCACGTGGGTCCAAGCAAAACCACCGTCGTCACATCGATTCCCACTAACACAGGTGTTCTGATGCCAGTTCCAACAAGCCTCGTGTCGAGGTGTACGTGGGCGTGAGGAAACCGGGCCCTGGCTTGCGCTACGCGGATGTTCTCGTCATTGAAGAGGGCGAGTCCACTGGACGGCCGCCTCGCGTCGAGACATTCAGCTTCAAGAGCCGGGACCTCTCGGGACTGGGGCCAGAGTCTTTGACAGCGCAGCTGGTTGCGGACGCGAGTGAAGCACTGCGGTATTACGGTAGGACTCTCGACATTCGCCGTTCCTCCCTTCGTCCCCTTCTCCCCGAAAGGAGCGAGGTGACAGTCTCGAGGGTTCGTCTCATCTATGAGGGGGGCCAGCTCAAGCCCAGGGATGTAGACATATTGGACGCCGCCGTGAACAGCGCCCGGATCGACGTGCCGGGAGTGGAGGTATCTTTCCAATGAAGGTGTTGGAGCTTCGCGGCTCGAACGCGGAGGACAGTCTCCGGCTCACGTTTGTCGGTGCGTTCGAGCCCAAGGTGGCACTGGAGGACGCGCTGGAACCCTTTCTCCAGGCGACTGAGAGGTACTCCGGTGGGTGGATGCCAGAGGTCGTCAGCGGCAAGCGGCGGCGCAGATACTCTCGCGCTACCTTTTGGAATGCGCTGGAGGAGCGGCGTGGCGAAAGAAGCACCGGCAGCTATTTCTATCGCACCCACTGGCCCACGTTGGAGATGTCACTTGGTCTCTCCTTCTCTCCTCTTGCTCCTGAATTGAACATCATGGCCACGGTGCAACCGCTCTCCTTCTTCGCGGAGGCGGAGCGCTGTCTCCAGGTCATGGAGTTGTTGCGCGCCTGGGCTTCTCACTATCCGGTGTCCCATGCCTCGGCGCACAGTGTCGCGGACAGGGGAGCCGCGGATGCTCCCCGCTTTGGCCGCGATATGCAGACCTCCATCCGGGATGGGTTCGATAAAATCTACGAGGTCTTCTGGCTGAATGTCTTCGGCCCGAAGCTGGTGGAAACCGTTGGTCGCGAGCGCATGCTGTCCACTCCGGCCTGGAGGGTCGAGGAACTCCCCAACGGCTCCGTCCTCTTGGTGACGTGGCCTACCATCGTGGATCTCGCCAGCGACGAGGCACGTCAGGCCCAGGCCCGCGCCCATGTGCATCTTCGGCCGGACCTCGACTACGCCACCGTGCTGCGCACCTTGCGCGAGCGCAGCGCCGCGCTCGCCCCCGTGCAACCCCGCTTCCATCCGGACGTGGCTCCGCTCCTCTCACGCGTGGTGGATGGCGTCGCCATTCATGAGCGCCAGCGGAAGATCGCCGGGTTCAACGCGTACCAACCACCAGAGCCCTCGGAGTGGCGCCCCGCTGATGCGGCCCTTCCTCCGGACGTGGACGACCCGGAAGCGGCGCGCGAGCATTACGGCGACCTCGCCGAGCACCTGGTGGCGCTAATGCACACGAAGGTGCCTTCCGTCTTCGAGGCAACGCCTGAGTCGTTGACGGATGTGGACTATCAGTTCTGGCACGAGGAGTTCCCGAGGGTGTTCGAGCGGCGGAACATCGACGCGCACGCCGTGCCCGCCATTGGCGCCTACCTCGGCGAAGTGCTGGTAAGCCGCCTGGGCGGCCAGTGGATCCCGCGCCGGAAGCTCGAGGAGGCCCAGGTGCTCGTGGGCCGGCGCGTCTGGTTGCCCTTTGTCCGGGCACACCACTACATGCGCTCGTGTCAGTCGCTGCTGGACTGTTCCCTCACCCAGCTCTACCGCGTGGCCGAGCGGCACCGTTCCTGAGCGGGAGCGCGTGTTAAGGTTCGTGGGCGATGTCCTCCACGAACAAGGTCGCGCTCGTCCTGAGCTACCAGTACCCGGGCAAGTACGCC
The DNA here is from genome assembly GCF_044360685.1 of Cystobacter fuscus. Taxonomy (GTDB): domain Bacteria; phylum Myxococcota; class Myxococcia; order Myxococcales; family Myxococcaceae; genus Cystobacter; species Cystobacter fuscus_C. Next base: position 10,576,362 of record NZ_CP043491.1, on the reverse strand, counting down.
CTCACCGTCCTGGCGGGAGCGGTGGAGTCCGATCCGGTGGGGCGGGACGTGGCCCTGCGCTTCCCGAGGGACCGGGACTCCCTGCTGGCCTCGGTGCGCGAGTGTCTCGACGAGGGCTACCAGGTGGTCGTGGCATGGTCCTTCTACTCGGCGAGCTTCCCCGCCGCGGCGGAGGAGCTGGCCTGGTTGCGCGAGCACCTGGCGGGCCGCGAGGTGTTGTGCATCGCGGGTGGAGTGCACGCCACCGCCGAGACGGAACAGACGCTCCAGGCGGGCTTCGATCTCGTGGCGGTGGGCGAGGGCGAGGTCATCCTCCTGGACCTGCTCGGCCGGATGATGCGCGGGGAAGATCCCCGGCAGACGCGGGGCTTCTCCCAGCTCGTGGAGGGGCGCGTGGTGCCTCGGGGCCGGGGCGAGGGCGTGGTGCTCGACCACTACCCGCCCTTCGCGGCGAGGAACATGAAGTTCGGCGCCATCGAGATCACGCGCGGGTGCATCTACGCGTGCCGCTTCTGCCAGACGCCCTTCCTGAACAAGGCGCGCTTCCGGCACCGCACCGTGGAGAACATCGTCCACTGGACGCGCGTGCTGCGCGAGGCGGGCAAGCGGGACGTGCGCTTCATCACTCCCACCTCCATGTCCTATGGCACCCAGGACGAGTCGATGAACCTGGAGGCCGTGGAGCGGATGCTCGCCGCGGTGCGCGAGGCGATGGGTCCCGAGGGCCGGGTGTTCTACGGCACCTTCCCCTCGGAAGTGCGCCCCGAGCACGTGACGCCCGAGGCGTTGGCCCTGCTCAAGCGCTACGTGGACAACGACAACCTCATCATCGGGGGCCAGTCCGGCAGCGAGCGTATCCTCCTGGAGACGCGCCGGGGCCATGACGTGGAGACGGTGGTGCGCGCGGCGAGTCTGGCTGTGGAGTGGGGCTTCGTGCCCAACGTGGACTTCATCCTCGGCCTGCCGGGGGAGACTCCCGAGGATGTCCGGGCGACGCTGGAGTTGATGCGGCGCCTGGCGCACGTGGGCGCGAAGGTTCATGGTCATACGTTCATGCCGCTGCCCGGAACGCCCTACCGCGACGCGCCCCCGGGCTCGGTGGACGACGAGACCCGGCGGGAGTTGGATCGGCTCGCGTCGCAAGGCCGCCTGTATGGCCACTGGAAGCAGCAGGTGCGCCTGGCGAACGGAATCGCCACACGGCGTCAGCCCAGGCGCTGAGTCAGTAAGCGGGCATCCAGGAGGCGGGGAAGGTGAAGGACCTCCCGGGGGCGGCTACTGTGCGCCCTCGCGATGCACTTCAAGTTCGTCCACGCCGCCGATCTGCATCTGGATACTCCCTTTCGGGGCGTGCCCGTCGACTCGGGGCTCCTGGGCGCGTTCCAGCAGGCCACCTTCCGGGCCTTCTCCCGCATCGTGGACCTGTGCCTGCGCGAGCGCGTGACCTTCCTGTTACTCGCCGGGGACCTGTTCGACATGAAGGATCGCTCGGTGCGCGCCCGGCTGGCGCTCCGGCGCGAACTGGAGCGGCTGCACGTGGCGGGCATCCAGACCTTCATCGTCCATGGCAACCATGATCCCCTGAGCGGGGACACGGGCACCCTCGGCCTGCCGGAGTCGGTGAAGGTGTTCGGCGCCGGGTGGGAAGAGGCCGAGGTCCGCTGCCAGGGACGGCTCGTGTGCCGGGTGCAGGGCCTCTCCTATCCGGACGCGGAGGTGCGCGAGAACCTCTCGGCGCGCTTTGGCCGCACGGCACCGGACTTCACGGTGGGCCTGCTGCACGCGAACCTGGGCGGCGTGGAGGGCCATGCCAACTACGCGCCCTGCACGCTGGAGGATCTGGCCGCGCGGGGGCTCGATTACTGGGCGCTGGGCCATGTGCACACCCGCGCCGAGTACCCGCTCCCCGGTGGCGCGGTGGCCGTCTACCCGGGCAATCCGCAGGGCCGGCATGTCAACGAGACGGGCGAGCGCGGCTGTGTGCTGGTGGATGTCGAGGACGGACGCACACGGCGCCGGTTCGTCCCGGTGGACACCGTGCGCTGGCACCGGCTGGAGGTTCCCCTCACAGGGCTCGTCTCGCTCGACGCGCTCGTGAACGCCCTGCTGGAGCGGGTGGACACGGACTGCTCGGCGGAGCTGGAGGGCCACGCGGTGCGGCTCACGCTCACGGACCGGGGGCCGCTGCATCGCGAGCTGGCCCGGCCCGGCGCGCTCGCTCAGTTGGAGGCGGAAGTGCGCGAGCAACTCGCCCAGCGTCACCCGCCCGTGCTGCTCGAGTCCCTGCGCGACACGAGCCGGCCCGCGCTGGACCTGGAGGCGGTGCGGCTCGCGGGAGGCTTCTCCGGCACGCTGCTCGCCGAGGCCGAGTCCCTGACGGGCGACCCCGAGGCCCTGGCCGCGCTGTGGGCGGAGGAGGAGGAGCTGCGCGCGCTCTCGCAGCGCTTGCGGCGCCTGGGCGTGGATGCGCTGGAGCCTCTCCGGCCGGAGTGGGTGGAGGAGGCGGGGGCACGGGTGGTGGAGGAGCTTCACGAGGAGGAGGCGGGATGAAGGGGGGACTGCGGGTCGAGCTGTTGCGCGTCCAGGGCTTTGGCCACTTCTCGGACTACGAGCTGGAGCTGCGGCCGGGTCTCAACCTGCTGTACGGGCCCAACGAGGCGGGCAAGAGCACGCTGCTCGCGTTCCTCCGGGGCATGTTGTTCGGCTTCGACAAGAAGGGCCGCGCGGAGTCCCGGTACGAGCCCGAGGTGGGGGCGCGGGCGGGCGAATTGTTCGTGAGCGCGGCCACGGGCTCCTTGGTGGTGAAGCGCATCAAGAAGACGGTGAAGGTGTTGGATGCGCAGGGGCAGGAGCTGAGCGCCTCGCGGCTGGACGAGGCGCTGGCGCACGTCTCCCGGGAGCTGTTCTGCGAGGTCTTCGCCTTCGGCCTGGATGAGCTGTCCAGCTTCGAGCGCCTGTCCCAGGAAGACGGGGTCTCCCGGGCGTTGTTCGCCGCGGGGCTGAGGGGGGCGCGCCGGCTGCCCGAGGTGGAGAAGCACCTGGAGACGCGGGCCGGAGAGATCTTCAAGAAGACGGGCAAGATCCCCGAGCTCAATCAGGTGCTGCTGCGATTGGAGGAGGTCCGTCAACAGCTCGGCGAGCTGAAGGATCGGCCGGCGCGCTACTTCCAGGAGCGCGAGCGGCTGCTGTCCCTGGGGCGGGAGCGCGAGGAGACGCAGCGGCTGCTGGAGACCTGCACGCGCGACTTGCGTCGGCTGTCCCGGTTGGAGGAGGCGCTGGGCGACCTGAGCACCCTGGCACGGCTCGACGAGGAATGGGCGCGGCTGCCCGACCTGTCGTCCTTCCCGAGCGAGGGCGTGCCCCGGTTGGAGGCGTTGCTGCAACGGGGCAAGGCATTGCAGGCGGAGCAATCCCGGCTGGAGGCGTTGCTCGGGGCGGTGGAAGAGGAGCGCGGCCAGTTGTCCTCCGCCACGCTGACGCGCGAGCGGGAGGAGGCCCTGCGCTCGGCGTGGGGGGCCTTTACCGCGAGGGCCGAGCTGTTGCGGGCGCTGCCCGGGCGGCGCTCGGCGCTCGATGCCCGGCGCCAGGACGTGGAGCGGGCGGTGGAAGGGCTGGGCCTGGAGGTGGACCTGACCGGGCTGTTGTCCCTGGAACTGGGCGCGGCGGCGCGCGGCACCCTGGAGTCCCTCGCCGAGCGGCTGTCCAAGGCGGAGGGCGAGCGGCGCGAGGCGGAAGTGGCGCTCGTCCGGGCCCGGGGAGAGCGTGAGCGCATCGTGTCCTCGCTGACGCGGCTCCAGGCGGAGCGGGCGCGGCTTCCGGATGTCTCCGCGGCGGAGCTCCGCCAGCGGCAGGTGGCGCTGGGGCGGGTGAAGTTGCTGCGGATGGAGCGCGAGCAGGTGGTGGCGCAGCGCACCGAGTTGCAGCAGCGGCTCCAGTCACTGCGCGCCTCGTCCGAGCCCGAGCCCGGAGCGGCGCCCTCGCCCCTGGGCATGTGGCTCGGCGTGGGGCTGGCGGTGGTGCTCGTCCTCGGGGTGGGCGTCTCCTCGGGCGCGGTCGCGGGGGCCCTGGCCACCCTGGGCGCGTTGTTGCTCGCCGTGCCGCTGATGCTCGGGCACCAGGGGGCCGTGCGGACTCACCAACGCATGGCCGAGGCCCACGCCGCGCGCCAGCGTCAGCACGCGCAGGAGATGGCCCGGGTGCAGTCGGCGTTGGACGCCCTCATGGGGCGGCGCGTGGCGGTGGAGCGGGAGCTGGCGCTGGCCGCGAGCGAGGCGGGGGTGGCCGCGGATGATCCGGTGGCCGGGCTCGCGTTGGTGGAGGCTTCGCTGGCGGACGCGCTGAGGCAGGCCGAGCGGGTGGAGCACCTCGGCCGCGAGCGCGAGGGGCGCCAGGCGGAGGCGGATGCGGCGGGGCGCGAGGTCCAGGCGGCGGAGCTGGCGGGACGGCGGGCCGAGATGCAGGTGCGCACGCTCCGGGGAGAGCTGTCGCTCGTGCTCGATGCGCGGGGATTTCCCTCGAACCTCTCCGCGCAGCGGGCGCTGGAGCTGTGGCGTGACGCGGCCGAGCAGCGGCGGCGGCTGGTGGAGCTGAACGTGGAGGAGCGGGCCCTGGCCGCGGACGAGTCGGGCTGCGAGGCCGTGGTGGCCCGGTTGTACGAGGAGGCCCGGGCGGTGGGGCTGCCGGAGGGCGGCTCGGTCGAGGCGCTGGCCTCGCGGGTGGCCTCGGCCCTGGAGGAGCACAAGGCGCGGGAGGCGCGGCTGCGGGAGCTGCGCGCGCGCGCGGAGGACCTGGGGGGGGAGTGGGCCCGGCTCTCGCGCCTGCGGGAGGCCGAGGCGCGGGAGGTGGAGGCGCTGCTGGCCCAGGGCGGCGCGGACTCGGAGGAGTCCTTCCGTCAGCGGGCGCGGCGGGCGGAGCGCTTCGAGGAACTCACGGGGCAGCGGCGCGAGCTGCGCTCGCGGGTCGAGGCCGCCACGGGACTGACGGCGGAGGTGGCGCGCGCGGCCATCGAGGCGGAGGGAGGCGAGGAGCGGCTGCGCGAGCGGCTGGGGCAGCTGCGCATCCAGGAGCCGGCCCACGCCAGGCGCCTCGAGCAGTTGCACACGGACTATGGCGCCGCCCGAAGCCAGCTCGAGCGCTGGGAGGGGGACGAGGAGCTGGCGCGGCTGCGCACCCAGGAGGAGCGCCTGCGGGCACGGGCCGCGGAGCTGGCCACGCGCTACGCGAAGGACCGGCTGGCGCTGGCCCTGTTGGCGCGGGCGCGGCGGCGCTTCGAGCAGGAGCAGCAGCCGCGCGTCATCCAGCTCGCCTCGGAGCATTTCGCGGCGCTGACGGAGGGCCGCTACCGGCGCGTGTTCGTTCCGGCGGGGGGCTCGCGGGAACTGCGGGTCACCGGAGCGCGGCGGGACTGGAGCCCCGAGGAGCTGTCACGGGGCACGCGCGAGCAGCTCTACCTGGCGTTCCGGCTGGCGGTCATCCAGGACTTCGGCGAGACGCGTGGCGCGCTGCCGCTCATGGTGGACGACATCCTGGTCAACTTCGATCCCCGGCGCGCGCGGGGCACGCTGGAGCTCCTCGCCCGGCTGTCCACGCACCACCAAGTCATCGCCTTCACCTGCCACCCGTGGCTGCGCGAGCTCTTCGAGGACAAGGGCGCCCGGGTGGTGGAACTGCCCGCGAGAGGCGAGGCCGCTGCTTCGCGCAGGGACTCCTCGGATGAAGTGGCTCCAGTGGTGCGCTGGGTAGTGAACCGCTGACGGCCTGACGGTCCCATGAACACTGCTTTCCATATTTGTTGAAAGTTGTTTTTTAGGAATTCGTTGTTTAACCCTGAAAATATCCTCCCCGTCTCTACCCTCGACGACGGAGAGGAGTTTCAATGGGCGCAGCGAAGAAGAACATGTGGCGGGCATGGGGTGGCCGGATTCTCGTGGCCTCGTGCTTGAGCGCTGGCGTGGGATGCGGAGCCCCAGCGGGCCTGTCCATCGAGGAAGGACTGGCCTCGGAGCAGCAGGCCGCCGGGTCCACCTATGAAGCGGAGTCGGCGGCGCTGTCGGGCGGTGCGGTCATCGCGACCGACCACACCGGTTACTCGGGCACCGGCTTCGTGGGAGGCTTCACGGACGGGAACAAGGGCAATGCCGCCGCCCAGTTCACCGTCAGCATCTCCACGGCCGGTAACTTCGACGCGACGCTGCGTTACGCCAATGGGACGGGCAGTGCGCAGACGTTGAGCCTCTACGTCGATGGCGTGAAGGTGAAGCAGCTCTCCCTGGGCGCGACGGCCAACTGGGATAGCTGGGGCACGAGGACCGACACGCTCAGCCTGGGCGTGGGCACCCACACCCTGCGCTACAAGTTCGACACGACCGACTCCGGCAACGTCAACCTGGACAGCGTCAACCTCAGTGCACAAGCCACTCCCCCGCCCGCGGGCTCGGGCTTCGTCTATGAGGCGGAGGAGCAGTTCTTCTCCGGGGGCGTCGCCCGGGAATCCACCTGGCTGCGGAACTTCTCCGCCCCCGGCGCGAGGGTCATCTTCACGGTCAACATGGACGCGGCGGCGGCCTCGAGCGTGGGTCTGCGTTATCTCAACGGCTCGGGGACGAACAAGACCCTGAATGTCTATGTCAATGGCCTGTTTGTCTTGACCACGACCCTGGCGAATACCGGCACCACCTGGGCGGGAAAGACGGAGACCCTGAACCTGCGCCGGGGGCTCAACACCATCACCTATCAGTATGACAGTGGAAACTCCGGAGGGGTCAGCATCGACGCCCTCACCGTCGTGAATGGCAAGGCCCTGGCCGCCCGGGGCGCCACCATGCCCTACCAGGAGCTGGAAGCCGAGGCGGGCACGACCAACGCCACGGTGCTCAACCCCAACCGCACTCCCGGCACCGTGGAGGCCGAGTCCTCGGGCCGCCGCGCCGTCAAGCTCACGCAGACGGGCCACTACGTGCAGTGGAGCGCGCCCCAGGCGGCCAACTCGCTCGTCGTCCGCTACGGCATGCCGGACGCGGCGGCCGGAGGTGGCATCAACGCGACGCTGAGCCTGTACGTCAACGGAACGAAGCTCCAGAGCCTGAACCTGACCTCCCGGCATGCCTGGGTCTACGGTGGGTATCCCTACGGCAACAGCCCGAGCACGCCGTCCAAGCCGGGCGAGTGGGATCCGGGTCCGCATCGCTTCTATGACGAGAGCCGGTTCCTGCTGCCGTCGTCCATTCCGGCGGGGGCCACCGTCAAGCTCCAGAAGGACAGCGGAGACACCGCAGCCTATTACACCATCGACCTGATCGACCTCGAGCAGGTGGAGGCTCCCCAGCCCATGCCCGCGAACTTCGTGAGCATCACGTCGTTCGGAGCCATCGCGGACGACAACGGAGATGACACCCAGGCGATCCTCAACGCCATCTCCAACGCGAAGTCCACCGGCAAGGCGGGGGTCTGGATTCCCTCGGGCGCCTTCAACATCAACAGCCGGGTGGCGCTGGACAACATCCACCTGCGCGGCGCGGGCCCCTGGCACACGCGCATCCAGGCCACCAATGTCGGCGAGCACTTCATCGGCACGGGCGGCAACGTCAAGGTGATCGACCTGGCGTATTCCGGCAACGTCGTCGAGCGCAACGATGGCGCCGACCGGGCGGCGTTCGAGGAGAACTTCGGCACGGGCTCGCTCATCCAGAACGTCTGGATCGAGCACGCGAAGGTCGGCTACTGGATCCGTCCTGGCACGGACGGTCTGTACATCGTCGATGGCCGGGTGCGGAACAGCTTCGCCGACGGCATCAACCTCCACGCGGGCGTCAAGAACACCATGGTCAGCCACGTCCACGCCCGCAACACGGGCGATGACGCCTTCGCCATGTGGTCCGATGGCTCCATCAACGAGAACTGCACGTTCCGCTACGACACCGCGCAACTGCCCAATCTCGCCAACACCTTCGCCATCTACAACGGCCGGGACAACAAGCTCCTGGACAGCGTGGGCGCGGATACGCACTACGCCTCCTCGGGCGTGCTCATCACCGACTGGTTCGCGGACCTGCCCTTCCTTGGAACCACGGAGGTCAAGCGCGTGACCTTCAACCGGACCGGTGGCGAGCAGACGGTGAACTTCAGCATGAACGCCGGGGCCGTGTGGATCCATGGGGTGAGAAGGGAAATCTCGGGGCACATCCTCATCGAGGACGTGGAGATCAACGACAGCACCTTCTCGGGCCTCAAGATCAGCTGGGGAAAGGGCGCGAGCACGAATCCCCCCGTGAACAACTACGCCATCTCTCCCGTGACCCTGAGGAACGTCACCATCAAGGGCGCCGGCACCTATGGGTTGGAGACCTTCAACGTGCCTGGGACGGCCACCTGCACCAACGTCACCGTGACGGGCGCGGCCTCGGGGGGGCTCCTGAACCACAACAACCGGTACACCTTCAACAAGGTCTCGGGCAACACCGGTTGGTGATGACGGCTTGCTGACGGCTTCCCGGGGAAGGCCGATGGGCGCGGAGGCTCGCGGCCTTCCCTCGGGAGTGGACGGCACCCACGACGCTGCTAAGAGGGGGGCGAGCCCCATCCACGAGAGGAAGCCGCCTTCATGTCATACGTCGATCCGAACCTGCGCCGGGAACTCTTCGGCTGGTACAGCCACCGGCTGGGCATGGACATGCCCGTCGTCCGCTACGGCCACTGGGGCCCGGCGATGCTGCTCTTCCCCACCGCCGGAGGCGACTTCCTCGAGGCCGAGCGCATGGGGCTCATCCAGGCCGTCGCGCACCACCTGTTCGCCGGCCGGTTCCAGATCTTCGCCATCAACAGCATCAACCCCTGGGCATGGATGAACCCTGGCATGCCCATGCACGAGAAGGCCCACAACCAGGCGCGCTTCTCCGAGTACGTGGAGCAGGAGGTCGTCCCGTACGTCCGCGGCTGTCTGGGCAACCCTCACGCGCGCATCGGCGCGGCGGGCGCCAGCTTCGGGGCCTTCCACGCCGCCAACGCCTTCTTCCGGCGCCCGGATCAGTTCGAGCTACTGCTCGGGCTGGGCGGTCTCTACGATCTCCAGACGGAGTTCCTCCACGGCTACTGGAGTGACGACGTCTACTTCAACAACCCCGTCTCCTACGTGCCGAACCTGCCCGAGGGCCATGCCATGGACCTGCTGCGGCACCACAGCCGCATTCACCTGGTGACGAGCCGTGGCGCGTGGGAGTACCCCGAGTTCTCCGAGCACCTGAGCCACCTGTTGCACCAGCGCGGCATTCCCCACAACCTGGACATCTGGGGCCACGACATGCCCCACGACTGGTCCACCTGGCACCGGCAGCTCGACCACTACGTGGCGGAGCGGCTCGGGTACTGACGCCGAGCATCCTGCTGGGCGGCCTGGCGAGCGAGCGCCGCTCCGGCGGGTCGAGGCTCACCGAGCGCCCGGAGGCCCACCACCCTCATGGGAATAGAGCGGTGGAGGCATACGGTGCGGACAGAATCGGCTCCCGGTGTGCGCTGGTCAGGGGAATCCTCGCGGCACGAGGCGCGTCATGCGGCGAAGGTCGAGAGGATCGCGCGGCAGTTGCGGCAGCGCCGGAGCACGCGGCCCGCGTCCTTCAAGAAGAAGACGCCGCCGCACCAGGTTCCCAAGCGCCACGACCAGCGGCGCCAGGACGAGAAGATCGACCTGAGTGACCTCGATCAGATTCTGGAGATAGACCCCGTGTCGATGACCTGCACGGCCGAGCCCGCGGTCACCTTCGACGAAGTCGTCCACGCGACGCTGCGCCATGGGCTCGTGCCCATCATCGTTCCCGAGCACAAGACCATCACCCTCGGGGGGGCCGTGGCGGGGTGCTCCATCGAGTCCATGTCCTTCCGGCGGGGTGGCTTCCACGACACCTGCCTCGAATACGAGATCATCACCGCCAAGGGGGACGTGCTGCGCTGCTCCCCCGAGCAGAACCCGCTCGTGTTCCAGATGATCCACGGCTCGTTCGGGACGCTCGGCGTCCTGTCGAAGCTGCGCTTCAGGCTCGTGCGCGCCGCGCCCTATGTGCACGTGACGTATGAGACCCACGAGACGCTCGAGGGCTTCCAGCAAGCCATCTGGCGCCACTTCACCGCCCAGGACGCGGACTATCTCGACGGGCAGATCTTCTCCCCGACGAAGCACGTGCTGTGCGTGGGCCGCTTCGCGGAGCAAGCGCCGTATGTGAGCCGGTACGACTGGCTCAAGGCCTACTGTGAGAGCATTCCGCGCCGCGCCGAGGACTACCTCACGGTCTACGACTATCTCTTCCGCTACGACCGGGGCGTCACCTCCGTCACGCCGAAGAGCCTCGTGGGCCGGGCGCTGTTCGGCAAGCTGGTGCACTCGGACAGCGTGTTGAGGGCCGCGGACCGCTTCCACCGCTTCCTGCCGGCGAAGAGCCCGAACGTCATCGTGGACGTATTCGTTCCCTTCTCGCGCACGGCCGAGTTCATGGACTGGTACCACCGGGAGATCAAGCACTACCCGGTGTGGTGCGTGCCCTACAAGCGGACGCGGGATTACGAGTGGCTCACGCCCCGCTGGTGGGCCGGCGTGCACGATCCGCTGTTCCTCGACCTCGCGGTCTACGGGCTCAAGCAGCCACCGGGCCGCAACATCTACAAGGAGTTCGAGGACGAGCTGCTGGAGGTCAACGGCACCAAGACGCTCATCTCGTACAACTACTACGACGAGCAGACCTTCTGGAGCCTCTGGAACAAGGAGACCTACCAGGCCGTGAAACAGCTCACGGACCCGGACAACATCTTCCGTGACCTCTACACGAAGACCTGCCGGGCGGCACTCGGGCTGGGTTCCCAGACGACCGGCTCCGGGGGCTCGCTGCACTGAGGCCAGGTTGTCGAGTGGGGCGGAACCGTCCGTCACATCCCTCTCCATGTCACTCCACCCCGTGAATCACCGAGCGCGGAGCGCGGCTCGGCTTCCGAGCCTTCCAGTGCTCGGTCACATGGGAGAGGACACATGGAGAAGACCAATGCGGGGCACGGCATGCACCCGGAACACCCTCAGCACCCGCATCAGCACGAGCATTCCCATCCTCATGCGCATCCGGGAGAGGTGGACGTGCGGTTGGAGGTCAAGTACGCCATCAACAAGATCCCCAGCGTCCTGGTGGATGGGCAGGCCCAGGGGGCCGACACGGTCAAGCTGCGCTCCTACAACGGGAAGCTGGTGGGACCCGTCATCGAGGCCCGCCCGGGAGACACACTGAACATCCTCCTGGACAACCAGCTCCCCATGACGCATGCGCCGGGGGCGGGCCACGAAGACATGTCACAGGACATCAACACCACCAACCTCCACGTGCATGGGTTGCACGTCTCGCCCGCTGGAAACTCGGACAACGTGATGCTCGAGCTGGTCCCCGGCCAGCAACTCCAATACGAGATCAAGATTCCAAGGGATCATCCCGCGGGGACCTACTGGTACCACCCCCACAAGCACGGCTCGGTGGCGATCCAGGTGTCCAGCGGCCTGTCCGGTGCCTTGATCATCCGCGGTGACATCGACGAGGTTCCCGCCATCAAGGCGGCCCGGGAGCAGATCCTGGTCATCCAACAGATTCCCTACGTCATCAACGATCAGACGAAGCTCGGCCAGGTGGAGCCTGGTGACGTGGTGGATGGCCATAGTGTCTTCTTCCCCCGCAACTGGGAGAAGATGAAGCGGCGCTTCACCATCAATGGAGAGGTCGAGCCGACCTTCCAGATGCGGCCGGGAGAGGTCCAGCGCTGGCGGTTCATCCACGCGGGCTTCCGCGAGAAACTCGAGGTCAAGCTGGTCAGGCGCGACCCCAAGACGGGCGCCGAGGAGTTCCTTCCTCAATACCTGATCGCGCTGGATGGCATCACGACGGGCGGCATCGATGCGGTGGAGGAGATTGAACTGCATCCCGCGTACCGCGCGGACGTGCTGGTGCGCGCGACCGACAACCAGGGCAAGGCCTTGCCGGAGGGCACCTACTGGCTCGTGGACGGGACCCAGGACGTCCAGGCCGAGAGCAGGAAGCTGGCCCGCATCGTGGTGAAGGGACCTGGCGTCCTGATGAAGTTGCCCACGGACAAGGAGCTGGCGCCCCTGGCTCCCTTCATGGACATCGACATCCAGGACGAGAAGATCGGGCATCAGAAGGTGGTGTTCGAGCTCAGGATCAAACCGTTGCCTGCCGTGGGGCTGATCAACGGCAAGCCCTTCAATCCCAGTGATCCGCCACGCAAGCTCTTGTTGGGCGCGGTGGAGGAATGGGAAGTCACGTCCCTAGCGCATCCCGACCAGGATCCCAACGACCCGGAGTTCGCCGATGAGGGGCATCCCTTCCACATCCACCTCAACCCCTTCCAGTGCACGATCAAGCTCAAGGGGATCGGCGGGGTGAAGGAAAAGCGCGTCTGGAAGGATACCATCTTCGTGGAGTCCGGCCAGACCATGACGTTGCGCACCCGCTACGAGCGCTACGTCGGGATGTTCATGGTCCATTGCCACATCCTGGATCATGAGGATCTGGGGATGATGGAGATGATGGAGATCGTTCTGCCAGGGGGCATGGTCATGGACATGCCGGACGGCGGCGGGGGCCACGTTCACTGACGCGCCCGCGTGGGATTGGGGGGCCCGTTCCGGGCCCCCTTTTTCATTCAATAGGCATCAACAGGCATTGCCACCAGGCCTTGCACACCGGGAGCATCCGGTGCCCGCCTACCTGGTGGGGATGCGGGCCCTTCCCAGAGGTGCCGAGCCGTCGGGCGGACCAGTGTTCGTACCGCCTGGCGGAGCCATACCCTTGCTCATGGGCCAAATAACAGAGACAGCACATGCGCGCGGCACGTGGTTGAAGACAAACATTCCAGGGCGGATGGATCGGATGCCTTGGTCACCCTGGCTCTTGCGAGTCGTGGTGGCGCTGGGCATCACCTGGATCCTGGACGGACTCGAGGTCACGCTCGTTGGCTCCGTCGCGGGCATGTTGGGGGATCCGCGCACCCTGCATCTGTCCGAAAGTCAGATTGGTTTCGCCGCCAGTGCCTATCTGTTCGGTGCCATCGTGGGCGCGCTCGTCTTCGGGCGGTTGACGGATTCGCTTGGCCGCAAGAAGTTGTTCCTCGTCACGCTCGCGGTCTACACCGGGGCCACGCTCGCCACGGCGTTCTCCTGGGGCTTCTGGCCCTTCGTGTTCTTCCGGGCCCTGACGGGGGCGGGCATTGGTGGGGAGTACTCGGCCATCAACTCCGCCATCGACGAGCTGATGCCGGCGCACCTGCGTGGCCGGGTGGACCTCACCATCAACAGCACCTACTGGCTGGGAGCGGGGTTGGGCTCCGCCTCCACGCTGGTGCTGCTCAACCCGAACGTGCTGCCGCCCTCGCTGGGTTGGCGCGTGTGCTTCGCCCTGGGCGGTCTGCTCGGCTTCTGCATCCTGTTCGTCCGCAAGCACGTGCCGGAGAGTCCGCGCTGGCTGTTGTTGCATGGGCGGGAAAAGGAGGCGGAGGCGGTCGTGGCCAGCATCGAGGCGGAGGTGGAGCGCTCGCTGAAGAAGCCGCTGCCGCCCGCGCCCGAGCCGCGGCCCCTCCAGGTCCATGGCACGGTGGGCTTCGGCACCATCGCGCGCGTGCTGTTCCAGCGGCACCTGCGCCGCTCCTGTCTCGGCCTGTCGCTGATGGTGGCCCAGGCCTTCGCCTACAACGCCATCTTCTTCACCTACGCGCTCATCCTCGGGCGCTTCTACGGCGTGCCGAGTGACAAGGTGGGCCTGTACCTGCTGCCCTTCGCGGCGGGGAACCTGCTCGGGCCCATCGTGCTCGGCCGCTTCTTCGACACCGTGGGCCGGCGGCAGATGATTGCCCTCACGTATGGCGTCTCCGGCATCCTCCTGTGTGTCACCGGCTATGCCTTCATGCGCGGGTGGCTCACGGCCACCACCCAGACGGCGCTCTGGTGCTGCGTCTTCTTCGTGGCCTCCGCCGCGGCGAGCTCCGCCTACCTCACGGTGAGCGAGCTGTTCCCGGTGGAGCTGCGCGGCATGGCCATCGCCCTCTTCTACGCGGTGGGCACGGCGGTGGGGGGCCTCGCGGCGCCGGCCATTTTCGGGGCGCTCATCCAGACGGGCGAGCGCGTGCAGGTCTTCCGGGGCTATCTGGTGGGCGGTGCGCTCATGATGCTGGCCGCGCTCGTCGCCGCCTTCTTCGGTGTGCCCGCCGAGGGCAAGTCGCTCGAGGCGCTCGCGGAGGATCCCTCGCTGGGCCAGCGCCCCCGCCGCGAACCCGTTCACGCCTGAGTTGTCCGGAAGCCGCCCCACCCGCGTGGGGCGGCTGCTTTACGCGCCGCTGAGGGCCAGGTGGCGCACCGCCTGGCGGTTGAAGGGCTTGCGCAGCTCCCTGAGCAGGTGGGAGTCACCGAACTCCTGGATGACCTGTGCCCAGGAGTAGTCGGAGTAGGCCGAGCAGAGCACCACGCGCAGCGAGGGGGCCACCTGCCGCAGGCGCCGGAGGGTCTCGGCGCCATTCCAGCCGGGCGGCATCCGGTAGTCGAGGAAGGCCATCTCGTAGGGGCGGCCGGCCGCCATGGCTTCCTTGACCTTGGCGAGGCCCTCCTGTCCCTGGAAGGCGGAATCCACCTCGAACATCGGCTTGTCGGGAGCGGTGTCGCGCGGGTTCGTCGCGCCGAAGAGGGCTTCTTCCAACTGGTCGAGCTCGTCCCGGCTCCGGGGTGGCTCTTCCTGCAGGATCCGGCGGAAATCCAGGTGGATGGCCTCGGAGTCGTCGATGACGAGAATCCGCCGCTTGCTCTCGTGCGTGCTCATGTCCCCTCCTGAACAGGATGATAAGGGATTTCCAGCGTGAAGGTGGCGCCCTTGCCGGGGCCTTCGCTGTGGACCGCCAGGGTTCCCCCCAGCTCCTGGGCCGCCAGGGCGCTGGAGTGCAACCCGAAGCCATGTCCCTCCGCACGGGTAGTGAAGCCGAACTGGAAGATGCGGGTGAGCATCTCCGGGGCGATTCCAATCCCATTGTCATGCAGCTCGATGCGGACGCGGTCGTTGGTGGCACGTTCCAGCTTGAGGCGGAGGAGCCGCTCGTTCGTGGGCACGTGGTCCAGGGCGTACTTGGCGTTGCTGACCAGGTTCACGAGGATCATCAACAGCTTGTGCTTGTCGGTGAGCACGGGCGGAAGGGCCTCCAGCCGCCGCTCGAGCTTCACCTGATGCCGCGACAGCCCGGCGGAGTTGATGCGCAGCGAGTCCTCCACCAGTTGAGCCAACAGGACGGGCTCCCTCATCCTGGGCAGCCGGGCGTAGTCCTGCTGCACCTTGACGATCTCCCCGATGTGCTCGGAGTAGCGGCCCACGTCATCGAGCAGGGAGAGCACCTCCCGGCGCTCGTCCACCAGATTCTGGCCGAGCTTGTTCAAGAAGGGCAGCAGGTGGCGTCCCCGCTCGTCCTGGAGGAAGGAGGAGAGGTCGGACTGGCGCTCCTGGAGCATGGTGGCGACGCGGGTCACCTGCTCCAGGCGCATCTCCGTCACGCGCTCCTTGGCGACCTGGGACGAGGTGTAGACGCTGTTGAGCACGTTGCCCACGTTGTGCAAGACGTTGGTGGCGATCTCCGCCATGCCCGTGCGCCGTGCCGTCTGGACGAGCTGCTGGTGGACATCCTTCAGCTCCCGGGTGCGCTCTTCCACCCGCTGTTCCAGCCCTTCATTGGCCACGCGCAGCTCCTCCTCGCGGTGCTGGATGCGATCGGCCATGACACGGAAGGCCCGGGCGAGCTGTCCCAGCTCATCCTGGCGTTGGATGTCCAGCTCGACCTTGAATTCGCCCGCCGCGATGCGCGCCGTGGCCTGGGTGAAGCCAAGCAGGGGACGGGTGATCTGCTCGCGCAGGACCCAGTACGCGAGGGCCAGCTCGAGCACCAGCGACAGCATACCGAGTAGCAGCACGAGGCGCGCTGCGTTCAGGGCGGCCTGGGTCACCACGTGCTCGGGCTGGATCGTGGCGAAGAACCACCCGGTGCCCCGCATGCGAGCCACGGCGACATACTCGCCATACTCTGGCAGCGCGAACGCGCCCTGCCCGGCCCCCGTGCTCTTCATGTGCTCGAGGATGCCGCGCAGGTGGGCCTGCTGCGCCTCGGCGTTGCTCTGCCCGGGGGCGCGTTCCAGATCCAACTGGGGATGAGCGATGATCTGTCCGTCCTCGCGGAAGATGACGTTGTACGCGGAGGGCAGGTGGTCACCGAGGGTGCGGGCCATCAGCTCCTCGAGCAGGATGTCATGGCTGATGGACGCGACATACTGGCCATCCATGTCCAGGGGAGTGGTGGCCACGGTCACCCATTTGCCGCTGACAGACTCCTGGTAGACGCTGGTCCAGCGCGTCTCGCGCCGCGGGTTGTTCTCGGGCTTGCTGCCGACGAAGTACTCCGCTTCGGCCACCGAGGCCTCCGCCGGGGCGTCCTGGCTGTAGGTGGGGCGCTCGGGCCAGTAGATGAGGCCGGGTTGCTCGGGCAGGGTGAGGAAGGTGTCCTTGAAGCGCACGAGGAAGGCGGGCCCGTATTGGCTGAGCACCTCGTAGCCGGCCACGAGCCGGCGGCGCATCCAGTCGTCCACGGGAATGCCCCGGGGAATGAACAGTCCCACCTGGCGCGTGCCGTCGAAGCCCTCGGGCCGGTTGCGGATGCTGCCGTCGGGGAGACGAACGAACAGGCGCTCGAAGTGGGCGTTCGCCTCCTCCTGGGAGAGGGAGCGGATGCGCTCCTCCAGGGCCCGATTGAAGGCGGCGTGGTTGTCCTCGGCGAGCTGGAAGATGGCTTCCTCTCGCGTGGTGCGCTCCTCTACGTGCCGCTCCAACGTCTCCAGCGCCTCGGTGCGCAGGGTGTGGAACATGTGCAGGTAGCTGAAGAGCGTGGAGAGGACGATGACCACCGCGATGCGTGCGCCCATCTTGATGAGCGCCGATCGGGCAAGGGGATCGCGGGGTGAAGTCGTGTGCGGCATGAAATGAGTCGCTCTGCGGTGCCAGTGGCGGGACGGTGAGCTCAACGCGATGGAGCCTCGCTGGGGGATCGTCCAGCGGAACGCCTCGTGGCGTGGTCGACATTAGCACCGGCGAATTTTCCATGCGTCTGGAATCACCGCGTCCCACCGCTCCTCGGCGTTCTCGTGGAGGGGGCACGAGTGCTCGCAGGGGCCCGTGCGCTGAAGCTCTCGTTGAATCTCTTGTCCGGTCGTGATTCCCCTTGCTCCGTTGTCCTGGGAGCAGGTGTGTTCGTGGGGAGACAAATCGTTACAAAACCTGGGCGTCCAACATTCCAGCTCGCCTGGAAGGGAGCCGGAACAATGGGCAGACGTCTCCCCGCCTGTCTTGCGTGTGAGGGTTGCCGCGCCGCGTCGCCCTTACGGAGGGCCACCGAGGCCCCGCTGGTCCTCCGAGGAGAGGGGGGCGCTTGTCCTTCCCGTTCTCGCGATGTGGCCTGGAATTCACCCAGAGATGAAATCAAAATGACTTGGAGTGTGGAATACTTCGCGCTGGAGTGATATCCCCAGGCCCTCTCGAGTCGGGGGGTTCATGAACCAGTCGTCAGCCACGTCAGAGCAGGTGTCTGTTTCCAACGCGCCGCGGAGCGCCGAGCTGCTGTCCACGCGGGAAGGCAATCAGCAACAGCATCGGATCTGGGAGTCCGTGCAGCGCGGTCTCATCTATCCCTCTCCACACGCGCTGTTCGCCACCTTCTTCCGCCAGCCAGAGGGGCAGGGCAGGCCGCTGACCAAGGCGATCCTCCAGCAGTTGATGAAGGACGTGCGCGCGGCAATCCATGAGCGGTGGCCAAGTGCCAATACCACCGCCATCGTGGGCGTGGGCTTCAAGCTCTGGCAGGAGTGGTGCGCCCAGGAGGGCACGCCGCTCCCGGAGGGAATGCGCTTCCTCTTCCCGGAAGCCGAAGGGGGCGCGTACCGCTCGACGGTCTTCTCCCGCTCGAACGGAACGTTCGTCGATTCGCAGGGAGACCTCTGGTTCCACATCAAGTCCGACAACCCGGAGCACTGTCCCCAGGTCTTCGCCTTCATCCGCGAGCGCCTGGTGGACCAGCAGCAGTGCCTGCGTGCCGGGCCCACGGATCACCAGGAAGCCCACAGCAAGTCCCTGCACCCGGAAGGCAAGGGCGGCAAGGTGCTCGGCTGCCGCTTCTCCGAGAACCTCAACAATCCGACGGATCCCCTCACCCTCCAGGATCAGACCCTGGTGGGTTCCGAGGATCCCGAGCGCATCGGCGCCTCGTTCGTGGTCGCCCAGCGCTTCCTCATCAACTGGGAGAACCTGCTCCACCTGAGCCCCCAGCAGATCGAGGACCTGGTGGGCCGCACCACCGACGACATCATCATTCCCTCGCGCGACGAGCGCAGCCACATCCGGTGCGCCCGGGTGCAGGACGCCCAGGGCAATACCTTGCAGGTGCTCCGGCTGGGACTGCCCTTCGGTGAGCCGCATCTGGAACACAACCAGGAACTCATCGCCCGGGGCGCCAGCAAGCGCGACGAGGCGGGCATCTACTTCGCGGGTTATGCCCGCAGCGTGCGCGTGCTGGAGTCCATCATGGACAGCCAGATCGGCGGCAGGAGCGGGTTCATGCGCGACCGGCTCCTGTGCGAGATGCGCGCCAACCTGGGCGGCTTCTATTACATCCCCAACCAGCACGAGCTCGGACTCGAGGCCGTGCCGGTGCGCTCGTTCGAGGAGACGGACTGGACGCGCTTCCCGGGCGTGAACTGGAACCGCCTGGACCGGCACTACGAGCTGCGCTCGTCCAACGGGTACATGTATTACAACCACCGGGACTACCTGTTCCGGATGTCCACCCTGTCGGCCGCCGAGCGCGAGAAATACCTGCCTCCCTCGCCCCGGGTCCTCCAACTGCTGGGCAATGCCTTCTCCCGCTGGCAGGACAACTGGTATTTCGACCGCGCCCAGCGCGAGCTCAAGCACCTGTGTGCCTATGTCGCGGAGAAGTACGGCCCGGACAAGGCCCGGGAGGTGATGGCCCTGCCCGTCATGGAGCGCATGGGCTGGACCATCAAGGTGAGTCTGGGAGATGTCTTCACGAGCGATGAGTATGGCTTCCGGGGCCGCCGCCGCGATCAGTATGGCAATTGGTACAATGGCGCCGATACCTACACCCTGAACGCCCATGAGCTCATCGTGGGCGCCCTGCCCAACCTGGGCCTCGGCCAGGGCCGTTACGTCATCGACTACGCCCGGAAGGACGAGGAGATCGGCAACTTCTTCGCCGGCTTGAGCCATGCCTCGGGCGTGGGCCACCTGGTGCCCGGCTTCCAACGCGCCCTGGACCTGGGCCTCGAGGGACTCGCGGTCGACGTGAAGGGCCGGAGGGATCGGGAGGGTGATCCGAAGAAGCGCTCGTTCTACGAGGCGGCCCTGCTCGCGCTCGAGGGCGTCCAGGACTACTGCCGGGCCTACGCACGGCTCGCGAAGAAGGAGTCGGAGTCCTTCCGGGAAGGCAGCCTCGAGCGGCGCAACCTGCTGGCCATCGCCACCCGGATGACCTCGCTGGTGACGGAGCGTCCCCGCACCCTGCTCGAGGCCGCCCAGCTCATCTTCACCCTGCACGCCTGCCTGCATCTCATCGGAGAGCCCACCGCCATCGGCCGGCTCGACCAGATGCTCTACCCCTTCTATGAGAAGGATCTCGCCGCCGGACACCTCGACGCCGAGCAGGCCCAGGAGATCATCGACTGCTTCTGGCTCAAGGTGGGCGAGAAGGTGCAGCTCAACCGGCAGTTCGTCGAGGACCACCAGCCCTACGGCAACCTCGCCATGGGTGGCTCCAGCGGCAACTACCCGCAGGGAGCCGCCAACAACCAGTGGATCCAACAGGTGACCGTGGGCGGCACCGTGGCCGACGACGCCGAGGGCGAGGGAAGGCCGGCCTACAACGCCATCACCCTGTTCTGCCTGCGCGCCGCGCGGCGCCTGCCCCTCAACGCTCCGTGCCTGTCGCTGCGCGTGCGCAGGGACATCCCCCCCGAGTACCTGCACGAGGCCGCGCTCTCCATCCTCAGTGGCGGCGCGCACCCCATCCTGCTCAGCGACGAGAAGATCATCCCCGGCCTGCTGCACAGCGGTGACCGGGTGGGTGATGGCACCACGCCCACCGCCCACACCCCCGTGAAGGACAAGGCCGGCGGGACGTGGCGCAACCAGGTCACCCTCCGGGCCGCGCGCGACTACGCGTGCGACGGCTGCTACGAGCCCCAGTTCGTGGGTCAGAACTGGTTCACCCTGGGTGGCTTGTGCGCTCTCGAGTCGCTCGAGGCCGCGCTCAACCAGGGCAAGAGCTGGTCGAGCGCCGGCCCCATGTTCTTCCGCGGCCAGCGCGTGTCCTTCACCTCGGTGCCCGCGCGGGAGATCACCTCGTACGAGCAGCTGGAGGAGCTCTTCATCCAGCACCTGCGCTGGATGTACGCGAAGCAGGCCGATGGGCTGCTCTCCGCGTTCGGCACCATGAGCGCCGTGTGCCCCTCGCCGCTCCTGTCCGTGTTCATCGATGACTGCCTCGACAAGGGGCTCGACCTCTACGAGGGCGGAGCGCGCTACCACGTCGTGGCGCCGTGCTTCACGGGCCTGAGCACGGTCATCAACTCGCTCTACGCCATCCAGAAGATGGTCTTCGACAAGACCACCGCCGTGACGTCCCTGCCCGAGCTGGTGCAGGCACTGCTGTGCGACTGGGGCTACAAGATGGACGAGCCCTTCGTCAGCACGCTCGCGGGGCCCGCGCGCATCCAGGCTCAGGCCGAGCGCTTCCAGCAACTGCGCGCGGTGGCGTTGGAGCTGCCCCGCTACGGCCGCGAGAAGAACCCGGAGCTGGCCGCCTTCGGCAACCGGATCCTCCAGCGCGTGGCGGAAGCGGGCGTGAGCGTCTTCACGGATCCGGTGGAGCCCACGGCCGAGAAGATGGTGCGGATCGCCCAGCGGCTGGGCACCCAGGACAAGCCCTTCGGCGGGTTCCAGATCCAACCGGGCACGGGCACCTTCGAGAACTACGTCGAGTTCGGCGCCACGTGCGGCGCCTCGGCGGATGGACGCCGGCTCGGACAGCCCCTGGCCTCGGACCTGAGCCCGACGCCGAGCGTCGCGGACCTGCCCGTGGAGCACCAGGAGGCGCGCTTCCTCGAGGCGCTCGAGGGCTTCACCGGCCCGGGCGCGGACGCCTTCACCAGCGGGGCGCCCACGGACTTCAACATCCGCGAGGACTTCTCCGTGGCCTCGCTCGAGCAGGTGCTCCACCGGTTCGCCCAGGGCCAGGGCGCCAACATCCTGACCATCACCTGCGCTAATCCGGAGACCTTCGCCGGAGCCTCCGAGGACCCGGAGAAGTACAACCTGCTGCGTGTGCGCATGGGCGGCTGGTCCGAGTTCTTCGTGGCCATGTATCCCGCTCATCAGGCGCATCACCAACGGCGTCCGCTCAGCGACGCCGCCACGCCGAAGTGATGTGGATGGGGCTTGCCATTCATCAGCGAGTCCCTTAACTGGGACTCGCTTGTGTTGAGTGGCGAGCCTCCCCCTCTTTCTCGTGCAGGAGTGACATGCCCTCGGTGAGCTTCAAGTCCGTGTTCATCGCCGTGCTGCTGGGCACGGCGATCATCGTCGCCGCGCTGCTGGTCAATTCCCGACGCCCCTCGGTGGAGACGGCGCAGCCCAGCGCCGACCTGGTGCGTGCCACGGGCAAGTGCGCCGAGTGCCACGCGCGGGAGACCTCCGCCGTGGTGCACCAGTTCGAGCGCAGCCGCCACGCGGAGCGGGGCGTCAATTGTTTGGACTGCCACAAGCCGGTGGAGGGCCAGGATCCCATGGAGCACCGCGGCTTCACGCTGGCGCGCTCCCTCACCGCGAAGAACTGCGCCCAGTGCCATGCCACCGAGTACGAGCAGTACGAGCGCAGCCGCCACGCGGGGCCCTCCTGGGCGGCGGTGCGGGGAACGCAGGGCTTCTCGCCGGAGCAGATCGCGCTGGGCGAGCGCTTCCATCCCGGGTGGATCAAGCGCCCGGCCCACCCCGTGGGGGAGATGGAGGGAGAGGCGGCGACGGTCGGTGGCTGCGACGCGTGCCATGACATCGGCAAGCCCAACGCGGACGGTTCCTTCGGCACCTGTACCGAGTGCCACTCCCGGCACTCCTCCTCCGTGGCGCTCGCGCGCGAGCCGCGCACCTGCGGCCAGTGCCACATGGGACCGGATCACTCGCAGATCGAGATCTTCGAGGAGTCCAAGCACGGCGTGATCTTCACCGCGCAGCGGGAGTCCTTCAACCTGAACGCCCATCCCAAGCAGCTGACGACGGTGGACATGCCCGCGCCCACCTGCACCACCTGCCACATGAGCGGACTGGAGGGCCTGAAGGTGACCCACAACCCGAGCGAGCGTCTGTCCTGGTTCCTCTTCGCGCCCGTCTCCACGCGCCGCCCCGAGGGCAACTCGGGCGAGCTGCAGATGAAGGAGGTGTGCCTGAAGTGCCATGCGCACTCCCAGGTGGAGAATTTCTACGGCATCGCGGAGAAGGTGCTGCTGAGCACCAATGAGAAGGTGAAGGAAGCGCAGGCCGTGGTGGCCGCGTTGCGCAAGGATGGGCTGCTCGACGACAAGCCTTTCAACCACCCCATCAAGTTCGTCGAGTTCGACCTCTGGCATTACTTCGGCCGCACGGCCAAGCACGGTGCCTACATGGGCGGCGCGGACTTCGTGCAGTGGCACGGCAACTACGAGCTGGCGCGGCTGCGCAACGAACTGGACACCATGGCCGAGGAGCTGCGCACCAAGGGCGGCAAGGGGGGCTCCGGGCCGGTGAAGCCGGGGGATGCCAGACCATGACGCTCCGGGAGCGGCTCGGCGCCGTGACGCCCTTTTTCGCGGCGCGTGCGTTCGCCCTGGGCAACCTGGCCTTCCTCGGCGTGGACATCCTGCTCGCGCACGCGGCCAATGACTTCGCCCTGGCCGCGGAGTGGGTGCCTGTCGTCTTCTCGGTGGTGGCGCCGCTGTTGCTGCTGCCCGGACTGGTCTCCGGGCGGCTGTGGGCGCGCACCCGGGCGGTGGACGTGGCCGTGGCGCTGGGCTCCATCGGCGTGGGAGTGGCCGGGATGATCCTGCACCTGCACAGCGCCTTCTTCGAGCGTCAGTCGCTGCACGATCTCGTCTACACCGCGCCCTTCGTGGCCCCGCTCTCCTACGTGGGGCTGGGGCTGCTCGTGTTGCTCAACCGCATGGAGGAGCCGATGGGCCCCGCGTGGGCGAGCTGGGTGGTGATGCTCGCGCTGGGTGGCAGCGTGGGCAACCTGGGGCTGTCGCTGCTGGACCATGCGCAGAATGGCTTCTTCTCCGCGACGGAGTGGGTGCCCGTGGTGACGGCTGCCTTTGGCACCAGCTTCCTGCTGGTGGCGATGCTGCGTCCGACGCGCGGCTTCTTGTGGCTCACCCTGGGGATGATGGGAGTGCAGTCGGCGGTGGGGGTGCTCGGCTTCGCGCTGCACCTGCTCGCCAACCTGCACCACACGAACGTGCCGCTGCGCGATCAGATGATCTACGGCGCGCCCGTCTTCGCCCCCCTGCTCTTCGCGGACATCTCCGTGCTCGCGGCCATTGGCATGTGGGGCCTGATGCGCAACGTCGCCCAGGACCAGGGCCCGCTCGGAGCAGGCTCGCTCGTCCACGCCTCCAAGGAGGGCTGAGCAATGTCCAGGCTGCTGCGCTGCATGGTGGTGGGAGTGTGTTTGCTGGGCGCGGCGCCGGTGGGCGCCGACGCGCCGAAGAAGGACGAGGCCCCTGTCCGGGTGAAGAGCTTCACGGAGCTGCGCAAGGCGCGGCCCGGCCGGGTCCTCGAGCTGCACGTGGCGCCCGCGGGAGTGCTCGCGGACTCGCCCGGCCTCATCTACGCCGAGCCGTGCGATCCCAAGGATCCGGCGATTCGCGCGCGCACGGGAGTCGTCGGCACGGTCGAGGTCGAGGACGTGCCCCAGGCGACGGCCACGGCGATGAACGCCAAGAATGGTGAGGAGTTCTCCAAGCGGACGGCCATCACCTGCTATCGCGTGGTCGCCCGGCTCAAGTCCAACCAGAAGGGGTGGACGAAGCTCGCGTTCGTCTCGGCGGAGCCCTCCGGCTCCCGGCCGTATGACGAGCGCCTGAATCCCGCCCGGGGGGACTGAGGCCCGGCCCGTGGAAGGCCGACGCGGAAGTGGGAAGGGGACGACGGATGCCGCACTGCGCGCTGTCGTCGAATAGGCGGGCAGGGCAAGATGCCCCCCACCATGACTTTCGAGGAGTTGGAGCAGCGGTTGAAACTGGGTGAGGACACCGTCACCGAGTTCAAGAGCACCGTGGTGAACAACTACCAGGTGGACTCGAAGGACATCGCCAAGGCCATCACCGCGATGGCGAATACCAAGGGGGGCCTCCTGTTCCTCGGCGTGGAGGATGACGGGATGGTGAGTGGTGCCGGAACTCCTCAACAGGTGGACAAGCTGATGCTCCAGGTGAGCAACATCTGTCAAAGCATCCAGCCTCCGCTGACCTGCTCCTTCCAGAAGCTGGAGTTCCAAGGTCAAACACTCCTGGTCGTGGAGGTTCCCCGCTTCAGCGCCGAGCGCCCGTACCACGCGGCGGGCAAGTACTACGTCCGCGATGCGAACCAGTCCCGGGAAGCCCGGCGTGACGAACTGCGCCGCCTGCTCGAGTCGGCTGACTACCACTTCGACGAGGAGCCCGTGGCCGGCTCCCGTTTCGAGGATCTGGACCCCGAGGCGATCCGCGTCTTCCTCGCCATCCTCTACGATGAGCCCGATGAGGCGAGTGGGCGGCAGCTGCTCTCGGCCCTGCAGTGCCTGGATGCCACGGGAACGCCGACCGTCACCGGCATGCTGCTCTTCGGACGGGAGCCCCAACGTAGGTTCCTGGATGCCCGCATCTCGGCGGTGCTGGTCAAGGGCACGGAGTTGACGTCCGATTTCGTCGATCGGAAGGAAATCACGGGCAGGCTGTTCGACCAGGTGGATGACGCGGTGACCTTCCTCAAGAAGAACGTGCGCTCGCCCTCGCATGTGGAGGGACTGGAGCGGATAGAGGAGGGCCTTCCCGAGAAGGTCCTGCGAGAGGCCGTGCTCAATGCCGTGGCCCATCGCGACTACCGGGCGGCATCGCAGGTGCGCATCTACGTCTTCGACGACCGGGTGGAGATCGTGAACCCGGGGGAACTGCTCAACCAACTCACTCTCGAGGGCATCCGAATCGGTGGCATCAGCCAGCGCCGTAACCCCGTCCTGGCGGGGCTGCTTGCCCGGGCGCGCCGCCGCGAGAACCTGGGCATGGGTGTTCCGGAGATGATTCGCCAGATGAAGGCGCGCAAGCTGCCGCCCCCCGAGTTCAGTGTGGGCAACGGCCATTTCCGCGTCGTGCTCCGACTGGCTGGGGAAGGCGGCCATGCCTGAAACGCCCTGGTGGGAGGGCACGCCCGAGGGCACTCCACTCCTGCTCGCCTTCGTCCAGGTGGTGCGGGAAGACGTGGCGGAGGACTCGCTTCAACAGCGGGATCGCTACATCGCGGGGGTCGAGTACGTCGCCGACAAGCTCGGCGCGGCCCAGCCCCTGCGCTGGCGCGAGAACGACGTGCTGTTGCTCGTCCAGGCAGATGAGCCGCACGCGGTCATCATGAATGCGCTCTCGGCCGCGGAGGCCATCCGGGAGCGCGCCATCGTGGACCTGTCGATGACCGTCCGGCTCGCGGTGCACGCCGCCCGGGTCGACTGGACTTCGGACATGGAGCAACTGGCACCCCGGGAGATCTCCCGGTGCGAAGAGCTGGCACGTGCCACACCCGCCCAGGGAATCGCCATCACGGAAGACGTGTACCTGGCCCTGACGGACACCGAGCGGCGGCGTTTCGCTCCCCTGGGTACATGGGTCCGCGATGGGCTGGTCACGTATGTCTTTCCCACGAGCTTGGCCGCGAAAACGACTCCCGGGATTTTCGGGCCCCTCGCGGATGCGAAACACTGGCAGTCCTTCCGGCGGTACGCCGACAGCCCTGAAGTCCGCCGGCTGCGCTACGTTGGCTTTCCGCTCCAGAAGAAGCAGCCCCCCAGTCTGGATATTCGCGAGGTCTTCATCCCACCCGAGGCCCGGCGACTCGTTGAACGAGGCCCGGATTGGGCTCATGCGACCCGAGCGCCAGACGTCGAGAGGCAAGAGGTCGCCACTCCGCTTGAATCGCTGGCGAGGCTCGTGCGGAGACACCGGGCGCTGGTGGTGCTCGGAGATCCCGGCTCGGGGAAGACCACGGTATCGCGCTGGCTGGCGGTGCTCGCCTCGGGGGGACCGCTCTCCTGGGCCGAGCAGATGGGCACCGAGGAGCGGCTGCTTCCCGTGCTGGTCAGCGTCGGCCGGTTGGCCCAGTTCCGCTCCCGGCTGGGAGAGGATTGCTCCGTCCTCGACGCGCTCGTGGTCTACCTTCAGGACCGTGGCGTGGGAGACGAGGCTGAGCTGAGGCCCTTCCTCGAAGGATCGCTGGAGGCGGGCGAGTGCCTGCTCCTGCTCGATGGGCTCGATGAGGTCCAGGGCGAGGAGCGAAGTGGTGTCCTGCGCTGGCTCGAGTCCTTCTGCGCCCGCTATCCCAGCAACCGCTTCGTTGTTTCCGCTCGCTGGGTGGGCTACTCCGGCTTCGCTCTCCCCGAGGGCGTGGAAGTGGAACTCGGCGGCTTCGAGGACGATCAGATCCGCCGCTATGTCCGAGCCTTCGCGCGTGCCTGCCGCCAGTGGGAGAACGAGGGAGTGCCGGACGAGTCGGGAGCTGACCAGGATGCGGAGCGGCTCCTGGAAGCGCTCTTCGCCAGTTCCCGCTTGAGGGAACTCGCCCGCAATCCCTTCCTCTTGTCCTCCCTGGCCTTGATTCACCGGGCAGAGGGGCGCCTGCCCCGTCACCGGGTACAGGCATATGAGATCTTCGCGCGGACCCTGTGCGAGACATGGGGGCAGGCCCGCCGGGTCGTCGCGAGTGGAACGTCCACCCGGGACATCCGTTACGAGGAAGAGGCCATCCCCATCCTCGGGGAACTCGCGCTGCGACTGCACCTGGACTGGCCCACGGGAGTGGCTCCCGAGGACTTCGTCATTCGCGTCCTCTCCCAGTCCAGTCAGGAACGGACAGGAGTGGAGCCCTCTGAAGCGGAACGCTCCGCGAGGGAGTTCCTGGATCGCGCGGGCCGGGAAGTGCAGATCCTACTGGAGCGCGGAGCGGGCCAATGGGGTTTTCTCCACCTGACCTTCCAGGAGTTCTTCACCGCCGTGGGGCTGCTTTCGGCGGAGAACTTCGAGTCTGTCGCCTTCGAGCACCTTTTCGAGCCCCGTTGGGAGGAGGTCATCCGGTTGGGCGTGGGCTACATGGCGCTCATCCAGAAACGGGCTCAGGCCACGCAGCGCTTCGTCCGTCGGGTCTTGCTCCATGAGGCGAGCGGCTCCCAGCAACCCGAGAGGAAGCAGGTCTACCTCGCGGCGCTACTGGCCAGCGAAGCTGGCGACATCCTTCCGCCCTCCCTACAAGCGGAGATCGCCAGGGCCGTGGTGGCGTGGCTCCAATCCGTGCCAGAGACTATCGCCCTGCCTTTGCTGCGTGAATTGGCCCTGACCGAGTTCTCGGAACGGATCCTGGATGAATTGCTGAGCAACGTCTCCGCGTATGAGGACCCCACACAGGGGAAGGCCATTCTCGCGCTAGGCGTGTTCCGTGGCGAGCGCTCGCGCAAAGCACTTCAACTGGCCGCGGCGGCGCGGAGCAGTGCGGTCAGAGTTCATGTCGCCAGGGGCATCATCATGGGTGGCGACCCAATGGATTGGGAAACGCTCTCCTTGCTGGTCGATGACCAGGAG
Source organism: Cystobacter fuscus (assembly GCF_044360685.1). GTDB lineage: Bacteria > Myxococcota > Myxococcia > Myxococcales > Myxococcaceae > Cystobacter > Cystobacter fuscus_C. The sequence continues at coordinate 10,548,395 of NZ_CP043491.1, read as the reverse complement.
CCCAGAGTCCGCAGTGCCGCATTGGCGGGATTCATTTCATCCCGCGACCAACACAGACGCGACGAGACGCTCGACCTGCTGCTGAACAGTTCTCGGGCAGAGGTGCTGAGGCCCGTCATACGAACCATCAGGGTCTTGCGCTCAAAGCGCTCTCACCCAAGTACCTTTGATGTAGTTCAAGCCAAGGTTGTTCGGCATGCCATCCGTCAAGGTCTTTCTCATGGCAACAAGAGTGTGCGAGAGGAAGCATTTTTTCTCCTCGCAATGGAGCGCGAGCACTTCCCAGATGAGGTCCACGCGCACGCGGAAGAACTCATAGAATTCATCGAGTCTACCCTCGACCCCGCTTTTTCACCAAGACGGGTTCCTCTGGTAAATGAGGATGGAGAGTTACACGACCGGGCACTTCAAGGGGACCCATTGCTCCCGACTGACCTCGTTCAGTCTTTCGCAAACCAGATCGAGGGCTTTCTACGCTCTGAGCTGATGTGCGATGCGGAGACGGCCTATGATGCCGTCATCGATGTGATCTTCACCTATCTAGCGAAGCCCGACCGGTACGACCCCCAGAGGGGTCGTCTGGTGACTTATCTGACGAGAGAGGCGAAGCATCGGGTGTGGGATCAGCTCAGGTTGGGGGCCTTGCGGGCCCAGCGCGAGCAGAATTTCGCGAGCGTTGTCGAACTCGGGCAGTCGTCTCCAAGGGACGCTTTGGAGGATTTCGTGGAGGTATCCCGTGTGGTGGACCGCCTGGAGAAGCACCTGAATGAAGGGGACAGGGCCTCCCTGCGGTTACTCGTGAGTGGGGAGAACTCCACCGAGAAGCTGGCGGAGGCGTTAGGACTGAACATCTCCTCTCCGGAGCAGATGCGGCAGGAAGTGAAGCGGCATCGGGATCGGCTCCTGAAAATACTGCAGCGTCTTGGCTAGGAAGATCGCGATGACCCCGTCTGACGGATCTGCCTTCGGTGCGCTTGCTCCCACGCGCCAGAAGGCTCTCGCGACGGATGGGGAGGAACTGCTCCCCATCCGTCCGCTCCGGCTCAGAACTGGTGCGCCTCGGTGGAGTCGTTCAGGGCGAGCGTGCTGGCATTGCCGCCGGAGATGACCTCGGCCACCTTGTCGAAGTAGCCGGTGCCCACCTCGCGCTGGTGGCGCGTGGCGGTGTAGCCGTCCTTCTCCGAGGCGAACTCCTTCTGCTGCAGCTCGGAGTAGGCCGCCATGCCGCGGTCCTTGTACTGGCGCGCCAGCTCGTACATGCCGTGGTTGAGCGCGTGGAAGCCCGCCAGGGTGACGAACTGGAACTTGTAGCCCATGGCTCCCAGCTCGCGCTGGAACTTCCCGATGGTCGCGTCGTCCAGGTGCTTCTTCCAGTTGAACGACGGCGAGCAGTTGTACGCGAGCAGCTTGCCGGGGTACTTCGCGTGGATGCCCTCGGCGAACTTCTTCGCCTGCTTCAGGTCCGGGGTGCTCGTCTCGCACCAGATGAGGTCCGCGTACGGCGCGTAGGCCAGGCCCCGGGCGATGGCGCAGTCCACTCCCCCTCGCAGTTGGTAGAAGCCCTCGGCGGTGCGGGCCGCCTTGCGGTCGATGAAGGCATGGTCGTACTCGTCCGCGTCGCTCATAAGTAGCTTGGCGCTGTCGGCGTCCGTGCGCGCCACCAGCAGCGTGGACACGCCCATCACATCCGCCGCCAGCCGCGCCGCCGTGAGCGTGCGGATGAACTGGCTCGTCGGCACCAGCACCTTGCCTCCCATGTGGCCGCACTTCTTCTCGCTGGCGAGCTGATCCTCGAAGTGCACGCCCGCGGCACCCGCCTCGATCATCGCCTTCATCAACTCATAGGCGTTGAGCGGCCCGCCAAAGCCGGCCTCCGCGTCCGCGATGATGGGGGCGAACCAGTGCACGTCCTTCTTGCCTTCGGAGTGGTCGATCTGATCCGCGCGGCGCAAGGCGGCGTTGATGCGGCGCACCACGTTGGGCACGCTGTCCACCGGGTAGAGGCTCTGGTCCGGGTACATCTGCCCGGCGGTGTTGGCGTCGGCGGCCACCTGCCAGCCCGACAGGTAGATGGCCTGGAGACCCGCGCGCACCATCTGCACCGCCTGGTTGCCCGTGAGCGCGCCGAGCGCGGCCACGAAGTCCTGGGTGTGCAACAGCTCCCACAGCCGACGGGCCCCCATCTCGGCCAGGGTGTGGGTGACGCGAATGGAGCCGCGCAGCTTGTCCACGTCCGCTTCCGAATAGGTGCGCTTGATGCCCTCGAACCGCTGGGCATGCAGCCTGGCGTGGGGCGAGGCGTCGTTCTTCATCGTCAGGGCGTCGTACATGTCGGGCTCCTGTCTTCCTCTGCGAGCGGTGGGACGGCGAAGACCCCGGGTGAACAGCCCCTGTCCTGCAGGCCGAGGCCTTTGTCGTGGTGCGTTGTAAAAAGCGCAGCGCGTCAGAATGTGCGCCTCCCCCGAGTGAAAGGGAAGACCCCCCCGAACCAATTGACGGGGATGTAGGGCTGTCAACAGGACGGCCATTAAAACTGTAAATCCACCGACCCGGGGAAGGTCCCCAGGGGACGGGCTGTCTCGCGGGGGTGCTCGGAGGCGCTTCGCGTCCAGGACCGCGACATGACGTCAGAGGTCAGGTGCATGATGGGCGCATGCACTCGGAATACGCGAAGCAGGGGAGGGGAGCGCCCATGTCACCAGAGAGGCCACTGCATCTCGGAGCCATGGAGGACCCGCGTTCACGGCGGGAGGCGTTGTACGCGGCGCTGGAGGAGCTTCCACCCAACGTCATGGGTGAGATCATCGGAGGTGAGCTGTTCGTGTGTCCCCGGCCAGCCTCTCCGCACGCTCGGGCGGCGTCCTTGCTGGGAGGCGAGCTGGTCGGCCCCTTCGATCGAGGGCGGGGTGGGCCGGGTGGCTGGGTCCTCCTGGATGCGCCGGAACTGCACCTGGGTCAGGACGTCGTGGTGCCGGACCTCACGGGCTGGCGCCGGAAGCGGATGCCCGAGATGCCCCATGTGGCGGCCTTCACCCTCGTACCAGACTGGGTCTGTGAAGTGCTCTCCCCATCCACGGCCGCGCTGGACCGGGCCCGGAAGATGACGGTGTATGCCCGTGAGGGAGTCGGGCACCTGTGGCTCGTGGACCCGGTGCTCCAGACCCTGGAGGTGTACCGGCGGGAGCTCGGGGGCTGGTTCGTCCTGGGCACGCACGTGGGCGAGGCGCGGGTGCGCGCCGAACCCTTCGAGGCACTGGAGCTGGAATTGAGCGCGCTCTGGGCGCGGTGAGCCTCAGGGCAGCTTGGGACGGATGGGGCGGGGCGCGTCCGGGTTGACGTCGAGCAGGCGCACCTCGTCGCCCTCGCGCACCGTGCCTCCGCGCAGCACCCGGGCGAGCTGGCCACGCTGGCCCCAGGACTCCTTGAGCAGGCCCGGGCGGATGCGCTCCAGCTTCGAGCACGGCACGCACGGCTCGGTCAGCTCCACCACCACCTCGGCGCCGAGCGCCATCCGTTGGCCCGCGGGCAGTGACTCCAGCGGAACGCCGGAGAGGACGACGTTCTCCTTGAGTTCGCCCACCGACAGCCGCAGGGCCTCCGAGGATGCCGCGTCCAGCAGCAGCAGCTGGCGCTTGCCGTTGGGCTTCTTCTTGCCGTGACGGTCTCCCACGAAGCCCCGGCCCTCCACCGCTTGGGCCTCGGGGACGCGCTTCATGGGAGTTCCCCGCTCCTGGGCGAGCAGCAGGGCGCGGATGGTGCCGGAAGGAGTGTCCACTTCCCGCAATCCTGTGCCGCCGCGTGCGCCGCCGCAACACGTACGCGCGTCCACGGTGTTATCGCACCGCTGAGGAGGCATCCATTCATGAGTCAAGACAAGGTTCGCATCGAGAAAGACACCTTCGGCCCCATCGAGGTGCCGGCCGACCGCTTGTGGGGCGCACAGACGCAGCGCAGCCGGCAGAACTTCGCCATCTCCACCGAGCGCATGCCCCTGGCCCTCATCCGCGCCCTGGTGCTGGTGAAGAAGGCCGCCGCGATCGTCAACCAGGAGAATGGTTCGCTGCCCCGCGACAAGGGCGAGGCCATCGTGAAGGCCGCCAACGAGGTGCTCGACGGCCAGCATGACGAGGAGTTCCCCCTCATCGTCTGGCAGACGGGCAGCGGCACCCAGACGAACATGAACGTCAACGAGGTGCTGGCCAACCGCGCCTCCGAGCTGATGGGCGGCGAGCGCGGCGAGGCGCGCCGGGTTCATCCCAATGACGACGTCAACAAGGGGCAGAGCTCCAACGACGTCTTCCCCACCGCCATGAGCGTGGCCGCGGCCGAGGCCGTGGTGCGCAACGTGCTCCCCGAGCTCATCGCCCTGCGCGACGTGCTCGCCGAGCGCGCCGAGCGCTTCCGGGACATCGTGAAGATTGGCCGTACCCACCTGCAGGACGCCACGCCGCTCACGCTCGGCCAGGAGTTCAGCGGCTACGTGGCCCAGCTCGAGCAGGCGCGCAAGCACCTGGAGGCCACGCTGCCGCACCTGTCGGAGCTGGCCCTCGGAGGCACCGCCGTGGGCACCGGCCTCAACGCCCCCAAGGGCTTCGCCGAGCGCGTGGCCGAGGAACTCGCCCGCCTCACCGGCCACCCCTTCGTCACCGCGCCCAACAAGTTCGAGGCGCTCGCGGCCAATGACGCGCTGGTGCACGCGCACGGCGCGCTCAAGGGCCTGGCCGCCGCGCTCTTCAAGATCGCCAACGACGTGCGCTGGCTCGCGTCGGGGCCGCGCTCGGGCATCGGGGAGATCACCATCCCCGAGAACGAGCCGGGCAGCTCCATCATGCCCGGCAAGGTCAACCCCACCCAGTCCGAGGCGCTCACCATGCTGTGCGCCCAGGTCATGGGCAACGACGTGGCCATCTCCCTGGGCGGCGCGTCCGGCAACTTCGAGCTCAACGTCTTCAAGCCGCTCATCATCCACAACTTCCTGCAGAGCTGCCGCCTGCTCGCCGACGGCATGCGCAGCTTCCGGCTGCACTGCGCGGTGGGCATCGAGCCCAACCGGCCCCGGCTCCAGGAGAACCTGGAGCGTTCCTTGATGCTCGTCACCGCGCTCAACCCGCACATCGGCTACGACAACGCGGCGAAGATCGCCAAGAAGGCCCACAAGGAGGGCAAGACGCTCAAGGAGACCGCCGTGGAGCTGGGCCTGCTCACCGCCGAGCAGTTCGATCAGTGGGTGCGCCCGGAGAAGATGACCGGCAACCTGTAGGCCCCGTCCGCCACGCGCGGCCACTCGTCCTCTCGCCTGGGTTTCAGGGGGGCTCCAGTTCCGGGTCCTCCATCGCCGTCACGCCCACGCCTGGTGCCCTCTGTCGGGAGAGCGCCAGGCGCGGAGCAGGGCGAGCAATGCCCGGAGAGGGAAGACATGATCGAGAGCGGCAAGCGACAGCCCGTGGAGCGGGGGTCCCTCGCGGGGAGGTTGGCGGAAGAGGGCACTCCGAGGTGGTTCGTGAGTCCCAGGCGCCCGGGTGTATCGGACGCGCATGACGGCTCCTCCTCCCGTCCCTTCCCCAGCATCCGCGAGGCGCTCCGCGCCGCGAGCCCTGGTGACGTCATCCTGATCCGGGCGGGCACCTATGAGGAACATCTCGTCCTGGACAAGGGCCTGGCCAGGGCAGGCACCCCGGAGGCGCCCATCCTCCTGCGTGGCGAGGGCATGCCGAAGCTGCGCGCCAGCAATCCGGAGCACCCCCTGATCCAGGTGCGGCTGCCCCACTGGCGCATCGAGGGCCTCGAGCTGGACATGGCCGGGAGCAGTGCCTGCGCCGTCAGCTTCAGTCATGCCACCCAGGGCTCGTGTCTGTCTCGCTGCGACGTGCACGGCGGGACGGGCTGCGGCCTCTCCACCCGCGAGGGGGCGGCCGGCGTCCTCATCGAGAACAACCACATCCATGACTTCCACCGGGAGCAGGCCGGTCACGGTTGCCACGGCGTGGTGATTCACGCCACCTCCCAGGGCATCACCCTGCGCGGCAATCACATCCACGACACCTCGGGTGACGCGGTGCAGTGCCTCCAGCCGGACGACGGGCGGACGCGGCCCGTCCGGGGCGTGCTCATCGAGGACAACACCCTCGAGTCGACTCTGGGCAGCGCGGTGAGCATCAAGACGAGCCATGAGATCATCGTGCGCGGCAACCGCATGCGGAACTTCCGCTGCTGCGAAGGCGGCTGGCGCGGAGGGGATGCGATCCTCGTCCACTACTCGGCCTGGAACGTGCTCATCGAGCACAACCTCATCTCCGAGGCGGGTGGGGGCATCTGCGTGGGCGGCTTGAAGGACGAGGGCATGCCGGACCCCAGCCGGATCGTGGTGCGCGACAACACCATTCGCGACATCCACCCCGAGCGGGCCAGGAACAATGATGCCGTCGGCATCCGCGTGAGCAACGCCAGCGATGTGCAGCTCCTCCACAACACCATCGGGCGGACGAGGGGCTTCGCGGTGAGCCTCGGCGAGGGCGGCGACGGCATCAGCCGTGGCGTCGAGGTGTTGGGGAACACGATGATCGCCGCCCGGCTCGTCCGGTTGGGGCTGGATCGGCCAGGGCTCCAGATGAATCTCAACCGTTACTCCACGGGGGGCCTGTTCGACGCGGGGGTCCTGGGGCAGACGCATGGACTCGCCGAGTGGCAGCGGTTCACGCGTCTGGATGCGGACTCCCTCCTGGAGGGCTGACGCCGCCGGTCAGTGCCCGGTGCGGCCCACCTGGCTCTGCTGGTAGGCCGAGCGGCGCATGTGGTGCAGGAAGCCGGTGGGGGTGATGCCGAGCCCGTCGCGGAAGGGGCTGAAGCGCAGGCGCTCCGGGTCCAGGGTGACTTCCTCGCGCAGGAAGATCTCCGCCAGGGGCCGCCAGGTGTGGGGCGCGTTCGAGTCCAGCGAGCAGGCCTCGAAGGTGAGCACAGCGGTGCCGGTGCTCATGGCTTCCTGGAGCCGCTCCACCCGCGAGCCCTGGCGCGGCGCGGCGTCACGCGGCGAGGTGAGCCGCAGCTTCACCCGGCCCACGCCCTCGACCCGGAAGGGCGCGATGCCGTAGTAGTCGTTCTCCAGGAAGTCGTGCACCCGGGTGGAGAGCACCGCGGGGGCGATCGTCCACATGTGGCGCATGGTGCTGAAGAGCAGATCCTGGTCACCGGGCACGGCGTCCTCGGTGATGTGGTTCTCGCGCAGGAAGCGCACCGCCGCCCCGAGGATGTCCGGCCACTCCTTGCCGTTGCGCCACATGGAGGTGGACAGCCGCACCAGGGCCGGGCCCGCCAGGCGCTGGCCCACGCTCAAGAGGGTGGGGCCGGCCAGCAGGGGAAGGACCTCGGCGCGCAGGCAGATGCCCTCGGCATGCAGGGAGCGGGCGTGACGCCGCTCGGCGATGGCTCGGAACGGAGGCCCCCACAAGGTGCCGACGGCTTTTCCCATCACTTCCCCCAACAGACCCATGTGGTGCCTCCCCTCGGGTGCGGAAACCAGAAAATGGGGAGGGGGGGGCGGTTTCGGCCAGTCTCCACCCCCGTTTTCCCCGGTCCACCCCTGCCTGCTCGTCGAACGGCCCGGGAGGCGGCGGGGCCGAGCGTGGGCTGGCGCACGGTCCACGAAGAACGCTGGGGCGTCCGGCACCGGAGCGGATTAGTGTTGGAGCGCCATGAACATTCCCCTCGTCATCGAGACCACCCATCGGGGTGAGCGCGCCTACGATCTCTACAGTCGGCTCCTCAAGGACCGCATCGTCATGCTGGGCACGCCGGTGAATGATGATGTGGCCAACATCATCGTCGCCCAGCTGCTCTTCCTCGAGTCCGAGGACCCCGACAAGGGCATCAGCCTCTACATCAACTCGCCGGGAGGCTCGGTGACGGCGGGCCTGGCCATCTACGACACGATGCAATACGTCAAGTGCCCCGTGTCGACCATCTGCATCGGGCAGGCGGCCTCCATGGGCGCGCTGCTGCTGCTCGCCGGGTCGCCGGGCAAGCGCTACGCGCTGCCCAACTCGCGCATCATGATTCACCAGCCGCTCGGTGGGGCCCAGGGCCAGGCGTCGGACATCGACATCCAGGCCAAGGAAATCCTCCGCCTGCGCTCGTACATCAATGGCCTGTTCGTGAAGCACACCGGCCACAACATCGAGCGCATCGAGAAGGACACCGAGCGCGACTACTTCATGAGCGCCGAGGAGGCCCGGCAGTACGGCCTCATCGACGAGGTGGTGTCCAAGCAGATCCTCTCGCCCGCTCCCTCCAAGGGCTAGCGCGGGAGCAGAGGGTCCGCCGCGCGCGGGGCCATGTCCACCTTTGAACGGCCATGGCCCCTCTCCGCTCCGTCGTCGCCCTCGTGTCGTTCTCCACCCTGCTGGGCCTGGGCTGTGCCGTGCGCACGCCCGAGCGCCGCATGGTTCCGGACACGCCCTCCACCGTCCAGCAGGAGGTGGGGTACGACGACGCCATCCGGCTCAGCCGCGACTACGCCGTCACCCAGGGCTATGAGGTGTCGGAGGTGGCCGAGGCCACGCAGGTGCGCCCCAACTACTGGCGGATCCGCTTCGGCCTCGCCCCGCGGGGCTCGGGCCGGCTGTTGGACCTGTCGTTCGACGCGGAGCAGCGCCGGGTGGTGGGTGCCACCGAACTGGGCGACACGGCCACGGGCGGGAGCGGCCCGGGCGACACGGGGGGTGGCCCCGGCCGGTGAGCCTCAGCGCAGCGACGCCAGGAAGCCCTTCACGTCCTGCTCGAAGCGGTCCGCCTCTTCCAGATAGGGGAAGTGCCCGCTCTTCTCGTACTCGAGGAAGGTGGCGCGGGGCAGGGACGCCGCCAGGGCCTTGAGGCTGGGCAGGCCGATGGAGGAGTCGTAGCGGCCGCCGATGACGAGCACCGGCGCGCTGACGCGCTCGGGCTGGGAGAAGCGGTACTGGGTGAGCTCGGTGGCGAACAGGGTGCGCGACAGCTCGCCCGTGTTGCGCAGGCCGCTCTCCATGTCCACCGCCTCCTGCTGTTGCAGGTACACGGCGTCGTGGAACTGCAGCCGGTTGAAGAAGGCCTGGGCATCCAGGCCGCGCAGGGCCTTCATCACCTGGGCATAGTCGGACGCGCTGCCCGCGGGATCCGTCACCGCGATGCGCCCGGGGTGCAGCCGCTCCAGCTCCTGCTTCCAGGTGGCGAAGGAGAAGGCCGCGTCCGACATGCCGCTCACGTACACCACGCCCACCACGCGCTCGGGGTAGCGCGCCGCGTACTCCAGGGCGAGCGTGGCGCCGAAGGAGTGGCCCATGAGCACCCAGCGCTCCACCTCCATCTCCTGCCGCAGCGCCTCCAGGTCGCGCAGCAGCACCTCCAGGGAGTAGGTGTTGTCCCAGGGGCGCTCGGAACGGCCGCAGCCGCGCTGGTCCAGGTACACCATGCGCTGGCCCTTCTCCAGGCGCGCGCCCATCAGCCGCGCGAAGCTGTAGCTGTTGTAGCCAGGGCCTCCGTGCAGGAAGAGCACCGGCGCCTGCCGGCGGGGGGCCTCGCCCGCCACGCGGTAGTACAGCCGCACGCCATTGACGACCTGCTGGTGCTCACCCGTGTCGAGCGGCTGGGACGCGCCGGAGGAGGCATGGTGGGTACATGCGACCACCAGCGCACACAAGAGGGCCCACCCGAGGACTTCGAGACGCGAGAAACGCATGGACGCTATCTGGCACCTCCCTCCCCGCCGTGCTCGGGGCGGATGTGGCAAGTGTCATCCTTTTTCGACGGAGGTGTTGGCCAGTGGACTAGGGAACGCGGGTAATGCGGTTTGTCTCTGGCGCGGAAAGTGGAGATTGTGCCTTGAGCCAGGACTCCAAGGCTTGCAGGTCCGTGGGTCCCCCCTTGCGCTCGGTGCCCTGGGTGAAGACGCGGAAGCCGTCTCCGCCCCCCGCCAGGAAGCTGCTCACCGTGACGCGGTAGTGACCCGCCGGCTCGATGGGGGCGCCGTGGAGCCGGAGGCTGGCCGGGTCCACCTTCTGGCCCACGGGCGCCGAGTCCTTCCACGTATAGGTGAAGCCGCGCGAGGGGTTGAGGATGCGCACGTGGTCGCCCACCCATTGCTCCTCGAGCAGCCGCCGCAGCTGCTCGCCGGTGAGCGTGAGCGTCACCAGGGAGTTGCCGAAGGGTTGCACGGTGAAGGCCTCGCCATAGGTGACGTCGCCCGCGGCGAGCTCACCGCGGATGCCCCCCGGGTTCATGAACGCCACCTGCGCGCCCGCCTCCTGTGTCGCCGCGAGCTGCGTGTCCGAGAGCAGGTTGCCCAGCGGGGACTCTCCCGAGGGCCACCGCCGCGCATCCGGTCCGCGCAGCGTCTGCTCCGCCCGCCCGAGCACGCGCTCGCGCAGGGGCGCGCTCAGCCGCTCATAGCGCTCCACCAACGCCCCCACCTCGGGGTCTCCCGCCCCCTCGCGCGTGACGATGACGTTGTGCGCGCGGCTGTCCACCACGTCGCCGCTCGCCGCGTCCAGCACGAGCTCCAGGTGGGTGATGAGCCGTCCGTAGGACGACGCGCTGGTGACGCGCTTGCCGTCGAGCACGCAGTTGTAGGCCTGGTGGGTGTGGGCGCTGAGGACGGCGTCCACCTCGGGATCCAACCGGTGGACGATGTCCACGATGGGGCCGGAGAGCCCCTCGCACCCGTCATAGGAGGCGCCGGGGCCGTTCTGTGTTCCCCCCTCGTGCACCAGCACGACGATGGCCCGCACGCCCTGCTTCCTCAGCTCGGGCACGAGCGCGTTGACCGTGTCCGCCTCGTCGAGGAAGCGCAGCCCCTGGATGCTGGTGGCGTCGACGATCTCCGGCGTGCCCTGGAGCGTCATGCCGATGAAGGCCACCTTCACGCCCTCGAACTCGCGCAGCGCGTAGGCGGGAAAGAGCGTGGCGCCCTTCGCGTCGATCACGTTGGCCGCGAGGAACTCGAAGCGCGCGCCCGCGAAGGGCTCCCGGCCCTGGCAACCCTCCACCGGGTGACAGCCGCCGTTGCGCATGCGCAGCAGCTCGGCGGTGCCCTCGTCGAACTCGTGATTGCCCACGCCGTGCAGCGCGAGCCCCATGAGGTTCATCGCCTCGATGGTGGGCTCGTCGTGGAACAGGGCGGAGAGCAGCGGGCTGGCGCCGATGAGATCTCCCGAGGACACCACCACGGGGGGGGCCGCCGAGGGCTCCGCGCGCAGGCGGGACAGATGCGCGGCGAGCCACGCCGCGCCTCCGGCCTCCACCCGCTCCGGCTTGCCCTCCACGAGCCGGCCGGTGCGCACCTCTCCCGCCGAGCCCGGCGGCGGCGCGAGGTTTCCATGAAAGTCATTGATGGCGAGGATGCGTGCGAGCACGGTCCTCCCGGCGGCGCCGCTTCCCGCCCGCGTGGTGGATGGCTGTCCTCCAGGCGGGTGGGCACAAGCGCAGAGGAGCGAGGCGAGCAGGGCCGCGAGGGACGCGAGGGGACGGGGGCGTGAACGGGGGAGCATGTGGCGCATGAGTCTGGCTTCTCGTGCGGACCCGGAGCGGGTTCGCACGTCTCCTGTTCCGCCGTTGTAGACTGGAGCCCGGGGAGGACAAAGCCATGCGAATCCGTTCGTCCATAGGTCGCGGCTTGCTCGCCGTGGGACTGCTGCTGCTGTTCTACGTGGGCATGATCGGGCTCGCCTTGGGGCTGCTCTCCCTGCCCTATGTGTTGCAAGCAGGCCCCCGCCTGCACACGCTGCTCACCGTGCTGTGCGTGGCGGCGGGGGGCGCGCTCCTCTGGAGCCTGGTTCCGCGGCTCGAGCGCTTCGAGCCTCCGGGTCTGCTGCTCACCGAGGCCGAGCACCCGCGGCTGTTCGCGATGATTCGCGACGTGGCCCGGCGCATGGACGCGCGCATGCCCGAGGACCTCTACCTCATCGCCGACGTCAACGCCTACGTGTCGCAGGTGGGCGGGGTGCTGGGGCTCGGTGGCCGGCGGGTGATGTGTCTGGGCATGGGGCTGTTCGCGGTGGACAACGTGTCGCAGTTGCGCGCGGCGGTGGCGCACGAGCTCGGCCACTTCCAGGGCGGGGACACGCGGCTGATGGGCGTGCTGTGCGCCACGCGCCAGGCGATGGCGCGCTCCCTGGAGTTGTTCGGGCGGGACGAGCACGCGCTCCTGCGCTGGCCCCTCGCGTGGATGTGCGGGACGTTCCTGCGCCTCACCCAGGCGCTCAGCCGGGAGCAGGAACTGGTGGCGGATGGCTGGAGCGTGCGCATCGCCGGCAAACAGGCGCATGTGTCGGGGCTGCGCTGGGAGGCGCTGCACGCCGCGGGCTACCGCCGCTTCCTCGAGCAGGAGGTGTGGCCCCTGGCCCACCGGGGCGTGGTGCCCGACAACCTCTTCGAGGGCTACCGGCGCTACCTCGCGAGCGCCGCCTGGCGCGAGAGCCTGGGGGAGTTGACGGCCGCGGCGTCCGAGCGCACCCCGTGCCCGTATGACTCGCACCCGAGCCTGGACGAGCGCGTCGCCTTCGCCGAGCGGTTCGATCTGCCGGACGTGCCCGTGGACGAGGCGCCCGCGTCCTCGCTCCTGTCGAACGTGGAGGCCCTGGAGCGCTGCTTCACCCAGCGGCTGTGGCCGCACGCGGTGGAGCTCATGTCGTGGACGGAGGCGGGCGCGCGCTGGAGCGTGTTGTGGAACGAGACGGCGAGCCGGGTGCAGGTCCGGGTGCCGGGCTTCTGTCTGGCGCGGGTGGTGGAGCTGCTCCAGGACGCGGCCGCGTGGGGGCCCTTCGCCGAGGCCATCCAGCCGCGGCTGGTGGGCTACCGGGCGCCGGATCGTGACGAGCGGGTGCTCGAGGTGGTGAGCCACGCGGCGAGCGCGTATCTGGCGAGCATCCTCGCCCAGCACGGCATGGTGTGGAGGACCTCGCCCGGAGAGCCCCTGCGGCTGGAGCGCGAGGGGGAGCCGGTGGACCCCACGGCCCTGGTGGAGGGCGTGCTGGAGGGACGGCTCGGCGTCGAGGCGGTGGAGGGTTTGTGCGCGCGGCTCGCGGTGGCGCGGGACGAGGCGTGGAGTGTCCGGGAGGAGGAGCGTGAGGAGGCCCTGGCACCCCTGGCGCCCGTGAAGGTGGAGCACGTGGGGGACGCGGTGACGGTGTGTGCTCCCTTCTCGCGCCTGGGTCTGCCGCACTGCTGCGCCCTCTGTGGGGGCGACATCTGCCGCCACGTGCAGACGCGCTTCCACGTGGGCGGGGTGCTGAGCGACGACGGCGACATCACCATCGAGGTGCCCGTCTGCCAGACGCACGCGCTCCAGCCGCACAAGGCCTTCAAGGTCCGCCGCTACGAGCAGGCCTCGGACCTCATCACGCTCGAGGTGCCCTCGCTCGAGTACGCCCGGCTCATCCAGCGCAGCAATGCTTGAAGCGGGCGGGCGGACGAGCGCTCGTTCCGCTCGTCTCGTTCCCAGCGCGGGCGGGAATGCGCAGCTTGGTTTCTCGAGGAGGGGTACATGCCAGAGAAGCCGACGACCACGCCGGGGGCCCCGGTGAAGGAGCCGGAGCCCAGGAAGGCTCCGCGTGAGGAGCCCGTGCAGCCTCCGCCGGAGATCGAACCGCCCAAGCCCCAGACGCCGGAGATCGAGCCGCCCCGGCGCGAGCCGCCCGTGACCGAGCCGGGCCGCACGCCCGAGCCGGAGATCAAACCGCCCGGCATTCACGAGCCGCCGGATCCGAACAAGCAGCCTCCGGGCGTTCCGGGCATCATCGCGTAGCCGTCACTCGCCGCCGCCGCCCTTGGCGTACAGGGCTTCGATCACCTGGGCGTAGTTCTGGCTGACGACGTGGCGGCGCACCTTGAGGGTGGGCGTCAACTCGTTGCGCTCCAGGGTGAAGTCCTGGGGGAGGATGACGAACTTGCGGATGGACTCCGCGCGCGACACCGAGCGGTTGGCGGCCTCGATGGCGCCCTCCACCTCGGCGCGCAGCGTGGGGTCCTCCGCGAGCGCCTCCACCGTCTGGCCTTCCTTGCCGTTCTTCTTCGCCCACTGCTTGAAGGCGCCGGCGTCGAGCGTGACGAGCGCGGCGACGAAGGGCTTGCCCTCGCCCACCACCATGGCCTGGCTGACGAGCGGGTTCTCCCGGATGCGATCCTCCAGGGGGCCGGGCGCCACGTTCTTGCCCGCCGCGGTGACGAGGATCTCCTTCTTGCGGCCGGTGATGCGCAGGAAGCCCTGGGCATCCAGGCTCCCCAGGTCTCCCGTCTGCAACCACCCGTCCGGGCTGACGGTGCGCCGCGTGGCCTCCTCGTTCTGGAAGTAGCCCCGGAACACCTGCGGGCCCTTGACGACGATCTCCCCGTCCTCGGCGATGCGCACGGTGGTGCCGGGCACGGGCTGCCCCACGGTGCCGGGCCGGGCGGCCGCGGGCGCGTTGAGCGTGAGCACGGGGCTCGTCTCGGTCATGCCGTAGCCCTCGAGCACCTGCACGCCCACGCCCCGGTAGAAGTGGTTCAACCGCTCGGGCAGCGGTCCGCCTCCCGACACGATGAAGCGCAGCTGGCCGCCGAGAATGCCTCGCAGGGTGCGGTACACGAGCCGGTCGAACACGCCGTGCTGGAGCCGGGTGAGGAGCGAGGCCCCGCCGCCGACGCTCTCGCGCGAGTAGCGCACGGCCGCGTCCGTGGCGAGGTCGAACACGCGCACCTTGCCGGACTGCTCGGCCTTCTGCCTCGCCGTCTGGAACACCTTCTCCAGCACGCGCGGCACCGTGCCGAACCACGTGGGCCTCACCAGCGACAGCTCCTCCACGAGCTTGTTGGGGCTGCTGGCGAAGGCCACCGTCAGGCCCTTCTCCACGGAGGCGAGGAACAAGATCTTCGCCAGCGCGTGCGCCAGGGGCAGGAACAAGAGCGTGCGATCCTGCTCGGTGATGACGTCCCGGGCATGCTCCATCACCTGCAGGACGTTGGCGCGCAGGTTGCCGTGCGTCAGCTCGCAGCCCCGGGGCCGCCCGGTGGTGCCCGAGGTGTAGATGAGGGTGGCCAGGTGCTCCGCGCGCAACCGCGACAGCCGCTCCTCCAGCCGTGCCTCCTCCACCCCCTCGCCCTGCCGCCGCAGCTCCTCGAGCGCTCCCTTCTCGATCACGAAGGTGTGACGGCAGTCCGGCAGCCGCTCCGCGCACGCGCGCTGGTGGGCGTGCAGGGCGTCCGTCTCGAAGAAGGCCGCCACCGCTCCGCTGTTGTGGAGGATCCACTCCACCTGCTCCGCGGAGGACGTCTCGTAGATGGGCACCGTGGTGGCGCCGGTGGCGAGGATGGCGTAGTCGATCAGCGGCCACTCCACGCGCGTCTTCGACATCAACGCCACGCGCTGGCCCGGCTCCACGCCCAGGGCGATGAGGCCCCGCGCCAGCCCGCGCACCGTGCGCACCGCCTCCGCGGCGGTGATGGGCTCGAACCGCTCTCCCACCCGGCGCGAGAACAACACCCGGTCCGGACGCAGGCGGGCGTGCTCCAACAGCGGCTGGAGCAGATGCGCCTCGGGCGCGAGCGCGACCTGCCCCTTACCCACGATTTCCTTGATTTGCGCGTTGTCGCTCATGAGCGGCGGAACCTACTACGCTCCGCGTCAAACCGGGACCGATAACGAGGCCCCACGAGGGGCTGGAAGGCACGCGAGCCCCGTCCGGGATTCGCACGGAACACGGGGCGGATGAGCCCCAGTCATCGCGGCGCCAAGGACTTTAAGGTGGGGTGGGAGGGGGACTCGCGTTAGCTTCAGCGCGTGGACAGGGAACTCATCATCCTCGTCGTCGGCGCGGTGCTGTGCCTCGGCGTGCTCTATTGGATGTTGTCGGGCAACGAGGCCGGCCATCTGCGCACCCAGTACTTCCTCAGCGTGCGCCTGCCCCGGGACGAGGCGGAGAAGTCACTCGCGCGGCATCTGGCGGGCCTCCAGGAGCGCCATCCCGGCAAGTCCGAGGCCTGGTATCTGCGTCAGGTGCTCGCGGATCTGCGGCGCGATCGCCGCTGAGCCTTCACGGCGGCCCTTGAGGGAGCCGATGAGGGAGCCGAGCGCTCTAGCGGGTGCCCGTCGCGCAGCGGGTCATCATCGTCTGCAGCTCCTGGCGGGTGCGCGCCAGCTCCTCGCGCCGCAGGTCCGCGCGCAGCGCGTTGGACAGCGAGCGGGCCAGGGTCTTCACCGCGCTCAGCTCGTCGGCGGACCAGCGGCGCTCCTTCTGGCAGTCATCCAGGCGCAGCACGCCCCACCAGCGGCCATTCACGGTGCCCACGTTGATGGGGCACAGCAGCACCGACTGCACGCCCTGGGCCTCCAGGTTCACCAGCAGCGGCCCCTGGATGTTGCGCACCAGCTCCCAGACGGGCTGGCCGCGCGAGAGGATCTCCACCCAGCCGGCCATCTGATCGCGCAGCGGGAAGGTCTGCATCAGCGGGGTGATGGAGCCCGCGGCCCACGCGTGGCGCAGGGGCGACAGGCGCTTGCCCGGCATCGTCGCGGTGCTGTTCTCGTACACCAGCGCCCGCTCCACCCCGAGCGCACGGCCCACCAGCTCGATGGCCGATTCCACCGCCGGGCCCGAGAAGCCCTGGTCCACCAGCAACTTCGCTGCCTCGGTCACCTTGGCGAACGCTTCGATCGACATCGCTGTCCCCACTCCAGCTGAAGAACGCCGGGTCCTGGCCTCCAACCGTTTGGAGTGCCGCCCTGGCGAACAACCATGCTCCCATTGAACAATCAAATCACCCGGTTTGTCAATGATACCGTGAAATTCAAGCGAGCCGGGAAACTGTTCACGCTCGGAGGAAGGAAGGAGACGGGGGGTGCGGACAACATGTCGTGCCTGCTCGCACACTTGCCCATCGGAAGAGGGGCGGGGTGGGCTTCCGGGCTGGGGAGACGTTCATAGCTTCACCCGGCCATGGAACTGGACACCTCATCATCTGCCGCGGCCTCGACTGCGGCGCGCTGGGAAGCGCCCGACACGGGCAACGAACTGCACGAGATGCGGGGGCCGGTGGTGCTGCCCCCGGGGTTCGAGGCCTTCAACCATGCGCTCTATCAGTCCACGCGCCTGCGGATGGAGCCGGGGCACGGCGTGGAGCTGGTGAAGAACGGCGTCATCTTCGATCAGATCTGCGAGACCATCCGCCAGGCGACCGAGTCGGTGCACATCCTCGTCTTCATCTGGCGGCCGAGTGAGCCGTCGGATCGGATTGTCGAGGCGTTGTGCGAGCGGGCGCGGGCGGGGGTGGCGTGCCGGGTCATCGTGGATCCGGTGGGCAGCGAGGAGGTGAATGGCGAGCACGACTTCAATCCGCGAGTGGAGCAGCGCCTGCGCGAGGGGGGCGTCGAGGTGCACTACTTCCGGCCGCTGTCGGGCCGGTGGCTGGGCCGGCTCTTCGGGCGCACCCACCACAAGCTCGTCATCGTGGACGGGAAGGTGGGGTTCACGGGGGGCTTCGGCATCTGGAAGTCCTGGCAGGGAGATGGCCAGTGCCCCGAGGAGTGGCGCGATACCAACGTGCGCGTGGAGGGGCCCACGGTGCGCGAGATGCAGCTGGCCTTCGCGCGCTCGTGGCAGGAGTGCGGCGGGGCGCTGCTGCCGGAGAGCTGCTTTCCGCGAGTCCCCTGGGGAGGGGAGGCGCACGCGGCGTTCGTGGAGAGCGCGGGCGTGTCTGGCATTTCCGACGCCGAGCGCATGCTGCGCATGGTCTTCGCCGCCGCGCGCGAGCGGCTGTGGATCTCCAATGCCTACTTCACGCCGCCCAATGCCATCCTCGACCAGCTCCTGGAGAAGCGGAAGCAGGGGGTGGACGTGCGCGTGCTCGCGGCGGGGCCGGTGCATGACTGGCGGATCGTCCGCGCCTCGCAGCGCGCCACCTACGAGAAGCTGCTCGAGGGCGGCATCCGCATCTGGGAGTACCAGCCCTCCATGCTGCACTCCAAGACGGTGCTCGCGGACGACTGGTTGAGCGTGGTGGGCTCGACGAACATGGATGCCCTGTCGCTGCACCGCATGCGCGAGGGCTCGCTCGTGGTGGCGGACCGGCGCCTGGCGTCCCACCTGGAAGAAACCTGGGCGCAGGACATGGAGTGCGCGGAGGAGATCACCCTCCAGCGCCGGGGCCGCACCAACCCGTGGCGGCGCTTCGCGCGGCGGGTGACGCAACTGCTCGCGGCGGATCGCTGACGGCTCACCGGTGGGTGCTCACGCCCACCTGCTGGCACATGGACAGGACGGGGCAGGTGGAGCACCGGGGCCGGGTCCCGGTGCATACGTGCTTGCCGAAGGGAACGAGCAGCCGGTTGAGCTCCACCCAGTGGGCCCGGGGCAGCTTCGCCTCCAGCGCGGCGAGGGTCTGCTCGGGCGAGCGCGTGCGCACGTAGCCCCAGCGGTTGGTCACCCGGTGCACGTGCACGTCCACGCTGATGTACGTCTGGCCCGAGGCAATGCCCAACGCCAGGTGCGCGCACTTGGGGCCCACGCCCTTGAAGGACTGGAGCACCCGCGCGTCCGCCGGCAGCTCTCCTCCGAATTCCTCCACCGTGCGCACCGCGATGTCGTGGATCGTCCGCGCCTTGGGCTCGGGGAACGTCACCGGATGGATGAGGGCCTCGAGGCGCCCGGTGCCCAGCCGCCGCATCGCCTCGGGCGTGCGGGCCGTGGACAGCAGGCGCAGCGCGACGGGCAGGGACACCTCGTCGCGCGTGCGGATGGACAGGATGCAGGCCACGAGCTGCTCGAAGAGGCTCGCGTGGCCGCGCCCGGCCAGCTCGAACATGGCGGCGGCCGCGTGGCCCTGGATGGCTCCACGCACCCGCTCCAGCACGGACTCGATGTCGAAGGGCTGCTTGTGCGTGCCCGGTGAGGAACCGAGGCCCGGTTGTTCCATGCGCCACCTTCCCTTTCCCCAGGGAAGATGGTGACGCCAGACGTCGAGTGGAAGAGGTGACCCGGGCGGTTGTCCGGCTCACCCGCGCAGGTCGAGCGCGTACCAGCGATCGCACCCGAAGTGCCCCGTGGCTCCCATGGGCGCGGACAGGGGTTGGAAGCCCAGGCGCTGGTAGAGCTTCTGGGCCTGGGTCATGCCCGCCAGGGTCTCCAGGTAGCACGTCTGGTAGCCCGCTTGCCGGGCGAAGGCCAGGCACTGGCGCAGCAACTGCTCGCCCACGCCGCGTCCCCGGACCTGGGGGCGGAAGTACATCTTGCGCAGCTCGCAGACGCCGGGCACGCCTCCATCCAGGGGCGCGATTCCTCCGCCGCCCATCACCCGATCCGCCTCGTCCACCACCACCCAATAGGCCCGCCCCGGCACCGCGTAGGCCGCGCTCAGGCCGTCGACTTCCGGATCGTGGAGGGCGAAGCCCGGACCGTCGGCGCCGAACTCGGGCATGACCTCGCGGATGACCGAGGCCATCTGGGCGTCGTCGCGGGGCTCGATGGGACGTGTTCTCCACTGAGTGCTCATGGTGCCGCTACCGTTCCATGACCTTTGTTCAGAGGCCAGCGTTCCCGCGCCGCCGGAGTGTTCCCTGGCCGCCTGCTCGCGGAAGGAGGGCGCGGCGTGGCCCATCGCGTCAGCGCGGCGAGGTGGATTTCCCGGGCAGCGCGCCCCTATACACCCAGCGGGGAAGTCCAACGCGGAGACATCGCACATGGCCAACAAGGTCAAGGCAGTCCTTATCGGAGGGACCGGCTACGGGGGATCCGAGATCCTCCGCCGGCTCCTCTTCCACCCGCATGTGGAGGTGGTGCGCATCACCTCGGTGGACAACGTCGGCAAGAAGGTGGGCGACGTCCACTTCAACCTCGCCGGGCTCACCGAGCTCACCTTCCAGGAGATGCCCGCCGCACAGGCCGTGGCCGGCGCGGACGTGGCCTTCCTGGCCATGCCCCACAAGACCACCGCCAAGGTGGTGCTCGACATCATCAACTCGGGCGTGCGCATCGTGGACCTGTCGGGTGACTTCCGCCTGCGCGACGCGGCCGCCTACGCGAAGTACTACGGCGTGGAGCACCCGGCGCCCCAGATGCTCACCGACGGTGCCTTCACCTACGGCCTGCCGGAGCTCAACCGCGAGTCCATCCGCAAGGCGCGCTACATCGCGAGCCCCGGGTGCTTCGCCACCACCATCGCGCTCGGGCTGATGCCGCTGGCGCGCGCGGGCCTGCTCTCCGGCCCCATCCACACGGTGGCGGCCACGGGCTCGTCGGGAAGCGGCGCCAACCCTCAGATCACCACCCACCATCCGCTGCGCGCGTCGAACCTGCGCACCTACAAGCCGCTGGAGCACCAGCACGTCCCGGAGATCCTCCAGTCCCTGCGCATCGCGGGGGCCCACCCGGAGACGTCCCTGGAGTTCGTGCCGGTGTCGGCGCCGCTGCCGCGCGGCATCTTCGCCACGTCCTTCGCCGAGGTGCCCGCCGCCACCACCCAGGAGCAGCTCACCGCGGCGTGGAAGAGCGCCTACGGCAACGAGCCCTTCATCCGCGTCATCAGCGGGAGCCGCCAGCCCGAAGTCATCGGCGTGGCGGGCAGCAACTACGTGGAGGTGGGCTTCACGCTGGGTCCGGTGACGGGCGCCACGCGCCGCGTGGTGTGCTTCTCCGCGCTGGACAACCTGGTGAAGGGTGGGGCGGGCCAGTCCATCCAGAGCTTCAACATCATGATGGGCTTCGACGAGCGCCTCACGCTCACCGAGCCGGGGCTGTGGCCGTGAGCGGATTGAACGACTTTCGCGGGCGGTGGTTCGTGGTGAAGATTGGCGGCGAGCTGGCGCAGGACCGGCCGAGGCTCGCCGCGAGCGTGGGGGCCGCGGTGCGGGCCTTCCTCGACGCGGGCATCCGCGTGGCCGTCATCCATGGCGGCGGGCCGCAGGCCACCGAGCTGCAGAAGAAGCTCGGGTTGCAGCCGAGGATGGTGGCCGGGCGGCGCTACACGGACGAGGCCACGCTCGAGGTGATGAAGATGTCGCTGGCGGGTCAGGTGTCCGTGGACGTGGCCAGTGCCTTCCGGCTCGCCGGGGTGCCGGCGCTGTGCACCACGGGCATGTCCGCCGGGCTCATCACCGCCGAGCGCCGACCGCCCAAGGTCATGAGCGGCGCGGGCCCCGAGCCGGTGGACCTGGGGCTCGTGGGAGACGTGGTGGGCGTGGATGTGGATGCCTTGCGGCGCCTGTCCGACGCGGGCTTCGTTCCGGTGCTCGGCTCGCTCGCGGGAGATGCCCGGGGGCAGCCCTTCAACATCAACGCGGACACGGTGGCCACCCGCGTGGCCGCGAAGCTCGGGGCGGCCAAGCTCTTCCTCGTGTCCAACGTGCCCGGGGTGCTCGCCAACAAGGATGACCCGTCCACGCGGCTGCCCACGCTCACGCCGGCCCAGGCGCGCGAGAAGATCGCCTCCGGCGTCATCCAGGGCGGCATGATTCCCAAGGTGGAGGAGAGCCTGGAGATGCTCGAGGAGGGCATCGAGGCCATCCACATCGTGGGCATCTCGCCCGCGGAGGCGCTCCTGCACGAGGCCGAGCGCCCTGGGAGCCAGGGGACGGCCTTCCTGCGCGGTTGAGGGAAGGTTCGCGCCCGTCCTCTAATAGCGCCTCGGCATTGTCACTCCCCCTCGGGCTCGGGTCTCGGCCACGAGATGAGGCCTGCCCGGTCAAGCAGCTCACGCACGCGGCTGGTGACCGCCACGTGCTCGGGGTTGCTCGCCGTCATGGGCTCGGGGGACAGCACGAGCAGCCATCCCAGCGTCCCCACCGGCTCGATGCGCACGGGCGCGGGCAGCGGTGGCAGCCGGCCCCGGCGGCGCGACAGGTACGTCAGCCAGCCCACCCTTACCTCGAACCCTCGCTTCTCCAACAGGTCCACCATCTCCGATGAGCTGGCCATGGCGAAGTCCGGGTCCCACGCCGTGGCCATGGCGGTGAGCACTTCGGCCAGGACCGAGACACTCAGGAGCCTCTCCCGTATCGGGCTCTCACGGGTCACTTTCAGCAGGCAGGAGTTGGGGCCGCCCCAAGGAGAGTATTTACCGCAGGAAATGTTGAGTTCCGTGGCCTCCTTCTTCGCATTCCACATCGTCTGGCGAAAGCCCAGATCCTCGATGACATGCTTACCAACGTCCGTGCGATTCCTGCCCCGAAGGAGCCACTTCTCCAGTGCCTCCACCTCCGTGTCTACAGGATGGCCTGGCAACTCGCGGGGGAAGCCTCGGCCCGCCCTGTACCATTGGGCAAAGGACGGGTCACACCGCGCCAGCATATGGAAGAAGAGTTCCGCGCGCCGTGCACACTCCAGCGCCGTCTCCTGGCGCGGTCCCCAGTACGCCCCCACGTAGTATCTCTCCTGCATACCTGCCGCTCCCCTACCACTTTGGTGGCGTATATTGGACGCTGATGTTGTCCCACCCTTCGGTCATGAATTCCTGACGAAGGAATTCCGCCACCTTGGCATCGGCGACATGCCACGTCAGCGATAACCCCAGCTTTCGAGCCACCTTCGACTGGTTCTCAGCTTGTTCCATCATCTGGTTGTACTTCCCTGAGTTCCTGTACCAGTGCTTGGGGGTGCCATCCGGGTTGAAGAAGGAGCTGTAACCGGGGCCCTTGGCTTCCAGCAGTTCCTTGCCCCGGATGCCATCGAACTCCAATTCCCCAATCATGTACACCCACCACGCGGGCCGTCCCGTTATCTGTTCCTGGTACTCACGGGCCCGCTGGGACTCGGTCGTGGGCTTCTTGTACGTCCACTTGCCCGGCCCCTTCGTCACGGTCGTTTGGGCGGACTTCCCCTTCTTTCCACTCGTGCCTCCGGTGCGTCCCTGCCCTTTTCCCGCCATGTAGAGGAGGGATAGGTCTCCCAGGGACATGCTCGCAGTGGCGGTCGCGGCGCCCAGGGCGGTGCCGCCCAGCACCAGTTCTCCCCTGGACGTGAGTGACAACACCGGCAGTTGCGCCCCCCACCCGCCCATGCGCCCCACCGTGGCTTCCGCTCCTCCGAGCAGCATGAGCACGTGCGTGGACAGGCGCGCCGCCTCGCGTATCTGGTCCTCCCGGGACATGGCCCCGTAGCGCGCGAAGTACTCCGGCGAGGAAGCGATGAGGCCCGCTACCGTGGTGGGCAGTTGGGCCAGATCCTCCACGGTGCGAATGGGGTGGAGGAGCGACTGGGCCAAAGCCACCACCATCTCCCCCAGGGCGACTTGGGCCCCATCGAGCGCGGAGTTGAGCCAGTCCTTGCCCAGACCCAGTTCGGCCAGGGGAGGGACGTCCACACGCCTCAAAGCCTCGTTCACCGGATAGAAGACGCCGCCTCGCGAGAAGTAGAAGTCGCCCACCACGAGGCGTCCCACCCGCCACTGGTCCTCCACCAGTTGGAGCTGCCCCATGCGCTGCAAGGGCGTGCCGGTGAGCGCGGTCACCAGGTAGCCGTCCGGACGCACCATCACCAGTGGCCAGAAGCGCTCGGCACGCCACTTCAAGTCGGCGTACTCCACGCGCTCACCGCCTGCGAGCACCTCGTGCAACAACCAGCACAGCATCCGGCGCGGAGCGAAGTTCCGGTAGGTCACGGGCGTCCTGAGCAACTGACCCAGGAGCTGGCGTGCCTGCTGCTGGTAGAGCGCCGCGCCCGCCGGGTGCCGGGCTTCTTCCCCGACACCACTGGCTTCCTGCACCGCCTGGAAAGGGTCCGCCGTGTCCTCGAAGAATCCGCCGGAGCCTCCCACCGCCTCTCCGGGGGCGGCAATGGACTCCAAACGCCGAGTTGCGAAGTCTTCTCGAAACGAGGGGACCCGCGAGTGAAGACCAATGCCCGTGGTCAGGCTTCCGCGCGGAGAGCCCGTGGCACACCCTGTCAGAAGAACGACGGCGGCCAGGGCCAGCAGCGCCTCACGGCAACCCACCTGCGCGCCAGGTTCTCTCCCGGAAACGAGCCCGCGAGTCGTTGACGGCAACATGACTGCCCCCGTTGGTCGTACCGCTCCAAAAGGGTAGTCCCCTCCCCTGACACCTCCTCAGCGTGGAGACAGCCTCACTCTTCCGCGGGTTTCGGCCACGCGATGAGACCCGCCTAGCCAAGAAACTCCCGCACGGCGCTCCTGCGCGAGGCCGAACGGCCTGGGAGCCAGGGGACGGCCTTCCCGCGCGGTTAGAGGTGCGCGCGGTCGCCTTTTCGCGTGGCGAGGGGACGTCCATGCGTCCGGAGTGGTGGGTGAGGTAGGCTGCTCGCCCAGCCCGCCCCGCCGCATGATGCGGTGCCGCCCGGGCGCACATCTTCGAGGACGTCCCACCATGTACTGTTCGTCCTGCCGACAGGAGCGCCTGGGTGGCCAGCTCTGTGCGGCATGCGGCAAGCCGATGACCGCACGCTCCCGCGAAGCGCTGGAGCAAGAGCTTGCCCACATCCGTTTCCTCCTCGGTGAGTTGCCTCACTGGGACACCTCCTCGGTGCCCAAGGGGACGCGCAACTACCTCACCCAGCGCTACGAGCGTCAGGTGCGCATCCTCGACCTCGTGCTCGCGGAGACTGCTCCGGTCGCCGTGCCCGCTCCCGTCCAAGGGGCCCCTGTCGAGACCGCTGCTCCGGTCGTGGTGCCCGCCTCCATCGAGGCTCCACAGCAGGTAGCACTCTCCGCCGAGGCCCTTGCTCCGCCCGTCGCGCAACCTTCGCCTTCCTTGATCGTCACCGGAGAGAGCCCGGAGAACCCGCTCCTCGCCGCGACGCAGGCCTCTCCAGCGGAGGCGTTGCCCGCGCCGAAGATGTCCTTCTCCAAGCCCGAGCCGGAGACGTTCTTCTCCAAGCCCGAGGAGGAGGAAGAGGAAGAAGAGGAGTTGGCTCCCCTTCCTCCCGTCGTCACCGAGCCTCTCTTCGACGCTCCCGTTCGCCGCTCCCCCACCGCGCGCCTGGTGGAAGAGGTCTCCACCTGGGACACCGTCTGGCGGCCCTTCCTCTACGAGAGCATCGGTTGGTTCATCGGCGCCTTCCTCATCGTCGCCGGCTCGCTCTACCTCGCCTTCGATAGCTGGGCCGGGCTCACCTCCGTCTCGCGCTCCCTCGTCGTCTTCGGCATGACCGCGGGCTACTCCGCCGCCTTCTCCATCTGTGGCGCATTGCTCGCTCGACGGGAGGCCCTGGCCAGCGCCGGCCGCATCCTCGGTCTCATTGGCGCCGCGGTCGGTCCCCTCGCGGGCCTCGCCCTGGGGCCGCTCGACAGCCTCAGCCTCGACGGCATTCCGCTCTACCTCCTGCTCCCCCTGCTCGTGGGCTGGTCCGTGGCGGCCGCCGCGCTCGTGCGCAAGCCCGCCGAGTCCTTCGATGTGCCCTCGCGTCCCCTCCTCCAGGGGGCGCTCGTTGGCACCACGTGGATGATGGGACTCGCGCCGCTCGCCGCGCGCCTGGGTACCTCCGCCGTCTGGTTCGATCTGCTGCCCTGCGTCCTCTTCGCCCTCCTCGCGCGCCAGCCCGTCCCCGCGCCCCGCACGAGCCGGGCCCTCGCCTTCACGCTGGCGGCTCCTTCCTACCTGCTGCTGCTCTACGCGGTGCGTCTGCACGTGGCGCTCGCCGCTAGCGGCACGCCCCCCGCCCTGGGCAGCTACGCGCCCTTCCTCGCCGTCCTCCTCGCCACCTGTCCGCGCTTCCGCCCGTTGCCGCCCGAGGAGGCCGCGGATTCGCTCTCCGTGGGCGTCGCCTCCCTCCAGGTGGGCTGTCTCGTGCTCGCGGCCACGGGCTCGGCTCCGGCCTTCTTCCTCACCGCGGCCATCTCCACCTGGACGGTGCTCGAGCTGTCCCGGGGCTCGCCGCACCGCGTGCGCTGGCTCTACCCCACCTACGCGGGCGCCTACCTCGTCTACACCTCCGTGGACCAGGTGCTGCCCGGCGCCCTCCGCGCCCACCTCGACTGGCCCTGGTCCCTGCGCACCGTTACGGCCCTGCCCTTCGTGCTCGCGGGCACCCTGCTCGCGGGCTGGCTGTCGTCCCGCGCCGCGCGGACTTCCTCGGAGCGGGACGCGGCGAGCGCCGAGGTGCTGCTGCGCTCCACCGCCATCGCCAGCCCCCTGCTGGTGCTCCTGGGGTGCGTGTCCCTGGAGTTCCGCCTCGTCTTCTGGAGCACGCTGGCGTTGATGGTGCTGTGCGTGGCCGCGGGTGAACGCCTCGAGCGCCTGTACCTGTCCGTCGTCGGTGCCGCGCTCAGCGTCTTCCTGTCGGGCTCCGCGTTTGGTCTCTGGAGCGCTTCCGGGGCCTCGATGGTGTGCGGAGGGGGAGCGCTCGTGTTCGCGGCCCTGCCGCTCGTCTGTGCGCCGCGCGCCCGGCACGTCTACAACGCCGCGGCTGGCTGGCTCGCGCTGTCGGGCTTCGTGGACGCGCTCCAGGCGGGAGCGCACGGGGGGGCGGTGGTGGGCCTGGCGCTCAGCGGCGCCGCGATGCTCCTGGTGGCGTGGAACCTCGCCAATCCCTACCTGTTCGCCGTCGCGGCCTTCGCCGCCGCGGCCGTGGTGCCCAAGCTCGCCAGTCTGGTGGGAAGCGAGTGGGTGCCCCTGGCGCTCGCCGTGTCGGCGCTGGGTCTCGCCTTCCTGGGCGAGCGTGGGGGCCGGGCGCGGCTGCTCGGCGCGTCGGGCGTCGCCCATGCCGTGCTGGCGTTCGGTTGGGGCCTGGCACTGGGCGTGCCCTGGTTCGGCGTCATCATCCTCCTGTCGGCCGCGGCGGTGGGCGTGGCCTCGCGGGTGCTGCCCTGGGTGCGTCCGCTCGCGGTGCTCCTCGCGGCCTTCGCGCTCCTGCCCCGGGTGGGGCCATTGGACACGTGGCCCTGGATGACGCCGACCTTGTCGCTGTGTCTCTTCGTCCCGTGGTCGCTGGGGGCCTCGGTGATCGCCGCGCGTCAGGGCCGGGGCGCGAGCACCGTGCCGAGCACCGTCCTCGCGGGCCTGCTGTCCGTGGTCTTCCCGGTGCTCGCCGCCATGTCGCGGGGGGGCTCGTGGACCGGTGGAGACGTGGTGCTCGTGGCGCTCTCGGCCCTGTTCACCGCGCGCTCGCTGCACCCGTCCTTCTCCGTCGCCATGGCGTCGTTGTGGCCGCTGCTGTACGTGGCGGCTTCCTTCCGTGCTCCCGTCGCGCTGGGCCTGGCGGTGCTGCTCAGCGCCCTGGGCCTCTTGGAGTCGCACCGCGCGGCCTTCCGGTACCTGGCGGGAGGGCGGCGCTTCGCGCTCATGGCGAGCCTGTGCGCCATGCCCTTCCTGATCCTCGCGTGCGTGGCCTGCCACGGCGCGGTGGTCCCCTTCGTGCTCGCGGGCACGGCGCTGCTTCCGCTCGTCTGGACACGTGCCAACCGCGAGCCCCTCTTCGCGGCGCTCGCGCCGGTGTTCGTCCTCCTGTTCGCCCTCGTCTCGCGCGAGCTCCTGGCCTGGGCGGCCGCGCTGCCGGTGGTCGCGCTCGGGGTGGTGCGCGCCGCGGAGCACCTGCCCGGCGCCCGCCGGTTCCTGCTCGGAAGCACGGAAGAGGCGGCGGTGCGGCGGCTCTCCCTCGGCATGCAGGTGGCGCTGACGGCGGTGGCGGCGGCGGTGCTGCTCGCGTGGGGGGCACCGCCCGCCGTATTCGCCACCCTCGTGGCCTCGCTCGTGCTGCTGCCCGGGCCGAGGCCCTCGGTGCGCGTGGGGTTGGGCGTGGGCCTGCTGCTGGGCTGTGTCCCGTTGCACCCGGTGGCCATCGTCCTGCTGCTCGCGCTGGGCCTGCTCACGCACCATGCTCCGGTGAAGCTGGGGGCCTTCCTGCGTGCTCCCCCGGACGAGGTGCTGCGGCCCCTGTCGGTGGTGGGGGCGCTCGTGCTCGCGGTGGGGACGCTGCTGCTCGGCGGGCCCACGCCGGGGGCCATTCTCGTGCTGGCGGGCGTCCTGGGCGTGGGGGCCTTCCTCCTGTCGCGGGGATGGATGCTCACCCTGTCCGTGCTCGCGCTCGCGTGCGCCTCGTTGGGCGTCACGCCCGAGCACCCCGTGGCGCGCTGGTATCCCGGGGCCGAGCTGGCCTTCACCGGAGTGGCGCTGGGCGCGGCACTCCTGTCGGCCCTGTGCCAGTTGGGAAGCGTGCAGCGCGCCCTGATGCGCGCGGCGGCGCGCCTGTCCCCGGGGTTGGGCTCCACCTGGAGTGAGCCCTTGTGGACCGCGGGTGCCTTCGCCCTGACGGTGCCCCTGCTGCGACACCTGCTGGAGGAGGGCCCCGGCGGGCTGTCTCCGGGCGGGGCGCTGCTTGCGGGCCTCACCGCGCTGGTGTTGATGGTGACGCGCGAGCGGGTGATGGCCAACGTGGCCGTCGCGCTCCTGGCCGGAGTGCTCGTCGCGGCGGTGCCGCCGCCCTGGTCGCCCGCGGTATTGAGTGGCACGGGGCTCGTGCTGTGCATGGTGGGCACGTGGCTGGACGAGCGCGACCTGGACATGGGGGCGGCGCTGCACCACGCGGGGTGGGTGCTGTCGCTCGTGGCGGTGTTCGGCCTGAGGGACTTGCGGCATCCGGGGACGGCGGCGTGTTTCGTGGCGGGCCTGGGCTCGGCGTGGGCGGTGGTGTACCGGCGCCGGGAGCGGGAGATGGTGGGCTGGGTCGCCACGCTGGTGGCCGTGCACGCGCTGATGGCGCACGTGGGCGCGGTGTTGTCCACGGGCCGCGGTCCGGTGCTCATCCTCCCGGTCTTCGGGGCGCTCAGCGCGCTGCTGGCCGCGGTGGCGCTCCAGGTGGCGGGCGAGCGTGTGCGCCGCCACGTGGGACATGGCTTCGCCCTGGTGGCGCTGGTGGAAGTGCTTGGCTCGCTGGTGCTGGTGCCGGGCTCCATGGGCGCGCTGCGCGAGTCACTCCTGGCCTGTGGTGGGCTGACGGTGCTCTTCTTCGCCCTGGTGCGCCGCGCGGTGCGCGAGGAGGACGAGGGCTCCGCGTTCCTGGCGCAGGGGGCCCTGTCACTCGGCTACCTGTCGGTGCGGCTGCACGCGCTGGCCTCGGAGTTGGGGGGGACGGACAGCCTCGTGGCGCTGGGGGGCGGCGTCGTCTTCTCCGGCCTCTACGTCTTCGCGCAGCGCGAGGGGGCGGGGCTGCCCGCCTTCCGCCGGCCGGCGTTGTGGGGCGCCTTCCTCTTCCCCCTGGCGGGTCTGCTCACCGCGCCGTGGCACCAGCCCCTGTACGTGGCCGCCCTGCTGGTGGGCTACGCGGCCCACTTCGCCGCGCTGGCCGCTCACCCCTCGCAGCGCGGAGTGGGCTCGCTCGTCTCGGCGGCGGCCTTCAACGCGGCGCTGTTGCTCGTGTGGCTGGGCACGGGGGCGGGCGAGCCGCAGTACTACGCCATCCCCGTGGGACTCTCCCTGCTGGTGTTGCTGCGGGTCTTCCGGGACGCGCTCGAGCCGGACACCCGGGCGAAGCTGCGAGCGTTCGCCATCACCTTCGTCTACGTGGCGGGGGCCTGGAAGCCGCTCATGTTCCAGGACAGCCGGGCCATGCTGCTGTGTGTCCTGCTGTGCGTGGTGGGGGTGGCGGTGGGAGTGGCGCTGCGCATCCGCTCCTATGTCTACCTGGGCAGTGCCTTCCTGGTGACGTGTGTGGTCGCCAACCTGGCGCGTTCGGGCATGCGTGACCACCGGATGGGTGCCGCCTTCCTGTCCCTGCTCGGCGTGGGGGTGGTGGGATTCATGGTGCTCTTCACCGCCAAGCGCGCCGAACTGCTGGAGCGGTATGCTCGGGTGCGCGCGTTGATGGACACCTGGGAGGGGTGACGCGCGCCGGGCTCCGGTCTTCCCACGGCCGGGCCCGGCGAACCTGGAGGAAGTACACATGCCGAAGACGCTCGTCTTTTATGTGCAGGATGGATTCGCGGATTGGGAGGCGGCCTACATCCTGCCCCTGCTGCGAGAGAAGGGGGTGGGAGTCCGCGTGGTGTCCGAGAACGGGGCGTCCGTGACCAGCGCGGGAGGGTTGGGGGTCGTGGCCCATACGCGCCTGCGCAATGTGGTGTACCCGGCGGACATCGACGGGTTGATCCTCCCGGGAGGCGACTTCTGGATGGACGACTCCGCCAACCAGCCCGTCCTCGCGTTCGCCCAGGACCTTCTCGCTCAGGGCAAGATGGTCGCGGCGATCTGCGCGGCCACCGTGGCGCTCGGCCGGCAGGGGCTGCTCGACCAGCGCCGGCATACGAGCAACGACCTCGGAGTCTTGAAGCAGGAGGCGCCCGGCTACCGGGGAGAAGCGCTGTACGTCCAGAGTCTGGCCGTGACGGATGGCAACCTCATCACCGCCTCCGGCATCGGCGCCCTCGAGTTCGCCCGGGAGATCGCCGACTACCTGAAGCTGGGCAGCGAGAGCTACCGCAAGCAGTGGTACGAGCTGTTCAAGCACGGGGTGGCGCCTCCCGCGGACTTCTGGACGCAGACCTGAGCCTGGGGAATGTCCGGCCGCGAACCGGGTTGGGTTCGCCTTTCGTCACCCGGAGCCCCGGGGCGGGAGGTCTCGACGAGATGGAGAGCCTGGAGTCGCGTGTGGAACAGTTGGAGCGCCGCTACCACCGCTCACGCCTCGTGAGCTTCGCGGCGCTCGGGTTCGGAGCGCTCGGGCTGGGCGTGGCCGCCTGGCGTCCGGTGGAGTCCGCCGGGGGAGGGGAACTGGTGGCCTCGCGGCTGACCCTGCGCGATGCGCGGGGCCTCACCCGGATGACCCTCTCGGCGCAGGAGGGGGGCGAGGGGGGCCTGGTGCTGCATGACGCGGAGGGCCAGCCCCGGGCGCTGCTGGGCGTGGACAGTGGCGGCTCGCCCCGGCTGCGCTTCGCCACCGCCGAGGGCGTCATGCTCGCGGAACTCACCGTGTACGCGAACGAGGCGCCGCGGCTGGCGCTCCGGCAGCTCGGGGGGACGGAGTTCTTCTCGGTGTCCCTCTTGCCGGATGGCTCTTCCCGCCTGGAACTCGCGGATGGACATGGGCGTCCGCGGGCCATCCTCGGCGCCGACGCGCAGGGGGCGCCCGGGTTGTTTCTCGTGGACAACAAGGGCGGGTCTCGCGCGTCGCTGCGGGTGTCGCCCGGGGACGAGCCGAGCCTCGTGCTCGAGGGGCTCGCGGGGACGCTCTTCCGTGCTCCCGTCCCGGTGCAGTAGCGGAAGAGAAAATGCGTGCGAGCAAGAGGTGCGCGGGTAAGGTCGCCGCCCCCATGCGTCGCCTGCTTCTCGCCCCCCTGTGTCTTCTCGCCGCGTGTGCCGGTTCCGGGCCCGTGCGCCGGCCGGACCCCTCCCCCCCCCGGGTGGCGTTCGGGAGCGCCTTCGAGGTTCCGGTCCCCTTCGCCACGCTCGCGCCGGAAGCCTTGTCCGGACAGGAGGCCTCCCCGGCGTCCGGCGCCCCGGAGCCCACCCGGCCCGTGGCCTCCGACACCGCGCGGGCCCAGGCGATCGCGGCCGCCATCGTCGAGCGCGCGGTGCAACTGGTGGGGATTCCCCGCCTGGGCCGGGTGGCGCGGGGCGTTCCGGATGACTGCTCGGGCCTGGTGCGGCTCGCCTACCAGAAGGCGGGCATCGACCTCGTGAGCGAGGGCTTCCTGTCGGGAGAGAACGCGGTGTCCGCCATCT
Organism: Cystobacter fuscus; assembly: GCF_044360685.1. GTDB lineage: Bacteria > Myxococcota > Myxococcia > Myxococcales > Myxococcaceae > Cystobacter > Cystobacter fuscus_C. The sequence goes on along the minus strand of NZ_CP043491.1, from coordinate 10,516,801 downwards.
ACCGCCGCGCGCGGGCGCGGGGAGCGCTCCACGAGAACCCCCAGCCCGGGGACCTGGTCTTCTTCCGCGAGACGTATGACCGCAACCGGGATGGCCGGCGCAACGATGGGCTGACGCACGTCGCGGTGGTGGAGCGCGTGGATCCCGACGGCACGCTCACCTTCATCCACCGGGGCCGCAAGGGCATCGCCCGCTCGCACATGAACCTCGCCTTCCCGCGCACCCATCGGGAGGGGCAGGGCGGCTCCATCCTCAACGACATCCTGCGGCCCGCGTCCCGGGGCCAGCGGGCGTGGCTCTCGGGAGAGCTCTTCGCGGGCTTCGCCTCGCCCGCGGCGCTCTGAGCCCCAGCTCGCGTCTGGATTTGTCCGGACAATGAACAGTCAACTGGACGCGAGGGCTTTGTCCTCATGTGAGGACAAGTTGGTAGGAGACAATTCAAAACAAACGCCGGGCCCAGGCCAGCAAGCCGGGCTGTAATAGGACAAACCATGCGGCAATACGCCGCGTTCCCAGACGTGGGGGGGCCGTGTAGAAGCCGTGCCCAGCCATGAACTCATTCCCCGCGCGTCTCATTGCCATTGCCCTGCCACTCGCCTGCTCCCTGGGGTGTGGAACCCAAGGACCCGAGCAGAAGAAACTGCCAGTGGACATCTCCTTCGAGGCCCGGGTGGGAGCGCGGCCCTTCGCCTGCGGGGACACGTACACGGGACTGGGCACCACGGCGACCACCTTCGAGCCCATGGACTTCCGCCTGTTCCTCCATGACGTCCGGCTCGTCTCGGAGGACGGCACGGAGGTTCCCGTCGCGCTCACGGACGATGGGGTGTGGCAGAAGGACGGCGCGCTCCTGCTCGACTTCGCGGACAAGTCGGGCCAGTGCACCAACGGGACGGCGGCGACCCGCACGCACCTGGTGGGCACGGTTCCCGAGGGGAACTATCGCGGGCTGCGCTTCAAGCTCGGCCTGCCCCCGTCGCTCAACCACCAGGACGTCTCCATCGCGCCCTCTCCCTTCAATGACATCAGTCTGTTCTGGAGCTGGCGTATGGGCTACCTGTTCACCCGCATCGAGGGCCGGACGGCGGGGCTGCGCTCGGGCTATTTCATGCACCTGGGGAGCACGGAGTGCCCCCCCCTGGTGCCCGGTCAGTCGTACGACGAGTGCACCTACCCCAACCGCCCGGAAATCTTCCTGGAGGGCTTCGTGCTGGACCAGGGCAAGGTCGTGCTGGACCTGGCGAGCCTCTTCGAGGGCAGCAACCTGGACGTCAACGCGAACGTGCCCAATACCGCCATCGGGTGCATGTCCCAGCAGGAGGATCCGGATTGCGCGCCGGTGTTCAACCGGATGGGGCTCGCGTTCGGTGACCCGTCCAGCGCCGCCGTGAAGCAGACCTTCATCCGTCTGGAGTAGGGGGGACCATGAGGCCATTCATGATGAAGCAGTGGGTCTTGCTGTCGGCACTGACTTGCCTGGGAAGCGCGTGCGGCGACCGCCCGGCGCCCGGGCCCGAGAGGTATCAGTGGCGGTTGCCCGCGGGCTTTCCGACTCCCCGCGTTCCCGCGGACAACCCGATGACGGAGGCCAAGGTGCAACTGGGCCGGCGCCTCTTCTATGACAAGCGCCTGTCGCTCAATGGCACCCAGGCCTGTGCCTCCTGCCACGAACAGGCACGTGCCTTCACGGATGGGCGCACGCACGGCCTGGGCAGTACCGGCGAGTTGCACCGCCGCAACGCCCAGGGCCTGGCCAACATCGCCTATGCCACGAGCTACACCTGGGCCAACCCGAACCTCACCTCCCTGGAGCTCCAGGCCCTCACTCCCTTGTTCGGCAAGGAGCCGGTGGAGCTGGGCTTCGCGGACAAGGAGGAGGAGCTGCTCGCGCGCCTGCGCGCGGATCCGGACCTCGCGGCGCGCTTCGCCGAGGCCTTCCCGGAGGAAGCCGAGCCCGTGTCCCTGGCGTCCATCACCCGCGCCCTGGCGAGCTTCGAGCGGACGTTGCTGTCGGGCAATTCGCCCTATGATCAATACCTCTATGGGGGCAAGGTGAATGCCCTGTCCCCGGCGGCCAAGCGGGGCATGGAGCTGTTCTTCTCCGAGCGCCTGGAGTGCAATCATTGCCACTCGGGCTTCAACTTCCAGGACGCCGCGATCCATGAAGGCTCTTCCGAGGCCGTGCTGCCCTTCCACAACACGGGCCTGTACAACGAGGATGGGGCGGGCGCCTATCCCGCGACGGACCCGGGCCTCATCGAGCTGACGGGACGTCCCGAGGACATGGGGAGCTTTCGCGCGTCGTCCCTGCGCAACGTGGCGCTCACCGCGCCCTATATGCACGATGGGAGCATCGCCACGCTCTCCGAGGTGTTGGACCACTACGCCGCGGGGGGCCGGGCCCGGATGCTCGACTCCAGCCAGACGAGCCCGCTGCGCAGCGGCTTCGTGCGAGGCTTCACCCTGACGCCCGAGGAGAAGGCGGACATGCTCGCCTTCCTGGAGGCGCTGACGGACACCGAGTTCCTGACGGACCCGCGCTTCGCGGACCCGGCCCTTCATCCCTGAGCCGTCACGGCTCGGTGCTGGGGGCTCCCAGCGCCGGCTCACCCAGGAAGGCCTCGTCCGTCAAGGTGTCGAGGAAGAGCAGCAGGGCGGCCTTCTCCACGTCGCTCAGGGGCAGGCCGGGGGCCTGGTGGGAGTCCCCGCGCAGGGCGATGTCCAGGGTGGGCGAGGGCACCACGCCCCGGCGGTAGTGCTCCAACACCGCGTCCAGCGTGGCGAAGCGGCCATCGTGCATGTAGGGCGCCGAGCGCGCCACGTTGCGCAGCGTGGGCGTCTTGTAGCGCCCCGTGTCCTCGGGCCTGAGCGTGATCCGGCCCCGGCCCCGGGTTTCGTCCTCCCCCTCGCCCCAGACGGAGTCCAGGCCATTGTTGTGGTAGGCGTTGTCCGTGAAGAGTTCCGTGTCGTGGCACGGTGTGCACCGCGTCCGCACGAGCCCGTAGCCCGCCTGTTCCAGGGCACTCAGCCCGCTTCCAGGCTCGCCTCGCCGCCACGAATCGTAGCGCGAGCGCGCCGACACCAGCGTGCGTTGGAACTGCGCGAGCGCTCGCAGCAACTGGCTGAGCGTGGGCCCACCGGGTCCGAACGCGGCCTCGAAGCGTTGGACGGCCTCTGGCGTGGAGGCCAGCCGATCCATCAGCGCTTGCAGGTCTCGCTGGCCCATCTCATCCGGGTTCGTGATGGGCCCGAGCGACAGCGACTCCAGGTTCTTCGCGCCTCCATCCCAGAAGAGGCCATCCATCCAGGCGAGGTTGATGAGCGAGGGGGCGTGACGCACGAGCGGACGTCCACTCACGCCTATCCTCGCGAGCGAGGCATCGAGCGAGAAGGCATGGGATTGGACGTGGCAGGAGGCGCACGACACGCGCCCGTTGCTCGACAGCAGGGGCGAGTAGAACAGCCAGCGCCCCAGGGCCACGCCCTCGGGGGTGGTTGGGTTGTCCGGGGGCGCGGGCACGGAGGTGAAGCCCAGGGGAAGGACGGGTCCAGGCGCCTCGGTCCCCTCCGGGGGCGGCACGCTCTCCGGACCTGGCCCACAGGCGCCGAGCAGGGCCAGCATCAGGTTCCATGCGGCCACGTTCCCTGCTCGGCGTCCGTGCCAGCTCATCGGTTGGGGTTCTCCACCGACGTCAGGGAGAAGCCCTTCGCGAAGTTGTCGGACAGGGTGGCGCGCTCTCCGCTGTCGGAGACACCGATCGAGGGCGTGTGGAGGGGGTTCAGCCCGGAGAAGAGCCGCGCCGTGTCCAGACGCAGGTTCACGCTCAGACTCTTCTGGCCGTTCACCGTGACGGACGAGGGGAAGGTGTAGCGCACGGTGCGGAAGTTGTCATTGGTCCCCGTCTCCCAGCCAAACTCCGAGTGGCTTCCATCGGCCTTCACGTACTGGCCCTTCGTCTTGGTGAAGATGTAGCTGGTGAACCACATCCAGGTCTCGTAGGTCATGTTCTTGAGGATGTGCAGCTCACCCGCCTGGCGGCTCAGGTTGTCATTGTAGGTGGGATCCACGCCGATGCTGAAGGTGATGCCGGTGTAGACGCCCGCGGGCACCACGGGCACCTGGACGCGCTCGCGGCGGTTGGCCGGTATGTGGAGTTGATCATCCGCCGAGCCATGCACCAATTGCTCCTTGATGGCCTCGATGAGGTAGTAGCTGTTCGGCAGCGGCACCTGTGTTCCGTCCTGCTTCAGGAGCGTCACATTGGACAGCCAGTAGCGCACCTCGGTGAAGAGGAACTGCCCCTCTGGAGTGCTGTAGGGTGTGTCCAGCGCGAGTGGCTGGTCGCCGAAGAACAGTGCGGCGTTCAGCTCGAGACTGCCCGGGGTGGCGGCCAGCCGCGCCTGGAGTTGTCTCACCTGCTCGTTCGCCGCGTCCAGCTTGACGAGCACCCCATCCCAGTCCTGGGTGGCCAACAGCTCCCGGGCCTCGGCGAGCTGTTGCCGGGTGTCCTCCAGCTGCGCGGTCAGCTGCTCCTTTTCCTGCCGTGCCGCGGCCCCGTCCTGCTCATGTCTGGCGAGCTGGGCCTGCAGCTCGTCGAGGGTGGCCTGCAGCGCGGCCAGCTGCCGTTCCAGTTCCTGGCGCTCACTCGTGGAGAGGGGAGGGGAGGGATTGTCCCCGCCGCACGCGGGAATCACCACAACCGTCATCGCCGCCACGAGCAGGGCCCGGGCGTACCTGGAGGATGAAGACAGGAAAGAGCGCATGCATGGGCTTATACGCCGCGCCACATGTTGGAGAATGCGGCGTGTTGACGCATGCCGGATGGGGCTGGATGGGTATTCCGCCCCGGGTCCGATTGAAATGTCTGTTTTTGGAAGAGCCTACTTCTTCGTCAGCGTATCGAGGGCGTTGCGCGCCTCGTTCTGACCGCAGTTCTTCGTGCCCACGCGGGGCGTCCGGCTCAGCTCCTCCAGCGCGGCCACCGCCTTCGCGTCGCCCAGGCCCTCCAGGCGCCGCGCCGAGCTGGCTCGCACGGCGCAGTCCTTCGAGGCCAGGGCCTGGATGTACAGCTTCACGAGGTCGAGCCCGTCGGTGGACTGCATCGCCTCCAGGTAGCGCAGCGCGCCCCACTGCCTGGGCGAGAAGTCCTCCTCCGCCAGCTCCTCGAAGCGCTCCTTCACCTGCTCCTTGGACAGCGTCGCCATGAACTTGCGCAGGCTCTTGAGGTTCTCGTCCTCGCCGAAGTCCGCGGCGAGGCCGTCCAGGACGCCCTCGTCCAGGGACTCGCGCGAGGCCGCGTCCAGGGTGTTCAACGTCGAGAGCTCCTCGGTGTGCCGGTTCACCTCGTGCAGCGCCCGCGCGCGCACCTGCAGGACCCTGGCCTCCTTCTTCGTCTCCGCGGGCAGCTCCGCCAGCAGCTTCAAGGCCTCGTTGGCCTTGCCCTCGGCCAGGAGCTGGCGTGCCGCGTAGGTGGGCTCGTGGCGGCGCACCCACTCGAACGTGCCCACGCCCAGCAGCACGAACACGCCGAGCCCCACGCCCAACGCGCGGCGGGGATGGGAGCGCACCCGGGCCCCGCTCTTCTGCACCACCGTCTTCGCCGCCCACACCACCGAGTCGCGCGCCGCCAGCACCGGCCGCATCGCGGTGTCCAACCGGTCCTTGAGCGGAGGCCTCATGGACACCTCGTCCTGGCCACCGAAAGGCAATCCCTCGCTGGCCCGGCGGCAGCGGTAGAGCGGCAGCGGCTCGTTCGTGCCGGGCAGGGGCACGTCGCCGAACGTCTCGCAGTCTCCCTCCACCCGCGTGCGCGCCAGGTTCACCGAGCCGGTGAAGACGACGTCGCCCGCCTCGGCCACCTGCTCCACCGCCTTGACCACCTCCACCGGCTCGCCAATCACCGTGTCGCGGGTGACGAGCACCTCGCCGGTGTGAAGACAGACGCGCACGGGCAGCCGCTCGTCCGGGCCGCACTGCTGGTTGTGCCGCCACAGCCGGTCCTGCATGGCCATGCCGCAGAGCACCGCCTGGGTGGGTGAGGAGAAGACGATGAGCAGCGCGTCCCCGCGCTTCTGCACCAGCCGGCCGTTGTAGTCGCGCACCAGGGGCAGCAGCAGCCGGTCATGCGTCTCCAGCATCCGCGCGTTCTGCTCGTGCGTCTGCCGCGAGGTGCGCTCGGTGTAGTCCTGGAGGTCCGTGAGCATCAACGTGAGGTTGCGCGTCTTGCCGGACGCGGAGCCCACGACGGTGACGAGCTGCGAGCCCGAGCTGGACGGCTCGGGGGACTCCGGCTCCGGCTCCTCGCGTGCGGCGTTCAGGGGGGAGGGGGAGGGGACGGTGAACGCACGGGAGGGTGAGACGGCGCCCTCGGGCAACTGCCGGCCCGGCGTGGCGCGGGTAGGCGCCTGCGAGGTCGAACGGGCGTTCCGGGGCGCGGGTGCCTCCGGAGGAGGTGGACCGCCGAAGGCGGAGGTCCCCGCGGGGGAGATCTCCGTCTGCTCCACCGTCACGGGCTCGGCGAAGGCGAGCGTGCCGCTCGAGGGTGGAGTCGAGGAGGGGATGGGGAAGCGCGAGATGCTGGGGAGCGGCGGGAAGGGGGTGCCCGAGGCCAACACCTGGGGGAAGGGCGTCGGGACGGCGGGGGCCGACATCGCGCCGAGCGCCTCCACCAGGGCGTGCGCGCTGGGCAGCCGCAACTGCGGATCCTTGCGCAGCAGCTGCATCACCAGCGCGACGAGCGGGGCATGTCCGGAGAGGGTGGGCGCCGCCTCGATGAGGGGCATGGGAGAGGCCGAGGCGTGCTGGGCGACGTACTGGGTGGGGCTCGGGCCCGGGAAGGGGAGCTGGCCCGAGAGCATGCGGTAGGCGAGCGCGCCGAAGGAATACAGGTCGCTTCTTGCGTCCACCGGTGCGCCCACCGCCTGTTCGGGCGAGAGGTACTCCGGGGTGCCGACGACGAGGCCCACCTGACTGAGGTTGCCCGCCTTGTCCGCCTCCATCAGGCGGGCGATGCCGAAGTCCAGCAGCCGGGCCTGTTCGCCGCGCGGCCCCCGGGTGAGCAGCACGTTCTCCGGCTTGATGTCGCGGTGGATGATGCCCCGGTCGTGGATGGCCGCGAGGCCCTCGGCGAGCTGGTGCAAGAGGGGCAGTGCGCGCATGGGCGGCAGGGCTCCCTGCTGAAGCACGTCATAGAGGTTCTCCCCCTCGACGTACTCCATGACGATGCAGGCGCCGGCCGCCGTCTCGCCGTAGTCGATGACGCGCACCACGGCGGGGTGATCCACGGCCGACAGCATGCGCGCCTCGCGCTTGAAGCGCTCGATCATGCTCGGGTGCACCATCAGGTCCGAGTGCAGGACCTTGATCGCCACCCGGCGGCCCAGGGACACCTGTTCGCCGAGGTACACCTCGCCCATGCCCCCGGTGCCGAGCAGCTTGAGGACGCGGAAACGATCATCGAGAACGAGGGATCCGGTGTTGATCACGGGCGCGCCATCTTCGCCGGAAACGCGGGGCGCGGGCAGGGGTCTTGTGCGGCCTTTGTCGGCCTCCCCGCTTGCCCTCCAGCCAACGGGATGATGACGCTGGCTTTTTCCGGGCTCCCCGTGGACTGGGAGTGAAGGCGTCACGGGCAAGCGCCTGCTCTCCGTTGGATCACGGCGCCTGGGTGGCTCGCGGCTGGTTCCTCAACTGCTGCCTGCCCCCGTGTCCCGCGCGCCGGTCTCGGGCCGGGTCTCCTCCACCATGATACGACGGCGGCTCGCCGTGTCCGTCGCCGCCACGCAAGGATGACCCCATGCCCTCCAGCTTCTTCTTCGCCCGCCTCGTTCCGAATCGTCCCGACTTCGCGATGTCCATGACCGCCGACGAACAGGCCACGATGCGCGCGCATGGCGAGTTCCTCCAGGCCCAGCTCGCGGCGGGCACGCTGGTGGTGGCGGGACCGGTGCTCGACCCCGCGAGTGTCTTCGGGATGGCCGTGTTCGAGGCGGAGTCGATGGACGAGGTCCGCCGCCTTCTCGAGCGCGATCCCGCCAGCGCGGTGGGGCGCTACGAGGTCGTGCCCATGGGCCCGGCCATCGTCCGGCCGGCGCGTCCCGCCGGCTCCTGAGCCCAAGAAGAAAACCACGGCCCCGACGGCGGGAACGTGGCGGGTCGTCCACCTGGGGGATGCCGCCAGCCGTGTCCGCAATGCCAATCAGGTGGAGGGCGCGGTGGAGTCGACGCTCATCCGCGGGGCGCGGGATGGCCTCCGCCGCCGGGCACTTCCTTCTCGAACTCTTGGCCCGTGAGCGCTCGGGAACGTATTGGTTGGAAATTTTGATTTCCCCGGTGCGAACGCTCCCGGTTCGCGGGTGACGCGTGGAGTCAATCACTGCCGTCCGCACGATGGTGCCACCGCGGACTTGACGGACGAGGCTCGCTCCTTGCTAGTGTCCGCCGCCCGCGCACGTCGCCGCTTTCCGTTCCGGCATTTTATTTCACGCTCAAACCTTCTGCCGCTTCCAGCGGCAGTGGGTATGGGCATGCCTTTGCGCTCGCGGTGGGCTCGGACGTGGAGGGGGGAAATCAATCTGAGAAAGATAAGTAACCCCTCTACAACCGGCCTCTTTTTCTCATATGCTCCTTGTCGCAGTCACTCCTCACCCCTCGTGAACAACAACCCGATGACGAACAAAGCTCTGCTCGCGGCCCTCTCCGCCACCTGTGTTGCTGTGACGGCCCACGCCGACCCGCTCCCCCTCCCCTTCACCTTTTCGGGCTACATGCGTGCCGGCACCGGCATCAACGTCCGAGGTGGCACGCAGGTATGCATGGGGTTGCCCGGTGCCGATACCAAGTGGCGTCTGGGCAATGAGTGCGACTACGTGATCGAGCCGACCTTCAATGCCCGGCTCATCTCGCATGAGGGCTCCGACTGGCATGTGCACTTCATGCCCGGCATCTATCGCGCGTGGGGTGGCAAGGAGTTTCAAACCTACAGCTCGCCGGGCGGAGTGGTCTTCCCTGACAGCGGTACGGACGAGCTCGTGGCCCGCTTTGGCCAGGTTTACGCCTACGGGACCAACATCGCGGCGCTTGGCAATGGCAAGGTGTGGGTGGGCCGGCGCTTCTACAACCGTCTGCAGACCGGCATCAACGACCAGTTCCTGGAAAACAACGATGGCGATGGCGCGGGCATCGAGGACATCGACGTGCGCGTGGGCAAGCTCAGCGTGGCCGCCATGTTCAACCCGCGCGGGGGCGTCAGCAACAACCGCATCTCCGTGCCCGTTCGCCTGACCAGCATCCCCGTCATTCCCAATGGCGGACTGGCCCTGTACGTCACCCCGTCCATGCAGCTCAAGAAGGACATCCAGACGGACACCCCCAACCCCCAGGAAGCCAACGGACTGGCCGTGGGCCTCTACCAGACCCTGAACGGCGTCCTGCTCGGTGGCAATACGCTCGTCGCCTTGAAGATGGACTGGCTCGGGACCACGCGCAACAGCCGGGTCCTGCTGCAGCAGTCCGCCAATCTTGGCATCACCGTCCTCGAGGGTGTGGCCGAGTACCGCATCAACAAGTCCGCTGGCAACGCTGGCAACAAGTGGTTCGGCGTTGGCATGCGCGCCGACACGCGCGTCATCGGTCCCTTCCGCGTGCTGGCCGAGGTGGGTCATGACATGGTCAAGCCGGACAACGGTGGCCACACGCGCAACATGACCAAGTTCACCCTGGCGACGGCGGTGTCCGCGGGCCAGGAGGCGGGTTCCCGTCCGACGATCCGTCTGTTCGCCACGCACGCCATCTGGGACGAGGCGGCTCGTCTGGCCCTCGACCCGACCTCGCGTCTGGGTCAGGTCTTTGGCGACCAGAAGGCGGGCACCTCGGTGGGTCTCCAGGCCGAAGCCTGGTGGTGATGCGGTCCGGACGCGGCGCTCTCATCCGCTGACCGCGTCCGAGCCTGGTGGTCCTGGAGTTCGAGGGCGGTCCATGGTCCGCCGCGCTCCTTTTCCCCTCAGTTTCCAGCCCCCACGACCCGCGCCGGCGGAGTCCGCTCCGCGTTGTGCTCGAACCATTCCGTCGTGGCGAGCACCCCGTTGTCCACCAACTGCTGCTTCCTTTCATCCGACAGGGTGAAGTCCGTGGTGCCCACGCCCGCGTTGTCGATGAACACCGTGCGCCCGAGCGCCAGCTCGTCCACGTGCAGCCGGCTGGACGTGTGCAACATGAAGCTGAAGAGCGCCTGGGTGTAGCTCTTCAGCCCCGTGATGGGCACCGGCAGCGGCTGCCAGTCCTTCCGGGCGGCGGCGATCTCCTCCCGCGTGCCCAGGAAGAAGCCCAGCGTCTCGGGACTCACGCCCACCTCCGGAGGCACCTCCGGCAGTCCGAGCACCGCCTGGCGCCGCACTCCATCGAACAGATCGATGGGGTAGTTCCACGAGACGCCCCCGTCCACGTACACGCCCTGCTCGAACTGCACCGCCTCGAAGAACAGGGGGATGCTCATGGACATGCGCACCGCCCGCCACAAGGGCACCTCTGGCCGCGTGCTCGCGGAGAACACTTCCGGCAGCTGGCGCGTCAGGTTCGTCGTCACCACGAAGAGCTGGCGGAAGCGGCCTGGATCGCGCCGCGCCAGGGCCTCGAGCCGCGCGAAGGTGAGATCCGGTTGGGCCTCGCCCAATACCCTCGCGGTGATCTGCCCGATCTGTTGCCGGCACCACTGCTCGAAGACGTCACCTTCGTAGAGGCCGTAGTGTTTGACGAGCCGGCTCGTGTCGCGGAAGACCCAACCCGGCCCATCCATGAAGGTGGCGAAGTCGGTGCTGCCCAGGACGGCGCTCAGCTCCTCCGCGGTCGCTCCCACCGCCACGAGCGCCGCGGTGATGGCTCCCGCCGAGGTGCCCGCCACGTTGCGCACGTCACCCAGCAGGCCCCGGGCTTCCAGCACCTGGAGGGCGCCCACGTAGGCCATGCCCTTCACGCCTCCACCTTCGAACACGAGATTTCGCAAGGTCATGTGGCGGAGGATCGTGCCCTGTGGGCTCGCGCGGAGCAAACCCACCCCAGGGGCAGGGGTGTTCGCGACGAAGGTGTCGACGAAGGTGTCAGAGGATTCGTACCCCGCGACGAAGGTGTCAGAGGATTCGTACAGCCGCGGGCCCGAGCCATGTCCACATTCCCCGGGCCGGGACGATCCGGAATCGAGGAGGTGCTGCATGGAGAACTGGACGCTGGGTTATGGCTCGCTGCTGACGACGCTCGGTGTGGGCGGGTTTCTCGCGACGGGCGGACAACACAAGACGGCGCTCATCCCCGCGGGCTTCGGCACGGCGGCGCTCGGGCTGGGCCTGCTGTCGCGCCGGGTGTCCTCCCAGCGCTGGGTGCTGGGAGGCACGGCGCTCGTCGGGCTGCTTGGTTTCCTGGGGGCCGCACGAGGCCTCCGCCAGCTCCCCGCCCTGCTGCGTGGGGAGAAGCTCGAGCGGCCCGCGGCCGTCATCTCCCAGTCGGTGATGGCGGGGCTGTCGGCGGCGTACACGGTGCTCGGCGTTCGCGGCCTGCTGCGCGCGTAGGGCCGGGCCTCCGCGGTGGCCCCGGGTCTCACTCCACGGGAGGTCCGGGACTCATCGCTCATGCGGCCTCAGCCGACGCGGACGGCGTGGAGGAAGCGTGCATAGCCGAGCTCGGCGGCGTTCTTCGTGAGTTCGACATTGGCCCAGGCGACGACGTCGCCGAACGGACGGTCCTGCATGGGCCAGCGTGTCCGCTGGGTGGAGTGCAGGTCGTCGTCGGTGAGTTGCTCCAGCGCCGCTCGCCACTGTCCCTGGAGCCCCTCGAGCCACTCGCGTACGCCGTCGGCGGTGCCAGGCCACGTCACGTTCTCGCGGGAGAGCGTCCCGCCGCCGAAGGAGTGGTCGAGCACCATGGACCACCAGAAGCCGAGGTGCCACGTCAGCCACGCGATGCTCGCCGGACCGATGTCGTAGTCCTCGCGCTCCGGCCAATCGGCGAGCCACCTTCCCTCGGGGCCTCGATGCACGTGCATGCCCTTGGGTGCGGGGCGCCACAAGCACTCCGCGGTGGTCAATCCATTGAGATGGTACTGGGTGAGGCCCCACGCCGTTTCGAACTGCCGGAACAGGTAGCCACGGACGTCGTTGGACATGGGGGGAGCATACTGGTTGGGTCCTTTGACGTCGTTTCGGAGAGGGCTCACACTGCTTCCGCGTGAGCACCGTTTCCTCGTCCACCTCGCTCCAAGTGTCTGACACCCTCGTACTACTAAGTGTCCGTACGAAGTGTCTGACACCCCGTACGAAGTGTCTGACACCCGGGGCCGGACATCTGGGGCCGGACACCTGGGTCTCGGACCCACGAAGGGAGACATTGCTTGAATACGAATCGAGATAACGCTCCGGACATGGATGCGGCGAAGTCCGCTCCTCCCCCCGAGGCCCAGGACGTGACCGTCGAGGAGTTGCTCGAGGCCATCTCACGGATGACGGCCAGTGAACCCCACGTGCGTTGCCGCGAGGGCGGCGGGCCCCTCGCTCCGCTCGCCACGGCCCTCAACCGGCTGTCCAACCGACTCTCGGCGGCCCCCATCGGAACAGACGACATCTTTGGTCCCCAGACGCTGGTCGCTCAATCACACTCCATCATGATCACCTGTGACACCGAGGCGCGCATCCGCTTCATCAACGCCACCTTCCCCGGCCTTACCCGGGAGGGCGTGATGGGAACGAGCCTCTATCGCTGGCTCATGCCCGACATCGTCGAGCGCACGCGCGAACTCGTCCAGAGGGTGCTCACCACCGGCGAGTTCGCCCAGATCGAGAGCCAGGGCATGAGCGACTTCGGCAACCCCTGGCTCTCGACCCAGCTGGGTCCCATCAAGGAGGGCGAGCGCATCGTCGGCTTCACGGCCATCAACACGGACATCACCGAGCTCAAGAACACCCAGTTGCGCCTGGAGCGCTCCAACCAGGAGTTGGAGAGCTTCGCCTATGTGGCCTCGCACGACTTGCAGGAGCCGCTGCGCAAGATCCAGACCTTCGGCGAGCGCCTCAAGTCCACCTCCGCCGAGAACCTCGGCCCAGAGGGCCTCGACTACGTCGAGCGCATGAGCAAGGCCGCGGTCCGCATGCGTGGCCTCATCGACGACCTGCTCGCCTACTCGCGCGTGTCCTCGAGCAACCGCCCCTTTTCCTCGGTGGACCTGGCCGCGATCGCGCGCGAGGTACTCGAGGACCTGTCGGCGATGACCGAGCGCACCGGGGCGCGCGTCACGCTCGGGGAGTTGCCCGTGCTCGAGGCGGACCCCACCCAGATGCGCCAGTTGCTGCAGAACCTGGTGGCCAATGCCCTGAAGTTCCACCGCCAGGGCGTGCCGCCCGTCGTCTCCGTGCGCGCCACGCTCGACCCACGCCTCCAGCGCTGCGAACTGCGCGTGGAGGACAACGGCATCGGTTTCGAGGAGAAGTACACCGACCGCATCTTCAGCGTCTTCCAGCGCCTGCACGGCCGTGGCCAGTATGAGGGCTCCGGCATTGGCCTGGCCATCTGCCGCAAGATCGCCGAGCGGCATGGCGGCACCATCGGCGCTCGCAGCACACCGGGCCAGGGCACTACCTTTCTCGTGTCCCTCCCGCTCCGGCGGCTCGCGGCCCCCTGACGTCCCCCACCACGGCACAAGGAGCCTTCATGAAGAGCAAGATCGCGAATCCAACGTTCGACCCGGAGCTCGCCGCGCTCCTCCCGGCCCTGGAGGGATATGTGCCAGTCAACATGACTCCCGACCGCTTGGAGCATTTCCGGGCGTTGAAGATGCCGACCATCGAGGAGCTCATCGGCGACCTGCCCGTCCAGTGCGTCGACTACACGATTCCCGGCTACCAGGGGGTCGACATCGTCGTCTCGGTGATCTCACGCAAGGACCACCGCGAGCCCGGCCCCGGCATCTACAACATCCACGGGGGCGGCATGGTCATGTGCAACCGGTTCGCGGCGGTCCACCCGCTGGTGGACTGGGCCATGAAGCACGACGCGGTGGGCGTCACGGTCGAATATCGACTGGCTCCCGAGCACCCCCACCCGATCCCCGTCGAGGACTGCTATGCCGGGCTCGAATGGATGGCGAAGCATGCCGGGGAGCTGAGGTTCGACCCCGACCGTCTGGTCATCTTCGGCGGCAGCGGAGGCGGCGGGCTCGCGGCGGGCAGCACGCTGCTGGCGCGCGACCGCAAGGGTCCGAAGCTGGCCGGACAGTTGCTCCAGTGCCCGATGATCGATGACCGCAACGAGACGGTCTCTTCCTACCAGTACCAGGGCACCGGCGTCTGGGACCGCACCAGCAACCTGACCGCCTGGACGGCGGTGCTCGGCGACCGGCGGGGTACCGACAACGTGTCTCCCTACGCCGCGCCCGCTCGCGCCACGGACCTGAGCGGCCTGCCGCCCACGTTCATCGACGCCGGTGCCGCCGAGGTGTTCCGTGACGAGGCCGTGGCCTACGCCAGCGCCATCTGGGCCGCGGGGGGCCAATGCGAACTGCACGTCTGGGGCGGCGCCTTCCACGGGTTCTACGACATCGCACCCCAATCCGCGCTCGCCCAGGCCTGCATCGCCGCGCGCGAGGCCTGGCTCACACGTCTTCTGTCCCGCTGAGGCGCCAGCCGGGTGTCCCAGCTTCGGAGTGAAGTATCAATGATGACTGAATGTATGGGTGGGAGTGGGTTCTTCTTCGTTCCCGCTACTTGATTTGGATGTGCACGTGTCAGGATTGGCGAGGGCTGCGGAATGGAGTGACAGGGAGCGTCATGAACGCTGCCTTTGAAAAACAGCAACACATCCCGCGGAAGAGTCTCAAGACTTGAGAGGCGCATGGAGCTGCACGGCGCCGTACACGAGCCCTCGTTCGGCGACCAGGCGCTCCAGGCGACCAGGCCGTCACGGCTGAAAGCGTGCCGAGGCGGACCTAGCGTTGAGGTGTGCCAGACTGGTTCCACGCCTCGGACTTCTGGATCGCGCGGCTCGTCCTCCAGCGCGGCCTGGGGCTCGCCTACCTGATTGCCTTCCTGGTCGCGCTGGAGCAGTTCCGCCCATTGCTCGGTGAGCGGGGTCTCCTTCCCGTGCCGCGGTTCATCGCCAGGGTTCGCTTCCGCGACGCGCCCAGCCTGTTTCACTTCCGCTACTCCGATCGCCTGCTGGTCGTCGTCGCGCTCGTGGGCATCCTCCTGTCGCTCACGATCGTCCTGGGGCTGCCGGATGCCTGGCCGGTGCCTCTCACGATGGCGGTGTGGCTCGTGGTCTGGGCGCTCTACCTCTCCATCGTGAATGTCGGACAGACGTTCTACTCCTTCGGCTGGGAGTCACTGCTCCTTGAGGCGGGCTTCCTCGCCGTGTTCCTCGGCCCGGCTTGGAGCGCGGTGCCCACGCCAATCCTCTGGCTGTTCCGGTGGCTGCTGTTCCGCGTGGAGTTCGGGGCCGGGCTCATCAAGATGAGGGGTGACCCCTGCTGGCGTGATCTCACCTGCCTCGACTACCACCATGAGACGCAGCCGATGCCGAACCCCCTCTCCTGGTACTTTCACCGCCTGCCCAGGCCGCTGCACCGGCTCGAGGTTCTCGGCAATCACTTCGCCCAGCTCGTCGCGCCGCTGCTGCTCTTCTTCCCGCAGCCAATCGCCTCCTTCGCGGGGCTGGTGCTCGTCATCACCCAGGCATGGCTCGTGCTGAGCGGCAACTTCTCGTGGCTCAACTTCGTGACCCTCGTGCTCGCCGCCTCGGCGTTCGACGATGCCGCATTCGCCCGCGTTCTACCCCTCGAGCGGGCCGGCACCACGGGGGTGGCCTGGCACGACGGTCTCGTCATCGCGGTCACGGCGCTCGTCGTCGTGCTCTCGTACCGTCCCGCGCGCAACCTCTTCTCGCGGGAGCAGATCATGAACACCAGCTTCGATCCCCTCCACCTCGTGAACACGTACGGTGCCTTTGGCAGTATCACGCGCGAGCGCTACGAGATCGTTCTCGAGGGCACCCACGACGAGCGTCTCACGCCGGACACGCAGTGGCGTGAATATGAATTCCGAGGCAAGCCAACCGACCCGAAGCGGCGTCCGTCACAATGGGCGCCGTACCACCTGCGGCTCGATTGGCTCATGTGGTTCGCCGCGCTGTCGCCAAGATATGCGCCCAGGTGGTTCCCGCCGTTCGTGGAGAAACTCCTGGAGAACGATCCGGCGACCCTCCGCCTGTTGAGGCACAATCCCTTCGCGGATCGCCCGCCGCGCGCGATCCGTGCGGTCCTGTACCGCTACCGCTTCACGACCTGGAAGGAGCGGCGCGACACGGGCGCGTGGTGGACGCGCACGCGCCTGGGAGATTACCTCCCACCCATGGCGCTCAGCGACTGACGGCCACGCGCGACCTCATCTTGCCCTCATGTACCTCCAAAAGGTGATCGGATCCTCCCTCGAAATGGGGATTTCGAATAATCAGGGAATCAAGTAATTTAATAGGATTCCCTGGTTGTGAGATCGTAAGGCGGCAATCATGTTCCAGAATAAGTATTCAAGACCCTCCCTTCGTGCCGCGTGCGCGGTTCTGTTCCTCGCGAATGCGTGCGCCCCGACGAGTGACTCGCCTGAAGGGCAAGACGTCGCGACAGAGACTGCTTCGAGCGCGTTGCTCGCCTCCGGCGTGAGTTTCAAGACGGTGCTCGGCGGCCGCTATGTGGGCGCTCAAAACAACGGCGGCGGCGCGGTCATCGCGACGGCGACCACCGCCCAGGATTGGGAGAAGTTCTCGATCGAGGACATCAACGGCGGGGCCCTCGAGAGTGGAGACAAGATCTTCATCATCGCGGGCACCGGGCAGTATTTCCAGGCCGCCAACGGCGGTGGCTCCACGCTGAACGCCGCCAGCGCGAATCGCAAGGACTGGGAGACGTTCCGCATTGTCAAGAAGAGCGGGACCGGTGCGATCGCCAACGGCGACATCGTCGGCCTGCAGACGGTCACGACGGGCCATTGGGTGTCGGCGGAGAACGGCGGCGGCAGCACGGTGTTCGCGTATGGCGCCGCGCTCGGCTCGTGGGAGCAGTTGACGATCTCTGGCTTGTCCGGAGGCACGACGCCGCCTCCCGCTACGGGCTGTGACGCTCCCGGCCTCGTCTGGAAGACCGGCAACAAGACCAACTTCACGTCGTACCCGGATCCGGGCAGCGAGGAGTGCACCAAGTACAACGGCTGCACGTGGGCAGGGCAGTTCGCGGCGTGCTCGGGGAAGAAGTCGGAGGCGTGGGTGGCGGCGCACAACATCGTCGCGGTGTTCCCCAACATGAACGCGCTCAAGCTCCATGACCTCTGCTTGAAGTCCGGCTCGAAGACCATCGTGGTCACCGTGCTCGACACGTGCGCCGACTCCGACTGTTCGGGTTGCTGCACCCAGAACAAGGGGAACGCCGACGCGCTGATCGACCTCGAGAGCTATACCAACGAGCGCTGGGGCGTCCCCGACGGCAGGATCCAATGGGCGGACCTCGGCCCGACCAAGGGTAGCGGCTGCAACTGATTCCCACTCGGGTCGAAGTTGTGGGTCGCCGAGCAGCCAGCCCTGGTGCTCGGCGCGCCCACTCCGAGGTGCACCGCGGGGGCACCGCACACTGGTTTCAAAACCGAAAGAGATAGAGATGTCCAAGAATCCTACCCATCCCAAGGTGGCGGGCGGTGCTGGCAGGCTCTCCACCTCCGTGCTCCTGGCCGCGGTTCTCCTGGTGTCGCTGCCCGCGTCCGCGCAAACGAAGCTGGTCATCCCGGAGGCCAACATCAGCGCCAGTGCCAGTGACAGCAACCTGCCGGTCCATGCGAACGACGGGTCGCTGAGCACGCGGTGGTCGGCCGATGCCACCACGGGCACCCAATGGCTCCAATATAATCTGGGAGGCTGCTACAAGATCGCGTTCGCCAATCTCGCCTGGTACAACGGCGATTCGCGCAAATACAATCTCGCGCTCAAGACGTCGGACAACGGCACCACCTGGTCCACCGTGTTCAGTGGAACCAACAGCGGCACGACGGCGGCACTGAAGCCCTATGCCTTCGGCGACAGGCCCGCCAAATACGTGCGACTGGAAAGCACGGGCAGCGACGTCAACAAATGGGTCAGCCTGTCGGAAATGGAGATCTGGACCCAGGGAACGGGCACCTGCTCCGGGCTCGATCGGACCCGCTCCCCGGGCGAGAACTTCGACCTGTCGGACTACCAACTGCAAACCTTGAGCAGCTCGCTCCAAGTGAAGTTCGTCGACCCCATCAACACCTACACCGACAAATATTTCTATACCGACCCATCGACCGGTGCGATGACATTCTACGTGCCTTCCGGAGCGGGCTCGACCGCCAACTCCAAGTATCCGCGCTCGGAGCTGCGCGCGGACACCACCTGGCATATGGGCGGCACGCATACGCTGGCCGTGTCGATGAAGGTGCTGCAACAACCGGCCACCGGCCAGATCATCATCGGCCAGATTCATGGCGAACAAACCGGCGGCTCGGAACTGCTGAAGCTGCGCTGGACCGACGGTGACATCCTGATGGGCGTGAAGAAGAACTTTGGCGACTCCGAGCAGAAGATCCTGATCAAGAGCGGCGTCGCACTCGGGGAGAACATCGACTACGTCATCAAGCTGGTCGACTCCACCGTCACGGTCACCGTCAATGGCACGTCGAAGTCTTTCACCTACAACCGTGCGTCATGGAGTAACGTCGATCTGTATTTCAAGCTCGGTGCCTACTCACAGGACGCCTCTTCGGACGGCACGTATGCCAAGGTCGCGGTGACGGCGCTGGACTGAGCCGAAAGGGTGTCAGGGAATTCGATCGACACCACGAGCCACGACCCGTGGAGGAAATGAGAAGGGGCGGGGGGGCATCGAAACCGGCGACGGCGCGAAGCCGGGGGGCAGACGCGCAGAGCCTGGCCGCGCAGAGGTCAGGTTGAGGTGGGCGAACCGCATGGGTTGGAGGAGGCTCCGCGCGCCGCTCGCGCCGAGGGGATTGTCCGATCCGAGTCGCCGCATGGTCCGGAGGCGCGACAGGCGCCGGCTCGCGGTCCCCGCTCAGCCACGGGGGCGATGACTCGCGCGGCACGGGCGGCGCGAGGCGCCCCCGCGATCGGGATGGAGGCGGACTGCCGCGGTGCACCTGTCCAGACGGCGGCTGGGGTGCATCGCCCGGTTCGACCGCTCGGCCTTCTTCCCCGGGCCGTTCGTCATACGAGGGAGACTCTCCCGGGGGGCGCGCTCCCGTTTCCCGGGCGGGAGACTTTGGACTCCAAGGAAAATCACACGAAGTGAAGCATCTTTCGCGACCGACAGGTGGATGGCCTGTAGGGTGGGCGGGGATTTCTGCGAGGCAGAGGAGTGTGCAATGCAAAGACAGCCGTCAGGGGCCTGGATTTTGTGGTCGGTACTTTGTGGCCTGTGGGTGACAGGTTGTGGAGTGGTTGGCGCGGAAGATGACGGGCTCGGCAGCGAGCTCTCGGCGCGAACGGGAGAAGCGCTGCCCGCCGAGGTGAAGGACGAACGGACCGCGGCCGTCGTGCTCGTCACCAGCAGCCCCGTGACGAAGGCCATCTCCGCCGGCAACTACCACTCCCTGGCCCTGCGCACGGACGGCTCGGTGTGGGCGTGGGGAGTGAACTCGGATGGGCAGCTCGGAAACGGGACGCAGACCCTCGGCAAGATCCCGGTCCGCGTGACGGGCCTTCCTTCCATCAAGGCGATCGCCGCGGGCAGGAACCACTCGCTCGCGCTCGGAGTGGACGGCAAGGTCTGGGCCTGGGGACAGAACAGCTCGGGCCAGTTGGGGGATGGAACGACGACCGGCCGCCTGACCCCCGTGTCCGTGACCATTCCGGGCGGCGCCGTGGCCATCGCCGGAGGCCTGTACCACTCGCTGGCCATTGCCGCCGATGGCAGTGTCTACGCGTGGGGCGCCAACGCCTATAACTATGGCCAGATTGGCGATGGAACGACGAATCCCCGGCTGACGCCGGTCCGCATCAGCCTGCCTGTCCGCATCACGGCCATCTCGGCGGGGTGGTTCCACTCGATGGCATTGGGGGCGGATGGACGAGTGTGGACGTGGGGCCGCAACCTCAATGGGCAGATCGGCAATGGGAGCGCCTCGAGCATCAACCAGCTCTCCCCGTATCAGGTGAGCCTGGCGCGCGCGGCCACCGCCATTGCCGCCGGAGCCAACCACTCGTTGGTGCTGCTCTCCGACAAGAGCGTGGTGGCGTGGGGACAGAACACCAATGGACAGCTTGGCAACGGGACGACCGCCACGGCGCAGAGCACACCCGCGGCGGTTGGACTCACGGGGGCCGTGACCGCCATCGCCACGGGAAGCAACTTCTCGCTGGCCATCGACTCCACCGGGGCGGTCTGGGGCTGGGGACAGAACAGCTCGGGCCAGCTCGGTGACGGGACGACGGCCCAGCGCACCAGTCCGGTGCGGATGCAGGGGTTGAATGATGCGCTGGCGGTCTCCGCGGGACTCTTCCATGCCCTGGCGCTGCGCCCCGGCTGCCCATTCTGGGCCTGGGGGATGAACTCCTCGGGGCAATTGGGCGATGGCACGCTGACCAACCAGCTCGCGATGACCCAGACGCAGTTGCTGAACATCTACTTCTACGATCTCGAGGGCGATGGCTATGGCGCCGAGCTGCTTCCCCCCGAGGAAGCCTGCCAGCCGCCAGGCGCGGACTACGTGGAGAGTGCCCTGGACTGCGATGACTTCGATTCCGCGATCAACCCCGGGGCCACGGAGGTGTGCGATGGCCTGGACAACAACTGCAATGGCCAGACGGATGAGGAGGGGTCGCTGACCACCTGGTACCGCGACGCGGATGGGGATGGATACGGCAATGCGGCGGTGAGCACCCAGGCCTGCACGCAGCCTTCGGGTTACGTGTCCGACTCCAGGGATTGCAACGACGCCAACACCAGCGTGAAGCCTGGAGCCACCGAGGTGTGCAACCAGGTGGATGACAACTGCAACGGCTCCATCGACGATGGGCTGCCCGTGACCACCTGGTACCGCGACACAGATGGGGACGGACGCGGCAATCCATCGGTGAGAACCCTGGCGTGCGCGGCACCGGCCGGGTACGTGTCCACCTCCGACGACTGCAACGATACCGACGCCACGCTGCCTCGCTACTTCTCAAAGGATTCTGATGGGGACGGGTACGGCACCAGTTTTGTCGTGGGCCCGGCTCCCGCGCCTCCCTTTGGCTGCACTCCGCCCGCGGGGTACTCCGCCACGTCCGGCGATTGCGACGACAGCAAGCCCAGCGTGCATCCCGGAGCCACGGATATGTGTGACAGGGTGGACAACAACTGCAATGGCTCCGTCGACGAAGGCTGCTCGTGCTCGGCGTGGCTCACCAGTGACAGGATCCCCAGTGGAGGCACGGCGACCTTCGGTTTCACCTCGTCGGGCCCCTACCTCGCGGGCTCCAGGGCCTACCTGTATGGAACGAGGAATGGCGTGGTGGATGCGAACGGCTCGCCCTCCTACGACCAGATCTCGTTCTCCTACCTCGTTCTGAACTCCCCCGGCCTTGAAGGCTACTATCAGCGGTATGTCGTCATCCGAGGGCCCGACAACGCCGAAGTCTGCAGGACCAACACCGTCTCCGCGTGGTTCCTCTACCCGTAATCCTTCAGACGCCGATGCGACGAGACCCCGGAGAGCGCGTCCAGCTCCCCGGGGTCCTTCACGAATCGAGTGCTTCATGATGGTGGACGCGCAGTAGCGAGCGCACGAGTTTCCGTGATAGGGGCGCGAGCAACGGGCCGGCCTTTCTTCCCACGGCCCGTTGCGAGGGAAACACCGAATTGAACAGCCCCACCACGACCCCTTCTCCCCAGTCCTTCCTCATCCAGAACTACCGCCGCCAGGACGTGAGCTTCGTTCGCGGTGACGGTTGCTACCTGTACGACGACGCGGGCCGTAGCTACCTCGATGCCTTCGCCGGAGTGGCGGTGTGCACCCTGGGCCATGCGCACCCGAAGCTCGTGGAAGCCCTGTCGCGGCAGGTCGCGACACTCATCCACACCTCGAATCACTTCGAGCAGCTCGGGCAGGAGGAACTGGCGGCACGCATCGTCCCCGAGGCCTTTCCTGGACGGATGCTGTTCTGCAACTCGGGGACGGAGGCGAACGAGGCGGCCTACAAGCTCGTGCGCCTGTGGGGCAACGTGGCCCATGAGGGCCGCAAGCGCCGCATCATCTCCTTCGAGGGGGGCTTCCATGGCCGCACACTCGGAGCGCTCAGCATCACGCACACGCCCTCCTACCGCACGCCTTTCGAGCCCCTGCCTTCCACGGACTTCGTGCCATTCGGCGACGTGGACGCGCTCGCCGCGGCCATGGGGGATGACGTGGCCGGTGTGTTCATCGAGCCCATCCAGGGAGAGGGCGGCGTGCACGTGGCGCCTCCGGGGTTCCTGACGCGGGTCCGCGAACTGTGCACCCGGCACCGGGCCCTTCTGGTGGTGGATGAAATCCAGACAGGGCTCGGCCGCACCGGGAGGATGTTCTGTCACCAGCATGAAGGCATCACCCCCGACGTGATGACCCTGGCCAAGGGGCTCGGAGGCGGCGTCCCCATCGGAGCCGTGCTCGCGGCCGAGCCGGTGGCCGCACTGCTCAAACCCGGCCTGCACGGCACCACGTTCGGCGGCAATCCCCTCGCGTGCGCCGCCGGGCTGACGGTGATGAAGGAAGTCACCTCGCCGGGCTTCCTCGGCAACGTCGTGGAGCGGGGCCACCAACTCGTGGAGGGCTTGCGCCGCATCTTCGGCCCCACCCATGAGGTCCGCGGCATGGGGCTCCTGGTGGGAGTCCAGCTCCAGCGGGCACCCGCCGAGCTGGTGAAGGCAGCCCGCGCGGAGGGACTCGTCGTCGGAGTGGCGGGCAACGACACGTTGCGCATCGCTCCGTCACTCATCATCACCGCGGCCCAGGTGGACGAGCTGCTCGAGAAGCTCTCGGCCGCCCACCGCGCGCAGCGCTGAGGACTTCAGGCCGCGGAGTCCCTCGGGAACTGCACGAGAGCGCCGGGCATCCCGGCTTCGAGCTCGCCCGATCGGGTCGCCTGGCAGCGTACGCCTCGCGACCCGGTTGCTCATCGAAGGGCCGCCTCATCACTGGCGCCCCATCACGCTGGAGGGGGCCTCGGACCCGTGGGCTATACTTCGACGCATGATGAAGACCGGCGGATGTGCATGTGGCGCAGTGCGGTACGGCATCACCCTCGAGCTCACGCCAGTGACGTTCTGCCACTGCTCGAAGTGCCGTCGATGGCACGGGCACGTCGGCGCCTACACCGCCGTCGACCGGCCCGGTTTCGAATTGACTGAACAGCGCGGGTTGAGGTGGTACGCGGCGTCCGCGACGGTGCGGAGGGGCTTCTGTGGTGAATGCGGGTCGAGCTTGTTCTGGGACGAGGAGGGCGTGCCGAAGATGTCGATCTGCGCGGGGACATTCGACGCCCCGACCGGCCTGACGCCGAAGGCGCACATCTACCTGGGCAGTCAGGGTGACTATTACGAAGTGCCCGACGATGGGCTCATTCGGAGGGAAGAATTCACCCGCTGAAGCGTTGGCGTGAAGCCGGACTGGCATTGAGGGGGCCTTGGGCGACTGACCACCGTTCAGTGCGCTTTGACCCTGAAAGGTTGTCAGCTTCGACGTCTATGGCTGCTGCTCACCCGCTCCACCCACGCCCATCGGTTCCTGGCCCGGCAGTGGCTTGCCTGGCGTGACGATGTCGAAGGACGGATCGAAGTCGTCCAGCATCTCCATCAGCGCCTTGAACTTCCGTACGTCGCCCTGGACCTTGATCTTCCCGGAGGAGACGGCCTCGTCGAAGGAGAGCTTCTTCAGGTTGATGTCGTCCAGGACCGTGCGCGTGAGGGTGAGCGTGGCATCCGGCCTGGGAAGCTGCTTCCTGTCGGAGTAGATGAGCACCGAGTTCTGGAGGGTGAGGGCGTAGTTCTCCCGGGTATCGGTGAAGCGCAGGTGGAAGCCCAGTTCCTGGCCGAGGGCCTTGCTCGCGTTCAGCCGGATGCCGAGGTAGTCCAGGTACATGTCCGTGGGCAACGCCCTGAGGGTATCCGGGCTGGCGATCTGCACGTGCGGCGTCCTGGGGACGCCATGGCGGAGCTCGAAGGCTCCCGTCAGGTATTCGTTGCGCCAGGTGGCGTTCTCCGTCTGGTAGCCCAGCTGCTCGAGCGCGTCCGCCTGGAGGTGGCGTGCCTGGGTGTTGCCCGGGTCCGCGAAGATCACGTGGTTCATCACCTCCGCCACCCAGCGGTAGTCGCCCTGCGCGTAGGCGCTCCGGGCCTTGTCCATCACCAACTGGGCGCCTCCCATGAACTCCACGTAACGACGGGCGGCCTGCTCGGGGGGCAGGGGATGCAGGTGCGCGGGGTTCGAGTCGTACCAGCCGAGATATTTCTGATACACGCCCTTGGCGTCGTGATTCACGGAGCCGTAGTAGCCACGCAAGAACCACTCGTGGCCCAGGCTGTCCGGGAGCTTCAGGGCCTCGGCGACCTCGTTCATCGTGTAGCCCTGGTTCATCAGGTGCAGCGCCTGGTCGTTGAGGAACTTGTACGCATCCCGCTGCTTCTCCAGGTAGGACACCAGCCGCTCCCTTCCCCAGACCGGCCAGTGGTGGGAGCTGAAGACGACCTCGGCCTTGGCGCCGTAGGTGTCGATGGCCTCGTTGAGGTACTTCCACCAGTTCATGGCGCTGCGCACCTCCGCGCCCCGCAGGGTGTAGAGGTTGTGGAGGGTATGGGTGGCGTCCTCCGCTGCGCACAGCGCCTTCTTCTTCGGGAGGTAGAACATCATCTCCGTGGGCGCCTCGGTGTTCGGTGCCATGAGGAAGACCAGCTCCACCCCATCGAGGGTGCGCTTGTCGCCCGTCTTGCGGATGGTGTCGGTGGGAGGGATGAGCGTCACGGTCCCCCTGGCGGAGGTGGTCTTTCCCAGGCCGGCGTCCACCTGTCCCTCCGGCCCCCGGTCGAGCAGCGGCCCATACATATAGATGGAGCGGCGGTTCATGGCGTTGCCCGCGTAGACGTTCTCGCTGACGGCGGACTCGGTGAAGTTCTCCGGAGCGAGGATCCTGACCTTGCCTGCCTTCACGTCCGCCTCCGACACCACGCCCTTCACGCCGCCATAGTGGTCCACATGGCTGTGGGTATAGATGACGGCGCGAACCGGCCGCTGTCCCCGGTGCTTCTCGTAGAGGGCGTAGGCCGCCCTGCCAGTCTCCGCGGTGATGAGCGGATCGACGACGAGGGTTCCGGTCTTGCCCTCGATGATGGTCATCACCGACAGGTCATAGCCTCGCACCTGGTAGATGCCGTCGGTGACCTTGAACAGGCCATTCTGCATGTTGAGCTGGGCCTGCCGCCACAGGCTGGGATTGACGGTGGGGGGCGCCTCCCGGCCCTGGATGAACTGGTAGGGCTTCAGGCTCCAGACGACATTGCCGTCCTTGTCCGTGATGGTGAGGTCGGGCTCGGTTCCAATGAACCCGCGACTGGCGTCCTCGAAGTCCTGTGTGTCGGAGAAGGGCAGCTCCTGCCGGACCTGGGCATTGAGCCGAACCGTTCTCTCGGTGGGGGGGCGGGGACCTGGTGTCCGCGCCTGCTCTTGCGGCTGTGCAGGAGCTGGTGTCTGCGTCTGACCTTGCGACTGGGCCTTCGCCGCGGTGGGCAGGGCCAGGGCCACCACCACGAGGCACCGTGTCCACCGATGTCTTCCGGACATGCCAGCTCTCCTTTCGACGTCAAACCGTGAGAGGGTGTGCACGCACGCGGGCCCGTTCACCCCGGCCTGGATGGCCGAGGCCCTTGCTCGGTAGCCAACTGGCTCCTATCGGCGAGCGCCTCGGTGGCGAGGTTCACTTCAGGGCAGCACATTGGGCTCCAAGGTGAACAAGGCCTTGAAGAGGGAGGCATGACCGGGCTCGATGTGATCGAGGCACAGATCAGGAATCAGGGTCCTGGCGACATGAGGGGGAAGTGACTGACAACCGAGCGCCGACTCGATCAGGTCAGCCAATCTGGAGACTGTAGGACCCAGCTTCACCGGCATCTCTTCGAGAAACACCGTGTCGGCGGGGCTCTCACGTCTGCCACCTCGGTAGCGGTGCTGGGTGCAATAGATGAAATAGACGGGCGCGAGCAGGCTCACGCACCCCACCACCTCTTGAGAGACCCCATCTGCTTTGTCTCGAGGCTCAACCGCGTAGATACAACAGCGGTAACCGCCGTCATGGGTGTAGGCAGTCGCGTCTCCAACAAGGCTCGTTGGAAAGGCCGCCGCCACCCTGCGGCGGAATTCCAACCACTGATGCTGATCCGCCAGGGCTTCATGCCATTTCGCATGGAACCGTTGCCACTGCGAACTGGTTTCATGCAGGTGGTCGTCGAGGGTACGTCCCGTGGGATAGTACTGACGGCACAGCTCTATCAGCTCGGAGACCGTGAACGACATCATGGTTCCTCCCTCACCACCTCGACGGGAACCAGCCTGGGGTCACAATCCGCTTTGACACGAGCGCCAGCGATGGCCCTCGGCATACTTCGCTTGAGAGAAGAGCCTCATTCGTTCCATATGGCGCCTCAGAGCGTACTTCGGTGCCTCCGGATGGATGCCCGAAATCTCCCGCCACCGTTGCTGTGATGTCCGGTATTCATCCTCCGGACCGGGTGTCAGACGAGCCGTAGGATCTATGAAGGAGGCGAATTCCCCAGTGGAGCGCGGAGCGAATGGCCAGGCGGCTCGCCGCGCTGCTGCGCTTCTGGGAGGTACTCCAAGGCCCGCGTTATGCGTACAGGGTGCCCGACACCCACCACACGCTCGATGACCTCATGGGCTACATCTACCGTGAGACGCTGGATGCTTGGTGCCCCGGAGGCCCCACCTCGGTGCGCGAGCACCTGGCGCTGACGGTGGAGCGCATGTCTCGCGCAACCCGGGAGGATTGCATGGAGGCCGTGCTCCGGGTGATTCCCGGCGTGGTGCGGGCCAACGCCGCGCTCAAGCACCGCGAGGTGCTCAACGACCCCGGCTTCCTGCGCGAGCGCCTCGACGCGCTTCGCCCAGAGGACTTCGAGGCTGTCTCCAGCGCCTACCGCTACGCGGTGAACGGGCCGCTGTACGCGCGCCACGCCGGGCGAGCTCTGATCCGCCGCCGGCCGTCCTGGCACGGGCACGCATACCGAAATATGGTTAAGCACTTATATAAGCTGTGATATTCTTGGGTCGTGAAACAAGGACTCGGCACTCAATTGCGGCACCTGATCGAACTGCTGGACGGTGATGTCGCGCAGGCCTATGTGGACGCGGGCCTCGATTACCGGCCCCGCTACACGCCGGTCATGCGCGTGCTGGCGGCCGAGGAATCGGCGTCCGTCGGCCGGATCGCACTGGTGGCCGGCATCACGCAGCCGGCGGCGACGCAGACCATCGCGCTGATGAAGAAGCAGGGCCTGGTGACCGTCAGCGCGGGAGCGGACGGGCGCGAGCGCGTCGTGCGCCTGAGCGCGGAGGGCAAGCGCATGCTGCCCAAGCTGCAGGCCTGCTGGGCCGCCACCAAAGCCGCCGCCGATTCGCTCGACGCCGCCCTGCCTTACCCGCTGTCCCAATGCCTCGCCGATGCCATCGAGGCGCTGCGGGCGGAGTCCTTCGGCACCCGTATCCGCAACGCCCACACACCCACCCACAAGAAAAGGAAGGCCACGTGAACACCGCAGCCGATGTCCCAGCCGATCGCGCCCCGTTGAAGCAGCGCGTCCTTCAATCGTCCATCGTCCGCATCCTCCTGACGGCGAGCGTCGTGGTGTTCGCGGCCTTCCTGCCCGAAGCGGTGATCCACTCGTTCGTGCCCAAGCCATGGCGACCGGTGTGGCCCGAGCTGGTGTCCGCGGCGATGGCGCTGCTCGCGTACCGCTGGTACACGCGCAGGCGCGAGCAGCGGGACGTGGCCGAGGTGTCCACCATGCGTGCGGTGCCGGAACTGGCGGCGGGACTCGGCGTGGGCTTCGTGCTCGTCGGCGCGGTGATCGCGGCGCTCGCGGCGATGGGTGCCTATCACCTGCAGCGCATGAACGCGTGGAGCTTCGCCATCGTCAAGCCGATCGGCGAGATGGTCTTCGTGGGCACGCTGGAAGAGCTGCTGTTCCGCGCCATTATCTTCCGCATCCTCGAACGCGCCTGGGGCACCTGGCCGGCGCTGGCCGTGTCGTCGGTGCTGTTTGGCCTGGCCCACATTCCGGGAGCCTCGCCGACTCTTCTGGCCATCGGCATCGTCGTGGTCGCCAGCGTGATGCTGACGGCGGCTTACCTGCTGACGCGCCGCGTGTGGCTGTGCATCGGCATCCACATCGGCTGGAACTACACGCTGGGGACCGTCTGGTCGATTGCCGTGTCGGGCCATGAGGCCAAGGAAGGCCTGTTCTCCGGCCAGCTGACCGGCCCCGAATGGCTGACCGGCGGCGCCTACGGCCTGGAGGGCTCGGTTGTGTCGCTGGTGGTGCTGGCCATGGCCACCGCCCTCCTGGCGCGCCGCGTCCAGCCTCCGCGGTAACCCTACCGCGAGGTCGTCCGCCCCGAGCGCCTGGTGTACAGCCACGGCACGAGTACCGAGGTTGAACAGTTCCACGTCATAGTGACGTTCGAGGAGCAGGGCGGGAAGACCCGCCTCGGCATGCATTTTCCTCCGAAACCCGACACTGACACGGGAGGCGCATGGTGGGCATGAAGGAGCGTGGAATCAGAATGCAGTGCACCTGGAGATTGGTGGGTCTTCTCCTGGTGCTCGGGGCGGCCCTCGGAGCCCACGCGGAGCCTCCCTCTTACAAGCTCCCGGGCCGCAATCCAGTCTCCACGGAGCCCTGGGATGCTTTTCTTGGCCGGGCCGCACACTTCGCTATTGGTCAGCAGTACCGCGTGCAGAACCCACTCAGCGCCGTCTTCCTCGACACCGTCAATCTCTCCACCATCATGAAAGACGGGAAGTTGGGAGACCCCGAGCGCCTCTCGAAGTTCGTCAGACGCTTGCGCCCGGACATCACCGATACGGACGCCTTGGTGCTCTTCGAAATCAAGCCGGACAATGAGGATGGGCTCAAGGAAGGCAGAGAACAGGCGGAGCGCTATCTGGCGGCGCTCAACGCTGCCGTCGATAACCACAAGCAACTCGCGGGCGGCACCGGCTTCGACGGCTCCCTGTTCCTCGAATTCGAAAACGGGGGAACCCTCTGGCAGTTGTCCTGGCGCACGCCCGAGCCCGGAGTGACGCTGTATCGCTGGAGCTATCGGCGCAAGAAGCCTCATGCTTCCTGGAAGGAGCGGGCGGCCCAGAAGGAAGAAGCGTTGCCCAGGGAAGAAGCAGCGCGTCATGGTGAGATGGCCGAGCAGGTGCTCCGGGCTGCCTATGGAGGAGGCGAATTCCCCAGTGGCTTCCAAGGCCAAGTCTATTTGCCCGTGGACTGCCGCTGAGCCAGTAGGAGGCATCCGGCGCCCTCGGATCGAGCGCGCGTCCCGGCGCTTGAGGCGCACGTAACCGCTGTGGTAGGGCCAGTGACATGACCGCGCCCCAGTCCCCGGTGCTCGAGTTTCCCGCGATGCTCCACGGCCTCACCGGCGCCGTTCTCCGCAAGGTGAGGGCCAAGGGCCAGGGGTGGGCTCGGGAGTACCTCAAAACCGGTGCCTTTACCCAGCCCCGGCAGATGCTGCAGGTGCCGCCCGGTGAGATTCTGGAGGTGATCTCAGGGGCCGAGTTCGACGCCATCCCCCGCCCGCGCTGGAGGGTGCACCTGTTCGCCGACGTCTTCTTGAGCTTGAGTGAAGGCGTCCCGAAAGAGCAGCGCCAGCGAATGGAGGAGGCCTTCGAGTCCTTCTGCCTGAGCACTCCGTGGGGCGCGCTCTACCATGCCGTGTCTCCGCCACCTCCGCGGAGCGCGGAGCGCATGGCCAGGCGACTCGCCGCGCTGCTGCGCTTCTGGGACGTGCTCCAGGGCCCGCGTTATGCGTACAGAGTGCCCGACACCCACCACACGCTCGATGAGCTCATGGACTACATCTACCGCGAGACGCTGGAGGCGTGGTGTCCCGAAGGTGCCGCCTCGGTGCGCGAGCACCTGGCGCTGACGGTGGAGCGCATGTCTCGCGCGACTCGGGAGGAGTGCATGGAGGCCGTGCTCCGGGTGATTCCCGGCGTGGTGCGAGCCAACGCCGCTCTCAAGCACCGCGAGGTGCTCAACGACCCAGGCTTCCTGCGCGAGCGCCTCGACGCGCTTCGCCCAGAGGACTTCGAGGATGTCTCCAGCGCCTACCGCTACGCGGTGAATGGGCTGCTGTACGCGTGGGACAGGACGTTGGGACGGCATTAGGAGTTGTTAGCAGCTCGGGTTTCAGACGACTCGTACGGGTACCGCTGCTCAGCGGCCCTCACACTCCGGAAGCGTCCAGCCCTCGTATCCCTTGGTGGTGGGGTAGACCAGTTGCCCGTCTCCCACCCATTTGGGGACCTCGTCATCTGCTTCGTTCTGGAAGAGGCGCCACTCGGAGCTGCGCACGAGCACGCCCCGCGCGTCGTGCACCCGGAAGAACGCGGGCGAGCTGAAGAAATGAAAGAAGCGGCTGCTGGGTGTCCGCTTGCCCAGGGAGGGAAAGTAGGTGGTGACGGAGCAGGTGTGGTTGGGATTCCAGCTCACGCTCACCACCTCGGCTTGCTGGCCGGCCACCCGTTTCAGGAGCAGGTAATAGGCCGTGGGCAGGGCGACGAGCAGTCCCCCGCATAGCCCCATCAGGAGCACGAAACGTGAAGGGGGTGCTCCCATCTGTCGTCTAGCGTTTCCAAAAAACAGTGACATAGGTTTGCCAATTGTCCGTGGGCGGTGGCCAGCGCTGGAGGTACTTCTCTTGCGCTGCATCATCTAGTGCTTGCCAGAACGGCAGCCAGGTTTGCAGAAGCCACTCTTCGCTTGTGCCTTGGCGCCAGCCACCCCACCAGGGTTCCACACCAGGGTATTGAATCCATGGTGGTCTGAGTTCTTCTCCTGTGCGCATGGTCGAGCCTATAGACGGGGGCTTATCTGCGAGCCGGGACCGGGTGACAGACGGCTCGTAGGAGGTGTGGTGTCGGAACGAATCTTTCGACACCTTGGCGGAGTGCTGCGTTACGGGATGATGCTCGGGTCGCTTGTGAACAACGCATGGAAGAGCGTGGCTTCCGAAGGCTCTCGCCATCCGACGAAGAGCGGCACAGGCGTTTCCGCAATCTCACGAGGAATCGCGCTGAACCCGAACGTTGTTTCAATCTTCCTGGCGACGACCTGCGCCGGGAAAGCCATGTTGAGTGGAGGTTGCTCGAAGCTGGCTCTATGATTCTGCAAACGACCATTGATGTAGTCACACTCCACGCCATACACGAAGTACACAGGTGCCAATATGCTTACACAGCCCAAGACGATCCAATTGGAGGATGGCGCTCTTGACTCCTTCAAGGGATAAACCATGCAGCGGAGACCGCCATCACCCGTTGAGCCCGTGTCTCCGGTGATGAAGTTGGGGAGCGCGCTCCTTAGTTCGATCCTGAAAGCCTTCCAGGAACTCATGTCCTCGGTTCTTTGAGCCCACAGTGCATGAAGGCGCTTCGTTTCGGGGCTTGTCTCTAGCGTGTAAAGAGATTCGGTGCTTGGAGGGTAATAATTCCGGACGACGGCGAGCAGTTCTTCTTTCGAGAGGGTCAAAGGTTGGCGCGCCTCGGGTTGTGAGTCACCTGGCCTTTCAATCGCGGCTCCGTCACGCGGGCCATGGGCTGGAGCAGGAGTACGCTACACGCGCGGAGACGCATGAGCACCTCCTTACGAGAGGGGCATTCTGTCGGTCAAGGGTGGGTCTGTTGGGATGTGGAATGATGCCCAGTACGGATTGACTACGAGGAGGCTTTGCGCTTGCCGACGCGCGGTCTGGGTCGCACGGGGAGGAAGCCAGCGCAGCCGCAGCTCAGCTTCCAGGGGCACGACAGCAACCACGACGCCAATCATGGAGGGGACGGCACTGCCGCAGTCCTCCTGGCAAGGACGTGACCCCGGAGGGCTCCTGGTCCTTCTTGACTTGAAGGGTCAAATCCGCTCCTCTGTGAGCCTCCACGGAGGCACGTCACCATGGCGGACGAGAAGAGAGGGAAGGGCGGCGGGTCGGGGCCCTTCGAGTTGGGCAGGTGCTACGAGGTGGATGCCCGCCTGGGGCGCCTCCACGAAGCGCGGAACGTGGCCACGGGCACTCCAGCCCTGACGCTCGTTCCGAGCGACGACGTGGAGTGGCAACCTGCGGGGCCCTGCCGGATGAGTCTCGTCTACGAGCCGGAGCGGAAGTCCGTGACGGTGGACGTGGAGCAGGCGCCCGCCTCGGTGCGCACGTCGGATCTGACCAACCTGCTGGTCCTGATGTCGGCCGCGTTCAAGCGCGTGGAGGATGATGACGAGGTAGACGCTCACCTCGCCAGTGGGCCCGTGCGTCGCCTGGGGTCCGAAGGTGCGCCTGTGCGCCGGGGTTGGCCTTCCCTGTCGTGGCGTACCGCCGCCGGGGTCGCCGTGCTCGCGGCTGGTCTCGGTGTCTGGTTCTGCTCGACGCGTGTTTCCAAGGTCCCGGCTCCTGAAGATGTCGGCATCGCGGTCGGGAATTGCCCTCAACAGAAGATGGATTTCGTCGACCGGAATGAGTCCCCGGTGGCCGTTGCCTACCCCCTGCCCTCGAAGCCTGTGCCGAAACAGGCCGTAGCTCCCTGCGAGGCCGATAATGGGGAGGTGGAGATCAACAAGGGCTGTTGGGTGACTCTGGAGAAGAAGCCCCCCTGTGGCCCCAGGCAAGCCGAGTACAAGGGTAAGTGCTACCTACCCGTGCGCAAGGAAGATCCCTTGCCTCAATCCGTCAAGCCGTGAGCGCACGTCTTTTTTGTCACGGGGGAGAGGGGGCGTGAGAGCTTTATTCAAGGAGGTTCCGACCTGCGATGTCGAGCGCCGTCTGTGTCGTGCGCGAGATGGCGAAGACGAGCAGCGCGGATCCTGTCCATGGGGCGTTTGGGATCTCCCATGTGCGTGGGTGGGTAGGAGTAAGGACTCCACAGCGATGAGGGCATTGGGAGTTGGGGTCGAGCCGCGTACGAGTCCTTTGACACTTTTCCCTAGGCTTGGAACGAATTCTTTGACACCTTCCTCGCGGCGTTGTCGTCGGCTTGGTATTCGTCGTCCCATCAGCGCAACTTCCACAAGCAGAGCTTCTCAAGTCTTGCATATTTGACTCTAGGAATGGGCGCTTGCACAAGGGGAACAAGATAGACGAAGGGCCTGGTTTTTATTGTGGCAGCGGACCAATCATCTGACGATTCGCGGGGGACTCGCTAGAAACCCTGCGTTCCAGCGGTGGGGTAGAGCAGTATGGCGTGTTGGGCGATTCACTTGCTGTCTTTAACTGCTTGTTTCTTCGCTCCTTGCTGCTTCTTGACGGTCGTTCCTTCAATAGCTGCAACTTGACTCTTGACTTGGTCTAAAAGGCGCCTTCGTAAAAGAGCTACGAGTTCCTCGCCAGATCCGATGATCTCCAAATCCACGCCAGTTATAATGAGCACGGTCTGGCCAGCCGCCATTGCGGACGCGATGTGGAAGAAACCTGCAGTTAGGTCCTTCGCCTTCCCGGTGATCCCTTCGAGTGCGATAAACACGCCGCTACTCCGCCCTTTATCCTTCAGCAGCGTCGCAAAATATCGCAACTCCCGACCGGGTACTGGTTTGGACCACCCTTTGCACTCGACGATAAGCGGGCAATCGAGAAAGTGCAGCCCCTCCTTTTCGCGGTGATTCCAGAAGAAGAGGTCTATTTCCTCAGTTTCATAATTATTTTCGATATCCTGATCATCTAGGTCGAGACCGGCAACAGCCTTGAAAATTAGTGCGATGAGCGCTTCCAAGCGCTTGCCTTTTTTCTCGGTATTCATCTCGCTGCGGATTGCGGCGAGTTCAGCGGAGATATGAGCCCGATCAAGCGTCGCCATTGGACGCTCCTGACTTGATGGAAGCACGATGACGCCGAACCAGAACCTCCTTGGCAAGTGTGCCTTGTTCCAACTTGTCGACGAGAGTCTCGACCGCGAATGCCAGGACGCGGGGCGTTTCGTGGAGCGATGGTGGTGTGTGGGGCCGGTCGTGATCGAACACAACAAAGGCGAGCGAGGCTCCGCTGACCTCAACCAGCCGCTTATCGAGCCGCATAACTGTGTTCTCAAGATTCTTGATCACGCTGCCGCTGCCACCACCATAGCTCTTGCACTCGACAAGGATCGGTCCTCCAACCTCATAGGCGACGTCGTTTAGCCATACGATGAGGTCAGCATCCCTCTCGGTCGCTACATCGTTTTCCTCTCTCGTTCTTACCACGTCGGCGCCAGCTTGTCGGAACACGTCCGATACTAAATCTTCGAGTGCGAAACCGCGCAAAGGACTCTTCATGGTCCGGATGGACGCGAGCTTTTTTCGCGCCCATGAAAGGTCACCCGAACGCGTACCTGCTGGTGCATCAGGTACGATCGGCGGCGGAGCTTTGGCATGGCGTAGGAATCGGTCGATATCTGGCGCGATATCAGTTAGTCGGCGCAGTTCGGGAACTGGCACAACGTTGATGCCGCGTAGGTCGAATATGCTTGGCAGACTCAGTCGTTCAATACTTCCCACTGAAAGTACCAGTATCGGTTTTGCCAAGGCATGCGCGACCCCGAGTTCGAATGCCTCATTCGGTGAAGGTGTAGATGTCCAGATCGCGACCACGAAGTCAGCTGCTGCGAGCTGGCGAAGCAGTTCAGAGTCAATTGCTGTAGCCGCAGGAAGATCATGAGCCCAAGTGACTTCTATGCCACGTTCGGCGAGAAACTTGGCGACCGTGTTTGCTCCGGAGCTTGGCGCTGCAATCAAGAAGCAACACCGTCGCTTATTTTTGCCCCCGACTTCCTCCGTCATACGTATCTCCAAGCCTATTGCGGTCCAGTCAATAGCCCAGGGGAAGAGTAGGCCAGTAACTGAGCACTTGTCTCCGAGCGCTTCGCCCACTTCGTCGCCCGCCACGGGTTCACGAACCTGGCGCTCACCCTGATCGGGGACTATGCCTGGGACCCCCTCCAACTCGGTCTGCCCCCCAGCGTGCCGCCAGGCTCATCCTGAGGGTCCTCCGGCTGCCTTCCGGGCGGGAGAAGGGCAAAAATTCCAGGGGGTTGCACCCCATGCTACGCTGCGTGGTCCCTCCGAAATCCCCCGTTCGATGGCCACCGACAGCGACTCCCTCAAGCCCACGCCCGACTCCAACGCCGCCACCCCCGAGCTGCGCCTGTTGGATCGCCGTGCCTTCGTCGGGTTCCCCCCCCTCGAGCTGGCGCCCGGGCTGTCCATCGCCGATTTCGCCCTGCAGATCCCCGACGTCACCTTCCCCTTCAACGTCAGCGCCGGCGCCTCGCGCTACCAGCGCAAGAAGCTCCTCTTCGGCTTCCTCGAACTGCACGTCGACGCGGACCTCGTGGCCCGCAAGGTGGCCGAGCTCGCCGGCCGTGTCGCGGGCCTCGGCGACCTCAAGCTCCACTTCCGCCCTGGCTACCTCGAGGGCCAGGCCGTCCTCCAGCCCCCCGAGCGCACCCCCGTCACCTTCAAGGTCGCCTTCGACGCCGATGGCGAGCGGCTCGCCCTCTACGTCTACGACGTGCGCCTGTACGGCTTCTCCTCCACCCCGTCGGTGCAGATCCCCGGCCTGCTCGCCGCCAGCGTGGCCCAGCTCGGCCTCCTGCCCGAGGTGGAGGTGCGCGGCGCCACCGGCTTCTCCACCCGCGTGCTGCCCGCCCTCTGCCAGCGCGCCGCCGTGAGCCGCGGCTTCAAGATGCCCGTGCTCGACACCGCGCGCCTGTCCTCCGCCGAGGTCGGCCCCGCGGGTCTGCGTCTGCGCTTCGCCGCCGGCGGCATGCCTCCCCCCGCTCCCCCCGACGAGGAGCTGCTGCTCGCCCTGGAAGGCTCGCGCGCCTTCGCCGAGGCCGAGGCCTTCCTCGCCCAGGGCAAGCTCGCCGAGGCCCGCGACGCCTTCCTCCAGGCCGGTGACGCCCAGGACGCCCACCCCTTCGCCGCCGAGCGCCTCCTCTCCCTCCTCGTCGCCGACCCCCAGGCCCATGACCTGGCCCTCGACGTCGCCGCCACGCTCCTGCGCCGCCGCGACAAGAGCCCCGCCGCCCTCTGGGGCGAGGCCGTCGTGCGCGAGCGCCGCGGCGAGCACGCCCGCGCCGCCGAGCGCTACCTCGCCCTGTGCGCCCTCTCGCGCCGCGCCTCCGAGGAGGCCGCCGCCTTCTTCTCCGCCGAGGCCGCCGCCCGCGCCGCCCGCGACCACGCCCCCCAGGTCGCCGTGAAGGCCCTCCACGAGGTGCTCGGCCTCCGGCCGGATCACCTCCCGTCCCTCAAGGCCCTCGCCCGCGCCGCCGACCAGAGCCGCGACCGCGCCGGCGCCGTGCGCGCCTACCGCCGCATCGCCGCGCTCGCCCGCGACCCCTCCGAGGCCGCCGAGGCCCACGTGCACCTCGCGGACCTGTGCGCCCAGACCGAGGACGACGTCGCCGGCGCCCGCCTCCACTGCGAGGCCGCCCTGCGCCTCTCGCCGGACCATCCCGATGCGCTGCTC
Organism: Cystobacter fuscus; assembly: GCF_044360685.1. Lineage (GTDB taxonomy): Bacteria > Myxococcota > Myxococcia > Myxococcales > Myxococcaceae > Cystobacter > Cystobacter fuscus_C. Next base: position 10,480,012 of record NZ_CP043491.1, on the reverse strand, counting down.
CTGCTCGGCGACTTGTGCCACCGCGGCGGTGAGCACCTGCGCGCCCTCAAGGCCCTGGACCGTCTGCGCGAGGTGGCCATGGCCCGCCACGAGCTGGACCGCGTCGGCCGCGCCAACCTGCTCGCCGGCCGCGTGTGGGAAGAGGGCCTGCAACAGCCCGACAACGCCCTCCTGCGCTACCGCGAGGCCGCCTCGCTCCTGCCCCACGAGCCCGAGGCCCTCTTCGCCTCCGCCCGCGTGGCCGAGAAGCTCGGCAAGTTGCAGGAGGCCCTCGCTGGCTACCAGCAGGCCCTGGAGCTCGCCGGCCCCTCTCCGCGCTCGGAGTCCGTCCGCCGCGCCGCCCACCAGAGTCACCATGCCCTGGCCCGGCTGTCGCGCACGAAGCTCGGCGACCCCGCTCGCGCCCGTGAGCACCTCGAGGCCGCGCTCGCGTTGGACCCTCGCGACGCGCTCGCGCTCGACGAGCTGATTCCCTACTTCCGCGCCACCGGCCGCATGCTGGAGCTCGCCGAGGCCCTGGAGAAGGCCGCCGCCGTTCACGAGGAGCCCGGCCGCCGCGCCGCCCTCTGGGCCGAGGCCGGTGAGCTCTACCGCGGCCGGCTCCAGCAGCCCGAGCGCGCCGAGCGCCTCCTCACCTCCGCCCTGGAAGCCGACCCCCAGCACGCCCCCGCCCTGGAGTCGCTGCTCACCATCGCCGAGGCCCGCCGCGATGGCGGTCTGCTCACCCGGTGCCTGTCCACCCTTGCGCGCCTCACCCCCGAGCCCGCCGAGCGCGCGCGCAAGTACCGCCGCCTCGCCGTCGCCGCGAGGGATCTCGCCTTCGACCTGGACCTCGCCGCCTCCGCGCTCCAGGAGGTGCTCAAGTCCGAGCCGGATGACCTGACCACCCTCGGCGAGCTGTGCGCCCTGCAGCGCAAGCGCGCCGACATGGCGGGCCTCGCCACCGCCCTCCAGGAGCGGGCGCGCGTGGCCGAGGCGCAGGGCGACAAGCGGCTCGCGTCGGCGGCGCTGCGCGAGCTGGCCAACGTGCTCGAGGCCCGCCTGGGCCGGCTCGGTGAGGCGCTCGTGGCCCTGGAGAAGGCCGCGCGCCTGGCGCCGGAGCAGGCCGTGCTCCTGGAGCTGGCCGACCTGTCCCTGCGCTGTGAGCGCCCCGAGCACGCCCGGCGCGCCCTGGAGACGTTGCTGTCCACGCTGCCGCGCACCACCGCCCCCGAGCGCCTCGCGGACATCCGCGCCCGCCTGGGCCGCGCGTGTGAGCTGGCTGGGGACCGCGAGGCCGCCATCACCGCCTACTCCCAGGCCTTCCCGCTGCGCCGCCTGGATGACGCCCTGGCCGAGCGGCTCGAGTCCCTCTACGCCGAGGCGGGCGAGACGCGCGAGCTGGCCGAGCTGTGGGCCTCGCGCGCCCAGGCGCTCGCCGCCGCCGACCGCGCCGCCGAGGCCGCGCCCCTCTTCCTCAAGAGCGCCCGCGTCCTCCTCGAGCGCGGTGAGAAGGGCCCCGCGCTCCTGCGCCTGTCGTCCACCCTGGACGCGAGCCCCACCGGGCCGCTCGCCGCCGAGGCCCTCGACGCGCTCGCCGAGCTGGAGCTGGAGCGCGGCGAGAAGCTGGAGGCCGCCCGGCTGCTCGCGCGCAAGGCCGCGCTCGTGCCCGAGCCCCGCGCTGGCGCCCGGCTCCTCTTCCGCGCCTCCGTGCTCTCCCTGGGCACCAGCCGCGAGGAGGCCTTCCTCGCCGAGGCCCTGGAGCGCGATGGGTCCTTCGCTCCCGCGCGCATGCGCCGGGGTGAGCTGCGCATGCAGGCCGACCCCCGCGCCGCCCTGGAGGACTTCGAGGCGGTGCTGGTGCTGCCCGCGACGGACCCGGACGCCCCGCGCGAGGACGAGTTGCTGGAGCTCACGCGCCGCGCCGCCTCCGCCGCCCAGCGCGCCGGCCGCCCCGACGCCGCCCGGCGTCTGCTCGGGCACTACTGCTCGCTCGCCCCCGAGGACCTCGAGGCCCAGTTGGAGCTCGCGGGCCTCCACCGTCAGGCGGGCGCGCAGGAGCCGCTGGCGGACCTGCTCCTGTCCCTCTGGCCCCGTCTCTCCGGAGACGCGCGCCGCGCCGCCCGCCGCGAGCTGGCCGGACTGTGTCTCTCCCAGGGCCGCACCGCCGAGGCCGCCGAGGCCCTGCGCGGCCTGCTCGCCGAGGAGCCCCTGGACACCTGGGCCACCCAGGCCCTGTTGGAGCTCTTGCCCCCGGCGGGCTCCGGCACCGCCCAGCAGGAGGTCGAGCGCCTCACCCTGCTCGGCACGCTCATCTCCTCCTCCGAGGGTGAGTCCCGCGCCGAGCTGCTCGCCCGCCGCGCCGCCCTCCACCGCAACGCCGGCCGCGCCCAGGTCGCCCGCGACGACTTCCTCGCCGCCACGCGCCTGTCCCGCCGGCCCGCGCCCCTGTGGCTCGCCCTCGCCGCCATCGCCCGCGAGGAGGGCGAGGACGTAGACGAGCTGGAGGCCTGGCGCCACGTGCTCGCCACCGAGCCGGAACTCGCCGAGAGCGCCCGCTCCCGGCTGCTCGCGCTCGCCTCGTCGCTCATGGACAAGGACGCGCGCGCCCCGGCCCGCGAGGCCCTGCTCGCCGCCGTCTCCCTGTCCCTGTCTCCCGCCGAGCGCTGTGATGCCTTCTTCGCCCTCGCGACGCTCGCGCACCGCGACGGGCAGCCCGCCGCCGAGGCGGAGGCGCTCGCCGAGGCCGCGCGCCAGGGGCCCGTCTCCCGCCGCGTGGAAGCGCTGCTCGCGCGCGCGCGTCTCCTGGAGAAGGCCGGAGAGCGCGAGGAGGCCGCGCGGGGCCTGGAGGCGGCGCTCGCCCTCGCCCCCCGCCATTCCGGGGCCACCACCGCGCTCCAGCGCGTGCTGCGCGATCTGGAGGACTGGGGGCGGCTCACGGCCCTGCTCGCCGCCGAGGCCCCCCACGCCCCGCCCGCCGAGGCCACCGCCCTCTACTCCGAGCTGGGCACGCTGTACCTGGAGCGCCTCGCCCAACCCGAGGCCGCCGAGGCCGCCCTGCGCCAGGCCCTGCGGCTCTCCCCGACGGACAGCGCGCTGCGCCGCCGCCTCGTGGTCCTCGCCGCCAGCCGGGGCAACTCCACCGAGGCGGCGCAGCTGCTCGACGTGGAGGATGGGCTCCTGCCTCCGGACGAAGCCGCGTCCCTGCTGCGCGAGGCGAGCACCCATGCCCGGGCCGCGGGCGACATGTCGCGGGCGCTCGAGCTGGCCCGCCGGGCCCACGCCCTCGTTCCGGCGCGGGACGGAGACCTGGCCGAGCTGGCCGAGCTGCTCTTCCTCCACGGCGACGTGCGCGAGGCGCTGCCCCTGCAGGAGCAGCTCGCCGCCGCGGCGGACTTCTCCTCGGACGCCGAGGCCTCGGAGAAGGCCTGGCTGCGCCTGGGCGCGCTCGCCGAGAAGCTCGGGGACATCCGGCGCGCGGTGTCCGCCTACAAGCGCCTGCTCGCCGAGCGCCCGTTGAACGAGGTGGCGGTGCAGCGGCTCGCCGCGCTGCTGGAGAAGGACGAGCCCCGGGCCTCCTTCGAGGTGCTCGTCGCCCACGCGCGCGCCCTGCCTCCTTCCGTGGCCACCGCCCAGCGCCTCGTCGTGCTGTCCGAGCGCGCCCGTGAGTCCCTCGCCGATACCTCCCTCGCCGCCTCGCTGCTGGCCCAGGCGGCGAACATGGCCGAGCACCCGCTGCCCCTGCACGAGGCGCTCGCGGCCCTCCACCGCGAGGCGGGGCAGCTGCCCGAGCTCATGGGGCAGCTTCAGATCATCGCCTCGCTCAACGAGGAGGCCGGCCAGCGCGACGCCGCCATCTCCGCCTGCGCCGAGCACGCGCACCTGGCGGAGATGTCCGGCCGGGTGGACGAGGCCATGCGCTCGCTCAAGGCGCTGTGCTTCCTGCTGGAGAAGGAGGGCCGCAAGGACGAGGCCGCCGCCTGCGAGCGTCACCGCGCGGAGATGCTGCGCGACGTGAAGCTGGACATGTCCGCCGCCGAGGCCGCGCTGGAGCGCTCCTTCACGCTGTTCCCCCAGCTCGACACGGCGCGCATGGGCATGGAGCTCACGAGCCGCCGGGACGACGCCGCCGCCGAGGCCCGGTGGCTCGAGCGCGCCCTGCCGCTCATGCCGGCCACCCCCGCCCGGGCCCGCTCCCTGCTGCGGCTGGCGCGCCTGTTCCTCGACGAGCTCGGGGAGACGGACAAGGCCGAGGGCTTCCTGCGCGAGGCGCTCCTCCAGGATCGCTCCCTCCAGGAGGCCGAGACGCTCCTGTGCGAGCTGCTCGAGCGCGAGGGCCGGGTGGCCGAGCTGGCCGCCTGGTTCGAGGACGCCGCTTCCCACGTGGAGGAGCCGTCGCGCCGCGCGGAGCTGCTGATGCGCGCCGCCACCCTCTACCGCGAGCGCGCCGGGCGCCCGGATGCCGCCGCCATCGCGCTGCTCGCCGCGCGCGCCTCGCTGCCGGATGACCTGGACCTGACCCGGCAGGTGGCGGATCTCCTCCACGAGATGGGCCGGTCCGCGGACGCCGCCGAGTTCGACGCGATCCTCCTGGAGGCCGACCCCTTCCAGGAGCCGCGCTACTCGCGCCACCGCGCCTTCCTCGAGGAGACGGAGGACTTCCAGTCGCTCGCCGCGCTGTTGTCGCGCCGGGCCCAGCGCCAGCCTCCCGTCGATGCCGCGCGGAGCTACCTCGCCGCGGCCCGGGCCTTCCGCGAGGCGGGGGCCCTGGAGCGCGCGCTGCTGTGCGAGGACCAGGCCTTCGAGCTCGCCCCCTCCAGCGCCGAGGCCTTCCACCTGCTCCGGGCCCGGGCCGCGGGCGACGTGCGCCGCCAGGCGGAGCTGCTCGCCCTGCGCGCGGGCGCCGTGTCTCCCGAGCAGGCCATCCCCCTGCTGCGCGAGCGCGCGGAAATCCTGCTCAAGGCGGGCGAGTCGCTGCTCGCCGCCCAGGCCTTCGATGACCTGCTCGCGCGCGCGGGCGACGACGTGGAGGCGCTCGCCACCCGCGCGGAGCTGGCGGCCGAGGGCGGAGGACCGGCCGCGGCGTGGCCCTATGACCGGCGGTTGCTCGCCGCGGGGGGGGACGCGCTGCCGGTGCCCCTGCGGGTGCGCACGCAGATGCGGCTCGGACACGCGTCGCTGGCGTCGGGGGCCCACCATGACGCCGCGCGCGCCTTCGAGGCCGTGGTGTCGCTGGATGGAGACGGGGCCCGGGGCCAGGAAGCCCTGTCCCTGCTCACCGAGGTCTACGGCCACACGGGCGACTCCAAGGGCCTGTACCGGGCCTCGATGAAGCTCGCGCGCAAGGCGGACGCGGCCACCGCCGAGGTGCTGTACCGCCGCGCCGCGGACCTCTTCGACGACCCCAAGGACGCCATCGACGCGCTGCTGCACCTCATGCGCCTGCGTCCCGCGGACAGCACCATCATCGACCGCGCGGTGCGGGGGCTGCGCTCGCTGGGCCGTCCGGCGGACCTGGTCGCCGTCTACGAGGCTGGGGCCCAGGCCGCGGGGGGCTCGCGGGCCGCGCAGCTGCTCCTGGCCGCCGCCGATGTCGCCGCCGAGCAGCTCGATGATGCCCCGCGCGCCGCGGCCCTTCGCGAGCGCGCCGCCGAGGCCGACCCGGACAACCTCCCCGCGCTCCGGGGCCGCCTGGTGGGGCTGCGCGCGCGTGGGGAGCAGGCCGCGCTGCGTGACGTGCTCACGCGCCTCATCGGCGTGACGGAGGACGCCGACGAGGCGTCCCTGCTGCGGCTGGAGCTGGCGTCGCTCGCGCGGGCCGCCGGGGACGAGTCCTCCGCCCGTGAGGCCCTGGAGGCCGTGGTGGCCCGGGGGGCCTCGGGGGCGGGCTACAAGGAGGCGCTGGAGGCGCTGGAGCCGCTGCTCGTGGAGAACCCGGGACGGCTCGCGGAGGTGTACCTGGCGCGGGCGGAGATCCTCCCCGACGCCGAGCGCACCCAGTGGCTGTGGGCGGCGGTGCGCGAGTTCGAGTCCGCGGGCCGTCTGCCGGAGGCGGTGCGCGCGGCCTGGTCCGCCGTGTCCGTCGCGCCGGATGGGGAGGCCCTGCGCCGGGTGTCCGCGCTGCACCGCGCCCTGGGCGAGTCCCGGCGCGCGGCCCAGGCCCTGGCCCAGGCCGTCCGCCTCGTGTCCGCCGAGGAGCGCCCCGCGTTGCAGTTGGACCTCGTCGACCTCTGGGAGGCCGCGGGCGAGCGCGCCGAGGCCCTCGAGGTGCTCGAGCGCCTGGCCAGCGCGTCCTCCGAGGCCGTGGATCCGCGGGTGGTCGCCGAGCGCTTCCTCCGGCTGGAGTCCCCCGTCCGCGCCGCCGAGGTGGGCTTCGCCGCCACGCTGGCGTCGGGGGACGCCGCCGGGGCCCTGTCGCTCGCCGAGCGCGCCCAGGACGAGGCGCGGATCCGCGAGGCGCTCTGGGCGATGGTGGAGGCGGGCGGCGCGGAGGAGGCCCACGTCTCGCGGCTGACCGCGATGCTGCGCGAGGGCGCCCAGCTGGACGGGCTGCTGCGGCTGGCGGAGCTGCTCGCGCCGAGCGACGAGGCCCTGGCCACGTGGCTGCGCGACGAGGTGGTCAACTCGGAGTCGGCGCCGGTGGAGCTGCGCCTGCGCGCGTTGGAGCCGCTCTCGACGACGCCGGACTTCAAGCAGCGGCTGTGGCGCCTGTTGCCGGGACTGGGAAGCGCTCCGGCGGAGCTGGCCGAGGCGGTGCTGACGCATGTCCGGGAGCTGCCCGTGCCGGAGCGCGTCGAGGCGTTGGCCGAGGCGGCGGAGAGCTGGCCGGAGCGGCGGGGCAAGCTGTTGCGCGAGCGCTTCCGGTTGCAGCGGGACGGCGGCCTCACGGCGGACGCGGCGGACACGCTGGGCCTGCTCATCCTGTTGGAGACGGAGCCCCGCGCGCGCGGTGAGCTGTACGTGGAGCAGGGCGACATGCTGATGTGGGCGGGCGACAAGGCGCGTGCCCGCGAGGCCTTCGAGAAGGCGCTGGCGGACGCGCCGGGGACGGTGCGCGCGCTGGAGTTCCTGCTGCCCCTGTACGACGAGGAGCGCAACCACGCGCGTTTCGTGGAGGTGGCGCAGCAACTGGCGGCGGTGCTCGCGGGCCCGGCGGCCATGGGGCTATGGCGCGAGCGGCTGGCGGAGGCCTACGAGGCGCTGGGCCGCCTGCAAGAGGCGAACGAGCAGCTCCAGGCGCTGCCGGAGACTCCCGAGCGGTTGGAGCGGCGGGCGCGCATCGCCGAGGCGCAGGGCCTCACGGGCGAGGCGCTGCGGCTGCGCGAGCGCATCACGGACGATCCGGAGCAATTGCAGGACATCCTGCGCCAGTACCTGGACGCGCAGCTGGTGGTGTTCGCGGTGCACCTGGCCGAGCGCCTGTACCAGGCGGACCAGCTCTCGCCGGAGATGAAGCGCCTGGTGGCCGAGCGGCTCTCGCCCACGGTGCATGGCGCGGCGCTGGCCACCCACATCTGGCCGGAGCTGTTGCGGCGGCAGCCGGCGGACGCGGACGGGTGGACGCTGTTCGCCGAGGCGCTGGCGGCCAGCGACGACATCCCCATGGAGGTGGCGCGGGTGGACGGCTTCGGCGCGGCGCTCGTGTCGAGCACGGCGAGCGCCCCGGCGGTGAGCATCTCCCCGGTGTCCTTGCGCGACGGCTTCCGGCACGCGCTGCCTCCCGGCGTGGTGCCGGTGACGGCCGAGGCGATGCCCCGGCTGCACACGGCCCTGGGGCTCACGCTCCAGTCGCTGGGGGCGGGTGGGGTGCGCGTCTTCCTGGCGCCGGCGGGCGGAGTGGAGGCGTACCTGGCCTCGCCCGGGGAACTGGTGGTGGGCGTGGGCGCCCTGGCCTGCTTCGGGCTGGTGGAGCTGAACTACCTGTGCGCGCTGGCGCTGTGTCTGGGCGCCTCGGGCGAGGCGCTGAGCCGGCCCGGTCCGGTGCCCGGCTTCGACGAGGCGGCGGTGGAGGCCTTCCGCGCGGTGCCCGCGTCGCTCGCCGCCTCGCGCGTGCTGGCGCACCTGTCGCCCGAGGTCCGGGGGGCGGATCCCACCGGGCTGGAGGTGGGGGCGGTGCTGCGCGACAACCCGGCCTTCCACGCGGTGGCGCGCGCGGCGCTGGAGAGCGTGTAAGGTCGAAAGGTCATGCCGCTCCCCCGTCGTCCGCTCCTGTTGCCCCTGCTCGCGTTCGTGGCCGCCGCGTGTGTGTCGGAGACGGTCTACCCGGGGGACGTGGTAGTGGGCCTGTTCAGCTTCCATGCGCAGGCGGACTGGGCGCGCACGGACTGCGACGCGGGCAGCCCGGACTTCAGCCGGCTCGTCGACGGAGGCTTCGACTTCTCGGGGAGCTTCTCGCGCGACAGCGTGGATGGGGGCGCGTGGCTCACGGTGAATGGCTTCTCGCGCTCGGCGACCTATGAGCCGCGGACCCAGCGCTACGTGTCCGTCCAGCGCTCCGGGGCTCCGCTGCCGAGCTGTGGCGAGACGTGCCAGGGCGCGCAGATGGAGGAGACGCTGTCGGTGGTGGTGCTCAGCGACAGCCAGTCCCGGGCGATGGGCAGCCAGTGCGCGAACCTGCCCACGGACGGGGGCCTGCCGGATGGCTCCGTGCCCGGCCCCACGGTGAACGGGTATGACGCCGAGAAGGCCTGTGGGAGCTTGAAGGTGACCTTCCTCCCGGGCACGAGTGGGGTCTGCACTTGCACGACGTCGTGCACGGCGGTGTACGGCGTGGAAGGAGAGCGGCGTTTCAATGCTGGCCAGTAAGAAGAAGGCGGTGGTGTTGCTGTCGGGCGGGTTGGACTCGACGACCTGTGTGGCCATGGCGAAGGCGGCGGGCTTCGAGCCGGTGTGCCTCGCGGTGGCGTATGGGCAGCGGCACGCGGTGGAGCTCGAGCGGGCGCGCGGGGTGGCCCAGGCGCTGGGCGTCACGGACTTCCGGGTGGTGACGGTGGACCTGCGGCAGGTGGGCGGCTCGGCGCTGACCGCGGACATCGACGTGCCCAAGGATCGGGACGAGGAGGAGATGTCCCACGGCATCCCCGTCACCTACGTGCCGGCGCGCAACGCGCTCTTCCTCTCGCTGGCGTTGGGGCTGGCCGAGTCGGTGGGCGCGAGCGACCTCTACATCGGGGTGAACGCGGTGGACTACAGCGGCTACCCGGACTGCCGGCCCGAGTTCATCCGGGCCTTCGAGCAGATGGCGACGCTGGCGACGAAGGCGGGCGTGGAGGGCACGAGCTTCCGGGTGCACGCGCCGCTGTCGGGGATGACCAAGGCGGACATCATCCGCGAGGGCGTGCGGCTGGGCGTGGACTACGGGATGACGCACTCCTGCTATGACCCGGATGAGCAGGGCCGGGCGTGCGGGCGGTGTGACAGCTGCGCGCTGCGGCGCCGGGGCTTCGAGCAGGCGGGAGTGCCGGACCCCACGCGCTACACGACGGGAGCCTGAGCCATGGGGGGACTCGCGCACGGAGTGTTGGGGCTGTGGCTCGCCGCGGCGGGCTCGCCGGTGGTGGACGCCACCGAGGTGGTGGAGGACCTAGTGGTGGACATGCGCTACGCCACCCCGGACAACTTCCTGAAGCAGAAGGTGTACCCGGACGGCGCCCGGTGTCTGTTGTTGCCCCAGACCGCCGAGCGCTTGAAGAAGGCGGCGGACACGCTGCGCGCCCAGGGCTACCGGCTGAAGGTCTACGACTGCTACCGGCCCATCGCGGTGCAATGGCAGATGTGGAAGATCATGCCGAAGCCGGGCTACGTGGCGAACCCCAAGAAGGGGGGCAATCACAACCGGGGCGCGGCGGTGGACCTGACGCTGGTGACGGCGGACGGGGCCGAGGTGGAGATGCCCACGCCCTTCGACTCCTTCGAGCGCGCCGCGCACCATGGCTACCCGGGCGGCACGAAGGCCTCACGCGAGCACCGCGAAATCCTCCGCGCGGCCATGGAGGGCGCGGGCTTCAAGCGCAACGCCATGGAATGGTGGCACTACGACTTGCCGGGCGCCACGAAGCTCCCGGTGCTGGATGTGCCCTTTTCCGCGAAGTGACACCGCCTCGGTCAAGGAAGGGCCTGCCCAACGGCGTTGCCAAGAAAGCGGGCGGCGAGCTGACGGATGGCCGGATTGGCGTCGTTCTGACTGCTCCAGTTCAGCAGCTCTCGCGCGCCGGGCAGTTGAGTCAGATGACCCCCGAGCACGTGGACGATTTCGGTCCTGACCGCGGCCGCGGGATCCTGCTGCAGCGCCTGCCGCAGGGTGGGCAGGAGGGGCTCGAGGGGCCGGAAGCTGGAGGCGAACACGGCGGCTTTGCGTACGTCGGGCGACTCATCTCCGAGGAGTCTGGCCGCCAGGAGCCGGTCGGCGGCTGGATCCGGAATGAGGCGCAGGGACGTGACCGCCGCCTGCCGTACCTGGACCGAAGTGGAGCCCAGTGCGTTCTGGAGTGTCGTCAAGGCATGCGCATCCCGGGTGTTACCCAGGGCGCGCAGGATCATGGCCTGCTCCTCCGGGGTTTTCGCGGAGCGGTACGCGGTCTCGAGCTCTCGCACGAGCGCTTCCGAGCCGCGGGCGTTCTCGTCGTGCATTTGATACGCCGCATTGCCTAGCGCCAGGGTCGCCGTGTCGCGCAGCTCCGGCCGGGGCTCGCGCGTGAGGTTCCTCAGGGCATTGATTCCTTCCTGGGTGGGGGCGTCCGCCATGCCCAGGGCGGCGACCGCGTCCGTGCGCACCGGCACCTCGAGGACGGAGTCGTCGACGACCTTCGAGAGGGCCTGGATGGATTCTGGCGTGCTGGCCGCGGAGAGCGCGCCGAGAAGGGGACTGGCCGCGATCGGCTCCAGCCCTCCCTGGCGCAGGGTCTCCGGGACCTTCAAGGCCTCGGTGGGCTCGAGCATGAAGAGCGCGCGGAGTTGTTCCAACGCCAACGAGCGCGCATCGTCCCGAGCCCGCTCTTCCTTGGGAAGGGAGCGCAAGTCCTTGAGCAGATCATCGAAGTGCTTGCCCGCGAGGATCCGACGGTAGTTCTCCTTGGGATCCTGGGTCTGGGCTTGATAGCTGGCCAGGAGGATCGTGTTCAGACTCGCCCGGCGCGCCTCCAGTGCGCTGAGCAGGGAGAGATCCCTGGTCCGTGCCAGCAGACGCAGTCGGCACTGGAGCTGGTTGGTCACCTTGGGCATTCCCTGACCGGCGTCCACCTCCAGCCGCTCCTGGGCCTGCATCGTCTCGGCCCAACCATCCTCGGCGAGCCCAAAGGTGGAGCGCGAGTGCACGTCGATGCGCAGCGTGCCCGCCTCATAGGGCTGGAGTCCCTTGGACGTGGCCACATGCGTGTAGCCCTGCTTCGTCTTCTCGAATTGTTTTTGACCTGGAGCCCGCTGGTACGTGGCCTGGTACTGGCCCGTGACGTCGTATTCCTCGCTCCGCCACGACTCCGGGGGAACTCCCGTCACGACGAACTGGGACGTGGCGACCAGGGAGCGGAGGATGCCTTGTGCCAGCACATCCGTGCCCATCTCGAAATGAACCCATTTCACTGCACCAGAGCGCTGCAGGGTCATGAAGAAGGGCATCGTCAGGCTCTTCATCATGGTCTGGCGCACCTCGGGCGCGAGGGCGTCCTTTCCATCGACGCTGACGGAGACATTCGCGGGCACCAGTCGCACCTGGGCCTCGACCTGGGCCTCGCCAGCACTGACGATTCCCACGTTCCACTCTCCGCTGATCTGGAAGCGCATGCCAGGAGGAATGGGCGCACCCGGCTGGGATGAACTGAAAGTCACCTCCTGGTCCGTCTCCACGGAGTAACGATAGTTCATGCCCGGAGCCCACAGCCGGGAGCCATCGGCTGTCTTTCGTGGGAACGCTGGGGGTTCCTCGATCGCGGGCTGTGACGGTGGCGCCTTCCGGGGACTGTCATTCCGGACCTGGAGCTGCGTGGGACTCGCGCCCTGATCGCTCGAGGGAATCACCCACCACGCCACGAAGCCCAATGAGAAGAGGACAACCGCCAGCATGAGAAGGTGATGCCATTTCCAGGACATGCGCATGGTGCCCGAGAGTTAGCACGGCCCACGGTGCCCCGCCTAGCTGGCGGCTGAAAAAGTCCGGCGGCGGTCCGTCACGCCACTCTTGCTTGGAATGCCATTGGGCCCCAACCGCATATCAGCCTGTCCTCGGCTCCGTCCCTTTCCCCGGGCTCTCCCAGGAATTCCAGCGAAGATTTAAAAATTAAACAGGGCGGTTTTCCGCGTTATTTCGGGACGTCCCAGTAGCTCAGGCCTGCGGTTTTTTTCTTCACTTCTGGTAAAACCCGCTTGACACCATTAGTGCGTATGATATCTGGCATTTGTTTTTGGTCTCAATAAACCGGATTTTCAGAGGGGGATTCATGTCCAGAGTTCGTCTGGCGGTGAGTGCTGGTGCATTCCTGCTTACTATCGGCGTTGCGCAGGTGTCCTCGGCACAGGTTCCGTCGTACGTCGACCCAGTCGTCTATGAAGTGGATCCCACGAGCTTTCCCACCACCAGTTATCCGGGTGGCTATCAGCTCAACAATAATTACGAGTGGGAGTCCAGCTATCCGTTCGCCGGTTCCTATTCTGCCACCGAGCAGGAGCTCATCATCAAGGATGAGCTGGTGCGCACCGGAGGCACGCGGAGCACGGACTCGGATGGCAGCACGATCATCAACATCGATCAGGGCATCATTCCCGAGGCGAACCAGGGGGACATCACTCCTCCCCTGGAGGTGAACAACGACAACGTCGCGCCCTCCGGTACCGCTCCGTTCACCAAGAGCTACTACCGCAGCGATAACCTGGGCAACAGCGTGTTTGGCGCGGGCTACATCATCGATGCCTCGATGACGTCCACGCCAGCGACGGGCACGGCCGAGAAGCGGGTGGAGGCCCATGCCGAGGGCAAGGTGTACGCCGTGGCCTTTGGCGCCCAGAAGGAGATCGTCCGGGGCCGCGCCGAGGTTTCCGGCCAGGCCGGCGGCAACAACAGCGGCACCGCGAGCCTGTACGCGATGGGCCAGCAGGTGTGGTCCGGCAATCTCTACTACAGCTTCGAGATCACCCCCATCAACTGGAGCCGTACCTTCTTCTCCGCTTCCAAGCGCTTCATGGTGGGCCCCGTGCCGGTCTCCGTGTCGGCTTCGATCAGCGGCGGTCTCAAGCTGACGGTCTCGGGACAGATTGGTCCGACGATCGCCCGGCTTTCCGCCACCGCGGGAGGCTGGGCCAACGCCAACGCCTCCGCGGGCGTGGACATCGTCGTCGCGGGCGTGGGGGTGGAGGGGGCCGTGACCCTCATCAACGTGAGCCTGCCCGCCTTCGCCGAGCTGTTCTGGCCGTTCTACTCCCTCGACTGGAAGCTCAAGGCGGATCTCAGCCTGAACACCCTCAACGGCAACCTGAAGCTCTGGGTGCGGGTGGGGTTCTGGTTCTTCAAGAAGACCTGGCGGCTGACCATCGCCAGCTGGTCCGGCTACACGCAGAACATCAACGTCTACAACAACGCCGGCTCGCTCATCCTGGGCATCGATCCCATGTAGTTCTCCTCGGGAGGGGAGCGGGAGCGCCGGAGTTGCTCTCCAGGCGCCCCCTCCTTTCCCCTGGCCCGGTCCTCGGCGCCTTGATTCCACGTCTGGCCGCTGTTTTTCGTTGAAGCTGTATTGTGGGATTTTGTGAATCCTGCTTCCATTTTCCGTCCAGGTCGTTTACTCTCGTTTTCCAGGTAGGCGTGGTGTTTTGCCGCTTCCGCCGCGTGGTTGCTGTCTTCCTGGGGGGCTCCGAGTCAATTCCTGGTCATGAGACGTCAAGCCCCAAGGCTCCCCGCGATTCCGCAGTGGCCAGGGGTCTGCCGTAAGAAGGGCTATTTCCCATCGTCAGGCGGGAAAGCAGCATTCCTGTCGCCATCGCGGGGCGCGCGACAGGGAGGAAGTCCAGCCAACATCACACCACAGGAGTCAGGCATGAAGAAGAACCTGTCGTTTTGCGCCATCATCACGACTCTGGGGCTCGCCACGCAGGCGTCTGCGGGTTGGGCACCCAGCAACTACCGCTGTGCTTTCGATCAAATCACCAACGCGGATCAGTCCCGTGGCCGCCAGCAGTGGGCCAAGAAGTGGGCCGATGCCGATCCTTATAACATTTCGGCCACCAAGGATCAGCGTTTCTGGGCGTCTGTGTTCAATCAGGACGCGCTGGACTCGTTGAACAACTACGGCACCTATCTCTACCCGGTGTATGTGGATCCCAACCAGGGCTATGATCCCGTGATGGGGCCTGGCGCCGCGGGGAGCGCCACCGCCTCGCTCACCGGCGATCAGATCTCCAACCTGCCGTACACGGAGAAGCCGGTCCAGGTGTTGATGGACGGTGTCTGCGAGCCGGGCTGCTACACGCCGGATCAGAGGATCCTCTTCCAGAGCGGTGAGGTGCAGGTGGAGAAGGCCCAGAAGGCGGGCGCCGACGATCTGGTGACGCTGTCCGCCGAGTCCACCCTGGACGCCGTGCAACTCGTCAACAACACCGTCGAGCGCTACACGGTGGACCGGGACCCGGTCAACCAGCAGGTGCTCGACTTCCGGATGGCCTCCGGCGGCAAGCTGACGGTGACGCGCGAGCACCCGCTCGTGACGAGCCAGGGCAGCCTGCGCAAAGCCAAGGAGTTCATCGTCGGCGAGCACCTGGTGAAGCAGGACGGCTCGTTGGACAAGATCGTCACCATCGAGGAGCGGGCGTATTACGGCAAGGTCTACAACCTGCGCCCGGTGAGCCGGGATCTCACCTCCAACATCCTGGTGGCCGAGGGCTATCTCAATGGCTCGGCCCGCTTCCAGAGCGAGTATGTGGAGGAGCTCAACCGCCTCATTCTGCGCAACAACGTGCCGGACGACGTCATCCCGCAGAACTGAGTGAAGGCTGTTGTCCAGCTTGGGGGCGGGGAGCCCATCCATCCGTATCAGGCTCCCGCCCTCGGTTTCGTTCGCCCGCCCAGTGTCGCCAGTTCTCGAGGTTGGAGCCCTGAATGGACCGTAAGTTCGCATCCAAGCATCTACTCTTCCCCTTCCTGGCCGCCCTGCTCCTGGGCTTTGCTGTCATCTTCTTTGCCCTCTGGACCGACGTGCCGATGCCGGCCCCCGCGCCGGAGCAGCCCCGCGTGACCGCGCGGCCTCCAGAGCAGCCCGCGAGGCCGTTGAGTCCTCAGCCCGCCACGGCGCCGCTGCCCCTCGAGCCCTCACGCCCCGTGGTCGTCAGTGATCCGTTGGAGACGGATACCACGCCGCCGCTTCTGGCCAAGCCCCGCTCGCCACTGGATTCCCTCCGGCAGCGCGTCATGGTGGCCCATCCGGACATCGCCCAGTTCCGGCAGCTCCAGCGCAAGGTTCTTCTCAAGCCGCAGGAGAAGGAGATGTTGCGCGACATGTACAAGGATCGCGAACTCATCGAGGCGGCCAAGCAGGATCTGCTCGCCGCCGACGAGGAGACCTTCACGGAGGAGGGGCAGTTCAAGCGGCTCTACCGGGTCGAGTATCTGGGGATGGGGTTGGAGTGGAAGGAGAACCCGGAGCGCGAGACGCTTCTGAAAACAGTCGAGGAGGTCATCCTCGCCAAGAACATCCAGTCCGAGCAGGGCCTGGACCTGCGCCGCTCCTTGTCCGGGGACAAGGTCGAGCTCTTCATGGTCATGCTCTACAACGATCGGAAGCGCGCCGAGGAGTTGCTCGCGAGTGTGCAGGGGACCGATCTGGAAAAGCTGCTCAAGTACTCCATGCTTCGCTACGACGCCCTCTGGGCGATCGCGGACAAAAAATGAACACGCGCCTACGCTCCACGCTCCACGCTTCCTCGCTGCTCTCCACCCTGCTGCTGGCCTCGATGGGCTGTACCGGGGGCCCCGTGCAGCCGCCAGATGAAGACCCCACGGACTGCGAGGGCACGAACGGCTGCGGCAGCCTGTCCTCTCCCGCCTGCTCCCGGGTGCATCTCTGGGACGTCTTCCAGTTCGGCACGGACCAGGACGACACGGGGGTCGTGGTGGGCGCCGATGGCGATTGCAACATCTATGTCGCCGGTAATACCCGCGGTCGCTTCAGTGGTGGGGGGGACGTCATCACGTCGGAGGCCGGGGCCATGCAGGATATCTTCTCCATCCGCCTGCCCGCGGTCATGCCGCCCGAGGATCCGTCGGATTCCGTGGACCTTCCCTTTCCCCGGGTCATCCAGCTGGGCTCCTCGTTGGACGACAGTGTCAAGGACTTCGCCATCGCGGATGATCGCACGGTCTTCCTGGTGGGGGCGACCGCCGGCCAGATGCCAGGTGCGTCCGAGCCCGGGCAGGGCTTCAATGACATCTTCGCCACGAAGCTCAACTCCAGAGGTCAGCGGGAGTGGACGCAGCAGTACGGCTCGGCCGAGGAAGACTCCGCGCTGGCGGTCGCCCTGCGCAGGGAGGCGTCCGGCGTGAACGTCTACATCGCGGGCACCACGCAGGAGCAGGTCGACCGGGGCTTCGAGATCACGCTCGACATCCTGGGACCCACCGGTGCGGCCATCTCGAGGGCTACGTACGGAACGATCGACCATGACCGGGCGGAGGGGCTCGCGCTCGACGCGTCCGGCAACATCTTCATCGTGGGCTCGACGATGGGTGATTACAGCGAGCCCGGGAGCCACGCGGGCTCCACGGATGCCTTCGTCACGAAGATCGCCCAGCAGAACCTGGCCGAGGAGGAGTGGAAGAGCCAGATCGCCACGTCGGACATCGACGCCGCGCTCGATGTCGTCGTGGACGCCGACGGCAACGTCTACGTCCTGGCTGTCTCCTTCAGTGACCTCGACGAGGGGCAATCCGAGAACGACGGCATCCAGAATTCGTTCTTGATCAAGTACGCGGCGGGGAGCGGCCGGCCGGAGTGGACCAGGCGGATAGGCTCGAAGTCGCAGTACAGCCGCGCGACGGGGCTGGCTCTCGACGCCCAGAAGCGCATCTACGTCGCGGGCTTCACGACGGGTTCGATGGTGGAGGGCGTGGGGAACAAGGGAGGCAGGGACGCGTTCGTCGCCCGGTATGACGCCGAGGGTGTAAAGAATTGGGCCAGGCAGATCGGGACGGCCGGCACGGATGAGGCCTCGGACGTTGTCGTCACCAAGGCGGGCGACGTCGTCATCACGGGCTTCACGACGGGTGACCTGTGGGGCCTCGGGAACCAGGGCCGGCAGGATGCGTTCATCGCCCGGTTCAATCCCAGTTCACAGCCGTAATGATCATTCGAAGGTGAGGAGTCATTTCATGCGTTCCAAGGGTATTCAGCTGGGTGGTGCCATTCGCGGTCTGTCCATGGCGCTCGCCGTGGGGGTTGCCTTTCCGGCGGCCGCGGCGACACAGGCGCAGGCACTGGAGCTTCGCGCAGTGCCGAAGAAGGGGTTCGCCTCGAACCTGCGCGGGGACATCCAGGTCTCGCGCATCGTCATCAAGTTCCGTGAGGGCACCCATGTGCGTCTGCGCGGCAGCTCGCTGAGTGTGGAAGCGGGAGCGCGCAGCGCACAGGAGCGCTCCAGGCTTTCACAGCTCAAGCTGGACGATGCCCAGTTGGCATCGGACCTCGACGCCGTCCACAAGTATGTGTCGCGAGAGTCGCGTGCGGGCAGGCTGGCCCGGCTGTTCTCCGTGGACGAGCAGACGCTGATGTCCAAGAAGGCGGAGGCGGAGCTGCGCAGTGGCCGGGAGCTGGCGGACCTCAATCTGTACATGGAAGTCCCGGTGGCGGCGGGCTCCACCTTCGCGGATGTCGCGCAGCTGGTGGCCGCGCTCGACGCGCTGCCGAGCGTGGAGACCGCCTACGCCGAGCCCCCGGCGGAGCCGGCGTCAGTCCCCTGGTCCAGCATGCTGACCGCGCTCCAGGGGGCCACGGATCTCGCCCCGGTCACTCCGCAGTTCGACGGTGAGCAGGGCTATCTCCAGGCGGCGCCGCTGGGCGTGGACGCGGTGTATGCGTGGACCGTCAACGGTGGCACGGGCGCGGGGGTGAAGATCGTCGATGTGGAGGGGGCATGGCGCACCTCGCACGAGGATCTGCCCGCCTTCTTCCATACGGGGGGGACCCAGTTCGCCGACCTGGGCTGGCGCAACCATGGCACCGCGGTGGTGGGGGTGATGGTGGGCGTGAAGAACGCCTATGGTGTGACGGGTGTGGCCCACGGGGCCCAGATTGGTTTCGAGGCCATTGGCGCGCAGAGCGTGGCCAGCGCCATCACCAATGCCGCCAACGCGGCGGGGGTGGGGGGCGTCGTCCTGATCGAGGTGCACCGTCTCGGGCCGCCCAACAGCACTCCCTGCACGTGCAACACCCAGCAGTGCGACTACATCGCCATGGAGTACTGGCAGGCGGAGTACGATGCCATCTCCCTCGCGACCTTGAGTGGCGTGACGGTGGTCGAGGCCAGTGGCAATGGCAGCTCGAATCTGGATGATGCCGCCTACGGGGGAGCCTTCGACCGCAGCTCGCGCGACTCCGGCGCCATCCTCGTGGGCGCTGGCTCCTCGGCTGGCCGGGCGCCGATGTGCTGGACCAACTTTGGCAGCCGGGTGGACGTGCACGGCTGGGGCGAGCAGGTCATCACATCGGGTTACGGCGACCGATTCAACCCGGGTGACGAGAACCAGTTCTACACCGCGGTGTTCAACGGCACTTCCAGTGCCTCTCCCATCATCACCGGCTCGGTGGCCAGCATCCAGGGGGCCTTGAAGGCCAACGGCCGCAACCCGCTGTCGCCCCTCGCCATCCGCGATGTGCTGGTGAGCACGGGGACCGCGCAGGCCCCTGACGCGAAGCAGATCGGGCCTCGGCCCGACCTGCGGCGTGCGCTGGGCAAGCTCAACCTCCGTCCCTGAGCCCGCCACGTTCCCGTTGACCCGGAACGAATGAAGGAGGGGCGCCCGGCGGCGCCCCTCCTTGGCTCGAAGGCGCTTTCGCGGTTGCTGAATTCCAGATGTCTCGAGGATTGGAGAAATCAGTCATGAAGTCTCTTCCCCTGTGGGGGCTTGCCCTCTGCGTGAGCTCCACGACGGCCTTCGCATTCGAGCAGACCCGGCTGGAGCAGCTCAGACCCATCGAGGACATCGAGATATACCCGGATGATCCAGGTGGTGGTGGCGGCGGGCAAGTACCGCCACCTCCCTGGACGCCCAGCTACTACCGGTGCACGCAGGATCAACTCAACCCCGACCAGGGCCGGGGCCGTCAGAAATGGGCCCAGCGCTGGGCCAACAACGATCCGTACAACATCTCGGCCAGCCGGGATCAGCGCTTCTGGTTGTCGGAGCACACGGAGTACGCGATCACCGCCTATGAGAGCTACAGTATGTGGCTCTACCCCGTGTATGTGAACCCCGACAACTATTATGAGCCATACCCCGGTCCGGGCGCGCCCTCTTCCTCGACCGCGGGCTACACGGGCGACCAGATCTTCAACCTCAGTTACATCTACAAGCCTGTCTCCGTGGTCGTGGATGGTATCTGCGAGCCGGGTTGTTACATGCCGGACCAGAAGGTCCTGTTCCAGCAAGGGGGGGTCTCCATCCAGGAGGCCCAGACGAGGGGCATCTCCGAGCTGGTGACGCTGGCCGCGGAGTCCACCCTGGGTTCCATCCAGCTCGTCCAGGACACCGTCGAGCGTTATACGCTGGACCGGGACGCCGCGAGTCAGGAGATCCTCCACTTCCGGATGGAGTCCGGGGGCAAGCTGGCCGTGACGCTCGAGCACCCGCTCGTGACGAGTGAGGGCCGCGTGAAGAAAGCCAGGCTGTTCACCCCCGGCGATTCCCTGGTGAAGCAGGATGGCTCCCTGGACAAGATCGTCTCCATCGACTCGCGCCAGTGGTACGGCAAGGTCTACAACCTGCGCCCCAGCAACCGGGACTTCGTCTCCAACATCCTGGTCGCGGAGGGCTACCTCAATGGCTCGGGACGTTTCCAGAGCGAGTTCGTGGAGGAGCTCAATCGCATCCTCCTGCGCGACAACGTGCCGGATGAGGTCGTCCCCTCGAACTGAATCAAGGTTTTCTCCCTGAATTGGAACGTTGATGCGGGTAGCTCCCGTATCTCACTCGCAGTCCCCTGGCTTGGAGAGCACCACGAATGAAGAAGAACATCCATTTCCTCGCTGCCATGGCGATTCTGGGTAGTGCAGCCCAGGCCTCCGCCACTACCTGGGCTCCCTCGGAGTACCGTTGCACCTTCGATCAGCTCACCTCTGACAAGTCGCATGGACGGGTCCGGTGGGCCCAGACGCAGGCCAACAAGAACTTGTACATGTACAAGGGCGGGGCCGCGGCGGGGAAGAAGGATTCGCGGTTCTGGGGTTCTCAATTCACGGAGGATGCCACCAACGCGTATGAGCTGTACCAAATCTACATCTACCCGGTGTATGCGGATCCGGCGACGGGATACGAGCCCTGGATCGGCCCTGGCGCCTACGGTTCCCAGGCCGCGGTGACCGCCAGTTCCTGGCTCCTGACGGGAGAGCAGCTCGCCCAGCTGGGCCACCTGGAGAAGCCGGCGGACGTCCTCCACGATGGCGTGTGCGAGCCGGGTTGCTATGCCCCCGACCAGACGCTCCTCTTCGAGACGGGTGAGCAGAGCATCTCCGGTGCCCAGTCCATTGGCCGCGCCGACCTGGTCACCCTCTCGCCGGACGCGACCTTCGACAACCTCACCTTCATCGCCAATCCCATCGAGAACTACACTCTCGACAAGGCGCCCGCCAAGCAGGACATCCTGGACTTCTCCATGGAGTCGGGGGGGCACCTGTCGGTGACCGAGCATCACCCGCTCGTCACCAGCGAGGGTGCTGTCTCCAAGGCCATGGATTTCATCCCGGGTGAGTACCTGGTCAAGCAGGACGGCTCGTTCGACAAGATTGTCTCCATCGAGCGGCGGCAGTGGTTTGGCAAGGTCTACAACGTGCGTCCCGTGAGCCGGGATCTCACCTCCAACATCCTGGTGGCCCAGGGCTATCTCAATGGCTCGATCCGCTACCAGAGCGAGTACGTGGAGGAGCTCAACCGGATCATCCTGCGCAACAACGTCCCCGAGGAGTTCGTCCTTGGGGAGTGAGCGCCGCGTCTGAAGGTCTGCGTAGGTAGAAAGGAAGCCGGCCCCTGGGGGTCGGCTTTCTCTCGTTAGAGGGCCTCGGGAGTTCTCCGCGGCCGCGTCCCCGCTCCCACCGAGCTGAGCGCGTTCGAGCAGGACGGCGAGGGGGTGACGGCCACGCTCGTCTCCCCGGGAGGCACACCCGAGCGGGTTCGGGCGCTCTACCTGGTGGGCGCCGATGGCGGGCACAGCCTCGTGCGCAAGCGGCTCGGGGTGTGGTGCGCCCGGATGGCTACCTCGGACTCGTCACGCCGGGCCTCGGCACGGAGCGCGTGGAGGACTACCTCGCCCTCGTGCTCGCTCCCTTGCTTCGCCGGGGTGTCGGGGCCTCCGGGTGTGCGGTGTGGGTGCTCCGAGGGCCGTTGTCCGACAGTCACCCGGGACAGTGCGTTGTTTCCTGGCGGCGCTTGGACGATCCTCTCGTGCCACCCTCAGGAGTCCACTCGATGTCCCCGCGAAACTTCGTGAAGCAGGCCCTGCCCTGGGTCGCGCTCGTCCTGGCGATCGCCGCCCTCGGCTACACGTGGAGGTGGGCCCTCTCGAAGTCCTCTGATCGCCAGCGGATGCACCACGCGTTCAGCACCGGCACCACGAACTACATCTTCAGCCTGTGTCCGAGCACCCCGCTCGCGGAGACCGAGCCCCGGTGGGCGAGCGACATGCGCGGGCGCTGCATGGCGAATCAGCCCACCTGGGGCACCCCGCAGCAGGGCGGCGTCCGCCCCGAGCTCGACATCGAGAAGGGCTCGACGTGGCAGTCCATGCAGCTGCTCTCCCGGCTGGTGCTGGAGATCTCCCCGGGCAAGATGCTGTCGCTCTTGTCGCTGGTGGTCATCTCGCTGGCGGGCACCCTGGGCGTGCAGCGCAAGGGCTGGCTCGAGCGTCAGGGGCTGAGCCTGAGCGTCACGCGGGGGGCCGCCGTGTCCATGCTCACCGTCGTCCTGGTGGCGCTGAGCGTCTCGCTCGTGCTGCTCGACGAGCAGGAGACGCTGTCCATGTGCCAGGTGACCGGCGGCACCTACGCCAACCTGCTGTCCGTGGACGCGCGCTGCTCGCAGCAGACGATGCTGTTGCGCGAGACCCAGGAGAAGCTCGAGCAGAAGAAGGGCGAGCTGGACGCGCGCGCCGAGGAGCTGGAGGAGCTCAAGCGGGAGATCGCCTCGCTCGGGGTGATGCGTGACGCGCTGGGCTCGTTCAAGACGGAGCTGCAGAGCCAGAGCGAGAGCACCCAGCAGCTCATCCGCGCCGTCACGGGCGCCACGCTCGAGGGCATCAACAAGGCGTTGGATCCCATCCACGCGGACGTGAAGGGGCTGGACTCGTCGCTCAAGACGGACTTCCGCAAGGGCCTGCGTGGCGAGCTGCAGGAGGACATGACGTCCCTGGTCCGGGCCGAGTTGAAGACGGCGCTCCAGGGCGAGCAGCTCCAGGAGCTCATCCGGCGCGAGGTGCGCGAGGCGGTGCGCGCGGACGTGCGCGAGGTGGTGCGAGGCGAGCTGCGCGAGTCGGTGAAGACGGTGCTGGCGGCGAGCCCCGCGGTGCTTCCCCCGGCCCCGAAGCCCGAGACCAAGACCCCGGCGCGCACGAACGTCACCGCCGCTTCCTCCAAGCCTCCCGCCCCCGGGCGCAAGCCGTCGCCGGCACCCACTCCGCCCAAGCGCTGAATTCCGGGGGGGGGAGCGCGGCGCGTTCACGCCGCGAATCCGGCCGGGGGGGCTCAGCGCGTCTGGCGCCGGTGCACGCCCTGCTCGCTCAACTTCCGGGCGAGGTCGCGCGCGGCCTCGAGCTCGAACGGTTTGCGGATCCACAGCAGATCCGCGCGGCCCACGCGCTGGGCGACTTCATCCCGGGAGATGTCGGAGAAGGCACTGCAGATGGCCACCTCCAGCCGGGGATCCTTCTCCAGCATGTGCAGGATGGTCTCCAGCCCGTCCCAGCCGGGCGGCATGCGCATGTCGACGAGGGCGAACGTGTAGGGCCGGTCCTCCTCCAGGGCGCTGATGACCTTCTGGTAGCCCTCCATGCCCTGCGAGGCGGTGTCGATGGCGAAGCCCGCGTCCGTGGGCGCGGCGGGCGGGGTGGCCCCGAAGAGCTTCTTCTCCAGGTGATCCAACGACGAGGGGGCGGTGCGGGTCCCCAGCACCCGGCGCCAGACCTTGAGGATGGCCGGGTCATCGTCGACCACCAGGATGCGCCGCTGGCCCTGCCCCTCCGTCCTGGGCCCGCTCGACGCGGTCGGCGGACGCACCCCCGCGCCCGGGAACCCGGGAGGGGAAGCGGCCATCCAGGCGAATGGATCGGGGCGCCAGGGGGGCGGAGCCGTCGGGGTGCTGCTCATCGGCATTGGGTTGTCCTCCCAGCCATTCTACGTGGGTCCGGGAAAGGTGGAAGACACCGCTTTCATGCTCCTTCCCCTTCCAGGGGGCCGGAGGGCACTTGCGGTGTCCGGGGTCCGTGGGGAGACGGAGAGGCCGGGCGAGCGGTGGAC
Source organism: Cystobacter fuscus (assembly GCF_044360685.1). Lineage (GTDB taxonomy): Bacteria > Myxococcota > Myxococcia > Myxococcales > Myxococcaceae > Cystobacter > Cystobacter fuscus_C. The sequence goes on along the minus strand of NZ_CP043491.1, from coordinate 10,456,339 downwards.
GTCCAGGCCCTTTCTCATGGCTTGCAGATCGTCGTGGTGTCCGAGTCGCTCAGGCGCTGGCAGTTCGGCCGCACCTCGTAGCACTCCTTGTTCGTGGAGCAGCGACGCACGCACACCTGTTCGTCCGGGTGGCAGAGCTCGGAGTCGAGACAGTCCTGGTCTCTCCGGCACGACAGGTCCATGTCCGCCAACCCGCAGGCCGCCCCCAGCATGCCCAGCGCGCTCAGGGCGACCCTCCTCCACGCCATCGTCCGAAGCTGCATGCTCGACTTCCTCCCGAGGGGCCGCTGTGCGCGGGGCGAACACCTCCGCCGTCCCGCGCACCGGCCGGGTCTTCTGCTTCCCGGTCCCGTCCGCGGTAGCCCGCCGTTCTCGCACACCTCGCCGCCCAAGTCTTCGGGGAATCCCCGGCTGCTCGATTCCCGAGCCGCCTTGGGAGAAGACAAACATGCCCACGCGGGGAACTTTCCCGTGGCACGGGCCGGCCACCGCGTCAGCGGATGTCCGGGTGGAATGTCCTACTTTGTGCCGTGCCGAACCACATGGAAACCCCAGCGTCTCCTCGGATCCTCTCGAGGGCGCCCGCGCGGGCTCCCACCGGTGCCTTCCATGGAGCGGGGCTCACGGCCGGGGAGCGTCGGGAATCCAGGAGCCGTGGATGCCGCCGGGCACCCACGGCAGCTCGATGGTGGCGAGGGGGCGCGCGGTGAGGTCGGTGGCATCCAGCACGAGCAGCTCGGCGGCGCCGCGGCGCGGCTCGTTGACGACACTGAGCAGGTAGCCCTCGTCCTCGCCCGTGGCGCCAGCGGCCGGCACGAACACGGCTTCGCCAGGCATGCGTCCCGGGCCCATCGGGTGGAGCTGCCGGCGGCCGGTGCGCTGGTCGTACTTGACCAGCGCATGCTCCGCGCCCTCCGTCGCGGGGAAGCTGACCGCGTAGTCGTAGCGGTGGGCGCGGCCGTGCCAGTCATTGTTGAGGGTGGGGAACTCGGTGACGAGATCGTCGGTGCGCTCCTCGCGGACGGTGCCGGTGGCCAGGTCGAGCGTCCAGCGGTGCTTGTGCGCGTGCGAGACGGGAGCGGGTCCGTGCCCGGGGCGGTTGGCCCACCAGCTCGAGGATTCCAGCCAGCCCGTGCGGTCCAGCCGCGGGCCGTCCACCACGACGCGTCCCTGTCCGTCCTCGTAGGCGTTGGCGAGGTGCAGGACATAGCCCGGTTCGACGCCGAACCAGCGCACCTGGGCGGGCACGTCCCGGCGCATCAACCCGATGCGCGCCGGGTAGTCGTCGCTCCACTGGTAGGGCATCCCCGTCGTGTCCTCGGGGTCGAAGATGACCGGCAGGTCCAGCCACACCACGTAGTGCTCGGTGATGGCGAAGTCGTGCATCATCGACGGGCCCACGCCGGGGATTTCCTCGCTGCGCACGAGCCGTCCGTCCGCCGAGGCCACGTGGTAGGTGAGATAGGGCGGGAACGGTGAGTAGCCGTAGAAGTGCAGCTCGCCCGTGGCGGGGTCCACCTTGGGGTGCGCGTTCATCGCGGTGGTGAGCTTGCCCGCGAAGTCGTAGGCGCCCAGCGTGTCCAGCTCCCGGTTCAGCTCGAAGGGCAGGTTGGCCTCGCACAGCGCGAGGATCCTCCCCGCGTGCTCGATGACGTGGGTGCCCGCGGTGCTCGCGGTCAGATCCGGCCCTCGGGGCGTCAGGTACGGCTTGCCCTCGAGCGCGGGGGTGCGCACCCAGCGGTTGCGGTACCACTCGGCACGGCCCTCCCGCAGCCGGATGCCCTGGACCATGCCGCTGCCCTTGAACCAGTGCACCGGCGTGACGCCCGGCAGGGGGTTGTGGCTGTTGCGCAGGAACCGTCCCGTCAGCTCGGGCGGCAGCGCCCCCCGCACGCGCAGGCCCGTCGCGGTGTGCTCCTCGGAGACCGGGGCGAAATGGCCCGAGAGGAATGTCGGGGAAGAGGGCGGCTCGGCCAACGGGACGCGCTCGTGAACCACGGAGGACCGCGAGGGGACGGGACGCATGACGGCTTCCTTTCAGATGGCGTGGGTGCCAGGGTGATGCGGTGAGTGGGTGATGCTTTTGTTATAGCGTATAACTGTCGTGTGGGGCCGTTGCAACCTTCGCGGAGGCGTTTCGTTGGACAGGGGGGCGGGCCCGCGGGCTTGACTCGGTGGCGGAGGGAGACGAGAGAACTGGCCCATGACGCAGCCGCCTCTCACCCCCCGCCAGCGCTACCGTGCCCAGACGGCCGAGGAGGCCAAGCGCATCGCATCCCGCCAGCTCGCCGAGGGAGGACCTGGCGCCATCTCGCTCAATGCCATCGCCAAGGAGATGGGGCTCACGGGTCCGGCGATGTACCGGTACTTCGCGAGCCGCGACGAGCTCCTCGCCGAGCTGGCCACCGACGCCTACAACGACCTGGCCGACGTGTTCCAGGCCGCCATCGGGCAGGAGGAGTCCCCGTCGCCCCGGGCCCGGCTGCACGCCCTCGCCACAGCCTGGCGCAAGTGGGCCCTGGCCCAGCCCCACCGCTATCAGTTGCTGTTCGCCTCCGCCGCCGGCTCGGGCCGGGCCGTGCCCGAGCGGACCATCCCCGCCGCCCACCGGACGATGGCGCTCCTCTTCGAGGCGCTGCTCCAGCCGCTGTCCGCGTCTTCCTCGAGCGCCGAGCCTCCTGCCGCGCTGGAGCGTCAGCTCGAGCAGTGGGTCGGGAATCGGCCCGGTCCGAAGGTGGAGGGCCGGGTGGCGCGGCTGGGCCTGCTCTTCTGGACCCGGCTGCATGGTCTGCTCAGCCTGGAGCTGCTGGGCCACTTCGACGTCATGGGCATCGATCCCGCCCTGCTCTTCGAGGCGGAAGTCGATGCCCTGGCGGGCGGCGGCGGCGGCGAGGAGGCTCCGCGCCGGCCGAGGAAGCGCTAGTCGCCCACCGCGGGGGCGCTACAGGGTCGCGTTCAGCTCCAGGATGGGGAGCTTGGGCGACATCACGTCCGGGTATTTGATGCCCGCGCCGGTGTTGAGCAGGAGCACGCGCTGGCCCGCGTCCAACCACCCCTCGCGCAGCAACTGGCGCGCGGCGCCCACGAGCGCGGCGCCCTCGGGGCAGATGAAGGCGCCCTCCTGGCGGCTGATCTGCTCCAGGCCCCACAGCGTGTCCGCGTCGGACACGGCCACGCAGGTGCCGCCCGTCTCGCGCACCGCCTGGAGCACGAGGAAGTCCCCGAGCGCCTTGGGCACGCGGATGCCCTGCGCCACCGTGGACGCGTTCTCCCACTTCTCCGAGACGTCCTTGCCCTCGCGGAAGGCCTTCACGATGGGCTGGCAGCCCTCGGCCTGCACGGCGACGAGCTTGGGAAAGCGCACGCTGTCCGGCAACCAGCCCAGCTCGCGCATCTCCAAGAGTGCCTTGTAGATGCCGATGATGCCCACGCCGCCCCCGGTGGGGTAGAGGATGACGTCGGGCAGGCTCCAGCCGAGCTGCTCGGCGATCTCGTAGCCCATCGTCTTCTTGCCCTCGATGCGGTAGGGCTCCTTGAGCGTGGCGGCCTCGAACCAGCCGTGCGCCTTGGCCGAGCGGCCCACGATGGCGCCCGCGTCGGTGATCTGCCCGCGCACCATATAGGCGTGAGCGCCCACGGCCGTGGCCTCCAGCACGCTCATGGCGGGCGCGTCCGTGGGCATGACGAGGGTGACGGAGATGCCCGCGCGCGCGCCGTAGCTCGCCCAGGCGCCGCCCGCGTTGCCGTTGGTGGGCATGGCGAGCGCGGTGACCCCCAGCTCCTTCGCCCGGCTCACTCCGGTGGCGGCGCCCCGCGCCTTGAACGAGGCGGTGGGGTTGAGCCCCTCGTCCTTCAACCACAGGTCGGGCAGGCCCACGGAGGCGCCCAGCCGGGGCAGGGGAAACAGCGGCGTCATGCCCTCGCCGAGCGTGATGAGGTGCTTGTCATCGCGCAGCGGCAGCAGCTCGCGGTAGCGCCACAAGGAGGACACGCGGCCGGCGAGGTTCGCGGGGCGCACCGCGCGGGCGGCGGCCTTCAGGTCATAGCGCACGAGCAGCGGTCCGCCGCACGTGCACAGGTTCTGCAACCGGTCCGCGTCATGGGTCTGGTGGCAGCGCGAGCACTCGAGGTGGGAGAGGAAGGACATGGCCGCGTCTTATTCCCTTCCGGCGCGGATCTCGAACTCCGAGGAGAAGGTGGCCCCGGGGGCCACGCTCAGCAGCCCCTCGCCGGTGCGGAGCGCGCCGCCGGGCGCCGTCCACGGCTCCACGCAGACGAAGTCCCGGCCCGTGATCGTCCACACCACCACCGTGCTGAAGCTCTCGCTCCAGGAGAGCACCACCGGCCGCAGGCCCGGACCGCGATGGAGGGTAGTGCCCGGCCGGGAGTGGTCGAGCAGGTGCATGTCCACCTCGGTGCCGGTGAGGTCCAGGCCGGAGAAGCTCACGGGTGCCCCGGTGCGGTTGTCCCAGGCGCGTGTGGCCTCCGTGTCGAGCCGCGTGACGGCCTTGTTCGCCTGGGGCACGTGGAAGTACGGGTGGTAGCCCAGGTGCAGGGGCATGGGCCGGGTGTCGCGGTTCTCGGCGGCGAAGCCCAGGCGCAGCGCTCCGCCCGAGAGCGTCACGGTGAGGCGCGCCTCGAAGCGCCAGGGAAACTCGCGCAGCGTCTGCTCCGAGTGTCCGAGCACGAGCTCCGCGCGTGCGTTCTCCCGGTGGCGCACTTCCCAGGCCAGGTCCCGGGCGAAGCCGTGGCGGCGCATCGTGTAGTCGCGGCCCTCGGCGGGGTAGGTGCCCCCGGGAAGGACTCCGGGAGAGGGGAAGAGCACGGGGATGCCGCCCCGGACGTTCTTGCCGGGGTCGGCCAGGGTGCTCGCGTCGAGGAAGAGCAATTCCTCCCCACCGGCGGCGAAGCGGCTGACGAGCGCTCCACGTTCCGGGACGATCTCGGCGACGCAGTCGCCATCCTTGAGCAGCACCGTGTCCTCCTCCTGCATGGGAGGGCGCGTCCTAGCCCAGGCGCCGCGAGGATTCACGGGGCCTTTGGGCCAAGTGCTTCCCACCCGTCAGCGAGAAGGCGGCGGCATCCGGGGCGGGAGGAAGAGGATGGAGCTCATAGCAGGTGGGGGGCTCGGCGGAAGCGGCAGGAGGGATCGGCCTGCTCGTGGGTCGTCGCCGGGTCGTACAGCCCCGTCCAGCGCGTGTCCGGCGCGGTGCCGGCGAGCCGGGCGTAGACGTCCTGAATCCGCCGTCCCACCGCCTGCCACGAGTCCAACTGCCGCACCTCGGAGAGCGCCGTGCGTGCGAGGCGCTCGCGCAGGGCGGGGTCATCCAGCATCCGGCCGATGGCCCCGGCGAGCGCATGGGCGTCCCGGGGGGGCACCAGCAGGGCGTCCCGGCCATCCTCCAGGCAGTCCACCACGCCCACCACCCGCGTGGAGACGATGGGCAGGCCCGAGGCCATGGCCTCGAGCAGGGTGTTGGAGACGCCCTCCGAGTACGTGGGGAACACGAAGAGATCCCCGCGCCGGTACACCCGGGGCGTGTGCTCGTAGTCGGAGTAGCCCGGCATCTCCACGCGGCCGCCGAGTCCCAGCTCGCCCACGCTCTCGCGCACCGCCTCCTCGTCCGGGCCGATGCCCGACACGATGAGCTTCAGGTCGCGTCCCTGGTCCACCAGCAGGCGCATGGCGTGCATCAGCTCCCTCACGCCTTTCCGGGCATCCACGCGGCCGTGGTAGAGCAGCACGGGCTTGGCGCTCAGCGCGCCGATCGCCGACTCGTCGCGCGGGTGGAAGCGCCGGGGGTCCGTGGCGCCGGGCACGAGGGTGAAGCGCTCCAGGCCGGTGCCGTGGTGGCCGTGCACCTCCTCGGCGAACGAGCGGCTGCCGACGAGCAGCGCCCCCGAGTGCCCCAGGACCGCCAGCATGGCCTGCTTGTGCGTCGTGCAGCAGGTGCCCATCTGGTGGCCATCCCCTCCCTGGATGGACACCACATTGGGCAGGCCGAGCCGTCGGCTCGCCTCCAGCGCCGCGAGCCCACACGGGTAGCCGTGTTGCGCGTGGATGAGATCGAAGGGCCGCTTGCGGTGCTCGCGCTCCACCACCGCCACCATGTCCTCCACGTCTTGCTCGAAGCTGGCCAGCAGGCCGTCGTTGACACGCTGCTCGCCCAGGGACTCGCGGCCCACCACCGTCGCGCCCACCACCTCCGGCGGAGGTCCGTCGCCGTACACCGAGCAGCCCGCCGCGTCGCCGCGGTACTGGCTGACCAGGGTCACGTCGTGACCGCAGGACACCAGCTCCCGCACCAGGTTGAGGGCATAGACGCTCATCCCCGAGATGGCGGGGAAGAAGCGCCGCGTAATGAAACACACCCGCAGTTGATTCCTGCTCATGCGGACATCTCCCTGTTGGAGGGAAGCTGCGACCTCGGTCATTCGAGCGCCTGGGGTACCAGCAGGTGGCCCACGTCCAGCGCCAGCGTGTTGGAGGCGGAGCGCGGGCTCACGACGAGGTGCCTCCGTAGCGGCGCTGGCGCAGCAGGAGCTGGGCGGCGTGACGCTCGGGCTCGCGGTAGAGCGGATAGAGCCGGCCCACGATCGCCTCCGCCAGGCGCGAGTGGAACCAGGCGGGGCCGCCGAGCCGCTCCTCGGCCTCCGGCGTGAGGCGTACGCGCTGGGCGCCCTCGGGCGGCTTGCCCAGGCCCGCGAGCGGATCCTGCCGCGCGAGCAGCTTCGCCACGCCGCGCTCGCCGATGCGGTGGTCGCTCATCGTCTCCACTTCCAGCCCCGGGACGATGACCTTGAGCGAGAAGACGGAGTGCTCCGCGGGCGACATGTCCGCCACGAGGATGTCGAAGCCCGCCTGGGTGAGCTTGCGCACGAGCAGCTCGCCGCGCTGCCGGGCGTCCCCGAGGTTCGGGGGGGTGGGTAGCGAGGTGAAGGGCACCCGGCCGCGCTCGGCGAGCACCCGCTGCTCCATGAGCGAGCGCATCTGGGGCGCGGAGAGCTGGGTCCAGTCGGCCATGGCCTGCAGGGCGCGAGGCTCCTCGTCCTCCAGCTTGGTGTGGGACAGGAATCGGTTCATGTACCCCGGAGGGGCGAGCTTCTCCGCCAGCTCCAGGGAGCCGTTGGCGAAGGCCTTGCGCGTGCGCGACTCCGCGTACTCCAGCAGTGCCTTGTGCAGCGCCCGCTCCCGATCCAGGTCCGCCGCCTCGCCGCACGCCGTGAGGGCCATGGGCTGGTCGCGCAGCACCGGGTCGCGTCCCACCACGTACAGGCTCACCAGCCCGAAGTCCGAGCAGGCCAGCTTCGCGATGACCTCGATGCCCAGGCGCCCGTAGTGCGCGAGCAGGGACTGGAGCTCGGGGCCGAGGGCCGCGTCCTTCAGGTCGAGCACCACGCCTTGATCGAGCGCGCGGGATCTCAGGGCGTTGCCGTCGTGCTGGAACAGCTCGAGGAGGCCGTGGGTCAGGGCCTGCTCGTGGGCGAGGCCCGCGCCCTGACCGTGGGTGATGGGGGTGATGAGGGGCGTGCGGCCCCGGAGCCGACCGCTCCGGGTGGCCACCCACTCCTCGGGGATGAGCACCTTCTCCCCGGTGGTCAGCCGCGTCACCGTCACCCACGTCAGCTCCATGTCCGCGTGGTAGGGGCTGCCCGCGGGGAGGCACAGCTTCAGCGGATCCACCACGCCGGAGGGACCGCGGGTGCGCGCCAGCTCGCGGTAGGTGCCCTTCTCGCGCGCGAGTGCCCGGAGCGCGGCCTCGGTGAAGACGCCCTCGGCCAGCTTCCCGAGCGCGTCGGCCTCGGCCTCCTCCAGGGTGGCGCCGTGGCCATGGGTGGCGAACTGCGTGCCGGTCTTCAGCCGCAGGCTCGCGGCCACCACTGGGATGCCCACGCGATCGATGGGATCCACGCGGAACATCTCCAGCTCGCCGGGCGGAAAGGCCGCGCGGTAGGCCTCACACGCTTCCTGCGGATTCTTCTTCGCGCTCATGACAACTCCTTCAGGGCAATGGTCTGGGGGTGCGGCATGCCCGACAGCAGCCGGTCGAACAGGGCCAGGGCATGGGCACGGGTCAGCACGACTGGAGGGTCGTGCTCAGTGGGAGAGCCCCGCCGCGGCGAGCACCGCGTTCTCGTAGGCCCGCATGGGCCCGTCGTGGATGAACTCCGGGTCCTCCAGCACCCGATCCAGCGTGTCGGCGGCATGGAAGGCGCGGGCCTCGGGCGTGTCGGTATGGGGGAGGATCCGCCGCGCCTCGCGCACGCGGTGGGCGAGCTCGGACGGGAGCGTGTCGAGCACCTGCTCGGTGAGGCGCGCCATGAGGGGCGCCAGGTGCTCCCCGAGCAACCGGTTCCCGTGGCTGCCCGCGTCGGGCAACACGGCGTTGAAGACGTGATGGCTCAACGCGGCCACGAAGGGCCCGGTGGGGTCCGCCTCGAAGAGGGGGGAGACGAGCACCGAGGCGACGGCCACCACATAGCAGTGGTCGGCGTGGCTCTCCGCGGGCAGGAGCACCACCCGCTGCTTGTTGGCGCGGGTGGGACCTGCCCGCGGCTGGCGCACCAGTCGCTCCACGAAGGCGGGAGGCTCGGCGCCCACCCACGTGGAGGCTCCGGCGAGCGCGGTGCGCAGTTGCTCTCGCAGCCCCGCGTCCACGGGCGCCGTCGCGGCCTCGAAGCCACGGCGCAGCACTTCCAGGGTCTGCTCGAGGGAGAGGCCGGCGCGGCGCAGGGCGTCGAAGTCCATGCCCCCCAGCCGCACGGCGCTCAGGGCGAGGGCCGTCTCGCGCAGCGCCAGGGTGGCCGGCGCCTCGCCCGAGACGAGTGCCGCCCACGCCCGGCGGAAGCCGTGGGCGGCCAGCCCATCGGGCAGGTCGGGCGTGCGTACGCGTTTGAGGGCCATCAGCTCGCTCACGAGGGAGCGCAGCTCGGCCAGGCGGTTGGGAACCGGGGCCACTTCCAGCACGGGGTTCTCCATGGCCTAGCCCATCCCGACCATGGCCGTCGTCGCCACGGCACCACCCGGACCGATCCACGCGACTCCCAGACGCTCCATTCCAGACATGAGCCTGTTCCCCCCTGTGGTCACTGCACGGCCGCCCCGTGCGCTTTCCTGTCCGGAACGGATGCCACGCTTTCGAGGCGAGGTGCGTTCAGGTGATTCCTTGTTGCTGGGTCGTTGCCGGGGGCGCGGGCAATGATTTGGCACGTCTTCGTTATGTCACAATCCCTGGAAACCAATACGGCTCCTCGAGACGAGGTCCGGGTCTGAAAGTCAAACAAGGGCTCCTCTCATCCTGTCCCGCGGGGTGGCCCCAAGGTGTGGAAGCGGACGGTGCGAAGGGTTGTCTTTTCGTGACCGCCCGATCAGAGCATGCGCACACGAGCGTGTCCGGCTTGACGGACGGTAGCCCGGTTTGTGTAATCGAGGGTATTGACCTGGAATACGCACTTGAGGGATGCACGGTGTCCTCTCCACGACTTGGAGTGAGCCTCGTGACACCGAGCGGAATCAAACCGTACGAGGGGAAGTGATGGCGAACGACTACCCCCGATTCCGCTTCCGAGGTATTCCCGAAGTCCGGGTTTTGATGTGCCCTGGAGGAATTCAGCGCCCCCAGCGGCTACTGCTCGCGCGTGATGTGTTTCGTATTGTCTTCTACATGCCTCACGATCACCCTGACATCGCGCACGGGGTGAGTCATGCCATCGATTGTTACATGCGAGCCGTGGGGGAGGGGCCCAAGACCATCAATTACGTGAGCCGCTCCTATGACGAGGGCTCCGCCCTGACCGAGGAGCAATGGGGACGGGCGCGCCTTCTCCTCCAGAACACCAGGCGTTGGTCCTTCCCTGATGATTACGAGGACTGGGAGCAGAGGGAAATCGAGAAGCGGCGCTTCGAGCGGGGGCTCCTGTTCACGGGAGGCTCTGGCAGCCGGAATGGCTACGAGCTCGAATACAAGGCCCGTATTCCGTGGCGGCCCGCTCCCGAAACGACCTTCGTGAGCCTGCTCACGGCGACGCTCCCCATCGAGTTCCTCGAGCGGCAGGGGCCAGGGCCCGTGCGTCGGTTGGTGCTCGACATGGCCTCCCAGCTCCGTTTCGCCTCGGGACACGCGGGCTTGGCCTTGCGGCTCTATTGGTGGCTTCCTCGAGAGGATGAGACCCTCCGCGTCGGGCCCCTGCGCTACCCAGGTCTGGATCTCCGCGATGCCTGGCGTCACGAGAATCAAATGGGCTTTCAGGTGGACGGTGTCCACTGGCTCAACTTCCTCGGCTCCCCCGTCCTCACCCAGCTCGGCGGCGCGGAGGCCCTGCGCTCCCGATTGCGGTCGGCCGGGACGACCGTGGTCCCGCTCGACGACGAGCGCGCCGTGGTCTCCCTGGGCGAGCGGCCAGAGGCGGGAGGGCCGGTCACTGGGGAAACCCTTCCCGCCTATCGTGAGCTTGCCCGGGTGCTGGAGCCCTGGCTCGAACCGTTGTTCCTCGGCCCTTCCAGGGACATCGCCGGAGAGGCGCGGTACACCTCGCTCCTGCTCACCGAGGGCGAGGCGCGGCGTTGGTGGAGACGCTTCCTCGACTGAGCTAGCCGAAGAACACCTGGGCGACCTGAAAGAACTCCTGCGGCACCTTCTTGAGCTCGCGCGTGGCCTCGGACAGGTCCACGCTGACGATCTCGTTGCCCCGCAGGGCGGCCATCTTGCCGAACTCGCCCCGGGCCACCATGTCGCAGGCGTGCACGCCGTAGCGCGTGGCGAGCACCCGGTCATGCGCCGTGGGCGCGCCGCCGCGCTGGATGTGGCCGAGCACCGACACGCGCGTCTCGTAGCCCGTGCGCCGCTCGATTTCGTTGGCCAGCAGGGCGCCCACGCCTCCCAGCCGGGGCCGGCCCGCCTCGTCCAGCGCGCCCGAGGTGATGAGCTGCTCCTGGCCCTCGTGCGACAGCTTGATGCGCGTGCCCTCGGCCACCACGACGATGGAGAAGGTCCGCCCGGAGGCATGGCGGTGCTTGATGTGCTCGGCCACGCGCTCCAGGTCCGCGGGCACCTCGGGCACGAGGATCACGTCCGCGCCGCCGGCCAGGCCCGCGTACGTGGCGATCCACCCCACGTGCCGGCCCATCACCTCGCACACGATGACGCGCTTGTGCGACTCGGCGGTGGAGTGCAGCCGATCAATCGCCTCGGTGGCGATGCCCACCGCGGTGTCGAACCCGAAGGTGAAGTCCGTGCCGTTCAGATCGTTGTCGATCGTCTTGGGCACGCCCACGATTCGCACGCCCTCCTGGGACATGCGCGTGGCGGCCGACAGCGTCCCCTCACCGCCAATGGCGATGACGGCGTGGATGTCATTGCGCTCGATGGCGCGCTTGACGCGCTCCAGCCCGTTCTCGACCTTGAACGGGTTGACGCGAGAGGTGCCCAGGATGGTGCCACCCCGGTGGAGGATGCCCGAGGTGGTCTCCCGGGTGAGCCGGAAGTGGTTATCGTCGAGCAGACCCTTCCACCCATCGCGCAGGCCCATCATCTCGAAACCATGGGCGCTCGCGCGGCGAACGACAGCGCGGATGACCGCGTTGAGGCCGGGGCAATCACCCCCGCCCGTGAGAACGGCGACTTTCATGAACGCGACTTCTAGCTCACCTCCCGCGCGAGTCATCCTCGAAGTTGAGGTGAATTCGCCCGTCCGAGGGGGGGGCCACCGGCCCCGGGGGGAGGCACCCTGGCCGACCCTACCCACCTCGCCGCGAGCGCCCCGCCCGATGCGATGGGTGACGGGGGCCTCGGTGGACGCTATGCTGGAGCCCTTCCCCAGGCCCCACGGTCCTTCCTCCTTGAACGTCCGCGTCTTCTCCTCGGAAGTGGAAGCTGCCGCCGCCTGTGCCGCCCATGTCGCGGCGGCGGTCCGTGAGAAGCCTTCCCTGGTGCTCGGTCTGCCCACGGGACGCAGCCCCCTCAACGTGTACCGGCAGATGGTGGCGCTCCATCTGCGCGGGGAGCTGGACTTCTCCCAGGTGACGACCTTCAACCTGGACGAGTTCCTCGGCCTGCCGCCGGACGATCCATGCAGTCTGCGCGCCTACATGGACCGCCATCTCTTCCAGCACGTGAACCTGGCCCCGGAGCGCGTGCACTTCCTGGACGGCAGCGCGGAGAAGGCCCAGTGGGAGTGTGCCCGCTACGACGCCGCCCTGGAGGCGGCGGGGGGAATCGATCTGCTGCTCCTGGGCATCGGGTCCAACGGGCACGTGGCCTTCAACGAGCCGGGGGACAGCCTCCAGGCGGCGAGCCACCGGGCGCGGCTGTCGCGCGAGACGCGCCAGGCCATGACGCCCATGTTCGGGGATGAGATTTCCCGGGTGCCCATGGCGGCCCTCACGCTGGGGATGGGGGCCCTCTTCAAGGCGCGCCGCGTCATCCTGCTGGCCTTCGGGGTGAACAAGGCGGCGGCGGTGACGGCGATGGTGCGCGGCCCCATCACCTCGCACTGCCCGGCGTCCTTGCTGCAACTGCACGGGCAGGTGGAGGTGTGGGTGGATCCCGAGGCCGGGCACGGCCTGGAGGGCTCGGCCGCCTGATCAGAACTGCCAGTACGGCGTGGTGCCGCTGGCGTACTGGCCGATGTTCTTGAAGTAGATGTCCACGAAGCAGGAGTCCGAGTAGCCGCCCGGGGTGTAGGGGCCGCTGCACTCCACGCTCTGGCTCGTCCGGTCGAGCCCGCCCGCCGTAGGCGAGCCGCAGACGATCTGCCCCGGGAGATCCCGGTTGTAGAGCGTGTTGTGCATGTTGATGGCGGTCTTGTCCTTACAAGTCACCACGCAGTAGGAGTACATCTTCGTCCCGTCCAGGGACCGGCCGATCTGCTGGGTCACGGTGCAGTTGGCCCCGGTCAGCCCCGTGCGGGTGTAGGTCTGAGTGCCCGTCGTGGGAGTGGGCGGGGTGGCGTAGGACGTCGTGCCGCCGCGCTGCTCGAGCGCGCCCGCCTGCTCCGCGGACGCCACGTCCAGCTCCGCGCCACCACAGCCCATCATCAGCCACATCGAACCCACCGCCAGCGCCACTCTCTTCATGATGCGAACTCCATCCCGAGGAATGGCAGCCTGATACAAGAATTCCTGTTTTGTTGCAATTCCCCTTCTTGGGCTCAGTAGGGAGTGCCACGGGCGACGGACGAGACGTTCCACTCGCGCACCTGGCGCAGCAGGCCGAGGAACTCGGCGCGATCCGGTTGGCCGTCCACGGACTCCTCGGCGAGGGCCTCGGCGGTGGCCAGGCTCCAGTCCTCGGCCTGGGGGGCGCCCCGGAGGATGTCCGCGGTGCCGGCCACGGCGGCGGCGAAGCGCAGGTTGGCGGAGGCCTCACGCAGGGTGGGGTGCAGGCTCGCGCGCTCCAGGGGGAAGCTCTGCTCGGCGGCCTCCACGCCACCGGGCCGCTTGGAGCGCACGCGCACGGTGGCCACGCGCGAGCCCTCGCCGGTGAGCTCCACCTCGTACAGGGCGGTGACGGTGTGGCCGGCGCCAATCTCCCCGGCGTCCACCTTGTCGTTGCGGAAGTCCTGGTCGGCGATGGCGCGGTTCTCGTAGCCCACCAGCCGGTAGCCGCGCACGGCCCGGGAGTCGAACTCCACCTGCACCTTCACGTCCTGGGCGATGACCTCCAGCGTGCCGGCCAGCCGCTCCTGGAAGACGCGGCGCGCCTCGCGCTCGCTGTCGATGTAGAAGCTGTTGCCGTTGCCCTTGTTGGCCAGGCGCTCCATCAGGTCATCCCGGTAGTTGCCCATGCCCAGGCCGATGGTGGACAGCGTGACGCCCTCCTTCACATAGCCCTGGATGCTCTCGAGCAGGGCGTCCGGGCTCGTGGGGCCGATGTTGGTGTCGCCGTCGGTGAGGACGATGACGCGCGAGACGTTCTGGGGGTGGGCCTTGCGCGCGGCGTGGCGGTAGGCGATCTCCAGCCCGCTGCCCATGGCGGTGCCGCCCCCGGCGGTGAGCGAGTCGATGGCGGAAAAGAGCGTGTCACGCTCGGAGGCCGGGGTGGGCGGCAGCACGTCGCGCACGCCGCCCGCGTAGGTGACGAGCGCCACGGTGTCCGTCTCGTTGAGCCCGTCCACCATCAGCTTCATGGACTTCTGCGCGAGCGGCAGCTTGTCCGCGGAGTTCATGGAGCCGCTGGTGTCCACCAGGAAGACCAGGTGCGTGGGCTTGCGCTGGCTCTTGGCGATGGTGCGGCCCTGCAGCCCCACCTTCACCAGGTGCCGGCCGCGCGTATACGGCGAGGGCGCTCCCTCCAGGTCCACGCGGAAGTCACCGTCCGTGGGCGAGGGGTAGCGGTAGCGGAAGTAGTTCACCCACTCCTCCACGCGGATGGACTCCGGCGGGGGCGGATTGCCCTGGGTGACGTAGCGGCGGAAGAGCGTGTAGGAGGCGGTGTCCACGTCCACCGCGAAGGTGGAGAGGCGATCCTCGCTCGAGAGGGTGAAGGGGTTGGGGCGCTCGGCGGAGTGGGTGGAGCTGGCCACGGCGCGCCCCCTCCCGGCCACCGGGGCGTAGGTGCTGCCTTCCTCGGAGTTGCTGCCGAAGGTGCGCAGGGACTTGCGCGCGGGGCTCGGGGCGTACTGGATGTCGTTGCCCGCGAGGGACTCCGCGCTCGCGCCCATGAGCTTGCGCAGGTTGTTGCCGAAGAGGGTGACTCCCCCCGCGCCCACCACCAGGGTTCCCATGCACAGGACGACGACGCGCTTCGCGAGGCTCGAGCGTTTGTTCATGCATGCGGAGATCGCACGCTTCGCCTGCTTGCCGCGTCGGTCATCCGGCGGAGATCGGTCAACCGGCCGAGGGTCGGTCACCCGGAGGATGGCGCGCGGTGGAGCGCACCGGACGGGCCTGGCGCTTCACGCTGGCCGGAGGCGGTGGAGGCCGGTGGCGCGCGTAGGCGGCGAGCACCTTCTCCACGTAGAACTCCGTCTCGCCGTTGCGGGGCACGCGGCCGCGCACGTTGCCGGGGCCCGCGTTGTAGGCGGCCACCGCGAGCGTCACGTTGCCCTGGTAGCGCGCGAGCTGCTCGGCGAGGTAGCGCGCGCTGCCGTCCAGGGCTCGCGCCGGATCGAAGGGATCCTCCACGCGCATGAGGCTCGCGGTGGAGGGCATGAGCTGACCGGGGCCCATGGCGCCCGCGGGGGAGATGCGGTGGGGCTGGGTGTTGGACTCCACCTCCACCACCGCCTCGAGCAGGCCGGGGGGCAGGCGGTGGCGCCGCTCGCTGTCGCGGATGAGGGGCTCGAGCTCGGGGTGTCCGTCGAGCAGGCATTGGGGCCGGTGGCGCGCGTAGGCGGCCAGGGCGTGGGCCTTCTCCGCGAGGAAGGACATCGACAGGGGCGACACGGTGGTGTCGCCGAAGAAGGCCACCGCCAGGTTGAGCAGCACGAGCGGCACCAGGGCGCACAGCCCCACCTTCACCCAGGGAAACCTGTTGGCCCTGTTGGCCCGTTTGCGCCGCACGCCTTCCTTCCTACGGGCCCCCCGGCGTTCCGTCCAACTTCCGGCCCGTCAGGACCCCTTCATGCCTTCTTCGGACGTGTCCGCTCGTGGATGCGGCGCAGCGTCTCCACGCCGGGCGTGAGCTGCCGCCGGGCCATGGCGTGCACCGCCTCCAGCAACTGTTCGTTCACCGGCACCGCGAGGCCGTGCGCGCGCGCGTGCCGCACCACCTCGCCATTGAGGAAGTCCACGGGCGGCTCCCGCCCCCGCTCGATCGCCGCCAGCATGGACGAGCGCATCCGGCGGTAGCGCAGGCCCACGGCGAGCAGGGCCGCGTGCTTGAGCACCAGCGACGGCGAGCCCCACGCGTGCCGCTCGGTGTCGCTCAGCGCGAGCCAGTCCAGCCCCAGCGAGGAGGCCACCTTCTCCAGCTTCACGCCCTCGGCGCGCGCCACCTGGACCACCTCGGTGAAGATCTCCAGCGCCAGCTCGCGGATGAAGCGGTGGCGCAGGAGGGGCCCCAGCCGGCTGCCCCCCACGGTGCCCAGGGTGGAGATGGCGCAGTTGATGCCCAGCTTGCTCCAGCGCGCGCCACGCAGGTTGGGGGTGAAGTCCACCGGACCCACCGCGCGCAGCACCTCGGCCAGCCGCTCCAGGCGCGCATCCGGCTCGCCCCGGAGCGTGCCGAGCACCATGCCGCCCACGGCCGTCTGCTCGTAGACACCCGTCGCCGGTGACGAGGCCCCCCAGGCGACGATGGTGCCGATGACCCGCTCCTCGCCCACGAGGGCGGCCACCCGCTCCTCGCACAGCCCGTTGGGGAGCACGGCCATGGCGCCTCCGGGCGCGAGCAGGTGCGCCGTGTCCCGGGCCGCCTCCTCCACTCCGGTGGGCGGCGTGGCCAGCAGGAGGAAGTCATAGGCCCCGTCCGCGGGGGGCTGGACGAAGACCTCCAGCTCGCCGCGCACGGTGCGCTCGCCCTTCGTGTCGCGCAGCACCGGGCCGCGCGTGCGCAGCACCTGGGCGATCTCCTCGCGGCGGGCCACCGCGGAGACCTTCCGGCCCGACTCCAGCAGGCGTGACAGCAGGACGCCGCCGATGCCACCACAGCCGACGACGAGGATTCGAGGAGCGCTTCGCGGGGAGTCCATGGCCCCCGCTGCCTACCACGAGCCGCGCCAGTGCGGGGGTGCTTCGGCCCGATGCGTGACATGACCTTCGCCGTCATCTACACTGAGGTGACCGCCGAGGACACCCCTCCGAGGAGAATCCCGTCATGCCATCCGCGATCTCGCTGCCCGGTTTCGAGCGTCTGTTGGAGCTCTGCCTCATCCGGGCCCACCCGCTGAAACTGGAGCCGCCCCTGGCCCCGAGCCGCCGCGGGGAGGTCTCCGTGGCCGGGCAGCCGATGGATCCCCAGTTGGCGGCCGTCCACTCGCGCACGGGCTACCTGTGGATCCAGGGCGAGCTGCTCCTCTTCCCGCTCCGGCACGAGCGGCGGCCGGATCTGCACCGGGTGAACGCCCACTGGCGCCGGGACTGGGCAGCGCCCTTCGGCTCGTTGCTCGTGTTTGGCAAGGATGACCGGCTGGCCTACTGCTACGCCACGGTGCCCGAGCTCGCGGACGCCAGCGGGGTGCAGCCGGTGGTGTGGGTCGACGTGTACGAGTCGCTGTACGCCATCCCCGTGGCCTCGAGCGTGGACCGGTTCCTCACCGCCTACGCGCGCTACCTGGAGGTCGCTCCTTCCACCACGGCCGACAGCGAGGACCTGCCTCCGCCCCGGACCTTTCCCTGGGATGCCGCCGACATCATCGCCCGCGACGAGGTGCTGGTGCGGCGCATCCAGGCCGGGCACTTCGACCACCTGCTCCAGGCCAACACCCGGGCGCGCGAGTGGGTGGCGTGCCAGTTGGGCGCGGGTGTCAGAAGATGAACTCGAAGTAATGCACCTCGGCGCGCACCCCCACGCACGCCCTGAGGTTCGCCGTCCATGGCTGGGCGGGCAGGGTGCCGCGTGCCTCGAGCACCAGCACCAGCCGCTCGTCCCGCGCCAGGTCCGGCACGCTCGTGGCTTCCACCGCTCGCAGGGCGAGCAGCTTCGGAGTGAACGCCTGCGAGGGCTGGCTGTACTCCAGCAGCGTCCGGATGAGTTCCGTCGAGCCCTCCCGGCGCAGCGAGACCTTCACCGTCTGGAGCTTGCTGAGGTCCGCGTCCCCATCCGTGACCTCGAGTGTGAACAACTGCAAGGACAAGTCCGTGTCGAGCCGTCCCGCGGGCAGGTCCTGGCCGATCTGCCCCAGGGGAACCTCCAGGGTGCGCTCGAGCGTCTCCTGGCCCGGAGTGGCACCGGAGAACGACACGCCGGACTCGCTCTGGCAGATTTGATCGGTCTCGGCCGTCACCACGAAGAAGGTGTCGGCGATCTTCCGGCAGCCGGAGGCGGGCAGCGCGAGGGCGGTCAGCAGGAGGGCTCGGGCAAGGGCGGGCACGCGGGACACCCCGTCAGTTGAAAGAGAGGATGAGGCCGAGCCTCACCACGGGCGTGGAGAGGTTGAGCAGCAGGGGGTTGGCGGTGAGCGACGGCTTCTCCTCCCCCGCCCCCGCCTCCGCCTCGCGGATGAAGGCCGACGCGTCGCTCACCCCGAGGAACCAGTAGCTGATGCCGACACCGCCGAAGAAGGTCACCGGGCGCCAGGGTGAGTACTCCAGGCCCACGCTGAGGTTCACCTGGTCGTAATCCACCCGGCGGATGCCCGTGACGGGGGGGGTGGGCTGGCCGTGCAGCCGCGTGAGCAGCCGCTCGTAGTCCGCGCGGAAGGTGTGCCCATACTCCAGTCCCAGCACGGGCGAGACGAGCAGTTGCACGGGCAGCAGATCCACCCCCGCGCGCACGCCGGTTCCCAGGCTGTTCCTCGCCGCTCCCGCGTGCACCCGGAGCCAGGATCTCGGGTGGATGAGCAGGGCGGCGCCCAGGCCGTCGGGAGGACCCACGGACAGCCTCGCCCCGAAGCGTGTCTTCCACTCGGGCTCGGCGTCGGGACTGACGGGAGCGGGCGCCGGCCGTGTGATTTCGGTCTCCGGCGGTGGGTCCTCGTCGTCCGGCTCCTGCGCCGCCGCGCTGCCCAGGGGAAGGCCCAGGAGCAGCAGCGGGAGCAGTCCACGGGGCAGCGGGGAGAGCTTGTGGGAGGAAGGGAAGGGGAGCATCGCCGGATCAGGGGGGGCGGATTATTCGCGAGCCCGATGAGGGAGAGAAGGCCCGTGCGGGAATTCGCGGGGGGCCCTGGCGGACAGGGTTCGGGCGGGAGGTGGGTTCTGCTACGGTGTGCCCGCCGGGTGCATCCGCCCCCGGAACCGTTCGATGCTCAAGAAGATCCTCATCGCCTTCGCGAGCCTGCTGGGGCTCCTGCTCGTCATTGGCCTGTTGCTGCCGACGACGTACCGTGTCGAGCGTTCGCTGCTCATCCTCGCCCCGCCCGAGGCGGTGTACGCCCAGGTGGCCCAACCGCGGCGCTGGGGGGAGTGGACTCCCTGGAACGCGGAGCGCTACCCCGGTGGGCAGTGGATGTTCGGAGGGCCGGAGCTGGGCGCGGGCTCGGTGCGGACCTGGGAGGGGGGCCCCCTGGGCCGTGGCACGCTCTCCCTCTCCGAGGCGGACCCGAAGACGGGCGTGACCTATCAAGCGTCGCTGGACGGGGGCCGCTTCTCCGCGCGGGGCCGCATCTCCCTCGCGTCCGTGGAGGGGGGCACCCAGGTGACGTGGGTGGATGAGGGCAGCATTGGCCGCAGTCCCCTGCGGCGCTACCTCGCGCCCTTCATCCGCTCCCGCCTGGGCGCCGGCATCGAGCAGGGACTCGCCCGCCTCAAGCTGGGGGTGGAGTCGTCGAAGGACGCCGCCCCTTCCGGGGAGGCACCCGCCGCGGCCGGGCCTACCCCTTCCCCCGACGCTTCCCCCGGGATCGCGGCGCCGCCCGTTCTCCCCTCGGCCGAGCCCACGGTGTCCGCGCCCCCGCCCGATCCCACTGCGACGCCGTCTCCGGGGGGCACGCCGCCCCCGCCCACCCCGGAGCCGGCCGTGACGGCGCCGACGTCGCCCGGCGATGGGGGCGCCGTGTCCACCCCGGAGCAGCCGGCGCAGGCCTCGACGGGTGGCTCCTCGCCAGTGGATGCCGGGGCCGCCGTGCCCCCGCCCACCGCGCCCGCGCCGGGTGACGCGGGAACGCCCCGTTAAGCAGCGGTTTCTCGCGTGCTCGTTGGCTTGCCATGAGGGGTCCGCTGCACTAGTGCTCGGCTCATGGCCGATGTGCTTCCCGAAGCGTTCCTGCGCGCCGTGGCCGAAGGGTTCCCGGCGGACTTCCTCACCCGTGAGCCGAGCGAGCTCCAGGAGTACGGACGCGATTGGACCCGGGTCCATACGCCCGCGCCCTCGGCGGTGGCCTTTCCGCGCACCACCGAGGAGGTGGCGCGCCTGCTCGCCCTGTGCGACGCGCACCGTGTCCCCGTGGTGCCCTCCGGTGGGCGCACGGGGCTCGCGGCGGGCGCGGTGGCCGCGCGGGGCGAGCTGGTGCTGTCGCTGCGGCGGATGACCCGCATGGAGCCGGTGGAGCTGCTGGGCAACACGGTGCGGGTGCAGGCGGGCGCGGTGACGGAGGCGGTGCACCAGCACTGCGCCGAGCATGGCCTCACCTGGCCGGTGGACTTCGCCTCCAAGGGCTCCAGTCAGGTGGGGGGCAACATCGCCACCAACGCGGGCGGCGTGAAGGTCATCCGCTATGGCCTTACCCGCCAGTGGGTGCTCGGCCTGCAGGTGGTGACGGCCCAGGGCAAGGTGCTGGAGCTCAACGGCTCGCTGGAGAAGAACAACACCGGGGCGGACCTGCGCCAGCTCTTCATCGGCAGCGAGGGCACGCTGGGCGTCATCACCGAGGCCACCCTCAAGCTCACGCCCTTGCCGGGCAAGCAGGACGTGTTCCTCTTCGCCGTGCCGGACGTGGCCGCCGTGCTGCGGCTGTTCCGCGAGGCGCGCCGCGCGCCGCTGCTCCTGAGCGCCTACGAGTTCTTCACCGACAAGTGCCTCGCGCGCGTGCAGCGCCACCGCAAGCTGCGCTCGCCCTTCGAGGCGTCCAGTGGCTGCTACGTGCTGATGGAGGCCGAGGGCAAGGACGCCGCCGCGGTGGAGGCGTGGCTGGGCTCGCTCTTCGAGCGCGAGCTGGTGACGGACGGCACCCTGGCGCAGAGCCCCTCGCAGGCCAGTGAGCTGTGGGCGCTGCGCGAGAGCATCAGCGAGAGCCTGTCGGCCACGGGGCTGCCCCACAAGAACGACGTGTCGCTGCCGGTGGCCGCGCTGGAGGCCTTCTGCTCCGAGCTGGACACGGTCTTCCGCGAGCGCTACCCGGACTGGGAGATCGCCCTGTTCGGCCACATCGGGGACGGCAACCTGCACATCAACATCATGAAGCCCGAGGGCATGGAGAAGGCCGAGTTCCTCGCGCACACCAAGCAGGCGGACCCCACCATGTTCGAGCTGGTGCGCAAGCACGGCGGCAGCATCTCCGCCGAGCACGGCATCGGCCTGCTCAAGAAGGACTACCTGTCCTTCTCGCGCTCGCCCGCGGAGCTGGAGATGCTGCGCACGCTCAAGCGCGCCCTGGACCCGAACAACATCCTCAACCCGGGGAAGATCTTCGACGTGTGAGCCGGGTCGGGGGGGCGCCTTCCGTTCCGGGTGCGCCCCCCGGGTGCGCGCCTCAGGTGACGATGCGCGTCTTGATGTCCGTCTGGAGGCCCGCGATGGCCTCGCACACCGGGCGGCCCACGTTCTGGTCCAGGTCCATGACCAGGTAGCCGATGTTCGAGTCCGTGCTGAGCACCTGGGCGTGGATGTTGGCGTTGAGGTCCGAGACGATGCGGTTGATGTCGCGCAGCACGCCCGGCGTGTTGCGGTGCACGTTGAGGATGCGGTGCGTCTTGGGAATCAGCGGCGTCTCCACCTGGGGGAAGTTCACCGCGCCCGTGGTGGCGCCGCTCTTGACGAACTTGATGAGCGAGGTGGCCACCTCCTTGCCGATGGACGCCTGGGCCTCCTCGGTGGAGCCGCCGATGTGCGGGGTGAGGAGGACGTTGGGCAGCCCCTGCAGCGGGGTGATGAAGCCGTCGCTGTTGGTCTCCGGCTCCTCCGGGTACACGTCCACCGCCGCGCCACCGATGTGGCCCGAGCGGATCGCCCGCGCCAGCGCTTCGATATCCACCACCGTGCCGCGGCTCGCGTTGATGAGGAAGGCGCCCTTGCGCATGCGCGCCAGCTCCGCCTCGCCCACCATCTTCTCCGTGGAGGCCGTGGCCGGCACGTGCAGCGTCACGAAGTCCGAGGAGGCGAGCAGCTCGTCCAGCGTGGCCGTGGCGCGCGTGTTGCCCAGCGGCAGCTTCGTCATCACGTCATAGAAGATGACGCGCATGCCCATGGACTCGGCCAGCACGCCGAGCTGCGAGCCGATGTGCCCATAGCCGATGATGCCCAGCGTCTTGCCGCGCACCTCGTAGCTGCCCGTGGCCACCTTGCGCCACTGGCCCGCGTGCACCTCGCGGTTGCGGTCCACCAGCTGGCGGCTGAGCATGATGATCTCCGAGATCACCAGCTCCGCCACGCTGCGCGTGTTGCTGAAGGGCGCGTTGAACACGGGCGTGCCGTGGCGGTTGGCCGCCTTCAGGTCCACCTGGTTGGTGCCGATGCAGAACGCGCCGATGGCCAGCAGGTTCGGGGCCTTGGCGAGCGCCGGCTCCCACACGTTCGTCTTGCTGCGGATGCCCAGCACGTGCACGCCCTGGATGCGCTGCTCCAGCTCCTCGGGCTTGAGCGCCACCTTGAGCCGCTCCACCTCGAAGCCCTCCGCGCGGAACATCTCCTCCGCGGACGGGTGGATGTTCTCCAGCAACAGCACCTTCGGGGGTCCTTCGATGGATATCGGCGTGGAGGGCGACGGGAATGGAGTCGTGCTCATGGCCCCGCGCGTTAGATCCCGCCTTCCACGCTGTCAAGCGTCATCACCCGTCACTCGTCGTCGGGGTGGCGCAGCCACGCCAGGGCCGCTTCTCGCGTCTCGAAGGTCCGGGTGGGAATGGTCAACAGCGCCCGCTTGGTCATCCGCCAGGCCTGCAATCCCGACGCTGCGTCGCTCACCACGCGCGCCGAGCGCTTCATGCCGTTGAGCTGCGCGAAGGCGTTGAGGCTCGCCATGGTGTCCACCATCTCCGGCGACATCACCCGGAGCTGCTCCTGGTCCACCAGCGCGCTCCAGGGCCCGTTGAGCCGGAGGATCGTCTCGCGGATGCGCTTGAGGTAGTCCGCCACGTCCTCCGCGCTGGGCTGCGGAGGATAGACGACGTCGATGATGCGATCCGCCTCGTGGACGGTGATCTGAAAGGGCATGTGTTGCTCGGTGCTCCCGGTGGCGGCGCACTCTACCCGCTGCGCGGCCCGGGTCGACAACCTCGCCGGTTTCTCCCCTCGCCACTTCCCCTGGGCCCTCGTTCTCTCGTCCGCCATGGGAGCGGCTGTGGGGAGAGGTGGCATGACACCCGAGGGCGAGGTGGGTGGGACCGGGAATGCAGCGGGGAGGGATCGGTCGTTCGAAAGAGCATGGAGATCTCCGACCAACTGCGCCAGTTCATCCGTACGACCTTCCTGCGAGGGGAGAACCTCGAGTTGTCCGACACCACACCGCTCATCACCTCGGGATTGTTGGATTCGACGGACGCGCTCGAGCTGCTCCTTTATATGGAGAGTGAGTTCGACATCACCGTGGGTGACGACGAATCCGGACCGGAGAACCTGGACACGCTCGAGCGCATCACGGCCTTCATCGAGGCGAAGCGCGAGGCGGGCGGAGGCAGGCAAGAGACACGGGAGGGGAGCGAGCCCCTCGCACGCTGACACGTTGCCCTCCGGGCGGAGGAGCGGGCGGAGGGCGCACGTGTGCATTCTTCGGAAAGGATCGGTGAAGACTTCCCGTTGTGCGGGGCATGGACGATCCCTCCCTCCCCTTCAAACACGCCATCGGTCATGGTGAGTCCTGGTCCCACCGAAATGAATTGGCCGCGCCCGTGATGGAGTGGGTCGAGCGAAGTGATGCCTTCCTGCAGGCGGACGTGTGGCTGCACGACATCTTCGTCCGGCTTCAACGGGGCAATGTCGAGGCCAACATGTCGGCGCTGTACCAGGGGCTCCACCTGTTGCGCCGCAAATGCGACCGGGAGGAGTGGCACGTGTTCTGTCTCGAGTCCACGCGCGCCCACCCCCTGCGTGAGCTGCTCCACCTGTGCCCCTACTCGCGCCACAGCTATGAGCGCCCGAGGGGCTACGCGGGTGACGCGGAGCTCATCGACTACGTCTACTCCCAGCGCAAGACCAAGGCGCCGCCCATCGGTCAGTCCATCTACCGCTTCCTGTATCAACAGACAGGGCCCCAATGCGTGCGGGAGCGGCGGATGATCCTCGCGCGGGAGATCGACACCATCGCCGAGCGGGTGCACAAGCCCCGGGTGCTCTCCATCGCCTGTGGACACCTGCGCGAGGCCGAGCAGTCGCGCGCCGTGGCCGAGCGCCGCGTGGGGCAGTTCCTCGCGATGGACCAGGACACGTCGAGCCTGGAAGAGGTGGCGCGCCAGCACCCGGGGGGCCTCGTGCGTCCCGTCTGTGACAACGTGCGCTCCATCATCCTGGGCCGCAGCGTCTTCGAGCCGCAGGATCTCATCTACTCGGCGGGCCTGTACGACTACCTGTCTCAGAACGTGGCCCAGCGCCTCACCCGGCGGCTCTTCGAGATGTTGCGCCCGGGGGGCCGGCTGGTGATCGCCAACTTCGCCCTGAGCACGCCGGACGCGGGCTACCTGGAGGCCTTCATGGACTGGTGGCTCGTCTACCGGGACGAGGAGCAGATGCGCGACCTGGCGGCGGAGATCGACCCCGCGCACATCTCCCACATGAACCTGTTCCGCGACAGCGTGGGCCACGTCATCTATCTGGAGCTGGAGCGGCACTGACGGGGCTCCAGTCCCCGAAGTCCTGACGGGTTGGCGGGTGGGATGGCATGTCAGCCATGCGGGTTGACATGTCATCTCCGTGGATGCCGGGTCCGGGGAGGGGCCCTTTGTCGCTCGTGAGACGTTGTGGCGGAGGCCCCGCCGAGCGGCGGTATGGTTGTTGCTAAGCTTTGATTCCCGAGGGCCACCATCGTGTCGGGCCTCGTCTTGGGGGAATCAAAATGACCATGTTCCGCTTCTCTTCGTCGCGTTCGCGGCGAAGGGCACTCCTTTCCCTTGGCCTGGGGATGGCGGCGCTGTACGCGCCGCTTGCCGCCGCGCAGCGTCCCGCACCCGCTCCAGCATCCACTTCCGCCCTTCCCGCCGCCCCCACGCCGCTGCCGAGCGCTCTCAACAACGGCAGCCCGCAGGAGGCGTCCAAGTACTACCAGGAGCTCTCCGGGAAGTTGGGGCTGCTCACGCCCACGACGATTGAAGCGCAGGCCAATGTGAAGGTGCTGCTGGACTACCTCGGGTATCAGGAGTTCTCCCCCGAGGACATCGAGTTCGCGACACCCGAATCGTTGATGGCGCCGGCGCCGGGCAAACCAGGCACCGGCGCGCCCGTCCTGGCCATTGGGAGCAAGGTGTCGCTCCAGTCGGACACGGGCTCGTTCTTCGCCCGTTGCAGGAACTGCCAGAGCAGCGTGAACAACGGTGCTCCCGATTCGATCACCACCCACGTCACCAGTCCGAACCCCGTGCCCTACACCGTGTTCGAGGTGGTCGACGCGGGCCAGGGCAGGATCGCCCTCAAGGCGGACACGGGCCTGTTCGTGGCCCGGTGCCTCAACTGCATCATCGGGGGCCGTTTCCCGGAGTTCGTGACGGTCCATGCGATTGGCCCGATTCCCCCGGCGTTCGCCCAGTTCACCCCGGAACTGCTGCCCAACGGCAAGATCGCCCTCAAGGCGGACACGGGCAGGTACGTGAACCGGTGCAGGGGGTGCTCCACCGGTGCCGCCGTGACGGACACGGTCACCATCAACGTCACGGATCCCCTGAAGGACACCTCGGCCCAGTGGACCGTCGTCACGCGCGCTCCCGGCTCCGCTCCCGCGCCGCGCCCGGGGGAAATCCTCGTCTCCCGCTTCTTCGCGCCCAAGATCGTCAATTTCGCCGTCCCTCCCGAGAAACGGCAGACGGGCTGGCGCCGGTTGGTGCGCATCAACTCCCGTCCCGGTTCCGAGGCGCACAAGCACTTCGTGGAGAGCGCCTGGATCCTCTTCAATCACTTCACCGGCCCCGACATCCACAGCCCCTTTGGCGGCAGCAACGTCCCCACCCTGGAGGTGAAGCCCTCGCCCTGGGGCAATGTGACGGTCTCCACGCCGCCGTCGAAGAAGAACAGCTCCGTCAACACGCAGGTGGCGCTCGTCACCCGCTGTCCGGAGTCCACGCCCCAATGCCAGCAGGCGGCGCTGAACAGCATCTACTGGCTGGACTTCGGCCCGTCGGAGAAGGGCGCCAGGCTGTCCTACCAGCTCGATGCCTTCTTCGACGCCGGCTCCCTGCCCGGGGACAAGCAGCAGGCGCCGTACTTCGTCCCCAATGGGTGTGACACCTGCCATGGCTCCCTGCGTGGCAACGCCGTGCTCAACCACCTGGACACGGACCACTGGATGGACCGCCTCACGGATGGGGACTTCCCCGCCCTGAACCGGCCCGATGCTCCCGCCCCGCTCTTCGACGCGGGCAAGGCCATCCAGTCTCCCCAGTACGCCGCGGCCTTCGACGTGCTGCGCCGGCTGAACCAGGAGATCGCGACCATGCAGCAGCGCACCAACCCCGCGGGCTTCCATCTCGCCGCCACCCGGAAGTGGTTGGAGATGCACCAGACCGCGGTGGCGCCGGAGCCGGACCTGGTCAAGCGCTCCGTCAACTTCTTCAATACCGGCCACCCGCTCAAGAAGGACCGCAAGCCCTCCAGCACTCCCCTGAACTGGACGGCGAGCGCCGAGGACCGGGAGCTGATCGGCCTGATGAACAAGTATTGCTACCGCTGCCACGGCGCCGTCCGCTTCGACGTCTTCAGCAAGGACATGGTCGCCGACGAGAGCAGCCCCATCCTCGACCGGCTCGATCCCAATCCCACGCAGCAGAAGATCCTCGGCTTCAAGATGCCCGTGGATCGAGACATGGATCCCAAGGACAAGCAGCGCCTGATTGAACTCGTCGAGAAGCTGTACGACCAGACGCATTGAACACACAGGAGCACGCCATGACCCGATTCTTCAGAATCCATCCCGCCGTGGGCGTCGCCCGCGTGGGCAATTCCCCGGAGGAGTTCTTCGTCGGCCCCGAGCGGCCCGGAGAGCCCGCCAACTTCGACCTCGCCCAGAAGAAGTTCCGGCCCTTCAAGGACAGCCAGGGCCGCATCAAGCGTCAGGCGGCCCGCTTCCGCGTCTTCGAGTACGAGCTGAAGGGCGGCAGCATCGTTCCCCTGCGCGAGGTGACCGCGGGTGGCAACGGCGTCGTCGGCATCAAGTGGAAGGTGCATCTGGCCAATCGCAAGGCGGCCTTCTTCACGTTCGACGGACAGGATGGGGTGGACGGCATCTGGAAGGGACCCGAGCCGGAGGCGGGCAAGCCGCGGGTCAACCTGCGCAATGCCCACGTGCGGGGCGCGGCCGAGCGGGAGCGACTGCTCGTCATCGATCCCGGCCTCAAGGCCATCTCGGGCCGCAACCAGGCGCCCGTGGCCTTCACCAACACCAAGAGCCACATCCCCATCGCCACCCTGGGCGAGCTGCGCACGGATGAGAATGGCCACCTGCTCGTGCTCGGTGGGCTCGGGCAGTCCAACAAGCTTCCCCAGGGCAAGCTCATCGACAACTATGTGAACAACGATCACTGGTTCGATGACATGTCGGATGGGCCCGTGAGCGCCGAGGTGACCTACACGGAGGGAAGCCAGACCCAGACGGTGACGCTGGAGGGCGCCACCGGCGCCTGGGTGTTGGTGGGGCCGCCGGACTTCGCGCCCTCGGTGAGCAACGTCGTCCGCCTGTTCGACACCATGTGGGACGTGGCGGTGCGCTCCCCCTCGGTGGAGCTGTTCGACACCGATGGTCTCTTCGACCAGGGGCTGCTGGCCCGGCTCAAGAAGCAGCGCAAGGATTGGAATGAGCAGACACAGTCCTTCCAGACCTACCGCCCCTCCTTCCGGCAGGAGATCTTCCCCCTCCTCGAGCGCGCCATGCTGCACCGGCAGGTGCACAACCCCGAGGCCTCCAAGGCCTACCATGGCACGTTCATGGGCGCGGAGCTGGATCTGGGAACGGTGGGCTCGTCCAAGGGCAAGCGCCTGCGCAAGACCATTTTCAATTACATGCGCAACCCCTCCAGCGACAACAGCGAGCCCCTGCTGATGCCCAAGGGATTGGGCGACAACTACTCGGACACCGAGGGGCCCCGGCCGGGCTACTTCATGTCCCTCACGCGCGTGCAGTACGCGCTGCTCAAGCGCTGGTCCGAGGGGGAATTCGAGGAGCACTTGAACGGGGCGGTGGCCACGGCCGTTGATCCAACCATCACCGCCGAGGGTCTGGACAGGGCTTCAATGGAGAACAGCGTGGGAGGCCCCTTCTTCCCCGGCATCGACTGCAGCTGGATGGTGCGTCAGCCCGAGCTGTATGCGTCTCCCTTCCGGATCAAACACACGGGCGTGGCGTTCCCCAACACGGCGAAGTTGCCCATTGGCCCGGGGTTCTTCTCCCAGCAGATGGCGCTGCCCTGGCAGGCGGACTTCTACCAGTGCAAGAAGCAGTTCTTCCCCCAGCCGCATGTCCAGTACCAGGGGGAGGGCATGTATCACATGTGGTGGTCCGCCCACCGTCCGGATGACGTCTACGAGAAGAAGGGCGACTTCCAGATGGTCCCCTGGACGCGCAAGCTGGAGGCGGTGGCCGAGGTCGAGGCGAAAAAGCCGGAGTTCACGAACATCGCCACCGAGGACGTCCCCGCCATCGATCTGACCATGTACATCCAGATGCAGCAGAACTGGTCACAGCTGGGCTTCGTCATCAACGAGGGCGACAGCCACTTCGAGACCCAGGAGCGCAGCGCTGCCACGACTGGCACTCCCCTGTACGGCGCCACCCGGATCAAGCTGAAGTCGTGGAAGACCGACTACCTGCACCGGCCCGACGCGGCTCAAGGGGTCACCACCTGGGGCGAGGGCATCGGCTCGGAGTGGAACGTCGAATGGGTGAGCAACAACAAGCTCAAGCTGAAGTCGTGGAAGGGCGACTACCTGCTGCGGGCCGACACGCCGCAAGGGGTGACGACGGGGGGCCCGGGTGTCAGTGCCGAGTGGCTCATCGAGGCCGCCAACGGCAAGTTCATGTTGAAGTCCTCCAAGGGCGATTGCCTGCACCGGCCCGACTCGGCTCAAGGCGTCACCACCTGGGGCGAGGGCATCGGCAACCTCTGGCAGGTCGAAGTGCTGTAGCCGACCGGACCCCCCACACGGCCCCCCTCATGAGCACTCCTCTCGATTCCAGCCCCATGGACCCGATGGACACCCCTGACTTCGAGGCCCGACCCCCACGCGTCTCCTCCCATGACGTCGTGGTGGTGGGAGGCGGCGTGGCGGGCCTGAGTGCCGCGCTGACCCTGGTGAGGGCGGGCCTGTCCGCGTGCGTGCTGGAGCGCACGGACTACTCCCCGTGGCGCCCCGGGGAAACCCTGTCCCCGGTGGCGTACGCCGAACTCCAGCAATTGCTGGCACCCGAGCCCCTGGCGTTGGAGACCGAGGGCTTCCTCGTCTCCCACGGCCTGGAGGCCACCTGGGGTTCGGAGCGGCCCCACCACCACTCCTTCCTCACCAACCCCTACGGGTGCGGCTGGCATGTGGAACGGCGGCACCTGGATGCGCTGCTGGCCCGCCACGTCCAGGCGCACCAGGTGCCGATGTGGCGGCAGACCTGTGTCACCCACCTGGAGCGGCGGGATCGCGGGTGGCGGGTTCGGGCCCGCACTCCCCAGGGTCCGCTGGAGTTGCACTGCGCGGCCCTGGTGGATGCGACCGGGCGCTCGGCCCAGGTGGCGCGGCACTGTGGTGTGCGGCGTCTCGACTGGGATGCGCTGTGCAGCGTCTCGGCGATCCTGGACAGGCCGCCGGGCCACCAGGAGCAGCAACTGGTGGTGGAGGCCACCCCCCTGGGCTGGTGGTACGCCGCGCCGCTGCCCCAGGGACGCTTCATCCTCACCCTGGTGAGCGACGTGGATGTGCTCGAGCGCCACGGGGCCCTGAAGCCGGCGGGATGGAGCGCGCTCTTCTCCTCCACCCGGCACCTGTCCGGCAGGCTGGGGCCGCTTCCCAAGGTGGCGCGGTTGCAGGTGCGCCGCTGCGAGACGAGCCGCCTGGAGCACGCGGCGGGCGCGGACTGGGTGGCGGTGGGGGACGCCGCGGCCATGTGGGATCCCCTCTCCTCGAGCGGCATCCTCAAGGGGCTGCGCACCGGGCGCGAGGCGGCCCGGGCCCTGGGGGCCGCGCTGGGTGGAGACGGTGGCGCGCTGCGGGACTATGACCGGCGGCGGGCCGAGGAGTTCACCCACTACCTGTCCGCGCGCCAGGCCCACTATGCCCAGGAGCAGCGCTGGGCGGGCGAGGACTTCTGGCGGCGACGGCTGAGCGCGCCGGTGGCGGCATGACCGGGCTCAGCTCCCAGGCGGTGGCGCGGCGCTGAGGGCGCCCGGCTTCGGACCCGCCAGGGGCAGCAGCACGGTGAAGGTGGCGCCCTGCCCGGGCGTGCTGCGCACCTCGACACGGCCGCCGAGGGCCTGGATGATTTCCCGGACGATCCACAGGCCGATGCCGAAGCCGCCATAGTGGCGCACGGACACCGCGCGCTCGAAGCGCTCGAAGATGCGCTCGGTGTCCTCCGGGGCGATGCCGATGCCCTGGTCGCGCACCACGAGCCGCGCGTAGGTGGCATCCCCCTCCACGGTGATGTCGATGGGCCGCCCCGCGCCGTACTTCATCGCGTTGGTGAGCAGGTTGAGCACCACCTGCTCCAGGCGCATGGCGTCCCAATGGCCCACCACCTCGGGGGCCAGGTGCAGCCGCAGCTCGCACTCGGCGCGCGCCAGGCCGTCACGTGTGCGCTCCACCACGCTGTGCACCACCTTCACCAGGTCCACCGGCTCCAGGTCCCCGAGCAGGTTGCCCTGGGCGATGCGCGAGATGTCCAGCAGCTCGTTCACCAGCTTGCCCATGCGCTGCGTCTGGTGGTTGGCCGACTCGAGCTTGGTGGCCAGCCGCTCGGGGGCCATGGCGCGGGCGCCCGGGCGCAACTGCGACATCAACCCCTGCAGGTGGAGCTGGAGCGAGGTGAGGGGCGTCTTGAGCTCGTGCGCGGCGATGGAGAGGAAGTCGTCCCGGCGCCGCACCGCCTCCTGCTCCTCGCGGTAGAGCCGGCCCTGCTCCTCGCTCAGCGCCGCCATGCGCTCGAAGCCCTCGGCGTTCTCCAGGGCGGTGCCCGCCAGGATGCAGACGAAGGAGGCCAGCCGCTCCTCGTCCTCGCCGAACAGCTCCCCCACCTGCCGGTGGCTCGCGCACACGCACGCCACCGTCTTGCCGCGCACCTGGATGGGCGCGCACAGGAGCGAGCGCACCCCGAGCATCTCCATGCTCTCGCTCATCCCGCCGGGCATGCCCTGGCCCATGATGGCCGGGCGTCCCGTCTCCAGCGTGCGGTGCAGGGCGGTGCGCGCCACGCCCGCGGCGGCCAGCTCCTCCTCGGGCAGGAGCGTCCTCGGCTCGAACACCACGCAGTGCTCCGCGCGCAACAGCTCCTGCATGGACTGGCGCACGGCGTCGAACACCGCCTCTCCCGTGAGCGCGGAGGCGATGCGCCGCCCCGCCTCGAGCACGCGCGGGAAGCGGTCCACGAGCGACAGCGTCTCCAGGCGCTCCGGCCCCTTGTCGAGCGCGGAAGGCCCCGACGTGCCCAGCCCCTGCTCCATCTCCTGCAACTCGCGCCCGGCCGTCTCCAGGTCCTCCGCCGCCCCGGGCCAGCCGAGCTCCTGGCCCACCTGGCCGCGCGCCAGCCGCGTCTGGGCGGCCTCGTGGCGCATCTTCAGGGACTCGGCCACGCGCAGGCTCTCGTCGAGCCACTTGCGGGCACGGCGGGGGTGGCCCTCCATGGCATGCAGCAGGCCGCGCTCGCGCAGCAGGTGGGCGAGGTTGTTGCGGAAGGACTCCGCCGAGGAGCGCGAGCGCTTCTCCACCAGCCACGCCCGCTTGAGCAGCGCCGCGCGGCGGTGGGGCGCGAGCGGTGACACCCGCGAGGCCAGCAGGCGCAGCGCGGTGATGAACCAGGGGCCCACGGGCGTCACGTACTCGTTGCGCAGCTTCGCCTTCTCCACCATGCGGTGGGCCGCCTCCAGCGTGGCCACCGCGCCCTCCAGGTCCTCCTCGCGCATGCGCCGCAGGGCCTCCACCTGGAGCAGCCCCGTGTGCGTCTGCGTGTCGAGCCCCGCGTCGGCGAGGCTCTCGTCCAGCAGACCCTTGGAGATGCGGCCCACGGCGGCCTTGCCCCAGGCCTCCAGGCTCAGGCGCACGGCGTACCGGTCTCCAATGGCGAGCGCGGAGGCGTGCAGTTGCTGGCTGGACTCCTCGGCCTCGCGCAGCCGGCCCAGGCGGTAGAGCGACATGGCCAGGTGGTAGTGGGCGTTGTTCATCTCCCATTTGTCCCCGGTGCGCGCGAGCAGCCGCATCCCCTCGCGCGCCTTCTCGATGCTCTCCTCGAAGCGGCCGGAGACGTAGAGCGCGAGCGAGTAGAAGTGCAGCGTCTGGCCCTGGCCCCACGTGTCGCCCCACTGCCGGCGCATGGCCAGCGACTTCTCCAGGTAGGCGATGGCCCGGGAGAACCAGGGCACCTGGGTCATCACCGGTGAGTGCGTGGAGTAGGCCTGGGCCAGCTCGGGCGTGGGCGGATAGCGCTCGGCGGTGTTCACCTCGCGCAGGTGGGCCCAGAAGGTGGGCACCGGGCCGCGCTTGTACCAATAGCCATACGTCAGCCGGTTGTAGAAGTGCACGGCGAGGAGATCCTCCTCGGCGTGCTCCAGCGAGCGGCGCGCGAGCCGCTGGGGCATCAGCGTATGGCCCGCCTGGATGAGCAGCTCCCAGACGGCGCGCAGGCCGTAGGTGATGTCATGGCCGGGCACCCAGCGGCGCAACAGGGCGAGCCCCTGCTCGTTGGCGGCGTTGCTCTCCTCCATGTTGCCGCGCTTGAACTCGAGCTCCCCGAGCTTGGAGGAGATGCGCGCCTGCTCCAGGGCGTTGTGGGCCAGCTTCTGGGCGAGCTCGAACTGGGGCTGGGCGTCGTCGTAGCGGCCGAGCAGCATGAGCACGTCGCCGAGGCCGGTGGCGATGCGGAAGCGGGTGCTCGCATCGGCCTGGGCCGCGCCGCGCTCGGCGATGCGGTAGTTGAGCTCCGCGGTGCCCAGGGCGAACTGGGTGCGGGCGCGCTCCGCGGCGACGATGGCGTGGGGGAGCGCCTGGGCGTGCTCGCCCGCGGCGTCGAAGTGGTAGGCCAGCTCGAAGGAGTCCGCCTTGTCGCGGGCGGCGAAGGTGCGCGCCGCCAGGCGGTGCAGCTCCCGGCGCTCGTCCGGCGCGAGCATGCCCAGGAGCGCCTCGCGCAGCTTGTCGTGGACGAAGGTGTAG
Source organism: Cystobacter fuscus (assembly GCF_044360685.1). Taxonomy (GTDB): domain Bacteria; phylum Myxococcota; class Myxococcia; order Myxococcales; family Myxococcaceae; genus Cystobacter; species Cystobacter fuscus_C. The sequence continues at coordinate 10,423,106 of NZ_CP043491.1, read as the reverse complement.
TGGCCCTCCTGTCCCGCCCACAGCATGTGGCGGTGCTGGGGCTCCACGAGCGCCGCCACCACCTGCTCCTGCGGGGTGCCCGAGAGCGCGGCCACCTGCTCCAGCGCGAAGCTCTTGCCCAGCACCGCCCCCACGGACAGCAGGTGCAGGGACTCGGTGGGCAGCAGCTTGAGCCGGCGCACGAGGAAGGACGCGGCCTGGCGCGAGGAGCGCACGTGCGCCATGGCCGCCGGCTGCACCTTCCAGCCGCGCTCGCCGGGCACCAGCGCCCCGTCCTCCACCAGCCCGTGCATCACCGCCGAGGCCATGAAGGGATTGCCCTCGGACAGGCGCACCACCAGCTCCATGGCCTCGCGGGGCAGGGGGCCCGCCATGGACTCCAGGAGGCGGGTGAGCTCCTCGGGGCCGAAGGCCGCCAGCCTCAGGTGCGCGTCCGGGCGGAGCCGGCGCAGCGGATGGTCGGTGCCCACTTCCTCGCTGCGAAAGGCGATGACGAGCAGCACATGGCCCGGCCCGTCCTGGAGCGGTCCCCGCTGGAAGCCCTCCAGGGCCTTGAGCGTCGGTTCATCGGCCCACTGGCAGTCGTCGAGCAGCACCATGGCGGGCTCGGCCTCGCTGCCCAGTGCCCCGAGCAGGGCCGAGAGGGCGGCGATGCCGCGGCTGGCGCCGAGCGACTCAGGCCCGAGGTTCTGCTGCTCCGGGCGCAGGATGGGCGTGAGCTGCGGCAGCACCGTGCACACCGCCACCGCCTGCTCCTTGAGCCGCTCGCGCAACCGCTCGCCCAGCTCGGGCCGCTCCAGGGCCATCTGGGTGATGCCCGCGGCCACGTCGGTGAAGAGCTGGAAGGGGCGTTGCGCGGCCTGGGCCACGGCCTGTCCCTTGAGCAGCGAGGCGCGGTGGCGCGGGGCGCGCGAGGCGAACTCCTCCAGGAGCCGGCTCTTGCCCCCGCCGCTCTCGGCCTCCACCACCACCAGGCGTCCGGGCTCCGTGCGCGCGCGCTCCAGCTCGCGCTCCATCTGCGCCAGCTCCTCGTGGCGGCCCACGAAGGACGGCTCGGTGAGGCTGTGGCGCGTGTCGTGCGCGCCCGCCACCAGCTCCGGATCCTGCTCGCCCCGGGCCAGGGCCACCGCGATGGCGTGCAGGTCCTCGCGCGCGGACTCGGCGGACTGGTAGCGATCCTGGGGGTCGGTCTGCAGCAGCCGGGCGACGACTTCCTCCAGGGCGCGGGGGACCTCGACGCCGGTGGCGCGCAGGCGCGGACGCGGGGTGAGGTGTTGACGCAACACCTCGCCCACCGACGTGCCGTCGAACGCCGGATGGCCCGCGAGCGCCTCGAAGAGGACGGCGCCCAATGCGTACAGGTCCGAGGTGGCCTCCACCGGGCGGTTGAGCAGTCCCGCCTGTTCGGGCGAGAGGTAGCGCGCGGTGCCCACCGGTAGGTCGCGCAGCGACGGATCCAGGCGCTCGCTGCGCGCCAGCCCGAAGTCCACCAGGGTGACGTGGGTGACGTTGGGAAAGCCGTCGACGATGATGTTGGAGGGTTTGACGTCCCGGTGGAGGACGCCCTGGGCATGGGCCTCGGCGAGCGCGGACAGCACCCCCTGGCCCAGCGTGAGCGCCTCGGTAACGGACAGCGTGCCGCTGGCCAACCGCTCCTGGAGCGACCGGCCGGGCACGAAGGGCGTCACGAGGAAGAGCAGCTCCCCGCCGGTGCCGAAGTGCAACAGCGGCACCAGGTGGGGGTTGTGCAGCGAGCCGAGCACCCGGGCCTCGTGCTCCAGACGCTGACGGGCCGTGGGCACCAGGGAGTGGGCAGCGGTCGTCTTGATGACGAGCCGGGCGCCGGTATGCAGGTCGGTTCCCAGCCAGGTGACGATGCCCCGGCCCTGCTTGATGCGCTGGGTCAATTCGAAGCGGTTACCCAGCCTGCGGCCCGCGTGCACGCCTTCCCGTGAGGGTCCCACCTGTTCGTAGCCCTCCGACATGAAAGCCCCTCCCCTCGGGTCGCACCACCACGACGTGATGGGGTCGGCACGTCCACCGACAAGCTTGGGACCGCGTGATGCGGTGCCAAGGGGGGCGGTGTGGTGCCATTTGCCAAAAGGTAGGGTTCATCAGATGCGCCGGCTTCCCTGCTCGCGCATCCGCTCGAAGAGGAAGGCCGAGGCCCGTTGCGCCGCCTGGAGGGCGGGCGGACGGGCCCACGGCGCCCGGCTCACGTCTGGGGGCCGGTCTGCTGCCCGAGCGAGCGGGCGAGTTCCGTGCGGGCGGTGGCCAGGTCGTAGGAAGCCTGGACGCGTTGGACGGCGGCGTTGGTGGCGGAGAGCTGGGCGTCGGACAGCTCGATGATGTTGCCGACGCCCGCGCGGTAGCGCCCCTCGGCCAGCCGCAGCCGCTCGCGCGCATTGAGCAGGGCCTCGTCCGCGGCGGTGACGCTCTCGCGCGCGGCGTGCACGGCGAGCTGGGCGCGCTCCACCTCCAGCCGCACCTGCTGCCGCAATGCATCGCGCTGGGCCTGGACGCCGCTGATGTTGGCTCGCTGCTCGCGCATCTGGGCGAGCGTGAGGCCGCCCTGGAAGAGGGGCCAGCTCAGGCCCACCTGTCCGGTGACACCCCACTGCAGCTCGGCCGGGGTGGGCCCCGACTCGTTCGCCGACACGGAGACGCTGATGCTCGGGAAGAAGTTGCCCCGGGTGGCGGACAGCTGCTGCTCCTGGGCGAGCAACTGGTGGTCGGTGGCGGCCAGGTCCGCGCGGTTCTGGAACGCCAGGTCCACCAGGGCGCCGGTGGGCTCGTCCTCGCCCCGCACGAGTCCGATGACTTCCTCCCGCACGGCGTAGTCGGTGGGGCCCTCCACGCCCATGGCCTGGTTGAGCTGGGCCTTGAGGGTGGCGGAGTTGTTGCGCGCCTGGATGAGCTGGAGCCGGGCGTTGGCCACGAGGGTGCGCTGCTGGACCAGATCGATCTCCGGCCGGGTGCCGACCTGCACCTGGGCCTGGACCTGGTCCAGGTGCGCCTGCTGGTTCTGCAGCGTCTCCTCCGCGACCTGCACGAGCACCTGCTGGGCGAGCGCGTTGAAGTAGACGGTCTGCACGTTGGCGAGCACGTCGCTCTGGGTCTGCTGCTCGCTGCTCTTCTGGGCGGCGGCGGACTCCTGGGCGGCGCGCCAGCGGCCCGTGGTGCGGCCGAAGTCCCAGACGAGCTGGTTGACGCTGGCGCCCACGTTGAAGCCCTCGCGGCGGATGATGCCGGAGGTGGGGTCCGCGGTGCCGAAGTTCGTGTTGCTGGAGAAGGAGCGCTGGTAGGAGGCGTTGGCGCTCACCTGGGGCAGCAGCGAGGAGAAGTTCTGATCCACGCGGGCGTTGGCCGCAGTGGTGCTGGCCTGGGCCTGGCGCAGCTGGGGCTGGCGCTCCTGGGCGGTGCGCAGCGCCTCGGCCAGGGTGAGCACGCGCTGCTGCTGGGCCGGCGCCGGTTGCTGCTGTTGGGTTTGTTGCTGCGGCGGCTCCTGGGCGAGCGCCGGGGTGGCGGCGAGCAGGAGGGCGGTCATCGGGAGGAAGGAACGCATCACTCGTACCTCAAGGCATCGATAGGGTCGAGCCGGCTCGCCTTGCGCGCCGGGTAGAGGCCAAAGCCCACGCCGATCAGCGCGCTGAAGCCGAGCGCGAGCAGGATGACGTCGGGCCGCACCAGCAGGGGCCACTGGAACTGGGACGCGAGGAACCGGGCCACGCCCAGGCCCACCGCGGCGCCGAGCAGTCCTCCGAGCAGCGACAACGTCAGCGCCTCGATGAGGAACTGCAGGAGGATGTCCCGGGGGCGCGCGCCCACCGCCACGCGCACGCCAATCTCGCGGGTGCGCTCGGTGACGCTCACCAGCATGATGTTCATGATGCCGATGCCGCCCACCACCAGGGACACGGCGGCGATGGAGGCGAGCAGCAGGCTGAGCGTCTCGGTGCTCTGCTGGCGGCTGTTGGCGATCTCCGACAGGTCACGCACGTCGAAGTCGTTGGGGTCCTCGTCGGCGGTGATGCGGTGGCGCTCGCGCAGGAGCGCGGTGACGTCGCTCTGGGCGCGGGCGGTGCCGGCGCTCGCGTCGGCCTGCACGTAGATCACGCCGGTGATGTACCGGGCGAGGCTCTGCGACTGGATCTGCCGCTGGAAGGTGGTGGCGGGCACGAGGATGCTGTCGTCGTAGTCCTGCCCCATGGGGGACTGGCCCTTGCGCGCCGTCATGCCCACGATGGTGAAGGGCGTCTTCTTGATGCGGATGACCTGCCCCACCGGGTTGAAGCCCGAGCCATAGAGCTTCTCCACCACCGTCTGGCCGACGACGGCCACCTTGGCGCCCGCCTCCACGTCGGCCTCGTTGAGCTTCCGGCCCTGCGCCATGCTCCACCCGCGCACGTCGAAGAAGTCGGGCGTGGTGCCCGTGACGCTCGTGGTCCAGTTCTGGTCCTCGCTGAAGACCTGGGCGCTCGTGCGCATCTCGGGCGCGGCGGCGCGCACGCTGGGCACCTGGGTGCGGATGGCCTCCAGGTCATCCCAGGTGATGGTGGGCTGGCTGCCGGAGCCTCCCCGCGCACCTCCGGTGTTGCTGGAGCCGGGCATGACGATGAGCATGTTGGTGCCCATGGCGTCGAACACCTTCTGCACGTTGGCGCGGGCGCCATCGCCAATGGCCACCATGGCGATGACGGCGCCCACGCCGATGATGATGCCCAGGGCGGTGAGGAACGAGCGCATCTTGCTGCGCAAGAGCGAGCGTACCGCGAGCATCAGGGTCTCGAGGATGTTCATGAAGCGGCCTCCTCCACGGGGGGCACGTGCGCGGCCACCGGCGTCTGCCGTTGGTCCGAGCGGATGAGGCCGTCGCGCACCACCACCACGCGTCCGGCGTAACCGGCGATGTCCGGCTCGTGTGTCACCAGCACGAGCGTCATCCCTTCCTGTTGCAGCTCCTGGAAGAGGGCCATCACCTCGATGCTGGTGCGCGAGTCCAGGTTGCCCGTGGGCTCGTCGGCGAGGATGACGCGCGGCCGGCTCACCAGGGCCCGGGCGATCGCCACGCGCTGCTGCTGACCGCCGGAGAGCTGGCGGGGGTGGTGGTCCAGGCGCTTGCCCAGTCCCACGCGCTCGAGCGCCTCGCGCGCCCGCTCGTGCCGCTCGCGTGCGGGCACCCCGGCGTAGAGCAGGGGCAGCTCCACGTTCTCCAGGGCGCTCGTGCGCGCCAGCAGGTTGAAGCTCTGGAAGACGAAGCCCAGGGTGCGGTTGCGCACGAGCGCCAGGTCATTGCGGTCCAGGCGCGCCACGTCCTGACCCTCGAGCAGGTACTCGCCCTCGGTGGGCCGGTCCAGGCAGCCCAGGATGTTCATCAGCGTGGACTTGCCCGAGCCGCTCGAGCCCATGATGGCCACGAAGTCGCCGTGGTTCACCGTGAAGTCCACGTACTTGAGCGCCGCCACCTCCACGTCGCCCGTGCGGTAGATCTTCTTCACGCCCCGGAGCGCGATGAGAGGTTGTTGTTCTGGGTTGCCGTTCATGGTCGTCGCGCCTCCGCCAGTCCTAGAAGGGACCTCCGCCACGCCGGCCGCCGCCGAAGCCACCGCCTCCGCCGGGACGCTGGCCCGCGCCCGCGCCCGGAGCCGCGCCCGTGCCCGCCGCCCCCGCCGTGCTCAGGGCGGTGATGACCTGGTCGCCCTCGTTCAGCTCACCCTCGACCTCCGTGTACGAGCCATCCGTCACGCCGGTCTTCACGTTCACGCGCACGGGACGCCCCTGGCGCAGCACGTACACCGTCTTGGTGCCGGCGGGCGGCGGCGCCGCGGCGGCCTCCTGCCCCTCCGCGCCACCCCGGCCTCCGGACCTGCCGCCCTCGGGGGGAGCGGGGGGACGGAAGCGCAGCGCCGAGTTGGGCACGGTGAGCACGTTCTCGCCGCGCGCGGTGACGATGTTGACGTTGGCCGTCATGCCCGGCTTGAGCTTCATCTCCGGGTTCTGCACGTCGATGACGGCGTCGTAGGTGACGACGTTCTGCACCGTCTGGGCCGCGTTGCGGATCTGCCGGATGACGCCCTCGAAGGTCTGCCCCGGCCAGGCGTCCACGGTGAAGGTCGCGGCCATGCCGTCGCGCAGCCGGCCCACGTCGGACTCGGCGATGCTGGTGTTCACCTGCATCTTGCGCAGGTCCTCGGCGATGGTGAACAGGGTGGGCGCCTGCAGCGACGCGGCCACCGTCTGGCCCACGTCCACGCTGCGCGAGATGACGATGCCATCCGTGGGCGACACGATGGTGGCGTAGCGCACGTTCACCTCGGCCTCGTTCTGCGCCGCCTGGGCCTGGGCGAGCGCCGCCTCGGCGGACGTCACCTGGGCCTGGGCCGACTGGGCGGTGGCCTCGGCGGTGTCCAGATCCGCCTGGGCGATGAACTGCTGGGCCCGCAGCGCCCGGGCCCGATCCGCCTGCAACTTGGCGTTCTGCGCCTCCACGCGGGCGCGCTGCACACCGGCCCTCGCGGACAGCAGGTTGGCCCGGCTGCGCTCCAGGGCCGCCTGGAGCAGCTGGGGATCGATGCGGGCGATCACCTGGCCCTTCTTCACCAGCGAGTTGTAGTCGACGAGGATCTCCTGGATGCGGCCGGACACCTGACTGCCGACCTGCACCGTGACGAGCGCGGACAGGGTGCCGGTCGCCGACACCCGCGCCTCGACGGTGCGCCGCTGTACCCGGGTCAGCTCGAAGTTGGCGGCCGGATCCTTCGGCCGGGGCCAGAAGAACCAGGCGCCCGCGGCCGCGATGACCGCGAGGCCCAGCAACCACCAGCCCCAGCCGCGGGGTGGGCTTCTGCGCCGGGCGGGCTCGGCGGGCGCGGGGCGGTTCTGGGTGGACGGGGAGGACTTCTCGTCTCGCTGTGGCAGCTCACTCATGGGCCTCATGGTCCAAGAATTAAGCTCCAGAGCATTTGGATGGATGAAGTGCAGATTACGAAATGTGACGCCGAGCCTGGTTGGCTGCTACACGGCGGGGGCCCCGGGAAGCTGGACCCGGGCCGTTGTTCCTTGACCCGGCTGGCTTTCCAGGGACAGGGAGCCGCCATGGGCGACGACGATGCGGCGCGCCAGGGCGAGCCCCAGCCCCACGCCGCCGGTCCGCCGTGCCCGGCTCCGGTCGCTGCGGAAGAAGGGCGTGAAGAGCTGCGCCATGTCCTTCTCGTCGATGCCGATGCCCTGGTCGGCGACCTCCACCTCCAGGCCATTTCCGGAGCGCCGGGCGCTCAGGCGCACCGTGCTGTGGGGCTCGGAGTACTTGCCCGCGTTGTCGAGCAGGTTGTCCAGGGCCCGGCGCAGCAGCACGGGATCCGCCTCCAGCTCGGGCAGCGTGGAATCCATCCGCACGTCCAGTGTGTGCTCGGGCCGGGCGGAGCGGAAGCGCGCGGCGGCCTTGTCCACCAGGGCGCGCGTCTCCACCCGCTCCAGGCGCAGGGGCGGGGTGGCTCCCGGCATCTGCGTGGTGGTGAGATCCAACCGGGCCGTGGTGAGCACGTCGTCCACCAGCCGCTCCAACTCCGACAGGTCCTCGGCGATGTCCGCGAGCGACTCGCGCGCGAGCACGGCGTCGCCCTCGTTGGCCAGGTCCAACGCCACGCGGATGCGGGCCAGGGGGGTGCGCAGCTCGTGCGACACGTTGGCGAGCAGCTCCTTCTGCGAGCGCAGCAGGTGGGTGATGCGCTCGGCCATCTCGTCGAACGCATCGGATACCTGCCCCAGCTCGTCGCGGCGGCGCAGGCCCACGCGCGTGCTCAGGTTGCCCTCGCCGAGCGAGCGCGCCGCGGCCGCCAGCTTCTGCAGGGGCACCGCCAGGGTCCGGGCGAAGAAGAGCGACGTGACGGCCAGGCTGCCCATCATGATGAAGAGGGGCAGCATCAGGCGGCTGGGGGGTGGGGGCGGCCGCGGTGGCCGAGTCTCCTGCATGAGGGCATAGGCCTCCAGGGGACCCGTCTCGGGGATGGCCACCGCGACCCGGTGGGGCCGCTCGGAGTAGAGCATCACCCGCTTCTCCTCGAGCTCGCGGAGCATCTTCGGGGAAAGGGCCTCGAGGGGCGGTGAGATGTTGGCGCCGAGCAGCCGGCCATCGGGGGTGAGCACCGTCGCCCTGGCTCCCGGGCGCATCTCCTGCAACGCGGCCTGGAGCGCGTCGGGGTCGTTCCTCGAGGAGGACCATTCGGCCACCCGGCTGGCCATGTCTCGCTCCACGCCCTCCTTCCAGGGCGCATCCAGGACGTACTTCTGCAGGAACGTCATGCACACCAGGAAGAGCACCACCTGCGCGACGCCCACCAGGTAGATGCGCAGCAGCAGCCGGCTGGCGAAACGAGGCCGCCGCGGGCTCACGACTCCTCTCCGCTGGCGAGCAGGTAGCCCGCGCCGCGCACGGTGCGCAGGAGCTTCGGGTTGCGCGGGTCCTCTTCGATCTTCTGGCGGATGCGGAAGATGTGGACGTCCACGGAGCGGTCGAAGACCTCCTCCGCGTTGCCCTTGACCAGATCCAGCAGTTGCTCGCGGCTGAGCACGCGGCCCGCGCGCTCGGCGAGCACCCGCAGGAGGGCGAACTCATAGGTGGTGAGCGGCAGCACCTTGCCATCCAGCGTGGCGCGCAGGCTCCGGGGATCGAGCGACAGCTTGCCCGCCTGGATGGGCTGGGACGAGGGGCCGGCACGTCCGCGGGCCCGGCGCACCTGGGCGCGGATACGCGCGAGCAGCTCGCGGGGGGAGTAGGGCTTGGCCAGGTAGTCGTCCGCGCCCGTCTCCAGGCCGATCACCCGATCGACCTCCTCGCCGCGCGCCGTCACCATGATGATGGGGATGTCGCTGCGGGTGCGCAGCTCGCGGCACACCTCGATGCCATCTCTCCCGGGGAGCATGACGTCCAGGAGGATGACGTCGTAGGCGTGGCGGTTGGCCTCGGTGAGGCCCTCGGGGCCCGTGCTCGCCACGGTGACGAGCAGCCCATGCTCCTGGAGGTAGCGGCTGGTGAGCCGCGCCAGCCGGTCATCGTCCTCCACCAGCAGCACCTGGATGGTGCCTTCCTCCGAAGGGGAGTGTGTTGTCTCCTCCATGTCCCGATTCCTCCTGCCGCGCGGGGCCTGCCCTGGTCCACTGGGGTGAAGATACGGCCTGGGCACGGCGGATGGGGGAGTTGCTCCCCCTATCGCACCGCAGGATGCCGCCGGGACATGTCGGGCGGGCTTCCCTTGGATGAAGAAATATTACGCGCGCCCTCACGCTCCGTGTGGGAGCGAGGGAGCATCCAGGGTGATGGGGGTGGGGTCGCGCTCCTCTCCGCGCATCAACCAGCGGATGAGCGGGGTGGCGATGAAGGTGGAGACGATGGCCATGAGCACGAGCATGGTGAACATGCTCCGGGGCAGCACGCCCAGGTCGTACCCCACGTTGAGCGCGATGAGTTCCATGAGGGCCCGGGTGTTCATGCAGACGCCGAGCACCAGGGACGAGCGGTGGTCCTCGCCGACGAGGCGGGCCCCCACGTAGGCGCCTCCGAACTTGGAGACGAACGCCACCGCCATCACGAGCAGGCAGATGCCCACCTCGCGCAGGGAGGACAGCGAGCCGACGTTCGTGCGCAGCCCCGTGTACGTGAAGAAGAGGGGGAGGAAGAACGTGTTCACCAGGGGGGACACCCGCGTCTTCCATTCGTTCACGAACTGGCGGTCGTCGTGCAGGGCCGCGCCCATGACGAACCCGCCGATGATGGCGAACACGCCGATGAGCGACGTGATGGACGCGGACGCGAAGACCACGAGCAGGATCAGGGCCACGGCACTCGCCTGGAGCCCGCCGCGGCGCCGCAGGTGGGTGCTCACGAAGCGCTTGAGGAGCGGCCGCACCACCAGCAGCGCGAAGGCGACGTACGCGGCGAGCGTTCCCGCCCGGAAGAGGAGCTTGGAGGGCGCGAACTGGTGCTGCACGAGCAGCGTCACGACGCCCAGCAGCAGCCACCCGGCGATGTCATCGATGGCCGCCGCGCCGATGCTCAGGGCCGCCACGCGCGTGTGGGACAGGCGCAGCTCCATGAAGATCCGCCCCAGGATGGGGATGGCGGTGATGGACATGGCGATGCCGAAGAAGAGCTGGAACCCGAACAGGGCGGGCCGGGGCTCGGCGAGCCGCTCATGGAACCAGGGGGCGGTCAGATAGCCCATGGCGAAGGGCAGCAACAGCCCCACCATGCTCACCACCACGATGGACTTCTTCGACGTGCCCAGGTTGGCCTTGAACTCGAACTCCAGGCCGATCTGGAACATCAACAGGATGAGGCCCACCTGGGAGAGTCCGACGAAGGTCTGCGAGGTGGAGCCGTCGAACAAGGTGTGCATCAGACCCGGCGCGAGGGCGCCCAGGATGCTGGGGCCGAGCACCAGCCCCGCGAGGATCTCCCCCGAGACGTCCGTCTGACCGAGCTTGCGGGCCACGTACACGACCAGGCGTGTCGTGGTGAGGATGGCGATGAACTGAAAGAGCAGGTGCAGGACGAGTTCTTCCGCCTTGCTGCCAACGGCTGAATCAGCGCTCTCGGCGGTGGCCTGGATGAGGGAGGGGATCAGCTCGAGTGGGTTCATGGGTGCACCTCGGCGAAGAAGTCCGGGCGAGTGGCCCGGAGGCACAGGTCGTTGAAGTAGCGCGCGGAGGTCTCGAGGGCCGCCGCGATGCCTTGCGCGATGGGCAGGCGCACGCGCGGATCGCGCCGCACGCTCTCCTCGATGACGTTGTCGCCCCAGTCGCGGGCGTGGTCGTCGTCGCAGGCGAGGTGGACGCGGATGAACTCCATGTCGGCGGCGGCGAAGCCCAGGCGCTCGAGCCCCTTGCCCATGTGCTCGAGCCGGTAATGGGCGATGGCCTCGGTCGCGAAGAGCGAGCCGATGAGGTTCCAGGGCTCGAGGTAGTAGCCGTAGTAGAGGACGAGGCAGCGATCGATGAGGCTCGGGTACGTCGCGAGGGGGAGGTCCGGGCTGGCCTTCGCCTTCACCGCGAGGAACAGCCGCCGCATCAGGTCGGCGTGGGGGACGGGCACCTGCTCGTCCTCGATGTTGCGGACGATGGCGGTGCGCGCGGTGTCGGTGAGCGGCAGGTCGAGCGTGCGCCGCACGAGCGGGAGGAAGGAGGGGTAGGCGGCGTTCTCCAGGAGGAACGTCGCGTACTCGCGCACGCCCACCTCGTGGGCCAGCTGGCCATACCAGGGGTGGCGGGCCGCGGGGTGCTGGAGGATGGCGGCTGCCCAATGGGACTCGGGGGTCGCGAGGAGCGTGTTCGCGAAGGCGCTCTGGTGCCCATGCTCGCGTGCCCACCAGTGGCGCAGCGCGCTCTCCTCCACCGGCTGGAGCCGTGAGCCCATCCGGGCCACGCACGCCTTCAGCAGCTCTGAATCCGTGGGACGTTCCATCATGCACTCCGTTTTTCGTTCAAGGGGGGGCGGACTCCGGAGAAGGGGCACCCGGAGGGTTGGGCGCTGGGGGGCGCGGCCTTGCGCTCGGCCTCGAAGTAGCGCTGGCACAGCTTGAGCCGGCGCGCGTCGAGGACCATGTACGTGCCCAGGACGAGCTGCAGCACGCTTCGTCCGACGTCCTCCCACGGCTCACGGGCGCTCATGGCCGCGAGGAGGCGCTCGCGCGCGCGGGGCTCGGGCCGCTCCCTCGGCTCCAGCACGCATGGCCCGCGGTGGGGCAGCGAGCGCGTGTGGGTCGCCGTCGAGAAGGCCCGGAAGCGCCGGATCGTCTCCCGGGCCACGGCCCGCATGGTGACGAGGGCGATGGCCTGGGCGGGGCAGGGCCGGTTCGCCGCGGCCCCGAAGGGCATGTAGTTCACGTCCTTCGTCGACTGACTCAGCCAGCGATCCGGATCGAAGCGGCCCGGGTCCTCGAAGCCCGCGTGGTGGTAGGCCTGATAGTTGAAGCAGAGGACCGAGCCCTTGGGGATGGGGGGCACGCCCTCGAGCGTGATGTCGTCGGTGGTGATGCGGTGGGCGATGCCGAAGAGGGGGTGGACCCGGAGGGACTCGGTGATGATCCGGTCCAGGTAGCGATCGTCCTCCAGCGTGTCCGCGAGCCGCTGCTGGACGGTGGGGTCCTGCGCGAGGAAGAGCAGCAGGTGGGCCATGGCCTCGGACATCTGCACCACGGCGGTGTTGAAGAAGACGCCTTGCAGGTAGAGCGCCCGCTGTTCGAGGGACATCCAGGAGGGGAGCTCGTGCGCGACGTGGCCCGCCTCAAGCCGCCCGCGCAGATAGCGCGTGAGCCGCAGGCGCCGGCGCATGTGGCGGAGGCTCGAGCCCTTGAGCGAGGTGACGACGTCGTCCGCGTTGCCCACGATGAGCTCGTGCGCCTCGCGGGGGCACGGCTCGCCGAAGACGACCTCGTAATAGAACTCGGCCCAGATGGGCATCATCAGGTCGCGCAGGCGCACGAGCGTCGCCTTCTGGAAGCCCTGCTCGTCGAGGACGCGCGCCGCGCACCGGGCCGCGAGTTCCTCCGCGCTCTTTCGCGGCAGCGCGAGGATGCGCTTCGTCACCCGGGCGACCTCCTCGTAGCGCTCACCGGGCTCGAGGTGTTCCTGGTGCAGCTCGGCGCCGGGGGACAGCCAGTACCAGAAGAGGTCGGACAGGCCGGCGCCCTCGCTCCGGCCGTTGGCGGCGGGGTGCGAGTACAGCTCCTTGAAGCGCGACACGTCGATGCGCTCGCTGGGGACGGGGAGGCCTTCCTCTCCGTTGATGCGCGTGAAGATGCGCGTGCGCAGCCCGATGATCGCGGCGGGCAGGCGGGATGTCAGGAAGTTCGCCATCGGGGTTCCCATCGTGAGAAGTGCAGCAGTTCGGGGCTGGCGTCGTCCGCCGAGCCGCAACCGCACAGGGCCAGGGCGCGCTCGAGCTCCGAGCGCAACAGCGAGAGGACATGGGCCACGCCGGGCTCGCCGCCCACCGCGAGGCCCCAGAGCACGGGGCGGCCGATGGCGACGGCGCGGGCGCCGAGGGCGAAGGCCTTGAGGGCATCCGTGCCGCGCCGCACGCCCCCATCGAGCACCAGGGGGAGCCGGTCCCCGACGGCGTCGGCGAGGCGTGGAAGCAGCTCGAGGGGCGCGGGGACGGTGTCGAGCTGCCGGCCCCCGTGGTTGGAGACGAAGAGCGCGTCGACGCCGCTGTCCAGGGCCCGCTTCGCGTCCTCCGGGTGCAGCACGCCCTTGAGGGCGATGGGCAGGGAGGTGAGCTCGCGCAACCAGTCCACGTCCGCCCAGGACAGGGTGGGGGAGAACGCGATGGAGCGCGCCGGGCCGCGCTGGCCGTCGGGGCCGAGCGGGCGCATGTTCTCGCAGCACAGGCCGGGCGGCAGATCCATGAAGCCGTTGCGCAGGTCGCGCTCGCGGCGGCCGAACACGGGCGAGTCGACGGTGACGACGAGCGCCTTGCAGCCCGCGGCCTCCACGCGCCGCACGAGCGCCTCGGTGAAGCCGCGGTCGGGCTGGAGGTAGAGCTGGAACCAGAGGGGACCGCCCGCCTGGGCGATGTCCTCGATGGCGGTGGTGGACGCCATGCTCACGGTGAAGATGGCGCCCGCGGCCGCGGCGGCCCGAGCCGTGGCGCGCTCGCCCTCCGGATGGGCCAGCCGGTGGAAGGCGGTGGGCGCGAGGACGATGGGCATGGAGGCGCGGCAGCCGAGCAGCTCGGTGTCGAGCCGGGGGGCGCCCCGTCCGCGGAGCACCCGCGGCACGAGGCCGACCCGGGCGAACGCGTCCTCGTTCGCCCGGAGCGACACCTCGTCATCGGAGCCCCCCGCGAAGAGATCATGGATACCGGGCTCGAGGAGGGCGCGGGCCGCGGCCTCGAGTTCCCGCAGGGAGAGGGCCTTCATCGCTTGGGGGGCCGTGGGTGCTCAGGCCGCGGGGCGGTTGTTCTTCCCGGCGGCCCGGGCGAGCTCCCGCTCGAAGAAGGCGCGCAGGGGACCGCGGTGGACGGTCTCGCTCGTCCAGTCGTTCTCGAGGTTCTCGGTCACGTGGTGCGTCGCCACGAGTTCACGCTGGTGGTAGCAGCGCACCACGGGGTGCAGGTAGCGGCCCTCGCCGGAGCGCATGGCGTCGTTCTGGGCGATGCGGCCCACCTCGACGTCGAAGGGATCCACGTCCGCGTGGCCCGGGCCGTACTCGAGGCTGATGGTGAAGTGGCACGGGGTGTCGCCGAACGAGCTGTCCTGGGTGTAGGCGAGCGGCACCTCCTCGAGGTACTTCGCCTGGCCGTCCTGACCCACGAGGATGGAGTCGCCGAGGAAGGAGAACTGCTGCCAGAGGCCGGAGCTGCGGTTGACGCGGGCGAGCACCGCCTCCATGAGGGCATCGGGGCTGGCCGGGTGCACCTGGTGGGGCCACTCGGCGCCGTGGTACTTGCGCTCGAGGATGCGGTGCAGGGCGCGCACGCTGTAGCGGAAGCCGTGGATGAAGCCGCCGGTGGACTTCTTGAAGTCACGCACCTGGCCGATGGTGCCCGCGAAGTGCAGGCCCGGGACGTTGGTGGACTCCCACTCGGCGGTCTGGTTGGGGAAGCGGTCGCGGATGACCAGCTCGGGCCGGCAGCTCTCGTCGAAGATGGACGCGTCGAAGCGGAAGCCCGTGCAGAGGATGATGCGATCGTAGCGCAGGTCCTTGGTGACCTCGTTGGCGCGCGAGAAGCTCAGGGTGACGACGAAGCCGTTGTCCTGCTTCTCGATGCGCAGGATGTTGCCATCCAGCAGGGCGTTCTGGGACTTGAGCTGGTAGGTGTCCAGGAAGTTGTTGTTCACCGCGCGCAGGTGGCCCACGTAGTGGGTGCGCCACGCCATGCGGATGGAGGACGGGCCCGCGACGTGGATGACGGCGGCGGTGGGGATGAGGTTGTCGGCGGTCTCGAAGGCGGAGTTGCCCTTGCCGATGATGAGCACGCGCTTGTTGATGAAGTCCTTGGGGTCCACGGACACCTCCCCGTAGAGCTCCGCGTGCTCGATGCCGGGGATGGGGGGGATGTTGTGCTTGGTGACGCCCGTGGCGGCGATGAGCCGCTTCGCCTCGAAGGTGCGTCCCTGCTGGGTCTCGACGCGGAAGCCACCGTCCGGGGTACGGCTGACGCGGGTGACGCGGGTGTCGTACTCGATGGGGAGCTGGGTCTTGCTCGCGAAGTCACTCAGGTACTTCACGATCACGTCGGCGGGCGGGAAGTAGCGGTCCGTGTATTTGGTGAACAGGAGCTCCGGGTCATCGGACAGGATCGAGTTCCAGTCCATGCGCAGGTTGAGCTCGGGGTCGCTCGTGCCGTTGTAGACCTTGTTGCTGGAGATGAGCGTGCGGTGGCGCGGATAGGTCTTGAAGAACGTACCCGCGGAGGAGCCCGCCTCGAGGATGCGGAAGCTCCGGCCCGTCTTGGCGAGCAGATAGCCCAATTGCAGCCCCGCCGGGCCCGCGCCGATGATGAGGTAATCCATGGTGGTGTCGTCTTCTCGAGGGGCATCGTGTGGAACGTCTCGATGCCGGGGGGGCCCCTCGTCGTCTCCGTTCGAGACAGTGCAAAGGCTGGCACGTGCCACCGAGACATGTCAACGGAATTGCCATGGAAGTCTGTCTTTTCCATTTCTCACGGTCTGCGAATGTGAATGGCGTTGGGTGTGGGCCCGCTCCTACAGCGGTGACTGGCATTGGAATATTCGCGTGTCATGGCCGATCGGGCTTGACACGGGAGGAGATCCTGAGATTGATTTGCGAAATCATCCTCGCTCGAGAACTCGTCGGGCCGCGCACGGGCTCCTCCTGGGGATTGTGCGCGCGAGCCCCGGGCGGCTATACCGCGCTCTCACTTCCCCGCCGTGATGAAGAAGAGAGGACGTGCGATGCGAATCGCTCGGAGCTGGACTGTCGCCGCCGTGTTGTTGCCCCTGCTGGTGTGGGCTGCCCCCAACCCTTCGCGGGATGAGGACCCCGCGGCGGCTCCCGGTGAGCAGCCCGAGGGCGAAGCCGGGCCGGCGTTCAACTGGCAACCCGGTCCCCGCGAGGTGGACCTCGGCCATGAGCTCACGTTGGCGCTGCCCGAGGAGCACCTGTTCCTCGAGAAGGCCGAGGCCGCGCGGATGATGGAGATGAATGGCTCCTTCTACAACGACAACCTGCTCGGCGTGGTCACGGCCAAGGACGAGTCGTCACGGTGGTTCGTGGTCGTCCGCTACGCGGACGAGGGCTACATCAAGGACGACGAGGAGCTCGACGCCAAGGAGATCCTCACCGCCATCAAGGAGGGCACCGAGGAGGCCAACAAGGAGCGCGTGGAGCGCGGCTTCAAGCCCTTGCAGGTGAGTGATTGGACCGAGGTCCCGCACTACGACAAGGTTCACCACGAGCTCATCTGGGCACTCGAGGCCCGCTCGGACGATGGCGCGTCGGTGAACTACAGCACGCGCGTGTTGGGGCGCCGCGGCTACGTGTCCATGAATCTCGTGGTGGATCCGCTGGGCCTCGTGGACAGCAAGCCGCACGTGGCGAAGCTGCTCGCGAACACCCGATTCAACCCGGGCGCGCGCTACGAGGACTTCCAGGCCGGCACCGACAAGGTGGCCGAATATGGCCTCGCCGGCCTGGTGCTCGGAGGCGCGGGCGTGGGCGCCGCCAAGCTGGTGAAGGTGGGTCTCTTCGCCAAGTTCTGGAATGTCATCCTGGGCGTGCTCGTGGCCGGCAAGAAGGCCATCGTCCTGCTCGCCGTGGCCGCGTTCGCCTTCCTCAAGCGGCTCTTCGGCAAGAAGGAAGCGGAGGCTCCGCCCTCGGTCCCCCCGAGCGAGTGAGCGCGCGGAGGGGCGTCTTGTTCCGGAGTCCAGCTTGACCGGCGCCGTCCTCGTGCCGGCTGGAGGTCTCGGCTCGGACGCCCAGGCGCATGGAGCCGGGTTGCCACGCAGCTCCATCGCGCCGGACGTCGTCACTTCCGCCTGGCCTACCCCCTCGGGGGCTGGCCTCCTCTTCCCCGGGACTCACTGCCCTTCTTCTTGTCGGCCCGGGACACCTTGGGCACCTTGTTCCGCCCCTTCCTCGAGCGGTCTGAAGCCTGGGATGCCTCGGCCTGCATCTTCTTGGCCTTGGATGCGCGCACGCCTGCCATGTCGACCACCTCCGTTGTCATCCAAAGGTGGGGATTGAACACGGCGGGCGCACGGCGAGGAGAGGACGACGGGCCGGGCGCCCGCGGGCAGAGCAGGCGGGGAAGACGCGCGGCCCGCGTGCCTCAGCCGCGCAGCTTCGCGCGCGAGGCGGGAGGGATTTGAACGAAGCAGCCGGGGGCTCCCGGCATCCGCGCGAAACGGCTGAGTTTGCTGGAGTTCCCCTCCTCGAAGAGGATGGCGTATACCTGAGCGAGTGTCTCCGCGGCCTCATTGAAAAGGCATGCATCCTGGACGGCGAGAGCAGCGAACGTCATGGCGTGGCTCCCTGCGTGAGGTTGGCTGTCGTATCGGGACTTCTTGGAAGATAATCCCGAGCCCCTTCCGCGGCACCCCATTCCGCGGGGCCGGTGGATTCCCGACGTCCTCCCCGCCGCGAAGTTCACTTCCGTCTGCCTGCCCTCATGACGGACCGGGAGGGGGGTTGCGCCACCAGGGTCCTCCACCCGCAGGCACACCGCTTGTCCCTCCCGCCGCGCGCTCACCGTGATGTGCGCGCGGCGCGGGGGGTCGCGGCCTCCACCGCGTCCGCGGCGTTGAGCAGCGGATTGACCAACACCTGCACCATGTGCCGCTGGCTCAGCCGTACCGCCGACAACTCCGGTTCGATTTCCAACGACACCTCGCCCTCCCGGCCCGGTCGCACCGAGGCCACTCGCCTCGTGCGGGGCTTCCTCCAGCGCGCCCTCCTCGGCCTCGCCCAAGCACGAGCCGCTCCACCTCGGCGCGCTCCCGCTCGGCGCGTCCGCGCAGGCGCTCGCTCTCCGCGAGCTGCTCCAGCGCCTGGAGCCGGGCGTGGTGGGCCTCTTGCCGCGCGGCGATCATTCGGCAGGGCGCCGAACACGTGGAAGGAGGGGCTGAGGGGTCCGCCGCTGAAGTAGACGAGCGTCGTCGCGCACAGCAGTCCGACCAGTCCGCTCAGCACCCCACCTGCTCCGGCTCGCACCAGCCTTCGGAGGGGTCGGGTCCCATGACGAGGCGAATCCTACACGTCGCATTTGTGCCTCCCGGGTGGGCTCTCACGCGGTGAGAACGTCTGGGTCGCGCGCGGCGGCCTCAGGGTTTTCATGGGGTTGCTCGGCAGGTGACAAATCAGGACGCCACCCCCTGAATGGGATAGAATTCAGCTCGTGTCTGCTCTGGCACGTTCGCTGTCGCCACGGACCCATTCCGCGCGGGTGGGTTCTTCACCCGAGGCTTTCCACATGGGACGCGCCCCCCGGTCTTCCACGGGCCTGTCGTTCACGCCCGCCATCTCCACGCTGGCGACTCCCGCGTTGATGACGCTCTGGGGGGGGCACCTGCCTTTCGCGCCCGAAAGGGAAAAGCTCCAGCGGGAGCTGAGCCGGCCGGAGTTGTTCTCTCGCATTTGTGTGAGTGAGCCCTACTTCGCGTTGCAGGAGGTGAAGGCGGTGGGGCGGGGCGAGGTGGTGGCGCGTCTGCCCGTGGAGCCGCGGCCGGGGGTGGAGTGTTCGCCCCTGCATGCCTCGGAGGTGTACCGGCACCTGTCGGTCCTCGGCGCGTGCGCGGCGTCGCTGGTGAACCCGAGCGAGGGTCCGCACTGCTACCTGCCCCGGCGCGCGTGGGTGGAGCGGCTCCACGAGGGGCCGCTGCCCCTGGCCACCCAGCCGTTGCAGGGCTCGGCGAAGGCGGAGTTCAACCAGCGGCGCACGGCGATCGCGCACGCGCTGCTGTCGGATCCCGACGGCCAGCCGCTCTTCGCGATGGGCGTGGATTACAACGTGCTGCACGCGGAGTCCTTCGTGCGGCTGTTCCAGGGAACGCGGCAGGATCCCCGGTCCGAGGGCCCGTGCCAGGGCCCCGTCGTCCAGGGTCCGCTTCCGTCCCTGCGGGACGTGGTGCGCGAGGGGGAGTGCCTGTGGGGCACGCTTGGCCCGGTGGGTCCGGAGCTGTGCCAGGGCCACTTCGTGCTGTTCCCGGTGCTGCCGATGGCGGCGGTGGTGGAGGGCCTGTGTGGACTGGCGGGCACGCTGCTGGGCCAGGAGGAGGGCCGGGAGCCGGCGCGCTACCTCGTGACACACGGGGACGTGCGCACCGAGAGCTTCGCCCACGCCGGGGAGACGGTGCGCTTCGACGCCCACCGGCTGGCCGTGAAGGGCCGCGACCATTACTTCGACTGCTGGGCGTCGGTGGAAGGCCGCGTGGTGGCGGTGATGGAGCTGACGCTCACCTGTCTGGATTGAGACCATTCGCTTTAGCTGAATGGTGTCCATGAATCGAAGTCCTGGCATCGCATGAGCGATGCTCCGCATAACGCGGTGCGAGGTGCCCGCCTTCCGCTTGACACCCCGTGCTCCGGTGCGGAAAAGCCGGGGGGCAAGCCACCTGCCAGGAGCTCGACGCATGAAGCTCGCCACCCTCAAGGACGCAACGCGCGACGGACGGCTCATCGTCGTCAAGCGGAACCTGTCGGCATTCGTGCCCGCCACCGACGTGGCTCCCACGCTCCAGGCCGCGCTGGACCAATGGGACGCGCTGGAGCCCCGGCTGCGCGCCCTGGCCGAGGAGCTGGAGTCGGGCCGCGTGCGCGGCGAGCCGCTCGACGTGCGCGCCCTGCACTCGCCCCTGCCCCGCGCCTACGAGTGGGTGGACGGCAGCGCCTACCTCAACCACGTGGTGCTCGTGCGCAAGGCGCGCAACGCCGAGCCCCCCGCCACGCTCAAGACGGATCCCCTCGTCTACCAGGGCGGCTCGGGCACCTTCCTCGCGCCCACGCAGGACCTGGTGCTGCCCGATGAGGGCTGGGGCCTGGACTTCGAGTCCGAGGTGGCCGTCATCCTCGGTGACGTGCCGCTGGGCACCCAGGCGAAGGACGCGGGCCGGTACGTGAAGCTGGTGATGCTCTGCAATGACGTCACCCTGCGCAACCTCATCCCCGCCGAGCTCGCCAAGGGCTTTGGCTTCTTCCAGGGCAAGCCCTCCACCGCCTTCAGCCCCTTCGCGCTCACCCCGGACGAGCTGGGCGCGGCGTGGAAGGACGGCCGGGTCCACCTGCGCCTGCGCTCCACCCTCAATGGCCAGGTGGTGGGCGACACGGACGCCGGCCCGGAGATGCACTTCTCCTTCTTCGATTTGATTCAACACATCGCCAAGACGCGCGCCTTCACCGCGGGGACGATCCTCGGCAGCGGCACCGTGTCCAACGAGGAGCGCGCCCGGGGCATCTCCTGCCTCGCCGAGCGGCGGATGATCGAGACCATCGAGCAGGGCGCGCCCCGGACGCCCTTCATGAAGGTGGGCGACACGATCGACATCGAGATGTTCGGCCCGGAGGGCACGAGCCTGTTCGGCCGCATCTCCCAGAAGGTGGTGGCGGGGTGAGGCTCCATAACTACTGGCGCTCGTCCTCCTCGTGGCGGGTGCGCATCGCGCTCAACCTCAAGGGCCTGTCGTACGAGTACGTGCCCGTGCACCTGGTGAAGGACGGAGGCCAGCAGCACTCCGAGGCCTACCGGGCCCTCAACCCCCAGCGCACGGTGCCCCTGTTGGAGTTCACCGAGGGAGGCCGGGTCCACTACCTGAGCCAGTCCCTGGCCATCCTCGAGTACCTCGAGGAGCGCCATCCCTCGCCTGCCCTGCTGCCGGCCGACCCCATTCTCCGGGCCCGGGTCCGGATGTTGTCGGAGGTGGTGAACTCGGGCATCCAGCCGCTTCAGAACCTGATGGTCCTCCAGCACATCAAGAGCGAGTGGAAGGGCGATGACAAGGCCTGGGCCGCGCGTTGGATTGATCGGGGGCTGGAGGCGTTCCAGGCGATGGCCCAGGAGACGGCGGGCCGTTACTGCGTGGGGGACAGCGTGTCGTTCGCCGACGTGTGCCTGGTGCCCCAGCTTTATTCCGCCCGGCGTTTTGGAGTCGATCTCCAGCCGTATGGACTGCTCACCCGCGTGGAAGCGGCGTGTGCCTCCCTTCCCGCCTTCCAGGCGGCCCACGCGGACCGGCAGCCCGACGCGGTCCCCGCTTGAACTGGTTTTCGCAGCACATTGAATCGCGACGCACCAAAGGAGCCGATGACACATGGCAAAGCTTGAATCGCTGGGCATCAAGGGTTTGGAGAGCGTTCACTGGTATGTGTCCGACCTGGAGCGCAGCCGCCGCTTCTATGTGAATGGGATGGACTTCACGGAGCGGGGCGTGTCCTCCCCCGAGCTGGAGGCCAAGGGCAAGCAGAAGTCCGTCGTCTTCCAGGCGGGGCAGATCGTGCTGGTGGTGAGCCAGCCGGTGGGCGAGGGCGGCCGGGCGTGGCGTTATCTGCGCAAGCACCCGGACGGCGTGGGCACGCTCAACTTCCAGGTGGAGGACATCGAGAAGACCTTCCGTCTGCTGGAGGAGCGCGGCGCCACCTTCATCAACGACATCGAGCGCTACACGGACGAGAAGGGCGGCAAGCTCGCCCAGTTCTCCATCACCACGCCCTTTGGCGACACCACCTTCCGCTTCATCCAGCGCGATGGGTATCAGCCTCTCTTTCCGGGCTTCGTGGCGCACCCCGAGCCGCGCGGTGGCACCAACCGCTACGGCTTCAGCCACGTGGACCACATCACCACCAACTTCCAGACGATGAAGCCCATGCTCCTGTGGATGGAGCATGTCATGGGCTTCGAGAAGTTCTGGGAGGTGCAGTTCCACACCGAGGACGTGAAGGCGCAGCAGAAGCGCTCGCACGGCTCGGGCCTGCGCTCCGAGGTGATGTGGGATCCGGCGAGCCGGGTGAAGTTCGCCAACAACGAGCCCCTGCGCCCGTTCTTCAAGGCCTCGCAGGTCAACCTCTTCAACGAGGACAACCGGGGTGATGGCGTGCAGCACCTGGCGCTCATCGTGAAGGACATCCTCACCACCGTGCGTGAGATGCGCGACCAGAAGGCCGTGAACTTCATGCCGACGCCGGGCTCCTACTACGACGTGCTGCCCGAGCACATCCAGAAGCTGGGCATCAAGAAGATCGACGAGGACGTCGAGGTGCTGCGCGACCTGCAGGTGCTCGTGGATGGCGGCGGCGAGCACAGCTACATGCTGCAGATCTTCATGCAGGAAGGGGCGGGGCTCTACAAGGACCAGAGGGCGGGTCCCTTCTTCTACGAGCTCATCCAGCGCAAGGGTGACCAGGGCTTCGGCTTCGGCAACTTCCGCGCGCTCTTCGAGAGCATCGAGCGCGCGCAGCAGGCCCAAGGCCGGGTCTGAGCCGCACGTCCCGGGGCCCGGGGTTCAGGGCCCCAGGGGCAGGGCGGGCGCGTGGGTGGACGGGTGCTCGGGCTGGCAGTGCGGGCACCAGTGGGTGTTGCGTCCGCCGAGCTTGCTCGCGTGCACCGCGGTACCACAGCGGGGACAGGGCTCGCCCGTGCGGCCGAACACGTGGCGGCGGTGAAGGGCCTGTCCCTGGACGCCGAAGAGATCCCGCTGGGTGCCCCGCAGGCGGATGCCCTCGTCGAGCACCTCGAGGATGGCCTGGTGGAGGCGGCCCATCTCGGTGGGCGTCAGCGAGGCGGCGGAGCGGCGGGGATGAAGGCCCGCGCTCCACAGGCTCTCGTCGGCGTCACGGTTGCCGAGCCCCGCGAGGACGCGCTGGTTGAGGAGCACCGTCTTGAGCGGCCCCCGGCGCCGGCGCAGTTGCCGCGCGAGCAGCTCGGGGGTGAAGTCATCCGCGAGCGCCTCGGGCCCCAGCTCGGACAACTTCAGGCGCTCGGCCAGCTCGTCCGCGGGGGCGAGCGCGGCCCGGGCATAGCCGAGGGTGTCGCTGAAGATGAGCTCCTCGCCCCCTTCGAGGCCGAACACCACGAGGGTGGCCTCGGGCCGCGTGCCGCTCACGGGCCGCAGCGCGAGGTTGCCCCAGAGCATCAGGTGGAGGGCCAGCACCTGGCCGTCGTCCAGTGACAGGAGCATGAGCTTGGCCCGCCGCCGCGCGGCGGTGACACGGCGTCCCTCCAGGCGCGAGGACAGCTCCCGGTGCGAGGGGAAGCGCACCGCCGCGGGCTCCAGCACCTCCGCGCCGGTGAAGCGCCGTCCCACCACCGCTTGTTGCAGGTCGCGCACCAGCGTTTCCACCTCGGGCACTTCCGCCATGGCCTGGAATCCTCCTCTCCCGCTCAACCTAAGCAGCCAGCGGGGGAGACTCAACCGGTCATCTCGGGCGGAAGGACTTTTGGGGTGGGATGGGTCGAGGGGCTCGCCCGCCTGCTCGGCCCGCGATAAGGATGCCGCCCATATGGGGACCGCATTCGTCACAGGGGCTGGAATCCGCGTGGGCAGCGCGGTGGCTCGTGCGTTGGGCCATGCCGGGTATGACCTCGCGCTCCACGTGAATCGTTCGATGAAGCCGGCGGAAGCACTGGCCGAGGAGCTGCGGGCGCTCGGCCGCCGTGTCACCGTCTACGCCGCGGACCTGTCCCAGCCCGGGGCGGTGGATGAGCTGGGGGCGCGGGTGCGCGCGGAGCACCCGGCCCTGGACGTGGTGGTCCACAACGCGGGGCTCTATGAGCGGGTGGCCTTCGGCTCCATCTCCCGCGAGCAGTACCGGACGATGCTCGGGGTGAACCTGGACGCGCCCTTCTTCCTGACGCAGGCGTTGCTGCCGTCCCTGCGCCAGGGCACGCAGCCGCTGGTGGTGCACATCACCGACATCGGCGGGGAGCGGGCGGAGAGCGGGTATGCGCACTACACGGTGAGCAAGGCGGCGCTCATCATGCTCACCCGGGCGCTGGCGGTGGAGCTGGCGCCGCACGTGCGCGTCAACGCCGTGTCTCCCGGCACGGTGGCCTTTCCCGAGAACTTCGGCCCGGCCGAGCGCGAGGCGACGCTCGCGCGCATCCCGTTCGGCCGCGTGGGCAGCGTGGAGGACGTGGCCCGCACCGTGCTCTTCCTCGCCCGCGAGGCGCCGTATGTCACCGGGCAGGTGATCGCCGTGGACGGTGGCCGGAGCGCGCAACTGTGAGCGCGGAAGCCTTTCATCCTCCCCAGGTGATGGACGACCGGGGCCGGCCGCTGGACGTCATCGCGCTGCGAGGCCTCACGGTGGACTGCATCGTGGGCATCTACAACCGCGAGCGCGTGGCGGCCCAGCCGCTGCGGCTCGACGTGGCGCTCTTCCTGGATACCCGCTCGGCCGGAGCCAGTGGACGGCTCGGGGACACGGTGCACTACGGGCGGCTGGCCGGAGAGCTGCGCTTCCTGCTGGAGGCCTGCCGCTTCGAGCTGCTGGAGTCCGCGGCGGAGGCGGTGTGTCACTACCTCCTCGTGCCTCCCCGCGAGGACTCGCCCCGCACGCGCCTGGAGGCCGCCTCCGTGCGCATCACCAAGCCCCAGGCGCTCGGTGGCCTGGTGGTGCCCTCGCTCCAGGTGCACCGCGCGGCGCGGGAGATGGTCTACGCGGAGCGGGAGACGTCGTTCGGACGCGTGGAGGTGCTGCACGAGGGCACCGGCTATGGCGTCTACCGTCTGCGCGTGAAGCCCGGCGGTGTCCTGTCCATGCCCGCGCATCCGGAGGGAGAGGAGAGTGAGCTGGTGCTGGGCTCCGGGCTGTTGGCGCAGGGCCAGCCGGTGGCGCGCGGCACGGCCTTCCATTGGCCGCGGGGCATGGCGCACCGCTATGACAACCCCACGGGCAGCGAGCAGACGGTGTTGTGCGTGGCCCGGCCCCGCCTGGTGCTGCCGGCCGGGCCGGGGACGGAGCTGCCCGTGGAGGGCCTCCAGCCCGTGCCGGGGCACGGGTACTACCCGCGCGACGATCAGGTGGCTGCCGTGCGGGATGCCCCGGGTCCCGGATGAGCCGGGCCGGAGGTGGAGGGCGCGGACGTCAGGCGAAGGGGAGCGCGGACACGGTGGCCTCGGCGGGTCCGTCGCCCACCGTCAGCACCGTTCCCGGCTCCAGGTGGTCGCGGTGCACGTAGCCCAGGGCCAGCGACTGGCCGGAGCCCGGAGCGCGCACCACGCTGGTGAGCCAGCCGACCTTCTTGCCGTCCTTCTTCAGCTCGGTCCCGGGCGCCGTCTCGGCCGTGCCGAGGCGCAGGCCGGCCAGCTTCCGGTTCATGTGTCCCCGGAAGGTGGCGCGGGCGATGACCTCCTGCCCGATGTAGCACCCCTTGTTGTAGGAGATGCCGTGCGTGAGGTTGGCTTCCAGGGGGATGGTGGTGTCGACCATGTCCTGGCCGTAGCGCGGCACCCCGGCCTCCACCCGCAGCACCTCCAGGGCGCGCCAGCCCAGGGGCTTGAGCCCGAAGCCCGAGCCCGCCGCCACCAGCGCCTTCCAGACCGCTTCCAGTCCGGAGCGCGGCACCCACACGTCCACGCCCGGGGGGGAGGGCCAGGTCGCGCCCTGGAGCAGGACGTCCTGGCCGGCCAGGGTGACCGCCCGGGTGGTGTGCGGGGCGAGGGGGGCGAAGGGCTGGCCCAGGACGGCCCCGAGCAGCTCGGACGTCCGGGGGCCGAGCAGCCGCAGCACCCCCTGCTCCTCCGTGGCGTCGTGCAGCTCCGCGTCCTCGGAGATGAGGAACTTCTCCAGGAACTCCCGGACCTTGCCGCCCAGCCCCGGCTCCAGGTCGAGCACCAGGTCGTTCTCCCGGCGGAGGATCCGGGCGTCGGCCACCATGGCGCCCTTCACGGTGATGAGGGCGGTGTAGGCCGAGGCCCCGGCCGCCAGCCCCTTCACGTCCTGGGTCACCATGCCGTGCAGGAAGCTTGTACGGTCCTCCCCGGTTATGCGCAGCGCTTCGCGGTAGGTGGCATCGTGCAGGGCCACGCTTTCCCGGGCCGCCCGGTATTCGGCCTCCGCGTCCCCATAATCGGCCACGACCTCGCGGCCGTTGGCTTCCTGGAAGCGGGCGCCTGCCTGCTCGTGAAGAAAATGCAGAGACAGCGGTTGCATGACCGTCGCTATATAGAGGCCCGGGAGTGAATGCCACGATGGATGTGAAACACCTGTCCGACTTCATGGGCTTCTCCGCGGAGAAGCTCCAGAAACACAACCTCTTCAAGTCGGAGCGCTTCTTCCTGGACGTGTACTGCCTCGCGCCCGGCCAGACCCAGAAACCCCACCAGCACGCCCACTCGGACAAGGTGTACCTCGTCCTGGAAGGGCAGTGCCGCTTCCGCATCGGCGCGGACGAGGCCCCTCACGGCCCCGGCGCCGCCCTCTTCGCACCCGCGGGCGTCGAGCACGGCGTCACCAATGATGGTCCCGGCAACGCCCGCCTCCTCGTCCTGATGACCCCCCCTCCGGAGCACGCATGAGCAAGAAGGCCAATCCGCCCCCTCCCACCCCCGTTCGCGGAGCCCAGGTGCTGCTCGCCCTGGGGCTCGCCGAGAGCGCCCTCTCCCTCTTCCAGTGGAGCCAGCTGCTCACCCTGCGCCAGGGCGGCGCCACCGTGTGTGGTGTCTCCGATCACGTCAACTGCGAGACGGTGTGGAACACGCCCTTCGCCGGCGCGGTGCACGAGTACCTGCGCATGCCCGTGGCGGGACTCGGGCTCGTGTGGGGCCTCGTCGCCGTGGCGCTCTCCGCGCTCTACCTCGTCTGGCAGCGGGGCGGACGTCCCGTGCGGCCCGCCGTCAACGGGCTGCGCCTGACGGCCGCCGCGGGCGTGGCCGCCTGTGCCGTGTTCGCCGCCGTGAGCGCGAGCACCGGCGTGCTGTGCCCCACGTGTCTGGGCACCTACGTGCTCACGCTCGCCTTCGCCGCCGTGGCCTGGAAGGGTCTGCCCGGCGCGCTCCTGCCCCAGGCGGACGAGTGGGCCACCACCCTGAAGTGGACGGCGGGCTTCACCGTGGCCGCCTATGTCGCGCTGCTCGTGCCCGGCCTGCAGACGCCCCGCTCCTCCTCGTCCTCGGCGGAGTCCGTCGCCCAGGCGGCCCCGCTTCCGGGCTCGCTGGAGGCCTACCTCAAGAGCCTGTCCGCGCAGGAGCAGCAGGCCGTCTCCGACGCGCTCGCGGCCTATCGCCGGGACATCCCCCTGCCGGCCCTGTCGCCCGCGCGCCGCCTGTATGGGACGACGAGCGCGCCGGTGAAGATGGTGGAGTGGACCGACAGCCGCTGCCCCCACTGCAAGTCCCTGGTGGAGACGCTCGCCGTCATGAAGAAGCGCCTGCCCGAGGGCAAGTTGTCCCTCGAGGCCCGCCAGTTCCCGCTCGACAGCGAGTGCAACTTCACCATGCCTCCCCAGGCCACCGACGGCTCCGGCATCCGCTGTGTCGCCGCCAAGGCGCAGATCTGCATCGAGGGCGCTCCGGACTATTGGGAGCTGCGCGAGAAGCTCTTCGCCGCCCAGCGCTCGCTCACCAGCCGCGACGTGGTGTTGCAGGTGCTCTCCTCGGGCAGCGTGTCCCGCATGCAACTGGATGGGTGCATCGCCATGCAGGACACCGAGCGCAAGCTGCGCGACGACATCGCCTACGCCCGGCAGCATGACCTGCACGGCACGCCCCTGGTGGTCGTCAATGGCCGGGAGGCCGCCGCGTTCCCGGCGTTCCTCTATGCGCTGGTGCTGGCGGACGGCAATCCGGACGCGAGCGCCTTCGGCACCCTGCCCGCGCCGCGCGCCCTCCAGGCCCACGAGGCGCACTGAGCGGACGTCATGGGCAAGCGCGACAAGAAGCCCGAGGCGCCCGCCCCCGCGGCGCCCTTCCACAACCCCTTCGCCTCGCTCGCGCTCAACCGCGAGGCGCTGCCCGCCGGGCCGGCGCCCGCGCCCGTGAAGGACGAGCCGGCCAAGGGGCCCGCGCGCGCCGTGGTGCGCATGGAGCGCAAGGGCCGCGGCGGCAAGGAGGTGACGGTGGTGGAGCAGCTGGGGCTGCCCGAGGCCGAGCGCGAGAAGTGGCTCAAGGCGCTCAAGGGCGCGCTGGGTTGTGGCGGGACGGTGGAGGAGGACACCCTGGTGCTCCAGGGGGATCAGCGCGAGCGGCTGCCCGCGCTCCTGGAAGCCCGCGGCGTGCGCCGCGTCACCGTCGGCTGAGCGCTACAGCGCGGCGATGACGGCGTCGGTGAAGTCGCGCGTGCTGGAGGTGCCGCCCAGGTCTCCGGTGCGCGCCTTGCCCTCGGAGTGCACGCGGGTGAGCGCGGTCTCGAAGCGGCGCGCCGCGTCCTTCATGTCCAACCAGTCGAGCATCATCACCGCCGACATCATCAGCGCGGTGGGGTTGGCCAGGCCCTTGCCCGCGATGTCCGGCGCCGTGCCGTGCACCGCCTCGAACATCGCCGTGCGCTCGCCGATGTTGGCGCCCGGCACCAGGCCCAGGCCTCCCACGAGCCCCGCGCACAAGTCACTGAGGATGTCCCCGTACAGGTTCTCCATCACCAGCACGTCATAGCGGCTCGGATCCTTCACGAGCTGCATGCACATGTTGTCGACGATGACCTCCTCGTACTGGATCTCCGGGTACTCGCGGCCCACCTTGCGCGCGCAGTCGAGGAAGAGGCCATCCGACAGCTTCATGATGTTGGCCTTGTGCACCGCGGTGACCTTCTTGCGCCCGTTCTTGCGCGCGTGCTCGAAGGCGAAGCGCGCGATGCGGGTGGAGGCCTTCTCGGTGATGATCTTCAAGGACTCCACCACGCCCGGCACGATGATGTGCTCGAGGCCCGCGTAGAGGCTCTCCGTGTTCTCGCGCACCACCACCAGGTCCACGCCCTCGTAGCGCGTCTTCACGCCGGGCACGCTCTTGACGGGGCGCAGCGCGGAGTACAGGTCCAGGCGCTTGCGCAGCCCCACGTTGGCCGAGGCCATTCCGCCGCCCACCACCGTGCCCGTGGGACCCTTGAGCGCCACGCCATTGCGCAGCACCGACTCCACCGTCGCGTCGGGCAGGTTGGTGCCGAACTTGGCGATGCACTCTGCTCCCGCGTCCCGGTGCTCGAACTCCAGGGGGACCTCGAGCGCCTGGAGGACCCGGAGGGTGGCCGCCATGACCTCGGGGCCGATACCGTCGCCATTGATGACCGTGACCGTACGCGGAGTCGCCATGGCGTTCGCTTCAACCACAAAAGCCAGGGGCTCGGAAGGAGGAAAACCCGCCGTGCGCGGGCCGCGCTAATTCATGGACGAAGGCGGAACAGGAGGCGGGGGCGGAGCGGGGCGGCGGCCCCGGCGGCGGGGAGCGAGCGTGGCGTAGGGCCGGTAGAACGACTCCCACAACGCGGCGCGCCGGCCCCGGGGCAGCGGGCGCAGCTCGCCCATGGGCGCCCGGGTGAAGAAGGAGGACGCGAAGATGTAGGCGAAGACGAGCACCACCAGCCCCACCACCACCGTCACCACCCCGCCCGGCACCGGGCCCACGCTCGCCCGCTGCATGAAGTCGCCCACGTCCTTGGGGGCGGAGGGGTGGGTGTACACCTTGACGAACCAGGTGAGCGTCAACACGAGCAGGATGGGGCCATAGGCGCGGTTGAGCCGCGTGGAGATGGCCGAGAAGAGCGAGAGCTGGATTTGCGGCCGCTCCACCAAGCTGACCAGCTCGCGGATGGCATCCGGGTCCACCGGCTCGCGGCGCAAGAGCGGCACCCAGTAGCCGTTTTCCAACAGTCGCACCCGGCGGATCCACAGGTCGTAGTAGCGGTAGCGCCGCGCCTCGATGAGCAGGAACGTCAGCACCATCCAGATGCCCACCAGGAACACCACCGGCGAGGCCGAGGTGGTGAAGCCGAAGGAGATGACGGCCGCGGTGGTGGTGAGCGACCAGTTGGTGGTGTTGTCCAGTCGCGAGCGCCAGGTGTCCGAGCGGCTGAGCTCGCCCCGGAAGAGCTGCGCCATGGCCGAGTCCGAGATCGGAGAGACCTCGAATTCGTTCTTGTCGCGATCATTACCGTCGTTCGCCATCCTCGCCCTCTCGTGGGGGACCGTCGTATTTGCGGCTGGCCTGTCCCAGCTCCCATGCCCACTCTGTACGGGAGGAACCATGGTCATTCCCTTCCTCCAAAACACCCCACGGCCCCTGGATCCGGTATCGGCCCTGCTCTCCCTGCTGGAAGAGGAGGGCGAGCGCGTGGTGCGGCTGTGGGCCAAGCGCATCCGGGCCGAGACCCATGAATTGGATGTCCCCGGCAGGGACTTGCGCGCCCCCTTGCGCCCGTTGGTGGACGAGCTCGTCCGCCTGCTCAGGGATCGGGGGAGGGACGCCCTCATCCTCTGGCCGGAGGTGGTGCGTTCGCACGGCGCGCGGCGTTATGACCAGCGCTTCGACCCGGAGGACCTGGCGCGCGAGTTCAAGGCGCTGGGGGAAGTGCTGCTCTACGTGTACGCGCGGCGCAACCGCCAGCGGCTGGAGCCGGAGGTGGCCACCTTCGTGGTGGAACTGGTGGGCGAGGCACATGCCTCGGCGCAGGCCTCCTTCACGCGGGTGCTCAAGACGGAGGAGGTGCGCTTTCGCGAGGCGGCGGTGATGGAGTCGGTGCTCAACCACGTGGAGGTGGGCATCCTGCTGGCCGAGCTGGATGGGACGGTGTCCTTCGCCACGCCGCCGGTCAGCCGCCTCATCGGCATGCCCATGCGCGCCGTGGTGGGCTCGCGCTCGCACACGTCGCTGGCGACGATGCTCTCGCAGGTGAACGCGCGCCACCCGGACGGCACGCCCTTCAAGGTGGCCGACATGCCCTTCATGCGGGCGCTGCGCGAGCACGGCCCGGTGCGCGGCGTGCTCATGGTGGTGGAGCGGCCCGGCGGGGATGAGGCCACCCTGGAGCTGAGCGCCACGCCCCTGCGGCAGGAGGGCGACGAGCTCGCCGGCGTCATTCAAACCTTCACCGACCGCACCGAGGCGGCCAACCAGAACAAGGCGCTCTTGAGCGCTCATGACGAGCTGCGCCGGTTGCAGGGCCGGCTGTTGCAGCGCACGCGCACGCAGGCCCTGGGGCAGCTGGCCGGTGGCGCGGCACACGCGCTCAACAACCTGCTCAACGTGCTGCGCCTGCGCATCACCCTCTTGCGGCGCGAGTACAACCCCGAGCACCTGGACTCGCTGGACAAGACGGTGGGGCAGGTGGGGGAGCTGGTGGCGCGGCTGCAGGAGTTCAACGTGGAGCGCAGCGAGGAGCACCTGCACGACGTGCAGGTGGATGCCATGGTGCGCGAGGCGCTGGAGCTGGCGCGCGGGGAGCTGGAGCAGCGCGAGCACCCGGTGACGGTGGAGCTGCGCCTGGGCAATCCCGGTGTGGTGCGGGCCGATCCGGGCTTCTTCCGCGAGCTGGTGGTGAACCTGCTGCTGGCCGAGCGCGAGCGGCTGGGCGACGGGGGCGGGCGCGTGGTGATCCAGACGCGCGCGGAGCCGGGGGGCCAGGGCATGCTGCGCGTGGAGGACTCGGGCGCGCCCTACACCGCCGGGGAGATGACGCGCATGTTCGATCCGCTCAACCGCGAGGTGGGCGCCCCCCAGCTCTCGCTGCTGCTCGCGGTGGCGCGCGAGCAGGTGCGGCGCTGGGGCGGGGAGCTGACGGTGGAGAACCTCGCCGGGCG
The DNA here is from genome assembly GCF_044360685.1 of Cystobacter fuscus. GTDB lineage: Bacteria > Myxococcota > Myxococcia > Myxococcales > Myxococcaceae > Cystobacter > Cystobacter fuscus_C. Next base: position 10,391,428 of record NZ_CP043491.1, on the reverse strand, counting down.
CCCGGGCGCGGCCTTCGTCGTGCGCATGCCGCTGGTGCGCTCGGCCCAGGAGCGCGAGGAGGACGAGCGGCTCGCGGGGGAAGGCTTCGGCATGGTGGGACCCCGGCGCTTCCAGCGCACGCGCCGGGTGCTGGTGGTGGACGACGATCCGGACAACGCGCGGATGATGGCGGAGCTGCTCAGCGAGGAGGGCTACGACGTGAAGGTGGCCCCGGGCGGCGAGGTGGCGCTCAAGATGTGGGACGAGCGGCTCTATGACGCGGCGCTCCTGGACGCGGTGATGCCGGACCTGTCCGGCTGGGAGGTGGCGCGCGAGCTGCGCCAGCGCTCTCCCCATGCGCTGCTCGCCATCGTCACCGGCATGGACGTGCGCGGGCAGAATCGCGCCAACCTCGCCCTCGTGGACGCCGTGTTCCGCAAACCCATCGACGTGGGGGCCCTGGACGACTTCCTCGGGCAGTCCGACCTCTCCTCCTCCGGTTCCGCCTCACCCTCTTTTCCGGCTTAATCCCTCTCTTCAGGTCTGGTTTGCAGGTAGAATGGATTTGTGCAGCCGGATTGAGCTGGTCAATGATCAGACATGTGAGCGCCCATGGAGGGAAATATGCGCGGGGGCTGTGGACGGCGCGGGGGGGAGCGGTGTGAAGTTGCGGGCGCATGCACAGACACGATGAACAGGACCCATGGGTCGTGGTCCCGCCTGGCTCGGATGAGGATCTGGCGCGGCGTCTGGCCATGGCATCGCCCTCGGACACGGCGCGGGGGATGTTCTTGCGCACCACGCTGGAGGCGGTCCGCTGTCTGGGAGACGAGGACGCGGTGCGCGACTGCCAGCGGGCCAGTGGCGAGGACAAGCTCGTCGACTTCTTCGCCTATCCGGTGAGCGCCAGCCTGCGCATGGTGTTCATCGCGGCGCGCATGCTGGAGGACCGCTGTGGCGGCATCGACGAGGCACTGCGCGCCCTGGGCTACCGCGCCGCGGATGGCTTCCTGTGCTCGGCGGCGGGCATGGCGCTGCAACTGCTGGCCAATGGGGACGTGAAGAAGCTGGTGGACAACCTGCCGGCGACGTACCGGGCCTCGGTGAGCTTTGGCAGCCGCTCCATCGTGTGGACGGGCCCCACGCGCGGCCGGCTCATCATGCGCCGGGAGTTCATGCCCTACCCCTTCCTCGAGGGCGTGTTGATGGGGGTGCTGGACAAGGCGAGCGCGCGCGACGCCCAGGTGCGCGGCCACCAGCTCTCCACGCTGGAGAGCGAATACGAGGTCTCCTGGCAGACGTGATAGGGCGTGGGGCATGTCCATGCCCCTGCCTCCCCCCTCCGCCGTCCTCTTCGACATGGACGGCACGCTCGTCGACAACATGCGCTTCCACGTCCAGGCCTGGGTCGCCCTGGTGCGCTCGCTCGGCCTGGATGAGGCCGGCGCGCCCGAGGAGCGCTTCGAGCGGGAGTTCGCCGGCAAGCGCAACGAGGAGATCCTCCCCGCGCTGCTGGGCCGCCCCATGGCCCCCGAGGAGGTGACGCGCCTGGCGGAGCAGAAGGAAGCGCACTACCGCGCGCTGTACGGGCCGCACATGGTGGCCCTGCGCGGAGCCCCGGAGCTGCTCGCTCGCTTGCGGCAGGCGGGGCGGGGGCTCGCGGTGGCCACGGCCGCGCCCGCGCCCAACCGTGACTTCGTGCTCGATGGGCTCGCGCTGCGCTCCTTCTTCTCGCGCGTCGTCGGCGCCGAGGACGTGAAGCGGGGCAAGCCCGCGCCGGACATCTTCCTCGCCACCGCCCGGGCGCTCGGCGTGGAGCCCTCCGGGTGCGTCGTCTTCGAGGACGCCATCAACGGCATCCTCGCGGCGCGCGCGGCCGGCATGTTCGCCGTGGGTGTCACCACCCTCGTTCCTGAACAGACGCTGCGTGAGGCGGGCGCCCATTGGGTCATTCCTGACTTCGCCTCGCTGCCCGAGGAGCTCGAGCGCTGGCTGCTGCACGCGCGCTGATCCTCACACCACGCGGCACCTCGCTGTGGCCGGAGTGAAAGCTTTCAACGCTCCGGTAGGGGCCGGGTGATGACAGCGCAATCCCACAAGGGGAATGGAAAGACAGACAATGCCTATCCTTTCCCCTGGAAAAAGGAATAGGATGTCGCGGGCTGTTGCTGACGTCCCGGCGGGATGGCCTACGCTAGGAATTGGTCGTTCGAACGGGTTGCCGCTCAGGGGGCACTCATGGCCGTGAATGACAGCGTGGGCCTTGGTGGGGCAAAGGCAGACGCCTGGGAGCGGGAGCTGGCGCGGCGCAGCGGTCTGGTCGCGGAGCGGCACACGGTGCGTGGGATGTACTTCAATGGCACACTCGACGCGCTCCGCTCCCTGGGACAAGAGCCGCTGGTGAGGCGGTGTGTGGAGGAGAGTGGCGAGTCGCACTTCCTGGACTTCTTCAGCTACCCCGCGAGGCTGCACTACCGGATGGTCTCCACGGCGCTGCCGGCCCTGGCGCAGGAGTATGGGGGAGCGGAGGAGGGGCTGCGGCAGCTCGGACAGCAGGTGGCGCGCAGGGTGTGGGGGCTCGGGGTGGGCAAGGTGATGTTGTCACTGTCACCGCTCAGTCCCCGGCAGCTGCAATCCGCGCTGCCCATGGCCTATCGCACGTCGGTGAGCATTGGCGAATACGAGGTGCGTTGGATGGGGCCGTGCAGTGGACGGCTCACGCTCAAGCAGGACTTCATGCCCTATCCGTTCCACGAGGGCATGGTGAAGACATCGTTGGGTTTGTGGGGGGGGCGCGCGGTACGTGTCAGTGGCAGGCAGACAGGTGGGCTCGACAGTGAATGCGACTTCTGGTGGCAGTGAGCGGCTCCTCCATGGGCGAGGGAGCAAGGTGAGCCCCCCGCTCGAGTTTTCTCCGGGACGCGAGTCGCTGTGGGCGCCACGGCTGGCCCAGGCGACCTCGGAGGACATGGCGCGTGGCTTGTTCTTCCAGGGCGCCCTGCGGGCCATCCGGGTGCTCGGCGACGAGGAGCTGGCGGCGCGGTGTGCCGCCGCGTGCGGACAGGCCTGGTTCTTCGACTTCTTCAACTACTCCATCCGGCTCTTCCTGGAGATGGTGTCCACGGCGTTGCCCCCGCTCATGGAGCGCCATGGCGAGGCGGAGTGCACCCTGTGGTTGATGGGGCATTGCGTGGCGACGGACTTCCTGGAGTCGGAGGCCGGCAGGGCCATGCAGGTGCTGGTGCGTGGCGAGGCGCGGCGGCTCGTCAATCACCTGCCGTCCACCTATCTGGTGTCGGTCAATGGCACGCGCTCGGTGGAGTGGTTGGGCCCCCAGCACTGCCGCTTCACCATGCAGCGGGACTTCGCGCCCGCGGCGTTCCACGAGGGCATGCTGGTGGCCATGTTGGAGCGGATGGATGCCCGCCGTGTCCACGTGGTGGGTGTGCAGACAGGCGTGCTGGACAGTGAGTACGACATCTCCTGGCGGTGAGTGTGGGGATGAGGTACCTCCGCGGTTGGATCCGGGCTTCGCGCCCCCCTTCGAATCCGAGGTCCGATTGATTGCTTCTCCTTTAGGAGACGGGTGGGTTCCCGATCTCTCGCGGCGGCTGGAACTCGTGACGTCCTCGCACACGACGCGGGGGCTGTTCGTGCGCAGCTTCCAGTCGGCGGTCCTCGCGCTCGGCCAGGGGGACGCGGACGTGCTGGAGCGCTGCCGCCAGGTGTGGGCGCAGCACGACACGTACGTGGACTCCTTCCAGTACCCCTCCCGGCTGCAACTCGAGGTGCTGAACGTGGCCCTCGAGCCCCTGGCCGCCCGGCATGGAGGTGCCGTCCAGGTTCTGCGGATGTTGGGACGGCGGTGCGTGCGCGACTTCCTGGCGTCCCACGTCGGCCGGGCGCTGCTCGTGGCGGCGGGCAGTGACGCGAGGCGGTTGATGACCCAGGCCCCCGAGGCTTATCGGATCGCCGTGAACGCCGGCGTGCACTCCTTGCGGTGGCTGGGGCCCAATCGCTGCGTGTGGACCATGCACCGCGACTTCATGCCCATGCCGTTCCAGGAGGGCGTCATCCTGGGCCTGTTCGAGGAGGCACGCATCCTGGGCGTGACGGTGTACGGCCGGCAACTGGATACGCTCGAGGGCGAGTACGACATCTCCTGGCGCTGAGCCAGGGCGGCTTGGGAGGGCTACACTCCTTCCGTGCTGACTGCCCTGGAGCGGATCCGTCGCAAGGTGGAGGCTGGCGAGCCCCTGGAGGAAGGGGAGTGGGAGGTGCTGCGCTCGGCGGCCCGGGACACCCCGGGGCCCACGCTGCGGCTCGCCCTGGCGCATGCCTGGGTGAACGCGGGCGCCGAGCGCGAGGCGCTGCGTCTGCTCGAGTCCCTGCGGCGTGACTTCCCCCAGGACATTCAGGTGCGCCTGGGGCTGGCGCGGGCGCTGCTCGGGCTGGAGCGCATGGGCGAGGCGGAGAGCGTGCTGCGCGAGGTGCTCGTCCTCAACCCGGGAGATCCCGAGGCGCTCAAGGTGCTCGCGGTGCTCGCCCTGCGGCGGGGTGAGCACGGTCGCGCACGGGCCTTCGTGGCGGACGCGCTGGCGCGGGATCCCTTCGACGCGGAGGCGCGCCTGCTCAAGGAGGAGCTGGAGTCCGGTGAGCTTCCTCCGCCCCCGGCTCCGGCTCCGGCGTCGCGCGCGGAGTTCCTCGCCGCGCTGCTCGCCGCGCTGCACCGCGCGGGCGTGGCGTGCCGGCGGCAGGGGACGCACCTGCTGGTGAAGTTCGCCTCGGGAGGGGTGGGCCGGATGGACGTGGACTCGCTCCATGCCGCCTACCGCGAGGGCACGCAGCCGCTGAGGGAGCACGTGGCGGAGCTGGTGGCGCGGCTGCGGGGGTTGTCGGGGCCCACGGGGGCGGAGGACGGGTGGGCGCGGCGAGTGCGCCCGGTGCTGCGGCCCGCGCGATTCTCGGAGCGGGCGGTGGGCGCGCTGCACCGGCCCGCGGGCGCGGGGCTCGAGGTCTTCTATGTCCTGGAGGACGAGGCCTTCGTGCGCTACCTGCCCGAGACGTCGCTCGGGCCGGCCGGGCTCTCCGCGCCCGAGGTGGACGCACTCGCCTGGAGCCACCTGGAGGCACACCCCGCGCCGGTGCGCGCCGTGGTGCTGGAGGAGGGGCGGGTGGTGCTCGTGGAGCGGGGCACCGGTGTCTGGGCGGTGGCGGGAGGCGACGGGTTGGATGGGGCCCGGCTGCTCACCGAGGCCCAGCGGCGGCGGCTCGTCGCGCACGTGGGCGAGGGGCCCTGGTGCGTGCACCTGGGCTGGCGCGAGTTCGCGCTGGTGTGCCGGGAGTCGGACGAGGCCTCGCGCGGCGCGCTCTCCCGGCTGGGCGCGGCGCCGGATGGAATCGAGGGCCTCTTGCGGCTCGCGGACGGAGGACTCGAGGTGCTCTGAGTCCCATCACTGCGCAGATTGCCGCCCCCGTTGCCGCTGGAGACGATGAGCTGCCAGTTGTTGAGTCAGCTGTGCCCGCCCGGCAGGAAGCTGCTGGGGATGACGGCGTTCACCGCGCGGACCATCTCCGGCAATCGATTCCAATCGACGTCCCAGTGGGGAACGTAACCATCCCTGCCCTGGGGCGGGGGGGGCGGGGTGACGGGCTCGGTGCCCCACGAGATCGGGGGGCCCGCATCAGCGGTCGCCGCGTCCGTGGTCTGGCTCGGGAACGAGCCGTGGTAGCTGACCCCGGGAGGCGTGGTGATGAGGATGGCCTTTTGGCGGAGCATGTTCTCGGTGAAGGGGCCCAGCTCCGTCTGGAGCTGCCCATCGATCACGAAGACATAGGCGCCGGTGGACATGTCCAGGCCGAAGGCGCGGAAGCGCGGCGGAGCAACCTGGCCCGCGGCATTGGGCGGGAGCGTGTACGCCACCACTTGGACGTACTTGCGCGCGGTCCTCGTCGTCCGCCAGAGCTGGTTCAGGTCCACCGTGCTCGACAGGGTGATGACGGGGGGGGGGACCCCCGGATGCGCCAGGGCCTCGCCCGCTCCGCTCTCCCCCTGACGGGGCTCCGTCGGCTTGATGCCGCCCGCGACGGACAACCCAGACCCCTGCGCCCCCATCAATGGCTTCACGTCCTTCATCGTCATTCTCCCTCGCGCCACGGCTCCTGGAACGCTCACGTGCTGCCAGCAGAACGCTGCCCCCCTGGAATCTTCCCGGGGGAATTTCCCAGGGATTTTCTCACTCGAAGAGCAGCACGTCACGGACCCAAGGCGCGTGGGAGCGCTGGAGCCAGAGCTGACGCTCGTCCCGGAGGGCCACCGAGGGCGCGGCTCCGGCCCGGATGCGCCCACGCACGGACTCGAAGAAGGGACCCGCCTCGGCGTCCGGAAGGTCCACGGTGGCGGCGAAGACGGCACGGGCTCCGGCCTCCACGAAGGCCACCGGCAGGCTGAAGGACTCGTGCAGGAAGGGGGCGGTGTGCGCCGCGCGGCAGGCCGCCAGGATGACCACCGGCGAGCCCCGCAGGGTCTGTGCGCGCACCTCGCGGGCCGTCAGGGCGTAACGCCCGTCCGGCTCCGGGGACAGCACCACCAGCGAGGCATCCGAGACCTCGGGATTCAACAGGCCGTGGGCGTGGATCTCAATCTCGGTGGCGTCCGCCATCTCCGCGAGCACCCGTCCGGGAGTGGCCGAGGCCCCGGAGAATACGCCGCGCCGCACGTCCGGCTCGCCCGGTGCCCAGGCCTTGAGCCGAGGCAGACCGAGCGCCGCCGGGGGCTCCACGTCGGAGACGACCAGGTGACGGGCCACGACGGGAGCCGGGTGCAGGGCAGCGGCGCGGCCCACGTGGTAGCTCCAGGGCAGTTCGGGGGGCAGCAGACCCGCGTGCCCCTGCACGGGGGGACGCGCGAGCACCTGGATGCGCTCACACGGGCGGAGCACCTCCAAGAGGGGGGCGGGCACGAGCCCCTCGGCCTCGCGGAAGGGGGTGGTGCGGCTCGCGTCCTGATGGCCCCGCACACCTCCCTCGGGGCCGCGAGCCACCAGCAGGGTGCGCTCGTCGTCCACGGCCACCGCCAGCGAGCAGCGCTCCGGTACCGGCATGCCTTGCTCCTCGGCGAAGAGCGCCAGCGCGGCCTCGAAGTCCCCGGCCCCGCCCGCGTCGAACAGCAGCGAGGAGTAGCTGGCCGTGCGGGCCTTGCGGGCGTTCACGTCCTCGCGCGCGAGCTTCGCCGTGTCCTCCAGATTGCCGCGCAGCAGCTCGCGGCCCCGGGCCGGGTCACGCTCCAGCTCGAAGCGGGCCTCGTAGTGGGCCAGCAGGAGCTGCTCGCTGGGGTTGAGCGTCCCGCTGGCCCGGAGGGATGCCAGCGCGGCCCCGAAGTGCTTCGCGTCCTCGTCGAGCTGGGTGCTGGAGCGGGCCAGCTCGGCGAGCACGGCCACGCCGGAGAGCTGATTGAGCGGGCCACACGCCCTCGCCAACTCGAGGCGCGCGCGGGCCTCGGCGGGACGCAGGGCCAGCTGGTACATCACCGCGAGGTTCTGCTGGATGCCCTGCACCATGGGGCAGTCCCGAGGCGCCCGTGCGAGCGCCTCGCCGAACCAGGCCTCCGCCAGCGGCGGGCTGCGAGCGATGTACGCGATCTGCCCCAGTGCGAGGAGCAGGCGCATTTCCATCACCCAGTCGTGGTCTCGCCGGGCGCGCTGGAGTCCCGCGAGCGCGTGCTGGCGTGCGTCGGCGGGGCGGTGGAGCACGGAATAGACGAAGGCGAGATCGTTCTCGAGCTCGGCGCAGCGGTAGTCCAGCTTGCTCGTGGAGCAGGTGCGCAGCGCGGCCTGGAGAAGCTGCTCGGCTTGGACACGGTCTCCGCGCTTCTGCACGGTCTCGGCGCGCCAGTGCGCGGCGAGCAGGGTGAACCAGGTGTCACCGGTGCTGGCGGCGAGCGCCTCGTAATCTTCCAGGTGGGTGGGGATGGACTGGCTGTGGAAGAGCGCGCCCATGAGCACGTCCGTCTCACCCGCCCGGCGGGACTGCTCGATGAGGGCCCGCCACCCGGCGGGAGGGCCGCGCTCGCGGCGGAGCCGATCATGCTCGCGCGCCAGTGGCCCCCGGCGGGAGAAGTCCCGCCCGGCCACGTGGTGCACCAGCGCCACCAGGGTGCCCTGGCCCTCGTGCGTGTCCAGCGCCTGGGCCAGTGGGAGCAGTTCCAGCGTCCGCTCCCGCGTGGGGGCGGCGCGCAGCGCATCGTAGAAGAAGAGGCGGAAGAGTCCTGGGAAGGCGCGGGCCTGCTCCAGCGGGACGGGGCCTCCGGCGCGCATCGCGTTGCCGACCTCGAGGGCCCTGGTGTAGGCGGACTGGTGCGCCTCCACCTGTCGGCGCAGTTCCTCCGCGCGCTGCTTCGCCTCGGTGCTCCAGCCGGGCTCGCCCACGGAGGCGACACGCTCGAAGGCGTCGGCGGCCATCAGGCCCAGGCCGAGCTCACGCAGCACCAGTCCGCGGTTCCACAGCGCCCGCGGGTGCCGGGGGGAGGCGGTCAGCACGCCGTCGAGCAGCTCCAGCGCCTCGGGGAGGTCTCCCTTGTCCAGGGCGAGGAGGGCGCGGTCGCAGTCCACGTCCGGGGAGTGCCCGGCCTTGTCCAGGTACACCGCGGCCTGGGTGGCGTTGCCGCGCAGCAGATACGCGGCGGCGAGGCCGTGGAAGTCCTGGGCCTCCTCGAGCGCGGCGAGCTCCTGGAGGAGCGGTGGAGGGAGCATGGCGGAGGCTCCCGCGCGCACGGGGGAGTGGGGGCGGTAGACATCGGCGGCCGGGTAGCCGAGGCGGGCCTCGCGAGCGCGCGTCTGCGTCCGGGCGAGCCACACATCTCCCGAGGGCTTTCGCGGCCGCGCGAAGAAGAAGAAGAGCGCTCCAGCCGCGACCGCGGCGAGCACCAGCCCCACGCCCCACCCGCTTCCATGGCGCCTCACGGGTCCAATTCGCCTTTCGTGGTGGGACGGAGTCAGGCCCCAAGGGGGGACAGTGTACCGAATCGTCCTGGAGGAAAATCGGCCCGGGAAGATCCCGGGGCCGTGGCGTTGAGAAGGCGGACCATGAATGTCTTCTCTCTCTCAGCGCGGCCTTCGGTACGGAGTTCCCGGATTTCACGGAGCTTGACCGGCCCGGCGGGCACGGTCCACTGTGCTGATCTCTTGGAATCGCGTCCTCCTGCCGCCGTCGCCCTGGACGGTCCCTGGTTCGCTGCCTTCGTGAGGGAGCATGAGGCGGTGCTTCATGCCACCGCGCTCCGGCTGTGCGGCAATTCCACGGACGCGCGGGATCTGGTGCAGGACACCCTCGAGAAGGGCCTGCGCAACCTCGCGCGCTTCCAGCCAGGGTCGAATGGACGGGCCTGGCTGCTCACCATCCTCAACCACCTCTTCATTGACCGGTGCCGCTCGCGCAAGCGAGAACCCCGTGAGGACGTGTCCCCGGAGACCCTCGAGGAGCACGTGGCGCAACCCGAGCGCGAGGACGCTCCGGCGTGGGCCTCGCTGGGGCCGGACGCCCTGCATGCCGCGCTGGAGCGGCTTCCCGAGGAGTTTCGCACCGTGTACCGGCTCCACGCCCTGGAGGGCCGCTCCTACCAGGAGATCGCCCAGAGTCTGGGCATCCCCAAGGCCACGGTGGGTACGCGCCTCATTCGCGCGCGCCGCCGGTTGAAGGATCTGCTGCTCCCCCTCACCAGCGGACAGGACGTCTCCCGATGAGCACGCCCATCGATGAAGAGATTCATGATCGGCTGCATGCCTTCGTGGATGGCGAGCTGGAGCCCGCCGAGGCGGAGGCCTTTCGCGACCACCTCGGGGAGTGCACGCGCTGCCAGGAGGAAATGGAGGACGTGCTCCAGCTCCAGTCCCTCGGTGAGCAGCTGGCGCGGCAACAGGCCTCCCCTCCGCTGCGGAATACCTCCCGCCCGGAGAGGGCCCCGAGGGGGCGAGCCTTCCGCACCGTCTGGGCCCACCGCACCTGGCTGGCTTCCGCGGTGGGCGTGTCGCTCGCCGCGGCCCTGCTCCTCGTCCTTCCGCGGCTGTCGGGCTCGGAGCAGTGGGGGCCCGAGGCGCTGGCGCTGGGGCCGACCCGCTCCCTCGAGGGACGGCTGAGCTGGCGGGGGACGAGCACGTACCGGCCCTATGCGGTGAACCGCTCGGGCAACGAGCGCCCGACGGATCCGGTGCCGCTCAAGGTGCTGGTGCGGCTGGAAGAGGAGGGGGACTTCCAGGGCGTCGCGGCGGCGCACCTGCTGCGAGGCGAGCGGGAGCAGGCCGCCGAGGCCCTCGAGCGGGCGCCCTCCACACCGGACGCGGACAGTGACCGGGCCCTGGCCTTGCTGTCCAAGGGCGAGCTGGAGGCGGCGCTCAGCCTGCTCGAGGACGTGCTCGAGCGGGACCCGAACCATTCCGCCGCGTTGTGGAACCGCGGGCTGGTGTTGCGTGAGCTGGAGCTGAACATCCTGGCGGCCCAGGCCTTCACGCGCGTGGCGGCGCGCGACGAGCCGGGCTGGAGCACCGAGGCGCGCGAGAGGGCCGCGTCGTTGAAGGCCCGGACCGAGGCGCGCTCCCGCCGGTGGGAGGTGGCCAGGGCCGCGAACAAGGCGCTGCTCGAGAAGGGCACGCCCCTGCCCGAGGGGACGCTGCGTGATGCGCCGTCGCTCGCGCGCGAGCACCTGTACCTGTCGGTCTGGTCGGCCCCGAGCGCGCAGCGCCTCCGTGAGCTGCTGCCCCTGGCCCGGGAGCTGGACGCCCATTATGGCGCCCGGGTACTGGAGCCCTATGTCGAGCGCATGGCCCGGCGTGACTTCCGCCAGCGAGGACCGCTGGCGGCCACCTTCTCCGAGGTGCTGGCGGGACGGAGCGCCCCCGGCGCGGCGGAGACCTTCATTCGGAACATCCAGGCGGCGGGCGAGACGGATCTGTTGTTGGGGGCACTGCCCCTGCTCGGACTGCTCCCGGCCCGGTTGGACGAGTACACGCGGGCGGCGCGCGAGTTGGGAGATCCGTGGTTCCTGATGGACGTGGAGCTGCGACGCGCCGAGGTCCAATTCGCGCAGACCCGTCTGGGTGAGGCCGAGGCCACGGTGCTCACGGCCCTGCCCGAGTGCGAGCGGCAGGGGCTGGATGCTCGATGTGGGGAACTCGAGTCGTTCCTCACGCACCTCTACACGGTGCAGCATCGGTTGGTGGAAGCGCGCGAGCACGCGCTCCACGGTGGGCAGCGCGCACGCGCCACGAACAACATGGAGTTGGAGACGCGGTTCCTCCAACACATGAGCAACATCAGCCGTGACCGGGGCGCGTTCGCCCTGGCCCGGGCCTACTCGAATGAAGCGGCTTCACGGCTGCCCTAGGTCTGCTCGTGTCCCGCGGCGCGCGCTCACCCCGCGCTGGCCTTGGGCGGGAGCACGTCCACCACGTTCACCTCGCGAAAGCCCACGGAGAAGAACAGCACCCGCAGGGTGTTCTCCGCCGAGCGCCGGGCGCGCTCCCTGAGGCGGGCGTCCGCCTTCACCTCGCGCTCGAAGGCCTCGCGCGCCTTCTCCAGGAGCTGGGTCGTCTCCGCGCTGTCCAGGTTGGAGCCGATGATCTCCGTCTCGCCCGGCTTGAGCTCCACCTTCGTCTCCAGCGGGGGGAGCACCACGTCCACGCGCGAGCCCTGCACGCGCAGCGCGGAGTCATCGAGCCGGCCGAAGTCGTAGCCGAGGTGCACGTCGGCGAAGACGATGGCGCGGCCCCGCGGCGTGTGCAGCGAGTAGCTCGCCCAGTTGATGACGTCCTTCCAGAGCGAGTTCGTGCTCTGCGGCTCCGGCGAGAACTCCACCTTCTTGTAGAGGGAGACCGTGAGGGTCTCCAGCCTCGCCACCTCGCGCACGCGGGTGACGAGCGCGGGCGTGTCCGGCAGGGCGGGCGCCTTGGGACGCATCAACAGGAAGGTGCCCACGGCACCGGCAACCAGGGCGAGAACGACGACCACCACCCGCACGAGCAGACGCACCATGGTCCGCCATTCTAGGCCATCTGGAGGTGCGGTAGGGTTCGCCCCGCCATGCACCCCCTGTCCCTGCGCGATGAGGAAGTCCAAGCACTCGGTGAGCACGGCTGGTTCACCCGCGAGGGCTTCCTCGGGGAGGCCGAGGCCCAGGCGCTCCTCGTGGAGGCGAGGGCGTGCGTGGAGGCCGGCCGGCTGCGGCCCGCGGGCATCCGCCGGGGCGCGGATCTCACCCTGGACCGCTCCACGCGGGGCGACTTCATCACCTGGGTGGAGCCGGGAGAGGCCGACACCGCCTTCGGCCGGCTCCGGGACACGTACACCGCGCTCGGGGAGGCCCTGTCGGCCGAGGCCTACCTGGGGCTCGGACGCTTCGATCTCCAGCTCGCCTGGTATCCGGGCGCGGGCGAGCGCTATGCCCGCCACGCCGATGCCTTCCCAGGCCAGTCCAACCGGCGGGTGACGGCCATCTACTACCTCAATCCGGAGTGGACGCCGGAGCACGGGGGCCTCCTGCGCCTCTACCCCGGGGGGGAGCCCGTGGACGTGGAGCCCCGGCTCGATCGGCTCGTCGTGTTCCTCAGCGAGCGCATCGAGCACGAAGTCCTACCCGCGCGGGCTCCCCGGCTCGCGCTCACGGCCTGGTTCTACGGCCGCGATGCGGGGTGAGCCGGCTCAGGTGAGCAGCTGTGGCTCGAGCTCCACCTTCAGCCAGCCCGGCTGACGCACGTCGAAGGCGCGGTAGGCCTCGATGGCGCTGGTGATGGGCTGCACGCGCGTGAGCAGCTCCGTGGGGTCCACGGCGCCCGTGCGCACCAGATCGACGAGGTGGGGGATGTACTTGCGGTGGTGGCAGTTGCCCATGCGCAGCGACAGGTTCTTGTTCATCGCCATGCCGATGGGGAAGGTGTTCATCTGCTGCGGGTACACGCCGATGATGGACAGGGTGCCCGCCTTGGCGAGCGCCTCCACCGCCCACATCACCGCCTGCATCGGCGCATCGCCCTGGACCCAGTTGTCCCCGTGGGACTTCGTCTTGGGCGCCGCTTCCTTCTGCTCGCGCTTGAACTCGGCCTTGAGCGTGTCGGCCTTCTTGCCCGCGGGGCCGTGGTGCGCGTGCATCGAGTCCACGCCCACCGCGTCGATGGCCCGGTCCACCCCGATGCCGCCCGTCAGCCGCACGAGCGTCTCGACGGGATCCTCCTCCTCGAAGTTGATGACCTCGGCGCCCTGGGCCCGGGCGGCGTCGAGCCGGTCCTCGTGGCAGTCGATGGCGAAGATGCGTCCGGCGTTCATCAGCCTGGCGCTCAGGATGGTGAACTGGCCCACCGGCCCGCAGCCGAACACCGCTACCGTGTCACCCGGTTTGATCTCCGCCAGGTCCGCGCCGAAGTAGCCCGTGGGGAAGATGTCCGACAGGAGGATGGCCTGCTCGTCGTTCACCTCGTCCGGAAGCTTCACCAGCCCCACGTGCGCGAAGGGGATGCGCGCCTTCTCCGCCTGCAGGCCATGGAAGGGGCCCGACATCGCCGGCCCGCCGAAGAAGGCCGTCCCGGCGCGCTTGCCATTGGGGTTGGCCACGTCGCATTGCGCGTAGTAGCCCGAGCGGCAGTACGAGCAGCTCCCGCAGGCGATGGTGGAGGGAATCACCACCCGGTCGCCCACGCGCAGGTTGCGCACGTCCTTGCCCAGGGCCTCGACCACCCCCACGCCCTCGTGCCCGAGGATGGTGCCCGGCACCATGCCCGGCATCGTGCCGCGCACCATGTGCAGGTCCGTGCCACAGATGGCACTCGCCGTCAGCTTGACGATGGCATCCGTGTCCTCCTTGAGGACGGGCTCCTCCACGTCGTCGAGCCGGATGTCTCCAATTCCATGAAAGACGACCGCCTTCATTGCCGCTCCTTCTCCCCTCGGGGGACGCCGGGCGCCAGGGACGCCACCGGTCTGGACTCTTCCCGGTGAGGAGTGGCCACGTGCCCGTGCGGGTGCCAGCGGCGGATGCTTCCCCTCGTGGAGGGCAGGCGGCGGGGGGACCGGCCGCCATGGGCGGGGATTTTCAGCGGCCGACGTGGAAGGTCAGCCGCTTGCCGAAGACGCGGCGGAAGAGGGCCACCTCGCGCTCGGCGGACCACAGCTCCAGGTCCACCGGCTGGCGCGCCTTGAGGTGCAGGGCCACCGCTTCCCGGCCATTGGTGGCGCGCATCTCCTTGATGGGTTGGTGATGGCTGCCGTCCAGCGCGTTGGCGATGCGCAGCAGCGTGGCCAGCTTGCGCACCAGGCGGGCCTCGGCGGCGCTCAGCCCCTGCATCCCCGAGTGGTTGAGCTCTGGTGGGCTGCGCTGGTGGTAGCGCGCCACCCGCGCCACCAGCTCGCGCTCGCGGTCGGCCAGGCCCGGGATGTCGCCGTGGTGGATGAGGTAGTAGGCGTGCTTGTGGTGGCGCTCGTAGCTCACGGCGTTGCCCACGTCGTGCAGCAGCGCCGCCGTCTCCAGGTAGGGGCGGGCGGACAGGGGCAGGTTGTGCAGCGCCGCCAGCTCGTCGAAGAGCGTGAGCGCCAGCCGTGTCACCTGGCGCGCGTGCTTCTCGTCGAAGAACAGGCGCCGCCCCATGGCCACCGCCGCGTCCGCGAGCGAGTGGTCCTCCCGCGTCTCGTCCTGCCGGTAGAGCAGGTCCACCAGCAGCCCATCCCTCAGGCCCCGGTTGACCGCGGCGATGCTCTCCACGCCCAGGTGCCGCGCCGTGCGCTCGAGGATGGTGGCACCCGCGACGATGATGTCCGCGCGCCGTGGATCGAAGCGCTTGCGCCGCCGCTCGGGCGTCATCTCCGCCAGCGTCTCCACGCTGCTCTGCAACTGGCGCAGGGACGCGTGCGCCGTGCCCTCGCTGGCCGCGAAGCCCACCACCGCGCTGATGGTGCCCGAGGAGCCCAGGGCCATGCGCGGCAGGCCCGGAAGGCGCTCGGGGATGGCCTTGCGCAACTGTTCCTCCACGTAGCTGCGCATCAGCCGCAACTGCTTGGGCGTCACCTTGCCGGCCGCGTCGAACATCTCCGTGAGCCGCACCGAGCCCATGGCCAGGCTCCACAGCTCGTCCGGCTTCTCCCCGGTGGCGAGCACCACCTCGGTGGAGCCTCCTCCGATGTCCACCAGCAGCGAGCGGACGTTGGGGGGCTTTCTGTGCAGCACGCCCAGGCAGATGAGGCGCGCCTCCTCCTTGCCGCTGACCACCTCCAGGTTGAGCCCCGCCTCGTCGCGCACCCGCTGGACGATCTGCTGCTGGTTGCGCGCGTCGCGCATGGCGCTGGTGGCCACCGCGCGCACCCGGGCCTTGTGCCGCCGGCACAGCGCCGCGTAGCGCCGCAGCGTGGACAGGAGCCGGTCCGCCGTCTCCTCGGGCATCATCCCGCTGGCGAACACCCCTTCTCCCGGGCGGATGGGATCTCGCTCCTGGTGCAGGGTTTCCAGGGCGCCGTCGGCGTCCGGCCGCGCCAGTTCCAGGCGCACGGCGTTCGTGCCCACGTCGATGGCGGCGAGCACGGTTTGGAGGGGCGGAGTGGCCATGGAGACCCTGCTTACCAAAGTTCCAGGGGCCTCTTCGGTGACAGATTGGGGCTCGCGCGCCCACTTGGAACGCCCCGCCGGGTGCTGGGGCGCCAGGGCCGGGTGTTTCCTCCCGGTTCCGATGCGCTTCCGGGTGGTGCCTTTGTTACCCATGGCGTATGACATGGCGGATGGAACGTTTCCAGGCGGGGGCGCATTGGGGAGGCCGCAAGGAGTCCGCCGCGGCGTGTGCCGCGCGGGCGGAGGAGTTCTTCCGCCTGCTGGCCGGGTGCGATCCGGCCTATTCGCGCTGGTTCGAGTACGCGTACTCCCGCAAGAACGCGCTGCGGCTGCCCTTCGAGCCCACCGCGGAGACGTTCCTGCGCTTCTTCGAGCGCAAGAAGTACCGGCTCGGCCGGGATGCCTTCTACTTCGATGCGTGGACGGGGCAGGAGCAGACGGGACGGGGTGGGTTGCTCAACCTCACCTGTGGCTCGGGGACGCCCTTCTACGCCAATGGCTGTCTGCTCCACCTGCCGCGCCAGGGGGCGGCCGCGCAGCGCGTGCTCACCGTGCCGGTCCTCAAGCAGGTGGTGCGCGCCATGGTGCGGGCCTGGGAGCCGGACCGGTGCGCGGTGGTGTCCGAGACGGATCCCTCCGCCAGGCGGGTGGTGGAGGCGGATGGCGCGTGCGTCGGCTGGCTCACGTACTTCTCGCGGGCGCATGGACGCGTTCCCGCCCTGCCACGCCCGGTGCGCGTCGAGCCGGTGGAAGAGCTGGGCACGCTCATCGTCCTCACGCCGGAGCCCTTCTCACCGGGCAATCCGGCGCACGCGGAGCTGGCCGGGCGCGTCCGCGAGCGGCTGGAGCGCTCGGGCCTGTTGCCCGCCCGGGCCGGGTGAGGTTTTTCGCGGCATCCGTCCTCCACGTGACGATTGGCCCACGTCCGCGGCTTTCCGCGTGCTAGGGCGCTCCTGGCTTGTGGCAGATCCCTCAGCGCGGGAATGACCTTGGGAGCACGGCAGGCGGCATGAGCGGATCCGAGACGGACAGTTCGGGGCAGCCTCCGCGCGACGAGCGCGTCGAGAGTGGCATTCCCCGCCTGGATTTCATCCTCAAGGGAGGCTTCAAACAGGGCGGCATCTACGCGCTGATGGGCCCGCCCGGCAGTGGCAAGACGATCCTCGTCAACCAGCTGTGCTTCAACCACATCGACAAGAGCGAGGGGCGGTGCGTCTACATGACGCTGCTCATCGAGTCGCACGCGAAGATGCTGCGCCACCTCGCGTCCTTGCGCTTCTTCCAACTGGAGCACATCCCCGACAAGCTCTACTACATCAGCGGCTACAAGGTGGTGCGGGACCAGGGCTTCGGTGGGCTGTTGGAGCTCATCCGCGGCACGCTGCGCG
This sequence comes from Cystobacter fuscus, assembly GCF_044360685.1. Classification (GTDB taxonomy): domain Bacteria; phylum Myxococcota; class Myxococcia; order Myxococcales; family Myxococcaceae; genus Cystobacter; species Cystobacter fuscus_C. The sequence goes on along the minus strand of NZ_CP043491.1, from coordinate 10,374,483 downwards.
AGCGCAAGGCCACCGTCTTCGTCATCGACGGCATGGAGAGCGCGGAGCAGTTCGCCCCCACCGCCCAGGCCTATGGCGAGTTCGTGCACTCCCTCCAGGCGCTCGCCAGCCTCCTGGGGTGCACCACGTTCCTCGTCTCCAACGTGCGCGAGCGCACGCACACGGAGAACGCCCTGGTCGACGGCGTCGTCGAGCTGTCGGATCGGCTCATCGGTCCGCGGGCGGTGCGCGAGCTGACGGTGCACAAGTTCCGGGGCAGCGACTATCTCCGGGGCCGTCACGAGGTGGAGATCTCCTCCGATGGCATCTCCATCCATCCCCGGACCGAGGTGCAGTTCGCCCACCCGGGCCCCTCCGCCCGCGAGTCGCGTCCGCGCATGGCCTTTGGCCTGCCCCGCTTCGACGAGATGCTCGGGGGCGGCCTGCTCTCCGGCTCCACCACCGCGCTGGTGGGCTCGCCCGGCACGGGAAAGACGCTGCTCGGCCTGTCCTTCCTGGTGGAGGGGGCGCGGCGGGGTCAGCGGGGCATGTACTTCGGCTTCTATGAGCCTCCCCCGCGCCTCATCGAGAAGGCCGAGGCGGTGGGCATCCCCCTGGAGCGCTACGTCCAGGACGGCAGCATCGCGCTGGAGTGGCAGCCTCCGCTCGAGCACCTCATGGACTCGCTGGCCGAGCAGATGCTGGAGAAGATCCGGGCCGCGCCGGAGCGGGAGCACCGGCGCCTGTTCGTCGACGGGGCCGAGGGCTTTCGCGCCGCGGCGGTCTACCCGGAGCGCGTCCCCATCTTCCTGTCGGCGCTCACCAACCAATTGCGCTCGCTGAACATCACCACCGTCATCACCGACGAGCTGGAGCTGTTCCAGTCCGAGCTGGTGCTGCCCACCCCCGAGCTGGCCAATGTGGCCGAGTCCGTGGTGCTGCTGCGCTACGTGGAGTTGCGCTCGCAGATCTACCGGCTCTTGTCCGTCATGAAGATGCGCGAGAGCCGGTATGACAGCTCGCTGCGCGAGGTCCACATCACCCCCAGCGGCATCGATGTGGCCGACTCCTTCCAGAGCGCCGAGGCCATCCTCAGCGGGCGTGGGCGCGTGCGGGAGGCGCGCGTGGCGACCACGGACGGGAAGGCTCCGAAGAAGGGCTCGGCCCCCCTCAAGCCGGCGGGCAAGAAGCGCGCGCGGCCCTCCAGGAGGGGCCGTTGAAGACCATCCTGGTCGTCGAGGACGAATTCGACGTGCAGCAGGTCGTCGCCGACGTGCTGAGGGACGAGGGCTATGAGGTGTCCGTGTGCGGCACCGGCGCCGAGGCGCTGCGGCGCCTGAGCGAGTCCCACCCGGATGTCGTCCTCCTGGACGTGATGCTCCCCGTGCTCTCCGGCATCCAGGTGCTGGAGGTGATGCGCAAGACGCCGGGCCTGGATCAGGTGCCCGTCATCCTCATGAGCGAGGCCATCCCCAGGACCGCCCACGCCCACTCCTGGCAGCTCTTCCTCAAGAAGCCCTTCCGGCTTGAGCAGCTTCTGGACGCGGTGAACGGCCTGGCCGCCCCGGACGGGCGGGGCTGAGCCCCTCACTCCCCGTGTGATGGGATGTGCACGGGTGTGCGGTGAACGGCGATTTCTACCGCGGGGCTGTGCATCCCTCCGGACGGGTCGACGCCCCCGGGACGAATCGCTACCCTCGCGGCCGTGCCCTCCACTGACAAACCCGTCGTCAAACATCGCAAGATAGGTGCCTACCGCGTGCTCGGAGAGCTGGGCCGTGGTGGCATGGCCCAGGTGTACCGAGGGCTGCACGAGATGCTGCAGCGCGAGGTGGCCATCAAGGAGATGCTCGCGGACCCGCTGAGGGACAAGGAGTCCGTGTCGCGCTTCCGCCGCGAGGCGCTCGCGCTCGCCGCCTTCCGCCACCAGAACATCGTCACCCTGTACGATCTGGTGGAGAAGAACGACGTGCTCTTCATGGTGATGGAGTACGTGGATGGGCCCACGCTGCACGAGCTCATCAAGGAGGGCGCGCTGCCGCCGGAGGTGGGGGCCGCCGTGGGGGCGCGCATCGCCGACGCGCTGGAGCACGCGCACTTCCGCCGCATCATCCACCGCGACCTGAAGCCCGCCAACGTGATGCTCACCAAGGCGGGGGACGTGAAGCTGATGGACTTCGGCGTGGCCAAGGACGTGGGCCTGGAGGCGCTCACCGCGCAGGGCATGGCGGTGGGAACGCCCTCGTACATGTCCCCCGAGCAGGTGACGGGGGCGCCCATCGACGGGCGCACGGATCTGTTCTCGCTCGGGGTGCTGCTGTACGAGTCGCTCGCCGGGCAGCGCCCCTTCCTGGGCCGCAACGCGGGCGAGGTGTTCGCCCGCATCCGCGAGGGCGCCTTCAAGCCGCTGCACAAGGTGGCGCCCCAGGTGCCCAAGGCGCTGGCGGACATCATCCACCGTGCGCTGCGCGTGAAGCCCGAGGAGCGCTACCCCAACGCCGCCGCCATGCGCCGCGACCTGGAGGCCTTCCTGTCGCCCCGCCTGGGCATGTCCTGCGAGGCCTTCCTCGTGGGCTTCCTGCGCCACCGCGAGAAGCTCACCGAGAGCGAGGCGCTGGCCCACCTCACCCAGGAGGAGCTGGGCGTGGCGGGCAACCTCGCCAAGGAGTCGGCGCCCGTGCGGCCGTGGAAGCGCTGGCTCGCCGCCTTCGCCATCGCCGCCGGGGGGGTGGGGGCTGGACTGCTGTCCACCCAATCCTATTGGATGGAGCTCGTGCAGCGGCTCTCCGTCCGCTGACGCATCCGGAGTGGCTCCATGGGAAAGATTCTCACCGCGGTTCTTGGTCTCGCCCTGCTCGGGGGCGGTGCGTGGTACGCCCTGAATCGCGCGGCGGCGGTGGACTCCACCGCCTCGGGCACCAGCGCGCCCAAGCGGCAGCTCGACAACGTGCGCGGCGCCGCCAGCCGCATCGAGTCGGAGGCGGACGCGCGCGCGAAGGAGCTGGAAGCGAAGATGCGGGCGGACCCCTGACGGGGGTCTACTTGCGGCGCGCCGGGGCGGCCTTCTTCGCGCTCCGGGCCGGCTTCTCGTGGGTGACGGTGATCACCGTGCCGATACCGCCGCGCACGAAGAAGTCCCCCTCCACCGTGAGCTTGCGCGGCTGGATGGCGCGCACGATGTCGTCGGCGATCGTGTTGGTCACCTTCTCGTGGAAGGCGCCCTCATTGCGGTAGGACCACATGTAGAGCTTGAGGCTCTTGAGTTCCACGCATAGTGTGTCCGGCACGTAGCGGATCCGGAACCGGGCGAAGTCCGGCTGCCCCGTGAGGGGACAGACGCAGGTGAACTCCGGCACGTCGAAGGCGATCTCGTAGTCGCGATCCGGCGCGGGGTTGGGGAAGGCCTGCAGCTCCTTGGTGGGCTGGGTGGGTTGGGACGGGGCACGTTGAGAAGCCATGGCGGATGTCGTCTAACACACACCTCGGGGATTCCAGTCGCCAATGGTGAACGCTCTCCCGCCTCCTGGGCTGTCGGGTTGTCCGGCCCTCAACGAGATCGACACCTGGGAAGGCAGGAGTGAACCGGGCCACCTTGTCGGCGAGCGAGGCAGGGCGTAACTCCTCATGTTGTCCCCCATGCTGCCGCCTGATTTCCAAGATCTGATCGCGTGCGTTCCCCAAGGGGTGATGCGCTTGGGCGCGGATCTGCGGGTGGAGTGGCTGGAGCCGGGCTTCACCGCCAAGACGGGAGTGGCGCTCAAGGTGGGCGACTCCGTGCTCTCCGCGCTGGAGTCCGGGCGGGGCCGGGATGACCTGGAGCGGGCCCTGCGCGAGGGACGCAGCCACTCGGGCCACGTCATCACCGTGGGACTCAAGCAGACGCGCATCCAGGCGCGGCCCTGTCGTCCCGGCATGCCCCCGGGGGCCTGGTTGCTCTTCGAGTCCTCGGGCGCCGACGACGACGTGGCCTTCTCCCAGGCGCTGCAGGAGATCGCCCGCGAGGTGGGCGAGACGCTGGACGTGGACAGCGTGTGCAAGGCGGCGGTGCTGGCGGTGGTGCGCTGCGCCCAGGTGCGACGGGCGGAGGTGTTCCTCGCCGAGGATGGCCAGGCGCCTCGCCGGGTGGCGGTGTCGGATCTGGCCAACACCGAGACGCCCGACGATGCGCTGGACCAGCACGCCGACTCCTTCGAGGCGGCGCTCGTCACCCGCCAGCCCCAGATTGGGGTGCAGCGCGGGGTGGGGGACTCGGCCGGCTCCATCTTCGCCGCGGTGCCCCTGCTGTCGCAGAAGCGCGCCCTGGGGCTGCTCGTGCTCTACAAGGAACAGGGCCGCTCCTTCTCGCTGCGCGAGCTGGAGTTGTGGAGCGCCGCGGCCGGGCAGGTGGCGGTGTCCGTGCAGAACGCGCGCCTGTTGCGCGAGGCCCAGGCGGCCCTGCGGGTGCGCGAGGAGTTCATGTCCATCGCCTCGCACGAGCTCAAGACGCCGCTGACCCCGCTCAAGCTCACGCTCTACTCCATGGAGCGGAGAATCGCGCAGGGCCTGCCGGTGGAGCTCTCCAGCGTCATCAAGTCCAAGCGCCAGGTGGAGCGGCTGGCGGGGCTGGTGAATGACTTGCTGGACGTGTCGCGGCTGGAGCTGGGGCGGCTGTCGCTGCAGCCCGCGCCCCTGGAGATGGGCCACCTGGTGGCGGAGGTGGTGGACCAGTTCCGCCATGCCTTCGCGCGTCCCTTCTCCCTGGTGGTGCCGCGCGAGCACATCTGGGTGCGCGGCGATCGGGACAGGCTGGAGCAGGTGCTCGTCAACCTGCTGGAGAACGCGAACAAGTACAGCCCGGCGGGCGAGTCCATCGGCGTGGAGGTGGAGTCGCTGGCGGGCCAGGCCCGCATCCACGTGAAGGACCAGGGCATCGGCGTGCCCGCGTCGGATCAAGCCCGGCTCTTCGAGCGCTTCTACCGGGCGGCCAACTCCTCGCATCGCCACTTCGGTGGCCTGGGGCTGGGCCTGTTCATCAGCGACTCCATCGCGCGGCTGCACGGCGGCGCGCTGTCCATGGCGAGCGCCGAGGGGCAGGGCTCCACCTTCACCCTGTCGCTGCCGCGCATGCCGGTGGGCGAGGTGCGCCGGCTGCCCCGGCGGGTGCTGCTGCTCGACGAGGATCCAAAGCAGGAGGCGGCGGCCGAGCGGGTGCTGTGCGCCGAGGGCTTCGAGGTGCTCACCGCCAACGGGGGCGTGGAGGCGCTTCGCCGGGCCTCGGTGCTGCCCGTGGACCTGGTGCTGCTGTCCTCGAGTGTTCCACCCACCCACCTGGGCATCTTCCTGGCGGCCTTCGCGGAGCTGCCGCGCGCCCGGCCCATTCCCATCGTCCTGGCCGGAGCCACCCGGCCCGCCTGGGCCCAGCCGGACACCGCCGTGTGTGCCCGGCCCTACCACGGCGCCGAGCTGCTCGCCGCGGTGCATGCCCTGATCGGCCCCCGGGAGGAAGGCAGCTACTCCGGTGAGCCCTCGGGCGTCACGCTCGCCGCTCCCACCCCCTCGCTGGAGCCCCTGGCCGCGCTTCCGGCCGCCTCCCAGCTGCACTCCTAGGGAAGACAACGTTCTCACGCCCGACCGCCTGCTCCAAGCGCTGGCGTGCGGACTCTTTTTCCCCTCCCCGGAAGCAACGCGTTAGAGTTGCCGGTTCACGCGTGGTTCCATCCGCCGCGAGGGGAGCACTACTGATGCTGGACCGAGGCCCGGGCCGTTATGGATTGTACGAGCCGGACACCGAACACGATGCCTGTGGAGTGGGATTCGTGGCCCACATCCGGGGCGAGAAATCGCGCAGCATCGTCGAGGAAGCGCTCGAGCTGCTCAACCGGCTGAGCCACCGCGCCGCCGCGGGCAGGGACCCGGAGACCGGAGACGGTGCCGGCATCCTGCTGCAGATTCCCCATCGCCTCTTCGAGCGGGAGCGGCTGGGCTTCACGCTGCCGCCGCGCCGCCAGTACGCCATCGGCATGGTGTTCCTCCCGGCGGATCCCGAGGCCCGCATCGCGTGCGAGGCGGCCCTGGAGCAGGTGGTCACCGACGAGGGTCAGCGCGTGCTCGGCTGGCGCGACGTGCCGGTGCAGCCCGAGCACCTGGGCCGGCTGGCGCGCGAGCGTGCGCCCGTCATCCGCCAGCTCTTCGTCGCCCGGCGCCGCGTGGTGCCCAGCGCCTTCGAGCGCAAGCTGTTCCGCATCCGCAAGCTCACCGAGCGGCGCATCCAGGATCGCGACCTGGATCCGGATGGCCAGTTCCACGTGGCCAGCTTCTCGGCGGAGACGCTCATCTACAAGGGACTGCTGCTGCCCCGGCAACTGCCGCTCTTCTACCCGGACCTCCAGCACCCCGAGTGCGTGAGCGCCCTGGGGCTCGTGCACTCGCGCTTCTCCACCAACACCTTCCCGACGTGGGACCTGGCGCAGCCCTTCCGCTACATCGCGCACAACGGGGAGATCAACACGCTGCGCGGCAACCGCAACTGGATGAACGCGCGGCGCGGCCTCTTGCAGTCGGCCAAGTTCGGCGGGAGCCTGGAGCCGCTCTTCCCCATCATCGTCCCGGGCAAGAGCGACTCGGCGCAGTTCGACAACATGGTGGAGCTGCTCTTCCTGGGTGGCCGGCCGCTGCCCCACGCCATGATGATGATGATCCCCGAGGCGTGGGAGGGCCACACGCTCATGGGCGACGAGCGACGCGCCTTCTACGAGTACTCCAGCGCGCTCCTGGAGCCGTGGGACGGACCCGCCGCCATCGCCTTCACGGACGGGCAGCTCATCGGCGCCACGCTGGACCGCAACGGCCTGCGCCCCGCGCGCTACCTCGTCACCGAGGATGATCGCATCATCCTCGCCTCGGAGACGGGCGTCATCGACGTGCCCGCCGCCCAGGTGCGCCGCAAGGGCCGCCTCACCCCGGGCCGCATGCTGCTGGTGGACACGCTCGAGGGCCGCATCCTCGAGGACGAGGAAGTCAAACGCGACATCACCACGCGCTGGCCCTACCGCCGCTGGCTCGAGCGCAACGTCGCCACGCTGGATGACCTGCCCAACGAGCCCGCGCCGCCCCGGCCCGACAGCGAGGAGCTGTGGCGCCAGCAGCGTGCCTTCGGCTACACGGACGAGGACGTGCGCCTCTTGCTCAAGCCCATGGCCGAGGAGGGCAAGGAGCCCACGGGCTCCATGGGCACGGACACGCCGCTGGCCGTCCTCAGTGACCAGGCGCCCACGCTCTTCAACTACTTCCACCAGCTCTTCGCGCAGGTGACCAACCCGCCCATCGACCCCATCCGCGAGTCGCTGGTGATGACGCTCGCCACGGGCCTGGGCCCCGAGGGCAACACCTTCGAGGAGACGCCGGAGCAGTGCCACCGCCTGTCCCTGCCGGGCCCCATCCTCACCAACGGGCAGCTCGCCACGCTGGCGGCCATCCGCAACGAGGGCGCCTTCGAGACGCAGCGCGTGAGCCTGCTCTACCCGCTGCATGAGGAGGGCGCGAGCCTGGAGGCCGCGGTGGAGCGGCTGTGCACCGAGGTCATCGAGGCGGTGGACGCGGGCGTGAGCATCCTCGTGCTCAGCGACCGGGGCGTGGACGCGGCCCATGGGGCCATCCCCGCGCTGCTCGCCGTGTCCGCGGTGCACCAGCGGCTCGTGCGCGACGGCATCCGCATGTACACCGGCCTCGTGCTGGAGACGGCCGAGGCGCGCGAGGTGCACCACTTCGCCTGCCTGTTCGGCTACGGCGTCTCGGCGGTCAACCCCTACCTCGCCCTGGACTCCCTGCGCGCCATGGCCGAGGCGGGTGAGCTGACGGTGGACGCGGACAAGGCCGAGGCCAACTTCGTGCACGCCGTCGAGGAGGGAGTGCTCAAGGTGATGAGCAAGATGGGCATCTCCACGCTCCAGTCCTACCGCGGCTCGCAGCTCTTCGAGGCCGTGGGCTTGGAGCGCAAGCTGGTGGAGCGGCACTTCACCGGCACGCCCTCGCGCGTGGAGGGTGTGGGCCTGGCGGAGCTGGGCCGCGAGGTGCGCGAGCGCCACGCGCGGGGCTTTGGCGCCGCGGCCGAGTTCGAGGTGGAGCAGCTTCCCGTGGGCGGCCAGTACCAGTGGCGCCGCCGGGGCGAGACGCACAAGTGGAACCCGTCCACCATCGCCTTGTTGCAGCAGGCGGCGCGCACCAACGACGCCGCGGCCTTCGCCGAGTACTCCCGCCTGGCGGATGACGAGAGCCGCGCGCACTGCAACCTGCGCGGGCTGCTGGTCGTCGCGGAGGAGGGGTGTACGCCCGTGCCGCTGGAGGAGGTGGAGCCCGCGAGCGCCATCGTCCGGCGCTTCGTCACTGGCGCCATGTCCTTTGGCTCCATCAGCGCCGAGGCCCACGAGACGCTCGCCATCGCGATGAACCGCATTGGCGGGCGCTCCAACAGCGGCGAGGGCGGCGAGGAGGCGCGCCGCTACATTCCGGACGAGAACGGCGACCTGCGGCGCAGCGCCATCAAGCAGGTGGCCAGCGCCCGCTTCGGCGTCACCACCGAGTACCTCGTCAACGCCGCCGAGCTGCAGATCAAGATGGCCCAGGGCGCCAAGCCCGGCGAGGGCGGACAGCTCCCCGGACCCAAGGTGGACGAGAGAATCGCCAAGGCGCGCTGGAGCACGCCCGGCGTGACGCTCATCTCCCCGCCGCCGCACCACGACATCTACTCCATCGAGGACCTGGCGCAGCTCATCTACGACTTGCAGTCGGTGAACCCCACGGCGCGCGTGAGCGTGAAGCTCGTGAGCGAGGTGGGCGTGGGCACCATCGCCGCGGGCGTGGCCAAGGCGGGCGCGGGCGGCGTGGTCATCTCCGGCTACGAGGGCGGCACGGGCGCCTCGCCCCTGTCGAGCCTCAAGCACGCGGGTCTGCCGTGGGAGCTGGGCCTCGCCGAGGCGCAGCAGGTGCTCGTGCACAACGGCCTGCGCGGCCGCATCCGCCTGCAGGTGGACGGCGGTCTGCGCACCGCCCAGGACGTGCTCGTCGCCACGCTCCTGGGCGCCGAGGAGTACGGCATGGCCACCGCGAGCCTCATCGCGCTCGGCTGCATCATGCTGCGCAAGTGCCACCTCAACACCTGCTCGGTGGGCATCGCCACCCAGGACGCGGGGCTGCGCGAGCGCTTCCACGGCAAGCCCGAGCACGTGGTGAACTTCTTCTTCATGGTGGCCGAGGATCTGCGCCGCCGGATGGCCGCCCTGGGCGTGCGCCGGCTGGACGAGCTGGTGGGCCGGGTGGACCTGCTGCGGCAGTTGCCCGCCTCGGACCACTGGAAGGCGAAGAAGGTGAACCTGTCCTCCCTGCTGACGCCCTCGCGCGCCCCGGAGACCGAGGACCGGCGCTGTGACACGCCCCAGGTGAAGGACGTGTCGGACCACCTGGACCACGAGCTGATCCTCCAAACCAAGGCCACCTTGGATGGGGGCTCGCCCACGCTGCTGGTGCGGTCCGTGAGCAACACCCACCGCGCGGTGGGCGCCATGCTCTCGGGAGACATTGTGCGCCGCTACGGAGCCCAGGGGCTGCCGGATGGACGGCTGCGCGTGCGCCTCAGGGGCTCGGCGGGACAGAGCTTCGGGGCGTTCCTCGCCAACGGCGTGACGCTGGAGCTGGAGGGGGATGCCAACGACTACCTCGGCAAGGGGTTGTCGGGCGGGCGCATCATCGCCTATCCGCCGCAGGACAGCCGCTTCGTGCCCGAGGAGAACGTGCTCGCGGGCAACACGGTGCTCTACGGCGCCACGGCGGGCGAGGTGTACCTGCGCGGGCTCGCCGGCGAGCGCTTCGCGGTGCGCAACAGCGGTGCCCAGGCGGTGGTGGAGGGCGTGGGCGACCACGGCTGCGAGTACATGACGGGCGGTGTGGTGGTGGTGCTCGGTCCCACGGGGCGCAACTTCGCCGCGGGCATGAGCGGCGGCACGGCCTTCGTGCTCGACCGGGATCGCTCCTTCCGGGGCCGCTGCAACCTGGAGATGGTGGAGCTGGAGTCGTTGGTGGACGAGTCGGAGCTGTGGCTCGTGCACGGGATGATTGAACGGCACCTGCACCACACCGGCAGCACGCTGGCGCGGCGGGTGCTCGACAACTGGGAGCTGATGGTGCCGCAGTTCGTGAAGGTGATGCCCACCGACTACAAGCGCGTGCTCCAGGCCCGCCGCGCTTCCCGCCGGCCCCCTCCGGCCCAATTGCAGCGCCTGCACGTCGTGGGAGGAGAGTAAGACCATGGGCAAGACGACGGGTTTCCAGGAGTGGAAGCACGTGCCCGCGCCGAAGCGGGAGAAGTCCGAGCGCCTCAAGGACTGGCGTGAGTTCACCCACCCCCTGCCCGCCGACGAGGCGAAGCGGCAGGCGGGGCGATGTATGGACTGTGGCGTGCCCTTCTGTCACCAGGGCTGTCCGCTGGGCAATCCCATCCCCGAGTTCAACGACGCGGTGTACCGGGGCAAGTGGAAGGAGGCCTTCCTCGCGCTCAGCGGCACCCACAACTTCCCCGAGTTCACCGGCCGCCTGTGCCCCGCGCCCTGCGAGGCCGCGTGCGTGCTCAGCATCGATCAGGATCCCGTCACCATCGAGCAGATGGAGAAGGAGATCATCGAGCGCGCCTTCGCGGAAGGCTGGGTGAAGGCCCATCCGCCCGCGCACCGCACCGGCAAGCGCGTGGCGGTGGTGGGCTCGGGTCCCGCGGGGCTCGCGGCGGCGGCGCAGCTCAACCAGGCGGGCCACCACGTCACCGTGTTCGAGCGGGATGACCGGCCGGGCGGCATGCTTCGCTACGGCATCCCCGACTTCAAGCTGGAGAAGTCCGTCATCGACCGGCGGCTCAAGCTCCTGGAGGAGGAGGGCATCGAGTTCCGCTGCGGCGTGGACGTGAGCCGCGCTCCGGGCTGGCGCGCGCTGCGCGAGCAGTACGACGCGCTCGTGCTGGCCGTGGGCGCCCAGCGCGGCAAGGACCTCACCGTGCCGGGGCGCGAGCTGTCCGGCGTGGTGATGGCCATGGACTACCTGACGCACCAGAACCGGGTGGTGGCGGGCCTCGCCTCGCTCGAGCCCCGGTTCAACGCGGCCGGCAAGCGCGTCATCATCCTCGGCGGTGGCGACACGGGCTCGGACTGCCTGGGCACGGCGCTGCGCCAGGGCGCGGCGCACGTGATGCAGGTGTCGTACGCGCCCCCGCCCCCCGCGGTGCGGGCCCTGAACAACCCGTGGCCCCGCTGGCCGCTCGTCTTCCGCACCTCGTCCAGCCAGGAGGAGGGCGGCCAGCGCGAGTTCGGGCTGGTCACCCAGCGCCTGGAGGGGCAGGACGGCCAGCTCAAGGCCCTGCACTCGGTGAAGGTGGAGCTGACGACGGGGGTGGACGGCAAGCCCGCGCTCACGGAGATTCCCGGCTCGCAGACGGCCCACCCGGTGGACCTGCTCGTGCTCGCCATCGGCTTCACGGGGCCGGACAGCCACACGCTGTCCGAGGAGCTGGGCGTGAAGCTCACTCCCCGGGGCACCGTGCAGGTGGACTCCCACTTCGCCACCTCGGCGCAAGGGGTGTTCTGCGCGGGCGACGCGAGCCGTGGGGCGAGCCTCATCGTCTGGGCGTTCGCGGACGGGCGCGAGACGGCTCGCTCCGTTGACGCGTACCTCTCCCGGGGCACCTCCGCGCTGCCCACGCGCGGCAAGGACTGCGCCGTCGGCTGAGGCGCCCGGCTGAAGTGTGTGCTTCCCGTCCTTGGACGCATCGGGGCGGGATGAGCGCGCGGGGTCTTCGCTAGCCTCGCGCCGCTTCAATCCCCTCGAGGAGGCACACACATGAAGGTCTACGGTCATCCGATGAGCACCTGCACCCGCAAGGTGCTCACCACGCTGGCGGAGAAGGGTCACACGTCGCACGAGTTCGTGCTGGTGGACCTCATGAAGGGCGAGCAGAAGTCGCCCCAGTACCTGGCCAGGCATCCCTTCGGCGTCATCCCCTTCCTGGAGGATGAGGGCTTCTCGATGTACGAGTCGCGCGCCATCATCCGCTACCTGGACGCGCGGCTGCCGGGCCCCAAGCTCACCCCCAGTGACTACCCCTCGCTCGGCCGCATGGAGCAGTGGATCAGCGTCGAGCAGTCCAACTTCACGCCCCACTGCATGGACATCGTCCGTGAGCTGGTGTTCAAGCGCGGCGGCAAGCCCGACCTGGACAAGGTGAACAAGGGCCGGGATGCCTGTGCCCGGGCGCTCGACGTCGTCGACCGGGCCCTCCTGTCGCAGGGCCACCTCGCGGGGGATCTCTTCTCGCTCGCGGACATCTGTTGGCTGCCCTACTTGCAGTACCTCTCGATGACGCCCCATGCCTCGCTCATCACCGAGCGGCCCCACGTGAGTTCGTGGTGGCGGCGCATCAGCGCCCGCCCCTCGTGGAAGAAGGTCACGGGGTAGTCCGGGTCTCTCCGGCGGGACGGTGCCTTCCCGGCTGCCCTGCATGATGGCGGGTTCGGAAACGAGCCCGCCGCGCCTCCGGGAGTTATCCTGGAGGTCATGTCGCGGCAACCACTTGCGAAGTCGTCCTCGTCCGTCCCCTCCCGGCTGTCTCCCTGGCTCGAGCCGTCCCGGTTGAGGGAGCTCGTGGAGGCCCGGGTCTACGCCCGGGGCGAGGAGCTGGCTGACACGGGGCGCGTGACGCGGTGGGCGGTGACGTCCACGGGCCTGGAGGGGGTTGTCCGGGGCCGGGGCCGCGCGCTCCACGAGGTGGCGCTCTCCCTGGACCAGGAGGGGCTGAATGGAGATTGCTCCTGCGAGCGCTACCTCCTGAGTGGCTTCTGCGAGCATCTGGTGGCGCTGGCCCTGGTGGGGAACAGGGCCCCGCCTCCCGAGTCGCGGACTCCAGGGGAAGTGCGGGCGTGGCTGGCGGACCACCAGGTCGCCCACCTGGAGCGTGTGTCCCTGCTGGAGGTGAAGCCCTTCCTGCCGCGCTCGGCCGGTTGGCGCTCCCTCCTGTATCGGATCGCCCACCACCCCCTGGTGTCGCTCCTGGACGGGACCCTGCGGCCTTCGTTCCTGAGCGGGGCTCAGCGTGACGTGGCGGAGCGCGCGGCCTGGGCCCGGGTACAGGCCGAGGTCGAGTCCGTGCGTCGGGGACTGGAGCGCGAGCGCCTCCATCCAGGGCCTCCCGTCCCCACGGACGCGCGGCTCGCTCCCCTGGTTCAGGGGCTGTATCGGCTCCGGGGCCGGATCCGTGAGCAGGCCGTGCCCCGGGAGCTGCCCACGAGTTCCCTCACCCTCGTCATTCATGGCGAGCCTCCCTCCTTCCTCGTGTACGAGCTGCCTCCCGGCCATGCGCACATGATGGAGGGGGAGGCGACTGGCTCGCGGGCGGTGAGGGTGGATCCGTCGCGGGTGCTCGAGGGCGGGGAGGCGGTGGCGTGCTCGCACTGCGATCCCTCGCGTCCCGCGCGCTGTGTCCATGCCCTCTCCGCGGTGGACGGGGTGCTGGAGGCCCTGAGCGACACACGGCGGGTGGAGGAGAATGCCCGGCTCGCCGAGCGGCTCTTCGTGGAGCCGGGCCGCAAGCTCCTGGAGGCGCTGGACAAGGCCCGGGTGTTGGCGGACGTCCGCTCCGCTCCGGCTTCGAGCGCCCAGGTGAGCTTCCGTCTGGAAGGGGCGGAGTCCCATGCGCCCCGGTTGCGGCCCCTGCTGCACCGGCCCGCGAAGAAGGGAGGCGTGTCGAAGGGGAGCCTCGTGTCGTCCCGTGACACGGCCGAGGCCCGTGAGTTCCTCACTTCTCCCGAGGAGGAGCAGGCGTTCGAGCTGTGCCTGTTGATGGAGCGGCAATACGGCGAGGCCGAGCGCCACCCCTTGCTGGTGCAGGCCTTGAAGCTGCTCGCGCACGGCCACCGGTTGGTGCTCGATTCCCGCCGGGATGCACCACTGCGGGTGCGCTCCCTGCCTCTCGGCTTCTCCGTCGATGAGGGGGAGGTGGGGGAGGACGAGCTGTGGGTGCTGCCGAGCGTGGAGGGGCTCGAGGTGCTGGAGTGGGTCCGGGGAAAGCTGCGCGACCGGTCCCCCACGCCATGGCTGCTCGTGCACGGCGAGGCGCCCGAGCCGCCGGAGCTGGTGTTGGTGTCCGTCTCGCCCGCGGCGATGGCGGTGTTGCGCACCGTGGTGGAGCACGGCGGGCGGCTGCCGCTCGCATGGCGCGCGGAGCTGTTGGATCGGCTCGGCGGCGTGGAGTCGGCCTTTCCGCTCTCCCTTCCACCGGCGCTGGAAGGGCGCGAGGTACCGGCCGAGCCGGGGCTGCTGCTGCGCCTGAGGCTCACCGGTGGCGAGGTCCTGGAGGGACAGTGGTTCGCGAGGCCCCTGTCCGGGGCCCGGCCCCGGGTGCCGGGAGAGGGGAGCGAGCTCGTTCGGGGCTCGCGTGAGGGCGAGCGCGTGTGGACGCGCCGGAACCTGGAGGACGAGCGGGCCCGGGTGGCCTCGGCGATGGAGTGGCTGGGCCTGCCGATGACGGAGCCGGGCCGCTTCGAGCTGGAGGGCGCGGAGGCGTCGCTCGGCTTGTTGGAACGCCTGGAGGAGCCGGGACGCCCCGCGTGGGACGTGGAGTGGGAGGAGCATCCCTGGCGCGTGGTGCGGACACCGGATGCGAAGGGGTTGAAGGTGTCGGTGCACCGGGAGCGGGATTGGTTCAGCGTGAAAGGGGGTGTGCGGGTCGAGGACGAGCGGATGGAGCTGGCGGTGCTGCTGGACGCGCTGCGGCGGGGTCACCGGTACGTGCCCCTGGGCAAGGGCCGGTGGCTGCGGATCACCCAGGAACTGCGTGGGCAGCTCCAGCCGTTGGCGGACGTGGCGCATGCCTCGCGGGGCCATTGGGAGGTGGGGGCGGCGGCGGTGCCCGCGCTGGACGCGCTGGCCGAGGCGGGCGCCGACGTCCAGGAGCCTCCGGACTGGAGTCGGCTGGCCGGACGCATCCGGCAGGCGGGGCGCCTGGAGGTGCCGGTGCCCGCCGGGCTCCGGGCCGAGCTGCGCGACTACCAGCGCGAGGGCTTCGAGTGGATGGCACGGCTGGCCGAGTGGGGTGGGGGAGGGTGCCTGGCGGACGACATGGGGTTGGGCAAGACGCTGCAGACGCTCGCGCTGCTGTCGCGCCGCGCGGACGAGGGCCCCGCGCTGGTGGTGGCGCCCACCTCGGTGTGCTTCAACTGGATGCGCGAGGCGGAGCGCTTCACGCCGTCCTTGAAGATGCATGCCTACCGGGACGCGGAGCGCGAGGCGCTGTTGCCCCGCGTGGGCCCTGGGGACGTGGTGGTGGTGAGCTACGGCCTGCTGACGCGCGAACTGGAGCGCTTCACGCCCGTGTCCTTCGCCACGCTGGTGCTGGACGAGGCCCAGGCGGTGAAGAATCCCGACACGGCGCGTGCCCGGGCGCTGCGCTCGCTCCAGGCGGGGGCGCGCATCGCGCTCTCGGGTACGCCGGTGGAGAATCGCCTGTCGGAGCTGTGGAGCCTCTTCCGGCTCGTCTTCCCGGGACTGCTGGGCAGCCGCGAGTCCTTCCGCCAGCGCTTCGCGGGACCCATCGAGCGGGACAAGGATCCCGAGGCGCGTGCAGCGCTGGCGCGGCTGGTGCGGCCCTTCCTGTTGCGGCGCACCAAGGCGCAGGTGGCGCGCGAGCTGCCCGCCCGCGTGGAGACGGTGG
Organism: Cystobacter fuscus; assembly: GCF_044360685.1. Classification (GTDB taxonomy): domain Bacteria; phylum Myxococcota; class Myxococcia; order Myxococcales; family Myxococcaceae; genus Cystobacter; species Cystobacter fuscus_C. The sequence goes on along the minus strand of NZ_CP043491.1, from coordinate 10,358,786 downwards.
TGCCCATCTCCCTGTCCGAGGCGGAGCGCCGGCTGTACGAGGACACGCGCCTGGCGGCACTCGCCCGCATCGAGAGGGCGGAGGGGCTGGAGAAGCGCTTCGCGGTGCTGGCGGCCCTCACGCGCTTGCGGCTGGCGGCGTGTCACCCGCGCCTGGTGGACGCCGACTCACCGGTGTCGTCCTCCAAGCTGGAGCGCCTGCTGGAGCTGGTGGACGGGCTGCGCGCGGAGGGGGGCCGGGCGCTCGTCTTCAGCCAGTTCGTCAAGCACCTGGCCCTGGTGCGCGAGGCCCTCGACGCGCGTGGCGTGTCCTTCCAGTACCTGGATGGGGCGACACCGGCCGCCGAGCGGGAGGCTCGCGTGACGGCCTTCCAGGGGGGCGAGGGAGACGTCTTCCTCATCTCCCTGAAGGCGGGTGGCACGGGCCTCAACCTCACCGCGGCGGACCATGTCTTCCACCTGGACCCCTGGTGGAACCCGGCGGCCGAGGATCAAGCCACGGACCGGGCCCACCGCATCGGTCAGACCCGGCCCGTCACGGTGATGCGCCTCATCGCCGAGGGCACCATCGAGGAGGCGATCCTCGCCTTGCACGAGGAGAAGCGCGACCTGGCCAACAGCCTGCTGTCGGAAGCGGATGGCGCCGCGGCGCTCTCCACTGAACAGCTCCTGGGCCTCTTGCGCGCGAGCACCGAGGGGGAGCGTGCTGGCTGAGCGGAGGTTTCCGCCTCGTCGCGGGGGGCGGGTTCCTGGAAGAGCGGGTAGGAGGGGACGCGCGCGGGGAGGCGGTGCTAGGGTGGCCATCGGCTCGGCGTCTGGGGTGGGCTCGCGGACGCCGGAGCGCTGAACTGGCCGCGGATTGACTGGAGGGACGGGTTGGGCACGCTCCTGAAAGGTGGCATCGTCGTCGAACTCGAGCCGGCGCACGTCGAGCGCGTGGACTTGCGCATCGAGGGCGAGCGCATCGTCGCCCGAGGCCCCGACCTCCAGGCGGCGCCGGACGACGAGGTGGTGGCGCTCTCGGGCAAGCTCGTCTTTCCGGGCCTGGTGAGCGCGCACCAGCGGCTGAGCGCGAGCCTGGGGCGCGGCATGCCCCGGCCGAAGCTCGAGGGCTACCAGGAACTGGTGGACAAGGTGCGCTGGCGCTACGAGGACGCGCTGGACCTGGACGCGGTGCAGGTGGCCGCCACGGCGGGGGGCCTGGAGGCGCTGCAGTGCGGCACCACCACGCTCTTCGATCTGCACTCTTCTCCCCGGGCGGTGCAGGGCTCGCTGTTGCGCGCGGCCCGCGGGCTGCACGAGGTGGGCGTGCGCGGGGTGCTCTCCTATGCGGTGTCGGATCGCCGGGGAGCGCTGGGGCGCGAGGAGGGGCTGGATGAGACGGTGTCCTTCGCGCGCAAGGCGCGGGGCCGGCTGCGCGGGCAGGTGGGCGCGGCGCCGCTGTTCACCGTGGGCAAGGAGGCCCTGGAGGGCCTGACCGAGGCGGTGAAGAGCACGGGCGTGGGCCTGCACGTGCCGCTGGCGGAGGATCCGCTGGACGAGAAGCTGTCGGTGGAGCGCTACGGCAGCTCCCCGGTGGCGCGGCTGGTGGAGGGCGGCCTGCTGTCACCCCAGACGGTGCTGGTGCACGTGGGGCACCTGGCGTGGCCGGAGCTCGCGCAGCTGCTGCCCACGGGCGCGTGGCTCGTGCACACGCCGCGCTCCAACATGGAATCCGAGGTGGGTTACGCGCCGGCGCTGAAGTTCGGCCACCGGGCGACGCTGGGCGCGGACGGGGTGAGCGCGGACATGTTCGCCGAGGCCCAGGCGGCGTGGCTGCGCTCGCGCGACGCGGGACAGCCCATCGACGTGCTGCGCTACCTGGCCAATGGCCAGCGCCTGGCCTCGCAGGCGTTCGGGTTGCAGATTGGCGCCATGCGCGAGGGCGCGGTGGCGGACCTGCTCGTCATGGACTACCTGCCGGCCACGCCGCTCACGGCGGAGAACCTGGCGTGGCACGTGGTGTTCGGCCTGGGCTCACGCCACGTGGAGTCGGTGATGGTGGATGGCGTGTGGCGGGTGTGGGCGCGCCGGCCGCTGTCGGTCAACCCGTCCGTGGTGGCCGAGCAGGCGCGGGAGGCCGCCGCCGCCATCTGGGCGCGCATGGGAGAGAAGTGAAGCCTGGCGGTAAGGGGTGCTCCCGGTCCCGATGACGGGTGGACAGGCCGCCATGGTGTGGGCGTGGGTACACCCGGGCGGGAAGTGATAAGCCTCCGGGCATGCTCAATTCCATGCTCGTAGCGGGCTTCCTCATGGGAGCCACCCCCCAGGTCGGCGAGGTCGCGCCGGACTTCACGGTGAAGGACACCTCCGGCAAGAGCTACACCCTCTCGGAGATGGTGAAGACCGGTCCGGTCATCCTGGCCTTCTTCCCCAAGGCCTTCACCGGCGGCTGCACGAAGGAACTCGCGGCGTACACGGAGCGGTACGCGGACTTGCAGAAGCTCGACGGCCAGCTGCTGGCCGTCAGCACGGACGCGCCGCAGGATCTGGTGAAGTTCAAGGAGTCGCTCAAGGCGCCCTTCGCCTTCGTGCCGGATCCGGACGCGACGCTCACCGCTCTCTATGACGTGAAGATGCCGGTGATGAACCTGGCCAATCGCTACACGTTCGTGATTGGCGAGGAGCGCAAGATCCTCAAGGTGGACGAGGGCAAGGACGCCATCGATCCCAAGGCCGCCATTGCCGCCTGCCCGCTGCGCAAGAAGGCCGACGCGGCGGCGAAGGACGCGACGAAGGCTCCCGCCCCCGCGAAGTAACGGGCGCTGACCCACGTTCCACCCGCTGGGCCTCAAGGGGCCCAGTGCGTGGCGCGAGAGCGCTCCGACTTGGCCGGGTGCGGTTTTTTGTACCGGACGCTTCCACCGCCTCCTGTGCCCCATGCCGAGCTATATTGAGAGCGCTCCAGCACGAGCCCCACATGGCCGGGCGCATTCTGAGGCGGTGTGCGCAGGGGCGCATCACCTGCGGTGAGGTTCTGGCGCTCTCGCGTCAAACCAACGAATATCGGATGAGGTCGGCACCGGGCCGGTCCTTCGGTATGACCCGGGCCGACGAGAATGCCATGCCCCTGCCCTTTGAGCACCTCTCCATTACGGCGTTCCGAGGCCTTCGCCAGTTGACGCTGGAGAAGCTCGGTCGCGTCAATCTGCTCGTGGGACTGAACGATAGCGGGAAGACGAGCGTGCTTGAAGCTGTCTCGCTGATGGCGCGGCCGCTTGACCAGCTGGGATGGGTTCGCCTCGCGCGCCAGCGGGAGCCATCGCCCGTGCCTTTGAGATACCTCTCGAACACCGAACGCATCCGGTGGCTTTTTCCGCCGAGCGGGCGGCCCGATGGCGACCCCGCGGAACTGGTCATCAAGGCTGGAGGGCGACTTCCCATCACGGATTTGACAGCGAGGTTCAAGCGGGTCGTTGCGATGCGACCGGAACGTGGCGTTCGCCGGGATACTGGAGCGCTGGAGAAGGAGACTACCGGTGCCGAACTCCATATCGAGTTCGCCTCTGCTGGCCAATCGCACACGCGCTCCTTCACCCTATGGCCGAATGAACCCACACGGCGACCTGACAAGGAGAGCAGGGGTCCGCCCTGTGAGGTGGTGCTCGCCTATCATCATTGGATGCCGACACTTCCCCTTCGCGGCTACTCCCAAGCACGCCTGCAGGGAACGAGTGAGGTGCTGGCACGCTTGCTTTCCCTCATCGACCCAGAAATCCGGGGATTGGAGATACTGCAACCGGAAGAGGAGCCGGTTCTCTACGTGACGCACGCGATCCACGGACCGGTGCCGCTCAGCGTCTATGGAGATGGCATTCGTCGCACGTTGCTTCTCGCCGAATCCGTGGTGAATGCGAAGGGGGGCCTCCTCCTCGTCGACGAGATCGAAACCGGAATCCATGTCAGTGCGTTGAGTGGTGTCTACTCCTGGCTTGTCCGCAGCTGCCGCGAGTTCGATGTTCAGCTCTTCGTGACGACGCACAGTCTCGAAGCCATCGACGCGCTGCTTGCCGCCGATACGACTCCCGAGGAGGACGTCGTCGCATTCAAGCTCGGCCGTCATGGCGGGCGGAGCGTGGCCAAGCGCTATGGTGAAGGGCAGCTCAAGTGGATGCGGTTCGAGCGTGGTCTCGAAGTGAGATAACCCATGCACCATGTGTATTTCGCTGTCGAGGGTCCACACGACCTTGAATTCGTAGGCCGCTTCCTCAAACTCCACGGTCTAAAGAGGGTCCAGCACAAACCACGACTCACTCCGTTCTGGACGCCGCTCCTGCCGAAGAGCTGGCCATCGCCGCCCGGGTCCACGGATCTGCTGAAGCGGGTACCGGTGCCGGTGTTCTTCCAGAACCAGCACGTATCTGTCGCCATCGACTCGGTCACCGGAGACAGCCAGCTACTCTCCAGCACCATCAACACCCGTGGCACGGTCGAGCAGCCCGGCGGAGAGATCCTCCACTCCATCGGGATCGTCCTCGACTCGGACCAGAACGAGTCGGCCATGGCGAGATTCAACACGATCGCAAAGGGACTCAATGCGGAGAGGTTCCCCCTTGCGACAGTCCCGGGCCAAGTGGTCGAGGGTCCGCCTCGGCTCGGAATCTTCGTGCTTCCCGATAACGCGACCGCCGGTACCCTCGAGGATCTGCTCATCGAGTGCGCGGAGACGCAGTATCCACAGCTCCTCGCGTCCGCGCGCATTCACGTCGAGTCCGTACAATCCGAGGTGCCACCGTATGAGAAAAGCGACCTTGAGGATTTCCTGAGTCCAGCGGGCCGACGGAAGGCCGTTGTTGGTTCGATTGGCTCGATCCTTCGGCCCGGAAAGTCCATCCAAATATCAATCCAGGACAATCGTTGGGTCGATGGCGATGCCCTTGCGCTGCCACGCGTGAAGATGTTCCGCGCGTTCGTTGATGCGTTGTTGGCTCCGCTTCCATCGACGCCCATCAAGGATGCCGCGCAGCCGCCATAGCGTGAAGCTCGGCGCACGGGTTCGCGCGCCGGGCCTGTTGCGGTATTGCGAGAGGCGGCGGCGCGGTGGAGGTGGGGAGACTTCTTGGCACGTGTCTCGTTATTTGGTGCTGATCAAGTTCTTTGATGCTCTCTCAGCACTCTCGGGCCTCTCCTCTTGGGGCTGCCTCGCAGGTCTCATCGTTACCCGTTGCCACCGCCATGTCCCACACTGTCGCCACTGCCATGGAGAAAGGGGCCCGTATCTCCCATGAGTCCATGACCCACTCTGTCGCCTCCTTCCGCGAACGAGAGGGCCGCGACCAACATCATAGCGTTCAGAAGATTCCACATGGCAGGACTCCTCGCTCGTGCTGTGAGTTCAGACGTAGGCACGAGTCCTCTACTTATATGTCGAAGCAGTGCCAGGGATTTCAACGAATTTTTTGACCGTGGGAGTTCATGCCCGAGATGGGTGTGAGATGGGGAGATGGGTGTCAGACGACTCGGAGATGGGTGTCAGACGACTCGTGTGCGCCAGGCAAAGCCTGGGTGAGAAGAAAGCTGAAGGGACCCTGCGGGTCCAAACCCCGTCCGGCCAAGGTTTCCACCAGCCGGAAGCGAGTCTTGAGTGGTGTCGGGCTGCGAAGCGTAGACAGTGAGTTTGTGGGCCGCGTGATTAAATCTGAATCGTCGCGAGATACGATAGCGGAAGGCCGCAGCCCAGGGCCGAAACAGGCTTGGTCCTGAGTTTTCGTCGGGTTTGAGAGCGGGGCATACAGACAAGAGGGTCTTTCAGGAGCCTGGGAGGTGTTGACGACTCCACGTCGAGTGGCCCCCAGAGAGGGTGTCCAGAGAGGGTGTCAAAGAACTTGATCAATACGACGTGACGCGACACGCGGCGGGAAGGCGAAGGGGGGAAAGCAGACCGAGAAATCCCCCCGACTCCACCGAGCCGCCGCCTCTCGAAACGCCGCGTCGAAAGCCCGGTACTGCTCGCGCAGCTCCTTCAGGAGCTGTCTTCGTATCGGGCGTCACCCTCTCCCCGCCCGTCAGTTGCCCGCCGGGAGCCGGTGGCGGGTGTCGCGCATCGAGGGGCGAGCGTCAAGCTGTTGGAACCAGGCGGCGAGGCGCGGGCAAGGGGCACGCCAGTCGCGCTCGGGCCAGCGGAAGTCGAGAGAGCCGAGCAGGGCGGCGACCGAGACCTCGCCGATGGTCAGCGAGTCGGTGCGGAGGGCCTGAGACTCAAGGGCGCGGAGGGCGGCGTCGATGGCTTGCGTGAAGCGGGCCAGCATGGCCTCGGCGCGTTGGTTCGCGGGGCGCCGCTCGTCGGCGAAGAGGCGGCTGGCTACGGTGCTCGCGCCGTCGGCGAGACCTTGGAGGAGGAGGGCGCGCCACCTCTGCGGACCCGCGGCGGGGAACAGGTGGGGCTCGGGGGTGAGGCTGTCGAGGTACTCGCAGAGCACGCCGGACTCGTAGAGGACCTCGCCGCTCTCAAGGACCAGGGTGGGCACCTTGGCTAGCGGGTTGAGGGTGCGCAGGCGCACGTCGGTCCAAGGGTCGACCTCCACCAGGCGAATGCGATCGGCCAGGCCGAGCTCGTGCGTGGCGATGCGCACCTTGCGCGCGAAGGGCGAAGTGGGGGCGTACCAGAGTTCCATGCAGCGAGATGGGTGTCGAGATGGGTGTCAGACGATTCGTAGGAGACAAGGCATCGGAACAAGTCCTTTGACACCTTCCCCGGCCATGGATACCCGCGTTCCAGATTCCGCCGCAGTGAGCAATCAGCGCGGGATTGGGTGGCGGGGAGTTGCCCACGGTGTTCCGTACCCTCACGCGGGATTGACGCATTCTCCCGCCTCGGGACGCAGGCAGGAGTACCTGCACGGGTCATTCGGGGCGCGCGCGCGCCGCGAGCGTTGTCGTGAAGAACTCCAGCGCATCCTCGCGGCCTTGCTCGAACAAGCGCTCGACGATCGTCACCCGAGGAAGGAGCGCGGTGATCAGCGGTGGCTCCTCCTTGGGGAAGATGTCGAGCCGCTTGCGCTGGAAGGAAGGCGTAGGGGAGACCAGAACCGTGTGGGCATCCAGTTGGGGCAAGTTGTCCGAGGCCCCTCCGTCCAGCGCGGGAAAGCCGCCGTAGAAGACGGGCCGTTCGTAGTACAGGGGGATGTAGCAGGACGCGAGCGCGATGCGGAGCAGCTCCTCGTTCGAGCGGAGTTCGCGCTCTGGCAGCAGCAGGTTGCGCAGGGTCGGCAGGCGGGTCACCGAGATGTAGACCCGCCCCCGCACGCGCAGATAGGTGTCCTCGGGCATCAGCCGCCGCAGGCCCGCGGTCACCGTCTGGCTCATCCGCCCGAAGGGTCCCAACCACCTCGGCTCCACGGCTCGCACCATCGTGATGATGAAGTCCAGTGCGTCCGCCGTCTTGATTTCCGCGGCCGCCAGGATCGCCGCCAGGCTTCCAGAGGAGGCCCCCAGGAACGTCGTCCGCGACAGGTCGCATACCTCGCGCGCCACATCGATGACGCCGAGATGGTACGATATGAGCCACGCGCACCCGGCGAAGGAAATGGACGGCAGCGGAATGCCCGGGGACCCAGTCGGCGCTGTCTCTCTCCTGTTCAGGACCATGCTGCTCATGGGTTCATGGACCTCGGCGCTCGGTGCACCCGCTACTCTAATCGAACAAGGCCCCACCCGTCCGCTGAGCCCCACTCGAGGACCCCTCCGTTTGGGGAGGGCGGCCTGGGCCTCCAGGAGGTGTCCCTGGAATCGTCGTGTGAGTTTTCGTACAAACAAGGCCATGGCCAAACGTAAAAAAAGGAATGTGGCTGATTCATCCATCGTGGCTCAACTGCCTCGGATGATCACCCTTCTCCAGAAGGCCACCGACCTCTTCGAGGAAGAGGTGCGGGAGCGGCTCGGGAGTGGAAACGCGTCTCTCCTCGAGAGCATCCAGGAAGCGCGAGACTTCTACGTTCGAGCCGCTCGCACTCCGGTCCACCCCGTGCGCCGCATGGAGTGGGGGGCCATGGCCGAGATCCATGTGACCTCCTTACTCCAGGGCAAGGTCATCGAGAGCCGTGTGGCTCATTTCTTCCAGGGACCGCTCACGGGCCACGGCGAGTTCCAGAGGATCGTCCGGCAACGACTCGGCGAGGATCTTCCACTCACGCCCGTACTCCCCTCCTCGTACGCGGAGGTGGGGGAGCGTTGGAGTGTGTCGGCACATAGCCGCGACGAAATCCACGACCGCCACGACTGTGAAATCAAGGCGATCTACTCCGTGGGAAGCTCTTCCTGAAGACAGCCCGGGCGCCATCGACAACAGGCCATGTCAGTCCGGCGCGGCATCCGAAGGCGCAGCGCAGCCGCTGTCGTCACAGGCCGTGGCGGGAAGCACCTGGGTTGTAGATCGCCGCACATCGAACGCTGGGCCCGGCTGGGCCTCGAGCAGCAGGGTCTGCAGTTCGGCGCCTAGCCACAGGTCGTCGTGAACACCGAAGATCTGCCGGCGAAGACGTCCCTGCGCGTCGATCAATACCGTCGTCGGCGTTCCCCTCATGGCGTACGCACTCATTGTCTGCGGGATGGGATCACCGGCTTCGCCCGGTGCGTCCACGCCCACCGGGAATTTCACCCGGTATTCGTGGAGGAACGCCCGGAGTGACTCGAGCTTCATGGCCTCGTGGTGCTCGAAGACCGTGTGCAGTCCGACCACGACGAGCGGCGCGCCCGCGAAGACTTCGGCGACGCGCTGTGCCTGCGGAATGCCTCGGGAGACGCATCCAGGGCAGAGCATCTGGAAGGCGTGGAGGAGGATGACCTTGCCGCGGAGTCGCTCGAGAGAGAGCGGCTGCGGCGTGTTGAGCCAGTCGGCTGTCCGCCACGCGGGCGCGGGACGCAATATCATTAGAAGTCCCCGTCCTTGACGTAGGGGTGGGCCCAGAGCGTCACCTGCAACAGGCAGGACTTGAGCCACGCCGCGGCCATCTTCTCGACGTCCGCTGCGGAATGGCCCTGCTCGGCCAGGAAGGGGCGCAGGGTAAAGGTCACCGGGAAGATGAGCGCGAACAGGTCCCGAAAGGGCACGACGTCCGTCGAGGGGGCTCCGTCGGTCTTGTTCTTCTTCGCCCGATGGTGGCGCAGGCCGATCTCGTGCTGGTAGTCGAGCCAGGCCTGGTCGTACTGGGCACGCGACGTATCGAGAATCCACTGGCCGAAGCGCTTGCGGACGAGGCCAAGGTAGTCGCCAAGGGGCTTGCCGTCCGTCCTTCCGCTGAACGAGGCGAGCAGATGCGGCTGACTCCCGACAAACCCGTACCAGACGTCGAGGATCGCCTCGACGCGCCCCTTCACGATGTCGTGCGACATGCGGAGGTACTTCACGTCCTCTTCTCCGAACAGGACGCTGGCCTTCATCTGTTCGAAGACGGTGAGGGACACAGGTGAGCGCGGAACGGACGGGGTGCCATGGGTATAGCCGGGGATGTTGCTCATTTCGTCTTCTCCTTCGTGGAGCAAGGCTCCGCTGTTGCCGCCAGCCGGAATGGCCGCGGAATCCAGGTAGCCCGCGCTGAGTGGGGAGAGATCGGCGGAGTGGTACTTCGTGCTGGGGGTGCTCACGGTCCGGCTCATCGCGGGGCTTCCTTGTGTGAGACGGAAGGTAGAGATCTACCGGCACCCTCAAAAGAGCCGGTTTCGCGAAGCAGACTGGGCCGGTGCTGTGTATCTGGAAGCTCACCTTGGAGGTCGATCCATCCTCGTCCGTGCCGCTCTTCGTGGACGGCGCCGCGGCGGGTGGAGGACCTGTTCGACCTGCCCGGGGATGAGGAAGAGCGGGAGCGGTGGGGGGGCCGCGCTTCGACGTGGCCACACTCGATGGAGCCCGCGGACCACGAACCATGCCGGGCTCCGGCGCGTGCACGTCACCGGGGCATACGCTGGGCACTCGCGGGAGTGGGGCTCGTGCTCGCGGCGGGACTCACGCGGATGCTCTGGCCGAGCACGCCCGCTCAGGGCAAGTGCTGCGCTCGGGAAAGTAGAGGATCCCGAGCCGTGCTCCGTCACCCCTCGGTGACGCGCAACTGGCAGTGGGCGAAGGCCTTGCCCGAGAAGATCTGGCCCATGAACAGCTGGACGGGATCCTTGCCGTTGACCTGGAGGGACAGCTCGTTCTTCTCCCCGCGCAGCTTCGCGCCCGGAGCGGCGTGAACCCGCCCGCCCAGGGCGGACACTTCCCCTTCGAGGGTCGCACCCTCGGCGACGTGAACGTCCCCTCCGAGCGCGACCACCTTGCCCAGCACCCGGGCACCGGCCTCCACCGTCACGTTGCCGCGCATCGCCACCACGTCCTTCACCGTGGCACCCGCGCGCACCACCACGTCCCCATCCAGGGCTACCGCGTCGTGTGCCCCCTGCGCCCCCTCCACTCTCAGCGTCGTGCCTCGGGAGAACAGGTCGCTCTTCTTGACGCTGATGGAACAGGTGGAGTCGTGAAACGCGGCTTCTCCCCTGTCCTCCGCCAGGGAGGGCGTGGCGAACAGGAGGACCGCGAGGATGGAATGGATGAGTGAAGTCATGCGGGCAGCTCCTGGAGCATCGTGGCCTCCCCTTCTACGGCCAGCCTCCGGCGCCATTGCACCCCACACCCATCACGGCTGGGCGCCCAGGCGGGCGGAGGGGCCTTCCTTCACCACCAGGGATGTGGGAGCGTCGCTCCACGCTCTCCCCCGCCTTCGAGCGCCACTGAAGCCATCACGATGACCACTTCACGGGAGGACGAATGGCTCTGGGGTTGGGACCCGACACCAGGCATCGTCTCGGTCTGGGCGGAGCCTGACGGCCGCGCGTTCGTCTGGCGCCGGCTCCCCGGGAGTGGCGAATTGGTGCGGGAGGATCTGCGCTTCCGCCCCTGGCTGCTCCTCTCCTCGCTAGAGGACGTGGCGCACCTCGGCGCGAGGCTTCTTCCCGAACGCGAGGGACCCGCGCCCAACCGGGTGACGTGGCAGGAACTCGAGGGACCGGGCGCGCTGCGCTTCCTGCTCCGCGCGGACGATGGGCGGGCGCTGAACTCCGCCGTGCTCCATGGCGCCTCGCGGCGTCTCGGCCGCCCGCTCGCGCACCCACGGGAGCTGGGCCCGGAGACGGCACTCGTACTGCCTCCCGAGGAGCAGTACCTCATCGCCTCGGGGCGCACGTACTTTCGAGAGCTCGACTTCGACGATCTGCGCCGTCTGCAGTTCGATCTCGAGACCACCGGGCTCGATCCCAGCCGTGACCGCATCTTCCTCGTGGCCCTGCGAACTCCCGAGGGCGGAACGGAGGTGCTCGAGGTCCAGGGTGAGGGCGACGATGCCGAGGCAGACCTCCTCCGCCGGCTGGTCGAGCGGGTCCGGGCCTGCGATCCCGACGTGATCGAGAACCACAACCTGCACGGCTTCGACCTGCCCTTCCTCGCCCACCGGGCGCGGGTGCTCGGCGTACCGCTGGCGCTCGGGCGTGCTGGAGCACCAGGCCTTCGGCAGCGCCCCGCGGCGCGAGGTGCTTCCTTCGGACGTGGCACTCCGGGGCGATTCAGCGAGGCGGCGCGTCGCATACGGCACACGGTGCCCGGGCGCGAGCTGATCGATACGCTGGATGCCGTCCTGCGGCACGATTTCTCGGCCCGGGATCTGCCGGGCCATGGGCTCAAGGCCGTCGCGCGTCACCTCGGACTCGCGGGCCCGGCGCGGGAGTACATCCCGGGAGCCCGGGTGTACGAGTTCTTCCGCCGTGCCCCCGAGCGCGTGCGGCGGTACGCCCGCGACGACGTGACGGAGGCCGCGGGGGTCGCGCGCATGCTGGGAGGGGCGGCCTTCGCGCTCGCCCGCATGGCACCGCGCCGCTACGAGCGCCTCGCGGACGCGGGTCCCGCCACCGGGGTGATCGATCCGCTGCTGGTGCGCGCCTACCTCCGAGCGGGGGCCGCGTTGCCCGCCCACGAGCCTGGTGACGGCACGGCCCACAGCGGCGCGGGGCTCCACCTGTTCGCCACGGGGGTGGCACGGCACGTCGTGAAGGCGGACGTCGCCAGCCTGTATCCCTCGCTGATGCGCGAGTACCGGATCGGTCCCCGGCGTGATCGGCTTGGTGTCCTGCTCGCGCTGGTCGACCGGCTGGTGGAGCAGCGGCTGGCGGCCAAGGCACGGGCGCGTGCTGCGGCGTCCGGCTCACCGGAGCGGCACGGCCATGAGGCCATCTCCGCGGCGATGAAGATCGTCGTCAACTCGGCCTACGGCTACTTGGGAGCGGGCGACCTCACCCGCTTCTCGGATGTCCACGCCGCCAACGAGGTGACACGGCGCGGGCGCGAGGTGCTGGGGCTGCTGTGCAACGAACTGGCACGGCGCGGCGTCACGCTGCTGGAGGCCGACACGGATGGGGTGTACTTCGCCGTGCCGCGGGACTGGAGCGAGGCCGATGAGCGCCGGGTGGTGTCCGAGGTCGCGGCCCTGCTCCCACCCAAGGTGCAACTCGAGTTCGACGGACGCTACGCCGCGATGCTCTCGCACGAGCCGAAGAACTACGTGCTCCAGCCCTATTCGGGGCCCCTCGTCCTGCGCGGGGTGGCGTTTCGCTCCAGCCGGGCAGAGCCTTTTGGTGAGAGCTTCCTGCGCCGGGCCCTGGGTTGTCTCCTGGCGGGTGATATTCCGGGGCTGAGAGAGGCCTATGTCGCGACGGTGATGGCGCTGCGCCGGAGAGAGGTCAGCACCTTCGAGGTGTCGGCCCAGGTCCGGCTGACGAAGGGGCCCGAGCAGTACCTCGCCACGCGCGGGCGCAGGCGAGAGCTGCTATACGAGGCCATGCTCGCGAACGGGCGAACCCACTGGCCTGTCGGCGAGCAAGTCCGGATCTATCGCGCTGTGGGAGGACGTGCGGGCCTGCTGCCCAACCTGGAGACGGACGATGACGGCAGCGCCCGGAGTCCCGGAGCCGAGGACGACGCCGTGAGTGAGCCTCGGGATTACGACGGCGAGTTCTATGCCCGGCTGTTGCGCGAGACGTTCGCGGCACGGCTCGTGCGAGCACTGACCCCCGAGGACTTCGCGACGGTCTTCGCCGATCCCGGGCAGCCCTCCCTCTTCGCCTCCTCGCTGGCACAGTCGCGGCCTGTCCTGACCGTTCTGCGCGACCTCCGGACCGAGCCCCTTCGGAGCGATGAGGCCCCGGGAAGGGTGTCGGCGGGAAGGGTGTCAGACGACTCGTAGGCCGGGAGGGGTGTCCCGGGAAGGGTGTCAGACGACTCGTAGGCCCCGGGAAGGGTGTCAGACAACTCTTAGGGACAACTCGTAGGCAGCTCGGGAAGGGTGTCAGACGACTCGTAGGCCCCGGGAAGGGTGTCAGACAACTCTTAGGGACAACTCGTAGGCAGCAAGGGTGTCTTCTCTGACACCTTCTCTGGAGTTCAGCCTGGTTCGGAGCCACCCCAACGCTGGCGGGCCAGCTCGAGGGTGCGGGCATTCTGGGGCACCTGGCGCAGGAAGCGCTCGCGCGCGGTGGCATCGGGAATATCGGAGGCGCGCTCGTGCACATACCTCAAGGCCTGGCGCAGGGCGGCCTCTCCCTGGCTGACCTCGCCCAGCGCAAGGCGGGCTTCCGCCAGCGCCAGGTACAAGGGCACCGCATACACGCCCGTGCTGCCCATCCGCTCCAGATCCTGGACGCCGAGCTCCGCCACCTGCCGCGCCTCCTCGGCAAGTTCCTGGGACAGCAGGATGGAACTGAGAACGCCGCGTGCGAAGAGCAGGAAGAGCAGGAAGGGAGACAGCAGCTCACACGCCTTGCGTGCAAACGATTCCGCCTCGTGGAGCTCCCCCCTCGCCTGCGCCATCTGGGCCACGATGGCGTACCACATGCCTCGCCTGAAGGAGGGGGCGTCCTCGCTGTCCATCCACTCGTGCACCAACGAGCGGGCCTCCTGCTGGTGTGCCGGCTCGGAGCTCTGGGAGAGCGCATGCAGCAGGTAGTACTGGCCATGGGGCGCCGCGTGGTGCTGCTCCGTCCGGAGCGCGGTGGCCAGGGCCTCGCGGAGCACCTCCACGGCGCGGGGCTGGTCGCCCAGATCGATCAGACAGTTGCCCAGGACCATCTGCGTCATGCACGCATTGCGCTCCGCGCCCACCTCGAGGTAGTCGCGCATCCCCATCTCCGCGAGCGAGAAGGCCTGCCACGGCTTGTTCTCGAAGAATTGGATGAGCTGGCTCTTCAACAACCTCATCGAGCCACGCGTCATGGCGTCATGCGCCATGACGTCGGCCCCCACCTCCAGGATGCGCTCGAGCATGGCTTCCGCCCGCTGGTGCTCGCCATTCCAGAACGACGTGGCGCCCAGCTGGTTGAGGGCCTCCGCGTAGACCGCTACCGCCTCGGGCCCCGGATTGGTGCGCAGCAGCAGTCCGCCCAGCCGGTCCGTCTCCTCCTGGTTCCCGGAGAAGCCGTTGGCGAGAATCAAACCCGCCGACAGCCAGCACCACAGTTGGCTGCCCGGCTTCAGCGCGGGGAGCACCGGAGTACCGAGCTCCAGGACCCTCGGCAACTGCTCCATCCTGAGGGCCACCAGCGCCTGGAGCGCACGCGGGCGTGTGAAGACCTCGCCGCTCACCCCGCAGGCCAACGCCGCGTCGGCGCACCTCATCGTCCCCTGCAAGTCATTGCGCTCGTAGAATTGCTCGGCGGCCAGGGTATGGAAATGGGCGGCGCGATCCGGCCATTGGCCGAGCTGGTAGTGGTGGGCGAGCACCGTCGCATCCGACTCGCCCCTGCGCTCCAGCCAGACGCCGGCCAGCCGGTGGCCGGCTGGCCGCTGGGCCTCGGGGACCAGTCCATGGGCCGCGTCCACCACCAGGGCGTGGCGGAAGCGGTACTCGGCCTCGGAGGGGAGGCGGCTCTCGAGCTGTGGCTCGATGATCTCCTGCTCCACGAACCGCCGCAGGTGTTCCTCCAGCTTGCCGTCCGGCACCTGCTCTCCCAACAACTCCTGCACGCCCCCTGGCCAGAAGGTCCGTCCGAAGAAGCTGGCGGCGAGGAGCACCTGTCTGGCTTCCGGCTCCATCCGCATCAGACGGGCCTGGAGCATGGCGAGTACCGTCTCCGGTGGCGCCTCCCCACGCCCCTCCACCTCCATGCGGATGAGCTCTTCCAGGAAGAGGGCATTGCCATCGGACTGCTCCACCACGCGCCGCACGACGGAGTCGGTCGCCCGCGGTCCCAGCACCTCGCGCACCAGTTGGGCACCGGCCTTGGGGCTGAGCCCGTTGAGCGGCATCTCCAGCACGCGCCGGGCCCAGAGGCCGGGGAAGAGCTCCTTCACCTCCGGCCGCGCCAACGCCAGCACCATGAAGGGGTGTTCGGCCAGCCCGCGCAGGGCCTCGTCCACCAGCTTCACGGTGAGCGCGTCACTCCAGTGCAGGTCCTCCAGCACCAGCAGCACCGGGCCGTGGGCGCACTCGGCCCGGAGGAAGGTCACCAGCGCCTTGCTCACCAAGGCGCTCATCAGCCGTGGGTCGTGCCGGGCCGCGCATAACCGGGGGCTCTGCTCCTCGGGGAAGGGGATGGCGCAGAGCTCACCCAGGAACTCGGCCGTCTCCCGCGCCTCGGGGGGTGGCAGGTGCCGGGCCACGCGCTCGTACAGTTTCGTGCGGCGCGCCTCCGGGGGGGCCACCTCCACGACGCCACACAGCCATCGCAGCGCCTGGGCCAGCAGGTTGGAGGCGGCCCCGGTACTCATGGGATCGCCACGCCCCCGGAGCACCAGGGCCTGGGGGGCCCTGCGCTCGATGCGGCGGAGGAACTCGTGGCGCAGCCGGGACTTGCCCGTGCCCGGCGGAGCCATCACCAGCAGGGCGCGGGCGGCGGGCTCCTCCACGCAGGAGGTGAAGGTGAACTCGAGCAGGGCCAGTTCCTGGGCGCGGCCCACACAGGGGGTGGGCTTGCCCAGCAGGGGGCGGGACTCGTCGGTTCCGAGCTGCTCACCGCGCAGCAGGTAGTTGCCCCCGGCGGAGCGGGACAGCTGGAAGCCAGAACCGAGCAGCCCGGCCGTCACCTCGTCCAGCACGACGAGCGCCGAGGAAGCGCTCAGCCCCTCCAGCTCGCGCAGCAACTGCCCCGCCCTGTCCATGGCGGAGCCCACCGGCAGGCGCTGGTTCATGAATCCGAGCCCGGTCACCAGCACCACCTTGGCGTCCGGACAGCGCTCTTTGAAGCTCAGGGCGCAACGGACCGCCAGGGCCGCCTGGTCCGTGACGGTGCCGCGCTCCAGCACCAGCGTGGCCGCCAGCGAGCCGTCCGCCAGCAGCTCCACCCGGCCTCCATAGGGCGCCAGCGTCGTGCGCAGCGCATCGCGCAGCGCGCGCCTGTGGGCCTCATCCTCCTCCGGCTTGCCCGTCGCCAGGGTGCGGAGCGACACCATCAGGATGCTCACGAGCTGCTGTTCCACGCTGACGAGCTGTTGCTCGTGCGCGGCCTGGACGGGCAGTGACTCCGAGGGCGGGGCGGGCAACGACAGCAGCTCGGATACGGATTCCAAGGTCGCGAGCGACTTCAGAAGACTGGTGGCATCCGGCAGCCGCCGCTGCGGGTCCTTGTCCAGCATGCAGTTCACGAGCACCTGCAGGCCTGGGGGCAGGTCGGGGCGCAGGGAGTGAAGACGGGGCGGCTCGGCCATGAGAATCTTGGCCAGCGTGGCGGCGAAGTGGGGCGCGGCGAAGGGGGGCTGGCCGGTGAGGCACTCGTAGAGCACACACCCCAGCGAGAAGATGTCGGCGCTGGGGGTGATGTGAGGCTGGCTGGAGGCCTGCTCCGGGGACATGTAGCCCGGAGTTCCCAGCACCACGTGGGGGCCCGTTACCGCCACCAGGGTGGGAGCGGCATGGCGGGCCAGCCCGAAGTCCAGCAGCACCACGTCCTCGGGGCGCCCCCCTCGCAGGAAGAGGTTGGAGGGCTTGATGTCGCGGTGGACGATGCCCTGGCGGTGGGCGGTGGCGAGCGCCTCGGTGATACGGCGCAGCAGGGCCAGGATCTCGGAGAGGCCAAGGGGCTGACGGCTCAGACGACACGCCAGGTCCTCGCCCTCGAGCCACTCCATGACGAGGAAGGGCTGACCCGTTTCGATGACGCCCTGATCGATGTAGGAGACGATGGCGGGGTGGCGCAGCTCGGAGAGCAGGAAGGCCTCTCGCTTGAAGCGGTAAGCGGCCTCCGGAGAGGTGAGGGCATGCAGCAGCTTGAGGGCGACACGCTGACCGGTGCGCGAGTCGATGGCCCGGTAGACGAAGCCCATGCCGCCGCGGCCGGCCAGCTTCTCGATGGTGAAGCGGCCGGCGATGGTGATGCCCTGGCTGAGCGTCGTACCCGGAATGTATTCCAAGGGGTACGTGTACGTGTCGCCATCTTCCATGTTGTCGCCGTGCCTCATGAAGTGCGTCGGGAGCATATCCCCTGTGAAGGTGTCAAAGAACTCGTTGCAGGCCCCCTGGGAAGGTGTCCCCGTGAAGGTGTCAAAGCACTCGTTGTGACACCTCGTGCTCTCGAAGTCGCCTCGCTGAGAAGGTGTCGCTGAGAAGGTGTCAAAGCACTCGTTGCGACACCTCGCGCTCTCGAAGTCGTCTCTACGAGTCGTCTGACACCCTTCTGGCCCTTCGAGGACCGTGATGGTGCGGCGGTGGTCTCGCCTCCCGCCTATCATCCCGAGAGCACCGCGTGCCTGGCGAAGTGCTACGCGGAGAACAACGAAGCCCGCTCGCCTGTAGGGCGGACACCCGGGGTGCCTTCAAAAAGGCCAAGATGCTGAAGGCCCGCGCGCTGCCGTGTGGAAAGCCCTGAGCGTCGGGGGCGTCTGGCCGCTCAAGCGACGCGAGCCCGTCAGGCCGGGGATGCCGCCACCAACAGGGAGGTGGGCGCCGTCAGGGACAAGCCGGAGCTGCGCGCGGTCCGCCGTCCGTTGGTGGCATCCCACTTGAAGGACACGACGTTGTTGCTCTTCGAAGACGACGATGCTGTCGTGGCCCCGGTTGAGGCCATAGAGGAACCGGCCATCCGGACTGACGCGGACTTCCGCGCAGTAGCTCGTTCTGGTGTACCCATCGGGACGCGCCGGGAATGGTGTCCGGAGATGGTGTCAAAGATCTCAAAACGGGGAACTTAAGAGTGAGACACTGCCTGGAGCCTGGACGGGTGAACCTGGCGCTCTCGAGTCCTTATGAGGGCTTGCGGCTGGCCCACAGGGTGCATTCAGCCTCATGGGCCGCGGGCGGGGACAAAGGGGATGGGGATGGGTTGGCCATTGAGGATGTTCCGGGAGGAGGGTGTTTATTTCGTCACGTCCAGGTGCTTCCAAGGGCGGCTCTTGCTGCGTCCCGGCCAGGAGGTGAACGAGGTGGTGGGGGGGGTGCTGGCCAGAGCCGTGCAGCAGAGTGGAGGCAACGTGAGGCTGTACGCCTTCACCTTCGCCTCCAATCATTTCCACCTGTTGGTGTGGGCACGGGGGGCCGCGCTCGCCGGCTTCATGCAGTACCTGCGCGCCAACCTCTCCAGGAAGGTGGGCAAGTTGGTGGACTGGAGCGGAGGCTTCTGGGAGAGGCGCTATTCGGCGGAGCCAGTGCTGGACGATACGGCGCTGGTGGGACGGTTGCGCTACGTGCTGGCGCATGGAGTGAAGGAGGGCCTGGTGGAGAGGAGTGCCGAGTGGCCGGGACTCACGTGCCTGCCTCAGTTGCTGGGGCCAGCACGGCGGCTGTTCCGGTGGTTCAACTGGACGAAGCGCTGGAGCAAGCGGGGAAGCGAGGACATGGGGGCGGGGGAGGGCAGATTCGCCGAGGAATGGGCCGAGCCAGTGGAGTTGGAGGTGGCGCCACTGCCGTGCTGGGAAGGACTGGGGCAGGAGGAAAGGCGGCGTGCGGTGAGGGGACTGGTGGAGGAGGTGGAAGCGGAGGCTCGAAGCCGCAGCATGTCCGTGTTGGGGGAGCGGGCGGTGAGAACTCAGCACCCGCATACCCGGCCCGAGCGCCTCGAGAGGAGTCCGAGGCCATGGGGGCATGCCTCTACGAGGCAGGCGTTGAATGAGTTGCGCGAGCAATACCGGGCGTTCGTCGCGGTATTTAGAGAGGCGGCGGTGCGGTGGAGGCGGGGTGACTTCTTGGCGCGTTTCCCGCCCTTCTCCTTTCCGCCGCGTGTCGCGTCACCTGGTGCTGCTTGAGTTCTTTGCCATCCTCTCCGAGCCATTCTCTCCGACATCCTCTCCGGAGTTCTTTGACATGCTCTCGGCTCTCGGAGGCATCCTCTCGGAACATGAGGTGCGTCCCGCCCCACCGAACCTGACACAATGTGCGTCATGATCTCCTCCCAGCTCGGGCTCGAGTTCACCCCCCCTCGAGCCCCACTTCCTCGAGAATCCGTTCTCCTTCTACGCACGGCTGCGACGCGAGGCGCCCGTCACCTTCGCCCCCGCCTTCCACTTCTGGCTCGTCAGCCGCTACGCGGACGTGATGACCGTCCTCAAAGACGCGCGCCACTACAGCTCACGCGGCACGCTCCGTGCTCCCGTGGCGCTGCCTCGCGAGGTGATGGCCATCCTCAAGCCCGCCGGCTACACGTCCGACTACTCTCTGCTTGGAGATGATCCTCCTGCCCATACGCGCCTGCGCGCCCCGGAGAAGGTGTCCGGAGAAGGTGTCAAAGAACTCGTTCCCCGGAGAAGGTGTCCGGAGAAGGTGTCAAAGAACTCGTTCCCCGGAGAAGGTGTCCGGAGAAGGTGTCAAAGAACTCGTTCCGGCATTGAAGAACGGACAAGTCGACGAGGGGGGCTATAGGAATCGTCTGGCACCCTTCCCGGAGAAGGTGTCAAAGAACTCGTTCCCGGAGAAGGTGTCCCCGGAGAAGGTGTCAAAGAACTCGTTCCGGCATTGAAGAACGGACAAGTCGACGAGGGGGGCTATAGGAATCGTCTGGCACCCTTCCGGGAATCGTCTGACACCCTTCCGGGCTATACGAATCGTCTGACACTCTTCCGGGCTATACGAATCGTCTGACACGCTTCCGGGGGAGGAATCGTCTGACACCCTTCCGGACACCCTTCCGGGGGAGGAATCGTCTGACACCCTTCCGGAGGGGGCAGGGCATCTCAGAGCTTCTCCACCGCCACCGTGTTGTCATCCGGCTTGCGGTCGATGAGTTTGTTGAGCGGATCCACGCCCGCCTTCGCTGGACGCTTGTCCACCCGTGCCGTGAATTCCACGTCCTCCTTCGTCACCTGCACCTTCTCCAGGTACAGTGGCTTGCCGTCCTCGTCGAGCACGCCCACCTCCACCCAGTCGGCGAGCTTCAGGGGCGACTCGGTGCCCGTGCCATTGGCCTCCACCTTGCGTGCCTTGGCCGTCACCTTCACCTCGAACTTCCCGCCCTCCACCTCGGTGTACGTCGCCTTCAGCGCCCGGTTCTCGTAGAGGGTGATCCGCTCGAAGAAGTCCTGGAGGAGGTAGAGCAGGGGCTCGGGTGTCACGGTGCGCAGCTCGGCGAGCAGCTCCGGCGAGTTCGTGAAGGGCGGCTGCTGGAAGGCCACCTTCTGGCGGTACGCGGCCAGGGCGCGGTTGAGGGTGTCCTCGCCCAGATAGTCCTGCAGCGCGTACATCACCACGCTGCCCTTGTTGTAGTGGACGTATTGCTGGTTCTCCACGAGCAGCAGCGGCATCTCCCGCTTGCGCTCGAAGGTGCGCCCGCGCAGGTACCCGTCCATCTCGTAGCGCAGGAAGCGGCCCATCCGCTCCTCGCCATACTTCTTCTTCATCACCATCAGTGCCGAGTACTGCGAGAGCGTCTCGGACAGCAGCGTGGAGCCCTGCACGTTGCCGCCGATGACCTGGTGGGCCCACCACTGGTGAGCGACTTCGTGGGCCGTCACGTAGTAGGGGAAGTCCACGTCCTTGGGATCCTCCGGGTCCACCTTCGCGATGAAGCCCATGCTCTCCGAGTAGGGAATCGTGTTGGGGAAGGACTGGGCGAAGCTGGCGTAACGGGGGAACTCGAGGATGCGCACCTGCCGGTGCTGATAGGGCCCGAAGTTCTTCGTGTAGTAGTCCAGCGAGTCCTTCACCGCCTGAATCATCCGCTCGACGTTGGACGTGTGGCCCGGGTGATGGAGGACCTCGATGGCCACGCCGTTCCACGTGTCGCGCTTCACCTCGTAGCGCGCCGAGAGGAACGAGTAGAAGTTCAGGATGGGGCTGTCCATCGTGTAGTGGAAGTAGCGCCGTCCGTTCTCCGTCCACTCACGCTGGAGGTAACCGGGGGCCATGGCGATCTGATCCGGCGAGGTGCTCACCGTGGCCTCGAACGAAATCCAATCCGAGTCCGAGGCGATGTACGTGTTGCGCCGGGCCTCCAGGTCGTTCACGTCGGCCATGCGCTCCTTGGTGGGCAGCCCTTGCTTCTTGCGCGCCTCGTCGTCCTGGAGCTCGTGGTCATCCACGTAGCCCAGCCGCGGGAAGAGGGTGCTGTGGAGGAAGGTGCCGTTCTCCACGAGTGCCGTCTGCGCGCCCTTGTTGCGGAAGCCGCGCGGCTCCAGGCCCAGCTCGAACTGGAGCTCGGCCGAAGCTCCCGGCGCCAGCGGCGTGGGCAGGGTGTACGTGAAGAAGCCCAGCCGCGTGTCCTGCTCGGAGGCGGACTCCGCGCCCGCCACCGCCAGCCGGTACACCTTCAGCTCGGTGGGCAGGTTGACGTACACCGTCTTCACCGGCTCGGCCGTCTTGTTGACGAGTCCGAAGGTGCCCCGGGCCCGCATGCGCGGCTCCTCGGGGAAGAGGTCCACCTCCACCTTCACCGAGACGATGCGCGGCTGCGCCACCTTCGCGAGCGGCTTGTACTTCTTCTCGTAGTCGGCGGACTCCGCGTGCTGCTCGTGCTCCGTCTTGTAGGGGTTGAGGCGGTTGGTGTTGTGGAAGATGAAGGCACCCGCGGCCACGGCCGCCATCACCGACAGGCCCAGGCCCACCCGCACCGGCGTGGAGGCCCGCGAGCCCGCCAGCCGCAGCCGCCACCCGGCCCCGCTCTCCGTGCCGCGCACCCAGAAGAGGTGGGCGAGGAAGGCGAGCGCCACCGCGACCAGCGCCCAGTACACGCGGAACCACACCATCTGCGCGACGAAGGGCCCGTAGCCGTTCATGTCCGAGTACGTATACGGGGGCGTACCACCGTAGCTGTAGAGGCCGTGCTCGAAGCCCATCGACGGGGCGAAGGTGCTGGCCAGCAGGTAGAGCACCATCACGAAGTGGCCCACGTACTTGTGGTTCACCAGCACGTGGACGACGACCGCGAGCACGCACAACTGCCACAGGTCCAGCAGACGCAAGCCGAAGAGTTCCGTGAGGTAGAGGCCGAGCTCGAGGTGGGTATAGCCCTTGAAGAGCTGCACCAGCACTCCACAGACGAGCAGCACCGCGCTGAGCAGCACCTGCACGCCCATCAGCGCCAGCAGCTTGGAGAGGTAGGGCAGCCACCCGGGCACGGGAAGCGCGTCGGAGAGCTGGTTCATGCGCGCATCGCGCTCGCGCCAGATGAGCTCGCCCGAATAGAAGGTGATGATGATGACGTGGAAGAGGCTGAAGCCGCCGCCCACCAGCTCCACCACCAGGTACGTCACCGGGTAGACGGAGGTGCCATGGATGGCGCCGAGCTGGCTCGTGGTGCCGAAGACCATGATGATGCCGGCCAGCACCATCACCAGGAAGTAGACGTTCTTCACCGTCTCCTTCAGATCCAACCACGCCAGGCGTGGGAGCAGCCGCAGGAAGGTGGCGCCCCGGAAGTCACGCGTGACGGTGGGGGCCGCGAGCGGTGCCTGGGCGGGCACGGTCTCGGCGGGGGCCTCCGCGCGGCCTCCCGCCAACGCGTGGGTGCGCTGGAAGCGCAGGAGGGTGAAGCCGAGCACGGCCACGCCCAGGCCCACCCAGACGAGCCGGTTGACGAGCAGCCAGCCCTCGAGCGGCACCAGGAGGGAGTTCTTCTCCGCCGCCGTCCAGTACTCCATCCCCAGGCGCAGCGCGTTCATCCCGAACGGATCCACCAGCGCGGCCATCCACTTCGTGTCGAGCTCCCTCACCAGGTTGTTGCCCATGAGGTAGCCCACGAGCAGCACCACGCTGGCGACGTAGACGGGGAGGATGCGGCGGGTGAGCGCGGCCATTCCGAAGAAGAGCGCACCGGTGAAGAAGAGGTTGGGCAGGATGCTGACGAGGTAGGGCCGCAGGTACGAGCCCGACACGGTGGGGCCCACCATGCTCTGGTCCAGGAAGGGCATGCTGGCGCCGAAGCGGGCTCCCAGGCCGATGCTCGAGAAGATGACGACGAGCGTGAGGAAGGCCCCGAGGAAGCGGCCGAGCAGATAGCGGGTGCGCGAGATGGGCGCGGTGAAGAAGAGCGCGTGCGTGCCGTGGGCGAAGTCCTGGTAGACGGCCTGGCCCATCACTCCTCCGGTGACGATGACTCCGGAGAAGCCGAGCATGGTGAGGAGATTGACCAGCGTGAAGGGCGAGTTGGCGAGCACCTTGCCGCCGGAGCCTCCGCCCACCATGACGCTCTTGAAGGCGCCTCCCGCGGCGTTCATCGCCAGACAGGCGAGCGCGAAGAAGACGCCGAAGTAGACCCAGGTGGACAGCAGCTTGAGCCGCTGGCGCAGCTCGAAGAGGGCGATGGAGAGCATGGTGGGTGGCTCCTCAGCCCGCGTTGGCCTGGAGGGCGGCAGCCGCCTCCTGCGCGAGGTGTCCCTTGATGGCGGCGAAGTAGGCGTCCTCGAGGTCCGGCACGGCCGGCGAGAAGGAGGCGTCCGGCGCCCCGCTGCTGTAGACGTGCACGAGCGTGCGGCCCATCAACAGCCGGTGGGAGATGACGGGCAGGGCGGACTGCAGCGCGGGCAGTTCCGCCTTGTCCACGAACTTCTTCCAGATGCGGCCCTCCAGGCGGGCGATGATGTCCTCGGGCGCGCCGGTGAGCAGCACCCGGCCCCCGTTGAGCACCGCCATCTGCGGGCACAGGTCGCGCACGTCGGAGACGATGTGCGTGGAGAGGATGACGATGACGTCCTGGCCGATCTCGCTCAGCAGGTTGTGGAAGCGCACGCGCTCCTCGGGATCCAGGCCCGCGGTGGGCTCGTCCACGATGAGCAGCTTGGGGTTGCCGAGCAGCGCCTGGGCGATGCCGAAGCGCTGGCGCATGCCCCCGGAGAAGCCGCCGAGCTGCTTGCGGCGCGCATGGTGGAGGTTCGTCTGGTGCAGCAGCGCGTCCACCACCTGCTTGCGCTCGCGCGTGTTGGCGATGCCCTTGAGGGTGGCCAGATGGGTGAGGAGATCCTCGGCCGTCACCTTCGGATAGAGGCCGAAGTCCTGGGGCAGGTAGCCGAGCACCCGGCGCACCGCGTCCTTGTCCTTCAGCACGTCGATGTCCCCGAGGAAGGCGCTGCCGCTGTCGGCCTCCTGCAGGGTGGCCAGCGTGCGCATCAGCGTGGACTTGCCCGCGCCGTTGGGCCCGAGCAACCCGAACATGCCCGGCTTGATGGTGAGCGTGACGCCCTGGAGCGCCTGCGTGCCGTTGGGGTAGCGCTTGGACAGATTCTGGATGCGGAGCTCCATGGAGCCCTCCAAAAGAGAGGAGGGCATCATGCCATCAAGGCTTCCCGTCCACCCCTACCCGATCAGTTCCGACAGGGGTCCTTCGGCGATTCTCGTCGGTCCTTCCGCTCCGAAGGTGTTGAAGCCGGAATCTCCGAAGGCGTGGCCCAGGGTGTTGAACAGGTTGGAGACCTGGCGATTGCGTGCCGTGCCCTCGGCTGGATACACCACGGTCCGTCCATCCGTCTTCAGCCCCAGCGCATTGCCGCCGAGGACGAGCTTGGGCCACTCCCGCGCTTCCGAGTGGTGCTGTTCGCCATTGTCGGACATCAAGACGATCACCGTGTGATCCAGCATCGAGCCGGACGCGTTGAGCTCCGGCGTCGCCGCCAGCGTGCGTGCGAGCTTCGCCACCAGGGCCACGTGCTTCCGGGTGACCGCCGCGATGCCGGTCCAGTTGGCCGGGGTGTCGATACCGTGCTGGAGGTTGTGCCGCCCGACCTTCGAGAGGCTCGGATCATAAGCCACGTCGAACCCCGAGGTTCCCGCCGCCAGCACCACCAGGTTCGTCAGTCCGCCCAGCAGCGCCGTGGTGGCGATCTCGAATTGCGCCTCGAGCCACTTGAGGGAGTCGGGTGGGGTGCTGCCTCCCTGAAGCAACGGATTCACGGACGGGTCCGGGGGCAGCAGCGGCTTCACTCGTGCCGCCATTGCCTGCAACTGCGTCTCTCTCGCACGCAGCGCCTCGAGCGAAGCCAGGTAGCGCTCCAGCTTCGTGCGCTCGTGGGAGCTGCCCTTGAAGGTGCCGAGCGCGGCCTTCGCGTCCTCACGGGCGAAGTCGAAGAGCATCCGGCGCTCCTGGCCCACCGCCGTGCTGGCCGAGAGCGAGCCGAAGATCGTGTTGTACGCGAGCATCGGGTTCACCAGGATGCCGGCGGGCTTGCGCGGACCGTACGCACACGTCTCGTAGACGATGGGGGTGCTCGCGGAGCTGGTGCCAAGCCGGATGGCGTCGAAGGGCGCGGTGCTCTTGAGCCTCGGCGCCAGCACCGCATCGAGGGTGGCGGCCGAGCCATTCACCGCGCAGCTCAGCGCCCCCGTTCCCGTCGAGTGCCCACCTCCGGTGATCGTCGACGACAGCCCGAGCAACACCGCCGCCCGGTTCTCCATGGAGGGTGCTCCGCTGCTTCCAGCGAGCGGCCCCAGGCACAACGCGCTGGCGAGGCCATCTCCCGTGCGGATCAGTGGCGTCCCGGGATACACGTCGCGGAAGTTGTGCCGCGTGCCAATCTTCGGGCCGAGGGCCGTGCGCGTCCCACTGGACAGGAACGCCTCGGGATAGATGCCGTTGCACTCCAGCACGAGCACCAATCGCATGGGCTTCGCCGTCTGGGCGAGCGCCTCGCGGTAGAACGGCGCGAACACTCCAGCGGCCACGGCGGATTTGAGCAACGCGCGTCGGGTCAGCATGGTCACTCTCCCCGCGCCGGTTCGCGGCGCGTCGTCCAGGTGTCGCTGGTCATCAGGGCTTTCAGCAGGGCCTTGAACGAGCCCTGGTGTGCGTCGTAGGCCTGCTCCATCCGAGCCAGCGTGCAGGCATCGCTCCGGTTTTCGTCGCGGCCCATGAAATAGCGGAAGGCCTGGCGGACGAAGCAGCGCTTCACGTGGCCCGAGACGGCGAGCTTCTCGCTGAGCTCCACCGCGTCCCGCACGGGTCCGTTCAAGCCCGGGTCCGGCAGGTTGCTCAACATCACCTGCCCATTGGGTGCCATCCATCCACCGTCGGGGGCGTGGTCCCTCGTTCGCAAGTAACCGGCATGGTTGTAGATCTCGAACGTGAGGCCGAGCGGGTTCATCAGCGAGTGACAGCCCTGGCATTCGCTCTTGCCGGTGGCGTCCTCGAGCCGGGCACGCGCGTTCTTGTCCGGCGCGTGAGGCCCCACCTGCGCCACCACGCGCACCGAACTGAGGGGTGGCACATAGCCGCAGAGCAGGTTCTCCCTCACCCACTTGCCCCGGTGGACCGCGGACGGATCGTCCTCGAAGTTCCCGCCATGCGAGGCCAACCACGCCGGGTGGGTGAGCACTCCGGCGCGCTCCGCTGCCGGGAGCATCCGCCAGCGCGCGTCGCGGGTCGCGGCGATCTCCGCGTTGGTGCCGTAGGGCTGGCCCGTGTATCGCGTGGCGTTGCCGTCGAAGCCCGAGTCCTGGGTCGCGGCGAGGAAGAACCGCCGGGAGGTCAACAAGGTCTCGAGCACCGCGACGTCATTCACCACCGCCCGCGCGACGAAGTCGTCCATCTGCTGGATCAGCGTCGACTCGTCGCCGTAGTAGCCGGAGAGCAGATTCTCCCAGGCCGCGGCCTGCGCGCGGTAGCCACTCAGCTCCCCATCATCGAAGGCGCTGGTCGCCTCCGGACGCTCCTTGAAGATCGCCTCCACCTGCGTGTAGCCCAGCCATTGGCGGAAGAAGTTCGCCACACCATCGGAGAGCCAGAACTCGCCCCGGCGGGGACGCTCCGGCTCGCCGAAGTCCTGGAGCAGATCGAAGCGGGTGGAATCCACGCCGCCGAGGTGCTGATCGATCAGCGAGCCCACGACCTCCGGTGAGCGAATGCCTCCATCACGCGCCGCGTCCGCGATGTCTCCGTAGTGGCCCTTGGAGGAGGCGGAGGTGTCGGGCCACCTCCAGGTGGGAACCGCGCCCGGACCACGATCTCCCAGCGCATAGGTGAGCTGCTGCGCCAGTTCCCATTCACCGAGCTCGACCCGGCCGTCGCCGCTCGGCGTGCCCAGCTCCTCGCGGAACAGCGCGCCGCTCATCAAGGTCGCCGCGGTGACGACGCGCGAGAGGCTGTGGGTCCGTGTGCCCGTGCCTCCATCGGAGGATTCCTGCGCGAGCACCGACTGGGTGAAGGCCGCCAACCGGTCCAATTCATCCGTGCGCGCCGGCCGGTACATCACGCCCCGCTCGAGCAGGGTGGCGAGGTAGTTGCGAATACACGCGGTGCTCGGCTTCGCTTGCTCCCACATGCAACGCAACGACGGGTCCTCGCGGAGCAACTCGAGTCTGTTCGAGCCGGTATAGGGGCCGGCCCACGTCGCGCCGTATTCGTCCACGATGGGGAGGATGATCTCCACCATGGACTCATCGACCGTGTCATCGGCGGGATAGCTGCCGTAGGGCGAGCGTGGATCCGGATCGAGCGGATTGTCGTAGAAGCTGAAGCCAGTCCATCCGCGCGTCACGGAGCCGCCGACGTTGCGGGTCCACTGCCATCGGTTGATGCGGCGAAGGCGGGTGGGAGCGTCGGAGTCGGCCCCGCGGCAGTCGAAGAGTTCCTCCTGCGGAATCAGGTTCGGCGACAGCTCGGTGCCCACGCTTCCGCCATCGGTGGAAGCTCCTCCGCCGTCCGAGGCGTCTGGCCCCTTCTGGGGCTGCGTGCACGCTCCGAGCACCACCAGGACTCCGGTGACGCAGGCGCGCACTCCGTTGTGACGAGCGCTCATTCCACTGCCCTCCTGGTGGGGTAGTCTAAACCAGGAAAAAGCCGTTTGATGCACACGCCTGCCCGGGCCGCCCTCCCAGCAGAGCGCGGCGGTGGTGTGCTCTGCCGCGCATGTGACGGATTCGATGCAGCTGCTGTCGCCGCCGCCGGAGGGGATGGCGCGGTTGTGTTACGCCCTTTCCCATGCCCCTGCCGCCCGTCTCGATGCCCGAGCCCGCCTACCGAGCCGCCATGGCCGCGGGTCTGAAGCACGTCTACCACGGTGAGCTCGAGGACCGCGTCGTGCGGTACGTGCCCACGTCGCCCCTGCCCGCCGGGCTCTCGGGGCGCGTGCTCCTCACCGCGTTTCCCTACGAGGCCATCTTCGACGTCAACACCGCGCGCTTCGCCAACCCGCATCTGCTGACGGCTCCGGGGCGCCTGTTGTCGATCGATCTGGATGCCAGCTCGGGCGGTCAGCACGTGCTCGCGACCCGCTTCCTCGACGTGCAGTCCCAGCACCTGCGTGCGATCGCGCCCGAGGCCTCGGTGCGCACCGACTTCGCCGAGGTGAGCTGGCTGGGCATCGCGAACCTCGCCAACACGGCGCCCATCCCCACCTTCGAGATCGGCGCGGGGGGCCGCCGCCTCGTGCTCTCGTACGACGCGGGGCGTCCCACCGAAATCAATCCCCGCGCGCTCCTGCACGTGGGTCCGGTGGGTGGCACGCGCGACTACGAGGCCTCCGTGGGCAGCTCGTTCAGCCCGATGATCCTGACGACGGGGCACCCCGTTCATGACCCCGACTTCGACTCGGGCCGGCCGGCGCTCCTCTTCACCAATGTCGTGCCTCGCGTGCTCGACTTCCTGACCCCGAGCGCCCAGCGCGCCGTGCGGGGCGACCTCTACGTGACCGCGTGGGATGGCACCTCGCGCGCGCCCGCGCGCCCGCTGCGTGTCCATGTCGACGGCGAGCCCGTCACCCTGGAGCAGGCGTCGGCGCACCAGTTGTGCCTCACGCGCGACCACCTGCTCGTCTTCAACTCGAACCTCGTGCTCAACACGTGGGCACTCGTCGAGCCGATTCTCGGACTGCTCACGGACGAGCTGCGGCGCAAGCTCCCCTCGTTCGCACGTCCCACGCTCGACGCGCTCTGGAAGCCGCTCGAGCACTTCATGCGCCCGCCCGTCCCGAGCACCCACTGCGACCTCTATGTGATTCGCAAGGACGCACTGCGCGGCGCGATGGAGCAGGGAGCACGCCGCGTCGAGGCCCTCCGTGTCCAGCTCCCGGGCGAGCTGAGCCACGCCCTGGCGGACTGGGACGACACCGGGGGACGGCTCACGCTCTATGCGCAGCACAACCTCGGTGCCGACCCGGCGGACCAGCTCCACGCGCAGGACGTGCTCGCGACGGGCGAGCGTGTCCACGCCGACTACCGCGGGCTCTTCACGGGCTCCACCGATCTGAACCAGGTGCGCAAGCACGTGGTGCACGTGAGTGCGAACTCGGCGGTGGTGGGTGAGACCCGCGCGTTCCCGGACCCCACGCGCGCGAGCGACTTCCGCTTCGGCGTGAACCTGTTGCCGCCGTGTCAGCCGCTTCCCTACGAGCGCGCCGGGGGGGCGAGCGCGGCGAGCAGCCTCGCGACGCAGACCCAGGTGCAGACCCATACCTACTGGGTCGCGGGCGGATACCTGCCGGAGACCCTGGTGGTCCGCACCTTCGATGACTTCCGCCAGCACCGGGCGCCAGAGGAGCGCCTCGTGCCCGAGGCCGAGTACCTCGAGCGGCTGGTCGATCCCTCGAACACGACGCAGCTGTTCCGGCTCGACGCGGACCTCGTGCTCGAGAGCGCGTACGCGTTCCCACCCGGCTGGCTGATGGGCGCGCCCGTCTGGGTGCCCCGCGCGGGTGGGACGACGATGAAGGATGGCTGGCTGGTGGGCTGCGTGTGGGGGCCAGCCGACCCGCATATGGAGGTCTGGATCTTCGACGGGCAGCAGCCGCTCTCGGCGGGACCGATCTCGAAGCTCGTGCCGGCCCCGGGGGAGCAGGGGCTGCGTCCCGGGTTCCCGCTGCACGGCGCCTGGGTGGATCGCACCGGCATCGACGCCTGGGAGCGCCCCGAGCTACACACGGCCCTCGTCGATCTGCCGCTCTACCTCAAGCTGGCGGAGACCGGGGTCATGGCGGGTGGCTTCCTGCGCCGTGCCGTCCAGCAACTGCTGGAGCGCTGACGAGCACTCCGCCTCAGGGCTGGATGCTGCCCATGCGCCCGCTCTGGTAGTCCTCGAACGCCTGGAGGATCTCCGCCTGGGTGTTCATCACGAAGGGTCCATAGCGCACCATGGGCTCTCGCAGCGGGACTCCCGACAGGAGCAGGAACTGGAGCGGCGCCTTCCCCCGGTTCTCCAGCACCACCGAGTCCGCGTCATTGCCAAAGAGCACCGCCTGCCCGTCCGCCGCGGGCGTGGCCTCGGGGCCGAAGTGCCCCACACCCTCGAAGACATAGGCGAAGGCGTTGTGGTCGCGCGGCACCGGCTGCTCGAGGCGGCCTCCCGGCTCGAGCGTGAAGTGCAGGTATTGGATGGGCGTGCGCGTGTCGATGACCGCGCGCGCACCGAGCGACTCGCCCGCGATGACCTTCACCCGGACCCGGCCATCCGGTGTCGAGGCCACCGGGATGCGTCCGGCTGGAATCTCCTGGTAGCGCGGCGCCATCATCTTGTCGCGCCGGGGCAGGTTCACCCAGATCTGGAAGCCATGCATGCGCCCGCCCTTCTCGGTGAACTCGCGCGCCGGCATCTCCGAGTGCACCACCCCCGCCCCCGCCGTCATCCACTGCACGTCCCCAGGTCCGAGCTCTCCCGCGTGGCCCGCCGAGTCCCGGTGCTGATGCCGCCCCTCCAGGATGTAGCTCACCGTCTCGAACCCCCGGTGGGGATGGTCCGGTGCGCCCTTCGCCTCGCCCGGCGGCAGCTCCACCGGCCCCAGCTCATCCACCAGGAGGAACGGGTCGAACTGCATGAAGCCAGGAATGGGGAACGGCCGGCGTACCAGGAAGCCCTCGCCCTCCATCGTCTGGACGGCCTGCACCACCTTCACCACGGATCGCGTGCTCTCTCTCTTGGACATGATTGCCTCCGAATTTGGTTCGAACCTGAATGATTCGTACTGGAACTAAATGCGCGAGCGAAAACTTCGTTGCGGGGCCTCGTGCCGCTCAGCCCGCGGACAGGGAGAGCCCCAGCTTCTTGCAGAGCGCGCCGAGCTGCTCCTGCTCCTCGGCGGAGAGGGCACCCATCAGCGCCGCGATGTGGGCGGCATGGGCCGGGAACACCTTCTCGATGAGGCTTTTGCCCTCGGGGGTGAGGCTCACCACCACCACCCGGCGATCCTCCGGGCTGCGCTCGCGCTGGAGCCACCCGTTGCGCTCCAGGTTGTCGAGCACCGCGGTCATGTTGGGGTTGCTGCGCAGCAGCTTGCGGCCCAGCTCGCCCTGGCTCATGGGTCCCAGGTGCAGCAGGGCCTCCAGCACCGCGAGTTGGGGCGGCGTCATCCCCAGGCTGGCGAGGTGCCGCTGCAGATGGCCCCCCATCGTCTCCATCGCCCGGGTCAGCTTGACGAACGTGTCGAGCGACCGGGTCTCCCGCGTGCTGCCCTTGTAGTGCGTCGGCATCGTTCAGCCCCAAAAGGTTCGTATTGGAAGTAACCTGGGGCGGGCACGGACGCAAGGGATGTGAAGAAGGAAGGCCCCCCTCCCGAGGTGACTTCCGGGAAGAGGGCCCGTCCAGGGTGCTACTCGACGAGCACGAACTCCACGCGCCGGTTGTTGGCGCGGCCCTCGGCCGTGTCGTTGGTGTCGATGGGCCTGGTCATGCCGAAGCCCTCCGACGTGAGCCGCTCGGGCGCGATGCCCTTCTGGATGATGTACTCGCGCACCCACTTCGCCCGGCGGGCCGACAGGTCCTTGTTGTAGGACGCCTTGCCCGCGTTGTCCGTGTGGGCCTCGATCCGCAGCTTCTTGATGTCCGGGTTGGTGCGGAGGACCTCGTACACCTGATCGAGGATGGGCAGGGACTGGGTGACGGCGTTGTCCTTGTTGAGGGCGAAGTACACCTTGTCGAGCGTGCGCAGCTTGCCCTTCTCGACGACCACCTTGGGGGGCGCGGGAGGAGGCGGCGGGGGCGGAGGCGGCGCGGTGACGGTCACCACGACCGTGGCCGTGGCCGTGCGCCCGTCATTGCCCAGGACGCGGTAGGTGAACGTGTCCTGGCCGGAGAAGCCCTCGCGGGCGGTGTAGCGCAGCGTGCCGTCGGCGGCGGCCTCCACGCGGCCCTCCTTGGTGTTGCCCACCTCGTTCACGCGCAGCGACTCGCCGGGCTGGCCCTCGTCGTTGCCCAGCACCTCCAGGTCAATGGACTGGCCCGCGAGCACCTGGCCCGAGTCATCCCGCGCGATGATCGCGGGAGGAGGCGGGGGAGGCGGGGCGACGACGACGGGCGCGGGCTCGGGCGCCGGCTTCGGACGGGGTGTGGTGTCCGAGGGCGCGTAGCTCAGGGCCGCGAGCAGCCGGTAGCGCGGCGTGCCGTAGCCGTTGGTGAGGCCCGGGCCACCGCCCACGGTCGCTTCCAGGTTCTTGAGGAAGCCCCAGCGCAGGGCCAGCAGCAACTCCAGGGGGCTCGTGGGCACCGAGGGCCGCCGCAGCCCCACCTCACCGGCCAGCGTGGCGAGGAGGGCGAGCTTGTGCTGGGGCACCAGGTCCACCTTGCCGCCGACACCGTAGGTGAGCGCCGTGCCGAGGTTCAGGTTGTGGAACCGCTGAGCGCGGGCGAGGTACAGGCCCACGTTGGCCATGAGGGCGGAGCCCCGCTCGCCGCGCCACTCTCCCGCGAGGGTGGGGTTGAAGGTGACGCCACTCGTTCCCGAGTAGGAGTCCCGGGGCGCGGTGGGGAAGGAGAAGGGCAGCGACAGCGCGAGTCCCAGATTCTGGGAGCGCACCAGCGCCGTCTTCAGGTTCAGGCGCAGGTCGGAAATGGCCGTGGTGACGCCCGTGCCTCCGAACTGGGGGTTCACCGTGTTGGGGCCCCCCGTGTTCTGGGAGAGCAGCAGCGGGATGGCCGCGCCGAGTTCGAACCGGTCGAACAGCGCCACCGAGCCCGCCAGCGTGAGGAACGCCTGCCGGCTCACGAGCAGCCGCTGGTAGCGCGAGTCCTCGCTGGACACGAGCCGCAGGGGCTGGTTGGCGTAGTCCACGAAGAGCCGGCCACTGACGGTCAGGTGGTCCGGGACCCGCGCGGACTGGACGCCGAGGAGGTCATCCCGGCCGGGCTGCGCCTGGAAGCGCTGCACGAGAAACGAGCGACCCAGGTTCTCCTGGGCCTGGGACACCATGGGGACCGCGACCACCGCGGCGGCGGCGGCGGCCACCGTGCTCCGGCGGCGGCGCAGCCACAGGGCGAGCGAGCTGAGCAGCAGCGGCAGGCCCGCGCCGGCACCGCCCGTGCTGGAGCAGCCGCTGCCCTCGACGAGCAACGTGGAGCCCGGCTTGCACTCGCCGGACAGGCAGACCGAGCCCGTGGCGCACTGCGCGTCGGAGGTGCAGGAGGAGAGGCAGGCGACCTCACCGCAGACGTAGTCGCCGCAGCTCTGGGTCTCCTGGGCACAGGCGCCCGCGCCGTCGCAGGTGCCGCTGGTGATGCCGACGCCCTCGGAGCAGCTCGCGTTGCCACACTGCACGGACGCCTGCGGGTAGACGCAGGTGTCGCGCACCGAGCCATCGCAGACGCCACCGCACACGGTGCCATCCGAGCCGCACGCGGGACGTCCGCCCTGGGGCGCGCCCGTCACCGCGGTGCAGGTGCCGACGGAGCCCGCCGCGTTGCAAGCCTCGCACTGGCCCTGGCACGCGGTGTCGCAGCACACGCCATCCGCGCAGAGGCCGGTGGAGCACTCACTGTCCTGGGTGCACGCCCCGCCCTGGTCCGTACCCGGGCGCTGGGTGAAGAGGGCGCTCAGCTCGTGGGAGCCGGTGACGTGGGAGATGATGTACTGGCCGCCCGTGACGGACGTGGAAACCTGCACGCCATTGTCCGTGAGCGAGCTCAGCTCGTAGCCCGGCCGCGGGGTGACGGTGCAGGTGACGGACTGGCCGTACACGACGGGCGAGGGGCAGGTGACGGTGCCGCCCGGGCCGCTGCGGGTGGTGATGTCGTACCGGATGGGCTCGAAGCGCGCGGTGACGGTGGTCGCCTGGTCGACCGTGACGGTGCAGGGGTTGGCCGTGCCCGAGCAGCCGCCGCTCCAGCCGACGAAGACACTGCCGGGAGCCGCGGTGGCGGTGAGGCTCACCTGGGTGCCCGCGAGCACGTCCGCGCTGCTCGTGGTGCAGTTCACATCGCACTGGATGGCCGCGGGGCTGCTGACGAGGGTGCCCTGGCCTCCTCCCGCCGGATCCTTCTCCACCGTGAGGGTCGCGAGGGTGCCGATGCCATTGGAGTCGACGGCCACGTTGTTGGTGTCGTTCGGATCCTGGATGCCCGCGGGAGGCGAGATCTGCGCGCGGTTGACGAGCGTGCCCGAGCCCGAGCCGGGCACTACCCTGGCGTCGATCGAGTAGGTGACCTGGCCGCCCGGGGGGATGTCCAGGGTGGAGTGGATGGGGCCCGTGCCCGTGGCCGCCGGGCAGGTGGCGCCGCCGGTGGCGGTGCACGTCCAGGTGACGCCGGTGAGCTCGGGAGGGAAGTCCTCATCCAGGGAGGCGCCCGTGACGCCAGCGGGGCCGTTGTTGGAGGCGACGAGTGTGTAGTGGACGGGCTTGTCCCAGCCCACGCCCACGACGTTGTCACTGAGCGAGACGGCGAGATCCGCATAGATGACGCCCGTGCTCACGGTCGTCTCCACCAGGGGCCCGATGAGCGGGGACACTCCCTGGCCCTGGACGCTGTAGTTGCCGTGGGACACCTTCTCGGTGGCCGTCGGAGCGATGTGCACCTTCATGTCGAACTGGGTGCTGGCGGTGGGATTGAGCGTGCCCAGGTCACACGTCACCGTGCGGGTGGTGCCGTCGTAGTTGCACGTCGCGCCCGGCGGCGGATGGATGGACACGAACTCGGTCTGAGCCGGCACGACGATGGAGACCTGGGTGTTGTTCACCGCGCCGTCGCCCGAGTTCTTCACGAGATAGGTGTAGGTGAGATCCGAGTCCACGTTGGCCGAGCGGGGGGCGCTGGCGGCGATGGAGAGGCCGGGCAGGAACGCGCCGAAGCCGTCCACGTACACGTGGCCCCAGTGGCCACCCGGCTGGCAGCCGGCGGCGATGACCTCGAGTTCCACGGTGTCGCCCACGGCGAGGCGCGCGTCACCCGGCGCCACGTCGATGGCCTGCCAGTCGGTGTACTGCACGTCACCGAGCGTCTTCCACGGTACACCCGACTGGTTGGCGAAGTTGAAGGTGGACCAGAGCTGCGTGTCGCGCGTCACGTTGCGCAGGGAGATGAAGAAGTAGGGCTGCTGGTCCGCGGTGTGGGCCGGGGCCTGGAGCACCGGGGCGATGGCGAAGCGCACGTGCACCTTGCCATCGGCCGGATCCACGTCGGACGAGACGAGCTTGGTCGACTGCACCAGCCGGTTGACGTTCCTGTTCTTGCCCAGCTCGTTCACCACCGCGGCCCATTGGCCGTAGCGGGGCCAGCGCAGGGAGGCCGCCGCGGACAGGCCGGCGGGAATCTCTGTCTCCGGGCCTCCGGCGGCCTGCCGCGCGAAGGTGAAGGAGGTGCCACCGTTCTGGAGGTTGAGGTTGTCCCGGCTGGTGACGGGCAGGGTGATGCCGGGGTTGAGGTGGGTGGCGACACTCCAGCCGTTGAGCGTGCCTTCCTCGAAGCTGCCGTTGCTGAAGAGCGGCTGGGCGCTGTGGGTGTTCGCGGGGGGAGGCGGCGAGACGGGTTCGCCGCGCGTGCAACCCGCGGTGCTGGCCAGCAGCAGCGCGATCACCACGCAACGAGCACGATGGATCAGGGAGGTAGGGAGTCGGGTCATGGATGGCCTCGCGTCGTCCCCCGGCGGGCAGGTGAGCCGTCCGGGGGAACGTGCGGTGCCAACGCAAGGCCCATGCCGGGCACCGCTTCGAGGCACTCCAGAGGGAGACCTTCTGGAAGAAGGGCGCCCGAGCGCTTCCCGACATGTCACTGACATGTCAGAGACCGAGTGACCTCGGTCTCGGGCAAACCCTGGCTTCGCCGCGCCCCCTACTTGTTCTGGCAGGCGGCGCCGTTCAAGGTGAACAGCGCCGGGGTGGGATTCGGTCCCGCCGCCGGAGCTCCGAGGAAGCCGAAGGAAACCGCTCCACCCGGCGGGATGAGGGCATTCCAGGGCAGGTGGGTCGCGCTGACCGTGGCGCCGGACTGAGAGGCGTTCGCGCTCCACGCCTGGGTGACGGTCTGTCCGCCCAGGAATGACCAGCGCAGGGTCCAGCCGTTGATGGCGCTGGCGCCGGTGTTGTGGAGGGTGACCTGGACGTTGAAGCCGTCATTCCACTCGTCCTGTTTGACGTAGCTGACCTGACAAGAGGCGGCGGGAGCGGCCGACCCGTCCCCCTGACCGGCGAGGAACGCGGCGATCCATGCCAGAGGGGCGTTCCAGTTGATGGTCAGCTCGTTCGTGGAATAGGACTCGATGTCGTCGATGAAGCAGAACTGGGCCACACAGCCCTTCAGCTTCTGCTGGACGATCGGATCCTGGAGGGACGAGTTCGGACCACCCGACAGGGTGCCCCGTGGCGGGTGGGGCAGCGCCGGGTTGAGCTGGTGCGCGTACCACCGGCTGTGCTGGTTCTCGGCGCTCACCTCGCCGTAGCCCGTGACGTAGGAGATGTTCAGGGCGTTGCGGCCCAGGATGTAGTCCATGCCCTGCGCGACGCCGTCCGCGAAGCGCTTGTCGCCCGTGATGTCGTGCGCCGTCGCCAGGACGACCATGTTGTTGAGGACCTGGCTGGTGGAGCCCCATGCGAACATGTTGTCGGCGGGCGCGTAGGGCAGCCCGTACGCATGGGCGTTGAGCGTGTTCAGGTACTTCGTGGCGCCCGCCACGACGGACAGCCGCACCGCGGCGCGGTCCGGCAGGTTGCTTGGCACCATCGCCAGGTCCATGCGCGCCAGCGCGGCGACTTCCCGCCAGTTGATGCCCTGCTCGCTCCAGATGTCGGCGGTGTGCAGCGGAGAGCCCAGCACGAAATCACGGAACGGTGCCTCGCCCGTGGTCAGGAAGAGTTCCGCGGCGGCCCAGTAGAACTCGTCCCTGACGTCGGAGTCCTCGTACGCGCCTCCACCGGTGCTGTCGGACGGGCTGGCGTGGAGTGCCGGGTGGGCGAGCGCCGCGGCCCACGCCGCCCGTGCCGCCGTCAGACTCCGCCGCGCGAAAGCCGGATCATACGGGGCGAACAGACGTGCCGCTTGCGCGGCGGTCGCGGCGAGGTTGAGCGTCGCCGCCGTGGATGGCGGGTGCAGCTCGCGCTGCTTGGGGTCCAGGTGCGGAAGGAGCGGCAGGCCGGTCCATTCATTGTCGTGCACCTTGTGGTGGACCATGCCGGCCAGCGGCTTGCCCGCGGGCACCTGCATGCGGAGCAGGAATTCCATCTCCCAGCGCGCCTCATCGAGGATGTCCGGCACACCATTTCCGCTCTCCGGGATGGCGAGCTGACCGTCCGTGAACGGCTGGGCGGCCCGGGCGTAGCGGGTCCGCTCGAAGGCATTCATGAGCTGGAAGACCGAGATTCCGCCGTTGACCACGTACTTCCCATGGTCGCCCGCGTCGTACCACCCGCTGGACACGTCGAGCGTGTAATCACAGACGCCCGGCTGACACGGTACGGCCGTATCTCCGGCGTTCGGCGCGACCCCGAGGTGCCCGGCGGGACGGGCGTAGCCCGGCCTCAGGCTCCCGAGAATCTCGATGCCGTTGCGCTGCGGGTAGTAGAACTTCAACGCATCATCGCGCAATTGACCGTAGAGATTGCCGCCGAGGTCGAACGGGCGGCTGGTCTCACCATCGGCGACCAGGGTGTATCCAACTCCAGCCACGACGTATCCGCTGAAGTCGATGGAGTGGACGTTCTGGCCAGAGCTGATGTCCACGCCGCGAGGGGTGCTCGAGCCGCGCGCCACCACCGTGCCGGAGCCGTTGACGAGCTGCCAGGGCAACGCGTTCGTGGCCTCGGTGACGAGGGTCGCGTTCTTCGGACCGTGGGTGAGATAGCCCACCTGGTTGACCCTGACGCGGGGGCCCGTGTCCGGCTTGTAGACATCAGGCGGGGCTCCCCCTTGCAGGGACACGTTGTCGACACAGAAGCGCCACGGCGTGGCACTGCCGCCTATCTGGAAGGCCACCTGCGCGTTGGGCAGGCTCACCGGAGAGGTGAAGGTATAGGTGTACGTATTGGCCTCCGCGGTCATCTGCGGATAGACGGCCAGGTACTGCGTCCACGGGTCGACGGGGAGTTGGATCAGCGCCCTGCCAGGGAAGTCAGGCGCCGCGGTCGCCACGAAGCTGTACCGGTACGTCTCGCCCGCGACGAGCGGCACGTTGTCCTGGCCGATGATCACATCCCAGGGGTTCACCGTCGCCCCGGGGATGTCGGCGCAAAGTTCGCCACTGCTCGAGTCGAGAGTGATGTTGCTGGTGCCCCACCAGGGCGCGTGGCCGGAGTCGAAGGTGCCGTTGACGATCTGCTCGGGAGACTGGGCCAGGGCTGGCGCCGGAACCCATGTCAGCGTGGTGACGGCGAGCGCCAGCACGACCGGAGCACGGAAGGGAGCTGCGCGCGTGGGAGGCTTCCTCTCGAGGGTGCCTTCACGCAGTACACTCAAAGTGGAAAGTTCTTGAGATTTCATGGTTTACATGATTATCTCGAATTGGTCTGCCGTATGTCAATACGTTCAGGGTCCCCGGTGGGTGGGTGCGGCGAGAGGCGGGACCGTATGGATTGTTGCTTGACTGTTTGTGTTGAGCAGGCAGGGGCCTGGGCATCTTGGCTGTGATGGCTCGAGCCTCGACCCCCCGTGGCCAGGGGGGCCGTGAACAACTCGCCCCCCTCGCCGCTACTGCCTGTCAACGCGGCCGTGCCCGGCCCTCACAGCGTGCCGGCATACTCCGGCTCCGGCAGGCCGCATACGCCCGGCCTCACGGCGAATACCGCGCCGTCGTCATCCGAGGCACTGCCTGCTGGCTGGATCGATGTCACGAACAACGTATCCAAACCGTTGCCTCCGAAAGCGCACATCGACGGCTTCACGGCGGGCACCGCGATCTCCCGGTCCAGCTTGCCTTGGGGCGTGAATCGCAACAGCCGCCCCGCGTCGTTCGCGCATGTCCAGTAGCAGCCGTCGGCGTCGACGGCGGCGCCATCGGGCCGGCCGGCGTAGTGATGCAGATCGGCGAACAGGCGCCGGTTGTGCGGCGTGCCCGTCTCCGTGTCGAAGTCGAAGGCCCAGATCATCCGCCGTGTCGGATGCGAATCGGACAAGTACATGGTCGCGCCGTCCGGCGACCATGCCAGCCCATTCTGCGTGATGAGCCCGTCGACGATCGGCGCCGACAGCGTACCCTGTGTGTCGAAGCGGAACAGTGCGCCGGCCGGGCTGCCAAGCGACATGTCCTTCACCATGGTGCCGGACCAGAAGCGCCCCTGGCGATCGCAGCGCCCGTCGTTGAAACGCATGCCGGGCGCGGGGAAGGCCGGCGCGGCGAGCGGGCGAAGCCGCGCCTCGGCCGTCGCGCCGGGTGCTCCGCTGGCGGCGAGCGTCACCGCGAAGAGTCCCGTCTCGAGCCCGGCGAGGACCGTCCCGCCCCGGTCGAATGCGATGCACGCCACATGTTCCGGCAGGACCCATTCGGAGCGGCGGCCCGAGCCCGTGTGCATCCGGACGATCCGGCGGGCGGGGATATCCACCCAGTACAGCGCCTGCTCCGACGCGCGCCAGACCGGGCACTCGCCTACCTGCGCGCGCCCCGCCACCTCGATGCGCTCGACGCTCACCTTCATGCTCATCGATTGCGCTCCATCGGCTCGCCGATCACGAACGCGCCGCCCTGGAATCGTTGTGCCGGATCGTCGCGATCCGCGGTCGGCGCGCTCGGCGGAAAGCGCTCGGCGAATTGCTGCGAGCTGTCCTTCGGCCGGAAGCCGAGGAACGACGCCTTGGTGTTGTCCCACCATTTCATCGGGTTGTCCGACACGCCATAGACGATGGCGTGCCCGACCCGATTGGTGAACAGCGAGCAGCGCACCAGCTCGATGAAATCCCGGTAGCTCAGGTAGGTGACCATCATCCGCGGGTTCCTGGGCTCCTCGAACGAAGAGCCGATGCGCAGACACACCGTCTCGATGCCGAAGCGGTCGAAGTAGTAGCGCGACAGCGACTCGCCGAAGCACTTCGTCACGCCGTACAGGCAATCGGGCCGCAGCGGTGAATCGGCGTCGAGCACCTCGGTGACCGGATGAAATCCAATCGCATGATTCGAGCTCGCGAAGACCACCCGCTTCACGCCATGCTTGTGTGCCGCCGCGTACAGGTTGTAGGTGCCGCGGATGTTCGCCTCGAGCAGATCGTCGAACGGTGCCTCGACCGAAATGCCACCCAGGTGCACCACCGCATCCACATCCTGCAGCAACCCGTAGACGGCTTCCCGATCGGCCAGGTTGGCCTGTACGGCTTCCTCGTGTGCGGCGGCCTCGCCGAGTGGGGCGAGGTCGGTGACGCGGACAATGTCCGCCCATTGGGCGAGCGCACCACGCAACTGGCGGCCGAGATTGCCGGCTGCGCCGGTCAGAAGCAGTCGACGGAAGGGTTTGCGTGGCGTGGATGGGTTGTTCATCGAGAGCTCCTCGTACTCGGAGTGGACTGCGGACGGGTTCGCCCGGTGGAGAGATTCGCCGACCCGGGCGGGAAAACCGAGCCGAACTTTAACGGAGAAAACATGCGGGGGAAAACGTTTTCCGGCCCACGCGCGGTGCAGCGCGGGCGCGTGCGGCCCTGGGACACCGAAACTTTTGCCGTACCACGCTGGCTGCTTTCCTGCGAAAATTGGTTAACACTGCGAGGAAACATTACCTTCCAATGAAAAAACCCTCACCGACCATTCGCGACGTGGCGGCCGCCGCGGGCGTGTCGGTCGCCACGGTGTCGAAATACATCAACGGCGCGCAGCGCTTCTCCGCGCCGGTCGAAGCGAAGCTGAAGGCGACCATCGAGCAGCTCGGCTATCGGTCGAATCCGCTGGCGCGCTCGATGATTACCGGAGAGACGCGCACCATCGGCCTGACGATCCTCGACATCAGCAATCCGCATTTCACCGGTGTCGTGAAGGGCGCGAACCGCGTCGCGTTGCAGCACGACTACACGCTGCTGCTCGTCGATACCGAGGAAAACCAGGCGCGCGAGCGGCCGCTGATCGAAGCGCTCGCACAACGTGTAGACGGTCTGATCGTCAGCTCGCGCATGCCCGAAGAGGCATCGCAATGGCTGCTCGAGCTCAACAAGCCCGTCGTGCTGCTGCGCCGCAGCCAGCAACTGCCGATTCCGAGCGTCGGCATCGACAACCAGCTGGCGACCTACATGCTCGCGCGGCATCTGCTGAACCAGGGACATCGGCGCATCGCGTATCTCGGCTTCGGGCAGGCGCGCATCAACGACGAGCGGATTCGCGGCGCCCGCTCCTGCCTCGCCGAGTCCGGCCTGACACTCGAGGTCCATGATGCGCATGCACCCACCGCGCAGGCCGGCGAACGCGCGTGCTCGCGCGTGATGCTGGGGCCGAACCGGCCCGAGGCGGTCATCTGCTACAACGATCTGATCGCGCTCGGCTTCATGAAGGAAGCGGCCTCGCTCGGGTTCCGGCTGCCGCAGGACGTGTCGGTGACCGGCATCGACAACGTGCCCTACGGAGAGTACTCGGCACCGTCGCTCACCACGGTGGACATCCAGAGCGAGAAGATGGGCGAGCTCGCGATGCGCAAACTCCTCGACGCGCTGAGCGGCGTGACCGACAGTGGGTACGCGACCTTCGAGCCGCGGCTGATCGTGCGCGAGTCCACCGCCCGGCGCGGATGAGCCGCAGCGCGAGCGGCGGCCGCGCGGACGATGCGCGGCGCGCCGCCTCACTGCCCGCCGCTCACGTATCGAGTCTGGCGGGCTTCATGTCCGACACCAGCAGATGCATGATCGAGAGCGCGAGCAGATAGCCGAGGGCACCGATCACGAACAGCACCCAGTAGTGGCCGGTGCGCTGGAGCACCTGTCCGATGACTTCGGAGAACAGCACGCTTCCGAAGGCGCCCGCCATTCCGCCGATGCCGATCACCGAGGCGACGGCGCGCTGCGGAAAGAGGTCCGACACGATGGTGTAGAGATTGGCCGACCAACCCTGATGCGCCGCCGCCGCCAGTCCGATGATCACCACCGCGCCCCACAGGTTCTCCACCTGGGAGACGAAGGCGATGGGCAGCACGCAGCACGCGCAGATGAACATGGCCGTCTTGCGCGCGCGGTTCACGTTCCAGCCGTTGCGCAGCAGCGTGGATGAAATCCAACCGCCGCCGATGCTGCCGATCGTCGTGAGCGCATAGATGCACACGAGCGGCAGCCCGATGTGCTGCAGGTCCATGCCGCGCGCCTCGTTGAGCCACTTCGGCAGCCAGAACAGATAGAACCACCACACCGGATCGGTCAGGAACTTGCCGAGCAGGAACGCCCAGGTCTGGCGCTTGCGGATCAGCACTCCCCAGCCGGGGGAACCAGTGCCCGTGTCGGCGTGCACCGGCTCGGCGTCCTCGTACGCGGCCTGCGTGGCGGCATCGGCCGGACGGTAGATGGTGAGCCAGAACACCATCCACACGATGCCGATCGCGCCGATGATCACGAACGCGGCGCGCCAGCCGAGCGCGAGCGCCAGCGGCGGAATGATCGCCGGTGCGAAGACCGCGCCGATGTTCGCTCCCGAGTTGAAGATGCCCGTGGCGAGCGCACGCTCGCGGCGCGGGAACCATTCGGTGGTCGCCTTGATCGCGGCCGGGAAGTTGCCGCCTTCACCGAGGCCGAGCAATGCCCGCATGAACGCGAAGCCAGCCACCGAGCCCGCGGCCGCATGCAGCATCGCCGCCGCGCTCCACATCACCATCGCCACCGCGTACGACACACGCGTGCCGAGCCAATCGACGATGCGGCCGAAACACAACTGCCCGACCGCGTAGAAGGCCGAAAACGAGATGACGATGCGGCCGTACTCCACCTGCGACCAGCCGATGTCCTTCTGGAGGACCGGCGCGAGCAGGCCGAGGATCTGCCGGTCCATGTAGTTGATGACGGTCGCGAAGAACAGCAGCGCACACACGGTCCAGCGATAGCGGCTGGAGACGTGAGCGCTGGTGACGACGGCGGCGGGTTGCATGAGTGTCTCCGTGCATGGCACGGCTCGTCATGCCGCGCCAATCTCGTTGTTGTCGGGTACAAGCACCGGAACACCACAAGGCGGTCTGCCCGCGTGTGGGTGGCACGCTGGCTCACGGCTCGTGTCTACCAGGGAAAACGTTTTCCGGGGAGGATATAGCCTCCCTGGATGCGCTTGGATAGTCCGAAAAATCAATCTGGCGCGAGATACCGCGGAGGGCGGCATGTGTTGAGTTGCCTTGCCCTGCTGCGTCATGGCTATCGAGAAGCAGACGTCAGCGCTTGGACTCGCGGGCCCAGACGAGCAGGAAGGCGCTTGCCGCGATGCGGCATCCTGATCTCCGGAGAAGGTGTTCGGACTCGAATC
Organism: Cystobacter fuscus; assembly: GCF_044360685.1. Classification (GTDB taxonomy): domain Bacteria; phylum Myxococcota; class Myxococcia; order Myxococcales; family Myxococcaceae; genus Cystobacter; species Cystobacter fuscus_C. The sequence goes on along the minus strand of NZ_CP043491.1, from coordinate 10,314,860 downwards.
ACATGAGAGCTGAAACGAGACACCCAAGCAGCAGGTGTCAGAGAACTCGTCCCGGAGAACTCGTCCCACGGACTCACGGTTGACGTTGAGCACCAACCTGGCGGCTGGGAAGAGTTCCTTTTGCGGCGCGCGGTAGCGCCTCCACGCGGCGATGAAGGACGTGGCGTTGCTCGAGGTGACGAGGACAGCGCCCCATGCTCCACACGTGCCGCTTCCCCCCACCCAGAGCGAAATGACCTGACAAGGACGTTCTTTCGTGTCGGGGCGTGATGTCCGTCCCCGGTCACTCCGAGCGTTGACGAGTCATCGCCTCGGGGCGGCTCCGTTCACCAGCCCGGAGGCAGGGGGCCCCCTGTCTGGTGGCCTGGCGAGGCCGTGTTACCTCTTACCCATGCGTGAGCGTCCTTCGTCCCCGTTTTCCTTTCCCGCGCCGCCGAGCGGGAAGGGACGGGTGCGTCACGTGCTCATGAGCACGCAGTCCTCGCGAGAGGCGTGGACGTGCGCGCTGGAGCTGAGCCGGGCCCTGGGCGAGCGGGGTCTGGCGGTGACGCTGGCCACCCTGGGCGCTCCGCTCACGCTGGCACAGTGGGCCGAGGCGCGTGACGTGCCCGGGCTGCGCGTGGAGCAGAGCGTCTGGCGCTCCGAGGACATGCCGGATGCCTGGGACGACGTCGCCGAGGCGGGGGCCTGGTTGTTGGAACTGGAGGCCAGGTACCTGCCGGACGTGGTCCATCTCAACGGCTACTGCCACGGCGCGCTGCCCTGGAAGCGCAAGCCGCTGGTGGTGGGCCATGCGTGCCCCCTGGCGCGAGCACGGCGCGAGCCGCGCTATCTCGCGGAGGTGACGCGGGGGTTGAGGGCCGCGGGCCACGTGGTGGCGCCTTCCCACGCGTTGCTCGAGTCCCTGGAGCTTCAGGCCGGCGCCCTGTCCTCCACCAGCGTCATTCCGCCCGCGCGCCGCCATGTGGACTTTCCGCCCTCCCCGCTGCGCGAGCCCTCCCTCTTCACCACGGGGGCGCCGTGGGACGAGGCGGGCAACCTGGAGGTGCTGGAGGCAGTGGCGCCCCGGCTGGACTGGCCCGTGCTCGTGGCCGGCGCCCGCGAGCACCCCGCTGGCGGCCTCGTGCGCTCGCGCGCCCTGCACCTGCTGGGGGAACTGCCCCGCGCGGCGCTGGCGGAGCGCCTCGGCCGGGCCTCCCTGTTCGTGCTCCCCTCGCGCGAGGAGCCCTCGGGCCTGGCCGCCCTTGGCGCCGCGCTCGCCGGGTGTGCCTTGGTGTTGAGTGACATCCCTCCCCTGCGGGAGATGTGGGAGGACGCCGCCGTCTTCGTGCCACCAGAAGACACGGAGATGTGGGGGCGGGCGCTGCGCCGGCTGGTGTCGGAGCCTGTCCTGCGGGGCCGTATGTCCACCCTTGCACGGACGAGGGCACTGGAGTTCTCCCCGGAGCGCATGGCGGATGCCTACGTTGCGCTCTACGGCCGCATGGGGGAACTCTCCCAGCGGAGTGTGCCCTCCCAGCCCCAGCTGGCACGGGCGAAGACGGGAGCGGATTGGGGCCGCTCACGGGTTCTTTGAGGGGGAAGCCCGCGTCGACACCCGTCTGGGGGGGCTGGTGGGCGCGGGAAAAGGAGCGGACATGCGCAGCCAGGGACTTCGGATCGCCTTCTTTGGCGCGAGCCTTGCCTCGGCGTGGTGGAACGGGGCCTCGATGTACTACCGCGGTATTCTCCGGGCGCTGCACGCGCGCGGGCACCACATCACCTGCTACGAGCCAGCGCTCGCCGGCCATCCACTCCAGCACGCCATACCGACGCCGCCCTGGGCGCGCGTCGTGGTGTACCCGGCGGAGGACACTTCGGGGCTGGAGCGGTGTCTGGAGCAGGCGCGGGGCGCGGACGTGGTGGTGAAGGCCAGCGGCGGGGGCGTCCACGATGAGTTGCTCAACCACCGGGTGCTGGAGCTGCGCTCGGGCCGCACCCAGGTGGTGTATTGGGACCTGGACGCGCCAGTGACCCTGGAGCGCCTGCTGCGCGAGCCGGGGGACTCCTTGCGAGCGCTCGTGCCGCTCTACGATCGCATCCTCACCCAGGGTGGGGGAGACCGGGTGATGCTGGCCTACCGGGACCTGGGGGCACGCGACTGCGTACCGGTGTACAGCGCGGTGGACCCGGATGTGCACTACCCGGTGTCCATGGATCCACGCTTCGGTTATGCCCTGGCGCTGCTGGAGGATCGGCTGCCGGACCTGGATTCGCGCGTGGAGTGCTTCTTCCTGCGGGCCGCGGACCTGCTGCCGGACAAACACTTCCTGCTCGGGGGCGCGGGGTGGGCGGACCGGCCGCGCCCCGCCAACGTGCACTACCTGGGCGACCTCACCCCGTGCGAGCACAACGTCGTGCGGGGCTCGGCGCGCGCCGTGCTCGACGTGAGTCGTGAGGGAATGGCGCGCTTTGGCTTTTCGCCCACCTCGCACCTGTTCGCCGCCGCGGGAGCGGGCTCGTGCCTCGTCACCGATACCTGGGAGGGCATCGAGCTGTTCCTGGAGCCCGGGCGGGAGTGCCTGGTGGCCCGGGATGGATTGGAAGTGGCCGAGGCGGTGCTGTGCCTCACGGACGAGGGGGTGCGCGAGCTGGGTGACGCGGCTCGCCGCCGGGTGCTGGCCGAGCACACGTACGCACACCGGGCGGTGCAGGTGGAGCAGGTGCTTGGCCACACGGGGCGCCCGTCCGCCCCGCGCGAGCTTCGTGTCTGAGTCCCACCCGGGTCGTCGGCTGGCGGATTACAGCTTGCCCGCGCCGACGTTCGCCAGGACCGCCGTCTTGGCGGTGTCCGCCGGCTGCAGCGTGTAGCTGTAGGGCGGGGTCCAGAGGTTGGCCACCGGGATGCCGTCGCAGCCCTGCAACTGCACGTCGATCGTGGCCGTCATGGGCTTGCCGGCGTCGTCCTTGTTGCTGATGAAGCGGGCCCCGCTGCTGCGGAAGCTCACCCCCTTGCCGTGATCGGTCACCAGCTTGCCGCAGACCTCCTTCGGCTTGAGGGTCTTCATGTTGTAGTAGTTGTTCTCCGCCAGGATGTCGGCCTTGTAGCCCACGCCGATGGCGCTCTCGAACTTGACGTCCGACGCGGCCGCTCCGGCGGGAATGGTGCCATTGGCGGCGCTCGGGTTGGTGTCACCCGTCACCAGGTTGTTGTAGATGTGCACCTGGCCATAGCGCACTCGCGGCGTCCGGCTGTTCACGCCCTGCCAGTGGTTGCCGGTGAAGGTGACATGGAGACGGCCCTCATCGCTCCACTGCCGCCCGCCGTCGCTGTTGCCCACCAGGGTCGTCTTGCCGTGCACGGTGAAGTAGCTGTTGGAGATGGTGACGTAGTCGGAGCCACGTACCACGTCCAGGCCTCCGTCATGGCGCGTATCCGAGGACAAGGACGACGGTGTCGGGAGATCCGTCAGGGTGATGTGATCGATCCAGACATTCTGGGCCCAGGAGACGCAGATGCCGTCGGCATAGGCGTTGGCTGAATCCTCCGGATTCACGTCCCACATGGTGTCGATGGCCAGGTTGCGGACGATGACGTTGCGGGTCCAACCCGGGAAGGCATCCGGGTTCTTTCCCGCCGCCACCCAGGCCTTGAAGTCCACCTCGAAGTTGGCGTTCTCGTTGCCGATCAGCAGCTGCGTACCGGAAATCCTGGCGGGCTTGCCACTCGCGTCCTTGATTCCCACGAGCGTGGTGTTGGACGGAATGAAGAGGGAGCCGCCGCTCTTCAGGTCGTCATAGCTGGTGTATTCCTTGAACACGCCACCATCCACCCGGAAGTCGATGTGCCCGACCACCCGGATGATCTTGGGCTCGTTCCTGGCCTCGCGGATGGCATTGACCAGCTGCTCCTTGGTGTACACGGTGTAGATACGGTTCGCCGCCGCCGAGGAGCCGCCGGAGACCAGCACCTGGCGATGCTTGCCAGCCGCTCCGTCGCGGGCCCAGGCATGCCACCCTTCCAGGGGCGCCGTTTCACGCTCGAAGGTCAGCACGCCTCCCGTCGGATCACTCTTGGCCGGCACGATGCTCGGCACCAGGGGCGCCGCCTTGTAATTGGAGGGCTCATGCCCGCTCGACGTCTCGACCGGAGCGCTGTAGGTCCGGGTCCCGGCCAGCGGCAGCAACAGCGGCGCCGTGGTGTCCGTCAGGGTCTTCGCGTCGATCACCGCCAGGGGCGTGGAGGCGGCGCTCAGCAGCTCGCTGTCCGTGTCTGGGGTGACAGTGTTGTCGGCGCCTCCACAGGCCGACGCCAGGGCAACCGCCAGGAACACAGCCGAAGACACCCTTCCCTTTTGTGGGGATTTCAAGCGCATGGTTTTCCTTCTCTCTGAAGGCAGCAGTTGTTCCCGAGCGGAGGGGGAGAATCCGCTCGACCGCGCGAAGCTCGGCGGTGACGTGCGGGAGGGAGAGCCTCGGGCATGCCGGTCCCAGGACACCTACAGCCGAAACGGATGGAGAGACGCCACCCGAGGGCCATTATTACATGTTTTGCTGGGTAAGTATAGGAAAACGTTTTTCCTTGGAGAGAAATGGCTTTGGGGATGGCCGCACCTATGCGTTCTCGCTCTTCCTCGTGCGCCAGCGCGGTGGGCACTGGGAGACGGCCCAGCACAGGACGGTGTACCGCGCGCTCCGGCGCGTCGAACTGGATGCGGCGCTCGGCGCGGCGGGCTTCACGCACATCCGTTGGCACCCACCCGAGGCGTCGGGCTTCTATGAGCCCGTCGTGACCGCGCGCCGCTGAGCAGGCAGGGAGGCCATCAGGTGCCTCGTGGGGGGAAGGCTCGAATCCTCTGACACCTTCCCCCTTGTCTTCACCCTTCCATCACCGGGCGCCGGCGGGCTTGGTGAAGCGCAGCGTCATGCGGTCGCTCTCGCCGATGGCCTGGTACTTCGCATCGTCGGCCGCGTCGTGCCTGTTGCTGGGAGGCAAGGTCCACACACCGTTGGGATGGTCGGCGGTGTCCTTCGGGTTGGCGTTGATTTCGCTCCTGTCCGCGAGCACGAACCCGGCGCCCTGGGCCAGCTCGATGACCAGCTCCTCGGTCAGATAACCGGACTTCTTCATCACCTCGAGGTCGGTCCCCGGTTTGGCGCGGTGATCGACGACGCCCAGGGTGCCTCCCGGCTTCAACACGTCGAAGAACGCCTTGAAGTACGCCGGTGCGGTGCCGTCGCTGACCCAGTTGTGCGCGTTGCGGAAGGTGAGCACCGTGTCGGCCGACCCGGCGGCGCCGAAGTCCGGCTTCGCGGGATCGAACACGCGCACGTCGGGCGTGCCGTAGACCGCGGCGTTGCCGGCGAACCTCTCGCGCAGCTTCTGGTTGAGCTCGTAGCGGTACTTGGGCTGACCGGGGATCGCGTCGTCCCACACCGCGGCGACGTAGTGGCCCTTGTCGCGCAGATACGGCGCGAGGATCTCGCTGTACCAGCCACCACCGGGTGTGATCTCGATGACCGTCTGGTCCGGCGTGACGCCGAAGAAGCCCAGCGTCTGCTTCGGATGGCGGTACACGTCACGGGCGACATTCTTCGGATCGCGCCAGGCGCCAGAGAGCGCTTCGTCGAGCGCGGCAATGGTGGGGTGGGGCGCCGCCGAAGCGGGGCGCTCCGAGGGCGTCGCGGCGGTGGTGCTGGCGCAACCGGAGAGCAGCAGGGTGGGAATCACGGCGGTGAGCAGGACTCGTCTCATGTGACATCCTCCAGAAAGGGGCGTCACCCTAACCCGAGTCGCGGGAACGGCCACGCGACCCGTCGTGCCGCTCGCCGCCAGGGCGCAACGGGGCTCATCCACCCTTTAAGGCGAGGCGGGTCCTGGCCACCCACGCCTCGACGCGCTGCTCCAGGATGTCCAGCGGGAGGGAGCCGCCGAGCAACACCACGTCGTGGAACTCGCGGACGTCGAAGCGTGCGCCCAGCTCGCGCTCGGCCCGCGTGCGCAGCTCGCGGAACTTGAGCTGTCCCACCTTGTAGGCCAGGGCCTGACCCGGCCAGACGAGGTAGCGGTCGACCTCGTTGATGACGTCCAGGGACTGGCGCGGCGAGTTCTCCAGGAAGTAGTCGATGGCCTGCTGCCGGCTCCAGCGCCGGGCATGCATGCCGGTGTCCACCACCAGCCGCACGGCGCGCCACATGTCGTAGGAGAGCTGACCGAACTTGTCGTACGGGTCGTCGTACAGTCCGAGCTCGTCTCCCAGCGTCTCGCAGTAGAGGGCCCAGCCCTCGCCGTAGGCCACGTGGTAGCCGTAGCGCCGGAAGTCGGGGAGCTGCTCCTGCTCGGCGGCGAGCGACGTCTGCAGGTGGTGTCCGGGCATGGCCTCGTGCAGCGTGAGGGGCACCATCTCCCAGGTGGGCCGCGTCTCGGGACGATAGAGATTCACCAGATACGTGCCAGGGCGCGAGCCGTCGGACGCGGCGGGGTAGTAGAAGCCCGTGGTGGCATCCGGGGCCATGGCTTCCGGGGTCGGCTCGACGCCATAGGGTTGCCGCGGCAGGGTCTTGAACAGCTTCACCAGGCGCGGGTCGATCTGCTTGGCGAGGGCGCGATAGCGCAACAGCAACTCCTCGCCGCTCTTGCAATAGAAGCGGGGGTCCGTGCGCAGGAACTGGAAGAACTCGTGGAGCGAGCCCTGGAAGCCCGTCTTCTCCTTCACCGCTTCCATCTCGGCGTGGAGGCGTTGGACCTCGGCCAGTCCGAGCTCGTGGATCTGCTCCGGGAGCAGGTTCGTCGTCGTGTACTTGCGAGCGAAGAAGCCATACAGCGCCTGCCCCTCCGGCAACTGCCAGGCACCCACCTGCTCGGGCGCGGCGGGGATGTAGTCGGTGGTCAGGAACTGGTGGAAGCGCGTGAGCGCGGGCAGCACCCCGCGCGCGATGGCGGCATGGCCGGCGGCGGACAGCCGCTGTTGCTCGGACGCGGGGATGCTGCAGGGAAAGCGCGTGAAGGGACTGTAGAACCCGCTCTTCGTGGGGTCCTCCACGAGCTGCTTCTCGAGCTGGGGCGGAATGCGCTGCAGGACGATCCGGGGAAACATGAGTCGCTCACGCATGCCCTCGCGCATGAGCGCGATGATCTGCTCCACGTAGGTGCCGAAGCCGTCGAGGCGGGTAATCCACTCCTCATAGTCCTTCGTCGTCGAGAAGCGCAGCGTGTCGGCGAGCTGGTAGGCCGTCTGGAGGCCCGGAGGCTGCTTGATGCCCTCCGGGATCCCGCCCATATGGTTCGTGGGCAACAGGTGCCACTTGAGCCGGTGCTCCTCGATCCACAGCTCGTAGTCGCGGCGGAACAGGTCGTAGGTGAGCTGGTCCTCGGCGGGGAGCTGCTGGCGATCCAGCTCCTGGAGCCTCGCGAGAATCTGGAGGTTGTGCTGATGGTCCGCCTCGATGGCGGTGAGGCTCCGGTCGTCCCAGCGGTCGTTCCAGCGGCGGTCGCCCAGCACCGACGCATAGGTGGGGCAGTGCTCGAGCTGGTACTGCCACTCGCTCGCGATCAGCGCGTGGAGCGTGGCCGTGGCGGCGTTCTTCTTGTTCTCCTCCGCGGTGACTGCTTCCAACATGAACCGTCCTCTCTGTGGGGGCGGCCAGCATACCCCCGCCCTCACGAGGTGCCCCGGAGGAAAGGTGTCGAGGAAAGGTGTCAGAGGATTCGTCCCCGAGGAAAGGTGTCAGAGGATTCGTCGGGGGAAAGGTGTCAGAGGATTCGTCTCCGGCCCCCTACGAATCGTCTGACACCTTTCCCGGGGGGGGGTCCTACCGATCCGGCCGGTGGATGATCCGCAGGGCGTTGACGAGCGGCTCCCCGTAGCCCTCGCGTGGAATGAACCGGAGGTTGAGCTGGCCGTCGGTGATCTCGAGGAAGAAGCCGTGGTCATCCGCCGTCAACCTGCCCACCTCTCCCGCGATGTCATGCGCCGGCAGCAGGAGGGTCTGCTCCGCCACCACGTCGAAGAGGCGCTCCTGGCGCTGCTTGTCCTGGATCTCCGCGAAGCGCAGGTCGAGCTGGTACACGCCCGGCGGCAGGCCATCGAAGCGGTACTCGAAGAAGCCACGCCTCCCCGTCTGGTAGAGTGGATCCTCGTCCGTGTCGCGGATGGCGGCGCCGGTCCGCACCTCCCGGGACGAGTCGACGTATCCCCAGCTCCCGCTGTTGTACCGCCGGTCGGGCGCCCAGAGGTTGCCCGCGCGGTCGACATGGGAGCCGGCTCCCACGTTCACTCCCTGGTAGTACTCCGGCACGATGAGGACGACGCGCACCTGCAGCGTGGGCTCGCGCCCGCTGTTGCCCTGGAGGTACAGCGTGGCGTGGTAGATGCCCGGCTCCAGGCCCGAGGCATCGGCCGTGACGGCGATCCGCTGCTCGTGGCGAACGGGCAGCCTTCCGCGCTCGGGGCTCTCCGAGAGCCAGGGCACGTCCGAGAAGACCGGCACGCCGCTTTCGACGAGGTACGCCTGGGAGGTGCTCTGACTGACCATCCACAGGTGGCCCCGCTCATCCAGCTCCAGGCCTCCACCGCTGAAGCCGGGAGTGGGGTGCGCCAGGGTCGCCAGCACCGTGCAGGTCTCCGGGTTGAGCTCGTAGAGGGTGTCACTCGGGCTGTTGGTGGCCATCCAGAGCACTTGGAAGGACGGATTCCAGGCCAGGCCGGAGATGCTGCCATCCGGCGGGCTGCACTGGCCGATCACCGCGCCCCTGTCCGGGTAGGACAGCCCCTTGACGTGGTAGATGATGCCCTCGTTCCAGCCACCGACGTAGAAGGTGTCATCATCGGGCCGGTAGGCCAGGCCTCGTTGCGAGAGCCCGGTCCAGGGGAACTCGCCCGTGATGGAGTCCACCAGGTTGCCGGTGTCTGGCTCCCAGCAGTAGATGCCGTTGTCACCTCCGACGTTGACCTGGCACATCAGTCCGCGGCCCGCGTCGTGGGCCATGTCCGCCAGCCAGTCCCCCGCCCACGGCGTCAGCCAGCTGCGTCCCGTGGTCACCCCGTCCACGGTGAACTGGTGGTTGCTCTTGCCGGGAGCATCCGAGAGCCAGGCGTCGCCCATGTAGCCCACGCCCCAGGGCTGCTCGAGCCCCTTGGCCGGCCAGTTCCGCAGGACGTTTCCCGCCAGCGTCGGTGCCCAGCCGGGCCGTGCCCCGCCGCCGAAGACCTCCCGCGTGGTGTGGCTGTCCGGGTCATATTTCAGGCCGCGGATGAGCCCTCGCCGGGAGACGACGCCCACCCGGTCGCCGCCCGCCTCCTGCAACGTCCACCCGAGGGGCGCGGAGCCCGTGTTGCGCAGGGTCAGGTCCCGGGTCCGCCGCTCGCCTCGCGGCACGAGGAACTCGAGCACGGTGGGTTCGAGCACGGCGCGCGCCGTGCGCAGCACCCAGTCCCGTCTCACCACCTGGCCGTCCGTGGAGAGTGTCACCATGTCCGTCTCGGTGACGTAGTTCGGCGCGGAGACCTCCAGTTTGTACGTGCCCAGGAAGAGCTGCATGCGGTAGCGGCCGTCCGCGCCGGTGGTGACCGTACGCACCACCCCATCACTCTCGAGTGCGCGCACGGTGGCGCCGGAGAGCGGCAGACCGTCATTGGCGTCGGTGACCACACCTTCGATGATGCCGTTGGGGGGCAGGGTGAAGTGGATCGCCCGCTCATCGCGCAGCGAGGGCGTGTTGAACGCATACTGCAAGCCGACGGTTCCCGTCTCGTTCTCGATGCCCACCGTGGCCGACTCTCCCCTTTCGAACCCGGTGTCGGAGAGGCCGCGGTACTGCAGCAGGATGCCTCCCCGCTCGGAGAGGATGATCTCGAAGTCGACGCGCTGGGACGCGTCGCTGACGAAGGCCACGTTGCGCCACTCGATGACGAACTCGCGCGTGGGGGCCGAGCCCCTCGTCAGCGTCAGCACCCTGGACTCTCCGTCGACGAGGAGATCGTCCCAGAGCGCGTAGATGGCGGCGTTGGGCGGGAGCGGGCTGGGGATGGGCTCGTTGAAGAAGCTCGTGTTGAGTTCGAGGAAGTTCAGGTTGCCGTTGGTGGAGACGTAGGCGGCGCCGTATGTCTGGCCATAGAAGGTGAAGGGGAAGGGCAGATCCACCTGGACCCCGCTGTCATCCCCGTCCAGCGGCAGGGGCGTGGTGGCCTCGACGTAGGTGGGCGCCTCGTACCGGCAGGAGTAGCCGTAGGCGTCCGTCCGGGACTCCAGCACCAGGTCCAGCGACTCGTCGCCATCCACGACCAGGTGCTCGGTGCGCGGCAGGAAGCAGCCGTCCGCCTCCACCCGCACGTCGTACTCGCCTTCCGGCACGCCCTCGATGCGCCAGGTGCCGGCCGCGTCGGTGAGGACGGTGGGCAGGGGAGTGCCCGAGAGGGTGACGCGGGCGAAGGCGATGGGGGCCCCGGAGGTGTCGAGCACCCGGCCCGAGACGGTATGCACCGGCGCGGGGCGCAGCGCGAAGTCCAGGCGGACGACGCCGCCCTCGGTCACCACCACCCCCTCCACGCTCTGGCGCTCGTAGCCGAAGAGGGTGGCGGAGACGCGGTACGTTCCCACCGGCAGCGTCAGGGAGTACCGGCCCTCCGCATCCGTGACCGTTTCCCGTGAGAAGGGCCCCTCGGTCACGACCCGCGCGCCGGCCAGGGGGGCCCCGGTGGAGGCATCGGTCACCACGCCGTTCACGATGCCGGTGGGACCGACGGGAGCGAGATCCACGGCGGCGAAGGCGTCGAGTTCGCCCTCCCCCCAGACGTTGTTGTCTTCCGGCGTGCCTCCACAGCTCAGATCTTCCCGGTCCACCGCCGAGGCACCGAGCAGCGCGCGGGTGGCCTCCACGTCTCCCAGCAGCGACGGGGCCGCGGACCACATCAGCGCCACCGTGGCCGCCACGTGAGGCGCCGCCATGGAGGTGCCGCTGAGGACCCCGTAGCCATTGCCCGGCACGCTGCTGCGGACGTCCACGCCGGGCGCGGCGATGCCGGGCTGGGTGATGCCCTCGAACGCCGAGGGGCCCCGGGCGGAGAAGGAGGCGATGTTCCCGTGGCTGTCGAAGGCGCCGACCCCGTAGCTCTCGGGGTACGCGCCCGGCACGCCCACGCTGCCGCAGGTGGCCGGCTCGGGGTTGCCGACGGAGAAGACGGGGAAGATGCCCGCGGCGACCCAGGCCTGCACGATGGGCCGGAAGAAGGGATCCGTCGGCCCGTCACTCCATGAGTTGTTGATGATGTGCGGCCGCAGGTCCGGCCGCGGGTTGTTGCCGCTCAGATCCGTGGGGGCGAGCATCCACTGGCCAGCGGCCAGCAGCGCCTCGGTCGAGCAGCTCAGGCCCTCGCAGCCCTTGGCGGTCACCCACCGCACTCCCGGCGCCACGCCAATCTGGTTGCCGCCGTCGTCATCCCCCGCGATGGTGCCCATGGTGTGCGTGCCGTGGCCGATGTTGTCGCAGGGCGCCAGCGAGGGACGGTCGCAGACCTGGGAGGGATCGAACCAGTTGTAGTTGTGATCCAGACGCCCATCCGGCAGGTATCCGCGGTACTGCCGGGCCAGCGCGGGGTGGTCGAACTGGACGCCGGTGTCGATGCTGCCAATGACGATGCCCTCGCCGCGGATGCCGAAGGTGGACCAGACCTCGGGGGCGCGGACTCGGGCGATGTTCCACTCGAGGGCTCCGGGAGTGGGTTGCAGCCTCATTCCGGGGCGCGGCGTCGGGATGCGGTACTTCTCCTCCAGGAGGATGCGCTCGACGTCGGGCCGCCGGGCCAAGGCCTTGAGGGTCTCGTCGTCTGCTTTCACTCGGATGGCGTTGAGGAGCCAGTAGGGCTGGTGCTCCACGCCCTGGCTCCGCAATTGGGTGCGGAGATCTCCCTGGCTGGCGCGGGCCACGGACTGGAGTTGCTCCACGACGAAGCGCCCGCGTGCTCCCCAGTCCTTCATCTCGAAGGCCGGGCTCAGGTCCACCTTCTGGCGCAGGAAGACCCAGGCGGTGCTGTTGCTCAGGGGCCGCGCTTGCGGTGTGGGGGGCTTGCCCGGCGGCGCGTCTTTTGGACAGCTGGTGGGCAGGGCCACGGCCAACAGGAAGAGCAGTGCGAACGACCACGCATTCTTCCTGAAGGGTTCAAGGAACTTGAATCGCATGGGCGTCATGACTCCCCGCCGCTCCCCGGAAAGCGGCTGGCATTACAACGGGTGGCGATTGCCCGGAGAGAGGGGATGACGCAAGAGATGGTGCTTGCTTGGGATGGAGCGCGAAGGTGGGCCTGGCCTCGGTTGCCTGGCGAAGCCGGGAGCTACTCCCTGGGGCTCGCACGATATGCGCCTCCGTGCACCGGATGGCCATTGCTCGCCGGTGCCAGGGCTCGCCGCTCGGCCAACATTTCGAGCTTTCCAATGGCGGAGACGGCCGAAGACGAATGGAATGCCCGCGTCTTTCATTGAATCAGGAGCGTCCGTCATGGTCAGGTCGTCAGGAAGGTCGTGGTCGAAGTTCCTCCTCGTGTGCAGTGCCCTGCTGCTGTCCGCGTGCGCCTCTCCGCTCGCGCGGCGGATGCGGCCGGTGGAGGCGCTCCTGCGGGAGCAGGTGGACGCCCAGAAGATTCCGGGAGCGGTCGTGCTCCTCCAGCGCACCGATGGTTCGGACTCCTATGTGACGGCCATCGGCCAGATGGACCGGGAGCAGGGCAAGGCGCTGCGGGAGGATGCCCTGTTCCGCATCGCGTCCATGACGAAGCCCATCACCAGCGTCGCGGTGATGATGTTGGTGGAGGAGGGCAAGCTCGGCCTGGAGGAGCCCATCTCGAAGTATCTGCCCGAGTGGGGGAACGTCCAGGTGCTGGCCTCCCCGTCGGCTTCCAGCACCGTGCCGGCCCAGACGCCCATCACCGTGCGGCACCTGCTGACGCACACCTCCGGCATCTCCTATCGCTTCATGGGCGAGCCGCTCGGTCCCCTCTACCAGAAGGCCGGCATCGTCGACGGTTTCGAGCACACCTCGTGGACGCTCGCGGACCAGTCGCGCGCCCTGGCCTCGCTGCCGCTCGAGCATCAGCCGGGCGCGGCCTTCACCTATGGCCTCAACACGGACCTGCTCGGCTACCTCGTCGAGCAGGTCTCCGGCGTGCCGCTGGACCGGTTCTTCCAGGAGCGCATCTTCACGCCCCTGGGGATGAAGGACACGTCCTTCTTCCCGCCAGAGGATGAGGCCTCCCGCCTGGTCGCCCTGTACCGGCACGCCTCCTCGGGTGCGCTCGAGCGCGTGCCCGAGACGGGCACCAACGTGGTCGAGGGCTTCTTCTCCTACGCACCGGACTTCCAGACCACCGGCGCCAAATCCTACCGCTCGGGCGGCGCGGGGCTGGTGTCCACGGCGAGAGACTATGCGCGCTTCCTCCAGATGCTGGCCAACGGTGGCAAACTCGGCGGCGCGCGTCTGCTGAAGCGGGAGACGGTCGAGCAGATGACCCGGAACCAGATTGGCGCCCTGCGGGCGGATTTCTACGGTTCCGGCTTCGGTCTGGGATTCGGAGTGCAGGAGGACCCCGCTCTGGTGAAGGCGCAAGGCCCGGTGGGCAACTACTTCTGGTCTGGCATCTTCAAGAGTCACGCCTGGGTCGATCCCGAGCACAAGCTCGCGGGCATCATCATGATCAACCTGTGGGACATGGCTTCCGACACGCCCAACGACATCCGCGCCCGGATCTACTCCGCCGTGGAGGAGTGAGGCGTTCCTGGCGCTCAGGCCGGACCCGTCATGGGTTGCTTCTCCGCACGGACAGCGATGCCACGGAGGAGTTGCGCGCTCGCGGGGGACCCCCCTGGAGTCGCTGTGCTCGTGAAGTGTTCGACATCGGCTCCATCTTTGTCCGGGACGTCACTCCGTGTCCGCCTTCCGGTACGGTTTGTCCCCTGATGGGTGGGTGTTTAGCCTCCATGGTCTGGGCAAGGGGCCATGGACCGGGGGGGCATCATGGGTCAGGCACAAGGTGTTGTCACCGTGGCGATGGGCTTGGTGATGCTTCTGTCGGGCGCAGCCACCGTGCGGAGCGGGGGAGCGGAGGCAAGGCAGGTCGGTGTCCAATGTGGTGACACCATTACCGAGAGCACCCGGCTCACAAGCGATCTCTCGTGCCCGGGCACGGAGGTCCCCGCGCTTCGAGTCGCCGGGGCGGGCGTCATCCTCGATCTCGGCGGCCACACCGTGCGCCGCGTGGGCCCGGAGACGGGCGTGTCCGAGGGCATCAGGGTCTCGGCTAACAGCACGGTGAGGAACGGCACGATCCGGGGGTTCGACCAGGGCTATGTCGTCGGCGGCGAGTCGCTGCCTTCCCCGGAGCGGGTGGGGCTGTTCGGGCTCACGTTCATCGACAACACGGTCGCCGTCTACAACCGGGGAGGCGACACGACGTTGACGGTCACGGACTGCCGTCTGATCAGGAATGGCTCGGGACTGGGCAGTGAGCAGGACGCGAGCAGGGGCGTGTTCGAGGTGCGGTCCTCGTTCTTCCTCGGCAACCGGCAAGCGTTGTCCGCGAACAGCCATTCCGTCGACGTGGTGGGCTCGACCTTCCTCCAGAACGAGACCGTGATCTGGTGCCCCGATGGCCACGTCTCCTTCACGTCGAGTTCGATCATCCAGAACACGGTCGTGGGCGACTTGCGGCTCGGCCAGTTTGGTTACGGCGCCTGCCGGGAGGCTTCGTTCGTCCAGACGGTGCTCGCGCGCAACGGCTCACTCGCCGCCACCGACGCGCCGGTCTGGGAGCCGTTCGACTTCGTGCTGCGCGACTCGTGGGTCATCGAGAACAAAGGGGAACTCCTGGTCCGGGCCAGGACGGTCGACGTCCAGGGCAATACCTGGTGGAGAAACGGGAGCGGCCTGTCGCTGGCCGATCTGCCGGAGTATGTGCCACCCGCGCTCACCGGCACGGTGAGTGGCAACCACTTCCTGCGCAACCAGGGAGACGGTCTCCGGGTGTTGGTCCCCAGCACCCTCACGGTGTCCCGCAGCGTCGCGCTCGACAACACGGGCTGGGGTCTTCAGGTGCCGGGCGTGATCGACGGAGGCGGCAACGTCGCGCGAGGCAATGGCGCGGGCGACTGCGCCGGGGTCGTCTGCGCCGCTCGCTGATGCGCCGTTGTTCAGTGGTGGTCCTTCCCCTCCGTCTGACAGCCTGCTTGCCGCATTTCCATTCACACCCCACCGTCTAGCGGACCATGCAACAGATCATCTCGTTCTCCGAAGCGGAGCGGTGGGAGCGCGCGTACGCGCGAGCTTCATGCAAGGACATCTACTACCGCCACGCCTATGCGGAGCTGTGCCATTGCATGGGAGATGGTGAACCCCTTCTCTTCGTCTACGAGGACGATGCGGGCAACACGGTCTGCTATGCCTTCATCCGCAGGCCGCTCCAGGCCCTGCCCTTCGCCCGCGACGTGAGGCTCGAGGGGGAGTGGTACGACATCATCAGCCCCACCTATGGTTATGGGGGCCCGCTCTGCGCGGAGCCCCACGAGCAACTCCTCTGGGAATTCCGGGTGGAGTTCGAGGCCTGGTGCCGCGGCGCGAACATCGTCAGCGAGTTCGTGCGCTTCCATCCCCTGTTGGGCACCCACCGGTTGCTCGAGGGGACGATGGACATCGTCTACAACCGGGAGAGCGTCTTCATCGACCTGCGCCGGACGGAAGAGGAGCTCTTCGACCGCTATCACCCCAGCCACCGGCGGAACATCCGCAAGGCGCTGAAGAGCGGGCTGGAGTTTCGTGTGCTCGAAGGGCACGAGGCGTTTCCGCAACTGGAGGTGTTCTATCGCCTCTACCGGGCCACGATGGACAAGGTGGGAGCGCTTCCGTACTACTACTTCTCGACGGAATACCTGGAGCGACTCTTCTCCCGCCTGGAGCGGAGCGCTCTGCTCGGTGCGGTCTTCCTCGACGGACGGATGGTCTCCGCCGCCCTGTGCCTGCGCGAGGGGGACGTGCTCACCTACCACCTGGGCGCCTCGGAGACGGCGTCATTGCACCTCGGGACGAACACCTTCCAATTCCATCACATCGCGCTGTGGGCACGGCGCAACGGGCTGCGTGTCTTCCACCTGGGTGGGGGCCACCGGGGGAGGGACTCCCTCTTTCAGTTCAAGCACCGCTTCAACCCGGAGGGCACGTTGCCGCTCAACCATGGCAAGAAGGTGCACCATCCCGAGGTGTACGAGCGATTGGTCGAGAGCTGGAAGCATCACCATGCCCAGCCACTCGCCGAGTCCTATTTCCCGGCCTACCGGACCCCGCCGACGGTACGCGCGGACGCTCCCGCTCCGGGGGAGGAACCCTTTTCCGGGCATACACAGCGCTCGCACGAGCGCTGCCACACGGCCCCTCCGGAACTCTCTTCTCTTTGACGAATGAACGGGTCGGCGATGGGCTCAGGTCTCCTCTCGCTGGCGGTGAACGCGCGCGGGAACGCCAGCCACCACCACTCGGGAGGGGACGTCGGAGGTGACCACCGCGCCAGCGCCAACCACTGTTTCCTCTCCGACGGCCTTGCCAGGCAGGACCGAGGCCGCGAGGCCGAGGTGCGTGAGGGCGCCGATCCTCACGTTTCCCCCCAGTGTCGCGTTGGGTGAGAGGTGGGCGAACGCGCCGATCTCGCAGTCGTGCTCGACGATGGCGCCGCTGTTGATGATCGCCCCATTCGCGACGCGTGCGTCCGGGTTGATGACCGCCTGGGCCATGACCACGACGCCCGCTCCGAGCTGGGCGGACGCCGCCACGGTGGCGGTGGGGTGGATCAAGGTGACCAGCGTCACTCCCAGCCTTTCGCACAGCTTGTAGATGCGGCACCGCGCGCGGTTCTCTCCAATCCCCAGCGCGACACCCACTTCGGCCCGGCACATCTCGAGCCAGGCGGGCCCACCGAGGATGGGAAGGTCGAAGACCCTTTTCCCCTCGAGCGCTCTGTCGTCGAGGAAACCCTCGACGGTCATGCCGCGGGCCAACGCGATGTCGGCGACCACCTTTCCGTGGCCCCCACATCCATAGATGACCAGCCTGGGTTTTGTTTTCGTTTGAGCCACGAGCATTCACCGGAGTGGAAGATAGGGCTTGGATGGGCAATCGGCACCACCCACCTCGTCATTGATACGCATGCCTCACCTCCCGGGATGCCGCGTGAACAGTCTTCGTGTGGCAGCACGTGCGCGACCCGCGCCTTCGTCCGTGCAGATGTGGCGCGGCGCGCCCCGCGACTTGCCCGGCAGGACGAGGAGCGGGCTCATTGCCTTTCATGTTTTTCCTATCACAGTGGCATGCGCTCGAGGGCAGCTATCAAGCAATCTCATTTCTGTTCATCTTCCACTGTCAACCTAAGCGGGACGACGACACCGCGCGCGTGGTGCCCGCCTGAGTTCAGAGTGAGGAGAGCTGATGACTCGTGGAATGAGTGGGGGAGTAGTTTTATTGACTGGGCGCCCGATGGCGCAAGTGGAAGGCGGCCTGCGGTGTTTTCCACTCCTGCGTTCGTTGCTCGTGTTGTTGGCGGACGCGGCCCTCACCGGCAGTGCGCTCTTGTGCGCGATGCTGCTGCGCTTCGATGGGGTGTTGCCCAAGCCGTGGTGGTCGGCGTTCGTGCAGGGCTTGCCGCTGCTGGTCCTGGTGCGACTGGCCATGCTGACGTGGTTCGGGTTGCAGCGCTGGTCGTTTCACAGGTCCGGTCTCAACGAGGCGGTCCGGCTCGTCCTGGCCATCGCGTCCGCCACCCTTGTGTTCGAGGCGCTCCGGTTCTTCTCCCTCTTCGAGCTCCCACCGCGCTCGGTGGTCGCCATCGAGTTCATCCTCTCCACGGCGTTGATGGGTTTCTACCGCTTCGTCCCGCGGACGGCCCGGCTGTGGTACCTCGAACAGAAACGCTCCCGGGCCCAGGGCACGCAGCGGACGATCGTCGTCGGGGCTGGTAGCGCTGGGGATCTGCTGCTGCACGACCTGCTGCGCACGCCGAGCAGCCCCTGGCATGTCATCGGGCTCGTGGACGACGATCCGGCCAAGCACGGTACCTTCCTCAATGGCAAACAGGTGATCGGCCCCATCGATGCCTTGCCGGAACTGGTGGCCAGGCACCGCGTGACCCAGGTGCTCATCGCCATCCCCAGCCTGCCTCCCGAGCGCATCCGACACATCCTCGGCCTGTGCAAGAACCGGAGCGTTGGCTTCAAGATCATTCCCGCCTCCTTCGCCTACCTCGACCAGAAGATCACCGCCGCGATGCTGCACGAGCTGAGCCCGGAGCACCTGCTGCCCCGGGATGTGGTCTCCTTCGATCAGGAGGAGGTGCACCGGCGCGTCGCGGGCCGCCGCATCCTCGTCACCGGGAGCGCGGGCTCCATTGGCAGTGAGATCGCCCGTCAGGTCGCCGCGCATGGGCCCGCTTCGCTCGTGTTGCTCGACATCAACGAGAACGAGCTCTACTTCCTCGTGCGCCAGCTCCAGGAGCGCTACCCGCGGCTGCCGGTGAGCGCCATCGTGGCGGACATCCGGGACCAGGAGCGACTGATGCGTATTGGAAGGGAGCACGCCCCGGAGTACGTGTTCCACGCGGCCGCGCACAAACACGTGCCCTTGATGGAGGACTCGCCCGAGGAAGCCATCAAGAACAACGTCTTCGGCACCCTGAACGTCGCGCGCATGGCCGATGTCTGTGGCGTGGAGCGCTTCGTGCTCATCTCCACCGACAAGGCGGTCCATCCCACCTCGGTCATGGGGGCCTCCAAGCGGCTCGCCGAGATGGTCATCCGGGACGTCGCGGCCCGTTCTCATACCGCCTTCACCGCCGTGCGCTTCGGCAATGTGCTTGGCTCGGCGGGCAGCGTGGTGCCGCTCTTCAAGCAGCAGATCCAGCGGGGTGGGCCGGTCACGGTGACGCACCCGGACTGCACCCGCTACTTCATGATCATCCCCGAGGCTGTCGGGCTCGTGGTGCAGGCGGGGCTGGCGGGCTATGGAGAGCTGTGCATCCTCGACATGGGGACCCCCGTGCGCATCGCCGAGCTCGCCGCGAACATGATCACCATGTCGGGCCTGGTGCCGGGCAAGGACATCCACATCGTCTACACCGGACTGCGTCCGGGCGAGAAGCTCGAGGAGACGCTCATGAGCGAGGAGGAGGAGCGCACCCATCAGGTCCGCAACCGCATCAAGGTGGCCCAGAGCCCCTTGCCCCCCGCGGACTTCCAGCTCCAGCTCGAGCGGCTGCGGCGGGTGGCGCAGGCGGGTGACTCGTCCGGAGTGATGCTCGCCCTGTGCCACCTCATCCCGACGTACAAGCCGGCGAGGCTCGCGCTGGGTGAGCAGTCCGAGTCGCGGTGAGTGCTCGGTGCCGGGCCCGGTTTCCAGGCCCGGCTCCCCCGTTCAGCGCCGGGGTGCCCGGTAGGTGGGAAAGTAGTTCGAGGAGAGGCCGCCCTCGGACAATTGGGCATACACCGCTGGATCGCAGATGAGTTCGTGGGTGTAGAGCTGGAAGCTCGCGTTGGCGAAGCCGCGCTTGAACGCTTCCAGGCTGTCACCCGGTTGCATTCCTCCCCCCAGGTTGAGCGGCATCCCAAGCTGCCTGCCGAGCTCGAGCAACGCGGTGAAGGTATTCTTCGCGGGCGAGCGTGACAGGTAGGCGTCGGCTGTCCCACCGAGATAGTAATGCAGCACGCCGTCGCTCGAGACGCCAATGGCCGCGGACACCACGTCGCCGCTCGGTGCGCGGGTCGTCGCCAGCCAGGCGGCGGGTGAGGAGAACAACTCCTCGAAGTAGGTGTCCGGGAAGAAGTAGCGGGCGCTCGCCTCATCCCGGACCATGGTCTGCCGGTAGACTTCCTTGAATCCCTCCCGCTCCTCGAGCGAGGCCTCGCGCGCGGGGCCGTAGGTGCTCACGAAGCCCTGCCGGAGGTTGCGTTGGATGTGCCGGCGGTGCATCTCCCGGAACTCGACGGGCAGGCGGGGATCGATGAAGAACACCTGGTTGCGTCTCGTTCCACCCGCGAAGCACTGGGGACCAGTCAGGCGGTCGCGGACGAAGATGCTGACGAGTTCGGTGCCCTGCCAGTCCACCGCTTCCTTCGGCACCTCGCTCAGCCCGTTCATCGCCCCGCTCGGATAGCCATAGGGGGAGACGGCATCCCGGTAGGGCGTCTGCTCGATCGGCCGCACGATGAGCGGAACCCGCAGTGAGCCTGCTCTGGCTCCTTCGATGACGAGCGTGTGGGTCACGCCCTCCGCGCGCAGGTGGTGCTGCGAGCGGAAGTAGTCCTCCGACAATGCGAGCTTTCCCGCGTCGGGAACCAGGACTGCCTTCAGCCGGGTCGTCGTTATCATGTGCTCCGCCATCGTCATGGCCATCTCGCCCCGTCCCACGCTCTCCTACCAGAGTTGCCTGAGAGCCAGGCCCATGGCGGCTCGCACCATGGAGCGAGCAACCTGTCTGTCACATCCCAAGGCACATGCCGGAATTCAATTCGTGGACGCACGTTCTTTTCTGCCGTTAACAGAACGCAATTCAGCGTTCACATCACAGGGTAACCCTCCAGCCGAGCGTCGGGTTACCTCCCCAAAGGACGCCATTGATGTCTGGTTTTCGTCGTCGAAGCACTCGTGGCCTCGCTGTGTCCTCGCTGATGTTGCTCTCCGTTCTGTTCGGAGCGGCCTGTGATCCCAACGCCGGGCTGGATGCCACCGGTGAGGAGTTCGCGCAGGAGCTGAGCTCGAATTCGGACGCGCTCGCCGCCCTCCCGACGCCCGCTGGCCTGCGCTCCGTGGCTGATTGGGAGACGCTGTTCCAGAAGAACTGGAACTCGGAGCACACCTCGAGCTTCCTGCCCAAGAGCACCTCGCTCGACAGCTGGCAGTTCTACGATCTCGCCTACGGCATCGATGGGAACACCGCGATGTTCCGGGCCACGGGGAAGACGCAGTACCTCGACCGCGCTCTGCTCTATGTCAACAACATGGTGAACAACGCCAAGAGCTCCGCGTCCCTCCCGAAGAGCCAGTTCAAGGACGCGTACCTGGGCTGGGCCTCGGCGCGCTCGGACACGTTGGGGCAGGAGGTGCCGCTGTTCGAGAGCTACTGCTGGCGGTACGTGACGCGCCTGCTGCGCGCCATGCATGATACGCCCGAGGTCTACGGCAATGCCAACTACCGCGCGCAGTACGACAAGCTGCTGGCGTTCTCCGAGAAGAACATCTTCGAGAAGTGGTTCAAGCGCGGGGCGAACAGCTACATCTACCGCAACAGGACGCACATGGCCGCGCACTGGGCCTACATCGCCATGGATCTGTCGCTCATGACGACGGACGCGGCGCGCAAGGCCAACTACGTGGCTGTCTTCAACAACATCAACCGGGACAACCTGCCCAACGCCGCGTCGTCCCTGCGCAAGCAGCTGGCTCCCAACCCCCTCAACGCGTCGGCCTTCTTCTGGAGCGACGTGTGGGCCTCCCGCGCCCGCCCCGGTCAGGACGTGGCCCACGGCAACGGGGTGATGGCCTTCATCGTCGAGGCGCGCGACGCGAAGATGGAGTGGACGGATCAGGACGTCCGCGCCTTCTCCGCGACGCTCAACTCCGTCATCTGGCCCTCGGCCGGCAAGTACGCCGAGTATGTCGATGGCTCGGGGAGCGGCACGGGCTGGTTCAACGACGGTCTGATGAAGCTCGGCCGTTACGACACCAACCTCCAGAAGCGGCTCGAGACGCACTCGGTCGGAAACAACACCCAGTTCTTCGGCAACGGCGCGCTCAACGTGCGGTTGCTGTCCGAGTCGGCGCGGTTGTCGGCGCGGTAGACGACAGTCTCCCCTCCCTGTCGCCCGAGTGCGCGACAGGCAGTGGGTAGGCAGGCTCCTGGGCGTGCCGGGCGAGTGTCCGGCACGCCCCTTTTTTTCCCTCAGGAGCTTCGAATGCCCCCACGCATCTACCTGTCTTCCCCCCATCTGGGCTCCCTGGAGCACGGCTTCGTCGACGATGCGTTCGCGAGCAATTGGATCGCGCCGCTGGGTCCGCACGTCGATGCATTCCAGGAGGAGTTCGCCCGGTGCGTCGGCGCGCCGCACGCCCTCGCGCTGAGCTCCGGCACGGCCGCGCTCCACCTGGCGCTGCAACTCGTCGGGGTCTCCGCCGGAGACGAGGTGCTGGTGAGCACGCTCACCTTCTCGGCCTCGGTGAACCCCATCCGTTACCTGGGCGCGTCTCCCGTCTTCATCGACAGCGAGCGCGGCTCCTGGAACATGGATCCCGCCCTGCTGAGCGAGGAGCTCGAGGCGCGCGCCCGCTCTGGCCGGCTGCCCCGCGCGGTCGTCGTGGTCCACCTCTATGGGCAGTGCGCCGACCTGGATCCCATCCTGGCCGCGTGCGACCGCCATGGCGTGCCCGTGGTGGAAGACGCGGCCGAGGCCCTGGGCAGCACGTACAAGGGGCGGACTCCGGGCACGCTGGGCCGCGTCGGCATCTACTCCTTCAATGGCAACAAGATCATCACCACCTCGGGAGGCGGGATGCTGGTGTCGTCGGACGAGGAGCTCGTCCGCCATGGGCTCAAGCTCGCCACCCAGGCGCGCGACCCCGCGCCGCACTACCAGCACTCCGAGATTGGCTACAACTACCGCCTGAGCAATGTGTTGGCGGCGATCGGCCGCGGGCAGCTCCGGGTGCTGGAGGATCGGGTCGCCGCGCGGCGCAGGAACCACGATTTCTACGCGCGGGCGCTCGCCGGGGTGCCCGGAATCACCTTCATGCCCGAGGCGCCCTGGGGACGCCACACGCGCTGGTTGACGACGCTCACCATCGATCCGGAGCGCTTCGGCGCGAACCGGGAGGCGGTGCGGCTCGCGCTGGAGCGTGAGGACATCGAGGCCCGGCCCGTGTGGAAGCCCATGCACCTGCAGCCGGTCTTCGCCGCCTTCGCGCGGAGGGGAGGCCAGGTGGCGGAGGAGCTGTTCCACGATGGGCTCTGCCTCCCCTCCGGCTCCAACCTCACTCCAGACGACCTGTCGCGTGTGGTGGAGGTGGTGCGGGCCGTGCACACGTCTCGTTGCCGAGAAACTTGAACATCGTCGCGTCCCCCGCGTGGGAGATGCCCTGGCGCTGCACCACGCGGAGGATCGTCATCGCGAGAATCCGCGTGTCCAGCGCCAGGCTCCAGTGGTCCACGTACCAGACGTCGAGCCGGAAGCGCTCCTCCCATTCCAGGGCGTTGCGCCCGTTCACCTGCGCCCAGCCGGTGATGCCGGGGAGCACGTCGTGGCGCCGCGCCTGCTCGGAGGAATAGCGGGGCAGGTACTCGACCAGCAGCGGCCGGGGCCCCACCAGGCTCATGTCGCCGCGCAGCACGTTCCACAGCTGCGGCAACTCGTCCAGGCTCGTCGCGCGCAGGAACTTCCCGACACGCGTGAGGCGCTGCGCGTCGGGGAGCGGCTCGCCGTCCGCGTCCAGCGCATCGAGCATGGTGCGGAACTTCACGAGCTGGAACGTCTTGCCTCCGCGGCCCGGGCGCACCTGCCGGAAGAGGACGGGTCCGCCCATCGTGGCCCGGATGACCAGCGCCGTGATGGCCATCACCGGAGCGAGGCACACCAGCCCCACGGCCGCCAACAGCCGATCGATGCACCGCTTGAGGAACAGCCCCGCTCCATTCTGTCGCCGCATGTGTTCTCGCTCCGGTTTCCGGCGGGGGGCTCCGTGCTCGACTCCGTCCCCGGTGGAGGGAGCTGGACCCGCGCGCACGCACCCGCTCGAATTCGAGGGTAGAGGCCCCGCTGGTTGCTCACCAATCACCCCGGAGCCCGGGCCTTGTGTTGGTGTGCGTGCATCCGCCGGCTCCCGCCTCCTGGAGCGCGAGGCGCCTCCAGGCACGCACGGCGAGCCACGCGCCGCCGCTCAGCTCGACGAGCCAGCCCAGCGCCAGGGCCCAGGCCGCGCCCATGGTCCCCACGGTGGGCACCCACCACGCGCTGCCCAGCGCGACCACCAGGACGGAGAGGACGAGCAGCGGCGCCTGCGCCTTCAGCTCCCGCGCCGCCGTGAGCCCGAATTGCAGGCTCACACAGACGTACTCCAGCGCGGCGGCGCCCATGAGCCAGACGAACAGCTCCAGGTTGCGCGCGTAGGCGGCCCCATAGAAGAACGTCAGCACGGGGCGTCCGAGCAACGCCGCGCCGGCGATGGCACACACGCCCACCAGGGCCGCCCCTCCGGTGAAGCCCGCGAGCGCCCGGCCGTAGCGCGCCGCGTCCCCCGCCGCGTGGTAGCGCCCCAGCCGGGGGCTCACCGCCTGCCCGAGCGCATGGACCACCCGGCCCCCCAGGGCCGTGAAGTAGGCGAGCGCGGCGAACATGCCCAGCTCGGCCTGGCCGGCGTGCGCCTCCAGGAGGTAGCGGGGCACGTTGGGGCGCAGCGAGCCCAGCAGGGCGGTGATTCCCAGTGCGTAGGCGAGTCCCAGCAGGCTCTTCAGGCGCGCGCCCTCTTCCCGCCACGGGGTGCGCCACAGCCGGCCCCAGGGAGACTTTCCGCCGAACACGCTCCGGTACGCCTGGGCGTCGAACAGGACAAGCACGAGTGCCCAGGACAGCCCCAGGGCGGCGGCCGCGGCGGCCGCGCTCCTCGTGAGTACGAGCGCGAGCACCACGAGCACCACGGAGAGCACGCTCTTGGCGATGATCGACCGGGCGATGAGGCCCATCCGCTCGGCCTTCTGCAGGGCGCCGTAGAATACCTCGCTGAGGGCCTCGAAGCCCTTGGCCAGCGCGAGCAGCGCGATGACGAGACCGGTGCGCGCCGGATACCCCCCGAGCCAGCCCAGGGCGCAGCACAGCAGCACGCCCCCGAGCACGTTGAGCACCATCAACCCGAGGTAGTGCTCGAAGCCATGGGCGCTCCGGGCGTCGGTGGCCTGGAGCGTGCGCAGGTTCATCCGCGCGAGCAGCATCACCGGGGCGGTGAGGGCCAGGCCGAGGGAGAACTCGCCCAATAGCTCCATGGTGCCGAGCCGGGCACACGCCACCAGCACACCCCACTGGGCGAGCGCGTACACGAGCCCGGAGGAGAGCGTCCAGGCGAAGTTGCCTCCCAGCGACCGACGCGTCACGCGCTGGCCACCGCGCGCTGGAGCACCTCGGCGAGCCGGTGGGCCGCGGAGTCCGCGGAGAAGCTCTCCCGGCCGAGCCGTCCCGCCCGCGCCCCCGCCTCGGCGAGCCACTGGGGGTCGCGCAGCCTGCTCTCCAGCAGCTCGCTCGCGGCGGCGGGGTCCTTGGGGGGCAGCTTCAGGCCGAACCGCTCCCGCTCGAGCAGCTCCGCCTGCCAGCCGCCGTAGTTGAGCGCCAGGGGCCGGCTGGCGGCGAGCGCGTCGAAGAACTTGTTGGCGGAGTTGTCCTGCATGCCCGGCACGTCGGTGAAGAGCGAGGTGGCGATGGTGGCCGCGGAGAGCACCGCGGGGATGTCCGCCTTGGGCACGCTGGGCAGGAAGAAGAGGTTGCGGTCACGCACGCCCAGCCGCTCGGCGAGTCCGTGCAGGGCCTGCTCCTCGCGCCCATGTCCCATGATGACGAAGCGCACCTCCGGGTCTCGCTTGAGCATGTCCGCGGCGACCCGCACGAGGTAGTCCACCCCATTCACCAGGCCCAGGGTGCCCGCGTACAGGACCATGGGCCGGTCCCCGAGCCACGGGTACTTGCTCCGGAACTTCTCGCCCGCCGAGGCCGGGACCTGGAAGCGCTCCGGGTCGCAGAGGTTCGGGATGACGGTGATCTTCTCCGGGGAGACGCCCGCCGCCTCCACCCCGGCCTTCATCCCCGGCGAGAGCGCGACGATGTGCGCCGCTCCCGCGTAGGCGGCGCGCTCGAGCAGCTGGGCGGCGAGGATGGCGGGGCGGCTCTTGAGCGCGCCAACCGCGATGGGCAGGGCGGGCCAGAGATCCCTCACCTCGAAGACCATGGGCTTGTTGTTCCAGCGCGAGGCGAGGATGCCCGGGACGGCGATGGTCAGCGGGGTGCTCGTGGCGAAGACCACGTCCCCCGACAGCCGCATCGCCCGCTGCGCGGAGTTGAGGGCGAAGTGGCTGAAGGCGCGCATCCGGTCCGTGTAGTTCATCGAGTTGGAATAGGGCACCGGGAGCCAGTGCACGTGGATGCCGCTCTCGTTCGTCTCGCGCCAGCCCTTCGCGTTCCGGGTGGGCTCGGTGTCCGAGGTCACCAGGTGCACCTCGTGTCCCATGCCGACCAGGCGGCGGGCGAGCTCGTAGGACCGCGTCCCGCCGTGCATGGTGGGCGTGGTGAAGTACTGGTGCAGGTAGATGATCTTCATGTCGTGGCTCCGTGGACGGCGGGATGGGTGATGAGACGGGAGGGGACGAAGGCGGTCCTCGTGGCCAGGGTGCACGAGGACATGACCATCAGCAGGAAGAGGGCCCGGGTGTCGTAGAGGTCGCCACTGGACTGGCTGCCGAGCAGCACCAACACCACCGCGCCCACGGTCGCGCCGTCGATGCGGTGGCGGCCTCGCCACGCCGAGCGGAGGAAGGCGAGCAGGGTCCAGCCGAGCAGGGCGAGGCCCAGCGCGCCGCCCTCGCAGAACACCTCGAGGAAGAGGTTGTGGGGGTAGACGCCCAGCCCGAGCGCGGGGAAGGCGGCGAGCCCCGCTCCCGCCACCGGGTTGTCGAGCCCGAGCTCGTACGCGGCGGCATACAGGGACTCGCGTCCCGACAGGTACACCTTGCTCTCCGTGTCGCTGCCGCCCTCGTAGTTCAGGGTGAGGCGCAGGAAGCGCTCCTCCATGGACCGGCTGAGCGCCTTGCCCAGGGGGGTGAAGGTGATCACCACCAGCACGGCGGCCGTGGCGAGCAGCGACAGCAGGGCGAGCTGGCGCAAGGGGATGCGCCCCACCACGAGGAAGGTGAGGACGCCCGCGAGGATGGCGGCCGTGCCTCCCCGGGAGCCGGTGAGCAGCGCGAGCAGCACGCCGGCGGCCGCCATCGGAACCCAGAGCCACGTCTGTCCCCGCCGGTGCCAGAAGTACAGGGCACCGAGCGCGAACAGCCCCATGAGCCGGGCGAAGATGTTCGGTCCTCCTCCCAGGACCGCCAGCCGCGCGCCGCCCCCGCCGCCCAGCAACTGGCTCACGCCGGTGAGCGCCAGCAGCCCCGTGGCCAGGACCACCACGCCCCAGAACGCGTCCAGCACCCGCACCGCCGGCTGCCGGAGCGCGGCGAGCCCGAAGCCCACGCTCATCACCCCGAGGAGGACGAGATCGTAGAGCTTTCCCAGGGCGAACTCCGCGTCGGGCGCCCAGAGCGAGCTGGTGCACAGGTAGCCGAGGAACAGCAGCAGCGCCTTCGCGAGCCGGGTGTCGGGCCGGCTCTCTCCGGGCCTCGCCGCGCGGTGGGCGCGGTGGAGCAGTCCCAGGGTGGCGAGCACCACGCTGGCCAGGACGATCCACAGCCGCAGCTCCAGGAACGGGTCCGGCTCGGGGTTGGCGGAGGCCAGCCGGTGGAGGCCCCAGCGCCCCGCGAGCACGTAGAGCGCGGCGATGAACCCCAGTCCTGAGCATCGGATCCATGTCATGGGGTGGCGCTCGCTCGTGCTCAGCCGGTGGTTGGGGAGTCGTACTGGTAGATGCCGCTCACCACGCGTCCCACCGAGGAGCGCGGCACGCCGTTGAAGATGATTCCGCGCACCGGGACTCCGTCCTGCTCGAGCCGGTGGAGGGCCGCGCCGAGCTCCCTCATCGGGTGGATGCCCGCGCGCACCACGGCGAGGTTGATGCCCGCGTGCCGGCCCACGAGCGCCGCGTCGGTCACCGCGAGGATGGGGGGCGTGTCGATGAGGACGAGGTCGTACCCGGCCGACATCCGCGCCACGAGCGCCGTGAACGCGTCGCTCTGCAGCAGCTCGGCGGGGTTGGGCGGGAGGGCGCCCGTGGACAGCCAGGACAGGCTCTGGCCGGGGATGTGCCGCACCGCTTCTTCCAGGCCGACCTTGCCCCCGAGGACCTCGGAGAGGCCCTGGGCGCGCTCGGCCCGGAAGCCGAGGTGGAGCGTGCCTCCGCGCAGGTTCGCGTCCACGAGCAATACGCGCTTGCCGGCGTCCGCCAGCACCCAGGCGAGGTTGAGGGCGACGAAGGACGTGCCCACTCCGGGACTCGGCCCGGTGAGGGCGATCACGTTGTTGGGCGAGTCCCGCAGCGCGAGCTGGAGGCGGGTGCGCAGGCCGCGCAGGCTCTCGGTGACCGGGTGGCGCGGATGGGTCTGGGCCAGGAGGGCGCGCGCCTCGCGGCTGGACGCGAGGGGGAGGGTGGCGTGGATGGGCACCCCGAGCCGCGCCTCGACCACGGCGGGGTCCGTGACGCCCTTGCGCAGCGCCTGCCGGGCGAAGGCATGCGCCACGCCGAGCGTCAGCCCCAGCACGAGGCTGAGCGCGAGCACGCCCGGCTTGCTGGGGCGCACCGGCTGGCGGGACACCACGGGCTCATCGAGGATCCGCGCGTTGCCGACGATGCTCGACTTGAGGACCCGGTACTCCTGGGCCTTGTTGTTGAGCTGGAGGAAAAGCTCGGTGGCGACCGTCACGTCCCGCATGAGCTGGGCCGACTTGAGCTCCGCGCCCGGCAGGCCCTTGAGCTGGGCATTGATGGCGGCCCGGTCCGCTTGCAACCGCTCCAGCTTGTGACTCGTGGTGATGAGCACCGGGTGGTTGCCGGTGAAGCGCTGCCGCAACTCGGAGCGCTCGAGCGAGAGCGCGGAGATCGACTTCTCGATGTCGACGCTTCGATCCAGGATCGCCTGGGCCTCCAGCCCGAGATCGACGATTCCACTCCCGGCGCGGTGGGCGCTCAGGGCCCCCTCCGCCCGCTCCAACTGCTCGCGCAGCCCGGGCAGTTGGGTGTCGAGGAACGCCAGCGTCCTCTCGACCTCCTCGCTCCTGCGCTCCACGTTCTGCCGGACATAGTGGCGCGCGATGGCTCCGAGGGTCGCGGACAGCCTCGTGGGCTCCTCTCCCTCGAGGACCACGGAGAGCACGCCGGTGTTGGTGCCCTTCTCGCTCAGGCGCAGCGTCTGCTGGAGTTCCTCCACCACCTCGAGGCGCGCGTGCCGGATCACCTGGAACCGCGTGCCCGGACGGGCGTCGAGCTCGGAGACGAGGATCTCCACCTGCCAGCGGGAGTCTGGCGGCGCCGTGGCGGGTTGCCTGGCGTGCCCGTCGAGGATCGGCTGGGAGTCCGGATCGAGGAGCGTGTAGGCACCCGCCTCGCCCGCCACGAGCGTGAGCGGCAGTTCCTCCAGTTCCGGCGGCACGCTCATCTGGGTCACCTGAAGGCGTTCTTCCTTCGAGGTGAACGGGAAGCGTCGTGGACCGGCCTCCACGCCCAGTTGGAGTTCATCGACGACCTTTCCCAGCAGCGTCCGCGAGCTGATGATCTCCATCTCCGTGGACACCTCCCCGGAGAGCTCCGCGAGCAGCTCGTCGAGTTCTCCGAGCCGGCTGCCTTTCTTGTCGATCTGGAGGATGACGTTCGCGCGATAGACGGGCGGCGCGGCGAGCAGGTACAGCGAGCCCGCCACGAGTGTCAGGACGAGCGTCACGAGGATGGATCCGCGGGACTCCAGCAGGATGCCCAGGTGGCCGCGCAGATCGAGTTCGTCTTCAATTGCCCCGGGGTTGGTGCGAGCGGGGTCCTCGCGGCTGGGCGCGCTCGTCATGGCGATGTGAATACGACAGATCTGTTACCGATATCGACTGCCTGCCAGAGCATCTGAACTGTTGGCTGGATTTGAGTGATGATGCGATTCCAGCGTGTCAAGTTGTGCGCCGAGACGAAGACAACGTCATGGGGTTGAAGTTGGAATTGCGTGGCGAGCAGGAGCGCGTCCGGTGACCGGGCATCGAGCTTGTAGATGGTGGGCCGGTCGAAGTTGCCGCGGATGACATAGACCTTCGCCGGGTTGGCGCTGACCGGATCGAACCCCTCCGTGTCGCCAATCGCCTCCGCGAGGGTCATCCGGCCCTTCACCATGACGCGAGACGAAGGCTTGCGGACCTCGCCGAGAACGAAGACCTTGTTGCGGCTCCGGTCGGGGACGTGAAGGATGTCTCCGTCCTGGAGGAGCCAGTTCTGGCTGATGTCCCCCTGTTCGTAGAGCGCCTGGACATCCAGGATGGATGTCTTTCCGCCCCGGGTGAGCGTGACGCCGCGCAGGTTGGCCTCGGGGGTGGGCCCTCGTGCCTGGCTGATGGCGTCCTGCACCCGCATGGGCACGTCCGTGATGGGCAGGCTGCTGGGGGCGACCACCTCCCCGGTGACCTGGACCTTCTTCCCCCGGAAGCCCACCACGCGCACATCGAGCTGGGGCTTCTCGATGACATGGTTCAGCCGCTGTGTCAGCAGCTCCCGGATCTCGGGCAGCGTCTTGCCGGCGACCTGGAGGATCCCCGCGTAGGGGAAGAACATGGTTCCATCGGTGGACACCGGGTGGCCGGTGGCCTCGGCGGAGCGGAACTCGCCCGCTGGGATGGTGAGTTCGGGGTGATCCCAGACGATGACACTCAGCACGTCATGGGCGGTCACCTGGTAGTTGTAGTTCGCCGCGAACTCCGCCAGCGGATCCCGGAGGGGGGCGGGTTGCGTCTCCAGACGTGCCTTGTGTTGCTCTTCCAACAGGGCCACGTCGATGGGGACGACCTTGAACTCGTCGCCGGTGCCCGCGTCGGCCTTGCCGGCGTATCGGCCCCGGATGGCCCCTTCGTCCATATACATGCCTGGGCCCCATGCGCACGCGCTCGTGCACAATACCCAGACCAGCAAGAGGACGCGCCTCATCGACCAGCTCCGAGGGCTCTCCGAGGCCCCCCGCCTCTACGAGCCGATTGAACACGTCTTTCGAGGGGAGGGAGTGTTTGCCTCGAGACCGCTCGATTGTTCTATCCCAGGGGGCTTGTGTAAACGCACGCGCACCCGTGCTGTCCGGAAGGCAATAGGGCGCCGAATCCAGATAACGGAGCACCTGCCCTCCGGGGTGATTGACTCTCCCGGCCCGGGTCCGTCGGGAGCCTCGCGCGCGACACGGTCACGGGGCTCGGAGTTCCTGGAGCCGAGCGAGCAATCCCTTGCAAGCACCCGTAGAGGAATTTTCGTCCGCCGACTCGTGTCATCACCGGCCGGTCACCGTTTACTCCGTGGTCGGCCAGTTACCTTGCGACCATGCAGCCCTCGTCCCGCCTTCGTGCCCCCCTGGCCCGTTCGACGCTCCTCAAGATGGGGGTGCGCATTGGGGTCATCATCGCCCTGTCCACGCTCTTCAGCTACCTCCACATGCTGCACACCCTGCGCGCTGAGGCCCTCGAGCGGATGCAGCAGCATGTCGTGGAGCGCGGCGAGCGCGAGCAGGCCATCTTCCTGCTGGCGGAGGACAACCACGCCCTCTTCAAGAAGACCCTGAAGGAGCGGGTCCGGGAACTCCAGCAACACGAAGAAGAGGTGAGTGCGCGCTTCGACAAGCTCTTCGTGCGGCGGCCCGATGGCACGGTCCGCAGCCCGCCTGGAACCACCGATGGCACGAGGAGGGTTCAGGCCTTCATTCCAGCCAAGGTGAACCTGGACATCGGGTTTCGTACCCGGTTCCTGGCCGTGTACGACGTTCTCTCCTGGTACGCCCCTGCTTTTCACGTCCGCTTCTCGACGACCTACGTGACCTTCCCCGAGGGCGCGATCGCGGGCTTCTGGCCGACGCTCCCCACCTGGGTCCAGGACCTCCCGCCGGATTTCTCGGTGGCTTCCTACGAGGATTTCCCCCTTGCTCTGCCCGAGAACAACCCCCAGCGGCGCACCGCCTGGACCGGCATCTTCAAGGAGGTCGTCTCCAATATCTGGCTGACCTCGGTCACCACACCGGTGGACCTGGACGGCCGCCATATCGCCTCGGTCGGCCACGATGTCTTCCTGAACGAATTGATGACTCGTACCATCAATGATCACCTGCCGGGTGCCTACAACCTGCTCTTCCGCGACGATGGGCAGCTCATCGCCCATCCCGAGCTGAAGCTGGAGGGCACCACCAGCGCCTACGACATCTTGAGCAACACCCGTCAGCCCGAGGCCGCCGCCAGACTGCTTGGCTCCGCGGGGAAGGCGGCCCACCTGCGTGCCATCTTCGAGCGGGTGAAGAATCGCCAGCCCGGCCAGACCCTCCTGGATCTGCCGGAGTATGGCGAGTATGTCGCCGTCACCCAGTTGCGTGGCCCTGGCTGGAATCTCGCCACGGTGCTGCCCGAGCACGTGGTGTCCCAGCCGGCCCTGCTCGCGGCGCGCTACGTGCTGCTGCTGGGCATCCTGTCGCTGCTGCTGGAGCTGGTCATCATGTACCAGGTGCTTCGCCAGCAAATCACCCAACCCCTGCATGCCTTCATCCAGGCCACCGACAAGGTAGCGGCCGGAGATTTCCACGGAGATTTCCAGGTGGAGCTGGACACCGCGCGCCGTGATGAGCTGGGGCAGTTGGCCCAGGCCTTCCGGCTCATGGCCGACGAGGTGCAACGGCGCGAGGTGGCCCTGCGCCAGGCCAACGAGGGACTGGAGCAGCGCGTGGAGGAGCGCACCCGCGAGCTCAAGGACGTCCACCTGCAACTGGTGCAGACGGCCCGGCGCGCGGGCATGGCGGAGATCGCCACCAACGTGCTGCACAACGTGGGCAACGTGCTCAACAGCGTCTACACCTCCGCGCAGATGGCCAAGGAGCGGGTGGGGGGAATGAGGCTGGAGCACGTGGGGCGGGTGGCCCACCTCATCCAGGAGCACCAGGCGGACCTGTCCAACTTCCTCACCCAGGACGGGCGGGGGCGCAACCTCATGCCCTTCCTGGACAAGCTGGGGCAGAGCCTGGTGGAGGATCGCCAGGAGGTGGTGTCGCTGCTGGATGACGTGGGCCGCTATACCGAGCACATCGGTGACATCGTCAAGGTGCAACAGAACTACGCCCGGATTCCCCGAGTGCAGGAGCAGGTGTCACTGCCGGAGCTGCTGGAGGATGCGTTGCGCATCAACTTCGCGGGACTGAAGCGACACCAGGTGAAGGTGCTGCGTGACATCGCGCCCCTGCCACCGGTGATGACCGACAAGCACAAGACGCTGATGATCCTGGTGAACCTGGTGAGCAATGCCAAGTACGCCATGGACGAGGTGGCACCGAGCGAGCGGCTGCTGACGGTGAGGCTGGCGCAGGTGGGCGGACGGGTGCGCATCTCCATCCATGACAATGGCATGGGGATCGCGCCGGAGATGCTCACGCGCATCTTCCAATACGGTTTCACCACGCGGGAGGAGGGACATGGCTTCGGTCTGCACTCCAGTGCCATCGCGGCCCGGGAGGAACTGGGCGGTTCCTTGACCGTGCACAGCGATGGGCCCGGCCGTGGCGCCACCTTCACCCTGGATCTTCCCTATGTCCCCGTCGAGCAGGATTCCCAAGGCGTGTCGTGAAGTATCTCAGGAGAGGTATCCTGTCTGGCGATTCCCACATGGAGGGCGGGGAATTCCTTTGACCTGCTTAGTGTCTTTGCGGGCACACCAAACCTCCTCGCCCGTGTAGGTAACGTCTGATCTGCTGACCACAACGTGCGAAGCCGGGTCAGCCAGTCACCATGCAGCCATCGTCCAATCTCCCCGCCCCTCTGGCCCGCTCGACGCTCCTCAAGATGGGGGCGCGCATCGGGGTCATCATCGCCCTCTCCACGCTCTTCAGCTACCTCCACATGCTGCACACCCTGCGCGCCGAGGTCCTCGAGCGGATGCAGCAGCATGTCGTGAAGCGCGGCGAGAGCGAGCAAGCCATCTTCCTGCAGGCGGAGGACAACCACGCCCTCTTCAAGAAGACCCTGGCGGAGCGGGTCCGGGAACTCCAGCAACACGAAGAAGAGGTGAGTGCGCGCTTCGACAAGCTCTTCGTGCGGCGGCCCGATGGCACGGTCCGCAGCCCGCCTGGAACCACCGATGGCACGAGGAGGGTTCAGGCCTTCATTCCAGCCAAGGTGAGCCTGGACATCGGGTTTCGTACCCGATTCCTGGCTGTGTACGACGTTCTCTCCTGGTACGCCCCCGCCTTTCACGTCCGCTTCTCGACGACCTACGTGACCCTCCCCGAGGGCGCGATCGCGGGCTTCTGGCCGACGCTCCCCACCTGGGTCCAGGACCTCCCGCCGGATTTCTCGGTGGCTTCCTACGAGGATTTCCCCCTTGCTCTGCCCGAGAACAACCCCCAGCGGCGCACCGCCTGGACCGGCATCTTCAAGGAGGTCGTCTCCAATTTCTGGCTGACCTCGGTCACCACGCCAGTGGACCTGGACGGCCGCCATATCGCCTCGGTCGGCCACGATGTCCTGCTCGACGAGTTGATGACTCGCACCATCGATGAGCACCTGCCGGGTGCCTACAACCTGCTCTTTCGCGACGATGGGCAGCTCATCGCCCATCCCGAGCTGAAGCTGGAGGGCACCACCAGCGCCTACGACATCCTGAGCAACACCCGTCAGCCCGAGGCCGCCGCCAGACTGCTTGGCTCCGCGGCGAAGGCGGCCCACCTGCGCGCCATCTTCGAGCGGGTGAAGAATCGCCAGCCCGGCCAGACCCTCCTGGAGCTGCCGGAGTATGGTGAGTATGTCGCTGTCACCCAGTTGCGTGGCCCTGGCTGGAATCTCGCCACGGTGCTGCCCGAGCACGTGGTGTCCCAGCCGGCCCTGCTCGCGGCGCGCTACGTGCTGCTGCTGGGCATCCTGTCGCTGCTGCTGGAGCTGGTCATCATGTACCAGGTGCTTCGCCAGCAAATCACCCAACCCCTGCATGCCTTCATCCAGGCCACCGACAAGGTAGCGGCCGGAGATTTCCAGGTGGAGCTGGACACCGCGCGCCGTGACGAGCTGGGACAGTTGGCCCAGGCCTTCCGGCTCATGGCCGACGAGGTGCAACGGCGCGAGGTGGCCCTGCGCCAGGCCAACGAGGGACTGGAGCAGCGCGTGGAGGAGCGCACCCGCGAGCTCAAGGACGTCCACCTGCAACTGGTGCAGACGGCCCGGCGCGCGGGCATGGCGGAGATCGCCACCAACGTGCTGCACAACGTGGGCAACGTGCTCAACAGCGTCTACACCTCCGCGCAGATGGCCAAGGAGCGGGTGGGGGAATGAGGCTGGAGCACGTGGGGCGGGTGGCCCACCTCATCCAGGAGCACCAGGCGGACCTGTCCAACTTCCTCACCCAGGACGGGCGGGGGCGCAACCTCATGCCCTTCCTGGACAAGCTGGGGCAGAGCCTGGTGGAGGATCGCCAGGAGGTGGTGTCATTGCTGGATGACGTGGGCCGCTATACCGAGCACATCGGTGACATCGTCAAGGTGCAACAGAACTACGCCCGGATTCCCCGGGTGCATGAGCAGGTGTCATTGCCAGGGCTGCTGGAGGATGCGTTGCGCATCAACTTCGCGGGGCTGGTGCGCCATCAGGTGAAGGTGCAGCGTGACATCGCGCCCCTGCCGCCGGTGATGACCGACAAGCACAAGATGCTGATGATCCTGGTGAACCTGGTGAGCAATGCCAAGTACGCCATGGACGAGGTGGCACCGGACGAGCGGCTGCTGACGGTGAGGCTGGCGCAGGTGGGCGGACGGGTGCGCATCTCCGTCCATGACAATGGCATGGGGATCGCGCCGGAGATGCTCACGCGCATCTTCCAATACGGTTTCACCACGCGGGAGGAGGGACATGGCTTCGGTCTGCACTCCAGTGCCATCGCGGCGCAGGAGATGGATGGCTCCTTGACCGTACACAGCGATGGGCCCGGCCGTGGCGCCACCTTCACCCTGGAGCTTCCCTATGTCCCCGTCGCGCTGTCCGCCTGACGTGGGGCGCGCGGAAGGACACGGTTCCCTCGGCATGGCATTTTTTTGAGGGGCTCCTCGGATTTTCGTGGGGCACGGGCGTGTCGTGCCGGTGGCCACGTGGTGGTACCAGACTTGCTGATGCACACTCCTGGATTCGAATCACCAGGAGGAAGCATGCCGCGTCTGATTGTCATGGCGGTCGTTTTGATGGGTCTGAGCGGGTGTGGCGTCGAGCCCCCCGACGCCACCGGAAGGAAGCCCGAGCTGGTCGTCTCCCTGAAGCTAGAGCAGGTCCCGCCGGGAGCGCGGGATTCCATCTCCATCGAAGGGGCCTCCATCTCGCGGGACGAGCTGGTGCTGGACATCTCCCACGGAGGCGGTTGTGGGGAGCACATGTACGGGCTCTCGTGGGACGGAAGCTTCGCCGAATCCAACCCCGTCCAAGCGCGACTCATCCTCCTCCACGATTCGCATGGCGACATGTGCCTCGCGCTCCTCCACAAGAAGCTCCATGTCGACCTGACTCCCATGAAGGAGCGCTGGCGGGAGCAGTATCGCCGCGAGCACGGGGTCATCGAGCTGCGCTTCGCTGACTCCACTGCCACCGCGCGTTACGAATTCTAGGCTGCCTATTCTGTTCAGTAATAAGGAATAGTGGTTTTCCTGTTAATTCGCGGAAAGTTCAGGTAAACGGGGCCTGAAGCGGACCCGTGCCGAAGGCCCTCCCATGCCGGCTCCGCGGAGGAAACCATGACCCGACCCCCTGGATTCTCGCGTGCGGGGAGCGCTGCCCTGCGGCTGCTGCCCCTGTTGTGTGGCTTGTTCCCGCTGCATGGCGCTCAGGCCGCCTGGGCGCCCAAGACACCTCCCCTGGCCACGCAGTGGACCGCGCAGGTCTCCCCCACCAACGCCCTGCCGGAATATCCCCGGCCCCAGCTGGTCCGCTCCGACTGGCTCAACCTCAATGGGGAGTGGCAGTTCGGCAACGCCACCGCCGGCCAGACGCCTCCCTTCGGCCAGAACCTCGCCGAGAGCGTTCTCGTCCCCTTTCCCATCGAGTCCGCGCTCTCCGGCATCAAGCGGCACCAGGGTCGCATGTGGTACCGCCGCACCTTCACCGTGCCCACCGCCTGGAGCGGCCGGCGCGTCCAGCTCAACTTCGGGGCCGTGGACTGGGAGGCCAGCGTCTACGTCAACCGCCAGCTCGTCGGCACCCACCGGGGTGGTTTCGACGCCTTCAGCTTCGACATCACCGACTTCCTCAATGGCGGCACCAACGAGATCATCGTCGGTGTCTATGATCCCACCGACGCGGGCAGTCAGCCGGTGGGCAAGCAGACCAACAATCCGCAGGGCATCGAGTACACGGCCGCCTCGGGCATCTGGCAGACGGTGTGGCTGGAGCCCACGCCCTCCGCGCGCATCACCCGGCTGGACATGACGCCGGACGTGGCCGGTGGCGCCCTGCGTCTCACGGTGCAGGGGGCGGGCCTCGCCGGTCAGACCGTCGAGGCCGTGGCCTTCGATGGCTCCACGCAGGTGGGCAGCGCCACCGGCGCCGTGGGAACGGAGATCCGCATCCCCGTGTCCTCGCCCAAGCTGTGGTCTCCCGAGAGCCCCTTCCTCTACGACCTGCGCGTGTCGCTCAAGAGCGGCACCAGCACCGTGGACCAGGTGTCGAGCTACTTCGGCATGCGCTCCGTCGCCCTCAAGCTCGTGGGCGGCGTGCTGCGCCCGGTGCTCAATGGCCAGTTCGTCTTCCAGGTGGGCACGCTGGATCAGGGCTACTGGCCGGATGGCGTCTACACCGCGCCCACGGACGCGGCGCTCAAGTTCGACATCGAGAAGCACAAGGAACTGGGCTTCAACCTCATCCGCAAGCACATCAAGGTCGAGCCCCAGCGCTGGTTCTACTGGGCGGACAAGCTGGGCATCCTCGTGTGGCAGGACATGCCCTGCATGGACTCGGGCAAGTCGCCCACCACCGCCGCGCGCACCCAGTTCGAGCTGGAGATGCGCGAGATGATCGATGAGCACCGCAGCTCGCCCTCCGTCATCACCTGGGTCATCCAGAACGAGGGCTGGGGCCAGTACGACCAGAACCGGCTGGCGGCCCTGGCGAAGAGCTGGGACTCGAGCCGCCTGGTGGACAACATGAGCGGCATCAACTGCTGCGGCGCCGTGGATGGTGGCAACGGGGACCTGGCGGACTGGCACGTCTACGTGGGCCCGGGTTCCCCGCCCGCGTCGTCCACGCGCGCCGCGGTGCTGGGCGAGTTCGGTGGCCTGGGCCTGAAGATCGACGGCCACGTGTGGAGCCCCACCGGCCAGTTCTTCTACTACGAGGCGGTGCCGGACAGCGCGACGCTCACCAGCCGTTACCTGGGGCTCGTCCAGGGGCTGCGCACCCTGATGAACCGGCCGGGTCTGAACGCGTCCGTGTACACGGAGATCACCGACGTGGAGGGAGAGGTCAACGGCTTCTTCACCTATGACCGGGCCGTCCTCAAGATGGACGCCGCCCAGGTGCGCACGGCCCACCTGAACCTGATCGCCGCCTCGCGCCAGCTCAACAACCAGGGCCTGCTGGGCTCGGGTCAGCACCGCTCCCTGCAGGTGATGACGCCTGGCTACACCAACCGCTACCTGCGCCACGCCGACAGCCTGGGCTACACCGAGGTGGTGGACAGCGCGAGCACCGGCACGCTCAAGCAGGACGCGACGTACAGGCTCGTGCCCGGCCTGGCGGACGCTTCCTGCTACTCCTTCGAGCCGCGCAACTTCCCCGGCAGCTACCTGCGTCACTTCAACAGCCGCATCCGCCGGGACACGCGGGATGGCACGGCGCTCTTCGACCAGGACGCCACCTTCTGCGCCCGCGCGGCGCTCGACGGCTCGCAGGGCGTGTCGTTCGAGTCCAAGAACAAGCCCGGCTCCTACGTGCGTCACCGTGGCGGCGAGGTGTGGGTGGACGCGCTCGAGAACACCACGGGCTTCCGTCAGGACGCGTCGTGGGGCATCGCGTCGGCGTGGTGGCAGAGCGAGGCGAACGTGCCCATGGGCGCGTTCCAGTCCATCCAGGTGACGACGTCCGGTTACACCAACCGCTACCTGCGCCACTACGACAGCCTGGGCCACACCGAGGTGGTGGATGGCAACAGCAACGCCACGCTCAAGCAGGACGCGACGTTCAAGCTCGTGCCCGGCCTGGCCGAGTCGAGCTGCTACTCCTTCGAGTCGCGCAACTTCCCCGGCAGCTACCTGCGCCACTCCAACAGCCGCATCCGCAGGGATGCCTCTGACGGCACGGCGCTCTTCAAGCAGGACGCCACCTTCTGTGCCCGGCCGGGCCTGTCGGGCACCGGTGTCTCGTTCGAGTCCTACAACTACCCCGGACGCTACCTGCGCCACTACGCCGCCGAGGCGTGGATCGCGTCGGGGTATGGGACGGGCTGGGACTCGGCCGGTGGCTTCAACGCGGACGCGACCTGGAACGTCGTGGCGCCCTGGGCTCCCTGAGTCGCGACGTCCGACGCGTGGACCTGGGAGGTGGAGGCCCCTCGGCTGGGCCCTCTTCCCAGGTCCGTTGTTCCCGCTCCTCAGTGAGTGGAGCGGGGCCGGGTCAGCTCCTCGCGGAAGGCCTCGGCGATTTCCTGCTCCGAGGGAGCGCGCTCCCGGTCGCGCTCGAACAGGCGGGTGAGCACGGACACGTAGGCCTCGCCGAAGATGGTGGTGATGGATGCCGCCGTGGTGCCGGAGATGAGCGCCCCGGCGAGGGTGCCCGCGCCGGGCACGAACTTGAGCAGGCCCGAGACGATGGACTGGCCGGACACGGTCGCCATGAAGCCGCCGCTCGCCGCGCTGATGAGCGTCGTCAGGAAGAGCTGGCTGGGCGACAGGCCGAAGGTGGCGCTGATGCTGGCGAGCATGCCAACCTGGATGGGCACGAGCACGAGCGCGTCGGAGAAGGGGATGGGTGAGGCCCCCGTGAGCGCGGCCGTGGTGGCGGCTCCCGCGACGATGAGGCGGGCGCGCGTCTTCTTCTGCGCCACACTGACCTTCTGCGCGGCGGCTAATGCATCGCGCTGGCTCTCGGGGACGAGCTGCATGGTGAGATCGATCAGATCCACCAGGCCGCGGGGCTCGAGCACATGCCCCTCGTCGTCCTGCTCGCGCAGGGCGCGCACGCGCACGACGTTGCGCGCCATGGGCAGCAGCCGCTGGACCTCGTCGCGGAAGCCCCCGTCCGCGCGCGCCTTGGTGATGATGGCCACGACGGGCATGTGCCGGGCGAGCATCGCGGCCATGGCGGATTCGCCGGGCTCCACGCGGCGCGAGTCCTCGGAGACGCACACCCAGGCGATGTGCAGGTGGTTCCTCGCGTCCGGGTCCTGGGCGCGGGCCTGGACCTCGCGCTCCAGTTGCTCGACGGTCTCCCGGTAGCGCTCCATCTCCAGCCCGCGCGTGTCGAGCAGGGCGACGGGAATGCCCTCCTTCGTGTACTCGCGCGCGCTCTGGGTCACGGGACGCCCCTGGCCCGTCTCCGCGAGGTTGCCCTGGAAGACGGCGTTGATGAGGGTGCTCTTGCCCACGCCGCTGCGGCCCGCGATGACGATGTTGACGCGGCCCCGCTTGCGCAGGGCCTCCTCGAGCTGCCGTCTGACTTCTTCCGCGAGATTGAATTCCACGTCTGGCGCTCCGGGAGGGAGGGTGTATCGGGTTGTGGCCATCTGGGGCTACGCCGGCCCGAGAAGAGAACTCTTGGGCAGATCTTTCGAGGTCAATGCTCTGGGGGCGGTGGTCGGGACGAAGCCGATGGCCCACTCATACATCGAGAGACACATCTCCACCGTACAGAGTGTTCCGTCCGAGAGCCGCATGCCATCCGCGACCACGAGCGCCTTTTGTCCCTCGTAGACCAGGATGCCCACGTGGCCCGCGTGCCCTCGTCCGCCGACGGCGTAGTTGCCTCCGGTCAGTTGGACACTGCGGTTGAGGGCAGGGCCAAAGACAATCACGGCACCCTCCGGCAGGGTCCGAAGAGCCTTCACGCTTTCCGCTGGGGCCGTTCCTCCCCAGCCATTGCCTGGCAGGAGCTTCGTGCCATCGGCGAATCCGAGCATCCGCAGGGTGTGGGCGAAGAATTTGGCGCTTTCGTAGGCGAAGGCGAATGACTGTCTTCCGGGAAGAACCCTGCCCTGCTTGTCAAGGCAATTGCTTCTGTTCTTCACGTAGTAGCCGCGGGTGGAGCCCGAAACCCAGGTGCCCGTGCTGTAGTCATATGCCTGGTCGTTGATGAGCCCATGTATGACACGTGGCCGAGCATTGTTGAAGGAGTAGCCGGCTTCATGCAGCATTTCGCTGACGTCCGTGGCGCAATATCCCTGGTTGTGCGACTCACGCCTCGTTTTCTTCTTCTTATTCTTCTCATTCTTCTGTTTCTTGCTTTGGTTGTTGGTCGCATTCGCGAGTTTCGCGAGGGCAGTGGCATTCCCCGTGGTCGATGGGGCTGGGCTGGGGGCTGGGTTGCTTGTTCCAGTCCCCGAAGGCAAGGGCAGTTCCCAAGGCATTCGCTGGCCCGGTATGTTCCGGGCGTTGGCGCAGAGAGCCTTGAGCGTGGCGCCGTCTGGATCGACGCGGCCGTCAGGATTCTTCATGCCTATGGAGCCCTGGAACTGGATGATGGCGTCGAGCAACTGCGAATCCACGCGGCCGTTGGCCGGCAGTTGCGCGTACAACAGGGGTCTGTTCGCGTTGATCAGGTGCTGCACCAGCCAGACGTCGGCGGCCGCGTTGTGACCGCCCTTTCCGACTGACCCCGCGAGGGCCAGTTGTTTCCCGGTGGAGGCCGGGACGGCGTCCAGGCCGTAGACCTTGCGCCCATCGTGGATGAAGAGGATTCCATTCCGATCACCTCGGAGTTGGAAGTTCTTCGCGTCCACCAGTTCCTGCAGCTTTGCCACTCGTTTGCGCGAGTTCTGGCGCGCATTGGCTTTTTCTTTCTGGTCCTTCTTTAGCGCGGACGCCACGAGCCCCGCCAGGCGAAGATCCCGCTGGCGGTTAAATTCCGCGAGGAATTCTCCCTCCGTATAGTTCTTGCCTCTCAATTCCTTCGCGGTACTCGCTCGGACATCCGCCAGACCGCCATGGATGTGGGTGTCGTAGTAGAGGATCAGCGCAAGAGGGGTCTTGAGCTTGTCCTCCTTCGCGAATTTCTCGGCCGCGGACCAGTACATCTTGCCGAACACCTCATCCTGAATGGTGCTCATCAGGGGGTCGGCCGCCGCCTCCAGGAGCAGCTTCTTGAAGGCCTCGTCCTTGCCCAGCACGGGATCCTTCCTGCTGATCTTGTCCTTGTATCTGGCCAGACCTTTCGCCGCCGGAGTACGGGACCGCTCAACATACTGGGTGATGATGGCTTCGAGCGTGCCCGAGGCCAGGGTGGCCTGGTGCTTTCCGTAGCTGACGATTCCGCCGTCATCAATGTTCTGGTAGGTGGATGCCTTACCTCCCTCGAAGGCGCTGGTCACCGCGAAGGCTACCTCCTTGATGGACTGGGACGAGGGAGGGGATGCGGTCGGGGGGGATTGTTTGTGCGGAGGGGCCGGGTTGCCAGTGTGCGAGGCCTCGTTGTTCGACTGCGCAGGTGGCTGAGCGGACCGCGACGATGGGTGTTCAGGAGGGATGTTCAGCTCCTGGCCGATCCAGAGCAGGCGGGGATCCACGAGGCCATTGGCCTTCGCCAGCTCCGAGACCGAGAGCCCGTAGCGCTGCGCGATCTGCGGCAGGGTCTCCGCCGGGCGGACACGATGGGTCCGGGGCCGCACGGAAGAGGGCAGGGGCGGGAGAGTGCGGGCTGGGGGCGGGGCCATGGGCGCGGACGGGGCCGTTGGGTCGCTCTTCACCGGAATCCGCAGGGACTGGCCAACCCGGATGCGGTCGACATCCTTGATGCCGTTGATGTGAGCGATGTCGTCTACGGTGACATGGTGATGTCGGGCGATCTCGGACAACGTGTCGCCCGGTTTGACCTTGTACTTGGTTGGGGTCATGCGCCTTCACCGCCGGAATGAGGGCCCGAGTCTATCGGATCCACCCCTTCTTGGGGGCCACCCGACCCCAGACCCGACTGGTTGCTCCGCCGCCTCCCGGATGGGCTGGGTTTCGTGATAGCGCGACACCGTGGAGACGTGGTTCACCCCCTTCGAGCCGCAGCCGGCCCCGGACGAGCTTCCCGCGGCCTTCCCGAGTCCTTTCGACGAGCAGGGCCCGCACGCCCTGGCTCAACGGGCCGCGGAGGTGATGCGGGTGGAGCTTCGCTCGGGCTTCGTGGCCCCGGGCGTCCCCACCGGCCCGCTCGAGGGCGCCGAGGGCGGCAAGATGTTCGGGGTGCTCGTGGTGCGCGAGCCCGGAGGCCGTATCGGCTTCCTGCGCGCCTTCTCCGGCATGCTCGGGGGCCGGTGGAACCTGCCGGGTTACGTCCCGCCGCTCTTCGCGGCCGAGGCCCGTGCCCTCATCGAGTCCCCGGGCGAGGCCCAGGTGAAGCGGCTGATCGCCCGCGCCGAGGCCTTCCAGTCCTCGTCCGAGCTCACCGCGCTCCGCGACGCCCACGCGCGCCAGGAAGCGCGCCATGCCCGGCGCAGGGAGGAGCTTCGCCTCGCGCACGAGGAGCGGCGGCGCCTGCGCCATGTCCGGCGGGCCGAACTCGAGGCCCCGGGGGCGCTCTCCGGTGACGCGCGGCGCGAGGCCCTCCACCGGCTCGATCAGGAGAGCCGGGGCGACAAGGCGGAGCGGCGCCGCGAGGACGCGGCCCAGGACGCCGAGCGCCGGGAGCTCGCTCCGAGGCTCGCCCGGCTCGAACGCCGGGGGCGGGCGCTCGAACGTCTGCGGCACATGTTCTGCCGCGCGCTCATGCGGCGCCTGCACGACACCTATGGGGTGGTCAACGCACGGGGCGCGCGCCGCCCCCTCCGGGCGCTCTACGCTCCGGGCGAGCCTCCCTCGGGCGCCGCCGATTGCGCCGCTCCCAAGCTGCTCGCCCATGCCTTCGCGCGCGGCCTGACGCCCCTGGCGCTCGCCGAGTTCTGGTGGGGCGCGCCGCCGTCCTCGGGGGGCCGCGTCGCGGGGGCCTTCTACTCCGCCTGCCGGGACAAGTGCGGTCCCCTGTTGCCCTTCATGCTGGAGGGGCTCGAGGTCGCCCCTCCCCGGCGCTTCGCTCCCCCCGCCCGCGTGGCCGGGGAGCTGTCCGTCGTCTTCGAGGACGCCTGGCTCGTGGTGATCGACAAGCCCTCGGGCCTGCTGTCCGTGCCGGGCAAGGACGAGGCGGTGACGGACTCGGTGCTGGTCCGGCTGCGTGCCCGGTATCCCCGGGCCACGGGGCCGCTGCTGGTGCACCGGCTCGACCTGGACACCTCGGGGCTGATCGTCGCGGCGCTCGATCCGCGCACGCACGCGGCCATGCAGCGGCAGTTCCTCCACCGGGACGTCCACAAGCGCTACGTGGCGTGGGTGCAGGGCCTGGTCCAGGGCGAGGAGGGCACCATCGAGCTGCCCCTGCGCGTGGACCTGAACGACCGGCCCCGGCAGATCCACGATCCCGTGCATGGCAAGGCCGCCGTCACCCGCTGGCGGGTGCTCGAGCGGTCCGGGGCGCGCACCCGCGTGGCCTTCTTCCCGCTCACCGGGCGGACCCACCAGTTGCGTGTCCACGCGGCGCACCCGCTCGGCCTGGGCGCGCCCATCGTCGGAGACCGCCTCTACGGGCACGAGGACGCGCGCCTGATGCTGCACGCGGAGGCGCTCGAGTTCACGCACCCGGAGACGGGCGGGCGCGTCCACTTCGAGCGGCGGGCTCCCTTCTGAGCCGCACCCCCGCGCGTGGACGCGCCCGAAGGGACTACGTGCCGTTGATGAGGCGGATGGCGAGGTC
This sequence comes from Cystobacter fuscus, assembly GCF_044360685.1. Taxonomy (GTDB): domain Bacteria; phylum Myxococcota; class Myxococcia; order Myxococcales; family Myxococcaceae; genus Cystobacter; species Cystobacter fuscus_C. The sequence goes on along the minus strand of NZ_CP043491.1, from coordinate 10,270,031 downwards.
GGGGCTGAACTGGCCCGCGGGCGTGTTCGGGGCGATGCCACACGTGCCGTCGGAGTCCCCGGGGATCTTCGCCCACACGAGCAGCTCGGCGCCGCCGCCCACCTGGGACGGGGTGCCGAGCTTGCGCCCGGCGGGATTGCACCACTCGCCATTGGAGCCGTTGCCATTGCGGCTGGTGTCCACCACGAAGGGCTTGCTGTAGCCATAGCGGCTGGACAGCGCGGCGCTGACGGCGTTGCCATACGAGATGGACTCGGCGGTGGTGTAGAAGTTGGAGATGTTGATCACGAAGCCCCGGATGTTGCTCACGCCCGCGGACTGGAGCCGCTGGGCCATGGTGTCGGCGGCGATCCACCGCGCGTTGCCACCGTCGAGATAGGCCCACGTGTTGGGGGCACGGTCACGCAACTGCTCGGTGGCGTAGCGCAGCAGGCCCAGGCGGGTCTGCCGGGCGTTGTCGTCGGGCAGGCAGTCGAGCTGGGCGACGGCATCCGGCTCGATGAGGACGATGGCGGGGCGGTTGCCGATGCCCGCGGCGAGGCCGGAGATCCACGTCCGATAGGCCTCGGGGCTGCCCGCGCCACCTCCCGAGTGGCTGCCGCAGTCGCGGCCGGGGATGTTGTAGGCCACGAGCACGGGCAGCTTGCCGGCGGCCGCCGCCGCGCCGACGTAGCTCGACGCCTCCGAGGTGATGTCGCTGTTCCAGTTGCCGAACCAGCGCGCCATCGGCTTGCTCGCGATGGCCGACTGGATGCTGGCGGCTCGCGAGTCGCCACTGTTGGCCCTCGCCCAGGCGGCGGGGTTGGAGTTCGGATCCACGTAGAAGCCGTTTGTCATCGCGAGGGGCCCGCCCCCGCCGGTGCCCCCGTCCGTGCCTCCGCCGGTACCGCCATCCGTGCCTCCGTCCGTGCCCCCGCCCGTCCCCGTCGTGAGCGAGATGTCATCGAGCCGGATGGTGCGGGCCGCCGCGCCGCCGAGCTGGAAGGTCACCTGACCCTGGCCCGTGCTCAGGGACGAGGTGAAGGGGAAGGAATAGCGGCGCGGCGTGGTGTCGACCGTGATCCGCTGGTTCAGCGTCGCGGTGTACGGGGCGGCCTCCGTCTGCACCGTGGTGACCAGCGCCCCGGCCGCCGAGGCCGACGCGGTGAAGGACAGGGTGTAGCTCTGTCCGCTCGTCAGGGAGATGCCATTCTGGCCGACGATCGCGTCCCAGGGGTTGGCGGTGCCGGTGGTGACATCGATCCGCCACTGGGCGTTCTCGACGCGCGACTGCGTATTGGCGCCATTCCACCAGGGCGAGGTGCTCCCCGCGTTGAAGTTTCCGTTGACGATGAACTCGGTGAGCGCCTCCGTCTGGCTCGCGGACTCCGCGGGAGACTCCTCGCCCGTGAAGGGTTCGGGCTCCTGGATACAGGCCGAGACGAGGGCCGATGCCAGTGTCAGCGCGGTGGCGAGGAACGGGCGGAAGGTGGTTCGGCGGGGATTCATGGAAACCTGCCTGTCGGGTTTTAATGTTTAAGCTACAATAACGTTATTATTCTGTTTTGAAGGGATGCGTCAAGGCATGAAATCCACCTCGGAAATCCGAGGGGGACCTAGGAGGAGGCCCTGTAAGTCATTGAAGTCCCTGGTGGGCCGCGCGCGCATGTCTTTTGCTATCGGACCGTGTGAACACTCTGTCCAAGGGAGAATCATATGGTTGCACTGCGTCAGGGATTGATGGGCCGTCTCACCACCGGGTGGTTGTTCGCGGCCTGTGCCTGTTCCTCCGGGGCGCCGCCCGGCAATGGGCCGGGCCCCTCGGGAGACGAGAGCGCCCCCGGTGAGTTCATCTCCGCGGGCAAGGAGCGCGTGGCGAACCCCGAGGTCCCCGCCTCGGACCTCGAGGCCGTTGCCGCGGGGAACACCGACTTCGGGGCCGAGCTGTACCGGGAGCTGCGCGAGCCCGGGAAGAATCTCTTCTTCTCGCCGTACAGCGTCTCGCAGGCGCTGGCCATGGTGTACGCGGGCGCGCGCGGGGAGACCGCGAGCCAGATGGGCCAGGGACTTCGTTTCTCCCTGCCCCAGGACCGGCTCCATCCGGCGATGAATGCGCTGAACCAGGCGCTGCTCGCCCCCTCGGCAAGCACGGGGCAGGCGACGCCGCCCCAGTTCCACGGGGTGAACGCCACCTGGGGCCAGAAGGGCTTCGCCTTCCAGCCCGGGTTCCTCGACGTGCTCGCCCTGCACTACGGCACGGGCATGCACGTGGCGGACTTCTCCACCAACCCGTCCGGCATCCGCGAGGACATCAACACCTGGGTCTGGGCGCAGACGCAGGAGCGCATCAAGGATCTGCTGCCTCCCACCGCGGTGACACCCCTGACGCGGCTCATCCTCGTCAACGCGTTGCACTTCAAGGCCGCGTGGCAGTCTCCCTTCTGGGAGAAGGGCACCCAGGACGCGCCGTTCCATACGCTCGAGGGCACGACCCGGCAGGTGCCGATGATGCGGGGGGGTGGAGCCCGGCACATGAAGGGCGAGGGCTTCGAGGCCCTCGCGCTCGAATACGTGGGGGGCGGCTTCCGCATGCTCATCGTCCTTCCGGACTCGGGCCGGTTCGAGGAGATCGAATCGCGGCTGTCCGCGGACTTCCTGGATGGCATCCGCGGGGCACTGACGAGTCGTCAGGAGGACGTGCACCTGCCGCGCTTCGAGGTGGAGACGTCGGCGTCGCTGATTCCGAAGCTGCGGGAACTCGGCATCCGGGACTTGTTCGACGAGCACGCCGACCTGTCGGGCGTGTCGAGTGCCGAGTCCCTCGTCATCTCGTCGATCGAGCACAAGGCCTTCGTGTCCGTGAACGAGAAGGGAACGGAGGCGGCCGCGGCTACGGCGGTGGTGGCGGGACCTCCCACCATGCCCGTGCCCTTCCTCGTGGACCGGCCGTTCCTCTTCCTCATCGAGCATGTGTCCACCAAGAACGTGGTCTTCCTCGGCCGTTATATGACTCCGTGAGCCGGAGGCCCGGGCCCGGAAGGGCGCGGGCACCCTCGAGGCTCCCGTGCCTGTATTCCCGGCGCTGATAGGCGGATGCTTTCAGTGCGATGCGGAACTTGTCTTGGCACTATCAACGCCTGGGACGCATCTTTCTCCTCGTGACCGGGCGGCGGGAGCCGCTCCGTCGCGGATGGGAAGGAATGTCATGGTCGCAGCTCTCGTCGGACTGGGTTCGGGTGCGCTCCACGCGGTCTCCGGACCGGATCATTTGTTGAGTCTGGCGCCTCTGTCGTTGGGGATGCGCCGGAAGGCCTGGCGTGTGGGGTTGTTGTGGGGCCTGGGTCACGCGTTGGGCACGCTCGTGTGCGCGGCGGCCGTGCTGGCCGTGGCCTCGATGCTCGAGCTCGAGGTGGTGAGCTCCTGGGGTGAGCGCCTGGCGGGAGGGGCCTTGTTCGTCATGGGCGTGGTGGGCCTGCGCCGCTGGCGTGCCCTGCGTACTCCCCCCAAGGAGGCCACCCCGGCGAGCAAGGGCAAGGTCTCTTCCTGGGAGGTGCTGTCGATCGGCCTGCTGCATGGCGTGTCGGGCGCCGCGGCGGTGCTCCTCCTGCTGCCCGCGGCGCTGTCCAACTCGACCGTCTGGAAGGCGCTCTTCCTGGGCGGCTTCGCCCTGGGGAGCACGCTGGCCATGGCGGCGCTGACGGCGGCGCTGGCGGCCGGCTCGCGCGCCCTGCCCAGGCCCGAGGTGCTCCTGCGCAACGTGCCGGCGGTGGCGTCGGTGGGCTCCCTGTGCCTCGGCGGCTGGTGGGTGATGGCCTGAGGCGGTTGGGGGTAGCATCGTCGCGTGCACCTCTCCGAAGAGCCCCATCTCCCGTTCGGGGGACCTCCGCCGCTCTGGCCGCCCCTGCTGGCCTCGCGAGGCCCCGGCACGAGCAGCACCGGCCATTCCCACCACGCCATGCACCTCGTGTTGGGGCTGGATGGGCCCGTGCGGATGCGGGCCGCGGATGCGCCCTGGACGAGCCTGGCCGGAGTGCTGACGGCGCCCGATATGCCTCACTCCCTGGACGCCGAGGGCCGGGAAATACTGCTCGTCTTCCTCGACCCGGAGAGCGAGGCCGGTGCCGCGCTCGCCGCCACCCTGACCGGCCCCTTCCGGGCGCTCTCCACCGCCGAGCGCGACCTCCTCGCCCAGGACGCCGAGCCCGCGCGTCTCATGGGCCCCGAGGGCGCGGCGTGGACCCGGCGGGTGGTCGAGGTGCTGGGGGCCGGAGTCATTCCTCCGCCCCGGTCCATCCACCCCCGCGTGCGGCGCGTGCTCCGGCTGCTGCACGAGTTGCCCCCGGGGGAGGACGGCTCGCTCGCCACGCTCGCGGCCCAGGTGGGGCTGTCCCCCGGACGGCTGATGCACGCTTTCACCGAGTCCATCGGGCTGCCCCTGCGGCCCTACCTCGCCTGGCTGCGGCTCCAGCGGGCCGCCACCGCCATCGTCTCGGGCATGCCCCTGGGCGAGGCCGCCCACGCGGCCGGGTTCGCCGACTCCGCCCACATGTCGCGCACCTTCCGGCGCATGCTGGGCATGCCGCCGTCGGCGTTGCGAGGCGCTCGCCGTAGCCAGCTCGTTCAAGACGGCGGGGCCCGGCGCTCGTAGGTTTGCCCCATGATGGAACGCTCCGAGAAACTCCTCCCCTGGCAGTGGAAGCTCTACCCGGACAACCACGCCGCGCGCCGCAACCTGCTGCTGCACGCGGTGTCGGTGCCCGTGTTCCAGCTCGGCACGCTGGGCCTGGTGGCCGCGCCCTTCACCTCGCTCGCGTGGGGGATTGCCGGTGCCGTGGCCATGGTGGGCGCGATGGCGGTGCAGGGGCGCGCCCACCGGATGGAGCGCGTCGCGCCCGTGCCCTTCCGCGGCCCCTGGGACGTCCTCTCGCGCATTGTCGCCGAGCAGTGGGTGACGTTCCCCCGCTTCGTGCTGTCGGGAGGGTTCGCCCGCGCCTGGCGCGCGAGTGCTCCTGCCTCCGCGCCTCAGACGTCCGCGTCCTGACGCCGCGTCAGCTGGCTACCTGGGGGCGAGCTGGGTGAGCTTTTCGAGGAGGCCCGAGCGCTGGAGCCACAGCATGAGGGTGAAGTTGAGGGTGTTGAAGGCCGCGTGCGCCAACATCACGGAAGGCAGGCGCGCGCGGTGGACGAAGACGAGGCCGAACCAGGCCCCGAGCACGGCCGTCTGGAAGACGGCGAGGGTGCCCTCGTAGACGTGCCCCAGTCCGAAGAGCACGGCGGCCACGCCTACCGCCGCGTACCAGTGGCCGAGCACCACCCGGAGCCTCGGCACGAGGAAGCCCCGGAAGGTGAGCTCCTCGAAGCCGGTGACGAGCACCATCATCAGGGCGAAGGCGGGCACGCCCAGCCCCGTCTCCACGAGCGAGGTGGCCACCTCCTTGCGCGCGGCCATCTCCTTGCCGGACAGGTGCAGGAGCGCGCCCAGGAAGGCCAGGGGCAGGGACGCGGCGATGTGGACGGCATACGTGCCGGCGAGCACGGGCAGGCCCCAGAGCAGCTCGCGCCCCAGCCCCGCGCGCACGAGCCCCACCTGGGCGGGCCCCTGGCCGTTGCGCCACAGCAGCAGGGCCACGAGCAGGCTCATCCCGAGCGCCCGCACGCACAGCCAGGTCATCGCCTCGCCCTGGAAGGGCCGGGGTTTGGGTGAGGCGGGGCCCACGGGGACGCTCACCTCGTGCGCCTGGCCCGCGCGCTCCAGGGTGAAGCGGAGGGTGGTCGGCTGGCCGCCCCCGGCCTCGCTCACGCGTGTCTGGAAGTCCAGCTCGGGCTCGCTCGTGGACAGGGGCGTGCCGTCCACGGCGAGGATGCGATCGCCCACTTGCAGCCGTCCGTCGGCTGGCAGTCCCGGCTTCACGTGGGTGAGCTCGAGGCCCGCGCCGGAGGCGGGCCGGGTGTGGCTCACCCCGAGGCGGGGAGGCGGTGTGGGCCGCTCCATGAACCAGGCGCTCCCGAGCGAGGCGCCGAGCGCCAGGGGCCACAGGAGCAGCGTGCCCACGGCCCGTCCCCGTTGCCCCGCGCGCCACTGCGTCCAGGGATGCAGCAGGGCGAGCCCCCAGAGGGCCAGCAGCGAGGTGGCGGCGATGAGGGCTCCGCGTCCGAAATCGGCGAGGTTGGCCGGGAGGAACACGGTGGCGAGCACGAGCGCCGCTTCGGCCAGGGCCCGCCTGCGCGAGGGGGCATTGTCACAGAGGGGCGCGGCGTCTCGCACGGTCCATCTCATGGGTAGGGAGCCCGGTGCACGCGGGGGCTCCAAGTGTCCCGGGGCACGTTAGTGGAGAGTCCAGCCTGCTTTCCGCTTTTGCGTTGCCGTCTCGTGTCGCTAGTGTCTTTCGCATGAAACGTTCGCGCTACAACCTGAGCCTGGGGACGGTGGTCGTCCTGGGGGTGCTCTTGTCCGACGCGGCGGTGGCGCCGTGACAATTTTCGACCAGATCCTCGAAGCGCAGGAACTCCTCGGCAAGAACCGTGAAAACGCGCAGTCACCGGAGGAGAAGAAGTGGCTTCTCCTCGCCAGCGAAGCGCTCTGGTTCGTCTGGAGGAATGGTCAGTCGTATGAGTTCGAGAGCTACCTCAAGGATGTCGATGCCAACGCCCCCCACCGGGTCATCGCCGCCTTCAACACGCGTGACGAAGCGGACGCCTGGCTCAGGACCCAATCCAAGCCACCCGATCTGGCCCTGGTGCTGATCGCGGACGAATACCACGTCGTCCTCTCTTCTCGTGATGGAACGCGTTGCTCGCTCGTTCCAGCTCCCGATCTTGAATACCACCTCGAGGAGATGATGAGGGACGGCCTGCCTCCAGCGGGGGTGACGTTCAACACGCGTGAGGAGGCGGACATCTGGTTCAACGGTCAGGCCGAGCCCCCGGCCCAGACCGTTATACAGATTGGCGGCGAGCACTACCTCGCGGTGTATTACCGGAACATCAATCACCGCGCCCTGTTCCCTTTCTCTCGTGTTGAGCGGCTCCACGAGCGACGCAAGCGGAGAGCGGAGGAAGGGCTGGGAGAATAGACGCGGTCGACTCCACTACGGGCTTTTCCCTACCTGACCCAGGGCCGCCCGCTGTTGACGCCGTTCCTCCCGGGTTCTATAAGTTGGTCGACCAACCAGGAAACAGGGCCCATGAAGACCGCGCTGAAGTCCTCCATGAAGCTCGGACTGCTCACGAGTCTCTACTTCTCGCAGGGGCTGCCCTTTGGCTTCTTCACCCAGGCGCTCCCGGTGCTCTTGCGCAAGCAGGGCCTGTCGTTGCCGGCCATCGGACTGGCGAACCTGCTCGCGCTGCCGTGGGCGCTCAAGTTCCTCTGGGCTCCGGTGATGGACCGGTATGGCTCGGAGCGGCTGGGGCGGCGGCGCGGCTACATCCTCCCGCTCCAGCTCGGCTCGGCGGCGCTGCTCTTGGGGCTCGCCCTGCCCGAGGGGAGCGCGAGCGTGCCCACGCTCCTGGTGGCCATGCTGCTCGTCAACCTGCTGGCGGCCACGCAGGACGTGGCCACGGACGGGCTCGCGGTGGACCTGCTCGAGCCCGAGGAGCTGGGCTGGGGCAATGGCATCCAGGTGGCGGGCTACCGGGTGGGGATGATTGTCGGCGGCGGGTTGATGCTGCTCATCTTCGATGCGCTGGGTTGGCGTCCCACCCTGGTGAGCCTGGGCGTGCTGCTGCTCGTGGCCACGGTGCCGGTGGCGCTCTTCCGAGAGCCCCCCGCGCGCGCGCCGCGGAGTGCCAATGAGAGCCTGGGGCACTGGCTGCATGAGTCCCTGCTGTACTGGGTGCGCCGCCCGGGTGCCGGCACATGGTTCACCCTGCTCGTGCTCTTCAAGGCGGGGGAGAGCCTGGCGACGGGAATGCTGCGCACCTTCCTGGTCGACGCGGGGCTGGGCCTGTCGCAGGTGGGCTGGATGCTCGGGTTCGTGGGCTTCACCACCGGGCTGCTCGGCGCGCTCGTGGGAGGGGCACTCGTGCACCGGTTGGGGCAGCGGCGCGCGCTGCTCGTCTTCGGCACCCTCCAGGCCGGTGCGGTGCTGCTCTACGCCCTGGCCGCGCGCGGGGGCGCGGGCCTCGTGGTGCTCACGCTGGTGTGTGGCGTGGAGCACCTCACCAGCGGCATGGCCACCGCGGCGCTCTTCACGGGGATGATGGGCCTGTGCCGCGCGGAGCACGCCGCGTCCGACTACACGGTACAGGCCTCGCTCGTCGTCCTGGCCACCGGAGGCGCCGCGGCCGTGAGTGGCTTCAGCGCCCAGGCGCTCGGCTACGCCTGGCACTTCACGCTCGCGGCGGCCCTCTGTGCCGTGGCCGTGGCCTGGGTCGCGCTCACGTTGCCTTCACCCCGGAGGCTCGTTCCCAGCCCTCCGGGCTCACCGTGACGGCCCGCCCGATTACTGGGGGATGAACTGGAAGTCCCGGATGATGATCTCGACATTCTGGCCATTCGAGGGCGGGGCCCCGAAGCACCACAGGTTCATGCCCAGCGGCATGGCCCGCTGGGGAATGTTCGTGGTGGGGCTCGTCGGCGCGTAGGTCCAGCTCTTGATGAGGCCGCTGGTGTCCCCGTTCGCCTTGAAGCCCTCCTGGAACGAGAACGCGATGTTGCTGCTCTTCCAGACGAAGGTCGAGGTCGTGTAGGTGCTTCCCAGGGTGAAGTTGAAGGTGCTTGAGCCGACCTTCGTCCCCGAGTTGGGATAGATGGTCCAGTTGCCATTGGGCCAGGCGGAATTGCCCCAGCGAGCGAACTCGATGTCGATCTCGTTGGTGCCGTCCCCGCCGATGCCCGCGGCGGGACCGTAGGGGAACAGCCCCACCACGACGTTCTTGTCCAGCTTGTCCACCGGGCCGTCGATCTGCCAGCGGTAGGTGCCAAAGCCGAGATTGGTCGTCGTGAACAGCTCGGCGGCCGTCCACGAGCTGCCGGACTTGGTGATCTTCAGGTGCAGGTAGCCATTCGCATCCACGAAGACGTTGCTGGGGCTGCCGGGAGCAACGCCGGCCATGCCGCCGTTGGTGACCCGCCACGTATAGCCCTTCCAGGAAATCGTGGTGGCGAGTTCGGCGGCGACCTGCTCCGTGGCCTCGGGGCTGTTCTTCGCGTCCGACAACTCACCCGGGCCGCAGGAGGACAAGAGCAACCCAGCGACGGTGCCCATCACGCACCCCAACGCCTGCTTCTTCATGACACCGAGGACGTTCATTCCATCTCCTTGGAAAATAAGAAGCCGGGTGCTTGAAAGCACGGACCCTCAACACCGCGGCATCTTCCTTCGAGGAACAGCGGAGCTGCCGTCCAGAGTAGTCAACGGAAGACCATCAATCAAGGTATTTCGTGGAAAGCCGAAATGTTGTGATTTCCAAGTAAGAGGAGGTCGGGGATCGGGGCCCTCCATGGCCTCTTTTCGCGGGCACGGCTGCTCGTGGGGTTCCTTCGTCACAAGGCCGGCGGTGATCCATGCCTACTCGTATTGATTGACCACGAAACCTGTATAACGGGTTCCGTATTCACTGACGTGCCCCTCGAGCAGTCTGCGCAGGTTGCGGCTGTCACGCGCGACGAACTCGCCGGTGTTCGGGTCCATGAGCTTGAACGAGCCATCCTCCCGATGCGAAATGCCGATGACATGGCCGTCGCCAGTTTGGAGGTTGGACAGTTCGAGACGGTAGAACCCTTCTGCGGAGGTCTGCCTCTCGACAGACTTGGCGAATTCACGGGGATCAGGAGAGATACGGATGCCGCCCGACGTATAGACACGCTCCATTCCGCCACCGCGGAAGGAGGCCACGTCATTCTTTGCTTCTTGCACGTCCTCCTCGAGTTGATCGAGTTTGTGCTCGCCCTCGTTGAAATCCGCTGTCAGGTTGGCCAGCCGGCGTTCCGTGCTCGCTCGGGACCCTTGCATCATCATCCGCATCCCCGGATTCTGTGCCATCTGCTGGTCCATTCTCCTGAGCTGTTCAGTTGTATGCGCGATGTCCTGGTGGAGGGTTTTCTGCTGCGTGAGAAGCGCCTGCTGATCCTCGTGCAACCTTCTGGCAGTGCTCACCAACCGCCTCTCTTCTGCCTGGATGCCGATGAGTTGGTCGCCGCAGTTCCTGAGTATGCGGTTGAAGGCGGCACTCGGCTCGGAGGCTTCATTTTCCGCCCTGAGCCACTCCGAAGTTATCGCACTGCACGCGCCCGCGCCCACACCCCGAAGCGAGACTTGATCAATGATCTGGGAGAGGCGGGCGTTCGGGGCGCCATCCAAGATGCGATCGCAAAGCTGTGTTGCGGCCTGGCTGTGCGGCCACGGGGATGGGAATTGGGGTGTACGCCTTGGCGAAGTCGCACGTGAGCTGTGGTGACTACCCGACGAATACCCCCCATACCCCGCAGCCGGAGCCCCCAGGTGCACTTCTTTTTCGAACTCCTTGCGCTGCGTGGCTCCACCGTATCCCACGGTCCCGGTCCGCCTGGTATACGCGGCATGCTCCTGCGGGGTTGGAGCCCTGCTGGGGGTGGAAGGAGCGCCCGCCTGCTTCTTCGTGTCGAAACCGCTCTTCTCCGGAGTGCCGGAGGGGGCGGACGGGTGTTCAGCCTTGGCCTGAGGTGCAACCTGGGCGGGCGCGGAAGTGTGGGTTGTCCTGTTGGTTCCTCCCACGGAGGAAAACCGGGGAGGAGGCGAGTTGCCCGTGACTTTCATCGGTGTCTCCGGCGTGAGGTGTTCAGGAGAGGGGTCTATTCAGTCCGCACTTCTTTGGGGCCCGTGACTTCCTCGAAGTCCATGCCCGAGAACCTGGAGCGCGCCAGCTGTTGCTGGATGTTCTCGGACACGATGAGCGCCACGGTCCATCCCCAGGGACGGAAGACCTGGGGCTGCCCCACTTTCGTCGGATCTATCCGCAGGCCCTGGATGGCCTTGTACTGTCCGACCACCAACTCGTACCCGTCCTTCGGCGTCCAATGCTTCACCTCCACGCAGTTCGGGTCGTCGATGCACCGGACGGTCCTGGTCGCGACGAGAATGGAGTGGGGCTCGGACTGGCCCTCGACATCCACTGGGAGGAGTTGCACGTCGTCAGGCGCGCCCTGCGCGAGGAGCTTCGCGAGCCGCTCGCTGACGATGGGCGTGTTGCTGGCGCCCGCCAGGGAGAAATCAAGTGGTTTGCCCGCGGTGGTCACGGCAACCTTGAGTCGGCCCTCGACGCTCACGGGCTTCCCATCCGTGAAGATGTAGGGATTTCCGAGCTTGTGGCCCTGGGCATCCACTGGCTCGGCCAGCCGCCAACACTGGCGGCTGGCCGGGCCAGTGAGGAGCGTGAAGTAGCGCATGGTCATGAACGTGGCCCGGGGTGGAGGGGAGTCTGTGTATGGACGGGCGACAGGGTCTGGCCTCTCGGGAGGGGAGCGCAGGCGCTGTTGCTTGATTCATTTCCTAGCCCAATGTCTGTAATTTTACAACCCCTCTGCCCGGGAGTATTGGCTTTCCTGGGGTTTGAGATTTCGTTTGGACTGAGATGTGGTGTATGGGTTGATATGTGCTTTTCATGTAAAGCATGAAAAAGCAGCGGGTTGGCAGAGGAGGGCTCCGGACTTTGAGATTTTGTTTGGGGATTGAGACGGCGCGTGTGCGGGGATGTGGGGCTCCACTGTCTTCAATCCAAGGCGCGAATGGTAATTGATGATATTGGATTGCTCCTCCACGGACGGGTGGAGGTGGATGACAATGAATTGCGTCACGCCGCGAGAGCCAGGCAAGCCCTGGGCGTCGCGCAGGGCGCGGCCGTCACCGGGGCGGGCCCGGTGCGTGACGAGGCCCCCCGGAGCGACCCTCAGTTGCGGATTTCCGTCGGCGCCACGAGGTGCTCCGGCTCGGGCCGGGCGCTCTTCTGGCCGGTGTGGTGCGAGTTGAGGAAGCGCCGCACGCGGGTGCGCGTGAGCAGCCCGCAGGTCTGGCCGCCGGGAGGCCCCTGGACGGGCAGGGCGTCCACGTCCTCCTGGTCCATCAGGAAGAGCGCCTGCGCCAGGTCAGTGTCCGGCGACAGCAGGGGCACCTTGCGCGCCACGTCGCTCGCGACGAGCACGGGGTAGAGCGTCTCGTCGCGCCAGATGTCCTGGAACTGGTCCGCCTGGACGATGCCGTAGAGCTTGCCCTCGCCATCGAGCACGGGGAGCGTGCCGTTCTCGGTGGTGAACACCTGGTCCATCAGCGGGCGCAGGTGCATGTCGGCGGGCACCGGGGCCAATTCGCGCATCAGCGCGCGCACGGGCGTGGTGGACAGGAGCTCCGCGTCCGTCTGCGGCTTGGGCGCGCGGCGCTCGATGAGGTAGTGGCAGAGCGCGGAGGAGATGGTGCACGTCACCATGAGCGGCAGGATGATGGCGTGGTTGCCGCTCAGCTCGTAGAGCATCATCATGCCCGTGAGCGGCCCGCGGGTGAGCGCCGCCATGGCGCCGCCCATGCCCACGATGGCGTAGGCGCCACTGGGCCCGGTGCTGGCGGGAAAGAAGTAGTGCACCACGGTGCCGAAGGCGCCCCCGAGCATCGCCCCCATGAGCGCCGAGGGGAAGAAGGTGCCGCCCGAGCCGCCCGAGCCCAGGGTGATGGCGGTGGCCACGAGCTTCACGGCACACGCGGTGACGAGGAAGACGAGGCTCAACTGCCCGATGGCCGCCAGGTTGATGTAGTCATGCCCGCTGCCCCACACGGTGGGGCTGAGCATGGCGAGCACGCCCGAGCACAGTCCGCCGAGGGCCGCGCGCTTGGGCAGCGTGCGCTGGCCGAGCCACGCCGACAGCCGTCCCTCGAACCGGCCGCCGAAGAAGTCCTCCGAGTGGTGCAGCAGCCGCACGAAGGCATACGCGAGCAGCCCGCAGAGCAGCCCCAGCCCCACGTAGCAGATGACCTCCCAGCCGCTCACCATCTGGTAGCCGAGCCGGTTGATCATCGACTCGGTGCCCACGGTGCCCCGGCCCACGAGCGTGCCCGCCACGCTGGCGAGGATGATGGGCGAGAAGACGCGCAGCTCGAACTCGCGCAGGATGATTTCCATCGCGAACACGGCGCCGGCGATGGGGGCGTTGAAGGACGCGGCGATGCCCGCGCCCGCGCCGCAGGCCAGCAGGATGGCCAGCTCGCGCCGGGAGAAGCCCAGGGTGCGGCCCACGGTGGAGGCGAACGCGGCGCCGCCATAGACGATGGGGCCCTCGCGCCCGGCCGAGCCTCCCGTGCCGATGGTGAGCGAACTGGCCACCAGCTTGAGCAGCCCGAACCCGCCGGGCAGCGCCTGGTTGCCCTTCACCGCCTTGACCACCTCGGGCAGGCCGTGGCCACGCGTGTCCGGATAGTCGCGCAGCAGGCGGCCCACCGCGAGCCCACCCAGCGTGGGCATCAGCAGGAAGACCCACCAGGGCAGGTGGGTGAGCACCTCGGTGGTTTCGTGGCCGTGATTGAAGACGCGGTTGAGCGCGGTGAGCGCCACCAGCGGGTAGTAGAGGGCGAGCGCGCCGAGCACCAGCAGGGCGAGCAGGCGCAGCCGGCGCTTCACCTCGTCACGCGGGCCTCCGGGCTCGATGATGCGCGCGAGCAGCAGGGCGCCCAGTGCCAGGGGCGCGCCGATGATGACGTACTCCAGGTGCCAGCGCGCCGTGAGCAGCATGTCCCAGACGGACAGCAGCATGCGCGAGCCGGGCTGCCGCATGGCATCCAGCAGCCAGACGACGTTGAAGGCGGCGCCGCGGATGACGCCGATCAGGTTGGAGAAGATGCCCGCGGCCAGCCCGCTGTACAGGCCCACCACCGCTCCGGCCACCGGCAGCACCGAGGGGCCTGGCAGGCGGATCCGGTTGAAGGCCTGCAGGGACGCATGCGTGAAACGCTCGAGCTGCGCACGCAGCGCGAATCGGGAAACCGGCGGAGGCTCGTCCTTCATTGGGGTACCTAATAAACGTCCACCCCCTGGCGGTTTCAAGGTGCTTTGATTGGAAAGGAACGCCCTCCTCGGGCCGGGACGGCAGCGGCGGGGCTGTCCCGGGCAAGGTGGGTGGACGGCTCACCTCACGGCTTGAGCAGGCCCTGGGGCTCCTGGGCGGAGGGCAGGCTGTCGGCCGCGGCGGCCAGGGCCTCGCGCACCTTCTCCTCGGCGGCCTTGACCTTCTGCTCGGCCGCCTTCCTGCGGGCGGCCAGGGGGGCGGACCAGGAGACGAGAGGGGCGTTGAGCGCCGCGCGCTCCTCGGGGGTGTACTTGAGGTAGACGTTCTTCACCTGCTCGGAGGGGGTGCGCAGCTTGCTCACCAGCCCCACCCAGGAGAGCACCTTGAGGGAGTAGTAGCTCAGGTCCACCTCCCACCAGAACCAGCCCTGGTTGGCGGTGTTCTGGTAGTAGTGGTGGTTGTTGTGCCAGCCCTCGCCCAGGGTGATGAGCGCGAGCAGCCAGTTGTTGCGGCTGGTGTCCGTCGTCTTGTAGCGGCGCGAGCCGAACACGTGGCTGAGCGAGTTGATGGTGAAGGTGCCGTGGTAGAGCAGGGTGGTGCTCACGAAGAAGCCCCACACGAGCATCGAGAAGCCGCCGAGCAGGTAGAGCGCCGCGGCGAGCAGCACCCCGGGCAGCACGTGCAGCTTGTTGAGCCACACCAGCTCCGGGAAGCGCGCGAAGTCCTTGATGCTCTCGTAGCGGGTGTCCCCGTACTTGTCGCAGAGGATCCACCCGGTGTGGCTCCACCAGAAGCCCTTCTGCAGGGGCGAGTGGATGTCCTGCTCCTGGTCCGAGTAGCGGTGGTGGTGGCGGTGGTGCGCCGCCCACCACAAAGGGCCCTTCTGCATGGCCAGCGTGCCCACCAGCGCGATGAAGAACTGGAAGCCCCGGCCCGCCTGGTAGGCGCGGTGGCTGAAGTAGCGGTGGAAGCCCGCGGTGATGCCCCACATGCGCAGCACGTACAGCCCCACGCACACCGCCACGTCCACCGGCCGCGCCCCCGTGACGAACACGAAGAGGCACATCAGGTGCACGCCGATGAAGGGGATGGATGCCACCCAGTTGATCTTCTCGTCTTGAACGGACGCGGGAGAGGAAGCAGTCAAGGGAGCCCTCGGACCAGGAGTCAGACCGAGCCGGAAGGTGCTCAGTCTCGAGCCCCATCAACACTCCCTCGTGTCATGGCCGTGTCAGGCGGGCAGAGATTTCCGCAGCTCCCCGAGCCAGCGTTCGAAGTCCGGGTGTCCGTGCAGCGGGGCCAGGTCCTCGTCGGACGCCGCGTAGTGCACGTCCTGGAAGCCCAGCTCCGTGGCCCGCCGCAGCATGCGCACCGCGTCGAGCGGATGACGCGCCCGGGCATGGGCGCACGCCGCGTCATAGGCCAGGCGAGCGCCCGGCGCGTGCTGGAGTCCCGCCTCGGCGATCGCCGCCGCCTCCGAGTAAGCCCCGCGCGTGAACAGGGGACGCCCGGCGCACAGGAACGCCGTCTCGGCCTCCACGCCGGGCAGGCGCAGGGCGCTGTGCACCTGGGCGGCGCGGATGAGCGAGCCGGCGTACTCGTGCAGCACCGTGCGGTCACCCGTCTCGTTCCAGGCCATCTCCCACAGGGCGAGCGCCCGGGGCTCGTCGCCCACCAGGGAGAAGGCCGCCGCCACGGCATGGGTCTCCACCGGCTGGCGCCTCGCCTGGGAGAAGTGCTCGAGCGCCAGGCGCCCCTGGCCTTCCTTGAGGGCCACCCAGCCGAGCAGGTGGTGGGCGCGCGCGGCGAGTTCCGAGGTGGCCTCCCTGGCCTCCAGCACGCGGGCGCCCCGCTGCCGCGCCTCGTCCAGCCGTCCGTGATCGAGCGCCGCCCGGGCCTGCTTCAGCTCCTCGACGAGGGGCCGCGGCGCCACGCCCGAGGACACCTGGAGCTCACCCCGGGCGGCGGCCAGCAGCAGCCGCAGGGCCTGCAGGCCATAGAGCGCGAAGAGGATGCCGAGCACGGGCGCATGGCCGACCCCGTAGGCGAGCAGGGCCACGCACAGCACGAGCGCGAGTCCCTGCGCGCCCAGGAAGCCCGCCTTGCCGAACAGGCGCGTGGCCACGGCGCTCAGGAGCACGCCCCCGTCGAGGCTGGGCACGGGCAACAGGTTGAAGAGGCTCCAGAGGATGTTGGTGGCGAAGAGCCCGTCGAGCAGGAAGCGCGCCACCTCGGCGCCGGGGGGCACGCCGTGGTGCCACAGGCCCAGGGCGCCCAGCCCCACGAGCAGTCCGGCGAGCGGCCCCGCGGCGGTGGACAGCACGTGGTGGTGCCACGGCAGGAGCGAGCGGCCCCGGGGGCGGGTGTGGCCTCCCAGCCAGACGAGCTGGATGCCGGGCCGGTGGCCGAAGGCCCGGAGCATGAGCGCGTGACCCGCCTCGTGGACGAACACGGTCAGGGAGACGATGCCCATCCAGGCGAGCGCGACGAGCAGCGCCGTGCGGGTGTGGTCCGGACCGCTCGCGTCCTGGAGTTCCCGGTAGGGCCAGGCGCCCGGGTCTCCTCCCGGCAGATCCCTCGCCATCAGCGTGCCGAGGAGCGCGGAGAAGAGCAGGTGCGAGAAACGGATCTCGACGGGGATGTCTCCGAGCCGGAAGCGCAGCATGGGGCCGAACCTTAACCAAAGGCCCGCCCGCGCGCAGGGCCTGGCCGCCCCTGGAACAATCCATTCAATCCGCTAGGTTCTCGCCCCCATCATGCCGCGCCTCGGTCCCTATACCCTGCCCAACCCCTACATCCTCGCCCCCATGGCGGGGGTGAGCGAGATGCCGTTCCGCGTCATCGCCTTCCAGCTGGGCGCGGCGCTCTGCCCCACCGAGCTGGTGAGCTCCCAGGGCCTCATGCGCGCCAACCAGCGCACCCTCAAGTACCTGCGCTTCAACCCGGAGGTGGAGCGGCCCTACAGCCTGCAAATCTTCGGGGGAGAGCCGGAGGCCATGGTGCGCGCGGCCCTCGTGGGCAAGAGCCATGGGGCGCAGATCATCGACATCAACATGGGCTGCCCCGTGAAGAAGGTGACGCGCAATGGCGCGGGCAGCGCCCTCTTGTGCGAGCCGCAGCGCGCGGCCACGCTGGTGCGCGACATCCACGCGGCCACGGGCCTGCCCGTCACCTGTAAAATCCGCTCGGGCTGGGACGAGCACCAGCGCAACTACCTCCAGGTGGCCCACGCGCTCTTCGACGCCGGGTGCGCGGGGCTCGCCATCCATCCGCGCACGCGCGCCCAGGGCTACTCGGGCCAGGCGGACTGGCGTGTCATCGCCGACCTCAAGCGGCACTTCCCGGACCGGCCCATCATCGGCAACGGCGACGTGAAGACGCCCGAGGACGCGCGGCGGATGCTGGAGACCACGGGGTGTGACTTCGTGATGGTGGGCCGCGGGGCGCTCGGCAACCCGTGGCTCTTCCGCGAGCTGCTCGGCGGCGCGCCGCCGGAGCCCGAGGAGCGCTGCGAGGGGGTGCTCCGGCACTTCGCCGCCCACCTGGACTTCGTGGGCGCGGGGCTGGAGCTCGCCGCGGTGCGCTCCTTCCGCAAGCACCTGGCCTGGTACGGCCACGGCCTGCGCGGCGCCGCCCTCTTCCGCTCCGAGGTCAACCAGCTCGACTCGCCCGACGAGGTGCGCGACGCGGTGCGCCGCTTCTTCGGCTCGGCGAGCGCGGACCCCGAGGGGCCCGGCGAGGAGCAGGACGTGGACTACCGCGCCGCGCTCGGCTGAATGATGAGGTTGGGCTGGGCGACGGGGCCCGGCGGGACGAGGCTCGGCAGTTGCCGCGTGGTGGCCACCTCCCGGTAGAACTGGCAGGCGGGGGTGGGGCGGCGCTCGAGCGTCTCGAAGTCCACGTGGTACAGGCCGAAGCGCGGCCCCCAGCCCTCGAGCCACTCGAAGTTGTCCAGGAGGCTCCAGTAGAGGTAGCCGCGCACGTCCACGCCCTCGGCGCGCGCGGTGAGCACCTGCTCCAGGTGCTCGCGCAGGTAGGCCGGGCGGCGCTCCCCGCTCCGGTCATCGATGCCGTTCTCCGTCACCCACACCGGCAGCCCGTAGCGCTTGAGCTCGCGCAGCACCTGGCCGAAGCCCTCGGGCCACACCTCCCAGCCGATGTCCGTGAGGCCCCGGCCGTGCTTGTCGCGGAACTGGAAGGAGAGGAACGGGGCGCGCGGCAAAAAGCGCAGGTGGGCGCGCGTGTAGTAGTTCACCCCGATGAAGTCGCACGAGTCCTTGGCCCCGGGGATGTCCTGCTTCGTGGAGCCGATGCCGGGCATGTTCACCCGGAGCTTTCCGGACACCAGCGCCTCGTGGAAGGAGTGGTTGTAGGCCTGGGCGCCCAGGCGCACGAGCGCGCGATCCAGGGGATTCCACGCGCGGTCCGGCGCGAAGGCGAGCGTGTTCTGCGAGATGCCGATCTCCACGTGGCCGAGCGCCGCCCGGAGCTCCTCGCGCGCGGCCACGTGGGCGCGTACCATGTTGCCCAGGGCCGCCATCGTCTTCGCCCCGTCGCAGATGCCCGGCGGCATCAGGCCCTGCAGGTAGCCGCCGAGCAGCAGCACCATGGGCTCGTTGAGCGAGATGACGAGCGCGTCCAGTCCCCGGAGGATGGGGGCGCAGGCGCGCACATAGGCACGGAAGGCCTCGACGCTCTGGGGCAGGTGCCAGGGGGTGTCCCGGTGGAACCACGTGGGGTGGGTGAAGTGATGGAGCGTCACCACCGGCCGCAGGCCCCGGGCCTTCATCTTCAAGAGCCGCTCGCGGTAGGCCTCGAGCACCGCGCCGTCGATGCGCCCGCGCTCCGGCTCGATGCGCGCCCACTCCAGCGACATGCGGAAGGCGCTCGCGCCCACGTCCCGCGCCAGGCCGTAGTCCTCCTCGTAGCGGTTCCAGTGGTCCACACCCCGGCCGCAGCGCACGTGCGGCTCCTTCAGCTTCCCGGCCCGCTCCCACTCGGCCCAGTCGTTCTCGATGCCACCCTCCACCTGGTACGCGGATGTGGCGACACCGAAGGTGAAGGAGTCAGGAAAGGTTCTCACGTGAGCATTCATCGCGAAGGCCACGGTAAGCACGTACGTGCCCGCTCGCACCGTCGAACTCCGCGAAGTTCGCGCCGATTCGCGTGTGAGTGCGCGCGGGGTGACACTGCCTCGGGCCTCGATGACACGGCCGGAGACACACCCGGAACGCGGCGGAGGCCGGAAAATCGGCTCCGGAGCGCCGTGGTCGCGGCCTGTAGCACCGTCCGGAGGGTCCCGATCGTGCGCGAGATGCCGAAAAATCGGCTCGCCACGCGTTGCACTACATCACCATGCGTTGACACACTGGCAAGGCATCTCTACTCTTCACCACAAGCACTCCCCATGCGAGTGCAGGCCCCACTCCTAGCGAGTGGCGGTAACCCACGGAGGCTTTAGATGGCCGCGAAGAAGAAGACCGCGAAGAAGGCCGCGACGAAGAAGACCGCCGCGAAGAAGACGACCCGCAAGAGCGCCGCTCCCCGCACCGCCACGAAGAAGGCGGCGGGCAAGACCACGGCCAAGAAGGCCGCTGGCAAGAAGACCGCCACCCGCAAGGCTCCGGCCCGCAAGCGCACGGCCAAGACCACCACCGAGGCCGCCCCGTCCGAGGACGAGGGCTAGACTCAAGCCAGTCACCTGGCGCAATTTGAACGGCTCGGCGGACTTCCCGCCGGGCCGTTCGTGTTTTTCGCGCCAGTGAGGAGGCTGAGGTGTCGCTGCGTCCCTCGGAGTTGGAGCAGGTGGTGGCGGAGGTGGCCGCGCGGCTGACGGGCGCGGTGGTGCAGAAGGCGTGGTGTCCCCTGCCGCGCCTCGTCTACCTGGAGCTGCGCGTGCCGGGGCGCTCGGTGCTGCTGTGCCTGTGCGCCGAGGGAGAGCTGGCGCGCATCTCCGTGGCCGCGGATCGCTTTCCCACGCCCGGCGAGCCCGCCCCCTTCCAGCGCTGGTTGCGCCAGGAGCTGGTGGGGTTGAAGCTCGCGGGCCTCGCCTGGCGGGACACCGAGCGGCTGGTGGTGCTCGAGCTGCAGAGCGACGAGTCCCGGCGGCGGCTCGTGCTGGAGCTGGGCTCGCCCGGGGGCCTGGTGCTGACGACGGAGGCGGGACGGGTGTTGATGCTCTCGGGCGAGGGCCTCGCGCAGCGGCGAGCGCTGCACCCGGGCGCCCAGTGGTCGCCTCCCGAGCCCCTCTCGCCCGAGGTGCTCGAGCGGACGCGGGGCCAGCCCTCGCGCCTCACGCCCGTGGAAGGCGACTTCCTGCCCCTGGCCGAGGCGGCCGAGCGGCTGTTGGGCGCGCGGGACAAGGCGAGCCGCGCGGAGACGATCCGCCGACGGCTGACGCTGCCGTACCGGGCGCGGCTCAAGCGCTCGGGGCGGACGCTGGAGAAGGTGCGCGCCGAGGCCGCGCGGGGCCCGGAGGCCGAGCGTCACCGGCAGGTGGGCGAGCTGCTCACGCAGAACCTCCACCGCCTCAAGCGTGGGGTGTCCGAGGTGACGCTCACCGCGTACACCGAGGAGGGGGTGGAGGAGGTGAAGGTGACGTTGGATCCCAAGCGCACGCCGAAGGAGGAGGTGGACTGGCACTTCCACCAGTACCGGCGCTTGCTGCGGGGCGTGGAGCATGCGCGGCAGCGCGAGGCGGAGCTGGCGCGGGAGGTGGAGCACGCGCAACTGGCGCTGCGGCAGTTGGAGGCGCTGGACGAGGCGGCGCTGCTCGCGCAGGTGGAGGTGCTGCGCAAGGGGGTGGGCGAGGACGGCCCACCCGAGGCACGGCCCTTCAAGGAGTACGTGGGGCACGGGGGCCAGCGCATCTGGGTGGGCAAGGGCGGCGAGGACAACGACACGCTCACCTTCAAGGTGGCGCGTCCGGGCCACCTGTGGCTGCACGCGCGGGGACTGCCCGGCAGCCACGTGGTGGTGCCCCTGGAGAAGGGCGTGGAGGTGTCGCAGGAAGTCCTCCTGGACGCGGCGCACCTGGCGCTGCACCACTCGGGGGCCAAGGGCGAGCCGCGCGGTGAGGTGAGCTGGGTGCCGGTGAAGTTCGTGAAGAAGGTGAAGGGGGGCGCGCCGGGGCAGGTCCTCTACAGCCGGGAGAAGACGCTGGTGGTGCGCCTGGAGCCGGATCGCCTGGAGCGGCTGCTCAAGACGCGCGGGGGCGAGGCGCCCGCCGTTCCATGACGGACACGCCTCGCATGGGCCCGCCGATGGGCCCGGTCTGCGCCCGCTGTCCGCGGCTGCTGGGCAGCTCGTGCTGCGAGGTGAAGCCGGGGGAGCAGCTCGCCACCCTCACGCGCTCGGACGTGGAGCGCATCGCCGGGCACACGGGGCTCGCCCCCCGGCGCTTCGTCGCCGAGGAGTACCTCACCGAGGAGGACGCGGCGGGCTACGAGGCGCGCCGTCCTCTCTACCGGGGCTATTTCCGTCGCGGGCCGGTGCGGCTGACGCTGCTCGTGCGCGCGGGGGCCTGTGTCTTCCACGAGCGGGGCCAGGGGTGTGGCCTGCCCTCCGAGGTGCGGCCCCTGGCGTGCCGGCTCTACCCCTTCGAGCGCTGGCCGGACGGGAGCTGGAGCGTGCAGATGGGGCGCTATGGGGACCTGGAGCAGGCCCGGCTGGGGGGGGACGCCTGCCTGGCGGTGGAAGAGGCGGGCGGTATGGAGGAGGTGTGGGCGGCGTTCAACACCACGCCGGAGGCGGTGGAGGCCTTGGGGGAGCGGCTCGCGGAGGAGAGCAGACGACACGGCCGGGGTTGACGGGGCGACGCTGGGCGGGCGGGCAGGTGCCGCCGGTCTTGAGTCCCGGGAGCCGCTGGGTACGATACCCCCCGCGTGTCGTCGCTCCCGACCCAACCCTCCTATCTCCTTCCGCGAGCGCCCTCCGAGCAGGGCGCCGAGTCGCAGCCCGCGCGCCATCGGGCCGTGGAGGCCTCGCATCGGCTGGCCACGCTCTCACGCGAGGAGGCGCCCCTCGTGGAGCACGTCTCGTCCGAGGCGGTGGCTCCCGAGGAATGGCCGATCGTTCCCCAGCCCACCCGGGACGAGCTGTGGGCCCGGGCGGAGACGCTCGCCTACTGGCTGTCGGCGAACCTGCGCATTCCGGTGCGCCTGTCGGTGACGGACAACCGCTCCACCATGGTGTCCTTCCGCCGCACCGCCCACGCGCTGCAACTGCGGCTGCACCACATGTTCCTGGATGCGCCAGAGGCCGTGGTGCGCGCGGTGGCGGACTACGCGGGCCGCGGCAACCGCATGGCCGGCGTCATCCTGGACGACTACATCCGGGGTCAGCAGCCGCGCATCCGTCAGGAGCGCCACGCGGCCGAGGCCGACCTGGATCCCCAGGGCCGTTGCTTCAACCTGCAGGAGATGTTCGACCAGCTCAACCGCACCTACTTCCAGGACACCATCCGGGCGCGCGTGGGCTGGGGCCGCCTGCCGCCCCGCCGGCGCCGCAAGTCCATCCGTTTGGGCGTCTATGATCATCAGACGCGGGAGATCCGCATCCATCCCGCGTTGGATCGCCCCGAGGTGCCCGCCTTCTTCGTGGAATTCATCCTCTTCCACGAGATGCTCCACCAGCTCTTTCCCAGCTCCAACGCGACGGGCCGCCGGGTGCATCACCCACGGGCCTTCCGGGAGCGGGAGAAGGCCTTTCCGCTCTACGCTGCCGCACTGCGTTGGGAGCGCGAGAACCTCAACCTGCTGCTGCGCGGTTGAGGGGGCGCTGCTTTACGGATTTACCGATCGGATGCGGTGACGCTGTCGCTGCTTGACCCTATGCGTGGCTCGGATTGATTCTC
The DNA here is from genome assembly GCF_044360685.1 of Cystobacter fuscus. GTDB lineage: Bacteria > Myxococcota > Myxococcia > Myxococcales > Myxococcaceae > Cystobacter > Cystobacter fuscus_C. Next base: position 10,247,232 of record NZ_CP043491.1, on the reverse strand, counting down.
CCGCGCCATGCGACGCGCGAAGATTGTTTGTACCCTGGGCCCTGCGAGTCAGAGCCAGGAGATGCTCGAGGCCCTGATCGAAGCCGGAATGGATGTGGCCCGGCTCAACTTCTCCCACGGCAGCCACGAGCAGCACGCCGAGAACATCGCCAAGCTCCGGGCGGCCTCGCTCAAGTGCCGCAAGGCGGTGGGCATCCTGGGCGACCTGCAGGGTCCGAAGATCCGCACCGGCCGCTTCATCACCGGCAGCACCGAGCTGAAGTCCGGCGGCGAGTTCCACATCACCACCGACGAGAGCGTGAAGGGCACGGACGAGATCGTGTCCACCACCTACGCGCACCTGGCGTCGGACGTGAACCCGGGCGACCGCATCCTCCTGGATGACGGCCTCTTGGAACTGCGCGTCATCGAGACGGACAAGAAGCAGCTCATCCGCACCAAGGTCATCCACGGCGGCACGCTCAAGAACAACAAGGGCATCAACCTGCCGGGCGTGGCGGTGCGCGCGGATGCGCTCACCCCCAAGGACCGCGAGGACCTGGTGTTCGGCATCAAGGAGGGCGTGGACTTCATCGCCCTGTCCTTCGTGCGCCAGCCGGCGGACATCGACATGGCGCGTGCGGCCATGGCGCAGATCGGCCAGTCGGTGCCCATCATCGCCAAGCTGGAGAAGCCCGAGGCCATCGCCCGCCTGGACGCCATCCTGGACAAGACGGACGGGGTGATGGTGGCGCGTGGCGACCTCGGCGTGGAGATTCCGCCCGAGGAGGTGCCCTCGGTGCAGAAGGACATCGTGCGGCGCTGCAACTCGCGCGGCCTGCCGGTCATCGTGGCCACGCAGATGCTCAACTCGATGATCGACAACCCGCGGCCCACGCGCGCCGAGGCCAGCGACGTCGCCAACGCCGTCTTCGACGGGGCGGACGCGGTGATGCTCTCGGGCGAGACGGCCAGCGGCAAGTTCCCCATCGAGTCCGTGCAGATGATGGACCGCATCGTGCTCGCGGCCGAGTCCACCATCCGCGCGCAGGACCTCTTGCGCGCGCCCACCTCGCCGGTGGGTCTGCCCACGCACTTCCCGGACGTGATCGCCGCGAGCGCGTGCCAGGCGGCCAAGCAGTCCGGGGCCTCGCTCATCGCGGCCTTCACGTTGTCGGGTGTGACGGCGCGCCTGCTGGCGCACTACCGGCCCCCGGTGCCCATCGTGGCCTTCAGCCCCAACCAGGAAGTGCGCCGCCGGCTGGCGCTGCTCTGGGGCGTGGTGCCGCGCGTGCTCGAGCCCATCCAGGAGACGGAGGCGATGGTGCGCCGGGTGGAGGAGGAACTCGTCGCCCGCGGCCTCGCGCGCAAGGGTGACCGCGTCGTCATCGTCTACGGCGCGCCCGTGGGTCAGCCCGGGAAGATCAACAGCCTGCGGCTGCACGTCATCGGCAGCTGAGGCGCACGGCCCTCGCCCCGGGCGACCGGGGCCGGGGGAGTGGCCGGGTCACTCGCGCGCGGGCTGCTGGGCGCGCTGGGGCACCTCGGCCTCGACGAAGATGCGGAACAGCTCGGCGTCGAGCTGTCCGCTCTTCACCTCGCGCTGGAGGATGTCGAGCGCGAGCGGGTGCGGCACGGCCTTCTTGTAGGGACGGTCGCTCGCGGTGAGCGCGTCGTAGATGTCCGCGATGGCCATCATCCGCGACTGCACGGGGATGCCGGCGTCGGGGATGGCGCGCGGGTAGCCCGTCCCATTGAGCTTCTCGTGGTGCGCGTAGGCGATCTCCGGCACGCGCCGCAGGGTGCGCGTCCAGGGAATCTGCGACAGGAAGCGGTAGGTGTGCTCCACGTGGCTCTCGATCTCCAGGCGCTCCGCCTCGGAGAGCGTGCCCTTGAGGATGGAGAGCGACTGGATCTCCCGCTCGAGCAGCAGGGGCTGATTCTGATCGAACCCGTCCTGGAAGCGCAGGTGCTTGAGCTCGTGCAGCCGCTCGAAGTTGCCCTGGGCGAGCACGCTGGGCCGGTTGCAGGTGAGGACGAACTCGAGCACCTCGTCGAGCTGCTTGGACTCCTGGGCGAGCCGCGCCTCCTCCTCGGCTTCGATCTCCGCCAGGTGCGGGGTGCCGCGCAGCTTCACGGCGGCGATGCGCCGGCGGTAGCTCTGCAACTGCAAGTCCTTGCGCGCGAGCTGGAAGCGGGCGCGCAAGCCCTCCAGCTCGTGGGGATAGAGCTTCTCGGCCTTGACGAGCACCGGCTCGCGCACGCCCACCTTGCCGAAGTCGTGCAGGAGCGAGGCGTAGCGCACCTCCTGCAGCTCGGTGGCGCTGAAGCGCGTGTGGGCGTAGGGCCCGGTGTGCACGTGCTCGAGCGCGCGCGCCAGGGAGACGGTGAGGTTGGCCACGCGGCCCGAGTGGCCCGCGGTGGTGGGATCCCTCGACTCGATGGCCACCACGGAGGCGGAGACGAAGCCCTCGAAGAGGCTGTTGATCTCCTCGTGGAGCAGGGCGTTCTCGATGGCGCCGGCGGCCTGGGCGCCGAGCGCGAGCAGCAGCTCCTCGTCCTCGGAGTCGAAGGCGCCGCCGCTCAGCTTGTTGAGGGCCTGGATGACGCCGGTGACCTCGCCGTTGGCGTCGCGCATGGGCACGCACAGCACGCTCTGGGTGCGGTAGCCGCTGATGCTGTCGAAGGTGCGGTTGAAGCGCTCGTCGGCGTAGGCGTCCGGCAGGTTGATGACCTCGCCCGTCTCCGCCACCCGCCCGGCGATGCCGCTGCCCACGGGGAGGCGGATTTCGCTCTTGGAGCCCTGGGCCACCTTGCTCCAGAGCTGGTTGCGCTCGCGGTCCAGCACGAAGAGCGAGCAGCGATCCGCCTCCACCACCTTGCTGGCCTCGTAGAGGATGAGGGGCAGCAGCAGATCCAGGTCCCGCTCGGCGCTCATCGCCTTGGTGACGTCCAGGATGGACGTGAGCTTCTTGAGGCGCCGGTTGAGATCGACGGGCTCGGATGGCTGGGTCTGTGGAAGCACCAGGAAAGGCTCCGGAGAGGAAACGGCGCGCGGACTGTAAAGGTGCTTCTTACCACGGCCTCGGGAGCCATCGCTTCTCCCCCGGCCGGATGCTTCCCCTCCGAGTGAAACCCCTTCTTCGTCTGTTCGCTCTCCAACCGAGCCAGTACCCATGAGGTGGGGAAGTGGCTAAGTAGCGCCCATGACCCGCCGTGTGCTCGTGTCGCCCTCGCTGCTGTCCTCGGATTTTGGCCGTCTGGCGGAGGAGGTCCGCGCGGTGGAAGCCGCGGGCGCGGACTGGATCCACGTGGACGTGATGGACGGGCGCTACGTGCCCAACATCACCCTGGGGCCGGTCATCGTGCAGGCCATCAAGAAGGCGGCGACCCGGCCGCTCGACGTGCACCTGATGATCGTCGAGCCGGAGAAGTACGTCGAGGCGTTCGTCAAGGCGGGGGCGGACATCGTCACGGTGCACGCGGAGGCGTGCACGCACCTGCACCGGGTGTTGCAGCAGATCCGCCACGCGGGCGCCCGGCCGGCGGTGGTGCTCAACCCGGCCACGCCGCTGTCGGCGGTGGAGGAGGTACTGGGCGACGTGGACATGGTGCTGCTGATGAGCGTGAACCCGGGCTTCGGGGGCCAGGGCTTCATTCCCCATACGGTGGACAAGGTGCGCCGGTTGCGCGCGATGCTCGATGCGCGCGGGCTGCACACGCACATCCAGGTGGATGGGGGCATCAACTCCGAGACGGCGCGCCTCGTGGTGGCGGCCGGGGCGGACGTGCTGGTGGCGGGCTCGTACGTGTTCGGCGCGAAGGACTACGCCGCCGCCATCCACTCCCTACGCTCCTGAGCACAGGCTCCCGGGCAAGACGCCCGGCAGGCCCGCCATCCTCGCCACCCGGGTCATGAAGGTGTGATCGAAGGGCTTCACCTCGTAGGCGTCCGCGCCCAGCTCGAAGCACACATGGCGGGTGAACTGGTCCTCCACGCCACTGAGGATGATGACCTTGCAGTCCCGCGTCTGGGGGTCCTGCTTGAGCTGGGCGAGCAGATCCCTCCCATCCTCGTGCTGGTGGATGTCCAGGATGATGACCGCGGGGCGGTGCCGCCGGGCCAGCTCCATCACGTGCCGGGAGGTGGTGTCCGCCACGGAGGTGAGGCCCGTGCGCCGGGCCTCCCGGGCGAGCGCGGACACGACGAGCGGCTCGTCGTCGGAAATGAGGACAACCGGAGAAGGCATGGTACCCTGGCGGATGGCGCGGTTCGGTGGATGCTCAAAGCAAGCGGCGTTCCGGTGTGAATTCCCTGCAAGATGAGGGGGTTGGCGGTCGGGGCCATGGGTTTTTTTTGACCTATGGGTCGTGGCGGACTCCAGACGTGCACGAGGGAATGGAAAGCTGTGCGTTGGGCGTTGACTCAGCCGGGTGGGTCGGGTACATCCCCGCCCACTTCGTCGGCCCGAGAGCAGTCCCGGCGGAGTTCGTACCGGTAACGGGGAGTGGCTCAGCCTGGTAGAGCACTTGGTTCGGGACCAAGGGGTCGCAGGTTCGAATCCTGTCTCCCCGACCATCAGAAGGGCGCGGAATCCTTGGAGAAATCCTCGGAGTCCGCGCCCTTCGTCTTTCTCTCTGCTCTCTACGGCGGTCCTCCTCGGCCCCTCCGCCTACACGGAGTCGAAGGAGTAGTGGATTCCGCTCAGGTCCTCCCGGAGCCGCTCGACCTCGGCGCGAAGGACAGTTGAATCGAGCTGTCCCTCCACGATGTTGGCGATGAGGTCCGCGAGATAGTCCATGTGCTGCTCCTTCATGCCCCGGCGGGTGACCTCCTGCACGCCCAGGCGCAGAATGGAGCGTCCGGCCCAGGGGCGGGAGTTGGCGTTGATGGAGCACTGGATGAGGCGGCGGCAGGCCTCGGCCGGGGCGACGCCAGGGCACTCGGTCACCACCAGCATGTGGGAGCGCGTGTACTCGCCGTTGCGGCTGAACAGCTTGAACCCCCTTTGGGTCAGCGCTCGAGCCAGGGCCTGTGCGTTGCTCTGCACCTGGAGGGCGTAGGCCCTGCCGAACGTCTTCATCTCCAGCAAGGTCCAGTAGAGCGCGAGCGAGTGATTCGTGTGCTGGCTCGACACGAGCGCCTCGGACAGCATTCCACGGAAGGTGTCTCCGAGCTCCTTGGACTTCGTGGCGACGATGGCCTTGTGGGGACCGGGGAGCGACTTGTGCGTGTTGCCCTGCACCACGTCGCAGCCCTCCTCGAGCGGGGACTGGAAAACGCCCCCCAGGATCAGACCGAGCGGATGCGAGCCGTCGTAGGCGATCAACGGCTCCGAGCCGAGGACCGCCCTCAGTTCCCGAAGGTTGAGCGGGAACAGGCAGATGCTCGGGTCGAGGAAGACGATCCGGGGCCTGCCATGCTCCGAGAGCCCCTGGCGCAGGGCCGCGATGTCCACTTCCTGGCGCTCATGGTTCCAGGGCAGATAGCCACTGCGCCTGCCCGCCCGGAGCAGGATGGGCGCGGTCGAATGGTGGCCACCCGCCTCCGGAGGGAGGCTCAGGACGAGGTCCCCGGGCTCGCTCAGCGCGAGGAGCGTTGACATCATCGCGTGCACGCCCGAGAGCGGGCGGAAGTCCACGCTCGCGGCGCCCAGCGCCTCGCACAGCGCATCGCGAGCGAACTTCTCGAGCGAGAGGACTCCCGGGAACGCGCGGAACTGGAGTTCCCCGAGCTGGCCGATGCTCGAGGTGGGCACGGGGCCCGTCCCGTCACCCAGGTGATAGCGCTGGCCCAGCGAGTAATTCACCAGCTCCATCGCCGAGCGCGACATGGTGTTTTCGTTGGCGGTCAACGACAGAATCCTCTCGTTGACCGCTGCGTCCGCCTTGACCAGGCCCCGGATGTGGCTGAGCCAGTCCTCATGCGCCGTGATGGAAGCTGCCGTGCTGGAAGTCGCCGCGGTATTGGTTTTCATGCCTAGACTCGATTCCGGCTGATAGGGGTTGAGCGCTCTCCATCGACTTCGAACTCGAGTTCATCCAGCGCACGAAGGAGTTCTTCCTCGATCCGGTCGAACGCCTGCTGCGCCGTGCTCTCGCCTGGAGGCGCGCGGTAGATGACATGACCCTGCGCTCGCGAGCTCAGGGGTGCTCGCTTCACCCGGGTTCCCAGCTCGTCGTAGAACTGATGTTCGACATAGTAAGGCGTGGTGTCGAGATGGGTGTAACCGCGAACGCGGGTCAGCTCCCCTGTCTTGGGCGCCCAGAGCGCGTGTGCGATCGTCGGACGGGTGGGCCCGGGCTGGACCTCTGGCGTCTGTCCCATCGAAATGGAGATCAGCAGCTCGAGGAAATCGATGCCGGTGGACAGCCGCACCGTCTGGTAGATCTGCGCTCCGCCCATGCGGATGCCGAACTCCAGCGGCATCAAACCATCGGCGAGCGTGCGGAACTCGGTGTGAAGCACATACGAGCCTCCCCCGAGACCCCGGTGGATCCGGTCGACATAATCCCTGGCCTGCTCCTGCAGCGCCGAGGGAATACGGCTGGGCGTCGAGGAGACGAACTCCTCGAAGTAGGGTCCGTTGGAAGGCAGCGGCTTGTCGTGGATCGCGAGCACCCGGGTCTGTCCTCCGAAGTGCACGCTCTCGACGCTGATCTCTCCTACCCGGTAGGGCAGACGCGTGGGGAAGAGAACCTCGCCACCGATGAGCTCCTCGGCGACGAATGGGAATTCATTGGACCCGGCCTTGTCGGCTCCAGCCAGCAGGCTATCGCCCGAGTAGGTCTTGCGCGCGTCGAGCTCCATGCGGGCGAACTCGCGCTCCGCCTCCTCGTAGGTCTCGCACCGCTGCACGAGTGTCGAACCTCCGCCGAACGCGGGCTTGAGGACGATCGGCAGACGCAGCTCGCGGAGCGCGCCCAGATTGGAGCGCGAGAGCCGATGGAACCGCGGCACGGGCAGTCCGATCTTCTGGAAGAATGCGCGCATCCGCGACTTGTCGCGACCGATGAGCGCGGCTTCCCGGCTCGGTCCGAGCAACTGGTAATGCTCGGCGAGTTCCGCCTGGAGCGGGACACAGAACTCCGAGAGGTTGATGATGCCGGCGGGCTTGCCGTGGCCATCGATGGCCTTCACCAGGGACGGAACGCTCCGCTCCAGATCGCTCAGGTCGCACAGCAGGTGTTCCGGGAGGAATCTCGTCTGCCATCCGGCGGGCGCTCGCGAGTCGAGGACGAGCAGGAGACGGTAGCGTTCACCGAGCTCGTGGAGCTGGCGCAGATGGCTCAACCGGCCCGGGTTCCCGGAGTTGAGCACCAGGATGAGAGGCCTCGGATTGGATGAAGTCATTGTCTTCATAACGTGAACAGACCACGAGAGAGGGCAAGGCCTAGGAATGCGAGGAGAAGGCAGAGGGTGGGCTTCTTGAGCTTGAGCATGAGCGCGAACGCCAGCACCGTGAAGAACGCGCGAAGCCCTATCTCGGCCGTCCGCTGAGGAGCGAAGATGGCCTCGCCCATCAGGCATCCCACGATCGCGATTCCCGAGAACTCGAAGAACCGCACCAACCCCGGAGGCAGCTCGTCTGGCAGCCAGCGTGAGGCCATGAAGGGAACGGCTCGAAGCGCATTCGTACAGAGCGCGCCCAGGACAATCATCCACCAGACCTGCGAGGACGCGAATTCAGTCTGCACGGCGGACCTCCTTCTTCTTGCCCGTGAACCAGGCGAACCCGGCTGCCACGAGCAGGGCGGAGAGGATGCTTCCCCCCGAGGGCAAGATGCGCTCGGCGAGTGGGGCGCTCAGCAGTGCCGTGCCCGCGCAGAGCAGGATCGCCGGGCGGGCAATGTCCTTGCTCAGCATGATGGCGAAGTAGATGGGCAGGATGGCCGGCGCGCTCTTGAGGATCGCCTCCGGCAGGGCATGGGCGGACATATTGCCGAGTGCCGTGCAGACCACCGCGACCGGGAAGCTCCCAAGCGAGACGCCGAGGAAGTAATCATGCGCCGCGCGCCCCGAGTTCTGGTCTCGTGAGCCCAGTTGGGTCACGGCGAAGGTGCTCGCGCTCAGCATCGGCACTCCGGCCAGGATGCGCAGCAAGGGGACTCCCCGGAACGTGGGGAGCAGGTTGAGCGCCATGATGAAGAAGCGGAAGTTGATGATGAGCACTGCCAGCAGCGCCTCGGTGGCGGGCTTTCCCGCCACCAGCAGGCTCATGACCGCGAACTGCGCCGGACCCGCGAACATCAATGCGGTCATCGCCGTCGCCTGGACCGCGTCGAGGCCCGCGCCCCGGGTCACGGCTCCCAGGGCGAAGAAAGAGAAGACGAACGAGGTCGCTACTGGCAGGCTGCTGCGCAGCCCCTGCGCGAACGGTGTCGGTTCGGCAGAGGGCTGGGCCTGGTCTGAAGCCGCGGGAGTCATCACACTGGCCCCGACTGAAGGGATTTGCGGAAGGCGATCGCGCGATCCAGGAAGACCTCGGTCGTGTACGGCCCGCCGAACTCCTCCACGATGGCCGGCCCCGCGTAGCCGAGCTGCTTGAAGCGCGCCAGAATCTCCTGAAGGGGGAGGTTTCCCGCGCCAATCGGGATGTGGACGTGGTCGGGGATGTTCATGTCGGCCACGTGCATGTTGGAGACGAAGGGAGCGACAATCTCGACCGCTCGTTCGAACTCCTCACCCTGCGGTACGACCGAGGCGAGGTGAATCACGTCCATCGCGATCCGGGCGCCGCTCTTGCGGCAGATCTCCGCCTGTTGCTCAGGGGTGTAGACGATGTAGGTGGGACGATCGGCTCCCATGTTCTCCAGGCAGAGCGTGATGCCCCAGTCGGAGAGGGTGGGCATGCACTTCTCCAGGGACCTGAGCAGCGGCTCGATGGTCTTCTCCGGGGTCCTCTTGCCGATGATGCCCGGATGACAGGTCACCCGCCGCGAGCCGAGGTCCCGGGCCACGCGACAAGCCTTCATCAGGCGCTCGACGGCGGCCTCTCGGGTCCCCGCGTCATCGGAGGCGAGGTTGTGCGCGAGATACGGAGCATGGACGCTGAGGTCGGTGCCGTGGGTGGCGATGAGCTCGCGGAGGGCTCCGACGATTCTCGTGTACTCCCCCTCGGGAATCTCCATCACCGCGGTCTCCGCTCGCTCGCCCAACTCGAGCTCGATGGAGTGGAAATGGGGAGCCAGTCTGGCCACCGAATCCACCACGTCGGGCGGGTTGTCGAAAACGTTGGTCGAGAAGCCGATGTCGGGGTAGCGCGCGTTCAGCATGAGGTTCATCCTTTCTGAGAGGAGGTCTGGTGGGTGGTCTGGTCTGGCGCTTGGGATGCGGCCGTGGCGGGGCGGCTGACGGCACTCCGCGCCCCTTTCTTGCCTACCGGAAGGAGCTGGGCATCGTCGCGAACGACGAGCTGACATGCCAATCGCATGTGCATGTCCTCGGTCACGCCCAGTGCATCGAGCAGCTCCTGCTCGGCTGGGCTTGCAGGCGCAAACGAGTCCCAGCCTTCGAGCACCTGGGAGAGGCAGGTTCCGCAGACTCCTTTGCGGCAGCCAAACGGGACAGGCCGTGCTGGATGGGCCAGTGCATGGTGTAGCAGACGCTCGCCCGGAGTGATCTCAATTGTCGACTTGGTGGCGCCAGCCCCAACTTCAATCTTCGCCATGCGCGCAGCTTTTACTCGAAGTCCGACGAATACAAGCCTTTTTTCCACTCTGAGTACGTTGGGGCTGTCCGGTCCTGGAATCATAAGGGTTTGCTATTTTCGAAATAAGGGCGGCTAACTCAAATGAGGCCGCGGGCGGGCTGGACGAGCGCGAAGTGGATGTTGTTGCATGTTTGTAAATCTTTGTGACCAACGGATGGCGGGCACTGCTCCAGTCCTGTCCCCGGCATCAGCTGGTCAAGCCGTCCAGGCCGAGCGCTTCAGAGAATCTTCTGGGATTTCCATCGATATGGATTATCCGGGGGAAAGGCACCTGCCAAAGCCAATCAATGTCTCGGAATCCAGAAGCGCGCACTCATCAAGGGACGAGTTCCTCAATGTGAGTGAGCGCGACCGCACCCACGGCTCGAGCGGCTGCCAGGATTTTTCATGAGGCACCGCCGAAGGCGCGGTCGATGCGCTTTCCTCTCATTGGAGGGAGTCGCTTGCAGGACCGTCCCTCCTGCGAATTTGTCCTTGTCATCTCGGCGTCGTGGCGGCCAGGGTGTGTGCGTCTTCACGTGTTTCGTGTGAAATGATTCACTGACAAAGACAACCCATGCCTTTATTCTTGGCCCTGCTCAATGCGTGGTCCCGTCGAGGAGTCAGAACGTGATTTCGATCAAACCTCTTGTCCGGAGTTCGGTGGAGTGGAAGCAGGCAGCGGAGAAGCTGGGGAACAAACGTCACCCGCTCATCCACCCGATGCACGGCCCGAAGAAGCCGGCGGGGTCCTTGAACGCGGAGCGCTTCACGGTCTCCATCCCCGAGCACGTCTTGGCGGATCTCCGCCAGCGCCTGACGCGGACCCGCTGGGCGGGAGACCATGGCAACGAGGACTGGGGCTATGGCACCGAGCAAGGGTATCTCGCCGAGCTCGTGCGCTACTGGGCGAAGGACTTCGACTGGAGTGCCCAGGAGCGGGCCATCAACGCCTTCTCCCACTACCGCGTCAGTCTCGAGGGGGTGCCCATCCACTTCATCCACGAGAAGGGACAGGGGCCTCACCCCATCCCGCTTGTCCTGTCCCATGGCTGGCCCTGGACTTTCTGGGACATGCACAAGGTCATCCGGCCTCTGACCCACCCGGCCGAGTTCGGGGGGAATCCGGAGGACGCCTTCGACGTGGTGGTGCCCTCGCTGCCCGGCTTCGGCTTCTCCACGCCCCTGAAGCAGACGGGCCTCAACTTCATGCGGACGGCGGACCTCTGGGTGCGGCTCATGGAGGGGCTCGGCTACTCGCGCTTCGGCGCGCAGGGCAGTGACATCGGAGCCTTCGTCTCCTCGCAGATCGCTCACCGCTACCCGGAGCACGTGCTCGGCCTCCACGTGACCTTCCCGATGCCGCTGGATGCCAACACCAATCCCAACGGCATCCCGGCTCCCGAGGCCTACGCCCCCGACGAGCAGCAGGCCCTCACGCGGACCGTGAACTTCCTGCGGGATGGCACCGGCTACGTGAACATCCAGAGCACCCGGCCGCAGACGCTCGCGTATGCCATGCACGACTCACCCGCGGGCATGTGCGCCTGGTTCCTCGAGAAGCGCCGGGCCTGGAGTGACTGCGACGGTGACGTGGAGAAGGTCTTCACCAAGGACGAGCTGCTCACCGCGATGACCCTGTACTGGGTCACCGAGAGCTTCGGCAGCGCCGCGCGCTTCTATTATGAGACCGCCCACCACCCCTGGAAGCCCTCGCACCCGGATCCCCGCGTGGTGAATGTGCCGACGGGCGTGGCCATCATGCCCAATGACGTCGTCCAGATGCCGCGCAGCTGGGCCGAGAAGTACTACGATCTGCGCAGCTGGAATGTCTTCCCCACTGGCGGCCACTTCGCTCACATGGAGCAGCCGGAGCGCCTGGTGAAGGACATCCAGGACTTCTTCCGTCCGCTGCGCGCCCAGCAGGGCTGAGCCGCGCCGAAGCCGCGCGGGCCCGCCCCGTGGAGTCCCAAGCGAGCCCTCGGGCGCGCTCGGATTTCTACGCTCTCGGGGCGGACTTCCCGGCGGCGTTGCTCTTCTCGCTCGTGGCGCGTTGGCGCGCCGTCTTCCCGGCGGGGGCGCTCGCCTGGCGACTCACGCTTCCCCGGTGCCTTGGCGGCTGGGACGTCTTCGCGCGGTGGGCGCTCGCGCCATTGTGGCGTGGCTCCCCGTTTCCCATCCGGGGAGTGGCATCATTCGCCGCCTGCTCCGCCATGCGCCGGACATTCCGGCTCGCGTCGCGCGCCATGCCCCGGGTCTCCTCGAGCACGTCGCTCGTCACCTTCAGTCCCCGGCCAGGGGCCTCGAGCGTCCACTTGCGTACCTCCTCGCCCACCTCCTCCGCGCGCTCGCGTCCCACCTCGGTGAGTTGCCGTGCCCACGCCAGGCCGCGCTCCACCAGCTCGGTGACCAGGTCCCAGCCCCGGTCGAACACCGCCACCAGCGGCATCACCAGGTTGCCAGGAGGCTCGTCCGGGAGCATCGGGTGCGGGTGCGTCGGCACCGCTCGCTTCGCGAGGGCGAGCGCGTCCGCCATGGCGTCGAGCTCCTCCTGGGTGAAGGTCTGGTGGATGCGGGCGAACAGCCCGTTCTCCTCCTCCTCGATGTGGTGCAGCACGTTCTGCACCAGCACCGTGAACCGGGCGTCGAACCGCGGATCCTCCGGGCTCATCCGCTGGAGCGCGGCGAGTTCCCACTTCGCGACCCGGTGCTCCTCCAGCGCCTCGTCGATCCGCTTGATCCACCTCGGATCGTGGGCCTTCACCGAGGGATAGAAGACCTGCTCCTCGATGGCGGCGTGGATGGAAAGCTCCAGGATGATGCGCCGGGAGATCTCCTGCTTCTTGCTGACGTCCCCTCCGTGTTTGAGCGCGTCGTAGCGCTTGAACAGCTTCCGGAGGGTGGCGTGGTCCTGTTTCAGTAGAGAGATGGCGTCCATGGCGCAATGGGTAAGCATCATGACGCGATGCGCCAGGGCCGCTTGCTCGTACGCTTCGTACGGGTGTTTCAGAAGGGCAGAGGGCTCGGACCTTCCTCTCCCTTGGAGAAGCCGAGGCTTCAGCCGCCCGACGTGAGCTTGTAGGCCAGGCGCGAGGTGATGCGCGCGATGTAGTTCTTGAAGACGGGCTCGTCCAGGCCGGGCGCGCCGAACTTCGCGGCCCAGGCCAGCGAGGACCCGACATAGACGTCGGCCGCGCTGAACTGCTCCCCGAGGATGTAGGGGCCGGGGACGAGCATCTTCTTGAGCGCGCCGATCGTGTCCTCGTAGCTGCCGTAGCCCAGGGCGCCTTTGCGCTCGACCGGCGGACGCTTGAACATGGTGTCGATCAGCGCCGGCTCGAAACAGCCCGCGCCGAAGAAGAGCCAGCGCAGATAGGTGCCGCGGCGCGGGTCACCGGGTAGCGGGGCCAGGCCGGCCTGGGGGAACGTGTCGGCGAGATAGGTGATGATCGCGGCCGTCTCGGTGATGACGGTGCCGTCGTGCACGAGCACCGGCAGCTTGCCCATTGGATTGATGGCGAGGAACTCCGGCGTCTTGTGCTCCTGCTTCTCCATGTCGATGAGCACGGTCCGGTAGGACACACCACCGAGTTCCTCGAGCATCCAGTGCACCATCTGCGCTCGCGACTTGGGGTTGTGGTAGAAGACGATCTCGTCGCTCATGTGGCGTTCTCCTGGGGTTGAGGGCGCGGAGCGTACGCTGGCCGCGCTGCTCCCAGAATCGGAATCCTCCTGGCGCGGGGCAGGCGCCTGTGTGCACCTCTGGAGCGCGGTGGCAGCGCTCGATGCATGCGCGCACTGCCCTCCCGCCGTGAGGGCCTCGCGGCTACTGGCCCTTCGGGGACTCGTCCTTCTGGGACTCGCCCTTCGGCGGCTGGCCCTTCGGGGGAGCGTCCTCGCCGGGCTTCTTCTTGAGCGTCCCCAGGCTCGAGCTCCACCACTCCGGACCCAGAAGCAGGAAGACGCCGCCAAACGCCAGCACACCCACCAGCGACACGATGATCACTTCCATACGTTCCTCCCGGGCCCGGTGCCCAACATATCGATGCGCTCGGCGGTGGTCCGGAGCGACTCGAGTTCGAGCAATGCCATGGGGGTCCGCCGTCCGCGCGACCAGGGGAGAGCCGGGGGACCTGGGCCGCGAACAGGCGCCACCCGGGCGTCCTACGGCCGGGCAGCGGGCGCCCGAGCCGCCATCGGAACGCCAGGTGGCCAGAAGGGGCGCGACCTTAACGTGAACCTCGGAGGGGGACAACCCGAGGCCGCTCCGACCCGATGTCTTTTTCCCGTCGAGCTGAAGCAGCCGGGCGAGTACCGGCTCCAGCTTCGAGGGGAACTCGTTCCTACCTTCGGCGGATGAACCTGAACCACACGTTGCGAAGCCTCGTCCTGGGCATGCCCCGGATGTTGCGCGGACGTCCCGGCGAGCGAGCGGGGGAAGAGCGGCTCGCCCAATACCGGCTGGACTTGAGCCATGTGGCTCCCCTGGTGGTGATGAGTCCCGCCTTCGTGAAGGGGCGCGACATTCCCGTGCATTACACCGCCGATGGAGCAGGGCTCAGCCCGCCGTTGCGCTGGGGCGCGGGCCCCGCGGGCACTCAATCCTTCGTGGTCTGGATGGAGGATCCGGACGCGCCCACCCCCGAGCCGTTCGTCCACTGGCTCGTCGCGGACCTGGACGCCGGGCGCGACTCCCTGCCCGAGGGCCTCCCGGCGCAGGGCACGGACGTGGCGGTGCAAGGTCGCAACAGCTTCCTGCGCGTGGGCTACACCGGCTGTGCTCCGCCCTGGGGGGACATCCCGCACCGCTACCACCTCCAGGTGTTGGCGCTCGACCGGCGCCTCGAACTCGAGCCGGGCTTCGGACGCCAGCAGCTCCTACGGGCCGTGCAGGGTCACGTGCTCGCGTTCGGCGAGACGGTGGGCGTCTACGCGCGTCCGGAGTGAGCCTGCCGGGGTGGGCGCATGGGCGCCTTGAGCGGGGGGCGCCCGCCTCCTCCATCGAGGCCGCCAGCAGGCGTCTCTCGTGGCGCCGTCCCCACTCGATCATGAGGCGGATGATGGGCTCGAGGCTCTTGCCGAACGGGGTGATCTACTTTTACTGACTATATGCGAAAATCATGAGTACTTGATCGGGGGAAGATGAAGCGAATAAGAGGAGCCTCCAACCGAGAGGTCTCCATGAATGTCTTCATCGTGCACGCGCACCCCGAGCCCCAGAGCTTCAATGGGGCGCTCACCCGTCAGGCCCAGAAGGTGCTGACCGCCCAGGGGCATCAGGTCGTGGTGTCCGATCTCTACGCGATGGGGTGGGATCCCGTGTCGGATCGCCGCAACTTCGTGACCCGCAAGGATCCCGCCTTCTTCAAGCAGCAGCAGGAGGAACTGCACGCCGGGGAGAGCGGGGGCTTCGCTCCGGACATCAAGGCCGAGCTCGAGAAGCTCCTGCGGTGCGATGTGCTCATCTTCCAATTCCCCCTCTGGTGGTTCTCCCTTCCGGCCATCCTCAAGGGGTGGGTGGATCGGGTGTTCGCCAAGGGGACCATCTACGGCGGTGGCCAATGGTTCGACACCGGGGTGTTGCGAGGCAAGCGGGCCATGCTCTCGTTCACGACGGGAAGCGGGGAGGGCCCGTACTCCAGTGACGGGTTGTTCGGCCCCCTGGAGCAAATGCTCTCCCCCATCCACCACGGCATCTTCCGCTTCACGGGATTCGACGTCCTGCCGCCGTTCGCGGCCTGGAGCGCCGCGCATGTCGGGGAGGAGGCAAGGGCTCGCTACCTCGAAGCCTATGGCCAGCGGCTCGTCTCGCTGGAGACGACGGAGCTGCTGCGCTTCCCTTCGTTCTCGGAGTTCGATCCGAAGACGTTGATGCGCAAACGGGCCTGAGGTCCACGAGAGGCCGATGCGAGCGATTGCCGGAGTGGAGGCGCCCCCGGTTGACGGGAGCGGGGAGCGTCTCACCTTGAGAGGGGAGGGGGGGCAGCCTGACGGTGCTCGTCATCGACCACGCGGTGGGCCAGAAGAAGCCGGACGCCAGACGTGAGGCCACGGAGGGTTTCGGCACCGCCTTCCGGGGCAGTTCCGAGGCGCTCATCATCATCTCGGTGCTGGCCGTGCTCGCCCTGCTCACGGGCATCGTCGTCCGCCCGACCGGCTGAGCTGGGAGGGCCTGGCTTTCCGAGCGGCGGTGTCAGCGCTTCACGGGCTCGGCCAGGCCCTTGCGGATCGCGTCGTCCAACAGGGCCCGCACCTTCTTCTGTGCCTCCTGGGTGGCCAGCTCCATCTGCCGGCCGAGCTCTTCCATCGGCTTGCCGAGTTCCTCCATCTGCCGGCCAAGCTCCTCCATGGGCTGGGTGAAGACCTCCATCTGCCGGCCGAGCTCCTCCATCTGCTTTTCGAGCGGTTCCATCTCGCGCTCCAGCTCCTGCTCCTGGCGCTCGAGCTCCGGGGACACCTGCGCGCTCGTTCTCTCCAGCCGATGCCGCTCGAGGGCGAGGTCGCTTCGCTTTCGCGCCACTTCCGCCATCTTCCTTCCGATGGTCGCCTGCTGGTGGCCCAGCTCGGATTGCTTGTGGCCCAACTCGGATTGCTTGTGGCCCAGCTCGGATTGCTTGTGGCCCAGCTCGGACTGCTTCTCGCCGATTGCCCGCTGCGGGTCGAAAGACTCCTCGACGGCCTTCAGCGTCGCCGCGTCCCGGATGATGTACGCTTGGCCGTCCTGGCGCACATAGAGGAGAGGCTCCTTTCCCCCTCCGGCCAGCGCTTGTGCCGCCCTCAAGTCCTCCGTCGAGCCGGACATGGTCGTGTGGTGGGGGGGATCGATGAGCACATAGGAGAGTGCGGAGTCTTCGTCCGCTCCTCGCGGGGCGCTCCGCGGGGAATGGGGCACGGCGAGTTTGCCCGGGACACCGGGAGCCGTGGCGGCGGCGGGGGCTTCTCGGGCGACTACCTGGAAGGGGACGAGCGCCACCAGGGCGAGTCCTCCCAGCACCCAGCGGGCCCAGTGGGGGTGACGCTTCGCATCGGTCTCGGCGTGTTCCAGCATGGCGATTCTCCGTTTCAGGGCCGCGAGGTGTGACGGTGCACCGGATGCCGCCGCCGCGGCCGGCGCGCGGGCGACACCAAAGAGGATCAGAAGCCGTCCGTAGTCGTGGGGCTCGGCACCGGTGGCCTGGAGCGCGGCGGCGTCGCAGGCTTCTTCACGGGCGAGCGCGTACTCCTGGCAGGCCCGCCGCACGAGCGGGTGGAAGAAGAACACCGCCCGTGCGAGCGCCGGCACCCACCCGAGCCACAAGTCCCGGCGCCGCACGTGGGCGAGCTCGTGCGCGAGTGCCATGCGCTGCTCCAGGGGGGACAGCGACTCCAGCGCGCGGCGCGGCAGGATGACCTCGGGGCGCAGCAGGCCGAGCGCCAGCGGGCTGGGCGCCTCTTCGGAGACGAGCAGGGCGGGAATCCGCGTGAGACCCAGCTTTCGCCCCAGCACCCTCGCGGCCTGGTGGAGCGTGTCGTCCTCGAGCGGCCGGGCCTCGCGCCGGAGGTGGCGCAGGCGCACCAGCCCTCGGAGCAGTTCCCGCCCCTGCCACGCGAGACCCCCGAGCCACAACAGCAGCACCCCCTCCTTCCAGGGCACGCCCTGTATGGGCGTCTCGTCGCGCACGGGCACGTGCGGAGCGTCCACCGGCCGCGCGTCGTCGTGAGCCAGCGCGGGCCCGGGGGCCACCGTCTCCATGTGCGCCGGGGACGCCTCGGGCGCGGGCAGCAGTGGCAGGCGCACCGCCCCCACCACGCACAGGCCCACCAGGCACTTGAGCCCCACGAGCCACCACAGCGTGGTCCGCGCGGAGGCGGGCAGCTTCGGCCACACGCGCGTGAGGGCCCAGACCCCCAGCGCCCAGAAGGCGGCCTGCCAGGACACCTGCCACAGCGTCCGCGCCACGGCGAGCGCCAGCTCACGTCCCGCGTTCCAGTCCAGCGCGCTCATGATTCCCCCTCCTTCTTCGACTTGAGCCGGGCGACGGCTTCCTCGAGCTGGCGCAGCTCCTCGTCGCTGACCTCGTCGGTCTCGGACAGCCACGTGGCGAAGGGCGACAGCGAGCCCGCCAGCGACTTCTTCACGAAGTCCCCCACCACGCCGCGCAAGAGCTCCGCCAACGGCATGCTCGAGCTGTACTGGTAGACGCCCTCCACCTTGCGCCGGGTGAGGTGCCCCTTGCCGCGCAGCCGCTCCATCACCGTGAGGATGGTGGAGCGCGCCAGCCCCTGCGGCTCGCCGAACTTCTCCGCCGCCTCCCCCACGGTGACGGGGCCGTGCTCCGCCACCCAGCGCAGCAGCGTCAGTTCCTGTTCTCCCACCGGCTTCTTCATGTTCCCGCCCGCGTGACTACAAGTGTCGTCACGAAGCAAGGTACGTCCTGACTACCGTTGTAGTCAAGCCGGTGGGACGTGAAGCCGTCGCACGGGGGAGGCCAGGCGAGCGCTGGAGCACCGGCGTTGTCATCTGAATGTTCCGACGACTTTTTCTTGTGGGCCGGTTCGCTTGTGGTGGGGAGCCGTTCCGAGGCATTGGATGCTGCTCGCCATGAGCTCACTGCAGAAGCGGATCGAGAACGCGGAGTTGTTGGCCAAGGTCGTCCCGGTGGAAGAGGCGGTCAAGCACGTCACCGACGGCAACACCGTGGCCATCAGTGGTTTCACCAAGTCGGGCGAGCCGAAGACCTTCTTCCCGGCCCTGGCCCGGCACTTCACCGAGACCGCCCCCGCCTCGCGCATCACGCTGCTCAGCGGCGCCTCGCTCGCCGACGACGTGGAGGGGCCCATGGCGCCCTTCATCCGCAAGCGCGGGCCGTACATGTCCTCGGCCGCCTCGCGCAAGCTCATCCACTCGGGGGAGATGGACTTCACCGACGTGCACCTGTCCGCCTTCGCGCGCAACCTCATGTACGGCTTCTACGGGGACATCGACGTCGCCGTCGTCGAGGTGTCGCGCATCCTCGCGGACGGCAGTGTCATCCTCTCCTCGTCGGTGGGCATCTCCGCCGAGGCGCTCTCCCGGGCGCGCAAGGTCATCCTCGAGGTGAACACCGCGGTGCCGGACTACACGGGCTTCCACGACATCGCCCTGCCCGCGGTGCACCCCAAGGTGGGCTGGCCGCTGCCGCTGCTCAACGTGCGCGACCGCATTGGCACGCCCAACGTCGAGTTCGATCACCGCAAGGTGGTGGCCGTCATCGAGTCGCGCACGCCCGACCATCCGGTGCCCTTCAAGGGCACGAGCGAGACGGACCGCCGCATCGCGCAGAACGTCATCGCCTTCCTGCTCCAGTGCCGCGATCAGTTCGGCTGGGGTGAGCGCCTGCCTCCCATCCAGTCCGGCGTGGGCAACGTGGCCAACGCCATCATCGGCGAGCTCTACACGTCCCCCTTCCAGAAGATCCGCTTCTGGACCGAGGTCTTCCAGGACGGAATGCTGCGCTACCTGGAGGACGACGCGAAGTTCGAGAACGCCTCGGCCACCGCGGTGTCCTTCTCGGCGGACGGGCGTCGGCGCTTCATGGAGCTGTTCGAGCGCTGCCGGGACAAGCTGGTGCTGCGGCCCATGTGGTTGTCCAACAGCCCGGAGATCATCTCCCGCCTGTTCGTCATCGCGATGAACACCCCCATCGAGGTGGACATCTACGGCCACGTCAACTCCACCCACATCGACGGCTCGCGCATCGTCAACGGGTTGGGGGGCTCGGGAGACTTCTTCCGCAACGCCTACGTGAGCATCGTGCACACGCCGTCCACCCGGCCGCTCAAGGACGGGCGCACGGTGAGCTGCGTGATGCCGTACGTGCGGCACATCGACCACACCGAGCACGACATCAAGTGCGTCGTCACCGAGCACGGCTACGCGCTCAACATGGACATCCGCTCGCCCAAGCGCCGCGCCGTGGACATCATCGACAAGTGCGCGCACCCGCACTTCCGCCCGCTGCTGCACGCCTACCTGGACATGGCGGGCGCGGGCGACGAGCCCCGGCCCACCGACCTCAAGGCCCTGGAGGGCTGGTGGCGCGAGTACGGCGAGGCCTGCGCTTCCTTCCCCAAGGGGGGCTGAGCCGCGCCCGACTTGTCAACACCGTGCGCTGACACGTCAGACACGGGGTGGGTGGCCCCCTCCGAGGCGGGGGGAGGGGGGGGCGGACACGTGGGTATGGGGCTTGCTAATGTGCGCGGAGCCGCCGATCCAAGGACGGCGGCCTCATCCTCAAAGGCATCCCAGTTCCCATGGAATCACTCATCGAGCAGCTCAAGACGCTGGCCCTCACGCAGGCCCTCCCTTTCTTCATGAAGCTGGGCGCCGCGATCGTCCTCTGGTTCGTGGGGCGCTCGCTCATCGCCGGTTTCCAGCGTGTGCTGAACCTCGCGCTCAACAAGCGCAAGCTGGACGCCACGCTCATCCGCTACACCGAGTCGCTCTTCTCGGGCGCCTTCACCATCCTGCTGCTGCTGGCGCTGCTGGGGATGATGGGCATCGAGACCACCTCGTTCGCCGCTCTGCTGGCCGCGGCGGGCATCGCCATCGGCTCGGCGTGGTCGGGCCTGTTGAGCAACTTCGCCGCGGGCGTCTTCCTGCTCGTGCTGCGGCCCTTCCGCGTCGGAGACTCGATCTCCTCGGCGGGTGTGTCCGGCACGGTCCATGAGGTCGGTCTGTTCGTCACCTCCATCGAGACGCCGGACAACCTGCGCATCGTCGTGGGCAACAGCCGGTTGCTCGGCGACAACATCGTCAACTACAGCCACCACGCCACCCGGCAGGTCGCCATCAAGGTGCCGCTGCGGCACGGCGCCGACGTGGCCGCGATCAAGCGGGCCCTGGAGGAGCGGGTGGCCGCGGTGCCGGGGGTGCTGGCGCAGCCCTCGCTCTCCATCGGCTTCGCGGAGTTCACCGTGAAGGGCCCCGTGCTGATGGTCCAGGCGTGGTGCCAGAACGCGTCGTTCGGCCCGGTGTCGGGCGCCATGGGCGAGGCCATCGCGGAGGCCCTGATCCTCTCGGGCTACGCCGCTCCCCAGGACAAGGCCGCTTCGCAGATCTCCAAGGCCGGCTGAGGACCAGGGCGGGCAGGTCCCTCCCCTGGAGCGTGTCCAACGGCTCGTGGGGAGCACGCTCATGACCTGAGTGGAGTCGAACAGGACTCGGGGTGGAGCGGAGTTCATTTGCGGTGGCGCCCCGGCGGTCCACCCGCTAGGCAGGGCGGATGCGCACCACGCACCGCCCCCTGAGTACCCTGGCCCTCGCCCTGTGTCTCTTCATGGCGGCCCTGGAGATGACGGTCGTCTCCACGGCCATGCCCACGGTGGTGAGCGACCTCGGCGGGCTGCACAGCTACGCGTGGGTCTTCACCGCGTACATGCTCGCCTCCACCATCACCGTGCCCATCTACGGCAAGCTCTCGGATCTCTACGGCCGCAAGCCCGTGCTCCTCTTCGGCGTGGGTCTGTTCCTCGTGGGCTCCATCGCCAGTGGCCTGGCCACGTCCATGGGCATGCTCATCGCCTTCCGCACGCTCCAGGGGCTCGGGGCGGGTGCCATGCAGCCCGTGGCGCTCACCGTGGTGGGGGACCTCTACACGCTCGAGCAGCGCGCCCGCGTCCAGGGCGCCTTCAGCGCCGTGTGGGGCATCGCCGGCCTGGTGGGCCCGCTCACCGGCGGGCTCATCGTGAAGTACCTCACCTGGCATTGGATCTTCTTCGTCAACGTCCCCATTGGCGTGGGCGCGATGTTCCTGCTTGGCGTCTTCTTCCATGAGCGCGTCCAGCGCAAACCCCAGCGGCTGGACATCGCGGGGGCGGTGTTGCTCTCCGCGGGCGTGGTGCTGCTGCTCATCGGGGTGCAGGGCATGGAGCACCAGCTCCCCGCGCTCGTGGGGGCGGGAGTGCTGCTCGCCGCCTTCGTGTTCGTGGAGCTCCGGGCGGCCGAGCCCCTGCTGCCGATGTCCCTCTTCCGGATTCCCGCCATCGCCATCTCCTCGGTGGCCGGCGCGCTCTTCTCCTCCGCGCAGTTCGGTGCCACCACCTACGTGCCGCTGTACGTGCAGGCCGTGCTGGGCGGCTCACCCACGCTGGCCGGGGGGATGATCACCCCGATGATCGTCGGCTGGCCCCTGGCGAGTCTCCTGGCGGGACGGCTCATCCTCCGGATGGGTTTCCGCCCGCTCATCATCGGCGGCTTCGGGATGGCGGCAGCGGGCACGGCGCTGATGGCGCTGCTGCTCAAGCCGGGCGCGCCCCTGCTCGTCCCCGAGGTGGCCATGGGGATCTTCGGCCTCGGTCTGGGCTTCGCCTCCACGTCGTTGCTCATCGCGGTGCAGACGAGCGTGGGCTGGGAACTGCGAGGCGTGGCCACCGCGAGCAACATGTTCTTCCGCACCATCGGCGGGGCGCTGGGCGTGGGGTTGATGGGCGGGGTGATGGTGTCCAGGCTGATGGAGGACTCCCGCATTCCCCTGTCCGCGGCCAATCAGATCCTCAGCCCCGAGCATGGCCGGGGCCTCGCGCCCGAGGTGCTGCGCACGCTCGGTGACGCGCTCGGCCGTGGCCTGTCGCTCAACTTCTGGCTCATCTGCGTCTCGGCCCTGGGCGCCTTCCTCGCCGCGCTCTTCTTCCCCCGGACCCATCGCCCCACGCCCACGTCCCTGCCCTCCAGTGACGCGGTGGCGCCGCACTGAAGGGTTCCCCTCGCGCGCATGGGAGTGGCACGCTTGCTCCCATGTCCCGGATCATCCTGCTTCTTCGCGGCGTCAACGTGGGCGGTCATCGCAAGGTTCCCATGGAGGAACTCCGTCAGACGTGCCGCGACATCGGCTTTGGCGACGTCGAGAGCTACATCCAGAGTGGCAACCTCGTCGTCACCGCTCCCGGGGGCGCGGATGAAGCGGCCGCGATGCTCGAGACCGCGCTGCAACAGCGCTTCGGCTTCGCGGTCGATGTGATCGCCCGGACCGCCCGGCAGTGGGCGGCCTATGCCGCTGGCAGCCCCTTCCCGGACGCCGCCGAGAAGCAGCCGAACCTCCTGCACCTGGCGCTGTCCAAGCAGAAGCCCAAGCCGGGCGCGGCCGCCGCGCTTCGCGAGCGCGCCAGTGCCGGCGAGCTGATCGAGGCCGCGGGCGACGCGCTGTGGGTGCACTATCCCAATGGCGTGGCCAGGACGAAACTCGCCCCGGCGCTGTTCGACAAGGTGGTGGGCTCCCCCGTCACCGCGCGCAATTGGAAGACGGTGCTGATGCTGCACCAGCTGGCGGGGGGCTTGCCCGCCTGACCGCTCGCGGGGTGGGGGAACGGCCAGACGCGGCTCCGTTCCCCGAGGCGCTTGTCCCGGTTCCAGGCACGTCCTCACCTTTCCTCCCATGGAGGTCATCTCGATGAAGCGTGAGCGTCTGCCGTGGGCTCTCGGATGGGCGAGCCTGGGAATTGGACTGACGGAGCTGGCTTTCGCGGAGGGCATCTGCCGCGTGCTGGGCCTGTCGAAGTACCGCGCCGACCGGGTGCGGGCCCTCGGCCTTCGTGAGCTGGCCAGCGGATGGGGCCTCTTGCGTGAGCCCCAGCGGCGGGACTGGGTCTGGGCGCGCGTGGCGGGGGATGCCATGGATCTCACGCTCCTGGCGGTGACCTTCGGCAAGCCGCGCGCGAACCGTGTCTGGCAGGGCGTCATCACCGCTGCGGTCGCCGGGGTGACGCTCGTGGACCTCTACGCCGCCCTGAGGCGAAGCGCGCCGCTCGCACGCTCGGAGTCCGCGGCGCCGTCGCTGGGAACGAACGGGGGCCGCGGCGTCCCCGCCGAGAGCTGGCGGGGAAGCGGCCTGGCCGAGGACGTCGGCTTGAACGGCTCGCGAGGCGAGGAGGGCGAGCCGGAAGAAGTCCGGCAGCGCATGATGGATGAGGCCGCGAAGCGATTGGGGCTGCCGGAGGTGAAGGAGCCCGGCGTTTCCCACTGACCACGCGGCCAGCCGTACTGATTGGAGTGGCGCCTCGAGCCCTCAGGGCACGGTGAGCACGGGCGTGTCGTCCAGGACGAGAGGCGACGTGGCGCCATCCGCTCCCCAGAACTTCCACTGCTCGGACGCGGGGACGAGGGGCCGGTAGCCGTTGTCGTAGTCCCAGGTGGTGACGTAGACCTTCACGCCCTGGAGCGTCGACAGACCGCCGAACAGCTCTCCGGACAGGGTGAGGAAGACGGTGCTGGCGCCCTTGTCCACCTCGATGGCGGCGGTGGGGGAGACCGGGGTGCCCTCCACGGTGGCGGAGGCGCCCCGGGGGTCGAACAGGGCGTTGGACCAGCCGTGGACGCGCAGTCGGTAGTCCCACGTCATGCCGGTGGGGAGCGACGCGTTCTGCTGGGGCATCACGGTGAGGCCCGAGCGTCCGGGCACGTCGATGTAGATGGTGAAGGCCACGTGGTCGAAGCCGTTCTGCGGATTCCAGGTGGTGGTGACGGTCTTCGTCTGGAGCGCCAGCTTGAGTGTGTTGCCCGAGCCCAGGAGGGTGACGCGGCGCAGGTCTCCCTGGTGGTTGACGCCCCAGGTCTCATCGGTGGGGTAGTGGTAGTTCTGCGTGGGGCCCACGTCATCCCCCTCGGGATCGTCGTGGGTGAGCAGGGCGGTGAAGACGCGCTCCACGCGGAAGGTCCACGTGTCGGAGAGCACCTGGTCCTCCCCGGCCCACGCGACGAGCGAGTGCTGGAGGGTGCTGTCCGTCATGCCCTGGGTGCTGACGAGGGTGCTCCAGGAGCCATCCGTCCGCACCGTCACGAGGGGCGCGCCCCCGAGCATGCCATCCACCACGAGGCGGAACGAGGACACGCCGGTGGCGGTACCGGACAGCTCGAAGTCGCCGGGGACGGTGCCGCCGCTGGCGTTGGAGAGGGTGACGCGGGCGGTCTGGGCGGGGGGCGGAACGACGTCTCCCGAGGGCTGGTAGACCCGGGCCGCGCGGGCAGGGAGCTTCAGGGACAGCCGTCCGTCCGCTCCGGTCCGGGTGTCCCGGGCCTCCGGGTCCAGACCCGCGAGCACCTTCAGCCCACTGCCCGCGGCGAGGCCCGTGGGCAGGTTGTCCAGCAACACCTCCTCGTCCGAGGTGTTGAAGACGACGAACGCGACCTGTCCCGCGTCCTCCATCTCGTAGGCGAACACTCCGGCGCGAGCTTCGTTCTGCCGCAGCACCGTGGGGGTGCCATGACGGAAGACGGCGTGCGTCTTGCGCAGTGCCGTCAGCTCGCGGACGAGGGCGTACAAGGGCGCCGTGGTGTCGAAGCGATCCTTGCCTCCCGAGGCGAACCCCTTCTGGAACATGGCGCCGCGCTGCTCGGTGAAGCCCTGCTCGGTGCCGTAATAGAGGACGGGAATGCCCGGCACGGTCATCATGAACAACAGCGCCTGCCGGAGCGCCGCCTCCGAGCCTCCCTTGAGGAAGCGGTCCACGTCGTGGTTGTCCAGGAAGGTGGGCATCAGGTGCGGACGCGGGAACGCCGCCGCCGAGCGCGTCATCCGGTAGCCGAGCTGGGACGTGGGGGCGCCCCGGGCGAACACGTCACCCGTCGTGCGGTAGAGCGGGAAGTCGAGCATGCCCGGCAGCAGGGCGTCACCCGTGGACTCCTCCGTCATGTACGAGGCGATCTTCCGGGTCGCGGTGTCCTGGAAGGGCAGGTCGGTGGCGTAGCCTTCGCCGAACGCGAGGAAGCCCTCCTTGCCCAGGCTCCGGGCGAACGGGACGACGCCCGGGTGGGCCGCGTCCGTGGAGTAGAGGAAGTCCTTGATGCTGGCCGGGGGCACGTAGAAGACCGTGTCCATGCGGAAGCCATCCACGCCCACCTCGCGGATCCAGAAGTCATAGCTGTCCCGGAGGGCCGCGCGCACGGCGGGGTTTTCCGTGTCGAGGTCATCCAGGTCCGACAGCTGCCAGTTCAGCTCCTGGTCGCGCACGCCGTAATCCTGGATGGAGGGCGTCCAGTGGAAGACGTGGGCGTCGCGGTGGGCGGGGCGCGTGGGATCCCACTGATCGAAGGGCGCCTGGGTGGGGCCACACGCGGGCCTGGCACCCGTGTTGAGCTCCACGTGGGCGGACACATCCGCAGGGTCGTAGCGCGTGTACCGGAAGCAGTTGGCCATGTGGTTGAGGACGATGTCCTGCACCAGGTACATGCCGCGCGAGTGCAGCTCCCGCGACAGGCCCTGGTAGTCCTCCAGCGTGCCCAGGTGCGGGTCCACCTGCTTGAAGTCCCGCGCCCAGTAGCCGTGATAGCCGCCGTAGTTGACGAGCGGATCCCACCACTGGTTCGCCACGGGCGGGGTGAGCCACACGGCCGTGGCGCCCAGGCCCTGGATGTAGTCGAGCCGCTCGCGCAGGCCCTTCAAGTCCCCGCCGCTGTACCTCGCCCCATCCGCCGGGTCGTACTCGCCGGCGCCCTGGTCATCGTTGCCTGGATCACCGTTGGCGAAGCGGTCGGTCACGACGAAATAGAGGATCTGATCCCTCCAGTCCGGAGAGGGCACGTGGAGTGGATCCACGGGCGGAGGCGGCGGTGGATTGGGAGGCGTGATGGGGCCGGGCTGGGGGTCGCTCTTGCAGGCGAGCCACGCGGCGGCGGCACACACCGCGGCCAGACGCTTCGAGAAGAGGGAGGGCATGGCGTGGGAGCCTACCCGGGCACGGACGGCGTGGGAGGGCAGGGTTAATGTGCCGGGCGCGGCCGTCCATGGAGTGACGGTCCACGGAGACGCCCATGTACTGCATGCTCGAGCACCTTCACCAGGAACCGGACGCGACGCGCAGCCCGTTGGTGTTGCTGCATGGCTTTCCGGACTCGCCCCGGATGTACGACGCGTACGTACGGGCCGGGGAGCGCGAGCAGCCGTGGCTCCGGGGCCGTGACATCTACGCCATCGCCTTCCCCAACCGCCTCACCCATCCCCACTTCCCCAAGCTGAGCGAGCTGGTGGGGGACGTCCTGCTCGAGGAGGTGACGCGCCTGTTCGATGACCTCGCCGCCGCGAGCCCCACGGGCAAGCTGGTGGTCATCGCGCATGACTGGGGCGCGACCTACACGTGGGCCTATGCCCGGGAACGCCATCCCCAGGCGCCCATCGAGAAGCTGGTGGCCCTGTCGGTGGGCTCCTCGTTCCGCTACGACCTGGGCGAGCACGGCCTCCGGGCCCTGGGGTGGTTCTACGCCCTGTTCTTCAGCCTGCCGTATTACGTGCGCGTGCCGTTCCTCCAGCGCGCCGTGTCCGAGGCCATCCAGCGCTCCGCGGGCTATCGCGGCGAACGGGCCGACCAGCTCCACCAGGACTGCTACCACTACTGGCACGGTCCGCTCTGGCTGGTGCGCTGGCCCTTCGCCTTGCTGGGCGCCGAGTACCAGACGCCGTACACGGACTTTCCCTTCCCCGTGCTCTACATCCGCAGCCCCTTCGATCGGATGGCCTCCACGGACGCCTTCGAGCGCGCGGTGCGCGAGCGCGAGGATTGCCGCTTCCGCCTCTTCGAGGACGTCAACCACTGGTTCCCCGAGCAACACGCCGAGCGCGTCCTGGCCGAGGTCCGCACGTTCCTGTAGGCCGCCGGCCTCGGATTGTTCTCGGGACAATCGGCCGCCCACTCCCTGTCCAACCGGTCAAATGAAATTTTTCCAGTTGATCATGGAGATTGAGGGCTCCGGGGAATCCGGGTAGAATCCCTTGCATCCGTCCGGCGTGTATCGAGAACGTCAAACGACGCGCCAGCTGGCCTTTCGACGGAATCTTCACGCGACTTTTTCCTTTTTTCGTCGCTGATGTGTCGTCCCACTCATGAACGACTGTTTTGACGAGGTGTTCTCGTGTTTCGACGACTCATTGTAGGGGCCGCCGTGTTCCTATCCGGGGCGGCATGGGCCATGCCTCCCGCGGGCGGGGCGTTCTGCTCCACCTATCCCACAGCGCCCGCGTGTACGGGCCAGCAGCCAGCGTGCACGTACTGTCACGTCGCTCCGCCGCAGCGCAACGCCTTCGGTGCCAGCCTGGAACCCCACCTGGTGCCCAACGCGGCACGTCCCCTGTCCTACGGGGACTTCGCGGCCGCGCTTCCCTCGGCGCTCAAGGCCGTCGAGGCGCAGGACGCCGACGGTGACGGCGTGCCCAACCTGGAGGAGATCCAGCGCGGCACCTTCCCGGCGGATGCCAACAGCGTGCCCGTGGACACCGGCCGCTGCCAGGCGGGCGAGAATTCCCAGTACGACGTGTGCCATTACGACGCGCGCTTCGCCTACAAGCGCCTGCTGCTCGACTTCTGTGGCACCCCGATCACCTACGCGCAGCTCCAGGAGTTCAGCGCGTTGAGCGCCGATGCGCAGCTCGCCCGGCTCGACACCGAGCTGGACCGGTGCACCCAGAGCGAGTTCTGGCGCGGCAAGAACGGGCAGCTGTGGAAGCTGGCGCACCCGAAGGTCCGCCCGGTGGGCTCGCTCAAGGCCGGAGAGGACAAAGGTGCCGTTCCCCTCGCCGACTACTATGACGACTACGCGCTCTACGCCTACGCGCAGCTCGACGATCACGACGCACGCGCGGTGATGACGGCGAAACACTACGTGCTCCGGGAGACCAATCCCACCCGCTACTCGGCGGTGCCCTCGCTGCCGATGCAGGCCGTGGATGAGCTGCACCGCGCGGGCAACATCACCTCCACGTGGAGCCTCATCTACTTCGTGATGTTCAGCGCGCTGCCGCGCAACGCCGCGTCCCAGGCCTACCGGGCGTATCTGGGTCTCGACATCGCCAAGCAGGAGGGCCTCTTCAGCATCCCCGGTGAGCCCCGCGACTACGACGGCAAGGGCGTGACCGCGCCCGCCTGCGCGGCCTGCCATGCGACGCTCGATCCGCTCAGCTACCCCTTCCGCAACTACGAGGGCCTGTCCTTCCCGCGCAATCCCGAGGTGCCCTGGGCGAGCTACGTGCCCGGCCGCATCGAGAAGCGCTTCCCCAACGCCACGCCCATCATCACCCAGATGCCGGAGACCGGTTACCTCTTCGGCCAGCCGGTGAGCAACCTCGTCGAGTGGGCGCAGGTCGGCGCCAACAGCGATGCCTTCGCCATCTCCGCCGCCACCGACTACTGGAAGCTGCTCGTGGGCCACCCCCCCACCGCCGAGGAGCACACCGAGTTCGTCGCCACCTGGAAGCGCTTCAAGGACACGCACCAGTACCGCGTGCAGCGCATGCTTCATGACCTGATCCGCACGGAGGCCTACGGTGCGCCCTGATTTCCTTCGCGTGTTGCTGTTGTCCTCCGCTTGTGTCCTCTCCGCGTGCCCCGCGCCCGCGCCCTCGGGGCCGGATGCCGGGACGCCGCCCGCCGATGCCGGCACGGGTAGCTCCGGTGAGGTGGCTCCCTCCTCGCGCAACAACCTGCGCTTCAAGAATCCGGAGCAGCTCACCGCCCACTTCGCCTCGGCGCTGTCGCTGCCGCCGGAGCAGGTGTGCAACGAGCTGGGCCTGTACCCCTGCACCACGTACGTGCACACCGTGGCCCTGGGCGGTGTCGAGCCCTACGGCGTCGGCCTCTACGAGCCCCTGACGTCCTCGGGCGTGACGACTCCCATCGCCATCGATCGCGTGGCGCTGGCGGCGTGTATCCAGCGCGTCTCGCTCGACGCCGCCACCCCTGGGGAGGCGAGCGTGTTCAAGGGCATCGAGCTCGACGCGCAGGGGCGCCTGGCGAACCGGGAAGGCGCGCCGGTGCGCGACGCCATCACCGCCCTCTACCAGCGCGCCCTGGTGCGCAACCCCACGGAGCACGAGGTGGGCACCCTGTCGCAACTGGCCACCGAGATCGAGTCCAAGGGCAGCCAGACGCCGGGGCGTGACTGGATGATCGCCTCCTGCTTCGCCGTCCTCTCCTCCGCCGAATCCGTCTTCTTCTAAGGGAACGTCATGTCACTGAGAAACAATGGACGGCTCTCGCGCCGGGAAATGTTGAAGGCGTTGTCGATGTGCGCGGCGGGCACCGCGATGAGCCCCCTGCTGACGGGTTGCCGGGACGCGCTCACCACCCCGGCGGCACTCGAGCAGCTCGGAGGCGTGCGCCAGGCGCGCCTGGATGGCAAGCCCCGCTTCCTCATCGTGGTGGGCGCGGTGGGTGGCGCCTCCATCATCGACAGCATGCTGGCGGTGCGCGCCGCGGAGACGACGGCGGCGGGCGGCAACGCCGCCAGGCTCAATACCTTTGCCGACTCGCAGCTCGAGGTGGTGGACGGCTCGCCGTTCCGCGCCGTGAAGGTGCAAGGCCAGTTGGGCAACATCCCCTATCCGGTGAAGACGGACCAGTCGGCCTTCGTGAAGAAGTACAAGGACTCCATGCTGGTGGCCACCTCGGTGGGCACGTCGGTCAACCACGTCATCGCGCAGAAGCGCAGCCTCACCGGCAACGGCGCCTGGCGCGGCCGGACGTTGCAGGAGTGCGTGGCCCTCCAGTACGGCGCGGGCTTCCCCATTCCCAACGTGAACATGGGCAACTCGGGCTTCTCCGAGCGCGGCACCGACAGCTCCCTCCCCTCGCACTGCTACGGCGAGGTGGTGGCCAACCCCTCGCTCTGGCCCCTGGGCCTGGATGGCATCAAGGGCCTCAAGGGCGCGCCTTCCCGCGACGTGATGGCCCTGGCCCGCGGCGTGCGCAACTCGCTCGATGCCCAGTCGGTCTTCGGCAAGACCTTCGACGACGCGGCGGCGCTCAAGCTGTGGAACGAGCAGCGCACCTCGGGGCAGCCCGCCCTGGAGGCGCAGGATCTCATCAGCCGCCTCAACGTGATGCGCGACGATCCGTCCAAGACGCCGCTTTCGGAGTATGGCCTGTCGAGCTCCGCCGACGCGGAGCGGTTGCGCGCGGTCTTCCCGTTCTTCGAGACGGATCCCGTGGAGGCGCAGGCGGCGCTGGCCTTCCTGCTGATCAAGCACCGGGTGTCGGTGACGGTGACGCTGGGCCCGTCGTTCAACGTGGCGTTGACCCAGCCGTTCACGTTCACCAACCCGCCGCTGGCCTTCGACTTCAGCCACAATGATCACCGCGCCATCCAGGCCTTCATGTGGTCGCGCCTGATGGGCACGATCGACAAGCTCATCGAGCTGCTCAAGTCGGAGCCCTTCGACTCGAGCGGCGAGAGCCTGTGGGACCGTTCGTTGATCTACATGGCGACCGAGTTCGGGCGCACGCGCAACCGGACGGAGGGCGTGGAGGTCTTCGGCACCGGGCATGACCTCAACAACGGGTTCATGATTCTCTCGCCGAGGGTCCGGGGCAACACGGTGCTCGGAGGCGTGGATCCGAAGACCACGCTGACCTATGGCTTCGACCCGCGCACCGGCGCGCCCCAGCCCGGCAAGGTGGAGTCGAACGAGCCGGACATCTTCTCGGGCATCCTCACCGCGATGGGCGTCGACACGTCCGGCAGCGGACTGCCCGACGCGAGCGCCTTCCTGCGCACCTGAGCCGCCCGGGACCGGGGGGCGCCTTCCCCCCGGCCCGCGTGCGGGTTGGTTTGAGCCGCCATGGTGACGCGGTGCGTGTGGAGCATGCGCTCGCCGACGACCCGTGAATACTCGCGGACTCCAGGAGGAAGATCAAGGTATCCGTGTTATGCCGGGATTGCTGGTCCCGACCATCACACGAAAGGCGGTGCCTTGGTGATTCCAAGCAAGAAGATGCTGGGCGTGCTCCTGCTGTGTCCACTCTGGGCGGGGGAGGCGTTGGCGCTTCCCTCGGACTACGTGAACACGCTGCGAGGGAGCAATTCCGGTGGCGGCTACTCGCGGGGGAACACGTTCCCGGCGGCGGCGGTGCCCTTCGGCTTCAATTTCTGGACGCCGATGACGGATGCGAACTCGACGAGCTGGATCTACGACTACAACCGGAGCGCGATCCAGGCCTTCACCATCAGCCACATGCCGAGCCCGTGGATGGGGGATCGGCAGACGTTCCAGGTGATGCCCCAGACGGGCTCGGTGACGGCGGACCGCGCGAGCCGCGCCGCGGCCTTCAGCCACGCCAACGAGATTGCCCGGGCGCACTACTACAGCGTGAGGTTCAACAACGGCCTCCAGACGGAGATCGCGCCCACGGACCACGGCGCGTCGTGGCGCTTCACGTTCCCGGGCACCAGCTCCTACGTGTTGTTCGACACGGTGGATGGCAAGAATGGCTCGCTCACGATTGACCAGGCCAATGGCGTGGTCTCCGGCTACACGGACCACGCGACGGGGTGGGGTCCCGCGCCCCGCATGTACTTCTACGCGAGGTTCAGCAAGGCGATCGCGGAGTCCCAGAAGGTGACGGGGCAGCGCGCCGTGACGTCCTGGGTGCGCTTCAGCACCTCCCCGGGCGAGAAGGTGACGATGGCGATCGCCACCTCCTTCCTCAGTGTGGCCCAGGCCCAGGACAACCTGGCGCAGGAGATTGGCACCAAGAGCTTCGACACCGTCAAGCAGGAGGCGCAGAACGCCTGGAACGCGCTGCTGGGCAAGATCGAGGTGGAGGGGGCCACGGAGGATCAGAAGACGATCCTCTACTCCAACATGTACCGGACGTTCCTGTACCCGAACTCCGCCTGGGAGAACGTGGGAGGCACGCCCCGCTACGCCTCGCCCTACGCGAGCGGCCATCCCGTGAAGACGGGCAAGGTGTACGTCAACAACGGGTTCTGGGACACGTACCGCACGACCTGGCCCTACTACTCCCTGCTCATTCCCACCCGGGCCGGCGAGATGATCGACGGGTTCGTCAATGGCTACAAGGACGGGGGTTGGGTGACGCGCTGGTCCGCGCCGGGCTATGCCAACATCATGGTGGGCACGAACTCGGACGTGATCTTCGCCGATGCCTACCTGAAGGGCGTGCGCAACTTCGACGTGGCCGCGGCGTATGACTCCATGCTGCGCAACGCGGCGACGTACAGCAGCGATGCGGCCCGGGGCCGCAAGGGAATGGATCGCTCCATCTTCCTCGGCTACACGCCGCAGGATCGCGTGGGCGAGTCGACGTCCTGGTCCCTGGAGGGCTACCTCAACGACTTCGGCATCGGCCAGCTCGCCCAGGCGCTGGGGAAGACCGAGGACGCGCAATACTTCCTCAACCGCTCCCTGAACTACGTCAACCTCTTCTCGCCCTCGGTGGGGTTCTTCCGGGGCAAGAACACGAATGGCACGTGGCGGACCTCGGACGCGGACTTCAAGGCGAACCGGTGGGGCTGTGAGTACACCGAGGGCAATGCCTGGCATTACAGCGTGCTCGCGCCCCAGGACGGGCAGGGGCTCGCCAATCTCTATTCAGGGCGGAGCGGGCTGGCCAACAAGCTCGATGCCCTGTTCTCGGCGGCCCGGGATTACGACGTGGGCTGCTACGGCGGCGTCATCCACGAGATGAAGGAAGCCTACGACGTGAACATGGGCCAGTACGGCCACTCCAACCAGCCCACGCACCACACGCTCTACATGTACAACTACGCGGGGACGCCGTGGCGGACCCAGCAGCGCGTGCGGGACGTCTTGAATACCCAGTACCAGTCCGGTCTCTCCAACGGGTACGGCTACCTGGGTGACGAGGACAACGGCGAGCTGTCCGCGTGGTACCTCTTCAGCGCGATGGGCTTCTATCCGGTGAGCATGGGCCGGCCGGAGTACGCCGTGGGCGCTCCGTACTTCACGAAAATGACGGTCCACCTGGAGAACGGGAAGGACCTCGTCATCAACGCCCCGAACGTCAGCGACACGAACCGGTACATCCAGGGCGTCTCCCTGAATGGGCAGGCGTATACGCGCAACTACCTGCCCCACTCGGCCCTCGTGAACGGCGGCACGCTGGACTTCACGATGGGCGCGTCCGCGACGAACTGGGGCTCGGGCGCGAGTGATCTGCCTCCCTCGCTCACCACGGGCAGCGCCGCGCCGCAACCGCTGGCCGATGTCGCCAAGGGGGGAACGATCTCCGCCAGCGCGGACAACGCCGGGAGTGGTGAGGGCGCCGCCCAGGGCTTCGACGACGACTCGTTGACGAAGTGGCTCGCCTTCCAGTCCACCCCGTGGATCCGCTACCAGCTCACCGGGGCGAAGACGGTGAAGATGTACACGCTGACGTCCGCCAATGACTTCCCCGGGCGGGATCCCCGGAGCTGGTCGCTCCAGGCCTCCAATGACGGCTCCACCTGGGTGACCCTGGATACGCGCACCGGGCAGGACTTCCCCTGGCGGTATCAGACGCGGGCCTTCGCCGTGAACAACAACACGGCCTACAGCCAGTACCGGTTGCAGATCAACGAGACCCACGGCGACTCGATCACCCAGTTGGCGGAGATCGAATTGCTCGGCCGGTAGCCCGCCGCGTCAGGGCCGCGGTTGGTATTCCAGGGCCTCCGACCGGAGTTGCTCGTACTCGCGAGGCAACTCCGGTCGGCGTTGGACGGGAGTTCGCTGTTGCTCCGTCCCTCAGAATTCCTGCGGGTCGCTCCATTCAAAGTCTTCCTCTTGCCAGTTTGTGCGAGAGTTCAGTGTCTCACCAAATCTCTTGATGAAATCCTGGAGGGCTTCGACCTCTGTCCGTCCCAGTCCAGCTTCTCCATCGGGGGCTCCATTGGCGTCTCTCACGCACACATTCGCGACTGCGACGAAGCCTCCGGAGCTTCGCTCAAGGACCTTGATCTTGTATCTGGTCCATGGAATGCCTCGCATGTCGCAGATCTCGAAGAGGCCCACCACCCGCGAAATGCTCGCGGCACCATGTAGATCGAGTGTCCTCCAATCCATCTGACTGCTCCCTTCTTGTTTGTTTTGCCGATTTGAGCGTGATCTTGTCGCCCATGCGATGCCTCAACGTCAGTTGCCGAACTCGACATCAGACGCGGCGGCTACAATAGGGGCGATGGCAAGGGCCGCTTTTCGTGGGGCAGGTGAATCTCGTTTTCCAGCCGTAGCCCGTCCGTCCAGTTCTTGGAGTCTTCGTTGAGCACCAGGTGCCCGCTGAGCCTCTGCAAAACGATGTGCTCCCCGTTGAAGAGCAGGACCCCATCTCGCCCATGCTCCAGCAGGAACATCGTCGCGCGCAGCATGATGCGATTTCCCTCCTTGTATTCGCCGCTATTGGGGTCGAGTCGAAATCCAACGGACAGGTCTGGTCTGAAATGAAATGCCTCCTCAATCATGAGCTTGAAATCTTGATCTGGTTCAATCGCGCTGACCCATATTGCCGGCCCGAGTAGATGGTCATCATCGCTCCACTCGAGCCCGAATCTCTCGGCCATGAGGCGCAATACTTGCGCGGGTTTCAAATCGGTTGATAGCTCAAGACTGTTGTCCAATCCCATGTGATCCCCGCTTTGGTGGACCGGGTTCGTGGCATTCTGACTATGGCCACGGTCTCACTCCCCCAGCCAGTAGAGGCTACGCCGGGTGCGCAGCACCTGCTCCAAGAACTCCGAGAACGAGCGGGCGATCTGCGTGCAGTATTCCAGGTTGGGCCACGTTTCACGGTCTCCATCAATGAGCGGATACCGCCTGTCTACCTGTCGTCTCACGTCCACGACGACATAGTTGCTGTCGCGCACGTAGCAGAGCGCATACATCGAGGCTGGGCCACGCGAATCATCATCCTTTCCACGGATGGCCACTCGTGCCCGGACGATCTTCGACAGGGGAAAGAACTCATAGGGCGAGTCCGGCCTCCGAAGCAGAGAGGCTCCATTGCAGTGCAGGTAGAAGGCTCGCAGGTCCGGGTCCAGCTTCCAGCCCATCCGCCGCTCAAACGCCTCGATCTCCTCGAGCGTGGCAGGAGGATTTGGGAAGTGCTCGCGGGAGACTTCTTCCAGCAAACGGCTCATGGGCGTGGCCATCGTCAGTCCATATAGGGATAGGGGCAGGTTGGGTATCGACGACAGCCGGACCCCTCAACGCCCGGCGGCACGCTTCAACCAGTACTGGCGCCCCTTGCTCCGCAGTGCTTCCTCCAAGAACTCCGAGAAGGAACTGGCAATCTGGCCGCATTGCTTCGGGTCTGGCCATGCTTCATGCCAGCCATCGACGAGGGGGTAACGTCCGTTCTCCTGGCGGCCCACATCCACCACCACGTAATCGCCGTCCTGAACATAGCAGAGTGCATACACGGAAGCGGGACCCCACTGGTCATCGTCTTCGTCGTAGATGGCCACCCGCGCCCGGATGATCTCGGACAAGGGAAGGATGCGGTAAGGGCAACCTGGCCGCTGCTTGAACAACTCCGCCCCGTTGCAATGCAGATAGAAGGCCCGCAGGTCCGGGTCCAGACGCCACCCCCCCCTCCACTCAAACTCCTCGATCTCCTCGGGCGTGGCGGGTGGATACGGGAAGTGCGCGCGGGAGACCTCTTCGAGCAGGCGGCTCATCGGTGTGGTCATCATCAGTTGTCCGTGTAGGGCAAGTCGGGCCCCACTGTATTCCAGGGCGATTGGCCACCGTAGCAAGCGGGGTACGCCTTGGAGAAGACCTTATGCACACCCGGCTGCGCGGGAATGATGTTGTTACGGTCCACCGGGTTGCCACCGTGCTTCAGGTCATGAACATGGTGCCCTGGCCAATTCTCCCCGTTTTCGAAGGGCCACTGCCCGAACTTTTTTGACCAATCATCCCGGAATGAGACTCTGAAGGCGTCCCATGTATCGCGCTGGGTCTCGTTTTCTTCCTTCGATAGTTCTGTGTAGTTGCAGCAGCAGTGATAGATGCCGTAACGGCTCCCGCCCTTGACGGGAACGGGCAAGGCAACGAGGCGTCCCTCCCAGTCGAACTTGAAATCGGCCAGCCACATGCAGCCCATGAGCTTGTAGCCCTCGCTAGCGCACTCCCTCTGGCACCCGTTCATGAACTCCCGGCGACACTGCCAGGGGCCATAGAAGAGGGTCGTCTTCATCCGTCCGCCGGGCACGTTCAACCAGGGCAGTTCCTTCTTCACGGCGGGCTTGGCCCCCGGTGAGGGCGAAGGGCCAGAACCTCCCGTCCCCTGGGTTGTCGCGCATCCGGTGAGAAACACCAACAACACCACCGCTTCGGCCAGCTTCATGGGAACTCCCGTGGTGATGGCTATCCCCTGATGGGTTGCCAGTCCGAGGAACTACCCAGTGAGTCTGACACACGCAGGAGAGCCAGGAATCACGGGAAGGTCACGTTGCCGAGGGTGATGAGACGCTTCCCACTCTGGTCCCACAGCTTCAAGGTGAAGGGGCCTTGGGCTTCCCGGGCCGTCAGTTCCCACTCCACCACGACCACTTCCGCCTCATTTGCGCCCGGCAGGATGGGCGAGGGCTGCCAGCTCACTTTCATCGGCTTGGGCTCCTGGTCCTTGCCAACCAGCGCCGCATCTTTGAGCGCCCAGGGCTGAGTGCCCTGGTTCACCAACTGCATGGCCACGGCTACCCGCAACACGTTCTCCTGACGAGTGGTGACGCGGTAGCTGAAGACACGGCGAAGAACGAGAGCGTTGCTCGCGGGCTGGGTGACATGTCTCGTTATGTGCTCGGCCTTCACGCCTGGGTCGTCCACCGTCATCAACCCGCTGGCGATCAGCCCCGCGAGACCACCCGGTCCCTTCTCCATCCGCAGGCGTTCAAGCTCCTGGCCGAGTTGCTGGGACTTCTTGCGCTCCTCCTGGGTTTCCTTCTGGTAGTCCTCCACGGTGCGTTTGTGGCGGAACACGTTCACCTGCCGTGTCCCGAGTGCGGGGTGTCCCACCAGAATGAAGGTGGCGCTCGTCGGAGCCGACCCGTCCGCGAAGCGCACCACCACGTTGAACTGCTCCCCAGCCTGGAGAGCCGCCGGAGGGTGGAGGGTGAAGCTCCGCGTCCCAGGGGCCACGTCCTCGAAACGCTCGCGTTCTTGCAGCTCCAGCGAGCCCGGCACCAGCGGTGAATCGAAGCGGAAGGTGATGGGCAGTTCCGGGCTGATGCACACCTCCTCCACCTTCCCAGTGGGCTCCGCTGGTAGCTCCACGTGGGACGGGGACGCCTCACAGTCCGGGAGAAGAGGTTCGGCGGTGGCGCTGGCCCCCGCGAGGAGCACCAGCGCCAGGAGGGCGGCGGGGGACGAGGCGAACACGAACGGGAACCTCACGAGGCGGGACGAGACCGGAGACGTGGCCTCTACCACACCTCCCCCCCTGGTAGTGTGGGGGCCGTATCGGGCTTGCGGCCCGCCAATCGCTGTGCCGGTTCACTCGAAGCGATCCACCGCCTCCAGGTCTTCGATCCAGAAAATCAGGACATTGTCCGGCGTACTCCCTGACTCCATCTCAGTACCGGGACCGGGCTTGTAGTACCCACCACCTCGCTTGGCCATACGCTCCCCGGTGAAGATTTGCATGCAGACCTTGTAGGTGTCCCCCGTGGGGGTCTGGGCCTCGGTGAACCGGCCATAGACGCGACCTTCCCCGAAGTAGAGGCGTCCGTGGAGGCTGGTCCCCACCGGCAGTTTTCCCCGCGTTCCGCCGGTCTTCACCGAGGTGAGTCCTTCGCGCACGGAGACGAACTGGCGCTGGGGACCGTCGGGGGCGAATAGACCGTCAACCTTTGCCCCTATGTTGATGCCGAGCGTTTCGGTCATGGTCTCGACGGCACCCGCCGGGCACGCTTCGGCTTCGGGGGCGGGACGCACCTGGGCACCGGGACACGCCGTGTTGGCGGCAGCGGCGGCGCCGACACACCACCTGGCCACGGTTGAGAGGGCCCCTTTCTGCTTCTTGTCCCCCGGGGGGCTGGGGGCCTGCTGCTTCTTCAAGGCGTCGTCCTTGGGTCGCGTCACCAGCGAGGCGACGACCGCAGGGGTTTGCTTCGCCGGGGGCGGAGCTGCGGTCCGCTCAATCTCCGGCGGCGGCCACGAGGGCGCCACTTCCTGACCGGGAAGTGACTTCCACGTTGGGGAGGGGGCGGAGGATGCCACGGATGGGGACTCGGGCTTCCACCGCCGCGCGAGCCACCCCCCAGCAAGGGCCACGCCCACCAGCACCGCCATCCACACCGCCGCACGCCGAAGCGCCTGGAGCGCCATGGCCTGCACGGGCACCTGCGCCACCGA
Organism: Cystobacter fuscus; assembly: GCF_044360685.1. Taxonomy (GTDB): domain Bacteria; phylum Myxococcota; class Myxococcia; order Myxococcales; family Myxococcaceae; genus Cystobacter; species Cystobacter fuscus_C. The sequence continues at coordinate 10,208,471 of NZ_CP043491.1, read as the reverse complement.
GGCCGGAGTCGGTGTCGCCGGAGTGGGCTCCACGGAGGGCTCGGCCGCCTCGGGCTTCTTCCGCGCCGCGGCCCCCCGGCGGCCCTGCCTCGGTCCACGGGGGCCGTCATGCAGGGGCACCTGCCAGGAAGCATCCGCACGGGCCTGCAGGTGCGACAGCTCCTTCACCAACTCCAGGACGCTCGGGTAGCGCTTCTCCGGCGTCTTCTCCAAGAGCTTCATGCATACGTCACTCACCACCAGCGGCACGTTGGGGTTGACGATGTGCGGCGGCAGGGGCTCCTGGTGGATGACGGCCTGCACCGAGGCCTCGTCATCCCACGCCACCTCGAAGGGAAAACGACGGGTGAGCAGCCGGTAGAGCACCACGCCCAGCGCGTATTGGTCGTCCGCCTTCCCGGGCCGATAGGTGACTCGCCGGTCGTTCCAGTGCTCCAGGCCGAAGCGCCACGCCTCCGGGCTGCGGTAGTGGGGTGTCCCCGGGGGAAACAGGCCCTCGGTGATGGTGGTCTGCCCCTCTCGCCTGGCGGCCCCGAAGTCCAACAGCACCGGCTCCCCATCCTCGTCACGCACGACGATGTTGGCCTCCTTCACGTCCCGGTGGACGACATGCTTGTCATGCGCCACGGCCAGCCCCCGTGACACCCCCACCAGCTTGCCCACCACGGCCCACGTATCGGGGTTGTCTTCCCAGGCCCACACGTCGAGCGGGCGGCCCTCGACGTAAATCATCTTCAAGCAGAAGAACTCGGGCAGCACCGGCGGCCAGTAGCTGAAGCCCATCTGTTGCACGAGGTTCTTGTGCTGGAAGGGCATGGCGAGCACGCCCTCGCGCTCGGCCCACTGTTTGGCCCGGTAGAGCGGGACGAACTTGAGGGCGAACAGGATGCCCGTCAGCTTGTCCCGTGCCCGGTACACGGTGCCGTAGCCCCCTCGCTCCACCAGCTCCTCGATGATCGCGCCGTTGACGTTCGTGCCGGGCGGCAGGTCCGGCGTGTCCCGCTCGTTCATGGCGCCACACGCTAGCAGCTCACCGGGGCGGATACCTACCTGGTGAGACTCCCTCGCGGGGCCAACTTCTCGGACAGGGTGGCGACTCGCCGGGTCAGGGCCACAGTTGGTGTTCCAGGGCCTTCTCCCGGAGTTGCTCGTACTTGCGCAGCAACTCCGGTTGGGTCAACGACTCGTCCCCGAAGAAGAACCCCTGCTCCTCACGCAGCAGGGTGAAGTGCTCCCGGAGGACGCCCAGGGCCCAGTCGGCCCGCTGGAGGGTGGTCGGCGTGCAGGACTGGCCGTGCAGGTCATCGAACAGGTCCAGCACGTGGGAGCGGAAGCCCTCGACGAGGTACAGGCGCCGCAAGTCCTCGTCGCTCCTCAAGGCCCGCTGCCAGCGCTCGTTGATGCCTCGCTGCCAGGACAACACGTGTTCTTCGGCGCCCATGGCCTCCAGCCGCGCCCGCTTGTCCTCGTAGTGCTCGAGCGCGTACGTCTTCTCCTCCCGGTAGGCGCACAGGCGTTGCCGCTCGTCCAGGCCCTGGGGATTGCGCAGGAGGTGGTCGAAGAAGTTGCGCGTCTCGAAGCGCTCGATGCCATGGAACAGGGGCGTCGCGAGCCCGTTGTTGTTGTAGTGCTGGCGCGGCTCGAACCGGTACATGTAGCCGAAGTCGAAGAGGGTCACCCGCTCACCGTCATCCAGGACGTTGCCCGGGCAGAAGTCCCACTCGAAGAAGCCATGCAGCTCCAGGTTCACGATGGCGCCGAAGAGCTGCGCGTAGACCCGGCCGTCGTAGCGCTGGAGCCGCTCCCCCTCGATCCAGGGCGAGAGGATCACCCCATCGAGCAGGGACGCATAGTGCGTCTCGACGATATGGGTGAAGCGTGGCGCGCTTGACGCATCGCGTTTGAGTTCAGTGAAGTCCCTCCGGCGCTGGACCTCGTTGAGGAACGACGTCTGCCCATCCACGTTCTTCACCCGGCTCTCGGGCCGCTTGCGTTTGAGCGTCCAATGACGTCCGCCCGCCTGGAGCCGATAGACGGAGGCGGTCAGTCCGGACTCGATGACTTGCACCACGTGCGCGTCGTGGGCCGTGGTGGCCACCAGGGTGTCCAGGGGCAAGGGCAGGGTGGAGCGATCGCCCACCTCGAGCGGCTGGCCGCTGGCGAGGAAGGAAAGCTGGGCGTGTTGTCTTTCTTCTTCCAGGGTCATTCGAGTGGGTTCCAGGGCAGAATGCCTCGCACGGACCGGCCCCATTCAGGGGAGTCCGTGGGGAGCATGCGACATGGCGGCGCAATACGACACCGTGGGCAACAAGTACGAGCAATTCAAGGACACGGCGCCCCTGCCCATCCCGGAGCGGCATACGTTCTTGAAGCTCGTGGGTGATCTGCACGGCCAGCGTGCCTTGGATCTGGCCTGCGGCGCTGGCTACTACACGCGGTTGTTGAAACAACAGGGGGCCGAGAACGTCATCGGGGTGGACGTCTCCCCGGAGATGGTGGCGATCGCCCGGCAGCGGGAGCAGGAGCATCGGCAAGGCATCCAGTACCAGGTCGCCAATGCCGCCCAGCTCCCCCACCTGGGAGACTTCCACCTGGTGACGGCCATCTACCTGCTCAACTACGCATTCACCCGGGACGAGTTGCTGGGCATGTGCCGCGGGGCCTACTCCAACCTCGTGGAGGGCGGACGCTTCATCGCCTTCACCATTGATCCGCACTTCGTGCTGGAGAAGGGGAACTGGGGGAAGTACGGCTTCGAGGTGCTCGGCGAGCGGCTCGAGGGGGAGCGCCATGTGGCCCGGGCGCGCTTCCACTCGTCTCCCCCCGCGGACGTCGACTACTGCCGGTGGTCCACGTCCACCTATGAGTGGGCCATGACGCAGGCCGGCTTCCGCCAGCTCGAGTGGCGGCACTTCGAGATTCCTCCCGAGGCGGTGGAGAAGTTCGGCGCGGAGTTCTGGAGGGAGTACCGGGAGAATCCGCTGCTCGTGGCCCTGACTGGCCGGAGGTAGACAATCCGGGACACACCCTTGCCAGAATTTTCCCCAGCCGCCTCCTCTTCCCGAGAGGCGGCGCGGGGGCCCGACTCGAAAACTTGTCGTCCCTTCCGGGACGGCGCCAGGATGCCGCTCCTTACCCCCTGAGGAGATCTTCTCCTCTGAAGAAGGACGGATGCACATGCATTCACCGACGTCTCCGATTCGCACCGCCGGAATGCTCGCCGCGCTGTTGCTCCTGGCCCCCGCCTGCAAGCGCGACAACCCCGACGCCAAGGGCGCTCCGGCCACGGCCCAGAAGGAGGGCGGAGCTCCCGCGGCGGCCTCGGGCGGGAAGATCGCCCTGCTGCTGCCCGAGTCGAAGACGGCCCGCTATGAGACCCATGACCGTCCGCACTTCGAGCGCAAGGTGCGCGAGCTGTGTCCGGACTGCGAGATCCTCTATAGCAACGCCGACCAGGACGCCGCCAAGCAGCAGAACCAGGCCGAGGCGGCCCTGACCAACGGGGCGAAGGTGCTCGTGTTGGATCCGGTGGACTCGGCCTCCTCGGCGGCCATCGTCGCACGCGCCCGTCAGTCGAAGGTGGCGGTGCTCAGCTACGAGCGCCTCATCCTCAACGCGGACGTGGACTACTACATCTCCTTCGACAACGAGCAGGTGGGCAAGCTCCAGGGTCAGGCCCTGGCGGACAAGCTGAAGGCGGATGGCAAGGGCTCGGGCACCATCGTGATGATCCACGGCTCGCCCACGGACAACAACGCGACGCTCTACAAGAAGGGCTCGCACAGCGTCATCGACGGCAGCGGCCTGAAGGTCGGCGCCGAGTACGACACCCCGGACTGGAGCCCGGACAAGGCGCAGCAGCAGATGGAGCAGGCCATCACGCGGCTGGGCAAGGAGAACATCGCGGGCGTGTACTGCGCCAACGACGGCACGGCCAGCGGCGCCATCGCGGCGATGAAGGCGGCGGGCCTCAATCCGCTGCCGCCCGTCACCGGCCAGGACGCGGAGCTGGCCGCCATCCAGCGCATCCTCACCGGCGATCAGTACATGACCGTCTACAAGGCCATCAAGACGGAGGGAGAGATCGCCGCCGAGGTCGCCGTGGCGCTGCTGCGCACGGGCCAGCCCCCGGCGGGCCGGGTCAATGGCCAGGTGAACAACGGCATGAAGGACGTGCCGTCCATCCTCCTGCCCGCCCAGGTCGTCACCAAGGACAACGTGAAGAGCACCGTCGTCGCGGACGGCTTCTGGACGCCCGCGCAGATCTGCGAGGGCGCCTACGCGACCGCGTGCGCCTCCGCGCAGCTCCAGCCGTGACTTCAGCCGCCCCGCCCCGGACGTGCCGCGTCCAGGGCGAGGGCGAGGGCGCCCAGCACCCCGGCGCGGTCTCCCAACCCCGGGGGCACGATGTACGAGTCCAGGTGCTCGAGCAGGGCGGGCGCCTGGATGTAGCCGTTGAGCAGGCGGAGCACCTCGGCGCGCACGCGCGGGAAGAGGTGCCCCTGGGCCATCACCCCGCCGCCGAGGATGAGGCGCTGGGGGGAGAGGACGCAGATGTAGTTGGCGAGGGCCTGCGCGATGTAGTGCGCCTCGAGCGCCCAGGCCGGGTGGTCCGGCGACAGGGACTCGGCGGGCTGGCCCCAGCGCTTCTCCAGGGCGGGACCGGACGCGAGCCCCTCGAAGCAGTCTCCATGGTAGGGGCAGCAGCCGGGGAAGGGATCCGCCTTCGCGTCGCGGGGCGGGCGGAAGTGGCCCATCTCCGGATGGAGCAGGCCGTGCAACAACCGGCCGTTGATGAGCGCTCCTCCGCCGATGCCCGTGCCCACCGTGAGGTAGATGAACGTGTCGAGCCCCTGGGCCGCGCCCCACTGTTTCTCGCCCAGGGCCGCGCCATTCACGTCGGTGTCGAAGCCGACGGGGATGTCCAGGGCGCGGCGGAACGGACCCGCCAGGTCGGCGTTCCTCCAGCCCGGCTTGGGCGTGGAGGTGATGAAGCCATACGCCGGCGAGTCCGGATGCAGCTCCACCGGGCCGAAGGACGCGATGCCCAGGGCGGCCAGGGGGCCGTGCTGGCGCGTCTGCTCCTGGAAGAAGGCCAGGGCCTGGCCGATGGTGGCCTCGGGGGTGGTGGTGGGGATGCGCACGAGCGCCCGGATGTCGTCCGGGCCCGTCCCCACGGCGCATACGAACTTGGTGCCTCCCGCCTCGATACCACCCAACAGTGTCTTCACGGCGACCTCCTGGTCACGCCCCCCCTCTACCGCGTGAGGGGGCGGTATTCCACAGGGAGGTGGCCCGGGGCGTTCAGCGCACGCGCGGCGCGCACTCGCCCTCGCCCCGGTAGTGACCCACCGTGCGGACCAGGGCGGTGACGAAGTCGCGCAGGTTGCGCACCTTCGAGGCGCCGCCGGTGCCGTACTGGTCCGGGGGCAGCTGCGTCAGGTCCACCCGCTCCAGCTCCTCGAGGGTGATCTGCCCATCCGCGCCGACGATGCCCGCCTGGTCGGCGGCGGCGAGCGCATCGAAGCGCATCTTCGCGTCCGGCGACTGGAGGTCATCGAAGAACAGGTGGTCCCCGTGGATGGTGAGCTGCAACATCTCCTCACCGCCGTTGGGCACGGTCACGCCCTCGCCGAGGTCCGGGTGCTCGCACTTCTCGTAGAGTGTGTTGGTCGGGAAGCCCCACTCGAAGCGCTTCGTCTCCGTGCCCTTCGTCGCCACGCCTTGCACGAACACGGACCAGCCGCTCGTCTTCATCCGCTCCACGTCCTCGGCGCTCGCGTTGCCCGCCTGTGCGCTCGCCGACGGGGCGATGGCATAGCTCACCGCGTCCCAGTCCGCCGCCGGAAGTCCGGTGAAGCTCCGCACCGTCACGGGGCCGGGCTTGTGCACGTCGAACACCTGGGCCTGCGTGGACTCCGCGGCCACCTTTCCATCGTGGGAGGCCACCTTCACCTCGCCGAGGGTGACCAGGAACTTGGAGAACTTCACCGACCAGCCATCCGCGAACGCCGTCGCGGGGATTTCCTTCTCGATGTAGTCCTCCCCATAGGTGGTGAGGGTCAGGTCCCCCGAGCCCCCACCGCACGACGCCAGCCCCAGCAAGCCCAATCCCAGCAGCAGCTTCTTCATTGCGTTGCTCCTTCCTCCCACGTCACGACGTAGGCACCCGTGTCCTCCACGCCCCGCACCAGGGCGTTCATCGCCTGGCTTCCGGTGGGGAACGTGGACACGCCCTCGGCGTCCGCGGGGGATGCCGTGGCGAAGTCGATCCGGCCCAACCACGTGTTCAAGTCGACGGCGATGCGCACCCGGCCCACCTCCTCGGCCAGCTCCCGCTCGAAGCGGATGCCCTCGATGGGCTTGGGCAGGTCCAGGACCACGTCGAAGCGCACCTGCTGTCCATTCGCGTGCGTCGCCGTGCCACGGACGCGCACCGCGTGGCCTCCCGGGGGGACCGGCAGCGTCAGCTCCATCGAGCCGTAGTCTCCCGTCACCGCGTTGGCCTCGCCGAGCACCGTGGGAGAGGCCGCCAGCAGATCCACCACCGTGGTGCTCAGGACCTCGGCCAGCGCGTCGCCGGGGAGGTAGTGCCCCGGGTGCGCCCACGCCGTGCCGCCCAGCAGCAAGAAGGGATCGAAGCGGGGGGCGCGGTGGGACAGCAGCACGTGCCCTTCGTAGAAGCGCACGGGGCCCACGGAGACATGGAGGGCCTCCGGGGTCACCGCCCAGCCCCGCTCGTTCGGGCCCGTCATCGGTTGGAGCGTCATCTCCACGGGGAAGGTGCGCCGTTGGGCTCCCGTGCCACAGCTCGTCAGGAGCACGAGCAGCAGCAGCGCATGGGAAAGGGACACGCGTTTCACAGATGGACCTCCAGGGTGAGCGAGGCCGTTCGTGGCGGTCCCGCGGTGAAATGCCGGCTGGGGACGAGGCTCGCGGGCGCCTGGGGATCGAAGCGCGAGCCGTACACGAACTCGCCGTCGCGCCACCGCGCATCCAGGACGTTCTGCACCTCGAGCCGCAGGGCCACGCCGCGCAGCCGCGCGCCCAGGAGCACGTCCGCGAGGAACACCGTGCGGCTGTACTCGTCGAAGGGCAGGGGCTTCGGCCCGAGCAGCGTCATGCCGAGCCCCGCGCTGAGCGCCAGGGGCTCTCCCCACACGGACACGGTCCGGTTCCAGCCCACGTCACCCCGGGCCACCAGGGGCGCGAAGTAGGGCAGCAGGGTGTTCGTCGCGAGCACCCGCGCGTGCGCCACCGTCGCGCTCAGCGCGGCGAGCACTCCGGGAAGGGGGCGGGCCTGAAGCGCCGCCGACAGCCCCGCGCGCACCGTCTCGCCGGTGAAGGCCGTGGTGCCCACCGTGTGGTCGAAGAAGACGTCATCCTCCACCTGCGAGCCGAACAGGCTGAGCTGCGCCGCCACCCGCTCGCCCTCCCGCCGGGCGCCCAGCTCCGCGCTGCGGACCGAGACGAAGGGAGTGCGCTCGCCCTCCGACAGGCTCCGGGCCTGCGGCGAGCGGAAGCCGTCCCCGTAGTTGGCGAACAGCCGCCAGTCGTCGGTGAGGGCGTACTCGAGCCCCGCCTTCGCGCCCAGGTGCGTGCCGAAGGCCCCGCGCGAGTAGCCCTGGCCATCGGTGTAGCGGGGATCCTGGAAGGCGAGGGCGTCGAACACCTCCACGCCCAACGCGTCCGCCCGGCCTCCGAGCATCAGGCTCCAGGCGCCCAGGACGAGCCGCGCCTCCGCGTGGCCCCACACGTTCGTCTGCACGAATTGGGCGTCCACCTCGTTGGCGAAGAAGGTGCCGTCCGTCTCCCGGTAGCGGCGCTGGGTCTGGGTGGCGCCATCCCTCCGGGCGCCCAGGCCCAGCTCCAGCGCCACGTCCTCGCCGAGCACCTGGAAGTGCCGCCGGTGCTCCGCTCGCGCGCCCAGCGTCCGCGCGTCATGCGTCTGCTCCAGCCCGTCCCCGCGCGCGTCCACCCGGAAGCCCGTGAAGTTGTTGCGCAGGCGCAGGTCCGTCAGCAGACCGAAGACCTCCAGCCGCGTGCGCTCCGTGCCCCGCCGGGGCAGCTCCATGCCGAGCAGCAGTTGATGCCGGGTCGCCGCGCCGCCCTGCCGGGCGAAGGGGGCGTCGAAGAAGCCGCTGCGCCCCGCGAGCAGGTCGTCCTCGCGCACGACGCCGGGGGAGTCGAAGCGCGTGGTGTAGCTGCCCGCGAGCGCTCGCAGCCGCAGTGTGCCCGCGCCCGTCTCCACGGCCGTCACCGCCTGGGCGAGCAGGGAGGCCCGCCCGAAGGTCCGCCCCGGTCCGAAGCCCTGGCCCTCGCCCAGCTCCACCGCGGCGAAGGTCTCCGCGTCGTCTCCCGGGCGGAAGGCGGCCACCACCCGGTGCTGCCCGTACTGGCCCAGGGTGCCCGACAGCAGGACGCCGGGCTCCTCGAGTCCCAGCTCCAGCCGCACCGTCCCCGCCACCGCGAAGTCGCCCTGGGCGGCCCGGTAGGAGCCCTCCGTCACCCGGAGCTCGCGCACCACCTCGGGGATGATGAAGTTCAGGTCCGCGTAGCCCAGCGCGTGGATGTGGCTCACCTCGTTGACGGGCAGGCCCCCCACGTTCAGCTCCACGTCCTGTCCGTGGAGCGCGTCGAAGCCGCGCAGGAAGAGCTGCTGGGCCTTGCCCTCGCCGCCATGCCGCGAGGCGACGAGCCCCGGCACCAGCCGCAGCACGTCCACCGCGCCCTTCCGGGGCGCCGCGTCCATCACCTCCCGGTCAATCGTGAGCTCGGACGCGCCATGCGCCGGCCGCGCCGCGCGCACCGTGGTGTTCGCGGCGGGCGGGGGCGGGGGCTCCTCGGGGGGAGGCTCTTCACTGGGCGGGACGGGCGCCTCTTCGCGCCGCTCCTCGGACAAGGGGGGGACGTCTTCCATTCCTCCACCGTCCCAGGGGGACAGGGAGGCACAGAGCAACAAACAGAGTGGAATCACGGGGGGCTCGGACAGACCAATGCCTGACGCTCCCGCTTTCGCGGGGCGCACGCTTTTGACTGACTTCAGAAAGGGGAGCCGGGACTAGGGGCCTTGCGGCATCGCCGTGGGGCGGGGCGGCTCACCCGGCAGCGACAAGGGCCCCCGGGAGACTTCCCACCGCAGGGGCGTCCAGCGGACCGCGGGGGCGTGTACCTCCACCCGGGCCACGGCCAGCGCGAGCAGGTGCTCCACGGAGCCGACCGGGTGCTGGTGTCCCACGGCGCCCAGGACCGGTTCCCGCTCGTGGCCGCGCGCTTCCAGGGCCACGGGGGCGTGGCGCCGGGAATGGGAGTGGCCATGGCCCACCACCGCGTGGAGCACCGGCGCCAACGCGAGCCCGTACACCAGGACCACCAGGCCCAGGCATGCCAGGTCTCGGCGGTCTCGGGGGTCCAACACGGGCGGCGGGCTCCGACGGGAAGGGGGGAGCGCCTCCCTATCCCCGTTCCCCGTCAGGTGCAAGACGCGCTTGTGTGGTGCTCAGCGCTGGGCCACGGCGCGCGGGGTATGAAAGGGAATGAGCAGGGTCGCGGTGGTGCCGTGGCCGAGCCCCTCGCTGTCCAGGGTGAGGCGGCCGCCCATGAGCTGCGCGGCGAGCGCGCTGGAGTGCAGGCCGATGCCATGGCCCTCGGCGCGGGTGGTGAAGCCCTGGGTGAAGAGGTGCTCGCGGATGTCCGGGGCGATGCCCACCCCCGTGTCCACCACCTGCAGGCGCACCCAGCCGTCCTCGAGTGTCGCGCGGACGGTGAGGTGGGGGTCGTCCTGGGGGTGGGCCTCCATGGCCTGACGCGCGTTGCTGAGCAGGTTGATCAGGATGGTGAGCACCTTGTGCTTGTCTGTCTTCACGGGCGGCAGCGCTGGCACCTCCCGGGAGACGGTGATGCCCGCCTGGAACAGGGCGCCCTGTTGCAGGCGCAGGGCCTCGTCCACCAACTCGCCCAGGTCGCACTCCTCCATCAACAGGGTGGAGGTGGCATGTGCCTGCTGGCTCTCCACGATGGAGCGCACCCGCGCCACGTTGGAGTCCAGCGCCTCCAGGTTCTTGGAGAGCGAGGTGTGCTCCTGCTCCAGCTCCTCGGACAGGCGGATGAGGTAGTCCACCATGTGGCGGCCACGGGCGTCCTGGGTGAGGAACTCCGCGAGCTGGGCGCGGTTGTCCTCCAGGAGGGAGGTGGCCTGCCGGAAGCGGTTCACGCGGGAAGTGGCCGCGGCGCCGCGCATGAGCGCGGTGTCCACGACGATGCTGGTGAGGGCGTTGCCCACGTCATGCAGGACACTGGAGGCGACTTCCGCCATGCCCACCCGGCGCGCCGTCTCCACCAGCCGGGCCTGGGCCTGCCGCAGCTCGTGGGTGCGCTGCTGGACGCGCGCCTCCAGCTCCTCGTTGGCGTGGCGCAGGGCGGTCTCTGCCTTGCGCACGTCCGCGTAGAGGCGGGCGTTCTCGATGGAGATGGCCGCCTGCGAGGCGAGGTGCTCCAGGAGCGAGAGCCGGCCGTGGGAGAAGGTCTCGGAGGAGAGGGAGTTCTCCAGGTAGAGCAGGCCCTGGAGGGTGTCCTGGCGGCGCACGGGCAGGCACAGCACGGAGCGGGCGGAGGACGAGGAGAAGTAGACGTCGGAGGAGAAGGGGTGGGGCTGGGTGGTGTCGTCGAGCAGGACGTGCTCGCCGCTGCGGCGCACGTAGGCCAACAGGGAGAGGGGCAGCTCGTGGGGCTGGAGGGGCTCGCCCTGGCGCGCGGACGGGGGCTGGAGCGCTACGAGCTGGAGCGCGTCGTCCTGGAGCAGGAGGAAGGCGCCGCGTTGTGCTCCGGCGCTCTCCAGGGCGACGCGCATGAGCGTGGCCACCAGCCGCTCGAGGACGATCTCACTGGAGATGGCCTGCTGGGCCTTGATGACGGCGAGCGCGTCGATGCGCTGCACGCCCGTCCCCGTGGTGGTGGTGTCCTGTTTGGAATCGACGACGAGGAGCTGGGGCCACTGCTCCTCCAGTTGGCGGACCTTTCCATGGGCGCCCCACTGCAGGTAGCCCTCGTGGGCCTGACGGATGTAGGCGGTCGTGAGCGAGGGCAGGCCCAGGTCCTTGCAGAAGCGGGCAGCCAACTCGCAGATGAGGCCCACGAGGTGGTTCGAACCGTGTTCGCGCGCCGCGGACAGGGAGGCTTCGTAGGAGCGCAGGGCCTGCTCGGTGTGGCCGGAGATCCGGGCCAGCTCGGCGGCCACCAGCCGCTTGGCGGCGACGAAGTTCGCCGGGCAGCCGCTGGCCCAACCCGCGAGCTGTTGGCGGTGGGCCTCGATGTCGGCGAGGAACTCCCGTTTCTCCTCGGCGGAGGCGTTGCGGTAGCAGGCGGCGAGGGTGAGCGCTCCATAGAGATGGTAGGCGAACGCCGCGGTATCTCCGGGGACCCGGCGCGCCTCCGGAGTGGCGAGGGCGCGCGCCTGGCGCGCCTGCTCGTAGTCGCCACACATGTAGCGGGACTGGAGCTTGATGAAGAGAAACATGTTGTGGTGCTGCGCCGAGCGGCCGCTGATGATCACCGCCTCGGCGCTCGCTTCATCGAACCCGTCTCCATCTGGAGAAGAGAAGGAGGGCGTGAGCCCTCGCAGTTGCTGCACGAGCCTTTCGTAATAGCGGGTGAGGAGCTCGAAGAGCCGGAAGTTGGACTTGCGCGAGTACTCGACGAACGCCTGGATCTCCTGGTGCGTCTCGGAGAGCTCACGGCCCTCGACCAGGAGGGTGCGGCTGATGGAGAAGCCGTGCACGCAGGCGGCTGGAGAGTCTCCCACCCGGAGCGCATACTCGAAGGCCGCGAGGCAGTACTTGTGGGTCTGGGAGAAGGGCTCGCGAAGGCAGGCGAGGGCGGCGTAGAAGGCGAGGACCCGGCCCCGGTAGATGGACGTGGGATGGCGCTCGCTCAGCTCGTGGGCGAGTTTGCCGAGGGCATGGGCCTTCTCGTATTGCCGGCGGACGATGCAATACCAGGTCGCGCAGAGGACATAGCCGTTCGCCGAGGCTTCCGCGTTGCCATGGTGGATGCTCAGGACCACGGCGCGCAGGGCGGCGATGGTGGCCAGGCTGGGTCTGGTGAACAGCGCCAGGGTGCACAGGCTCGCCAATGCATTCAGGGTCGCCGTCACGTCGGGATCCGTCATGGCGGGCAGATCGAGCAGGCTCTCGACGGAGTGCCGCTCCAGCAAGCCTTCCAGCTCCGCTTCCGCGGCGCTCAGCTCCTCGGCGGAAGGGTCGAGCGGCAGGAGGAGTCCAAACTTCTCCAGACACTCCACGAGGTTGCTCAGACTGGCCTGGGCGTCGCCCATGAGCAGCAGGAGGCGGCTCTTGAGGATGTACGCGGAGACGGTGTCGAGGCGCGTCCGGGCGTGGCGTGTCGCCTCGTCCACCAATTGGAGGGCCTGGGAGGAATGGCCCAGCACCATCTCGCTGGAGGCGTGGGCCAGGCGCAGGTTGAAGGCCAGCTCGGGGTGGGTCTCCCACGGATCTCCGGGCAGCAGGGAGAAGGCCAGGCCGAGATAGTTCACGGCCGATTGATGGGCCGTGGAGCTCCTGGCCCGGAAGCCCGCCCGGGCATTGAGGTGCGCCAGGCGCGTGCGCTCCTCGACGTCGTCCAGCAGCTTCACGCCCGCGTTGAGCTGGGACACCACGTCGAAGAGGCGCTCCTCGAGCTCCTCGGGGGACAGGCCCCGCAGCAGCAGGCGGCCGATGCGCAGGTGCAGGCGCGCGCGTTCCTCCTTGGGGGTGAGGCCATGGGCGGCTTGCTGGATGCGGTCATGCAGGAATCTCAGCTCCAGGGGACCGGCCTGGACCACCAGCCCCTCCATCAGGGCCGGCTCCAGACAGCGCTCCACGTCGGGGGCCTCCCGCTCGGACAGCAGGGCGAGGAGGGAGAGCGGAAAGGAGCTGCCCACGCCCGCGGCCAGTTGGAGCAGGTGCTGCGTGGCCGGGGGCAACTGGCGCAGCCGGTCCGCCATGAAGTCCACCACGTTGTCCGCGTAGCCAAACGCCTTCACGCCCGCTTCGTCCCAGCGCCAGCCGCCCTTGGGCGCGCGGGTCACCAGCTCCTGCTGGTGGAGGGTCTGCAACAACTGCAACAGGAAGAAGGGGTTGCCCGCCGTCTTCTCCCACACCAGCGCGGACAGGGGCCTCACCATGTCCTCCTGGGCCCCGGGCAGGGCATCCGCCACGAGCTGGTGCGTCTGCTCGAGCGACAAGGCTCCCAGGTGGATGTCCGCGAACCGAGTCCCCGCCTTGCGCGCCTTGGCGAGCGTCAACATGAGCGGATGCGTGGGACTCACCTCGTTGTCCCGGTAGGCCCCCACCCACAGCACGGAAGGCGTGTCCGGGTGGGCCATCAGGTATTGGATGAACGCGAGGCAGGCGGCGTCCGCCCACTGCAAGTCGTCCAGGAAGAGCACGAGGGGGTGCTCCCCCGTGGCGAAGACGCTCAGCAGGCGTTGGAAGAGGTGGTGGACGCGGTTCTGGGCCGCCTCGGGCGGCAGGTCCTCCACGGCGGGCTGTCTGCCCAGGATGAGCTCCAGCTGGGGCACCATCTCCAGCAACACCCCGCCCTGACCTTCCAGGGCTTCCAGCAGGCGTTGGCGCCAGGAGGCCAGCTCCGCGTCACTGCCGGCCAGCAGGTGTTGGATGAGGCCCCGCAGGGCCTGCACCAGGGGGGCGTAGGGCTTGTCCCGTTGGTACTGCTCGAACTTGCCCCGGAGGAAGAAGCCCCGGCTGCGCAGGACTGGCTGGTGCAGCTCCTTCACGACGGAGGACTTGCCGATGCCCGAGTAGCCGCGCACCAGCACCCACTCCGGCTGGCCCGTCTGGGCCACGCGCTCGAACGCCTCCAGCAGCGTCGCCACCTCGGCATGCCGGCCATACAACCGCTGTGGCAGCAGGAAGCGCGCGGGCACGTCCTTCTGCCCCAGGGGGAAGTCCCGCTCTCCGTTCTGGATGCGCTCCAGGTCGAAGCGCAGGCCCTCCGCTCCCTGGTAGCGATCCTCGGCGCGCTTGGACAAAAGCTTCATCACCAGCGCGGAGAGGGCCGGTGGCAGGCCAGGCATCACCTGGTGCGGGGGCACGGGGGCCTGGGCCAGGTGGGCGTGGAACCACTCCAGCAAATCCCTCCCCGTGAAAGGCAGCCGCCCCGTGATCAATTGGTAGAAGGTGATGCCCAGGGAATAGAGGTCCGTGCGGTAGTCCAGCGCCCGGTTCATCCGCCCCGTCTGCTCCGGAGACATGTAGGCCGGTGTGCCTTCCACGAGCGCGGCGGGCGCCGCCTCCACGTGCTGCGTTCGCTGGAGGGTGGAGATGCCGAAGTCGATGAGCCAGGGCTGCCCGGACGCGGACAGGAGGATGTTGGCGGGCTTGATGTCCTTGTGGATGACGCCCCGGCGGTGGACCTCGGCCAGGGTGGTGCACAGGTCCAGGGCGATGGGCAGGAAGCGCGCGAGGGGGAAGGGGTGATCCAGGTGCTCGGAGAGCGAGGCGCCGCCCTCGTTGCCGAGGACGAGCACGGGACGCTCCTGGAGCAACTCATAGGCGTGCACCTGGACGACGCCGGGTGCGTCCCGCAGCCGCTGTAGGAGCGTGTACTCGTGCTGGAGGTGGGCGCGCTCGCGGGCACCCGGGAAGTCGGAACGGGGGGTCTTCAGGATGACGGGCTGGCCATCCACCTCGCGCAGTGCACGGTACAGGAGGTTGGAAGAGGTGGACTGCAGGAGTCCAAGCAGGGAGTAGCCAGGGAACTGAAGCATGGGAACGTTCCGAGCATAGAACAACTGAGTGTCTTCTCTTGTCGGCCGAGCCCCCTTGACTCCAATGGATCGACCACCAGGGACCGAGAGCCTGTCCGCTCAAATGCTGAGAGTGTGGAAGGGGCGTGTCCCACCCCGGGGGTCCGCGCTCACTTGCGGGTGGATGCCGAGCGGTCACGGACGCTCTTGAACTCCGAGCCGGGCTTCCACTGGGGCCAGCGATTGGACGTGGCCAGCTCCCGGCCGATGTCATGGAGCAGTTGCACGTCCTGGGCGGTGCCGCGCAGATCCCATTGGGCGCTCCAGGCATCGCAGGGTTGGTGGTAGCAGCGCGCGGTGTAATCCGCGACCCATTTGTCGCCGGCCTCCCGGCCTCCTTCCACCAGATCGTGGCCGCCGCCCAGGCCCATCAGCAGGAGCACCGGCACGCCGCGCCGGGCCAGCGAGAAATGGTCCGCGCGGTAGAACAGGCCCCGCTCGGGTTTCGCATCGGGGGTGATGGTGCGGCCCTGTCTGGCGGCGGCCCGGGCGAGGTCGTCCTCGAGCTCGTTCTGCCCATGGCCGATGAGCACGACGTCGCGCGCGGGCCCGGCGGTCTGCAGCACGTCCATGGTCAGGTTCGCCGCCAGGGTGGCGAGGGGCTGGAGTGGATGCTCGGCGTAGTACTCCGAGCCGAGCAGGCCCCGCTCCTCGGCGGTCCAGGCGGCGAAGAGGATCGTGCGCGCGGGCCTCGGTTCACGCTGGAACGCGCGCGCGATCTCGATCATGCCGGCCAGCCCGATGGCGTCATCCACGGCGCCATGGCGGACCGTGTCGCCGGAGGCATCGGCCGGACCGATGCCGTAGGCGTCCCAGTGGGCGCCGTACATGATGGCCTCGCGGGGGCGCTGCTTGCCGGGCAGTTTGCCCAGCACGTTGTGGCTGTCGGCGCGCGTGTGGGTCACGCGGTAGTCGGTGCTCAGGTGGGCGCCCGCGAGCGGGATGGGCTTGAAGCCCGCGGTGCGGGCCTCGTTCTTGAGTTGCTCCAGGTCCAA
Organism: Cystobacter fuscus; assembly: GCF_044360685.1. Taxonomy (GTDB): domain Bacteria; phylum Myxococcota; class Myxococcia; order Myxococcales; family Myxococcaceae; genus Cystobacter; species Cystobacter fuscus_C. The sequence goes on along the minus strand of NZ_CP043491.1, from coordinate 10,192,652 downwards.
CCCCGCGCGCGTGAACAGCGCGACGGCGGCATCGCGGTGGAGCCACCCCTGCATCAGCACCTTCTCCCGGGAGGGTTGGGCCCGGACGATGTCGTAGGTCTCGCCGTAGCCCGCCTGGACCGTGGACCAGCCATAGCTCGCGCCCGGAGTCTCGTGGATGATCAGTGCTCCGAGCGCGCCCCGTCGGGCCGCCTCCTCGTACTTGTAGGTCCAGCGGGCGTAGTACGTGGCCGCCCGGCCGCCGAACCTGCCGCTGACGGGTTCTCCCTCGCGCGCCTCGAAGTCGGGATCGTTGATGAGGATGACGGCGATCTTCCCGCGCAAGTCGACGCCCTTGAAGTCATCCCATCCCCGCTCGGGCGCGGAGACGCCGTAGCCCACGAACACCAGCGGGGCCTTGTCGATCTTCACGCGGCTCACCGGGCGCAGCGTGTTGACCACCACCTCCTGGCCCTGGTGCAGTGGTGTGTCCTGGCCCCCGGCGAACAGGTTCACGGTGGCGTCCTGCTGCACCTGGAAGCGCACCAGGGGGACCTTCTGCGTCCAACCGCCCTTCTCGCCGGCGGGCTCCAGGCCCGCCTCCTTGAACTGGCGGATGAGGTACTCGACGGTCTTGGCCTCGCCGGGCCCTCCCGGTGCCCGGCCCGCGAACTCGTCCGAGGCGAGCGTCCTGGTGATCTCCGACAGCCGTGCCGGATCGATCGTCACCGGCTCCTCGGCACGGCCCTCCCTCGCACCCAGCAGCAGGGCGAGCGCGGCGAGGAAGGGGGAGCACGAAACGCGCCTCGGGACTCTCGGGAAGGTCATGGCCGCACTTAAAACACGACCGGGATCCTTTTGAAGCCGCGCAGAGCGGCCCCCATGCTGAGTTCGAGCTGCCCGGCGGGTTCCGCCAGCCGCAGCCGTGGCCATCGGCGGAACAGGGTCTCGAAGGCCAGCTCGGCCTCGAGCCGCGCCAGGGGGGCGCCGATGCAGACGTGGATGCCCTTGCCGAAGGCGATGTGCCGGTGGGCATCGGGCCGCGAGATGTCGAACGCGTCCGGGTGGGCGAAGCGCCGGGGGTCCCGGTTGGCCGAGGCGAGTCCCACCGCCACCTTCGCTCCGCGAGGCACGCGTGTTCCCCCCACGTCGAGGTCCTCCAGGGCGATGCGCGGGCCACCGATGAAGTCGACCGGCCCCCAGTAGCGCAGCGTCTCCTCGACCATGCCCTTGACGCAGGCGGCGGGGTCCTCGAGGAAGCGGGCGTGCTGCTCGGGGTGGCTCAGGAGCGCGACGACGCCGTTGCCGATCAGGTTGACGGTCGTCAGGTGCCCGGCGAAGAAGAGGATGAACACCATCGACAGCAGTTCCTGGGGGGTGAGGATGTCTCCGTCCTCCTGGACCTGGACCATCTGGCTGATCATGTCCTCGGCGGGCGTCCGCCGCTTCCGCTCGAACAGGGACTCGAGGTAGTTCGCGAAGGCGTTCAAGCCGGCGCGCGTCTCCGCATCCATCATGCCCTCGGGCCCCTTGGCCCGCAGGAGCCGCTCCGCCCAGGGATAGACGGTCTCGCGCTCCTCCACGGGAATGCCGAGCATGTCGCTGATGACGGTGATGGACAGGGGGTAGGCGAAGGACTCGACGAGGTCCAACCGCCGGCCGGGGGCCACCTCACCGCGCGTGGCCGCCTCACGCTCGGCCTTGTCGAGCAGGTCCTCCACGATGCGCTGGATGCGGGGCCTGAGTGCCTCCATGGCGCGCGCGGTGAAGTTGGGCTGCACGAGCTTGCGCAGCCGCGTGTGGTCCGGGGGATCCAGCACCAGGATGCTGCGCACGATGGGGCGCAGCTCCTCGGGCAGGGCGGCCTCCATGCGCGCGCGCTGCTCGGGCGGCATGGCCTTGAGGACATCGGACGACAGCCGCTCCTCCATGAGGATGGACACGGCCGCGTCGTACCGGGTGACGAAGTATTGCTCCGGGGCGGACTGCTCCGCTGACGCGCGCTCGGCCTGCGCCCGGTCCACGATGCCGCGCCCGGAGGGAACACGCACGACGGGGCCCTTGTCGCGCAGCTCGGCGTAGACGGCATGGGCCCGGGTCATGAACTCCAGACTCTCCTTGTCCAGGACCGTGGGCCCCCCGAAGGGGGCCTCCGCCGGGGTCTGGGCAGGGGTCTGTTGCTGCGGCTCGTCCAGCGGGTTCGGCGCCATGGTGTCCTCCCTCGTCAGCGGGGAGGAACGATAGCCCAGGCGCCGCCGTGCCCTGGCCTACTTGATCTCCGCCTTGCAGAGGGCGCTGCACCCGTCGCCGCTGGTGGTGTTGCCGTCGTCGCACTGCTCGCCGGCCTCGGGCTGGACGACGTTGTCGCCGCAGCGGGGACCGAACACGCACGCGCGGGTGCACTGACCGGAGCCGTTGCTCGCCCCCTCGTCACACTCCTCGCCCGGGTCCACCGTCCCATTGCCGCAGGTGGGCGTGCACTGGGTGCGGCGGGTGACGAAGTTGGTGAGCGTGAGCCTGTACGAGGAGGCCGAGGTGTGGCGCTCGGCCTGGAACACCACCGCCTCGTAGATGCCGCCCACCCGCAGGCCGAGGTCGGTGGCCTGGTTCTTCAGGGTGATGATGCCCTCCTGCGCTCCGTGGACACCGCCGAGATCCAACGCCAGCCGGCCGTTGATGAACACCCAGACGTCGTCATCCCCCAGGAAGTTGAGCACCTCGGTGCCCTTGTACTCGAACCAATAGCGGGCCTCGCTGGTGAAGCTGAAGTTGTGAGAGACCCCGCCGTTGTCCTTGCGCGTGGGCTCCGTGCCCTGGGCGACCCAGCCCAGGTTGTCGAGCGGGAAGAAGCTCGTGTCCTCGAACACGTATGAGCCGCTGGTGGCGTCCTTGCGCAGCAACTCCAGCGCGCCCACCACCGTCAGGTTCACGCCCTCGACGTCCCGGTACCATTGATCGAACGCCGCCCGGCCATGGGTGGTGGCGCTGGTCACGCCCTCCTTCGCGTACACGGGCTTGCCGTCCGCGGACAGGGGCGAATAGAGCGGCCCACAGATGCCGAGCTCCGCGCCATTGGCGTTCTCGAAGTCGACGTGGCCCTTGGGATTCGTCAGGTCATTGCCGCGGAAGTCGCGGTAGACGACGGGAATGGACACCTTCTCGGGCGTGGACGACTCGACGGCCTGACATTTGAAGCCCGGCTCAAGCGTGCACGTGGGCGAGCAGCCGTCGTTGGCGCGCGTGTTGCCGTCATCGCACTGCTCCTTCGGATCGTTGGGCAGGAAGACGCCATCCCCGCAGCTGCTCTCGCAGGTGCCGCCGGAGCAGCGGGGCTCGGTGGTGCACAGGGGCGAGCAGCCATCGCCCAGGTTGTTGTTGCCGTCGTCGCACTGCTCCGTGCCCTCGACGATGCGATCCCCGCAGACCGTGGGGATGCAGGGCTCGCCGGCCGCCGGGCACTTGTAGCCGGACTCCAGCCGGCAGGTCGCGCCGCAGCCATCGCCGGGCAGGGCGTTGCCGTCCTCGCACTCCTCGTCCCCGGCGATGATGCGATCACCACAGGCCGCGGCGAAGCAGCGATCCCCCTGCGCGGTGCAGCTCCAGCCCTCTTCCACCAGGCAGCGGGTGTCACAGCCGTCCCCCGCGGTGGTGTTGCCATCGTCACAGGCCTCGGTGTTGTCCCGGGTGCCGTTTCCACAGGTCGTGCGGACACAGGCCTGGCCCGGCGTGTCGCACGCCCAGCCCTCCTCTACCGCGCGGCAGCTCGCCGAGCAGCCATCGCCGTCCGCCGTGTTGCCGTCGTCGCAGGACTCCGCCGACTGGCGTGTCCCGTCTCCACATACGCCCTCTCCACCCCCACAGCCGGAGGCCAGCATCGACACGAGAAAAGAGACGAGCACGAGGCCCGTGAATCGCACTCCACCAGGAAGGTCACTCCGCATGGAGACGGATGCTGGAAGTGGGGGAGTGGCGTGTCAACGCATCCGTACTCCCGGCGCGGAGGGTACGCCTTCGGAGCACATGGGAGGTCAGAGCTCGATGTCGTGTTGTTTGCAGTATTTGCGGACGAGGGCCTTCTGTGCGGTGGGCACCCGGTTCCATTGGGCGCGGGCGTTGGTCAGGTCGCCTTGCTGGCAATGGGCGCGCGTGAGCAGCGAGAAGGACGCCCCGGTGATTTGCGTGCGCTGGCTGAGGCGGGCGAGCCGGATGGCCTCGGAAGGCTGGTTCGCCTTCAGCGCCTGCTCCGCCTGCTCCAGCGTCTCGCGCACACCGGCGGGAAGGACCTCGGGGGCCTCGGCCCGAGCCGTGGGACGCGCGGTGGGCTGGGGGGTGGTGGCCGAGGGGGCGGGCTCCGAGGCCTCGGGGGGAGGCGTCTCCTGGATGGGAGGTGTCTCCTGGGCGGGCGGAGGCGCGGGAGGCGGGGGGGCGGTGGTGGTGGCGGCTTGCGGAGGGGACTGCGTCACGGGAGGGGCGGCGGGAGGCGTTCCACGCGACAGGAACGCCACGACGCCCCCGGCTCCCACGAGCAACGCGAGGACGGCACCGATGAGGGCGGTCCGTGAGGACTTCGGCGGCGCCGCGCTCCCTGGGAGCGAGGGCGTGGGCCCCACCATCGAAGGGGGTGGGGCCTCCATCATCGAGGGGGGCGTCTCCATCTCCGAGGGCGCCGCCGCCTGCACCGCCCCGGGGCGGACGGTCGCGACCGCCTCCTGGGCGGAGAGCGCCTTGCGTCCGGGCACGGTCGCGGGCGCGGCGGCGACGGAGGCCGCGGACGGTCCGCCCCGGTCCGCCCCCGTGCTCACGGGCGCCGCAACGGAGTCCTGGGGCTCGGGCCGCGCCGGGGAGAGGCTGGGGGCCGCGCCGGTCAGCTCCTCGATGAAGGCCGCGATGCTCGGCTGGCGGTCGCCGGGCTGCTTCGACAGGGCCTTGTCCACCGCGGCGCAGACGGACGCGGGCAGGTGCGGACAGATGGCGGCGAGCGGGTCCACCGGCTCGTTCACGATGCGGTAGAGGATGCCCACCACGGACTCGTCGGCGAAGGGCGACTTGCCGGAGAGCATCTCGTAGACGATGACGCCGAGCGCGAAGAGGTCCGAGCGCGCGTCCACCTTGGTGTTCTGTCCCCTGGCCTGCTCGGGGGACATGTACCGGGGGGTGCCCATCAGCACGTCGTCCTGCGTGCGCACCGTCTGGGCCGAGACGAGCTTGGAGATGCCGAAGTCGAGCAGCTTCACCTGGTAGGCGGCGACGTCCCAGGACTCGGTGGGCACGAGGAACACGTTGCCGGGCTTCAGGTCCCGGTGGATGACGCCCGCCTGGTGGGCCGCGTGGAGCGCCGAGCCGATCTGCCGCGCGACGAACAGGGCCTCGGGCAGCGGCAGGGGGCCCTTCTTGAGCCGCCGGGACAGCGTCTCCCCGCTCAGGTACTCCAGCACCAGGAAGGGGGCACTGCCCTCGCCCTCGGGCCCATGGAAGTCGAGCACCCCGACGATGTTGGGGTGCCCGAGCCGCGAGGTGATCTCCGCTTCGCGGCGGAAGCGCGCGTACTGATCGGCCGTCACCTCCTCGTCACTGAGGAGGACCTTCACCGCCACCTGTTTGCCGGGCAGCCGCAGGTGCCGGGCGAGGAAGACCTTGCCCATGCCTCCGGTGCCCAGCAGGGACAGGATTTCGTAGGTGTCGCGAAGGATGCTGCCAATGCGGATGTCGTCCGAGGCGGAGGGGCTCATGGGATTCCGCGCGGACCATATCACCCGGAAGTCCCTCTTTCCGGGTGACTCATGCGCCGCTCAGCAGTTGCTGATCAGCTCCCAGACGCCCCAGTCGCTCTGGGTGGGGACCTCGTTCTGGGTCCACCACCGGGCGCGCCACAGCTTGCCGCCCGAGGTGGCCTGGTCTCCCTTGACGTAGACCTTGGCCGCTTCCCACGCGGCCACGCCGGCGCAGGAGCCGTTGCCGGTGCCGCTGGTGACGGTGATGGAGACCGGCGCCGAGGTGGTGGTCGCGCCGCCGTCGTCGGTGGCCACGGCCGTCAGCGTGTAGCTGCCCGCCGCCACGTTGAGCCAGGCGAGGCTGTAGGGCGCGGAGGTGACCGTGCCCAGCTTCTGGGTGCCCGCGTAGAAGACCACCTGGGTGACGCGGCCGTTGGAGTCCGAGGCGTTGGCGCTCACGGTGATGGTGCTGCCGGGCGTGAAGGTCGTGCCGTTGGCGGGGGAGGTGAGGTTCACGGACGGCGCCGGGTTGGTGGTGCCGCCGCCGACGACCTGGGAGATGGCGTTGAGCAGCGACGTCGTGCCCGAGGTGTCCTGGGAGATCTCCCAGATCATGATGCCGCCGCCGCGCTGCAGCGCGAGCTGGGCCTTGGCCTTGATGGTGGGGATGCCGTTGTAATAGATGCCGTTGACCACGTCCTTGTTGGGGGCCTGGGGATCCATGGCGACGAGCTGCGCGTAGGTGTAGGCCCCGTTCCCCGAGTCCTTGCCGTAGAAGGGCACGCCCAGCACCGCCTTGCTCGCGGGCAGACCGCGGCCGAGCCAGTAGTTCATCGACTGGAGGGCGACGTCATACGACGAGTGGGGATAGCCCGCGTCGTAGGCCATGATGTTCAGGAAGTCCACGTCGGCGAAGGACGAGGTGGGGATGCCGTCGCCGCCCGTGGCGAGCACCGCGGCGGTGAGGATCTTGCCCCGCGCGTGCAGCGCCGTGCCCAGCTGGTTCATCAGCGCGCCGAAGTTCTGGGACGAGGCGCCGGGGTCCGGCCACTCCCAGTCGATGTCCACGCCATCCAGTCCGGCCTGCTCCACGAAGGCCAGCACGTTGTTGACGAAGGTGGTGCGCGCCGAGGCGTTCGCGGCCAGCTGCTCGAAGGGCGCGTCATTGCCATCCATCCAGCCGCCCACCGCCACCTGCACCTTGACGCCCTTGGCGTGCGCCGCCTGCACCAGCGAGCGCAGCCGCGCATCCCCGCTGCTCAACCCCGTCAGCCCGCCCTGCGCCGTGGGCAACAGGAAGGAGTAGTTGATGTGGGTGAGCTTGTCGTACTGGATGGCGTTGACGTCCCCCTGCCATGTGGGGAAGTAGCCGACGACCCGGGTGGAGAGCGCTCGGGCCTCCTGCGAACCCAGGGACTCGTCCACGGCCTCCGTGGAATCGGGCTGACCCGTGCAGGCCAACAGGGTGGTGAGAAGGGCTCCGACCGCCAGACTTCTGAGTTCGAATGGTTTGTGCAAGACCGCTCCTTCGAGAACGTCCTGAAAGAGAGCGAATCCCTGTATTTCGGGTCAAAGAATCGGAGGTGGGGGCCTGATTTCGTGACGCCTGGGTGACACTTGTGACACGGGGCCGTGACCCTGTGACACTTTCGCGACGGGCCCCGCCCTTTGTTGTCGGGGTGCATAGGGATTGGGTAGGGGTGCGCCACTCGCGAGCCCGGGGTCCCCCCGCCCGCGTGTCGAGCCCCGCCATGCACCTCACTGCTTCTTCCCGATCCGTCCTCCTGTCGCTGCTGCCTGGTGCCACGCTGTTCCTGTCTCCGCTGGCCCAGGCCCAGCAGACCGGCAGCCCCGAGACCCCCGCGGCTCCCGCGGCGAACTCCGAGCCGGCCTCTCCCAGTGAGACGCCCGCGAATGTCGAGCCGGCCTCGCCCAGCGCGCCGCCCGCCGCCGTGACGCCGCCCGCCGAGGCTCCCAAGAAGGAGAGCCACTGGTACGAGAAGATCCGCGTCCGGGGCTACACGCAGTTCCGCTACAACCGGCTGCCGAGCTTCCGCGTCAACGAGGATCTCATCAACGACCAGGGTGACCGGTTCCTGGGCAAGAACAACGGCTTTGGCATCCGGCGCGCGCGGCTCGTCCTCTCCGGGGACGTGCACGAGCGGGTGTCCATCTACCTGCAGCCCGATTTCGCCTCGGTCATCTCGGACCAGTACAACGTGGCCATCCTGCGCGACTGGTACGCCGACATCTACCTGGACGCGGCCAAGGAGTTCCGGCTGCGCGTGGGCCAGTCGAAGGTGCCGTATGGTTTCGAGAACCTCCAGTCGAGCCAGAACCGTCTGGCCTTCGACCGCAACGACGCCATCAACAGCGCCCTCAAGGACGAGCGCGACCTGGGCATCTTCTTCTATTGGGCGCCGACCGAGATTCGCAAGCGCTTCAAGGACCTGGTCGACAACAACCTGAAGGGCTCGGGCGACTACGGCGTGGTGGGCCTGGGTGTCTACAACGGGCAGACCGCCAACCGCCCCGAGCGCAATGACAACCTTCACGTCGTGGGCCGCGTGACCTGGCCCTTCCTCTTCGGCAAGCAGTACGTCGAGGTGGGCGCGGGAGGCTATTACGGCCGCTTCAATGTCACCGCCTCGCCGAGCACGTCGGCGCCGTATGTGCTGGCCAACGGGGAGAATGATCTCGTGGATGCCCGCGCCAACCTGAGCCTGGTCATCTACCCGCAGCCGATTGGCTTCATGGCCGAGTACAACGTGGGCCGCGGGCCCTCCACGGGCGGCTTCGGGGACTACACCATCGACAGCCGCCCGCTGCGCGGCGGCTACGCGCAGCTCATGTACAAGCTGGACAACGTGGCCGGCGTGTCGATCATCCCCTACGTCCGCGGCACGCTCTACGAGGGTGGCAAGAAGTTCGAGACGAACGCCCCCCGCTACGACGTGCGCGAGCTGGAGATGGGCGTGGAGTGGCAGATCCTCAAGGCGCTCGAGGTGACGGCGGCGTACCTGGTGTCGGATCGCACCTCGTCCCGCGCGCCCTACCAGCAGCAGCGCGGCGACGTGACGCGCATCCAGCTCCAGGTCAACTACTGACCCGGGCGGTGCGCGTGCAGGGGCTCCGGAATCGTCGCAAGATGCGGTGTGCGCGCATGCCCGCCGCGGCGCGACGTCTGGAGCCCCCATGTCCTCGTCCGACCTGTGCCGTCGCTGTGGCTTGTGCTGCGACGGCAACCTCTTCAGCCACGTGCCCCTCGAGCACGCCGAGGTCGACGCGGCCCGGCACCATGGGCTCGAGGTGGTCCGGCTCGCGGGGGGCGCGCCCGCCCTTCGCCAATGCTGTCCGGCCCTCCACGCGCGCCAGTGCTCCGTCTACGGGGCCCGCCCGGAAGGCTGCCGCCGCTACGGCTGCCGGTTGCTCGACGCGCTGACCCGCCGGACGGTCTCCCTCGACGAAGCGCTCGCGGTGGTGGAGCGGGCGCACGCCCTGCTCGCGGAGGTGGAGCGGGGGTTGGAGCCCGAACCGGACCGGTTCTCGTCAGTGCTGGAGCGCGCGCGCTTCGCCTCCTGGGGGGGCGCGGACGGGTCCTCGTCCAGCACGAACGCCGCGCGGGAGCGGGCCGAGGCCTTCCTGGATGAGCACTTCCACGGGGGCCCACGGCGCTTCGAGCTCCTCTCCGGGGGGTGAGGCTCTTACACCCACTCGGCGTCATGGTACGGTGCGTCATGCACTACCGTCCCCCCCCTGGTGCCATGGAACGGAGCGTTGCTGGCGTCGAGCCGCCACCTCCGGGGACCATGGCTGGCGGGTATCACTTCCCCCGCATGGGCTCGCCGACTTCCATCCTCGTGGACGACTCGCTCTGGCCGCTGATGCGGGTGACGTTCCCGAGGGTGATCACGAACGGGCAGCAGGAGGAACTGTTCGAGCACACCTTGTCCTATCTGCGGCGGGGAGAGCGGTTCGTGTCCCTGGTGGACTTCCGCCAGCTCGACTCCCTCACCTCCGAGCAGCGCGAGCGGATGGGGAGATTCCTGCGCCAGCAGACAACCCCGATGCGCCAGTGCGCGATGGGCGTCGTGGCGCTCATCAACTCTCCGGCCCTGGCGCTGATGGCGAGAATCATCATCCACCACATCAAGCCCTCCGTGGTGCCGTACTCCATCCTGGCCTCGTGGCCGGCGGCGGTGTCGTGGGCGGCGGATCGGCTGGACGGCAACGGGTTGAGCGAGCACGCCCGGCGGGTACGGCTCTGCCTCGGCGCGTCTCCAGAGGGCAACGCGGGCTGATCCCCTCGGGGTCCAGCCCGTGCGACAGCGACTTGCCCGCGCGCCAGGTCACCCGCTGGGGCGGGGCTCAGGGCGCGGGTGATGCGCGGCCAGTCGAGTCAGTCCGCCGCGTCGATCGTGCTGTGGTTGGGCTCCGCCTGGAGGGACGGCGGGGGGCTCGCCGCGCTCGCGGCTTGCACGATGATGGACGTCACCACGTCATTCCAGCCGTCATCCACGAGCGAGGCATCATCCGCCGTCTTGGTGAGGCTGGCGCCGGTGAAGTTGTCATCGGCGTAGAGGGTGACCTTGTAGCCGCTGGCGACCTTGAGCGAGGTGATGTCGTCATTGCGCACGCCCCAGGCCTTCAAGGTGGCGAGGTTGTAGCGGCCCACGGGAAGTGCCGCCGCGTAGCCGCCGTGGTTGATGTCCTGGTACAGGGTGGTGGCGTTGGGCCCCGGGGACGCGTAGGTGAAGGGGAAGCTGCGCTGCGCCTGGACGAACTGGGTCTCCCACTCGGTGGGCCAGCCAAAGGCGGAGGTGGCCAGGGTCTTCAGATTCACACCCGCCGCGCCGCTCCAGAAGTGGATGAACTCGCCCCAGTTCAGGCCGCGCGCGTAGTCGTTTCCGTTCTTCGGGTAGTACTGGGCCAACAGGGAGAAGTAACGGTTGAGCACCGTGGCTCCGCCGTAATTCTTGTAGATGGGATAGAACCAATCCCTGAACCAGTGGGTGTTGCTCCGGGGGAAGCCGTCCGTCGTGTTCAGCATCAGGTTGTACCAGCGATTGGCATCACTGGTCCGGCCCAGCCCCACGTAGACGTCATAGACGAAGATCTCCGCCCACTTGCTGTCTCCCCACAGGCCGAAGGCGGGGGAGTTGTGGACGCCCTTGGAGGCACCTTCCACGATGTGCGCGACCTCGTGGGTGACGATGTCCAGGTCGTTGCCGGTCCCGCTCGTCCAGGCGGTGGATGACGAGGAGCCCACGTCGATGACGTTGCGGCTGTCGTGGCTGGTGTCGAAGTACGTGGACGGATGGCCTCCGCTGTACTTGGCCGTGTGGAAGATGGCGTACAGCTGCGCGTCCGTGCCGAACTGCCCGTAGGTCCTCCGGGTGTACCTCCACACGTCGCCCACGAAGCCGTTGGGCCAGGTGATGGACCGGTTCACGGCCGAGTCGAAATACACGGCCACGTCCTTGTCTTGGTAGACACGCGAGACCGTCTGGTTGTGCTCGAACCAGTGCTCCGTCCAGGTGGCGGGCGCGGTCTGCGCCCACGTCGGCGCGGAAGAGAGCAACGGCAGGGCGAAGGCAAGGGCGGGTCCGAGGGTTTTCATGGGTCGATCGCGGCTTTGGGGTTTATCTGGAAAAACCTGATATTCTCCAATCTAATGGCTGTCAAGGCAGGAGTCACGGGGAGAGCCTGCGGTTCCGCGCGGTTGTCAAGATGCCGCGCAAAGCAACAGCGTCACTGAATCCGGGCGGGGGGCGTTCGCGCTGCCCCTGAATGGGGTATCCTCACGGGACCTGATCGCGCACCCATGGTGCGGCCACTGGACAGCTTGCTCTTCGAGAGAGGCTCCGAGCGCCTCGTGTTTGAGTTTTCGGCTCGAATGGATGAAGACAAGCGCGCCTTCCGGCTCGCGGCCCCGCTGTCTTGCCTCGAAACGTGACACACCCTGTCAATTTCCCCCCTGGCTTCCGAGACGTTTGGAGACAAATGATGCGCTGGACCCTATTGGCGGCGTGGTTGACGTTGTGTCTGGTGGTTTCGCCGGGTTGCGGTGGCGGCGATGACCTCGTGCGGCAATCCGCGGGCGGTGTCGGGGACACGGGCAGTGGCAGGGAGACGGGTGTTGTCGGGGATGCCGGCACCGGGGTGGATGCCGGCACAGGGGTGGATGCCGGATCGCCGCTGCCGGTGATCACGCGCTTTGTCGTCACTCCGTCGCAAATCGAGAGGGGGCAGCGCGCGGTGTTGGAGTGGCAGGTCGCGGACGCGACGGAAGTGCGGATTGAACCGGACTTCGGCGTCGGCGCCGTGAAGAGCTCCTCGCTCTCGGTGCTGCCTTCCGTGACGACGACCTATTTCTCGGTGTGGCCTTCCGTGACGACGACCTACCGGCTGACGGCCCTGGGCGAGGGGGGACGCACCACGGCGACGGTGACGGTGGTGGTGACCGAGCCGCCCCAGGCCTGGGATTCCATGAGCTGGGGGAACGAACTGCCGGACGGCTACAACTCGGACGTCTACCGGTGGTTGGATTCCAAGGGCGAGCGGCGGACGGCGGTGCTCACCCGCAACGACGCCAAGGATCCCGGTGGAACCTACGGCGGCATGCTGCGGCAGTTCCGCTACGGCTCGGGAGCGAAGGCGCGTGTCGCCACCGGCACGGGCGCCAGCAGTGGAGTCGTGAAATACAATGGGTGGGGCTACGTGGTGAGCCATTACGGAAGCGGTAACTCCCTGGTGGCCCGTTCCGCGGACGTCACGGGCCAGTACCGTCAGGTCCTCATGGGCCGGCATCACGCCCTCCACGAGTTCTCCTGGAACCTGCTCTTCAACGATGGCACCACGCAGACGCCCAGATGGGTCCCCGTGAAGACCACGGTGCAGTGGTTCTTCGCCACGGGACACGACCATCCGGTCTACGCCATCACCTTCGACAGCAGCGCGGCGCTCCCACAGGGGTTGAGTACCCAGCCGGACTCCCGTACCCCTTACGGGGACATCGCCTGGGATGGGGATGGCACCCTGGCCACGGTGGATGGCGTGAAGTGGGGAGACAAGTATCAGTTCTACACCCGGGACGAGCCCTTCACGTCCGCGAGCCGGTGGGATTACAAGACGCCCAACGTGGTGCCCTACGCCTCGGCGTATTCCCGGAGCGCCGACGCGGAGATGGGCATCGTGCAAACCCTTTCCTGGGTGCAACACAACACGGGAGGGAGCTGGCTCAACAACAACTGGGGCAAGGACTCCGAGACCCAGATCGACGGCGATCCGGCCGACAACTGGGTGATGCCCGCCAACTGGAACTGGCCCTACCAGCTCTGCCAATACGAGATGAAGCTCAACCAGACGACCACCAGCAAGCGTGTCGCCTGGGGGTTGATGTCCGGCGCCGTGGGCCGCGCCTCCTATTGGGGGTATGGCTACGAGAAGCAGTGGTCGAGCCTGCCCTACCACAGCTACTCCGTCTTCACGGTGCTCGGACGGCCCAGTGAGGGGGCGGTCCAGGCGCAGATCTCCGAAGTGGAACGCGCGCTCAAGGCGCTGCCCTCCGCGAGCCGTGGCCAGGTGGTGGCGTATGGGCCGGGTGGCGTGGCCCGCGCCGACAGTGAGAAGTACGCCGTGCCCGGCTACAACGGCGTCTACGGCGTCCACGAGTTCAAGGCGGACACGGATGGAAGCTTCTCCGTGAGTCTGAACGCCGCGGGCGGCGCGCTGCACAACCCCATCTTCCTCATCCGCGACATGTACGCGCCGCTCTCGCGCCTCACGTTGGATGGCGTGGCCTTGAGGGCGGACGTGGACTACTTCGCGTCCTACGATGACGCCTCGAAGCGGGTGTGGATCACGCTCAACCGGGAGTGGAGCGGCGGCCACACCCTGAGCAACCTCCCCATCGGTCCGTGACGGGGTAGGGGACGCTCCGGCATGCTCGCCGGAGCATGCGTCCCCTGGAGGTCCCGTTGGTCGAGATCGAGAGCGTCGTGGCATTCGAGCAGCACCTGGCGGCTGGCAAGAGCCTCGCCAACGTCATCCTCCAGGGGATGGATCTGACGGGCCAGGGCCGCGCGCTGTTGGACGCGGACCTGACCGGCACCGTCTTCCTGGGCTGTCTGCTCGACAAGGACACCCTGGCGGCGGTGGGCGCGCGGGGTGCCATGATCTTCCCGCCCTTCTCGGGGCTGCCCTATTGCCCCTACCGGCCACAGCTCTACACCCCGGAGGAGTTGTACGCGGGGTTCGATCCGGCGCGTCCGGAGAGCTACGCGGACACGCCCGATGCGCGCATCTACGCCCACTGGAACTCGAGGGGAGGCGCCCACCCCCCGTCGATGCTGGAGGCACTGGCGCAGCGGCTCCATGATCAGGCCATCTCCGATGCGCTGGAGGAGGCGCTCGTCCACGAGGGCAAGCCCCGCCGGGTGGTGGCCATCATGGGCGGACACTCCATGCTCCGGGGACAGCCCGACTACCGCGCGGTGGTGGAGCTGGCGCGCGAGCTGGCGCGCCAGGGCTTCTTCCTGGTGAGTGGCGGCGGTCCGGGCGCCATGGAAGCCACGCATCTGGGCGCGTGGTTCTCCGGACGGAGCGACGCGGAGTTGGACGCCGCGCTCGAGGTGCTCGCCCTGGCGCCGGCCTACACCCACCGCGAGTGGCTCTCCCGGGCCTTCGAGGTGTGCGCCACCTGGCCGCTCCGGCACGAGGATCGCCTCCGGGCCGACAGCCTGGGCATTCCCACCTGGCTCTATGGCCATGAGCCCCCCAACCCCTTCGCCACGCGCATCGCCAAGTACTTCGCCAACAGCGTGCGGGAAGAGGGGCTGCTCACCATCGCGCGCTGGGGCGTCGTCTACTCGCCCGGCAGCGCGGGCACCGTCCAGGAGATCTTCCAGGACGCCTGCCAGAACCACTACAACACCGTGGGAGTCATCAGCCCGATGATCTTCCTGGGCCGTGAGTTCTGGACCCGCACCCGGCCCGTCTACCCCCTGCTGGCGCAGCTCGCCGAGGGGCATGAGTACGCGCGCTACCTGCTGCTCACCGACTCCCGGGAGGACATCGTCCGGGCGCTCGTGGACTTCGCGCGGGAGTTCGAGGCCCGCACCCCGCGGGGTTGAGTCATTTCCCAGTCATGACGAGCTTCACGGCCACGCGGGCCCGTTGCGCCTGGTGGGCGGGGCGCCGGGCTCAATTCCGGCGCGTCGCCGCTTCCTGGAGGTTGGACTCGAGCTTCCGGGCCTGCGCGACCATGGGGTCCCCCGGAGGGGCCTCGCGCTGGATGCGGCGCGCCAGCTCGAGCGCGCGCTCCGGGTGGCCGAGCTTCGTGTGGGCGAGCGCCAGGTTGTAGTGGACGAGCCACTCCCCCGGCGGCACCAGCGTGAGCGCCTTCTCCAGCAGCGGAAGGGCCTCGGCGTTCTTGTCCCGCGCGTTCATCTGCAGCAGCAGCCCCGCGAGGTTGGCCAGGGGCTTCCATTGGCTCGGGGCGAGCGCGATGGCCTCGCGATAGGCCTGCTCGGCGTCCTGCTCGAGGGGCACCGCGTCGAAGAGGTTGCCCAGGTGGAACCACGCCTGCCAGTTCTTCGGGTCGCGCCGCAACAGCTCGCGCGCCGCGGACTCGCTCTTCTCGAAGTCCCTCGCCTGGAGCGCCAGGTGGGCCAGATTGAGCCAGCCCTGCGCATGGTCCGGCACGAGCCGCAGCTCGCGCTCCACGTAGGCGATGGCGCCCGGGGTGTCCGAGAGCATCATCGCCGCCGCGAGCGCCTTCTCCAGCAGCGCCGGATGGTCGCCACAGGCGGCGAGTGCCTGATCGAGCACCTCTCGCGCCGGCTTGTACTCCCCGGCCGCGAAGCGCACGTCGGCGAGCGTGGCCCAGGCATCCAGCGAGCGCGGGGCCAGGGTGGTGGCCCGCTCGAGCGCCCGGAGCGCGTTCGCGTACTGGCCCGCCTGTTTGTAGGCGATGCCCAGCGCGGAGAAGCCGTCGGGGTTGCGCGGCTCGAGCTCGGTGGCCTGGAGGAGCGGCGCGAGCGCCTCGGCGGGACGTCCCGACGCGGCGAGCAGCCGCCCGTAGTTGTACTGGCACAGGAAGACCGAGGGCGACAGGGCCACGGCCTCGCGCAGATGGTCCAGCGCCATCTCCTCGTCGCCTTGTGCCTCGTGCACCAGTCCCAGCAGGGCCCAGGCGAGGCCCAGGTTCGGCCCCAGGCGCATGGCCGCGGTGGCGTGCACGCGCGCGCTGTCGAGCTGCCCCGTGAGCAGGCTGATGCGCGCGAGGCCCAGGTAGACATCGGTGAGGCACGGATTGCGCTCGAGCACCTGCTCGTAGCGCTCGGCCGCGTCCTTCAAGTCTCCCGCCGCCAGGCGCGCCTCCGCCTGCCGCAACTGGGTCCTCGTCCCGGCGGCGGTGCCCGCGCGCTCCTCGTGCTCGCGGAACAGCTGCTTCGCCTCCTCGTAGTTGCCCGCCCTCAGTTGCTCATACCCACGTCGCTGGAGATCACTCTGGGTCATGGGGCGGAACTTCCCTCGGGATGGGGCTGAATCAGAAGCCGAAGAAGTCGGCGACCTTGTCCTTCGCGTCGTTCACGGCGTTCTTGGCGCCGTCCACGACGGCCTTGGCGTCATCCATGCCGAGCTTGCCGTCGCCATTGGCATCCGCCACCTTGACGGCCGTGTTCTTGGCCATGTTGCCAATCTGCTTGACGTCGACCTCCACGGTGCCCGAGGCGCCCGCGCCGAGGCCCACCGCCGCGCCCAGACCGCCGCCAATCTTGAGCTTGCCGTCCTCGTAGCCGATGACGCCGGTGGCCTTGGCCTCGGCGCCCGCGCTGGCGTACGCGTCCACCTTCACGGAGAAGGGACCCGCGGAGGCCTTGATCTCCGCCTCGGCCTTGGCGACGGCGGAGGCGCCCGCGCTGCCCTCGGCGATGGCCGTGGGCGGGTTGCGCGTGACCTTGACCGTGCCCTGGGCCTCGGCGGACAGCTCGGCGGAGGCGCGCACCTTGCCCTCGACGGCGGCGTTCACGTCCACGCCCGCCACCTTCACGCTCTTCGTCGCCACCTTGCCGGTGGCGGACGCCTCGACCGAGGCGCTCGCGCCGACGCGCCCCGTGGCCTCCAGGCCATTGAGGTTGAGCTTGGCGTTGCCGTCCACGCCCGCCTTGGCCTCCGCCTTGGCGCCGGCGGTGTAGGACGCCTCGCCGTACTTGCCCTTCGTCTCGCCCTTCGTCTCGGCGTAGACGCCCGCCTTGGCCTCGCGCTTGTAGGAGGCGTTCAGGCCATCGGTGCCGACGCTGAAGCTCTGCGAGCCCGAGGTGCCCACGCGCGAGCCCACGAAGGAGTTGGGATCCTTCGAGGTGTTGTGCTCGGTGACGTTGTTGAACTCGCTCTTCCACTCCTTCTTGGCGCCCGCCTGGGCCAGCAGATCCCCTCCCTGCTGCACCGTGCCCAGCCGGTCCTTCTTGGTGAAGCTGTCGTCCGCGGTGCTCGGCCGGATCTGCCGCTCGCGGGTGACGTTGTGCTGGGTGTTGAAGGGGGTGTTCTTGCGCTCCGTCGTCCGGCCCAGGGAGAACGCATCGGCCGTGAACGACTGGTTGTCGCGCACCGTGCGCTCGGTGCCACCGGAGCGCGTGGTGGACTGGGTGGTGGTCGTATTGCCGGACGTGGTGGCCGTCGAGGTGCCCTGGGTCCAGGCGCGGTTGCCGCGCGAGTCGGTGGTGGTCGAGCGGGACGTCGTCTCGGAGCGCTCGCCCTGGGTCACCTGGCGGCTCTCGGCGCGGGTGTCCTTCTGGTTGCCGCGGGAGTCGACGGTCGTCGTGCGCGACCGGGTCTGCTTCACGTCGCCGCGCTCGAAGGACGACTCGCGCTGGTGGGAGGACTGCGTGCGGCCGAACGCGTCGGTGCGCGCCGAGTACGTGTTCGTGGTCTGCCGGCCGCCCGTCGTCGAGTTCGTGGTGAACTTGAGCTGTGAGCCGCTGAACCGGCCCTGGGCGGTGGTGAGCTCCTGGCTCCGCGTGGTCTGCCCGCGCGTGTTCGACTGCGAGCGCGTCACCGAGCCGTCCCGGTTGGTGGCGATCGTCGCCCGGGGCGAGCGGGCCAGGCGCCGCATGTCGTTGCGCGCCCCCGAGCTGAAGCGGGAGGTGTTCTGCGCCTGCGACTCGAAGCTGTCCCGGCGCTGCGCGGGGGCCTGGGCCGGCCGCGGCTCGGTCCTGGGCGCCGCCGGGGGCGCGGTGTGGGTCGTCGACGGGGAGCGGGAGGACCGGGTGGACCGGGTATTTCCGTTGTCGATGCGCACCGCGGTACTCTCCTTGAGAAGCGTTTTCTAAGTTATCGGGAACTCTCACGCGGTGTTGCGTGGGGGGTGCGTTTTTTCCCGAAACCTGGGAGGACCGGCTCGCTCAGGCGCGGATGTAGCCGAGCGCCAGATCGAAGATCATCATCTCCAGCCGCTCGCGATCCTCCTCGCTCACGTCCTCGAAGGAGAAGGAGACGCGCCGGGGATCCTTCTCGCCGGGCGCCCGGGCGACGATCCGCGCACGCCCCACCACGGGCGCCTCGTTCTCTCCTGGCAGCCACAGCACGAATCCCCCCTGGCCTCCCGCGTCCGGCGGCTGGGTGAGCGTGCAGGAGAAGCCCCCCGAGGAGAGGTCCAGGGTGCGGCTGCGCAGGGGCGCCTCGCGGAAGCACACGTCCACGGGCAGGCCCTTGGGGACCCGGAAGGTGCGCCGGGCGCTGCTCCCCTTCACCGCCGTCTGTCCCTGCGCCTTGAGGAGCGTGCGCGCCAGTTGCTCCCGGTCTTCCAGGTAGCGCGTGTACTCCTCGCTGGTGAGGAGCTTGCGGCGCGCGCGCTCGTGCAGGTTGCGGAAGTTCGCCAGCCAGGCGGAAAAGTCCATGAACCCATTGTACCCGGCTCTTTCCGTCGCGCCTCTCCAGGTCCCGGTTTTCCCGTGAAACGCCCGTCACCGGGAGGCGAACAGATAGCGCTTTTCCGGGATTTATGGGTTGATAGGATAGTCAATCAAAAGTTCTGGGGCTCCCCGTCCCTCTTCCGGGGAGCACGAGGAGACGTGCATGAAGATCGTGGTGGATTGGGATCGCTGTGAGGCCAACGGGGTGTGCGTGCGCGCGGCGCCGACGTCTTTCTCATTGGATGAGAAGGATCAGCTGCACGTGCTCGCGGAGACGGTGACCCCCGAGCGGCGAGCCCAGGTGGAGCAGGCGGTGCGCGAGTGCCCGAAGCAGGCGCTGTCGCTGCTCGAGGACTGAGCCCGGAGCCCCGTCCGCAACCCGCTTTCCGTACCCCAGTGTTTCAGGAGGCAGTTCATGTCGCTCGAGGCAACGAAGCAGAATTCTCAGGCCGTGTCGTTCAATCCCCAGACCCCCGGCTACGACGTCAATCCCTACCCCATGCTCGAGGAGCTGCGCACGAAGACGCCGCTCGTCTATTGGGAGCAGGGCCGCGGCTGGCTGCTGTCGCGGTATGAGGACGCCATCGCCGTGCTGCGCGACGCCAAGCGCTTCACCCCCAACAGGGACCTGTGGGAGTTCGCCTCGGCGCTGGGCAACGCGGCGATGATTCCCGAGCTGGCGGAGCTGAACCGCACGGGGCTGTTCGCGCTCTCCGGCACGGACCATGCCCGGGTTCGCAAGCTCGTCAGCCCGGCGCTCACCCCGCGCGCCATCGAGCGGCTGAAGCCGGAAGTCCAGGCGCTCATCGACGAGGTGATCAACGAGGCGGCGGTCAAGGGCACCATCAACGTGGTCAGCGATATCGCGGACCGCATCCCCGCGCGGGTGATCGGCTCCATGCTGAAGATTCCCAAGGGGCGCGAGACGCTGTTCCAGCGCTTCACGGAGGCGTCGATCAAGAACTTCCTGCCCGGCATGCTGCGCGCGGAGGAGATCGAGGGCCTGCGCACCGACATCCGCGAGGGCATCGACCTGGTGCGCGAGACGATCGAGGACCGGCGCAAGAATCCCCTGCCGGACGACATCCTCACCACGCTCATCCAGACGGAGGAGCAGGGGGACCGGCTGAGCACCAATGAGCTACTGTCGCTGGTGGCCGCGCTCATCGTGGGTGGCTTCGAGACGACGGTGCACCTGATCGGCTTCACGACGTACAACGTGCTCAACCGGCCCGAGCTGCGTGCCCAGCTCAAGACCGAGCCGGAGCTGCTCAAGAACGTCATCGAGGAGGTGCTGCGCTTCGACAACTTCGGCAAGCTCGGTGTCGCGCGCTACGCGCTCGAGGACGTGGAGCTGAGCGGGCAGACCATCAAGAAGGGGCAGATGGTGCTCATCCTGCTCAACAGCGCGCTGCGCGACGAGGCCGTCTTCCCCAAGGCCGACACCTTCGACGTGCGCCGCAACACGAACGCGAGCATCGCCTTCGGCCACGGTGTGCACTACTGCCTCGGCGCGAACCTGGCGCGGCTGGAGGTGCAGCTCGCCGTGGACACGCTCCTGCGGCGCTATCCGGACATGCAGCTCGTGAGCCCTCCCAC
Organism: Cystobacter fuscus; assembly: GCF_044360685.1. GTDB lineage: Bacteria > Myxococcota > Myxococcia > Myxococcales > Myxococcaceae > Cystobacter > Cystobacter fuscus_C. Next base: position 10,172,446 of record NZ_CP043491.1, on the reverse strand, counting down.
GTTCGCTCCCCATCCGGTCATCCGCCGGATGGAGAAGCTCGAGGTCGCGCTGCGCGCGCAGTAACGGGGCCTCCTGCCCGCGCCTCCTGGTGACTGTTGTCATCAGGGGGTGGTGACTGTTGTCATCAGGGGGCATGTGTGCTCGGGGTTCGCGCGCTCGGGTGAGCGTGTGAGGTGGGGGTGGGGGTCGTTGGCACGCCAGGCGCAACGGGAGATACTTGGAAGTATTCGTCTCCCGGTTGAAGAGGCAGGCCCCCATGTCGATGAACGTCAGAACGCCTCCGTCGCCCAACTACCCCACGACGCCCAACGCCTCGTCGTCGCCGACGGCGGCCCCCCTGTCCTCGGCCAGTGCCCAGTTGACCGCGCTGGCGGTGGCGATGGAGACGCTCAAGACGGCGCTGGGCGCCCTGCCCCCGGCCGGTGGACAGGGCGCGCCGGTGCCGCAAGGGCCGGCGGGAGAGGCCCAGGCCGGCGTGTCGAGCTTCGCGCCCACGTCCGCTCCGGGCACCGTGTCGGCCGCCCAGGGCGTGCGGGGTGCTTCGGCTCCGGGTGGAGCGGATGCCGCGCTCGCGGCGACTCCGATGGGCCAGGCCCAGGGGGCCCTCGCCCAGGAGCAGCAGCGGCTGCAGAGCGAGAAGTACAACTTCCCTCCCCATATCAAGGAGGGGGCCGCTGAACACAACCAGAAGCTGGGCGAGAAGAACGCCAAGGTCCAGGAGAAGCTGGCCAAGCTGGACGCGGACATCGCCGCGGAGCGCGCGGGCGGAGGCGACAGCAAGAAGCTCAAGAAGATGGAGGAGGAGCGCACGAAGGTCGCGGGCGAGCTCAAGCCCCCGTTGAACCCGGCGAAGATCACCTCCGAGATCGACGCGGTGATGAACGATCCCCAGATTCCCGAGAAGGAGCGCAAGGGAAAGCTGGACGACATCCGCAAGAAGTACGACCTGCCGGAGCACGGCGGCTCGATGTCCATGGACACGATGACCCGCCACGTGTCCAGGAAGACCAGCGAGAGCAAGGATCGTGTGGGGGAGCTCCAGAAGTCCCACATGAAGCAGCTCGATGGGCAGATCAAGCAGGCCAAGGAGGTCTACGGAAAGGACAGTCCCCAGGTCAAGGCGCTGGAGGCGCAGAAGAAGGGCGCCGATGGCCTCTACAACCAGCAGAAGGACATGTTGGGTGCCCAGAGCGACATGCTCTGGAACTCCTTCCGCAAGGTCGGCTTCTTCGAGAAGGTCGGCAACTTCTTCAAGGGCATCGGCAATGCGATCGCGGCGCCCTTCAAGGCCATCGGCAACGTGGTCAAGGGCGTCGCCGAGGGCGTCGGCAAGCTGTTCAAGGGCGACATCGGCGGGGCCTTCAGTTCCGCGTTCGGGGGCGTCAAGAAGGGCATCGGCAACCTGGTGGATGGGGCCAAGGCGACCGTGTCCAACCTCGGCAACCTGGTCTCCTTCGTGAGTCCCAAGCTGGGGGAGAAGATCAACGGGTTCACCACCGGTCTGGTCGATGGCGTGGGCAACCTGGCCAAGGGCGCCTTCGACACCGTGACGTCCATTCCCCAGGGGCTCGCCAACGGCGCCGGGAAGCTGCTCAAGGGCGACGTGGCCGGGGCCTTCGGCGAGGTGGGCAAGGGCGTGAAGAACGCCGCGGAGACGGGCCTCAAGACGGTCAATGACGGTCTGCCCCTCATCGCCACCGCGGCGGCCTTCGTGCCGGGCCTCCAGCCCATCGCCATCCCCCTCGCCGTCGCCTCCTCGGTGAAGGGCGCGGTGGAGGCGGGTCAGCGCGGGGATGCCTTCGGCGTCGTGGCCTCGCTGGCGGGCGGTGTGGCGGGTGGCGCGGGTGCCATGGCGGCCCGAGGCGCCTCGGGCGCGGCCACGGCGGGAAGCGCGGCGGCCCGAAGCGCTCCGGCGGCGGGTGGTGGGGCGGCGGCGGCGGGAGGCGCGGCGGCCCGGACCGCGCCGGCGGCGGGTGGGGCGGCGGCGGGAGGCGCGGCGGCCCGGACCGCGCCGGCGGCGGGTGGCACGGCGGCGGCGGGTAACACGGCGGCGGGTGGTGCCGCGGCCTCGCGCTGGGAGAACGTGGCGCTTGGCGCGGGGCTCGTGGAGGCGGGTGCCAACACGGCCAAGGGCATCCAGGAGGGCGACTATTTCGGAGCCTTGGGCTCGGCGGCGGGAGGCGTGTCCAAGGGCGCGTCGGCCATGGGGGAGCGGCGCACGGCCCGGGCGAACGCGGCTCCGCAGGGCAGCGTCGCGCAGAACCAGGCCAATGCCTCGGCTGGCCGCTACAACAACGTGGCGCTCGGCGCGGACCTCGTGGGGGCCGGTGCCAACACGGCCAAGAGCCTCCAGGAGGGTGACTACTTCGGGGCGGCGGGCGCGGCGGCGGGAGGCGTGTCCAAGGGCGCGTCGGCCATGGGAGAGCGGCGCACGGCCCGGGCGAACGCGGCTCCGCAGGGCAGCGTCGCGCAGAACCAGGCCAACGCCTCGGCCGGCCGCTGGAACAACGTGGCGCTCGGCGCGGACCTCGTGGGGGCCGGTGCCAACACGGCCAAGGGCCTCCAGGACGGGGACTACTTCGGGGCGGCGAGCGCGGCGGCGGGAGGCGTGTCCAAGGGCGTCTCGGCCTTCAACAAGAAGGAGGCCACCACGCCTCCGGCCACCACCACGCCGACTCCGACGAAGCCGTAGCCCGCGGACTCCCGTCAGCCCTCGCCGGTGCGCTTGCCGGTGGGGCTCGACAGCACCCCTCCCGACAGATCTCCCGACAGCACCGCCGTGGGCTCCTCGCTCCTCGCGAAGAGGGTGCCCTCCCGCTCGGTGCCGCGTTCCGAGGGCTCCGCCGGAATCAGCTCCCGCCTGCGCGCCATCGCCTCCTGGACCAGCCGGGCCAGCGCTTCCTGGCCTTGCGGATAGGGGGCGGAGGGCCCGGTCAGCTCACACAGCTGCTCGCGCAATCTCAGCCCCCGGGACGTGCGCCGCGCCACCTTCCAATCGAGCAGCCCCATGATGGCGGCGTCCAACGCGGGGGGGATGTCCGGGCGGAAGCCCGAGGGCGGCAGGAGGAAGATGGGCGGCTCGCTGCGCATCGTGTCGGAGGCATCCTCCCCCGCGAAGACGCGCCGGCCCGTGAGGGCCTCGTGCAGCGTGAGGCCGAGCGCGAAGAGATCCGCGCGCCCATCGAAGGACTCCCCGCGGGCCTGCTCCGGGGCCAGGTAGCCCAGCTTGCCGCGGACGCGATCCGCCCGGGTGAGGCGCACATGGATGGCCGCGCGGGCCACGCCGAAGTCCCCCAGCTTCACCTCGCCGATGCGCGACAGCAGGATGTTGGGCGGATTCACGTCCCGGTGCACGAGGTTGAGCGGGGTGCCGTCGCTCGCGGTGCGCCGGTGCACGTAGTCGAGCGCCTGGCCCATCTCCGCCCCGATGAGGGCCACCGCGGCGGGTGGCAGGGGGCCGCACAGCTTGAGCAACTCGCGCAGGGACACCCCCTCGATGTGCTCCATGGCCATGAAGTAGGTGTCCTCGAAGCGGCCCACGTCGAGCACCTGGACGATGTTGGGGTGGTTGAGCAGCGACACCAGCTCCGCCTCGCGCCGGAACAGCGTCACGAAGTCCTTGTCCTCGGCATAGGCCGGGAGGATGCGCTTGATGGCCACCACCTTCTCGAAGCCGCCCTCGGGGCTGTAGGTGGCGCGGAACACCTCCGCCATGCCGCCCACGCCGATGCGCTCGTGCAGGAAGTACTTGCCCAGCAAGTCCTTGGCGCGGATGGCGCGCAGGGCCTCCTCGGCCTTGCGCATGAGGTGGCTGGCCACGAGCGCCGCCATCCACCCGGTGATGAAGTAGTAGGCGGCGCGCTGCCCCATGAGCGCTGGCGTGAACATCAGCGGAATGGGCTCGCTCAGCCGGGGCAGGGCGACGAAGTAGTAGAGCGCCAGCATCTCCGCGGCCACCAGCCCGCCCGCGAAGAGCGCCAGCTTGAGGTTGGAGCGCAACGCTGCGAGCACGATGATGGCGCTCCACAGCACCGCCGACGGGTTGGACAGGGCCTGCTCGGCGTCCGCGAAGACGATGTCGAAGACGAAGAGCGCCCCGACGGCGGTGTTCTCCAGGCAGACGTTGAACCAGCAGATGGCCGGATGGAACCAGCCTCGCCTGAGCACCCGGTAGAGCAGCGCGTAGTAGCCGGAGTAGCCCGCGCACATGACCACGACGCACATGGCCCGCGGCCAGCCGAGCAGGTTCCCGAGTCCCAGCCCCGAGAGCAGGAAGACCAGGGTCACCACGCTGTTGAACTTCGCCACGGAGGTTTCCCGGGCGGCGGCATCCGTCCGGAAATGCTCGGCGAGCAGCTTGCTGCCGAGGGGCGCGACGTGTCCTGAGCGGTTGGAGGAGAGCATGGACCGCCCCATTGTCTTGCAGCACGCCCGCCAAGGCGAATCCCCGGCCCCACTTCTCCAGTCAGGGACGGCCGCCTACCCTGGACACGAGGGGGTCGGATGACTCGCCCCCACCGCCACGAGCCGGTGGAGGGCCTTCAGTGCGCCGTGGATCACGCTCCGGGTGAAATGTGATGGGCAGCGCGGCGGTACTCCATCGGGTTTTCGCATGTTTTGATAAAAAGCGGTGAGAGCGTTCCCGAACAGAGAGGCGATAGCGGGGTGAAAGTGAGCCTTGGCGCGCCCTTCATGAACGACAGACAGTTGGGAGTGACTCGCCTGCGTGTCTGAACGACATTCACCGCGAGAGCGGTAGGCTTGGCGAACCCTGACGGTATGGCTGTTTTCTTCCTCTGTGCATGGAAGGTCACCAGCCGTCAGCAGACGAGGTACAATTGGTTTGTTGAACTTCCCTCTTCATGCTCGGTCTACCCCATGGTGAATACTCCAATCCGGTCGCGATTCGTGGGTCTTGCCCTCGTCTCGCTTGTGTTGTCTCTCGCGGCCTGTACTCCTCCGATTGACGTGGATCCCCAGGATCCGGACTCTGGCACGCCGCCCACGAACTGTGACGGTGGCACCTGCCCCGTCGACCCGGGCCCTGGTGGCCGGTGTGGAGATGGGCAGAAGACGGGCAACGAGGCCTGTGACGATGGCAATACGGTGAGCGGAGACGGTTGCGTCGCCAACTGCGCGAACATCGAGTCGGGCTACGTGTGCGAGACCCCGGGCGCTCCCTGTGTCCGGGCGGTGGCCTGCGGCGATGGCAGGGTCGAGGGCGGTGAGACGTGCGACGATCGCAATACCGCGAGCGGCGATGGCTGTACTGCCAATTGCACGGTGGAGCCTGGCTGGAACTGCCCGCAGAGCGGCGGGCGCTGCCAGGCGGCCAAGTGCGGTGATGGCATCGTCGCCGGTGACGAGGAGTGCGAGGACGGCAACGCCAAGGCGGGGGATGGATGCAATACCGTCTGCCGCCTGGAGGCTGGGTACAAGTGCGACACCGTCGGTAAGCCTTGCACGAAGACCGTCTGTGGCGACAAGGTTCGCGAGGGCACCGAGCAGTGTGACGATGGCAACAACGACATGGGCGATGGGTGCTCGCCCCTGTGCGTGCGCGAGCCCAATTGCAATCGCGACGGCATCTGCCAGGCGGTGTGTGGCGATGGCGTGATCCTCCCCGGGACGAACGAGAAGTGCGATGACGGCAATACCCGCTCCAACGATGGTTGCTCGGCGGATTGCTCGCATGAGGAGGATGGCTTCGTGTGCGATGTCATCAAGAGCTCGCCCCCGGACAAGGTTGAAATCCCCTTCGTCTTCCGTGACTTCCGCGGCTGGGATCTGGCGGCCAACGCCACCCTCGGTCTGCCGAGGGGCCATGAAGACTTCGAGAACGCCAACGGCGGCGAGACGGGAATCCTGGGCGCCCTGTACACCAGCCAGTTGGGCAGCGATGGCAAGCCCGTGCTCGTCAAGAAGACGGGCAGTTCCACCACGCATGGTGAGACGGCGTTCAATCAGTGGTACCGGGACACGCCGAACGTCAACATCACGGTGGTCAAGACGCTCCCCCTGCCCAAGAAGACGGACGGCTCTGGCGCCTACGAACTCGACGACACGACCTTCTTCGAGCTCGACGGTCTGGGGTGGGTGGCGAAGGGGACCCAGTACGAGCCCGCGCGCAGTGGCGGCCACAACTTCAACTTCACGAGCGAGGCACGCTACTGGTTCGAGTACAAGGGCGGCGAGAAGCTGACCTTCCGTGGTGACGACGACGTGTGGGTGTTCATCAATGGCCGTCTGGCGCTCGACATCGGCGGCGTGCATGGGCCCGAGGAGCAGTCCATCACCCTGGACACCACCATGGCCAACAACCTCAAGCTGGTGAAGGGCCGCATCTACGAGGTCGTGGTGTTCCAGGCCGAGCGCCACACCACGGGCTCCAACTACCGGCTCACGCTCAACGGCTTCACCACGACGCGCACCGAGTGCCGCGCCACCTGTGGCAACAAGGTCGTCGACGCGGGCGAGGAGTGCGACGACGGTATCAACGCCGGTGGCTACAACCAGTGCGCCCGTGGGTGCGTCTGGGGTCCGCGCTGTGGTGACAAGGTCATCCAGAGGGACATGGGCGAGACGTGCGACGATGGCAACAACAAGAGCGGCGACGGCTGCAGCAGCACCTGCAAGTTCGAGAACAATTAGTCCACTGAGTCCGTGAGCGAGGCCGCTCGGGAGCGCTGACTCCCGGGCGGCCTTCGTCTAACCCGCCGCCTCGCTCGTGCGCCGGGAGAGGACCAGGAGGGCCGCGAGCACCAGGGCCGCCGCGACACTCGCCTGGAGTCCCGAGGACAGGCCGGGGTCCGTGAATTCGAAGTCGACCTGGTGGGGGCCCTCGGGCACCTCGATGCCCATGAGCGCGCCATTGACGGTCAGCACGGGCGCCTCGTCCCCATCCACCGTGGCGGTCCACCCCGGGTAGCTCGTGGTCGCGAGGACGAGGAAGGTGCCACCCACGCCCGCCACCACCCGCGCCCGCGCGCTCCGGGGACCGAGCTCCACCGCGTCCACCTGGGCGGGCCCGTACGTCCTCGACGTCCCTCCCTCCACGGCGACGTTCTGGAGTCCGTCGACGCTTCCCGTGCTCAGCGCCCGGAGGGCCTCGCTCTGGTCGGGCACCGCGGTGGTGCGCGAGGCCGTGCGCAGGCGCGGGGGACACCCGCTCAGCCGCTTCACGTCGAGCCGGTCCGGCCCCTGGAGGACGCTCACCAGGCCCTCGCTGGGGTTGGACTGGGGCGCGGACGAGGTCATCCACAAGCACGCCCCATACAGCCGCCCCACCAGCTCGGGGCGCGCGGCGAGCACGTCCATGAAGGCCCGATAGCGCCACAGCTCCACCGCGCCGTAGCTCGTCACCTCCTCCAGGCCGAACACACCGGCCAGGTTGCTCTTGAGCGTCGCCAGCTCGTAGTGGCGCAGGTGGATGAGTCCCTCGAGCGTGCGGCTCGGCGGGGCGTTGGCCTTGAGCGGCTTGTCCTGGCGGAACAGCCGCGTGGGCGGCGAGCCCACCTCCTCGCGCAGCCGTCCGACAATCTCCGGCTCGCGGTAGAGCGAGGTGGGGCCCACGAACACCGTCACCCGCGCCGTCCAGAGCAGATCCCCCGCCACCAGCAGGAGCAGGGCCGCGGGGAGCGCGCGGTGGGTGGGGTGGCGCGCCGCCAGCGCCGCGAGCGCGAGCATGCCGAGCAGGAAGCACAGCGAGGTGCCCAGGGCGCGGGCCGCGAGCCCGGCGATGACCTCATGGTGCGAGCCGTCCCCGGTGGCCAGCCCCATCAGGCCGGTGGCCCAGGACACGGCGGTGGAGGGCAGGGCCCCGGTGAACCCGAGCAGGGCCACGAGCAGCAGGGCCCCCACGCTGAGCCCGGCCAGCCGGCGCCGCGAGACTCCGGTGAGCACGGCCCTCGCCCCGGACGCGGCGAGCCCCGCGCACCCGAGCGCCACCAGGACGACGTACTTCTCCGGGTAGCGGAAGAAGCTCAGCGGGGGCGCGGCGAGCAGGAAGGACAGCGGGGACTTCTGGCCCAGGGCGAGCAGCACGCCCACGGCGCACAGGGTGAGCGCGAAGCCGGAGAAGCGCTCGCGCCGCGTGCCCAGCACGGCGAGCACGAGCACGGTGATGCCCAGGTAGACGCTCAGCGCGAAGGGCACGGAGCTGGGTCCGCGGATCATGCTCCAGGCCCAGAACTGGGGCTGCCCCAGGTACTCCCCGAAAGGGTAGGGGAAGGCGAACTCGAGCAGCCGGGGCGGAGGCAGGTTCCAGCTTCCCAGATAGGTGGGGGCGTCGGTGCCCCGCGTCGACTCCGTGAGCAGCCAGAGCGTGGGGAACACCTGGACGCCAGCGAGCATCAGGCCGAGCGCGCCGGCTCCCGAGAGCGCCACCAGTTGAGGCCGGCGCTCGGCGAACCAGGCGACGTGCGCCGCGGACGCGAGGGCCGAGTAGAGCGCGGACTGGGGATCTCCCGAGAGCAGCTGGAGGGCGATGAGCACCGCGAGCACCGCGAGCTTGCGCAGGGGCACGAGCCCGGACTGGAGCGTGACGAGCACCCACGGCATCCAGGCCAGTCCGAGCATCAGCGGGCCGGCGTTGCACAGGCCGGCGACGTAGCCGGACAGGCCGAAGGCGAGCGCGCCAGTGAGCGCGGCGGGGCGCTCGAAGCCCTTGCCCCGGAGGAAGGTGTACAGCCCGAGCTGACCCACGAAGTGGTGGAGCACGAGCAGCAGCGCGTAGGCGGTGGGGAAGGAGAGGAGGGCGAAGAGGAGGTTGGGCGGGTAGAGCACGCCCGAGTGGATGTCCGCGAGGAAGGGCAGTCCGCCCTGGTGGAAGGGGTTCCACTGGGGCACCACCCCGAGCCGCCAGTGCGTGGCCTGCATGGGCCAGTAGTAGTGCAGCACGTCGCGGAAGAAGAACGCGCGGCCTGGCAGCAGCCCCTCGCCGAAGAGGGTCAGGGAGGCGAGCAGCAACACGCCGGAAGCGGGGACGCGGGCGGAGGCCCGGGGCGGAAGGACGGCCATTGCCGACCGGGTATAGCACCCGAATCAGGGCGGGGTGCCGGGGAGGATCTCCCGGAGGCAGCGCGAGATGTCGCCGCGCCACGTCCACTGCTGCGGGTAGCCGAGCGACACCTCCTCGAAGCGCACGCCATCGCGCCACAGGGTGGCGGGCATGTGCAGGTGGCCGGTGACGACTACCTCGGCGCGGAAGCGCGTGTGCCAGTCCTCCGTCTTCTTCGTGCCGCACCACAGGGAGAAGCGGGGGATGCGCGGCAGGCGCACGTGCTCGTAGCGCAGCGGGAAGTGGTTGATGAGCACCGTGGCGCAGTCTCCCGGCAGTGCCTCCAGGCGGGCGCGGGTGTGCTCCACGCGCGCGGCGCACCAGGCGGCGCGCGACGGGTAGGGATCCGGGTGGAGCAGGGCCTCGTCGGTGCACAGCACGTTGGAGTCCATGGCCCACTGCACGGCGCCCTCCTCGGAGACGTCGTCCGGCCGGAACGAGTAGTCGTAGAGCAGGAAGAGCGGCGCCAGGATGCGGGGAGGCCCCTCTCCTGGCCAGCGCGGGTAGGGGTCCTCCGGGGTGAGCACGCCGTGGGCGCGGCACAGCGCCACCAGTTGCTGGTAGCGCGCCTCGCCCCGGAGGGCGGACGGCTCGCGTGACACCGTCCACAGCTCGTGGTTGCCGGGCACCCACAACACCTGGCGGAAGCGCGCCGTCAGCGTGCGCCAGGCGAAGTCGAGCTCCTCCAGCCGCTCCCCCACGTCACCCGCGACGATGAGCCAGTCCTCGGGATGAGGGGCGAGCGACTCGAGCGCCCGCCGGTTGTGCTCATGGCGAAGATGGAGATCACTGAGGGCGTAGAGCTTCATGGGGGCCGTACCATCCACTGTAACGGACGCTCCGGCCCGGGGTCCGTTTCTCGTGGGGGGTGGAAGCAACCAGCCATGCGCCGGGAAGGACGGGCGAGGTGGCTTTTCCTTCGCGTCTGCTCCAGGCAGCATGAGGCCCCTTCGCGTCTGGCCCGAATGATGGGGAAAGAGTCCGCACAGACCTCGCCGGCCCGCGCTCCGGCGGCCGCTTCCGAATCCGGCGATCTCGTCGTGCGCTCGGTGTTGCCCGAGGAGCTGCTGTCCGCCCTGGAGAGCGAGCGCGCGCAGTACCGGTGGGTGATGCTCAAGGGGGCCGTGGACGTGCGGCTGGAGGACGAGTCGATGCTCGGCCTGACGCCCCTGCCCGCGGCGGACCCGAGCTGGAGCGGTGGTCAGCTCATCGGCTTCCTCCCGGACGAGCGCCGCTTCGTGGGGGAGATCGTCCACCTGGATCCGACCACGGGGCGCGTCTTCCTCTCCACGCGCTCGCTGGGCCACATCAAGCCCGAGGTGCTCTCCGCGGAGCGCTGGGCCTTCCAGCCCTATGACTTCTCCGAGGCGCTGCTGGCCGCCTCGAAGGCCTACGACGCGCGAGGCCCCCGGGTGCGCGAGGCCCTGGAGCGGGTGCGTGGCCTCGTTCCGGATGATGGGACGGGCCCCAGCCAGGGTCCCGAGCACCTGTGGGACAAGCCCTGGGCCCTGCTCTGGGGGCCTCCGGGGACGGGCAAGACGGAGACGATAGCGCGGCTGCTCGCCCAGGCCGTCCAGAAGAACCCCGGCGAGCGCATTCTCGCGGTGGCGCCCACCAACCGCGCCGCCGACACGCTCGCGCTGCGCGTGGCGCGCATGCTGTCCAAGGCCGGGGCCCTGCACGCGCCGGACACCACCTGCCGCGTCTTCCGCGGGGGCCTGGGCGTGGGCCAGGAGCTGACCCGGGCCTTTCCCGCCGTGCTCCATGACTCGAGCTACCAGAAGCACGCGGCGCGCATCGCACACATGGAGGAGCGCGTGCGCGAGGAGTACCTCCAGGGGGCCTCGTCCTCGCGCCTGGCGGTGGTGAAGGCGGAGCTGCGCAAGGTGCGCGACGGGCTCACCGACGAGACGCTCTTCGTCGCGCGCGAGGGCTATGCCACCCTCATGGTGCTCACCGTGCACCGGGCGCTGCGGCTCGTCTCCGAGCTGGAGGGCGCCGAGCGCTTCGACAGGCTGGTGGTGGACGAGGCGGGCATGGTGTCGCGCGCGGCGGTGGGGCTGCTCGCGCCGCTGGCGCGCAAGGTGCTGCTGGGAGGAGACCCGAAGCAGATTGGCCCGGTGAGCCGGGCGCTGGAGGGGGTGGAGCGGCCGGTACAGACGTGGATGCGCAGCTCGCCCCTGTCGCACCTGGAGGACGCGCGCGCGGCGGCGGAGCTGCCCCACGTGCTGCTGCTGCGCACGCAGCACCGCATGCACCCACAGATCGGCGCGGTGGTGAGCCACTTCAGCTACGCGGGGATGCTGGAGGATGGCGAGGGGCCGCGCACCCGGGAGCCCAAGAAGGTGGAGGCCTTTCCGGCGGCGCGCGCGTGCTGGGTGGTGCTGGACGAGGCCACGCGGGACGCGCGCCGGGTGTGCCACGAGCGTGGGGACTCGGGGCATGGCTACCGGCGGCCCTTCTCGGCGGAGCTGGTGATGGCCATCGCCTCGCCGGCGCTCAAGGCGGGCCTCAAGGTGCTGGCGGTGACGCCCTACCGGGCCCAGGCGGCGCTCCTGCGTGCCCTCGCCGAGGAGAAGGGGTGGCACGAGTCGCGCTTCCAGGCGTCCACCATCCACCGGCAGCAGGGCACCGAGTACGACGTGGTGGTGGTGGACACGGTGGCGGCCGGGCGTCCCTTCGCCCCGAGCGAGCTCACGCCCATGCTCAACGTGGCGGCGAGCCGCGCGCGCGAGTACCTCTTCGTCCTGTCCTCGCGCGCCGAGTCCGAGGCGGCCATTCCCGCGCAGCTGCTCGAGCTGCTCACCCCGGTGGCGCCGCGTCTGGAGCCGCGCTTCGCGCTGCAGCCCCTGCTGGTGATGCCGGGCGTGCGCGCGCGCGAGGCGCGGCGGCCCGAGGCGCTGGGCCAGGAGATCGACTCGCTCAAGGAGATGGGCCCCCTGTTCACCCAGGAGCAGGTGTCGCTCTTCGAGCGCCGCTTCGACGAGGGGCACCACCTGGTGCGGGGCGTGGCGGGCAGCGGCAAGACGTACGTGTTGGCGCACTGGGTGGCGCGCTACCTCGCCGAGCACCCCGAGGCGCGCGTGCTGGTGTCCTTCTTCAACAAGGCGCTCACCACGTTGCTCACGCGGCTGGTGGACGCGGCGCTGCGGCGGCGGCTCGGACGGCGCGCCTCGTTCATGCTCCACCGTGTGACGCTCATGCACATGACGGGCACGGGCGGCTATGCCCCGGAGAGCTTCGACGCCGTCTTCGTGGACGAGGCGCAGGACCTGAGCGCCAAGGAGCTCGCCCACCTCTACGGGCTCGCCCGTCCCTTCTCCCGCGAGGGAGGGCCCCCGCTCAAGGCCTTCCTGCTCTTCGCGGACGACTCGCAGAACGTCTACGGCCACAGCCCCGTGGAGGCCCTGCGCCAGGAGCTGCCGGACGGGCTCGACTTCACCGGCCGGGTGCGCGTGCTGCGCGAGACGTTCCGCTCCACGCGCCAGGTGTCCGAGCTGGCCTTCAACGTGGTGTTGGATCCGCTCGGGCTGCACCGGGTGGGCAATCCCGGCATGCGCGAGTTCATGCGCGCCAGCGAGCTGCGCGAGGAGGGCCTGTTGGAGGAGCCGGTGGCGGGGGTGGATGGGCTGTACCGGCTGCGCAGCAGCGAGCGCGAGGGGCTGGTGCCGGTGGTGCGCGCCTTCGACTCGCCCCAGGCGGAGGAGGCGTGGCTGGTGCGCGAGGTGAAGCGGCTGCAAGCCCACGAGGGCGTGCGGCCCGCGGACGTGCTGGTGGTGGCGCCGGTGCGGCCCGCGCGGCTGGCCGAGGCGCTCGAGCGCGAGGGCCTCAAGGCGGTGGCCTTCGGTGGCCGGGGCGGCGAGGACGTGGCGGGCTTCAGCGTGGGAAAGGTGGACTACCTCCGGGTGACGACGGCCTTCTCGTGCAAGGGGCACGAGAGCCCCGTGGTGTTCTTCTGTGGCGTGGACGCGCTGGACGACATGGCGTGGATGGAGGGCCGGCCGGGACGCCAGGAGCGGGAGCTGGAGCGCACGCGCCGTGCCCTCTTCTACGTGGGCGCCACGCGCGCCATGGTGCGCCAGTACGTGACGGGCCTCGGCGGTGCGCGCTTCACCCGCGTGGCCCTGGCGTACTCGCGGGCGCTTTCCCGCGAGTCCCGCCTTCCGACTCCAGAGGTTGTGCCCACCACCTCACGGCGGAGCCCACGTGGCCATTGACCCCCACCGGTCCGGCGGGGTGGAATACGCCGCATGAGCGACACCGAAGACACCACCGTCTACAAGGTCGTGGTCAACCACGAGGAGCAGTACTCCATCTGGCCCGCCGACCGCGAGCTTCCCCTGGGCTGGAAGGAAGGCGGCAAGCAGGGGCAGAAGGCCGAGTGCCTCGAGTACATCAAGGAGGTGTGGACGGACATGCGCCCCTTGAGCCTGCGCAAGAAGATGGAAGAGGCGGCCAAGAAGTCCTGAGGCGGCTCTCCGGGGCCCTTCACTTCGGCGCGTTTCCCGAGCCCGACAACAGGAAGGCCCGCAGGCGCTCCGGAGGACAGGGCTTGAGCAGGACGGTGATGCCGGGCGGGATGATGTCGCGTCCCGGCAGTTGCGTGGTGTGCAGACCGCAGAGCACCCCAGGCGTGCGGCTCCTCAGGGCCGCGATCAATGACAACCCATCCATACCGGGCAGGATGTACGCGGCGATGACGACCGAGGGCGGCTCCTCCTCCGCCATGCGCAGCGCCTCCTCCGCGCTCGTCGCCGAGCGCTTGGTGCCGGGCACGTCCCGCAGGAGCCGGCGCAGCGCGGAGAGCTGGAGCGGATCCTCGTCGACGAAGAGATAGGAGGGCGTGGCGTCCGCGGTCATCCAGGACCTCCCGGGCTGGGTATGTAACGTGATGGGTCCTCGGACGGACATACTACCCCAGTCGTCCTGGGAAACCAACCTCCCGAGTCATATTGCCACCGGTGAACCACTCGGGTCCCGGGACAATGGCAAAAAAGCTGGCAACCAGGCTGGGAGAGTGCGCGCGCGCAGCCCGGCAGCGCCTCAACCTCACACAGGAAGACGTGGCGGAGCGAGTCGGCATCGCCACGGAGGTGTACGGGCGCCTGGAGCGGGGAAACATGCTTCCGAGCGTCCCCACCTTCCGCAAGCTGTGTGCCGTGCTGTCCCTGTCCGCGGACGAGGCCCTGGGATTGTCCACCGCCGAGGGTTCCTCCTCCTGGACACCACCCGCGCCGCCCCCCGAGGCCAGTGAGCCCGCGGAGCTGCGCCGCCTGATGCGGCGTGCCCGCCAGTTGGATCGCAACTCGCTGCGCGTGCTGAGCCTGGTGGCCGCGCACCTGGGGCAGAAGAACGGGTAGGCAGCAGCGTCGTCTCACGGGGAGAGCCTCGCGCGCAGTCTCTTCGCCGATGGAAAACCATGGAAGAGCACCACCTGTGGGTGTGCCTCCAGTGTCTCGCGCTCCTGGGTGCCCTTGGCGAGCGCTCGGTCTACTCCCAGCAACAATCCCTCATCTGGCCGCGAGCGCAACTCCTCCAACCTGCGCGCCAGCGGGCCCGCGTGCCAGGCATGGAAGAGCTCCAGCGCCACCTCGCGCCGCGTCTGGCGGTGGCGGAAGGTGACGTCCGGCACGCACAGGCCCGTGGCCCCCACGTTGCGCGGCAGGGGCAGCAGGTCCAACTCCCACTCCGCGTCCTCGAAGCCCTCGGCGAGCGACGCCACCTCCGGGGGGATGTGTCCGAGCGCGGACCCATGAGGTGACACGAGGGGGTCCTTCTCGTCGAGCACGAGCGTCACCCGGCGCCGGGGCGTCTCGAGGGCGGCGGTGAGCTGCCAGCGGGCGAGCACCGGCACCACCGACAGGAAGCTCGCCAGCTGCAGCCCATACTTCTTCTGCAGCGACAGCATGGCGCCCGGGCCCTCCACCTCCAGCACCCAGTCCTCGCCCTCGCGCCGCACCTCGGCCACGAGCCGGCAGAACTTGAGCCAGCGCAGCACCTTGCGCACCCGCAGCAACTCCGGCGCCCGCGCCCGCAGCGTCAGCCGCCGCGCGTCGAACAGCGGGCCCTGGGCGAGCGCGAGGTTGTAGCGATCCAACAGCTCCGCGGGGCCGAGCGCCTCCCAGTCCAGCAGGGCGCGGTGACCTGGGAGGTCGGCATAGAGGGCCTCGCGCAGCTCGGGCAGGGGTTGGGGCAGCCGCGCGGCGAGCTGCTCCTCGTAGTGCTCCACGGAGGCGCCAGCGGGCAGGGCGAGCCGCACCCGGGCCGCTTCCCGGAAGGCCGCCGCGCGCGCCTCCACGGCCCCTGGCGCGGGCTCGTCGAAGCGCATCCGGTCCACCAGCAGCTTCACGAGCCCCCGCGCCACCTTGGGGCGCGCATGGGCGCCGGCCTGCAGCGCCAGGGCCTCCTCCACCTCGTCGCGCGAGTGGCCCCGCCCCGCCTCCACGCTGGCGATGAGTTCGCCCGCGAGCGCGAGCAGCGCCGGCTCGTCGCGCCGGACGAAGGAGGGCCGCAGCTTCGCGTCGCGCGTGCGGAAGAGGAGCAGCTCGCGCGTCAGCATGCCTCGCCCCCTTCCTCCTGGTAGGCACGGTGCTGGCGCCGCCGCTCGCTGATGGAGGACTCGGCCGTCTGCGCCGAGCAGACTTCGTAGAGGAGGGCGCGCTTGCCGGGGCGCTGGCGCAGGATGCGGCCCAGGCGCTGCACGTGCTCGCGCACGCTGCCACTGCCGCTGAGCACCACCCCCACGCGCGCCTCCGGCACGTCCACGCCCTCGTTGAGCACGCGCGAGGTGAGCAGCACGGGCAGCTCTCCGCTGGAGAACGCGGCGAGCAGCGCCTTGCGCTCGGGCACGGGCGTGTGGTGCGTGAGCGCGGGCAGCAGCAGCCGCCGCGCCAGCGTGTACACGGTCTCGTTGTCGTCGGTGAAGACGAGCGTGCGATCCTCGCGGTGCTCGAGCAGCACGCGCCAGAGCACGTCCAGCTTGGCGCTGGAGGTGAGCGCGATGCGGCGCTGCTCGCGGTAGGCCCGGTAGGCGGCGCGGCCCTCCTCGGTGCGCTGGCTCTCCGCGAGGAAGCGCGCCCAGCCCTCGGGCACGTCGAAGCGGATGCCGCGCTGGCGGATGAAGCCGAGGTAGAGCTTGCGCGCCTCGTCGTGCCGCGTCTGCTCCTCGGGCGTGAGGGGCACTTCAATCCGGCGCACCTCGTAGGGGGCGAGGAAGCGCCCCTGCAACTCGCGGATGTCCGTGCGGTGCACCAGTGGCCCGAGCAGCTCCTCGCACACGCGCTCGCCCCCGTCGGTGCGCTCCAGGGTGGCGGTGAGGCCCAGCCGGTAGGGCGCGAGCGAGCCCTCGGCGATGAAGCGGTAGCTCGGCGCGGGCAGGTGGTGGCACTCGTCGCACACGAGCAGCCCGAAGCGGTTGCCGTGGAACTCCGTCTGCATCGCCGCGGAATCGTACGTCGTCACCGTGAGGGGCTGCCGATCACTCACCCCGCCACCCAGCATGCCCACCGCCTGGCCCAGGTGCCGCGACAGCACTCCCTGCCACTGCGTCATCAAATCCAACGTGGGAACGACCACCAGCGTGGGCCGCTTCACCTGGACGATGGCGAGCACCGCCAGCAGCGTCTTGCCCGCCCCGGTGGGCAGCTCCACGAGTCCGCGCCCTCCGGCCTTGAGCCACGCTTCCAGCGCGGCCTTCTGGTGGGGAAACGGCTCTACCGGGGCCGTCAGGTCCACCTCCAGCGGCTCGAAGCGCCGCGCCCGGTCCTCGTACGCCTCGCCCAGCTCGCGCAGCCGCAACACCACCTGCCGGTAGTGCCGCGCCTCGCTCCGGTACACACCCGTGCGCGCATCCCGCTGGAAGAGGGCGCGCAGGGCGCCATCCTCGGGCAGGGAGGGCGCCACCAGGGTGCCGCAGTCGAAGTGGAGTTCGGTCGCCATCGGCAGAGGGGGGGAAGTTCGGAGTAACCCGATTCACGAACCCACGCCAGCATAGGACCTTCCAAGTCGCCCTGGCCCGCGGGTGCTGGCTGCTCGGAAAGCGCGGACGCTCGCTCCCCTGGCGGATCGGTGTAGGGTGGGGTAGCTCCAGGGCCCACGCGGGCTCGCCCGCTGGACGAGGAGGGGAGTGTACACCGGAGGTCCACGGGAGAACGAAGGCGTCGAGAGTCTCCTCTTCATGCCCGGAAGCCTCTAGCCTGCGCGCCTTCATGCGCCGCCTCGTCATCCTCAGCCCCCATCGGCCTTCCCGGGAGTTGCTGTCCCGCCTCCTGGCGGAGCCCGACCTGCGGGTGACTGCCCTGTCGGACGCGGACGAGGTGCTGGACACCCTCGCCGAGGAGGAGCCGGCCCTGGTGGTGGTGGACGCGCGCCGGCCGGACGAGGACCATCCGCTGATGCTGGGCCTGCTCAAGCGGCGCTACCCGCGTCAGCCTCTCATCACCCTGGTGCCCGGGCGCCTGCGGGTCTTCGACGGCCACGAGGAGCGCGTGCGCGACGTGCAGGACGGCTCGGCCGAGGGACTCCATGTCCTGCTCGGGGAGCTGCAACGCGCCACGCGCGACCTGCTCGCCCAGCACCTGTTGCGTGTCCTCCGCCCTCCCACCGGCGAGGCCTGAGCCCGCCGCCTGGCGCGAGACGGGGAGAAGGCCGCGCTCCGAAGAGGGAAGAAGTTTTCCCTCTCGTGGGCCAACGCGTTCCCTCGTCCTCGAGGCCGTGGCGCCAACCCCTCGAAAAGTCGAGGGTGGGCCCGCCTCGTGGGGCTCGGCACGGCGGCTGCTATGGCTTCCTGCCGCGAGCGGGGGGACGGGGCCGCATGGCAGGGGGACGCGGCCCCGGGAGGGGAGCTCGTGACGGGACGGCCTGGAGGGGGACCAGTCCGTCACGGGGGGAAACGGGGGGTCGGGAGGGGGGGCCCGAGGGGGAGCTCGACCGGTGGGGGCCGGTCGGGCTGCCTCATTTTCGCGCGGACAGGAAGGCCAGCACCTGGGCTTCACCCCAGAAGCGGGGGGTGAGGGCGCCGCCGGCGACGAAGCCGACGTGGCCGCCCTGGGCGGTCACCACGCGGTGCAGGTGGGGGTTGCCGGACACGTCCCTGGGAATCGTCGAGGCGGGGATGATGGGATCATCCTCGGCGCTCAAGAGCAGGGTGGGGCGGCGGATGGCGTGGAGCAGGGGGCCGGAGGATGACACCTCGTAGTAGTGGGCCGCGTCGCGGAAGCCATGCAGCGGCGCGGTGACGGCGTCGTCGAAGGCGCGCAGGGTGCGGGCGCGCTCCAGGGCCTCGCCGTCGAAGGCGCCGGGGAACAGGCGCAGCTTCTCGCGGGCCTTCTGCTTGAGGGTGCGCAGGAAGCGGTCGCGGTAGAGCTTCTGGAAGGGCCCGGGCCCGTCGATGGCCTTCGAGCAGATGCTCAAGTCATAGGGCGCGCTCACGGCGGCGGCGGCATCCACGGGCGCGTCGTCGCCCGTGTCCTCGAGCAGCCGCAGGAGCACGTTGGCGCCGAGCGAGAAGCCCACCGCGTAGAGCGGGCCGGTGTGGCGCTGGCGCAGGTGGCGCATCACCGACAGCGCGTCCTCGATGTCACCTGAGTGGTAGGAGCGCGCGAGCCGGTTGGTCTCCCCGCCGCAGGAGCGGAAGTTGAGGGCGGTGGCGCCCCAGCCGAGCTGCTGGGCGCCGGTGAGGGTGACGTTCATGTAGCCCGAGCGCGAGGAGCCCTCGAGCCCATGCAGGGCCACGAGGTGGGGGGCGCCCGGGGGCCCGTCGAAGGAGTCGAGGTTGACGAAGTCCCCGTCGGGCAGCTCCCAGCGCTCGCGCTTGAGGGGCGGGGCGTGCGTGGGGCGCACGAGCGAGGCGTAGATGGTCTGCGCGTGGGGGGACGCGAGGAAGCGTGCGGGAGCGAAGGGCTCGGTGGGTTGGAAGGACACGGACGGGCAGATATCACCCGCGGCGGGCTTGACGCATCGAGTAACAACCGCGCTGACGCACGTCGTCGGCCTCGGCCGTCAGCTCGAAGAGGGCGAGGTATTTGTGCACGCGCTCCTCGAGCGTGGGGGCCTCGATGAGGCGGCACACCGCGTCGGGCTGGTAGTCGCGGCACACCTGGGGGCGCCGCTCGTAGACGGTGCACAGGTTGTCGGCGCCGAGGTGCGGGCAGCGCAGGCCCAGGGGCTTGTCGAGCGCGGCGATGTCGGGCGCCACGCAGCAGGCGCCACAGCGGGTGCAATCCATGAAGGGGGGAGGATACCCCGGACAAAGAAAAACGCGGCGCCGGGGACAGGGTCCACGGCGCCGCGTTCGGGGAAGACGGTGGGCGGGCGGCTACTCGTGCGAGCGCCGCTCGGGGGCCTCGTTCGTGCCCTTGGTGTTGTAGGGCATGGACTGGCCCGTCTCCACCGGCCAGGCCACCGGCGTGCCGCTGGCGGCCAGCGTGGGCCGGAAGCGCGTGCCGATGTCGAACAGGGTGAAGAGCAGCATCAGCACCACGAACACCATGGACGTGATGAACACGACCCGGTTGGCGCCCTGGTGATCCGCCAGGTGCATGAAGTACAGCGCCACGAGCGCGCCCTTCACCGAGGCGATGATGAGCGCGAGTGCCAGACCCCAGTTGGGCAGGTGGATCTTGCCGGTGACGACGGTGACGACGGTGAGCACCATCAGAGCCACCCAGATGATGGCGTACTTCGCCGCGCCACCGTGGTGCTCCTCATGCATGTTCTGCGCTTCCTTGGATGATTCATTGGCCATCGCGGACATGAGCGGAGGCCTCCCTTAGATGAGGTACAGCATGGGGAAGAGGAAGATCCACACCAGGTCGACGAGGTGCCAGTACATGCTGCCCAGCTCGACGGCGGTGTAGTTCCGGGCGCTGAACTCGTTGCGGTTCGCCTTGAAGCCCACCCACGTCAGCACGATCATGCCGATGATGACGTGGAAGCCGTGCAGACCCGTCGAGAGGAAGTAGATGGTGAAGTACATCGGCACGCCGGGAAGCTGCAGCGACGGCTCCGTGTCCGTGAAGTACGGCCCGGGCAGCTGCCCCACGTGGATCTTGTGCGAGTACTCGAAGTACTTGATGACGAGGAAGCCGAGCGCCATGAGGATGGTGAGGATGAACATCACCACCACCTGCTTGTTCTTCGCCTCCTTGGCGTAGTGCACCGCCATGGCGGCGGTGAACGACGAGGTGATGAGCACCAGGGTGTTGACGGTGCCCAGCGTGAGGTTCAGGTGACGGCTGGCCGCCGCGAACCCGTCGGGGAACATGAAGCGGTAGTTCGCGTAGCACACGAACAGACCGGCGAAGAGCAGGATTTCCGTGGCGAGGAACAGCCACATGCCCAGCCGCGCCGCGTGCTGCTGCACGTCGAGCGAGGCGAAGTGGGCGGCGACGGTCGGCACGGGGGGCACCCCGGGCGCGTGGTGCGCCGGGGTGGCGGAGCTAGACTGCATCGGGCACCTCGGCCTTCTCAGGGTCCACGTAGAAGTGGGGCTCGTCCTTGTAGACGGGCTGCGGACCGATGAAGTTGTGGGTGGGGGGAGGGGACTCGGTCAGCCACTCGTAGCCGCGGCTGTTCCACGGGTTGGCGGAGGACTTCTCACCGTACACCAGAGAGTAGGTGAGGTAGATGGCGGTGATGAGGAAGCCCATCGCCAGCAGCGTGGCGCCCATGGTGGAGGCCACGTTGAGCGTCTGGAAGCGCTCCGGGTACTCGTAGTAGCGCCGCGGCATGCCCGCGTTGCCCAGCAGGAACTGGGGGATGAACGTGGCGTTGAAGCCCAGGATGATGAGCGCCGCGGACACCAGGCCCCACCCCTCGTGGTACGACTTCCCGAACATCTTCGGGAACCAGTAGTGGAGCGCCGCCATGAAGGCCATGATGGTCGCGCCCACCATGATGAAGTGGAAGTGCGCCACCACGAAGTAGGTGTCGTGCCAGGGCACGTCCAGCGACGCCGTGGCGAACGCCACGCCCGTCATGCCGCCGAACACGGTGAAGTAGAGGAAGCCGCAGAAGTAGGCGAAGGGCGTCTTGAAGTCGACCGCGCCCTTGTAGACGGTGCCCACCCAGTTGAAGACCTTGATGGCGGTGAACACGCCCACCAGCATCGTCAGCACCGCGAACACGCCCGCGTTGAACGTGGACTGGCCCGACACGAACATGTGGTGGCCCCAGGCGAAGAAGCCCACGAAGGCGATGCCCAGCGAGGAGAACGCCACCGCGCGGTAGCCGAAGATGTTCTTGCGGCTGAAGGCGGCGACAATCTCGCTCATCACGCCGAAGGCCGGCAGCACCATGATGTACACGGCCGGGTGCGAGTAGAACCAGAACAGGTGCTGGAAGAGCACCGGGTCTCCGCCGCGCGCCGGATCGAAGATGCCGAACTGGAAGAGCTGCTCACCCACCACCAGGAGCAGCACGAGGCCGAGCACCGGCGTCGCCAGCACCTGGATGCACGCGGTGGCGTACATGGCCCACACGAACAGCGGCATGCGGAACCAGGTGATGCCCGGGGCGCGCATGGTGTGCGTGGTGACGATGAAGTTGAGGCCCGTGGCGATGGAGCTGAAGCCGATGATGAACGCGCCGAACAGGATGGGCGCCACCGTCGTCGTCGTGTGCGTGCTGTAGGGCGTGTAGAACGTCCAGCCCGTGTCCATGCCGCCGTTGAGCATGCCCCAGATGGCGATCGCCGCGCCGGAGAGCAGCAGGTAGAGCGACAGCAGGTTGAGCCGCGGGAAGGCCACGTCCTTGGCGCCCAGCATCAAGGGCAGCATGAAGTTGCCGAAGGCGCCGGGGATGGCCGGAATCATGAACAGGAAGATCATCACCACGCCGTGCATGGTGAAGGCGCGGTTGTACGTCATCGCGTCGACGATGGTCGGCCCCGGCGTCAACAGCTCGAAGCGGACCACCAGCGCGTAGATGCCGCCCACGAGGAAGAAGAGCAGGACCCAGATGAGGTACATCACCCCGATGCGCTTGTGGTCGAGCGTCAGCAGCCACGACTTCACCGTGGTGCCATCGACGAGGTAGCTCGGGTGGTGATCGTGATGCTCACCACCCGGCGCGGGCACGGCGCCCGGTTCGGCTGCGATGCTACTGCTGGATGGGCTCATAGACAGGTCCTTGAGAAGCGCCGGTGGTGCGGATGTCCGGAGTGCGCAAAGTCTTGATGTATTCGACGATCGCCGCGGTCTGCGGCCCCGTCAGCTTGCCCTGGAAGGTGGGCATGGCGTTGGCGTAGCCCGTCACCAGGTGGGCTCCCGGGTCCATCATGGACTGGGTGATGTACGCCTCGTCCGCGCGGATGGCGCTGCCGTCCTGCAGCGTCTCCTGCCGCCCGTACAGCCCCAGGAACGTCGGTCCGATGTGCGGCTCGCCATTGACGGTGTGGCACTTGAAGCACCCCACCTCGGCGGCCACCTTCTGGCCCTGCTCGGCCATGCGCGCCGGCTGCGGCGCCAAGCTCAGGTCCGCCAGCGCGTCCTGGCGGTTGGCCAGGTCGCCGCGGCGCTGCTCCTTCAGCCACGCGTCCCACTCCTCGGGCGAGAGAACAACCACCTCGCCGAGCATCTTCGAGTGCGACAGGCCGCAGTACTCGGTGCAGAGGATCTGGTACGTGCCGGGCTTGGTGGCCTCGAACCAGGTCTGCGTGTAGCGCCCCGGCACCGCGTCCATCTTGATGCGGAAGGCCGGCACGAAGAAGGAGTGGAGCACGTCACGCGAGGTGATGAGCAGCCGCACCGGACGGTTGGCCGGCACGTGCAGCACGTTCACCCCGTTGGGGCCCTCCGGGTAGGCGAACTTCCACATCCACTGCTTGCCCATGACGTAGACGTCCATCGCGTCCTTGGGCGGCGTGGTGACGAAGACGAAGTCCCGGAAGCCGATGACGAACCAGGTGAGGAAGAAGATGAGCGGCAGCGAGACGAAGAGGAACTCCGTCTTCACCGACGGGATGACGTACTCCGTCAGCTGCTCCGGTGCGCGGCGCCGGTAGCGGAAGAAGAAGTAGAGCGCCGCCGTGCCCACCGCGAACGAACTGAGCATCGTCACGGTGACGACGAAGATGTGGAGATTGTCCACACGCTCCGCGAAGGTCGAGGCCTGCTCCGGCAGGAACAGGATGTTGTTCAGCAACTCGTTCATGCTGCTGTGCCTTTCTTCAGCTCACGCCTCCAGTAGTAGGCGAGCATGCTCGCGAGCGCGCCGAACACCATGAGCGCGCCTATCCGGAGGAATCCAAAGATGTAGAAGCCGTACCGCCGTGTGGCGGTGTCATACTTGAAGCAGGTCAGGACGATGCGATCAAAACTGGTGCCGACCCGGCCACCCGCGGCCTCGAGCAGGGCGAGCTTCATGTCCTTGGGCTGGAAGGACGTGCCGTAGAGGTAGCGCGAGATGGCTCCCTCGGGGGTGAGCACCATCACCACGGCCGGGTGCACATACTGCCGCGTCGACGCGTCATAGGTGTACTTGAATCCCACCGCGTCCGCGAGCTGCTGGATGTTCTCCTGGGTGCCCGTGAGGAAGTGCCACGGGGCCGTCTCCGGCAGGCCCATGGACTGCAGGTGGCGTCGGCGCCGCTCGAGGCTCTGCGCGGGCGTGTCCTGCGGATCGATGCTCACCGTCACCGCCTCGTAGTCCTTGCCCAGCACCAGGCCCAGCTCGCGCATGGTGCGGATCTGCTCGTTGATGACGAGGTTACAGAGCAGCGGGCAGTTGTAATACACGAGCGTGAGCAGCACCGGGCGCGTGCGCGGCAACACGTCGCGCAGTTGCACCGGCCTGCCCGACGAGTCGGTGAAGGCCGTCTCCAGCGCCGCCAGCTCGCCCAGGTGCTCCTGCACGTCCACGCCTTTGAGTTGCGGCGGGGCGTCGGACTGCGCATCAATGATGCTCTGGGGCGTGCGGCCGCCGCCCGGCAGCGCGGACGCGGGGGCCGCGACGCCGAGCGCCAGGACGAGCGCCGCCATGGCGGCGCTCAAGGGCATGGACGAAGAGGGGGTGTACATCGTGCTTCTTCCTCTACTGCCGCGACACTACGGCTGGGGAGCCGGCGTGGGCTGCGACTCGGGGGTGGGCGCGGGCGCCGCGGGCTGCTGCTGGCGCGCGGCCGCCTGCTGGGCGATGACCTGGTCCATCGCCTGGTTCAACGGGGTGCGGGACACCACGTTACGATCTTCCGCGTAGCCCTTGTCCAGCGCCTCCTGCTGGGAGCGGATCTTCTCCTCGGCGTGCGTGTCCTGCTGGAACAGGCGCTGGTTGACGATGCCGATCTCGTACGCCGTGCGGTGATCCTTGTCCGGGGTGATCAGCGCCGGGATGGGCGCGGGACCCTCGGGGGCGAACTCGTGCGTGGTCGCCACCTGCAGGCGCCAGGCCCAGATTCCGCCCACGATGAAGATGATGATGGAACCCACACCCACCTGCATCACCTTACCGGTGAGGATGTGATCCTCCTCGGACGACACGCCATGCGCACCGTGGATGACGCGCGACTCGACCTCCACCTGGCTCTTGTTGCTCATGGCTGCACGTACCTCAGCGACTCGGAGATGTAGGGGTCCTTCACGGGCACCGTATACCGGCCGCGGGTCTGCCACAGGGCTCCCGCCACCGCGATTCCACCCACGCCGACGAAGGCGGTGATGAGCGTCCAGTGGAACGAGGGGCCCTGGGGCGAGAGGGCCGGCCAGATGAGCCAGTACATGTCCACGGCGTGCATGACCAGGATGTAGACGGCGATGACGGCCAGGCGGCGGGGCTGCAGCTTCAGCTTGCGCGATAGCAGCGTGAAGAAGGGCAGCAGGAACTGGCCGATGAGCAGCGAAAGCGACACGGGCAGCCACGGCCCCGTGATGCGCAGCCGGTACCAGCCCGCCTCTTCCGGCAGGTTGGCGGCCCAGATGAGGAAGAACTGGGAGAAGGCGATGTAGGCCCAGAACGCCGTGAAGGCGAACATGAGCTTGCCCAGGTTGTGGTAGTGCGCCGTCGTCACCAGCGACCCGTATCCGTCCTTGCCCTGCGCGTTCACCGTGGCGATCGTCACCACGCAGAACGCGCTCAGGAAGCTGCCGCAGAAGTAATAGACGCCGAAGATGGTGGACTGCCAGAGCGGCGTGAGCGTCATCAGCCAGTCGAAAGCAGCGAAAGTAATCGTCAGCGCAAGGAAGGGGAGCGAGCCCGGGGCGAACCGGCGCTGCTTGGCCGTCAACTCGAGCTCACCCGACGTGTCCTGCTGCACGCTCCAGCCGCGCAGCCGCGAGGACACGAAGATCCACGTGAAGAAGTAGATGGCCTGGCGGATGTAGAAGAAGGTGAGGTTGAGGTAGGGGTGCTTGTGGTGCAGGTGGTGCAGCTCCACCTCGGTGAACTTCACCCCACCGGTGCCGGGGAACTCCCAGTTGGGCGCGTCCACCCAGGGGAAGAGGTACTTGACCCCGGCGAGGATGGGCAGCACGAGCACGGCGAAGAAGATCACGCTCGAGCCCATGGTCTCCATGGTGCGGCGCAGCACGGTGATCCACTTGACCTTGGCGGTGTGGAAGATGGCCACCATGATGATGGAGGCCACCGCGATGCCCAGCCAGTAGCTGAAGCCGAACAGGTAGCTGAACATCGCCTTCTGGGGCTCGAGCACGAAGCCGACGATGGTCAGCACGAGGCCGAGCACGCCCAGCGCTCCGGCCACCGTCATCGCCTTCGAGCCGCCCGTGAAACGATCCACGGCAATCATCGGTTCTCCTGCGGAAGAGGCTGCTGGCCGCCAGCCTTGGGGGCGCGGGCCGTCTGCAGCGCACGAACGTAGGCCACCACGGCCCAACGCTCCTGGATGTTGAGTTCGCCCGAGAACGACGGCATCACGCCGTAGCCCTCGGTGATGGCGGCGTAGAAGTGGCCGTCAGGCTTGTTGGCGATCTCCTGGAGGGACGGGGGCAGGCGCAGCGCCATGTTCTCGGCGACCACGCTGTTGCCGTCGCCGAGCCGGCCGTGGCACTGGGCGCAGACGATGTTGTACTTCTTGTGGCCCTCTTCCAGCACGGCCCGGTCGAGCTTGAGCGGGTTGGCGCTGACGAACTCGCCATTGACCCGGCCCGTGGTCAGGCCGGGGTCACCCACCAGGCGCTCGCGCGGGATGGTGCCCTCGGGGGGCGTGCGCATGGCCTTGCCATCCGCCCAGAACTCGTTCGTCTCGTAGTACTCGTACTTGGCCTGCGCCTCCATGCGCTGGAGGAACTCGGAGGGCACGTTGCAGGCGGCCAGGGCGAGCCCGGCCAGGGGGATGAGCCGCCTCATTCCTTCTCTCCCGTCACCACGGTCACCTGGGTGGCGCCCAGGGACTTGAGCTGATCCATGATCGCATCCGCCTGGAGCGTCGCGAACTGCGGCACGCTCAGCCAGTAGCCGTGCGTGGTGGCGCTGCGGAACGCTTCGTGCTCGTAGGCCGGGTGATACGGCTGCGGCAGCCGGGCGAGCCCCAGGACTCCGAAGAAGATGCCAAAGGCCGCCAGGAGCACCGTCAACTCGAAGGTGATGGGCACGTAGGCGGGCAGGCTGAAGATGGGACGACCACCCACGTTGAGCGGGTAGTCGAAGCCGTTCATGTACGCCATGAAGGCGATGGCGGTGGCGGTGCCGGTGAGGCCCGCGCACAGGGCGATGAAGGGCACGCGCGAGGGCGGCAGACCCAGCGCCTCGGAGCCGCCATGCAGCGGGTAGGGCGAGTAGGTGTCCATTCCCTCATAGCCCTTCTCCCGCATCTGCCGGGTGGCATCCACCAGGGCCTCGGGAGTGGCGAACTCGGCGAGGACCAGGGTTTCCAGGACCTTGGTTTCGGCGGACATGGTCAGTGCGCTCCGTGGGTGAGAGTCCCGGCGGCGCCCGTGTCGGCACCATGCGCGGCGTGGTGGGCGGCGTGCTTGAGCTCGAGCTGGAGCTCCTTCACCTCGCTGATGGCCACCGCGGGGACGAACTTGAGGAAGAGCAGGAAGAGCGTGCTGAACAGACCCAGCGTGCCGATGTAGAGGCACCAGTCCACCCACGTCGGGCTGTACAGGTCCCACGACGAGGGCAGGAAGTCCTGCGTCAGCGACGTCACGATGATGATGAAGCGCTCGCACCACATGCCGATGTTCACGACGATGGAGGCCACCCACATGATGGGGATGCTCGTGCGGCACTTCTTGAACCAGAAGATGTTCGGCGTGATGACGTTGCAGGCGATCATCAGCCAGTACACCCCGGCGTAGGGACCCCGCGCGCGGTTCACGTAGAAGGTCCAGATCTCGTACTCGTTGCCGGAGTACCAGGCGATGAAGTGCTCCATCATGTACCCGTAGGACACGATGAGGCCCGTCGCGAGGATGACCTTGTTCATGTTCTCCAGGTGGCGATCGGTGATGACGTCCCGGAGCTTGAGGTACTTGCGCGCCGGAACGATGAGGGTGATCACCATCGCGAAGCCGCTGAACACGGCGCCGGCGACGAAGTAGGGCGGGAAGATGGTGGCGTGCCAGCCGGGGATGAGGCCCGTGGCGAAGTCGAAGGACACGATCGTGTGCACGCTGAGCACGAGCGGGGTGGAGAGACCCGCGAGCAGCAGGTAGCCGATCTTGTAGTTGTGCCAGTGACGGCCGGAGCCGCGCCAGCCGAGCGAGAACAGGCCGTAGAGGATGCGCTGCAGCTTGCCCTTGGACGAGTCACGCAGCGCCGCCAGGTCCGGAATCAGACCGATGTACCAGAACAGCAGCGACACGGTGAAGTACGTGGAGATGGCGAACACGTCCCAGTCCAGCGGGGAGCGGAACTGGGGCCAGGCGCCCAGCGTGCTGGGGTAGGGCAGGAGCCAGAAGGCGAACCAGGGACGGCCCGTGTGAAGCAGCGGGAACTGGCCCGCGCAGATGACCGCGAAGATGGTCATCGCCTCGGCGAAGCGGTTGATGCTCGTGCGCCACTTCTGCTGGAAGAGCAGGAGGATGGCGGAGATGAGGGTACCGGCGTGGCCGATACCGACCCACCACACGAAGTTGACGATGTCGAACGCCCAGCCGTTGGGCTGGTTGTTACCCCACACGCCGATGCCGCGCGCGAGCGTCAGCGTCACGGCGACCAGGAACATGCCCAGGCCGACCAGGGCGATTCCGAACAGCAGGAACCAGCCCTTGCCCGGCTTGGCCCAGACGTGGTCGAGGAGGGTCTCGTTGAGCGAGGCGTCGTCGTGGTGCGGCGGGACGAGCATCCGCGGCTCGAGCGGATCGACGCCAGGTGGGTGATGGATTGCGGTCTCGGCCATGACTCAGTGGCCTCCTTCGTGCTTCGCAGCGGCGGGCTTGGCGGACGCGAGGGCGGGATTGGGGTTGCGCAGGCGGATGAGGTGGGCGGTACGCGGCGAGGTGCCCAGTTCCTTGAGCAGCTTGTACGCGCGCTCGTCCTGGTGGTGCTTGGTCACCTGGGCGTTCGGATCGTTCAGGCTTCCGAAGGTGATGGCCTCGGTGGGGCACGTCTGCTGGCAGGCGGTCTGCAGCTCCTTCTCGAAGATGGGCCGCTTCTCCACGCGCGCCTTGATGCGCACGCGCTCGATGCGCTGCACGCAGTAGGTGCACTTCTCCATGACGCCGCGGTTGCGCACCGTGACGTCCGGGTTCATCAGCATCTTCTGCGTGGGCGTCTTGTCCGCGGTGTAGTGCAGGTAGTTGAAGCGGCGGACCTTGTAGGGGCAGTTGTTCGAGCAGTAACGCGTGCCGACGCAGCGGTTGTACACCATGTCGTTGAGGCCCTCGTCCGAGTGGACGGTGGCGTTCACCGGGCACACGTACTCGCACGGCGCCTTCTCGCAGTGCACGCACGCGATGGGCTGCATCACCATCTCCGGGTCGTGCAGGTCATCGCCCGTGAAGTACCGGTCGATGCGCAGCCACTGCATCTCGCGGCTGCGGGCCACCTGCTCCTTGCCCACGACGGGGATGTTGTTCTCCGACTGGCAGGCCACCACGCACGCGGAGCAACCCGTGCACCGCGCCAGGTCGATGGCCATCGCCCACTTGTAGTCCTTGTACTCGTACTCCCCGAGCATGCTGGCCTGCTCGCCACGGACGCGGGCGAACACGGAGCTCTTCTGGTGCTTCTCGTCCTCCTGCTCCTTGCGGAACTGCTCGACGGACATGTCGAGCGCGAGCGGGCGGCCCTCCATGCTCCAGTGCTGCTGGGTGAGGGAGAACTTGTGCGTCCGGGGCGTCTTGTCCAGCCTGGCCCCGCCGTCGAACCAGGGGGCGTTCACGCTGCGCACCCGGTTGGCGTTGAAGCCCACTTCCTTGGCCACCGTCTCGAACAGACCCGTGCGGCCGTAGCCCAGGGGCAGCACCACCACGCCGTCCGCGATGCCCGGGAGGATCCACACCGGCACGTCCAGCGTCTTGCCACCGTAGGTGAGCGTGGCCACGTCGCCCGGCTGGAGATCGTTCTGCTGCTTGGCCGTCTCGGGGCTGATGTAGGCCGCGTTGTCCCACGTCATCTTCGAGATGGGATCCGGCAGCTCCTGCAGCCAGGAGATGTTGGCGAACTGGCCGTCGTAGACCTTGTAGTCCGGGACGAAGTTCACCTCGAGGCCGTCCGCGGAGGGCGGCTGCCAGGCGTCCACCAGCGCGCGGGCCGCGCCCGTGTTGGGGGCCACCGTCAGCTCCTGCGCGGCGGTGCCGGGCACGATGCCCACGGACACCCACGTCTCCCACGCCGTCTCGAAGTCCGCGCCCGCCAGGTTGCTGCGGCTCCAGAAGTCCCGGAGGATCTGGTAGCTGCCGCGGTACGGCTCACCGAGGAACAGCGCGAGCAGCTCCGAGGTGGGCACGCCGTTGAAGAGCGGCTGGATGAGCGGCTGCACGATGGAGACCGTTCCATCGGCCGAGCGGCCATCGCCCCACGCCTCGAGCTCGTGAGCGGCCGGGATGAA
The DNA here is from genome assembly GCF_044360685.1 of Cystobacter fuscus. GTDB lineage: Bacteria > Myxococcota > Myxococcia > Myxococcales > Myxococcaceae > Cystobacter > Cystobacter fuscus_C. The sequence continues at coordinate 10,142,437 of NZ_CP043491.1, read as the reverse complement.
CCAGTCGCTGAACGCGCTCGTCTCGTCCTCGAAGAGCGAGGTGTAGATGACGGTGAGCTTGGAGCGGTTGGGGTTCTTGGCCGGATCCAGCACCTCCTGGAGGCCCAGGTCCGCCGCCGCGCGGTAGACGGGGTTCCAGGCGGTGATGACCAGCACGTCCACCGCGCCGTTCTTCAGCTCCTCCACGAGCGGACGCAGGCCGGCGTCGCTGGTGGTCTCGTTCACCGCGGAGGCCGCGTAGCGCACCGTCTGGCCCACGTTGCCCAGCGCCGCGTTGATGGCGGCGGCCAGGGCGTGCACCGCGGCGGGCTGACGCTCACCGGCCACCACCAGCGAACGGCCCTTGTGGGCGTTCAGGTCGGCGGCGACGGCGTCCACCCACGTCTGGTGCTTGGCGTCGAGCTGCGCCTTCTGGCTGCCACCGGCGCCCAGCGCCGCCGCGTCACCGCCCACGCGCATGGCGAGCGCGGCGGCGATGCCGAAGATGTCGCGCGACTTCACGCGCAGGCGGTGGTCCGCCATGCCACCGGTGATGGTGTAGCGCGGCTCGGCGACATAGAGGCGGTTGAGCTCGCCCTCGGCCAGATCGCGCCGGCGCGCGAAGGCGCGGGCGTAGGCCAGGTTGGAGGGACGGCTCTCCAGGAAGTCCGCGTCCAGCGACAGGATGACGTCCGCGCGGGAGAAGTCGTACTTCGGGTGGGCCGCCTGGCCGAACACCGCGTTGGTGCCCTCGGCGACCGGATCCTGCGAGATCGCGGTGTAGCTCTGGAAGCGGGCCTTGGGCAGGCGCTCCTGGATGCGCGAGCGCAGGTGGCCGAGCACCGGCGAGGTGTTCGGCTCGGTGAGGAAGCGCACGCGCGCGCCGCCATCCGCCTGGATGGAGCGGGTGAGCGTGTTGCTGATCTCCTCGCCGAAGGTGCGCAGCGAGCGCGGCTCCTTGCGGTAGCGCAGCACGCGGGCGCGCTGCGGGTCATACAAGGACATCAGGAAGGCCTGCTCGAAGACACCGGCGGCGCCCAGGTTCACCGGGTGCTGCGGGTTGCCCTCGATCTTCACCGGGCGGCCCTCGCGCGCGGTGACGAGGATGCCGGAGGTGTGGCCCCCGAACGTCATGCCCGAGGCGTAGTGCAGCGGGTTGCCCGGAACCATCTCGGGCGGCGTGCGGGTGTAGGGCACCATGCGCTCGTCCACCGGACGGGTGGAGCAGGCGGTGGCGCCGGCCATCGCGAGCGACGCGCCGAGCAGCTGCATGAACTGGCGGCGGGCGACGCCCGTGGGGGGCAGGTCCGCGCCCTCGGGGAACTCGGGGCGCACGGACTCGAGGTACTCGGGCTGGCCGAGCTTCTCCTCGAGGCTGCGCCAATACGTCTTGCCGTAGGCGCCCTCGGCGGTCTTGGTGTGGGCGCTCTGCGCGGCGGCGTGCTCGAGAGCCTCGCCGACGGCGTCGTGGTCATGCTCATGCGCCGGGGCGGCCGCGTCCGAGACGACCGGCAGGGCGAAGGAGGCGGGGGTGTCCTTCATAGAATCTCCGTCGAGCTTGGGCTTCAGCGATGGCATGTCGAGCAGCTCGTGCGACCGTGAACGTCGTTCTCTTTCATCAGCGATTCCGCGAGCTTTTCCGCCTCGGCGTGATCCGCGGGCGGCTTCCACGTCATGCTGGTGATGAATTCCTGCGGACGCAGGTTCGGCCCGGGGTTGCGGTGGCAGTCCAGGCACCACTCCATGGTGAGCGGAGCCACCTGCTCGATGGCGCCCATCTCGTCCACCCGCCCGTGGCAGGTCACGCAGCCGACGCCCTTGGAGACGTGGATGGCGTGGTTGAAGTAGACGAAGTCCGGCAGGTTGTGGACGCGGATCCAGGGGATCGGCTGGTCCGTGAAGTACGCCTGACGCACGAGCGCCAGATACGGACTCTGGTTCCACACCTGCGCGTGGCAGGACATGCAGACCGTCGTGGAGGGGATACCGGCCGACGGCGACTTCTCCACGGAGAAGTGGCAGTAGCGGCAGTCGATCTGCTCGTCACCGGCGTGGTGCCGGTGGTCGAATTCAATCGGCTGCTCGATCGGACGGTTCTGATTGGTGACGAACGGAGACCGTACGTACGCCATCAGTCCGCCGAGCGCGAGCGCGGGGAATGCGAGGAGCGCCGCGACCGAAGCGCGCGACACCGTGTTCGTCCAACGTGGGAAGAGAGGACCGCTCATACCAGGACCGAGGGGCTGATCAGTGGATGGCTCCGGAGGTCGCAACCGGGAGCACAGTGCGACCGGACCGGAGACGGGTATGGGGAGATTGGGACAAGAAGCGCATTCACGGCGTTGCTATGGCTACGGCGGCTCCTGCCCAGACAGGAGACTCGCGAAGAAACCCGACCCCGACCGAATGAAGAGATGCCGTGGACGGGGTCGCTCCTCCTCGTCCCAGTCCAACGCGGCGCGTGACCATCGGGCATCATTATCAGACTGTCAACCTTTCTCGTTCCGCACCGGGAATAGGGCTGGCGCGCGGGATAGCACGACTCCGGCGCCGTGGCGCGATCAGAAAGCGCGGGCGATGATGATCTCTTCTGGAAGTTGGTAGGGAGGTTGAAACCGTGCGAGGGTCAGGCATCGTCCGGGTCGCGCCAGCGCTCCCGGCGCCGCGCCAACAGCCGATCCACGATGTCACGCACCCGGGCGTCCCGGCGGAAGTGACGGTCGTGGCGGGTGCCTTTTCCCTGATTGCAGCGCGCGCACGCCAGGCCCAGGTTGCCCAGGTCATCCGTGCCCCCGTGAACCTGGGGGACGATGTGCTCGATGGTGGCGCGGCTGATGGGTTCGCCGTCCAGGCCGATGACGAGGTAGGCGTTGCAGTGCAGGCACTTGCCCAGCCACACCTCCTGGCCCCGGTGCTCGGTCCGCTCGAAGGTGGCGTCCGTGGCCACGATGTCGAGGATGCGGCGGCGCCTGGCGAAGCTCACCCTCCTCTCTATAGAAGTATGTAGCGCTACGTGCCAGCGGGCCCGGGGCGCCCGGTGGCCGGTCGGTTAGAGTGGCGACCCATGAAGGACAAAACGGTGGTCGTCACGGGGGCCTCCTCGGGCATCGGCGAAGAGCTGGCAGTACTTCTGGCGGAAAAAGGAGCACGGGTAGTGCTCGCGGCGCGGGACGAGGTGGCGCTCGCCCGGGTGAAGCAGCGCTGTGAGAAGGCCGGGGGCCAGGCGCTCGCCGTGCCCACCGACGTGAGCGACCCCGAGTCCTGCCGCCGCCTCATGGCGCGCGCCGTGGAGGCCTTCGGCGGAATCGACGCCCTGGTCAACAACGCCGGGCTCACCATGCGCGGGCGCTTCGAGGAGGTGACGGACCTGTCCGTCTTCGAGCGGCTCCTGCGGGTGAACTACCTGGGCGCCGTCTATTGCACCCACCACGCGCTCGCCTCCCTCAAGGAGCGACGGGGCCTCATCGTCGCCGTGTCCTCCCTCACGGGCAAGAGCGGCGTGCCCGGCCGCACCGGCTATGCCGGGAGCAAGCACGCCATGCAGGGCTTCTTCGACTCCCTGCGCATCGAACTGCTCGGCACCGGCGTGGACGTGCTCGTCGCCTCCCCCGGCTTCGTCGCCACCCCCATCCGGGCCCGGGCGCTCGGCCCGGATGGCAAGACGGGGCACCCGGACGCGGCGGAGGAGAAGGGCGCGCGGGTGATGGACGCCCGCACGTGCGCTCGCTTCATCCTGCGCGCCATGGAGCGCCGGGAGCGCGAGTGGGTGATGATGCCCGCCGCGCGGGTGATGCTGGCCCTCAAGGCGCTCGCGCCGGGACTGATCGACCGGCTGGCCGCGTGGAAGATCAAGAACGCCCCGCCCTGAGCCCCGGCCGCGTCTCCCTCAGGCCGCGGCGAGCAGGTCCTCCCGGAGGCGCGTGAGGACCTTGCCCAGCAGGTTCAGGCCCCTCCACTTCGCTGGATCCTGGATGCGGGGATCCTCCGCCGACAGCCCCACGCCCCAGATGCGGTCCAACGGGCTGGCCTCCACCAGCACCGTTCCCCGGGTGGCCAGCAGCGCCGAGCGCAACCCGTCGTTCTGGGTGAACTTGGCGTGGTTGCCCTCATACACGATGCGCTCGCGCTCCCGTTCCCACACCGCGCCCTCGAAGCCACGCACCTCGCGTCCAAGCGCCTTGTGCTCCTTGGGCGTGCGCGCCACGAGGATTCGCGCGGCCGTCTCCCCATCGCCGAAGAGCCGCGCCTTGCCGTACATCATGTACTGCTCGGCGCAGAGGAACCGCTCTCCCTCCACCACGAACTCCGAGGCATGCCACTGCGAGAACGGAGACTCCGACCGCCAGAAGAACGTGAAACCACCGCGCACGGTATCCATCGGCTGCACTCCCAGGTTGGTGTTCATTGAACACCAAGAGGGACGCCGCGGACAACAACACCTGACGGCGTCCGGTGCGTTCAGGAGGTGGGGGGCCGGTAGGATACCTGCGTCACGGTGTACTCGATGGCGCCGCGGGGGCGCTCCACCCGGACGGACTCTCCCTCCTCCTTGCCGAGCAGCGCCCGCGCGAGGGGCGATTCGACGCTGAGCCGCCCCGCCTTCACGTCCGCCTCGTCGGGACCCACGATGCGATACGCCGTCTCCTCCCCCTCCTCGTCCTCGAGCGTCACCCAGGCTCCGAAGAAGACCCGTGCCTCGTCGGGCACCTCGGTCACCACCCGCACCTCCTCCAGGATGGCGGCGAGCTGCCGCGCCCGGCGCGCCCGCTCCCGCGCCTGTCCTTCTCCCGCGAACGCCAGGGCTTCCTTCTCCTCCCGGGGAAGGGGAATCGAGAGCGCCGCCAGCTCCTCCTGCATCGCCCGGTAGCCCTCGGCGGTGATGTAGCGCTCCTCTCCCGCTGCCGCGCGGGGGCGGGGAGGCAGGACGACGTCTTCTCCGCCCGCGTCCTCCTTGGTGAAAGCCTTCGACATGTGCTCCCTCCGGGGTTGGCCGCCTGTCCGGCTCGCCGCTCTGGCTCCCAGGCCGCGGGTGTTCTCCTCCTTACGATAACGACTCGCCCCCTCTCCGAGGACCGGCGTTCCCAACAAGGAGCAACCGGCCGGGCGGGCCCCTCCTTCGAAGGGAGGGCGTGCTCCCCTGCCTCCCCCACGCTCCGGGAAGCATGGGGTGGCGGAGCGGGGAAGGGCGCCGATCTTCCCCGGAGGGAAAAAGACCCGGGAGATACGACATGGCAAGAAAGGTACTGAAGGGCATCCGCGTGGGGGTGCTGGCAACCGACGGCTTCGAGCAGGTGGAGCTCACGATCCCCGTGAAGGCCCTGCGCAAGCGCGGCGCCCAGGTGGACATCGTCTCGCTCCACAAGGGGAAGATTCGCGGCATCAACCTGATGTGGCCGGGCAAGAAGGTCCCCGTGGACGAGACGGTGGACAACGTGCGGCCCAGGGACTTCGACGCCCTGCTCATCCCCGGAGGCTTCCAGAATCCGGACTCGCTCCGCCAGAGCGAGGAGGCGCTCGACTTCGTCCGGGAGATCGATCGGCTCGGCCGGCCCATCGCCACGCTGTGCCATGGCCCCTGGGTGCTCGTGTCGGCGGGCCTCGCCAACGGGCGCAGGCTGTCGTCCTGGCCGGGCATCAAGGATGACATCCGCAACGCGGGCGCCGAGTGGCGCGATGAGTCCGGGGTGCTCGACGGGCGGTGGTTCACCAGCCGTGGACCTCAAGACATGCGCCACTTCATCAAGGGCATGGTGTCGCTCTTCGCCGAGTACGCGCCCCGCAACCACCTGGCGCAGGAGCGCTCGCACTGGGGCCGCTGGGCCATTGCCGCCTTGCTGGGTCTCATCGCCATCCGTCCCGTGCGCGAGGCGCTCGCGCGCTGAGGGGCGGGCTCCCTTCCGGGAAGGGTGATCAACCCCCCCTTTCGCGGATTTCCAGGACGGGAGATAAACTGGGCGGACCCTCGTCATGAGCGGGGGCTCCCTACCCAGAGGCATGTGATGAACGCTCAGGAGCGCAAGGCGGCCTACCGCCAGCGCGCGGAGAAGGGCGAGGCGGTCCCCGTCTCCGTCGTGCTCCCCGCCGACCTCGACACGCCGCTCTCCGCCTACCTCAAGCTCGGTGGCGCACGCGGTTTCATCCTCGAGTCCTGCCAAGGTGGCGAGCGCTTCGGCCGCTACAGCCACGTCGCCACCGCGCCCAGCGGCCGGTTGAGGCTCGACTCCCGCGGCGGCACCCTCTGGCGCGGCGAACAGTCGCAGCGCCTCGAGGGCAAGCCGCTCGACGTCCTGCGCTCCGTCTGGCGCGAGAACGCCGTGGCCAAGCTCCCCGGTGAGCCCCCCTTCGTCGGCGGCCTCGTGGGCTACCTCGGCTACAACTGCATGTCCTGGTTCGAGCGCCATGTGCCCGACCGCCACCCCTCGGACGTCTCCTTCCCCGACTCCGAGTGGCTCGTGTGTGATGACTTCGTCACCCTCGACTCGCGCTCCCAGACGATCCAGGCCACCGCCATCGCCCGGCCCTCGCGCCATGGCAGCGTCTCCCAGTCCCTCCAGGACGCCGAGGCCCGTGCCGAGGCCATTGCCCAGCGCCTGCTGCGGCCCATCTCCGCGGATGCCTACGCCCCCTCTCCTCCCATGCGCGGCGAGCTGGACGTGAAGGTCGGCTGGGATCGCGCCGGCTACGAGGCCGCCGTCGAGCGCGTGAAGGAATACATCCGCGCGGGTGACTGCATGCAGGTGGTGCTCGCCCGCCGCTTCGAGGCCCGCGGCGCCCCGCCGCCCCTCTCCCTCTACCGCGCCCTGCGCCGCATCAACCCCTCGCCCTATCTCTTCCACATCGAGATGGGCGAGGCACGGGCCCTCGTGGGCGCCTCGCCGGAGCTGCTCGTGCAGGTGCGCGACGGGGACGTCGTCGTGCGCCCCATCGCCGGCACCCGCCGCCGCGGCGCCACCGAGGCCGAGGACCTGGCGCTCGAGAAGGAATTGCTCGCCGACGAGAAGGAGCGCGCCGAGCACATGATGCTCGTGGACCTGGGCCGCAACGACGTGGGCCGCGTGGCCGCTCCGGGCTCGGTGCGCGTCGAGGACCTCATGGTCATCGAGCGCTACAGCCACGTCATGCACATCGTCTCGCAGGTGCGCGGCCGGCTCGACGCGAAGTACGACGCGCTCGACGCGCTCGCGTGGACGTTCCCCGCGGGCACCGTGTCCGGTGCGCCGAAGATCCGCGCCATGCAGATCATCGACGAGCTGGAGCCCATGCGCCGCGGCCCCTACGCGGGCGCCGTGGGCTACCTGTCCTTCTGCGGCGCGCTGGACCTGGCCATCGCCCTGCGCACCTTCTACATCGATGGCGATCGCACCATGTGGCAGGCCGGCGCCGGGCTCGTGGCTGACTCGGTGCCCTCGAAGGAAGCGGATGAGACCGAGGCCAAGGCGCGGGTGCTCGCCACGGCCCTGAAGCAGGCCCGTGAGGGAGGTGTGCGGTGATCCTCGTCATCGACAATTACGACTCGTTCACCTTCAACCTCGTGCAGCTGCTCTACACGCTGGGCGCCGAGGTGACGGTGGCTCGCAATGACGAAATCGACGCCGAGGGCGTGGCGGCCTCGGGCGCGTCGCACCTGGTGGTGTCGCCCGGGCCGTGCACGCCCAACGAGGCCGGGGTGAGCATGGCGGCCATCCGCGGCGCCAAGGTGCCCGTGCTCGGCGTCTGTCTGGGACACCAGTCCATCGGGGCCGTCTTCGGCGGCCAGGTGGTGCGCGCCCCCGAGCCCGTGCACGGCAAGACAGTGTCCGTGCGCCACTCGGGCCAGAGCATCTTCACGGGCATGCCCGTGGGCTTCCAGGCGGCGCGCTACCACTCGCTCGTGGTGGATGCGCCGAGCCTGCCCGCGGAGCTGGAGGCCACGGCGTGGTCTCCCGAGGGCCTCATCATGGGGCTGCGCCACCGCGAGCGGCCCGTGGTGGGCGTGCAGTTCCACCCCGAGAGCGTGCTCACGCCCGAGGGGCCCAAGCTCGTGCGCAACTTCCTCGACGGCCGCTTCTAACGGGCTCAGGGGCTCGCGGGGACCGCCACCGGAGCGGGTGGCTCCGCGGGCTCCTCGAAGATGCCTTCCTCGCTCCCGCCGAGCACCCGGAGCACGGGCAGCACACTGCTCCGCTCGTCCGTCCACCGCGTGGGCGGCGGCTTGTCATAGGCGAGCCGCTCCACCCGCTCGCCCGCGCGCAGGAAGGTGTCTCCCCGGGAGAAGTGGGCGTCCGCGCTCAAGAGCATCCAACTGCTGTTGCGCGCCTCGCCCTTCGTCTCGGTACTCACCAGGGTGGCGTGCAGGCCGGTGACCCAGGCGTGCGCCACGGCGATGGGCAACAGGTTCAGGTGCAGGTTGCTGATGTGCATCGCCAGCACGCCTCCCGGCGCCAGGTGCCGCTGGTAGACGGCCACCGCCTCCTCGGTGAGCAGGTGGACCGGGATGGAGTCCGAGCTGAACACGTCCAGCGCGAGCACGTCGAAGCCCTGCGCCTCTCCCCGCGCCAGCTCCTGCTCCAGCATGATGCGCGCGTCCCCCTCCACCACCTCCACCCGGGCCGGTGAGTCGCCCAGGTACGAGAAGTAGCCGCCCAGGCCCCGCGCGAGGGCGATGACCTGGGGATCGATTTCATAGAAGCGCAGCGTGTCCCCGGCCCGCCCCAGCGCGGCCGTCGTTCCCACGCCCAGCCCCAGCACCCCCACGCGCAGCGAGGTGGGCTGGCCCGCGGCTTCCCGCAGCCGCCGCTGCTCGGCGAGCGCCAGTCCCAGCCCGCTGTCGGCGGTGTAGTACGCCGTGGGGCTCCCGCGCCGCTCGGGCCGGGTGTACTGGAAGCCATGGAGGATGCCGCCGTGGTGCAGCATGAAGGCATGGTCCACGTCGCCACGGCTCCTCGCCTCCGACACCTGCACCACCCCGAAGAAGCCCCGCCAGTACTGGAGCGCCTGACGCTCGTCGAGGAATGACCGGGTGACCACGAACGACATGAGCAGCAGGAGCAGGGCCGGGACGTAGCGCGGAGCGGCCCGCGCGAGCGTCTCCTCGGGAGCGCGGCGCAGCAGCAGCATCGCCGCGAGCAGGCAGCACACGCTCAGGGTGAGCGGGTACTCCAGATAGAAGTGGAAGAGGCGGGGCGCCACCAGGTGGACGAAGACCGCGCCGAGCACACCGCCCACGGAGACCCAGAGATAGAAGGCACCCAGGTGGCGCGGACCCGGCCGCAGCCGGTAGAGCTCGCCGTGGCACAGCAGGGCACCGGCCAGCAGCGCCAGACCGCGGAAGAACAGCAGCGAGGACAGCGAGGCGAGCGAGCCCTGATAGGTGACGTAGCCCACCCCCGCCGCGGCGACCAGGAGCGCGATCGCGGTGAGGGGGCGTGAGTAGAGCGCCTCGCGCTCGAAGGCGATGATGAAGGTCAGCAGGTAGAGCGCCAGCGGCAGCACCCAGACGAAGGGGCCCGCCGACACGTCGTGCGACAACTGGTTCGTGGTGGCCAGCAACAACACCGAGGCGCATGCGCTCAACCCCAGCCACGCCAGGGTGCGCGCCACGCCCGGAGCGGCCTCGGGGGCGCTCTCCTCGCGCGGCCGGGCGGGGACGTCCTCGAGGCGCAGCACGCTCCAAGCACACGCCGCGCCACCCGCGCAGAACACCAGGAAGCCTCCGGCCCAGACCCAGGCCTGGACGCCCCGGCCCAGCCAGGGCTCGACGAGCACGGGATAGGCGAGCAGGGCCAGCAGCGAGCCGGTGTTGGACAGGGCGTAGAGCCGGTAGGGCGAGGCCCCCGGACGCACGCGGCTGAACCAGCTCTGCAACAGGGGCGCGGACGTGGACAGGGTGAAGAAGGGCAGGCCCAGTGTGGAGGCGAGCATGGCCAGCAGCCGCGTGCTGGAGATGCCCTCCGCCGTGGGGCGCCACTCGGGCCCGGGGGCCACCGGCGAGCCCCACACCACCGCCCGCACACCCAGCACCGCCACCGTCACACCCAGCAGCGCCAGGTGCACCTGCGCCTGCCGCCGCGACGAGAGCCACCGGGCGCTCGCGTGGGAATAGGCATAGCCGCCCAGCAGCATGACCTGGAAGAACAGCATGCAGGTCGTCCACGCCGCCGGAGTGCCACCAAACCAGGGCAGGGAGTACTTGCCCGCCAGCGGTTGCACGCCAAACAGCAGGAACGAGCTGAGGAAGAGGGTCGCGGCGTAACGGAGCATAGGCGGGAGGGGCGAGCCCCTCGCCGGATGATACCCCTGGTGCGAGCAAACCAACGAATCCGGGGCTCGCTCGTCCGCCCGCTCAGCGCTTCGTGTCGCGCCGCTTCTGCTGACGGGCCTGCTCCGCCCGGAGCGCCCCGCCGATGCGGCGTCCCGCCACCAGCGTCATCTTCGAGACGGGGTTGCCCTGCTTCTTGGGCTTGGCGGGCTGCCAGCCGGCCAGGGAACTCGAACCGTATTTGTTCTTCATCCGTTGCCCTCCTCGTTCTCGCGACACGCCGTGCCTGCCCGGAGAGCCCCCTCGGGGAACTCCCCACCCGTCAGGCTGCTACCAGCGCCCGCGGACTTCAACCCCGGGCCGCTCGGGCCTCGAGCTTCGCCCGGAAGCGCTCGGTGAAGAGGTAGGCGTCCCCGGGCCAGCGCGCGGAGACGTAGTCGCCATCCTCCACCACGAAGGCCGGCCCATGGTCCGTGGCCGTGCCGCGCCGGGAGTACTCGCGCGGTCCCCGCTCGAACCGGCCCGAGGGCGCCAGGGCCTCGCGGACCTCCTCCTCCACGTAGGCGGGGTACGTGCGGTAGTAGCGCCCCAGCTTCCACGCGGTGAGGAAGTACGCCGCGCGCTCCATGTACTTGGGCAGGCACGTGGTGCGCCGGCCCTCCAGCAGGCTCTTGCCGGTGGATGCGTCCTTCGTCCGCGCGAGCACCAGCACCCCGTGGCAGATGGCTCCCACCGGCCGCCCGAGCTTCCAGAACGCCGCCACCTTCGCCTGGAGCGCCTCGCTGCCCAGGTACTGCCGCATGCCGGGCGCGTGTCCCCCGGGCAGCACCAGCCCGTCATATGCCTCGGGCTCGATTGCCTCCCAGGTGATGGGCTTCTGGTAGGCGGGGCTCTGGATCATCTGCTCGTAGAAGCGCTTGGGCTCGGGCTCCGCGCCGAGCTTTCCGAAGATCACTCCCGTGAGCAGCAGCGGATCCGCGGCGGGCGTCTGTCCCCGCTCGGTGGCGAACACCACCTCGTGGCCCGCGTCCACCAGCAGGCGCCAGGGCACGGCCACCTCGGTCACATCGAAGTCTCGATCGGGCAGGGGGATGATGACGCGGCGCGTAGAAGTCATGTCCGGCCCCTTCGCATGAGTTCCCCCGCGTCGGCAATACCCTTGGTGACGCGGCGGGTCATCCGCTCAGGGCGGCTCCACGTCCTGGAAGGGCAGCACCCACGCGCTCACGCTATCCCAGGAGCCCACCCGGGCCAGGTCCACCGTGGGGTCCACGAGCCGCTGCCGGGGCCTGCCATTGAGGCTCGCGAAGGCGTTGACCCGCACCTCCACGCCCGGGTGGCCCCGCTCGGCGAAGTCGCGCGCCAGGTAGTGCGCGAACGTCAGCAGCATGTCCGGCTGCGTGGCCATCATCTTCACCTGGTAGGGCGCGAGGTACTTGCCCGGAGACACCACCCACCACTGGCCCGTGGCGGGCTCGCTGACGCGGAACTCCGCCATGCCGTCCTTCTCCATCAGCATCACGTTCCACGAGAAGCGGAAGCCCTCCTCCGTCCACATCACGTCGCCCGGGTAGAGCAGGTGGCGCAGGGGCAGCAGCACCTGCACGCCGAGGAACGCCGCGGCCAGCACGGGGCCCGTCCATGACGCGCGGAAGGAGGAGCGTGCCGCGGGGGGCGAGAGCGACGCGGGCAGCCTCCGCAGCCAGGCCGCGAGCCGCCGGGGCCAGTCCGGAGGGAAGAAGAGCAGCGCGCCGGAGATCATCACCCACGGGAACATGCCGATGGGGAAGAGCAGCCGGGTGATGACATGGAATGCCACCACCGCCGCGAAGGCGAGCCCGCGCGTGCGCCGCCACAGCAGCGCGGGCACCACGCCCAGGTCGAACACCGCGCCGGCGATGCTGAAGGCATGCGGGGCCCAGGGCAGCTCGAACAACCGCCCGAGCACGGGCAGGTCCGTGCTCGCCGCGAGCCAGATCTTCAACGGCTGGGCATGCACGAGCCAGTCCCGCTTGAGCTTGGCCACCCCGCCAAAGACATACACGAGGCCCACCTGCGCCCGTAGCAGCCACAGCCACCACGCGGGCACGGGGCCCTTCTGGTCCAGGGGCAGCACCACCATCACCAGCCCCACCAGCGAGATGAAATAGTAGTGGTTGAGGTAGTACGTCCGGTCGATGAGGTGCGCGTACGTGAAGGTGAGCACGAACGTGAGCGCGCTCAGCCGGTAGGCGACGCCGAAGGCAATTCCCAGCGCTCCCAGGCCCATCAGCACGAAGTGGACGTACATGCCCACGCCCGGCCAGGGGCGGATCCACTCCAGCCCCGCGAAGGGGAAGAGCACCCGGGGCGCGAGGTAGTGCTCCTCAATCCACCCGTACGCGAAGAAGCGCGCGACGGCGACGGTCATCAACAGCCCGAAGAGGACACGCCACGCCACGAGCGAGGCGCGATCCACGGGCGCGAAGAGCGCCGCGCCGAGCCGCTCTCGCACGCGGGGCGCGGCCTCAATCCCCATCGTTGTCGTTGAACTTGAGCGTCACGCCCAGGTTGGCCACCACCTCGGAGGCGAGCGTGGCGCGCAGGTTGGAGAGGGCGGCGCGGGCGGCCTCCACCGACTCGCGGTTCTGCAGCAGGGCCGTGCGCAGCGGGGGCGGAATGGACTCGAGCGCCGAGCGCACCGCCGCGAGCTCCCCTCGCACCGTCGTGTCCAGGTTCTTGTTGGTGGCGGCCACCACGCGCGCGAGCCCTCCATTGCCCTCCGGTCCAGTCCACAGCCGCTCCATGCCCACGAGCGCGTGCGTCAGGTCCGCGAGCGAGTTGTCGCTGCGCCGTGCCTCCTCCTCCTCGGGCCGCACGGTGCCACCGGTCTCGAACCCGAGCGGCTTGGACAGCTTGAGCTCCGCCACCTCCACCGAGCCGATGAGGCGATTGACGATCTCGTCCACCGCCTCCTTCTGGGTGGCGTACTTGCTGCCGCTGGTGCCCGCGCTCGCGAGCTGCGCGACGTAGTTGCCCTGATCCGGCTCCCACGCGTTGTGCACCTCCACCGCGTTGGTGTGCAGCACGGCCCCGAGCGCCCGCAGGTAGGCCCGGCGGCGCGCTCCGGCGTCTCCCTCGGTGAGCCGCGTGAGCACCGCCGCGTTGCCCGCCTGCGAGTCGAAGAGCACGTACTCCATGGCCATCATGCCCTTGCGGTTGGCACCCAGCTCCCCGACGCTCTGCTCGGTCAGCGGCGTCGTGCCCGCGAGCAGGCTGTCGATGCCGCTCGTCGAGGGCACCTGATCCACCGCGGCGCCCGTGTGCAGCTCCTCCGAGGGGCCGATGTGGAGCGCCTCCTGGATGCCCCAGGGCTCGCGCACGGCGCGCCACGCGGACTGGGCCGTGGCGAGCGTGGCCTCGGTGGGCGTGCGCTCCAGCTCCGTGAGCGCGGTGGCGAGCGTACCCGTGCGCGTGTCGAAGTCCCGGTAGGTGGGCAGGATGCTCTTCTCGCCCAGCTCCCCGAGGAAGGCCGAGCGCAAGGTGGTGCCCTGCGAGTCCCCACACCCCGCGAGGGCGAGCGACAGCAGGAGCGGGACGGACAACAGACGGCGCGAGAGGGGGTTCACAGGGACTCCAGGAAGCGCAGCAGTTGGGCGCGCTCGGTGGCGGAGAGGTTGCGGAAGCGCTCCCGGGCCTTTTCGCCCTCGCCTCCGTGCCAGAGGATGGCCTCCTCCAGCGAGCGGGCGCGGCCATCGTGCAGGAAGCGCGTGTGGCGGTTGACCGTCTTCACGAGCCCGATGCCCCACAGCGGCGGCGTGCGCCACTCGCTGCCCGTGGCCTCGAAGTCGGGACGGTGATCGGAGAGCTGCTCGCCCATGTCGTGCAGCAGCAGGTCCGTGTACGGGAAGATGATCTGCCCGGACAGCTCGGGAGCGTCCTCCACCGTGCCCGTCTCGTGGCGCGGCACGTGGCAGGTCGCGCAGCCCACCTCGCGGAAGAGGCTCCGGCCGCGCAGCACGTCGGGCACGTCCGCGTCCCGGCGCGCGGGCACCGCCAGCATCCGCGAGTAGAACGTCACCTGGTTCAGCTTCTGCTCGTCCACCTCGGGCGTGCCCCCCTTGGGCGCCTGCTGACAGGCCGTCTGCACCGAGGGGCAATCCTCGTCGGGGAACAGCGCCGAGGTGATGCCGATGTCGCCCCGGAAGGCGCTCGTGTTCTGCTGGCTCAGGGAGGGCTGGTTGGCCTTCCAGCCGAAGCGCCCCACGCGCACTGCCCCGGCCCGCACATCCCAGACATGGTTGATCCGGCCCGAGATGCCATCTCCATCCCGGTCCTCGGGATCCGCGAGCTTCTCCAACGCCGCGTCCGGAATGGCCTCGAGCAGGCCCAGGCCGATCATCACCGGCGCCACGCGCGGGCTCACCATGAGCTCGGGGTGGGGCGCGCCGAAGGCCAGGTTCTCCAGCGTGTAGTGGGGCTCCTCCAGCGACCACGGCGTGCCGTCCGCGTACTGGCCCTCGTGGGTGCTGTACGAGAGCGCCATCTGCCCCTCGGCGGGGACACCGAGGATGGAGAGCGGCTGGAGCTGCCCGCCATAGACGGGATCCGCCAGGGGTCCCCCATGCTCGTCCACGCCGGGAATGCTCAGCCGGAAGAGCAGTGACAGGGGCTTCTCCCCCGGCTCGGTCGGGGGCTTGCCCCGGCCATCCTTGAAATGACATGCGGCGCACGACGAGGCGTTGAACGTCGGCCCCAGCCCGTCCAGGCCCTCGGCGGAGGCGGGCGCCGTCACCCAGTTGCGGTTGAACAGGGCGTTGCCCACGAAGAAGGCGTCACGCCGCTCGCCCTGGAGGTTGCGCGCCGCCAGGGCGAAGGCGTTGCGTGTGGTGTCGTGGACCGTTGTCTCTCCGCCCGGCAACGCCTCCTCCGGCGTGGGAGCGTCGTCGTCACCACAGCCGCTGGCGAGCAGGCACAGGAGGGGGATGAGCGCGCGCCGCATGTCGGGTTACTCCAGGTTGAGTTGGATGCCGAGCGCGGTGGCCACGTCGACGAGCGTCTCCGTCTGCGCCCGCAGCGCGTCGATGGCGGCCTTCACCTTCTGCCGCCCCGGGCTGCTGTCATTGCCCATGATAGCCTGATCGAACGGGGCGGGGATCGCCTGGATGGCGTCGATGCTGGCTTGCAGCCGCTGCTTCATCTCGTCGTTCAGCTTCGGGTCCACCGCGGCCACCAGCTCGTCCAGGCCCGCGCCGTCCGTGCCGCCATAGCGCCCGAGGTACACGTTCTGGATGCCCACCGCGTTGGCGTGCAGGTCCGCGAGCGTGTTGTCGCTGAAGCAGGAGTGCTCGTCCTCCTGGTCCTTGTTGTCGTAGGCCACCGTCATGCGCTCGCCCGCCAGCTCGGCGCCGCTCAGGCTGCCCAGGCCGGTGAGGATCTTCAGCACGGCCTCCTTGGGGGCCTCGGCCACGAACGTCTTGCGGTAGTTGTCCTGGCCAGGCGCCCACGCCGCGCGCACGGACTCCAGGTCCTCCACCAACTGCTTCGTCACGAGGCTCAGGTACTGCCGGCGCCGCTCGGCGTTGGTCGGCGTGATCCCGTCGACGAAGTCCGTGTAGGGCCGGTTGCCCGGGCCCGTGTCGCTCTCGTCCTTGCCCCACAGCAGGAACTCGATGGCGTGATAGCCCGAGGAGATGTTCGTCTCTCCATCGCGCTCGTTCATCGAGGTGATCAGCTCCTGGGTCAGCGGCTCCTGGCCGTCGATGATGCCGTCGATGTACGCCTCGTCCAGCGGCCAGGCGTTGATCTGCCCCTCGGGGCCGGTGTCCTCATCGTCGATGGGGCCGCCGTAGAAGCGGAAGGCCTCGCTCTGGCCATAGGAGGCGCGCGCGTCGAGCCACGCATTGCGCGCCCCCGCCAGCTTCGTCTCGGTCGGATCAGCCACGAAGACCTCCACCGCCGTGTGCAGTGCCTCGGTCTTCTTCACCACATCCGTGTAGTTCTCGTACGTCAGCGCCGCGTAGCGCTCCACCACCGGCCGCGCGCGCGACTCCTCCAGCGCATTCGTGCCACAGCCCGCGGTGAACAGCGTGCCCGCCGCCATCAATGCCAGCCAACCCTGCTTCGTCATGACCAATCCCCTCGTCGAGTGTGCTTTCGTAATGAATTTGCTAATCATTGTCAAAATGTGGGTCCCCAAGGATTCCGGGACGCGCGGTGGCAGAGCCATTCAGAGCGAGTCGAGGAAGGCGAGGAGGGCGTCGCGCTCGGCGCGGGACAGGCGGAGCACCGTGTCGCGGGCGGCCTGGGCCTCGCCACCGTGCCAGAGGATGGCCTCAAGCACCGTGCGGGCCCGGCCATCGTGGAGCAGGCGCGTGTGGCCGCTGACGGTGCGCGTCAGGCCGAGGCCCCACAGCGGGGGCGTGCGCCATTCGTTGCCGGTGGCGAGGAAGTCGTCGTAGCCGTCGGCGAGCGCCTCCCCCAGGTCATGCAGGAGCAGGTCCGAGTAGGGCCACACCCGCTGGTGGGACAGCTCGGGGCGGCCCTCCACCTCTCCCGTCTCGAGCGAGGGCCGGTGGCAGCGGGCGCAGCCCACGCGGTGGAAGACGTCCTTGCCCTGGAGCACCTGGGGTTGGTCATGCCCGCGGCGGGCGGGGACGGCGAGCGCGGCGGTGTAGGCGGTGAGAGCGGCCAGCTTGCCCTCGTCCAACTCGGGGGCTCCTCCAGAGGAGGCCGAGAGGCAGGTGGCCTGCGCGGCGGTGCAGGCCTCGGTGGGGAAGAGCGGCGAGGTGATGCCGAGGTCCCCCCTCATGGCCGCGGCGTTCTGCTGCTCCAGGTCGGGCTGGTTGGCCTTCCAGCCGAAGCGGCCCAGCTCCCACCGCCCCCGGCGCACGCTCCACACCCGGTTGGGCCGCCCGGAGATGCCGTCTCCATCCGCGTCCTCGGGATCCGCCCATTCGAGGAGGCTCTCCTCGGGCACCGCCGCGAGCAGCCCCGGCCCCACCAGCGGCTGCGCCACCCGCGGAGACAGGCGCACGTCCGGCGACAACGGCCCGTGGGCGAGCCGCGAGAGGACATACACGGGCGCGCGCAGCGTCCAGGGCTCTCCATCCGCGAAGGTCCCCGAGCTCTCCTCCCAGGTGAGCGTGGTGCGTCCCTCGGTGGGCACTCCGGAGATCGACCGCGTCTGGAGTTGATCTCCATAGGTGGGCTCGGGCCGGGGTCCCCCGTGCTCACCCTCGCCGGGCACGCTCAGGCGCAAGAGCAGCGAGACCGTGGGCTGCTCGGAGCCCTGGGGTGGAGCGCCGCGTCCGTTCTGGAAGTGGCACGCCTCGCAGGACACGGAATTGAAGAGCGGGCCGAGGCCATCGCGATCTTCTCGTGAGTCGGGCGCCGCGAACCAGTCCGCCTCGAACAGGGCCTCCCCCGCGCCGAACGCGGACAGCCGCGACGGGGAGAGCGAGGGCGCGGGACGCGAGAAGGCCTGCGCGCTCGTGTCCCGCACCGTGGCTCCGCCTCCGGGGCGCTCCTCCCCGGCTTCCACCACCGCATGGCTCGGGTGGGGGCCATCATCCGGTGCCCGCGAGGTCGGGCCACATGCGACGAGCAGGCCCCAGCCGACGGTGACGAGCGTGTGCGCGGGCTTCATGGGAACACCACCGGGAGGGGAGTCGGAGAGCGGGGAGAGCCCTCGGAGGGCGTGCTCGCGCCGAGCTGCCCGTCATGGTTGGCGCCCCAGGCGAGGCAGTCCCCGTCCCGGGTGCGGGCGAGCGTGTGCAGGGAGCCCGCAGCCACGGCGCGCACGGGCCCGAGCCCCTGGACCTGGATGGGCCTCGGCCGCTCCGCGAGGCTGCCGTCCCCGAGCTGCGCGTTGGAGTTCTGCCCCCACGCCCAGAGCGTCCCCGAGGCCGAGAGCGCGAAGCCGACGTTGTTGAGGGCGGACACGGCCACCGCGTCCTTCACGTCCAGCACGTCCACGGGTTGGGCCCGGCTTCCGAGCATCCCACTCTTGCCATGGCCGAGCTGTCCCGACATGCCCAGGCCCCACGCCCGCACGCGGCCGTCCGCGCCGAGCGCCAGCACATGGCCTCGTCCCGTCGCGATGTCCACCACCCGGCCGAGGTGCGCCACTTCCAGGGGCTCGGGGTGGGGCGTGGCATCCAGCTCTCCGTTGCCGAGCTGTCCATCGCCGTTGTCGCCCCAGGTGAAGACGGTGCCATCGCGGCGCAGCGCCACGGAGTGCGCTGTGCCCACGGCCACGCGGACGATGTCCGACAGGCCGGGCACACGCGTGGGCGCCTCCACGGGCGCGGTCGAGCCGAGCCCCAGTTGTCCCTTCGTGTTGCTTCCCACCGCGAGCACCGTGCCGTCGGCGAGCAGCAGCAGGGCATGGTTCGCGCCAAGCGCCGCGTCCACCACCGGGCCGGGAGTCTCCACCCGGGTGGGCGTGGAGGGCTCCTTTCGCGCCGGGACGAGTCCCCGGGGCAGCGTGCCCCAGGCCCACGCGCCGCCGTCCTCCAGGAGGACGAGGGTCGAGGAGGGTCCAGCCATCACCGCGCGCACCGGGGCGAGCCCCGGGACGGGAAGGGGGAGGGGCGTGTTGCCGGCGTCCGGGCGTCCCAGTTGCCCCGCGTCGTTGCCGCCCCAGGTGAAGAGCTGGCCGTCGCGCAGGGCCGCCGAGTGCGACAGCCCCGCGGCGAGCGAGGTGCCCCACTTGAAGCGCACCTCGGCCACGCCCGTGTTGCCCGCCGCGTCCACGGCCTCCACGCGCAGGTGGTTGGTGCCCGGGAGGGGGCGGCCCTCGAGGGTGAAGGCCGCCGAGGGTGTGAAGTCCACGGGCGGCGCGCCATTGAGGGACCAGGAGGCGCGCACCACGCCCTGGTCGTCCTCGAGCGCTCCCCGGACATGCACCTGGAAGGCGGCGACGTCCTGCCCCTCGGCGGGGGAGAGGAGGCGCACATGGGGCGCCTGGGTGTCGGGCGCGGGCGGAGCCGGGGGCGGGGGCTCGTGGCCACAGGCGAGGGCGCACAGCGCGAGCAGCGGGCTCGCGGCGCGGAGGGCGGTTCCCGGGCTCATGGCAACACCACCTGCTGGGGCAGGGGATAGGCCCACTGCTCCAACTGGTTCGAGCCACCGCCCAGCGAACCTCCCACGCTCCAGCCCCAGGCGAACAGCGGCCCGTCCCGATGGTGGGCGATGACATGGGTGGCGCCGGGGCTCACGTCGTCCAGGCCGGTGAGGGGCTCCGGGGGCTCCACGCGCAGCAGCACCGGGGTGGTGGGCACGGAGGCCCGGGTGGTGTCTCCCGTGCCGAGCTGTCCATTGACGTTCTCGCCCCAGCCCCACAGCGTGCCGTCGCGCCGGAGGGCGAAGCTCATGGTGCCCTGGGCGAAGACGGCGGTGGCCTCCGTGAGGCCCTGGACCTGGACGGGGCTGTCGCGCTGGTCCTCCGCGCCCATCTGCCCATCACCGAGCTGGCCGCTGGCGTTGAGGCCCCAGGCGGACACCGTGCCGTCCTCGTGCAGGGCGAGCAGGTGGTCGCGCCCGTTGGCGAGGTCCACCACGCCGGTGAGGCCGGGCACGCGCGTGGGCGTGGCGTGGGGCTCGTCGTCGTGGGTGCCGAAGCCGAGGTTGCCATAGCCATTGTTGCCCCACACCCAGACGGTGCCGTCGCGGCGCAGCGCGGCCGAGTGCTGCGAGCCGCCGATGACCCGGACGACGTCGGTGAGCCCGGAGACGGGCACGGGGAAGTGCCGATCCGTGGTGGTGCCGTCGCCGAGCTGGCCGTTGCCGTTCTCGCCGAACGCGGACACGTGCCCGTCCCGGTGCAGCACCAGCATGTGTCTGTAGCCCACCGCGGCGGCCACCGCGTCGGAGATGCCGGGCACGCGCGTGGGCACCAGGCGCACCGTCGTGTCGGACGCGCCGGGCACCGCCAGGCCGAGCTGCCCGCTCGCGTTGTCTCCCCACGTCCACACCGAGCCGTCCCGCTGAATCGCCAGGGAGTTGTTCTGGGCGAAGGCGATGGCGGCCACGTCCGCGAGCCCCTCCACCTTCACCGGGCTCTTGCTGTTCGTGGTGCTCCCGAGCCCGAGCTGCCCCCGGTTGTTGCGTCCCCAGGTGTAGAGGACGCCGTCGCGCACCGCGCCGCCGTGTAGCGCTCCCGCGCCCGTCTGGTTGCCGAAGGTGAAGCTCACCGAGGACGTCGCCTCGTTGCCCCGCGTGTCGCGTGCGTGCACCACCAGGACGTTGCGGCCCGGACGCGGCTGGAGCTCGAAGTCCAGCGCCCGCCGCTGCCCGCCCTCCGCGCCGAGCACCATCGGCTCGCTCTCGTTGAGCCGCCAGCTCAGCTCCGCGAGTCCCGAGTCATCCTCCACCGTGCCCGCCACCTGGAAGCGCGCGAGCGCCACGCGTGACGCGTCCAGCGGCGCGGTGAGCGTGATGCGAGGCGCTTGCGTGTCTGTCTCTGGCGGGTCCTCCTCCCTCGTTCCACACGCCCCCAGCAGCGCCAGCAGCAAAAGGGGGACGGACCGGGAGTTGAAATTGACTCGCAATATCGACATGTGGGCGCGCTTGTAACAGGGCGCGTCTTCGAGGCGCAAGGGGACGGGGGGGCCGCCCCGGAGGTCACTTGTTGAGGTGGTGCGTGTCGTTCCAGCGCTGGATGACGGGCTGGTTGGCATCATCCTGGTGGACGGTGAGCACGCTGATGGAGCCGGTGCCCAGCACGAAGAGGCGTCCGTCGGTGGGTGCCAGGCCCAGCCAGCGCGCGGTGAGCACGCGCAGCAGGTGGCCGTGGGAGAAGAGGAGCACGGGGCCCTTGGCCTTGTAGATGCCGGCGATGATGCGGTCGGCGCGCAGGCCCACGTCCTTGATCTTCTCTCCGCCCGGCACGCCCTTCTTCCAGATGCTCCAGTCCGGCTCCAGGGCGCGGATCTCCGCCTTGGTCTTGCCCTCGAAGGTGCCGTAGTCCCACTCCGTCAGGTCCGCGCGCTGCTCGGCGCCGTGGCCCTGGTTGGCCAGCTCGCACGTGTCGATCGCCCGGCGCAGGGGGCTGGTCCACACGGCGGCGAAGTCCCACTGGCGCAGGGGCTCGCGCAGCTTGAACGCCATCTGCCGCCCTTCTTCCAGCAGGGGCAGGTCCGTGCGGCCCGTGTGGTGGCCGGTGCGGCTCCACGCGGTTTCTCCGTGGCGGACGAGAACGACGAGCGGCAGGGACTGATTCATCGCGGACCTCTGGGGGAGATGCTCCGGGGGGAGGAGCGAGCAGGCGGGCCTGGGGTTTTAAGAAGTATTAACGGAAGACCAGGACTCTTGGGGGGCGGAGTCATTCATGACACAACGCGGTAGCGGCCGTGTGCCGGGCGCGGCGCCCATCAATCATCTGTGAGGATTCGTGCGCTTTCGAGTGGATGTCGGCAAGGGGCTGGAGCACTTCACCCGGTTCTCCTACCGCCACCCCGGGCGGGTATTGGCGGGAGTCCTGGCCGTGGCGCTGATGGCGGGGCTGCTGGCCGCGCGCCTGGGCTTCCATGGCTCGTTCGTGGAGCTGCTCCCGGCGAACACCGTGGAGGTGCGCGACCTGGAGACCGTGTCCCGGAAGGCCGGAGGGGATGGGTACCTCGTGCTGCGCGCCCAGGGCGCCGCCCCCGAGGAGCTGCGCCGCTTCGCCCAGGCGCTGGCGCCCCGGCTCGAGGCGCTGGAGGAGGTGCGCTACGTCGAGTACCGCTATGACACGCGATTCTTCTCGGACCGGGCCCTGCTGTTGCTCTCCGCGCCGAAGCTCCAGGCGCTGCGCAAGGATCTGGAGGAGGCGGTGCGGCAGCAGAAGCGCGCCGCCAACCCGCTCTACGTGGACCTGGGCGCGGAGCACGCGCCGCCCCTGACGTTCGAGGAGGTCGCCCGCCGGCACGCGCCGAAGCTCGGGGTGAGCGAGTACCTGAGCTCTCCGGATGGGCGGGAGCTGTACCTGTTCGTGAAGCCGGCGGGGCTGGCGGGAGACCTGGTCTTCGCCCAGCGGCTGGTGTCGCGCGTGCGGGAGACGAGCGCCGAGGTGGCGCGTGGCTTTCCCGGCGTGAAGACGGACGCGACGGGCGCGCACGTGTTGCGGCTGGAGGAGGACCGGCGGATGCGCGAGGACCTCACGCGCGCCTCGCTCTTGTCGGGCATCATCGCGGCGCTCATCGTGGCCGTGTCGTGCCGGCGCCTCACGGCGCTGCTGGTGGTGGGCGCGCCCGTGGGCGTGGGCCTGCTCGTCACGTTCGCGATGGTGCAGGTGACGATCGGCTACCTCAACATCATCACCGGCTTCCTCGTGGCCATCCTCATCGGCCTGGGCATCGAGTACGGCCTGCACCTGGCGATGCGCTACGCCGAGGAGCGCCGGGGCCTGCCCGCCGAGGCGGCCCTGCGCGAGGCGGTGCAGGGCACGTGGGCGGGCGCGCTGACGTCGGCCAGCACCAACGCCGCCGCCTTCGCCGCGCTCACGCTCGCCGAGTTCCAGGCCTTCGCCCAGTTCGGGTGGATCGCCGCCGCGGGCGTGCTGTCCACGGTGCTGGCCACGTACCTGGTGGGCCCCTCGCTCATCGCCCTGGCCGAGCGGCTGCGGCCCCTGCGCGCCGCCCAGCCCCTGCCGGCCCGGCCTCCGCGTCCGCCTCGAGGGCCCGTGCCCCGCTCCCTGCTGGTGGCCGTGGTGGTGGGCGTGTGCGCGCTCGTGGCCTACTCGGCGACGGTGGCGGGGTCCATCGGCTTCGAGCCCGACATGCGCAAGCTGCGCGGGGAGTTCGCCGCCACCCGGCTGGACGATCACATCATCGCCCAGCTCGGACGGCGCCACGCGCCCACGGTGTTCCTCACGCCGGACGTGGCGCGGGCCGAGCGGCTCGCGAGCGCGCTGCGCGAGCTGGAGGCCCGTCACGGCGAGGACCGCATCTTCTCGGAGGTGGCGTCGCTCAGCGACTTCCTGCCGCGCACGGGCGCGGACGTGGAGGCCGAGCGCGCCGCCCTGCGCGCCTTCGTGGACGGCCTGCCCGAGATCGCCCGTGAATCGGAGAAGGTGCGTCCCGCGCTCGAGCGGCTGGAGGCGCTGCTCGCGGCGAAGCCTTATGGGGTGGAGGCGTTGCCCGCGGAGGTGCGCCGCCGCTTCACCGCGCTGGATGGCGAGGGCAGCTTCGTGATGGCCTTCAAGAACGAGTCCCTCTCCGACACGGACGCGCTGCACCGCTTCGGCGCGCAGATGGAGGAGCTGCGCGAGGTGGCGCGGGCGAAGGGCCTGGAGGTCCAGGTGCTCGACTCGAACCTCATCGCCTACCGCATCTTCGATCTGGTGGAGAAGGATGGCCCCTGGCTGCTGCTCGCGGCGAGCCTGGCGGTGTTCGCGATGATCACCCTGAGCCTGCGCAGCCTGCGCCGGGCGGGGCTGGTGGCGGGGCCGTTGTACCTGGGGCTCGCGTGCCTGCCGGCGGCGATGCACCTGTACGGACTCAAGCTCAACTTCATCAACGCCGTGGTGCTGCCCAACCTGCTGGCCATCGCCGTGGACAACGCGGTGCACCTCTACCACCGCTACCGCGAGGAGGGGCCGGGCTCGCTGTCCCACGTGGTGCGCACCACGGGCGTGGCGGCGGTGGTGGCCACGCTCTCCAACGCGGCGGGCTACGGCGCGTTGCTCACGGCGCGTCACCCGGGGCTGCACTCCATCGGAGAGCTGGCGCTGCTGGGCGTGGGCTGCTCGTTCCTGGGGACGACGGTGCTCTTCCCCGCGCTGCTCGCGCTGCTGGAGCGCCGTGTGCCGGCCGCCGTGGCGGAGGACGAGGGCGTGCTCTCGTCCCTGCCGCTGCCCGAGGGGGTGGAGCCGGAGGAAGACGTCGGATCCACCACCTGAGCGCGCTCAGCGCTTGAGGCCGCGCTTGATGTCGGCGCACACCTGACGGGCCGCGGAGGGCCCATCCGCCTGGGCGGCGCGCACGATGGCGCTGCCCACCACGACGCCATCCGCGTGGGCGCCCACCACCCGGGCCTGCTCGGCCGAGGAGATGCCGAAGCCCGCCACCACCGGCACAGGGGACACGCGGCGCACCAGCTCCAGGCGCTCGGACAGGTCCGCCGGGAGCTGCGAGCGCATGCCCGTCACTCCCGCCACCGACACGCAGTAGACGAAGCCCCGCGCGTCCTTGGCGATGCTCTCCGCGCGCTTGGGCGACGTGGTGGGCGCGCACAGGGGGATGAGCTCCACGCCCTCGCGGTCGAACGCCTGGCGGAGGTCGATGCTCTCCTCGGGGGGCAGGTCCGGCAGGATGGTGCCCGACACGCCGCGCTCCCGGGCGAGCTTCGCGTAGCGCTCCTCGCCCAGGGCCATGATGACGTTGACGTAGGTCATCACCACGAGCGGCGTCTGGGGGCAGCGCTCGCGCACGGCGGGCACCACCTCGTCCAGCACGCGCCGCAGCGTGGAGCCGGCCTTGAGCGCCCGTTCGGAGGCGCCCTGGATGACGGGGCCGTCGGCGATGGGATCGCTGAACGCCACGCCAATCTCCAGGATGTCCGCGCCGCCCTCCACGCACGCGGCGAACACGTCCACCGAGCGGGGAAGGTCCGGGTCTCCCGCCATGGCGTACGCCACCAGCGCGCCCTCTCCACGGGCCTTGGCCCGGGCGAATGCGTCCGCGATTGCCCCGCTCATGCTCCCTCCAGACGGATGGCCGGAGGCACGCCCCGCGCCGCGATGGTGGCCACGTCCTTGTCTCCGCGGCCCGAACAATTGATGACCAGGTACTTGCCCTTGCCCAGCTCGCGCGCCAGCTCCCCCGCGCGCGCGAAGGCGTGCGAGGACTCGAGCGCGGGGAGGATGCCCTCGTTGCGGCACACCTCGTAGAAGGCCTTGAGCGCCTCGTCGTCCGTGGCGGTGCGCACCTCCACCCGCCCCGTCTTCGCCAGGTACGCCAGCTCCGGCCCCACGCCCGGGTAGTCCAGGCCCGCGGAGATGGAGTGCGCCTCGATGATCTGCCCGTGCTCGTCCTGGAGCACCAGCGAGCGCGAGCCATGCAGCACGCCCTCGGTGCCCAGCGTCAGTGACGCGCCATGCTGGCCCGAGTCGAGCCCGTGGCCACCGGCCTCCACGCCGACGAGCCGCACGTTCTTGTCGCCGATGAAGGGGTGCAGGATGCCGATGGCGTTCGAGCCGCCGCCGATGCACGCGATGATGGCGTCGGGCAGTTGGCCGAAGGCCACGATCGACTGGGTGCGCACTTCCTTGCCGATGACGGATTGGAAGTCGCGGACGATGGTGGGGTAGGGGTGGGGCCCGGCCGCGCTGCCGATGACGTAGTGGGTGTCATGAATCTGCGCCACCCAGACGCGCATGGCCTCGTTCATCGCGTCCTTGAGGGTGCGCGAGCCCGACTCCACCGGGTGCACCGTGGCGCCCAGGGCCTTCATGCGGAAGACGTTGAGCGACTGGCGCTCCACGTCCAGCGCGCCCATGTAAACCTCGCAGGGCAGGCCGAAGAGGGCACACGCGGTGGCGGTGGCGACTCCGTGCTGACCCGCGCCCGTCTCCGCGATGATGCGCTTCTTGCCCATGCGCTTGGCCAGCAGCACCTGGCCGATGGTGTTGTTGATCTTGTGCGCGCCCGTGTGCGCCAGGTCCTCGCGCTTGAGCCACACCTCGGCGCCACCCCACAGCGCGGTGAGCCGGCGCGCGGGCGTCAGCGGCGTCTCGCGCCCGACGAACTCGCGCAGCACCTGCGCCACCTGCTCGCCGAAGGACGGATCCTTCTGGGCCTCGGCGTAGGCGAGCTCCAACTCCTGATGCGCCGGCACCAACGTCTCCGGCACGTAACGGCCGCCATAACGGCCAAAGCGGCCCGGGGCGGTTTTCGTGTCCATGGTCGTCTTCCTCACTCCGAAAAGGTGCTCTTCACGGCGCGCACGAAGGCGCGCACCGCGTCCGCGTCCTTGATACCGGGGCTCGTCTCCACTCCGCTCGCCACATCCACTCCGTAGGCCCGCGTGGCGAGCACGGCGTCGCGCACGTTGCCCGGATTCAGCCCGCCGGCCACCAGCACCGGCACGCCCGCGTCCGTCAGCCGCGCCACCAGCGACCAGTCGAAGCCCACGCCGCCTCCGCCGTAGCCCGGCGCCGCTCCGTCCAGGAGCAGCGTCGCCACGTCACCCACGCCCACGTAGGCACGCGCCCGCTCCACGTCCTCGGGGCCCCGGATGCGCAGGGCCTTGATGACGGGCACGCCGTAGCCCGAGCAGGCCTCGGGCGGCTCGTCTCCGTGCAGCTGCACCGACGTGAGCCCGCAGTCGCGTACCCGGGCCCGGATGACGTCGGGGGACTCGTTGACGAAGACGCCCACCACCGCGCCCAACGCGGGCCGGGTGCGCGCCAGGGCCGCCGCCACCTCGGGCGTCACGTACCGGGGCGAGCGCGCATAGAAGTTGAGCCCCAGTGCGTCCGCGCCCGCGGCCCACGCCATGCGCGCGTCCTCCACGCGGGTGAGCCCGCAGATCTTCACCCGCGTGCTCATGGCGCCTTCCCAGGCGCGAGCAGCCGCGCCAGTGCCTCACCCGGATGTGGCGCGCGCAGGAGGGACTCGCCCACGAGCACCGCGTCCGCGCCCGCTGACCGGGCCGCCACGAAGTCCTCGTGCGTCTTGAGGCCACTCTCGGCCACGAACGCCTGGGCCCGGCCGCGCAAGAGTGGGATGACCCGCAGGGCGGTGGCGATGTCCGTGCGCAGCGTGGCGAGGTTGCGGTTGTTGATGCCCACCAGCTCCGCCCCCGCCTGGAGCGCCCGCTCGGCGTGCTCCTGGGTATGGGCCTCGACGAGCGCCGCCACCCGGCACGCCCTGGCCGTGGCCACCATCTCCGCGAGCTGGCCATCCTCCAGCGCGTCCGCGATGAGCAGTATCGCGTCCGCGCCGAGCGCCGCGCTCTCCTCGATCTCCTGGGGCGCCACGAGGAAGTCCTTGCGCAGCACGGGCACGGACACGGCCGCGCGCACCTGGAGCAGGTCCTCGAGGCTCCCACCGAAGTCCACGTCATCGGTGAGCACGCTGATGGCGCAGGCGCCCGCGGCCTCGTAGCCCCGCGCCACGGAGACCAGGTCCGTGTGCGGGAAGTCACCGCCCGAGGGGCTGCGGCGCTTCACCTCGGCGATGACGTTGATGGGCAGGCCCGGACGGTGCCGGGTGAGGGCGGCGGCGAAGTCCCGCCCGGGGGGACGGGGCTGCTTGGCCACCCGGGGCCCGCGCGCGGCGAGCTCCCGGCGCTTGCGCGCGAAGATGGCCTCGAGCTTGTCGGTGGGAGGGAGGGGCGCGCTCATGCCGCACCTCCCTTGACGAGCGCGGCCAGCTTGGAGGCCGCGGCGCCGGAGTCGAGCGACTCCACCGCCCGCATGGCGCCTTCCTTCAGGTTGGCCGCCTTGCCCACCACCACGAGCGCCGCCGCGGTGTTGAGCACCACGGCGGTGCGCACCCCGGAGCGCTCTCCCTCGAGCAGCGCCCGGAAGCGACGGGCGTTGTCCTCCACGTCCCCGCCGACGATGGACTCAGGCGGCACGCGCTCGAGCCCCGCGTCCTCGGGGTGGATGGTGAACAGGCGCACCGAGCCGTCCTCGTGCAGCTCCGCCACGTCCGAGGCCGTGCACGGCGACAGCTCGTCCAGCCCGTCGCGCCCGTGCACCACCCAGGCGCGCTTGCTGCCCAGCCGCGCGAGCACGCGCGCCGTCTGCTCCAGCCGCTCCCCGGCGAAGGTGCCGAGGACCTGGTAGCGCGCGCCGGCGGGGTTTGTCAGCGGGCCCAGCAGGTTGAAGATGGTGTGCAGGCCGAGCTCACGCCGGCTCGGCGCCACGTGGCGCAGGGCGCTGTGGTGCGAGGGCGCGAAGAGAAAGCCCACCCCGTGCGCGTCGATGTCATGCGTCACCTGCTCGTGCGAGCGGTCCATGGGGACGCCCAGGGCCGCGAGCACGTCCGAGCTGCCACAGCGTGAGGACACCGCGCGGTTGCCGTGTTTGGCCACCGTCACCCCCGCCCCCGCGGCCACGAGGGCCACGGCGGTGGAGATGTTGAAGGTGTTGGCGCCATCGCCACCCGTGCCGCAGGTGTCGAGCACCACCTCGGAGCGCGGATGGATGCGCGTGGCGCACGCGCGCATGGCCTCGGCCGCCCCGAGCAGCTCGTCTTCCGTCTCACCCTTCATGCGCAACGCGACCGCCAGGCCGCCCACCTGGGCGGGCGTTGCTTCTCCCGCGAGCATCTGACCCATCACCGAGGCCATTTCCTCTCGCGTCAGGTCGCGTCGGTTGGCGACCCGGCTCAGCGCTTCCTTGAGCGTCATGTCTGGTTACTCCAGTCGCGTCACGTCACGGCCCAGAGCGCCCGCCGTGCGGGTCTCACCGGAGCTCGCGTGCGGTCGCCAGCCATGACGGCGGATCTCGTCGTTTACACGCTCGATGTCCTGGGCCGTCACGTCTGGTCGCATCACGATCAACATGGCTGGTGATTCTCCGATGTGCCGCCACCTGGGAAAGAGGTGCCGGTGATTGGGGACCGCGGGTCATCTGGATGGACGCGGGGTGCCTCGGATGTGAGGAACGTATCCGCTGGTCTCCAGATTTCCGGCGAGTCTGACTGGGACGAATCAGGGAATCAATGTAGGACGGGAAATAGGGTCTTCGTCGGAGGGTGCGCCGTGGGCAAGCCGGACGTCATCGTGGTGGGGGCGGGGCTGGCGGGGTTGACGTGTGCGCGGCTGCTTCACCAGGCGAAGGTGAAGGTGCGCGTGCTGGAGGCGGGCGACGGGGTGGGCGGGAGGGTGCGCACGGACACGGTGGACGGCTTCCTGCTGGACCGAGGCTTCCAGGTGTTCCTCACCGCCTACCCGGAGCCCCCTCGGTGGTTGGACTACCGGGCGCTCGACCTGCGGCGCTTCTTTCCCGGGGCGCGGGTCTGGCGCGCGGGAGGAATGCACCTGGTGGCGGATCCCTTCCGCCGGCCGCTGCACGCCGCGCTGCATGCCTTCAACCCCGTGGGCTCGTTCACCGACAAGTTGCACGTTCTCGACTTGTGGAAGCAGGCGCAGGCCGGCCCGGTGGAGGAGGTGTTCCAGCGTCCGCAGAAGACGTCGCGGGAGTACCTGCGCGACGTGGGCTTCTCCGACGCGATGCTGGAGGGTTTCCTCCAGCCCTTCTTCGGCGGCATCTTCCTGGAGAAGGCGCTGAGCACTTCGAGCCGGATGCTGGAGTTCGTCTTCCGGATGTTCGCCACCGGGGCCACGGCGGTGCCCGCGCGGGGCATGGGGGCGCTCTCCGCGCAGCTCGCCGCGAAGTTGCCCGAGGGGACGTTGAAGCTGAACACGCCGGTGGAGGAGGTCTTCGGGCACCGGGTGCGGCTGGCGTCGGGGGCGCGCGAGGACTGTGACGCGGTGGTGGTGGCCACGGACGCGCCCGCGGCGGCGGAGCTCCTGCCCGGCATGCCCTCGCGGCGGATGAACACGGTGACGTGCCTGTACTTCGCCGCCCCCGAGCCGCCCGTGCGCGGGCCCTATCTGGTGCTCAATGGGGATGGGCGGGGGCCGGTGAACAACCTCGCGGTGATGAGCGAGGTGGCACCCGAGTACGCCCCCGCCGGGCAGGCGCTCGTCTCGGTGTCGGTGCTGGAACCCGCGGACGAGTCCCTGGAGGCGCGCGTGCACGAGCAGCTCACGGAGTGGTTTGGCGCGGGGGTGAAGGGGTGGCGGCACCTGCGCACGTACGCGCTTCCCCAGGCCCTGCCGGAGCAGTCGCCCGAGTCCTGGGAGACAGCCCCTCGGCGGGTGCGGCTGTCGCCCGGGCTGTATGCCTGTGGGGACTACCGGGAGAATGGCTCCATCGACGGGGCGATGACGTCGGGACGGCGCGCGGCCGAGGCCCTGCTGCGTGACTTGGAGCTGCCGCTGCCATGACGATGAATGAACCGGCGCGGGGGGTGCATCCGGCCTGGCTCGTGGCCTCGGCGGTGGGCGGGGTGGGGTGGACCGCCCTGGTGCGCTGGAACCCTCCCCACTTCTTCGCGTGGGCCGCGCTCTATTGCGCGCTCTGGATGGCCGTGTCGGTGCTGGCGCTCGGCCGGGAGGGGCGGGCGCGGCTGGTGCCCCGGGGCGAGGACGTGCTGTGGGGCGTGACGTTCGCGGGCGTGCTGTACGTGGGCTCGCGCGGCGTGTTGTGGGCGCTGTGCGGAGGCTTCTCGCGGGTGCTCTGCGAGCCCCTGCTGGAGGTCTACACGGGCTTTGGCCGGGGCGGGTGGGTGTCCGCGGTGGTGCTGGTGCTGCTCATCGCCCCCGCCGAGGAGGTGTTCTGGCGCGGGGTGGTGCAGGGCGCCCTGCGGCCGAGGGTGGGCGTCCGGGGCTGCGTCGTGGTGGCCGCCGCCCTGTCGAGTCTCCTGCTGCTCTTCTTCAGGGAGCCCCTGCTGGCGCTCGCGGCGTTTCCCACCTCGCTCGCCTGGGGGCTGCTCGCCGAGTGGCGCCGCGGTCTGCTGGCCCCGTGGGTGAGCCACGCGCTCTGGGATGTGCTCATCATCGTCCTGGCACCGGTCATCTGACGCAAGCCCAAGTCCTCGAGAGGGAATCACCATGAGCCAGCCCACACCCAACGCCGCCGCCCCGACCTTCTACCCCATGCTGCGCTACAAGAACGCGCCCGCGGCCATCAAGTGGCTGGCGGCTGCATTCGGCTTCGAGGAGCACCTGGTGGTCCCGGGGCCCGACGGCACCGTGGCCCACGCGGAGCTGCGCTTCGGCACGGGCATCTTCATGCTGGGCAGTCAGAAGGACGACATCTACGGCAACGCCGGCATGGCTCCGTACGTCTACGTGCGTGACCTCGACGCCCACTGTGTCCGGGCCCGGGCGGCGGGGGCCGTCATCGTGAGGGAGCCCTTCGACACCGACTATGGCTCGCGGGATTACGCGGCGCGTGACTGCGAGGGCCATGTCTGGAGCTTCGGGACCTATCGTCCCGCACCGTGAAGTTCGCCTCGCGGCGGTGGGCGCTTCGCTGTGCACCCTGGCGCGCGGAGGGTAAAAGGGCGGCCATGAAACGTACCCTCCGCACCCTCGCCACCACGGCGCTGCTCCTGTCGGGAGTCGCCGGTGCCGCCGAGCCCACCTCGGCTCCCGCCCGCCTGCCCACGGCCGCCGAGCTCAAGCGCATGACGGCGCGCTTCGCCCCCGTCGACATCCAGGTGGATGTCTCCAAGCTTCCGGAGAGCGAGCGGCGTGCGCTCGCGAAGATCCTCCAGGCCGCCCGCATCATGGATCCGCTCTTCATGCGCCAGGCCTGGGCGGGCAACGAGACGCTGCTGCTGTCCCTGCTCCAGGACACCTCGCCGCTGGGCAAGGAGCGGCTGCACGCCTTCCTGCTCAACAAGGGTCCCTGGTCGCGGCTGGACCACAACGCGCCCTTCGTGCCCGGGGTGCCCGCCAAGCCGCTCGAGGGCAACTTCTACCCGGCCGGCGCCACCCAGGCGGAGGTGGAGACGTGGGTGAAGTCCCTGCCCGAGGCCCAGCAGCGGCAGGCCACGGGTTTCTTCACCACCGTGCGCCGGGGCCCAGATGGCAACTTCATCTCCGTGCCCTACAGCGTCGAGTACCAGGGGGAGCTCTCCCAGGCCGCGCGCCTGCTGCTCGAGGCCGCCGAGCTCACCACCCAGCCCACGCTGCGCGCGTTCCTCACCCAGCGCGCCGCCAGCTTCCTGAGCAACGACTACTACCCGAGCGAAGTGGCGTGGATGGAGCTGGACGCGAGCATCGAGCCGACCATCGGGCCCTACGAGGTCTACGAGGACGAGTGGTTCAACTACAAGGCCGCCTTCGAGGCCTTCATCGCCGTGCGCGATGACGCCGAGACGCAGAAGCTCGCGAAGTTCAGCGGCGAGTTGCAGGGGCTGGAGAACACGCTCCCCATCGATCCGAAGATGCGCAATCCGCAACTGGGCGCGCTCGCGCCCATCCGGGTCGTCAACAGCCTGTTCTCCTCGGGGGACGGCAACCGGGGCGTGCAGACGGCGGCCTACAACCTGCCCAACGACGAGCGCGTGGCGGCGGAGAAGGGCACCAAGCGCGTGATGCTCAAGAACATCCAGGAGGCGAAGTTCCAGCGCGTGCTCCTGCCCATCGCCCAGGTGGCGCTCGCGCCGAAGGATCGCAAGGACGTGTCCTTCGACGCCTTCTTCACCCACATCCTCATGCACGAGCTGATGCACGGCCTGGGTCCCCACAACATCACGGTGGAGGGCAAGCAGACCACGGTGCGTCAGGCGTTGCAGGCGGCCTCAAGCGCCCTCGAGGAGGCCAAGGCGGACATCTCCGGCCTGTGGGCGTTGCAGTCGCTCGTGGACAAGGGGGTCATCGGCAAGGAGCTGGAGCGCACCATGTACACGACGTTCCTGGCGTCGGCGTTCCGCTCCATCCGCTTCGGCATCAACGAGGCGCACGGCAAGGGCATTGCGTTGCAGCTCAACCACTTCCTGGACACGGGGGCGGTGGTGGTGGCCAAGGACGGCACTTTCTCCGTGGTGCCGGGCAAGGTGCGCGAGTCCGTCACCGCGCTGACGAAGCAGCTCATGGAGTTGCAGGCCCACGGGGATCGCGCCGGCGCCGAGGCCCTGCTGGCGAAGATGGGCGTGGTGCGTCCCGAGGTGAAGCGGGTGCTGGACAAGCTGGAGAACGTCCCGGTGGACATCGAGCCGCGCTACGTCACCGCGGACAAGCTCACCGCCGAGTTCGGCAATGCGCCCGTGGTAGGCCGGTAGTCGTGCTCATATGACTGCACTGGGGACATTCTGGAATTGACTCAGAATCGTCCCCAGTACATCGCGAGGGCGAGAGAGGGAGCCTGTCCCTGGGTGAAGTATCGAGACGCCTCGTCCCTGGCGTACTCCAGGAAGCAGCGGACCGCGTGCTTTTGAGCCGATGAGAGGCCATCGAAGCGTTCGAGCTGCCAGTGACGAAGTTTCTCGTCCTGGGGGGATGTGCCCTCTTCCAGGGTGAGCCCGTACACGGTATGTGGCATCAGGTTGCCGTAGTCCGCCAATGCACCCATCAGGTAGGCGGGAAGGTAATAGCGGAACCCTTCCGAACTCGTGAACGAGGTGCTGTGGTATTGCAACTCGGCCAGGGACAAATCCTTCCAGTGCCGTCCCTTGAAGGCTTGAGACAACTCGGCACTCTCCCAATCATCGGGGTTGTAGCCAATGCGATCCTCCGTCGGAGGGGGCGCATGGTTGAACGCGGATTCGATCTGGCTCCGAAGAGCGTCAAGCCTGTCTGTTGTCATCTCGACTCACCTATCGAGACCATGAGGTTCGCATAGCGCTGGTACCAGGTGGTTGAACCCGCAGCCAACCCATTGAGTCGTTCCAACCTTGGCCAACTCGGTGGCTTGACGGGTGCACTCGTATTTCCGTGTAGTTCTGGAGCGAAGGCTCTTGGTCGCGTTTCTTCTGGAGGTGCGCCGTGTCCACCCGTCTTGTTGGCCCGCACAAGCCAGGCGCTCGGCTGAGCCTCCTGCTGCGCGGCTGGTTGCTCATCGTCCTCTTCCTCAATGCAGCATGCGCCACGGGTGTTCCTCGGGGTGGCCTGTACAGGCCACCGACACCCCATTTCCATGAGGCCGCCCAGTCTCCCACGGCTGAAGCGGAGGCAGAAGAGGTGGAGGAGAGCGAGGTCTCGGACGAGCTGGTTCGTCTCTCCCTGCCCACCCGATTCGGGGCCGTGCAGGTGAGCGATTTCGAACTCAACGAAGCCCTCACCACCCTGGTGCTGAACATGCCGCTGCGGGTGGCCGGCTCCCACGTCCCGCTCTACCTCCACCGGAAGTTGGCGCTGGCCTCCGTTCCTCTCACAGGCGAGGAGTGGCGCACCCCATTGGCGCGGTCCTACGGGGGGTTCTGCGAGCGGCGAGGCACGTCGGGCGACTGCCTGGAGTTGTTCAAGGACGGTCCGGGCCTGGACGGTGAGGACAAGCGTGACATCGCCCTGGCGCTTTCCTTGGATGCGGCGCTGGAGGCCCGGGACGCGCAGCTGCGCGGCATGTTCTCCACGACGCAGCTCTGGACGACGCTGAGCCTCACCATCATTGGATACATGGCTTTGGTTGCGGCACCCGAGCCCGTTTCTAAAGGTGTCGCCGCCGCGCTGGCCCTGCTCATGTGGGGCTACCTCGGGTGGGAACTCTTCGACCTGGTGCGGGCCTGGTTCCAGCTCTGGGAGGAGGCGGCGGAGGCCAGCACGTTCGCGGAGCTGCGCGAGGCGGGAGACCGATTCGGCAAGGTCATCGGGCCCAACAGCGTGCGGATTCTCCTCCTGCTGGGCACGGCAGCGGTGGGGGAGACGGCGGCGCTCGTGTCCAAGGCCCCAACGCTGCCGGGCTTCGCGAAAGCCGCCGGTGCGCTCAAATCCCATGCCGGCATCCGAGACGTGCTCACGGCCGTGCAGGAAGCGGACAAGGTGAAGGTCGCCGTGGCCGAGGGCACCTTCAGTGTCGTCCTACCCGCCAACGTCTTGAGCATGGCCGCGAGGGGCGCTCCGGCTCGCGCGGACCCGCCGAAGAAGAAGCCGGACGTGCATCACATCGCCACCGTCGAGAACGAGAAGTCCACCTTGCGCGGCGGTCCCTGGACGCAGCGGTTCAGGAAGATTTTCGACAAAGCCGGCATGTCGATGGAAGACCCGGCCAACAAGAGCCCCGTTGTTGGCCACAAGGGGCCACATCCGGAGCAGTACCATCAAATCGTTCATGACGAGTTGTATAGGGCGACGGAAAGCTGCCCCGACAAACAGGCGTGTGCGAGAGCGTTGAGACAGGCGCTCCAGAAGTTGGCGGAGGAGATTCTCACTGCGGGCAGCAGGCTCAACAGGCTGCTCACCAAAGGGGCAGCACCCTAGGAGCCCTTCATGGCGAAGCGGTATTTCAGGCTGTTGGACGATCTCCAGCTCCCGGGCCGCTGGGAATTGGATGATCCCGTGGATCAGCGGGGACAGGCGCTCCGCACCTGGCTGCTCGCACGAGGCGAGTCTGCTCACGTCGAAGGGCGGCTTCGGATCCCCATCTACGTCCCCGGTCGGTCGCTCGACTTTTCCCTGTTGGCCGGTGCTCCCATCCCCGTGGTCCGAGCCAGGGTGGCAGCCGTCTTCTCCGAGCTGGCTCCTGACGATGTGCAGCTCATTCCGGTGGACGTGGACGGGCAGACCGAGCCCTATGTCCTCCTGAACATCACACGCGTCGTGAAGTGCATCGACGACGAGGCTTCCGACGAAGTGCGCTACTGGAAGCTGGAGGATGGGCAACCCGAAAAGCTTGGACAGTACCGGTCCGTCATCGGAATGCGCATCGACCCCTCGAAAGTGGGCAATGCCGGGGTATTCCGCACTTGGGGCTGGGAGTTGGCCATCGTTGTGTCCGAGGCCATTAAGGATGCGCTGGAGCGCATGGGGGCCACGGGGACGAAGTTCCAAGAGGTGACCGGTCAGAGCACCGCCAGTGCGGAGGAGCGAGCGCGGGACCGGAAGAGCCGCGAGCTGCTGGAGATGGCGGACACCGCGCGTGAAACGGCCTGGCGCACCTTCGGGTCGCTGGACAAAGAGGTCTTCATGCCCATCGCCATGAGCGGCTCGTGGCCGGGCCACCGACAGCTCTGGCGCGTCATCCGTCGCGAGGAAGGGCGTACGCTGCTCGTTACACACGGGCTCTCGGACCCCTTCATCGAGCGCCTGGAGCCCTCCGTGGGCTTCGGTCTGGAACTCGCCCTGGAAGTGGACGCGGCTGTGAAGGACATCTCCAAGGGCTGGCCCCTGCTGCTGTTGGACCGTGTGGCGGATGAAATCGCCGAGCACGAGCAGGTGCGCGAGAGCGTGAAGGCGGGCCTCTTCTCCATGGAGGTGTCCGGCAAGGGCCTGCCCAAGTCGCTCGTCACCGAGGAGGGCCGGGTGGCCGTGCTGCTGGGCGTGGAGTCACGCACGCTGCCGAGTCACTTCTCCACACCGTATGGGGAGGTGAAGCTCGTCACCGTCAAGGTGCTGCTGCCCTCGGAACTGGGGTACGTGCTGGAGCACGGCGCGGAGGGGCAGGCCGAGCTGGCGCGGCGCTTCGTGGAGAGTGGCGAGGGGCACCTGTGCCGTCTCAAAAGGAAGCCCGTGGCGTAGCACGGAGTGGTGGGTAGCTCCGGGCTGTGGTGATGCCGCGCCGCTTGGCTTGAGGGCGAGCGAAGCTTGCCCCGTGGCCTGGCTCTCCAGCATTCGTTGGGCCTGGTCGTGTTGGCTGCCCACCCTCCGTGTGCACTTTCCCGTGCACGGAGGGCGGGGCCATGATGAGACATGAGCCTCATGCGCAGCCACGTTCCTCGCGGTCCCTGGGGTGTCCTCATCGCGCTCACCGTCATCGGCGCGTGGCTGGGGCACCTCGTCTGGTTGCTCGTGGGGACACGGCTGTCGCTCGCCTCGCCGCTCGCCTGGCTGCACATCGCGCTGCAGGCCTACCTGTGCACGGGCCTGTTCATCACCGGCCATGACGCCATGCACGGCACCGTGAGTCGCCGCCGGTGGGTGAACGAGACCGTGGGCACGCTCGCCTGCTTCCTCTTCGCGGGGTTGTCCTACCGGCGCCTAGTGGTCAACCACCGCGCCCACCACGCCGACCCCACCGGCCCGGACGATCCGGACTTCTCCACCCGCACCCAGTCCTTCTGGCCCTGGTTCACCACCTTCATGGTGCGCTACATGACGTGGCCGCAGTTCCTCGTCATGGCGGCCAAGTTCAACGTGCTGCTGTGGGTGGGCGTGGAGCCGTGGCGCATCTGGGCCTTCTGGGTGGCGCCCGCCGTCATGGGCACGGTGCAGCTCTTCTACTTCGGCACCTACCTGCCCCACCGGCGCCCGGACACCCCGGAGATGCGCCCCCACCACGCGCGCTCCCTGCCGCGCAACCACCTGTGGGCCATGCTCTCCTGCTACTTCTTCGGCTACCACTGGGAGCACCATGAATCCCCCTCCACCCCCTGGTGGGCGTTGTGGAGGATGCGGGATGCCCGGGCTCGCGCCGCGGCGGCGCCCCCCGAGCGG
Organism: Cystobacter fuscus; assembly: GCF_044360685.1. Taxonomy (GTDB): domain Bacteria; phylum Myxococcota; class Myxococcia; order Myxococcales; family Myxococcaceae; genus Cystobacter; species Cystobacter fuscus_C. The sequence continues at coordinate 10,105,143 of NZ_CP043491.1, read as the reverse complement.
GCCGTGGGCTTGTAACCGGATGGGGGGTTGAGGCGTTATGGAAGGCACCATGCGCCACCTGCCCCCCGAGCCCCCTGGTTCCGAGATCACCTCCGAGTCGCTGTATCTGCGCCGTCGCGAGCTCATCAAGGGCGCCGCGCTCTTCGCGGGCACGGCCGCCGCCGTGGGCACGGGTCTCCAACTGCTCAGCCGCCGGCCTTCCGGGGGCGGAGGAGGCGGGGGCGGACTCGAGGGCTCGACTCCCACCGTCGCCGGCGAGGTGCCCAAGGCGAAGCGGCCCCGCGGTCCCTACGACACCGACGAGACGCCCACGTCCTACGAGGACGCCACCACCTACAACAACTTCTACGAGTTCGGCCTCGACAAGGGCGACCCGGCCGAGAACGCGCACACGCTCAAGCCGCGCCCGTGGACGGTCGTCGTCGACGGCGAGGTGGCCAAGCCGCAGCGGGTGGACCTGGACACGATGCAGTCCTGGTTCCCCCTGGAGGATCGCGTCTACCGGATGCGCTGCGTGGAGGCCTGGTCCATGGTGATTCCCTGGCTGGGCTTTCCGCTGGCGGGGCTGTTGCGGCGCGTGGAGCCCACGAGCAAGGCGAAGTACGTGGCCTTCACCACCTTGAAGGATCCCGCGCAGATGCCCGGCCAGCGCGCGGACACGCTCGACTGGCCCTACGTCGAGGGGCTGCGTCTGGACGAGGCCCTGCACCCGCTCACGATGCTGGCGGTGGGCATGTACGGCAAGGTGCTGCCCAACCAGAACGGCGCGCCGTTGCGGCTCGTGGTGCCGTGGAAGTATGGCTTCAAGGGCATCAAATCCATCGTCCGCATCTCGCTCACGGAGAAGGAGCCGCCCACCACGTGGAACCTGGCCAATGGGCGCGAGTACGGCTTCTACGCGAACGTGAATCCCGAGGTGGCCCACCCCCGCTGGAGCCAGGCCACCGAGCGCCGCATCGGCGAGCTGCGCCGCCGTCCCACGCTGCCCTTCAATGGCTACGCCGAGCAGGTGGCGAGCCTCTACACGGGCATGGATCTGCGGAAGTCCTACTGACGCCCATGGCCTCCTCGCCCCCGCTGCCCTGGCTCAAGCCGGCCTTCCTCGTGGGAGGCCTGTCCCCCCTGGCCCTGTTGCTGCTCGACTTCGCGCGCGGCACCCTGGGCGCCAATCCCATCGAGCGCGTGCTCAACCAGACGGGGATGCTCGCCCTCATCGTCCTGGTGGCCTCGCTCGCGTGCACGCCGCTCAAGCTCGTCACCGGGTGGACGTGGCCCATGCGCGTGCGCAAGCTGCTGGGCCTGCTCGGCTTTGGCTACGCGCTGCTGCACTTCCTCATCTACGTGGGCTTGGATCAGGGCCTGCGCCTGGGTGCCCTCCTCGAGGACATCACCCAGCGCCCCTTCATCACCGTGGGCTTCCTGGCGCTGGTGCTGCTCGTGCCCCTGGCCGTCACCAGCACCCAGGGCATGGTGCGCCGCCTGGGCTTTCCCCGCTGGCAGCGGCTGCACCGGCTCGCCTACGTGGCGGTGTCGCTCGGGGTGGTGCACTTCGTGTGGCGGGTGAAGCAGGACGTGACCGAGCCGCTCGTCTATGGCGGGGTGCTCGCGCTGCTCTTCGCCCTCCGCCTGGCCGAGGCCGTCCGCAAGCGCAGGGCTCGCGCGGCTCTGTCGGCCACCTGAGCAACTCCGGCGACTGAACCCCGGCTACTCCTTCTTCGGCGCCGGGAGGATGGTGTCCACCAGCGTCATGAGCTGGGCGCAGCTCACCGGCTTGCGCACGAAGGCGTTGATGCCCGCCCGCTGGCCCTTGTTGCGCACCTCGGCCGCGTTCGCGTCGCCCGTCATCATCAGGATGGGGATGCGCGTCACCTTCGCGTCCTTGTGCGCGCGCACCGCGGCGGCGAAGTCCGCCCCGTTCATCCCGTCCATGTGGAAGTCGGTGAGGATGAGGTCCACCGGCTGCTTCTCCAGCTCCGCCAGCGCCGCCTCGGCCGACTCCGCCTCGATGTACTCGAAGGCGCGCGCCATCAGGTAGATCTTGAGCAGCGTGCGGATGGAGCGGCTGTCGTCCACCAGCAGCACGCGCTGGGGCTTCACTCCCGGCTCGGGACGGGCGAAGGGGCGGGTCTCGTGAGCCGCCACGGCGAAGGCGCGCGCCGTCTCGGCGTTGAGCGTGCCAAAGGGCCGCGGCGTCTCGGGCAGCAGGCCGGGACGGGTTATCGCCGGCCCGGGCGCACCCGTGGCGCGCGCCGGCTCGGAAGAGATCGACGTGGAACGTGACGTGGACGTCGCCAGCACTTCAGGAACAACGGTGGCCGACTTCATTGAGCATCTCCGTGCAATGTCCCCCCCCCACACACACCACCAGACCGGGTGGTTCATGTTCGCCCACGGACCCCCCGAAGTCAAAGTCCTGTGAGGTGGGAGGGGCGAGGATTCCGGGTTCTCAGGGAACTTCGAGAACGAAGGATTGATTCTTCACCTCGGGCAGGCCGTCCGCGGCGGCCACGGAGGGGGACAGCTCGTTGGGCACGCGCCACGTCTGGCCGGTGAAGTGGATGAGGGTGAGGGCGTAGCGGCCGGAGGGCACGGCGCGCAGGGGCTGGGGCTGCTGGGGGTTGCGTGCGTCGAACGCCCGGGCCTGGACGACGACGCGCAGGGAGTCCACGAACACGAGCCCCATGTTCCAGGTGCCATCGGGCTTGCGCATGGAGTTGAGCACCGTGGTGTCCAGTCCCGCGGCGAGCACCACCAGGTCCGGCTGACCATCGCCCGGGCCCTCCATCCGCGGGTACTCCGCGCCCTCGGCGTCGAGGACGCCGTTGCGGTCCAGGTCGTTCTCGTCGGCGAGCCGCTGCGCGTCGGTGAGCGACTCGCCCTCGGCGAGCTTGCGCACCACGACGCGGGGCCAGAGGTCGGGCACGCTGTCACCGTTGGCGTCGTCGGGCACGCCATCCGTGTTGTCGTCCACGAAGCGCACGAGCATGCCGGTGGGCCGCTGGTCCACCGCGCCCTGGTGGATTTGCAGCGGCTTGAGCTCCAGCAGCTTGATGCTCGTGGTGCGCTCGAAGCGCGGGGGACTGTCCACCCAGAAGGCGGGGCGATCCACGGGCACGGTGCTCGTCTCGCCGAAGAGCACGTTGACGCCGGTGAGGGCGGGGAGGGTGCCGTCCGCGTTCTCGGCGAGCTCCAGTAGGCGGGGAGCGCGCGTGACGGGGTCCACCGCGGCGCCGCCCATGTCCCCGGCGTTGGGCTCGCCGGTGACGGTGTACCAGGGGATGAAGTCCGGGGTGTGGCAGGGCTGGGGGAGGGTGCGGCACGTGTCCGCGTCGATGAAGCCGCGCACGAGGTAGCGCCCCGGGGCCACGAGGCTGAAGGTGTAGGGCGCGGTGAAGGGGCCCGCGGAGGTGTCGTCCGCCGGTCCGAAGAGCCGCTCCTGGGGGATGACGGTGAAGCTCAGCGGGCGGCCCGTGCCCTGGGGCGGCGGCGGCCGGGCGGCGTCATAGAGCAGGACGATGGCGTTGCCGCGCACGCGGCCCTGCACCACCACCTGGCCCTCGATGCGCGACAGGTTCTGGCGCTGGCGGTGATCCGCGGTGGCCTCCACGGGCGGGGGATCGCAGTGGAGGGACAGCAGGCCCGCGAGGACGAGCCCAAAGCGGAGGGTCGGGCGAAGGGCGCTCATGGAGTCACCGTCAGGAGGGCGAGCACGCGGCGCTGGATGCGGTTGCCGAAGGGGTGCTCGGAATGGGGGGGTCCCAGGTTGGTGCCCACGAGGGCCACCGACACCTTGTCCTTCACCGGCGTGTAGCCCACGCGGGCGCTGATGACGGCGTAGGCGGGCAGGGTGTTGGCGATGGCGTCGAGGCGGGTGGGCTCATCCGCCGCGGGCTCGCGCTCCACCCACTGGGTGGAGGACGACCAGGCCACGTCCAGGCCCAGCTCCAGGTTCTGCCGCGTGCGGTAGGTGACGCCGCCGTAGAGCTTCACCACGGGCGCCTGGGTGCAGGGGCCGCACAGGCCGTCCTCGCCCTCGGCCGACAGGTTCTGGAAGGCGGCGGTGACCTTGATGCCCAGGCCGTCCACCGGCGCGAGCGTCACGCCGGCCTCGGCGCCCCGCGCGGTGTAGACGGCCGCCTCGTTCTGGAAGTACGAGCGGCCCAAGAGGTAGGATCCCGTGGCTGGATCCCACGAGTCGGTCGCCGTCGCCGACTGCACGGCGGACAGCTGGATGAGGTCGTACACGGTGTTCTGGTAGAGGGCCACGTCCCAGTCGATGCCGAGCTGGGGCGCCTCGCCGCGGTAGCCCAGCTCGAAGGCCTGCAGCCGCTCGGGCTTGAGCGTGCGGCTGCCCTGGGTGAGCAGGTTGGCGCCGTTGACTCCGGGCACCGGGAAGGCGAGCGAGGCGTAGCTCTCCAGGAAGGTGGGCTCGCGGAAGGCGGAGGCGAAGCTGGCGCGCAGCGCATGGCCCTCGCGCAGCATGTAGAGCGCGGACACGCGGGGCGAGTGCGCCAGGCCCGGGTTGCCGTTGTCCAGCAGCGGGTGCCGGTCCGCGCGGTAGGAGGCCACCACCCGGAAGGGCTGGGCGATCCGCCACTCGTCCTGGATGAAGGCGGCGGCGTGCAGCTCCTCGCGCAGCGTCACGAGGTAGTCCCACGCCACGCGCTTGAGCCGTCCCTCCACGCCCACGTTCACCTGGTGCTCGCCCAGCAGCGAGAAGTTGTGGCTGTAGAGCAGCTCGGCGTTGAAGATGTTGGAGTCGATGCGCGTGGCGAGCGGGCGCTGGCCGTGGGCCTGGTACTGCGGCCCCGCGTCGGCCGACAGCGTGTTCCAGAAGGCCTTCACCTTCAGCGGGCCCAGGTTCGCGTCCGCCTTGACGAAGCCCGTCACCCCGTCCACGTAGAAGTTGCGCAGGGCGCCCGGCGGGTAGGCCTCCGTGTACAGGCGGTTGACGCCGCCGGACAGGCCCAGCCCGGTGCCCGGGTTGAACTGGTAGACGGTGGCCAGGGTGGCACGCGCGCTGCGCACGCCCAGGTCCTTCTCAGGGTCCTGGATGACCATGTCGGGACGATCCTCGGCGAAGTCCCGGCTCCACTTGTCCGCCTGCGAGTAGCCCGCCGAGGCGCGGTAGTGCAGCTCGCCCGCGTTGCCATGGGTGACGAAGTGGCCGCCGGCCATGTTGCCGGTGCCGGTGTAGCCCTGGAAGCGCGCGCGGGGACCGGTGCCCGGCGCGCGGGTGATGATGTTGACCACGCCGAGCATGGCGTTGGCGCCGTACAGCGCGCTGCCCGGGCCGCGGATGACCTCGATGCGCTCGATGTCGTCCAGCTCCACCGGGAGCGAGGACCAGAGCGTCATGCCGAGGAAGTCCTGGTACTCGGTGCGTCCGTCCACCAGCACGAGCACCTTGTTGGCCAGGCGCTGGTTGAAGCCGCGCAGCGACACGTTGGCGCTGCCCGCCCCCATCGTCATCACCTCGGCCCCCGGCACGCGGCGCAGCAGATCCTGCACGGTGGTGGCGCCCGACAGGCGGATGTCGTCGGCGGTGATGACGGTGGTGGCGTTGGGCGCCTCGAGCGAGGACTGGGCGCGGCGGCTGGCCGTCACCACGCGCTCCTCGTAGGGCACCGCGCCCTCGTCCTCGGAGGAGGCGATGGCCGTGTCACCCGCGGAGGGCGTCTCCGAGGCGGGCCGCGCGGAAGGGGCGGCCCCGGAGGACTCAGGCAGGGCCTCGGCGCGGGCGATGGCCTTCTCCAGGCGCTCCACCAGCGCGGCGAGGGACCGGGCCGCCTCGGGGCCGGGAGCGATGGGCATGGGAGGCAGCCCGGGCTTCCCCGTGGGGGGGACCGCCGTGCCGGCCTGGGCGCTGGCCTCGGGGTTCTCCTGGAGCGTCTGCTCGAGCTTGGCGAGCGTGGTGCGCACGCGGGCGGCGTCCGGGGGCGCGGCGTCGAGATAGCGCCGGTAGTACTCCACGGCCTCGGGCACCCGGCCCGCGTCCTGGTAGGCGCGGGCGATGTTGTAGAGGACGTTGGCGTGCGGCTTGATGGCGTAGGCTTCCAGCAACTCGGCGATGCCCGGGTCGTACTTGCCCTGGGCGATGAGGTTCATTCCGTTGCGGAAGTGGCGGCGGGCCTCCAGGCGGGAGTCGCCGAAGGCCGTGCCCGCGCACAACAACAGCGCCAGCGTGCCGGCTCGCTTCAGGGCGGTCGGGTTCTTCACCATTTTCAGTAGGGGTCGTCCTTGTACCCGGAGGAGTCCTTGCCCGCCGACGAACGGGAGCCGCTCCTCTTCTTCTGCTGTTGCTTCTGCAGCTTCTGGTTGAAACGGACCACCGGCCCTTCACCCCCGATGACGGCGGTGGCGCGCTGGTAGCCCTCGAGCGAGAACGTGACTTGGGCGCTCACGTGGCCCTGGGCATCGGACGGCACGGACAGCTCCAGCGGCGTGCGTCCCATCACCTCTCCCTCGTAGGTCACCGTCGCGCCCTCCGGCACGCTGCCTAGCTGCAACTGGATGGAAGCGCGGGCGGGGGTGTCGCTCGTGGGCACGAGCGGGGCGAGCTCGTCCTCTTCCACGGCCTGTTGCGGGACGACGGCGGCGGGCGTGGGCTCGGGGGCGCGGGCCACGGCGGCGGGGGCCTGGCTCGGCTCGGGCGAGCGCAGACTCATCGCCGCCACCACGCCCAGGCCCAGCAGCAGGGAGATGGCGAAGAGGGCCAGGGGAAGGGTGCGCCGGGGGCCCGCCGCGGCCGTGGGCGCGGAGACGCCCAGCGACAGGGTGTTGGCGCCCGAGGTGCTCGGCACGGGCAGGGGCCCGGTGCGCGGTCCGCTGAAGGGCCCACTGCCCGGGTTGGGCACGGCGCTCATGCCGTTGCCGGTGAGCAGGGAGGGCGAGGAGGAGGAGAAGGCGCCGCTGAAGCCCGCGGCCGCGGCGGCGCGGCGGATGCCCTCGAGCACCTCGTCCATGGACTGGAAGCGATCGTCGGGGCGCTTGTTGAGGCAGCGCATCACCAGCGCCTCCACCTCCGGCGGCACGTCGTGCATGGGCCAGACGGAGGAGAAGGCGGGCGGGGCCTCGTTGAGGTGCTTGAAGATGACGTCGATGCTCTGCGGGGCGTGGAAGGGGGGCCGCCCGACGAGCAGTTGGAACATCACCACGCCCAGCGAGTACACGTCGCTGCGCGGATCCGACACGTTGCGCGCCTGCTCGGGCGCCATGTACAGCGGCGAGCCGAGGATGACGCCCGCCTGGGTGATCTCCGCGTTGGGCGGACGCTCGCGCTCGGGCAGGAAGGACTTCACCAGGCCGAAGTCGAGCACCTTCACCACGTCATGATCGTCCTCCTGGTTGAGGACCATGATGTTGGCGGGCTTGAGATCGCGGTGGATGAGGCCGACGCGGTGGGCCTCGCGCAGCGAGCGCGCCACCTGCTGGGCGATGTTGAGCACGCGCATCCACGGCAGCGCGCCCACCTGGGCGGACAGGTGCGCGAGCGTCTGTCCCTCCAGGTACTCCATGGCGATGTACAGCACCCCGTCGTCCGTCTTGCCGTAGTCGAAGATGGTGACGGTGTTGGGGTGGCGCAGCTTGGAGGTGACGGCCGCCTCCATGAAGAAGCGCTTCTGGAAGCCGGGATCCTTGGCCTCGCTGTACTGGGGGTTGAGCACCTTGAGCGCGACCAGGCGCTCGAGCGGGGACTGCATGGCCTTGTACACCCGGCCCATGCCGCCCGAGCCGAGCACTTCCAGGATGCGGAACTTGTCGTTGAGCACCCGCCCGAGCAGGGGGTCTCCGGGGTCGGACGGTGCGCTCTGCGCCTGGGTGCCACTGTGGATCATGCGCGATGCCCTCCGCCGGTGGGGGTACGGGGCGGGTGTAAAACAGAAAACGTGTGTTGTACCGGATGCTAGCACTAGAAGCGAAGCACTCGAAAACCCGACGCTTCGGGAGATTATCGGCTCCACCCCCTTGCTTGTTGCGGCGCGTCATCAGCCGCGCTTGGGGGATTCATGCACGGGAGAATGGACTTGCGCGCTGCGTCACGGCACGCTGTCCCTCCATGGCGAATGCTTCAGGAGTGAGAGGAATCCGGCCGCTCGTGCCGGTGGTAGGTGTGCTGGCGTCCGGGCTGGCGCATGCCCAGGCGGCCGAGCCCGTGGCCAACTCGGGAGACACGGCGTGGATGCTGGTGGCCTCGGCGCTGGTGCTGCTCATGACGCCCGGGCTGGCGCTCTTCTACGGCGGCATGGTGCGGCGCAAGAACGTGCTGGCCACGTTCATGTACTCGTTCTTCGCGCTGGCGCTGGTGACGGTGCAGTGGGTGCTGTTCGGCTACTCGCTGGCCTTCGGCAAGTCGCACGGGGGCTTCATCGGCGGCTTCGACTACCTGCTGCTCAACAACGTGTCGCTCGAGCCCAAGGGCAGCATTCCGCACCTGGTCTTCATGGCCTTCCAGCTCAAGTTCGCCATCATCACCCCGGCGCTCATCTCCGGCGCGTTCGTGGAGCGCATGCGCTTCAGCGCCTACGTGCTCTTCACGCTGTTGTGGACCACGCTCGTGTACGATCCGGTGGCGCACTGGACGTGGGCCGAGGGCGGCTGGCTCTTCAAGCTGGGCGTGCTCGACTTCGCGGGCGGCACGGTGGTGCACTGGACGGCGGGCCTGAGCGCGCTCATCTGCGCCATCTACGTGGGCAAGCGCCTGGGCTACGGGCGCGAGCGCTTCATCCCGCATGACCTGCCGATGACGGTCATGGGCGCGGGGCTGTTGTGGTTCGGCTGGTTCGGCTTCAACGCGGGCAGCTCGCTGTCGGCGGGGCCGCTGGCGGCGCTGGCGTTCGTCACCACGCACGTGGCGGCGGGCGCGGCGGCGCTCTCGTGGACGGCGGCCGAGTGGTTCTTCCGCAAGCGCCCCACGCTCCTGGGCTTCGTGTCGGGCCTCGTCGCGGGGCTCGTGGCCATCACCCCGGCGGCGGGCTTCGTGTCGCCGGGCGGCTCGCTCGCCATCGGCATCATCGCGGGCGTGGTGTGCTACGGCGCGGTGCTCGTCAAGGAGAAGCTGCACTACGACGACTCGCTGGATGCGTGGGGCGTGCACGGCGTGGGCGGTCTGCTCGGCGCGCTGCTGGTGGGCGTGTTCTCCCAGGCCTCGCTCAACCCCGCGGGCGCCGACGGGCTCCTCCAGGGCAACCCCGCGCTGCTCGGCAAGCAGGCGCTGGCGGTGCTGGCGGTGGGCGCCTACACGGCCGTGGTGACGCTCGTGCTGCTCAAGCTCGTGGACAAGCTGGTGGGCCTGCGCGTCACCGAGGAGGAGGAGCGCATGGGCCTGGACTCCACCCAGCACGGCGAGGCCGCATACACCTCGTGAGCCTTGGGGGGCCGGGCTAGACTCGGCCCCCATGACGGATCGCCTCAAGGCCCTGCTCTCCTCCGCGCCGCGCTACCCCGAGCGCATCGTGTGCATGACGGAGGAGACCGTGGAGACGCTCTACCGCATCGGCGCGGGAGACCGGGTGGTGGGCGTCTCCGGCTTCACCGTGCGCCCCCCCGAGGCGCGCAAGAAGCCGCGCGTCAGCTCCTTCCTGGACGCCAACTTCGAGCGCATCCTCGAGTTGAAGCCGGACCTGGTGCTGGGCTTCTCGGACCTCCAGGCGGACATCGGCCGCGAGCTGTGCAAGCGCGGGGTGCCGGTGGTGCTCTTCAACCAGCGCTCCCTGGCGGAGATCCTCCAGACGGTGCGGGTGGTGGGCGCGCTCGTGGGACTGGCCGAGCGGGCCGAGCGGCTGGCGGAGGAGCTCGAGGCCAACCTCGCGCGCCACGCCGAGGCCGCCGAGCGGCTGCCGCGCCGGCCCCGCGTCTTCTTCGAGGAGTGGCACGAGCCGCTCATCTCCGGCATCCGCTGGTGCTCGGAGCTGGTGGAGCTGGTGGGCGGAGAGGACGTGTGCCGCGAGTCGCGCCAGCGCCAGGACGCCAAGGGCCGCATCTTCGAGCCCGCCGAGGTGGCCCGGAGAGACCCCGAGGGCGTCATCGCGAGCTGGTGTGGCCGCAAGGCGAAGCGCGACAAGATCGTCTCGCGGCCCGGCTGGGAGCGCGTGACGGCGGTGGTGGAGGACCAGCTCTACGAGGTGAAGAGCCCGATCATCCTCCAGCCGGGGCCGGCGGCCCTGACGGAGGGGGTGGGCGAGCTGGCGCGCATCGTGGAGGCGATCGCCCGGGGCGAGCCGCTTCCGGCCCCCAGCCCGGGCGAGCTGCGCCGGGTGCCGCGTTAGGCGCCGACGGCACGCGGAGGCGGGCGCACGCAGTGGTCCACCAGCCGCAGGAAGTCGTCGATGTCCAGGGGCTTGTGCACCAGGAGCACGCCCGGGGGCGGTTTGACGCGCGGGTGGGCGGTGATCATCACCGCGGGCGTGTCACGCAGCCGTTGCTCGCGCTCGGCCTGTTCCAGCATCCACCCGCCGTTCTCGCCGGGCAGCATGTAGTCGGTGATGACGAGGTGGAAGACCTCGGAGCGAAGACGCTCCAAGCCGTCTTCCGCCGAAGCGGTGCCGACGACGGAGTAGCCCTCGCTCTCCAGCAGGTCGGTCAATCCCTCGCGGATGTCCTCGTTGTCCTCTACCAGGAGAATCTTCACTTTGCGTCCGGACCTTGCGGAGACCCACTCTCGGCGGGCCCACTGTCTCCATTCTGGACGCCTGGGGGAATCCCCCCTCACCCCCCGGGGTCTGGAGCTGTTCACTACCGTATTCGGTGAAGGGGGAGCGTGACAGGATGAGAACATGCCGTCCGTCTGGCCCGCCCTGCTCGCCGCGTCCCTGCTGATGGCGGATCCACCCGTGGGAGGGGAGGGCTACGAGGACGCGCTCGTGCGCTGGGGGTTGGAGCAGCGCGGGTGGACGCTGGAGCCGGAGCCCGAGGGCAAGCGCCTGGAGTCCGTGGAGGTGGCGAGCGAGGACGTCGTCGCCCCGAGTGACCCGTACCCGTCCCTGCTCAACGTGTTCCATGTGCGCACGCGCGAGCAGGTCATCCGGCGCGAGGTGCTCCTCACGCCGGGGGAGCCGTACTCGCCCACGCTCGCCCTGGAGACGGCGCGCAACCTGCGCCGCCTGGGCATCTTCGCGGTGGTGCGGGTGGTGCCCGTGCGGGGCCGTGCTCCCGACGGGGTGTCCCTGCTCATCATCACCAAGGACTTGTGGTCGCTGCGGCTCAACCAGGACTTCCAACTGGTGGGCGCGCTCGTGCAGTCGCTGCGCCTGCAGGCCACGGAGCAGAACTTCCTCGGGCTCAACAAGAAGGTCGCGCTGGATTTCCAGCTGCGCCGCGACTCGCTGAGCCTGGGGCAGACGTACGTGGACCCTCGCCTGGGGGGCAGCCGCTGGTCACTCACCGAGAGCGCCGCCGTCATCCTCGCGCGCTCGGGCCAGCCCGAGGGCTCCCGGGGCAGCGTGCTCCTGTCGCGGCCCCTGTACTCGTTGAGCACGCCGTGGAGCTTCCAGGCGCAGGTGGTGTGGCGCGTGCAGCCGGTGCGCGTCTTCCGGGGCGCGGACGTGTGGCAGTTGCCCTATCCCGAGGGCGGCACGGTGCCCTACATCTACGACGCCCGCGAGCTGAGCGGCAGCACGCTGTACCTGCGCTCCTGGGGCTCGCGCTTCAAGCTGGACGCGGGCGGGGGGCTGGGTGCGTACCACCGGCGCTATGGGGCTCCGGCGGACGCGGACCTGGACGAGGCGCGGCGGGCGTGGCTGCGCGATACGCTGCTGCCGCGCAGCGAGGACGCGACGTACGTGCTCGCCTACGCGCGTTTCTGGGAGACGCGCTACGAGGTGATGCGCGACGTGGACTCCTACGCCCTCTCCGAGGACTTCCAGGTGGGCCCCTACGTCACGGCCACGGCGCGCTACGCGCCCGCGCTCCTGGCCTCGTCCAGCAGCTTCGCCGAGGTGGGCGTCACCGCGCGCTACCGCGTGCGCCTGGGGGACGCGCTCACCAGCGTGGCCACCGCCGCCTCCATCCGCCGCTGGCTCGGCGGGGAGGCCGGGGGCGAATGGGCCAACCGCCGCTGGGCCACGGAGGTGCAGCAGGTGTCGCCCAAGGTGCTCGGGGGGCGCTTCGTGGCGCGGGCGCTGCTGGACGTGAACCGCGATGACCTGAACGAGCGCGTGTTGTTGCTCGGGGGTGGCAATGGCCTGCGCGGGGCGTCCCCCGAGGCGTACTCGGGCAAGCGCATGGCGCTGCTCAACCTGGAGTACCGCACGCGGCCGCTCGTGCTCTACACGGTGCACCTGGGAGGAGTGCTCTTCTACGACGCAGGCACGGCGTTCGACGAGGCGCCGAGCGTCGTGCACACGGTGGGGCTGGGCGTGCGGCTGCTCTTCCCCCAGTTCAACACCTTCCCGTTCCGCCTGGACTTCGGCTACGTGCTCAACGGCGAGCGTCCTCCCGTGGGCGGGCGCTTCTCCTTCAGCGGCGGCCAGGTGACGGAGTTCCGGCCCTCGTTCCTGGACTCGCCCCTCTAACCTTCGTGCGGCCCGGGGACGAAGGTGCGGCGGTAGCCGGGCCATGCGTCCCACAGGTAGAGCGAGAAGGGCACCCACCAGATGAAGTCGTTGGTGAGGCAGAGCACGAGCGTCGCCGGGGGCCACTCTCCGCGCAGGATGAGCCCCGCGAGTCCGATGGGCCCGAGCACCTTGCCCAGCAGACCCACCGCCGCGAGCGCGAAGCCGTGCTCGGGCCGCCGGGCGACCTCAGCGTAGAGCAGGCCGTACACGCCGATGACCATGCCCAGGCAGGCGAAGAGGGCGGGCTGGTTGAGCGGCGGCATGTCCGCGAAGCGGAAGAGCCACTGCGGGTCCACCGCCGCGAGCAGTCCCCAGAGGAGGTTGTAGACGGCCGCGAGGAGGAACACGGCGCGGTGGAAGGCGCGCCGCTTCATGGCCGGACCTCGGGTTGGGCGGGCCAGGGCCAGTGACTGCCCGGCACTCCGAGCGCGGCGGCGAGGTCGCGCACGCCCGAGCCGAACACGCCCACCGCCATGAGGCCGAGCAGGACGCGCAGGGGCTCGGGGAGGGGGAGGGGGGCGAAGGCGAGCTGGGTGGGCAGGTCCCAGGCGTCGAGCAGCGCGGGCAGGAGATGGGCGAGCACCGCGCCGTAGAGGATGCCCATCACCGCGTGGGTGCAGCGCTCGCCGGGGAGGATGCCTCCGAGTGGCCGGCGCACCCGGTCCTCCACCACGAAGTCCGCGAGCGTGATGAGGATCTCCGCGGCGATGATGAGCGCGAGCACGGCGGCCCAGAGGCCCCGCCATGCGAGCCAGGGCAGGGTGCCGAAGAGGAGCGCGTAGAAGAAGTCGCGCGCGGCGTGCAGGAGCAGCTCGGGGCGGGTGCCGGGGACGTGCGCGGGCAGCCGGGCCTTCCACTCGTGGTAGTAGAGCGTGTCGAACGCGCCCAGCACGCCCTGGACGGCGAGCAGCCACAGCGCCGTGCTCATGGGGTCTCCTCGGGGCATACCCAACCTTCGTAGGACAGCAGCCGGCCCATCAATGGCGCTCCGATGCGCACGTGCACGCGCATTCCCTCGGGGGCGTCGAGGGCCTCGGCCTCGATGCGGGGCGAGAGCAGACGGGGCAGCCGCAGGCTCCAGGCCCCGAGGCACACCCAGGCGCCCACCTGCTCGTAGCGCAGGCCCTGGCCCTCGATGCGCAGGCGGAAGACGCACGCCACGGCGCCGAGCCGCTCCGCGAGCAGTCCTCCGGGCCAGACGTGTTGACTCGTGACGAGCGCATGACCGCCGAAGGCGCGTTCCCAGAACTGGAGGGCGCCCTCGCGCCGGACCACGAGCCGGGTGGGCACGTCCTCGCCCGCTGGGGGCAGCCGCAAGAGCCATCCCATCAGGGCGGCGAGCAGGCCCGGAGCCCGGCGCACGTGGAAGCGCCCGCGGGCGAGGCCCTCGGAGTGGAGCTGGCGCACCCGGGGGGGCAGCCGTTGCCAGTCCGGGCCCAGCAACTGGGCGTAGAGCGAGGGCGGCGGGAGTGCCTCGGGGACGGCGGGTGCGGCGATCATGGAACCTCCCCCCTCGGAGTGCTCGCGTGGAGCGGGCCCGCGTGGTTAGCGGTGGAGCTGGTAGCGGCGGGCGATCTCCGTCACTTCGCGGGTGACGGCCTGGAGCGTCTCGGTGGCCTGGAGCGTCGTGTCCAGGCGCTTCATCGTCTCGTCCATGCCGGAAGACAGGTGGGCGATGGCGTTGAAGATGTGGGTGATGCCCGCGTTCTGCTGGTTCACCGCGGCGGCGATCTGCCGCACGGCCGCGGCGTTCTCCTGGATGATGAGCGACATCTCGCGCAGGTTGTTGCCCGAGGTCTTCACCCGCTCGAGGCCACCCTCGACCTGGAGGGCGCCCTGCTCGCTCATGGAGACCACGTCCCGGATGGCGGTGCCGATGTCCAGCAGGCTCTTGCGGATGAGGGCGTTCTCCCGGATGGTCTGATCGGCCAGCTTGCGGATCTCACTGGCCACCACGGCGAAGCCCGCGCCCTGGTCTCCCGCGCGGGCCGCCTCGATGGAGGCGTTGAGCGCGAGCAGGTGCGACTGGTCGGCCAGGTCCTTCACGGTGACGGCGATGTGGGCGATCTGCGTGGCGCTCTCCTGCAGGCGCAGCACCTTGCCGCGGATGCCATCCACGAAGTCGCCGATGGTGCTCAAGCCCATCAAGGTGCGCTCGAGGGCCTGTTCCCCGTACTGGCCGAGCTGTTCGGCGTGGCCGGCGACGCTGAGCACGCTCTCGGCCTTGTGGGAGGCGAGCTCGGAGGTGGTGCGGATCTCCTCGGAGGTGAGCTGGGCCTGCTGGAGCACGGCGGCCTGTTCCGACAGGCGCTGGCGCTGCTGGTTGCTCGCGGAGCCGAGCCCGGTGCTCGCGGCGAGCAGCAGACTGGCCGAGGCCTGCAGGCGGGTGGGGATCTCCTGGAGCTTGTCCAGGGCGATGGCCATCTCGGTGGCGACATCGCCCAGCTCATCGGTGGAGGCCCACGCGGGCGCCACCGGAGCCCCATTGGCCAGTCCCTGGATGGCCGCCCGGAGCGCGGTGGTGGCCTGGGACTGGCGCCGGGCCAGCATCCAGGTGGTGAACATGGACATGATCAGGGCGAACAGTCCCAGGGCGATCAGGGGCGGCCCCAGCAGGGACGCCTGACTGTCGACGAAGCCGCCCAGGTGTTGGGCGATCCGCTCGGCCTGGGCCGCGGAGAGGGTCGGATCGCTCAAGAGCGCCTTCATCCGCTCGTCGCGCAGCGCGACGGTCTGCGTGATGAGCAGCAGGCCCATGATGAGCAGGGCGCTCACCACCACGGAGCCGATCGTGAAGGGCAGATGCCAGCTCTGGCGCATCCAGGACGGGCCCCTGCTCTGGGTGCGCAGCCGCAGCCGATCCCGCTCCTCGAGCAGCGAGGGCATCAACAGCGACTCGATCTGCAGGGCGGCGGGCAGGGCCATCGCATACCCGAGGGTGACGGCGATGAGGCACTCGGCCCCGAGCAGGAGCGGATCCTTGTGGAAGCGCACCACGAGGATCAGGCTGAAGAGCAGACCGCCGAGCAACTGACTGCCCTGGCCGCACAGCAACGACAGCTTCCAGGGCAGCTTGTACAGGCGCACGAGGTAGGCGTGGGGCTCCTCTCCGGGGCGCGTGCCCAGGTTGCGCTGCAGCTGCGGAAACGCGATGAGCCAGGGCACGCCCACGGCACCCAGCAGGATGAAGAGGGGCAGCAGGTAGCGCAGGCTCCAGGACATCTCCTCGGCCGACAGCCCGAGCGCCAGCGCGAACAGGTAGGCGGTGACGGGCGAGAAGAGGGCGCTCCACGTCGCCATGACGAGGAACACCCGGTGAGGAAGCTGCGGAGGGATGACCGTCTGCGGGTGTGAGCCGTTCATGAGACCGGGTCATTCTCCCAGAGAGAGGGGCGGGTAAGACAGGGACGCGCCCGGGGCCGCCCATGGCTGCTTGAATACTCTCCTGCTGGGCGGATGTTAACCGGGAAGTCCCGACTTGGTCGCCAGCTGGGTCAGGGGCCTGAAAAGGAGGGCTTCTGGGCGCGGGCTCGGAGCGGGCGTCAGGGGGGCTCGGTGCGCAGCAACTCGCGGAAGAGCACCTCGGCCACGTCCTGGAAGAGCCTGCCGGAGGCGAGCAGTCCCCCACAGTGATGGGGCTCCCGGGCCAGGGTCAGCGCGACGCAGCGGCCCAGGACGGCCTCCCAGAAGGGCTCCGAGTCGGGTGGGAGCAGGTACTCCCGGATGATGTCCCGGGGCCAGGGCAGCACGGTGGTGGGGTCCGCGTCGCTCAGGCTCGTGAAGCAGTCCAGGTCCACGTCCAGCAGCACCCGCTCGGCGGCCTCGAGCACCTCGCGCACGCGGTCTCCCGGCGCGGGCGAGGCCCAGGCCTCCGCCGCCCGGTCCACCGTGGGCACCACCACCAGGCGGTGCGAGCGCCCCCGCGTGTCGACGTAGTGCTCCGCCGTGGATGCGCCGCGGGGGGTTGCCCGCGCGAGCACCAGGGCGTCGCCCACGAGTCCCGCCTCCATGGCCGCCAGCACGTGATCGTAGTTGCGCACGTCCAGGTGCCAGCGCGCGTGTTCATCCAGCGCGCGCAGCCCCGCGGAGCGATCCGGTACCGCCGCGGGCGCCGCCGGCACCACCAGGTCCAGGTGCCGGTCCAACGTCACGAGCAGCGCCGGGGGCCCGTCCTCGCCCAGAGCACAGGCCCAGGCGGGGAGCGCCAGCCGGTGCGGATCGAACACGAAGGCATCTCTCGGCCCCCGCCCGCCACCGAGCGCCAGCCGGATGATGCCCGCCAGACGCAGGTGTCGCTGGGAATCGTCCATGAGCCGACGGGAGTGTAGGCTGCGCGCGCCTTTCCCCCCAAAGGAAGAATGGCCCTGCTTCCCATGCGCCTTGCTCCCATGCGACTCCTGCTCGCCGCCGCGTTGCTCGTCTCCTGCGCTCCCGCATTGACCCAGCACCCCCCGACCAAGCCCATGCCCTCCGTCCCCGACACCTTCCTGCGTGACTACGCCGAGACGCGCCGCTTCATGAGTGGCCGTCCCCTGGCCGCCCGCATCACCCCCGACGAGAAGACCGTGCTCTTCCTGCGCGGCCAGCCCCGCGCGCCCATCCAGACGCTGTTCGCCTTCGACGTGGCGAGCGGCGAGGCCCGGGAGGTGCTCACCCCCGAGTCCATCCTCAAGGGGGCCGAGGAGACGCTGTCCCCCGAGGAGAAGGCCCGCCGCGAGCGCATGCGCGTGAGCGCCCGGGGCTTCACCTCGTACCAGTTGTCCGAGGACGGCTCGAACATCCTCGTGCCGCTGTCCGGCAAGCTCTACCTGGTGGAGCGCGCGAGCGGAAAGTCCCTGGAGCTCAAGACGGGCGAGGGCGTCGTGGATCCGCGCTTCTCCCCGGACGGCAAGCACGTGGCGTACGTGCGCGACAACGACGTGTACCGCCTGGAGCTGGCCACCAACACGGAGCGCCGGGTCACCAAGGGGGGCTCGCCCCTGCTCACCCATGGCCTGGCCGAGTTCGTCGCCCAGGAGGAGATGCGCCGCTACTCCGGCTGGTGGTGGAGCCCGGACGCGCGCTTCATCGCGTACACGGAGTCGGACACATCGGGCGTGGAGAAGCTCTCGCTCATCGACGTGATGCACCCCGAGCGGGGCGCGGACACCCCGGCCTATCCCCGCCCGGGCAAGGAGAACGCCAAGGTGCGCCTGGGCGTCATCCCCGTCGGGGGAGGCAACACGGTCTGGGTGAAGTGGGACGCGCAGGCCTACCCGTACCTCGCCACGGTGGTGTGGCCGAAGAAGGGGCCGCTCACGCTGCTCGTGCAGAACCGCACCCAGACGGAGCAGAAGCTGCTCGCGGTGGATCCGGCCAACGGCACCACGCGCGAGCTGCTCACGGAGAAGGATGACGCCTGGCTCGAGCTGGAGCAGGCCTTCCCGCTGTGGCTCGAGGATGGCTCGGGCTTCCTCTGGTACACGGAGCGCAACGGCGGTCCCGAGGTGGAGCTGCGCGGCGCGGACGGCTCCCTCACGCGCTCGCTCGTGAAGCCGGAGGCGGGCCTGCGCGAGTTCGTGCGCTACGTGGAGAAGGAGGGCGTGCTCTACTTCAACGGCGGGCCCATTCCTTCCGAGAGCTACCTGTGGCGCGTGAAGGACGGCGGAGCCCCGGAGCAGGTGCGTCCGGGCACCACGGGCGAGGCCGTGGAGACGGGGACGGTGTCCAAGTCGGGCGCGCTGCTGCTCTTCACCCACTCGAGCCCCACGTCGATGCCGCGCACCTACGTGGCGCGCGCGGATGGCTCGCGGGTGGGGGAGCTGCCCTCGGTGGCCGTGGAGCCGCCCTTCACGCCGCGCGTGGAGTACCGCGAGCTGGGCCCGTTGATGTTCCAGTCCTCGCTGGTGCGCCCGCGGGACGCGAAGCCGGGAGAGAAGCTGCCCGTCATCGTCGAGGTGTACGCGGGCCCCACCGTCACCGTCGTCCACAAGAGCATGGCGCCGCACCTGCTGTCGCAGTGGATGGCGGACCAGGGCTTCCTCATCGCCCGCTTCGATGGCCGGGGCACGCCGCTCAGGGGCGCGCAGTGGCAGCGCGCGGTGCACCTGGACTTCTCCGGCGTGACGCTGGAGGACCAGGCCAGTGCCGTCCACGCGCTCGCCGCCGTGGTGCCCGAGGTGGACGAGGCCCGCGTGGGTATCGAGGGCTGGAGCTTCGGTGGCTACATGGCCGCGCTCGCCGCGCTCAAGCGTCCGGACGTCTTCAAGGCGGCCGTGTCCGGGGCGCCCGTGGTGGACTGGCTCGACTACGACACCCACTACACCGAGCGCTACCTGGGGCTGCCGCAGCAGCACCCCGAGGCCTACGAGAAGAGCTCCCTGCTCACCTACGCGCGCGACGCGGACAAGCCCCTCTCCAAGCTGCTGCTCATCCACGGCACCGCGGATGACAACGTGTACTTCTTCCACACGCTCAAGCTGTCCGACGCGCTCTTCCGCGCGGGCAAGTACCACGAGCTGTTGCCGCTCAGCGGGCTGACGCACATGGTGCCGGATCCGCTCGTCACCCAGCGCCAGTACGAGTGGGTGATGGGCCACTTCAAGCGCCACCTCCAGCCGTAGGCGGCCGCTTCACGCACCCTCGTGGAAAGCAGAAGGCCCGGCTCCTCTCACGAGGGGCCGGGCCTTCTGTCTTCAGGCCATCTGCCGTGAGCAGTGGCTGGGGGCTTTCAGGTGCTGGCGCGCACGTTCTGCGCCTGCAGGCCCTTGGGGCCGCGCGACACCTCGAACTCCACCTTCTGCCCCTCGGCGAGGGTGCGGAACCCATCCATGTTGATCGCGGTGTGGTGACAGAACACGTCCTCACCCCCCGAGTCCTGCACGATGAATCCGAAGCCCTTCGCGTCGTTGAACCACTTCACGGTGCCAGTTGCCATTGATGCTTCCTCGTCAGGAACCGGTCTCATCGAGACCGGTTCGTTGCCCGTCCCCCGTCCGTCGGGTGACTCCGGATATTTTTGGCGGGCAGCCGAAGGGCTGTCTAGTCGGCTACCCCGTTTTCCGGACTAGTGGCGTCTGACGGTGTTTCAAATTTCCAGCAGGAGCCGAGTGGGATCCTCGATGCAGTCCTTGATGCGCACGAGGAACTGCACCGCCTCGCGGCCATCGATGAGGCGATGGTCGTAGGAGAGGGCGAGGTACATGATGGGCCGGATGACGACCTGGCCGTTGCGGGCCACGGGGCGCTCCACGATGTTGTGCATCCCCAGGATGCCCGTCTGGGGCGGGTTGAGGATGGGGGTGGAGAGCATGGAGCCGAAGGTGCCCCCGTTGGAGATGGTGAAGGTGCCGCCCTGCAGATCGTTCAGGGTGAGCTTGTCGTTCTTGGCGCGGACGCCGAAGTCACCGATCTTCTTCTCCATGTCGGCGAGCGACAGGGTGTCGGCGTCGCGCAGCACGGGCACCACGAGTCCGCGCGAGCCGCTCACCGCCACGCCGATGTCGTAGTAGCGCTTGAAGACGACGTCCTCGCCGTCGATCTCCGCGTTGACCTGGGGGAAGGTCTTGAGCGCCTCGATGGCGGCGCGCACGAAGAAGCTCATGAAGCCGAGCTTCACGCCGTGCTTGGCCTGGAACTTCTCGTTGTACTGCTTGCGCAGATCCATCACCTCGCCCATGTCCACCTCGTTGAAGGTGGTGAGGATGGCGGCGTTGGACTGGGCCTGCAGCAGGCGCTCGGCGACGCGGCGGCGCAGGGGCGTCATCTTCACGCGCTCCTCGCGGTCCGCGCGGGGGCGGGGGCCGGAGGGAGCGGCGGGGGCCGGAGCGCGCGCGGGCTCGGCGGCCGGACGGCTGAGCTGGCCGAGCGCGTCCTCCTTCATGATGCGGCCACCGGTGCCGCTGCCCTTGAGCTGGGCGACGTCGAGGTTGTTCTCCTCGACGATCTTCCGGGCGGTGGGCGTGATGCGCGTGTCGGCGGCGGCGCTCGGGGCGGGCGCGGCGGCGGGGGCGGGAGCGGGCGCGGCGGCGGCTTGCGGCGCGGGAGCCGAGGCGCTGGCGCTGCCACCGGCCTCGATGGTGCCGAGCACATCACCCACGCGCACCTTGTCGCCCTCCTTGAAGGCGATGGTGGCGATGGCGCCGGCGGCGGGAGCGGGCACGTCGATGGTGACCTTGTCGGTCTCCAGGACGACGAGGGGCTCGTCCGCGGAGACGGACTCACCCTTCTTCTTGTTCCACTTGCCGACGACGGCTTCGGTGATGGACTCGCCCAGGGGCGGGACTTTCAATTCAACGGCCATTCTTGGTTCCTCGGAGGATGGCTTCCTCCACGATGAGCTGCTGCTCCAGTTTGTGCGTCTGGGTGAAGCCGGTGGCGGGGCTGGCGGCCTCCGCGCGGCCGATGTAGCCCAACTTCACCGGATTCTGTCCCCGGGTGGCGACGAGGTCGTGCAGGCGGGGGAAGATGAAGTGCCAGGCACCCGAGTTGCGCGGCTCCTCCTGGACCCAGAACAGCTCGGTGAGCTTGGGCATCTTCGCCAGCAGGCCCGACAGTTCGTCGAAGGGGAAGGGGTAGAGCTGCTCCACGCGCACGATGGCGATGGAGGTGTCCTTGCGCGCGTCGCGCTCCTTGACGAGGTCGTAGTAGACCTTGCCCGAGCACAACAGCAGCCGGGTCACGCCCGCGGGGTCCACCTTGTCGGCGATGACCTCCTGGAAGGAGCCCGTGGCGAGCTCGTCCAGCTTGCTCGTGGCCTCGGGCAGACGCAGCATGCTCTTGGGCGACATGACCACGAGCGGCTTGCGCAGGGGGCGCAGCACCTGGCGGCGCAGCAGGTGGAAGATCTGCGCGGGCGTGGTGGGGTAGACGACCTGGATGTTGTCCTCGGCCGACAGGTTCAGGAAGCGCTCGAGCCGGGCGCTGGAGTGCTCGGGGCCCTGGCCCTCGTAGCCGTGGGGCAACAGCAGCGTGATGCCGCTGAGCCGCCGCCACTTGCTCTCACCCGCGGCGATGAACTGGTCGATGATGATCTGCGCGCCGTTGGCGAAGTCACCGAACTGGGCCTCCCAGATGGTGAGGCCGTCCGGCACGTCCAGGCTGTAGCCGTACTCGAAGCCCAGCACGCCCATCTCCGACAGCGGGCTGTTGTGGATGTCGAAGCGGGCCTTGCCGGTGGGGAACTGGTTGAGCGGCACGAACTCCTTGCCCGTCTGCACGTCGTGGAGCACGGCGTGGCGGTGGCTGAAGGTGCCGCGCTCCACGTCCTGCCCGCTCAGCCGGACGACGTAGCCCTCGGACAGCAGGGTGGCGTAGGCGAGCGACTCGCCCTCGCTCCACTGCAGCTCCTCGGTCTGCACCATGGCCTGGCGCTTCTTGATGACGGTGCGCTCCACGTCGCGGTGGATGTTGAAGCCCTCGGGGACGTGGGCGAGCTTGCCGAGCATGCCGCGCAAGGTCTCCTTGTCCACCGCGGTGCGCACCTCGGGCACGCCCGCCTCGGGTCCACCCTTGTAGGGCTTCCACAGGCCGTCGAGCGCGTTGGGCTCCTTGAACTGGCTCTCCGCGCGGGCGCGGCTGAGCGCCGCGTCGAACTCCTGCATGCAGCGCTGCTTGAGGGCCTCGGCCTCCTCGGCGGACACCCGGCCCTGGCTGGCGAGCTGCTGCGCGTAGAGCGTGCGCACCGTCGGGTGCTTGCGGATGATCTCGTACATCTCCGGCTGGGTGAACGACGGCTCATCGCCCTCGTTGTGCCCGTAGCGCCGGTAGCACACGAGGTCCACGACCACGTCGCTCTTGAACGTCTGCCGGTACTCGGCCGCCAGCCGCCCGATGTGCACGCACGCCTCGGGGTCGTCCCCGTTCACGTGGAAGACGGGCACGTCGAGCATCTGCGCGAGCGCGGTGGAGTAGATGGAGCTGCGCGACTCCTCAGGGTCGGTGGTGAAGCCCACCTGGTTGTTGATGACCAGGTGCACGGTGCCGCCCGTCTCGTAGCCCTGCAGCCGCGAGAGGTTGAGCGTCTCGGCCACCACGCCCTGGCCGATGAAGGCCGCGTCGCCGTGGATGAGCACCGGCATCACCCGGGTGCGCGAGCCGTCCCCGCTGCGATCCTGCTTGGCGCGCACGCGCCCCTCCACCACCGGGTTGACGGCCTCCAGGTGGCTGGGGTTGAAGGCCAGCGACAGGTGGATGCCCTGGCCGCCGCGCGTGGTGTGGTCCGAGCTGAAGCCCATGTGGTACTTCACGTCGCCCCGGCCCATGTGCTTCTTGGGATCCTGCGGACCGTCGAACTCGCTGAAGATCTGATCCGGCTTCTTGCCCAGGATGTTCGTCAGCACGTTGAGGCGGCCGCGGTGGGCCATGCCGATGACGACTTCCTTGAGGCCCATGCCGCCGCCCACCTCGAGCAGCGCGTCCATCATGGGCACGAGCGCCTCGCCGCCATCGAGCGCGAAGCGCTTGGCGCCGATGTACTTGGTGTGCAGGAAGTTCTCGAAGCCCTCGGCGTAGGAGAGCTTGGTGAGGATGTGGCGCTGCTCCTCCACCGGGAACTCGGTGCGGTTCTCGGTGTACTCCATGCGCTTCATCAGCCAGCGGCGCCGCTCGCTGTCGAGCATCTGCATGAACTCCACGCCGATGGAGCCCGTGTACGTGCGGCGCAGCCGCCCGAGCAGATCCTTGAGCTTGACGCGCGCCTCGGGGAAGACGCTGAAGCTCTCCACCAGCTGCTCGAGTTCGGCGGGGGTGAAGTGGTTGTCGTCCACCATGCCCACGTCGGCCACGTGCTCCAGGGACGGGCGCGGCCGGCGGAGCGGATCCAGGTTGGCGCGCAGGTGGCCGCGCAGGCGGAAGGCGGAGATCGCCTGATCCACCCGGGCCTGCAGCTTCATGTCCTGCTCGAAGGCCACCGTGGGCCGGGTCTGCGGGGCGAGCGCCTGGGCGGCGACGGGGGCGTTCTTGCCCGGCTTGCCGTCCTTGCCATCCTTGCCCGGCACCACGGGGGCGGGCGGCTCGATGGGCGTGGGGTTGAAGATGGGGCGACCGGCGCCGTTGGTGCGCTCGAACACCTCGCGCCAGCTCGCGTCCACACTGGACGCGTCCTCGAGGTAGCGCGCGTAGAGCCCCTCGATGAAGTCGATGTTTCCACCAGAAAGATACGAGTCCTGGAAATTCGCCATGGCGTGCTGTCTTTTACTGGAAGGCCGCCCCGTTGGGGGGTTTTCGGCAAGATTTATTGGGAGTGCCCTCGCCCGCGCCTACGATTGGGGTCCCCAGGAACAGCAGGTTTCATGCGCGGCGTGAGCACAACTTCACCTCTAGATGACCGCTGGCCGGCCCGGGGGCCGCCGGATTCGGACGTCTTCCTGGCTTACCCGGGCCTCGGGGAGTGGTAAACCCCCTGGGACTCTCACTTTCTTTCGTCAGAAAGGCCTTCGCATGTTGCTGCAGGGCAAGAAGCTCCTCATCACCGGAGTTCTCACTCCCCAGTCCATCGCCTACGGCGTCGCCGAGCACGCGTTGGAGCAGGGCGCGGAGATCATCCTCACCGGGTTCGGCCGGGCGCGCTCGCTCACCGAGCGCAGCGCCAAGCGGCTCAAGGAGGGCACCGAGGTGCTGGAGTTGGACGTGTCCAACCCCGAGCACTTTCCCGCCCTTACCGAGGCGCTGCGCCAGCGCTGGGGCCGGGTGGACGGCGTGCTCCACGCCATCGCCTTCGCTCCCGAGAACGCCCTGGGTGGAAACTTCCTCAACACCCCCTGGGAGAGTGTCCAGACGGCGTTCCGCA
This sequence comes from Cystobacter fuscus, assembly GCF_044360685.1. GTDB lineage: Bacteria > Myxococcota > Myxococcia > Myxococcales > Myxococcaceae > Cystobacter > Cystobacter fuscus_C. Next base: position 10,080,822 of record NZ_CP043491.1, on the reverse strand, counting down.
TCTCGACCTTCTCCCTGAAGGAACTGGCCGTGGCGGTGCTGCCCCTGATGTCCAAGGGTGGCTCCATCGTCGCGCTGGACTTCGACAACCGGGTGGCCTGGCCCATCTACGACTGGATGGGCGTGTGCAAGGCGGGCCTGGAGTCCGCGGTGCGCTATCTGGCGCGGGATCTGGGGCCCAAGGGTATCCGGGTCAACGCTCTGGCGGCCGGGCCGCTGGCCACGGTGGCGGCCAAGGGCATTCCCGGGTTCAAATCCCTCCAGCAGGGGTGGGGTCGTCAGGCCCCTCTGGGGTGGGACGCGCGCAACAGCCATGATGCGGTGACGCGGACGGCTTGCGCGCTCCTGTCGGATTGGATGCCCTCCACCACGGGGGAGATGATTCATGTGGACGGCGGCTATCATGCGATCGGTGCTCCGCCGGTGGACCCTCATGAGGACGAAAAGGAGGAGAGCGGCCAGCCGGGCTGATCACCCTCGGCTGGTTGATTGCTGTGCGGCGGGAGAAGCTCACTCCTCCCCCCGAATTCCATGTTTCGACCCCCCCCGGCTTTTGCTGAGAGGCGAGGTCACGGTACAGTCTCCAACGTTTCCTTCAACCGGGTCCCGAAACTTCGTGGCCCGGGCGGAGCCCTGGGTTTGAGCGCCAACATCCTCCTCGTGGATGACAGCCCGACCGTTCGCAACATCCTCAAGATCTACCTCATGAATTTGAAGATGGGGTTCGTCGAAGCGGAAGACGCGACACGGGCGTTGCAGCTCCTCCGGCTGGTGCCGGTCAAGCTCGTCATCGCCGATATCAATATGCCTGGTATGGACGGCATCACTTTCGTGAAGCAGGTCCGAGCGAGCCCGCTGTCTCAGGTTCGCGATGTGCCCGTCATCCTGCTCACGGGTGAGCGCGGCGGCGACCTGCGTCAGCGCGGTGTCGAAGCCGGAGCCAATGCCTTCATCAACAAGCCGGTTTCCCATCACGACCTGACGGAAACCGTGCGTAAATTCCTCACCCAGAATTGAGCGTCGAGCCGTGAGCCTTCCGTCCCTGCTCCTTGTCGATGACAGTGATGCCATCCTCGCGCTCGAGCGCGCCATCCTCTCCGGCCATTACGCGCTGAACACGGCGAGCAATGGCCGGGAGGCCCTGGAGAAGGTGGCCCGGGTCCAGCCGGCCGCCATCCTGTTGGACCTGTCCATGCCGGAGATGGACGGGGACGAGGTGCTCAAGCGGGTGAAGGCGGAGCCGACCACCGCCGACATCCCGGTCATCATCATCTCCTCGGAGACGAGCCGGGCGGAGTCCTGCCTGGCGCTGGGCGCGGAGCTGTTCCTGTCCAAGCCCTTCCGGGCCGACGAGCTCTTGAGCGCGGTGGAGAACGCGCTGGAGAACGCGCGGCGCCGGGCACGCGCGGGCTCGCTGGCCCTGTTGCGGCTGTCGGTGGGTGGCCTGGAGTTCGCGATCCCCCTGGAGAGCGTGCGTCAGGTCATCCTCCAGCCCACCACGCGCCCCCTGCCCCTGGGGCCGGGCTACATCTCCGAGTTCTTCGAGCTGCGGGGCCAGCCGGTGTGCGTGCTGGACCTGGCTCGCCGGCTCGAGGTGGATCACCGCGAGCCCGTCGAGGAGCGCAAGCTGGTCATCCTGGAGCTCGGCGGGGTGCAGCTGGCGCTGAGCGTGGACGCGGTGCAGGACCCCGAGGAGTATGCGGCCTCGGACATCGAGCGGCGCGAGCGCGTGGGCGGTGTCGGCCACGGAGAGCTGCGCGATGCCCTCATGGGCATGCTGCGCAGCGGAGACCGCTCGGTTCCCATCTTCGATCCCAAGGCATTCGCCACGCAGGAACTCTTGCGCGAGGCGGTGGACGTGCTCCGTCCGGCGCGTAGCGCATGAGTGGAGGTGTGGGGGTGGATTCACAGCTGGTGTTCGAGCGGGCGCGGGAGTTCGTCGCGTCGTGCACGGGCTTCCGGGACACGGCCATCTCACCCACGGCGGTGGATCGCGTCGTGCGCATGGAACTGTCGCGGGGCCGTTCGCCCTCGGAGCTGATGGCGGAGATGCACCGGCCGGGCTCCGCGTTCGAGCGGGCGCTGCTCGACGCGGTGCTGGTGGGAGAGACGTACTTCTTCCGCCACCCGGAGCAGTTCCGTTTCCTGGCGACCGAGGCGGTGTCCGCGGCGATGCGCCGGGGCACCATGACGATGCGGGCCTGGAGCGCGGGATGCGCCTCGGGCGAGGAATCCTATTCGATCGCCGCGTGTCTTCTGAACATGGTGACGCCGGGGGTGCAGGTCGAGGTGCTTGGCACGGACTTGCACGAGGGCCGTCTGGCGTTCGCCCGCCGGGGCGTGTACGGCAACTGGTCGCGCCGCGAGTCGGGTCCGCTGCTGTACCCCGTCTACCAGGAGACGGCCGAGGGCCGGGTGAGCGTCATCGATTCGGTGCGCGCCGTCACCCACTTCGCCCAGTCGAACCTGTTGGAGCCCCTGGCCGAGAAGCACGGCCAGTTCGACGTCATCTTCTGCCGCAACGTGCTCACGTACTTCTCGCCCGAGGCGGTGCATCAGGCCGTGCGCCATCTGGCGCGGGTGCTCGTGCCGGGTGGTTACCTGCTGCTGGGCACGGTGGAGATGGACAACGCGCCGGCGGGGCTGGTGCGGGTGGGGCCTCCTGAACTGCAGGCCTTCCGCCGCCCGACGCCCCAGGAACTGGCGCCCCCACCCAAGCCTCCGCCTCCCGAGCCTCCGAAGATCGCCCTTCGCGTGCCGCCGCCCCCTCCGGCTCCCGCGCCGCCCGCTCCCTCTCCGGTGAGCCTGCACACCGAGGCGCTGCAGCGCATCGAGGGCGGCGACGAGTCCGGCGCGGCCAGCACCCTGGAGGCCCTGCTGCAACAGTTCCGGGACTATCTGCCGGGCATGTTGGAGTTGGCTCTGCTGCGTGAGCGGGCCGGGGCGCGAGAAGCGGCCTTCGCGCTCATGCACAACGTGCGCGATTGTGCCGCGCGACTCCCTCCGGATCAGGTCGTCGAGGGGCCTGAGCCGCTGCCTGCCCGCTTCTACAGGGCGTCCGCCGACGCCTTCCTCACGTTGGGATCCATCGAATGACATCCACCCCCCGAGGCCCCGAGGAGGTTCAGGACCAGGAGGTCCGTACCCTCCTGGACGAGCGCGCGAACCGTCTGCGCGGACGCTCCGACAACACCACCGACGAGTCCGTGCTCATGGTGGCCGAGTTCCCCCTGGGCGAGGAGCGCTACGCCATCCCCCTGGACTCGCTGCGCGCGGCGCTGCCCCTGCGCCTGGTGACGCCGGTGCCCCTGTCCCAGCCGCACGTCATCGGCGTGCTGCGCTATCAGGGCCAGGTGCTCGCCGCGCTCAGTCTCGCCGCGCTCCTGGGCGGCCATGGCTGGCGGCAGGATCCCGCCGTGTTGCTCGTGGTGGAGCGGGGTGACGGAGAGCTGTGCGCCCTGGACTGCGAGGCCATCCCCCGTCCGCTGAGCATGCCCACCACGGCGGTCGAGGCGGCTCGCGCGCAATCCGAGGGCCCGGTGACGCAGGTGCTCATGAGCGGCTCGCGTCAAGTCATCCACCTCATCGATCTGCCGCGCCTGTTCGCGAGCACTTCCGGGACACGCAATGTCGGTTGACCCCATGCTGCAGAGCCTCGTGGCGGGCTTCTCGTCCGAGGCGCAGGAAGTCTGTCAGAAGGTCACCTTGGACCTGCTCGAGCTGGAGCGGGAGGGCTTGGACAACGAGGCCCTGGGCAAGGTGTACACGCGTCTGGCGCGCCACCTGCACACCCTCAAGGGCAGCGCCGCCAGCCTCGGGCTGCAGGACCTGAGCTCCATCGCGCACAAGCTGGAGGATGCCCTCGCGCCGCTGCGCAAGGACATCAAGCCCATGCCGCGGCCGCTGGTGGACCTGCTGCTGCACGGGTTGGATCTCTTCCTCCTGCGGGCCCAGGCCCACGCGGACGGCCGCGGCGACGCGCTGCCGGATCCCGCGGCCGCCCTGGCCCAGCTCGTAGCGGATGCGCCTCCTCCGGAGGAGGCCGCGGCGGCCACCCCGGCCGCTTCCGCGAGCGCGAGCGCGCCCTCCACCGCTTCCGCCGCGAACGCCACCGCCGCCGCCGCCAGCGCGGCCATGGCGGACGAGGACGTGGACGCGGGCTGGCGCGTGGCCTCGCACCAGGTGACGGCGCTCATGCGCGAGGTGGAGCGCCTGCGCGAGTTCCGCATGCGCCTGGAAGACCGGTTGCGCGACATCGGCAAGGTGGTGGAGCTGCTGTCGGCGCGCGAGCTGCTGGCGCCCACGGCCCGGGCACGCGCGACGCTGGCGTCGGTGACGGCGGGCGTGCGCGCGGACGGCCACGAGGCGTCGGACATCGTGGACAGCCTGGAGGAGGGCCTCAAGTCCATCACCACGCGTCCGGTGCGCACCATCCTCGAGCCCTTGCAGCGCATGGTGCGCGACCTGTCGCGCCAGCTCGGCAAGTCCTCGCGCCTGTCGGTGGTGGGCGCGGAAGTGTCGCTGGACCGCCGGCTGCTCGAGAAGCTCCGGGGCGCCATGGTGCACCTGTTGCGCAACGCGGTGGACCACGGCATCGAGATGCCCGACGAGCGCGAGCGCGCGGGCAAGCACCACGAGGGCGCCCTCACGCTGCGCGTGGAGCAGCAGGGCAACATCCTCTTTCTGGAGCTCATCGACGATGGGCGCGGCATCGACGTGGCGGCGGTGCGCGCGTCGGCCGAGCGCAAGGGCCTCATCACCGCGGACGAGGGCGCGCGCATGCATGAGACGCAGATCCGCGACCTCATCTTCCGCCCCGGCTTCAGCACCCGCACGGACGTGACGGACACGTCGGGCCGCGGCGTGGGCCTGGACGCGGTGCGCGCCGCGGTGGAGTCCATGCAGGGCCGCATCGAGGTGCTGAGCACCAAGGGCAGTGGCACGCGCTTCGTGCTCACCATCCCCATGGAGCTGGGCAGCTCGCCGGTGCTCACGGTGCGCGCCATCGACGCCTCGGTGGGTCTGCCCATGCTGGCGGTGGAGTCCACCCAGCTGGCCACCGCGGAGAACCTGCGCATCGGCCGCAACAGGACGCAGCTGGACTACAACGGCCAGCTCGTGCCGGTGACCGACCTGGGCGCCCGCATGGGCCTGCGCGCCGCGGCGCCTCCCTCCGAGGGCCAGCCCCTCATCATCGTGCAGAGCGGCGGCAAGCGCATGGCGCTCGCCGTGGACGCGGTGGTCGGAGACCGGGACCTGGTCATCCGTCCGCTGCCCGCCGAGGTGCGCGAAGTGCCCTCCTACCAGGGCGCCGCCATCCTCAGCCGCGGCGAGCTGCTGCTCATCCTTCGCCCCGGTTGGGTGGTGACCGACACCGCCCCCCAGACGGTCGCCATGCCGACGAGCCGCCGGGCGCTCGTGGTAGACGACTCCCTCACCGCACGCGCCCTGCACCGTGCCATGCTGGAGGCCGGTGGCTTCACCGTCCACCTGGCGGCCAGTGGAGCGCGCGCCCTGGAGCGGTTGCAGGCGGAAGAATACGACGTGATCATCTGCGACCTTGAAATGGAAGAGATGAACGGCACCGAGGTCATCGCCCGCCTGCGTGGGCAGCCGGACACGCGGGACATTCCCGTCATCCTCGTGTCGGCCAATGACAGCGCGAGCGCGCGTTCCCGTGGCCTGGCGGCGGGAGCGGATGGCTACCTGAGCAAGCGCGAGTGCGCCGCGGGCCGTCTGCTCTCCGAGGTGCTGGACGTGATGAGCCGCAGGGGGGCCCGGGCATGAGTGGTGGGAAGGAGCCCATCCGTGTGCTCGTGGTGGATGACTCGCCCACCATGGCGGATGCCGTCAGCGCCCTGCTGACGGATGATCCGCGCATCGAGGTGGTGGGGCGCGCCAACACGGGAAGCCGGGCGGTGACGCTGGCGCGCCTGTTGCGCCCGGACGTCATCACCATGGATCTGCTCATGCCGGACCTGGATGGCCCGGCGGCCATCGCGGCGATCATGGCCGAGGCGCCCGCGCGCGTCCTGGTGGTGAGCGCCGTGGCGGACCAGCGCAACCTGGAGGTGTGCTTCCAGGCGATGAGCGCGGGCGCCCTGGAGCTCATCGGCAAGCCGAGCGTCATCAGCGGCGAGGAGCTGCGGCGCTGGGGCCGGCAGCTGGCCGAGTCGGTGTGTCTGATGGCGGAGGTGCCCGTCATCTCCCGGCGCCTGCGCGTCTCCAGCCCGCCGCCGCCCGTGTCGGGCGCCCGGGTGGACATCCTCGGCATCGCCGCTTCCACGGGCGGGCCGCCGGCCCTGTCCGAGGTGCTCTCGCGCCTGCCCGCGGACCTGCCCGTGCCCATCGTCATCGCCCAGCACATCACCGAGGGCTTCACCCCCGGCATGGTGCGCTGGCTCTCCCAGGTGACCTCGCTCAAGGTGGTCATCGCCCGGGAGGGAGAGCGCGTGGAGGCGGGCAAGGTGTACTTCCCGGCGGACGGTCACGACCTGACCATCGAGGGCAACGGCGTGGTGCGCATGACGCGCACGCGCGGCGGGCCCTGTCCCTCGGGAGATCTGCTGTTGTCCTCCCTGGCGCGCACCTATGGCAGTCGCGCTGGCGGAGGGGTCCTCACCGGCATGGGAGAGGACGGCGCCCGCGGCCTGCTGGACATCCGCAAGGTGGGCGGCGTCACCTTCGCCCAGGACGAGGCCACGTGCGTCGTCTTCGGCATGCCCCGGGTGGCGCTGGAACTGAAAGCGGCGGACCGGGGCGTTCCCCTGTCCTCCATTCCCGACATCATCCGCATGAGCTGCCGCCGCGGTCCCATGCCGAACCGCCCTCCCGGTCCGGAGGGCGTGGTTTGAACCCTTTTTCCTTCTTCGCTGAGGAGCTTTCGTGAGCCCCGCCCCTAAATCCATAGGCATCGGCCCCCAGTTCGTCTTCGTCACCGCGGCCGTCAGCCTCGCCATCGCCATCGTGCTCTCCATGGTGGCGGCCAAGCAGCTGCGCGACAGCCTCCTGTCGAGCTCGCTGAACGAGGGCAGGGCGATCGCCCTGGGCTTCTCGGCCGCCGCCGAGCGCGCGGGAGGCTCCTCGTCGCTGCAGCCCCTGGTGGACTCGTTCCGGGACACGCAGGGCCTGGGCTACCTCTACGTGGTGGACGAGAGCAACACGGTGCTCGCCCACTCCTTCCCGGGCGACGTGCCCGTGGAGCTGCTCAACGCCAACCCCCTGCCCGAGAGCGGCCTCACCAACGGTGAGCGCACGCAGACGCGGGAAATGGTGGAGATGACGGTCGACAACAAGCGGGTGGCCGTCGCCGACGTGGCCGCGCCCCTGTCGGGCGCGACGCGGGGCGTGCTGCACGTGGGCATGATGCACGACAGCGTGGGCACCCAGGTGGGCCGGCTGTGGCTCAACATGCTGATGCTGGGCCTGCTCATCGTGGCCGTGGGCGTGCTCGGGGTGTACGGCCTGAGCCGCTCCATCGTGCGGCCGCTGCGCGAGCTCACCAACGCGGCCGCGCACATCGTGCAGTCGGGCGACCTGACCCGTCCCATTCCCGCCATCGCGGGAGGTGAGCTGGGCCAGCTCGCCGTGTCGTTCTCGCAGATGGTGGAGCGGCTGCGCTCGGTGACGCAGAACCTCCAGCAGGCCTCCGAGGCCCTCAATGCCTCCACCGAGCAGCTCAACGCCTCCGCCGCCGAGCAGTCGCAGACGGTGGCCCGGCAGGCCTCCGCGCTCCAGGAGACGCAGGTCACCGCCCAGGAAATCCGCCAGACGAGTCTCCTCGCCGCCCAGAAGGCCGACGCGGTGCTCTCCGTGGCCGAGCGCGCCGACGAGCTCAGCCGCACGGGCGAGTCCTCCCTGGAGCAGACGCTCGCGGGCCTCAACGACATCCGCGCCCAGGTGCAGGAGATCGCCCAGAAGATCCTCGAGCTGGGCGAGCGCACCGTGCAGATCGGCAGCATCACCCAGACGGTGAAGGACCTGGCGGACCAGTCCAACATGCTCGCGCTCAACGCCGCCATCGAGGCGGTGCGCTCGGGCGAGCACGGCAAGGGCTTCAGCGTGGTGGCGCGTGAAATCCGCGCCCTGGCCGACCAGTCCATCGAGTCCACGGACCGCGTGCGCGAGCTGCTGGACGATATCGGCAACTCGGTGGCCACCGCGGTGCGCGCCACCGAGCGTGGTGCCCAGCGCATGGAAGTGGGCCTGGAGCAGGTGCGCTCCTACGGCAAGAGCCTGCGCGAGCTGTCCACCATCAACCAGGACAACGCCGCCGCCGTGCGGCAGATCGCCGCCGCCGTGGGTCAGCAGAACGTGGGCATCAGCCAGATCAGCACCGCCGTGAGCGACCTCTCCAAGATGATGGAGGAGACGGTGGCCCGTATCAGCGCCACCGGCGAGGCGGCCACCACGCTGCAGGTCATCTCCGAGCAGCTCAGCAGCGCGGTGAAGGCCTACCGCGTGTAGTCGTCCGCGCGAGCCGCTGAATGCACGAAGGGCCAGGGGAGGGGAAACCCTCCACCTGGCCCTCGTCGTTTCTGGGCTCTCCCCCTCTTTGCTTCCTCGAGGGGGAGGGCCCGGGTGCTCAGGCCGCGGGCGCGGGCTGCGGAGCGGTGGCGGACTGGAGCTTCAGGCCGTCGCCCTCCACGTCGAAGCGCGCGGTGCCGCCGTCCTTCAGGTCGCCGAAGAGCACGGCCTCGGCGAGCGGCTTCTTGAGCGCGTTGTCCACCAGGCGGGCCATGGGCCGCGCGCCGAAGGCCGGGTCGTACCCGTTGGCGGCGAGCCACGCGCGCGCCGCCGGGGTCAGCTCCAGCTTCACGCGCTTCTCCTCCAGCATCTTCTGGAGCAGGCCCACTTCCTTGTCCACCACCTTGAGGATGATGTCCGCGGGCAGGCCGGAGAAGAGGACCCAGCCGTCCAGACGGTTGCGGAACTCGGGGGTGAAGGTGTTCTCGATGGCCTTCTTCGCGCGCAGGGTGTCCACCGGGGCCTGCTTGTCGCCGAAGCCCATGGACTTGGTGCTCATCTCCCGGGCGCCCGCGTTGGTGGTGAGGATGAGGATGATGTTGCGGAAGTCCGCCTTGCGGCCGTTGTTGTCCGTCAACGTCGCATGGTCCATCACCTGCAGGAGGATGTTGAAGAGGTCCGGGTGGGCCTTTTCAATCTCGTCCAGCACCAGCACCGCGTAGGGGTGCTTGCGCACGGCGTCGGTGAGCAGACCGCCCTGATCGAAGCCCACGTAGCCCGGCGGCGCGCCGATGAGCCGGCTCACCGTGTGCTTCTCCGAGTACTCGCTCATGTCGAAGCGCAGGAACTCCACGCCGAGCACCTGGGCGAGCTGCTTGGCCAGCTCCGTCTTGCCCACGCCCGTGGGGCCCGAGAAGAGGAAGCTGCCAATGGGCTTCTCCGGCGCGCGCAGACCGCTGCGCGCCAGCTTGATGGCGTCCACCACGGACTTGATGGCCGAGTCCTGGCCGAAGATGACCCGCTTGAGCTCGGGCTCGAGCTTCTGCAACTGCACGCCCTCGCTGGCGGACACGCTCTTGGCCGGAATCTTCGCCATCTTCGCGACCACGGCCTCCACGTCGGTCATCGTCACCTGGCCCGTGCGCTGGCCCTCGGGCTTGAGCCGCTCGGCCGCGCCCGCCTCGTCCACCACGTCGATGGCCTTGTCCGGCAGGAAACGGTCGTTGATGTGCTTGGCGCTCAGCTCCGCGGCGGCCCGCAGGGCCTCCGGCGTGTACTTCACCCCATGGTGCTCCTCGTAGCGGCTCTTGAGCCCCTCGAGGATGAGCAGGGTGTCCTCCACGCTCGGCTCGCCCACTTCGATCTTCTGGAAGCGCCGGGACAGGGCCCGGTCGCGCTCGAAGGACGCCTTGAACTCCTGGTACGTCGTCGAGCCGATGCAGCGCAGCTTCCCACTGGCCAGCGCCGGCTTGAGCAGGTTGGAGGCATCCATGGAGCCGCCACTGGTGGCGCCCGCGCCGACGATAGTGTGGATCTCGTCGATGAAGAGGATGGCGTCCGGGTGCTCCTTGAGCGCCTTGAGCACGCCCTTGAGCCGCTCCTCGAACTGGCCGCGGAACTTGGTGCCCGCGAGCAGCGCGCCCATGTCGAGCGAGAAGACGATGGAGTTCTTGAGCACCTCGGGCACACGGCCCTCGTGGATGTGCAGCGCGAGCCCCTCGGCGATGGCCGTCTTGCCCACGCCCGTCTCACCCACGTAGAGCGGGTTGTTCTTGCGCCGCCGGCAGAGCACCTGGATGGTGCGCTCGAGCTCCTTCTGCCGCCCGATGAGCGGATCGATCCGGCCCGCCTTGGCCTCCTCGTTGAGGTTGGTGGTGTAGGCCTCCAGGGGGCTCTTGCGCGTGTTACCCTCGCCCTCCTCGTCCTCGCCGGCGGGCACGCCCGGGTGCGCCTCGCCGCTCGGCCCCTCGTCCCCCGAGTCCGAGGCATCCTTGGAGATGCCGTGGGAGATGAAGTTGAGCAGATCCAGCCGGGTGATGCCCTCCTGCTGCAGGAGGTAGAGCGCGTGGCTCTCCTCCTCGCGGAAGAGGGCCACGAGCACGTCGCCGCCGTCGATGAACTTCTGCTCGGCGGACAGGGCGTGCATGGCGGCGCGGTGCAGCACGCGCTCCACGCCGATGGTCTGCTGCGGCTCGGCCTCTACCCCCTCGGGCAGACGCTCGACCGTCTCCTCCAGGAAGGACTCCAGGCGTTCCTGGAGCCGCTTGACCTGCGCGCCACAGCTCTTGAGCACTTCCCGGGTGCGGGTGTCCTTGGTGAGCGCGAGCAACAGATGCTCGAGCGTCAGGTACTCGTGACGCATCCGTCGCGCTTCCTCCAGCGCGTTGCGGAAGCTGTCCTGTAATGCCTTGGCAATCAGCGGTCCTGCCACGGTCTCAACCTTCCTCTGGTTCCATCGAGAGGCGCAGCGGGAAGCCATTCTCCCGCGCCGCGGCCTCCACGGTGCGTACCTTCGTTTCTGCGACCTCGTACGTATAAACGCCCGCCACGCCGATGCCGTTGTAATGGATGTGCAGCATGATCTGCACGGCATCCGTCTCCGATTTGTGGAAGACCTCCTTGAGAACGGCCACCACGAACTCGCGCGTCGTGTAGTTGTCGTTGTGCAACAGCACCTTGTAGAGCGTGGGACGCTTGAGCTTCTTCTGCGGCACCGTCTCCGTGACGACGTTGGAATCCGGATCGGACTTCTCTCGAGGCATGCGCTTCCTCTAATGATTAGGGGGTGCGGACGGCTCCCGCTTGGCGCTTGAGGAGGCCCGCTAACGAAGCAGGCCAGCCAGCGGCGAGTCCCGTGGGTGAGCCCTCGGCGCGCGCTGCCTGGTCGCCTCGCGGCCCGGGGGTGGGGGCGCTGGAAGGCACGGAGCAGGTGGGCGGCTTGTGGGCGGAGATCACGGCGGACACCAGCCTATAACGCCTGGAGGAGGCGCTCGCCAACCGTGCGAGCGGCTCCGGGCGGCCTAGCGCCCCCGGGTGAGTTCGGCGGCCAGGAAGCGGCCGACCTCCACGAGCCCCTCCTGGGCACGCTGCCGTCCCTCGGGCGACTCCATCACCCGGCGCGCGGCCTCGCTGGCGGTGCCCGCTTCCAGGTCCGCGAGCACGAGGAAGGCGCTCCACCCGGCCGTCACCTCCACCACGCGTCCGGGGCGCTGGGGCCGGTCGCGCAGGGTGGTGGCCACCTTCTCCAGGAGCCCCTCGTCGTCGAGCCGCTTGCTCTTGCCCCGCATGGCCGCCCACGCCTCTTCCAGCAGCGACGGCAGCAGCCGGCCGCGCAGGGACTGGGAGAGGCGCTGCGCCGCCTCCTCCTCGTCGATGTGGTGGGCACGCGAGTAGGTGGGCACGAGCTTCGCCACCACGACGGGGCGCGTGGCCAGGTGGGCCAGGCGGGGAGGATAGGCCATGCGGCGTTCTACCAGCGCACGAGCAGGCGGAAGCCCTGCGGTGAACGATCGTCCACGTGGATGAGGGGCTGGCGCGCGTGGGCGTACTCCAGCACGACCTCGATCGCGCCCACGTAGATTTCCGGGGGATTGTGGATGTCGGAGATGGAGACGCGCCGCGAGCGCTCGCCCAGGCTGATGGCCTGCACCTGGACCTCCGACCGGCCCATCATCCCCAGGTAGCGCGGCAGCCGCTCCAGCGCGCGCGCGGGGCCCATCATCGGCAGGCCCACCGCGGCGATCCGGCCCAGTGGCGTCTTGGCGAAGCCCTCGCTGAGCTGGCGTCCGAGCGCGCGGTAGGCCTCGTCATCACTCAGCGTCCCATACGCCAGGTACCTCGCCTGGGACACGCAGCGCTTCCAGACCTGGAGGGGGTAGTCGACCTCGGGGCAGCGGGGATCATACCCCTCCTGGGCCAGGGCCTTGGCCAGGGCCGCGTGCGGCTGCATGCCCCGGACGAACAGCCCCTCGAAGACACAGGAGGGGATGCGGAGCTGTGCGGCATAGGTGGGGGTCCTCGCCTGCAGGCTGGTGCTTTCCATGGACGTTCTCCCCATTGTTCCGTCTCCGTCCTCCAAGCCTAGCACGCCTCCACGGGGATTCATTGAATTCAGGTAAGATTATCATTGTCAGATAGAACAACTTCTGAGGGGGGAGCTGGGACAAGGACGAGGTTGCCAGCCGGGGGTCGAGGGCTTAGAGGAGGAGGGAACGGAGAGATTTCGACATGTCGGTGAACATCCAGCTCGAGTGGACCCCCAACCCCAGCACCCTGAAGTACGTGGTGGATCGGCGGCTCGTGTCGTCGGGAGCGGTGAGCATCACCAGCACGCAGGCGGCGGAGGAGAAGTCGCCGCTGGCGCTCAAGCTCATGGGCATCCAGGGCGTGACGGCGGTGATGGTGGGCAGCAACTTCGTCACCGTCACCAAGGGGGACGCGGGCGAGTGGGATGAGCTGAACGACGCGGTGATGGGCACGCTGGACGAGCACCTCGGCGCGGGCCTGCCCGCGGTGAACGAGGAGGCGATCGCGGCGGCGCGCACGGCGGCGGGCTCGGCGGGCGGCTCGGTGGAGACGCGCATCCAGGAGATCCTCGACGCGGAGATCCGCCCGGCGGTGGCGCAGGACGGTGGCGACATCACCCTGGACCGCTTCGAGGAAGGCATCGTGTACCTGCACATGAAGGGCTCGTGCGCGGGGTGCCCCTCTTCCACGGCGACCTTGAAGATGGGCATCGAGACGCGGCTGCGCGAGCTCGTCCCCGAGGTCACCGAGGTGGTGTCCGTCTGAGGCGGCAAGTCAAAGGCGCGCGGGTCAAGCGCGAGCTCCTGCCGGACCAGTCCCGGGAGCTGCTGCGTGAGCTGCATCTGCTCACGCGCGAGGGCAACCTCAACGCGGACACCCTGCGCAAGCTCAAGCAGGTCAACCACCTGGTGGGGCTGTTGCGGCCGGCGCTGGAGGACATCCAGGGCCGCCACGCCTCGCCCGTGGTGGTGGACGCGGGCAGCGGCAACGCCTACCTGGGCTTCATCCTCTACGAGCTGTTCCTCAAGGACGCCGAGGGCGGCGTGCTGCTCAACGTGGAGGGCCGGCCGGAGTTGACGCAGCGGGCCAAGGAGCGCGCCGAGCGGCTGGGCTTCTCCCGGATGGAGTTCCAGACGGCGCACCTGGAGAACGCGCAATGGCCCGAGCGCATCCACCTGCTCATGGCCCTGCATGCCTGCGACACGGCGACGGATGACGCGCTGGCGGTGGCCATCCAGAAGGGCGCGGATTACGTGGCGGTGGTGCCGTGCTGCCAGGCGGAGGTGGCCACGCAGCTCAAGGAGGGCCGGGCCGGGGTGGAGCCGACGCTCTCGCTGCTCTACCAACACCCCTGGCACCGTCGCGAGTTCGGCAGCCACCTGACCAACGTGCTGCGCGCGCTGACGCTGGAGTCCTTCGGCTACCAGGTGACGGTGACGGAGCTGACGGGCTGGGAGCACTCGCTCAAGAACGAGCTGATCCTCGGCCGGCGCGTGCACCGGGAGAACCGGCAGGCGCGCGCGAAGCTGCAGGCGCTGCTGGGCGCCTACGGGGTGCGGCCCAAGCTCACGCGGCTGCTCGGCGTGGAGCCCGCGAGCGCCACCCCGGCCGCCCCCGCCGCAGACATCACCCGTACGACTCCCGTTTGATCCGCTTGTCGTCGACGCCGAGCGTGTGCAGGTGGCCGATGACCGTCTCCAGGAAGCGCGGGGTGGCGGGCGTGCGCGTCTCCAGGGCCTTCTTGCGGGCCCAGGGGGTGATGGCCGGGCCGCACACGTAGACGAGGCAGGTGCCGCGCTCGGGCAGCAGCTCCTCCAGGAGGGCCTCGCCGATGCGGCCCTTGCGCACGGTGGGGCCGAAGCGCGTCTCGTCCGTCTCGCGGGTGAGGGTGTGCACCACGCGCAGCCGGTCCGGGTGCGCGCGCTCGAGCGCGTCCAGCTCCTCGCGGTAGAGGATGTCCCCCCACGTCTTGTTGGAGCACAGCAGGGTGTGCCGCAGCCGCAGGCCCCGGTGCAGCGCGTCCTTGAGGATGGAGAAGTTGGGCACCGCGCCGGAGCCGGCGACGACATGGACGAGGTGGTCCGTGCGCTCCTCCACGTCGTCCGGCAGCACGTAGGGGCCCATGAAGCCGAGCACCTTCATCCGCGAGCCCGCGAGGGGTGCGTGCACGAGGTAGGGCGAGAGCAGGGGCGGGTAGGCGGTGAGGCCGGGGATGAACTCCTCGTCCTTCACGGTGATGGCCACGAGCTTCTCGTGCGGCGCGGAGGCGAGCGAGTAGGAGCGCGCCGGCTCCTTGCGCGCCTTGTGCTGCTGGAAGTAGGCGATGAGGTGGCCGAGGGCGCGGAACTGATGGGGGTCCAGGTTGAGGAACTGGCCGGCGCGGTAGTCGGGGCGCTCGGAGCCGAAGTCCAACTGGAGCGTGACGGTGTCGGGCGTCTCCCAGCGCACGCTGTCCACCATCACCTCGTACTCCCGAGGCCGGGTGCGGGTGTTCCTCTCGACATCGCTCATGGCGTGCTCCCCTTCGTCCGGGTGGACGTTCCCGTGAGGAAAGCATTGCGGCCGGGCGTCGGGCGCGGACAATGCCGCTCCAGGTGACCAACGTCCAACAGAGGGAATGGCTCTTCATCCCGGCGCTGCCCGGCCTGGAGCCCGCCGTGGCGGCCGAGGCGGAGGCCCTGGGCCTGTCGCCCCGGCGCGTGGAGGGAGGGGTGGAGCTCGAGGGCGACCCGGGGCTGTACCAGGAGGCGAACCTGCGCCTGCGCACGGCGAGCCGGGTGTGGCTGCGCCTGGGACGCTTCGCCGCGCCGGACGCGGCGGCGCTCGCCAAGGGGCTCGCGGCCCTGCCCCTGCGGCCGGTGTGGGATGGGCGGACGGTGCCCCGGCTGTCGGTGGTGCTGCATGGCGCGCGCTTCAAGGGGCCGGACGCGGTGCTGGCCGCCGCGGCCCGGGCCTGGGGGCTGCCGTCGGTGGAGCGCACGGGCCTCCTGGACGAGGAGCCGGCCGAGGGGCTCACCCTGCTCGTGCGCGTGGAGGGCGACACGTGCACGGTGAGCGCGGACACCAGTGGCGAGCCGCTGCACCGCCGGGGCTACCGCCAGGAGGTGAGCCGGGCGCCGCTGCGCGAGACGCTCGCCGCGGGCATCCTGGTGCTGGCCGGGTACGACGGCGTGGCGCCGCTGGTGGACCCCATGTGTGGCTCGGGCACCTTCCTCATCGAGGGGGCGTGGATGTCCCAGCAGCGGGCGCCGGGGCTTGGGCGGCCCTTCGCCTTCGAGCGCTTTCCCGGCTTCGACGCGGGGGCCTGGGCGGAGCGCCGGGCCCGGGCGGAGGCGCGGGCCCTGCCGGCCCCGCGCGCGGTGCTGCGAGGGCATGATCTCAACGCGGGCTCGTTGGGGACGGCGAGGCGCAACGCGCGGCGGGCGGGCGTGACGCTCACGCTGGAGCGCCAGGACGTGCGCACGCTGACGCTGCCCTCGGGGCTCGGGCCCGGGTGGGTGGTGGCCAATCCGCCCTATGGCAAGCGGGTGGGCGAGGGGGAGGACCTGCCGGGGTTGTACCGGGCGCTCGGGGCCACCTTGCGGCGGGCCTTCTCGGGCTGGCGTGCCGCGGTGCTCGTTCCCGAGGAGCCGGGCCTCATCCGCGCGCTCGCCCTGCCCGGGGCGCGCGAGCTGCCGGTGCGCAATGGGGGGCTGCGCTGCCGGCTGCTCCTGAGCGCCCTTCCCTGAGGCGGCCCTCCACGCTTCAGTCCAGCGTGGGGGGGGCGAGCGGCAGCCGCAGCTCGAAGCGTGCGCCGCCTCCCGGCCGCTGCCCCGCCGACACCGTGCCACCGTGGGCGAGCACCACGCGCCGCACCACCGCGAGCCCCAGGCCGGTGCCCGTGGCGCGCGTGGTGAAGAAGGGCTCGAAGATGCGGTGGATGTCCGCCGGGGAGATGCCCGAGCCCTCGTCCTCCACGGCGAGCAGCACGCCCTCGGGCACGCGCGACACCGACACGGTCACCCGGCCTTCCGGGGGCGAGGCCTGCACGGCGTTGCGCAGCAGGTTCTCCAGCGCGAGCTGCAACAGCATCTCGTCGCCCTGGAGCAGGGGCAGGTCCGGCGCCTCGTTCATGGCCACCTGGAGGGTGCCCAGCTGGTGGCGCTGGCGCAAAAGCTCCAGGGTGCGCCGGGCCAGCTCGCCCGGGTGCAGCGGCCGGGGCCGGGGCTCCATCGGCCGCACCACGTCCAGCAAGTCCCTCACCATGGCGTCCAGACGCGTGGCCTCTTCCTCCAGCATCCGCACCGCGCTCGTGCTCACCGGGCCCAGCCGGTCGCGCTTGAGCACCGCCACCGCGTTGAGGATGGCGCCCAGGGGGTTGCGTACCTCGTGGGCCACCACACCCGCGGCCTCGCCCAACACGGTGAGCCGCTCCTGCGCCACCAGCTCCGACTGCAGCCGTGACAGCTCCGCCAGGCGCGAGGCCGCCAGCCGGTGGTGGCGCACGTTCTCCAGTGCCCCTCCCACCTGCCGCGCGAACAGCTCCAGCGTGGCCGCGCTCGTGGGCGTCAGCGTCTCGCCCTGCACGGACAGGATTCCGTAGGGCTTGCCCTGCACGAAGATGGGCGCGTCCAGGGCGCGCACGCTCGGGTGGGCGCGCCGCAGCCACGCGAGCGGCTCCATGGTGCGCACGTTCTCCAACACCTGGAGGAAGTCCGAGTGGAAGGCCGCCTTGTGCCGCGCCAGCACCTCGTCGATGTGCGGCATGCTGGAGCGCGGAAAGCGGATGTCCTGCAGGGGCTTGCCGTAGAGCACCTCGCACGTGGTCACCTGCGCCGCGTCTTGCCGCAGGGGCCCGTAGCGCAGGCTGTCGCCCTCGAGCAGCAGCACCATCACGGAGAATCCGTGCCGGTGGATGGCCTCCACCGCCGTCTCCAGCACGCTCTGCTCGTCACGGCAGTGCAACAGCTCGCCCGCGGCCTCCACGAGCGACTCGGTGAGCCGCCGCGTACTCGCCTCACCCTCCGCGTCCACCAACATCAACAGGGTGTCCTCCGCCCGCACTCCCTCACCCCGACTCATGCAATAGGTCCGTTCTTGCTCTTCCGCTACCCGCACGCGCACCCACAGCTTGTCGGGTGTCTGCTTTCCCCGGGTGTACTCGGTGTGCATCGGCTCCAGCCAGCGTTGATCCTCGGGCGAGAAGCGCGCGAGCAGCATCAACACGGGCGTGTCGAGCACCTCGGCCAGACCGATGCCCAACAACTTCAACAACGCCGGGTTGGCGTAGACGGTCCGCTCTCCACGCACCACCAACACCGGCGCTGGCAGTCCATCGAGGACCTGGTACTCGGCCGGGTCGGACACGTCCTGCTCCTTCCGGCGGAGGGGAGGGGGGCTGCGGCCGGGATGGACGCGGACCGCCATGTGGCTCAGCCCGCGGTCGTGGGCGCCTGGAGGCGATGCGTGCGCAGGAAGTCGTCGAGGAAGGTGCGCTCCTCGGGCCTCAAGTCCGCCAGACCGAGGCCGTAGCCGCGCGGCTGCTTACCATCGTCGAGCGTGTATTCCCAGATGACGGAGCTGCGCAGCTTGATCTGCCGCGGAGGCTGCTCGAAATTCAACACCAGCTCCACCCGGGTGCCCAACCGCAAGGGGTTGGACGCGGGGATGAAGAGCCCTCCGGACTGCAGGTTGATGATGCGGTGGTCGGTGAAGATGCCCATGTTGCGCGCGTTCACCTGGACTTCCACCTGGGTGCGGTCGTTCTGCGTGCGCAGGCCCACGAACTCCTCGGCCGAGTAGGTGTAGGGCGGGGCCTGCACGGCGGCGCGTCCGCCAGCGGGAGTCACCGGGCGGGGCGCCGCGGACACGGGCGCCGCGGGCACGGGCGCCGCGGGAGCCGTGGCGCGCTGGGCCTCCGCCTCGCGCATGCGGCGCGCGAGCAGCTCGAAGATGTCCGCGTGTACCTTGCGCAGCTCGGGGCTGGCGTCCGAGGCCAGGTTCTCGGGGGCGAAGCGCCGCGCGATCCGGAAGAAGGCGCTGCGCACCTCCTCCAGCGGCGCCTCCGGCTTCAGCCCGAAGATCTGCCACGCGCTCATCGACTGCATCTGCCCCAACTGCGTGCGCAGGCGCGCGGCCTGCCCGGACTCGTCGGCGGAGCCGGGCCGCAAGGTGTTGAACAGATCCTTCACTTCGTTGAACTGCGCGATGGGCTCCCAGGACTCGCCATCGCGGGAAGCGCGGGTGACGGCCTTGAGACGTCCCGAGCTCACCAGTTCCCGCAGCGACTGGAGCGTCAGGGGTCCCAACACGCGTCCGACGGAGTCTCCAATCCAGTAATTCGACATGGGCTCTCCTCGGGTTGTGTTCAGTGGGCCAGGGCCTGGCGGATGGCCAGGGAGATTTCCAACGGATGGAAGGGCTTGCCCACGAAGCCCACTGCCCCGGCGGACAGGGCCTGCTGCACCACGGGATCGGCATCCATGCTGCTGATGATGAGCACCCGCGTGTCCGGTGAGGACTGCTTGATGTGCGCGAGCACCTCCAGCCCGCTGCACCGGGGCATGAAGAGATCCAACAGCATCAACGCCGGCTGCTCTCGCTCGGCGACCTCCAGCCCCTCGTGCCCGTCCGCCGCCTCGAGCATCCGCACCTCGAGGCCACTTTCCTGGATGGCATCCTTGAGGAGGTGGCGCACGAAGCGATCGTCATCGACCAGCAGAAGCGTGGGGGGGGGCATGTCCCTGCCATGATAAGGCGCCCCCCCTCGGATTGCCCATGGTCTCAACGCGCTTTCTCATTCCTTTCATCACTCGCGCGGAGACCCCGGGAAGTGGGCTATGCACGCGCCATGTCCACCGATCAGGCCCTCGCCCATTTCGACGCCCAGAAGAACAGCTACCTCGAAGATTTGAAGCAACTGATCCGCATTCCCAGTGTGTCTTTCGACGGTTTCGATCCCGCGCACGTGCGTGCGAGCGCGGAAGCCACAGCGGCACTGTTGAAGTCGCGTGGGTTCGAAAACGTGCGCTTGCTGGAGTTGGAAGGTGCCCATCCGTACGTGTACGGCGAACGGTTGAAGGCTCCTGGCAAACCCACGCTCCTGCTGTATGCCCACCACGACGTACAGCCGGCGGGAGACGAGGGGGCGTGGAAGAGCCCGCCGTTCGAGCCGCAGGTGCGCGACGGGCGCCTGTACGGGCGCGGCGCGGCGGACGACAAGGCGGGCATCGTGGTGCACACCTCGGCGGTGGACGCGTGGTTGAGGGGCGGCGGGGAGCTGCCGCTCAACGTGAAGGTGCTCATCGAGGGCGAGGAGGAAGTGGGCAGCGAGCACCTGGGCACCTTCCTGCAACGGCACAAGGCGCTCTTGAAGGCGGACGCCATCGTGCTCACGGACACGACGAACTTCGACACGGGGCTGCCCTCCATCACCACCGCGCTGCGCGGCCTGGTGACGGTGGACGTGGAGGTGCGCGCACTGAGGCAGGCGGTGCACTCGGGCATGTGGGGCGGGCCGGTGCCGGATCCGGTGATGGCGCTGTGCCGGATGCTCGCCTCCCTGACGAACCCTGACGGCAGCATCGCCATCGAGGGCATCCACGAGCACGTGCGTCCGCTCACCGGGGACGAGCGGCGCAGCATCCAATCGCTGCCGGGTGACGAGGCGTACTTCAAGCAGCAGGCGGGCCTGGTGCCCGGCGCCGAGCTGCTCGGTGGGCGCCATCCGTGGGAGACGAACTGGCGCCAGCCGGCGCTCGCCATCAACGCCATCCAGGCGAGCAGCCGCAAGGACGCGCGCAACATCATCTGCGACGTGGCGTGGGCTCGCGTGGGCATCCGCGTCGTGCCGGACCTGGACGCGGCGGACGTGCAGCGGCGGCTGGTGGAGCACCTGAAGCAGCGTGTGCCCTGGGGGCTGGAGCTGCACATCAAGGAGGACGCGCCCGCGGGCCCCTGGTTCACGGAGACGTCGCATCCGGCCTTCCAGGCCGCCTTCCGCGCGCTGCGCCTGGGCTATGGCACCGAGCCCGTGGCCATCGGGTGTGGCGCGTCCATTCCCTTCGTGGAGCCGTTCGCCCGGGAGCTGGGTGGGGTGCCCGCGCTGCTCATCGGCGTGGAGGATCCGTACACCAATGCCCACTCTGAGAACGAGAGCCTGCACCTGGGGGACTGGGACAAGGCGGTGCGCAGCGCCATCCACCTGTATGCCGAACTGGCCCAGGCACTGAAGTAGCGTCCGAGTCGTTTCGCTTGTTATGAGGGCTTCATGAAAATCGCCAAGGACAGCGTCGTTTCCATCGAGTACCGGCTGCATCTGGGGGATGGAGAAGTGGTGGATGAGAGCGAGCCGGGAGAGCCGCTCGAGTACCTGCACGGGCACGATGAGATCGTCCCGGGCCTGGAGAAGGCGCTGGAGGGCAAGACCAAGGGCGAGTCCCTGAAGGTCGTCGTCTCGCCGGAGGAGGGCTACGGGGAGATCGATCCGGACGGCGTGGAGGAGGTGCCGCGCAGCGAGTTCCCGGCGGAGATGGAGATCAAGCCGGGCGCCATCCTCAGCGCCACCGACCATGAGGGCGACGAGGTGGACTTCCTCGTGAAGGAAGTGAAGGGCGACACGGTCGTCGTCGACTTCAACCACCCCTTCGCTGGCAAGACGCTCCACTTCGAGGTCAAGGTGCACAACGTGCGCGCCGCGACGAAGGAAGAGCTGGAGCACGGTCACGCCCATGGCGAGCACGGGCACGACCACTGATCACACCGGCTCGCGCTTGCCCTCGTCCGGGGGCGGCGCGGGCGTCTTCGGGGCCGGGGGCACGCCCTGGCCCGCGTAGGCCACCACCTTCACCTCCGAGCGGTCATCCAACGCGAGCCCGTCTCCCTTGGCCTCGGTGTTCGTCACCGAGACGACGTCGCCGCGGTGCAGCTTGAAGAAGCGCTCGTTCTTCTCGGTGCGGTGCTTGTCCTGCATCGCCAGGCCCATGCGGCCCTCGGCGCCACAGCCGATGAAGCGCTGGCGCCCCTTGCCCTCGAGCGACTCGGACACGATGCGGAAGAGCCGCTCGGGCCGGGGCTCGGGCCAGCCCTCGCCCGCGGGCGCGAGCACCAGGTAGCTCATCTTCAGCGCTTCCTTGTGCAGCCCCGCCGCCTTGGCGATCTCCTCCACCACCCGGGGCATCGTCCAGGTGCGCTCCGCGTGACACCAGTCGCTCTCCTTCACCAGCGCGGGACAGGCGCCCCGGTACATGCAGGGCGCGCGGATGGCGTAGCCCTTCTCCACCATGACGTCGCGCACCTTGAGCAAGAGCCGTGACGTCTCACGCAGCGCGGGCTCCAGCACCACCAGGCTGCCCCCCGGCTTCACCTGCGCCAGCACCTGCTCCAGCAGCGCCGCGCGCGGCTTCACCGCCTCGTCCCCCGCGCCATACAGCTCGTTGAGCACGTGGCCCATGGTGATGAGATCGTACTTGCCCTCGGGAGGGGGCGCCTTCTTCAGGGGATCCCACTCCCGGGTGGCGAGCGCCTCACCGGCCTCCGTCGCGAGGGCGCGCGCGAGCGCCAGCGCGGGCTTGCTACGGTCGGCGGCGGTCACCTCGGCGGCGCCCGCGTCCAGCGCGGCGAAGGCCACCGGGGCGGGGCCGCTGCCCAGGTCGAGCACCGAGCGAGGCCTCACGGACAGCTCGCCCAGGGCCTCGCGGGCCTGGGCATAGGAGACGGGCCAGTAGAAGAGCAGGTAGGCGCCCAGCAGCTTGGGGTCGTCCATGTAGCGGGCCCCCGCGAGCTTCCGGTCGCGCGTGAGTCCCAGCGAGAGCTGTTTCACTCCCGCGCCCACCTCCTTCACTTCCTGTGGCGTCAGGCGCGTCTCGGGCCCGTCCGCCCTGCCGCGCGCCTGCCTCCAGACGGCGATGAGCCGCGGAATCCAACGCTCCAAGTCCTTGCCGTACGGGCCACTCATCCCCAGCCTGCCTTCGCGATAGAAGGGTCGCCTCTGGCGGGCAACCGCGTTAAACCCCGACTCAATGATTTCCGTCCGCGACCTGCGCAAGCACTATCAGGTCCACAAGCGTCCGCCCGGTCTCAAGGCCGCCCTCCGCTCGGTCTTTCATCGCACCTACACCTCCGTCAAGGCGGTCGATGGCATCTCCTTCGACATCCAGCCCGGCGAGCGCGTGGGCTTCCTTGGTCCCAACGGGGCGGGGAAGACCACCACCCTCAAGGTGCTCTCGGGGCTCTTGCACCCCTCGAGCGGCGAGGTGCGCGTGGACGGTCATGTCCCGCGTCATCGCGAGGAGGCCTTCCTCAAGAAGATCATGCTGGTGACGGGGCAGAAGCAGCAGCTCATCTGGGACCTGCCTCCGTCGGAGACGCTCGAACTCAACCGCGCCATCTATGACGTTCCCACCGCCCAGTACAAGCAGACGCTGGACGAGCTGGTGACGCTGCTGGACCTGGGCGAACTGCTCGGCAAGCCGACGCGGCAGTTGTCGCTCGGCGAGCGGATGAAGTGCGAGCTGGCGGTGGCGCTCATCCACCGGCCCCGGGTGCTCTTCCTGGACGAGCCCACCATCGGGCTGGACGTGTCCATGCAGGCCACCATGCGCGCCTTCATCAAGGACTACAACGAGCGGCACGGCGCCACGCTCATCCTCACCAGCCACTACATGGACGACGTGGCGGCGCTGTGCCCGCGCATCATCGTCATCGACAAGGGCATCGTGTCGTATGACGGGGGACTCGACGCGCTGGTGAAGAAGGTGCGTCCGGAGAAGCGGGTGGTGTTGCGCCTGTCCCAGGCGGTGGACGCGCCGGACCTCGCGGCCCTGGGCAAGGTGGTGTCGCACGACGCGGCGTCGGCGGTGTTGCAGGTGTCGCAGGAGGCCGTCAACGCCACCGTGAGCCGGGTGCTCTCCACCCTGCCGGTGATGGACCTGACGGTGGAGAACGCGCCGCTGGAAGAGGTCATGAGCGAGCTGTTCGCCGAGAGCAAGGCGCGGCGCCAGGAGGCGGGCGTATGAGTGTGCGCGGCACGCTGCGCGCCCTGCCCACGCTGCTCCGGGTGGGCGTGTCCGAGGCGGTGGCCTACCGGGCGGAGATGCTCGTCTGGGTGCTGGGCACCACCATGCCGTTCATCTCCATGGCGCTGTGGACGGCGGTGGCCCGCTACGAGCCGGTGGGGCGCTATGACTCCCACGACTTCGTGCGCTACTTCCTGGCCACCTTCTCGGTGCGGCAGATGACGGGCGCGTACGCGGCCTGGCAGATCAACTACGAGGTGCGCCAGGGCACGCTGGCCATGCGCCTGTTGCGTCCCATCTCGCCCCTGTGGAGCTACGCGGCGGAGAACCTGGGCACCTTCCCCCTGCGCCTGCTCCTGGTGGTGCCGCTGACGCTCTTCTCCGTGTTCACCCTGGGGACCCGCTCGGTGCCTGGCACCGCGTGGGGCTGGGGCTTCTTCCTGCTGGCGCTCGTGGGCGGCTGGCTCATCACCTTCCTGGCCAACGTGCTCATCGGCAGCCTGAGTCTGTACATCGAGAGCAGCAACCGGCTCATGGACCTGTGGTTCGCCTTCTTCCTCATCTGCTCCGGCTACCTGTACCCGGTGGAGCTCTTTCCCCCCGTGCTGCGCGGCCTGTTGGACTGGTTGCCCTTCCGCTACCAGATTGGCCTGCCGGTGGAGTTGATGACGAATGCCCACGGTTTGACCGGAGCGCTGGGGTTGCTGGGCCGCCAGTGGTTGTGGGTGGCGCTGCTGCTCGGCCTGTCCATCCTGAGCTGGAAGCGGGGCCTCAAGCGCTTCGCCGCCTATGGAGGCTAGGGGCATGTTCCGCCGCTACTTGCGTTTGTTGAAGGTCCGCCTCCGGGCGTCCAGCCTGCTCGCCATGCAGTACCAGGCGGACTTCCTGCTCGATGGGCTCATCTCCCTCTTCTGGATGGCCTCCGCGCTGGTGCCCCTGTTCGTCGTCTTCCAGGGCGCGCAGCGCCAGATCGAGGGGTGGAGCTTCGGCGAGTCGCTGCTGGTCATCGGCTGGTTCACCCTGTTGCAGGGGATTCTCGAGGGGGCCATCAACCCGAGCCTCCAGGGCGTGGTGGAGCACATCCGCAAGGGGACGCTGGACTTCGTGCTGCTCAAGCCCGCGGACGCGCAGTTCCTGGTGTCCACCGAGAACTTCCTGCCGTGGCGGGCGATCAACCTCGTCGCGGCGCTGATCCTCTTCGGCTACGGCTTCCACCTGATCGGGCGCGGTCCGTCCCTGTCGGGCCTGGCCATCTCGCTCGTATTGCTGGGCACGAGCGTGCTCCTGCTCTACTCGTTGTGGATCCTCACGGTGTGCGCCGCCTTCTACGTGGTGAAGGTGGACAACCTCACCTACCTGTTCTCGTCCATCTTCGACGCGGCGCGCTGGCCGGCGCCGGTGTTCCGCGGGGTGCTCGCCTTCGTGTTCACCTTCGTCATTCCCCTGGCGGTGATGACCACCTTCCCGGCGGAGGCGATGCTCGGCCGGCTGCCGTGGACGGCGCTGGTGTGGGCGCTGCTCGGCTCGTTCCTCTTCGCGTTCTTCTCGCGCCGGGTGTGGCTGCACTCCATTGGCCGCTACACCTCTGCGAGCAGTTGACCCGGAGCACGAGGGCGGCGGGTTCGCTTCCCGCCGCCTGCACGTCAGCGGCACGTGAGCGGAGGCCGTGTCACGAGTCCTTTCGCCGGGACGCGTGTGCCCCGTCGTCCAGCATCTCGGAGAGGGTCGTGACCTGGAGGGCCCGGTCGAACCAGCTGTCGAGCGTGTCCACGTCCGTGCAGTCGAGGATGCGCTGCCGGGTTCCTTCCTCCACGTGAATCCCCCGGAGGGCGAGAATCCTCAGGATGTCCTCGGCACGTCCTCGGCTCAGCCCCTGCGCCAGACCCTCTTCCCTGCCTCGCACCAACCCCTTCTCCAACCCCTGCGCCAGGCCCTGCTGACGTCCCTGCTCGATGAGTTCCTCGCCATAGCTCCGCATCAATTCCTCCGCGCGTTGCTCATCCAGCACTGAATGTAGCACCTGCCCCGTGGCATCGTGGACGGCCTGGTCCCCGGTCCACAGCAGGTAACGGATGACCACCAGCAGGTGTTCGGCACCCTCCGGAGCCGCCTGGACCTGGGCGAAGAGGCCCACCCACTCCGGCAGCCTTCTCGCCAGTTCCCCCGTCCGCCCGTGGCGCAGCACCAACCACGCCAGCCGGACCAGTGGAGGGCCTGGCCGTGCTCTCAACGCTTCTTCCCGCTCCGCCGTCAGGTCATCGAGCAGGTACTCGAAGCGCGGCACCCACGCTCGCCAGTGTGCCCGCTCCTCCTCGCTCTCTCCCGGCAGCTCGAACAGGTCCTCCACCCGCTGCGGCGCGCTCCAGGCCCCCTCGGGCCCGTGATACATCACCAGCGGGAGGATGACGGGCAACAGGGAGTGCTCCGGGTGCTCCTGGCGCCAGCGCTCCACCTGGCGCACCACGTAGCGCAGCATCCTCAGCGCCATCCATCTGTTCACCGTGGACTGGTGCTCCAGCAGCACGTATAGCAGCAGCGAGCGGCCCGTGCGCAAGCGGGCGGTGAAGAGCAGGTCGCTCTCGGTTTCTCGCAGCTCCGGGTCCACCACGCTGCCGGGCTCCAAGCGCAGGCTCGACCAGTCCACCTCGGAGACGATAGGGGCGGGCAGGACGGCTCGCAGTTCGGCTTCCGCCCGCTCGGGGCGGCCAAAGGTATAGCGGGCGAAGAGGTCATGAGGTCCGGGCATGGCGCACGGTGCCCTCAGCACGGAGCGGGCCAGTCGCACCCGCGGGGAACCAACAGGCCGTGGACGTCCGTGTCCGCCCTCCTTCGTCTCGTTGGCGAGACGTCATTCTCCCGGGAGAGGCCTCCACCTGGCGCTCCCGGGTCGTACGAATCGTCTTTTACGAATCGTCTGACACCTTCTCGGCCTTCTCGGGGACACCTTCTCGGGGGCGCTACCGGAGTCCAGCGAAGGTGGCGCGAACCTCCTCCACGAAGAGCGCCGGTTGCTCCAGCGCCGCGAAATGACCGCCCCGCTCCAACTCGTTGAAATGGACGAGGCGGGCGAAGCGGGATTCCGCCCAGCGCCGGGACACCCGTATCTGCTCGCCGGGGAACATGCTGATGCCGGCCGGCGTCGGCATGGGCATGCTCGGCGGACCACCTTGTTTCATCGCCTGTGCGCTCTCCCAATACAAGCGCGCGGAACTCGGCCCGGCGTTCGGCAACCAATAGAGCATGATGTCGTCAAGCATGTCGTCGAGCGAGAACACGCGCTCCGGCTCGCCGCCACTGTCCGAGACATCCTGGAAGAGCGCATAGATCCACGCGGCCAGTCCGACAGGCGAATCCGCGAGGCTGAATGCGACGGACTGCGGCCGGGTGTTCTGGAGCTTGTAATAGCCAGAGAACTGCTCGTCATAGCGTTGCGCATCCGCCAGCATCTTCCGCTCGTGCGCGTCCGCGTTCGCGCGCTCCTCGTGGGTCGGCTGGAACATCACCATGTTGAGATGGATGCCAATCAGGCCGGCGGGCGCCATGTAGCCGAGCATCGTCGTGACCCCCGCGCCCCAGTCGCCGCCCTGCGCGGCCCAACGCTCATAACCCAGCCTCCGCATCAACGTCAGCCACGCGCCGGCGATGCGCCCCACGTGCCACCCCGGCCCGGTGGGTTTGTCGGAAAAGCCAAACCCCGGCAATGATGGGATGACGAGATGGAAGGCGTCAGACGCCCTGCCGCCATGCGCGACGGGGTTGGTGAGGGGTCCCACCACGTGGCGAAACTCCAGCACCGATCCTGGCCAGCCATGCGTCATGAGGAGCGGCAGTGCGTCCGGCTCGGGCGAGCGGATGTGTAGGAAATGGATGCCCAGTCCGTCGATCTCCGTGCGGTACTGGCCGAGGCTATTGAGCAACGCCTCGCACCGACGCCAGTCATAACCCTCGCACCACCGCTCCACGAGCGCACGAATCCTGGCGAGCGGCGGACCCTGCCGGGTGTCCTCCACCGTCCCGGGGTCAGGCCAGCGGGTGCGCCTCAGTCGCGCGCGCAGTTCGTCCAGCTCGGACTGTGGCACGGACAGGTGAAACGGCTCGAGATGATCAGTCATCAGGAACACTCCAGCTCGGGATGGGAAGCCACTCGTATTGCCCCGCCGACGCGCGTGTGCCACTCCATGGACTCGCGCGGCATCCGGGCCACGGTGACTCCGGCGAAAAACTGAACGGAACCGTTCAGTTGCAACGAGCGGCGAAGTAGCTTGTGCGCTCGGGTCATGCAAGGAAAAAGCACCCTTCCCCAGAAAGCTCCGGTGGCGCGGAAGGGGCGGGGGGGTCGTCCATCGGCGGAGCAGGTCGGCGAGGTCGATCGCCGCATCCTGGAAGCCGCCACGCGTTTGTTCTTGCAACACGGCTTCGATGCGACGAGTTGCGATCAGGTCGCGCTTCAGGCGAGCGCGGGCAAGGCCAGCATCTACGCGCGGTACGCCAACAAAGAGGAGTTGTTCACGGCGGTTGTTCGCCACAACGTGGAGAGCACATTCGCCGCGCCCAAGGACCTCCCAGCCGGCCTGACTCTGCGAGAGCGGCTGCGTGCCGTGGGGCACGGCCTCCTGGTCCATGCGCTTCAGCCCGAAGTGATAGCCCTGATGCGGGTGGTCATGACGACCGCGCATCGCCTGCCGGAGCTCGCTCGACTGACGGACAGGATGGCACGGGACCGCGGGGTACGGTTTGTCGCGGAGGCGATCGCGGGCCCGTCCGCAGGGACGGCCGAGGCCATCGCGCGTGCATCGCCAGTGGCCGCCAGGTTCATCGACCTGGTGCTCGTACCCCATCAAATGCGCGCGCTTCTGGGTGACGACCTGGGCGAACTGGCGAAGAAGGCAGACCCCTCCATCGACGAAGCCATCGACCTCCTCTCTCTCGGAGGGTGGCTCGACGGGTGGAAGTAGCACCGGCCGGGCGACCCAGGGCGACAGGGTCCTCTGGCGAGGATGCGCGTCAGACTCCTCCCTGCCGGGAGAGGAAGCGCCGTGGGCTCGCGCACGTCCTTGAGCGCGGCCCATCACGCGCATGGTCACATGCTCGTGAGTCCGGGCTTCAGGACGGGACGGGGCCGCGGGGCAGCCGCACGGAGAAGGTCGTGCCCGCGGCCGGGCTGGAGCTCGCGGTGATGGAGCCGCCGTGGGCCAGGACGATCTGCTGCGCGATGTAGAGCCCCAGGCCCAATCCCTGGCGCGGGCTGTCCGTGGAGCGGCGGAAGGGATCGAAGACATGGGGCAGCAGCGACTCGGGGATGGGCGTGCCCTGGTTCGTCACCACGAGGACGATCTCCTGGCCCTCTTCGCGGAGGTCCACCTCCACCGGGGTGTTCTCGGCCCCGTGCTTCAATGCGTTGCCCACGAGGTTGGAGATGACCTGGGCGAGCCGATCCAGATCCCACTCTCCGGTGTAGGGGCCCTGGCCATGGGAGAACACGATGCGGCCCGGGTGCGTCACCTCGAACTCCTCGAGCGTGGTGCGAACCCACTCCACCAGCTCTCCGGGCCGGCGCTGCAGGGGAATGCCTCCGCCCATTCGGGCGCGGGTGAAGTCGAGCAGGTCGGTGATCATCCGCGACATGCGCTCCCCGCTCTGGACGATGCGCCGCACCCGGGCGAGCACGGACTCGGAGAGGTGCTCCCGGCGCAGCAGCGTCTCGGCGGCCAGGGTGATGGCGTGGAGCGGGCTGCGCAGATCGTGGCTGACGATGCCCATCAACCGTTCGCGGAACTGCTCGGCGTGCTTGCGCTCGGTGACATCCCGGAGAAACACGGCCAGCCCACCCTCCGCGGTGGGGTAGGCGCTCACGCTCGCCCAGAGCTCCAGCGGGGGGTAGTACTCCTCGAATTGCACGGGTACCCGCTCGTTCATCGCACGGTGGTACTCACGCCAGTACGCGGACTCGGGATTGTTGATGGCGGGGAAGACATCCCAGAGGACACGGCCGAGCTCCTCCTCGCGTCTCTTCTGGCTGATGAGCTCCTGATTCTTGTTCACCTGGATGATACGGAAGTCCCTGTCGAGCAGGAGGAAGGGATCCCCATGCTCCAGCACCTCCGCCGCGCGCTGACTCTGGAGCAGCGCCTGCTCGGCCTGCTCGCGCAGACGGGTCTGCTCATGGAGGAACTGCTCGCGCTCCTCCTCGCGGTGCTTGCGTTCGGTGATGTCCTGGCAGAAGGAGGCGATGCCCTCGTCGATGGGGTAGACGTGGAACTCGAACCAGCGCTGCCAGGGGGCGTAGAAGTTCTCGAAGGAGAGCGGGATGCGCTCGGCGGCCACGCGCCGGTAGTAGCGCTCCACGTTCGTTCCCAGGGTCGCGGGAAAGACTTCCCAGTGGCCGCGGCCCAGCACCTGCTCGCGCGACATTCCCATGAAGCGCTCGGCCTCGCGGTTGACGTAGGTGAAGCGCCACTCCCGATCGAAGGAGAGGAAGGCCTCGGACATGCTCTCCAGAATGGCCTTGAGCCGCTGTCGCTCTCGCTCGGTGGCCTCTCGCTCACGCACCCTCTCGGTGATGTCGAGCACCGTGCCGACGAGGCGCACCGCCCGTCCGTTCTC
Source organism: Cystobacter fuscus (assembly GCF_044360685.1). Lineage (GTDB taxonomy): Bacteria > Myxococcota > Myxococcia > Myxococcales > Myxococcaceae > Cystobacter > Cystobacter fuscus_C. The sequence continues at coordinate 10,050,734 of NZ_CP043491.1, read as the reverse complement.
ATCGAAGAGGGCCCGCCCGTTGGCGGACAACCATCGCTCGATGCCGTCCCTCAGGCCCACGGTGCGGAACTCGAGCTGGTGGGAGCCACTGCCGGCCGGACTCAAGGACTGCTGCACCACGTGATGCACGCGCTCACGGTCTTCCGGATGCAGCGCGGAGAGGTGGACGGCGTAGTCCAGGGTGGCATCCGGAGGCAGGCCGAGCAGGTGCAGGCAGCGCTCGTCCGCGTGCACCACGCCGGTGACGGGGTCATAGTCCCACGTCCCCAGTCCAGTGGCCTCGATCGCCAGGCGGAAGTGCGCCTCACGCAGCTGCGGTACCCCGAGACCGGGCGGGATGCGGTCGGGTGAGCGCTCGCCGAAGACGGACTCCGTGTGCTCCATGGCGGCTCGCAGCCAGTCGGCGAGCCGTTGGGTGTCCTCGAGAGGGGGCTGCTGGCTGGGCGGGAGGGACGTCCAGAGGCCCGAGAGGAGCCGCCCGAGGAGGGCGAACTCGGCCTTCACGTCCTCCTGCGTGTAGCCCAACCGAAGACGCCGTCGGAGGTGAGCCTCTTCCAGACACCGCCGGGTGTAGCCTGGGTCCCCGTGTTGATCGCGGGAGGGAGCGCGCAGGGTCGCGAGATACTCGGGGAGGTTGTCGATGACGTCCTCGGGGCGCACCTCTCTGGCGGACGGGAGCCGGCTGGCCTCCTCGCGGTAGCGCAGGAGCAGTGACTCTCGATTCCGCTCGATCAGTTCCGCAAGGGATGGCATGGCCGAGAGAGACCCCCGATCCCCTCAGCGTTCACCAGGCCCTGACCCATGGGGGATGAATTCTTCCAGCGGAGTTGCTCTCCCGACAAATCCTGGAGGGGAGTGCGCGCTCCCCCTCCCGGGTGATGACGCTGGCGTTGGGTCTGGATACAGACGAACGAGCCCCAGGAGCCTTTGTCATGTCGAGAGCGGTAGTGATTGGCGGTGGTATCGCGGGTTTGTCGGCGGCGCACGTCCTGTCCCAGCACTTCGAGCGCGTCCTGCTCGTGGAGAGGGATGGCCAGGACGTGGCACACGAGCGCGAGGGCGTGCCGCAGGTGGATCACCTCCACGTGCTGATGCGGCGCGGTTGGTTGGCGTTCAATGAACTCTTCCCGGGCCTTGGCGAGGAACTCATCCGGGCCGGGGCCGTGGAGGTCGACTGGGGTGCGAACTGCTACTGGGTGGGACGCTTCGGAGCCTTCCCGCGCCCTCCCTCGGACATCACCTCGCGTTTGTGCAGCCGCAGGCTCCTGGAGAAGACGGTTCGCGGCCGTCTGGCGAGCAATCCGAGAATCGAGCTCATCGAGCGTTTCGAGGCCGAGACGTTCCGGTGGGATTCCTCGCGAAGCCACATCCTGGCGGTGAAAGCGAGAGATGGGCGGGACTTGGAGGCCTCGCTCTTCGTGGATGCCTCGGGGCGCAATGGTCCCTTCCGCGCGAAGGCGGTGCTCGAGAAGGTGGATGCGCGGGCGAGCTATGCCACGTGCGTGGTGCGCATCCCCCACGCGGAGCGTCTGCCATTCCGGCAGGCCTACGTGCAGGTGTGTGCGCCCCATCACCTGCGCGGAGGTGGCATCAATCCCATCGAGGGTGGGCTCCATCTGGCGATGATGGTCGGCGCCGGCCACGAGATGCCTCCGGGAGACAAGGAGGGCTTCCTGGCGTACGCGCGCTCCCTGAGAGATCCCTGTGTGGCCCAGGTGCTGGCCGAGGCCGAGTTCGTGGGTCCCATCCGCTGCTTCCGCAGGATGGCGGGCACGCGGGTGTTGCGGCCCGCGTTCCAGGCCGACAACCTCGTGACGATGGGCGATGCGCTGTGTGCCTTGAATCCCGTCTACGGGCAGGGGATGACGGTGAGCTTGCTGTCGGCGCTCGAGCTCGGGCGGCAGCTGGCCCAGGAGGGCAGGACCTCGCAGAAGCGGTTCAACGAGCTCGTCATGGGCCCCTGGCTCACGGCGGCCGGCGAGGACCTGCGCGTGCCCGGGTGCACCCTGGAGAACGTGAGCGCGATGGAACGTCTGACCATGACGCTCAACAGCCTCCTGGGCGACAGGGTGATGCTCCGGGCCACCTTCGATCCGGACGCCCATCAGCGCGCGATGCGCGTCCTCCACATGGTGGACCCGCCCTCCGCGCTCCTTCCGCTCGCACTGCCCCGCGTGTCGAACCGCTGACTCTTCCCGCCATCAGGCCTCTCCGGTCAGCCCTTCAGGGACTGCCGGGCTGCTTTCGCCAGGCGCACCATGGCGGCACGGGCTTCATCCGGTGTCGCGATCGGTTGGTCGAAGGTAAAGCGCAGGGGCTGCTCATCCGCTAGCACATCGAAGCCGTCGGCATCGATGCCTTGCATGACGGCCTTTTCCGCCGAGACCCCCTTGAAGGCCTGGCAGTAGGCCTTGAGGTTGTGGGCGTGGTCGTCATTCATGTGCCCGACAATGTCGGCTTCGCTCTGTGCGAAGGGATTGGCGACGAGCAGTTCATCGCGCTCCAGCCAGTAGATCCGCCCGAACCCGCCAATGAAGCGGGCGCGTACGAGAACGAGCCGGTACAGCTCGAAGTCGTGGGTGTCGAGGTAGCCCGCTGACTGGGGGAAGTAAGCACGGTACCGGGCGTGAGCCGCGGTTTCGTCGGCCGGGACGGGCATGGCATCCGCGACCCAGGTCAAGCGCCCGGCGGCTTGTGGGTCTGGATTCGTCGCATCGTGAATCGTCAGGGAGACCTTCGCGTCCGCCTGAATGTTCTTCGTGTGCTGGGCCAGGGTGCTGATGAGAATCAGCGGCGCGCCGGCATGGTCGAGGGTGTAGGGGGTAATCGACCCGAAGGGATAGCCAGGCAGCTCGAGGCTCATGGTCGCGAGCACGCCATGGCGCTGGTGCAAAAGAAGCGTGCGGGCATGACGAGCGCGATTTTCGAGATCGGACATGGCCTCGAGGATACCGGAACTCAACGTCGAACCGCCGCGAAGAAGGCCATCCGCTTCCCGGGAGTATAGGAAAGATGGCAGTGGGTACCCGTTCACCACCTCCGAGGTGGCTCCGTGCCGGGGAAGGACGGGCGGGGGCGGTCCGATGAATCCCACCCCCGCCCGGTCGCGGATTACTGCAACAGCTTCTGCTTGATGAAGGTGCCGGAGGGCGTGAGGGCCGAGGTAGGCCAGTTTCCGGTGGTGCTCGCGCCGGGGACGAGCGCGGAGGCGGTCTCGGCCTTGTCGTTGAGCGCCCAGTTGGCCCAGCTCAGCTTGCGGCTGTTCATGAAGTCCATCCACAGCTGGGTCTCGGCGAGGTTGAGGTTGCCATTGCCGGACGCGTCGCAGGTGCCGAACTCCGTCACGAACAGGGCGATGCCCTTGTTCAGCGCCGTGGTCGCCTTGTCACGCAGGTACTGCTTGTGCGTGCCCGCGTAGAAGTGCAGCGCATAGGCCACGTTGGGGTACTGGGTGATGGGGTTGCTGGCGGCCACGTCCACGTCCTGTGACCAGGTCGGCGTGCCCACCACCACGAGGTTGGGGGCGCCAGCGCCGCGAATGGCGCCAATGATGTCCACGGCGTAGGCGCGCACCTCGCTCCAGGACTCGCCGTCCGGCTCGTTGAAGATCTCGAAGATGACGTTGGGGGTGTTCTTGTAGAGCTGCGCCATCTCGGTGAAGAACGCCTTGGACTGCGCGGTGTGCTGCGTGGCGCTGTGATCATGCCAGTCGATGATCACGTAGATGCCCTTGGCGACGGCCGCGTCGACGACGGCCTTCACCCGGGCCTTCTCCGCCGCGGGGTTGGTGAGGTAGCCGCCGCTCTCCACCCCCATGGCGGCGCGCACCACGGTGGCCTTCCAGTTGTCCACGAGCGAGTTGACGACGGAGGCGTTGTAGAACGTGCCGCCCCACTGGCTCCAGAAGAGGCTCATCCCCTTGAGCTGCACGGCCACGCCATTCTGGTTCTGGATTTGATTGCCCACCACCTTGAGCTTGCCGTTCACGGCCACGGGCGAGGCCAGCGGCGCCTCCGAAACCTCCACCGTCGGCGTGGCGGATTCGCTCTCCTCGGGAGGGAACGACTCCTCCATGCCACCGCATCCGCCGAGGAGCGTGAGGTAGAGGACCGCCATACACAGGCTCCGCCATCCGCTCAGCCCCTCACCGCCCGAAACCAGATTTCTCTTCATGCACGCCTCTCGTGATGTGTGCGACATTGCAATGGACGTCTTCCCGACAGACACCCGCGGCTTGTCTCATCTTCCCGCGCACGGCGGATGGCCTGGTGCCTGGTTGTCGGGGCGCTGCTTCCTGGAATCAAAGGCTTCAGCGTCTCTTCTCAGAGGCGTTTCAGGAGGGGCGAGTATGCCGCTGAGGCCATGGCTCGCGGGTGGTGGAAGGCGCGAGGGGCCTGGCTCCTGCTCGCCGGGACCCCCGGGGCCGACGTCGTCCGACTCGAGCTTCATGCGCCCCGCGGGTGTGCGGCATGACGGCATGACCCAATGCCGTGCGCATATGCCGCCCTTTGTCGCGGTCTGGTTTTTGAATGCGCATGGCCGTCATTGATGTGTGAATGAGATGATTCATACATCAATCAGAAGGACGGCGCCCGGGCGCCGACCCTCCAGCAGGCAGCGGTGAAGCGGACTTCCGCTCCGTGCACATAGGGCTCGAAGGCGGCGCGGACTGTTTCGATGACCTGGGTGCGAGTCCGGTCATCCGCCTCGTGAAGAATCAGGCCGAGGGGACCGAGCCGGGTCAGGTAACGGACCAACTCCTTCTCGGGCAGGGTACAGGCAACATCGATCGGCTGGATGTCGACCTCGGCCCAGCCGCTTTCCTCCAGAATGCGGTGGACCCGGCCCTGGTCCGCGAAGGCGAACTGTCCCGGCGCGTCCGGCCGGCGGGTGGGGAGGTTCGGCAGGAGCGGTGCCGCGGCGCGCTCGGCCGTCGTCATGAACGGATTCTCCGAAGGACTCCGCCAGGCGACGAACCGCAATTCGGCGTCATCCTTCGCGGCACGCCTCAGGTTCGCGAAGGCCCGGACGGAGTCGTCGAAGAACATGACGCCGAAGCGCGAGATGAGCATGTCGAAGCTCGCGGGCGCGAAGGCGTGGTTTTGCGCGTTGGCGCGGATGAAGCTCGCGGGCGTGCTTTCCCGTTCGGCGCGGGCCTGGGCGGCGGTGATCATCGGCTCCGAAATGTCGATGCCGGTGCAGCGCCCCTTCGCGCCGAGCCGCCGCGCGATGGCGAGCGTTGTGCTGCCCGTACCGCAGCCGACGTCGAGCACCTGGCGCCCGGAGCCGGCGAGGACCGCTTCGACGAGCAGCTCTTCAATGGGTTTGAACATCTGGTCGAGCAACTCCTGCTCCTCGACCCAGGCGCGTCCGGCGGGGCCATTCCAAAGCTTCGTCTGCTCGTCATCGGTCTGGCGCGAGGCATTCATGAGCGTCTCCTTTGGCGTGTCTTCGAGAATCGAAAGCCGTACTGTGCCAGTTCAAGTCGACTTGAGGTCAAGCGCGTGAGAGATCTGGACATCACCGAGGTGGCGCGGCGGTCCGGCGTTCCTGCCTCGACGCTGCGGTTCTATGAGGAAAAAGGGCTGATCGCCTCGATCGGCAGGCGGGGCCTGCGCCGTCTGTTCGAGCCCGGCGTGCTGGAACGGCTGGCGCTGATCGCGCTGGGGCGTGCCGCCGGCTTCTCGCTCGATGAGATCGCGCTGATGTTCGCGCCGGACGGGCAGCCGCGCATCGACCGGCAGCTGCTCGCGGCCAAGGCGGAGCAGCTCGACAGGACGATTCGCGAACTCAGCGCCATGCGCGACGGCCTCCGGCACGCCGCTGCCTGCCGCGCGCCGAGCCACATGGAATGCCCCACCTTTCGCCGCCTCCTGCGCGCCGCCGCGTCTGGAGCGGTGGGCGCGCGAAGGAAGAAGGGCTAGAAGGCCAGGGGCAGGCTCACCAGCCCACGCGCCTGGGCACTCGGGCGCCACGCGAGCTTCTCGGGCGCCGTGGCCAGACGCGGCTCCGGGAGCCGCTCCAGCAGCAACTCGAAGGCGACGATGGTCTCCAGCCGGGCCAGGGGCGCTCCCAGACAGAAGTGGATGCCATGGCCGAAGCCCACGTGCTTGTTGGGCGTGCGCCCCACGTCGAACCGGTCCGGCTCGGGGAACTGCTCGGCATCCCGGTCCGCGGCCAGGTAGTTCACCCGGACGGCCTCATGGGCCCGGATGCGCTGGCCGTGCCACTCCATGTCCTCCTTCGGGAAGCGCAGGATGCTCAGCTCGAACGGGCCGCAGTAGCGCAGCATCTCCTCCACCGCCGAGGGGATGAGGGAGCGATCCTCCCGCAGCCGCTGGAACTGGTCCGGATGCTGCAACAGCGCCAGCAGGCCGTTGCCCAACAGGTTCGCGGTCGTTTCATAACCGCCGACGAGCAGAACGAAGACCATGCTCGTCAGCTCCTCGGCGCTCAGCCGCTCCCCCTGCTCCTGCACGGCGACCAACGCGCTGATCAGATCGTCCCGGGGCTGCTGACGGCGCTGCTCGAAGATGTCCTCCAGGTACTTGATGAAGAGCTGGTGGACCTCGCGGGTCTTCTCCTGGGCATCCTTCGACGGAGGGGCGAAGAACGTCTGCGCCCACGCGCGGAACTGGTCGCCGTCCTCCGGGGGAATCCCCAACAGCTCGGTGATGACGAGGACGGGCAGCGGAAAGGCGAGCTCCTTGAGGAAGTCCGCCCCGGAGCCCTGGGCCTTCAGCTTCTCCACCAGCTCCGAGCAGATCGCCGTGATGCGCGGGCGCAACTCCTCGATGCGGCGCGGGGTAAAGACCTTGGACACCAGTGAGCGCCTGCGCGTGTGGTCCGGCGGATCCGCGTTCACCAGGTGCTGGCTGAGCGCCCGCAGCTTGTGGCTGAAGTACCGCTGCCGGACCTCGTCGGGCAACTGGGTGGGATCCTGCGTGAAGCGCGGATCCCTCACGATCGAGAGCACATCCGCGTAGCGCGTCAGCAGCCAGAAGTGCATCCCCGTCTGCGGCTCCGTGATCCGGGCGACGGGGAACTCCTCCCGCATGCGCTTGTAGAGGGGGAACGGGTTGGCGCGCACGTGGGGAGACCACAGTGTCTCTCCCTCCGCGAACAGGGGACTGGCCGTCATGGAGCGCTCCTTCTCCTGGAAGGCTCCATCCTAGAACTTCGGTGCCTGGGGGTACAGGCATCCCTATTTGACGCAGGTATCTCCTTCGGGGAGTGCCTTTCAAGGCCGCCGAGAACTGGCGCAATGATTTCTTCTGAACGGCCGTGTCCGGCTTCGAAGCGATATAAGCATCCAGATCATCACGGACTCCATTGCCATCGTTGTCCGTGCCCAGGAGGGTGTCCGCTGTCTGGGGTTCCTGCTTACACCCTGAAAGCGCATGGGTGTACCTGGAGGGGAAGGCTCAGGGTGAGCCAACGGTGATGCCGTCCACCCAGGCCTTGGCCCGGCTGACCGTGGAGGAGGGGTCCGTGGCCGAGACGATGAACTTCAGGGTGACGGTGCGGTTGGCATAGGCGGACAGGTCGATGTTGGCGCGCTGCGTCCAGGTGGACTCGGTGACGGTGCCGAGGCCCTTGGTGACGGAGTCCACCACCACGTCACTGCCGGCGTTGACGACGACCTTGAAGGACACCGATGCCATGGTGTTGGCTCCAGAGAGATCCAGCTTGCGCCAGTAGGTGAGCGTGGGATTGCTGGACAGGGCCATGGTGACGCTGGCGGTGCGGGTGACGGTGTTGAAGGAGGGCGTGGCGGAGCCGAGGATGGACTTGCTGCCGCTCACCCCCGTCTGATCGCTGGTGTCCAGGGCCCACTCGGTCAGGGTCCAGCCCGTCTTGTCGGGGCCGTTGGTGGAGAAGGTCTCGGTGAAGCGCGCCGGGTTCTGGTCCACGGTGACGGTGACGGTGATGGGGGCGGAGGTGGTGGTGTTGCCCGAGGCGTAGGTGGCCCGGGCCGCCAGGGTGTGGGGGCCGGGGGTGGCCGTGGTGGTGTTCCACGCGAAGGTGAAGGGAGGGGTGGAGTCGGTGCCCACCACGGCGCCGTCGATGAGGAACGCCACCTCGGTGATGCCCACGTCGTCCGAGGCCTGGGCGCTCAGCGTCACCGTGCCGCTCACGGTGGCGCCATTGGCGGGCGAGGAGAGGCTGAGCGTGGGGTCGGTCGTGCCGGAGTTGTCGAGCCCGAAGAACTTCGCCACCTCCAGCGTGGAGCAGATGTTGGTGTCCAGGATGTAGGCGCCCGCGGTGCCGCATGCGACGGAGGTGCCGGGGAACCGGGTGGCCGGATCGATGGCGGTGCCGTGCCCCATGCCGGTCAGGTCATACGTCTCCACGAGGGCCTTGCCCGCGCTGTTCTTGTAGACCTTGTGGGGGTAGGTGGCGACCGTGTCCGAGACGTCCGCCGTCATGTCGATGCCGTGCACCGCCGTCCACTGCTCCAGGGCCTCCACCTGGTTGGTGTTCTTCACGGTGTAGTCGGAGGTGCCGTGCCAGAGGGAGATCTTCGGGTAGGCGCCGGTGTAGCCGGAGTAGGCGCCGCGCACCAGGCTCGCCCACTGGTCCGGTGTCTTGCTCACGCCCGGGCTCATGCAGGAGAAGGCGTCGGTCATCGTGGTGGCGCACTTGTAGGGAATGCCCGCCATGATGGCGGCCCCCGAGAAGACGTCCGGGTAGGTGGCGGCCATGACGTGCGCCATCGCCGCGCCCGCCGACAGGCCGGTGACGAAGACGCGGCTCGGATCAATGGACACATCCGCCTTCATCTTGTCCACCATCTGCTTGATGGAGAGCGCCTCGCCCGAGCCCCGCGCGATGTCTCCCGGCTCGAACCAGTTGAAGCAGACGTTCTGGTTGTTGGCGCTCAGTTGCTCGGGATAGACCACGTAGAACTTGAGCTGATCGGCCAGGGCGTTCCAGCCGGCGTTGGTGTAGGCCGCGGCCGTCTGGGTACAGCCGTGCATGGCCACCACCAGGGGCGCGTTGGCGGGCATGCCAGCGGGTACGTGCTTCCACATCCGCAGGTTGCCGGGGTTGCTTCCGAAGCTCGTCACCTGCGTCAGCGCGCTGTCCACCTGCCCCAGGGGCGTCTCCTCCGCGGGCGGGGGCTCGCCTCCGCAGCCAAGCAACGACAGGGTGAGACATGCATGGGTGACGCCTGCGAACAGCCGCTTCGACATGGGGAGATCCTGGGGTAGGGGAGACAATGTTTTATCATGATGGGCCCCTTCCCGGTCTGGCCTGTTTTCACGAGTCAACGGTTCTTCGTCCGGGGGGCGCGGCGCGCGAGCCATGACGCGTGACGTCAGGACTGGAGGGGAGGCGGGGACATGAGCCTTCCATCAAGTAGACATGAACCTCTCCTCATGTCGGGCCAGGAGGGGATGAGTCGGGACGAGGGATTTCCCCAGCCGGCTCCTCCGCGCTCCTGCCTGGGTTCCCCTACCGTGGTTTCCGCGTTCGGCGGTCTGCGCTCGCCGCGGTGGGTTGTCGGGCGAGCGCCCGCTGTTCGAGCGCGGCCACCAGCAGATCCATGCCGAAGTCGAACTCCGCCTCGTGATTGCACGCGGCCAGGTGGGGAGCGGCCCTGGCCACGTGGGGGAAGCCGGAATTCTCGAGTTCCGCACGGCGCTCCACCAGGCCCCCGAGGTTCTGGCCGCTGAAGGTTGGCCCGGAGGACACCTCGCGCAGGAGCGTCCCGACCAGGAAGGCGAGGACGGTCCTCAGGGCATGCACGGCCTCCTCCGGTGGAAAACCGGCCGCGTGCAGCAGTGCGAGCACTGACTCCGTGCCCACCAGGCCCTTGAAGGACTCGAGCTGGCGCGTGAGCACCAGCGGGGCGGCCTGGGGGTGTTGGGCCGCCGCGTGGCGGAAGGCCGCCGCGAACGCACGGACATCCGCGCGCCAGTCACCAGTCGGCTCGGGCAGGCCGATGCGTCCCAGGAACAGCTCCGCGATTCCGTCGAGGACCGCATCCTTGTTGGCGACATGGTTGTAGAGGCTCATCGCGTCCACGCCGAGCTCCGTGGCGAGGCTCCGCATGCTCAGCGCCTCGGTCCCACCTCGCTCCACGAGCGTCAAGGCGGCCTCGAGGACCTTCTCCCGCGTGAGCCGGGGACCACCCCTCGGCCGTCCGCGCCGGGGTGCCGCGCCGTCCGGCGCCACGTCGGGTTCTCGCCTGTCGGAAGGCTTCATGTCATTGACAATACCTACGTTGTAGATTTATTTCCAGTCTACAGCGTAGGTAAACACGCTCCCTTCCCCCCGAGAAAAGAGGCACGTGTGCTCACCGAGCAAGTCCGCAAGGCACGGCAGAATCTGGTGTTGAAGCATTTCCACGACGAGGTGCGGCAGGACTGGGATGACGTCCTGTCGACCTTCCCCCAACCCCGTTACGAGCTGATTCCCACCCTGACGGTGCACGATGGCGACAGCAGGGTGCGCGAGTACTACCGCGAGACCCGCATCGCTTTCCCGGATCAGAACCACGAGATCATCGCGCTGCGGCACAGCGACGACGCCGTCATCGTCGAATTCTGGTTGATGGGTACCCACCTGGGTCCGCTGGGCCAGATTCCCCCCACCGGGAACAAGTTCCGGGTGCGCGTGACGGCGTACTTCATCTTCGACGCGACCGAGACGCTGGTCTGCGAGCGCGTTTATTTCGACACCCTCAGCATGCTCAAGCAGCTCGTCGGTGGCCTCGACATGAAGCGCCCGAAGAACTGGCTCCTCGCCGTCCAATGCCTCAAGGGCCTCCTGGCGATGTCCAGCAACGAGCCGGTCCCCTCCCTGACCGAGACCACCCCGCCCATCTTCACGGAGGCAAGCCCCCACCGCACTGGCACCGACTGAACGCCGGGCGTGCACCGGCGGGCCGCCATCCGTACCCTCCCGCGAAGGGAGCATCATGGCGAATCCACTCGCTGGCGGTGCGGGCCACGGGAGCCGTCACTTGGGTTCCTCTTGATCCTCCTCGTTCGAGCCCCACCTGAAGCCCAGGGCGAAGGCGCCCAGCCCCACCACGCTGCTCACCACGGCCAGGATCAAGGTGATCATGAACCCCATCCCCAAGGATCGGCCATTCACCGACCAGGACAGCATGATCGCGGGCACTGCCCCGATCAAGGTCACCATGAACGCGAAGGCCGAGCCCTGGCGCATGCCTCGGGTGCGCCGGGGATTGTTCTCGCCGATCCACGGGGACACGAGCCAGCCCAGAGCCGAGGCCGCCACGGGGAAGAGATTGGGAATGATGTCCGGACTTATCAAGAAACACGTCCTGTGCCCGAGGGCAAGCTTAGCGGGAGACACATCGTAGCACGTGTCGCCGTGGAGCCGGGATGGCCGGTCCACCACTGGCCGAGGAGGTGCTGTCGTTGCCGGGAGGGACAGCGTAGACTTCGGGCCGGCCTGCGCGGCACCCCAGTGTCCACGAGGCCGTACCAGGAGAAGACACTCATGGAGCACAAGCGGTTCTTCGACGAGATGTTCGCGCGCGTGGATGCGCTCGATGCCCGTGGCTTCGCGTCGTTCTTCACCGAGGGGGGCGTCTTCCGTTTCGGGAACAACGAGCCGGTTACCGGCCACGGCCCCATCAAGGACTTCATCGCCGGGTTCTTCTCGGCCATTGGCGGCATCAGCCACCAGTTCCAGAATTGCTGGACGCTGGGGGACCGCGCCTTCGCCAACGGGCTGGTGACCTATGTGCGCAAGGATGGAAGCACGCTCACCGTGCCGTGGGCGACCATCTCCCGCTTCGATGGGGCCAAGCTGGCCGAGTACAACGCGTACGTCGACGCGTCGAAGCTCTTCAACCCGTAAGCTGGCACCCTGGGCGGCTCCCACCGTCCACAGTCCCCCCCTTCGCCCGGTGCGTCACTTCGAGTGCTTCGACGCGCGATAGGCCGCCCAGGCGCCGGTCGACCAGAGGGCACAGGCGATGAGGACGGGCTGGAAGAAGAGCCGGATGAACCGCGCCCTGTCGGTGTCGAGACCGAACGCGCTGATGCCATGGACATACTGCGAGATGTTGCCCGGGAAGATCGCGACGAAGAACGCGGCCACCACCCACCCGACTTGCGTGCGCAGGCGGCGCGCGAAGAGGAGCGCCGCGCCGAGCACGAGCTCGACCACGCCCGAAGCGAGGACGACGAAGTCGGCGTCGAGTGGCAGCCACTTCGGGACCTGGGCCAGGAACTCGGTGCGGGCCCACGTGAGGTGGCCCGCTCCCGCGAGGAGCAAGGAGGCTCCCAGCCAGATGCGTGCAAGGGTCTGCAGAATGGTCTTCAGGGAACTGGGGCGTGCCACGGCAACGTCTTGAGACATGATTCCTCCAAGGAAGGTTCGTGGATGCTGGCCGCGGCCCGTGAGCAGCGGATGCCGGGCAGGAGACGGACGAGTCCGACCTGTCACCTCGCATCAGGGGTGACCACCTGGCGCTCACACCGGATGCGTGAGCGTCAGCTCTTGAGCAGGCTTCGCTGCATCGACGGCGATCGCCAGGCGAAGTCGCCGGGCAGACCGTGACGCAGCGCGGCCTGCCAGGCTGGAGAGTCGCGGTCGCGCCAGCGGTCGGCGAGCCGGCCGGCGGAGAGCAGCGCCAGACGGTCGAGTGCGGTCAGGTCCCATTCCGCGCCGAGCTCCAGTTTCTTCCGGACCACCGGCGGGAGGATCGCGACCGCGCCCCGGGCCATCGCGCGGTGCAGGAAGCGCGGCACGGAAGGCGCCGAACGGCCTGATTCGATGATGTTCAGGAACTCGAGGTTGATGGGGTGTGGCTCGAAACCTGGCAGCAGCCCTTCCATCATCGCGACGAACTCGGCTTCCGACCCGACACAGTGCGTGACGCCGTAGAGCTCGCCGACCGGCTTTCCCTCCCTGAAAAAGCGCACCTGATCCTCCGGCGAGAGCGGACGAACGAACGTGTGGTAGGCCTTGAAGAAGCCGAAGAGGGCCGTCGCATAGACCCAATCGAGCAGCACCGGGTCGAGCGCACGGTACGGCTGCCCATTGGGTGTCTCGCCCGTCACGCGCGCGTGCATCTTCGTGACGCCGGAGATCACCTTGCGCGCCACCGAGGCGGGGCCATACACCCCAACCATCGCCGCGACCCCGGTACGTCGCGAGCGTCCGATCGGATCCACCTTGTAGACCGAGTGGTCCCAGACCCCGCTGCGGATCCGCGGATCGGCGAACTCGAGCAGAACGGCGGCCACTCCGCCAATGCCCATGACGATCGGGTTGCGGTAGACCCGCCACTGCACCGAGTCCGGCGGGACCAGCGAAGGCTCTCCGGCGGGGGAGAGATAGTCGATCTTCCACTCGCGCGCGGCCGCCCGTTTCGCCGACTGCGCCGGCGCTGCTTCGCGCTCCGCCGGTACCGCATCACGTAATGCCATAGCGACACCCCTATCAGGTGATATACACCGTATATCAAGCGATAGGAACCGCTGCAACAGCCTGAGCGCCTGTTCCGGCCGGGAGGACGTTCCGCGTCCTCGCCCGAGGAGAAACCCGCGGGAGTGCGCCCTACCGCGACAGGCACCTCCCTGCCTATATGGATGACCATGAGCCCCGAGACCAAAAGCCGCCTGACGCCGACGGAGATGACCAGGGCCCGGATCCTCGAGGCGGGCATGCGCTGTTTTGCTCGTGAGGGCTTCGCGGGCGCTACCACCCGGATGATCGCCGCCGAGGCGGGGGTCACGCTCCCGGTGATCGCCTACCACTTCGGCAACAAGGAGGGGCTGCACCGCGCTTGCGCGCAGGAGATCGTCGAACAGCACAGCCGCCGGCTGTTGCCGCTGGTGTGCGTCGCTCGCGAGGCCGCGAACAAGGGGTCGCTCTCGGCCACGGAAGCGCGGGACTGGCTCGACCGTATCCTCGACGCGCTCGTCAACGCGATCACCGCCGATGCCGAGCAACGGCTCACCACCGATTTCGTGCTGCGCGAGATGAGCGAGCAGGGCCCGGGCTATGCGTTGCTGTTCGAGGGGCTGTGGAGCCCCGGCATCGGCCTCGTCGCCGACCTGCTGGCCATCGCCCGCCAGCGCCGCCCCGGGAGGGAAGAGGATCGCGCGGGCGCGGTGATGCTGATCACCTCGCTCTCCGCCTTCACGGCGACAGAGCCCGTGTCGCTCGCTTTCCTCGGGTGGGAGCGGCTCGACGAGACCCGCCGCGATACCGTGACGGCCCTCGCCAAGCGCCTGCTCGACGGTCTCGTCGGGCGCTGATGCCCCCGGTCGAGTCGCGAGCATGAACCCGCGGCTGACCGAGCTTCATGAGACGTCCAGCATACGTGTGAGAATTCAAGGGAGACAGTCTGGCGATGTCGGCCACCGGTGCTCCCTGCGACCACGAGGCTCCGGCGCCTGTTCTTTTGGGTAGAAGAGGGCCCATGCCTTTTGTTCTGCCGTCGTTGTTGTGGACGCTCCTGGGCGCCGCGCCCATGGCGTCCGAGCCGTTGTGCGCCGGGCGCGAGCCCTGCCAGGTGGCCGAGTCGCTCGTTGGAGGCACGGATGCGCGTGGCCAGCGCCTGCGCGTGGTGCGCCTGGACCTCGGATGGTTTTCCTCGGACGACGCCCCCGAGGAGAAGGGCCGCAAGTTCGGCGCGGGCCGCCGGGCCGCCGGCAGCCTCGTGGAGGATGACTGCGCGGCTTCCGAATGGTGGCTGGTGTCGCCGGACGCCGCCCAGTTGCTGCTCGCGGTGTGCAACGACGGCTACGGCAGCGCGCAGAAGGGCAAGGACACGGTGAAGGTGAAGAACGGCCTGTTCTCCCACGTGCAGGCGGGAGGTGGCAGCCAGCGCTGGCTCCACACCCGCGTGTGGCGGCTGTCACCCCTGGAGCGGGTGCGCGAGGGGCACGTGAACTTCCTCTTGGGTCAGGACGAGATGGAGGAGGACCGCACCACGTGGGACTTCTCCACGCTCCAGGGCAGCCGCGTGCTCGGGCCCGACACCTGCCAGGACGGTCCTTTCGCGCCCAGCAAACGCGTGCTGCCGTACCTGCCCCGGGTGCCCATGGACGAGGCCTACGTGAAGGAGGGGTGGAAGCGGGTGGGGTTGGGGGCCTGCGCGCTGCAGGCGAAGAACGTGCTGGCCGGCAAGCTCAAGGGTGCGCGGGATGCCTCGCTCAAGGCGCTGCTGGTGGCGCCGGACACGTTGATCCTCGAGGTGCGCGACAACCTGTGGGTGGGCTCGGGCGGCAAGACGTGGCGCGAGGACGATCACCTGGAGTTGTGGCTGGGCCCCAAGTCGCCCGAGGAGCTGACGGGCTGTGGCAAGCCCGATGCCGATGAGCGGCCGGTGCAGTGGATCATCGGTCTCACCACGGGGCTGGTGTTCCCGGGGTTCGGTCCGCCTCGGGGCGAGCTGGGGATGGAGCGCGTGGAGCTGCGGGGCGCGTCCGGTGAGCTCGAGGGCTACCGGTTCAAGCTGACGCTGCCCGGGCGCTTCAAGGGCATGGGCCTCGTCTACAACGACAGCGACGAGAGCCAGAAGCCGGAGCGGACGCTGGCCACCAGTCCGTTGAAGTTCTCGCGGCCGGAGACGCTCAACATCGTGCGCGACGTGCCCCGTTCGGAGAGCACCTGCGTGGTCCGGGGCCAGGCGTTGGAGGTGGTCGTCACGCCCCCACGGCTTGAGGGGCCGGAGATCGCCGTGCTCCCCTCGGGCTCATGAGGGACGCCGCGAGAAGCGTGGGCCGCGGTTCATGGGCTGCTCAAAGCATGCGGAGTACTTGCTGGCACGCCTGGGGCAACAGCCGCGAGGACTTTCCCGCGATGCACGAGATGACCGTCGGCATCCCGCGCACCACCGCACCCGCGAAGTACGCTTCCCGCCGTTCACTCGAGCCGAGCATGCGCAGGTACGTGCACTCCGTCCTGGCGCCGTCGATGGCGCAGGGAAGGCGCGACTCCAGGTAGCTCGCCCGGGGGACGTCCTTGAACGTCAGCAGACCCTCGCGCACGGAGTCCCGCAGGCGGGAGGCATCGGGGAGCCGGGTCCAGTCGAGCCGTGAGCCGTCGTCGCACTCGATCCGGCCGCTGCCATTGTCCGCCGTGAGGTTGCACCCGTCGGGCACGACGAGCTCCCGGCCCGCGAGCGCGGCATCCGATTGCGCCACGGCCACTCCCTCCTCGGGGAGCGCCCTCCACGGTTGTGCCGCGAGCTGCTCCAGCACCTGCCCACAGTGGGCCTGCGGCTCCGGTATGCCGCGGGCCTTGCAGAGGAGCCGCCGCGCCCCCTTTCCCTTCACCGGCACGACGGCGAGCACCGAGGACTCCTGGGCCTCGGGCACCTTCGCGCGCATGCGCAGCAGGCGCACCTTGCGGCCCGCCAGGGTGGCCTTCACCACCTTGAACGTCACTCCCCCCGCGGCCTGTTTCTGGAAGGCGCGGCGGTTGCGCTGCCACAGCCTCTGGGCGGAGACGCCCGCGTGGTCCGAGAGGATGGCACTGAAGTCACCGCACTCGTAGCTCCACCCCTCACCGCCGAACGGCTCCGCCGTACAGCCCGCCAGAAGGGACTGTGGGCCCGCATGGGCGGACGGCGGGCACACCGCCGCACAGAGTAGAAGGGCCAGGCCCGGCAGGAGACGGATTGAAGGGGCGCGAATCAACGGCGCTCAGCTTATCAGGA
This sequence comes from Cystobacter fuscus, assembly GCF_044360685.1. Classification (GTDB taxonomy): domain Bacteria; phylum Myxococcota; class Myxococcia; order Myxococcales; family Myxococcaceae; genus Cystobacter; species Cystobacter fuscus_C. The sequence goes on along the minus strand of NZ_CP043491.1, from coordinate 10,034,074 downwards.
CATCGCCGCACAAGAGAACGCTGGCCCAAGCCCCAGGGTGTCAGACGACTCGTAGCAGGCGAGGGAGCGGAACGGGTTTTCTGATCCTCCCGGCTGCGGTGTCAAAGAGTTCGAATCGCGGGTCGTGAGCCAGAGGACCCCGAAGTACCCGATGGAGACAACACGATGAGAAGAACCCTTCGCATGACGGCGGCGCTCGCGCTCGCCGGTCTGGCCCTGCACGGCTGTGAGCACCCGGACAACCCGCCAGACGGGCAGAATCCGCCCCCCGTGGAGCCCGAGGAGACTCGCGGCCAGGACTCGCGCACCTATACGGTCGACGAGGCGGCCCTGCCCTTCACCGCCCTGTCCAACGCCCCCGAGAGCGACCGCTGGTGGGGCATCCTCGAGGGCAGTGGCTACCGCATCGAGGTCCCCAAGAACTGGAATGGCATGCTCGTGATGTACGCGCACGGGTACGCCGGCACCGCGAGCACCCTCAACGTCAGCACCCCCAGCATCCGGCGCCACCTCCTCGAGAACGGGTACGCCTGGGCCGCTTCGAGCTACTCGAAGAACTCCTATGACGTGCGCGCGGGAATCGAGGACACCAACGCACTCGCGCTCGCCTTCACTCGCATCGCCTCCGAGCGGGGCCGCCCGCTCGAGGCTCCGCGCAAGACGTACATCATTGGCCACTCCATGGGTGGACATGTCGCCGCCGCTGCCATCGACGCGGAGACCCTCGAGACCGCCAACCACAAGGTCCGCTACGACGGCGCCGTCCCCATGTGCGGTGTGCTGGGTGACGCGGAGCTGTTCAATTACTTCGCCGCCTACGGGCTCGCCGCCCAGCAACTCGCGGGCTATCCCGCCTCGGGCTGGCCGGTGGAGGACTGGGCGCTGATCCAACCTGGCGTGAAGGCCGCGATCTTCAAGACCTATCCCACCGAGGTGACTCCCCAGGGCGACAAACTGAAGCAGGTCGTCAAGCACCTGACCGGTGGCGAGCGGCCCCTGTTCGACCCCGGCTTCAGTGGCCCCCTGGCCAGGAGCATCCAGGACCTGCTCTGGGGCACCTTCGGCAGCTCCGGCACCGTGGACGGCATCCTCAACCGGGACGGCATCTCCACCGCGGACATCCAGTTCCAGCTCGATAACGACGCGAGCCTCTCCGCCGAGGAGCAGGCGTTCAATGCCTCCATCTACCGCGTGCGCGGAGACCCCGAGGCCAACAGGCTCCGCCGCGATGGGCTCCGATGGATTCCCAAGACGAATGCCCGCATCTCGGTTCCCGTGGTCAGCCTCCACACGCTGGGCGACCTGTTCGTCCCCTTCAGCATGGAGCAGATCTTCAAGCGCCGCGCGGATGCCCAGGGCACCTCCCAGTGGCTCGTCCAGCGCGCCATCCGCGGCGTCAGCCACTGTGATTTCACCACCGCCGAACAGGTCGCCGCCTTCGACGCCATGGTCCAGTGGGAGCAGCAGGGCCTCAAGCCCCGGGGGGACGAGGTGCTCGACCCCGCCGTGGTCTCGAGCCCCTCGTACGGGTGCGCCTTCACCAACAACACCGTGGGCCCCGATGATCCCCAGACGACGGGCCTGATTCGCGCTTCCATCGTCTCCGCCCATCCCTGCCCGGCGCCCTGAGGCACGGCCCCAAGGGTCCCCGACTTCCTCCTTCCTCTCTCGGAGGGGGGGCGGCATGTTCTCCCCATGAACATCAAGGAAACGAATCGATTCCTGTCCGCCTGCTTCCTGCTCCTCCTGTCCGCTTGTGTGGAGGAAAGACGCGAGGAGGAGGAGCAGCAGCAGCAGTTCCGAATCACGGTGACCTGCGCGGCGGCCACTTTGGACGTCACGAAAAGCACCCAGTGTTCGGCGAACGTGACGGATCTGGACGGACGCCCCGCGGATGTCGGTTCCCTGAGCTGGAGCAGCAGCGATGGGGAGCTGGCGGGAGTGGATTTGACGGGACGGGTGACGGCCCGCGCCAGGGGCACTGTCACCATCCGGGCGACGGCCTTCTCGACCAGGTATGACGTCCTACCCGGTGAGGCCACGCTGAACGTCCAGGGCCTCCTCCATTCGGGGCTCATCACCGCCCCTGAAACGTGGCGGGCAGCGGACAACCCCCACGTGGTGCGCTCCTACCTGACGGTGGATGGCGCCAACGCTCCCCAACTGACCCTGGAAGCCGGCGTCGTGGTCCGCTTCCTGTCCGGCGCACAACTGGAGGTGGGTGGCATGGAAACCGGGGTCCTCTCCGTGGAAGGAACCGAGGCGAGCCCCGTCCTGCTCACCTCCGATGACCCAGACAACGCCTCTGAATCCCTTTTCTGGGCGGGGCTCCTGGTGCGCGAACACTCCTCCATCCGCCTCCATCACGCCGTCATCGAAGGTGTGGATGGGCATTGGCTGGGCGGCGCCTTGTACGTGAATGGCTCCCTCCTCGCCGACAACGTCACCGTGCGCCGGTGTATCGGAGGTGCTGCTTATCTGCGCCATGGTGGCACGTTCGCCCCCGGCTCCACGAAGCTCCGGGTGAATGGGTGTGGCTATCCGCTCTTGATCTGGGCTGATGTGGTGGGCTCCATTCCCTCGGACAGTGAATTCACGGACAACGAGTCCAACGCGGTCTTCGTCTCGGGTGACGTCGAGCACAGTCAGACGTGGCCGAACCTGGGGGTGCCGTATGTCATACAAGAGAACCTCCTCGTGGGAGACCCCGACTCCAGGCCGGTGCTCACCCTGGTCCCGGGGACCGAGATCCGGATGGCCCGGGACCAGAATATCTGGGTTCACGAACAAGGGAGTCTCGTGGCCCAGGGCACCGCCACGCGGCCCATCCGCTTCGTGGCGAACGCCTCCACGCCCTCGCCGGGCTTCTGGAAGGGTCTGATCTTCGGTGATGCCCGGGGCAGCAGGCTCGATCATGTCTCCGTCTCCCATGCGGGCCCGGCGGCATTGACCGTCCTCCAGGAGCTGGGCGCCTTCGTGACCCGGAGCGAGTTCACCCACTCCTCCGGCTGCGGCCTCCTCCGCGCGCCCGAGGTGACCACGGACTTCACCCGCGTCGAGTACGGCAACACCTTCCTCGACAACGCCCTGGAGGCGCAGTGCACACTGGAGAACGACCCGAGCGCCCCAACCAGGGTGTCAGACGACTCGTAGGGACGACTCGTAGGAGGCGAGGGGTCGGAGCGTGCTCCGTGGCGATGAGTCTCCCAGCGCCGTCGAAACCGGAGCAAGTGCCTGGAAGTGCAGGTCTATGTCCTCGCCTCGATAGGATTTGAACCTCAGCCGCGAGGTCACGATGCCAGCGACCTCGCTCCAATCACCTGATCCTCGTTGCGGTCGACGACGAGGAAGAAAGGCTGGATGAAATTCCGGGCGTCAGGCGGCACGGCAAGGGAGTCCGTGGCATGACTGACATTCCCCCCGGAAGACAAGCCCAGGGCGAGCAGCATCACGGCAAGCGCCGTCTGTAGGAACGCATGGATATATGCGGAGAAGGTGTCAGACGAATCGCGTGAGGGCGGGTCGAAACGAATTCTTTGACACCCTCCAGGGGACGGTCAGCGGTACTGGAGCTGGAACCGCTCCTCCTCCCGCGTGAGCCCGTATCGGCGCATCGCCTCGGCGAGCGTCGGCTCGGGCGGAGGCGGATGAACGATGCCCTCCACCCGGCTCAGGCGGATCGTCCTGTCCGCTCCCGCCGAGGCCAGGGTCGAGGATTCCGGCGAGAAGACCACGGCGGTGGGCATCCCCTGGTGACCGGGGATCTCCCCCATCCGCTCACCGGAGGGAAGGCTCCAGACCTTCACCCGCAGGTCCATTCCGCTCGAGGCCATGAACCTCCCGTCCCGGGACAGGGACATGGCGAGCGTGCCGACAGGGCCATCGTCCAACTCCTTCAACACCCGGCCCTCCGCGGCATCCCAGATGCGAAGGGGTTGCTTCATGCCCGCCGTCACCATGAGGCCATGGGTGGGGGTGAAGGCGATGGCTCGCACCGTGCCTCCCGCCTGGAACTGGCGAAGTTGCTGGCGGCGACCCACGTCCCAAAGGCGCACGGTGCCATCCGCGCCGCCGGAGGCGAGGCGGCTCCCCGTTGAATCGAAGGCCAGGGCCCAGATCTTCGCCGTGTGCCCCGCGAGCTGCCCGGCGACGGATCCGGACGGCAACGACCAGAGCGTGACGTCGCGCTCTCCGCCCGCCGCGAGCGTCTTTCCATCGGGGGCGAAGGCCAGGCCTCGAACGGAGCCCGTCACGCCGGAGAGGCCAAGCACCTGACGGCCCGAGCTGGCCTCCAGCACGCGCACCGTCCCATCCGTCCCGCCCGCCGCGATGAGCTCGCGGTCCGGGCTCACCGCGAGCGTGACGGTCCCCGGCTCGAAGGCGCCCGGCGCGAGGGCACTCCCTCCCGAGAGGCTCCACAGGCGCAAACCATCCTCCGCCCCCGAGACGAGCGCCTGCTCCTCGGGAAACGCCAGCGCGTCGATCCAGACACCATGGCCTCGGAGGACGAGCTCCGCGGGAAGCTCGGGCCGGGACCAGACATGCAATGCGCCATCCCTGCTGCCCGAGGCGAAGGTGCGGCCGTCCGGAGACAGGGCCACCGCCATCGTCATCGCGTGATGCGCGTCCAGACGCTCGAGCAACTCACCACTGCGAGCATCGACGAGCTGCACGCGTCCATCCCATCCCGCCTCGACGATGAGTCGGAACCCGGGATCGATGGCCACGGTCGCGATACCGCCCGGGATTCTCACGACATTGACGAGCCCGCCGGATTGCGCGCTCCAGAACCGGACCGTGTGGTCGGTCGCCGCGGTCATGACGAGCTGCCCATCCGAGGAGAAGGCCGCCGCCTCCACCTTCTCCTCGTGCCCGACGAGGCGGCGCAGCTCCTTGCGTGCCTCCAGGTCCCAGAACCGGGCCGTCCGGTCCATGCTCGTCGAGAGGAGCTGTCGCTCATCCCCGGAGAACACGACGGAGATGGCGTACTCGTCGTGGTCGAACCGCATCCGCTCGGCCCCGGTGCCGACGTCCCAGACACGCACCGTCTTGTCCACGCCACAGGACGCGAGCTGCTTGCCGCTCGGGGAGAACGCCAGCCCGCGCACCACGTCCGAGTGGCCCTCCAGCACGGCCACCTGCCGACGCTCGCTCAGGTCCCAGATTCGAATCTCTCCCGGTCTGCCTCCGGAGGCGAGCAGCCGACCATCCGGGGAGAAGGCGACGGCGTGCACCTCGGCCGTATGGCCCTTGAGCTCCGCGAGCAGCTCCCCGCGGCTCACATCCCAGAGGCGGACCCCGGAGTCATGGCTGCCCGAGGCCAGCACCCGGCCGTCCGGAGAGAAGGCGGTGGCGAGGACGGAGCCCTCGAACTTCTTCGTCCAGCGCAGGGTGGAGGCATGGCTCGTCGCCCACGCGTGGCCCCACTGTGCCGCGAGTGAATCCTGCTCCACCCGGGCCGCCGCGAAATAGCCGGCCGCCAACCCCCATTGCCGCGAGTCGACCGCCGCCTCGCCCTTCGTCAGGTAGATGCGTGCGCGCAGGCTCCTCTTGGTCTCGGCGGACCGGGAGACCTCGCCGCCGGGCCGATGCGCCGCACAGGAGGCGACGAGCAGCGCCAGACTTCCCCACCCCAACATTCCGTGTCTTCGCACGGCGAGAGTATAGGCGTCGGCTCGTTCGCGAGATCCACGGATGGCGGCTGCATCCCTTCCTCGTGGCTCACATGGGGTCAACGCCATCCTGGCGCTCTCCGGCTATCTCGGCTCGCGACAACTCTGTTGGCACTCACCGCAACCTCGGACGGTGGTCACCCGGCGGCGGTCACGGCCGGGCGCGGGGAGCCCCGGGTGGGCCGGCGCTCGGCATAGAGGCGATCCCGCCATGCCAGGAGGTCTCCAAACTCCTCCACCAGCAGCGGCTCGGTGAAGGCGGCGCGCATTCCAGGGCCGAGCGGCAGCGCGGGATGCTCCACCGGCCGCACCGCGCCCATCGCCACGGCGGTGGTGATATCGGCGAAGGTGAAGTCGGAGAGCAGCGTACTTCGCCCCTTCAGCCCGGCCCGGAGCTGTTCGAGGATGCGCCGCATCGTGTCCCGGGCCTCCTGGGGGGCCTGCTCGCTCAGGCCGTATTTCCGGGCGATGTACGCCATCCCCATTCCCGCGAGCGGACTCAACGCCGAGCGAAGCGGGGCGGGCATGAACGAGGGCAGGCTCTCGTTCCGCGCCTCCGCGCTCTGGGCCATCCGGGGCACGCCGAGCACCCGCCCCGCCTCCATGAGGGTGTTGGTGAGCTCCACGTACCGGGCGATCTCCGCCTCGGCCCCCGCGGGGAACAGCGGCGTCCCCTTGCCCAGGCGGTCCACGTACCGGGCGATCTCCACCGAGTCGCGGATGACATGCCCCTCGTGGAAGAGCACGGGGACCGAGAGCCGCCCACGATACACCCCGGTGCGCACCCGGAGCGCCAGCTCTCCAAGGAGGGGGACATACGCGTCTTCACGGTAGTCGATGCCGTGGTGGTCGAGGGCGAAGCGGGCCCGCTCGGACCAGGGAGACATGGGGAGGGCGACGAATCGGGAAGGGCTCATGGCCCCAGCATCGCATTCGCTTCTTCTCTCCGCCTTCATCGGATGCGCTTCCGCACAACTTGCCCCACGCCTGTGCTGGAGCGCACCGCACCCACCTGCCTGGTTCCTGCGACGCGGCGCAGTGCCCTGGCGTCCGAGCCGCGCCGCTGGTGCTCTCCCGCGCCAGGTGACCGCGCTCCGGCAGAGCCGAGACCTCTTCGCCGTCAGGGCAGGGGATCACAACCCAGCACACGCCCGCCTTGACCCACGGCCCCACTTGCTTGAAAGAACGTGGCCATGCGTCTACGCGCTTGCTTCTCACTGCTGCTCTTTCTCTCCGCCTGCGCGAGCGCGTCCCCCTCTCCGTCGATGCCACGGTCTCATTACTTCGTTCCGACTCCTCCCCCAGGCCCGAGCATCCGTCTCGTGTCCTCGCCGATGGAGCCGGTGCAGCAGGGGTCGCGGATTGGAAGGGCGGACCTGGACCAGGTCCGGGCGCTGCTGTCTCGGGCGCGTCATGACTTGGAGCCGCGTCAATGGGAGGCGTTGGATCGCAAGCTGATCGCGGCGGAACGGGCCTTCGAGCGCTTTTCCACAGACGCGAAAACGAGCGGGCAAGCCGCCGAGGTGGTGAGGGGCTCAGAGGGTCTTGCTCAGGCGGGCCGTGCCAGGACGTTCGCCGGGGCGCTCTCCCGGGTGGGCCCTTTGCTCGTGGGCCTCGTCCTGCTCTGGCCCTCCAGCACCGGCGGGCCGGAGTTCGACAGCCGCCCACCCTGGGTTGACGCTCAACGGGAGTTCGAGGCACGGCTGCGAGACGTGTCGGAGGCCTCGCGGCAACTCATGGTGGAACTCGAGGCCCAGCCTCGTGCGTCGAAAGCACCGGCCCGGGGGCCCTCGCCGCAGAAGCAGCCCGCGACCGCCCTCACCGAGGAAGACGACTCGCGATGCACGCCCATCCCATTGCCGCGTCACCTGGGCGGGCATGACCCGCACAACGAGTGCGCGGACAAGATGCCGAACAACAGCTTCCCCGGTGGGGATGTGTACGTGAATGGGAAGAACTTCGACGCGCTACAACTCGCCACGCGCACGCTGTGGGAGGTCAAAACGGATGACTTTGAAAAGCAACCTCCTCGCTCGCAGCAGTTTTTTGTCAGAATGAAACTGACAGAAATACAGCGCGAGAAAAAACTCGCGGAAGCATGCGGATATAACTTTGCCGTTGGCGTCAAAAGCGCCACACATCAGGCGATACTGGAGAGTTTGGATGATACCCTCACCGTCGTCCTCATGAATTGGTGCTGACATGGCGTTTGGCCGGAATGAGATGACCATCAGCGTATACGCCCCTGTGCTTACGAGCGACGATGGGCGCCCGCTTGCCATCGTTCATGGAATGGAACGTGCGCTTCCAGGATTGCGCTTGGGGTGGACGACTTCGGAGAAGGAAGACCTCATATCGCTGCCTCACCGCGATGAATGGGTCGCGTCCAATAGGGCAGACGGAGGGTTTCCGTTCCTCTGCAATGATGACGATGCCCGTCTGGTGTCGATTTCCGGGTGGGAAAACCCGAACGGTCTTGCCGCGGATGGCGCGCCACATCTTGAAATTCATGCGCAACTGCCATTCGACGCAGCTGGTATCGCGGCGGCAGCGGATGTGCTCGCGGCGATTGGGGAAGGCGCGCGCGCGTATTGGGGACACGCTACGCCTTTCAGCGCGACCGTGGAAATTTCGCGGCAGACGGTCGATCCGGTGCGTAAGCCAGGAGTTCCGCCACGGGGGCTGCCCGCGCTCAGGTTCCCAAACTACATTCGTTCGCCTGAGATTCCGCGTCGCCTCGGGTGGCTGAACTACTGGTCGGCCGCCGCAGCACGAGCCATCGGGTTCCCGGACCCGGCCCGCGACGCGGACCTGCTCTCGCGCTCACGGTGTACCGCGACTGGTGGTTGGGTGGTGCAGCTCACGGAGGCTCCGCTCGACCTGGACGATTCCACGCACCTGGACGCGCTCAAGCGGGCCTACGAGCGCTTCCCGGAGATCGGCGGGCGCGCAGCCCATTGAGGTTGGTACGGCTCGTGGGAAATGCGGGCCGCTTCGCCGCCCCACGCCCTCCACTTCCATCTCAGAGGCTGGAGTTACCGGCGCGAGAATCCCCATGCTTCCTGGAAGGAGAGTTTGAGGCGCACGTGACCGCTATGGTAGGGCCAGCGACATGACCACGCCAGAGTCCCCGGTGCTCGAGTTTCCCGCGATGCTTCACGGCCTCTCCGGCGCCGTCCTCCGCAAGGTGAAGGCCAAGGGCCAGGGGTGGGCTCGGGAGTACCTCAAGACCGGTGCTTTTACCCAGCCCCGGCAGATGCTCCAGGTGCCGCCTGGCGAGCTTCTGGAGGTGATCTCGGGGGCCGAGTTCGACGTCGTTCCTCGCCCGCGCTGGCGGGTGCACCTGTTCGCCGACGTCTTCTTGAGCTTGAATGAAGGCGTCCCGAAAGAGGAGCGCCAGCGCATGGAGGAGTCCTTCGAGGCTTTCTGCCTGAGCACCCCGTGGGGTGCGCTCTACCATGCCGTGTCTCCGCCCCCTCCGCGGAGCGCGGAGCGCATGGCCAGGCGGCTCGTCGCGCTGCTGCGCTTCTGGGACGTGCTCCAGGGCCCGCGCTATGCGTACAGGGTGCCCGACGCCTACCCTACGCTCGACGAACTCATGGACTCCATCTACCGCAAGACGCTGGAGGCGTGGTGCCCCAGGGGGCCCGTCTCGGTGCGCGAACACATGGCGGTGACGGTGGCGCGCATGTCTCGTGCGAGCCGAGAGGAGTGTATGGAGGCCGTGCTCCGGGTGATTCCTGTCCTGGTCGAGGTGGACGCCGAATTCAAGCACCGCGAGGTACTCAGTGACCCGGGTTTTCTGCGCGAGCGCCTCTCCGCGCTTTCCCCGAGGGACTTCGAGAAGGTCTCCAGTGCCTACGCATACACGGTGACCATGCAGTTGGCTGCCTGGGATAGGGAGTTGGGATGGCATTAGCACTGCTCCTCCCCAGCCACACCTCGCCAAGCCACATGCCACACTCGGTGACAGGGAGCACGCGGCGGCGTAGCAGCTCTCGCTAGGGTTTCAACAACGAGGGTTGCTCTGCGGTCCTGGGCCCTACAGAGATGAAGGTGAGGTTTGGCCAGAGAAGTTCGCGCCCCAGCATGCGAGCGTCCCATTCGTCTTTACTCCATAGGTGTGGTACGCGCCCGCGCCAACCTGGGCGAAGAACTTTGGGCTCACCACGCTGCCGGGCTTCAGGTGCAACTCGACCAGTCGATCTCAGAGACGACATGGGGCGCAGGACGGCACGCAGTTCGGCCTCCGTCCGCTCGGGGCGGACAAAAGGTATAGCTGGCGAAGAGGCCATGAGGTCCGGGCATGGCGCACGGCGGGGGGCCCCTCTTCTTCTCGTTCTCGTCGGCGAGACGCCATTCTCCCGGGAGCGGCCTCCAAATGGCCCACCGAGTTGTACTAATCGTCTCGTACGACTCATCCGTGCAAATCGTTAGACACCTTCTCAGCGTCATTTCTCATTTCTGCGATCTGCGCGAGCATCAGGTGAATAGTCGCGCACGTTTGCCGGAATGGACCGCCCGTCCGCAACCTGCCAGGAAGCACCTAAAAATCTACGCCCTCGGGAATCCAAAGTAATGACAACACTGCTTTTTGAGATGAAATGACACGGCTGTGCTCCCAGATTTCGCCATAGCGGGCACGTGGTGCATCCAACCATGCTGATGCAGCAACCTCCTCCGGTTCTCTCCTACACGCACCTTTGCGGAAGTAGTCACTTGCGAGCGTTGCAGGACGAAGCTGTATCCCTCGTTCAATCCAGTGGTCGAATTCAGGCCCAGCAACGGCCCACTTCACCACTCCATCCTGAGAGTAGACTACACAGCAACGCTCCCCGCTGAGTTTCGAAAATCGAATGGCGGCGGCAGTGAAGCTGACCCCAAATTCCTGAGCAAGTTCTGCAATACGGTCCAGCGTGGGCTGAGTGACATCACATTTTCTGTGCCACACTTCCGTGGGCATTAACAACTCGGAGGCAAACGCGTTGGCCTCCTGCTCGGTACCTTGGTCGTAGAGTTCGCTGATGCGCTCTTCATCACACAATGAAAGTTCCAACTGATTCTTCTTTTCATGGAGTTCCAAATGCCCGATTTCATGAGCAATGACGAAGCGGCGACGAGGTTCGTAATCAAGCGAGGAGTTGACGCTGATAATAGCTCGACCACCAAGCCGGGTTAGACGACCTTCACATCCTTTTAACGGGAAGTCGCGAACAAGCGCGCCACGCAAATGCGCAAAATCCTCTATCGCGATACCAATCAGATGAGTGAGTCCTTCCTGCGCAAGCACCGCACGGGCTCGCCGTTCCCCTCGGGCAACGTCTGCGCTTGTCCTGCCCACACTATTATTTCTCATCTTCAAGGTGCTCGTGCTCGGCGAGAAGTGCCTCAAGTTCTTCGCGTGACGCGGGACCAGTCAGTCCTTTGTGTGCAACTGCGAATCCTTGATTGGATGCGCCGAGTGCGCTCACACGGGCTTTGAGTTCTTCAAGACTCAAAGAGGAAAAGGAGCGTGTACGGGTAGCAAGACGAGCACTCTCTGCAGTGCGAGCCTGGGCTGCTTGCGCTAGCCTCTCCTCGGCGAGCTTGCTTCGAATACCTTGGATATGCGCGCGCGTACGTGCAAGAAAGGCTTTTGGATCTACTCCAGTGTTGTGCATTATTTTTTCTGCTTCGGCACTGTTTGCTGGTGGTTCAGAATCTATTGCTTCGAGCAATTCCAATCGTTGAACGAACTCTTGGGCGGAGGAGAGCTTTTTCATGGTTTCTTCCCCTGTTTTGAATTTTTCAAAATAGAGTTACGACGTTTCTTGAGTTTGTCTTTTGCTGAGTAAATGCTCTTGCTTGGAAGGCCTGTGGCTTTGGCAATCATGTCGATATCGAAGGCACCATCCACTACCGCCTCCACCACTTTCATGAGCTCCTCGTCTTTGTCCGCTGCTTGATAAGCATCGTTTTCGATGACCTCGCACGTTTCCTTCGAGAGATAGAACTCCTCTGGAGTTATAGGCCTTGGCACTGACATATCAGCGCGTGCCTCAGCTGTTTCCTCCCATGCCCCCTCCTCACGCAGGCGAGCAGCAGCACTTCGTATCTCGTTGGATATGAGGCTACGTACGACACCGCACAAGTGGAGCCCAAGTGGTACTTTGTCGGGGTTCCATGCCCGGCTTTCATCAAGCGTCAGCTTGATGGCCTCGTGCACGTACTCTTCGGCCCGCTCCCGTACGGCAGGTACGAGACCTCCTCCGTGCAGAGCACTGCTGAGGCGGATGGCGAACGCCATGGCCTGCTTGGCCGCTCCCTCCCACTCCTTGTCGAACCGCTCGCTGACCGCCGGCTTCATGTGAAGCGCACTGCCTCCGGTTCCAAGATGAAGTGCTGGCCAGGAACTTTTTTTCAGCGCCCATGCTGAAAACGCCCGCCTGCCCAGCACCTACCTGTTGAGGGGCTGCAATCCCGCAGGCCCCCGTCAATTGGAACCGAAAAGATGCAGACTTTCCAGAATCTCCTTACTATCCGGACGAAGTACGCGTCCGGCTACAACCTCATGTGGAACTCGAACACTGGGGAAGTGCACTTCACTGGCTCAGCATGTCCGGGGAGCCACCATCTGGACATGATGGTGGCCGAGCACATGCACTTCTTCGCCGGATACTACTTGTGGGACAGTGTGCGCTGGCAGCTGTACATCACCCGCTGGGATCCGCTCTCGGAGCCGTATGCCCCCCAGGGCGTGACTTACAGCAATTGCGGCCACTGCTACCCCCAGATCCTGGCGCGGAGGACGGCATGAAGTTCCTCCACTTCGAAGTGGACACCTCTGCTGGTGATGCCGTTTTGGTGGAGTTGTCGGGCAACGCCGCAAACGTGCGGTTGATGGACTTCATCAACTTCAATTCTTACCGGCGCGGCGGGCGTCACCGCTACTATGGCGGTCACTTCACCCGCTCCCCCGCTGTGCTCCACCCCCCCCATGCAGGGCACTGGCACGTGACCGTGGATCTGGGCGGCTATCGAGGCCACGTCAACGCGACCGTCCGTGTTGTGAACACCTGAGAATGATCACCCCTCGAACCTTGAGGGTCCAGAGAATGGTCAAGTGAATCGGTCTCAGTTGGTGACCGTACGACACGACCTGTCCTCTTTGGAGATGAGGACGGGTCGTCCCGTTTATCCCCAAGATCTTCCCGCGAGAGGCTCGTGGAGCGGCCCGGTGCGCGAGCCCGGAGATAAGAGGGTCTGGCGGATGTGGAACCTCGGGGACTGCACGGAACTGGTTGCACCACTCTCTGTCCTCCTCTTCGGCTTCGGATTTGCTTCCGCCTTAGGGGGGCGCACAAATGGGCGCAGTTTCGCGCCTGGAGCGAAGACGTCGTGAAACCGGGTGAGGTTTGCCCGAGGCGGAGATACTAGGGGCGCTAGGCTACGCGTATCTCCAACCTGGTGAAGAACAGATGCATGGTGCGGCCAGCGAGTTTCTGGGGCGCGGTGCACGCTGCGGTGATGCGCTTGCGCGAGCCCTTGTCCTCATTCTCACGCTCAGGTCTCCACGTCGAGGTGGTCCCAGAGGCGCCGACCGGGCTGGAGCGAGTTCCTGCCTCGAGTGACTCAAGGCAGTACTTGGTGGCGACTGCCCAAGCCCACATCTACCTTCCGTGACAGCGTCGGGCGTCGCGGCTTCAGGGCACGAGCGCGTCGGCCTCGATCTCCACCAGCATGGCCGGGTCGATGAGCCGCTTGACCTCCACCATGCTGGTGGCGGGGCGGATGGCGCCGAAGACGGCGCCGTGGGCCCGTCCCACTTCCTGCCAGTGGGCGATGTCCGTCACGTACATCCGGGTGCGCACCACGTGCTCCAGCCCGGCGCCCATGCCCTCGAGCGCCGCCTGGATGTTGCGCAGCGCCTGCTGGGCCTGCGCATAGGCGTCCCCACCTCCCACCACCTGGCCCGCCCCGTCCGTGGCCGTGGTCCCCGAGACGAAGATGAACGGTCCGACCCGGACCGCGCGCGAGTAGCCCACCTGCGTTTCCCAAGGAGTTCCCGTCGAAAACGTGCTGCGCTGCATGGCGGCTCCTGTCGTGGCCCCGGATCCCCGCCTCCTGGCGAAGAGGGGTGCACGGTGAGTGTACGCGGGGGCATACCCGAACGCCTGAAGCCCCGCACGCCTTCCAGCAAGGCGATGTCGCAATCTGTGCCCCGCGAAAAAATACACGCCGCGTGATAGTTCCACTCTCCATGGCATCCGAGCTCGACCAGGAGGTCGCCCGTCGGCGCACCTTCGCGATCATCTCCCACCCCGACGCGGGCAAGACGACCCTCACCGAGAAGCTGCTGCTCTACGGCGGCGCCATCCACCTGGCCGGTAGCGTGAAGGCGCGGCGCGCCAGCCGCCACGCGACCAGCGACTGGATGGAGCTGGAGAAGCAGCGTGGTATCTCCGTGACCTCCTCGGTCCTGCAGTTCCCCTACCGGGGCCACGCGGTGAACCTGCTGGACACCCCGGGCCACCAGGACTTCTCCGAGGACACCTACCGCACCCTGGCGGCGGCGGACGCGGCGGTGATGCTCATCGACGCGGCCAAGGGCGTGGAGCCCCAGACCAAGAAGCTCTTCAAGGTCTGCCGCATGCGCGGCATCCCCATCTTCACCTTCGTGAACAAGCTGGACCGCTTCGGCCGCGCGCCCCTGGAGCTCATGGACGAGCTGGAGCAGGTGCTGGGTCTGCGCGCCTACCCGATGAACTGGCCCATCGGCATGGGGCCGGAGTTCCGGGGCGTATATGACCGGCAGCACAAGGTGGTGCACGTCTTCTCTGCGGAAGGGCGCCACGGCGAGTCCGAGGTGGCCGAGCGCTCGGTGCCGCTCGACTCCGAGGAAATCCACTCGGTGCTCAGCGAGCGCGAGCTGGCCACGCTCAAGGAGGAGATCGAGCTTTTGGACATCGGCGGGGACGAGTTCACCCGGGAGAAGGTGACCTCGGGGCAGCTCACGCCCATGTTCTTCGGCAGCGCGATGACCAACTTCGGCGTGCGGCCCTTCCTGGACGCGTTCCTGGAGCTGGCCCCCCCGCCCACCTCGCGTCCGACGAAGGAGGGCCCGCGCGAGCCCACCTACCCGAAGTTCTCCGGCTTCGTGTTCAAGATCCAGGCGAACATGGACCCCGCGCACCGCGACCGCATCGCGTTCATGCGCGTGGTGTCCGGTCGCTACGTGAAGGGGATGACGGCGTTCCACTCGCGGCTGGGCAAGGACGTGCGCCTGGCCAAGCCCAGCCAGTTCCTCGCCGCCGAGCGCACGGCCATCGAGGACGCGTGGCCGGGCGACGTCATCGGTCTGTTCGACCCCGGCATGTTCCGCATCGGCGACACCCTGGCCGAGGGCGAGGACCTGCTCTTCGAGAGCGTGCCGCGCTTCAGCCCGGAGTACTTCGCCATCGTGCGCTCGAAGGATCCGCTGCGCCGCAAGCAGATGGAGAAGGGCCTGGAGCAGCTCTCCGAGGAGGGCACGGTGCAGATCTTCCAGCAGCTCGGCATGGGCATGAAGGATCCCATCGTCGGGGTGGTGGGTGCCCTGCAGTTCGAGGTGCTCCAGTTCCGCGTCGAGCACGAGTACGGCGCGCGCATCATGTTGGACCGGCTGCCCTTCAGCCACGCGCGCTGGGTGGTGGGGCCGAACTTCGACCCGAAGACCTTCGACTGGGAGGGCAATCGCCAGACGGTGCAGGACCGCGATGGCCTGCCCCTGGTGCTCTTCCGGGACGACTGGGCCCTCCAGCACGCCGAGGAGAAGCACCCGGAGCTGAAGTTCCTCTCGGCGGCGCCGCAGCTGCGGCAGCTCGCCGCGACCGGGAGCTGAAGCACCGCGGCCGCCCGGGGTGGGCTACTTGTACGGCACCACCGTGCCACCCCGGTGCGCCGAGTCGCGCAGCACCAGGCGCGTCTCCTTGTGGAGGCGCGCCGCCTTGGGGCCGACGAGGAAGGGCTTGGGGTCGCCCTTGCGGAAGGTCTTCTTCAGGTACTCCTCCACCTCGCGGTAGGTGCGCATGAAGATATCCGCCGCCGCTTCCTTGCGGCCCGTCTGGGGCGTGACGTCCATCTCCGCCCACATCTGGCCGCTGAGCAGCTCGCCCTCCTCGTTCATCCGGCAGCGCTCGAAGAAGATGACGGGCGAGCGCACCTCGTCGATGCGCCAGAAGCCCTTGTCCGGGCCGCGCTTCACCTTGTCCACGATGGCCGGGCCCGCGGCCACCACCACGAGGTACAGGTCCTCCTCGGGCAGCCGGGGCACGTTCGCCTGCGAGGCCCGGAAGGTCTCCCAGTCGGGAGGCACGCGCCGGGGGTACACCTCCAGCTCGAAGCGCTCGAGGTGGCGGAAGAAGGCGACCTCGTCGTCGGGGGACATGAAGAACTGAACCTGGGTGGCCATGCGTTGGCCCATTAACCGAATGCCGGGCCGTGCGGAAGTCCGAGCCGGTCTGGACTAAGGATTCCCCCCATGGACAAGACCTTCGACGCGCTGCTCACCCGGATGCACGAACTCCGCGACCTGGGAGGAGTCATCGGCCTGGCCTCGTGGGACCGGGAGACCTACCTGCCCACCCGCGCCCACGAGGCCCGCTCCCACCAGCTCTCCACCCTGCACGGCATCCAGCACGAGCGCCTGGTGGACCCCCGGCTGGGCGAGCTGCTCGCCTGGGCCTCGGACGCTCCGGGGCTCACCCCGGACCAGCGCGCCATGGCGCGTGTGCTGACGCAGGAGCGGGATCGGGCGGTGAAGCTGCCCCGGACCCTGGTGAAGGCGCTCGCCGAGGCCCAGAGCCAGGGCCTGCACGCTTGGCGCGAGGCCCGCGAAGAGCGCCGCTTCGCCCGCTTCCAGCCCGCCCTCTCCCGGCTGCTCTCCCTGCGCCGGGAGCAGGCGGACGCGTATGGCCATGGCGGCGAGCGCTATGACGCCCTGCTCGACGAGTACGAGCCCGGCATGCGCGTGGCGCGCCTGGGCCCGGTGCTGGCCTCGCTGCGCGACACCCTCATCCGCCAGGTGGGGGTGCTCCAGGCCGCGCCGCGCCAGGTGCCGGAGCTCTTCCAGGGCCGGCGCTTCGACACCGAGGCCCAGTGGCGCGTGTCGCTGCGGATGCTCGGGGACATGGGCTTCGAGCTGGACGCGGGCCGGCAGGACAAGAGCATCCACCCCTTCTCCAGCGGCCTGCACCCCACGGACGTGCGCCTCACCACGGACCTGGACGAGCACTCGCTGGAGGGCCTCTTCAGCACGCTGCACGAGGGCGGGCACGGACTGTACGAGCAGGGCTTCCAGCCGGCCCACCACCGCACGCCCCTGGCGAACGCACCCTCCATGGGCCTGCACGAGTCCCAGTCGCGCCTGTGGGAGAACCTCGTGGGGCGCGGCCGGCCCTTCTGGACGCACTACTTCCCGCTGCTGCGCGACACCTTCTCCGAGGGGCTCGCGGGCGTGGAACTGGACGGCTTCCTCGCGGCCATCAACCGCGTCACGCCCTCGTTCATCCGCATCGCCGCGGACGAGGTGACGTACAACCTGCACATCGTGCTGCGCTACGAGCTGGAGCTGCTGCTCATCCGCGACGAGCTGCCCCTGGACGAGCTGCCCGCGGCGTGGAACGAGCGCATGCGGCGCTTCCTGGGCATCACCCCGCCGGATGACCTGCAGGGCGTGCTCCAGGACATCCATTGGGCCTGGGGGGAGTTCGGCTACTTCCCCACGTATGCCCTGGGCAACCTCTACTCGGCGTCCCTCTACGCCGCGGCTCGGCGGGCCCTGCCGGGGCTGGAGGAGGGGATTGCCCGCGGTGAGCTGCGGCCCCTGCGCGACTGGCTGCGCGACCACGTGCACGCCGAGGGCTACCGCCTGCCCGCGGAGGAACTCGTGCGCAAGGTGACGGGTCAGGGCCTCACCGACGTGGACTTCCTCGCCTACCTCCAGTCCAAGTTCGGCGCCCTCTATGGCGTGAGTCTCTGAGGCGAGGAGCGGGTGCTTCCGCCAACGCCAGTC
This sequence comes from Cystobacter fuscus, assembly GCF_044360685.1. Classification (GTDB taxonomy): domain Bacteria; phylum Myxococcota; class Myxococcia; order Myxococcales; family Myxococcaceae; genus Cystobacter; species Cystobacter fuscus_C. The sequence continues at coordinate 10,016,371 of NZ_CP043491.1, read as the reverse complement.
TTCATTCGCAGACGCCGATGAGCTGGCCGTCGTCGTCGAAGCACCTCTTCTTCAACGGGGAGTCCGGGCACGCGCAGCTCCGGCCGTCATCGCAGAAGTCCGCCTCGACCGGGCAGGATCTGGCGCAGTAGCGCGACTCCTCCGTTTGCCCTGGCTCCCAATGCACACAGGTGAGTCCTCGCTCGCAATCCTTCGAGCTCAAGCACTCCCAACCCGAGGGATGACAGCCGCCAAGCAGCAGCGCGAGCAGCGCCAGGACTCCCGCGCCAGACAATGAATCAGGACACCGCTGTCGCATCGTGCTCGGGGTTTCGAGGGAATCGTGCATGGACCGCTCCGGGGGTGAAAGTGAGTTCCCCTGCCTGAGCAACTTCCGAGCCAGCCCTCACCTGTCTGTCTCCCCTGCGAGGTCGGTGTCCTCTACGGCGTGACGTCCCGGGGCGGCGGGGTTGCTCGCCGCCGCGCGGCGTCCTCCAGGTACTCGCGGACGACTCGCACGAGGGGCAGGCGCAGCGCGGTGTCCACGTCGATGAACCGGGCCCACACCACCTCGCGGTGGTCGAGCACCAGGGGGGGCTCGGTCTCGACCTCCAGCTCCACGAAGTGGCAGGTGTCGTGTTTGTACACGTAGCGGTTCTGGCTCACGAAGACGGGGCGCAGCCGCTCGGGTGGCACGTGCAGCCCCACCTCCTCGCGCAGCTCGCGCGAGCCCGTCTGCGCGGGGCTCTCCCCCGGGTCCTGGCCACCGCCCGGCAGGCTGAAGTCGCGCCTGTAGGAGTTCTGCAACAACAACACCTCGCGGCCCCGCCACACCCCCACGAGGGTCCCCTCGGTCGTTGGACGTCGGACGAACCACCAGACGAGTGCCAGATTGTAGGCACCGCGATAGGCCACGCGCACGAAGGGATCCACTAGAGAACTCACGACGCCTCCTGCGCGAACCCTACCTCGCTTCGCGTTGTGGTGAGGGCCCCCTTCGTGCGAAGCCGTGGGGCATGGCCGCCTCGCAGACCTTCGAGATGACGCGACCCCAGAAGATCTTCACCCTCGCCGGGGTGATGCTCGGCATGTTGCTGGCCGCGCTCGACCAGACGATCGTGTCCACCGCGGGGCCCGCCATCCAGCGCGACCTGCACATCCCCGCCTCGCTCTACGCGTGGCTCACCACGTCCTATCTCGTGGCCTCCACGGTGCTGGTGCCCGTGTATGGCAAGCTGTCGGACGGGTTCGGCCGGCGGCGCATCCTCGTCATCGGCATCCTCATCTTCCTGGGCGGCTCGGCGCTGTGCGGCCTGTCGCGCACCACGCTCCAGCTCATCCTCGCCCGGGCGGTGCAGGGAGCCGGGTCCGCGTCGCTCTTCACCAGCGCGTTCGCCATCGTCGCGGACATCTTCCCGCCCGCCGAGCGCGGCAAGTACCAGGGCCTCTTCGGCGCCATGTTCGGGCTGTCCAGCGTGGTGGGCCCCCTGGTGGGTGGATTCCTCACGGACCATCTGAGCTGGCACTGGGTGTTCTTCGTCAACCTGCCCCTGGGCGCGGTGGCGCTCTTCTTCATCCTCACGCGCATGCCGCCCCTGCGCCGCCCGGGGGCCCGGCCCTCCGTGGACGTGGGCGGGGCGCTCACCCTGGGGCTGTTCACCGTGCCCCTGCTCGTGGCGCTGTCGCTGGGCCGCAATGCCTCCAGCTCAGACGAGGTGGGCTACGCGTGGGGCTCGCCCCAGATCCTCGGCATGCTGGCGCTCTCGGTCGTGGGCCTCTTCGCCTTCATCCTCGTCGAGCGCTCCGTGCGCGAGCCCCTGGTCGACCTGTCGCTCTTCCGCAACCGCGTGTTCGCCGTGGGCAACCTGGCCACGTTCCTCAACGGCGGGGTGTTCCTGGGCGCCATCGTCTTCCTGCCCCTCTTCATGGTGAACGTGGTGGGGCTGTCGGCCACGCGCTCGGGCTTCACCCTCACGCCCCTGACGCTGGGCGTGGTCACGGGCAACATCCTCTCCGGACAGCTCGTGTCGCGCTGGGGCCGCTACAAGCCCCTGATGCTCATCGCCCAGGTCGTGCTCATGACGGGCTTCGGCGTCATGGCCTTCACCCTCTCGCCAGACTCCACCCAGGGTGAGCTGACGTTGAAGATGATCCTCGTGGGCCTGGGACTGGGTCCCGCGATTCCCCTCTTCACGCTGGCCATCCAGAACGGGGTGGCGCCCCAGCAGATGGGCGTGGCCACCGCGAGCGCCACCTTCTTCCGGCAGATGGGCTCCACCATGGGCGTGGCCCTGCTGGGCACGGTGTTCGGCGGGGTGCTCGCCTCCTCCATGACCACGCACATGGCCGAGGCCACCCGGAACGTCCCGGCCGAGTGGCGCCGGGAGTTCGCTCCGCCCTCGGACGCGGGCGGGCAGGCGGGAGGGGAGGGCATGGTGGGAGGGCGGATGTTCGACGCGGCGGCCCTCAAGGCGCGTCTGGCCGTGGACTTCGACCGGCGGCACGAGGCGCTCACCCGGGCGGTCGGGGAGGGCGACGCCCAGGCGCGGGGTCGGCTCGAGGGCCTGGCGCGGGCGCGCGAGTCCGCCGAGTCCACCGTGGACCAGGTGGCCCGGGCCTTCAAGACGGCCTTCACCGAGGCCATCCGCTTGCTCTACCTGGTGACCCTGCTGCTCGCCGCGCTGGCGTTCCTCGTCGTCCTCGCGCTGCCGGAGCTCCCCCTGCGCAAGAGCAACGCGCCGCCTCCCGCCGCCTTGGAGTAGGCCGTCTCCGTCAATGCGCCCCTGGCCGCGCGCCCTGTTCGGCTTCCATGCTCCACGTCTCTTCCGGCGTTGGCTGATGCCAGGGCCAGAGCCGCTGGGCCAGGCGCATGTAGAGCGTCCCCAGATGGGCGAGGTCCTCCTGGCAGACGAAGACGGCCGCCCGCAGGACGCTGCGCGGAGACAGTTCGGCGTCCGTGCGGAGCAGCTCATCCAAGTGGGTCCGGCTGTCCTCCGGCACGGTGTTCAGGATGTCCCGCTTCGAGAGATCATCGTCATGGAGTGTGGCCCACTCCAGGAGTTGCCGGCGCAGTTCCCGCCGGAGCTTTTCCTCGGGGCCGAAGACCTGCAGGCATAGCTGGAACAGCTCTGAATCCGCCCCGGAGTCGAGCTCGGAGGGGTCCGTGCGGAAGAGGGGATCGGCCGCGGCGCGCCAGAGGCAGTCCCAGGTTGGCTCCGCGTGCACTCGCGTGAAGAGCCCACGGGCGGTGAGATAGCTCTGCATGGAGTCGTGGAAGAAGCGGACCTGCGCCGGTTGCTGCCCTGGAATGACGCAGGCGTCCTCCGGGACGAGCAGCCCGGCGTGGAGCAGCTTCTGCATCTGTTCCTGCTCCGGTGCGTTCCGGTAGCGCAGCGAGCGGATGCCCTGGGTCCAGTACGTCCGCAGACAGAACTCCCCCGCCCAGGCCAGCAGCTCCGTGTCCTCTCCACCCGAGAGGCCCTGTTGGCGCAGCAGACCCCGGAAGGCCGCTTCGTAGAGCGCGGCGATGCCCTCCTCCCCCGAGTCGTGGCCGAACAGCAGCGCCAACCGGACCAGGATGGGCAGGTAGGTTCCATCGGGTCCCCGGCAGGCCTCCAGCCTCTGCTCGGTCTGTTGATGTCCCCCGGGGGCGTAGGCGGCGACGAAGCGGCCCAGGGTTTCGTCATCCAGGCGTCTGGGCTCCGCGATCATCCACTGTCTGGCGCCCTCCACGACCTGTCGGAAACCGAGGTGGGGCCTCGAGGTGAGCAGCAGCCTCACCGAGTGCCCGTAGCTTCCATCCAGGAACTCCTTCAAGGACTCGGTGCTCAGTGCCGACTCCGTCAGACCATCCACCACCAGCACGTAGTCTCCGCGCAGCAACAGGACTTCGTGGATGTCTTTTGGAAGGGGATTGGACGTCAGCGCCTGGAAGGCGATTCCCTCCAGCGTGTGTCCGCGCCCGTCACACAGCACGGGCAGGGGTTTGGACGGATCCTCCGTGAAGTCCGAGAGCATCCGTTGCACCACCTCGCGCAGCAGCGCGCTCTTGCCGCGCCCTCCCGGGGATTCGATGAGGACATGGCCTCCCTCTGGCTGGGTGAGGAATCGCGCGATGCGCTCCTCGGGAGTTTCCAGGGTCAGGTACGTCGGAGAGGCGCGGGCCGGCGTCCCCATGGGCGACGCATGCGTCGTTCCCTCCCGGAAGTGGGCGGGCAGGGAGACGTATCGTTCGTGATTGGCCTGGCGGCGCCAGGCTTCCACCTTGCGGCCCACGTGCGCCACGTACTCGGCCTGGATGTGCCTGCGCGTGGAGGGCAGCCCGAGCGCCACGGGGACCAGCCACCAGAACGGCCGGGTGGAGGCCAGCAGCCGGAAGGCCGCGGGTGAGACGAGTCCCAGGACGAGACCCAGGAGCAATTCGAGGAAGAGCACTCCCACGAAGATGGGGAAATGAATCCTCCAGGCGTTGGTCATCCCGGCGAGGAACAACCCGCTGCCACCCAGGACGTTCGCGCTCCAGCCCAGGAAGGGGAGCCAGCGCTGGGCGAGGCGCTGGCGGGGGAGGAACATCAGGGGAAGGACGAAGAGCAGCGTCGCCAGGAGGCAGGCCAGCGTCGTGCGGAACCATACCTGTTCGATGAGCGGTGCATGGAAGAGCACGCCGCTCACTTCCAGCTTCGCCTGCGTTCCCGCCGCGTCCTGGTAGAGGAAGACGGCCTCGAGGGGCCGCGCTTCCAGCGAGCGCTCATCCATGTACCAGTTGAGCTGGGGTGGAGGCGTGCCCGGAGCGTATTGGCGGGTGACCGAGGCCACCAGGGGCTCGGCCCTGGCTCTGTCCCACAGCGTGACCTCCAGGCGTCCCGCGATCTCGCCGGTGGGAGCGGGAACCGGCCAGTGCAGGTCCACACTCCCGGTCTCGTCCTTCGGAAGCGGCGCCCTCAGATCGAGCCTTCCCTCGACCGTGACGTGTCCACCCGGTTCGACACGCAGCTCTCCGCCCCGAAGCTTCAGGGTGGCGCTCATCTTCTCCAGGGGAATGGTGGCGAAGCTGGCGGAGCCTGTCTGGATCCATCCCCCCATCCGCTGACCCGAGGGAATGACAATCGACACCTGGGTGCCCTTCATGACGGGATGGGACGCGAGGTAGTGCGACGGCTCCAGGGAGACGAAATACAGCATGCCGTCGAGCTCACTCTGGAGCCAGACGCCCGTGCCATCGGGCTCTACTCCCTGCACGGAAGCGTTCGCGCCTCCCAGCAGTGGCACAGCCTCTACCCGCTCCGCCTGGTGCTTCACGTGAACGACCTTGCTCGTTGTTTGCAGGCTCGCCGATACCAGGAGGTCCTCTGCTCCCACGGGGAAGGTGACGAACTCGCGCAGACCTCCCGTCTCCTGCATGAGCCACGAGAGCAATCCCTCCTTTCCCGCGAGGAGCCTTCCTTTCCCATCCAATAGGAAGACGCCACCTGATTCGGTCAAGGCCCAGAGCCGATCCGAGGGGGCCCTGTAGATGAGCACCTGCTGTCCTTCGAAGAGGGGTCCCCCGGGCAGGAGGGACCTGCCGTGGATGTCCACGAGATGGAGCCCTCCTTTTCCGGCGGCCTTCATTGCACCGGTGATCCACGCCCTGGAGCCATCCACGCTGGCCACGACCTGTCGGATGGGTGTTCCCCGCAGCAGGAGCGACGCTCTTGTACCGGGAGGCGCCCGCGGGTCGAGGTTGTAGAGCTGTCGCTTCGAGACATTACTTCCAGGGGGGCGTACCTCCGCCATGACCCATGAACGCAGTCCCTCTGGACCAGGAACGACCCAGAACGTCCCTTCCCCGCTGAGCAGCGGCCGTCCTTGTTCGGAGCGGTTCTCGGTGTCCAGGAAGAAGAGTTGTCGACCTGCTTCGAGCCAGGCCCTGGCCTCTTTGCCTATGGGCAGCACCTGCCACCAGCCGTATGGATCGTCGCCTGTCGATGTCAGGGCCGTCACAGGTGTGACGCGCGTGACATTTCCATCCGCATCGACGACGGAGATGAGCGCCGTGCCGGAGCGGCTCATCACCACCCAGAGCCGATGATGCGGCTCCAGTGGTTCAGGGAGGAAATAGGTAGGATTCGTATCGATGGGTGACCGGAAGGTCTGTTGCCGGAGCAGTATGAGCTTCTCCGCTTGGAGAACAATACGCCCCGACACCACGTCCTGGCCGGCCTCTACCAGATAGAGCCGGGCCTGTTCGGCGCGGCCTCCGTTCGGATGGGCGCTCGCGAGCACCCATGCCCTCCCGGGAATCGAGGTCTGAATCCATGACACGACACGGAATCCGGCCGCCAGCCAGGAGCCTCTTACATGGGTGGTAGTGCCTTGCCGATCCACGACGTGGGCGCCGTGCTCGTCCACCACCCAGACGTGCTGCTCATCTCCCCATGGAACGAGCGTAGCTCGCGAGGTCGCTACCGGAACGGGCCAGACGGGGCTGCCATGCACGCTGCCAGCCATGACGTCTCGTGCCTGTCCACACACCATCAAGAGGCATAACGTCATCAGCCAGACTGGCCTCCGCCTCTCCAGGGAAGACGCCACCCCTCGCGCGTTCATGACGAACCCCGGCCGTAAGGGTCTGCTTGACGGGTGCTGGCTCATTACTCAAATTTCGGACTCCCGGTCGGGTTCAGGGGGAATGATCATGTGGGGAGCCAATCGGAGAGAGTGATTGTGGCCAGTTGTGACAACCCCCCCCCCTGTTGAGAGTGCAAGGGGGCGGTTGTTCGCGCGCCAGCGGACCTGCCTCCACCTCTGCCGGGGATACAAACCTTGATCCGGTTGCTCTCTGGGATTCTGGGATGCCATGAATCCAGAAGAGAAGACTCGCATCTACATCGATCAGTCAGTCCCCGGGAGATTTATCAGGCCGGCTGGCTTCCGGCTCCACGAGGAAGATGCCCCCCTTGCGTGTTCATGGTCGGCTCGTGCGCTTCCTTCCCTCCATGGCAGGTATCCTGCGGTGTCTTCACATCCAAGAAGACATCCGTGAGGAGCTCATTCATTCAAGAGCAGGTATACCGCGTCATGGGACGGCCAATCATGGTCTGTTATGGCCTGGTTGGCGGGTTTTGAATCATTACCCAGAGTCCGGACCCCAGACCGGGTCCAGGGGGAGCTATTCATGTGGGGAGCCAAGCGGAGTGAGCGTTTGTGGGCTCTCGTGGTGCCAATCGTGATGGGGGGGCTAGGGGGCGGCTATGCACGCGCTGATGGGCCGAACCCTTCCTCTGACAGGGAAGCAACCCCTCGCTCCGGGTGCTATCTGGAGTATTGGAGTGTCGATGAGCCGAATAGGAAGACTCGAATCTCCAGCACGACGTCTGGCTCGCGGGATGATGGACGGACACGGATGCAAATCGCCCAGTTGGGCTGTCGCTGTCCTTCTTTGAGTGAAGGTAGAGTAACCCCTTTCTGTCCGTATCCATCCTGGTCCAGGGATGAGTTCGACCCACGAGTTCCGACTCCTCCCTGGAAGGAGTCGAGAGGACCGCTGAGCCTCGAAGTCGGGCCCCGCGCGGTGCTGAACTTCAGCCCGGAGTTCAACATGAAACCCATCCAGGGCCCGGCGCGAATCGAACAAGGCCTCCCCTTGGATGCCTTGAATGCCGCCACCCTCCAGTGTGAGGACGAGAGCGCTCCACGTTGAGGGGGGTTCACCCCATTGCAGCGCGGTGCGGTCAGTCCGCGCTGTCGTGGGCCACCCAATCGACCTTGAGACCGGAGATCGCGGACGTGGTCGCGTCGGGGCTGCTGCCTCTGTGCCTCGGACGGTGTCGTCGAACGTGTCGAAATCATCGACGAAGTCGACTCTTCCGAGAGCAGTTGCCGCTCGAGCCGCTCGAGCAGCGCCAGGTCCGCGCGGGCTCGCTCGGCCAGGGGCGCGAACAGCAGGCGCGCACGCACCTCCATGCCTTTCTCCAGCTCGAAGCGTTTCAGGTCGTCTGGCAGCCCGAGCAGTACCTCCGTCAGGGGGCGCACCCGGTGCAGTTGGTAGGAGCCCAGGGGTTCCCACCGCCGCGCCACCTCTTCCGCGGAGGCCGCGTTCGCCAGGGCGTTGCGTGCCGACTCATCGGCCTCCGCCCTCCATGGGTTCGGCCCATCGGCTCCGGCACAACCGTTCCAGGGTCCGGCGTACCTGGGTGAGGTCGATGTCCTGCGAGGGCCGGGTGACGTCGTGCTCCGCCCAGTTGGTGAAGAGCAGGAAGAAGAAGCGCACGTCGGAGGCACGAAAGCCGCCCGACCGGGCGCCGGCGCCATGCGCGGCCAGGAGCGCCGCCTGGACGAAGGTGGCCTGGGCCGTGACGTGTCCGAGGCGATCCGCGAGGGAGGGAGTCCGGGTCATATCGCGCGCAGGTTAACCCTTCCGCGCCGAGGTGACATGGGAGGTGACATTGTCTGTACGCGGGGGGTGAAGCGGCGGGCCCATTCCGCGTACACCTCAGCTCACTCGAGCGAGGTCCCATGCTTCCGCTGCTCCTCGGTATCGCCGTTGTCTGTTTCGCCATCGAGCACCTCTTCCGCGGTTGGCGCTTGCCGCGCGTGCGCTCCTGGCATCTGCGTGTCGTGGTCATCAATCTGGTGCAGGTGGGAGTCGTCGTGCTCGCGGGCTTCACCTGGGAGCGCTGGCTGTCGGCGTCTTCTCTCTTCCACCTGTCGCGCCACCTGTCCCCGCTGCCCGTGGGTGTGCTCGCCTACGTCATCGCCACCTTCGTCTTCTATTGGTGGCACCGGGCCCGGCACGAGAGCGATCTGCTCTGGCGTTTCTTCCATCAGATCCATCACAGCCCCCAGCGACTGGAGGTCATCACCAGCTTCTACAAGCACCCGCTGGAGATGGTGGCCAACTCGCTCATCGGTGGACTGCTCGTCTACACCGTGCTGGGACTGAGCCCGGCGGCCGGCGCCGTCTACACCGCCTGCACCGCGCTGGGCGAGTTCTTCTACCACACCAACGTGCGCACTCCCCGCTGGGTGGGCTTCATCTTCCAGCGCCCGGAGATGCACCGCATCCACCATGAGTACGGCAAGCACCGCAACAACTATGGCGACATCGTCTGGTGGGACATGCTCTTTGGCACCTACGACAACCCGCCCACGTGGGATGCCTCCTGTGGCTTCGATGACGCCCGTGAGCAGCGGTTGACCGACATGCTCGCCTTTCGCGACGTCCATTCGAAGTGAGGAGGACGCCAGCCACCCGCCTGTTTCCTTGCCCTCGGAGACAGGGCTCACCTGGGCGGCGGCGGGCGGGCGTGCTCGGGTGACTCGTCGGCGAGGGAGGGAGCAGGCCATCGCGAGCGGTGCCAGGGGGTGGGCATACCTTGGTCCTAGGGCTTCGTGAGCCACGGGGGACATGCATGTCCGCGGACAGCGAGCGCAAGGATGAGCCGGAGTTCAAGGTCGCGCTGCGCGAGAGCGAGGAGCGCTTCCGGCTCCTCATCGACAGCCTGCGGGACTACTCCGTCTTCGCCTTGTCGGTGGAGGGCCATGTGAACAACTGGAACCTCGGCGCCGAGCGCCTCAAGGGGTACTCGACGCAGGAGGCCATCGGTCTGCACCTCTCGTGCTTCTTCCCGGAGGAGGAGAACGCGGAGCGGGTGCCGGAGCGGGTCCTCAAGCGGGCGGAGCTGGAGGGGCGCTCCGAGTATGAGGGGTGGCTCGTGCGCAAGGACAAGTCACGCTTCTGGGGCAGCGTGGTGTTCAGCGCCATGCGCGACCAGGACGGGCGGTTGCGCGGCTTTTCCAACATCGCGAGGGATCTCTCCGAGCGCAGGAGGGTGGAGAAGGCCCAGGCCTTTCTCGCCGAGGCGGGTGAGGTGCTGACCGGCTCGCTCGAATACGAGAAGACCCTGCACGAGGTGGTTCGCCTCGCCGTGCGCGGCATGGCGGACTGGTGCTCGGTGGCCGTCCAGGGCCCCGATGGGCTGGCGGTGCGGGCCGCCGCGCACGTGGATCCCTCGCGGGAGCCCACGGTCCGGGGTCTGTTGCGCGTGCTGCCCGAGGCCGAGTCGAAGTTGGCGCGGGGCATCCGGCACGTGGTGCGCACGGGGCAGTCCGAGTTCTGCTCCGACACGCTCGAGGCCGCGTGGGTGCGGGCCGCGCTCGGGGTCGACACCCCGGAGCGCTTCCTGTCGCTGGGAGCGCGCTCGTTCATGTGCGTGCCGCTCAAGGCGCGTGGGACCACCTTCGGCGCCATCACCTTCGTGTCGGTGACGTCGGGCAGGAGCTACGGGTCGGCGGAGCTCGTGCTCGCGGAGGAACTGGCGCGCAGGGCGGGCCTCGCGGTGGACAACGCGCGGCTGTTCCGCAAGGCGCAGGAGGCGCTCAAGGCGCGCGACGAGTTCCTCTCCATGGCGTCGCATGACTTGCGCTCTCCACTCAACTCACTGCGTCTGCAATTGCAGGCCGTGCGCCGGGACATGCAGCCCGGGGACGACGGGCCGCGCGCCTCGGAGAAGCTGGTGTCCCGGGTGGAGTCGATGGAGCGGCAGACGGACCGGATGCTGCGCATGATGGATGCGCTGCTGGACATCACCCAGATGACGGCGGGCCGGCTCGAGCTGAAGCGCCAGAAGGTGGATCTCGTCGAGTTGGTGCGCGGCGCCGTGGGCACGCTCGACGAGGAGTTGCGTCAGAACGGGGTGCGGATGCGGGTCCACGCGGAAGGCCACGTCGAGGGGTCGTGGGATCGGCTGCGGCTCGAGCAGGTCGTCGACAACCTGCTGTCCAACGCGGTGAAGTATGGCAAGGGCCAGCCGGTGGACCTGACGGTGTGCACGGACGGCACCACGGCGAAGCTCGTGGTGCGGGACCAGGGCGTGGGCATCGCGCCCGAGGACCAGGAGCGGCTCTTCGAGCGCTTCGAGCGCGTGCGGCTCGACCGGGACGTCAACGGGTATGGGGTGGGGTTGTGGATCGTCCGGCGCGTGGTGGAGGCGCACGCGGGGAGCGTCTTCGTCGAGAGCCGGCTGGGCGAGGGCGCGAGCTTCACCGTCCTGCTGCCCACGCGTCCGGCCCAGCCCGGGCGCGCCCAGGAGCCGGACCCGGGGTCGTGCCCACCCGCCGTCCACTGACGCGCGTCCTCGCTCCCACCTTCCGCGGTGCCGCGGGTCAGCGGGCGCGGAGGACCAGTGCCTGGTAGGGCCGCAGCTGCAACTCCCGCGTGCCCTCCAGGGACGGGTAGTTGTTGCTGAGCACCTCGCCTCCGACGAACTGCTCGGGAATCCGGTAGGCCTCGGGCTGACCGCTGAAGTGTCCGACGACGAGCAATCGGGTGTGTCCGTCGTCCCGGATGTAGCTGAAGACGGTGGGGTGCTCGGCGTCCAGCAGCGTGAAGGTGCCGTCGCGCACGACGGGCAGTGCCTTGCGCAACGCGATGACGTCCCGGTAGTGGTGCCAGACGGAGCGCGGGTCCGCCTCGGCCGCTTCGGCGTTGATGCCCGTGTAGTTGGGGTTCAGGGCGAGCCAGGGCGTGCCCTCGGTGAACCCCGCGTTCTTCTCCCTGGACCAGTGCATGGGGGTGCGGGCGTTGTCCCGCCCTCGGGCGTACACACCCGCGAGGATGCGCGCGGTGTCCCAGCCGTGCTCGTCGCGCAGCACCTTGTAGGCATTGAGGGTCTCGATGTCCTTGTAGTGCTCGATGCTCTCGAAGGACACGTTGGTCATGCCGAGCTCCTGGCCCTGGTAGATGTAGGGCGTGCCCTGCATGAACAGCAGCACGGTGCAGAGCATCTTGGCGCTCTCCACGCGGTACTCCCGGTCATTGCCGAAGCGGGACACGGCGCGGGGCTGATCGTGGTTGTCCCAGTACAGGCTGTTCCAGCCGCGGCCGTGCAGCTCCGTCTGCCAGCGCGCCAGCACGCGCTTGATGCCCGGCAGGGTCAGCGGAGGGTTGCTCCACTTGCCGTGCTCGACGGCGTCGTCGCCGAGGAACACGTGCTCGAAGTGGAAGACCATGTTCAGCTCTCCCCGCCCGGCGCCGCAGTACAGGGCGCCCTCGGCGGGCGTCACTCCGGGCGTCTCGCCGACGGTCATCACGTCGTAGTGGGCGAGCACCTCGCGGTGCAGCTCCTGGATGAACTCGTGGATGCGCGGGCCGTTGAGGAAGTATGGCCCGCCGTCGGTGAGCGTGGTTCCGGGGATGGGCCGGCCCTCGGGGTAGTCGGGGTGCTTGCTGAGCATGTTGATGGTGTCCATGCGCCAGCCGTCCACGCCCTTGTCGAGCCAGAAGCGCACCAGGTCGTGGACCTCGCGCCGCACCGCGGGGTTCTCCCAGTTCAGGTCCGGCTGCTTGCGGCTGAAGAGGTGCAGGTAGAACTCCCCGCTCTTCTCGTCCTTCTCCCACACGGGACCGCTGAAGAAGGACTGCCAGCGGGTGGGCGGCTGGCCGTTCCGCCCCTTCTTCCAGATGTAGTAGTCGCGCTTGTCGGAGCGCGGGTCCGCTCGGGATTCGATGAACCAGGGGTGCTCGTCGCTGGTGTGGTTCACGACGAGGTCGAGCATGATCTTCAGGCCGCGCGCGTGGGCTTCCCGCAGCAGCTCCTCGAAGTCGGCCATGGTGCCGAACTCGGGCATGATGGCGCGGTAGTCGGAGATGTCGTAGCCGTTGTCGTCGTTGGGGGAGGCGAAGATCGGCGACAGCCAGAGCACGTCCACGCCGAGCCGCTTGAGGTAGTCGAGCCGCCGGATGATGCCGCGCAGGTCGCCGATGCCGTCGCCGTTGCTGTCCTGGAAGCTGCGGGGATAGATCTGGTAGACGACGGCGTCCTTCCACCAGGGGATGGCAGGGGGGGAGTCGGGGGGCGTCATGTGCGTCTCCTCGCTGGGACCGCGGTGGCTGTGAGTGGCTCCGGGGGCGGAGTCCTCCCTGGAGGGTGTTTACGCCCAGAAGGCGAGCGCGGCACCCGCGACGGTGGCGAGCACGTTGACGGTGTCATTTCCCAACCATCCGAGGCCCCGCAGGCTCCGGGTGGGACGGCCACAGCGGTGGACGCGGCGCTCCGTCTCCCGAGCACAGGTCTCGCACCAGCGCACGTCCTGCACGGTGGCGCCCAGGAGACTGTCGCTCAACGAGCCCACGACTCCCGCGAGGACGAGCCACGGCACGAGCCTCCACGACAGGCCGGTGGGCAGGGCGATGAGGGCGACGAAGGCGGCGCCCGCGGTGGAGGCGAGCAGCCCCATCGCCGACACGGCACCGGACGTGCCGGGCGGCACGGGCCGCAGGGTGGTGAGCTGCCTGGGGGGCGAGCGGGAGAGGACGCCCAGCTCGGTGGCCCACGTGTCCGCGTTGGCGGCGGCCAGGGCGCCCAGCATCGCCAGGAGGTAGCGCGAGTCCCCGGTGGTGGCCAGGAGCACGGCGGCCACGGCTGCCACGCCCCCGTTGGCCAGGGCCTGCCCCAGGTCACGTGTCCCCGTCTTGGCGTACTCGGCCTCCACGTCGGCCTTGCGCGCGCGGAACATCTTGGACAGGGCACTGGAGGAGAAGAAGAAGCCGAGCAGGGCCACGGCCCCCGCCGGGCCTCCCAGCCCGAAGACGGGCGTGCCGATGAGGATCGCGCCGAGGACACCACTCGGGCTGAGCGACCCCCGGGCCCAGGCCGCCACGCCGATGAACAGGGCGATGCCCGCGCCCATGCCCAGTCCCCAGGCGTTCGCGGCGGGGGTCCACGCGAGCACGCCGCCGGTGGCCAGCGGTACCCAGAGGTTGTCCAGTCCCCGGGTGCCGAGCGCCTCGACGCAGGTGGCCACCACCGCCGCCAGCAGCGCCAGGGTCACCCGGGGCATGTCGGGGGGGAGCCCGGGCAGCCACGTGAGCGCGGCCAGCACGCAGAGGAAGGTGCTCGCGCACAGGGCCAGCGAGCCCTCCAGGCTCTTGAACTCCCCCCCCAGTGTTTCATAGCGGTGGCTCCCGAAACGCCGACCCACCAGCGAGGCCAGCGCGTCCCCGATGGTCATGGCCAGCACGCCTCCCACCGCCACTGCGGGCCGATCCCAGGCGCCCCACACCAGCGCGGAGAAGGACAGGGCGAACCAGACCGTGCCCAGGTTGTCCGGCGGGGCCTCCACCGCCTGGAGCAGACGTTTGCGGTGGATGACGTAGTTGCCCACCGCCGCCGTCAGCGAGGGCACGACGGCCCATTCGCGGTGCTCGAAGAGGGCGAGGATGCCGAAGATCCACAGGCCCACGCCCACATGGATGAACTTGCGCGCCAGCTCGCGGGGGACACCCCGGCGCGCGGCCACCTCGCCCACCAGCACGCACGCGCCCACGTAGCCATAGGACAGCAGGAGCGCTTGGAGATCCTGGCTCATCATGGGCACGAGTGTAGTCCCAGGAAAGGTGTCAGAGGACTCGTTCCGAAAGGTGTCTCCGAAAGGTGTCAGAGGATTCGTTCCGAGGGTTCGTTGCGCGGCGCGACCCTGGCCCGTCGCGTGCTTGGGGCGCGGTTCACCATGTCTGGACCGCATGACCTCTTCGCCCGCTACACCTTCGGCCACCCCGAGCGAGCCGCCGCCGAGCTGCGCGCGGTACTGCCCGCGCATGTCGTCTCCGAGGTGGACTGGTCATCCCTGCGGCGGGAGCCCGGCTCCGTCGTGGATCCGGAGCTGCGGGAGACCGAGAGCGACCTGCTCTTCACGGCGCGCTTGCGCACGGGCCAGCCGCTGCTGCTGTACGTGCTGTTGGAACACCAGTCCCGGGTGGATGGGTGGATGGCGCTGCGCATGCTGCGCTACGTGGTGCGCCACATGGAGCGCTGGCGCCAGGAGCACCCGGACAGCACGGGGCTGCCCCTCATCCTCCCGCTCGTCATGTACCACGGGTCCGAGGGCGCCTGGACGGCGCCGCGCCGGGTGGAAGAACTCTTCGCCCTGCCAGAAGGAGAGGAGGCGCGGACGCGCTGGCGAGCGTTGTTGCCGCGCTTCGAGTATCTGCTCGATGACCTGACGGCCGAGCGGGAAGAAGCACTGAAAGAGCGCTCCGGCCCACCGCTGGCCCGGTTGGCGTGGTTGGTGCTGCGCCATGGGCGGAGTGAGGAACTGGCCCGGAAGCTGCTGGAGTGGGAGGGACTCTTTGCCCAGGTGCATGCGGACAACGAAGGGTCCGAGCATCTGGTGGTGGTCATTCGTTACCTGCTCTGGGTAGGGGGCGAGCCCGTGCATGAAGCCGCCGGGCAGGTGTTACATTCGGTGCTAGGCAGGAGAAGGACGGAGGAGCTGATGCGAAGCTATGGCGAGCAACTCATCGAACGGGGACTCCAGCAGGGCCTGGAGAAGGGCCTGGCGCAGGGCCTGCGCCAAGGGCGTGCCGAGGTCATCCTGCGGATTCTCACCGTGAGAGGCGTGCAGGTCGACGAGGCGGCCCGGCAGCGAATTCTTTCGTGCTCGGATATGGCTACCCTCGATCGTTGGCTCGATCTCTCCCTGAAGGCCACCACCCTCTCCGAGGTGCTGGACGACCTGACCCAGTAGACGAAGGGGACTCAGCCGCGCGGGGCGCGTACCCGGGTATAGACGTACGAGACGGCCAGCAGCATCACCCCGAGCATCAGGAAGGTGAGGATGCGCTGGTCGGGGGGCAGTCCCGACAGGTCCACGAACATCAGCCGGCCGACGGTGAAGGCGAGCACGCCGAGGCCCACGAAGCGGTACCAGCGCTCGTGCACGGCGAAGCCCAGGAGGAACAGTCCCGAGGCGGCCACGCCCCAGCCGAGGGTGGTGAGCTCCCCTGGCATCACCTCGCCCAGCAGCCACACCCCGGCGAGTCCCGCGCCCACGGCGCACAGGGCCTGGAGCGCGGTGCGGCCCCTTCCCGTCACCGGAGCCGGCAGGCGGCCGTCCAGGGGCACCACGGTGGCGCGCTCGACGAGCGTGAAGCTCACGAGCAGCGCGGCATCCAGGAGCGCGCGGCCCGAGGGGGGCAGCCAGGTGGCGCCCAGGGCCACGTAGAGCAAGGCCACCGCCACCGCTTGCAAGGCCCCCGCGCCCAGCGCGCGTCCGGCGAGCCCCGCCGCGAGCCCCACCGCCGTCCACGTGTGCACGAGCGCGGCGTCCTCGAATTCCGTGGGGACGCCCAGGGCGAGGGTGAGCACCCCCGTGGCGAGGTAGGCCTGGAAGAGCGCGGAGGAGGCGCCGCGCCACCGGGCCGCCGCGCCGCCCACGCCCTGGGCGAGCGCTACCGCGACGAAGAAGGCGAAGAGGCGGGGCCGGTCCCAGCGCTCCACCTCCACGGCGCCCAGGGAGAGCAGCCCCACCCAGTTGAGCAGCGCGAAGGCGAGCCCGGCCCTGCGCGACAACTCCCGCGGGTAGAGCAGCAGCGCCACGGAGAAGAGCACGTAGTAGAGCACCAGGAAGGCGAGGCTCAACGCCAGCCGCTCGTGCGCGGGCTGTCCCGGGGCGATGGCCTCCGTGCGCATGGCCCACACCACGTGCGTGGAGTAGACGGCCACCAGGCTCGACAGGGGGACGATCACCCAGCGGTTCTTCACCAGGAAGAAGAGCGCGCCGGCCGCCAGCAGGCTGGTGGACATCAGGGTGAAGAGGGTGATGTCGCTGAGCATCCCCGTGTGCAGCCCGAGGAAGAGCGCGATGCCCGCCACCGTCTCCGAGTGCATGCGCTGGGCGATCACCACGATGGCCACGGTGTTGAGCGCCAGCAGCACGAGCGCCAGCACCTCGCTGTCGATGACGCGCACCGCGGGCACGAAGTGCAACGCGTACGTGACGAAGTAGGCGAGCGCGAGCCCTCCGCCGAAGACGATGCGCCCGAAGAGCTCGTGGCGCCGCGACAGCCAGAGTCCCAGCGCGGACAGTCCCGCGCTCAGCAGGTAGCCCGCGCCCACGCGCGCGAGCACGCCCAGGTCCCCGAAGTGGTAGATGATGAGGAAGGAGAAGCCGAGGATCAGCGCCACGATGCCCGCCCGGCTCAGCCAGTACGTGCCCAGGTGCGCTTCCAGGTCGCGCGTCTCCGGAACGGGGCCGGTTTCAGTGGGGAGCGGGGGTGCTTCGGGCACGAGGGGCCGCGGGGGCGCGGCCGTCGCTTCCAGGTGGGCGATGCGGGTCTCCAGCCGGGACACCGTCTCTTCCAGCCGCCGCACCACCTCCGCCAGGTTCCGCGACTCTTCCTCCGCCATGTCAGGTGAATAGCAGCGGCCGGCAGGCCCGGGCCAGCCGCAGCGCATCGCGGGCGAGCCCGTGGCTGGCCGCGTTCCCGTCCAGCCAGGCGGCGCGCGCCACCTGGTTGCTCAGCTCGAAGCACAGCGTCGCCGTGCGGCGGGACAACTGGCTGTCCTTGCGCAGCGCCCGCACGTTCAGATCGCACAGCTCCGCGCACTGGCGCAGCAGGCGTATGGGCTCACTGTCGGCGCGCATGCCGCTTGCCACCAACTGCTTCATCGCCGCCTCGCAGGATGCCTGACAGCTCTGGCTCGCCACGATGCATTGATTGATGTCCACCGTCGCGCCACCGAGTCGCACTCCAGACATGCCCGCCACCTCCACAACCGCTCCCAAGCTACGCACGTTCCCCAGGGCCGCAACCGGTCCGATCGTTCAGCGACCGACATGTCCGCTTTCCTTCACACCGCCGCCGCGCGCCCTCGGCCCGTCCATTGGGAGCACACATCGGCGTACCCGGGGGAGTCACGCCTGGACGGGGTACTGCGATAGCACCGCGAGGATCCCCTCGCCATAGAGACCCACGCGTTTGTCGCCCAGGTAGGGCAGGGCGCGCAGCTCGTCGAGGTTCGCCGGGGGACGGGACACGAGGGCATCGAAGAGTGTGTTGGGCAACACCACGGAGGGGGTGACCTTGCGCGCCGTCGCCTGCTCCGAGCGCCAGGCCTTGAGCGCGTCCTCGCGCTTGCGCCGGTTGGCGTCGCGCGGGCCCTTCTCCTCCACCTCCGGCTTGAGCTCGCCCTGGCGGGACTTCTCGAGCAGCTCGCGCACCAGGGCGATCACCTCCTCGCCGTGCGAGCGCACGAAGGCCCCGCGCACGCCGGCGGCCCGGGCCAGCTCCTTGGTGTTGCCAGGCGGTTTGATCGCGATGTCGGTGATGGCCATGTTGGAGAGCGTGCGCCCCATGGGGACGTTCTCCGCCTCGGCCCACTCCAGGCGCTTCTTGTGCAGGGCCTGGGCGATGGCGTTGGCCAGCAGCAACTGTGCCGGGGACAGTCCGCCCTTGGGCAGCTTGGGCTTGAACTCCGCCCCCACGTCGGGCCGGGCCGCGGCCTCGTCGCACATGCGCTGGCAGTCGAGCAGCACCTCCTCGAGCACGTCCGCCTTGCGGCACTCCTCGCGCACCTGGCGGCCGAGCTCCACGAGGTAGCGCACGTCGTTGGCGATGTAGTCGCGCATCCCCGGGGGCAGCGGCCGCAGGGCGAAGTCCGACTGTTGGTGCTCCTTGGGCAATTCCACGCCCAGCCGCTCGCGCGCGAGATCCGCCAGGCCCACCTTGGGCCAGCCCAAGAGCGTGGCGGCGCGGTGCGTGTCGAAGAGGCCGCGCACGCGCACGCCCGCCTCGGCCAGGAAGGGCAGGTCTCCCGAGGCGGCGTGGAAGAACTTGGTGCGCTCGGGGTCCTCCATCACCCGCGCGAGCAGCGAGGGGTGCACGCCGGGCTGGAGCGTGTCGAACAGGAAGACGTCCGTGTCCGTGGCGAGCTGGAGGAAGCACAGGCGGGCGCGAAAGGAGTGCATCGCGTCCGTCTCCACATCCACGGACAGCTCGCGCGCCTGCTCCAGCGTGCGGGCGGCCGCTTGCGCGGCCTCGGCGTCCTCGATGTCCTGTGCTCCCGTGGGAAAGGTCGGCATGGCGGAAAGCAGGCTAGCGGACCGGCCCTCCACGTGGAGGGTGTTTTTTCCGCCATCGCCGCTAGGATGACACCCAATGAATCCCGATGTGCTCCGCCTGGAAAAGAACCTGCTCGGCCACATGGGCCGTGCCATTTCGGACTACTCCCTCATCTCCGAGGGAGACCGCGTCATGGTGGGGGTGTCGGGAGGCAAGGATTCCTACACCCTGCTCTACCTGCTGCGCGAACTGCAGCGCCGCGCCCCAGTGAAATTCGACTTGCTGGCGGTGAACCTGGATCAGGGCCACCCGGGTTTTCCGGCGCACGTGCTGGAGGGGTGGTTCAAGAGCGAGGGCTTCGCCTACAAGATGCTCAAGGAGGACACCTACTCGGTGGTCCTCGAGAAGACGCCGCCGGGCAAGACGCAGTGCACGGTGTGCTCGCGCCTGCGCCGCGGCATCCTCTACACGGCGGCGGTGGAGCTGGGCTGCAACAAGATCGCGCTCGGCCACCACCGCGACGACCTCGTCCACACGCTCCTGCTCAACCTCTTCTTCGCCGGCTCGCTCAAGGCGATGCCGCCGGTGCTCAAGAGCGATGATGGCCGCAACACCGTCATCCGCCCGCTGTGCTACGCGCCGGAGAAGGACATCGCCGCGTACGCCGCGCTCAAGCAGTTCCCCATCATCCCGTGCGACCTGTGCGGCTCGCAGGAGAACCTGCAGCGCAAGCGCATGCAGAAGCTGGTGGAGGAGCTGGGCCGCGACATCCCCAACGTGCGCCAGAGCGTGTTGTCCGCCATGAGCAACGTGCGCCCGAGCCACTTGATGGACCGGGAGCTCTTCGATTTCTCCGCGCTCGCGTCCGAGGGCGCGCCGCCTGTGGACACGCAGGCACAACACGACGGTGGCTCGAACGAAGGGAGGGTGGGCGGATGCCTCGAGAACAGGCAGTGAAGGCGCGCAAGGAGCGCAACGCGGCACTGGTGGAAGTGATGTTGCTGGCGGCCATGGCCGACGGCAAGGTGACGCAGCTGGAGCTGCAGACGCTGCTCCGCCGCGTCATCGAGCGCCCCGAGTTCGAGGGCACCAGGCCCGAGGAGCTCAACGCCCTGGTGGAGGCGAGCGCCAAGCGGCTGTCCAAGGCGCATGACCTGGAGGAGATCCTCACCTCGCTGCGCGAGCGCCTGGTGGGCCACAAGTCGCGGATGCTCGGCTTCGGGCTGGCGGCGGCCATCGCGTTCGCGGACCACCGGGCCACGCGCGCGGAGCTGGGCCTGCTCAAGCTCTTCCAGGCCGCGCTCGGCATCTCCGAGGACGAGGTGGCGCAGATCATCGACGTCATCGAGGGCGGTGGCAGCCTGTCCGAGGCGCTGGGCGAGCCGCTCGAGCGCCTGTACGCCGAGGTGATGGTGTTGGTGAGCGCCGCGGACGGCAAGCTCAAGGAGGCCGAGGCGCGCGAGCTGGTGGAGAGCTTCGCGTCGGATCCGCTCTTCCACAACGTGAGTCCCGAGCGGGCGCAGGACTTCGTGAGCGAGGCGGTGTCGGCGCTCGTGGCCGAGGGACTGCCCCAGCGCCTGCACGTGCTCGCGCATGGGCTGACGACGCACGCCCAGCGGCTCAAGGCCTACCGGCTGGCGACGAAGATCGCGCACGCGGGCGGGCAGGAGCCCACGGCGGCCGAGCAGCGCATCCTCCACATCCTCCAGGCGACCTTCGGGCTGGCGGACGACGAGGTGGCACGGCTGGACCGGCAGGCCTGAGCGAGGAGCCCCGCCCGACATGCCCGTTCCGCCTCCCGCGCAGAGCCGCGTCGCCTTCCGGTTCGGTCTGCCTCCCTCGCTGGGCAACGCGCCCGCGCTTGAGCGGGCCGAGCCCCTCAACGCGTTCCTCGCGCGCGCGCTGGGCCGCAAGGTGGAGGTGGGCGTGGCGTCCAGCTACGAGGCGCTCGCCAAGGATCTGCTCGCGGGCCGGGCGGATGCCATCTGGGCGCCGCCCTTCGTGTGCGCGCGCGTGGAGGCACTGGGGGTGCGGGTGCTGGCGCGGGGCGTGCGGCGCGGCCGTTCCTCCTACCGCTCGGCGCTGGTGTCGCGCGCGGACGCGGGGCTCACGCTGGAGGGGCTGCGGGGCAAGCGCGTGGCGTGGGTGGACCGGGAGTCGGTGGGCGGCTATCTGCTGCCGGCGGCGTACCTGAAGGCCCGGGGCCTGGATCCCACCAAGGTGTTCTCCTCGCAGCTCTTCACCGGTTCGTACCGGGCGGCGCTGGAGGCGGTGCGCGAGGGCCACGCGGACGTGGCGGGTGTGTTCTGCCCGCCGGAGTCCACCGGGCTCACGCACGCGGATGGCGTGGAGGTGGTGTTGCCGGGGCAGGGCGGGGCGTTCTCCCTGCTCGCCTACACGGAGGAGGCACCCAATGACGGGGTGCCCGTGGGCATGGGCGTGGCGCCCGAGCTCGTGGCGCTCCTGGAGCGCGCCTTCCTGGGGCTGCACGAGGGCGAGGAGGGCCGGCGCCTGCTGGAGGGCATCTTCGTCGCGGATCGCTTCGAGCCGGCGCCCCGCATGGGCTACCGCGCGCTCTATCGCGTGGCGCTCGCCAGTCTCTAGCTCAGGCCCTCGGGACGTGCGCACGCGGGGCATGCGCGTGCTGCTCTCCGGAGATGATGAGCGGGCACTCGAGCCAGGGGTGGGGCAGGGCCGTCATGGGGTAGCCGAACGCCCGGGTGAGCACCTCCGTCGTCATCACCTCGTGCGGCGTCCCGAAGGCGAGCACGCGCCGCTCGGCGAGCACGAGCACCTTGTCCGCGTACTGCGAGACGAGGTTCAGGTCGTGGAGGATGAGCAGCGCCGCCACGCCTTCCCGCGTCAGCTCCTTCACCAGTTGCAGGGTGCGGTGCTGGTGGGCGACGTCCAGGGCGCTCGTGGGCTCGTCCAGGAGGATCAGCCGCTGTCCGGGTGAGCCGTGGAGCTGGGCGAGCGCGCGCGCCAGGTGGACGCGCTGCTGCTCTCCTCCGGACAGCGTCAGGTAGTCGCGCCCCTCGTAGCCGCCCAGTCCGACCCGCGCCAGGCAGTCGCGTGCGATGC
This sequence comes from Cystobacter fuscus, assembly GCF_044360685.1. Taxonomy (GTDB): domain Bacteria; phylum Myxococcota; class Myxococcia; order Myxococcales; family Myxococcaceae; genus Cystobacter; species Cystobacter fuscus_C. The sequence goes on along the minus strand of NZ_CP043491.1, from coordinate 9,994,488 downwards.
GCACGTCCTCATGCGACTCCGGCCGGTGGCGCAGGTGGGGAATCCTTCCCAGCATCACCACCTCCAGCACCTCGGAGGCGAAGGGGAGGTTCGTGCTCTGCGGGACCACCGCCCGCCGCCGCGCCAGCTCCTCGCGCGGCTGGCTCACCAGGGGCGCGCCGAAGACGCGCACCTCGCCCCGCTGGCCGACCATCTCCCCCGTCAGGTGGTTGAGCAGCGTGCTCTTGCCCGCGCCATTGCGCCCGATGACGGCCAGGAACTCGCCCGGCTCCAGGGTCAGATCAATGCCGGTGAGCAGCGGGGTGGCGCCGATCTGGCAGTGCAGGTGACGGACTTCGAGGGCCGCGTTCATGAGACGGGGAGCCTCCGCTGTCTCAGGAGCAGGTAGAGGAAGAAGGGGGCACCGGTGAGCGCGGTCACGATGCCGATGGGCAGCTCGGAGGGGATGACGACGGTGCGCGAGACCAGGTCCGCGAGCACCAGGAGCGCCGCGCCGAGCAGCGCCGACAGGGGCAGGAGCACCCGGTGGTTGGGCCCCAGCCAGAGCCGGATGAGGTGCGGCACCACCAGCCCCGCGAAGCCGATCATCCCCGAGAAGGCCACCGCCGCGCCCACGCCCAGGGCCACGAGCGCCACGAGCTGCCACTTGAGCCGCTCCACGGAGATGCCCAGGTGGCTCGCGTTCGACTCGCCCAGCATCAGGGCGTTGAGCGGGTTGGACAGCAGCGTCATGCCCACGGCGCACACCAGCACGAGCGGCGCCAGCGTGGACACCGAGTCCCAGGTCGCTCCCGACAGGGAGCCGAGCTGCCAGAAGGCGAGCGTGCGCAGCTGATCATCCGTGGACAGGTAGGTGAAGAGGCCCGTGCCCGCCATGCACAGGGCGTTGATGGCCACTCCGCACAGCAGCATCGTCGCCACCTGGGTCCTGCCGTTGCCCCGCGAGAGCGAGGAGATGACGAGGATGGCCCCGAGGCTGCCCCCGAACGCCGCCACCGGCTGGGTGTGGAGGCCGAGCAGGTTCACCTTGAGCACGGTGATGGCGGCCACCGCGAGCGAGGCGCCTCCGGAGACGCCGAGCAGACCGGGATCGGCCAGGGGGTTGCGGAACAGGCCCTGGAGGGCCGCGCCCGCGATGGCGAGCGCCGCGCCCACCAGTGCCCCCATGAGGACGCGGGGCAGGCGGACGGCGTGGATCACCGCGGCTTGCTGATCCGTGAAGGTGGCGAAGGGGGGGAGGCCCACCTTCGCGAGGAGGATGGAGACCACCTGGGCGGGGCTCATGGACATGGCTCCCGCGCCCATGGAGACGATCATGCACCCGGCCAGCAGGGGCACGAGCACGAGCATCCCCCGGACGCGCCGGCTCCGGGCGGAGGGCACGTGGGTGACGGACGGCTCCGGTTGATCAAGGCCGAGCGTTCGCATGGAGGGCCGTGAAGAGGGATTCGGCGAAGAGCGGGAAGCGGGGACCCACCCAGCGCACGGTGTCGTCCACGGCGATGACCTTCGAGTTCTTGCCCGCGGGCGTCAGGGCCACGCCCGGCAGCTTCAGGGCTCCGGCCACGCCTCCCACGGCCTCCAGGCTGCGGTGGAGCATGATGATGGCGTCCGGGGCGGCCATCACCATGCCCTCGGCCGTCAGCGCCTTGGTGCCCGTGGTGAAGTCCGCGGCGTTCTGTCCGCCCACCAGCTCGATGAGCACGTGCACGCCCGTGTCCCGTCCATACACGAAGGCCTCGCCCGGCCCGTGCGCGTAGATGAAGAGGATGCGCGGCTTCTTCTTCGTCGCGGCGATGCGCTTGTTCAGCTCCGCCAGCCGCTGGTCGATCTCCCGCGTCATCTTCTGGCCGGCCTCGGGGATGTCGAAGAGCCGCGCCACGGCGTCGATGCGCCGCTTGAGTCCGGCGACTCCATCCTTCGAGGAGTTCTCCAGCACCAGCACGGGGATGCGCGCGCCCCGGAGCTGCGCGGCGGTGGCGGCGTCCAGGTTCTCCTGGCTGGCCAGCACGACGTCCGGCTGGAGGCTGATGACGCCCTCGACGCTGGGGTGGTAGGGATGGCCCACCTTGGCGATCTTCGCCTGCTCCGGGGGGAAGTTGCCCCCCACGTCGGTGCCCACCACGGTGCCGCCCTTGCCGAGCCCGAAGAGGATCTCCACCAGCGAGGAGTTGATGGCCACCACCCGCTTGGGCGGGGCGATCTCCACCGTCTGCCCGTCGGCCCCCTTCACCGGCGCGGCGGAGGCCAGGGGACTGACGAGCAGCGTCCCCGTGAACAGCATCGAAATGGCGAGAGCTCTCATGGTGGCTGCGCTCCGGGAAAGGGCCGGTGTCGGGCCCCCCCTGGCCGGGTGCTCACCCGTCCGTGGGAGGGGCGAATTTGAGTTTGATTCTCAAATTCAAACCTGGGGCGGAGACCTTCCCTTCTCCTGGAGGTGCTGTCAAGCGAAGCGTCGGAGGGGGCCGGGCGGGGACGTCCCGGCGATCACTTGCCCTTCGAGCCGTCATCACCCGGGCGGGGCACCTTCGCGGCGGGCCGGCCGGGGGTGGAGCCGCCGGTCTGTGGCTTGCGCGCGGGCGCGGGGCTCGCGGCGGAGGGCTTGGGGCGCGGAGCCTGGGCCGCGCCCACCTTGGTCTCCGACGAGGAGCTGATCTCCCGAGCCAGCCGGGGGTCGAACTGGATGACGGTGGGCTCGCTGGCGAAGCGCTCCTCCTCCAGCTCCGTGGCGTACAGCTCCTTCATGAAGGCGGTGAGGTGGGCCTGGGTGCTGGCGAGCCGCTCGGAGACGAGGAAGTCCTCGAGCGCGAGCTGGAAGTCCCCCGCGCTCTGGAAGCGCTCCTCGCGCCGGCGCGCCAGCGCCTTCATCACCACCGCGTCCAGGGACTTGGGGATGCCGGGCACCACTTCGGACGGGGGCAGCACGCGCGCGCCCACCACGGCCTTGAGGGTGGCCATGTCCGTGTCCCGTTTGAACAGCCGCTGGTGGGTGAGCAGCTCGTAGAAGACGGTGCCCAGGCCGTACACGTCCGAGCGCGCGTCGAGCTCCTCGCCCCGCGCCTGCTCCGGGGACATGTACGCGTGCTTGCCCTTGATGGTGCCGACGACCGTCTGGGACAGCTTGCCCACGGCCTTGGCCACCCCGAAGTCGATGAGCTTCACGTTGCCGTTGAAGCCCACGAGTACGTTCTGGGGGGACACGTCCCGGTGGATGAGCCCCAGCTTGCGGCCCGAGGGAGTGCGCGCCTGGTGCGCGTGGCCCAGGCCCGCCGCCGCGTCCGCGATGATGCGGCACTTGAGCCCCAGCGGCAGCCCGCCCTTGCGCTGCCGGGCGTGCACGTTCACCTGGCTGACGGCCTCGCCGTGGACGTACTCCATGGCGATGTAGAGCACCCCGTCCACGTCTCCCAGGTCGTAGATCTGCGCGATGTTCGGGTGGTTGAGCACCCCGGCGATGCGCGCCTCATCCAGGAACATGTGGATGAATTCGGGGTCCTCGGACAGGTGCGGCAGGAGCCGCTTGACCACCAGCAGCTTCTGGAAGCCCACGGGCCCCGTTTGACGGGCCAGGAAGACCTGACCCATTCCGCCAGTCGCCAGTTTGCGCAGCAGTTCGTAACGGCCGAAGGTTTCCACGAGAGGCGCCCACCATAACCGCCTCCGGGCCACCAGCGGAAGGGTTCCCGCCCGGGTCCGGGCGGGAATCCACCGGCAGTGGGGGCCGCCGCTCAGGGGGCCGCGCAGACGCTGCGGTAGCGCACCTCGATGGTCTGGCCCGTCACCGGCACCGCCCCGTTCTTGAAGACGACGGTGTTGTGCTGGGTGTCATAGGTCCACTTGTCCACACCGACCGTCGTGCCGCCCACGCGCACGGACATCTCCGCCAGGCCATTGGGCGTGGCCGTCAGGGGGAAGTCCGCCTGGGGGCCGCCGGCGCGCTTGAGCAGGTTGTCCAGGAAGGGGCCGTAGTCGCTCTGGCAGATGGAGTCCACCGCGCCGCCGGTGCGCTGGGCGACGGTGGAGAAGCGCGTGCCGGGCCCGCCCGCGGTGGTGCAGCGCGCGTCGGTGGGCACCAGGGCGTACATCTGGCTGCGGTGCGCCATGCCCGTGCCCTTGAGGGCCTGGAGGAACTGCACGTAGCTCTCCGGCTCGAAGCCCGAGTGGTCGTCCTCGTCGGACACCACCACCACCGCCAGCCGGGCCGTGGCGCGCAGGAAGCCCAGGTTGCCGTCGTTGGGCAGCGGGGTGCGCGGATCATCCGCGCTGGTGGCCAGGGGCGAGGACAGGCCCTGGCGCATCGTCTCCAGGCCCTGCACCAGGTTGTGGCACAGCCCCAGCGCGTCGATGTTGGCCTGCACCCCCTGGGCCGCCGTGGCCGAGCTGCTCGAGAGCGTGCGCGGGCGGGTGCCGTCCGCCGGGACGAGCCGGCCCGCGTCGCCGCCCGCCGTGGCGTTGGCGCACGCCGGCGAGCGCGTGCTCAGACCCGTGCTGGTGACGCCGATGCGCACGTCCACGCCCGCCTGCCGTGCCCGCTCCAGCCACCCGGGCATAGCCGCCTTCAGCCGCGCCTGGAAGTCCTGCATGGTGGTGGTGTTGCTCACCACGAAGAGCACGTCGAGCTGGCTGTCGGTGCCCTGGATGAAGCGGTCGAGCTGCAGGCCCTCGTGGTTCGTCTCCGCCAGCAGGGGAATCATCAGCGGCGTGGGCTCGGCCTGCTCCTTCACGAAGAAGGGGCTGTAGTGCTGGCCGAGCACGTTGCGCGCATAGGAGAACTCCAGCTCGAAGCCCTCGCCGGGCGCGAGCGTGCGCGGCAGGGAGAGGGGCGAGAGGAGCTGGTACTGGTCGCTCGTGCCCGCGCCGATGCGCGTCTCCGTCACGGCCACCGGCGTGGCGCACTGGTTGGAGACGAGCGTGCGCCGGGGCGTCGTCGCGCAGTCATAGCGGATGGGTCCGAAGTCCACGAAGGCCGGTGCCGCCACCAGGCAGCTGCCGCGCGACGTGCCGCGCAGGGGCAGCGTCACCGTGGGGTTGGCCGGATCGTTCACCGTGAGCTTGAGTTCGCCCACGTAGTCGCCCGCCGCGGGCGGACGGAAGGACACCATGGCGCTGAAGGCCGTGTCGAAGGGCACCACCCCGCCGACGATCTTCCCGCCCGGCATGGTGAAGGCGCCGCCCGCGTCGTTGGAGATGTGGATGTCCTTCACCGCGCACTCGGCCCGGCCCGCGTTGTCGAAGCGGAAGCCCAGCACCGCGCCGCGCCCCGGCTCCAGGTTGCCGAAGTCCATCTCCGGCTGCGGCTTGAGCGTGAAGACGCACGCGCCCGTCTCCCGCGCGCTGCCCGTCAAGAGGATGGTGCGCTCGGGGTTGAACAGGTCATCCGACACGAGCACCAGCGTGGCCTGCCAGGCGCCCGATGCCTTGGGCTCGTAGTACACCGTCAGGTCCAACGCGTCCGTGCCCGGCGCGATGGGCAGGTCGTCCGTCTCCAGCGCGGGCCAGGCACTGCCCGGCTTCCAGGGCTGGGGCGCCTTGCCTCGCTGAATGACGTCCACCGAGAAGTGCTCCACGTTCCCGGTGGCCTTCACCCCGCGGAAGTACAGGTTGCCCGTGGTGCCCGCGTTGGTGATGCGGATCGTCTTGCCCACCTTGCCGCCCGCGGGCAGCTCGCCGAAGTCCAGCGCCAGCGGGGCCACCGCCAGCGTGGGCCGGCCGCCTCTCGCGTCCAGCCCCACCTCGGTCGTGCGCGGCTTGTCCGACTGGTAGCCCACCGTGAGCTTGCCCGTGTTGGGCCCGGAGAAGCGCGCCGCGAACTGCATGGGCAGCTGCACCACCTCGCCCGGCTTCACCTCCGTGGCCGTCATGGCATTGAGCGGCGTGAAGGCGGGGTCGCTCGTGTTGAGCGCCTGGATGGTGACGGGCCGCCAGGTGATGTTGCGCGCCCGCGTGAAGGAGCGCGTGGTCTCGTGCACGGGAATCGAGTCGAAGGGCACCGGCGCCGGATCGAACTCGAAGGCGCTCGCCACCGAGCGGCCCGTGAGTCCCGCGACGGTGGGCGTGCACGTGGCGCATGGCCGCACCTCCACCTGTGCCTTCATCTGTCCGAGGTCTCGCGGGAAGTACTTCGTCTCGAGCTGGTAGGTGGCCAGCGGCGGCACGGTGATGTTCTCCGCGCTGAAGGCCGCGGCGGCCTCGCCCTTCACCTCCACGCTCAGCGGCAGATCCACCGGGTTGGTGATGGTCAGCCGCAGCACGCGCTCGCTGTCCACCTCGAGCGTCTCGAAGTCGAGCACCTCGGGCTCCATGCGCACCGTCAGCGGCCCGCCCTGGCCCAGCACGCGCACCGTGTGCTCCTTGCCCGAGCTGGCGTCCGTCCGCACCTGGAACGAGGACTCGCTGCCCCCTTCCGCGAGCGGGTGGAAGCGCACCTTCACCAGCTTCTCCTCGCCGGGCATCAGCCGCGAGTCCCCGTCGAAGGACACCTCATAGGAGGGGTTGTCCCCGAGCTTCAGCGCCTCCAGCGCATGGAAGGGCACGTAGCCCACGTTGCGCAGGCGCACGACCTTCTCGCGCCACTCGCCGACCGGCACCTCGCCAAAATCGAGCGCGTTCGTATCCACCGCCGCCGTGGCCTGGACCGCCCGGGTCTCTCCCGTCTCGTGGCACGCCGCCAGGAGCCCCGCCAACAGCGACAACTTGATGAGCCGCCTACCGCCTCGCTCTTTCATCATCACCCGTCCCCGCCTCGCACCCAATTCCTGCGCTGCTCTCATCAAATTCCGTACCAGTCCAAGCGGCCGATCACGGATGAGGAATTTCGGGGGGTTGTGGGCGAAAGGGGAGGTGTAGGTGTTGGACCGACGGAAAGGGTTTGCCCTGGGGGGTGAACGAGTTTTCACCCTCGGCTGGTAGGGAGGTGGGAAACCGGCGCCTCAGGGCGTGATGAAATCCACCAGCGCACGGGCCACGGCCTCGGGTGTGTCCATGTGGACGTGGTGACCACCAGGAATCTCCTGGGGAGGCCGGGCGAGGCGCAGGGCCTCGAGGCGCGTCCGGTGGCGGTCCTCGTCGAAGCGCAGGCCCTGGGCGCCGAGCAGCAGCTGCACCGGACAGGAGACGGCGGCGCTCAGGGCGAGCCACTGGGCCTCGTCGAAGGCCTGGGCGAAGCGGCGGCGGTGGGTGGGGTCGAAGGTGAAGGAGACGCCGCCTTCCACGGGCTCGGTGCCATGGCGCGCCAGGTGGATCGCCGCGGAGCCGGACAGGTCCGGGTTGTTCTCGCGCAGCCGCGCGGCCGCCGCCGCCACGTGGGGGTAGACCTTGCGGTGGGGCGGGCGCTGCAGGTCCTCCAGGAAGCCGCGCAGGCGCGACACGGCCCTGTCGGGCGCGCCCGCCTGGGGGCCGAGGCTCTCGATGAGGGTGAGGCTGAGCATGCGCTCGGGACGCGCGGCGGCGTACGCCGTGGCGATGATGCCCCCGAGCGAGTGGCCGACGAAGTGCGCCGCCTCCAGCCCGGTGGCGCGCAGCACGGCCTCCACGTCCACGAGGTAGTCGCCGTAGTGGTAGCTGGCGGGGCGCGGCAGCCACGCGCTGCGGCCCATGCCGCGCAGGTCGAACAGCACCAGCCGCCAGGTGTCCGGCAGGTGCTCGGTGAGCATGTCGAAGCTGTGCGAGTGGTCCAACCAGCCATGCAGGAAGAGGACGGCGGGCGAACCCGAGGCGTTGCGCTGGCGCGCGTGAAGGGCGAGCCCGTGGGCATCGACGATCAACGGCTCGAAGGCGGAAGGCAAGGCAGAGCACTCCTGGTGGGCGCGCGAGGGGCGGCAGCCTATCAGGTGGGCTTCCGATGTCCGGGGTTGAGGAACGTGCTCGAGGTGGTGGAGAAGACCTCGGGCGTCTTCCGCTGGAGCCAGGTCTTCCCGAGGCTCACCGAGGCGATGCGGGACAAGCCCGCCGTGTGGGAGGGCCTGGTGCGTGGGCCTGGGCTCGCGCCGCATTCCCTCCAGGCCCTGGCCAACTGGGCATTTGGCGACTTCATCTTCAACGTCGAGTCAGATGCCTGCTTCGACGTGAACAAGGCGCGCCGTTTCGGTGCGGGCGCTCAAGCTGCTCCCGGCCTGAGTCCGGATGGACCCGGCCTGGGTGGGGCGGGCTCACGCCGAGGGCTGGCTGGGCTGCTCCGAGGGGACCGAGAGCACCAGCGCGAGCTGCCGGGCCTGTCCCTCGGTGCTGCAGCGGTACTCCTGCACCTTGCCACTGTGGGTATGCAGGCGCAGCACCCAGATGTCCGCTTCCTTCGACACGACCGAACGAGCATTCGACATGGTCTTCCCCCGTGTTTTCGACCTTCGTTCGTCTTGATTCCTAAGCAGTTCCCATGCCATGCCCGGCTTTTGCCGTTACCCAATGAATCCAGGGATTTGGCCTTTGCCCATGACTCCAGGGGTGACGCTTTTTGACACAGGTGGGTCAAAACGTACAAGTCACCTCATCATTTCGTGGAATGGGAGTGAAACAAGAATTCATTGTTTTCATGGATTGAACAGTTCAAGATGGGAGGAATCTTTCCACCCCGACGAAGAGAGGTCTCTCCATGAAAGCCCCTCAGCTGCTGACCGCGTTGACCGTGCTGTGCCCCGCCCTGGCGTGGAGCGCTCCGACGCACAACGTCATGTCGAACCAGGGCCTCTACGTGAGCGAGCCGGGCGCGGCCTCCCAGAACATCACCTCCGCCGACATGACCTTCGTCTGGACAGAGGGCACCACCAACGCGTTCGGTCTGGCCAAGGCCTGGGTCGCCACCGGGGATGCCTATGAGTTCCAGCTCGCCTCCGTGACGGCCCCCACGACGGCCACGACCATCCAGGGGCTGTGGAACATCAGCAAGAACGGGACGCTGCTGTGCGCGAGCTGCGCGGGACAGGTCTACGGCTTCTATGGCTCCTTCAAGTTCTACTCCAACAATGGCTATCACTTCAGTGGCTTCATCTCGAGCCGTTACGACTACTGAGCACGGCCGACTGGAGCGTCAGACTCCCCCGGTAGCTTGAGCTTCCACCCAACGAAGAGAGGTTTCTCCATGAAAGCCACCCATCTGCTGTCCGCGTTGTGCGTGCTGTTGCCCACCCTGGCGTGGAGCGCTCCGACGCACAGCATCTGGTCGAACCAGGGCTATGTCCTGCAAGTGCCGGGCGTCTACGTCTACGTGCCCTCCGCCAACATGACCTTCAACTGGACGGAGGGCACCAGCCTCGCGTTCGTCAACGTTCAGGCCAAGGGGCCCGCGGACGAGCTCTATGCGTTCCAGCTCGTCTCCGTGACGGCCCCCACGACGGCCGATGAGATCAAGGGGCTGTGGAACATCAGCAAGAACGGGGCGCCGTTGTGCACGGGCTGCGCGGGAAGCGCCTACGGGCTCAGCCAGCCCCTCAACAGCTACTTCAAGATCTACGCCGGTAACTCCAGCTACCACATCAGCGGTTTCATCACGAACCGCTACGATTACTGAGCGCGGTGGCTCCCGGCCATTCGCGAGGCTCTCCGTCTCCGCGCGAAAGGCCCATGTCCCTCCTGTCCCGACTCCGACCTGATACCTTCACCCTGGCGCTGGCCGGGACCGTGGTGCTGGCGACCCTGCTCCCCCTGCGGGGTCCCGCCGTTCCCCTGTTCGACGCGGTGACGAACGCGGCCATCGCGCTGCTGTTCTTCCTGCATGGCGCCCGCCTGTCGCGCGAGGCGGTGCTCGAGGGGGCGACGAACTGGAAGCTGCACCTGGTGGTGCTGGCCTCCACCTTCGTGCTTTTTCCCCTGCTCGGGCTGGGGCTGCGCTGGGGGCTGCGCGGCTGGCTCGCGCCCGAGCTCGGGCTGGGGGTGCTGTTCCTGTGCCTCTTGCCCTCCACGGTGCAGTCCTCCATCGCGTTCACCGCCCTGGCGCGCGGCAACGTGGCGGCGGCGGTGTGCAGCGCCTCCGCCTCGAACCTGCTGGGCGTCGTCCTCACGCCCGTGCTGGTGGGTCTGCTCTTGAATCAGCGCGGAGGCGGTATCTCCGGGCAGGCGGTGGGGGCCATCTTCGCCCAGCTCTTCGTGCCCTTCGTGACGGGACACCTGCTGCGCCCCTGGATTGGCGCCTGGGTCGGGCGCCACCGCGCGGTGCTGGCGCTCGTCGACCGGGGCTCCATCCTGCTCGTGGTCTACACGGCGTTCAGCGAGGCGGTGGTCAACGGGCTCTGGTCCCAGTTGGGCGCGAGGGACCTGGGGGTGCTGGGGCTGGTGAGCGCGGTGCTGCTCGCGGCGGTGCTGGGGCTCACCACGTGGCTCAGCCGGCGGCTGGGCTTCTCGCGCGAGGATGAGATCGCCATCGTCTTCTGTGGCTCGAAGAAGAGCCTGGCCAGTGGCGTGCCCATGGCGGGTGTGCTCTTCCCACCGGCCACGGTGGGCGCCCTGGTGCTGCCACTGATGCTCTTCCACCAGCTCCAGCTCATGGTGTGCGCGGTGCTCGCGCGCCGCTATGCCCGGACGTGGCCTCGGGAGGCATCCCAGGGCACCCCCTGAGACGGGGTGGGGCTCGACGCTGTCTTCAGTTGGTGGGCACGGCCTTCATGTGTGGGCACGGGGCTCGAGCCCGGCGGCGCGGTAGACCGTGTCGATCAGGCGCATGTTGGCGATCGAGTCCTCGAGCGTGACGAGCGGCGCCGCACCCTTCAGCACCACGCTCGCGAACTGCCGCAACTGGTGGGTGTAGGTGGCCTCGCTCTTCACCCGCTCCCTGCGCTTCTGACCTCTGCTCACCACCGTCAGGTGATGATAGAGCTGCGGCATCGTGGGGTTGAACACCCGCAGCCAGCCCTCGCTGCCGCGCACGTGGAGGCTGATCTCGAGCAGCTTGCGCGACCACAACGAGCACTCCATGGAGCCGGTGCTGCCATCCTCGAAGGTGAAGTCGGCCTCCATGGCGCGGTCCACACCGGGCGAGCGCAACGTGGCGCGCGCCGAGCTCACCTGGGGCTCCTTGCCGGTCACCGTGCGCAGCATGTGCAGGGCGTAGCTGCCCACGTCCATGGTGGCGCCGCCGGAGAGGTCGAGGCGGAAGCGGATGTCGTTGCGCATGGGGAGCGGGATGCACATCGCCGTGTGCACGTGCTCGATGCGGCCGAGCTCGCCCGCCCGCAGCACCTCGAGCACCCGCGCCATCAGCGGATGGAAGCGGTAGTGGAAGGCCTCCATCAACACGCGGCCGTTGCGGCGCGCGGCTTCGGCCATCCGCACGGCCTCGCTCTCGTTGCTGGCCAGCGGCTTCTCGCACAACACGTGTTTGCCGGCCTCGAGCGCGCGAATGGTCCACTCGGCGTGCAGGCTGTTGGGCAAGGGATTGTAGATGGCGTCGATCTCGGGATCGTCGAGCAGCGCTTGATAACCCGTATGCACCTTGGGAACGCCGTGGCGCCTGGCGAACGCGTGAGCCCGTGTGGCGTCGCGCGCGGCCACCGCCGTGACGAGCACGGTGGGGACCGCGGGCAAGGAGCGCATGATGGCAAAGGGCGTGATGCGAGCCGCACCGAGCAGGCCGAGACGTAAGCGCTTTTCCATGGCCCGCAGGCTAACAAGAATTCTCGGGCGGGGAGGGCGATGCCGTCAGTTCATCCGCTGCGCGGGAGCGCACAGCCGCGCGCTGAGCGTGGCCACGGGGGTCTCCCAGTGCTCCTCGAACGGGAAGTCGAGGAACTGCTGGGACGCGCGGCCACGCTGGTACGCGGCCCGGACCCGCCGCAGGTACTCGGACCGCCCGACGGACCGCGGCGCCTTGAGGTGTTCGAGCGTGCTGAACATCAGGATGAACGCCGCGGTCCGGATCCCCAGGTTGCCCAGGGCGTATGCCTGCAGCTCCATCTCGCCCATCACGTCCGTGGCGTAGCCCGTCAGCACGTGCAACAGATCATGCGTCTCGCGGTAGCGCTTGCCAATGAAGTCGACGTCGTTCTTGAGCTCGAGCGTCGTCTCGAAGGGGGAGATCTTGTTGTCGCGGAAGTAGCGCGCGAACTCGTGGCCGAGCGTTCCCGGGGGCAGGCGCTCCAGCGCGGCCAGGTCCAGCTCCTTGCCCTGCAGGGAAGGGCGCTCGGACAGCAGGCGGCGTCCCTCCTCGCTGCGCTGGAGTTGCTGGACGAGTGAGGCGTAGACGTTGAGGTCCAGGCAGATGTTGATGAGCTGGCCGCAGGTGGGATTCGCTGGATCGTGCCTGAGCACATTCAGGCACTGGCGCGCCACGCTCAGGCGGGTGAGCAGGGTGGCGTTGTCTGGCAGGGACAGGGTGTTGGGATCGATCATGGGAGTCGTTCCTATTGTGGCAACAAACTGCTCATCTGATTGAGGATGAACCGCGCCGCGCGCTGGGGGTTCAGTCTGTAGATGGCGTCCATGAACCTGGAGTCGGAGCCTACCAGGACGCGGTAGCGGTTGTTCTCGATGCCTTCGAGGATGATCTGCGCGGCCTTGGCGGGGGCGAGCATCTTGATGGACGTGTCCCCGCTCTTCACTTGCAGGGTGTTCATCACCCCCGAGTTCGCCGCGATGTTCGTGCCAATTGCCCCGGGGAAGACCACGGTGACCCGCACGTTCGTCCCCATCAGCTCCGAGTTCAAACCCTCCGTCAGCAGTTTGACGGCCGCCTTGGCGGCTCCGTAGATGGTCTGTCCCGGCACGGGCAGGAAGCCCCCCATGCTGGAGATGTTCGTGATGTGCGCCTCCGGGCGTGCGAGCAGGTGGGGCAGGAACGCCTTGGTCATGTAGAGCGTGCCGAACAGGTTGACGTTCATCACCCGGTCGATCGCCGCGTAATCGAGGTCCTTCAGCTTGACGAAGGGTTGGATGACGCCCGCGTTGTTGATGATGCCGTCGACCGCCCCGAAGCGGGAGATGACCTGCTCCGGGAGTGCCTCCACCACGGCCCGGTCCGTGATGTTCACGGTGTAGGTGGCCAGGTTGGCCCGGTTCACCCCCGCGAGCGCGACGGTCTCCTCGAGGGCGGACGCGTTGATGTCCACGGCGGCGACGCTCGCGCCCCTGGACAGAAGCGCGAGGACGAGCTCCCTGCCCATGCCATTTCCGCCGCCGGTCACGACGATGATCTTGTTCTGGACCTTCATGGCTGTGTTCTCGTGAGTTCCAGGCCCGCGAGCTCGTCTCCCTCGCGCCAGTTGCGCAGCAGCTCGATGAACTCGATCGTTCCGCCCGAGAAAGGAGCGTTGCGCATCGTGCTCGGGGGAGGCGGGGCGCCCTCGTTGTTGAAGTAGCCCGGCGTGCATTCGACACCGCCGAAGGAGGCCTGCTTCATGAGGCTGCCGAGGATCACCTCCCACCACTGCTGCTGCGCCTGCTCCGTCGCCTCGACGGTCTCGATGCCCTGCTTCAGGCAACGCCCGATGATGTAGGCGGCGTGTTGCGATTGCTCGTTGAGGATGGAAACGAAATTGATCGCCCACCCGCTCTGGGTGAGGCTGAACATCAAGAGGTTCGGATAGCCGCGGCTGTGCATGCCGTGCAGCGTCGCCGCGCCTTCGGCCCAGCTCTCGCGCAGGGACTTGCCGCCGCGCCCGTGGATGTCGAAGCCGAGCCGGCGGGTATACTCGGAGGAGATCTCGAAGCCCGAGGCGTAGATGAGGCAGTCGACCTCGTACTCCTTGCCCTTCACCACCACGCCGGTGGAGGTGATGCGCTCCACGCCCTTGCCCTCGGTGTCGACGAGCTGGACGTTGGGACGGTTGAACGTGTCCAGGTACTCGTCGTGGAAGCAGGGCCGCTTGCACATCTGGTTGTAGTAGGGCTTGAGCGCCTCGGCCGTCGCCGGATCCTTGACGATGGCGTCCACCCGCGCGCGGATCTCCTCCATCTTGCGGAAGTCCGCCAACTGGCGCAGCTCGGCGGCCTGCTCGGGGGTCTCCGCGCGGCGGCTGTCATTGTCCTGGAAGATGTAGGTCCAACCGTCCCGCACCATGTCGACGTCCTGCTGGCGGCCGGAGACGAGCGCGGTGAAGTTGAGGATGCGCTCCTGCTGCCAGCCGGGCTTGAGCGTCTTCACCCATTCCGGATCCGTCGGCTGGTTGTCGCGCACGCCGACGCCCGAGGGCGTGCGCTGGAAGACGTACAACTGTTTGGCCGCGGCCCCGAGGTGGGGGATGGCCTGGACCGAGGTCGCGCCCGTGCCGATGATGCCCACGCGCTTGTCGGCCAGCTTGTCCATACCGCTCGTGGGGCTGCCACCGGTATAGGCATAGTCCCACCGGCTGGTGTGGAAGCTGTGGCCCTTGAAGGTCTCGATTCCCGGGATGCCGGGCAGCTTCGCCTTGTGGAGGATGCCACCGGCGATGATGACGAACCGCGCCGCGAGCTTGTCGCCCCGGTCCGTCGTGACGCTCCACCGCCTGGCGTCCTCGTCCCAGTGCATCTGCTCGACCTCGGTCTGGAACAGCGCCGCCTTGTAGAGGTCGAACTGGCGGCCGATGCGCTGGCAGTGGGCGAAGATCTCCGGCGCCTTGGCGTACTTCTCCGTCGGCATGTAGCCGGTTTCCTCGAGCAGCGGCAGGTAGATATAGGATTCCACGTCGCACGCCGCGCCCGGATAGCGGTTCCAGTACCAGGTGCCGCCGAAGTCGCCGCCCTTCTCGATGATGCGGATGGACTCCACGCCCGCCTGGCGCAGCCGCACCCCGGCGAGCATGCCGCCAAAGCCACCGCCGACAATCAGCACGTCGATCTTCTCGGTCACCGCCGGACGGGTGAAGCCGGGCTCGACGTAGGGATCCTTGTCGAAGTCCGCGTAGACGCCGCTGAGGTCGACGTACTGCGCGTTGCCGTCCGCACGCAGCCGCTTCTCGCGCTCGAGCCGGTACTTCTCCTTCAGCGCTTCCGGAGAGAACGAGACCTCACCCTTCTTCGACGCAATCATCCGCCCACTTCCTTTCGGCTCGACAGCCGCGGGACATGTACACGGCTGTGTACATCATGGACATAGCCCAGTCGTTGTCGTAAGTAAACACCCGTGTACATCTCTGGCCGGACGGAGCCGAAGAAAGCGACGCGCCAGCGCGATGCCGAGCGCACGCGCACCGCGATCCTCAACGCCGCGCGGACGCTGTTCTCGACGCGGGGCTTCGCCAATACCGGCGTGCGAGACGTGGCGGAGCTCGCCGGGGTGAATTCCGCGCTCGTCGGCCGCTACTTCGGTTCGAAGGAGGGGCTGTTCCGGGCGACGCTGGAGCAGTTGATCGACATCTCCCCCATGCTGCGCGGAGAGCGGTGCCGCTTTGGAGCGGACATGGTGGCGGCCCTCTTCGACACGCGGGACGCATCGGGCCCGTTGGCGATGATGATCCTCTCGGCGGCCGACCCCGCGGCACATGCGGCGAGCGTCGAGTTTCTCCAGACGAAGGTGATCGCCCCGTTGGCCAGATGGCTGGGCGCACCGGACGGCGAGGGGCGGGCGGCGCGGCTCAACGTCCTCTGGAGCGGCTTCCTCACCAGTTGGAGGTTGCTGCCCCTCCAGCCACTCGCCGGGGCGCGCCTCGCCTCCACCCGCCGGTGGCTGGCGGCCACGACCCAGGCGATCGTCGACGAAGGCGAGGCCTGAACTGACACGAATGAAGGAGCAGAGACATGAAGCAAGCCGCGAATCCGTTCCACCCTGACCTGCAACGCGCCGCGCGCCTCATTCCGAACGTCACGATGTCCCAGCCGGTGCTCGCGGTGATGCGGTTCCTCACCCGCCTCCAGCGGACGCCCCGCGTCCCCGAGGACGTGGCCGTGGAGGACGTGCGGGTGCCCGGGTCCGCGGGGGCGCCACCCGTGCGCGTGCGGACCTATCGGCCCCGGACGGTCCAGGGTCCGACGCCGGCTCTCCTGTGGATTCACGGGGGCGGATACGTCATCGGCCGGCCGGAGCAGGACGATGTTCTTTGCGTCGAGTTCGCGCGTGAGCTGGGCATCCTCGTCGCCTCGGTGGATTACCGGCTGGCACCCGAGCACCCCTTCCCGGCACCGCTGGAGGACTGCTACGCGGCGCTGCGGTGGCTCTTCGCCCAGGCGGGGGTGCTCGGCGTCCTCTCCGAGCGCATCGCCATTGGCGGGGCGAGCGCTGGCGGGGGTCTCACGGCGGCACTGGCTCAGCTGGCGCACGATCGCGGGGAGGTTCGGCCCGCCTTCCAGCTGCTCGTCTACCCGATGCTGGACGACCGCACGACGACGCGCACGGACATCGACGGCACGAGCCACCGCGCCTGGAACCAGGGCAGCAACGTGTTCGGCTGGAGGTCCTACCTGGGGCGCGAGCCGGGGGGGGCGCAGGTGCCGGCGCATGCGGCGCCCGCGCGGCGCGAGGAGCTCTCGGGACTGCCTCCGGCCTGGTTGGGCGTGGGCACCTGCGACCTCTTCCACGACGAGGATCTCGCGTACGCCAGACGCCTGGATGCCGCCGGCGTGCCGTGCGACGTCGCCGTGGTGCCTGGTGCCTTCCACGGTTTCGACGTCATCACCCGCGGTGCTGGAGTCGCGCGCGACTTCCGTGGGGTCTACACGGCCGCGCTTCGTCGAGCCCTGTTCCCGGCACCTGGCGTCGCGGAGCGCGCGAAGTCGGGCTGAGTGGTGTGGCCCTCGAGTCTTGTTTTCCCCAGGGCTGGACCTGAAGATGTCCAATCCAGAGGTGTCCGAGGTGGAGAATCGCGACGTCATGCTCCGTGCCGCCGAGTGGGTGGAAGGGGGCGTTGGTGGGCCAGCCCCGATGCCCCGAGCGGCCCGCTGCTCAGCTCGCTCCTCGCCGGACTCTCGGGCCTGTCGCCCGTTCACATCATCCAGGGCACCGGTGACATTTCCCTCGCCATGCGGTCCAGGCGCGGTCGGCCGTGCCCTGTCATCTCAGAGGAGTTTTCCTTGATCAACGGCGCAAACCGGCAGCGGGTTCAGGCGGGTGGAGTTCTGCTCCTGCTCTTCCTCGCCAACCTTCTCAACTTCTTCGATCGCACCATTCCGGCCATCATCACCGAGCCGCTCCGCAAGGAGTACGGCCTGAGTGATTTGCAACTGGGGCTCGTCTTCACGGCCTTCACCCTGGTGTACGCCGTCGCGGGCCTCCCACTCGGCGGGCTGGCGGACACGGGCGCGCGTCGCAAGGTGCTCGGCTGGGGGCTGGTGGTGTGGAGCGCCTTCACCGGGCTCAACGCCCTGGCGTGGAACTACGCCTCCTTCTTCCTCATGCGCCTGGGCGTCGGGGTGGGCGAGGCCAGCTACGCGCCGGCGGCCAGTTCGCTCATCTCCGACCTGTACCCCGCGAACCGACGGGCGCGCGCCACGGGCATCTACATGTTGGGGTTGCCGGCGGGGCTGATGCTCGCCTTCTTCACCGTGGGCGGCATGGTGTCGGCCTTTGGCTCCTGGCGGGCGCCCTTCGTCATCGCCGCTCTGCCGGGGATGGTGCTGGCGCTCTTCATGTTCCGCATCCGGGAGCCGGCGCGCGGGGCGAGCGAGGTGGCTGGCGTTTCGCGACACCCCATCGAGCAGCCCATCCGCACGCTGCTGCGCACCCGCACGCTCCTCTGGCTGACCCTCTCGGGGGTGACGCTCAACTTCGCCTCGTACGCGGGCAACAGCTTCCTGGTGCCGCTGTTGCAACGCTACTTCGGGCTGCCGCTGGTGCGGGCGGCGGTGGTGACTGGCTTCATCACGGGCGTCACCGGGTTGGTGGGGCTGACGCTCGGCGGTTGGGTCGCCGACCGGATGCACGCGCGGTCAGAGCGGGGCCGCCTCCTCTTCGGGGCCGTCAGCCTGCTGGCGGGCGCGCTCGGCACGGGGCTCGCGCTGCTCTCGGGCCGGGGGTCGGTACCCCTGTTCGCCATGTGCTTCGGGCTGGGTTGGCTCGGGCTCTACAACTTCTACACGACCGTCTACCCGGCCATTCACGACGTGGTGGATCCACGCCTGAGGGCGCGGGCGGTGGCACTCGTCTTCGCGGGCATCTACGTGCTCGGCGGCGCCCTGGGCTCGGCCGTGGTGGGCGGGCTCTCCGACGCCTTCACCCTCGCCGCGATGCGCGAGGCGGGGGCTGGCGAGGTGACGGAGGCCTTCAAGGCGATGGGACTGCACAGCGCCATGTTCCTCGTTCCAGTGATGCTTCTGTTCACCTCGCTGTTCATCTATCTGGCCTCACGCACCTTCGTGGCCGACGCGCGGCGGATTCGGGAAGAGCTGGCGCGTGAGGCGGAAGGGGAGTGGGGATTGCGGAAGGCCGCATGACTCGTCCAATCATGTGCCGGGTTTCCGCCAGCGGAGCACCTCGAGCGCGACGGCGACGTGCACGCGGTTGTGCTTGAGCGGCCGTGGGAGAAGTTCCTCGGCACGGGCGAGCCGGCGCAGCAGGGTGTTGCGATGGGTGTGGAGGCGGGTCGCTGTACGGGCGGCGTTGCACCCCTCGTCGAGGAACGTCAGGAGGGTGTTCCGGAGCTCCGGACTGGCCGTCTCGAGGTCTCCGAGCGTGTGCTTGACGAACTGGTCCGCGCCCTCGGGATCCTGGGTCACCAGGGAGACGAGCCGGACCATGTCGAAGGTGACGATGCGCTGCTCCGCCCCCAGGCGCGCGAGCATTCGCTGGGTCTCGAGGGCATCGAGGTGACCGCGACGAAAGCCATCGACTCCACGGCCGGTGGAGCCGAGGGCGATGCGGACGCCAGGCAGCCGCTGGGTCGCTGAGCGCACCTGCTCGAGGTCCGGTTCAGTTCCTCCCGGCAGCCACACCCACAGGGTGGCCGCGCTGGCGACAACCGTGAGGGGGCGTGGTGCACCGGATGTGCGGGCCAGGGCGTCGGCCGCCCTTTCCAGCGAGCCGGGGTCCAACCCGGCTTCGTCGCTCCACACGACGGCAGCGCGGTGGTCCTGGTCGAGCCTGTACCCGAGGCGCCGTGCGGCGACCTGGGGGGAGATGGGCGCACCATCGAGGATGAGCGCGACGACCTCGCGGCGCTCGGCGTGGGTGCCGCGGGTGAGCTCGTCGCGCTCCGCCGCCATCTGGGTGGAGATGCCCGTGATCGTCGCGTCGATGAACGAGGAGATGGAGCGGGCCGACAGGTCGAGCAGCTCGCGCAGCTCGTCCGGGTCGGAGGTCAGCTCGAAGGCAATGGACATCCACCGGAGCCAGGCCGCGTTCTGCCCGGTGCGGTAGGCGTTCAGCGCGGCCTCGTTGACCCCACGGCGCACGAGGTCGCGTGCGATGCCGATCGCCTCGGGGCTGAGGTTCGCCGCGACGGGCGCACCCGGGTCACGCACGTTCGCCGCCGCCCAGTGGATGAGGTTCGCGTGGTTCGTCCTGCGCATCGCCGCGGCGAGGACCGGGTCCTCCGCGATGACCTTCATGTTCTCGGGCGACAGCGTGGCCTCATCGAGCTCCTTGAGCCATTGAGGTGGCGCGTTCAGGGCCCTTTCGGCCCCCAGGCGCATCAACTCGCGCATCCGCTCCGAGGGGCGCTGCCGTGAGCCCGACCTGCCTTGTCGACGGTGCATGTTGCACCACTCCTAGCTCATTCTGGTGCGGTCTGTACCTTGTTGCGGCGCCTCGCCTTGGCCATCCTCGAGTAACAAAGGAGACCCTCATGACCCCCACGCTCGCCGCGGCCCCTCCCGAACATGTCGACGTGTTGATCGTCGGCGCCGGCATCTCGGGGATTGGCGCGGCCTACTACCTGCAACGGGAGCTTCCCTCGAAGTCGTACGCCATTCTCGAGGCCCGTGGTGCCACCGGTGGCACGTGGGATCTCTTCCGCTATCCCGGCATCCGCTCCGACTCGGACCTGCACACGTTCGGGTACGAGTTCAAGCCGTGGACGAGCGACAAGACGATCGCTGGCGCGGACGCCATCCTCGCCTACCTGCGCGAGACCGCGGCCGAGTACGGGATCGACCGCAAGATTCGACTCCACCACAAGGTGCTCGGCGCGGCCTGGTCCAGCAGGGATGCGCGATGGCTCGTCGACGTCGAGCGCACCGACACCGGCGAGCGCACGAGGCTCTCGTGCCGGTGGCTGTTCTGCGCCGGTGGCTACTACCGCTACGACCAGGGGTTCGCTCCCCGGTTCGAGGGAACCGAGCGCTTCAAGGGCCGGATCGTCCATCCGCAGCACTGGCCCGAGGACCTCGACTGCGCGGGCAAGCGCGTCATCGTCATCGGGAGTGGCGCCACCGCCGTGACGCTGGTGCCGGCGCTGGCCGAAGCGGCGGCGCACGTGACGATGCTGCAGCGCACGCCCTCCTATATCCTGCCCGTCCCCTCCGAGGATGCGATCGCGAAGCTTCTGCGGAAGTTCCTCCCGAAGGACCGGGCTCACGAACTCACGCGGCGCAAGGAAATCGCCAAGCAGCGTGCGATCTGGCGCTTCTGCCAGCGCTACCCGCATGCGGCCCGGCGTCTCATCCGCTACCTCAACGCCAGGCAACTGCCGAAGGGGTATCCGGTCGACGAGCACTTCAACCCGCCCTACGACCCGTGGGACCAGCGGCTGTGCGTGGTCCCCGACGCGGATCTCTTCAAGGCCATCAGCAGCGGCCGCGCGTCGATGGTCACCGACCACATCGAGACCTTCACCGAGCGGGGCCTCCGGCTGAAGTCGGGCCGGGAGCTCGAGGCCGACATCATCATCACCGCCACCGGGTTGAATCTCCAGGCGCTCGGAGGCATGGCGCTGACCGTCGACGGAGTGCCGGTGCACCTGCCCGACAAGGTCGTCTTCAGGGGCATGATGCTCAACGGGGTGCCGAACTTCTCGGTCGCCATCGGCTACACCAACTCGTCCTGGACGCTGAAGATCGGCCTGCTGTGCGAGCACTTCTGCCGCCTGCTCGCGTACATGGATGCCCATGGCCACACCCTCTGCACCCCCGAACTGAATGACCCGGCGATGCCGACCCGGCCGCTGCTCGACTTCGGCGCCGGGTACGTACAGCGCTCCGTCGACGCGTTGCCGCGCCAGGGCAACCGGGCCCCGTGGTTGATGTCGATGGACTACCACTCGGACGTCAAGCTGCTGCGGGAGGATCCGGTGGAAGACCAGAACCTGCGGTTCTCCTCTCACGTCCGGCTGGCCAGCGCGCCCACGTCGGATACGAGCGGCCTCCGCTCCCCCCTCGCGGCAGGAGGAAGGAGATGAGCACGATCAACTGACCCGCCTGCTTGCCGTGGGGTACTGGCGGTTCATCCGTGCCAAGCTCGCCGCGACGAACGTACGGCGGCCGCGATGTCCGCCCCAAAGGCGATTCCCTTGAGCAATGGCACAGACCGGCAGCGGGTCCACGCGGGAGGCATCCTCCTCCTGCTCTTCCTCGCCAACCTCCTCAACTTCTTCGATCGCACCATCCCCGCCATCGTCATCGAGCCGCTGCGCAAGGAGTACGGCCTGAGCGACCTGCAGGTGGGGCTCCTGTCCGCGGCCTTCACCCTGGTGTACGCCGTCGCGGGCATCCCGCTCGGCAGGCTCGCCGACACGGGGGCACGGCGGAAGGTGCTCGGCTGGGGCCTGGTGGTGTGGAGTGCGTTCACCGGGCTCAACGCCCTGGCGTGGAGCTATGCCTCGTTCTTCCTCCTGCGCATGGGCGTGGGGGTGGGCGAGGCCAGCTACGCGCCAGCGGCCAGCTCGCTCATCTCGGACCTCTACCCGGCGAACCGGCGCGCCCGCGCCACGGGCCTCTACATGCTCGGGCTGCCGCTCGGGGTGATGCTCGCGTTCTTCACGGTGGGCGGCATGGTGACGGCCTTCGGCAGCTGGCGGGCGCCCTTCGTCATCGCCGCCGTGCCGGGCGTGGTGCTCGCCTTCGCGCTCTTCCGCATCCGGGAGCCGACGCGCGGGGCGAGCGAGGAGGTGCGTGGGACGCAGGCGGCCGTGGCTCGCCCCATCCGCACGCTGCTCGGCCTGCGCACGCTCCTCTGGCTCATCCTCTCGGGGGTGACGCTGAACTTCGCCTCCTACGCGGGCAACACCTTTCTCGTCCCCATGTTGCAGCGCTACTTCGGGTTGGCGCTGGTGCCGGCGGCCGTGCTGACCGGCTTCATCACGGGCTTCACGGGCCTGGTGGGGCTGACGCTGGGGGGCTCGGTGGCGGACAGACTCCACGCGCGGTGGGAGCGGGGACGCCTCGTCTTCGGGGCCGTCAGCATGCTGTTCGGAGCGGTCGGCACCGGGCTCGCGCTGCTCTCCGGCCGCGCGTCGGTCCCGCTCTTCGCCGTCCTCTTCGGGCTCGGCTGGCTCGGGCTCTTCAACTACTACACGAGCGTCTACCCGGCCATCCACGACGTGGTGGAGCCGCGCCTGAGGGCCACGGCCGTCGCGCTGTACTTCGCGGGCATGTACCTGCTGGGCGGCGCGCTGGGCCCGGCCGTGGTGGGTGGCCTCTCCGACGCACTCACCCTGGCCGCGATGCGCGCGGCGGGGGCGACGGAGGTGACCGAGGCGTTCAAGGCGATGGGGCTGCACGGCGCCTTGTTCCTCATCCCCGTGATGCTCCTGCTCACCTCGCTGTTCATCTACCTGGCCTCCCGGAGCTTCGTGGCCGATGCGCAGCGAATGCGGGAAGCGCTGGCGCGTGAGGACGCCCCGGGAAGGGTGTCAGACGACTCGTAGAAGGCACACGAAGCAAGGTTTGGAATGAGAAGGCGGCCAAGCGCAAATGACGATGACGCGAGAAGAGTTCGTTTCGGTCTTGAAGATGGTTGCGAGGGACAGCGCGGCGGATGGGGTCCTCAAGAACCTGGAGTCGCCTCCTGGCCGGCGTCCGGCTCTGGATCTCGTCAAGGCCTCCAAGTGGTTCAAGCAGCTGGGGCCCGAGGACCGTGAAATGGTCCGATGGGTAGCGGCCGAGGCCGCCCATGCCTGCCTTTTTGGTGTCTTCTGCGTCCTGGATAGGGTGAGGGCCTTCTCCCGGGACTCGGCGGCCTATCTCGATTTGTACTATGTCGCTGGGGGCACGAGGACGTTGCTCAACGACTTCAAGGAAGAGGCGCTGCACGACATCCTGAATGCGGTCGATGAGTGATGCGTTCCCAGAAGTCCGCGAGTGCTTTCAGGGGACCTCGTTGGGGTCTGGCCATTCCCAGGCGGAGCGGTAGCCCGCGCCCTCCTGGGTGGACTCGATGAAGCGCGCGTAGAAGGCGTGGCCGCTGAGGGTGGCCGAGTCGCCCACGACGAAGAGGTGCCGGCGGGCGCGGGTGAGCGCCACGTTCATGCGGCGCAGGTCCGAGAGGAAGCCAATCTGCCCCTCGGAGTTGGAGCGCACGAGGCTCAGGAGGATGGCGTCCTTCTCCCGCCCCTGGAAGGCATCCACGGTGTCCACCTCCACGTCGGGCGAGAGCGGCTCCACGCGCTCGCGCAGGGCGTGGGCCTGGGCGCGATAGGGGGTGATGACGGCCAGCTCGCGCGGCGCGAGCCCCGCGGCGAGCAGCTCCCTCACCCGGGCGACGATCAGGTCCGCCTCGCCGGTGTTGAAGAGGCTGCCGGTGTCCTTCTCCTGCTCCTCCTCGAAGCCCTTGCCGGCCGTGTCGAGGTAGAGCACGGGCGGGAAGTCTCCCCGAGCCTCCGGTGGCAGCACGTCCGCCAGGGTTCGCCCGGCCACGCTCGGGTGGGCGCGCAGCTCGCCGCCATACATCTCCTTCGAGGGGAAGGTCATGATGGCGGTGTTCATCCGGTACTGCTCGCGCAGCATGCGCTTGACGCCGTCCCCGTGGTCCGCGAGCAGGCGCTCGAAGAGGCTCACGGCCAGGCCCGCCTTGGCGGCCTCGGGGGAGAGGATGGTGGGGGGGAGCTGCTGGGGGTCGCCCGCGAGCACCACCTTGGGGGCGCGCAGGAAGCCGAGCAGGGCGAGCGGCTCGGTGGATTGGGCGGCCTCGTCCAGCAGCGCGAGGTCGAACTCCTCGTGGGCGAGCACTCCGGAGTCGAGGCTCGCGAGCGTCACGCACACCACCTGGGCGCGCTCCAGCACGTTGCGCACGGCCTTGCGCTCGAGGGCGCGCGCCTCGTCCAGCAGGCCCTTGGCCTCGGTGGTGGAGGCGCGGGCGTTGGAGAAACGCTCGCGGCTGCGGCCCTGGGTGCGCTGGCGGCGCGCGTAGCCGAGCAGCGAGAAGGCCTCGTCGAAGAGCTCGCGCGAGAGGACGCGGTCGGGGTGGTCCTCGACGATGAGATCCAGGGTGTGCTCCTGGAGCCGGGGCGTGACGCGGGCGGGGTGGCCCACGCGCACCGCGCGCAGGCCCTTGTCCAGGCACAAGTCGAGCAGGTGGTCCACGGCGGCGTTGCTGGCGGCGGCGCACAGCAGGCGCTGGCCCTGGGCGACGGCCTGGGCGGCCACCTCGGCGAGCACGGTGCTCTTGCCGGTGCCGGGAGGGCCGTGCACGAGGAAGAAGTCCTCGGCGGCGAGCGCGCGGGCGACGGCGTCATGCTGCTCGGGGTTGAGGGGGCGCGAGGGGGTGAACTCGCGCAGGGAGTCGAAGCGGGGGGGCTCGTTGCCGAGCAGCACCTCGCGCTTGCGGCGGCCCAGGCCCTTGTCGAGCGCCTTGACCCGGGAGAGGCCGGCGCGCATGCGCTCGTAGGTGACGTCGTTGGGGACGCGGTCGAGCCGCAGCAGGCCCTCGTGGATGAAGGGGGGAGGGGAGCGGTCGAAGGCGAGCTGGACGCGGGTGGCGGTGGCGCGGGTGACGAGGGCCCGGGCGGGCTCCTTCACCTCGGCGCGGCGGGGGAAGACGGCTACCTGGTCGCCGTTGTCGAGCCGGGCGGGGAAGCGGGCGCGGTCCTGGCGCGCGAGCGTGACGAGGACGCGGCCTCCGAGGCCCACTTCTTCCTCCAGGCTCTCCAGGTCGAGGAAGGACAGGCCCTGTTCGGCGCGCTGCTGGAGGGACATGCCCTCGGCGAGGGCCGCCGTGCGGGCGCGCTCGGCGTCGCGCTCCATGGAGAGGAGGCGGCCCAGGGAGTCGAAGAAGGAGACGTCGCGAGGCATGGGAGGGGTTTATGCCATGCCCGACGTCAGTCGCATCAGGTGTCAAAGAACTCGATGGCGCGCGCTGTGCATTAAACCCCGTCATGCACCGTCACCTGTGGCTCCTCGTCCTCACCCTGTTGTGCACCTGTCGTGCCAGTACGCCGCCTCCCGCGGCCCAGTTGGCGGAGACACCCCTGCCCGACATGTTCGGGCCTATCGACTGGAGCACCGACGCGGACAGTCTGCGCGCGCGCTTTCCGGAAGCGCGGGTGTGGGAGACGGATCATGACCCCAGGGACTGGAAGGACGAGGAGGGGCGTGAGCTCGTGGCCGTGGAGGTCGTGGCCACGGACGCGCACCTGGAGCCTTTCGGCACGGTGGACATCCGCGTGATGCGCTTCGAGGGACATGCCCCAGCGGTGCTCGTCATCCAGCGCTCGGACAACCCGGATGAGTGCTTCCCCGGAGGAGCCTCGCAAGAGCAGAGCGATGCGTGCCTTCTGCGCCTGGAGAGCGCGCGCAGGGCGGTCTACGACTCCCTCGCCGCGCGGCTCACCTCCCGCTTCGGCCCCGGCAAGCTCGACCACCTCCAGTCCGAGGCCATGCTCACGGACAAGGAGCCCGTGGACATCGCGCAGTCCGAGCGCACCTGGGAGCTCCCCGGACTGGTCCTCCGTCTGGCGCTCGGCATGGACCCGCGCTACCACTCGCCGATGATGGTACGCCTCGTCGCTTCGCGTGACCCCCGGTACCCGTACTAGTCCTCCGCTTCCTCCACGAGTTCCGTGGCGCCTCCGTTCCGGTGCAGTGTCAGGAGGGCCGCGCGGGTGTTCTTCTCCAGGGCGGAGGCGAGCTCCTGGGCGTGCGTGGTGACGAAGATCTGCCCCCGGCGGCTCGCGTCGGCGATGAGACGGGCGAGTGGCTCGAGGAGAGAGGGATGCAGGCTCGTCTCGGGCTCGTTGAGCGCGAGGAAGGGGGGCGGCCTGGGAGAGAGCAGGGCGGCGAGCAGACACAGGTAGCGCAGGGTTCCGTCGGACAGCTCCGTCGCGCCCAGGGGGCGGCCGAGCCCCGGCATGTGCAGGTGGATCGAGAAGCGTCCGTCCTCGGAATCCAGCTCCAGCCGGGCGCCAGGAAAGGCCCGCGTCACGGCGTCGTGCATCGCCCGGGTGTCTCCGATCTCCTGGATGGTCATCAACGCCGCGGCCAGATCCCTCCCGTCATGGGCCAGCGCGGGGGTGCGCACGCCGACCTGCTCGTGGCGCAGGGGCGACTCGGGGTCGGTCCGGAAGTGGTGATAGAAGCGCCACTGGAGCAGCTCCGCGCGCAGCGCGCTCAGCAGGGGATACCGGTGCGGCTCGGAGATCTGCGCCAGCACGGACTCGTGGCCCCACAGCCTGGCGGCGAAGGTGGTGCGGCGGCCCTCCGCGTCCCGCGCGAAGACGCTCTGGGCGCGGCGCTCGGCCACCACGTGCCGGCGTGTGCCCTCGTGCACCCAGACCGTCTCCTCCTTCACGTCCGGGTCGAGCAGGAAGGGGCCTTGGGGCGGTGGCACGAGCCCACAGGACAGCTCGTAGGCCAGGTCCTCCAGGCGCACGCCCACGGTGACGCGCGCCGTCTCCGTCTTCTTGCGCGCTCCCGCCCACAGCGCCGAGGGCATTCCTCCTTCCTCGGCCAGCGTGTGCGCGAAGTCCCCCCGGGCCGCGGCGTGCAGCAGGTACAGCGAGCGGTAGACGTTCGTCTTGCCGCTGCCATTGGGGCCCACCACCACCGTCACCGGCGCGAGCTCGAAGCGCAACGCGTGCACCGAGCGGTAGCCGGAGATCCACAGTTCCCGGACGGACATGATGCTCTCCGTGCTCCCTTCACTTGTCCTTGCGCCAGGCGGCCAGTTCCTTCTTCTTCTCCTGGCCCACCTCGTCGAGCCTGCCCTGCCAGGCGTCACGGTAGGGCCGGAGCGTCTCGACGAGCGTGTGCGCCACCACCAGGTTGCGGTACCACTTGGAGTTGGCGGGGACGATCGTCCAGGGTGCGTTCTTCGTCGACGTGCGCGCGAACACCTCCTCGTAGGCCTGGGTGTAGTCCTCCCAGTGGGCCCGGTCCTCCCAGTCGCCGGCGCTGATCTTCCACGCCTTGCGCGGCTCCTTCTCGCGCGAGCGCAGCCGCTCCTCCTGCTCCTCGAGGCTGATGTGGAGGAAGAATTTGAGGATGATCGTCCCATGCTCGGCGAGCAGCTCCTCGAAGTCGCGGATGTGGCCGTAGCGCTCCTTCCAGAGCGACTCGGGCACCAGCCCCTTCACGCGCGAGACGAGCACGTCCTCGTAGTGCGAGCGGTTGAAGATGCCGAACTCGCCCTTGCGCGGCGTGGCCTTGTGGACGCGCCAGAGGAAGTCGTGCTCCAGCTCCTCGGGGGTGGGCACGCCGAAGGAGGTGATGCTGAGCCCTCGGGGATTGAGGAAGCCCGCGACGTGCTTGATGGTGCCATCCTTCCCGGCGGTGTCCCGGCCTTGCAAGACGATGAGCACGGCGTTCATCCGCGCGCCCCACAGCAGGTCCTGCAGGTCGAACAGCTCCTCGCCGAGGACTTCCAGTTGCCGCTTCGCCTCCTCCTTGTCCGTCCCCGCTGGAGGTTCCGGCGAGATGTCGTCCAGACGAATCTTCTCGTTCTGCTTGTTGATGGTACGGATGTCCATGGGGCCCTCGCCGTGAGAGCGGGGCAGGTTTCCACGTGGAGGGGGGCCTGACAACAGCCGCCGCCGCCACTGTCACGCAGGGCACGCCATGGAACTCGTCCTCTTCATTGGGCTACAGGGCTCGGGCAAGAGCAGCTTCTACCGGGAGCGCTTCGCGGCCACGCACGTGCACGTGAGCAAGGACCTGTGGCCCAACGCGCGCAAGCGCGAGGCGCGGCAGCGCCGGCTCATCGACGAGGCGCTCGCGCGGGGCGAGTCGGTGGTGGTGGACAACACCAACCCCCGGCTCGAGGACCGGGCCCCGCTCATCGCCATCGGCCGGGAGCGGGGGGCGCGGGTGGTGGGCTATGCCTTCGAGTCGGACCTGGACGCGTGCCTCGCGCGCAACGCGGGGCGTGTCGGCCGGGCCCGGGTGGAGGACAAGGCCATCCTCATCACGCGGCACCACCTGCGCTGGCCCTCGTATGCCGAGGGCTTCGATGCCTTGTTCCAGGTGCGCCTTACCCCGGAGGGGGGCTTCCTCGTGAACTCCTGGGCTTCGTAGCCCTTTGCCCAACATTCCCGCTTCCCGGGCCGGTAGGTTCGCGCCCATGGCCAACCGACTCGAGCGAGAACCCTCTCCCTACCTGCGGCAGCACGCCTCCAACCCGGTGGACTGGTACCCCTGGGGAGAAGAGGCCTTCGCGCGGGCGCGGGCGGAGGACAAGCCCCTGCTCCTGTCGGTGGGCTACTCGGCCTGTCACTGGTGCCACGTCATGGCGCACGAGTCCTTCGAGGACGAGGCCATCGCCCGGTTGATGAACGAGGGCTTCATCAACGTGAAGGTGGACCGCGAGGAGCGGCCGGACGTGGATCAGCTCTACCAGGGCGTGGTGCAGTTGATGGGGCAGGGGGGCGGCTGGCCGCTGACGGTGTTCCTCACGCCGGACCTCGTGCCCTTCTTCGGTGGCACCTACTTCCCGCCGAAGGATCGCTATGGACGGCCGGGTTTTCCCAAGGTGCTGCAAGCGCTGCGCGAGGCCTGGGACACGAACCGCGGCGAGCTGTTGAGCCAGGCGCGGGAGTTCCGCGAGGGACTGGGCGAGCTGGCCCTGCATGGGCTGGACGCGGCGCCGGCGGCGTTGAAGCCGGAGGACATCGTGTCCATGGGCCTGTCCCTGTTGCAACGGATGGACGGCGTGAATGGTGGCTTCGGCGGAGCGCCCAAGTTCCCCAACCCCATGAACGTGGCGCTGGTGCTCAGGGCCTGGCGGCGCGCGCCGGAGCAGGACGCGCTGAAGCAGGCGGTGCTGCTGACGCTGGAGAAGATGGCGCGGGGCGGTGTCTATGATCAGCTCGGAGGGGGCTTCCACCGCTACTCCGTGGACGAGCGGTGGACGGTGCCCCACTTCGAGAAGATGCTCTACGACAACGCGCAGCTGCTGCACCTGTACGCGGAGGCGCAGCAGGTGGAGCCGCGGCCGCTGTGGCGCAAGGTGGTGGAGGAGACGGCGGAGTACGTGCGGCGGGAGATGACGGACGCGCGGGGCGGCTTCTACGCCACCCAGGACGCGGACAGCGAGGGCGAGGAAGGCCGCTTCTTCGTGTGGCTCCCCGAGCAGGTGCGCGAGGTGTTGCCGCCGGAGCTGGCGGAGCTGGCGCTGCGCCACTTCCGCGTCACAGCGCTGGGCAACTTCGAGCATGGGCGCACGGTGCTGGAGTCCGTGGTGTCCGTGGAGGCCCTGGCCGAGGAGCTCCAGCGGCCAGTGGAGGAGGTGGCCTCGGGGCTGAGCGAGGCGCGGCGGCGGCTCTTCGAGGCGCGCGAGCGGCGGGTGAAGCCGGGCCGGGACGACAAGATCCTGGCGGGTTGGAACGGGCTGATGATTCGCGGGCTGGCGTTCGCGGGCCGCGTCTTCGACCGGGCCGACTGGGTGGAGAGCGCCCGGAAGGCGGCGGACTTCGTGCTGGCGGAGCTGTGGGACGGCCAGCGGCTCTCGCGCTCGTACCAGGAGGGGCAGGCGCGCATTCCGGGGTTCATCGAGGACTACGGAGACCTGGCCGCGGGCCTCACCGCGCTCTACCAGGCGACCTTCGAGCCCCGCTACCTGGAGGCGGCGGAGGCGCTGGTGCGCACGGCCGAGACGCTCTTTTGGGATGAGGAGCGGGGGGCGTACCTGACGGCGCCGAGGACGCAGGGCGACCTGGTGGTGGCCACCTACGCGACGTTCGACAACGCGTTTCCCTCGGGCGCGTCGGCGCTGACGGAGGCGCAGGTGGCGCTCGCGGCGCTCACGTCCAACAAGCAGTACCTGGAGCTGCCCGAGCGCTACGTGTCACGCATGGGCGAGCAGTTGCGCAAGAACCCGATGGGGTATGGGCACCTGGCGCTGGCGGCGGACGCGCTCGTGGATGGCGCGCCAGGCGTGACCTTCGCGGGAACGCGGGAGGCAGTGGAGCCCCTGCTGGCGGTATCCCGGACGGTCTACGCGCCCACGTTTGGCTTCACCTGGAAGGCGCCGGAGGCCCCCGTTCCGCCCTCCATGCGCGAGACCTTCCTGGGCCGGGAGCCGGTGGGCGGACGCGCCGCCGCCTACCTGTGCCGGAACTTCGCCTGCGAGCCACCCCTCACGGATGCGGGGGTGCTCGCCACCCGGTTCTCGAGCCCTGCTTCTCGGGGTCCTTGACAGACAGCCAGCGGTTCAAGGCCAGACGCGCGAGATCCAATCCCGCCACTTCTGGATGCGCTGGGCCTCGGCACCCAGCTGCGTGGCCTTCCAGACGCCATACTGCTGCTTCTGCTCGGCCGTGACCCTTCCGTCCACCGCGTTCATCGCGAAGTTGCCCGCTGTCGGCTGGGCCAGGGGCTGGCGGGTCCGGTCCACACAGAACGCGAACCCGGCATACGGCTCGGGCTCGCCCAGCTCCGTGTTGGCTGGATCGCAACGCCGCCAGTCCGCGGGATTCGTGTCGGTGTACAGGACATTGAACTGGTTGATCGCCCCATTGAGCACCTTCAGGTACAGGCCCGGTTGGAGTTGCTCGAGCTTGCTGAAGGGCGTCCTGCTGGTGCCCTGGGTCGTCGCCTGGTCCATGAAGTTGGTGGGGGTCAGGTGCTTCAGGACCTGCGCCCGGCCGAAGCGTCCACGGTTGTTGATGAGGCCATTCGTCTGGGTTGGCACGTACAGAGGGATGTCATTGTTGACGTACTGGGCCGACTTGATGCGGGCCTGCAGCAGCCGGATGTCGCTCAGGAAGGCCGCGTTCGCGTGCGCGGGCGTCGAGGTGCCGAGGCTCTGTGACAGGAGCTCGTCGAAGCCGGTCAGATAGGGCCAGTCCACCGAGAAGTTCACCCAATCGCCTTGAGCGCCCGGGTTGATGGAGACCTGCATCTGGTACCAGGCGTTGGTCCGGTAGTACGAGCCCACGATGTTGGAGCGCTCCCAGGCCAGGTACCACTCCCGGGTGACCTTCCCCGAAGACTCGTCGGCCTGGTAGAGCATGTGCGGAGCCAGGAAGAACACGCTCACCGTGTTGAAGGGCCAGCCTCGCACCTCACCCCGGCCTCTCCAGGTCTTGGTGGTGGAGTTGAAGTCGCCAATGAACCACTGCTGATTGCCTTCGAGCCCATGGGTGTGGGCCCACTCCCACTGCTTGATGACGTTCCAGTGGAGCATGCTCATGACGGCGCGCTCGATGAAGGCGTTGGTGGTGAAGGACGCCGGATCGCTGGCCGTCGTGGTGCTGGCGGCACGCGCGGCCAGGAGGCGGGCACCGACCTGTGCGCCGTACTCGCCGGAGCTGGCGATGTGGTTGCCACGGCCTCCGCCCAGGAAGCGGTAGCCCTCCCAGCCAAAGTTGCTGAAGTAGCCCTGGATCTCGTTGCGCTCGCTCGGGGTCAGATGGCTCCAGTCCCCATACTGCCCGTTGGGATTCTTGTGGGCCTTGAGCCACGCCTCGATCTGCTCCGCGCTGGCCTTGGGGTGGGTGCGGCTGCTTTGCGACCACTGGGCTCCGTTCTCGAAGGAACCGGCGCTGCTGGCGCCCGTGGGCCACACGTCGAGCGGATGGATCGTGGGCAGCCAGGCGTTCCAGTCGGGGTACTGCAACGGCATGGCGACTTCCCGCGCGTTCATGGTGGCGTTGGCGTTCATCACGGCGTCGACGTCGGCCTGGCTCAGGGAACTCGGCGGCTTGCCGAAGAGGGCCTGGACGGCCTGGGCGGGCGTCTCGAGCACCGCGCCCAGACCCGCTCCGGCGGCCCATTCGATGATGGGTTTGCTGTCCAGCCCCTGGCCCGGCTGGTACGGCGGGTTCCACGGCGTGGCCTGGGCCACGTGGGGGACGTTCCTCTGGCTGTAGCGGATGTAGGCGGCGATCTGTCTGCCTTGTGCCTCGCTCAGGCCGTGGAAGCGCGAGCGCTGCACGATGGCGTTGTTGGAGTAGTTGAAGTACTGCAAATCCCGCCCATCGCTCGCGTGGCAGGAGGAGCAGGCAGCCGTGATGTTGCGTCTGACGATACTGCTCTTGAGGAGCTTGCCCTGGCCATACCAGAGCGCCTCGCCCGCCGTGACATCGGCACTCCACGTCTGGCCGGCCACCTTTTCGGCTTGGATGTCGGCGAACTGCACGGGGTTGCTGGCCAGGCTGTTGCCCTGGGCGTCTTGCAACCGGAGGTCGAGGACGCGGTAGCCATTGGACTCACCATCGGTCCCGTTGAAACGGAACTGGACGCGGTTGGCTCCAGGTGCGGCCACGAGCCTCGCCCGGGTGGTGGCATCGAGCGCGAGGCTCATGCGCGTGGTGTAGAACCCGCCGCGGGTCAGGCCGCCCTGGACACGTTCGACATCGGCCAGCTTCACGGTGGCGTCCGTGATGTCGATCCAGGGAATGCCGTCGGCCTGCTCCGGGCTGATGCCTCCGAGCACGCGCACGCTGGCCTTGATCCGGGTGGGCGGCTGGCTCGTCGCCTCGAACTCGGGGGCGCCAAAGAAGGCGCAGCGGTGGCACGTCCACCACAACTGGCTCACGTTGCCGAGCCGGCTGGAGTCCACGTGAAGGTTGGCCTCGGCGATCGCCGGGAGCGAAGGGGAGCCATCGCCCAGCAACTCGAGCGGCAACTTGAGCGGAGGGGCGGAGGGGTTGGGCTCCGGTTGGGTCAAGGCCTCCAGCCGCCACTGCTGATTGGGCTGGCCATGGCAATCCCACTGGTGGATCAGCCCACCCACGGCCTGGCTCATGTCCTTCACGTCCACGCACTTGCCGCTGTGCGCGGCCTTGATCTGGTAGGCTTCTCCTTGCGGGGTCATGATGAAGCGTTGGTTGGGCCCGCCGTTGTCGTTCCACTGCTGGAGCGGCTCGCCATTGACCGCGTTGTTCCCGCGCACGTCCAACGGCTTGCCACTGTGGACGGCACGCAACTGATAGGAGCCATCCGCCAAGGGCAGCACTTCGAAGTGTTGATGCGCCACGTTGGCACAGGTGGTTTGCTGGACCTGGGCTCCATCGGCCGTGCTGGCGCCAGCGACTTCCAGGCACAGGTTGGAGTGCACCGAAACCAGGCTGTACTGGCCCGCGGCCAGTGCACCCCGGCTGCCGCCAGCGACCTCGGGAGCTGTCTCTTCCAGGCCGCCACGGTCTCCACACGCCGCCAGCAGGCCCGCCACTGTCAGCACCATCGCCTTGCGGGGGATGGGAAGACGTTTTTTCGAGGAATAATCTGATTTCCAGGTCATGTGCCCAGGGTAGAGCGTCGGGCCCTGGTGGGAATCACCCGAAAGCGGGTGGAAGATTTCACCCGAAAGAGGGATCAAACGCTCCCTCTCATTCCTCATTCCCGGCCCACTGGTTTCAGCCACCTTCGCCTTTCTCGGAAGGTGAAACGGGTTGCCTTCTCCTGGATGGCGGATTGTGGCCCAATGTTTACGTCCCAGCCGTACGCGCCACGCTACATGACGCGCTGTTCGCCGCAGCCTCCTGCGCGCACGCCATGGGAGCGTCATGACCAGGATTCAGCAGCCACCCGTCCGTCGTAACTCGACCGGCTCAGCTCCCACCACCCCGCAGCGGGAGCCCCTTCGGAAGCGCGCCAACTCGATGCCGAGCCCTGGGGTGGCATCCAGCAACGCCGCGCAAGCCGCTGATCTCATCGACGAGCTGGGGAGCGACAATGCTGCCCGGAGGAACGAGGGTCCCGAGGCGAAGTCTTCGCAGGGGCGCCAAGCTCCCCCTGGCGATGGCTTCTCCACGCAGAGTCAGGGCGGGCGGGCTTCGGGTTCTGGCGGGTCCTCTTCCCCAGTGTCGCTCACTCCGCCCCCTCCGCGGCCGGGCTCCGCGCCTCCTACTCCCCGGCCGAGTGCCGCGCCCGTCGTGCCTTTCCGGCCGAGTTCCGCGCCCCCTGCTTTCCGGCCGAGTGCCGCGCCTCCTCCTTCCCAGACGAGTACTGCGTCCCCTCCTTCCCGGCCGAGTTCCGCGCCTCCTCCTTCCCAGACGAGTGCCGCGTCCCTTCCTCCCCGGCCGAGTTCCGCGCCTGGTCACATGGATTCCCCGGTCGCGGCGTACTCTTCCGTGTCCACTCCTCAGTCCTCGGCGGAACCGGGTCCTTCCGCTCCCGCCGCGAACAGCCGGCCCGCGGGTCTGAACTGGTTCAAGAAGGAGAACAAACCCGCTGAAACACAGGTCAAGAACTCCTCTCTCCAGGCCAATCTGATCGACAGCGCACCGCAGCCCCCCTCGGCGCGGCCTCCTGTCCCGAAATTTGGCCACGCGGAAGCCACCTTTACGCCCTTGGAGGTCGGGCATCGCATGTCCACCCAGGCGATGGAGGCCAGCAAGAAAGCCTCCAACGACTCCGGGAAAGCGGAACTCAAGGCGCAGGTGGGCTCCGCCACGCTTGGCTACAACGTCAACGTCAAGACGGGTGGAAAGGCATTGGGTGCTCCGGAGTCCATGGAGATGTCCGGAGCCGAGCTGGAGATCGCACCCGCCCTCGCCGAAATCAATCTGCTGAAGCTTCAGGGCAAGGTGGAGTCGCCCGAGGTCCGCCTCGGCAGTCTCTTTGGCAAGGAGCTGTACGGCAAGGCTGCCTTGGAAGGCGACTTCAGGGTCGGAGCCAACGCCGACCTCAAGATGAGGGCATACACGGACATCGATTCGAACGTCCTGGCCGAGGCCGAGGGCTCCGCCGGGGTCGAGGGGAACCTGAGGGCGAACCTCACCCTCCTGACGAAGGACGCGAACGGCAGCTCACAAGAACTGGGCACTCTCAAGCTCAGGGCCGGGTATTTCGGTGGCATCAAGGGCAACGCGGGCGCCGGCGTCCTGCCGAGAACGCCCCAGATGCTCCTCGGGCACGGGCCGACGCTCAGGGCCAATCTCGACGCGACCCCCATGACCACGGCCGCTGTCGGGTCGGCACTCGGTTCCGTCCGTTCCTGGATGAGCGGGAACCCCGCGGGCGCTCCCACTCCCGATCTCGAGATGGGGGTCGTCTCCCAGCAGTCCACCAACCGAATGCCGGGCTCCTGGCCCGCTCAGTAACGGCGACCCTCTCCCATGACACCCACGAAAACAGGCGCCCAAGGCGCGCGCCCCCTGCCACAGACCCGGCCCGATGAGCTGATCCGGCAATGCCTCTCGACCCTGGCCAGCGAGCCGAAGGATGTTTCGAGCCTCGTGGGTCTGATGCAGGCCTGCTTGAGCCTGGGGGCCTGGGACGAAGTGGCGTATACGGCGCGAAGACTGCTGGCGGTGGTGCCCACGCACCCGGAGGCCCAGGCTCATCTGGCCATGTTGCAGGCCCTCGAGGGGGACGCCAAAGCCGTCGAGCGGCTCAAGTCGCTCGCCAGCCGCGCGGAGACCGGCTTCCATCCGAGGTTCGATCTGGGAATCGTCTTGGACTCCTTGACGGATACCGCCGGTGCGAAGGCCGCGTTCGAGTCAGCCCGGAAGGTCGAACCCCAGAACCCGCAGGCCTGCTTCGAACTCGGGAAGATCGCGCTCCAGCAGCAGGACTGGGCCACGGCGGTCACCCGTTTCCAGGAGGCCGCGCGGCTCGCGCCCCAGTCCGGCGCCCCCTGCTTGCTGCTCGCGCGCGCCCATGTGGGGCAGGGAAAGCTCGACCTCGCCGTCAAGGCGGCGGTCGAAGCGCACAAGCGGGAGCCCGCGATGGTGGAGCCCCTCGAGGATCTCTACAGCTATCTGATGGTGGGCGAGGACCTGGACCATGCGCGGAAGATCGTCCGCGAGCTGCGCCGCCGGGCCCCCTCCAGTACAGACTACCTTTACAAGGAGGCCCTCCTGGAGCTGCGGAGCCGCCGGCATGACGAAGCCCGGCGGTTGCTGATGGAGTTGCTGCAACGGGTGCCGGAGTCATGGCAGGCCCGCCAGGCACTCGCGAAGGTTCATGTCATGCAAGGCCGGAGGCCCGAGGCGTTGAAGTTGCTGGAAGAGGCCACCGCCCTTGCCCCCAAGGAGCCAGGGCCCGCCAATGATCTGGCGCAACTGCTGATGCGCAGCCAGTCCTTCGCTCGGGCGCGCGAGGTCCTCCAGCGGGTGCTCGCCGAGTACCCGGACCATGCGGACACGCACCTCAACCTGGCGATTGCCCTGGCCCGGATCGCCCGTGAGCCAGCTCAGCGGCATGCCGAGAAGGCCCTGGAGCTCGGAACTCCCGAGGTCCAGGAGCAAGCCGGGCGCCTGCTGACGAAGCTCCGCGCCTCCGCTTGAGCGAGGGTTCAGGCTCGCTTCAACCTCGGGCGCTCGGAGGTGTCTCTCCGTGCGCCTCGGGCTCCAGGAACAGCCCGGAGGAGTACAGGATGCGCTCGTTGCTCATCCGCGAGAGCGCGTCGCACAGCCCGGGCTGATCCATGAGGAACCGGTCGCAGCTTCCCCAGTCCAGCCGCAGCAGCAGGCAGGTCGTTTCCGCGCGCACGGTGGCGGTGGCTGGCAGGCCGAGCATCAGGGAGATCTCCCCGAAGATGTCGCCTTCCTCCAGCGTCCGCAGGAGCTTCTCGCCGCCGTCCGGATGATGGTGCAGCACCTGGCACCGGCCCCTCAGCAGCAGGTACAGGGCATCCACCGGCTTGCCGTGTTCGAGCAGGGTCGCTCCCTTCGCCCTGGCGCGGAGCTGGAATTCACGGGCCAGGGCCGCCCTGCGCTCGGGCGGGAGGAGCCGGAAGAGCGGATTGCCTCGGAGCACGTCATTCAGCAGGTGCTCGTGGTGATAGGTCCTCAGCATCTCCGCCACGGAGGGGTAGCGCTGGATGATCTGTTCCAGCCGCTCACGGGACAGCTCCAGGACGGCCGTGCGCTCGAAGGCCCTGATGCTCGCGAGCCTCGGCACGCTGGCGAGGATGGACATCTCCCCGAAGAAGTCGCCCTCGCTCATGAAGGCGACCGTGCGCCGACGCCCCGATTTCAGCGTCCGCACCACCTCCACGCTCCCCTCCACGATGGCGAACATCGAATCGCCCGGCTCTCCTTCCTCGACGATGGTCTCCCCGGCGTGGAATTCTCGCAGTTCCAGCGACTCCATGACCGACAGGAACTCCTGCTCGCCGAGCCGCGAGAGCAGGGAGACGGGCTGCGAAGTCCCTCCCTCGTTCCAGTCCGTCTCGAGGACGGGCTCGCGCTCCATGGGCATCGGCACGGAGGGCCCCGGCGGAGCCAGGGGCTCCAGCTTCCGGGCATCCAACTCCGCGAGCAGTCGCCGCGTCGGCTCATGAGCCGGCTCGAGCCGGAGGATGACCTTGCACAACGCGATGGCGCGCGTCACCCACCCCCGCTGGGCCCACGCCTCCGCCAGATACTCGTAATCCAAGAGCACCTCTTCCGGCTGCTCGCTGGAAGGGAGTTGAACGGCCCCATCATGCGGCTCGCGCGACGTGTCGGACATGTTTCCCCCTGACATGTTGTTCCCCAGAACAGGGCATTCCGTACCGGCAGCCCTGATAACCGACAGAGTGCTCGCTCCCCCGTTTCGTGTCTGTGAGCCAGTTCACAGGCCCGGCGAAAGTGCCGCCATCCCCGGGCCGGCCGGTGCGCATCCGGCTTTCATGTTCAACGGATGACATTGCCGTGGAGCCACGGCGTCCACCCCGCGGCCCATCAGGCACGCGCCGTGGCCAGGCCCCTCAAGCGCCGTTCCCCGGCGCGGGCCGTTGGCGCACGTTCCTGCGAATCAGCACCGCCAGGATCGCGACCATGCCGATTCCCACGAGCCACCACATTCGCAGGAAGCCGAAGACGTAGAAGCCGTAGCGCCGCGTCGCCGGATCGTACTTGAAGCACGAGAGCATGACGCGCTCGAGCGTGATTCCCACCTTGCCTTGAGCGGCCTCCACGATGGCCAGGCGCATGTCCATGGCGGGGAAGTCGACGCCGTAGAGATAGCGGCTGACCGTCCCTTGCGGCGACAGGACCATCGCCACCGCCGCGTGCGCATACTGGTCGGAGGATTTGTCATACGCGTAGCCAAAGCCCACCGCGTCCGCCACCTTCTTCACCTGCTCCTGCGTGCCGGTGAGGAATCGCCACGGGGCCTGTGCGGGCTGACCCAGTTGCTGGAGGTAGCGCGCCCGCCACTTCGAGGCCTCCTCGGGCGTGTCACGCGGGTCGATGGAGAGGGTGATCGAATGATAGTCCTTGCCCAGCTCGAGCTGGGTCTCGCTCAAGCTCTTGACGAGGCCCTTGAGCACCAGACTGCAGAGCTGGGGGCAACGGAAGTAGGCCAGGGAGAGCACGGTCGGCCGATCCGGGGACAGCATCTGCCGGAGCGTGACGCGCTGGCCGCTCTCATCGATGAGCTCCGTGTCCAACGGAAGCGGCGCGCCCAGCTTCTCGTCCACGCGGATCGCCTCGAGCGCCGAGGGCGGGGTGTTCAGCGAGGGCTCCGAGTGGGTCGGAGGACCAAACGCCTCGGCGCGCCTTGTGAACAACAGCAGGAAGGCCAGGGCGAACAAGGCGGAAGCGGGTCGGGATCGGCTCGACAAGACGGGCTCCACGGGGGCGAGGAGGCAACTTGCCGCGCATGGTACAAGTCGCCGCGCTTCGTGGTCCGTCGCCCCGCCCCCCCTCCAGTAGTGGACCTTTTCCGGGTTATCGGCGACCGCGTTGCGCCATCCGCGAGGGGGGGGGACGGGCGAAGGGGCTCGTGGCGCGCCCACCGTCACATTTCACCGCCCTCGACTCTGACTCCAGTGACCACCTGATCAACGAGTGGCATGGAGGTTGGACATGAAAAAGGACAAACAGGACAACTCCCAGCAGAAGGGCAAGAGGCCGTTCTTCGCACGCCTGTTGGAGGCCCAGGAACTCGAGGAGGCCGCCGGTGGCGCTTCGCTGCAGACCCTGAAGTTCCCCTCGGACTCGGACGAAGGCCCCGTCACCAAGAAGTACCCCTCGGATTGCGAAGACGGCTACTAGACCTTCCCGGCGGAGTTGGAGCTGAAGTCGGCGCTGGCGGACGTGCTCTCCGGACAGGGCGTGCGCCGCCAGGCTCTACATGCCGAGCCGCCTCCAGCCGCGGCTACTTTCCCTTGCCCAGGGTCGATTCCGGGCGCTTGAACGTGCGGCTCATGTGCCCAGCACCTTCCTGGTCTCCGCGCGCGAAGCCCCAGGAGTAACCGCCCGGTGGGTTGGACAGGATCTCCCAGGCGTTGTCGTCCATGTCCCAGAAATAGAAGCAATAGGTGCCGTGCTGGACGACTGGCTTCGTGATCTTCTTGAGACCCCACTTCTCCGCGTCGCGCTTCACCAAGGCGTAGGCGTCGTCGACGGCGGCTTCGGTCTCGACGTCGAGCCCATTGTGGTTGAGGAAGGGCATCTCCTCCTTCGTGCGAGCCGGACCCTGCACGAGCACGATGATCTGATCGCCGCCGAGCCGGGCCCAGAACGACTTGTCCGACATCTGGACGGTCTCGAAGCCGAGGAACTCCTCGAAGAATTTCCGCGTGCGCTGGATGTCACGGCATTCCAGCGTCGCGTGGCTGTAGAACTTGAGCTTGAGCGTGGGCTCGACCTTGTCCTCTGACTCGCGACCGATCTTGGTGTCCATGTTCGAGGACGATACAGGAACTCGGACATGGCGCAGAAGGTGCGCGCCCCGGCTGGCGGCTGTTCATCCAGGTGAGTCACAAAAAGCGTGTGCTGGCTCTATTCCCCAAGAACCCGCCGAGGAGGACCGTGATGCCGGAGAACCCCTTGAGCCGTGTGGCGCGGAAGAGCTACCACCAGGAGTTGCTGCGGACCCTGGATGAGCGCCGCTCGCTCATCCGGCTGCGGGCCCACCTGAAGCCCACCCAGGCTCCGCACAACCCTTGCGAGGCCCTGCTGCTACGGGATCTGGATCTGGAGAAGGCCGTCGAGGCCTGGATCGAGGAGCGGACGGATTACGAGACGCTCATCTCCCGCTATGCCTGCTCCGACAGCCGGCTCGGCTCGCGGCAGTGGCCCCAGCATGTTCCGGTGCACATCCTGGCGGGCAAGGGTTCCATCTGCTCGGGCAAGAACGTCTTCCTGTTCTTTTCGGGCGAGACCGCGGATGACTGTATTGGCTTCGAGTTCGTCGATGTCTGGTCGAACCTCTTTCAGCAAGCCGTCTTTCCCTGCCTGCGCCGCACCTTCGACGTGGAGAGTCAGTCCTCTGTCCTGACCTCGCTCGTTCCCGCGCTGGAGCGCACCATCTATCTCGCCTCCGTCTTCCAGGGGATCGGCCACCGGATCGGCTTCCACAGGCTGTCGCCCACGAGGGACCCGTGCAACCTGCTGGGGGACTTCACCTGCGATGTGCTGGGCGAGCTGTCCACCGGCAGCCTGCTGTGCACCCATCTGCCAGAGTTCCCGGAGCTGAGCCTGTTCGTCTTCTTCCAGCGCGT
This sequence comes from Cystobacter fuscus, assembly GCF_044360685.1. Classification (GTDB taxonomy): domain Bacteria; phylum Myxococcota; class Myxococcia; order Myxococcales; family Myxococcaceae; genus Cystobacter; species Cystobacter fuscus_C. The sequence continues at coordinate 9,953,969 of NZ_CP043491.1, read as the reverse complement.
CTTCTGGTTCGGAAGACGAGGCTACCGGGACAACCCCTGGAGCGGCGGCATCAACACGGACGGCCATGCCTGGATGGGTTCGTACCTGTGGAACCTCGCGCTGGAGCGGGGCGCGGTGGTTCCGGGGACCGGTGGCTATCACCTGAGTGCCGATGGCTTGAGCGCGCTGTTTCCAGCCGCGCTGGCGGACATCACCGAGCTGGGGTCCACGCTCGCGCGCCTCGGGAGTGCCGCGGCCCAGGAACGGCTGGCGCGGGATTGGATGAAGCGGCGCGTCACCTGGAGCCGGCGGGGCTCGGCTTTCGTCCTGCCCCCCTCGCTGAGAGCGCTGTTCGCTGCCTGCCAGGACATTCCCGAGGAGCCACACTTCACGCCGTTGTTGACCGCTCCGACCGCGGTGGACGCCTGCTGGCCGGGGAACAGCCAGTCATGAGCCCCGCTCGGGAAGAACAGGCTCTCCCCAGCCTCCTGGGCAGGTGTCAAGACGAGGTTCGCCTCTCGGCAACGCTGTCTCGGAAGGTCTTTTCCGCCAGCTCGACGAAGTGGCGCACCTTGGCTGGTACGTAGGGCGCGGGCGCATAGATGGCGAACACCCCGCGGCCTACCGGCATGAAGCGTTCGAGGACGGCCTTGAGCCGCCCGGTCGCGAGGTCCTCCTCGACGAGGTAACGGGGCAGATCGGCGAGACCAAGGCCAGCGAGCGCGGCCTGCCGCAGGGCGTGGGTGTTGTTGACGTGCAACCGGCCCGAGACGCGAATGGGCGTGGTGTGCTCGGCGTCCTCCGTGGCGCGCAGGTGCCACGTCTCCACGGGCTGACCCGCGACGAACACGATGCATTCATGGTTCGAGAGATCGCCAGGCCGGCGGGGGCGACCTGCTCGGGCGAGGTAGTCGGGGCTGGCACAGAGCACGCGCCGGTCATCACCGAGCCGGCGGGCCACGAAGGCAGGCGGCGGCTGGGCCGTCATGCGGATGGCCACGTCGACACCCTCGTCGATGAGATCGAACCTGCGGTCCGAGAACTCGACGTGGACCTTCATGGCCGGATGCGCTCGCTGGAAGGCGAGCACCACCGGCATCACCTGGACCTGGCCGAGCACCGTCGGCGCGGTGATGCGCAGCGTGCCATGCGGGGTGTCCTGGACGCTCTCCGCCTCGCGCTCGACGGATTCGATGGACTCCAGGATGAAGCGGGCCCGCTCGCAGTAGCGAGCACCGGCCTCGGTGAGCTGCATGCGGCGCGTGGTGCGCTGGAGCAGCCGTATTCCGAGCCGGGCTTCGAGCCGCGATACCTGTTTGCTCACCGCTGAAGACGTCATGCCCAGCTTCGCCGCGGCGGCGCTGAGCGAGCCAGCGTCGACGACGGCGACCAGGATGGACATTCCGGTGATGGCCTCGCGGTGCTCCAGCATTCGTGAATCCTCGGAAAGAGTGCTCGTCCTGGGGAAGTCTTTTTCATCCGCCAGGAACAGCGCAAGTTCTGGGTCATCGAGGCGCTGGCCTCGAGTTCCACCTTCTTCCGAAGAGAGCGCCACCATGACCGCCGCCAAGACCCAGAAAGCCCTCGTCGTCAGCCCCACCGATACGAGCCGTTTCGAGTTCGTGGAACGAGAGGTCCCCCAGCCCGGTCCGTATGATCTCCTGGTCGAGGTCAAGGCCGTCTCCGTCAATCCCGTCGACACCAAGGTGCGCGGGAAGCGGGCGGGCAAGAGCCTCGGCTGGGATGCCTCGGGAGTCGTCGTTGCCCGGGGCTCGGAGGTGAAGCGCTTCCGTGAGGGCGACGAGGTCTTCTACGCCGGTGACCTCACCCGGGAGGGCACGAACGCGTCGTTCCACGTGGTGGACGAGCGCATCGTCGGCCACAAGCCGCGCAAGCTGGACCACCTCCACGCCGCGAGCATTCCCCTCACGGCGCTCACGGCCTGGGAGGGGCTGTACGAGCAGCTCCGGGTCGAGCAGGGCAAGACCCTCCTCGTCATCGGAGCGGCCGGCGGCGTCGGCTCGCTCGTGGTGCAACTGGCGAAGCGGCTGACGAAGATGACCGTCATCGGCACGGCCTCGCGCGACACCACCCGGGACTGGGTGAAGAAGATGGGCGCGGACCACGTGGTGAACCACCGCGAGAACCTGCCCGCGCAGCTCGCGGCGCTCGGCCTGAAGAACGTGGACGCCATCTTCTGCTGCGTCGGCACGGATGCGCACTTCGACACCATGGCGGAGCTGATCGCGCCAGGAGGACGCATCGTGTCCATCGTGGAGCCCGAGCAACCGCTGCCGATGGGCAAGCTCTTCGGCAAGAGGGCGAGCTTCGCGTGGGAGCTCATGTTCACGAAGTCGATGTACAAGACGCCGGACATGGCCAGCCAGCAGGCCATTCTCGACCGCGTGGCCGACTTGTTGGACGAGGGCGTGCTCACCTCGACCCTGACGGTGGACGCGGGCGTGCTGGAGCCCGCCGCGCTCGCCGAGGCGCACCGGACCGTCTCCTCCGGCAAGATGGTGGGCAAGCTCGCCTTCCGCCTGTAGACGAGCACGCAGAGGACGCATGACGGCCCTGGAGCGGAGGGGGTGCTGGGGTAAAGAGGGGACATGACCTCCCCGTCCCCCCCTGATAGCGCCGAGCGGAGTGCCTGTCTGGCCCGGGCCCTGGTGTCCCTGGAGGGCCTCTCCGTGGGGGATGCCTTCGGCGAGCGCTTCCTCCAGGCCCCGGCCGTCGCCGCGGAGAGCGTGGAGAGGCGCGAGGTCCCCGCGGGGCCGTGGCCGTACACCGACGATACGGAGATGGCGCTCGCGCTCGTCCAGGTGTTGGAGGAGCACGGCCGCATCGAGCCGGATCGTCTGGCGCGTCTGTTCGGTGCCCGCTACCGGAAGAACCCGCGCCGCGGCTATGGCGCCACCGCTCACGACATCCTGCAGAAGATCCATCTGGGAATGCCCTGGCGGGAAGTGTCCTCCGAGGTCTTCGGCGGCACGGGCTCCATGGGCAATGGCGCGGCCATGCGCGTGGCCCCGCTCGGCGCCTGGTTCGCCACGGACCTGGAGCGCTGCGTCGCCGAGGCCCGGCTGTCGGCCCAGGTGACGCATTTCCACCCCGAGGGCCAGGCGGGTGCCATCGCCATCGCCGTGGCGGCGGCCTGGGCGCACCGCTGGCGAGAGCGGCGCAGACCCGCGCGAGAGCTCTTCGACACCGTGCTCGAGCACACTCCGCCCGGGGAGACACGCGAGGGCTTGGAGAAGGCCCGGCGGTGGCCGCTCGAGGCCACTCCCACGTCCGCGGCGCGCGCCCTGGGCAGTGGCCGGCGCGTGCTCGCCCAGGACACCGTGCCCTTCTGCGTGTGGTGCACGGCCCGGCACCTGGAGGACTACGAGGCGGCGCTCTGGAGCACGGTGGCTGGACAGGGAGATTGCGATACCACCTGCGCCATCGTGGGGTCCCTCGTCGCGCTGAGCGCGGGCCGCGAGGCGATTCCCCGCGCGTGGCTCAAGGCGCGCGAGCGGCTCCAGCGCACGGTATAGGCGGGAAGGGGGCCGGGTACGCCTTCATCCCGCGTGCACCGGAAAGAGTCGCACCAGCCAGTCCATGACAGCGGAGACGCGGGCACTGTGACGCAGGTCCTGGTGGGTGATGGCCCACAGCTCGCGGGTGGGGAGCTCGGCGCGTGGGAGCACGGGGACGAGGCGCGGGTCGCTCGCCGCGAGCAGCTCCGGGAACACGGCGAGCCCCTGGCCCGCGGCGCAGGCGGACATGAGCACGGTGGTGGCGCTGGAGCGCAGGACGACGCGCGCGTCGGGAATGTGGCGGCGCAACCACTGTCCCGGTGGCGTGCCGTCCTGTGCCGACTCGGGACCCAGCCAGTCGTGCCGGGCCGCATCCTTCATCCCGGAGGGCCGGCCCCGGCGGGCGAAGTAGGGCTCGCCGCCGTACACGCCGAAGGTGAAGGGTGCCAGCCGACGCGCGATGAGGGACTGCTCGCGGGGGCGGAACAGGCGCAGGGCAACGTCCGCCTCGCGGCGGGACAGGTCCACGGCGAGGTTGTCGGCGCGCAGCTCCACCCGCAGCTCCGGGTGCGCGAGCTGGAGCTCGGCCAGCCTGGGGGCGAGCACGTGTGTCGCCATTCCGTCGCCCGCGGTGAGGCGCACCGGGCCCGACACGCGTCTGTCCGCGCCTGTCAGCTCGCGCTGCGAGGCGAGCACCTCGGCCTCCACCCGCTCGGCATGGGCTCGCAGCACCTGTCCGCTCTCGCCGAGCACCAGTCCATCGGGCGTGCGCTGGAAGAGCTTCACGCCGAGCGCCTCCTCCAGCGCGGTCAGCCTCCGGCCGATGGTGGTGGGCGCGACACGCAGCGCGCGCCCGGCCGCGGCATGCGTGCCATGACGGTGCACGGCGAGGAAGTAGCGCAGGTCATCCCACTGGAGCATGGCCGTGCATGATTGCACGCCGGACGTGCACGGACGTGCGTTTCCGCAACCCCGGCCCGGGTGCATGTTCCGGGCATGAAGACCTACGAACTGATTCGAGGAAGCGGTCTGGAGTCCCTGGTCCTGACGGAGCGGCCGGTGCCGGAGCCTGGGCCGCGCGAGCTGCTGGTGAAGCTGCGCGTCGTGTCGTTGAACTACCGGGACCTGGCCATCCTCCGGGGGACGTACGGCGACTACCCGCGCCCGCTGGTGCCTGTCTCGGACGGCGTGGGCGAGGTGGTGGCGGTGGGGTCGGAGGTGCGGCGCTTCAAGGTGGGCGAGCGCGTCATCCCGGCGTATGTGCCGGACTGGGTTCGCGGTGGGCCCACGGAGGAGAACAGCCGCCGGCGGTTGGGCGGTCCGCTGGATGGGCTGCTGCGCGAGTACGCCTGCATCCACGAGGAGGCGGCGGTGGCCGCGCCAGCGCACCTGACGGATGCGGAAGCCGCCACGCTGCCCATTGCCGGTGTCACCGCGTGGCATGCGCTCTTCACGGCGGGGCGCGTGGGGCCGGGAGACACGGTGGTGGTGCAGGGGACGGGTGGGGTGTCGCTGTTCGCGCTCCAACTGGCGCGGATGGCGGGAGCCCGGGTGCTCGTCACTTCCCGGAGCCCGGCGAAGCTGGAGCGGGCGGTGGCGCTGGGGGCGGCGGCCGGCATCCACACGGGGGCGGAGCCGGAGTGGGACGCACGGGTGCTGGCACTGACGGAGGGGCGCGGGGCGGACCACGTGGTGGATGTCGTCGGAGGAGAGGGCGTTGGGCGCTCCATCGGGGCGGCACGGGTGGGCGGGACGGTGACGCTGGTGGGCTTCCTGGACAGCGCCGCGGTGCGCTTCGACCTGACGCGTGCGCTGCGACGCGTGGTGCGGTTGCAGGCGGTGTCGGTGGGCAGCCGGGAGGACCTGGAGGCACTGGGACGCGCGCTGGCGGTGCGGGGCGTGCGGCCGGTGGTGGACCGCACGTTCTCCTTCGCCGAGGCCCCTGCGGCCTATGCGTACCTGGCCAGCGGGGCACAATTCGGGAAGGTGGTCATCACCCTGCCTTGAACCGGGCGAGGCCCGGAGGCAGAGACGATGTCCACTGGATGGGGTCAAAGGACTCATATCGACACTTCTCCCCCTACGAGTCGTTTGACACCTGGTCTGGGGAGCGGCCAGATTGACTTCCCTTCGGTCCTGCCAAGAGGGCAGAACACAGGTTCATGAATCCGCGAGCCATCCTCTTTCTCCTATTACTGTTTCCACTCGCGGTCCGTGCAGCTCCACCCGAAGTTGGGTCTCGCCTCCCGGTATTGCACCCTGTGCTGGTGAGTGAGCTTCACGGCTCGCTTCATGGCCGGAGACTTGAGTTCGCCTTCAAGCGCCTTCCACCGCATCCTCTCCTGGCCGGCCTCACCATCGACGAAGCGCGAGCATTCGCGGAGGCATTGGAGACGGAGTTCCAGGTGTCTCGTTCGGGGGCTACTGGGTACATGCGCTGCTCAACCTGTGTGTTGCCAGCAGGCGCTGCTGCGTGCTGTCCCTCGCATGAGGAACAAGCCGCGCACCTGGAGAAACGCCTTCGCGAGGGGTACGAGAGGATCTTTGGAACGTCATCGATGCCACCGTCATCCTCTTTGGCGAACAGTCGGTGGTTCCAGGCGCTCGAACTCCCACCTCGCTACATGGATGAGGGAGTGCGCGAGGCCGCCATCTCGCTGCTCAGTTCGCCCACCACCGCGTACTCCATGGCGATCGCCATGATGCTGTACATGATGGCGTGGGCGGCGCCCGAGCCCCTCTTCTCCAAAGCGCTGGCCGCAGCGGTCACCGTGGGATTGTTGATGACCTACAGCGCGGTTGAGCTCCACGCCGTGGGAGTGGCCTGCCTGAATCTGTACCGGGAGTCAGAAGCGGCCAGGACTCAGGAGCAGTTGGAGGCGGTGGCCATGCGTTTTGGAAAGGCGATAGGCGGAGTGGGACTGCGGGTACTGGTGACCGTGGCGGGAGCGAAGTTGGCTCGGAGTCTTCCGGAGGTGCCACAAGGAGGACTCGGGCATCAGGGGACCCATCCCGAGGAGTACCATCAGGAAATCTACAGCCGTCTGAACGATGCGGTTTCAACCTGCCAAACGCGAACCGAGTGCAAGCGCAAGCTCGTCGAAGCACTCGATGAAATCGCGGGCGATATCTGTAAGCCTGGGTCGCGGCTCAACAAGCTCCTCACGAAACAACCATGAATCCTCAATCCAGGTACTTCCGCCTGATGGATGACGTGCACATCGAGGGACGTTGGCACGTGGAAAGCCCGCTGGATGATCAGGGGCGAGAAATTGTCCCCCAGACCTTCTTGCAGGGCAGGGCACTCCATTGGGATGCGCCGCTTGTCCTCCCTTTGTACCGTCGGGGACGCGCTCTGGATTTCAGCCAGACGGGCCTCAATTTCGCGGTGGTCAATGGCCGGTTCGCTACGCTTTGCGAGCGGCTGGGCATCCAACATCAGATACAGCTCATTCCGGCACGGGTCGAAGAGCATCCCGAGCCCTACTTTGTCCTCAACACCCTTCGCCTCATCCGGTGCGTGGATGAGGCTCGGTGCGGAGAACTCTCCTTCTGGGAGCCCCGTCATGGAGAGCCCGAGAGAGTGGGCCACTACCGGAACGTGGTCGGGCTGAAAGTGGACCCCGAGAAGGTTGGGGACGCCCACATCTTCCGGCCCTGGGGCTGGCCCGTGGCCCTCATCGTCTCCGAGCGTGTGAAACGGGCACTGGAAGACGAGGGGCTGAGTGGCCCTAGGTTCATCGAGGTCTGACTCGACTTTCGCCATTTTGACGAGGGTGAACTACCAGAGCCGATCCGTGAAGAGGCAGTGGATGAGTTGGGCATGACCCAGGTCCAGATTTCCCACTTGAACGTCTGGAACTGGTGTGAGGAGAACCTCGTTGGGCAGTGTGGATGTCCCCAGCACCGACTGCGCCAGCGAGTTCAACCGAGTCTCAAGTGTTTGGTACTCAGGAGGAAGCGGCGGATGCCAGAGTTGCTGCTCGATGACTCGATGGTTTTCGATTCGTTGCCAGGATGCGTAGATGTGGTGCACGGGCGCGAGGATGCTGGCGAGTAGCACCACGGCCTTCTGTTTGGGCGCTCCTACCGGTGAGTCCGTGAGCGATACTCGAACACAGCGACAGGGGTCGTAGAGCAAAAAGGGAAGTTCCCAGAGACTGCATTCCGGCAGTTCCTGGCGAGCGCGTTGCCGCAGTGTATCCCATGCGCTGCTGTCCGCTTGGACTGCCTTCCTGAATGCGCGCAGCGCGACAGTCTCCGCCTGTGATTCATACCGAGCATCCGTGGTGTAGACATTCCTCGGGTAGTAGCGGTGGACCAGGTCGGTGAGTTCAGTGGCTGTGAGTGGCATCAAGAATTACCTGTTGCTGGAGGACAGTCCGCGACTCGCGGGCCATTCGAGCCTCCCTCTACGTGTCGTTTGACGCTTGGTCCAGCCCGGGTCCGCAGGGGGAACATCGTCGGAATGACCGCAGAGGGCGCCTGGTCCTTCTTGACTTGAAGGGTCAAATCCGCTCCCCTGTGCGCCTCCACGGAGGAGCCTCACCATGGCGGACGAGAAGAGCGGGAAGGGCGGCGGACCGGGGCCTTTCGAGCTGGGCAGGTGCTACGAGGTGGATTCCCGCCTGGGGCGCCTCCACGAAGCGCGGAACGTGGCCACGGGCACTCCGGCCCTGACGCTCATTCCGAGAGGTGACGTGGAGTGGCAACCCGCGGGGGCCTGCCGGATGCGTCTCATCTACGAGCCGGAGCGGCAGTCCGTGACGGTGGACGTGGAGCAGGCGCTTGTCTCGGTGCGCACGTCGGAGCTGACGAACCTCCTGGTTCTGATGACGGCCGCGTTCAAGCGCGTGGAGGATGATGACGAGGTCGACGCCCACCTCGCCAGCGGGCCCGTTCCTGGCCTGGGGTCCAGGGACTCGCGCGTGCGCCGTGTGGGGCCATCCAGGACGTGGCTCGCCGCCGCTGGGGTTGTCGTGCTCATGGCGGGTCTCGGTGTCTGGTCATTACTCTGGCCTCATGCGCCTGAGCCCCTGCGGGCGGATGACGCGCCCGTCGAGTCTCCGTTCTTCGCGGATGGACAGGACCTCGCCCAGGCGGTCATCGCCTATCCGATGCCAGAGACGCCCTTCAAGGAACAGCGCAAGCCGCCGTGTCTCGAAGGGACGGAGACGGAAATCCGGGGGGGATGCTGGATACAACACAAGCTGGATGCGCCCTGTCCGCTAAACACGGCTGAGTACCAGGGCAAGTGCTTCATCCCCGTGAAGAAGCCGGAGCCCTTGCCGCGCTCAGTGCAGCCCTGAGTTCCAGAGGTGGGGCGGGCGCGGTGGTACGGGCGGCACGGAGGCAGGACACAGTGTTGGACGACTCGTAGTGAGTGAGGTGTCGGCACGAGTTCAACGAGTCCTTTGACTCCCTCTGCGAGCAATGACAATCCATTCGCCTTCACCTTGGAGCAGGAGGACGGTGCCACCCGTCCCAATTTGTTTGGGCTCGTGCCACGCGCTCAGTCCAGTGCCTCTCGTGTCTCCTCGGCCCGTGGGCGGGCACCCTACCTCGTCCGTAGGTTCAGGTGGGATAGCTTCTCTCGTGAGACTTTGAAGCAAGCCTGGCCCTCGGTGATGGCACGGACGGCGCGCCGCACGAGGTACGCCGACGCGGGCTCGAACACATCGTCCCGATGGAGACGCCCGGAGAGCGCGTCCTCGAGCAGGCCCAGCCGCGCGGCGACCGTGGGCGCCTCGGTGAGGATGCGTGGGGCTACTCGTCCTCCCCTTCGGCCTCCACCACCGCATTTTGGGCCTCCTCACGCTCGACAGCCCGCTTCCTCTCCGCCCACTGCGTCAGGGTGGAGGCCACATGGTGAAGCGTGTGGCGCTTCAGCCTCTGGTGGTGCACCGCGAGGTAATGCTCCCCGGCGATTGACACGAACTCAAAAGGTGCAGTGGGGTGGTTCTCCAGCCACGCCTCTGCTTCCGCACGGGTTTTGAAGGATGGTGGGTTGGGAGGTATTCCTTCCGCGACGAGTCCTTCGACATAGGGCTCGAGCATGTACTCGCGGTACATGCCGCGAGTGTTGTCTTTACGATCATGCCACATCTGATGATACTCATCGCCAATGAGTATCAACACCGAACTGGGGGGCTCCTCGAGGCCCTTCAGCCAGCCCTCCGCCTCCTCGCGCGTCGTGAAATGAGCGATGGCGAGCGGAGCATGGCCGAGGCGGTTGGTGATGTAGTCCTCGCAAGCCTCGAGTTGGCCAGTGTCGGCGATGAAGTTGACCTGGCTGATGAGAAGGCTCACGGACTGCTTCTGTTCAGGCACAGGTGTCTCGTCGAAAGCCTTCAGGAGAAGTGCCATGACCCTTTGCGAGATCGTATCCTGATGCGCCTCGAGGGCGGTGCTCACCTGGGGAGATGGCATGGGAGCCACCCCCTTGAGGTAGTCTTCGAACAGGTAGACCTGGCCTGTCGCCATGATGAAGTCCCTGTACGCGTTCACCTGAATCCAGAGCCGCTGTTCTTCTTTTCTGCCTTCGAGCTCCGCTGCGTGCCGCCGAGACGCGGCGAGTAGAAATGCGCTGTGAAGGGAGTGATAGATGCTCATCGGGTCGCCTCCGCGAGAGCGGGGGCGGCTGGCGACCCCGAGGGGTTCTCCGCGACAAACACGAGCGGCATCAGGATGAGGGCACCTCCGCCTGAGGCGGCGACCGCGGCAACGAAGGCGACTCCAGCGATGACGATGACGGTGCCCACGAGAAGCTCCTCACGGTGCGTCTTGATCCAATCAACCGCGGGCTCTATCGCATTGAACTCCGCGGCATATTCTTCGGCCCAGCTGCCCCTTTTCTTGTTGCACTGGACTGCCTGCTCCAAGCAATGAGTCGGACACCACCGCCATTTGGCTTCGCGCCACGGCTTTGTCTTGACATCTTGATATGTCCAGTGGCCGACCTTGACCGGCCTGCTACTCGCGAGGCAGTCCTGCTCGCACTGGAGTCGCCGACCTTCGCAATATGCCTCCAGTTCCGTCGAGGAGACGCGCACGATGCCTCGGTTCGAGCTCATCGCGCTCAGGGGATGTTGGAGCCTCGTCAGGTCAAAATCCCTAAGCGGCTTCCAGTCGTGTGCCACCCGCCCATCTGGCATCTCCTGGATGAGGAGCACATACCTGGCCAGATCGTGAGGGCCGGTGGGGCTCTGGGCCGCAGCCAGGGGCCGGGTGGTGCTACAGGAAACAAGGAGAAGGCTGAGGCTCACCTCCATGAGCCTCTGTGGGAACGTCCGGGTGGTCATGGCCATATTTGTATTACGAAACGCTGACGCTGGCCATGGGGAGCTCCTCCCCGAGTCGTGGGCCCAGCAGCAGGCTCAGCAGCGGTAGGCTTGTCGATGCGCCGTCCATCACCCCCACTACCTGCCACGCTCCTCTTCCGCTGACACTCTGGGGCTTCCGCCTGCTCGGGACGGCCAAAGGTGTAGCGGGCGAAGAGGTCCTGAGGACCGGGCATGGTGCACGGCGCCTGATCACGGAGCGGGCCAGTCACATCCCATTGGGAGCCAGCAAGCCGTGTACATTCCGTTGCGCTTCCTTGGTCTCGTTGGCGAGACGCTATCCTCCCGGGAGGGGCCTCCAACTGGCCCGCCCGAGTCGCACGAATCGTCTCGTATAAATCGTCTGACACCTTCTCGGGGACTTGTATCGGCGTACGTGAGAAGTGGATGCGCCAGCGCCCCGCCAGGCGCGCTTCTTCGACGTCATCGACGCCTTGTCACGCACTCCCCTGCGGTGCATCGGGTGGCAGCTCGTATCCCTTGGCCATGGAAAGGGGGTAGAGGGCACGGTGGTCGATGTTGGGATGATACACCGCGAGGTAGGGCTCACCTGCGATGGACACCCACGCCCATCTGGCTGGCTCGGGTTGTGCCGTCAGCCAGGCCTCTGCTTCCTCAAGGCTGGCGAAAGAGGCGGCGGCGACGGGAGGCTCCTCTTGTGCGAGCTCCGCGAGGTAGTACTCGAGACCGCGGTTGCGCAGCAGGCGGCGGACGTTCGTTTCACGGTCATGGAACACATCGTGATAGCCGTTCGCGATCAGCACGTTGGCGAAATCGGGAGGATGGGGGTGATTTCCAAGCCAGGCTTCCGCCTCCTCCCTCGTATCAAAAGAGGCAATAGCATAAGGAGGTGCACCCGCCTCGACGTGCTCGAGGTACTCCCCGAAAGCGCTGGACTGACCGGTCAATGCGATGAAGTGGAATGCATCGAGAAAGACCTGGAGACGCTTCTTCTCCTCGGAGGAATCGGCCTCGTCGCGAAGCTTCGTGAAGAAGCCAGCCGCTTCCTCCATGCGCTCCTCGAGACTCGCGGAGCCATCTGGAGGCGGGCCGACGGTCGCGGCGGGGTGGGCATCAGACGAGAGGGTTTTGCGGAAGTCTGAGAATTGATACCGCTGTCCCGTCGTGAAAACGAAGTGGATGGCATCTCGCGCGAGCCCCAGAAGGCGGGCCTGTTCGGGTGACTGCGCATCGCTCCAGAGCTTCCCAATCACCTCGTGTGAATCGGAAAGAAGGGTGGAGGACGTCATGGCTGCACCGCCGCGATTTGGGGTTCGGAAGAAACATCAGACGACACGAGCAGGACTGCTGGAACGAGGACCAGAGCGGTTCCTCCGCTGCCCACGACAACCGCGACGAACACCACCCCGGAAATGACGACCACGGTACCAGCCAAGAGTTCTTCGTGGTGCTACTTCAACCAATCAACTGCTTTGTCCATAGCCGGAAATTTCAGGGTTTCGGCCAGTTCGCGGAGCCGACAACAGTCATTGTAAACGGGCCTGCACCTGTCGCGACCTTCAGGCTTCTCTGCGCTACGGAATGTTGCTGGGAGCACTTGTGAAAAGCGTATGGAAGAGGGTTGTTTCGGGCGGCTCGAGCAATCCGGCATAGAGGGGCACAGGTGTTTCCACCAGCTCACGAGGAAACGCGCTGAAACCAAATATTTTTTCAATCGTCCTGGCGACAACCTGGGCCGGCCAGGCCATGCCGGGAGGAGGTTGCTCGAAGTTGGCCCTGATGTTTTGCCTACGGCCGTCGATGTAGTCCCACTCCACACCGTATACGAAGTAGACAGGTGCCAACAGACTCACACAGCCCACGACGTCCCAATTAGATTTGGGTGACCATGACTCCTTTGGCAGGTAAACCATGCACCGGGGGCCGCCATCCATTGATGGGTACGTTTCCCCAATGACGTAGTTGGGAAGCGTACTTCTCAACTCGTCCCTGAATGCATACCAGGGCTCCATGTGCGCGATCCATTGTTTCCAAATTTCGTCATGTCGTTTGATCTCGGGACTCGGTTCTGTCGTGAACATGAAGGCGTTGCTTGAGTCGTAATACTTCCGGACGAGGGCAATCAGCTCTTCTTTGGAGGGCATCACAAAATATCTAGACGGCTAGGGTTTGGGGGCGGGAATACCAAATATGACTGGCTTCGCCATGGAGTCACAGGTCGATTTGACTCGTGAACCCGGAATGGCTGTGGTGAGCCTCGATTCGAATGCTTTTCTGACACCTATACACAGTGTGTAGAGCGGTGGCGGCGGGGGCCTGGTCATTGTTGAGAGCACCGCGTATGCGGCCTCGTTGGCGCAGTCCGCCGAGATGCGCTGGGCAAGGGGGGTGGAAATGGGGCCGCTGTTGCTCTCTATTGGCATTTCGACGCCGAATATGCAGGTATACGGCTCTCCAGTGTCTCCGTTATTGATCTGGGCATGGACACATGCCACGCGCCATCCACCAGGGCCGGGTCTCCTGTGTGGTACGGTCGTGATGAACTGGAAATGTGCTGGTTGGATCAGTCCTGTCACGGTTGACGCGCATCCTGAAAGCAGGACTGCCAGCGGCAGGAGTGCTGCCAGGTGTGCAAGCCGGTGAGGCGTGACCGCTGCACCGCTCAATCGCGAACGCAAGGCAGCGACAAGTGTCCAACCGCCAGTCTTCAATGCAACTGAGGCATCGGCAGCGCTCTCTTTTCCCAGGAGGCGCAAAGCCATTTTTCGTCCCCCTCGGTGGTGTATGCGCTGCCTCAGTGGCACTACCTGATAGGCGGACGTCAGGTAGGCCTGTTTCTATCGCACCTCAAGGACCTTGAGCGAGCCGATGAGCGGAGTGATCTCCGCGTTGCCCTCCCGCCCCACGCCGAAGTGCGTGGCGTCCGCCACCACCTGGTTGAAGGTCGGATCCATCTGCGTCCACTCGCCCACGAAGGCCTCCACCCACTCGTGCCAGTAGAGCGCCGGGACTCCATCCGCGTTCACCATGTAGATGACGCCATCCACCCGCCGGGCCGGAATGCCCGCCGCGCGCAGCAGCGACACCGTCAGCAGCGAGTGCTCCGTGCAGTCTCCCTTGCGTTGGCGCAGCACGTCCGTGGCCCGGTCCGCGCTCGCCCCGTAGTCCTTCTGCAGCGTGCTCGCCACCCACTCGACGATCTTCTTCGCCGCCGCGTACGCGTCCTTCTCTCCCCCCACCAGCATCCGTGACTGCTCGACGATGCGCGGGTTGTCGCTCTCGATGATGATGGACGTCTTGAGGTTCTCCCCGCCCTCGGGGTCCGCCAGCGGCCGGGGCTTGAGCACCTTGGGCTCCGGAGGCTTCGCGGACAGCGTCACCAGCACGCGCCCGTCCTTCTCGCGCTGGTACTTCTGCCGGTAGCTGTCCTGCTGGAACTTCTCCGGCAGGTTCTCCATCACCAGCTTCACCTCGCCGGGAATCGCGTGCGCCGACTCGGGCAGCGCCTTGGGCAGCACGACGCGCGTCAGGCCGAACACCTCCACCAGATCCAGCCGCTTGGCCACCGCCTCGGGCTCGGCGCGTGCCTTCATCGTCTGGCCATACTCCATCTCCAAGAGCCGCCCGTCCTCCTCGGCCACCCAGGCCGTCACCGGCACCTTCTCCTTGTCCGAGACGCTCACCGCCCGGCCCACCTTCACCTTGACGCCGCTGATGAGCCGCTCCTCCGAGGGCTGCACCGTGGTGGCGAGCTTGTAGGTGCCCAGGTCCATCCCATCCAGCACCGCCCCGCTCACGTCCTTCCGGCGCAGCAGCGCCACGCGCACCTGGTCCGCGTCCTCCACCACCTCCGACGTGGCCGGCAGGTTCACCGTCTCGTCCTGCATCCCCGGACGCTTGCGCACCACGCTGATCCCCGTGGGCGTGGCGCTGCCCACCAGCGTCTGCGTGCCGCCATCCCCACGCTGCTCGATGGTGAAGGCCACCAGCCTGCCGCCGGGACGGGCCTCGTAGATGCGCTCCTCGCGGTGGACGCGCTCGGACAGCCGCGCCCCCACCTGTGCCTTGAAGTGCAATTCATTGATGGCGCGCACCCGGTCTTCCCGGCCCGGGATGAGGCCCAGGTCGTTGAAGACGTAGCCCACCTTCTTGTCCACGAGGTACAGGCCCAGGTACTCGCCCCCCGCGGGCCTCTTCGCCTTCACCACGTCGGAGACGGCGGCGGGTGCCTGCGGGGGCGCGGCGGCGGCCTCGGGGGCCCGCTGCGCCTGGACCGGAGGAGGCGCCGCGGGCGCGGCGTCCTGCTTCTTGCACTGCACGAGCGCCAGGCCCAGGACGGCGGCGCTCAGGGGGAGGAAGGTCTTGAGGGAAGTCACGCGCGCGGCTCCGGCGCGCGGGCCTGGCGCGTGGTGCGGCTCAGACCCGCTTGGTGAGGATGATGAGGTCGTCGCCGACCTTGTAGAAGTCGCGGATGCGCGCCTCCTCCGTGTACTTCATGGAGGCGTAGAAGCCGCGGGTGGGACCGTAGGCCTCGGTGGCGCTCGTCTCCACGCGGATGATGCGGGCCGTCCGGCGGCGCAGGTCCGCCTCCATGCCCGACACCAGCGAGGCGCCCACGCCCTGGCCCCGCACCTGCGGGTCCGAGGCGATCCAGTACAGGTCGTACGTGCCCTCCGTCATCGGCGTGGGGCCGTAGCACACGTAACCGACGATCGTCCCGTCCCGGTCCGCGACGAGGATCTTGTAGTCGGGGTTATTCGGCTGAAGCGCGAGATCGACGAGCTCGATGGCGCACACCTGCTCGTCCTGGGAGAAGGTTTCGATTCGACGAATCAGGGAGGCGAGGGGCTCCCGGTCCTTTTCTGCGAGCGGTCGGATGTCCATGGTGTCTCTCGAGGGCGATCGCCACGAGCTGCCGGGCGAGGGTGCGGTAGTCGATTCCGGCCGAACGCGCGGCCTTGGCGAAGCCCGCCTCCGGGTGGAGATCGCAGTTGGGGTTGATGTCGATGACGTAGGGCACGCCCTCGGGGGTGACGCGCATGTCCACGCGTCCATAGTCCCGGCCCTCCAGCGCGGCGAAGGCATCCATCGCCGTCTGGACCAGCCGCGCCTCCAGGTCACTGTCCGTCAGCAGACAGGGGCCGGAGGGGGTGTTCACGTACTCGGGTGAGCCGGCCTCCCACTTGCCCGCGTAGGTGACGATGTTGGGCCGATCGGCGAAGAGCTGGCCGAAGCGGATCTCCGACAGGGGCAGGGCCCGGCGGGGCGAGTTGCCCAGGAGCGGCACGTAGATTTCGCGGCCGGCGATGAACTGCTCGACGAGCGCGGGCTGGTGGAAGGTGCGCAGCACCGTGTCCACCGCGCGGCGCAGGCCCTCCCGGTCGTGCACCACCGAGTCGCTCGTGATGCCCACGCTGGCGTCCTCGCGCGCCGGCTTGACGATGAGCGGGAAGGGCAGGGTCAGCGCGTCCAGGTCCTCGAGCCGGTCCACCCGCGCGAAGCCCGGGGTGGAGACGCCGCGCGCCTTGAGCAACTCCTTGGCCTTGTCCTTGTGCAGGGCGAGCGTCAGCGAGAGCGCGGACGCGCCCGTGTAGGGCAGCCCCAGCATGTCCAGCAGGCAGGGGATGATGGTCTCCGCCCGGCTGTCCGCCGCCACGGACTCGCAGAGGTTGATGACCAGGTCGGGCTGCATCCGGGCGAGCACGTCCACGAACTCCAGCCGGGAGCCCGTGACGGGAACAAGCTCGACCTGGGTTCCATCTTGGGTGAGGGCCTCGGAGAGCGCGGAGGCCACTCGCATCACGTCTGCTCGCGCCTCCCGACCCGGGTCGTCCTCCAACTGCTCATGGTCTCGGTTGTACAGGATGGCGATGTGCATGCGGGGCATGTGTCGACGGCCAGGGTTAGCACGTCCCCAGGGGGGAGGACAGTTCACAGCGGGCCCGATTGGCTGGCCGCTGAGCAGTGTCTGGAAGTATGAGGAGAACCATGCGGATTCGTGACCCCATCCACGGCACCATCGATGTGAGTGGCGAGGAGAAGGCCGTCATTGACAGCCGGTTCTACCAACGGCTTCGCCACGTGCGCCAACTGGGCTTCGGCGACCTGGCATTCCCAGGGGGCACCCATACCCGGCATGCGCATTCGCTTGGCGCCATGCACGTGGCCTCCCGGGTCTTCCTCGCCGTCACCGCCCGCTCGGGCCTGCCCGCGCCAGTGCGCGAGCGCTTCAACGCCGCCGTCCGGCTCGCCGTGCTGTGTCATGACCTGGGGCACATGCCCCTGTCCCATGCCTCCGAGAGCATCGCCCCCCGGCGTGCGCTGCTGCGGCTCCCGGCCTGGTTGGACCCCGTGGCGGAAGGCGAGCAGGCCACGCACGAAGATTTCACCGCCAAGCTTCTGTTGGACAGCTCACTCACGCCGCTCATCCAGGAGAGCTACGCGCCCCTGGGCATCACCCCCGAGGCGGCGGTGGGGCTCATCACCGGGGCCCGGCCCCCGAGGGATCCCGGCTTCTCCCACGAGGGGGTGGACTGGACGCCGCTGTTGCGCGCCATCGTGTCCGGGGAGCTGGACGCGGACCGGATGGACTACCTGCTGCGCGACTCGTTCTACACGGGCGTGAACTACGGCCGGTACGACATGGACTGGCTGGTGTCCAACCTGAACCCGGCCATCAAGGACGGGCGCGCCTATCTGGCGTTGAGCCGGGCGGCGGCGTTCGCCTTCGAGGACTTCCTGCTCAGCCGCCACCACATGTTCCTGTCGGTGTACTACCACCACACCTCGGTGAACTTCGATCACATGCTGCGGCGCTACTACGAGGAGGCGCCCGGCGAGTTCGAGATCCCCGCCGACCCCGAGGCCTTCCTCTACTGCGACGACGTGGCGCTCTGGTACACGCTGCGCCGCTCGAAGAACCGCTGGGCCCAGCGCATCGCGTCGCGCCAGGGCTTCAAGCTGCTCGCGCAGTTCACCGAGCGGGACGTGGGCTATGACCTGGAGGTGCTGCGCAGCGCGCTGGTGACGGGCGGCTTCGAGCACTTCACGGTGGAGTCCCGGGGCGTGCTCTCCAAGTACTTCTCGGAGGGCGCGGGGCCGAGCCTGTTCATCATCGACGTGTCCACCGGCCGGCTCACGGAGGTGGCGCGCTACACGCCGCTCTACCAGCGCTACAAGGGCGCGGTGCGGCTGTCCCGGGTATATGTGCGGCCGGATCAAATCGAAGACGCGCGCAACATGATGGCGCGGCTGCTTGGACAGGCGGTGCGGGAATGAGTGAGACGATCGCCGGAGCGCCTCCGCCGCCCCCCGTCGCGGTGCCCCGGCTCGCGTCGGTGGTGGTGCCCTACCGCCGCACGCCCACGGGGGTGGAGGTCTTCTGGGTGAAGCGCGAGAAGGCGCTCGCCTTCGCGGGCGGCTTCTATGCCTTTCCCGGCGGGAAGGTGGACAAGGCGGACGCGGCGGTGCCGGTGCGCGGGGCCTCGGGTCAAGAGGCGGCGCTGCGGGCAGCCGCGGCGCGCGAGCTGCTGGAGGAGACCGGGGTGCTGGTGGCCGAGGGCGCCGAGCGCCTCTCCCCCGAGGAGGTGACGGCGCTGCGCCGGGCGCTCCTGGCGGATGAGTCGTGGGGAGCGCTGCTGGAGCGGCATGGGCTCGTGCTGCGGGCCGAGGACTTCCCGGCGGCGGGGCGGTGGGTGACGCCGGAGTTCGCGCCCGTGCGCTTCGACACCTTCTTCTACCTGGTGGAGGTGGGCGAGGGGATGCGGGCGGAGTGGTGGGCCGGGGAGCTGTCGGAGGCGGCGTGGGTGACGCCGGCCGATGCGCTCTCTCGCTGGGAGCTGGGCACGGCGCTCTTGCACCCGCCCGCGGTGCACGTGCTGCGGGTGATGGCGCGCTTCGGCTCGCGCGAGGCGGTGCTGGCGGAGCTGGCCTCGCCGCCGCTGGGCCCGGACTTCATCGCGCGGCGCATCGAGTACCACCAGGGCGTGCGGGTGTTCCCCGTGCGCACGGCGACCCTGCCCCCGGCCACGCACACCAACGTGTACGTGCTGGGCAATGGCGAGCTGCTGCTCGTGGACCCCGGGGCGGGGGACGAGGAAGAGGTGGAGGGGTTGCTGGAGATGGTGGAGGGGCTGGTGGCGGAAGGGGCCCGGGTGAAGGCGGTGGTGCTCACCCACCACCATGGAGACCACATCGGGGGCGTGGGCGCGGTGAAGGCGCGGCTGAACGCGCCCCTGTGGTGCCATGCGCGCACGGCGGACCGGGTGCCCGTGCCGACGGAGCGGCTGCTGGAGGACGGGGAGGTGCTGGAGCTGGCGGGGACTCCGCCCCAGCGCTGGCGGGTGCTGCACACGCCGGGGCATGCGCGGGGCCACCTGTGCCTGGTGGACGAGCGCACGCGCGCGGCGGTGGTGGGGGACATGGTGGCGGGCGTGGGCTCCATCGTCATCGACCCGCCCGAGGGGGACATGGGCGAGTACCTGCGGCAGCTCGCGCGGCTGCGGGACTGGCCGGTGACGACGCTGCACCCGGCGCATGGCATGGCGATTCCGGATGGGCCGGGCAAGCTCCAGGAGTACCTGGACCACCGGGCGGCGCGCGAGGCGCGCATCGTGGCGGCGGTGCCCGCGGAGGGGGTCACGCTGGCGCAGGTGGTGGAGCGCGCCTACACGGAGACGCCCGCGTTCCTGCTGCCCATCGCGGAGCGCAGTGCCCTGGCGGTGTTGTTGAAGCTGCGGGAGGAGGGCCGGGTGCGCGAGGAGTCCGGCCGCTACTTCCCGGCCTGAGCCTCGGCCTGGGACGAGCTGTCCGCCAGGCTCGCCGCTCCGCCGCCGCGCCGCTTGATGAGGAGCAGGGCGAGCGGAATGGCCGTGAGCACCGCCTGGGGGATGAGCGACATGGCGTCGGGGTAGATGCCGAGCAGGTCGATGGTGACGAAGCGGATGGGCTGGATGGGCACCAGGGCGACCTCCTGGAGGGCACGGATCGCCTTGCCCAGGAGGATGATGGCGGTGACCACGAGCAGCACGGTGGACGCCTTGAAGAGCGTCTTCATGGGCAGCTTGTAGCCCACGCGGTTGACGAAGAGGACGAGCACGGTGAGCGCCACGGCGCCCGCGGCGCACCCCCAGGCCACGCCCGACGCCGAGTCGAGCGCGAGCCCCTGCAGGAAGATGGCCGTCTCCACGCTCTCGCGCAGCGCCGAGGTGAAGGCGATGGCGAACAGGCCCATCATGCTGCCGCGGCCCAGCGCCCCCTTCATCTTCTCGCGCAGCTCGCCCATGAACTTGCTCATGTTGGCGCGCGCGTTGAGCCACAGCGCCGCGTACAGCAGCATCCCCACCGCCACGAGCCCGGCGATGCCCTCGAGCATCTCGCGGTTGGCCCCGTTCATCAGGTGCCGGCCGAAGATGAAGGCGAGCGCCCCCACCACCAGCGCGGACACCCATCCCAGGTGCACCACGCGCGCGTACTCGGGCGCCTGCATCTTGCGCAGCATCGCCAGCAGCGCGGCGATGATGATGGTCGCCTCGAAGCCCTCGCGCAGCAGGATGAGCAGGGTGATCCAGATGACGGACAGGAAGCTCATCGTGTCGCCACTGGTCCGGCGCGCCTCGTCCAGCAACGACAGGAGGACGCGGCCTTCGTCCTGGAGATGCGGGCTCTTGCGCTCGGCGGCCACGCGCGTGTCCAGGAAGGCCTTCTCCAGCTTGAGCACCAGGTCGGGGTTGCGCGCCCGGAGCTTCACCTCCACCGGCTCCAGCCCCTTGAGGTAGGCGTCCAGGAGCGCGTTGCGCGCGCCCAGCATGTCGCCGGAGGCGCCCAGCTTGAGCGCCTGTTCCACGAACTCGCGCGTCACCAGCAGGCCGCGCTCCTCGTCCACGTCGGGCATCTTGCGGCGCAGGCACGCGAGGTGCTCCTGCCCGTAGGCCTGGACGAGCTCGTTGTCCGTGGAGTTGGCGAGCTTCTCCAGCGACACGCGCGGCGGGACGGCGTCACACGCGGGCTGGCGGATCGTGAGGACATAGAAGGCCAGACCCCAGCGCTCCTCCTCGGTCAGGGTGGGATAGCCCGGCATGGAGGTGCCGGGCACGCCGAAGCCCACCGTGTTGAAGGCCTTGTAGGGCGTGAGCCCGCCCATGATCTCCGCATCATGGAAGTTGGTGGGATGCGGCTCCATCGTCTGTGCGATGGGCACCTGCGCGCGTCCGTCCGCGCCGTGACAGGCCGCGCAGCTCTCCTGGTAGACGCGCTCGCCCACCTTCAAGTCCGGCGCCATCCGCGGGCTGCGGGCCAGTCCTCCCGCGAGCACCAGGTCCTCCACCAGCGCGCCGCAGTCCTGGCTGACGCCCTCGGGATCCGCGGCCTTGTCCACCCGGGCCTTGATCTCCTCCAGCCGCGTGACGAACGCCTCTCCGGGGCGTCCCAGCTCGCGCGCCGCTTCGGTGGCCTCGGCGATGAAGCTGCGCTGCTCGGCCAGCTCGAAGTCCGACCTGGATTCCACCGCCGCCGGATAATCGGCCTGCAGGTACTGCAGAATGCCCACCAGGCGGTGCCAGGTGCGCGCTTCGGACTCGCTCTCGGCGGCGGTGGCCACCGGCGCCGTGAGCAGCAGGGACAGCAGCAGTAGACCGGTGCGCTTCACGCTCCACCCTCTACCAGTCCGCCCACATATTCTCAATGTTGCGAGTCAGAATCAAAACGGGGGGTTATGAACGCTCGTAGGTGAGGAAGGCGAAGGGAGGGGTGGTGTCGGTGGCCGGGTGGGTCTCCTCGGCGGTGAGGCGCCAGGTAGACAGGTCCACGTCGGGAAAGAAGGTGTCGCCCTCGTACTCGCGGTCGATGCGTGTGAGGTACAGCCGACGCACCCGGTCCATCGCCTGCTCGTAGAGCTGGGCGCCGCCCGCGAGGAAGACCTCGTCGCCGCGGGCCCGCGCCAGGGCCTCCTCCAGGGAGTGCGCCACCTCGATGCCCTCGGGGGCCCAACCGTGTTGGCGCGTCACCACGAGCATCGTCCTGCCGGGCAGCGGCCGGCCGATGGACTCGTACGTCTTGCGGCCCATGAGGAGCGTGTGTCCCAGGGTGAGCCGCTTGAATCGTTGGAGGTCCGCCGGCAGGCGCCAGGGCAGGGTGTTGTCCCGGCCGATGCAGCGGTTGGACGCCATCGCCACGATGGCCGACAGCCTCATACGGCCACCGGTGCCTTGATGGCGGGGTGGGGCTCGTACCCACTGAGGGTGAAGTCCTCGTACTTGAAGTCGAAGAGCGAACGGACGGCCGGGTTGAGCGTCATCCGGGGCAGGGGCCGGGGCTCGCGCTTGAGCTGCTCGCGCGCCTGCTCCACGTGGTTGAGGTAGAGGTGCGCGTCGCCCGAGGTGTGGATGAACTCATGGGCCTCGAGCCCCGTCACCTGCGCCACCATCATCGTCAGCAGGGCATAGGAGGCGATGTTGAAGGGCAGGCCCAGGAAGATGTCCGCGCTGCGCTGGTAGAGCTGGCAGGACAGCCGCCCGTTGGCCACGTAGAACTGGAACAGGATGTGACAGGGCGGCAGCTTCATGGCGCCCAGGTCCGCCACGTTCCACGCGCTCACCAGGTGGCGCCGCGAGTCGGGGTTCTTCTTCAGCCCCTCGACGAGCTGGGTCATCTGATCGATGGCGCCCCCCTCGGGCGTGGACCAGGAGCGCCACTGGTGGCCGTAGATGGGGCCGAGGTTGCCCTCGGCGTCGGCCCACTCGTCCCAGATGGTGACGCCGTGCGCCTGGAGCGCGTGCACGTTCGTGCCGCCCGCGAGCATCCACAACAGTTCGTGGATGATGGACTTGAGGTGGAGCTTCTTCGTCGTCACCAGGGGGAAGCCCTTCGTGAGATCGAAGCGCATCTGATGGCCGAAGACACTCAGCGTGCCGGTGCCGGTGCGATCGCTCTTCTTCGTACCGTGGTGCAGGACGTGCTCGAGCAGGGCGAGGTACGGTGTCATGGATTTCTCCTAGCCCACGACCCCCCGGGGCGCGAGATTTTCGGCCCCGCGCGGTGCTGACTGTCCGACGAAAAGGAACCCACCCTTGAAGATCTACACGAAGACTGGAGACACGGGAGAGACGGGCCTGTTTGGTGGAGGACGGGTCCGCAAGGACAGCGTCCGCGTGGACGCCTACGGTGAGGTGGACGAGCTGAACGCCACGCTGGGGCTGGCGCGCTCCCTGTCCATGCCGTCCGATCTGGATGCCCTGCTCCAGCGCCTGCAGGAGCAGCTCTTCACGGTGGGGGCGGTGCTGGCCACGCCCCCCGGCACCAAGGCCTCCGGCTTCATCCCCCCGCTCAAGGCCGAGTGGATCTCCGACATGGAGCGGGCGATCGACACCTTCGAGGGCGAGCTGTCCCCCATGACGCACTTCATCCTGCCCGCGGGCGTCCAGGCGGCCGCGGCGCTGCACCTGGCGCGCACGGTGTGCCGGCGGGCCGAGCGCCGCGTGGTCACCGCCCTGAGCGAGGGCGAGGCCTCCAAGGACGCGGTGGCCTACCTCAACCGGCTCTCGGACCTGCTCTTCGTCATGGCGCGCGTGGCCAACCGCCGGGCGGGCGTCGAGGACGTGAAGTGGATCGCGGAGAAGCCAACGACCTAGTCCCGTGGGTCATCTCGGAAGGGGCGCGGCGATTGGGTTATGTAGACACCGTGCCTCCGCTGTCCACCGAACACCTCCGCCAGCTCTCCTCCCAGGTGGGCTTCGATCTCGTGGGCTTCGCGCGCGCCGAGCCCATTCCGGGGGACTTCCTCCTGGAGTGGTTGGCGGCGGGCTGCGACGCCGACATGGACTGGCTGGGCGAGCGGACGGCCGAGCGGCTCGACGTCTCCCTGCTGCTGCCCGGCGCGCGCACGGTGATCGCCTTCGCGACCAACTACTACCGGGAAGAGCCCCGGGCGGAGGACTCGCCCATTGCCCGCTATGCGCGGGGCCGGGACTACCACTCCACCCTGCGCGACAGCCTGAAGTCCTTCCGCCGCCGGCTCAAGGCGGCGTACCCCGAGGTGCGCGACTACGGCGGCGTGGACTCGGGCCCGATGATGGAGAAGGTGTGGGCCGCCCGCGCCGGGCTGGGGTACGTGGGCAAGAATGGCTGCTTCATCACCGAGCCGCTGGGCTCGTGGGTGCTCCTGGCCGTGCTCATCCTCGACGCCGAGGTGGACGCGTACGCCGACGGTCCCACCGCCGATCGCTGCGGCAGTTGCCACCTGTGCATCATGTCGTGTCCCACCGGGGCGCTGCTCGGTCAGGGCCGGGTGGACGCTCGGGCCTGCCTCTCCTACCAGACCATCGAGAACCGTCACGGCGAGGTGCCCGAGTCCTTCCGCGTGGAGATGGACAACCTCGTCTTCGGCTGCGACATCTGCCAGGACGTCTGCCCCCTCAACCGCCGGCCCGTGGCCACGCCCAACGCGCGCTTCGCTCCCCGGGCGATCGCCGAACTGGGAGTGATGGAGCTGGCGGCGCTCACCCCCGAGCAGTACGAGCAGCTCATTCCCGGCACCGCGCTCGGCCGGGCCAAGTACGACGGCCTGCGCCGCAATGCCGTGTACGCGCTCGGGGCCGCGAAACGCACGGAGGCCCGGCCCCTGCTCGAGCGGCTGCGCGAGGATCCCAGCGAGGTGGTGCGCCACGCCGCCGAGTGGGCCCTGCTCCACCTCAATCCCTGACACTTGTCCTGGTGACATTCCACGCGGGAGGAGATGGCTGACCGCGCAGTGAATCGCGAGGGTTTATCTGCTACGTGTCGCCGCGTGCAGGCCTCCACCACCGAGATCCTTCCCGCCCAGCGCGAGCCGCTCAGCGGGGTCTACGCAGCCTTGTTCCTGCAAGTCGTCATCAACGCGGGGACGTACCTGGCCGGCAAGCGCGCCATGGAGGAGCTGCCCCCGCTCACGGTGGTGATGTGGCGCTTCGTGCTCAGCGCCACCCTCTTCTGCCTGCTGCTCGCCTTCACGCCCGGACCCAAGCTGCCGCCGCGCTCGGAGTGGCGCCGCGTGTTCATGCTCGGCCTGCTCGCGGGCCCGCTCAACCAGGTGTTGTTCTTCCACGGGCTGTCCCGCTCCACCGCGGCCCACGCGGCGCTGCTCTACGCGCTCATGCCGCTCGGCGTGTACCTGCTGGGGCTCGCGCGCGGGCAGGAGCGGGCCTCGTCGCGCGCCGTGCTCGGCATCCTCTCGGCGCTCACCGGCGTGGTGGTGCTGTTGCTCGGGCGGGGGCTGGCCTCGGCGCGCGGTTCGCTGCTGGGGGATCTGCTCATCCTCGGCGCGGTGAGCGCGTGGATCGCCTACACCACCGAGGGCAAGCCCTTCGCCTCCGCCCACGGCTCGGTGCGCTCCACCGCGTGGAGCATGGTGGCCGCCGCCCTGCTCCTGCTGCCCGTGGCCCCCTTCGTCCTCGAGCCCGCGCGCACCTTCTCCGCGAGCCCCTCCGCCCTGGGCAGCATCGCCTACCTGGCCGTTCTCACGTCCGTGGTGGCCTACCTCATCTGGTACTACGCCCTGACCAAGGTGCCCGCCTCGCACGCGGCCATCTTCTCCAACCTGCAGCCGGTGATGACGGCGCTCGCCGCGTGGCTCCTGCTCGGCGAGTCCCTGCACGGGGAGCTGATCCTCGGCGGCGCCCTGGTGCTCATCGGCGTGCGGCTGACCCAGCGCGCCCCCACGGCCCCCGGGCGCGTGGGCGTCCAGCGCGCCTAGCCCGCGGAGCTCCTCGCCGTCGCCGCCTTGACCGTCGGCACCGGCGTTTTCACCGGGGTCGTCGTTTCCGGTGCGAGGCCGGACTGCTTTCGGAGGAGCCGGCGCCGTAGCGCAGTCCGTCGATGAGGAGGGCGACCATGCGCTGGCTATGGTCAGCTCCGTACTCGTGTCTGGGCAGGCACAGTCCGGAAAGACGTTCCGTTTCAGCGCTCCCGCCTCGAGCCGCCCTTCTTCGGGGTCGCCGTGGGCTTCGCGGGCTGGGACTCCTCGGTGGCCGTGTCGTCGGAATCACCGAAGATGCGGATCTCCTCCCGCTTTCCCCGGGTGGGCGTGCTCTTCTTCTTCACCTCGGCGGGCGGCTTCGGCGCGGGAGCAGGCTCCTCCTCGGGCTCCAGCTTGGACTCCACGTCGGGCTCGGCCGGCGCGGGGGGAGGTGGGGCGGCGGACGTTTCTTCCTCCGGGGCGGACTCCGCGGGGGGCCTGGCCTCGTTGGCCCGGTAGACGCCCCGGCGCTCCGTGTCCTGGAAGGACGTGGGCTTCGAGGGATCCTCGAACTGCTCCGAGGCCGGAGCCGGGCCGGTGGGGGAGGCGGGCTGGTCTCCCGTGGTGTCCCGGAGCGTGTAGAAGCGGGTGGTGCACGCGTCACGCTCCCGGGTGCACCGGGCGACGCACTGGTTGAGCTGCTGGTACTTCGTCGTGCTGCCGCCAAAGTCGATGGTGCAGTCCTCGCGGCACGTCCCGTAGTCCTCACGGCATCCCGGGGGGATGGTCCGGTCATCGCCAGCGGTGAGTGTCAGCAGGAGGACGAGTGGGAGCACGGGCATGGTGGGGGTGAAGGGTAGCAGGCCTCCAGGCTGCGTGGCATGGGCCGGGCACTGGTGCTCGGGCCCCTCTCGTGGCTAGCTTCCCCGCTCAACCCCCAGGACCCGGGCCGGGAAGGAATGCGACTGCGTAAGCCGAGGAGCCTGACATGGCGCGAGTTCTTCCGGCGCCTCTGGGTGGAGATCGAGGAGGACGCGGTCACCGAGTGCGCGGCGCAGCTCGCCTTCTATTTCCTCTTCGCGCTCTTCCCCTTCCTCTTCTTCGTCGTGACGCTCGCGGCCCACCTGCCCCTGGAGCGGGGCGCGGTGCTGTCCATGGTGGAGCGGCTCGGCCCGCTCATGCCGGCGGATGCCCTGGGCCTGGTGCAGGCGCACCTGCGCGCCATCGCCCAGGACACCCAGCCGCGCCTGGTCACCTTCGGTCTGGCGCTGTCGCTCTGGTCCGCCTCGCGCGGCGTGGACGCGTTCCGCCGGGCGCTCAACCTCGCCTATGACGTGCCCGAGTACCGGCCCCTGTGGCACACCCAGGGGCTGTCGCTGCTCATGACCGTGGCGGGCTCGCTGTTCATCCCCGTGGCCCTCACCCTGTTCCTGTTGGGCGGGCGGTTGGGGGAGTGGATCGCCCAGCACCTGCACGTGCTCAACGCCTACCATGCCGTGTGGTCCTGGCTGCGCTGGCCCTCCATCACCGCGCTCGTCATGCTGGCGCTCGCCCTGTGCTACTGGCGCCTGCCCGCGGTGCGCCACCGCTACAGCTTCCTGTCCCCCGGCGCGCTGATCGCCAGCGTGCTGTGGCTGCTCACCACCTGGGGCTTCACCCAGTACGTCGAGCACTTCGGCCGCTACAACGTCACCTATGGCTCCATCGGCGGCGTCATCGTGCTGCTGCTGTGGCTCTACCTCACCGGCCTCATCTTCATCCTCGGCGGCGAGGTGAACGCCATCCTCGAGCAGGCCGAGGCCGAGGCGGCGCGCGCGGAAGGACGGCCCCCGCCCATCGAGACTCCCCACCTCAAGGGCGAGGCGCAGGTGGAGGCGGGAGGCTCGGGGCGCGAGCGGCTCGGCTTCTGGCGGTGGCGCCGGCGCATGGCCGAGCGCGCTCCCACCGACATCGAGCCCCCCGCCGAGCTGCGGCAGGAGCCACCCGAGACTCCCCCAGCGGGAGAGCCCGAGCGCACGCCCCTGCCGTAGCGCGGGCGCCTACTTGCGCAGGCGCTGCTTGATGGCGGCGAGCTGGTTGCCGCCCAGCTCCGAGCCCGTCAACCGGTTCTGCTGGATGAACTGGTTGATGTGCACGACGCGGTCGGCGCTCGCCGGGTGCGTGCTCAGCCACTTGAGCACCGCGGGCGTCTTGCCCTCCTGGGCCGCGAGCTTCTGGAAGAAGGAGGCCAGGGCGTGCGGATCGTAGTTCACCGCCGAGATGTACCTGGCGCCCAGCTCGTCCGCTTCCGTCTCGTTGCCGCGGCTGAAGGCCAGGGCCGCGCCATTGCCGGCCAGGCCCGCGGCGATCTTCGACACCGTCCCGGCGTTCTTGCCGAGCGCCGCCTCGATGACGGCCTGCTCGCCGTACTGCAGCAGCATCGCCTGGGCGGAGTGGCGGCCCACCACGTGCCCGGCCTCGTGGCCCATGACGCCGGCCACCTCCGCCTCGTTCTCGGCCGCGAGCAGCAGGCCCGTGTACACGTAGAGGTAGCCGCCCGGCGTGGCGAAGGCGTTCACCGTCTTCGGATCATCGATGACGTTGATCTTCCACTTCACCCCGGGGCGATCCTTGTTGGCCTGCTGCAGGATGCGCGAGGAGAGGCCGCGCACGTACTCCACGACGGTGGGGTCCTCCAGGTACTTGATCTTCTCCTTCGTCTCCAGCTCCTGCTTCACCTGGAGGCCGAGCTGGTTCTCCTGCTGATCCGAGATGAGGATGGAGGCGGCCGTGCGCCCCACGTTGAACTTCTTGCCCTTCGCGCAGCCCGTGGAGAACCCGAGCGCGTACGTGAGGGTGACCACCGCCAGGAGAATCCGCTTCATGCCTCGCCTTCCTTTGTCTGGGTGATGCGCCGCAGGGGGGCGTCGTAACCATCGGGCCGGGGGCTCGGCAAGGGCCCCGTGGTGAAGGGTCGGCATCACGACTCCTGGCCGCGAGGCCCAGGGCTCCGGGCCTCGCGGGGTACGCCTCGTTTTCAGGCGTTGCTGCCGGAGGGCGTGTTCGTCACGGGAGCGCTCAGCTCCAGGCGGCGGCGGGCGCGGGCACGCGCGCGCAGCCGGGCCTCCACCCACCGCGAGGGCCGCGCCGGATACAGGCTGGCGAGGGCGCCCAGCAGGATGTGCAGCAGGAAGAGCAGGGGCGTCTGGCGGATCTCCCACTCGACGAGGCTCTGCAACACCACGCCGAGCAGGGCGAAGAAGACGCCGGTGCCGAAGCGGGAGCGGAACGACGGGGAGCGCGCGCGCAGGAAGCTCGCCCCCAGCTTCAGCCAGCGCCACCAGAGCACGCCCAGGAGGATGACCCCCAGCCACCCGCTCTCACCCAGGGTGATGGCGTACAGGCTGTGCGCCGGAGCGGCCTGGGGTGCCTCCACGTTGGAGCCCGCGGGGATGGGCCTGACGCGAGGGCGCTCGTCGGTGCTCTCGTAGGGCAGGTAGCGCATCCCCAGCATCGGCCCGTAGCGGTTGCTGACGCACCAGGACCAGTTGTTCAGGCCACAGCCCCAGGGCCGCTCGTTGACGATGAGATCGGCCAGGTTGAGGTAGACGATGCGGCCCTCGGTGGGCTTGTCCCCATACTCCGCGGCCAGTGACGTCTCGAAGCGGGAGTTGAAGGCGTCTCCGAGCTTGAGGTACAGCCCCGTGCCGACCACGGCGAGGAGCACGGCGGTCACCGCCACGCGAACCGGGTTCTTCCAGAAGCCGCAGGTGAGGCCCACCCCGAAGAGCAGCAGCAGGATGCCGACGAAGCCCGCGCGGGAGATGGTCATCACCACCGACAGGGTGCCGAGCAGCGCGCCCACGCCGCACCAGCGCCGCAGCCTGCGCGGCGCGTCGGAGAGGTAGACGGCGAACAGCATCGGCGCCGTCATCAGGTTGTACATGGCCAGGCTGTTCGGGTGGTTGAGCGTCCCGTCCGCCCGGGCATGGCCCAGGATGACCCGCGAGTACACGGCCGCGAGGAATTCGTACGAGGTCGACAGTGCCAGGGCCGCGACGATGATGCGCAGGTGGCGCTCCTCCTTCACGTAGAGGGCCACCGCGAGGAAGAGCAGGGTGGCGCGGATCATCTTCGACAGCTCGAACAGGCCGAAGATCCACGGGTCCGACGTCACCACGCGCAGCGCGTTGTAGCCGACGAACAGCACCATGGCGGACAGGCACATGGGCATGGCCGTGCCGGGCTTCCTGCGCTTCAGCTCGTCGACGAGGACGAAGATCCACAGGTAGTCGAGCCAGGACCACTCGAGGCCGCGCGTGGTGCCGCGGTACCACTCCCGGCTCATCAGGTTGATGTCGATGAGGCCGGAGTGGACGGTGCCCAGCACCAGGAGGAAGACGCAGACGTCCTTGCGCCAGGACGCGCGCCCCACCCAGCCGCACCCCACGTAGAGCACCACGGCCGAGACCAGCAGGAAGAGGATCGACTTGATTTCCATCAGGACCGCTCGCTCAAGCCAGCGCCTCCTGCGCGGCCACCGGACACAGCTCCTCGGCCAGCTCGATCAGCACCTGGGCTCCCGCCCGGTCGGTGAAGCGCTCCTGGGCGAAGCGCAGCGCGTGGCCGGCCGTGCGGCGGAGCGCCTCGGGATCCTCGAGCACCGAGCGCAGCGTGCGCCGCCATTCCTCCACGTCTCCCATGGGCACGAACCAGCCGTTCTCCCCGTGGCGGATGTAGTCCTCGGTGCCGATGCACCGGGTGGCCACCACCGGCACGCCGAGCGACATGGCCTGGATGAGGGTCATCTGCCCGCTGGCCGTCTCCTGGTTGTTGACGGGAATGGCGACGAGCTCCGCCTCCGCGATGATGCTCAGGTAGTCCTGCTGGGGGATGCTGGTGATGACCTTGACGTTGGCCGGAACCGGTCCGGAGGGCAGGCCATGTGGATGCGCCACGACCACCAGTTGGATGGGCAGGCCCTCCACCGCCTTGAAGAGGGTGGCGTAGTCCCGGCCCGACGAGCCGAGCGAGGCGATGTAGCGCGGCGCCAGCCCGAAGCGCTCGCGCGCCCCGCGGAACTTCTCGGCCTCGAGCGGCACTCCGGTCAGGTACGTGAAGTGGAAGCGGGACTCCGGCACGGCGAAGGTGCGCGCGTACGCGGTGCGCTCTTGCTTCGTGTAGACGATGAACCGGTCCACGTACCGGTAGGCGATGCGTGACAGCCACTTGCGCGCCCCGTGGTACTCGTGGCCGCAGTTGAAGTACCAGACGATATGCGGGGTGCGCTCGAAGGTCAGCAGGTTCACGAGCCCCTGCGTGAAGCCTCCCTGCGGGAACGCCGTGACGATCACGTCCTGCGGATGGCGCGCCAGGTGCAAACGGGCCTTCAGGGCGAGCTGGACGAGCTGCAGCCACTTCTTGCCGGGCGTGCGCTTCTGGGTCGAGTCGACGCGCTCCTCCAGGCCCACGTACGAGCACTCGAAGCGCTCGGGAGGCAGGAACTCGCCCAGCCACTTGCGATCCGGGCGGAGGAACCACGCGACGAACAGGACGCGCACCTTGGCGCGCTCTGCGGGGGTGTCCTGGTCTTGGTTCATGAGATGGGTCGTGGGTTGAAGTCGATGCGACGATAGAACTCGAAGCCGTCGAAGAAGCATTCGAGGAACTCTCCTCCGTCGACATCCCGGAGGGTAACCCAACGCGGGTCGCCGTGGCGGCGTTCCAGCTGGGAGGTGTGCCGGGCCAGGGCCGCCCGCTTACCCGCGAGCACCTCGTGGACGTTCACGCACGTGCGGAACGCCGAGGAGCGCACCAGTCCCCTCACCGTCGAGGCCGTATTGCGCACCCACGTCCGTGGATCCCTCAGGGAGCCATCCCGGCGCACGTTCGGCCAGTAGCGCCAGGACCAGACGGCGTACTCGAAGACCGTGACGGGCCGGTTCACGCGCCGCAGGGCCTCGTGCACGATGAGACAGGTGGTGCCATGGTCCGGGTTCTCTCCGGCCGCGTAGGGAACGAAGAGCTGCTCGGGCCGATGCTCTTCCAGCAGGGCGACGACCCGGGAGATGGCCTCCTC
Organism: Cystobacter fuscus; assembly: GCF_044360685.1. GTDB lineage: Bacteria > Myxococcota > Myxococcia > Myxococcales > Myxococcaceae > Cystobacter > Cystobacter fuscus_C. The sequence goes on along the minus strand of NZ_CP043491.1, from coordinate 9,922,405 downwards.
CCGATGCTCCAGCAGGTAGCGGTCGGGAAAGCCCAGCAGGTGCACGCGCGAGGCGTCGACTCCCAGCAGCTCCGAGGCCTCCAGGGCCTCGCGTGCGCGCAGCGTGCTCAATTCCTCGGGCGGGAGCAGCTCCGGATGCGAGCCGGAGCCATCCGTCACGAACACGATCCGCACCGGCACGTCCAGGCGCCGCTTCAAGAGGATCGTCCCGCCACAGCCGAGCGTCTCGTCGTCGGGATGCGGCGCGAAGACCATGGCGGGACGCCGCATCTCCCCCTCGTCGAGGCGCCGCGCCGAGCGCGCCAGGGCCGAGCGGAAGGCCTGCCGGGACAGGGCTCGAATCAGGGCGCTACCTCGCACGGCGACGGTTCTCCTCGAGGACTTCCAGATAGACGTCCTGCGTCCGCTGGGCGAAGGCGGTCCAGCTGAAGCGCTGGCGGACGACGTCCTTGCCCGCCCGTGCCGCGGCGTCGAGCCGCTCGGGAGACGCGAAGCACGAGCGCAGGGCCGAGGCCCAGTCCTCCGTCTCCTGCGAGTCCACGAACAGGCCCTGCTTCCCGATGGCGTCCGCGAGGATCGCCAGGCCGAAGCGCTTGCCCATGAGCACCGGGCAACCCGCCGCCCAGGCCTCCAGGACCACCAGACCGAACGGCTCGACGTGGGAGGTCATCATCATCAGGCTGGACAGGGCGAGCAGATCGGGCACCTCCTGTTTGGCATCCAGGTTGCCCATGAGGTGCACGCGCGCGCCCAGGCCGGACGCCTGGATCTCCCTCTCGAGGAGGGCGCGGTAGTCGGCCTCCACCGTCGCGCCCGCCAGCACGAGGTGCGCGTCCGGCGGGGCTCCCCGGGCGAAGGCCTGGATGGCCAGCAGCTGGTTCTTCGCCCGCGTCAGACGGGCGAGCACGGTGATGACCGGGCCCTTGGCGAGATGCGGCCAGCGGCGGCGTGCCCGCTCCGCGTCGCCCGACTCCATCCGCTGGAGATCCACCCCCTGCTCCATGAGGATGACGCGCTGGCCGTACTTCGCGGTCATGGCCTGCCGCTCCTCCTCGTTGAAGACGATGATCCGCGCGGCGTCGTCGAGCACGCGGCGCGCGCCCACGAGCATCCCGAACGGACGGCCCAGGTCCACCGCCCCCGAGAAGCGCTCCGCCATCGCCTTCTGCTGCCAGTCCTGGACGGTGAGCAGCGGCCCATGGATGGAGATGACATAGGGACGCTTCGTCAGCCGCAGGGCGGTTCGCACGGCCCCGCCAATCCGGCCGGCCGTGTGCAGATGGACGAGCGGGAGCTGACGGTCCAACAACAGCCGCAGGGGCTCATCCACCGTGAGCACGCTGCCGGTCTCCTTGAGCGCCCGCCGCTTGCTCGCGGAGCCGAGGTACGGAGACAGGACGTGGAAGCGCGTGACGGGGACCGTGGGATCCAGGGCATGGCCGGAGCCACTGGAGCCCGAGAGCATGTAGGGCGCGTGGATCTCCGCCCCCCAGCCCAGGAGCGCGAGATGGCGTGCCAGCTGCTCCACATGGGTCTCCATGCCTCCCCACTCGGCGGGATTGTATTTGCGAATGACGTGCGCCACGCGCGGCATCACTCGGGTCTCGCCAGCCATGTTCCTCCCACGAATTCACGGGCCATTCCCGGCAGCATACGGGGGCCGTGGGGTGTCTCAAACGGGAATGGGGAGGCAGGAGGCGGAGACCCTCCGCGAGGGGAGCACTCGGCCGAGCATGGCACGAGGGGACGGGGTTCCGGCGCGAGCCGTGGTATGCACGGGGGCGCACCATGAGCCAGAAGCCTTCGACCCGGGGAACGATCTTCAATCTCATCGCGGCTTGCGCGCGGCACCTCGCGGGGGTCGTGGCGGGTCTGTTCACCATTCCCCTCGTCGCGCGCTCGATGGGCGCGGACGGGCTGGGGGCCTGGGCGGTGCTCAGCACCACCGGGTACCTGATGGCGCTCTCGGATCTCGGCTTGAGCGTCTCCGTGCAGCGCACGGCCGCCCGCCCGGACCACGCCGCCACGCGCCGGATGATCAGCCTGGCGCTCCTCGTGGTGTGCGTCGTCTGCCCGATCCTGAGCTTGGGCGCCTACGCCCTGATGGTCTGGCTGCCGTCCGCCGATCAGAACGTGGCGCTCCAGGCGGACGTGGCCCGTGCCGCCCTGCCGATGCTGTTCGCGGGCCTGGTGGGCTCGCTCGTCAACCCCATCCGGGGCTTCCTCATCATGAGGAACGACTTCCCGGTGCTGGCCCGGGCGCGTGCGTATGCCTCGGCGATCCAGGTGGCCCTGACCGCCCTGGGACTGTCGATCTCCCCCACGCTCCTGGCGCCCACGCTGGGCGTGCTCGCCAGCTCGTTCCTCGAGTCCTTCTTCCTCGTCCGGGCCGCCCTCCGGCATGACCCGGAGCTGTCGCTGCGCCCCGCGTGGCCGAAGGATCCCGCCGAGGTGCGCGATGCGTTCCGTCAGGGCTCCGCGGCGCTGGCCATCAACTTCGGCGTCGCGGCGGCCGTGCGCGCGGACGTCCTCATCCTCACGTCGTACGTGCCCCTGGCCGCGGTGGGCGCCTACCAGGTCGCCGCGCGGGCCGTGGACCAGGTCGCCGTCTTCGCCAAGCAGGTGTGCGCGTGGCTGCTGCACCGGCTCGGCACCGCGGAGGAGCGCTCCTCGGCGGTGCGGCTCGGCACCGCGGCCATGGGCGGACTGGTCGCCAGCGGACTGCTGGCGCTCTGGCTGGATGGCTCGCCCCTGCTCGTGGCCTGGGCGGGTCCCGTCGCCGCCGAGCGGCTCACCTCCGTGACGCTCGCCATCCTGGGCTTCGCGGCGGTCATCCAGGCGTCCCAGGAGGCCTCGGCGGCCACCCTGACGCTGAGCAACGACAGCGCCTGGCGGGCGGCCCACCCCATCCTCATCGGCCACATGTTCAACGTGACCGTCTCGCTCATCGGCGTGAGGTACTTCGGCGCCTGGGCCGTCGCGGGCGGCACGGCCTGTGGCAACCTGCTCATGGCGGTGCTCATCTGGGGCCGCTCCCGCGCGTTGATGCAGTGGCGCCTGTCGCAGGTGCTCCAGACGCTCGCCCCCATCCTGGGCGCGGTGCTCGTCGCCGGGGCCGCGGGCTGGGGGCTGGCTCCGCTCTCCACCGTCCATCCCCTGGCGAGCGCGGCCGTGTGCGGCGTGGTCACCATCCTGGGCACCGGGACGTCCCTGTTCCTCTGGTGGCGCCGCGACACCGCCAGCGCTTCCGCTCCGCCGCCCCCCGTCACCGCGGAACTGCCCGCCGTCGAATAAGCGCCGGCGGGCCGCTGCTCACTGCCGCTCGAGCACGACCTTCTGTCCCACGCTGGCGTCGCGGTTGCCGCTGCGGCGCCGCTGCTCTCCCAGCCGATGCCCCTGCAGGTGGGCCCAGTGGTAGACGAGCCGCCGCGGGAAGGTGAGCGCGAGTCCCGGCAGATCCCTCGCCGCGACGTGGGCCAGCGCATCGCGGGCACAGGAGATGCCCGTGCGCACGGCGAACCGGGCCAGGGACGCATGCTCACGCAGGATGAACGCGTCCGCCTCGCCCTCGATGAAGCGCCGCCCGTAGAGCTGCCGGAGCGTGTAGTTGTGCGAGTGCATCACCAGCGCCTCGGGCACGTAGCGCACGCGCAGGCCGTTGTTGCGCGCCCAGTAGCCCCACTCGGTGTCCTCCGAGCCCCATGCATCCTCGTAGAAGGGGTGCTTCTCCCAGGCCGCGCGCGTCATCGCCGCGAAGGGCAGCGAGTAGGCCATCCAGGGCGGAGCGTCGCCCGTCTCGGGGAACGCCGCGGCGTAGTCCCGGCGCACCCAGGTGTGGGCCTCGGGCCGGGGGAGCTGGCGCGCGAACGTCGCGTCGGCGCTTCCGTTCTCGATGGGCGCCACCAGCCGCTCCAGCGCGTCGGTGACGAGCGGCACCGTGTCCGAGTTCTGGAAGACGATGAGGCTGCCCTTGGCCTCGCGGATGGCCATGTTGAGCACCAGGCCGGGGAAGTACTCCTTGGCCTCGATCTTCACGAGCCGGCAGGGGTAGCGGCTCACGATGTCGAGCGTGTTGTCGGTGGAGCCGGAGTCCACCACGAGCAGCTCGAAGTCCCGGCGCTTCTGGGAGAACAGCGCGCTGAGCGCCTGCCCGACGACCCAGGCGGCGTTCTTCGTGCGCATGATGATGGTGATCTTCCCGTCCGTCGTCGTGTGATTCATGAGGGAGTGTCCTCCAGGGTGAGGCCGAGCTTGCGGGCGGTGTGGATGAAGTTCGGGTCCCCCGCGGAACCCCAGAAGCGCAGGTAGGCGCGTTGCAGATCGATACCGGAGGTGCTGGCCGCGCCGAGCGCCTGCCGCGCGAACTCCCGGCCGGGTCCGGGCGCGCCGTAGGTGACATAGGGGAACACCGCGGCCATGAGGCCCCGGGCGCCTCCGAGCCGCAGCCCGAGCCGGGCGCGCCTGCCCAGCTTCACGGGCACCGCCGGAGGGGACTTCAAGCCGGCGCGCAGCTTGTGCAGCCACGCCCGCGCGTCGAGTCCTCCCTCGACGAGCGCGTGCCGCAGCGCGCGCTCGGGGTAGTCGCTCCAGTCGAGCCGGGGCACGCCCAGCCGGGCCGATTCGCAGGCGAGGTGGACGGCGGCGAGCTGCGTGCGCGTCTCGGACATCCACGCGCGCAGGTCCCGCCCGGCGAAGCCTGCGTAGTCCGGCTCGAACCGGAAGGCGCTGGCCTCCTCGTACAGGCGCCGGAAGGCTTCCGGGACGTCGGTGCGCGCGGCCATGCGGCGGCGCTTCTCCACGTAGCTCCAGTCGTACGCTCCGCGGAAGAACAAGAGCGCGTCGCCGTAGCCGATGATGGCCTTCACCGTGTGCCGGATGAGGGCGCGGCGCGACTCGGCGTCCAGCTCGCCCCGGGCCAGCAGCAGCTCGTTGATGACCAGGAGCGTGCCCCGGTTGATGAGCAGATCCCTCACGTCCTCCGGGAGGATGGCCTCGACGCGGAAGCGCTCGAGCGAGGGCAGCAGGGCCGCGTCTCCCAGGATCGTCTTGTGGCCGTGCCGCACGTCGTACCACATGACCCGGCACGGAGCCCGGTTCAGGCTGGAGAGCGTGACGAGCCCCATGTCGATGCCGACCTGGTACTCGGTGCGCAGGGGCTCCAGGGTCCGGTCGAGCTCGGCCTTGAGCCCCGCGGGCGGCGCGTTGCGGAGCACGAGCATGAGATCGAGGTTGTTGTGGGGCCGCTCCTGGCCCCCGGCACGGTCCACGCCGCCCTCGCCGCGGCCATAGCCCCCGATGAGGGCGAGCGTGAGCAGCTCACCTGGCGCGAAGCGCTGGGCGATGAGGGCGCCCGCGCGCGTCACGAGTTCCGAGATGGTGCGCTCGACGGCGGGGGAGCCCCGGTGGGTGTAGCGCTCCCCGGTCATGCGCGCCTCCTGCCCTCGGAGGCCACGCGCTGCATCAAGCGGTGCAGGCCGGCGACATGGTGCTCGGGCAGGAAGCGCTCCCGGTGCAGCCGCATGCCCTCCTGGCCCATCTTCTCGCGCAGGGCCTTGTCGCCGAGCATCCGGTCGATCGCGGCCGCCAGCGCGGCGGGGTCGCCGGAGGGCACGCCCAGGCCGGTGCGCTCAGGGAGGAGCCACTCGCCGATGCCACCGATGAGGCTGCCGATGACGGGCGTGCCGTGCGCCAGGGCCTCGAGTCCGACGAGCCCCAGCGTCTCCGGCGCGCGGCTGGGGAAGACGAGACAGGTGGCGCGGCGGTACTCGGCCGACAGGGCCTCGCTGGAGGTCAGGGGGCCCACGAAGGTGACCCGGTGCTCCAGCCGCAGGGCCTTGGTCAGGGCCTTGAGCTCCTCCTGCTGCCGCCCCTGTCCCACCAGACGAAGCCGGGCGGGCCGCGAGGTGCGCGTGAGCGCGTGCAGCAGCACGTCGATGCCCTTGCCGGTGCTGAGCTGACCCACGGCCAGCAGCAGATCCTCCTCGCGCTCGACGGGCTGGGGCGCGTCGGCGGGAGGCCGGGCGTAGAGCGGCAGGACGTGGAGGCGGGCGCGGTCGAACCCATGGGCGGCGATGTGGCCCGCCATGTACTCGGAGCCGACGACTCCCATCTCCTCGTGGCGCACCAGCTCCTGCTCGGCCTGGAGCTCGCGCAGGGAGGCCAGCTTGACGCCGGGCCACTGGGCCGTGCGCCCGATGAAGCCCAGGCACGTGATGCAGGCGCTGCCCACCGTCTGGGTGCAGGTCGTCTTCGTGAGCGTGGTGTACTTGTGCTCGCGCAGGCAGAACATCCGGTGGTCGTGGAAGAAGCGCATCACGGGCGCGGGCGAGCCGCGCAGGGCGCGGGTGCCCTCCACGCCGAGCTGGTGCACGTACACCAGGTCCGGCGCGAGCTCGCGCAACTGCCGCGCCAGGTCCACGATGGGGAAGGCCCCCTCGAAGGGCTCCAGCATCACGGGCGCGGGGTCCGGCGAGGCCCCGACGTCGTAGAACAGGAAGGAGCGCACGCCATGCTGGGCGAGCTCCCGCGCCGTTTCCCGCACATAGCGCTCGGCACCACCCACCGGCCGCGCGCTCTCGTTGATCCACGCGACGGTCAGGCCGCCCATGACACCCCCGTGCCGCCCAGGCCGAGCAGGGAGCGGATCCAGGTCGCCACGTCCGTGAGCGCCCCGACGCCCGCGGGAATGGGCCGGTCCGAGGCGATCGCCGCCCGGGCCGAGTGACAGTCCACGTCGTAGCCGTGCATGCCGCGCACCGCGCCGCCCACGAAGCTCGGGGAGAAGAGGTTGCCCTCGTCGAGCACCAGGAACGCGCGTCCGTACGGTTCGTCCTTCACGGGCGCCTTGCGCGCCTGGAGCTCACGCGTGTCCAGCCACCGTCCTGGAAGCCCTTCGGCCTCCACCAGGGCGCGCACCCGGTCCAGCTCCTGGTCGCTGCCCCAGAAGCGCATCATCGTGCTGTCCACGAACAGGCGCGTGCCCGAGAGGTGCCGCAGGAGGGGACGCGGGTCGATGACGCGGTGGATGTCCGCCATGCCGTGGTCGCCCACGACGATGGTGGTCACCTCGCCGCCACCCGCGCGCATCGCCTCCACCGCGCGCTCGATGCCGGTCGTCACCCGGCGCGCGGCGGCCGCCGCCTCCTGGCTGCCGTTGCCCGTGCGGTGGAGCGCGCCGTCGATCTCGGTCGCGTACGCGAACGCGAGCTGAGGCTTCTTGGTGCGCAGCATCTCCACGGTGTGCTGCCAGCGCTCGGCCTCGGGCATGCGCCAGGGCGCGGTGAAGACGCTCAGTCCCGCCTGGCGCGCCTGGGACAGGAACGTCTCCTGTCCCCCGATGCGCTCGGCGGTGAAGAGGTCCTCGCGCTCGGGCATGTCCAGCCACTCGAAGAGCTCGGGCGGCACCCGGTAGAGGTCCACGTAGCCGGTGAGTCCCGCGGTGCGCGCGAGCACCTTGGCCGCCAGCCGCCGCACCCGGCCCCGCTCGTGGATGAGGCGCGGCAGGAGGCCCAGGTGGACGAGCGGCGAGAGGATGCCGGAGCCCTGATTCGCCTGGGAGAAGAGGCACATGCGCCCGTGCTGCTCGGGCGGGGTGCCGGTGAGGATCGTGGGCAGTGCGCCGCAGGAGAAGCCCAGGATGCCGTGCAGGTGTCCCCGGTAGGGCAGCCCTCCCAGCCCGCCCGCGAACTCGAGCTGTGACGGCCCGAGCGCGTCGACGAAGACGAGCAGGACGCGCTGTTCGGCGCCGCCTCCCGTCCTCGCGACCGTGGGGGAGGGCTGCTGGGAGATGTGTGACGGATGCATGCTGTGTTGGTTCCTAGCGTTGGAGCTGGGTGCTCACCGCCGCGGCGGCACCCACCGACAGGAGGGGAATCAGGCGCTGAATGACATCGGTGGTGGTGTAATACCAATGAGAGGTGACGAAGACGACGTCTCCACGCGCCAGTTCTACATCCGTTCCCTTGCCTCCGATGAGATCCGTCACGCTCGCCCGGTAGACACGCGGCTTGGAGAGCGGTCCCCGGATGACTCGCACGTCCGCGTAGTCCGCCGCGTTGCGGACCAGTCCGCCCGCTCCGGCCAGGGCTTCCGACAGCCGCAGGCCCTTGCGCCAGGGAACCGAGCGGGGCTCGCGTACGTCGCCGTAGACGGCGATGGCGGCGCCTCGCAGCGCGGGGACGTACAGCACGTCACCGCTCTTGATCTGGACGTCGTGCCGGGGGTTGCCCATCACCGCCTCGGGGACGCTGATGGGCAGGGCCACGCCCGCCCGAATCAGCCGCGTGGACTCGAGGTCGCCGTATTCGATCAGCTCGGCCGACCGCTCCAACTCGCCCACCCGGGTGCCGCCCGCCTTCGCCAGCAGCTCGGAGACCCGCGTTGGACCGCCCAACGGGTAGATTCCCGGTTTCTCGACCGCACCCAGGACACTCGCCTGGTGCCCCGCTGGCTCCACGAGCGAGAGAGACACGACGCCGTACTTGTCGAAGCGCCGCAGCCCTTCCTGTATCCTGGCCTCTGCCACATCCATACTGATGCCGCCGACCTGGACAGCGCCCACGAGAGGCACGTAGAGGACCCCCAGGTCGTCCACACTCATGCGCCCGACCTCGAACGGGGTCACCGAAATGATTCTCAAGGAGAGCACATCGCCCGGTTTCAACACGAAGGGCTCGGGGGGAATGGGAGCCATGCCGGTCGGCGTTGCGACTTCTTCTTGCTTGAAGTCGGGATCTTCCGAGGGCGTGGTGGGTGCGCGTGGCAGATGAGCGCACGCGGGAAGGACGAGCCAGGCTCCAAGGGCGAGTGTGAGCAGACGCGACATCGATGACCTCAATCTCCAGGCAAGAAATACGCCACGCGATTTGTGGCATCTGTTGTGTGGTAGTGGAAGGCGAAACAATGCGGACCTCCAGTAGAAAGCAGAAGATCCTCGACCTTGGGGCGAGGACACAAGGTGGCAATGAGCAAGGGGTGAAGCGTGTTCGCGCCAGTTGAGGGGGAAGTGCCCGATTCGGGTTTGGAGCAGCGGCCCGGCCTGCCGTTGGAGCCGGTGCGGCTCGCGTGGGCGTTGCGCCGGAAGGCCCGGCTGATCGCCCTGGCCGTGGTGCTCAGCATTCCGGTGGGTCTGGTCGCGGCGTTCTTCCTGGCCCCGCGGGAGTTCGTGGCCCACTCGGTGCTGGTCTGGGAGCCGGTGGCGCGTTCCTCGACGCCCGCCCGGGATCTGCAGACCCTGACGAGCTCGGTGAAGTTGCCGAGCAACATCGCGCAGGTGCGCGAGCGGCTGAAGCTGACCAACTCCCTCGAGGCCGTGGGGGCGCGCATCCGCGTGGGCGTCGTCTCCAACGAGTCGAACGTCCTGACCATCTCGGGCTCGGGCGCCAACTCGGAGGAGGCTGCTCTCTTCACCCAGGCCGTGACGGATGTCTTCCTCGATGCGCGGGTGCGGATCGCCCGGACGCGCGCGGAGGAGCAGCTCAAGGGCGTCAAGGAGGATGTGGAGCAGATGCACAAGCAGCTCGCCTCCGCCCGTGAGCGCTACGACGGCTTCCGTGCCCAGCACCACGTGGTGGACTTCACGCTCGACCGCAAGGCGGCCATCGAGCAGCTGGCCCTGCTGCGCTCCGAGGTGACCAAGAGCCGCGTCGAGGCGGATTCCTCCTCGACGAAGGCGAACCTGCTGCGCTCGGCGGTCCAGAAGGCCCCGGCGCAGCTCGTGCTCACGGAGAACCAGGTCCAGGCGGATCGCCAGAAGCTGGCCGAGCTGAGCGCCCAGCTCACCGCCCGCCGCGCGAGCCTCTCCCAGGAGCACCCCGAGGTGCAGGGACTCCAGGCCTCGGTGGAGGCCCTGGAGCGCACGCCCGCGGATGCCTACACCGTGACGGGCAGGCAGGTGGGGGCCAATCCGGAGTTCCTGCTCCTGCAGGAGCAGTTCACGCGCGCCTCCATCGATGGAGAGGCGGCGCAGCAGAAGTGGCAGTCCTACTCCAAGCTGCAGGAGTCCCTCGGCGAGCGGGTCCTCCAGCTCACGGCGTTGGAGGGCGAGGCCAACCTGTTGCTGGCGGACATGCATCTCGCCGAGGAGCGCCTGGGCAAGCTCAAGGCCGAGCAGGCCGAACTCGAGGCGGCGGTGCGTCAGCCCTCGTCCGAGCTCCGGGTGCTCAACAGCCCGGTGCCCCCGCCCTATCCCGCCCACTCGTCCCGCCGCAAGGTGGCCCTCGCCTTCCCGCTGCTCGCGGGGCTGCTCGCCGTGCTCTTCGTCGCCGGCCAGGAGCTGCGGGGCTTGCGGTTGCGCACCCCGTCGGAGATCGCCTTCTGGGCGAAGGCCCCCGTGCTCGCCTCCTCGTCGTGGCCAAAGGCCCCGGAGGAGCTGCGCAACCTCACCTTGGAGCTCGCCTCGCGCGGAGAGCAGGCGCAGGGGACCACTTTGCTGCTGCCCCTGGACCCCGCGCTGGGCGCGAATGCCGCCGAGCTCGTGGAGGCGCTGCGCGCGCGGATGCCCTTCCTGCGGCTGTGGGACGAGGCCGATCGCGTCCAGGCACTGCGCCGTGCCTCGCGCGAGAGTGCCCGGGTGGTGGTGTTGGTCGAGGCGGGGGCGCACGCCGCGCTGGAGTTCACCGGACTGCGGCGTCTGCTGGGCCGGGAGGACGGCATCGGCCTGGTGGTGCTCGGGCTGGGGCCCGAACTGGCCCTGCTGCGCGATCGGGTGGGGGACGATTCGGACTTCTGGGGTCCACCCCTGAGCCATGCGGAACTGTCCCCTGTCCGCGGCGTGGTGAAGGAATCGTATCCCCTCGATTCCGAGCAGCGGCTGAGCGGGCGGCGGTGACGGGGCCAGCGGCGCCCGTTGGGCACTCCCAACGGGCCCCTCCCCGGTGTGTGGAGATTTTTTCCACCGCCTTGCGATCCAGACATCCCATTTGAGGACAATCTTGTCGGGCGGCTGGCTCATCGGGAGGAGCGAGCCCCCTCGGATCTTCATTGGAGCCCGTACCTTCGAACCTGTTCGCCTGAGCCACCGGGCGCGAGCCGCGCATGGCGTGCCAGTTGCTTTGTTCTCTGGATGACTTTTCCAGGGAAGACAGATGGATTTCCCTGGGAAGGGCCTGGACGCGCGCGGACGCACGAGGTGTGCCAAACTTCCTTGGAAGTTTCCAAAATCTTTATTCGTTTGCTACATGTTCGACGCCCCAGGCACACTGGACCTGGTTTTTTATATCAGGTATTTACTTTGCGATAACGAAACTGTCATCCCTTGGACCAGGACAGCCCGGAGTTGTTGCTTCGGTGATGAAGGGATGAGGGGGCCGGTGAGGCCCGGATACCAGGGCCTGGCGATTTCATTGCGGTAGAGGTGGGAGAGGCAGACGCATGAGGCTGGCAATGGCGCTGGGCGGAACCGACTGGGGACGCTCCGGAATTGGGACGTATACTCGAGCGGTACTGTCGAGGCTGGGGCGCACGCTGCGTGCGTCCGGTGGCGAATTGGTGGCGCTCGGTACCCCGCGGGATTTCGAAGCGTATGAGGGGGTCCTCGCGGACGCGAGGCGGGTGGTGTTGCCCTCGCTGTTGGACAAACCCGTGCTGAGTGCCTCGTGGTATCTCACCCGCGTGGGGGCCTGCGCGCGCGCGGCGGGCGCGGACGCGCTCCTGCTGCCCGCGGCCAACCGCCGGGTGCCGCTGCGGCTCGGTCTTCCCTCGGTGGGCGTGGTCCACGATCTCGCCCAGTTCAACGTGCCGAACAAGTACGACGGGCTGCGCACCCGCTACGTGCGCAACCTGCTGCCCCGGGCGTTCTCGTCCCTGTCGGCCCTGGTCGTGGTCAGCGAGTCCACTCGCGCGGACGTGGCGCGCATCCTCGACTACGCACCCGAGCGGCTCCACGTGATTCCCAATGGCGTGGACACCGAGCACTTCCACACGCCCGATCCCTCGCAGATCGCGCGGGCCCGCGCGCACACGAACCTGAGCGGTGACTACCTGCTCTACCTGTCGCGCCTGGAGCATCCGGGAAAGAACCACCTGCGGCTGTTGCAGGCCTATGCCGCGTCTCCCGTGCGCCACACCCACCAGCTCGCCCTGGTGGGAGCGGACTGGGGCGGTGAGGCCCGCATCCGCGCGGAGATCCAGCGCTTGAAGCTCGAGGAGCGCGTGCGGATCCTCGGCTTCGTGGCCGACGAGTTCATCCCCGGGTTGCTCGCCGACGCCTCCGCGGTCATCGCGGTGGGGCTGTGCGAGGGCTTTGGTCTGCCCGCGCTGGAGGCGCTGGCCATGGGCCGCCCCGTGGTCGTCTCCAACACCGGCGCCCTGCCCGAGGTCGTCGGAGAGCTGGGCATCCTCTGCGATCCCTACGATCCCTCGGACATGTCCGCGGCGCTGACCCGGGTGGTGGGAGATGCCGCGTGGCGTGAGCGCATCGTCCGGGAGGGCCCCACGCATGCGCGGCGGCTCAACTGGGATCGCTCCTGCGACCAGCTCTTGTCCCTGTGCTACCAGGTGGCCGCCGTCCCCAGGCCCGTCCCGGTGCGTCCTTCTCGCATCACGCCGGCGATCAAGGCGGCCTAGCCGTACCGCGTGCCGCGGGCCTCAATCGCTGGAGCGATCGAGGCCGCGCGACAGCTCCTGCCCGAGCTTCTCGCTGAAGAGCCGGGCGCCCTCCGGATTCAGGTGGACGCCGTCCGCCTTGTAGTACTTGCGCTCCGTGACCCACTGGCGCGCGTCGATGTAGAGGCCGTGGGCCGCCTCCACCTTCGCGCGGTTGTAGGCGCGCAGCGCGCGTGAGGCCGGCCCGTCGTGGAACGCGGGCGGACGGCCGTCGGGCATCGCGACGACGATCATCCGGACGCCCCGGGTCTCGGCTAGGCGGAAGAGCTCCTTCACGGCCGGGGAGAGCCCCCGGTCCTCGGAGACCACGCGGCCGAGCCGCCGGGTCAGCTCCTCCAGGTCCTCCTGCTTCGGGGCCGTGCCGGCCGACATGCCCCAGGCACCCATCGCCTTGCGGAGCGTCTCCACCTTGGACCAGACGGTGGTGCGCTCGGCGAGCATGGGCAGCAGCGACATGGCGCGGAACCGCCACGCCGTCCCCCACGAGCCGGGTGCATAGAGCGCGGCGGCGTCTTCGGGGAAGGCGTAGGCGAGGGCGCGGCTGCTGATCATGTCCCGCCAACCGGTGTTGGACTGGAGGCTGAGCTGATCGTCGAAGTAGCCGTAGACGATGGTGCGCACCTGGGGCAGACGCGGGAGCGCCTGTTTCAGGACGAGCGCGTGCTCCACGGGCGTCGTCGCGTGGAGCGCCGCGTTGAACGAGACGGGCGCTTGTCCGGCCGGGCTCCACGCCGCGGCGAAGGCGGCGAGGTCCGCTCCGTCCTCGAGCAGGGAGTTGCCCAGCAAGAGCAGCCGGGTGTCCCGGGGGGCGTTGTCGAGGCGGGCGAGGAACTGGCGTCTCGCGGTCAGCCGGGTCGCCATCGCGACGGCGAGGTTGAACACGACGAGCACCGCGAGCGCGGTGACAACGGACGGGAGCAGGCGCCTTCGGGTCATGGTCAGAAGTCGATGTAGATGAACTTGGACGCCTGTCCCGAGAAGGCCAGGATGGCGCAGATGAGCAGCCCCCAGAAGAGCCCCAGCGTGAGGGGGGACAGGGGGCGCATGCCGTCGGGTGGGGCGTCGGTGACGCCTCCCAGGTACTCGAGCCTCTCCTTGAGTCGTAGCGGTGTCTTCATCGTCTCACCCGAGGAACAACCGGCGGAAGAAGAACCGGGCCGTGGGCAGGTCCATGCAGAAGAACGCCCAGCCCAGGTTGACCATGACGAAGGTGAGCGTCCAACTCAGCGCCTGGCCGGCGAAGGACGGAGGGCCCTCGCGGGGGCCGCGCCAGCGCGACCACAGGCGATGGATGGCGAGCAGCACTCCGTGCCAGAGCCCCCACACGACGAAGTTCGTGCCCGCGCCGTGCCAGATGCCGCTCACCAGCATGGTGGTCATCAGGTTGGCGTAGACGAGCACGGGCGCGCGCCGCGAGCCGCCGAGCGGGATGTAGACGTAGTCGGTGAGCCATTTGGAGAGCGAGATGTGCCAGTGCCGCCAGAACTCGGCGATGTTGGTGCACAGGTAGGGCCAGTCGAAGTTCTCGGGAACCTTGATGCCGAACAGGCGCGTGGAGCCAATGGCGATGTCGGAATAGGCCGAGAAGTCGAAGTATATCTGCATCCCGTACGCGAGCAGCCACACGGGCAGCATGGCCCGGTTCGCCACGGCGAGATCGGCCTGGTTGAGATGGACGGTCATCGCGGTGAGGGTGTCGGCGATGACGAACTTCTTGGCGAGGCCGCAGAGGATGCGGGTGGTGCCGCGCTCCCAGTCGGTGCGCCAGTCGGTGCTCGGCGCCTCCAGCTTGGGCAGGAAGTCCTGGTAGCGCTTGATGGGTCCGGCCACCATGGTGGGGAAGAACAGGATGAAGGCCATGTACTGGCCGAGGCTGCCCGTCCTCGTCTTGTCGCGGTAGCGATCTACGGCGTAGTGGATGAACTCGAAGGTGAAGAACGAGATGCCGAGCGGGAGGAACGCCCCCTCCCAGTAGAACGGATTCGTCTCCCGGGGCCCGAAGGCCAGCCCGGTGAAGAAGTTCCAGTACTTGAACACCGAGAGGAAGAAGATGCTCTGCACCACGCCGAGCAGGCACAGCCACGAGCCGGGGCGGTAGAGGCGGCTGCAGAGCGCCTCCCAGGCGAAGATGGCGAGGCAGGCCGCGCCCACGGCGCCACCGGACTCCGTCAACGAGAAGTAGACGAAGAAGAGTGCGCCGAAGAGGGTGCACATCCACGGCCTGGCACCGGGAGGAAGGAGCCGGAAGAGCAGGGCCGCCGGAATGAGGAACAGGAGGAAGTATGCGAGGGTGTTGAAGATCATCCGAGAGCCGCACTCTTTGAGCCGCGCCCTTGTAGCCCAATTCGCGAGAGCGCGGGGACCTCAGCCTGCCAGGCGACCACCTTCCGTCCTGCTCCCAGGCGAAGGTGTCAGACGATTCGTGGCCGGCGAAGGTGTCCCGGCGAAGGTGTCAGACGATTCGTGGCCGGCGAAGGTGTCAGACGATTCGTGGCTCGGCGAAGGCTGGCGAAGGTGTCAGACGATTCGTGGGGGGGCGAAGGTGTCCCGGCGAAGGTGTCAGACGATTCGTGGCGATTCGTGGGCGAAGGTGTCAGACGATTCGTGGCGGGAGGCCTGGAAGCGCACTCACGATTGTCATGGTGACAAGAAATACGTCCCTGAAGTGATGTGAGCCTTATCCCCTGAACGCTCACACGGTAGCCGCACAGGAACGTCGAACTGTTTTGAAGTCCTCGCCTCATAGAATGGCTTGTGCCCACGATGCGTGTGGCTGATTCCCGCGAAAACAGCTAAAAGGGCGCCTCCGGCGAATTGGGAGAGAACCGGTTCACGGAATCAAAAACAGAGGAAGCATCCACCGCCGAGGAGCAGCCTATGAGGACGATGAAGTTCGGTGCGGCCGCGTTGTTGCTGATGTGCACCACCCCCGCGTTCGCGGGAGAGAAGGACAAGGAGGTGTGGATCACCATCGGGACGGACGCGCTGGAGCCAGCGCTGGCCTCGTTCCAGGGGCAGGGCCTGGTGGCGCCGGCCGTGACGCGCGAGAAGGGTGGCGTCGCGGTGATGCGCGTGCGCGAGTCCCAGTTGGAGAAGCTGGCCTCGGCGATGCACGACAAGCTCAACCGGTGCGCGGGCTTCATCGCCCATGACACCGAGGAGCAGGCGCTGGCCGCGGTGGAGGGCGCTTCCTCGCCCAAGCCGGTGCAGTCCCTCATCAGCTACACCATCGACAACGCGACGACGGTGAACTCGCTGCTGGGCAGCGTCCAGGAGACGAGCATCCGCAGCACCATCACCTCGCTGTCCACGAAGTGGACGTCGCGCCGCTACAACGTGCAGTCGGGCGCGGACGCGGCCACGTGGCTCAAGAGCCAGTGGACGTCGCTGGCCGGCTCGCGCAGCGACGTGTCGGTGGCGTTCTTCAATCACTCCTCCTGGCTGCAACCGTCCGTCATCCTCACCATCAAGGGCACCACGCTGCCCAACGAGGTGGTGGTGCTCGGTGGGCACCTGGACTCCATCAACGGCAGCAGCTCCACGGCCAGCGCGCCGGGCGCGGACGATGACGCCTCGGGCATCGCCTCGCTCACCGAGGTCATCCGCGTGGCCATGCTCAAGGGCTACAAGCCGGCCCGCACGGTGAAGTTCATGGCCTACGCCGCCGAGGAGGTGGGCCTCAAGGGCTCGGCCGCCATCGCCGCCCAGCACAAGAGCGCCGGCACCAACGTGGTGGGCGTGCTCCAGCTGGACATGACCAACTACCGCGGCTCCAGCTACGACATCGTCCTGGTGTCTGACTACACCAACGCCGCGCAGAACTCCTTCCTCTCCAGCCTCATCTCCAAGTACCTGCCTGGGGTGACCTCGACCTCCACGCGCTGCGGCTACGGCTGCTCGGACCACGCCTCCTGGTACAACCAGGGCTACCCGGCCTCCATCCCCTTCGAGGCGCTCATGGGCCAGGACAACCCGTACATCCACACCTCGAGCGACACGCTCACGCAGTCGGCTGGGAGCGCGCAGAACTCGGTCAAGTTCGTGAAGCTGGCCGCGGCCTACATGGCCGAGCTGGCCAAGGGCACGGCGAGCTCCGCCCTGGTGTCGGACGCCGAAGCCGAGCGTTGAGGTGACGCGGACGGCGCCCGGGTCCTTCCTCCTCCCGGGCGCCGCCCTCCGTGACGCATGCGGTGCGCCGCCAGGAGGGGTAGGGTCGTGGCTCACGGAGATTCTCCATGGGCATGATCCTCGTCTTCCGCCTGGCCCGGCCCGAGCGGCTTTCCTCCCTGCTCGCTTCGCCGGAGCAGGTGATCGATTTCCTCCATGACACCGACGGAGAGGACGCTGGCCGCTCGGAGAGCAGGCTCGACCTCGACAAGGCCTGGCATGGACTGCACTTCCTGCTGACGGGAACGGACTGGGGAGGCCAGCCCCCGCTGAACTTCATCGTCGCGGGCGGCGAGACGCTTGGAGACGTGGACGTCGGCTACGGGCCGGCCCGTGCCTTCACGCCCGAACAGCTCGCGGAGCTCTCCCGCGCCCTCGATGCGATCAGCTCGGACGCGCTGCGCCAGCGCTTCGACCCGGCGAAGATGATGGCGCTGGACATCTACCCGAGCATCTGGGACCGGGACCCCGCCGATGACGACACGTTGGGGTACGTGCTCGACTACTTCGAGATGCTCAAGTCGTTCCTGCGCGAGGGCGCGGAGCGGGGGCTCGGGTTCATCGTGTACATGAGTTGAGCGGCTGGCTGTAAGGCCCGGGCGGCTCGTCCGTCTCCGGATTATATGCTGCTCCAGCGGATCCTCCTCCCCACGGCCGACATGCGAAGCCCTCCTCCACCCTCCAGCGCCCCGTCCGACACCGAACCGGTGCGCGAGGAGGCGCTGCGGACCCTGCTCGAGCAGCGGGATCGGTTCGCCGCCTTCCTGGCGAGCCGGGTGGACAGCGAGGCCGTGGTGGAGGAATTGCTCCAGGCCGCCTACGTCAAGGCGCTCGAGAAGAGCGCGGCGCTGCGGGACGGGGAGCGCGCGGTGGCCTGGTTCTACCGCCTGCTGCGCAATGCCCTGACCGACCATTACCGGCACCGCGCCGCGGAAGCCCGGGCACTCGAGCGCGAGGCGGGTGAGCCGCTCGCCGTGCAGCCCGAGCCGGGCGCTGGCTCGAAGGTCTGTGCCTGCCTGCATGGCGTGCTGCCCACGCTCAAGCCCGAGTACGCACGCATGGTGCGGCGGGTGGACCTGGAGGAGCAGTCCGTCTCCGAGGTGGCGCACGAGGTGGGGGTCACCCCCAACAACGCGATGGTCCGCCTGCACCGGGCCCGTCAGGCGCTCAAGACGAGGCTCCAGCACACCTGTGGCGCGTGCGCCGCGAGCGGATGCCTGGACTGCTCGTGCGGGAGCGGGGCTTCCTGAAAGAGTAGCAGGAGAGAAGGTGCCCGGCGCCAGGGCTTCCTGTGCGTGGCTTCCAGGGTCAGGGAGTTACCCCTGTCGGCACGGAGTCGCCCGTGCTCTCTCCACGGGGCTGTTGCTGGGGTCTCGCGAGGACATGGACGAGTAGGCCCGTGGAGACCTCGCGTGGCGGGGGGTGGCTGAACGTGGCGGTGGCGAAGAGCAGGCGGGCGGCGGCGTCCACCTCGGGTGCGATGCTCTCCACGGTCCCCTCGAGGGAAAGGTCTCCTTGGAGCGCCTTCAGCTCCACGGGCGCGCCAGGCTGGAACTCGCCTGCCTCTTCCTCGGTCACGGCGAAGCGCACCCTCCATTCGCCACGGCCGAGCAGCCGGAGCACGGGCTGCCCCGCGGAGAGTCGTGTGCCGGGGCCGACGAGCCGGGAAACCACCACGCCATCGAAGGGCGCCACGAGCGTGGCGTCCTCGATGTGCTGTTTCAGCCTGGCCACCTGGGCCTGCCGCTGGAGCGTCTGGGCCCGGGCCGCCTGCGAGCGGGTGGCGGCTGCGCTCTCCTCGTCGCTCACCCTGTCCAACTCCTCCCGCGAGTAGACGCCCAGCTTCAGCGCGCGTGGGGTGAAGTCGGGGCGCTTGCTGGCATAGGCCTCGGAGAGGGCGAGCGAGACGGCGTGCTCCTCGGCACGAGCACCCTGGAGGGCGGCCTCGGCCGTGGCCAGCTCCTGCTGGAGTGAGCGCGTGTCGAGCCGGGCGAGCACCTGCCCCTCGTGGACGGACTGGCCGACCTCGACGTCCACCTGCTCCAGCCGTGAGTCGAAGCGGGCGCTCACGTCCACGGAGTCATTGGGAATGACGACGCCCAGGATGGGCTCCTGGGGGTCCGGGCGGGAAGGCGATGGGTCCACGACCCGAGCGGGCGGCGGGCCGTTCCCCATCGAGCCAGGGCTCGCGAGGGCAGGTGCCGCGGCCCCCGCGCTCCCCAACCAGACCAGTCCCCAGCTCATGGCCATCATTCGCACCGAACGACGCATTCCGCATCTCCCGTGGCAGATCCCCACTGGGAAGAGGTGGAGCGGGCGCGTTGTGACGATTTCGGCGCGCGAGGGTCGCGCGGAAGAAAATCAGGGGAAGGCCACGTGTCCTATCGAGACGCGGCGGCTCCCGCTTTCATCCCAGATGTCGAGGGTATAGACCTGCCGTGCCTCGTCCTCTGTCTGCTCCGTCTCCATCATGACCCAGTGTCTGGATGCCCCAGGGGAAAGGGGGCTGGCCGTCCAGACGCTCAGCTCCTTTGCCGTCTGGCCCACTCTGCTCAGCGCCGCGCCCGTGGGCATCCAGGCTGTCATCCCTTGATTGTGCAACTCCACTGCTATCGCCAATCGCAGCAAGGGCTGCCCTGCTTGTTTTCGTGAGGTCGTGGAGAGATAGCTGAAGATCTGTCCCCAGGAGATCACCTGCCCCGTGGGGCAGATATTTTCCTTGGAGAGGTCTCTGGCCTCCACGCCGGTCCCAGCCAGTGCCATGATCCCCTCGGCGAGCAGCCCCGTGAGGCCTGGGCCATGACCCCCGGTTCGTGGCTCCGCCGGGCAGTTCTTCACGCTGGCGGGGAGGTGGACCACCGACACCTGCTTCGCTGCCCAGGAGGGATGGGCAACCAACTCGAAAGTCGCGCTCGTGGGGGTCGCGTCATCCGCGAAGCGCACCTGCATCGAAAAGCGCTCACCGGCCTGCATATCCGTGGGTGGCATGAGCGTGACGCTGCGGTTTCCGATGGCCACATCCACGAAACGCTCTCGCTGTTGGACCTCCACACTCCTCGCGAGCAGAGGTGAATCGAAGAGGAACAGCGTGCCGGACCCTGGGTGGATGCACACCTTCGCTGTTCTGCCTCCAGGCTCGGCGGACAGCTCGACACCAAAGGACTCCCCCATGCAGTCCAGGAGTTGTGGGGGCGCTGGGTCTCTGGTGTCAGTGCTCAACACCAGTGTGAGGAGGGACGCAAGAGGCAAGGAGGGCATCGGGCTTACTTGAAACGCTTCACGGCCATCAGCCGCTCGAGCGAGTGGATCAGGACGTTGTCCGGCGTACTCCCCTTCTCCAATCGCGAGCCGAGCGACCGGTCCGAACCTTCCCAGAGTTCCATGCAGACAGGGTAGCTTTCGCCGGTGGGCAGGATGACCCGGGTGAAGCGGCCATAGACGCGTCCCGGCACCAGATAAAGCCGACCCAAGACAAGGGTTTTGTCCACCAGTCCCTCATGATCTCCCCATACGGAAAAGGTGACCTCTCCCTCACGCACGGTGAGCGGCCCCCCGTATTCTCGGTTGACCAAGGTGCCGTAAGTAGTACCAAGCTCCAGGCCCAACCTACCGGTCATTGCCTCGACGGCTCCTGGTGGGCACTCCTCGGGCGGAGGCGGACGCTTGGGTGCCACTTGTTGCTGCGCGCCGACGCAAGCCTGCAACGCCGCTCCCACGAGGCCCGCGCACGCACCTCGAGCAGCGGCCTTCACCTTCTGCTTCCTGTCATCCGAGACTCGGTCTGTCTTCTGCTTTTCCACGGGGGGGTTGTCCTGGGTCGATGCCGCGGGAGGGGCGGCGGTCGCGGGGGATGTTTCCGCGGTCCCGTCAGCTTCCGGTGGGGACCCCGAGGACGCCAATTCCCGTCCGGAAGCAATCCCTTGCGTCGGGAGGGGTCCAGACGACGTTGAACGTAGGGCAGCCCACCCGGCCACCACACCGCCCAGGAGCACGCCTCCCCAGAGCACGCTCCGGCGAAGTGCCTTCCAGCTCGGCCAGCGCGGGAGCCCCTCGCGCCGCTGACGTGGGCGAAGCCTGTCCTGCAAGGGAACCCTCCAGGTGTCATCCGCCTGCGCCCGCAGGGTCTCCAACTCCTCGCACAGGGCGACGGCGCTCGGGTAGCGGTTCTCGGGGCTCTTTTCCAACAGCTTCAGGCACACGGCGCTCAGGGTCCTGGGCACGCGCGGGTTGACGAGGTGCGGGGGCAGGGGGGGCGTCTCGATGATGGCCCGAATGGAGTCCTCGTCTTCCGTCACCCCGAAGGGATGGCGCCACGTGAGCAGCCAGTAGAGCACCACCCCGAGGGCGTACAGGTCATCGGCGGGACCCGCCCGGTAGCGCGCTCCCTTGTCCTGGGCGTGTTCGAGCCGGAAGCGCCAGGCCTCGGGGCTGCGGTACTCGAGTGTGCCCGGAGGGAACATGCCGTGGGTGATGGTGGGCGCTCGCGCGTAGTGGCCTGCTCCGAAGTCCACCAGCACCGCTTCGCCATCGCCCTCCCGTACCAGAATGTTGGCCTCCTTGACGTCCCGGTGCACCACCTGGGCATGGTGGGCCACCGCCAATCCCCGGCCCACGCCCAGAATCTTCCCGGCGGCCGTCCACGCGTCGGGAGGGTGCTCCCAGGCCCACTCGTCCAGGGGCTTTCCCGGGATGTACGCGAGCCGCAGCCACAGGTACTCGTGCCGCTTCTCGGGCCAGTAGCCCCACCCTCCCAAGGAGACGAGGTTGAGGTGCTGTAGCCGCAAGAGGATGGCGAACTCACGTTGTCCCCACGCTTCCGCGCTCCCCACGGGAATGAACTTCACGGCGCACAACCGTCCCGAGTTCATCTGCCTGGCGAGGTACACGGTGCCGTAGCCACCGGCCCCCAGAAAGGATTGCACCACCATCCCCTCGATCTCGGTGCCCGGGCTCAGATCGGGCAGGCGCCGCGGCTTCACGACTCACTCCCGGCGGATGGATGGCTTGCTGGCGACACGTGAGCATGACCTCCTGGGACGCCCACTTATCAGGTCATGCCCTCGGAGGGGAGGGTCATCCCGAGCCACCGGGCTCTCGCTCCAGGGAACTCCTCGCGTCCCGGATTTGGATGGTCGCTACCAAGATGACGATGGAACTCGTCGAACGAAAACACTCCAGGTGATGATGCCCGGGACGCAGCACCTCGACGCCTCGAGAGGACCCCCCGCATGAGCCGACCGCCCCCCGCCCGCGTCGCCCCGATCGTCCTGGGAGCTATTCAGTACGGTGACACCCGTGGGTTCAATTTGAACTCCCTGGCCGTCATCGACGCCCGATCGGGTCAGCGGCTCAGAACCATCGAACTCTATCGGTATGCGCTCGTGCCGGGCCTCGAGACCGACGTCCAGGACGTGTTCTTCACCTCGATGAGTCTGTCAGAGGATGGGAAGGAGCTGCTCATCGAGAACACCCGGGGGCATCGCTTCGCGGTCGAGCTCGCCTCCGAGCAGGTGCGTGAACTCAATCATCCGTGCGAGTTGAAGCTGCTGAGCACGGCGAAGCAGGGGCAGCGGTGGCAGGTCCTGGTCGAGCTGTCGACCACCCACACGTCCGGCCGCGGCCCCTTCTTGCTGGACCGCCTCAGTTTCGGGGATTCCGACGGCTTGAGGAACGACCTGTTCGAGGTCACCTCGAGGGTGGATGGGAGGGAAGTTGCCTACCGGGGAGAGATGGTCAAACGGGCTCCCCCCGGGCATTTCGTGGAACTCGCGCCTGGAAGGCGCCACGAAGTGCGCATCGACCTCGGAAAGGACTATGCCTTTCCCGAGCGAGGGGGCGCCTTCAGGATTCGCTACAGGCATCACAATCACTTCTCGCCCGACGACGTCGACCTGTACTCGAATGTGATTTCCGTCGACCTCGCCGCCAGTCAACGCAAGCCGAGCCCGTCGTGACGAGAGGTGCTATTGCGCGCACGTCATGCCCGAGCTTCCCGAAGTCGAGATCGCCCGGCGCCACCTCGTCCACTGGCTGGACGGTCGCCGTGTGGTGAAGGCCGATGCGGACGACACCCGGATCTTCCGGGGCGCGCGCTGGAAGGACTTCGCTTCCCTCCGGGGCCGGCTGCTCTCGCTGGAGCGGCGCGGCAAGTACCTCCTCTTCTGCTTCGAGGAAGACCGGGGCCTGCTCGCGCACCTGGGCATGTCGGGCCGCTTCGTGCGCCGCCCCCCGGACACTCCCGTGCCCTACAGCCGGGCCCGCTTCCACCTGGACTCCAAGGACGTCGTCCACTTCGCCGACGCACGCATGCTCGGGCGCATGGAGACGTGTCCCGCCTCGCGCCTGCACGCGCTCGCGCCCATCCAGGCACTGGGGTTCGATCCGCTCGCCGATGGCCTCGACGTCGCGCGGCTCCGGGACGCGGTGGGCGACTCGAAGCAGGAACTCAAGGTGGCCCTGATGGACCAGGGGAGGGTGGCGGGGCTGGGCAACATCCACGCCGCCGAGGCGCTCTTCCGCGCGGGTCTGCACCCCTCGCGCACGCCCGCCTCGCTCACCGGCGCCGAGTGGAAGCGCCTGGCCCGAGGGGTGCGCGCCGCGCTCGACTTCGGCCTCCGGGAGCAAGAGGCCGAGGAGGAGGTGCGCTACCTCAAGGAGGGGGGCCGCAACGGCTTCCTCGTCTATGGCCGCGCCGGCACGCCGTGTGTCCGGTGTGGAACGGCCGTGGAGTCCGTGACCCAGGGGGGACGCACCACCCACTTCTGTCCCTCGTGCCAGCCCTCGGGCCCAGCCCCGGAATCCCGGGTGGAACGCGGCGCGCGGACCGCTCGCCGTCGTTGACACCCCCCACGCACTCCGCTTGACTCGCCCGCCCTTTGCACCCGCCGCAATCGCGCGGCCTCGGAGAAGAATCCCCTATGTCGTCCAACGCCCTGCTGGCGGCGCTCCTCGTCGCCTCCGCCACGGCCGCCGCGCAGACGCCGGAGACGCCCCCCACGGGCTCGCCGGCCCCCGCGCCCGAGAGCGCCCAGCCCGCCACGCCACCCTCTTCCCTGGAGCTCACCGACTCCACCGAGGAGCGTATCCGCCAGGAGGTGGAGCGGCGCGTGGAAGCCGCCAAGCAGGAGATGCGCGAGGAGATCCGCGCCCAGCTCGCCACCCAATCCCTCGCCTCGGACTGGCAGGAGGAGTGGATGGAGGAGAAGCGCAAGCTGGAGCTCTTCACGCTGGATGGCTACTTCCGCCTGCGTCCCAACCTCTACAACCAGTTCGACCTGGGCAAGCAGCCCGAGCGCCGGCTCTTCCCCTCGCCGCGCACCAATGAGAGCACCCAGTCGGGTGCCGACATGCGCCTGCGCCTGGAGCCCACCTTCAACATCTCGGAAGAGGTGCGGGTGAAGGCCCAGTTCGACGTGCTGGACAACCTGCTCCTGGGCTCCACGCCGTCCACGAGCTTCCCGAGCGACGGCTACTACCTGTTCGATCTCTTCAATGACCGGCAGACGTCGCCCCGGGCGGGCCTCAACGCCCTGCGCGACGCGTTCTCCGTGCGCGAGGTCTACGGCGAGGTGTCCACGCCGGTGGGTCTGTTGCGCTTCGGCCGGATGAACGCGCACTGGGGTCTGGGCGTGCTGCGCAACGACGGCAACTGCCTGGAGTGCGACTACGGCGACCAGGTGGACCGGGTCATGTTCGTCACCGAGCCCCTCGAGGGCTTCTACGTGACGCCCATGTTCGAGTTCAACAGCGAGGGCCGCTACGCCTATCCGAACGGGCCGGACAGCCAGCCGGTGGACGTGTCCAAGACGGACGACGTGCACAGCTTCGTGCTGGCGGTGGCCCGGCGCGACACGCCGCAGCAGGTGAAGGCCAAGCTGGACAACAACCAGGGCGTGCTCAACTACGGCCTCCACGTGAGCTACCGCAGCCAGCAGTCCTCGTCCGAGGGGCTCAATGGCTCGCCCGCGGTGATCAACCCGGATGGCTCGGTGGGCAACAGCACCTACGTGCCGCGCAACGCCTCGCTCATCATCCCGGACGTGTGGCTGCGCTACGAGGAGAAGAACTTCCGCGTGGAGTTCGAGGTGGGCGCCTATCTCGGCACCATCGGCAGCCGGCAGGGCACGCCCCTGCCCGCTGGTGGCCAGGACCCCAACCAGAGCCAGTCGCTCACCGTGGCGGAGTTCGGTGGCGCGGCGGTGGGTGAGTACCGGCTGCTCAACGGCAAGCTCAACATCCAGCTCGAGCTGGGCTTCGCGTCGGGAGACCGGGCGCCGGGCTTCGGGGCGTACCCGGGGCGGCCGGGCTCGGGGCCGGGCGGTTTCACCCAGCCGGGTGACGCGGATGGTCCGCAGTTCCGCTGCGGCGGCACCGACTGCGCCGACAGCTACCTGCGCAACTTCCGCTTCAACCGCGCCTACCGCGTGGACAACATCCTCTTCCGCGAGCTCATCGGCACCGTGACGGATGCCTTCTACGCCAAGCCCACCCTGCGCTACACGCTCACCCAGGGCTTCGACGTCTTCGGCAGCGCCGTCTACTCGCAGGCCATCTACGCCCAGTCCACGCCGTCCTTCACGGACCGGCCCCTGGGTCTGGAGACGAACCTGGGCGCGAAGTACGAGACGGAGGATGGCTTCGTCGCCCGCGTGGACTGGTCCGTGCTCTTCCCGCTCAGCGGCCTGCAGGACTACAACACGGGCACGGGTCTGGCGGTCACCGAGCTGAAGACGGCCCACGCCGTGCGCGGCACCATCGGCATCCGGTTCTAGGAAGGCGCTTCCATGCAACGCTCGCGCGTGCTCGTCGTGGTGCTCGGTGGTGGGGTGCTCGCGGGGTTGTTGGGGCTCGCGGGTTGCGGCATCAAGGGGCCGGCCCGGCCGCCCCTGCCGCCGTCCGCTCCGCCCACCACCGAGACGCAGGCTCCGGCCGAGGCGGGGCGGGGTCCCTTCGCCCCCTCGGCCCCTCCTCCCGAGGACGCTGGAACACCGTGACCGCCTTCACCTACCGCAAGCGCATCCTTCACGCCGAGCACGTCCCTCTGACCGCCATCGCCGAGGCGGTGGGGACTCCCACCTACGTCTATTCCTCCGCCACCCTGCGCGAGCACTTCCGCTCGGTGACGGAGGCCTTCGGCGAGCACCCGCACCTGGTGTGTTACTCGGTGAAGGCCAACTCCACGCTGGCGGTGCTGCGCCTCCTGGCGGAGGAGGGCAGTGGCTTCGACATCGTCTCGGGGGGAGAGCTGGCCCGGGTGAAGGCCGCCCAGGGAGAGCCGGGCAAGACGGTGTTCGCCGGCGTGGGCAAGACGGCCGAGGAGATGGCCGCGGCGCTCGCCGCCGGCATCCTCTTCTTCAACGTGGAGAGCCCCGAGGAGCTGGAGCTGCTCGACGCGGTGGGCCGGGCCCAGGGCCGGCGCGCGCCCTTCGCCATCCGCGTCAACCCCAACGTGGACGCGCGCACCCACCGCTACATCGCCACCGGCCTGAAGACGTCCAAGTTCGGCGTCCCCTTCGAGGAGGCCGTGGGGCTCTACGCCCGCGCCCGGAAGATGAAGGGCCTGGAGGCGGTGGGCCTGGACTGCCACATCGGCTCGCAGATCACCCTGACCTCTCCCTTCAAGGCCGCGCTCACCAAGGTGGGCGGGCTCTACCAGGAGCTCAAGGCGCAGGGGCATGGGCTGCGCTACCTGGACGTGGGCGGCGGCCTGGGCATCACCTACACCGAGGAGAAGCCGCCCTCGACCGCCGAGTACGCGCGCACCATCCTCGCGGCGGTGGGGTCCACGGGCGCCACGCTCGTCTTCGAGCCCGGCCGTTCGGTGGTGGGCAATGCCGGCGTGTTGCTCACCCGCGTGCTCTTCCGCAAGAAGACGCCCGCACGGCAGTTCGTGGTGGTGGACGCGGGAATGAACGACCTGATGCGGCCCGCCTTGTATGACGCCCACCATGGCCTCCAGCCCCTGGTGCAGCGGCGGGGCAAGGCCGTGGACGTGGACGTGGTGGGGCCGGTGTGCGAGTCCACCGACGTGCTCGCCCGGCAGCGACCGCTGGTGTTGCCCCGGCAAGGTGAACTGTACGCATTCATGAGCGCCGGGGCCTACGGCATGAGCATGGCCTCCACCTACAACTCACGACCCCGTCCGGCCGAGGTGATGGTTGACGGGAGTGCATGGCGGGTGGTGCGCGAGCGCGAGCGCGTCGAGGACCTCTGGCGCGGCGAGAGCCCCTGACCGTATAAGCCGCTGTATGAAGACTTTCGAAGGCTCGATGACCGCGCTCGCCACGCCGTTCCGGCAGGGAGCGTTCGACGAGGGAGCCTACCGTGCGCTCATCCGCCAGCAGCTCGCGGGGGGCACCAGTGGGCTCATCCCCATGGGGACGACGGGCGAGGCGGTGACGATGTCCGCCGAGGAGCGCCAGCTCGCCATCCGCGTGGCGGTGGACGAGGCGGCCGGCCGGGCGCCCGTGGTGGCGGGCGCGGGCTCCAACAGCACCTCGGAGACGATCGCGGGCGTGCGGCTCGCGCGGGACGTGGGGGCCGACGGCGCGCTGCTGGTGACGCCCTTCTACAACAAGCCCACGCAGGCGGGCCTGGTGGAGCACTACAAGGCCGTGGCCCGCGCCCATCCGGGCTTTCCCATCATCGTCTACAACGTGCCGGGCCGCACCGGCGTGGACCTGCTGCCGGAGACGGTGCTGCGGCTGTGCGACGTGCCCGAGGTGGTGGCCATCAAGGAGGCCACGGGCAGCATGCCCCGCGCGGTGGACCTGGTGGAGAAGTGCGGCGATCGACTGACGCTGCTGTCCGGAGACGACTTCACCGTGCTGCCCTTCATCGCGTGCGGCGGCAAGGGCGTCATCTCCGTGTCCTCGAACGTGGCGCCCCGGATGATGGCGGATCTGGTGGCGGCCGCGCGTGCCGGGCGGTTCGAGCAGGCGCGGGCGCTCCAGGTGCGGATGAACGAGCTGCACCGGCTGCTCTTCGTCGAGTCCAGCCCCATCCCCGTGAAGTGGGCGCTGCACGCCCTGGGGCTGTTCGGTCCCGAGGTCCGCCTGCCGCTGGTTCCCATGACCGAGCCCAACGCCCGGAAGCTGGAGGCCGAGCTGCGCAAGCTGGGCCTCGTCCAGGGCTAGGAGAAGCCTTCCATGATTCGCACCGTCCTCACGGGCGCCACCGGGCGCATGGGCGCCACCCTGAGCCGCCTCGTGCGCGAGGCGCCGGACCTGGAGCTGGCCGGCGCCACCGCCCGTGGCCAGGCCGCGCAACTGGCGGCGCTCGGCGTTCCCGCGGGAGATGACCTGGGCCGGGTGCTCGACGCGGCGCGGGCCCAGGTGGTCATCGACTTCACCAGCGCGGAGGCCAGCGTGGTGCATGCACGCCAGTGCGCCGAGCGCGGCGTGGCCCTGGTCATCGGCTCCACCGGCTTCAGCCCCGAGGCCCGCGCCGAGGTGGCCCGGAGCGCGGCCTCCATCCCCGTGGTGCTCGCCCCCAACACCTCGGTGGGGGTGAACGTGGTCATCCGCATGGCCGCCGAGCTCGCCCGCGTCCTGGGCGATGGCTACGACGTGGAGGTGCTGGAGGCCCACCACCGCATGAAGAAGGACGCTCCCTCGGGCACGGCGCTGAAGCTGGCCGAGGTGCTCGCCTCGGCGCTGGGGCGCGGGCAGGAGGACCTGACCTTCTCCCGCCACGGCCAGATCGGCGCGCGGCCGAAGAAGGAGATTGGCGTCCAGACGCTGCGCGGCGGGGATGTGGTGGGCGAGCACACCGTATTCTTCTACGGCGAGGGCGAGCGCATCGAGCTGACCCACCGGGCGACCAGCCGGGACCAGTTCGGCCTCGGGGCCCTGCGCGCCGCGCGCTGGGTGACGGGCCGGACGCCGGGGTTGTACGACATGGCCGACGTGCTCGGCTTCCCGAGGACCCCATGAGCTCCTCGGGAATCCGGACGCGGGCTCTTCCTGTTGAGATGGAGCCTTGAACGCCACCGTCTATGTCGGATTGGGCTCCAATGAGGGAGACCGGGAAGTCCAGCTCGTCTCCGCCCTCGAGGCGCTCTCGCGCATCGACGCGGTGGTGGTGCTGCGCTGCTCCTCCCTCTTCGAGAGCGCCCCGGTGGGGCCTCCCCAGCCCCGCTACCTCAACGCCGTGGTGGAGCTGGAGTGCGCGCTGTCCCCCCAGCGCATGCTGTGCATCCTGAAGCAGATCGAGAAGGACCTGGGCCGCGAGCCCGGAGGGACGCGCTGGGGTCCGCGTCCCATCGACCTCGACATCCTCCTGTGGGGGAGCGAGATCGTGGCCGACCCCAACCTCCAGGTACCCCACCTGGAGCTGCACAAACGCCGCTTCGCGCTGGAGCCCCTGGCCGAGCTGGCACCCCATGTGGAGCACCCGGTGTTGTGCCTGACCGTGGCGCAGTTGCTCGCGCAGCTCTCGCCCCAGGACGTGCAGCGGTGCGAGTCCACCCAGTGGCCTGAACCCTCTTTCCCCCTGTCCGAGTCATGACCCTCTCGCTGGCCCTGACCGCCACCGCGGCGCTGCTCGCCGCTGAGCCTCCCTCCCTGCCCGCGGGTCACCCGCCCCTCGGCGCGGCCGCCGAGCCCCCGGCTGCTTCCTCGCCCGCCACAGGCCTGCCCCCGGGCCATCCCCCCGCCGTCGGCGTGGGCAGCCCGGCCCCCGTGGATCCCTCCGCGCTGCCGCAGGGCCACCCCGCGATGACGGGCCGCGCCGCGCCCACCACGGACGAGCTGCTCAAGCAACTGGAGGGGATGCAGGGCCTGCGCGAGCGGGAGAAGACCTTCGAGATCGCCTCGTCGCTCGGCAAGCTCTACTACACGAGCGGCCGCTTCGAGGAGGCCATCCCCTACCTCCAGCAGGCCGAGGACAAGGCGAAGCCCACGCGCGAGTTGTTCCTCGCCCAGCGCAAGAAGCTGGGCGCGGGCGCGGTGCCGAGCGCGGAGGAGGCCCGCTGCGGCTTCACGGAGCAGATGGCGATGGAGGAGCGGGGGAAGGTGGCCGCCGAGCGCGCGAAGAAGGGCGACACGGCGGGCGCGGTGGCCTGTGCGCGCGCGGCGCTCGAGCTGTCGCTGGACGTGGAGTCGATGCGCGCCAACGCGCTCTTCCTGACGAATGACGCCCCGGGCGCGCTCAAGGTGTACGAGCGCGTGCTGGAGGTGGCGCCGTCGTTCGCCGATGCGCTCTTCGGGCGCTCGGCGGTGCTCTACGAGACGCGGGGCGAGGACCTGAAGGCGCTGCGCAGCGCGCACGAGGGCTTCGAGGCCTTCATCGCGGCGCACCCCAGTTCTTCCCGGGTGTCGCTGGCGCGCAAGCTGTCGCGCATGACGGACGAGGCGGAGAAGGCCGGCGGCATGAAGAAGTGGCAGGCCACGCGCGACGAGGATCGGCGCATCCGCGCCACGAAGCTGGACTTGTCGCGGGGCGGTCCTCCCACCATGGCCCAGGCGTCGGCGCCCAACGCGGGCGGACGGCCCATGGCGGCGGGCCCCATGCAGGGCGGTGGTGCCTCGGCGCCCATGATCTCCCAGGAGACCATGGAGGCGATGAACAACGTCGAGCACACGCCGGAGCTCGAGGCCCAGCTCGATCAGACGGTGGCGCAGGGCGAGGAGCTGCTCTCCAAGGGGCGCTACGACGAGGCGCTCACGGCCTACCGGCAGGTGATGCCCTTGCGTCCGGATGGGCGGGTGAAGGCGGGCCTGGCGTGGACGCTCGTGGGCCTGGGCAAGCCCACCGCGGATCGGGTGTGGGGCGTGGCGGTGAGCTCGGATCCCGCGGCGGTGGACAAGCTCGGCGAGACGCTCAAGGCCAAGGGCGACACGAAGGGCGCCAAGGCCCTGTGGACGAAGCTGGCGGCCTCCGCGCCGGACTACGCGGCGAGCGCCTCGCTCCAGGCCAAGCTGGAGTAGCCGCCGCCGCGCGGTGCCTCAGGCGAGCCGGCGCACGGGCTTGCCGGCCTTCCAGCCGAGGATGTCCTCCAGCGCGTCGCGGTAGAAGACGGTGTAGTTCTCCCGCGTCACGTAGCCCAGGTGCGGCGTCAACACGACGTTGTCCAGGGCGAGCAGGGGATGGTCCGCTGGCAGGGGTTCGACGGAGAAGACATCCAGCCCCGCCCCGGCGATTCTCCGCTCGCGCAGCACCTCCAGGAGCGCGGCCTCGTCCACGAGCCCCGCCCGCGCGGTGTTGATGAAGCAGGCCTCCGGCTTCATGGCGTTGAACTCCTCGGCGCCGACGAGGCCTCGGGTGCGTTCACTCAGCACCAGGTGCAGGCTGACGATATCGGAGGTGGCGAACAGCTCGCGCTTCTCCACCCGGCGGGCGCCCACCTCGGCGGCCCGCGCGTCGGTGAGGTTCTGGCTCCAGGCCACCACCTCCATGCCGAAGGCCTGGCCCACGCGCGCCACCTGCGCGCCCAGCTTCCCGAGCCCCAGCAGCCCCAGCCGCTTGCCCGTGAGGCTCGTGGTCAGTCCCGTCTGCCAGCGCCCCGCGCGCAGGGCCCGGTCCTCGAGCGGGATGCGCTTGATGAGCGCGAGGATGAGGCCCCACGTCAGCTCCGCGGTGGACGTGCCCACCGCGCCCGTGCCGCTCACGGTGATGCCACGCGCCCGGCAGGCCGCGAGGTCGATGGACGCGTTGCGGTTGCCCGTGGTGATGAGCAGGCGCAGGTTCGGCAGCCGTTCAATCACCTCGGCGGGGAAGGGCGTGCGCTCGCGCATGAGGACAATCACCTCGAAGCGTTGGAGGGTCTCGAGCAGCACCTCGCGGTCGGCGATGTGCTGGTCGAACACCACGAGCTCACTGTCCGCGGGCAGGCGCGTCCAGTCGGCGAAGTCCCGCGCGACGCGCTGATAGTCATCCAGAAGGGCGATCTTCATGCCCCCCCAGTCTAGAAGGATCGCGCGGCGAGCAGGTCCTGCACATCGAGCAATCCCACCGCGCGGCCCTCGGCATCCACCACGGGGAGCTGATCCACGCGCGCCTCGCGCATGAGGCGGGTGGCCTCGAGCACCAGCACCTCGGGGCCCACGCACCGGGGCCGCTTGCCGCCCATCACCTCGCGCAGGGGCCGCTCGAAGTCGGTGAAGCCCTTCTCCACGAGCCGGCGCAGATCCCCGTCCGTGAAGATGCCCACGAGCCGTCCCTGCTTGTCCACGACGTTGGTGGCCCCTGGGCGCCCCGGCGTGTTCGTCATCACCACCACGGCCTCGGACAGCTTCGCGGTGTCGCGCACGAGCGGATTGGCGGTGCCCGAGCGCATCAAATCGACGACGCGCATGACGGAGCGGCCCAGCTTGCCCGCGGGGTGGAGCAGGGCGTACTCGGCGGAGCCGAAGGGGCGGGCGCGCAGCACGGCCATGGCGAGCGCGTCCCCGATGGCGTGCAGCGCCGCGGTGGAGGCGGTGGGCACCAGGCCCATGGGGCACGCTTCCTCGATGCGGCCGATGTCCAGCACCACGTCCGCGCCGCGCGCCAGCGGGCTCTCCGCGTCACCCGTAAGGGCGATGACGGGCGCGCCCAGCCGCTTGAACGAGGGCAACAGCCGCACCAGCTCCTCGGTGGCGCCGCTGTTGGAGAGCGCGAGGATGACGTCCCCGCGGCCCACCCGGCCCAGGTCTCCGTGCGCCGCCTCGGTGGGGTGGAGGAAGACGGAGCGGATGCCGGTGGAGGCCAGCGTGGCCGACAGCTTCTGGCCGATGAGCCCCGCCTTGCCAATGCCCGTCACCACCGTCTGGCCCGGGCAGTCGCGCACCAGCTCCAGGGCGCGCAGGAAGGCATCGCCCACCCGTCCCATCAATCCGAGGATGGCCTGGGCCTCCGCCTCCAGCACGCTCCGGGCGTAGGCGAGCGTGGCCTCGCGTTCGTTCGACATGGGCACGGACGGAGCCGTGGGTGCATCTTCCTGGGGAGGCACGGCCCGAAGGCGTGGCTTGCGGGCGGTGTCGCGGGGGGCTCGGGCCATGGTGGGGCGCCGTTGTACCTCTGGACACAGTGGGCCTGCCAGCTTGACGCCCCCGGGAGCATCGGCTACGCGCCTCCTCGCCCGGCGGGCACTCGGGAGTGCCTGAGCCCACCCCGCGGGTTGACTCACCGAGGGCGCAACCGCCCGCTGACCTGAACCTGGAGAGGGGACGAGATGAAGTTCTTCATCGATACCGCCGACATCAAGGAGATCCGCACCGCCTACGACATGGGCTGTGTGGACGGTGTGACCACCAACCCGTCGCTGCTCGCCAAGGCGGGCCGGGGCCTGGAGGAGACCATCCGGGAGATCTGCTCCATCGTGGATGGGCCCGTGAGCGCCGAGTGCGTCTCCGAGAAGGCCGACGAGCTGGTCAAGGAAGGCCGGGGCCTCGCCAAGATCCACAAGAACGTGGTGGTGAAGATCCCCATGGGCGTGGAGGGCATGAAGGCCGTCAAGACGCTCACCGCCGAGGGCATCAAGACGAACGTGACGCTGTGCTTCTCCGCCAACCAGGCGCTGCTGGCCGCCAAGGCGGGCGCCACGTACATCTCGCCCTTCGTGGGCCGCCTGGATGACATCTCCCAGGATGGCATGGAGCTCATCGCCCACATCATCGAGATCTACCAGAACTACGACTTCCAGACGCAGGTGCTGGTGGCCAGCGTGCGCAACCCCGTGCACGTGCTGCAGTCGGCGCGCATGGGCGCCCACGTGGCCACGCTGCCCTTCAACGTCATCGCCCAGCTGGCCAACCACCCGCTCACCGACGCGGGCATCAAGAAGTTCCTGGCCGACTGGGAGAAGGTTCCCAAGGCCGCCAAGCCCTGAGCCGCAACCCCGGTTTCCGGGAACGCCATTGAAGTCCACGGGCCACCGCTTCCTCTCGGGAGCCGGTGGCCTTCTCGTTTCACCAGGGGGAACGAGCGAGCACGGGCCGCGCGAGGGGGCGGGCGGACTGGCGGAATTCCGGGCCGCGGAGTATTCGTCTGGGCACCTACAGTCGTCTGGGGCCCTGGCGGAGAGGAGGAGTCCTCGCGCCCACGTGGTCCCAACCCCACGCAGCGAGGACCCCCATGGAATTCCAGCTCTCCGAATCCCAGCGCGCCCTGCAGGAGATGGCGCGCAAGTTCGCCCGCGAGGTCATCCGCCCCAAGGCGGCCCACCACGACGAGACGAGCGAGTTCCCCCGCGACATCATCGCCTCCGCCTGGGAGAACGGCCTGCTCAACATGAACCTCCCCGAGTCGTGCGGCGGCCTGGGGCTGGCGCACCTCGACCAGCTCATCGCCTACGAGGAGCTGGCCTGGGGGTGCTCGGGCATGGCCACCTCCATCACCGCCAATGACCTGGCCAACCTGCCCATCGTCGTGGGCGCCACCGAGGAGCAGAAGAAGCGCCTGCTCACCCCCTTCACGGAGAAGTTCAAGCTCGCCGCCTTCTGTCTCACCGAGCCGGAGGCGGGCTCGGACGTGGCCAACATGAGCACCACCGCCGTGCGTGACGGCGACCACTACGTGCTCAACGGCTCCAAGTGTTTCATCACCAACGGCGGCCACGCGGACCAGTACACGGTGTTCGCCACGGTGGACAAGGCCAGGAAGCACAAGGGCATCACCTGCTTCGTGGTGGAGGGCCGTCCCAAGGGGCTGACTCCCGGCAAGCACGAGAACAAGATGGGCCAGCGCGCCAGCGACACCGTCACCCTCACCTTCGAGGACGTGCGCGTGCCGGTGGCCAACCGCATCGGCGAGGAGGGCGAGGGCTTCCGCATCGCCATGGAGACGCTCGACAACAGCCGTCCCATCACCGCCATCATGTCCGTGGGCATCGCCCGCGCCGCCCTCGAGTACTCCCTGGAGTACTCCAGCCAACGCCGCACCTTCGGCAAGCCCATCCGCGAGCACCAGGCCATCCAGTTCATGCTCGCCGACATGGCCATGAACACCCACGCCGCGCGCCTGCTCTGCCACGAGAGCGCCTGGCTGCTCGACCAGGGCCAGAAGAACACCCTCCTGTCCTCCTACGCCAAGTGCTTCGCCGCCGACATGGCCATGAAGGTCGCCACCGACGCCGTCCAGGTCTACGGCGGTTACGGCTACATCAAGGAATACCCGGTCGAGAAGCTCATGCGCGACGCCAAGCTCATCCAGATCTACGAGGGCACCAGCCAGGTGCAGCGGCTCGTCATCGCCAAGGAGCTGTTCAAATAGGGCTGTTCGAATAAGAAATCCTACAGTCCCCGCGCGCTTCCCGGTTGCCGCTCGGGGGTGTTGATGCGAAAATCAATGCCCTCGATTATCTCCCCAGTGCGGTGCGTCATCCGACATGACGCCCCCGCCTTTTTCGAGTGGGAGATAGCCGCTCTTCGTCTTCGGAATGGAGAAGAACGACCGTGAAGATCCTCGTCACCGCCAAGCGCGTGGAAGACCCCGAGTCCAAGATCAAGGTGAAGCCGGACGGTTCGGACATCGTGAAGGAGGGGCTCAAGTACAAGATCAATCCCTTCGATGAGATCGGGGTGGAGGAGGCCCTGCGCCTCGTGGCCAAGCACGGCGGCGAGGTGGTGGTGGTCTCCATCGGCGGCAAGGAAGTGCAGGAGCAGCTGCGGCACGCGCTCGCCATGGGCGCCACGCGCGCGGTGTGGGTGAACCACACGGGCGCGTTGGATCAGATGGGCGTGGCGGGGCTGCTGCAGAAGGTGGCGGAGAAGGAGAAGCCGGACCTGGTCGTCCTGGGCAAGCAGTCCATCGACGATGACCAGAACCAGGTGGGCCAGTACCTGGCCGAGTACCTCGGCTGGGGCCAGGCCACGTTCGCCTCCAAGGTCGAGTCGCTGGAGAGCGAGCAGGAGAAGAGCAAGTCGCCGGCGCTGCACGTGAGCGCGGATGGCAAGTCGGTGCGCGTGGTGCGCGAGGTGGACAACGGGCTGGCCACCATCGAGTGCACGCTGCCCGCGGTGGTCACCACGGACCTGCGCCTGAACCTGCCGCGCTACGCGAGCCTGCCGGGCATCATGAAGGCCAAGAGCAAGCCCATCGAGGAGCTGACCCCGCAGAAGCTCGGCGTGGACGTCACCCCCAAGGTGCAGGTGCTCAAGATGGCCTCCCCTCCCGCGCGCAAGGCCGGCATCAAGGTGCCGGACGTGGCGACGCTGGTGGACAAGCTGCGCAACGAGGCCAAGGCCCTGTAGTCCGGGCCCCTTCCTTCCTTCTTCCGACAAGCATTGGAGTCGAACATGTCGATCGTTCTCATCGTCGCGGAGCAGCAGCCGGACGGCCACCTGCGCAAGGCCACCCTCAACGCCGTGGGCGCGGGCAAGCAGCTCGCGGACAAGGCGGGCGCCGAGCTGCACCTGGTGCTGCTCTCCAAGGATCCGTCCAAGGTCACCGAGGAGCTCAAGGGCCTGGGCGCCAAGGTGGTGCACACCGCCGCGGCCCCCGAGTTCGAGCACTACCTGGCCGAGACGTACGCCCCGGCCATCGCCGAGCTGGCCAAGAGCCTCAACGCCTCCTTCGTGGGCGCGGCCTCCACCGCCCAGGGCAAGGATCTGCTGCCGCGCGTCGCCGCCCGGCTGCAGGCCGCCATGGCCACGGACGTCATGGGCTTCGGGGGCTCGGGCGCGGACATCGTCTTCAACCGCCCCATGTGGGCCGGCAACGTCTTCGCCGAGGTGAAGCTGTCCACGCCGGTGAAGGTGTTCACCCTGCGCGCCACCGAGTTCCCGGCCGCCGCCGGGGGCCAGGGCGCCGCCGAGGTCAAGACGTTCTCCCCCAAGGTGGAGGGCGGCAAGACGAAGTTCGTGGACTTCAAGGAGGTCAAGAGCGCGCGGCCCGAGCTGACCGAGGCGCGCGTGGTGGTCTCCGGTGGCCGCGGCACCAAGGGCGACTTCAAGGAGATCGAGGCGCTGGCCGACGAGCTCAACGCCGCGGTGGGTGCGTCCCGCGCGGTGTGTGACGCCGGCTGGGTGCCCAACGACCTTCAGATTGGCCAGACGGGCAAGGTGGTCGCGCCCCAGCTCTACATCGCCGCGGGCATCAGCGGTGCCATCCAGCACCTGGCGGGCATGAAGAGCTCCAAGACGATCGTCGCCATCAACAAGGACCCCGAGGCCCCCATCTTCCAGGTGGCGGACTACGGGCTGGTGGAGGATCTCTTCAAGGTCCTGCCCGCGCTGCGCGAGGCCGTGCACAAGGCCAAGTAGTCCCCGGGCGGCATGCGGTCCGGGCCCGCTCGGGTCCGGGCCTTCCACGGAGGGGCGGTGGCGGGGGTTGTCCCCTCGCGGCCGCCCCTTCGGCGTTGCGGGGCGAGGCTACAACTCGACGTCCTTGTCGTCGGGCGCGGAGGGCTCCTCCTGCATCTCTTCCTCGTCGGGCAGGGGCTCCACGTCGGGCAGGTCCGGGCGGGCGGGCACGGTGCCCGGGGGAGCGGAGGGCGAGTCGCCCAGCAGGTTGAGCTCCGGGTGGTCGGGCACGTCGAGCTCGAGCGTGGTGAAGGTCCACGTGTCCGCGTCGCGCTTGTAGGCCTCCACATGCAGGGTGCCCTCGGCCTTGGGGCCGTGGACGGGAATGGCCAGCCGGGCCGAGCCCTGGCCGTTCGTGGTGGAGAGCGAGCCCTGGATCTTCCAGTCCGCCTCGATGGGCTCGCCGAGCATCTCGCGGGCCTCGGGCGACTGCCTCGTCTGGGCGAGCGCCTCGGTGACGACGTTGTTGTCGCGCAGGCTCTTGAAGGTGAGGCCCGCGATGAGGGCGCCCAGACAGCCGCAGGACAGCAGCAGGCCCAGGCACCCCATGGGGATGAACCAGGCCCAGTTGCGGCTGAACCAACTCTTCTGGGGGGCCATGGGGCCCTCGGACGTCGTGCTCATGGTCGTTCTCCTGGCGGCGAGCACCCCCTCTTAGCGCTTCTTCCAGAGCCGGCAAGCGCCGCCGCGCTTGTTGCATCGCACCGGAGGGTAGGCCAAAAGGCGGGGGTATTCCTTCCCCCTTCGTGTCTTGCCGAGTCCGTCCGTGAGCACGCCCCTCGTCACTCCTGGCCCCCGGGCCTCCCTCGAGCGCCTCCAGGTGGATGGCGTGCTGCTCCTCATGAATGCCCTGTGGGGCGTCACCTTCGTGATGGTCAAGGACGCGCTCGGCCACGGGGACCCGTTCTCCTTCCTCGGGCTGCGCTTCTGCATCGGCGCGCTGACGCTCTCGGCCATCGCCCGGCGCAGGATGCTCGAGCGCGACACGCTGCTGCGAGGCGGCGCGCTGGGCGTGCTCCTCTTCCTGTGCTTCGCCATGCAGACGCTGGGGTTGGTGTCCACCACGCCGTCGCGCTCGGCCTTCATCACCGGGACGTATGTGGTGCTGGTGCCGGTGCTGGGCTGGGCGTTCTTCCGCCGGATGCCGAGCGCCTCCTCGTGGGCGGGCGTGGCGATCGCGATGGCGGGGCTCTACGTGCTCACCGGCGCGAACCTGCGCGAGGGACTCTCCCTGGGGGATGTCCTGACGCTGGGGAGCGCGGCGGCCTATGCCTTCCACATCCTCTTCACCGAGCGCATCGCCGCGAAGACGGACGTGGTGTCACTCGTGGCGGTGCAGCTCTGGGTGGTGGCGCTGCTGTCCGTGCTCTGCCTGCCCTTCACCGGCGCGCGGGTGCACTGGACACCTTCCTTCGTGGGCGCGGCGCTGTTCTGCGGCGTCGCCGCCAGTGCGCTGGCGCTCACCCTGCAGGTGTGGGCGCAAGCCCGCACGACGGCGGTGCGCGTGGCGCTCTTCTGTTGCATGGAGCCCGTCTTCGCGGCGCTGACCTCGGTGGGGGTCGGCCACGAGCGGCTTGGCCCGCGCGAGTGGGTGGGCGGCGGCCTCATCGTGCTGGGGGTCGCGGTGGCCGAGGTGAGCGGGGTGCTCTGGGCGCGCTTCTTCCCCGGGAGGGCCTCGGCCCCCACCGGAGGGTGAGTTTCCGGCGGGGACCTACTCGCGGGGCAGCCGCACGGTGAAGGTCGTGCCCTCGGCCGCGTTGGAGCGCACCTCCACGCGCCCGCCGTGCGCATTCACGATGTGATTCACGATGTAGAGGCCCAGGCCGATGCTGCGGCTGGCCGTGCCCACCTTCTCCTTGCCCCGTGTCAGGGGCTCGAAGAGGCGCGGCAGCAGCTCGGGCGGGATGGGCTCGCCCGTGTTGTGCACGCGAAGCAGGACGGTGCCGTCCTCGCCGCGCGTCTCCACGCGCACGGGGGTGCCCGGAGGGCTGTAGGCCAGGGCGTTGTTCACCAGGTTGGTGATGACCTGGGCCAGCCGGTCCCCATCCCATTCGCCCTTGCCCGCGCCGCTTCCCTCGTGGTGCACGTCCCGCTCGGGATGAGCGAGTCTCACCTCCTCCACCACCTGCTGGGTGAGCGCGTGCAAGTCACAGGCGCCGCGCTGCAGGGGGATGCCCCCGCCGAGCCGGGCCCGGGTGAAGTCGAGCAGGTCGCGGATCATCCGCGTGGCGCGCTCCGCCGACGCCTGGATGCGGGAGATGCCCTTGGCCTGCCGCTCGTTCAGGTCCTCCTGCCGCACGAGCGCCGCCACGGACAGGGTGATGGCGTTGAGGGGATTGCGCAGATCGTGCGAGACGATGCCGATGAGCTGCTCCTCGAACTCCGCCCGCGAGCGCGTCTGCTCTTCCTGGTGTTTCCGCTCGGAGATGTCCTGGAGGATGCCGACGAAGCGCACGGCCCGCGACCCCTCGAAGATGACGCGGCCCGCCGAACGCATCCAGCGCTCTCCTTCCAGGCCCCGTGCCACCGTCCGGTACTCCGAGCGGAACTCTCCCCCGCCCTCTCCCGTGAGCGCCCGCTGAACCAGGGCGTGTGTGCGCTCGCGGTCCTCCGGGTGGATCCGCGAGAGGAAGAACTCGTAGGTCATCTCGGTCTCGGGCGGCAGGCCGAAGAGGCTCTTGCAGCGCTCGTCCCAGCGCAGCGTGTCCGTGAGCAGCTGCCAATCCCAGGTGCCCAACTGCGCCGCCCATGCCGCCACCCGCAGCCGCTCCTCGCTCTCCTGGATGGCCGTGCTCGCCACCTTCTGCACGGTGATGTCCTGCATCGCCCCCACCATCCGCACGGCCTTGCCCCGCGCGTCGCGCTCGATGAGGCCATGGTCGGTGACGTGGACGTAATCGCCGTTCTGGTGGCGGAAGCGGTACTCGCTCTTCCACCGCGTTCCGCCCCCGTCGATGACCTCGTGGACGGAGTGGACGACGCGCTCGCGCTCCTCGGGGTGGATGTTGTCGGACCAGCCAGAGATGTGCGGGCCGAGCTGCTCCGGGCTGTACCCGAAGAGTGTCTGGACACTGGGGCTCCAGGCGAGGGCGTCCGTCAGCAGGTTCCAATCCCAGAGGGCATCACTGATGGCCTCGGTCGCCATCCGGTGGAACGTCTCGGAGGCGCGCAGCCGCTCGTTGCTCGCGCGCAGCCGCTGGAGCAGGAGCGCCTTCTCGATGATGCCGGAGAGGTACTCCACCAGTGTCTCGAGGTAGCGTTTGGTCTGGGGCTGGAAGACCCGCGTCTCCGCGACGCCGACGTACAGCACTCCGAGCAGCTTGCCGTGGGGCCATAGCCGCAGGCCCAGCAGCGAGCGCAGGCCACTGCGGCGGACGCCCTCGGCGAGGGAGGTATGGGCGTCCGTCGCGTCCGCCAGGGCGAGGGGTTCCTCCGAGGCCGCCAGCCGGCCCACGAAGGACTCCGGGTCCTGCACGGGCTCGGCGTCGACCTGGCCGCTCCATCGGCCCGTGTACATGGCGGGCACGAGTCTCGTGGTGTCCGGGTCCGCGAGCAGGAGCGCGGCCGCGTCCGCGTTCATCGCCTGCTGCACGACCTCGACCAGGGCTCCCAGCCGCTCGTGGAGGGCCACGGGGGCCTCGGGCGTTGCGAAGAGCCCCGAGGCGATCGCCTCGAGGCGGCGAAGGAAGAGCTTCTCGTGCTGCCGGTCCTCGAGGGTGTAGCCCGTGAAGGTGACGATGACCTGGTTCATCGCGTCCTGGAGCTCCGAGAACAGGAGCGCCTTGTCCGGGTAGGGGGGCTGCTCGTGCTGGGGCAGGTGCTCCCAGAGCGAGGAGATGAGGCGTCCCAGGAGGACGTACTCGCTCGTCGCCTCCTCCTGGTTGTAGCCGGAGCGCAGGCGCAGGCCGATGTGCGTCTCCTCCAGGCGCCGCTTCGTCGCCTGGGGGTCCCCCCGGTGGCCCTGACGGGAGATGGTGGCGAGCGTCGAGAGGTACTCGGGGATGGTGTCGATGATCTGGTGGGGCTTGAGCCCCCGGGCCGACTCCAGCTTGCCCGCCTCTTCCTGGAAGCGCCGGATGAGGAGGTCGCGGTTGTTCTCGATGAAGTCGGCCACCTGGGTCATTGGGCTCGGTCTCCGGTGTACGTGCGTTCAACGGGGCGGCGGCGTGCTAGCACAATGTATTTCTCCACATCCCCTAGGGAGGGGGGAGCCTGGTCGTGGGATGACACTGGGGCCCATGCGACCTCGCCCAGGGGGCCATGTGGGCGGTAACGCTCCGATGCCCGCCCGGTGCCCGGGCGAGAGGGGCCAGAAGACGTGCACGCCCGCCCGGACGCGCTATACCCAGCGTCTCCCATGAGCGTCGAACTGCGAAGGAATGGGCTGCAACTGGCCGGAACGCCCCTGTTCCTGGACGCCACCCGGAAGACACCGCTGTCCTTCGTCAGCCACGCGCACGCGGACCACATCGCCCGGCACGAGCGCACCATCGCCACCGCCGCCACGCTGCGCTTCATGGCGCACCGCCTGGGCAAGGTCGCCGCGCCCCTGCCCGCGCCCTATGGCCGCCCCTTCGACCTGGGCCCGCTCTCGCTCGAGCTCTTGCCCGCGGGCCACGTGCTCGGCAGCGCCCAGCTGCGCATCATCCGCGAGGACGGCAAGCGCATCGTCTTCACGGGGGACCTGAACCTCGAGCCCTCCCTCACCGCCGAGCCCGCGCAGGTGGCCGAGTGCGACCTGCTCATCATCGAGTCCACCTTCGGGCATCCGCGCTACGCCTTTCCGCCGCGCGAGGAGGTGCTCGGGCAGGTGGAGTCCTGGGTGCGCCGCCACCTGGAGCGCGGGGCGGTGCCGGTGCTCCTGGGCTACTCGCTGGGCAAGAGCCAGGAGGCGATGAAGTACCTGTCGGGCCGGGGCTTCTCGCTCGTGGCCCATGAGTCCATCCACGAGGTGGCCGTGCTCTATGGCGAGCTGGGAGTGCCCATCGAGCGCATGCGCCGCTTCGATGGCCGGGTGGAGCCGGGCGAGGTGCTCTTCTTCCCGCCGCACCTGGCTCGCAATGGAGCGCTCGCGCCCCTCTGGCCCCGGGCCACCGCCGTGCTCACCGGCTGGGCGCTGGATGGACCGGGGGCCGCGCGGCGCTACGGCGCGGACGTGGCCTTCCCGGTGTCCGACCACGCCGACTGCGCGTCCCTGGTGCGCTACGCCAAGGCCACCGGCGCCCGCGACATCCTCACCCACCACGGCTTCGCCGAGGAGCTGGCCGAGGTGCTGCGCGGGGAGGGGCTCGACGCGCGAGCGCTCGGGCAGCCCCGGCAGCTCGCGCTCCTGTAGCGCCCCCCCGCCTCCGTCACGCCTCGCCGGGCGACTGGACGATGAGCTTCTCCTTGCCGCACACGTCGCAGCGCAGGTGGACGAAGAGATCCTCGTCGCTCTCCTCGGGCACTTCGCCCTCGGGCACGCCCAGCTCGCTCTTGCCCAGCGCGGGCACCTTCTTGGGGATGTCCTCGGCGCGCAGCGACTGCACGTAGGTCATCTCCCGGTCATGGCACTCGCGCGTCTCGGGGCCGGTGAGCCACGCGGGCTCCATGCCCTCGGGCAGCCGGCCGAGCAGCTCCAGGTGGCCCAGGGCCTCGGCGAGGTAGGCGAGGCGGCGCAGCCGGGCCTCCTCGGGGAGGGCGGCGAACACCTGGAAGCCCTCGAGCAGCGCCTGCCGGTCGTCCCCGGTGGCCAGCTGCGCCAGCTCCATGGCGGCGTCGGCCGACTCGAGCGCCTCGTCCCAGTTGTTCTCCGGGTTGAAGCCGGCCTCGAGCAGGGCGGTGTAGAGCTGGGTGGCGGCGTGACGGCGGCGCACCTCGTGGGTGTGCTCCACCACTTCCTGGGGCAGGCGCAGCTCCAGCAGGGCGCCCGTGGTGCGCGGGTCCACCGTGCCGGTGAGGTCATCCACCTGGAGCTCGTCGCGCAGGGCCTCCTTGAGCACCTTGGCCGCGGAGAAGCGGAAGGCGGGCACCACGCCCACCTCGCGCAGGTACATGGCGGCGATGTTGGCGTCCTTGGAGCCCATGCGCAGCGAGCGCTGGGCGCGCTCCACGGCCCCCGGGTCCGCCGAGGGCTTCTTGTTCTCCAGGCGCGTCTTCACCGACTCGCGGTAGAGCGTCTCCAGGGAGCTGCCCGGCGGCAGGCGCGTGGGGATGAGCGGGCGCAGGCCGGGCACGTCGAGCACCCACACCGGCGGGGCCCCCAGCCGCTTGAGGGCGCGGAAGAAGAGCTGGCCGGGGTTGTCCTGGGGCCGGAAGGGGGGCAGCTCGCCCTCGGCGGGAGCCTCCGTGGAGGGCAGGCCCAGCACCGCTCCGGGTCCCATCACCTTGTCGCGCTGCTCGCGGGTGAAGGCGGTGATGCCCTGCACGGGCGGGGGAGGGGGCGGGGGCGCTTCCTGCCCGTCCAGGCCGACGACGCGGTCCATGTCCACGTCGTCGAAGTCCGCCTCCTCCAGGCCCTGGGCGCCGGTGAAGTCGCAGCGCAGGAGCTTGAGCTTCTCGAAGGTGGCGCCTTCCAGGTTGGCACCGCGGAAGTCGCAGTCCTGCATGCGGCCTCCGTGGAAGTAGGCGTTGGAGAGGTCCGCGTCCCGGAAGTTCATCTTGGACAGGTCGCAGCGCTCCCACTCGCTGCCGACCAGGCCCAGGCCGGACAGGTCGGCGTTGGCGGAGAAGAG
The DNA here is from genome assembly GCF_044360685.1 of Cystobacter fuscus. GTDB lineage: Bacteria > Myxococcota > Myxococcia > Myxococcales > Myxococcaceae > Cystobacter > Cystobacter fuscus_C. The sequence goes on along the minus strand of NZ_CP043491.1, from coordinate 9,878,700 downwards.
CTGCGAGAAGGTCGCGCCCGTGTGCTCGGTTGGCACCTTGCCGGCCTTGCGCAGGCGGTTCCAGTCCGAGCTTCCGTTCTGCAGGAGCTGTTCAATCGTGGGGGCTTTCGGCATGGACCCGAATTTATCGGTGTGGTGTGGTCCGGGCGCCAGTCAAATGATCGAGTTCCGAATCGAGGAAGACAGCGCGGGCATGCGGTTGGACAAGTTCCTCCGCAAGAAGCTCGCGAACGTGCCCACCTCCCACCTCTTCAAGATGATTCGCGTGAAGAAGGTGCGGGTGAACGGCAAGCGTGCCCAACCCGAGCAGCCCCTGGCCGCCGGGGACACCATTTCCATCCGGGGGACCGAGCAGCAGCTCATGGCCCCCGCCGCGCCCGAGGAGCGCAAGCCCGCACCCGCACCCGAGGTGGACCCCTCCGAGCTGGACATCCTGCTCGAGGACGACTGGCTCATGGCCGTCAACAAGCCCAGTGGCATGGCCGTCCACACCGGCAGCGGCATCACCGGGGGCACCCTCGTGGACTATGTGCGCGCCTACCTCGGCCCCAAGGCCACGCGCAACGACTTCACCGCCAGTCCCGCCCACCGCCTGGACCGGGAGACCAGCGGCGTCATCCTGGTGGCCAAGCGCCGCCCGGCCATGGTCCATTTCACGGATCTCTTCACCAATGGACATCCGCGCAAGCGCTACCTCACTTTGGTGAAGGGCAAGATGCCGCGCGACTCCGGGGTCATTAACCTGCCGCTCGCCGAACACCAGCAGACGGCCGAGTCCAAGGCCCGTCGGGGGGTGAACATGCAGGACGCCGTTACCCGCTGGAAGGTCATCCGGCAGTCGAGCGAGGCAGCCCTCCTCTCCTGCGTCATCGAAACCGGACGCACCCATCAGATAAGAAGGCATCTGGTGGCCATCGGACACCCGGTGGCGGGCGACAAGAAGTATGGAGACTTCGCCTTCAACCGGGACGTGCGGGCGCGCTGGGGTCTCAAGCGGCTGTTCCTGCACGCCGAGTTCATCGAATTTCCCCACCCGGCCCATCAGGGCAAGGTGGCAGTGGAGGCGGAGTTGCCGCCGGAGTTGAAGGACGTGTTGAAGCGCGCCGCGCTGGAACCCTCATGAGCACGAAATCCCCCAAGCCCAACCGCTCCGAGTCGAAGTTGGTGCTCGACGGTGTCCCTCCCAAGCGCGCCTGGTGGGTGCGCCTGCTGAAGTTCGCCGCCTGGGCCACGCTCACCGGCGCCACGGCCGCGGGTGTGACGGGCCTCGCCCTCTACTACCACTTCTCCGACGGGCTGCCCGACATCCCCCAGGTCAGCCGCTACTGGCCCCCCATCACCAGCGAGGTCTTCACCGACGACGCGGTGCTGGCCGGCGAGTTCTACCACCACCGGCGCAAGGTCGTGCCCTACGAGCACATCCCCAAGCGCTTCGTGCAGGCCTTCATCGCCAGCGAGGACTCGAGCTTCTTCGATCACCACGGCGTGGACGTGCTCGGCACGGCGCGCGCCGCCTTCAAGACGATCTCCAAGAAGATCGGCCTGGGCGGCAGCACCCAGGGTGGCTCCACCCTGACGCAGCAGACGGCCAAGGCGGTGCTCATCGAGGCCGAGGGCTACGCGTCCGCCACGGCCAAGAACCTCACGCGCAAGGCGCGCGAGGCCATCCTCGCCCGGCGCCTGGAGGCGGCGCTCACCAAGGAGGAGATCCTCTACCTCTACCTCAACAACGTCTTCCTCGGGCACCACAGCTACGGCGTGCAGAGCGCGGCGGAGAACTACTACCGCAAGGACGTGCGCGACCTGACGCTCGGGGAGATGGCGCTCATCGCCGGCCTGCCCCAGGCGCCCAGCCGCTACTCGCCCTTCCTGCGGCCGGAGGCGGCCAAGAAGCGCCGCTCGTACGTGCTGCGGCGCATGCGCGACGAGGGGATGATCTCCGAGGCCGAGCGGAAGCAGGCCGACGAGGAGCCGGTGCGCGTGTACCCGGTGGAGGACGTCTTCCACGAGTTCGCCCCGTATTTCACCGAGCAGGTGCGCCGCAACATGGTGGATCGCTACACCAACAAGGCGCTGCTCAACGAGGGCCTGAAGATCTTCGCCACCATGGACAGCGAGCGCCAGCGCGCCGCCCAGGAGTCGGTGCTCGAGGGGCTGCTCGCCATCGACAAGCGCCAGGGCTACCGCGGGCCGGTGCAGCAACTCGCCACCGAGCAGGAGCGCCGCGCCTTCCTCGACAAGGCCATCAAGGTCATGGGCGACGAGAAGCTCGTGGAGAACAAGTTCTACGTGGCGCTCGTCACCAGCATCGAGCCGGACGGCTCGGGCGCGCAGGTGCAGGTGGGGCCGCACAAGGGCCTGTTGCCGCTGCTCGGCATGCGCTGGGCGCGCAAGGTCAACCCCGAGGGCTACTACCCGGGCGCGCAGCTGACCTCCGTCAAGAAGGCCATCGCCGTGGGCGACGTGCTCGTGGTGCGCCACGTGGTGCAGAAGGAGCTCACGGACGACAACGTCCAGTTCGACCGCAAGCTGAACAAGGAGATCCCCGAGGGCGCGACGCTCTTCCGCCTGGAGCAGGAGCCGGAGCTGCAGAGCGCGCTGGTGTCCATCGATCCGCACCGCCAGTACCTCACCGCCATGGTGGGCGGCTACGACTTCGACGCCAACGAGTTCAACCGGGCCTTCCAGGCGTGCCGTCAGCCGGGCAGCTCCTTCAAGCCGCTCGTGTACTCGGCGGCGATCGAGCAGCTCGGGTGGACGGGCGCCACCATCATCGTGGACTCGCCCATCGTGGAGCATGATCCCGAGAGCGGCGTGGCGTGGAAGCCGGACAACTACAGCGACGAGTTCCTCGGCGACGTGCTCTTGCGCACGGCGCTGGTCAACTCGATGAACATCCCCGCGGTGAAGACGTTCGGCGCGGTGGGCGTGCACCAGATGGCCGAGTGGTCCACGCGCCTGGGCCTGACCACGCCCATGAACATGGACTTCTCCGCGGCGCTGGGCTCCTCGTGCGTGTACCCGTACGACCTGGCCAACGTGTACGCCACCTTCAACCGCTACGGCCGCAAGAAGCCCACGTACTTCGTGCGCAAGGTGGAGGATCGCTTCGGGCGCACGCTGGAGGATCACACCTCCTATGACGATCCGTGGGCGCCCCTGCAGGACCGGGTGGCGGCGGGCTACGCGCGGCTGTTCGAGCCGGGCGAGCAGGTGATGAGCCCCGAGACGGGCTTCATCCTCACGTCCATGCTGCGCGGCGTGGTGCAGGAGGGCACGGGCGGGCCGGCGCAGAAGCTGGGCAAGCCCGCGGCGGGCAAGACGGGCACCACCAACGACTCCTTCGACACATGGTTCGCCGGCTACACGCGCGACCTGGTGACGGTGACGTGGGTGGGCTACGACAAGAACGAGCACCCGCTCAGCCGCTACGAGACGGGTGGCCGCGCCTCGCTGCCCATCTGGCTCAACTACATGAAGCCAGCGCTCGCGGCGCGTCCCCAGTACGAGTTCTGGCCGCCCGAGTGGATGCGCGACAACCTGCGGCTTCTGCGCATCGACAAGAAGACGGGGAAGCTCGCCGCGGCGGGGGCCCGCGACAAGGACGCGGTGAACATCTGGTTCAAGAAGGGCACCCAGCCCGACGACGTGGCCCCGGAGAAGGGGGCCGTGGGCGCCCAGGACTTCATGATGGGCGCGCCCTGAGCGCTCTCTGTGCGCCGGGCCTCAGCGGGCTCGGCGCGCGATGCCGTCGAAGAGGCCGTTGGGCAGGTGCTTGACCAGGCCCATGACGCCCTTCATCTGCCAGGGGAAGGCGTACTCGGCCTCCCCGCGCAGGATGGCCTGGCCCATGAGCTCCACGGCCTCATCCGTCTCCAGGAGGAAGGGCATGGAGAACTTGTTCTGGGCCGTCATCTCGCTCTTGACGAAGCCCGGGTAGAGGCAACTCACCTTCACCCCCGTGCCTTGCAGGTCCACGCGCAGGCTCTCCAGGAAGATGTGGAGGAAGGCCTTGGAGGCGGAGTAGGCGGCGTTGCGCGGCAGGCCCCGGAAGGCGGCCATGCTGGCCACGCCCACGACGTGACCCCGCTTGCGCTCCACCATGCGGGGCAGCACCGCGCTCAACGTGGCGGCGGCCCCGCTGACGTTGACGTCGATGACCCGCTTGACCGTCTCCCACTTGATTCGCTTGCCGGACGTCTCCTGGCCGAAGCCCGCGTTGGCGACGATGAGATCCAACCCCCCGCAGGCATCATCCAGCTCGCGCACCCGGGCGAGCGTGGCGTCCGCCTGGGCGACGTCCAATTCCACCGGCTCGATGTGGGCATGGGCCGCGCGGGCCTCCTGGGCGAGCGCCTCCAGGTTCTCCTTGCGCCGGGCCGCGGCGTACACCTTGACCCCTCGCCGGGCGAACCAGAGGGCCAGCCCGCGTCCCAGGCCACTCGAGGCCCCCGTGATCAACGCCGTCCGATAGCTCGACTCCGCCATGTGCGTGCCTCCTTGAATCCGGGGGCTTCCTGCCACGGAATGCCCCGGCGGGGGAGGGAAAGCGGCGGACTGGAGCGATGCCGGCACAGCAAAGGCCACTTCAGGACTGCACTGCCTGTGCACCGGCTCTGCGTGCGGCCCTCGGGGTCCCGTTGGCGGCCCCCTGAAGGCCCTGGCTCAATCCCTCTCAGCCAGCGGTGTTGGCGGTCTTCCAGTCCCCACAGTGGAGAATTTTTTTCGTTGCATGCTCGCCCACACACGCGCGGAATTTGATGGTGATGCCTTCAGCGAAGTTGATGGTGAATGACTTCGAGGATCCAGCGCCGTTGGGGTTCCAGTAGTAGCCATGCCCGGAGACCTGAGCCACGGCGGAGTGGTCATCCGCTGCGGTATCCTGGATGGAGAAACTGTCGCCGCTCGAGTTGAACGTCACGACGGCGGCATTGCCATATCTGGCGCTGGTCTTCGCGAGCGCGGAGACGGTACCGGTTTCACTCTCCGCGGGCTCTACCGATACGTCCGGCACCTCATTGCCTTGGGTGAGGTCGCCATCCTCGGGTGCTGTCCCCGGGCAGATGTCTGTCTCTCGAGGCGCCGATTGGCGTGCCAGCTGGAGGCCTGTTCACTCTCCACGAAAATCCTCCTTCGGGAAGGCCTTGACCGCGAGCTTCCGAATCGGCTCCAGGTCGCGAAAGGAACCGCCGTTGATTGAGTTGCCCTTCGTATCGAAGAACATGATCTCCCGGCAGCCGAAGCACACCACCGCATCCACCCATGCGTTGCCATGCAAGAAGCGCAGGGCGATGTCCGGATTGAAGATGCAACGCGTGGGTTGCGTGGGCCGCGTGTCCTCGGGAGATACCCAGGTCTTCGCCAGCGCTTGATGCTCTTCCTCCTTCAACTCGGGGCCAGCGCGGGTGAAGACGAATCCGTGAACGCGAGGGCGCCGATCCTTCTTGGCTGGCTTTTCATCCAGGTGTTCCATATCGGCGAGAAAGATCTGGACGCGGTCTGGCTGGAGCATGAATGCTGTCAGGGGGTGCTCCGCAGGAGTTGCTGGGGCACCTGACAGAGAGAGGGCAAGGAGTAGGGTGAGCATGGTGACTCCAGCCTAGTCTTTCCGCCTCACCGCCACCCATACTTCTCCGCACCAACAGGGCCCATTTGCTCTGAGTTCCGCATGACACCTTCGCCGGCCTGTCCTGCCCCGACCGCGCTCCACCGGCTGCGCTCCCGAGGAGGCGTGCGCTGGTTCTGGGACAACGAAGCGAATCCATCGAGAGGGATCCTTGTTCTTCGCTCCGCGGCGACCAAAATGGTGAAAGTCGAGTCATACACCTGGTATGAGCCCAGGACGGCGGGGGGAACCGGATCTCGCGGGGTGGCCTTTCTCGCGAAGGGGTTCCAGGGACTGGCGGAGGCGCCGGAGCCCTCGGAGGGGAGTGGTGTTGTTTCCACGGATGTCGAAGCTGTACAGGGTGCCACTGATGCGTCTTGCCATTCCGTTACTCCTCCTGTCGCTGGCCGCGTGCACCACGCTTCCCCCTCGGGGCCAGCTCGCCATGCGCGACGTGCAGTTTCCCGTGAGAGATCTGCGCTACGCCTCGGGCCTGCGCATCCTCGTGGAGCCGGACCGTCGGCGGCCCGTGGTCGCGGTCGTGACCCTGGTGGGCAGCGGTGGCGCGAGCGATCCGAAGGGCAAGCAAGGCTTGGCGCACCTGGTGGAGCACCTCACCTTCCGGGCTCACGCGGCGCAGCGTCCCTCCCGCTGGGGTCAGCTCGAGGCCGCCGGAGCGGGGTACATCAACGCCTACACCTCGTTCGACACCACCGTGTACCACGCGCTCGCACCGCGCAAGTCGCTCGGGGAGCTGTTGCGCATCGAGGGCGAGCGTCTGGCCAATCCGCTCCAGGGCGTCACGCCCGAGCTCTTCGACGTCGAGCGCGAGGTGGTGCGCAACGAGCTGCGCGAGCGCAACGAGACGGGATTCGTGGGCCAGGTCTTCTCGGCCATCCAGCGGGCCAGCTTCCCCGAGGGCCACCTCTACGCCCAGCCCGTCGTCGGTGAGCATGGAAGTCTCTCGGCGCTCACCCTGGAGGACGCGCAGTCCTTCTCGCGGGGCAACTACCGGCCAGAGAACACCACCCTGGTCATCGTGGGGGACGTGGATCCCACCACGGTGGACCAACTCGTCGCCCAGCACCTGCCGGCGCGGCTGCTGGGCGCGGGGCTGATGGAACTCACCCCGGACAAGCGGCTGCCGGACGAACCGCCCCCCGTGCCGCTCAATCCTCGCACGGAGGTGCTCGAACTCGAGGCCGCCGTGCCCACCCCCGAGCTGTACCTGGGCTGGACGCTGCCGCGCGGCTATGACGACGCCAGCTTCCTGCAGGACTTCGTAGAACGCATCATGCCCTCCGCGCTCTCCCCGGCCCTCCAGGAGGATGGGGACATCGCGGGCCTGTCCACCTCCCTCATTCCCGGCCGGCATGCCTCGCTGCTCGTGGTGCGGGTGGTGCTGCACAGCGGCGACCACCCGGAGAAGTCGGCGGAACGGGTGCTCGATCAACTCTACCGGTTCTGGGGAGACCAACTGGCGACGGACGATGTGCTCGCCGCCCGGACCGGGGTGCAACTCCAGCGGCTGTCCGTCGTCACGGGGATGGCACTCGAGTCCGAGGACATCATGGCCCGCGCCCTGCGCCGCGCGGAGCTGACACACTTCTCGCTCGATGCGCGCGCCTACATGCGCTCGCTGGCCTCGGTGGCCAGGGCGGACGCCAACCGCGTCACCCGCTTCGCCTACGACTACCTCCAGCGCGAGCGCGCGCGCCGGGTGATGGTGCGCCCCACGCGGGGCGCCGCCGGGACGGCGGTGGCTGGCGGGCGCGTGGCCCCCTTGTCCCTCGTCGAGGAGGACGTGCCCAGCCAGGTGCTCCTCACACCGCCGCCCGCCGTGTCTGGCTTCCGCACCCTGCGGCTGGAGAACGGACTGGAGGTGGTGCTCGGCGCGATGCCCGGCCTGCCGTTGGCGACCGTGCGGGTGTGGCTGCACGGGGGCTCGGCGACGGGCGAGCCTCTGGGGGTGGGGACGCTCGCGGACTCCATCGTCTTTCCGGACTCCGTGTTCCAGGGCACGTCGGCCGACTTCGGGCTGCACCGGCACTCTTCCGTCTTCAGCGACCATGCCACCTTTGGCTTCTCGGGGGCCGCGGGCAATCTGCCCAACATGCTCGCCATGACGGCCGAGCAGCTCTCCTCGTTGAAGACCGAAGACGCGTACGTGCGCTCCTTCCAGGAGCAGTACCTTCCGTACCTCAAGAAGGCGGAGGCCTGGCCCGAGTACCGAGCCGCTCTCGCCTTCCAGGCCGCCCTCTATCCCCGGCATGTCTATGGGCGCGAGGCGTCTGCCGCGCAGCTCCAGAACGTGGGCGAGCGGGATGTCGAGGCGTGGGTGGAGAGAACCTATCGCCCCGCCAACGCGGTGGTGGCCATCGTGGGCGAACTGGACCTGGACGAGACGGAGAAGCAGGTCCGCACCTGGCTGTCCCAGTGGAAAGGCCCCGAGGGAGTGCCGACTGTCATTCCCGCGCCCGAGCTCGGTCCCGCGCATCCGGTCCAGTTCCTGCTGACGGCCAGTCCTGGAGCGACCCAGACGTGGGTGGCCTGGGGCTGCCCGCTGCCGGCAGCGGATGCCGCCACCGAGGCGCGCTATTCGCTGATGGCGGAGTTGGTGAGCACGCGCCTGTCCCGGCAGGTACGTGCCTCACTGGGGGCCAGCTACGGTCTGCGAGGGAGGGCCGTGGTGCGCGAGGGCGGTGCCGCCCACCTGGAGGTGCAGGGCGCGGTGGAGAATGCCCAGCTCGTGCCGGCGCTCGCCGCCGTGCGCCAGTCGTTGGGGGAACTCTCCCAGGGAAAGTGGAGGCCGGTGGAGTTCGAGGCCGCGCGCCGGCGGGTGAACCAGCAACGCGCGCTGTCGCTCGGTACCTCCGCGGCTCTGGCCGATGCGGTGCTCGACACCCGGGGCCGGGGGTGGCCCCTGGCCGACGTGGAGAACCATCCCAAGCATCTCTCGGCCGTCACCCCCGAGGCGCTCCAGCGGGACTTCGGGTGGTGCGCGGAGCACCTGGTGGTGTCGCTCCGAGGGGAAGAGGCCGTGATCCGCGGCGTGGAGGCGGCATGGACGCACGATGCCTCCACGCGGGCGCCCGAGTCTCCTCCGGGGGGGTGAGAGGACAAGCTCGGCTACGCCGTGCCGGGGCCCCGGGTGGCCGCGTCCACCCGGTCCAGATAGCGCGTCAGCCGGGGCCGCGCGTTGACCTGATCGCGCTGCCACGGGGTGAGGTCCTGGCGCAGGCTGAAGAGCTGGCTGAACAGGCCGAGGTCCGCGGCGGAGAACGTCCCCAGCCAGAAGCCCTCCTCGGGGGTGCGAGCCTCCAGCGAGTCGAGCAGTTCCTGGAAGCGCCGCCAGCACACCTCGGGGCCCGCGCGCCAGACATCACGCGCCACGACCCCTTTCACGATGCGCTTGCGCATCTGTCCGCTGATGAGGAGCCGCAGGGGCCTCGGCATGATCGAGAAGGCCTCATCGCGAAAGCGCGCCCAGTTGCGCTCGTCGGCCCAGCGGGCGCAGACGAGGAAGCCGGAGAGCGAGGTGTCGGCGAACTCCTCCCACAGGTTGGCCTCGCCGGCGAGCTTGGGGTCCGTGGTCCCGTGGAAGGTGCGGCCCGCGAGCTTCTGGAGGCGCTGGAGGATGTCGGTGGAGTCGCCCACCGCCTCGGTGTCGCCGATGAGCAGCACGGGCACCTGGCCGGTGGCGTGGTACTTCTTGAAGCTGCTGGGGATGCCATGGCGGCGCTCGTAGGGCAGTCCCAGGTACTTCAGGGCGCGGTTCGCCTTGAGGCAGAAGGGGGAGTAGCTCTCCAGGCCAGGGATACGGGTCTCCCCGAGTTCACACAGGACGAGCTTCGGGACGGTGGGGGTTGCCATGCGGGTTCCTCGGGCAGTGACGTGGGCCGCCACTTCCCACCATCCCCCCCGGGCGTCAATGGAGCAGCGGAAGGGTTGAAGGGGGGACCCGCTCAACGAACCCGTTGAGCGGGGTGAAGGACATGGTCCGGTTCTCCTTCGGTGGAGCCTGTCTGGGGGCCGCCGCACGGTGCCGGCGAGGACGCGCGTGTCACACCCGCGGCTGCGCCACGGAGAGATTGGACTCCCCACCCACGGGAAGTTCTGATTCGGTGTCCACCATGAGCCCCTTCCTCCACCCGCCCCGCCGCCCCTGGGCGTTCCTCCTGTTTCTCTTGCCGTGGCTCGTCCTCGCGGGCTGCGCGCTGCCCTCGCCCACCGAAGGCCGCCTCCTGCGCACCGGACCCACTCCCGTCGCCGAGGCCCTCTTCGAGGTGCGTGCCCGTCACACGGACCTCGTCCCGGTGCGGGTGGTGTTTCCCTCGGACTCGCGAGGACGTCCCACCCGGCCCGCCGACGGCTCGCGGCTCCCGGCGCTCGTCCTCGTCCAGGGCGCCTTCGTCCCTCCCGAGGATTATCTCTGGCTCGCCGAGTCCCTCGCGGCCCGCGGCCATGTCGTCGCGCTGCCGGCGCACCCACTCGACTTCGCCCTGACCGCCACCGACAATGGCCGCTCCGCCCGGCAGCTCCTCGCCCAGCCCCCGGAGGACTCGCTGCTCACGGACCTCGTGGACCCCTCGCGCATCGCCGTGGCCGGGCACTCGCTCGGCGGCGTCGTCGCCAGCAAGCTCGCGCTCGAGGGGGGCTTCGCGGCCCTTGCCCTGCTCGCCAGCTACCCCGACCCCGCCGACGCCGAGCGCGTTCCCTCGCTCGCGCTGCCTTCGCTCTCGCTCGCGGGAGCGTTGGACTGTTCGGCCCAACTGCCCCGCGTCCGGGACGAGGCCTCCCGTCTTCCCTCGCCCTCGGTGCTCGTCGTGCTCCAGGGGGTCACCCACTACCAGTTCACCGTCAGCGACCAGAAGGACCGGGAAGGTGGCTGTGCGCCCACCGAGCCACTCGACACCGCGCATGAGCGCATCACCGAGGTGCTCGCGCGCTTCCTCCACGCCGCGCTCGCCGGGAACGGCACGGGCGCCGATGATCTCCGCCAGGTGCCCGGCACCGAGGTGACCGTCCGATGAAGCCCCTCGTCTTCTGCTGTGCCCTGCTGCTCGCGCCCGTGGCCGCCGCCGAGGCGCCCCTGCTCACCGCGCGCGGCCGGGTGGACGCCTCGCACCTGTCCCTGCTCGGGGGAACGCAGGGCGTGGGCGTGGGCTTCCTCCTGGCCCAGGCCCCCCGGCCCGACGCCCGTCCCACCGCCTACGGCGGTGAGTTCTTCGTCCAGCCCACGCCCGGTGTGCTGGAGTTGCGCGGCGCGGGCCAGTGGCAGCTCACCCCGGGCGCGGGAGCCTTCAGCGCCTCGGCGCAGCTCGGTCTCACCGCGTATGGGGTGGTGCGGGGCCCGGCCGACGTGGGACTCGGGCCCCACGCGGGACTCTTCGTGGGCCTGGGTGGAACGCACGTGGAAGGCTTTCTCGGTGCCCAGGCCGGACTCGAGGCCTTCCTGCGGACGGGCGGACCGCGCGTGCCCCTGCGCTTGCTCCTCGGAGGGCGGGGGCGGTTGGGGGCCGTGGGCCTCGCCCTCTCCGCACGCGCGGGAGTGGACCTGGAGCGCGGCGTCCAGGCCACCTTGCGCGGCGACGTGCTGCTGGCCCTGGACTGGTACGGCACGGGCCCGAACCCGGAGACCGGACGCATCCCGGTGACGCCCCCTCCGTGACGCGGGAGGCCGCCTGGGCGAGAGGGGAGGGTGATGGACGGCGAGGGCTGGAGCCTGCTGCCCTGCTCCCCGCCGCCATCCGGAGCTTAGTTCGGGATGTCGATCGTGGTGCCGCTGACACCGATCGCGTCCGCCCCCGGCGACGCCGAGATCGGCGGCACATGGGTGTTCGTGATCGGCGTCGTCGCGGCCGTCCGCGTCACGGTGCGCACGACCTGCGAGGGAGGCAGCTCGGCGCCGCTCTTGAGATGGGCGAAGGCCGCGTCCAGCGCGCGGAACAGGTAGACGTGCAGCGGCACGATGTTGGCGGGCAGCACGCTGGCGAGGAAATCGAAGTGGTTGGCGTTCGTCACCTCGATGTAGCGCAGCTTGCTGTTGCTGCCCTCCGCCGCCGCGTTCAGACCCAGGTAGGCGCGCGACGCGTGGTTCACCGGGAGCAGCGCATCGCTGCGGCCCGTTACGATGATGGCGGGCTTGCCGTGCAGATTGCCTGTCGCCTGCACCTCGGCGAGGCCGGCGCGCACGCGGGCGCTTTGTGCCGCCAGCTCGCCCGTCAGCGGCGCGCCCGTGACGGCGTCCACGCCCATGGCCAACGAACGCAGACAGAGGAAGCCATCCAGTGCCTGGTCGGCCGCGTGGGTGGACGGGGAGATCGCCGCGCTGTAGGCCTTGGCGCCGCCCTCTGCGTTCTCATAGATCGGCGTGCCGATGATGCCGCTCTGGGTGGCGAAGCTGGAGGCCTTCTGCGCGGCGGTAAAGGCCATGGGATTGCCGTTCGCATCGGCGTTCGCCCAGCTGAAGCCGCAGACGTGGTCGGTCACCGAGAACTTGCCGTAGGCGTTCACGTAGGTCACCGCGATGGCGATGCTGCTCGCCGCGTTCAGGCCATGCAGCGGCTCCGCTTCCGGCAGCCAGCCATAGGCGTTCATGCGTGCCTTGGCATCGTTCATCTGCGCCGTCAGGTCGGCCCCCGACAGCAGGCCCTTGGCGGCGAGCGATGCGCAACGGCTGGCGACACCGGCGATACAGGGCTGGTACAGCGCCGCGTAGCTGGAGAAGTCGAGCAGCGACTTGCCTTGCGACGCCACGGCCGCACCGCCCAGCTTCACCGTGTAGCCGGTGCTGCTCTTCGGCTGGATCTGCGGCTCGGTCACGGCCACGGCGTCGATCAGCCCTCGCGTATCCTGTTCGGCGGCCAGCAGTGCCGCGCCCGCGCCGTTCGAGATGCTGGATGCCAGGGTCCAGGTGTTCTCGGGCGTCAGGCGCACGAGCCTGCTCTTGCCGTCTGGCGCCAGCGCGCCGTACTGCTCGTTCAGCACGTAGAAAGCGAACTCCACGGCCCGCAGCGTCATCCTGCCCCAGTCCTTCTCGGGGTTCTGCTGGGAGTGTGCGTGCTTGACGGCGATACGGCCGGGGTAACTGGCGGCATAGGCGCTGCGCTCCGCGTCGCCGAGGTCTGGCGCGAAGAGGGCGTCCTTGCCCGCCTCCGTGCGCGTCGCGCGCTGGCCGTTGCGCAGGTTGACGCTGTCGTCGTCGAAGGTATAGAGGCCGGTGCCGCCGCCCTTGTCCGTGTAGGCGACGGCGCAATTGTTCTTCAGGCCCCACTCGCCCGCGCTGCCGACCGCCCCGTAGATGCCGCGTGAGCCACTGGAGGAGCCGGTGACGATGCAGGGATTGTTGATGGGATCGAAGCCGGCTGGCACCTGCACCATCAGCGTCACGTTCTGCTTGCCGCTGCCGTCGTCCGCGTAGGCAATGTATTCGGTGCCCGCGACCTTGCCGGTGCCGGTGGTCGCCACGCCCGCCGCGTTCACGTTCGGGCCGTACAGCGTGCCGTAGCCGCTGTTGGCGGAGATATCGAGCACGGCCCTGTAGTTGGCGTAGATGGCGTTGCGGCGCAGCTCGGCCGCGGTGGGGTTGTTGGGATCGGCATAGGCGGGTGGAGTGGTGGCGGCAAGGCCGCTGGCGCCGAGGCCCGCGGTCAGCAGGTCGTCGCTGTCGCCGTCGTAGGTGGTGGCCGTGACCGTGCCGAGGTAACCGGGTTTCTGGTTCAGCGGGCCGCTGTCCTCGTCATGGTTCCCCTTGCAGGAAACCAGGGCGAGCAGCGTCGCGCTGGCAATGGTCAGTGGATGGGTCTTTTTATGCATGTCGTCATCTACCTTCTGTCGGGCAAGTGAGGCGGGGAGCGGAATCGGGCCAGGAGCCTACCCCTTCGGGGGACTGTGCCGCCTCTCCACCGGCCAGGCGCACAGCCCGCGTGCACCTGTCAGCGGCGCACCCTTCCCTCGGCACCAACAGGGCCCCATTCGTCCTCTACGGTTGTCGGGTGGGTATTAGTATTGGAGAGATGCTACGCCTGCTGTCCATCCTCCTCTTCTGCACCGCCACGGTCGCCCACGCCTCGGACACCTTCACGTTCTCGAGCGAGCCCGGTCCCTACGCCGTCGGACTGCACGTGCGCCAGCAGTACGACTACGCGCGCGTGTACCGGACCCGCCTCGACCTCGTGACCGGCCAACCCGCGACGGGCGAGCGGGCACGGCCGATCCAGACCCTGGTGTGGTACCCGGCCGCGCGCGGCGGCAATCCGGTGACGTTCGGCGACTACGTGGCCACCGCCGCCACGGAAGACAATTTCGCGCTGACCGCCAGCGACGCGCGGCGCGCGACGGATGCGCAGGTCGCGGCCTGGACGCGTGGCCGGCAGGCCCAGGTGAAGAGCGAACTGGCGCACGCGATGCGTGCCGTGAAGGATGCGCCCCGCCAGCCCGGCAAATTCCCCGTCGTGATCTACGCGCCCAGTTTCAGTGCGCCCGCGGCCGAGAATCCTGACCTGTGCGAGTACCTGGCCAGCCACGGCTACATCGTCATCGCCAGCCCGTCGCTGGGTGCGCGCACGCGCTTCATGACGAGCGACCTGGAGGGCCTGGAGACGCAGGCGGCCGACATCGCCTATCTGGTCGCCTATGCCCGCACGCTACCGCAGGCCGACACCGACAAGCTGGCGGTGGCTGGCTTCAGCTGGGGCGGACTGTCGAACGTGCTGGCCGCCGCGAAGGATGACCGCATCAAGGCCCTCGTCAGCCTCGATGGTTCGCTGCGGGGCTACACGGAATACGTCAACGGCGGCAAGGATGCGCCGAAGTACGTGACGCCCGCGCGTCTGGCCGTGCCACTGCTGTACCTGGCCAAGCGTCCGCTGTCCGTCGAGGAGCTCAACAAGCGCGAGATCGACACGACGTTCAGCCTGATGAACCGGATGAAGTATTCGGACGTCTATGTGGTGACGCTGCACCCGATGAAGCACGAGAACTTCTCGTCCTGGGGACTGCGCTTCGCCACCGACGGCGAGTTCGACGAGTACACCCGTGACGAAGTCTCGCTGGCGCACAGCTGGATGGCGCGCTACGTGCTGCGCTTTCTCGACGCCTACTTGAAGGACGACGCGGCCGGTCGCGCCTTCCTCGACAACACGGCCGCCGCCAACGGGGTGCCACGCCATATGGTGTCGCTCGACATCCGCCACGGCACCGGCGAGCCACCCACGCTGGAAACATTCGTTGGCCAGCTGGCGAAGCAGGGGTTCGGCCGCGCGATCGACATCTACCAGGCCCTGCACGCGCAGGATGCCAGCTTCGTCATCGGCGAAAACGGCGTCAATAGCTGGGGCTACCAGTTGCTGCGCGGCGGCCGGGGCAAGGAAGCGATCGAGATCTTCCGGCTCGGCACCCACCTGTATCCCACCAACGGCAACCTGTTCGACAGCCTGGCCGAAGCGTACGAGAAAGCGGGAGCCCGGGACGAGGCGATCCGCAATTACCGCCGCTCGCTCGAACTCGACCCGAAGAACAGCAATGCCGTCGAACGCCTGAAAGTGCTGGGCGCGCCGCCCGCGACGGCGGCTCCGGCGCCCTGACACTGCTCCCCGAGTTCGGGGAGGCGGGCCGCGCGGGTCACGGCCCTAGGAGCCTGTCGGAGTACCTCGGCTACCCACTACATGAGGGGTAGTGCGACTCAAACACACCGCTACGGTTGGTATGTAGGAGTCGTTTTTCGGCAGTACTCCGACAGGCTCCTAGGGCACTGAACGGCGAGCAGTCTCAGACGTTCACGTTGCTCAGGCGGGCCAACCCGATCTCGACATCCATCATCTTCTGCGCCCCCGTCAGCCTGGCGGTGTCCGTGGGCGAGCGGCTGGCGGCGGCGGCGAGTGCGCCCTGGCTCTCGGCGAGCATCGCCAGTTCGCCGTTGCCGATGCTTCCCTGCTGGACGCCCTGGCTGATGGCGCCCAGCTGCCTGGCCGCGGTCTGGGCCACGGGGCTGAAGGGCGCGAAGGAGGACTGCGAGCTGTTCTCGAAGGCCGACTTGCCGTTCAAGGCGTTGTTCATGCTCATCTGGGACAGTTGGGCCGCCTCACCCCTCGTGATCTGCCCATCCGCCGAGGCGCTCTTGGTCGCCTGGGCCAGCTGCTCCACGCCCTTCATCAACTGGCTGAGCTCCTGGGGGGTGATCTTCCCCGACTTCACGCCCTCGGCGATCTTGCCCAGCATCGCGCTCTGCTCCTGCTTCAGATTGTTGAGCACCTGGGCGCCGAGCTGGGGCGGAAGGGCGGTGTTGGCCATGCCCGGGTTGGCTGTCGTCGAGCCGTTGGTGAAGGACGATTTGATGTTCAGGGCGGTGTTGAGGCTCTGCTGTGACAGGTTGTTCATCTCCGTCATCGTCATCTTGCCGTCCGCCATCGCGCCCTTGGCGGACTGGGCCAGCTGCCTCATTCCCTGGAGCAACGGGCCCAGCTCCTGGGGGGTGATCTTCCCCGACTGCATGCCCTCGCGGAGCTTGCCCATCATGGCGTTCAGCTCTTCCTTCACGTTGCTCATCACCTGGGAGGCGAGCTGGGGCGGAAGACCACGGTTGTTGATGGACATGGACATGGGAGGCTCCCGGGCAATGGCTGGTGTTAGCGAAAGATAGCGTGGCGGAAACGCAAGTGTCCACGCCCAGACTGGAAAATTTGAATTTCCCGGGAATCAGGAAACGAGAAGGACGAAGGGGGCCCTGTTGTGGGGAGTGGTGGGTGCAGCTCTCGTATGCGGGGGGAGCCCCTTGTTTCTCCAACCTCAACCGATCGGATCCGGCGAGGGCGGGCCGCCGATGAAACCCGCCGGTGTCGTCAGGTAGCGCCCGGAGAGCGCGGACAGCACCCCGAGCAGGAGGAGCGCCGTTGCCAGCGCGGCCCGCTGTCTCGTCGGCGAGGTCAGGCGCGAGCGCAGGCGTGCCTCTGGTCCGACTTCCCCTAGCGGCAGCGAGATGACAAGCCAGACCAGTGAAGCCCCGAGCCAGACGGTCGCGAACAGACCCTGCCGATCCGCCTGGTTGAGCAAGGTGAACTTCGACAACATCCAGAGGCTCGTGAGTACGATCATCGCCGAAATCGCCGCCCCGATCAGCCGTATCCGCCCGAAGCCTCGGAGTCGAGCGAATGCTTCCAACGCGAGATCGAGCGTCGCCCCGAGAAGCAGGGGGATCACCACTGCGGCGAAGGGTGACGGAAACGCGGAGAGCGCGCCGAACAACGTTGCATAGATCCACGGCGCGGCCAGCAGGCCCATCAGCAGTGCACCGAGCCCCGCGGCCCCCGGGTCCCTCCGCTGTCCGGCCGTCATCGGTGTGCCCCCCGAGCAGGAGGAACGGAGACCCTGAACTCCCTTTCGAAGGCGATACGGGTGATGAGTGGCGCATAGCCATGCTGGTGCTGAAGCTGCCACCATGCGGTGATAGCTGTCGGTGGCGATGGCGATGATCCGCGGCTGGGCGAGCTGGAAACTGACGGAGGTGCGCGGGGCGTGGTCTGTTTCTGCTGGACCTGAGACCCGATGTGCTGAGGTGTGACGTCCGCCTTGACGTTCTGCTGGACGCCGCCCTTGGCCGTGTTCGTGGGCTGAACGTGCTTGAGCAGCTCCCGTGACACATACCCTTTCAAGGGCTTCCGGCTTTCGAGATGGCTCTCGACATACAGCCATCCCCCGGATCGGAGGACGACCTTGACCGTCTCGCCATGTGGCAGATCCGCTAGGGTACGCGCTCCAGGAGTTGGACCGCTCCGAAGCGCGGCACTCCAAGGGATGATCTTTCCAGACCACGGAAAGCTGTTGGGCTGCTGTGGTCCTGGTGGCATTTCGTCCTCCACGCCCCCTGATAGTACACCCGGCCCGAGCACCTCAATGCGGCCTGATGTGGCCAGGTCCGCGTGGGGGGCCCGTTACCGCCTGTTGTTCATCATGGCGGTGAGCGTCCCCAGCCACCGTGCCATGTCCTCGGGTGTATGGAGGGCGCGTCGATCCAACCACCACTCAAGCACCCCCATGTAGGCCGAGGCCATGAAGCGGTTCATGACGGGGACGGGCACCCCCTGGAACCGGGCGGAGACCTCGGCTCGCCCCATGTCGAGGTTCATGAGTTGCTCGAGGAGCTTGCGCAACTGGATGGAGAAGGCGCGCATGCCGCTCCGGCCAAGCATGAGGTGATACAACTCGGGGTACTCGGCCGCGTGCTGGAACCACTCCACCAGAGTTCGATGGAGCCGATCGGGCGAGTCACCCTGCCGATGACTCCTCCGCGAGAGCTCGAGGATCATGTCCCGCATGACGTGCGTGAGCAGCTCGTCCTTGTCGCGGTAGTGCTGGTAGAAGGTGCTGCGGTTGAGCTGGGCGCGCTTGGTGATGTCCTGGACGCTGATGGAGTCGAAGCCCCGCTCATGCATCAACCCGAGCAGCGCATCGCGAAGCATGGTGCGGCTGCGGTGCGCACGCGGATCCTCGGGGGCGGGCTCTGCTGGCTTGCGCGTGCCAGGACCGCCTCGTGCCTGTTTTTTCAATGGTTTGGGCATAGGGCAGGGTCTTGAAGACGCCTGTCTAGCCGCGCCCCGTCAGGCTGGCAACCCTCCGCCCCGCGGTTCTTGGCGAGCACGACGGCTCCTCGTGGTCTCTTGGGTGCTCGTCGGCTGCTCGCGTCCCATGTGTGTGTGCGGACTTCTTCGACATTCGCGCGCTCGTGTCGGAGAAGTGGCGCCCCGTCGGGGTTCATGGGTTGTGCTCTGCTTTCCGTGATGGCACATCCCTCATCGTGGTTGCCGATGAAGCGGCGAGATAAAGCTTCCAGGGAGCAAGGTGATGCTGACCGAAGCACGAAAAGACGAATTGGCGCGGATCCTCCGCCCGGTGGCTCCGCCGCGCGAGTTGGACAACGTCTATTCGCAGGAGCAGTTGCGGCGTTTGCTGGGGGTGGTGCGCAGCAGCGGGCCGCACAAGCTGATCATCGCGCAGCATTTCGCCTCCGCCGAGGAGCTCATCGCCACCTCCGCGGGTGGGGTTGCGGAGGGCGTGACTCCGACGCTCGACATGTTCCTGTCGCCCACGTTCCGTAACTTCTACGGGAACTACTCGACCTGTCTCTTTCCCGAAATCAATGACTGCTTCTATAACGACAAGTTCCTGGAGCTGGCGAAGGGCTACTGGGGGGCCAGCTACGCCAAGCCCCAGATGATGCTCTTCAATGTGAACGGCCCGTGCGGCAATACGGACCCCGGACACCTGGATTCGCCAAGCTTTCGTGGCGTCCGCTATGAGAATTCGCCGACCTGGCTATGCAGCGTCATGGGGAAGTCGGGGCTGTTCCGCGACTATCTCATCAAGATGGCCCAGGTCATCACCTGGTTCTCGTATGACCCTCAGAGCGGATTCACCTATTGGCCCGACGGGCCTCGCGCGGCACCCAGGCGCCTGATGCCGCCCATCTACAATCGTGGCGTTCTCGTCCAGAACGAGATGATGGTCCATCGCGGTGAGGCGAATGGGCCTGTCGAGCAGCAATACCCGGCGGGGCTGGACTTCTCCAGTGTGTTCGCCGGGGATCCCAGCAGTGGCGAGCACTGGATTGTCAAAACCGGTGACGCGGTGATCGCGCGTTACCATACAGACGAGCTGCGCTTCCTGGTTCACTGGTCGGCCGAGGTGTTCGAGGACTTCGCGGAGTTGAAGAAGAACATGGACCATACCTCGGATCTCACCTTTGAGCAGGTCTTCGACACCCTGATCAAGGACGTGCGCTCCAAGGGCATCCATGTCGAGACGCCCACGGATCCACTGCATGATCCCGTGTTCATTCGCACCATCAACTCGGCCTACGACATCGGGCGTCCAACGTCCTATCCGCCAGAGGCGCCGGTGTCGCGGTTTCGTACCGCGGCCTGAGTTCCAGTCGCGACTTTCCGGAAGGGGCGGCTCGAGAGCCACCCAGGGCATTGAATAGGAGAGAGTCTTGCCAGGTGCATTGAAGACGAAGTTCGGGTTCACGAAGCTCCTCGTCGACAACCTCGAGGCTTCAGCCGGCTTCTACAAATCCGTGTGTGGTCTGGTGGAGACCGGGCGTGTGGATGCCGCCATCGCGGGCAGGAACATTCGTGAGATCCTGTTCGCGCCGGGTCACGAAGGGGGCGCTACTTTCGTTCTGCTCAAGTTCCTCGATGCTCCCAAGCCGGCCAATGACGAGGTCATCCTCGGGTTCACGACCGACGATGTCGAGGCCTTCGTCGAGCGCGCGAAAGCCGCTGGCGGCGCGGTGGCTCAGCCCGCTTATACCGCCGTCGAACACGGAGTGAAGGTCGCCTTCGTGACCGACGTTGAAGGCCATTTGCTCGAAGTCGTCCAACCGCTCTGACGGAAACAGCACCATGCTCGAAAGCACCTCCTCGCTCCCCAAGCTTCCCGAGAATCCCTCCCTGTTTACCCGCCTGCGGGTGGGCCTTCAGGCGCTCAAGGTGTTGCAGGTCGAACCCACGAATCCCGCCTACGGCGCCCTGTTCTACGACAGCGTGGAGATCGGCCTGTGCGCGGCGCTCGCCCGGGACTTCTCCCGCCATGAGGAGGGCCGCCGCCTGCTGGCCGAGAGACCCTCGTTGCGTGCTTCGGCCCTGGACATGGACGCGCTGGAGAAGTTGCCCTCGGGGTCGCTCGGCCACACGTTCGCGCGCTACTTCCGGGATCAGGGACTGTCGCCGATCGAAACACTCTCTCCGCCGAAGAACGATGCCCAGTACGTCGCCACGCGCCTGCGAGAGACTCATGACTTCCACCACCTGGTGACCGGCTACGACACGGATGTCATGGGTGAGATGGAGTTGCAGGCCTTCACCCTGGGCAATCTCCACCTGCGCACTTCGTTCCTCATCCTGCTCCAGACGGCGAAGTTGCCTCAGCGAGTGCCCGGATTCGATGCGGCCCAGTACGCCCGGCGGTTGTGGGCCGCGTTCCGGCGCGGCAGCCAGTCACGGCAGCTCGCCAGCTTCCGGTGGGAGGATAACTGGGCGACACCGCTGGCCATGCTGCGCGAGCAACTCGTCGCGCCCGCGCCGCAGTGGAACTGACGCCCTCGGGGTTCTGGGATGAGGTGGGGGCGTTCGTTGTTGAGATGGCAGCGCCACGAGCGCTTCCATCACCCCATCGCCAGGAAGGATCATGTCCATGTGGGTGCTGACCCCTATCGCTTCGTTCACGGCTTCACGCCGGGCGCGCGGGGAGCGACCCTCTCACATCGAGCGCTCGCCCGGCTGCATCGGTTGGGGACTCTGCCGGAGCGGGATCTGGTCGCCGACAGAACCGCCGCCGGGTGGCTCGGGGATGCCCTGCGCTTGGCGCTGATCCTCGTGCGGCGCTTGCTCCCGGAGCGTGGCGTGAAGGGCGGCGAGAGCGTCTTGCCTCAACGTGAGTACGTGACGGAGGCGCTGCTCACGCCTGGCTCCCGGCTGGTGGGAAAGGAGCTTCGCTACGTCACCGAGGGATTTGGGATTCCAGTGTGGGGACTCGTGCGCGAGGGCGTCACGTTGCCTCCCGAGCCCGGGGAAGTGCTCGTGGCCCGGGAGCACCTCATCATCGCTGGCGGCCTGGATGACATCCTGCGTGTGAAGAATCTGCGCAGCATCGGCCTCAGCGCCGCGCTCCGGATTCCCCGGGGGCGAGCGACAGGCGTATACCCTCGTCGAGGTGTCGGTGCCGCCGACGTCGGGCCTGGCCGGCAGGTCCTTGCGCGACATCCGCTTCGCGGAGCGCTACGGCCTCGTGGCGCTGGCCATCCACCGCCACCCCACGCTCCAGAGCGCCCATCAGCATCTGAGCTTGATGGGCAGCTTCAGGGGGAGGGATGCCCTGAACAACCTCCCCCTGGCCGTGGGCGACATGCTGCTGCTCGGTGGGCCCGAGAGACGTGTCCGTGAGCTCGCGCGGGACGAGGAGTTGACCGTGCTCGGCAGTGTCGAATATCAGCGGCCGCGCTACCGTCGCGCCGTGCTCTCCGTGTGCATCTTCGCCAGCACGGTGGCCATCGCAGGGCTGCGAATCACCTCACCGGCCATCGCGGGGCTGGCGGGTCTGGTGGTGATGGTGGCGGCGGGGTGTGTCGACACGCGCACGGCGTTCCGCGTGGATTGGCGGGTCGTCATCATGATTGGCGCGTTGCTGGCCCTGGGGTTGGCGATGGAAAAGAGCGGCGTGGGAGCGTTGCTCGCGCGGGGAGTCATTCCCCTGGTGGGCGTCGTGGGACCCTGCGGAGTGCTCTGCGTGCTCATGATCGCCACCGTCCTGCTCTCCGTACGCCCCTGGAGCCGTCCGCCGCATTGGTGTACGGCCCCCGGGCGCTATCGCTTCCGCGACTTCCTGCGCGTGGGCACGCCCCTCTCCGTGCTGATGCTCGCGCTACTGACGGTGGCCGTGCCGTTCGTCTGGCCATTCACGACGGCATGAGCGCCGAGGATTCATATCCGACAGGAGGGGCCGCATGCCCAAGGGGTCGTGGTGGTGGTCCGCCGGGGTGGCCGCGTTGCTGGTTACCGCTGGGTGCAAGCAGCAGGCTCGGCAGCAGGGTGCATAAGAGGAATGGGGGCAATGTCGAGGGCTGCTCTGGGAGTGCCAAGCGGCGGGTTCACCAGGCCGCCCGCCCAGGAGGGGCGCGGCAGGGGCCGTGGGCCTCTTGGCTGTCTTGAGCCTCAACACCACGCGGCCCGAGGGGGCTGTCGCGTCGGGGCTAGGCGCGCACTCTTCGTGGGTAACCCCAGGTGCTCCAGAATCGCGCGCACCCCTGCTGCTCCCTTCACGTAACTGACTTCACAGAACGAAATGACATAGCTCCCATGCACCGCCGAAGATTCCTATTTCCCGTTCTGCTGACAAACCGCTTGGATCAGAAGAGGCCAAACCTCCTCATCTGAATGTCCGACCAGACCACCACTGAGGATCCAACACGCTTAACCGCCTTTGCTCCACCGTCCTGAGAAACCACGAACACCGCTGCGTCGTCGAAGCTTGAAGCAAAACGGAAAGCTGAACGATGGCGTGTGCCAAAGGCATCAATGGACACTACGCGACCTTTAGAGCCGTCCGCAGAAGACGCGAACCACACATCACGCAGACTCGGAGATGAAGCGACAACCTCCGCACCAAATCCAAGAACTCTCAATCGATCCGTCATCACGATAGCCCCATCAACTCCACTAAGAGCAGTGATAAAGCCAACAGATTCTTCAACGGCTTCGTTCGCCTCATCAAGAATTCCATTCAAGATCCCCTCCCGTCTAAAATCATCTTGTTTTATTGCCCCCCTTTTGATTTTCATCGAGTGCTCGCGATGACGCTGGCTCATCACGAGAGACTCTTTCGCGGCACTCCAGGCGGCATTATGACTGCACTGATATTTAACCAAAAGACGATCAGTCAGCCGAGTATCATCCAAGGACATTTCATCACGAACAAAAATAACCACTCCCCCATGTCCCATCTCAGCAATCCTCTGAATCAGGCGTGAAACCAAATCGAGATAAAACCTACGTGAATAGTTGTCACCCCTTTCGTTAGCCAGACTCGTCTTCTTGTCGCCCACTTCCTGACGAACTTCCTCTCTCAAAGAGCGCGCCCCATTTAAAAAAAAGCTGCCGATTGGACCTCGATCCAATACATCTGACAACGGCTCAACGAACTGGCCATCACGCAAGCCGATAAGGAGCACACCTTCAGTAGAAACAAGTAGAGACGCTGGCTCAAACGAAGCGATGGTAACCGCAGTAGGTGGCGGATACCCGATGTCTGAATCACCACGAGCAAAATCCCACCAAGACCCGCCTGTATCAACAAGACCCCAAATTGATAATTGTCCACTCGGATTCTTGGGATTCGGCTCGACAGCAATCAAGACTTTCGTTGGATCAGTAGCAGGAGCAAGTCTAAGCAGCTCTCCAACAGATAAGGGGCGTGGTGTTTTGAATGGGACGACCGTGGTCTGAGATATGTTTCTTGAAAGAAACTGGTTCGGTGACTGATACGTACTGGGAAGCAACGCCAAGCGAAACACCGTTCGACGGTGCTCCTCAGTTTTAAAGCTGGCTTGGAATGCAACCGAGAGGCATTCCCGAAGAACTTTATCGCTGGGAATGCGCGGCTTGGGTTGCATCAAGGTTCGATAGGACCGCCAAGCTTTTTTAAGAGGAGGAATGAGGTCAGTAGGCTGTACGTATTTCATACGAACGCATCATACCAGGATAATGGACGTCCCGTTCATCCCTCCCTTAGGCTGCACGCGCAGCTCCGGCTTAAAGCACGTTCCCACACTCTGCCGCACCAACTCGTCGTACAACCAGCAGCGCACATCCCCCTACCCGCGTCACCCCTGGCTTCACCACCTCGGCTGAGAACGCCTGCTTCACAACCTGCTCCGTGAGCGCCACCAGCTTTCGGTAGTGCTCCAGCCCCTCGGGGATGCGCGTGTCCAGGTATTCCTCGATGAGCGGCGCTGAGCCTGCCCCAGTTTAATGGCTCTCCCGCGGTTTGTGTGCATCCCCCGGCATTCGGCTGGCCGCACGAGAGAAGCTTGCCTGCCCGCATCGGGTGGAGCACATGAAATGCGGGAGAGCCACGTAACCGGGGCAACCCCATCATTGAAGACGGCGCCTTCCTGGGCAGCCGCTGCATCGTGGTGGAGGGCGTGGTGGAGGAGGAGGCGGTGCTGGGCGCCAACGCGGTGCTGACGGCGTCCACGCAAATCATCGACGTCACCGGGCCGGAGGAGAAGGTCTACAAGGGCCGGGTGCCGGCGCGCAGCGTGGTGATTCCGGGCATGCGTGAGAAGCAGTTCCCCGCGGGGAAGTTCATGGTGCCGTGCGCGCTCATCATCGGGCAGCGGACGAAGTCCACGGACCAGAAGACGAGCCTCAACGCCGCCCTGCGGGAGTTCGCGGTGCCGGTGTAGGCCCGAAATCCAATCGCACCCGCATTCCGTAGATAGAGTGGAGTGGGGTTGAATGTGACGATGGAGCACCTAGACGACATCCTGTCGGAGTGGGCCACCCTGGACGCCCCGGCTCGGGACGCCGCCGAGCGGCACCTGGCGGGGTGAGCCTAGTACTACAGTGGGACTTCCCCTCGGAGAGGGGGCCGCGCTCCTCCGAGGGAACTACTACTGTAGTACTAGTGCCGGACCGAGGCGGCCCGGCTGTTGCCGGTGCGTGAGGGGCTCACGGCGCTAGTGGACTGTCCGCGAAGTAATTCAACATAGTCGTTGGGGGCGCAACGCCCTACCCGGAGGCGCCGCCCGACGGGCTGATACCGGGTCGGAAAAGCGGTGTCCGCCCACTATGTTGAAAAACTTGTCGGACACTCCACTAGTGGTGTCGGTGGAGCCTCCGCCCCAGGTGCTGGCGCGGGTGATGGAGCAGATGGAGGGCCCGGGGCGGCTGGCCCGGTTCGCGGACCGGGTGGCGGCGTTCTTCGACACGCCGGTCCAGGCCGCGCTCCCCTCAGGGGCGCAGCACCTTCGCCCAGCCCACTCGCGGCATCCGCTACTTCTTCGACTCCTTCCTGACCGCTGTCCCAAGTGCCACGCCCCCCTCCTATCCTGTTTGGGGAGCGGGCCGATGGATTGCCTTGACGGTGCAGCGTTCACGACGTGTCGAGAGCGAAAGGAGAGTGGCTACATGCGAGTCAGTCCTCCCCGAGGATGAAGCCGACGTGAGCCACGATAGCGTGGCAAGCCGAACCCACGAGAACACCGAGCGCGTCGTCGGTCTCTCGCTCACATACATCTAAGATTGTCCTGAGGTCATTGCCTGGCGACGGTTGCCAAGCAGCCCCCACCCTATGATGCTTCGGCTCAACTCCGTATGATTTTGCCCTTTCCTCGATACGCTTCCATCCCGCAGATGACATCTCGAACCCTGCTCCTGCTGTTGGCCCGACAAAGAAGTCCACGCCCTCAAGCTGACCTCCTTCATGAATGAAGTGATTCCGGAGGGCATACGACACCGCTATCGGCCAGCCGAAGGTGTGGCGAACCGAGTAGAAGGCGACAGCAGCTGTCTTCGATTTCGTCTGCTCACCTACGAAATGAGACACGAGCTGAGGGAGGTTTTTGGGGTCGTTCAGCGAGCTTCTGATGCAGAACACCTGTCCGACCATTCCTACGAGCCGATCGGCCAACGCCCACTTCGTAGCAAGGTATGCTTGCACGCCGATCAAGCGAACGTGCTGGTACTTCGCACGCGTTGAACCTAGCGGCACGGTGTCACCGGCGTCCGCTTGGCCTTCGAGGCCGGTCAGCAGTGCGCGTGCCGCAGCGCGTGCTGCAAGCATCCCTCTCCAATGTTCAATGTCGGACCTGAATGCGGCGACCACTTTGAACTGACTCTCAACTTCTGGTGCCAGATTCCCGGGTTGACGCAAGAGGGAATTATCAATCTTACCGAGGGTGGACTTGGCGTCCTGTAGTCGGTCCTCAAGTGTCTTGCTCATTCGCCGCGCTCCTCCTTGGCCCGCTCCTCCTGCTCATGGAGGTCAGCCTCCGCGATAATTAGACGGTACTGCCAAAAAGGGCGAAGGTCCTCGTCAGCTTCGGCCTTGAGCGCTGTTTGAGCGGCGTCGACTGCACGCATGAAGATCACCGGCACTTCGCCTAGCGTCCCCGACCACGACTGAACCCCTTGTTCATCTAATGCACCGAAAATCGAGCGGAGAATCTCCGACCCATGAGGCATCCCGGCACGAATCGCCGCCTTGGCGATTATCCTCCATGGGCCGCTGCCCACTGCGTAGGCCCTGCCAATGCGAGCGAGGCGGCGTACGAGCTCAGGTTCGACATCGGCTTGGAGCCGAGTCTCCACGGCGGCGGGCACGAGCAGCCCCTCGGGATCGACATCGTGCAGCACTTCGGGCAGGTGATAGCCCACGCTGCCGTTGTCGCTCACAAAGCTCAGCAACGCGTCCAGCGCCTTTGTGACTTCGATCTCGTTAACGTCTGAAGCGGTGATCCTACGAACGTATTTGCTGATCCGTGCGTGGTAACTGACGGCCCGCGCCGTGTTCTCGCCGCGCTGCATCGCCTCTTGGTCGCGCCGATGCTTGAGTGCGCTAGGTAGCCAGCTCACGTCAACATACCCGATGCGCTTGAGTATCTCCTCAAGGTGCCACTCCTCGTTGTCGCCGAAATCGTCGAAGTCGGGAAGCAAGAGGAGCTGACTTAAGAGCCATTTCGCCAAGTCTTTCGGGAGCTGGGCCACGTTGGCCTCCCGTACAGCCCAGTAGACGGCATCGATAAGACCGCGCACCGCCTGCGGCTGCCTATCTGGGGAGATCGCGAGCAGAACCTCCTCAAGCAACGGTCGCAGCGTAGCCCAGTTATGCTCCAGCGTGAGCGCAAGCGCGGCAAGGAATGCTGCGCCGTGCCCCGTACTCGTAAACAGCGGGCCAGCCCTCCTCATGAGCGCGTGTTCATCAACGGTGAAGTCACCGACCTCGCGCAGTTTCGGGACACGCCCATAAATATGCAGCAGCAGGTTGGCACGTTGGTTGTCGCTTCCGCACGCGGCCATGAGTTCGGTCACAAGGACGTGCGCCCGCTCTGGATGGTCTCCCTTCCGCACAGAGGCGACCCAACTCACCGCTGTCGTGACACCGAAGTTCGAGCGGGGCGATACACTCGACTGCTTAAGGCAATCTTTTACAAAGAGCCGCACGATGTCGCTCGTCGCAGCATGCTCACCAAGCGACCAAGCTACGTCCGTCAGCGAATGGAGCTTGTCGTCTTGACCGAAGAAGGAGATAGCGCGATCTATGAAGCTCGTGATTTCCTCCGGCTTCGAGGCAGATGCGAGTTTGGCCCCCTTTGCAGCAGCACGTGTTCCCTTTTGCTCCCAGTCGTCGTGGCTCAGGAGCGGCTCAAACTCCTTCGCCAACTCGTTGGTTGCATACAGGTTCTCCAACTTGATGCTTGCGTCCTTAAGGTTCGGATCGGATTCAAACCGGCGGTGCCAGTCCCAGATCTTCCGAGCAGCCCCCAATTCCTCCATGCTCGCGTGCCGCCGAGCGAGTGCTTGGTACGCCCAGACGAGATCGTCGAGCAACGGAGCGTAATACTGATCGCTTCTTCCTCTACGGCAAAGCTGATTGATGTTCCGATGGGCTTCCGCTAACACATGCCAGAGCTGGATGCGACTCTCTAGTGGCGTACTATCTGAGGACAAGGCTGCCTTCACTTGATCGAGAAGCTCCCTCCTTGCTGCCCACGCTGAGTGTTCCGGTCCGATGGCAAAGGTCTGGATGTGGAAAGCATGCTCGTCGTTCCAGGTTTGTCTTCGCTCAAGCGCGACCACGGGCTGGACGAGCGCCTTGAGCAGAGCGGTTTGCCCGAGTGTTGGTGGTCGCTGCGTGAGTTCAGTCAGCAGTTCAATGCCGAGTTGTTTGGCGGTCTCATCGAACTCGCTCCAAAACTGCGGCCCACCTTCGAGGACTCTCTTAACCAAGGCATCAGCGCGCTTCCCGTCGTTGGGAAGACCTCGTTTCAGCCTAGGCGCCAGTTCCGCTTCGGCCTCGGCGAGAGCACATAGCTCTCGGAGGAGCACTTCACGGTCGTCAGCCGACTCAGCGCCCATCGCACCTTGGAATAACGGCCACGCGAGCGCGAGAACGATATCGCTCTGTCCGACAATCTTCGGACCAAAAATGCCTTCGAAGGTCTCGTCGAGAGTGGGTGTTCGCCTCATCGTCATGGAGAGAGAGGCGGCGGCGCGCGGGTGGAATGGAGCGATGATTTCGAGGACGCCAGCCAGGGCGAGACGTTGGCTCGCAGTCATCGTCGGCACTGCTTCTTCGAGCGCGCCGAAGAAGCCTGCAAATAATTGCAAGTCGTATCCAGAGAGGCGAAGGAGAAACTCCGTTCGCGCGAGTGAGACAAGAATTGCGCGACCAAGTCCGTTGAGCGGGCCACGGAGAGCCGCAGAGCGCACGGTTTCGAGCAGCGCTCTCGCATCCTCGGACGCGACGATGGGCTGATTCCCAAAGCCGACATCTGCGGAGAGCCAATTAAGGAGCACATGGTCCCGGAGCACGTCGGGCTTCAGTTCCACAAAACGATTGTGTGCACCACGCTCGATGAGTACCCGTCGACCAACAAGAGACGCCAACTTGCGCTGTACCTCGACAACAGTACCTGCGCCGCTGCCTTCACCGATCATCTTGATGGTGGCATCGTCCTCCCGGTTTACCGTGCCAACGAGCGCAACCCAGCGAAGCAGGTCGCGAACGGACTCTGGTGAGGAGTCCGATTGGCTGCGCATGATCTCGTGTATGTACTCGTCGGCAAGGTCCTTTGCGTTCGCCGGAATCTGCTTGAGATTACCGTGGTCCTCAATGTGTTGAACGGCAAGCGTCAGCCACACTGGATGACGAGAGAATCGCCTGCTGAGCGTGTGCGCAGTCTGTCGCCGGTCGTCTTCAGACAGCTTCCCAAGCGGGCCGGTTTCGAGGAGCGCTGCACACATCCTCTCAGCGTCGGTCGAAGGAAGCGCGGCGATTGGTAGTTCCCAAACCCGTGGCTTCATTCGGGCGCCACGAAGAAAGCGGAGCACAGGGTCCTTTGGCGACCGAACTGCAACAGCCATTTTCCACCGT
The DNA here is from genome assembly GCF_044360685.1 of Cystobacter fuscus. Classification (GTDB taxonomy): domain Bacteria; phylum Myxococcota; class Myxococcia; order Myxococcales; family Myxococcaceae; genus Cystobacter; species Cystobacter fuscus_C. The sequence continues at coordinate 9,849,446 of NZ_CP043491.1, read as the reverse complement.
GCAGTGCGCCCCACGCGCCCGCCGAGTTGCTCAGCGAGCTGCTGCAAGATAGACTCGTCCGACGGTTCGTCGATTAGGAGCAGAGTGGCTCGCTCGGGAACGACGCTTTCGAACCATGCACCCGTGGCTGCCATACTTGCGACGTTTGCCCAGAGCACCTGCCACTCGCCCTCGCTCATGAGCATCTCCCCGGCCTCTATAAGAAGGCGGGTCTTTCCCATCCCTCCAGCCCCGTGGACGACCAGGAAGAGATGTGGTGACGCCAAGAATTCTCGTATTTTACTGAACTCTAGCTCCCTGCCGCAAAACGGTCCTAGCTCTTCCCGCCGTAGGAACGGCTCTTGGTGTGGGAGGCGCTCCTTGACTTCCGGGAGCGAGAGGAATGCTCGCGTTTCGTTCTCGAAGAAAGAACGATGAATCTCAGGATGCTTGTCGAGGAGAGCGTTGAGGTTCTCGCGCTCCCAGTAGTCGGCGACGAGCCCCTGCTTGGCGAAGAGTGGAACCACCTCAGCATCCCATATTTGCTTGTCGGTCGGGTTGAACGCTGAGTTTGTGACTAGCCGCCAGTGCGTCACGCTCTTCCATTGCTTGTATCGGCCGTGACTCGGCTGGCGGTACTTCTCAATCTTCTCGGCCTCGCTCTTGGCGTCGCGAATGGCAGCAGCAGCAGAACCGTTCTCGTGATGCTTCGCCTGAAAGACCCGCGTGCCGTCGCCTGACCGCGCATCCTGCCCGCCGTCTTTTCCTCGGCGACCGAACAGCGCTGCATTCGGATCTTCGAAGAAGACAACGGTCGTCGCGAGCGATTCGAAGGTGACTCCGCTCGTTATCGCCCCCCATTTGCGCTCAGCCATGACGTTCTCCATGTTTGAACACTCGCGCCCAGCGCTACGGCAGATACGCGCTATGCCCGTCCGCCAGCGCCCGCACGCGAGGCGGCTGGTCGAGCCCTATCGTCGCGCGGGCGTCGACGTCAAGCGCATCGTTCACGACGATCGCGCCGTCGTCGGCCACCGTGATGCAGCAGCGATCGAGCGTATAGGCGGGATGGGGTCCGTGTTGAGGGATAGAGCTGGAGCCGAAGGGTCCTCAGCAGCCGCTCCACCTCGCCTTGTGTAGGCGGCGGCAACAGCTCGAAGCGCACGCCGCCCTCCCTCGGCAGGAAAACACCGTCCGGAACCAGCGAGTGGAAGTGCGGCGTCACCTGCAAGGCCGAGCCGAAGAACTGGATGAACGACACGGCCCCTCCCTGCACATCGCGGAGGCCCTGCCGCTGTGCCCTCCGGCGCTGCAGGGCGAATACCGCGCGCAGGAAGACGGTGAGAACGTCGGTGAGCAGCCCCGCATCCTTCAGCAGCACCCACCGCACCCGGTGCGGAAAGGACAGCGTCCACTGCCGGTAGGGCACGTCGCGCCAGGGCACTCGCTACCGCCAGGCTCCCACGAGACTCCGCCAGGCCCCCTCTGGGAGTGCCCGGCGCGGGTTCGATTCCCTCCGCCTCCACTGGATGAAGAAGGGCCCCGGACGCCATCAGGCGAGCCGGGGCCTTCTTTTTCGTCCGAGGTTCGTGGGGCACATTTGGGGCCCGCTGGCCTGGTGGCGAGCTCTCTAGCGCTGGATCATCGACTGGGCGGACTTGACCGTGGCGCCCGGGTTGTTGAGGTCGAGCTTCGTCTCGTGCGGCACGGTGAGGCCCTTGCGCACCGCGGGACGCTGCTCGATGGCGGCGAGCCAGCGCTGCAGGTTCGGCAGCCCGTCCACGGACACGCCCGACCAGGCGTGGATGCGCACCCAGGCCCAGTTGGCGATGTCCGCGATGCTGTAGTCCCCCGCGAGGTACTCGCCGCGCGACAGCTGGGTGTCGAGCACGGTGTACAGCCGCCGCGTCTCGTTCTGGTAACGGTCGATGGCCGGTTGGATCTTCTCCGGGAAGTAGCGGAAGAAGACGTTGGCCTGGCCCTGCATGGGCCCCACGCCCGCCATCTGGAACATCAGCCACTGCGTCACCCGCGAGCGGCCCTTGCGGTCCGGGGGCATGAGCTTGCCCGTCTTCTCCGCCAGGTAGAGCATGATCGCCCCCGACTCGAAGATGGGGAAGTCACCCTCCTCGCGGTCCACGATGGCCGGGATGCGCCCGTTGGGGTTGATCTTCAGGAAGTCGGGCTGCTTCTGCACTCCCGTGCCGATGTCGATGGGGTGCACCGTGTAGGGCAGTCCCAGCTCCTCCAGCGTGACGGAAATCTTGTAACCATTGGGCGTTGCCCACGTGTACAGGTCGATCATTGGCCGGTCTCCTCCGTGCTTCAGGCCCCAAATAGCTTCTGGAGCACCTCGCGGTGGTAGTTGGTACTGCCCACGTGCGTGGAATGCCACTTCGCCGACTGGCTCAGCCGGTGGAGCACCGCCTCGAACTCGGCCTGGCTGGTGTCGCGCAGGGACAGGTACAGCCGCGCCGCCCCCCGCAGGTACGAGAAGAGCGGGTGGGAGTCGCGTCCCTCCGGCTTGCGGCGCAGCTGGCGATAGAGCCGCTCGAAGGTGTCGTCCGTCTCGGGCTTGCCCGTGGCCGCGCAGTAGTTGGCGGCCGTCGACTCCAGCAGCAGCAGGAAGGCGTGGTACTCGGGCGGCGGCGTCCGGCTCAGGTCCGGTGGCACCGCCGTTCCCGTCCACAGGCGCGAGACGGGCTGGAGCGTTACCAGCACCAGGCCCTCGTTGCCCATCACCGGCACCGCGTCTCCCACCGCCAGCACCTGGCCCGCCTCGTCGCGCTGGACGGGCACCCGCAACAGCTCGGGCTGCTCCACCTTCAGGCCCGCGCGCTGCAATTTCTCCACGGCTTCACGATCCACGTCTCACCCCGGCCCTGTACGAGTCCTCGTCGTGCTCCGCCTCACTGGCCCAGCACGGGCCAGTAGGGTTGGAGCGCCTCGCGGCTGCGGCGCAGGGCATCGGCCGCGTCGCGCGAGACACCCTCCACGAAGTGCTCCTCGCGCCGCCCCGCCATCACCTCCACGCACGCGTGCACCGAGCGCGAGAGGCCCTCCAGCGAGTAGCCCCCCTCGAGCAGCAGCACGAGCCGTCCGCCGCAGAAGTCCCGCGCGAGCTGCTGGAACGCCGTGCACATGGCGGCGAAGCCGCGCTCGGTGACGACCATGCCGCCGATGGGATCCTCGCGGTGCGCGTCGAACCCCGCGGAGATGATGACCAGATCGGGCCGCCAGGCGCGTGCCACCGGGAGGAAGAGCCGCTCGCAGATGGCGCCATAGTCCGCGTCATTCGAGCCCCCGGGCACCCCACAGTTGACGGTGTAGCCCAGGCCCTCGCCCTCGCCGATCTCCGTGGGGGCCCCCGTGCCCGGGTAGTAGGGGAACTGGTGCGCGGACATGTAGAGCACGTCCCGCCGCTTCCAGAAGGCCGCCTGGGTGCCGTTGCCGTGGTGCACGTCCCAGTCGAAGATGAGCACCCGCTGGGCGCCCAGCCGGCGCGCGGCCTCGGCGGCGATGGCCGCGTTGTTCAGCAGGCAGAAGCCCATGGCCTGCTCCGGCTCGGCGTGGTGGCCGGGGGGCCGCACCAGCGCGAAGGCGTTGCGGGCCCGGCCCGCCATGACCTCCTCCACCGCCTGCACCGACGCCCCGGCCGCCAGCACCGCCGCGTCGTAGCTCTCCGGGGACAGGGCCGTGTCCGGATCCAGGCTCGTGCTCTTGCCGCGCAGCCCCTTCAGGGCCTCGAGCAGCCGGGGGGAGTGCACCGCGGCGAGCTCCTCGTCGGTGGCCGGGCGGGGGGCCCGGCGCTCCGTCCCTGGAATCGGCTGGCTGTCCAGCAGGCTCAGGATGCGCTCCAGGCGCGCGGGGCACTCGGGGTGCTCGGGTCCCGGGTCATGCTGGAGGAAGAGCGCGTCGGTCAGCAGCAGCGTCTGGGTCATCGGGTCTCCCACCCATGCAGTATGGCCGGGCCGAAGTCCAGACGCTCGCCATCTCCCCCTCCAGCCAGGGGATGGCGCGTCCGGCAGGCGATGGAGCGCCGGTTCCTTGCCCTTCACGGGAGAACCTTCCTACAGTCCGGACGCCTTGCTCAGACGCCTGAAAAAGCCCGGTCTTCGAGTCGCTCTCCTCGCCACGTTCACCCTGACGCTGTCGGTCATCCTGGCGACCCTGTACGTCTCCATCTCCTGGTTGGTCTCGGACTATCTCGAGACCCGGTTGATGGAGCATGGCCGCGCCAAGGCGCAGGAGCTGGCGGGCATGATGGCCCGGAGCGATGCGGACAAGCTCGCCATGAAGAACATCGCCGGGTTGATCGACTCGGACAAGGACTTCGTCTACGCCGCCATCGTCGCCAGCGACGGCGACATCCTCGTGGATGGGGGTCAACTCCCGCAGCGGTTGCCGGAGTGGCAGTCCCGGTTCTTCCGGCCGGGCGCCGAGTCCTCCTTCACCCTGCCCAACGGGGACCGGCTGCTGACGGAGCTGGCGCCGGGGCCCCGGTGCCTGGCCGAGTCGTGCCGGGCGGTGGTGGTGGTGAGCTTCGAGGCCCTGCGCGCCATGCAGCGCCAGCTCACCGTGATGCTGGTGTCCGTCTTCGTCATCGGGCTCGTGGTGGTGGTGACGCTCGTCTACTTCGTCACGCACAAGCTCATCCTCCAGCCCCTGGAGCGGATGATGGCGGTGGCGCGCAAGATGGCCGAGGGCGACCTCACCAACCGGGTGACGGTGGACGCCGGAGGCGAGCTGGGCCAGCTCGCCGAGGCGCTCGACAGCATCGGCCAGTCCCTGCGCAAGACGCTCGGCCAGGTGCGGGGCGTGTCCGAGGTGGTCTCCAACGTCATCGAGCAGCTGTCGCGCGCGGGCAACACCGTGTCCTCGGGCGCCGCCACCACCCAGGGCCGGGTGGCCGAGACGTCTTCCTCCATGGAGCAGATGCTCGCGTCCTTGCGCGGCATCGCGGAGAACGTCGAGGTGCTCTACCAGAGCGCCGAGGAGAGCAGCTCCTCCATCATGGAGATGGCCGCCACCAACGACGAGGTGGCCGAGAACGTCCAGGCCATGGCGGGCAGCGTGGAGGAGACCACGAGCGCCATCGAGGAGATGACGTTCTCCATCAAGGAAGTGGCCAAGAACATCGACGAGCTGCGCGACTCCACCGAGGAGACCAGCTCCTCCATCAGCCAGATGGACAGCTCCATCAGCCAGGTGGAGGCCAACGCCAACGAGACGGCGCGCCTGTCCGAACAGGTGTCCGAGGACGCCAAGACGGGCGTGGAGGCGCTGCGCAAGACGATGAAGGGCATGGACCGCATCAAGGAGTCCAGCCTCACCGCCTCGGGCGTCATCGACAGCCTGGGCCGGCGCATCTCGGAGATCGGCAACATCCTCAACGTCATCGACGACGTGGCCGAGCAGACCAACCTGCTCGCGCTCAACGCGGCCATCATCGCCGCGCAGTCGGGCGAGCACGGCAAGGGCTTCGCGGTGGTGGCGGACGAAATCAAGGACCTGGCCGACCGCACGGGCAAGTCCACCAAGGAGATCGCCGACCTCATCAGCAGCGTGCAGGAGGAGAGCCGCAACGCGGTGCAGGTGATGAACCTGGGCGTGCGCAACGTGGAGGAGGGCGTGCAACTGGGACTCGAGGCCGAGGCCACGCTGCGTAAAATCAACGACAGCGCCCAGAAGTCCACCCAGATGGTCAAGGCCATCGCCCGCGCCACGGTGGAGCAGGCGCGCGGCAGCAAGCAGGTGACGCAGGCCATCCAGCGCATCTCCCAGACGGTGCAGATGATCTCCAAGGCCTCCAACGAGCAGGCCAAGGGCGGCGAGCAGATCATGAACAGCGCCGAGCGGATGAAGGCCATCACCGTGCATGTTCAGCGCAGCAGCCAGGAGCAGGCCCACGGCAGCAAGCAGATCACCCGCTCCATCGAGAACATCAACGAGATGGTCACCCACCTCAACCGCGCCCAGAAGGAGCAGACCAAGGGCAGCGAGCAGGTGCTCAAGGCGGTGGAGGCCATCAAGGGCGTGTCCGACCACCAGGCGCGCTCGGTGAAGGCGCTGGAGGAGGCCATCGACAGCCTGCAACGCCAGTCCGAGGTGCTGCGCGCCGAGAGCCGGCGTTTCAAGGTCTAGGAAGCGGGCCTTGTGTCCGCACTGGACGGATGCCGGGCGAACAGGCACTCATCGGGTTGCACCCGACCGCCCGGGGCGTCATAACCCGGGGCGGTTCATTCGGAGTCCGTGCGCATGTTCAACGTCGGTGCAGGCGAGCTGATCTTCATCTTGGTGGCGGCGTTGGTCGTGCTCGGCCCGAAGCAGTTGCCCGAGTTCGCCCGGGCCATCGGCAAGTTCGTGCGCGAGTTCCGCCGACAGACCGACGACGTGCGCACGGTGGTGGAGCGCGAGTTCTACAAGATGGACCAGGAGTTCAACGACGAGCCGCGCCCCCCGGTGCCCATGGGCAAGCCGGCGGTGCTGCCCTCGCCGGTGCCGGCCGTGTCGCCCGAGTCCCTGTCCTCCCTTCCCGCGCCGGAGGCCTCGCCCGACACCCCGGTGGCGCCCGTGCCAGTCCCGGGTGCCCTGGCCGCCGCGGCCTCCGCCGACTCCCCCGACCTGTCCGCCCCCTCTCCCGTTCCCACCGCCGAGCCCCTGCCCGGCACGGTGGCGCAGGACCCCTCCAAGAGCGGCTAGCCCCCGAGATCCGTACCCGTGGAAAATGACCTTCGGATGAGTTTGATGGAGCACCTGTCGGAGCTCCGTTCCCGCCTGATCAAATGCATCGCCGCGGTGTTCGTCCTCGGGGCCGTGTCGCTCGTGTTCGCCCGGCCCATCTTCGGCCTGTTGATGCGGCCGGTGCTGGATGCGCTGCCCCCGGATGGGCGCGCGCTCGTCTACACGTCGGGCATCGAGGAAATCAACGTCCTCATGAAGGTGGGCGTCTACTGCGGCATCTTCCTGACGACGCCCGTGCTCCTGTGGCAGATCTGGGGCTTCGTGGCGCCGGGGCTCTACCCCGAGGAGCGCCGCTACGCCTCGCCGTTCGTGTTCATGGGCACGCTCGCGTTCCTGCTGGGCGGACTGTTCTGCTACTTCGCGGTGCTGCCCTCCATGTTCCAGTTCCTCCTCAACGAGGAGGAGAGCACGGCGACGGCGCAGCGGCTGGACGTGGGGCGGTTGAGGGCGGACGACGCGCTGCGCTTCTTGAGCATCGGCGAGGCCGAGCGCGCGGGAAGGCTCGCCCAGGAGACGAGCGCGGCGCTCAAGGCGGACGGCGCGGGGGCCATGCCGGAGGCCTCGCGGGATACCTCGGAGAAGGTGGAGCTGGAGGCGCGGCTGAGCGGACTGGGCCGGCTGGTGGACGCGGCGGCGCAGGGCTTCAACACGGTGCCGGCGCGCGTCGTGCTGCGGCAGACGGTGGAGAAGCGCGCGGAGGCGGTGGAGGCGTACGCGAAGGAGGACTTCACGGCCTCCAGCCGGGCCATGGACGAGGCGGCGAGCCTGCTGGCGGGCGTGGCGCCCTCCCGGGCCGAGGAGCTGGCGGGCCTGTGGCGCCTGGAGAAGGAGCTGGCGCTGGGCAAGGCGCGCTACGTGGCGCAGGCGTGGACGCGGCCGATGCTCACCATGGAGGAGCAGTTGTCGCTGGTGCTGCTCCTGCTCCTGTCCTTCGGCATCATCTTCGAACTGCCGATGGTGATGGCGCTGCTGGGCGTGGTGGGCATCATCAAGGCGAGCTTCCTCATCAAGTACCAGCGGCACGCCTTCGTCGTGTGCCTCATCCTGGCGGCGATCCTCACGCCCACCGGTGACGTGGTGAACCTGTCGCTCATGGCCGGGCCCATGCTCATGTGCTACGAGATGGGCGTGATCGCGGTGTGGCTCATCGAGCGTCGGCGGGCGAAGAACGCGGCCGAGACGGGCATCACCCCGACGGGCGCCTGAGCCGGGGCCCGGCGCGGGTGGCCGGAGCCGGGGGGGCGTGCTAGGCACGGGGGCGTGTTGGTGACTCCCCCCCGCCGCCGCCGTCTGGCCAATGACTTGCGCTACCTCGTGGCGCTGCTGCGCCGCTTCCGCCCCACGGTGCTCATGGCGGTGGTGCTCTTCGGCTTCATGCCCCTGGTGTACCGCTGGCGGCACGTGGGGGCGGACGGGCACGGGGTGAGCCTGGGCAAGGCGCTGCGCCACGTGTACTTCCTGCTCTACGGGCAGCCCTCGCTGGATGTGGATGACACCCTGTTGATGGTGCTCGACATGGTGATTCCCCCGGTGGGCATCGCCGTGCTGGTGGACGGCGTGGTGCGCTTCGCCTACCTCTTCTTCGCCAGGCACCGGCAGGACAAGGAGTGGTTTGAGGTGATCGCCGAGACGATGAAGGGCCACGTGGTGGTGTGCGGCGCGGGGCGCGTGGGCTACCGGGTGGTGTCACAGCTCCGGGCGCTGGGCCGGGACGTGGTGGTGGTGGAGAAGCGCGAGGAGGCGGCCTTCGTGGCGGTGCTCCGCGACGAGCAGGTGCCGCTGCTCATCGACGACATCCGCAGCCAGCAGTGCCTGCCGCGCACCAACGTGAAGGAGGCGGCGGCCATCGTCTGCGCCACGGATGATGACCTGGCCAACCTGAACATCGCGCTGGATGCCCGGAAGGTGAACCCGAACATCCGCGTGGTCATCCGGCTCTTCGATGACGACCTGGTGGCCAAGGTGCGCGACACCTTCAAGGCCGAGGCGCTGAGCAGCTCGTCGCTGGCGGCCCCCGCCATGGCGCTCGCGGCGTTGGATCCCCGCATCATCCACTCGTTCCGCATCGGCACGCACCTGATGGTGGTGTCCGTCTTCGAGGCGCGCGAGAAGCTGCCGGGCATGACGCTCGCCGAGGTGCGCGACCGCTTTGGCGGCCTGGCCCTGGCCATGCGCCGGCACGGGGGAGGGGAGGAGCGGCTTCATCCCCCCGGGAGCACCCTCATCGAGCCGGGAGACCTGCTGACGCTCCAGGCGGAGTACGAGGACTACCGCAAGCTGCGCGACTTCACCCTGGAGACCGAGGCCCCGGTGTTCGCGCCCCCCCGGCCCGAGTCGATGTCCTGAATCCCCTGAAAGGAGCCGAAGGGGCCACCTGCGTGGAGGGGCCCCTTCGGCGCTTTGCTCAGGGGCAGAGGTCGCGGTCGGTCAGCGGGTTGAGGTGACCCGAGGACTCACCTGTCAGTGACACGGCGTAGAGGCCGCCCTTCCAGGAGCCCTGGTTGAAGGTGACACGCGCGTTGGGCGCCAGCAGCGTGCCCTGGATTCCAATGCGGCTGGCGTCGATGCGGGTCGCATCCACGAAGTTGAAGATCACATCCCGCGGATTGATGCCGCCGCTGTACTTGATGCCGAAGCTGGGGAGGGAGACCGAGGCGCCGCGGATGTTGACCACGGCCAGTGAGCCGGCCGGCGCGGTGAGGGAGAACAGCGAGATGCCGTTGAAGGCGCTGGCGTTCACGTCGAAGACGTTCGAGGACGGATTCGTGCCGTTCAACATGATGGCGCCCCACGACTTGATCGTCGTCGTGCCGTTGGCCGGCGTGCGGCCGAGCTTCGAGGACAGGTCTCGCAATTCCGCGAACCGGGCCACGAAGTTGATGGGGGTGCCCTGCGTCGCGTGGCCACGCCGGTAGATGACGCTCCTGTCGGTGCTGTAGCTGCCCCCGTACCAGACGTCTCCCCAGACACCGCCGCGGGAGAGGGCCAGGTTGCCGCCGGCGACCAGCATGTTGGCGGTACCCTCGCTCGGCAGCTCGTCGCCCACGGAGAAGTCCGTCAGGGTGATGTCGCCACCGGCCGCCAGCTTGCCCGCGATGTAGTGACCCCCGGTGTAGTTCTCGAGCAGGAACAGGTTGTAGTCGCTCAGGTGGATGTTCACACAGCAGGACTCCACCGTGAGCTGGCGGGCCGCGGTGCTCACGTGCCCGGCGGGGTCCGTCACCGTATAGGTGACCGTGTACTGGCCGGCCTGGGATTGATTGAGGTTGCTGGTGACGACGATGTTCGAGGTCACGTCTCCGGCGCAGACGTCGACGGCCGTGGCGCCCGGGTCCTGGTAGGGCGTGCCGCGGCACTCGAGGACGGAGGGCCCGGGGTTCAGGCTGATGACCGGGGCCTGCGTGTCCTGGACCTTCACGGTCCGGTCACTGGAGGCCGTGAGACCCACCCCATCCGTGACTTCGTAGTGGACGGTGTAGGTGCCAATGGCCGAGCTGTTCACCCCACCGGTGGTGACGATGGCGGAGGTCAGATCCCCGCTGCAGATGTCCGACGCGGTCGCGCCCAGCTCCAGGTAGGGGTTGCCGCACTCGAGCGTCACCTGGGAGGAGCCCACCAGCCGCAGGTCCGGAGGCGTGGTGTCCACCACCGTGACGGTGAAGGTTCCGCTCGCCACATTGCCGTGACCGTCCTGGGCGCCGCAGGTGACCAGGGTCGTGCCCAGGGGGAACGTGGTGCCGGACGCCGGCGTGCAGGTCACTGGAACCGTTCCGACGACCGCGTCGGTTGCCGTCGCGGTGAAATACGCCACGGCGCCCGCCGAGCTGGTTGCCTCGAGAATGAGGGGAGCGGGCAGCTGCAACACGGGCGGCTGGAGGTCGAAGAGGCACTGGCCCTGTGCGCTGCAGTAGTTGCCGGTCGAGCAGTCGGCGAGCGTCTCGCACCGGGTGAGGCAGGCGCTCGCTCCGCACACGAAGGGATCGCAGGTGGAGGTGGTGGGGCTGGGGCAGGAGCCGCTGCCGTCGCAGGAGGCCGCATGGGTTTCGGTATTTCCCGAGCAGCTCGCCTGCCGGCACACGGTGTTCGCGGACGGATAGACACAGCTCGTGCTCGCGCCGTTACAGGTGCCGCCACAGAGGGAGCCATCGGACGCGCACGCCGGGCGGCCACCCACCGGAGCGCCGGTGACAGGTGAGCACGTCCCTACCAGGCCCGGGAGGTTGCAGGCCATGCACTGCTCCGTGCAACCGGTGTTGCAGCAGACACCATCCACGCAGGAGCCGCTGAGACAATCATTGGCGCTCGAGCAGGTTTTCCCATCAGGTGCTTTCGGCGAGGAGAACTGGGCGGTGAGCACCGTGTCCGAGGTGACGAGGAAGTTGCACGGGTTGGCGGCGCCGGTGCAGGCTCCCGTCCAGCCGACGAACGTGCTGCCCGGGGCCGCGGTCGCGGTGACACTCACCAGGGTGCCCTCCATGAACTGAGCGGTCGCCTGGGTGCAGTCCGTGTCGCAGTCGATAGCCACCGGGCTGGTGACGACCCTGCCCGTTCCATTGGAAGCAGAGGCCTTGTTCACGGTGACCTGGTACAGGCTTCCAATCGAGTCGGTGTCGACGCCCTGGTTGTTGGTGGGGTCGTTGTCCACCACTCCCGCGGGGGCGGTGACAGAGGCCAGGTTGGAGAGGCGGCCACTTCCCGAGCCGTTGACGACGGTGGCTCTCAAGGTGAAGACCGCCTTGGCATTGACCGGCAGGTTGACCGTCGCGTCGATGTTGCCCGTGCCCGCCGGCGTGGCGCAGGCTCCACCGCCAGGCGTCGTGCAGGTCCAGGTGGCGGAGGTGAGCTGCGCGGGCAGGGTGTCCGTCACGCGCGCGCCCGTCACCGCCGAGGGCCCATGGTTCGTGACCTCGATGACGTACTGAACGGGCTGTCCCCAGGTGACCGCGGCGAGGCCGTCACTCTTGGTGAGCGACAGATCCGCGTACACCACGCCGCGGGTGATGAGGGTCTCGACCAGGGGTCCGATCAACGGCGAAATATTGTCGGCGCGAACGGTGTAGCTGCCATTGCTCACGCTCCCCGTGGCCGTGGGCGCAATCTTCACGGTGAGCTGGAAGGTCGTGCTCGCGGTGGGATTGAGCGCCCCCACGTTGCAGGACACCGTTCCCGTCGCGCCGACCGCCGGGGTGGTGCAGGTCGCGCCCGGCGCGTTGAGCCCCACGAAGGTGGTGTTCGCCGGCAGGGGCTGGGTGACGATGACGTTGGCGGCGATGCCCGGGCCAGAGTTCTTCACCAGATAGGTATAGGTCAAGGGGTCGCCGGCATTCGCCTCGGCGGGGGCACTCGCGGCGATCGACAGACCTGGAAGGAAGGCACCGAAGCTGTCCACATACGCGTGGCCGTAATGGCCAGACTGGGAACAACCGGCGGCGACCACCGTGAGTTCAACCTGGTCCCCGATGTCGAGGTTCGCCGCCCCGGGGGCGACATCGAAGATCTGCCAATCCGTGTAGAGCACCTGGGTCGACGGATCCGTCTTCCAGGGGACTCCGGGCTGGTTCGCGTACGCGAACTTCGAGAACAGCTGCTTGTTCTTCGAGGCATTGCGGACCACGACGTAGAAATAGGGCTGCTGGGCGGCCGTGTGCCCTGGGTTCTCGAGGACGGGCGCGAGCGCGAAGCGCAGGTGCACCTTTCCATCCGCCGGATCGACGTCCGCGTTGGTGATGCTGAAGGTCTGACGCAGGCTGTTGGTGTTCCTGCTATTGCCCTGGCTGTTGACCACCGCGGACCACCGGCCATATTTGGGATAGCGAAGCGTCGAGCCCGCGCTGAGTCCCACTGGAATCTTCGTTTCCGTCTCACCCCCCACGGCGGCGGTCCGGATCGCTCCTCCGGAGCTGAGGTTCAGATCGGAAAGGGTGGCCGGAGGAATGGCCCTCAAACCGCTGACATTGAGGTTCGTACTCACGGACCAGCCGCTCAGGGTGCCATCCTCGAAGCCGCCATTGGCCACCAGCGGCGCTTCGAGATGACCGAGCGTGGGTTGTTCGAGAAGCGCGCTGTCCTGCGCATCCGGCTCCGCGGCACACCCCCACAGCAACAGGGTGGTCGCTACAAGGAATAAGGTAGAAGAAGCAACGGACGGGTGTCTGCTTGGTGTCATGTATGAGCCCCCCCCTACTGATCCGGCGCGAGTCGCTTGCGTGGGCGCTAATGGCTAGCTTCAGTCAGGGCGCGAACATAGATCGCAGAACAGAGAAATAAGTCAACAATTTACCAGAAGGGTGGAATCGCGGCCCGAAGGGTTCGCATGCCAAGTAGTCCACTCGATTCCTTGTCTGGAATTGATTGCGCGTTGTTGAGGTTTTTCCCATCCAGCATGGGTTGCCGCGTGCGTGAGGCCCTTGTTCCTCCGCCGCGTGCGTGCGTAGCGTCAGGGCATGAACGACGATCCTCACGACCTCGCCCGCTTCGTGCGCGCCCAGGATGACGGTGGCACCTATGATCGGGCTCTCGCGGAGCTGCGCCGCGGACGCAAGACCTCGCACTGGATGTGGTTCGTGTTCCCGCAGATCGCCGGCCTCGGCCGCAGCGCCATGGCCCAGCGGTATGCGATCGCCTCGCTCGACGAGGCACGGGCGTACCTCGCGCATCCGACGCTGGGGCCGAGGCTCATCGAGTGCGCGGGGGTCGTGGCCGGCACGTCCGCGCCCTCCGCGGAGACGATCTTCGGTGACATCGACGCGCAGAAGCTCCGCTCCTCGATGACGCTGTTCCTGCGCGCCGACCCGTCGCGGCCGGTGTTCCAGCGGGTCCTCGACGCCTTCTTCGGCGGGACGGCCGATGAGGCGACGGACCGCCTGCTCTGACCTGGGCGGCTGACGGGGCGAGAGCCCCGTCACCTCATGTGCCGACCCAGACTCCGCTGTTCCCGATCTCCGCCTTCTTGAGGTCGGCGAAGGTCGCGTACTCCTTGGGCGCTTTGTGGTTGTAGCTGTCGTAGCTGTACCACTTGCCGTTCTCCTGGCGAACGGTGAAGAAATGACCCTTGTCGGTGTTCGCGACGATGCCGACTCCTTTCTGCTGGAGCGCGGCGTCATTGCCTTCCTTCAAGCCGAATTGCCCCAGGGTGGCGGGATCATTGCCATCCAGCACCATCGCGAGCGCATCCTCCTTGGGGAGGCCAATGTCCGTATAGACGCTGGTCGCCTTGTCGATGAAGGCATTCTTGGTCACCTTCCCGTCGGTGAAGTGATGCAGCGCATAGAAAGCGCAGAGCTTGTTGTCGGGATGCGTGTGCGGCTGCGCGAGCCATTCATGCTTGACGGCCTTGGATGAGCCACCGTACCCCACGGAACTGGTCGATACGTTGTACGCGGCCTGCTGCTGGGGCGAAGGGGGTTTGCCCTTGGCGTAGGGGTTCTGGTACGCCGGCGCCGGCTGGCTGAACTGGGTGGTGTGCTGCTGGGTGGGAGGGGGGGGGTCGGTGTCGCCGACGGGCCCTGCGCAGGTTTGGGGAGGGCCGCTCCACCCACCGCGGCACTCTGTGCCGGCTTCGGGGATGAAGGGATCTTCGGAGCACTACTGTTGATCTTCGGCATTCGATTTCCTGATATGTCGTTGTCGCCAGCTCCTGGGGGCTGACAGACGGGGGGACAATGAGTGTAACCGGTTCGCCCTCTATACCACCGCCGTACTGGTTCCCGGGAAGGGGTTCAAGTGTGGACTGGGCGGACATTCGCAGGTGTGATACAAACGGGGATGTATCCCTACCAGGTCCGTGGGAATGCCAGCACGTCGCTCTTGTCTGCTCACCTGGGGAGCAGGCGAACACGCGCCGGCAAAACCAGTCATGGGCTTGCTTCTTGAGCACGACCTTCCCTGGGTCCAGGGAGGTGCCTTCCGGTGCCCTCCATTTGCCCCTGTGTGGGAAGGCCGCTTCTCCACGCCGTGCGTCGACGCGTGGGCTGGGCGCACAACTCCAGGGACAGGCTTTCTCCAGCCACCGGCACCGGGAGTGCAATCGCCTCCGGGGGGCATCCGTCCGGGAGGCGTACATGCGTTGGACTCAGTGGTGGAGGGGGCTGGGGCTGCTGCCCGCCCTGGGGTGGGTGGCGGTGGGGTGTGGGGGCGTCGCGGAGTCCGAGGCACCGGGAACGGCCGCCGAGGTCATGATGCAGTCGGTGGAGGCACGGACGGCGGCGGAGGACTGCAAGCCCATCACCCTCTACACGCAGAGCGGCTACGGACCGAGTCACGACACCTACGTGGTGGAGGACTCGCCGAACATGAACTACGGGGCCGCGACGAAGCTGGTCTCGGATGGCGCTCCCCGGCAGGAGACCTTCCTGCGCTTCAACGTCTCTCGGGACGAGCCCATCGTCAGCGCGAAGATCCGGCTGTTCGCCAAGGCCGGTTCCTCCAATGGCCCGGCCCTCTACGCCACCAGCACGCAGTGGGACGAGAACTCCCTCACCTGGAGCACCCGTCCGGCGCCCGTGGGGGGGCCGCTGTCCAACCTGGGGGAGATCACCTCCGAGACCTGGGTGGATTACGACGTGACCGCCGCGGTGAAGGGGCCGGGCGACTACGCCTTCGTGCTGCTTCCCGAGGGCGGCGATGGCGTGGAATTCGGCTCGATGGAGGACACCCGGCCCCCGCTGCATCCGATGCTCATCCTGCAGCATGCCCATAGCGAGTGCACCTACCGCGGCACCGGCGGCACCGTGTCCAAGGTCTTCCAGAAGGGCGGCGCGGGAGACGAGCAGGTGCAGGTGATGGCCACCGACGGCACGGGGGCCTTCGTCGTCGCGGGGACCTATACGGGCAATGGCTCGCTCGGCGGGGCGACCTTTCCCGGCCAGGGAGGGCTGATGCTCGGCCGCTTCCGCGCGGATGGCTCGCATGAGTGGTCTCGCGCGTACCCGCAGGCGGCCGCGTCACTGACCGCCACGGGCGTGGCGCTGACCCCACTGGGCAACATCCTGGTGGTGGGCACCTACGCGGGCTCGCCGGACCTGGGCACCGGACCGTTCCCCTCCACCAGCGTGTGGTACCCGGGCACCTTCATCGCCAAGTTCTCTCCGAGCGGCCAGCTCGTCTGGGCCAGGGGGTTCTCCGCGATCGTCAACGCGGCGGAGGGGGATGCCGGTGCCATCCGGGCGCAGGCGGTGGCGACGGATGCCAATGGCAGCCTCATCGTCACCGGGTACTTCTACGGCTGGACCGACCTGGGCGGCGGGGAGTTGTTCGCGGGCCTGGGCAGCACGGCCTACGAGGAGCCCGCCCCGGGCATGTTCATCGCGAAGTTCTCCTGGGAGGGCGAGCACCTCTGGTCCCGGGCCTACTCGGGTGGCAACTCGGGAGCGGAGGGCCAGTCGCTGGCGACGGACAGCGCGGGCAACGTGCTGCTCGGAGGCTACGTGAGTCTCTCCAACGTCGAAGAGGACGTGCTGGGGGCCACGGGTCCGCGCAACCCGCTCATCGCGAGGTTCTCCCCGGAGGGCGTGCTCCAGTGGGCGCGCGTCCTCCATGGTGCCAGCGGACGGGTGACGGGTGTGGCGGCACTGCCTGGAGACGCGGTGGCCTTCGGCGGCGACTTCATCAAGAGCTTCACCTTCGGCGGCCAGACGGTGTCCAGCGCGGGGGCCGGTGAATTCGACGGCGGCGAGGAGGACGTGTTGCTGGGAGTGCTCGAGGCCTCGGGCGCGGACCGCTGGGCACGCCGGTATGGCACCCTGACCGGTGAGTACGTACGCAGGATGGTGGTGGACGCCTGGGGGAACCTCCAGGTGGTGGGCGTCTTCAGGGGACGCTCGGACGTGGGCGGAGGCACCATCGGCGCGAACTGGCAGTTGGCGCATGGCTTCGTGGCGAGCTACGGGCCCAACGGGGCGCACCGCTGGTCCCGCGCGCTGGCCCCGGACCTGGACACTCTGGACCCGGTGCTGCTGGCGGTGACTCCGGAGGGCGCCACGCTCGTGGGTGGCACGTACCTGGGCACCGTCCAGGTGGAGTCCACCCGCTACGGCCCCTCCGTGGGGCAGGACCTGCTGCTGCTGAAGCTGGCGCCCTGAGGCGCCCCTGCTCGAAGGGGCGCCAGGGCCGGCGTTGGTGCGTCTCACTGGACGTCCTGACGTCCGGACTGGGTGCGGGCACCCCTGCATCGTCGGGTGCCGACGCCGGCACGGAGGCGTCGGCTGAACGCTTCACCCTGTGTCAGGTGGCCGCGAGCTTGCCGGCGGGCGCATCCACCTTGTCGCCGGGTACCTTCGGTACGTGAAAGACAATCAGCCGCACCTTGTGGGGCACCGGCACCGCGCCGTGCACGTCATTGGGCTCCAGCACGAGCAGATCTCCGGGCTGAAGGTGGAGCAGCGTGCCATTGACCCAGTAGTCGGCCGCATCGAGGAAGTAGAAGATCTCGTGGAGCGACTGGTGGTGGTGCTTGCTCTCGGTGAAGTTCGCGGGGTGCTCGACGAACAGGATGGCCGTCTGGTTCACCGGAACGTTCACCGGCAGGTCGAGCAGGGGCAGGACGACCCGCCCATCCGGGCGATGCCCGGGCACCACGTCCGCACAATGCACTACACGCATTCGGCTGCATCCTTTCTGTCGGTCCACGGGTCCAACGGGGCGGGGGCCGACGTGAGATCCGCGTAGAGGCTGTTGATGAGTTCGAGCCCGCGTGCGTAGCAGGCGAGCGCGACCGTGTCCTGCTGATCCCGGGCGATGTGGAAGGGCATGACGCTGCACATGTGGGCGGCCTCGGCCAGACGCACCTTGAGCAGCCAGTAGGGATCGCCCTGGCTCCACCCGGTGGCGGTGAGCCAGGATCGGATGCGCTCGCGCACCCTGCGGTAGAACGCCACCATGCGCGGCGAGGTGAGGGTGTAGTTGATCTCGTCTCCCTGCGCCTCGACCCGCACGTGGCCATCGTGGATCAGGTCGTACATGGAATTGACGGAGTGCCAGATCTTCCCCAGGTCGTACGCCACGTCGTAGCCGTCATTCCCGCGGGGATCGATCAGGTAGAAGCGGTAGCTGTTCCTGTCGATCAGGATGTTGTCGAAGTGCGGGTCTCCATGGGTGCGCACCAGATGTTTGGGCGTCAGGATGCGCAGCGCATGCTGGTTGTGCGCCAGGGCCGTGACGAGCTCGTGGACGTTCCTCAGCCACACTCCGTTCACCCGCACCTTGTCGGCGCTCCACAGCGCCTGCCGCTCCGGAAGCGCGCTCGCGGTCTCCGCGAGTCTCTCCTCGATGCGGCGCAGATGGGTGCGCCACACGTAATCGCCAGGCGCGGGTCTCTGGCCGACAGGATGGATGTCTTGCTTGAGGACGGCGAGGACCCGGCACGCCCACCTCGCCGCTTCCGCCTCGTCGATCTGTCCGGAGAGGATGAGCCGGCGCAGCGTGGGGAGGTGGTGGTAGGTGAGGTCCATCGAGACGCCGTACGGTTCGATGCGGTGCTCGACCACTTCCGGGAAGTGCCGGCTCGCCGGGCCCTCCAGGCCGCGCAGCCAGTGGATCTCCTCGGTCAGCTTGCCGCGGCCGACGCCCATGGCTTCCTTGCGGACGGTCCGGCGCCCGGACGCGGCATGCAGCCGCAGGTACGTGCGGGCGTACGAGCCGCCGGCCAGTTTGTTCTCGACGACGGTTTCATTCCCGTGGATGTCCCGGGAGAGCACGGCGCCCCGGAGCCGGATGCGGCGTGACAGGAGGCCGATCGCTCCAGGCCAGGACAGCAGGAAGTCGCTCTCCTCGAGGGTGGCGCACAGAT
Organism: Cystobacter fuscus; assembly: GCF_044360685.1. Lineage (GTDB taxonomy): Bacteria > Myxococcota > Myxococcia > Myxococcales > Myxococcaceae > Cystobacter > Cystobacter fuscus_C. The sequence goes on along the minus strand of NZ_CP043491.1, from coordinate 9,830,938 downwards.
CCGGCCGCTCCTCGCCTGTCAGGAGGATGGCTCCGAGGTAGCTCCCAGCGATGGCGGTTCCAAGGCCGTCCAACTGCAAGGAGGTTCGGCCTTCCTGTTGGGCCGCGGCCTTCGCCGACTTCCCGCCCTCCACCGGGTCGCCCACCAGCACGGTGGCGGTGGTGAGGTTCGCGAAGGTGTGCAGGACCTCCGGCCGGATGGTGCAGGAGCAGTCGAAGATCAGGACGTTGCCGACGCCGCACCGCAGCGCCTCGGCCAGTGTTCGGGAGCGCTCCTCTTCGTCCGCGGGCGATGTCTGTTTCACCATCTCCGGCCACGAAGTGCATTCGCAGATCCCTGTCTCCTTTGCTTCCGAGAGGATCGTGATTCGGTTGACGAGGCCATTCAGGACGGCCTCTCGCATGCGGTCCACCACACAGATGTGGGTATCGGGGTGTCGCGGGCAGATGGTGTTGCGCACGATGACTTCCAAGCAAACCTCCCTTCGCCAGAACAGAAATGGGGGGACGGGGGCCCCTGGCGGGCCCGCGTCACGTCGCGTACGAAAATGCTGGGATGGCTTACGCCTTCCACGCTCCACCGAGCGATCGCACGTAAGCGGCGGCGCGCTCCGAGACGCCGGGGGGTGGAGAGATTCCCAGCCGCTGCAAGCGGTGGGTGTGCAGCCAGGGGCGAGCGGGTTTCCTCGGTCCCGAGGTCTCCGGCGGGGCGGGAACGGGACGCAGCAGCGAGGACGGCAGGCCCGCGGCCTCCGCCAGCTTCACCCCCCAGGCGTATTTCGTGAGGCCTTCCTGGGTGGCCACGTGGAGAATGCCCTCGAGTTCCTCGTCGATGGCGCGGGCCAGCACCGTGGCCACGTCGTAGGACCAGGTCGGCTGTCGCTCGAAGTGATCGTCGAGCTCCACGGGCTTGCCCTGCTCCAGCGACCGGAGCATGGCCTCGATCCATGTCGGCTTGCGGCCTGGGACCGGTCCTCCATAGAGGACGGGAAGGCGGACCATCAGGTGGTGGGGAACCCGGGCGGTGTGCTCCTCTCCACGCAGTTTGGTTGTTCCGTAGATTTGCAGCGGCCGGGGCTGGCTGTCCTCGGTATAGCCATGACCCGAGGTGCCATCGAACACATACTCGGAGGAGATATAGACGAGCTTCGCTCCATGCTCCGCGCAGGCCCTCGCGACCTGCTCCGTGGTCTGGGCATTCAGCCGGTACGCCATGTCCGGGTCCCGCTCGCACGCCAGCACGTCGGGACTCGCGATGCAGTGCACGCAAATCTCTGGCGTATGGGTCCGGAAGAACTGTTCGACTTGACTGGCGTTGGTCGCATCGATCCGGTGAAGCGGGGCGCGGTCCGAGCCGTGGGACCAACCGAGCACGTCATGCTTCGCGCCGAGTACCGCCAACACGTGGCTGCCCAGCATGCCGCTCGCACCAGTGACAAGGATTCTTCGAGACATAATCGTTTGTTTCTCCACGGCGGCGCGAGGCATCCGCCGAGGCTCGCGGGCCCTGCGCCGCGCCAGATTCGGCGGGTCGGCATCAGGAACCGCATGAAGAACAAGGGGGAGGTGAGCCGGTCAGACCCACCATGTCTTCCAGACGTGAGAACGTGATGCGTGATTCGAGAAACAGCAAGCCGCGCATTTGTCTCGCTCGAAGAGCAGGTCTTCAAGCGAGGAGAGCTGCGCGTGTTCGAGGGGAGGGGGCGTCCCGTGCGAGGGGAATAATACTGAATCCCTGAACAAACGGCAATGTTTAATCGCGCCTGTCCGTTATCGCGGAGCCAGGAACGGCTTTGCTCTCCAAGATTGTTTTATTGTGAGAAAACCAGGCATGAGCTGGATGTTTGCCAGGCGTATTTACTCTTTGACTGACTGTAAACCGGTCCCGCTCCGAAGGAAAAGCTGTCATGGCCCGGGCGGAAGGAAAGGGGAGGTATCCATTCCCTCGTGAGTTCACATTGATTTCACATCCATGCCCAGGGGCCCTGGGTGGCCCGCTGTCCGGACCGACGCATACCCCACGTGCAATCCCTCTCACCTGGGGACAGTGGCATCCCACTTGTCGAGTTGGTCGCCAGGGGCACGTTCGACTTCCGCCGCGGACCTGCCTCGGCAGCTAGATGCGAGGGGAGACGCCACGCACGAAGCTCAGCACGAGGACGAAGTGGAGCGCGCGGGCGGCGAGCGTCAGCGCATGGATGACCTCGTATCGACGCGCCGCGAGACTGACAGCTGTCCCGCTCCCCGAGTCCCCAATCGTTACCGGGTGATGGGAATACGGGAGGGTTGCTTCTCCCTGCTTGAGAAAACCTTGGACGCGCTGCTCCTCCCGGCGATTCCCGGCGCAGGGGTTGAGCGTTGAAGTCCCTGGAGCGCTGTCCCATAGTGGTTCGCATGACCGACATCATGTTTCCCCAAACCGTTCTCGATCGGATGCGTGACGACGGAGACCGGATCTGGTTCGAGCACGGAAGCCGGGTGGTCACCGCGGCCGAGCTCCTGCGCACGACCCGGCGCGTGGCCTCGGGCCTGCGGGCCGCCGGTGTGGGACCGGGCTCCGGCCTGGCCGTGTCCGCCAGCGTCACGCCGGATGCCTTCGCGGCGATGATGGCGGCCTGGGCTCTGGGCGCCCGCATCGCGGGGATCCGTCCGGGGTTGACGTCCGGGCAACTGACACACCTGCTCGGCGATCGCGTCGACGCCCTGCTCATCGATCCAGCGAACAACACCGCCGAGATGCGTGAGGCGGCCGGGAAGCTGCCGGTGCTGTGCCTCGGCGCGGCGCCGGACCTGCCGGATATGCTGGCCGCGGCGGACGATGGGGCGCCCCTACGGGCCTCGGGACGGCCAGGCGACGTCGCCCGGATCATCTATACCAGCGGTAGTACCGGCAATCCCAAGGGAGGCGTCCAGACGTACGCGGCGATCAGCCAGGATTGGCCGGCCTACCCCGAGCTCTGGAGTCCCACCATCCGCGAGATGGCGTCCGGGATGCAACGCCATCTGCTGTTCGGCACGCTGAACAGTCAGGTCGCGCTGGACTACGCGCTGGTGGCGCTGCTCTCAGGGGGCACTGTCGTCATCCCGGAGACGATGGACTTGCGGCCGTTCTTCCCGACCGTGATCGCCCGCCACCGCATCACCAGCAGCATCCTGAGCGTGCCACGGCTCTACCAGATGCTCGACAGCCTGCGCACGGACCCGGTCGATGTCAGCAGCCTGCGCACCCTCATGGTCTCCGGCTCGCCGTTGAACCCGCAGCGCTACGCCGAGGCGCTGCGGCGGCTCGGCCCGGTGGTCTTCCAGGGCTATGGCCAGACGGAGGCGGGTCTGCTGACGATGTTGACGCCCCGCGAAGCCCTGGCGTCGAAGGGGGCCCTGGAGTCCGTGGGCCGTCTTCATCACAGGGTGAAAGTGGAGGTTCGCGGCCCCAACGGCGCCCAGATGCCACCTGGAGAGGTGGGCGAGCTGTTCGTCCAGACGCCCTACCAGGCGTCGGGTTACTGGGCGGATCCGCAGGAGGCCGCCGAGGTGTTCGTCGAGGGTTGGATTCGCACCCGTGACCTGGGCTACGTCGACGGTGACGGTTATGTGCACCTCGCGGGCCGGGCGCGCGATGTGATCATCGTCAACGCGAATGTCTATTACGCGGGCCCCATCGAGCGGGTGCTCGCCGAGCACCCCTCCGTCGATCAGGCCTACGTCGTCGGCAAGGATGACGAGCAGACCGGGGAGGCGGTGCACGCCTTCGTGGTGCCGCGGCCGGGCGCGCGGCTGGACGTGGGTGAACTGCGGGACTGGGTGGTGAGTCGATTGGGGCAGGCCTGCGCGCCGCGCACCGTGACTTTCATCACCGAGGTTCCCGTCGGGCCGAGTGGTAAGCCGAACAAGCGCGCGCTGGCCAGTCGCTGACGGCGGAAGTCAGGGGCGGGATGGGAGCCCCGCGAAGGGTGGGGCTCACGGCACCTCGTTGGGGAAGACATGCTGTCCGTCTTCGCCCAGCGGCAGTGCGACCTCCGACAACACGGCCGACATGGGCAGCGGGCCGTACAGGTGCGGGAACAGTCCCGGGCGACGGCCGCCCGAGGCTGGCTCCCAGCGCAGTGCCGGGCCCAGTGCCGCCGCGTCGGGCTGCATTTGCACTGGGTCGCCGCGGCCTACGAGTGTGCTGGCGGTCTCTTGCCTTCGCGTGTCCGCATGGGGGATCGTGGGGGCGCTGTCCAGGAGATCCTCCATGGCCCCGCCCGTTGCACAACAGACGGCTGTCCGCGTTGCTCCCGTGTCCCACAAGCAGCCCGCCCGGGACGTCATCAGCATCGTGGTCATGGTGGGCGGTACGGTGGATCCGATCAACAGCGATCCCAAGGCCCGCTCCGCCAGCTACCGCAATCCCAGGGTTGCCGCGCCCCTCGATCCCAAGAAGGACAACGATCCGGATTGGTACTGGGGTACCAATAGACTGCTCCGAGAAGAATTGGAGAAGCTCCAGAAGAAGTACCGCAGCCTGTACCTCTTCATCGCCCATGGATGGACCGGCGACAACTCGCCCACCAACCGACGTATCGCCGGAGCCTATCTCGCGGATCGGTTGTGTGGAGGCAATGGCGAGCAGGCCTACTACAAGGGCTTCCTCCAGAGCGAGGTGTCCATCCACCTCATCGGGCACTCGCATGGCGGCAACGTCATCAACGAGTTCACCCACCGGGCCGCCACCTCCAAACAGTGGCCGAAGCAGTGGAAGATTCGCAGCATCACCTACCTGTCCACGCCCTTCTTCAAGCGGCTGCATCCGGTGGACACCGGCGCCTTCGACAAGGATTGCCGCGTCCTCAATGTCTACTGCAAGTACGACCTGACCCAACGTGTCATCGCCGACTTCTCGCTCTTCCCCCTCAATGACGTGCTCCAGCAGGTGCGCGCCTCCGAACTCGTGGAGCGGATCGCCCAGGTGAAGTTCGACACCGGGCGCCTCCAGAGCGCCATGCTGTCCGTGGATGTGCAGCTCACCGGGAAGAAATGGTACCAGCTCGATCCCAAGCTGCTGATGGATGCGAAGGAGGGCAAGAAGCTCTACGAAGGGGTGCTCTCCACCTTGAAGCAGCTCCACGCCGTGTTCGACAAGGCGCGGCAGATCGTCGACAGGCTCCACCAGGGCATCGACTACCCGGTGCCCAAGGAGCTGGACGCGAAGCTGACGAAGCATCGTCAGGTGATGAGCGACGCGCTCGCCTCGAAGTTCCGCCTCCGGCTGGACGAGATCGAGCGAGGGCTGGACAAGACGGAGAAGGCCTTCCAGGCTCGCCTCAAGAGCGGCAAGTTTCCGCACCAGGGCTTCTTCGAGGATCTCCACGTCACCGCGTTCCTGCTGCCGTTGGTCCGGTTCCTCTCGGTGGACCGTACCAGCCTGAAGGGGCCACTGTGGGACCTGGTGCATGAGCTGCTCAGGGAGCAGATCCACGAGTTCGACAACACGGGGACCTCTCCCTCCGCCCAGCTTCGGGGGACGCCGTTCGCGAACCGGATCGTGGACCTGCCCATCACGACCGAGGATCTGCTCTTCGGCAAGGGCAAGGATGCCGCCTTCGACAAGTTCATCGCGCGGCTGGAGGGCATCGAGGCTCGCTACGCACAGTCCCCCGCTCAGCACGCGCTGATGGACCTGCTCTTCACGCTCATCGCCCAGATGGAGCCGTTGAGGACCGTGGTGTCCAAGTGGGCAACAGCGGTGGATTGGTACGAGGGCATGGTGCGCAGCCAGGCCTGGGTGAAGTCGAAGCTGGGAACCCAGACCGATCAGGACAAGCTGGTGCTGCGGTTCGTGCAGACGCTGGAGAGCTACGCGCTCATCTTCAAGGACCGGGACTGCGGGTCGATGCAGGTGGATGATCCGAAGATCAAGCTGGAGGAGGGGGATCCGCCACTGGGCAGCATCCCCTACCTGGCGATCAAGGCGCACTCCACCAGCCGCATGAAGCTGTACCCGAAGGTGAAGACGGCCCTGGAGGGTCAGTTCAATACCCTGCCGCGTGCGGGGGGTTGATCAGGCGCGTGCCGATCAACGGGAGCGGGTGGGGATGCACCGCCCCACGGAGTCCTTGCCGCACTTGCTCTCGTCGGTCCAGGAGGCACCCGACAGCCGTGCCTCCGTCAGGTCCGCCCCCTCCAGGTTGGACAGTTCCAGATTGGCATCGCGTAGATCCGCGCCTCGGAAGATGGCTCCCGCGAAGTCGCAGTTCGCCAGGGTCGCATCCCGGAGGTTTGCTCCGGAGAGGTCCGCGCGCCTGACGAGCGCGCCTCCGCCGGGGACATCGTAGAGATGCCGCTTCTTCGAGCGGCGGTAGGGTCCGCTCTGTCCGTAGAGGCTGCTGTCCTCCAGGTTGACGCCGCGCAGGTTGGCGCCCTCGAAGTTGACGGACTCGAGGTTCTTGGCGTTGCGCAGATCCACCCCCTCCAGGGTGGCGCCCTGGAGTTGAGCGCTCAGCAGCCTGGCATCATCGAGCCGAGCCCCGCGCAGGTCCGCCCGCCGCGCGTCCACGCCCTCCAGTCCGGCCTCGGTGAGGTCGGCGTTGCGCAGGTTCGCGCGAGTCAGCACCGCGCCCATCAGCGTCGCGCCCTTCAGGCGCGCCCCCTCGAGGTTCGCGCCCTCCAGCGAGGCGTCCTTGAGATCGCACCCCTCGCACTCGCGCGTCTCCAGCAGGCGCCGGACGGTCTTCTCGCGCTCGCTGAGGCACCCGGACAGGGCGGGGGCACCCAGCAGGAGGAGGAGGGAGAGCAACCGGCCGTGGCACACCTGGAGTCGCATGATCCCGGAGTCTACCCCGTTCCCTCGTGCGTCGCTTCCGGGCTCGCGACCCCGGCCGGGTGGCGGATGAGCCTGCCCTCACTCGCGCCACCCTGCGCATGCGCCCAGGATTCACACGAACCGCAGGAGAGCCACGTCATCGGGGCAAGCCCACCGTACTTCAGGTAATTACGTCCCTCCAAGCGTGGGCTCCCCTCGGAGAGAAGGACAGGAAGACGAGCCATGGCGCGAGAGCTGGACGTGAAGCAGTGGCGGGACGCATTGGTCGAGGCATGCGAGAACGGGGATGGTACTCGCGCGAGAACGCTCGTGTTGCAGCCGGGCCCTCGCAGGGCCAGGGCTTTGCTGGAAGGCATGCTGGAAGACCCGGATGCGCTCGTACGGCAGGTGGCGAGTTGGGGCCTGGGCGATGGGCGGCGCGGCCAGTGCCAGACGCCTGGAGCAACAACTGCCCATCGAGGAGTCCCGCCGGGATCATGACGGGGCCTCCGTCGTGGAGGCCATCACCCAGGCGTTGGGTCGTATCAAGGAAGCGGGTTCACGGGCGACTTTGGTGCGCAGGCTGCAACGGTTGGTTCCTGGCAGGGACACTCTTTCGGAGGTCAATCCGTTGGCCCGAGCCCTGTGGCGCCACCGCCATCCCGACCTGTTACCGAGTATTCGCGAAGCGTTGGAGCAACTCGACCTGTCGGAGTTGAACTCCCTGCGGGGGTTGCGACTACTTCTGGAGAAGTCACCCGAGGAACTTCGCACGTGGGCCCAGGACATGTCGGTGCCCGTGAAGGACAAGACGGAAGTCCTTACGGTGCTCGAAGAAGAGGTGCCCGACGCATGGATGCCTACTCTTTGCGCCTTTATCTCCACGGCGGAGGCCATGGTCGATGATGCGGTGAGCCAGGATGGAGAGGCTGCGTACTTCTGCGAACGCTTGCTGCTCCTCGTACTTGGGCAGGAGCGACTCCTTCCAATGGTTGCTCCTGAAGTCCGCTCTGGTTTGCGCATGCTGGCCCGGAGACTGCTCGCTGCCACGTCTCTTAACTGTGCCACGCGAGCAGCCAGCCTCCTGGCGTTGATAGGCCAGCCGGAGGATGTGGCTCTCCTGGAGAGACACCGTCCGGCGGAGCCGATTCTGGCCAGGCTCTTCGATGAGGCGGCCCAGGTGCTGCGCCGCATCCAGTAAAGAGAGGGCTCAACGCGACCAAATATTACTAGTCATGATGCATGGAATGCGTGCTAACGCGCCCATAATGAATCGATAGTCGATATAAGGCTTCGTATGCGGCCTCAGATGTTCTTTTCTCGAATGTAATGTTGTAATTTTTTTTGTTGAGATTTTTCTTCCAATATTCCACTAGGGGTCCACGGAGTTCTGGTCCCAACTCTTCTCCTCCCACTTTTTCCAGGGCGATTGCTGCTACATCGCGAACATTTGGGGCTACGTCACTGAGGAGGGAGCAGAGCTTGGGGAGAAGGTCACGAAAGGAGGCTGAAAAACCGGAGCTAATAATTGCCTGAATAGCAGCTTCCCTCATATTCTTGTTAGGAGACTCCAATAGCCTTGGGAGAGTAGCGCGTACCTCTGGGGCTGCTGCTGCGAGACGTTTCATTGCATTGAGCGCTGCTCCCCGAACATATTTTGGAGCCTCAACGAAAAGCCGTAAGAGAGTCGAAAGAGAGTCTTGGGATAGTGCTGCAGAACCGAGATCAGAAAGAGCATTGACTGCAGAAAAACAGACATTAGGGTCGGAGTCTTGCAGCAAAAGCGCAAGCGCATGGGAAGATTCGTTAGAAAGCGCAGCAGGTCCAAGACAGCCAAGAGCATTGGCGCTTGCTTGCCTCACTCTTGAATCTGCGTCGCGGAGTAGCGCGCCAAGAATTTTAGTACACTCGGGAGATAGCTCTTTAGGGTCAATATCTCCTATGTTCTTGGCTACCAATGCTCGAACGCGTGGATCAGGATCAGAATAACGCATCAGGGGGATTGATGCCAATGGAACCACGTCCCTCCTGATAACTACTGATGGCACATCTTCAGTCTCAGTTTCATCTCCAGATAGTTCGAAATCCCACGAGTACCAATCAGCAACGTCTCCCCAGATTTGGTGGTGTGGACTTGTTGTTTGATTCTGTTTTGACGGAATCAGGATGTGCCAAAAATAATGGTGGTGGGAATGAATCCACTCGCGCATCAGTAGATGGGAGTGGCGTTTCACTGCGTTCTTTCTCTTCAAGTCAGGCTTGTGGCTTGATTGAAGCTGTTTGCCATTGATGACTAGCTCAGATTCTTCGTCTAGGCCGGGCGTCCAGTAATCTAGATGTCGAGTAGTGTTGTTCGACAGAAATTCATTGGTAACACGAAGAGCTGCTTGTTTTGTTGTTACTTCAGGATCGTTGGAAAGGAGGGTGGTTGCAGTGATGATTTCTGTTTTTTCTAATTCGGTGGCGTACTTCTTGAAATTAAGTAGCGTCTTGACGGCGAACCATCTGACTGATGGGCTTGAGTCTTGAAGGGCAAGAACAAGAACAGAAACAGTTTTTTTGGGCAGCCGTCGGTAGGGTGTGCCAACAAGCGATCGAATTGCTTCTTCCCTGACTCTAGGATTGGAATCACGAGTCAAGTTTATTAGCATGTCTTGGGTGACAAGATCGCTTCTCACGCGTATCGAGCTTGTCAATGTTCTCACCTCTCCGCTTTCGTTGAGCAGAAGAAGAGCCCTGAGTACATCTAAAGAGGGAGCAGATGAGAAAATACGTTCAAGTGTATTGGCGAGTACTTCGCGTACATTGGAATTTGAGCTTGAACATCTCTCGATCAGTGAGGTCCGAATGTAGGCTCCTTCAGAAGTAGGAAGCGCGTAGATGAGAACCTCAATAATCTGATTCCTCTGCTTGTTGTGAGGAGTGTCGAACAGAGCACTCAACAATCGGTCAATGATTTCCCGCCGGAGGGTCTCATCCATGCCAAGTTTTCCCGTGTCACAAGTACATCGGGCAGCGAAGAGCAAGTCTCGCCGAAGCGTTTCCTCCATCCAACTCCCAGCATCCATTATTGAGCGAATTAGGCTTGATGTGAGTTTTCGGGCCCTACGACCAAGCCGTTGGTTGCTCGTTAAATGTGCTACTTCTAGTAATAGAACCTCACGCCACCACGGATCATGTAGATGAGCGAGGGAATATTCAATATAGTTGTCTTGATCAGCGATGGCACGGGCTGCCAAGTATTCCTGAAAGGTCAAATGTGCAAAAGCGAAGACTCCGGGCTCTCGTTCGACCAATAGTCCTGCGCGCTCTTCGATTAGTTCCAAGAAGCTCTCGGCGCGACGCATTGACTGACGCTCTTGGTAGCCATTTTCCTGGAAATAAGAAGCAATGACTTCTATCAGTTCTGAACGATCTGCCTCTAGGCCTTGCTCGCCGCGCTTGTGGAACCATAAGGCTGCAGACTCAAGCACCATTCGCTTTTCGTCCCGATCCAGTTCACCAATTTGAGCCAGATCCCGAGCTGATTCGCCTCCTTTGGTTTGATCCCAATACCCAAGCATCATTTCGATGCATTCCTGGTAAAGTTCAGCGCGCCTCTGAGGGAGCCCAACTCCGCGCTGATGCACCATTGCGAGAACCGAGAGTAACAATGGGTTTGGAGCCAATGTGCGTACACGCACATCGGAATGAATGGCCATTAACAAGTCTTCAGCTTGCCGACGAGCTTCAGTTCGAGCTTCTTCATTGTCGGTCAAGCGGTCTACTGTAACGGCTTCGTACCAACTCTGGGCAAAAGCCTCCATCTCTTCATCATCAAAATCGCGAATAGTGCAATCTATATAGAATGGTGACAGGCGCTGCTTTGGCTCGCCCTCGTACCCTCTTGGGCGAGAGGTAAGAACAAATCGATTGGAACGGTAGTGTTGTGTGATCGTAACTATTTCCTCTGCGATGCGTGCGCGCTTGAACGGGTCTGCAACCTCGTCCATGCCATCGAGCAAAATAATACATCGACCACTTTCCAAGGCCCGATCAAAAAATCCATTTGGGAGCATCAAATGAGGTGCGGTGTTGTGGAAATGATCTTGAAGGAATTTGGGCAGTAACTTGGGGCCGAGGTCACCCAACTCTTTGCGTGCCACGAGGTTGTCTAGGAATCGATTGAAGTCGCGTAGCGCCACAAAAATTGGCATGCGCGATTCATTGAGTGCGAGTCGGTCGCTAACATGCGTATGCGAGCGACTGAAGGTGAGTGCCAGGTATTTGAGCAGTGTTGTCTTTCCAGCCCCAGGAGCGCCTAAGATTATTAGGTGATTGTGTGCGCGTAGAGCCTCTCCGGGTGAGAGTGCGACAGAAACCTCTTCTATTGTGCTTCTGAGGATAGGTACAACTCTGGAGCCAATCTGGGAAGAGTGACGCTCGGCGGGATTGTCATCAAGAGAAGGTGAGTGTCGCAATTCGGAGGAGTGCTGGCGCCGACGCTCGACAGCCGTAAGTGTCACGAAGACTCGTTCTAGATCTACGGCAAGCGGCTTATCCGAGGCCACCGAATAAAGAGTTAGTTTTCCGTGTTTGTCGATGACGTGCCGACGGTAATTATGCTCAGCTTCTGTGTCGTCCTCTTCAAATAATGACCAGAGAATGTTTGAGTTGTCAGCGGTGAACTTACGGCTTTTGTCGAAGATGATTTTGTATGGGGCGTTTTGTACCTCCGGATGTGTTCGGAGGTATTTTTTAAAATCGACCCAATAGGCCGTTTGGGAGTTTGGATCGAATATGAAGATAATGACTGGGTTTATGAGGCGTGCCCAGTAGTTAATATGGTTGGAATCGCCATAGTAGTCAAATCTGTCGGTCTTTTCGTTGCGGATGTATGATCGACCAGCCTTGCTCTGAACCTTGATGATTTTGCCGGTGGCGTGCCCGCCTTCATCGAACAGCTCAATTTCACCATCAATGCCGACGTCCCGTGTTGACGTGACGCGCCAGACATGCTTCATCCGGCGCACCTGCGTCGAAAGGTAATCAATCCCTTCCTGCTCCATCAGGTCTTCTTCACGAATCCGAGTCATCGAGCTGGTTCCTCACTGGACTGACACTGTAGTACCCCGGCAAGGGGCAGTCCAACGGTCATGACAGCGGCGCGAATGGAGCAGGGAGCGAGTCTTGATAAACGGCAGAACGTAGGATCAATGAGGCCGTAGGGGCTTCAGCCGAGGGGGGGGGCGGGGGCTGACGGGTTGCATGTGCGCTGTGATCTAGTCCGGTGGATAAGCCGCTTAGCCCTCTTGGGGCACACGTCTACCCAGGCCGTCCTTAAAGTCGGGGCGCGGCAGAGAGTCTGGGCCTGTAGGTAACTGCTGCTTGGGCTCCACTCACTCCAGCGCCAGCACGCCACGCGCTCCGTAGCGACACCTTTGTTCCATGTTCTGCCTGTCATTTGTATGCAGGTGCGTGTTGTCGTGAAGTGAGAAGCCCTTCATGAAGGCGCACAGAGGCTGCTGGCTGCGCGGGGGTCTGACGTCCCATTCCGTCCAGCGCCGACGCTGCGCGGCGACTGCTCTTGCTTGGCTTGCTGTTCGTCCTCGGGCACTTTGCACGGGCAGGGCTCCTCTTCTCTCCAACAGTCGGGCCCCCAGGGCTACAGCAATCTTGCGTTGGATCTCTTCCAACACACTTCTACGTGAGAAAGGGGGCGTCACCGGCTGGAAGCCGCTCGCCCGTCACGAGCGCTACCGTGCCCCCTCGCGCGGGGAGGCCCGCGCCACCTCCAGCACCTCGGCGAGCAGACCCGCAGCGGTGACGGCACCTCCCGCTCCCGCGCCCTGCACCCGCAGGGGCCACTCCGCGTGCCGCTCGGTGGTGAATGCCACGAACGTCTCCGAGCCCCACAGTCGCGCCGCCGGGTGCTCCCGCGTCACGACGCGTGGCCCCACCCGCAGCGCCGGCCGTTCTCCTCTCTTGGGGGATTCGGTGTGCGCAGATAGCGCAGCATCCGGCCCTCGGAGCGCACGTCTTCCAGTCGCGCGGCGAAAGTCTTATCCAGCGACTCCATCGAGGACAGGAAGCGGCCCACGTCCTCCTTGTGCGAGCAGTTCCTGGGGCACGGGGGGGTTCCACCTCGATGTCCTCCTGGGGCACCCTCTATCCCAGCTCCCGGGGGCGGATGAGGGCCTTGCGCGCCACCTCCAGCCCAGACAGTTCCTCTCGCGGGTGTTGCTCGGTGTAGCCCTGCTCCCGGACGAGGCCCACGGCCTTCGACAAGGACACCCCCTGCGTGAGCTGATCACTCATCGAGGGCAATGCCCTGAGGCTCGGCCCCTCCCCGGAGGCGACCGCTGCCCCGGTCCTTCCTCCCGGCGGCAGGGCGAGCGCGCGCCGCAACAGCGTGTCGAGCGGCTCCCACTCGATGAGGAAGCCGTCGTGGCCGTAGGGGCTGGAGAGCGCGGCGTATTCCGCGTGACGGCCCAGGTCGCGCAGGCTCCGGGCCAGCCCGTCCATGTGCTTCGCGGGGAAGAGCTGGTCCTCCTCGATGCCCACGCACAGCGCGCTCGCCTGGATGCGCGGCACGCCCCACTCTCCCCGGGCGTTGGGCTCGGGAGCCCGCGAGAGATCGTGGTGATCCATGGCGCCCAGGAGCGCCAGGTAGGACCGGGCATCGAAGCGCGCCCGGAGCTTGGTGCCCTGGTGTTCCAGGTAGCTCTGGATGGGGTAGTGCCCCCGCGAGGACCAGTCCGGGGCCTGGGTCTCTCCGGGCCGGGGCCGGCCTCGTCCGTGGTGCGCGTCCATGCCCGGTTCCGCGCGGTAGGTGAGGGTGGCGAGCTGGCGCGCCAGCTCCAGTCCCCGCTCGGGGTTGTTGGGATACCCGGGGTCCGCCAGCAGCGTCTGCCGCGCCACGTGGTTCCACCCCACCACCCACGCGCTCGCCTCGCTCGCGGCGGCGATGGGTGCCATGCGCTCGAAGCGCTCGGGCGCCAACACCGCGAGGCACAGGACGATCATCCCCCCGAGCGAGCCGCCCGTGACGAGCGACACGCGCTCGATGCCCAGCGCGTCCAGGGCCTGGAGGATGGCGCGCGCCTGATCCCACGGGGTGATCGTCGCCGGGAGGTGCGTCTCGTCGAGCCGCGGGTCTCCCTTGAGCAGCGGTGCGGGGGGCCCGAAGCGCGCGTCCTCCCCGCGCCGGGGAAAGCCCTCGTCCGCCGGGCCCGAGCTGCCATAGCAGGAGCCCAGGTTGTTGAAGCACAGCAGCCGCACCCGCTCTGGATCCAACGCGCGGCCCGGTCCGATGACGGGCTCCCACCAGCCGCCCGGTCCTCCGGCGCGCATGTCCCCGGTGAACGCGTGGACGAGCAGCACCGTGGGCACGGACGGGTCGGGGGCCACGCGCTCCGGGTGCAGGAGTGAGTCGGTCCGCTCGTCCAGCTCGGCCCGGGTGCGGCGCACGACCTTGAGGGCGTTGGCCCGCACCGACTCCTCGGAGAGCAGGTGCGCGCGGGATTGGAGCCAGGGGAGATCCCCGGCGGGTCCCCACCACCAGCCCCGCGCGATGTGGGCGCGGATCCGGGCGCCGGCCTCGAGGGGCAGGTCGGGCAGGGGAATGTCGAAGACGCGGGAGGTGGGAGTGGACATGGAGGGTCTCCTGGAAGAAGCGAGGGAGGGGCTCAGGCCGCCGAGAGCGCCTGCTCCAGGTCCGCGGTGATGTCGTCGATGTGCTCCAGACCCACCGACAGCCGGACGAGTCCGTCCGTCACGCCGGTGCTCAGGCGCTCCTCGGGGGTGAGCTGCTGGTGGGTGGTGCTCGCCGGGTGGATGATGAGCGAGCGCGTGTCACCGATGTTGGCCAGCAGGCTCCACAGCTTCACGCCGTCGATGAGCCGCTGTCCCGCGTCCACGCCGCCGCGCACCCCGAACGTCACCAGGCCGCCCGAGCCGTTGCGCAGGTACTTCCGGGCGAGCGGGAAGGAGGGATCCTCCTCCAGGCCGGGGTAGCGCACCCACTCCACCTTCGGGTGCTGGCGCAGCCAGCGGGCCACGGCCAGGGCGTTCTGCGAGTGGCGCTCCACGCGCAGCTTGAGCGTCTCCAGGCCCAGGATGAAGGCGTGCGCGTTGAAGGGGCTGAGCGCGGGGCCGAGGTCTCTCAGGCCCTCGATGCGCGCCTTGGCGATGAACGCCGCCGGGCCGAGCGCCTCGTGCAGCCGCAGGCCGTGGTAGCTGGGGTTGGGCTCGGTGAACTCGGGGAAGCGGCCGTTGTTCCAGGGAAAGTTGCCGCCGTCGACGATGACGCCTCCAATGGAGGTGCCATGGCCGCCGATGTACTTCGTCGCGCTGTGCACCACGATGTTGGCTCCGTGGCGCAGCGGGTTGAAGAGCGCCGGGGACAGGGCCGTGTTGTCCACGATGAGGGGGATGCCCGCCTCCTTCGCCAGCGCGCCCAGCGCCTCGAAGTCCGGGATGTCCAGGCGCGGGTTGCCGATGGCCTCGATGTAGAGCGCCTTCGTCTTGGGCCCGATGGCCGCGCGCACCGTCTCCAGCTTGTTCACGTCCGCGAAGCGCGCCTGGATGCCCAGCCGCGCCAGCGTCACCTTGAAGAGGTTGTACGTGCCGCCGTAGAGGCTGGTGGCGGTGACGAACTCATCGCCGGCCTTGAGCAGGGTGAGCAACGCGAGCGTCTCGGCGGCCTGGCCCGACGCCACCGCGAGTGCTCCCACGCCGCCCTCGAGCGCGGCGATGCGCTTCTCGAAGACGTCCGTGGTGGGGTTGGTGATGCGCGTGTAGATGTTGCCTGGCTCCTTGAGCGCGAAGAGATCCGCCGCGTGCTGGGCGTTGCGGAAGCGGTAGCTCGCCGTCTGGTAGATGGGCACCGCGCGCGAGCCGGTGGTGGGCTCGGGCTCGTAGCCGGCGTGCAGGGACAAGGTCTCGAAGTGCTGCGAGGGGGGTGGCTTCGTGCTCATGGGGTGCTCCTCGGGTGGGGTGACACCACGGGGACACCGGAAGCCCTGAAACGACCGAGCCCACCGGCCCCTCGTGGGGGATGGTGGGCTCCGCGCGCTCTGCCACTGGTCGACGGACGTCGGTCAACCGGTGGCGGGCGGGCGCCCACCACTCGGCATCAACATTCGACGGCTGTTGCGAACCACGGAGTTCATGACGGGCGGCAAGATGCGCCCCGTCCGCCATCTTGTCAAGACATCCGCCGTAGCGGATAAGTGACGAACTCGAAAGCAGGCGAGCGGACGTGCCGGGCGCGTGCTTCAGGAGGACGTCTTCCATTCATCACCTGGAGCAGGGCACCGGAGGGGGGCCCCGTGGACTAATAGGAAAAGCAAGGAGAAGATGCGGGGGTGACCCCCTCGGTTCCTCCCCCCGCTCCAGGCAAGTTCACCGCGTCGGGCCGTTTCGCGGCGGTCAACGCGGCGGTCAAGTCGCTCTGGCTGGTGCCGCCCCGGGTGATGTTGCAGCGCCGCGCCTCGCGCACGCTGCTGATGCACGCGCTGCGGGCCTCCGCCCGGGTGCTGTTGTTGCTGGCCGCGGACGCGACGGCCTTCGTGCTGGCGCGCGCCGCGCTGAACACGTTCAAGACGAGCCACCGCTTCGAGCCGCTCGACGCGGCCACGCGCTGGGCGTTGCCTCCGCTGGGGTCCGCGGGCGGCTGGCAGATGGGGGCCGCGCTCGTGGTGGGGCTGCTGGTGGTGGGGGCCTACCACTCGGGGGATGACTGGCGTTCGCCGCGGAAGATCGTCAGTGGGGTGTTGCTCGCCGTGGGCCTGGTGCTCTGGCGAGACCTGTGGCTGCGCGGCATCGCCCCCGTGGTGGTGCACTACCTCACGGCGGTGGCCGGCCTGGGAGTCGCCCTGGTGGGGACGCGCCAGGGCCTGGCCTGGCTCATCGCCCGGCTCATCCGCATTCCCTTCTTCAGCTCGCCCGCCGAGCGCGTGCTGCTGGTGGGAGACCCGGAGGCGCCGGAGAGCCGCCGGGTGCGCGAGCGCCTGGAGCACTTCGGCGTGCTGGACATGATGGGCTGGGTGTCCATCCAGAAGAACGTGCGGGTCTCCGGCGAGGACAAGCTGCTCGGCTCGTTGGATGACCTGTGGAGCGTGCTGCAGAACAACTCCGCGGACACCGTGGTGCTCTGCGGCATGCTCGGGGACGCGCAGCTCAGGCAGTTGCTCGAGGCGGTGGACTCCGCGGGCGTGCGGCTGCTCGCCGTGTCCCGGTATGACCGGCTCGGCGGCTGGGTGCGCCCCTCGCCCATCTCCTACCGCGCCATGCCCTTCATGGAGCTGACGCTGCCGTCGCTGCGCGCGCAGCAGCTGTGGGTGAAGCGGTGCGTGGACGTGGTGGGCGCGGGGCTGGGGCTGCTGGCCATCTCGCCGCTGCTCGCGCTGATCGCCGCCGCCATCAAGCTCGACTCGCGCGGGCCCGTCTTCTTCGCCCAGGAGCGCGTGGGGCGCGGCGGCCGTACCTTCCGCATGATGAAGTTCCGCACCATGCGGGTGGGCGCGGACGCGGAGAAGGCGAAGCTGGCGCACCTGAACACCAGCGGGGACGCGCGCCTGTTCAAGATTCCCAATGATCCGCGCGTCACGCGCGTGGGGGCCATCCTGCGCAAGTGGAGCCTGGACGAGCTGCCCCAGCTCTTCAACGTGCTGCGCGGGGAGATGTCCATCGTGGGGCCCCGGCCCTTCTTCGAGTCGGACCTGGCCACCTACCGCGACCACCACTTCGGCCGGCTGGGGGCCCGTCCGGGCATCACCGGCCTGTGGCAGGTCAGCGGCCGCAGCTCCATCACCGACTTCGAGGAGGTGGTGCGGCTGGACTGCGAGTACATCCACCGCTGGTCGCTCTGGCTGGACATTGAAATCCTCCTGCGCACGTTGCCAGCGGTGCTGCGGCGCACGGGCGCCTACTGAGCGGCGGCCACGTCCAGGGCCAGTTCGATCATCTCGTCGAACGTGGTCTGGCGGTCGGCGGCGCTGAGGGACTCGTGGGTGAGGATGTGGTCGGACACCGTGAGCAGGCCGAGGGCG
The DNA here is from genome assembly GCF_044360685.1 of Cystobacter fuscus. GTDB lineage: Bacteria > Myxococcota > Myxococcia > Myxococcales > Myxococcaceae > Cystobacter > Cystobacter fuscus_C. The sequence goes on along the minus strand of NZ_CP043491.1, from coordinate 9,813,125 downwards.
CGGGCGCCGAACTCGGCCGCGACGCCGTAGAGGCCGGCCACCTCCATCTCCACCGCGAGCATGCCCATGCGGGCATACAGGGCGTTCTTCGCCACCTCGCCCTCGGGGGCGTAGAAGAGATCCGAGGTGAACACGCTGCCCACTCGCACGGGCCGCCCGCGCTTCTCGGCGGCCTCCACCGCCTGGCGGGCGAGCATGAAGTCCGCCACGGCGGGGAAGTCATGGCCACCCAGGCGCATGCGGTTGACGTTGGAGTCGGTGCCCGCGGCCGTCGCCACGATGATGTCGCGCAGCTTCACGTCCTGGCGCAGGGCGCCGCAGCTGCCCACACGGAGGATGACGCGCACGCCGTACTCGCGGATGAGCTCGGTGGTGTAGATGGAGAGCGAGGGGATGCCCATGCCATGGCCCATCACGGACAGCCGGCGGCCCTGGTGGGTGCCCGTGTAGCCGAACATGTTGCGGACCGAGGTGACCTCGCGCGCGTCCTGGAGGAAGCGCTGGGCGATGTAGCGGGCGCGCAGGGGATCTCCGGGCATGAGGATCACCTCGGCGAAGTCTCCCGGTGCGGCGGAAATGTGAGGAGTAGGCATGGGGCGGCAGCATAGCCCCTCCCCCGGGGACGGGATGAAGTTCCGGAATCCACCGGAACTCGGACCGCGCCCTGACGTTTCCCGGAGACTCACCCCGAACGGGGCTGCCCCGTGGGCCCATGTCATGCCCCGCGATGCGTTGGCGCCGGTCTTGCTCGTGACAATCCTTGCGCGCAGACCATGCGTTCCATGTCCTTCCGTTCGCTCTTTCTGCTGCTGATGGTGACACCAGTGGTGGTGGCGACGGGGCTGTTGGGCTGGTTGTCCTACCGGGCCGCCCGCGAGGTGGTGGATCAGGACGCCATCCGGGCGGTGGAGATCGTCGCCAACGCACGGGAACAATCGCTGAAGTTCCGCCTCTCCCGGCAGCGCGAGCGCGCCCAGGGCTTCCTGAACCTCACGCGCGTGCGGTGTGTTCCCATGTCCGAGCGCGAGCGCACCCGGTGTTTCCGGGACGCGCTCGCCGACTTCGCCTTCACCGAGACGGCACTGGGGGCGCGGCTCCAGCTCTCCCACGGAGAGCCGCTGCGGGTGGGCACCGCAGCGGAGGACCCGGCGCCCCTGGCTCGGCTGCCGCCCGACCAGTGGGTGCGCTTCGAGCCGGGACAGGGCTTCGAGCGCGTGTACGAGCTCATCGTCCACTCCGGAGACGACCTGCTGGGGCTCCGCTTCGGCCTGGGTCCCATCAACGGCATCTTCCTGGAGCGCTATGGGCTGGGGATGTCCGGAGAGACCTTCCTGGTCGACCCCGAGGGCGCCTTCCTCACGACGCCGAAGTACCCCGGGCACGGAGTGGAGAGCCATCCCCTCGACTCGCGGCCCATCGGGCTGTGTCTGGAGGGCCGGGACGGCGAGATGGCGGGGGTGGACTATCGCGGCGTCCAGGTCATCCACGCCTTTCGCTACATCGAGGAGATAGGCGGGGGCTGCATCATGGCCCACATCGAGCAGGCCGAGGCCTTCGCCCCGGCGTACAGGTTGCGCACCCGGGTGGCCCAGGCCTCCGCCGCGCTGGTGTCGCTCACCGTGGGGCTGTCCTTCCTCTTCTCGCGCCGGTTGTCGCGCCCCGTGCGCAACCTCACGCGGACGGCGCGGGCGCTGCAGGCGGGGGACTTCGACGTCGCGGTGCCGGCCGAGGGCCCCGGGGAGTTGAAGACCTTCGCCACCACCTTCGAGCGGATGGCGCGCTCGCTCCAGGCCTCCACCGACGAGCGCAACCAGTTGCTCGTGCGCGAGACGGAGGCCCGCGAGGAGGCCGAGTCCCAGAAGGCGCTGCTGCGGCTCATCATCGAGCAGAGCGGCGAGGGCCTCATCATGGCGGACACGAATGGAATCGTTCGTCTCTTCAACGCCGCCGCCGAGCGTCACCATGGGGCCACCGCGGCGCAGGCGTCCGCGCCATTCGATGCCCGGCCCTACAAGCTCTTCACGGTGGACGGGCGGGCCCTGACGCGCGAGGACGCTCCCTTACAAAGGGCGGTGCGGGGCGAGCTCGTCACCAACGCCCGCTGGCGGGTGCTCCGGCCGGATGGCCAGTGGCGCACGTTGGAGGGAACGGCCTCGCCGCTGCGCCAGCCCGACGGCACCCCCGTGGGCGCGGTCCTCATCGCCCATGACGTCACCGAGCAGCAGCAGGCCGAGGCCGAGCGCGAGCGGTTGGTGCGCGAGCTGAAGGTGGAGCGCACACGCCTGGTGGCGCTCGCGGGCCTGTCGCGCGCCCTGGCCGAGTCCCGGCTGTCGCTGGAGTCCATCCTGGACACCACGTGCCGGCAGCTGGCCGAGCACGTCGGGGACGTCTGCTGCTGGCGGATGGTCTCCGCGGATGGTCGCCTGCTGGAGGCCCGGATGCTCTATGCCCGGGACCCGGAGCTGGAGGCCAGTGCCCGCCACTTCCTGATGCAGCTCCCCCTGCACACCCAGGACGAGGTGCCAGCCCGGGCACTGGCCTCGGGCGAGCCCCTGCTCGTGTCTCCCCGGGCACCCGGTATCCATGACGTATTCCTGGCGGTGCCGCCCAAGGGATCGCTGGAGCTCGAGCGGTGGCGGCCCAACGGTGTCGCCCTGCTACCCTTGCGCGCTCCGGGGCGGACCCTTGGCTTGATGGTGCTCTACCGGTTCGCTCCCAATCCGGCCTACTCCGAGGACGACCTCGTGCTCTTCCGCGAGGTCGTCGATCGCACGGCGCTGGCCATCGAGAACGCCCGGCTCTTCCAGCAGGAGCAACAAGCGGTGCGCATCCGGGACGACCTGGTGGCCGTGGTGTCCCATGACTTGCGCAATCCCATCTCCGCCATCTCCATGTCGGCCAGCGTGATGCTCAAGCGCGAGGGGCTCACCGACTGGCAGGCCAAGGGGCTCAGCCGCATCTACTCGGCGGCGGATCGGGCGCTGCGGATGATCCGGGATCTGCTCGACTCCACCCAGGCGCGCGTGGGGGGCATCCCCGTGTCGCCCAGGCCGCTGGATTTGCACGGGCTCGCGCGGCACGTGGTGGAGGAAGTGCAGCTCGCGCACCCCGAGCGGCACATTCTCTTCCAGGCGAGTGGGGACGCGCACGGCGCGTGGGACGCGGACCGCATGGCCCAGGTCATCACCAACCTGGTGGGCAACGCCGTGCAGCACAGCCCCGCGGACAGCGCGGTGCGCGTGGAGTCGCGGGGTCTGGAGGCGGAGGTCCAATTGAGCGTCCACAACCAGGGCACGCCCATTCCCGCCGAGGAGCTGCCGACCTTGTTCGAGCCCTTCCGGCGGGGGCAGGGGGCGGGGGGCACTCCGGGCAGCGTGGGCCTGGGCCTCTTCATCACCCGGCGGATCGTCGAGGCGCACGGGGGCGTCATCGAGGTGCGCTCCCGAGCGGGGGAGGGGACCGTGTTCCAGGCCCGCTTCCCCCGCGACCGGATGCCCCCACCCTCGGCGGTGTGAGCTACGGCGCCGAGCACTTCACGGGGCCGGCCTTCTCCTGGAAGAAGTAGCGGTAGGGGTCCGGCGCGAGCGTGAAGTTGCAGGTGTTCACGCTGTCCGGATCCAGGCCGGGGTGGTTGCGCACGTAGCTGGCGATGTAGTCGCGCACGCCATCGGCCGAGGTCCACAGCACGCGGCCCTCGCGGTACATGGTGTAGCCGCCGCCGCCGCCCGCCCGGTAGTTGTTGATGGCGACGCGGAAGACGTCCGTGTCGCTCACGTTCTTGCCCTGGAAGCGCAAGTGGGTGAGGCGCGAGCCGGCGGGCCGGGTGAGGTCGTACCCGTACTCGATGCGCGAGTAGAGATCCCAGTTGTAGTCGGCCACGGTGCTGGTCAGGGCGCTCCGGGGCTTGGTGACGTCGGCCTGGGTATTCCAGGGCGCGAAGTAGTTCGCGTTCCACTCCAGGGCGCGGCGCAGGATGGAGCCGTTGATCTCCATCACGTACAGCGTGTTGTCATAGATGTAGATGCTGTAGGCGTCGCGCAGGGTGAGGTCGCCCACGGGCAGCTGGCCCTCGTCGGTGAAGAGGGCCGCGAGCGAGAAGTCCACGGGATGGCCATTGGCCGCGGCCGCCTCCTCCTGCACGGCGTTGATGAGGTCCGCGAGCGCGCTGTCCACGTAGCGCGCCGGGAGGCCCCCGGGAAACGCCGCGCGCGTGGAGCCGATGGGCGTGTTGACGTAGGCGACGGTGGTGTCGTGGTAGCCGCGCACGAGCCGCGTCACCTCCGCGTCCTCGGTCACGCTGGCGTCCACCTTGAGCAGGCGCGAGTCCTTGCCCTCCACCTTCCAGCGCTCGTTCTCGTGGACGAGCGACAGGTCCACCACGCCCAGGTGGCTGCCCCAGCGGTTGGGCTGGATGAGCAGCACGTCCTGGCCGCTCGTGTTGCGCAGCAGCATCTTGGGGATGGGCTGGTGGGTGTGGCCGGTGAGCATCACGTCGATGCCCTCGACCTGCTGGGCGATCTGCACGGCCTCGTTCTCGCCGGGCAGGTTGCCGCGGTCGGTCCACTTCGACGTGTCCGCGTAGTCCACGAGCCAGCTCGCCGGATCGCTCGCGCTGCCGGTGGGCTGCTTGTCCGGGCCGCTGTGGATGGCCACCACCACCACGTCCGCGCCCGCGCGCCGCAGCTCCGGCACGTACTTCCGGGCCGTCTCCAGGGGATCCGCGAAGCGCAGGCCGGGGATGTTCTCCGGGCGCTCCCAGGTGGGCACGCCCGGGGTCACCAGGCCGAGGATGCCGACCTTCACCCCGCATACGTCCTTGAGCAGGTAGGGGGTGAAGGCCTCGCCATCATCCGCGCTCTTGCGCACGTTGGCGCCGAGCACGGGGAAGGACAGCTCGTGCTGGAACCTGCCGAGGGTGTCCAGGCCGTAGTTGAACTCGTGGTTGCCCAGCGCCATGGCGTCATAGCGCAGCGCGTTCATGGCCACGGCCATGGGGTGCGGGGACGTCTTGTCCACCAGGGCGTAGTAGGTGCCCAGGGGCGTGCCCTGGATGGTGTCACCCGTGTCGAGCAGGAGGGTGCACTCCGGGTTCTCCGCGCGGGCTTGCTGCACGAGCGTGGCGACCTTGGCGAGACCGCGCTGCGCGTCCGCCTTGCCGGTGAAGTAGTCCCAGGCGAACACGTTGGTGTGCAGGTCGCTCGTCTGGAGCAGCCGCAGGGTGCGCGGAGTGGGGGGCGAGGGAGGCGAAGGCTCCGGGGTCTCACAGGCGGCGAGTGGAAGGAGGGCGCAGGTGAGGACGCGGAGCAGGGCCGCTTGACGCGTGCGCGTCGCGGAACGTGGAGTCATGGAAGAGCACCTCGAGGCAGGGCCCGGAACACCTCACCGGGCGCGCGCACCCTACTATCTGTCCCTGACCCCGGCCCTGTCCGGTGGACGACCGAGCGCTCGCGCGCCCCTCATTGGAGTGGAGAGGCGCATGCCCTCTTCTTATTGTCCTGCCCCCCCAATCCCTCGAAGGATGGACATGCGCGGTTCGAGCAAGACGAGAAAGCTGTGGGCGGTGCTGGCGGCGGTGGCGGTGTTGGGTGTGGGCTGCCGGGAGGACGAGACACCGGACGACCCACTTCCCGTGGATCCTCCCCCCATCACCCCGACCCATACGTGGAGCTGGGTCGACTTCCCCAACACCCAGTGTGACGAGGGAACCCCCACGGGCCTGGGCGTCAACCTGGCCAACAGCAAGAACGTGGTCATCTTCTTCAACGGCGGCGGGGCCTGCTGGGACGCGCGCACCTGTCTGGAGCAGAACCTCTCCACCCACGGGCCCTTCACCAAGGTCCAGTTCGAGCAGCTCGCCCCGCGCATCTCGACGGGGAGCATCTTCGACCGGGGGTTGGCCAACAACCCGTACAAGGACTGGAACCACTTCTTCATCCCGTACTGCACGGGCGACCTGCACATCGGCAACGCGGACAACGTCTACACGAGCGGCTCCGTCTCCGTGACGATCCACCACAAGGGCCGGCCGAACGCCGAGGCCTTCCTCGCGCGCATCGCCGCCACGGTGCCCGAGCCCGAGCAGGTGGTCGTCACCGGCTCGAGCGCGGGCGGCTTCGGCTCGGTGCTCAACTACGCGCTCGTGCGCTCGCACTTCCCCAAGGCGAAGGTCTTCCTGCTGGACGACTCGGGGCCGATGCTCAGGAGCGATGCGATCAACCCGCTGCTGCGGGCCGCCTGGGCCAACGCGTGGAAGTACGACGCGGTGATGAACGAGATCGATCCCGCGGTGAAGGATGACTTCTCGGCCATCCACCCGGCGCTCCAGCGCAAGTTCCCCGAGGATCGCATGGCGCTCTTGTCCTCGGCGCAGGACCAGGTCATCCGGGGCTACATGGGGTTGGCGCCGGACAAGTTCCAGGCGGCGCTGCTGGATCTCTCCAGCTCGGTGCTGGAGCCTCTTCCCCACACCCGGGCCTTCATCGTCCCGGGCCAGAGCCACACCATGCTGCTCAATCCCGGCAGCTACAGCGCCCAGGGCGTGCCGCTGCTGGAGTGGATCAACCAGATGCACACCGCGGACGACGCCACCTGGAAGACCCTGCGGCCGTGAGCGCTTCCGGGACGCGGCCTCGGGGGGAGGCCGTGTCCCGGACACCCCGCGTTCCTACTGCCCCATGAAGGGGTAGGGGACGCGGGTGGGCGGCACGAAGTTCTCCTTGATGGTGCGCGGAGACGTCCAGCGCACCAGGTTGAGCATGGAGCCGGCCTTGTCGTTGGTGCCCGAGGCGCGCGAGCCGCCAAAGGGCTGCTGTCCCACCACCGCGCCGGTGGGCTTGTCGTTGATGTAGAAGTTGCCCGCGGTGTGGCGCAGCGAGTCCATCATCTGGCGGATGGCCTTGCGATCCCTCGCGAACACGGCGCCCGTGAGCGCGTAGGTGGCGCACTGGTCGCACTCGCGCAGCGCGTCCTCAAGGCGCGCGTCCGGGTAGACGTACACGCCCACCACCGGCGCGAAGATCTCCTCCTGCATGATGCGGTGGCGGGGGTTGGTGAGCTGCACCAGGGTGGGCTTGACGAACCAGCCCTCGTTGCGGTCCACCTCGCCGCCCGCGAGGATCGCCGCCTCGGTGCCGCCGTGCCGGGCCATCTCGATGTACGAGGAGGTCCGCTTGAAGGACTTCTCGTCGATGACCGCGCCCATGAAGTTGCGGAAGTCGCTCACGTCGCCCACGCGCAGCTCGGAGATGAACTCCTGCAGCCGCGACTTGAGCCGGGGCCAGATGGACTCGGGCACGTAGACGCGCGAGGCGGCCGAGCACTTCTGTCCCTGGTACTCGTAGCCGCCGCGCACGATGGCGGTGGCGAGCGCGTCCAGATCATCGGCCGCCGAGGGGTGCGCGAAGATGAAGTCCTTGCCACCCGTCTCGCCCACGAGCCGCGGGTACTGCTTGTAGTGGGAGATGTTCTCGCCGACGAGCCGCCACATGCCCTGGAACGTGGGCGTGGAGCCGGTGAAGTGCACGCCGCCCAGGTGGGGGCTGGCCAGCACGGGGTTGCCGATGGTGGGGCCGTCGCCGGGCAGCATGTTGATGACGCCGTCGGGCAGGCCCGCCTCGCGCAAGACCTCCAGGAGGTACCAGTTGCTCAGCGCCGCCGTGCTCGAGGGCTTGAAGAGCACCACGTTGCCCATGAGTGCCGGCGCCGTGCTCAGGTTGAGCGCGATGGCGGTGAAGTTGAAGGGCGCCACCGCGAAGACGAACCCGTCCAGCGGCCGGTAGTCCGTCTGGTTCCACGTCTGCGCGGAGCTCACCGGCTGCTCGTGCAGGAGCTGCTGGGCGAAGTGGACGTTGTAGCGCAGGAAGTCGATGGCCTCGCACGCCGAGTCGATCTCCGCCTGGTGCGCCGTCTTCGACTGCCCGAGCATGGTGGCGGCGTTGATGAGGGGCCGGTACTTCGTGGCCAGAAGCTCCGCGGCGCGCAGGAAGATGGCCGCGCGCTCCTCGAAGGGCGTGCGCGCCCACTCGTCCTTGACCTCGAGGGCGCACTGGATGGCCTGCTGCGCGTGGGTGGCATCCGCCTCGTGCAGCGTGGCGAGCACGTGCGAGTGCCGGTGGGGCATGCGCACCTTGTCCGTGCGGGTGGAGTGGATGCGCTTGCCGCCGATGAGGATGGGGATGTCGATCTGCTCGGAGGCCATGCGCTTGAGCGCGGCCTCGAGCCCGGCGCGCTCGGGGCTACCGGGAGCGTAGGAGAGGATGGGCTCGTTCTGCGGAGAGGGAACGCGGACGTAGGCGTTGATCACGCGGAGCACCTGGGGTGGAAGAAGGGCGGCGGAGCATAGCCGCTCGGTGGCAATACCCAGGAACTTCCGGGGGCGTCCTCAGCTTCCCGTCTGCGCGGGAATGGCGCGGCGCGGCGGAAGCAGCTCGTGCAACCGGGAAACGAGGATCGCGGGGGGCACCGGCTTGACGAGGTAGGTGTAGCCCTGCTCGCGGACTCCCGCGGGGGGCTCATGTCCGCTGAGGAAAAGGAAGGGCACCTGCTCCAGGGGAGGTTCGGCGCGCACCTGTCGGTACAACTCGAAGCCGTCCATGCCCGCCATGTTCACGTCCGACAGGATGATGTCGGGCGGATGGCTCCTCGCATGGTTCAGGGCGGACGGACCGTCCTCGGCGAGCGCGCAGTCGAAGTCCGGGGCGAGCAGCAACCGCAGCGTCTGCCGCATGGACCACGAGTCGTCCACGATCAGGAGCCTCGGTTTCACGGCGGCCACCTCTCTTTGGAAATGGGGTGCCGCCGGTCTTCTGCATGACCCGCGCACCGCGAGCCCAACCTGTTCAGTTTCGCTCGTTTTCCGTGAAGAGGGAAGAGGATGCGGGTGAATGTCAGTTGGGCCCGGAGTGACCGGCGCCGCCCACTCCCTGTTGGGCGTCGGGCCGGGCCACCTCCGCGACGAGCATGTCCACCAGGGGGGAGAACTCGGCGGTGGGCGCGGCGATGCTGCACGCCGCGCCGCCGTGGACCAGGCCCACCACCCGCAGGTGGCGGTCCACCACGGGGGCGCCCGAGTCCCCGGGTTCACCCCTCAAGCTGGTGAAGAGGGCGCGGGGCACGTCCGGCAGCGACGGGCAGCGTCCGAGCCGCCGCAGCTCGACTTCCTGGGGGGCGATGGCGCGGTCGTTGCGGCCGGCGAAGAGGAGCGCCTCGCCGGGATTGGGGAGCCACGAGGCCACGGCCAGCGGGTGCACCGGGGCCAGGGTGTCGAAGCGCAGGACAGCCAGGTCGCGCTGGGAGTCCACGACCTTCACCTCGCCCCCCAGCACCTTCCCGTCCCGCGTCACCACGGATTGCCGCGCCCCGGGGGCGCCCTTGATGCAGTGCGCCGCGGTGAGCGCATGGCGGCCGTCGGCCACGATGACGCCCGCGCAATGTCCCGGAGAGATCGTCACCGTGGCGTCCTTGAGGGAGCGGATGTCGTCCTGCCAGGCCTCCTGCTGGGGCGCGGGCTCCTCTGGCTTCGTGGGGGAGCAGCCCATCAGACCCATCCCCAGGATCAGTCCCGCCAGTCTCGAGCGCTTCATCATCACGCCTCCCGTCTTCCCGCGGTGCCGCCCCGGCTCCGCTTCCTGGAAGGACGATGTGCATGCCCCGGGCACGGCCCTCGTCGCAGGTTCGCCCAGCGGGCGAGCCACCGGGCCCTGCGTGGAGTGCTAGGGTGGCGGCCCCATGTCTCCTGGCGGTCCCGCGGTGAATGCGCTCGTCGAGCTCTTCCTGGTGCTCGCCGTGCTGGCGATGGCCGTGAAGCTGTTGATGCTCAACGCCTGGCGCGCCTTCCTCTTGGTCTTTCCGGACCGGGTGCGGCTGCTGCCCGACGCGTCCGCGGAGCGGATGGCGCTGCCCCCCGCGCTGGTGGCTCCGGCCGAGCAGCTCCGGGCCCTGGGCTTCCGGCCGCTCGGCGTCCACCTGGAGAAGTCCCCCTTGCGCCGGGGCACGCGCTCCTATGACTTCGTCCACCCGGAGGAGCGCGTCTTCGCCACCCTCCACCTTTCTTCCCAGGAGCACCCCCGGCTCTACCTGCTGACGCCGCTCGCTCCCAGGGGGTTCGTGCTCACGGCCGACTTCAAACGGCCCACGTCCGACGTTGCCGGGGTGTACCGGGCGGTGGGCATGCCGCAATGCCCTCCCGAGTTGCTCCTCCAGGCCCATCGCCTGCGAGTGCGGGACGTCTGTCCAGCGGAAGACTTCACGTGGGAAGGCCGGTTACAGGCGGGGCGCGACTGGTATCAGGGGCCGGGTGCCCAGGAGATCCGGCGACAGAACCTGCCGGGGTTGTTATGGACGCTCGTGGCCCTCGCCATCGTGGTGTCCCTCTTCCTGGGCGGCGAGCGCACGGTCTGATGCAGCCGGGGCGTGCACCGCGCACCGGTGGAGAGTAGGAAGAGTCATCTATGAAGAGCCTGTCCAAGAGCGAAGAAATCTATTTCCTGTCCGGGAAGCGGACGCCGTTTGGGACGTACGGTGGCGCGTTGAAGGACGTGAGCGCCACGGACCTGGCCATCGAGTCCGCCCGGGCCGCGCTCGTGCAGGCCAGGGTCTCGCCCGAGTCCATCCAGCACGTCATCTATGGCAACGTGGTGCAGACGAGCGCGGACGCCATCTACCTGCCCCGCCACGTGGGCCTCAAGACGGGGGTGCCGGTGCCGGTGCCCGCACTGGGCGTCAACCGGCTGTGCGGCTCGGGCTTCCAGGCCTTCGTGAACGCCGCGGAGATGATGCTCACCGAGCAGGCCGACTGCGTGCTCGCCGGGGGCACCGAGTCCATGAGCCAGGCGCCCCACGTCATCCGCGGCGCGCGCTTCGGTATTCCCCTGGGCATGGGCAAGGGCAGCGGCATGGAGGACATGCTCTGGAGCGCCCTCACGGACAGCTATACCGGGAATCCCATGGCGATGACCGCCGAGCAGCTCGCGGTGGACTACGCGCTGTCGCAGGACGCGGTGGACGAGTACGCGGTGCTCACCCAGAAGCGCTTCGCCGCCGCGCAGGAGTCCGGCCGCTTCGCCCAGGAGATCTCCCCCGTCACGCTCAAGGGCAAGAAGGGCGATACGGTCTTCAGCCGGGACGAGCACAACCGGCCGGACACCTCGCTCGAGGGGCTCAAGAAGCTGCCCAAGGTCTTCAAGAAGGACGGCGTGGTGCACGCGGGCGCGGCCAGCGGCATCTGCGACGGCGCGGGCTCCATGGTGATGGCCACCCGGAGCTTCGTGGAGAAGCACGGGCTGACGCCCATCGCCCGGCTGGTCAACTGGGGCATCTCCGGGTGTGATCCGAAGGTGATGGGCATCGGCCCCGCGCCGGCCATCCGCCGGCTGCTCGAGCGCGCCCAGTGCAAGCTCGGCGACGTGGACCTCTTCGAGGTGAACGAGGCCTTCGCGCCGCAGTTCCTCGCGGTGGAGAAGGAGCTGGGGCTGCCGCGCGAGCGCACCAACGTCAACGGGGGCGCCATCGCCGTGGGCCACCCGCTGGGTGCCTCGGGCGCGCGCATCACCATGACGCTCGCCTATGAACTCAAGCGCCAGGGAGCCCGCTATGGCATCGGCTCGGCGTGCATCGGGGGCGGCCAGGGAATCGCGCTCCTCATCGAAGCGCTCTAAGAGGCGCTCTCAAGAGAATGGATCCGATGACGATGAGCAACGAGCTGGATGCGAAGGCGGCCCGGGAGCGGGCCAAGGCGATCGCCGAGCAGCGGCGGGCCGAGCGGCGCAACCGCAAGCGCCGCTGCGTGGTGTGCGGTCTGGAGGAGAGCGACAAGGCGCCCCTGGTGGCCCACCCCGATGGCATCGGGCCGTCCTGCAAGGACGACCTGTCCTGCCAGGCCCGCCGCGCCTCGGGTACGCGCTGAGCCCCCGCCCGGGTACGTCCCGGGCCACCCTCCCACTCCCAGAGGTAGGGTGGGAGGACGCCCCGGATTGTGGTCCAGCGGGTGGAAATCGGGGTCGTTTCCTTGATGGCCGTCAAGACTCGCGGTAAACCTGCGGAATCTCTTCGGCTGCATGAGGATCGGAATGGCCGTTACCAACTTCACGGGAGTGAAGGTGTTCTCCACGACGCTCGCGCGTGATCGCGAGAACATGGGCGAGAACATCACCAAGTGGCTCAAGGAGAATCCGAACGCGGACGTGGTGGACAAGACGGTCACGCAGTCCTCCGACAAGGAGTTCCACTGCCTGACCATCACCCTGTTCTACCGCCATAAGTCCTGAGTCGGACGTCGGCCGAGGCCGATTCGCACGAAGGCGCTCTTCCCGGATACAGGGGGAAGGGCGCCTTTCGTCATTTGGACTGGGCGGTAGTGGACGGAAACGGTTGCCAAGCGCGCGGCGTTTCCCCACCTTTGTCCGACTGCTGGATACTCCGGGTGGAGGGTGACGTGATGAGACCGATGCGAAGCTTTGGCGGGGGCGGGTTCGGCTTCGCCGGTGTGGAATCCATGGCCGCCAAGCTGGCCATCGGGCTGGTGGCGGGCTCGGTGCTCTCCCTGCTGCTGCGTCCGGCGGGAGACCTGTTGCTGCTGTCGCCCGAGGGCGTGCTGTCCCAGTTGTGGCTGTGGCAGCCCTTCACCTACGGCTTCATCGAGCGCAGCCCGCTGGGCATCATCTTCGGGGCGATGATCCTCTACTCCATCGGCGGTGGCCTGGAGATGAGCTGGGGTCCACGCCGCCTGCTGGCGGTGGTGTGGGGCGGCTCGGTGCTCGCGGGCCTGCTCACCGTCGCGGTGAGCCTCTTCACGCGCCTGCCCAACGGCTACACGGGCGGCGGGGTGATGACGACCCTGGCCTGGGTGACCTACGGCCTGTCGCTCGGACGCGCCCAGTCGAACTTCTGGGGCATCCCCGTCACCGGCAACGTACTGGCCGGCATTGGCGCGGGCTTCGTCCTGCTCAACGGCCTCACCGCCGGGTGGGTGACCCAGATTCCCGAACTGTTCGCGCTCGTCATCGCCTTCGTGGCCACGCGCGGCTTCAACCCCCGGCACCTGTGGCTGCGCGTGCAGCACTGGCGGCTGCAGCGGCAGCTGCGCGGGCGCTCGCGCCACCTGCGTGTCATCTCCGAGGAGCGGCCGAACGACCGCTACCTGAACTGAGCTCCCCCGTGCCCGGGGGCGGCGGCTCGGGGGGCTCGCCGTACTGCTTGAGCTTGCGGTAGAGCGTGGCGATGCCGATGTCGAGCTGCTCGGCGGTGCGGGCCCGGTTGCCGCCATTGCGCGCCAGCACCGCGAGCACGTACTCGCGCTCCATTGCCTCCAGGGTGCGCGGTTGCTCTCCGGGCAGGATGCTCGGGGGCGCCGCACGCACCTCTTCCGGCAGATCGTCCTTCTCCACCCGCGCGCCCTCGCACAGTGCCACGGCGCGCTCGATGGCGTTGCCCAGCTCGCGCACGTTGCCCGGCCACTCGTAGCGCAGCAGTTGCTCGGCCGCCTCCGGCGACAGCCCCATCACCCGCCGCCCGAGCCGCTCCGTCGCCTCCGCCAGCAACAGCCGCGCGAGCGGCAGCAGATCGTCCCGGCGCTCGCGCAGCGGCGGCACCTTGAGCTCGATGACGCGCAGCCGGTAGTACAGGTCCTGCCGGAAGCGGCCGGCGGCCACCTCGGCGGGGAGCTGGCGGTTGGTGGCCGCCACCAGACGCACGTCCACCTTGCGGCTCACGTTCTCCCCCACGCGCCGCACCTCGCGCTCCTGGAGCACGCGCAAGAGCCGGGCCTGCATCGCCGCGGGCACCTCGCCCACCTCGTCGAGGAAGAGCGTGCCGCCGTGCGCCGCCTCGAAGAGCCCCGGCCGGTCATGGGTGGCGCCGGTGAAGGCGCCGCGCACGTGGCCGAACAGCTCGCTCTCCAGCAGGCTCTCCGTCACCGCCGCGCAGTTGACCGCGATGAAGGCCTTGTGCGCCCGGCCCGACTCCTCGTGGATGAGCCGCGCGATGCGCTCCTTGCCCACGCCACTCTCGCCGGTGATGAGCACCGTGGAGTCCACCCGGGCCGCGCGGCGCGACAAGTCCAGCACCCGCTTCATGGTCTCGGTGCGCGCCACCATTCCCGCGGGGTCCTCCTTCACGCCCGACACCCGCGCGAGCGTCTGGCGCCGGGCGCGCAGCTCCCGCTCGGCCTCCTTGAGCGCGTTCGTCACCTGCGCGAGCGTTCCCTCCATGCACTGCGTCTCGTAGAAGCGCAGCGCCTGGCGGCACTCCGGGTGCCACTCCTCCTCGGGCTTGCCGATGATCTGGCAGACGGGGTCTCCCTTGCCCACGCAGCGCGTCTCGATGCAGTAGATGGGCTTGCCGTTGGTGTAGCTCATGTAGCCGCTGGCGAAGCCCGTGAGCGACCAGCACACCGGCTCCTCCGCCGTGCCCAGGTGCAACAGGTGCTGCTCGGCCTCGTACGAGTCGCGCCACAGCGCCTCGGCGAAGGGCGCCGGGCCGTCCTCCTCGCGGCGCTCCACCGGCTCGAGCACCACCAGGCCCTGCAGGGTGTGCAGCCGTCCTCCCGAGCGGCGCCAGTGCGACTCATCCGTCCAGGGGATGGCGCCCTTCATCGTCTCCGCCGTGCGCCAGCCGTGCGCGAAACCCAGCCGCGTGAGCAGTCCCCGCGCCGCCGTCACCCCCAGCGTCTCGATGAGCTCCTTGCGCAACAGCCCCATGGCCACCGGATCCCACAGCAACACCCGCTGGCCCGCGAAGTGGATGAGCCCTCCGTGGGGGTCGAACGTCAGCAGCTCGCGCAGATCCAGCGGGGGCAGGGGCTCCATGGCATCCTCTCGAAATGAGTGGTCAACCTATCATTTTGAGAGGCCGTCCGCGAGTCCAGTGGAGAGTGTCCGAGTAGTTTCAAGGGGTTGGCGGGTTGGGTTCCATGGCTCGGGGCTTGCTGTAGAGTCCGGGCATGCATTCGGACATCCAGGGAGGCGAGGTGGCGGCAGGGGCGGTGGCCCCGGCGCTCTTCGTGTCACCTGGCGCGCGGTGCTGGAGCGATGCACCGGATCGCCGGCTCGCGCATCCCTATGCCGAACGCTTGTCGCCGTTGTTCTTCGTCCTCGGTGCCGCCCTCCCCGAGGACCGGGTCATCCCCCGTATTCGAGGGTTTTCATCACGCGGGCTCGTCCATGCGCAGCTGCGCGCTGCGCGGCTGCGCCGCCTTTCGTTCGTGCCCCCAGCTGGAGATACACCATGAAGATGTTCATGAAGTCCGCCGTCGCCGCCCTCGTGCTCGCCGCCCCCTCCGCCTTCGCCACCGAGTACGTCATCGACTCGGGTCACTCGAGCGCGGCCTTCTCCGTGAAGCACATGATGGTGTCGAACGTGCGCGGCGCGTTCTCGAAGGTGACCGGCACCGCCAACATCGATGAGAAGGACCTGACCAAGTCCACCATCGAGGCGACCATCGACGCCACCACCATCAACACCAACGAGCCCAAGCGCGACGAGCACCTGCGCAGCGCGGAGTTCTTCGACACCGCGAAGTACCCGACCATCACCTTCAAGTCGACGAAGGTCGCCAAGGCCGGCAAGAACCTCAAGGTGACGGGCGACCTCACCCTGCACGGCGTGACCAAGCCGGTGGTGCTGGACGTGGAGGGCTTCACCACCGAGTCGAAGGATCCCTGGGGCAACTTCAAGCGCGGCGGCTCGGCCACCACGAAGATCAACCGCAAGGACTTCGGCCTGAGCTGGAACTCGGCCATCGAGACGGGCGGCGTGGCCGTGGGTGAGGAAGTGGCGATCACCATCGACCTGGAGCTCAACAAGAAGCAGGAGGCCGCTCCGGCCGCCGCTGCTCCGGCCGCCGCCCCTGCCGCCCCCGCCGCCAAGAGCACGAAGTAGTTCCCGGCGAAGTCCGGTGTAGCACCCGGCGGGGCCCTGGCAACGGGGCCCCGTCGTCGTTGGTGCTCCTTGGCTCGTGCCCCGGGATGAGGCATCGTGGTGTTTCATGATGAACACGAGATGTTCGCGGGCGTCGCGCTGGCGCGCGTTCGCTGGTGCCTTGATCGCCACCTGTGCCCTGTGGGGAGGAGGCGAGCGCACCGCCGAGGCCCGTGAGGCCCCAGCGCAGGGCGCGCCCGAGAAGAAGGCACCCGAGAAGAAAGCGCCGGAGAAGAAGGCACCCGAGAAGAAGGCGCCGAGCAAGAAGGCTCCCGGCAAGACCCCGCCCGCCAAGGCGGCCAAGCCCTCGGTGGATCCCGCCGCGCTCTTCACGAAGCTCGGCTGCCCGGTGTGTCACGCGCCCGGTGCCCGCTACCACGGGAAGATCCTCTCGGCCCCCTACAAGGAGCCGGAGATGCTGGCGAAGTGGATCCGCAACCCCGAGAAGTTCCTCCCCAGCACGGCGATGCCCTCCTACGAGACGATGCTCGACGAGCCGAGCGCGCTCGCCCTGGCGCGCTGGCTCCATGAGGCCGGTCCCGGCTCTCCGACGCACGGTTATTAGGGGCCCCGCGCGGCCGCGCGCTCACGGCTCGATGACCTGGTTGAGCATCCACTCGAAGAGGGAGGGGACGCGGGCGAGCTGTCGGATGATCCGGGCACGCAATCCGGGACGCCGCGCCAGGGTGAGCAGCAGCCGGGTGAAGAACACGTAGCGGAGATAGGGCGCGCGCACGGCCCGCTCATAGCTGGCGAGCGACGCGCGTGACGCCCCGTTCGCGAGCACCTCGGGCAGCCGCCGTCCCAGCTCGGCCGCGGAGCGGAAGGCGAGCGTCAGCCCCTCACCGGTGATGGCATCCACGTACCCCGCCGCGTCTCCCACCAGCACGAAGCGGTCCAGGCTCCGGGCGCGCACGCCGCGCTCCAGGGGGCCCGCGCCTCGTGGCGAGGAGTCCGGGGCCATGCCCGCGAGCCGGGCCTCCAACGCGGGGAAGTGGCGCACGAGCTCGGCGAAGCCGATGTGCCCCTGCATTCCTCCGTCCTGCCAGAGGAAGGCCACGCCCACGCGCTCGCCACCCGCGGGCGTGACATAGGCCTCCACGCCCTGGGCGAAGTGGACCTCCACGAAGGGGGTCCAGGGCTTCATCCGGAAGTGCTGGCGCAGGCCGTAGCGCTTGGGCGCCGAGGCGGGCGACTCCACGTCCAGGCCCTGGTCCCGCCGCAGTGGCGAGGCCAGTCCATCCGCGGCCACCAGCAGGCGCGCCTCCACCTGCTCTCCGGTGGCGGTCGTCAGCCGCACGCGCTCGGACGTCCGATCCACCACGGTCACCTGGGCGTGTTCGCGGATCTCCACGCCCACGTTCCGGGCCACGCGCTCCAGCGCCGTCTCCAGGGCGAGCCGGCGGATGCCGAGCCCACCGGGCGAGGGCAAGCGGCCCTCGACCGAGGTGCCATCCTCCTGGAGGTAGCGGATGCCCACGATGGGGGCACAGTCGGCCGGGGTGAGGTGCTCGCGCGCCCCGAGCGCCTCGAGCTCGCGCAGCCCCGCGGGCATCAACCCCTCCCCACAGGCCTTGTCGCGGGGCAGTCCCTGCCGCTCGAGCAGGAGTGTGGGGATTCCCCGCCGCGCGGCATGGATGGCCACCGCGAGCCCCGCGGGTCCACCTCCCACGATCGCCACGTCCGTCTTCGTCATGGCGCGGCGGCCTCAGCGCGGCTCATGGACGCTTCCGGGAATGAAGCGGGGACGTGCCTGGAAGGCCTGACGGTACTCGGCGCCGAGCGCCGCCTCCTCCGCGCGGATGCGCACGGTGAGCAGCACCGCGTTGGCCACCGAGAACACGAGGGCCGTCAGGTAGCCCCCGTGGATGAGGGGGATGCACACCATCTCCAGGATGACCGCGACGTAGTTGGGATGGCGCACGAAGCGGTAGGGGCCGGAGGTGACTGGCTGGGCCCCGGGAATGAAGATGATGCGCGTGTTCCAGCGCTCGCCGAGCGTGGAGATCGCCCAGTAGCGCAGCGCCTGCGCCGCCACGGCCCCTACGAGCGCGGCCCACCCCAGTGCTCCCGGGAAGGCCCGCTGGAAGACGAGCACCTCGCCCACGCAGGCCAGCAGGAACGCCGTGTGGAGCACCGTCATCACCCGGTAGTGCCCCTGGCCGACTTCCCGGCCTCCCTGGGCCAGCGCCCGGCGCGCGTTGCGCGCGGAGAGGACCAGCTCGAAGAGGCGCTCGACCAGGATGAACCCCAGGAAGAGCAGGTAGGCCCGTGCGGAATCGGACATCACCATCGCAGCTACACCCGTTCCAAGATGAAACGGCCTCCCCGCAACCCGGAGGTTGCAAGGGGCCGTTGGTTCAAGGGCGTTCTGGATGGCGAGCGCCCGCGGGGAAGATAGGCCCGCGGGTCCGCTCACGCACCCACTCGGGGAAGACTCCGAGTGGAACTCAACCTTCCGCGACGGTCTGCACGCTGGAGCGATAGATGAAGATGCGCGAGGTGTTGGTACGGGTGTCCGCGGGGATGACGAAGAAGCCCTGGCCCGTGCCCTGGTAGTCGTTGGAGAAGCCCGCGACCTGGCGGCCGTCGTTGAAGGTGACGCGGATCTTCTGTCCCTCGGGTTGAGGGGGACGGCTGCCGGTGGCGAGCATGAAGAAGATGGCCTTCACGCGCTGGATGGCGATGGACTCGGGGGCGAAGCCGGCCTGCTGCTCCAGGGGGATGGCCGCGTCGAGCAGGTCCACGTCGCGGATGGCGCCCCGCTTCACCTGTCCCTCCACCGTATGGATGATGACGCGGTGCTCGCCCGCGATGAAGGCGTTGAGGGGAGCCACGGCGGCCTGAGCGGGCGGCGGGGTCGTCACGGTCGCCATGGCCTGTCGCGAGGCTCGCGGCGGCGGAGCGCCGGGCACGAGGGCGGCGGGCGCGGTCGGGATGGCGAAGACCGGCGGAGTGGTCTGGGCCCTCGGGAGCGGCGCGGGCGCGGCGGGAGGCGCCACGGGCGCGGGCGGAGGTGTCACGGGCGCGGGCGGAGGCGCCGTGGGGAGCGCCACGTTTCGAGGCGCCGGAGCCGCGGCGGGAGCCGGAGCCCTGGGGGCGGGCACGGGCGCGGGCGGAGGCGCGACGGGAGCCGGCGCCACCGCCGGAGCCTCCTCGGCGGCATCCGAGAGATCGATCTCCTGGAAGTCCATCGTGGCCAGACGCACCGGCTCGGGCTCGGCTTCCATGACGGGGAGGTCGGGCTCGGCGGGCGGCGGTGGCTCGGCGGGCGCGGCGCTCTCCTGGGCTTGTTCCCACGACTCGGAGGCGGCGGGAGCGCTCCATTCGCTCTGCATGGGGCTGGCCCAGGTGGAGTCCTGCTCCGCGGCGGGAGCGCTCCATTCAGGTGCGGCCGTCCCCGAGGCGGGCTCCGACGCCGCCCATTCGGAGGAGGCCTGCTCGCCCGGCGCACCCCACTGCGAGGCGGCGCCATCCGTCGACCACTCGGGCTGGGCGGGAGCCGTCCAGTGGGCGGAGTCCTGGCCCGGGAGTGGCTCGTGCGCGGGCATGGCCCACTCGGGCTGGGCCTCGGCGGCCGGCTGGGCCTCCGCTGACGCGCTCCAGTCGGAATGCGTGTCGGTGGTGGGCGCGTAGGGGTCGGCGGGTGCGGACCAATCCGTCTGAGCCCCGGTGTCGGGTTGGGCCTCGGCGCTCGCCCACCCGCCCTGGGCACTCCACTCGGGCTGGGCCTCCATCACAGGCTGGGCGCCCCATTCGGGCTGGGCCTCCGGTTGGGCGCCCCACTCGGTCTGGGCTGGCTGAGCTTCTGGCTGGGCGCCCCACTCGGGCTGGGCTTCCGACTGCGCGGCCCACTCGGACTGGGCTTCCGGCTGGGCGCCCCACTCGGGCTGAGCCTCTGGTTGGGCACCCCACTCGGGTTGTGCCTCCGGCTGAGCGCTCCACTCGGGCTGCGCCTCCATGACCGGCTGGGCTTCCGACTGCGCGGCCCACTCGGACTGGGCTTCCGGCTGGGCGCCCCACTCGGGTTGCGCCTCCATGACCGGCTGGGCTTCCGACTGCGCGGCCCACTCGGACTGGGCTTCCGGCTGGGCGCCCCACTCGGGCTGGGCTTCCGGCTGCGCGGCCCACTCGGGCTGAGCCTCTGGCTGGGCGCCCCACTCGGGCTGAGCCTCCATGGCCGGCTGGGCTTCCGACTGAGCGGCCCACTCGGGCTGAGCCTCCATGACCGGCTGGGCTTCCTCGGGCTGGGCTTCCAGCACCGGCTGGGCCTCCGGCTGAGCGGCCCACTCGGGCTGAGCCTCCATGACCGGCTGAGCTTCCTCGGGCTGAGCCTCCAACACCGGCTGGGCTTCCGCTTGAGCGGCCCACTCGGGCTGAGCCTCCAGCACGGGCTGGCCCTCTTCGGGCTGAGCCTCCAACACCGGCTGGGCCTCCGCTTGAGCGGCCCACTCGGGTTGAGCCTCCAGCACGGGCTGGCCCTCTTCGGGCTGAGCCTCCAACACCGGCTGGGCTTCCTCGGGTTGGGCCTCCAGCACAGGCTGAGCCTCCGGCTGAGCGGCCCACTCGGGCTGAGCCTCCATGACCGGCTGGGCCTCTTCAGGCTGGGCCTCCAACTCCGGCTGGGCCTCCGGCTGAGCGGCCCACTCGGGCTGAGCCTCGATGGGGGCCGGCTCGCTGGCGGGAGTGGACCACTCGGCCTGGGCTTCGGTGGCCGGGACCGCTTCGCTCGGAGTGCTCCAGTCCGCGGAGTCGCTCGACCCGTTGCCGTCGTACGGCGTGCCGTAGGCATACGTCCCCTCGGCGGCGCTGGTCTCCTGGGCGGGCTGCTCGCTCTCCGGCCGGTGTCCCCAGGTGGCGCTCGCCGAGATGAACTCCGGCGTGCTCATGAAGTCCGCGGCGCTCTGCAACTGGAGCGGCTCCGACGTGCCGTGGTCCAGGTCGTTGCTCATCCAGCTCGAGCGGATGTCCGCCTCGAGCGGCACCGGCTCGTCGGACACCGTGCCGTTGGCGTGCCGCGTGTTGTGTCCCAGGTAGTCGGAGGCGCTGGTGAGTGGGACGGGGTCTCCCGGATGGCCCGTGTCGAACGTCTGCTCACCCGTGCCCCAGTCCGACGGCTGGGTGGCCTCGGGGTTGAACGAGTCGGCGACTTCGACGGTGTCCGCCACCAGATCGGGTCCCACCTGCACCGGATTGAGCTCCAGCGAGGTCGGATGGTAATCGGCCGGGTCTTCCACGGCGGCCGGAGCGGGCTCCATCTCGGCGCCGAGGTCGGCCACGTCGAAGGTGGGTTGCTCCGTGGACTCGGGCTCCGCCGCGAGCTGCGCGGAGGGCGGTGGCTCGACGGGCGCGCTCGGTGCCACCTCCGGCGCGGTCTCCCACGGGGTCTCCAGCGAGGCGTCCGTGGGGGCCGGTTCGGGCGCGGCCTCGAGTTCGGAGACGTCGAACGTGGGCGCCTCGTCGGCCGCGGGGGTCTCCGCGGGGGCGGGGTAGGGTTGTGGTTCCGCATAGGCGGGCAGCGCGTACGACGCGGTGACCTCCATCCGGTCCGCTTCCCTCAGGGCCTCTTCGGTGGACGTGGGCTCGAAGGAGCGATGTTCGCTGGCGTCCGTCCAGGCGTCCTCGGTGGGCGGAGGCGCCGAGGTGGCGCCGTCCACCGCGAGCGGCGCGGAGGCCCATTCCTCGGAGACGGGAGCCATGGGCTCCTCGGCGAACATCGGCTCGGCCGGGAGCGGTCCCTCCGCGGTGTCGAGCACCGAGATGTCCGTGGCCGGGATGTCGAGGGTCTGGGGATGCGCCAGCAACTCCTCGTGCACGGGCGGCGGGGAGGAGACGGGGATGGGGTCCGCGTCGGTGTTGAGCGAGGAGAAGTCGTCCTCACCCAGTTCCTGGATGGGCTCCGAGGCGCTCCTCACGGGAGCGGGAGCCGGCGCGGGAGGCGGGGGCGCGAGCGCGGTGGCCGAGGGAGTGGTGGTGTCCTCCCAGTCGCTCATGTCGACCGTCTCGACAGGCTCGGGAATGCTGATGGCCTCGCTGACGGGCGTCAGGTCGGTGTCGGCCACCTCGAAGACATCGTCGGCGGGCTGTCCCCCATCCAGGGACAGGGGTTCGGGGTCGAGCGGAAGCGCGGTCAGCTCGGTGGTGGGCGGGACCTCGAGAACGGCATCGTTCGCATCCTGGGCCGACAGGGGCTGGGCGGAAGGGGCCGTGTCGCCTGAGTCCTGCTGCGCGTAGGCCTGGGGGTCATAGGCCTGGGGCTGCTGGGGATCGTAGCCAGCGGGGTAGGCGTACCACTGGCCATCATCGCCGTAGTAGCCCTGGGGCTGCTGCTGCGCGTAGGCCTGGGGATCATAGGCCTGGGGCTGCTGGGGATCGTAGCCAGCGGGGTAGGCGTACCACTGACCATCGTCGCCGTAGTAGCCCTGGGGCTGCTGCTGCGCGTAGGCCTGGGGGTCATAGGCCTGGGGCTGCTGGGGATCGTAGCCAGCGGGGTAGGCGTACCACTGGCCATCGTCGCCGTAGTAGCCCTGGGGCTGCTGGGGATCGTAGCCAGCGGGGTAGGCGTACCACTGGCCATCATCGCCGTAGTAGCCCTGGGGCTGCTGCGCGTAGTCCGCGGCCTCCGTGGACGCACCCTGGCCGCCCAGGAGTCCCTGGAGCTCGGTCCATCGAGCTTGTTCCGCCGGGGAAAGACTCCCCTGCGTCCGCTTCTCATCCAGGAAGCGAAACTCCCTCATCGCCACGCTCGTGTCGGACATCCGTCACCTCGCTGCGAACCGGAGAGCCGGCTCTCCCGTCACAGCGCCAAGCAAGAAACTTTCCGCGCGCAAGTCTAGGAGAGTCAGCAAGGGGGGTAAACTTCACGAACGCGGATTCCGCCTGCCTGTTACCTGCGCGAGAGAGCCGCCTTCACCGCTTCGTCCAATTGCGTCACGCTCCGGCCGTACTGGTGCTGGAGCGCCTCCTCGAAGGTGGAGCCCTGGCCGACCTGACGGATGAGGCCGAGGAGCCGGCCGGGCCCTCCCTGACTCAGCAGTTCGCGCACCGCCATGCCCGCGGTGCCATAGGCCAGGGCCGGGTCCCCCTGCTGGATGAGGGCCTCGCCCGCCATCCGGGACAGCGAGGGGAGCTGACCGGCCTGGGCCGCGCCCCGCAGGCGGTTGACGAGCGAGTAGGGCGGCTTGTCGCTGCCCAGGTAACGCCACTCCACGTACTCCGCGAGCCCCTCGTTGAGCCAGACGGGGACGGGTTGGCCGCCCGCGTCGGCGCCCACGAGGTCATCCACCACGGCGTGCACGTACTCGTGCACGAGGGTGGCCTTGGTCTGGGGGGTGAGCTCGGCGGCGTCGTTGATGCGGATGGCGCCCGCGGAGTACAGGCCGGCCACGGCGCGCGCGAGGGCGGCGCCCTGGTGGGTGCGGAACTCCTCGCGGGTGTAGAGGACGACGTCGACGGGCGTCTCGCGCGCCTCGCCGAGCACCTGGCGGGTATGGGTGCGCGCCTCGTCGAGCGCGGCGACGATGCGGCCCTCGTACTCGGCGCGCTGGCCGAAGTCGCGCGCGTTGTTGAAGTACTTCACGATGAAGCGGCTGTTGGCGCGCGTGCGCATGCCGTCCTCGCCCACGCTGGAGGCGAAGGCGAGCCCCGAGGTGGACGCCGGGCGCGAGGGCGGAGCCTCCGCCTCGCCCGAGAAGCGCCGCTCGATGGCGAGGAGCTGGGCGCGCGCCGCGTTCTCCTCGTTCGCCGCGGCGAGGGCCTTCTGCATCAGGGCCTGGGCCTGGGGCGCCTCGGGGGCGCGAGAGGGAACGCGCCGCAGCACCGCGAGCGCCCCCTCCGCGTCCTTGTCCTCGAGCAGCAGCCGGCCCAGTTCCAGCCCGAAGTAGCCCTGCTTGGGGAAGTGCTCCAGTCCCTGGCGCAGGGCCTCCTCGGCGGCGCCGCGCTGGTCGGTGACGAGCGCCGTGCGGACCAGGCAGCGCAGGCCCCGCACCGTTTCCAGGAAGTTCACGGCGCGCTCGGCGAGCGAGTACGCCATGACGGCATCCGAGCCGGCGAGGGTCTCGCATCCCTGGAGCAGGGCGGTGGCGATGGTGCGGCGCTCGGCGGGGGAATGGGTCTTGGGTTTCACCGCGGCCCAGGCCAGGTACAGCTCATCCCAGTTGCCCTGGGCGGCGAGCTTCTGGGCCTGCGCCGGCGTGGGGGGGGCGGCCGAGAGCAGGGCGGAGAGGAGCAGGGCACGCATGCGCGCCGCAGTATGGCCGAGCCCACGCGCCCGGGCGAGCCGGAAGTCTTCCCAGGTGGGTCCTCCAGCAGGCTCTTGCAGGTAGTCCCTCGCGGACCCGGGCACCTGCCTTCCTTTTATTTATCGGGTTTCGAAGTCGAGCCGGCTCGACCGCGAAGGATGACGAGGCGGCTCAGGGACATTCGTAGCGGAAGTCGCGGCGCACGGGCCCCTCATCCAGGCCCGGCGTGCCCGAGTACTCCTCGTGCACCAGCCGGCCCGTGGCATCCCGGACGTGCGTGCGCTGGGCATCCACCGCTCCGTCCTCGTTGTTGTCCCACTCGTCGAGCGCGACGATCGGGGTGCCACAGATGAAGGTGGTACGGCGGGTGATGCGCTGGTGGGTCCAGTAGTCCTCGCAGGCACCGATCTGGCAGTCACCGAGATGGAAGACATCCTTCGCGAACCGCTCGCGCCAGCCCGCCGGATCGTGGACGGTGGTGGTGAGGGACTCGCTCGAGGTGGTGAACGTGCTGGAGGACGTCCTCACGCGGATGAGGCGGCCCGACGCGTCGTAGGCCAGCGTGGAGTCGCTCCCGCCAGCGCTATACTCCCAGCCCGAGTGGATGAGCCGGCCGGCCTCGTCGTACTCATCGAAGTAGGAGTTGTATCCCGCCATCGACCAGTCATGGCGTTTGAGCTGGCCATTGGGCCAGTAGGAGAAGGTCGCGCAGCGGTTTTCATCCCGGCCGCAGATGTCGGCGCTGTCGATGGAGATCAGCCGGCCCGCCGCGTCGTACGCGTAGTGGCTCGTGATGACAATGGTGTTGTAGTGGCCGACCACCTGGGAGATGCGGCCCTGGGTGTCGTAGGTGATGTCGAGCGAGTTCGTGCCGTACCAGTTCCATCCCGTCATGACCCGCCGCAAGAGCCGCCGCTGCGCGTCGTAGGTCCACTCCGTCTGCTCGAACCGCCCATCCGGGTAGTCCACCCGGCGCAGCAGCTCGAGCCCGTTCCGCCAGGTGTGGGTCTCCACGGAGGCGAGCGCTCCCGTGGCGGTATAGGTGCGCAGCTCCAGCAAACGGCTGTCGGCGTCATACCGGGCGCGCTGCGTGGTGCCATCCGCGAACTCGGAGGACACCTCGCAAGCCGTGGCCCGTACCGGAGGCGTGGTGTACGTCCACGGGATGCAGGCCCGCGGCGGCAGTGAAGGCTCGGCCTCCAGGGGCGAAGGCGTGCCACCGTCTCCAGGAGGCGTGCCGCCATCCGAGGGAGGCGTGCCGCCATCCGAGGGAGGCGTGCCACCGTCTCCAGGAGGCGTGCCGCCATCCGTCGGCGCGGGGCTTCCCGCGTCCGGCGGGGCGCCGCCTCCGCCGGGAGGCGTGGAGCCATCGGGCGTGGGAGATGGTGTGCCCGGGCCAGTGCCAGGAGGGGGGCCCGTCCGCTCGCCATTTCCTGGCGTCTCCGGGGACGGAGGTGGAGTGGAGGAACCGCATCCGATCAACGCCAGACAGACGCCCAGCGCCCATGCCCCGTGCCATCGCCCCATTGACTCCCCTCCGTGGGCGCAAGCTGTTCATTGATTGCCCGATCGCCAAGTCTGGAGTTGGCCGCGCTCGCTGGCTCGCCTCCCGTTTCGCTCAGGCGAGGCGCAGCTCCTGGGTCTCGCAGGACTGGAGCCGCAGACACTCACCCCGCACACAGACTTCCAGCGGCTGCTCCAGGGGGCTCCACAGGCCGGTGAGCCGCAGCACGGCCGGAGTGAGCTCCACCTCCACCCAATGCTTGTGATAGCGCAGCGAGAACTTCAGCCGCTTCACCTCCTGGGGCAGGTGGGGATTGAAGTGCAACACGCCTGCCCGGACCTCGAGGCCCGTGTACGCGCGCTGCAGCAGGTCCACCGTGCCCGCCATGGCGCCCAGGTGGATGCCCTCGGGCGTCGTCCCGCCCTGCACGTCCGAGATGTCGCTGCGCAGGGCCTCGTTGAAGAGCCGCCACGAGGCCTCCCGGTCACTGCGTGCCAGCACCCACGAGTGCACCACCCCGCTGAGTGTCGAGCCGTGCGAGGTCCGTTGCAGGTAGTAATCCACGGTGCGCGGGATCATCTCCGGCTCGAACGGGTAGCCGAGCCGCTCGAAGAGCTCGCGCAGCTCGTCGGCCGAGAAGAGATAGAAGAGCATCAACACGTCCGCCTGCTTCGACAGCTTGTAGCGGTTGGGCGAGTCCCCCTCGGCTTCCAGGATGCGATCCAACCGATGGATGTCCGGGTAGCGCCCGCGGTACGCCTTCCAGTCGAACTCCTGGAGGCGCTCGTAGCCCTCGAACTGGCTGAGCACCCCGTCCTGGTGGAACACCAGCCGCATCTTCCGGCTCACCTCGTCCCAGCGCTTGAGCTCCGAGTGCTCCAGCCGCAAGGACTCGAGGAGCTCCGCGCGGCGCTCGCGCGGCAGCAGGTGGAGGGTCTCCAACGCCTTGCTCAGCACCCACACCGCCATGAGGTTGGTATAGGCGTTGTTGTCCAGCCCGGGCCCGGACCGGTCCGGGTAGCCCGTGTGGTACTCGTCTGGCCCCATCACGTTCTTGATTTCGTAGCGCCCCAGCACGGGATTCCACTGGGCCAGGCTCGCCCAGAAGCGCGCCAGCTCCAGCATCATCTCGGCCCCGTAGTAGTAGAGGAACTCCGAGTCGGCCGTGGCCCGATGGTATTGCCAGACATTGTAGGCGACGGCCGCGTTGATGTGCCGTTGCAGCCACGTCACGTCCTCCACCCACCGCCCCGAGCGGGGATTGAGGTGCAGCCGCTGGCTCTCCTCGCGGCCGTTGCTGCCGCTCTGCCAGGGGAACATCGCTCCCTGGAAGCCCGCCTCGCGTGCCGCCTGGCGCGCCCGTCCCAGCCGCCGGTAGCGGTAGCGCAGGATGGCGCGGGTGAGGAAGGGCAGCCTCAGGTTGAGGAAGGGGAAGATGAACAGCTCGTCCCAGAAGATGTGCCCCCGGTATGCCTCGCCATGCCAGCCGCGCGCGGGCACGCCCACGTCCTGGTCGATGCTGTGCGGGGACACTGTCTGCAACAGGTGGAAGATGTGCAGGCGCAGCACGCGCTGGGGCTCGTCCTGCCCGTCCAGCTCCAGCTCGATGTCGACCCGGCGCCACAGGTGCGACCAGGCCTGGACGTGCGTGGCCACCAGCTCCTCGAAGCGCCCGGGGGCCGTCTTCAGCGCCTCCCGGGCCTCCATCGCCGCCTCGGACACGGCGGGATCCTTGGACGAGTACAGCGCGACCACCTTCTCCACGTTGAGGCGCTGACCCTCGGTCAGCGTCACGGTGAACTCGTGCGCGAGGAAGCCCTCCTCCTGCAGGAGCGTCTTCTGGAGCACCGCTGGGTGCCCCTCCACGAACAGCCGGGTGCGCGCCGCCTCCGCCACCTCCAGGCGCGACTGCACCGTCTCGACCTCCAGCAGCAGCGTCTCCGGATCCACCGCCTCGGCCACGAGCAACCGCAGGTGCCGGCCATTGAGCTGCCGGTAGCGGGCCACGCCCGCGTTCACCACCCGCCCATCCAGCCCCGAGCGCACCTGGACGCGCCCGCTCCAGTTCTCGGGCACGAGCACCAGCTCCTGTCCCGCCAGGTGCTTGTCGCCCATGTGCACGAACCGGCGTTGCTCCAGGCGCGTCCTGCGGCCCGCCGCGTCCTCGAAGCGCACCGTGCGCAGCAGCAGCCCTCGTTCCAGGTCCAGCACCTGCCGGTATTCCAGCGGGGTGACGGAACGCACGTCGAACCAGTCGCCGCCCTCGAGCCGGAAGGTCAGGGGCAGCCAGTTGGGCATGTTGACGAGATCCTCGTTCTCCACCACCCGCCCGGCGAGATCCGTCTTCAACCGGTTGTAGCCGCCCGCGAGGTAGGTGCCCGGGTAGTGCGTCCCCTCCGCGTGGGCCTCGGGCGCGGCCCCGCGCGTGGCGAAGTAGCCATTGCCCAGCGTGCAGAGCGCCTCGCGCAATCCTTCCCTCGCGAGTTCGAAGCCTTCATAGGTGAACAGCCATTGTTTCCGGCTCATGGCATCGCTTCCTCGGCGTGGAACTCCGGACGCGGGGGCGCTGTACCCTCCACGCGCACGGCGGACAGTTCCTCCACCTCCACGTCCGCGCCAGCTCGCAGCAGGGCGCCCGTCTCTCCCGAGCGGCGGACTCCGATGACGAGCGCGAAGCCTCCGAGGCGCCCGGCCCGCACTCCCGCCTGGGCGTCCTCGAACACCGCGGTCCGCGCCGGCACCGCCCCCAGACGCCGGGCGCCCTCGAGGAACGTGTCGGGAGCGGGCTTGCCCGCGAGGCCCAGCTTCCCGGCCTCCACTCCATCCACGCGGGCGTCGAACAGGTGCTCCAAGCCTCCCAGTCGCAGCACCGCCGCGCCGTTGCGGCTGGAGGTCACCACCGCCGTGCGCAGGCCCGCCGCGCGCACCCGCTCCAGCAAGGCCACCGCCGCCGGGTCCACTTCCACGCCTCGCCGCTCCAGCTCCTCGAGGAACCAGGCGTTCTTGCGCTCTCCCAGCCCGTGAACTGTCTCCGCGTCCGGGCCATCGGCGGGGGAGCCCTCGGGGAGGGACAGGCCCCGGCTCGCCAGGAAGCAGCGGATGCCCTCCAGCCGGGGCCGTCCATCCACGTACCCGCGATAGTCCTCCTGCGTGAAGGGCCGGAAGTCCCGGGCCGGGTCCGCCGCATGCTTCCAGAGGAACGTGTCGAACAGCCGCTTCCACGCGGCGGCATGCACCTGGGCGGTCCGGGTCACCACGCCATCCAGATCGAACAGGACCGCGTCGAGTTCCCCACGCGACAGGATGACGACCACGGGGTCGGGCGAGGACATGGCGGGGCACTCCTGGAGGGCACGGTGCCTCTCCGCCTTCACGCTATGCACGCGCCCCGTCTGCGGGTCAGTGTCGTTGGGGGGTCAGGTCCCGGTGCCAGGCGATGGCTCCCTGGACCGGGCGAACACCTGCCCGGCTTGCTTCCGCTTGAGGACCAGGTGCCGACGAGCGACTCACCGCTGCGGGCGCCACCATAGGCCTTTCAGTCCCGCCTTGTCACAGGCCTGCTTCGCTTCTTCCGTGAAGCAGTAGAAGGTCAGTTCGGGTACACTGAAGACCGGTGGGAATTCGCCGTCCGGCGTGCGCAGCTCGAGGTGCTGGGCCTCTTCCATTCCCAGGTAGCTCACATCTGCCTGTTGGAATGGCACGCCGTTGACGAGCGTACGGTCACGATCGAGGCAATCGATCTCCTCCATGAGTTGCAGGATGACGAAGTCATCATTCCTCAGCGTGGGGTCCTGCACTTCGTACCAGGTGCGCCGCCGCGTCAACCTGTCGATCACGAGGTGCTTGATTTTGTCCGAGTAGATCGTCGCTGGGATCAGCCGATAGTGAAACGGCTTCACGGACTCGAGTACGCGCACCATCCTCTTGGAGATCAACAAGAGACCCATGGGCGCGGTGAAGATGTGATCAAGCCATGCGGCATGCTCCAGGTTTCCGACGAACTCGATGACCTGGGGAGCGCCACATCGCTCATGGTAGTCCACGCCTGGCTGGAAGAACGTAGCGCCTTCGAACCCATCGAACTCGATGAGGACGGCATCGAACACATCCTCTTCCTGGATGTGTGCCGCGTCAGCTGTCAGTCCATGAATCATGCAGTAAAGCTGGCTCCATTGGGTCGCAACTCCTGCATCGCCAGCTTCTTTCCCACTGGGATGCCATCCTCGATGAGTTCCTTCAGCACCTTCTCCGGGAGGCTACCAGACTCGATCGCCTTGCGCAGATCGTTCTCGATCTTCAAGATCAAGCTTTCGATCACGTTGGGTGCGAGCTTGGAAGGAGTGGACAGCCTCCTCGTTGCATCGTCGAGCTTGGAGATGACGTACTTGTTGTATTCGGGGTGGCTACCAAGGTGCAGGATCTTTCCCTCCGTGTTCTTGGTGGCTGGCATGTCGAGGATGTTCGTTCCGTGATCAATCGTGTACTTTTCGACGCGCTCGAGCGCTTCCCGGAGCAGTGGGTGGCGTTGAGCAACTGCGTCCGGGATCAGGTGGTGCAGTTGGTTGCCAGCGCTGATTCGAGCTGCGGCCGCTTCGCGGGCGGGCCCACCCTGCGTCTTTTCTATCCAGTCCAGGTAGTTCGTCCGATAACGGCTGTAGATACTGATGCGGTTGGCCCCGTCCACCTTGAGAACGATCAATCCGTCCTCCGTCACCGTGAGCGCCGCGTGCTCGTCGCCTTGTGCTTTTCCTTTCAGGCGACGTAGCCGGTACGGCTGCGGGCCCTCCTTCAGCACATCCAACTGGTAGCCGGCCGCCTCCAGCTCCTTTTTGAGAGCGTTGAACGCTTGCGTACCTGGCTTCGGAATGCGGTGTCCAATGTAATCCTTGATCTTGTCCCAGTTCGGGAGCTTTTCCAGCAGCTTCTCCAGCTCGGCGTCGTTGAGCGTTCTGTTGGTGAGCTCCTTGCCGGTGGATGTGCCCCTGGCTTCATTCATGCTCGTGGAGAGGACGCTCGCCATGGGCTTGATGGAGATGGTCGTCGCGCCCGTGGCGGTGATGCTGCCAGGATGGAACACAGGCACGGCGACCGCACGGCCGTTTCCTCCCACTCCCGCCATCATGACCATGCGTGGCGGTGTGATCTTCACCCCCGCGGCCAGCTTCAACCCACGCCCGAGGTTCGACTTCATGCCGATCTTCGCCAGCACGGCCATGGCGATGCACACCAGCATGCGGATGAAGGACTTGCTGGCCGCCGCGAGCTGTGCCATCTCCCCATGGGCCTTCCATGCCCGTGTGATCCAATCCTGGGCATGTTTCAGTGCTTCGACCCCGGCCTCGACCATTCCCTGAGCTCCAAAAGCCGCCAGCCCCAGTTGGATGACTGCCGCCGCGAGCTGCCCCACACCCGTGGGGGTCGTAGCCAGGAATGCCGATAGCGCCTCCGCCGCGATGAACGCCGCCACGATCCCCACGATCTCTCCGAGATGCTCGCGGAGCGCATTCGCATACTCACCGGCGACGGCCTCGAAGTACCTAGGCGACATCCTCACCGAGGCGATGATGTCCTCCAGGTGTTGCGCCGCCTTCTTCGCGGATGCGAACGCGCCTCCTGTGATGGAGCCACTCGGCACGAGCTTCTGCAACTGATTGGCTAAAGCCATGCTGACCAGCCAGATGCGATGGTCCGCGACGAGTTGCACATCGTCACCGATGCGTCGGATGCCCGCGCGGCCAGCCTGTTGGTTCACGTAGAGGATGACGTTCTCGTAGAATCGCAGGTCGCGACCCGGCTCGATGCCCCGGTGATAGAGGCGCGCCGCGACCGGCTCGAGCATGTCGCCCGGCTTGACGTGGTAGAGCGTCGCGGACAGCTCGGGAAGCTGGGTTGTGATGCGGAAGCCTTGTACATACCCACGCAGCAGGTGGTTACCAATGATGGTCGCGACATATGACCATTCTGGCTTCTGCGGGTGGGGACGGATGAGGGTCACGGGCGTGCCTGGCGGCAGTGGCACCGTCGTCAGACATTTCGTCCCAGGCAGTTCCGCCGGGGCGGTTCGGATGTTCGCTCCATCGCCGTGATCGATGAACCCGCTCTGAACGGCCAGCGTGCCTCCCCACAGGGCCCGTAAATGAATCCGGGGCGACAGCAGAGCAAGAACGACACGGGCAGGGCAAGTGACCTTCCCTCGACTCCTTCCCTCCCTCCTGAAGTCCAGGACCGGGTCCGCCGCCTGCTTCCAGAGGTACGTGTCGAACAGCCGCTTTCACGCGAAGGCATGCACCTGGGCGGTTCAGGTCACCACTCCATCCAGGTCGAACAGGACCGCGTCGAGTTCCCCACGCGACAGGAGGACGACCACGGGTTCGGGCGAGGACATGGCGGGGCACTCCTGGAGGGCACGGTGCCTCTCCGCCTTCACGCTATGCACGCGCCCCGTCTGCGGGTCAGTACTGTGCGAACACCTGCCTGGCTTGCTTCCGCTCGAGGAAGCAAGCCACGTCCCTGAGCGGAGCCCCTCACCGCCGTGAGTAGGTGCCTTGGGGGACGGGTTCCACTCCGTAGGTGAAGATGAACTCCTCGCCCTGGTGCATTTCTCGGGTATGCACGGTCCCATCATCGCGGCACCAGTCCATCTGGTCCTCGCGCAGCGAGCGCGTCAGGTAGGGCAGGAGTGTCCGCGGATCCGTCACGAGTTCGAAGCGCTTGAGGGCCCGGGCCCGCTCGCATGGATCAGACGCCCGGTACGGGTGGAGGGGCTCGGTCACCGAGAGCACCCGCACACATTTCTTCTCCGAGTCGTCCTGTGAGCACGCGACTCCTGTTTCGATCGTGATGCGCTCCTCGGCTTCCATCTCCTCCCGCTCGAGGGAGCTCTGCCCCACCCACATCCTAGTCTTGAGCCGCACCGTCTCTCCCGGCACGAACATGACGTCGCGCCAGCGTCCCACGCGCTGCATCCAGCGCTCCCGGGCCACCTCCTCCCGCGCCGCCTCCAGCTGCTCGCGAACCGCGGCGGCCTGCTCGTCACTGAGCGGCAACGCGTTCAGCAAGCCCAGGGCTTCCGATTCCTCGTGCGACTCGTGGCTCACGAAGTCGCCCTGGGCGTCGAAGATGATCGAACTCTCGGGGTCCGCCATCGCGGAGAGCGGGGACTGGGAGGTACCGGCCTCCTCTCGAACGAGCAGCCGCCGCTGTCCCTCCTCGGGTCCTGGCCGCATCGACCACCAGTAGGTCCGCTGGCCTTGGGAGCCGCTGATGAGGAGGGTGTGGGTGACCCTGGCGGAGAGCTGCTCCGGCCACGCGAACCGCAGGACGACTGCTCCTTCGGGTACTGGCTTGTGTGAAGCAGAGGAGGTGACGCAGGCACACAGCCCAGTGAGCAGGGCGGCGGACAACGATGAGCGAAGCATGGGGTTCATGATGCCCGCAGGATAGTCGAAGCGCTTCATGTGCGAAGGAACTGCACAGGTCGACGCCGTGGGCCTTGGGCTCGCGCCGCGAGTGCGCCAGGAACGCCTTGCATCCATGGACCACGCCCCAGCGATGCTCGCGCCATCTGCGCATACCTCCTCCTCCTCGCCAGATGTGTCTTATGGCTCCTTCGCTGATGCCTTATGTGCCAGGAGTGCGGTGTCTCCGTGACAGACAGATAGGTTTTTACCTCTTGAACGGATTGAATTGATATGCTTGTATAGCCAGGAAAACTGGAGATTCTTGAAAATGCGGAATGAATCTGTGCGCTACACGCTGCTCGCCCTGCTCATCGCGGGAGGTTCGCTCGGGGGATGTGGGCCGGAAGGAGCCGAGACGATCCCTCTCGACGAGCCCACGGCCTCGACGGAACCTTCAGCGGCTGGCGCGGTGAACCCGGGCATCAGCGTCGATAGACCGGACGCGACTCCAGGGTTGGCAACCGCTGCTGTCGTGGCCAAGACCTATTATGTTTCGCCCACCGGAAAGCCGACCAATACCGGCGCTGGTTTCAACAGCGCCTGGGATTTCAAGACCGCTCTCGCCGCGGTCGTGGCCGGAGACACCATCTTGCTTCAGGGCGGGACGTACGCGCTCCCCTATACTCCCGGGGCGAAGAACACGATTGATTTCACCAAATCCGGCCAGGCCGACAAACGGATAACCGTTTCGTCCTACAACAACGCCAGGGCCGTATTCGACTTTTCCTTCCCCGCGCAGGCCTGGGTCCAGGATTCCTTCGGCTTCTACGTGACCGGCAGCTATTGGACCTTCAAGGGGATTGATATTACCCGGGCTGGCTACCAGGGGGCCTATGTCACCGGCTCCTACAACACTTTCGAGAACTGCCGTTTCTACGAAAACCGCAACACCGGCCTGGAGATCAACAAGGGGGGCAACCATACCACGGTGCTCAACTGCGATGCCTTCCGGAACTACGACCCGAAGAAGCTCGGCAGCATGGCCGACGGCTTCGGGCCCAAACAAACCATGGGTCCCGGTAACGTCTTCATCGGCTGCCGGGCCTGGGAAAACTCCGATGACGGCTACGACGCCTTCGACAGTCCTGAAACGGTTGTCTTCAAGGATTCCTGGGCCTTCCGCAACGGGGTCGACGTCTGGGGTTACGGCGGCTTCACCGGCAACGGTAACGGCTTCAAGATTGGTGGCAACGCCAAGCAGGCCAATCACCAACTGACCAACTGCGTGGCCTTCGGCCAGCCGAAAAAGGGTTTCGACCAGAACAACAATAGCGGTGGGGTGAGCATCTACAACTCGATCGCTTACAAGAACGGCACCAACTTCGGGCTCGGAAACCCGGTGAACTCGGGTCAGAAGCACATCCTGAAGAACAATATCTCGCTGGGTGCCTCGAACAGCATCGCCAATTCCACCGAGCAGAAGAACTCCTGGAACACCGGCTTCTCGGTGTCGTCGGCCGACTTCCAGAGCCTGGACACCAACCTGGCGACCGCCGCCCGCAACCCGGACGGGAGCCTGCCCGCCACGACCCTGTTCCGCCTCAAATCGACGAGTGCCCTCGTCAACGCTGGGGTCAACGTCGGTCTGCCCTACAACGGTTCGGCGCCCGACCTGGGAGCTTTCGAGACCCCGTAGCCGCATCGGCGCGACGTCATGCGCGACCTTCCCTCTGGGCAATCCCCCTTTTCACGTGGAAGGTCCGGGCTTCGTCGAGGAGGGCACCTGACGGCGCTCCCAGCGGTACAACGCGGCGACGAGGGCGAGCGTCGCGGCCAGGCCTCCCAGGAAGAAGGTCCGGCCGCTCACGAGGGCGGCGATCGCGCAGAAGGCGGCTACCTCGAACTTCCGGGCACGCGTCACCGTCATGACCGTGCCCCGGTCGTAGCTCAGGCTGACGCCCGCCGCCTCGGGCACATGCAGCATCCGGCGGAAGAGCACGAGATTCTGCAGGTGAACGGAAATGACCGCGAAGCGCGTCATGACGAGCGCGCCACACATGGTCTCGGACAGCTTGTCGGCCAGCCCCTCCGGTAGCTCCTCCGCCACCCACTGGAAGTACGCCACCGCCATGGGGAACAGGAAGGCGCCAAGTGCCAGCGTCAAGAGGAACCGCCGGGATACCCACTGTCCCTTCTCCACCGCCCGCACGAAGAGGGGATTGAGCTCGAGGCTGCCCCCGAAGCGCACCCGCTCCGGGAGATCCCCACGGACACGCAACCTCGCCGTGGCGATGGTGAGCAGATAGTCAGCGCAATGCAGCACGAGCCACAGCACGCCGATCCCGACCGGACTCCAGAGCCAATCCATGAGACCTCTCCCCTCCGGCGCATAGCACGAAGCCTCCGCGCCCCGCGTCCCCGCTCACACCCCGCGCTGCCTGAGGCGCTCCAGCTCGGCCTGTGACTCCGCGAGGCGGCGTTCCAACTCCTCCCGCCTCCGTGTCTCGTCCGCCAGACGCCGCGTCTCGTCCTCCAGACGTCTTTCCGCTTCCTGGCGCAGCTGCTCCGCTTCCTGGCGCAGCCGCTCCGCCGCCTCCAACTGCCGGGCCTCGTCATCCGCGCGCTGTTGCAGCCCCTCCATCATCTCCTGCATCCGGGCGATGAGCTCCTCGTACTCCAGCAACAGCGCGTGCCCCGCCCAGAAGCGCAGCCGCCCCTCTTCCACCTGCAACTCCAGCCCCAACACCTCCGAGGCATAGCGGCCCTGCTCCGGGGTGATGGGGACGTACTCCCTCGCCGCGCTGGACGGCAGCCGATAACCCTCCAGCCGCTGACGGGCCCGGTCGTAGATGAAGTACTCGGGGATGCCCAGCCGCGCGTAGCGCCTCACGTTGTATTCGGCGTCCTTCTTCCGGTCGCCGCCGACGTGAACCTCCAGCACCCAGTCCAGCCCCTTGCCCTCCTGGTTCACCACCCACTTGTTTCGAGGGTGTGTCTCGGCATCCAGCACGGCCAACAGGTCCGGCGCGAAACGGCGCTCGGCGGGGTAGTACACCGGCAGCTCCGTGCCCAGGTACACCCGCCGCCGTTGCCGGGAGAAGTACCCCTTGAGGGCCTGCAGCGCGCCCATCTTCGCCTGGGAGTGCAGGTCTCCCTCCGGCATCGCCATTTCGTCCCATGTCACCTCTCCGGGCAAGGCCTCCACTACCCGGACCCGCTCCTCCTCGCTCATCCTCGCCCACTCTTCCCGAGAGGGTGCCCGGGGAAAGGCATCCTCTCGTTCCTGTTCATCCCGTGCCATGCCCGCCAGGGTGAGGCGCGCGGCGGGCCCGGTCAATCGTCCCCGTGTCGCCAATGAGCAAGCGGTAGGCCATGTGACACAGGCGCGCCCTTTCGAGTGAGCATCGCCGGGAGGCGCGACGAGCCCACTCCACCGCACGTCTCACAGGAGAGACGGTTCAGGCTCTCGCCACCAGCTTCGCCGGACACGAGACCCCTGGCCGAACTCAACCGCCGAGCAACTGCACTTCATACAGAGTAGGCGTGTACCAGTTGTTCGGATTGTTCCACAGCACTGCGTTGACGAGCACGATACGGACGTACCGGGCGTTGAAGTTCACCGCATCTGTCGTGAAGCCATACGTTTTATTCGTCGTTCTATCGATCGTCGTCCAGGTCGTGCCGTTCGTGCTGTGTTCGATCCGATATTGGTGATAGGCCTCCGAGCCGTTGTACAAGAACCACGAGATATCGACCTCCTGGATGTTCCGGGTCGCACCGAGATCGACCTGCCACCAGGAGGGCCAGGTCACGCCGGACGCCTTCCATTCCGCCTGGTAATTGCCGTCGTTCACCCGGCTCGCGGCGAAGCCAGAAGCCGAGGAGCTGGCCGTCGCCGCTCTCCCCAGGGCATGATTGACGAGATTCGGATACGAAACGGCCCCTGTCACGGCATCGATGTTCCACTGACTGCGCCATTCCAAGGAGGCGGTTCCGTTCGCGCCGTTCAAGGTCAGCGGTAGCCAGACGTAGCGAGAATCTCCGAGGCGGCTCGGATTCCACCGGTTTCCCATGTAGAGGTACGTCGTCGCCGACGTGCCCTGCACGGGCAGGATGAAGTTGGACTGCGAATAGAACGTCGAGCTGTTGCCCAGGTTCTGCGCGGCCGACCACGGTCCGTTCATGGAGGTGGCCGTCATGTATTTGGCCTGGTTTGGATACCAGCCCGATGCGCCCGACGTGATCAGGAAATACCGTCCACCCTGTTTGGCGACCGCCGGAGCCTCCCGATGCCCGTTCTCGGCCACCCAACCGAGGAAGGTGGAGACGTTCAAATAGTCGTTCGTCAGTTTGAAGGACGCGAGTGAACCGTTCGTCCCCGTTCCGGAATTCGAGGCGGACAGCAGGTAGGCGCTGCCGTCCTCGTCCTTGAACACGGTCATGTCCCTCGACTCGTAGCCGAGCGGCCGGAAGCTGCCGTGATAGGTGTAGCTGCCGCAGACCGAATTGCTGGAGGCGACCGCGACCCGGCCCAGGGAGTAGTCCGTGGCGTTCTCGTAATGCATCCACATGACGTACTTGCCGGTCGTCTGGTTGTAGATGACTTTGGGCCTTTCGATCTTGCTGCTCGCCAATTCGGCATGAGAACTGGGTTTCAGTGGATAGCCGACCCATTTCCAGTTCTTCAAGTCGGGCGAGGAGTAGCACACGACGTTCCTGAACGTCGCCGAATCATGGAGCTTGTCTTCTCCGATCCAATAATACGTGGAGTCCACCTTGATGACGGAGCCCCCATGCGCCTGAATCGTTCCTCCCGTCGTATCGTACCAGACCGGCCCGTTGTTGATCGTCACGCTCGCCAGTTCGGCACGGTGGGCGTATACGGAAGCCGCTGACACGAGTGGCAAAGAACAAATCGCAAGCACCAGTTTCATCATATTCACGAACATCCCTCCAGAGCATGGGTTGATACGGCCGTTGTGCGGATGATGCCGGCTCATCATCCATGCGGGCCGATCATGCCCCATCAAACAAGGAGCCGTTCGAGTGCTCGATGCCGGTGCCCGGTCGAAACGCTCTTTTTCGACCATCTGACAGAAGGTCAGGTGCCTTGTTCGGACCTCGGGGGGATGTCTTCGCCGTGCAGCTATCGTTCGGGCATGAGTTCGACTCGTATCCTCCGTCGCGTGAATGCTCCGCGTGCGAGCGTCTATCGCGCGCTTCTCGATGCGCGTGCGGTCGCGGCATGGAGGGTGCCGCCCGGCATGAGCAGTCACGTGCATGTATTCGAGCCCCGCGAAGGTGGCTCGATCCGCATCTCGCTCACGTACGACGCGCCGGCCGGGACCGGCAAGACGACCGCGCACACCGACACGTACCACGGCCATTTCGTGAAACTCGTGCCGGACGAGCAGGTGGTCGAAGTGGTCGAATTCGAGACGACGGATCCCGCGCTGAGCGGTGTGATGACGATCACGATCTCGCTCTCCGATGCCGGCGGTGGCACCGATGTCCTCGCGGTACACGATGGGGTTCCGAGCGGCGTGTCGCCCGCTGACAACGAGTCCGGCTGGCGGTTGTCACTCGCGAGACTCGCGGCGCTCGTCGAGGCGGGCTGATACACACGCGACCTGGCTTGAGAGCCAGGACTCGCCTTGCGGATTGTGGCGTACCTGGCGGTCCCCGTGGGGTGCGCGCCATCTGGGGGCACCCTGGGACTTCTCCCCGGAGTGCCTTGGCGTCCGCGCCCGTGGGCTTCAGGACGCACCCGTGCACGTGTCCGTGGGTTCCTCCAGCCACGCGGTGCGTCCGTACAGCCACGTCCTCGCGCTTCCTCCCGGCACTCGCCACGGCCCGCTCCTCTGGCCTTGTCCGCTCGCCTGCTCGGCACTCGCCGTGCATTGCCCTCATCCCGAGAGGGCATTCATGAACGAGCAGAATCAGAACGAGACGCAGCAGCAGGAGTCACGGACGCACGGCGAGGAGAAGCGGAGCGGGTTCCTCCGGAAGATGAGCTCCCTGGCCGGCGAGGCGGCGCGCGGGATGGTCAGCCGGGTCCGGTGGCTCGTCTATGCCGAGCGCGGGCGCCGGGTGATGGCCGGGCTGGCGGTGACGGGGATGGTGGTGGGCGTGGGGGTTGCCCAGCCCGTGTGCATGATCGAGCCTGGCGAGGTGGGCATCCGGGTCAACCGGCTTACTGGCAAGGTCGCCGAGCTGCGCGAGGGCTGGGCCCTGCTGGTGCCGCAAGTCCACCGGCTGAGCCGCTACAGCCTGAAGGACCAGACCTACCAGCCCACCCGGAGCACCCGCGCCACGGACTCGGCTCCCTTCCAGTCCGTCGAGGGCCTGTCCCTAGGCGTCGAGGTCACCATCCGCTACGTGCTCGACCCGGAGCGGATTGCCGCCCTGGCCGCGCGGCTTCCCGAGGATATCGGCCGGGACATCGTCGAGCCGGTCATCGACGGCGTGCTCCGCCGCCACTTCGCCCAGCACACGGTCCGGGAAATCTTCTCGACCCATCGGGTGAAGATCCAGCAGGACATCTCCGCCGAGCTCTCGCCCCTGCTGGCCGCCGATGGCGTCATCGTCCGCTCGGTCACGCTGGGCAACGTGGACCTGCCCCAGCAGTACCGTACCGGCATGGAGGCGCTGCTCGCCGAGGAGCTGAACGCGGAGAAGATGCGCTACACGCTCGAGCTCAAGGACAAGCAGGTGAAGCAGTCCGCGCTCGAGGCCGAGGCCGACAAGGTCCGGCGCGAGAAGGCCGCCGAGGCCGCTGGCAACGAGGAGATCATCGCCGCCAAGGCCAAGGCCGAGGCCATGCGCCACGTCCTGCCCTTCAAGGAGAAGGAGATCGAACAGCGGCGCCTGGAGGCCGAAGCCGCCAAGGTCTCCCGTCTCACCCAGGCCAGCGCCGAGGCCGAGGCGCACCGCATCGAGGCCGCGGGCGAGGCGGATGCCCGGCGCAAGCTCGCCGAGGCCGATGCCTACCGCGTGGATGTCACCGGCAAGGCCACCTCCGAGCAGCTCGCTCGCGACGCCGAGCTGATCAGCCGCAACCCGTTGCTCATCCAGAAGACGCTCGCGGACAAGCTGTCCGACAAGATTCAAGTCATCATCGCTCCGCCCCAGGCGGGCGGTTTCATCGCCGGCAACCTGTTGGGCCAGCCCCAGGAGGCCCGGTACGCGGGCGGCTCGTCGAAGGGCACGCCCCTGGCTCAGGCCGCGGTTTCCGAGAACACGGACTCCGACACCACCGGCTCCGAGGAGTAGGCACATGCTCGCCACGCTCGTCGCCATCGCCCTCGTGGTGCAGGACCAGACGCCCCTGCGCGCCGCGTCACAGGACTCCGCTCCCCGCCAGGCCACCCTCTGGCAGGGCGAGTGGCTGGAGGTCCGGGGAGAAAGGCAGGGGTTCATCCAGGTCTACGACCACCGCCGCGAGCGCCCCGGCTACGTGCGCGCGCAGCAGGTGCGTGTCATCCACCTCGACGAGGCGAGCGTGCCCCGGCTCCAGGCGGTGGTGGAGTTCCTCGAGGACACGCCGGGCGCGGAGGCGCTGGGCATCGGCTACGCGGCGGCGCTGCTGCGCGCGGCACCGGCCTCTCAGGTGGGGCCAGAGATCTTCGACGCGTTGGGCACCCTGGCGGACCGGCTCGCCCGGCGGGCCACCTCCCACAGGAGCAATGACGCATCCCTGGCGGCGCACCTCGACGTGGCGGCCAGCTACGGGGTGAAGCTCGTCAGCTTCGAGCGCGAGGGCCGCACCCGCGTCTGCTATGACGGCGAGGCGTTCCGCCGGGTGCTGGCGCTCGGTGGAAGCCCCGAGATGCGGCTCCGGGCGGCGCTCGCGCTGACGCGGCCCGAGTGCATCGACCCGGCGATGAACCCGCTGGAGCGGCAGGCGCTCGACGAGTGGCGGAGCACGGTGCTGGAGCAGGTGGACGCGGGCCGGCTGCCGGCGTACCTGGCCAACCGCCTCCACCTGCGCCGTGCCGAGGTCCACGCGGCCCTGGCCTACCAGCTCTCCCGCCGGGGCGAGGCGCAGCGGGGCACGAAGGCCAGCGAGCACGCGGTGGCGTCGCTGGCGAGCGTCCTCAAGGCGGAGCTGGCCGAGGAGGACAAGTCCGCCTACGCGGTCGCCGCGGTGCGGGTGGGCGCCTCGCGCTTCGCGTCCGAGCCCGCCTCGGAGCAGCCAGGGGCCGGGCCGGTGCTCGCGCTCTCCAAGGGGCAGCCGGGGGAGACCTGCCTGCGTCTGGCGGACGCGAGGGCTCCAGGGTCCGCCCTCTTCGAGCGCTGCACCTATGGGCTGGTGTGGCCGGGCTCGGTGCGGCGCTCCGCCCAGGGCTCGGCGGTGGCGGTGGCGGTGCAACTGCTGGAGGGGTGGACCGAGCTGTGGGTCTTCCACCAGGAGGGGGAGGGGTGGGTGCTGGACGCCCTGGCGCCCGCGGCGACCGAGCCGAGCCTGGGCTACGTGGAGCTCGCGGGCTTCTCCCCGGATGGCTCGCGCGTGTTGGTGGCCCGGGAGGCCCTGGTGGAGAGCCGCATCAAGTCCTCCTTCCAGGTGCTCAAGCGAGACACCCTGCTGCCGGAGAAGAGTGCCGACAGCCCGGGGGCCCTGGGCGCATTCCAGCGCTGGAGTTCCGCTGACTGGCGCGGCGGCACCGTGGCCATGCGCTGAGCCCGATACCCTCTTGGTCCCTCTGTGGCTTCCGGCGAGCATGGCGAGTTGTCCGGACTTGAGGAGGCGCAATGGCTGGAGCAGTTCACGACGATTGGATGCAGCTCGAGCGCTTCTCGTTCGGCGATGGGCCAGCCTTGATCGACAGCCTTCTCGCCCTGGTTCTGTCGGGCGCGAAGACCGCCACCTGCTGGGCGGCGCGCGACGGCAAGCTCACGGAGGTGGGTAAGCGGATGGTCGCCTGCGACTCCACAGGCACCCCGCGTGTCGTCCTGGAGACCGTCACCCTCGAACAGGCGCGGTTCGATGAGGTGGACGAGGACTTCGCCCGGGAGGAGGGCGAGGGCGACCTCACGCTTGCCTGGTGGCGCGAGGCCCACCAGGCCTATTTCGAGCGCAACGGTGGCTTCGACCCGAAGATGCTGCTGTGGTGCGAGCGGTTCCGCGTGGTGCGGCTTCTCTAACTAGCCCTGGAGGGCCTCGTAGGCCGAGCGCCAGAAGTCCACGAACGCCGCGGGCGCGGTGGGCGAGTCCATGGTCCGCTGCGTCAGCAGGATGCCGATCAGCCCCGTCTCCGGGTCCCAGTAGCAGGAGGTGCCGTAGCCGCCGTCCCAGCCGAAGCCCCGGGGATCTCCGGGCTCGTGCCGGGTGATGACGGACACGGCATAGCCCCAGCCCTGCTTGTCCCAGAAGCCCGGGCTGAAGGGCGACACGGCCTTCTGCGCGGGCGTGATGTGGTCGGTGGTCATGAGCGACACCGAGTGCTCCGAGAGGATGCGTCCGCCCGGGTACGCGCCCCGGTTCAGCATCATCCGGGCGAAGGCGAGGTAGTCATCGGCCGTGGAGACCAGGCCCCCCGCCGCGGACGGAAACCCCGGCGACTGGCTGAACCGGCTGTCCTTCCCCGGGGGGTCGAAGACGATGAACTCCCCGGACTCGGGGTTGCGGAAGTAGGTCGTGGGCAGCCGCTCGAGCTTTTCGGCCGGCACGCTGAAGCCCGTGTCCTTCATGCCCAGCGGCTCGAAGAAGCGCTCCCGGAGGAACGTCTCCAATGGTTGGCCCGAGGCCCGCGCGAGCAGTGCGCCCAGCACGGTGATGCCGGTGTCATACATCCAGACCTCGCCCGGCTGATGGATGAGCGGCAGCGAGCCCAGGGCCGCGAGCCAGGCCTCCGCGTTGGGCGCCGTGGACAGCTCGGGACCCACGCCCACGCCCCGCTCGTTCATCGCCTGGACGATGGGGTAGTCACCCGGTGACATGATGGCGCCCGTTCCCAGGCGCAGCGTCAGCAGATCGCTCACGAGGATGGGACGCTGGGCGGGTACGGTGTCGTCCACCGGGCCATCGGGACGCTTGAGCACCCGGCGAT
Organism: Cystobacter fuscus; assembly: GCF_044360685.1. Classification (GTDB taxonomy): domain Bacteria; phylum Myxococcota; class Myxococcia; order Myxococcales; family Myxococcaceae; genus Cystobacter; species Cystobacter fuscus_C. The sequence continues at coordinate 9,770,020 of NZ_CP043491.1, read as the reverse complement.
GGGCGAGCTCCGGCAGCAATCGGTCCACGGGCTCGTCGAGGCGGAGCTTGCCCTCCTCCACCAGCAGCATCGTCGCGGCGCCCGCGAGGGGTTTGCTCATCGAGGCGATGCGGAAGATCGTGTCGCGCCGCATCGGCGCCGCGCCACCGAAGCCCAGGGAGCCGATCGCGTCCGTGTGCACCTCGTCGCCCCGGGCGAGCAGCGTCACCACCCCCGGCAGGTCGCCCCGCTCCACGTGGGCGGCCATGGCCGCGTGCAGGCGCTCGAGCCCCGCCTGGGAGAAGCCCGAAGCGTCCGTCCCGTCCCGCGTCTCCGGCCGGCTGCACCCCGCCAGGGCCGCCACGCCCAGCGCTCCGGCCCCCTTGAGGACATTCCGCCGGCTGATCGTCTCCGAGCCCGTGCCATTGCCGCGACGTCGCATCATCCGCTCCTATCGTGCCCCGGTGGGGGCGAAAGGGGACAACCCGGGGCACCTTAGGAATGGCCCCTGACACGGAGTCGGAGGCCCCAGCAGGGTGTCAGACGACTCGTAGGCCCCCATCAGGGTGTCAGACGACTCGTAGGGACGACTCGTAGGCCGGGCGGGGTGTCCCGGGCGGGGTGTCAGACGACTCGTAGGCTGTTGGAACGAGTCCTTTGACACCTTTCCCGGGGGGACTCGTCTCAGGCCGCCACGGCCTCGGTGATGCTGAGCGCGGCCGGCGTGTGGATGACTCGCGTGAGCCGCAGCCCCGCCTGAGCGAAGAGCGTCCTGAACTCCTCCTCCGTGCGCTCGCGCCCCGGCAGGGACATCATCAGCATGACGTCCACCACCTTGCCGTCATGCGGCGTGTTCCCTGGGGGAACGACGGCGTCCACCACCAGGATGCGCCCGTGCTCCGGCATGGCCTTGCGGCAATTGCGGAGGATGCGGACGCAGACCTCGTCGTTCCAGTCGTGGAGGATGCGCTTGAGGAGATACGCGTCCGCGCCCGCGGGTACCGACTCGAAGAAGTCCCCCTCCGCGAGCTCGCAGCGCTCCGTCAGGCCCGCCTGGGCGATCCGGGCCTCGGCGAGGACGTGGCGATGGTCGTAGAGCACGCCGCGCACCTGGGGAGCGGCCTTGAGCACTTCGACGATGAAGCCACCATGTCCTCCCCCCACGTCCACCACGCGTTTCATCGCCGAGAAGTCATAGCTCCTGGCGATGGGGCCATTCTCCAGGTCGGACAGGCAGGACATGCCGCGGTGGAAGCGGGCCCCTTCCTTGGCGTCACGCTGGAGGTAGTCGAAGAAGGGCGCGCCGAAGATGCGGTCGAAGGGATCCTTCCCCTTGCGCACCGTCTCCGAGAGTTCCCCGGCGGGCGCCCAGAAGGTGCGCTGCGTGAGCATCAGCACGGCGCTGCGCAGGGAGTCCGGTGCGTTCGTGCGGAGGTAATGGGCGGCGGGCGTGAGCGAGAAGCGCCCGGAGTCGTCCTCGGAGAACACCTCCACGCTCGCCAGCAGGCGGAGGAGCCGGTACAGCGATTGGGGATCGGCCCCCAGCTCTTCCGCAAGTGACGCGGCGCTCCGAGGGCCTTGTTCCAGCAGGTCGGCCACGCCCAGTTCCGCCGCGGCACACAGTGCGGCGGAGTGGATGAAGCCAAAGCTCAGGTCGACAATTCGCTGCGAGGGATTCACTGTGAGCGGATTCATGCCTCACATTCTTGGGCCAGATTTCAAGAGGAGGTCAATAGAAACGCGTACCCGCCGTGAAGGTTGCACACGTGCCGCGCTCGCGGCTGGGCTGTGTCGCCAGCGAAGGTGTCTGCCGAGAGGGTGTCCGCTATGGTGCTTACGCCATTGGGGATTCACGAACACGTATGGGTGAGACGGCTACGGTGATCGAACGGACGAGCATGATCAACGCGCCCCTGCGGTCCGTATGGGAACGCGTCGCGAGTGCCGAAGGGATCAACGACGAGATGCGACCCTGGCTCACGATGAGCGCTCCGCGTGGGGTTGGCGTACTCGATCTCAATACCGTACCCGTGGGGGTGCCGCTTGGCCGCGCGTGGTTGAGGCTCTTCGGCGTGCTCCCCCTCGACTACGATCTCTTGACCCTCGTCGAGCTGGAGCCGGGCCACCGCTTCCACGAGAAGTCGACCATGGCGAGCATGAGGTGCTGGGAGCACGAGCGCGTCCTCGTCGCACGCGGTGGCTCGACCGAGGTCACGGATCGGGTCACGTTCGTGCCGCGCTGGGGACTCTTGTGGGCGCGGCCCATGCTCGCGCGCGTGGTGCGGGAATTCTTCGCGCATCGGCATCGCCGGTTGGCGCGGTATTTCGCGCGCGCTCGCTGAACTCGAGGGTCCCTGTCGCTCGGGACCTCGAGGGCAGGCGCATCGAGGGGCGCCTCGACTCGGATGCTCTACTGGAGCCGTGCCGGCTCGGAGTCGGGCGCCACCTCGGGACGACGACGTGGAGGGCTGGCGTTACTTCTGGCCCCCGAGCCACGTGCCCCACCGCACGAGGCGCGTGCCACCCTCGGACTCGCGCTTGCCACCGGCGGCCACGCGCTCGGTGCTGCTGGCGAGCGGCTGGAAGCGCGCCTCATAGGGCAGGCCCGCGAGCGCCGGAGCCCACGGCTCGGCCGCGTAGGTCTCCGAGAAGACGCGCGAGGTGCCCTCGACGTTCTCGGTGCGCTGCTCGGTGAGGGCGGGCACGCTGCGGCCCTCCGCGGTGAAGGTGCCACGGGTGCCGGACGCGGCGGTGGCGGGAGGCCAGTTCCCCGAGGACAACGCCTCCCAGGGCAGGCTGATCAGCAGCTCCTCGAGCGGCTCCGGCTCGGCCTGGGAGAAGTCGGAGCAGGGGGCGGTCTGGGGGTCGATGGGGCCCTCGGTGCGCAGCAGGTAGCCACGCTCGGCGGCGAAGCACACGCGCTGCACGCTGGGAGAGGGGCCCACGTCCACGCTCCGCTCGTAGTACGCGCCCGGGCCCAGGGGCCGCTCCAGCGCGGGCACGGGCGTGTTGGCACCGTCCGAGCCCTCGCGGAACTCGCGCAGGGTGAGCTGGAAGCCGCCCGAGGCGCCGAAGCCGGAGAGCGTGGTGTTCGCGTCGAGCAGGCCGCGGGTGAGGTAGAGCGGGCCCGGAGCGTTGGCGTACACGCGCGTGCGCAGGGGGCCGTCCACGGGACGCTGGTCGCTGACGTAGCGCATGGCCTCCCAGGTGCGGCCCGCGCTGGAGGGCGTCTCGGCGGTGGCCTCGCCCGCGTGGGGCACGTCGAGCGGGCGCGTCGTGTCCGCGCGCACGGGGAGCAGGAGCTCCTGCGACAGCCGCGGATGGGCCAGGGGCTTGCCGGCCTCGTCGGTGTAGGCCAGGCGCACCCAGACCCAGGGCTGCTGCACGGCCACCACCTCCAGCGTCAACTGACCGCCGAGGGTGCGCGCGGTGCCGCCGCCGCGGGGCTCGGAGCCGTGGGTCGCGGAGAAGGAGTAGGTGACCCGGTCGCCCACGCGGGCGCGCTTCCAGGCGTCAGCGGTCTGCATGGCGGTGGGCTCCTGGGTCTGGGACGGAGAAGGGCTGCTCGACTTCGTGGTCTCGCAGCCCGGGAGGAAGGACAGGGCCGCGCCCAGCAGCGCGGCGAGGGGGAGGTTGGAGTGGCGCATGTGCATGTGGGACTTGATACACCGGGAGCGTATTCACGCCCATTCCAGTGACTCGGAGCGTATTCGGTCCATCCTCGAGCCCTGATGCGTGCGCGGGGTGGTCAGGGTCCACTGTCCGAATGGAAAGCACCCCGTCCGAGATTCGGACAACCCGGTGTCGTGTGCGCAACCCTTTGAGCTGATAGCTTTTTTAGCACAAAACGTCAGGACCCTTTACAAGAAGTCCGGAGACAGCGGGAGCACCCGTGCTCCAGGGTTAAGCGGGTATTGCCAGCCAAGTCCTTGTTTTCCGGTGTGCCCGGGTGTTGGCCCGAGGGTTGCTCATGGCAAGGGGCGCGCGGTCGCGGCTGGACCCCCCCAGGCGACCGCGTCCAACCTCAGGACGACGGGATCACGAAAATGTTCAAGAGAGCGGCAATCCTCGTGGTGAGCTGTGGCGCGGTGCTGTCTGGTTGCGGTGCCGACATGCAGAGCGAGAACCAGGAGATCATCTCCAACCTGGTCGAGGCTGGGTTTCCGGCCGATGACATCATGGTTCACGAGGGTGCCGTGTACGTGGGGCTCGACGCCCACGTGACCCTCGAGGCGTCGCGCGAGATGCTCCAGCCGGGCAAGGAGAGCGCGGAGCAGTACCAGACGACCAACCTCGTCGGTACCTCCGTGACGAAGATCTGCGTCAATCCCACCTCCTCGTTCACCAGCTACAGCCGGCTGAGCGCCGGGCTCGATGCGGCCATCGCCAATTACAACGGCCTGGGGCTGCGCATCACCTTCGCGCGGGGACCGACCACCGGCTGCACCGCGAACATCACCGCGACGACCATGTCCGGCGCCGGCGGCTCCGCGGGCTTCCCCTCGGGCGGCAAGCCCTACGGGACCATCAATATCGGCACCGGGCTGCAGAGCTACAGCGCTGACGTGAACGAGCACGTCATCACGCACGAGCTCGGCCACGCGATCGGCTTCCGCCACTCGGACTACTACAACCGGTCCATCAGCTGCGGCGGCACCGCCACCAACGAGGGCTCCTCGGGCGTGGGTGCCATCCTCATCCCCGGCACGCCGAGCACGGCCACGGTGGGCGGTTCGATCATGAACTCCTGCTTCCGCTCGACCGAGACCGGCGAGTGGACCAGCTCCGACAAGACGGCGCTGAACTACCTCTACTGAGATGGCGCCGCGGCCCCCTGGTCCGTTCATGACTCTGTGGGGCCCGCTCCTCGCGGGCTCCGTCGTCCTGGGCCTCGCGGCCTGTGGAACGGCGGCGCCCGTGGATCCCCCGGTCTGCGAGGAGCCGGAGAAGCCAGAGGTGAGCAGCCTCTGGCAGTGCGGTCCGACGCTCGATTTCACCCCCATCAACAGCTACCAGGGCGAGTTCGCCGACGTCGTCCAGGACAGGGAAGACGCGGTCGTCCTGATCGACGGACGCTGCACCGGAACGCTGATTGAAGCGAGCGCGGGACCGGTGGTGTTGACCGCGGGTCACTGCGTCGGACTCGGCGACCGGTCGCTGCTGGTCTTCAACTTCGAGAACGAGCCCGACGGCGACCCGCTGGTGGTCGAGGGCACGGTCATCGAGCAATCGGCCGAGCCCGACTATGCGCTCATCCAGCTCGATGCGCTTCCCGCGGTCACGCCGGTCTTGCTGACGACCCGGATCAGCGAGCGGTTGGCGATCATCCAACATCCCCGGGGCCGGCCCAAGGTCATCGCCGAAGGCAGGTTCCTGGGCTCATGCAATCAGCTCGTCTACTACACGGACCTGGACACCCTGGTGGGGAGTTCCGGCGCTGGCGTGCTCAACCGTCAAGGCTACCTGGTGGGCATCCACACCGACGGCGATTGCGATGAAAAAGGCCACGGAGCCAACAGGGGTTGGACCGTGCAATCGATTGTCGAAGCCTCTCCGTACCTGCAGAGCACCGACCTCGCCGAACGCTGACGTCACACCGGTGTCCACGCCAGTTCCGTGGATTGAATGCAAGCTGGACGCCGGATAGAACCCGGGAATGGGTGAGACGAGGGTTCGCTACACGGGTGGTTGTCTCTGCGGCGCGCTGCGGTACGAAGCCGAGGGGGAACCGTTGTTTACCGGCTATTGCTACTGCGCCGACTGCCGGAAGGCCTCTGGTTCGGGCTTCATCCCGTTCATGGGGTTCGCGAGCAGCGCGGTCCGCTTCAGCGGCGAGACACGGCAGTTCTGGTCAAAGTCATACAGGGGCACGGACTCCGTGCGCAACTTCTGTCCTGTCTGCGGCGGGCTCGTGTTCGGGGGAGAGGTCGGCAAGGACGATTCCCATACCATCTACGCGGGTTCCCTGGACGAGCCGTCGTCCTTCCGTCCGCAGATCGCGATCTTCACACGCAACCGCCCGGCCTGGGTCGCGCTACCGCCGGACCTCCCGGCCTTCGACACCATGCCGGATTGAGCCCCGCGAACCTGGGGGCGATTCGTGGCGGGCATCACGGCCGCAGCGACTGAAGCCTCGTGCTCCGCGCTGGCGCGGCGGCGACCATGGCGTCGATCAGCGTGCGCGCCTCCCCGGGCCCCTTCTCTCCGAGTGAGGCGATCATGGGGTGCCGGCTGAGCAACCACAGCCCGAGCGTGGTGACAGGCGCCGGTAGCTTGCCGAGGATCGCCAGGTTCGAAGGCGTCACCGGATGCCCGAGCGAGCGAACGAGGGCGAGCCCTTCGGCCAGGCCGAGAGCCACCTCGCGCGACTCCTTCCACGAGAGCCCGGAGCCTCGCTCGTGCACACGGGTCGCGGTGATCATCACGGGCACCACCACCGAGGCGTGGGTGCGCAACCAGCTGTGCATCTCGACCTGCGTGTCGGTGGCGATGCCGGCCTTCGAGAAGACCTCGGCCCATGCGGGGTCCGTCACGATGGTGATCTGCGGAGCGACGCGCGAGCGAGGGATGACTAGCGCTTTGAGTTTGCCGTCCTTGAGTTCGGCGAAAATGGCTGGAAAGCCAAAGACGAAGCGGTGGGCCCCCACCGCTTCGCGCAACCGGTCGAGCGGCGCGAAGGTGTTGAACATGAACATCACCTGCTTCGCGGCGCTGTGTTGCAACGCGGGCAACACCGCATCGACCTGGTGTTCGAGAACGGTGACCAGCACCAGATCCCACGGGATGGTGGTGTCGAGCGCGGCACTCACCTCGACCGGTGCGCGCTGCTCCTCCGTGGTGACGATGGCGCGCTCCTTCTCGAGCCACGCGAGGCGGGCACCGCGCGCGACGACCGTCACGTCGTGACCCGCGCGAGCGAGATGAAAAGCGAATGTGCTGCCGATGGGACCGGGTCCGACGATGGCGATTTTCATGGTGGGTCAGACATTTGTACAAATGTCTCGAACAGAAGTCTAGGACAAGTGTCCAAGACGCTTGTTCCGATATCGGGTATGCTCGCACCCATGGGAAATCGTGAGGATCTGCTCGCGGGAGCCAGGCGCTGCCTGTACGAGAAGGGGTACGCGCGGACGACGGCACGCGACATCGCCGCCGCGGCGGGAACGAGCCTGGCGGCGATCGGCTACCACTTCAAATCCACCGAGGCGCTGCTGAACGCGGCGCTCCTCCACACGTGCGAGGAGTGGGGCGAGGAGATGCAGCGTGCGCTGGCCTCCGAGGTCCTGTCCGAGGCCACGCCCCTGGAGCGGTTCGAGGCCATCTGGAAGCGGGTGTTCGAGTCGTTCGCCACACACCGGCGGATGGTGTCCGCGAGCGTCGAGGCCTACGTGAGCGCGGGGCACGTGCCGGAGGTCCGCGAGCAGCTCGCCACCGGCCTGGAGGCGGGGCGCGTCCACCTGGCCCGGATGTTCCAGGACCTGGATGCCACCGCCGACAGGAAGGCGTGGGCGGTCGGCTCGTTCTACCAGGCGCTCCTCAGCGGGTTGCTGCTGCAGTGGCTGATGGATCCGGAGCGCGCTCCATCGAGCAAGGACCTGACCGACGCACTGCGGATCATCGCGGCGGGCGTCGAGCCGGGCGGAACGAAGGACAAGGTCCAGAAGGGCAAGGCCAGGAAGGGCAAGGCCCCTCCGGCCGGAGGCAAGCGGGGCTGAGCGTGCCCGGTGCCTCAACCGCCATGGAGGGGGAGGCGCTTGCGCGGCCCTCCGCTGCGGGTGATGTCCATCTCGCTCGGGGCCTTCTTGCGGCCCTGGACCGGTGAGCCGCGCTTGCTGCGCGCCTCCTGGCGCTGCTTCGCCTCGTTGCGCGGCACCTTGGGACGCTCCTCTCGGCGGTAGGCGGCGGCCTCCTCGGTGGCCACCGTCTTGCGGCGGTGCCCCTGGCGATAGGTGGCGGCGGCCTCGTCCGGAATCGTCTCGCGGCGCGAGGTGCTGCTGCCGGTCCCGGGCAGGGGCAGCTTGAGGCTCTGGGCCGTCTTGCCCTCACCGGGCGGGCGGCGCCGGCTGACGGAGCGCTCGGTGGTCCGAGTGCTGCCGACGACACCGCGGCTCTTCTTGAGGGCGTGGGCGCTCTTGCCGACGGGGACCTCGCCGGTATCCGAGGCCATCACCGTCATTGTCGTGCCCTTGGCCTTGGCTGTCTTGGCACGCAGTTGCTTGGTCTTCTCTGGCATGGGACCTCCCACCTGTTGAGGTAGGAATGGCCCTCCAGATTGACCAGGGGGCGGTCCAGTGGTCCAAGGCCCCGCCATGCCCCTGGGGGAGGGCGTCTGGGCAGGCGTGCTCAAGCCGACGAGGAGGATGGACGTGGAGCTCCCCATCCCCGTTCGGGCTCATGGGCTTCTTGCAGCCGGCGGTGGTGCGCGGCCAGCAGATCGCTGCGCGTGAGGATTCCCACCAGCGTCCACGGCGCGTCGCGCTTGACCACTGGTAGCCGCCCCACGCCCTCCCTCACCATGTGGTCCGCCGCCTCGCGCAGGGTGCTGTCCTCGAAGACCACCGCGGGAGGCCTGCCAATGAGCTCGCGCACGGGCCGGGACTCGCCCGCCTCCGCCAGCAGCTCACGCCGGGTGACGACCCCCAGAAGCCGTCCAGCCGCGTCCACCACCGGGAAGCCCTGGTGCCGTGTGCCCGCCGCCCCTCCCTCGAGCCAGGCGCGTACCGCCGCCACCGTGTCCTCCGCCCTCAGGGTCACCACGGGCCGCAGTCCCTGCTCACGCACCAGCGTGTTGGCGAGCACGTCCGCCGCGTATTCCGTGGGCACCCGCGCCCCGCGCCGCGCCAGCTTCTCCGTCATGATGGAGTGGCGCATGAGCAGCGCCGAGACGAGATAGGCCGCCGCGCAGCCACCCAGCAGGGGCAGCAGACCCAGGGGTTGGCGCGTCGTCTCGAAGGCGAACACCACCGAGGCCAACAGCGCGCGCGATGCCCCGGCGAAGATGGCCGCCATGCCCACCAGCGCCGCGATGCGCACGTCCACCCCCAGTCCGGGCACCCACACCACCGCGAGCGCCCCCAGCGCCGAGCCGAGCCCTCCTCCGATGGTGAACAGCGGCGCCAGCGTCCCGCCCGAGGTGCCGCTGCCCAGCGCGATGGACCAGGAGGTGAACTTCAACAGGCAGAAGACGAGCGCCGCCGTGCCCACCAGCCGCCCCGAGAGGATGGCCTCGATGTTGGTGTAGCCCACGCCCAGCGTCCGCGGCTCGAACCACCCCACCGCCCCCACCGCGAGCGCCCCGAGCGCCGGCCACCACATCCAGTGCAGGGGCAGCCGCTCGAAGGCGTCCTCGATGGCATAGACGGCCCGGGTGGCCCCCACCGAGGCCACGCCCACCAGCGCACCCAGGGCGATGTAGAAGGCCAGCGCTCCGCCTCCAGGCGCCGCCACGTCCGGCACCGCGAAGGCCGGCGCGCCTCCCACGAAGAGCATCCGCACCGCCGTGGCCGTGCTGGTGGCCAGCGCCACGGGGATGAGCGAGCGTGGCTTGAGCTCGAACAGCAGCAGCTCCACGGCCAGCAGCACCGCGGACACCGGCGCCCCGAAGGTGGCCGCCATGCCCGCCCCCGCTCCCGCCGCCAGCAGCACCTTGCGCTCGTCCGCCGTCACCCGGAGCACCTGGCCCACGAGCGAGCCCAGCGCGCCGCCCGTGGCGATGATGGGGCCCTCCGCGCCGAACGGTCCTCCCGTGCCGATGGCCACCGCCGCCGACAGCGGCTTGAGGAACGTCATCCGCGGAGGAATGCGGCTGCGGTTGAGCAGCACCTGCTCCATGGCCTCGGGGATGCCGTGCCCGCGGATGGCCTTGGATCCATAGCGTGCCATCACCCCCACCACGAGCGCCCCGAGCACGGGAATCACGAGCACCCACGCGCCTCGCGTGTGCTCCGCGGGCGACACCTCCTCCAGCGACACCCGGCCGAAGAAGGCGAGCTGGGTGATGAGCGCGATGAGCGCGCCGAGCAGCCGGGCCACCAGCCCCGCGGCGATCGCCAGCAGCACGCTCAGGCCACAGAGCCACACCACGCGGCCGTCCACGGGGCCCGTGGTGAGGGGCGCGCGTGGCTCGGTCTGCAACGTGGGCCCCATCGAGGGCGCCACCGGCAGTGTGTCCCGGCCGTTCAGCCCCTCCTCGGGCGAGAGAACCTCAGGTCTTTTCATGGCGTCGTTTCCCCTGGCGCCGCTTCGTGGGCGCCTCGTCCTCGAAGAAGAGCGGTGCGGCCTGCTTCTCCAGCCCCAGTTCGCGCACGAGCGCGTCGAGTCCCCGCGCGAGCGCGGTGCGCTGGTCCGGCTCCAGCCGGAGCACTCCCGCGATGAGCTGTGTCTGGGCCATGGGCGGCGCGGTGCGCAGCAGCTCCTCGCCCTCTGCCGTCAGCGACACCTCCACACGCCGCCCATCCACCGGCGAGGGCCGACGCGACACCAGCCCCGCCTCGATGAGGCCGCTCACCGCCACCGAGACCGAGCTCTGGTGCGTGAACGTCCGCTCGGCCAGTTGGTTGATGGAACAGGGGCCCGCCTCCGCGAGCTGTTGGAGCACGAAGAGCCGCGCGCCACTCAGGCCCAGCCGCTCCTCGGAGGCCCGGGCGGACATGCGCAGCATCCGCACGATGCGCCGGATCGCGTCCAGCGACGTGCGCACCTCCTCTGGATTCTCCGAGGCGGGCCTGGCTCGGGCGGGGCGAATTGTATGGGAGCCCATATAATTCTCCGGATACACCCGAGCGGGTACGCGCGCAAGGGTGGGGTGCTCCTTTGCTCGACGAGTCACTCGCCATTCGGGGGAGGCGGTGACAGTCTTCGTGTGGTTCCCGGAATGGGAGGAGCACGTATGCCCGCTGCGTTCGAAGAGCTCGCCAGGCCCGTTCTCATCGGCCGCTCGAGTTCACACTTCACGCGCGTCACGCGGATCTTCGCCGCGGAGATGCGCATCGACTACTCCCTCCAGGTGGTGCGCGACCTCATGTCCTCCAATCCGGAGGACTACGGCGGCAACCCCGCGCTCCGAATACCGGTCTTGCGGACGTCCCGCGGTGTCTGGTTCGGTGCGCTCAATGTCTGTCGCGAGCTGTGGCGGCGGGCGAGTCCCAGACCTCGCGTGGTCTGGCCAGAAGACCTCGACGAGCCCTTGCTCGCCAATGCGCAGGAGCTGGTGCTTCAGGCCATGGCGACGGAGGTGGCGCTGATCATGGCCGGGATGGCCGGCACCAGCGACAGCAATGCCCACCACGCGAAGATGCGAAAGGGGCTGGCCGACATGATGTCGTGGCTGGAGGAGAACGCGAGGCCCGCGCTCGCCGCGCTCCCGCCACACCGGGACCTGAGCTTCCTGGAGGTCACGCTCTTCTGTCTCGTGACCCATCTGGAGTTTCGGGGCGTCTTGCCGACGGCCTCCTATTCCGAGCTGAACAGGTTCTGCCAGCAATTCGCGACGCGAGCTTCTTGCGGCGAGACCACGTATCGCTTCGACACGTGAAGGCCGGCAGGACGCGTTGGTGGCTTGACCGGAGCGTACTTGCGGAATGACACTTCCGCGTCCGCCACCATCGCCGAGGAAGAGCGACATGACGCTCCCATCGAAGGACTCGTTGACGAGGCCGTTGCTCGTGCCCGGTCCGGCCTCTTCTCAGCGCAACGCCGTAGTCCCCCGGGGCCGCGCGAATCCCTTCCGAGCCTCCATCGTCGGCTCCTCGTGGGTCGAGGTGGCCGGAGAAACGCTCCAGAGTTCCCTGGCACAGGAGGAACTGCACTCGCTCGTCACGTCGATGACGCCGGACGAGTTGCTCTCGTGGCTGCGGTTGCTCTTCGGTGAGGACATTCCTCCGAGCGCCTTCCAGCGCCTGCGCACCGCCGTGCTCGATGGCTCCTTGCCCCAGCCCCGGCTCGTCATCGTGCGTGACGCAATCGACGGGCATCCGGCCGCCTATCACGGCAAGAGCCGCTCCATCCTCCTCTCCCGCGAGTTGGTGCTCCGGGCTCGGAGCGACAACACCGAGGCCTGGAAGTTGCTCGTGTGTCTCACGGAGGAGTACGGCCACCACGTGGACCAGATGCTGCGCACGCACTATTCCTCCGTCGGAGGGGATGCGCACCTGGACGAGGGAGCCCGGATGGCCTACTCCCTCATCGACTTCGGCTATAGCCGGGGGCAGCGGCACCGCGAGTTCGCCCGTCACACCACGGCCACGGGAACGGTCGCCCTGGAAGTGGAGTTCGGAGCGATGACGGCGGCCGTCCAGCGCTTCGTGAGCGCTCCGGAGCAGTGGGAGGACTCCCGCGCGAAGAGCCTGGAGTACTTCGGCGCGGGGCGGGGCTCCGGACGCGCGGGCTCCTACGGGCACGAGTCCATCGAGGATTCGCTGAACAAGGCGGGTTTCGGCGACGCGGACCGCAAGGCCATCTACTTCGGCAACTGGCTGCGCGATCACTCGCAGCTCATCGATCCGAAGATCATCCGCAGGAAGGACCAACCGGTCACGAAGGGCCTGGCCCGGGAGAGCGTCACACGCATCGTGGACGTCCTGGCGCGTGAGAAGTTCGGCAATGCCAAGCGCAACAACGTCCCCGTGTTCCAGGTCACCCCCCAGCGCCTGGGCGTCTACCGGAACGAGGAGCACATCGACAATCCGAACGGCATCACGGATCAGCGCTCCATCGACCCGGCCTTCCGCGGCGCCTGCCGCGCCGAGGAGCTGGCCGTCAACTCCCTGCAGATGAAGAACTTCATCCGCAGCAAGGGCTTCTCCGGAGGCCAGCCACCGCGCACCCACCGGGTGAAGGACGGGGACACGCTGGACAGCATCGCGCGCGCCAACGGCCTCACGTGGCAGGAACTGGCGCGCTACAACTTCGGCACCGACGTCACGGCCGAGGTCTCCCGGCAGCTCTACTCGAAGGTGGGCTGCCGCAAGAAGACCCACGATGGCCACAACTACATCTTCACGAGCCAGGACTCGCCCGGTCTCATCCAAATTCCCGGCGTCAACGGGGGCCTCGCCCAGGAGGCGGCCTACAGTGCCTTCCATTTCATGAGCAACGAGCTGCGCGCGGCCGTGAAGCTGGGCCGCTCGAGCGAAGGGTACCGGCACTTCGGCCACGCGCTGCATACGCTGGAGGACTTCTTCAGCCACACGAACTTCGTGGAGCTGATGCTCATCCAGCTCGGGGCCTGGGTGGAGCCCTGGGTGCCTCAGCGGGGTGCCAAGGCGGGAGACTCCCGGCCCCTGGTGCTGACCAGCGGCATGTTCGGCGGACTGGACACGATGGCGAGCCTCACCCTGGGGATCGCCGAGTCGATGCAGAAGGAGCATGAGTGCATCGCGGGCGAGGCGACCGCAGGGTCGAAGATCGCCCTGATCCTCCTTGAGGACCAGGGCTACATCGAAGCCCGCGACATGCTAGGGGGCTTGCTGGAGCGGCTGCATGAGTTGGAGAGGAAGTACCCCGTCGTCGCCACCTTGAGCTGCGAGACGATCGGTGTGGTGCTGCGCTCCATGAAGAGCAGGCTCGGAGGCATCGTCCACTCCGCGGGCAGCATCATCGACGATGCGCAGACCGCCTTCCTGAGCAATCCCAACAGTACCGATCCGACCCACTCGCAGCTCGCCAAGGACCATGACGATCACCCGCTGCACGCCCTGGCGGCCAACCTGGCGGCGGGCGCCGTACTGGACGTGGGCAAGACCCTCCAGCGGGCCTGGCTTGGCAAGGCCACCGCGGACGAGGTGGTGCTCACCGCCGCCCACTATTTCCTGCACCCTGCCCACCTCGATCCCAAGAGCAACGCCGGGTGGATGCGCGACCACGTGCAGCTGTGGATTCCCGGCCATCGGGAGACCCTCACACGCCTGGGCTCGAAGAGCTGGATGGCGGAGTGGACGAAGCAGTCTTCCCAGCACCTCAAGAAGATGATGGCCAGGGCTAGACAGCTCATGGGAGGGGCTCGCCAGTGACGGCTTCTCGTTGGGCGGGGCTGGGCGTCCTGCTTCTGCTGGGGGGATGCCGGGAGCCCGTGTCCACCCCCTCGGCCCCGGTGCCCCCTCCTGCCGCCGCGCAACCGCTCCTCACGGTGGAGGGAGTCACGGTGCGCTACAAAGGCCAACTCCTTCCCTGGGAAGGGCCGACCGAGCGCTGGAAACAGGTGCTCGGTCCGCCCAGTCGGGAGGAACTGGGCATCCTCACCTGGGACGAGCTGGGGCTCTTCGTCTACGACCAGGACGCCCGGGTTCCCGGGCCCGAGTCCTTGTCGGTCCTGTTCGGCCGCACCATGCATTCCCCGCTCACCGAGGGAGCGCCCGACTTCTGGCCACGCAAGAGCTTCTCGGGCCGGCTCCTGGTGGATGGCGCCGCCATCTCCAGTGGGTCCACGCTCGACGAGATCAACCGGGACAAGAAGGGAGCCTCCTTCGCCCGTGACTACATGAGCGGGGTGTACAGCTATTACGTGGAGGATTTCTACGTGCGGCTCGACTACGGCCACGACCGCACGCTCACGTCCTTCGGTCTTTCGAAGGCTTTGCCCGATTCAACTCCCCCATCGCCATAGCGTCCGGCGGATTCAGAGAGTCCTCTTCTGAATCACGCCGTTTCGCACCCCTCCTCACCAGACGCGCACGCGCTGCTCGGGGGTGAGGTAGAGCGTTTGTCCAGGCTTGGCGCCAAAGGCCTCGTACCAGGCGTCCTGATTGCGCACGGTCGAGGCGCGGTACTCGCCCGGCGAGTGCCCATCCGTCAGCAGGAGACGGCGGAGCGTCGGCTCGCGGTACTTGTTGCGCCAGACCTGACCGAAGCCGAGGAAGAAGCGCTGCTCGCCGGAGAAGCCATCGAGCACCGGCGCCGGCTGCCCACCCAGCGACAGCCGGTAGGCGTCATGGGCGATCGCCAGCCCGGCGACATCGGCGATGTTCTCACCAAGGGTCAACTCCCCGTTGACCGAGACGTCGGGCAGCGGCCGGTAGGCGTTGTACTGCGCGACGAGCGCCTGGCCAGCCGCCTTGAACTTCGCCGCGTCCTCCTGGGTCCACCAGTTCTCCAGCTTGCCGCGCGCGTCGAACTGCGCGCCCACGTCGTCGAAGCTGTGCACGATTTCGTGCCCGATGACGGAGCCGATGCCTCCGTAGTTCACCGCCGGATCCGCGTGCGCGTCGAAGAAGGGCGGTTGGAGGATGGCCGCGGGGAAGATGATGGAGTTCTGCTGCGGGGAGTTCAGTGCGTTCACGAGCTGCGGAACCATGAACCACTCCGACCTGTCCACGGGCTTGCCAAGCTTGCGCAGGTTGCGCTGGTACTCGAAGCGCGACGCGCGCTCGGTGTTGCCATAGGCGTCTCCCCGCACGATCTCCAGCTCCGAGTAGTCACGCCACCGGGCCGGGTGGCCGATGCCCACCTGGAGGGTGGCGAGCTTCTCCTTCGCGCGCTTCTTCGTCTCCGGGGACATCCACGCCAGGGAGTCGATTCGCCGATCGAACGCCGCGATGATGTTGCGCACCATCTTGTCGGCCTCCGCCTTGGCCTCCGGCGGGAAATACTTCTCGACGTAGAGCTTGCCGATGGCCTCGCCCATCGCCCCGCCGGTGACGTCGACGCCCCGCTTCCAGCGCTCGCGCAGCTGTTGCGCGCCGGAGAGCACCCGGCCGTTGAACGCGAAGTTCTCCTCGACGAAGGCCTTGGGCAGGAAGGGCGCGGCGCGCTCGATGGCGTGGAAGGTCAGGTAGTCCTTCCACGTCTGCAGGGGCGCGCCGCCGACGAGCTTCGCGATTCCCGTCACCGCGCTCGGCTGCCAGACGATGAACTCGCGCTGCTGCCCGAGGCCCGCGGCGCCGAGGTAGGTGTCCCAATCGAGGCCGGGTGCGCGCCGCGTGAGCTCCTCCCGGGGCCAGGGATTGTTGGCCTTGAGCACGTCCCGCGTGTCCACCTGGGTCCAATGCACCCGCGCGATGTCACGCTCGAGTTCGAGGATGCGTTTGGCCCGGGCCTCCGGGTCGGTGATGCCCGCCAGGCGCAGCAGGGTGGCGATGTGCTGCTGGTACTTCTGGCGGACCTCCGTGAAGCGCTCGTTGTCGACGAGGTAGTAGTCGCGATCCGGCAGCCCCAGGCCCCCTTGCAGCAGATAGGCGGCATAGCGGGAAGGCTCGTTCAGGTCCTCGGACACCCAGAGGCCGAGCAGCCGGTCCGTGTTGACGTGGCCCGTGTTGAGCGGATCCACGTCGGCGCGCAGGGTGTCGCCGAGGGCGGCGGCGAGCTCCTTGCGGTTGGTGATGGCGGCGATGCGGCCGAGCTCGGGCGCGAGCGGTGCCATGCCCTTCGCCTCGATGGCCGCCTCGTCCATGAAGCTCGCGAACAGATCTCCCAGCTTGCGCACCTCGCTGCCCTCGGGCGCGTTGGCGCTCGCGGACTGCTCGATCAGCGCGCGCGTGCGCCGGCTCGCCTCTTCCGCGAGCGTGGTGAACATGCCGTAGCTCGACCTGTCGGCGGGGATCTCGACCTTGTCGTGCCACGTGCCATTGACGAAGCGGTAGAAGTTGTCACCGGGCGCGACGGAGGTGTCCATCCCAGCAGTGTCCACGCCGAAGCTGCCGTAGGTGGGCTTCGGCGAGCGGGCCGGGGCGGCTGCTGTCTCGGTGGGCTTCGCCTGCGCGGGCGTCTTGTCCAGCGGCGCGGACGTGGCACACGCGGCGAGCCACATGGCCGCGCTGGTCGTGAGCACCACGCGTGTGGCGCAAGGGATACGTCGGTTCTGGAGGGTCATTCGTGCCTCTCTAGCAGACGGGAATGTTTGGAGTCGCCACAACGTGACTTGGCTCAGCGCGCCAGAAATGATTGCCTCGAGCCTTCCCCTCACCTGGAAAGGCTCTCCTCCATGCGGAACATCCTCGTGGCCTCTGTTTCCCTCTTCTCGTTCGCCTTGCTCGGTCCCGTGGCCTGTGGCGGCACGGTGGCCGAGCAGCCCCAGGTGCTCTCGGAGCAGAAGCAGGGCTTGAACGCCGTGGGCACCGGCTGCTCCTCCGACGCGCAGTGTTCGACCGGACTGTGCTGGACCGAGGCGGACTCCTACCCCCTCTACAACTCGCAGTGGATCCGCGCCGATAGCTGCACCGAGGAGTGCGGGGGCCCGGGCGACAACGCGTACTGCCAGCAACTCGCCGCCGAGTTCAACGCGCCGCATCCCGAGTCGGCGCGCTGCATCGCCGCCCGGGGCGTCTATGACAACTATCCGTATGACGATGTTTTCTACGTGTGCGACCTGATCCCCGCCGGTCTGGGCAAGGTCCACTGGGTCGACTAGTCGCGGCGGGACGCGCGCCGTCCGGGGAAGATGGCCTCCCCGGGCGGGGCGTCACGGCTCCGTCAGACCCGAGGCGAGCAGTGCCAGCCGGGTGACGATCTGCTCCTCCGATGGCGGAATGACCGCGCTGATCGAATGCAGCAGGCTGATGCGCAGGCCGTTGTTCCTCAACCAGGCGATCAGCTCGTCGGCGTTGAGGGGATCCGGCCGGACGAGGAACTTCCGGGCGATGGGCACGCGCGAGAGGTACAGCGCCTCGAGTGAGGACAGGTCGCCCTCGGGGCCGGCGTAGACGGGCTCCGTGTGCTTGAACCAGGGCTTGATGTCCTCCAGGAGCCACTGCACGCGGGTGCTCTTGAAGCGCTCGAGCTTGAGGAACTCCTCCAGGTGGTTGCGCTCCAGGAGGATGCAGTCGTCTCCCGCGCACCACGCCTCGATGCTCAGGTGGTGGGCCAGGAGGCGGTGCTGACGCCGGCAATACTCGCGGTGGGGATCCATGGACATGTGCGTGCGCTCGAGAAGGGCCTGGGAGCGGGTCCCCCAGGCCAGGGGAGATGATGGGGCTACGGAGCGCGTCCGCTCATCTTATTTCCAGCAGACAGGTGGCACTGCAGCCGTCGTTGGAGGTGTTGTTGCCATCATCACACTGCTCTCCCACGTCGATGACGCCGTTGCCGCACAGGAGCTGGCACTGGGTGCGGCGCGTGGTGAAGCCGTTGAGCGTGAGCCGGTACGAGGACCCCGTGGTGTGACGCTCGGCCTGGAACACCGCGACCTCGTAGATGCGCCCCCGCTGCAGGCCCAGCTCGGCGGCCTTCTGCGAGAGATTGATGCTGCCTGATTCCGGGCCATGCACGCCGCCCAGGTCGAGTGCCAGCCGGCCGTTGATGAATACCCACACATCATCATCGCCGAAGAACTCGAGCACCTCGACTCCCTTGTATTCGAACCAGTAGCGCGTCTCGCTCGTGAAGCTGAAGTTGTGGGCGACTCCGTCGCTGCCATTGCGCAGGTGCTCCAGGTTCCGGGCGACCCAGCCCGCGTTGTCGAGCGGGAAGAAGCTCGTGTCCTCGAATCGGTATGAACCGTTCGGCTGGCGCAGCAGGGAGAAAGTCTGGACCAGCGTCATGTTGATGCTCGGCACGTCCCGGTACCATTGATCGAACGCGGCCTTGCCGTGGGTGGTGGCGGAGGAGACGTTGGTCTTCGCGTACATGGGCTTGCCGTCGTAGCCGAGGAGGCTGGTCACGATGCCCCTCTCCGCGCCGTTGGCGTTCTCGAAGTCGATGTGGCCGCGCGGCAGGCCGCTGTTGGCCGGCAGATCGTAGCCGCGGAAGTCACGGTAGACGATGGGGAGTTCTACCCTGTTGGGCGGGTCCTGCTCGATGGACTGGCAGACGAAGCCCTCCTCGAACTTGCAATCCGGAGAGCAGCCGTCGTTGGCGCGGGTGTTGCCGTCATCGCACTCCTCGGTGGTATCGCCGGGAAGGAGCATGCCGTCTCCGCACACCGCCTGGCATGTTCCGTTGGTGCACCGGGGCTCGCGCATGCACAGGGGAGAGCACCCGTCGCCCAGGTTGTTGTTGCCATCGTCGCACTGCTCCGTGCCCTCGACCTTCTGATCACCACAGACGGTGCGGACGCACAGCTCGCCGATGGTGTCACACTTGTATCCGGACTCGAGGCGGCACGCGTTGCTGCAGCCGTCTCCCGCGAGGTCATTGCCGTCCTCGCACTCCTCGTCACCAGCGATGATCTGATCACCACACAGCGCGGCGAGGCAGCGCCTACCAGCGGCTGGGCAGCTCCAACCCGGCTCCAGGGTGCAGGTGGCGGAACATCCGTCGCCAGCGGTCGTGTTGCCGTCGTCGCACGTCTCGGGGCTCTCGACCTTTGCGTCGCCACACACGGGCAGCCGGGTGCAGGGCCTGCCCGGAAGCTCGCAAGCCCATCCTGGCTCGACCACGTCGCAGGTCGCCGTACAGCCGTCACCGCTCGACGTATTGCCGTCGTCACACGCCTCCTCGGTTTGTTTCAGGCCGTCACCACACGTGGTGGCGCCGCCATCGAGGGGCGTGGAGGCATCGGGTTCGTCCGGGGTCGGGCCGGCGTCCGCGTCCGAGGCGCCGCCATCGAGGGGAGTGGAGGCATCGGGGTCGTCCGGGGTCGGGCCGGCATCCATGTCCGGGGCGCCGCCATCGAGGGGAGTGGAGGCATCGGGGCCGTCCGGGGTCGGGCCGGCGTCCGTGTCCGAGGCGCCGCCATCGAGGGGCGTGGAGGCATCGGGGCCGTTCGGGAGTGGGCCGGCGTCCGCATCCAGGGTACCGCTATCGACCGCCGTGGGGGCATCGGGGTTGCCTGGAGTCGGGCCGTCGTCCCTATCCGGTTCATGGACCCCGCAGGCCACGAGTGACGAGAAGAGCGTCGCTAACAAGAGGACCGCGAGCCGCGGTGTTCTGGATGTATTCATCATGGGGAAGTTCAATCGCTCCATTGGGAGGGTGGTGCCCTGAGGGAGGTTGGAGCGGAGTGTGCCATACACATCTGACTGGAGCGTGACTCCATGGGCGTTTGAACAGCCCGTCATGCACCGTTCCCCGCAACGAAGACGGCGGAGGCGCGGTATATCCGCCTCCGCCGGGTTCGAGATTGTCTCTGTATGAGACTATGGGAAGCAGCCGCCCCAGTTGGTGAGGGCCGCGCGGATGGGCTCGCGCAGGGGCTCGACCTTGGCGGCCTGGAAGGTATTGCTCGCCGCGGTCTTGTTGCTGGCTCCGGAGATGAAGATGCCCCACACGTAGTTCTGCGTGGACGTCGCTCCGAGCGAGCACCGGGGGACCTCCGCCACACCGGCCACCGAGATGTATTCCAGGCACGCGCCGCTACCGCACAACGTGTAGTTGCCTGCCTTGTAGTGGGAGACGAGGCGGTTCTTGTACTGGGTGAGGGCGGTGGCGCTCAGCCCGAGGCTCGCGCCCTCCTGGTCCACCAGCGTCCTCAACGCGCTCCGGATGCCGGTGAAGTCCCCCGCCTGTTCTGGCATGCGCTGGTACAGGGCGGTGCGGCTGGCGGCGGACAGCAACGTGCCGTTGGCGATGCCCTCGTACATGCGGCCAGCGTCCGCCAGCGTGAGCGCGTTGGCCACCGGGCCACCGCAGCCCGGGTAGTGGTTGAGCTGGGTGGAGGTCATGCCCGCGGCATCGGCCGTCTGGTTGATGGGCGCGAAGCCGAAGGCGTCGATCACCGCCCGGGTGCGCTGGTTGTCGGAGAACTCGAGCATGTTGTAGATGGCGTTGCCCAGCGTCTCCGTGCCAGTGATGGTGCTGGTGGGGCAGCTCCCGGACGACGGCGCGTAGATGTTGACGAGCTGGTTCAGGCTGGCACGGCCGGCGTCGACCTCGCGCATGGCGTGCAGACCGATGAGCGCCTTGATGGTGCTGGCGGGCTCGAAGACGAGGTTGCCCTGGAGGGACGCCTGCACGGAGCCGCCCACCTGCTTGACGTAGTGGCCCGTGTCTCCATCGGTCCCGTCGCGCATCAGTTCGCCGATGCGCGTGGTGGCCGCGTTCGAGTTGTTGACCATGATGGCCGCGAACTTGCGCACGCCGCCCGACGTGTACGTCTTCACGTCCAGCAGCCGCGCGCCGTTCTGCGCCAGGGCGTCCGCGAGCTGCGACGAGGTGGCGCCGTAGTACCACCACCAGGCGATGCCCGGGTTCTGCTCCATGATGACGTTGAACGTGGAGCCGCTGGCATCCGCGGGTTGGATGTCGGTCAGGAACCCGTTGTTCTGCGCGAGGTAGCTGGAGATCTGGCTGCCGGTGACGCCGAGGTACCACCACCAGCCCTTGGCGTCGGCGCCCGTGTTGTTGATCATCACCGCCGCGTAGCGTGTACCGGCGCTGGTGGCGTAGCTCGCGAGGTCCACCAGCCGCGCGTTGTTCTGCTGGAGGTAGGTGCTGATCTGCGCCGGGGTGGTGCCGTAGTACCACCACCAACCCTTGGCGTCGGCGCCGGTGTTGCTGATCATCACCGCCGCGAAGTACGTCGTGCCATCGATCTCATAGGGAGACAGGCTGGCGATGCGCGCGTTGTTGGTGCTGAGGTACGAGGAGAGCTGGCTGGCCGTCAGCCCGTAGTACCACCACCAGCCCTTGGCGTAGGTGCCGGTGTTCCTCACCAGGGACACGGTGAAGCGCAGCGGCGAGGCCTGTTCCACCTGGAGGCTGATGATGCGAGCGTCATTGGCGCTCACCAGGGTCGAGACCTGTTCGGCGGTCTGGCCGTAGTACCACCACGCCGCGGTGGGCGTGGTGTTGAGGCTCTCGGCGAGCGCGGCATCCTCGCGCCAGGCCAGCGCCTCGGCGGGGGAGTCGGTGTCGGCGGTGGGCTCGGCGGGGCCACACGCGGAGGAGAAGGTCACGCTGGCCAGGGTCAGCGCGGACAGCAAACGAGAACGCAGGTTGAACATG
Organism: Cystobacter fuscus; assembly: GCF_044360685.1. Taxonomy (GTDB): domain Bacteria; phylum Myxococcota; class Myxococcia; order Myxococcales; family Myxococcaceae; genus Cystobacter; species Cystobacter fuscus_C. The sequence continues at coordinate 9,748,228 of NZ_CP043491.1, read as the reverse complement.
ATGGAGCTCCTGCCAGGCCGAAGCGCCCGGCGGCGTCTGAGATTGCGACGGAGCCCATTGCAGCCCGCGTGCCGGGGTCCGGAGCCCTGTTTTTCCCGGGGCGGCTGGACGAGCGCGGGCCCTCCTCTCCTCGGCGTACAGAGGAGAGGAGGGCCCGTGGGGGCCGTGCCTCGGGGTCATGAGGCACGGCAGGTGGCACAGTCCGGTGGCACAGGGGCGCCCTCGAGCCGTGCCACCCTCGCGAGAGGAGGGGTGGCCCGGCGGCGGGCGCTCACTTGCAGGTGAACGTGATGCGGCAGGTGCCCGACTGGCACTCGCGGTCGGCGGAGCACACCGAGCCCCGGCTCTTCTTGTTCTGGCACTTGCCCGAGTTCAGGCCCCAGCCACAGTACTGGCCGCTGCCACAGTGCGAGTCGCTGTCACACAGGCAGGTGCCCGTGGGGTTCACATAGCAGTCGGCGCCGCACCGGCCCGTCGTGCACTCCTTGTCCGACTTGCACGTCTGCCCATAGGCCTTGGAGCTGGGCGTGAAGCACCAGCCCACCAGGTCGGCGCAGCCGCCACAGGAGCCGGACTGGCACTGGCTGTCCCCGCTGCAGGAGGCCCCATCCACCTTCTTGTAGCGCTGCTCGCGCACGGCCCTGTCCTCATAGGGGGCGATTCCGCTCGTGTCGATGTCGTTGGCCGCGTCCGCCATCCCCGTGCGAGCTCCGTTCGCCCGCTCCCACATGCGGATGAAGGTCTCCGCCGAGTTGGCCAGCCCCTCCGTGTGTGCCCCCACGCGTCCCAGGTCCGTCAGCAGATCCGGCAGCAGGCCCACGTGCGCCAGGCCGTACTCGTCGAAGTCCGTGCCCAGCCGCCCCGGTCCGGACTGTTGCTGGAGGGCCACCTGCGCGTCGGCCTCGGCCTCGAAGGTGGCCGAGCACGCGCCGTGGGGCCCGAAGCGTGGCCGCGTCTGCTGGATGAAGCCGTTGAAGTCCGCGCCGAAGGCCATGGGCACCTTGAGGCCCTGGCGGCCGAACTCATAGGCCTGCGCCACCGAGCGGCTGGATCCGTGGCAGTCATTGGCGACACCGGACTTCGTGTACGTGCGCGTCTCGTCATGCGCCGTGCGCAAACCGAACATGCCGCCCGTCTGCCGCAGGTAGCGCACCACGGTGGCGGGGGTCGTCTTCTCGTCGTCCGCCAGGTCCGGGTTCATCACCTCGCGGAAGTGGCCGTGGGAGATATAGAGGGGGTAGTACGTGTTGGCCTGCGCGAGGGCGAAGGTGTCCTGCACGCTCTTCTCCGACAGGTGCGCCATGTCGACGAGCATCCCCTTGGCCATCATCGCCTGCACCAGCGCCTTGCCCTCGTCCGTGAGCCCCTTGGTGTTGCGGCAGTTGCCCGCCGCGTCCCGCGCCACGTCGAAGCCCAGCGTGAAGCTGTTCGTCGTCACGCCACAGTCGTAGTCGATGTGGCAGTTCTCGATGAACTGGGCCGCCTGGAAGATGGCGTTGTGCAGCGCCGCGCCACCGAAGCGGTTGTCCAGCTGGTGCACCGGCTGGATGGAGCGCACGCCCAGCGCGTGGACGCGATCCAGCTCCGTGCGCCAGTCCTTGGTGCCAAAGAGCTTGCTCGTCTCGATGGAGAGCACCATGGCCAGCTTGCCCGAGGCGATGATCTGCCGGGCGTGCGCGGGCGACAGGGCGATCTCCGCCCAGTCCGTGCGCGCATCGAAGGCGCGGGCCAGCTGCAATTGCACGTCGATGTCCGCCATCTCGTCACACGGACGCTTCAGGTTCTGCGCCGGCAGCACGCTGCACAGAAAGCCATTGCTCACCAGCGACACCGTCACCAGCGACATGCCCCGCTCGTGGGCCTGCTTCAGCCAGCCTTCCCACGCCTGCTGGTGGGCGATGGTGTCCCACCGCGGCCACTCGGTGCCCACGTCGCGCCGGCCATCGTGCAGGCCCGTGTCGCCCTCGGTCCCCTCGATCTTCCCGATGAACTCCGAGCCCACCGCGCCCGCCACGCCGAAGAGCTGCGACAACACTGGCACCCCGCGCAGATCCACGCTGCTCGAGTTGGGGCACAGGTTGAGCAGGTTGCTCAAGTCCATGCGCACCCGGGCATGGTCACTCTCGGGCCACCCGCCGTCACAGCGCGTCAGGGCGCCCGTGTGCTCTCCATGGAACCACCCGCCGCCGAACGCCTCCTCGGCGAACATGTGGTGGTGCAGCTCCGCGAAGCCGCTCACGCCGAGCCCCCGCGAGGCCGTGGCGGCCGGCTCGATTTCGGGCTCCTGGGCCACGGGGCCACAACCCTGAGCCAACGTGAGTGCCAACGACAGGCTGAGCAGTGTTCTGGATTGAAGAGGGAATTCCATGTCTGACTGGGTACCATTCTCAATCCAGATGTCAATGCACCCCCATGAAATGAAGCCATCCAAGAATGACTGGAAAATGACTGGGAAATGACTGGCGGGTGGTAGGGAAATGACTGGAAGATGACTGGGAATGACTGTCAGCCGGGAACGCCTCCGCGGCACCGTGTCCGCCGGGGTCTCCCGGTCCGGCTTCCGGTAGGGCCCCCGGGCGCATGACGCGCCGCTGCTCCTCCAGGAGCGCGGAGCCGGTGACCGCCACGGGCTCGCCGCGTAGGATGGCGCGCGGGAACGTCTCCATGTGGATATTCGGCTACGGCTCACTCATCTTCCGCCCCTCCTTCGCGTACGAGGAGCGGCGTCACGCGTGGCTGACGGGCTGGGCGCGGCGCTTCTGGCAGTCCTCGACGGACCACCGGGGCGTGCCGGCGGCGCCCGGACGGGTGGTGACGCTGGTGCCCGAGCCCGGCGCGCGTTGCTGGGGGATGGCGTACCGGATCGCCACCGAGCGGGTGGAGGAGGTGCTGGCCCACCTGGACTACCGCGAACAGAATGGGTACGAGCGGCACCGGGTGATCCTGGAGACGCGCGAGGCCACGCTGCTGGACGCCCTGGTGTACGTAGCCGGCCCTTCCAATCCCCACTACCTGGGGCCCTCCCCGCTGGAGGAGATCGCGGCGGTGGTGCGCTCCGCCCAGGGCCCCAGCGGGACGAACCGCGACTACGTGCTGCGCCTGGCGGAGGCGCTGGCCGAGGCCGGCGAGCAGGACGCGCACGTGATGGAGCTGATGCGCTTGCTGTAGCCGCGTTTGCTCCGGGCAACACAGGCTTCGTCCAGCGGGATGCCTGTGTTTCCCGGCACCCCTCATCGGGGAGGAGGCTGACGCAGGGAAACCCCGCGCGGATGTTCAAAGGGCCGGCGCATGTCGATGAGGATGTCGTAGTTGCTCGGCGCGGCGAGGGCCTGTCCGGAGGTGAACCGGTAGAAGCGGCTCACATCCCGTTCCTGGGGAAAGCGCTCCTGCACCAGCTCCCGGAGCATCTCCTTGGCCACCCACTCGGCATCCACCGACACGGAGCCGAACTCGTCCAGGTAGCGGCGGGGGGCGGTGGTGTCGGTCTGTTTGGCGTAGCGCACGAAGACCCGGGGCCGGGCCTGGGGTCTCACCTGGCGCGCGCCCTCCTCCATGAGCGCCAGTTCCCGGGCCTGAGGCAGCGCGAACAGCTCGAGCGATTGCTGGTGGGCGAGGACGGCACTGGCCGCGACCAGGCCCCCGAGCAGGAGCGTCGCGGCGCGCGGGCCGCGCGAGGGCCAGACGCCGCCGAGGTTCACGAGCGACGCGACGAAGAAGACGCTCCACACGCCGGTGAGCGCGTAGATGGTGCGGTAGGAGGGCCAGCGCTCCCCGGCGAGGAAGCTGACCGAATAGGTGATGGCGGACAGCATCACCAGGCCGAGCACCCAGCGGCCCACGCCCCTGTGGCCCGCGCGCTGGAACTCGACGGCGAGCCCCGCGCCCAGGAGCACCAGCGTCACGCCCACCATGAGCCGATAGCCGTCGGGGGAGGGGGTGCCGGGGCTGCTGTTGAGCACGGACAGGGCGAGGGCATTGGGAAGCACATGGGTGAGCGCCCAGGCGAACTTGTCCAGCCAGTGCTTCTCGAACACCATCCGGACCGAGGGGGTGAGCCAGCCCAGCGCGAAGGCGAGCTTGGTGAGGCCGAACGCGAGGCCCAGCCCCAGACCCATGACGAGCAGGTGCCGCGCCAGCCAGTGCGCGGTGTCCCGGAGCGAGGCGTCGCGCCGCGCCACGAGGGCCGCCGCCACCAGCACGGCGTAGAACAGGCCACTGGCCTGATAGGTGAGCGTCGCCAGGGCCATGGCCCCCACCGCGGCGAGCCGCCATGCATGGGAGCGGGGAAGGGGTTGGGGCGGCCAGGGCAGGCCGCGCCGGGCGAGCGCGAAGGCGCCCACGCCCATCAAGAGGGCCGGCGCCTGGGGCCAGCAGATGCCCCAGTTGGCGATCACCTGCGCCGAGGGCGCCAGGGGCAGGAAGGCGGCGAGCAGGGCCGCGGGCGCCGGACGCCACCCCTCGCCCAGCAGGAGCAGGAACACCGAGGCGGCGAGCAGCCCGAGCGCCACGACGCCCAGCAACCGCAGCCCGCTCAGGCCGTCGATGTCGCCGGCGAGGCGCGTGGACAGCTCGAGCAAGGCGCCATACAGGGGCCGCCCTTGCGAGGCGCACACCCGGAAGATCTTGCCGGGCTCCATCTCCGCTTCCCGGAGGATGGCGTAGTCATCGCGCAGCCCGTAGCGGCGGAAGATGACGCTGGCGTAGGTGACGATGGGCAGCAGGCAGAGCAGGGCGGCCGTGCCCCAGACTCCGCGCCCGCGGGGGGGAAGGGAGGCGGTCGTCATCTCAGGTCTCTTCCGCGACTTGCCAGCCGTTCTGCGCCAGGCTCGCCATCAACTCCTCGATGTGGCCGCGTCCGCGCGTCTCCAGCGTCACCTCCACCGCCACCTCGCCCAGGCCCGTCCGGGAGAAGGCGCGGTTGTGGTAGATCTCCACCACGTTGGCGCCCTGCTGGGCGATTCCCGTCGTGAGCCGCGCGAGCATTCCCGGCCGGTCCGGCATGCGCACCACCAGCCGCACCAGGCGCCCGTCCTTCACCAGGCCGCGCTCGATGATGCGGCTGACCAGGTTGACGTCGATGTTGCCCCCGGACAGCAGCAGCACCACCTTGCGGCCTCGCGCCGAGGGAATCTTGCCGTTGAGCAGCGCCGCGAGCCCCGCCGCGCCCGCGCCCTCGGTCACCGTCTTCTCGCGCTCGAGCAGCAGGAGGATGGCGTTGGCGATCTCCTCCTCGTCCACCGTGACGATGTCGTCCACGTAGCGGCGGATCATCTCGAAGGTGTAGTCGCCGGGGCGCCGCACCGCGATGCCGTCCGCGATGGTGGTGCCCGGGGGCAGCTCCGTCACCTGGCCCGCGTCCACCGAGGCCTTCATGCTCGCGATGGCCGAGGCCTGCACGCCGATGATCTTGATGCGCGGGTTGGTCTCCTTGAGCGCGCACGCCACGCCGGAGATGAGCCCTCCGCCCCCAATGGGCACCACCACCATGTCCATGTGGGGGCACTGCTCGAGCAGCTCCAGACCGATGGTGCCCTGGCCGGCGATGACGCGTGGATCATTGAAGGGGTGGATGAAGACGCGCCCGTCGCGCTCCTGCAGCCGCAGGGCCTCGGCGTAGGCCTCGTCGAAGTTGGCGCCGTGCAACACCACCTGGGCGCCGTAGGAGCGCGTGCGCGAGGCCTTGATGATGGGCGTGCGCTCGGGCATCACGATGACGCTGGAGATGCCCTGGCGGCCGGCGTGGTAGGCGAGCCCCTGGGCATGGTTGCCCGCCGAGGCGGCGATGACACCGCGCGCCCGCTCCTCGGGCGTCAGGGAGAGCAGGGTGTTGAGCGCGCCCCGCTCCTTGAAGGCACCCGTGCGCTGCAGGTTCTCCATCTTGCAGTAGAGCGCCGCGCACGGGGTGATGTCCTTGAACTGCTCGGAGCGCGGGCAGGGGGAGCGGTGGATGGCTTCGCCGATGCGCTGCTGGGCGGCCTCGATGTCCTGGAGCGTGACCATGGGTGTCCTGTCGCGCCCCTTAGCCGATGCGCGGCCCGGGCGAAAGGGACGGGGGGTCATCCATGCGCCCGTCAGATGCCGCGCAGCACCGTGGCCTTGCCCACCCGTCCGATCGCCAGGATGTACGCCGCGGTGCGCAGGGGCACCTTGCGCGTGCGCGCGAGCTGGGCGACCCGGTCGTACGCCTCCTTCATCGTCCGCTCCAGCTCGGCGTTCACCCGCTCCTCTTCCCAGGACAGGTGCTGGAGGTTCTGTACCCACTCGTAGTAGCTGACCGTCACCCCGCCCGCGTTGGCGAGGATGTCCGGCACCACGAGCACGCCGCGCTTCTCGAGGATTTCGTCGGCCTCGGGCTCGGTGGGGCCATTGGCGGCCTCGATGACGAGCCGGGCGCGCACGTGGGGGGCGTTGGCGCGCGTGATGGCCTGGCCAAGCGCCGCGGGGATGAGCACGTCACAGTCCGAGGCGATGACCTCCTCGTTCGAGCACGCCTGGCCGCCGCCGAAGCCCGTCACGGTGCCCGTGCGCTTGACGTGCTCGAAGAGGCCGGGGACATCCAATCCCTGGGGGTTGTACACGCCGCCGTACACGTCGGACACGGCCACGATCACACCCCCGTCCTGCCAGAGCAGCTGCGCGGTGTGACTGCCCACGTTGCCAAAGCCCTGGAGGGCAAAGCGCGTGCCCTTCATGGGCAGGCCCGTGTCCCGGAGGATTTCCCGGGTGATGTAGAGCAGGCCGCGTCCGGCGGCCGAGTCCCGGCCCCGGGTGCCGTAGAGCTCCGGCGGCTTGCCGGTGACGACCGCGGGCGAGTGCCCGTGGTAGCGCGAGTACTGGTCCATGATCCACGCCATCACCTGGGGGTTGGTGTTGACGTCGGGGGCGGCGATGTCGCGGGTGGGGCCGATGAGGTCCTGCACCTGGTCCACGTACTTGCGCGTCAGGCGCTCCACTTCCTTCATGGACAGCTGGGTGGTGTCCACCGCGATGCCACCCTTGGCGCCGCCGTAGGGCAGGTTCACCACGGCCGTCTTCCACGTCATCAAGGAGGCGAGTGTCGCGCACTCCTCCTGGGTGATGCTGGGGTGGTAGCGCAGGCCGCCCTTCATGGGGCCGCGGCTGTTGTCGTGCTGGATGCGGTAGCCGTGGAAGGTGCGGATCTCCCCCGTGTCCAGCTCGATGGAGACCTGGACCTTCACCTCGCGCAGGGGGGTGGCGAGCAGCGTCTCGATGCGTTCGCCCACGTCCATGATGCGCGCGGCCCTGCGGAAGTAATGATGGATTCCTTCAACGGCTTGCATGGCCGGAGTGCTCCCTTGGGCGCGATACCAGCAACGGCGAGTCTTGCGCTACCATGGGTTGGTCATGCGCTCCAGTTCCCCGTTGGTGACGGACACGAGCGGTGCCCTGCGGGGATTGGCCCGCCGCATCCGCGCGCTGCGCGAGCGCCGGGGTCTCAAGCAGGAGGACTTCGCCGCCCGGTGTGGCATCTCGGCGAGCTTCGCGTCCCTGCTGGAGCGCGGCGAGCGCAGCCCCAGCTATGAGACCCTGGTCCAGGTCGCCGAGGCACTGGGCGTGCCCCTGGCCGACCTCTTCCGCGAGGAAGACGAGGACGCGGGGGCGCACCGGTTGGTGGACTTCGTCCGGAAGAACGCACTGTCGCGCCCGGAGGTGGACCGGCTGCTGGCGGTGGCGGAAGTGTTGTTCACCGGGCGCTCCGAGCCGCCACCTCCCGCCGCGCCGCCCCCGGAGTGCCGGGAGCCGGGTTGCGGCAAGCCGGTGCTGGCCCGGGAGCTGTGTGGTGCGCATTACCACCGGGAGCGCCGGGCCCGGGCGAAGGCCGTGCCCTGACGCGCGCTTCCGGTGGGAGGACTACTTGCGCCGGGCCCGCTCCAGCTTGAGCGGCTTGTCGTTGTGGGGCTTGCCCTGGAGCGCCTCGAAGGCGGCCACGTCCTCCTCGGCGATGAAGACGTAGGCGTAGGAGGGCTTGAGCTCCACGCGCTGCACCTTGCCCGCCGGGGCACCGAGCGACTCCAGGGCGGTGGTGAGGGCCGCCTCGTCCGCGACGTCGGAGCGGCCCAGGCCCACCCAGAGACGCGCCTGGCCGGGCACCTCGGGCGTCTCGGTGCGCTCGCTCCGCTCGGGGCGGGGCGGGCGCTCGCGGGTGCTGCGGGGCCGGTGCTTGTCCACCTTGATGGCCTTGTCGCCGTGGGACTTGCCGTCGAGCGCCTCGAAGGCCTGCGCCTCGGACTCGGGCACGTAGGCGTAGCCGTAGTGGCCGCGCAAGAGCGCCTTGTTCACCTTGCCCGCGGGAGCACCGGCGGCCTCCAGGGCGGCGATGAACTTCGCCTCGTCCAGGCCGTCGTCCGTGCCCAGGTTGAAGCGCAGCTTCGACTCGCCGGGGCCCGCGTCGGGGGAGGGCGGCGGGCGGTTCGGATCGCGCTCGCCGCGCGGCCGGCTCTTCTCCACCTTGAGCGTCTTCTCCTTGTACGGCTTGCCGCTCAGCGCCTCGAAGGCCGCCAGGTCCTCCTCGGCGACGAAGACGTAGGCGAAGCCGGGCTTGAGGTCGGCGCGCAGCACCTTGTTGGCCGGGGCACCTGCCTCCTCCAGCGCGGTGACGATGCTGCCGGGCCCGAGGCCGTCCTCGGTGCCCAGGTTGATCCACAGCTTCACCTCGCCCGCGGCGGCGTCCATGCGCGAGGGGCCGCGCTCGGGGCGCTCCCGGCGGCGCTTGTCGCCCCGGTCCTCCCGGCGCGACTCACCCGGGCCTTCCGCGCGGCGCTCGTCCCGGCGCGGGGGCCGCTCCCGCTCCTCGCGGCGGGGCGGACGCTCGCGCTCGGTGCGCTCGCCCCGCTCCTTGCGGCGGGGCTCGGGCGGACGGGCGGCGGGGGCCTCGCCCGCCTGCTCGCTGGCTTGGGCCTTCTCCATGCGCAGACGGCTGAAGAAGTACTTGAGCAGGAAGGCGATGAGGTCATCCGCGTCCGCGCGGCCCTTGAGCTGGGCGGCCAGGGGCAGGAAGCCCTCGAAGATGGAACTGGAGGCGGCCTCGCGGATCTCCCGCACGTGGCGCTCGGCCCACAGGCGCATGGCCTCCTCGGGCGCGGGCATCTCCTTCTTCTCGAACTTGATGCCGAACTTCTTCTCCAGCGTGGTGTACGTGGCCAGCTCGCGGCCGGAGAAGAGGTTGATGGCGGTGCCCTTGTTGCCGATGCGGCCGGTGCGGCCCACGCGGTGCAGGTAGACGGCCGGGTCCTCGGGCAGCGAGTAGTTGATGACGTACTCGAGGCCGGAGATGTCGATGCCGCGCGCGGCGATGTCCGTGGCCACCATGAAGGCCACCTCGCCCCGCTTCACCTTGGCCATCACCCGCTCGCGCTCCTTCTGCGGCAGGTCCCCGTTGAGCAGCTCCGCGTCGAAGCCGTTGCGGTTGAGCACCGCCGTGACGAGCGCCGTGTCATCCCGGGTGTTGCAGAAGATGATGGCGTTGCTGGGCTCCTCGGCCTCCAGCACGTAGATGAGGTTGCGCGGCTTGGGGAACGCGTCCGACACGTCGTAGCGCACGTGGTGGATGTGCTCCACGGTGAACACGTCGCCGGAGAGCAGGAGCGTCTCGGCGTTGGTGGTGTAGCGCGCGATGAGGTTCTGGATGTCCGTGGGCACGGTGGCGCTGAAGAGCAGCACCTGCCGGTCCTTCGGAAGCCGGTCGAGGATGCGGGTGACCTCCTCGTAGAAGCCCTGGTTGAGCATCTCGTCGGCCTCGTCGAGCACCGCGTGGGTGCAGCCGTCGAGCTTGAGGTTGCCGCGGTTGATGTGGTCGAACACCCGGCCAGGCGTGCCGACGATGATCTGCGTGCCCTCCTCGAGCGCGTCCTCCTGCTGCTTCATGGAGGCGCCGCCGTAGATGGCGGCCACGCGCACGCCCTTGTACTTGCCCAGGGCGGTGAGCTCCTCGGACACCTGGAGCGCCAGCTCGCGCGTGGGGCAGAGGATGAGGGCGCGCACGCGCTTGTCCTCCGCCGACAGCTTCTCCAGCAGGGGCAGGCCGAAGGCGGCCGTCTTGCCCGTGCCGGTCTTGCTCCGCACGATGAGATCCCTGCCCTCCACGACGGGCCGGAAGGCCTTCGCCTGGACGGGCGTGGGATGGGTGTAGCCGCGCTCGGCGATGCCGCGCCGCAGGGGCTCGGAAAGGTTCAGGTCATCGAAGCTGACGTCCGCCACGTACTCGGCGGGGCGGGACGAGGCTTCGGCAGTGTTTCCCGGCTGCTCCGGGGTATCGATGTCACTCATCAAGCAGGGGGCATAACCCCTGCATTACGCTGTGGCAACAATCGGAGCACTTTGCTTAAGAAACCCCCCATGGCGAATGGGCGGAAGAAAACGGCGGGGACAGGTTCTCGGAGCCGGGCCAAACGGCCCGCCGAGGCCCCCGCGCCCCAGGAATCCGAGTCGGTGGAGCCGGAATCGGTCGATCCGGAGTCCCTCGAGCCCGTCCTCGAGGAACTGGAGGAGGTGGAGGCCGAGGTGGAAGCCACCCCCGTCCCCCCGACGCGCGCCCTGGTGAGGGCGGGCGAGTCGGCGGTGACCCGGGCCGACCCCCTCCAGTCCTACATGAACGAGGTGCACCGCCACCCCCTGCTCACCCGGGAGGAGGAGGTGTCGCTCGCCCGGCGCCTCCGGGACACGGGCGACGTGCAGGCGGCGTACCGGCTGGTGGCTTCCAACCTGCGTCTGGTGGTGAAGCTGGCACACGAGTACCACCGCAACCCGCTGTCCCTGTTGGACCTGGTGCAGGAGGGCAACATCGGGTTGATGCAGGCGGTGAAGAAGTACGATCCCGAACGGGGAGTGAAGCTCAGCTCGTACGCGGCGTGGTGGATTCGCGCCTACATCCTCCGCTACATCATGGACAACTGGAAGATGGTGAAGCTGGGGACGACGGAGGCCCAGCGGAAGCTCTTCTTCAAGCTGCGCCAGGAGCAGGAGAAGCTGGTGGCGCAGGGCTTCGAGGTGACGCCGAAGATGTTGGCGGACCGCCTCAACGTCACCGAGCAGGACGTGGTGGAGATGGACCAGCGGCTGGGGCACGACGAGGTGTCGCTGGACGCGCCCGTGGGCGGAGACGACTCGACGGCGACCCGGGGGGACCGGATGCTGCCCTCGTCCTCGCAGGGGGCGGAGGAGCGGCTGGGCAACGAGGAACTGCGCGCCCTGTTCCGCGAGAAGCTCCAGACGTTCTCCCAGTCGCTCGAGGGCAAGGAGCGCTACATCTTCGAGCACCGGCTCATCTCGGACGAGCCGCTCACGCTCCAGGACATCGGCGACAAGTACGGGGTGAGCCGCGAGCGGGCCCGGCAGATCGAGGCCGCGCTCATCAACCGGATGCGCGAGTACATGCGCGAGCACATCCCGGACTTCGACCTGGTGGCGGTGCCCAAGAGCTAGGCCGGGCGTCTTCAGCGCCGGTGCCGTCCCCGGAAGTGCCGGTCCAGGTAGGCCTCCAGCTCGGGGCCCCGTCCGGCGCCCTGGGGGGCGAGCAGGGCGTGCGCCCCGTCCACCACGGCGAGGGCCTCGGGCAGGGACACCTCGCCCTCGGCGAGCGCGGAGAAGAGCTGGCAGTGGTAGCGGCGGCAGCCCTCGGGGCGCGCGGCGTAGGCGGTGCAGTGGCGTCCGTCCAGGGCCGCGCAGCGCTGGGGCAGTACGCTGGTGCCGTCCTCGCGCTCCTTCACCGGCAGGCCGAGCGCCCGGAGCGGGGCGGCCTCGGTGCGCTGGAGCGGCACGTGGGTGAAGAGCGTGCCGTCGCAGCACAGACCGCAGTGCAGGCAGAGCGTGGACAGGGACATGGTGAGCCCCTGGTAACACGGCGGCGGCGGGCTCGCCCGGGGTCCTCGGACCGGCGGGTGAGCCCCTTACCGCCCGGGCGTGCTTCCGGTTACTGCTGGAGCGTCCACTGTTGGTTGGAGCCGCCGTTGCAGCTCCACTGGCGCACCTTTGCCCCGTCATTGAGCGAGGAGGCGTCGACATCGGCGCACTTGGCGCTGTTGGCGTTCACGACCGTGTAGCCCCCGCTGCTCAGCGCGTTCAGGCTGAAGGTCTGGGCGCTCGTGGTGTTGCAATCCCACTGCTGGATGGTGGCGCCGTCCGCGGTGCTGGAGTTGCTCACGTCGACGCACTTGCCGCTGTTGACGTTCACGAGGTTGAAGCCTCCGATGACCGCTTGCAGGCGGAAGGCCTGGGCGTTCGTCCCGTTGCAGGTGTACTGCTGGAGGGCGGTCCCGCTCGTGGTGCTGGAGTTGGGGACGTCCAGGCACTTGCCGCTGTGCTTCGCGACGAAGCGCACGATGGAGCCATCCTGGGGACCGGGCGGGGTGCCACCGCCGGGCAGCGTGCCGTCCGCGCAGGTGTTGGTGCCCGTGCCGCCGTTGGGGAAGGAGACCTTCACCGTGGCCTTGGTGCTGCTCTGCGACACCACGGTGATGCTCACGCGGTTGTCGGGATCCGTGAAGGTGCGGCCCGCGGTGAGGCGGGGGTCGCGGTGGGTGTTGGGGTAGTTGGGCGCGAGGTCCAACAGCAGGGGCCGGGAGTACAGGGCGCTGGAGGAGCGGAAGTCCTGGGCGACGTTGATGTGCACGCCCGTGTTGACCTCGGGCGCGCCATCCGGCCCCGCGTTGAAGGTGGCGAGCGCCGGGTTGCGGTACTCCACCCAGTAGTAGAGGGGGTTGCTGCCATCCTTGTCGCCGCCGGTGGAGATCTCCAGGGCCTGGATGCCGGTGGAGGACGTCTGGATGGGCACGAGGTCATACGTGGCGTCGCGCGAGGCGCGCACGATGTTGCACTTGTTCAGCCAGCCCATGGTGGACTTGTGGAAGGCATCCAGGTGCCCGAGTCCGCCGCCCATGGTGTTGAAGCGGTTGCCGTACTCATCGGGGCTGCAGGTGGCGAAGGGATCGCGCCGGTAGGCCACGCCCGTGCCGCAGCGCGCCGTGGGCGAGTGGTTCATGCCAAAGCCATGTCCCATCTCGTGCGCGAAGGCGTTGGGATCCGTGCACGTGTAGAGGCTGCCCTGGCCGATGCCCGGCGAGGACGACGTGGGCGGATTGCCAATCCACGCGAGGCCGCAAGCGCAATCGCTGAAGCCCGGGTTGTTGGGAATGACGAAGGCCACGTGCGCATAGACATCCAGGTTGATGCCCTGGCTCTTGGCCGCCGCACGCGCGGAGCTGTTGATGACATCCAGCGCGCAGCTGGTCGGCTTGGGCATGTTCAGCGGCGCGAGCGCGTCGCCCTGGACGGTCCAGGAGCCGTAGGAGAGCTCCTTGTAGTACGCGGTGACCGTGTCCAGGCGCTGCCGGGCGGTGGCGGTGTCGATGCGCGCCGTGGTGCCCGGGAACACCAGGGGGAGGATGGCCACCCGCGCCGTCTTCGCGGTGCCGCCCGCGAGGGCGTCGCGCGAGGTGGACAGGCCCTCGGACGCCGGGGTGACGACGTCGAAGGAGTGCACCGAGAACTGCTCGCCCACATGGCCCGAGCGGCCCACGCGCTCACCGCGGACGATGAGGCGGTCTCCCGGCTTCGCCGTGGGCTCGCCGTCGAACTTCAGCTCGAGCGTCGTGCCGTCTCCGGCCACCAGGCCGTACCCCAGCTGGTGCGAGCCATCCGCGTTGTCCACGGCGAACATCCGCAGCTCGCCCTCGTAGCTGCCCGCCTCGTCCATGCCCGCGCATCCCAGGGACAAGCCCAGGGTCAGGGCCAGGCCCGTCCGGCCCCAGCGGTTCATGCGCGAAACAATGGAAATACCTCGTGCCACGCCAATGGAAGGCATGCCTGTCCCCTGTGTCTGGGTTGAATGAAGTCTCTCTACCTCATTCCCAGTCTAGGCAGGAACAGGAAAACGAGTTTTTAATGAATGTCGCGAATTAACCCGAAAAAACGACCGGCCCTCTCTGTCTTGTCTTGTCCGGGGGGTTCTCTCGTGGCTGGAGTTCTCGCGGCGGAGTGAAGTTCGCGGCGATCGAAACGATTGCGGAAAGCACGACAGGCACACCCGGGTGGATGTGCCTGTCGGAGGACCGCGGGCCGAGGTGCGCGCTCAGGGCTTCTTGTAGTCGCGGAAGGTAGGCACCTCTTCCACGCGGGCATCGGTGTAGTTCCAGTGCTCGACGTCCACGCGGTACTGGCCCTGGGCGATGAGCATGCCCCGGCAGAGCTTCTTCTTGTCCGGCTCGTTCTGCTGACGGCGCGCCCGGTCGAGCAATTCCTCCCAGACCCATTGCGGCACGTGGTCGCGCTGGCCCGGGTAGCTGAAGCGGTAGAAGGTGACGTGGGCCAGGAGCACTTCCCAATGTGGCTCGAAGCGCATCATCAGGTGCTTCCAGTCCATCTGCTTGCCGCGCGCGAGGATGAGGTGGTTGATGTCCGTGCCATCGAAGCGCTCGCGCTCGCAGACGAAGGCCTTGGACCAGATGATGTCCTCGGGCGGCGCCACGAGGATGGGCAGGCCGTGGACGACACCGGACTGGGCCCGGTCGATCCACAGGTCATCCACCACCGCCACCCCGTTGCCCGAGCTGAAGATGAGGTCGGCGAAGTACTCGTCGTTGGCGTACGCCTTGGCGATCCACACGGGGTCATGCATCTTCGTCTGGAAGGACATGCTCGACAGGGCTTCCATGGCGCGCTGCACGTGCTCGCGCTTGAGGAAGATGTCCAGGTCCTTGGTGCTGCGATAGATGCCCGTGTAGACATGCAGCGCGTAGGCGCCCGCGACCACGAAGGGAATCTCCGCGTTCTTGAGCGTGCTCAGGGCCAGCAGGTGCGCGCCCCGCTCGATGGGGGTGCGTTGGTCCGCCTGCATCGGCGGAGGCGCCTTGCTGGGCCGCTTCGACTGCTCGTCCTGTGCTTGCGTGGTGTCCTGCCCAGCCATCTGGGTGTCGATGTCGCTCATGGCACGCCCTCGGTTGTCCTATCGGCAAAGGTGGGTCCGGGGGCGACCGAGCGCAGAGCGGCGGAGAAAACCTCGTCTGGCGGGCTGCCCCCCTGGCGAGCAGCCGCTCTCAGGTTTGCGCCCAGAGGGCGGCGCCCGGCTCCGCTCCGGCCACCTGCCGCTCGGCGTGGCGATAGGCCAGGGCCTTGGAGGTGGCGTCGACCTTCATCTGCTCCCCGCGGGGCCCATGCAGCTCGAGATGGTACTTCTGCTCCCGCTGCCCCTCGTTCGCGATGCTCCACCCGGCCTGCCGGATGTGCTTCTTGCACACGCGCTGACGACCCTTCATGTCCCGTCCCCTTTCGGAATCGAATGACCGACGAGGCTTCAAGGTCGATCCGCTTCCCGGCGCGTGCAGCACGGAGGGTGAAGCGCGAGGCTCGGGTGCTTGCTCCCCGGCCCGGCGCTCAGTCCCTTCCCGGCTCGGGCGGAGCACCGAACGGCCACTGGAAGCGGGGGTACTGCAGGCGCTCGGGGGATTTGCGGCCCCGCCACGCCAGCGCCTCGCCGGGACGCAGCAGCAGGGCCCTGGGCCCGTGCCGCTCGCGCCGGCGTACCTCTTCCAGCCGCTCGGGGTAGGGGTCCGCGTCCGGGTTCTCGTCCTGGGTGCTGGCGCCGCTCACGGGCTCGCCCGGATAGCCGGGGTAGCGCGGGCCCATTCCCTCGCGCCAGTACCACGGGGCGCCGCCATCCGCGCAGGGCACCACATAGCGCGCGCCGAGCAGCTCGCCGTAGCGCAGTGCCTCCTCGGGGCCGGCCATGAGCCGCTGGGGCCGGGTGAGCGCGTCCACGGGCACGTCGACGAGGTAGGCGTCCAGCGTGGTGTAGCCGAAGAAGAGCGGCTCGAGCCGGAAGCCGCGCACCCCGCAGAAGAGCACGTCCACGGGCGCTTCCTCGCGCAGCGCGCGGCACACGCCCTCCATGTCTCCGCGCACGTCATGCCCCGCGTCGGCGAAGAAGGCCGCGGAGAAGCCCGGCGCGCGCAAGAGCCACGTGTTCCCCTCGTTGAAGAGCCCCGGGTACAGGCCCTCGCCATCGGTGGGCTGCTCGCCGTGGAAGGGCAGGGCGCGCACGGTGATGTCCCCCACCAGGCGCTCCTCGCCCCAGCGCAGCGGCTCCACCCGGGTGTAGCCCAGTTGCCGCAGCCGCAGGGCGCAGTCGGTGGAGAAGAGGCTCTCGCGCGCCACCGTGGGCACGAAGATGCGCGTGTCGCGCGGCAGTTGCAGCAGCGAGCCCAGGTGGAAGTGGTCCCCATGCGAGTGGGTGATGACGACCGCGTCCACCGGCCCGATGTCCCTGGGCTGCATGGGCTGGTAGTCCGCCCGGTCCAACGGGTGCGCGGGGCGGAAGTACGGGTCTACGAGGACGCGTGCCTTCGCGCTCGCCACCAGCACGGTGTTGTGGCCGACGAAGAGCGCGCCCGGCGTGGGCACCTCCACCGGCGCCTCGTGGCGCACGAGCCAGCCCGCGTCGGACAGGTCCGCGAGCAGCTCACCCGCGGCCGGCAGCGCCGAGAGGGCCCGCAGCTCGGCGGCGGTCGCCCCGCGCGCCAGCGTCGCGAAGAGCTCGGCGAGCGCGGGCCACTCGCGCGCCTTCACGGGGAAGTCGAGCCCCTGCTCCTCCTTGCGCAGGTGCAGCACGCGGGGCGTGTGCCGGGTGGCGTCGGGAAAGAGCACCTCGTGCCGCACGGGACGCCGGCCCAGACGGCGGCGGCCCTCGGTGCACAGCGCGGCGTAGCGGGGCGTGTCCTCGAGCCAGCGCACCAGGGCGCGCGCCTCGCGCAGGGCGCGCTCGGGGCCGAGCTTCGCGAGTTGTTGCTTGAGCGCGAGCTGGGCCCGGCGCACGGGACGGGAGGTGGGGCCCTGGATGCTGCAGCCCAGGTCCTCATGGTGCTCGGCCTCGGTGCGGGCGGAGGCGAGCACGGCGAGACTGACACCACGGTGCAGGGAGAGCGGCATGAAGTTCGTGGTCCTACCAGGACGATGATACCGGTGCGGGCACGGCGAGCGGACTGCTTGCCCACCCCGCGCTTTCCGATGATGCTCCGCGCCAGACCGGGACCGTGGGCTGGAATGGGAGGTGGGTGCCGGGTGGATTCTGTGTTCCAGCCATCGGAGGGGGCATGAGAAGTGTTTACAGGAAGGTCGCCGTCCTCGCGACGGTGTGCGCCCTGGGCAGCGGGGTGTGGCCCGCGGTCGCCCGGCCCCTGAGTGCCTATCGCGAGTACGACAGCGGAGTGTTCGCGGGCGGTGGCTTCAAGCTGTCCCTTCCGGGGAAGGGCCGCGCGGACGTCGCGCGTGAGAAGCCGTCGGGCCGCGCGGGGGACGAGGAGGCCATCTCCCCCGAGTTGCTGCCGCTGTCGGTGTCGTCGTTTCGCACCGTGGGCAACCCCATCATGCCCAAGCGGGTGGCGGAGGCCGTGCCCGGCCTGGACAAGGAGGCGCGCCGGCAGCTCGAGGCGTCCCTGATGTTGCTGCTCCGGCAGTACGAGCAGCAGCTCGATCGCGATGATGATTTCCGCCTGAAGAACAACCTGGCGGGCGCCTTCAACTTCCTCTTCGGTGCCTCCTACAGCGTGCTCAAGGACGGCCAGGGGCTCAGCCGCACGCAGCAGGAGAGCATGCTGCGGCAGATCAACGCCAGCTTCGCCCTGCGGCTCAAGGAGCAGCGACTGTCGGACCGGGAGAAGCAGGAGCTGTACGAGTCCGCCGTGCTCTCGGGCTCCATCATCCTCGGGCTCTACTCGGAGGGGCGGGACACGCGCCAGCCGGCGCAGCAGCGCACGGCGCGCGAGCTGGCGCGCGAGCTGTTGACGCGGCTCATGGGCGTGTCCATCGAGCAGGTGCGCACCGAGGGCGACTCGGTGCGGATCAACTAGGCGCCGCGCCCCGCCTCAACGCCAGGGGCGGGAGATGACGCAGGCGTTGATGCCGCCCACGCCCATGGACAGCTTGCCGGCGCAGCCCTGGGGCGAGGCCACGGGCGAGTCGAACACGTAGCGCTCGTGCACGCGGCCGATCTCCTTGTTGAGCTCGCCCTCGCTCAGGGGCGTGGGGAACACCTGGCCGCGCGCGTAGCCGAGGTACTGGGCCGTCAGCTCCCAGCCGCCTCCGGCGCCCATGCCGTGGCCGAAGGTGCCCTTGCGCGCGGTGACGAGCACCGTCTCGGGCAGCACCGCGCGCAGCGTCTCCATCTCCAGGTAGTCCCCCGGGGTGGCGGTGGCGTGCAGGTCCCAGCTTCCCATGTCCGCGGGGCTCAAGCCCGCCTGGCGCAGGGCCTCGTGGATGGCCACGGTGGGGCCTTCCTTCGAGGGAGTGATGATGTGGTCGGCGTCCGAGGTGACGCCCACGCTCAGCGGCTCCATGCCCAGCGGCTTGAAGCCCTGGGCGGTGAAGTGCTCCAGGTCCCCGAGGATCCACACCACCGAGCCGCCGGCCACGTGCGTGCCGCGCAGCTGCGTGAGGGGCTTGGACACGGCGCCGTCCGCGCTCACCACGCGCGCGTTGTAGAAGCCGCCCACCACGAGCGGGTGCGGCGGGGGATCCGTCATGCCCAGCACCACCGCCTTGGCGTCACCGCGGTGGATGGCGTCGAGCGCCAGCTTCAGGCCGTAGCCGAACGAGGAGCAGGCCGCCACGGGCGCGAACGACATGCCGGTGAGCTTGCCCATGATGGAGATCTGCGCGGCGGGCATGTTGTGGATGTTCCACAAAATCTCCGCCGGCACCGCGTTCCACGGCGGCTCGGGCGCGCCCCACTTCTTCTGCAGGCGCTGGTTGCGCGTGCGCTTCTCCTTGATGACGGCGAGCTTGGCGGCCTCCACGTTGCCGCTCTCCACGCCCAGGCCCTCGATCTCCTTCTGCTCGGCGAGGTACTCGCGCAACTCGGCCGACTGGCCCGCCCAGAAGTGCCACCACTTCTCCTCGGCCTCGTCGCGGTCGTTTTCGTCCACCGTGGTGGGCTCGGGCGGCAGGCCGGGCAGGGGCTCGCGCGTCTCCAGCCAGTGGCGCAGGGCGGAGTTGCGCTCGGGCGCCGCCCAGAAGCGGTCCCAGCGGCGCTGCGCGCGGTGCAGGTTCAGGGTGATGTCATGGACGGTGGGCAGGTCCCCGAGCCCGGTGCCCACGTAGACGTGGGCGCGAGGCCCCAGCGCCTGCAGCGCCTGCTCCAGTCCGGGGTTCTGCCCCAGCGCCTGGATGAAGGAGCCGATCGCCATCTTCGTGGGCATGCCCATCTTCTTGTCGAGCTGGGCGAAGCGCGTGGCGGGAAAGCGCGCGTCCACCCACGGCTTGTACTCGGCGAAGTCGAAGTCCGGGTTGCCCACCAGGAAGTTGTTGGGACCGAAGCCGTTGAACGCGGACAGCCAGCTGTCCGACGTCGCGAGGTTCTTCTCGAAGGACTCGATGTTCCGGGACCGGGGCGCGACCACTCCCCAGCCAAAGATTCCGACTCTGCGCACGTTGTGTTCCCCTGATTCCTGATTCGCCGCGGGTGGCTGGGAGTGGTTCCTGGTGCTACAGCGGCTCGATCTTCAGATTGTCGAAGAAGAGTTGGGCCTCCCAGCTGGAGAACCCGAAGCGGTCGTGACCCTTTCCCACCAGGGGGATTGGATCATCGAATTGCATGAAGGGCTTGCCGTCGATGCTCCAGCGTAGCAGCGAGCCCTTGCGCTCGATACGCCAGTGATACGTCTGCCCCCGTGTCACCGGATAGGGCCGTGCCTCCACGCGCATGTGCGTCCTGGCGCGGAAGACGCCCGTCTCCACGAGGCCCGCCTGCTGCGCGTCGCCCTTCTGCTCCGCCACGCTCCGCGCCTGGCGCTGGAGCTTGTCCAGGGGCGTGCCGTGCTCGTCCAGCCTCGCGATGATGGACAGCGTGTTGTTCCACCCACCGTGGATGAAGATGTAGCCGGAGGCATGGTCGGAGCCGTCGCCGAAGAGCTCCACCTTGATGTCGCCCTCGGGCGACTCGGAGCGCACGTCGAACTCGACGGCCACGTCCGCGGGCAGTGACGCCTGGAGCCACAGCGGGTTGTTCTTCACGCCGGGCGACAGCAACTGGCCATTCACCACGCGCCAGAAGCCGCCCGTGGAGAAGAAGTCGCGCGCCACCACGCCTGGATCCGAGAAGTCCTGGGAGTAGGGCACCTGGGTGGTGGTGGCGGGCTCGCCCCGGAAGAGGGCGTAGTGGATGAGGGGGAATTGCAGGAGGACGAGCACGGCGCCGAGCACCGCCCATCCCCGGAGGGACAGTCCCTCGGGCTTCTTCCAGGCGGGCGGGGCCTCCGCGGCCGGTTCCCCGGAAGGCTCCTTCGTCGGCCCCGGGGTGGACTCTGGCGGGGGCTCGGAGCGCCTGGGCTCCCTGGTGTCGGCGTTCTTCTCCTTGCGTCTGGCCTGGCGCATCGGTGTCGCTCGTCCCGGGGGGAGGGTGAGGGGGGCGCGGACTCTACGCGCGGCCCAGGTGCAGGTAAAGACCGAGTCCCGGGCCTAATCGCCGCCCCGGGGAACGCTCCAACGCTTCTCGAGGGCCTTCTGTTCCGCCTTGCGCTGCTTGAGCTTCTGGCGTTCGGCGCGCTGCCGCTCGGCTTCCTCGGGGGAGGGCCGCACGGCGATTTGATAGATGCTGCCGGCGAGCGCGAAGAGGCCCGCGGCGATGACGATGCCCCAGGGCTGCTTGGCCATGACGCCCACCAGGCCCGTGAAGCGGTGCAGGGCGGCCATGGCCCCGATGACCAGCAGCCACCCGCCGAAGCACGAGGCGATGATGGCGGCCATCTGCCGGTAGAGCACCACGCCGATGAGCCCGCCGAGGATGAGTCCCGGCGCGAACCCGATGACGAAGTCATTGGGCCCGGCGATCTCCCCGCCGAGCAGCCCCAGGGGGATTCCCACGCCCAGGTAGACGATGATGGGTGGGAAGAGGAACCCCACGAGCGCGAGCGCGGGGGCGATGAAGTTGATCAGACGCGGATCCGCCCACCCGAGGGAGAAGCGGGTGATGAGCACGCCCGTCCACCCCAGGGCGATGCACGCCCCGATGGGGCCGGCCAGGACGCGGAACAGGCGGCCCCCCCCCAACAGCAGGAGGATGAGCCCCAGCACGACGCTCACGATGCCGGCCCACATGGGCAGCACCCGGTAGAGGGCCACCCAGCCCGAGGGGTTGAAGCTCTGGTAGGCCTTGAGGGCCTCGAGGTAGGCGTCCAAGTGGATGTCCTAGTAGCGCGTGGCGGCGAGGAGCACGAGCAGCACGAGGAAGAGGGCGGCCAGGGCCGCGTAGCCGTAGAGCGCGGGGGGGGTGGTGCCGCGGCGCAACAGCTCCGCGGCCTGGGCCGGATCCTCGGGGGCCGAGGGCTCGGCGAGGAGCCGTTCGGCGGCGTGCCGCGCGGCCACCACGTCCCCGGCCTCCTTGAGCTTCCACGCCGCCTGCATCCGGGGGGATACGGGCTCCCTGGGCGTCTGTCCGCCTTTCGCCATGGCCCTCCTGTATAGCGGGGAATGCGATGGCGCGTCGACGGTATATAGGTCCCCCATGCCCGTGCGCCCCCTTAGCCGTCGCCACCTGCTGTTCGGGAGCGCGGCGCTCGTCCCGCTGCTGGCCGGACGTGCGTCCGCCTTCGGAGAAAAGAGCCGTTTCATCCCCGCGGTGGCCCGGCACGGCGGCCACTGGGATGCCCGCCTGTCCGGTCTGCGGCGCATTTCCTGGGAGGTGCAACGGCGTACCTCCGTGGAGGTGCTGCCCGATGCCCGCCCCTTCGCCCTCTCCAGCCCGGAGATCTTCGAATACCCCTTCCTCTACCTGGGCGGGGATGGGGGCTTTCCGCCCTTCAGCACCGCGGAGGTGGAGAACCTGCGGCGCTACCTCACCTTCGGGGGCTTCCTGCTCGCGGACGCCAATGACGGCAGCGACGGGGACGGCTTCGATGCGAGCTTCCGCCGGGAGATCGCCCGGGTGCTGCCCCGCAGCCCGCTCACCCCCGTGCCCTCCACCCACGTCGTCTTCAAGAGCTTCTTCCTGCTGGATTCCGCGCCGGGCCGCGTGCTCAACAAGCCCCAGCTCGAGGCGGCCATGGTGGGCAAGCGCGCCGCGGTGATGTACTCGCAGAACGACCTGGCGGGGGCGTGGAGCCGCGGCGAGCTGGGGGACTACGAGTTCGACGTCACTCCCGGGGGCGAGCCCCAGCGCGAGCTGGCGGTGCGCCTGGGCATCAATCTCTGCATGTACGCGCTCTGCCTGGACTACAAGGACGACGCCGTCCACCTGCCGCTCATCCTCAACAAGCGCCGCTGACGCGCGGGACTTCGACTGTCATTCATGGACACCACTCCCTTCAATGCCTGGAAGCTCGTCAGCCTCTCGCCGCTGCCCGTCTGGGTGCTGGTGCTGCTGGGGGTGGGCGTGGCGCTCGGCGTGGGACTGGCGGCGTGGGGCGTGCGGCGCGAGCCCTCGCGGGCGCGGCGCTGGGCGCTCTGGGGCCTGCGCCTGGGCGCGGGCCTCGCGGCGCTCTTCTTCCTGCTGGAGCCCGGCATCCGCAACCTCCAGGTGGCGCGGATGAAGAACCGGCTGGCGGTGCTGGTGGACCGCTCGGCCTCCATGAACTTCCCGGTGGAGCCCGGAGGCGTGACGCGCTCGGCCCAGGCGGCCTCCTTCCTGGAGGGCGCGGCGTCGGGACTCGCGGCGCTCCAGGATCGCTACGCGGTGGAGGTGTATGGCTTCGACCCGGAGCTGGCGCCCGTCACCGCCGAGACGCTCACGAAGGAGCCGGCGCGCGCGGGCACGTCGGACCTGCTGTCGGCCCTGCGCTCGGTGGGCGCGGGGGCTCAAGGGGCCAAGAAGCTCGGCGGCGTGCTGCTCTTGAGCGATGGCGCGGACAACGTGGAGCTGGCCAATGGCGCGGTGGGCCGGGCGCGCGCGGCGCTCGCGGACCTGGGCGTGCCGGTGTCCACCTTCGTGGTGGGCCAGGAGGCGCTCAAGGACCTGGCGGTCGAGCGGGTGAAGGTGGATGACTTCGCCTTCGTGCGCAACTCGCTCACCGTGGAGGTGGAGGTGCACGGCCGGGGCTTCTCCGGCCAGGACGTGCCGGTGGTGCTCAAGCAGGAAGGCAAGGTGGTGGCGAGCAAGTCCGTGCGCTTCGAGTCCTCGGACGACGTGAAGCCCATTGGCTTCACCTTCACGCCGGACCAGACGGGCCGCTTCGTCTACACGGTGAGCGTGCCGGTGTACCCGGACGAGGCGGTGGGCGACAACAACACGCGCTCCTTCGTGCTCAAGGTCATCCGTGACCGGGTGCGCGTGCTGCTGGTGGTGGGCAAGCCCTCGTGGGACGAGCGCTTCCTGCGCGGCCTGCTGCGCCAGGACGCCAACGTGGACATGGTGTCCTTCTACATCCTGCGCACCATGTCCGATGACCCGGGCGTGGTGAGCCAGGAGCGCGAGCTGTCGCTCATCCCCTTCCCCATGGAGGAGATTTTCGACACGAAGCTGGACACCTTCGACGTCGTCATCTTCCAGAACTTCGGCTACTCGGACTCGTCGCTGTCCATCGCCCAGTACGAGCGCAACCTCGAGCGCTATGTGCACAATGGCGGCGCGCTGGTGATGATCGGCGGTGACAGCGTGCTGGGCGAGGGCCGGGCGAACATGCCCACGCTCTACGAGGCGCTGCCGCTGGAGGGCGCGGGCCCGGCCAACGTCGATTCCTTCAAGGCGCGGTTGACGCCCGAGGGGATGCGCCACCCGGTGACGGCGATGGCCTCGGGAGGCACGAGCACGGAGGCGGCGTGGGCGGAGCTGCCGGCCATTCCGGGCGCCAACCTGACGCGCGCCAAGCCGGGGGCGACGGTGCTCATGGATCATCCCTTCCTCACGACGGATGGAAAGAACGCGCCGCTGGTGGCCGTGTGGGACTACGGCCGGGGCCGGGCGATGGTGCTGGCCACGGACGCGAGCTGGTACTGGGCCTTCACCGCGCACAAGGAGGGCTCGCCCAGCCGCACCTATGATCGCTTCTGGGGCAACGCGCTGCGTTGGCTGGTGCGCGACCCGGACCTGACGACGCTCAACGTGACGGCGGATCCTCCCTCGGTGGAGCCGGGCCGGCCCGTGGGCGTGGTGGTGGCGTCGCGCACGTCGGACTATCAGCCGGCGCAGGATGCCCAGGTGCGGGTGGAGCTGGTGTCGGTGGACACGCAGAAGCCGGTGGCGGTGCAGACGGGCCAGACGGGGCCGGATGGCGTGGTGCGGCTGGAGTTCCCTCCGCCCGCTCCCGGGCCGTACAAGCTCGTGGCCACGGCGAAGAAGGGCGAGACGGACCTGGGCCGGGGCGAGGACGCGGTGGCGGTGCGCGCGGTGGGCCCGGAGCTGTCGGACGCCTCGGTGCGGCCGGAGCTGATGGAGCAGATCGCGAAGTACACCGGGGGCAAGTCGTACCGGCTGCCCATGAGTGGACTTCCGGACGATGTGCCGCTGTTGGATCCTCCGGTGGTGGAGGTGGGCCGGGCGAAGGACAAGCCGCTGTGGGATCGCTGGTACTACCTCGTGGCACTCGTGGGGCTGCTGGGGGCCGAGTGGTTCCTGCGCCGCCGCTTCGGCTATGTCTAGGGGGGCATGAACGCCTCCCCCCTTCGTGTCGGCAATGCCTCGGGTTTCTACGGCGATCGCTTCTCCGCCTTCCGCGAGATGCTCGAGGGGGGACGGCTCGACGTCCTCACGGGCGACTACCTCGCCGAGTTGACGATGCTCATCCTCGGCCGGGATCGGCTGAAGGATCCAAACGGCGGCTTCGCGAAGACCTTCCTGCGTCAGATGGAGCAGTGTCTGGCGCTCGCCGTCGAGAAGCGGGTGAAGATCGTCACGAACGCCGGAGGGTTGAATCCCGCGGGGCTCGCGACCGCGCTCCGGGCCCTCGCCGAGCGGTTGGGCCTCCAGGTCCGGGTGGCGCATGTCGAGGGTGATGAGTTGCTGGCCCGTGCCGGGGCACTCGGGCTGGGCACGCCGCTCACGGCGAACGCCTACCTGGGCGCGTGGGGCATCGCCGAGTGCCTGCGCGCGGGGGCCGACATCGTCGTCACCGGACGCGTGACGGATGCCTCGCTCGTGGTGGGTCCGGCGGCCGCGCACTTCGGCTGGCGGCGCGATGATTGGGATTGTCTCGCGGGCGCCCAGGCCGCGGGTCACGTGCTCGAGTGTGGTGCCCAGGCCACGGGAGGCAACTACTCCTTCTTCACGGAGCTCGACGCGCGCCGCCCCGGGTTCCCCCTCGCGGAGCTTCACGCCGACGGCACGTCCATCATCACCAAACACGAGGGCTCGGGGGGCGCGGTGTCCGTCGATACGGTGACCGCGCAACTGCTCTATGAAATCGAGGGCGCCCGGTACGCGGGCCCCGATGTAACGGCGCGCTTCGACACCGTGGAGCTCTCCGCCGTGGGGCGCGACCGCGTGCGCATCTCCGGGGTGCGCGGCGAGCCGCCTCCTCCCACCCTGAAGGTCTGCCTGAACAGCCTCGGCGGCTTCCGCAACGAGATGACCTTCGTGCTCGTGGGGCTCGACATCGAAGAGAAGGCCCGCCTGGTGCGCGAGCAACTAGAGGTCGCGCTGCCCAAGAAGCCGCGCGAGGTGCACTGGACGCTCGTGCGGACCGATCGGG
Source organism: Cystobacter fuscus (assembly GCF_044360685.1). Lineage (GTDB taxonomy): Bacteria > Myxococcota > Myxococcia > Myxococcales > Myxococcaceae > Cystobacter > Cystobacter fuscus_C. The sequence continues at coordinate 9,722,603 of NZ_CP043491.1, read as the reverse complement.
AGGATGCCGCCACGGAAGAACAGGCGGCCGCGTTCCTGCGCGTCGTGGCGAAGGACCCGGACGAGAAGAAGGTGGGGCGTGCCTTCAGCGGAGCGGCCATCGAACTCGCCCTGGCGAGCTACCCGGGCTTCACGATGACGACGCCTCCCACGGACGGAATGCCGTATGGCGTCTACACCCCGGCCTATGTCGACGCGTCACTCGTCGAGCACGTCGCCGTCCTGCCGGAGGGGACGCGTGTCGTCATTCCTCCGTCGCAGCAGACGCTGGCCCTCGCGGCGGTGGAGGCTTCGTCGCTTCCCGAGCCGCTGTCCCCAGGGCCGGTGCGCCGGGTGGCGCTCGGCCGGATTGTCGCCGCGCGCAGTGGAGACAAGGGCGGCACCGCGAACATCGGCCTCTGGGCCCGCACGGACGAGGCCTGGCGATGGCTCGCGCATACACTCACGCCGGAGCGGCTCCGCGAGCTGTTGCCCGAGACTCGGGACCTCCCCATCCAAAGGCATCTCTTCCCCCGGCTGCGCGGGCTGAACTTCGTCATCGACGGCCTGCTGGGTGAGGGCGTGTCGTCCTCGACGCGTTTCGATCCGCAAGGAAAGGCGCTCGGAGAGTGGCTTCGCTCGCGCCATGTCGATGTTCCCGAAGCGCTGCTCTGATTGGCACCTCGGGCCGCTTGGGACGTGCCCTCGCTTGCGGCTATGACAGTGGGCCATGAGCCCTGACGCCACCCGACTGCTGGAGCTGCTGTGGGACCGCTACGCCGCCGAGGTTCCCTACGCGCGCACCTTCGCCGAGCTGTCCGGCGGACGCTTCCGCAATGATCACATCGCGCTGCGCTCGCTGGCCCGGCCCGGCGGGGGCATCGCGCTCTTCGCCCAGGTCTTCGAGCGCTTCGGCTGGAAGCCGGCGGGGAAGTACTCCTTCCCCGAGACGCACCTGTCCGCCATCCACATGTCCCATCCGGAGGGGCTGCCCCGCGTCTTCATCTCCGAGCTCCACGCCGAGAAGCTCTCCGCCGAGGCCCAGCGTCTGCTGGCCGCGCTGCCCGTGGACCCTCCGGCCCCCACGTCCATCGAGGCGCTCGCCGATTGGTTCTCCGCGCCCCCTCCGCCCGAGGAGTCGGCGCTGCTCACGCTGGAGCGGGAGTCCCAATATGGCGCGTGGCTGCTCGCCTTCGGCCGCAAGGTGAACCACTTCACCGGCACGGTGGACGACGTGGAAGTGTGGCAGCGGCGCATGCTCGAGGCGGGTGTGCCGATGAAGCGCGACATCGAGGGTGCGCCCGGGGGAGATCTGCGCCAGACGGCCACCCACGCGGCCCCCGTCGCCGTGGCGCTACGGGATGGCCGCACCCGCTCCTGGCCCTATGCCTACTTCGAGATCGCCCAGCGGGCCCCCGGCTTCGATGGCTTCCTGGACTCGCAGGCGCGTGCCCTGTTCGACATGACGAAGCGCTGAGCGCGGGACTCCTCGTGGACGTTGGACGCGGTGCGTCGGCGTGAAACCTGATGAACAGAGAGGGAGGACAGGTAGCCTTTGGGGGATGGCCCCCGAGGGGAGTCCGGCATGCTCCCGCGCCTCGTGCCACCAGGAGACGTCATGAAGAACGCTCGAATCGTCGCACTGCTCGTTTCCGCGGGTCTCTGCTCCGCTCCCCGTGCGCTGGCCCAGACGCCCGGCTCCAGTGAGGCCACGGCGCCCGTCGCCGCCACCCAGCCGCCGCCTCCTCCCCCTCCGCCCTCCACCCCGGAGGAGGAGAACCTCTTCCGCTTCTATGGCACCTTCAACCCTCGCCTGGTGGCCGCCTCGGGCGCGGTGGAGTCCTACAACCAGCCCAACGCGGTGGCGATCACCGCCGCGGGCAACCCCGTCTTCTCCAACGCCCCGGACAAGGCCCGCTACTCCTTCCAGGTGGCGCAGTCCCGGGTGGGCTTCTGGCTCAACGAGAAGGGGCGGGCTCGCGCGCAGCTCGAGATCGACTTCGTGGACTTCACCAAGGCCACGCCCACCGTGGCGAGCCTGCCCCGCGTGCGCATCGCGCGGGTGGACTATGCCTTCACTCCCCACCACACCCTGTCGCTGGGGCAGGACTGGGATCTGCACGCGCCGCTCAACCCGCACGGCATCAACCTGGTGGGCGCGCTCTTCCAGGGCGGCAACGCGGCCTTCATGCGCCAGCAGGTGAAGTACCTCTACGCGACGCCGTCGCTCGAGCTGGGGGCGGCGTTGGGGTTCCCCGCGCCGAACAACACGGCCAAGGACGCGGCCTTCGAGCTGGCCTTCACGCCCACCCTGGCGGTGCGAGGCGCGTACAAGTTCGGCAAGAGCCGGGTGGGGGCCTCGGCCATCGCCACGCGGGTGCCCTTCAACCTGGGCCAGGCGGACGAGCGTTTTGGCGCCGCCGTCTCCGTCTCGCTCTTCTCCGAGCTGTCGCCCACCGCGAACACCAACGTGCGGGTGGAGCTCAATGCCGGGCAGAACTCCGCCAACCTGGGCCTGCTGACGCTGGCGCAGGGACGCCTCGCGGAGGACATGCGGGAAGTGGGCGGCTTCATCTCCGTGCGCCAGCTCATCGCGGGCCCCCACGCCGTCTACGGCATGGCGGGCTTCCAGCGGGTGTTGGAGCCGGAGAAGGTGGTGCCTTCCTACGGTTACTCGGGGCCCACCACGGGTGAGCCTCCGGCCTTCAGCACCGCCACGCTCTCGGGCACCGGGCCGGGCCTGCAGCACAACGGCTCGGTGCGCCTGGGCTACGAGTTCAGGCCCCTGCGCCAGGTGGCCTTCGTGTTGGAGGGCTTCCTCTTCCGCTCGCGCTTCCGGTTGCAGGACGTGGACGTGCCGCGTACCGGGGCGGCCCGCACCGCGCTGGGCATCGAGACGGGCGCGTTGCTGACCTTCTAGACGGAGGGCTTGGGGGCGCGTCGCAGGATGAACTCATGGTCCTGGACGCGCCCGACCAGGAACTTGTACTCGCCGACCCGGACGAAGCCATGGCGCGCGTAGAAGCGCTGGGCGCCCTGGTTCTCCGACCAGACGCCGATCCACAGGGTCCGCGGGCCGTCGCGCTCGAGCCACTCGAGTGCCGTGCGGAACAACCGCTCCCCGTGGCCGGCGTTCCGGAAGCGCTCGAGCAGGTAGAGCCGCTTGAGTTCCCCGTCCTCCTCGCGCACCTCGGGGTGGGGGAGTGAGCAGGGCCCCGCCAGCGCGAGGCCGACCGGCTCCCCATCCGCTTCCACGAGCCAGACGCCATGGGCCTCGTCCGTGAGCACCCGCAGGTGGGCCTCCGCCGTATGGTGCTCGGAGAGGAAGGCGTGCAGGTCCTCGGGCGGGTAGAGGTGCCCGAAGGCCTCGGTGAACGTGGCCGCCCCGATCTTCGCCGAGGCTTCGGCGTCATCGGGTCCGGCGCGGCGGATGATGAGGGAGGACGGGCTCAAGGGCTGTTCCGTGGGGCGAGGGGCCGGAACAGAGGATAGCGCCCCTTGGGACGCGGAGGTGGGTCAGGGGCGCGTGCCGCCATCCCAGCCGGGAGGAGGGCCCATGCCGCCGCCATCCCGGCCACCCGGGGGAGGACCCATGCCGCCATCGCCGGGCGGGCGGGGACCACCGCCGCCACCGCCGCCGCCCGGGACCGAGCACGAGGCATTGGAGAGCGAGGAGCGGATGACGATCGTCTTCCAGGCGAGCATGGCGCCGTCCGCCATGCGCTTGGTCTGGAAGGAGTACTCGGGAGCGCTCTCGGCCGAGACGACGTTGTCGGTGGCGTTGGTCGTGTCGCGGGGGCCGCGCGTGTTGTAGAGCGGCTGGGAGTTGATGATCTCGTCGTCCAGGACATCGTCGAAGACGAACTGGGACGTGACGTACTCCTGGTTGTTGAGGCGTACGGTGAAGTGGATGTGGACGGTGCGGCTGCTGTACCAGCCCGGGAAGCAGGTGTTGAAGTTGACGCGGCCGTTCGCGTCCGTCGTCTGCACGCCGCGGTACCACCGCGCGGAGCGGGCCCGCGTGTCACCGGTGGTGCAGAAGTCGCTGGCGTCCTCACCCGAGTACAGTCCGTCCGGGCCGCAGTGCCAGATGTCGAGGGTCGCGCCCGGGATGGGCTTGCAGGTCTCGTCCACGATGAGGAAGGCCAGGCGCACGGGCAGTCCGTCTTCGCCCTCGGTGATGTCCTCGCGCTCCACGGTGGTGGCGTAGCAGGGCCCCAGGGTCGCCTCGCACGTCAGCGCGCACGCGCTCCCGAGTCCCACGGCGAACGGATCGGGGTAGCTGCTCAGGGCGGTCATCGCCTTGGTGCCGCCGGTCGCCCAGGCGCCGGGGTCGACGACGCTGTCCATGGGATCGGGCGTGTCCGTACCCGAGCCGTCGGTGCCGGCACCACAGGCCGCGAGGAACTGGCCGAGGGGGACGGCCGCTGCGGCGAGCCCCATGCCGTAGAGCAGCTTGCGGCGCGTCAGGACGGGCGTGGGGTTGTCGGTCTTGGTCTCGCTACTCATGGTCGATGCCTCCCAGGCACGGGGCCCATCCCGTGCGGTGCCGCGTGTCGCCGCGGCCGTCAGGCATCTCTCCCATCCACATCTTAAGGAAGTGTTACGGGTGGGGTTCCGAGTTAGGAGGTTGGGCTCAAGCGCCCTTCGCAGGCCCTTCATCGGCACGGATGGTGATGGTCAGGACATCATGGAGTGTGCCCGGAAGCGCAAGGTGTCCTCTCCAGAGCATCAGGAGCTGGCCCTCGTCCGTGTCCAGGACGACGGTGTCCAGTCGCATCTCGGGCATCGCGTCTTTCTCCGCGGCCTGGGTGATGATGACCTTCGGCGTAGGCTGGCCGGGCAGCCGGAAGACCAGCCTCCCCCGGGGGGATGCGTTGTCGACGAGTACCGGCTCATCACCACGCAAGTATCCCGTTGCGACCAGTCCAGCCGAGGCTGCGTTGAAGAACCGTCGATCGAAGTCCTTTGGCAGTAGTGGCTTGCGCTTCTTGTCCCAGCCCTCGTCATAGGTGCCGCCGAGCGTGGCGCGTGGCTGCCAATAGGGCGAGATGAAGCCGAAGCCTACAGGTGGGACCACCTGACCGAAAGCGCGCAGTGGCTGTTCCGGATCCTCAAGATTAGGGAGCCGCAATCCTTCCTCGAAGTGGCGCGCACTGGCCCGAAATCCAACGCCCACCGGGTTGCGTGGCTCGTAGCGGTGCTTGGCCGGGTCATTATCCGTCTTGTCCCAACCTCCGAAAGCGCGCTCGTAGGCGAGGGGAATCTTCTCGAAGGGCAGGGGCTTCGTCATGAGCACCTGCCCCATGCTCTTGAACCAGGTGCGCTCGCCCAGCACTCGCGCCGTCTTTCGCAGTGTCCCCACTCGGAAGTCCACCAGTACCTCTGTCTGCTTTGAAGCAGGGGCGTATGCGTGTCCTATCAACACCACGTCGGTGGCCGGCTTGATGAAGGCGCACTCGGGCTCGAACTTGTAGCTGGACGTCTGCGGATCTCCTCGAAACTCTCCCGCTATGTCCACCGGCATCTGCTTCTTTGCCAAACGTGGCGCGCCCTCCTTCAAGTCGTACGTGGCCTTCACGACGACCACCAGCAGCGGTCGCATTTCTTCATCGGAAAGCGCGAGCACCTCGACGGCGAACGGCGTCTCGTTCTCGGTGGTGAATTGTCCCATGGGTTCGGTCCTGGATGGCTCAGTGTGCCGATGCCTACGTCCAAGGACGGCTTCACGTTCATGTGATGGTGAGCAGGTTCTTGAATGGCAGGAGGAAGCGGACGCCTCGATGCCCGGCGAATTTCTCAATACGTCGGAGCTGTCGAGCCACCGTGTCTCGCGATTCCAGCCAGAGCTGGCCCCGGGTCCGCACGGCCAGTTCCAGCAGAAGTGCATGCCGACGGCGCGTTGGTGCCCGCGCCAGTACCTCAAGGAACCAGGTTGCCTCGAACGGTTTTCCGTAGAGGTAGCGCCCGTCTTGCGCAAAGCCCTTCTGCGCTCTCCTCCACCATTTCTCAACTCTCTCGGGGTTGGCCAGCGGAAGTGCCTCCTCCGGGGTTGGAACCAGCGACGCGTCGAGGTTCTCCTCCTCTATTGGCGTCAGCCCGTCGGGCTCTGGTTCAGATTCCGTGAGGTAGTCGTCTTCGAGCACCAGTCCGGTAATGGCGCAGAACGCCTCCGCTGCCAGCCTCGCCACTCCTTTGTTCCCATCCCCCAGGTATGGTAGGCAAGCGTTCGCGGCAGCGATCCTCCCGCTCAACCCGAGCGCCCAGAGGGCAGTGCCCCGCGTGCCCACGTCGCTCAGCCGCTCTTGCAGCATCTCTAACTCTCGTGCCTCTCCGCCCATACCCACGAGGGCCATTGCCCGCTCGCTGCTCGCAGAGGGATTTTGCAAGGACATCACGCATGCCGCCCACGCTGCCTTGAAGCCGAGCACAACCCCTGTTTCCAATGCCTCGTCTTGAACTTCTGCCGCCGCCTCCTCCAGCGCCCTTCGGAGGGTGTCCCGATCAAGGCTCGTGGCCGAGATGCGCGTTGCCCTTATCGCCGCGCGCCGCACCCTCCGGTCCCCGTCCTGGAGGAGCCCAGTCAGCGCTTGGCCTGGCTCCATGCTCCGGAAGGTGAAGACATCAAGCACTCCCGCGCGGACATCGGGATTGGGGCTTTCCAGCAGCGGCAGCAGGAGAGCAGGCAGTTCTCTCCGCTCGGTCACCTCAAGCGCGCGGAGGATGCCGATTCGCACGCTCTCCTCCCCCTCAAGCGCCGAAAGCACCGCGCCCACCGCGTCGTCGCGCTCGGCTTCAATGAGGGCGAGCGCCGAGGCGGATACTCGGGTCGCATCGTCTGCTGCCAGGGCGGGTAACAACAGCCGTTTGGCTACCGGCGCGCCGCCGAGCACCAGACCATCAAGGTGGGCGATGAGCCGCTCCTCCAAACCTGCTGCGTCCGCCAGCACGTGTCTCGCGGAGACGAGCGCATTGTCCCGCTGGCCCCAGAGGAATGTGGCCTCGTCGAGGTGCTCTTCGTAGATGTCCCAAAAGGGAGAGGGGGTCGGCATGGTCGCTAGTTGATCTGCACCGAGCCGCCCTTGATTCGGTGGACGCCTGTCGCCGAGGTTTCGAGTTGCACCCCCCGAATGACCACCTTGCCGTTGCGCCGTAGGGTGATGCTGGCCTCTCCGCACTTGAGGACGATCTCGTTCTTGCCCTCAATCACCACGCGCTTGCCGTCCACGCGCGCTTCGGTTGGCTCAGAGAGCGCAGGCGCCTGGGCGGGTGGTGGTACCTCGAGGAACGCGTCGAGCAGCGGCGTGGGACTTACGGTATGGAGCAGCCCCATCAAGAGCGGCCGAGAGGGGTCCCCTGCATCGAACAGCAACACCGCCTGCTGCCTGGAGGCCACCGCGGCTCGTACCGCCTGGGCGTCGAGCGGCAGAGTCGAGCGTGCAGGCAGCGCGCTGCGGCGGTTGCCGTCGAAGTCCACCAAGAGTCCGCGCGCAGGCTCGTACCCGGCGACCCAGCCCACCCGCGAGCCGAGAATGGGTTCATCTGATTCCAGCGCGGGAGTTGCCTTCACATCCTTGTGAGAGGGGCTCATTATCAAGGTCTCAGCTCAGATATCGTGCTCACAAGATAGGCACTTGGCCGGTCCGGCTCTCTTCCCGAATCCGAGGACTGGAGGCTGGATGAGCGGTGCCGGGGGCGTGTTCTTGTCGTTATGGAGCATTGGATCCAAGGCTCGTGCTACGTTCTTGCCCTCGATCTTCACGTCGAAGGAGTAGTTGACAAATTCGGCCTTGCCTTTGGTCTTGCCCGAGGCCACGCCACCGGCCGAGCCCGCCTCGTCACCCGTGCTGGTGCTGAAGTTGGAACTCGACAAGCAAACCGGGTTTCCCTCTACCGTGGTGTTCTTGCTACCGTCGGCGGTGTCCGAGGACTTGGCGATGTTGGGGTACGGGATGGGCACAGGTCCAGCCGGCGGCATTGGAGTCTTGCACACGTCCGGAAACGCGATGGTCACCCCATTGCTGTCCTTGGTGACCACGGAGAGCTTGTTGACGCCGACGCTATTGGCCATGAATTCCCCCCGCTGGAACTTTGCGGTCAACCTAACACGACCCGGGTCAGTCGCGCCAGCGATGGGCGCTCGGATTTCCAGCACAAGCCCCCGCATTGCGGTATGTTGTGGAAACTCGGGCCACGGTGGCATCATTGCCCGCAGGGGGGAGTTAACATCCTCACTCGAACGACTACAGAGGACGCGCGCAACGTGGCGAGCGAGTTTGGAAGCATTGCTATCACCGGCCTGGGGATGGTGTCCTCGCTCGGACATGGCGTCATCCCCTCTTGTGCGGCGGCTCGGGCCGGGATTCTCCGCGCGACCCGCCTTCCAGGCGTCCAGGTGTATGATGGGGACTCGTTATCGCCCGCTCTCCTTATCGGTCACCCCGTCCGGGGGGCCGAGGGGTTCGAGGGGGTGGGGAAGCGGGCGGTGTTGGCGTCCGAGGCGCTTCGGGATCTCCTGTCTCAGGACGGGTCCGGGGCACCAGATGGCGCGACTATGGGCCTACTGCTCAACCTGGGCGACAACTACTTCATCGAAGCTCTGTTGGACCGACATGAAAAGGTCGTCATCCGTAATGGTAGTCCCTTCGACGAGTCCCAGGCCGAGTACGAGGAGAAGCGCCAGCGGCTCAAGGAGAACCTGCTTCCGCGAATCAATGAACTCGCTGGCACGTCGTTCCACCCCCGCTTCCAGAGGATCTACTTCGAGGGACATGCTGGATTCGTCCAGGCGGTAGCGGACGCCATCGAACTCCTGCGTACGCGAATGCTCCCAGCCTGCATCGTGGGGGCGGTGGACTCGTACCTCGAACCCAGCCTATTACAGGCTCTGCTCTCCCTGGGCGTGCTGAAGACGCCGGAGATCCCGGTTGGCTTCATGCCAGGCGAAGGTGCCGCATTCGTGCGGTTGGAAAGATTCGAAGAGGCGCAGCGGCGGGGGGCGCCCATCGCAGCTGTCATTGAGTCCCCCAACGTCTCCAGCGAGGAACTGCACCGCTTTTCTCCAGAGCCACCTTTGGGCATCGCACTGGCGGATGTTCTCTCGCGGACGCTTCGAGGAGCGGCGGTCGAGGCAGGGGAGATTGGCTGGATGCTGGGGAGCCTCAATGGCGACGAGTGGCGCGCGCGGGAGTGGGGCATGGCACGAGTACGCACGCGGGGACTATCCGGTGAGATCAATCTGTGGAACCCGGCACAGTCCTTCGGAGAACTCGGCGCGGCGACTGCTGCCTTCGCGACTTGCGCGGCGACACGGGCATTCCAGCGGGGCTATGCCCGTGGGAAAAGAATCCTCGTTTGGGTTTCCAGCGAAAAGGGTACGAAGGGGGCGCTCCTCGTCCGCAGGCATGACGCGCTTCCAAACCTCAAGGGGGCTTCACGTGGCTGAGAAACTAACTACGGAGCACGTAGAGCAACTCACTGCCTCGGAGTACCACAAAGAGAAAAAGGCTTGCATCGTCCGACATCATAGTGCCAAGGGAGAACACTGCGATTATCAATGGAATGGATACAATGCAACGCAGGGGCGTGCAGTGTATTACAATGCCCCACGTTATGATCCAGCCAAGGTGCAGCGACAGGGGGGGGACATTATCCCAGACATCTGGGATGTGGATAAAGAACCGAACTTCATTCCCAGAGCCCATGGTGGAAATGGGGCAAGCTATCCGTACAAACATGCGTGGCATCACCTCATCCCTAATGCGATGCTGTTTGGTGAACTCTATGCGGAGGATCGAGATAACCATTACCAGCTTTTGGAGTTGTTGATGTCTGGGGGATATAATTTGAATAGTGGTCGGAATATTGTGCTGCTGCCAGCAAAGGAGGGTGTCGGGAAGCTGATTCGTTGGGTTATACACCCCAATAATCACCCGAAATACGATAAATTTGCCAAGGATAAATTGAATTGGCTGAGAGGGGAGTTGGAGGCGGCGCTCGTGGATAAAGAGATCCATGATGTGGATCCAGAAAAAACAGCCAAGCTCAAGGAGGATGTGGAGAAGGTTTCTGATAGCTTGTTCTATATTCTTGAGCGACTACCCTCAGGTCAGCATGTCAATGTCATCAATGAATTGGGGGAGAGGATTGAGGGTAGATTGAGAAAAATTAAAGAAATCAAAGAGATTAAGGCGCTTGGAAAATGAATATGTCTTGTGTGTATTTTCTTTTGCAGGTTCCGCATCGGCAGAATTATTGTTATCTTGAAGATGAAGCAAAGGGGGTGAAGCAGCCGTGGCTGCTTAGAAGTGGCGAGCGGCTTGCTGATAAATTCCCGATGAACGCGTCCTTTTACATGTCGAAGGACGAGCCCGGAATGAAGCTTGATGATTTTATCGCCAATAAATTCCGCAGGTTGTTCGTCTCCGAGCGCGTTCAGAAGATCCTCGCTAACGAACCCATTGACATCGAGTGGCTTCCTGTGACCTTGGTCGATAAAAAAGACCGGCCGGTGACTGCACCGTATTTCATCGCCAATGTTCTCGGGAAAGTGGACTGTATCGACTTGGCACGATCAGATTATGACCGCAGTTCCTTCAAACCGGAGGAGGTGCTCGTCTTCCGCTGCGTACAGTTGGACCCCGCCAAGATTCCCGATAAACCCTCGCTCTTCCGTATCAAGGACCAGCCCAGTACATTTATCATTCGCTCCGACTTGGTCGAGAAACTTAACGCGGCGAAGGCGGGGGGATTTTCATTGCTGGAGTTGGGAACGTCCGTCCTGCTCTAGCATATGGCCGTGAGATCGTCGCACGTAGAATTTGGAGCAGGAGCGAGGAGAACATGGAATCATCTCTCGAAATCGATCAGGAGAATATCCGGTTCATTCTCAGGAGCCTGCTCGACTCCTTGAGGAGTGGTCCCCAACCCCTTGAGCTTGAAGGGGTGACCACCCAGGAGATTTCGATCCGGTATCGACGGCTCGCGATCTGCTCATTGCTTTTGGATGCGTCGACCGCGAGTTTCTATCGGTTGCTCTCCCACAGTTCACAGGCCTATTTGTCCGTACTGCGGAAGGTGGACTGGAGCACGATCGCCTCGTCCTATTACCTCTGCGCCAGTCGGGCGCTTCCCTTCTTCGACGCGATCGCGGCGAGCGACCTAGGGACAGCCCGGGACATCGCTCAGGCGAGTGCCTTATCTTGGATGGAGGAGGACGAGTATGAGGACGACTTCCTCTACATGCGCTTCCTCATGGAGCTCACGAGTGACCGGCAGTCTCCCGGTCTGGCGCGGATGCTCCAGCGATTCAGAAAGGTGGCAGCGGGGAGTGCGCCGGCGCGCCTGAAGGTTTGCGAGGCGCTCATCGCGAGGGATGGCGCTGCCTTCGGCGCGGCCATGGAGGAACTTGAGCTCGAACGCCAGGAGGAACTTGAGCGCTTGCGGAGGAACTCGGGGACGGATCCGCAGCGGCTCAGCACTGAAGCCCACGTGTTCATTGAGGGACTGGCGGTGGTCCGGTTGGCAGGGATGGTGGGTATAGAGACCGCACACCAATACCCAGGCATTCCGAGCCTCGTGGTGGCGACTTCGAAGGCCGTGAAGCCGGATCCGCAGGCGTGGTGGACGCTGGCGTGACCTTCGAGAGGAGGCGCGATGGATGCATCGTGCAAATGGGACTCTGTGCCCAGGGGCGGAATCGCACCACCGACACGAGGATTTTCAGTCCCCAGCCCCGAGGGGAACCGGTACCACACGCGAGGCGCCATGGACGGGGGCCCAGCAGCCCTGCACCTCGGGCCCGTTGAGGAAGCGCACGAGTGCCTGGAAGGCGGCGAGTGGCCCTCCGCATCGCTCCGCCCAGGCCAGTCCTCGCGGTGAGAGATTGGGCACGAGCGGGCCCAGCTCCTCGGTGGATCTCGCGACACGGGTGAGCCCGAGGCCCTCGTCCCGGAGCCGCTGGGGAACGAACAGCGGCGCGAAGCGGGCGTGCCGATGGTCATGCACGCAGCCCTCCTCCTCCAGGAGCGCGGCGGACAGGGGCAACTCGCGGACGTTGAAGAGCAGCTTCACCGCGCCCCGGTGCGGATCCCACGGCCCCCGCAGCCGGTGATCGCCACGGGGAATGAGGCGCCGATCGAGGTAGCAGAAGGCGCGCGCCTCCGCGGGCACGTGGCCCCGGTGCCGCGCTCCCGCATAGCGGATGAAGGGCCGCACGCCCGTGGCCTCCACCGTGAAGGCAGGGCCTTCCTTCAGCGCGCGCAGCTTGGGGAGCAGGGGCTCGGGGATGTTCCACGCCCGGGCGAACGCCTCGAGCTCCTCCACGGGCGTGCGCGCGAAGTCCTCGAGCCGCGCGAGCAGCCTGCTCGCGTCCTCATCCACCAGCAATTCATCGAAGCGCGTCTTCACCCCGGGCAGGCTCACCGGCACGAGCGTGGTGAGCGGCTCGCCCTCGGCGCGCCAGCGTGCGTCCAGCTCGGCGGCCTCGGTGGGCGTGGGCTGCAGGCGCCACTCGGGTGCCTCGGGCACGAAGGACTCCGCGCGTGCCGGACCCATGGCCGTGAACGGCGTGTAGAGGGCCGGAGCGCGTGGCTCGGGAGGCGAGGTCCACACGGTGATGCAGGTGCGCACCTGGGTGCCCGCGAAGGCCCCCGGGCCCAGCTCCACCACCTCGCGCAGGCACAGCGTGCGCAGCAGCGTGGCGCGCAGGGGGGCGTAGAGGAAGGCGTCGAGGAGGCTCGTGGGGGTGATGAAGGCCAGCACCCCGGGGCGCGAGGCGAGCCGGTGCGCCGCGAGCAGCAGGAAGAAGGCGAAGTCGTCGCGCAGGCTCGTGCCCGGTGGCAGCGCGAGCGGCAGCAGGGCCCGCAGGCGCTCATACGCGGCTCGGTCCTTCAGCAGCGCCGACGTGCCGTTGTAGGGCGGATTGCCGAGCCACAGCTCGCGGTGGGTGGATGGCACTCGGGCCAGCAGCGGCTCCAGCCCCCCGCGCAGGGCATCTCCCTGTTGAATGTCCGCGAGGGGAAGGCGCGCCTGACAGGCTCGGGCCACGTCGGGGGACAGCTCCAGGCCCGCCAGGTGGGCCTCGGGCCGGGCCCGTGCCGCGGCCGAGAGGAATGCCCCCGCGCCACAGGCCGGGTCCACCACCGCGAGCGGCCCGTCCCCCGTGTGCGCGAGGGCGAGGGCGAGCGTGCGCTCCACCAGGGGCGCCGGTGTGTAGAAGGCGCCCAGCGCGCGCCGGTCGATTCCGGGGAACTGGTGGACGAGCGCCTCCTCGTCGAGGACGGGAGGCGGCGCGGAGGGGGCACGAGGCATCTCGGTGTGCCCCCTTTTACTACGGGTGGAGGCTCAGGCGCTCGCGGTGGGAGCCACCTGGGCGCTCGTGGTGGAGGCCGCCGCGTGGTTGCCCTCGATGGGGGCGGTGCCGCCCTGGGCCGCGAGCTGGGTCATCAGCGCCGTCATGCGCCGGGCGAAGCGGTTGGGATCCTCCACGCTGCTGCCCTCGGTGAGCAGCGCCTGATCGTAGAGCATCTCCACCCACTCCTTGAGCTGCTCCGAGCCGGGCTCCTTCTGCTGCAGGGCGCTCAGGTGCTGGATGATGGGGTGCTGGGGGTTGACCTCCAGGATGCGCTTGGCGCGCGGCACGCTCCGGCCGCGCTCGCGCAAGAGTCGCTCCACGAACGCGTGCGAGCCGCCCTCGGGCACCACCAGGCAGCAGGGCGAGTCGGTGAGCCGGTCCGACGCGCGCACCTCGCGCACCTGCTCCTTGAGCACCTCCTTCATCTTCTCGGCGAGCGGCCCCAGGCCCTTGGCGCGCTCCTCCTTCTCGCGCTTCTCCTCGTCCGTCTCCTTGAGCTTGAGGTCCGCGTGCATCGCCGACACCAGGGGCTTGCCCTGGAAGTCCTTGAGGCCCTGGCTGGCCCACTCGTCCACCGGGTCCGTCATGTACAGCACCTCGTAGCCGCGCTTCTTGAGCGCCTCGAGGTGCGGCGAGTCCACCACGGCCTTCCGCGTCTCGCCGAAGACGTAATAGATGGCCTCCTGGCCCTCCTTCATCCGCGACACGTAGTCGGCGAGCGAGGTGAGCCCCTCCTCGCGCGAGCTCTCGTAGCGCAGCAGCGAGCCGATCTTCTCGCGGTACTCCATGTCCACCGCGAGCCCTTCCTTGAGCACGGCGCCAAAGGCCTGCCAGAACGTGCGGTAGTCCTCGGGCTTGTCCTTGGCGAGCTTCTCCAGCATGTCCAGCGTCTTCTTGGTGACGTGCTTGCGGATGCCCTGCACCACGGCCGAGTCCTGGAGCAGCTCGCGCGACACGTTGAGCGGCAGGTCATCCGAGTCCACCACGCCGCGCACGAAGCGCAGCCACTGCGGCAGCATCTCCTCGCAGCGGTCCATGATGAGCACGCGCTTGACGAACAGCCGCACCCCGCGCTGCTCCTGGCTGTTCAAGTCGAACGGCGGGTGCTTGGGCACGAAGATCAGGCCGGTGAAGACCTGGTTGCCCTCGGTGCGGAAGTGCGTCCACGCGAGCGGCGCCTCCCAGTCGTGCGACAGGTGCTTGTAGAACTCCTGGTACTGCTCGTCGGTGATCTCGCTCTTGGCGCGCTGCCACAGGGCGCTCGCCTTGTTGATCACCTCGCGCTTCGTCTCGGTCTTGGCGTCCGCGCCCTCCCCGGTGGTCTTCTTCACCTCCAGGTGGATGGGGTGGCTCACGTAGTCCGAGTACTGTTTGATCAGCTCGCGCAGCCGCCACTCGCCGAGGAACTCCTTCTGGTCCTCCTTGAGGTGCAGGGTGATGGAGGTGCCGCGGGTGGCGCGCTCGGCGGGCTCCACGGTGAAGGAGCCCTTGGCATCCGACGTCCAGCGCCAGGCCTGGGTCTGCCCCGCGGCGCGGCTGACCACCTCGACGCGGTCGGCCACGAGGTAGGCGCTGTAGAAGCCCACGCCGAACTGGCCGATGAGGTTGACGTCCTTCTGGCCGCGCTGGGCCACCATGTCCAGGAACTCGCGCGAGCCGGAGTGGGCGATGGTGCCCAGGTTCTTCACCAGCTCGTCATGCGTCATGCCGATGCCGGTGTCCTCCAGCGTCAGCGTGCCCTTCTCCGCGTCCGGGACGATGTGGATCTCCAGGGCGGACTCTCCCCCGAGCAGCTCCGGCTCGGTGACCGAGCGGAAGCGCAGCTTGTCGAGCGCGTCCGAGGCGTTCGACACGAGCTCGCGCAGGAAGATCTCCTTATGGCTGTAGAGCGAATTGATGACCAGGTTGAGGAGCTGGTTGATCTCCGCCTGGAAGTGGTGGGTCTCCCGCTGGGAGTCGACGGACATGGGGTTCCTCCGAGGGCGTCCGGTGAACGGGACGCGAACGTCCTTCCCTTTAACCATGGGGGTGGGCTTGTCCAGCACGGCGTCCGCTCGTCAGGGGGGCGGGCGGGGAGCGTGTGTTCTAGGCTGTACCCCCCCTTCACGACACCCAGGAGACCTTCATGGAAGCGGCCGTAGCGGACTTCGGAGCCCCGCGGGATGAGCGGGAACTGGCCTCGGCGGAAGACATTCTTTCCCAGGCGTTCGCCATGACCTCGGAGTTCACGCTCGGCTGGCTGCGCCGGGTGGAGGAGGGGGGGGCCCGGCTGCGGCTCCTGAGGCAAGGGGGAGCGGTGGCCGCCACGGCGGCCCTCATTCCCATGGGGCAGTGGTGGGGCGGGCGCCGGGTGTCCCTGGGCGGCGTCGCGGGCGTGGGGGTGGCGCCCGCCCACCGGGGCCAGGGCTCGGGGGGACGCCTGATGCGCCAGGTCCTCCAGGAACTGCGCGCCGAGGGCCACCTGCTCGCGGGCCTCTACCCGTCCACCCAACCGCTCTACCGGAGCGTGGGCTTCGAGCAGGCGGGGGCGTGCTTCGAGCACCGCCTGCAACTGTCCGGAATCGACTTCCAGGAGCGGTCGCTCGCGCTGCGGCCGGTGGAGGAGGCCGACATGCCCGCCCTCCACGAGGTCTACCTGCGTCATGCGCGCCATCAGATGGGCTGGCTCGATCGGGGCCCGTACATCTGGAACCGTGTCCGGCAGCCCCGAGGCGAGCGCGCCTATGGCTACCTGGTGGAGGGGGCCTTCGGGGTGGAGGGCCACCTCTTCCTGACGCGCCATAACCTCTCGGCCTTTGGCCACAAGCAGGAGCTGCACCTCACCGACTTCGTGGCGCTCACTCCGGCCGCGGGGCGCCGGCTGTTGAGCTTCCTCGGAGACCACCGCTCGCTGGCCGCCGAGGTCATCTGGCGAGGGGGGCCCGTCCATCCGCTCCTCTTCCTGCTGCGCGAGCAGTCCTACCAGGTGAAGCTGGGCGACTACTGGATGCTGCGCGTGCTGGATGTGCCCGGCGCGCTCCAGGCCCGGGGCTACCCTCCCGGGCTCTCGGGCGCGCTGCACCTGGAGGTGGTGGACGACCTCTTCCCGGAGAACCAGGGCCGCTTCGTCCTGGAGGTGGAGGAGGGCGAGGCCCAGGTGCGTCCTGGCGGCGAGGGCGACATGAAGCTGCATGTCCGGGCGCTCGCCGCGCTCTACAGCGGCTTCCTGTCTCCCTCCGCGCTCCAGCTCGCCGGAGTCCTGGAGGCCGATGACACCACCCTGCGTACGGCCGAGGCGCTCTTCTCCGGAACGCCTCCGGCGATGCCCGACATGTTCTAGGACGTCAGGGCACCCAGGCGCCGAGTCCCGCGGGGGCCCCACCGCAGTGCCCTCGCAGCCGCTCGAGGGCGTCCTCGTAGGAGAGGGCCTTGGCGGCGTACTCGATGGTGGGCGACACCCAGTCGCGCCAGGAGCGCAGGACGACGACGTAGCGCCCATCGGGCTCCTGGGCCTCGGAGGCGTGCACGAGCAGCCGCTCCTCCAGGGCCTCGCGGGCCTTGGTCCACGCGCCTTCCTTGTCCAGACGCACCTCCCGGTCGCGCTCCACGGCGGTGAGCAGGGCGCGGGCCTGGGGGGACAGGCCCTCCAACGAGCGGCGGCGGCGCGAGGGCTCCATGGCCACGCGGTACACCGCGGGCCACAGCGAGGCGTCCACGAAGGCCACCTTGCCCTCGACGAGCCGCACGGAGAGCACGTCGTGCGAGGCGCGCAGCATGCGGCCCAGCCGGTACATCAACCGGCCCTTGGCGTGCGCGCGCCAGCTCCCGCTCACCGGGCCTCCGGCCACGGCCTCGACGAGTGAGGTGGTTCCCATGGCGGGAACCTCGGTGATGACCCTCCGCTGGTGGATGAGCTCCAGCGCGTCATGCTCGGTACGGACGCCCATGGTTCAACTCCTCCTTGCCCTGGTTATCAGGGTAGACAGCCCGGCGGGGGCCGTGTAGCGCCCGCGCGCCGGGAAGGAGCACCTCGGAGAGGGCTCCTTCGCCTGCCTGGAGGGGCACGGGCCATCAGACGGGGATCGGGCTGCGCTCGGCGAACTGCCCGTTCCAATAGGGATAGTAGGGGTAGGGCGGGGTGACGGCGCTGGCGGCATCGAGCCGGGCGAGCTGCTCAGACGTCAGGGTCCAGCCGATCGCACCGAGGTTCTGGCGCAATTGTTCCTCGTTGCGCGCGCCGATGAGGACCGTGGAGACGGTGGGACGCCGCAGCAACCAGTTCAACGCGATCTGCGGCACGCTCTTCCCCGTCTCCATGGCGACCGCATCGAGCGCATCGACGACGCGATACAGACGCTCTTCGTCGACCGGTGGCGCGAAGCTGGCGGTGTCGTGCAGCCGGCTGCCCTCGGGCAGGGTCTGGCCCCGGCGGAGCTTCCCGGTGAGCCGTCCCCAACCGAGCGGGCTCCACACCACCGCGCCAATTCCCTGGTCGATGCCGAGCGGCATCAGTTCCCATTCGTAGTCACGTCCGATCAGCGAGTAGTACGCCTGGTTGGCGACATAGCGCGAGTAGCCGCGACGCTCGGCGACCGCGAGCGACTTCATGAGCTGCCATCCGGAGAAGTTCGACGCACCGAGGTAGCGCAGCTTGCCCGCGCGCACGAGGCCATCCAGGGTCGACAGCGTTTCCTCGACCGGGGTCATCGCGTCGAAGGCGTGCAGTTGCAGCAGGTCGATGTAGTCGGTGCCCAGGCGCCGCAAGGCCTTGTCGACCGCGCCGATGAGATGGTGCCGCGAGGAGCCCACGTCATTGGGTGCCTCGCCCGCGCGCAGTGACACTTTCGTGGACAGCAGCACCCGGTCGCGCCGTCCCTTGATCGCCGCGCCGAGGATCGACTCGGAGGCGCCATCGGAATAGACGTCCGCGGTGTCGAAGAGGTTCACGCCGACGTCGAGGCAGATGTCGATGAGACGGGTGGCTTGCGCGACATCGGTGTTGCCCCACGCACTGAACAACGGACCCTTGCCGCCGAACGTGCCGACGCCGAAACCGAGCGCCGGGACCTTCAGGCCAGACGCGCCGAGAAAGCGGTACTCCATGGATGACTCCGATGAGGGAGAGACGGGGTGGGAGGATGAGGAGAACCTAGGAGCCTGTCGGAGTACTGCCGAAAAACGACTCCTACATACCAACCGTAGCGGTGTGTTTGAGTCGCACTACCCCTCATGTAGTGGGTAGCCGAGGTACTCCGACAGGCTCCTAGACGGCCACGTCTTTTTCAGAATCCGCCGGTATCTGGATTCAGTTTCAATAGAATCTTGAGAATGGACCGTGTCGCCGACATCAGCCTGTTCCTGCGCGTGCTGGACCTGGGGTCGATCAGCGCCGCCGCCAGGAGCCTGGATCTCTCGGTGGCGGTGGCCAGCCTGCGGCTGAAGCGCCTCGAGCGCGACCTCGGCGTGCGCCTGCTGCATCGCACGACCCGCCGCCTGCATCCCACGCCGGAAGGGGCGCTGCTCGCCGAGCAGGGCCGCCCGTTGGTCGAGGACCTCGAGACGCTGGCGGCCCACCTGCGCCGCTCGGGGGCGGAGGCCGCGGGCACGTTGCGGGTGACGATGTCTGCCTCGTTCGGGCGCATGCATGTCTCGCCGTTGCTGCCCGAGTTCATGGCGCGGCATCCGCGGGTGCGGCTGAGCGTGCACCTGAGCGATCAGTTCGTGGACCTGGTGAGCGAGGGCTTCGATCTGGCGATCCGCATCGGCGCGCTCGGCGATTCCAGCCTCGTCGCGCGCCGCATCGCGAACAACCGGCGCGTGCTGTGCGCCTCACCCGTCTATCTTCGGCGTCGCGGCACGCCGCGCCAGCCCGACGAACTGGCCGCGCATGAGTGCCTGCTGCTGTTCGGCGCGAAGGGACGGCAGGACACGTGGAACCTGCTCGATGCCTCGGGCCGTGGCGTCGACGTGCGCGTGCGTGGACGGCTGGAGAGCAATTTCGGCGAACTGCTGCGTGACGCCGCCGTCGCTGGCGAGGGCATCGCCATTCATTCCGTCTGGCACATCGCGGACGACCTGCGCGCGGGGCGGCTGCGGGTGGTGCTCCCGGGCTACACGCTTCCGGAGACGGGCATCCACGCGGTCATGCCGCAGCGGCGCATGGTGCCGCCGCGCGTGCGCGCGTTCGTCGACTTCCTCGCGGAACGCTTCGGCGACAGCCCACCGTGGGAGCGCGTCCTGGCGAAGTGACGAGGTGTCTCAGGGCAGGCGCTTCTTGATGCGCAGCAGGCCATAGGCCGAGATGCTGGATGCGTCCTTGATGCGGCCCTCGAGGACGAGCGCCTCGAACTCCGCGAGGGTGACCCGGGTGACCACGAGGTCTCCCTCCTCGGAGGACAGGCGCTGGGGGCCTGGAGTCAGCTCCTCCGCGAGGAAGACGTGCATGCCCTGGGTCGAGTATCCGGGAGCGGTGAGGATGTGGCCGAGGTACGTCATGCGTCCGGCCACCAGCCCGGTCTCTTCCTGGAGCTCGCCCGCGGCGACGGTCTCGGGCGGCGCGTCCACCTGCTCCTCCCAGGAGCCCTGGGGGAACTCCAGGTAGCGTCCCTTCACGGGGTAGCGGTATTGCTCCACCAGATGGAACGCGCCGTTCTCGTAGGGGATGACGAGCGCGAAGTCCGGCTTGTGGACGACCCCGTAGATACCGCTCGTGCCGTCCTGCCTGCGGATGGCGTCCTCGCGCACGGTCATCCAGCGGTTGCGGTAGACCTCTTTCGACGAGAGTGTCTCGATGGTCATGGACCCAGTGTGCTCCGAAAACCCCCGTTTCAGGGCGCCCCAAACGTCTCTTCCCAGAGCAACTGCCCTTCGGGGGTGAGTCCAAAGGTCCACAAGTCCGTCTTGCCCGCGTCTTGGGAAGTCGTCGTTCCCACGACCACGAGGCTCTCGTCCGCCAACCGGGCGATGCCGTCGCCCACGTCGTTTTCGGCACCTCCGTAGGTCTGCTGCCAGAGCAGGAGCCCTTCCGCGGAGAAGCGCCAGACCTTGGCCTCCTGGTCGGTCAGCGGCTCCCTCCATGAGGAGCCCACCACGACGATGCCCCCATCGGGGAATGCAGTGACTGCATGGCCAGCTTCCATCTGGGCCCCCTCCGGGACGTGCTCCCAGAGGGTCTCCCCTCGAGGATCCATGCGTACCACCCAGAGGCGCCAGTCTGTCGAATCAGGACGGCTCCGGCGACCGGTCGCGACGAGCCCTCCATCCGGCAGCAGGGCGAGCGCGTCCAACTCCCCACGACCTTCGATGGGCAACCTCTTTTCCCCGGTGGCCCGGCCATCGGACTCAAGCAGCAACAGCCTCGAACTCCCCAGCCCGACGGTCGCCGTTTCCGCGGTCCCGAGAACGGCGACGCGTTGAGCCGGGAGCGATACCAGGGCGGTGACATGCTCGAGCTGTGGAAGACTGGCCTCCCAGAGCTGCTGGCCCCGTGGATCCATTCGCACCACCCAGCCCACTCCGTCCTGGTCTCCCCCCGCGATGATCGAGCCGTCCTCGAGTACCGAGACGGCATTGAGCCCATTCATGACTCCGTGGCCGGGGGTTTGCTCCCAGAGGACATCTCCTTCCGGAGAGAGCGCGAGGAGCCATCCCTGGAATCGACCCACCGCGATCTGCTCCTCCCCAGCGACGATGAGCCCTCCTCCCGGCATGGATGCGATGGCACGGCCCAGGGTCCCGGTCCCGGGCTTTTTCTTTCCATAGGTGCGCTCCCAGCGGGGGGGCGGAGCCCTGTCGAACCGGAGCACCCATGCCTGCTGGATACCGGGCTGCCGGGAGTTGGTGTGGCCCACCACGGAGAAGCTGCTCCCGGTCGCGATGACCGCCTCGGCCGACTCATGTCCCGTGCTGTTTTCTCGCTCGACTTCTCGCGCCCACTCCATGTCGCTCTTCCCTGGCAGGGGAGGTAGGAACGCGTCCATCCAGTTCAGGCGCACGAGGAGCACCGCGAGGAGCAGCACCGCCGCGGCCAGTCCTGTTCTCCATCCAAGTTTGTTCCTGGTGTTGTCGTGGGAGCCCATGGCGTTCAGTGGAAGAAGCGCTTCTCCCGGTTGATCCACTGCGTTCGAAGGGCCTCTGGGAGACCCAGGTCCTTGGTGGCCGCGAAAATGCTTTTGTCATCGCAGACGAGAGTGAAGATCCGTTGCCATTCCGGGGTATGAAGCCGGTTTTTCTCGGCTTGGCTGAAGGGACGGATGATGGGGGCGATGTCACTGTACTCCATGTCTATCCATGGACCGTTGTTCTCCCCTCCAATGTGCTTGCTCAAGAAGCGCATTTGCGCTTCAAGATTGCTGCGCCATATGGCCAGCACGGAGCACATGGCCCGGCGGTTGATGATGCTGCAACTCAAGGAGTAACGGCCCCCTTCAGGTCTCTGATCCCTGAGGATCTCGGCCTGTTCGGCGGGCGTCAGCCTCCGCAGGAGGGCCTCCACTTCCCTGGTGAGCCACGCCGTACCAATAGCGCTACCATCGAGCGCGGCGTCGAGCCTGTGGAGGTTGGGACGGATGCGTACCCGGGCGAGTTCGGTACCATTCACATAACCGGCCGAGGGCGCTGGGCGCTTGTGGAGCGCGGGGTCGTACCCCGTACCTCCAGGAGTGAATTGGTTGCCCAGGAGCATACCATAGTGCCATCGCTCGTTGATGGCGGTGAGCGCGGTACCCGCGAAGGCGGGGACGCGGCCTCCCCGGACATAAGGAGGATCGTCTTCCACGACGGCGCTAGGCGAGACGGTCGCGACGGCGCCGGGTAGTCCCTGCAGGCGGGCAATTCGGTTGAGTTGGACGCGTGTCGCCTGGGAGACGCCCTGGTAGAGCGGTTGGATGAGTGTCTGCTCCTCGGAGAGGGTACTCATGTCCCAGTTGAATGCCGGCTTGCCCTGAAGTCGACGTCCCAGGAGTTCACCGAGTTTGGGAAAGACGTTATCGAAGATGACCTGATTGCCTTCTCGCATCATCCCCTGGAGTTCGTTACTGACGGTATCGACCATACGGCCCAGGTCCTCGAGGCCCGGGTTCATGATGGCGACCTCATGCGCGCCCGTGGCCACGATGGACGCGGCTAGCGCCCACCGAGTGTGGTAACCACGGCTGGCTGTGTACTTGTAGAACCAGCGGTAGAAATCCCGGCGCTCGATGATGCGGGTGTAGCGGCGGAAGTTGTTCGCCCTCAGATTGTAGAGGCAGGCATCCTTCCAGCGTTGGGTGGCGTTCTCACGATCACTCTCCGTCCAATCTCCCGGTGAGAGCAAAGCGCTGGTGGGCAACACTCCACCGTGTTCGACTGGGCCCTCCGTTTTCAGCGTCAGTGTGTTGGACGCGAGCCGATTCTGCGCAGGGGAGAGCTGTGACTGAGGAATCCTGACCAGCGCCACGATGTGGCTCTGGTTGGAGGGGCAGATTGGCGTGCTGTTCTGGAACTGGCGCTTGCAGCTACGGCACTCGAACGTGTTCATGCGTCATGCTCCTCTGAGTGCGATGTTTCCCGGAGGTCATTTCTCCGGGTATCGCTCCAGCGCGAGTTGGGCATTGGCGTAGAGAAGGGTGAAGTGTGCGTGCCGGCGTCCGAGTTGGTACGTGCGCTGACTCATCTCGACGGCACGAATCTGACGGATCTCCGCATGAGCGCGCTTCAACACCTTGCCGAGCGCCTTGCCGATGCTCTTGGGGGTGACCTTCTTGAGCGCCGACCGGGTAATGGCGAATGCCGTCAGCCGGGCATTGGCTTCCGTGTGGAGGGGGCACACGGCCTCCTGGGAGCGGAAGAGTTCCTGGAGCGCCAGTTCGTCCAGGATGACGTATCCGTTCTCATGTGGCAGCTCGCCCACGTTGGGAAGCTGGTCCTCGAGGATGACGAGCCTTCCATCCTTGGCGAGGACGTCGGAGATGTCGTTGAAGCACCGCTGCCAGTCCTCCACGGGAACCTCGTGGAGCACATTGCACATCACGACGATATCCATCGGTGCCGAGCCTGGACCTGTGAGCTTGTAGAGGCTATCAACGAGGTACTGCTCGGGGGCGCCTGGCTGCTCGAGCTGTCGGATGTGCTGTAAGCACTCTTGAGCTTCGTCCTGCTTGGAGAAGCGAGGATCGTTGAAGGCGTAGTAAGTGAACGGGCGGTTGGCCGTGAGGCCCGCTTGCTTGAGGGCGGCGGCGAAGCGACCTCTTCCCGCCGAGAAATCCAGGATGCGAACGTTCTCCTTGTGGCCTCCGGTGTTGGACGCGATTCCCACCATTTGTGCCTGCTGTGGGTCCTTTTCCCGGGCACTCGCCACTTCGGGGGAGAGCAGGCATTGAGCGGCGAAGACATCGAAGGCGATCTCCCCTGCATCGGAGAGGAACGTGCGAAGCTTGGTACGTCCCTCGTGCCCTCCCATCAGCCGGTCGATGACTTTTTCGATCTTGTTGCCGGCGTACGTGATGGTGCCATTGTCCACGAAGTACACCGAATCCATGCCCGCGTGCGCGATCAATGGGATGGAGTGGGTGGCCAACCAGATCTGTCCATCGGGTCCGATGATGTCCTTCTGGAGCGCGGAGAGCGCCCTGATGCAGACGTCGGGGTGGAGGTGGTTTTCGGGTTCATCAATCAAGATGCAGGCGCCTTTGAGCCAATCCTTCTGCCGATGGAGGAGGATTGCCCAGACAGCCAGGACGAGTTCTCCCTTGGATAGTTCATCGGGGTCGAACGGTCGGCCTCGGATCTGCGCGACGACTCGCCTGTTCGCGTTCAGGGCGGGCTCTATTTCCACGTTCAGGAGCGCGCGTAGAACCTTGTTGAAGGCCTTCGCATCCGCGAGTGCTTGGACGACTTCCTCTATCTCTCGTGAGCGTGGATGCTCTGCTTCGTGGATCGCACGGGCCACTTCGAAGAAGTATGCGTAGACACTTCTAAGGGCACTGTTGAAGCCACCGGCCGTGTTGGATGCCACCGTTTCGTCAACGGAATCAGGTGAGGCAGTAAGGGGATTTCTACCATATTCTCCTGATCTTCTGACGATACTGTCCGATTTGTACTCGATGTTGATGTTGTACGTCAGTGGGATGGTCTTGAGGGCGGTCTCTCCACTTTGCTTGATGAGTTGTAGTGTGGATTGGAGTCCAGGGATCTGGCTCTGAATGGTTTCAATCGCATGACGCTTGTCGGGCGAGTCACGGCTTCCCTCCAACATCTCTAGGAGATTCTTCTTGTGTTCCAGGTCATTGCGAGCGGATTCCACGACACCCGAGATCTTCTCAACGAGTTCCAGATAGCGGGACTTTCCGGCTCCATTGGGTCCGGCCAACACGACGAGCGATTTGAGTTCGCGGAGCGTGGCCGGTTGGAGTCCCAGCGGTGTTGTGTGCTCCCCGGTGAATTGAATGTCAGTGATCACGGCGGCTTCCTGTGCGCCTCGATGCGCGTCTAGAAACTCTAGAGAGACAGCTCGGGTGAAAGTGGTTCCCGGTCATCCTTTGATGACGGGGACGCTCGCTGGCGAGGCAAGGCGCAGGGGGCGCCGGCCCAGGACGATGAGCACCAATCCGGCGAAGACGAGCAGCGCGGCCCCCATGGCCACGGGGCTCAGCCGCTCGGCCAGCACCAGCGAGGAGCAGGCCATGCCGAAGAGGGGCACCAGCAACGAGAAGGGCGCCACCACGTTGGGCGAGTACTTGCGCATCAGGTGGCCCCAGATGCCGAACGCGAGGATGGTGGCCAGGAGGCCCGTGTACAGCACGGCCCCCGCTCCCTTGACGGTCATCAACCGCGACAGCGCTTCCGTCTGACCGTCCTCGAAGAGGAAGGACAGCACGAACAGCGGCAACGGCGGCACCACGCTCATCCACACCATCAGCTTGAAGGTGTCCACCGATGCCTTCTTGATGAGGATGTTGGCGAAGGACCACGCCACCGCCGCGGCGATGACGAGCGCCAGACCCAGGCCGCTGACGTCGCCCTGGCGCGTGGTGGCGATGAGCACCATGCCGAGGAGCGCCACGCCCATGCCCACCCGCTGCCATGGCGACGGCGAGTCCTTGAGCAGGTACGCCGACAGCACCGTGGTGAAGATGACCTGCGACTGGAGGACCAGCGACGACAGCCCCGCCGGTACTCCCGCCTTCACGCCCAGGTAGAGCAGCGCGTACTTCACGACTCCCAGCACCAGACCCACCTTCAGGAGGGTGCTCCAGCCGAGGGAACCGCGGCGCAGGAAGAAGACCGCGGGGAAGGCCGCGAACAGGAAGCGCAGTCCCGAGAAGAGCAGGGGCGGAAACGCGTCCAGCCCCTCCTTGATGACGACGAAGTTGAAGCCCCAGATCGCCGCGACCAGCACGGCGAGGAGGATGTCGCGAAAGGCCATGGCTCCACTCCATACCACCGTGGCCTCGGGGAACAGCCCACCCAGGAGGAACCCACGCCTCCTGGTGGCAGCGCCTTCCACCCGTCAGTTGTGGGGCGTCGCGGGGACCACGGGCGCCGCCGGAGCCGCGGGGGCCACGGCGTCCTCCTCCTTGCCCATGTGCATGCGGTGGCGCACCTCGGCGAAGCGCTGGGCCGCCTCGGGCTCGGGCGAGAGAATCGACACCACCCAGCCCACCAGGAAGGCCAGCGGCATGGTGACCAGGCCCGGGTTCTTCAGCGGGAAGAAGGCTTCGGGCCGGCCGAGCATCTCCACCTGCACCGTGGGCGACAGGATGATGAGCACCACCGCGCTGATTGTGCCAGTGAGCATGCTGACCACCGCTCCGCGCGTGGTGAAGCCCTTCCACGCCATGGACAACAGCAGGGCGGGGAAGTTGCCGCTCGCCGCGATGGCGAACGCCAGTCCCACCATGAACGCCACGTTCTGCCCCTTGAAGAGCAGGCCCAGCACGATGGCGAGCACGCCCAGCCCGAGGCTCGACAGCCGCGCCACGCGCAACTGCTCGTGCTCGGGGGACTGGCCCTTGCGCACCACGTGCGTCCACAGGTCATGCGACAGCGCCGCCGCGCCCGACAGCGTGAGCCCCGCCACCACCGCGAGAATGGTGGCGAAGGCCACCGCGGAGATGAAGCCGAGGAACGGCGTGCCGCCCACGGCCTCGGCCAGCAGCGTCGCGGCCATGTTTCCGCCCTTGTCCACCTGGGTGATGGTGCTCCGGCCCACGATCACCGAGGCGCCGAAGCCGAGGATGAACGTCACCAGGTAGAAGTAGCCGATGAGCCCCGTCGCGTAGAACACCGAGCCGCGCGCCGCCTTCGCGTCGGGCACCGTGTAGAAGCGCATGAGGATGTGGGGCAGTCCCGCCGTGCCGAACATCAGGGCGAGCCCCAGGGAGATCGTCTCCAGTGGGTTGGACACCAGCTTGCCCGGCGCCAGCGTCTCCGGCCCGTACTGCTTCACCGCCTCCTGGAAGAGCAGCAGCGGGTTGTAGGAGAAGCGCGCGAGCACCATCAGCGCCAGCGCGCTCGCCCCCGCGAGCAGGAGCACCGCCTTGACGATCTGCACCCACGTGGTGGCGATCATCCCGCCGAAGAGGACGTAGAGGATCATCACCCCGCCCACGATGAGCACGGCGGCCTCGTAGGACAGGCCGAACATCATCCGGATGAGGTTGCCGGCGCCCACCATCTGCGCGATGAGGTAGAAGCTCACCACGGTGAGCGTGCCCACCGCGGCCGCCAGGCGCACCGGCGTCTGCTTGAGCCGGTAGGCCACCACGTCCGCGAAGGTGTACTTGCCCAGGTTGCGCAGGGGCTCGGCGATGAGGAACGTCACCACCGGCCAGCCCACCAGCCAGCCCACCGAGTAGATGAGGCCATCGAAGCCCGAGAGGGCCACCAGCCCCGCGATGCCCAGGAAGCTCGCGGCGCTCATGAAGTCACCCGCGAGCGCGAAGCCGTTCTGCACGGCGCTCACTCCGCCGCCCGCGGCGAAGAACTCCGAGGTCGTCTTGGTGCGGCGCGCCGCCCAGTAGGTGATGCCCAGCGTGAGGCTCACGAAGGCGAGGAAGAAGATGATGGCGGTGGGATTCGCCTGGCCAATCGTTGTCGTTGCCTGATTCATGGCGGTTGGAGTCCTCGGTCAGCGGCGCAGTTGGCGGATGGTCTTGTCGTAGCGGCCGTTGGCCCACCAGACGTAGGCGCCCGTGAAGGCCCACGCGGCGATGATGACGAGCGCTCCCAGGAGGATGCCCACCGACAGCCCCGGCACGAGCTGCTGGCCCATCAGCGGCTTGTTGTAGGCCACGAGCAGGATGAAGCCGAAATAGGACACGAGCGTGGCCGTGGTGAGGACGGCGGCCACGCGCCAGCGCGCCGCGGCCAGGACCTCGAGTTCTCGCGATTGGGGGGTTTGCTGCATGCTTGCGGCGTTCTCCTGCTGGGGTGGAGCGCCAGTAGAGCACGTTGGCGCTGGACCGTGCCCACATGGACCCACGACGCCATGTGTCGAAGGGGGCCACGGACGGTCCGCCCAGGAGACGTCCCGGTTGAAATATTCGGCGCGAACCGCCGGCTCGGCGGTGGCGGGTGCTCAGTCGCGCAGCTTCAGCTCGGCCATGAGGAGGGGCCGGGCCTCGGCGTAGGCCTGTTCCACCTGGGTGAGGAGCCCCTCCGCGCCCTCCAGGCTGGGGCCTCGCGCGAGGTTCTCCAGCGCCTTGCAATGCTGGCGCACCCGCATCATGCCGAACATCCCGCTGGCTGTCGCCAGGCCGTGGGCCTCGTTCGCGAGCAGTCCGGCATTGCCCGCCGTCAGCAGCTCACGCAGCCGCGAGAGCCTCGCCGGGGTACGGGCAAGGTAGCCCTGGGCCATCTCCGCCACCAGGTTGGGGGCGTCCTCGTCCTGCAGCACACTCAACTTCTCCAGTTGCCGCACATCCAGCGCGAGGGCCTGCTGCTCCATGGGGGGCCATTGTGCCTCAGCCTTCCTGGGACACCCAACTTCCGTATTTTCCAACTTGGAACGGGAGGGGGGGTCTTCGCCTCCCCAGCCCCACCGCGATAGAACGGGGATGGCTTCCTCCTGTGCCTCCCATGCGCGTCATCGTCCTCGGTGGTGGAGTCTCCGGGCTGTCCTGTGGTGTCCGGCTGCTGGAAGCCGGGTACCCCGTGGACCTCTGGGCGCGTGAGCTTTCGCCGGACACCACGTCGCGGGGGGCGGGGGGGACACTGTCGTGGGGCTGTGCCGAGGAGGGCGTCTCGCTCCTGGCGCGGGCCCGGCGGGCGGCGGCGCATGTCGGACCCATCGCAAATCCTTCGATCACGGGGAGTTCGGATGGAACGTGAGCAGAATCAGGAACGAATCGAAGCCGTGCTGCGGTTGCCCGCCGCACGGCGCTACGCGTACTTCCTTCAGCGTGTGACGGAGTCAGGAGAGGTGTGGGGCCTGGATGGAGAGGGCTGGGCACTCGCGCTCGACGACGCCGGGCGGGACGTGCTGCCCCTCTGGCCGGCCCCCGAGTTCGCTGAGTTGTGTGCCACGCGGTTGTGGTCCGGCTTCAAGCCGCGCGCCATCCCGTTGCAGGAGCTGCTCGAGAGCGTGCTGCCCCAACTGGAGCAGGAGGGCATGCCGGTGGGCATCTTCTTCACCCCGCAGGGACAGGGCCACCCGGCCTCGGCGCGTGAGCTGATCGACGCCCTGCGCTCGGCCCGGGCCCCCCTGGCCTGACGGGCGGGGACGTGCTCGCGGGTTTCGCGCGCATTGCATGAATAATCGCGTGCCCTCTCCGTCGGGGCACCGCGGGCGCGACGAGCGCGATTGCCGCCAAGGCGGCGTGTGGCGCCGTGCGCGACGCTTCGAGACGGAGTTCTATCAATGCAATCCGAGCTTCACCTGGAGAGGTGTCGCGGCATCCCGATGCGCGCGTGGATGGCCGCGTGCGTGCTGGTGCTCGCGGCCTGTGGTGGCGAGTCCCTGTCGGAACTGGACGGCGAGCCGCTGGGGTCCGAGCCGGACGCGGTCTCCCCGCGAGCGAGCACCCGGCCCCAGGGACTGGTCAGCGGCGACAAGGTGCTCATCCTGCGCGACACGGTGGAGATCCTCCGGGCGGGCGACAGCGTCGAGGAGCGGAAGGCCCGGGCGCTGGGCTATCAGGTGGATGTCTTCGACCGGGCGCGCTGGATGTCCCTGGGCTCCGCGGACTTCGCCTCCTACCGCGCCATCATCCTGGGAGACCCTTCGTGCAAGACGGATGTGGGCCGCATGGCGGCCGCCGAGAGCACCAAGCACCTCTGGGGCCCGGTGATCGACGGCAACGTCATCATCGTGGGAACGGATCCCGTCTACCACGGCAAGGCGGACGATCAGGTCACCTTCAACGCCGTGAAGTTCGCCACCGCCCAGCCGGGCAAGACAGGCATGTACATCAGCCTGAGCTGCTACTACCACGTGGAGCCGCCCAAGACGCCGGACCCGCTGCCCATCGTCCCCGTCCCGGTCCCGGTGCTCGATCCCTTCGGCTCCTTCGTGGTGACGGGCGTGGGTTGCTACAACGACGCGCACATCGTCGCCTCGCACGAGGCCCTCACGGGCCTGACGGACGGCGTGCTGTCCAACTGGGGCTGCTCGGTGCACGAGGCGTTCGTCTCCTATCCCGAGGCGAACTTCACTCCCCTCGTCATCGCGCGGGATGATCCCTTCCGGGCTCGCTGGCCGGGCTCCCGGGACTTCGCGGATGGCTCGCGGGGCGTGCCGTACGTGCTGGTGCGCGGAGCGGCGCCGGTGCGCTGTGGAGACGGGGTGGTGCAGTACCCCGAGCAGTGCGACACGGGTCCGCGCAATGGCGTGCCGGGCACGCCGTGCTCGTCGGTGTGCCGCACGCACTGGTGTGGCGATGGCGTGGTGGATCCGGGCGAGCAGTGTGACACGGGGGCCGCCAACGGCTCGGGCACCTGCAGCGCCTCGTGCCGTTCCGTCACCCCCGCCAACCGTCCTCCGGTGGCGCAGTGCAGGGACCTGTCGCTGGCGGTGGGCCCCACCTGCGGCGTGAGCGGTTCGGTGAACGCGGGCTCGTACGATCCGGATGGCAACCTGAAGGAGTGCACGCAGAGCCTCGTGAGCTTCGGTCCGGGCACCACGCACGTGACGCTCACCTGCACGGACACCGCGGGTCTGAGCTCGAGCTGCACGGCCACGGTCTCCGCCGTGGACACCACCCCGCCGACCATGGAGTGCCCGGGGGACTTCACGGCCGAGTGCTACAGCGGCGGCCTCTTCGGGGTGTATCCGCCCCAGTCCGCCCAGGACAACTGCGGCATCGCCGATGTCATCGGACCGTCCAACAACTTCTATCCGCTGGGCACCACCCGGCGGACGTACACCGCGCGGGATCCGTCCCGCAACGAGTTCTCCTGCTCGTACACCGCGACGGTGGTGGACACCCGGCGCCCGATGCTCAGCCTGTACGGCTCCGCCTCCGTCACCTTGCCGTGTGGCGAGAACTTCGTGGAGCAGGGCTACATGGCCTACGACGAGTGCTCGGGTGGGCGGCAGGTGACGCGCTCGGGCACGGTCAACACCCGGGTGCCGGGCACCTACCCCCTCACGTACACGGCGACGGACTCGGTGGGCCTCACCAGCACGGTGACGCGGACCATCACGGTGGTGCCGAGCCCCGCGTGCGAGGAGGTTCCCCAGGGCGGGTGGATTCCCACGGGCGGCATGGCGCTGCCACGTCTGTCCCATACCGCGACCCTTCTGGAGGATGGCCGGGTGCTGGCGGCCGGTGGCTTCAACTCCACCGCCGAGCTTTATGATCCATTCACCAAGACGTGGTCCCCCACGGGCAGCACCCAGAGCGCCCACCGCGGCCATACCGCCACCCGGCTGCGCGATGGCCGCGTGCTCATCGCGGGCGGCACCGGCTCCACCAGCAAGCCCTCCGCCGAACTCTACGCTCCCGCGTCGGGCACGTGGCAGGCCACCGGCTCGCTCACCGCGCGGCGCTTCTACCCTGCCGCCGTGCTGCTCAATGATGGCCGGGTGCTCGTGGCTGGTGGCTTCGGCACGGAGTCGCGCGGCCCCGCGCTGAACTCGGCGGAGCTGTATGACCCGGCCACGGGCGTGTGGTCCGCCACGGGCAGCCTCGCCCAGGCGCGTGGCTTCCACACCATGACCCTGCTGCCCGATGGCAAGGTGCTGGTGACGGGAGGCAGCGAGCAGCCGGAGGACGACGTGGAGGAAGACGCGCTGCTCTCCAGCGCCGAGCTCTATGATCCGGCGACGGGCACGTGGACGAGCGCGGGGAGCCTGAGCACGGGCCGTGCCTGGCACTCGGCCACGCTGCTGCCCAATGGCCGGGTGCTGGTGGTGGGTGGGGCGGGCATCGACATCGCCCTGAGCGCCTCGGCGGAGCTGTATGACCCGGCCACGCGCGCGTGGTTGCCCACCGGAGGCATGAAGTCGCCGCGCCGCTGGCATACGGCCACGCTGCTCGACAATGGCGAGGTGCTGGTGGCTGGCGGCTACCACCAGCTCCTGGGCATCCAGTACGCCTCCGAGCGCTACAACCCGGCGACGGGCACGTGGTCGGTGACGTCCCGGATGAACGTGGACCGCTACCGGCACACGGCGACGCTGCTGCGCAACGGCACGGTGCTCGCGGTGGGCGGAGCGAGCAACCACGATCAGGCCTCGGCCGAGTACTACGACCCGCGCGGCCTGTAGCCGCGAGGAGCCCGGGAGGGCGGTGGGCCGCCGTCCTCCCGGGGTGGTTCAAGGGGATTCAGCGAGGGCCGGGCTGGGCGATCGAGCTGGGAAGGGAGGCCTCCCGGGGGGCGTGCCGCCGCAGCAGTTTCTCCAGCCTGGCCAGCTCATTGGCGTGGCGGATGGGCGAGCGGGAGTAGGTGGCGTGGGCGGCCATGGCGAGCTTCCAGGCGCGCTCCGGCTGCTGCCGGGTGTCCCAGAGCGAGCGCGCGAGGGCGGCCTGTACCGCGGCGGTGTACGCCGGGCGCATGGGATGGGTCTCGATGATGCGCAGCACGCGCTCCAGTAGCGGAAGCGCCTCGGCGGCCCTGCCCAGTTGCTGCAGGGCCTCGCCCTTGCCCGCCAGCGGCAGCACGCCCGAGGGCGAGTCCGCGCTCAACGTCTTCTCGAAGAAGTCCTGCTCCTTGTCGTAGAGCGCCAGCGCGCGCGCGGGATCTCCCAGCTCCAGGTAGCTGCTGGCGATGGCCACGCGCATGAGCGCCGTGTGGATGTGCTCGGGGCCCAGGTCGCGCTCGCGCAGCTCCAGTGCCTGCTGCCGCAGGTGGAGCGCCTGCTCGTGCTGGCCGCGCGCGTCGTTCAGGTCCGCGAGCCCGGCGAGCGCCTGGGTCTGCACCTGGGCGTACTGGCGCGGGTCCTTCTTCGAGAGCTCCAGCACCTGTTGGTAGGTGCGCTGGGCCGGCGCGAGCTGTCCGAGCTCCGTCCGGGCATCCGCTTCCTTCACCAGGGCCTGCATCAGCTCCAGGCTCTCGGCGCCCGTGAGCTCGCGGAACAGGTGCGCCGCCTCCTCGTAGTGCCCGAGCGCCTCGGTGTCATGGCCCTCGGCGGCCTCGAGGTCTCCGTAGGCGATGTGGAACTGGGCCCACTCCTCCGAGCGCGCGCCATAGGCCTGCTGGCCGATGACCCGTACCCGATCGAGCAGCCGGCGCGCATCGGCGAAGCGCCCCTGGAAGGCGTAGAAGTTGGACAGGTTGGACAGGGGTTGGCTGAGGAAGGGGTGCAGGGGGCCGAGGTTCGTCTCGCCCAGGTGCACGAGCATCTCGAAGGCCCGCTGGGTCTCGTCGACGCGGTCCAGGTTGCCCAGCGCGGCCACCGAGTTGGTGGCGTAGCGCAGCGTCATGGCGTTGGCCGCGCCCAGGTTGTGCTCGGCCAGCGCGAAGGCCTTGTCGAAGGCCTCGTAGGCCTCGGCGAAGTTGCCCTGCTGGTAGAGCGCCAATCCCCGGTTGTTGTGGAAGATGGCGCGCAATTCGCCTTTCTCCCCCAGCCGATCGAGCGATGCCTGGGCGAACTGTTCCCAGTGCCGCGCCTCCTCGGGAGGCCCGTGCGCGCTGTGGTAGCCCATCAGCCGCACGCTGGCGGCCGCCGCGATCCGATCACTCTTGGATGCGTGCGCGAGCCACAGCGCGCGCTGGAGCAGCGCGGGCACGCCCTGGTTCTCCCCGGCGATGAGCTGCGTCCAGCCCTGCATGAAGAGAGCCTCGGCGTACAGGGGAGGGTAGTGGAAGTCCGCCGCCTTCTCGGCCACGTCCTTGGCCAGCTTCTGGGCGTGCTTGAACTTGCCCGCCTCGGTGAGCGCCTTGACGCGGGCGAGCTGGGCGCGCGCGGTGTCCACGGACTGGCGCGTGGCTTGATCCTCCGGAGGCGTCACCTCGGCCATGAGCGCCTCCACGTCCGCGCACCCCTCGAGCCCCCGCAGCGCGCTGGTGGCGGAGATGGCCTTCTCCACCACCGTGGCGTCCGCCTCGGTGAAGACCTCGGTGAGCGCGGCCACGTCCTGCAGCCGGTTGTCCAGGCAGGCCATGCGCAGCGACAGGACGGCCTCGGACTGCTCGCCGCGCAGGCGCGTGGCCTCGCACGTGCTCTGGTGCATGTTGCGCCAGGCGGCGGTGTACGTGTCGAGCGCGTCGTGCACCCGTTGCCACGTGTCGTGGGCGTAGGAGCGCTGGGTGGCGAGGAACGCCTTCTGGATGGCCCTTTGCCGGGGCGCGTCCCAGACGCCGCGCAGCCGCTCCGAGGCGCCGGTGCACAGGCTCGCCTGGCGCTGGTGCCAGGAGAACCAGGCGAGTGTCCCCGAGCCCACGACGAGCAGCAGCAGGGCGGCGGCGGACAGCCGGCGGCGGCGCACCTGGGCGGGATCCCGCTCCAGCAGGGCGAGCAGCGCATCCAGCGACGGGTAGCGCGCCGCGGGCTCGGTGTTGAGGGCGCGCAGCAGGGCCCGCGTCACCCACGGGGGCACGTCCGAGTAGGCCGGTGGCGTGCGGATGCGCCCGTCCAGCACGTTCTGGCGGCGCTCGCCCGTGGTGGTCCCCTCGAAGGGGCGCTCCCCGTACAGCGCTTCCCACAGCGACACGGCGAAGGAGAACTGATCACTGCGCGCGTCCGCCGCGGCGCCACGGAACTGCTCGGGGGCCATGTACGCCGGCGTCCCGAGCACCGCGCCCCGCTGCGTCAGCTCCAGCTCCAGCATGCTGTGCGCCTTGACCGGGCTGGTGTCGCGCGTGCCCGGAGAGGGCTCGGGCTCGGAGGGCTCCTCCGGGGGCGCGTTGTGCGTGCGCGCCAGCCCGAAGTCCGTCACCCGCACGCGGCCGTCCTTGCCCACCAGGACGTTGGTGGGCTTGAAGTCGCGGTGGACGAGCCCCGCGGCGTGCGCGGCGGCCAGTCCCCGGCCCGCGGACAGGAAGGCGGCGAGGATCTCCTTCCACCCGCGCTTCTGCTGCCGCTGCCACTGCAGCAGCGTCTGTCCCTCCACCAGCTCCATGGCCATGAAGACCTGGAGGCCGTGCTGGTGCACGTCGTAGACGGCCACCACGTTGGGGTGGGAGAGCCGGGCCATGGCCTGCGCCTCGCGCAGCAGCCGGGCCCGCCCCGTGGTCACCTCGGGATCCCCATCCAGCTCCCCGGGCGGCAGCAGCTTGAGCGCCACCTTGCGGTCCAGCACCGAGTCATAGGCGGCATACACCATGCCCATGCCCCCCTGACCCAGGGGTTCGAGCACCACGTAGCGATCCAGGGCCGTGCCCCGGCCCAGTGTGGCTGGCGCGTCGGCCTCGGGGGGGTGGGCCTGGGGTTGTTGGGGCGCCTCCGCCGTGCCGATCGCCTGCGTGCGGTGGTTCTCGGTCCTCACCGTGCGGCGATCGTCGGTCCTCACCGTGCGGCGCTCTTTGTCATCCATGGGCTGCATGCGCCTTTCTTCCCCGTCCCATGTTACGCCGTCCTGCTCGCGCGCAGATGGGGCGGCCAGGAGGGCCTCGCCGCCCGGTGGGTGGCCGAGCCTACGTGCTTCCCGCCAGCCGCGTCAGGGCCTCCCCCGTGAGCCGGAAGACGGTCCAGTCGCTCATGGGCACGGCGCCGACCGACTCGTAGAAGGCGATGGCGGGCGCGTTCCAGTCCAGCACGGACCACTCGAAGCGCCCGCAGCCCCGCTCGACGGCGAGCCGCGCCAGGTGCGACAGCAGGCCCTTGCCATGGCCTCCGCCCCGGTGCTCGGGCAGCACGAAGAGATCCTCCAGGTACAGGCTCGGCCGGGCCAGGAAGGTGGAGTACGTGTGGAAGAAGAGGGCGAAGCCCACCACCGTGCCCGCCTCCTCGGCGAGGACGACCTCGGCATGGGGCCGCTCGCCGAACAGGTGCCGCTTCAGGTCCTCTTCCTTGAGGACGGCCTGATGGGAGAGCTTCTCATACTCGGCCAGGGCCCGGATGAGCCGGGCGATGACGGGGACATCCTCGGGGGTGGCGGAACGGATCATGGGCGCGGATGCTAGCGCCCCTCTCCCACGGGGTGGGAGCCCCGGGGGTCCGTTCCGCTCGAGCTCCGCTCACTGGCCGTTGGTGGCCGCGCCCTGGGCGGGAGCGGCGGCCGGAGCTCCCGGCTCGGTGGGCTGCTTGTCGATCTCCTCCGTGGGGTAGCCCTTCGCCGCGTCGAGGTAGCGCGCCGGCTTCACCTTGCGGCGATCCTTCGCGCTCAGGCCTTCGGGCGACACCAGCGTGGGCTCCGCGCTCGCCGAGGCGGCCTGGACGCGGTGCCCATCGCAGAAGAGCCACTCGGTGCGGCCATCGGCGAACCTGCGCGCGTAGAAGAGATCCGTGCTGCCCACCTCGGGGTCCTTCGCGCACCACGTCTGCCGCGCCGTCTGCTCGCGCTGGGGCGCCTCCTCCTTCCACTTGAGCTGGGCCGCCTCGACCTTCTTCGCCTCGTTGCCCTCGGCCAGGCGCGCGCGGGACATCTCCACCAGCTCCAGCCCCCGCCGGCCCAGCTCCGGGAACGCCCCCGAGCGCGCGAAGCCGCAGCCCTGCAGGGCCTTGAGGTTGGACTGGTGCACGTCGAGCACCTTGCCCAGCGAGCCCGCGGCCTCCTTGAGCAGCGCCATCTGCTGCGCCTGCTCCGCCGCCCCCGGCGTGTTCGCCTGCTCCGTCGAGGACACGAAGCGCGCCAGCAGACCATTCATGCTGCTCAGCTCGTCCATCAACCAGCGCGGCTCCGAGTCGCAGATGTTGGCCCGCTCTCCCGCGTAGTCCCGGTACTCCGCGCGCCCTCCCGCCAGGGCGTACTGCTTCACTGGCACCTGCTGCGTCGCGCACGCTCCCAGCACCAGACCCGCGCCTACGATGACCCCTTGCTTCCAGCTCATGAAATTCATCGCTCCCAACTCTAGCGGACCATCGTCCGGCTGAATCAGTTTGATGTCAAACCACCTCGCCCGGAAGGGACGGACTCCGGGGGCGGGGTGCTGTCGTGACAGGGGTGGAGGGGACTTGCAAGGAGCGGATGGGGTTTCGCGGGGGGAGCGCGCCGAGGTGGGGCCTCAAATGAGGCCGTCCCAGGCGGCGCCCTGGCGGAGGAAGGCGTCGCGGATGGGGTGCACGAGGGGCTCGGGCAGGGGGCCCTGCTCGAGGGCGCGCAGGTTGTGCTGGAGGTGTTCCAGGCGCGTGGTGCCCACGATGCAGCTCGCCACTCCCGGGGTGAAGGCGGTGAAGCGCAGGGCGAACGCGTTCCAGTCCAGCCCCTGGGGGTCCAGCCCGAGCGCGTGCATGCGGTCCCAGTACGTGGCGATGTCCTGGGCGGCGGGGCGCTGGGGGAAGCGCCAGGGGGCGTTGCCCAGGGGCCGCTTGGCGATGACGCCGATGCCCCGCTCGCGCGCCAGGGGCAGGGCCGTGTCGAGCGCACGCTGGTCGAAGAGGTTGAGCGAGAGCTGCACCGAGCCGAACGCCCCCGAGCGCAGG
The DNA here is from genome assembly GCF_044360685.1 of Cystobacter fuscus. Lineage (GTDB taxonomy): Bacteria > Myxococcota > Myxococcia > Myxococcales > Myxococcaceae > Cystobacter > Cystobacter fuscus_C. Next base: position 9,685,348 of record NZ_CP043491.1, on the reverse strand, counting down.
GCCCAGGCGAGCGCCTCGTTGTCGCCCGAGTACGCGGCGACGCGCACCTGGCCCCGCTGCACGGCGGCGTGGAGCGCGTCCACCACGCCGGGGCGCTCGAGCACCTCCACGGGACAGGAGTGGAAGTGCACCACGTCGAGGAAGTCGGTGCGCAGCCGGCGCAGGGCCTGTTCAATCCCCTGGGTGATGCAGGGCCCCGTCCAGTCCTCCACGCCGGGCACGCCGTAGCCGCACTTGGTGGAGAGGACGAACTCGTGGCGCCGGCCCTGGAGCGCCCGGCCGATGCGCTCCTCGGACAGGCCGTAGCTCGGGGCGGTGTCGAGCAGGTTGATGCCCGCGTCGAGCACCCCGTGCAGCAGCGCGTGGGCCGCCTCCTCGGACAGCTCGGGACTGCCCACGGGTCCCGCTCCATAGCCCAGCGCGGACACGTGTGGGCCTTGGGCGCCCAGGGGACGGCGAATCATGTCAGCTGCTCCCACCTCCGCGCGCCGCCAGGTCGATGAAACCGCGCACCCAGATGAGGTTGATGGCGTGGCTGGCTTCGAGCGGAGTCTGGGTGGTGGTCTCCAGCGCCGCAGTATAGGGCACGCCGCTGCGCATGAAGTAATCGGTGACGCTGCCGTCGTGGTACTCGATGAGCCCGAGGCGGTCCGTGCGGTTGTTCTCGTCCACCTTGTCGTCGCGGATGACGTGGGCGTGCGCGGACGCGGCCTCCATCAGCGGCACGTAGGCGGCCTTGTCCCCGAAGGTATACGCGTAGGTATGGGCCCCCGGAATGTAGTTGTCCTGGTGGATGTCCAGCGCGGCGGCGGGGGCGGGGTGCCGGGCGATGTCCGTGCGCACCGCGCGCGTCTCCTTGGGCCCGCCGTCGAACAGCACCCAGCGCAGGAAGGACTCCTCGCGCTGCACCTCGCCCTTCCAGGTGCCGGGCGCGGTCTCGTAGCGCAGGAAGTCGTTGTTGATCTTCTCCCCGCTGCGGTTGTAGCGCGTGCCGTCCTCGAAGCCCGAGGGGTTGATGCACGGGTAGACGCGCAGCCCCACGCCGCGCTCGCGCGCGTACGCGGCGATCTCCTCGAAGTGCCAGCTCAACGTGAGGGGCCCGGCGGGCTCCTCCCCGTGGAAGCCCGAGGTGATGACGAGCCAGCGCTCCCCGGGAACGGTGAGGCGGAAGAGCGGGTACTCGACTCCTCCCTCAAGCACCCGGGCGTACTCGTTCACCTCGGCCAGACGGGAGTAGTCACGGATGCGGCGGGCGAACTCCTGGTAGTTTTGTGGCACCCCCATAACGTAGCCATTCGGCGGGGGGCGCGGATTGTCCCAGGGTCGAGGGCCTGTCCACCCGTGAGCATCCGGAGGCGCTCGGGCTAGTGGCGCTCGTTCATGTGTTCACGGGCGTTGGCCGACACCTGCTGGCGCTGCGCGGGGGTGAGGACGCGGTGGGCCTCCAGGGCGGCGTCGGCCACCTTGTGGGCGAAGGCGCGCCAGGCGTCCACGCGGGCGTCCACCAGGGCATGCACGGCGCGGGTGTCGGGCTGGGCGGAATCCCACTGCTTCACCAGCTCCTTGCGCGTGTCCCGCTGCTCCTCCATCACCCGTTGGCCCTCGTCGAAGAGGGAGTCCTTGAGCCCTTGAATCGTCCGCTTCTGCTCGTCCGTGGCCTTCAGGTCCTCGAGCTTGTCATCCAGGCGCCAGGTGATCATCTGCTTCATGCGCTCGGGGTTGCGCGCGCCCCAGCCCATGTGCCCGCCCCGGAAACCCGTGAGGAGGACGACGCCGAGGACCGCGGAACCGACCAGGAGGATCTTGCTCTTCGTGTTCATGACGGTTGCTCCCTGGAGGACCCCGGGGGCCCTCTCGTGTGTGGCGCGCCGTTCATTCGGCGACGGTGGAGAGAATGCGCGGCGCACGTCAGGGGCGTTTGTCGTGGGCATGAAGAAGTGTGAAGGGCACCGTCCAGCGGGGCGGCCGGGCGGGCGGGCGCCCGTTCCGAGTCCCTTCCAGGAGACGGGCCGGGTGACGCCTGGACAACCCAGGGGCTCCTTCACCGGGGGTGAGGGCCGTGCGACAAGGCGCCCGGGCCGCGCTTCCGGTCCCGGACGAACCGGGTGGACGGGAACTGGCGGGCGGCTCGGGCCTGAACAATCGTCTGGTGAAGCCACCCTCAGCCGACTACTTATCCGCCATGTCCTTTACCCACCTCCACCTGCACTCCCTGTACTCGCTCCTCGACGGAGCGATCCGGATGAAGGATCTCATCAAGACGGTGAAGGAGAAGGGGATGACGAGCGTGGCCGTGACGGATCACGGCAACATGTTCGCCACCATCGACTTCTACAAGAAGGCCAAGGACGCGGGCATCAAGCCCATCATCGGCATGGAGACGTACGTGGCCGGCCCCAAGGGGCGCGCGGACCGTACGGAGAAGGTGGGCCACCACCTCATCCTCCTGGCGAAGAACAAGGAGGGGTACGACAACCTCAAGTACCTCTCGTCCATGGCCTACCGCGAGGGCTTCTACTACCACCCGCGCATCGACAAGAAGCTGCTGGCCGACCACAGCAAGGGCCTGTTCGCCCTCACCGCATGTCTGGGCGGCGAGGTGACGGGAGCGGCCTTCCGTGGTGACATGGACCACGCGCGCCGCGCGGCGCTCGAGTACAAGAACATCTTCGAGCCGGACCACTTCTTCCTCGAGGTGCAGTCCAACGGGATGCCCGAGCAGGAGACGGCCAACACCAACCTCAAGCAGCTCAGCCGCGACCTGGACATCCCGCTGTGCGCCACCGCGGACGCGCACTACATCAAGAAGGAGGACGCGCGCGCGCACGAGCTGCTCATGTGCATCGCCAGCGGCAAGACGCTCGCGGACGGCAAGCGCATGAAGCACTCCACGGACAAGCTCTACGTCACGAGCCCCCAGGAGATGCTCGAGTACTTCCACGACACGCCCGAGGCCGTCCACAACACCCAGCGCATCGTCGAGCAGATCAACCTGGAGCTGAAGCTGGGCAAGCCCATGCTGCCCACCTTCCAGGTGCCCGACAGCCACACGCCCGATAGCTTCATGGCGGAGCTGGCGCGCGCCAACCTCGAGGAGCGCTTCAAGGAGATCGACCTGGCGCGCTTCCGCGCGGGCCAGCCGCCCGTGGACCGCGAGCCCTACAAGGCGCGCCTGGAGCTGGAGCTGGGCGTCATCCAGAAGATGGGGTTCAGCGGCTACTTCCTCATCGTCCAGGACTTCATCAACTGGGCCAAGCAGAACAACATCCCGGTGGGCCCGGGCCGTGGCTCGGGCGCGGGCAGCCTCGTGGCGTACTGCCTGCGCATCACCGACCTGGATCCGCTCCCGTACAACCTGCTCTTCGAGCGCTTCCTCAACCCCGAGCGCGTGTCGATGCCCGACTTCGACGTCGACTTCTGCCAGGACCGGCGCGACGAGGTCATCAAGTACGTGGGCCGCAAGTACGGGGAGAACAACGTCGGGCAGATCATCACCTTCGGCTCGCTCAAGGCCAAGAGCGTGCTGCGCGACGTGTGCCGCGTGTTCGCGCTGCCCTTCAGCGAGGGGGATCGCATCGCCAAGCTGGTGCCCGAGGTGCTCGGCATCACCCTCAAGGACGCGATCGAACAGGAGCCGCGGCTCAAGGAGATGATGGAGAAGCCGAGCGCCATCGGCCAGGTGGATGGCAAGGACGTCACCACCAAGGACGTGCTGGAGATCGCGCTCGCGCTCGAGGGCCTGCACCGCCAGCCCGGCATGCACGCGGCCGGCGTGGTGATTGCCGACAAGCCCCTGTGGGAGTTCGTGCCCACCTACCAGCCGCCGGGGGAAGACACCCTCATCACCCAGTTCGCCAAGGACGAGGTGGAGGCCGCGGGCCTGGTGAAGTTCGACTTCCTCGGCCTCAAGACGCTCACCGTCATCCAGAACGCGCTCAACCTCATCAACCGCAACCCGCCTGACGGCAAGCCCATCCTGCGCGAGGACATCCCGCTCGATGACGCCGAGGTGTGGAAGCTCATGGCGGATGGCGACACGGCCGGCGTCTTCCAGATGGAATCCAGCGGCTTCACCGAAATGGTGATGAAGCTCAAGCCGTCGTGCTTCGAAGACGTCATCGCCGCGGGCGCGCTCTACCGTCCGGGTCCGCTCGACTCGGGCATGGTGGACGTGTTCATCAACCGCAAGCACGGCCGCGAGAAGGTGGTGTACCCGCACCCGCTGCTCGAGCCCGTCCTCAAGGACACCTACGGCGTTATCGTCTACCAGGAACAGGTGATGCAGATCTCCCAGGTGCTGGGAGGCTACACCCTGGGCCGCGCGGACCTGCTTCGCCGCGCCATGGGCAAGAAGAAGGCCGAGGTCATGCAGGCCGAGCGGGCCGGCTTCCTCGAGGGGTGCAAGAACAACAACGTGGACCTGAAGGTCGCGGGGGAGATCTTCGACCTGATGGAGAAGTTCGCCGAGTACGGCTTCAACAAGAGCCACTCGGCGGCCTACGGACTCGTCACCCTGCACACCGCGTGGCTCAAGGCGCACTACCGCGTCGAGTTCATGGCGGCGCTGCTCACGAGCGAGAAGGAAAACACGGACAAGGTGGTGCTGCACATCGGCGAGGCGCGCCAGTCGGGCGTGCAGGTGCTGCCGCCGGATGTGAACCAGTCGGACATGGCGTTCGGCGCGGTGGAGGGGAAGATCCGCTTCGGCCTGGGCGCCATCAAGGGCGTGGGCGAGGGCGCCATCGAGGCCATCGTCGAGGCGCGCAAGGAAGGGCCCTTCAAGAGCCTGTTCGACTTCTGCGAGCGCGTGGACTCGCGCAAGGTGAACCGCAAGGTGCTCGAGGCGCTGGTGAAGGCGGGCTCCTTCGACTTCGAGAAGCGCCCGCGGCGGCAGATCTTCGAGAGCATCGAGCGCGCGATGAGCCGCGGCTCGAGCAGCCAGAAGGACAAGGCAGCCGGGCAGAGCTCGCTCTTCGGCATGCTGGGTGGGGGCGCATCGGGTGGGGCAGACCTGAAGAACGACTACGTGCAGGTGGAGGAGTGGTCGGAGAAGGAGCGCCTGGCGCTGGAGAAGGAGGCCATCGGCTTCTACGTGTCGGGCCACCCGCTGCATGCCTACGACAAGGAGCTCAAGCGCTACGCGCGGCCCATCACGGCGGTGCAGCGCGCGCGCAAGGACGAGAAGCTCACCATCGCGGGCGTGGTGGCGGCGCTGCGCGAGCGGCCCACCAAGACGGGCAAGCGCATGGCGTGGGTGACGCTGGAGGACCTGTCCGGCTCGATCGAGCTGGTGTGCTTCCCGGGCAAGGACGGCACGCGCAACGTCATGGGCAAGGACGGCAAGTGGACGAAGTCGGGGCCCAAGCCCGGCTTCGAGCACTGGGAGTCGCTGCTCAAGAGCGATGACCCCATCCTCGTGACGGGCACGGTGCAGATCAACCAGCGCGACGAGGACACGCCGGTGGCGGAGTTGATCGTCGAGGACATCCAGAGCCTCAAGGCGGTGCGGGAGAAGCGCACCAAGCGCCTGGAGCTGCGGCTGCCGGCGGATCTCGCCACGGACGAGCGGCTCACGAAGCTCGCGCAGCTCGTCAAGCAGTACGAGGGCGCCACGCCCCTGGCGGTGAGCCTGCTGTTCTCCAACGAGGCCGAGGCGCTCATCGCCAACCTGCCGCTCAAGGTGCAGGTGAGCGACGAGCTCATCCAGTCCGTGGAACGGCTCTTCGGCATGAAGGTGGTCGAGTTCGGCTGAGCGCCCGGCTGGGTCGATTGCTGCGCGAGCGTGGTAACCATGCTATCGGCGGTGGGAGGAGGTCCTCATGACGCCCGCCGCTGTCTCACGCCTCGAATTGGATGATCCAGCGCCCTTCCTGCGCTGGCTGGGAATGGATCCAGTGGGGGTGGACCTGGGGGCCAGCGATCCGGTGGAGATGTGGGGTCTCGTCGCGCTCGCGACCCTCGGCCGTGTCCAGGGAGACGAGCCCCTGCGGATCCGGACGGATTGGGCCGCGCGCTCCTGCGAGTTCGCCCGTGCGGTGGGGTTCGAGGATCTCGTGAATGGAGAACCCGCCTCGGGTCCCGGAGAGCCTGGGCGCACCGTCAAGCTCACCCGCATCCGCACCTCCGATACGACCGAGCCGGTGGCGGAGCGGATCTCCAGGCTGCTCATCACCGAGGAGCGGTTCGAGGATACGCGGAGGACCCTCTACTACGTCCTCAACGAGCTGCTGCGCAACGTCGTCCAGCACAGCCGCGATCCTCTGGGCGGAGTGGTGGGGGCGCAGGTCAACAGGGGCGGCCGCAACGCGGAGCGCCCCGCGGTGCAGGTGGCCGTCGCGGATGCGGGCGTCGGAATCCCCGCGAGCCTGGTGTCCCGGCACAAATCCCTGACGGAACCCCGTGAAGCGCTCTCCCGCTCGCTCTGGCCGCATGTCTCGAGCACCTTCGATGAAGGCGAGACGGGAAGCATCCAGAACGCGGGGATGGGTCTGTTCTTCATCGCGGAGATGACGAAGCTGGTGGGCGGGCGGCTGGTGCTGGCCTCTCGGGGCGCGACGCTCATTCTCGAGGGAGATGAGCGCTTCGAGGACCCTCATGGGAAGACGAAGTTCCTGGAGCCTGGAGTGGGCTTTCCCGGGACCCTCGTCGCCTTCGAGATGCCCTCCGAGGCCGATCAGGACTACGAGGGCATGATCGAAACCATCAAGGAGAGGGCACGGGAGAGAACACCTCGCCGCGCCGTCCACAAATGGTTGGCCTTCGAGCCGCCTCCCGCCGAGGCCCAGCGCTTCATCGTCAGCCAGTCGCGAATCGAGGACACGGTGGAAGCGCAGCGCTTCTCCGAGGAGAAGCTCCTTCCCCGGCTCTTCAACAAGCAGCCCATTGCCCTGGACTTCATGGGCATCCCGGTCTGTACGCAGAGTTACGTGCACGCCCTCCTGTTCGAGCCGCTTCGGATGGCCTGGGCGCGCAAGGCGAAGATCTACATCCTCAACGCCCAACCCGCGGTTCGCAGCACGTTGGAACTGCTGGAGAATTACGCGTTGGGGGGCTGAGCTTTCAACGCAGAGGAGGGGAGTGACATGGCACAGGGTGTGTTCCGGGATGGATTGCTGGCGGGCAAGTCGGCGTTCATCACCGGGGGCAGCAGCGGCATCAACCTCGGCATCGCCGAGGCGCTCGTGAAGGCGGGCGCGAAGGTCGCCATCAACGGCCGCAACGTGGAGAAGTTGGAGGCGGCCGTGAAGGGGCTCCAGGCGCATGGCACCGCCTTGGGCGTGGCCGCCGACGTGCGTCAGTACGACGCCCTGGCCCAGGCCCTCCGCACGGCGCGTGACGCCCATGGGGAACTCGACATCCTCGTGTGCGGCGCGGCGGGCAACTTCCCCGCGCCCGCGGCCGGCATGTCCTCCAACGCGTTCAAGTCGGTGCTGGAGATCGACGTGCTCGGCACCTTCAACACCTGCCGCGCCGCCTTCGAGCACCTGCGCAAGCCGGGCGCCTGCGTGCTCAACATCTCCGCCCCCCAGGCCTACCTGCCCATGGCCATGCAGGCCCACGTGTGCGCCGCCAAGGCCGGCGTGGACATGCTCACCCGCACCCTCGCCATCGAGTGGGGCGGCGTGGGGATCCGCGTCAACTCCATCACCCCCGGTCCTATCGACGACACCGAGGGTATGCGTCGGCTCGCTCCGGGTGACGGCGCGCGTGGCAAGCTCCTCGAGGCCCTACCCCTGGGTCGCCTCGGAACGAAGCAGGACATCGCGCAACTCGCGCTTTTCCTGGCCTCCGATGCCGCTTCGTACATCACCGGCTCCTTGATGGTGTGCGATGGAGGCCAGTCCCTGCTGGGCTCGGGGCTCATGCTCAAGGCCCTGGGTTTGTGAACGGCTCGTGACGTTTTGAGAGGAAGCGAGCGTTCTTACGGGGCTGTGTTTTTCCAGGTAGGGAGCATCTGGTAAGAGGGTCGTGTGCCCGCGAAGCCTCCTGGCTGGCGGGTTCGGTTCCCTCTTCAGCCTGGAGCTGCTTCATGAAGCATGGCCCCCCCTCGCTCGCGCGCTTGGTCGCGTCGAGCGTGTTGTTGCTCGGTCTGTCCCTCGGAGGATCGGCGTGTCGTGAGCAGCCGCCCCCGCCTCCCGCGGCGCAGGAGATGCCGGACACGGACGTCTCCTCGGTGGAGGTGAACCCGGCGCAGGGCGCGCGTGCCAACGGCCAGGACACCGTGGAGATCCGGGTGACGGTGCGCACGGCGGAGGGCGCTCCGCTGGAGGGCCGCGCGGTGACGGTGGAGGCCTCGGGCGAGGGCAACACGCTGGTGCAGCCGTCGAGCCCCACGGATGCGCAGGGCGTGGCGATCGCGACGCTCGCGTCCACCGCCGTGGGCACGAAGACGGTGACGGCCACGGTGGACGCGGAAGGGGGCCCCGTGACGCTGTCCTCCCAGCCCACCGTCGAGTTCGTCTCCGTGTGCGCGGGAGTGACCTGCACGCCGGACGCTCCCTCCTGTGCGGCGGATGGTGTCTCGCGGACCACCTACACGGCGGCTTGTGTCGACGTGAATGGCACCGCCACGTGCCAGCAGACGGGGACGGACACCGCGTGCACGGGCACCAACGCCGTCTGCTTCAAAGGCGAGTGTGGAACGGCCACGCGGCCCACGGCCAACCAGTTGCTCGTCTCCGAGGTGATGCACTCGCCCTCGAGCGGGACGACCGAGTACTTCGAGCTGACCAACACCACGGAGGGCCTGCTCGACCTCAACGGCCTCACGGTGATCTACAAGAACAGCTCGGAGGCCGTGCGCTCGTTCCTGGTGGGCTCGGGGAGCGTTCCGGTGGTGGTGGGCGGCAAGGGCCACATCGTCCTGGCCCAGAACAAGGATCGGGCCACCAATGGGGGTGTTTTCGCCAGCTACCAGTACCCCAGCTCGATCGCCATGGAGGAGGCGGGGTCCCTCATCGTCTCCAATGGCACGAGCCCGGTGACGGAGTTCCGCTACACGCCGTCCTTCCCGCGGAGCACGGGTAAGTCGATGAACCTCTCCTCGCTCATCCTGGGCACGCGGGCCTCGGCCCTTCCCTGGTACTGGTGTGACTCGACGGATGCGCTCCCGGGTGGGGATTACGGCACGCCCGAGGCCGCCAACACCACGTGCGGCGTGACGGCCAGCCCGGTCGTGAGCCTGTGCTACATCCAGAGCCCGAAGACGATTCCGCCCACCCTGGCGGGCACGGCGGTGGATGTCTCCAGCCGGTTCAAGGCCGTGGGCGTGACGGACCGGAACACGGCTGGAAACGACGGCTACCCCTACGTGGTGGCGGAGCTGGGCTACGGCCCGGACACGCGCCCCGCGACGGAGTGGACCTGGACGGCCATCTCCTTCAATGGGGAGTACGCGCCGACGGTCAGCGACGAGGACGAGATGCTCGGGGTGCTGCGCATCTCCACGCCCGGCTCGTACAAGTACGGCTTCCGCTATTCCCTCAAGGACCCGGTCACGGGCGCGCTGTCGACCCCTGTCTACTGCGGTGCGAGCGACATCTCGGATCCGACCAATGGCGTCTTTGGCACGGTGACCATCACCGAGCCGCCGCCGCCGGCGACCGACCACGTGGTCATCAGCGAGTTCGCCTCGAAGAACTTCAAGGCGGATGGGGCGACCATCGAGCACAACGATGAGTTCATCGAGCTCTACAACCCGACGAGCGCCGCCGTTCCGCTCACGGGGTGGAAGATCCAGTACGCCTCGGCCTCGGGGACCTTCAGCGACCTGGCGAATCTGACGCTCACGGGGAGCATCGCGGCGAAGGGTTATTTCCTGCTTGGCTACAAGACCACGTTCACGGGTCCGACGCCTGATGCGACCTACACCACGTCCACCGGCCACGGCGGGGGCGCGCTGCGAATCCTCGATGCGGCGGGCAAAGTGGTGGATCTGCTGGGCTGGGGCACGGCCTCTGCCTCGAACCGTGAAGGCACCGCGGCTTCAGCCGTCCCTGACACCCAGGCGGGTGGAAGCATCGAGCGCAAGGCGGTGTCCTCCTCGGACGCAGACACGATGAAGCCGGGCGGCGGCGACGCCCTGCGTGGCAACGGCTACGACACCAACAACAATGGGAACGACTTCGTACTGCGCGCCACGCGTGATCCGCAGAACTCCTCGAGTGCTGCCGAATCCCCGTAGGCGCTCGCGTTCCGCTCGAACATTCCAGGCCGCTCCGGTTCCGCCGGGCGGCCTTTTTCTCATTCTTCACGAGCCCAGGATGACGCGCCGCCTCTCTTCTGCTAGGCTGCCGCGTCACGGAGCTTCCTGGGGGGGAGCGTCGACATCCGAACGCTGGGAGCCAGGCCTCGCCTGATCCATTCCCCTCCTCGACTCCGAGCTGTCCGCATCGGGGGGATGCATGTTCGCTGTCATTACTTTCGACGATTCGTCGTGGCCGTTGCTGTCGGTCCGCATGAGCGGGAACGTGTCGGACGCGGAGTACGCGCGCTTCCTCGCGCAGATGGACAGCTATCTGGACCGGGGCGAGCGCTACGTCTGCGTGATGGACGTGAGCCTGTGCTCCATGCTCACGGTGACCCAGCGCTACATGCATGCGGAGTGGATCCACCGCAACGAGGCCCGGTTGAGCCAGCAGCTGCTCGGACTCGCCTCCGTCATGACCTCGGCGCATATGCGCCTGTCGAGGAGTCTGCTCACCTACCTCAAGCCGATGCCCGTGCCGTGCGCCACCGTGCCCGACATGGACGCGGCCTTGCGCTACGTGGCGGGCCGGCTGGCGGGTGAGGGGCTCCTCGCCTCGGCCGAGCGCCTCCGCCATCGCTTCGGCCTGCGCATCCGCCAGGCGGGCTGAGCCCCTCGCGCCCGTTCCGGTAAGGCCGCGGTGCGCTGGGGCCCCGCGGCCTCCCGTCACCCCGTCAGCTCAGGGCTTCACGTCGATGCGCTTCACCTGCCAGATCTCCTCGGCGTACTGCTTGATGGTGCGGTCCGAGGAGAAGATGCCGCCGTGCGCCACGTTGTGGATGGCCATGCGCGTCCAGCGCTCGGTGTCCTTGTAGGCGCGCGCCACTTCCTGCTGCTTGGCCGCGTACGAGGCGAAGTCGGCCAGCACGAGGTAGCGGTCCTCCTCGAGCAGGCTGTTCACCAGTGGCCGGAAGAGGTTCTTGTCCTCCGGCGAGAAGAAGCCCGAGCCGATGAGATCCAGCGCCTCGCGCAGCTCCACGTTGCGCTCGTACTCTTCGCGCGGCCGGTAGCCGGCGCGCTTGCGGGCGATCACCTCGTCGGCGGTGAGGCCGAAGAGGAAGAAGTTGTCGTCGCCCACCGCCTGGCGGATCTCCACGTTCGCGCCGTCCAGCGTGCCCAGGGTGAGCGCGCCGTTGAGCATGAACTTCATGTTGCCCGTGCCGGAAGCCTCCCAGCCCGCGGTGGAGATCTGCTCGGACACGTCCGCCGCCGGGATGATGCGCTCGGCGAGGCTCACCCGGTAGTTGGGCACGAACAGCACCTGCAGGCCCGTGGTGCCCGCGTCGCTGTTGACCACCTCGGCGATGCCGTTGATGAGGCGGATGATGAGCTTGGCCTCCACGTAGCCCGGGGCCGCCTTGGCGCCGAAGAGGAACACGCGCGGGGCGATGATGGTGCTCGGGTCGCGCCGCGCCTTCATCCACAGCGACACGATGTGCACCGCGTCGAGCAACTGCCGCTTGTACTCGTGCAGACGCTTGATCTGCACGTCGAAGATGGCGTCCGGGTTGAGGTCCACCCCGCACAGCCCCTTGAGGTGGCGCGACAGGTCCGTCTTGTTCTGCCGCTTCACCTCGGCGAAGGCCTGGCGGAACGCCGCGTCGTCGGCGAGCGGCTCGAGCTTGCGCAGCTGATCCAGGTCCGTGACCCAGCCCTCCCCGATGCGGCTGGTGATGAGTTTGGCCAGCCGGGGGTTGCTCCACAGGAGCCAGCGGCGCGGCGTCACGCCGTTGGTCTTGTTGTTGAAGCGCTCGGGGTACATCTCCGCGAACTCGGGCAGCACGTCACGCCGTAGGAGGTTGGTGTGCAGCTCCGCCACGCCGTTGACGCTGTGGCTGCCCACCACCGCCAGGTGCGCCATGCGGATCTTCTTCTCCGTGCCTTCCTCCACGAGGCTCATGCGGCGGATGCGCTCGGTGTCGAAGGGGTAGCGGATCTGCACCTGGCGCAGGAAGCGCTGGTTGATTTCGTAGATGATTTCCAGGTGGCGCGGCAGCAGGCGCTCGAAGAGCGAGGCCGGCCACTTCTCCATGGCCTCGGCCAGGAGCGTGTGGTTGGTGTAGCCGAAGGTGGCCTGGGTGATGGCGGCCGCCTCTTCCCAGCCCAGGCGCTTCTCGTCCACGAGCACGCGCATCAGCTCGGCCACGCCAATGGCCGGGTGGGTGTCGTTGAGCTGGATGGCGACCTTCTTGGGGAAGTCGCGGAAGTCCGAGTGGTTCTTGAGGTAGCGCCGGACGATGTCCGCGATGGAGCAGGCGACGAAGAAGTACTGCTGCTTGAGGCGCAGCTCCTTGCCGGCCTGGAAGGCATCGTTGGGGTAGAGCACCTTGGAGATGACTTCCGAGTCGTTCTTCTCCACCACCGAGCGCTCGTAGTCACCGGCGTTGAAGAGCTTGAGGTCGAACTCCTCGCTGGCGCGCGCCTGCCACAGCCGCAGGGTGTTGACGGTGTTGTTGCCGTAGCCGGCGATGGGCGTGTCGTAGGGCACGCCGATGACCGTCTTGCCGCCCACCCAGCGCGCCACGGGCTTGCCATCCGCGCCGTGGAAGTGCTCCACGTGCCCGTAGAAGCGCACCGGCACCGCCTTCTCCGGCCGGACGATCTCCCAGGGGTTGCCGAACTTCAGCCACTCGTCGGCGCGCTCCACCTGGTAGCCCTCGACGATGTCCTGGGTGAAGATGCCGAACTCGTAGCGGATGCCATAGCCCATGCCGGGGTAGCCCAGCGTGGCGAGCGAGTCGAGGAAGCACGCCGCCAGCCGCCCGAGGCCGCCGTTGCCGAGTCCCGCGTCCGGCTCCATCTCCACGAGCGCGCCCAGGTCCACGCCCACCTCGCGCATGGCCTGCTCGGCGGCCTCGTACATGCCGATGTTGAGCAGGTTGTTGCCCAGGGCGCGGCCCAGCAGGTACTCCGCGGACAGGTAGTACGCGCGCTTGACGTCCTGCTCGTAGTAGGTGCGCGCCGTGCGCACCCAGCGGTTGGCGAGCCGGTCGCGCACCGCCAGGGCCAGGGCCATGAAGTGATCGTGGACGGTGGCGTTTTCCGGGTTCTTGCCGCGCGAGTAGCGCACGTGCTCGAGGAAGCCACGGTGCACGCTGTGGGGATCCAGCCCGGTGCGGCTGGATTCCTGCGCCGTATCAGGCGGGGCGGAGGTGGTCGGGGTGAGGATGGGTGAGGCGTTCGACATTCGAGGGGTTCCTCGTGAGACGCACGGCCCTCTGGGCCAGCCGTGTGTGGAGCATGATAGGGTAGACCGACCCACGTTGGACCGCATCGAAAGAAACCCATGGCTGCCCCCCCGCCCAGGTCTCTTCCTTGCTCCGGTTGATCTGGAATTTCAGCGCCTTTCCAGGATACCTGGGCTCCCAGGCGGGAGTGAGACGGCGCGTGCGTGCTGTCCTGCGGGACGAGGATCGCTCGCGAAGCGGGGGAGGAGTCTGGTAGGAAGCGGGATCATCCAGGTTCTGCCTCCAACCTGGGACCTAGAAGGTTCCTTCCATGCCCACTGACAAGAACGACCTCGCTCAGCGGATCGCCATCTGCAAGCCCGAGGACACCGTGAGGGGCTTCATCTTCAAGTCGGTGTACGGCCTGGTGGAGCAGCGGATGGGGAACACGGGAGTGGACCGGCTGCTGCAGCAGCTGCGGGTGAGCAAGCTGCCCGTGGACTTCTTCTCCTACCCGTCGGCGGACTTCCTGCGCTTGCTCTACACGGCCTCGGACATGCTGGAGCCGTACTATCCGTCCGTGGAGGAGGCGATCCGCGCATGTGGGGCGGCCACCGTCACGGGCTTCTTCAAGTCCTATGTGGGCAACACCCTGGTGAAGCTCATCGGGATGAACGATCCCAAGCGGCTGTTCTCCTCGGTGGACACCGTCTATTCCACGCTGGTGAGCTACGGGAAGCGCACGTACGAGGACCTGGGTCCGACGCGCTACCGGCTGGACTTCCAGGGGGACATGCAGCCGGTGTACTTCCACGAGGGCGCCCACCGCGAGGCCCTGCGGGTCATGCGCGGCAACGGCACGGTGACGGGGACGGTCCTCTCGCTCAACCACGCGCAGTACCTGCACGAGTACACCTGAGGACGCCTCCCCGCCTTTGTCCCGCCCTGGACCCGGCCCGGCTCAGCCCTGCTTCTGGCCGGCCCAGAGGATGTTGGTGTGGGAGGGCGCGTCGGTGATGTTCTCCAGCGTCTTCACGCCGCGCGCGGGGGTGCCCTCGCACAGGGCCTGGAACTTGTCCTGGGTGCGGTGGATGACGTACCAGTCACACACGTACTCCATGAAGGACTGCCAGGGGTTCTCCTGGTGCAGGTTCGTGAGCAGCAGCAGCCCGCCGGGCGCGAGCAGCGAGCCCATGGTGTCCAGGAAGCGGTGGATGACGTTGTCCTTGAGGTAGTCGAGGATGCCGGCGGCGATGACCACGTCCATGGGGCCCTCCGGGTGGCGCAGCTTCTCCGGGGCCTCGCGCTGGCGCAGCAGGTTGTAGGTGGACATCTGGATGAAGCGCACGTTGGGCGGGGGCACGCCGTTGCGCGGCAGCCGGGCGAGCTTCTCGAACTGGCGGCGGTTGAAGTCGAGCGGGGCGGGGTCGAAGTCGCACAGCGTGAAGTCGCCGGTGCTGCCCAGCGCCGTGTACTCGCGCAGGGTGTGCTCGGGCCCGCAGGCGAAGGACAGCACGCGCAGGGGGCGTCCCAGGGCCTGGGCCTGACGGTGCAGGTGGCCCAGCAGCCAGGGCACGCGCGCGCGGTGTCCCCGGCCGGGTCCGCAGTTGACGGAGTAGTGCGTGAGGATGCGCGCGAGCGTGGACACGCCCCGGTCCTCGCTGTCGAAGATCATCTCCACCGTGACGTAGTCGCCGGGGTAGCCCAGGGGCTTGTCCACCGCGCGCCGCACGAAGGGGCTCTGCAGGAAGAAGGGCTGGACGGCCGAGCGGTGGTGCTCCAGCGCCCGTTCGCGCTCCTCGTTCGTGAGCTGGTGGTTGAGCTGCGTGAGGCGATGAAAATAGCCATCCAGCCAGACGGTGACTTCCGGCAGACGCTTGCGCAGCAGTGCCGCCTGCTCCTCCTGCATCTCCTGGCGCTGCTGAGGATCTCGCGGAAAGCGCGCCAGACGCTCGGGAAGTCCCTGTTGCAACTCGGCGCTGAGGCTCACGAGTCCACGGTGGAGTTCCTCGGCGGTATGGATGAAGTCTGCGATCGCGGGCATGGGGGGTGGGGGACTGGGAAGGGGGAGGGCAAGGCGCTGCTGCGACGGGAAAATC
The DNA here is from genome assembly GCF_044360685.1 of Cystobacter fuscus. Classification (GTDB taxonomy): domain Bacteria; phylum Myxococcota; class Myxococcia; order Myxococcales; family Myxococcaceae; genus Cystobacter; species Cystobacter fuscus_C. Next base: position 9,669,836 of record NZ_CP043491.1, on the reverse strand, counting down.
CCATCCTATCAGACAGGTTGCCCCTCCGGCATAGCCTCAGACCCCAGGACAGTATCACCCTCTCCGAGGAGAATGTGCGAACGAGCCCTACATGAGAGGTAGGGTGGACCCGCGCGGGGGACGGCTCAGGGCTGGGCGCTGGCCTGGGCCACGGAGACGGCGTCGAGCTGCTGCGCCAGGGGGGCGACCTTCGCGCGGAAGTCCGCGAGCAGACTCTTGGGGAGCGGCTCGGTGCGAGGGAAGTTCTGGTTGAGCGGGTTGACGTAGTGGCCGCTGCGCTTGAGGGCGTAGTGCAGGTGGGGGCCGGTGCTGCGGCCCGTGTTGCCCGACAGGGCGATGACCTGCTTCTGGCTCACCCGGGCGCCCGCGCGCACGCCCTGGCCGAAGCGCGACAGGTGCAGGTAGCACGTCTCGAAGCCATTGTTGTGCCGCAGGCACACGGTGTTGCCGCCGGCGCCCGTGTTGGCCGCCACGGTGACGGTGCCATCGGCCACGGCCCACACGGGCGTGCCCACGCTCGCCGCGTAGTCCACGCCGTTGTGGGCCTTCACGTACTGGAGCACCGGGTGGAAGCGGCTGCCGAAGGTGCTCGTCACGTGGGCGTACTTGAGCGGGCTCTTGAGGAAGGCCTTGCGCGCGCTCGCGCCGTCCTCCTGGAAGAAGCTCGGCTTGCCGTCCGGCAGCTCGTAGCGGAAGACGCGCTTGCTCCCCACCGACTCCCCCTGGTAGCTCGCCGCCAGCACCTCGCCGTAGCGCAGGAAGCGGCCCTTGGAGACGAACTTCTCCACCACCGCGCGCGCCCGGTCCCCCCGGCGCACGTCCCGGTAGAAGTCGATGTCCCAGGCGAACACGTCCGCCAGCACCATGCCGATGAGCGGATCCTCCCCCGCCGCCAGCGCCGCCTCGTACAGCGAGGAGTTGACCTCCAGCGACACCACCGTCACCTGCTTCTCCACCTCGATGGCGCGCTTGCTGCCCACGAAGCGCTCCCCATCCCGGCGCACCTGCCACTCGTCCACCGCGCTCTGCCGGTAGCCGAAGAAGTCCAGCTCGCCCTCGCGCAGCACCAGGCGGAACTGGTCGCCCACGCGCGACTTGCGGAAGTCGAACACGCCCTCCAGCGCGGCGATGACCGCGCTCACCTGCTCCGGCGGCAGTCCCGCCTCCTGCAGGGCCACCGCGAGCGGCTGGTTGGGCTCGATGCGGCGGTTGCGCACGCTGTAGGTGGTGTGGGCGGCTTCGACGAGGGGCGCGGCGAACAGCACACCCAGGCACAGGACGACGGGGGCGAGTCTCATGGGGCTCGCGCAGTGTACGGGAGCTACAGGGCTGTTCCCAAATTCCAGCCCCTCATCTTCTCAGCTCCGGCGGCAACTCGGCCGCCTGGTGGGTTGGCAATCCAACCAGACGGTGTTTTTCCCGCGGGGCGGCAACGAGGCGGAGCGAGCGCCTCAGAGATCGATCTTCTTCTCGGTGTGGTTCTGCCCGTCGAAGCGCAGCAGCACGCCCTTGTTGTCGTAGCGGGTGATGATGCACGCGGGGCGGCGCCACAAGGACTGCACGTTGCGCAGCGTCTCGCGCGCGTAGTCGCCCTTGAGATCCTGCCCGTCGTGCTTGTGCGCCATGAGCAGCTCGCCCCGGTTGTCGTGGTTGCCGTCGACGACTTCGATGATGGGCTGGCCGAAGTTGGTGAGCTGCTGCAGGAGCTTGTTCTTCACCTTGCGGAACTCCCGGTCGAGGATCTCCCAGGAGTTGCGCTTGTCGTTGAAGCCATAGACGAAGAGCTTCTGGTCGATGGCGAACTCGGCGGTGAGGAAGGTGTCGATGAAGGTGATGTCGTTGTAGTGCTTGCGCACCTCGAAGATCTTCTCGCGGCCCATGCCCGTCTTCTTGTCCCAGGAGCGGCGCGCGCGCAGGTCATCGCACTCGTCCCACTCCTTGCCGAAGCGGCCCTTGTTCCATCGCTCCTCGATGTCGCGCCACAGCTCGATGCCGAGCTTGTACGGGTTGAGCGCGCCGGGCCGGGTGCCCATGGTGCCCGAGTGCCGGTCCGCGTAGTCGATGACCTCGTCGTCCTTGAGCGCGCGCCGGGTCATGATGGTGGAGTGCCAGTAGCTGGCCCAGCCCTCGTTCATGATCTTCGTCTGGCCCTGGGGCGCGAAGTAGTAGGCCTCGTCGCGGATGATGGAGAGGATGTCCGACTCCCACGGCTCGAGCGGGGCGTGCTCCAGGAGGAAGGCGAGCACGTCGCGCTGGGGGCGCTCGGGGAACTTCTTCGTCTTCGCCTTCTCCTCCTCCACCTTCTTGCGCTGGCTGTCGAGGAACTCGGAGGGGTTGATGAAGCCGCGCATGTACTCGCGGTTCACCTTGAAGCCCTCCACGCGCTCGTTGCTCTTGAGCTCGTCCTCGGCGCGCTGCGGGTCCGGGTTGCGGCGGATGTGGGGCGCGTGCTGATCGATGAGGTTCTCCAGCGACAGCGCCCGGTCGATGAAGTCCTCCACCTTCTCCACGCCAATCTTGTCGATCCACCGGCGCACGCGCGTGGCGTGGTTGGCCATGTCGTCGATCATCCGGCGGTTGGTGTGGCGGAAGGAGAAGTTGTTCTTGAAGAAGTCGCAGTGCCCGTACACGTGCGCCATGACCAGCTTCTGGTCCACGTCCGAGTTGCTCTCCAGGAGGTAGGCGTAGCAGGGGTCGTTGTTGATGACGAGCTCGTAGATCTTGCTCAGTCCGTACTCGTACCCCTTGGACAGCTGCTCGTACTCCATGCCCCAGCGCCAGTGCGGGTAGCGCGTGGGGAAGCCGCCATAGGCGGCCACCATGTTGAGCTCGTCGTAGCTGAGGACCTCGAAGATGGTCTCGAAGAAGTCGAGGCCGAACTCCCGGGCATGGCCCTCGATCTCCTGCTTCAGTTTGGCCAGCGGCGGGGTGAGGCTCTTGGGCATCGCGAACTCCGGAAGCGGGGGGCGGCGGGCGGGAGGAGGCGAGGGGGCGGTCAGCGGCCCTTGCCGAGGAAGTCCTTGATGGAGGAGTAGATGGCGTCCTTGTCGGCGATCTCGCTCAGGGCCACGTTGTTGGAGTCACCCACGGCCTCGCGCAAGTCCTTGATGAACTGGCCGCTGCCGTAGGGGCTCTCCACCTGGCCATAGGCGAACTGGTTCACGCCGGGCAGGATGTCCTCGCGGAGCATCTCGATGCACTGGCGCGTGTCATCCGCGCTCCAGTTGTCTCCGTCCGAGAAGTGGAAGGGATAGATGTTCCACGCGCTCTTGGGATAGTCCGACTTGATGATGTCCCGGCACAGCTTGTAGGCGCTGGAGATCATCGTGCCGCCGGACTCGCGGGTGTGGAAGAAGGTGTCGCGGTCCACCTCGCGCGCCACGGCGTCGTGGATGATGTAGCGCGCCTCCAGACCCTTGTACTGGTGGCGCAGCCACGTATCGAGCCAGAAGCTCTCGATGCGGACGATCTCCTTCTGCTCGTCGCCCATGGAGCCGGACACGTCCATCATGTAGATGATGACGGCGTTGGTTTCCGGCAGCTCCTGGAGCTTGTAGCTGCGGTAGCGCCGGTCCTCGCGCGTGGGGATGATGACGGGGCGGGCCGGGTTGTACGTGCCCATGGCGATCTGCCGCCGCAGGGCCTGCTTGTAGGTGCGCTTGAAGTGGCGCAGCGACTCGGGGCCGGTGGTGTTGACCCCGGTGTACTTGATCTTCTGGGTGACGATCTTCTCGTTCTGCCGCCGCTCGATGTTGGGCAGGCGCAGCTCCTCGCCCAATATCTGCGCCAGCTCGTCGAGCGTGACGTCGACCTCGAGCGAGTGGTCGCCCTCGCCCTGGCCGGCCTGGTGCCCGTCCCCGGGCTGCACCGCGCCCGGGGAGAGCTGCTGCCCCACGTCCCCCTCCCCCTGCCCGACGCCCCCCTGCTCCTTGTGGCCGTACTTGAAGTGGGGGATGTCGATGAAGGGAATGGGGATGGAGATCGTGTCCTTGCCCTTCTTGCCGATCATCTCCCCCTTCTGCACGTACTTGCGCAGGTTGGATTTGATCTTCCCGCGGACGATCTGTTTGAAGCGTGAGTGGTCCTGGTGGATGCGCAAAGACACGAGTGCTCCCCTTCCCGGTTGCTATTCCTTGGCGTCACCGCGGGCGAAGATGCTCGCCACGAAGTTGAGCACGTCCGTGGAGCAGATCTCGCAGTAGCCGTAGTTCTTCATCATCCGGTCCTTCACGAGATCGATCTTCTCCTGCGTCTCCTTGTCCACCACCGTGGACACCAGGTTCTTGAGCTTGATGCTGTCCTTCTGGTCCTCGAACAGCTTGAGCTCGAGCGCCTTGTGGAGCCGCTCGTTGGTCCGGTAGTTGAACGTCTTGCCGTCCACGGCGAGCGCGCCGATGTAGTTCATGATCTCCCGGCGGAAGTCGTCCTTGCGGCTGTCGGGGATGTCGATCTTCTCTTCGATCGACCGCATCAGGCGCTCATCCGGCTCCTCGTAGAGGCCGGTGTACTTGTTCTTGACCTTCTCCTTCTGGGTGTAGGCCTTGATGTTGTCGATGTAGTTGCCGCACAGCTTGCCGATGGCGTCCTCGTCGGCGCTGATGGCGCGCTGGACCTCGTTCTTGACGATGTCCTCGTACTCCTGCTTCACGCTGGTGAGCATCTCGCGGAAGCGCTTGCGCGCGTCGTCGCTGTTGATGAGCGAGTGGCCCTTGAGGCCCGCCTCCAGCTCGTTGAGCACCATGAAGGGGTTGATGCAGCCCTCGCCCTTGTCGCTCACCAGGGCGTTGGAGATCTTGTCCTGGATGTAGCGGGCGCTGATGCCATCGAGGCCCTCGCGGCTGGCCTCCTTGCGCAACTCCTTGATGTTGTCCTCGGTGAAGTTGGGCAGGGTCTTGCCGTTGTAGAGCTTGAGCTTCTGCAGGAGCGACAGGTTGTGCTTCTTGGGCTCCTCCAGGCGCGTGAGCACCGCCCACATGGCCGCCATCTCCAGCGTGTGCGGCGCGATGTGCTTGCCCTTGATGGCGCGGGAGTTGAAGTCCTTCTCGTAGATCTTCACCTCCTCGGACAGCTTGGTGATGTACGGGATGTCGATCTTCACCGTACGGTCACGCAACGCCTCCATGAACTCGTTGGTCTCGAGCTTCTTGAACTCGGGCTCGTTGGTGTGCCCGATGATGACCTCGTCGATGTCCGTCTGGGGGAACTTCTTGGGCTTGATCTTGTGCTCCTGCGAAGCCCCCAGCAGGTCATAGAGGAAGGCCACGTCGAGCTTGAGCACCTCGACGAACTCAATGAGGCCGCGGTTGGCGATGTTGAACTCGCCATCGAAGTTGAAGGCGCGCGGGTCCGAGTCCGAGCCGTACTCGGCGATCTTCCGGTAGTTGATGTCGCCGGTGAGCTCGGTGGAGTCCTGGTTCTTCTCGTCCTTGGGCTGGAAGGTGCCGATGCCCACGCGGTCCTTCTCGCTGAAGATGAGGCGGTTGACCGTGACGTGCTCGATGACCTTGGCGAAGTCGCCCTTGTACTGGGTCATCAGATCCTTGAAGACGTAGCGGCACGCGGGGCACAGCTCGCTGCCGTCGGGAATCGTGTAGCCGCTCTCCGGAGGGGACAGCTCGGTGAGCACCTTGCCGCGCCACTCGCGGGGGATGAGGTTGAGCGGCTCCTCGTTCATCGGGCACTTCATCTTCTCACGCACGGTGCCCGCGCCGTCCGGGTTCTTCTTGTCCAGCGTCCAGCTGAAGGTGTAGGCGGCGCCCTCGGGCGTCTTGGAGTACTCCTCCAGGCCCTTCTTGAGCAGACGCGCGATGGTGGACTTGGACGAGCCCACGGGGCCGTGCAGGAGGATGACGCGCTTTTCCGTGCCGTAGCCCTGGGCGGCGGACTTGAAGACGTTGACGAGCTTCATCAACGGCACGTCCAGGCCGAAGATGGCGTCACGGCCACCGAACCGCTCGTCGGAGAAGAAGTGGTAGCGGATGAGCTTCTTCTTGTTGTCGATGTACTCCGTCTTCCCGTGCGAGAGGATCATGTCGTAGATCCTCTGGAAGGCGGTACGGGTGACCTTGGGGTTCTTGCGGACGATCTCCAGGTAGTCCTCGAAGGACCCTTCCCAGTGGAGCTCCGCGTAGGTCTTCGCGTCCTGGAGCGCCGCGATGCGCGCGATCCACGACGACCCCTTGTTTTCCACGTCCTTCATGACGCTCCCTCGGGCCCTCCAGATGCGCGGAATTCCCGCGACCTCTCGGAAGGCCAAGAATTGAACCTGGGGGGGTACTGGGCCATTCCAATTCCCACCCGTGACGGGTCCCAGAAAGACACGACCGTGCGACCAGCCCTTTCGGGACCCCGCCGCGGGGTGGGACCGCGAGGCAAGAACGTGAAGGGCGCGTCGTGACCACGGCGCTTCCCCTCCACGGGGTGAAAAGGCACAGATGATTATACGCGCGAGCCTTGGCGCGCGCAGGGGGGGGGGCCGCGGCAGGTCATCATTGAACGGCCCATGGGGCGGATGGGCGGAAATTGAACGCTCGGCTGTGGGGCCGCGTCCCCTCCCGCGCTACATGTCGGCACTGCACGGACAGGCAGGGGACCGAGAGGGTGTCCGGAAAAGGACATCCGCAGGGAATTCAGCCGCGAGGCGAGAGGGCCACGAGGTTGGAGAGCACGGAGAGCAGCTCGTCGGGCTCGACGGGTTTGGACACGTGCATGTCGAAGCCCGCGGTGAGGGCCCGGGCGCGGTCCTCGATGCGGGCGTAGGCGGTGAGGGCCACCGCGGCGATTGTTCCTCCCTGGGCGGGGGGCAGGGCGCGCACCCGGTTGATGAGCGCGTAACCATCCTCGCCGGGCATGCCGATGTCCGACACGAGCAGCTCGGGCCGCTCGGCGACGAGCACGCGCAGGGCCTCCTGGGCGGAGGCGGCGGTGCTGACACGCGCCCCGTGGTCCTCCATCACCAGCCGGAGCATCTCGCGGCTGTCGTCCTGGTCATCCACGACGAGGATGTGCCGTCCGGCGAGGGCGGGCCAGGTGTGGGGGGCGGGCGCGCTCGAGGGCGTGGGGGGCCCGGCGGCTTCCGGCGCGAGCGAGGACGGCATGGGGGGCAGGCGGACGGTGAAGAGGGCGCCCCGGCCCGGCGCCCGGCTGGTGGCGTGCACCGTGCCCCCGTGCAACTCCACGAGGTGGCGCACGATGGCGAGCCCCAGACCCAGACCCCCGTGCTGGCGGGTGCTGCCTCCTTCCAGCCGGCGGAAGCGCTCGAAGAGGTGGGGCAGGAATTCCTCGGGAATGCCCGGGCCCTCGTCCTCCACCGTCAGCTCCACCGCGCCGCCCTCGCGCCGCAGCCTCACCCAGATGTCGTGCTCTCCGGGGGAGAACTTCACCGCGTTGGACAGCAGGTTCCACACCACCTGTTGCAGGCGGGCCGCGTCTCCCATCACCACGTCGTCCCATGTCTCGAACTCGGCGTTCAAGCGCATGCCCTTGGCCTCGGCCGCGGGGCGCATGGACTCCATGGCCGCCTGGATGATGCCCGCCAGGTGGACCGGCTGGGGTTCCAGCCGCAGCTTGCCGGAGACGATGCGGCTGACGTCCAGCAGGTCCTCAATGAGCTGGGCCTGGGCGTGGGCGTTGCGGTCCACGGTCTCCAGCGCGCGCGCATGCTTGGCGGGGGGCAGGCGGCCATCCCGGAGCAGCTTCAACCAGCCGATCATCGCCGTGAGCGGCGTGCGCAGCTCGTGGCTGACGGTGGCGAGGAACTCGTCCTTGAGCCGGTTGGCCGCCTCGGCCCGTTCGCGCTCCGTCCGGGCGAGGGAGAAGAGCCGGGCGTTGTCGATGGCGAGCGCCGCGCGGTGCGCCACTTCCTCGAGCCGCAGCACGTCGCCGCGCTCGTAGCGGCGGCCGGAGAGGGAGGTGGTGAGGAACGTCAGCACGCCGAGCGTGCGGCCTCGTGCCAGCAGCGGCACGGACACGACCGAGCGCAGCTTGAGCGCGAGCACGACGCGCAGGTGCTCGGCGTCGCGGGTGTACTGCTGCAGGTGCGTGCCCGTCACCTCGGCCAGGTAGATGGTCTGGTCCGTGCGCGCCGCCTGGGAGGTGGGGCCGGTGGAGGGGAGGCGGGGAGGAGAGCGCCGCAGGGTGTCGGCGAGGTCCGAGAGCGCGGGGTCGGCGTGGGCCACCTCGACCCGCTCCAGGCGGTTCTCCTCGTCCATCACGTCCACGATGCACCAGTCGGCCAGCGTGGGCACGGCGAGGCGGGCCACCTGCCGGAGGGTCTCCGCGTGCTCCAGTGAGGTCGCCAGCACGCCACTCATCTCGGAGAGGAAGCGCAGGGACTCGCTGCCGCGCTTCTGCTCGTCGATGTCCGTGCAGGTGCCAATCCAGTGGGTGCGGTTGCCCGCGGAGTCGCGCAGGGCCAGGCCCCGCGTGATGAACCAGCGATAGGCCCCGTCCGTGCCCCGGCGCAGCCGGTGCTCGACGACGTAGGGCTCTCCGCTGGCGACCGCGCGCCGCATCGTCCCGAGCGTGGGCGCGACGTCGTCCGGGTGCAGGGCGCGCATCCAGCCATCTCCCCGGCCCTGCTCGGCGGTCTGCCCCGTGTACTCGTACCAGCGCGGGTTGAAGTACTCGGCCGTCCCATCCGCGCGCGACATCCAGATGAGCTGGGGGAGGGTCTCCGCGAGGATGCGGAAGCGGTTCTCCGACTCGCGCTGCGACTGCTCGGCGAGCTTGCGCTGGGTGATGTCCAGGAGCACGCCCGCGAGCTTCACCGGCTGCCCGGCGTCGTCGAACAGGAGGCGGCCCCGGTTCTCGTGCCAGCGGATGCCGCCGTCCGTGCGCAGGACGCGGTACTCCAGGCGGAACTCACCTGGGTCGTTGCTCGAGGGCGCCAGGCGCTGGGCGAGCGGCTGGCGATCCTCGGGATGGACGAGCGCCAGGAAGGAGTCCACGGTGCCCGGAAACGAGTGGGGCGCCATGCCGGACATCGCCTCGGCTTGAGCGGACCACACCACGCGCTGGGTGCGCAGGTCCGCCTCCCAGGAGCCCACGTCCGAGGCCTTCAGGGTCCGCCGCAGGTGGGCCTCGTTCTCACGCAGCGCCGTTTCCGCCCGCTGGCGCTGGGACAGGGCCTCCTCCGCGGCGCGCCGCGCGCCCACCTGCTCCGTCACCTCCACCGCGAACAGCAGCACGGCATCCACCTGTCCGCGCGCATCCTGCAGGGGCTGGTAGGTGAGGTTGACGAAGGACTCGGTGCTCCGGCCGTCCGCGGCGCGCTCGAGCACGAGGCGGTAGCCGTTGGTCGTATAGGGCTGGCCGCTGCTCAGCACCGTGTTGAACATCTCGACGAGGCGGCCGCCCGGGGGCTCGGCGTGGACGTCGCGCACGGTGCGGCCCACCAGCTCCCGGCCGCCGTAGAGCTTCATGAGCGCGGGGTTGGCCAGCTCGCAGCGCAGATCGGACGCCCGGAACAGGCCCACCGCGGCGGGCACCTGCAGGATGATGCGCTGGTAGTACAGGCGCTGCCGCTCGCCCTCCGCCGCCATCCGGGTTTCGTGCTCCCGCGTGCGCGCCCGCTCGCGCTCGAGCTGTTCCCGCTCCCGCAGGCGCATGTCCCGCCTGGAGCTGAACGCGGCGATGCCGAGGAAGGCGAGCAGGAAGCCGCTGCCTCCCAGGACGATGAGGTCGGCCTGTTCGGAGGTCCGCACCAGCTCCGCGTTCTGCTCCGCGAGGCGTCGCTCCTCCTCCTGGTCCATCGTCCGCTCGACCTTCCACAACTCGTCCATCCCGCGCTGGCTCGTCTCCGCGCGCAGCGCCTGGATCGCGGCCTCCGGCTTGCCGGCCCGCATGAGCGCGAGGGGCCGATCCATCGACGCGAACTCCCGCTGGATGAGCGAGGCCATCCGCTCGAGCCGCTCGAGCTGGCGGGGGTCGTCCGGCGCGAGGGCGCGCAGCCGGTCGAGGGAGGGGACGATGAGCCGCCGTGCTTCCTCGTAGGCGGCCAGGCCCCGTTCCTCGCGCAGCAGCAGATAGCCACGCTGGTTCGCCTCCGCGTCCTTCACCAGGGAGACCAGGTGGTCCGCTTCGTTGATGAAGTCCAGGGTGCGCGCCAGGCGGAAGGAGGCCTGGGTCAATGCATGGCTGGAGCGCAGGAAGAGGCCGGCGATGAGGACCACGGAGAGCAGCGCCGCGGCGTACCCGGCGAGTGCCGGCAGCGCGGGCCCACCCGGGCTCCGGGGGGGTGGGTCCCGAGGGGGGGGAGAGCCGGGGCGCTGTGGAGGGGTTGCATCCATGCCTGGGTCGGAGTGCTGGGCCCCGCTGCCGCTCCAGAGCCGGAGCGGCGGTGGGGCCAGGGTCGCACGGGGCGCTGCGTAACACATCGCCACGTGAAAAGACGCGGTTGCTCCCGGGCATGCGCGCCATGGAACACAACGCCCGGGGACGCCAGGGGGCACGTCCACACGCACATGGGCGCCGCTCGGCAACCGGGTAGGGGAGTGAGAAAAGGTCCACTCCGGGGAGGTGGTCCCTTGGTTTTGGGCCGCGCCTGCGTATTCTCCGCGGCCTCATGTCGTCCGCCTCGCCCGTTTCCTCCCCGCCCTCGCGCCTTCCGGGCGCCTCGTCCCCCCTGTCCGCGGTGCCCGATGCCGCGCCGGAGCCCTCGACCCGGCTGCTGATCGCCCTGCTCATCGCCGCGGCGCTGTTGCCTCGTCTGCTGTTGATGCCCTTCAACGAGAACTATTACGGGGACGCGGTGGCGCGCACGGAACTGTCCGAGCGCTGGGCACGTGAGCCGCACGTGATCACGTCCTATGGAGACGGCACCTACCAGTTCGGTCCGCTCCACATCTATCTCGTGGGGGCGGCGCTCAAGGCGGTGCCGGACAAGGCGCTCGCGGGCCGTCTGGTGAGCCTGCTGTTCGGCGTGCTGGCCGTGGTGCCCCTCTTCTCCCTCACCCGGCGGTTGTTCGGCTGGCGCGCGGGGATGGTGGCGGGGCTGTCGCTGAGCGTCTGGGGCATGCACCTGCAGATGTCCACGACGGCCGCCAGCGAGGCGCTCTCGCTCTTCCTCATGCTGTGGGTGTTCGCGCTGGTGGCCCAGGGCCTGGACGAGAACCGCATGGGCCCGCTCTTCGGGGCGGCGGCGGTGCTCAACCTCGCGTGCGCCACGCGCTACGACGCCTGGCTGTTCATGCCGCTGTTGTGTCTGGCGCTGCTCTTCTGGGGGCCGGACCGGATCGCCGGCCTCACGCGCGCGGTGGGCTTCGGCATCGTGTGCCTGCCCTTTCCGCTGCTGTGGATGCAGGGCAACGAGATGGCGCATGGGGATCCATTCTTCCCCATCCGCGCGGTGGAGCAGTTCCATGACGCCTGGGTGAAGGACGGCATCGCCCGGGTGGGCCCGTGGCGCTACCGCCTGGAGAGCCTGGCCTTCTGGCCCGGCATGGCGCTGCTCACCCTGTCGCCCGGAGTGGGCCTGCTCGGCATGGTGGGCATGTGGCGCACGTGGCGCACGCGGCCGGACGTGCGTTGGCTGACGCTCGCGGCGGTGGTGCCCACCGCGTACTTCACCTTCCGGGCCGCGGTGCTGCTCGACTTCCAGCCCCTCGGGCGCTTCACGGTGACGGAGCTCGCGCTGCTGCTGCCCTTCGTGGGGCCCGGCTTCGTGGCGTGCGTGGGCTCGCGCGGGGCCGGCGTGCGCGGCGCCCTGGCCAGTGTGTGCGCGGTGCTGGCGGTGGCGGTGCCCGTGGCCATGGGCCTCTACACGTTCCGCGCCGATGGCGGCCTGCGCGACAGCCTGCGGCCCGTGAGCCCCACCTCCACCAACCCGGTGCCCCTGATGCAGGTGGCCCGCTTCCTCAAGGACGAGGTCGCCGCCAGGGGCGGCGCGGCCGTGCTCGACGAGGATCCGAGCTACATGGACCTCCAGCTCGCCTTCTTCTCCGGTCTGGACGATGAGCGGCTCGCCCGGGTGCGCTGGGCCACCTTCCGCGATCACCTGCGCCGCGCCCAGCCGGAGTACCTCGTGCGCTTCGACAATGGCCGCCTGGTGAAGGACGCGGGCGTGAAGTGGGACGGGGGACGCACGCTGGTGCTCGATGGTGTGGAGTACGGCGAACTCGACGGCTTCTCCCCGCCGCTGCACGTGTACCGGCGCCGCTGAGCACCGGGAGGTCCGCTCGCCCGGGGCCCGGCCATGCGACGGGCCCTCCTCCTCCTCTCGGGGGAACCGCCAGGGGGACGAGGCGTCGAGGCTCCGGGCTGAATGAGGGCCGCGCGAGACGTTGCTCCGCGGATGGTCAAGCACGGCACTGGCGGTACGGAGCAGTTGCACCTGGGCAGCTTCATCCGCGAACAGCGGGCTCGTATCCTGGCGGACTGGGAAGGGGCCGTTCGCCAGCTTCCCTACGCGCAGGGCCTCTCCCAGCCCCGGTTGCTCGATCACCTGCCAGACCTGCTGGACCGTATCGCCAACGTGGTGGAGACGGTCCACACCGGTGGTGAGTCGTCGCTCGACGAGATGCCCGAGGTGCACGCCCTGGAGCGGCTGGACTCGGGCTACGACCTGGACGAAGTGGCCGAGGAGTACGCGCTGCTGCGCGCCTGCATCCTCCAGCTCTATGGCGAGCACCTCACCTGCGTGGGGGCGTCGTCCCTGGTGGTGGCCATGCGGGAGATGGTGTCCTTCAACCGCACGTTCGACGAGGCGGTGTCCGCCGCCGTCTCCCGCTACACCCGCGCCCGCGAGCGCACGCTGGTGGCGCTCGACCGCATCTCCGAGGCGGCGCTCGGGACGGAGGAACTGGACGTCTTCCTGCCGAGGTTGCTGCGCGTGATGTTGGAGACCACCGAGGCGGTGGACTCCGTCTCCCTGCTGCTGCGCGAGGACGACGTGTTGCGCATGCGCGCGTCGGTGGGCCTGGAGGGCGATGGGGACCGGGACTTCCGCGAGCGCCTGGGCGAGGGCTTCAGCGGGCACATCGCGGCGGAGCAGCGCCCATTCGAGGTGCGCTCGGCGGCGACGGATCCCCGGGTGCGCTGCGAGGCGTTCCGGTCCCGGGGAACGCGGGCCCTGTATGGCGTGCCCCTGATGTACGGCGGCGAGGTCATCGGCGTGGCGCAGATGGGCAGCCGCACCACCTTCGAGTTCTCCAACGAGGACAAGCTGCTCTTTCGCGCCATGGTGAGCCGGGTCACCGCGCTCATCATCCAGGCGGGGCTCGCCGCGCGGGAGCACGCCGCGCGCGTGGAGGCGGAGGAGGGCCGGCAACTGCTGCAACTGCTCATCGAGCAGAGCAGTGACTCCATCGTCATGGCGGATGCGCGGGGCGTGCTGCGGGTCTTCAACTCCGCGGCGGCGCGCATGCATGGCTTTGGTCTGAAGGACGTGCCTCCGTCGGAGTGGAGCGAGGCCTACGGACTGCTCACCCTGGACGAGCGGCCCCTGCGCACCGAGGAGCTGCCGCTCTTCCGCGCCCTGCGCAACGAGGTGGTGACGGAGGCCCGGTGGAAGGTGCGGCACGCGGATGGCTCGGTGCGCACGCTGAGCGGCACCGCGTCGCCGCTGCGCCGGCCGGATGGCTCACTGGTGGGCGCCGTGCTCAACGCCCGGGACGAGACCGAGCGGTTGCGACGCGAGCAGGAGCGGCTCGAGACGCTCGCGCTGCTGGACGCGCTGCTGGCCACGGCGCCCGTGGGCCTGGCCTTCCTGGACCGAGAGCTGCGCTACGTGCGCGTCAACGAGATGGTCGCCGCCGCCCACGGTCGTTCCATGGAGGCCTTTCCGGGCAGGACCCTGGCCGAGGTGCTCGGCGACAAGGCCGCGTGCATCGAGCCGCTCCTGCGGCGGGTGCTGGAGACCGGGGAGATGTTCAAGGGTCACGAGTTCGAGGTTCCCTCGTCCGGGGCCTCCGGCGTCTCCGCGCACTGGGTGGGGGACTACTTTCCGGTGCGAGCGCTGGATGGACGGGTGCTCGGGGTGGGCTGCGTGGTGTCGGACATCACCGAGCGCAAGCAGCAGGAGGAGCGGATGCGCCAGACGGCGGAGTTCCGCGAGCGCTTCCTGGGCATCGTCTCGCACGATCTGCGCAACCCCCTCAATGCCATCCTGCTGTCGGCCAGCGCGCTGTTGAAGCTGGACGCCATGCCCCCGGGTCACACGCAGAAGGTGCGCCGCATCGTCACCAGCGCCGAGCGCATGGGGCGGATGATTGGCGAGCTGCTCGACTTCACCCGGGGACGGCTGGGTGGAGGAATTCCCATCCAGCCTCGAGCCGCGAACCTGCGCCACCTCTGCCAGCAGGTGCTGGAGGAACTGGAGAGCAGCCACCCGGGCCGGCGGTTGCGCTTGAGGGCCGAGGGCGATTTCCAGGGCGTCTGGGACGCGGACCGGCTCGTCCAACTGCTGGGCAACCTGGGCAAGAACGCACTCGACTACAGCCCGCCGGGCACCCCGGTGGACTTCGTGCTGCACGCCGAGGAAGACGCCGTGCGGGTAGAGGTGCACAACGAAGGGCCGCCCATCCCGGCGAGGCTGTTGCCGGAGATCTTCGAGCCCTTCCGGCGGGCCGTGTCGGGGGAGACGTCCCCGAGCTCCGGCCTGGGGCTGGGGCTCTTCATCGTGCAGCGCATCGCCCAGGCCCACGGCGGCTCCGTCGAGGTGCGCTCCACGGAGGACGCGGGGACGACCTTCACCCTGCGCCTGCCCCGGCGGGCGCGGCAGGTCCCCGGGTCCGCTGGCGCGCGGCGCTGAGTCGCCGCGCGCCGCGGGGCCTCGGGGCACGCGCTACGGGTAGACCTCCCGGCGGGTGGGCGGCAGCGTGCCCTCGGGCGGAACGCGCGAGCCCTCCACGAGCTCCTTCTGGTGCCGGTTCACGCCCACGATGCCGCCGAGGATGGCGGAGACGAGGCCGAGGAACAGCGCGCCGAAGACCCCCCAGAACACCTTGCCCGTGGCGTCCGCGGCCTTGAGCGCGCCCGTCTGGATGTTCTGCGCCGCCTGTCCGGCCTTGTCCTGGAAGGCGTTGAACTGGTTCTCCACGCGGATGGCGACCTCCTGGGCGTCCGAGTGCGAGAGGTTGGTGTTGGCGGTGATGGCCTGGAGCAGGTTTTCGCGATCGATTCGCCGCTCGCGTACCGCGGTTCCCACCACGTCCCGGGTCGCGCCCTCGAGCTGCTCGGCGGTCACGGTGGGCTTGCCCTCGGCGGCCAGGCGCTCGTTGATGGGGCGCAGGGCATCATTGGCGTCGAGGCCGAAGCTGCGCGCCAGTTCTCCCACGTTGCCAGCCTGGGAAGCGCCCGCCGCCACGGTGGCTCCCGTGGCCTGGACCGCCGTCTTGCCCACGGAGAACAACCCCCCGGCCACGGAGGACATCACGTTGCCCAGCAGCCAGATGCCCACGAGCGTGGTGAGTCCCCACATCACGAGTCCGTGCAAGCCGCCGCTCGACCGGCTCAGGACTCCCGCTCCGCGCCCGGCCACGATGCCGCCCACGAAGAGCGCGATGAGGGGAGAGAGCAGCCCCCAGATGCCCGTGAAGATGCCGGAGGACTTCGCGCTTCCCACGTCCGCCGGGTTGATGGAGGACAAGCCCAACGCCAACCCGAGCGTGTACAGCAGCGCCCACAAACCGAGCGCGGTTACCGCTCCCGCGAAGATCGCCCCCCAGCGCACATTCACGGGAGCGCTCGTCATCATGCTGACTCGAACCCCTTCTTGAGTTGTCACCGCCATGGCCCACCTCATCGAAAGACAGGGGAAATCCCCTGTCCCTGGAAGATGGACATGCGCACGCCCGGAGAAGGGCGGCCTTCCCCGCTGCTTCCTCGTCCCCTCGCGGATGACCTCCGGCGAGCGGTCAGCGAGACGCTCGCGAGGTGGGCTCACTCCTCCGGATCGTCGCCATCCCCGGCGTGGAAGTTCGTGGTCCGCGCGATGCTCCGGGCATCCAACCAGCCCTGGAGGATGAACTGGGCGGCCATCTGATCGATGACCTCGCGGCGCTTGGCGCGCGACAGGTCCGCCTCGAGCAGGGTGCGCTGGGCGGCCACGGTGGACAGGCGCTCGTCACACAGCTCCACGGGCAGGCCGAACGTCTGGGTGAGCACGTCCACGAACTTGCGAGTCGCCTCGGCGCGCGGTCCCTCGCTCCCATCCATGTTGAGGGGCAGCCCGACGACGAAGCACTGGGCTTCGTACTCCTCCACCAGCGCCTTGAGCGCGGCGAGGTCCGCCTTGAGGCCGCTTCGCCGGATGGTGGTGACCGTCTGGGCGGTGAGGCCCAGGGGATCTGAAACGGCGACGCCAATCGTCTTGGTGCCCACGTCGAGGCCCAGGGTGCGCATGCGCGCCGCAATCTAGCCTCAATCCTCGTCCGTGGACCGCCCCGTCCGATGCCCAGGACGCCGCCTGTCGCACGGGCCGAGCCAACCCTCTGAATTCGTTGGTCTGACGAGGCATTGGGGACGCGGCATCGCCGCTGCAATGCGTCCGGCGCGCAACACGACGCGGTGCTCGGGGGCACGGAGCCCTCGTCCCGCGCGGGAGGCACCATGGAAGGCATCGGGAAGTTGTTTGGAGGACTGACGAACGTGCTGTCGGGAGGCTTTCTCGTCGACACGTTGGGCAACGCACTGGGTCTGCCCCCCGTCATCACCAACGCCGCCAAGGCGATTGTTGGGGCGGCGACGGGCAACGTGATGCTGGCGATGGACGGTGCGGCGGGAGTGGCCCAGGAGCTGGGCAAGAACCCGCCCGCGTCCACCGAGTACTGCCCGCCGAAGGACAGCGCGCGGGCGTGCGAGGGCTATTCTCGGCCGACGCATGGGAGTTCTCCGGTGGGCGGGGGCCATTCGCGGCCGACGCATGGGAGCTCGCCGGTGGGCGGGGGCGAGGGGCGGCTGGACCCCAAGATGAAGGACTACCTCCAGTCGCTGCAGACGCTGGAGCGCAACTTCCAGTACCTCGACGCGACGGATGGAAAGATGGAGGGGTCCCTGCGGCTGTCGGACCTCCAGCGCATCGCGGGTGATCGCCGGGTGTCGCCCGAGCTGCGCGAGGCGGCGCGCTTCCTCGTGGCCAACCCGGGCTACTTCGAGCGGCTCGACGTCTCGACGGATGCGCAAGGCTTCATGGAGGCGCCCTTCCGGGCCATCAAGAACGACAACGCGTTCAATGTGCGGGACCTGCGCGGGGAGATCGGCAAGGTGAAGGCGGAGCTGGCCGCGGGCGGCACGGCGAGGCCTCGTCCCGGGCCGTCGTGTCCGACGACGGGGGGCTCGACGCCGGGTTCGACGTCCGGCTCCACGGCCAGCTCGAGCGTGAAGGGCATCATCAACGATCCGAACATGAGCCTGGAGGAGAAGATCAACGCCATCCTCATGAACCTCACGGAGAAGATGGACGACGAGATCCTCCAGACGATGGACAGCCTCGCCGCGGCTCAGGACAAGAAGGCGGGCATCTCCAACGAGAAGGGCAACGAGAAGTCGCTCACCGAGGCCCAGCGTGACATCGACCGGCTGTCCATGCGGCTGCAGCAACTCGTGGAGAAGCGCAAGACGATGTTCGAGATGATGAGCACGATGTCGATGAAGTTCAACGAGATGGCGAAGACGGCCCTCTCCAACATGCGCAGCGCGTGAGCCGGGCGATGGGACGGGTCATCAAGTACGAGGGAGCGGCCATGGACACGGCGACGGTGCAAAAGCTCGAGGCGTTCGTGCGGGGAGAGGCGACGTGGGCGGAGGTGGAGGGGATGACCTTCGAGGAGGCGAAGGCCATCGCCCGGGTGGGGTGTGACCTGGCGGGGGCGGGGCGCCACGAGGAGGCGCGCATCCTCTTCGAGGGGTTGGTGGCGGGAAATCCCCAGGACGCGGCGAGCCGGGCGGCGCTGGGCACGGTGTACCAGAAGCTGGGCCGGCTGCAGGAGGCGCTCAGCGAGTACAGCGCGGCGCTGGAGCGCGATCCGGGCAATCCGGTGGCGCTCGTCAACCGGGGCGAGCTGTACCTGCGGCAGGGCAACCGGCAGGGCTTCACCGACATCGCGAATGCCGTGGAGGCGGACCCCGAGGGCGCGACCCTGGCGGGACGGCGGGCCCGGGCGCTGGTGAAGGCCATCGCGCTGGCGGCCGTGGAGAAGATGAAGGGAGAAGCGGCGCGGGCGTAATCCGTCCGCGCGTGGGGGGGCTGGGTGGAGCGGGGGGGCTCCGTTCGGACTCAAGGGGCGGGGGGGACGGCCGCCAGCCGCTCGCTCAGGGGCGGGTGGCTGTGCCCCTTGAGGACGGCCCAGCGCGGAGGATCGGGGTCCATCTTGTTCACCCGGGCGGCCTTCACGAGCATGCGCCGGAAGGCGGCGGGGTCCTGGGTGAGCTGGAGGGCGTAGCGGTCGGCCTCGCGTTCGCGCTCGCGGGAGAAGGCGGCGGACACGGGGGTGCTCAGGAAGAAGACGAGGAAGGAGAGCAGCCACAACAGGGGCAGGGTGCGGATGTCGGCGAAGCGCGTGGTGCCGAACCACCCGCGCCTCGCCGCGAGCCGGAGCAGCCGGTCGATGGCGAAGAGCAGCGCGATCAACGCCACCGAGGAGGCAATGCGTCCCGGCCATTTCGGTTCGTGCACGTGGCCCGCCTCGTGGGCGACCGCGGCGAGGATCTCCTCGGGCGAGAGTTCCTTCACGATGACGTCGTTGAGCACGATGGCGCGCGTGGGGCCCTGGCCGGCGAAATAGGCCTGCAGGCGCTTGCTGGCCACGGAGGTCTTCTCCACCCGGACGTCCTCGAAGGGCACGTGCGCGCGGGCCATGAGGGCGGTGATGCGCTCGCGCAGGGGGCCGGGCTCCAGGGGCCTCTGCTCGAAGTAGAGCTGTCCGCGGTAGGGATCCAGGGCCGAGGCGACCAGCAGCAGCAGCGCCGAGGGGATGCCCAGCACGAGCCACCAGCGCTTCACCCGGCGGGCCAGGCCATACAACCCGAGCACCAGCATGGAGGTGGCGATGGCCGAGAGCGCCAGGCCCTTGAGCTCGTCCAACGCGTAGCGCAGCGGGGTGTAAGTGGACATGCCGTAGCGGTGCTCCAGCACGTAGTCGAAGTAGATGTTCGAGGGGGTGTGGACGAGCTGGATGAAGAGGTCCACCAACAGCGCGAAGAGGATCGCGGTGCCCCAGCCCGGCTCACCCCAGATGCGGTCCAGGGCCTGGAGGATGACGCGGCTGACGGGGGCCGTCCTGAGGAAGGCGAGCCGGCGGGAGAGCCAGGCCGCGCAGGCCTCGGCGCCCCGGTGGAAGGGCCGCACCAACGCGCCGAGGATGAGGGCGAGGACGCCGAGGTAGACCAGCGGACTCACCGCGCTGCCGAGGTAGAGCGGCTGGTGGTAGGCCTTGATCTCGGCGAGCTGCTCGGGCGTGAAGAGAGGCTCCATGGGGGGAGCCTACCCGGTGGAGCCTCCGTGCACCCAGCTCAGGAGTGGGGCGGGGTGCCGGCGGGGGCGGCGTTCTCCGAGTCCTGGAGCAGCAGGGCCTTCATCTTCTCCAGGCTCTGGCGCGTCTTGTCGACGAACGTGTTGTGGGAGCCGATGCGCTCGGCCGCCTCCAGGGTCTGCTCGTAGACGTCGATGGCCTTGGTGAGCAGCACGCGCACGCGCTGGCGCAGCTCCTCGCGGTAGATCTCCGCCTGCTCCGCGTCCAGCTCCTTGGGGGCCGGCGAGTTCACGAGCTTCTCGTACAGGTCCTCGTAGAGCGAGCCGATCTGCGTGCCGGCGGCCGTGGCCCAGTGGCCATTGCCCACGCGGATGGCGCGCAGGTAGTGGCCCTGCGCGGACAGCAGCAGCTCGGCCTTGTCGTTCAAGTCGTTGGCGAGCGCATCGGCGCCCTTGCCCGGGTCGAGCGCCACGTCCGCGTAGCGCAGCCGGTAGATCTCCCCGATGAAGAAGTGGGCCTGGGCGGGGTAGTAGTCCTGCACCTCGTCCTTGTCCGCGAGCCCCTCGTAGGTGGTGACGGCGCGGCGCAGCGTGGCCTCCGCCTTCTCGGGCTGCCCGGCCTCCAGCTCGCACACGCCCTGCTGCACCTGGGCCTCCAGGCGCTTGCTCACGGGCAGGTCCTCGCGTGCCGCGACCGTGGCCAGGAGCTGGGCGGCCTCCGGGTAGTGCTCCAGGTGGTAGTGCGTCTCGGCGAGGCGGAAGACGGACTCCAGCGCGTCGCCGGTGCCCTGCTTCGCGTCGGCCAGCTCGGAGAAGCGCCGGGCCGCGGCTTCCCACTGCTCCAGCCGCTCGTGGGCGAGTCCCGCCTGGTAGATGGCCTCGCGCCGGTGGGGGCTCTGGGGATGGAAGTCCGCCAGCCGCTCGAAGTAGAGCGTCGCCTGGACGAAGTCCTTGGCCGCGAAGGCCGACGTGCCGGCCGCGAAGAGCTCCTCGTCATTGAGCGCCGCGAGCTCCGCGTTGCCCGTCACCCGCTCCGCGTCGAAGCGCACTTCCTGCCGGGGCTCGCCCGAGGCGTCCCGGCCCGCGGACCCCGTCGTCCGGCATCCCACCAGACCCAGCACTCCCACCCACACCCATTTGCGCCAGGTGGCCGACATCCATGTCCTCCGCTTCTCGGGGCCCCCGGGGCCCCTCCAGGTCCATTGTCCCAGGACAACATCGCGTGTCATGGGGTTCCCGAGCCGGCCGTGAGCTGGGGCGGCGGCAGGGCAATCACCTCTTCGCCCATCAGGAAGCGTCCGGTGCGCCACAGGGCGCCGATGTCGTGCACGTCCAGCTCGAAGCGCGGCACCTGGACGAGGGGCGTGCCCTCGCAGGCGGCTTGCAGCTCGAGGATGCCGCGGGCGTCCTGCTCGGCCAGCAGCGTCATCTCGCGCAGTGTCTGTTCCACCTTCGCGCGCCGGGCGGGAAGCAGGCTCCGGGCCTCTTCCCAGAGGGCGGCGGGAGGCATCGGGTGGACGCGGTTGACCACCACCGCCACGATCTCCATCCCGTTCTGCTTGAGCAGCTTGTGGAAGTGCACCACCTCGTCCAGGCGCTCCCGGCCGGGGCTCGTCACCAGGACGAAGCCCGTCTGCCGCGCCTCCAGCAGCTCGCGCACGCCGCGCGCCCGCACCCGGAAGTTCTCGTTCATGGGGGCGATGGAGAGCATGAAGGCGGCCAGCTCCTGGAGCGTCTCCGTGCCGGTGAAGCGGGAGATGGTCTTCGCCATGTAGCTGCTGCCCAGGTTGAAGAGCGACAGGCCCACCTTGCCCGCGGCGAGCGCGGGGGTGAGCAGCCACTTGGCGGCCTCGTTGTCCAGGAAGTCCAGCACCCGGTTGGGGGCCTCCAGGAAGTCGAGCGCGTGCGCGGTGGGCGGCGTGTCGAGCACGATGAGCTCGTAGTCGCGCTGGGTGCGCAGCTCCCAGAGCTTCTCCATCGCCACGTACTCCTGGCTGCCGGCGAGCGCGCTGGAGAGCGACTGGTAGAAGCGGTTGGCGAGGATCTTCTCGCGCTTGTCGGCGGGGGCGTTCTTGACGATGAGATCGTCCCACGTCTGCTTCATGTCCAGCATCATCGCGTGCAGGCGGGCGCGGGCGGTGACGCCCAGCGGCTCCAGGGCGCTGGCGGGCACCTCGGCCTCCACGTTGCCCAGGGCATGGAGCCCGAGCGAGTTGGCGAGCCGCTTGGCCGGATCGATGGTGCACACGAGGCTGCTGCGGCCATCCACCGCGGCGCGCAGGGCGAGGGTCGCGGAGATGGTCGTCTTGCCCACGCCACCGGAGCCGACGGACACCAGGACGCGCTTGGACGCGAGGGCTGCTGACAGCGCGTTCATGGGGACGCCTTCCCCGTCACCAGCGGCTCCAGGTGGGTCATGACCTGCTCGATGGCCGAGCGGTCGAAGCACGGGGTGAAGATGCGCGGCACGGAGTGGACGGGCACGTGCAGGTTGCGCTCCAGCTTGAGCTGCGCGAGCACCGTCTGGTTGGCCCGGGCATGGTGGGCCCGGGCCACCCGGAGCAGCTCGGGCTGATCCACCAGGGCCTCCAGGTCATCCTCGGTGAAGCGCTCGGGGAAGGTGGCGTTGAGCACCGCCGCGTGGGTGCGTACCCGCACCTGGTCGCGCAGCGCGGCGTGCAGCTCGAGCGTCTCGTTCACCGGCATCTCCTCGGGCAGGGACACCAGCACCGCGGCCGTCACCGCGGGATCCTCCAGGAGATCCTTCATCTTCAGGGCCTCGCGGGACATGGGCCCGGGGGGCACCGTCTGCATGAGCACCTGGGGCACCCGGAGGAAGGTGATGGCATGGCCCGTGGCCGGCGCGTCCATGACGATCGTGTCCCACAGGGGCTGGCCATCCGGGCGCTTCTCCTGGGCGTGGAAGAGGATCTTCCCGAGCAGCACCAGCTCCTGCAGCGAGGGGATGAAGCGCAGGAAGTAGCGCACCACCTTGTTCTCGAAGACCGTCTTGTAGAGGGTCTCGAAGCGCAGCACCATGAGCGCGTACTCGCGCATGGCCTCCTGGGGGCGCACGTCCACGGCCCACAGGTTGTCTTCCAGGGGCGTCACCTGGGGGCCCACGGGGCGGTGTCCGAGCAGGCCGCTGATGCGCTCCTGGGTATTGACCTCGCACACCAGGGTGCGGCGGCCCGCGCGGGCCGAGCGCAGGGCCAGGGCGGCGGCGACGGTGCTCTTGCCCACGCCACCCTTGCCGGAAACGATCCACAACCGCTTGTCGAACAGCGCACCCATCGGGAGGGGGGACCCTAGGGACGGCCCCCCCACCTGTCAACGCACTCCGTCGCGGGTCCGACACACACTTGACACGTCGCGTCGCGTGCTTCCAGAGTCCGCGTGGTTGGACCCGGGGCCTGCCGCGTCCCCCCCGACAATTCGCGGATCGAGGAAACCCCATGATCATGAACAACCCGATGGTGAAGAGAATCGTCGAGACGGGCGAGGAGCGCGTGGGCAAGCTGACCCAGCAGCTCATGTCGAACGAGAAGTTCGTCGCGGCGGTGCAGTCGCTGGTGACGCGCTCGTTGGCGGCCAAGGGCACGCTGGACAGCGCGCTGCGCACGGCCCTGTCGGCCATGAACCTGCCGTCCACCGCGGACCTGGAGCAGCTGCGCGCCAAGGTGGATGACCTGGAGCGCCTGCTCACGTCGGTGGAGTCCAAGGTGGACGCGCTGTCGGCCGCCAAGAAGAAGTAGCCAGAAGCAGGTCCGCTCGGCGAGCCAGACCCCACTGGACACCTCGCCGGGCGGTACCGCTCGGCCACCACTCGTTTCGAGCACTCCACGAGCGTTCACGACGGTTGGCTGAACGGGGTTCAGCAAGGAATTGAGCAGCGTTTTCACCTCACGGATCCGAGTGGCGATGAACTCGCGGTGTGGAGTGAACCCAGACACCGCGTGAGGACGCCCCGTGTCATGGCCGTGGAGCGGCATCTCCGTCCGTGGCGTCTCACCAAAGGACTCGCTTTTTTCTGACCCGAATCATTAAGTCGGCTTCTCCTATTTTCGCTCATTTCAAGGAGAAGCCATGTCTCACCATTCATTCCGGGATTTCCGTCTTGTTGGAGTGACAAGCAAGAGTGCGCTGCTGGCGGGTGGCGCGGGGTTGATGCTGGCCGCGGCCCTGGGCTGTGGCCAGACGCCGGAGACCAACAGCCACGAGGACCTGGTGCGCAAGGCGCAGACGGCCATCGTGGGCAGCCGCATCCAGGCGGAAGGCTGGAACTCCTCGCTGACGACGGCCGGTGCCGTGTTCAACGAGGGCGGCGGTGACGGCCAGTCGGTGGCCGGTCTCCAGGTCAACGAGGTCATCGGCTACAGCGGGGTGAACTTCGGCAGCGGCGTGAACCAGATCCAGGTTCGCGTGGGCGCGCCCTACGCGGGCGGCAAGGCGGAGATCTGGGCCGACGCGGTGGGCAGTGGCACGAAGCTCGGCACGGTGGCGATCAACGCCGCCACGGGCAGTGATTGGAATGCCTTCACCACCCTGACCATCGCCACGCCGACCATCAGTGGCACGCACAACCTGTTCTTCAAGGGCGTGGCGACGGGCGGCGACTGGTTGTTCAAGTTCGACTACTTCGAGCTGTACAACACGGGCTCGACGGGCGGTGGCACGCCGCCTCCGACGGGCACGGTGCCGGTGGTGGTGACGAACAAGTGCCCGTTCGCCCTCAACGTCATCCTGTCGGGTGTGGGTGACATCCCGCTGGAGAAGGACTCGGCGGGCAACAAGATCTACCGCAACCTCGGCACCGGGGGCAGCTACACCTACTACGCGCCGAGCAACTACCCCAGCGGCCGCGTGAGCGCCTACCGTACGCTGCCCTCGCCCTCCTCGCCGCGCGAGCTGGAGAAGGCCGAGTTCACGCTCGGACCCGACGGCAACGGCGTGCAGAACATCTACTACAACCTCACGTACGTGGATCACGTGGGCCTGCCCATGCAGATCTCCACCGTGGGCAACAACGGCTGCAACATGGCCCAGTGCAACAAGAGCTACAGCGCGCTGAGCTCGGCCATCGCCAACGCGTGTCCGGACGGGCTGCGCTACAACATGGGGGGCGGCACCATCTGCCTCGCGCCGCGCTCCTTCTGCCTCGACGGGGAGTACTCGAGCGACCCGCGCCGCGCCTCGGTGTGCAACCGCCTGGACAGCGAGATCGCCCGGTGCGCGAGCAAGTACCCCGGCCAGTGCAACCCGGGCACGGCGAAGACGCCCCAGGTCTATGCCTGCTCCGCGCCCTTCTTCGATCAGAGCGCCAAGTGGTGCTCGGCCATCACCCGCGGCATGGTGGACAACCCCGACAGCACGAACGTGGCCCAGTACTACAACACCGGCAAGCCCTACAATCAGTACGCCAAGTGGGTGCATGACCAGTGCGGCGCGGTGTACTCGTTCGCCTACGACGACTACCCCATGGCGGCCAACCAGGCCGGCTTCTACACCTGCAACGGGGGCCGGCAGCTCAACGTGACGTTCTGCCCCGCGGGCTGAAATCCACACCTCTTTGTCCTGACGCCCAGGTCCTCCCACGGGGGGATCTGGGCGTCGTCGTTCCTTCATCCTGGTTTCCCATCACACGCAATGGATTGGCTCATGACTCTCTTCAAGAAGAACACGCGGACGGGTGTCTCCCTGGCGATGTGGGGCCTGTGCGGGCTGGTGCCCTCGCTCGCCTCGGCGGCGGGTGAGTCCGTCCAGGTCTGGTTGACCACCACCTCGGGCAGCTCCCTCTCCAAGCGCTTCAACGCCGAGGCGAACAAGACCTTCGGAACGCCGAGCGGCACCTCGACGACGATCGACATCACCGAGTCGACGACCTACCAGACCATCGACGGCTTCGGGGGTGCGCTGACGGACTCGTCCGCGTGGCTCATCTACAATTCACCCCAGCGCAACGCCATCATGAACGATCTGTTCAGCGTGTCGGCGGGCGGGGGCTACGGCATGGTCCGTCTGCCCATGGGGGCGTCGGACTTCGCGCGCAACAACTACAGCTATGACGACACGTGCTGTGACTTGAATGGCTTCTCCATCAACCACGACACGGCCTACATCATCCCGCTGCTCAAGCAGGCGCTCCAGCTCAACCCCGAGCTGAAGATCACCGCCCTGCCGTGGAGCGCCCCCGCGTGGATGAAGTTCAACAACTCGTTCACCGGCGGCGGCTACCTGCGCAACGATCTGTACGGCATGTACGCCGATTACTTCGTCAGGTTCCTCCAGGGCTACAAGGCCCAGGGCGTGCCCATCCACTCGGTGAGCATGCAGAACGAGCCGCACAACGCCAACAGCACGTACGCGACGATGCAGATGGAGCCGGCGGACCAGGCGAACTTCGCGGCCAACAACCTGCGGCCCGCGCTCAACAACGCGGGCTTCGGCTCGGTGAAGATCTTCGCCTGGGATCACAACTGGTACGAGAACAACGTCCCGTCGCGCTTCGCCTACGACACCCTGGCCTACAACAACGGCCAGGCCCAGGCGGCCATCGCGGGCGTGGCCTGGCACTGCTACGAGAGCCCCGAGACCGGCTCCGCCGTCCAGAGCGACTTCCACAACGCCTATCCCAACGAGGAGATCCACTTCACCGAGTGCACCGGCGGCGAGTGGGCGAAGGACGCGGCGGCCAACTTCACGTGGAACGTGCGCAACGTGATCATGGGCCCGCTGCGCAACTGGGCGCGCAGCTCCCTGTACTGGAACATCGCGTTGGATCCCAACCACGGCCCCTACACGGGCGGCTGCGTCGACTGCCGCGGCATGCTGACGGTGAACAACGCCACGGGCACCTACACGAAGAACGAGGACTACTACTCCTGGGCGCACTTCGGGAAGGTGGCGCGCGCGGGCGCGGTGCGCATCGGCTCGACGAGCCTGGGCAATGGCAACATCGAGACCGTGGCCTTCAAGAACCCGGACGGCTCGCTGGCGCTGGTGGCGCTCAACTCCAACGCCAGCCAGACGCTCACCTTCAAGGTGCGCTGGAACGGCCAGGCCTTCGACTACTCGCTGCCGCCGCGCTCGGTCGCCTCGTTCAAGTGGAAGGCGGGCTCCTCGGGGGGCACCACCACCGCCTACCGCCTGGTGAACAAGGCCACCGGCAAGTGCGTGGACGTCGAGGGGCCGAGCACCGCGGATGGCACGAAGATCCACCAGTGGGCCTGCCACACCGGCTCGAGCCAGCAGTGGACGCTCCAGCCGACCGACAGCGGCTACTCCCAGCTCGTCTCGCGCTACAGCGGCAAGGCGCTCGATGTGGCGGACGTGAGCACCGCGGATGGCGCGCCGGTGCAGCAGTGGGTCTGGTCCAATGGCTCCAATCAGCAGTTCAAGACCGTCTCCCTGGGCAACGGCTACGTCCGCATCGAGGCGCGCCACAGCGGCAAGGTGCTCGACGTGACGAACTGCACGAGCAGTGGGGATGGGGCGAAGCTCCAGCAGTGGGCATGGTCGAACAACGACTGCCAGCAATTCCTGCTCGAGCCGATGTGATACCCCCCGGAACTGTGTGAGGAGGCCCCCGTGCCCTGTTGGGGCGCGGGGGCATCACCCCCTCCACGGCTCAGGACTGCTTCTTCTTGTCCATCTCGTCCAGCTTCTTCTCGAGCTCCTCGAGCCGCTGGGTGAGTACCTGCATGTCGCGGCCCATCGCGGGCAGGTTGCCGGCCAGGTTCTCCACCGCCTGCTTGACCCGCTCGTCGATCCGGCGCTGCCAGTCCTCGAGCGCGCGCTGGCTGGCCTTGAGCAGCTCCGCCGCTCCGCTGGGAGCCGGTGCCGCGGTGCCGCCGGCGTCCTCCGGGGGAGCCGCGGGCTCGTCGCCCGGCGTGGCCTCGTCGCGGCGCAGCAGCTTGTCGAGCCGGGACTCGGCCTCCTCGCGGATGGACGCCACGCGGGGCGTGACGGCCTTCTGGATGAAGTCCGTGAGCGACTCGCCCGGGTGGCGGATGATCTCCCGGAGCACCGTCAGGGGCATCCGGTTCCGCTTCTTCTCCTCCTCGAAGATGATCTGCGCGAGCGTGACCGAGGTGAGGTCCTCCTTCGTCTTGTTATCGACAATCTGGACCTCCACGCCTTCCTTGATCATCGCGGCGATCTCGTCGAGGGTCACGTACCGGCTCTCGACGGTGTCGTAGAGCTTGCGGTTCGTGTATCGCTTGATGACCTTAGGCTCCTTCGCCGGCACGCCTGCCTGCTCTGGCTCGCTCATAGTTTGGTGTCTCCGCGACGCATGGTGATGCTTGCGTACTCGGGTGGGTCGTCAGCCTGTAGCAGAGGGGGGGGGCGGGCAAGCCACGCGACGGGTTGCTCGCGATGGTGTGCTCGTGCCTCTATACTCCGGCTCAGGCCGAGCCCTAATGATCGTCAAGTGTGAGCAGTGCGAGACGCGGTTCAAGATCCCCGACGAGAAGGTGACGGAGAAGGGGGTCAAGGTCCGCTGCACCAAGTGTCAGCATACGTTCCGGGTGGTGCGCGAGGAGGTTGCTCCCGCCGTGCCCGCGCCGGCCGTGGCCGCCCCCGTGCCGGTGGCGAAGCCCGCCATGGCCGCCCGCGTGGGGACGCCCCTCGAGGTCCCTCGCGCCCCGGCTCCCGCGGCTCCCTCGACGAGGCCCGTCCCGCCTGGCGTGAAGCCCGCGCAGGCCGCCGCCCCGCCAGGTCTCGCCGCCGCTCGCGGCGCTGCCCCCGGGCTGCCTCGTGTCACGTCCATGGATCCGCCACGGACCCCCGCGACGCTCGATCTGGATCCGCTGATGGAGTTCGCGGGGGAGACGTCGTCGGCGTCCGCCCGGGCACTGGCTGATCGGCCACTGACGCCCGCGCTGTCGCTGTCGTTCGACGAGAAGAATCCGTTCGCGACGGTGGATGCGCCCGCGCCGAAGCAGGCCGCGGCCAGACCGCCAGCGGCCGTGCGAGGTGCTCCGGCGCCGAAGCCCGCCCCGGGGCTCGCGCCGCCGGTGCCGGCGCCGGTTCCCACCCGGAGTCCCACGCCGATGGCCATGCGCGCCGCTCCGGCGCCGAAGCCCGCCCCGGCTCCCGCGCCCCCCGTGCCGGTCCATGTTCCCGCCAGGAGCCCGGCGCCCGCGCCCGTGCGCGCCGCTCCGGTCCCCCTTCCCGTCGAGGAACCGGATCCGTTCGCGCTGCCTCCGGACGATGAACCCGACGTGACGACTTTCGATCCGGATGCCGCCCCGGCGGCCCCCGCGTCGTTCGCGGCGGCGGATCCGTTCGCGTTGCCGCCGGACAGCGCGCCCGCGGCCCCCGTGTACGAGGAGATGGAGGGGCTCGAAGGCAACAACCCGTTCGTGTCGTTCGTCCCCCCTCCGGCGCCGCCCCCACCCGCGCCGCCGCCTCCCGCTCCGGTGCCCGTGCCGGTCCGGAACGCGGCGCCCGTCGCGGCCCAGGCTCCGGCTCCCGCCAGCATGGGCGGGTTCGAGAGCGACAACCCGTTCGCCGCGTTCGATCCCGTGTCCGCGCTGCCTCCGGCGGCCGCGGCGGCTCCCGCTCCGTCCATGCCCTCGGGCATTCCGGACTGGGGCGCTCCCGCTCAGCAGGGCATGCCCTCGGGCGTTCCAGACTGGGGGGCTCCCGCTCAGCAGGGCGCGCCCTCGGGCGTTCCGGACTGGGGCGCTCCCGCGCAGCAGGGCATGCCCTCGGGCGTTCCGGACTGGGGCGCTCCCGCGCAGCAGGGCAACGCCCCGGGTGGGCCTTCTCCGTTCCAGGACTTCCGCGCGCAGGACGCCGCGCCCTCGGGCCGGGGTGCTCTCGCCGATGTGCCGGCGCCCAAGCCCGCGCCGCCGGTGGTGGCCCCCGCCGAGGTCCCGGCGGCGCGCCCCGGTCGCGGGATCGTTCAGCGGTTGGCGGCGGCGGCCGTCCAGTTCGTGGTGGTCGCGGTGCTCCTGGCCGGGCTGCTCGCCGTGGCCCTCGCCTCGCTCAACGAGGGCCGGGTGGAGTTGTCCGATCTGTCCGTCGCGCGCATTCGCGAGTGGCTGTCGCCCACGACGCCGCTGGTGGCCAGGGACGTCTCCAATGGGCTCTATGAGGCCACGGGGGGCAAGCCCCTCTTCTTCGTCCGGGGCGAGGTGGTCAATCGCGGCGCCACGCCCATCCGGGTGAAGGCCCGGGTCGAGCTGTTCGATGGGGAGCGGCGGGTGTTGTCGTCGGAAGGGCTCGCGGGCCCGCCGCCGACGCCCGAGGACCTGTACTCGGTGCGCACCGCCGGCGACGCCGCCGCGCTGCGGACCCGTCTGGACTCGGCCGCCGAGGCGGTGGCTCCCGGCGCGAACATGCCCTTCGTCGTCTTCTTCTTCGAGTACCCCGAGAACCTGGCGGACCTCCGGTTGGAGGTGACGCTCGAGCCCCAGGACGTGGCGGCCACCACGGGAGGCGTTCGGGAGGGAAGCGCGGGCAATGGCCAGCCGTGACGAGGCCAAGGCCGTCGTCCGCCGGCTCCATGCCCTGGGCGGGGGAGGCGGGGAGATCGTCCGCAAGGCGGCCGCCCGGGAGCTCGCCCGGCTGGATCCGCTCGACGCCAACGAGCTGCTCCACCACGTCATCCAGCTCGCCCGGGGGGGCTGGGAGCCCGCCACCTGCGTGCTCTCCTCCTTCGTGGCGGCGCTCGGCCTGGAGTCCTCGAGCATCCCCTACGCGGACTCCTTGCGCCGCATGGCCGAGGTGCAGTCCCTGGAGTCGGTGGCGGACCTCTTCCAGACGGCACCCGCCCACAAGGAGTTCGACGAGGGCGCGGCGGCCCGGGCGGATGCCAAGGCCTTCACCCAGTCCCTGGGCCACAGCAAGCAGCAGGCCCGCCTCACGAGGGATCCGGACGTGCTCGCGCGGCTGTCCGCGGTGAGCAACCCGGCCGTCATCCGCAACGCGCTACTCAACCCCCGGCTCACCGAGGAGATCGTGGTGCGCATGGCGGCTCGCCGCCCGGCCCGGCCCGAGCCCCTGGTGGAAATCTGGAAGTCGACGCGCTGGTCCGCACGCCATGCGGTGCGCCGCGCGCTCGTCTTCAACCCCTACCTGCCGCCGGAGGTGGGGGTGAAGATCGTTCCCCTGCTCAACGGGAGTGACCTGGCGGAGCTCGCCTCGGATTCCTCCGTGCATGCCTCCCTGCGCGAGCAGGCGGCGCGTCTGCTCAAGGGCGGCTAGCCGCGCTTGGGGCCGGAGTCGTGGTGGTAGTCGGCGTCCGTGACGTCCTGGCCCCGCTTGTTGCGGGGCAGGGGCTTGGCGTCCACCAGGTCTCCGCCCTTGGAGGCCTTCTTGAAGGAGTAGACGAAGCGGCCCACGGCATTGCCGAGCTGACCCATCCGCGCGGCGGAGAACACCACCACCAGGATGAAGCCGATGAAAAGCAGTTCTCCGAGCCGCAGTCCCAACATGAGGCGCACAGTGCAGCAATGCCCCGGGGGAGGCAAGCCACGTGTCGGCGCCTGGGGGGCCGCCAGAGTGCTCGCGCCCCGGGCTGGGCTGTCGCACACTCCACGCCATGCTCCTGCTCGCCCACCGTGGTGCCAGCGCCGATGCTCCGGAAAATACCCTCGCCGCCTTCCAGGAGGCCGTGACCCAGGGGGCCGATGGCGTGGAACTGGACGCCATGGTGTGTGGCTCGGGTGAGGTGGTGGTGTGCCACGACGAGCACCTGGAGCGGCTCGCCGGCCTGCCCTGGGAGGTGCGCACCACGTCCTGGTGGAAGCTGAAGGGCGCGGACGTGGGCAGCCGGCTCGGCTTCGCCCCCGCGCGCATTCCCCTGCTGGAGGAGGTGCTGGACGCGCTGCCCGCGCACTTCCTCGTCAACATCGAGCTCAAGTGCGACCACTTCGATGATGGAGGGCTCGCCGTGAAGGCGGCCCGGCTCGTCACCGAGCGGCGGCTGGCCGGGCGGGTCATCATCTCCAGCTTCAACCCGGTGTGCCTCTTCCGGACCGCCGCCGCCGCGCCCTCATTGCGCCGTGGCTTCCTCATCGATCCGGACAAGCGCTGGGGCCCGCAGGCTCATGGCCTGGTGCCGCTCGTCTCCTCGCACTCGGTGCACCCCTACCACGAGCAGTGCACGCCGGAGCGCGTGGAGGGGTGGCGCGAGCGGGGGCTACGCGTGGCGGTGTGGACGGTGGACGACGCCCGGCGCGCACGCGAGCTGAAGGAGATGGGCGTCTCCTACCTCATCACCAACCGGCCTCGCGCCGTGCGTGAGGCCCTGCGCTAGAAGTCCAGGCCGAGCGTGGTGCTGAATGCGAACACTGCGGACAGGGGGCGGTTGTCCGCGCTGTTCGTGCCCGTGGGAATGGCGCCCTGGCTGCTCAGGGACACCTCGGCGCCGAGTTGCAGCGCGCCGCCGATGAAGCGTCCACCGGCGTAGAAGCGGGTGTTGATGTTCTCCCCGGCGCTCACCGGCTTGTAGGCAGAGACGACAGTCGCCTTGCCCGTGGCATCCGGTGCGAAGCCGAGCAGCTCCGACTTGGCGGCCACGCCCACAAAGTCGATGCCGCCGTAGGGGGTGAGGGTGATCATGCCGCCGAGCGGGAACTGCTTGCCCACGCCCACGTCCAGGCCGCCCGCGGTCAGGTGGAAGTCGCGCGTGTTGAGCAGGTGCGTCACGTGCGCGCGCAGGCCGATGTCCGGCAGCCACGGGATGAAGCCCTCGTTGACGGCCCACTTCACCTCGCCGGTGGCGGCGAACAGGTTGCTGCGGTCGAGCCAGCCCACGCGCGCGCCCACGTCGATGGAGAAGGGCAGGCCCTTGCGCACGTGGATGGAGGGCACCAGGGCCGGGCCCTCTTTCGCACTTCGCTCACCCACCATCGGCCGCGACGCCTCCCCGGGCAGCCCGACGACGCCCAGCTCCATGCCCACGGCGAAGCCCGCGTGCCCGAGCGTCTCCGGCGGCGTCAGGTTGGTCGCGGTCATCACCGCGCCCAGTGTGCGCGCGAAGGCACGGAAGTCGGAGTCCGTACTGAAGCCCGTCTTGGCGGAAGTCTCGCCGGGCTTCCCGAGCTTCGACAGCTCGACGTCGTTGCGATCCGCGTACGCGGCGGGACCGCCCACCAGCACCGCGAGAGCCATCCACCGGCTGAACGTCCGCATCCTCAGAACCGCCTCCCAGGCGCACGTGCTGGCCGACGGCGCCAAACGGGGGCGACGCTAGCGTGCGCGAGAGTGGAGCGTCAATAAAACGGGCGGCTTCCCGCGGAGTCCGTGGACTCCGCCGAAAGCCGCCCGGAGACAGCGAACCGCTGGCCTACTGCTTGGCGGCCGTGCCCGGAGGCGCGATCTTCTGGGCCACCTCGGCCGGACGGCGGCGGATGAGCACCGCGCGGCGGCTGGCGAAGTCGGAGCTCTCGCGCGCCACCACCAGGACGCTGTTGTTGCCCTCCTTGAGGGTGAACTCGGTGGAGAACTTGATCCGGTTCGGCGTGCCCGCCTTGGCGTTGGTGTCCGCTCCCTGGAAGTAGACCTTCTGGTCGTTCACCAGGACGTACATGTCCAGGAGCCCCTGCGCGTCACTCACCTCTCCGCTCAAGGTGTACTTCTCGCCCGTGGCCACCAGCCCGCCCTGGCTCGGGTCCACGTCGAGCTTGATCTCCGGCGGAGAGCGGCGCGACAGGTGCGCGAACTCGGGCGTGGGGCCGGCCTTGGCCGACGTCTCGCGGGCATCCTGGGTGCGCACGAAGGCGAAGCGATCCTTGTCGAGCGCCACCCGGTAGAAGCCCTTGGTCGTCGCCTCCACGGCCAGCGTGGCCGCCTTGGGCAGCCGGCCCACCACGGCGGCGTCCGCGCGCGGCTCGGCGAACAGCTCCGCCTTGTCCGCCACCTTCACCGAGCCCTTCTTCGCCTCGAACTTGAGCGCCGGGGCATCCGTCACCGGCAGCTCCAGCTTCTCCATGGCCAGCTCCTCGAGCGGCTCGTCGAGGATGGCCAGCTTGAGCTGGAAGTGGTCGTCCTTGAGGGGCTTCTTCACCGCGAGCTGGAAGCGCGCCGTCTTGGTCTCGCCCGGGGCCATCTCGCCCAGTTTGAAGCGGCCCTTCTCGATGAAGATGTTCGGCTCGCCCGCGTTCTTGATCTGCGCGAAGGAGTCGAGCGCCTTGCCCTTGCCGGTGTTGGTCACGTCGAGGATGACGCTGATGTCCTCGCCGCGCTGGGCCACGCCGTCGCGGTTGCACGTGTCGCAGTCATCCACCACCTGCCAGTTGAAGGCGAAGGAGGGGCGCGGCAGCTCCACGAAGCTCAGCTCGCTCACCAGCGTGGTGGGCAGCGTGCCATTGTCGTCGAGCACCTTCACCGTCACGTCGTCGCGGCGCGAGGTGAGATCCTTGGGCAGGCGCACCTTCACCTTCCAGGTCTTCTTCTCCCCGGGGGCCAGGCTGCCGATGAGGAACTCGCGGCGGTCGAGGTAGTAGTTGTCGCTCTCGGTCCAGGCGCGCACGCGCTTGAGGGGCTCGCTGCCCTTGTTCTCCGCGGTGAAGGCCATGTCGAACGTCTCGCCCGCGGTGATCTTCTGGTCGGCCGTGGGGCTGAAGGAGGTGGCGAGCTTCACGTCCTTGGGCGTCGGGCCGGCGCTCCAGTCCACGCCCAGGGCGGCGATGGCCGAGCTGATGCGCTGCGCCTCCTCGGCGATCTTCTTCTCCACGTAGCCCTTGCCCTTCTGCAGCATCTGCTTGCGGTCGGTGAAGGGCACCTGGAGCACGTAGTCGCGGGCGAACTGCACCTCGAAGTCCTCCTTCACCTCGTCCTGGCTCTCCGCGTCGAGCTGGTCATCCAGCTCCTCGCTGCTGCCCACCGAGTCCACGTCCAGGAGGTGGCTGCCCGCGTGCGCCTTGGGGTCCTCCTTGGCGCCCTCGGGGTTCTTCGCCGCGTCTTCCTGCTTCTTGGCGATGGCCTGCAGCTGTTTCTGGTCCACCTTGAGGTACTTCACCGTCTCGAGCGGCTTCTCGCGGCCGAGCACGTCCTCGCGCTTCTTGGCCACCGACTCGGAGTTGGGGTTGCCGAAGTGCTGATCCAGGTCCGCCTCGCCAATCGTCTTGCGGGGGGCGAACACCACCACGCGCTCGTCGGTGACGGCGGAGGGGACGAGCTCGATGTCCGGAACGATACCCACCTCCTGGATGGAGACGTCGCCGGGGGTGAGGTACTTGGCGATGGTGAGCTTGAGCGCGCTGTCGTCCGGGAAGTCATAGAGCACCTGCACGCTGCCCTTGCCGAACGTCTGGCGGCCGATGATGACCGCGCGGTTGAGGTTCTTGAGCGCGCCGGCGACGATCTCCGAGGCCGAGGCGCTGCCCGCGTTGACCAGCACCGCCACCGGATAGGACTCTTCGCCCTCGTCCGCGTGGGCCTTCTTCTCCTCGCGCAGCTTGTCCGACAGGCCCACCGTGGAGACGATGGTGCCGTTGGACACGAAGGTGTCGGACACCTGGATGGCCTGCTCGAGCAGACCGCCCGGGTTGCCGCGCAGGTCGAGCACCACGCCCTTGAGCCCGCCCTTGGCCTCGGTCTGCTTGCGCATCTCCGAGAGCGCCGCCTGCAAGTCGCGCGTGGTGTTGCCCTGGAAGTTCTTCAGCCGCACGTAGCCCACGTTGCCGGCCAGCAGCTTGTGCTGCACGCTGTCGATGGAGATCATCCCGCGCGCGAGCGTCATGGCGCGCGGCTTGTCCCAGCCCTTGCGCTCCACGGTGATGGTGATGCGGCTGTCCACGGGGCCACGCAGCTTGGACACGGCCTCGTTGAGGTCCATGTTGACCGTGGACTCCTCGCCGATCTTCTTGATCTGATCGTCCTTGAGGATGCCCGCGCGGTGCGCCGGCGTCTTGGGCAGCACCTTGACCACGGTGAGGTTGCCCTCGCGCATCTGGATGACGAAGCCGAGGCCACCGAACTCACCCTTGGTGGACAGCTTCATCTCCCGGTACACCTCGGGGCGCAGGAGCACCGAGTGCGGATCCAACGTGGAGAGCATCCCGTTGACGGCCGCGTACTCGATGTCGCGCGTGTCCTCCATGGGACGCATGTTCTTGTTGATGAAGTCGAAGACGTCCTTGAGCGTGAAGGACATCTTCCAGAGCGAGTCCACGTGGCTCAGGTCGAACTCGCGCAGCTTGCCGTTGACGTTCACGTTGAGCTTGCCCGTCTCGGCGCTGCCGTCCACGAGCACGTCCGGCACGCTCTTCTCCACGTACTCCAGCGCGGAGATCATCATCTCCTTGGGCCGCACGCGCTTGGGATCGACGTAGTTGTCCTTCACGTAGAGGATGACCTTGGTGAAGACGCGCAGGGAGGAGAGATCGTGCTGCTGCCCGCCCGTCTTCTCCCCAGCGGCGCGGGCATCCGAGCCCGCCTGGCCGGCCTCCGCGGCCCCCAGGGTCAGGGGCAGGGGGGCGCGGTCATTGCCAACGAGGGCCCAGGCGCCCAGCAGAACGGCGACGGCGGTGATCCGGCGAAAGAATCGCGGCATGGTTCATCCAGGTGAGGCCCGTGAGCCTCGGGGTGATGCGTGAAAACCCAATGAAATCGAGAACTTGAATCGGGTAAAAAGAGGGATGCCGGAAGCAGCCGGGCAAGCCTAATCATGGACCCCCGGTGCTTCAAGCGTGCGCCCACGTGCAACGTTGGAGAACGCCACCTAGCGGGAACTCCTTCCCGCGCCGGGGCTTGGGACCGTGACAACCGGCCGGGAGGATTATTTCCCGTCGGGGGGAGGGGGGACATTGCCCGCGGCGAGCAGTCCTCGGTAGAGCAGCGTGCCACCAACCACCGCCACGGGGAGGAAGAAGTTGTTGAGCAGCGGCACCCAGAGCAGGACGTAGACCCCGGCGCCGAAGCCCAGGCAGAGCGGCCAGCGCTGGCGCAGCACCCGGCGCACCTCGCCAAAGGGGTACTGGTGCCGGGTCATGGGGGCGGCGAGGTGCTCGCCCGCCAGCCAGAGCATCGTCCAGAGCGTGCCCAGCACGGCCCAGGCGATGCTGCCCACCCCCGGCACCAGGTGCAGCGGCAGGAGCACCCCCAGGCCCAGCAGGAGGAAGAAGATGCGCGCCAGGGTGTGGGACACGCCAAGCACCAGGCCCCGGAAGAAGGTGCCCAGCCGGAAGGGTGGCGAGCTGTAGTTGCCGCAGCGCTCCTCGGTGAGCTCGGAGAGCGGATCCTGCAGGGGCGCGAGCACGAGGGGGACGACCACGCTGGCCCCCACGACGAACAGCACGAGGAACAGGAGCACGAAGACGAGCCCCCAGAGCACACGGCCCCACCAGGGCTCGGGCCTCGTCCACA
The DNA here is from genome assembly GCF_044360685.1 of Cystobacter fuscus. GTDB lineage: Bacteria > Myxococcota > Myxococcia > Myxococcales > Myxococcaceae > Cystobacter > Cystobacter fuscus_C. The sequence continues at coordinate 9,633,106 of NZ_CP043491.1, read as the reverse complement.
CCATACCCAGGAGATCGGGCGCATACACCCACAGCAGGGTGATGAGGCCGACGAGCGCCACCAGGGTGACGAGCCCACAGAGGAGGGACAGGCCCAGGAGGCGGGGGGTCCGGAAGATGAGCCTCGTGGCCCGGCCAATCAGGGCGAGGCCCTGGAGGAAATCCGCCGGGTTGGACCGGGCGGAGAAGGAGGGCACCGGCGAAGAAGCGCTCATGGGGGGTAGACCATGCGCAAATGGCAGCGGCACGGTCAACGACCGTTATATACGGCCGCCATGTCCCTCGACCTCCAGCGAACTGCCTCCGAGCCCATTACCTCCGTCGACATGCTCCTGGCCGGCTTCAGATCCGCCGAGAAGCCGCGCGCTCAACATCGGCTGGGGCTCGAGCACGAGAAGTTCATCTACCCGCTGCGCTCCGCGAGGAGCGTGCCCTACGAGGGGCCCTCGGGGATTGGCGCGCTGCTCGGGAAGCTGGCTCCGGGCGGCTATGAGCCCTTCCGGGAGACCCCGTCCTCCCCCGCCATCGCGCTGCAGAAGGGAATGCTCACCATTTCCCTGGAGCCCGGTGGACAGTTCGAGCTGTCCGGCTCGCCCTTCACCACCGCGCGCGAGGCCCATGCCGAGAACCTCGCCCACCTCTCCGAGGTGAAGGCCGCCGCGGCCTCCCTGGACCTGCAGTTGGTGGCCCTGGGCTACCGGCCCTTCGGGACGACCGAGGACGTGTCGTGGATGCCCAAGTCGCGCTACGTGGCCATGCGCCAGGTGCTGCCCGAGCGCGGTGCTCTCGCGCACCACATGATGTTGATGACCTCCACCGGTCAGGTGTCTCTCGACTGGGAGGACGAGGCCGACTGTGTGCGCAAGACGGTGCTCATCGCGCGGCTGACCCCGCTGCTGGTGGCGCTCTACGCCAACAGCCCGCTGCGCGACGGCAAGCACTCCGGCTACATGTCCTTCCGCAGCCGGGTCTGGGACGAGGTGGATCCCACGCGCTGTGGCTACCTGCCCTCCTTCTTCGACGGCTCCTTCTCCTACCGGGCCTACGCGGAGTGGGCGCTGGATGCCCCCATCCTGTTCCTGCGCCGGCGCGGGGAGTACCTCCGGCCGAAGATGACCTTCCGGCAGTTCATGCGCGACGGTTTCGAGGGCATTCCGGCCGACCTGTCGGACTGGACGGACCACCTCTCCACGCTCTTTCCCGAGGCGCGGCTGAAGAAGGTCGTCGAGGTGCGCGGCGCGGACTGTTGCTCGGCGGCCATGACGGGCGCGCTCGGGGCGCTGTGGCGCGGGCTGCTGTATGACCGCACGGCGCTGGACGAGGCCTCGCGTCTGCTGCCGCCGCTCACCTACGAGCAGCAGCGCGCCTTCCACGACACCGCGCGCCGCGAGGGACTGGCCGGGCGGTGGAACGGACAGGAGTTGCATCGCCTGGCCGGGGAGATGGTCGCCATCGCCCGCCGGGGACTGGAGCGCCTGGACCCCCAGGACGCGCCCCTGCTCGAGCCCCTCGCCGAGGTGGCCGCCTCCGGACGTTCCCCCGCGCAGGCGGTGCTGGAGGCCTGGGAGAAGAACCCGTCTCCCGAGGCCCTGCTGTCGCGCTTCACCCTGTGAGGGGTGGAGTCCGGGGGGGGCAGCTAGAAGCGCCCACCCACGGTGGCGGCGATGTTGAGCAGGTTGCCGCCCGAGTCGCCGTCGAGGGTGGCCGCGTCCGCGAACTCCTCGCCGAAGAGGACCCGGTAGGAGGCCCGCGCGCCCGCGAAGATGCCGTTGCCGAAGCGGTAGTCCACACCGGCCGCGAGCGGCACCTCGGTGATGAAGTCGTTGCGGTAGAGGTTCTCCGCGCCGTTCGTGGCGTTGAGATAGCTCACGCCCGCGCCCACGCCCACGTAGGGCCGCAGCTTCTCCTGGGCGAGCACGGGGCCCGCCTTGGCGAGCAGACCGACGTTGTAGCGGTACATGGCCTCGCCGTCCCCGATGCGCGGGTCGTCGATGGGCAGACGCTGGCCCTCGACCCCCGCCTCGACGCCGATGAAGCGCCAGGGCTGCGCACCCGCCGCGATGCCCACCATCGGACCCACCTTGGTGACATCTCCGCCGCTGCCCGCCAGACCACCCGCGCCCAGCCGGACGTCCAGGCCCACCGGAGTCGTCTCCTCGTTGAACTTGAGCTCCTCGGCGACGCGCTCCGCGCTGGGTGCCGCGAGCGCCACACCCGACATGCAGAGGGACACCAGCGCGACACCACCCATCCAGGAACGAGCTTTCACGTCTTCCTCCCCGTCACGTCGGCGACCGAGGCCGACTTCTGTTTCCCGGTGAAATCTGCACACGCGCCAGGGGCGGGAAGGATGACCCGACACACTCGGCCTCATGGCTGTACCCACTCTGGGGCAGACACGGAGCCCCCGCTCGGTTGCCTCCCCCCACGCGCCGTCAACGGCGGCCGAAGAGCTTGCGCAGACCCGACAGGAGCCCGCCCGGACGCGTCCCGGGCTCGCCCTCGAAGGGGGAGCGCGACAGCAGGGCCTCCCACTCCGCGTCCTCGGGCGGCTGCGCGGCGAGGGGGACCGGCTGGCGCTTGACGCCGGGCAGGGTGACCGCCAGCGACAGGAGCCCGTCCTGCGACAGGCTGAAGTGCACCTCGGCCTCGCCCGGACGCTCGGGGGTGAGGGAGAGCGTGCCGAGGAACTCGTTCTCCACCGCCACGAGCGAGGGCCCCTGGAAGAGCGCGAGCGCGAGGGGGCCGGCGGTGACGGGAATCACCAGCGTCTTCTCCGCGGGCAGGCGCGTGTCGCGCTCGAGGACGCGCCGCAGCCCGCCTCCGCGCTCGGCGACGCCCACGGGAACGGAGAGCACCTCGGAGACAGTGGCGCCCGGCTTGCCCTTCTCTGCGTCGAGCAGCCCCTGGCCCAGCAGCGCCGCGCCGAGCGCCGCCGGGTGCTCGGCCCCCACGTCCGTGCGCACGGGCACGCCCAGGGCCTCCTCCAGCCCGCGACGCACCAGGGGCGCGCGGCCCTGGCTTCCCAGCAGCAGCACCTCGTCGAGCCCCTGGGGTGTAAGCGCGCTGGACTCGAGCACCTGCCGCACGACGAGCGTGAGGCGCTGCACGAGATCCTCGGTGAGGGTGTCCAGGCGCTGGCGGGTGAGCACGAAGGGCGGGGCGTCGCCGGGCATGGGCAGGGACACCTCCTCCCGCTCGCTCAGGGCCACCTTGGCGCTCTCGGCGGCGAGCAACAGCTCGGCCCAGTCGGAGGGGTGCTCGGGACGGGGAAGCCCCTGGGCCTGGCGAGCCGTGGCGAGCGCCTCGGCGATGCGCGCGTCGAAGTCCATGCCGCCGAGGGTGGGGTCTCCTCCGGTGGTGATGACCTCGAGGTCGTCGCCGGTGAGCTGCACGACGGACACATCGAGTCCGCCTCCGCCGAGCTCCACCACCAGCAGCCGCTTGCGTGCCAGTCCCCGCCCATGCCCGAAGGCGAGCGCCGCGGCCGAGGGCGCGTTGAGGATGCGCAGCACTTCGAGTCCGGCGAGCGTGGCCGCCTCGCGCATGGCGGCGCGCTGCCGGTCGTCGAAGTGGGCGGGAACGCACAGCACGGTGCGCGCGGCGTCGTGGCCGAGGAAGGAGGAGGCGGCGGACTTGAGCTCGCGCAGGAGCTGGGCGGCGAGCTCGGGCAGGAGGAACTGGCGGCCACGGATGTCGATGCTCGCGTCGCCCTGGGGGCTGGTGCTCAGGGCGAAGGGCAGGGGGCCGCTCAGCGCGCGCATCAGGGGCGAGCGGGCACGCACTCCGAGGAGGCGGCGCAGACCGGGGAGGGCGTGGCCCGGTGAGCGCTCGGCTTCGGCCCGGGCCGCCTCACCCACGAGGAGCTGGCCCGACTCGTTCACGGCGAGGAGCGAGGGGAGGGCCTGGGCCCCACCGACGGGGATGAGCTGGAGCGTGCCCTGGTGGTGAACGGCGGCGCGTGCCCACGTGGTGCCCAGATCGATGCCGAGCACGACGTCGCGAGGCGCGGCCGTGACGGGGGCCACGGGGACCACGTCGAGGATGGCGCGCCGCCGGCCCTTGAACTCGGGCACGGGCGGTTCGGGAGTCACGAGCACGGGCGGCTCGGGCGCGAGGGGTACGGGCGGCTCGGGAGTCACGAGCGCGGGAGGCTCGGGCGCGAAGGAAACAGGAGGCTCGGGGGCGGGGAGTGGCTCCGCGCTGACCGGAGCCGCGATGGGAATCCCCTCGCGGGACGGTGTCCTGGACGAGCCCGGGATGGGCATGCGCTCGGCCTGCCGACGCAAGGCTTCCGCGGAGATGACGGGGCGTCCCTTGCGAGTCGTCTCGGCGGGCGGTGGGGCTGGCGCGGCCGGTACGGCGGGAGCCTCTTCCGGCGTGGGGAAGTCCGGCGAGAAGGGAGGCTTCGCCGTCGCCGGACCCTGGCCCTTGCGGTCCATGACGCGGTCGATGAGCGCCTTGCTGTTCACGTCCAGGCGAACGAAGCGCACCGTCATTCCCGCGCGAGGGCCATCGGCCTGGGACTTCACCACCACGCCCTCGCCCCGCAGGAGGCGTCCGCCATCGGCCAGCACCAGCTCGAACAGGAGCTTGGTTCCCTCGGGCTTGGGCGTGCGCGTGGCGAGGAAGAGGCCGCCACGGGCGACATAGGCGCCGTAGCGGACGATGAACTCCTCCTCCGTGGCGTACGGAAGTCGGATGCGCAGCGGGAGCAGCTTGGGCTCGACCGTCACCGTGCGTCACCGTCTCCCGGAGGGCTTCATTGCAGCGGAAGGCGGGTGTCCTTGCCGCCGCGGGATGGAAACACGAGCACCAGACCGGGAGTGACGGCGGCCAGGGGCACCTCGAAGACGAGGTCGAGCGATTCGCTCTGCCCCGGTTCCCAGGTGTGGTCCAGCTTCCGGGTGCCGCCCACGGCCTGTGCATCGCGGGGGATGGGGTACTCCTGGCCCTCGGCGTCCACGAGCTTCGCCGCCGAGAGCGGCACGTCCACGGCCTTCGCGCCGGTGTTGCGTGCCTCGAGCTTCACGCGCACGAAGAGATCCGAGGTGGTGAGGGCCACCTTGCCCGCGCCGCGCAGCGAGTGCATCGACTCCAGGCCCGTGGGCTGGAGCTCGAGCGTGTCCACGCGCACGGGCTCGCGCGAGGCCAGCACGAGCGGCTTCACCGCGTCCGAGTCCTGCGCGGCGGCGAGGTCGGCGAGCTGCGCGTGGGGATCAGTGGGTGCGCCGGGCGGGGCCGAGGGAGCGCCGCCCTGGTTCACGCGGTCCACTTCCAGGCGCAACTTCTCCAGGGTGCGGTCCTCGGAGGGACCGTCCACGGGTTTCTCCTTGCAGCCGCCCAACGGAGCGGCCGCGCAGAGCAGCAGGAGGAGCGCCTGGGTGGGGACTCTCATGCGAGGGTGGTTCCCTGGACCAGCTCGTAGAGCTTGTCGAAGGCGGCGGGGATGCGCGAGGGATCCTCGCCACCGCCCTGGGCCAGGTCGGGCTTGCCTCCGCCGCGGCCGTTGACCTCCTTGGCGAGCTCCTTGAGCAGGTTGCCCGCGTGGATGCCCCGGGCCACCACGTCCTTGGTGGCCGCCACGAGCAGGACGACCTTGCCGTCCTTCTCACCGCCGATGAGCACCACGCCGGACTTGATGCGGTCGCGCAACTGGTCGGCCATGCCGCGGATGACGTTCGCGTCCGCCTGGTCCACGCGCGTGGCGAGCACCTTGATGCCGTGGATGTCGCGCGCCTGCTCGAGCAGGTCCTTGCTGGAGCCCGTCTGGGCCTTCACGGACACCTCCTCGACCTTGCGCTCCAGATCCTTCACGCGCTTCTGCGTGGCCTCCACGCGCTTGACCAGATCCTTGGGCGAGGTCTTGAGCATCTCGGCGACCTTCTTCAGCTCGCGCTCGGTCTCGCGCACGTACTGGAGGGCGCCCAGGCCGGTGACGGCGGTGATGCGCCGCACGCCCGAGGCCACGCCGCTCTCGCTCACGAGCTTGAACAGGCCGATGTCCCCGCTGCGCCGCACGTGGGTGCCACCGCACAGCTCGGTGGTCTGCGGGTGCACGGTGACGACGCGCACCGTCTCGCCGTACTTCTCGCCGAACATGGCGACGGCGCCCGACTTCTTCGCCTCCTCCAGGCTCATGATGCGCGTCTGGGACTCGGTGTTCTCGCGCACCCAGCCGTTGACCAGGTCTTCCACCTGATCCTGCTGCTCGGGCGTCATGGGCGAGAAGTGCGAGAAGTCGAAGCGCAGGTAGTCCGGCGCCACCACGGAGCCGGCCTGCTTCACGTGCTCGCCGAGCACCAGCTTGAGCGCGCGGTGCAGCAGGTGCGTGGCCGAGTGGTTGGCGCGGATGGACGAGCGGCGCTCGCCGTCCACGCTCGCCTGCACCATGTCGCCCGTCTTGAGCGTGCCCTCGGTCACCTTCGCCTTGTGGACGACGAGGCCGGGCACCGGACGCTGCGCGTCGGACACCTGGGCCACCGTCTTGCCCCCGTGGGCCACGATGCGGCCGGTGTCGCCCATCTGGCCGCCGGACTCGCCGTAGAAGGGCGTGCGGTCGAGCACCAGCTCCACCTCGTCACCCGCGTGGGCCTCGGGCACCTCGGCGCCGCCCTTGAGGATGGCTCGCACCGAGCCCTCGCCCTCGTGGCCCACGCCCTCGTAGCCGAGGAACTCGCTCTGGCCCACGCGCTCGAGCACCTGCTGGTAGACGGCGCCCACCGCCTTGTCGCCGGAGCCCGCGAACTTGTTCTTCTGGGCCTCCTTCTCGATCTCCTTCCAGAAGCCCTCGACGTCGGCCTCGAAGCCGCGCTCGCGCAGGATGATCTCCGTGAGGTCCCACGGGAAGCCATAGGTGCCGTGCAGGTAGTAGATGTCCGCGCCCGACAGCTTCTTCTCGCCGGCCTGCTTCAGCTTCGCCACGCTCTCGTCGATCATCTTCATGCCGCGATCGAGCGTGCGCCGGAAGCTCTCCTCCTCGTGCCGTGACACCTCGAGGAGGAAGGTGCGGCTGTCGCGCAGCTCGGGGTAGGCGTCCCCCATCAGCTCGATGACGCGATCGACGACCTTGAAGAAGAACAGCTCGTTGAGTCCGAGGATGGAGCCGTGGCGGATGGCGCGGCGCATGATGCGGCGCAGGACGTAGCCGCGGCCCTCGTTGGAGGGCTGCACGCCATCGGCGATGAGGAAGGCGGCCGCGCGGGCGTGGTCCGCCACGACGCGCATGGAGGCACCGTCCTCCTGGGTGTAGCGCTTGCCCACCAGCTCGCTCACGCGCGAGATGATGCTCTGGAAGAGATCCGTGTCGTAGTTGGAGCGCTTGCCCTGCACCACCGAGGCGATGCGCTCCAGACCCGCGCCCGTATCGATGGACGGCTTGGGCAGGGGGATGAGCGGCGCGTCCTTCTCCTTGCGCTCGAACTGCATGAACACGAGGTTCCAGATCTCCAGCCACCGGTCGCAGTCACACGCCACGCCCTGACACGCGCGGCCCGCTGCCACCTCGGCACAGGGGATGTCATCGCCCTGGTGGAAGTGGATCTCCGAGCAGGGACCGCACGGGCCCGTGTCGCCCATGGCCCAGAAGTTGTCCTTGAGCCCGAGCTTGTAGATGCGCTCGCGGGGCACGCCCTGCTTCGCCCACAGCTCGAACGCCTCCTCGTCCCAGGGGATGCCACCCTCGCCGTTGAACACGGTGACGGCGAGCCGGTTGGTGTCCAGCCCCAGCGTCTTCGTCACGAACTCCCAGCCGTACGCGATGGCGTCGGCCTTGAAGTAGTCGCCGAAGGAGAAGTTGCCGAGCATCTCGAAGAACGTGTGGTGGCGCGCCGTGTAGCCCACGTTGTCGAGGTCGTTGTGCTTGCCGCCTGCTCGCACGCACTTCTGCGAGGTGGTGGCGCGGGAGTAGTCGCGCTTCTCGCGGCCGGTGAACACGTCCTTGAACTGCACCATGCCCGCGTTGGTGAACAGCAGGGTGGGGTCGTTCTGGGGGACGAGGGACGACGACGCGACGCGGCGATGACCGCGCCCTTCGAAGAATTGGAGGAACGCCTCGCGGATCTGGGAGGCGGACAGGGCAGAGGACATGGTGAGGGTATATGCCACAAGTGGCGGGGCCGCTGTGTTTCTTGCGGGCCGCGATACGCTCGGTTTCCCACCATGCGCTTCTCCTCCCACCTTGTCGCCTTCCTCCTGCTCGCCTTCCCCCCCTCCGTGCTGGCGCAGGCGGATGCCCAGACCGCCTCGCTGGCGAAGACGCTGAAGCAGGGTCCGGTGGTGGCGCACCGGCTCCAGGCGGCGCGGCTATTGGGCGAGTCGGATGACCCCGAGGCGATGCCTCCCCTGTGCGCGGGGCTCGCGGACGAGAGCCCCGAGGTGCGGGCGGCGGCGGCCTCGGCCCTGGAGAAGCTGGCGGAGCCTGGCGCGGTGGTGTGTCTGGAGGCGCGCAAGGAGGAGACGGACCCCCAGGTCCAGGCCGCCCTGACGTCCGCCCTGAAGGCGCTGCGAGCGCTCCAGGCACGACCCGCCCGGCTGTACGTGATGCTGGCGCCGCTCAAGGACACGACGGGCACCCTGTCGCCGGAGCTGGTGAAGCTGACCGAGGCCCGGCTGCGGCGCGCCTTGTTCCAGAGGGGAGCGGCGCTGGCGCCGGAGAAGGAGACCGAGGCGCAGGCGCGTGACGTGCTGCGCAAACGCAAACTGTCCGGCTACCGGCTCGTACCGGAGGTGCGTCCGGGGCCCTCGGGAGGGCTGAAGCTGGTGGTGCTGTGCCTGCGTTATCCAGGCAAGCAATTGCTGGGGAGCGTGGAGGTCCAGGGCTCGGAGGGCGAGCCCGGGGAACTCCTCGCGGCGCTGGTTCCGCAGGCGATCGCCGATTCCGCCACCGCGTATAAATGGAAGTAGACTGGACGAGCCGGGGGGCCCCGCACCACGCGGGGCACGGAGGGCTCGAATGCGTCATTCCGTCAAGCGGTGTGCACTGTCTTTGATCGCGCTGTTGTCCTGGGGGGCCGCGTCCACGGCCCTGGCCCAGGTGGATTCCCGGACGGCCTCGCTGAGCCGGCAGCTCGGGCAGGGGATGGAACCGGGAGCGCGATCTCGGGCCGCGTCGGGGCTGGGAGCGTCGGATGATCCCGAGGCGCTCGGGCCCCTGTGCGAGGGCTTGAAGGACACGAGCGAGCAGGTGCGCGCGGCGGCGGCTCAGGCGTTGGGAGTGCTGAAGGAAGTGGCGGGAGTGGAGTGCCTCAAGGCGCGCAAGGGCGAGCCGGACTCGGCGGCACGGGCGGCCATCCTGGCGTCGCTCAAGACGCTGCAGGCGTTGAAGGAGCAGGCGCCCCGGTTCTACGTGCAACTGGTCGACGTGAAGGACAGGACGGGCCAGTTGTCGCCGGAAGTGCTGCGCTTCACCGAAGCGCGGATGCGGCGCAAGCTCTCGCAGATGGGCGCGATGGTCGCCCCCGTGAGGGAGAACAAGGCGGCGGCGCAGGGCGTGCTGCGCAAGTACGGCGTGCGCGGCTTCCGGTTGCAGGCGGAGATCCACGACACCGAGAGTGGGGGCCTTCAGGTGACGATGGCGTGCATCAGCTATCCGGATCAGACGCTGCTCGGAGACGTGGAACTCCATGCGGGCGGCGGGGCGAAGCCGGAGGATCTGTTGAAGGTGCTGGCCCCCCGCATTATCGAGGAAGCCGCGGACACGTTCGAATGGGACACGTGAGGAGAGACGTTGCATGACGATGACGCGCCGACGGTTCCTCGTCGACTCGATGCTGGCCACGGTGGCCGTGGCGGCGGGATGCCGTCCTGGAAGTGAGTCGCGCGCTCCCGCGTTCATCTCCACGTCGGACCGGAGCGTGCTCCAGACGCTGGAGGGCATGCCCACGAGTGACGGCGCGGGCGTGCGGTTGACCCGTGTCATCGGCCAGCCCGCGCTGCGCCACCTCGATCCGTTCCTGATGCTGGACCGCTTCCACTCGGACGAGCCGGGGGCGTACCTGGCGGGCTTCCCCGATCATCCGCACCGGGGCTTCGAGACGGTGACGGTGATGCTCGAGGGCCGCATGCGGCACCGGGACAGCCAGGGCAACTCGGGGCTCATCCTCGGGGCGGGCTCGCAGTGGATGACGGCGGGGCGCGGCATCATCCACTCGGAGATGCCCGAGCAGGACCGGGGCCTGATGTCCGGCTTCCAGCTGTGGCTCAACCTGCCGGCGAAGGAGAAGCTGTGCCCGCCGTACTACCAGGACCTGGTGCCCGAGCGCCTGAGCGAGGCGAAGCTGTCGGCCGCCGGCAGCCACGTGAGGCTCATCGCGGGCGGAGTGAGTGGGCTGGTGGGCCCCGTGCGAGAGCGTCCGACCGAACCCATCCTCTTCACGCTGCGCCTGGAGGATGATCAACCGTTCGAAGTGGAGCTGCCGCCCGAGCACACGGCGTTCGCGTTCGTCCACGAGGGCGAGGTGCACCTGGGTCCCGAGGGCAAGCCGAAGACGGTACGCGCGGGACAGCTCGCCCTGTTGGGGACGGGCAAGCGGCTGCGACTGCGCGCGACGAATCAGCGCAGCGCGGTGCTCGTCGCCGCGGGCAGGCCCCTGCGCGAGCCCATCGTCCAGCACGGCCCCTTCGTCATGAACACCCGGGAGGAGATCCGCCAGGCCATCGAGGACTATCAGAACGGCGTGTTGGACAAGGCGTGAGCGTGGGGGGCTTCACGGCCCGCGGATGAGCCCCATCTGGTCCATGGCGGAGAACAGGCGCACGCGGGCCTCGCTCCAGGGGAGCATCACCACGCGATAGCCCGCGAGCGCGTCGAGCAGGGCCTGGCGGTAGCTGGGGTGACCCGGGTCGGCGATGATGACCACGCCCCGGTCCCCATGCGAGCGGATGAGTCGGCCCACGCCCTGGCGCAGTTGCAGCAGTGCCCGGGGCAGGCGGTAGGAGAGGAAGCCCAGGTGCGTGTTGCGTCCCCGGGCGAGCGTCTCCTCGCGCGAGGCCACGAGCGGGCGGCTGGCGGGCTCCAGGGGCAGCTTGTCGATGAAGACGCAGCCCACGCCCCGGCCGGGGATGTCCACGCCCTGCCAGAAGCTCTTGGTCCCGAGCAGCACCGTACCGGTGTCCTTCTCCTGCCGGGCCGCGAGCGAGCGTCCATGCCCGCGCGACTGCCGCATCACCTCGATGCCCTGGGGCTCCAGCTTCAGGCGCAGCTCATCCGCCACGCGCTCCATGCGCCGCGTGGAGGCGAACAGGCCCAGCACCCGGCCGCCCATCACCTTGGCCATGCCGGACATGCGCATCGCCGCCCACTCGATGAAGGCCGGCTCGTGCGCGCGCGGCGCGTCCGTCACCAGCACCACCAGCGCCTGCGTGCGCAGATCGAAGGGCGTGGGCGCACGCATCATCCGGGGAGCGGGAATGCCCTCGTTGCGTCCGTCCAGTCCCAGCCGCCCGAGCACATACGGCATGCGCTCGGTGCCCGTGCTCAGCGTGGCCGAGGCGAGCACGAGCGCCCGCTTGTGCTGCGCGAAGTCCCGCGACACGTAGGCCGCCACGTTCACCGGCTGGGCGATGAGCGTCCAGCGCTGCTTGCGGGGCACCGCCGTGGCCGCGTAGCACCGGCCCTCGGCGGGATCGTCGGACAGCTCCGACGTCAGCGTGGCCAGCTCCTGCACCTCCGCCACGCCCCCCGCCAGCTCTCGCTCCAGCGGCGGCATCTTCACGCCCAGGTCCGGTAGCACCTCCGCCACGCCCACTGTGAGCCGCTTGTGCAGCTCCTGGAGGCACTCGCGCACCTCGAGCAGGCCCTCGCGCACGGGCATCCAGGGGGCGCTCGCGCGGACCTCGGGGGTGATGCGCAGCTCCGGGGCGTAGGAGGACTCGTCGTCGGCCTCGGAGGCGCTCGCGGCGGCCGGCTCGCACAGGTGCATCACGCTCTCGCCGAGCCGGCGCACGGCCGTGCCTACCGCGGTCAGGGCGCCTTCGATCTCGCTCATCAGCGTGCGGGCCTCTCCGCGCCGGGAGGCGAAGAGGGCCCGCCGCAGCTCGGCGAACAGACCGCGCCGCCCGTCGCGTCCGTGCAGCCGCTCGGCGAGCCGGATGAAGGCCATGTCCGACAGCTCCGAGGAGAGCGCGGTGGTGGCGACGTCCTCCACCTCGTGCGCCTCGTCGAGCACCAGGTGATCCAGCTTCGGGTAGCGCGCGGGCCAGGCGAAGGCGAGCGACTGGTTGATGACGAGCACGTCCGCCTCGCGCGCCTGGGCCACGGCCGAGTGGTAGTAGCAGCGGTGGTAGTGCGGGCAGCGCTCGCCGAGCGTGGTGGCCGCCTCCGAGCGCACCGCCGGGGCGAGCGCGAGCAGCACGGGGAAGCGATCGCGGAACCAGTGGCTGAGCCGGTCCAGGTCTCCGTCGGGGCCGCGGCGCAACAGGGCGCGCAGGTAGGCGCGGGGCGCGCGCGCGGCGTGGCCCATGCCGGGCTCCACGCGGGTGATGTCGAGCGCGCGGCGGCGGCAGAGGTAGTTCGTCTGGCCCTTGAGCAGCGCGTAGGAGAAGGCCCCGCCGGTGGCGCGGTGCAGCCGGGGCAGGTCCTTCTCGATGAGCTGATCCTGGAGCGTCTTGGTATGCGGGGCCACGCCCACCTTGCGGCCGTTGCGCACGGTGAAGAGGGCGGCGGGCGTGAGGTACGCGAGCGACTTGCCGGTGCCGGTGCCGGCCTCCACCGCGAGCTGTCCGCCCTCGGACAGGGTGCGCGCCACGGCCTGGGCCATCTCCAGTTGGGCGGGGCGCACCGCGAAGCCCTCCTGGGCGTGTTGCAGGGCGCCCTCGGGGCCGAGCAGGGCCGTCACCTCCTCGGGGCGCACGGGCTGCACGGGGGTGTCCTCGCCGGGGGGCTCGTCCGGGGGCTTGGTGCCATTGGAGCGCTGACGCTCGGGCCGTCCGGGCAGGAAGCCCGAGCCCGAGAGCTTCAGGGCGGCGGGACGCGAGCGGCACAGCGTCCACAGTCCGGTGAGCAGCGACACGAGCGGCGCGGCGTCCACGTCGCTCGAGCCTTCCAGCTCGTCGCCCGCCTCGCCCGCTTCGATCTGCGCCAGCCGCAGCGCGGCGCGGGGATCGAGCGTCTCCAGCAGATCGGCGAGGTCCTCGGCGCGCCCCTCGCGCACGCAGCCCTCCAGGGCATGGATGAGCACGGCGTGGGTGGCCTCGCAGTCCGTCATGGCGCGGTGCCGCTCGCGAGGGCCCTTGCCGGCCCAGCGCAGCAGCGACTCCAGCGAGTGGCTGGACAGCTCCGGGTGCAGGTAGTGCATGAGCTCGCACGAGTCGAGCACCGGAGCGCGCAGGGGGCCGAGGATGTCCGGGAGGAAGCCCTTCTCGAAGGAGGCGTTGTGGGCGACCACCGTCCAGCCCGCGAGCCGCTCGCGCAGCTCGGCGGCCTTGTGGGCGAGGCGGGGTTGTCCGGCGAGCTGCGCGTCCTCGATGCCGGTGAGCCGGCGGATGGTGAGGGGCAGGGGACGCGAGGCGGCGAAGAACTGGGCGTAGCGGTCGGTGATCCGGCCGTTCTCGATGAAGAGGGCTCCGAGTTCGATGACCTCATCGACGCGGGGATCCAATCCCGTGGTCTCGAGGTCCAGGAACACGTGCCGGGTGAAGAGTTCCGCCGCGCCGTTCATGGGAAGAAGCGCCCAGCCTACCCGCCTTCGGGGGTGATGCCGAGAAACCGGGCGTGTGGGGTCCGGCGGAGCGACCGTTGGCGGTGGGGAACCGACCACTCACCGTGAAGATCCGCACGGTGGCCCGCCAGGAGTCCATCTTGGGGACTCTCGCTCGATTGCTTGTCTGGAGCCCTCGCATGTCGATCCCCGCCACCGGACTGTCGCTGCCCGTCGTGTCTCCACCCTCGCCCGAGGCCGTTCCCCGTCTGCGACGGCCCCGGGCGACCCTGCTCGCGGCGCTCGGCCTGGGCGTCTGCGCCGAGGTTCTCTTCGATGGACCCGCGCTGGGGCTGTCCTTCCCGCTATTCGCACTGCTGCTGCTGGGGACACTGCTCGTGCTCGGAGGCCGCGAGGGCTGGCAGCGGGCACGTCCCAATGCCTGGCTGCTCGTGCCCTGGCTGTTCTTCTCCGGGATGGTGTTCGTGCGCGCGAGCCCCCTGCTCACGGCGCTCAACGTCCTGGCCTCGGGCCTGCTGCTGCTGTTGCTGGTGCACTTCTGGGCGGCGGGACGCGTGGAGCGGCTCGGGCTGGGCGACTATGCCTCCACCGTGCTGGGCGGCGCGTGGCAGGCCCTGTTCCTCCCCCCGGCGGTGGTGCGCGCGGAGGTGGAGCGCATTCCGTTGCGCGGCCAGCTCCCGAAGCTGCTGCCGGTGGCGCGGGGCGCCCTGCTCTCCCTGCCGATCCTGATCCTCTTCACCGCGCTGCTCTCCTCGGCGGACGAGGTCTTCTCGGTGGCGGTGGGGCGGGGGTTTTCCCTCGTGTGGAACATCTTCTCGGTGGACACGTTGGCGCGGGGGGTGTTCGCCGTGGGCAGTGCCTTCGGCGTGCTGGGCCTGCTCGCGCATGCCCTGCGGCGCCGGCGGGAGCGCGAGGCGGGTGAGCGGGAGGTGGCTCCGGCCGTGGGCCGTCTGGGCTTCATCGAGAGCCTCACGCTCGTGGGCGCGGTGGACGTGCTCTTCCTGGCCTTCGTCTCCCTCCAACTCGCCTTCATGTGGGGCGGGGCGCGGCTGCCCTCGGGGCTCACCTATTCCGAGTACGCCCGGCGGGGCTTCTTCGAGTTGCTCGTGGTGTCGGTGATGACGCTGGGGTTGAGCCTGGTGCTGGAGCGCTGGACGCGGCTGAACGGGGCGGGGCAGGTCACCGCCTTCCGGGCGGCGTGCTCGGTGATGGTGGGGCTGGTGCTGGTGCTGCTCACCTCGGCGGTCCAGCGCATGGCGCTCTACGAGTCCGCCTATGGCTACACGCACCTGCGCGTGTACACGCACGTCTTCATGCTGGCGCTGGCGGGAGTGCTCGTCTGGCGCGTGGCGACGCTGTGGTGGCGTCCGGAGCGCTTCGCCATGGGCGCCTTCGTGGGAGCGCTCGTCGGCCTCGCGGCGCTCAACGTGCTCAACCCCGACGCCTTCATCGCGAGGGATACCCTGACGCGCTCCACCGAGGGCGTGTCCTGGGATGCGTCGTACCTGGTGCGCTCATTGTCCGAGGACGCTGCGCCCGAGCTGGCCGCGTACCTGGAGGTGGCGCCCCAGGGGCCGTTCTCGTGGGAGATCCGCCAGGCGTTCTGCCGCTACTCCGCGGACATGCGAGGCGGATGGGCCGCCTTCCACCTCGCACGCCTCCACGCCTCGCTGCTCACGCCTCCGGAGGCCTGCGCGGAGCAGGTGTTCGGGGAGTGAGCGTCACTCCACCATGAACACGCCGCTGATCATCTTCCCCATCGCGCAGCCATAGACGAGCTTGCCCGTCTTCGTGGGGGTGAAGGCCACCTCCACCGGCTGGTTGAGGGGCACGGGCGTGTTGATGTTGTACTCGTCGAGGACGATCTCCGTCGCGCAGGTGTGCTCCGTGGTGCGCGTGAGCACGAGCTTCACCGGCTGGCCCTGCTGGAGGGTGATGGGGCTGGGCTCGTAGCCCTTCTCGGTGATGGTGAGGGCGATGGTGCGCGTCTCACCCGGCTTGAGCGCCGGAGCGGCGGACGCGCTGTCCTTCGTGCAGCCCTGCTCGGCGCCGAGGACCGCCGCGGACAGGGCGAGCGCGAGCAGGGGCTTGATGATTTTCGAGAAGAACGGCATCGGGTTCCTTGGGGGCTAGGAGTTCTCCCCGGGCGCGTCGCCGGAGTCCTCCAGCGAGTCCTCGGCGGAGAAGCGCACCAGGGCGTGCAGGGGGACGAACACCTCGTGTCCGTCCTCGCCGAGCAGCAGATCGAAGCGGCCCACCACGCGCAGGGGCATGACGAGCTGGATGCCATTGCGCAGCGTCAGGCGCACGGACTGGCCCTGGTGGGCGAGGAAGGGGCGGGGGTCGGAGAAGGGGCGCTTGTCGGGCTGGCGCGCGACGTTGACGGGCTTCTGGGTGAGCTTGGGCTCGCGCTCCAGGTGGGGCGCGAGCTGCTCCCAGTCCGAGCGGCGCGTCATCATGACGACCTGGAGCTTCTCCTGCCGGCCGCTGCGGCCCAGCACGAAGGAGATGGGCTCCACGCTCGTCACGGTGTCGAGCACGGTGCGCTCGCCGAGCACCATGGCCATCTCCGTCTTCGCCTCGACGAGCCCCTGGATGAAGGCGCTGATGGAGCTGTCATCCACCTCGCCGCGGGCCGTCTTCACGGCGGCCTTGCGCTGGGTGCGCTCCTTGCGCGCGAGGAATTCGGCCACCGTCAGGCCGCTCTGCAGCACGCCGAAACCATCCGCGAGCGACAGGCCCGGGTTCTGGCCCATCAGCGCGTACACCTGATCGAAGCGCTTGGCTTCCTCGGCGTGCAGCTTGCGCCAGATGCGGCACTTCATCTTGCCCTCGAGCTCGCCCTTGGCGATGCGCGCGGGCACGTGCTCCTTGGCGGCCAGGGCGAGGATCTGCTCGTTGGTGGGCGGGGGCCGGGGCGTCCGGGGCCGCGCGAAGCCGCCGGGCCGGGCGCCGGGCGGTCCACCCGCGCCGGGTGCGCGGCTCGGGGAGAAGGCGGGCCGGGGCGCGACGGACGAGGGCGTCACGGTAGGCGACGGAGTCGGCCGGGGCGCCACGGGCGTGGGGATGGGCCGGGGCGCGCTGGCGGTGGCCGGCTCCGGCACGGAGGGCGCCGAGGGGGCCACGGGAGCGCTCGGCGAGGGCGTGGGCCGGGGCGTGGGCCGGGGCGTCACGCTGACGGTCGGTCCCGCCGAGGGCGTGGGAGACGTCGGCGAGGGCGCGGTGGGCCGAGGGGTGGGGCGGGGGGTCACCGAGGCCGTGGGCGTCGGGCTGGGCGCGACGGTGCCGGGGTTGGCCACCGGGCGGCGGATGACCTCGACTGCGGGCACGGCCCGCCGTGTCTTCCGATCGTTCACGTTCGTAGGCTACCTGATGCGTGAGAGACCTGGGGGGTCCCTGTCCTCACGGCTGCTGGAGGGACTGCGTAAGGTCTATCTTCCATCCGGACGTCTCACGGACCATCCGGACCTGCTTCTGGACCTGGGAGAACACCACGTTCACCTGCGCCGTGTCGCCTGTCTCGCCCGCGAGCGTGACTTCCGCAACATCCGGTGGAGGTGCGACATTCGCGAAGAAGAAGGCGACGGGGTCCGCCTTCACCGCGCCCGCGGAGGCGTTGGCCACCGTCTGGGCCTTCTGCTTGAGGGCCTCCTGGGTAGGTTGTGAGAGGGCGGAGTAGGCGGTTTTCTCATCTCCCCGCTGCACGGCCCGGAGGAACGTCTGGTAGGCGCGCACCGGTGTCTCGTAGCTGGGCCGGTTGCAGCCCCCGAGGGGCAGCACGGACAGCAGCAGCAGGGAGATCACGAAAAACAAGCGCATGGTCTTGTCATGTAGGCCAAAGAGCCGCGCTCGCCAAGAGGCAGCGTCACTCGGGTGGCGTGTCCTTGTACTGGCGAACGCAATTGCGGCCGCCCGCCTTGGCGGCGTAGAGGCAGGTGTCGGCTTGCTTCTTGAGATCCTCGGCGCCCAACAGGGTGGGGGAGGGCACGCTGGCCACGCCCAGTGAGGCCGTACAGCGCACTTCCAGTGCGTCTCCCGACGGGGGCCGGTACTCCAGGCGCACGGAGGCCACGGCCTCGCGGATGCGCTCGCACGCCCCCAGGGCCTCCTTGGGGCCGGTCTCGGGCAGCAGGGCGATGAACTCCTCGCCGCCGTAGCGCGCCACGAAGTCCACCTCGCGCAGCCGGCCGCGCACCGCCTGCGCCACCGCGCGCAACACCTGGTCGCCGAAGGGGTGGCCGTAGGTGTCGTTGAGCCGCTTGAAGTGATCGATGTCCATCATCACCAGCGACAGGGGCGAGCGGTAGCGCGCGGAGCGGGCGAACTCCTCGCTCAGGCGCTCCTCGAAGTAGCGCCGGTTGTAGAGGCCGGTGAGTCCGTCGACGCGCGTGAGCCGCAGCAGCTCCTCGCGCTTCTGGTCGAGCTCCTTGTTGGCCCGGTCCAGTGCCTGGTTCTTGGAGTCCAGCTCCCGGTTCTTCTCCACCAGGGCGTCCTGCAGCACCTTGAGCCGCAGCATGGACTTCACGCGCGCGGACAGCTCCAGCATGTCGAAGGGTTTGACGAGGTAGTCGTCCGCGCCGAGCTCCAGCCCTTCCACCTTGCCGGCCGCCTGCCGCGCCGTCACGAGGATGACGGGAATGAAGCCGAAGCCTCCCTCGCCGCCGTTGGCCTTGATGATGCGGCACACCTCGACGCCGCCCAGCCGCGGCATCTCCACGTCCATGATGATGAGGTCCGGCCGCGCCTCGCGCAGCGAGCGCAGGGCCTCGGTGCCGTCATGGGCCTCGCGGAAGCGGTAGCCCGGGCCGGCGAGCCCCTCGCGCACGTGTTGGATGTTGGCCGGGTCATCGTCGACGATCAGGATGGTGCGGTCGGCCAGGGGATTCGTGGGGGGGGCCCGGCGTGCCGCTTCCGCCGTCTTCTTCGCGCTGTCCGCCATGTCGCTGCCGTTCGTGCCTCGGAGTATTTCGGACCGCCGTGAGGAAGGGATTGTTCCCCGAACGAGGGGGGGATGCCAAGCCGTCCTCCCTCCAGCCGGGGTGAAACGCCCTCCTCGCACACGGCACGACACGGCGGCGCGTGCCCCGGGAGGGCACTCAGGCGGGCTTGCGCAGGCGGGCGCGGTAGACGGGCTCGCCGCTCGTCAGGTAGCGCCGCTCGCGCGTGGAGGGGACTTCCTCGGGATCGTAGGGGTGGAACACGCCCTTGCCCAGCGGGTTGACGAAGCCGGCCTCCTCCAGGATGGAGAGCATGTTGACGGCGCGGTCCTGCACGTCGGTGCGCATGTCGAAGAGGCCGCCGGGCTTGAGCTTGTCGAGCAGCAGCCGGGCGAAGTCGGGCTGGACGACGGCGCGCTTGAAGTGGGCGCGCTTCCACCAGGGGTCGGGAAACTGCAGGTGGATGGCGTCGAGCGAGCCGGAGGCGAACAGGCGCGGCACGATGGAGCGGGCATCGGCCTCGAGCACGCGCAGGTTCTTCAGGCCCAGCTTGTTGCCGCGGTCCTGGGTGTCGCGCGCGTACTTCTTGCGCCACTCGAAGGCGACGAAGCGCGTGGTGGGGTTGCGGCGGCAGTACTCGAGGGCGTGGCCGCCCGCGCCGGAGCCGATTTCCAGTTCCAGGGGGCCGGAAAAGCCGAACTCGGCGTCCCAGTCGGGGGGCGCATCGAGGCGGGCCAGATGCAGGCCCACGGGGTCGGGGAGCAGGGGAGGACGGGCCATGAAGGATGCGGGAGGCTGTGGGCCTCTTCGCACGGGGCGGGGCGGTCTGGCCAGGGCAAAGCGACGGGTTTGGCGCTATATGGGCGCTCCATGAAGGTCTTCCAAGGGGTGACGGAGGCGCGCGAGCTCTCGGGTTGTGCGCTCGCGCTGGGCAACTTCGATGGCGTGCACCTGGGCCACCAGGCGCTCTTCGCCGAGGCGCGGCGCCACGGCACGCTCGTGGCCGCGCTGACGTTCCAGCCGCATCCGGGCAAGGTGCTCCAGCCGGAGATGGCGCCCAAGCTCATCACCCTCTTGCCGCGCAAGCTGGAGCTCTTCGAGTCGTTCGGGCTGGACGCGGCGGTGGTGCAGCCCTTCACGCGCGAGTACGCCCGCCTGTCGCCGCGCGACTTCGAGGCCTCGCTGCTGGACGTGCTGGGCGCGCGCCACCTCGTGGTGGGCCATGACTTCACCTACGGCGCGGCGCGCGGGGGCAGCGTGGACACCCTGCGCGAGGCCGCGGCGGCCCGGGGCGCCCAGGTGCACTGCGTGGAGCCCGTCACGGTGGATGGGCTCGTGGCCTCCTCCTCCAAGATTCGCGAGTACATCCTCGAGGGCCGGGTGAGCGCGGCGCAGCGCCTGCTCGGCCGGCCCTTCGACTTGGAGGGCACGGTCGTGCGGGGCCAGGGGCGCGGCCGGGGCATCGGCTTTCCCACCGCCAACGTGGACACCCAGAACGAGCTGCGGCCGGCCGCCGGTGTGTACGCCATCCGCGTGCGCTTCCGCGAGGCGCTCCAGGCGCCCTGGCTGCCGGGCGTGGCCAACATCGGCGTCAAGCCCACCTTCGGTATCAACGAGGTCACGATCGAGGCGCACCTGCTCGACTACAGCGCGGACCTCTATGGCCGCGAGCTGCGGGTGGAGTTCCTCGAGCGGCTGCGCCCGGAGCACCGTTTTGGTTCCGTGGCCGAACTCGTGGGACAAATCAAGCGGGACGTCGAGGCCGCCCGGGTGGTGATCGCCCGGGCATCCGACTGAAGGTTTCCCAAGCGGTTTCAATGGCTTGGTCGGAGAGGGAGCCAGGGACGGCGCCTTGACAGGCTCGCGTCTCCCTCTCTTTAATCTTGGGGCTCATGCGCCCGTAACCCGCGCATCTTTTGGCGTCCTCCGTCTTCACGGCGGACACCATGATTGTCATCCCCACGCTCGAGGCTTTTTGAATGTCCGGTCGACTTGGTGAACTGCTGGTCCGTGAGAACCTGATCTCGGTCCAGCAGCTGCGCAAGGCCCAGGAGGAGCAGCAGAAGAACGGCACGCGCATTGGCACCGCGCTCATCAAGACGGGAGCCATCGAGGAGTCCAAACTCACCGACTTCCTCTCCAAGCAGTACGGCGTGCCGGCCATCAACCTGAAGGACTTCGACATCGACGCGGAGATCATCAAGCTCGTGCCGAAGGAAGTGGCCGAGAAGCACCTGGTGATTCCCGTCAATCGCGCGGGCCCCTCGCTCATCGTGGCCATGTGCGATCCGTCCAACATCTACGCCGTGGACGACCTGAAGTTCCTCACCGGCTACAACGTGGAGCCGGTGGTCGCCTCGGAGATCTCCATCCGCGAGGCCATCGAGCGCTACTACGCCGAGAAGGGCCCGGACATGAATGCCCTCGTCGACGAGCTCGCCGAGGACATCGAGGTGGCCAAGGAGGAGGAGGAGGGCAACATCGAGGAGATGGCCCGCGCGGCCGACGACGCGCCCGTGGTCAAGCTCGTGAACCTCATCCTCCAGGACTCCATCAAGAAGCGCGCGTCCGACATCCACGTGGAGCCCTACGAGAAGGACTTCCGGGTGCGCTTCCGCATCGACGGCTCGCTCTATGACGTGATGCGCCCGCCGATGAAGCTGCGCAACGCCATCACCAGCCGTCTGAAGATCATGGCGAACCTGGACATCTCCGAGCGCCGCCTGCCCCAGGACGGCCGCATCAAGATCAAGCTCGGCGGTGGCAAGGAGATGGACTTCCGCGTGAGCGTGTGCCCCACGCTCTTCGGCGAGAAGGTCGTGCTCCGTCTGCTCGACAAGTCCAACCTGCAGCTGGACATGACGAAGCTCGGCTTCGACGCGCAGCCGCTCGCCTGGTTCAAGGAGGCCATCGAGCGCCCCTACGGCATGGTGCTCGTCACGGGTCCCACGGGCTCGGGCAAGACGACGACGCTCTACTCGGCGCTCTCCTCGCTCAACCAGGTGGACACCAACATCGCCACCGCCGAGGACCCGGTCGAGTTCAACTTCGGCGGCATCAACCAGGTGCAGATGCACGAGGACATCGGCCTGAACTTCGCCGCGGCCCTGCGCTCCTTCCTCCGCCAGGATCCCGACATCATCATGATCGGCGAGATCCGCGACTTCGAGACGGGTGAAATCGCGGTGAAGGCGGCGCTCACGGGCCACCTGGTGCTCTCCACGCTGCACACCAACGACGCCCCGGGCACGGTGAGCCGTCTGCTCAACATGGGCATCGAGCCCTTCCTCGTGACGGCCTCGCTCAACCTCATCCTCGCCCAGCGTCTGGCGCGCCGCCTGTGCCCCGCGTGCAAGAAGCCCGCGGAGAACGTGGACGAGCAGGCGCTGCTCAACGCGGGCGTGCCTCCGGAGAAGCTCGGCACCTTCACCATGTACGAGAAGGTCGGCTGCCGCGAGTGCAACGACCGTGGCTACCGCGGCCGCGTGGCCATCTACGAGGTCATGCCCTTCTGGGATGGCCTCAAGGAGCTGGTCATCAACGGCGCCTCGGCCGCCGAGCTCAAGGCGGAGGCCATCCGCCTGGGCATGAGCTCGTTGCGCATGTCGGCTCTGGCCAAGATGATGGATGGTGTCACCACGCTGGAAGAGGTGGTGGCCAACACGGCCCCGGACAACTTCTGACCTCGCCTCATCCCCTCCCCAAAACCCCCGAAGGACGGTCTTCGTGAATCTGCATCAGCTGCTCAAGGCGATGGTCGAGAAGGGTGCTTCCGACCTCCACATCACCACGGGCTCCCCGCCCCAGTTGCGCGTGGACGGCGAACTGGTGCCGCTCAAGACGGCCCAGCTGTCGCCGGTGGAGACCAAGCAGCTCTGCTACTCCATCCTCACCGACGCCCAGAAGCACAAGTTCGAGGAGGAGAACGAGTTGGACCTCTCCTTCGGCGTGAAGGGGTTGTCGCGCTTTCGCGCCAACATCTACATGCAGCGCGGCGCGGTGGCGGGGGCGTTCCGCACCATTCCCTTCAAGATCCTCACCTTCCAGGAGCTGGGGCTGCCCCCGGTGGTGGCCGAGCTGGTCAAGCGTCCGCGCGGCCTCATCCTGGTGACGGGTCCCACGGGCTCGGGCAAGTCCACGACACTCGCGTCGATGATCGACAAGATCAACACCGAGCGTCATGAGCACATCATGACGATCGAGGATCCGATCGAGTACCTGCACC
The DNA here is from genome assembly GCF_044360685.1 of Cystobacter fuscus. GTDB lineage: Bacteria > Myxococcota > Myxococcia > Myxococcales > Myxococcaceae > Cystobacter > Cystobacter fuscus_C. Next base: position 9,610,287 of record NZ_CP043491.1, on the reverse strand, counting down.
CGCACAAGAACTGCCTCGTCAACCAGCGCGAGGTGGGCGCGGACACGCGCAGCTTCAAGACGGCGCTCAAGTACATCCTGCGTCAGGATCCAGACGTGGTGCTGGTGGGCGAGTTGCGCGACCTGGAGACGATCGAGGCGGCGCTGGTCATCGCCGAGACGGGTCACACCTGCTACGCCACGCTGCACACCAACAGCGCGGTGCAGACCATCAACCGCGTGCTGGACGTGTTCCCGCCCTACCAGCAGCCCCAGGTGCGCGCCCAGCTGTCGTTCGTGCTGGAAGGCGTGATGAGCCAGTCGCTCATCGCCAAGGCGGGCTCTCCGGGCCGCGTGCTGGCGCTGGAGGTCATGGTGCCCAACCCCGCCATCCGCAACCTCATCCGCGAGGACAAGATCCATCAGGTCTACTCGTCGATGCAGGTGGGCCAGGCCAAGTACGGCATGCAGACCTTCAACCAGGCCCTGGCGGCGCTGTTGGCGCGGCGCCTCATCAGCCAGGACGAGGCGTTCGGCCGTTCCTCGGATCCGGACGAGCTGCGCAACATCCTCGCGGGCGGCACCGCCGCTGGCATGCCTGGTCAGCGGCCCGCCGGCCCCGCGGGGCGCTAATTCGTGAATTCCAACCGGTGGGATAGACTGCTGTCCCTCTCGGAGGCCTGATGGCTGCAACGGCGACCCAGAAGTCCACTCCCCCCAAATCGAAGAACACGGCCCAGTTCCTCTGGGAAGCCAAGACCAAGTCTGGCGAGACCAAGAAGGGCGAGATGGAGGCCTCGGACGTCGAGGCCGTCAATGCCCGTCTGAAGTCGCTCGGCCTCAACCCGGTCAAGGTGCGCCGCAAGGGCCTGCTCGACTCCGATCTGAACATCACCATCGGTTCGGCGGTGACGGGCAAGGACATCCTCATCTTCACCCGTCAGTTCGCCACGATGATCGACGCCGGCCTGCCGCTCGTGCAGTGCCTCGACATCCTCGGCACGCAGATGGACAACCCGGCCTTCCGCAAGGTCGTGTTCGCCATCAAGAACAAGGTGGAGCAGGGCTCCACCTTCGCCGACGCCCTGGCGGACCACCCCAAGGTCTTCGACGAGCTCTTCGTGCAGCTGTGCGCCGCGGGCGAGGTGGGCGGTATCCTCGACAACATCCTCAACCGGCTCGCCAACTACCGCGAGAAGAACGAGAAGCTCAAGCGCAAGGTCAAGAGCGCGATGACCTACCCGGTCATCGTCGTGTGTGTGGCCATCGCGGTGACGGCGGTGCTGATGCTCAAGGTGACGCCGGTGTTCGCGAAGATGTTCGCGGACTTCGGTCAGGCCCTGCCCGCGCCCACCCAGTTCGTGGTGGACCTGTCCGAGTGGTGCCAGAACTACCTCATCTGGGTGTTCGTCGGCCTGGCCGCCTTCTCGGTCATCTTCGGCTACATCTACCGCAACCCCCAGGGGCGGCGTCTGCTGGACAGGGCGTTCCTGATGGCCCCCATCTTCGGGCCCGTCATCCGCAAGGTGGCGGTGGCGCGCTTCACCCGCACGCTGGGCACGATGATCTCCTCGGGCGTGCCCATCCTGGACGCGCTGGACGTCACCGCCAAGACGGCCGGCAACCGGTCCGTGGAAGAGGCCATCTTCTTCGTGCGCGGGAAGATCGCCGAGGGCAAGAACATCGCGGGACCGCTCCTGGAGACGAAGGTGTTCCCGCCCATGGTGGTGCAGATGATCGGCGTGGGTGAGGCCACGGGCGCCATGGACACCATGCTCAACAAGATCGCCGACTTCTACGACGACGAGGTGGACACGGCGGTCGCGGGCCTCACGGCGATGATCGAACCGTTGATGATGGTGTTCCTGGGTGGCGTGGTCGGTGGCTTCCTCATCGCCATGTACCTGCCCATCTTCTCCATCGCCGGTGCCGTCAAGTAACAGGGCCGGTTCGGCGTTGGCCGGTTCGCCGCAGCCGCACACGCTGCGCAACCGGCTGACGTGGCTCACCGTGTTCCGCACGGTGGCCGTCAGTCTGTCGCTCGTGGCCTTCGCGGTCCGCGTGTTCCTGCAGCCCGTGCAGGAGCCCAGCCACGGCGACATGCTGTCCTTCGCGGTCATCGGGCTCGTCTACCTCTTCACGCTCGTCTACGGCCTCATGCTCCGGGGGGGCTGGGCGGACCGTCTGGCGGCGGTGGTGCAGGTGGTGGGCGATCTGCTCATCGCCTCGGTGCTCGTCTTCCTCACCGGCGTGGGAGACAGCCCCTTCACCTTCCTGTACCTGCTGGCCGTCATCGGCGCGAGCATCCTGCTGGATGGCCGTGGCGCGCTCCTGGCCGCGCTCGCCAGCGCGCTCACCTATTCGTTGCTGCTGGTGGCGGTGCGGTCGCGCTGGCTGGCGTCTCCCACGGGGGTGGGGGAATTGAGCCTGCAGCGGGTCGCCTTCCTCATCGGCAGCAACCTGCTCGCGCTCGTGCTCATCGCGGTGCTCGCGGGCTATCTGTCGCGCCAGCTCTCGGCCACGGGCGGGCGGCTGTCCGCGCGCGAGGCGGATCTCAAGAAGCTGGGCACCCTGCAGCAGCAGATCCTCACCTGCATGCCCTCGGGCCTCATCACGTGTGACGCGGGGGGCCACGTCACCTTCGTCAACCGCGCCGCCAGCGCCATCCTCGGACTGGACGAGGCGGCGGTGGTGGCGGGCTCGCCCGTGGAGTCGCTCCTGCCGGGGGCGCTCGGCGTGGAGTCCCACGTGCGCCGCCGGGAGCTGTCCGTGCAGACGCGGGAGGGCGCGCGCACGCTCGGGTTGACGGTGACGGGCCTGGGCGACACCGGCAGCGAGGGCATGCTCATCGTCTTCCAGGATCTGACCGAGCTGCGCCGCGCCGAGGAGGATCTGCGGCGCGCCGACAGGCTGGCCGCGCTGGGCACCCTGGCCGCCCAGCTCGCGCATGAGATCCGCAATCCCCTGGCCGCCATGCGCGGCTCGGCCCAGTTGCTCGTGCAGGAGTCCTCCGGGGACGCGGTGTCGGCGAGGCTCGTGGACGTGCTCCTGCGCGAATCGGACAGGCTCTCCAAGCTGGTGGAGGACTTCCTGCGCTTCGCCCGCCCTCCGCCTCCGCTCAAGCAGGAGGTGGACCTGGGGGCGTTGGTGGCGGAGACGGTGGACATGCTGCGCGCGGATCCGCTCGCCCGTCAGGTGCGCGTGGAGACGGCGCTGCTTCCCCTGCGCATCCTCGTGGACGCGGATCAACTCCGGCAGGTGCTCATCAACCTGTTGCGCAATGCCTTCCAGGCGACGGAGGAGGGGGGAGTGGTGCGCGTGACGCTGCGGCCCGAGGGCTCGTGGGCGGAGCTGCTCATCTGGGACTCGGGAGGCCGCATTCCCCCGGCACACCTCTCGCGCATTTTCGAGCCTTTTTTCAGCACCCGGGAAGGTGGCACCGGCCTGGGGTTGTCCACGGCGCATTCCATCGTGCGCTCACATGGTGGCAACATCCGCGTGTCCTCCTCTCCCCAGGAGGGCACTGGGTTCCTCATCCAATTGCCCATGCGGGACTGACGGGGAAGGAGAGGGTTTGGCGCCGTGCACATCCTGGTGGTGGACGATGAGCGGTCGATGCGCGTGGTCCTGGAGGTCCTGCTGTTGCGCTCGGGCCACCGGGTGACGTGCGTGGAGGGCGTGCGGGCGGCGCGCGAGGTGTTGGAGTCCACCCTGGTGGATCTGGTCATCACCGACATGAAGCTGGGGGCCACGCAGAGCGGCATGGACGTGCTGCGGGCCGCCCGGGCGCAGAGCGATCCCCCCGAGGTCATCGTCATCACCGCCTTTGGCACCGCGGCCTCGGCGGTGGAGGCCATGCGCGAGGGCGCGTACGACTACATCGGCAAGCCCTTCGACAACGAGGAGCTGCTGCTGCTGGTGCAGAAGGCGCTGGAGAAGCGCACGCTGCGCCAGGAGAACGTCTCGCTGCGCGAGCACCTGGTGCCCGGCGTGGGAGTGATGGCGGTGGGCCGCGGCGAGCGGATGCGCGCGGTGTGGAGCATGGTGGACAAGGTGGCGCCCACGCGCTCCACCGTGCTCATCCATGGCGAGAGCGGGACGGGCAAGGAGCTCATCGCCAAGGCCCTGCACCTCAAGAGCCCCCGGGCGGGACAGCCCTTCTTGCCCATCAACTGCGCGGCGCTCAACGAGGGGGTGCTGGAGAGCGAGCTGTTCGGCCACGTGAAGGGGGCCTTCACCGGGGCCACGCAGGATCGTCCCGGGCTGCTGGTGCACGCGGGCGAGGGGACGGTGTTCCTCGATGAGATTGGCGAGGTGCCGCTGGCCACCCAGGTGAAGCTCTTGCGCGTGCTGCAGGAGCGCAAGGTCAAGCCGGTGGGCAGCTCGGCGGAGGTTCCCTTCCAGGCGCGCATCCTGGCGGCCACCAACCGGCGGCTGGACGCCGAGGTGAAGGCGGGCCGCTTCCGGGAGGATCTCTTCTACCGGCTCAACGTCATCACCCTGGAGCTGCCGCCGCTGCGCGAGCGGCCCGAGGACATCGCGCCGCTGGCGGAGCACTTCCTCGGCCGGCAGCGCCGGGAGCTGGAGCGGCCGGGCCTGCGCTTCTCTCCCGAGGCCCTGGCGGTGCTGTCCGCCTATGCCTTCCCCGGCAACGTGCGCCAGCTGGAGAACGTCGTCGAGCGCGCGGCGACGCTGGCGGATGGGGACGTGTTGACGTTGGCCTCGCTGCCGCCCTCGCTCCGGGGTGAGCCCGTGCAGCCCACGGCCGCCGCCACGCCCGAGGTGGCGCTCGGTGCGGGTTTCTCCCTGGAGCGTCACCTCGATGAGGCCGAGCGGCACTATCTGGTGGCCGCCCTGGCTCAGGCGGGTGGGGTGAAGACGCGGGCGGCGGACCTGCTCGGCCTGACGTTCCGCTCCTTCCGCTACCGTCTGGCCAAGCACGGGCTGTCGGATCGGGAGGACGAGGCCTGAGCTCGTCCGTGGCGGGCACGCCCCTTGGGGCGTGTCCGCGGGGCGTGTCAGCGGAAGTCGCGCCGGTTGAAGAGCAGCACGGCCAGCGACACCAGCACGGCGGTATAGGCCGCGCCATAGGCCATGTCGGACAGCAACTGGGAGGAGGAGATGGCGGCGGCGTACGACGCCTGGGGCCGGTAGTTGAAGCGGGAGAGGTCGGGCAGCACGTAGTACACGGCCTCGCCCAGCGCCTGGAGGGCGTCGCTCTTGGACTTGCGCGCCAGGGAGTAGATGTCCGAGGACAGGTTTCCCGCGGCGTAGATGCTCACGGTGACGAAGGCGGACACCGTCTGGTGGTGGGAGAAGCTGGACATCAGGAAGCCCACGCCGCTGAGCACCCAGAGCTCGAACCACAGCATGCCCACCGCCGCCAGGTGCGCGGGGGTGATGGGGACGGCGTAGAAGAGCATCAGCAGGAAGAAGAGCGCGGCCATGGCCAGCAGCAGCACCGTCACGGTGAGCATGTTGCCGAACAGCCGGCCCACCAGGAAGGCGCCTCGCGACAGGGGCTTGGACACCATGAGGAAGATGGTGCGCCGCTCGATTTCCCGCGAGATGAGCCCACTGGACAGGAAGATGGTGAGCAGCACCAGCATCAGGCTCATCGAGCCCAGGCCCATGTCGGTGAGGACCCGCTCGAACACTCCAACGGTGACCTCCACCACGAGCGAGGAGGACAGCAGCAGGCTCAGCGCGAAGAGGGCCACGATGAGCGTGACGCGGTTGCGCCGGGCTTCCCGGAAGCCATTGAGCGTGAGGGCGATGAACGGACCCATCATGAAATCTCTCCTCCCACGGGGCCCTGGCGTGCCTCCTCGAGGGCGCGCAGGAACAGGTCCTCCAACGAGAACCGGGTGGGTTGTAGCTGGGTGACCCGGCCATTGAGCTCGAGCAGCCGCTTGAGCAGGGGCTGGCTGTCCACGTCGCGCACGCGCAGGATCACCCGCTGCTCCAGCGTCTGGGCCCGCTCCAGCTCGAAGCCCAGCGTCTGGATGCGCTCGAGCGGCACGCCCTCCACCGTGAGCTCCATGTGCGTGGCCTGAGAGCTCACCAGCTCGGACACGCTGCCCTCGCGCACGCGCCGGCCTCCGACGAGCACGGCCACGCGGTCGCAGAGCGTCTCCACGTCCGGGATGATGTGCGTGCAGAAGAGTACCGTCGTGCCCCGGTGGCGCTCCTCGAGGATGAGGTCGCGGATCTGCCGGCGGCCCACGGGATCCAACCCCGAGGTGGGCTCATCCAGGATGAGCAGCGAGGGTTTGGACACCAGGGCCTGGGCCAGCGCCACGCGCTGCACCATGCCCTTGCTGTAGCGGCGGATCTGCAGGGAGGCGGCGCGGGTCATCTGCACCATGCCCAGCACCTGCTCGACCCGGGCATCCAGCTCCTTGCCGCTCATGCCCGTCAGCCGGCCCGCCAGCGTGACGAACTCGCGGCCGGTGAGGTACTCGTAGGGCGCGGGGTTCTCGGGCACGTAGCCCACGCGGCGGCGGGCTTCCCGGTCCCGGGGCGGCAGGCCGAAGAGCCGTGCTTCTCCACTGGTGGCCTGCACCAGGTTGAGCAGGATCTTGATGGTGGTGGACTTGCCGGCCCCGTTGGGACCGAGCAGGCCATACACCTGGCCGGGCAGGATCTTCAGGTCGAGCGACTGCAGGGCACGGACCTGCCGGTTCATGAAGAAGCCGAGCCGGTACGTCTTGGACAGCTCTCGGATTTCGATGGGGATGGGCGCATCCATGGACATCAGGGCTCCGCGGGCGCTGCTCAACCGCGGTCGCGGTTGAAGGGGGTGAAGATCTCCAGGCGTCGCTGTTGGGTCGTCGAATAGGCGCGCCCGTCGGAACCGATGAAGAAGCCACCTCCCTGGGGATCCTGCGGGGGCTCGGACAGGAAGCCCAGCCACGACAGGGTGTCCACGTCCGGAGGCGTCGTGCCGAACGTCTCGCGGAAGCGCGCGATGGCGGCGTCCACGCGTTGCAGCTCCGCTTCCAGTTCCAGGTCCCGGATGCGTTGCTCGAACAGCTGCCGCGTGGCTTCGTCCTCGGCCGAGTCCAACAGGGACTGGGCCAGTGCGAGACCGGCATCCACCGAGCCCGCCTGGGCGTACAGCCGCGTGGCCAGCTGGGACAGGTAGGCGGGCGCGCCCGGCAGTCGTGAGGCTCGCTCGGCTACCTTGGCCGCTTCCTGATAGTTCTTCTCGAAGGTGCTCAGGTTGTAGGCGAGCAACATGTTCATCTTGAGATCATCGGGGAAGAGCGCCAGACCCTTGCGCAGCAGCCGGGTGGACTCCTCCGTGTTGACCCAGGTCTCGCGTCCGAGGTTGGTGGGCAGCGTCCCCGCGGCGAACCTGTAGACGATGTCGAAATGGGGATCCAGATCGGTGATGAGCTCCGCGTAGGGGTAGAGGTCGCGGTACTCCTCGGCCGTGCGGGCCCGGCCCGCCGTCTGGACGAGTTGGATCCAGAGGTAGTCGGCGATCAGCTGGATGTAGCCACGCCCCACCGCGCGCAGAACATCCTCCCGGGGCAGGAGGACCTCCTGATGCGGACCACGCGGGGGCTTGCGCGGCGGGGCCACCAGCAGCAGGAGCGCCACCAAACCGCACAGGCTCGTCACGACAGGGAGAAGAAAGGGGCGCGACTTCATGGCGAGGGACGTCAAAATAGAAAGGACATCTGGAGGATGTCCAGATGTCCTTGGCTCTGCTCAGCACTGACCGACCTGGGTCAGTTCCGTGCTCGCACGAGCATCAGTCGCAGTCGACGTCGTTGTTGGCGAGGAAGGGCGCACCGGCGACGGCCACCGTCTCGTCGTTGCCGCAGGCGGCGCTGATGGAGGTGGTGTCCTTGGTCGAGATCCACCAGGTGTCGATGCCCACGGAGTCGTTGTCGACGTTACCGGCGGCCAGACCGGAGATGTTGCAGCCGATGCCGGTGGTGCAGTTGTTGAGGCCAGGCATGCCCGGGTCCGAGCCCGCGCCCGTGTAATTCAGGCCGGTCGGGACGGCTTCCTTGGGCGTGGACGAGCCCGAGAACTTCGCGCTGTCCACGGTGATGCAGTTGGCGCCCTTGGTGTCGACCACGCCCTTCTGATCACGGACGATGCAGGTCTTGGACGTCGCGAAGTAGTAGGCGTAGCGGTTGCCACGCTCGGGCGAGAAGCCCACCGTCTGCACGTTCTCCGAGTACTTGTCCTTCTCCTGCAGGTAGGCGCGCTGCGAGGTGAACCAGGCCTTCAGGTTGGCCTTGGCCTCGCCCTGCTTGGAGCGGGCCTGGAACTTGATGAAGTTCGGGATGGCGATGGCGGCGAGGATGCCGATGATGGCCACCACGATCATGAGCTCGATGAGCGTGAAGCCGCGGTTCTTGCGAACGAAGAGACGGTTCATGGGGTTTCTTTCTCGGAACGGCAGGGGGGATTGACGGCCGAAGCCGTAGCGAATGGATAGCATGATCAGTGCCAGCGTCAAAACACGCGGGCCGCGGCCGCTTTCCAGGCTCATGAGCGGACAGCGGAAGGTGGAAGCCGGAAAACGGGTGCCCATTTTTGTCACTGGGGTGACAGGAATCGTCTGCCCCCCCGTGTCGCCTGGATTCTATGCTGGGTGGCTCGGGGTGTTGGCGCGACAAGAAGGGACGCGGACACAGTGACTGCTCAGTGGGTGGAAGGCATGGCCGTGGCGTGGGTGGTCATCCTGGGCCTGGTCTTCGGTAGTTTCTTGAATGTCGTGATCGCCCGCGTTCCCACGGGTGAGAGCATCGTGCGGCCCCGCTCGCGCTGCCCCAAGTGCGGCCACACCCTGGCGTGGTTCGACAACGTGCCGGTGATCTCCTGGCTCGTGCTGAGGGGGCGCTGCCGCTCGTGCGGCCAGCCCATCTCCTGGCGCTATCCTTTGATCGAGCTGCTCACCGGGGCGCTCTTCTTCGCCTGCCAGCGCCGCTTCGGGTGGACCCCGGAGCTCGTCTCCGCGCTGGTGCTGGTGTTGGTGCTGGTGCCGCTGTCCTTCATCGATCTGGAGCATTGGATCCTCCCGCACGAGCTGACCTGGCCGGGCATCGCCGCGGGCGTGGTGCTGTCGGCTCCCCTGGGGCTGGTGCGGCTGCGCGACTCCATCCTCGGCGCGTTGGTGGGCTTCTTCGCCTTCTGGGCGATGGAGTGGCTGGGCGAGAAGATCTTCAAGAAGGAGGCGCTGGGGGCGGGGGACAAGGATCTGCTCGCGCTCATCGGCGCCTTCCTCACCTGGAAGCCGCTGCTCGGCATCATCTTCCTCTCGTCGCTTCAAGGGGCCGTGGTGGGCTCGGTGATGTTGCTCCTCCATGGCCGGGCGGGACCCGCTCCCTCGCCCGAGTCGCCGCCCACTCCCTCCGAGCAGCCTTCCCCTGGCACCGACTCGCCGTCCCCGGAGGCCTCCGACGCGGCGCCCGCGCCGCCGCCCGAGGGGGAGGCCCGCCCCGAGGGGGTCACGGCTCCACCCGCTCCGGTGGAGGAGGGGAGGGCCGAGGGCGAAACGCGTGAAGAGGGAGAGAAGGGCGAAGAGGGAGAAAGGGGGGAAGACGAGGAGGAGGACGACTGGGTGCCGGGCCCCACCAACCTTCCCTTTGGCCCCTGGCTGTCGATCGCGGCGCTCGAGGTGATGCTGCTGGGTCCCTGGCTCAGCGCGATCCTTCCGGTGCCGATGAACGTGTTGGTGACGGGCATGCGCTGAGTGAGGGAGCCGTCGCGCCCCGCTGTATAAAAGCAAGGAGCGCGGTATTGCCGCGCACTCCGAGCTCCCATGTGGTCGACAGCCCGCCCCAAGAGGGAGGAGGCGGCGGCCGGTGGGATTTGACGAAACGCGCCCCAGGCCGGAAAATCGGCCCTCGCAGAGCGGCGTGGGTGCACCGCCGTGGGACTTCGGGGGACAGGGTGGCCGCCTGCTGGGCGGGCTGTCACGAAGCACTTTTTAGGAGGGCTTGCCAGCCGGTGCTACCCTGGCGGCCCCTCCACGGAGCGACGACTGTATGGCGAAGGGTAAGCTGGCTCTCGGTCTGGACATCGGATCGACCTCGGTGAAGATGATTCTCCTCAAGGAGCAGCGCAAGCGTGGCCAGGTGAGCTACGCGCTGCAGAGCTTCGGAATGAAGCCGCTGCCTCCCGAGGCCATCGTGGATGGCGCCCTGATGAACTCCACCGCCATCGTCCAGGCGCTGCAGGAGCTGCTCACCGAGCTGAAGATCAAGAGCAAGGACGTCGCCATCGGCGTGTCGGGCCACTCGGTCATCATCAAGAAGATCCAGATGCCCCGCATGAGCCAGGAAGAGCTCGAGGAGAGCATCCAGTGGGAGGCCGAGCAGTACATCCCCTTCGACGTCAAGGACGTGAACATCGACACGCAGATCCTCGACGCGGGGGGCAATGACGCCACCGGCCAGATGGACGTGCTGCTCGTGGCGGCCAAGAAGGACATGATCAACGACTACACCACGGTGGTGTCCGAGTCCGGGCTCATGCCGGTGGTGGTGGACGTGGACGCCTTCGCCGTCCAGAACATGTTCGCCGCCAACTACGACATCCCCGACAAGGAGACCGTGGTGCTCATCAACGCGGGCGCCTCGGTGGTGAACATCAACATCATCTCCAACGGCATCACGGTGTTCACCCGCGACGTGACCATCGGAGGCAACCAGTTCACCGAGGAGATCCAGAAGCAGCTCAACGTCTCCTACGAGGAGGCGGAGACGCTGAAGATCGGCGGCACCCGCAGCGACGCGGACGCGGTCGTCCCCCAGGAAGTCGAGCGCGTGCTCTTGAGCGTGGCGGAGCAGGTGGCCGGTGAGATCCAGCGCTCGCTGGACTTCTACGCGGGCACCGCCGTGGACGCCAACTTCACCAAGGTCTACCTGTCGGGCGGGACCGCCAAGATTCCGGCCCTGTTCAAGACGATCGAGACGCGCGTGGGCGTGCCCGTGGAGATCCTCAATCCCTTCCGGAAGATCGACGTGGACAACCGCAAGTTCGACCCCGCCTTCATCATGGAGGTGGCGCCGATGGCCGCGGTGGCCGTGGGTCTGGCTCTCCGGCGTCCTGGCGACAAGCTGGCCTGATCTCCCTCCCTTTCCGAAGGACCGACTCACATGATGATCCGCATCAACCTTTTGCCCGTCCGCAAGAAAGTCAAGCAGGAGGCGGGCCGGCAGATCCTGGCCCTCTTCGCGCTCGTCCTGCTGGGCGCGGGCGCGGGCAACTTCTTCTGGTACTCCGACCGTGACGGCGTCGTGGTCAAGCAGAAGGAAGGCATCGCGCAGACCCGCAAGCGCATCGCCGACCTGGAGAAGACGATCGGCGAGGTGCAGCACATCAACGCCCGCAAGGCCGAGGTGGAGAAGAAGCTCGCGGTGCTGGACGAGCTGCGCCGCGGCCGCTCCGGTCCCGTGCGGATGCTGGACGCGCTGGCCAATTCCATCCCGAAGAAGGCCTGGATCAAGAGCTTCATCGAGGATCGGGGCGCGGTGAGCCTGGTCGGCTCCGCCGTCAGCCATGACGACGTGGCCGAGCTGATGCGCAACCTCAACGGCATGGTGTGGACGCCCAAGGGCATTGGCCGCCTGGTGGAGCAGCGCCGCGATGCGAAGACCTCGCGTGTCGAGCTCTTGTCGGCCGAGATCGCCATCGAGGAGTTCCCGGTGGGGGACATCAAGCCCTTCTTCACCAACGTGGACCTCAAGAGCACCCAGCAGCAGGCCCAGGCCGTCAAGCCGGGTGAGGTGCCCACGGTGGATTTCGACATCTCCCTCTCCTCCAACTACGCCATCTGAAGGGACGCATCGCGATGGACAAGTATCTCGACAGAATCGTGAAGGCGCAGCCCGCGGTGAAGTTCGGTGGCCTGGCCGCACTGGTGGTCCTCATGACCGCCGCCAACTACTTCCTCGTCATCGAGCCGCTGGAGACCGAGTCGGTCGCGTTGCGCGCGCAGCAGCGCAAGCTGGATCTGGATCTGGCGGAGAAGAGTGAGATCGCCCAGAACCTCAACGAGCGCCGGCGCGAGATGGACGTGCTGGAGCAGAAGCTCGCCGAGGCGCTCACCGAGCTGCCCCAGAACAAGGACGTCGAGGAGCTGCTCGCGCAGCTCAACGACATCGGCAAGAAGTCGGGGTTGGAGATCTCCCGCGTGGAGCCGGGTCCCGAGGCGGTGGTGGGCGACGAGTTCTTCTCGCGCATCCCGGTGCGCATGGTGGTGAGTGGCAACTACCACGAGATCGCCATGTTCCTGCAGGAGGTGTCGAACATGCGGCGCATCGTGAACGTCAACAACATCAGGCTCGAGGGCGCCCGGGTGAAGAACGAAAAGGTGGTGCTCAGCAGTTCGTTCATGGCCACGACCTTCCGCTTCGTCAAATAGGCGAGGCCCACCGAAAACCAATGTCGTCGCAGAAACTTGATCGGTCCTGGAATTGGGGCGACAAGGGGTCCAGAGGATGAAGACGTTCCACTCCATGTTCATTTCGGGGGCGCTGGCCCTCTCCCTGGTGGGTTGCGGCGAGGAAGAGCCGCCGCCCCCGCCGGTGGCGGCCAGGCCGGCGGCGCAGGAAGAGCCTGCCCCGGAGAAACCCGCGGAGCCCGCGGTGGCCGCTCCGTTGTATGTCTACAACTACAACCCGGTGGGCAAGCGCGATCCGTTCCGCAGCCCCGTCGAGGACATCAAGGCCGCGGACACGCCCGTGGGCGCGCAGCCGTTGACGGCCTGCACCGAGGCGCTCTGTCAGTGGGACATCGACCAGCTCAAGCTGGTGGCCGTGGTGTCGGGTGACGCCAACCCGATGGCCATGGTGGAGGACCCGATGGGTCGCGGCCACATCGTGCGCCGCAACAGCCGGGTGGGCCGCTCGGGCGGGAAGGTGACGCAGATCCTCCGGGATGAGGTGGTCGTCACCGAGACCATCACCACGCCGGAGCGTGTGGTCTACAACCCAGTGAAACTGGGGCTGAAGCAGGATGACAAGAGGGATCCTGCCTACAACCTGATGACGGGCAAGAACTGGGAGCCGTAGCCTCCCGGTGTCTTGGAGCCGAGCAGTCTCCTGGCGCCCAATGGCACAGTGCAACTTGTTGAGGGGAAGCATGCTCGAGGAGAGCGTTGTGACGAGGGGCAAGTTGGTGAGCGTGGTGGTGGCCCTGTTGGCCGCCACCCTGGGCCTGGACTCCCAGGCCGCCGAACTCAATACGTTGCGGGACCTGAAGGTCGTGCAGACGGGAGCGGGCGCCCAGGTGGTGGTCACGGGCACACGGGCGCCCACGTTCACGGTCTTCCGGCTCAGTGGGCCCGAGCGCCTGGTGGTGGATCTGTCGTCGGCGGACGCCACGGGCATCAAGGGGCACCACAACGGGCAGGGTCCGGTGGTGGGCGTGGTGGCCTCCCAGTTCTCCGATGAGCGCGCCAGCGTGGGCCGGCTCCTGGTGGCCCTGCAGCAGGCGGCTCAATATGACGTGCGCGCCGATGGCAACCGGGTCGTCATCTCCGTGGAAGGCACCCAGGCGCCCGCGCCCGTGGCCGCCGCTCCCGAGGTGAAGACGCCCGCGCCCGTGGCCGCCGCTCCCGAGGTGAAGACGCCCGCGCCCGTGGCGAAGCCCGAGCCGGCCCCCGTGGCCAGCGCCGCGCCCGTGGAGACCCGGGCCGCTTCCCAGGACAAGGCCGCCGCGCTGCCGGAGAACGTGGTGGCGGCCGAGGCGGACGAGCGCGAGGTGGCGCATCCGGCCCGCCGCATCACCGGGCTTTCCTTCGCCCGCGACACGCTGAACATCCGCGCGGACGGCGAGGTCGCCCGCTACGAGGTGCTGGAGCTGGCGGATCCCCCCCGGCTCGCGGTGGACGTGTATGGCGTGGGCCTGGCCGCGCGCGCTCCGCGTGTGAACTCCGGGGCGGTGAAGGACCTGCGGGTGGGTGCCCACTCGGACAAGGTGCGCCTGGTGCTGGACGTGCGCAACACCATGCCCGCGTATCACGTGGAGCGGGCGGGCCGCGGTCTGTCCGTGGTGTTCGGTGGAAAGCTGGCCCGTCAGTCCAACGCTCCGGCCAGCACGCCGGAGAAGGTGGTGGCCGAGAGCGAGCCGCTGCGCGCCACCCCCGTGGACGCGCGCCTGCCCACCGTCGACGTGAAGGAGCTGTCCTTCGACGAGAACGAGTCCGGCGGCCGGGTGAACCTGAAGCTGTCGGGCGCGGTGGCGTGGAAGGTGGAGCGGCCGGATCCGCGCAGCGCGGTGCTCACGCTGGACAATGCCCGGCTGCCGCGGCGGCTGGAGCGCAGCCTGGACACCAGCGAGCTGGACACGCCGGTGAAGATGATCAGCGCCTTCTCGGTGCCGGGTGAGGGCAACCGGGTGCGCCTGGTGGTGGCCGCCGATGGCGCCATCGAGGAGAACGTGAGCCAGGTGTCGGGCGGTCTGTCGTGGCGGCTGAGCGTCAAGGGCGTGAAGACGGAGCAGGTGACCGTCACCCAGCGCACCGCGGGCTTCACCGCCGAGGCGCCCACCTACGCCGCCGAGGGCGCGCCGCAGCAGGCCCGCTACCGCGGCAAGAAGGTGTCCTTCGAGTTCAAGGACATCGACATCCAGAACCTGCTGCGCATCATCGCGGAGCTCGCCAAGAAGAACATCGTGGTCTCCGATGACGTGACGGGCAAGCTGAGCCTGCGCCTGCGCAACGTGCCCTGGGATCAGGCGCTCGACATCGTCCTGCGCACCAAGTCGCTGGGCAAGGAGGACCTCGGCAACATCCTGCGCGTGGCTCCGCTCAAGACGCTGGAGGAGGAGAGCAAGCTGCGCCAGGAGCGCAAGAAGTCGCTCATCGCCCAGGAGGACCTGGTGGTGAACCTCATCCCGGTCAACTACGCCATCGCTGCGGACATGGCCTCCCGGGTCAAGGACGTGCTGAGCGAGCGGGGCACGGTCACGGTGGACACGCGCACCAACGTGCTCATCACGAAGGATGTCCGCGCCAACATCGAGAAGGCGCGCGCGCTCGTGCGCAATCTGGACACCCAGACGCCCCAGGTGCTCATCGAGAGCCGTATCGTGGAAGCCAACACCACGTTCAGCCGGGAACTGGGTGTGCAGTGGGGTGGTCAGGCCATCGCCACGCAGGCCCTGGGCAATGCCACCGGTCTGATCTTCCCCAACACGGCGGTGGCGACGGGTGGTGTGACGGGTACGGCACCGGGCCTTCCCCCCGTGCCCAACTTCGCCGTCAACCTGCCGGCGGCCGCGGACGTGGGAACGGGTGGTGCCATGAGCTTCGTCTTCGGGTCGGCGGGCGGTGCGCTCGCCCTCAACCTGCGCCTGTCGGCGGCGGAACTCGAGGGCACCCTGAAGACCATCTCCTCGCCGAAGGTGACGACCCTGGACAACAACACCGCCCGCATCAGCCAGGGCGTGTCGCTGCCCTTCAGCCAGGTGTCCTCGGCGGGCGCCAACACCACCTTCGTCGAGGCGCGTCTGTCGCTCGAGGTCACGCCCCACATCACCCAGGATGGCAGCATCCTGATGACCATCAACGCGCAGAACAACCAGCCGGACCCGGCCAACACCGGTTCCAACGGCCAGCCCGCCATCCAGCGCAAGGAGGCCAATACCCAGGTGCTGGTGAAGGACGGTGACACCACCGTCATCGGTGGCATCTACGTGCGCCGCGGCAGCACGACCACGTCCTCGGTGCCCTTCCTGTCGAAGATTCCCGTGCTCGGCCTGCTGTTCAAGCGGCACGCGGAGAGCGACAACCGGCAGGAACTGCTCATCTTCATCACGCCGCGCATTCTCAACCGGCAGACGATCGCGCAGACCCTCTAGCCGGGGTATTTTCTCGAGCCGTCGAATGGAGCCGATGTCCATGAAGCGATTGATGATGGTTGCGGCGCTGGCGGTGGCGCAGTCGGGTTGCGTCTCCGCGCAAGAGGATGCGCCCGTGCTGTTTTCCAATGCCCTGGCGCTGTCGGGCGTTCCTGGGGGAGCGTGTGAGGTGGATACCTCCAAGTTCATCAGCCAGGGCTCCCTCGACCTGGCTGGCGGAGAAAACTACCTGCTGGCCATGAGGGTGCGGAGCGCCATTCCCACCTCCCGCACCGTCATTGTCGGAGACTCACCGACGACTGTGGGGGGGTCGAGCGTCACCCTGACCGAGTTCGTCTACCGCTACGAGTCGTCCGCGGAGCTCGGCCTTCCCGAGGAAGAGACCGCTGCCACGTACGCCGTCGTGCCGGCGGGCGCCACCGGCGACAGCTACGTGTCGGTGAACGCCTTTGGCCCCCAGGCTTTCGCGAAGTTGAAAGAGTCGGGGAATGTCCCCTCGGAGTTCCCTGGGGTGAGCGTCATCACCTACATTAAGGCCCGGGGCCATCTGGGCTCCACCAGCAACGTGGAGAGCAACGAGTTCTCCTTCCCCGTGGCGGTGTTCAACTCCCGATGTACTGTCGCTGCGGGCGTCTGCAGAAAGGGACAGGACGCGGCGACCGCTTGTGTGCCTGTCTCTTCTCCCCCTCCCACCACTCCTTGACCCGCCAACCCCGGGCCGCCTAGAAGCCAGCCGCCATGTCCTTCCGCACGCACCTCGAGTCCGTGGTCAATCAGGTAGATGGGTCGCTGGCCTGCAGCGTGATGGGGTTCGACGGCATCGCCGTGGACACCCACCAGAACGAGGAGGCGCTCGAGCTGGAGCTCAACGGGGCGTGGATCGAGTACGCCAACCTGCTCGGTCAACTCCGGCAGGCCGCCGAGTCGCTCAAGACGGGCGAGGTGCAGGAGGTCAGCATCAACAGCGAGAGGGTGCTGACGCTCATGCGCCTGGTGTCGCCCGAGTACTTCCTGGTGCTCGCCCTCCGGGCGGACGGCAACTACGGCAAGGGCCGCTACGTGCTGCGGCTCACGGCGCCCAAGATCCGCGCCGAGTTGTAGGCTGCCGGGCGGACGGCGCGGTGCGCCGCGCCTTTCACTTTGCAAGCCGCGTCACCATCGGCTAGACACCCCGGACTTTTCGCGAGTCGTCCGAAGGAGCTGTCCATGGCCGGTGTCATCGATACATCCGAATTCCGCAATGGCCTGAAGATCGAGATCGACGGTGAGCCGTTCGTGATCGAGTACTTCCAGCACGTCAAGCCCGGCAAGGGCTCGGCCTTCGTGCGCACCAAGATCCGCAGCCTGCTGTCCGGGCGCGTGCTGGAGCCCACGATGAAGTCCGGTGACAAGGTGGGCGTGCCGGACATCGAAGAGAAGGCCATGCAGTTCCTGTACGTGCAGGACGGCGACTACTACTTCATGGACAAGCGCAACTTCGAGCAGACCTTCCTCAGCGAGAAGGTGCTCGGAGAGTCGAAGAACTTCCTGAAGGAGAACATCGACGCCGACGTGCTCTTCTGGAACGGCAAGGCCATCGCCGTGACGCTGCCGAACTCGGTGGACTTGAAGGTCACCAAGTGCGATCCGGGCGTGCGTGGCGACACTGTGTCCGGCGCCCTGAAGCCGGCCACGCTGGAGACGGGCTTCGTCGTCAACGTGCCGCTCTTCATCAACGAGGGCGACGTTCTCAAGATCGACACGCGCGAGGGAGGCAAGTACCTCACGCGCGTGGCCACCGCGGGTTAGTCGGTTCATCGGGGCCCAGGGAGGGGACGCAACCGTGGCAAGCAAGCGCAAGGCAGTCCGAACCGAGTCCGCGTCCGGCGCGCGGACCGAGGGCATCCGCGTGGAGGGCAACAGCACCTCCCTGGACGTGGAGTCCCTGCGACAGATCGTCGAGATCCTCGAAGCCTCGGAGGTGACGCGGCTCGACTGGCAGCGGGGCGATGAGCGCCTGCTCATCCGCCGGGGCCATGTGCCCTCGCCGACCATCGTGCACGCGGCGCCCATCACCCCCTCGGTGAGCCCCGCTCCCCTGGTGGCCGCCGCGCCCCCGGCCGTCGCGCCCGCCGCGCCCGCGCCGGCTCCCGCCGCCGCGCCCGCGCCCGCCGCAGAGAAGTCCGGCCATGCCGTCACCAGCCCCTTCGTGGGGACGTTCTACCGGACGCCGGCGCCGGATCAGCCCAGCTTCGTGGAGGTGGGCTCGGTGGTGAAGAAGGGCCAGGTGCTTTGCATCATCGAGGCCATGAAGTTGATGAACGAGATTGAGGCCGACGTGGCGGGTCGCGTGGCGGAAATCCTCGTGGAGAATGGGCAACCGGTCGAGTTCGGCCAGACGCTGTTCCGCATCGAGCCGGTCTGACATACGCGGGCGCTCCTCGCGCCCCGCGGAGGCACGACATCGTGTTCAAGAAGGTGCTGATCGCCAACCGCGGGGAGATCGCCCTGCGTGTCATTCGTGCCTGCCGGGAGCTGGGCATCGCCACCGTGGCGGTGCACTCCACGGCGGACGCCAACGCCCTCCATGTGCGCTTCGCGGACGAGTCGGTGTGTATCGGCCCGCCCGCGTCCAAGGAGAGCTATCTCAACATCCCCCAGTTGCTGTCCGCGGCGGAGATCACCCGCGCGGACGCCATCCACCCGGGCTACGGCTTCCTGTCGGAGAACGCCGAGTTCGCCAAGGTGTGCCAGGACTGCAAGATCCACTTCATCGGGCCACGGCCGGAGATGATCCGGCTCATGGGCAACAAGGTGCGTGCCCGCCAGGCGGCGCGTGAGGCGAACCTGCCCCTGCTGCCCGGCAGCCCCACCGCGCTCAAGGACGCGCGCGAGGCGGAGGCCTTCGCGCGGGAGATCGGCTTTCCGGTCATCCTCAAGGCGGCGGCGGGCGGTGGCGGCAAGGGCATGAAGATCGTGCGCGAGCCGGGCGCGCTGGCGCAGGCGTTCGCCACGGCGGCCGCCGAGGCCGTGGCCTCCTTCGGCAATGGCGATCTCTACATCGAGCGCTACGTCGAGCGGCCGCGCCACATCGAGATCCAGATCGTCGCCGACGAGCATGGGCGCGTCATCCACCTGGGCGAGCGCGAGTGCTCGGTGCAGCGGCGCCACCAGAAGCTCATCGAGGAGAGCCCCTCGGCGGCGCTCACCCCCGAGCTGCGCCAGCAGATGGGCGAGGTCTCCGTGCGCGCCATGGAGAAGCTCGGCTACAACAACGTGGGCACCATCGAGTACCTGCTCGACGAGAACGGGCGGTTCTACTTCATGGAGATGAACACCCGCATCCAGGTGGAGCACCCGGTGACGGAGCTCGTCACGGGGATCGACCTGGTGCGCGAGCAGATCAAGCTGTCCTCGGGCCAGCCGCTGCAGCGCAAGCAGGAGGACATCCAGATGCGCGGCCACGCCATCGAGTGCCGCGTCAACGCGGAGGACCCTGTCACCTTCGCGCCCTGGCCCGGGAAGATCACCGCCTACAGCGCGCCCGGTGGCTATGGCGTGCGCGTGGACTCCAGCGCGTACGAGAACTACACCGTGCTGCCGTACTACGACAGCCTGCTGGCCAAGCTCATCGTCTACGCCGAGGACCGGCCCACCGCCATCCGCCGCATGCAGCGCGCCCTGGGCGAGTACGTGGTGCAGGGCATCCGCACCAACATCCCCTTCCACCGGGCGGCCCTGGCCGAGGAGTCCTTCATCGAGGGCAACTACGACACCCGCTTCGTGGAGCGGCTGCTCGCCTCCGAGACGGGCACCAAGCGCCTGCGCAAGGCCATCGAGGAGACTCCCTGAGAAAACCCCCTGACGGCTGCCTGGCTGCTCGTCACCCAGGCTCCTGATCCGGCAGAGGGGCCAACCCGGTGGATTCCTTGACCCCCGAGGGATGATTCCGCTAGCCTCCCACCTCCCTCGCAGTCTCCTTGAAGGAAGCAGAAACCCCAGATCTTCCAGGGGGTTCGCTCGGCAGGAAGCCCACGCTCGATGGACAAGAACAAGATCATCGAAGCCGCCGCCAAGCTCGTCGCGAAGGGCGCCTACGACAAGGCCATCAAGGAGTACCAGAAGGTCCTGGATGCAGACCCCAAGGACGGCCGCGTCCTGCAGAAGATGGGGGAGCTGTTCCAGAAGAAGAACGACAACGTCCAGGCGGCCTTCTACTTCACCAAGGTCGCCGAGGGGTACTCGGCCGATGGCTTCTTCCTCAAGGCCGTCGCGCTCTACAAGCAGGTCCTCAAGCTCAACCCCAACCTGCTGGACGTCAACCTCAAGCTCGCGGAACTCCATCAGCAGCTCGGCCTGATGTCCGAGGCCATGGCGTATTTCCAGATCGTCGCCAACCACTACGACAAGGCCGGCGACGTCAAGAACTCCCTGGATACGCTCAAGAAGATGGTGGATCTCGACCCCGAGAACGTGGCGTCGAAGATCAAGCTCGCCGAGCTGTACGCGCGCGAGAACATGGCGCGCGAGGCCGCCCAGGAGTTCAAGAAGGCCGCCGAGTACCTCAAGCGCAACAACCGGATGGATGACTGGTTCCGCGTGGCCGAGCGCCTGGCCACGCTGGAGCCGGACAACGTCGCGCTGGCCAGGGATCTGGCCCAGCAGTACCTCGCGCGCGGAGACCAGAAGCGCGCGCTCGCCCGGCTCCAGGTGTGCTTCAAGGCCGACGGGCGCGACGTCGAGACGCTGAGCATGCTGGCCCAGGCCTTCCATGGGCTCGGCCAGACCGCCAAGACCATCTCCGTCTACAAGGAGCTGGCCAAGGTCTATCAGGAGCGCTCCCGGGCCCAGGACGCCCGCGACATCTGGGATCGCATCGCGGAGCTGGATCCGACCGACGCGGACCTCCTGGCCTACCAGGCCGAGGCTCCCGCGGCGTCCTCCGCCGAGCCTCCCTTCCGGCCCTCGCGCTCGATGGCCGCCGTGTCCCCGGCCGCCGCGCCTCCCTCCCGGCCCTCGCGCTCGATGGAAGCGGTGGCGGCCACTCCCGCGGCGCCTCCCGCTCCGGCCTCGCCTCCCCCGAGCACTCCGGCGCCAGCGGCTCCCGCCGCCACGGCCGCCCCGGTCCCTTCGGCCGCCGCGGCCTCCTCGGGCAAGGATCAGTTCTCCAAGCTGCTCACGGAGACCGAGGTCTACGTCAAGTACGGCCTGCACGACAAAGCGCTCGATCACCTGCGGAAGATCTTCTCGGTGGACCCCGAGAACCTCGACGCGCACGAAAAGGCGTACCAGATCTACGTCGCCTCGGGGAACGTGGCCCAGGCCGGCGAGCAGCTGCTCAACGTGCTGCGCCTGTGTACGCGCCGCGCCGAGGTGCAGCGCGCCCAGCCCTACCTGGCCACCATCCTCCAGCAGAACCCCGGCCACCCCGAGGTGCCCGCCTTCCTGTCCGTGCTGCAGACGGATGACTCGGCGCCCAGCGCGAATGCCTCTGTGGAGTCCGTGGCCGAGGACGCCATCCTCGTCGACTCCAACGACGATGAGATCGTCGTGGCCGACGCTCCCGCGGATGCCCTCGCGCAGCCCATGGATGACGAGATGGCCCTCGTCTCCGCGAGCGACGAGCACGACGAGGACGCGCAGATCGTCTCCGGCGAGTTCAGCCTCCCCTCGGACTCCGATGAGGAGGAGGGCGTGGTGCTCGCGGATGAGCCGGCGGACGACGAGCCCCTGCTCGGCGCGGAAGAAGAGCCCGAGGCGACCACGGTCGCCTATGTCGGCTCGGACGCCCTGGATGAGCCCCTGGATGCGCCGCTCGAGGGCGAGCCGCTGCAGGGAGAGGAGACCGACGAGGACGAGCCGGCGCGCGAGTACTCGTTGGAACTGGAGCCGCCCGACTCCGAGCCGGATCCGTTCGCCGCTCCCGACATGGACGACGAGGGCACGCCGGCGGACTCGCCCGCGCTCGGCGCCTACGAGCTCGAGGAGCCGGAGCCGGAGCCCGCTCCCGTCGTCGTGGCACCCCGGGCCCCCGTCCAGGTGCCCGCGCCCGCCGCCAAGGCTCCTCCCGCCGCGAAGCCCGCTGCTCCCGCCGCGAAGCCCGCTGCTCCCGCCGCGAAGCCCGCTGCTCCCGCCGCGAAGCCCGCTGCTCCCGCCGCGAAGCCCGCCGCTCCCGCCGCGAAGCCCGCGTCGGCCGTGGCCGCCAAGTCTCCTCCGCCCGCCGCGAAGCCCGCGCCCGTGGTCGAGGCGCCCGAGGAAGAGCCCGGTGGCGAGGAGTGCGACGAGGCCAGCTTCTTCCTCGACCAGGGCATCTACGAGGAGGCGCGGGAAATCCTCGAGACGGTGATGATCGCCTTCCCGGGCCATGCGCGCGCGAGCGAGCTGATGGCCCGGCTCGAGGCGCTCGAGTCGGGTGAGTCTCCGGAGGCCGCGGAGGCCGAGGAGGCCGCCACCGAGTTGGCCGTGCCCGTGGTGCCCGCCCTGGGCGAGTCCCCGGCGGAGCGCGATGCCTTCGTGCTGGCGTCGGAGCTGGCCGGCGAGTTCGGCGACCTGGGTGTCGAGCAGGCCGCGCCTCCCGTGGAGGAGGACTTCCAGTACTCGGTGGAGGAGGTGTTCGCCGAGTTCAAGAAGGGCCTCGCCAAGGTGGTCAAGCCCGAGGACGTGGACACGCACTACGATCTGGGCATCGCCTACCGGGAGATGGGCCTCATCGACGACGCGCTCCACGAGTTCGCCGTGGCGCGCGAGGGCTGCCTGGGCAAGAAGCGCGAGCTGGACTGCCTCACCATGACGGGCATGTTGCAACTGCAGAAGGGCGATGCCCGCGCGGCGGTGGGAACCTTCAAGCAGGCGCTTGCCTCCGAACATGCCGTCGGGGAAGTCCCCAAGGCGCTCGGCTTCGAGCTGGCCATGGCCTACGATGCCGTGGGTGAGTCCGGCAAGGCGCTCTACCACTTCCAGCGGGTCGCCGGGCTCGACGAGAAGTTCCGCGACGTCGCCGCCCACGTGGAGCGGCTGTCCGCCACCACGTCTCCGGTGGCGGATCCGCTGCCCACCGCCACCTCCCGGCCCGGCGGCGCCGCGGGGACGGGGTCCCGGCCTGCCGTGGCGCCTCCCCCCACGGCCGCCAAACCGCGTAAGGTCGGCTACGTCTAGCGCAGTCCGAGGTTCGCCGAGATCATGACCACCTACCTCGACTACTTCGAACTCACCCAGGAGGCCTTCTCCAACGCTCCGGTGAGCCGCTTCTATTACAACTCGGCCCAGCACTCCCAGGCGCTCACGCGGCTCATGCATGCCGTGAGCTACATGAAGGGCCTGTCCATCCTGGTGGGTGACATCGGAGCGGGCAAGACGACGCTGGCGCGCCGCATGCTCGATTCGCTCCCCGAGTCCGAGTACGAGGCCGCGCTGCTCGTCATCATCCACTCGGGCATCACCGCCAACTGGTTGCTGCGCCGCATCGCCCTGCAGCTGGGCGTGGAGAACCCCGCCCAGGAGAAGCTCGCCCTGCTGTCGCAGCTCTACCAGCGGCTGCTCCAAATCTACGAGTCCGGCAAGAAGGCCGTCGTCCTCATCGACGAGGCCCAGATGCTCGAGACGCGCGAGCTCATGGAGGAGTTCCGGGGGCTGCTCAACCTGGAGGTCCCCGAGCGCAAGCTCATCTCCTTCGTCTTCTTCGGCCTGCCGGAGATCGAGAGGAACCTCAAGCTGGATCCGCCGCTCGCCCAGCGCGTGGCGCTGCGCTACAAGCTCGAGCCCTTCACCGCCGAGTCCACCGAGGCCTACATCAAGCACCGCCTGCGCCTGGCCGGCTGTCCGCGCATGCCGTTCACCGCCGAGGCGCTGGCCACCGTGCACCAGCGCTCGGGCGGCACCCCGCGCGTCATCAACAGCATCTGCGACAACGCCCTCTTCGAGGCCTTCCTGGTCCGGGAGCAGACGATCGGTCAGCCGCTCATCCAGCGCGTCGCGGACAACCTGGGCCTGCAGGGCGGCTCCGCTTCCACTACCCCCTCACTTCCCACTCCCGCCAGTCGGCCAGTCAGCAACCCGAAGGTGGACCTCGCGGAGATCGATCGCTACCTCGAGGGACTGGGTAAACTGTAGCGGTTTTGGCCCCAAGGAACAGGCAGCAGGGCGCGCGGCGCATCCCCGCGTGGCTCATCGTCCTCGCGCTCGTCGTGGGGACGGTGTTGCTGCTGCGCACGCGCACGGCCTGGGACACCGTCTGCGCCCAGGCTCGGCGCCAGTTGCCCGCGCTGCTCGGTCTGGACGTAGGCATCGGTGAGTGCGAGGTGGATCCGCTCGGCCAGCGGCTCGTGCTGCGCGGCGTGTCCGTCTCCGAGCCCGGCAAGAGCGACTCGCCCCTGTTCGCCGCGGACCAGGCCGAGGTGCAGCTCGGCCTGCCCAACCTCTTCTCCGGCCAGCTCGCCATCGATCTCGTGCGCGTGAGCCGGCCCCGGCTCGCGTTGGACCTGACGCGCCCGCGGGCGCCCCGGAGCGAACCCGGCGTGTGCCCGCTCGTGCCCCTGCGCCGGTTGAGTCTGGCGCGGTTGAGCCTCACCGGCGCGCAGGTGCGGTTGCTGCTGCCCGGCGGCCGGCAGGTGGAGCTGTCCGAGCTGGACGTGAACCTGCGCGAGCGCTGGGGCGAGGAGGAATTCGAGATGGAGGCCCGGCAGGGCCTCGTGCGGCTGGGGCCCGGACAGGAGCTGGCCCTGGGCCGTCTGGCGGTCTCGGGCGCCCTGGACGTGGACGAGCAGTTGCTGGAGGTGGACCGGGGCGAGGTGGCGCTCGACGAGGCGACGGTGAACATCTCCGGGCGGGTGGAGCGGCTGTGCGAGCCGAACCTCGCGCTCGATGCCCAGGTGTTCCTGCCGCTGCGCACGCTGTCCCGCTCGGGGGTGTTGCCCAGGCCCGCCGAGGGACACCTCTGGACGCGCCTGACGGTGAATGGTCCTCCGGCCGCGCCCACCGTGTCCGCGGAGCTGTCGGGCAGCGGGCTCGCGTATGGGAAGTACTCGCCGGGCACGTTCACCGCGCGGCTCATCTACTCCGGCGAGACGGTGACGCTCGAGGAGCTGCGGCTGCCCATCGGCGCGGGGGACGCGCGCGTCACCGGCTCGCTCGCGCTGCGCTCGGGCCTGCCGGTCTCGCTCGCGCTGGAGGTCCACGACGCGTCGTTCGGCCGCATCCTGGAGAAGGCCGGCGTTCCGGGCTCCTGGGTGGACTTCCCCGTCACGACGGCCAAGGCCCGCCTGTCCGGCACGCTCCTGCCCAAGCTCCAGCTCTCGGGTGACCTGGACCTGGCCCACGGCCGCTTCGTGCTCGCCTCGCGCGCCTTCGATGCGCCGGCGGATCGCGGACGCACCTTCCTCACCTACGAGCGGGGCCACGCGCGCACGCGGGTGGCGCTGCTGTCCGACCGCGTCACCTTCTCCGACATGCAGATCGACTCGGGCCGCTCGCGTCTCGGCGGTGGTGCCACGCTCTTCTTCGATACCCAGCGCGGCCTGCTGGTGGATGTGCGGGGGGACGTGGACCTCTCGGACTTCGGCCACATCGCCCAGCTCGCGTGGGCGGGACACGGCTCGGTGAGCACCACGGTCGAGGGCCCCTACACGAAGGTGCGCATTGGCGCGGACCTGTCCCTGCGCGACTTCGAGTTCTGGAACTTCGACCTGGGTGTGGTGCAGGGCAAGGTGACGTACCAGGACAAGGTGCTGGGCCTGCCCCTGTTCTCCGGCCAGAAGGGGCGCACCCAGTACTTCGGCAACGCGGCGCTCACCTTCGGCCGCTCCCTGCACCTGCGCACCGAGGTGGAGGTGCCGCGCGGCCGCACCGAGGATCTCATCGACTTCATCGCCCCCATGCACCCCAACGTCTCCCTCATGCAGGGGCCGCTGGTGGGCGAGGCCTCGGGCCGCGTGGAGATCGACAGCCCGCTGGAGCAGTTCGAGGGACTGGTCGCCCTGGATTTCCGCAACACCACCTACTACGGGCGCCGCATGGGGGATGGCTCGACGCGGCTGCGCTTCGATCGGAGCGGGGCCATGGTGCTCGAGCGCACGGCGCTGGAGGGGCCGCTGGGCCTCACCTGGGTGGAGGGCTCCTTCTTCCTCTCCGGGCCGGACAAGGGCCGGCTGGACTACCGCTTCGGCGGGGAGCGCCTGTCCCTGGCGGAGCTCGTCGGCCCGGAGTCGGCCCGGCGCCTGGGCGTGGAGGGGACGCTGGCGCTGGAGGGCACGGTGTCGGGCAACACGGACGTGCCGGTGACGATGGCGCGGGTGTGGGGCCCCCGGGTGACGTTCGCCGAGCGCGACCTCGGCAACATGGACCTGGAGGCCCGGCTCGAGGGCCGCGAGTTGCAGGTGGTGGGCCGCCCCTCGCGCGACACGAGCGGCGTGCTGTCCCTGCGCCTCAAGGAGCCCTATCCCTTCGAGTCCCTGGTGACGCTGGAGCTGCCGGAGATCCGTCCCCTGCTGCCCGCCAACGCCTTCACCCGGGGCGTGTCCGGCTCGATCAAGGCGGTGGTGCAGGCCCAGGGCGCGCTGCGCGACACGGATGCGCTCCAGCTCAAGGCCCAGGTGGAGCGGCTCGCCCTGTCGCGCGAGGACGTCTCGACCGAGAACGAGGGCCCCATCGTGCTCGACTACGCGAACGGGCGGTTGCAGGTGCCCTCCTTCACCTTGCGCGGCCAGGACACCACATTGTCCGCCAGCGGCTGGGCCACTCCCGAGCAGATGGAGTTCTTCCTCCAGGGCGCCGTGGACCTGCGCCTGCTGGAGTCGCTCGCGCCGATGTTCACGCGCACCTCGGGGCGCGTGGAGCTCAGCGCCGTGGCCAGCGGCAGGCCGGACCGTCCGTCCCTGGCGGGCACGGCCCTCATCTCCGACGCCCGGCTGTCCCTGCGTGACCAGCCGATGGCGGCCCGGTCGGTGTCCGGCCGGGTGCAGTTCACCGAGCAGCGCATCCTCCTCGAGTCCCTGGAGGGCACGCTCAATGAGGGCCGCGTCCAGGCCCAGGGGGACGTGCGCCTGCGGGACTTCCAGCCCAAGGACGTGTCGTTGGACGTGCTGCTCTCCGACGTGCCCGTGCGCTTCCACGAGGACCTGCCCTTCACCACCACCGGGCAGTTGTCGCTCACCGGCACGCCGGACGCGCTGAAGCTGGGCGGGGTGCTGGACATCCGCGGCCTGCGCTACCGCCGCGGCCTGGAGCTGGAGGACATCCTCAAGCGGCTGTCCCGGCGCATCGTGCTGCCTTCCCCCACCGCCGAGCGTCCTCGCGAGTACCTGACCCTGGACGTCGGGTTGAACCTGAACGACGTGTACGTGGACAACAACCTGGCCCAGGCTCGACTGACGGGCTCGTTGCGCCTCACCGGCACCAACGTGCGTCCGGGCGTGCTCGGCACGGTGGAGACCGACGCGAACAGCCGGGCCTTCTTCCGCACCAACCAGTTCGCCATCACCCGCGGACAGATTGAATTCCAGGACCGCTATGGCATTGATCCGGTGTTCGACCTGCGCGCCCAGTCCCAGGTGCGCGAATACCAGGTGAAGTTGCACGCCTTCGGCCGTCCCGCCGCGCCCCAGGTGCTGCTCACCTCCGAGCCGGCCCTGCCCGAGGGCGACGTGCTGTCGCTGCTCACTCTGGGCTTCATGAGCACGGACCGGGAGACGGCCACCTCGGCGGGCGTGGGGCTCGCCGCCGAGGCCTTCTTCAACATGTCCGGCCTGGACCGGCAGGTGAAGCGCTTCCTTCCCAGCAACCCGGTCCTCAAGGAACTGTCCCTGCAGATCTCCACCAGCTACAACGATGTCACCCAACAGGCCGAGCCCACGGCACGGTTGGAGTCGAAGTTCCTCACGGAGCAGCTTAAGATTGGGCTCTCACAGCCCGTGAGCGGGCGCGGCACCCGAGCGCGTGCCGAGTACCGCTTCGACAACCGACTCTCCGCGCAGCTTCAGTGGGACAACGAGCACAGCGAGAACGCCCTCGGCACCCTTGGAAACCTTGGACTCGAGCTCAAGCTGGGCTGGGAGTCCGAGTAGCGCTGGCGTTCGTCCTGTGGTTGCTGTCCCCGCTGGCGGTGGCGCAGCCGGAGACCCCCACGGTCGTGAGCGTGGAGCTGCACCTGCCAGGTGACGCGGACACCCAGGGGCTCGCGTCGCTGGTGGCGGTCCGCAAGGGCCAGGCCCTGTCCGCCCGCGCCGTGCGGCGCTCCATGGAGCGGCTGTGGGCGAGCGAGCGCTTCTCCGACATCGTCGTGCGCTCGGTGGACGTGCCCGGGGGCGTGCGCGTGGTGTTCGAGCTCACACCCGTTCAACCCCTGCTGCGCCTCGCGGTGGAGGGCAATGTCGTCCTCCAGGACGAGGCGCTCCTGGACGTGCTCGAGGCGCAGGGCATCATCGTGGGACAGCGGCTCGACGAGGAGCGCCTGGACGCGGCTCGCCAGGCCATGGCCCGGGCCTACGGGCGCCAGGGCTACAACGAGGCCCGCATCGAGCTCACGCGCGAGCAGGAGTCCGGCGGCGTGGCGCTCGTCTTCACCATCTTCGAGGGCCGGCCCACGCAGGTGGCGGCCGTGTCGGTGACGGGCAGTCCGGGGCTGCCCCTGTCCGAGCTGCTCGCCACGCTGGGCCTGCGCGTGGGCGGAGTGCTGGACAAGGGAGGACTGGACGCGGGTCTCGAGCGGCTGCGCGCCCTGCTGCGCGAACGCGGGCACTGGCGTGCCAGCGTGGGCCAGCCCATCCTCGACGAGGCGGCGGGCGCGGCCACCGTGGTGGTGCCCCTGTCCGCCGGGCCGCGCTTCAGCCTCCACTTCCACGGCAACCATCACTTCGCGGACGCGCTGCTCCGGCGGGTGCTCGCCTACGAGGGCGCGGAGCCCCTGGACGGGGCGACCGTGGCGCGGCTGGCGCGGCGGCTCGAGAGCTTCTACCTCTACCGGGGTTTCCACTCCGTGCACGTGGAGCCGCGCGAGCTGGTGCACCCCCAGGGAGAGGCGGCGGTGCTCGCCTTCGACATCGAGGAGGGGCCCGTGCTGCGCGTGAGCCGGGTGCACTTCCAGGGCAACACGGTCCTGTCCAACGAGGCGCTGCGCGAGATGCTCACCGAGCGTCTGCGGGCCGGCACGCCCCAGCCGGGCTCGCCGCCGCGCCTGCGGGGCGTGGCGGAGATGGGGCCAGAGGACTCGCGCCGGGGACCGGCCGAGTGGTTGTTGGATCCCGCCATCGTCTTCGTCGAGGAGGCCTACCGGGACGCCGCGGAGGCGATGACGGAGGCGTACCGGGAGCGCGGCTTCCTGGAGGCTCACGTGCGCTTCACCCGCCTGCGCGAGCGCCTGACGAGAGGCACGGCCGAGGCCTGGTTCGAGGTGCATGAGGGCACGCCCCTGCGCGTGGGGGCGGTGCGTCTGGAGGGCGGTCCCCCGGGCTTCGAGGGCCAGCGCTTCGTGCACGTGGCGCCCGGGGATGCGCTCAACCCCGACACGGTGGAGTCCGGCCGGCGCGAGCTCGTCACCGAGCTGGGCCGTCAGGGCTATCTCTTCGCCCGCGTGGAGGCCGAGCCCACGCCGGGGGAGGCGGGCGTGTCGCTGCTCTTCCGGATGGAGCCCGGGCCCCGGGTGACGGTGGGCCGCATCCTCGTGCGCGGCCTGGCGCGGACCGAGGAGGACGTGGTGCGCGCCACGGTGCGTCTCAAGGAAGACGAGGTGGTGGTGCCGGACAAGCTCGTCGAGAGCCAGCGCCGGCTCGCGCTGCTCAACATCTTCCGGCAGGTGACGGTGCGGCTGGACAAGCCGGAGGTGCCGGAGGCGAGCAAGGACATCGTGGTGGAGGTGCGCGAGCGCCCGCGCTGGGAGGGAGAGATCGCCGGGGGTTACTTCCTGTCGGAAGGTCCGCGCCTGGTGCTGGACGTGGCCCGCACGAACGTGGATGGCCGCGGCCTCAACCTGTCCGCCCGGTTGAAGCTCAACTACGTGGGGTGGAGCACCCAGGGCGTGGAGAAGGCGAGCGCGATCCGGCTGACGTGCGCGACGGTTCCGGAGGAGTGTCCGGAGTCGTCGCCGTGGGTGAATGACTTCGGCGGGCGTGCCGTGTTGTCGGCGGTGCTGCCGCGGCTCTACGGCCTGCAGCCCCTGGAGGTCGGCGCGCGGTTGGATCTCATCACCGAGCGCGTGCAGCGGCCCTCCTATCTGTCCTCCCGGGTCGCCGCGGTGACGGGTCTGGACTGGTCGGTGACGCGCTGGTTGAACGCCGCGCTCCAGTACGAGCTGGAGGGCAACGTGCTGCAGGCCGGCACCCGCCCGCTCGCCACGCTGGACCGGGCGGACCAGGAGCGGCTGCGCTTCCCCTACGGCTTCTTCATCCTTCATTCCCTGCGCGCGTCCACGACGGTGGATCTGCGCGACAACCCGGCCAATCCCCACAAGGGCTTGTTGGTGTCCACCAGCGCCGAGTTGATGAAGGATCTGCAATCGTACCAAACCACGAGCAGCGGCACCCCTCTGGAAGCGCTGCCCCTGAACAACGTGAAGCTCTCGGGGAACGCGAGCGTGTACGCGCCCCTGCCCTCGGGCACGGTGCTGGCGGTGTCGGTTCGCGCGGGCACCATCGTGCCGCTGGAGCAGGACGCCCGGGTCATCGGCTCCAAGCGCTTCTTCCTGGGCGGCTCCAGCAACCTGCGCGGCTTTCGCGAGGACGGCATCCTCGGTGAGGACCGGCGCGCGCAGTTGCGGCGCCAGGTGGCCGATTGCCGCTCGCTCATCCAGCCGGCGGGCTGTAGCGCGGAGTTGTTGACCCTGCTCGCGGGGCAGCCGCCCGTGAGCGAGGGCGGTGAGCTGTTCACCCTGGCCAAGACGGAGCTGCGCATCCCCGTGCGCTCCTCGTTCGACCTGGGCCTCTTCCTGGAGGCGGGCAACCTCTGGCTGGACTGGACGGCCTACCAGTTCTCCGCGCTGCGCTACACGGTGGGCGCCGGCTTCCGCTACGTGACGCCCGTGGGCCCGCTCGCCTTCGACGTGGGCATCAACCTGGACCCGGACGAGGTGCTCAACGAGCCCTGGGGGCAGATCCACTTCAGCATCGGCGCGTTCTGAGATGCCGGGCTCCGGGCCGTGCGCCGCCCGGTGTACACTGCGCGCGTGTTCTACGGCTTTGTGCGGACTGTGGTGGCGCTGTTGCTGCGGCTCTTCTACCGGGTGAAGGTGCATGCCCCTCAGGCCGAGTCCGAGGGGCCCGTCATCTTCGTGGGCAATCACCCCAACGGGCTCATCGATCCCGCGCTCGTCTTCATCCTCACGCGCCGGCAGGTGACGTTCCTCGCCAAGGAACCGCTCTTCCGCATTCCGGTGATTGGTGCCCTGCTCCGGGGACTCGGGGCGCTGCCCGTGTACCGCAAGCAGGACGACCCCACGCAGATGGGCCGCAACGAGGGCACGCTGGACGCGGCGCGCGGAGCGCTCGTGGCGGGCCGGGCCATCACCCTCTTTCCCGAGGGCAAGAGCCACTCGGAGCCGGGGCTCGCGGAGCTGAAGACGGGCGCGGCGCGCATCGCGCTCGGGGCGGCGAAGCAGGGGGCCGCCGTGCGCATCGTCCCCGTGGGCCTCACGTACGCGGACAAGCATCTGTTCCGCAGCGAGGTGCTCATCGAGGTGGGCCCGCCCATCGACGTGCGCGACTTCCTGCCCGCGGACGGCGCGGACGAGGCCGCCTCGGTGCGCGCGCTCACCGAGCGCATCGCCGGAGCGCTGCGCGCCGTCACCCTCAACCTGGACAAGTGGGAGGACCTGCCGCTCATCCAACTGGCCGAGGACCTCTACGCCCTGCGCCAGAAGCAGGCGAAGGATCCGGAGCGGCTGCGCTACTGGGCGCGGGGGCTCGAGCTGTTCCGCGCGGAAGAGCCCGAGCGCTTCGAGCGGGTGCGCGGCCAGCTCATGACCTTCCAGCGCCACCTGTCCCTGGTGCGCGCCGACCCCGCGGACCTGTCGCTGGAGTACCAGCCCGCTCCCGTGGCGCGCTTCGCGCTGAAGAACCTGTTGTTGCTCGCGGTGGGCTTGCCCCTGTCGCTCGTGGGGCTGTGTCTGTTCTACGTGCCCTATCTGTTTCCGCGCTGGGCCAGCCGCAACGCGGAGCTGGACGTGCAGGCGACGGTGAAGTTCCTCGCGGCGGCGGTGACGTCGGCGGTGTGGTGGGCGGCGCTCACGGTGGGGGCGTGGCTGTGGCTCGGGGCGCCGGTGGGCGTGGCGGTGCTGCTGGGCGTTCCTCCGCTCGCGCTCCTCACGCTGTACTTCTCCGAGCGCTGGAGCGTCGTGCGGCATGACGTGTCCGTGTTCTTCACCCTGGGCAACCGGGCGCGGCTCAAGGCCCGCCTGCTCGCCGAGGGAGGGGGCCTGGCGGAGCAGGTGGAGCGGCTGGCGGGGGAGTACCACCCGAGGTTGGCGCCTGCTGCCGCGACGTCGGATGTGATACCAGGGCGGTAAGCGGCCCATGTCCTCCGTCGATCCCCACTGGCCTGATTCCCTCCAGGCGCTCTACGAGCAGGCCTCGGGCGCTCCCGCCGACGCGGTCCTCGCCTCGCGTCCCCAGTGGGCCGAGCAGCTCGCCGACTGGGTGCGGCGGGCCACCCTGGAGGAGCGCGAGCGGGCGCAGGTGGCCACCTGGGCCCGGCTGGACGTGGGCTCGCGCTCTCCCGGAGAGCTGTTGTTCCTGCTGGCCCACTCGGGCGAGCTGCTGTGGCCCTATTCGCAGGCGCCCCGCGAGCTGCTCCTGCGGCTGCTCTCCCGGCAGGAGCAGCTCGTCCAGGTGCTGCGCGGTGGGGGACAGGGCGAGGCGCTCGAGCCGCTCACGCGCGAGGTGGACGCCGAGCTGTCCAAGGTGGTGGCGCGCTACCTCAAGCGCCACCCCGACGAGCTGCGGCGCCTGGTGAGCGGCGTGCGCTGCACGTTCGACGGCCGGGTGCTGTGCTTCAACGACACGGTGGCGGTGGACGTGAAGACGCTGCTGGGCTCGGACAAGCGGCTCATCGGCCGGTTGGATCAGCTCCGGGAGCTGCTGCCGCACCTGCGCGAGGGCCGCGACAAGCTGATGGCCTTCATCCGCGAGCGGGCGGCGAAGATTCCCTGGCGCGAGTGCCGCGACATCCTCGAGGAGAAGCTCTTCCAGCTCGTGGCCTCGGCGCGGAGCCCGGGCGAGCTGCGTGGCTTCCTGGGGTGTTACGCGCATGGCAAGCGCGAGGCGCGCTGGTGCACGCGGGCGGGCCTGCTGCTCGCCCGGAACCTGGAGGAGGGAGGCGCGGTGGCGGTCATCGACAACCTCAGTGAGGTGCTGGTCTCCTTCGAGCCGCCGGTGGAGGGCCTGCGCGCGTCCCTGAACGCGGTGGTGGCCAGCCTCCACGAGGATCGGGAGCTCGCGAGGCACCGGCGGGTGGTGGACACCTGCTGGGATCGGCTGGTGCCCAAGGCCGAGCCGGGCCTGGCGCTCGTGTTGTTGTGGGTGGAGGAGCGGCTGTTCCGGGTGGCGCTGCGCCAGGGCGCGGAGGATGCCTTCGAGTGCCGTAACCGGGCGCGCGAGCGGGTGCGGAGCCTGCCGGTGGCGGATGCCTTGGAGTGGCTCGCCGAGGAGTGCGCGGAGCTGTGGCCCCGCATGGAGTCGGAGCACCGGCCCGGCGCGGACGAGTTGGCGGCGTGGCGGCAGGAGGTGACGCGCCGCTATGCGAAGAAGCCCGTGCTGCGCAAGGCGGCGATGGAGTTCGTCCTGTGGTGCGCGCCGGACGCGGCCGCCTCCGAGGCCGAGCTGGTGACGCTGTCGCTGGTGAAGACGTCCACGGATCGCAGGCTCTTGCGCCGGCTGGGAGATCATCCCTCCACGCGGGTGCGCTTCCGCGTGCGGGCCATCAACGCGTGGCTCGCGGCGGGGCCCGAGTCCTCCGAGCCGGCGACGCCCGCGACCCTGACGGGGGCCTTGCGGCATCTGCGCTCCGCCGGGGCCCTGACGCTCGGGGGCGGCCGGACGTGGTTGCGGGATCGCGACTTGGAGGAGTTGCTCCTGGGCGCCTTCGGCCGCGTGGAGCGGGACTTCTCCGCGCGCTACCCGGAGCACTACCGGGAGGACGAGTCCGTCCTGGTGTCCCGGCTGCTGGAGGAGCTGAAGAACGAGGTGGAGAGCATCCGCTCGGACCTGTCGATCCTCCTCGCGCAGGGACAGCCCGTGCCCCTGGAGCTGGGCTTCCAGTACCGGCGCCGCGAGGAAGCGGGGCAGGGGACGGAGGCCACGGAGGGGGCGAGGCCGGCCGGAGTGGAGCTGGGCTTCGTGCTGACGGTGGAGGTGGAGGGCTTCCTCACGACGAAGCGCGCGGTGCTGGTGCAGGCGCGCAAGCTGGAGCAGCGGGGCGAGGGCCAGTGGGCGCCGAACCTGCGGCTGGCGCGCGAGCAGGTGGACGCGGTGCTGGGCCGGAGCGAGTCCTCCGTCTGTCTGTTCCTGGTACCGCCCGCGCTGCGCGCCGAGTGCTGGATGATTCCGGCGAGGCTGGTGCGCGGGCTGATGGATGCGCAGGGCTCGCTGTCGACGGTGTCGCGCGAGGGCGCGCAGCGGGTGGCGCGTTCGCTCGCCCAGTGGATGACGTACGAGCTGCTGGGCCTGTGGGCCGGGGACGATCGGCCCGGAGTGCTGGAGTGGGCCGAGGGCCGTGCTCAGGGCGGGCCCGACTTCATCGTGGAGCTGTCCGTCCGCAAGAACGGACGGTAGACAGTCGACAGCCTGGGAGTGTGGGAGGTGGCCCGGATTTGGGCGCGTGTCGCACGGGCTCTATGCTGGTGCGTGCATGGATCTCGGTCTCTACCTTCAGCGGATGGGCTACCGAGGTCCGTTACGGCCCACGCAGGAGACGTTGCGGCGCCTGCACCTCCAGCATCTCGAGGCGCTGCCCTTCGAGAACCTCGATGTGCTCGGCGGCCGGCCCATGGTGCTGGAGGAGGGGGCGCTCTTCGACAAGCTCGTGCGGGGCAACCGGGGAGGGTTGGGCTTCGAGCTCAATGGCCTGTTCGCCGCGCTGCTGCGCGAGCTGGGCTTCCAGGTGACGTACCTGGCGGCGCGGGTGTCCCCCTCGGGCGAGTGGCCCATGGCGCCCGGGTTCGCGCACCTCGTCCTGGAAGTCGCCCTGGAGGAGAAGTGGCTCGTGGACGTGGGCTTCGGGGAGGCCTTCGACGAGCCCCTGCCCCTGGTCCCCGGACGCTGGCCCACGGCGGGGCGGATGTTCCTCCTGGAGTCTCAGGGCGAGGAGTGGGTCCTCGCTCGCGAGGAGCCGGACGGCTCGTGCCCGTGGCTCTACACGTTCTCGCGTGAGCCGAGACGATGGGAGGACGTCGTGGCGCTCGGCCGGGACTACCCGCCGCCCGGGTCGCCCCTGCGGCGGGAACTGTTCTGCACGCGCAAGACGCCCCGGGGCCGGGTGACCCTGCGCGGCGAGCGGCTCCTCCTCTCGGAGGAGGGACATCTCATGGAGCGCTGGCTCGGGGCGGCCGAGGAACGCGAGCAACTGCTGCTCTCGCACTTCGGCCTTCCGTTGGGGCGCCTGGGCTCGCGCTGAGTCCGCGCCGGCTCAGTTCTGCGCGCGCTCGTACTGCTTCGGCCACGTCACCTGGGCGTGCAGCTCCTTCGCCGCGTGCAGGGGCCAGTACGGGTCGCGCAGCAGCTCCCGCGCGAGCAGCACGAGATCCGCCTGTCCGGTACGCAGGATGCTGTCGGCCTGGAAGGCGGACTGGATGAAGCCCACGGCGCCCGTGGCGATGCCCGCCTCGCGGCGCACGCGCTCGGACAGGGGCACCTGGTAGCCCGGCCCGGCGGGAATCTTCACCCCGGGCACGATGGCCCCCGAGGAGCAGTCGATGAGATCCGCGCCGTCCTCCTTGAGCAGCTTCGCGAGCGCCACCGAGTCCTCGACCGTCCAGCCGCCCTCGACCCAGTCCGTGGCGGACAGGCGCACGAAGAGCGGCAGCTCCTCGGGCCAGCGCTGGCGCACCGCGCGGGTGACCTCGCGGGTGAAGCGCACGCGGTTCTCGAAGGAGCCGCCGTAGCGATCCGTGCGCTTGTTGGACAGGGGGGAGAGGAACTCGTGCAGCAGGTAGCCGTGCGCGCCGTGGATCTCCACCAGCCGGAAGCCCGCGGTCCGGGCCCGGTCGGCCGCCTCCGCGAAGGCACGGATGACGTGCTGGATGCCCGCCTCGTCGAGCTCCGTGGGCACATTGGACTTCTCGTCGAAGGCGAGGGGGCTGGGGGCGACGGGAGTCCATCCGCCCTCGGCGTTGGGGGCGATGGGGGCTCCACCCTTCCAGGGCGGGCTCGTGGAGGCCTTGCGCCCGGCGTGCGCGAGCTGGATGCCCGCCACCGAGCCGTGCTCGTGGAGGAACTTCACGATGCGCGCGAGCGGCGCGACGTGCTCGTCCTTGTAGATGCCGAGGTCCTGCGCGGTGATGCGGCCGATGGCCTCGACGGCGCTGGCCTCGAGGATGATGAGCCCCGCGCCGCCCACGGCCCGGGAGCCCAGGTGGACGAAGTGCCAGTCGTTCGCGAAGCCGTCCTCGCTCGAGTACTGGCACATGGGCGAGACGGCGATGCGGTTCTTCAACGTGACCCCGCGCAGAGTCAGCGGGGAGAAGAGCAGGCTGCTCAAAGGCTTCTCCTGGGTGAGCGGAACCGGGAGGAGCCCGGTTCCTCAGGCGTTCACGTGCTTGAACGCCTTGCCCGCCATCAATAGCGCGAGCCCTCCCAGAAGCACTGGAATCGCATTCACCTGGATGGCCAGGCCGAGGCTGCTGACGTCCGCCAGCTTACCAATCACCGTGGGGGACAGGGCATCACCCAGCATGTGGATGAAGAGGACGTTGAGCCCCATGGCGAAGGCGCGGAAGGCGGGGGGCACGCCATTGACGATGGCCGCGTTGATGGGCCCGCTGTTGAGGAAGATGAGGAACTGGGCCAGGAAGATGATGGCGAACATGGGGGCGTGCGCCGACACCCTCACCGACAGGACCATGAGCGGCGCGGCGAGCAGCAGTCCCACGCCCGACAGGCGCAGACCTCCGCCCGGCATCCGCTGGTCCATCTTGTCTCCCAGCCAGCCGCCCGCGATCGTCCCCGACAGGCCCGCGAGCGCGGTGACCGCCCCGGAGAGGAAGCCCGCGCGATCCAGCGGCATCCCCCTCTCGTTGACGAGGAAGGTGGGCAGCCAGAACGCCAGTCCGCCGATGGAGAACGTCATCAGGGTGTAGCCGCTCGTGGTCCACCAGAAGGCGGGGTTGCGTCCCAGGCCCTTGAGGCCCACGAGGAAGGGCAGCTTCTTCTGGGCGTCCGGACCGTCCATGGCGCCGCGCTGGGGCTCGGGCATGAAGAAGGCCAGGACGGCGAGGATGATGCCCGGCACGCCTCCGGCGTAGAAGGCCACGTGCCACGAGTAGGCGTTGCTCAACCAGCCGCCGAGCCCGTAGCCAGCCGCCGCGCCCACGGGGATGGCGATGTAGAAGATGGACAGCACGCGCGTGCGCTGCTCGCGTGGGAAGAGGTCGGAGATGATGGAGGGGGCCACCGCGCCATAGCCCGCCTCGCCGATGCCCACGCACGCGCGCGCCACCATCAGCGCGGCGAAGGTACTCGCCAGTCCCGAGGCCCCCGTGGCGAGGCTCCAGAGCAGCACGCCTCCGGCCACCAGGAAGCGGCGCGGAACGCGGTCGCCCAGGAAGCCGCTGATGGGCGAGGCCAGCATGAACACCACCATGAAGAAACTGCCGAGCAGTCCCGCCTGGGTGTTGTCGAGCTGGAAGTCGCGCTGGATGTGGGGCAGGGCGACCGTGACGATGTACCGGTCGAGGTAGTTGACCAGGTTGATGAGCGAGAGGATGAACAGCGCGTAGGTGCTATTGGGGGCGGCGGCCGGGGCGGCCACGGCGACGGGCGGGCTCAAGAGGTGGCTCCGAAGCGGTGCGCGAGCAGGCCCCAGCGCAGGCCGCGATCACTCACGAGGCAGTTGTCCAGGCGGAGCGCCCGCAGGCACTCGCGCAGGACGAGGGCTCCGGCGGGAATCACGTCGGCGCGCTTGGGTTGCAGGCCGGGCAGCGCCTGGCGCTCGGCGAGAGGCTTCTGGCACAGGGAGTCCACCAGCGCGTCCAACTCCGCGAGCGACAGCGTGCCTCCATGCACCCGCTCGGGGTCATACGGATCGATGGCGTGGCGCACGGTGAAGAGTGTGGTCACCGTGCCGGCGATGCCCACGAGCTGGGCGCCCGGAGGGCAGGGTGGCAGCGAGGAGAACGTCTCGCGCAGGTGGGCTTCCACGCGGGCCCGGTCCTCGGCGGAGGGGGGATCGGCGCGCACGTAGCGCTCGGTCATGCGCACCGAGCCCACGTCGAAGCTGTGGCGGAAGGTCACCTTGCCCGCGGTGTCCCCGTAGATGAACTCGGTGGAGCCTCCGCCGATGTCCACCACGACGAGGGGGCCGCGCGCCGTGCGTCCGAAGTCCGCGTACGCCGCGGTGAAGGACAGCTGGGCCTCCAGCTCGCCGGGGATGATCTCCACGGTGACTCCGGCGCGCGAGCGGGCGGCGGCGAGGAACTCGGCGCCATTCTCCGCGTCGCGCGCCGCGCTGGTGGCGGACACGGCGATGGCCTCGGCCCCCAGGCGCCGGGCCTCGTCGGCGAAGTCGGTCAGCACCTGGAGGGTGGTCTCCATCCCCTCGGGGGACAGGCGGCGGCTCTGGTCCACGCCGCGTCCCAGGCGGGTGATTTCCGCGCGCTCCTGGACGGAGTGGAAGCGGCCATCGGGATGGCGGTCGGCGACGAGCAGGAGGACCGAGTTGGTCCCCACGTCGATGGTGGCGTATCGAGGCATTCAGCGCAGCTTACTCAGCGCGCCAGCGCCTCCAAAGCTTCCGCCAGCCGTTGGTACTCGGCGGGCGAGTTGTAGAGCTGGGCGGACACGCGCACGTGACGCTGGGGGGCCTTGGGCCAGGGCGTGATGGGCACCTCGATGCGGTGCTCGAGGAAGAGCCGCTCCTGGAGCGGATCCAACCCGAGCACGGAGGGCGCCTCGGGGAAGCCGTCCGGGAGGGCCACGGTGGCCATGCTGCCCACCATGTCCTCGGGGCAGCGGGGGGCGCCGCCCAGTCGTTGGTGGAGCAGGGTTCTCGCGGCGAGCGCCAGGGAGTGGTTGCGGGCCATCACCTCGGGCCAGCCGCCGGGCACCAGGCCGCCCATGACTTCAATCGCCTTGGGGATGCACAGGAAGGGGGTGGGGTCGTTCGTGCCGAGCCAGTCGAAGTCCAGGCGGAAGCGCGAGCGATCCTCGCGCCGCGAGTTGTACCCATGGCTGATGACGAGGGGGCGGATGAGGGGCTGCGCGTCGCGGCGCACGTGGAGGAAGGCGGCTCCCTTGGGGGCGCACAGCCACTTGTGGCAGTTGCCGGTGTAGTACGCGGCGCCCAGCTCGCGCAGGGACAGGGGCACCTGACCGGGCCCGTGCGCCCCATCCACGAGCGTCTCCACGCCGCGCGAGCGCAGCGTGCGCACGAGCGAGGCCACGGGGTGGATCATGCCCGTCTGGCTGGTGATGTGATCGATGAGGAAGAGCCGGGTGCGCTCGGTGACGCGAGCGAGCACCGCGTCCACCACGGCCTGGGGGGAGGGGGTGGGCCAGGGCAGCTTCGCGACCACCACCTGCACGCCCCAGTGCTGGGCCACGAAGTCGAGCGCGTTGCGTGAGGCGTTGTACTCGTGGTCGGTGGTGAGCAGCTCGTCGCCGGGGGCGAAGCGCAGCGAGCGCAGCACGGTGTTGACGCCGGTGGTGGCGTTGGGGACGAAGGCCAGGTCGTCCGGGTTGGCGTCGAGGAAGTCCGCGAGCGCGCCACGGGCCGCGTCGGCGAGGTCCGGCCACTCGCGGTGGAGGAAGCGCACGGGATTGGCTTCCAGGCGCGCGCGCAGCCGGGACTGCTCTTCGAGCACCCGGGTGGGGCAGGCGCCGAAGGAGCCGTGGTTGAGGAAGAGTGTTTCGGGGTCGAGCGCCCAGTGGGCTCGCAAGGGGGACCGGTCCATGGGGCCGGGGAGTGTAGACGCAGTCCCCCTTGGGAGGGAGCGCTTAGCGGCCCCAGTCGGGCGTGGTGAGCGCGGCCTTGTCCTGGCCGGGCAGGGGCAGGGGGTTGTTGCCTTCCGCCGTCATGACGAAGAGCTGCGAGGGGCCGTTGCGCGTGGAGGTGAAGAGCACCAGGCGCCCGTTGGGCGAGAAGCTCGGCTCCTCGTTGTTGGCCTGATCCTGGGTGAGGCG
Organism: Cystobacter fuscus; assembly: GCF_044360685.1. Taxonomy (GTDB): domain Bacteria; phylum Myxococcota; class Myxococcia; order Myxococcales; family Myxococcaceae; genus Cystobacter; species Cystobacter fuscus_C. The sequence goes on along the minus strand of NZ_CP043491.1, from coordinate 9,570,185 downwards.
GGTGATCTTCCCGGTGTCCACGTGGACGGTGAACAGATCGAAGGCGTTGCGCTCGTCGCGCGCGGTGAAGGCGATGAGATCGCCGCGCGGCGACCAGTTCGGCGTCTGGTTGTAGTTGCCCTGGAAGGTGAGGCGCCGCACGCCGGAGCCATCCGCGTTCATCACGTACACCTGGGGCGAGCCCCCGCGGTTGGACACGAAGGCGATGCGCTTGCCATCCGGAGACCAGGCAGGGCTGGTGTTGATGCCGAAGCGCGTGTCGGTGAGCTGCCGGGCGCCCTCGCCGTTGGCATTGGCCACCCAGATTTGAGCGCTCTCGTCCTCCGCGAGGGCGTAGGCCACGCGCTTGCCATCCGGCGAGAAGGCGATGCCGGTGGCCATCTGGCCGTCGTTCGTCTTGAGCCGGAGGGTGTCTCCGCCCGACTTGCGGACGTACAGGTCCGGCTTGCCCTGCTGGTACGAGGTGTAGCCGAGCTGACCATCGGGCCCGAGCGCGGGCAGCAGGTTGATGCCGCCCTGGGTGACCTGGCGGGCGTTGCGGCCATCCCAGTCCGCCAGCCACACGTCCCGGTTGGCGCCCGACTTGCGCACGTAGGTGATGGAGGCGAGGAAGGGGCTCGGCTCGCGGGTGTAGTGGCGGTAGATGGCGTCGGCGACCTTGTGGGCGAGCTGCGAGGGCTGCGCGCTGGGGCCGCTCTGGGCCGTCTTGAACTCCTCGCGGCCGTTGCCCACGTTGAACACGCGCGCCTCGGCCTTGAGCTCGTCGCCCTCGCGCGTGAGGGTGTACTTCACCAGGGCCTCGGCGCCCACGTCCGCCCAGCGCGCGAAGTTGATGCTGCCCGCCGTCATGCCTTCCTTGGCGTCGGCGAGGAAGCTGGCCCGGTCGAGCACCTGGAAGAGGCCCGAGGCGCGCAGGTCGAACATCAGTGCGTCATCCACGGCCGCGGCGGAGGACCTGGCCTCGCCGCCCTGGGTGAGGGGCGTGGAGAGGGCGAGCGGGAGGGGCTGGAAGGTGGCGCCGGAGATCTGGATGACGGGCGCCTGGGCGAGCGCCGCGAGCGGCAACAACAACACCAGGGAGGCGAGGAGGGCTTTCTTCACGTTCACGGACTGAACTCCAGGACGATGCCGCTCTTCTGCAGCATGTCGCGCAAGGGATCGGGGGGAGGCGAGAAGGGGGAGGCCTTCTTCACCGCGGACAGCACGGCCGAGTCGAAGAGGCTATTGCCGCTGGCCCTGGCCAGCCGGGCCTCGAGCACCTCTCCGGCGCGGCCCAGGCGCATGGCGACCTGGGCCTTGAGCATCAGCCGTTCGTTGTCGGGGATGGTGTCCGCGACGTTGTAGTGGCGGCGCACCTGCGAGGAGATGAGGCCGAAGTAGCGCTCGCCCTCGGCCTTGGCCGCGTCACCATTGGGGTCGCCATCCTCGGCGCCCTCGGGTTCTTCCTCCTGCTTGGAGGGCTTGGCGAGCTTGTCGAAGGCCCCGAAGAGCCGGTCGCGGCGGTTCTCGCCCTGGGTCTCTCCGCGCTGGGGCGCGGGCTTGGGGGCGGGCTCCGGCTTGAGGCTCGGGATGGCCACGGCCTCCTTGGGAGGCTCGGGCGGCGGGGGCGTGGGCGAGGGTGGCGCCTCCACCTTCTTGGGAGGCGGCGGAGGGGGTTGCTCCTTGCGGGGCAGGAGCTTCTCGTCCCGGGGCTTGCCCTGGCGCACCAGGGTGGCGCGGATGGGCGTCTGCTCCAGCTTCAGCGGAGGCGCCTGGAACCAGGTGGTGTACACGCCCACGGCGGCCAGCACGAGGGCGTGGCCCGCCAGGGAGAAGCCCAGGAAGCGGCCCACGCGCGAGGGACGCGAGGCGAGCAGGCTCTGATTGGCGGCGGGATGCATGGGGCTAGCGTCGCGCCTCCTTCTTTCCCTTGCTGGAGGCCGAGGCCCGGCCGCCCGCGGAGGGATCGGTGATCATCCCCACGTTGGTGATGCCCGCGCGCTGCGCGGCGGCCATGACGTCCACCACCACGCCGTAGGGCACGTCCCGATCCGCGTGGAGGTAGAGCTCCTTGTCCGCCTGGGCCTTGGCGTTGGTGGCGAGCTTCTTCTCCAGCTCGGCCATGAGCACCTCGGCCTCGCCGAGGTACACGCGCCGCTGCGCGTCGATGGACAGCACGAGCTTCTTGTCGGAGGCCTCCACCGCGGCGGCGCGCGCCTCGGGCAGGTTCACCTTGACGCCCTGCTGGATGAGGGGCGCGGTCACCATGAAGATGATGAGCAGCACCAGCATCACGTCCACCATGGGCGTGACGTTGATCTCGCTCATGGTGACGCGGCCACTTCCCTTGTTGGAGTTGGAGCCCATGCCCATGGTGTGCCGTGCTCCCTAGCGGAAGAAGTGCCGCTTGACGATGTTGAGGAAGTCCGCGGAGAAGTTGGCCATCTCCGTGTCGAACACCTTGATGCGGCTGATGAACGAGTTGTAGGCGACCACCGCGGGGATGGCGGCGAAGAGGCCCGCGGCGGTGGCGAACAGCGCGTTGCCCACGGGGGCGGCCACCGTGGCGAGCGTGGCGTTGCCCTGCTCGGCGATGGAGTTGAAGGCGTTGAGGATGCCGATGACCGTGCCGAACAGGCCCACGAAGGGCGCGGCCGAGCCCACCGTGCCCAGGAAGGACACGCGCGCCTCCAGGTCCGTGAGCTGATTGGTGGAAGCCCGGTTGAGTGCCCGCTCCACGTTCTCGATGCCACCGAGCCGCTCGGCCATGGCGCCACTGGCGCCCTCCTTCGCCTGGGCGAGCTTGGTCAGCTCCTCGTACCCGGCGCAAAACACCTTGGACAGCGGCGAGCCCTCGAGCTTCTGCGCGTCCTGGTAGATGGCCTCCAGGCGGGATGCCTTCCAGAAGGTGTCGAGGAAGGCGAGGGACTGGCTCCGGGCGCGCGAGAGCTGGGTGGCCTTGAGGGCGATGAGCGCCCAGGAGGCCACGGAGACGACCATGAGCAGGCCCAGGACACCCAGCTCCAGGAAGGAGGCGTCCTGGAGGATCTGCACGTAGTTCATGGCGCCGAGCGCCAGGGGGAAGCGGGGCATCAACATGGGGTGCAGGCCGTAACACCTGGGTCCGGGTGGGTCAAACAAAGCCCGGGGGGACGGGGGTTGGTTGGTTGCTGCGACGAACGAAATGAATAATTCCCGGATTGGGGCGTCCAGGAAGAAGTGTGACGGGCTGAACGCCCGCTCTCCCCCTTCCCCACCCGAGAGCGCTTCCATGAACGCCAGAATCCTGCTCGCATTCCTCTGTCTGACCATGGCCGGTTCGGGCTGCATCATCGTCGACAGAGATGATGACGGCCCCTGCTGCTACACGCCGTCGGACCCGCCGCCGCGGCCCACGCCGACCTATCCCGGGGACGTGATGTTCCTCTGGACGTTCGGCAACATTGGAGCGGGCCGGTGCGCGGACGTGCCCGACGTGAAGAGCATCCGCATCTCCATCCCTGGTGAGACGCTCCACAATGGTGGCGTGTACGCCTGCAACACCGCGGGGACGGATGGCATCGTGCTGCACAACTTCATGCCCCGCACCTACAGCTACACGCTGGAGGCGGTGGGCTACGACAACAAGGTGCTCTACCGGGCCAGCGGCGACTTCACGGTGAACGGCAACATCCGGGTGAACGTCAACCTCTCCCCCCCGGGAGGTGGCAGCTCCTTCGCCTACGTCTCCTGGTCCTTCGAGGGCAGCACCAGCAACTCCAATCCCAACTGCGCCCAGGCGGGGGTGACCCACGTGGACGTGCGCATCGACAACGGGGAGTGGGCGCGCATGGCGTGTGAGGACGGCATCGGTGGCAATCAGGTCCACACGCCCTTCATCGCGCCCGGCACCCACAGCATCGAGTTCGTGGGCATGAACGTCACCAACTCGGGTGCGACGCCCTACTACTACCGCAGCGGGACGCTGACGACGCAGGCGGGCAGCCCCATCTCGGTGTCCTACACCCTCTGGGCGGTGGGTGGCATGTCGCTGCGCTGGGAGTTGCTCGACGGCTCCGTGTACAAGACGTGTGAGCAGGCGGGTGTCACCGGGGTGCGCATCAACATGCGTGATCGCGTGACGGGCAAGCTCGTCTACGGGGAGGAGGGCGATGCGAAGGCCTGCACGGGCGCGCCCATCCTCTACAAGTACCTGCGGCCGGGGGATTACGATGTGATCATCAAGGGCATGAGCGGCTCGCAGGTGACCTACTCCAACCTGAACAACCCGCCCGTGCTGACGGTGAAGGCCTTCGTCCAGAAGGGGGAAGCGGACGCCTACACCGTCAACCTCTATCGTCACTACTAGTCCACCGCGACTCGGAGTGGGGAAGGGCCGGGGCCACTGCCTCGGCCCTTCTGCTTTGCGGGGGGGCCGCCATGGGTTGGCATCAAACGTGATAGGAGCCCCCGTCATGCGGCCAGACAGCCACAGTCCCATCGGTGTCTTCGATTCAGGTGTGGGAGGACTCACCGTCCTCAAGTCCCTGATGTCCCAGCTTCCCGGCGAGAGCACCCTGTACCTGGGTGACACGGCCCGGGTGCCCTATGGCACCAAGTCCGGGGAGGTGGTGACGCGCTACTCGCTGAAGAACGCGGAGTTCCTCCTGGCGCGCGGCATCAAGGTGCTGGTGGTGGCGTGCAACACGGCCTCGGCGGTGGCACTGCCCGCGCTGTCGGCGGCGCTGCCGGTGCCGGTGGTGGGGGTGATCGCTCCCGGGGCGAGGGCGGCACTGCGGCGCACCCGGGGGGGACAGGTGGGCGTCATCGGCACGCCGGGCACCATCCGCTCAGGGGCCTACCAGCGCGAGCTGGAGGAGGGGGCCGGACCGGCGGGCGTGCGGGTGAAGGCCCGGGCGTGTCCGCTGTTCGTTCCCCTGGCCGAGGAGGGCTGGCTCTCCGGAGAGGTGCCGCGGCTGGTGGCGCGCGAGTACCTGGGGGAGTTCGTGCGCGGCGGGGTGGACACGCTGGTGCTGGGCTGCACGCACTACCCGTTGCTCAAGGACATCATCGCGGAGGTGGTCGGCCCCGAGGTGGCGCTGGTGGACTCGGCCGAGGCCACCGTCGAGGTGGTGGCGGGGCTGCTGGAGGAGCGCGGGCTGCTGGCGCCGGGGGGACGCGCCCCCTCCCACCACTTCTTCGTCACCGACGTGCCCGAGCGCTTCGTGGAAGTGGGGGAGCGCTTCCTCGGGCGGCGCATCCCCTCGGCGGAGCAGGTGGACCTGACCTTCTGAGGGGCCGAGCCATCGCGCGGCGGTGTGTCAGGACGGCCGCACCGGGGACACGGCAGCAGGCTCCTCGGCGAGCGCGCCGCCCTCGAGCAGCTCCTGGGCGGCCTTCACCACGGGGGGCGCGTCGGCGGCCTGGGTCTGGAAGAGCTCCAGGGCCGCTTCGGCACCGATGTCGTCCTTGCGGGGAATCAGGCCCGTGCTCCAGGTGATGACGCGCTCCATCATCGGGAAGAAGCCGATGAGCGCGAGCGGCTTGTTCATCCATCCCACGGTGATGCAGTAGTACTTGTCGTAGGGCGCCGTGTGGTGGATGCGGTGGTGGTCCGGCGGCAGGACGAGGTGGACGCGCTGCATCAAGCCGATGAGCGCGGGCGGCGTGTCCGTGTGGGACCACTTGTGGAACTGGTTGGTCGCCATCACCCAGAAGATCATCGCCCCGAGGAAGCTGGAGAGGAACACCCAGGTGGCGCTGGTGTGGGGCAGCAGCAGGGCGAGCAGCGCCACGGGCAGCGAGACGAGGCAGTTGTTGCCATTGGTCTCCACGAAGTCGTGCCGGGTGATGGCCTTCTCGTCCACGTGGTGCTCACGGAAGGGCCGGATGAAGGCCTTGCCGAGCACGGGCATGTCGGTGGACCCCCAGGTGTCCCCCATCCAGTGGACGAGGCCGGAGACGAAGTCCGCGGCCAGGTAGCCCAGCAGCACGGCGCTCAGCACCATCCAGGGGCCCACCAGGGGGTTGCCCCACAGCCGCCAGACGAGCGCCGACTCCAACGCCACGAAAGCGACGATGCTGAACACCTCCATGGCGCGGATCGCTGGAGAGTAGCCTTGGGCCAGGACGGTGGCGTCCTGCTGGCGCAGTTGGTTCTTGAGCTCGGTCTTCATCGTCGTTTCCCTTGCGCCGACAAACGCCGACGCTGCCTTCCCCCTGGGGGAGACGGACTTTAATCCCATGTGGAGGCGGAGCGGCGTCTGATGGTGAACGAACCGCTCGCCCGCTCCTTCTTCGGGGAGGCCAGCAGGCGGACATCACACACAATCCGACGCGTTTCTTGTTTCGCCCGGGTCGCACTGCTACGGTCCGCTCACTCGGGCATGGCGAAAACCTTCGAAAAAGCCGTCACCGGCTTCAACCACAACATCAAGTACAAGGGTCGCGTCTACCACGTCCAGACCGAGGACTCGGGCGTCAACAATCCCCACATCATCACGCACCTGTTCGTGGGCGGGAACATCCTCGCGTCGAAGAAGACGTCCTACGCGGACATCCTCAACGCGGAGAGCCTCGCCGAGGTCGTGCGCGAGTTGATGGAGGAGCAGCACAAGGAGATGCTGCGCAACCTCATCAATGGGGTGTACGACGGCTACGAGACGGGCGTGCGCCACTACCAGCCCGGACAGCTCGGCACCGCCGAGGACGCGCCCCACGCGCGCCCGCAGGCCGCCCCCAAGGCGCCCCCTCCCGCGGCTCCCGCCTCCCACCTCCCTCCGGAGATCGCCGCCGCGCGCGCCATGCAGGTGCAGCCGAAGATCAACGAGGTGGGCGTGGAGACGCTGTTCGGCGAGGACCTCATCTCCGAGAAGAGCCTGGACGAGGTCATCCTCAGCTACCTGGCGGGCGAGGACAACAACCAGTAGCTCGCCTGTCCCGTGGCACATGCGGCGCGAGCGGGGCCATAATCCCCCCCGCCGATGATCCAGATGTTCCACGTGTACAAGGCCTATCCGGGCGATCCGCCGGTCCTCTCGGACATCAACCTGCATGTGCAGAAGGGCGAGTTCGTCTTTCTCACGGGTCCCTCGGGCGCGGGCAAGACGACGCTCATGAAGCTCATCTTCTGCGCGGAGAAGGCCACCAAGGGGCAGATCCTCGTGGGCGGGCGCAACATCGCGCGCATCCGCGAGTCGGCCGTGCCCTACCTGCGGCGCAACATCGGCGTGGTGTTCCAGGACTTCAAGCTCCTGCCGCACCGCACCGTGGAGGACAACGTCGCCTTCACCCTGGACGTGCTGGGCGTGCCCCGCGCCGAGGCGCGCGAGCGCGTGCACCGCATGCTCAAGCTCGTGGGCCTGCAGCACAAGGCGGGCTCCATGCCCCTCAAGCTCTCCGGCGGTGAGCAGCAGCGCGTGGTCATCGCCCGCGCGCTCGTCAACGATCCCACCATCCTCCTGGCCGACGAGCCCACGGGCAACCTGGACCCGGCTCTTACCGTGGAGATCATGGATCTGCTCATGGACGTGAACGTGCGAGGCACCACGGTGATGGTGGCCACCCACGACACCGGCCTCATCACCCGCTACCAGAAGCGCACCCTGCGCCTGGAGGGGGGCTTCATCGTGTCGGACGAGGATGGGGTGAAGGCGGCCCGGCGGGTGGCGGCGGGATGAGCGTGCTGGCCAAGACGGCCTACTTCTGGCGCTCGGCGGCGTCGGGGCTGCGCCATGCGCCCTTCGTCCACTTCATCGCCGTGACCACCATCGCCATCGCCCTGTTCGCCGCGGGGCTCGCCCAGGCCATGGGCCGCGGGGTGGACGCGCTCCTCGCCTCGCTGGGCGGCGAGGTGCAGGTGACGGTGTACCTCTCCCCCGGACTCGACGAGGAGGGCGCCGCGGTGCTGCGCGAGCGCATGGAAGCAGCCAGCGGTGGACGCGCCTCGCTCGTGCCTCCCCAGGCCGCGCTGGACCGCCTGGCGCGGGAGCTGGGCGACCTGGGCGAGGCGCTCGCGCAACTGCCCGAGAACCCACTGCCTCCATCGCTGGAGCTGCAGGTTCCCGCGGAGCGGCGCACGCCCGGCGCGCTCAAGCAACTGGCCCAGGAACTGCGCGGTCTGCCCGGTGTCACCGGCGTCGACTATGGCGAGGAGGCCGTGGAGCGGCTGTCGGCTATTTCCCGCGCCCTGCGCTATGGCGGTTGGGTGGCGTTCGCGGTGGTGCTGCTGGCCACGGTGGTCATCGTGTCCGCGACGCTGCAACTGGCCATCTACTCGCGGCGGGGAGAGATCGAGATCCAGAAGCTGGTGGGCGCCACGGATCGCTTCGTGAAGATGCCCTTCCTCATCGAGGGCTTCCTCCAGGGGCTGCTGGGGGCCGGGGTGGCGCTCGCGGGGCTCGCGCTGTTCGAGCGGCTGGTGGGGCCGGGGATGAACTCGCTCCTGTCCTTCCTGGTGGGCCCGGGCGGCGCGGTGCCCCTGCTGGAGCCGGCCCTGGCGCTGGAGATGGTGGCGGTGGGGTGCGCGCTGGGCCTCGGGGGCAGCTTCATCGCGGTGGGGCGCTTTCTCCGGGTATGAACCGGCTCCTGCTGCTCCTCCTGTTGTCGTGGGCGCCCGCGGCCTTCTCCCAGGACGAGGCGGCGGAGCGCGAGTCCGTGCGCGAGAAGCTGTCCACGCAGCGCGCGGCGCTCGCGCTCATCGAGTCGCGCAAGGTGTCCGCGCTGGAGGTGCTGGAGATGGTGGAGCAGCGCGCCGCCACCAGCGCCCAGCGGGTGAAGGTGCTGGAGCGAGACCTCGCCGTCTTCCGCAAGCGGCTGGCCGTGGCCGAGCACGAGGACGAGGTGACGCGGGAGATGCTGCGCGAGCAGTTGCGCCGGCTATCGCCCCGGCTGTGGAGCATGTACCGGCTCATGCGCCGCCGGCCGCTGGAGGTGCTGCTCAGCGCCCGGGACTTCTCCGCCATGGTGTGGCGCTCGCGCGCGCTGCGGGCGACGCTGGAGGAGGACCTGCGGCAGCTGCGCACGGTGCAGCGCGTGGCGCGATTGCGGCAGCGGGTCGCGGCCGAGCTGCGCCGGTTGCAGGGCTCGCTGGACGTGCGGCTGACGTTCCTGCGCGAGCAGGCGCGCATGGCCCGGGCGCAGCAGGAGGCGCTCGAGGAGCTGGTGGGCACCATCAAGGGCGAGGCGGAGCTGGCGCGGCGCATGGTGCGCGAGCTGGAGCAGGCGGACGCGGACCTCGGCCGGGTGCTCCAGGAGATGAACGAGGGGCCCGCCACCTCCGGCTTCGGGGCGCTCAAGGGCAAGCTGCCCCGTCCCGCTCCCGGCGTCATCGAGGTGGGGTTCGGCCGCGTGGTCAACCCCCGCTTCAACACCGTCACCGTGCAGAAGGGCGTGGACATCCGCGCTCCCGCGGGCACTCCCGTGAAGGCCGTGGCCGAAGGGACCGTGGCGTACGCGGGCTGGCTGCGGGGCTATGGCAACCTGCTCATCCTCGATCATGGCGGGGGCTACCACACGCTGGTGGCCCACCTGTCCTCCGTGACTCCGGGCGTGGGCGCGCATGTGGCCGCGGGTGACACGGTGGGCGAGGTGGGCGAGACGGGCTCGCTCAAGGGCGCCTACCTCTATTTCGAAATCCGCCGTTCCGGTCAGGCCGTGGATCCCGCGCCCTGGCTGGTGGCCGCTCCTTGAACCCTGGACGATCCATGACCTCTTCTTCCTCTCGCGCTCCCCTGAGAACGGGCCTCATCGGTTACGGCCTCGCTGGCACCGTCTTCCACGCGCCCCTGCTCGCCGCCGAGCCCGCGTTCACCCTGGCGGCCATCGCCACCCGACGCGCCGCGGAGGTGGCGCGCGACTGGCCCGGCGCGCGCGTGCTCTCCCCGGACGCGCTCGTGGAGGACCCCTCCCTCGACGTCGTCGTCATCGCCTCGCCCAACGACACGCACACGCCGCTGGCCGAGCGCGCGCTCCGGGCGGGCAAACATGTGGTCGTCGACAAGCCCTTCACCCTGGATGCGGCCGACGCCTCGCGGCTGGATGCCCTGGCGCGCGAGCGCGGACTTTGCCTCACCGTCTTCCATACCCGGCGCTGGGATGGCGATTTCCTCACCCTGCGCCAGTTGCTCGCGGAGGGACGCCTCGGCAGGTTGTTCAGCTTCGAGAGCCACTACGATCGCTTCCGGCCCCAGGTGAAGGCGCGCTGGAAGGAGGACGCCGTGCCCGGGGGCGGCACCTTGTGGGATCTCGCCCCCCACCTCATCGATCAGGCCCTGCAGCTCTTCGGGATGCCCGAGTCCGTCAGTGCCGATGTCGGCCAGCAGCGCGAGGGCGCTCGGACCACGGACTGGTTCCACCTGCTGCTGCGCTATGGCGAGCTGCGCGTCATCCTGCGCTCCGGCTCCGTGGTGCATGAGCCCTGGCCCCGCTTCGTCCTCCAGGGCGAGCGCGACGCGTGGGTGAAGTACGGGCTGGACCCACAGGAGGAGCAGCTCAAGGCGGGGCTGCGGCCCGGCCAGGCGGGTTGGGGCCAGGAGCCCGCCGCGCGCCATGGCCGCTTGAGCCAGGGGGGCGAGGTGCCCACGTTGCCGGGCCAGTACGAGTCGTTCTACCGGCTCTTCGCCCAGGCCATCGCCGGCGAGGGCCCCGTCCCCGTCACCGCGGAGAGCGCCGGCCAGGTCATCCGCATCATCCAGGCCGCCGAGCGCAGCGCCTCCGAGGGCCGACGTATTCCCCTGGAGCGCCCGTCCGGCTCCCAGGAGGCGGCGCAGGGGGGTGATGCGGTGCGGCAGGGTCGGAGTTAGAGTCTCGTCGTGGACCTCATCTCCGGACTCCAGGAAGTCTCGCGGCGCCTGCTGGTGGCGCGCGGGGTGCGCTCGGAAGAAGTCGTGGTGGGCGGACAGCGCCTCCATCACTTCACCTTGAAGGGCAGCGGCAAGGGCCCACCCATCGTCCTGGTACATGGGCTGGGCGGGGCGGCCAGCGGCTTCGGACGCGTCCTCCTCCCGCTGGCCAAACGCTTCGAGCGGGTGTTCGCGGTGGACCTGCCCGGGCACGGCTTCTCCCCGGAGTACTGCCTCGGGCCGATATGTGTCCGGGGCCAGTACGAGATGCTGGTGCGCTACTGCCGCGAGGTGGTGGGCGCCCCGGCGTTCGTGGTGGGCAACTCCCTGGGCGGCGCCATGTCGGTGCAACTGGCGTCCGAGCACCCGGAGCTGGTTCGCGCCCTGGCCCTGGTGGCCTCGGCGGGCGCGGACGTGGGGCACGAGTCCATCCGCGAGGTGCTGGAGTCCATGAACGTGCGCACGGGCGAGCAGGCACGCGCGCTCACCCAGCGCCTGTTCCACCGGCCTCCCTGGGCCATGATGTTCTTCGCCAATGCCCTCCGGGGGATGTATGGCACCCCCGCCGTGCGGGCGCTGAGCGCGGACGTGATCGCCACGGGCGAGTACCTCAAGCCCGAGCAGCTCCAGGGGCTCTCCATGCCCGTGTTGTGCGTGTGGGGGGCCAACGAGAAGCTCCTGCCCCGCGAGAGCCTCGACTTCTTCCGCACCCACCTGCCGCCCCACTCCCAGGTGCGCGTGGTGGACGGCTTCGGCCACCTGCCGCATGTCGAGCGGCCGAGCGAGCTGGTGGCGGAACTGCTCCAGTTCGCCGACTCCGCCGGGCTGTAGCCGGACCGGGAGGCGGCCGGATGGTAGAGTCCGCCTCCATGCGCTCCTTGCACTCCTGGCGCGCGGCACTCGCCGCCGGCCTGTGGCTCCTGGCTCCCATGTTCCCGGCCCAGGCACGCGAGCCCTCCGCGAACACCCTGTCCTACGAGCAGCTCGAGGTGTTCGCCCGGGTGCTGTCCTACGTGGAGAACAACTACGTGGATCCGGTGGACGAGCGCCAGCTCATGCAGGGCGCCATCCAGGGCATGCTGGGCACGTTGGATCCCCACACCGTCTTCATGCCGCCCGAGGTCTTCAAGGAGATGAAGATCGACACCTCCGGCGAGTACGGCGGGGTGGGCATCGAGCTGGCCCCCGAGGGGGACGGTTTCCGGGTGTCCGCCACCATCGAGGACACGCCGGCGTCCCGGGCGGGCATCCGGAGGGGAGACGAGGTGGTCGCCATCGACGGCGAGCGCACGCGGGGCCTGAGCCACGCGGAGGTGATGCAGCGCATGCGCGGTCCCGCGGGCAAGCGCGTGCTGCTCACCATCATGCGCGAGGGCTTCAGCGCGCCGCGAGAGCTGGCCCTCATCCGCGACCATGTCCGCATCATCGCGGTGGAGGGGGCCCTGTACGGGGGCATCGCCCACGTGAAGGTGAAGAGCTTCCAGGACCGCACGGCGTTCTACCTGCGCAAGGAGCTGGATCGGCTGCGCGCGCAGAATGGAGACAAGCCGCTGCGAGGCGCGGTGTTGGACCTGCGCAACAACCCGGGCGGACTGCTGGAGCAGGCGGTGGCCGTGAGCGACCTGTGGCTGCCGGGCAACCTCACCATCGTGAGCACGCGCGGGCGCAACCCGAGCCAGACGACGGAGGAGCGCAGCAAGGACCGGGACACGGAGCCGGACTATCCCCTGGTGGTGCTGGTGAACGCGGGGAGCGCCTCGGCGTCGGAGATCGTCGCGGGCGCGCTCCAGGACCATGGCCGCGCCACCATCCTGGGCACCCAGACGTTCGGCAAGGGGAGCGTGCAGACCGTCATCGAGCTGGAGGACGGCTCCGGGTTGAAGCTGACCGTGGCGCGCTACTACACCCCCAACGGGCGGAGCATCCAGGAGAAGGGCATCACGCCGGACTACCAGGTGGCGGAGTCGGCGACGGGCGAGCGCGCGGCGAAGGACGAGACTCGCGAGAAGGACCTGGAGCGGCACTTCAAGGCCGAGCCCGGAGCGGCGGCCGAGGACACTCCCGTGGTGAAGGCCAAGAGGTTCTCCGAGGAGCCGCGCGCCTGGGACGTGACGGCGAAGCTGACGGACCATCAACTCCAGGTGGCGTTGAACTACCTCAACGGCCTGGCCCGGGGCACGCGCCCACCGATGAAGGCCAGCTCCACCATCCCGTGAGCCCTGGGGCTAGCGGGGCACGACGCGGATCTGGAACATCTTCGGCCAGAGCTTTCCGGTGACGAACAGCCGATCCCCAGCCGCGTCATAGGCGATCCCATTGAGCACGTCCTCGCTTCCGTGGCGCTCGGCCTGGGGCAGCAGCCCCGTGAGATCGATCCACCCCTTCACGCGCCCCGTGGCCGGATCGATGCGCGCGATGAGATTCGTCATCCACACGTTCGCGTAGACCTCGCCGCGGACGTACTCCAGCTCATTGAGCTGGGTGATCTCCTGGCCGGCATCGAGCACCTTGACGGTGCGCCGGACCGCGAACGTGTCGGGGTCCAGGAAGCGCAGGGTGCTGGTTCCATCACTCATGATGAGCGACTCCCCATCCTCGGTGAGTCCCCAGCCCTCGGTGGGGTAGGTGAAGTGGCCCACCCGCTCGAACGTCGCGGCGTCGTAGATGAAGCCTTCCCGGGAACGCCAGGTGAGCTGGTACAGCCGGTTGCCCCGAAGCGCGATCCCCTCGCCGAAGTACTGCGGCTCGAGCCGGGTCTGGCGCAGCACCACGCCCGTCTCGAGCTCCACTTCCCGCACGCTCGAGCGGCCCTGCAGGCCGGTTCCCTCGTACAGCCGGCCTTGCCGGAAGACGAGCCCCTGGGTGAACGCGGAGGGATCATGCGGCCAGCTTCGAACGATCTCGAACCCCTCCACCGGCGTGCGCTCCGGAGGGGGAGTGTGCACTTCACTCCGGCAGGAGAGCGCCGCGAGGAGCACGAGGGCACAGTGGGACAATCGGTGCGTCATGGGAGGCAAAATACCGCGAGGCCCGCGCCCGGCGCGCCTAAGCTCCGCGCCCCATGCGATTCCTTCTCGCCGCTGCCTGCCTGTCCCTCGTGGGTTGTTCCCATACACCCGCCACCCCCTCGGCCCCCGCGTCCGAGGAGGTCATCTCTCCCGCCGGAGCCATCGTCGCCGCCGCGGACCGGCCCGAGTCCGACCGCGCCCTCGATACGGGCCGTCATCCCGCCGCCCTGCTCGAGTTCGTGGGTGTCCGGCCCGGCATGAAGGTCGCCGAGCTGATGGCGGGAGGGGGCTACACCACCGAGCTGCTCGCGCGCGCCGTGGGTCCTCGCGGGGTCGTCTATGGCGAGAACCCCCGGTTCGTCCTCGAGCGCTTCGCGGAGAAGCCCTGGAGCGAGCGGCTCGCCCGCCCGGTCAACCAGAACGTGGTGCGGGTGGATCGCGAGCTGGACGATCCCCTTCCGCCCGAGGTGACCGACCTGGACGCGGTGGTGAGCAACATCATCTATCACGACACCGTATGGTTCGGCACCGACCGGGCGAAGATGAACGCGGCCGTCTTCCGCGCGCTCAAGCCCGGAGGGGTCTACGTCATCCTCGACTCGAGCGCGATGCCCGGCACGGGCGTGCGCGACGCCCAGACGTTGCACCGCATCGACGAGCAGACCGTGCGTGACGAGGTGCTCGCGGCGGGCTTCCAGTTCGTGCAGGACAGCGACGTCTGGCGCAACCCCCAGGACACACGCGACTGGGATTCCAGCCCGGGCGCCGCCGGAGCGCGTCGCGGCACCAGCGATCGCTTCGCCCTGAAGTTCATCAAGCCGCGGTGAGCTTCCGGGAAGCGGAAGCCTCCGTGGACTGACCGGGCAGGGGGTCCATGAGTACACTGGGCCCATGAGCCCCCCGTCGACCGTCCCTCTTCGAAAGCCTGCGACCTATCAGGACCTCGTCGCGCTGCCCGAGCACCTCGTGGGCGAGCTTATCGACGGCGATTTGTATGCCTCGCCCCGTCCCGCGTCCCGCCATGCGAAGGTGTCTTCCGTCCTCGGAATGGACCTGGGTGGCGCCTTCCAGCGGGGGCGTGGGGGGCCGGGCGGCTGGTGGATTGTGGACGAGCCCGAGCTTCACTTCGGCAAGGATGTCCTCGTCCCTGATCTGGCGGGGTGGCGACGCGAGCGCATGCCCACCATTCCGGACGTGGCCTTTTTCGAGTTGGCACCCGATTGGATCTGCGAGGTGCTCTCTCCGTCCACGGCGAAGCTGGACCTCGTGCGCAAGCTGCCTCGTTACGCCCGGGAAGGAGTGGAGCATGCCTGGGTGGTGGATCCCATCCACCAGACGCTCGAGGTGTTCCACCAGGAGAAGGGTCGTTGGGTCCTGATGGACGCCTTCGCGGGCGATGACCGCGTGCGGGCCCCTCCCTTCGATGCCATCGAATTGGAGCTGGGTTCGTTGTGGTTGGAGGCGACCGCGACGTAAGCCCCCCCGTGCCAGGGCGTTGGCCTGGCACGAGGGGTTCTTCACTCCGCTCTTCGTGGTCACACCGAGGGCGAGGGTCTGCACTTGGCGACGAGCTCCGCCAGTGCTTCCTCCCAGGGCAGGTCTCGTTGCTCGCCATCCCGCCGCCGCAGCCGGACCCCGTTCTTCTCCACCTCGCGAGCGCCCGCCACGACGAGCCACGGCACTCCGGCCTGATGCGCGTCGACGATCTTCCGCGAGAGCGACTCGGCCCGTGCATCCGCGTGCGCCCGGCAGCCCGCTTCGCGCAGCTTCGCGGCGAAGCGCTCGGCGTAGCCCGCGGCTCCTTCCCCGATCGAGGCCACCACCACCTGCTCCGGTGACAGCCACGCGGGCAGCGCGCCCCCATGGTGTTCCAGGAGGATGGCGATGAAGCGCTCCAGGCTCCCGAGCATCGCGCGATGCAACATCATCGGCCGGCGCTTCTGTCCCGAGGCATCCACGTAGTGCAGCTCGAAGCGCTCCGGGAGCACGAGATCGAGCTGGATCGTCCCACATTGCCAGTCGCGGCCGGGCCGGTCCTTGAGCACGAACTCCAGCTTGGGCCCGTAGAACGCGCCCTGTCCCGGCTGCATGCGGCAGTTCAGCCCCGCCTGCTGGGCCGCCTCGAGCAACAGGGACTCGGCCATGTCCCAGACCTCATCGCTCCCAGCCCGCTGGGCCGGACGGCTGGAGAAGGCCACCTCCACGTCCTCGAAGCCGAAGTCGGCATAGAAGGCGCGCAGCGAGCGGCAGAAGCGGAGGACCTCGTCCCTCATCTGCTCCTCGGCACAGAAGATGTGCCCGTCGTCCTGCGTGAACTGGCGCAGGCGGAACAACCCGTGGAGCGAACCACTGGGCTCGCTGCGGTGCACGAGTCCGAACTCGCCCAGCCGCAAGGGCAGGTCGCGGTAGCTGGGCCCCATGCGCTGCACGAGCTGGATGTGGCCCGGGCAGCTCACCGGCTTGAGCGCCAGGTGCCGCCCGCCTTCCTCGGAGAACTCGAACATGTTCTCGCGGAAGTTCTCCCAGTGGCCGCTGCGCTCCCAGATGGGCTGGGCGAGCAGTTGAGGCGTCCTCACTTCGCTGTAGCCCTCGAGTCGCATCTGCCCGCGGACGCGCTCCTCGATGAGCCGGTAGAGCAGGTGGCCACGGGGGTGCCAGAACACCATGCCGGGGGCCTCCTCCTGCAGGTGGAAGAGGTCCAGGCGCTGGCCGAGGGAACGGTGATCATGAACATCGAGCATGGGTGACTCCGAATCGGAAGGAAGAGACGTTTCCGGTCGGAGCACTGAGCGCTTGCACGGACGCCCCGGCCGGAAGACGGCGGGGCAAGGGACCGTGCGTTCGTCAGCTCACGCCACGCACGAGTCCACTCCCGCCGAGGGAAGTGGCGGTAGTCGTGGTCGTGGTGATGGCGCGAACGAGGCTCACGCTCCACAAGGTGCGTGGAGCGGAAAAAATTGTCAAGCCGGGGTCTGCTGCGACGCCGCGAGCCGTTCGGCGGCGCGGTGGGCCCCCATGGCGCGGGCGTAGTCGAGCGCCGTGCGCTTCTCGGCATCCCTGCGCTCGGGGATCGCGCCCCGGGAGATGAGTTCCTCCATCATCTCCACGCGGTCGAACATGGCCGCGAACATGAGCGCCGTCTTGCCGTCCGGGCCCGCGCCGTCGACCTGGGTGCCATGGTCGAGCAGCAGCCGCGCCATGGTGATGTCTCCCTTGAAGGCGCAGCCGGCCAGGGGCGTCTGTCCCCGGTCATTGGTGCGCTCGGGGTCGGCCTTGTGCTCGAGCAGGACCCGGGTGGCGTCCACGTGGCCGTGGTAGCTCGCGAGCATCAGCAGCGTGTCGCCGCGCTCGTTGCGCAGATTGACGGGCAGTCCCGCGTCGAGAATCGCGGCGAGCGCCGCGGCGTCTCCACTGCGCGCGTACTGGAACGCCATGCGCGCCACCTCCAACACTTCCGCGTCGATTGCTGCGGACTGCGACTCCCGGGTCCCGGTCTTCATGGCTGTCTCTCTCATGTCGTTTGGAGTTGGAGGTGGAAGGGTGACGGTCTAACGCGACTGACGCAGCTTGTGGACGGCCGCGGCCACGCGCGCGCCGTACTGTTCATCCGCTTGACGGAAGTGGGAGATGGCCCGGGTGATGATGTCCTCGCGGCTCACCTGCGAGAGGCTGCCCGCGATGTTCGCCACGAGACGCTCGCGCGCTGGCTCGTCCATCAGCCGGTACAGGTCGCCCGCCTGCACGTAGTCGTTGTCCTCGGCGTGCCGCGGGTTGACGTAGGTGCCCGTGGTGCCGCTCACGGAGAAGCCCAGGCCCGAGGCCTCGTTGGACTGCGCGGGGCCGTTGAAGCTGTTCGGCTCGTAGTTCTTCGAGCGTCCGCCGTTGCCATCGAAGCGCATGCCGCCGTCGCGGCCGTAGTTGCGCGCGCCGCCCTTCACGCCCTTGGGCGAGTTCACCGGCAGCTGGGTGTGGTTGATGCCCAGCCGGTAGCGGGCCGCGTCCCCGTAGGCGAACAGGCGCGCCTGGAGCATGCGGTCCGGCGAGGGGCCGATGCCCGGCACGAAGTGCGCGGGATCCAACGCGGCCTGCTCCACCTCGGCGAAGAAGTTGTCCGGCGTGCGGTTGAGCTCCATGCGGCCCAGCTCGATGAGCGGGTAGTCCTTCTGGGACCAGACCTTGGTGAGGTCGAACGGGTTGAAGCGGTAGGTGGCCGCGTCGGCCTCGGGCATCACCTGGACCTTGAGCGTCCAGGACGGGAACTCGCCGCGCTCGATGGCCGCGTACAGATCGCTCTGGTGGTGCTGAGGATCCTTCCCTCCGATGGTCTCGGCCTCCTGGGTGGTGAGGGTGCGGATGCCCTGGTTGGTCTTGAAGTGGAACTTCACGAAGAAGCGCTCGTCGTTCGCGTTCATCCACTGGAAGGTGTGCGAGCCGAACCCGTCCATGTGCCGCAGGGACGCGGGGATGCCCCGGTCACCGAAGAGCCAGGTGAACTGGTGCGTGGCCTCGGGCGAGTGGGAGAAGAAATCCCAGACGTTGTCGGGCTCCTGGCGGTTGCTGTACGGGTCGTACTTCTGCGAGTGGATGAAGTCCGGGAACTTGATGCCGTCGCGCAGGAAGAAGATGGGGGTGTTGTTGCCCACCAGATCCCAGTTGCCGTCCTCGGTGTAGAAGCGCACCGCGAAGCCCCGGGGGTCGCGCGCGGTGTCGGGCGCGCCCTTGGAGCCGGCCACCGTGGAGAAGCGCAGGAAGACCTCGGTGTGCTTGCCCTGCTCGCTGAAGAGCTTCATGCGCGTGTAGCGCGCGATATTGGGGTTGGTCACCACGAAGGTGCCGTAGGCGCCCGAGCCCACCGCGTGCACGACGCGCTCGGGGATGCGCTCGCGGTTGAAGCGGGCGAGCTTCTCGAGCAGGTGGTGATCCTGCAACAGCACCGGACCCGCGGCCCCGGCGGTCTGCGAGTGCTGGTTGTCGGCGACAGGGGCTCCGGACTCCGTGGTCAGCTGGGGACGGGTGCTCATGGACGTCTCTCCTGGGGTAGGCGGGAAGTCCGCCGTGGATGTCCCTGAAGGTAGAGAGTTCGCCCTGAACGGGCCAAGACATCGTTCCGATGGACTTGATAGCCTGTTCCTATCAAGCTTCCCGGTGCCATGGCCTCCCTGAACGACCTGACCCTGCGGCAGTTGGAATATGTCGTCGCCGTCGCCGACGTGCTCGGCTTCCGCAAGGCGGCCGAGCGCTGTCACGTGTCGCAGCCCGCCCTGAGCGCGCAGATCCAGCAGTTGGAGGACGTGCTCGGGGTGAAGATCTTCGAGCGCGACAAGCGCCGCGTCCTGTTGACCCAGGCGGGCGAGGAACTGGTGTCGCGCGCCCGCCGCGTGCTCACCGAGGCGGGGGACATCCTCTCGGCCGCTTCCCGCCTGTCGGATCCCTTCGCGGGCCCCCTGCAACTGGGCGTCATCCCCACGGTGGCGCCCTACGTGCTGCCCGAGGTGATTCCGGCGGTGACGAAGCAGTACCCCCAGATGCGGCTGCGGCTGCGCGAGGAGAAGACGGAGCTGCTCGTGCGCGGGCTGGAGGAGGGACGGCTGGACGCGGCCCTGGTGGCGCTCGATCCGGAACTGGGAGACGTGGAGCAGACCGTCATCGCGGAGGATGCCTTCGTCGTGGCGCTGCCTCCCGGTCATCCGCTGGCGAAGAAGAAGCAGGTGCAGCTGCGCGACCTCGACGCGGAGAACGTGCTGCTGCTGGAGGATGGGCACTGCTTTCGCAGCCAGGCGCTCGCGCTGTGCACCCGCGTGGGCGCGCGCGAGGTGGACTTCCGCGCGACGAGCCTCACCACGCTGGCGCAGATGGTGATGTCGGGCGAGGGGAGCATCACGCTGCTGCCCGCGATCTCGGTGCCGCTGGAGAACAGGCTGGGGCAGCTCGAGGTGCGGTCCCTGGCGCCGTCCCCGAGCCGCATCCTCGCCCTCGTGTGGCGGCCGGGCTATCCCCGGGCCGGGGCGCTCCGGGCGCTCGCGGACACGATGCGCGCGGCGTGGCCCGCCAGGCGGGAGACGGCGAAGCGGAGCTGAGACACGCCTGTGTTCCCGTGACTTCTGGAAGAACGGCCTGTGTTTCCAGCACGGACGTTGACTCCGGGACGGGCGGTATTCTCAAGTGTGGGGTCTGGATGGCGGGCGGATGCTGAGTGTGAAGCGCCGCGCGCCTGTTTGGAGGGGACCAGGAATGTCAGGGTTGCGAGGAGCGGCGGTGCGCCTGAGCGTGGGAGTGTGTGCGGTGTTCGGGCTGCTGAGCGGATGTGTCTCGGGGGGACGAGAGGCCTTGTCTTCCAACACGCCGCAAGCAGCCCATGCCGGGGGAGATGCCAAGGAGCGCTTCAAACTCGGCTTGCGCTACTTGACGGGCCGGGGGGCGCCCCACGACGAGCGCGGCGCCGCCACGCTGTTTCAGCAGGCCTGCTCGGGCGGAGAGGCCCTGGGGTGCGCTGGCCTCGGCGATCTCTACGAGAAGGGCCGGGGAGTGGCCAAGGACGAGGGCCGTGCCGCCGCGCTATATGAGCAGGCCTGCACGGGCGGAGTGAGCAGGGCGTGTTTCAACCTCGGCTTGCTCTACGCGAAGGGCATGGGAGTGGCCAAGGACGAGGGCCGTGCCGCCACGCTGTTTGAGCAGGCCTGCACGGGCGGAGCGGCCCTGGGGTGCTCCAACCTCGGCGTGCTCTACGCGAAGGGCATGGGAGTGGCCAAGGACGAGGGCCGTGCCGCCACGCTGTTTGAGCAGGCCTGCACGGGCGGAGTGAGCAGGGCGTGTGGCAGCCTCGGCTTGCTCTACGCGAAGGGCATGGGAGTGGCCAAGGACGAGGGCCGTGCCGTCACGCTGTTTGAGCAGGCCTGCACGGGCGGAGTGGCCCAGGAGTGCTTCAACCTCGGCATCGCCTACTCTTGGGGCCGGGGAGTGCCCCAGGACGAGCGACGCGCCGCCACGCTGTTTGAGCAGGCCTGCAAGGATGGACATGCCCTGGGGTGCTCCGCCCTCGGCAATCTCTACGCGCAGGGACTGGGGGTGCCCCAGGACGAGCGCCGCGCCGCCACGCTGTATGAGCGGGCCTGCTCGGAAGGAGATGCCAGCGGGTGCTCCACCCTCGGCACTCTCTACGCGCAAGGCCTGGGGGTGCCCAAGGACGAGCGCCGCGCCGCCACGCTGTATGCGCAGGCTTGCGGCGAAGCGGCCCAGGGGTGCTTCAACCTCGGCATGCTCTACGCGCAAGGCCTGGGGGTGCCCAAGGACGAGCGCCGCGCCGCCACGCTGTATGAGCAGGCCTGCTCGGACGGAGAGATGAGGGGGTGCTTCAACCTCGGCTCGCTCTACGCGCAAGGCCTGGGGGTGCCCAAGGACGAGCGCCGCGCCGCCACGCTGTATGAGCAGGCCTGCCGCGCCGGCATGTCCGAGGCTTGCGCCCGTCGGTGAACGAGGCGTGGATGCTCCCACCATGGCGCCCTATGTTCCCCTCGTCGGAGAGGCGAGCACTTCACGCGCGCACTCGATGAACGCGCGCAACGGAGCCGATGCCTGGGCGCGCGAGGGGAAATAGAGGAACACGCCGGGCACTTCGGGCGCCCAGTCTGACAGCACCTCCTCGAGCTTCTTCTCGCGGAGGAGCTTCGCGGCCAGCGTCTCCGCGATGTACGCGAGGCCCAGGCCGCGCACCGCGAACTCGAGCATCGCCGTGGTGTCATTGGTCGACACAGGGGCGCTCGCGGGTACCTTCCACACGCGGCCTCTTCGCTCGAGGTCCCACGGAACGAGCGTTCCATTCGTGGGGCTGTGCCAGCCGATGATCTGGTGTCCCTCGAGCTGCCGGGGATGGGTGGGACGTCCCTTGCGCTCGAGGTACGCGGGACTGCCGACCACCACGAAGCGAAGGGGACCCATCAGCCGTGTGGTCACCATGTCGCGCTGCACGCCTTCCATCAGCCGGATGCCCGCGTCGAAGCGCTCGGCCACGATGTCCACGAGCCGATTCTCGACCCACACCTCGATTCTCACTCCCGGATGGCGCGCATGGAAGACAGGCAGCACCGGGCCCATCACCGTCTCCACCGCGAGGAGCGGCACGTTGAGCCGCAGCAGACCCGATAGCTCACCCGGCTGGCGCGCGGCGTTGTCGAGCGCTTCTCGCGCCTGCTTCACCGCCGGAGCCGCCGTCTCGAGCAACCGCTGCCCGGCCTCCGTCATCGAGACGCTGCGCGTGGTGCGGGCGAGCAGGGGCGTTCCGACGTGCGCTTCGAGTGCGCGGATCGACTGACTCACCGCCGAGGTGGAGATTCCGAGCGACGCGGCGGCACGCGTGAAGTTCTTGTGTTCGGCGACGGCGAAGAAGGCGGGAAGGTGGTGCAGCATGGGTAAGGCCTTGTTTCACGAGCGATGCGAAGGGGAGCCCATGGGGCAGAGCGGCATTGTGAAGTGAGACTTCAAGGCTCGTCTTCATAACAGCCATTCTCAAAAGACTGGGCGCCGGACATGTATTCCCCGCGAATCCATCGCGAAGGAGTCATGAGCCATGTCCTCATCCATCACCTCGTTGGCGCACTACCGCCTCCTCGGACGTACCGGACTGCGGGTGAGTCCGCTCGCCCTGGGCACCATGACGTTCGGAACCGAGACCGGCTGGGGCGTGCCGCCAGACACCGCGTTCTCGCTCGTCGACCGCTACCTCGAGGCGGGCGGCAATTTCATCGATACCGCCGACATCTACACCGGAGGCACGAGCGAGAAGATCCTCGGCGACTACTTCAAGGCGCGCGGCAATCGTGACCGCGTGGTGCTCGCCACCAAGTACAGCCAGAGCTTTTCCCAGGGAGATCCCAACGCCGCTGGCAACGGACGGAAGAACCTGTACCGCGCGCTCCATGGGAGCCTCGAGCGGCTCGGGACCGATTACCTCGACCTGTACTGGGTGCATGTCTGGGACGCCGTCACGCCCGTCGAGGAGGTGATGTCGACGCTCAATGACATGGTCCGGACGGGGAAGGTCCGCGCCATCGGGCTGTCCGACGTGCCGGCCTGGTACCTCTCTCGCGCGCAGACGCTGGCCGAGTGGCGCGGGTGGGAGCGCATCGCCGCGTTGCAGCTCGAGTACTCCCTGGTGGAGCGAAACATCGAGCGCGAGCACCTCGCCGCCGCGCGGGAACTGGGCCTGGGCCTCGTTCCCTGGAGCCCGCTCGGCTCCGGAATGCTGACCGGCAAGTACACGCGCGAAAGCGTGGGGAGCCGCGGCGAGGGCCGGCTCGGTCACCTGTACAACTCCGGCTATCCCATCTTCGAGAAGCTGTTCACCGAGAAGAACTGGTCCATCGTCGACACGCTCAAGTCGGTGGCCAAGGAAGTGGGCCAGTCCCCCGCGCACGTGGCGCTCAACTGGGTCGCGCGGCGGCCGGGCGTCACCTCGACGCTGGTGGGTGCCTCGAAGCTCTCGCAGCTCGAGGACAACTTGCGGTCTCTAGAGTTCGAGTTGCCTCAATCGCTGCGCGAGAAGCTCGAGGCGGTGAGCGCGCCCGAGGTGGTGCACCCGTATCATTTCTATACGCCGGAGATGCTGCGGATGACGACCGGCGGCACGCACGTCAGCCGCTGAAGTCTCTCCCGGTCAGGCTCTACAGTCGAGCCAGTTGAAGAATGCCGCATGAGCAGTGACTGCTTCGGACGGGATGTTCCCGAGCGAGCGCTGAAGACAGTAATAAGACTTGAGCTTCTGATCCGCGGCCGCCTTCCGCGAACCCAGTAGAGCCTCCAGCGGTTTCAATTTCAGGATCTCGAGCTCCTCTTGTCGCAGGGGGCGTACGCCCTGGACTCCGCGAGACTCGAGTCGGACGTCCAGGAGCGTGAGCTCGGTCGTCTTGTCCTGGGCCGAGTAGGTCATCCTGGCCCAGGTGGGACCCACGAACTCCCCGTCTCGCAGGACTCCTGGATTCATGCCCCGTGCGAAAGCGTAGAAAACAAGAGTCCCCTCCACGGACGGCCACGTCAGCGGAAAAGGGTCACTGACATAGGTTCTCCAGCCGATGAATGTGGCGTCGGCCGGATTCGCGTTCCTCGGAGCCAGCGACTCCTTCCATTTCTGTTCGGCCACGGCCCTGACCGTCGCCATGACTTCCGCGGTGTCGGGGGGCGAGTTCTTCCACATGCTCGTTCGATCTCCATTCCTGACGGCGGACAGTGGAACCCTATCTCGTTTGACGTGTGGTCAGCCGAGCGGGAAATCGCTCCTCGACGCCGGGCAGGAACAGGGGCCTCCCTTCGCGAGCCGCCTGGATCGCCCGCTTGAAGTCGAGATCGCCATAGCGGTCGAGCACCGTCGGGTCGAAGAAGCCCGCTCCGTCGCCATCCCCTTCGTTCCCGATGTCCGGTTCGAGCGTTTCCCAGCTTCCGCCTGGCGCGTAGATCAGTGACCGCACGCCTCCGTCCGCGTAGATACGAGCGGTCGTCCCGAGGAAGCTCGCCCTGGCCCGGAGCTCACCGGTAGCGGCGAGGACGGCGTTGCGGTCCCCGTACTGGCCGAAGAGGCAATCGTCCACGAACACCGAGCCATCGACGAAGACTCGCGCCCCATTGCCGAAGGAGAGCGTTCGGGCATGGAGATCACCTCTGACGACAAGGAGTCCGGGGAGATAATCGTCGGTCCACAGGCCGAGGTGCCCGGACGTCCTGAGGGGACCGTCGACCAGGATGACGTAGGGTCCGTTACCCGTATCGATGTTTCCCGGACTGTCGACGCCCCCATCGATGATGCGGACCGTGCACGAAGCAAGGCCGGGGGGGCGCTCAAAGGTATCGAGTTCTGCTTCCCTCGGATGGAGGTGGAGATGGGAGCGGAGCTCCGCGAGGGTCGCTGCCCGGCCGAGGTCTTCGAGTTTTTCGGAGGTCACGAAGCTCATCCTCTATGTCGAGTGGGATGCGCGGAGGTATCACCCGAGCAGGGTCCGCACCACCTCCTCCGCGAGCCGCGTGCCACGTCCACGCCGCATCAGCAACCGGTAGGTCACCGGGGGAAGTCCGCGCACGGACAGGCGTGCGAGGCCCGGGGTGGCCACCACGTCGTTGATCACCCCTACGCCCACCCCCAACGTCGCGAGCCGACAGACCGCCTCCCAGCCGGTCACCTCCGCGGCGACCTCGAGGGTCCGTCCATGGGCCGCGGCGGCGTCCTCCAGGGTGGCGCGCAGGGCGCGGCCGAGCGGAGGCACGAGGAGCCGGTGCTCGAGCAGTGCCCGCACCTCCACCTCGCGTCCCGCCCGCGCCAGCGGGTGCTGCCGGGAAGCCACGGCCAGCATCGAGGCGGTGACGAGCGGTTGCGAGCGGAGCCCCGGGGGACTGGAAGCGGGCCCGGCCACCACCGCCAGGTGCGCCGAGCCGCGCTCCACGGCGGCGACCGCGGCGGGGCCATCCAGCACGAGGAAGGAGAGCACTCCGGTCCGCTCGCGAAGGAGCGGCGCGACGCGCTCGGCCACCACATGCACCAGGGCCCCCTCTCCGCAGGCGAGCACCACCCGCTCCTCCGCGTGTCCCTGTCGCAGCTCCACGCGCAGGGCACGCTCCCGCTCGAGCACGTCACGCGCCCAGGCGAGCACGCGCGTTCCCTCCGGGGTGAGCTGGAGGCGCCGGCCTCGCCGCTCGTAGAGGGAGATCTCCAGCTCCCGAGCCACCCCTTGCAGCCGCGCATGTATCGCTGGCTGGGACAGCCCGATGGCGCGCCCCGCGAGCGTCAGATTGCAGCCAGCCTCCGCGAACGCCACCAGGGCGCGAAGCCCATCCGTTTCCATGAGTGGAACTATCTGTTTCTTCGATAGCTGGTGGGAAGTCCCGATTCGTGAGTGGGAAGGGGGTCGGCTAGTGTTCCTCCTCGGAAGAAAGGAAGAACGGTCATGGCCAGTTCACGTCGCCCGGAGAAGGAACTCCAGGCACTCGCCAGGAAATCGAAGAAACTCTCATGGTTGTTGCGCCATGGCGCCCGGGAGATGGGCCTCGTCATGGACTCCGCGGGCTTTGCCCTCATCGGCGAGGTGCTGCGGATGACGGGGCTGTCTCGTGAGGAACTCGACGAGGTGGTCGCGGAGAACAACAAGTCACGCTACGAGGTGCGGGGCAAACAGGTGCGCGCCGTGCAGGGACACTCCCTGGAGGGCACCCCCGTGACGCTCGACGGGCTGGAGCACAGCTGGGACGAGGTGCTCGCGGACGCGCCCCTCTACCACGGTACGTCCGTGGCCGCCGCGCGCGCCATCCTCTCCGGGGAGGGCATCCATTCCGCGGCGCGCACCCATGTCCACCTGGCCGCCGCGGTGGACTCGACAGTGGGCAAGCGCGCCGGTGTGGATGTGCTGCTGGTCATCTCTCCCGCGCGCCTCCGGGCCTCGGGGCTGCGCATCTTCCGCGCACCCAACGGGGTGTTGCTCGCGCGTGCCATCCCCGCCGCTACCATCGTGGACGTGCTCGCGTGCAATGGCCCGGGACGCTCCGCGCTCGCGGAGCTGAAAAGACGGCTGGGGACGGATGCCGCCCCGCCCATGCCTTCCCGGAGCGAATGAGACGGAAGTGTCATCCATGGTCCTTGGACGACGACCGCTCGCGGCCGGGGGTGGACGAATCCCGCGTCAGGCCCTTTCATGGGGGCCCTTCCGTCACCTTGTTCTGCGAGGACCCATGACTCAGGAGAAGTGGACCGCGGTCGACCGTTACATCACCGACCATCTGGTGCCGCCGGACGCGGCCCTGGATGCGGCGCTCGAGGCGAGTGCCAGGGCGGGCCTGCCCGCCATCAACGTGTCGCCCAACCAGGGCAAGCTGCTGATGCTGCTGGCCCAGGTGCAGGGGGCGCGCACCATCCTGGAGATCGGCACGTTGGGCGGATACAGCACCATCTGGCTCGCGCGGGCGCTCCCCAGGGATGGCCGGCTGATTACCCTGGAGTTCCAGCCCAAGCACGCCGAGCTCGCGCGCGCCAACATCGAGCGTGCCGGCCTCTCGCACCTCGTGGAGGTCCGTCTCGGCAGCGCACTGGAGCTCTTGCCCCAGCTCGCGGCGCAGAAGGTGGGTCCGTTCGACCTGACCTTCATCGACGCGGACAAGGAGCACAACGCGGACTACTTCGAGTGGGCACTCAAGCTGTCGCGCGTGGGGAGCGTCATCGTCACGGACAACGTCGTGCGCAATGGCGCGGTGCTCGACCCCGCGAGCCCCGAGGCGAGCGTCCAGGGCGTGCGCCGCTTCTACGAGCGCGTCGCCGCCGAGCCGCGGGTGAGCGCCACCGCCATCCAGACCGTGGGCAGCAAGGGCTACGACGGTTTCTCGCTCGCGCGCGTCACGTCGTAATCCCTCGCCGTACTTCGTTTGACTCCGGCTCAGTCCAGATCGAACAGCAGGGCCTCGAACGGCTCGGTCGCGGAGAGCTCCAGCCGCGATTCCTCGGAGATGGCCACGCCGTCTCCGGCCTCGAGCGCCACGCCGTTGAGCGTGCCCGCCCCACGCGCCACCTGCAGCCACGCGTGCCGCCCCGGCGCCAGGGTGTACTCCGTCTTCTCTCCCTGGCCCAGCACGGTGCTGTACAGCCGCAGATCCTGGTGCACCTTCAACGAGCCGTCCTGGCCCTCGGGGGACACCACCAGCCGGAACTTCCCCTGGCGCTCCGCGAGCGGGAACTCCTTCTGCTCGTAGCCGGGCGTCAGCCCCTTGCGCTCCGGGAGGATCCAGATCTGCAGGAAGTGCACCTCCTCGTCCGAGTTGTTCATCTCGCTGTGCCGCACGCCCGTGCCCGCCGTCATCCGTTGCATCTCTCCCGCGCGCAGCACGCCCACCGAGCCGAGGCTGTCGCGGTGCTCCAACTGCCCGTCGAGCACGTAGGTGATGATTTCCATGTCCCGGTGGGGGTGCGCGCCGAAGCCGCTGCGCGCGGCCACCCGGTCCTCGTTGATGACGCGCAGGGAGCGGAAGCCCATGGCGGACGGGTCGAAGTAGTCTCCGAACGAGAAGGTGTGATGGGAATCCAACCACCCGTGGTTGGCATGGCCGCGCGCTTCCGAATTCCGAACGATCATCATGATGTCGTGTCTCCTTGTCTGACAGACATCATGTGGGCGAGGCCCCTCGTGAACTAGGCGCCCGCTTCGGGACGCATTGTTCCACCCATGGGATTCGTGCTAGCTCTCCGCCCAGCCATTCGACGCTCCGATGGCGGCGCGACGCGACGTCGTGACCGTAGGGCGTCCTCGGATGGCGTTGCTCGCAGTGGCGTCGTCCGGGTTCCCACCCGTGCTGTCAGGAGACGCCTCCCGATGTCCGACGCCCAGCTCCCCGTCCTCGACTTCGTTCTGAGCAACTACAAGAACTTCAACGCCCGCGCCACGCGCGACGCGCTTCTCGCCTACTGGCGCCACATCGCCGCGGGCGGCCGCATGTTCTGGGCCGTGGCCGGGGCCATGTCCTCCGCCCAGCTCGGCATCACGCTCGCTCCCGCCATCCGCGCCGGCCTCATCCACGGCCTCTCCGTCACCGGCGCCAACCTCGAGGAGTCGCTCTTCCGGCTCGTCGCCCACCACAGCTACAAGGACTTCCCGGACTACCGCTACTTCACCAAGGAGAAGGACACGCAGATCCTCGCCGACCGGATGCGCCGGGTCACCGACACGAGCATCCCCGAGGACGAGGCGTTCCGCGCGGTGGAGAAGACGATCGTCCCCATGTGGCAGCGCGCCACCAAGGGCGGCGAGCGCCGCTTCTGGCACGAGTACTTCTACGAAGTCATCCAGGCCATCGAGCCCTCGGCCCACGAGGGCAACCCCGAGGAGTGCTGGCTGCTCGCGGCCGCGCGCGCGAAGCTGCCCATCGTCGTGCCGGGCTACGAGGACTCCACCTTCGGCAACATCTTCGCCTCGTACGTGCGCTCGGGCGAGTGCCACGCCAGCATCGTCAAGTCCGGCATCGAGTACATGGCGGACTTCTACGACCGCTACCAGGAGCTGTCCGCGGGCGAGGGGATTGGTTTCTTCCAGATTGGCGGTGGCATCGCCGGGGACTTCCCCATCTGCGTCGTGCCGTCCATCAAGTACGACCTCGCTCAGCCGGTGAAGCCGTGGGCGTACTTCTGCCAGATCAGCGATTCGACGACGTCGTACGGCTCGTACTCCGGCGCGACGCCCAACGAGAAGATCACCTGGGACAAGCTCACCGAGACCACGCCCATGTTCGTCATCGAGTCGGATGCGACGATCGTCGTGCCGCTCGTGCTCCGCGCGCTGCTCGAGTGCAAGCGTCACCCCGCAGAGGCGGAGGCGCTCATCGCCCGGCACCTGGGCTCGCGCTGACACGGGGCTTGCTCCAGTTCCGTGGACGGTTGGGGCTCGGTTAACCTGCCGGGAATGCTCACCGAGGTCAGCGCGGGGCCCTACACGATTCGAGGCATCTCCGTCGGCGGCGTGTACACGTCGCTGCAGGTGCCGGAGCTGGACGTGGTGCTCGACGCGGGGGTGCCCATCCGCTCCTTCGCGGGCACGGATCGCATCTTCCTGAGCCATGGTCACTCCGACCACGCGAGCGCCCTGGGCTCGTTGCTCGGCATCCGCGGTCTCATCGGCAAGGACACCCCCCCACGCGTGTTCCTCCCCGCGGAGATCGAAGCGCCCCTGCGCGAGACGCTCGCGGTGCAGGGCCGGCTGCTGCGCGCCTCCCTGAATGTCGAGACCGTGCCGATGCTCCCGGGGGACACCCACTCCCTGGGACATGGCCTGTGGGTGCGCGCCTTCCGCACGCACCACCCGGTGCCCTCGCTCGGCTACCAGTTCTTCCGCCGCGTCTCGAAGCTCAAGCCCGAGCACCAGCACCTGCCCCCGGAGGAGATCGCCCGGGGGCGCAAGGCGGGCGCGGACCTGTTCGACGAGGTGGAGCGGCTGGAGCTGGCCTACGCCACCGACACGCTCTCGCGGGTGCTGGAGACGTCCCCCGAGCTGTTCGACAGCCGGGTGCTCATCCTCGAGTGCACGTTCCTCGACGGCAAGCGCACGGTGGCCGATGCCCAGGAGCGCTCGCACATCCACTTCGAGGAGCTCCGCGCGCGGGCCGAGCGCTTCCAGAACGAGGCGCTGGTGCTGATGCACTTCAGCCAGGCCTACAGCCCCGCCGAGGTGCATGCCGTCCTCCGGGCACAGGTGCCCGAGCGGCTACGGGACAGGCTGCGCATCTTCGCTCCCGAGACGGGGCGCTGGTTCGGGTGAAGGGGGAGGGGACGAACGTGGCCGGGCGGACACGGCGTGGTCCGCGGGACACGCTCGCGCCGTGTGGGTCCGGGCGCCACCTCTCGTGAATCCCCCTCGGGATCCAGAATCTGGCGAGCCGCGCATGCGCTGGCATCCTGTGTGCTCTGGCCCGGTGTTCAAGGAGGGTTTCCAAGTCATGAGCAAGCGCGTGGGTGTCCTGATGGGGGGCTGGGGCGAGGAGCGGGAGATTTCCTTGAAGACGGGGGAGGCGATGGTGGCGGCCCTCGAGTCCCGCGGCCACGAGGTGGTGCGCGTCTTCGCCGGCCCGGGGTTGGATCGGGCGCTGCGCCAGGCCGAGCTGGATGTGGCGGTGCTGGCCCTGCACGGGCGCATGGGCGAGGACGGCAAGGTGCAGGGACTGCTGGAGCTGATGGGTTTGCCTTATACGGGCTCGGGGGTGTTGGCCTCCGCGCTGGCCATGAACAAGCCCATGGCCAAGCAACTCTTCAGGTTGCACAACCTGCCCACCCCCTCGGGCTACAGCGTGAGCCGCGCGGACGCGCACCGGGTGGCGCAGCTGCATGGGGACCTGGGGTTTCCCTGCGTGGTGAAGCCCGCGTTCGGGGGCTCGTCGGTGGGACTCTCCCTGGTGCGCGACGCCGAGGCGCTGGTGGGCGCGGTGGCGCTGGCGTGCCGTTTCGGGGGCGAGGCCCTGGTGGAGCGCCGGGTGCTCGGCCGCGAGGTGACGGTGGGCATCCTCGGCGACGAGGCGCTG
Organism: Cystobacter fuscus; assembly: GCF_044360685.1. Lineage (GTDB taxonomy): Bacteria > Myxococcota > Myxococcia > Myxococcales > Myxococcaceae > Cystobacter > Cystobacter fuscus_C. Next base: position 9,539,356 of record NZ_CP043491.1, on the reverse strand, counting down.
GGCACGTGTGAGATCGCCACCCCGCGCGAGGGCTTCGACTACGACGCCAAATACAAGGGAGGCTCGAGCTACTTCCTCCCCGCGCGTCTGTCGCCCACGCGCCTGAAGAACGTGGAGTCGCTGGCGCTCGCGGCCTACCGGGCCCTGGGCTGCCGTGGCTATGGCCGGGTGGACCTCATCTGCTCGGACGAGGAGAACGACGTCATCCTCGAGGTGAACACCCTGCCGGGAATGACGCCCACGAGCCTGTTGCCGAAGATCGCCGCCGCCCGGGGGCTCGACTTCCCCGCGCTGATGGAGCGCATCCTGGAGCTCGCCGCGCGCGACGAGGTGGAGGTGGCCGGAATGCCCGCGCTGTCCACGGCGGAGCCTACCGCGGAGGTCAGGCGGGTGGCGGGTTGATGACCCTGGAAAACCTTCCCACCCCGACAAGCATTTGACAGTCACCTGACGCGTCCCTATTGTCCGGCGCTCGTGACGGCCTGGGAATGACAAACCCTTGTCATTCCGGGCACATACGAGGCGGGGGGCCTCCGCTCGACCGAGTGCGGCGGTCGGTGTGGGTTGGTCTTTCACTCCGCCGTGCAGGGTTGATGACCGCGGCGACTTCACCCGCGGGAGGGGCCAGGTCAGATGACCACCGTCGAGATCCTCTTCTTGGGCGTGTACTTCAGCGTCCTCTGTGTGCTTGCGGTGTACGGGTCGCACCGCTACCGGATGGCGTACCTGTACTACCGCCACAAGTTCAAGCTGCCGACGCCCCGAGGCGTGCTGGCGGAGCTGCCGCGCGTCACCATCCAGCTGCCCATCTTCAATGAGATGTACGTGGTGGAGCGCCTGGTGGAGGCGGTGTGCCGCATCGACTACCCGCGCGAGCTGTTGGAGATCCAGGTCCTGGATGACTCCACGGACGAGACGTGTGCCATCGCCCGGGCGTGTGTGGAGCGCCAGCGGCAGAAGGGGCACGACATCGTCTACGTGCACCGCACCAACCGCCAGGGCTACAAGGCGGGCGCGCTGGAGAACGGCCTGTTGACGGCCAAGGGCGAGTTCATCGCGGTGTTCGACGCGGACTTCGTGCCGGGGCCGGACTTCCTGCACCGCACGGTGCCGTTCTTCGCCGACAGCCAGGTGGGCATGGTGCAGGTGCGCTGGGGCCACCTCAACCGTGACTTCTCCATCCTCACCCAGGCGCAGAGCATCTTCCTGGACGGGCACTTCATCATCGAGCACACCGCGCGCAACCGCTCGGGCTGCTTCTTCAACTTCAACGGCACGGCCGGCATCTGGCGGCGCGTGACGATCTCGGACGCGGGCGGCTGGCAGCACGACACGCTCACCGAGGATCTGGACCTGAGCTACCGCGCGCAGGTGAAGGGCTGGCAGTTCATCTTCCTGCCCGACGTCATCTCCCCGGCCGAGGTGCCGGTGGACATGAACGCCTTCAAGAGCCAGCAGCACCGCTGGGCCAAGGGCTCCATCCAGACGGCGCGCAAGCTGCTGCCGATGATCCTCAAGAGCGACCTGCCCTTCGCCGTCAAGCGCGAGGCCTTCTTCCACCTCACCAACAACATGGCCTACCTGTTGATGGTGGTGCTCAGCGCGCTCATGCCGCTGTCCATGGTGGTGCGCTTCCAGCACGGGCTCTACGGCACGCTCTTCTTGGACCTGCCCTTCTTCATCAGCGCCACCGCCAGCGTGTGCGTCTTCTACGTGGCCGCCCAGCGCGAGCGCGGGGCCACGGGCTGGGAGCGCATCAAGTACCTGCCCTTCCTGATGAGCCTGGGCATCGGCCTGGCCATCAACAACGCCCGGGCGGTGCTCGAGGCGCTGCTGGGCCAGCAGTCCGGCTTCACCCGCACGCCGAAGACGGGCGCCGAGGGCAAGAAGGTCACCGCCATCAAGAAGAGCTACCGCGGCGACAAGACGCTCATGCCCATCCTGGAGCTCTCCTTCGCGCTCTACTTCACCGGCGCGCTCTGGTTCGCCTTCGACAAGCGCATCTACACCTCGGTGCCCTTCATCCTGCTGTTCCAGCTCGGCTTCCTCTACGTCGGCGTGTCCAGCCTGCTGCAGGGCCGCCTGCGCTTCAGTGAGTCGGCTCCGGCGGCCGTGGTCGCCGAGGAGCAGACCCGCCGCGCGGCCTGAGGGCGCGCGCGGACGGGGTGGGGACGGGCCTCAGACCCCCGCGTCCCCCGAGGGAGTCCCGGCATCCGGCACGGGCTGGGCCTCCCGCTTGAGCAGCCGCTGTTCCTTCCACTCGGGCTGGGGCCCATGGGCCGCCGGGCGGCAGTCCTCGTCCAGCGCCATCGTGCTCACCGAGCGCAGCGTGAGGCCCTGGTCATCGCAGCCCACCGCCCGCGTGGGGAAGCTCACCGGACAGGCGGTGCCCGCCGCGGTGAAGGCCGTGGCCCGCGTCTCTCCCACGAAGCCCTCGGGCGTGCGCTCCAGGACGATGCTCACCGCCGTGCCCGCGTCCGCGGGGGCGGGTGCTTCCTGCTGGGCGCGTGTCACGGAAAGTGTGAGCGTGCTCCCATCATCCGCGCCCTGGTAGCGGAAGCTCGGATTGTCCGCGTGCTGGTACTCCCCCGTCTGGTTCCGCTCGCACCCGGGGGGCACCTGGTTGGCGGGGACGGCGGGCGGCGGGGCAGGGGTCCGGGCCGGACAGGCCGTGAGGGCGGTGGCAAGACCCCCGGCGGCGAGCCACAGGCGTGTGCGTGACATTCGGCGACAACCTTCACTCATGTTTGATTCCTCCCGCGCGACTCTCTAACCTCTCCGGCGAATGCTCTCGCGCCGCGTCCACTTGATCGCGTTGGTTTTTTGTCTCATCGCGCCCCGCGCCTTCGCCCAGGGAGACGATGATCTCCTCGCGCCGTTGACGCCCTCGGCTCCAGCCACCAAGGGCAAGACGACCAAGGCCAAGAAGCCCACCAAGGCCGCCAAGGGCAAGAAGCCCGGCAAGGCGGCCGAGGCGGAGCAGGACGACGAGGCTGATATGCTCGCGCCCCTGGTGAAGAAGACCGAGCTGCTCGTGAAGTTCAACGGCGGCACCCGGGGCACGCGCCTGCTGGTGGATGAGAAGGACCTGGGGCCGGTCTCCAAGAACCCCGTCGAGGTGGACGAGGGCGAGCACACCGTGGTCGTGCGCAAGCCGGGCTACCGGGACTTCTCCAAGCGCCTCACCTTCAAGGCCGGGGAGCGCACCGAGGTGGCCGTGTCGCTCGAGGCCACGGCGGGCTTCGTGTCGGTGAAGGCGGACATCGCGGGCGCCCGGGTGCTGGTGGATGGCGAGGAGCGGGGCCGCACCCCGCTCGAGGATCTGTTGCTGTCGGCCGGCTCGCACGAGATCGTCGTCGAGCAGGAGGGCTTCCGCCCCGAGTCGCAGCGCATCGCGGTGCGCGCCGGCAAGGAGTACACCGTCAACTTCAACCTGCGTCCGGGTGCGCTCGCGAAGACGGACGAGCCGCGGGCGCCGGTGCTCACCCCCAGCGCCGTGGCCGAGCCCACGCCGTTCACCCAGCCGCCGGCGGAGGTCGCCGCGAGCAAGCCCCTCACCCAGCGCTGGTACTTCTGGGCGGGCGTGGGCGCGGTGGTGGCCGCCGCCGCCGTGGGCACGGTGGTGGCGACCTCGCAGCCGCTCAGTGCGGATTCTGTCTGCGGCGGCGTGTGCGATGGCGTCATCAACGATCCCCGCGGTGCCTCGGCCGGGGGGTTGCGCTTCTGATGCTCCCTCCCGGGGCGTCTAGCCCCGGAAGCGCTCCGGGTGCGCGGTGATGTAGACCACCGCCACCGCGATGATGAGCAGCAGCGGCGCGGCGCGAACGAAGACGGGGTGCCCGGAGCGCAGGGCGACGCCCACGGGCAGGCCGAAGAGGAAGCCGCCGAGGTGTCCCGCCCAGCTCACGCCGGGAATCAGGCTGAGCACCGCCATCTGCGCCAGCCAGAAGATGATGCCGCGGCGGAACTGGCGCTTGGCGGTGACGAGCATGGCGCCCCCGTAGCCGAGGATCATCCCCGAGGCCCCGACGGCGGGCACCTTGAAGTTGAACAGCAGGGCGAAGGCGGACGAGCCCAGCGCGGTGATGATGGACAGCAGCAGGAAGCGTCCGCTGCCGATGGCGCGCTCGTAGAGCGAGCCGAGCGAGTACGCCACCCACATGTTGAAGGCCAGGTGGAGCGGGCCTCTGTGCGCGAGGCTGCAGCTGAGCACCCGCCAGTATTGGCCGTCCTGGACGAGAGGCCCATAGAGGGCGAGCCACTGGGAGAGGGGCCCCAGGCGCTCGTACGGGCTCAGGGTCGCGCCCTGGGTCAGCACGGCATCCACGACGAACAGGGCCACCGAGCCGCCGATGATGGCCGCGCACACCGGAGGGGGGCGGGGAGCGCGCGCGCGGGGGAAGAACGGGGGAGGCGGGGGCCGCTCGGTCCCGGGGGAGGGTGGGGCGCCGTGGGGAGCGGTGGGAGAGGTCATCCGGTGCTCAATAGGAGAGGCGACGGGGGCGTGGGCGCGGGAAGTGGATGCGCCTGGGATGTACCATGTCCCCCATGCCCGCCCATCCGCGTCACTGGCCGCTGCTCGCCCTGTTGTTCGCTCCTGGGATTGCCGCCGCCGGCGACTTCGTCCCGCCCGAGGTGCAGTTCTCCCTGCAGCACCTCAAGACCGAGGAGCGGGCACGCGCGGCGCGTGCGCTCGGGCCCCTGGAGGCGCTTCCCCGCTACCTGGTGCAGCTCGAGGTGGACCCGGCCGTGCGCGCGGTGAAGGGCCACCTCCGGGTGGAGTGGAGCGTGCGTGGCCGTGCGCTCGATGCCATCCCCCTGCGCCTCACCCCCAACGCCTTCGCGCCCCGGATGTCCCTCTCCGAGGTGACGGTGAACGGCAACCCCGTGAAGCCGCAGCGCCCCGAGGACGGCCTCTACCTGCTGCCACTGGCCGAGCCGCTCGCCCCGGGGAGCACGGTGGTGGTGGAGCTGGAGCTGGAGGGACGGGTACCTCGCGCGCAGCCGGGCACGGCGTCGCTGTTGGGGGCGCTCGGGGCCTCGGGCGGGGGCAACAGCGAGGCCGGTGACTATGGGGCCTTCTCCGCGACGGAGGACTTCATGAGCCTGGTGGGCGTGGTGCCCCGGGTGCCTCCGCTCGACGCGGGCGGCACGCCCTGGGGCGGTCCCACCGGAGTGGGTGACCTGGCGCTGTACGAGCCCGCGCACGTGCTCGCCAACGTCATCGTTCCCAGTGACTGGAAGGTGCACGTCACGGGCGTGGCGATGGGCGAGGTGCCCCAGAAGGATGGCCGCCTGCGCTACAGCTTCGCGGCGGGCGCGGTGCGCGACTTTCCCGTGTTCGCCTCGCGCGGCTACCAGAGCGCCACGGCGACGGTGAATGGCGTCAGCGTGGAGAGTCACTTCGCGGCCCGGGACGCCGAGGTGGGCAAGCGCGTGCTCAAGTACGCGAGCGACGCGCTCACCGAGTTCGAGCGGCGCCTGGGGCCGCTGCCCTTCAAGAACTTCCGGGTGGTGGAGGCGCCGTTGTCGGGGGGCGCGGGCGGCATGGAGTTTCCCGGCCTCGTCACGGTGGGCACGTCGCTCTACCGGGGGGCGGCGGACCCGGCGGGCGCGCTCGAGGGGTTGCCGGGGATGGGGCAGATGCAGGGCCTCTTGCAGGCCATGGGCGGGGACGCGGCGCCGCTCGGGCAGCTGGGCAAGGCGCTGGAGCGCACGCTCGAGTTCACCGTGGCCCACGAGGTGGCGCACCAGTACTTCGCGGGGCTGGTGGGCTCGGATCCCATCAACGCGCCGGTGGTGGACGAGTCGCTCGCCCAGTACACGGCGCTGCTCTACATGGAGTGGAAGCACGGGCGCGCGGTGGCCGAGCAGATGCGGCAGGAGGCGCTCGTGTCGGCCTACCACATGCTGCGCATGTCCGGCGGCAAGGACGCGCCGGCGGACCGGCCCACCTCGGGCTTCGAGGACTCGTTGCAGTACGGCGCGCTGGTGTACGGCAAGGCGCCGCTCTTGCACCACGCCTCGCGCAAGCTCATCGGGGACGAGGCCTTCTTCAAGGGCCTGCGCTCCTACGTGGACACGTACCGCTTCAAGTGGACGTGCGGGGAGTGCTTCACCCAGGAACTCGCCAAGGCGAGCCCCTCGAATGCCAAGGAGCTCGAGCGCCTGCGCGTGCGCTGGTGGAAGGAGGCCCACGGGGACGAGGACCTCGGCGAGCCCAACCTGGGGGCGCTGCTGGGCGGCGGGGGCCAGCTGGACCCGGAGACGCTCAAGCTCATGGAGGAGCTGCTGCCGGGCCTGATGAAGGGGTTGCAGCCGTAGGCGTCAGTCGAGCGTCAGTCGAGCCTCAGTCGAAGAGTGCCTGGACGAACTCGCGGGGCTCGAAGCGGCGCAGGTCGGCGACCTTCTCGCCGACGCCCACCCACACCACGGGCAGCTTCAGCTCGTCGCAGATGCCGATGATGACGCCGCCCTTGGCGGTGCCGTCCAGCTTGGTGAGCGCGAGCGCCGTGACGCCCACCGCGTCGTGGAACTGCCGCGCCTGCTGGATGGCGTTCTGACCGTTGGTGGAGTCGAGCACCAGCAGCACCTCGTGGGGAGCCCCGGGGAGCGCCTTGTCGATGACGCGCTTGACCTTCTTCAGCTCGTCCATGAGGTTCACCTTGGTGTGCAGTCGGCCCGCCGTGTCCGCGATGACCACGTCCGCGCCCGAGGCCTGCGCCTTTTTGATCGCCTCGAAGATGACGGAGCCCGGGTCCGCGCCCTCGTTGCCCTTGATGAGCTCGGCCTTGGCGCGGTCCGCCCACACGTCGAGCTGCTCGGCGGCGGCGGCGCGGAACGTGTCGCCCGCGGCCAGCACCACCTTCTTGCCCTGGCCGGTGAGCTGCGCGGACAGCTTGCCGATGGTGGTCGTCTTGCCCGCGCCGTTGACACCCACCACCATCACCACGTGCGGCGGGCCGCCGCCCTCCAGCGTGCGCGGCACCGGCAGGTCCACGATGCGCGTCACCTCCTCGCGGATGAGCGACTTGATGCGGCTCGCGTCGCTCAGCTCGTTGCGCTTGAGCTTCTCGCGCGCCACCTCCACGAGGTTGCTCGCGGTGCGCACTCCGATGTCCGCCGTGAAGAGGATCTCCTCCATCTCCGCGAGCACGGACTCGTCCACCTGGCGGTTGGCGCCGAACAGGCCATTGAGCCGCGCCATGAAGCCCTGGTTGCGCGTGCGATCCAGGCCTTGTGCGAGCGTACGGCCTGCCTCGGCCTCCACCTTGGCGCGGGCCGCCGCTTCCTCGGCGCGCCGGGCCTCCTCGACCGCCGCCTGGGCGCGCTCCTTCTCCTCGCGCACGAGCCGCTCGGCCTCCTCGCGCTCGCGCTTGCGGCGCTCGCGCGCCTCGTCCTCCACCGCCTTCTTCGCGCGGTACTCGGCGCGCTTCTCCTCCTCCTCGCGCTCCTTGAGGGCGCGCACCTCGGCCTCCAGCCGGGCACGCTCCTCGGCGCTGGTGGCGGCCTTGGCGGCGCGCGCGGCCTCCTCGCGCTGACGGGTGAGGGCCTCGGCCCGGGCATGGATTTCCTCCGCCTCGCGCCGCCGGGCGAGCTCCGCCTCGGTGGGGGGCAGCTCGATGCGCAGCTCCGGGCTCTCCGCGGGCAGCGCGGGCTTGGCCGCCGGCGCGGCCGGCTTGCCGGGCAGCTCGGGGCGGCGCTTGAAGAAGAGCTTGCGCGCCGCGGCCACCAGGAGCGCCACGAACAGCACCGCGACGCCAACGCCCACCACCGTGTCCACGGTGCCGCCTCCGGGCGGAGGTGGGGGTGTACCCGTCTCCGGCACGCCGGGCTGCGTGGCGGGGGGCTGGGGGGAGGGCGCCTGCGCGAGGAGGAAGGGAAGGGCGGTGGGCGTCTGCATGGCGCGCACCGCATATCGCAAGACGCGCTGGGAGTCCTACCCTGTCTTGGGCGCGCGCCGCCCACTGTCCACCACGGGCAGGTGGATGCCGTGCGGGGAAGCCGCTAGAACCGCTCCCGTCATGCGACGCCTCGCGCTCCCCGCCCTCCTCGTTCCCGTGTTCCTGCTCGGTGCCTGCATCGTCGAGGCACCCGGAGGGGCCAGCCCCAACGAGCGGCGCCAGTCCGTGGTGACCCAGGTGCCCACGCTCTCCACGAAGGGTGGCGCCAACTTCGAGGACAAGGTGGAGCTGGTGGGCGCCAACCTCCAGCCGGGCCGCCTCACTCCGGGCGACTCCGCGCGCGTCACCGCCTACTTCAAGGTGCTCAAGCCCCTGGACGAGGACTACACCATCTTCGTCCACGTGGAGGACGCCGAGGGGCGCATGGAGCGGCTCAACGTGGACCACAAGCCCGCGGGGGGCCTCTACCCCACCACCCAGTGGAAGGTGGGCGAGACGGTGAAGGACGAGTTCATGATCGCGCTTCCGCCCGGCGTGTCCGCGCAGACGATCAACGTGTGGATGGGCTTCTGGGAGCCCAAGACGGACGGGCGCCTGCAGCTCAAGAACCCGGAGGCGGTGCGCAACGACGGGCGCAGCCGCATCCTGCTCATGCAGATTCCCGTGGCGCGCTGACACCGCGCGGACGGGAAAAAAACCGGAGTGGCCCTGTAAGCCGAGTCCTGTCCCCACCCCTTTCGGGATGGGCGGTGAACATTCATCTAGGGCCCTGGTTGCCCAGGGGCCTCATCAGCGAGCAACCCGAGCGCATGGGGCGGGCAACCCGTGTCCCCCGAAAGGGACGCGCTCCTATTGGCTCTTGCTCCAGGTGGGGTTTTCCGTGCCGCCCGAGTCACCCCGGACGCGGTGCGCTCTTACCGCACCGTTTCACCCTTACCGGCCCCTCGCGGAACCGGCGGTTTGTTTTCTGTGGCACTTTCCTGCGAGTCGCCTCGACTGGCCGTTAGCCAGCACCCTGCCCTGTGGAGCTCGGACTTTCCTCCCGTCACCCATTCCCGCGGTGACCAGCGTTCACCCGGACCACTCCGGCCCCCGTCTCATAACACGGAAGCGGGGCGGCGGAGCACCCGGCGTCGCGGGGGCTCAGCGCGGCGGCCGCCGGTGGCGCCGGGCCCCGGGCGGGGGAGGAGGCGGCGGGGACCCGGGCGGAAGCGCGGTGAGGTGCTCGGCCGCGGCTTCGAGCAGGCGGCCCATGTCCTCGCGGGTCATCCCGGGAAAGGCCCGCACCGTCCCCGTGAGCGGTTCCTCGCGCGCGATGTGGCGGAGGATGTCGACGAGGGTGGGCGGGACCGGCTGGCTCAACGCTACTTCTCGGCCGGCGTTTCGAGCGCCTCGACGGCGTAGATGATGCGGTTGCAGGAGGGGCACACGTCGGTGCCCAGCGACACGCGCAGGTTGTTGTAGAGCTGCGGCGGCACGTTCATCCGGCAGCCCAGGCACGTGCCCCCGAGCACCACGCCCACCAGCGCCGGCATGCGCTTCTTGCGGATGGCCTCGTAGCGGCGCAGCAGCGTGGCGTCCACGCCCGAGGACACCGAGGCGCGCTTGCCCTCGAGTTCCTTCACCTGGCCCTCGGCCTGGCTCTGCTTGGTGCGCAGCTCCGCCATGCGGGCCGACAGCTGCTCCTGGCGGGCGGCGAACTCGGCTTCCTTGGCCTTGACCGCCTCGCGCGCCGCGCCGAGCGTCTTGCTCAGCTCCACGAGCTCGTCGGCCATCGTCTGGTTGGCCTTCTTGGCGATGTCGATTTCGCGGGCGAGGGCGGAGTACTCGCGGGTGGAGCGTTGCTCGGCGAGCCGCGCCTCCCACTTCTTCACCTTGTCCTTCTCGTCCGTGATGTTCTGCTCGAGCGTGGTCTTCTGCCGCTCGATGTCCGTCACCCGGTTGCGCTCCGCCTCGATGGCGCTGCGCGCGGTGCCCAACTCGCGCTCCAACTCCGCCAGCTGCCGGGGATGCACGTCCGCGGCCTTCCGGAGCGAGGCGACCTCGAGGTCCACCTTCTGCAGCTCCGCCAGAGCCTTCAGTTTCTCCCGCAAATTCCCTGCCTCCAACGATGGGGACCCTACCCCGGGGCCCGGCCCCTTCTACCAACAAGGGTTTGAAGGGTCCAACGCCCAAATCGTCCCTTCCTCATCCCTCCGCGCGGGCACATTCGCAAGCCGCACCCCTCCACGTCCGCGCGGCCCCGGACACCTCGTCCGCCGGACGAGCGGGCGGGTTGGCGCACCCTCATCAGAAAGTTGTGGTGGAGATGGAAAACCTGCTACAGGGGAGCGCAGACCATTCGGGGGACGACACCCATGCAGCCCAAGAAGCGACCCACTCCCAGCCGTACACCGCGGCCCCGGCCACGGATCGCCGGGAAGGGTCCGCGCCGTCCGGTGGGCGTGCAGACGCTGGGGCCGTTGCGCTACGCGCAGCTGCGCCAGACCCTCCATCAGATGGCCGTCGCCCAGCAGCGCGATCCGGCGTGAGGCCGTGGGGCCCCTCGGGATTGCTCTCGAGGGAACCCCACCCACCGCTCAGATATCTTCTTCGTCGTCCGCCGGAACCTCGGCGTCCTCGTCCTCGAATTCCGCCACTTCCTCCTCGTCGCCCACCTCGGCTTCTTCGGGCTCGGCGGGTTCGATGATCTTGGGCGCCGCGGACAGACGGCCCCGGCGTCCACCCTCGGCGGGAGCCTTGAGGGCAGGGCTCTCGCGTTGGTCCGCGCCGCACTTCGGGCACAGCGGATCCGGCTTCTTCATGTCGTAGAACTTCGTGCTGCATTTGAAGCAGACGTGCTTGTTCCCGAGGTCCTTCGCGGGCATGCGCCACCTTCTGTCTGTGTCAAGAGGGTAGGGGAGGCGGCTCTTAGTTGGGCTGACAGGCGGAGTCAACCCGGTGGTTTGCAGTCCACCGCCATGGGGTTAGCATTCCCCACGCTCGCACCAGTGTGCGGGCGCGAGACATCCCCTTTGAACTTCTCTTGTAACAAGTGTCAGCGGCGGTACTCCATCGCGGACGACAAGGTCCGCGGCAAGACCGTCAAGGTGCGGTGCAAGAACTGCCAGAACGTCATCTCGGTGGAGGGCCCTCCCGCCGAGATGGAGGAGAGCACGCGCGTCGTGTCCCTGGCGGACGTGGAGCGGCTGCGCGAGCAGGACCGCACGCTCGCCGCCGAGGAAGAGGCCGCCCAGCAGGCCCAGGCCCAGGCCGTGTCGGCGACGTCCTGGGAGGACGAGCCCACGCGCGCCATGCCGGTGGGCGACGCGGCCGCGCCCTGGTTCGTGATGGTCAAGGGCAAGCAGGAGGGCCCGCTGGAGGATGGGGCCCTGCGCGAGCTCGTGGCCCAGGGCACCGTCACCGCCCGGAGCTACTTCTGGCAGCAGGGCATGGCGGACTGGAAGCGGGGTCAGGATCTGCCCGCGCTCGAGGGGCTCTTCCTGCCCGAGGACCCTCCGCCTCCCGCCGAGCCCATTCCTCCGCCCGAGCCCGCCATGGCGCGCTCCTCCACCTCGTGGCAGCCCGAGCCGCCCCCCGACTCGCAGACGAGCTGGCGCACCGAGCCGGAGCCGGAGCCAGCGCCGGAGCCGGAGCCGGAGCCCGAGCCGGCTCCCGCTCCCTCGCCTCGCGTCAAGCACTCCACGCCCTGGGAGCCGGAGGCCGATGACACCGGGCCCATGGCCGTCGCCGACGCCCAGGCCGCCGCCGCGCCCCTCGGGGAGCTGTTTTCCGACCTGGACCTTCCCGCCTCCGAGCAGCCGCGCGGTGGAGGGTATGTCGCGCGCGGGGGCTTCGACGGGCTCGATGACGAACACACCCCGGTCAACCAGGTGGCGGAAGAGCCCCCGAGCGAGCCCGTGAAGAAGGCGCGGACGGGCAAGTCCGGGGGGCGCGGTGTGGGCGCGAAGGTGGTGCTCGTCCTGCTGCTGCTGGTGTTGCTCCCCGTGGGGGCGGTGATCGCCCTCACCGAGCTGCAGGTGGTGCCCCTGCGCGTCTATGACACGGACGCCGAGGGCAACCCGGTGCCGCGGACCGTGTCCGTCTTCACGCCCGAGGGGCTCGAGGAGTTGCGCAACGTCCTGACGGGCAACCCCAGCCAGCCTCCCGCCCCACGGCCCGCTGCTGCGGAGCCCCAGGCCGAGGCGCCCGCCGCCGAGGCGCCCGAGACTCCCGCCGCCGAGACTCCCGCCGCCGAGTCCCCTTCCACCGAGCCGTCCACGGGGGATGAAGTGGCCCCGGCGCCCACGGAGCCGGATGGCACCGCCCAGGCTCCGGGCGAGGCGCCCATGGACGCGGGCACCGCCCTCGCTGGGAGCGACACCTCGGCCGTCGCCCCCGCCGCCGGGGGGACGGACGACATCGAGGTGGCTCCGCTCCAGCCGGCCACGCCCGCGCCCGCGCCCGCGTCCGGTCCTCCCAAGGAGGAAATCGATCGCGTGGTGGAGCGCTCGCGCGCCTCGTTCAAGACGTGCATCGCCCAGGCGCTGCGCAAGAACCCCCGGCTGCGCAATGGCAAGCTGCTGCTCACCACCACGGTGACCCACTCGGGCGAGGTGACGAAGGTGGCGATGGATCGCCCCGACATCGGCGGCTCGCCCTCGGGCGAGTGCTTCATCGAGCGCGCCCAGCGCATCGTGTTCCCCCCGTTCTCGGGAGAGGACGTCGAGGTGGAAATCCGGCTCGTGCTCTCGAGGTCCGGCTAGCCCTACAGGTCGAAATCCCCGGGAGGGGGCGCCTTCTTCAGGGCGCGCTCCCGGGCCTGGCGCACCTCGTCGCGCAGGCGCTCGGTGGCGGCGGTGTCCACCGTCATCGTCTCCAGGTCCAGCACGTCGCCCTCGCGCACTCCGGGGGGCAGTTCCGCGCGCGCGCGGCGCTCCTCGCGCCCGTCCACCACGAGCACGGCCACCTCCTCCTCGAGGCGATCCACGGTGACCTTGGACTTGGGCGGTGCTCGTCGCTTCATGGGTGGCAGTCCTTGGCGGGCCGCCGGGTGTTGCCGCTGGCCGCCTGCTCGCGGGTGGAGAAGTTGAGCCGGTTCTCGTCCTTGATGCGTTTGACGGCGGGGCAGTCGGGCAGGTGGAAGACATCGCTCTTGCGGCTGGCGACGTAGCGCGTCCGGCCATCGGCCGGGGAGGGGGCGCGCTCCTCCCTTGGTGCCTTGGGCGCGGGGGCGGGGGTCTTGTCCAGATCGATGTCCACGCCCTGGGTGCTCGCCGGGCCTCCCCGGGGCTGTGCTCCGGAGGCGGCCGCCACCTCGCTCTTGCCTGGCGCGGCCGGGCCCGCGTCCCTCTCGGGCGTGCCGGCATCGCCCCGCTCCGCCACGGCCGGGTCCAGCTTCCCCTCGAAGCTCTCGGACTCCCCTGGCCCGCTGCCCGCGCTGTGCCGCTGGGGGGTGAGGGTGAAGCGCTGACCGTCGCTCACGGCGTGCACCTCGCCATCCCGGTCGGTGCGGAAGACGCGCGCCTTCATCGCCTCCAGCCGCCCGAGCACGTTCCGGGACGGAGCGAGCTCCGGGCTGCCCGCGCCAGTGGACACCAGGGCCGCCCGGGGCCGGACCGCGTCGAGGAACGCGGAACTGTTGGCCGTGGCGGCGCCATGGGCCCCCACCTTGAGCAACGTGGAGGCGAGCGGCGCCCCGCGGGCCACCAGGTACTGCTCCGTCTTCTCCAGGGCGTCGCCCGGCAGCAGCACGCTGGTGTCCTGGTAGCCGAGCCGCAGGACGATGGAGTTGAGCTCCTGGGGGTTGTCTCCGGTCAGCAGCTTCTCGGTGGGGGCGCGCGGCCAGAGCACGGTCAGCTCCGCGCCGCCGCCCAGGGGCAGGCGCAGCGGCTCGCCGTTGGCCGGGGGCGCGGGGGAGAACACCTCCATGCCACTGGTGCCGATCGCGCCCAGCAGCGCGTCGTAGTCCGCGGGGGTGCCCGGCAGTTGCGGCTCGAGCAGGCGCACCGCGCCCACCGCGCCCAGGGCCGCCGACAGTCCCCCGTAATGGTCCACGTGGGGGTGGGTGAGGATGACCAGATCGAGCTTTCCGGTGAGCAGCTCGGGCAGCCGGTTGGCCAGGTGGGCTCCCGCGGAAGGGGGGCCCGCGTCGACGAGCACCGTGCGCCCGGTGGGCGAGACGATGAGCGTGGCGTCTCCCTGGTCCACGTCGAGGAAGTAGACGTGCAGCTTTCCATCGGCCGGCCGGCCGAAGTAGCGCAACGGGGTGGCCTGGGCCGCCTTGGCCGCCGCGGGTGGGGGGGGCGCGGTGGGCTTCTCGCAGGCTCCGAGGAGCCACAGGCCCAACAGGGTGATGAAGGTCCGTACGGGGCGGCTCATGGTTTGCAATCCTCGGAGGGACGGCGCTCGCGCAGGGCGGCGTCGCGATCCGTGTATATCGTGCGCCCCTCGGCTTTGGACCGCCGCAGGGTGGCGCAGTCCTCGCGGTGGAAGACCTTGCTGCCCTTGAGCCCCACGTAGCGCGCCGGGCCCGTGCCGGGCGAGGGGGCCTTGGGCTCCGTCTTCGGTAGGGCCGTGCGCGCGGGCACGTCCACGAGCGGGGGGGCGGAGGGGCCCGCGGGTCCACCCGGGACGACGAGGGGCGGGCCGTTGCCCTTGCGGGTCGTGAAGGTCACCCGGTCGCCGTCGCTCACCGCGAGCACCTCGCCCTCGCGGTCGGTGCGCAGCACGCGCGCCCCCTGGGCCCCGAGGCGCTGCAGGGCCTCCGCGGTGGGGTGCCCATATTCATTGCCCGCGCCGCAGGAGATGACGGCCGCCTGGGGCCGCACCGCCGCGAGGAAGGGCGCGGTGGAGGAGTAGCGGCCTCCGTGGTGCGCCACCTTCAGCACCGTGGCGCGCAAGTCCACGCTCCTGGCCAGCAGGGCCGCCTCGGTCTCCGGCTCGGCGTCCCCGGTGAAGAGGAACGACGTGCCGCCATAGTTCAACCGGGCGACGATGGAGTTGGAGTTGGGGTCCGAGCGGGTGTCCTTCAGGAAGGGTTGCTGGGGCACGCGCGGCCAGAAGATGCTGAGCGACGCGCCCTCGCCGAGCCCGATGGTCAGCGGCGCCTCCGGGTTGCTCGGATTGGGTTCGGGCGTCATCACCTGGCCCACGTCGCGGCCCACCACCTCCAGCAGCTTGCGGTAGGCCTCGCTCGGGTGGTCGAAGCCCGGATCCATGAAGCGCCGGGCCCCCACCGTCTGGAGGACCCGCACCATGCCGCCCAGATGGTCCAGGTGGGGGTGCGTGAGGATGACGAGATCCAACGGCCCCTGGACGAGCTGGCGCACGCGGGGTGCGAGCTGCTCATCGGCCTCGGGGGGGCCCGCGTCGATGAGCACCGTCTTGCCGCTGGGCGAGACGATGAGCGCCGCGTCCCCCTGGCCCACGTCGAAGAAGTAGACGGAGAGGGGTTTGAGGGGAGCGGCCCGGCCCGAGCAGGCGGCGAGCAGGAGGAGCAGTGTGAAGAGGTGCCGCGCGAAAGCCATGTCGCATGGGACTCTATCCCATGTGCCGACGCTTCCCGAGCGGCCCGGACTTGGGCTAGACCCCGCGCCATGACCGAGGCCCAGCACATCCAGCGCGTCGTCGAGGAGCTCGCCGACTTCTTCCGCAAGAGCTCGCCTGGAGTCCCGGCGGGCAACGGTCCGTCGGCGTCCCCCAGCACGCCCCGCGCCGTGGGCACCGCGCCCGTGCCCGCCGGGACGGTGAAGGGCCCCGCGGACCTGGCCCCCTTCATCGATCACACGCTGCTCAAGCCGGAGGCCACGCGCGACGACATCACCCGCGTGGCCCACGAGGCGGTGCGTCATGGCTTCGCCACGGTGTGCGTGAACTCGAGCCACGTGGCCACGGTGGCCGGCATCCTGGCGGGCTCCTCCAGCGTGCCCATCGCCGTGGTGGGCTTTCCCCTGGGCGCGGCGCTCACGAGCGCCAAGGCCCACGAGGCGCGCGAGGCCGTGCGCGAGGGCGCCCGGGAGATCGACATGGTGCTCAACGTGGGGGCGCTCAAGTCGCGCGACTACGCGCTCGTGCTCCAGGACATCGCCCAGGTGGTGGAGGCCAGCCGGCCCTTCCCGGTGAAGGTCATCCTGGAGACGGGGCTGCTCACCAGCGACGAGAAGATCGCCGCCTGTGTGCTGGCCCGGGCCGCGGGCGCCGCGTTCGTGAAGACGTCCACGGGCTTCGGTCCCGGGGGCGCCACCGTGGAGGACGTGGCCCTCATGCGCCGCGTGGTGGGCGACCAGGTGGGCGTGAAGGCCTCCGGCGGCATCCGCTCCGCCGAGGACGCCCTGCGCATGCTTCAGGCGGGAGCCAACCGGCTGGGGGCCTCGGCCTCGGTGGCCATCGTCTCCGGCCAGTCCTCCGCCGCGAAGTACTAGTCCCCCACCTGGCCCACCACCTGGCCCACCGAGGGAGAGAGGCCGTGACCGACGCACAGCGCGAGAAGTTCAAGCAGAAGCTGCTGGAGTTGCACGCGGAGCTGACGGGCAAGACGCCCGCGCGCATCGAGCCCAACCGCACCGACGAGGGGCGCGTGGGGGGCGACGAGGACGAGCAGCCGCTCAACGAGATGCTCCAGGCCATCGCCTCCAACCGCAACCGCAACTCGGAGGCCGTGTTGAAGCGCGTGCTCAAGGCGCTGGGCAAGCTGCGCCAGGATCCGGACTCCTTTGGCGAGTGCGAGGAGTGTGGGGATGAGATTTCCCTCGCCCGTCTGGAGGCCGTGCCCTACGTGGAGTTCTGCGTGAACTGCCAGGGCCAGAAGGACGCGCCCAAGGGTGGGCCCACCCGCAAGAAGCTCACCGACTACACCTGACAGCACGCGGTCGGTTGACCATCGCTGAACAGACGCAGAAGGCCGGCCACGTCGGCGACGGGACAACCGCTTAAGGAGGGGTGGAGATGGACGCGACAGAGCTGAAGGACAAGGCGGAGGCATGGCTGCGGGCGGATCCGGACCCGGCCACCGTGGCGGAACTGCGCGAGGTGCTCGCGCGTGGGGACGCGGCGGACCTGGCGGACCGGTTCGCGGGCGACCTGGAGTTCGGCACCGCGGGCCTGCGCGGCGTCATGGGCGCGGGGCCCAACCGGATGAACCGCGCGGTGGTGCGCCGGACCACGGCGGGTCTGGCACGCTACCTCAAGGCCACCGTGCCGGACGTCGCCCGGCGCGGCGTGGTGGTGGGACGCGATGGCCGGCGCTTGAGCGCGGAGCTCGCCGAGGACACCGCGCGCGTGCTCGCCGCCGAGGGCATCCCCGCCCACGTCTTCCCCTCCCTGGTTCCCACGCCGCTCGCCGCCTTCGCCACCCTGCACCTCGGCGCCGCCGCGGGCGTCATGGTCACCGCGAGCCACAACCCGCCCGAGTACAACGGTTTCAAGGTCTACTGGGGCAACGGCGCGCAGATCATCCCGCCCCACGACAAGGGGATCGCCGCGGAGATTTCCCGCGTGGAGCCCGCCAACCAGGTGCGGCTGCTCTCGGTGGACGAGGCGCGCGCCCGGGGCCTGTGGCACGAGCTGCCGGACTCGCTCGGCGAGGAGTACCTGGCGGCCATCCTCCGGCTGCGCCTGCATGGCCGCGGCTCGGACTCGCTGCGCATCGTCTACACCGCCATGCACGGGGTGGGCGGCGTGTGGATGGAGCGGGCCCTGGCGCGCGCGGGCTTCCGCCACGTCCACGTGGTGGCCGAGCAGCACCAGCCGGATGGCACCTTCCCCACCGTGCGCTTTCCCAACCCCGAGGAGCCGGGGGCCATGGATCTGTCGCTCGCCACCGCGCGGCGCGTGGACGCGGACCTGGTGCTCGCCAATGATCCGGACGCGGATCGCCTCGCGGTGATGGTGCGCGGGGAGGACGGCGCGCTGCGCATGCTCACCGGCAACGAGGTGGGCGTGCTCCTGGGCCACTACGTGCTCGCGCAGGGGGCCGCCCAGGCCGCTGGCGCCACGCCGTACGTGGTCACCACCATCGTGTCCTCCACGCAGCTCGGCGACATGGCGCGCGAGCTGGGCGCCGCGTACGACGAGGTGCTCACCGGCTTCAAGTGGATCGCCAACCGCTCCCTCGAGCGCGAGCGCGCGGAAGGCACCCGCTTCGTCTTCGGCTACGAGGAGGCGCTCGGCTACTGCGTGGGCACGGTGACGCGGGACAAGGATGGGGTGGGCGCGGCGCTCGTGTTCGCGGACCTGGCCGCCTGGTGCGAGGCGCGGGGCACGACGGTGGCTGGCTATCTGGAGGAGATCCAGCGCCGCTTCGGCCTCTACGTGAGCGCCCAGCGCAACTTCACCTTCCCGGGCGCCCAGGGCGCGCAGACAATCGCGCGCATCATGGAGGGCCTGCGCGCCTCGCCTCCCTCCCGCGTGGGCTCGCGCACGGTGCGGGCGGTGACGGACTACAAGAAGGGCGAGAAGCTGCCGCCCTCCAACGTGCTCGCCTTCGAGCTGGAGGGTGGGGGACGGGTGACGGCACGGCCCTCGGGGACGGAGCCGAAGATCAAATACTACTTCGAGCTGAAGGAGACGCCCCGTCCGGGCGAGCCGGTGTCCGCCGCGCGCGCCCGGGCGGAGGCCCAGCTCCAACAGTTCATCGACGCCTTCCTCGCGCTGGCGCGCGAGCGGGGGCAGCCGGAGGTCACAGCGTGAAACGCGGCATCGTGAGTGGTTTGGTGGTGGGCATGCTCCTCGTGTCGGGAGCCGCCATGGCGCAGGAGGGCTACGGCCGGGGCCAGGGCTGGTCCGTGCTCTCGGGACAGACGGTGGGGCAGGGCGCCACCGTGTTGAATGGCCAGCTCGGCTGGCCGGGTATCTCGCTGGGCCTGCTGCACGGGGCCACGTCGCGCTTCGACATCGGCGGCAAGTTCAGCTTCAACTACGGCCGCGAGGGCATCGTCACCAGCGTGGTGCCGGGCATCAAGCTCCAGGCCTGGATGCGGCTGATGCTGTTGCAGACGTCGCAGGTGAACGTGGGACTGAGCTTCGCGCCCGGGCCCCTCTTCTACTTCTACGACGACAACTACACCGACGTGGGCCTGGCCCTGCCGTTGTCCCTCACGCTGGGGTTGCCGGTGGGCAGCGCGCTGATGCTCAACATCGGCGTGGACGTGCCCTTCTACGTCATCTTCGGCCCGGGCGGCGGCCCCGTCTTCCCGCTGCTGGTGGGCGGCGGGCTGGAGTACTTCGTGGCCCGCAACCTCGCCATCAACTTCAACGTGCGCATGGGGCCGTCCATCGGCACCTACTACGGCTACTACCGCGGTGGCGCGCGCTTCACGCTGGACGCCACGTTCGGCGTCTCCTTGCACCTGTAGTCCTGGGTCCGGAGCCCGGGGGCTCGCCCCCGGCTCACGGCGGACCCACGCGGCCCCTCGAGGGCTACCAGCTCGCGGTGCCCTGGTCCGGCAGCTCCACGGTGACGGTGACCGTGGTGCCCGTGTTCCCGTGGTGCTGCACCGCGAGGTGTCCGCCCTGGGCCTCCACCAGCTCGCGCGCCACCTGGAGTCCCTCCGGGCCGCTCGTCTCGCGCGAGGGCTGCGCCGGGCCACTGCGCCCCATGTAGCGCATCTGGATGGTGGGGCCGTAGTCCCCGAAGTCGTCCTGCGGCTCCACGCTCAAGCGCACGGCGCGCGTGCTGCTGGTGCTCTGCGCGCCGCGGCGTGCGCCCACGGCGTCCGCGATGAGGTGGAAGAGCACCTGCGCCATGCGCCACGGGTTCACCCGCGCGAACACCGGCTCGTCCGGCAGCTCCAGCTGCACCTCGGTGGGCTCCACGTGTCCGGCGGTGCGCAGCAGCGAGAGCGCCTCGCGTGCCAGCGCGCACAGGTCCAGGTGCTGCTCGTCGCCGCCCTCCCGGGCGTTCACGCTCGCCAGCCGGCCTCGACCTTCCCCTCCCGTCACGAGCATTTGTTGCGGCCAACAGGCCATCGCCACCGCGCTCATCACGTCACCCCACCCATCATCTCTTGTTCGTCGTTCACGTCGGCCCCCCCTCGAATACTCCAGGACGCCGGCCCCCTTCCTTTCCCCATCCCGCCCCAATGCCACCCCTACGTCCGCTAACCCATACGCCCTGGCCTTCGCGGCCCCCCCACTGCTCCGCGAACATGCCCGAGTGCATGCGACGCCAATTAGATGCGAGCTCCGTGCCGCTGCCTTTTCCTCTTTTCCACTCTGTCTGGACTGAGACAGCGAATCACCGCATCCTGGAAAAACGGGACTTTGTCGCGTTCTCCAGACGATGGCGTGTTCTGCTTCTACCGGCCATTCTGTCAGATGGGAGGGTCCAGACTGATTCCTGGTCGGAAATGACCCAGGGTTGCTCGGACCCATACTGTAAAAAACCGCGCCCACCATCCGGAACAGACTCCAGGACCGGAGGGGGGAGCGCTCGGAGGGCTCAGCGGGATTCCTGCTCGTACGGGGTGCCCAGGGCGGCGGGGGCGTGGGTGCGGCGGCCCTGGAAGCCGAGCAGGGCGAGCGTCAGGAGGTAGGGCAGGGCGAGGAGGAAGCCCTGGGGGATGACCTCCAGGAGGCCGGGGGCGCTGGAGGCCAGGCCGATGCGCAGCGCGTTGCCGGCGGAGAAGAAGAGCGCGGCGAGCAGGGCGCCCAGGGGTGTCCAGCGGCCGAACACCATGGCGGCCAGGGCCATGAAGCCCAAGCCCGCGGGGGTGTGCTGCTCGAAGCGGTCGAGCACGGCGGTGGACAGCGTGGCGCCGCCGAGGCCCGCGAGCAGCCCGCAGCCGAGCACGGCGAGCCAGCGCAGGCCGGGCACGGACAGGCCGAGCGTGGCCACGGCGTGGGGCTTGTCGCCCACGGCGCGCAGCCGCAGGCCGAAGGGGGTGCGGTAGAAGAGGGCGTGGAAGACGAAGGGCAGCACCAGGGCGAGCCAGGTGAGCGCCGAGTGCCCGGAGAAGACGCGCAAGAGCGGCACCGCGTCCAGTCCCGGCACGTGCCAGCGCGTGAGCTGCTGGATGGGGGGCGTGCCGTTGGGCCCGTAGAGGGACTCCAGCAGGTAGGTGCCGCCAGCGGTCGCCACGAGGTTGAGGGCCATGCCGGACACCACCTGGTCCGAGCGCCAGTGGATGCACAGGGCGCCATGCACGGCCGCCATGCCCGCGCCCGCGAGCATGCCCACCATCACCCCCACGGGCGTGGGCATGGAGATGGCGGCCACCGCGGCGCAGAAGGCCCCCGCGCGCATCATCCCCTCGACGCCCACGTTGACGACGCCCGAGCGCTCGCACAGCGTGGCCCCCAGGGTGGCGAAGACCAGCGCCGGGAAGTACTCCAGCGTGGAGGACAGGAGCGCTTCCAACACCTCAAGCACGTGGCACCTCCGGACCCGGAGCGGGCGCCGCCGCGGTGGTCGCCTGGGGCGCGCGCCGCGGCTTGCGCAGCAGGGCGAGCCACACCTGCCGGCCCGCGACGAAGAGCAGGGCCAGGCCCTGGATGAGCTCGGGGTAGCTCTTGTGCACGCCGAGCAGCTGCATGCGCGTGCCGCCCGCGCGCAGCGCCCCGAAGAAGAGCGCCGAGAGCGTCACCCCGAGCGGATGGCTGTTGCCGATGAGGGAGATGGCGATGCCGTCGAAGCCGTAGGGGGCGCCCAGCGTGCCGGGGTAGCGCAGCTCGGTGCCCAGCACCAGCACCGCGCCCGCCAGGCCCGCCAGCCCTCCGGCCAGCCCCATGGCCTCCGCGGTGCGCCGGGTGACGGGAATGCCCGCCGCCCGGGCCGCCTCGGCGCCCAGTCCCACCGCGCGCGTCTCGAAGCCCGTGCGCAGCCAGGACAGCCACACCCAGAGCGCCATCGCCACCGCCAGCGCCAGCGGGAAGCCCAGGTTCAGCCGGGAGATGTCCCCGAGCAGCCGCGGCAGGTGCGCGCTGGGGAGGATCTCCGGGGTGCCCGTGGTGGACAGGGTGGTACCGGCTCCGGCGCGCAACGGGCCCACCACGAGCCAGTTGTCCACCAGGCTCACCGCCACCCAGTTGAGCATGATGGTGGAGATGACCTCGTGCACGCCCCGGGCGAGCTTGAGCCAGGCGGCGATGAGCGCCCACACGCCCCCGGCGAGCCCCGCCATGAGCAGCGCCGCGAGCACGTGCAGCGGCCCGGGCAGCTCCCACCACGCGCCCACCAGCGCCGCCACCAGCGCGCCCATGAGCATCTGCCCCTGGGCGCCGATGTTGAACAGGCCCACCTTGAAGGCCACCGCCACCGACAGGCCGGTGAGCAGCAGGATGGAGGCCTTGATGGCGGCTTCTCCCAGGGGCCGGGTGAGCAGCGCCACGCGTCCCCCGTCGAGGTAGGCCGGCCAGTCGCCGAGCCCCCCGCGCAGCATCTGGAAGTAGGCGTCGGTGGCCGTCCGCGCGTCGCGCGTGAGGGCGATGAAGCACCAGCACACCGCGAGCGCGAGGAACACGGAGAAGACCGAGGGCAGCACCGCGCGCAGCCGCTCACCCATGGGCCACCTCCTGGCCGGTGCCGAGCATCCGCCGGCCGATCTCCCGCTCGTCGAACTCGGGCCGGGTGAAGGTGCCGCTCACCCGGCCCTCGAAGAAGACATAGACGCGATCCGCCAGGGCGAGCACCTCTTCCAGATCCAACGAGACGAGCACCACGCCGGCGCCTCTGTCTCGCGCCTCGCGCAGCTTCGCCTGTACCTGCGCCACCGCGCCGATGTCCAGGCCGCGCGTGGGCTGCACCACCACGAGCAGCCGGGGCGAGGCATCCAGCTCGCGCGCCACCACCACCTTCTGCTGGTTGCCGCCGGAGAGCGCCTGCAGGGGCAGCCGCGGATCCGGCGGCCGCACGTCATAGGCCTTCAGCAACGTCTCGGTGCGCTCCCGGCGTCCGTCGAAGTCCACCCGGGGCCCTCGCGCGAAGGGCGCCTGGGCCTGCCGCCCCAGCGCCACGTTCTCCTCCACGCTCATGGCCTTCACCACCGCGCGCCACAGCCGATCCTCCGGCACGTGGCCCACGCCCCGGCGCCGCGCCTCCGCGGGCGTCAGCCCCTCGAGCGAGCCGCCCAGCAGCGTGCCGCTTCCCGAGTCCAGCTTGCGCAGGCCGGTGAGCACCTCGGCGAACTCGCGCTGCCCGTTGCCGTCCACCCCGGCGATGCCGACGATCTCCCCCGCGTGGACCTCCAGCGACACGCCCCGGAGCATGGGCCGGTCGTCCTCGCCCCGGGCCGTGAGCTCCCGCGTCTCCAGCAGCCGCTCGCCCGTGGGCGGGTGGTACGTCTGGGCCTCGGAGGTGGGGGCGCGCGCCTCGCCCACCATCAGCGCCGCGAGCTCCTGGGCACTGGTCTCCGCGGCGCGCACCTCGGCCACGCGCCGGCCGCGCCGCATCACCACCACGCGCTCGGCCACGCTGAGCACCTCGCGCAGCTTGTGGCTGATGAAGACGACCGTGCGCCCTCCCGCCGCCAGCCCTCGCGCCACCCGGAACAGGTCATCCGACTCCTGGGGGGTGAGCACGGCGGTGGGCTCGTCGAGGATGAGCACCTGCGCGCCGCGGTGCAGCGCCTTGACGATCTCCACCTTCTGCTGCGAGCCCACGCTGAGCGTGTCCACGCGGGCGCGCGGGTCCAGCTTGAAGCCGAAGCGCTCGCACGTGGCGGCCACTTCCTGGCACGCCCGCTCCTGATCCATGCGCCCGAAGCGCGTGGGCTCGCGGCCGAGCACCACGTTCTCCGCCACCGTGAGGGTGGGCACGAGCATGAAGTGCTGATGCACCATGCCGATGCCCCGGGCGATGGCGTCCCGGGGGCTCTTGAGGCGCACGGGCTGGCCTCCCACGAGCACTTCCCCCGCATCCGCGTGGTAGAGCCCGTAGAGGACGTTCATGAGGGTGGACTTGCCCGCGCCGTTCTCGCCCACCAGGGCGAGCACTTCCCCGGTGCCGATGTCCAGCGACACGTCGTCCAGGGCGGTCACGGCGCCAAAGCGCTTGTGGATGTGTCGGAGGGAGATCAAGACCTCTCCCCTTTATCATCAGATGGCGGAGGGGTCCCGGTTGGTGGATGGGGGACTGCGGGCTTTTCTTCCGGATGCATGCCCGCGCTCCTTCCTGCTATGGCCTTTCCCCGTGAGACCCTACGAGCTCATCAAGGCCAAGCGGGACGGGAAGCGGTTGGACCCGGGCGACATCCGGGCGTTCATCGAGGCGTATACCTCGGGGGACGTCGCGGACTACCAGATGTCCGCCCTGTGCATGGCGGTCTTCTTCCGGGGACTGGACGCGGTGGAGCTGGGTGCCTGGACGCGGGCGATGCTCGAGTCCGGGGAGGTGCTGGACCTCGGGGACGTGCCCGGTGTGAAAGTGGACAAACACTCCACGGGCGGGGTGGGGGACAAGGTGTCGTTGAGCCTGGCGCCGCTGGCGGCCGCCTGCGGGGTGCCCGTGCCGATGATCTCCGGACGGGGCCTGGGGCATACGGGAGGGACGCTGGACAAGCTGGAGTCCATTCCCGGCTTCAAGGTGGATCTGCCGGTGAGCGACTACCGCCGCCTGGTGCGCGAGGTGGGCTGCTGCCTCATCGGCCAGACGGCCTCGGTGGCCCCGGCGGACAAGAAGCTCTACGCACTGCGTGATGTGACGGCCACGGTGGACTGCATCCCGCTCATCTGCAGCTCCATCATGAGCAAGAAGCTCGCGGAGGGCATCGACGCGCTGGTGCTGGACGTGAAGGTGGGCAGCGGCGCCTTCATGAAGACGGTGGAGGACGCGCGGCTGTTGGCCCGGACGATGATCGGCGTGGGCGCGGAGATGGGGCGCAAGGTGACGGCGCTGCTCACGGACATGAACCAGCCCCTGGGGCGCGCGGTGGGCAACGCCCTGGAGGTGGTGGAGGCCGTGGAGATGCTGCGCGGCCGTGCCCCGGCCGACTACACCGAGGTGACGCTGGCGCTCACCGCGGAGATGCTGGTGCTGGGCGGCCGGGCGGCCTCGCTCGCCGAGGCGCGTCAAAAGCTGGAGCGGGCGGTGCGGGACGGCAGCGCGGTGCGCAAGCTCCAGGAGATCGTCCAGGCGCAGGGGGGAGACCCGCGCGCCATCGATGACTATTCTCTCTTGCCCCAGGCGCGCTCGCAGGTGGACGTGCTGGCGGCCGAGGAGGGCTTCGTCACCGGCATCCAGACGGAGGCGGTGGGGCTGGCGGCGGTGGCGCTGGGGGCGGGGCGTCAGCGGGTGGACAGCCGCATCGATCCCGCCGTGGGCTTCACCCTGCTGCGCAAGGTGGGTGAGCCGGTGAAGAAGGGAGACCCGTTGGTGCGCATCCACTATAATGACCCGGCGCCGGTGGAGGATGTGCGGGCGCGACTGTTGGCGGCCTATTCCTGTGGGCCTCGGGCACCCGAGCCCCAGCCGTTGATCCTGGAGCGATTAGGATGAGTGCATCGTCCGGAGATGAGCGCCGGTCCTCGCTCCGGGTGTCGATGCGCTTTCGGATCCGGCGGGCGGGCAGCTCGGACTCGTTCGATTCCCGGGAGGGTAACATCTCGCTGGGGGGCTTCGCCTGGCACGGCGCGGCCCTGTCGGTGGGGACCGAAGTGGAGGCGCGCTTCAAGCTGCCCGGCACGAGCGAGGAACTCCAGGTCCGGGGCCAGGTGCTCAACGTGAGCTACGGCGCGCGCGGTACCTCCGCGCACGCGCGCTTCCTGGACCTGCCGGACGAGGTGGAGCGGCGCATCGCCCAGTATCTGGAGGAAGTGGAGCAGGCGGAGTCCAACCAACGAGGTGGCTCATGAGCACGGACATTCCCTGGGACAGTCTCTTCGAGGCGGCGGCGAAGGTGCGCGAGCGCGCGCATGCTCCCTATTCGCGCTTCCCGGTGGGGGCGGCGGTGCTGTACCCGGATGGTGAGGTGGTGACGGGCTGCAACGTGGAGAACTCCTCCTATGGCCTGTCCGCCTGCGCCGAGCGCAACGCGCTGGCGGCGGGGGTGGCCCAGGGCCGCGGCCGTCCGGTGGCGGTGGCCATCGTGGTGGACACGCCCACGCCATGTCCGCCGTGCGGCATGTGCCGGCAGGTGATGCTGGAGTTCGCTCCCAGGGAATTGCCCGTGCGCAGCCGCAACCTCAAGGGCGACGAGGCGCGCTACTCGCTCGGGGAGCTGCTGCCCCACGCCTTCACCAGCGACTTCCTCTGATGTCACGGCTCCAGTCGCGGCTGGCGATGGTGGCCGCCACCCTCGTCCTGCCGCTGCTCTACTTCCACCGGGCGACGTTCAGTTCGGATGTCTTCATCGCGCGCGACATCCTGCTCGTCTACTACCCGCTCAAGCAGTACTGGGCCGAGCGCGTGTCCCAGGGGGAGTTTCCGGCCTGGTATCCCTACAACGGGTTGGGTCAGCCCTTCGCGGGCATGCTCATCTCCGGGGTCTTCCACCCCACCAACGTGCTCTACCTGCTGCTGCCGCTCGGGGTGGCGCTCAAGCTCATCGCGCTCGGCTCCTATGTGGCGGCGCTGGGCGGCACCTACCGCTTCGCCCGGGAGTGGGGTCTGGAGCGCAAGCCCGCGCTGCTGGCGGGCATCACCTACGCGCTGGGTGGCTACCTGGTGGGCATCAGCAACAACCTGCTCTACCTCATGGCGGCCGCCACGTTCCCCTGGGCCCTGTGGGGCGCCGAGCGCTTCCTGCGCCAGCCCTGCGTCCGCCGCGCCGCCGCCGCCGCGCTCTTCTTGTGTCTGGTGCTGCTGAGCGGTGAGCCGCAGAGCTTCGCGCTGTGCTGTGCCCTGGTCCTCGTGCTCGCGCTCGTGCGTCCGGAGCGTGCCCCCCTTCCGCGCGCGGCGTCCCGGGCCGTGCTGCTCATCGTGCTCGCCGCCCTGCTGGCCGCGGTGCAGATCGCTCCCGTGCTCAGCCTCCGCGGGGAGGCGAGGCCCACGGCGCCGTCCTTGGATCTGGCCACCTACTTCTCGTTCCATCCCCTGCGGATGCTCGAGTTCGTGCTCGGCCCCATCTTCCTCAATCCCGAGACGGACACGGTGGCCTCGTTCCGGCTGGCCGATGAGGTGTTCCATTCCGGGGTGCATTCCTTCTGGGTCAACTCGGTGCACGTGGGCGCGCCCGCGCTCCTCCTGGCGGGCGCGGCGCTCTGGGCCCACCGCCGCCGGGCCCTGGCGTGGGCGGTGGCGGCCATGGCGCTGCTCGTGCTGGCGTTGTCGATGGGACGGCACCTGCCCCTGTATGGCTGGCTGTACCAGTGGATGCCCGTCTGGAACTCCTTCCGCTTTCCGGAGAAGTTGCTGCCCTACTTCATGTTCGCCTGTGCCCTGGGCGCGGGCGCGGGGCTGGAGGCCGTGCTGCGCGAGCCCGCCTTGTCGCGGCGGGTGGGCCAGGCCGCGTTCGGGCTCGCGTCGCTCTGTGGCCTGTTCGCGCTGGCGGAGTGGCGGGGGCGGGTGTTCTCCTCCGGGGTGCTCGGTGCCCTCTGGGAGAGGCCGCAGCCCGACATCCAGGACATGCTCCACGGCAACGTCCTGCTCGCGTCCGTGGTCGCGGGGGGAGCGCTCGGGGTGATGGGGGCCGTGCTGCTCCGGGGGCGCGCGCCCGCCACGGTGGCGTGGGCTGTCGTCTCGCTCCAGCTCGTCATCCTCTACCTGGCCAACGGGGACGTGTACCTGGTGACCATTCCGGAGTTCCTGGAGCATCCCTCCCAGATGGTGGCGACCATCCTGGAGGCCGAGCAGGACAGCGGCGCCGGCCGGCCCCGCGTCTATGGCGCGGCGCCGGAACTCCAGGAGCACGAGCCCATCGAGGGCATCGATCCCATCGACATCCAGACCGTCAACACCCTCGACTCCCTCTGGGCGGACACCCCCGCGCTCTGGCGCCTGGAGAGCGCCAAGCCCTATCTCCCCGTCGTCTCCTGGCGGGCCATGAGCCTGCTGGGAATACAGCAGGAGCCCCTCGGTCTTCCGCCGAGCCGGATCCTCGAGCTCTTCCACGTGAAGTACGTCACGGTGGGCGCGGGGGCGTACCGGCGGCTCAAGGGCAAGCCCGACGTCATCTTCGCCGAGATTCCGCGCTTCGACGAACTGCTGCTGCGCAATTCCCAAGCGCTGCCGCGCGCCTACCTGGCCACGCCGGTGTGTGTGCCGGATCAAGACGCGGCCAGGAATCTGCTCTTCTCCCGCTCCTTCACGCCCGGGCAGCAAGTGGCCCTGGAGTGTCCACCCGGCCCGGAGCATGTCGAGACCCCCACGAGCGCCGGAGCGCTCGGCCAGGTGCGCTTCGTGCGCTACGCGCCAGAGGAGGTCGTGCTGGAGGTGGAGGCCACCCAGCCCGCCGCGCTGGTGCTCAACGATGCCTACTACTCGGGCTGGAGCGCGACGGTGGATGGGCGGCCCGCCTCCATCCTGCCAGCCAACGTGGCGGTGCGGGGCGTGCGGCTGACGGCCGGCACCCACCAGGTCACCTTCTCGTTCCGTGCTCCCGGCCAGCGGCTCGGGGCGACCCTCACCCTGGTGACGCTGGGCCTGCTCGGACTCGCGCTGCTCCTGGAGTGGCGTCAGCGGGCCGGGGGGCGCGCGTCTCCCACCGTCCCGCGCTGACCCCGCGGTCGCGGGGCGTTGGGTACTGGACGGAGCCCATACCGGGGTGGGGTGCGCCTCCCTAGGATGCGCGGCCATGATCAAACACCTCGTTCCCATCCTCCTGCTGCTGTCACTGGTGCCTGGCTGTGCCCGGATCTTCGAGGGCGGCCAGGTGGAATGCGTGGGAGATACCTGTACGTGCAAGCCCGAGCCCCGGTGCACGGGGGAGTGCATGGAGCCGGGCTGTTCCCTGGCGTGCGCGGATGGCCCGGACTGCGATGTGCGCTGCGGCGATGGCTGCCAGCACAGCTGCACCGGGGGCAACAACTGCACCACCACCTGTGAGACGGATTGCGACCTGGCATGTGCCCGGGTCAGCTCCTGCGAGTCCCAGTGTGGGGCGAACTGCCGGCAGCGCTGCTCGGAGGCGTCCAACTGCGCCTTCACCGTGGGGCCCGCCAGCACGGTGAGCTGCGAGCGCGTGGGCAGTTGCAATGTCACCTGCACGGGCTCCTGCCGGGTGGACTGCCAGGGCACCGGCAACTGCAACGTCACCTGCCGGGAGAGTGGCACCAACGCCACGGTGTGCCCCAACGGGACGACCCGGGTGTGTGGTCAATCCTGCTGAGGACGAGTGTCTTTGGCTGGAGTGGGCATGAACCGTGGTAATACCCCTCGGACCGTGGACCTCCTCCTCACCAACGGCACCGTCGTGACGATGAACCGCGAGCGCGAGGTGCTCGCGGAGGCCGACATCCTCATCCAGGAGGGGCGCATCGCCCGCGTGGGCCGCGGCCTGCGCCCGCGGGGCACGGGGCTCCGGGTGCTGGACGTGAAGGGCCAGGTGGTGCTGCCCGGCTTCGTCCACGGCCACCTGCACGCCTGTCAGACGCTCTTCCGCAACCGGGCGGATGGGCTGGAGCTGCTCGACTGGCTGCGCGAGCGCATCTGGCCCTTCGAGGCCGCGCATGACCCGGACTCCATGCGCGCCTCGGCGGATCTCACCTTCGCGGAGCTCATCCGCTCGGGCTCCACGGCGGCGCTCGACATGGGCACGGTGCGCCACTACGACGCCGTCTTCGAGTCCGCCCGGGACTGCGGCTTCCGGCTCACCGGCGGCAAGGCGATGATGGACGCGCCCGACGTGCCCCCGGGCCTCGCCGAGTCCACCGAGGACTCGCTGGCCGAGAGCCTCGCGCTGCTCGAGCGCTGGCACGGCACCCACGGGGGACGGCTCCAGTATGCCCTCACCCCGCGCTTCGTGCTGTCCTGCACGGAGAAGCTCCTGCGCGAGGTGGGACGGCTGGCGCGAGAGAAGGGCGTGCGCATCCACACCCACGCGAGCGAGAACCGCACCGAGTGCGACGTGGTGCGCCAGCTCACCGGCAGGAACAACGTGGAGTGGTTCCACGAGGTGGGCCTCACCGGGCCGCACGTGACGCTCGCCCACTGCGTGTGGCTGACCGATGCCGAGCGCCACCTGCTGCGGGACACGGGCACGGTGGTGTGTCACTGCCCGGGCTCCAACCTCAAGCTCGCCTCGGGCATCGCCCCGGTGCCGGAGCTGCTCGACGAGGGCGTGTCGGTGTGCCTCGGCGCGGACGGCGCCGCGTGCAACAACAACCTGGACATGTTCGTGGAGATGCGGCTGGCGGCGCTGTTGCACAAGCCCCGCGTGGGCCCCCGGGGCATGCCCGCCGAGCGCGTCCTGGAGATGGCCACGCTCGGGGGCGCTCGCGCCCTGGGCCTGGAGGCCGAACTGGGCTCGCTGGAGGTGGGCAAGCGCGCCGACGTCACCGTGGTGGACCTGTCCGGCGTGCACGCCCTGCCGTCCGATCCGGCCGACGTGCTCTCACCGCTCGTCTACGCCGCGCGCGCCTCCGACGTGGTGCACGTGGTCATCGATGGGCGGCTCGTCCTCAAGGATCGGGCACTGCTCACCCTGGACGCCACTTCCGTGGCCGCCAATGCCCGCCACCACTCCGCCCGCCTCACCGCGCGCGCCAAGGCCCCCTCTCGTGCCCGCCCCGTGGCCCGCGCCCGCTGAGGGCGCTCCACCTCCCGGAGGCCGGGTCCGCTCGCACCCCGGGCGGACTCACCAGGGCCCTGGTGGCCCGCTGGCAATGAACCCCGTGCGCGGAGCGTAGAAACGCGGGAGATTCGGCACGCGTGGTAAGCTGGGTGGGCTGGTGTAAGGTAGTCCCCCAAGGACTCGCAGTGGAGGAGGTCGACACCCGCCATGTGGCAACGGTTCAAGAGGGCAATGCGCAGCTTCGCTGGCTTCTTCGTCTCCTCCATCGAGGATCCGGAGCTCATCCTCGAGCAGAACATCCGGGACCTGAACGATCAGGTGCCGAAGATGAACGAGTCCATCGCCATGGTGCGGGCGAACCTGACGCTCCTGGAGAAGGAGAACGCCAAGTACCAGCAGGACATCCGCGACCTGACGGCCAAGGTGAAGGCGGCCATCCAGGCGGGGCGTGACGACCTGGCGGCCCAGTACGCGAGCAAGCTGCAGATCGAGAAGGGCGCGCTGGAGCGCAACGAGCAGCAGCTGGCGACGGCCAAGCAGGCGTACGAGAAGTCGCTCAGCCTGAAGAAGTCTTTCATGCGCGAGAAGGAGCGCAAGACGCAGGAGGCCATGACGGCCATCCGCGACGCGCGCCGTGCCCAGTGGCAGTCCAAGGTGGCCGACGCCATGGAGTCCTTCACCGTCGCGGGCATCGACCAGACGCATGGCGAGATGCTGCGCAAGGTGCAGGAGAAGGCGGCCGTCAACGAGGCGCGCATGCAGATGGCGCTCGACTCGGTGGACCACCAGGCGGTGCAGATCGAGGAGGACGCCGAGGCGCTGCAGGCGATGGACCTCGTGAAGCAGATGAAGATGGAGATGGGCCTGGACAGCCCCGCGCCGGTGTCCGACGTGAGCGCCGGTCCGGAGAAGACCATCGGCAAGAAGGTGGAGATCAAGTAGTGGCCGGGGGGAGGAGGCCGCTCTGATGGCGTTGCGACGCGGACCCGGCCTCATTCCGTTCCTGGTGCTGTGCGCCCTGGGGGCCGCGTGGCTGCTGGCCTCGCCCCTGGGGTACCTGGACAGGCTCCAGGCGCGCTTCTTCCCCGCCGCCAAGGACGCCGTGCGCCTGTCGCCGGGAGACTTCCCCGCGGGTGTGACGGCGCCCATGGCGGACCTGGCCTCGGTGCCGCTGCGGCCCACCCTCATCGGCTTCACCGCGCGTGGCTCGGCGGCGGCGCTGCTGCTGGCCACGGGCGGTGCCTCGACGCTGGACAACCTCGCGCCTCCCCCGGGCGCGGCGCAGGGCGTGCTCAAGACGGCCTATGCCATGGACGCGCGCGCCGTCGTCTTCGCCAACGAGGACGAGCTGCGGCAGGCGCTCTCGGTAGGCGCCGAGCATGGCGGGGTGGATCTGGCGGCGCTCTCGGTGGACCGGCTGGCGGCGTGGTTGCCCGCGCTCCGGGACGCGGCGCCGCGCACGGTGTTGCTCGTGGGTCGCAGCCGCGGGCAGGAGGCGCTGGCGGGCGTGGGCGTGACGGAGCTCGCGCAGCTGCGCGGCAAGCGCCTGGGCGTGTACCCCTCGGGCTCCTCCTCCTATTTCGCGCTGTGGGTGCTCTCGCGCGCGGGCCTGCGCATGTCGGACGTGCGGTGGGTGGACCTGCCTTCCACGCTGGACGCGGGCCGGGCGCTGCGCGAGGGCCGGGCGGACGCGGTGGCGGGCCTGTGGGGCGACGTGGAGCTGGCCGCGCGGGACAGAGGCGGCCAGGTGCTGGCCACCACGGCGGACGCGCCGCACCTGGTGGCCACGGTGCTGGTGGCCCGGGGCGACTACGCCGCGCGCTACCCGGACGCGCTCCGGCGCATCATCCGCGGCCTCCTGGACGCGGGGCAGAGCGTGGCGAAGGATCCAGGGCCCGCGGCGCGGCTGCTCGGCGAGGTGGCCCCCTACCTGGGAGACCCCTCCGAGGCCATCCGCAGCGCTCCCCCGGCGACACTGGCGGACAATCGCGCCTTCTTCGGGCTTTCCGGCGAGGCGCCCGTCACCTATGACGAACTCTTCCAGAGCGCCTCGGCGCTCTACCAGAAGATCAGGCGCACGGCGAAGGCACCGCCAGCCGAGGACACTCGCGATCTCGGCGCGCTGAAATACGTGTCGGAGGCGCGAGGGCCATGAGGCCCCTGTCCGCGAGGCGCCTCGCTGGCGAGAACTGACGTGGCCCGCACTCCGAACTTCCTGAAGGCCGCCTTCCTGATGCCCGCCAACCTGGTGGGGCTGTTGACCGCCGGGGCGTCGGCGGCGCTCACCGGTGAAGCCCTGCCCGCGCTGGTGGCGCTCGGCGTCGAGGGGGTGTACCTCGTGGGGGCCATCTCCTCCTCGCGCTTCAAGCGGGCGGTGCGCGCGCGCGGGCCCGACGCTCATGACACGGAGGCCGCGCGGCAGCAGGTGGAGGCGCTGCTCAAGGACCTGGCGCCCTCGCAGCGCGAGCACTACCAGCAGCTGGTGGGGCTCAAGGAGAAGATCCTCGCCAACTACGCGCGGCTGCCTGGAGGCCGGGTGCTGGCGAGCAGCAGCGAGGAGCGGCTGGATGCGCTGCTCACCTCCTTCCTGCGGCTCATCGCCGCGCTCAACCAGTACCGCGCGTACCTCAACCCGGCGGAGCGGCAGTCGCTGGAGAAGGACGTACGCGGGCTGGAGGCGGAGCTGGCGCAGGAGAGCAACGCGCGCATCAAGGACGTGAAGGAGAAGCGCCTGGAGATCCTCAGGCGCAGGCTCGCGCGCTTCGAGCAGGCGGGAGAGAGCCGCGAGGTGGTGAGCCACCAGCTCGCGAGCATCGAGGACCTGATGCGGCTCACGCACGAGCAGTCCATCGCCATCCGGGATCCGGAGAGCGTGTCGCGGCAGCTCGACGTGCTGAGCGCCGGGGCGAGCGCCACGGACGAGACGGTGCGGGAGATGGAGCGCTTCATGGAGTTCAGCGAGGAGACCTCGGCGCCGCTGCCCCACGGAACGCGCGTCCGCTAGGCCATGGGCTCTGGCAACGGCGGGCGCCGATGGCTTCCGGGGTGGCTCGGCGCGCTGCTGGTTCCAGGACTCTTCTCGCTCTTCGTGTTCCGCGGCGTGCTCTTCCTGGGGGAGCTGCCGTTCCGGCGGGACATGAGCCAGCAGTTCCTGCCCCTCAAGCGCGTGTTCTCCGACGCGCTGCGCGCGGGGCGGCTGCCCGAGTGGTGGCCCTGGGACGCCCTGGGGATGCCGATGCTCGCGCTGCCCCTGCTCAGCGCCTTCCATCCCAGCACGCTCTTCTTCCTGGCGCTGCCGTTCCACCTGGCCTTCGTGCTCCAGTTCTTCCTGCCGGTGCCCCTGGCGCTCGGGGGCACCTGGCGGCTGGGACGTGCCCTGGGGTTGCGCCCGGTGTTCGCGGCGCTGGCGGCCACGGGCTACGTGCTCGGGGGCTACTTCCTGGGCGTCACCGAGTTCACCTACATCTCCCTGGCCGCGGGGGCACTGCCCTGGCTGTGGTGGGGCGCGTTGCGCTGCCGGCGCGAGGCGAGGCCCCGGCCGGTGGTGTTCGCGCTCGCGCTGGCGTCCATGCTGCTCGCGGGGGATCCGCTCCTGTCCCTCATGGGGGGGCTCGGGGCGGTGGTGCTGGTGGCACGGCGCGCGCCGCCCCGGCGGCTCCTGCGTCCGGCCCTGGCGTTCGTGCTCGGCACGGGGCTCGCCCTGGCGCTCTCCGCCGTGCAGGTGCTGCCCTCCGTCCTGTTGCTGCGTGAGTCTCCCCGCGCGCACGGATTGGACCTCGCCGACGCGAACACCTGGCGGATGGATCTCCCGCAGCTGCTCGGCATGGTGTCTCCCCGCGAGCTGCCCCAGTCCCTGCCCTTCCTGGAGATGACGTACGTGGGGCTGTCGGTGGCCGCGCTCGCGCTGGTGGGCGCCACGGTGCGCGGCCGGCTGCGTGTCCGGCTGGTGGTCCTCACCGCGGTGTCGTTGCTGCTCGCCTTTGGCGCGGCCACTCCGCTCTGGGGGCTGTTCTCGGCGGTCGTCCCGTTCTGGAAGTCGCTCCAGTACCCGATGAAGGCCATGGGCCCCGCCACGCTGCTGCTTCCCCTGCTCGCGGCCCGGGGCGCCCAGCTGGTGTGGCGCTCGGACCGCCGCCGCTTCCTGCCGGCGGTGGGGTGCGCGCTCGCGGGGGGCGCTTTCTCGGTGACGGGGGCCTGGGCTCCAGCCCTCCCGTGTCTGCTGCTCGCGCTCGTGTGGGGGGTGATGGCCTGGCGCCCCCGGCTCGTGCTTCCGCTGTCATACGTCGCGCTCGCCGTGGTGGCGATGGACCTGAGCCTCACCAACGGCCATGTCGTGGCCACGATGCCGCCGGAGTTCTACGCGCCTCCGCCCCTGGTCAAGCCCCTGGCCGACGGGGGCGTGTCCCCCGAGGGGTTCTGCTACTCCGTGCTGTGGCGTCCCCCGGCGCGGCTCCAGGGCTTCGTGGAGCGCAGCATCGCGAGCAGCGCGGCGCTCTTCCCCGTGCGGGGCTCGCTGCACGGACTGCCCACCTGCAATCCGTACCTGCCCGGCTACTCCGCCCGGTACGCGGACCTGTGGTTGCGCGACGAGAAGCTCTGGCCCCAGCGTCTGGCGGGCGTCTACGGCTCGCGGTTCATGATCACCCTCCCGTCCTTCCTCCGGCCCGAGCAGCACGCGCGCGTGGTGGCCTCGGACGAGTTCAGCGGGGCCGTGGTGCTGCCCCTGCAGCGCTACCTGCCGCGCGCCTACACCGTGCAGGGGGTGAAGGTGCTGCCACGGGAGCAGGTCATGGACTACCTGGGCTCGGGCTTCCGTCCCGGCCAGGAGGTGGTGCTGGAGGCGGAGAGCGTGGGTGGGGAGTCCTGGGAGCGGGCGCCAGCGGGTCCGGCGCGGCCGGTGGATTCCCTCCGCCGGGACGGGGACTCCCTCGAGGTCGAGGCCACGCTCGAGGCCCCGGGGATGCTCGTGCTCAACGAGTCGTACTTCGAGGGCGTGGAGGCCACCGAGGACGGACAGCCACTGCCCCTGTACCCGGCCAATCACGCGGTGCGCGCGGTGCCCCTGGGCGCGGGACGGCACCAGGTGCGCTTCGAGTACCACACGCCGGGGCTCGCGCTGGGGGCCTTCACGAGCCTCGCGGCCCTGGGCGTGCTGGCCGTGGGGGGGGTGCTCCAGGCGAGGCGTCGGCGTGCCCGCTGACCGGTTGGTTCCTGGACGAGGGCCCCGGAAGCCCGCACGAAGAATTTGACTCCGGGCCCCAGGCCGTCTGCACTCCCGTTCCTATGCTCCGCCGCGCCTCACCCTGGCTCCTGCTCGTGCTGCTCGTGTTCGCCGGTTGCTCCCGCTGCGGTGACAAGCAGGGGGGCGTGAAGACGCTCAGCCCCGCCCACTTCCTGCCCCGCAACGCGCAGGCGTCGCTCGTCGTGCCGGACCTTGGCGTGCTCGGCGAGAAGCTCGCGCGCTTGCAGAACCTCAAGCTGGCCAACTTCGCCGCGCAGCTCCAGAACGCCCAGTCCGCCGAGGCGCTCGTCTCCAGCATCATGCGCCAGGTGGGGGTGGACCTGCGCAACCGCCAGGCCATGGAGGCCGCGGGCATCGAGCCCTCGCGCGGCGTGGGCGTGTCGGTGCTGGGCGGCCAGCAGGCCTTCTCCGTGCTGGGGGTGAAGGACGAGAAGCTGTTGACGGAGACCTTCGCCCGGCTGGCGCGGGATCGCCTGGGCGCCTCCGAGCGCGCGGAGCAGAAGGTCCCCGGCGGCACGCTGCTCACCTTCAGCCGTCCCACCGCGAGCGCGCCCTCGCTGGGCCTGCTGCTCACCGAGGGCTATGCCCTGGTGGGGCCGGGGGAGGTGGTGCCCCGGCTCTCCGGCTTCGCCACGCTCCCCCTGGAGCAGTCACTCGCCGGGGAGCCGCTCCTGTCCGAGTCCCTCAAGCGCCTGCCCAGCGAGCGCGACTTCTACGCCTTCCTTCCCGGCGGGGTGGGGTTGCTCGTTCCGGCGGGCACCACCCAGGCCGTGACGCTGGTGGGCTCGTTGAGCGAGCGCGCCATCACCGTGCGCCTGGACACGCCGTGGCCCGGAGCCCAGGACACGCTCGCCGCGTTCGCTCCCCAGAAGGGGGCGGATCTCCTCGGCTACCTGCCCGAGGACAGCTTCCTCGTGCTGCGCTACCAGGGCGACGCCACGCGGCTCAACGACTTCTGGCCCTACCTGACGGGCTCCTTCGTCGCCCGGGCGGTGCAGGACAGCGGCTTCGACGTGAAGGGCGAGCTGTTGGATCGGCTCGAGCCCGGCAGCGTGGCGGGCGTGTCCCTGTCGCCCACGGTGCAACTGGGCGCGGGCCTGCCCTCGCTGGATCCGCGGCGCACCAATCCCTTCCGCTACGTGCAGCTCGTGGCGGTGGGGGATGGCAAGGACGCGGCGGGCATCGCCTCGCTGCTGGAGAAGCTGCCCCCCGTCGCCAAACGCTTCGGCGCCGACATCCAACCCACCGACGTGAATGGCCAGCGCGTCTACCTCACCACGTACGCGCGGGGCGAGGGCGCGCACCTGGCCTCGGTGGGGGACAAGGTGCTGGTCGCGGCGCCGCGGGCCCGGCTGGAGTCGATGCTGCCCCGGCTCGCGGGGGCTCCGGGCGCGGTGCCCGTGGCGGAGGAACTGCGCGGCGCGCTCCAGGAGCCGGCGTTGGGCGCGGTGTTGGACCTGCGGAAGCTCGCCGAGGCGGTGAAGGCGCTGCCCTCCGAGGCGTGGGGGATTGGCGGCTTCGCCATCAAGGCCACCACGGTGCGCTTCCTGGACGCCACGGATGACCTGCGCGCGGTGACGCTGGGCGTGTCCGGCAAGGACAAGGCCCTGCAGGCGGAACTCACCCTCTGGCTGGCGGCCCGCCCGTGATCCGCGCGCGCGACATCGTCAAACGCTACCAGGACGGCGAGGGCAGCGAGGTGCGCGTGCTCGATGGCCTGTCGCTGGAGATGGAGCAGGGGGACTTCGTGGCCGTGGTGGGCCCGTCCGGCAGTGGCAAGTCCACGCTGCTGCACCTGCTCGGCGGCCTGGACGTGGACTACCAGGGCCAGGTGGAGGTGGCGGGCGTGAAGCTGACCGGCTTGAAGGAGCCGGCGCTTGCGCGCTTCCGCAACCAGCACGTGGGCTTCGTCTTCCAGTCCTTCCACCTCATCCCCAACCTGTCCGCGGTGGAGAACGTGCTCATGCCCTCGCACTTCGGCGCCGCGCCCGTCGACGCACGCAAGCGCGCCGAGGCGCTGCTCGACCGGGTGGGCCTGCTGGCGAAGAAGGATCGCACGCCGGTGCGGCTGTCCGGAGGCGAGCGGCAGCGCGTGGCCATCGCCCGGGCGCTCTTCACGGGCCCGAAGCTGCTGCTGTGTGACGAGCCCACCGGCAACCTCGACGCCGCCACGGGCGCGGGCGTCATCTCGCTCTTCCAGGAGCTGCACCGCGAGGGCCTCACGCTGCTCGCCGTCACGCACGAGGATCGGATGAGCTCGGCGGCGCGGCGCGTGCTGCGGCTCAAGGAGGGCCGGCTGGTGGAGGAACCCCGGCCCCTGCTGGCGGGAGGGCAGTCATGAGGCTCGCGGCGCTGTCGAGACTGGTGCGGCTGAGCCTGGCGCGCGAGCGGCGGGGCGCGTTCTTCTCGGCCTTCGGCGTGGCCATGGGCGTGGGAGCACTCGTCTTCTTCGTGGGGCTGGGCCTGGGCGTGGGCCGCGTCATCCGCGAGCGCGTCTTCCCCTCCGACGCGCGGCTGGTGGACGTGGTGCCGCCCACGGTGTCGCTCGGCTCGCTCTTGGGTGGGGGCCGGCTGGACACGGTGATGGTGGAGCGGCTCCAGGCGCTGCCCGGCGTGGAGAAGGTCTACCGGAAGATGAACGTGCGCGCCCCCGCGGCGAGCCTCTACAACGGGGACTTCTTCGGCCGCCGGCTGCGCATGGGCATGGACCTGCTCGTGGTGGGGGTGGAGTCCGGGCTCGTCGAGGGCGACGTGCCGCGCGAGAAGTTCGTGGACCCGGGGCCAGGCCAGCCGTTGCCGGTGCTCATCTCCTCGCGCCTGCTGGAGATCTACAACAACACCTTCGCCCCGGCCCGCGGACTGCCGAGGCTCTCGCCGCAGATGCTCCAGGGCTTCCTGCTGCCGGTGGACTTCAACCGCTCCTACGTCACCGCGCCGCTGCCCAACGCGCCCGTCATCTCCGCCCAGGCGCAGGTGGTGGGCACCTCGGACCGGGCGTTGCTCGCGGGCATCACCCTGCCGCTGGAGGTGGCCGTGCGCCTCAACCGCGAGCTGGGCCAGGACACGGAGACGTACTCCGGCGTCACCCTGGTGGCCACGAACCCCGGCCGGGTGTCGGAGTTGATGGCGGCGGTGCGGGACATGGGCCTGGAGATCGACGATCAGGAGCGGCGGCTCGCGGAGAACGTGGGCGCGGCGGTGACGCTCGTCACGTCCGCCCTGGCGCTCCTGTCCATCCTCATCTGCGTGCTCGCGGCGGTGAACATCGCCCACGCGCTGAGCGCGTCCGTGCGCGCGCGGGCCCGGGAAATCGGCGTCATGCAGGCCGTGGGCGCCTCGCGCGCGGACGTGCGCAACATCGTCCTGGCCGAGGCGGGCGTGGTGGGACTCGCCGGCGGCGTGCTGGGCACCCTCGCCGCGCTCCTCCTGGCCCTGCTCATCGATCGGCTCGCCGCCACCTGGCTGCCCGAGTTCCCCTTCAAGCCCGACAGCTTCTTCTCCTTCCCCTGGACGGTGGTGGTGGGGGGAGTGGGGCTCGGGTTGCTCGCCGCGGTGGCGGGAGCCTGGTTCCCCAGCCATCGCGCCGCCGCCACGGACCCCGCACGCACGCTCGCCGGATGACGCTCCCCTCGCGCCAGACACGCCTCGTCAACCTCCTGTGCCTGCTCGTCCTGTGCTGGCTCTATGGGGGGGATCTGCTGGACGCCGTGCGCGCCCGGAGCGCCGAGGTGTCCGCCTTCCTCTCGCCGCCGCCCCTCGTCTGGCCCGCGGTGGTGCTGGGCGTGATGTTCGGGGCACTCGGGGTGGGGGTGTGGGGGCTGGCTCATGGCCGGGGCGAGGGCTTCAAGGGCTACCGGCTGTTGCCCATCGTCCTGGTGACCGCGCTCTTCTTCGATCTGGTGCTCTCGGAGAACCAGATGCCCTTGCGCTCCGAGGACGTGGCCTTCATGTCCCTGGGACGCTTCCGGGAGCAGGTCGAGCCGCTGGTGCGCGGGGGCAGGGTGCCCACCTCGCCCGAGGTGCTGCGCCCGGTGGTCGAGGACATGGGCCAGCCGCCGTACCTGGTGCGCGGGGTGCGCGCGGCCGCCTGGTCGCTCCAGGTGCGTCAGGGGTGCCAGGGGCCCGTCGAGCAGGCGCCGGGCCTGGAGGTGGGTACCTTCATCTACTGTGTGGCCCCTGGCGCGGAGCGGGCCTGGGTCTCCCTGGTCGCTCTGCCGGCCGGCAAGCGCTTCGGCCTTCCCGAGGTGCTGTCCTCGGAGGGGAACACGGCCTTCGCGCTCATCCAGCCCGTTCCCCCGGAGGAGGAGCCCCCGTCCGGAGCGGAGGCGCCCTTCGGGGAGACACCCGGGAGCCGGACGCCCCCGGGCGGGCCGGAGACACCCGACATGGGGGAGCGGGAGCCCAACCCCCCGCCGTGACGCGTGGTGCCGCCAGGAGGGGGAACGTCACGCGCGGTTGACCCTGTGGATGGGCGGTCGATAGGCTCCAGTCCCGAACCCCCCGAGCCTCGTGCGCCCGTGACGACCACTCAACCGAAGCGGCAACCCATCCCGTTTGGGAAATACCTCCTCCTTGACCGAATCAACATCGGAGGCATGGCGGAGGTGTGGCGCGGGAAGATGTTCGGCGCGGGCGGCTTCGAGCGCCTCGTCGCCATCAAGCGCATCCTCCCCAACATCGCCGAGGATGACGAGTTCATCTCGATGTTCATCGACGAGGCGAAGATCAGCGTGCAGCTGAATCACGCCAACATCGCGAAGATCGAGGAGCTGGGGCAGATCCAGAACAACTACTTCATCGCGATGGAGTACATCCCCGGCAAGGACATGCGGGCCATCTTCGACCGCGGCCGCAAGAAGAGCGAGCCGGCGCCGGTGCCGCTCGTGGCCTACGTGGTGTCCAAGATGTGCGAGGGCCTGGACTACGCCCATCGCAAGAAGGACGGGATGGGGCGGGACATGAACATCGTCCACCGCGACATCTCGCCGCAGAACATCCTCATCTCCTTCGAGGGGGAGGTGAAGGTCATCGACTTCGGCATCGCCAAGGCGGCGGGCAAGGCGACCAAGACGCAGGCGGGCATCCTCAAGGGCAAGTTCGGCTACATGAGCCCGGAGCAGATCCGCGGCCTGCCGTTGGACCGGCGCTCGGACATCTTCGCCATCGGCGTGTGCCTCTACGAGATGCTCACCGGCGAGCGGCTCTTCGTGGGCGACAGCGACTTCAGCGTGCTGGAGAAGGTGCGCAAGGCCGAGGTCGTGCCGCCGAGCGCCTACAACCGCCGCATCCCCGAGTCGCTGGAGAAGATCGTCCTCAAGGCGCTCGCGCGCGACGTGGACGAGCGCTACCAGTACGCCAACGAGCTGGGAGATGACCTCCAGCGCTTCCTCATCACCTCCGAGTCCATCTTCAGCCGCAAGGACCTCATGCAGTACATGAAGTCCACCTTCGCGGAGGACGTGGAGCGCGAGAAGCAGCGGCTGCAGGAGTACGCGGAGATCGCCGCTCCCGAGAGCATCCTGAGCGCGATCGAGGG
This sequence comes from Cystobacter fuscus, assembly GCF_044360685.1. Lineage (GTDB taxonomy): Bacteria > Myxococcota > Myxococcia > Myxococcales > Myxococcaceae > Cystobacter > Cystobacter fuscus_C. Next base: position 9,498,091 of record NZ_CP043491.1, on the reverse strand, counting down.
AGGGACGCCGTCGGCGCCGCCCGTGCCGTCGCATACCAGCATGCCGGTGGTGCCGCAGGCGGCGCAGCCCTCCGGGGGGCCGCATTCGGGAGCGGTGCGCCGCTCGCCCACGCTGGCCTCCATGCCCAAGCTGACGGCGGCCCCCGTGGCCGCGCCGTTCAAGCCGCGCGAGGAGACCGGGGCGACGCAGGTGATGGGCCCCGAGTCCGATTACGTCGACGACGACGACGAGCCGAACACGCAGCCCGGGCTGGTGGGGCCGGGCCGCACGGTGACGCCCGTCGAGGTGCCGCGTGCCCCCGTCATCACCGAGCAGCCCCTGCAGCGCCCGTCGCTGCCGCGGCTCACGGCGAGCCTGCCTCCTCCCGCGCGGCCGGCTCCGTCGCTCGCGCCCTCCGGCGCGGAGAGCACCACCGTGGCCCGCCAGGCGCGCAACACGATGGAGGGCCTGCCGCGCGTGAGCCGGCCGGATGAGCCGGCCATGCCGCCCCGGGCCTCGCTGGCCGCCATGCCCGCGGTGACGTCCCGGCCGCCGCCGCCGGTGGCGCCGCCGCCCCCGGAGGACCGGACGGATGAGCTGCTGCTGACCGCGCCCCCGGACACCGCGCCCCCGGCTCCCGCGCGCCCGGCCACCGCGCCCAAGCCGCACCCCGTCGCTTCCGTGCGCAACGTGGAGACGGCGGCTCCTCCCGCCACCCGCCCGCCGCTCGTGGCGGCCCTGGCCGGCGTGGGGCTCGTGGTGCTGCTCGTGGTAGGCTACCTGGTGCTGCGGCCGGCCCCCACGGGCTACCTCATGATGGAACTGCCCGCCGGCGTGCAGGCCAAGGCGCGCGTGAGCTTCAACGGCACGGACCTGCCCGTGCCCGAGAAGGGTCCCCTGTTCACGCAGGTGCCCGCGGGTCCCGCGGTGCTCATGGTGAGCGCCGAGGGCTACCGGCCCTTCACGCGCAGCGTGGAGATCGCCAAGGGCACGGATCCCACGTCGGTCCCGGTGGAGCTGGAGCGCGAGGCGCGCACGGCGCAGATGCTCGTCGTCACCCAGCCTCCGGACGCGGAGCTGAAGGTGGATGGCAAGGTGGTGCGCGCCAAGGGCTCCTCTTCCATCTACGTGGGGGAGGCGTCGGCGGACACGGATGTGGTGGTGGAGGCGAGCGCCCCCGGCTTCAAGCCGGCCCGGCAGAACGTCCGCCTGGGCACGGACGGCAAGCCCACCCAGGTCCAGCTGCGGCTGGAGCCGGACACCTTCGAGGTCGACGTGCAGTCCTCCCCGTCCGGTGCCACCATCGTCGCCGCGGGCAAGGAGCTGGGCCAGACGCCCGCGCTGGTGCGTCTGCCGTCCGGTGTGACGCAGGTGAGCCTCAAGCTGCGCTGCTACGACGATGTGGACGTGCGCGTGGCGCCCAAGGCCAACCGGGTGAACGAGCGGCTGAAGAAGCAGCGCGGTTGTAGGTAGTCCTCGCCATCAGAACACAGGCGCCCTTCCTCTCGGGGGGAGGGCGCGAGTGCCCCGACGAGGGGCCGGAGAGGCATGTCCGTGACCAAGGCACGCAAGGGGGACGCGGCGGATCCGCTCGCGGAGCTGCCCGTTTGGGCGCGCAAGCTCGCCCAGAAGTACTACACGAAGACGGTCAACACCTTCCTGCTCTACGGGGCGGTGAGGGATTTGCAGCCCCTCACCCAGGAGGACGGCAGCCGGGGCTTTGGCACCCTGCGCACGTTCCTCGCCGAGGAGCTCTTCGGCGGGCGCGACCACGTCCTCTTCTATGACCGCTCCTCGGGCATCCGCTCCTCCTCGCCGGACACGCAGAAGGAGCTGCAGCGCACCATGGCCAGCTACGACGCGCTCTATGGCACCGACTACGCCAAGAGCCTGCCGAGGGATCCGGCCCGGGCGCTGCAAATCCTCGAGAACTTCCTGCGCATGCGCCTGAGCGAGGGCCGCTCGCTCGCGCTCATCATCGACTTCGCCGAGACGCTGGTGCCCGGCGGGGAGATGAGCCACCTGTCGGCCGAGGATCGCTTCGTGCTGGCCACGCTGGAGAAGTGGGCGCACGATCCGCAGTTCCTCGCGGGGGACGTGTCGGTGGTGCTGCTGGCGGAGAACCTGGCGGACATCTCCCCGCGCCTCTCGCGCAACCCCTACGTGGCGCCCCTGGAGCTGCCCCTGCCCATGGAGGAGGAGCGCCTGGAGTACGTGCGCTACAAGCTCGAGGGCAAGAAGCTCGCGGCGGTGTCGGACGTGCCGCTGGCCGCCCTGGCGAAGATGACGGCGGGCCTGTCGCGCATCAACCTGGACCGGGTGCTCACCGAGGCGCTCGAGCGCGGCATCCGCATCACCACCGAGCAGCTCAAGGAGAAGAAGAAGGAGCTCATCCAGGCCGAGTGCCACGGGCTGCTCGAGTTCATCGAGCCGGTGAACACGCTGGACGCGGTGGCGGGCCACGCCAAGGCCAAGGAGATGCTGCGCGGGGCGGCCAATGCCCTGAAGAAGGGCCGCATGGAGGTGATGCCCATGGGCTACCTCGTGAGCGGCCCGGTGGGCACGGGCAAGACGTTCCTCGTGTCGTGCTTCGCCGGGGAGATTGGCATCCCCGTGGTGAAGTTCCTCAACTTCCGCAGCCAGTGGCAGGGCGTCACCGAGAGCAACCTGGAGAAGATCTTCAACCTGCTCAAGGCGCTCTGGCCGGTGGCGGTGATGGTGGACGAGGCGGACACGTTCCTCGGCAACCGCGACTCGGGCGGAGACTCGGGCACGAGCAGCCGCGTGTTCGGCTCCATCGCCTCGTTCATGGGCAACACGGTGTACCGCGGGAAGATCGTCTGGTTCCTCATGACGGCGCGGCCGGACCTGTTGCCCATCGACTTGAAGCGCCAGGGCCGCGCCGAGGAGCACCTCGCGCTCTTCTATCCGGAGACGGAAGCCGAGCGGGAGGAGCTCTTCAAGGTGATGCAGAAGAAGACGGGCCTGAAGCTCGAGGTGCCCTCCATCTCCGAGCTGATTCCCACGGGCACGCGCCAGCTCAGCGGCGCCGACATGGAGGCGGTGCTCGTGCGCACGCGCTTCCGGGCGCTCGCTCAAGGGCGGGAGCAGGCCACCGTGGAGGACCTGAAGGCCGTCTTCGAGGACTTCGTGCCGCCCAGCTACCCGCTGGAGATCGAGCTGCAGAACCTGGTGGCGGTGCAGGAGTGCACCAGCCGCGAGCTGCTCCCGGAGAGCTTCCGCCGGCTGGATCGCGACCACATCACCCGCCGCGTGCGCGAGCTCAAGAACCTGCTCGAGCAGGGGTGAGTTTCCGGGGCGGGGGACGGCGCCCCCGCCCGCGCCTGGGTGCTACGGCGCGCTCACCGTGAGCTTGAGGCCGGTGGGCAGGCGGCTGGTGTCGGTGATGTGGTTCCAGCGCTTGATGTCCTCGACGGTGATGCCGTAGCGCTGGGCCACGCTCCACACGGACTCGCCGGCGGCGAGCGAGTGCACGGTGCCGGTGCGGCCCGTGGGCGCCTTCTGGGCGGCGACGACGGTGCCCGCGCGCTCCACCACCGGGGCGGGCGTGTTGCTCGGCCAGACGTACAGCACCGAGCCCACCTTCAGGGCGCGCTTGCTCGCGCGCACGGAGAGGTTGTTCCACTTGCGCACGTCGTCCACCGCCACCTGGAAGCGCTGGGCGATGGCCCACAGGCTGTCGCCGGACTGCACGCCATAGGTGATGCGCTTGCGCCCGCCGATCACCTCCGTCTTGATGGGACCGGCGGCCACGGGGCCGCGAGGCGTGCCCGCGGGCACTTCGTCCTCGGGGCGGGGCACCGTCACGCCGCTGCGCCGCGCCTGCGCCACCTTGCGCGCCAGGGCGCTCTCGGTGGTGCTCTCCTTGCTCGGGCGGCCCACGGGCACCGGGATGACCAGCTCCGAGTTCACCCGCAGCGTGCGCAGGCTCTTGAGCTGGTTCATCTGCAGGATGGCCTCGGGCGCCGTGCCGTAGTTGAGGGCGATCTGCGACAGCGTGTCCCCGCGCCTCACCCGGTGCACCCGGAAGGCCAGCCGATCCTTGGCCGCGAGCTGGGCGAAGTTCTCCGTGAAGCGCTGGCGCGTGCCCTGGGGCAGGCGCAGGGTGTAGGGGTTCTTCGCGCTCGCGGGCGGGGTGCACCAGCGCCGCAGCTCGGGGTTGAGCTCCTGCACCTCCAGCACGCTCGCGCCCGCCGCGCGGGCGATCACGTCCAGGTCCACCGCCTCGGTGAGCTTCACCTCGTCGAAGGCCAGCGGCGGCTCGTAGACGAACTCGTCCTCGGCGAAGCCGAAGGCGCTGGGGTGCTTGGCGATGAGCGCCGCGGCGATGAGCTTGGGCACGTAGTGCTTGGTCTCCGTCGCCAGGCCCTTCTCCGCGGAGATGGCCCAGAAGTCCGACGTGCCGTGGCGCTCCATGAGCCGGCGCACCCGGCCGCTGCCCGTGTTGTAGCCCGCCCACGCGAGGTACCAGTGGCCCAGCTCCGCGTGCAAATCCTTGAGGTAGCGCGCCGCGGCGTACGTGGCCTTGATGGGATCCTTGCGCTCATCCACCCAGAAGTCCTGGTGCAGGCCGTACTGGCGGCCCGTGCTGGCGATGAACTGCCAGGGGCCCGCAGCGTGCGCCCACGAGTAGGCGCTGGGCGAGAAGCCGCTCTCGATCATCGCCAGGTACACCGTGTCGCGCGGCAGCCCCAGCGACTCGAGGATGGGCTGCATCGCCGGCAGGTAGCGCGTGGAGCGGCTCACCCACTTGCGGAACCACTTGCGGCCCGGCCCCTGGAAGAACTGGATGTACTGAGCCACCAGCGGCTGCATCTCCACCGGGATGTCGTAGCGCGCCTGCACGAGCGCCACGTCGAAGGTGGACAGGTCGGTGATGCGCGGCAGCTCCGTGCTCGCCTCGTCCTCGCGGAAGGTGGGCTCCTCCAGGGCATCCAGCATGCGCAGGCGCAGCGGGTTGGCCACCCCCAGGCGGCGCAGCGACTGGAGCACCTCGGCGTCGGGCCGGGCCCCGGGATCCAACGTGGCACCTTCCAGGGCCCGCATCTCCTCGAGCTCCAGCGACTCGTCCTCCAGCCCCTCGGTGTCCTCGGCCGCGGAAGGGTCGACGTCCTGGGCGGGGCCCGCGAGCACTGGCTTGTCTTCGGGGTCGGCCGGCCGGGCCTCCACGGCGGGAGGTGTTTGCGGCGGGGAATCACTCGGCGGCTGCGGCGCCGCGGAGAGGACCAGGAGGAGCAGGCTGAAGGACTGCATGGGCACCAGGATGCCGGCTGCCGGGAGGGCCGGATGATGGGGGTCTCGAGAATTCGATGCTTCGCGTGTTACTCCAACAAGCATCCAGACAGGCCATTCTCGCCCTGGATGCCGGGGGCGGGAAGAAACGCACCGCCCGGACGTGTGGGGCGGGCATCATTTCACTGTCTGTGCGGCTCCATGTCCGGGGCCGAGGATGCGGGGCAGGTAGGTGGCGAAGTCGAAGTGGGGCGAGTTCTCGCGGTTGTGACAGGTGACGCACACCGCCTCACCCGGCCGGGCGACGATGTTGCTGGGGGAGGGGTCCTCGGCGTGGCGCGAGCCCGGGCCGTGGCAGCTCTCGCAGCCCACGTTCTCGCGGCCGGCCACCTTGTCCAGGCGGCACACGCCGCCGGGGCGCTCCCAGCCGGTGACGTGACAGCCGGTGCAGTTGAGGTGGTACTGCTTGCCCACGTGCTCCAGCGTCTTCCAGGCCTCGTGGTGCTTGGAGGCGTTCCACACCGGGAAGGACTCCTCGTGGCACTCGGCGCAGGAGGCGTTGCCCACGAAGGCGGCCTCGCCCTTGGAGGGCGCCGGGCAGTCCTGGCCGTGCTCGCGCGCCCACTCCAGGTTCATCTTCCCCACGTCCGCGTCGTAGGCCTTCACCACCGCCTCGGCGGAGGGGTCCGAGGGCAGGGTGGACTCCAGGGGGACGAAGCGCACGGTGAAGGTATCGGTGTCTCCCCCGGTGGCCACGGGCGCGGTGAGCAGGGCCTGGCGGCGCTCCACCAGCTCCGTGAGCTTCTTCTGCTTGAGCGCCTTGAGCTGGGGGTCCACGCCGGGCAGGTTGATCTCCGAGTCCAGCAGCGCCAGGCGCCGCTCGAGGGAGGCCACCTCCTTCTCGGCCTCCTGCGCGGAGCGCTGCGGGGTGAAGCGGCCTGGCGTCGCGCCGTAGGCCAGGTCCACGCGCAGGAGCGAGCGGCCCTTGCTCTGCAGGCCCACCACCGGCACCGCGTCCCGGGTGAGGGTGTTCTGCTCGCCGTCGAACTCGGAGGCGGTGTGGGTGGCCACCACCAGATCCACGCCGGGCTCGGCGGAGGCCACGGCGCTCTGGGCCTCGGGCAGGGTGCCCTGGAAGAGGCCCACCACGAACGCGGCACCCTGGGCACGCGCCTGGGCGTCACCGCGCTTGAGCCCGGCCGCGTCCGAGGCGCTCACCACGCCCACCTTGCGCGCTCCGGCGGCCAGCACCTTCACCCCACCGGTGGGCAGCTCCGGCAGGCCGAGCCCCTGCCGGAAGGCCGCGCCGCGCACGTTGTCCAGCTCGCTCACCGCGCGCACCGCCAGGCCCATGTCCTTGAAGACCTCGGCGAGCGCGCGCGCCTTGCGCTCCTCCTGGGGCACCTGCTCCGGCTTGAGCGTGGGGGAGCCGAAGAGGCTCTCGCCACCGTCCACGTACAGCACCGGCAGGGGGCCCTTGCCGGCCTCGCGCACCTGGAAGGCCGCGCGCGCGATGCCGCCGCGCATGTTCTCGCTGCAGCCACAGGGGCCGAGGTAGCCGCGCAGGTCCGCGGAGATGAAGAGCACGGCGCCGGGGGCGGTGGAGTCCTGGGGGCGCTCGTTGGAGGCCTCCTGGGGGCTTTGCTTCGGGGGGCTCGCGGGGGGCTCGGTGGACTGCGCCTTGCGCCAGCACGCGCCGAGGACCGCCAGCACCAGGAGCGCGGGGACGAGCCGTCTCACCGCGTCACCAGATGATGCTCTGCACCAGCTCGTCGATCTTCTCACCCATCGCCTCCAGGCCGTTGCCCTTGGACAGGCTGCCGTCGGCGCCGACCTGCTCGGCCAGGTTGGCCAGCTCGTCATCCGGCAGGCTGGAGAAGAGGATGATGGGGATGTCCTGCGTCCCGTACTCGTTCTTCAACGTGCGGCAGATGTCGGTGCCCTTGGCCTCGGGCATGTGGATGTCCGTGAGGATGAGGTCCGGCTTCCACGTCTGGAGCGTCTTCTCGAACTCCATCAGCGTGGACGTGGCGATGACTTCATAGCCGCGCGCCTCCAGCACGGCCTTCTCCATGGCGAGTGTGATCTCGCTGTCGTCGATGAGGAGGATCTTTCGCTTCTCTTGCACGGCGGCCTCTTCCTGGGGGGCCCTTGTATCCTACCCCTTGAGGGGGCTCCAAGGTTTTCCCACTGGTAGGGAGAAGCACGAGAAGCGTGGGGGCGCTTCGTCCAGTAGCCCGGACGGCGAGCAGGCCGCCAGCACATTGAGGTTGCCGGGCAACGAGGGGTGTCGCAAACAGTCGCCATGTCTCGCGCCTTGACTGCTGTGAGCCTGTGCTTGTCCGTGCTTCTGTCGTGGAATGCTTGGGCGCTCAACAACACCGGCCTGGGGGATCCTCCCTCCACGGTGAACCGGCAGACGCCCTATGCCGCCGCCAACGGCTTCTCCGACGCGGTCCACCGGGGCGACTACGCCCTGGCCTCGCACTACCTGGACCTCGACTTCATCCCCCCCGCCGAGCAGAAGGAGAAGGGGGCCCGCCTGGCGCGCCAGCTCAAGTTCGTCCTGGACCACAAGCTGGCGCCCACCGCCCTGGCCAGCCTCAGCAAGGAGCCCGAGGGCGACCCGGAGAACGCCCGCTTCGATCAGATCGACGCCATCCCCGTGGGGGACGTTCTCTACCCCATCCGACTCAATCGCCTGCCTGTCCCCGAAGGTGGTCGGGTGTGGGTCTTCAGCGAGGGGACGGTGAAGGCCATCGAGCCGCTCTATGCCAAGTACGGCCCGGTGTTGCTGGGCGAGGAGTTGCCGGCGGGGCTGTTCGCGCGCTCGGTGCTGGGGTTGGAGCCGTGGCAGTGGCTGGGGGTGCTGGTGACGCTGGTGGGGGCGGCGCTGCTCGCGGTGGTGATCGAGCGCGTGACGCTCAAGGTGATGGGGCGGCTGGCGCAGTGGACGCGCATCACCTGGGATGACGCGCTGGTGCCGGCGGGCCGGGGCCCGTTGAAGCTCTTGTGCTTCACGGTGCTCGGGGCGGTGGGCATGCAGGCGCTGCTGTTGCCGCCCACGGCGCGCAGCATCACCGGCCACCTGTTCATCTCCCTGCTCATCATCGCGGTGGCGTGGTACCTGCTGCGCTTCCTCCGGGTGACGGCGGAGTACGTCCAGGAGACGGTGACCCACAGCGGCAAGGACGCCGGGCGGGCGCGGGGGCTGCGCACCCAGCTCGCGGTGCTGCGCTCCGTGTTCGAGGCGGCCACCTACGTCATCGCCGCCGCGCTGCTGCTCATGCAGTTCGAGCTGGTGCGCAACGTGGGCGTGTCGCTGCTCGCCTCGGCGGGAATCGCCGGTATCGTCATCGGTCTGGCGGCGCAGAAGTCCATCTCCTCGCTGCTCGCCGGCATCCAGATGTCCATCACCCAGCCCATCCGCATTGGCGACCAGGTGGTGGTGGAGAACGAGTTCGGCACGGTGGAGGAAATCACCCTCACCTACGTGGTGGTGAAGGTGTGGGACGAGCGGCGGATGGTGATTCCCATCTCCCAGTTCCTCGACAAGCCCTTCCAGAACTGGAGCAAGGGGGGCTCGAGCATGCTGGGCGTGGTGCGGCTGATGGTGGACTTCACCACGGACATGGACGCGCTGCGCGCCGAGCTCCAGCGCATCCTGGGCAACGAGGCCAAGGAGCTGTGGGATGGCAGGGTGTCCACCCTGGTGGTGGAGGATGTGTTGGACCGCACGATGCAGGTGCGCGTGCTGGTGAGCGCCAACCCGAGCGTCCTCTTCGATGTGCGTGCCCTGGTGCGCGAGAAGCTGATGTTGTTCCTGCGCGGGCGGCCCGAGTGGCTGCCCATCTCCCGCACCGAGGCGCGCACGCTGGCCGCCGCGCCCGCGCCCGCGCCGAAGCCGCCCGAGGAGCCGGCACGGCCCGCCCTGCCCGAGCCTTCTCGTTCCTGAACTCGCGGTGAGGGGGCGGCGCGAGGGGGCCAGGCCATCCGCGGGCACATGACTTCCGGTGGCGCCGATCTGTGCTAGGTGTCGGCTCCCCCATGCCTCTCGCGGTATCTCTCACGCTCTATTCGCTGATCATCCTGCTGGGCGCCCTCGTGGGGGCGCTGGCGGTGGTGCTCACCCGGACGCCCCGGCGGCTGGTGACGTTCCTGGCGTTCGCCGCGGGGGTGATGTTCGGAGCGGCGTTCTTCCACATGCTCCCCGAGGCCTATGTCGGCGGAGGCTTCTGGGCGTTCGCGCTGGTGCCCGCGGGCTTCGTCTTCCTGATGGTGCTGGAGCGCTACGTGCTGACGCACGCGTGCGAGGAGCCGGCCGATTGCAAGGAGCACGTGCACGGGCACACGCTGGGCCTGACGGCCTTCCTCGGCCTGTCGACACACACGCTCTTCGATGGGATCGCCCTGGGCTCGGCGGTGAAGGAGGGGGTGGGGTTGATGGCGCTGATGGCCATCACCTCGCACAAGGTGCCCTCGTCCCTGTCGCTCGCCTCCATCCTCAAGGCCGAGGGCAAGAGCACCTCGCGCATCCTCACCTTCGCGATGCTCTACGGGCTGATGGTGCCGGTGGGCGCGGTGCTCTACTTCGCCTTCGACGCGGTGCTGCGCTTCGAGTCGCTCGCCCCCCGGGCGCTGGCCTTCTCGGCGGGCACCTTCCTCTACGTGGCGGTGACGGATCTGCTCCCGCACGTGAACCGGCACGGCAAGGACAACAAGGCGCGCAACCTGGTGGCCCTGATGCTGGGCCTGGTGTTGATGCTCGCGCTGGCGCGGGTGGCGGAGTTCCCGGGGCATTGAGCCATGCAACGACTGTCCGACTGGTATGACCATCCCGAGTACTACGAGGCCATCTTCGGCACGGACACCGCGCGCGAGGTGGACTTCCTCGCCGAGGTGAGCCGCCGCTACGGCACGGGCGGCAAGCGCTGGCTGGAGCCCGCGTGCGGCGCGGGCCGCCTGGTGGCCGAGGCCGCGAGCCGGAGCTTCCAGGTGGTGGGCTACGACATCTCCGAGAAGATGCTGGCCCATGCCCGTGCCCGCCTGTCCCCGGCTCAGCGCCGGCGCGTGCGGCTGCACTTGTCGCGCATGGAGGAGTTCTTCCAGCCGGAGCTGGAGGGGCAGATGGACCTGGCCTTCAACCTCGTGTCCACCTTCCGCTACCTCGACAGCGAGAAGGCGGCGCTCGCGCACCTGAAGGGCACGCGGCGGCTGCTCAAGCCCGGAGGCCTCTACGTGCTGGGCTTCCACCTCACCGACTACGAGCGCGACAAGGCCGAGCGCGAGCGCTGGGTGGAGCGGCTCGGCGAGGACACGGTGGTGTGCAACACCCACGAGGGGTTGCCGGACCGGAAGCTGCGGCGCTCGGCCATGCGCAACCGGCTGCGCATCACCGGGCCCGGCAAGGATCTGCTCATCGAGACGCACTGGCACTTCCGCACGTATGACCTCGCGCAGGCGCGGCGGCTGTTCCGGGCAGCCGGGCTCCAGGTGCGGGCGGTGTTCGACTTCGACTACCAGGTGGACGCGCCGCGCGCCCCGAGGGAGATCCGGCTCGACAGCATCTTCGTCCTGGCTCCGGGCGAGGCGGCGCAGCCGGCTCCGCGCAAGTGAGTCACGGGGCGTCCGGGCCCGTGGACAAGGGACCGCCTCCCAGGGGGTTGAGGTCGGCGTCCCTCAGGCCCACGAGGACGCTGGAGCCGTCCTCGGCCACCCGCAGCTCGCCGTACTTCGCCTGGGCGTAGCGCTCGGCATGCCCCTCCTGGAAGAAGAAGGACTCCGCGCCCAGACGGACGCGGCCCCTGCGCACCTTGAAGCGCAGCCACATCTCCCCGGGCCCGGGGGGTTGTGACTCCTCGCGCCCGACGAGGTGGCCCACGCCCCGCTCGTCCCTGCGGAGCACCAACCGCCCGTCCTCCACCGGCCTGTCCTCGGAGAGGCGGGCCTCGCGGCTGACGGCGTAGTCGAGCACCATGTAATCGCCCTGCATGAGCGAGCGGGGATCCACCGGAGCGAGCTCCAGGAACAGGGGCGTGCCCCGCGCGAGCAGCTGCTCCTTGCCGGTGACGAGCACCACCAGGGCGACGACCACCAGGGTGAGTCCACCGAAGATGACGTGGGTGCGCTTCATGGGGCCTCCCCGGCCACGGGAAAGCGGCGGGCGATGAACAGCCGCAGGCCGAGCATGAGCAGCCCACTGCCCAGCAACGCGAGCGACTTGGCGAGCAGCGACATGTGCAGGTCGTAGTAGTAGCTCACGCCGAACACGAGGATGAAGAGCACGGCGAGGCCGAGCAGCACGGCGTTGCGCCGGTGGAAGCCCAGCATCAGCACGCCCACCGCGGCGATGACGCCGGGGGTGTTCAAGGTGAGCAGCGCCGTGAGGGCCAGCGCGGCGAAGACCGTCACGCCCGCGGCGCCTCCTGGTCCGGCCTGGGTCTCCTCCATCACGCGCCAGGCCGAGTACAGCGTCACCGCGGCGAGTCCCAGTGTCAGCACGCTCGCGGGCAACTCCAAGCCATCGCGATCGAGCATGTCCCGGTAGAAGCCCTGGAACCAGGTGCGCATGAGCAGCACGAAGAAGAGGGTGGTGACGAGTCCGAAGACCGTGGGTGTCACCAGCGGAGCGACCCTGGCTCGGCCCTGGAGCCTGCCCTGCTGGAGCAGGAGCACGTGGGTGAGCGCGGTGAGCCCCACCAGGGCCACGTCCGCCACCACCGGGGGGGCCTGCTCTCGCAGCAGGTACAGCAGGGAGAGGCCGGCGAACAGCGCGGACAGGAATCGCTGGAGGGTGTCCGGATAGACGACGAGGAGCACGAGCTGGAGGAGGAGCGCGGCGAGGGCGATGGCCTCCCCATCTCTCCAGATGTTTCCCACGCCCACGAGGAAGAATCCCTGGCCGGCCAGCCCGGCGGACAGGGCGAGCTGGGTGATGAAGACATGGGAGTTCACGTGGCGCAGCAACACCGCTCCCGCGGTGATGACGAGCCCCATGACGATGGCGCCTGCCTTGCTGTCGTCCAGGAGGAACATCGAGAGGAAGATCACCAGGAACAGGGATGCCACCCACGCGCCCAGTCCGGCCAGGACGTTGACGAACCAGGGCGTGTCGCGCTGGGTCTCGGGGAGCACCAGGAGCATGTCTCGGGCTGGCTGCTGGACCTCGGGAGGCAGGACCGCTCGAAGCGAGGGTTTGAAGGTCATGGCGATGTCTCCTCCCCCTCACGTGCCTCGGCACGCAGCCACCAGACCGCGAGCCCCACCTGGACGATGACGAGCAGGCCGAGCCCGAAGAAGGCGATCATGGAGTCGAGGAAGTCCGCATCGAACAGCAGGTTTCCCCCGAAGGTGGTGATCAGGATCACCACGCTCAGGACGCACAGGGTGAGCAGGAAGAGCTCCGGACGGATCCGGCGGTGGAAGAGGTACACCGCGCCCATGATTCCAACGAGCGAGCCGAGTGCCAGGAGTTCCTCGGGGTCCGCTCTCTCGGGTGAGGCCGCCAGCATCACCGACGGGCCGAGCAGGGGCAGCATCGTCATCATCGCGAGGACTCGCGGCAACCAGCGTCCCTGGAGCCAGGCGACGCCTCGTCTCGCGAGCACCTCGTGCGCGACCCAGGCCACGCCATTGATTCCCGCGAGCGTGAGCAGGAGCCATGTGCCATTCCAGTCGACGGCCTGGTCCCAGTAGAGGGTGAGCGCCGTATCCACGAGCAGCAGCAGCCACAGCCACAAGGGGCTGAAGCGCGCGAGCACCACCCAGGGCAGGATGAGCACTCCCCACCCGAGGAACAGGCCATAGGGGTCCGCGCCCGTCTGGTACGCCTGTCCATAGATGGCGAGCAGGGGGCCCACGAGCACCGCGGCGAAGAGCAGGGCGAACTGTCCCGCGAGTCCCTCGCCCAGCCGCCACGCGGCGATGCACGCCGCGGTGATGGCGGCCAGCACCAGCCCCAGCTTCCCGAAGCGGTGCAGGGCCTGCCAGTTGAAGGCGAAGAAGTAGATGACGCCGGAGAGCACCAGCAGCGAGCCGAAGCCGAGCAGCACGGTGGACAGGAATCGCCGCCAGGCGGCCGGGCCGGGCGTGGCCACGGCGCGCAGCGAGGCCTGCTCCAGGGCCGCGGGAGACAGCACGCCGGCCTCCGCGAGGGCGTGGAGGCGCTCGGGGGTGGCGGCGAGGTCGAGGGGATCGAGGGGCACGGCGCGCGAGCCTAGCGCCGTGCCTCACTTCACTGCCACTGGCCCCTCACCACCGCGAGCGTCGCAGCTCGAGCAACCACGCCTCCAGCGCGCCGCTCTCCCGGGGCTCTTCGGGAAGAACGGAGCGCTCCCGTGCCGCGTCGAGTTGCTCGAGGGCCCGGCCGACCTTGTCGCGCCAGCTCATGGAGAGGGCCTCGGACAGCTCGCTGCGCTCGCCGCGCCGTTTCCAGCGGACGAGCTCTCCCGCTTCGGCGAAGCCATGGCGGTCCATCAGCACGGTGAGGTCCGCCTCCACCTCGCCAGTGAGCAGCGCATGGGTGCCGGTGAGCGCCGTGCGCAGCACATAGAGGAGCTTCTTGGTGGAGAGAAAGCCCGTCTTCTCCCACTCGCGCAGCTGGCTCTGGGCGAAGCCGCGGTAGTGCCGGTGGAGGCGCCGCGACAGGACGCCCCGCACCAGGGGACGCAGGGCCTCCAACTCGCTGGAGCCCCGGAGGGGGTGGGCGCCGAGCAGCCGCTCCAGGTAGTTGCCATTGCCCTGGAGCACGCCGGTGAGCACGGCGCCCAGCTCGTTGGAGGAGTAATCCACCTCGACGCCCTCCACGATCTCCAGGCGCTCGGTGGGCGAGGAGGGGCGCGGCTCCAGACGGAGCAGGTGCGAGGTGGGCGTGACGTGGACGCACTTGAGGTCCAGGTCGCTGTCGGGCGAGGGGAAGCCATACGCATGGGCCCCCGTGAGGCTCACGACGAGGTGCCACCGGTGCGCGGCTTCCTCGTCGAGCACGCGCGAGGCCACGCGCAGCTGGTGTTCCGTCAGCAAGTCCTGCGTCATGACGCGTCCTCCTTGTCCTCGACGGCCGGAGGTGCCGGGGCATCACGGCCGAGCGGCCCGGGCTCCTTCAGCACCCAGCGTCGCGCCAACTCCTCCCCCACGCGTCGCAGCAGCCGGTCCGCGCGCGCGTAGTCGGGAAACGCGGGCAGGGTGCTGGTGCGGTGGGCTTCTTCCAACTCCGGCGCGAGCGCCTCGGCGTCTCGCAGTACGTCTTCCAGGGCCACCTGTCCCGACTTGATCTCCAAGAGGCGCGCCTTCATGGCGCCAGACACCTCGAACGTGGGCACGCCGTCCTTGAGCCACCCGGTGGCGAGCACCACCAGCCGCAGCAGGTTGTAGGCGTTCTTCGGCCGCAGCTCGCGAGCGCTGGGGGGCCGCTGTCCGCCTCCGCGCGCATAGCGGGTGAGGGCGGCGAAGTCGTTGGACTCGATGAGACCCTGATCCCACAGCGAGCGGTAGAGCTGCTTGAGGTACGTCTTGGCCGCGAGCAGCGCGTCCTCGGGCGAGGGGGCGGTGCGCGGGGAGATGGCGGCGAGCCGCCGGGACACCTCGTCGAGCGGGGGCGCGGGCTCCTCGCACAACCACGCGAGGACGAGATCCCGGTGCTCGGCGAGCCGCTGGCTGCGGGTGAGCTTGTCGAGCTGGCTCATGGCATACCGGCCGAAGCTGCCGAAGATCGCCTTGGACACGAAGGCCTCGCGTTCGGCGAGCAGCCACTCGCCCAGCACGTCCGTGGCACGGGCGCTGGGGACGAAGAGCGTCTCCAGGGTGTTGGGATCGGCCCGGAGCGCCTGCTCCACCGCCTTGGAGACTTCCCAGAAGGTATGGCTGCCATCCGCGCTGACCAGATCCTTCGCCTTGTCGGCGAGGCCGAAGTGCCAGGGCAGGGGGAGGGCGAAGACGCCGCGCAGGTCGACGTCGGAGGCTTCGTTGGCGAGGCCCCAGGCCAGGGAGCCCACGACGGTCTCCAGCACCACGCAGGGGCGCAGGGCGTCCCAGGTGGCGGCGCGGCGCAGGGCGAACTGGAGCTGGCCCGGCTTGCGCGGCACCAGCTCGTCCCGGGCGTACCAGAGCTCGCCCACGCCGACGATCTGCACGTCGAAGCCACCGTCCCGGGCGCGGGCCACGCGGCCCACCACGCCCTGGGGGATGCGGCGCTCTCCGGCCAGCCGCTCCACGCGGGTGGTGACCTCGGTACCGTGGGGGAGGGGAACGGAGAGCCGGTCCACCTGCTCATAGCCCCGGGGACGGGCCGGGGCGTCGGACTGGTTCGGGTCGCGGGTCATGGGGGTGCCTCCGAAGGTGGAGGGGAACGGACGCCGCTGGCGTGGACTCCTGACGGCTCAGAACGTCACGAGCGACAGGACCGGGCTTCGGCGCTCGATCGCCTGCCGCGCGAAGCCCGCGAGCTTCGCCAGGAGGGCATGGAGCTTCTCGGGCTCCTGGTGGTCGCGGTCCATCTTCTCGGCCCAGACGTCGGCGAGCGCGGGCTCGCTTCCGGTGGCGATCCGGGCCAACGCCTGGATGAAGGAGTCCACCACGCGGGCGACGATCAACCCCCCTTCATCGAAGACGAGGGGCTCTTCCATGGTGGACTGGCCCGAGACGCTCTCCGCTCCCCGGAGGGCGGCGGAGAGCGCCATCAACTCCATCTCGATGAGAGGGAATTCGATGAAGGTCCACTCCTCGGGAGCGTGCTCTTCGGTGGTGACGATCGACGCGATCGCTTCCGCCTCGTCTTCTTTCGCGATGAACCAGGTGGTGATCTGCATGGGCGTGCTCCGGCGCTCGTCGTGCGACGGGAGCTATACCGGCTTTACGACCTGGATGGGCGGGTTGTTTGGCGTTTGGAGGCCATGCCGTCCGGTTGCATCCTGGTGAACGGCCTCCACGGATGTGACTGGTCCTCTCGGCGTCCTCCGTTCTAGACCCGCGCCCCCCACCCCCGAGGTGGGCTCGAAGACCGTCGACACGGGAGGGTGAGGATGCACTACCGCCGTTTTGGCCGTACTGGCTGGCAGGTTTCACAGGTCGCGCTGGGGGCCTGGCAGCTCGGCGCGGATTGGGGCTCGGTCTCCGAGGACGAGGCGGTGGCCACGGTCCGCGCGGCGTTGGATCGGGGCATCAACTTCATCGACACGGCGGACGTCTATGGCGATGGCCGCAGCGAGCAACTGGTGGCGCGAGCGGTGAAGGCTCATGGCCGCGAGCGCGTCTACATCGCCACCAAGGCCGGACGCCGGCTCAACCCCCACGTCGCCGAGGGCTATGACGCTGCCCACCTGACGGGCTTCGTCGAGCGCTCGTTGCGCAACCTCGGCACGGACCGGATCGATCTGCTGCAACTGCATTGCCCTCCGAGCGCCGTCTACTCCCAGGACGCGACGTTCGCCGCGCTCGAGGAACTGGTGCGTCAGGGCAAGCTGCGCCACTGGGGCGTGAGCGTCGAGACGGTGGAGGAGGCCCGGCGGGCGTTGGCGCATGCCCACCTGGCCAGCATTCAAATCATCTTCAACATCTTCCGGCAGAAGCCGGCCGAGACGTTGTTCGCCGAGACGCTGGCGCGCGATGTGGCGGTGATTGCCCGGGTGCCGCTCGCCAGCGGCCTGCTGACGGGGAAGCTGCGCCGGGACACCCGCTTCGCCGCCGACGACCACCGCCAGTACAACCGCCAGGGCGAGGCCTTCGACGTGGGCGAGACCTTCTCCGGCGTGCCCTACGAGACGGGCCTGGAGGCGGTCGAGGAGCTGCGTCCGCTCGTGCCCGAGGGGGCGAGCATGGCGCAATTCGCCTTGCGGTGGATCCTGATGCAGGAGGCGGTGAGCTGCGTCATTCCCGGTGCGAGGAACCCGGCCCAGGCCGAGGCCAACGCCGCCGCGGCGGATTTGCCTCCCCTGTCCGAGCAGACCCTGGCGGCGGTCCGCTCGGTCTACGACCGGCGCATCCGGCCGCTGGTGCATGCGCGCTGGTGAGTCAGGAGGCTGGCCGCGCGCGGGCGGGTGACGCTCGCCCACTGGCTGCCCGGCGCGGAGGAAGGGTGAGCCGCGCCAGGAGCAGTGCCACGAGCGCGTTGCCCGCATACCAATACAGCGTGTAGGCCGGCGGAATCAGTGGCACGGCCGGGTGGGCGAAGGCCTGCACCGCGAGCCAGGCGCTGAAGCCCACCCCCAGTCCCGCCGCGAACCGCCGCAGCCACTTCACCGGGGCGGAGAGCAGGGCGAAGATCAGGGGGACCGCGGCGCTCAGCGCCAGGGTCTGGGTGATGGGAAAGGAGAGGAAGCGGTGCCACTCGGGCATGGGCAGGGCGAGCACGTCGAACGCGCCGCCCGCGTGGCCCGTCCACCGGAACACGAACACGCCCATCGTCGTGACGAGGAAGGGCAGCAGGAAGAGCGGGTGGAACAGGACGTTGAACATGCCCGGGCGCGTCTTGGCGCTCATCGTCACCAGCGCGACCACCAGCAGGATCAACCCGAGCACGGGAGGCTTCCAGTCTGGTGTGACGGGCGCCGCGGCGGTGGCCACGGGCGCGGGGGTGGACGCGGGCGGTGAGGGGGCGGCGGAGGACTGTCCGGAGGGGGTGGGGTCCTCGTTCTTGAAGGGCTGGCCCAGGCTCTGGAGCGCCGAGGGGAGCTGGGCGCGGGCGAGGCTCGCGGAGGCTTCATCCGCCAGGGTGGCGGGGAGGCGGAGGGTGCCGCGTACGCGTCCCTGGTCATCGCTCTCCAGGGTGGCCGCATCGAGGGCGTCGCGCAGGGGGCGCGTCTCGGGGCTCGAGTCCAGGACGGCTCCCAGCAGGAGGGTCTTGCGCATCACCTCCAGGGAGGCCCGCAGCACCTCTGCCTTGAGCTTGCTGCCAGCGTCGGCGGTACCGCGCAGCTCGATTCCCTCCGGAGTGGGGTCGATCGTGGCGAGGAGGGAGTGCACCTGCGGGCCCACGGCGCCCGTCAGGGCCAACGCCGGTGAGCCGGACACCATGCCGCCCACCAGGGCGTGCTTCCAGCCCATCTCATCCAGGGCCCTCACGAGGGGACTGTCGTTTCCGAGTCCCTGGTCCCGCCGCTTGCGGGAGAGGGCTCGCTCCAGCTCGCCCTGGGGGCCGATCAGCAGGTAGCGCCCATCGAGGGCCAGGTCCGCCGCCTGCGGCTTCGTCGCCGCGGGCACTCCTCCCAGCTCGGTGAGCGTGTAGCCCTCGGACTGGAGGTAGCCCGACAGCCGGCTCCAGTCGAAATATCCCCGGACGACGCCGAGCCCCAGGGTCGAGGCGAGCGCGTCCACGTCCCGGCGCGTGTCGATCCCGGTCTTCGTCTGGAAGTCCTTCACCTCCCGCTCGAACTTCTCCCGGGACTCGCCCGAGAGGCGGAAGTCCAGCTCGGTGGCCTGCACGAGCATCAGCTCGCGGGTGTCCGGCCCGAAGTAGGCCAGCAGCGCCGGATCCTTGGGGATGAGCCGTGTCCGGGGCCACCATGCCCCCAGGCGATCCAGGTAGCCGAAGTGGTACGCGGCTCCGGCTCCGGCGGCCAGCAGCACGACGAACACCAGCAGCTTCTTCATGGTCAACGGCTCCTTGGGCGGTGACGCGAGGCCCCTCCCAGAGCCTACGCACGAAGGGCGGGGTGATTGCCACGGCGGACTACCTCCAAAGGAGTATGGACTTCCCCTCCGGGCATCGATCAACCTCTCACGTCAGGTCGGGTGACGTGCCCGTCGAACTCCCTGGTGTGGTTCCGAAGGGATGGACACACACACGGAGAGCGCGGGTCCTGACGCGGCCCGCCGAGGAGAGGGGATGAGTCGAGTTCCTCCGATAGATGAGCGGGAGCTGCACGCTCGGGCGCTTCAAAAGGATCCCTTGATCCTGGTCGATCTCTTGAAGGCGGTCGCCAAGCAGATCGAGGGGTTCGTGCGGCATGACCTGAAGTGTGACGAGGAAACAGCCTACGACGCCGTCATCGACGTGCTCTACGCCTATGTGGAGGCTCCCAGCCAGTATGACCCCAACAAGGGTCGTTTGGTGACCTACCTCACCAAGGCGGCGAAGCATCGGGTGCGGGATTTGCTCAAGTCAGGGGACTCGCGGACCCGGCGCGAGGGAAATTATGCGAGCTCTGTCGAACTTTGGCAGACGCCTTCGAAGGATATTTTAGAGAATTTCGTGGAGGCATCCCGTGCGGTGGAGCGGCTGAAGAAGCGCCTGAGTGAAAGGGACCTGGCTGTCCTCCGCTTGATCCTGAGTGGGGAGAGCTCCACCGAGGTCCTGGCACGGGCGCTGGGGCTGGACCCCTCCTCGCCGGAGGAGATGCGGCGGGAAGTGAAGCGGCATCGGGATCGGCTCATGAAGGTACTGGAACGTTTAGGAAAGGAGGACTCCGATGACCCAGCCTGAGTGGCTGAAGCCCGCGGTCCGCAAGAGCCAGGAGCACGTGTGGACGCTCGGCTACATCTTCGAGATGGCGCATCGGCTCGAGGGCAAGTCGCCCGAGGAGCTCGCGGCGGAGTTGGGCTGCTCGCTCGAGACGCTCGACTGGCTGGCGCTCTGCCGCCGGCCGGAAGAGGACCGGTTCGCCGAGCATCTGTGCCTCATCACGGACCGCTTCAATCTGGCGCCGCTTCCCCTGGTGCGGCTCATCCGTCGCGTGGAGTCCCTGGATGCGTTCTCGAAACACAAGGATCAGGTGTCCTCGAACGGGTCCACGTTGCTCGCGGCGCGGGACCGTTCCGACGATGACGGCGAGGTGGATGAATGAGGAGCGGATGGCTGGATGAGGCGGTGAAGGCCAGCAAGCTCCCCCCCGCCACGGTGTTCCCTCGTGAGTTGGCGGACGAGGTGGAAATCTACCTTCCTGTCTCCCTCGTGCCGCTTCCGGGGCTCACCTGCCACCAGGTTCGCGATTGGCTGGTCCAGAGGAACAACTTGCGGATCGAAGTCCCGGACCAGGACCGTCAAATCCACGGGTGCATGGTGGCGAAGAGGGGGCGGGGGTTCATCTTCTGCGAGGCGCGGGACACCGCGGAGGTGCGGCGCTTCACCCTGGCGCACGAGGTGGCCCATTTCGTCCTCGATCATCTCCTGCCGCGAATGAATGCCCTGGCGGCTCTCGGAGAGTCGATCCTTCCGGTGCTGGATGGAGAGCGCGAGCCCAATCCCCGGGAGGGTCTGTCCGCCATGCTCAAGCGGATTCCCCTGGGTGTTCAGGTCCGGCTCATGGACCGGGATCCCTCGGGCGCCATCTGCTCGGGGAAGGTGGACGCGGTGGAGCATCGCGCGGACCGCCTGGCCTTCGAGTTGTTGGCACCGGCCGACCAGGCCCTGCCGATGCTCGCGGGTGTGCCCCGGACGCGGGCCGCGGAGGAACTGGCTTCTCGTTTCGGCCTTCGCCGGATGGAAGCCGCGGCCTACGCCCGCATCCTGCTCGGGCCGCGACACCAGCCCTTTTCCATCCAGAAGTACTTCCCCGAGGGGGAGGAGGAATAAGCATGTCGGAGGGGATTCCCCCGGATGGGGATGATGGTTTCATCGGGGACGATGACTACCGTTCGGCGTTCGGCGAGGAGCTCGCCGCCACCTTGGACCTCAAGACCTGGGAGCTGGGGCTTGATCCCAAGCACATCCTGAAGCGCTTCAAGGAGCAGGTCGACACGGCGGTGCATCAGGAAGACGTCGTCCGGGAGGCCATCCGGAACGAGTTCTTTCCCCGCCTCAAGAAGCTGCGGGACGCTCCCCAGAGCGCGGGCGTCTACAAGGCGAGCCCCGAGCGCCTGTCCATCATTCACGAGAGCCTGCTCTTCCCGGGGCGTGTCGAGGCCGTGAACAGCGTGGCCGTCTCCCACGACAGCCTGCCCATCGCCATCACGCAGATTGGTGTCGCCATCGTCAGCTATGGGGGCAACACGGGGGTTTTCTCCCAGCGCCTCTTTCGCAAGGAGATGTCGACCCAGACGGATGGTCGCAAGCTGCTGCGAGAGATCTTCGAGCAGCGCCAGGCCCGGGGCGTCGAGGAGGAGGATCCCCTGTCCAAGCTGGCACGCCGGAACATCCGGGCCCACGCGGAGCTGGCGCTCCTGCTGGACAGGTCGAATGCCGACTGGCGCATGGGCTACGGAAACCCCTGCTCGCGTGAGCTGCTGTCGGGCTCCGGGTACTCGAGCCTGCTGACCGCGTCGCTCGAGCTGCTCGCGCGCCTCATCCGGGGTCACCGCAAGTTCGTCTTCATTCCCAACTCGTTGGAGGACCGGGGCTTCCTGACCTTTGGCAACGCGTTGTTCGGGGGCGAGTACGCCATCATCGACACGCTCCAGGCGGACAGCGAGTACATCGTCGACCGGTGGAACTACGACAGGAAGGACCGGGAGCTGGCGTTCAAGTTCGTGAGGGAGTTCTGCCCGCACGTCGTGCGAGGCATCTTCCGCGCGTCGGACCAGTCGCCTCCGTACCTCTTCTACGCGCACCGGGAGCACGCCCATATCGCGGCCCACGTGGCGATGGCCGACAGCATCATCCGCTCCGAGCGGGGCTTCCCCATGCTCCTGGATGTCGCGGATGTGGCCTGCCGGGGAGCCTTCGGAGCGGAAGGCTTCATGGGCATGGTGAATGACGCCTACGCCCAGGCGGGCGCGAAGTTCCACTACGTCACCGAGCGCAAGCGGCGCCCCTAGGAGACATGACCCATGGCCGATGATGGCAAGACCCCTCCTGTCCCACCGGGCCCGGCATCCCCGCCGCTCGGGACCGACCGCCGGCCCGCCCCCGTGGCGGCCCGAGGTCCTTCCGCACCAGGGGGCATGGCGCCTCCTTCCGGAGGGCCCCCCCGTCCCCCCGGTGGCGTGCAGGGCGCTCCGCCGACAGGCACGGGTGGGCCGCGGGTGGATGTCCCGAGGGGGCCACCGCCGGCCGGGGCCCGGCCGTCCATGAGCACACCCGTCCCTGGTGCTCCGAGGCCGGAGCCCACGCGTCCCCAACCGGGCCCGGTGGGCGGACCCGCGGCGACTCCCGCCCCCCCTGCTCCTCGGAGCGACGCTTCCCGACCCCCCGCTCCGTCGCAGCCCCACGCCCCGCCGCAACCCCATGCGCCGCCGCAGCCCAAGGCCCCGCCGCAGCCCAACGGCCCGCCGCAGTCCAGGCCGCCGGCTGCTGCTCCAGGCGCGCCCCGCAACGAGGTCCTCAGCCCCCTGCCCAACGAGACGCTGAAGGAGTTCGAGGAATTGGCCAAGGCCTCGCCCCTGGAGCTGGATCCCGAGCTCGAGAAGGCCGTGGGCTTCACCCACTTCGACACCTCGGCGAGCGAGGACAACCTCATCACCGTCCTGACGACCCGGGCGGATCTGCACAAGCTGGCTTCCCAGACGCTCGTGCGGGTGAAGTCCCGCGAGGACAACCGCACCTATCTGGGCGTGGTGGTGCGGGGCCCCTTCTCCGAACCGGATGCCATCGCCGCCAACTCCACCATGGCCGTGGGCGTGGTCGTGCAGGGCAAGAAGCTGACCTACACCTTCGACTACCACGGGCGTGTCGACATCGAACTGCTGGGCGAGGAGGTGGGGGAGAACAAGCTCGAGCCCCCCGTCCTCCGGCCCCGCCCCAAGAGCCCCGTCTTCCTGCTGGATGAAAAGGAGAGCTCACGTGTGCTGGGCCTCGGGGGGCCCATGTGCCTCGGGTTGGTGGCGGGCTATGCGCGGATGGAGGCCCGTCTGGATCCCCAGGACAAGTCCATCCTTCCTCGTCACACCGGCATCATCGGGACGACGGGCGGCGGCAAGTCCACCACCGTGGCCACCCTCATCCACCACGCGCAGGCGGCGGGCATCGCGACCGTCGTCTTCGATGTGGAAGGGGAGTACACGCACGTGGATCAACCCACGAACCATGCGGCCATGCTCGCTGCCCTCCAACGCCGGGGCCGCAAGCCCGAGGGCGTGAAGGACCTGCACATCCATCACCTCGCGGGCCGGGACAGCCTCAACCCGGAGCACAAGAACCTGCACCGCTTCTCGCTGAGCTTCTCGAGCCTGTCGCCCTACGCCATCTCGGAGATCCTCGGCATGACCGAAGCGCAGCAGGAGCGCTTCCACAAGGCGTACGACGTCACGAAGCTGCTCCTGGAGGACTTCGAGATCTTCCCGCGTAGCGAGCAGGAGCGGGAGCAGGTGCTGGAGGTGGATGAGCACTCGACGGGCTATCCACGGATGACGCTCCTGCACCTGCTGGACGTCGTGGAGGCGTACATCTACAGCCTCGGCAGCGAGGGCAAGGAGGAGGGCCGGAGCAAGTCCAGGACCTCATCCCGCCGGCGGGGCGCCTCCAGTGAGGACTCCGAGGTGGAAGAGGGCTCAGATGAGGCGGAGTCCACTCGGCGTGGTCCCACTTTGCGCAGCCAGTTCCGGCACAAGCCCCATCTCGTGATGAGCAGGGTGCGCGAGCAGAGCAGCAAGAGCGAGGTCAGTTGGAAGGCACTGATGGGCAGGCTCCAGAACCTGCGGCGCCTCAATGTCTTCGATGTCGCGGATGCGCCAGGAGTGGATTACCGCGAGCTGCTCACGCCCGGACGGGTGTCGGTGATCGACCTGTCGGACACGGACTCGCCCCAGCACAGCAATCTCGTCATCGCCGACATCCTCCGGGGTCTTCAGGAGACGCAGGAGGCTCGCTACCAGGCGACGCACGGGCAGAACCAGTCCACGAAACAGCCCATGACCCCGGTGCTCATCATCATCGAGGAGGCGCACGAGTTCCTGTCCGCCAGCCGCTTCTCCCAGATGCGGGTGTTGTTCGAGCAGGTGGCGAAGATCGCCAAGCGGGGGCGCAAGCGCTGGCTGGGGCTCGTCTTCGTCACGCAACTGCCCCAGCACCTGCCCGACGAGGTGCTGGGACTGCTCAACAACTTCATCATCCACAAGATCACGGACAGCTCGGTCATCTCCAGGATGAGGAAGACGGTGGGCGGCATTGACGAGAGCTTGTGGAACCGGGTGCCACGGCTCGCGCCCGGCCAGGCGCTCATGTCGTTCAGCAACTTCACCCGGCCGTTGATGGTCGCGGTGGACCCCGCCCCCGTGAAGCGGCTGCTCGTGGATTAGCCGCGAGCCCTGCCGGGCACACGTGCCCTCAGAACGAGACGTGCAGTTGCACGCCGACGCGCGAGGGCGCCACCGCCACCTGGAGGTTCCACGTGGGAGAGGGGGGGCCCTTCGCGGCGCTCCACGCTCCCTCGCGGTAGCGTCGGAGCGTCTCCTCGGCTCCGAAGGGCTGGGTGAGGATCATCGCCTCGCCGATCAGGATACCGGTGACGGCGGTGACCGCGCCCGAGACCCACCGGTCGAAGAAGAGGCCCAGCACCAGTCCGGAGAGGAGGCCGTAGACGACGTTCGCGCCGTGCATCAGCCAGCTTCGGCCCAGCGCTTCGCCCTCGGCGCCGCGCACGAGCAGCCGTTCAGCCTGGGCGAGCACGTCACAGTCCACCTCGCTGGGGTGTTCGCGCGCCAGCGTGTCGAGCGTGAGGGAGTCGGTCATCACGTCCAGGGGGAGCGCGAGAAGCGCCGCGAGCCCGCCGGCGGAGGAGAGTGCGCCCACGTAGAGGTCCACCTGGTCGCCCGAGGGGACGGCCGGGACCGCGGCGAGCTGGCCCAGGGTCAACACCCCGTAGCCCGCGCCCCACGCGCCCGTCCAGAGCCGTGCCCGCTGTGCGTCCTCGCTCAGGTTGCGTTGGATGAAGACGAGTCGCTGGTGGTTCTCGGTTGGCGTGGCGCAGGTCTGCTCCGCGCGAGCAAGTCCCGAGACGAGAATCAACAGGAGCAGCGGCAATCTCATGGATGGAGGTCCCCCAGGCCGAGGAGCATAGGAGATCACGCCCCCGGTGCGCGACCTGGGGGCTCCAGGGGTTGGCTCAATCCTGCTTCCCCATCAAGGTCTCTGAAGTGGGAAGCGACTATACCCGCCGTGGTGCGTGGGAGGCTCCACTCGCCGCCATGGGCCGCGCGGCGCTTTCCCGTTAAAAACCCGGGAGCGCCGGGCGCCACTGCCGGCCGGGGGACGAGACATGCATACGGCGAAGCGGAAGGCATTGATCATCGGTGGGGGCCTGGGTGGTCTGACGGCGGCGCTCTCCCTGCACCAGCGGGGCTGGCAGGTGGAGGTTTTCGAGCAGGCGCCCCAGCTCCGGGAGGTGGGCTCGGGGCTGATGCTCTCTCCCAACGCCATGAGCGTGCTGATCGGGCTGGGGCTGCGGCACGCGGTGGAGCGGGGAGTGGTGGTGACGCTGGCGGAGATGTGCTCGTGGCGGGGGACGGCGCTGATGAAGGTGCGAACGGAGGAGCTGCCCTGCGAGGGGGCTCCGCCCGTGCTCTTCCACCGGGCGGCCGTGCACGGAGTCCTGAGCGAGGCGCTGGGGGATGGGATTCCGGTGCACCTGGGGGCGCGGCTGGCGCGCTTCGCGGAGGACGGGACCGGGGTGGTGGCGCACTTCGAGGACGGGCGGGAGGCGAGGGGGGATGTGTTGGTGGGGGCGGATGGGTTGCGCTCGGTGGTGCGTGCGCAGCTGCACCCGGGGGAGCGCCTGCGCTATGCCGGCCAGCCCTGCTGGCGTGGACTGGCGCGAGGCTTCGAGCACCCGGGACTGCCGCGGGGGATGTTGCGCGAGACGCAGGGCAGCGGAGCACGCTTCGGCATGGGTCATGTGCGCGAGGACATCGTGTACTGGTTCGCCGTCACCGACTGGCCCCAGGGGCAGCCCGTCCCGGGTGGCGACAAGGCCTTCCTCCAGGAGGTTTTCCGGACGGCCCATGCGCCCATCCCGCAGCTCATCGCGGCCACGGACGAGGCGGATCTGCTGCGCAACGATCTGCTCGATCGGCTGCCAATCAAACAATGGGGGCGGGGGCGGGTGACGCTGCTGGGAGACGCGGCGCACCCCATGATGCCCAACCTGGGGCAGGGGGCGTGCTCTGCCATCGAGGATGGAGGCGTGCTGGCCCAGGTGTTGAGCGGGGCGGAGGACATCGAGCGCGGCCTGCGGGACTACGAGGCCCGGCGCCAGGAGCGCACCGCGTGGTTGCAGCAGACCTCGTGGCGCTTCGGTGTCATTGCCCAGTGGAAGCACCCGCTCGCCGTCTGGATGCGTGAGCAGTCCGTCCGGCGGGCCCCGGCGAGCGTCATGCGGCGGCAATACGAACGGCTCTGGGGCTGGCGGCTGGAGGCGGACCGGTAGTGCCGCACTCCGTGGCGGCGCGGATCCACTACATCCGGCCCCCTCGACACCCCGTGAATCGTCCGTCCATGACTCGTACGCCTCAGCGCTCGTCTCCCCATCTCCTCACCCTGGACGCGATGGGCGCTGGGGGCCTGCCCTTGCGGGTCCTTCGCATTCCAGGGCCCCGGCCCGTGATTCCGCCCGGACCCCTCGTCTCGACCTTCTTCATGATCTTCGTGATGACGGCGGGAAGGGGACGAGCCCATCTCCTGGAGCCGCTCGAGGTCCAGGAGGGGGACATCCACCTCGTCCCCGCGGGCATGGAACACCAGCCCCTCGAGATGGGCAACCTCGAGGGATGGCTCGTGGGCTTCGAACCGCTGCTGCTCCGCTCGCTCGGACCCGAGTGGTTGCCGGAACCGCCTCGAAACCGTGGAGCGGCGAAGCCCACTCCAGCGCGAAGCCTCTTCGTCCGGGGACTGCTCCGGTTGCGGCCCGATCCAG
The DNA here is from genome assembly GCF_044360685.1 of Cystobacter fuscus. GTDB lineage: Bacteria > Myxococcota > Myxococcia > Myxococcales > Myxococcaceae > Cystobacter > Cystobacter fuscus_C. Next base: position 9,471,142 of record NZ_CP043491.1, on the reverse strand, counting down.
CGCGGTGGCAGCGAATCGTGCACCGGGTGGCCGAGCTGGAGGCCGAGCTGCGAGAATCCCGGTGGGGCGCGGAGAACGCGACGTACGCATGGTTCGTCCTGCTGGTGACGGAGCTCCTGCGCGAGCTGCAGGAGCACGCGCCTCTCGCGCCGTCCATGAGCGGCCGGCTCGTGCACGATGCGCTCGCCTTCATCGAGGCGCACTGCTTGCAACCCCTCTCGCTCCAGGACGTCGCGGCGGCGATGGGGTGCACGCCCTCGCACCTGGCCAACGTCATCCGCGAGGAGACAGGGCTGACGGTGGGTGACTGGCTGCGCGAGCATCGCATGGTCGAGGCCCGGCGGCGCCTGCTGGACACGGAAGCCAGTATCGAGCACATCGCGAGCCAGGTGGGCTACGCCGACGTCACCCATTTCATCCGCACCTTCCGGCGCGCCCACGCCATGACTCCCCGAGCCTGGCGCGAGCAGCACCGCCGCTGACCCCAATCCAAGCCGATTTCCGCCCCAAGCCACGCTCTGGAGGCGTGCGCCGCTGCTCCTTACTGTCTGGACATCATGACGAACTCAACGACACCTCGTCGCCGTGTCCTGGTGGTTGGACTCGGCATCAGCGGCATCGCCACGGCCATCCGGTTTCACAAGCTCGGCTGGGAGCCCGTGCTCATCGAGCGGGCACCCGAGCGCCGCAAAGGCGGCTACTTCATTGGCCTGTTCGGTACCGGCAAGGCCTCGGCCGAGCGGCTCGGCGCGATGGAGACCCTGGTGGATCGAAGGTCCCCGCGGATGCAGTCCTACGAGGTTGACCGGGCCAATCGTCGCTACAAGGGCATGTCCTTCGTGGACGTGCCCGGCGATCCTCGCCCGCTGCTGCGCGGCGACATGGAGAACGCCTTGTTCTCCGCGTTGCCGAAGGAGGTGGAAATCCGCTTCTCGACGGTCCCCACTCGATTCGAGCAGGACGAGCGCGGGGTCGACGTCACGATGACCCACACGAAGAGCGGCACGAGCACGACCGAACGTTTCGAGCTCGTGGTGGGCGCTGACGGCATGCGCTCGACGGTCCGTCAGCTCGTCTTTGGTCCGCATGAGGACTTCTTCTTCCCGCTCAATTACATGATTGGAGCCTGCGTCCTGCGCAACCCCGTGCCGGGCTACGCCACGCACGAAGGACTGGTCCTGGCCGAGGCGGGAAGGTCGGCGTGGGTGTTTCCCTTCGCGAATCACAACCCCACCGTGCTCTTCTCCTACCGTGTCGAGGACGTGGCCGCGCAGTTCCGCGGCCGTCCCATCGAGTCGCTGCGCAAGGCGTACGGACCGGAAAAGACGGGGCCCGTGCTGAGCTATCTGCTCGACGAGTTCGAGGCGGCGGACGAGTCTCTGTTCGACTCGACCCATCAAGTGCGCATGAAGAGCTGGCACAAGGGGCGGGTCGTGCTGGTCGGCGATTCCGCGTGGTGCTTGACCCTGTACTCGGGCATGGGTGCTTCGTCCGGGATGGCTGGGGGTGAGCTGCTGGGCAACATGCTGGAGAAGTATCCAGACGACGTGGAACGCGCACTGTCCCAGTGGGAGGCGAAGCTGCGCCCGTTCATCTCGAACATGCAGCTCCACGGGCTGAAGATGAGACGGTTCTTCACTCCGTCCAACGAGGCTCAGCGGTTTCTTCGCGGGGCGACCACACGCCTCATGAGCAATCGTCTGACGGGCCCGCTCGCCCGGAAAATCATCCAGGGCAACAAGGAGACAATGATCGACATCGTCGCGCAGTAGGCCACGCCCCCGGTCCTCCTCCGGCGCGAGCCCGTGGGCTCCCCCACGCAGGCGTGGAGGAGGCGAGCATGGCGCTCGAGGCAGCCATCAGGAAGGCGCCGATGGCCGCGCGAATCAATAGAAGCGCAGCGAGGTGGTGACGTTGTCGAAGCCGGGAGGCATCGTGGGGCTGCTGGTCGGCGCCGCGAAGGAGGCTCCCGTACAGTTGGCGCCATCGAAGAAGAACGCCCCACAGTTGGCGAGGCGGAAGGAGGACGTCAGGTTGTCCGAGGCCGCCGGAAGGTTGATGCACTGGCCCACCGCGCCCGTCACCGGAAAGGGGTTGAGCGTCGGCCCGGAGAGGTTGGTGCCATCGAGCAGGTACGCGTAGCACGTGACCATGGCGTGCACTCCCGGCTGTTCAGCCGCCTCGGGAGCCACCTCGGTATTCGAGTCGCTCCCACCACACGCGGCCAGCGACACGGTGCACACCACCATCAGGGACAAGCGAAGCGTCTTCATGGGCTCGACTCCAGGGCTCTTGGATGGATCATTCCACCAGGTCACCTGGAGTATGAACCATGGTGTCATGCGGCGGCAGTGCGAACGTCCTGGTTCAGTGATTAACAGAAAAAGGCTTCCAACCCGAAAGTCGGGGGGGAGCGTTGATTCACTCGCAGTTTGATGGTATTTGTCTCCGGGTTGTCATGGGGATGGTGGGGGCTCGTTGCACACTTGGTGAGGCAGGACCGGGTTCCGCTCAGGGTCGGGGCTCGGTGTCGCTGTCGTGGGGCGATTTCCAAAGCATACGAGTTTCCATTCCTGGCATCTTTTTCGCCGAGGCCTCGGGCACACCTCTCTGAATGCAATTGCGTTTTCGGGCTGTCGTTCGCGTCGTCGGGGGCATTCCGGATGGCCAAGGAAGTAACTGTCGCGGAGGCGGTGGAGCGATTGACGGGCGCCGATGCGCGCATTGGCTTCTCATTCGTGAACCGGGTGGGCAACACCGAGCAGACCCGGCTCATCACGTTCCCGGAACTGGCCCGGCAGACCGCGGCCCGTGCTGGCGCGTTGCAAGCCATGGGGCTGAAGCAGGGTGAACGGGTTGCCATCATCCTCCCGGAGAATGACGAGTTCGTCCTCACCTTCCTGGGCGCCATCCGCGCGGGAATCATTCCCGTGCCCATCTACCCGATGCACGGGCTCGGTCAGTTGGACGGCTACCTCGAGAACGTGCGGCACATCGTCAGGCGGAGCGGCGCGGCGGCGGTGGTGACGAACGCGAAGATCAAGCTGCTGCTCGGCACGGTGCAAAGCCAGTGTGAGAGCGTGCGCGGCATCATCTCCACCGAGGCGCTCGTGGACGCCGCCGCGCCCCTGCGGCCCCAGCAGGTGAAGCTGGACGACGTGGCCTTCCTCCAGTTCACCAGTGGCTCCACGTCCAGCCCCAAGGGGGTCGTCGTCACCCACCGCAACCTGGCGGCCAACATCCGCTGCATCATGGAGGAGGGCTTTCGGGTGACGCCCGAGGACGTGGGCGTCTCCTGGCTTCCCCTGTTCCATGACATGGGGCTCATTGGCTTCTTGCTGGCCCCGCTCTTCTACCAACGGCCCGTGGCGTTCATCCCACCGCTGACCTTCCTGCAGCGGCCGGTGACGTGGCTGGAGTCCCTCAGCAAATACCGCGCGACCATCTCCTGTGCGCCCAACTTCGCCTTCGCCCTGGCCGTCAAGCGCATCCCGGAGGCGCAACGGCAAGGGTTGGATCTCTCCGCCTGGCGCATCGCCGGGTGTGGCGGCGAACCCATCCGCCCGGAAGTCCTGCGGCGCTTCGCCGCGGCCTTCGCACCCCAGGGCTTCCGCGCCGAGGCCCTGATGCCCATGTATGGCATGGCCGAGTCCTCGCTGGCCATCGCGCTGGGAAAGCCAGGAGCGGGGCTGCTCTCCACGCCCGTGGACCACGCCCGCATGAGCGAGGAGCGCATCGCCCTCCCGTCCAGTCAGCCGGAGCGTGCGTTGGACATCGTCGCGTGTGGCAAGCCGTTCCCCGGCCACGAACTGGCCATTTTCGACGTGGCGGATGAGACCAGCGCGTTCCCCCTCCCCCATGGGCACATCGGGGAAATCCGCATCGCCGGCCCCAGCGTCATGAAGGAGTATTGGGGCGACCCGGAGGCGACGGCCCAGGTGTTCGCTGGCAAGTACCTGCGCACGGGCGATCTCGGCTTCATCCTCGACGGTGAACTTCACGTCTGCGGCCGGCTCAAGGAGATGATCATCCTCAACGGCCGCAACTACTTCCCGCAGGACATCGAGCACGTGGCCACCACCGTGCCGGGAGTGCGCAAGGGCAACCTCATCGCCTTTGGCACGCACGTGGCTTCTGGTACGGGCGATGGTTCGGAGCGGATCGTCCTGGCGGTGGAGATCGCCGACCCGGCCTCGTTCGACCCCATGGCCGTCGTCCGGACGGTGCAGGCCTCGCTGGGCATCGCGCTCCACGAAGTGGTGGTGCTCCAGCCCGGGCAACTCCCCAAGACGTCCAGCGGCAAGCTGCAGCGCACCAAGACGCGTGCGCTGTACGAGCGGGGCGAGTTGCATGACCGGCGGAGCGCTCGAGAGACGAGCGTGACCGACACTCTCAAGCAGGTCGTCATCAGCCAGACCAGCTACCTGAAGGCTGTCCTCTTCAAATAACCCAGCCACCTCCCCGAGCCCGTCGGAGTGCATGACACCATGAGCCGTCCGGAAATCCGTGCCCTCATCCACCGCTGCCTCTCCGAGGTAGAGCCCCAACTGAAGAACCTGGACCTGACCGAGGAGACGGCGCTGCCCGAGCTGGGGCTCGACTCGCTCAAGCTCATCGAGGTGGGTGTCCGGCTCGAGGATGCCTTTGGCGACTCCGTGCGCTTCGACAACTGGCTGGAGCAGGAGCGCACCAGGCAGGGCAATGCCGCCTTCAAGCTGGGCTCGCTCATTTCCTTCATCGAAGAGCGGAGGGCCGCGTGACGGCGAGCCCCTTGCCCTACCGCGTCCGTGTCGTCAGCTCATACATCTACGAGAAGGAGGACAGCGCTCCCTACTCCACCATGGGCCGGCAGAACCGCTGGGTGGTGGGGTTCGTCTCGGCCATCACCCGGTTGAAATCGGGTCTGCGCGACTTCGATCTCCAATTCCATCGGATTCCCCCCACCCGTGAAGAGCTCATCCAACTGCTCTCCCGCTACCGGGAGGAGGGCGTTCGCGTTCTCATCATTCCGGGCACGGACTCGGTGGTGCGCGTCGCGGAGGTGAACCGGGACATCCCCGTGGTGTATTTCGGGGCCCATCCTGAGAACAACGGGATGGAGCTGCTCGACCATCCGAACATCACCGGGGTGCGGCTCAACCTGCCGCTCATCTGGAGCTATGAGAATTTCTCCCTGCTCAGGAGCGTGGTGCCGGATCTGGAGCGGGTCTACTTCCCGCTCAACCTGAGTTCCGAGTTCGCGTTCCCCAACGTGAAGAAGAACTACGAGCTCTCCCGGGCCAAGAAGGAGGGATTCTGGATCGCCCCTCCCTCCAGCCACGTCGGCTACCGAAGCGTGGCCTTCCTGGCGGAGCGGCTGGGGGTGAGCTTCCACGAGGGTCCGTACGCCACGCTCGAGGAATTGCAGGCCGGGCTGGACACGATGAAGGCGGAGCGCAGCGCCCTGATCGGCTTCAACGACACGGTGCTCAGCGGCAAGGCGGTGCAGGCGCTCCTCGCGTACTCCCGCGCCCGGCGCGTCCCGCTCTTCTGGGTCAACAACGCGGCCATCATCAAGCAGGCGGGCGTGGCGGACTTCTCCAGCGACTTCGAGGCCGTGGGCCGCCTGGTGGGCCGGATGTGCCTGTCCATCCTGCGCGACGGCAAGCCCGTCAGCGAGGTGCCCTTCGAGAATGACCCGGGGCAGAAACTCACCCTCAACCTTCCGGGCTGCCACGAGCTCGGCCTCACGATTCCGCCCGAGGTGCGGGCCCGCTTCGACGAGGTCGCGACATGAGCAAGCCGGTGCAGGTGCTCGGCTACCACGAGACGCCCGGCCGCGTCCGCTTCGGTGAGGTGGACCGGTACGGGTATCTCTGGCATGGCCACGCGCTCGCCTACTTCGAGGCGGCGAGGGCCGATCTGGCGCGCCGCACCCGGCTGAGCGTGTCGGACCTGCTGGAGTTCAATCTGGCGGTCCCCATGGTGGATCTGTGGATTGAGTACAAGAAGCCGGCGCACGAAGAGGAAGAGCTCGTCACCCAGATTTCCCTGTTGCGCCAACCGCTGCGCACCCCCTTCATCCAGTTCGCCTACCGCATCGTGAAGCTGCAGGACGGCCAGGAAGTCCTCCGCGGGCGGACGCGGCAGCTCATCATGCCCCAGAACGGGACGCTCCGGACGCGTTTGCCAGACGAGATCCAGAGCCGGTTGGAGTCGGTCTGGAGCTACCTCGAGACACGCCCCCGGTGGCAGGAGGAGCAGCTCCTCGGCCTCTTGGGTGGCCCCCCGTGTTCGTGAAGAAAGGACCCGTCCCCGTGGATCAGGTCGACCCGGTAGACAAGCTGTTGAGGAGGCAGATCAAGCTTTTCGAGCACGCTCATCGCACGCCCATCGAACTCAAGGGGTTCGGCCTGGCGATGAAGCAGGAGGGCATCGACAAGAGCAAGCTGTACTGCAACCCGGACTTCCTGCTCCTGCCGTTGCGCGAGTGCCCCCAGCTCTCCAAGCTCCGGCCCGAGCAGCTCTCCGTGCTGTCCGCGTACTACTTCGCGCGGGCGTATTCGGAAATCGCGACCTCGGAGTCGGTGGCGCTGCGCTACAACATGGAAGCGTCCGCGGCGGTCTTCCCACTGTACTCGGACAATTACATGGTCCTCTTCCACGAGACGGCGGAGGAGTTCGACCACATCATCACCTTCCGCAACGTCTGCCAGGCGCTCCTCGGGCGAGGAGATGTCATTGGCGGCGACTTCTTCCCCCATCTCAAGGCCGTCCCGGCCATGCTCGAGCGGTACCGGGGGAAGCTGTGCGACAACGGCTTTGGCGCCATGTATCTGCTGATGCGCTACATCCTCAACCTGGCGCTCAAGCAGCTCGAGGGCTTCATGACGGCCGGCCTCGACGAGAAAGTCGCCTCGCCGCTGGCGCTGCAGATCGTCGCTGGCCACGCGGAGGACGAGGCCCGGCACCTCACCACCTCGCTCGAGCTGGGGCTCGGCCTCTTCCGGCGAGCCACGCCCAGGTCGCGCGAGCTCATTTCCGGGGCGATGCGCATCACGATGTACTCGATGATTGACAAGCGTTTCTCCGGGGATCCGGCGGCCACCTGGAACTTCGAGACGGGCCTGGGCGTGCTCCAGCGGGCGCTCCAGCACCCCGAGTTCGCCGACTTCCCACTCAGTGCCGAGGCGCTGCGCGACTCGTGGGCGTCCGAGGGCATCACGATCCCCGCTGGCGCCGAGTTCGAGCGCTCGCGGAGATGGATCGCGGGGCAGTTGCACCGCCTGGCCGAGAGCATGGAGTTGGCGCTGACGCCTCAGGGCGAGGCTTTCGAGCGGTATCTGCTCTGCGCGCGGGGCACCTCCTCATCCCCTGAGGACCCGGCGAGGAGAGCATGAGTTCCGAGCGCGGTGGGCGGGAAGTCGAGCTTCAGGTCGGGGACGAGCTCCTGAAGGTCAGGTCCGGGGAGAGGCTCATCGACATCTGCGAGCATCACCAGACGTGCATCATGTTCAGCTGCCGTGCGGCTTCTTGCGGCACGTGCGCCATCGTCGTCGAGCAGGGCATGGAGAACCTGTCTCCCGTGGAGGGACTGGAGGCCATTGTCGTCGAGGAGGTGTCCGAGGGACGCCCCAACGTGCGCCTGGCGTGCCAGGTGCGGATCCTCGGCTCCGCGTGCATACGCCCCCTGTCGTAGCGGTTTGTGACCCGAGTCCAACCCATCCCTCACGAGCGGGAGCGCCAGGAATCATGCCCAAGCCTGAATCGCTGGTCCTCTTCCTCTTCGTGCTGTTGCTCCTCGCCCACCTGCTCGGTGCGCTCTGCGTCCGGTTGAGGCAGCCGCGAGTGGTGGGAGAAATCCTGGCGGGTGTGCTCGCGGGACCCGCGCTCCTGGGGCGCCTGGAATTCTTTCCAAGGCCTGGAACCGAGCACCTGCCCGTCCTGGATTTTCTTTATTCCTTCGGGCTGCTGATGTTGATGTTCCTATCGGGGGCGGGCATCCACTCGCTGTTTCACCCGGATGATCGGCGGCAGATCGCCTGGCTGACCTCGTTTGGAACGGTGCTTCCCTTTCTCATCGCCACCGCGCTGGGCATGAGCCTGCCCCTGGAGCCGCTCCAGGGCCCGGCGGGCCACCCCGTCGCGCTCCTGCTCATCATCGGCATTTCCGTCTCCATCACCTCCATCCCCGTCATCTCGCGCATCTTCCAGGATCTCCAGGTGATGCATACGCGCTTCGCGCGGCTCGTGTTGGGAGTGGCGGTGGTGGAGGACATCGCGTTGTGGGGAGGACTGGCCGGAGCCCTGTCCCTGGCACGCGCGAGCACGCTGCCCTGGAGCGACATCGTACGGCACATCACCACGACCCTGGTCTACATGGCCGTGGGCCTGCTGCTGGTGCCCAGGGTTCTTCAAGGGTTGCAAGCGGCGCGCTGGAAGCCGCTCGCGCGCATGTCGCCCGTGGCGCAGGTGATCCTGCTGCTCCTGGCCCATGCCGCGGTGGCGGACCTCCTCGACATCAACCAGGTCTTCGCCGGCTTCCTCGCCGGTCTGGCCGCCTCGAGGAGTTCCTCGTTCACCCAGGAGACGCTGGACTCCATCGCGGGGCTCTCCAACGCGCTCTTCATCCCGCTCTATTTCGCACTGGTCGGCTACAAGCTGGCGCTCATCGACGCGCTCTCGCCTGGAATGCTTTGCGCCTTCCTCGTTGTCGCCTGCGTCATCAAACTGGCCTCGGTGGGACTGGGGGCCCGGCTCGCCGGATTCCCTGCCTCGGATGCCCTCAACCTCGCCGTGGCGACGAACGCGCGCGGAGGGCCAGGCATCGCTGTGGCCAGCGTGGCGTTCGATGCCGGCATCATCAGCCCCGCCTTCTACACCACGCTGGTCGCGGTGGCGGTGTTGACCTCCCAGGCGGCGGGCGCATGGCTGGACTCCGTGCTGCGGCGCGGACAATCCCTGCTCAGCGGCAGGTCCGAGCGGAACTTCGCCGTGCCCAACCTTCTTCATGGAGGTAACAAAGGCCCGGCGCCTTGAAGGCATCGGCTTGCACGCCGCCAAAAGTGCGAAACTCAAATCTGGAGTGCCTGACAAAACATTGCGGGCGGTTTTGGTGTAGACTGAGCTTATGCTGATTGATTACCGGCGCATTCAATCGGGTGGGGCGCTCAGGAAGTTGGAGCAGAAGAACTTCCTCGAGAACAAGGCGAAAATGCAATGGTGGTACGTGGACGTCGTGATGAGCGATGGGAGCGTGCTGCTCGTGGCGTTCGTGCCGAAGAAGTGGTGGCCGGACGTGGCCAGTGCGAATCTCGACGACGCACTGGTGTTCGTGGCGATGGTGGATGGCAAGGACCGCAAGTCACGGTCGGTGACCAGGACGCTGGATTCGTCGCGCATGCACATCTCGAAAGATGGGCTGCGCCTCGAGGTGCCCGGCGTGACCATCGTTCGCGAGGACACCAACCCGGTGACGTATCGCTTCGTATTCGATCTGGACGAGGTGAAGGGTCAACTGGATGTCCGCGCGGTGGCGCGGCCGTTCTCGGCGTTTCCGATGGGATCGTTGCCCGGGGTGGGCCGCGCCGCGCTGCTCGGCGGGGCTCTGAGCGGCGAGGCGTTCAGCTACGTCTCTCAGGTGCCGCGCGGCAGGGCCAGCGGTGAGCTGTCCTGGGGCGGGGATCGAATCGCCATTGACGGTCACGCCTATCACGAGCAGGGACGTTTCGATGACGCGCCAGAGCGTCTCAGCAGGAAGGGCTGGTTCTGGTGTCATTTCCTCCATCCCGAGTGGAACGTGTTCGGGTCGCCGGGGGTGTTCCTGTACGTGCAGAAGGAGGAGCAGCAGCCGGTGTTCAGCGGCTTCAATCTCTTCGACAAGAGCATGGGGTTCAAGAACCGCACGACCGCGGGAGAGGGTCCGCACCACAAGATCTATAGCGGCGGCGAGATGCGCTTCGCGTACGACGGCCTCCAGCTATCGGTGAAGGCGGACCCGAAACGCAACGCGCCGCTCGTGTCGTTCCCGTCAGCGACGACGCGGCAGATCTACCACACGCTGGTGACCGACGCGGAGTTGACCGTCGAGACCCAGGGCACGACCAGGCGCATCCCGGGGCAGATGATCCTCGAGTCATGCTGGCTGGGGCTTTGAGCCCTCCGAACTGGAGCCTCGTGGGGGACCTCGCCGCTTGGAAATCAGCGGGCGCGGTGATGTCCCCCGAGTCGTGTGGGGCGTCTCAAGCGCCTTCCAGCACCGCTCGCCACAGCTCGGGCCACGCCGCCGAGTTGCTTCGCCGAAAGACATCCTGATGCCGCAGTGCCTTGACACCGAGGTCCGACGGGCGACGCACGCGCACGTCTTTCTGCGCCTTGGGCATGAACTCGAGGAAGCCGCGAGCGGTTTCGGGGGTCGTCAGGGGATCATCCGTGAACACGTACGAGAGGATCGGCGTCGCGATTTCATTGAAGTAATGTGGCTTCAACCGGTCGCCGAGCTCGCCGCGGAAGTAATCCGCCTTGTGAGACCAGCGCCGCCAGGTCTTGAACGCGCCGGCGGGCAGGGTCGAACCGCCCCAGAGCCCACCCGAGGGAATGAAGCCCTTGGTCGCCAGTTGAAGCGGCCCATAAATCCACCAGAAGAAGAGGTCCGTCAGTTGCTGCTTCGGGAAGCGGTGTTTCCACCAGGTCCCGAATCCGACGCCGATGAACACCTGCCGGGTGATTTTCTGATGGTTGGGCATGAAGCCCGTGATGTGCCCACCGACGCTGTGCGCGACGTGAATCACGGGGACGCCCGGTGCGGCTTCAATCAAGCGATCGAGCGCGGCGGTCATGTCGAGGCGCCCCCAATCCGGGGTGTCCATCTTGAATGCGCGCAGATCCTTGGGCGCCGAGGCGGCGACGCCGCGGTAGTCGTAGACAAGGCACGCCGCGCCGCGCTCCGCGCCGTAGCGCATGAAATGGAGGTAGAACTCCTTGGGCAACCCGGTCGCCGGGGAGAAGAGGACCGCCGCGGTCGGCTGCTCCGGAACCAGGAGCCGCCCGGAGAGCGGGAAGCCGTCCGTCGCGTTGAAGGTGATGTCGTGTTCGCGGATGTTCGTCGACTTCTGCGTCGGAGTGTCCATGGCTGTCTCCTCGAGGGGCTCGCCCACGGCGCGATACGGCTACATCAGCCAATCTCCCGGGAACCCGTCATCGACTTGCTCCCCCCTCGTCAGTAAGGGTCGCGAGGATAGCGGGTTGACCCGCGAGGAACAACCGCGAAGGACGTTCCGTGATGAACAAAGATTGCGTACCGGTCTTGATCGCGGATGACCGTGTTCCAGATAGTCGACACAACGAGGCCCCATAATGACTATGCAGCCCCTCTTTGCTTCCGAGCCCTCGGTCGAGGATCAACTCTACCGGATCCTGAACAGCACTCGTCCCGAGTATGCCTGGAAGCTGCGCAGGTATTTCGAGGAGCATTGGGATCCGGCACTGTCTTTCCAGAACGAGGACCTCGATGGGTTTCGCGAGAAGACGCACTTCATGGTTCGCAAGCTTCTCCAGGCGGACCTGCTGTCCCTGTCCGAGTTGAACCAGAAGCCATCCGAGTACATGAAGTTCTGCGAGCATTCGTGCTGGATCGACGGAAGCGTCGCGGCCACGTTGTTCGGGCACTTCCTCATCTTCGGTGGAAGCCTGGTCTTCCTCGGCACCGAGCGGCATCGCTCCCTGGTCGATGTCGCCGATGATTTCAGGCTCCCGGGCTGCTTCTGCATGACGGAGGTCGGACACGGCAGCAATCTTGCGGGTCTCGGCACCACCGCGACGTACGATGCCGAGCGCGGCGAGTTCATCATCCATACGCCGAGCTGGCGTGACGCGAAGTGGGCGATCGCGTTGCTCGCCTGGAACGCGCGGGTCGTCACCGTCATGGCGCAGCTCTACATGCCCGATGGGGAGTGCAAGGGAATCCACTCGTTCCTGGTGCCGGTGCGGGATGAAGAGGGACGTCCGCTGCCGGGCGTGAAGATCAGCGATGTCGATTGGCTGATTGGCTTGAACGGCGTCGGAATCGGCGGGGCGATGTTCGAGCAGGTGCGCATCCCGCGCGAGAACCTGCTCAACCGTTTCGCGGACGTGACGGCGGAAGGGAAGTATGTGACGGCGTTCGCTTCGCCGGGTGAGCTCTTCCGCGCGCAGATCTCCCCGCTGATGATCGAGCGGCTCGTTCCCTTCGCGGTGGCGGGCATGAAGATCGCTCTCGCCGTGGCGGCGCGTTATGGCAAGGAGCGGCGCCAGTTCGGACCGCGCGGTGGCCCGGAACGCCCCATCATCGAATACAGCAGCCACAAGCGGCGATTGATGCCCGGCGTCGCCGAGACGTACGCGGTCGCGTTCATGCTCGAGCGCCTCCACCTCGAGGCGGATGTCACGATGCCCGAGCCGTTGCCAACGCCGCTTCAACCCCTCTGCGCGTCGTTCAAGGCCTATTCGTACGAGACGGCGACACGGGTCATCCAGAACGCACGCGAGTGCTGTGGTGTGCACTCGTTCCGGCACGTCAACAAGATCGCCCGGGCGCAGCTCGACATGCACGGCTTCGCGCACGCGGCCGGTGACAACGTGGTGCTGTTTCAGTACGCGGGGCGGATCCTGCTCGAGGACTTCGCCGGGGGCAAAGGTCCGTTCAAGGAGGCCGCCGAGCCCGATGCCGCCGCCTGCTCGGCCACCTGCGCGAAGCACCAGGCGTTGTTCGAGGCACGGTTCGCCCAGCTTCTCGACTACACGCGCGGCGAGTTCATGAAGCACATGGGCGAGGGCTTGAATCGCGCCGACGCATGGAACGAGATCCTGACGTTCGCGATCGAAGTCGGCCGCGCGTACGCGATTCGCGAGACGCACAAGCAGTTCCTGCGCGTCATTGGCACCTGCGCGCCGGGTCCGGCGAAGGACCTCCTGCTGGAGCTGTGCGAGCTGTATGGGTGGTCAACGGTGTCGGCGAACCTCGGCTGGTACCGGGATGTCTCCGACGGCTCGCTCGATCTCTCCGGGATCTCCGTCGAGCGCACGGTGCTCGAGTATTCGCAGCGGCTGGCACCGAAGCTCGACCTGTTGGTGGATTCCTTCGGGATTCCGGAGGTGCTGCTCCCGGCGGCGGATCTGATGGCCGACCTGCCGGGGAAGTTCAGCTAGCCTGGTCGCGCGTCTGATCGATGGCTCGCCGTTGATACTCCGCGAACTCCTGGCGCGACACGCCCAGGAGTTTGAGGAGCGGCATCCAGACCTTCAGGAAGAAACCCCAGCGATTGAAGCTGTTGTGCATGCGCAGCGTTTCGACACGCCGCTCCGAGTCGGGGAGGAGATCGATCGCCGGCATGCGGAAGCCGACGGACACGAGGGCGAGGTCCTCCAGCGTCTCGTGGCGGTGCTCCTCGAGTTCGAGCTTGAGGACGGCGCGGTAGAATTGCTGGTGCGCCGCCTCGTCGCGCGCGATGAGGCGGTAGATGGTCGCGAGCACCTCGTCCTTGCCGGCCTGCGCGTCCTCGAGCTGGCGGGCGTAGGCGAGGAGCGTGCTCGCCTCCTGGATGGCGCCGTAGCAGGTCATCCGGCGGGGCGTGTCCCAGGGAAGGCGCCAGGGCCTGGCCGCGATGGCGTCCTCGAGGCCGCGCAGCTGCTCCTCGGTGCGCAGTCCGGTCTTGAGGAGATACATCCGCAACGCGAGGCCGTGCTTGGATTCCTCGTAGCCCCAGTTCGCCTGGAACCACGCCCGGCCGAAGTTCTCGCGCACGAGGTTGACGCCCTGGCCGAGATAGTCGGGGAGGTAGAGTTCGACGCCGCAGAATGTCTCGGCGTTCATCGCGCGCCCCTCGTCGTAGGCCGACGGGTCCAGTTGATCCCACGGAATGTCGTCGTGCACGCTCCAGCGCCGCTTCTTCTCGGCGGTCTCGAAGAAGCTCATGTACATCCTGTAGACTTCTTCTCGGAATCGGACTGATCCACTCATGGCGGCCCCCTGTTCACGGGGAGTATTTATTGCAGTTGCGCATCGCCCGCCATTGGAATTAGAATTCCTTTCATAATCTAACGATGATCCTTCGAGCCGAGGGGGCTGGTCTGCCTGGGGGGATAATGAAACAAAGTCACGGTCTCCTCGCGCGGGTCGAGGGCGTACACGAAAGCCTCACCCTGCATGAAGCCTTGCTCAGGTTGGACGAGGCTCCGGCGACGCGCGGATTCACGTTCCAGAATGAGCGTGGCGAGGAGCACTTCGTCGGATTTCCCGCGCTTCACGCCGAGAGCCGCCGACGGGGCGCGGCGCTGCAGGCGCTGGGGATGAAGAAGGGCGATCGCCTGGGGATGGTGATCATCGATCCCGAGGACTTCATCGTGACGTTCCTCGGTGCGTTGCGCGTCGGCGTCGTCCCGGTGCCGCTCTATCCGCCGGTGCACCTCGGCAATCTCGAAAGCTACACGCGGCAGGCGGCGGCGATCCTTTCGTCATCGGGCTCGACCGTGCTCGCGGTGAGCGCTGGGCTGGCCAGCATCTTCTGGGCATTCGTGGATCGCGTGCCGAGCCTCGCGCGCGTGGTCGAGACGTCGTCCCTCGCGGCGGACGCGTCGGCGCTGCGTGAGGTCCTGGTGGCGCCGGAGGATCTGGTGTTCCTGCAGTACACGTCGGGCTCGACGGGGACGCCCAAAGGGGTGAAGGCGACCCACCGCACGCTCATCGCCAACATCCATGGCTTCATGGGCGCGTCGCTTTCCATGCAGCCGGGGGTCGACAGCGGTGTGAGCTGGCTTCCGCTCCAGCACGACATGGGATTGATTGGCTTCGTGCTCGGGCCGCTCTACTGGCAGGTCGCGGTGACGTTCATCCCCACGCTGCGCTTCCTCAAGCGTCCGGAGTGCTGGATGGAGACGGTGCACCGCCAGAAGGCGACCGTCTCCTTCGCCCCGAATTTCGCGTACGGGTGGCTGACGCGCGTCGCCAAGGACGAGGATCTCGAGCGGTGGTCGCTGGGGCACGTTCGCGCCCTCGGCGTCGGCGCGGAGCCGTTGCATTACGACACCCTGAAGCGCTTCACCGACAAGTTCGCGCGCACCGGGCTGCGCCCCGACGTGCTCCTTCCGGCGTATGGTCTGGCGGAATCGATGCTGGCGATCAGCATGAAGACGTCGACCGACCCGATGAAGGTGCGGACGCTCGACGCCGGGCGCTTTCGCGATGACGGCGTGTCCAAGCCCGCCGACGGTGGAGAAGTCGAGCACCACATCAGCTGCGGCAAGGTCATCCCTGGACACGAGCTGCGCGTCGTCGACGAGAAGGGAGTGACGTGCGCCGACGGCGTACGCGGCGAGATCCTGTTCCGCGGCCCATCGGTGATGGAGGGCTATCAGGAGGGCGGTGCCGAGGAGCTCATCGACGCCGATGGATGGCTTTGGACCGGCGATCTCGGCTACCTCGTGGACGGTGAGCTCTTCGTGGTGGGGCGAGCGAAGGATCTCATCATCATCCGCGGCCGCAACATCAGCCCGCAGACGATCGAGTGGGAGGTCAACAAGCTGCCGGGCGTGCGTGTCGGCACGGCCATCGCGGTCGCGGTTCGCGTCGAGGACAGCGAGGGCGTGGTGGTGATGTTGGAGACGCGCGGCGACAACGTGGAGGCGCTCAAGGCCGAGGTCGCCGCGACGGTGAAGCGAGTGATCGGCGTTCCACCGGCGGACGTGGTCTGTCTGCCGCCCGGGGCGATTCCCAAGACCTCGTCGGGCAAGCTCCAGCGCGCCAAGGCGCGCCGGCAGTATCTGGAAGGCAAGCTCGGGCGGGAAGGGTCGCGCACCGCCGGGTCGATGGGAGCGCGTCTACGCCTGGGGCTGCAGGTGACCCGCTCCTGGTGGGCGCGCGCCCGGTTTTCGCTGTGGCCCAAGAACACGAACGAGGAAGAGCACAGACATGAGTGAACAAGAGATCATCGACCTGGTGAAGACCTCGCTGAACAAGGTGCGGCCGGAATTCGCCGCCGGTTTCGAGTCCGTGGGCATCAACACGCGGTTCGAGAGCCTCCGCATCGATTCGGTCGACACCCTGCGGATGATCACGTTCCTCGAGGACAGGCTCGGCTTCGTGTTTCAGGACGAGGATCTGGGCCGCATCGAGACGGTGAAGGATCTGGCCGCGCTCATCCAGAAGAGCGCGCGTTAGCTCCACCGCTGGCCAGCGAGGTGATGGCGCTGGCGATGTCGCCGGGCACCTCCTCCTGCAGGAAGTGTCCGGCCTGGGTGCGCTTGACCTCCGCGCGCGGCAGGAGCCGCTCGAGCCACCCGATGACGCGTCCGAGCACTGGATCTCGGACACCCCAGACGATGCGCATGGGGCCCTTGAACGACTCGGCGGCTTCCTGGCAGCGCCGCAGCGGCGCGATGGAGCGATGCTCCAGGGAGTCCGGCACCATGCGCGCGAGGGCGAGGGGCGCGGTGCGGTCCTGGAGGCGGCGCAGTGGCCAGCGATAGGCGCGGGCGACCTCGCCGCGAATGCTGCTCCGCTCTCCCTGCGCGGCCCAGAGCACGCTCTGCGGGAATTGCAGGCCGCGGAACAGCACGTCGCTGAGCACGGGAAGCTGGCTCGAGCGATGGAACAGTGTCGGACGGAACCCGGGGCGCGGGGGCCCGAGGACGGTGTTCAGGATGACCATGCCCGACACGCGCTCGAGCCGCTCGGCGAGCGCGAGCATTCCGATGGGCCCGCCCCAGTCCTGGCCGACGAAGATCATGTCGTCGAGACCGAGCGCGTCGACCAGTCCGCCGATCCAGGCGGCATGGTTCTCGAGGGTGTGCACGCCCAGGTCGCGCGGCTTGTCGGAGAGGCCGAGGCCGACGAGGTCAGGCACGATGCAGCGCACGGGCTGTCCGCGGAGGGCGGCCATGACCTTGCGGTAGAGAAAGCCCCAGGTGGGATTGCCGTGGAGCATGAGGACAGGCTGCCCCTGGCCAAACTCCATGACGTGGATGGAGTGGCCCGCGACGGGAATCTGGCGGCGTTCGACGCCGTGGGGCAACTGTCGGAGAATCCAATCAGGCAGCTCGGTCATGAGGGGGCTCCTTGCAGCAGCGCGGCGATCCGCGCGCGCAGCGTGTCGGTGCGTGCGTGGACGTCGGCGGATGGGTCGTCGGGGAGTGGCGCGCCAGCGCGGAGGGTGACGCGGTGAAGGCGGGGAAGGAACTTGTCGCGCGGCATGACGCGGTGGGCTCCGTCGATCGCCACGGGGATGATAGGCACCCGTGCGCGCCGTGCGATCACCGCCGCGCCGTGGCGGAACGGCAAGAGGGTGCCGTCCCGGGAGCGCGTCCCTTCGGGGAACACGACCAGCACCGCGCCGCGCTCGAGGTGCGCCACGCTCTCCTCGATGGCGGTGGGGAGGTTGCGGCTGGCGTCGATCGGCATCACGCCAATCCGACGCGCCAGCGGGAGCAGGGGCCCGCCGAAGTATTTCGGCTTTCCCACCATGCAGGTTCGGCGGAAGACCGACCACGGAAGGGCGGACAGGAGCACGAACACGTCGAGGAACGATTGGTGATTCGAGCAGATCAACGCCGCTCCCGATGGACGCAGATGCTCGGTACCCTTGACGCGCATGCTCAGCAGCAGCCACTCCAGGCCACGCAGGCCGCGCAGGATCACGAACGCCAGCAGGGTCAGCGCCAGGCTTCGTGGCGGCGGGCGGGAGGTGGTGGGCGCGGCCGGTGCGGGCACGCCATGGGCCGTGGCCTCGACGAGCTCGCGCACGGATTGCACCGTCGCCAGCACCTCGCCCACGGCGTTGACGTCCAGATCCGACAACAGCGACAGGCGCGCCAGTGAATCAAGGCCGAGATCGATGTCGAGAAGCAGATCCGGATGGAGCTCCGCGCGCGGGCGGCTCGTACGCGCGGCGATGAGCTCGAGCGCGCGTGCGTGCGCGGGGACCTCGGCCCACACGCGGTCGGCGTCGCGCCACACCGGCTTCGACCCGACGCGCTCGGCGGCCTGGGCCGCTTTGACCCATTCCTGGAGCGCGGCGCGTTTGAGCTTGCGCGTGTTGGTGCGTGGCAAGGGCTCACGGGTGATGGTGACGCCAGCGACGCGCTTGTAGGACGGCAGCGAGGCGGAGAGGTTCGCGACCTCCTCGTGGAGCGCTTGCTCGACGTTGCCGGTGCCAGCGGCGCGGAGGGCCTCGAGGTCGGGGACGACGACGAGATGGAGCCGCGAGTCTCCCCCCGTGCCGCCAGGCGCGAGCGTGACGCCGACCTCGGCGATGAACTTCGAGCGCGCGAAGTGCGTCTCGAGCTCGCCCGGCTGGATCTTCTTGCCGCTGGGAAGGACGATGGTGTCTCCGGCGCGACCCAGGACGTAGAGATAGCCGTCCGGGTCGAGGTACCCGAGGTCGCCGGTATGGAACCAACCGTCTTCGAGCTTCGCCTCGCCCGGGCGGTTGTAATAGCCCGGCATCACCATCGCACCGCGGATGAACACCTCGCCGGGCGCTTGAGGGCTCCCTCTCCCGTCCGGAACGTCGATGCGGAACTCGGCGCCGGGCACCGCGCGGCCGACCGTGCCGATGACCGACTCTCCTGGCCGGCCAATCGCGATCGCGCCGGTGGTCTCCGTGAGACCGTAGACCTGAAGGATGTCGATGCCCAGGGCGTGGAACGTGCGCGCGGCTTCCGGATCCAGGGCCGCGCCGCCGGAGATCAGCGCGCGGATCTTCGGTCCGAACGTGGCGTGGATCTTCTTGAACAGGACCTTTCCCGCGTTGAAGCCGATGGCGCGGGCGTGGCGGTTCAAGCGCAACAGGCGCGGAAACATGCGTCGCAACCGGGGCGACTCATCGACCTGCGCGCGCACGCGACGCAGGAACAGGTGATAGAATTGCGGAACGCAGAAGAAGATCGTGATGCCACCATCACGCAGCGCGCCGGTGATGCGAGTGACTTCGATCTCGGGGAGGAGCACCACCGTCGCGCCGACGGCGAGCGGAGCGAGCATGCCGCCGATCTGCGCGAGGATGTGAAAGAAGGGGAGGACCGACAGGACCACGTCGTCGCGGTTGGCGCGCAAGGAGAGGATGATTCCGTTCACCGCCGCGAGCAGATTCGCGTGCGTCAGCATGACGCCCTTGGGCTCGGACGTCGTGCCTGACGTGTAGAGCAGCCCGGCCAGCTCGTCGCCGCCGCCGACGAGTTCCGTGGGTGCGGCGGCGTCGCTGGAAAACACGCCATTGGCTTGCTCGCTCAGGCTGAACACCTGCTCGAGCTGCGTCCACGCGGCGCTTTGCGCTTGGACCTTCGCGTCGACGATGGCGAAGCGGGCGCCAGCGTCCTTCATGAGAGCGCCCAGCGCCGCCGGGGACAACTGTGGATCCAGCGTCACCGCGACGGCGCCGAGGCCGACGATGGCGTACCAGGCCGCGCACCAATCCGGATGGTTGGCGCCAATCAGCGCGCAGCGCTCACCGCGCTTCAGGCCGCGCTCGGCCAGGAACGCCGTGGCGCGTGCGACGCGCTCGACGAACGCGCCGTACGTCACGACCGTGCGCGAGTGCAAGCCTTGCACGGCGAACGCCGGTTGCGCCGGGTTCTCCTTCGCTCGCCTGCGCATCTCCGCCGCGATGTGGTTTGTCGATCGTTCGGTCATGTTCGACGCACGCGCCAACGGTACACCATCTGGGCGGCAGCCTGTTGAGCACCCCTTGGGTTGCGTCGATTGCTTGACGGAGAGGTGGGTGGTTTCAGTCGGAGGTTCGCCAGGCCCGCGTACGTATTGATTCCGGGGATGCCGTCAATCGGACCCGAGTAGCCACCTCGGCTCGCCAGGGATTGAAGTACCTTGTAGGTGTTCGTTCCTGCTACCCCATCGATGGGTCCCGTGTACCCGGAGCCGCTCAAGAAGGTCTGGAGGCCCCTCCACGAGTTCACGTCAATCGAGGAAGCGCCGAGCCCATCTCATTGCCTCTTCCTGGGTGAAGCCTTCGATGCGGAATCTAGGGTCATCGAAGGGTTTGTCGAGCCATGACTCCAACTCGCGGCCGAGTTCCCGGTAGGCGGGAAGCGAGTTGCCTCGAGTGAGATCGCCCGCTTCGGGCCAATCCCCCAGCGTCACGACGGCTCGCGTTTCGTCGATGGCCTGCACGGCCGTCTCCGGTGAACGCAGGCGAGAACGAAGATTAGACACTCCGTTCAGTGCCTGAAGCACGGGAGGGCCCAGGAAGTTGAGCCAGTGCACCCCATCCACGCGCGTGCCCATCCAATCGGGAGAGGAGCCGTGGTTGAGGCTGATGCCTGGGTGGCGAAGGAGTTCGGTGCGGATTCTGGGCGTGAAGAACACGTCCCCAACGAGGGAATCGAAGCTCAATCCCGCATGGCCGCTGGCGAAGTCAAGACCCGAAGCCAGGTCGAGCAGCAGCTCCCTCACCGTGGATGGGCCGTGTTCCTCGAGGTATTCGGTCGGGAGTGTGCCCGAGAGGTAGCTCACGTCATGGTCGGAAGTAGTCCTATCTCGGGACGGGATACGAGCCGAGTAGGTGAGCTTGAAACCCGTGAGCCTGCCGTGCCCGTTGCCTAGGTGAATCCACGTCTCGTGGCCGCTCTTCTCCATCTCCTTGATCCGGTACGGGTCGGCACAATCCTCGGCGTAGCGGAAGGGACGGTCGGGTAGTAGCAGTTCGCGAAGGCGTTTCCGACGTTCTTCGGAAAGAGGCCCAAAAGATGAGGGACCGAAGGAGCAGGAGTCGATGGCATCAAGTCCCTCGCCAACTGCTTTCAAATAGCGGTCGAAGGCGTGGGACACCCCGGCGGCAAGGTCCGGGTGGTCATGTGGCATGTAGAAGACGAAGTGAATCACCTCTCTTGCCAGCAGGCGCTCACCTGCTTCATCCTCGGGAGGATAGACCCCATGTGGGCGAATCCGGGGATACTGAGGCGTCATGGGGAAGATGACCTACTGCTTCCGAGGCTGGGTATCACGATGGGGGGCAGGCATTTCTCGTGGCCGAGGTCGTTGTATTCGCGGAGTTGGGTCAATGTCTGGAGCACCGGTTTGCTCTTCTCAGAACCATTGGGCCAGCATGGGCTACTCTCGGCCCGAATGCCACTGTGTCCTCGGTGGGTGATGTGCGACTGGCGCATCCAGGTGTCGTGAAGAACCGTCCCTGAACCGGAACCATCACTGAGGATACGAACGGACCCATGCGAAGCGAAAAGCGAGCCTTCATGCAGAGGCCACACTGGTTGCTGATCGCTTTCCTCCTGCTCTTTCTCTTTCCCCTGGGGAGCGTCGCCACGAGTGGTGGTTCGTTGCCTCGGATTGGATGGATTTACAGGATCGAAGGTCATTTGGATGGCGCTCCTGTGCTGTATGTGGGTTCTGCCACGGACCTCAAGCAGCGTCTGAGTAGCAGCCATCAGTGGGCGAAGCTCCTCCAGCAGGACGGCACGAAGGTCTATGCGATGGAAGTCTTCGCGGAACTCAATGTCCAGGCATCCAACAGGCAGACCCTGCTGAGCGCGAGAAACGAGGCGCTGCGTGCAGCGGAGCAGCGGGCGATGGAGCAAGCCAGGAGCCGGGTCGAGAATGTCAATCGAAGGCTCCCGCCTGGCGAGAAGGGGGTGAGGATGCTCAACGAAATAAATGCCTCGACAGATGCGGCTTCATGGGGAGCCAGGCACCGCGTGACCATTGGTGAGTCATGGTCCCTGCTCGAAAGGAGATCTGTGGGTGTCACGAGCAAGGCCATTGTAGCCCTGACGATACTCGACTTCTATTGGATGTATCGTGAAGCAAAGATGGGGCGATACGTCATGGCACCCTATGTCCTGGGGGATGAGAACGGTTTTTTCACCCTGGAGAAATCACGTTTGCTGGTGTCTTCAGTATACCATAAAGTCTACCTGAGTGGCGGTGGTGAGGAACGACGGGTCGAGGTGTCAGCTACGGAGTTTCGTGCCCTGAAAGAGGAAGCAGAAAGTCTTTGGGGGACGACGGATTTGCATGGAGACTTCGTTCCTGGTCTTTTGAACCGGAAGCTTCCCCTCGTTGAGAGGCAGGACGACATGAGGATGGACTGAGCATGGGGAGTCGCTGCGAAGAGGTGGTTGCTTCATGAATACTGAGGAATTCTGGGCCATCATTGAGTCCTCTCGGAGGGTGGTCAATCCAGAACGGGCAGATGGGAATTCGCGACGGCAGGCGGAGGAACTCTGGAAACAATTGTCGAGGCTGTCTCCCGAGGAGATCGTCGAGTTTGGTGCCCATTTCCAGGACAAGATGGACGTCGCCTATCACTGGGACCTGTGGGGGGCCGCGTACCTCGTCGCGGGGGGCTGCTCGGATGATGGCTTCACGGACTTCCGAAGTTGGCTCATCTCGATGGGGCGCCGTGTTTTCGAGGACGCGGTGTCGAACGCCGAGTCGCTCCTCCGTGTTGTCGATTCTCCTGGTGTCGAAGATGTGTTCTTCGAGGAGTTTCGATACGTGCCTGCCCGTGCATATGAGGCGCTGACGGGACGCGATTTTCCTGCCCATGAGGGAGCGGGTCCCACTGCTCCCGCTGGAGAAGAATGGAGCGAGCAGGAACTCGCGCACAGGTTTCCCGCGTTCTGGGCTCGGCATCAGCGGGAATGAACCTCTCCACTCGGTCCGGCATCCTCGGAGCCAGGACCCGTGTTCATTCCCTCAGCTCGGACAGAAGGCAATCTGGCTGTTCCAGGTGGGGACTGTGTCCGGCCCGCACTCGCACCAGCCGCGCGGAGGGTTGCTCCCGCACCGCGGCCTCGGCCAGTGACACGGGCAGGACACCATCATTCTCGCCCCACAGGTACACGGTGGGCGGCCTCACCTCGTTCAGCCGCTCGCGCCGGTGGAACACGTCCCCCGTGAGGGGCACCAGCGTGTTGAAGGCCCGCGTGGCCCTGGCCCTCCCTGCGCGCACGGTCATCAGCTCGTAGTCCAGCGCCATCAGCCGGCGGTGGAGCGGGGTGTCCGGCAGCGGCGCGAGTCGCCCGAAGAGCCTGGGTCCCAACACGCGCGCCACCCGCTCCGGCCCCACGCGGAAGAAAAGGCGGGCCTCCCGCGCCATCTCCGGCCCCAGGCCCATCGCGTCCACCAGCACCAGGCGCTCCACCGGGACCCGCCCCCGCAGCGCCAGCTCCAGCGCCACCAGCCCCCCGAGCGAGTGGCCCACCAGGGTCATCGGCCCCGGCGCCAGGGCCGAGAGCACTGCCTCCACCGGCTCGACGAAGAACCGCAGTCCGTCCTCGGCCGTCCGGAGCGGCCCCGGAGCCGCCGGGGAACCCCCGAAGCCCGGCAGGTCCACCGCCAGCACCCGGTGCTCCCGCACGAGGGCCGGCAGGAGGGGAAACCACGTGCTCGCCGCGCTCCCCCGCCCATGCAGGAGCACCAGGGGAGGGCCCTCGCCCCCCTCGAGGAGCCGCAACGTCCCTCCTCCAGCGAGCGGGCATTCGCGGGGCACCACCCCGGGCGCCAGCTCCCCGAGTACCTCCGCCTCCACGGGCCCCGGTGGGGGGACTCCACTCCCAGGGCCGGGGGCGTGCCCCGGGCTGCTCCCGCCGGTCATCCGCCATGCCCTCCTGGGTGGGGTCCACCCGGAAAATACCGGAATGCCCGGCCTACTGCGCTGTTGAGCCGGTTACCCCCCTCACCTAGGCTGCCTGCCTTCTCAGGGACGGTCGAGACAACACCTTATGAACACGGACATCCGGGCACTCACCGAGCGCGTGCAGCAGGAGAGCGGCTTCGTCGAACTCCTCAACCAGGAGGTCGGCAAGGTCATTGTCGGCCAGCGCTACATGCTCGAGCGCATCCTCATTGGCGTCCTCTGCAACGGCCACGTCCTCCTCGAGGGCGTGCCGGGCCTCGCCAAGACGCTCACGGTGCGCACCATCGCCGACAGCATCAGCGCCTCGTTCATGCGCATCCAGTTCACGCCGGATCTGCTGCCCGCGGACCTCGTCGGCACGATGATCTACAACCAGCAGGCGGCCAACTTCACCGTGCGCAAGGGGCCCGTCTTCGCCAACGTGGTGCTCGCGGACGAAATCAACCGCGCCCCCGCCAAGGTCCAGTCCGCGCTGCTCGAGGCCATGCAGGAGCGCCAGGTCACCATCGGCGACCAGTCCTTCCCGCTGCCCTCGCCCTTCCTCGTCCTCGCCACCCAGAACCCCATCGAGCAGGAGGGCACCTACCCCCTGCCCGAGGCGCAGGTGGACCGCTTCATGCTCAAGGTGAAGGTGGGCTACCCCACGCGCGAGGAGGAGAAGGTCATCATGGACCGGATGAGCGGTGGCAAGCCGCCCGCGGTCCAGCGCGTCATCGCCCTGGAGCAGCTCGTGCGCGCGCGCGAGCTCGTCCATCAGATCTACATGGACGAGAAGGTGAAGGACTACATCCTCAACGTGGTCTTCGCCACGCGCGAGCCCGCGCGCTACGGCCTGAAGGATCAGGCGGACTACATCCAGTTCGGCGCGAGCCCCCGCGCCACCATCGCGCTGAGCCAGGCCTCGCGCGCCCACGCCTTCCTGCGCCACCGCGGCTTCGTCACCCCCGAGGACGTGAAGGCCGTGGCCTTCGACGTGCTGCGCCACCGCGTGGCCCTCACCTACGAGGCCGAGGCCGAGGAGCTCACCACGGAGAAGCTCATCCAGCGCGTGTTCGATCGCGTCGAGGTGCCGTAAGCCCCGGACGAGGAGCCTGGAGACCGCGCCGTGCTCGCCAAGGACATCATCCGCCGCATCCGCAAGCTGGAGATCCGCACCCGCAAGGTGGTGTCGGACATGCTCGCGGGCCAGTACCACTCGGTCTTCAAGGGCCGGGGCATGGCCTTCTCCGAGGTGCGGCAGTACCAGCCCGGAGATGAGATTCGCATCATCGACTGGAACGTCACCGCCCGGATGAACGAGGCCTACGTCAAGGTCTTCACCGAGGAGCGCGAGCTCACGGTGATGCTCCTCGTCGACGTGTCGGCCTCCAAGGAGTTCGGCTCGCGCGAGCGCTCCAAGTCCGAGGTGGCCGCCGAGGTGGCCGCTCAAATCGCCTTCAGCGCCATCGCCAACAACGACCGGGTCGGGCTCATCCTCTTCTCCGACCGGGTGGAGAAGGTGGTGCCGCCGCGCAAGGGCCGCTCGCACGTGATGCGGCTGGTCAGTGACATCCTCACCTTCCAGCCCAAGGGGAAGGGGACGGACCTGTCCTCGGGCCTCACCTATTTGAGCCGCGTGGCCAACCGCAAGACGGTGACGTTCCTCGTCTCGGACTTCCTCGCGTCCGGCTATGAGGCGCCGCTGCGGCTGGTGGGCCGCAAGCACGACCTGGTGCCCGTGGTCATCGTGGATCCGCTGGAGCGCGAGTTCCCGAGGATGGGGCTCGTGGAGATGGAAGACCCCGAGACGGGCGAGCGCTTCGTGGTGGATACGAGCGATCCGCTCGTGCGTGGCCGCTACGCGCGCGCCCTGCAGGGCCAGCGCGAGGAGCTGCGCCGGCTCTTCAAGAAGCTGGAGTTGGACCACGTGGAGCTGAGCACCGGGGATGACCACGGCATGGCCCTGGTGCGCTTCTTCCGCGCCCGTTCCCGGAGGATGGCGGCATGAGGGCGTTGACGCTCTGCGCGTTCCTGGTCGTCTCGCCCCTGGCCGCTCACGCCCAGGCCCAGGCTCCGGCCCCCGCCGCGGCGAGCGCGAAGCTGCCCGAGGTGGAGCCCTCGGGGGTGCAGACCCGCGTGCAGCCCGAGCGCGTGCTCCTGGGCGAGCCCTTCGTCTACGAGGTGGTGCTCACCCATCCGGCGAACCAGCGCTACGAGCTGGACGTGCCGCCGGATCTGGGGGACTTCGAGTTGCTGGCCCAGGAGCGCACGCCTCCCGAGGCGGGCAAGGACCCGGCGGTCACCGTGTTCCGGGTGCGCATGTCCGCCTTCAAGCTGGGCATGGTGACGCTGCCGGACCTGACCTTCCTCGTGTCCACGCTGGAGGGGCCGCGGCGCTACGTGGCTCCGGGCCGGACGCTGGAGGTGGGCTCCACGCTGCCCGAGGACGCCGAGGCCAAGGGCGAGGACCTGCGGGACATCCAGCCGCCCACCGAGGTGGCCATCCGCTCGCTGACGCTCGTGTGGGCCGCCCTGGGCGTCATCGCCGCGGCGCTGCTGGGCTATGCCGCGTGGCGCTTCTTCCAGAAGTACCGGGAGCGGCGGCGCGCGGCGGTGGCGCCTCCGCTGCCCTTGGACGTGCGCACGCGCCGGGCCCTGGATGCCCTCAAGTCCGAGAACCTGCCCGCGCAAGGGCGGGTGAAGGACTTCTACTTCCGTCTGTCGGAGATCGTCCGCGGCTACCTGGGCGAGCGCTATGGCTTCGACGCGCTCGAGTGCACCAGCTCGGAGTTGATGGTGCAGTTGCGGCGTCTGAAGGCGCCCGGCCTGCCCGAGGACGGACTCATGCGCTTCATTTCCGAGTCGGACCTGGTGAAGTACGCCCGGGCCGAGTCCTCCCCGGATTCGTGCCGCGAGGCGCTGACGTTCGGCTACTCGCTGCTGGACCAGACCTGGCCCCCTCCTCCTCCGCCCGAAGCGGCCCCCGTGTCCCATGCTTCCGGACCTCGCGTTCCATAGCCCCCATTACCTGTGGGGGTTGCTCCTCATCCCCCTCCTGTTCGTCTGGAGCTGGTGGGAGAAGCGCCGCCGCGCCGTGCTGCGCTTCTCCGCGGCGCACGTGTTCACCCGGCATCCCCGGGGCCTGCGCGTGTACCTCCTGCCGATGTTGCCCCTGCTGCGCGTCGCCGCGGTGGCCGCCGCCCTCGTCGCGCTCGCCCGGCCCCAGTCGCGCGACACGCGCGTGCGGGACTTGAACGTAGAGGGCATCGACATCGTCGTCGCGCTCGACCTGTCCACCTCCATGGAGGCCGGTGACTTCCGCCCGCAGAACCGCCTGCACGTGGCCAAGGAGGTGCTCAGCGAGTTCATCACCAACCGCGTGAATGATCGCATCGGCCTCGTGGTCTTCGCGGGCGCGGCGTACACGCAGGCGCCCCTGACGCTCGACTATGGCGTGCTCAAGGAGGTGCTGCGGCAGTTGCGCACGCGCGTGCTGGAGGACGGCACGGCCATTGGCGACGCGCTGGCCACGGCGCTCAACCGCTTGCGCGACTCGGACGCCAAGAGCCGCGTGGTGGTGCTCATCACCGACGGTGACAACAACGCGGGGAAGATCTCCCCCTTGGACTCGGCGGGCATGGCCAAGTCCCTGCACATCCCCATCTACACCATCCTCGTGGGCAAGGGCGGCAAGGTGCCCTTTCCCCAGGGCACGGACCTGTTCGGCAACACCGTGTGGCGCGAGACGGAAATTCCCATCAACCCCGAGCTGCTCCAGGACATCGCCGACTCCACCGGCGGCGAGTACTACCGCGCCACGGACCCCGAGGGCCTCAAGCGGGGCCTGCAGAAGGTGCTCGACTCGCTCGAGCGCTCCAAGTTGATGGAGGGCGGTGCCTCGGCCAACTACCGCGAGGACTACCACTCGTACCTGCTCTTGGCCTTTGGCTTCGCCGTGCTGGAACTCTTCCTGCGCTCCACCTTCCTGCGGGTGTCGCCGTGAACCTGACGGACCCCTGGCGTTTCAAGTTCCTGGGCTACCAGATGGGGCTCGCCAAACCCGCCTTCCTCGCGCTGTGCGTGGCGGGCGCGCTGGTGGGAGCCCTGGCCCTGTGGCTGGCGCTGCGCCGGCGCTCGCGCGTGCGCGCGTTCCTCACCGAGCGGCTCGTGGACAAGCTGGCCCCGGGCACCTCGCGCTGGCTGCCGGCCACCCAGGCGGGGCTCCAGGGCCTGGGGCTCATGCTCTTCGGCCTCGCGCTCGCCCAGCCCCAGTGTGGCACCACGAGCGAGCTGGCCAAGCGGCGCGGCATCGACGTGGTGGTGGCGCTGGATGCGTCCAAGTCCATGCTCGCGCGCGACGTGCAGCCCAGCCGCCTCGAGCGCGCCCGGCTGGAGCTCACCACGCTGCTGGACGAGCTGAAGGGAGACCGGGTGGGGCTCGTGGCCTTCGCCGGGGATGCCTTCATCCAGTCGCCGCTCACCTCGGACTACTCGGCGGTGAAGCTGTTCCTGCGCGCGGTGGACCCGGAGCAGATGCCCCAGGGAGGCAGCAACATCGGCCAGGCGCTCCTGTTGGCGCGCCAGGTGCTGGACAACGCGGACCGCGGCTCCAAGGAGCGCGTGGTGGTGTTGCTCTCGGACGGCGAGGACCTGACGGGCGAGGTGGACGAGGCGGTGGCCGCGCTCAAGGAGGCCCACGTGCAGGTGCTCACCGTGGGCGTGGGCTCCGAGCAGGGCGAGCCCATCCCCGTGTACAACCGCCGGGGCGAGTTCGTGGACTACAAGAAGGACAGCAGCGGCGAGACGGTCATCACCCGCATGGATCGCGCGGGCCTGACGGCCATCGCCGAGGCCACGGGCGGCGAGTTCTTCTACCAGCCGCGTGGCGTGGCCATGGCCCAGGTGCTGGAGCGTATCGAGAAGATGCAGAAGAGCGAGTTGGAGAGCCGGGTCACCGTCCGCTACGACGAGCGCTTCCAGGTGTTCGCCCTGCCGGGGCTCGTCCTGCTGGTGCTCGGCATGGTGCTGCCCTCGTCCTGGCGCCGGAGGTCTGCATGAGCCGGGCATTCCAGGGCGCACGCGCGAGGGCCTGGCTCTGCCTTTGCCTGGGGCTGCTCCTGCCCTTGCTGCCCACCCCCGCGGGGGCCGCGGGACTGCTGGAGAAGGAGCACCCGCTCATTCAACAGGGCCGCCGGGCGTACGACGCCGGGCGGTACGAGGACGCGCTGTCCGCCTTCGAGCAGGCGAAGAAGGAGCGGCCGAACGATCCGGCGGTGGACTTCAACCGGGGCGACGCGCTGACGAAGCTGGGCCGCTATGACGAGGCGAAGCAGGCCTTCCAGGGCGTGGCCGAGGCCAACAGCCGGCCGGACCTGCGGCAGAAGGCCACGTACAACCTGGGCAACGTCCACGCGGCCCTGGGAGATTCGCGCGAGGCCCTGAAGGCCTATCGCCGCGCGCTCACGATGGACCCCACGGATGCCCAGGCCCGGCACAACTACGAGGTGCTGCTGCGCAACCTCCCTCCTCCCCAGAAGGGCGGGGGCGATGGCGGCACGGATGGAGGCCAGGACGGCGGGCAGGACGGGGGACAGGATGGCGGCCGTCCCGACGCGGGCCAGCCCGATGGCGGCGCGGATGGAGGCCAGGACGGCGGAACCGATGGCGGCTCCGACGGGGGCCAGGACGGCGGCACGGACGGAGGCCAGGACGATGGGGGCACGGGCGATTCCGGCACGCCCGACGCGGGTCCGGGAGACGCGGGCCCCGGGGATGGCGGTCCCCAGGATGGGGGCGGGGACGGTGGCGAGCCCGGGGATGGAGGGGAGGGCGGCGATGGTGGCCAGCAAGGCGATGGTGGCCAGTCGGAGGATGCCGAGGCGTCGGACGCGGGTTCTCCGGGGGAGCTCGACGAGCTGGATGGTGGGGTGAGCGCCGAGGAGATCGACCGGCAGGAGGCCGAGCGCCTGCTGGATGCGATGAAGCAGAACGAGAAGAATCTCCAGCTGTGGCGCTTCCAGCAGAAGAAGCGGCCGAGGAATCCCAATGAGAAGGATTGGTAGCGGCCACGCGGCACTGGCCGCCATCGCCCTGCTCTTCGCGGCACTGCCCGCGTGGGCGGAGGTCGAGTTCTACCAGACGGTGGATCGCACCGAGGTGGGCACGGAGGACGTGTTCCAGCTCACCGTGGTGGTGGTGGATCCTCCGGACAACGCCCAGGTGCAGTTCCCCGCGCCCGAGGACTTCGAGGTGCTGTCGTCCTCGCAGAGCACCCAGAGCTCCATCCAGATGCGCGGAGGCGGGCCGCCCGTCATCCAGACGGTGCGCAAGCACGTGTTGATGATGCGCGCCCAGCGCGCGGGCAACCTCACCCTTCCGCCCGCCGTGCTCTCCGCCGGCAGCCGCACCTGGCGCACCGACGCCATCAAGATGACGGTGCGCAAGGGCCGCGTCTCGCCTCCGGGAGGCCAGGCCCAGGCGGGACGCCAGCGGATGCCGGACCCGTTCCGCAACTTCCCGCCCTTTGGTGGCATGCAGGATCCGTTCGCCGACGAGGAGGAGCAAGAGGAGGATCCGCGCGGCGGCATCCAGGAGGACGTGCGCATTCCCCGGGGGGACTCGGACCTGTTCGTGCGCGCCACGCTCGACAAGAAGCAGGCGTACGTGGGCGAGCAGGTGACGCTGTCGCTCTACATCTACTCGCGCGTGGACCTGTCCAGCGTGGACTCGGTGAGTATGCCCAAGCTGGAGGGCTTCTGGAGCGAGGACGTGGAGAGCCCCACGCAGCTCACGGGCGAGCAGCGCATCGTCAACGGCATTCCCTACCGCACCTACCTGCTGCGCCGGCGCGCGCTCTTCCCCATGAAGACCGGCACGCTGTCCATCACCCCCGCCGAGGCGGACATCACCACCGGCATGCTCTTCGTGGGCCACCGCGTGCACCGCGTGTCCAACCCCCTGGAGGTGGAGGTGAAGCCGCTTCCCCCCGGAGGACCCAAGGGCATGTCGACGGCCCAGGTGGGCGACTGGAAGCTGTCCGTGGAGACGTCCCAGCAGCGCGTGGAGCTGGGCCAGCCGGTGACGGTGAAGGTCATCCTCGAGGGCTCGGGCAACGTGAAGAACATCACGCCGCCCCGGCTGGAGGCCCCGCCCGCCTTCAAGGTGTACGATCCGACCACCACCGACAAGATGACGCCCAACAAGCTGCGCGTTCAGGGGCGCCGCACGCAGGAGTACCTGGTGATGCCGCAGCGCACGGGCACCTTCACGCTGCCCGCGCTGGAGTTCCCCTACTTCGATCCGAAGACGGGCCGCTACGAGGTGTCGCGCACCGAGCCCGTGGAGATCGTGGTGGAGCCCGGGGCGGGGGGCACGGCGTCCGCGCAGACGGGCTCGTCCGCGTCCATGGCGGATGCGGCGGCCGAGCCCAAGAACGTCCTCACCGCGGGCGGCCTGCGTCCGCTGCGCTACCAGGCGCGCTTCGAGTCCCCCGCGGCCGCCGTGTGGCAGCGGCCCTTCTTCCTGCCGGCGGTGCTCGCGCCCGTGGGCCTGATGCTCGCCCTGGCCCTCGGTGGGTTGGTGCGCGGGCGGTGGTCGGCACAGGACGAGGGCAGCCGCAGCCGTCAGCGGGCCCGGGCGGCGCGCAAGCAACTGGCCGCGGCGGAGAAGCTGCGCGCGGGCAACTCCAGCGCCTTCTACGGCGAGGTGGAGAAGGCGCTGCTCAACTTCCTGGCGGCCCGGCTGCACATCCCGGTGGGGGGCCTCACCCGCGACGCGCTGGACGCGAAGCTGACCGAGGCCGGTGTGGAACAGGCGCGCCGCCAGCGGGTGCGCTTCGTGCTGGAGGCCTGTGATACCGGCCGCTTCGCCCCTGGCGCCGAGCCGGCCGCTCGCGAGCGCATCCTGGATGACGCCGCGGCCGTGATGGAGGGGTGGGACAAGTGAACGCCGTCGCCGCCATGCTCGTGGCCACGCTGCTGGGC
The DNA here is from genome assembly GCF_044360685.1 of Cystobacter fuscus. Taxonomy (GTDB): domain Bacteria; phylum Myxococcota; class Myxococcia; order Myxococcales; family Myxococcaceae; genus Cystobacter; species Cystobacter fuscus_C. The sequence goes on along the minus strand of NZ_CP043491.1, from coordinate 9,439,563 downwards.
CAGGGCTACTACTCGTCCGAGGAGGCCCAGGGCCTCTTCCAGCAGGCCAACGAGGCCTACTACCGGAGTGACTACGCCGCCGCGCGCGCGGGCTACGAGAAGCTGCTCGAGCGGGGCTTCGGCGGGCCGGATCTCCAATACAACCTGGGCACCACCTACCTGGCGCAGGAGGACCTGGGGCGCGCGGTGCTCGCCTTCGAGCGCGCGCGCCGGGCGGGCGGGGACGGGCCGGATCTCGAGGCCAACCTGGCGCTCGCGCGCGCGCGTCAGCTCGACAAGGTGGTGGGCAGCGCGCCCGAGGAGTCCTTCATCGAGCGCGTGGTCGCCGCCACCAGCGGCAACGGGGTGGCCTGGGGGTTCCTCACCGCGTGGGTGACGGGCTTCGCGCTGCTCCTCCTCTTCCGGCTGCTGCGTCCGGGCCGGCGGGCCTGGGCGGCCGTCCTCGGAGGCCTGTTCCTGGTGCTGTCGCTCCCCGCGGGCGCGTTGCTGGCCGCGCACGTCTGGGCGCAGCAGAACCTGCACGAGGCCATCGTCCTCGCGCCCACGCTGCGCGCGCGTGAGTTCCCCCGGGAAGAGGCCAAGGTGTCCTTCGAGGTCCACTCGGGTCTCAAGGTCCATGTGATGGAGGACACGGGCCGCTACGTGCGCATCCGCCTGCCCAACGGGCTGGAGGGGTGGGCAGAGCGCGAGGGCGTGGCGGAGATCTGACTCTCCGCCAGGGCCCGCTACGGGGTGGACGTCTCCGGCGCCACCTCGTAGCTGAGCAGTTCCTCGGTCTCCTCGCCGGTCTCCTTCACCTTTCCAATGCCGCGCACGAACCAGTACGTCTTGATCTTGCTGGTGCCCGTCTTGCGCACGACGATCGCCTGGAAGGTGCCCGCCGGGACGGTGACGGACTCGCCGAGGGAGATGACCTTCCAGAGGTCGCGCGTCGTCTCCGTGTTGGCGCTCTTGCCAGCCTTCTGCTTCGTCTCCTGGTAGCTCTCGATCCAGGAGGCATCCACCACGAGGTGCTCGGGCGTCTCGTCGAGGTAGAGCTTGGACGGCTCCCACCACTCCTCGGATCTGGCGCTCGTCGCCCCGGCGTCGAAGGTCTGCTCCCGGTAGCGCACCATGCGCGTGTCCGAGCGCTCCTGCCAGTCGAGGGTCATGGCCCCCGAGTCCTCCCGGGTGGTCACCCGGTGGGCCATCACCTCGCGGGAGGCTCCGGTGCCGCCGACGGCCTCCAAGGGGCCCACGGTGACTTCCCGTTGGGACACGGCTCCGTCCGCGGTGACCCGGTAGGTCCAGCGATTGCCCTCGCTCCACGGCAGGAGCGAGCCCTGGCTGGCATCGTCTTCCCCGCTCGGCGCGGGAGCTGTCGCGCCGCCACACCCGGTGGCGAGCCACCCGAGCACCAGCAGGACCCGGAGTGCCGACTCGTGGCCGGCTCTTCTCTTGGATTTAAACCCAACATTCATGGCGTACCGTCCCGTCAAGGCGTGAGGGCGAAGCAGTAGATGGCGCCATAGCCCCCGGAGCCGCCCACCGTGGAGCCGCCGCCGCCACCACCGCTGTTGGTGAGGGTGACCCCCGGAGCGCAGCCCGGCACCTGGTGGTCGGACATCCAGTTGGAGCCGCTGCCCGTGCTGCCGCTGCGGGGCCAGGAATGGCCACACATGGGCTTGCCGGTGGAGCCCACCGCGCTCGTCCAGTCGTTGCAGGTGCCACTCTTGCTGCCGGAGAACTTCCCCTGGCTGGTCGAGCCGGTCAGGACGTCATGGTTGTCGACGCCCTGGTGGTTGGGGACTCCCCGCTCGTTGGGCAGGTCGTTCTTGATCTGCGCGTCCGCGAGTGGCCGCGAGCCGCTGAGCAGGGCCGTCTTGTTCTGCGCCACGAGCCGGCCCAGGCGGTCGTACCAGGGCCCCTCGCCGATGCGATCGATGGCGTTGACGACCCCTCCATCCGGGCCTCCCGTCGAGGCGCTCAGGAAGGCACGCCAGGTCTTCTGTCCGGCGCCGGGCAGGGACGCCTCGGCGATGGTGCGGCAGATCTTGTCCGCTCCTTCGAGGCCCGTGGCTTCTCCATAGCGGAGATCGCCCCCGAAGCCGTTCGTGCTGCCCGAGAGCTGGCGCATGGACTCGATGCTGGTCACGAAGAAGCTGAAGGTGCCGGTCTCGGTGGGCGTGCCGGAGCCGCCGTCCGTGGAGCCGTCCGGCGTGGAGGGGGTTCCGCCCGTCGTGTCCTCCCCGGGGAGTGGAGTGGGATCCACATCCTCGGAGCCCGCGTTGCAGGCCACGAGCCCCGCGCCGACGGAGGCGCAGGCAATGACAGACAGCAAGAGTTTGGCTCTCATGGTGGGTTGCTCCTGGGCTCCTCGCCGGCCCGAGGGAAGCCTCGGCGTTCATCGGATCGATGAGAGGAGAGGGGTAACACGGATGGTTGGAGCGTGTGTCGTTCCGAAATGAATTGTAACGGATGCGTCACGGGTGGATGGGTTCAATCTCTCTCGAGATGAACGCCGCACTGGCTTCAGAAAGGCTTAAGAAATGGAGGGTAGGGGACCAGGCAGCGCGTGTCGGAACGGGCCCATGTCAGGTGGGCGCGTGAGCCACGTCCGGAGGGCGTTCCCTTCATGCGAGGCCACACCCATGTTTCCGGACAGATGTCAGACCAGCCGCGAGATGTACCACCGCATCCGGTGGGATCCGCGGCTCGACGCCGGTGAGTTCGTCATTGGCTACGACGCGCACGGCGAGCGGCTGGAGGAGGTGCCCTTCGCGGCGTTCATCCCGGATGGGGAGATTCCCTGGCATCGCGTCTGGTACTTCCGGCGAGGGCACGAGCGGGTCTGGGACCGCCGCGAGCGCATCGAGCGCAAGCGCTCGGGCGGTGACTCCCAGGGCACTCCCGCGCTCGAGCCCACGGGGTGATTGTTTCATCCTGAGCACGGCTTCCGGGCCAGCGGTTTGACGGATGCCTCCGTCTCCCCATGGAATCAATGAGCCGCGGACCATGCGGCTTGCTGGGGGGAGCTGTGCTCAATCGTCTTTCAGGCCCGCGTCTGGCGGGTACACGGCTGCGTCCCCTGCTCGGCGGCTGGCTGCTCCTCGTCCTCTTCCTCCAGAGCGCCTGCACCACGGGCGCTCCTCGGGCCGGCCTGCTGGTGGGCTACCGCTACAAGTCGCTCACGCCCCCACCGGCCCCCAGGCAGCACGTCACCCTCACTCCGAGTAGCGACTTCGCACCCGTCCAGGTATCGGACTCGGAGTTGCGCGAAGCCTTTACCCAGCTCGTCCTGGAAGTCCCCCTGCGGGTGGCGACCCGCTCCACGGAGCCGCTGGCGGGCCACCCGATGCGGGTCTCCTGGCCGTCCGGTGGCTTGGGGGACACCAGCGTCGAGGAAGGCTACGCACGCCTGTGCGAGCGGCGCGGCTCTCCGGGGGACTGCAACTGGCTGCTGGGGGACGGTCCCCATGACACCACCCTCGACCATCGGGACAGGTTCGCGCTGGCCCTCGGCCTCGCCCTCACTCCAGCCATGGAGGCCGCCTCGGGTGTGCTCCAGGACGCCTCCGCTCACGCCATGACGGCCCTGCTCACGGGCCTGTCCCTCTACCTGGTGGCACTCATTGCACCTGAGCCCATCTCCAAGGGACTCGCCCTGGCGATGACCGTCTTTCTCTGGGCCTACCTGGGGCATGAGTTCTGGGGGCTGATCTCCGCCACGAAGCGGCTGTGGGACGAGGTGGAAGTTGTCGGCACGTTCCACGAGTTGCGCGGCGCGAGTGAGCGGTATGCTCGGGTACTCGGGCCCAACACCCTGCGCGTTCTGCTCATGCTGGCGACGTGGAAGGCGGGCGCCTGGGGCAAGGAGGCGATGCAGGGGAGCGGGCTGCCGGGTTTCCCCCAGGCGGTGCGCAACGCCGCCACCTGGGGCCGTTTCCATCTGCCCACGGCCGCGTCCGAGGCGACATCGGTGTCCGTGGCCGAGGGAAGACTCGTTATCACGCTGCCATCGGGCTCGGGTGCTCTGCTCGCCATGCAGCAGCAGGGGGAGGCAGAGGAAGGCCCCATCCACCACATCGCCACCGTGGAGAACGAGAAGTCCCCCGCGCGTGGCGGACCGTGGACTCCAAGGCTCAAGAAATTCTTCGACAAGGCTGGCATGTCCATGGAGGACCCGGCGAATAAGGTCCGCATCCCTGGCCACAAGGGACCCCATCCCGAGGCGTACCATCAGGATGTCTTCAAGCGGCTCGAGAGGGCAGTCAGGCGTTGCGAAACCACGGCGCAGTGTCGGGAGTCCCTCTCACGGGAGTTGAAGCAGCTGGCCACGGAACTTCGGGCGGTAGGCTCCAGGCTCAACAAGCTCGTCACCCAGACCGACTGAGGTAGGAGAACGACATGACGAAGAGGTACTTCGAGCTGAACGATGACATGTCCCTCCCGGACCGCTGGTTGTTGGGAGACCCCCTCGACGAGCAGGAAAAGGAAGTGCGCGCGTTGCTGTTCATGAGTGGCGAGCCCACCCGTATTGACGGTCGCCTCCGGGTCCCGGTCTACCATGCGGGCACTTCGCTCGATTTCACCTGCGTGGACACGGGGGGCTTCCCCGTGGTCACCGAAAAGGTGGCCCGCGTTCTGGCCGAACTGGCTCCCGGCGACGTCCAACTGTTCCCCGCCGAAGTGGAGTCGCGGCTAGACCTCTACTTCGTGGTCAACGTCGCGCGCCGGGTGAAGTGCATCGACGACGATAGGTGCGCCGAGGTGCGGTACGGGGACCCGGAAGACAACTGGCCCGACGAGCTTGGACACTATGGGGCGGTGTACGGCATGCGCATCGATCCCACCCAGGTGGGCGATGCCAAGGTATTTCGTCCCTGGGGTTACACAGGGTCTCTGCTCGTCGCCGAGGACGTGAAGGAGGCCCTGGAGCGCACCGGCGCCACGGGGCTCGACTTCACAGAGGTGACAGGCCCCGGACGCCAGAGCGTCGAGCAGCAACCGCTCGCGCATCCACACGCGGACTGGCTGAGACAGGTGGACGCCGCACGCGAGGCGGTCTGGCGCACCCTCGGCGAACTGGAGGATGCAGCCATCGTTCCTATTGTCCCCGCTGGCCCCGAGTGGCCGGGCCAACGGCAGGCATGGCGTGTCATCCATCGTACGGGGCGACGGCTCCTGCTGGTGACGGACGGCCTCTCCGATCCCTTTCCTGGACAGGCGACACCATCCGTGGGCTTCGGCTTGGAACTCGCCATCGAGACCGATGAGCCTGTCGAGGACGTCCAGGGGAGTTGGCTCCTCGTCGTCCTCCAGCGTGTGGCGAACGAGGTCGCGGAGCACGAGCGGGTGCGCGAAGCGGCTTTGAAGGGCCAACTGACCATGGAGGTGTCGGGAAGGGGAATGCCCGAGTCCCTCGTCACCCCAGAGGGCCGGGTGGGCGTGTGGCTGGGGCTGGAGTCGAGCACCCTGCCGCGGCACCTCGCGACTCCGGCCGGAGAGGTGCGGCTCGTCACCGTCAAGGCGCTGCTGCCCTCCGAACTGGCCTACCGCGTACAGCACGGCAAGCAGGGCCGGGAGGAACTGGCGCGGCGCTTCGCGGAGAAGGGTGAATCGCACCTGTCTCGCGCCTGGCGGCGCGCGGTGGTGTAGCCCAGGCGTGAGGCCACACCGCCTTGGATTATCGGCGTGGCGCTCGGAGGGGAGGAATGCGTGGGTGTCAGTAACAGAAGCTGTTGCAGTACGGCGCGCCGTTGGGCTGCGTGCAGCAGATCTGGCTGGAGGACGGACACGCGCCGTTGACGCAGCGGGGGCGGCAGAGACCCTCGCCCGGGCTGTTCGGCAACCAGGCGCAGGTCGTGGTGCTGGGGCAATAGCCGGTGCCGTACTCACAGGCGAGTCCCTGCTGAGTGCTCCCGAGTACTTCGGATTCCTCCGCTGCGTCGTTCGTACCGCAAGCCGTCAGGCCGAGAGTGCACAGCGCCACAACACACAGAAGTCGTCGCATGGGAACCTCCAGTTGGTGGAACGAGGAGTGCTGGATTATGCGGTCGGCGAGAGGCGCGCGGCAATCCGGGGTCCAAGCAGCGACCTCGTGGCTCAAAACGACGCGAAGACGAGCACCTTGCCCAGGGTCTCCGCGCCGCGTCCCGTCCCCGCGAGTCCCTCGGTGAGTGAGAGGAATTCCGGGGACTGCTCCACGTGCTTGGCCACGGTCTGCACGGTCTCCACCACCGCCAATTCCAATGCCTCCGGAGTCTCGGGGGACGAGGGCTCCTGGAGCAGCGCCACGACCTTGGGGTGCCCCATGAGCGTCAAGCGGACGAGTCCCACTCGCAATGCCAGACGGAACACGTACGCGAGCAGGCTCGGGAACTCGGTGAACGACGTGCGCCAGAGGAAGTGCGCGACGTAGTGGTGGAAGTATTGGGCGAGCCGTGGGCCCCGCGCCGCGTTCAATGCCTGCCACCGCCGCGTGTAGAGGTTCCAGGCCGCGTCCAGATCTCCCGGTCCCCCTTCCTCCAGTCCGAGGGACTCCAGGACGTTTCGCCCCCACTCCCGGACGCGTCCTCCCCGGGCCGCCATGCGTGCCTTCACCACCGAGGTGAACAATCCCACGCAGGGCCCACCGGGCAGGGCCAGTCCGCTGAACTCCCGATGCACCGCCTCGCGCGCCTCCGGGTCATCGAAGCGCTGGAGGGCCTCACTCAAGCGGGCCTCGGCCCTGGTGCGTGTCTCCTCTCCGAAGGCGTCCGTTCCCCGGAAGTAGAAGTCATCCACCGCGTAGGCGAGCTGCCCCATCAGGGCGAGCCGGGTGGCGAGCGGGTGCTCCTCCCGGTCCAGCAGCCGCAGCAGCGCCGCGCGGACAGACTCGGCGTGGAAGGTGTAGCCCTCCGCTGGGTCAAGGCTCAGGTTCCTGACTGCCTCGGGGCGGGGGATGAGGGCCGAGGAGAAGGGCAGGGACTCGGGCCGCATCGCGTCCTCGGCGAGCAGGCTCAAGCGCACCACCTCGGGACAGGCCAGGGAGCCGGAGAGTTCCCAGTGGTCGTCCCGCGCGGTGACGACGCGCGGAAAGGTGGCGCACACATCCGGCAGCGCGTCCTCGCCATGGCCGCGCTGGAGCGCGCACATCCGCTGGGCGTCGAGGAAGGCGCAGGTGCCATCCGGGTGCATCGGCAGGAAGGGCGTCTGCCCGGTGCCCTCGTCCGACTCCGGGCCGGCGCTCCGGCGCAGGTGCTCCGCCTGGGCGGGGTGAGCGGCCAGGGCGGGTTGCATCCGCCGCGCGTCGGACGGGCTCACCGGGATCTTCAAGCCCGCGCAGCAGGTGTCCTCGCAGCGCTCCGCGATGCAGCGGAAGCGCGTCATGTAGCGCGGCAGGGTGAGCTCGGTGGGCATGGGCGCGGGGAAGTCTACCCCGGTCCCGGCCCCCTCTCCGAGGTGGGCTCAGGGCAGCGACTGGAACCCTCCGAGGGCATCGAGGGCGGCCCGCGCCCGGACGAGCCCATGGCCGTAGCGGGGGTCATGGCCCGGTGCGCCCAGGTCCAGGGCGCTGCGCTCCAGCAGGTCACGCACCTCGCTGGCCGTCATCGTCGGACGGGCGCTCCAGACGAGCGCCGCCACGCCGGCCACGTGGGGCGCGGCCATGGAGGTGCCCATGAACCGGGCGTAGTCCACGCCCGTGAGGTTCACGTGCACCTGCTTGCCCAGGCTCTTGAGCACGGCCGCTCGGGACTCGCGCCCCACGGAAAGCGAGGGCACCCACGTCTGCCCCGGCCCCTCCAGGCTCATCTGCCAGGACTGGGTCTCGGACTCGCTCATGCCGAAGACGATGGCGCGCGCGCCCTGCTCCATCACGTTGCGCGCGACGCGGGACACCGTGGCACCCGGCTCCAGCCGCACGTAGGCCACGAAGCCGTCGCACGTGCCGCCCTGGCACCCCTGGGCCTCGCCGTTGCCGCAGTCGACCAGCTCCCCGGTGAACTCGCCCGCGGGCGCGAAGAAGAGCGAGCGCGAGGCGTAGCGCTGGGCGCCCGCGTCGAGCTCCGAGATGGTGTTGCCCCGCAGGCTGATGGCGGACAGCACGTCCACGCCCGGGGCCACGAGGCTCAAGCCCGCGCCTCCGTTGGAGAAGGTCGCCACCTGGGCGCGCGAGTCCACGGCCCCCACGGCCAGGACGGACGGATAGGCGGATGGGTAGTTGAGCGGCGCCTCGAGGTGGACGGTGCCGTCATTGCCCGACGCGGCGATGATGAGCATTCCCGCGTCGCGCGCGGCCTGGAACGCGTCCCGGGCGGTGACGCCCATGTCCATGGGGGCGCCGAGCGACAGCGTGGCCACGTGCGCCTTCTTGCGCTGGCACCACTCGAGCGCGGAGAGGACGTTGCTGATGGAGGCGCGCTCGTGCACGTTGAGCACCCGGGCGATGAGCAGCTCCACCCCAGGGGCCACGCCCACCATGCCGTCGCGGCTCATGCCCGGCCAGGTGGTGCCACCCGAGGCGAGCTGGGCCGCGATGATGCCCGCCACGTGCGTGCCGTGGCCGAGCCCGCGCACGCCCTCGCTCTCGTCGCTCGGGTCGTCGTCGTTGTCCACGAAGTCGTGGCCGTCCACGTACGGCAGGCGCAGCTCGGGATGCCGCCGGTCGATGCCGCTGTCGATGACGCACACCCGGATGCCCGAGCCGGTGGGGGCTCCCGGGTCGAGCACGCCGTCCTCGTTGACGTCCCACACCCGCGGGCCCTGCACGAGCCGCAGCGACTCGGTGTACTCCCCCACGGAGCCGGTGCTCAGCGGCTGGCCGAGCGCGCGCAACTCCAGGTCCGGCTCGATGCGCTCCACGGCGGGATCCGCGGCGAGCCGGGAGATTTCCTGGGGCGTCAGGCGGGCGGCCACGGCCGGGGTGAGCTGGTAGTGCGCCGTCACGGAGACGCCCAGTTGCCGCGTCACGGAGGCGCTCTGGCGCAGGCCGGGGCGGTAGCGCACGAGCACGGCCTGACGGTCATCACTGGCCGGGGAGGAGCGCGCGCCGGACACGGTGTGCTCCACCTTGTCCACGCACCTGTTCTGACTCTGGGGCGAGATACCCGCCTCCGGGTCCGCGCACGCCATCAGTCCCACCAGCCCGGCCACCGTCCATCCCCGAATCATCGCCCCTCCAACGCTCCCTACGGGAGGGATGTGGGCAGGGGCGGGTGAGCTGCCCAGGGGGGCGGCGCTTCCGGATGAAGGGGACGTGCCCGGAAGCACAGAGTGGCCGGGGAGAACGTGGACAGGTGAACAGCTCCGGCCGCTGGCCGCCGTGCTACACCGCTCGGGTGTCCGAGTTCTCCTTGCCTCCCGGGCTGCCGAGCGAGCCCGAAGTCCTGATCGAATCCCCCCGGGGTTCGGTGGTGAAGCGGCGCGCGGATGGGAGCGTGGATTTCATCTCCCCGCTGCCCTGTCCCTACAACTACGGCTGTGTTCCCGGGCTGGACTCGGGGGATGGGGATCCGCTGGACGTGGTCGTTCTCGGCCCGCGGCTGCGCCGGGGAACGCGCCTGCGGGTGCCGGTGGTGGGGGTGATTGGATTTCTCGACGCGGGGTGCGCCGATCCCAAGGTCATCTGCAGCACGCGGCCCCTGCGCCCGGTGGACCGCTGGGGCCTGGAGGCCTTCTTCCACACCTATGCCCTCTTCAAGCGGGGGCTCTACCTCGTCCGGGGCCGGAGCACCGGCGACACGCGCTTCGTGGGGTGGTTGCCAGGCGTCACTCCGGGGCCAACATGAAGGGGCGCAACCGGGCGGGCGGCACCGGGCCGAACGAGAAGAGCTCGTCGTGGAAGCCGGCCTCGTCGAAGTGCTCGCCGCGCTGGCGCCGGCAGTCCGCCTCCAGCCGCTCGAACTCGAGCGCGCCGAGCAGGTAGGTGATGGACTGCATGGGGATGCGCTTGAAGCGGAGGATCTCCCGCCGCGCATGGGCCTCGGGCATGGTGGCGTGGTGCACGAGGTAGCGCACCGCGGCCTCGTCATCCATGCGCTCGGTGTGCAGGCCGATGTCCACCACCACGCGCACGGCGCGCAGCGCGCGGGCCACGAGCGCCGTGAGTTCCTCGGCGGTGGTGTAGAAGCCCGCGCGCCGCATGCGCTCCTCGGCGTAGGTGGCATAGCCCTCGATGTTGAGCATGTTGCCGAAGTGGCCCCGGGCCATGGCCACGTGGTCCGTCACCAGCAGGAAGCGCACCGGAGCGGGGTGCTGGGAGAAGGCGCGCTGCCAGGCGACGCTCTGCAGGAAGTGGCCGGGAATCCCCTCGTGCACCGCGAGCAGCGCCGCCCAGACGGTGGGGTGCGCGGGCGCCATGGGGGCGAGCACGAACCAGCCCACCTTGCGTGGATCCAACAGGGGCGCGGGCCAGTTGGTGCCCCGCACGTCCACCATGCCCGGGGGAAGGGGCTTGATGCCCAGCCGCAGGCCCTCGGGCACGTTGAACATCCCCTGCTCGTGGACGAACTGCTCGGTGTGCGCGATGAGCTCCCGGTAGAGGGGAATGACGTCCTCGTCCCGGGCGGGATGGTGGGCCTCGAGCTGGGCGAGCAGCTCGCGCGCTTCGCCGAGTCCGGAGAGGGACGAGGGGGCGCCAGGCACCTCCCGGGCGACCGCGCCGGAGAGCCGATGGAGGGCGTGCTGGGCCTGGGCCAGGACGTCCTGGGCCTGGCGCACCAGCTCCTCGGGCGAGGCGGTGAGGCCGAACGTGTGGCGCAGCCGCCACGCGTACTCGTCCGCGCCGAGCACGACGCTGGGGCTGGCATGGGGCAGCACGCGCTCGCGCAGGAAGCGGTGGTGGGCGGCGAAGGCCTCGCGGGCTTCCCGGGCCGCGTGCTGGAGGGCACGCCGTTCGCTCTCCGGCAGGAGCACGCCATGGGCCCCGGCCACCTCGGGCAGGTGCTCGAAGTAGCGCACGATGACGGGGAGCTGGTCCTCGGCGAAGTCGCGCACGGTGTACCTGTCCGGCACTTCCCCGGTGGAGAGGCCCTCGGCGAGCAGCCGCTCCTGCTGCTGGAGGAAGGTGGGGATGCGCGCGGCCCGGCTGGCGATGGCCGCCCAGTCCTCGGGCGTCTCGGCCTGGCCGATCTGGTACTGCAACATCGTGTGCGGGTAGGTCGACAGCTCCAGGTTGCGCCGGTGGCCGCGCAGCTCCTCGTAGGCGTGGACGTGGAAGCGGGTGACGTCGAGCATCGCCCGCCAGTCCAGCCGGGCCTCGGTGGGGAAGTCCTCCCCGGGCAGCCGCTCCAGGCGCGCGAGCACGTCGCGGTGCAGGGCGTACTCGTCCCCCAGCGCCTCCGGTGATAGGTCCTTCAACTGGTCGTCCAGGTGGTGCAGCCCGAGCGTCGTGGCCTCCTCGGGCTGGGCACGCAGGTAGTGCTCGAAGAACGAGGCGCGCAGCTGGACGAAGGCGTCGAGGTCGTGCGGGGGAGCCTGGCTCATGGACCTCCCACGTTAGTCATCCTCTCACGGGGAGTGAGAACGTGCCCCGGGGAGAGGGCCTGGAGTGGGGGGCGGGGGGCCGGGGAGTAGGATTCTCATCACCCCGCCCATATTTTTTCCACGCACCTGGGGGCAGGCGGGTAGGGGGTGCATCCGCACTGTCCGTCACCCGGGCTGGGTTGTATCCTGCGCGCCCCATCGCCGCCCCGGCAGGGACGGGGGTGCTCGCCTTCGAGTGAATCCCATGGTCGCCAATCCGCAGAATCCCTTCCACATCCTCCTGGTCGAGGACGAACCCGTCATCCGGGAACTGGTGCGTTCCATGTTGAGCGATGGGGCCGTGGAGGTGGTTTGTGCCGCCAACGGCGTCGAGGGCCTGAAGCTGGCCAAGGGCCGGCCCTTCCAGCTCATCCTGATGGACGTGGTGCTGCCCCAGCTCGATGGCATCTCGGTGTGCCGGATGCTCAAGAGTGATCCGCTGACCTCGAAGGTGCCGGTGTACATGCTCACGGCCAAGTCCAAGAAGGCGGACATGGAGAGCGCCACGCTGGCGGGGGCGGACGGCTACATCCAGAAGCCCTTCAAGGGCGCGGAGTTGATGGCGCTGGTGGAGCGGCTGCGCCAGGCGATCTGACGTGGCTCAGGGCAGGCGCGGGTGGAGGTAGCGCGCCAGCATCAGCAGGTGGTCCCAGTCCAGCTCGTCGAACTCGACCCCCACGCCGTGCGCCTCGCGGCGGACGATGGCGCAGTTCGTGGTGAGCTCCCCGACGCCGGGCAGCGGGAGCGTGAGGGTGAGCCGCTTGACGTCGTCCGGAGGGTGGCCATGCAGGAACAGGCCCGCCATGGACAGATCGAGCGCCTTGACGAGCACCCGGCGCTCGCCGAGGTGCACGTGGACCATCCAATTGGCTTCCACGCGCGGGTGGTAGCGCCCCTGGGCGCGGGTGGGATGGGTGGGCGGCATCATTCGGAATCCTCGGGGTGCAACAGGGGACTACGACTCTGAAGCACTCCGGGGGGCTCGCAAGTTTTCGGCTGCCCCCACCCGCACCATCCATCCCCGTGGACGAGGGCTCCATTCCATGGAGGCCGCCGCGAGGGCCGTGGGGGCCCGGCGCTCGGGAAGGCCGCCCTTCGCGGGTTGGCATGCCGCCTGAAGAGGCCCGGCGCATCCCCAAGCGCAGGAGGCTTCACGTGGAGAACGGCAATCGGATTGGCACGCTGTCCATCACCCCGACGGTGGCGAGGCAGACGCCGAACAACGAGTTCGGCGAGGTGATGGCGCGCACGGCGCGAACGGTGGTGAACACGGCGGGGGGCGTGGTGGCCGCGCTGGTGCCCGGGGCCCCGGCGGTGAGCGCGGCGGTGGCGAGCGTGGGCTCGGTGGTGTCCACCTCGGCCTCGTCGGTGCGGAGCGCGGCGGCACTGCCCGGGACGGGGAGCGTGGGGGGGACGACGGGGCAGGGAGAGCAGTGGGATCTGCTGGCGGCCCAGAAGGAGATGCAGGCCGAGGGGGCGAAGATGAACCTGGCCTACATGGAGTTGCAGAACCAGATGCAGGCGGAGAGCCGCGCGCACAACGCGGTCTCCAACATCATGAAGGTGCGTCACGACTCGGCCAAGGCGGCCATCAACAACATCCGCTAGGGGCACGTCATGGCCATCGGCAAGGTGGGAGCGGTCGGAGGAGCCGGCGCCACGTCCGCGCTGGAGCGCTCGGGCCGGGCGGGTTTCAGCCAGGTGATGGAGGGGGCGAAGGGCGCGGCCAGGCCGCCGGGCATTCCGGTGGCCACCGAGGGCGCGCCGGGCCGGGTGCCCGCGCCACGGCCCGAGGCGGCGCGCGGGGTGTGCGAGGCGGGAGGCGTGGAGCGGGCCCCAGGGGGGCTGAAGGCCGCGGGGCAGGTGGGCGCGGTGCCCGAGCCCGGACACGCCCAGGCGGTGCGGGTGTTGGACCGGGTGGGGGAAGCCCAGCGGCGGTTGGATCACATCCTGGAGCTGGCCGAGTCCGGCCGGTCGTTCTCCGCGGCGGAGCTGCTCGCCTTCCAGGCCCATGTGTACCGCGCGAGCCAGGAGCTCGATCTCGCCGGCAAGGTCGTCGAGAAGGCGACCGGCGGCGTGAAGCAGATCCTGCAGACGCAGGTGTGAGGAGTCATTCCATGTTCTCGCGACGCTGTCTCTTCCTGCTGCTCGTGTGTGCCACGGGCTGTCAGGACCGCATCCAACATGGCCTGGATGAGCGCCAGGCCAACGAACTGCAGCGGGTGCTCGTCGAGCGGGGGCTCGATGCGCGCAAGGTGCCCGAGTCGGGCAAGAAGCCCACGTGGGCCATCGAGGTGACGGGGGAGCAGGGCTCGGACGCGGTGCGCATCCTCGCCGAGCTGGGACTGCCGAGGCCACCGGAGGACGCGGGGTGTGACGTCTTCGGGGGAGGCGGTCTGGTGCGCACGCCGGTGGAGGAGCAGCTGTGCCGGGTGCGGGTGATGGAGCAGGGGTTGGAGAAGACGCTGCAGACGGTGGAGGGGGTGATTCTCGCGCGGGTGCATCTGGTGGTTCCCCCCGCGCCGAGGCCCGGGCAACAGCCGGTGCCGGCGAAGGCCTCGGCCCTGTTGCGCGTGGCGCCCGGCCATGCGGCGCGGCTCGAGGGCGAACGGGAGCGGCTGCGCACGCTGCTCGCCGGAGGCGTGGAGGGACTGAGCGCCGAGGGGGTGTCGCTCATGGTGGACGAGGTGTCCACGCGGGTGGTGGCGCCTGTGCCGGGGGCGTCTCCGCTGACGCGGCTGCGGGTGCTGTTGGCGGTGTTGTCCCTGGTGATCACGGGGCTGTCGCTGGGGTTGTGCTGGATGACGCTGCGCCTGCGGCACCTCCAGGCCCGGGTGGAAGCGAAGCCCGCGGTGCCTCCTGCTCCCTCGCGGCCGGTGGTGGCTCCGGGGGCGGCGCGCAAGGTGGCCTGATCATGTCGGGAGGGAGCATGGTGGCGGCGCGAGGGGGGAGTACGCCGGAGTTGGAGCGGACCGTGGTGGCGCGGGGCTCGCGGGCTCCCGTGTCCGTGCGGCCTCCGCCTCGAGGAGAGGCCGAGCCGGGTTGCTCGGCCTTGTTACCCCTGGAGTCGATGGCGCTGGTGGCGCTGGTGTGGGGCCGGGAGCGGGCGGCGGAGTTGTTCGAGGGCTTGAAGGAGTCCGATGCGGTGAGGGCTCGGGGCTACCTGGCGGGATTCGCCGCGCTCTCGTCCGCGAGGAGACAGGCCCGGGTGGCGGTGGAGTTCGGTGTGCGGCCGGATGCCGCGGCGCGGTTGCGCGGAGTGATGGAGGCGTCGCCCGAGGTGTTGCGGCGGGAGATCTTCCGGAGGCTGCCTCCCTATCACCGCAGCCTCTTTCCCTCGCTCCAGTTGGAGCCCTCGGGGCCCGAGGCCACGGAGCAGGTGTGTGCGTTGGCCGAGCGGCTCATCCGCGAAGCCACGCGGTGAGACGGCTCGTCCCGTTTCGAGAGGCTCCCGCCCTCCAAGCGGGTGATTTCACGAGCCTGGGTATTGGCACGGACGCTGAAGGAGAGAGGCCCGTTCGCGGCACGGAGTGAACCATGCGAAGTCCCCCTGGAATCCATACGCAGTCCACGACCTTGAAGCCGATGGGGCTGCGTCGGCTCGGCACTCGTCGTCTGACTCGAGCTCACGTGACGCTCCAGGAGCGTCCCCAGGCCGTGCGGTTCGCGCGGCAGGCCATGCGGGGCGTCTGCGATGCGCTGGGCCGGGAGCTGGGCTGCCCGGTCCAGGTGGAGGCACGGGTGCTGGAGGCGGTGGTGATGCCGGCGACGGGGCTGGCGCACACGGCGGCATTCGCGCTGGTGGACCTGTCGGCGACGGGAGGGACGGCGGTGTTGGAGCTGGAGCCGCCCGTGCTCTTCGCCGTCCTGGATCGCCTGTCGGGGGGCGCGACGAAGCGGACTCCGCTCATGGGGCTGACGCGCCTGGAGGAGGCCTCCTTCGCCTTCGTGGGCCTGTCGGTGTTGTCCGCGCTGCGGGGCCAGGGGGAGTTGCAGGGGCGCTTCAGTCCGCGTCTCACCGGGGTGACGGTGAATCGCGCGGAGGCGCTGGCGCGTCTGGATGCCCGGCAGCGCCACCTGGGGGTGGAACTGACGGTAACGGTGGGGCAGACGACCGCGGGGGGGCGGTGGGTGGTTCCGGCCAGGAGCCTCGAGAGCGCGCTGAACGACTTGCCGGTGGAGCGTGACGGCTCGATCGCGCCCGAGGTGCTGGCGGCGCGGCTGGCCGCTCATTGCCGGGTGGGGTGTTCCTCCCTGTCGCGCGAGGCGTTGGCCACGTTGGGAGTGGGGGACGTCATCCTGTTCGCGGGGCTGTGCTGGTCGGGCACGAGCCTGCGGGGTCCCGGGCGGCTGCTGGTGCGTGGCTTGGAATGTGGGGGGGACTTCGCCCCCGAGGGTTTCACGTTGAACCGCGTCCACGGGCGCGGACTTCTCCAGGAGTCGGACATGGTGACCGCGGTGCATGAGCGGAGCGAGGGCCATCCCCCGCTGCCGGTGGATGTGGAGATCGAGCTGACGCGGATGACGATGTCGCTCTCGGAGCTCGCGGCATTGAAGCCGGGGGCGTTGCTGCCGTTGCGCGTCAGCGCCAGCGAGCCCGTGCTGCTGCGCGTGGGGGACCGGGCGGTGGCCCGGGCGGAGCTGGTGGACATCGAGGGCGAGGTGGGTGCCCGCATCCTCTGCCTGCTGCCGTGAGCGCGCCGATGAAGACCTGGTGGACTTCCATGTCGCCGCGCACCCGGCTGCTCCTGGCGTTCGGGCTCGTGCTGCTCCTGGCGGGAGTGGCGCAGTGGAGGGAGGCGTCCGTGACCTCACTGGCGCGGGCATTGTTGGGCGGCCTGGCCCTGGCGGTGCTGGGCGGGTGGCTGATGTACCGGGGGCGTGCCGGGGACGGGTTCCCGCGCACCGAGCCGCTGCGGGTGGTGTCCCGGACTGGCTTGTCGCAGCGCTGTGGGCTGGCGTTGGTGGAGGTGGAGGGGCGCCGCTACTTCGTGGTGTTCGGCGATTCCTTCGCGGAGATCCGCCCGGCGCGTGCACCCGTGCGCGTGAAGTCCCGGTCGCGCCGACGCGCGGTGGTTGCTGCCGCGGTCGAGGAGCCTCTGTCATGAGGCGCGCGTGGCTGGTGGGGGGGCTGCTCCTGCCCGGACTTGCCTCGGCGGCGGAGCCCTCCCTGTCGCAGATGTCCTTCGCGGGCACACCGCTGTCGATGATGGGGATGTTGGCGGTGATGTCCCTGCTGCC
The DNA here is from genome assembly GCF_044360685.1 of Cystobacter fuscus. Taxonomy (GTDB): domain Bacteria; phylum Myxococcota; class Myxococcia; order Myxococcales; family Myxococcaceae; genus Cystobacter; species Cystobacter fuscus_C. Next base: position 9,422,838 of record NZ_CP043491.1, on the reverse strand, counting down.
CTTCGCGGTGTTGATGCTGACGAGCTTCTCGAAGATCGCCGTGGTGTTGTCCCTGGCGCGCTCGGCCATGGGGACGCAGCAAGCCCCGCCGACCCTCGTGCTCACGGGACTCGCCGCGGTGTTGTCGGGGCACATCATGGCGCCCGTCATGGAGCGCATGTACGACGCGGGGCAGGCCGTCTACGAGGACATGGGCTCTGGCGCGCGGATCCTCGAGGGGGCGGGGAAGGTGACCGAGCCGCTGCGTGCCTTCTTGATCAAGCACGGCAGTCCGGAGGAACGCGCCCGGCTCGTGGACCTGGCACGAGAGCTGCGCCCGCCCGAGGAGGCGGAGCGGGTGCACGAAGAGAGCCTGTTCGTGGTCATTCCCGCCTTCGTCCTCACCGAGCTGAAGGAGGCGTTCCAAATCGGCTTCCTCGTCTTCCTTCCGTTCCTGGTGCTGGACATGGTCGTCGCCAACGTCCTGCTCGCCCTGGGAATGCAGTCCCTGTCGCCGAGTCAGGTGAGCCTGCCCTTCAAGATCCTCCTCTTCGTCGCGGTGGATGGCTGGTCGCTGCTCGCGCGCGGCCTCATCCTCGGCTACCGGTGATGTCATGACCCAGGACATGTTGCTTTCCCTGGGCCGGGAGGCCCTTCTCCTGATGGTGCTCGCGTCGCTGCCACCCATTGGCGCGAGCCTGGTGGTGGGCTTCCTGATGAGCCTCTTCCAGGCCACCACGCAGTTGCAGGAGAGCACGCTCACGGTGGTGCCCAAATTGTGCGCGGCGGTCCTGGCCCTGGTGGTGGCCGGGCCGTGGATCGCCGGCCAGCTCACGCTCTTCACGCATCAGGTGCTGAGCTTCATCGCGGAGGTGGGCGGATGAGGTGGGAACTGCTTGGGGGGTGGTTCGAGTCCTGGGGGCCAGACGTGGTGGCGGTGGCCTTGTGCGCCGCGCGACTGTTGCCGGTGGCCTTCCTCTGTCCGTTGCTGGGAGGACAGGCGGCGCCGACGACGGTGAAGCTCGCGCTGGTGTTGAGCCTCGCCCTCTTCCTGCATCAGGAGGCCGGGGTGTCCCTGTCCACACCCGTGACGTCGCCCGTGCACCTGGCCGCGCTGACGATGAAGGAACTCACCTATGGGGTTTCGCTGGGACTGGTCGCGGCGCTGCCCTTCGACGCGGCGCGGATGGGGGGCCGGTTCATCGACCTGTTCCGAGGCACGTCCGCGGAGGCGAGCCTGCCTGTCACGGGGTCTCGCGAATCGGCCACGGGAGACGCGCTCCACCTGCTGCTCGTGGGGATGGTGATCACGGGAGGCCTCATGCCCGTGGTGCTGTCGGGGCTGGTGCGGGGATTCGGCTGGGTCCCCCTGGGGGCGTATGTGCCCGGGGAGGGGGCGGTGCTGCGCGTCGTGGGGCTCGCGGGTGGGGCCATGGCCACGGGGTTGGCGATCGGGGCGCCGGTGGCCGCGGCGGTGATGGCGGTGGACTGCCTGGTGGGACTCGTGTCGCGCGCCGCGCCCCAGGTGAATCTCCAGGACATGGGAGCGCCCCTGCGCATCCTCGCCGGAGGCGCCCTGCTGTGGCTGGGCGTGGGGCTGTTCTGTGAGCGGCTGCTCGCGGGCTTCCTCGAAGTGGAGGACGCCTTGTTCCAACTGGCGGAGGTGGCGCGGTGAGTGGGAAGACGGAGCAACCCTCGGCGAAGCGTCTGCGCGAGGCGCGCCGCCAGGGACGGATTCCGCGCAGCCGCCTGCTGTCCTCCAGCGTGGTGACCCTGGGGGGCTTCTGGGCCCTGTCCGTCGTGGCCCCCCAGGGCTTCACCCGGCTGAAGGCGTGGACGGCCCGGTTGATGCTGCACCAGGAGTCCGCGGGTGCTCTCGAGGAGGCGGGACTCCTGCTGTTGCTCCTGGTGGGCCCCCCGCTCGGGAGTGCCTGGCTGGCATCCCTCGTGGTGTCCGTGGCCACGGTGGGGCTCGAGATGAACACGGACCACGTGGTGCCGAAATGGGAGCGCGTCAATCCCCTGGCCGGCTTGAAGAAACTCCTCAGCGTGAGGCCACTCATCGAGCTGGGCAAGGCCCTGCTCGTGGCGGTGGGAGTGGGGTGGCTGGTGTGGTGCGAGGCCGTGGACGCGGGGCCGGATGTGCTGCGCTCCGTCTGGCTGACGGGCACGTTGGGCCTGGAGCACGGCGTGAAGCGGTTGGCACCTCTCGTGCTGCGGCTCTCCTGGGTGCTCGTGGTCCTGGGCGTGGGGGACTACATGCTCGCGCGCCGGAGGCACTTGAAGGACTTGATGATGACGCGCGAGGAGGTGAAGCGCGAGCACAAGGAGAGCGAGGGAGATCCCCATCACAAGAGTCAGCGACGGGCGCTCCATCGACAATGGGCGGCGGGGGGGCCGGCGCGTGGGGTGGGCACGGCGAGTGTCGTGGTCGTCAACCCCACGCACCTCGCGGTCGCGCTTCGCTATGCGCCGGAGGAGTGCGAGGCGCCCTACCTCGTCGGCAAGGGGCGCGAGGCGGACGCGCTCGAGTTGAGGCGTGAAGCCGAGCGGCTCGGCGTTCCCGTGGTGCGGGACGTGCCGCTGGCGCGCAGCCTCGTGCACTACGACGTCGGGGAGGAGATCCCCGAGGAATTGTACCAGGCCGCCGCGGCGGTGCTCCGGGTGGCGGGGGAGCCGTAGGCGTGGAGGAGCCTCCACGAAAGGCAGAGGTCATGAACCGATTGATGAAGATTCTCCTGCGGGCACGCAGTTCCTCGGACGTGGTGCTCGCCGTGGCGATGGTCGCGGTGCTGGGCGCGCTCATCATCCCCTTGCCGCCCTGGCTGTTGGACCTGGGGCTGGCGCTCAATCTGGTGGCGGCGGTGTCGCTGCTGGTGGCGGCGCTCCAGGCCCGGGATGCGTTGAAGGTGACGTCCTTTCCGACACTGCTCCTGTTCACCACGCTCTTCCGGCTCGCGCTCAACGTGTCGTCCACGCGCCTGGCCCTGGCGGACGGCCACGCGGGGGAAATCATCCAGGCGTTCGGTGAGTTCGTCGTCCGGGGTGATTACGTCGTCGGCGCGGTCATCTTCGCCATCCTCACGTTGGTGCAGTTCCTCGTGGTGGCCAAGGGCGCCGAGCGCGTGGCCGAGGTCTCCGCGCGCTTCACCCTGGATGCGATGCCGGGCAAGCAGATGTCCATCGACGCGGATCTGCGCGCGGGTGCCATCGATCAGACGCGGGCCCGTCGCCGGCGGCGCGATCTGGAGCGCGAGTCGCAGATGTTCGGAGCCATGGATGGCGCGATGAAGTTCGTGAAGGGAGACGTCATCGCCGGCCTGGTCATCGTCCTGGTGAATCTCCTGGGGGGCAGCTGCATTGGCGTGCTGCAGAACGGAATGACGGTGGCGGAAGCGGCCTCCACCTATGCGCTCATCGCCATCGGGGACGGGCTGGTGTCACAGATTCCCTCCCTCTGCATCGCGGTGGCGGCGGGGCTCGTCGTCACGCGCGTGGCGTCGGAGAAGGAAGAGGATTCACTCGGCTCGGACATCGGCGCGCAGATCTTCGGTGAGGCCCGGGCGCTCTGGGTGGTGGTCGCGCTCTGTGGGGCACTCGCCGTGATGCCGGGAATGCCGCACCTGACCTTCCTCGGCCTGGGGGCCGCGCTGGGCGGGCTCGCGTATGTCCTTCCTCGCCTGCGCTCCCTGTCGGGGGGAGAGCCCGGTGCCCCGGGCGAGGCGTCCACCGGAGATGAGGCGAAGGGTGCGCCTGGTATGCCTCCGGAGAGCGCGGCGGCGCCGGTGGGCGTGGCGCCCTTGACGGTGGATCTCGCGCCGGACCTCACCGGGCTGGCGCAGGAGCAGGGGGGCGCGTTCGTGCATCAGGTGCTCAACCGGCTTCGGGACGAGCTCTTCCTCGAGCTGGGGGTTCGCGTGCCCGGTATGCGGGTGCGCACCGGGGCGGCCTATCTGCCGCCGGGGACGTACCGGATCCTCGTCGACGAGGTGCCCGCGGGGATGGGGCAGGTCGCGCCGGAGATGCTCTACGCGTTGGCTCAACCGGAGGAGCTGGCCTTCCTGGAGGTGACGGCCGAGCCGGTGGTGGAGCCGTTCACGGGCAGGCCCATCAGCCGCGTGCCGGCGGACAGCCGCGCGCGTCTGGAGCTGGCGCAGGTTCCGCTGCGAAGCGCGGGAGAGCTCATCGCCGAGCACCTGCGCGGTGTCATCCGCGCGCGCGCGGCGGGCTTCCTGGGGGTGCAGGAGGTGCGCGGCCTGCTGGATGGACTCGAGGCCCAGGCGCCCACCCTGGTGAAGGAAGCGCTCCAGAAGGTGCCCCTGCCGCTGCTCACCGAGGTCCTGCGCAAGCTCGTGGACGAGCAGGTGAGCATCCGCGACCTGCGCGCCATCCTGGAGGCGTTGGTGGCGCCCACCACCGAGGGGGATGCCACGGCCCTGGCCGAGCGCTGCCGGCAGGCGCTGTCGCGCTACTTGAGCCACAAGTTCGCGCCCTCGGGACCGCTCTTCGCCTACCTGGTGGATCCGGAGATCGAGGAGACGCTGCGCTCCGCCGGGGCACGGGGTCCGGCGCCCGCTCCCGAGCGGATCGCGGAAATCCTGGAGGGATTGAAGCGCATCGCCGCGGGCGGGCAGACCGTGCTGCTCACGGCACCGGACGTCCGGCGCACCCTGCGCAAGTTGTGCGAGGGCGCCTTTCCCGACGTCGCGGTCCTCACCTACGGCGAACTGGATCTGCAACTGCAGGTTCGTCCCCTGGGACGGCTGGCCCCGGTCGCGCCGGGGCCCTGAGGGAACTGGCTAGTAACTGCCGCCACTGCCTCGCTTGGGATCGAAGGAGACGTCGGACTGGGGCGTCTGGGGCGGAGGCCGGTTGACCCGGTCGCGCAGCTCCTTGCCCGTGCGGAACAACAGGCCGCGCTTGGGCTTCACGGGGATGATTTGTCCCGTCTTGGGGTTGCGGCCTTGATAGCCCTGGTAGTTCTTCACGTGGAAGGCGCCCAGGCCGCGGATCTCGATGTTCTCGCCGCGGCAGAGGGCTTCCTTCATGGACTCGAAAATCGTCTCGACCGTGGCCTCGGCTTGCTTCTGCGTCATCTGCTTCTTGTTGACGAGGACGTTGATCAGATCGGACTTGAGCATCGCATGCTCCCGCAAACCGCGTAACCCCTCGGAAACAGGGCGCTTGGCCCGTGGTCGAACCCGAGACGATAACAGAACGCCTCCCGCGCGCAAGCCACGAGGCCCGCCAACTGCCTAGAAACGTTACGGATTTCCGCTACCCGCCTCCTGGGCGGCGGCGGGCGGGGAGGCGGGCGTCAGGTGCAGTTGTGCCAGCCCCGGACGCACCAGGATGGCCAGGTCCAGCCACCGGGTGCGGCGCAGGACCTCGAGCCCCAGGGAGTCCGCCTCGTGGAAGAAGGCCGCCAGGGGCTCGAAGCCGGGGGCGGGGGGCAGGTTCCAGTCGCCGGGGGCGACGGGACTGTAGACGCCGTGGACCGCGAGGGTCAGGTCGGCCAGGGTCAACTCGCTGGGGGAGCGGGCGGGAAGCAATCCTCCCCGGTGGTGGCGCGCGAGCAGACCCGCACGCTCCAGGTCCTCGGCCACCTCGTCGACGAGCGACTCGGCGACGCGCAGGCGCAGGGCCAGCTCCCGGGGGAGGGGCGGCGGGGTGCCGTCGAACCAGACGAGGGTGGTCTCCTGGGCGAGCTGGGCGGCCACCAGCTCCCTGGCTCGGGGGTGCGCTCCGAAGGCCCACAGCGAGTCGCGGAAGGTGGCGTGCTCCACCGCGTAGGACAGCCGGGCGCCTCCGAGGAGGATGAGCCAGTCCACGTACAGCCACGCCAGGAACATGGGCAGCGCGCCGAGGGAGGCGTAGAGCGGGTTGTGGCGGAAGCTGTACGCGGCGATGCCCGTGTACAGGTGCCGCGCCACGCTCCAGGCCACTCCCGCGACGAGTCCCCCCGCGAGCGCCGAGCGCCACCGCACATGGGTGTTGGGCGTCACGACGTAGAGCAGGGTGAGCCCCGTGATCGCGGTGAGGGGGGACAGGGCGCCGAACAGCAGCTCGAAGAGGTCCAGGAAGAGCGGGGTGTGGGTGCCCTCGAGCAGCGAGCGCACGCCGCGCGTTCCCGCGAACGAGAGCGCCAGCATCAGCGGCCCCAGCAGTAGCAGGCCCGCGTAGATGAGGCCGCGCACGTACCAGGGGCGGTGGTTCTTCACCCCCCAGATTTCGTTCAGCGACACGTCGATGTTGTGCAGCAGCGAGCCCGACGAGAAGAGCAGGCCGAGAAAGCCCGCGCTTCCAATGGCCGTCGTATTGCCCGGCTCGAGAAACCCCTCGAGGAAGGTGGCCGACTCCTCACGCACCCCGGGCGCCAGCACGGCGGAGATGAACTCCCGGAGGCGGTGCTGGAAGGCTTGTTGGTGGTAGGCCCCGAGCAGGGCGAGCACCACCGTCAGCAGCGGAACCAGCGAGAAGACACTGATGTAGGTGAGCGCCGCGGCCCGCAGGCGGATGTTTTCCCCCTGGAAGCCGCGGGCCAGACTGCGCACCGCGAGCGCGGTGTCCGCGGCGAAGCGGCCCGCCCGGGTTCGCTCCAGGGGCGCCCAGGTGCGCCGGGCCCACTGAAGCGCGCGGGTGCGCAGCCGCTGGAGGAAGAGCGAGGGGAGGGTCCACATCCGAGCCTCGCAGGCTAATCAATCACGAGCGGATGCGGCCAGAGGGCGTCCGCTCGTCACTCCAGGGAGCGTCCAGGCGGCCACCGTTCCTCAGGTGACCGGGCTCCGGACGCCCGCCTTCACTGATTGCCGCCGCTGGACTCGCCGCCGCCCGAGGACGCGGGCGGAGTGCCGCCCGAGCCGGACTGCTGCTCTCCCGCCGGGGCCGTCTGGGCCCGGGCCTCACGTCCCTCTCGGCCCTCACGCCCCTCGCGCGGCTCGGACCGGCGCTGCTCTCCGCGATTGCGGTCCCGATCCCGGCCACCGCCGCCGCCGCCGCCGCGGTCCCGGTCTCCCCGGTCACGCTCGCCCCGGCCGCCGCTGTTGCGTTCACGGTCGCGGTCGCGCTCGCCCCGGCCACCGCCGCCGCGGTCTCCCCGGTCGCGCTCGCCCCGGCCGCCGCCGCTGCCGCGGTCCCGGTCGCGCTCACCCCGCTCGCCCCGGTCACTCCGGCCCGGACTGCCCTCCGAGCGGAAACCGCGCTCGCCGCCGCCGCTCTCCGGGCGGCGCTGCATCGACAGTTCGCCGTCTCCCGAGCCCGGTGAGGAGGCCACCTTGTGGTCTCCACCCTGGGCGCTGCGGCCGTACACGTCGTACTGCTCGCGGTGGTAGTTCTGCTGCGCCTTCACCTGGATGGACTTGTTGTAGCGGTCCATCAGGTGGCGCAGCTCCTGCCGCTCCTCGCCCTGGAGCAGCCGCGCCACCTCGGCGTTGCAGTTGATGACCAGCGTGGGGTCCTTGTAGCCGGGCGCCTCGCGGCGGATTTCCCCGAAGATCTCGTAGGCCACCGTGGTGGCCGTCTTCACGAAGCCCTTGCCGTCGCAGTACGGGCAGTCCTCGTGGAGGACGCGGCCGATGGACTCGCGCACGCGCTTGCGCGTCATCTCCACCAGGCCCAGCTCGGAGATGCGCAGCACGTTCGTCTTGGCCTTGTCCCGGCCCAGCGCCTCCTGCAGGGACTTGAAGACCTTGTCGCGGTTCTGCGGCTTCTCCATGTCGATGAAGTCGCAGATGATGATGCCGCCGATGTTGCGCAGCCGCAGCTGGTAGACGATCTCCTTGGCCGCCTCGACGTTGATCTTGGTGATCGTCTCCTCGAGGCTCTTCTTGCCGACGTAGCGGCCCGAGTTGACGTCGATGGCGGTGAGCGCCTCGGCCTGATCGATGATGAGGTAGCCGCCGCTCTTGAGCCACACCTTGCGCTGGGTGGCGCGCTGCAGCTCGTGTTCGATTCCGTAGGCGTCGAAGATGGGCTCGTCCGACTCGTGCAGCACCACCCGGTCCTTGAGCGCCGGGTCCTGCGCGTTCACGAAGCCGAGGATGCGCTCGTACTCCTCGCGGTCGTCCACGACGAGCTTCTCCACGTCGTGGGCGAACAGGTCGCGCGTGGCGCGCAGGATGAGATCCAGGTCCGGGTGCAACAGGCCCGAGCCGCCGCGCTTCTCGTTGCGGCGCACCACCTGGTTCCACACCTCGATGAGGAAGCGGATGTCGCTCTCGAGCTTCTCCTGGGGCACGTTCTCGGCCACCGTGCGCACGATGAAGCCCGTGCCGGGCGGACGGAAGCGGTCCACCATCTCGCGCAGGCGCTTGCGCTCCTTCTCGTTGGAGATGCGGCGGCTGATGCCCACGTGGTCCACCGTGGGCATGAACACCAGGTGGCGGCCCGGAATGGAGATGTGCGAGGTGAGGCGCGCGCCCTTGGTCCCGATGGGATCCTTGGAGATCTGCACCACGACCTCCTGGCCCACCTTCAGGAGCTCCTCGATCTTCGCCGTCTTGCGCGGCTTGTTCTTCTCCTCCTCGCGCTTGCGCTGCGGCTGCTCGTCGCGCGCCTTGCGGGGCTTGTCCTTCTCCCGGTCCTTGTCGCGCTCGCGGTCCTTCTGGTCGCGGCGGCCCTCACGCGCCTCGCGGGCGGCCTCGCGGTTCTCCCGGGGCGCGCGGCGCTCGCCAGCGGCCGTCTCCGGACGCAGGGCGGGGGCGGGGGTGCTCTCCCCGGCGCTCGTGGAGGCACCCGTCGCGGCGACGGCGGGCTCGGTGGGGGTGCTCTCGGGAGCGGGCGGGGCCACGGCCGCGTCCGGAGCCGTCTCGGCCACGGGCAGAGTCGCCTCGGTCACGACCGGGGCGGCCTCGGTCACGGGCGCGAGCGCCTCGGGCGCGACGAGGGGCTCGGGCACGGCCCGCGCCTCGATGGGCGCGGACACCACCGAGGGCGTCTCCGTCACCGGGGAGGCAGCGGCCTCCGCGACGGGGGCGGGAGCGGCCTCGAGGGTGGAGGGCTCGGGGCTGGCGGGCTGCGCCTGAGCGGGAGCGGTCGCCCCGGTGGGCGCCGCCGCGGCGTCGAGCGCGGGGGCGACGTCGGCGGCCGGAGGGGCGGGCTCGTTCACCTCGGCTTCCGGCTCGGAGGGCTCGTGGTGGGCCGCCTCGGCGGCCATGGCCTCGGACTCCTCGGGCACGTCGAGGGCGTCTTCGTGCTCGCCCTCGGTCAGCTCGAACTGGGCCCGGGCGAAGTCCGGGTCGTAGACGACGTCGCTGACGTAGAGGAAGGCGGCCTTTTCCAGGCCGATGTCGACGAAAGCCGCCTGCATGCCGGGGAGCACCCGGACCACGCGGCCCTTGTAGATGTTGCCGACGACTCCCTTGTCCTTCTTACGCTCGAGGTAGAACTCCGCGATGTGCCCGTTCTCGACGAGGGCAACCCGGGTCTCCCGGCCCGCGGCGTTGATGACGAGGATGCTGCTCATGGACGAATCCTGGGCGCGCGCGGGGAGGCGTGAGCTCCGGCGGACGGGAGGCGACGGCGTCTCCAGCTTCCGAGCGCGCTGCGAGGGGAGAGGCGGTCCCTGCACCTCCGCGCGTGCGGACGAGGGCAGACCCGTGTGTCCGGGGGCCCGGGTGCCGCGCGCGAGGGGGGGATGAGGGGACCACGGCCTGCTCCTCCGAGTTCAAGGTCGCCCCGCGATTGTCCGGCACCGTGCCGGGCGGGGACTGACTGCTAATCGAGCGTTCGAGACAGCCCTGGCGCCCGGGCCGCCCGGCTTCGTCCTTACTCACCCGGTCGGAGCCCATGCGTGGGCGCCTTGGGGGTGGCAGAAGCGCGGAACGGCCAGCGCGCCCGGTTCCGCCGGGAACGCACCCGTCTCAAAATCCACTGGCGACTGAACTCCCCACCCCTGGTGGGGAGGTCCGAGGCCTGAAAACAACGAAAGGTTTTCACGCCTGATACGACCTGTAAAGGCGCGACATGGAAAATGTCCGCCGTCTGGCAGCCTGGAGGGGGGCTCAGGCCTGGGCGGTGGGGGCCCGCTTGCGGTAGTCGGGCTTGTCCAGGCGGCCCCGGGGGCGGCGCACCAGGCGCAGGCCCGTCCAGGTCGTGTCGATGAGACACAGCTTGTTGTCCACCATGCCGATGTCCAGCGCCGCCTGGCGGATGAAGTCCTCGCTCAGGGCCGTCTTGATCCCCTCGCCGCTGGGCCAGCACACCCAGATGCCGCCCTGGAGCGTCATGGCGCGCGAGAGCGCGGGCAGGCGCTGGACGAGCTCGTGCGTGTCCTGGGTGAAGAAGAGGATGATGTCCAGGCCCGTCTGGGCGGTGATGAGGAACTCCACGCCGTCGGGCAGGGGGTTGAGCTTCTGGACGAAGCCGCGCGGGGGGTTGATGACCGAGACCTTGCTGCCGGACTTGATGCCCAGCATGGACGTCAGGGACGCTGGCGCGTAGGGATTCATGAGCTGCGCTCCACGATGAAGGTGATGAACTCCCCGAGCGCCTCGGCATCGGCGCGCTCCACTTCCGTCACGCGCGCCTGGGGAGGGCCGCGGTGGCTCCAGCTGACGAAGGCTTCCAGGGCGTGGAGCGGGCCCTCGGCCACCGCCTCCACCGAGCCGTCGGGCAGGTTGCGCACCCAGCCCTTGAGGCCCAGCCGCAGGGCCTCGGTGCGGGCGCTCTCCCGGAAGTAGACGCCCTGCACCCGGCCCCGGATCCGCAGGCTCACTCGACGACTGTCCATGCTGCCCACGCCTCCTAGCCTCGTGCGTCCGTCTGGAGCAATTGGAGGAAGGCCTGCTCGTCCACGATTCTTACCCCGAGCTCCTGGGCCTTCTTCAGCTTGCTGCCCGCATCCTCGCCCGCCACCACCAGGTCCGTCTTGCGAGAGACACTTCCCGATACCTTGCCACCCCGGCGCTCGATTTCCTCCTTGGCTTGCTCCCGGCTCATTCCACTCATACCCCCGGTGAGAACCACCGTCTTTCCCGAGAACACGCCCGTCTTGACGACGACGGGCGGCGCGGGGGTGACGCCCGCGGCGAGCAGCGCGTCGATGGCCTCGCGATTGAGCGGCTCATGGAAGAAGGTATGGATGACCTCGGCCATGGTGGGACCCACGTCCTTCACGCGGGTGATGTCCTCGAGGCTGGCCGTGTAGAGCCCGCGCACGTCGGGGAAGGCCTCGGCGAGCACGCGCGCGGTGGACTCGCCCACATGCCGGATGCCCAGCGCGTAGAGGAAGCGCGGCTGGGTCGTCTGCTTGGAGCGCTCGATGCTCGCCAGCAGGTTGTCCGCGCTCTTGTCCCCCATGCGCTCGAGCGTGAGGAGCTTCTCGCGCGTGAGGTGGTAGAGGTCCGCGAAGCTCTTGACCAGCCCCGTCTCCACGAGCTGCGCGGCCAGCTTCTCGCCCAGGCCGTCCACGTCCATGGCGGTGCGCGAGGCGAAGTGGCGTACCTTCTCCACGAGCTGCGCGGGGCAGGTGGCGCCCGTGCAGCGGATGATGGCGCCCTCCTCGTCCTTCACGGCCGCCGCGTGGCACACCGGGCACTCGGTGGGGAAGACGAAGGGGGTGGCGCCCTCGGGCCGCTTGCCCTCCACCACCTTGACGATCTCCGGGATGACGTCGCCCGCGCGGCGGATGAAGACGGTGTCGCCCTTGCGCACGTCCTTGCGCCGCAGCTCGTCCTCGTTGTGCAGCGTAGCGCGGCTCACCGTGACGCCGCCCACCTTCACCGGCTTGAGGTGCGCCACCGGCGTGAGCGCGCCCGTGCGCCCCACGTACACCTGGATGTCCTCGACGAGCGTCGACTCCTCCTCGGGCGGGAACTTGTAGGCCACGGCCCAGCGCGGACTCTTGGACACCTGGCCCAGGCGCTGGCGCAGGTCCTCGTCGTCCACCTTCACCACCATGCCGTCCACCTCGAAGGGCAGCGCGTGGCGGCCCTCCAGGCTCGCGCGGTACTGCTCGCGCACCCCCTCCACGCTCGGCACGCTCACCGCCCGGTTCACCGGCAGCCCCAGCGAGCGCAGGTAGCCGAGCTTCTCCGTATGCGAGCGGAACGCGGGCACGCCCTCGCCCGGCACGCACTCGTACAGGAAGAGCGACAGCGGCCGTGACGCGGTGATGCGGGGATCCAACTGGCGCAGGCTGCCGGCGGCGGCGTTGCGCGGGTTGGCGAAGAGCGGCTCGCCCTCCTCCTCGCGCTTGTCGTTGAGCCGCTTGAAGTCCTTCTTGGAGATGAAGACCTCGCCGCGCACTTCAATCATCTCGGGCGCCTTCACCCCGTCCTGGGGCAGGAGCTCCGTGGGCAGGCCGCGCAGGGTGCGCAGGTTCGCGCTCACGTCCTCTCCCTCGGTCCCATCTCCCCGCGTGGCGCCGCGCACGAAGCGGCCCTGCTCGTAGGTGAGGGTGATGGCGAGCCCGTCCAGCTTGGGCTCGCAGACGTAGCCCACCTGGGCGAGTCCCGTCTGGCGGCGGATGCGCTCGTCGAAGTCGCTCAGCCCCTCGTCGTCGAAGACGTTGGCCAGCGACAACATGGCCACGCGGTGGCGCACCTTCTCGAACTTCTCCGCCGGAGCGCCTCCCACCCGGCGGGTGGGCGAGTCAGCGGTGACGAGGTCCGGATGGCGGGACTCCAGCTCCTGCAGCTCGCGCATGAGCCGGTCGTATTCCGCGTCGCTCACCTCCGGCGAGTCGAGCACGTAGTAGCGGTGGTTGTGGTAGGCGAGTTCTTTTCGGAGCTGCCCGATGCGGGCGGCGTCGGCGGATTTCGAGACGGTCACGGAGGAGGGACTCGGCGGCTGGACTGGAATATGCGGGGGCTCTGTTGCCTGGTGGCTCAGGATGCGAGGATGCCTTGACAGCTCTGGAGGTGGTCAATAACCTCGTGTCGAGCGCATGAGGGTTGTTGTCGCACCTTCAGGCGCCACCTCTTCCCAGCACAAGGTTCTCCCACCCGCGTGGTCCCGGCAAGAAGGGATCCCGGTGCCGCCCTGAGGGCGCTTCGAGTCCCCCCCGGACACTTCCACGACATTCCCGAGCGCGTTCTCCCCCCCCGCGCCGCAAGTACAGCCCCGCACCATGGCCAAAGCCCGTTCCCCCAAAGAGAAGCTCCTCGCCCCCCAGGTCGTCGACATCGAGGAAGAAAAGCCCAAGCGCCGCTCGACCCGGGCCAAGACGGTGGAGCGCGACGAGTCCGAGAAGCCCACGCGCCGCCGGACGTCGGCCCGCCGGGACGAGGAGCCCGCGGCCGAGGAGGCCCCGGTGGTCGCCACGCCGCGCCCGGTCCTCACGCCCATCCCCTCGCACCCCGTCCGGGATGAGGAGTACCAGGAGGTGCGCGCGGCGGCCGATCACGAGGAGGAGGCCTCCCAGCAGGCTCCAGCTCCCGAGCTCGTCGAGGTGTCCTCGGGCGCGGACGCCGGCCCCTCGGACGCGCCGGCCATGCAGGTCATCAAGCTCAATGACCTCAAGCGCATGAAGATCACGGACCTGGCGAAGATGGCCCACGACTTCGGCATCGAGGGCTACCAGGGCCTGAAGAAGCAGGATCTCATCTTCGCGCTGCTCTCGGGCATCGCGGACAAGAAGTTCGAGGTGCACGCGGAAGGCGTGCTGGAGCTGCTCAGCGACGGCTTCGGCTTCCTGCGCAGCGCGGACAGCGATTACCAGGCGAGCCCGGACGACATCTACGTGTCGCCCTCGCAGGTGCGCCGCTTCAACCTGCGGCCGGGCGACACGGTGACGGGCCCCATCCGCCAGCCGCGCGAGGGCGAGCGCTTCTTCGCCCTGCAGAAGGTGGACAAGGTCAACTTCGCGGACCCCCTGTCCGAGGTGACGCGCGACCGCATCCTCTTCGACAACCTCACGCCGCTCTACCCCACGCGCAAGCTGAAGCTCGAGCACGATGGGGCGGAGATGACCACGCGCATCATCGACTTGTTCTGCCCCATCGGGCTCGGCCAGCGCTGCCTCATCGTGGCGCCGCCCAAGGCCGGTAAGACGGTGCTCCTGCAGAACATCGCGCACGCCATCTCCAAGAACCACCCGGACGTCTACCTCATCGTGCTGCTGGTGGACGAGCGCCCCGAGGAAGTGACGGACATGGCGCGCAACGTGCGCGGCGAGGTGGTCAGCTCCACCTTCGACGAGCCCGCCACGCGCCACGTGCAGGTGGCGGAGATGGTCATCGACAAGGCCAAGCGCCTGGTCGAGCAGAAGTACGACGTGTGCATCCTCCTGGACTCCATCACCCGTCTGGCGCGCGCCTACAACACGGTGGTGCCGGCCTCGGGGAAGATCCTCTCGGGCGGCGTGGACGCCAACGCCCTGCACAAGCCCAAGCGCTTCTTCGGCGCCGCGCGCAACATCGAGGAGGGCGGCAGCCTCACCATCATCGGCACCGCGCTCATCGACACCGGCAGCCGCATGGACGAGGTCATCTTCGAGGAGTTCAAGGGCACGGGTAACTCCGAAATCGTCCTGGACCGCAAGCTGATGGAGAAGCGCATCTTCCCGACGCTCGACATCAACAAGTCCGGCACGCGCAAGGAGGAGCTGCTGCTCACCCAGGCGGACCTCGTGCGCATCACCGCGCTGCGCCAGGTGCTCCACCCGTTCACGCCCATCGACGCGATGGAGTTCGTGCTCAAACACATGCGCCCGACGGCCGCGAACGCCGAGTTCCTCGGCTCGATGAACCGTTAATACTCTCCCTTCGTTCTCACGAAGGGAGCCGTTGCATGCGCAGCACCCGTTTCGCCTTTCCGTCCGCCCTCGTCGTGTTGGGGGCGGTGCTCTCGCTGACCTCCGGATGCGAACCGATCGACCTGGATGACTTCGGGGGCAATCCCACCCCCCTGTCCAACCGCACCTGCTACCAGGACTCGGACTGCACGGGGAACGCCTGCTGCGGGCTGGGCACCAACCCCACGCACGTGCAGGACGGGCCCAACTGCAGCGGGGTGAAGTGTGACGGCACCTGTCCCGCCGACCACCTCGACTGTGGCCGCTGCTTCGTCTTCTGCCGCGAGTCGCGCTGCGAGGCCGCCTGCAGCGGGTGAGGTCCCCCTCCTCGCCTACTTCACCTCCAGCGAGGCCTCCGCCACGTGGGGCTGCGCCTTGAGGCGCGCGTAGTCGAAGCAGGCCACGATGATGGAGGCCACGGGCACCGCGAAGAGCGCGCCCACCAGGCCGAACGTCGTCTCCCCGGCGATGAGGCTGAAGGCCACGATGACCGGGTGGATGCGTGCGGCCTGGCCCATGATCTTCGGGTTGAGGAAGTACGCCTCCAGCGCGTGGATGCCGATGATCCACAGCAGGATGGCCACGCCCTTCTGGAAGCCGTCCGCCAGCGCGATGAGCACGATGGGCACCGAGCTGAGGATGGTGCCGAAGATGGGGATGAGGCTGAACACGGTGGCCACCGTGGCCAGCAGGAAGGCGAACTTCACCCCGAAGAGCACCAGCCCCAGGAAGGTGAGCGTGCCGTTGACGAGGCAGATGGTCACCTGGCCGCGCACGACGCCGGACAGCGAGCGATCAATCCGCTCGAGCAGGCGCTGCGAGTCGGTGCCGTACTCGGCCGGCAACAGGCTGGTGAAGTAGCCCACGACGGCGTGCGCGTCGATGGAGAAGAACGCGGCCACCATCAGGATGAAGAACGTCATGAACACGCCGGCCACCACCGAGGTGATGATGTGGCGCGACACGGTGACGATGTCCCCCAGGTGCTGGCGAATCAGCCCCGTGAGCTGCGCGGCCACGTCCTGGAGGATCTTCTCCAGGTCCACCGTCACGCCGCCGCCGGACACGCCGTTGCGCATCTCCTCGGGCGTGGCGAGCGCCACGGGGATGCCCTTGGCGCGCAGCCAGTCCTCCACGCGGTCGGCGAGCACGTGGATGCGCTCGGGCGTGAGCGAGTTGAGGAAGGTGACGCCATCGCGGCTGATGCGCGCCAGCTCCTGGTAGAGCTGCGGCACCATGGCGATGAAGAAGAGGTAGAGCGCGAGGAAGAAGCCCGAGTAGATGAGCAGGATGCCCACCCAGCGCGGAATGGCGTGCCCGCGCACCTGCACGCGTGTGAGGCGTGTGACGAGCGGGTGCACCAGGTAGGCGATCAACGCGGCGCCCGCGAAGGGCAGCAGCACCGAGCGGAAGAAGAACAGGATGGTGGCGATGACCAGCCACAAACCCGCGAGGATGTAGAAGCGCTTGCGGCGCTGCGCGAGGAGATCGAGCTCGTGATGCTGCATGGCGCGGCTTATGGCAGAGGGCTGACTGGGTCTCAAGCGGAGGGGATTATGACGCGCCTTCTGTGGGCTTCCAGTCGCTCCAGGCAGCGCAGCATCAGCCGGCGGTTCACCCGGCCCTCGGTAGCTTCGCCCAGCCCCAGCATCTGGTCCACCACCCAGCGGTTGAGCAGCAGCAGGGGCAGACGGTCCGTCGGTGCCAGCCCCCGCTCCAGGTAGCGCTTGTTGCGCATGTAGTCGTCGTAGGCGTCCAGCTCGCGCTCCAGCTCCCAGCGCGACAGCCGGAGCGCCTCCTCGTAGACGGCCTCGGCGGGGCGGGGGGTCGGCTCGGTGTACAGGGAGGCGAACTGCCCTCCCGTGTCCAGGTCTATCTCCTGGACCGGTGGCGGCCACTGCCGCAGGTCCTTGGCCAGCAGCTTGGCCACCTCCTCCAGGAGGTGGTCCATCATGGGGACCGGCTTGGTGTCGAAGAGGTAGTCCCAGCGCGAGGCCATGGCTTGCTCCCTACTCCAGGGGGATGCTCAGGTGAACCGCTCCAGGAAGTTACGCAGGATGGCGTGTCCGGCGGGTGCCGGGGTGATGCCCGCCAGGAGCCGGGGCACGCGCTCCGCCGGTGACTGCCCCCGGGCGGCGGCCTCGGCCTCCAGCTTCTCCTGCCGGGCGAGGATGAGGGCGCGCATGGCGGCCGGATGCACCTCGGGGTGGAATTGGACCCCCCGGATGAGCGGACCGAAGGCGAGCGCCTGCACCGCCGTGTTCTCGTTGCCCGCGAGCACCGTGGCCCCCTCGGGTGGGCGCTCGACGATGTCCTCGTGGGTGGCCTGGACGACGAAGGTCTCGGGCAATTCGTGGAAGAGCGGATCCTTCCGCCCCTCCGGGCTCAGGCGCACCTCCACGGTGCCAATCTCCCGCCCCTGGGTGTTGCGCACCACCCGCGCCCCGTGGGCATGGGCGAGGAGTTGGTGCCCAAAGCATACCCCGAGCACGGGCACCCCCCGGGCGGCGGCGCCCAGCATGAAGTCCGCGGCGCGCTCCATCCAGGGTTCCAGTTGGGTCACCGACTTGGGGGAGCCGGTCATCATCACCGCGTCGTAGCCGGCGGCGCTCGGGGGCAGCTCGGCGCCCTGGTGCGCGTGGAGGATGTCGAAGCGGCACCCATCCGGTCCGAGCGACTCGACGAACCACTGGTCGTAGTCACCCACGCTGAGCTGGACGGGCCGGGCCGCATCACCGGCTTTCAACAGGAGAACGTTCTTCATGGCCTCGGTTTCGACCTGGGTTGCCGGCAGGGGGGGCCCCCCCTAGCTTCGGCTGCTGGTTGTGTTGACGCCCGTTCACTTGCGACGTGCGTCCAGGGTGGTGGGGAGTCCACTGGATGTCCAACGCGCATACGCTTTCACCTCGCCGGGCCGCGCTCAAGATGTGCATCGCGCGGCGGGGTGTGGACCCCGCGAAGAGGCTATCCTCCGCGGAAGCGGGCCGTTGAAGACACGACAGAGGGCACTTCATGGGCAGTGGGAGAAGGAGGAGGCCAATGGCGAGTCGTTCCAAGGCGAAGGTCATCACGTTGCCGTCCCCCGCGAGCAGGCGGGCGCGCGCGGAGAAGAAGGAGCGCGACGCGGGCAGCAGGCCCGTGGGGCGGATGCCCTCGGGCACGGACGTGTTGCAGAAATGGTTCGAGGAGAAGGGCGTCCGGCAGGTGAAGCTGGGCGGAGTGGACCTGGACGGCGTCTGGCGCGGCAAGTACGTCTCCGTGGAGAAGTTCTTCTCCGCGTGCAAGAGCGGCATGGGCTTCTGTGACGTGGTGTTCGGGTGGGACATCGCGGACGAGCTGCTCGACAACACCCAGGTGACGGGCTGGCACACGGGCTACCCGGACGGCCAGTGCCGGGTGGACACGAGCTCCGCGCGCATCATCCCCTGGGAGCCGGACACGGCGGCCTTCCTGCTGGACTTCGTGAACCCGGACGGCTCGCCCTTCGAGCCGAGCCCCCGCCAGCTCCTGCAGAAGGTGGGCAGGCGCGCGCGGGAGATGGGCTTCGTGCCCAAGTTCGGCGCCGAGTTCGAGTTCTTCATCTTCAAGGAGACGCCGCAGTCGCTCAAGGACAAGGGCTACACGCGCCTCACGCCGCTCACCCCCGGCATGTTCGGCTACTCGTGGCTGCGCACGTCGCTCAACGCGCCGCTCGTGCACGACATCATCAACGGCTGCCGGGACTTCGGCGTGGAGCTGGAGGGCTTCCACACCGAGACGGGTCCGGGCGTCTTCGAGGCCGCGGTGCGCTACGACACCCTGGAGAAGATCGCCGACAAGGCGGTGCTCTTCAAGACGGCGGTCAAGGAGATCTGCGCGCGCCATGGGCTCACCGCCTGCTTCATGGCGAAGGTGGACCCCAAGCTGCCCGGGTGCTCGGGCCACATCCACCAGTCGCTGTGGGGCCTCAAGAGCGAGGAGAACGTCTTCCACGATCCGGACGCGCGCGACGGCATGAGCACGCTCATGCGCCAGTATATCGGCGGGCAGATTTCGCTGATGCCGGAGCTGACGGCGCTCTACTGGCCCACGGTCAACAGCTACAAGCGCAGCGTGGAGAACACGTGGGCGCCGGTGACGGCGACGTGGGGCCGGGAGAACCGCACCACGGCGGTGCGCGTGATTGGCGACAGCCCCAAGTCGATGCGCCTGGAGTACCGCCAGCCGGGCGCGGACATGAACGCGTACGTGGCCATGGCGGCCAGCCTGGCCGCGGGGCTGTGGGGCATCGAGAACGAGGTGGAGCCGCCCGAGGCCTGCGCGGGCAATGGCTACGCGTCCGGTGCGCCCCCGCTGCCGCGCTCGCTCAAGGAGGCGGTGGCGCTGCTCAAGCAGTCCGAGCGCGCCCGGCAGATCCTCGGCGAGGAATTCGTGGACCACTTCGTGCGTACGCGCGAGTGGGA
Source organism: Cystobacter fuscus (assembly GCF_044360685.1). Taxonomy (GTDB): domain Bacteria; phylum Myxococcota; class Myxococcia; order Myxococcales; family Myxococcaceae; genus Cystobacter; species Cystobacter fuscus_C. The sequence goes on along the minus strand of NZ_CP043491.1, from coordinate 9,403,683 downwards.
GGCGCGGCAGTATGAGCGCGCCGTCACGAACTGGGAACTCGAGCGCTACATGGAGCTCATCTAGGCGCTCCCATGCAGGCGCTCATCGCGTAGTCAGGAGACACGGAATGATACCGTTCGACATGCCGAGCGAGCCACGCATCACCGAGATGTCGTGGCCCACGAAGATCGTCTTCGGCGCGGGAGCGCTGCAGCGCCTGCCCGCGCAGGTGGCGCGGCTGAACATGAAGCGCCCGTTGGTGATGACGGACGCGGGGGTGGTGAAGGCGGGGCTCGTGCAACGCGTCTATGACGTGCTCAAGGGCGCGAACGTGGCGTACGCCTCCTTCGAGCAGGTGAACCCGGACCCCACCGAGCACGATGCCGTCGCGGGCCTGGAGGCGTACCGGCGCCACCAGTGCGACGGCATCATCGCCATCGGCGGAGGCAGCCCGCTGGACGCGGCCAAGCTCGTGCAGGTGCTCACCACGCACGAGCCGCCGCTGTCGCGCTATGACGACGCGACGGGGGGTGACCAGTACGTGCGCGACGACATGCCGCCGCTCATCGCCATCCCCACCACCGCGGGCACCGGCTCGGAGGTGAGCCGCTCGGGCGTGGCGACGCTGTCGGACACGGGCCGCAAGACGGTCATCTTCAGCCCGTTCCTCATGCCCAAGGCGGCCATCTGCGACCCCGAGCTGACGCTGGGCCTGCCGCCCGGGCCCACGGCCGCCACGGGCATGGACGCCTTCACCCACTGCCTGGAGGCCTACCTGTCCAACGGCTTCCACCCGCTGGCGGACGCGGTGGCCATCGACGGCATCGCCCGCGTGGCGCGCTCGCTGCCCCTCGCCGTCTCCGATGGCAAGAACCTCGTGGCGCGCTCGGACATGATGGTCGCCGCCATGCAGGGCGCCATGGCCTTCCAGAAGGGCCTGGGGGCCTGCCACGCGCTGGCGCACGCGCTCACGCCCATCTCCAAGGTGCACCATGGGCTCGCCAACGCCATCGTGCTGCCCGTGGTGATGGAGTTCAACCGCCCCTCGTGCACCGCGCGGCTGGCGCGCGTGGCCCAGGCCATGGGCGACACCTCCACCGCGCGTGAGGAGGCGCTCGCCGTCAATGCCGTGGAGCGCGTGCGCAAGCTCAACGCCACCATCGGCATTCCCGTGCGCCTGCGCGATGTGGGTGTCCAGGAGAAGGACCTGGAGCGCATCGTCGACAAGGCCTTCCAGGATGCTTCCCACCGGGGCAATCCCCGTCCATGCACACTGGATGATTTGAGGGCAATGCTTCGGGAGTCGTTCTGAGCTGACGCCTGGAGGCGATGCAGTTTCCAACCCCGAACATCCTCACTTCACAGCGCGGTCGGTGCCCACAAGATTACCGGCCGCGCTTATGGACAATGAGAAAGCCATTCTGGCGGGGCGGTTCGGCCATCATGTGAAGCGCCTCAGGAATTCACGCAAACTGACCCAGGAAGAACTCGCGGAGCGCAGTGAGCTGTCCGTGGATGCCATCCGGCGGATCGAGCGTGGCGGGTTCTCTCCTTCCCTGGCGACACTGAACAAGCTGTCCGAGGGGCTCGATCTCTCCCTCAAGACGCTCTTCCAGGGGTTCGGACGGGAGAAGCCCGACCGGGTGGCGGAGATCTGCGACTTCCTCGGCCGGTTGTCCGGCCGGGAGGTGCAGCTCGCCTGGCGGGTCATCCACGCCATGTTCGAGGAGAAATGAAGGGCGCCCTTCGAGCCATTCGTGCTCGGAGGGCGTCAGTTGGCCGGAGTGGGCGGGGTGGGACGGGCGTTGCCCTGGGGCTCGAGCTGCATGGCGGGCTCCTCGTCCTCGGGCTGGGCGGCCTCGGGGTTGTCGGGGAGATCCGTCGAGCCCTCGACCGCGTCGGGCACGGCCGGGCCTCCGGGCTGGGGCGTGAACTCCAACTGCTCCACCGACACGGCGCCGGGCAGCCGGAAGTCCATGGCGGTCACCCGCGGCCTGTCCCTCAAGTCATAGAGCTGCTGCGCCACGGAGCCGGCTTGGATCCGCTGGTCCGAGAAGAAGATGTAGGCGCGAATCTTCCCCTCCTCCACGGGGATGCGGAAGCTGGAGTTGTAGATGCGCTTGCCGGGCTCGCACCGGATGGAGCGGTTCTCGCGCGTCATGGTGAGCTGCCGGATGATGCCCTTCTCCGACACCGTGTAGAGCAGGCAGTAGGGGTGCTGCCCTTCCTTGGGGATGAACTCCACCGTGGCGTTGCTCAGTGCCCGGATTTCCGCGCGCGCTGGTGGCGCCGCCTTCTGCTCCTGCTGACAGCCCAGCCCACCCAGCACCACCAGTGTCACGGCCCACATCCACCGCGTCATGTCGCCTCCCTGGAGATGTCCCTCCGTACGATGCAGCCTAGTCCTGGATTGCGTGAGTGCGCTCCACGATGCCACTCGCCGTCCGAGCCTGAACAGACCCGGTGCGTCATGACTCGATCCGTCCTGCCCCCGGGGGCTCAGGGACGTTGATAGACGATGATTTGCGGGGTCTCGTCCAGGTAGAGCCCGGTGACGGGCGTGCGCGTGCCGTAGGCCTGCCAGAGGGCGAACTCGTGCTCGCGGAACTCCTGGTGGTACTGGTACGCCGCGACGTCCGAGTCCCCGATGCCCCCGGGGCGCAGGTCCGCGCGCAGCAGCCCCTCGCGCTGGTAGTCCTGGAAGGCGAAGCCCGTCACCTCGTGCAGGAAGACGCGCGCGTCGCGCGGCGCGTGGGCGTTGATCCACGGCAGCACCGCCGTCACGTTGCTCGACCAGAACTGGCGCTGCATGCCCAGGGAGGCCGCGCCCGGCAGGCCCCCGGCGAGATCCGAGTAGTAGCTCGTGCCGTAGGGGAACACGCGCACGAGCGCGAGGAGCGCGGGCAGCATCAACAGCGCGAAGACGGGGGTGGCCACCGCCGCGAGGGGCACCCGGGGCCAGCGCTCGCGCAGCCAGCCGGTGAGCGCCTCGCAGCCGCGCGCCACCGCCACGCCCGCGAGCAGGCCGAGGAAGGGCATGGAGGGCAGCCAGTGCTTCACGCCGCCGAAGTGCGGCACGTTGGGCGGGCTGATGATGAGGATGGAGGCCACGGCGTTGACGCCCACGAGCACCTCGGCGAGGCAGAGGGGGCGCACCCACTCGCGCGTGCGGGTGAAGAGGCCGAGCAGTCCCCGGGCGGCGAGCACGCCCAGGCCCGTCACCATGGGGACGAAGAGGCTGGTGGGCACGGTGAGCGCCGTCTTCACCACCACGTAGTCCCAGGGGAAGGGGGGCTCGCGCATGAGCGTGCCCAGGTAGAACCAGGCGTAGTGGTTGTGGGTGGCGTGGAAGACGAGGTACCAGGCCGTCCGGTCCACCGGCGCGTGCCAGAGGTAGGGCCAGTGCAGGTAGAAGATGATCGGGCCGAACACGGCCATGGTGGCCAGGGGCAGGAGGGCGAGCGCGGTGGGGGCGTGCTCCTCGTTGAGGAAGTGCAGCATCCCCAGCGAGCCCACGGCCAGCACGACGAAGAGCAGGGTGTGGGGGCTGAGCAGGAAGAACTTCCGCTGGAAGCCCTCGGGCCCGAGGCTCAACACGAGCAGCGCGTAGAGCCCCGCCACCGCGGCGAACAGCACGAGCACGCGCTGCATGCCGAGACGCGCGGCGGGGTGGCCCTCGCTGGTGCGCCACGCGCGCCACAGGGCGAAGGGCGCGAGGCAGAAGGGCAGGAAGAGGGCGTTGTGCTTGGTGCACACCGCGAGGCCGAAGAAGACGCCGCACAGCACGCCCCAGTTCCGGTCCTCGAGCGCGCGCCAGAAGGCGTAGACCACCAGCAGCCACATGGCGGCGATGGGCATGTCGAAGCAGGCGAGCTCCGCGTTGAAGTACTGGCGGGGCACGAGCAGGAAGGAGAGCGCGGCGAAGAGGCCCGCGGCGCGGCTGAACACCGCGCTGCCCAGGAGGAAGGTGAGGGCGGGCACCAGCGCCGCCAGGGCGAAGGCGGGCAGCCGGAAGGCCGTCGCCGAGCGCAGCCACCCGAGCGTGTCGTGGAAGAGCAGGTGCGACAGCCCGAAGAGCGTCTTCATCAACGCCGGGTGCTCGTGGTTGTAGTCCCAGGCGCGCACGATGGCGGCATCCGTCAGCGCCTGGGAGGGCGCGTGGAAGAGTTGCTGGAACCAGCGCGAGTAGGCCTCCGCCGCGTGGAAGTAGAAGCTCTCGTCGCGCGTGAAGCCCACCGCGGCCTCGCTCGCCCACAGCGCCGCGAAGGCGAGCACCCACAGCGCCAGCGCCAGCCAGCGCTCCTCCCGCGTCGCGGCGCGTCCCCGCGTCATGTCCCCTCCGGAGTGCCCTCGGCGAGGGCGAGCAAGTCGAGGCACACCTGGCGCGTCTCCGCGTTGTCCGCCTGGACCCAGAGCCTCACCGTGCGGGCACGTCCGGGGGGAATGGCTCGCGCCACGCGCAGCACCCCCTCGCGACCGGGGGGCAGCGAGAGCGTCAACAGCGACTCGCCGCTGGCCGCGTCGTCCACGCCCAGGTGCGCGGTGCTCAGCCGGGGCCCGTGGTGGGAGGCGAACTCGCCGACGATGCCCGCCTCAAGCCGCCACTGCGTATCCGCGGGCACGTCGTCGAACTCCGCCACCAATCGCCGCGGCCCGCCCGGCGCGTGCATCCACAGGCAGCGCCGGGGCTCGTAATGGATTTCGTGCCACTCGGTGGCCACGTACAGGTGGGGCGGGCCCGGACAGCGGTGCGCGCGGCCGTCGAAGGGGCAGTCCTGCCGCGTGCCGTCCGGCGACTCCAGGTAGACGCGGGCGCGTGCCTGGGCCTCGGAGGCCACGAAGCGCGCGGGACGGTGGCGTCCGTTCTCGTACAGCGTCAGCTCCAGGGGGCCGGCCCGGCGCGGGGGGCCCACGGCGGTGCGTCCCGGGAGGAACGCCTCCCGGAAGGCCGAGACGTCGGCACGGGGCAGATCCGGCTGGGCGAGCACCCAGATGCGCGGGTGCGCGAGGAAGTCCCCCTGGTCCGAGCCGAGGTAGCCGTGGATGGGCACCTGCTCGGGCAGGTAGAGCCGGGCCCTCTCCGTCCACCAGGGGAAGAGGAGGACGGCGTCGCCCGGACGGGCCTCGGCGCGCAGCCAGTCCGCCACCATGCGGTAGTCCCCTTCGGAGGGGAGGCGGCCGGGGAGCCGGAGCTGGAAGACGAGACAGGCGAGCGCGACGAGCACCAGGCCCCCCAGCTCGAGCAGGAGGAGCGCGCGGGGGAAGGGCCTAGGACTTCGCAAGGCGGAGTTTCTGCTCGCTCTTGTCGCGACAGAAGGTGCAGAAGGACGCCTCGCCCGCGCCGAACGAGGGCGTCCAGGGCGGGTACATCGAGCAGCGCGGATCCAGGCAGTGGTGCAGGCCCCACAGGTGGCCGATCTGCTGGAGCGCGTTGCGGGCGATGGGCTTGAAGGACGCCTCGAAGTCCTTGTAGCCGTGGGTGGAGATGATGGCGCGGTTCTTGTTGTACACGGCGAAGCCCGTGGTGGGGGCCTTGCCGCCCGGCACCTCGCGCTCCTTCAGCTTGCGCGAGGTGACGAAGAGCACCTTGTCATCCTCGTAGGCACGCACGCCCTTGAGCTCCGCGATGAGCTTCTCCGCGTCCAGCGGCTCGGACATGCCCGCGGGCACCTCCTTCTGGTCGGAGTGCTCGCTGCCCACGCCAAACGCCGTGTAGAGCGTCTGGCAGAGCTTCGCGATCTGCTTTTCGTCGAAGGAGTCCAGCGTCACGACGCGAATCACGGGAAGTCACCTCGGAAACGGGACGCGTGGTCCCGGGGGACGTCACTCATCGGCCTCGATGTCCTCATCGAGATCATTCTCCGGCTCGACCTCCTCGGACTCGGGAGGCTTCGCCTTGGGCGGACGGCCACGCTTCTTGGGCGCGGCGGCCTCGGCGCCCTCGGGCTTGGGCTTGGGCGGACGGCCGCGCTTCTTGGGCGCGGCGGCGGCGGCCTCGGCCCCCTCGGGCTTGGGCTTGGGCGGACGGCCGCGCTTCTTGGGCGCCGCATCGGCGGCCTCGGCCCCCTCGGGCTTGGGCTTGGGCGGACGGCCGCGCTTCTTGGGCGCCGAATCGGCGCCCTCGCCGGCCGCGGCCTTCTTGCGCGGCTTGGCCTCGTCCTCGTCGCCCTCGCCCTCCGCCTCGTCCCCGGCCTCCTCGGAGGACTCCTCCTCCTCGGGGGGTGCCTCCTCCTCGTCCGGAGGCAGGTCCAGGTCGCCGTCGAGCCCGAGCAGGTCGGCATCCAGGCCGAGATCGTCGTCGCCCTCGCCGCGGACCTTGAACTCGGCGGCGGTGCGCTTGGGGCGCTCGCGGCCGGGCGGGAAGAGGACGACGTCGATGGCGTCCTCGGCGTTGCACTCGGGGATGTCGAGCGCGGCGGCCAGCTCGGACACGAGCAGGTGGCGGGCGTTGTCGTACAGCTCACGCTCCTTGGTGGGCAGCGGACGCAGCTCGCTGAGCACCTGGAGGCCCTTGACCACCTCGGCCAGACCCAACAGGCCGCCTTGTGTCATGCGGTCCAGGTTGGTCCGGGCGCGCTGCTTCCAATCCAGGTCGGCCTTGTCGCTGTCGGAGCGCAGGAAGTCGATGACCTGGGTGACGTCATCGGCGCCCGCCACCTTGCGCACACCGATGGACACCACCTTGGCCTGGGGGACCATGACCACGGCCCCATCTTCTTCCCGGCGCATGGTGACGAAGGTGAGCTTCTGCCCGGCTACCTCCTTCACATCGATGGCCGAGACGCGGCAGACACCCTGGTTGGGGTAGACCACCCGGTCGCCAACCGCGAGCTGGAGTGACGCGGAGCCTTCTGGCATGTCCCCCTCATCAAGTAGGAGAGAAGCGGCGCTCGTAGCATAACCCTTCCCGGATGCCACGACTTACCGACGGAGACTTCTGACTCCCGGACGTCCAGGCACCCAGCCGGGCGGGTCTCCTCTGGGAGGGACTTGCGAGCCGGGGGCCCCCGCCCCAGGGGGAGCCGCCGAAGGAGCGGGGCGCCCCGGGTTCACGACGCGGGGCGCCAGGACTTCACGATTTTGAACGAAGGCGGGTGCGGCCTCAGGTTCCCGGCGTCGCCGGGTCCGGTGCGGCACAGACGGGGGACGCGCTGCCGCGGAAGTTGCTGATGCACTGATAGCCGGTGCGGCAATCCGCGTTCGTCGTGCACTTGATGAAACAGGCGGATACGTCGGCGCGGGCGCCCGTGCTCACGCAGGTGCTCCCCGTGGGGCAGGTGTCATCCTTGCCGGGGAAGCAGGACTCGGAGCAGTAGCCACCCGGGGTGTTGGGGGGGGGCGGGAGGTTGGGGCCGTTGGGGGCGGGGGCGCTGGGGCTTGAACCGTTGATGCAGAAGCCCATGTCCCCGCACTCGTTATCCAAGGTGCATGCCGCGCCCACCGTCGTGCCACAGCCCGCGAGCCCCAGTCCCAGCACGACCGCTCCCAGCACGTTCCATCGCAGCTTCATGGTCAGGTCCTCCACGTGTCCGGGCTCCGAGCCCGGGCGAGAATGGGAGCGCCCGTCGCCTGGCCCTCCCGAGGACTCGCGCCATACCCCGGCTGTCACGGGGGCACAACGACTCTCAGGGCACGCGCATGACGGCGTCCATTCCGAAGCAGATGCGGGCGCGCCAGGGCGGGGGCGGCATGGACTCGAGCGTGAGCAGCTTCTCCAGGCGCTCCACCGTGTCCGGGCTCAAGGTGTTGAAGTTGACACCGAAGGTGGGCAGGACCTCGGGGCCCCCCGCGGACGTCCACGCCACCTCGCCGTGCAGCATGAGCGTGCCCAGCGTCAGCTCCATCTCCAGCAGGAAGGGCATGCCCACCTTCACCGAGGAGGGCAGCTCGGGCGCCTCCACTTCCAGACCCACGCCTCCGCGCGACAGGTCCCTCACGAAGAAGGGCGGGGCGAAGGGCGTGGCCTCCTCCAGGGCCGGCACGTTCAGGGGAATGCGCGCGTAGCGGCGCAGCTTCTCCGACTCCTGGAGATCGAAGACGCGCTGGAGCACGGCATCCAGGCCCCCGCGGTCCTGTCCCGGGTCGTACTTGATGGTGAGCACGTGGCGGCCGTTGGCCTGCGGCGTGACGCGCACGACCTCGCCCATCACTTCCACGGGCGTGGCCACTCCGGGGTTGTACATCTCGAAGACGAAGCGCGTACCCACCGGGATGTTCTTCTGCGTCTGCAGGGTCACTCCCCCTCGGCCGATGCTGCGGGTGTACTCACTCAGCAGGGCTTCGGGTCTCTTGTAGGCCACCTTGAGGCGAACCTCGCCGAGGGCCCGCTTCGTCACGCTCTGGCTCATGGCCGCCAATCATACGGCAAAAGAAGAGCCGAGCCTCCAAACTGACCGGCCCGGCTCCTGGCAACCCCGTGAAGCAGACGGGCGATCAGCCCCTGGGCAGGCGGCCCGCGGTCGTCGCGATGACTTCCTTGGAGTAGGTGAAGTTGTGGTTCGAGGTCTTGATGGTGCCGTCGACGACGAGCTCCACGTTGCCCGAGCGCTTCGAGGTGGCGGTGAGCTCCATGCTCAGGCGGACATCGGTGTCGATGAAGTCGGAGATCTCCCCCTCGATGGTGAGCTTGCCCTTCATGGCGATGTAGAACGCGCCGAACTTGATCTTCCCGTCGAGATCGAACCCGGCGACGACCGTGGTCGTCACCTCACCGTTGTACTCGTTCTCCCCGTCCTCGTTGCAGGCGTCGTAGCGGATGGTGTAGCTGAGCGCGCCCATCACCCAGGGGGTGGCATCCGCCTTCAGGGTCAGATGCACCTTGCCGCTCTCGGCGCAATCGGCGGAGACGGTGACGCTGAGGGCACCGCTGGACAGGGCCTGCTCGAGCAGGGCGTTCGCGGTCTTGGAGGCCTGGTTGCGGCCCACGGGCTGCGAGGCCTGGAACGCGGCCTGGGCCGCTCCTTCCTTGTCACCCCCGAGCTTCGCTCCCCCTCCACAAGCGGTGAGACCCAGGGCCACGGCGGAAACAGCCAACAGGCGAATCATGCGCGTCATGTGTACACCTTTCGCTTTCGAGCGATGTGCCTCACCCCCCGGCCAGGACGCGAGGCTCGAGCAGTCCTTCGTGGTGCTCGCGCGGCGCGTCATGCCAGAAGATTGACATTGGAGTCAATGCGACACGGACCTGTATACGCCTGTTGCATTTCTTGACCGGGTAGGAGGCCGCGCGTATTTTCCGCCGCCCGTGGACGACAGGCGTGCCCGTGCTCGACTCGCGAGGCCGTCTGGGGCTGCGCAGTCATTGCGGGCCCCCTCGGGGGTTGGACCAGGACGGGTGTGGGTGGACCGGTGCGGGTCACCGGATGGGATGCGTGTGTCCGAGGGGCCGCGCACGCGGGCGGGTTGAAATTTCGACGTGAGGCGGGAAAGCCGGGAAGGTGGCGACATGAACCAGGTAGCCGAAGCACAGGGCATCCGCGCGGTCTCCAGTGGCCGGGTGGAGACGCTCATGCTCGAGGGGGAGCTGCTGGAGAAGGACCTCGCCCGGTTGTGTGACGAGCTTGGCGGCCGCATGCAGCGCGGCCTGCGCAACGCCGTGCTCGACTTCAGCGAGGTGAGCCACCTGGACTACCGCGGCGTCAAGCCGCTCATCGCTCGCGCCGAGTCGTTCCGCAAGGCCGGTGGGGACATCAAGCTGTCGGGCCTGTCGCCCTACCTGTCCGCCATCTTCCGGGCCGCCGGAGCGCATGACCGGTTCGAATTCTATCCGCACATGAACGACGCCCGGGCCGCCTTCGCGCTCGCGCGGGCCCCGTTCGTCTAGGCGTCCCTTGGCTGACTTCGGGCACCAGACCGTTCTCTTGAAGGAGGCGGTGGACGTCCTCCAACCGGGAGCGGGCAGGGTGATCATCGACGGCACGCTGGGTGGGGGAGGGCATTCGCGCGAGCTGCTCGCGCGGGGCGCCACCGTGCTCGGCGTGGATCGGGATCCCGTGGCGCTCGAGGCGGCGCGCTCCCGGCTCGCGGGCCTGCCGGGCTTCGAGGCGCGGCAGGGCAACTTCGGCGAGCTGCTCCGGGTGGCCGCGGACGTGCTGCCGGTGGACGGCGTGCTGGTGGACCTGGGCGTGTCCTCGCCCCAGCTCGACGTGGCCGAGCGCGGCTTCTCCTTCCAGAAGGACGGGCCGCTGGACATGCGCATGGGCGATACGGGCCGCACCGCCGCCGAGTTCATCGCCGACGAGGACGAGGCGGTGCTCGTGCGGGTGCTGCGCGAGTACGGCGAGGAGTCCTTCGCCAAACCCATCGCCCGCGAGCTCAAGCGCGCGCTGCCCACGCGCACCCTGGAGGCGGCCGAGGCCGTCAAGCGCGCCGTGCCGCGCAAGGCCTGGCCGCAGAAGATCCACGTGGCCACCCGCACCTTCCAGGCGCTGCGCATGGCGGTCAACGAGGAACTGGAGTCGCTCGAGTCGCTGCTCGCCGCGCTGCCCCGCCTGCTCAAGGTGGGGGGCCGCGCCGCCGTCATCGCGTTCCACTCGCTCGAGGATCGCAAGGTGAAGGAGACCTTCCGGGACATGGTGGGGGGCTGCAAGTGCCCTCCCGGGCTCCCGGTGTGCGTCTGTGGTGGCCAGGGGGACTTCGCCCTGGTGACGCGCAAGGCGATCGCGCCCTCGGACGAGGAGATCGCCGCCAACCCCCGTGCCCGCAGCGCGCACCTGCGCGTGGTGGAGAAGATTCGATGATCCGCAGCCAGTCGTCCGTGTCCCGAGTCGGTCCCAATGGTGCGTCGGTGGGCAGGGTGCTCCTGCACCTGTTGCCCGCGGTGTTGCTCTTCGCGTTGTTCGCGGGCGTGGGCATCCTCCACGTGACGAGCCGCGTGCTGGTGGTGGACATGGGCTACCGGCTGTCCCGGGCGGAGGCCGAGGAGCGCGCGCTCACGCGGGAGAATGATCGGCTGAAGCTGGAGCTCGCCACGCTCAAGAATCCGGCGCGCCTGGAGAAGCTGGCGCGCGAGAAGCTCGGCATGTCCATGCCCGCCGGTCCGCTCGTCATGTCCCTGCCGGCGACCGGGGGTGGCAAGCGTCCCGTCCGGGTGGAAGCTCGCGACGCTCGGGGCGTGCGCGTGGCCGTGTCTCACTAGAGGGAGGGGCTCGTCGTGAAGGACTTCAAGACGGCACGGGTTCCAGAGTCCAATACGAAGTGGATGCGGCTGCGCGTGAAGCTGCTGGCCTCCTTCTTCGTGACCCTGCTGCTGGCCGCCTTCGGCCGTGCCGTGTTCCTGCAGGTGTTCGAGCGCGACAAGCTGCGCGGGCTCGCCCAGGATCAGTACGTGCGGCAGATCGAGATCCCCGCCCGGCGCGGAGACATCTTCGATCGGCGCGGCACGCCGTTCGCCCAGAGCGTGGAGGTGGACTCCATCTGGGTGGATCCCTCGATGTTGCCGGACGTGAAGCAGGCCGCGCGCGCCCTGGCCAAGGCGCTCAAGCTGGACACCGAGGACGTGCTCGGGCGGCTGACGCGGGGCCGGCGCTTCGCCTGGGTGAAGCGTCAGGTGACGCCCCGCGAGGTGGAGGCGGTCAAGGCCCTGGGGCTGCCGGGCTTCGGCTTCACCAAGGAGCCCAAGCGCTTCTACCCCCAGAAGGAGCTGGGCGCGCACGTGGTGGGCGTGGTGGGGCTGGATGGCCACGGCCTGGAGGGGCTGGAGCTGGCGTTCGAGAACGAGCTGTCCGGACAGAACTCGCGCCTGTCGGGCTTCCGGGACGCCAAGGGTCGCAAGCTGCTGGTCTCCGGGGCGCCGGACACCCTGGAGCGCCAGGGCGCCTCCGTCACGCTCACCCTGGATCGCCACCTGCAATACGTGGCCGAGAAGGCCCTGACGCGCGCGGTGGCCGAGGCCCAGGCCGTGGCGGGCATGGTCCTGGTGATGGATCCGGCGACGGGGGAGATCCTCGCCATGGCCAACGAGCCGCGCTTCAACCCCAACGTCCCCCAGCGCGAGGCGCGCTCGAGCATGCGCAACCGCGCCGCGCTCGACACCTTCGAGCCCGGCTCGACGATGAAGGCCTTCGTCGTCGCCAGCGCCCTGGAGCAGAAGGTCATCAAGCCGGACGACACCTTCTTCTGTGAGAACGGCTCCTGGCGCGTGGGCCGGCACACCATCCACGACACCCACGAGTATGGCTGGCTGACGCCCCAGCGGGTGCTCCAGGTGTCCTCCAACATCTGCTCGGCGAAGATCGCCCAGCTCCTGGGCCGCGAGCGCCTGGTGAAGAGCTTCCGGGACTTCGGCTTTGGCGAGCGCACGGGCCTGGCCCTGCCCGGCGAGGGAAAGGGCTCCATCCCCTTTCCCAAGGCCGAGGTGTCCCTGGCCACACAGTCCTTCGGCCAGGGCATGTCCGCCACGGCGGTGCAGATGATCGCCGCCTGGAGCGCGCTCGCCCACGGGGGAGTGCTCATGCGCCCCTACCTGGTGTCCAGGGTGGTGGACCCGGACGGGGTCGTCCTGCTGGAGAACCGGCCCACCGAGGTGCGGCGCATCGTGTCACCGCAGACGGCCCGTCAGGTCGTCTCCATGCTCGAGAGCGTAGTGGTCAAGGGAGGCACCGCCCCCAAGGCCGCCATGGAAGATTACCGGGTAGCGGGCAAGACGGGCACCGCCCAGAAGGTGGACCCCGTGGCCGGCGGGTACTCCGACAAACGGCTTGCTTCCTTCGTGGGCATGTTGCCTGCCGAAAATCCGCGCGTCGTCATCCTCGTGGTTGTGGACGAGCCGAAAACAGACGTGTACGGGGGAAACGTGGCCGCTCCCGCATTCAAGGAAATCGCTACCGCCGCCATGGCCCACCTGGCCGTGCCGCCCTCGCGCGAGGTACCGCTGCCGTCCACCGCCCTGCCGGTGGCGGTCGCCCAGCCCCCCGCCGCGAAGGAGGTGCCGGAGGGGCCCGTGGTGGAAGAGGTTGTCACCGAGAACGTGGAGCCAGGCTCCGTCCGCGTTCCGGATGTCATGGGTCAGGCAGGACGCGAGGCGGTGACGAAGCTGCTCTCCGCGGCCCTGGAGCCGCAATTGTCAGGTAGTGGACGCGTGGTAGCGCAGACTCCCGCCGCCGGTTCGCTGGTGGAGAAGGGTGCGCGGGTGACGCTGGAATTGGCGACGCGGCAATGAGGCCGCGCTCCCGGAACCCAGCCGTCGCGCTTGCAGTATTTGTGAAGGGGAAAAGATGAAGCTGACGGATGTCCTCGCAGGGTGTGGTGCCGAGCAGACCTCGGGCGGCCGGACCCCGGTCGACGTGACGGGGGTATCGCAGGACTCGCGCAAGGTGAAGCCGGGCGACCTGTTCGTCGCGGTGCCGGGTGCGAAGGAGGACGGCGCCCAGTACGTGGGCGAGGCGGTCTCCCGGGGGGCGGTGGCGGTGGTGTCGGAGAAGCCCCTGTCCTCGCAGGTGCCCTACTTCAAGGTGTCCAACGCCCGGAAGGCCCTGGCGCTCATCGCGGCCAACTTCTACGGCCGTCCCGCCGACCAGCTCACCCTGCTGGCCGTCACGGGCACCAACGGCAAGACGACGACGACCTTCCTCCTGGAGGCCATGGCCACCGCGGCCTACTCGTCCACCGGTGTCATCGGCACGCTCGGCTACAAGGTCGGCGGCCAGTTCCACGCCACCGCCAACACCACGCCCGAGCCCCTGGAGCTGCACCGCATCCTCCGCCAGATGGTGGACGCGGGGGTCGAGACGGTGGTGATGGAGGTGTCCAGCCACGCCCTCATCCAGGAGCGCGTGCACGGCCTGACCTTCAAGGCCGCCGCCTTCACCAACCTCACGCGAGATCACCTCGACTACCACAAGGACCTGGAGGAGTACTTCCAGGCCAAGCGCAAGCTCTTCCTGGAGAACCTGTCCCAGGGCGGCGTGGCGGTGGTCAACGGCGACGACACCTATGCCACTCGCATCTACAACGAGCTGCGCGGCCAGAAGCGCATGGCGTGGAAGTTCAGCCGCCAGGGCAACGGGGAGATCTCCTCCGCGGACGTGTCCTTCACGCTCCAGGGCATCAAGGGCGTGCTCAAGACGCCCGCGGGCGACATCCCGGTGAAGAGCCGGCTGCTCGGCGCGCACAACCTGGAGAATATCCTCGCGGCGGCGGGTCTGGCGCTCGGCGCGGGCTTCGCGCGGCGCAAGGACGTGCAGCTGGGCATCGAGCGCATGGGCGGCGTGCCCGGCCGCATGGAGCGCGTGGAGAACCACGGTCCGCAGGCCGGAGCGCCCGCGGTGCTGGTGGACTACGCGCACACGGATGACGCGCTCAAGCGCGCGCTGGAGGCGGCGCGCTCCATGGCCAAGGGCCGCGTCATCGCGGTGTTCGGCTGCGGGGGCGAGCGCGACGAGGGCAAGCGTCCGCTCATGGGCACCGCCGCGGCCGAGGGCGCGGACCTGTCCGTGGTGACGAGCGACAACCCGCGCAACGAGAACCCCGACGACATCATCGCCCAGGTGACCCCGGGCCTGGAGAAGGGCGGCCTGCGCCGCATCTCCGCGGGCAAGGCCAAGAGCGGTGAGAAGGGCTACCTCGTGGAGGCCGATCGCAAGACGGCCATCGAGACGGCCATCTCCCTCGCCAAGGAGGACGACGTGGTCCTCATCGCCGGCAAGGGGCACGAGACGTACCAGATCATCGGCACGGAGAAGCGCGCCTTCGATGACCGCGAAGTGGCGGCGCGGGCGCTGGCCATCCGGACCTGACGGAGCGCCGTTCAAGGGAGCCTCCCCTTATGGCCGTACGATTCTCGGATGAGCAGGTGGTGCGGGTGGCGCAAGCCACCCGGCGCGGCGGGCCGGCGGCTGACTTCCAGGCCGTCTGCACCGACACTCGGGCCCTCACGCCCGGGTGTCTCTTCGTGGCGCTCCAGGGTGAGCGCTTCGATGCGCATGACTTCCTCGCCCAGGCGGCCCAGGCGGGCGCGGCCGGGGCGGTGGTGAAGCGGGGCCGCACGCTGCCCACGCTTCCCGAGGGCTTCGTCCTGTACGAGGTGGAGGACACGCTGGCGGCGCTCGGTGCCCTGGGGCGCGCGCACCGCGAGCGCTTCCGGATTCCCGTGGGGGCCGTGGGGGGCTCCAACGGGAAGACGACCACCAAGGAGATGGTGGGCGCCATCCTGTCCACGCGCGGCCCCGCGCTGAAGACGGAGGGCAACCTCAACAACGAGATTGGTGTGCCCCTCACGCTGCTGCGGCTCGCCCCCGAGCACGTGGCGGCCGTGGTGGAGCTGGGGATGAACCAGCCGGGCGAGATGACGCGGCTGACGCGCGTGGCCCGGCCTGACGCGGCCCTGCTCACCGTGGTGCAGCCCGAGCACCTCGAGGGGCTGGGCAGCCTCGAGGGCGTGGCGGAGGCGGAGGGCGAGATGTTCCGCGAGCTGCCGCCTACCGCCGTCGCCGTGGTGAACCTGGACGACGCGCTCATTCCCGCCCAGGCGGCGCGTGGCCAGGCGAAGCAACTCACGTTCGGCCGGCACGCGGACGCGCAGGTGCGGCTGGTGTCGGTGGAGTCGCGTGGCCGCGAGGGGCTGACGCTGACGGTGCGCCACATGGGCCGGGACTGGCCGGTGCGGCTGGGGTTCGTGGGGGAGCACAACGCGCTCAACGCCACGGGCGCCTTCGCGCTGGCGGTGGCGCTGGGCTACTCGCCGGAGGAGTGCGTGAAGGGGCTGGAGTCCGCGCGGCCCTACGCGCGCCGGCTCAACGTGGTGGACGCGCCCCACGGCATCACCGTGGTGGACGACTGTTACAACGCCAACCCCGCGTCCATGGCGGCGGCGCTGGACACGCTGCGCTCGCTGGTGCCGCCGGGAGGACGGGCGGTGGCGGTGCTCGGCGACATGTTGGAGCTGGGGCCGGGCGAGGGCGAGGAGCACACGCGCCTGGGCGCGCTCGTGGGCGGCAAGGCCGAGCTGGTGGCGTTCTTCGGGCCGCGCTCGAGCCAGGGCCTGGCGGCGGCGGGCCTGGGGGAGCGCGCGGCGCATTTCACCGAGGTGGAGCCCCTGTTGGCGTGGCTCCAGCCGAGGCTCAAGTCAGGAGACGTGGTGTTGGTCAAGGCGAGCCGGGGCATGCGCTTGGAGCGCGTGGTGGCGGGTCTCACGGGCGCTTCCGTGACGGCGGGAGGCCACTGAAGTGCTGATTCTTCTCTACGAGTGGCTCAAGGACACGGACGCCGGGCGTCTGCTCAACTTCCTGCGCTACCCCACCTTCCGCATCGTCGCGGCGGGGGTGGCCTCGCTGCTGCTGGGCATGTTCGTGGGCCCCCGGCTCATCGCCGCGCTGCGGCTCAAGCAGCACGGGCAGAGCAACGTGCGCGAGGACACGCCGGACACGCACCAGAAGAAGAAGGGCACGCCCACCATGGGCGGCGCGCTCATCCTCTTGTGCATCGCGGTGGGCACCTTCGTCTTCGCGGACCTGCGCAGCCACGCGGTGTGGGCGGCGCTGGTGCTCACCCTCGGCTACGGCTTCATCGGCTTCCTGGACGACTGGCTCAAGCTGTCCAAGCGCAACTCCAAGGGACTCGCGGGCCGCTACAAGATGGTGTTGCAGACGGTGTTCTACCTCATCGCCGTCTTCGGCCTCATGTGCTCGTGGACGGGGCCGGACGGCTCCTTCTCCGGGCCCACGCTGCTGCTCGACACGAAGCTCACGCTGCCCTTCGTGCCCACGCACCGCTTCAACCCGGACTTCGGCTGGTTCTACGTGGTGTTCGCCTGGGTGGTCGTGGTGGGCACCTCCAACGCCGTCAACATCACCGACGGCCTGGACGGCCTGGCCATCATGCCCACCATCATCGCGGCCAGCGCCTTCGCGGTGCTCTGCTACGTGGCGGGCTCCTCCATCCGCCTGTCCAACGTGGAGACGGTGGACGGCGTGGCGCGGCTGGTGGCCGTCCCGCTGTGGCGCTACCTCGGCGTGCCCGAGGTGCCCGGCGGCGCGGAGCTGTCCGTCTTCTGCGCCAGCATCGTGGGCGCGGGCATCTCCTTCCTCTGGTTCAACGCCTACCCGGCCTCCGTCTTCATGGGCGACATCGGCTCGCTCGCGCTGGGTGGCGCGCTCGGCGGGCTGGCGATGCTGTCCAAGAACGAGGTCGTCTCCGCCATCATCCACGGGGTCTTCTTCGCGGAGATCCTCAGCGTGATGATCCAGGTGACGTCCTTCAAGCTCACCGGCAAGCGCGTCTTCAAGATGGCGCCCGTGCACCACCACTTCGAGCTCAAGGGCATGGCCGAGCCGAAGATCATCGTGCGCTTCTGGATCGTCGCCATCCTCTGTAGTGGCGTGGCCCTGTTGTCCATCAAGTTGCGTTAGGCGGTTGGAGGGAGTGGCGCGCATGACGCCCGACCTGAAGGACGCGAAGGTAGTCGTGTACGGGCTGGCCAAGAGTGGGCTGGCCGCCATCCGGTTGTTGACTCGGGCGGGCGCGCGGGTGACGGCGCTGGATGCGCGCAGCGCACAGGCGCTGGGAGACACGGCGCGCGAGCTCGAGGCCCAGGGCGTCACGCTCGTCACGAGCCCCCCTCCGCCGGGCCTGCTCGAAGCGCAGCGGCTGGTGGTGGTGAGCCCGGGCGTGCCCCTGGCCCTGCCGGAACTCCAGGCGGTGCGCGCCGCCGGAGTGCCCGTGTGGGGCGAGGTCGAGCTGGCCTCTCGCTTCCTCTCGCACGTGCCGCTGCTTGGCATCACCGGCACCAACGGCAAGAGCACTACCACGGCGCTCACCGGCGAGCTGTTCGCGCGCGGCGGCCGGCGCACCTTCGTGGGTGGCAACCTCGGGCGTCCGCTGAGCGAGGCCGCCCTGTCCCCGAGTGACTGGGACGCGCTGGTGGTGGAGCTGTCCAGCTTCCAGCTCGAGGGCATCGACACCCTGCGGCCCCAGGGCTCCGCCATCCTCAACCTCACGCCGGACCACCTCGACCGGTACGCGGACCACGCGGCCTATGGCGCGGCCAAGGCGCGCATCTTCAAGAACCAGGCGGCGGGTGACTTCGCCGTGGTGAACGCGGACGACGCGGACGTGATGCGGCTGGCCGAGGCCGCGCGGGTGCCCGTCTACGGCTTCAGCCTCACGGGGCGGCCCGTGGTGTCCGCGCCCGTGCTCGCGGGCCTGGCGGTGGCGCGCCCCGGGGGCTTCGGCTTCACGGGGGTGGGGGAGGCGGGCGAGTCCTTCACCCTCACCAACCGCGCGCTTCGCGGCGGCCACAACGCGCAGAACGCCATGGCGGCGGCGCTGCTGGCGCGGCTGGCCGGCGTGTCCCACGAGGGCGTGCAGGCCGGGCTGGACAGCTACCCCGGACTTCCCCACCGCCTGGAGAGCGTGCGCGTGCTCGGGGGCGTGGAGTGGGTGAACGACTCCAAGGCCACCAACGTGGACTCGGTGCTGGTGGCCCTGCGCGCCTTCAGCCGGGACGTGCTCCTCATCGCGGGCGGCAAGGGCAAGGGCGCTCCCTATGCCCCCATGGTGGAGGAGGGCCGCGGCAAGGTGAAGACGGTGCTCACCATCGGCCAGGACGCGGAGTTGCTCGCCCGAGCGTACGAGGGCGCGGCCACCGTCCATCCC
Organism: Cystobacter fuscus; assembly: GCF_044360685.1. Classification (GTDB taxonomy): domain Bacteria; phylum Myxococcota; class Myxococcia; order Myxococcales; family Myxococcaceae; genus Cystobacter; species Cystobacter fuscus_C. Next base: position 9,385,112 of record NZ_CP043491.1, on the reverse strand, counting down.
TGCGGGACGCTGGCTCAAGCCGTCCGCCGAGCCAGGGAACTGGCGGTTCCGGGCGACACGGTTCTTTTGTCACCCGCATGTGCGTCGTACGATCAGTTCCAGAACTTCGAGCACCGGGGCGACACCTTCAAACGCCTGGTAGAGGAACTCTGAGCCCATGAAGGCCACCGCCGCCGTGTCGTCCACCGCCCCCGTGCGGTTCGACGCGTTGCTCTTGTGTGCCGTGCTGTCGCTCGTCTCGCTGGGTCTGGTGATGGTGTACTCGGCCAGCGCCGTCATGGCGCAGGACAAGCTGGGAGACAGCCTCTACTTCCTCCATCGCCACCTGCTGGCGGCGGGCATCGGGGTGGTGGCCATGGCGGTGGGGATGAAGGTGGGCTGGCGTCGGCTGGCACGGCTCGCCTACCCGCTGCTGCTGGTGACGCTGGTGCTGCTGGTGCTGGTGCTCATCCCGGGCATCGGCACCACGGTGGGTGGGGCGCGGCGGTGGATCCGCCTGCCGGGCTTCAGCCTCCAGCCGGCCGAGGTGGCCAAGTTCGCCTGGGTCGTCTACCTCTCCTACTCGCTGGCGAAGAAGCGCGAGAAGGTGGCCACCTTCTCCGTGGGCTTCCTCCCCCACCTGCTGTTGTGCGGCCTGCTGGTGGGCCTTTGTATGTTGCAACCGGACTTCGGTAGCTCCGTGTTGTTGGTGTTCCTGCTGTTCGCGCTGCTGTTCGCCGCGGGGACGAAGGTCAGCTACCTGGTGGGCTCGGTGCTCCTGGCGCTGCCCCTGGCCTACGCGGCCATCGCCACCAGCCCCTACCGCATGAAGCGCGTGCTGGCGTTCCTGGACCCGTGGGCCCACCGGCACGACATCGGCTACCAGGTGGCCGAGTCGCTCATGTCCATCGGCTCGGGGGGCCTCACGGGCCTGGGGCTGGGCGACGGGCGGCAGAAGCTCTTCTTCCTGCCCGAGGCCCACACCGACTTCATCTTCGCCATCATCGGCGAGGAGCTGGGCCTGCTGGGGGTAGGGGTGCTGGTGGGGCTGTACGCCATCATCATCTGGCGGGGCATCCGCGCGAGCCTCGCGGCCCCGGAGGCGTTCGGCACCTACCTGGGTCTGGGTCTCACCTCCATCATCGCCGTACAGGCCGCGGTGAACATGTGCGTGGCCATGGGCTTGCTGCCGACCAAGGGTCTGACACTCCCCTTCGTATCCTATGGAGGCTCGTCCCTGGTGGTGTTGATGGGGGGCGCCGGTGTATTGCTGTCCCTCAGCGCGAGCGCGCAGCCCGGCGGCGGCCGCACCCTGCGCTCCAGCGGCGACTTGAGGGAGGTGGCGGCGTGAAGGTGCTCATCGCGGGAGGCGGCACGGGAGGCCATCTCTACCCGGGCATCGCCCTGGCCGAGGAGGTCGTGACTCGGCACCACGCCAACCAGGTGGTGTTCGTCGGCACCACGCGCGGTCTGGAGGCCCGGGTCGTTCCCCGCGAGGGCTATCCCCTGGAGACCATCCAGGCGCGCGGCCTCAAGGGCAAGGGCCTGGTGGGACTCGTCAAGGGCCTGTTCGCCCTGCCCATGTCCTTCATCGAGTCCTTTCGCATCCTCCAGCGCCACAAGCCGGACGTGGTGGTGGGCGTGGGCGGCTACTCCAGCGGGCCGGTGGTGCTCGCGGCGGCCCTGCTCGGCATCCCCACGGCGGTGCAGGAGCAGAACGCGCTGCCGGGACTCACCAACAAGCTGCTCGGCAAGTTCGTGCGCGTCGTCTTCACCGCCTTCGAGGGCGCGAGCGCCTTCTTCCCCGCGGGCAAGGTGCAGCTCGTGGGCAACCCCATCCGCCGCAAGCTGATGGACAACTTCCTGCTCGCGCACGTGGCCCACGAGACCTTCGCGCTGCTCGTCTTCGGCGGCAGCCTCGGCGCCCGCGGCATCAACCAGCGCATGATCGACGCGCTGGACCACCTGGGTGACCTGAAGGGCCAGCTCCACATCGTCCACCAAACGGGCAAGAACGACCTGGAGACGGTGCGCCAGGGCTACGCGGCCAAGGGCTTCGACGCCGAGGTGGTGGAGTTCATCGACGACATGTCGAGCGCTTATGCCCGCGCCTCACTCGTCGTCTGCCGGGCGGGCGCCACCACGCTGGCCGAGCTCATGGTGGCCAAGAAGGCCAGCATCCTCATCCCCTTTCCCTTCGCCACCGACAACCACCAGGAAGTCAACGCCCAGGCGCTGGTGGCCTCGGGCGCCGCTCTCATGTATCGGGAGTCGGAGCTCACCGGGGAGAAGCTGGCCTCGGAGATCCGCCGCCTCAAGAACGAGCCGGAGCGGCTGCGTCAGATGGAGAAGAAGGCCGGCCTGATGGGCCGTCCCGAGGCCGCCAAGGAGCTGGCGGACGTGCTCGTGGACCTGATGGTGAAGAAGTACGGTCCCGATGGCCGCGCCGAGGCGCGCGGAGAGGATCCCCGCGCGAAGAAGCCGGGTGGTAGTAAGAAGCCGAAGCCGGAGGGGGGGAATTCATCGTCGGGTAGCAACGAAAAACAGGTCTGAGGAGACAATCACCCCGTGACGAACCACCGCTCCGTGAGGACCACGAGCCTCTTCAAGACCCGTCATGCCGCGCACGTGCACTTCGTGGGAGTCGGCGGCATCGGCATGAGCGGCATCGCCGAGGTGCTGCTCAACCTCGGCTACCGCGTGTCGGGCTCGGATCTCAAGGCCAGCGACATCACCCGCCGGCTCAGCCAACTGGGCGCCACGCTCTTCGAGGGCCACCGGGCGGAGAACCTCGTCCACGCGGACGTGGTCGTCATCTCCTCGGCGGTGCGCAAGGACAACCCCGAGGTCGTCAGCGCGCGCCAGCGCAAGATTCCCGTCATCCCCCGCGCGGAGATGCTCGCCGAGCTGATGCGGCTCAAGTACGCCGTCGCCGTCGCGGGCAGTCACGGCAAGACGACCACCACCTCCATGGTGGCCACGGTGCTCGCCGCCGCGGGCCTGGATCCCACGGCGGTGGTGGGTGGCAAGGTGAACGTGCTCGACTCCAACGCCAAGCTGGGCAAGAGCGAGCTGATGGTGGTGGAGGCCGACGAGAGCGACGGCAGCTTCCTGCACCTGCATCCGTCCATCACCATCGTCACCAACATCGATCCGGAGCACATGGATCACTACGGCACGCTGGACAACCTGAAGGATGCCTTCACGTCCTTCTGCAACCGCGTGCCCTTCTACGGCCTCAACGTCCTGTGCCTGGACAACCCCAACGTGCAGTCGCTGCTGCCGCGCATGGAGAAGCGCTTCGTCACCTACGGCAGCTCGCACATGGCGGACTACCGGCTGGAGGGCGTGCGGCTGGAGGGCTTCTCCACCCGCTTCGAGGCCTTCCGGCGCGATGAGCCGCTCGGGGAGTTCCGCGTGCGCATGGTGGGCGCGCACAACGCGCTCAACGCCCTGGCCGTCATCGCCGCGGCCGAGGAGATGGACGTGCCCCTGGACGTGGTGCGCGACGCGCTGGCCGAGTTCGGCGGCGTGCAGCGGCGCTTCACCGTGCGGGCCGAGGTGGCGGGCGTCACCATCGTGGACGACTACGGGCACCATCCCACCGAGGTGCAGGCCACGCTCGCGGGCGCCCGGCGCGCCTTTGGCCGTCGGCTCGTGGTGGCCTTCCAGCCCCACCGCTACACGCGCACGCACGACCTGTTCACCGACTTCGCCACCTCCTTCAACGACGCGGACGTGCTCTTCGTCTCCAGCGTCTACGCCGCGGGCGAGGAGCCCATCCCCGGCGCCACGGCGGATGCGCTCGTGGAGGCCATCCAGGCCCACGGCCACCGCGACGTCACCTTCGTGGAGAAGCGCACGGACCTGGCGCGGGCCCTGCTGCCGCGGCTGCGCGAGGGGGACCTGGTGCTCACCCTGGGCGCGGGCGACATCACCCAGGTGGGGCCGGAGCTCGCCGAGCTGCTCCGCCAACGCGGGCTGGGGAAGGGCGACTAGGCACATGGTGGCCGTTCTCTCCTCGTCCCTGCCCGAGCGGGTGGGGCGCCTGTCGGGCTGTGACGTGACGGCGGGAGCCCCGCTCGCGCCCCTCACCAGCGTGCGCGTGGGTGGCCCCGCCGAGGCGCTCGTCCGCCCGCGCTCGCCCGAGGCGCTGGTGGCGCTCTTGCGCCTGGTGCGCGAGGAGGGCGTGCCCCTCACGGTGCTGGGCGGGGGCGCCAACACGCTCGTGGGTGATGGGGGCATTCCCGGCGTCACCGTGAAGCTGCCGGGGGATCTCTTCCCCGAGCTGGCGGACGTGGGCGCCGAGGAGGGCCGGCTCACGCTGGGCGCGGGCGCGGCCATCGTGCGGCTGTGCAACGTGATGCGCGCGCAGGGCCTGGTGGGCGCGGAGTTCCTCGCGGGGATTCCCGGCACGCTCGGCGGCGCGGTGACGATGAACGCGGGCACCAAGAATGGCGAGTGCTTCCGCGTGGTGGAGGCCGTGGAGGTGGCCACCGCGGACGGGCTCGGGTGGCTCGCCAAGGCGGACATCCCCCATGGCTACCGCCACACCGAGCTGCCCCGGGGCGGCGTGGTGACGCGGGTGCGCTTCCTCCTGCGCAAGGGGGATCTCGAGGCGTCCAAGAAGGTCATGGACGAGGACCTCGCGTACCGCAAGCGCTCGCAGCCGCTCAGCCAGCCCAACTTCGGCAGCGTCTTCGCCAATCCGCCGGGCGACTTCGCCGGGCGGCTCATCGAGAGCGTGAATCTCAAGGGCCACATCATCGGCCGCGCGCAGGTGTCGCTCCTGCACGCCAACTGGATCGTCAACCTGGGCGGAGCGACCGCCCGCGACGTGTTCTCCCTGCTCACGCTCATGCAAGAGCGCGTGAAGCAGGAGCGGGGCGTCGTTCTTCAACCCGAAGTCAAGCGAGTGGGAGTCTTCCTGCCATGAGCACCCTGTCCAAGGATGAGCTGAAGCGGAAGCGGGTCGGTGTGTTGCTCGGGGGCCTGTCCTCCGAGCGCGAGGTGTCGCTGCGCTCCGGGGCCGCGGTGGCCAAGGCCCTCAGGGGGCTCGGCTACGACGTGGTGGAGATCGACGTGGGTAAGGACTTGCCCGCGCGGCTGGTGGCGGAGAAGGTGGAGGTGGCCTTCATCGCCCTCCACGGCCGCTACGGCGAGGACGGCTGCGTGCAGGGCCTGCTCGAGTGCATGTTCATCCCGTACACGGGCAGCGGCGTCATGGCCTCGTCCCTGGGCATGGACAAGGTCTTCGCCAAGCAGGTCTTCGTCGCCCACGGCATCCCCACGCCCGCCTACCGCTCCTTCACCGCGAAGGACGCGGCGCTCGCCGCCGTGGACTCGCTGCCCTTCTCCCTGCCCGTCGTCGTCAAGCCCTCGCGCGAGGGCAGCAGCGTGGGCGTCCACCTGTGCAAGACGCGCGAGGAGTACCTCGCCGCCGTGGAGGACGTCTCCCAGCGCGCCGGCTCCATCCTGGTGGAGCAGTACATCAAGGGCCGCGAGGTGCAGGGCGGCGTCCTGGATGACCAGGCCCTGGGCGTCATCGAGGTGGTGGCCGCGCGGGAGTTCTACGACTACGAGGCCAAGTACAAGTCCGGTGGCACCACGCAGTACCTCTTCCCCGCGCCCCTTCCTCCAGAGCAGTATGCCCGGGTGAACGAAGTCTGCCTCGCCGCCCATCGCGCCCTCGGCTGTAGTGGAGGCTCCCGCTCGGACGTCATCCTGCTTCCCTCGGGGGACGTCTTCCTGTTGGAGACCAACACGCTGCCGGGAATGACCGAGTCCAGCCTGCTGCCGAAGATCGCCGCGGGCAATGGCCTCGACTTCCCCGCGCTGTGTGAGCGGCTGTTGCAAGGGGCCTCTGTCAAGGCCTGAGTCCAGTCCTCATCGGTAGTGAACAAGACCGGCCTCCTCCTCGAGGAACGCCGGACTACAGCGACGTGTCTGTAGCCAAAAACTGGCGTGGAGATCCAACCGCGCGCAGCATGCGCCGGCGCAATCATGGCATTTGGCAAGAGCAAGAACCGGCGTCACCAGGACGTCGCCCAGAAGAAGGCGGCCATGGCGGGAGCCGTGCGCACGCATGGGCCCGGGCTGCTCAAGGCCATTGTCCTCACCGGTCTGACATGCGCCCTGGTCTGGGGCGGCATCGAGCTGCGGCGCTGGGCGCTCACCTCGCCCTTCTTCCTGCTCAAGGAGACGTCCTTCAGCGGGTTGCACCGGGCGCACCCGGGCGAGCTGCTCAAGCTGTCCGGGCTCACGGTGGGGCAGAACCTGTGGCGCCTGGACGTGGAAGCGCTCGAGCGCGCCATGGCCACCCACCCCTGGGTGCGCGACGTGCAGGTGCGGCGCCACTTCCCCGCCAGCGTGTCCGTGGACGTCACCGAGCACGTGCCCGCGGCGCTGGTGGTGCTCAACGATCTGTACCTGCTCAACGAGGAAGGCAAGCCCTTCAAGCGGCTGCAGCCCGAGGACGGGTTGGATCTGCCGCTCGTCACCGGGGTGGACCGGGAGGCCTACCTCGCCGACGAGGCGAAGGCGCACGAGAACCTGCTCGAGGCCCTGGCCATGGTGGCGGCGTATACGTCCGCGCGTACCGAGAAGAGCGAGCGCCTGAGCGAGGTGCGCGTCACGGAGGACGGGCTGGTGTTGGTGTTGTCGGATGGGACGCAGGTGCGGATGGGGGAGGGGGCGACGGAGGAGAAGCTCCAGCGGCTCGCGCGGGTGCGCGAGGGGCTCAAGGGCAAGGGGCTGTCCGCGGAGGTCATCCACCTGGACAACCGGGCGCGGCCCGGCTGGGTGGCGGTCAAGATTTCGAGTCCCGTCTCCGAGAGGAACGGGACGTCGGCGCAGTAGGGGCACGCGCCCCCCTTCACGAGAGTGGGGGGGCCTGGAGGGCAGTCATGGCGAAGCAGAAGTCCGGGGAGATCATCGTCGGCCTCGATATCGGCACGACGAAGATCTGCGCGATCGTCGGGGAGCTGACCGACAGCGGGATCGACATCATCGGTATCGGCACGCACCCGTCGAAGGGTCTGCGCAAGGGCGTGGTGGTCAACATCGAGGCGACCGTGTCCTCCATCCGCCGCGCGGTGGAGGAGGCCGAGTTGATGGCCGGAGCGGAGATCTCCCATGTGTACACGGGCATCGCCGGTGGCCACATCAAGGGCTTCAACTCGCAGGGCATCGTCGCGGTGAAGGACAAGGAGGTGCGCGAGGCGGACATCGCGCGCGTCATCGACGCCGCCAAGGCCGTGGCCATTCCGCTCGACCGCGAGGTCATCCACGTGCTGCCCCAGGAGTTCATCATCGATGACCAGGGCGGCATCAAGGAGCCCCTGGGCATGGCGGGCGTGCGGCTGGAGGCCAAGGTGCACATCGTCACCGGCGCCGTGTCCAGCGCGCAGAACATCGTCAAGTGCGCCAACCGCACGGGCCTCAACGTGGCGGACATCGTCCTGCAGCCGCTCGCCTCGGCCGAGGCGGTGCTGGGCGAGGACGAGAAGGAGCTGGGCGTGTGCCTCGTCGACATCGGCGGCGGCACCACCGACATCGCCATCTTCTCCGGCGGCTCCATCGTGCACACCGCCGTCATCGCCCTGGGCGGCAACAACCTGACGAGCGACATCGCCATCGGCCTGCGCACCCCGGCCCACGAGGCCGAGCGCATCAAGCAGAAGTTCGGCTGCGCCCTGGCCTCGCTCGTGGACAAGGACGAGACCATCGAGGTGCCCAGCGTGGGCGGCCGTCAGCCGCGCGTGCTCGGCCGGCAGATCCTCTGCGAGATTCTCGAGCCGCGCGTGGAGGAGATCTTCCAGCTCGTGCACCGGGAGATCCAGAAGTGCGGCTACGAGGATCTGCTCGCCTCGGGCGTGGTGATTACGGGTGGCTCCACGCTGCTGGCGGGCATGCCGGAACTGGCCGAGGAGGTCATCGGACTGCCGGTGCGCCGGGGCATGCCGCGCGGCATCGGCGGACTGGTGGACGTGGTGAAGAGCCCCATGTACGCCACCGGCGTGGGCCTGGTCGTCTATGGCGCCCGGCACCTGGACCGGAAGATGTTCCGCATCCGCGACGAGAACGTCTACAAGAAGGTCAAGGGCCGCATGCGCGAGTGGCTCGAGGACATCTTCTAGCAGCCCGCCCGCCTACCGCGCGCCGCGGGCCGGCTGCTGTTCGATGAACTTCTGCAGCCCGTCGATGTCCACGGGTTTGACGAAGTGCTGATCGAACCCCGCCTCCAACGCGCGGTGGCGATCGCTCGCCTGGCCATAGCCGGTGAGCGCCACGAGGGTGAGTTGCTGGCCGAGCGGCCCCGCGCGCAGCCGGCGTGCCACCTCGTAGCCGTCCATTCCCGGCAGTCCGATGTCGAGCAGGACGATGTCTGGGCGATGCTCCTCCACGGCCTGGAGCGCCGCGAGCCCGTCGTGGGCCTGCCAGACGGTGTGCTCCCAGGTTTGCAGCAGCTCGGCGAGCGTGTCGGCGGCATCCAGGTTGTCGTCCACCACGAGGATGCGCCGGGCACTCGAGGGCGGGGGTTCCACGCGCGTGTCCGGTGAGGGCCGTGGCGCGGTGGGCTCGTCGGCGAGCGGGAACCGGACGATGAACTCGCTGCCCTGGCCGAGTCCTTCGCTCCTGGCCTCGATGGTGCCGCCGTGCATCTCGACGAGGTTCTTCACCATCGTGAGCCCGATGCCCAGGCCTCCCTGGGAGCGATCCAGGGGGCGCTCCGCCTGTTCGAAGAGGTTGAACACGCGGTCGAGCATCTCCGGGGAGATGCCGATGCCGGTGTCCTTCACGCGGATTTCCGCGTCGGTGCCCGCGCGCTCCAGGCCCACGCGCAGGGTGCCCCCGGGCTCGGTGTACTTGGCGGCGTTGGTGAGCAGGTTGACGACGATCTGCTCGAGCCGGATGGCATCCCCGAAGGTGCGCAGGGGCTTGCGGGGCAGGGTGACGCTCACCTCGTGGCGCCGCTCGTCGAGCAGGGGCTGCGCGGATTGCAGGGCGCTCTCGATGATGGTGGGCAGCTCCACGAGCGTCTTGCGCAGCTCGATGTGTCCCCGGGTGATGCGCGACACGTCGAGCAGGTCGTCCACCAGCCGCGCGAGGTTCGTCGTCTGCCGCTCGATGATCTCGATGGCGTGGCGGCCCTTGTCGTCGAGGGCGGCGCGGGCCGCGAGCAGCTTGAGCGCGGCGTGGATGGGGGCCATGGGGTTGCGCAGCTCGTGGGCGAGCATCGCCAGGAACTCGTCCTTGCGGCGCTGGGCCTCCTGCAGTGCCGCCTCGGCCCGCTTCTGCTCGGTCAGATCCCGCGCCTCGAGCACGGTGCCCACGCGCTGGCCCTCGCGCAGCAGGGGGCTCGCCGCCAGGGCCACGGGCAGGGCGGTACCCGACGTGCGCACGAACAGATCCTCGTGCACGCCGCCCCGGGTTCCCGGTCCGGTGAGCAACCGCTCGAGGGTACACGCGCCGGTGCAGACCGCCGCCCCGGGCTGGGAGGGATGGAGGAGGTCATGGAGCCGCTGGCCCTGGATCTCGGCGAAGAGGTGGCCCGTCATCCGCTCGGCCGCGGGGTTCATATAGGTGCAGCGGCCCTCGCCATCCGTCATGTACAGGGCCGACGTGGTGTTCTCCGCGAGGGTGCGGGTCAACTGCCGCTGGTAGTGCTGGAGGGCCTCCTCGGCGGCCTTGCGCTCGGTGATGTCGAAGATGATGCCCTCGAGACAGTACGCCTGGCCGGCCTCGTCGTAGACGGCCCGCCCGACCTCCGAGACCCAGCGCGTGGTGCCTTCCGCGTGGCGCACGCGGTACTCCAACTCGTAGGGCTCGTGTTGCTCCACGGCCTGGGCGATGCGCGTCTCCACGGAGGAGAGATCCTCGGGGTGGATGAGGGGCGACCAGGTCAGTCCCGCGAGGAACTCGGAGGCGGAATGGCCCGTGAGGGCGCGCACCGGCTCGCTCATGAAGCTGAAGCGCCAGGGGGGCTCGGGCTGGCACTCGTACACGGCGCCGGGGACGTTGAGGACGAACGAGCGGAACTTCTCGCTCTTCAATGTTGCCCGCAGCCGTGACAGCTCCAGTTGCGTGCGCACGCGTGTGAGCAGCTCGCGCGCGCTGAAGGGCTTCACCAGGTAGTCGTCCGCGCCCTGGCTGAGGCCCTCCACGCGTGACTCCTCGCCCGCGCGCGCGGAGAGCAGGATGACGGGCAGCGTGCGGGTGCGCTCGCTCGCGCGCAGCTCTCGCAGCAGGCCGAAGCCATCGAGCCCGGGCATCATCGCGTCGGTGAGGATCAGCTCCGGGCGCCGCTCCCGCACGGCCTCGAGCGCCTGGAGTCCATCGGAGACGCTCTCCACGGAGTGACCCGCGCCGAGCAGCAACCCGGACACGTACTCGCGCATGTCCGGGGTGTCGTCGACCAGCAGGATACGGCCCTGGCCCTCCGTGGCCTCGGAGGGAGGCGTCTGCGGGCGGGGCAGCCCGCGCAGGGCCTCGTCCACGAAGGGCGCGGCGCTGGCGTCACTCGCGCGAGGCGCCGGGGCTTCTCCGAGACGCTCGGCGGGCAGGTGCGCGTGGCCGGTGGGGAGTATCACCGTGAAGCGCGTGCCCTGGCCCAGGGTGCTCGCCACGGAGAGGGTGCCGCCGTGCAGCTTCACCAGCTCCTGCACCAGCGCGAGCCCGATTCCACTGCCCTCCTGGGTGCGGCTGCGTGCCCCTTCCACCCGGTAGAAGCGCTCGAAGAGGTGGGGCAGGGCCTCGGCGGGGATGCCCGTGCCCGTGTCCTCCACCTCGAGCACGGCCCGGCCGTCGCCGGGCAGCAGCCTCACGGTGATGCCGCCCTCGAAGGTGAACTTGAAGGCATTGGAGAGCAGGTTGAGGACGATCTTCTCCCACGAGTCCCGGTCCACGTAGAGGGGCTCGGGCAGCGGGGGACAGTCGATCGTCAGCGAGAGGCCGGCCTGCTCGGTGGCGGAGAGGAAGGCGCTCGCGAGGCCCCGCGTGAGTCCGGAGAGGTCCGTGGGAGCGAAGCGGGCCTGGACGCGCCCGGCCTCGAGGCGGGAGAAGTCCAGCAGGGAGTTGACGAGCTTGAGCAGCCGCAGGGCGTTGCGGTGGAGCGTGTCGAGCCGCGCGTGCTGGGAGGGCGTCAAGGACCCGAGGACTCCCGAGCGCAGCTCCTCCAGGGGGCCCAGCATGAGCGTGAGGGGCGTGCGGAACTCGTGGCTCACGTTGCTGAAGAAGACGGTCTTCGCGCGGTCCAGCTCGGCGAGGGCCTCGGCGCGCCGGCGCTCTTCCTCGTAGGCGTGCACCCGGGCGATGGCGTGGGAGATGTGGCCGGCCACCTGGGCGAGGAAGCCGCGGTAGTTGTCGTCCAGCGGCAGCCGGGGGCTGGTGCCGGCGACGAGGAAGCCCGAGGGGTTCTTCTCGCCGGAGGGGCGGATGGGCAGCAGCAGGGCCTGGCGCGCCGGCTCGGGCCAGGGGCCTCCGGGGAGGGCTCTGGCCCAGGGTCCCAGCCGCGCGAGTTCCACCTCCTCGGCGCCGCTCCAGGCGCGTGTCAGGGGCCAGGGGGCCTCGAGCGCGTGCACCGCGAGGTGCCTGGGTGCCGCCTCGTTGGGCACGGTGCCGCCCAGTCCCGCGAGGGTGGCCGTCGTCCCCGCCGTGTCGAGCATGTACAGCAGGCAGAAGGGCACGTCGTGTGAAGCGGAGCCGAGGACGGACAGGGCCGCCGCGTAGGTGCCGGGGAGGGTGGTCTCCGCGGACGTGCGTGCCGACAGCTCGCGCAGCACGCTCAGGCGCCGCTCGCCCAGCACCTTCTGGGTCGTCTCGCTCACGGCGGTGAAGACGCCGCCCACCGCGCCGGACTCCACGCGGATGGGGCTATAGGAGAAGGTGAGGTAGGCCTCCTCGGCGAAGCCGTTGCGCTGGAAGATGATGAGCTGATCGTTGGACCAGGTGGCCTCGCCCCGGGCGAGCACGCCGCGCAACATGGGCTCGATGATGGTGCGCGTCTCCGGATCCCCCCACAACGCCCGCGACAGCCCGGGACTGCCGAGCGCCCCGGGGTGCTTGCGCCCGAGGATGGGGATATAGGCGTCGTTGTAGAGCGCGATGAGCTCCTCGCCCCAGCGGACGATCATGGGAAAGCGCGAGTCCAGGCAGATGCTCACCGCCGTCTTCAGGCTCTGGGGCCAGAGCTCGGGAGGACCGAGCGGGGTCCGGGTCCAATCGAAGGCGCGGATGCGCGCCCGCATCTCCCCCCCGCCAGTCAGTCCCTCTTGCACTCATTCACCTCATGGAGCATCTCGCGGTGCACCGCTCCTTATGCCCTGGAGCTCGTGGCCGCGCGCTCGAAAAGCCACGGCCCTGGCGCCGCTCTGTTGGGTTTCCTGTCGCGGCTGACGCGCTTCTCGGTTGTTCTCTTGCCGCATGGCCTCCACCTTCATGTAGAAGGGCCAGCGGAATCGGCCCGCGGTGGAATCCGCCTCACGGATGGAGGGTTCGGGCGTGCGCGCCGCGCGTGGCGAGTCCACGTTCATGGACTACGGCGGTGCATGGTGAACAGTGCCGCGTGCTCCAGAATGCCCGTGGCGCGAGTCAAGAGGTGTGATGCTCCCACCACGTCGCACGGCTGCTCTGGTGGGGGCTTTCGCGTAAGTGCCTGTGACGACTTGGCGATGCGACGGGGCGCTACATGTTCGTAGCTCAGAACTTGCCAAAGATCGCGACTTGCTGAAGATGGTGTTTGCAGGTGCGCGCGCGGGCACGCGCGAACAGAAGGAAACTCATGGACCAGTTCGAGCAGAACAAGCAGGCCGCCAAGATTCGCGTCATCGGCGTGGGGGGCGCTGGATGCAACGCGGTCAATACGATGATCATGGCGAAGCTTGAGCGTGTCGACTTCATCGCCGCCAACACCGATGTCCAGGCACTGGCGGCGAGCAAGGCACCGACGCGGTTGCAGCTCGGACAGACGTTGACGAAGGGCCTGGGCGCGGGCGCCAACCCGGAGATGGGCCGTGAGGCCGCGCTCGAGTCGCGCGATCAGATCGCCGCGATGATCGAGGGCGCGGACATGGTGTTCGTCACCGCCGGCATGGGTGGTGGCACGGGCACGGGCGCGGCGCCCATCATCGCGGACATCGCCAAGAGCCTGGGCTGCCTCACCGTGGGCGTGGTGACCAAGCCCTTCCTCTTCGAGGGCAACAAGCGCCGCAAGCAGGCGGAGCAGGGGCTCGTGGAGCTCAAGGCCGCGGTGGACACGCTCATCACCATCCCCAACCAGCGCCTGCTCACGCTGAGCACCGCGCCCATGCCGCTGCTGGAGACCTTCAAGCGCGCCGACGAGGTGCTCCTCAACGCCGTGCAGGGCATCTCCGACCTCATCCAGTACCACGGCTACATCAACGTGGACTTCGCCGACGTGAAGACCATCATGAGCGACAAGGGTCTGGCGCTCATGGGCACCGGCCAGGCCACCGGCGACAAGCGCGCGCTCAACGCCATGCAGCAGGCCATCTCCAGCCCGCTGCTCGAGGACATCTCCATCGACGGCGCCACCGGCCTGCTCATCAACATCACCGGCGGACGCGAGATGACCCTCCAGGAGGTCAACGAGGCGCTCACGCTGGTGCACGACGCGGCCGATCCGGACGCGGAGATCATCTTCGGCTCGCTCATCGACGAGAACATCTCGGACGAGGTGAAGATCACCATCATCGCCACGGGCTTCGTCTCGCGCGACACCAAGGTGCGCCAGCCGGCGCCGGTGGTGCAGGTGCCCGTCACCACGCGCCCCGCGCCCGCCACGCTCTCCTCCGCCCGCGAGGAAGTGGCGAGCCTGGTGCCCGCGAAGGCCGGCTCGCGCACGCTGGCCCAGGCCGAGGGCCGCTCGCTGGCCAGCCGCACCGCGGTGGTGAAGGACGCGGCCCTGCCCCTGGACGAGGATCAGTTCGACATCCCGACGTTCCTGCGCCGTCAGGGTCAGACCGAGATGCCGTGAGCGGCTAGCGGCCGGGAAGGCGGGCCACGCTCGCCGCCCGGTGGTGCCGGCCAGAGAGCGCATCGCTGCGCGCGAGCAGGGTGTCCAGCTCGCGGTAGTGCTCGTCGATGCGCTCGGGCAGCCGCGGCGCGGGGACCACTCCGTCGCCGGAGAGCTGCTCCAGCAGTCCGTGGGCGCGTTGCAGCAGTTGGTGTGCCCGGAGCAGGGCCCGGCCCGCGCGCGTACCCTGCGGCGAGAAGAGGGTTCCTCCCTCGTAGAGCGCCTCGACGGCGGCGCGGTTGGTGCGAAGGCGCTCGGTCACCCGGGCCCGGTACATCTCCAAGCGCCGCTCGAGGCGCGCGCCCTGGAGATCCACCACTCTTCCTGTCGTGGTTGGCGTCACGGCGAGAAACCTACGCCATTTACCTACATGCCCGCAACTTCCCGACAACGGGTGCGTTGTCTCCTTGTCAGCCCGGAATGCGGGGTCTACCTTGCCCGACCTCACGCAGGGGGACGCCCGCCATGTTCAAGAAGCTGCTCATCGCCAATCGGGGTGAGATTGCCCGACGCATCAACGCGGTGGCCAAGGGGATGGGGATTCGCACCGTGGCCGTGTATTCGGACGCGGACGCGGAGTTGCCTTTCGTGCGCGAGGCGGACGAGGCGGTGCGCCTGGGACCGGCGCCCGCGCGCGACAGCTATCTGAACATCCCGGCGCTGCTCGCGGCGGCGAAGAGCACGGGAGCGGACGCGGTGCATCCCGGCTACGGCTTCGTGTCGGAGAGCGCCGAGTTCGCCAGCGCGTGCCAGGCCGCCGGCATCACCTTCGTGGGTCCTCCGCCCGAGGCGATGCTGCGCATGAAGGACAAGAGCCAGGCGCGCAAGCTCGTGGCCGCCGCGGGCGTGCCCGTGGTGCCCGGGACCGAGGACGTGCTGCCGGACGTGGAGGCCGCGCAACGGGCCGCCGAGCGCATCGGCTACCCGGTGCTGTGCAAGGCCGCGGGCGGTGGTGGTGGCATCGGCATGGCCGCGGCGAACTCTCCCGCCGAGTTGGAGAAGGTCTTCCGTCAGTGCACGGACCGGGCGAAGGCCGCCTTCGGCCGAGAGGGTGTCTACATCGAGCGCTACTTCCCGGCGCCGCGCCACATCGAGGTGCAGATCCTCGGGGACCATCACGGCCACCTCATCCATGGGCTGGAGCGCGAGTGCTCCATCCAGCGCCGGCACCAGAAGGTGGTGGAGGAGGCGCCCTCGCCGCTGTTCGCGGACGGGCGCAACGCGGCGCTGGCCGACAAGCTGTTCACGGCGGCGCTCACCGCGGCGCGGGCCTTCGGCTACGCCAATGCCGGCACGGTGGAGTTCCTCTACTCGGACGGGGACATCTACTTCATCGAGATGAACGCGCGGCTCCAGGTGGAGCACCCGGTGACGGAGCTGACCACGGGGTTGGATCTCATCGGGTGGCAGCTGCGCATCGCGGCGGGCGAGCGGCTCACGGTGAAGCAGGAGGACGTGAAGCGGCGCGGGGCGGCGCTCGAGTTCCGCATCTACGCGGAGGATCCGGTGAAGTTCCTGCCCTCGCCGGGGCCGCTCAAGGTGTACCAGCCGCCCACGGGCGAGGGCGTGCGCCTGGACTCGGGCTACGTCGAGGGCAACACCGTCACGCCGAACTACGATCCGATGATCGCCAAGCTCATCGTCTCCGGGGCCACGCGCGCCGAGGCCATCGAGCGCTCCATCCAGGCGCTGGAGGGCTACCGTATCGAGGGCATCAAGACGAACATCCCCCTGCACCTGCGCATCCTGCGCGACCCGGTCTTCCGCGCGGGAGACCTGAACACGCGCTTCCTGGAGCAGCACGCGAAGCCGTAGCCCGCGGCGGGGCGGAGCCTTTCAACACGTGGAAGACACGCAGCACTCCAGAAGGAGCACAGCGATGGCGGACGTGGCGGCGCACATCACCGGGACGGTGTGGAAGATCGAGGTCAAGGTCGGGCAGCAGGTCTCCGCGGGAGACACGCTCGTCATCCTCGAGTCCATGAAGATGGAAATGCCGGTGGAGGCGGAGGAAGGCGGGACGGTGAAGGAGATCCGGTGCAAGGAGTCCCAGCCCGTCAACGAGGGCGATGTCCTCGTGGTGCTCGGGTAGGCGGGGCGCAGCGGGTGGGGCCGTCCGCCTTGCATGTGGAGGAGCGGGACGAGGTGCTGGTGCTCACCTTGTCCAACCCGGCTCGGCGCAACGCGCTCGATGACGAGCAGGTGGCGCGGTTGGACGAGGCGCTGGCCTCGGCTCCGGGCCGGGCGCGCGCCGTGCTCCTCCAGGGCGAGGCGGGCGCCTTCTGCTCGGGCTATGACCTGAACCTGCTGTCGGCGCCGTCGGCGGATCGCCTGCCGGATGACGCGTTGATGGTGTGCCTGGAGCGGCTGGAGGCCCTGCCGCTGCCGAGCGTCGCGCTCGTGCGCGGGGCGGCCTTTGGCGCGGGCTTCGATCTGGCGGCCGCGTGTGACTTCCGCGTGGGGGGCGAGGACGCGCTCTTCAGCATGCCGCCGGCGCGGCTGGGCATCGTCTACTCCCCGGCGGGGCTGACGCGCGCGGTCCGGCTGGTGGGGGTGGCGCGCGCCAAGCACCTGTTTCTCACCGGACGCCGGCTGGACGCCCGGGAGGCGCTGGCCTGGGGCTTGTTGGATGAGTGCCTTGCCGGGGACGAGGCCGACGCGCGGGCCCTGGAGCTGTGCCGGACGCTCGCCGCCCAGGCGCCGTTGGCGGTGGCGGGGATGAAGGATGCCTTCCGGTTGCTCACGCGGCCCGCGCTGTCCGAGGAGGAGACGTCGCGGCTGCGCGAGGTGCGGGCGCGGGCCTTCGCCAGCGAGGATGCCCGCGAGGGCAGGGCGGCGTTCCTGGAGAAACGTCCGCCCCGCTTCCGCGGCCAGTGAGGCGGGGGAGCCCCGCCTCGCGGGCGCTCAGGTGTCGCCGAACAGCTCGCCCATGCGCAGTTGCAGGGCGGAGGCGATCTTGTAGAGCGACGAGATGGAGGCGGAGGACTCGGCGCGCTCGATCTGCGACAGCAACGACACGGACAGCCCGGTGCGGCGCGCGAGCTGCTTGAGCGTGAGATCCTGCGTCTTGCGCGCATCGCGGATGGTGCGGCCGATGGCGCGGTGGAGGTCCGCCTCGGGATCCTGGGACAGGCCCTTCTTGGCGAGCGCGTTGCGCACGGCGCCGAGGAACTGGTCCGGCTCCATGGGCTTCTTCACGTAGTCGCTCGCCTGGTTCTTCAGCGAGGCCACCGCCGTGTCCACCGTGGGGTAGGCGGTGGCGACGATGACGGCGACGTCCGTGTCGTACTTGCGGATCTGCTCGAGCACCTCGGTGCCCGACATCACCGGCATCATCATGTCCAGGATGACGAGGTGGAAGTCGGCACTGCGCAGGATCTCCACCGTCTTCGTGGGGTCCGTCGTGGTGACGACTTCGTAGCCCTCCCGCATCAGGACGAGCTTGAGGTAGTCGCAGTTGTCCTGCTCATCATCGACCACCAGGATACGGATCTGCACGAACCTGCTCCTTCGGGTATGGGGGACGGCGCGTGGCCCTGGGGGGAGGGACGCGCCATTCGGACGGCGCGCGCGGCACGCGTCCCGTGGGCTACTTACCGCCCCCTGTTTTCAAACTCTTCTCGTAATCGTCGATCAGCTTCTTGACCTTGGCCGCGTTGGGATCGTTCGGCGCCAGCCGCAGGAACTCCCGGTAGAACTGAGCGCCCTTCTCGAAGTTACCCAGCCGGGCCACCGTGGTGCCCATCCACATGTGGCACGACGCGTTGCTGGGATCGACCGAGATGCACTTGCGGAACAAGGACTCCGCGTCCTGGTACTTCTGTTGACGCAGCAGGGTCTTGCCCTCTTCGAGCAGCGCCTTGGAATCGGTCGCCGCGCTCGCCTGCTGCGCCGTACCCGCCGCGGGCCGGGTGTTGTTGGTGGGCTTGTCGGCCGCCTTGATCGCCGTGTCGACCTTCGCCTTGAGTTCGGTGCGCTCGCTGGCGAAGGCGACCGTGGCCGCGGCGGCCGCGAGGCCCTTCTGGGCGTCCTGCAGCTTGCCCGCCTCGAAGTCCTTGCGGGCCTGGTCCAGGTTCTTCTTCGCCTCCTGCTCGGCCCGGGCCTGCTTGAGCAGCTCCTCGGCCCGGGGGGAACGCTTCCCGGTGGTGCCAATCGCCTCGAGCAGGGCCACGGCCCTGTTGAAGTCGTGCTTCGTGATGGCGTCCTGGACGGGCTGCAGCTTCTCCTCGCTCGGGGCCGCGGCGGCGGTGGGCGGCGGGGTCGTGTTGACCACGGGCTCGGTGGGCGGCGGGGCGGTGTCGGGCGGCGGGGCGGTGTCGGGCGGCGGGGCCGGAGTCTCCTCCGGGGGCGGCTGCGCCACCGCGACGGGGGCTTCCGGGCTGGAGGGCGTCTGACCGAAGAGGAACCAGGCGGCGCCTCCGGCCGCGCCCAGCAGGACGAGACCGGCCAGCGTCAGCACGAGCCCCTTCTTCGAGCCCTTCGCCGCCGCGTCGTTCACCAGTCCCGAGGCGTTCTCCCCGG
Organism: Cystobacter fuscus; assembly: GCF_044360685.1. GTDB lineage: Bacteria > Myxococcota > Myxococcia > Myxococcales > Myxococcaceae > Cystobacter > Cystobacter fuscus_C. The sequence continues at coordinate 9,366,577 of NZ_CP043491.1, read as the reverse complement.
GGCCGACGAAGCGCATCTTCACATGGCCGAGCTCGACGATGTCGCCGTGCGACAGGGAGGCCTGCGCGTAGATCTCCCCGTTGACGCTCATGCCGTTGGCCGACTGCATGTCGATGATGCGCCACTCGCCGGTGTCCTCGCGGACGATCTTGGCGTGCAGCCGCGAGAGCGACCGGTGGTCAATGGCGATGTCGTTGTCCTCGGTGCGGCCGACCCGCATCTCGGTGCGGATGCAGACGAACTCCTGGCCCTTGAACTCGGGGCTGACCACGATCAGGCGCGGCGCGTCCTCGGGCTCCACGTTCTCGAGCCGGCGCGGCCGGTTCATCTCCACCTGATCCAGGCGGATGACCGCGGTGGACTGGCGGCGCTGCTTGCCGGGCATCACCGTGGTGGTCTCGCCGATGGCGTCGGAGGGCGTGTCCTCGCTGGTGTCGTCCGAGTCCTCCTCGCTCTCCTCCTTGCCGGCCGCGCTCTCGGCGGCAGCAGCAGCGGCGGCGGCGCTTTCGGCCTGGGCGATCGCCGCCTGCAGGGCCGAGGCGGGGACTCGGATGGTGGGCGCGATGGGCTGCGGTACCTCGCGCTGGACGGCCAGATCGTAGTCGCCGATCTGGATCAGATCTCCGTCCCCGACCTGGGCGGGCCCCTGGATGCGCTCACCATTGATGCGCACACCATTGTAGCTGCCCAGGTCTTCCACCACCACGTGCCCGTTCTGGCGCAACAGGCGGGCGTGTCGGCGAGACACGTTGCGTTCGGTCAGGCGGATGGTGTTCCCCTCCTGACGACCGATCGTGATCTCGTCGCGCATGAAGGGAACTACGGTCTTTCGCCCTTCGTCGTCTTCGATGATGAGCTTCAGCACGGGTTGGGTCCCCTTACAGCTATAGCAGAACGCCCCCGGGCACCTCAAGAAGGGTATCCGTCCTAAAAGACAGGGCTTTTCCGACAAGAAGGGATCTTGACAGCTCGGTTGTCCATCGGACATCTGGCCGCGAGCCGGGGCCCGGAGGGGAGCGGGCGCGGCGGCGAGCGGAAGGGCGCCGCGGGTGAAGGTGCACACCCCGGGGCGGGGCGGGGATATAAGGCCGCGACCCGGGTGCGGTGTCCGGGGCAATGCGGATGGAGGCAGCTTCCCCGTGGCGAGCAACGGAGCGCAGCAGGAGCCCCACTCCCTCACCGAGGCCGTCCTCGGCAAGGGCATTCACCAGGAGCCGTGGGCGCGCCGATGGATGGCGCTGGAGCCCTCGTGGCGCGTGGCCCTGGCGACGGCCGCCTTCGCGGCCCTGCTCTTCGTGCCCTACCTGGGCGCGGTGGGCCTGTGGGATCCCTGGGAGACGCACTACGGCGAGGTGGGCCGCGAGATGGTGCAGCGGCGCGACTACGTGTTCCCCTTCTGGGAGAACGCGTGGTTCTTCTCCAAGCCGCCCTTGACCATGTGGATGCAGGCGCTGGGCATGCAGGTGGTGGGGTCGCTGCGCTCCGAGGGCGCGCTGGGGCTCTACACGGAGTGGGGCATGCGGCTGCCCTTCGCGCTGCTGAGCATCACCGCGGTGGCGCTGCTGTCGCTGGCGGTGGCGCGGGTGGTGAGCACGCGCGCGGGGCTGGCCACCGGGTTCATCCTGGCCACCATGCCGCTCTACTTCCTGCTCACGCGCCAGACGGTGACGGACACGCCCTTCGTCACCACGTTGGTGTGCGCGATGGCGTGCGCACTCATCGGCCAGCTCGACGACAAGACGCGGCACCGCGCCGCGTGGTGGTACGCCTTCTACGTGTTCGCGGGCCTGTCCACCCTGGCCAAGGGGCTGTTGGGCGTGGGCCTGCCGGCCGTCATCCTCATCCTCTACGCCCTCTTCGCCGTCATCCCCTACGACAGCGCGAGCCTCAACGCGCACCTGCGCTGGCTGCTGGAGCGGGGCTTCCGCGCCGAGGTGCGCGCCGGACAGCGCCCCATGCCGGTGTTGTGGGCGCAGATGTACACGATGAAGCTGGGCACGGGCATCCTCGTGTTCTGCGCGGTGGCCGTGCCCTGGTACCTGGTGCTGTGCCTCTTCGATGGCGTGGACGACGAGGGCAAGCTCTTCTGGTACCGCTTCTTCATCCACGACCACCTCAACCGCCTGAGCGCGGGCGTGCACACCACCACGCCGGGCGGCACCTTCGTCTACTTCATCGAGCAGGGCGGCTTCGCCATCTTCCCCTGGGTCGGCCTGGTGCCGGGGGCCTTCGCGGTGGTGTCGCGGCTGCGCCCGCGCTCGCGAGACAAGAGGGAGCACCTGGCGCTCATCGCCATGCTGTGGGTGGCCTTCTCCTTCACCCTGCTGGCCTCCTCGGCCACCAAGTTCCATCACTATGTCTTCCCGGTGCTGCCGGGGCTCGCCATCCTGCTCGCCCTCTTCGTGGATCGGCTGTGGGAAGAAGGCATCTCCGAGCACCCCGTGAGCCTCGTCTTCGGGTTCATCCTCTTCCTGCTCGTGGGCCATGACCTGGCCAACCACCCGAAGGACTTCACCGACCTCTTCGTCTACAACTACGACCGGCCCTACCCGATGGAGCTCGTCACCAAGCCCATCGCCATGTTCGCCTCGCGCCCGCTCTGGGTGGGCGACCTGCTCACGCTGGTGCTGCTGGCCGTGGGCGCCTACCTCGCGCTGGGCGTGCTTCCCCCGAAGTCGGGCGCCTCGCCGACCGCGCGCGCGACGGCGTGGCTGTGCCTCGCGTTGGGCGTGGCCTTCCTCGTGCCCATGGCCACGCGCGGCTCGGTGCCCGCCACTCCCCTGGTGGGCGGGGCCCTGATCCTCGTGGGCGTCTGGGTTGCCTGGCAGGCGTCGCGGGCCGGGGCGGAGTCGCGCACGGGGCTGTGGTGCTTCAGCGTGCTCCTGCTGATGGTGGGCGGCGGTGTGCTCGCGCAGGGCGTGACGGCCCCGGCGGACGGCCTGCTCAAGTCCCTGTCCGAGCCCGTCAACGTGAAGATGGCCCTGGGCTTCACCTTCACGGTGGCCGGCGGCCTGGCGGTGGTGGCCTGCCTGCTGCGCTCGCGGGTGATGCTGTACGGCACCTTCTGGGCGCTCGCGGCCGGCTTCGCCCTCTGGTTCAACTGGGGGCACTGGGTGGACCTGTCCCACCACTGGACCCAGCGCGATCTCTTCTGGCGCTACTACTCCCAGCGCAAGCCGGACGAGCCCATCGCCGCCTACCTGATGAACTGGCGCGGAGAGACGTTCTACTCGCGCAACACGGTGAAGCAGATCCGCGAGACGCCCAAGCTCCGCCCCTTCGTGGAGCAGCCCGGCCGCGAGTGGGCGCTCGTGGAGCACAACCGGCTGGGCATCCTTCGTCAGAACGCGGGCACCGACAAGGTGGTGACGGTCGTGGACCGCGACATCAACAACAAGTTCGTCCTGGTGACCATCGATTGAGTGGCATCTCCGTTCAGGGCCTCGCCAAGCGCTTTGGCTCCCGCACCGCGGTGCAGGGGCTGTCCTTCGACGTCCGCCCGGGCGAGGTGTTCGGCCTGCTCGGGCCCAACGGCGCGGGGAAGACGACCACGGTGCGCATGCTCACGGGGCTGCTCCAGCCCTCGGAAGGCGAGGCGCATGTCTGGGGCTACTCGGTGCGCACCCAGGGCGAGGCCCTGCGCCGCACGGTGGGCCTGCTCACCGAACAGCCCGGGCTCTACGAGCGGCTCAGCGCGCGCGACAACCTGCGCTTCTTCATGAAGCTGCACGAGCTGGACGAGCGCCAGGCCTGGCCCCGGGCCCAGGCGTGGCTCGAGCGCTTCGGCCTCGGGGGCCGTGAGAACGAGCCCTGCGGGAGCTTCTCCAAGGGCATGCGGCAGAAGCTCGCCATCGTGCGCACGCTGGTGCACGAGCCCCAGGTCATCTTCCTCGACGAGCCCACGAGCGGTCTGGATCCCGAGTCCGCGCGCACCGTGCGCGACGCCGTGGCGGAGCTGGCGGCGGAGGGTCGCACGCTCGTGCTGTGCTCGCACAACCTGGCCGAGGTGGAGCGCTTGTGCACGCGCGTGGCGGTGGTGAAGGGGCGGCTGCTCGCGCTCGCTCCACTCCAGGAGCTGCGGCGCGCGGGCAGCTCGCTGGAGGTGTCCGTGGAGGGCGAGGCCTCGCGGTTCGTTCCGGCGCTGGCCGCGCTGCCCTTCGCTCCGTCCTCGCTCGCCGAGGGCGGCCGGCTGCGGGTGATGCTCGCGGACGAGTCCCAGGCGCCGGATGTGGTGGCGTGCCTGGTGGGGGCGGGCGCCCGGGTGCGCAGCGCGGTTCCCGCCCAGCGCCCGCTCGAGGAGGTCTACCTGGAACTCATCCGCGAAGGACGAGGAGAAGGACGAGGAGCCCCATGAGCTTCCATCCCCGGCGCGCGCTGGCCGTCTTCTGGAAGGACTTCCTGGACCTGCGCAAGAACCCGTCGCTGCTGCTCGCCATGGCGGCGCTGCCGCTGGTGCTCGTGGTGGTGCCCGTGGTGGTCGTCTGGACGTACACGCGCAACCCCGACGACAGCAACCTGCGCGTCGTCGCGCTCTTCTACGATCCCACCCTGCCGCTCAACGCCAACGCGGGACGCTTCCTGGTGGATCGCACCCTGCTCGACTGGTTCGGCATGTTCCTGGTGATGCCGGTCTTCGTCCCCATCCTCGTCTCCTCGCAGAGCGTCGCCGGGGAGCGCGAGCGGCGCACGCTGGAGCCGCTGCTCGCCTCGCCCGTGACGGCGATGGAGCTGGTGGCGGGCAAGAGCCTCGCGTCGCTGGTGCCGGCGGTGCTCATCTCCTGGCTGGCCTTCCTGCTGCTGTGCATCGGCGTGGACGTGGTGGGCTGGCCCCTGGGCCAGGGGCTCTTGATGCCCAACGCCCTGTGGACCTTCGGGGTGCTCGTGCTGGCGCCGCTCTTCGCCTTCTTCGGCAACGGCGTGGCGGTGCTCATTTCCGCCCGGGTGGCCGAGGCGCGCACCGCCCAGCAGCTCTCCGCGCTCGTGGTGCTGCCCCTGGTGGGCCTCGTGGCGGGGCAGGTGGCCGGGGTCCTCAATGCCGGCCCCGTCTATTACGCGGTGCAGGGCGTCGTCGTGCTCCTGCTGGACGTGGCCCTCCTCTGGGCCAGTGTCCGCCTGCTCGACCGCGAGCGGCTCCTCAGCCGCTGGGGCTGACAGCGACATGACGCCCGCACAACCGGTTGACTGGCAAACGACCGGGCCCTTTGGCATGTTTCCAGGGACCGGGCAGGATGTACGGGCATCGCCCACATGCAATAGGTTCACGTGTCACGCGTTGAAGTAGGGACGCGGCGTGGACTCCCGGTGGTCGACGCGTTCTTTGGAGGCGACGAAAGCACGATGGGATTCTTCGATACGATCAAGGGCGAGTCGCAGCGCAATTTCATCGCGCGTGCCGACGAGGCGAAGGGCGAGATTGTCTACAAGTATCCGGAGAAGAACGTCCGGATGCTCACCCAGCTCACCGTCGATGCGGATGAGGTCGCCCTCTTCGTGAAGGACGGCAAGGTGGAGGGGAAGCTGGGGCCGGGCCGGCACCAGCTGGACACCAAGAACATCCCGTTCATCGGCCGCCTCGTCGAGGGCTTCACCGGTGGCAACCTGTTCATCGCGGAGATCTTCTTCGTCTCCACGCGCGAGTTCACGGGCCTGAAGTTCGGTGGCCCCATCGGTGACGTGCGCGATCCGGAGACGGGGCTGGGCATCGGGACGATGGTGTACGGCGACTTCTCCATCCGGGTGACGGAGCCGGAGAAGCTCGTGGTGGGCCTTGTCGGCATGGGCCGCGCCAACAACGCGGAGTTCGTCAGCTGGTTCAAGAGCCAGGTGCTCAAGGTGACGCGGGATCGCATCGCCGAGCTGCTGGTGAAGAAGCGCTGGCCGCTGCTGGACGTGACGAGCGGCGCGTACACCGAGGAGATCGAGACCGAGGTCATCGCCGGGCTCAAGCCGCATGTGGACACCTACGGCCTCACCGTGGTGCGCATGGGCAACTTCCACGTCAGCATCAAGGAAGAGGACGAGGCGACGCTCAAGAAGCTCTCCAAGGACGTGGCCTACTCGCGTCTGGCCGGTGGCTTCCAGCAGTACGCCCAGGGTCAGGCGATGCTCGGCGCGTCCGAGGGCATGGCCAAGGGCGGTGGCGGCTCGGACGGCGCGCTGCAGGGCATGGGGATGGGCATGGGCTTCGGCATGGCCCAGATGTTCGCCAACAACCAGAACCAGCAGCAGCCGCAGTTCCAGCAGCAGCCCCAGCAGCCTCCTCCCGCCGCGGCCCCTCCGGCCGACACGCGCAGCCCGGCGCAGCGGCTCAAGGAGATCAAGGAGCTCAAGGACGCGGGTGTGCTCTCCGATGAGGAGTACACCGCCAAGCGCGCCGAGCTGATGAAGCTGCTGTAGTTCCGAACACCCCCTTCCGGGTGGCTCGCTCGAGGCTTCCGTCCGTGTTCCGGGCGGAAGCCTTCGTCTTTTCCGGGGGTCGTCGTCCCGCCCGGCGTCAGGACAGCAGCGGCCACAGCCAGGACAGCAGCGGCAGGGCTCCGAGCAGATAGCAGGAGGCGAGCACCGCGCGGACGAACAGCCGGTGGTCGCGAGCCCGTGGCCGGCTCGACAGGCCCGCCGGGAGGAGCAGCGCCGGCAACCCGAGCACCACGAAGAGCAGCGCGGGCAGCGCATGGGGATGGCGCGAGTACTCGAGGTGCTCGAGGAGGTTCAGCGGCTCGGCGCGTTGTCCCGAGGCAGTGAGGCCCACGTGGCACCCCTCGGGGCCCAGCAGCGTGAGCCCTCGGCGCGAGGGAACGAGGAAGCCGGAGGCGAGGTGGGTACAGGGGCTCTCGAGGCGCGCGACGGCGGCTGGGGCCCTGGTGCCTTCAGCCACCCGGAGCAGGCCATCCGCACCGGACACCGTGTTCCACCGCTGGCCGCGCCATTCATGGACGAGGCCCTCTCCCGGTTCTGGGACGAAGCGGGAGAGGGTCTCGAGCCGGCTGTCTCCGACCACCAGGGGCGAGGGCAGAGGGCGCAGTCCGGAAGGCGGAGGCTGTGCGGGGAGGATGCTGCCGTCCGGTTCGAGCTGGTGGGTGGCCGGCAGGTTCGGTGGGCGCATGCGTCCGGCCACGCGCAGATCGAGCCCGGCCAGCAACTGGAGGGACTGTCCGGCGGCCTCGCCCGCTCCACTCTCCTGCACCTCGCGCAGGGCTCCTCCGTCCTCGACGAGGAAGCGCCAGCCTCGGAAGCTCGTGTTCCAGGCCGCGCGCACGACGCAGTCCGTGCGATCCAGGCACATCTCCTCGCGGGTGACGATGCGGGGCAGGTCCCGGTCGCCCACCCGGACGAGCACCGCGTCCGCGGCCTTGGCGCGCGTGTCCTCGCCTCGCGCGGGCGCGAGCGCCACCTCCAGCCGGTAGCCCGCCCAGCCCAGGCCGAGCAGGCGGCTGCCCGCGCCACCCGGAAGGCGCTCCGGGAGTTCCCGCCAGCCCCCCGCGTCCATCACGGCCGCGACCAGTGCCTCTCTCGCTCCTCCCGCCTCCAGCGTGCGAGTGCTCGCCCGGTAGACGAGCCCCACGCGCCCGCCGGGCCCCGGGAGCAGGCCCTCGACCTGTTCGAGCGCCAGGCGCTCGGGCAGTGGCTCGAGGAGACGGGCTTCTCCGCGCCGGGGCAGGAGAAGAGCGAAGGTGCCGGTGGGCAGGTCCGGCGCGGCCGGGCAGGGGAGCCAGACGCGGTCCTGATCGACGAGCAGGGGAAAGCGGGTGACGCCACCGCAACTGCTCGGGGCGGAAGCGAGCGGCTGGCCGTTCGCATCCCTCCAGCTCAACTGGCGCGCACCCGTGGGGTGTTGGGGCCAGAGCGCCACGAGGCCGAGCACCGCGGCCCAGAGCAGGCCGGCCGCGCTCAGCGGCAACCAGGAGAGTATGCGAAGGAAAACCACCAGCCCGAGGACGCACGAGCCGGCCCTCCTCTTCCCGGCGGAACGCCCTGGGGCATTCCGGCAGTCCGTGTCAGCTCTTCTTGGGGGGCTCGACGACGATGGCGTACTGAAAGAGCGACTTGCGCCACTGGGCGCGCGCCTCGGCACCGTGGTCCAGACACTTCAGTGACGCCGCGAGGGTCCAGTTGCGCGCCTTGACGGCGGCGGTGAGCTCCGGGACCTTCGTGTTGAAGCTGTACGCGCCGCGGTTGTAGGCGATGTCGAGCAGCGCACGGCGCACACAGAGCGGGTAGCTGTCGAAGTGGGGCTTGAAGGTCTCCCGGATGACCGGAAGGAACTCGGTATCGAGCCGCTTCTTCACGAGGTCACGGATGAACTGATCCGTGAGGGCGATCATCGGCCGCTGGGCGTATTCCGTGAACCACATCCCCTTCTTCATCTGATTGACCTGTTGGAACGCCGTCGCGATCTCCTCCGGGGTCGCCGCGCGGCCCGCGTCCTTGTTCTGGAAGGGCAGCGCCTGGGCGTCCTTCGCGGTGTTGAGCAGGTTGCCCGCGCCCACCGTCACGTGGCCCTTCGTGTCCAGATACATGTACGCGACGATTCCCTCCCAGGCGCAGAGGTCGTTCCACATCTCCTCGAAGGTCATCGGCCCCTTCTGATCGCCCGCGTTGGCGGGCGGCGCGGGGATGGTGATGATCCCCGATTTACGCCGCTTGGGCCGGGGGGGCCGAGGCTCGGTCTCGACCGCCTCTCGTGAGCACACCCAGTCCGCGTCGATGTCCCACGTCAGCTCATGTCCCTTGAACGCGGAGAACGTCGTGTCGTCGAAGTCCAGATGCGCGGCGATGGGGCCTCGCTTGCCATCGCGACTCGCGGCTGGAAGTGAGAGGACGGCGAAGGCGGGGGCCAGGGGAAACTCACCGGCCGCGGGCCGGGTGAACAGCCAGTGCCGCTCTCCCAGATAGCCCTCGAAGATGCCGTCCGAACCCAGGGGCAGTCGGACGGCCGCGGAGTCGTGGTTGATCAGGAGGGGAGTCTTGGACCTCGGCTCCACGAGCGCGATATCGATTTGAAGCTCTGCCCGGGGGGAGACGCCCGAGATCTTCCCGCTCACTTCCCACGTGCCCTCGAAGGAGGGGTCGTATTCGATCCGGAAGTCCTCCAGCTTGGGCCTGGGGACCGTGAGGAAGTTCTTGTTCTCGAGCAGCAGGGTGGGGGCGCCGCCGCTGTGCCTTCCCCAGAGCTGCCAGGCGAACTCGAAGGCGCCGACTTCCTCCTGCCCCACGTCCGCCAGTTGATGGCAGCTGTCGTCGGTGAATCCGATGGCCCAGGAGCGGGACAGCGTGAAGAAGTAGCCCGGTGTCCACGTGTGGGTGAAGGCGTTGCGAGGCTCCGTGGCCGCGATCTCGTCCGAGCCCTCGTCACTCTCGAAGACGCGCAGCTCGAGCTCCGCCTGTTGGAAGACCAGGCCGAAATTCGGCGTGAAGGTGATGCGCTCGCCGAGGAGCTTCTTCTCGGGCAGGCGCACGTGGATTTCACACGGGTTGTTGAAGTCGACGGCGGGTTTGAAGGTCACCGTGTCCGCGTGGGGGAAGTCGGGGGTGAGGGAAAAGCCCAGCTTGCCCCTCCCAATCAATTGCTGGGCGAGCACGTCGACGATGGGCGTTTTTCCGTTCACCTCGACTTCGAACCGCCCATCGGGCTGGATCTTCATCATCACCTCTCCATCCACGGGGTAGGAGAATTCCTTGCCCTCGCGCGACACCAACCAGGAGAGGGCACATTTGCGATTGCCCGGAGGGAAGTGCTTGCTGGAGCCCTTGATGGGAAAGCTGATCGTGAGGGGCACACCGGACTGGAGGCCCATCGATGCCAGGGTTCCTGGCGAGTCCAGGGTGATGGACGTGCGAGGAACGAGCACGAAGGGAATCGAGGCCCGGTAGCCGGCGCTCAGGCTGACGGTTCCCGGCTTCTTCACCTGCTCTTCGGTCGTGGCCATGATCAGGCTCCCAGAGCCTCGGGGTTGATTTCAGGAGACGTTCTGACCTCGACGGGGATGCCCTGGACGTCGACCGCGTCGCCCGCTCGCGCTCCCTTGGGAGCCCAGACGAAGCGGAAGGTCCCCGGGGTCTTCTTCAGGGCGCTCTTGAGGACGTTGGCCTCGAAGGCGCCCGTGTCCGTGCAGCACCCGTAATGAGAGGACTGTTGGCTCGCTTGAATCTTGTAGCGGATCAACTGGGTGATGCCGATGTCCTCCTGCCATTGACCCGCTTCGTCCTTCCGCTCGCAGGTGAGGTGAAGGGAGACGTCCGTGGGCAGGTGGCTAGCCTGCCCCAGGAACCGGATGCTCTTGGCGCCTATCTCGTGTTTGAGCTCCTCGAGGCGGGGCTTGAGCTCCACTGTCCATGAGATGCCGGGGGGAGGTGTCGTCACCTTGTCGGGTTGGGAGAGCTCGGCCGAGAACTCGAGTGTTCCGCCCCAGCGGCCCGGCAGCGGTTTGCCCTTCTTGTCCTTGAAGAGATCCCATTCCGCGCTGACCGTCGAGCCGACGAGCTTTCCCTGCTGGAACGTCTCCCCACCCAGCTTGAGCTTGATGACGGGAGCGGCTGTGGTCCATTGCTTCGCGTCTCCATGGAGGCGGACCGTCGTGTACAACTTGCCACGCCCCATCTTGAGGGAGACGTCGCCGAACTCGAACCTGCCCACGGGGGGCAGGAGCTTGTCCGCGACGGCCTCCAGGAAGTCATTGCCACAGGCGGACTTGATGTCCTCCAGCGAGGTGGTGAGCAGCTTCGTCACGTCCCCCACGGGGGACTCCTTGTCGGCCAGCACCAGGTGTCCGCCATTGGGCGCGATGAAGCGGGGGCGGACGTGAAGCGTTTCTCCCTCCGCGGAGAGGGCCTCCGCGGCGATGCGCCCCAGCGCCAGGCCCGGGTCGAAATCGAATAGGAGCGAGCCTGCGGATTCGGGTTCCAGATAGGTGATGGAGATCGCCGCTTTCTCCGCGACCCTCTCCACCGAGAAGAACGGCGAGGCAGGGAGTTGAGCGAGTTTTTCCTCCAGGAACGCGAGTTCTGGCTCGGCCCCCGACGCCGTGGACACATGCAGCGTCAATCCGTTCACGAACAGGCGCTTCACTATCGGAACGATGGGTTTTTCCCTCTGGGTCCTGGGTCGGCACGCCGTCTTCAACTCCTGGAGGCGTTGTGTGAGGGGAAACGCCAGCTTGAAGTTAGTTGCCGCTTCACCCGCGAAGACCTGCCCGAACTGGCGATGTTTGACGAAGTCCTGGAAGGTGAAGTCCGCCGTGACCTTGGGATTGCTCTTCTCCTTCTCTTTTCCGACGATGAAGTCGCCTTCGTACTTGAGTCCTCGATCGACTTTCTTCAGGGGCGGTCTATTCGCGACGACGGGGATGGCCCACGCGCCACTCGTGGGGGGCTCCTCCAGGTTGGGCTTGCCCCCCTTGGGCACCCGCCAATGCTCCAAGACGACGTAGCCCGCGAGTGCGATGGGCCAGTTCTTACTGAAATTCAAGCTTCCTGAAACGAGGGGACGGACCTTCCCATCGGCACCCGGTGCGGTTTTTCCGGCACCGAGCACGAGCGTCTGGCCTTCCAGTTGAGGTCTGTCTGTCTGGAGGGTCATGCCCGTGGTTTGCAGGGGGTCGAAGGGTTGGCCAGCTCCATCTGTGGCTTGCATCTGCCAGCTTCCCCAGAAGGGGAATGAGGTGCGGACCATGGCCACGCCATCGCGGTAGGCGGTACGGCCCAGTGTCTGGGGCGCGGAGGCCAAGGCCCCTTCTCCGTCTGGGGCCGCCGAGAACAGCACATCCGTCGCGTTCGCTCCGTCCGTGGTTGCGTAGCCGTGCTGCACCAGGATACCAATCAACTCCATGCCCACCGTGGGCTTCACTTCCTTGTGCAGGAAGCCGAGAAACGGTGGCTTCTGGGTACTCTCGCTGCGCTTCAACGTCTCTGGCGGCCAGGCCTTCTTGAAGGCGATGGCTTCCTTCTCCAGGAGGATGTCGATGAGCCAGAGCGTCGTCACCGGATGCACATTGAGGGTGTTGGCGGACTCGGGCAGCAGATGCTCACCCGAACCGAAGATGCTCTGTTCCTGGGTTTCGGCTCCCAGGACGGGCACTTCGCCATACGGATCATCCTCGTTCTTCTTCCGGGACCACCAACTCAGGGGGCGGATGTTCTTCTTCCATGCGGCGAAGACCGTTGGACTGGAGGTGTCGACGAGGTCCTCGAGATGCCCGGCCTCGCTGCGTGCCTCCAGCTGGGTCTCGAGACCTTCCGGGGTCCACTCATTCAAGTGATCCAGCAGGAGGTTGCGCCAGTGCCGCGTTGCGGCCTTTCCGAACAGCGCCATGCGGTTCTCGAGCCGCTTGGGGCGCGGATTCTCGTTCGCCGAGGGCTCGGGCTTGTCGAGGAAGAAGTCGGGAGACCAGAGGTCGAGCGTGTCCGCCTCCGCGGGGACGCTCAGGGTGACCTTGCCCTGGCCCGGCTTGATCCGGAGCTTCTCCGTCTTGAGCGAGACGTCTCCTTTGAAATAAGTGACCTCGAGCGCGCAGTGGCCCGTGGCGTCCCCTTTGTACTGGTAGGCATTGTCCAGGACGAGGTCGAGCGGGTAGGTGAACCGGGGCTCCGTGTCTGCTCTATCAGGGAAGAAGGTCTTCCCCTCGTTGAAGTGCTGCAGGAGGATGCCGCCGTAGGTGTCTGATTGCAGTTGCTCGGCGAGCGGCTCGCCGGTGTTCCCGAGTATCTGCTGGAGTTCGTTGGCCGCCCCCTCGTTTTCAGCCGAGGGCATTTCCAGCAGGTTGTTCTGCCGGGTTTCCTTGACCGGGTTGAAGAGCTTGTCGATTCCAGCCTGTCCGCGAAGCAACTCGATGACGCCGTTCTGCGTGCTGGGGGAAAACATCTCCCAGTGCAGGTATCTGGCGCCGCCCGCCGGGGCAGCGGACGACTGGCCCTCGAGGGGCTGGTTTCCACTGATGAACCCGATCGTTTCGCCCGCGGCCACGGGAAAGAGCGCGCGATCAAAAGTGATGACGGCGCCCTCTTGAAGGGCCTCGATGGCTTGGCGGACGTCCTCGGGGCTCGGTTTGCCCAGCGCGAGGATTTTCGAGCCCCTCTGTGCGGGCAAGGGCTCTTCGCGGTCATGCACCTTGAACGAAGTCGCCCCTGGGCTCAGCGCTTCCTTGGACCAGAAGGTTTTTCCGACATCCTTGCTGCTGGCGTCGAGGTCCACCACTCCGCCAAACCGCATCTTGAGAAGGGAGGCCAGCCAGGGGGCCTCCGCGGGATCTGGAGTAGCCGCGTCCCACTTGGGGGCCGCCAGGTGCATGTACAGACTGTAGAGGGGATGCGCCGGAGGAGCACTTCCCGTGGCGGGTGCGGCCTGTCCCGCGGTCGAGCCGTTGCTGCTCTTGTCCAGGACTTCATGCCGGAGCAATACGAACCCCAGCGGACGATCATCCGTGACCCGGCGCACGTCCGGGTTGTCGCCCCCCTTGCCGGGAGCCATCAGGCGCGCGGCTACGATGTACCCCGGCATGGCGGCACGGACGGGGGTCCGGGTGGCGGTGGCTTCAGGCTCCAGATGGACGCCTCCATGCAGGTTCTGCTGGAGACCGATGGGGAAGTAGCCGCCTTTCCCCTTCTCGTTCAGGTAGTAGTACTTGAGGGGCGATTCGCGCCGCTGCTCCACGCTGAAGGGATAGAACACCTGCGGTGGATCCTCATCGGGAACGCCCTCGATGGTGCCGCGCAGGTATTCGAAGTGCATGTAGTCGTGGTATTTGCCGCCCCAGCTGAAGCCAAAGCTCTCCAGGATCGTCACGATCCTGGGATGGAGGTCGAACAGGGCTCCTTTCTTGTAGGGATTCGTCTCCCAATTGATGTCGATGGCGCTACCAAAGGCGTGGTTGGAGAGCAGATCCTTCTTGGCTTTCGTCTTGCTGCCGTAGGGAATCCTCTCATCGAACGTCTTGAGCTGCCGATCCCGTTCCGAGCAGACGATGTTCCAGTTGGCCGAGAAACCCTTGTCCTTTCGCAGGTCCGCGTACTCCGGACGGTGCTCGAGGGCTTCACGGACACTGGGGTTTTGTTGGTAGCGGAAGAAATATCCGCCGACCTGGTAGATGGTGTAGGGGAGGTTTTCGGCCCGGATCTTCTCGAAGGCGGCCAACAAGAGATGGGCCAGCTTCCGGTTGAACTGCACGGTGGTGGTCTTGTCTTTCTGTGGACCGAGCCCTGGCAGTTTCACGTCGACGATATGGTTCCGGCTGAAGCTTTCGAGGACGGGGTTTTCGAGAACCCGCGCCGTCTTCTCGAAGCTGCCGGTGATGCTGTCGCTCTGGAAGTCGTTGTGCACCAGCCGCTTGCCATAGATGCGCTCGAGTTCAGCATCCGTCGTGTATTTGTGCGTGGGCTGCTGGTGGCTGTAGCTCATGGGGTCTTGACCTCGGTGAGTTTGCCGTTCTTCCACTTGAACAGGGACGTGGGCTTGCCGCTCTCGGCGATGCTGCGCACGATTTCGGGGACGCCATCCTTGTCGACGTCCTCGACGCCCAGCACCTCGGCCTCGGGCCCGCCTTCGTTGACCCAGGACAGGGCCTTGAGCTTCTTCTTCTTGGCCGTGTCGTAGACCCTCAGGTTCACCGAGGTCCCCGAGCCAGGTGATGAATAGAAGTGCTCGAAGATGAAGACGCCTGGAGCCAGGGGGTGGATGCAGGTGGTGACCCGGCCGGCCTCGCAGGGCGCGGAAACCGAGTCGGTGAGCAGGTTCTTCTTCCCATCACAGGATACCACGGTGAGTTTCTTGGTGGTCTGGCCCCGCTCGCAGGCCGTGGTGGCCTGCCCTACCAACAGCACCTTGTCCTTCTCCATGATCCAGGAGGCGGGGTCGATGACGGGATTGTCCCTGTTCACCTTGCAGGTGGAGGCGTCGTTGACCAAATAGGGACCCAGGCTCGTCAGATAGGGCTTGTAGGCCCCCGTGTAGAGGTGGGTCATCTCCATGTAGACAGTTTTCAGCGCCTCTTCGCCTTCCTGTCTGTCCGTGAAGGTGCCCACGGTCCTGTACACCACTCCCTTTTCGGCGAAGAGATAGCGATCCCCCAGGAGATCATAGGGCCCGAAGGGTTTCGAGGGATTGTAGGACTGCAAGGGCTGTCCATCGTTCTTCCGCTCGCCGATCTCGATGGTGAGGCTTTTCGCTCCCCATTCCGAGTCACACAGACGCTCCTCCGCGTGGGCCGGTGCTGGCGCTGTCCCGAGCAGGAAGGACGCCGCGGACGTCAGAAGGGAGAGGCCGAACACGGTGCAGGAGGTGGAGTGCTTGTTTGGGTTACGCATGTCTGTGGATCCTGGGGTGGCTGAACCGGACGGTGCTCGAGAGCCGTTCGGACATCGGGGATTGTTGGTGGTGGTCGCTCACGGAGCCTTGACTTCGGTGAGCTTGCCGTTATTCCACTTGAGCAGGGACGTGGGTTTGCCGCTTTCGGCGATGCTGCGCACGATCTCGGGAACGCCATCCTTGTCGACGTCCTCGACGCCCAGCACCTCGGCCTCGGGCCCGCCTTCATTCACCCAGGACAAGGACTTGAGCTTCTTCTTCTTGCCCGTGTCGTAGACCCGTAGGTTCACCGAGGTTCCCGCGCCAGGTGACGAGTAGGAGTGCTCGAAGATGAAGACGCCTGGGGCCAGGGGGTGGATGCAGGTGGTGACCCGGCCGGCCTCGCAGGGCGCGGAGACCGAGTCGGTGAGCAGGTTCTTCTTGCCGTCACAGGACACCACAGTGAGCTTCTTGGTGAGCCGGCCACGGACACAGGCCGTGGTCGCTCCAGCCAGAATCACCTTGTCCTTCTCCATGAGCCAGGAAGACGGGTTGATGACTGGATTGTTCCCATCTACCTTGCAGGAAAAGGTTTCACTCACCAGGTAGGGACCCAGACTCGCCAGATAGGGCGGGTAGGCTCCCGTGTAGAGGTGGCTCATCGCATAAACTTTTTCCAATGCTTCTTCGCCCTCTTGCCTGTCGGTGAACCGGCCGACGGTCCGGTAGGTGATCCCCTTTCGGGCGAAGAGGTAGCGATCTCCCGGGAGATCGTAGGGCTCGAACGGATTCGAGGGATCGTACGATTTCAACGGTTGGCCGTCGTTCTTCCGTTCCCCTACCTCTATGGCGAGACTCTGCTCTCCCCATTCCGAGTCACACAGGCGCTCCTCCGCGGGGGCCGGTGCTGGCGCCGCCCCGAGCAGGAAGGACGCCGTGGACGCCAGGAGCGCGGGAATGAGCCTCGAGCGGGAGGTGGCGTGCTTGTTCGCTGTGCGCATGTCCACAGGTCCGGGGTCGCGCAGGGTTACCGCCAGTGCTCGAGGATCTGGAGGACGCCCTGGGGTTGGGAGCGCGTCAGCACGAAGCCGGCGATGTCGGTCAGGGAGCCGCCTCGGGGGGACATGGCCCGATAGGCGATCACGTCCTCCTGCCCATCTCCATTGAAGTCTCCCGTGGCCCACCACTCCAGCAGTCCGAAGGTGTCCTGGCCGGTGACCTCGAGGCTGAAGGCGTTGCGCTCGCCGTCCCTCGGCTCGAAGTGGAGCTCGGGCTCGGTGGCGCTCCAGGACTTTCCCTGTTGCTCACGGGCCTTGTCCGGCTGCGCCTCGCCGAACTCCGGCGCCATCGCCGCGGGGAGGACGTCACCGGGGGACTTGAGCTTGAGCAGCTCCCGCACATGGCTGGTGCGTGAAGGCCGGGCCGTGGTGAGTGCCTTCATCACCCGGCACTGGAGGAACTGGAGCTGGACGACCTCGGTCTCCCGCTGGCTGAGGACGTCGACGTCATTCACGTCCACGCCCTCGATGTCCGTGCACCGGCGCAGTTGCCGCGCCTTTCTTTGGGGGAGCCGGTCCTCCATGAGCTCATAGGGGTGGGACCATTCACGGCGCAGGGCCGCGGCGGCCTCCTCGGGCTTGGAAATCACCTCGAGTCCCGGCAGGACCTGGACGGGCAGCGAGGTGGCCGGGGTGGGGGCCGGAGCGGGGTTGACCGCCTGGGGGCCGCGGGCTTCCTCCGCCCGAGGCGCCGAGTCCCGCTTGCACGCCAGAGGCGTCATCCAGGTGAGGCAGAGGAGTGAGAACAAGACGGGGCGAGCGCGCCGTTCGACGTGCACCGGAGAGCCTCCTGGGGAACCTGGGTTCGGTGGTGGACGAATCATACCGTCCCTCGCCGACCCCCAGGGCTCTCGGACAGGGAGATTTTCACCCAGGGGCAGGGCTCGCTCACGCGCGGAGCGAATCGCGGGGACGCGCGACCCGGACTACAGTGCCGCGCCCCCTATCGCGGCCTGTCGGAGCGAGTCCGCTCCCTCGCGTTCATGGCCGTGGGAGAGACATCGCCATGCTGCTGACCACCCCGCTCGGGCGCTTTCGCGCCGTCGCCTTCTGGGAAGGACTGTCCTTCCTCGTCCTTCTCTTCCTGGCCATGCCGCTGAAGTACCTCCTGGGCCTGCCGCAGATGGTGCGCGGGGTGGGTATGGCTCACGGCGTGCTGTTCATCGCGTACGTGTACACGCTGATGATGGCCGCCCTCGAGCACCGCTGGGGCTTCACCCGGGTGGTGGTGGCCTTCGTCGCTTCGCTGGTGCCGGGCGGGACCTTCTGGCTCGATGCCCAGCTGCGCCGCGAGGAGCGGGCCGCCGCGCTCGAGGCGCGCTAGCCCGCCGGGGCTGGAGGGTTCTCCGGGGCGGGAGCGCTCTGGGGCTCCGTCGAAGGGCCCGGGGGGGTCCCGGGAGCCGCGGGCGGACTCTCGGGCGCCACCGGTGCCTCGGGCTTCGGCGCCTCCGGAGCCGGAGCCGCCGGCTCCTCATGTCCTCCCAGCTTCATGGGCACGCCCAGGGTGGTGCCGAGCCGCAGCAGCAGCACGTCCGGGACGATGCCCCGGTCCCCCAGGGTCTCGGCCACTTCACGCGCGGAGAGGGCGTTGCCATGCGCCCACAGCCCCTTGAGGAACGTGCCCGCCTCCGGGCTGTGCCACCACGCGGGGCCGAAGCGCGCCTTGAGCTGCCCCTGCAACTGGCCCGCGAGGAACCACGCGCGGAAGTCGTCCGCGGACTGGAAGAAGTCCTCCTGGTCCACCTGGTAGCGCGCCACGTCGTCGTCCGTCGCCGGCAGCGCGTCCACCCGGGCGATGATGGCCCGGTACAGCTCGCGCGCGTCCACCGTCTCTCCCTGCCGGTGCAGCGCGAGCTGGTAGAGCAGGCGTCCCGCGGCACGGCGGATGAGGAACAGCTTGTGGGAGCTCGTCGCCGCGAGGAACCCGGCGCGCTCCCTGTCCTTGAGTCCCGCGTGCTCCTCGAGCCACACCGGATCCTCCATCAGGTCCTCGAAGAGGGCCGCGTAGGCCTCGGTGACGGTGGGGTTGCCCAGCTTGGCCAGCTCGAAGCGCGGCTCCGTGGTGAAGGCGTAGTGCAGCGCGTGGCCGAACTCGTGCAGCATCTTCGCCTGCTCCAGCGCGCCCCCCACCGAGCGCACCGACAGCCGCACGTCCCCGGGCACCCGGATGCCCAGCGCCAGCGGACGCGGATTCTTCCCCTTCACGTCCTCCCGGGCGTCGATGCGCACGTTCTTCATCTCGCCCAGGTCGATGTTCATCCCGGCCAGCGTGCCGTGGGCGCGCAGGAGCTGCTCGCCCTTGAGGAACAGGCCCTCCACTTCCCGCGAGCGGAACAGCCGCGGCAGGTCCGCCCGGGTGAGGCTCGCGTAGGGCATTCCCAGCTCGCGCTGGGCCAGCCGCTCCATCACCTCCTTGTAGGGCGCCTCGGTGGCCTGGAGCACCTCCTCGGCGAGCACCCCCAACCGGTCCAGGTCCGCCTGCCGCAGCTCGCCGCCAAAGGCCTCGTAGGAGGAGTAGCCCAGCTCCTTGAGCAGCTCCTCGGTGCGCTCGGCCCGCCGGCGGACGAGGGGGGAGAGCCGCTCCAGGGCGGGCGTGGCCGCGGTGTACAGGGCCTTGCGCTTGAGCGCGCTGCGCTCGTTGGCCAGCCGCCGCTCCAACTCGTGCCAGCGCACCTCCTGGCCGTCCACCTGGAAGCTCAACGAGGCCTCCAGGTTGGCCAGCGCGTCGTTCACCTCGGCGAGCTGCTGGGACAGGTACTCGCCGGCGAAGTGGGCCTGGAGCGCGGTGAGGGCGCGAATCTCCCGGGGCTCGGTGGTGCGCTGGCGCAGCTGCTCGATGTCGCGGAGGGTCTCGAGGGTGAAGAGCGCGTCCTGGCCGGCGTACGTGGAGGCCATGTCCGCCCCCCGGGCGCCTTCGGCCCAGTAGTTCCACACCAGCAGATCCTGCGCCTGGAGCAGGGCCTCGGCGGCGGAAGCGCTCTGGGCCACGCGCTTGGCCAGTTGTTGTTCCTCGGTGGGGGGGGGAGGGGGTTTGGGAGCGGTGGCGCACCCCGCGTGGAAACCGAGAGCGACGCTGAGGATGAGTGCGGGAAGCCTTGGGCGCATGGGGGGCGCAATGTAACTTCTGCGCCGCTCATGCCCAATTCAGTGCAGTGGCGCTCGGCCGCCGCCCGGCAGGCCCTTTATGGCGCCCTTCGCCGGTTCTTCACCCAGCGTGACTACCTGGAGGTGGACACGCCCCTGCTCGTTCCCACCCCCGGGATGGAGCCCCACATCACCGCCTTCGAGACCCCCTTCGTCCCCGAGACGGACGTGGGCCGACGCCGCTCGCTCTACCTGCACACCAGTCCCGAGTACGCCATGAAGCGGCTGCTCGCCGACGGCTCGGGTCCGCTGTTCCAGATCTGCAAGGTGTTCCGCAATGGCGAGGTGTCGCGCACGCACAACCCCGAGTTCACCCTGCTGGAGTTCTACCGGCCCCAGGCGGACTACCACGCCATCATGGCGGACCTGGAGGGGGCGCTGGCGGAGGCGGATGTCGCGGTGGGCGGGGATGGGTTCTTCACCCGGACGCCCTACGAGCGGGTGTCCGTGCGGGACGCGGTGCTCCGGGCCACGGGCGTGGACTTGCGCGCCTGCCCGGACGGGCCCTCGCTCAAGCGCGCGGCGGAGGCGGCCGGGGTGCGCACCGGGGACTCCGTCCTGTACGACGACGTCTTCTTCCACCTCTTCCTACAGCGGGTGGAGGGGGGCCTGGGACAGGAGCGTCCCACCTTCCTCACCGAGTACCCCGCGTCCATGGCCTCGCTGGCGCGGCTCAAGCCCGGCGAGCCCGCGGTGGCCGAGCGCACGGAGCTCTACGCGCGGGGGTTGGAGCTGGCCAACGGCTTCTCCGAGCTGACGGATCCGCGGGAGCAGCGCGCCCGACTGTTGGAGGAGCAGGAATTCCGGCGGAACACGGGCCGGGCCGTCTATCCGCTGGACGAGCGCTTCCTGGACGCGGTAGGGCGGATGCCGCCCTCGGCGGGTATCGCCGTGGGGTTGGATCGTATCCTGATGTTGATGTTGGGCGTGGCGTCCATTTCGGACGTGCTGCTGTTTCCCGCCCACGAATTCGTTGAGTGACATGGCCACAAAGAATCCGCCGACCCACACCTTCCAGGCTCATCCCTGGCATGGCATTTCCCCCGGTGAGAACGCTCCCGAGAGCGTCACCGCGTACATCGAGATCGTCCCCACCGACACGGTGAAGTACGAGCTCGACAAGGAGGCGGGCATCCTGAGGCTGGACCGGCCTCAGCGCTTCTCCAGCCAGTGCCCCACGCTCTATGGGTTCATCCCCCGGACCTACTGTGACGAGCTGGTCGCCAGGCGCTGCGCGGACCGCACCGGCCACAAGGACATCAAGGGAGATGGGGATCCGCTCGACATCTGCGTGTTGACGGAGAAGGTCATCCCCGCGGGGGCGCTGCTGGTGCGCGCCGTGCCGGTGGGCGGCTTTCGCATGGTCGACGGCAACGAGGCGGACGACAAGATCATCGCCGTGCTGGAGTCGGACCTGGTCTACGGGACCTTCCAGCACGTGGCGCAGCTGCCCAACGCGCTCGTGGAGCGGCTCAAGCACTACTTCCTGACGTACAAGCAGCTGCCCAGCCAGACCAAGCGCTCGGTGGAGATCGTCGAGATGTACGACAGCGCCGAGGCCCACGAGGTCATCGTCCGCAGCATGAAGGACTACCAGCGCGTGTTCGGCCAGCCCCCGGCGGCCAAGCCGCGCGGCCGCGCCAGGCGCTGAGTCCCGCGCCTTCGCGACGCACGTGGGCGCTGGAGTCCTCGCGGCTCCGGCGCCCGGTGCGCGCGGCGGGGACGGTCAGCCGGCGTTGAGATTGATCAGCTTCGCGAGCTCGATCTCCAGGCCCTGCAACTCCTCGGACATGTCCATGAAGGCCAGGTCCTCGGGAGTGGTGGACTCGGCGCGGGCCTTGAGCAGCGCGATCTGCCCCTCGAGGAGCTTCTGCGCCTCCTTGGGATCGATGGTGCCCTGGCGGATGCCCTCGGCGATGGCGCCAATCTGCCGGACCTGCCCCGGGGCGCTCACCGACTCGGAGGCGAAGGTGTCCTGGGTGGTGTTCTCGTAGGCCGCCTTGATGTTCTTGAGGTTGTCCTGGCTCTGCGTGAGCAGGCCGAGCTCCTCGTCCGCGCTGACCTCGCCGTCGGCCAGGGCGGACTCCACGGACGCGGACAGCTTCTGCTGGCCCTCGAGCAGCTTGCGGGCCTCCTTGGAGTTGATGGCGCCGCTCTTCACGCCCTCGGCGATCTTGCCCATCATCTTGCCCTGCTCCTGGGTGGTCCGCACGAGCGTGGCGAAGCCGGGTTTGCCGATGCTGGGGGGAATGGCCATGGGTGACTCCGGGGGATGGCGCGAAAGGAGAGAGCCGACTCGGGAGACTTGGGCGTCAGCGATGCCGCGGGGGGATTGCAGTGGGCATGCCACCGTCCGCCGTCCACGCTAGCCAAGGACTGGCACTTCGAGCAAAGGCGCATTCGCACCCGGGTTCCGGGCTGACACGGCGACAGCGAACATCCGTTCCCTGGTGTCTGTTGTCATCAGGTGGTGACTGCCGTTCGGGCGGACGGTGGGCGGGAGTTCCAGCCGCCGAGAAAGAGTATTGAGGACTTTTTCTCGGCCCATTAGAGTGCGGCACCAGGAGGCACACCATGGGAAGTCCGCTGCTCGCGACGGACGGCTACAAGTTCAGCATGGCGGAGGCGGGCTGGCCGCTGCGTCAGGAGACGTTCTACTACTCGCACCGCAAGGGGGGGCAGCAGGTGGTGCCGGTGGACATCGAGTCCCATGTGCGAGCCCTGCTGCCGGAGCCCACGGAAGAGGACTACGCCTACCTGGCCCGCAACAGCTACGAGATGGGGGCGGGCTTCAAGGCGGCCATCCGCAAGCAGCGGCTCGTCATCCGGGCCCTGCCGCGCGGCGCGCGCTTCTACGCGCGCGAGCCGGTCTTCTCCCTCACGGGCAGCTCGGCCCTGGTGTCGTGGCTGGAGCCGTTGCTGCTTCAACTCAACTTCCGCATCCAGGTGGCCACGCAGGCGCTGGCGGACCGCGAGGCGCTGGCCCGGGCGCTGGCCGTGGTGGCGTGCGAGGAGGAGAAGCGCATCGCCCTGGAGACGTTGGACGCGGTGGGCGTGTCCGCCGTGCCCATCACCGTGGACTCCGAGGGCTACCACGCGCGGGTGCTGGCGGTGGTGAAGGACCTGGTGGAGGCGGTGGGCGACCCGAGCCGCATCTTCGAGGTGGGGCTGCGCGCGGCGACGTGTCTGCAGCAGCACGAGATCGCCGTGCGTGCCTGCCGCGAGGCCGGGGTCATGCGCACGAGCAACGTGTACCTGGCCAAGAAGCTGGGGATGATTCCCGTGGGCACCATGGGCCACGAGCACGTGCAGCGCTACGGCCAGGACGAGGCGGCCTTCCGTGCCATCCGCGAGCGGCGTCCCGAGCGCTCCAGCTTCCTCTTGGACACGTATGACACCCTGGGCTCGGGTCTGCCCACGGCCTTCCGCATCATCCACGAGGAGCCGGACGCGGGGGACTCCATCCGCTTCGACTCCGGGGACAAGAAGACGCAGTACACCCAGGCGGTGTCGCGCGCGAAGGCGGAGGGCATCAAGCCGGTGCTCATCCTCGAGGACGGTCTGGACGCGCAGGCCACGCGCGAGTTCGAGGCGCTGCGCCGCGAGTTCGGCTGGGCGCCCTCGCAGCAGTTCTACGGGTACGGCGGCTTCATCGTGGCGCGCACCATGGCGAGCCCCTTCACGCGTGACCGGGTGGCGGCGGTGTACAAGCTGGCGCGCACGGGCCACGCGCCGACGATGAAGTTCGGCAACGAGCTGGCCGAGGGCAAGCAGAGCATTCCGGGGACGCCGGTGGTCTTCCGGCGCCGTGGCGGCTCGGGTCCCATCGGGCTCATCGGCCAGGAGGGGGAGCCCGTGCCCGAGGGCTATGAGCTGCTCTCCGGCGCGCCGGCGGACACCTCGGCGCCCGTCGTCGGCGGCGAGCAGCGCGTCGCGTACACCCGGGCCACCCAGGCGTTGGTGGACGAGCTGCGCCAGCGGCACTTCCCCCGCGGTTTTCCGATCCCCTCGTGACGCTGCCTGGAGAACGCCATGTCCCTCCCCCTTCCGTCGTTCTATGACGATGCCCACGTGGGCTCGCTGTACCTGGAGCGCGCCGCGCGGGTGACGGACGAGGCGCGCCGCTACGCCCGGGAGCACGGGGTGCGCCCCGCGCGCGAAGACCGGCTGCGCATCGCCGCGTTCGGCATCGACGCGCAAGTGGCCTTCTGCCAGCCCGAGGCGAGCCTCTTCGTGCCGGGCGCGGTGGAGGACTCCCAGCGCACCCTGCGCTGGCTGTACAGGAACCTGGATCGCATCACCGGGCTGGTGTTCTCCATGGACACCCACCGCGCCTTCCAGATCTTCCACCCCGGGTGGTGGCAGGGTCCGGACGGCCAGCCGCCGCCGCCCCTCACGGTCATCACCCCGGCGGACGTGCGCTCGGGCCGGTGGCGCGCCACGCGGCATCCCGAGGAGAGCCTGGCCTATTGCGAGCGGCTGGAGGCCACGGGCCGCTACGTGCTCACGGTGTGGCCCTACCACGCGCTGCTCGGGGGCCTGAGCCACGCGCTGCTGCCGGCGATGATGGAGGCGAGCCTCTTCCACGCGCTGGCGCGCGACACGCCCACGCACATCATCCAGAAGGGTGAGGAGGCGCTCACGGAGAACTACTCGGTGTTGTCGCCCGAGGTGACGGAGGTGTCGGGGCGCACGGTGGGCCAGTTCGACCAGGCGCTCTTCGACCATCTGCTCGCATTCGACCGGGTGTACGTGTTCGGCCAGGCCAAGTCGCACTGCGTGCTGTCGACGCTGATGGACCTCAAGCGGCGCATCGAGGAGACGGACCGCTCGAAGATGGGGCGTATCCACATCCTGGAGGACGCGATGAGCCCGGTACCCGCGCCGCCGTTGGAGCCGCTGCCGCCGGGGCTGGACTTCCCGCGCGTGGCGAACGAGGCGATGCGCGCGTTGCAGGAGGCGGGAATGAAGGTGGTGCGCACCACCGACCCGATCGAGGGGTGAGGGCGCCCGAGGTCCAGCGGGCGCGCCAGTCGCTGGCGCCCTATGCGCGTCCGGCGGTGGCGGTGGACCTGGTCGTCCTCACGCTGGTGGACGGGGCGCTGCACGTGCTGCTCATCCGCCGGGGCGAGCCTCCCTTCGAGGGGAAGCTGGCGCTGCCGGGAGGCATCCTGCGCGTGGGCGACGGCGAGGAGGACCAGGGCGAGGACCTGGACGTGGCGGCGGTGCGTGAGCTGCACGAGGAGACGGGGCTGGAGTCGCGGGACGTGCTGCTGGAGCAGTTCGCCACGTTCGGCCGGCCGGGGAGGGATCCGCGCATGCGGGTGGTGTCGGTGGCGTACTACGCCCTGGTGCGGCCGGAGCTGGCGCGGCGGGTGAGGGCGGGGGGCGACGCGGCGGAGGCGTGCTGGGAGGCGGTGGGGCGGCTGGACGCGAGCACCCTGGCGTTCGATCACGAGGACATCCTGCGGGTGGCGCTGGCGCGGATGCGCGAGAAGCTGGACACCTCGTCGCTGGCGTTCTCGCTGGTGCCCGAGCGCTTCACCATTCCGGAGTTGCGCGCGGTGTTCTCCGCGGTGAAGGGCGAGCCGCAGGATCCGGGCAACTTCCGCCGCAAGGTGAAGCGGCTCATCGAGGATGGAGTGCTGGAAGCGGCGCCCGGCGTGCGGCGCACCGCCTCCAAGCCCGCCGCGCTCTACCGCTTCCGCGCGGCGAGCCCGGCGCAGCCGGCGCGTGGCTTCAAGGGCGGAACCCGCTCCGCCTGAAGTTCCCGTGCTAATACTGACCAAGCCCCAACATCGCCCAGTCCTCCGATACCGCGAAGGGCACGAAGACTGTATCGGTGAAGGGCAACCGCCATGGCCGACGATGACGAGGACACCGAGTGCCTCGTCTGCGAGAAGAAGCTGTAGCTCACCCCGGCGTGTTGTCAGCTCCGGGTTGCCTCTCCAATGGGAGCGACCCAGTCGTTCTGATAGCGCTCCGTCATTGGCACCTGGGCCAGGGGCGGGCAGTAGCGGTAACGCACATTCGGAATGTCCAGCCCTCGCTTCCGGGCCAGCCGGAGCAAGGCCAGTCCTTCGAACCACAAATAGCGATGCGCGGCGAAGTGCTCTTGCCGCGTGGTGAAGCTGCGCGCCCGTGCCTCGATATGGGCCTCGTGCACCGCGAGGGCAGCCGCGAACGCGGACGCGAAGGCGGGTGAATCCGCATCCACCAGGGCTCGTGCGAGCGCGGGCCAGCAGTCCTCGCGAGCAGTGTGGACCAGGCGATCGAGCTGTGGGCCGGGGTTCACATTGAGATGCGTGTGCAGTACCAGGGCCCCCAGAGTGGATGCCCAGGCGGACTCCACCGCGTATTCCTCTTCCTTCTGCCATTGTGAGGGCAGCCGCTCGGCGAGCTCCGCCGCGAGGCTCCAATGACCCGCCGCGATCACCCCCGCCAACGGAGTGAGGCCCCAGGATGCTGGCGGCGGTCTCTGGCTTCGCCGCTCAAGGTGGACGAGGAGGCGGCGCCAGTTCTCTGTCGCCCGGCAGAGGTTGAGAAAGAAGAGTTGGGAACGGCCCTCCAACAGCAGCGTGGCCGCCGCGATGTTGACGAAGCAGCGACACAGTTCCCGCACGTGTTCAACCAGGGAGTCGCGCTCGCCCTCCGGGTCGATATGCGTGATGAGGACCGGCGCCGTGGCCCCTGCGTTCTCACGGAGTAATGCGAAATCGATGTCCATGCTCACTCACTCCAGTACGGACTGCTGCTGCTCCGCCGAGGCCAGACAAGGCCCGCTTTCAGGTGACCTTGCCGTTCCAGCCATTGGCAGGGAAGAAACTGCACCCGGTGAGACCGGCCTCCACGAAGGCCACATGAACGGTCTCGTCGATCATGGTGTTCGCGCGCAGATGTATGGGCCGGAAGATCTTCGGCCCTCCCGGCTCCGGGTCCTCCTTGAGCACGAGCTTTTTCACCCGCCCAATCTCCGTCTTGAGGAGGGAACCCATCCGGACGTCCGAACGCTCCAGGTCAATGACTTCACGACGGGCGAGCACATTCATGATGAAGTGCTCGCGCGATACCACCTCACGCTGGTGATCCACCAGGGTGACAGGCAGGAACTCCGCATCGTTCGGCGCCAGCTCGAGAACAATGCGACGGACCCGCTCCGAGACGATGCGGATGTCCAGGATGCTGTTGACGAAGTCGTGGACTTTTCGCCGATCCGGGAAGCTGGGAGAGAACCCCATGACTGCGTCGGTGGGAAACTCGGGCGTGAGGCGATGAGACTCCAGATAACGCCAACCTTCCGGGCCATTCCTTGGATAGGCATCGAGCACTGCACCGTTGTTGCGATCACCAATAATCCAGAAGTTCATTCATCCCTCCTCTCCGCGTTACCAGAGCGCCGGCCAGCCGCCGTACTCTTTACCTCCCCGGGTCTTCCAGCGGCACCAGGGCCCGTCATGACGCTGGCCCTCGGCGGCACCGCGAACGGTCGTTCGTGACTCCTCGAGTAGAAGTTCCCAGAGTTCGGTCTCCAGATCCTTCAACTCCTGGAACACGTCAGCGACAATGGTCTCATGGGGCTTATTCTGGCCACGAAGGGTATCAATCCCCGAATCAATTCTCTTCAACCCCTGCATGACATCCTGTGTGTAGTTGTTGTGATTGTTGGGGTGTTGCATTAGCGCATGCACGGGAACGGACCAGGACTCGCCCGGCAGCATGATCATGTTGTGGCCATGGTCGATGTCATAGGGCGTTTGCAGCACGATGTCGAAGTTTACCGGCTTGTCGAAGATGGGCTGGCCATTGAAGTCCTCCGTGTAGAAGGCCTCACCCGGAATCATGTGATGCGCTTGCCAGAGGTAGGGTTGCTTCTGACCACTGAATTCAGTGTTGAAGTTGGATGGCTGGGTGAGTCCCGCCTGGGCTGAGACCTCCGCGCGAAAGGTAGCAGGCCCCAGGTGTGGGAAGTCATTGTATTCGGAGGCACGATTGGCGCGGATGTATTTCGCGGCACTGCGGGCGTAGTAGGAACCCTTGCCAAGGATGGCCCGGTACTCCACCAGTGAGCTGGCATGCGGGCCCGCGGACTCTTGTGCGCTGTTGTCCTTATCCTTGCGCCGCTCCTTCGTGTCTTGTACCTGCTGCTTGCGCGCGGCATTGCGTCGCATTACGCCCGAGCTGCCTGGTGTAGGGCCGAAGTCATGAATGTTGGGACGACCATCTGCAACGGTATGCCCATACAACTCGAAGGAGCCCTGCATGAGGGTCTTGAGCGATACGAATCTGCTGCCTGTCATGTCCGACTCCATCGTCCTGGGATGTCACCAGCTACCAGTGCGAATGCAGCGCGTTCTCCCGAGTCCGCTTGCGAGACGACGACGCTCCGGCGAGCCGGCGCATAGCCCCGCTGGAATGCACGAACCGCGAGACAGGCCCCCACCGCTCCGGCAGCGGCGCCCACGTCCCCGAAGCCCGTAGCCGGCACCCACGCAGGCTCTTCTCCACTCAACGCCCCACTGGCCTTCAATCGCACCAGCGCGTTTCCCCACTCCCAGGCCCGCCATTCCTCGCCATTGAGATCAGAAACGAGGAACACCTCTCGGCCAACAGTGGAGGAAGCTCCGAGCACGGCCTGAACACACGAGGAGAGCACCCGTCCATCCGCTCGGCGGCCGGTACCTACGGAGTTGGGTTCGTGCCCGGTGTGGATGGCGGTGAATTCGATGGTCGGAGTCGCCTCGGCCTTCCGGCCTGACCCGTGGGGGCAGAGCACCAACAGGGCACCTGCTTCACCGGGTATGAGGCCAACCGGGTTGTCCGCGGTCTTGAGTCGACGCTCGCCCAACAAGTACTGGAGGTGTTCCCGGTCCACCAACGAATCGAGCCCGCCCACGATGCAAGTCTCCAGGGCACGGCGCTCCAGTTCGCGGCGCGAGGCCTCGAGTGCGAGCGCGAAACCTGCGGAGCCTCCAGCGAAGAATCGCCAACGGTCTTCAGGCCATGACAGCCCGAGTCCACCCAGTGCCCGTCCCAGCACCTCGCGCCCCAGGCGCCCGACGACAGCAGCGGCCTCTAGTTGCCCCGTGCCATTCGAGAAGTCGGGCAAGGCGAGGAAGACTCCTGTCTCTCGTCCGAGCGTCCGCAATGGAACGGATGTCGAGAGATCCTCGAGAGCTTCCATGGCAATGGCGACGAGCCGACCGACTCCCGAGAACCCAAAGGTCGCCCCTGGTAATTCGTAGACCGTGACAGGCTGGGGCTCCCTATCGCCGGGAGCGAAGGTGGCGACATCCACTGAAGTCCTTGGCCGGACGATGCCCGCTCGGAAGGCGGCACAGGCTGTCACCGCAGGGCCGAGACTGGAACTCATCCCCAATGCTTCCACTCTCATGGCTCATACCTCCTTATCGGATGGCCCTGGAGCGTCACAGGATACGCCACGCCTTTGTGTCCAGGCCAGTCGACGCTGGCCACTCGCGTGGCGATCACACAAAGTGCACGAGAGTCCCGTAACCGGGGCAAGCCCATTCGTGGCTTCCACGGTTTGATGGCACAACGACGC
The DNA here is from genome assembly GCF_044360685.1 of Cystobacter fuscus. GTDB lineage: Bacteria > Myxococcota > Myxococcia > Myxococcales > Myxococcaceae > Cystobacter > Cystobacter fuscus_C. The sequence continues at coordinate 9,337,539 of NZ_CP043491.1, read as the reverse complement.
GCTCATGCCATGGACTTCTTGTTGTTCCCGATTGCAGGTGCTGGCCATCCGGTGCCCCAATTGTTCGGATGTCGGCGGTGGGGACTCCTGGGGAATACCCCACTCCTGATAGGCTGCCCCAACCGAGGTGAGGTGATGCCGAGGGCCTGTCATCGGAGGACGCACCGTATGAATACACCCGTGCCGTCGAGAGCAGGGGCGAGCGGAGCAACGCGCGAGCCCATCTGGGGAAGCAAGATGGGGTGGGTTGTTGGAACGGATTCAGCGGGAATGCTGCTGGTGGACTTCGAGGGAAACCCCGAGGGCCGTCCGTTGGCTGCCCGGCGGACGGTCCCACTGGAGCCCGAGGCGCTGCGAGATGCCATCGTCACCCGTCAGCGCGCGGTGCTGCTCTTCGAGAATGGAGACCCCTTGTTGCCGCTGGTGGTCGGCATGGAGCAGACGCCCAGTCCCACGCCGTTGCTGGACGCGGTGCTCGCCCAGCCCGCCCCCACCGAGGCTCAACCCGTGGAGGCCCACGTCGATGGCAAACGGGTCGTCATCGAGGGCCAGGATGAGATCGTCCTGCGATGTGGCCAGGCCAGCATCACCCTGCGGCGCAATGGCCGGGTCGTCATCAAGGGCACTCAGATCGACAGTCACGCCTCGGGCACCCACCGCATCAAGGGGGGCTCGGTGCAGGTGAACTGACCCATGGCGCCCCTGCTGATGGACATCTACGAGGAGCACCTGGACGAGGCGAGCTTCCTCTGGGTGCAGTGGGAGCGAGCCCTCGTGGCTCCGAACTACGTCCTGGAAGAGGTGGCCGCGCTGGAGGATCGGCTGCTGGCGCACCTGGACGGACTGGTGGTGGGCGGCGCGCCCGTGGCCAGGGAGTTGCTCTTGCCCGCGTTGGACTCGGAGGACCCGCCGCGCATCTCCGCCGCGCTCTGGGCGATGTTGGCCGGGCCCGGGAGCCTGGAGCTGACCGAACTGGTGAAGCGCATGCGGGCCGCTCCTGAAGCGGCACGTGCTGCCCTCGGACGGGCGCTGGAACTGAACGAACGGCCGGAGGTGGGCGAGGCCCTGCTGCCGCTCCTGAATGACGAGGCGGCTCCACTCCAGGCCTGGGTGATCGAGGTGCTTGCCTCCAGGGGTCAATTCCTCCGCGATAACGATGTGGAACTGCTCGGGCACCCGGACGCCCGGGTGGTGGTGGCCGTGCTCCGCGGCAGGCCATTCCTGTCCCGGGACGTGGCCTCGCGCGACCTTCCCCGCCTCCTGGTGGACTCGCGTCCCGGGGTCCGGGAGGCCGCCATCCTGACGGGGATGCTGTCTGGAGTGAGGGCCGCCTGGGAGGCGTGCCGCGAGGCGGTGGATGCGCGCACGAAGGTGGACCGGACCTCGCTGGTGTTGTTGGCGCTCAGTGGCGAGGAGCGCGATCTGGCGCGGCTGCTGGCGTGCACGGGCGTGGAGTCGGTGCGCGAGGACGCCCTCTGGGCACTGGGCTTCAGTGGCCAGGTGGAGGTCGCCGAGGCGTGCCTGGAACTCATGGGGGGGCGGCCCATGGCGGCACTGGCGGGCGAGGCCTTCAGTGCCATCACCGGGCTGACACTGGAGGGCTCCTACGTGGAGGCGGAAGAGGAAGGAGAACCGCTACCTCCGCTGGAGGAGGACCTCGCGCGGGAGCTGGAGCCCCGGCCCGAGGATGCGCTGCCGGTGCCCGCGCGAGCGGTGGTGGCGGCATGGTGGAAGGAGTCCCGGAAGGACTTCGCCCGTGGCACGCGCTACCTGCGCGGGCGTCCCTTCAGCATCAATGTCTTGCTGGAGGAACTCGAGCGCGGCTCCATGCGGCGCCGGCACATGCTCGCGTTGGAGTGGGCCCTTCGCAGCCAGGGGACGTGTCCACTCGAGACGCGAGCCTTCACGCGGCGACAACACTCCGAACTGGCACGGGCCCGGGAGCTGTGCGGGCGTCTGTCGTCTTCCCCCTTCCCGCGCCTGTCGGGCGGCTGAGGGGGAGGGTCAGTTCTCGGAAATCTTCGAGCCCTTGATGACGATGTCCCCGCTCGCGGTGACCTCGATCTTGGCGCCCTTGATGACGACGTCGCCGTTCTTCTTGATCTGCAGGGTCGCGGCGCCCACCTTGAGGGTGAATTGCTCCTCGGCCACCAGCGAGATTTCCTTCGCCGACAGGGTATAGGAATCCTTGACGGCGTGGTTGAGTTTGCCACCCACGCTCACCTGGAGATCCTTGCCCACCTTGAGGGTGCGGGAGCCGCCCACCTGCTCGGAGACATCTCCGCCGACCTGGAGGGTCCGCGAGCCCTTGACCGTCTCGGACTTCTTCGCGCCGACGCTCTCCGTCTTGGCTCCGCCGACCTGTTCGGACTTGAGGCCCCCCACCAGCTCGTTGTGCGCCCCGCCCACGGTGACCGCGTAGCCGCCGCCCACGCTGAGCATCTTCCCCAGCACCACCGTTTCCAGGGAGGCGAGCGATACCGCCACGCTCTGGTTGCCACTCACCTGGATCGACTGGTCTCCCGTCACGGCCTCGGTGTGGTTGCCTCCCACGCTCGTCGAGCGGTCCTGGCTGACTTCCAGGCTCTGGTTGCCGCTGATGACGGAGTCATCGTTCAGCATCACCTCGAGTGACTGGTTGCCCTCGATGGTCCGGCTGCGGTCCTTCTTGACCCGAAGCGTCTCGTTTCCACCCACCCGCTGGGACTTGTCGTTCTCGACGACGATGTTGAAGTCCTTCTGGGCGTGCACATAGAGCTGCTCCCGGCCCGCGGCATCCTCGAAGCGCAGCTCGTTGGCGCCGTTGCCTCCGGGACTCGAGCTGGAGCGCAACGTGCTCTGGGTCTTGTCTCCGGGCAGATCGATGGGCGGCGGGTTCTGTCCGTTGTAGACGCTGCCCGTGACGATGGGCCGGTCGGGATCTCCCTCGAGGAACTCCACCACCACTTCCTGCCCGATGCGGGGCAGGTAGAGCGCTCCCCATCCGGGTCCGGCCCACGCCTGGCTCACCCGCATCCAGCAGGAGCTCTTGTCATCGCGCGTGCCCTCGCGATCCCAGTGGAACTGGACCTTGATCCGGCCGTGTTCATCGGTGTGGATTTCCTCTCCCGGAGGTCCCACCACGATGGCCGTCTGGGCTCCCGCGATCGAGGGCCGGGGCGTGCTCCGGGCGGGCCGGTAGGGCACCTGCGCGGGCATGCAGACGAAGTCGTTGCGGTAGCCCTCCTGGCGCTCCTCCGTTGCCTGCTCGTGGGGGACGGCCTCGGGTTGCCGGCCCACGTGCCGGATGGACAGCGGCAGGTAGTCGCGATTGAAGGCCTCCCGCGGATGCTCGGTCAGGGTGAAGGCCTGACCCACACACAGGCGTCGGCAGTTGCTGCTCCCAGTCATCTGCTCCACGCGGGCGCGCAGCTCCTCCAGGCGGACCTGGGCCAGCGTCTTTCCCTCGCCGGGCTCCTCGTAGCGGCCTGGATAGTCATAAATCTCCAGGGCCGGCTCGCCCTCCTCGGCGGTCGTGGTGGAGGTGAGATCAAAAGTGGGCCGGGTGAAGTTGAAGTCCCGCAGGACCACCGCGCCCGGTTGCACTTCGACCTTCGCGGCGAACTCGTGCACGGACTCGCTTCCCGCCACCATCTTCCTGTCCTCCCGGAAGACGAGCTCGCGCTCTCCCTCCATGGGCGGGCAGGTGAGGGTGTTGTCGCACAAGACCATCCGGTGCGTGCTCTCCGTGTGCTCGAAGAAATAGGAAATGCCTTCTTCCTCCAGCAACCGCGATACGAAATCCAGATCGGATTCACGGTATTGCACGCAGTACTCGCGTGAGCGGTAGCTGCTGCTCAAGGAGAGGGTGTGCTCCACCTGTCCCTCGGTGAGCACCTTGTGGACGATCCGTGGCACGTCCATGTCCTGGAAGATGCGGCTGCGGCGGGTATGCCGGAGTGTCTCCAGGCGGGAGACCACCGTGATGCGGTAGCGTTGACGTTCGGGGGACGAGGGCGCGTCCCAGCGCACGACGCGCGAAACGGTGCCGTGGAAGAAGCGCGACGTTCCATCTCCCCGATGCACCGTCAACAGCGCGCTCTGGCCCAGGAGGGCCTTCTCCTCCACGACCACCTCGGGAGGCGCTGCCAGGGTGAGTTCGACGAGACAGGGGCGCGAGAGCGTCTCCTGGGCCTCGAATCCCACGACGGCCAGCTCGCCCGCGGCCAGCGCCCCGGCTTGGAACTCGAACTCGGTCTGATTCGCTTGGAGCATCGGTACCGCGATCATGGAGCCCACCCCTCCCCAATATGTCACCGGGTCTAGACCACTCTTTGTCCTTGCCCTGCAATGGATGGTACTCTCATGCACCAGGGGATTTGATCAATGGCGAATACTCATGGAGGGCTGTTCCCTGCCAGGAGATTCCCATTTGTATGGATTTTCTGCTTCTTGAGAGCAGGGGGGATGCATGGCACGGACGAAGGGGGCGGCTTTTACCTTCCGGGCGGGTGCGTACGAGGCGGAGTCGTTCATCGTCCAGGGGTTCTCGGGCACCGAGGGCATGAGCCGTCTCTATGAATTCCAGGTGGAGTTCCACGCGAACGAGGAGGGCCCCCTGGAAGCGGCGGCCCTGGTGGATGCCGACGCCCTGTTGACCGTGGCGTTGCCCGAGAGCGGCACCCGCTGCATCCGGGGAATGCTGCGTGCGGTGGAGTCCCTCGGGCGCCGGGAGGGGCGTTGGTGCTACCGCGCGTGGCTGGTTCCCAGGCTCTGGCGCCTGACGCAGGTGAAACGCAGCCGCATCTTTCAGCGCAAGTCCGTGCCGGACATCGTGAAGGAGCTGCTGGGGGAGGCGGGGGTGGAGGCGCGCTGGATGCTCAGCGGCGCGCATGAGACACGCGAGTATTGCACGCAATACCGGGAGACGGATTTCGCGTTCCTCAGCCGCTTGTTGGAATGGGAAGGCATCTTCTATTTCTTCGAGCACACCGAGGAGGGTCATGTCCTGGTCATCGGAGATGCTCCCGAGGTGCACCGTCCCCTGGCGGGGGGAGCGGTCCTGCCCTTGCGTGCGCGTGACAACCGGGTGGAGGAGGGGGAGTACCTCGTCGCGCTGGCGCGCATCCACCGGCTGCGGCCTGGCGCGGTGCACCTCAAGGACTTCAACTTCGAGAAGCCCGCGTTGGATTTGTCTGGCAGGTCGGCGAGCTCCGAGGGCGCGGATGGGCTGAAGGTGTACGACCATCCGGGGGAGTACGAGACGCCTGGCGTGGGCAAGGGAGTCTCCAAGGTCCGCATGGAGGAACTGGTGCAGGCCGCATGGACGCTGGAGGGAGAGGGGGTGTGTCCACGGCTCTCGCCCGGATGTCTGTTCCAGGTCGAGGACGACGGGACCCACGCGGGCGAGTACCTGGCGGTGCGGGTCGCTCACTTCGGCGAGCAGCCAGAGACGCCCGGCAACCGCGAGGCCCTGGGTGGCTTGTACCGCAACCACTTCAGCTGCATGCCTGGCTCGGTTCCCTTCCGTCCGCGGCGGACCACGCCCATTCCCCAGATCGTGGGCGTCCAGACGGCGACGGTGGTGGGGCCCGCGGGCGAGGAGATCCACACGGATGGGCATGGCCGCATCAAGGTGCAATTCCATTGGGACCGGGAGGGCACGCGGGACGACTCCTCCTCGTGTTGGATTCGCGTGGGTCAGGCCTGGAACGGCCTGGCCTGGGGCGCGCTCTATCTGCCGCGCGTGGGCCACGAGGTCCTGGTGCGCTTCCTCGAGGGAAACCCGGACAGGCCGCTGCTCGCGGGCTCCGTCTACAACGGCAACCACCCCACGCCCTATGCCCTGCCAGCCGAGAAGACCCGCTCCACCCTCAAGAGCGCGTCCAGCCCGGGCAGCTCCGGCTTCAACGAGGTGCGCATCGAGGACGCGGCGGGCTCGGAAGAGCTCTTCATCCACGCCCAGAAGGATGAAGAGCTGCTGACGGAGAATGACAAGGACCAGGAGGTGCGGGGCTTCGAGTCCCTCCTGGTGCTCAAGGACCGTCAGCTCACCGTCGAGGGCAACCAGTCCCTGGCCGTCACCCTGGATGACGAGGGGCTCGTGGAGGGCAACCAGTCCCTGCGAGTCCAGGGCCATCGTGTCACCACGGTGGGGGGCGATCACTCCGAGGAGGTGTCGGGCAGCCAGTTCATCTCCATCGCGCAGAACCGCACCCTCATGGTGTCTCAAGCCTCCACCGAGAGCGTGTCGATGGCCAAGGCGCTGACGATCGGGGCCGGATATGCCGTGAACGTCGGCCTCGTCATGAACGAGTCCGTGGAACAGGACAAGTCCGTGACCGTGGGGGCGATGCGCACCGAGCGGATCGTCGGCGCCCGGTTGGAGGATGTCGCCGAGGATCTCTCGGTCGACGTGGGCGCGGGCTACCAGTCCAGGATCGCCGGGGCGATGGTCTCCACGGTCAACGACGACCTGGGAGACGATGTTCAGCGCAAGTCACAACTCAAGGTGAAGGACCCCGCCGCCTGGCTGTCCAAGTCTTTTTCACTGAAGGCGGAGACTTTCTCCATCAAGGTGGGTGGGAAGGTGGTTCTCCAGATGAAAAAATCCGGCGCGGTGAAGTTTTCCGGTAACGCCATCACCCTGGATGGATCAGACATCAAATTCAAGGGAAGCAAGATAAAGAAGAAGGGCGGGAGCTGACGGTTTATTGGTGCGTTTTGCCCCTGGCGCATGACGTCTGGATGCCTCTTCGTTGCTTGCATTGCCTGGCTTCATCTAGTGTCTTCCTCGTCAGACACCCCGTTTTGGATACGGCGAGGCCGTGCCTCCAGGGGGCGGTGTGGCCGCAGAGGGAGAATTCATGGTGAAGTCGCTAGGGGCGGTTTTGTTCGTCGCACTCGTGTTGAGCGGTTGTTCGAAGGTGACCGAGGTTCAAGTCACCAGCGAAGCCAGTCAACTCCTTCCCAATGAGGCGACGACCCTCACGGCCTCGGTCATTGGCGAGGGTCCCTTCGATCCCGATGTGACCTGGCGCGTGAGCGTGGAGGGGGTCGGCTCGCTCTCGGCCACCACCGGTGAGACAGTCACCTATACCGCGCCCGACGCGGTGAGCGAGGACACGCAGATCACGGTCACCGCGACCTCCAAGCAGATGCCTGATCGCTCGGCCTCCGTGACGCTGACCCTCCTGGCGGCTCCCAGCGTCACCGGCGTGCAGGTGACGGCGGCGCGCAGCGAGTTGTTCGCCAAGGACACCGTGGCACTCGAGGCCTCGGTGACGGGCACCAGTTCCTTCAGCTCCGAGGTGACCTGGAGCGTGGAGGGGGAGGGCTCGCTCTCGGCCACCACCGGCGCGCAGGTTGTCTACACGGCGCCCGACGTGGTGAGCACGGACACTCGCGTCACCGTGACCGCGACCTCCGTGCAGGAGCCATCTCGCTCCGCTTCGACGACCCTCACGCTCAAGGCTCCGCTCATCACCGCCGTGCATGTGACGGCGGCGCGCACGGAGCTGGTCGAGAAGGAGAGCGTGGCAATCGACGCCACGGTGACGGGCGCCGGCTCCTTCAGCTCCGAGGTGACCTGGAGCGTGGAGGGGGCCGGCTCGCTCTCGGCCACCACCGGCTCGCAGATCATCTACACGACGCCCGATGCCATCGGGGCGGACACGCAGGTGACGGTCACCGCGACGTCCGTGGCCGATGGTTCCAAGGTCGGCTCCGTGACCCTCGTGCTCAGGGCTCCGTTTGTCTCCGCGGTTGAGCTCTTGGCCGCCCGCCCCCAGCTCTACGCGGGCAATGCCGTGGTGTTCTCGGCCACGCTTGTGGGGGCGGCGCCTTACGGCTCCAAGGTCGAATGGAAGCTGGTGTCGGGAGGTGGCGTGCTGGAGTCGCTCCCCAACGACGCCGCGCGTCCCAACATGCGTTTCGCGCGCTACACCGCGCCGCGTACCGCCAGTACCCTGACCGCCACGGTGCAGGCCACCTCGGTCTACGATCCCACCAGGTCCAATTCGAAGAGCGTGCAGGTGCTGCCGCTCCCCCTGTCCATCACGGAGGTGAGTTCGGGCACTGGCAGCAACCGGCCCGGATGGATCGAGCTGCGCAACCTCACCAGCGCGCCCATCCAACTCGCGGACTATGCGATCCGTGCCCGGGGGTTCGACACGAGTACGAACCCCTGGGGAGCCAAGGATGTCATGCTGTTTCCGCTGCCCTCGCGCCTCCTGGCTCCGGGCGCGTACATCGTCGTCTCGGGCAAGGCCTACCCCTCGGAGAACTTCGAGTCGAGTCAGATGATCTGGCTGAGGGAGGAGCCGGCCCTGGTTCCGCTCTGGTCGGGGGCTACCTTCATCGAGTTGGTCCGGAGCGACATCGGCGAGACGGTCGACTTCGTCCGCTTCGGCAACAGCACTCAGGCGCCCCTGTCGGAGGGCGCGTGGACGGGCACTTCGAATGTGCCCACTCTGCCGGCGGATGGCTCCTCGTCGGTTTCTTTCGTGCGCGTGACGGGTGCCAACGACACCAACGGCGCGAGCGACTGGTCCTCGCGGACGTTCTCGACGCCGGCGGGCCCCAACGATGTGCCCGCGGGTGCCGTGGATGATGACTCGGACGGGATTCCCGACTCCGCCGAGGTGGCGGGCGGCCGTTTCGCGGGTCTGGACCTGTACGCCATGGGTGCGCGCACTGCGCAGCGCGACCTCTTCATCGAGGTGGACCACATGCAGTCCACCAACTCCATCATCCTTCCTCAGAAGGAAGCCCTGGATAAGGTCGTCGCGGTCTTCGCCAGGCGCGGCATCCAGGTTCATATCGATGTGGGCACGCGTTTCAGCGCGAGCTTCAACCCGGCGAAGTACAACCTGGGTCAAGGCAGCCCGGAAGTGCCCTTTGCCTCCAGCATCAACATGACGCGAGCTGGGGGTGAGGCGGCCAGCGTCTACGAACTCAAGTCAGCGCACATGGACTTCGCCCGCCGTGCGGCCTTTCACTACTGCGTTTTCGGCAGCACCCAGACTGTAAGTGGCACCGCCGCGGGCAACAGTGGCAACGCCGAGCGCCTCGGTAACGATTTCCTGGTGTCGCTGAGCGCGTTCAAGTTGGTCACGGACTCGGCGGCGCAGCGCAACCAGATCATCAACTACCAAGCCGCCGTCTTCATGCATGAGCTCGGCCATAACCTCGGCCTTCGTCATGGCGGCAACGTGGATACCAACTACAAGCCCAACTACCTGAGCGTCATGAACCCACTGTACGAGCTCGAGGGCTTGGGCCCGATCTCTGGAAGTGGGGCGGGCGACCGGTATTACCTCCGCAATAGGCTAAAGGGATACGATGGGCTTGATGACCTGGTCGACTCTCCGCTGAGCAGCACGTTCGTCTTGGATTTCTCGGATGGCTCTGGTGGCGTCATCAACGAGACCGCCTTGAACGAATCGGCCGGAATGTGCCGCGCGGGGGCCACGTCCATCGACTATGACAACAGCGGCTTCATCAGTACGGCCACCTTTGATGTCAATCGAGACAGTGTCTTCGAGGTGCTCTACGATCACAACGACTGGGCGAGCATCGTGCTCCCGTTCTCTCTTTCCCACAGCGTGGTCAGGAACATCGCGCCGCACGACGCAACGTTCGAGCCGATTTCCGTCGTGCAAGACCATCAGCCTGTCGTGGATGAGGAGCCGCCCTCGCCGGCCGTCCTCTGGAACATCCATTGAACGGGTGCTTGCGGTAGCTTCCACCGTGAGGTGAAGCGGCTCATCGAGGAGGGGAGTTGGACGCGGTGCCCGGCGTGCCGTGCACCGCTTCCAAGTTGCACCGAACATGGGGCAGCTCCCTCCCAGTGCAGGACCCCTCGTTGCTTGCACCGCTTGGCTTCCTCTAATGTCCGCTTCGCCAGACATCCGTTCTTGAACACGGCGAAGCCGTGACTTCACGGTGCTGGCTTCAGGGAGCGCATTCATGGTGAAGCTGTTGGGAGCGGCCTTTTTCGTCGTACTCGTGTTGAGTGGCTGCGACGTGCTCGATCCGAAGGTGACCGAGGTTCAAGTCACCAGCGAAGTCAGTCAACTCCTTCCCGGAGGAACGACGAAGCTCAAAGCCTCGGTCTATGGCGTTGGGCCCTTCGACCCCGAGATCAGCTGGAGCGTGCAGGGCGGTGGCTCGCTCTCCGCGAACACCGGTGAGCAAGTGACCTATACTGCGCCTGACGTGGTGAGCGCGGAGACGCAGGTCACTGTCATCGCGACCTCAGTGCAGACGCCCTCTCGCTTCGCCTCCACGACCCTTATCCTCATGGGGCCTGGGATCACAGCCGTGCAGGTGACGGCAGCGGACAGCGAGTTGTTTGCCAGGGAGAGCGTGGCGCTCGACGCTTCGGTGATTGGCACGGGTTCCTTCAGCTCCGAAGTGAAATGGAGCGTGCAAGGGGGCGGCTCGCTCTCGGCCACTACTGGCTCTCAGGTCATCTACACGGCGCCGGACGTGGTGGGCACGGACACTCCAGTCACCGTCACCGCCACCTCCGTGCAGGCGCCCGCTCGCTCCGCTTCCAAGACCCTTACGCTCAAGGCGCCCCACATCATCTCCGTGCAGGTGACGACGGCGGACAGCGAGTTGTTCGCCAACGAGAGCGCGGCACTCGATGCCTTGGTGACGGGCACCGGACCCTTCAGCCCCGAGGTGAGTTGGAGCGTGCAGGGGGAAGGCTCTCTCTCGGCCACCACGGGCGCTCGCGTCGTCTACACGGCGCCCGCCAATGTCACGGTGGATACGCAGGTGACAGTTACCGCTACGTCCACGGTTGACGGAAGCAAGGCGGGTTCTGTCTCCCTCAACATCGAGGCGCCCGAGGTGACGGTGGTCACGGTGAACCCGTCTGGCGCCGAGTTGTTCGCGAAGGAGACGGTGGCGCTCGATGCTTCGGTGACTGGCACGGGTCCCTTCAGCTCCGAAGTGAAATGGAGCGTACAGGGGGGCGGTACGCTCTCGGCCACCACCGGCCCTCAGGTCATCTACATGGCGCCCGACGTAGTGGGTGCGGACACTCCAGTCTCTGTCACCGCTACTTCCGTGCAGACACCCGCTCGTTCAGCTTCCACGACCCTCACGCTCAAGGCGCCTCGTATTACCGCTGTGCAGGTGACGGCGGCGGAAACTGAGTTGTCCGAGAAAGAGAGCGTGGCACTCGATGCCTTGGTGACGGGCACCGGACCCTTCAGCCCCGAGGTGAGCTGGAGCGTGCAGGGGGAAGGCTCTCTCTCGGCCACCACGGGTGCTCGCGTCCTCTACACGGCGCCCGCTACCATCATGGTGGACACTCAGGTGACGGTCACGGCTACGTCCATGTCTGATGGCAGCAAGGCCAGCTCCATCACGCTTGTTCTCAAGGCTCCCACCATCACCGCGGTTGAAGTCTCGGTCGCCCGACCTCAGCTCTACGCCGGCAATGCCGTGGTGTTCTCGGCCACAGTCTCGGGGACCGCGCCGTTCGACTCCAAGGTCGAGTGGAAACTGGTGTCGGACGGTGGCGTGTTGGAGGCGCTCCCCGCCGATGCCTCGCGTCCCAACATGAGCTTCGCGCGCTACACCGCGCCGAGGACCGCCACAGCCCTGACCGCCACGGTGCAGGCCACTTCTGTCGCCAATCCCACGAGGTCCGAGTCGAAGAGCGTGCAGGTGATGCCGGTGCCCCTGTCCATCACGGAGGTGAGTTCGGCTACTGTCAGTAATCGGCCTGGATGGCTCGAACTGCGCAACGACACTGACGAGTCCATCCAACTCGCGGACTATGCGCTGCGCGCCCGGGGGTTCGACACGAGTTCGAGTACCTGGGTGTTCAAGGACATCATGCTGTTTCCGCTGCCCTCGCGCTCCCTCGCTCCGGGCGCGTACATCATCGTCGCAGGCAAGCTCTCCGCCTGGGAGAACTTCGACTCGAATCAGATGATCTGGCTGAAGGCGGAGCCGGCCACGGTCCCCCTCTGGGCGGGTAGCACCTTCATCGAGCTGGTCCGGAGCGACCTTGGTGAGACGGTCGACTTCATCCGCTTCGGCACCAGTATCCAGGTTCCCCTGACGGAGGGCGCGTGGACGGGTAACACGAATGTGGCCGCACTGCCGACGGATGGCTCCTCGTCGTTTTCTTTCGCGCGCATGCCGGGTGCCAACGACACCAACAGCGCGAGCGACTGGTCCTCGCGGCCGTTCTCGACCCCGGCGGGACCCAATGACGTGCCCGCGGATGCCGTGGACGAGGACGTGGACGGGATTCCCGACTCCGCCGAGGTGGAGGGCGGTCGCTTCGCGGGTCTGGACCTGTACGCCATGGGTGCGCGCACTGCGCAGCGGGACCTCTTCATCGAGGTGGACCACATGCAGTCCACCAATCCGGGCATCCTTCCTCAGAAGGAAGCCCTGGATAAGCTCGTCGCGGTCTTCGCCGGGCGCGGCATTCAGGTCCATCTCGATGTGGGCACGCGTTTTAGCGCGAGTTTCGACCCGGCGAAATACAACCTCGGCCAAGGCAGCCCGGAAGTGCCTTTCTCCGCCAACATCAACATGACCCGTGCCGGGGGCGAGGCGGCCAGCGTTTACGAACTCAAGTCGGCGAACATGGACGTCGCCCGCCGTTCGGCCTTCCATTACTGCGTTTTCGGGAGCACCCAGAGTTTGAACGGCAGTGCGGGCATCAGTGGCATCGCCGAGCGCCTTGGTAACGATCTCCTGGTGACACTCGGCGCTTTCAAATTGAGCACGGACACGGCGGCACAGCGCAACGTGCTCATCAACTACCAGGCATCCACCCTGATGCATGAACTCGGTCACAATCTCGGCCTGAGACATGGCGGAAACGTGGATGCCAACTACAAGCCCAACTACCTGAGCGTCATGAATTACATGTATCAGCTCAGTGGATTGGGCCAGATTGCTGGAAGCTCCGCGGGCGACCGTTATTACTTGCAATGGCGGCTCAAGGGGTACGGTTCGGCAGATGATCTGGTGGACTCACCGCTGAGTAATAGTTTTGTCATGGATTACTCGGATGGTGCCGGCAGTAGCATCGACGAGAATGCCGTGAGTGAATCGGCTGGGATGTGTCGCCCAGGAGCCACGTCTATTGACTACGACAACAACGGCTTCATCAATACGCCCACCTTCGACCTCAATCGAGACAACGTCTTCGAGGTGCTCTCCGACCACAACGACTGGGCGAACATCGTACTTCCGTTCTCTCTCTCCCACAGTGTGGTCAAGAACGTTTCGCCGCACGACACACCGCCCGTGCCGATGTCCATCGTGCAGGACCAGCAGCCTGTCGCGGATGAGGAGCCGCCCTCTCCGGTCCTTATCGAGCAACTCCAACGGCTTCCTCCGTAGGTCCGGCGTAGACGGTCGCCCACCGACAGGGGCAATGGCGGAAAAAGATGGGGTTGAATGATTTCGTTCCCATCCCGTTGGAAGGGGCTGGGAGCAGGTCGTGCCGCTCGGGACCATTCCGGTCAGGCGTCTTCCGGGGGGTTCATGTCCGCGCATCCATCCAAGGTCGAGCCCTCCATCTCCTCTCCCCGGCGTGTCATCCTGGTCTCCATCGATTGGACGCGGGACAAGGATCCGCGCTTACCGCTGGGGCATGCTTCCCTCGTCGCGGCGCTGCGAGGCGCGGGGGTGGATACGCGGGCGTTCTCCTTCGCCATCAATCGCGCGGGCTTCGACGAGGATCGCATCCTGAGAGACATCCTCGAGAGTGCTCAAGATGCCGCACCCGAGCAGGTGGATGTGGGATTTGGCGTCTATGTCTGGAACGACCCGGTGGTGAAGCGGCTGTTGTCGGCACTCCGACATAAGGGCTTCCAGGGGCGCATCATCCTGGGGGGACCGCAGATTTCCTACGCGGGGTCGGGGCTCGAGCAACTCTACCCCGAGGCAGATGCCTTCATCCGTGGGTATGGCGAGGAGGCGTTGGTGGCACTCGCGGCAACGTTCGAGCGCATCCGTTTCATGGGGGTCCACTGGGCAGGGCAGGTCGATTCCGGCGTTCAGGCGCGGGCGCAACTGGAGTCGCTGTCCTCTCCCTTCCTCGAAGGCGTCATCGAGCTTTCCGCCGGGCAACGGTTCATCCGGTGGGAGACGCAGCGGGGGTGCCCCTTCCGGTGCTCGTTCTGCCAGCACCGGGAGGCGGGCAGTCGCCTGCGGCGCCGGGACATCCCCCTGGCACGGCTGGAACGCGAGATGGAATTGTTCGTTCGCTCGGGAGTGGACGACATCGCCGTCCTGGATCCCCTCTTCAACCTGGGGGCTCACGCCCTGGCGGTGCTGAGGACGCTGCGGAGGCTCGGCTATGGCGGGCGGCTATCGCTGCAGTGCCATTTCTCGACCCTGGACGAGGAGTTCCTGGATGCCTGCCAGGGGCTCGACGTGCGGCTGGAATTCGGGTTGCAGACCATCCACGAGCGGGAGGCCCGTGCGGTGGAGCGGGTGAACGACATGGCGAAGGTGCGTCAGGGGCTCCGCGAGCTTCACGAGCGCCACATTCGCTTCGAGGTCTCCATCATCTTCGGCCTGCCCGAGCAGACGCTGGAATCCTTCCGGGAGACGATCGACTTCTGCCTCCAGCGGGGCGTGCCGACGCTCAAGGCTTTTCCCCTCATGTTGTTGCGGGGGACTGCCCTGGAGAGGGAACGGGCTCGGTGGGGGCTCGTGGAGAACGACGAGCCCATCCCCAGTGTCATTCGTAGCCACACGTTCGGCGAGCGGGAATGGAAGTGCATGGCGGCACTCGCGGACGCGCTCCGCCGCACGGAAGGCGGGCACCCCGTGAGCATCGAGGCCTTGGATGCGTGGGTGTTTTCTTCTCCTGACAGCTCGGGGTGGTGGTCTCCTGCGGCGGATGAAGTCCGGGTGGCGGGCTGAGTCCAGGTCGGTGGGAGCCTGCCTTCACAGGCGGAACTCGGTGAACGGCTCACGGCACCCGGGCCCCGCTGCTACCCACATCGTGCGGCGCGCGGGCGCCATCACCACCGTGGCCTTCGTCTCTAACGGCATCGCGTTGGCCGCGGGCGGTGAGTCATGCAGGCACAGCCGGCCCCCGGGCGTGCCGTGATCCGCGAGCATTCGCATCACCGAGTCCGGCGTATGGCGGCCATGCTCCTGGGCCACCAACTCCTCGATGCGTGCCTTCCGCCCGAACGTGCACGGCGACACCAGGTGCGTGAAGTCCTGCTCCCGGAAGCGCTCGGACTGATAGTGATTGGCGTGGACGATGACCCCCCGCTCGGGCCGCAGCAGGACGTGGTCGTCGTATGTGCTTTCAATGCCCACCACGCGCCCCTGTGCATCCGCCAGGTGGTAGTAGCCAATGCCCCTTGCCGCCGAGACGAGCACCTCCAGCGCCGCCGAGAGGCTCGGCTGGCGCATCGCCCCGGGGATGTACACGGACAGCGGCAGCAGGGAAGGGCAGGGCCGGGGTGCCACCAGCGTGAGGTTGGCGCAGTTGCCCACCCCGTCACTGTTGAGGTGGTAGTAGGGCGAGCCGGACAGGCACAGCGACAGTTGCTCGCGTCCGTCCGTATGGCGGATGCGCAGCAGCTCCACCCGGGCGTCCGGGCTCCAGTCGATCGTCTGTCCGAGGAGCGCCTGGCCATCCGCGGTCGCCTCGCCCGTGAGCGCCACCGAGGTGCACATGCCCCCAATCTGCGAGCAGTGCACGGCCAGCTCCAGCATGCACTGGAGCGCGAACGCCTCCTCATAGGGCAGCCCAGCGCCCTCGGCCTGGCCCCGGATGAGCTCCAACGCCTCCGGCTCGAAGGCGCGCACATTGGCCTCCAGTTGCAGCGCCATCCGCACCGCGTCCTGTTTCGAGGTACGTGAGGGGCCCTGGGACAGGGCGAAGAAGAAGGTCTCGGCCGAGGCGCGCAGGCTCTCCCGGCAGGCCTCTCCCCATTGTTGGCCGATCCGCCGGGGCGTTCCCTGGCACTCGATGACTCGCAGTGGCTGTGTCGTCATGGCGTACACACTACGGATGCAGGCCCCGCTCGCGCTTGAACGAATGCGACACGCGTGAGCCGCTTCAGCCCGGGAGGCGGAACGCGCTCGGGGGGCGGCCCGTCAGCTCCCGGAACTCCCGCGTCATGTGCGCGTGGTCCGCGTAGCCACAGCGGTACGCCACGTCCGAGAGCGAGCCGCCCGCACTCGCTCGCAGCAGGCCGAGCGCCTGCTGGAGCCGCGCGATGCGCGTGTAGGTCCCCGGAGAAAAGCCCACGCGCTCCTTGAAGGCGCGTTGCAGGGTGCGTGGGCTGAGGTGCAGGGCCTTCGCCAGGTCGCCCGGGCGTGGAGTCTCCGGCCGGGAGAGCAGTTGGCGAAGCACCCGGTCGAAGCTGTCTCCTGAAGGGCAGGCGGTCCGTTCCAGCAGGGGCGTGAGTACCTCACTCATGGGCCCCAGGGCGCCCGCGGACAGCAGGCGCTCGCCGAGTTCATCGAGAGACAGCCCACCCACGTGACGCAACTCCACCGCCTCGTTGACCAGCTCGGCGGGGCTGGCGTCCACGAGCCGGGGCATGGCACCCGGGTGGAAGTGCACCATCAGGTAGCCCCGGCCCGCGTGCGTCGCCACGTGGAGGGGCCGGATCACCGGGCCATACAGGACGGCCCGACAGCGCTCGGGCGTCAGCTCCAGCAGCAGGTCCACGTTGGCGTCGGGGACCACCTCGTGCTGCCAGGTGAAGGCGTGCTCCGGAGGCACCCACCGCAGGCACTCCACGCGGTGCCCGAGCGAGGCGGGGGCGGGCAGCTGCTCCATCCGCGGATCGTGGACGGTCGTGGCGGGCATGGCCGAAGTATAGTCCCCGCTCTGGCTCATGACTTCCCCGGACCGCAAGACACGAGGACGCACCGCCCCCGGGCGCCTCCAGGGGCTCGACGCTTATCTGCTCCACGAGGAGCGCGCGTTGCTCGCCCGCCGGGAGGACGCCTGGGCCCGCGCCGCCTTCGTGGACGTGGGCTTCGGCGAGCACCCGTGGACCACGCTCGACAGCGCCCGCGCCTTCCGGGACGTCCACCCGGAGCTCCCCGTGGTGGGCGTGGAGCTGGAGCCCCACCGCGTGGCCGCCGCCCAGGAGCACGCGGACGCCCTCACCGACTTCCGGCAGGGCGGCTTCTCCCTGCCCCTGCGGCCCGGTGAGACGGTGCGCCTCATCCGCGCCATGAACCTGCTGCGCGGCTACCGCCCCGAGGACGTCCCCGGCATCCACCACACCCTGGGAGGAGCGCTGCTCGAGGGCGGGCTGCTCGTCGAGGGCAGCACGGACACGTCCGGCGCGGTGCTGGTCGCGCACCTGCTGCGGCGCGTGCCCGGGGGGCTGTCGCGCGAGGCCCTGCTGTTCCACACCGACTTCAGCCGCGGCTTCGCCCCCGTGCTCTTCCGGGACTGGTTGCCCCGGGATTTCCGCCGCCGGGTGAAGCCCGGAGAGCCCATTCACGCCTTCTTCGCGCAATGGACGGAGGCCTGGGCGCAAGCGCGTACGGCGGGTCCCCTGGAGCCCCCGGAGGCCTTCCGCCAGTCCGTCCTGGGTCTGGCCGAGCGCATCGAGGGCCTCGTGACCCAGGCCTGGCTGCTCGAGCACGGCTATGTGCTCTGGCGGCCACGTGGGGGCGTGTTTCAATAGAATCGCTGTTCACCGGGGGGGTCTCCTCATTAAATGCGCCCCCCGTGACCTCTTCTCGCTTCGCTCCCTGGTCGCTGCTCGCCGTCCTCCTGTTGTCCACCACCGTTCAGGCGCAAGCCTATGATGGGGCTCGCCGCGAGGAGGTGGACGCGGGCGTTCACACGCCCGTGCTCACGAAGCCTCCCGAGCTCGTCCGCTCCGTGGAGGCCGTCTACCCGCCCGAGGCCGCCGCGGCCGGCAAGACGGCCTCGGTGGAGATGGTCATCACCATCGACGCGCAGGGCGCCGTGTCCGACGCGCAGGTCACCCGCCCCGTGGGCGAGGGCTTCGACGAGGCGGCGCTCGAGGCGGTGCGCCAGTTCCAGTTCTCCCCGGCCGAGGTGGACGGGGTGCCCGCCCCCATCCAGGTGCAGTACGTCTACAACTTCGTCCTCCAGCCGCCCAGGGTGGAGGAGTCCGCGCCGCCACCGCCTCCTCCCGAGGCGACCCTCACGGGGCAATTGCTGGCCCGGGGCAGCCGGACGCGCGTGGAGGGGGCCACGGTGCGCTGTGGGGACGACCCGGAGGCGCCCGAGGCCATGTCGGACGCCGAGGGCCGCTTCACCCTCAAGGTGACGCCCGGCGAGTGTGACGTGCGCGTGGTGGCCAGCGAGTACCACCTCTTCACCACCAAGGAGACGCTCGCCCCCTCGGAGACGACGGAGGTCATCTTCTACCTGATGCCCAAGGCACCGGGCTTCGAGACGGTGGTGCGCGGCGCGCGCGAGAAGAAGGAAGTGGTGCGCCGCACCCTGGAGCGCCAGGAGTTGCAGAAGGTGCCGGGCAGCTTCGGAGACCCCATCCGCGTCATCCAGAACCTGCCGGGCGTGGCGCGTACCCCGTTCGGTCTCGGCCAGCTCCTGGTGCGCGGCGCGGCGCCCGATCAGACGCTCACCTTCTTCGATGGCGTCGAGGTGCCCATCCTCTTCCACCTGGGCGGTGGGCCCTCGGTGCTCAACTCCGAGTTCATCGATCGGATCGACTTCTATCCGGGCGGCTTCGGCGCGCGCTACGGCCGGGCGGTGGGCGGCGCGGTGGACGTGGCCACGCGCAAGGGCTCCACCGACACGTTGCACGGCTCGGTGAAGGTGGACCTGCTGGACTCGGGCTTCTTCCTGGAGTCCCCCATCACCGAGGGCATCTCCATCTCCGGCGCGGCGCGGCGCTCCTATGTGGACGCGCTCCTGCCGCTCGTGCTGCCCAAGGATCCCCAGGGCGGCTCGCTGCTCGTGCTGCCGCGCTACTGGGACTACCAGGTGCGCATGGACTTCGGCGCCAAACGTGGGAGCGAGCCCGGGGTGGGAGGGCGCCACTCGGGTTATGTGATGGCCTTTGGCTCGGATGACCTGCTGACGGTGGTGGCCACGGGCGGTGGCCGCAACCGCGACATCACCGTGGACACGCGCACGCTCTTCCACCGGCTCAAGGGCGACTGGACGTACCGCAAGGGCAACTTCACTTCCGTGCTCACCCCCTTCGCGGGGTACGACCTGGGCCGGTTCGCCTTCGGTGAGATCTTCCTCGACGCGAACGTCTGGTCGCTCGGGCTGCGCGAGGACCTGTCGCTGGAGGTGACGCCGTGGCTCACCGCGCGGGCCGGCGCGGACGTGCTGTTCGAGCACCTGGTGGGCGAGGGGCAGATCCCCGTCATCGGCGGCATCCAGTTCCCCCCCTTTCCCGGCGCCGAGCCGCGCTCGGAGCCGCAGCCCATCAAGCGCACGGCCAACTCCTTCGATGGCGCGCTCTACGCGGAACTGGACATCAAGGCGGGCCCGGTGACGCTGACGCCCGGGCTGCGTGCCTCCGCCGCGCGCGTCTACGGACAGAGCCGCTCCGCGTTCGATCCCCGGCTGTGGGTGCGCTTCCAGCCCACGGAGAAGACGGCCCTCAAGGGCAGCGTGGGTCTGTACAGCCAGGCGCCCGAGGCCTTCAACCTTGATCCCGCGCCGCTGGGCAATCCCAACCTGCTGCACGAGCGGGCCTTCCAGACGAGCCTGGGCGTGGAGCAGCAGCTCACCGACATCATCAGCGTGGACGTCACGGGTTATTTCAACCGGCGTTATGACCTGGTCGTCTCACCGGGCAACACGGTGCAGAACGCGGATGGCTCGCTCACCCGCTACCCGTATTCCAACCAGGGGCTCGGGCGCGCGTACGGCATGGAGGTGTTGTTGCGGCACGCCGTGACGCGCGACTTCTTCGGCTGGCTGGCCTACACCCTCAACCGCTCCGAGCAGCGGCGCGCGGGGGGAGACGATGGCTACCGGCTGACCACCTTCGATCAGACGCACATCCTCACGGCGGTGGCCAGCTACCGGCTGCCGTGGTGGGGGCTCGAGCTGGGCGCGCGCATGCGTTACGTCACCGGCCGGCCCACCACGCCGCTGCAGCACCTGTTCGACCGCTACGACGTGGACCGCAACCGCTACTACGGCTCCTATGGGGAGACGGACTCCGCGCGCTTCAAACCCTTCCAACAGCTCGACGTGCGGTTGGACAAGAATTGGGTCTTCCAGCGCTGGACGCTCAACGCCTACATCGATGTGCAGAACGTCTACAACGCCTCCAACGTGGAGGCGACCTTCTACGACTACCGCTACCGGGAGCAGTTCGAGGTGCCTGGCATCCCGATCCTCCCGGTCATCGGCGTCAAGGGGAGCTTCTGAGTCATGCGCTACCTGTCCGCCCTGCTGGGCCTGTTGCTCTGCTCCGCCTGTCTCGAGGAGCAGGACGTTCCCTCGCGCGTGAGGGATCTGCGCGTGCTCGCGATCCAGATGGATCCGCCCGAGCTCTACTTCCCCACCTGCTCCACGGACCCGGCGGTGCTCGCCTCCACGCTCGCGCGTCCGGTGCGGCTCACCGCGCTCATCCCCGACCCGGCGGGTGACGGCCGCGAGCTGGAATACGTCCTCGCCGCCTGCTCCTCGCAGAACGATGACACCTGCGAGGAGGACCGCGTGGAGCTCAAGCGCGGCGTCACCCGGGGCGGGGTGCTGGACTTGACCCTGTTTCCGGGCCCGGGCGCGGCCCTGCTTCCGGACGGCACCCCCCTGATTCAGCGGGTGCTCGAGGAGGACACGTACAGGGGATTGGGCGGCGTGCGTCTGCCCCTGGTGCTCGAGGTGCGCGGCGGAGACGAGCGCATCTTCGCCAGCAAGTTGATGGTGTACGACTGCGCGTTCTTCCCGGAGATGAAGCCCAACGTGCAGCCGGTGCTGCCGGATCCGCTGTTGGAGGACGAGTCCTGGGTGGAAAGTGTGCCGCGCGAGCTGTCCGGACCGGGTCCCTTCCGGCTCGAAGCGCCGGACTTCTCCGCCCTGGAGGAGCCCTATGTGGTGCGCTCGTTCGAGCTGAAGCCGGTGCCCCTGGTCGAGTCCTGGCAGCTCTCGTGGCACACCACGCTGGGGACCCTCTCCCCTGACGAGACGGGAGGCGCGGATCCGGGCGGTGGCGAGGGGCGGCACCGCGTGGAGTGGCAGCCGCCGCGAGACGCCCAGGCCCAGGAGGTCCGCTTCTGGGTGGTGGTGCGCGATGGCCGCGGCGGCACGTCCTGGATTTCCCGGACGGTGCGCTACACCCCCTGAAGACTCAGGGGATCCGGGCGTGGTGGGCCGCCCACCGCGCGCCGGCCTGGCGCAGGGACTCGGCGGCGGAGGTCTCGGAGGACTTCCGCGTGGAGAGCTCGATGACCTCGTCGAACGGAGAGCCCTCCGCGCTCGCGTCCGGAGTGACCTGGCCCGCGAACATCACCGTGCGCCGGCCGAGCGCCTTGGCCTCCTTCGCCAGGGCTCCCGGACCCTTGCCGAGCGCCGTCTGCCGGTCGAAGCGGCCCTCCCCGGTGAGCACGGCCCGCGCGGCGGCGAGTCGCTCGGCCAGGCGCAGCGTCCGGGCCACCAGCGTGTACCCGGAGACGATCCTCCCCCGAGCCAGCGCCACCAGGCCATAGCCGAACCCTCCCGCCGCGCCGCCACCCGGTGTCTGGGCGAGGCCGGGCGAGAGGACCTCGGCGAAGTGGGCCAGGGCCGCTTCCAGCTCCTCCACGGCGGCCGCGTCCGCTCCCTTCTGGGGGCCGAAGAGGCGCGCGGCTCCATCCGGTCCGAGCAGCGGCGAGGTGACGTCCGTGGCCACGAGCAACTCCACCTCGGCGAGCCGGGGATGGGCGCCGCTCGCGTCCACGCGGGCGAGCCGTTGGAGTGCCGCGCCTCCCGGGGGGAGGGGAGTGCCGCTCGCGTCGAGGAAGCGCCAGCCGAGCGCCGTGAGCGCCCCGCTGCCTCCATCGGTGGTGGCACTTCCCCCGAGGCCGAGGATGAGCCGCTGGCAGCCCCGCTCCAGCGCGTCCCGTATCAACTCGCCCGTCCCGGTGGTGGCGGCGCGCCGCGCATCCCGCTCCCCGGCGGCGAGCAGCGACAGGCCCGAGGCGGCGGCCATCTCGATGACGGCGGTGCGTCCCCCGTCCAGCACGCCATAGGTGGCCCGCACGGGCTGGCCGAGGGGACCGGTGACGGTGCGGCTCACGCGCTCGCCGCCCACACCGGTGAGGAGCGCGTCCACGGTGCCGGGTCCTCCATCCGCGAGCGGCGCCACGTCCAGCTCCACCCCGGGCGCGCCCTGGCGCAATCCCTCGGCGAGGGCGGTGGCGGCCTCGGTGGCCGTGAGGGTGCCCTTGAACTCCTGTGGGGCGACGAGCCAGCGGCTCATGGCTCCTCTTCCTCGGGCCTGTTTCCGGAGAGGGCCTCCGCGTGCCAGTCGAGCAGCTCCCGAGGGCCCGTCAACGTGGGCATCAGGCGCTGGGAGATGCGCTCCAGGCGCACCAGCAGGGTGGTCACCGTGTCCGCGGGCTGGCGGGCCGGGCCCCGGATGCGCTCGCAGAAGAAGGTGCGGCAGCCAAAGGGCCGGTCCGCGTACACGGTGCAGCGCCGGCCCTCGGCATCCAGGTAGGGACAGCCTCCGTCCTTCCGGGGTGGGGGCAGCGGGTGGCGGCGCGCGAGCAGCAGCCACTCGGGCCACCACAGCCAGGGCTGACGGCGGGTCTTCGCGAGCTGGCAGCACTCGCCACTGGCCGGACAGGAGAAGGGGGCGTAGGCCGCGTCCGCTTGCCGGTAGACTGTGCGCAGCTCCTTGAGCGCCCGCTCCTCCTCGTGGGTGCCCCCGGGCGAGGGCCGCTCGTCGCCCGCTTCGCCGCCCTCCTCGTCCCAGTCCTGGCCGCGCATGGAGTCCTCAGAGCACCCGCAGCACGAAGCACTTGAGGTAGCGCGTCTCGCGCAGGTTCAACAACACGGGGTGATCCTTGCCCGCGCCGCGCTTCTCGACGATCTGCACCCGCCGCTTCGCGTCCGCCGCCGCCGAGGCCAGCATGTCCTCGAAGCCCTGCTCGTCGATGTGGTACGTGCAGCTCGCGGAGATGAGGTAGCCGCCCGGCCGCAACAGCTGGATGGCGCGCAGGTTGATCTCCTTGTAGCCGCGCAGCGCTCCGGCGATGGCGTCCTTGTTCTTGGCGAACGAGGGCGGGTCCAACACGATGGTGTCGAAGCGCTTGCCCTCGTCCAACGCGTCGCGCAGGTAGTCGAAGGCGTTGGCCACCACCACGTCCACGTTGGACAGCTTGTTGGCCGCCGCGTTCGCGCGCAGTTGGGCCGCCGCCACGTCGGAGATCTCCACCGCCGTGACGCTCTTGGCCCGGGTGGCCAGTTGCAGCGCGAAGCCGCCCACGTAGGAGAAGCAGTCCAGCGCCTCGCCGAAGGCGTACTGCGACGCCATGACGTGGTTCTCCCGCTGGTCCAGGAACGAGCCCGTCTTCTGTCCCTCCAGCAGGTCCGCGCGCACGCGCACGAGCCCCTCGTCATAGGCCACGGGCCCCGGCAGCGAGCCCGTGAGCACGCCCTTCTCCTGGGGCAGCCCCTCCAGGGCGCGCACGCCCACGTCCGAGCGGTTGACGATGGCGCGGGGCTTGTACAGCTCCGTGAGCAGCTCCACGAACATCGCCTTGCGCTGCTCGGTGCCGGGGATGAGGAACTGCACGCTCACGCAGTCGCCGTAGCGGTCCACCACGAGCCCGGGCAACAGGTCCGCCTCGCCGTGCACCACGCGGTACGTGGTCTCGCCGGGCAGGGCTCGCTGGCGCATCGCGTCCGCGAGGGCCAAGCGCTGGCGGAAGAAGTCCGTGTCCACCGGCACGTCCTCGTAGGACAGCCAGCGCAGGGAGATCTTCGACTGCTTGGAATAGAAGGCCTTGCCGAGGAACCAGCCCCGCCCGTCCACCACGCGCACCACCTCGCCGCCCTCCAGGGCGGGGTCGCCGTTGAGGTCGGCGCGGTAGATCCACGGATGGCCCGCCTGCCAGCGCTCGACGCCCCGGCGCACGAGCGACACCTGGGGCAGCCCGTCCGGCGCCACGTCCGGCGTGGTGCGATCCGGGGCGACCTGCTCGGGGCGGTGCGAGGGGCGTTTGCGCCCGGCGGGAGCGGGACCGGGGCGGCGATCAGGACGGGGACCGAAGGGGGGCTTGGGCATGGCTTCAGGCGCGTATACTCCAACCCGCGTGAGATACGACCTGCTCCTTCAATCCATGGTCCCCGGGACTCCTTTCGATGGCGCCCGGCTCGAGTCGCTCCTGGTTGCCCGGGGGGCGAAGGCCCTGCCAGGCGGAGGGCATGCCTGGCACCTGGAACAGGGCTCGGTGGAGGTGCACCCATTGCGCGAGGGCGGCCAGTGGGTGGCCACCGAGGTGCGCGTGCCCCTGTCGGACCGGGACACCCTGGTGCGCGAGGTGGTGAGCCAGACGGCGGAGCTGGCGAAGGAGGCCGAGGTGCGCCTCTTCGATCCCCAGCTCGGGCGCGAGCTGTCCGCCCACGACGCGCAGGTGGTGGCGGACCAGTACCAGCGCACGGCCCGCTACGCGAGTGAGATGCTCGGACTGTCCTCGGCCATGCCCATGCCCTCGGTGACGGAGAACCAGGGCTTCCAGCCGACCACCCGGTGGGTGCTGACCGTGCTGGGCTTCTTCTTCGTGCTGTACCTGGTGGTCAACTGGATGAGTGGCCAGCTCAACGGAGAGTGAGCGCCACGCGGTCGTCTTCACGGGCGCGCGGGGGCCGGGCGCATTAGGTTGGGCGGGTGTCCAGGTTCCTCCTACCGCTCGTGCTCCTGCCGTTCGTGGAGCTGTACCTGTTGTCGCTCATCGCCCGCGAGGTGGGCGTCGTCCCCATGCTCGCCCTGGTGCTGCTCTCGGGCGTGATTGGCTCCTCGCTGGCCCGGAGGGAGGGGCTGCGGGTGCTGCGCCGCTGGCAGGAGTCGGTGGCCCAGCGCCGGGTGCCCGAGGAAGGGCTGCTCGGGGGCGTGCTCGTGCTCGCGGGGGGCGTGCTGCTGGTGATTCCGGGCGTGGTGTCCGACGTCCTGGGCGTGCTCCTGCTGCTGCCTCCCACGCGCCGCGTCGTGGCCCGCTGGGTGCGCCGGGGCGTCGAGCGCCGCATGGCGTCCGGCTCCATCCGCGTGACGACGTTCTCGACGGGCCCCTTTCCCGGGGGTCCATTCGGGCCGCCCCCGGTGGAGCCTCCCTTTCCTCCCCAGGCCCCCCGCCAGCCCCGCATCGAGCGCGGCGCGGGCCCCGAGGTGGATGCCGAGTTCACCGAGGAGAAGGGGCGGGAGTAGCCCGCTCGCCTCGCAGGGCGCTACGGCTGGATGGGCAGGGCCTGGTACTCGCGCACCCAGAGCTTCAGCGAGCCCTGGCAGAAGCCGTCCAGCCGCTGGCAGTCCAGCTCCCGCTGCTCCTTCAAGGCGAGCGTCTGGTCGAACAGGAGCGCGCCTTTCGTGTCGCGCAGCCGCAGGTGCACGCGCTCGTCCTCGGTCCACTGCACCTCGGAGTTGAGCACGAGGCGCTTGCCGCCCAGCTCGAACGCCACGGGAATGTGTTCGGAGGAAGAGAGCGTGTACACGCCGGTGACGGCGGGGTGCTGTACCAGCAGTTGCACGGGCCGGTGGTGCTCCTCGGCCGACGGCATGGTCAGGGCGTACTGGCCGGTGATCCTCAGCGCCAGGAGGTCCAGGGTGGGGGCGTGCTCCTGGGCCAGGGGCTTCACCTGGAGCTGCTTCCGGGAGCCCTGCACGAGGGCGATGGCGCCCTGGGTGGTCCGGATGACGCCCGAGCAGGTGTCCTCGGGGCAGTGGACGGTGAAGCGCCAGTCGGCTCCGGCGTCCGGGCAGGACTCGGGCACCTTCACCTGGGCCTGGGCCTTCGGGGTGAGCAGGAGGCTCTGGGTGGAGCGGGACGGACAGAGGAAGTTCACGTCCACTTCGAGCGCGGGGACCTCGACGGACGCGGGCTTGGGGTCCGGGGTCTCACCGGCCGCGAGCAGCAGGGCGAGGACGCAAAAGGCGGAGTGCATGGCCCGGTTCTACCACCGGGTTGCGCGCTCCGCCTTTTCCGGGCTGCTCGCCTTCCCGCCCGACTACTTGTCGGTCGCGTCCTCGATCTTGTCGCCGGCCTTCTCGGCGGCGTCCTCGGCCTTGTCGCCGGCCTTCTCGGCGGTATCCTCGACCTTGTCGGCGGCGTCCTCGGCGGTGTCCTCGGCGCGCTCGCGCGTGTTGCGGTGGCAGCCCACGCTACCGGCCAGCAGCGTTCCCAGCGTCACGGCCAGCAGTGCCTTCCTCGTCATGGTTCGCTCCTCTGTGGTGTGGCCCCGGCCTCACCGCGCCGGGGTGACATCGGCGGCGCAATCTAGGGAGGCCCTGGCCACGTGCACGGGGAAGTTGAGCGAGAGTGGACTGGAGTACAGAGCGCGCCTCCCGTCCGCCGCGCCCGTGGAGCCTCAACGTTTCTGGCGGAGCTTGCCGGCGGGGGTGGCGCGGCTCGCCAGGGGCGCCTTGGCGCGGGCGGCGGCCTTCTTCGCCCGGGTCGCGGCGAGCTTGCGGCGGGCGAGCACCGCGCCCGCGTCGGTGGGTTGCGCGACGTCCTGCTCACTCTCGGTGGAGATGTCCAGGGTGCCCGCGACGACACCCGATGCCTGATCCGTGACCTTCGTCATGTCCAACCTCCGTCCGGCTAAAATAGGGACGATGCCCTCTCGGGGAAGCGCTCGTGCGAGGTGTCCACGGGCGGACAGCGAGTGTGGACGAAGTGGCACACGAGCACGGTCCGTTTCGACGCTATAAGTGGGCGAGGGAGGTCGTACGCCGGGAGGCCTTGCGTGGTGGGTGTCGAGTCGATGGGAGCCGCACAGCGGTGGTGGTACGCGCTGAAGCCGGCGAGCTGGCCGAAGGTGTTCGTCCCGGCGTTGTTCGGACAGGCGATGGGTGCGGCGAGCGCGGGGCGGTGGTCGGTGGGCGCGCTCGCGTGGGGGGTGCTGTGGACGGCGTTGGACATCACCTTCATCGTGCTGCTCAACGACTGGGGAGACCGCGAGGTGGACGCGCTCAAGCGCCGCATGTTCCCGCGCGGCTGTTCGCCGAAGACGATCCCCGACGGCATCCTCCCCGCGAGGGCCCTGCTGCTGGCGGGGCTGGGCGCGGGGGCGGGGGCCCTGGTGCTGGCGGGCGCCGCCGGAGCCGTGCTCGCGCGGCCGTGGCTCCTGCCGCTTTCGGCCCTGAGCCTGTTCATCTTCGCCGCCTACACGTTGCCGCCGCTGCGGCTCAACTACCGGGGGGGCGGGGAGCTGCTGGAGATGGTGGGCGTGGGCGGGGTGCTTCCCGTGCTGCATGCCTATGCGCAATGTGGACAGTGGGCGCCGGAGACCCTGCGCCCCTGGGCTCTGGGACTGCTGGCGCTCTGCCTGGCGAGCGCGCTCGCCAGTGGGTTGTCCGACGAGGAGAGTGACCGTGCCGGAGGCAAGCGCACCTTCACCACGTGGCTGGGGAACGCGGCGGTCCGCCGGGCCTCGGACGGCCTGCTGTCCGTGGGGGCCGTGTTCTGGATCACGCGGGGGCCGTTGGGGTTCCTGGCGGCGCTCCCGGTGCTGTTCTTCGGCGTGCGAGCGTGGCGCAAGAGCCCGGAAGCGGTGACGAATGCGTTCGCGGCGCAAGGGGCCTACAAGTTGGAACTCCACCGCGCCATCTGGTGGGGCACGCTGGTGTTGTCCGTGCTGGTGCTCTTGGATCGGTGGGGAGGTGCGCGGTGATCGCTGATGCCCGGAAGCTCCTCGAGCGGCTGGAGCGCCTGGGGCCCGCGTTGGGGGCGCGCGCCTCCTTGGATCCCTCCCGTGCGCGCGCGCCGCTGCCCGTGGTGCTGGCGGAGCGGTTGATGGAGGGAGGGGCGGCGCGGCGGCGGGCCTTCGCCGAGGGACTGGCCGACGTGGTGGGCGTGCTCGTCGAGGACTTTCCGGACAACATCTTCTGGGACCTGGACTACCTGGCCTGTTGTTTGTGGAAGGCGGGAGGCCCGGACGAGATGCACGCGTTCGCCGGGCGGGTGGTGGCGTTGTGCCGGGGCTTCGGCAACAAGTCCGAGCTGCGCTTCCGCTATGCCCATGACTTCCTGTTCGGCTACGACTGGGCCCGCTGGGTGGCGCGCGAGCCCGGAGAGCGCGCGGGCATCGGGCCCTTCGATCCGGCGTTCCTCGACTACCTGGAGACGCGGTTGCAGGAGCTGCGCGACCTCATCTCGGACCACGATGCCAAGTACGGGCCGCTCGAGGGCCGGGAGTTTCGCAATCCCTTCTCCTTCCGCCGCGAGCCCCGGGACGAGGCACGGCTGCACCAGGAGCTCGCCCGGGAGGAGCTCATCCCGGTCAAGGCGTGGCGACTGGATGGCGAGCGCCGCTGGGATCTGCCCTTCACCGAGCTGCGCGCCGAGGTCGCCGAGCGGTTGGGGCTCGCGCGGGAAGACGGCTCGTGAGTCCAGGCCTCGCGCGCCTCTGGGCCTGGCTCCAGGCGTCGCGGCTGCCCTCCCAGTCGTACATCGCGCTTCCGCTGCTGCTCGGGCAGTTCATCGCGGTGCACGCGACGGGTGGCGCGCCGCGGGTGGGGACGCTCGTCGGGGTGCAGCTCTTCGGCGTGTTGGATCAGCTCTTCATCGTCTACGCCAATGACTGGGCGGACCAGGAGACGGATCGCCGCAACCGCACGGCGACGGTGTTCTCGGGGGGCTCGCGGGTGCTGGTCGAGGGCCGGCTCTCCCCGAGGGCGTTGGGGACGGCGGCGATCTTCTGCGCGGTGGCGTTGGTCGGCGTGTCGGTGGGGCTGGCGGTGGTGAACCGTGCGCCGCTGCTCGTTGTCCTGGCGGTGGCGGCGGTGGCGCTGCTGTGGGCCTACAGCTATCCGCCGTTGCGGCTGTCCTACCGGGGCGGCGGCGAGCTGTTGCAGATGCTGGGCGTGGCCGGGGTGCTGCCGCTGTATGGGTATCTCGCGCAGGGGGGAGCGCTCGCGGACTTCCCCTGGGCGCTCATGGCGATGCTGTGGCCCACCCATCTCGCGTGCTCCATCGCCACCGCGCTCCCGGACGAGCCCTCGGATCGGGACAGTGGCAAACACACGCTGCCGGTCCGCGTGGGCGGTGAGCGGGCCGCCTGGGTCATCGTGGCGCTCAACGGGCTCACCTGGGCCCTGGCTCCGCTCGGGCTGGCGTCGGTGGGGCTGGAGATGGGGGCGGCCTTGGGGGTGCCCGTGGCCGCGACGCTCGCGGTGGTGGGCGTGCGTCCCGCGCCTCCGGGCTCGTGGCGGATCCAGCTCCGGGTGGCCGCGGCCATCACCGCGACCCTGGCCATGGTGGCGTGGCCGCTGCTCGGGCTGGCGTGGCCATGACGTACGAGTTCCTGGTGTTGTCGCTCCTGTTCCTCCTGCCCGGAGCGCTCATCTGGTTCGTCCGCCCGGACCTGCGCTGGCTGATGAAGCGGACGGTGCCCTTCGCGCTCCCGTTCGCCACCACCGAGTGGCTCTTCTATCCGGAGTACTGGACGCCCCGGTTCCTGTTCGATCTGGCCGATCGGATCGGCTTCGGACTCGAGGACGTGTTGTTCGTCGCCGGGCTGGGGGCCTTCGCCTCCACCGCCTATGCCGTGGCGTTCCGGCGGGCCGTGGTGCCGCGAGGGGACGCCGTGCGCTCCCTGCCGCGGGCCGTGGGGGCCCTGGGGCTCGTGTTGGGGCTGGCGGGGCTGCTCCGCGGGGTGGGGGTGCCCATCCTCTACGCCTCGGTGGTGGCGATGGGCGTGTGCGCGGTGGCGCTGTTGTGGGTGCGCCCGGACTTGTGGGGGCCGGGGCTGCTCGGGGGGCTGGTGTCGGCGGTCATCTACCTGGGGCTGTGTCTGGTTTTCGCGCGGCTCGTGCCCGGGGTCTTCGAGCGCACCTGGAGGCCGAGCCTCCTGCTCCCAGCCCGGTTCCTCGGTGTTCCACTCGACGAGCTGCTGTACGGATGGGGGGCGGGGGTGGCCGCCACGGTCGTTCCGGCCTGGACGTTCGGGTTCGGGTTCGGGAGGCGGTAGCTGGCACGTGGGAGCGCGTGCGTTCAGAAGATGGCGGGGCGTCCGGAATCGCCCTGCTGTCGGGTAGAATCTCTGCTCCTATTGCGAGATGAGCGGTGGCCTTCCGCCCCATTCGCCCGGAGCCGGCCCCCGATGGAGTCCCCCATGTCGATCGTTCCTTCCCAGAAGGTGTCGCTGCTGCCCCCGATGCTCGCGCTCATCGTGGGCTTCTTCGCTGGATGTGTCTTCGTCCACGATGGCTACGACCGTCCCGGGCAATACGCGTGTGACGACAACTCGGACTGTCACTCCAACCAGTACTGTATGCGGGGCCAGTGCGAGGACCTGGACGCGCAGGCGGAGACCTGCCGCTCGGCGGGGGACTGCACGCGCGGGGACACGTGCGTCAACGGGGTGTGCAACCAGTCGTGTTCGCGCAACGCGGACTGTCCCAACGGCGGCTACTGCGACGGGTACTACTGCCAGGTGACGTCGCGTCCCGACGCGGGCACGAAGCCCACGGATGGCGGGCTGCCCCCGGTGGATGGCGGCTCGGGCTGCCCGCGTCCGCCCACGGATGGCGGCACGGGCACCCCGATCGACGCGGGCTCGGCCGTGTGCGTGCGCAACGCGGACTGCCCCTCGGGCAACTACTGCATCAACAACACGTGTGTGAAGGGCTGCTCGGCGGACTCGGACTGCGGTGCCACGCAGCAGTGCTCGGCCGGGCTGTGCCGTCCGCGCGCGGAGGCGCCCTCCTGCACCAGCGCCTCGCAGTGCGCCTCGGGTTCGGACTGCGTGGACGGCTCCTGCCGCGTGCCCTGTACCTCCACCACCACGTGCGCCACGGGCTCCGTGTGCAAGGTGGGCTACTGCCAGCCCTCCGACTCTCCGGGCAGCGGCGCGGAGTGCTCCGTGAATTGTGATTGCCCCTCGGGCGAGCGGTGCGTGGAAGGCACCTGCCAGTTGTAAGCTCGCCGCCCATGGCGAAACACTCGTACCCGTGATCGAAGCGCGTGGGTGAACGGAGTACCGGCGGCGCGCTCCCTCTCGCTGAGCGGCTCACCCCGCGGCGGAGGGCTCGGCGGGGAGGCTGAGGTGCCGCTCCTCGATTCGCGAACCCGCCGCCAGCGCGAGCAGTCCCGCGCCCACCACTTGCGCTCGCTCGCCTGGACGGGGGCTCGCGCAGGTCATGTCACTCCATTTCTTCCGGCAGGGGCGTGCGGAGGAACATCAGCCCCTTGCCCTTGCGTTCGGTGATGACGCGGAAACCCTGGCCAGCAATTCGGACGAGTTCTCCTTCGCTGGCCGTTCCATTGGCGAGCCACACATCCGCCGCGTCTCTCGTCTCGAACGTTTGGGAGACGATGACTGACTCGATGGCGGGGATGTAGAACTTGCGAAAGTATTCTCGGTACTCGTCCAGTTTTTGGATGTCACGCACATAAAGCAGCGCGACCGCGGCGATCCGGAGCGCTTCGTCTTGCGGCGAGCCCTCTGGATATTTTTCGTTCACCGTTCCCAGGGTTTCCAGGATGCGGTCCATGTCGAAGTTTGAATTGTAGTTCATGACCGCATGAGGCTAGAACCGACTCCACGCGCATCCTCAGGAGACGACGTAGATGCGGTGGTCTGGCTGTTGTGTGTGGGAGCACCCGGCGCCCAGCACCAGGACGCACACGGTCAGGGCGAGGGTCCAGGTCTTCATCGCGGGGCTTTGCTGCTTCACGGGTCTCCAGGAGGGCGGCACCGGCTCCCGCCCTGGCGGCGCGGGCCCCGGAGCCGTCGCGGCCCCCTGTCCTGTCACGGCTCCTTGCGCAGCTCGCGGATGAAGTCGTCATCCACGCCAGCGGAGCGCAGGCGGATCAGCTCGTCCACGGAGAGCTTGTCCAATCCCGCGTCGCGCAGCTTGCGTAGGTCGCCCGCCTTCACGCCGAGGGCGCGCAGCTTCACCACGGTGTCCGGGTCGAGCTTGTCCAATCCCGCGTCGCGCAATTCGCGGAGATACTCGGGGGAGACGCCGAGTGCCTTGAATTGCACCAGCTCGTCCGTGGAGAGCTTGTCGTAACCCATGTCCTTGAACGCCTGGATGTCCTTGCCCTTCACTCCGAGGGCCCGGAACTGGATGAGCTGGTCGAAGGTGAGCGAACCCTGGCCCGCCTCGCGCATTTCCTGCAGGAAGTCCTCCTCCACGCCGAGCGCCGCCGCCTGGGTCACCTGGTCCACGCTCAGCGCTCGATGGCCGGCCGACACGAGCGCCTTCACCTTCCGCGCGCTCACGCCCAGGTGCCGCAGCTGGATCAGCTCCTCGAGCGTGGGCTTGTTCCCGAGCGCGTCCGTCATCTCCCTCATGTACTCGGGCGTCGCGCCGACGTGGCCGAGCTGCACCAGCTCGTCCACGGTGGGCGCGTAGCCGAGCGCTTCCCATTGCCGCTTCTGCTCCATGGAGACCCCGGCGATCTTGAGCTCGACGAGCTGGTCCACCGTGAGCGGCCCCTTCAATCCCAGACGGAGGGGCTCCTTCGCCTGGGCCTTCTGGGCGGGCTTCCCGGCGGGAGCGCTCGGCTGGGGAACGGGAATGGGCACGGAGCCCGGGGCGAGGGGCGCGGACGGCTGCACGGGAGCGGCGGGCGCTGGGGCGACGGCGAGCGCGACCTTCATTGGCGGGCTCGCGCGGGCCTGGAGGGTGGGCGAGGCGGGCAGGGCGAGGGCGACCAGGGGGGCGGCCACGGCCAGGCCGCTCATCAGCGTGAGGAGCAGGGCACCCGCCTCCCACCGCGACGCGCACCGCGTGGCGGGCCTGCCCACCAGCCGGCGCACGCGCTCCGAGAGCGAGCCGCCCAGGGCGGACATCGCCGGACCGGACACGGGCAGCTCGCGCAGGGCCTCCAGCGCCGTGAGGGCCCGGGCATACGAGACCGCGTTGCCGCTGGTGCTCACGGCGATGTCATCGCAGCAGTTCTCGCGCTCGGCGCGGATGACGCGCGACATCCACCACACCGCCGGGTGGTAGAAGAAGAGTGTCTCCACCAACGTCTGCACCAGGTTCACCGCGAAGTCATGGCGGCGGATGTGGGCTAGCTCGTGCGCCAGCACCATCTCGAGCTGGCGTGCCGACAGCCCCGTGATCACCGTCACGGGCAGCAGCACCACTGGCCGCAACCAACCCAGGGTCGCGGGCACGTCGATCTCCGCCGAGCACAGCAGCCGCATCGGCCGCGTCATGCCCAGGTGTCGCGCCAGCCGCTCCAGGGCCTCCTGCCATTCGACGGGGGCGGGCTCGGCCGCGCGCACCAGCCGGCGCAGCCTCAGCCACCCGGACAGCAGCCGCAGCGAGGACAACACCACCCCCAGCCCCCAGGCCAGCACCAGCGCGTGCAGGTTCCCACCCACCACGGACAGGGTACGCCCCATCACGGACGCGAGCCCGGTGCCGCCGGGCGCCTGGGGACTCGTCGCGGCGGGAGTGGACGTGGAAAGGGGACGTGGCTCGGAGGGACTCGCCAGCGCGGTGGCCTCCGGAGCGGAGCCGGTGCGCGGATGGGTGAGGGCGTGGTGCCAGCCAGTGAGCACGGGCAGCACGAGCATGAGCGCCAGCGCGCCACAGGCCAGCAGGTAGCGCGGCGAGGCCGCGCGGCGATCCACCACCTGGAGCGCCACGGCCAGGGCCACGGCCACCAGGGTTCCCTGCCACAACAGGTGCAACAACGCCCAGCCCAGGGACTGCCATACGAGCGTGCTCATGGCTTCTCCTCCTCCTCCAGGGTGTCCAGCAATTGCCGCAGCTCGGCGAGCTCCTCCGCCGAGGCCTTCTTCGTCGACAGGGCTTGCATGGCCAGCCGCGCGGGCGAGCCGCCAAACGCGCGATTGAGCAGATCCGTCACCAACTGGCGCTGCGTCTTCTGTTGCGAGGCCCGCGTGCGGTACACGTGCGCGCGCTGGGACTCGTCCCGCTCGACGAGCCCCTTCTCCGTCATGATCTGCATCAGCTTGAGCACCGTCGTGTAGCCCGTGCCAGCGTCGCCCTTGTTCAACGCCTCGTGCACCTCGCGCACCGTGCTCGGGCCGCGCTCCCACATCACCTGCAGAATGGCCAGCTCCGCGTCCGTCGGGCGGGGCAGCTTGGGTTCACTCATCGCTCGTCCTCCCACCCCTACCTATACGAACACCTTCGTAGATGTCAACGAAGCCCTTCGTAGTTCGAGGGAGAACGGTCTCTGGCCTCCACCACGCGGGTGCTCTACGGTGGGAGGTTCGTGGGCAGGAGGGGTGTCTCGTGCAGCCGGTGATTTCCGTCAAGAACCTCAGCAAGACGTACGCCTCGGGATTCCAGGCGCTCAAGTCCATCAACCTGGAGATCCAGAGTGGGGAGATCTTCGCCCTGCTCGGGCCCAACGGTGCGGGCAAGACCACGCTGATCAGCATCATCTGTGGGATCGTCAACCCGAGCGGAGGCACGGTGCTGGCCGACGGGCATGACATCGTGTCGGACTTCCGCGCGGCCCGGGCGAAGATCGGGCTGGTGCCGCAGGAGCTGTCCACCGACGCGTTCGAGAGTGTCTGGGCCACGGTGAACTTCAGCCGCGGCCTGTTCGGCAAGCCTCCCAACCCGGCCTATGTCGAGAAGGTGCTGCGCGACCTGTCGCTGTGGGACAAGAAGGACTCGCGCATCATGACGCTGTCGGGCGGCATGAAGCGCCGGGTGTTGATTGCCAAGGCGCTGTCGCACGAGCCGCGGATCCTCTTCCTCGACGAACCCACCGCGGGCGTCGATGTCGAGCTGCGCCACGACATGTGGGAGATGGTGAGGGGCCTGCGCGAGCGCGGGGTGACGATCATCCTGACCACGCACTACATCGAGGAGGCGGAGAAGATGGCCGACCGCATCGGGGTGATCCACAAGGGCGAGCTCATCCTGGTGGAGGACAAGGCGGTGCTGATGCGCAAGCTCGGCACGAAGCAACTGACCTTGCGGCTGAGAAGTCCACTGGAGCGCATCCCCGAGGGCCTGGCCGGGCTCGCGCTTGAGCTGTCCAAGGATGGGAACACGCTCGTCTACACCTTCGACACCCAGAAGGAGGAGGAGACGGGCATCGCGACGCTGTTGCGGCGGCTGGGCGAGCACGGCATCGACTTCAAGGATCTGCATTCCAGTGAGAGCTCGCTGGAGGACATCTTCGTCAGCCTCGTGAGGGCCCGGTCATGAACGTGTATGCGATCCGCGCCATCTACCGGTTCGAGATGGCCCGTACCTTCCGCACGCTGATGCAGAGCATCGCCTCGCCGGTGCTGTCCACGTCGCTGTACTTCGTGGTGTTCGGCTCGGCGATCGGCTCGCGCATGGGCCAGATCGACGGGGTCAGCTACGGGGCATTCATCATTCCGGGCCTGCTCATGCTGTCGTTGTTGAGCGAGAGCATTTCCAATGCCTCGTTCGGCATCTACATGCCGAAGTGGTCGGGCACGATCTTCGAGGTGCTGTCCGCGCCGGTGTCCTTCGTCGAGGTGGTGATCGGCTACGTGGGGGCGGCGGCCACCAAATCGATCATGCTGGGCATGTTGATCCTGGCGACGGCCCGGATCTTCGTGCCCTATGAGATCGCGCATCCCTTCTGGATGCTGGGCTTCCTGGTGCTCACGGCGGTCACCTTCAGCATGTTTGGCTTCATCATCGGCGTCTGGGCGGACGGTTTCGAGAAGCTGCAGATCATCCCGCTGCTCGTGGTCACCCCGCTGACCTTCCTGGGTGGCGCCTTCTATTCCATCCACATGCTGCCGCCCCTCTGGCAGAAGATCACCCTGTTCAACCCGGTGGTGTATCTGATCAGTGGCTTCCGCTGGAGCTTCTACGGAGCTTCCGACGTCAATGTCGCGGTCAGTCTCGGCATGACCCTGCTGTTCCTCGCCCTGTGCCTTGGCGGCGTGGGGTGGATCTTCAAGACGGGGTACAAGCTGAAGTCCTGAGCGGGCCCGGGTCCTTCCTTGCGGACTCCAGGGAGGAGCATTTGTTGAGAAGTGAGCCGATGTGGGGGATGACCTCGGAAGTGGTGTGGACGGCGTGACCAGGGAAGTTAGGTTGCGTCGCCATCATGCCCTCGTCCAGGAAAAGCGCGCCGTCGGGTTCCATCTACGTCCTGCATGTCAAATTGGAGGAGATCCAGCCACCCATCTGGCGGGAGCTTCATGTCCAGGCGGGCACTTCGCTCTCGAGGCTGCACGCCATCCTTCAAGAAGCTTTCGGATGGACAGACAGCCATCTGCACCAATTCGAGACGCACTCCAAGCGCTACGGTCCCCGGTTGCCCGGCGATGACTTCGGCCTTGGCCTTGTCCCGCCCACGCTCAACGAGCACAAATACCTCCTGTCGGACATCGCTCCGGCGGCGCGCGCTTCCTTCACGTATGTTTATGATTTCGGGGACAGCTGGGTGCACCGCATCCGCGTCAAGAAGGTGCAGCCAGCCCAGGCCCGAATGCGATATCCGGCATGCACCGCGGGCGCCCGTGCGGCTCCGCCGGAAGACTGTGGTGGCGTGCCCGGCTACGAGAACCTGCTCGAGGCTCTCCGGGACCCCGGGCATGAAGGGCGCGAAGAGCTGCTCGAGTGGGTAGGGGGTTCATATGATCCGGAGGCGTTCGACCTCGAGGCCACGGACAAGGCGGTCCGGGCCGCGAGGTGAAGACCGCGTCTCATGGCGGCCCGGTGTTCTCCAACACGCTACCGGGGAGCGCTCGTGAGCAACGGGCTCCAGGCTCCGGCGCTCCCGAGCCCCAGCCGATGGGTCGCGCGAGTGACGGCGACGTACAGCGCACGGCGGGACTCGGGCGTGTCCGGGTAGGTGCTCGCCGTGGCGTCTGGGATGAGCACGTAGTCGAACTCGAGCCCCTTGATCTCCTGGACGCACGTCACGGTGAGCCCGGGCCGGAACTCGAACTGCCCCGCGAGCGCGAGCCTCGCGGGAGGCCCGTGCCGGAGGGCCTGCGCGAATGTCCTCGCCGCCTCGGGAGAGCGGCAGATGATCGCCAGACTCGCCGAGGGATCCTCCGTGAGCAGGGCGCGCGACTCCCGTGTGAGCCAGACCGCCAGGTGGAACAGGTTGTCCCGTCGGCAGTGGGTGATGGAAGGAGGGTCGCGAGGGGCCACGCGCTCCGGGTCGATGAGGGAACGGGCGAGTGCCGTGACATCGTCCGGGCAGCGGTAGCTCACCTCCAGCACGGCGCGCTCGGCCGTGGGCACCGCGAGTTCCTCCAGCACCGCGTCCCATCCGCCGAAGAACGAGGTGGGGTCCACCTGCTGCGCCGCGTCTCCGGCGACGATGAAGGTGCCTCCGGGCCGCAGCCCGCGGCGCAGGAGCGCGAGCTCCAGGGGCGCGAACTCCTGGGCTTCGTCGATCACCATGCAGTCATACGCCGCGAGGGCGCCAGGCTTCGCTCCATCGGCTCGGGTCCTGAGCCGCTCCAGCTCGAAGAGGACCGCGTAGTCCTCGGTGTCGACGCTGTCCGCGTCCTCCATGGGCGTGCCCGCGTCGATGCGTTGGCCATCGACGGTGACGAGGTTCTCGCGATCCACGTGGGCGTATTCGATCTCCGTGGGATCCAGGAACTGGATGCGTGTGTGCTCCGTCACCTCGGCGGCCACCGAGGGGGGGAGGGCGCCCGCCATGGCGCAGAGGACTCGTTCCATCCAGGAGCGGTCCCCGAACAGGTGCTCCAGGTCCACACGCGAGGCGCGGGCGCGGGAACTGGTGGGCCGATCCTCGTCCCGCACGGGCTTGGGGTGGCGCTGGATGAACTCCTCCAGGATGCCGCGCAGCGCGGGATGGCGCTTGAGGCGAATCACTCCAGACGTCGCATCCACGCTCTCGCGCCGGGGCAGATCCTTGAAGACGCGCCGGGCCATCGACGCGGCCCACCGCGCGTAGGTCCACACGTCGATTCCCTCCACGCCCCGGCGCTCGAGCATCAGCCGGGTGAGCCGGCTCAACCCCTCCGTGGGGACGAGCACCGCGCCTCGGAACCCAGGGCCCGCCTCCCGTTGGAGTTCGACCAGCCGGTGCAGCGCCACCGTCGTCTTCCCGAAACCCGCCTCCCCGAGCAGGAGTACGCTCCGGTTCCGGGGGAGATCCACGACGCGCTGCTGGGCGGCGTCGAGCCGCACCTCCAGGGGAGAGCGGAAGGGCTGACGGGCCGCGGCGGGGCGGGGCGTCATCTGGGGCAGGAGCGTGTCCTCGCTCCGGCGCCAATCCGTCCCGGTGTACTCCAGGCGCGTCTCCTCGCCCGTGTCGATCCACGCGAGCGCTCCCGCCTCGAAGCCGAGCAGGTTCTTCTCGAGCAGCCTGCCCGACACCACGCGCTCGCCCACCTCGATGTCGTACTCCTCGCCTTCCTCGTAGGCGAAGAAGACCTCCGCGAGGGGGGCTGTCCGCCAGTCGATGAGCGAGAGGGACGGGCCGACGTGGGTGCTGGCGGCGAGCAGCACATCCACCTCGCGCGGGCCGGTCTCCAGCCTCATGTGGGCGAAGTACGGGGGTGCTCCGCCCGGATGCCAGGCACGCACGGCGGCGAGCAGCCGCAGTTGGTGGTCGACCCGTCGTTGCTGATTGGCGTTCAGCGAGGACACCGCACACCTCGGGATGAAAGGGGAGGTGTACGGGTAGCAACCGGGCACGGAGCCGCGAATCCGTCATGACACGGATTGCGGGCTTCTGGCGGGTTTGCTTGGATGATGGTGCCCGCGGCGAGCCTCCCGCGGGCACCCGGGCCTCACGCGTCCGCCATCATGAACGCGATCTTGGACTGCCGCGCGGCGGTCGGGAAGCCGTTGGCGGTCGCCGCGGCGAGGTAGTCCTTCATGTTGGGGAACACGTAGTCGCGCTCCGCCGTGGTCGACAAACCCAGCCACGACACGATGGAGTGGGCGTACTGGTCCACGGACAACGTGGGAATCCAACGTCCCTTGGAGTCGACGGTGTCCGGGTTGTTCACCGCGTTGCTGGACAGGTCCAGGTTGGGGAACGTGCCATACAACCGGCGCCCGAGGACGCGATCGCCGAGGACGAGGGCATGGCTTCCCCAGCCATGGTCCGTCCCCTTGTCGGAGTTCTCCACGAGGGTGCGGCTGAAGTCGCTCATCGTGAAGAGCGTGGCCTGCGGTGCGTTGGCGCCGAAGGCCGTCTGGACGAGCACGAGCGCCCGGTAGAAGGCGTCGAGCGCGAAGTCGAGCTGTCTGAACAACGAGCGCTGGGCCGTGTCCTGCCCGGTGTGGGTATCGAAGCCGCCCAACCCCACCGAGAACATCTGGCGCTTGAGGCCCAGGCCGCCGCTCGCCGCGGGAGTCGCTCCCGCCACGATATCCCGGAGGACCTGATAGAGCTGGGGCGGCAGTGACCAGCCCCCGCCGTCGGTGGGCAGGACGAACAGGGCATCAATGGCCTCGCGCGTGGCCTGCGGGAGCAGGTTCCAGGCCACATCCCGCGCGGTGGTGCGCGAGTTGGCGAAGGTCCGTGCCATGGAGAACGTGCCTCCATAGGAGGCTTCCAGGGTGACATTGTTGTGGAGGGCCAGCACCTTGCCGAGCGCTTCTTGTTGCGCGACGCCGAAGGCGACGTCGCCCGTGGCCCGGAAGCCGAGCGTGCCATTGGCGGCCACCGTCATGGGCTGCCGTGAAGCGCCCAGCGAGAAGAGGCTCTTGCCGCCGAACGAGGTCACCTCGGGATACGCTTTCTCGCGCACCTCCTTGGAGAGCAGTTCGTTGAACTTGTCTGCGGTCCGGCCGCCCCACCCGGTCACCTTGCCGATGAGCGACAGGGGGAGGATGACGCTGGCGGGGTTCGCGATTCCGCTCGCCCAGGCGTCCTGCTGGTCGGAATGGGAGTACAGGTTGTCCGGCCGTGGCACCGCGCCCGAGGTGTAGTCCGTCTTCCTCATGGGCAACACGAGCGGCCCCACGTTGCACACCACCGCGGCCTTCTCCTGCTCGAAGAGCGCCTGGAGCTTGGTGAGCGAGGGGTGCAGTCCATAGGAGCCGGCGGCGGTCCCCACGGGGTTGATGGGCAGCAGGTCCGCTTGCTTGATGCCGATGTTCGGCCGCGCCGCGAGGTACTGCGCGTGAGGTGCCGCGAGCCGGGGCACGATGAGGTTGTTGGAGTCGTTGCCGCCCAGAAGGAAGACACATACCGCGGAGCGGTGGCCTGTGTAGCCGGCGGCGTGCGCTTCCCCCCACCAGCGGGGAAGGGTGGCGGCGGCGGTGAGCAGGCCCGTGGCCCGGAGGAACTGGCGTCGTGAGGAGCTCATGGGATTACCTCTGGATCTGGAACTCGGGGGAGAGCAACGTGAGGTAGATGGCCAGCTTCTGCCTGAGGCTGCTGCCGACGCGGGGATCCATGATGCCGTTGTAGACCGTGAGCTGGAGGTTCGAGGACATCGCCTCATGGAGCCAGTACCGGCCGAGCCAGTACACCAGGTCGCTCGGGTCCGCGGGCAGCGGGCTGTAGTTGATCAGGATGCCATTGGTCGCCGCCGTGCTCGAGAAGAGCAGGTCGTGCACGAAGTTGGCGCGCGCGGTGGCCGTCGCGGTGTCCAGGATGGCGAACTCGGGGCCGAGTAGCCCGTTGCCGCCCGGGGCGGGAGCGTTGGGGGGGTAGTAGCTGAAGACCGAGGCGGGCCTGGGCACTTCCTGCCCGAGCGACTTGCTCCAGGCGTTGAGCTTGGCTCCCGGGTTCTTGTCCACCGTCTGATCCAGCGTGCCGTTCAGCCACCGGATGGTCGAGGTGATGAACAACGCGGGCGGCCGCAGCCGGCCGAAGGTGGCGTAGAGTGACAGGGGCGGCTGGGGCCCGCGCGCCTCGGTGTCCTCGAGGATCTTCCGGACCACCGCGCCCAGGTCTCCCCGCACGCCACTGCCATTGTTCTTGAAAACAGCCACCACCCGGCTGACGTACGCGGGGCTGGGATTGCTGGTGACCAGGTGTTGGATGAGCTGCTTGCAGATGAACGGAGGCAGGTTCGGATCGGCGAAGATGTTGTCGAGCGCCTCCTTGAGGTGCACCGTGGCGCTCGCTCCCGCCGTCGTCACCACGCCCCGCAGGAGCGTCTGCGACGTGGAGTCGTGATTGACATCGCAGCCCACCATCGGCTGGGCGTAGTTGGCTGGGTTGTTGCGGCCCTTGGCGGGGCAGCCCGCGGCGCTGGCGAAGGTCCACCCGGAGAGGGCGCGCGAGAACGCCTGGACCTGGGCCTCGGTGTACGCGGGGATCGGCACGCCGTTGGCGTCGAGCTTCACGGTGCCGTCGTCGTTCAGCTTGTGCAACCCGAGCGTGAAGAGCTGGAGCAGCTCCCGGGCGTAGTTCTCGTTCGGCTCGATGGCCTTGCCCGCCGTGTCGAACGCCCGGTTGTTCACCATGTCCAGATAGCTGCCCATGGCGGGGTCGCGGGTGATGGCGTCCAAGAGGGTGCGGAAGTTGCCGAAGGCGTTCGCCGAGAGCAGGTTGAGATAGCCCGCCATCGCCACCTTGGGCTCCGACTCGGGCGTGGTCGTGCTGTCGTTGATGCCAACCGAGGTCGCGACGAGGATCTGACTCAGCGCGAAGGCCACCCGCTGCCGGAGCTGATCCTTGCCCATGATGGCGTTGTAGAAGAACTGGGAGCCGATCTCCTTGCTCGTGGTCGTCCCGTCATACGTGTAGCGGGGCGCCGAGAGCTGCTCGGTGATGGCCTGGGTGATGCCCACGTCCACCACGTGCTCCACGCTGTCGATGGGCAGCGGGCTCACTCCATTCCCGAGGCGGGGCCCGAAGGTGGCCTGCTCGAGGAAGCGGATGGCATTGGCCTCGGACGGCTCGGTGAGCGACTCGGCCTGCTCCACCTGCGCGAGGCTGTCGACGGGGTTCTCCCCGGGGGAGCCCTCCTCCTGGACGCAACCCGTGGCGCACAGGGCGAGGGTAAGGGCGGCGGTGCGACGTATCATCCGATGTCCTCCTGGGACGATGCTGCGCGGAAGCGGCATAATGCGTAATTCCGGACTAACTATCAAGACCTTATAGAATAAAAAATACAATGAGGGCTGAAAAAATGTAAAAACAGTGTCACGGCAACAGACCTTGAGGAAAACCATCTCTTGA
Source organism: Cystobacter fuscus (assembly GCF_044360685.1). GTDB lineage: Bacteria > Myxococcota > Myxococcia > Myxococcales > Myxococcaceae > Cystobacter > Cystobacter fuscus_C. The sequence continues at coordinate 9,295,347 of NZ_CP043491.1, read as the reverse complement.
GTCTCAAGAGTTGGGGAAAACTCGAATTACATGGATTGATATGCGAAATCCATCGCCTCATTGGTGCTGTTAGGATAAGGAAAAGGGCGTCGCCCAGAACAAACCCAAAACAAAGAGGTGCCCTTGAAGCTCAGGACATCGACAACACCGCCCCCCGTGCTGTCTGGTTCCCCCGCCGCTTCCGCCCTGACGGCGGCGGTGGCCGCGGCCGTCTCGTTGACGGCTTGCGGAGGTGAGGGAGTTGGCGCGGGTGTGGACTCGGCCATCATCATGACGCCTCCGGGCACCGGCGTGACGGCCGCGTACTCGCCCCTGTACGAGCCCGGCACCGAGGCCGTCGAGCAGCTCCAGTACACGGAGCCCGACGGCACTCTGGTGACCTTCATGGGCGCGCGCCCCACCGAGCGCCATGCGCGTGAGCGCGGCGAGGCGTGGGACGCTCCCGACACGGGCCCGGGCCGCTACTTCACCTTCCCGACCTTCTACTTCCAGAACCGCACCTTCGGTCTGGAGATCCGCGACGAGGTGCCCGCCGGCCGCCAGAAGATCTCGGTGTACCTGCACGTCAACGATGGCACGTTCCGGGGCACCACCTTCAGCCTGTTCCGCAACATCAACAACCCCAACGTGCGCGACTTCGGCTGGTCGCTGAACTACGGCTTCAACAACCCGCTCGAGGGCAACCAGCCCATCTGCCACGCGGGCTCGCGCGATTGCATGATGTCGTTCACCTCCAACTGGCGCACGTCCCCGCACAGCCCGTTGAAGATTGGCGACAAGATCGAGCTGGCTCCCGCGCCGCGTCTGCTCTCCCCGGCCCTCGACGGCGGCGGTGAGCGCTACTACTCGTTCGAGCAGCTCTACGTGGTGGGCAAGGGCATGCGCCCCTGGTACGGCATCGCCCCCAACCTGGACTCCGAGCCGCTGCCCGACGAGACGCTGCTGGGTGGCCAGGCCAGCGTGTCCTACAACTACTCGGAGGAGCCGCACCGGGTGTTCCAGCAGATGGCCAACAACATTGGCATCGGCAACACCAAGCGGTTCGTGCAGGGACGCCGACTGTTCCACACCTCGTTCGCGGACGGCACGCACTCGGAGCATCCGACCTCCAACCCGGTGTTCACCGAGCACAAGGGGCAGCTCGGCCCCCGCTACAACCAGGCGCGCTGCATCGAGTGCCACACGCTCAACGGCCGCAGCGCGGCGCCGGCGGCGGGTGCGCGGCTCGCCACCCTGTCGGTGCTGACGGGCGCCGCGGGTGCCGGCGACACGGTGCTGCCCGACCCCACCTATGGCTGGAACGTGCAGCAGGTGGCGGGTTCCACCTCGGCGCCTGCCTACGGGGTGAGCGTGGCGTCCTACACGAAGACGGTGCGCACGCTGGCCGACGGGACGCAGGTGGAGCTGGCCAGGCCCGTCTACTCGTTCTCGGGTCCGGTGCCGTCGCTCTACTCCGTGCGCCAGGCCCCGCAGGTCATCGGCATGGGCCTGCTGGAGGCCGTGGCCGAGCCCACCATCCTGGCGCTGGCCGACCCCAATGACGCCAATGGTGACGGCGTGCGCGGTGTGCCGCACTGGGTGAACAACCCCGAGACGGGCAAGGTGCACCTCGGCCGCTTCGGCTGGAAGGCCACCAAGGCGAGCGTGCGCCAGCAGGTGGGTGACGCGCTCATCAAGGACATGGGCGTCACCTCGCCGGTGTTCCCGTCGGTGAGCTGCCAGAAGGGCTCGCCCGACTGCCGCGCCACCACGGCGGCCACGGCGGTGTCGGAGACGGAGCTCCAGCGCATGTCGGATTACCTGTCGCTCATCGGCGTGCCGGCCCAGCGCAGCCTGCGCAGCGGCTACCCCGAGGGCATCCGCGTCTCGCCGGAGCACGACGTGAACCCGACGCTCATCCAGCGTGGCAGCGCCGTCTTCGCCGAGGCCCGCTGCACCTCGTGCCACACCGCGCAGCTGACCACGAGCAACAACCACCCGTTCGCCGAGCTGCGCAACCAGACCATCCGTCCGTACACGGACCTGCTGCTGCACGACATGGGTCCGGAGCTGGCGGACACGCTCACCGAGGGCCAGGCCACCCCGAACCTGTGGCGCACGCAGCCGCTGTGGGGCCTGGGCTCGCTGAAGTTCGTGCAGGGCGGCGCGCAGAACGTGCGCTACCTGCATGACGGCCGCGCCCGCACCCTGACCGAGGCCATCATGTGGCACGGCGGCGAGGCCACGGGCAGCCGCGACCGCTTCGCGGCGCTCCCCAAGGCCGACCGCGACGCGCTGTTCGCCTTCCTCGAGTCGCTGTAGTCGTTAGTAGTGGATGGGGCGGCCCCGCTCCTCCGGGGCCGCCCTGGCTGTCTCAGGGGATGGAGTAGCGTTCCGCCGTGTTCTGGTCGCTGCTGGTGAAGCCCCCCACCAGCAGCAAGGTGTTGCCGTCGATCCACGTGGCCGTGTGCTTGTAGCGGGCCACGGTCGGCGACGCCGAAGCGCTCCACGTGTTCGTGGCCGGATTATAGAGCTCGGACGTGGAGTTGATGCCCGTCAGCGGGTGGTATCCACCGAGCACCAGCACCTTGCCATTCACGAGCGTGGCCGTGTGATCCCGGCGCGGAGAGTTCAGCGCGCGCGCTGGGGACCAGGTGGACGTGGCGGGATTGAACAGCTCCACCGTGACCCCGAGGTACTTGTCCTGGGTCGTCCCGCCCACCACCAGCACCGTCCCGTTGTCCAGCAGGGTGGCCGTGTGGAGGGAGCGGCCCGTGCTCAGGTTGGCCACGCTCGTCCAGGTGCCGGTGGAGGGCTCGTAGAGCTCCGCGGACGCCAGGGGGACGCCTTCCGCCCCGCTACCTCCCGTGACCAGCACCTTGCCATCGCGCAGCACGGTCATGGTGTGGCCGCGGCGAGCGGTGAGGAGCGAGCCCGTGGTGGACCACTGGCGCGTGGACGGGTCATACAGCTCGGCGGTGGCCAGCACGGCGCCAGAGCTCTCCGCCACGCCTCCTCCCGCCACCAGCACCTTGCCGTTGGGCAGCAGCACGGCGGTGTGTTCATAGCGAGGGGTGCTCATCCGTCCCGTCGCCGACCACACGCCCTGGGCGGGGTCGTACAGCTCCTCGACGCTGGCGGAGTTGGATTTGGCTCCTCCGGCGACGAGCACCTTCCCATTGGGCAGGAGGGTGGCCGTATGGGCGCGGTGGGTGGCGATGGGGCTGCCCACGGCCCACCAGATCCCGGTGGTGGGATCGTACTCCTCCGCGGTGCGGCTGTAGCCACCGAGTACGAGCACCCCGCCCGTGGGCAGTGCGGTCGCGGTGTGCCGCTGCCGCTGTTGAAGGGTGTTGGAGATGGGGGACGGCGTCGAGGAGACGACGTGCACGCGCTGGGTCTTGATGCCCGTGTTGCCAGAGGCATCCGTCAGCGAGTAGGTGAGCGTATAGGTGCCCGGCACGTTCGTGTCGACCGTGCCTTGGGCCGTCACGAAGGTGTACCCGGTGCTGCCATGATCGCAGGCATCGTGGGCCACGACTTGATCGGGGGTGAACGGAGAGCCCTCGACAAGGGTGATGTCCCCGCCCTCCAGATAGATTTCCGGCGGCAGGGTATCGAGCACCGTCCATTGGGTGGTGCAACCGGCGCTATTGAATCCATCCGAGACGGAGATTCCCGTGACGAGGGTTCCCACCGTCTTGTATCCGCCGGTCCTCGAGATGGTTTGAATCTGGCAATTGTCTGAGTAGGACGCGTTGGCGACGGTGCGGAAGTACTCGCCATCGCACTCCAACACGCCGCCGTAGGCGTCGCACGTCACGACGGGGGGCGTCACGTCGGGCGAGCAGCTGTCCGCCAGATTCCGGGACCAGGTGCTCACCGCCGGAGGCGTCACGGGCTCACCCGTCACGTCCTCGTCGGAGGCGACACCTCCGCACGCCGTGGAGAGCAACACGGCGCAGGCCGCCAGGGTCTGGTTGACAATTCCAGACAAACGCTTCTGGTGAAACAAAGATGACAGCATGGATGCGTGCTCCTTCGTCGGGGTAGGGGAGGGAAGACAGTGGGGACTGCCGGCGCAATGAAGCACGTTCCCGTTCAACCAAACAAGACGCATGCGGACGTCTTGCATTCGCCCGGTCTACCCAAGGCTTTCCAGCCGGAAAGTTGAAGGAGGGGTGCCCGCGAAGCGAGGGTTTCCGGTTCTACCCGACGCCCCGGTGTGCTCGCGGGGGTTGAACGAAGGGGGCGGGGATTTTGCCCCATCCGTCGTGAAGGTTGGAAGGGGGGCCCGCCCGTCATCGTGTCCCCCTGGGAACCCGGCTGGCCGGTTGGGGTATAGTGCGCGCCGCACTCCTCGTGCCCCTTTCTTCCTCATGCTTCGTTCGCGCCTTCGTCCCGTTCCCTCGCTCCTCGCGTCCCTCGCCCTCGTGTCCTGTGGGGGTCCCCGTCTCGAGGCGCAGAGCCTCCAGCCACCTCCGCCCGCCTCCAATGGGGGCCGGCCGGTGTCGGATCCTCCGCCCTCGCGCATCGTCATCCACGCCACCATCTTCCGCGAGGCCCTCATCCGGAAGATGGCCGAGAGCCTGCCCCGCTCGGGCGAGGGGGATGCCGACCTGCTGGCGGGCCAGAAGATCCACTACACCTGGCAGCGCGAGCCGGTGACGCTCAAGTTCGATCGCGGCCGTGTGGTGGTGGGCGTCAACGTCCTCGGGCGCTTCAACATGCTCGGGGAGCGGCAGATGCCCATCTCCCTCACCATCGCTGGCGAGCCGGTCATGACGGCCGACTTCAAGGCGCTGCTGCAGTCCACCGAGGTGAAGGTGGTGGCCTCCGGGCCGGTGGACGCCGTCAACCGGGCCATCGAGGACAAGCTGCACGGCCTCGTGGGAAAGACGCTCGACGACTTCCGCTTCGACGTGCGCCCCATGGTGGCCAACGCCTTCTCCCGGCTCGCCCGGCCCATCGAGATTCCCGTGGGCGATCAGCTGGCGTGCGCCGAGCTGAAGGTGACCAACCTGGAGGCCTCGCCCACGGTGCTCGCCGATGGTTTCGAGAAGGACCTCGGCATCGTCGTGATGCCCTCGGTGACGCTGCCCTGCACCCCGGTGGCCAGCCTCGCCCAGGCTCCCGATGCCGGCACCCCCGACGCAGGGACGGACACCCGGCTCGCCAGTGGCACCCCGGGCGCCTCGGCGCAGCCGGCCACCTACGTGGCGGGTAGCTCCTCCGGAGATGGAGGCACCCCGGCGGACGGGGGCGTGGTGGCCAGCGACGTGCGCATGCCCCTGCTGCAGAACGTCTCCACCCTGCCTTCGGGTCCCTTCAAGGTGGTGGTGCCCGTGGCCGCGCGCTACGAGGAGCTGTCCAAGGCGCTCGAGTCCTCCATGAACGGGCGGCTGTTCTTCTCCGCCTCCAATCCCGAGCTGTACATGGAGAAGCCCCAGGTCTACCCCTCGGATGACACGGTGGTCATCCGGATGAACCTCGGGGGCAGGGCCCGGGTGGGGGACTACTCGGTGGGCGTGGGCGGCGAGCTGTTCTTCGCGGGGCACCCCCACGTCATCGACAACCAGCTCTCCGTGCCGGACCTGGAGATCACCCCGGGCACGGCCAGCGAGCTGGTGAAGCTCAAGTTCGCCCTGGACTACGCGTCCATCCGCGACCAGGCCCGGCAGGCGCTCCGGGTGGACGTCTCCGAGCGGCTCGCGGCGGTGAAGGACAAGCTGTCCACCGAGGTGTCCTTCGACGACAGCCTGGGCTGTGTGCGCGGCCAGGTGCTGCGCTCCGAGGTGACGGGCGTCTACCCGCATCCCTCCTTCCTGCGCATCTACGTGCAGGTGGATGCCCAGCTCGGCCTGTATCTGCCCTGCAAGGGATAGGGCGCCCGAAATCCCCTGCGGCGGAGGGAGGGACGCGTTGATGACGCCCCTCCCTCTACTGGTCTCCCTGGTCCATTTCTGAAACGAGCTCTTCTCCGCTGCCGGGGGAGGGGCGTGCCTTGCGTGACTTTTGAAGTCACGTCCTCTAGAGTCTCCTCCGTGCTTGCCGGTGCCTCACCGAGATGCTAGGTTCTCTGGGTGGAAGGGAATTCCGTGTTTTCAGCCGGGAGAGAGATCTCAGCGGAGAGAGCGGTTCGATGGACGGGTCCATGGCGAACGTGACTTCACCCGGAGGGCTGCGCGGGACCTTGTGGGCTTCGCTCCTGACGATCCTGGGTTGTGCCTCCACCCCACCCATCGAAGGGGTCGTGCGCCCCAGGCCCGGAGAAGCCTTCCTGGAGAGCCTCCCAGGCCCGATGCCCGGCTTCGGACCCTTCGACTCCTACTCGGATGCGCTGATCGCCGCCTGTCCGCGCATCCTGTCCAAGCCCCATGCGACCGCGGGCCGAGCGCAAGCCCAGGACTTCCAGTTGCGCTGGCGAGTCTCGCGCGAGTACTGCGCCTGGCTCTATTACACCCCGGATCACAAATACGAGATGAGCATGCTGACGGACCAGTCGCGGCCGGATGGTCTGGACAGGAAGAAGAGCTGTGTCCTTCCGTTCCACGTGGAGGATCAGCGCTACCCGCCGGGCAGCCTCGAGTATGTCTTCGCGCTCCACAACCATCCCTACGCCGCCCGGCTCTCCGACGATGACATCCAGTCCATCGTCTCGAAGGGACGGCTCCACGGCTTCGAGGCCGAGACCCACGAGGGCAAGGTCAAGCTCGCCGTCATCGCGTTCTTCTCGAACTCAGCAGACACCGAGCACCCGACGTGTGATGGTTTCTTTCAATACATTCCGCTGACGAGTCAATTGTTGAAGTGGACCCAGGCCCAGGGCGAGTGGCGCTGCCAGCAGACGGGTACTGTCCGCTGGCTCAACGAGACGGACTTTCGCGTCGAGGCACACGTGGCGCCCTGCCAGCTGTCCTCCGGGGGGGCGCCATGAGACCCAGCCGCCTGCCCCTCGCGCTCACGGTCTTCCTCTCCAGCTGCGCGCTCTTCCACCCCGCGGCGCCCCGCACCCCGGAGGACCCCTCCATCCGGTTCCCGTCCTTCCACGAGCGCTTCGCCACGCCAGTGGGCGGGGAAGGCCAGACGTATGAACTGGATGGCGTGACGCTCCGGGCCCTCTCCATCGCCGCGCAGGACTTCCTGCCTTCCGGCGGCGCTCAGGCGTCGTGCGCGGACAAACCAGAGGCCCTCCGCTACCGGGTCATCCGGCAGGGAGAGATCATCTTCGTGCGGATCTCCCTGAACCCCGCCGGCTGCGAGCACGCCATCCTGGACGGGGGGGTGAAGTACGCCATCCACACCGATGGCCGCATCCTCCGCCGCCTCTTCGACGGAGAGCCCGAGGCACTGCCTCCGGAATCCGATCCAGCGCAGGTGCCGCCCTCGCCCGCCGCACCGGTGCCCACGTCCCAGGTCGGCTCCACCTCGGCCCCGCCCGCGGCTGGCCTGCCCTCGTCCTGGTTCGATGGGGGCACTCCCGACGCCGGAAGCCCTGGCGCGGATGGCGGCGTCCAGACTCCCGACGCGGGCTGATCGCCCGCCCATGATAGGGCGTCCGAAAACCCCTGCGGCGGAGGGAGGGACGCGTTAAGTCACGCCCCTCCCATTCCCTGGAGGGGTTGACGCACATGAACTACCGGATGCTGGGCCGCACGGGCCTGTATGTGTCGGAGTTGTGTTTCGGAGCGATGACGTTTGGTGGGGAGGGCTTTTTCAAGGCCGTCGGGACCCAGGGCCAGTCCGAGGCCGATGCGCTGGTGGGCCGCTGCCTGGACTCGGGCATCAACTTCTTCGACACCGCGAACGTCTACTCCAACGGCCTGTCCGAGCAGATCCTCGGCAAGGCGCTGGGAGCGCGGCGCAAGGACGTCGTGCTCGCCACCAAGGTGCGCGGGCGCATGGGCCCCGGTGTCAACGAGGTGGGCCTGTCCCGTGGACACATCATGGACTCGGTGCATGCCAGCTTGAAGCGGCTGGGCACCGATTACATTGATTTGTATCAGATTCATGGCTTCGATGCCGTCACGCCGCTTGATGAGACATTGCGCGCGCTCGATGATCTCGTACGTCAGGGCAAGGTGCGCTACCTCGGGGCCTCCAACCTCGCGGCCTGGCAGTTGATGAAGGCGCTCGGCATCAGCGAGCACCGGGGGCTCGAGCGCTTCGAGTCGTTGCAGGCCTACTACAGCATCGCGGGCAGGGATCTGGAGCGGGAGCTGGTGCCCTTGATGAAGGATCAGCAGGTGGGCTTGATGGTGTGGAGCCCGCTGGCGGGTGGTTTCCTCAGCGGCAAGTACCGCCGGGGAGCCCAGGGTCCCGAGGGCGCTCGCCGCACCCAGTTCGACTTCCCGCCGGTGAACCAGGAGCGGGCCTACGCCGTCATCGACGTGATGGATGGCATCGCCAAGGCGCACTCCAGCTCGGTGGCGCGGGTGGCGCTGGCGTGGCTGCTGCACCAGCCGCACGTCACGACGATCATCATCGGCGCCAAGACGGCCGAGCAGCTCGAGGACAACCTCGCGGCGCCCGAGCTGAAGCTCTCGCCCGAGCAGCTCGCCGCGCTGGAGACCGCCTCGGCGCTGCCCGCCGAGTACCCGGGCTGGATGCTGGAATTCCAGGGCAAGAACCGCTGGCCCACTCCCTGACGTTCAGCGGGGTGCCACCATGCGCCAGCAGCGGTGGATCTGCTGGCGTTGGAAGTCCTCGGGGATGGAGCCCGGGGTGAGTTCCTCCACCTTCGCGTAGTGGCGCACGGCGGAGTCCTTCAACTCGAAGCCCAGGAAGTTGGTGGAGAAGTAGAGCACGCCGCCGGGCGACAGCAGCGCGCCGAGCGCCTCCAGCATGCGCACGTGATCCCTCTGCACGTTGAACGTCCCCTGCATGCGCTTGGACGTGGAGAAGGAGGGTGGATCGCACACCACGAGATCGAAGGTCTCCTCGGGGTTGTCCTTCTGGGACAGCACCCAGGCGAGCGCATCCCCGCGCAGCAGGGTGTGGCTCGCATTGGACAAGCCATTGAGCGCCAGGTTGTCCTCGGCCCAGTCGAGATAGGTATTGGACAGGTCCACGCTCAGGGTGCGCGTGGCCCCGCCCGCCGCGGCGTACACGGTGAAGGCGCCCGTGTAGCAGAACAGGTTGAGGAAGCGCTTGCCCCGGGCCTCCTCCCGCACCCGGGCCCGCGTCAGCCGGTGGTCCATGAACAGGCCCGTGTCCAGGTAGTCCCCCAGGTTCACCCAGAACTTCAGCCCCTGCTCCTCCACCACGAGGCGCTCGCCGCTCTCGCCCACCCGCCCGTACTGCGAGCGGCCCCACGGCTGGGGCAGGTGCGTCTTCACGTGGATGTACGCCGCCGGCACGTCCAGCACCGCCCTCACCGCCTCCAGCACCTCCGCGCGTTGCTCCTCCAGCCCTCCCTTGATGGCCTTGCGGCGGGGGTACTCCACCAGGTGCACCCGCTCGCCGTAGAGGTCCACCGCATAGGGGTATTCGGGGATGTCCCGGTCATAGACGCGGAAGGCGGTGAGCCCCCGGGCCTTCGCCCACTTGCGGAAGTGCCGCACGTTCTTGCGCAGGCGGTTGGCGAACATGCCTTCCCCCGCCTTGGAGCCCTGGTCCGCTGTCGTCATCCCGACGTGTCCTCTCCCGTGTGCCTGTTTCCTCTCTTCTCCGACTCTTCACCCGCCGGCAAGCGTTCCGCACCCACCGTCCCGGGTTCTCCCGGCCTCCCGGGGACATGGGGAGTGTGCTAGTTCGCCGCCATGCGCTTCGACACCCTCGCCATCCACGCCGGCCAGGAGCCGGATCCCACCACCGGCGCCATCATGACGCCGGTCTACCTGACCTCCACTTATGTCCAGGACGGTCCGGGTGAGCACAAGGGCTACGAATACAGCCGGACCCAGAACCCCACCCGCAAGGCGCTCCAGGAGTGTCTGGCGGCGCTCGAGGGCGCCAGGCACGGGTTCGCCTTCGCCTCGGGTCTGGCCGGCACGGCCATGTTGATGCACCTGCTCAACGCGGGCGACCACGTCGTCGTCTCGGACGACGTGTACGGCGGCACCTTCCGCATCTTCGACAAGGTGTTCCGGCGCCATGGCCTGGAGTTCTCCTTCGTGGACCTGTCCCGCCCGGAGTCCTTCGAGGCCGCCATCACCCCGAAGACGAAGATGGTGTGGGTGGAGTCGCCCACCAACCCCATGCTCAAGCTCATCGACCTGGCGCGCATCGCCGAGACGGCGAAGAAGCGCGGCATCCTCTCGGTGTGTGACAACACCTTCATGACCCCGTACTTCCAGCGTCCGCTGGAGCTGGGCTTCGACGTGGTGACGCACTCCACCACGAAGTACCTCAACGGGCACAGCGACGTGGTGGGCGGCTTCGTGTGCACGAGCGACGACGAGCTCGCCCAGCGCATGGGCTTCCTGCAGAACGCGGTGGGCGGCGTGCCCGGCCCCATGGACTGCTTCCTGGTGCTGCGCGGCGTGAAGACGCTCGGCGTGCGCATGGAGCGCCACGCGCAGAACGCGCACAAGGTGGCCGAGTTCCTCGTCAAGCACCCCAAGGTGAGCAAGGCCACCTACCCGGGCCTGGAGAGCCACCCCCAGTACGCGCTCGCCCGCAAGCAGATGAAGGGCTTTGGCGGCATGATGACCTTCGACATCAAGGGCGGTCTGGACTCCGCGCGCCGCTTCCTCAAGGCCGTCAAGGTGTTCGCCTGCGCCGAGTCGCTCGGCGGCGTGGAGTCGCTCATCGAGCACCCGGCCATCATGACGCACGCCTCCGTCCCCAAGGAGACGCGCGAGCTGCTCGGCATCTCCGATGGGCTCATCCGCCTGTCCGTGGGCATCGAGGACGCGCAGGATCTCATCGACGACCTGAAGCAGGCGCTCGAAGTGGCGTAAGGTGGAGTCCGGGGGGCTCGCTCCCCCCGGGAGCGCCTGGACTCCCGGTGTCTGTCGCTGTTCGCGGAGGTGGCCGCTCATGACGAAGGTCTCCCTTCAAGCCGAGGAGGGTGCTCGCCTGGTGAAGCAAGGAAAGCCGGAGGAGGCGATCCGGGAGTTCGAGCGCGCCCTGGCGCATGATGCCCAGGATGGCAACGCGCTGCTGGGCCTGGCGCGGCTGCGCCTGTCGCGAGGCGAGAACGACGCCGGGCGCGCCCTGTTGCGCCGCCTGCTGAAGGTGGAGCCCGAGCACGCCGAGGCGCAGGTCCACCTGGCGCGGCTCGATGCCGCGGCGGGAGACGAGAAGGCGCTCGCGGTGCTGCGGAAGCTGGCGGCCAGTAAGGACGCGGATGCCTTCGTGCTGCTCAACCTCGGGCAGGCATTGCTCACCCGTGGGCGGTTCGAGGACGCGGCGGAGGCGTTCGAGCGCGCGCTGCGGCTGCAACCCGAGGAGTCTTCCGTCCTGCTCTCCCTGGGCATCGCGCGGCAGGGGCAGGGCAAGGGGGAGCAGGCGCTGCAGCACTTCCAGAAGGCCACGGAGGTCAACCCGAGTGACTACCAGGCGCCCCTGCTCGCCGCGAGGCTGCTCGTCCATCAGGGCCAGTTCAACCGGGCCCTGACGCTGATGAAGCAGGCCCTGGAGCGGGTGCCGGACAAGGCGGAGCTCTACCCCGAGCTCATCCAGCTCTATTTGCTGATGGGCGAGACGAAGGGCGCGATGCGGGTGGCCGCCGAGTTCCGCACGCACAGCCCGCGCAACGCCGCGGCGGCCTACCTGCACGGGCTGACGAACATGATGATGGGCTACACGCAGGAGGCCGAGCGGTTGTTGAACGCCTCGCTGTCGTTGGACCCGAAGGGCATCGACGCGCGCCTGGCGCTGGCCAACATGCGCCGCACGGAGGGCGACCAGGTCGGGGCGCTGAAGTGGTTGGAGGAAGCCTGGAAGCTCAATCCCCAGGCGCCGGGGCCCGCGTGCGAGCTGGCGGTGCTCTTCATGTCCCAGCCTGGGGGCGCGGCCCAGGCCGTCCAGCTCCTGAGGGTGGCGCTCGGGGCCCATCCCGATGAGCCGAGCCTGAACCTCAACATGGCGCTGGCGCTCGCCGACAGCGATGTGCCCAAGGCGCGCGAGCATGCGCTCCGGGCCAAGGCCTGGGGGCCGAAGAGCATCCGGGAGCACGCCGAGCGGCTGCTGTCCCGCCTGTCCTAGCCGCGCACCAGCGCCTGATAGGCGGCCACGAGCCGCCGGCTGATCGCTCCCACGGGATAGGCGCGGTCGTCGATCTCCCGGACGGGTTGCACCTCGTAGGCGGTGCCGGTCAGGAACACCTCGTCGGCCTCCCGGAGCCGCGCGCGGGTGATGCGCTCCTCGGCGACCTCGAGCCCCAGCCCGCGAGCCAGCTCGATCACCACGGCGCGCGTGATGCCATCGAGGAAGGTGTCCGCGATCGGCGTGACGAGGCGCCCGCGTTCAACCAGGAAGAGATTGGCTCCGCTCGCCTCGGCCACGAAGCCCTGGTGGTCCAGGATGAGCACATCCTCGAAGCCGGCCTGCGCGGACTCGCGGCGGGCCAGCACGCCCGTCGCGTAGACGCCGGCCGTCTTGGCCTTCACCGGCAGCATGGTGCCCACCATGCGGGTCCACTGCGTGGTGCGCAGGCGGATGCCGCGCGTCTGCGCCTCCTGCCCGAACACCGCGGGCCAGGACCACGTCGCGATCGCCACGTGCACGCGCGCGCCCTCGGCCGACAACCCGATGTCCTCGCTGCCCAGCCAGGCGATGGGGCGGACGTACCCGTCCTGGATGCCATTGACCCGCACCACCTCTTGCGTGGCTCGCTCCAGGGTGGCGGTGTCGAACGGGAGCGGGAAGCTCATCAGCTCGGCCGAGCGCCGCAGCCGCTCCGTGTGCTCGGTCAGCTTGAAGATGCGCCCCCCATAGGCCCGCTCGCCCTCGAAGACCGAGGTGCCGTAGTGCAGCCCGTGGGTGAGCACGTGGACGCGTGACTCACGCCAGGGGGTGAGTTCGCCATCCATCCAGATGTAGCCCTCGCGGTCGGCAAGGTCGGCCATGTGCATGCTCCTGAAGGGGGGAGGCTCACTCGAAGACGAAGGGCAGCACCGAGGCCACCACCAGCACGGCCATCGTCACGTTGAAGACGCGCAGCCACAGCGGCTCGCGAAGGAGCCGCTCGAGCGCCGCGCCGACGGACGCCCACAGGGCCACGCAGGGGAAGCTCACCGCGGCGAAGATTCCCGCGATGAGCAGCGACTCGATGAGGACGTCGCGGTCGGGCGAGGTGTAGGTGGTGACCGCGCCCGCCGCCATGATCCAGGCCTTGGGATTGACCCATTGGAAGCCCGCCGCCTGGACGAAGCTGAGCGGCTTGCTCGTCGTCTCCGCGGAGCCGGTGGACGGGCCCGAGGTCGCGATCTTCCAGGCGAGCCACAGCAGATAGACCAGGCCCACATAGCGCAGGATGACGTGGATCTGGGGCAGGGCCCGGAACACCCCGCCGAGGCCCAGGCAGATGGCGAGCAGCATCAGGGGAAAGCCAAACGCGATCCCCGCCATATGCGGCAGCGTGCGCCGGAAGCCGAAGTTCGCCCCCGAGGCGGTCAGCATGATGTTGTTGGGCCCGGGGGTGATCGAGGTCGACACCGCGAAGGCGGCGAGTGGGAAGAAGAGGTCGCTCATGACCAGGACTAGTACACCAGGGAATCGAAGGAGAGGATGCGGTCGGAGGGCCGCAGCCCGACGTGGGTGCGGTAGTCCTCGGGCAGCCGGAAGCGGTGGCCGGGCTGCTCGCCCTCGGGCACGAGCGTGCGCACGAACGTCTTGGCCTCGGCCTTGTAGCGGGCGTCATCGGTGATGCGCTCGAGCTCCTCGACGCGCGCGATGAGCCCCTTCAGCGCGGCCACGAGCGTGTCGCGGTCCAGGTCGAGCCCCTGTTGTCCGGCTCGCGGACGGATCGCCCCCTGGCTGAGCAGCCACTGGAAGAGCAACACGCCCGTGCCGGCGTCGAAGTTGGTGGTGCAGTCCGGCTGCTGGGGGTAGCGCAGCATGCGCTCGAACAGCGCGAACTCGAGCACCTCGATGCCAAAGGGCACGCCGGGCTCGAGGCAGGTGAGCATGGTCTGACAGTCGACCTTGGTCTCCTCGAGCAGTCCGACGAACCAGTTGAGTTTGATCTGAAGGTTCTCGTCGAACGGCCGGGGGCCCCGGTGGTGGTGATAGTCGTGGAGGTAGCCCCAGACACACCGCGCCCGGTAGAACGCCTCGGGAGAGAGCGAGAGGGAGCGCCAGCGCTCCTCGCCGGTGATGAGATCCCTCGGGCCGAAGAGCCGCTCCACCGCCGGCATGGTGAAGGACAGGTAGATGTCGCTGAACTTGTTGAAGAAGAACAGCGCGTAGTCCTGGCTCTGGACCTTGGTGGCGGCGGCGATGTTCTCGGGGAAGAAGACGATGCAGTTGCCCTCCCGCAGGCCCTTCGAGCCGTACAGGAGCCGCGAAGACTGGCACTTGTTCTTCGGGTGGGGATAGTCCTGCTCCAGGCGCAGGCACTCCTCGGGCTCCTCGCGGTAGGCGAGGAAGCACTCGAGGAAGTGTCCGCGCGGCGCAGGTCCGTTGGTGGCCAGCAGGGGCGCGCAGAAGAAGGTCACCCCGTCGCCGCGCGGGGGACGGTAGGTCTGCAGGGTGCGATCGTAGGTGGGCTGCTGGTCCAGACCGCGCTCCCGCCACTCCTGGGTGTCGGCCGCGAAGGCCTCGCCGAGCCCCGGCACCTGGGCGGCCGCGGCCGTGGTCGCCACCAGGGGGACGATGCGCTCGAGCAGGCGGTGGGCCTCGTCGGGATCTCGTGTGACCGCGCCATTGGGCGCCTGGAGTTCGCGAAAGCGGTCGAGCAGGGGCACGAGCTGGTGGGCGACGAGCTCGGTGGCGGAATGGTTGGCGCGCAGGGCGTTCAGCGTGGGGCTCATGGCGGCACTTTCAGCGCGCGAGGGCGGTGGGAACGTGGAGGGTGAAGACCATGGGCACCGCGCCGTGGTTGGTGACGATCTGCAGCTTGTGGGCCGCCGCCGCCTTGGAGGTGGTGATGCACCCGTCCGTGCGTCCCTCGGCGCACTCGATCGCGGCCTGGGCGTTGCTGTTGACGAGCACGCGCCGCATGTCGGCGGGCACCAGCCCCTGTGGCGCGGGATGGGTCGCGACCACGCTCGGGGCGCCGCCCGTGCGCGAGGCGAGCACCATCTCGAAGGTGGGCATCACGAACGTATCGGCCACGGCGAGCCGGTGCAGGTTCGAGAAGACCAGGGTATGCAGCTGCGGATAGACCGCGCAGGCCAGCAGCGCGTGGCCCGGCGCCTGGGGCATGGCCTCCAGGGCTGTCTCCAGCGTCGCATACAGCTTGACGTCGCCGCGTTGGGGCCGGCCGTTGAACCAGAAGTGCGCGGCTTCCTCGCAGTTGGTGCCCGTGGGCCCGAGGGTATGGAGGACGCGGACTTCGGCCAGCAGGGCCGTGAGCCGGTTCGGAAGAGGGGACAGGCGTGTCATGGACCGTGACCTCTGAGCGAGCGCGGAAGCAGGCGTCGGGGTGCGGCGTGACGCATGCGCCGGGCAGGAGGCGTCCGGTTTCACGCGTCTGCCCATTGCCACTACGGCTCGCTGGAGCAGGAACGACGATTGTCGTCCTGTCACCAATGCCTCAGCCAGGCATGGAAAACAATGACAATCCGTAAACCCGTATTCTCATGAAATGGGAGTCTGTGGCCGTGCGGACCCCTCTGGGGGACACGTGCCGGTCCTGGTCACCCTCCTGGTGGGGGCGATGGCCAGGACCGGCCGGTCTTCTCCTTCAGAGGCGGGCGTCGGTCCCCGCCGGCGGCCCGGTCAGGGCGCCTCGCGGTGCAGGTGCTCGATGAGATCGATCTTCGTGATGACGGCGAGCACCTTCTCGCCCTCCTTCACCACGGCGACCTTGTCCTGGTTGAACACCTCGCGCAGCCGGTTGAGGCTCGTCTCCGGCGCCACCACGCCCTGCAGCGGCGTGACGATGCTGTCGATGGTGTCCGCGAACTTCACCTGGTGGGCCACCAGCGCGTTGAGCAAGTCATACTCGTGGATCATCCCGAGCGCGCGTCCGTCCTCGGCGAGCACCGGCATCTGGCTGATGCCGCGCTGGCGCATCGTCTCCACCACCTGGTCCACGCGCTGGCCCTTGCGCGCGGTGATGACGTCCTTCTTCTTGCCCTGGAGCAGATCGCGCACCGTGCCCGCGCCCTTCTCCTCCATGAAGCCGTTGTCGCGCATCCACTCGTCCGAGTGGAACTTGCTGATGTAGCTCATGCCGGTGTCGGGGAGGATGACGACGATCGTCTTGCCCTTGCCCACTTCCTTGGCGAGCTGCACCGCCACGTGCACCGCCGCGCCCGCCGAGCCACCCGCGAAGATGCCCTCCTCGCGCGCCAGCCGCCGCGCCGCCACGAAGCTCTGGCGGTCATCCACCTGGCGCACGTCGTCCAGCACCTTGAAGTCCATGGCGCCGCACAGCATGTCCTCGCCGATGCCCTCGACCTTGTAGACGTGCGGCTCGGTCAGCTTGCCCGTCTTGAAGTAGCCCTCGTACACGGAGCCTTCCGGATCCACGCCCACGTTCTTCAGGCCGGGGATCTTCTCCTTGAGGAACTTGCCCGCGCCGCTCATCGTGCCGCCCGTGCCCAGGCCCGACACGAAGTAGTCGATCTTCCCCTCCGTCTGCTCGAGGATCTCCGGACCGGTGATCTTGTAGTGCGCCTCGATGTTGTCGGGGTTGTGGTACTGGTTGAGCATGAACGCGCCCGGGGTCTCCCGGTGCAGGCGCTTGGCCGTCTCGTAGTAGCTGCGCGGATCCTCGGCCGGCACGTTCGTGGGCGTCACCACCACCTGCGCGCCAAAGGCCTTCAGGCGGTTGATCTTCTCCAGCGACATCTTGTCCGGCATGGTGAAGATGCACTTGTAGCCCTTGACCGCCGCGGCCAGCGCCACGCCCATGCCCGTGTTGCCCGAGGTGTTCTCCACGATGGTGCCGCCGGGCTTGAGCTTCCCCTCTCGCTCGGCCTTCTCGATGATGTAGAGCGCCATCCGGTCCTTGATGGACGCGCCGGGATTCATGAACTCGCATTTGACCAGCACCGTCGCGTCGTTCGGACCGACCAGGCGCTGCAGCTTGACCAGGGGGGTGTGGCCAATCGCCGAAAGGATGTTGTCGTGGATGTCCATCGGAAACTCTCGTGTGGGGTAGGGAGCGGCGCGTCCTTATTACCGCTCTGGAACAGTGGGGTCGACCCTCGCCGACGTCATCCCCCAGCCTCTTTCAACATTCCGCCGGATTCCCATCTTCCGACGCGGCGCAGCGCGGGAGTGGACACGATTCACGTCCCGCGCGACGAGGGAATGACGCGCTCTGGCACCGGGGTTTTGACCCGGCTCGTGCGCGCTCCCATACTCGCGCGCCGTTTTCACCCACTCGTTGCAGGAGAACCGCATCCCTATGGAACTCGAGGCCGCGCTGCGCGACCAGGTCGGGAAGGCCATTGGCCGCCCCGTGCCCCAGGCTCCCATCACCAAGCTCAAGGGCGATGCGAGCAACCGCTCGTACTACCGCGTGGGCACCGCGCCGGAGAGCTGGGTGTTGATGGTGATGCCGTTGGATGCCTCGAAGAAGAGCGAGGAGGCGTCCAAGGGCGAGCCGCCCAAGGAGCTGCCCTTCATCAACGTGCACCGCTACCTCGAGGGGCTGGGCATCCGCGTGCCGCGCATCCTGCGCTACGACGAGCCCGCCGGGATGATGGTGCTGGAGGACCTGACGGACAAGACGTTCGAGGCGGCGCTCGAGGGCGGCAAGCACCGCGATGAGCTGTACACCCGGGCGGTGGATCTGCTCGCGCGCCTGCGCGCCCAGGCCGAGCGCCACGTGGACCCCCAGTGCCTCGCCTTCACGCGCGCCTTCGACGAGGACCTCTACGACTGGGAGCTGCACCACTTCCGGGAGTGGGGCATGGAGGCGTGGAGCGGGAAGAAGCCCACGGACGCCGAGCGCGCCGAGCTGGACCGCGTCTTCCGCGACATCGCCAGGCAGCTGGCCGCCGCGCCGCGGGGCTTCACGCACCGCGACTACCAGAGCCGCAACATCATGGTGAAGGATGGCGAGCTGGTGGTCATCGACTTCCAGGACGCGCTCCAGGGCCCGCGCCAGTACGATCTCGTGGCGCTCCTGCGCGACAGCTACGTGGAGCTGGACCGCGGCTTCGTGGACGCCATGCTCGACCGGTACATCGCCACGTTCGCGCAGCTCACGGGCGAGCGCATCGAGCCCCAGGGTTTCAAGGCCTTCTTCGATCTGCTCACGCTGCAGCGCAAGATGAAGGACGCGGGCCGCTTCGAGTTCATCAACCGCGTGAAGGGCAACCCGGGCTTCCTGGTGTCCATCCCCGCGTCGCTGCGCTACGTGCGCGACGCCTTCGAGCGGCGGCCGGAGATGAGCGGGCTGCGCAAGCTGGTGGCGAAGTACGTGCCCGAGCTGGGCTGAGGCGCGACCAAGGAAAGAGGGGCCGCACATGAAGGCGATGATTCTCTGCGCGGGGCTGGGCACGCGCCTGCGTCCGTTCACCGAGCGCTGGCCCAAGCCGGCCCTGCCGTTCCTCGGTCAGCCCCTCTTCCGCTATCACCTGGCGGTGCTGCGCGGCGCGGGCGTGCGGGAGGTGGGCATCAACACCCACCACCTGCCGGACGTCATGGCGGCCACCGCCCGCGCCGAGTGCGAGCGCGCGGGGCTGGCGCTGCACGTGGTGCACGAGCCCGTCATCCAGGGCACCGGCGGCGGCATCCGCGGCCTGAAGGACTTCCTGTCGGGCGAGGACTTCCTCGTCTTCAACGGCGACATCCTCTTCCCGGTGGACCTGCGCCCGGTGCTCCAGGCGCACCGGGCGTCGGGCGCGGCGGCGACGATGGTGCTGTTGCCCATGCCGGAGAACGAGAAGTACGCCTCGGTGGACGTGGATGCGCGGGGCCAGGTGCGGCGCATCGCGGGCTTCGGGCCCGGAGGCGAGGGGCTCACCCCCTGGCACTTCACGGGCGTGCATGTGATGACTCCGCGCGTCTTCGACTTCATGACGCCCGAGGGGCCCGAGGACATCAACCGCGACGTCTACGTGCGGATGATGGAGGCGGGCGTGCCCGTCCGGGGCGAGGGCGTGCGCGCGTACTGGTCGGACCTGGGCACGCCGTCGCGCTACCTGGCCACCGTGCGCGACGTGCTCTCCGGACAGGTGTCCCTGGAGGGGCTGGGCGGGGATTCGCCCTTCGCCCTGGCGCCCAGGGGAGCGGACAACGCCTGGGCCCATGCCTCGGCCCGGGTGGAGGGGCGGGTGGTGGGACCGGCGCACTTCGACGCGGGGTGCACGGTGGCGCGGGGCGCGCACGTGGGCGCCTGCGTGTCCGTGGGCGCCGGGGTCCGGGTGGGGGAGGGCGCCCGGTTGGAGCGCGCCGCCCTCCTGGAGGGCACCGAGGTGGCGCCCGGGGAGTCGCTCGTGGAGGTGATGGCCTGGGGCGCCCACCGGGTGGCGGCGCCGCTCTAGCGGCCCGTCAGTTGGCGTGGAAGCGTGCGAGCACGCACGTGACGTTGTCCGTGCCGCCCGCGGCGTTCGCCAGATCGATGAGCTGCGAGCACGCCGTCTCCAGCTCGTCCGTGCGCGCCAGCAACTCCTGGATCTGCGGATCCGTCACCATGCCGGACAGCCCGTCCGAGCACAGCAGGAAGATGTCGTCCTGCTGCGGCTCCACCTTCGTCACGTCCACCTGCACCAGCTCCTTCATCCCCAGCGCCCGGACGATGACGTTCTTGTGGGGGAAGTTCTCGATCTCCTCGGGCGTGAGCTTCTTGGCCTTGAGGTAGTCGTTGAGCAGCGAGTGGTCCTCGGTGAGCTGCTTGAGCACGCCGTGACGGAAGAAGTACACCCGGCTGTCGCCCACGTGTCCCACGTAGGCCGAGTCCTTGGTGAAGTGCACCGAGACGATCGTCGTCCCCATGCCCTTGTACTTCGTGTCGTGGCTGGCCTTCTCGTAGATGCTCTTGTTGGCCAGCTTGATGCCCGTGGCCAGCCGGTTCTCGTCGTAGTTGCGCGCCTTGTCCATCTTGAAGGGCCAGGTGGCGTCCTGGTCCTTCGCCGTCATCCGGAAGAACTCGGCCAGTTCGTCCACCGCGATCTTCGAGGCGATCTCCCCCGAGGAGTGCCCGCCCATGCCGTCGGCGACGCAGCACAGGTTCTCCTCCGGCAGGATGAGGTAGTTGTCCTCGTTGTGGTTGCGCTTCATCCCGACGTGGGTGTGGCCAGCGACCTCAATGCGCATGCTCGGGAATTCTCCAGCGTGTCCAGGGTGTGCGTGGACGGAGCAGGCAGGTTAACAAAGCGTCCCAAGAGGGGTCAAAACCCAAGCGCTCCGGGCACGGGCGTTCCCCTGGCGGCTCACGGGACGGGCTCGAACACCAGCTTGTCCCCCTCCCGCGTCCCACTGGCCTCCAGCGTCCCCGCGGGCAGCTCCAGCACCGATTTCGCCTGGAAGTACACCGACGTCGCCCGCCAGGGCGGCAGGGCCACGAACTGCTTGACGATTACCCCGTCCAGATCGAGGAAGGCCACGTCGATGGGGATGCGCATGAAGAAGGTGTGGATGGAGTTGCAGGGCGCGATGTGCATCCCCTCGCCCAGCGCCAGCGAGCGCCGCCCCATCAGCCCCACGAATCGGTCCCGGAAGCTCGTGGCCCGCTCGGCGCGATCCGCCAGCAGGCGGTCTCGTGTCACATTGTTCACTCTCAGGCGCATGTCGCGCTTTCTACTCCAATGCTCCAGCCCCTGGCGCGCCCCTTCCACCTCGTCCTCGTCTCCCCGCAGATTCCCCCCAACACCGGCAACATCGCCCGGCTGTGCGCCGTCACCGGCTGCCGCCTCATCCTCGTGGAGCCCCTGGGCTTCTCCATCGATGACCGGCACCTCAAGCGCGCCGGGCTCGACTACTGGGACAAGGTCTTCCTCAAGCTCTACCCGGACTACGGCGCCTATCTGGCCGAGTGGCCCTCGGCCAGGCGCTGGCTCTTCTCCGCCCGCGCCGCTACATCCCTGTACGCCGCGCGCCTCGAGGAGGGAGATCACCTCGTCTTCGGCTCGGAGACCCAGGGCCTGCCCCCCGAGGTGATGACCGGAGGCTCGGGAACGGCCGTCACCCTGCCCATGCTGCCCGAGCGCCGCAGCCTGAACCTGTCCACCGCCGTGGGCATCGCCGCCTACGAGGCCCTGCGCCAGGTGGGCTTCGGCCTCCCGGGCGGGCGGGCGGACACGCCGAGTTGAGAGGAGGGGCGGAGCGACTACACTGAGGCCCGTATGTCGTCCGCTTCGCAGGTCGCCGAAACCCTCTACTCCGCCCACAAGTCCCGCGCCACCGGCCGCCTCACGCTGAGCGCCGGCGGCCGGCAGTCGCTGCTGTTCCTCCAGGGAGGTGACCTGGTGGGGACCCGGCTCGGCTTCGGCTTCCAGACCCCGGTGCAGGCCCTGGTGCAGGCCGGCCGCATCCACGCCGGGCTGCTGGATGCGCTCTGGGCCCGGGAGAGCGCGGGCACTCCGGACGAGGATCTACTGGAGGAGTTGGGGCTGGAGCCGGGCAAGGTGGCCGAGCAGCAGGTGCTCGCCGAGGTGCGGCGCCTGAGCCAGCTCGCCGAGCATGCCGCCTTCGAGGAGGACGGGATCGAGGCGATGTTCCGCCCCATCGCGGGCGCGCGCGTCGTGCGTGCCGCGCTGGAGCCCGTCGAAGGCGAGCCCTCCGCGCCCCGCATGTTCCGCTGCGCGGATGCGGCGGCCTGCGCTCCCTGGGTGTCGGGTGAGGAGGAGATGGCGTTTCTCTCGTCGCTGGTGGATTTCCAGCGGCTGGAGGGGCTGCCGCTCGGCTCGCGGACGCTGCTTCATGTGCTGGAGCGTGAGGGCCTCGTCGAGTCCTTGTCCGTCGAGGACTGGATGGCGCGCGAGAACGCGCGTCGGGAGGAAGCGGCTCGGCTGGCCGAAGAGGCGCGACTGGCGGAAGAGGCGCGACTGGCCGAAGCCGTGCGACTGGCGGAAGAGGCGCGACTGGCCGAAGAGGCTCGGCTAGCGGAAGAGGCTCGGCTAGCGGAAGAGGCGCGACTCGCGGAAGCGGCCCGGCTGGCCGAAGCCGCGCGACTGGCGGAAGAGGCTCGGCTGGCGGAAGCCGCACGACTGGCTGAAGAGGCTCGGCTGGTCGAAGAGGCCCGCTTGGCGGAAGAGGCTCGTCTGGTCGAAGAGGCGCGACTGGCCGAAGAGGTCCGGTTGGCCGAAGAGGCGCGACTGGCCGAAGCCGCGCGACTGGCGGAAGAGGCGCGGCAGGCGGAAGCCGTGCGACTGGCGGAAGAGTCACGGCTGGCGGAAGAGGCACGGTTGGCCGAAGAGGCGCGGCAGGCGGAAGCCGTGCGACTGGCGGAAGAGGCACGGCTGGCCGAAGAGGCCCGGCTAGCGGAAGAGGCACGACTGGCGGAAGCCGTGCGACTGGCGGAAGAGGCACGGCTGGTCGAAGAGGCACGGCTAGCGGAAGAGGCACGACTGGCGGAAGCCGTGCGACTGGCGGAAGAGGCACGGCTGGCCGAAGAGGCACGGCTAGCGGAAGAGGCGCGACTGGCGGAAGAGGCGCGGCTTGCCGAAGAGGCGCGGCTGGTCGAAGAGGCCCGCCTGGCGGAAGAGGCGCGGCAGGCGGAAGCCGCGCGACTGGCGGAAGAGGCTCGTCAGGCAGAAGCCGTGCGACTGGCAGAAGAGGCGCGACTGGCTGAAGAGGCGCGGCTGGCTGAAGAGGCGCGGCTGGCTGAAGAGGCGCGGCTGGCCGAAGAGGCACGGCAGGCGGAAGCCGTGCGACTCGCGGAAGAGGCGCGGCTGGCCGAAGAGGCACGACTGGCGGAAGCCGTGCGACTGGCGGAAGAGGCACGGCTGGCCGAAGAGGCACGGCTAGCGGAAGAGGCGCGACTAGCGGAAGAGGCACGGCTGGCCGAAGAGGCACGGCTGGCCGAAGAGGCACGGCTGGCCGAAGAGGCACGGCTGGCCGAAGAGGCACGGCTGGCCGAAGAGGTTCGGCAGGCGGAAGCCGCGCGACTGGCGGAGGAGGCGCGACTGGCTGAAGAGGCCCGGTTTGCCGAAGCCGTGCGACTGGCCGAAGAGGCACGATTGGCTGAAGAGGCCCGGCTAGCGGAAGAGGCTCGGCAGGCGGAAGCCGCGCGACTGGCGGAAGAGGCGCGACTGGCGGAAGAGGCGCGACTGGCGGAAGAGGCGCGACTGGCGGAAGAGGCGCGACTGGCGGAAGAGGCGCGACTGGCCGAAGAGACCCGGCAGGCCGAAGCCGCACGGCAGGCCGAGGAATCCTGGCGTCGAGCGGAGGAGTGGGCGCGCCTCGCGGAGACCGCTCGTGTCGCGGAGGCGCGGGCTCCTGTCGAAGTCTCGCAGTTGTCGGATGTGGCTCAGCTCGCCGAATTGGCCCAGCTGGCGGACGGGGAGTTTTTCTTCACCGCGGCCCCGGCCCCTCCAGAAGTGCCCGAGTCCAGTTCGGCTCCGCAGCTCGAGGTGTCGCTCGCCGACATCGCTCCCTCGTCCGAGGGCTGGTTCAATGCCATCCCGGACGCGGCCGTGCCTCCCCCCGAGGAGAACATCGCCGTGGACGTCGCGCTCCCGGTGGCCGCCGAACTGCCCGGGCACGAAGACACGGAGGGGCTCC
The DNA here is from genome assembly GCF_044360685.1 of Cystobacter fuscus. Lineage (GTDB taxonomy): Bacteria > Myxococcota > Myxococcia > Myxococcales > Myxococcaceae > Cystobacter > Cystobacter fuscus_C. Next base: position 9,271,632 of record NZ_CP043491.1, on the reverse strand, counting down.
GTCTGGCGCGTGAGCAGGCCGATGCCGCGCGGATGCAGGACATGCAGGAGGCGCTGCGTCGGACGGGGAGCACTCCTCCCGAGGACTGGCTCATCGAGGAGTCCGTTCCCACCACCGTGGAAACCGTCGCGGCGCCTGTCCCTCCGTCGCCCACGCTCGAGGCACCCGCCCCAGAAGAATCCTGGGACATGCTCACCGCCACTGATTGGTCCGAGCCCCTCGTCGCTCCGCTTCCCATGGCCGTTCCTCCCCGGCCCTCTGCTCCTCGTTCCGACGTCCCGCCAGGGATGCGCCCGCCCTCCGCTGGCGCACGCGCGTCCACGGCCTCCGTTCCGCCGGGCATGCGTTCGCCCTCGGCTGGCGCCCCTCCGCCCGCTCCCCGTCCGCCCGCTCCTCGTCCACCCGCTCCGGAATCGGCCGCTCCCCCGAACCTGTTCGCGCGGGGTCTCCCTCCCGCTGTTCCTCCTCCCGCTTCCCAGGGGGTCCAGGCCCCACGTCCCATGCTCGAGGACGCCCAATGGGGCGGCATGGGGTTCGGCAAGTCCCAGCCGGGCGAGGCTCCGGGAGACATCAGCGCTTCGTTCGAGGCCGCGCTACAGCAGGTCGACGGACAACTGGAGTCGTTCGTTCAGGTCGAGGTTCCCGCGACGGCCGTCGTCGCCGCCCCGCCTCCTCCCGCCCCGCCTCCCGCTGAGCCCGTTTCCCAGCCCGTGGTCGCGTCGCCCGCTGCCGTGCCGCTGATCGATGAGGCCGACTCGCTCGCGGAATGGGTCGATCTGCCCTTCGAGAACGAGGCTCCGAGCCCTCCCGCTGGCGACCCGCGAGCCATCGAACCTCAGCTCCCACCGCAGCGGGCCATGGACACGGGAGCCCGTCCGGTGTCTCCGCCAGTGCCCGCGCCGCCCGTGTCCGCGGCGCCCGTGCCCACGCCCGCGCCGCCGGTACCCGCGCCTGCTCCGGCCGTGCCCGCGCCCGCCGCCGCGGCGCCCGCGCAGGGCCACGACGAGGAGCAGCAACTCGCCCAGCTCATCGAGAAGCGCTACGCCGACGTGCAGTCCCGGCAGGATTACTTCTCCCTGTTGGGACTCGCCATCGGCCCGGACGTCAAGCGCGAGCAGGTGAAGGCGGCCTTCGTCGCACTCGCCAAGCGCTTCCACCCGGATCGTCTGCCGCCCTCGCTCTCCGAGCTCGCTCCGCGCATGACCATCGTCTACGAGTCCATCCGCGAGGCCTATGACGTTCTCTACGACGACGCCAGGCGCGCGACCTATCTCCAGGAGCTGCGCTCCAAGGGCTCGTTCCAACCACCGCCGCAACGCGCTTCCGGGGAAGATCCCAACGAGCTCTTCAAGGCGGGGGAGATCTTCTTCCGCAAGCGCGACTTCGTGGCGGCGGCCGACCATTTCGACCGCGCCTTCCAGGCCGAGCCCCGCGCGGTGTACCTGGCCGCCCGGGCCTGGGCCATCTACATGGACCCCCAGCGCAAGGCCGAGGTCTCCCGCGCCAAGCAGATGATGGCCGAGGCGCTGAAGATGGATCCGCGCTGCGACCGGGCCCACTACCAGCTCGGGGTGATTGCCCGGGTGGAGGGCGACATGGAGCGCGCCGAGCGGCACTTCCGCGAGGCCATCCGTGCGAGTCCCAAGCATCTGGAGGCCAACCAGGAGTTGCGGCTCATCGAGATGCGCAAGAAGAATCCGCCTCCCACCAAGAAGGGCGGCCTCTTCCGCTGAACCGGGCGCCGGGGGGGCTTGCCGCGACCGGGCCCCCGGAGTCCGGCCTCGCCGGGCACGTGCTCGTCCTCCTGGATGCTCGGCGAGTTCCCTCTCCCACGACCATTGACAGCCCTGGAGAGCGGGCCCGATCATCGCGCCTTCTCGGCGCCGGCCTTCCCTGGTAGGCCGTCCGCAGCGAAAGGCAATCGAACGTGGCCAAGCAGCACCTGCTCCTGGTCGATAGTGACCCGAAGAGTCTCCGTGTCATGGAGGTCAGCCTGAAGAAGGCCGGCTTCTCCGTCACGACCGCTGTTCACGGCAAGGACGCGCTCGAGAAGGTGCAGATCAGCACGCCGGACCTGGTGCTGTCGGACACGAAGATGCCCGAGATGGACGGCCTGGAGTTGTGCCGGACGCTCAAATCCGAGGAGCGCTACAAGCACATTCCCTTCGTCTTCCTCACCAACCAGAAGGCGGTCGAGGCCAAGGTGAAGGGCCTGGAGATGGGGGCGGACGACTATCTGACCAAGCCCATCTACATCAAGGAGATCGTCACCCGCGTGACGATGATCCTCCAGAAGGCGGACAAGGAGCGCATCGAGCGGCGCGAGACCACCAAGGGCGGTTTCGCGGGCAACCTGGTCGACATGGGCGTCGTGGACCTGGTGCAGACGTTCGAGATCGGCCGCAAGACGGGCACCATCTCCATCAAGGGCGATCGCGTCGCCACCATCTACTTCAAGGAAGGCCGCGTCATCGACGCGGAGATGGGCCGGCTCAAGGGCGAGAACGCCTTCTACCGCCTGCTCAACGCCACCGAGGGCGAGTTCGAGGTGCAGTTCTCCGCGCTGGATCGCTCCGAGCGCATCGAGGTCTCCACCCAGGGCCTGCTCATGGAGGGCATGCGCCGGCTGGACGAGTGGGGCCGCATGCTCGAGCAGCTGCCGCCCCTGGAGACGGTGTTCGAGATCGACTACCACCAGCTGGCCGACCGGCTCTCGGAGATTCCGGACGAGGTCAACGGGCTTTTGCGCCTCTTCGATGGCAAGCGCACCCTGAGCCGCGTGGTGGAGGACTCGGACTTCGACGACCTGGCGGCGCTGGGCATCATCAGCAAGCTGTACTTCGAGGGCCTCATCCGCGAGCTGGGCAGTGTCTCGCAGGAGCCCGTGCAGAGCGGCAAGCCGGGCATCGAGGAGTGGCTGCACACCGCGCCCGCGCCCAGCGCTCCCGTCGAGCCGGCGCCGGCTCCCGCGCCAGTTCTCGCGCCCGTGCCCGAGGCCGCTCCGCTCATGGTGGAGGCGACCGTCACCGCGGCCCCCGTCGTCCCGCCGGCCCCCGAGGTGCGTGCCTCGCCCCCGCCGCGCACCGAGGCGGAGGCTCCCCCGCGGCTCGCCAACGTGGTCGTCTTCGAGTCCCGGCGCCGCGCGCCCACCGCTCCCGAGGCGGACTTCATCGCGCCCCCACGCACCGCCGAGGGCTCCTCGTTCCTCGTGGATCCCGCCCCCGCGCACCGCGCCAAGGAGCAGGCGCAGCGCAGCCTGCTGCTCGATTGGAACCGGGTGGATGAGGATGGCCTCGGCTCCACCGGGGGATGGGGTCCGGGCTGGTCCCCGGCGCCGCGCGCTTCCGCTCCCGCTCCCACCGCCGGGTCCACGGCCGCGTCCGCGGCTTCCATGTCGCTCGGCGAGCTGTCTTCGCCCATGTCCCGGGCTCCCATCTTCGGAGGGGCCGCGGTGGAGCCCAATCCGCTGCCCGTGGTGCCTCCTCCCGAGCCCGCGGGCCCAGCGGAGGAAGTCACCCTGGTGTCGAGCGCGGTGATCGAGCCGGCCGCGCCGCCGGTGTCCGAGCCGCTGGTGCCTTCCGAGGCGCCCCCGCCCGTGCTGGAGGCCCAGCCGGAGCCCATGCCCGAGCCGATGCCCGTGCTGGAGCCGGAGCCCCTGCCCGTGCTGGAGCCGGAGCCCCTGCCCACGCTGGAGGCCCAGTTGGAGTCCCTGCCCGCGCCCGTGGTGGTGGCCCAACCGGAGCCGATGCCCGCGCCCAGGCCCGAGCCGAAGCAGGAAGCCCGGCCGGAGCCCAGGCCCGAGCCGAAGCAGGAGGCCCGGCCGGAGCCCAGGCCCCGTCCGGTGCCGTCGGAGCGCAAGCCGGAGGCGCCCGTCGCGCCGAAGCGGACGGGCCTCTTCATAGGCGTGGGGGTCGCGGCGATCGCCCTGGCCGCCGCGGTGGTGGTGATGACCCAATCGGGTGGCGCGAGCACGCCTCCGCCCGCACCGGTGCCGAGCACCGTGCCCACCTCCACGGCGACCCCTCCCAAGACGCCCACGTCTCCCGAGCCCAAGCAGCCCGAGCCGCCGAAGCCGGAGGTCCAGGCTCCCGCCCAGCCGGCGACGCCCCCCGCCGAGGCCGTCGCGGCGAACGGCACGCCTCCGGTGGAGGAGGGCAAGGAGCCGGCCGCGGGCAAGGCCGCGACGGATCCCGAGGCCGAGTACGCCGAGCTGACGCGCCAGGCGCGCAAGTCCCTGGCCAGCGAGCGCTACCAGGCCGCGGCCCGGAGCTACCGTCAGATGCTCGAGCTCAAGCCGGACTCCAACGAGGCCAAGGCGGGACTGGGCATCGCGCTCGTGCGCGGCGAGACGGGGAAGTACCGCGAGGCCATCGAGCTGCTGGAGGGCGTGACGAAGGAGCAGCCCCGCAACGCTAGCGCCTGGCTGTTCCTCGGCGTGGCTCGCGAGCAGTCCCGGCAGAACAAGAAGGCAATCGAGGCCTACAAGCGCTATCTCACCCTGGAACCCTCCGGGAAGTACGCTCCGGACGCACGGGCATCCCTCAAGGTGCTCGGCCAGTAGGCCCGACGGCGGGCTCCTGGTAGAGAGGTGCCCTTGCTCGTACTCGGACTCGAAACCTCCTGTGATGAAACCGCCGCCGCCCTCGTCGAGGACGGCCGGCGCGTGCTCTCCGATGTCGTCTCCACCCAGGTGGACATCCACCGGCGATGGGGTGGGGTGGTGCCGGAGCTCGCCAGCCGCAACCACGTGATGCAGGTCATGCCCGTGCTGCACGAGGCGCTGACCCGCGCGGGCAAGACGCTCGACGACGTGGACCTCATCGCCGTCACCTCGGGCCCGGGCCTCATCGGCGCCCTCCTGGTGGGCGTGCAGGTGGCCAAGTCGCTGAGCCTCGCCACCGGCAAGCCCTTCGTGGGCGCCAACCACCTCGAGGGCCACCTGCTCGCCATCCGGCTGCTGGAGGACGCCCCGGAGCCGCCCTTCCTCGGGCTCGTGGTGTCCGGCGGGCACACCAGCCTTTACGAGGTGCGCGACTATGGCCACTACCGGCTCGTGGGCAGCACCCGCGACGACGCCGCGGGCGAGGCCTATGACAAGACGGCGCGCATCCTGGGCTTGCCCTATCCGGGGGGCCTGCCCATCGATCAGCTCGCCCAGAAGGGCAACCCGGAGGCCATCCGTTTTCCCCGCGCGCTGCCCGGCGCGGAGAACTTCGACTGGTCCTTCTCCGGGCTGAAGACGGCGGTGCTGCACCACGTGAAGAAGCACGGCATGCCCGAGGGCCAAGCCCTGGCAGACCTGTGCGCCTCCTTCCAGGAGGCGGTGGCGGACGCGCTCAGCCGCAAGTTCGTCGCCGCGGCGCGTCGGCTCGGGCTGCAGCGCCTGGTGGTGTGTGGCGGCGTGGCGGCCAACTCGCGCCTGCGCTCGCTCTGCCTGGAGCGTGCCCAGGAGCGCAACCTGAAGCTCTTTCTTCCCCCGGTGCGGTTGTGCACGGACAATGGGGCGATGATCGCCGTGGCGGGCTACGAGGCCTGGAGGCGGGGACTGAGGGGTGACTTCAGTCTGTCCGCGGATCCCGCCTGGCGCATGTGAAGGGAAGGACCTCGTGCAGACACCTCGTGAAATCCTCCAGCGCCATGGCCTGAGGGCCAAGCACAGCTGGGGGCAGAACTTCCTGGGAGATCCGGACGTGCTGGAGGCCATCGCCGACGCGCTGGAGTTGCGCGAGGGCGAGCCCGTGGTGGAGCTGGGTCCGGGCCTGGGCCACCTCACGCGCTTCCTGGCCGCCACGCGCGCGGCAGTGACGGTGGTGGAGAAGGACCGCGACATGATCGCGGTGCTGGAGAAGGAGGCCATCCCCGGGGTGCGCGTGGTGGATGGCAACGCGGCCACGGTGGACTTCGCCGAGGTGGCGGGCGCCCCCGAGGTGAAGGTCGCGGGCAATCTGCCCTACCACCTGACGAGCTCCATCCTCTTCCAGGTGCTCGAGCAGCGCGAGCACGTGACGCGCGCCGTCTTCACCCTGCAGAAGGAAGTGGTGGACCGGCTGTCGGCGGAGCCGGGTGGGCGGGAGTACGGCCTGCTCACCGCCATCCTCGGCCTCTACTTCAGCGCGGAGAACCTCTTCGACATCGAGGCCGCGCGCTTCCATCCGCCGCCCAAGGTGGACTCGGCGGTGCTGCGGCTCATCCGCCGCCCCGAGCCCCTGGCGCCGGTGGTGGATGGCGCGCGCTTCATCCGCGTGGTGAAGGCGGGCTTCGCCCAGCGCCGCAAGACACTCATCAACTCGCTCAAGTCCGACAAGTCGCTGGGCACGCACGAGCAGCTCCTCGCGGCCCTGGCGACAGCGGGTATCGATCCCACGCGGCGCGCGGAGACGCTCTCGTCCGTGGAGTTCGCCGCGCTCGAGCGCGCGCTGGGACCCGTGGAGGAAGGGCGCGGCGCGTGATGAAGCCCCTGCCCGTGGAGACCCTGGAGCCCATCCTCCAGCGCTTCGGCGTGGTGTACGCGGTGTTCGCTCACGTGGATGGGCGGGTGCTCTTGCAGTGGGGGGATCCGGCACCCATTCCCGTCGTCGACGAGGACGCCTTCGTGGGCGCCACGCGGGACATGGCCCGGGTGTACCGCTCGTTGGATCGGATGTTGCTGCCGCAGATGGACGTGCAGGGCGAGCACCTGGGCATCCGCTCCAAGGTGGGCGAGCAGGTGGTGTACGCGCTCTTCTTCGAGACGCGGCGCTTCGAGGCGGCTTCACCCGTGGAGCGGCTTCGCACCGAGTACTCGTTCTGCAAGTCCTTGAGCAACGCCGTGGACACCGTGCTCCAGGGCTGGCTGGCCGCGCGCTGAGCGGGCCCGGGGGCCCGTGCTCAGGGGCCGCCGAACACCTTGGCCAGCTCGCCCTGCTGCGCGAGCCAGGCGCGGAACTCCACCTCGGACAGCCGCATGCGCGCGAGCACTCCGCGGAGGATCTCCTCCGGGGACGTCTCGCGCTGGCGCTTGAGCTCCAGGGCCATCTTGAGCAGGGCCACGCCGTAGAGGGGATCCGGCGGAGGGGGAGGCTCGTTCGTGCCGGTGGCTGGGGCCGGGGAGGGCTCCAACTCGGTGATCGTCCTCGCTCGCTGACGTCGGCTCATCGCTCCAGGTCCTCGCGTGTCCCGCTCGCTTCCGCGCGTGGGCATCCCTGGTAGTGGACGCCTCTCTGGCCGTCAAGCCCGGCGTGCCCGCGAGGAGCGCGAACATTGCCCGCTCGCGCCTCCCGTGCTCTTATCCCCGCCCCGCCGTGGGCCGTGGCCGTGGGGCCGCGCGCTCGGGTGGAGTTCCAGCGAAGTTCGGGAGGTCTCGAAGCGGATGGACAACCGCTACATCGTGGTCGAGGGGCCCATCGGCGTCGGCAAGACGAGTCTCTCCAACATCCTCGCCGGGCGCTTCGGCGCGCGGCGCATCTTCGAGATCGTCGAGGAGAATCCCTTCCTCGCCAATTTCTACTCGGACCGGCAGAAGTACGCCTTCCAGACGCAGATCTTCTTCCTGCTCTCGCGCTTCAAGCAGCAGCAGGAGCTGTTCCAGACGGACCTGTTCCAGTCGGTGACGGTCAGCGACTACCTGTTCGCCAAGGATCGCATCTTCGCGTGCCTGACGCTGGACTCGCACGAGCTGGCCCTCTACGAGCGCGTCTTCGAGGCGCTCGCGCCGCGGGTGACCCGGCCCGACCTGGTCATCTACCTGAAGGCCCGTCTGGACGTGTTGCTCCACCGCATCAAGAAGCGGGGCCGCGAGTTCGAGCGCCAGTTCGACGCGGGCTATCTGGAGGAGCTCGTCCACGCCTACAACGACTTCTTCTCCCGCTACACGGAGACGCCGTTGCTGGTGGTGGACACGTCGGACATCGACTTCGTCCACGACGAAGGTGACCTGAAGGGTCTGCTCGCGTCCATCGACCGGGCGCAGCTATCTCCGGGCAAGCGCGCCTGAGCGGCGCCCGTTCGTCCGCCCGGTCTCAAACAGGGGCCCCACGGCGCGCCCAAGGGCGTTAGAGTGTTCCTCGGTGGCCGTCCAAGGCGATCCCCTCGGGGACGCTGAAGGACGTCCATGCTCGCACCGCAGGAACCCTACCCCTCACCACAGGAGGTGAACCGTGAAGGACAAGGTCACCATCCACACGCTGAAGCGCCAGAAGCAGGCCGGACAGAAGATCTGCATGGTCACGGCCTACGATGCCACCTTCGCCCGGCTGTTCGACGAGGCCGGAGCCGACGTTCTGCTCATCGGGGACTCGCTGGGCATGGTCGTCCAGGGCCACGACTCCACCCTGCCGGTCACCATGGATCAGATGGTGTACCACTCGGCGATGGTCGCCCGGGGCACGAAGCGGGCGCTGGTGGTGGGTGACATGCCCTTCATGAGCTACCAGGTGTCGGTGCAGGAGGCGGTGCGCAACGCGGGTCGCCTGGTGGCCGAGGGCAACGTGGGGGCCGTGAAGCTCGAGGGGGGCGCGGAGTTCGCCGACGTCGTGTCGGCCATCGTGCGCGCCAGCATTCCCGTCATGGGGCACCTGGGCCTCACGCCGCAGTCGGTGCACAAGATGGGTGGCTACGTGGTGCAGGGCCGCGACGAGGACGCCGCGCGCAAGATGATGGACGACGCCCTCGCGCTGGAGCGCGCCGGGTGCTTCTCGCTGGTGCTCGAGGGCGTGCCGCTGGACCTGGCGCGGCAGATCACCCAGAAGCTCACCATCCCCACCATCGGTATCGGCGCCGGCAAGCACTGCGATGGCCAGGTGCTCGTCTGCTACGACCTGTTGGGAATGAACCCGGACTTCAAGCCCAAGTTCGTCAAGCGCTTCACCAACCTGCACGGCTCCATCACCGAGGCGGCGGGCGCCTTCTTCTCCGAGGTGCGCTCGGGCAGCTTCCCGGACGAGGATCACTCCTTCAAGGGTAAGCAGCAGCCCGTGCGGTTGATGCCCACGCAGCCGGCCGTCACGGACGCGCTGCCCGCCGAGGTGGCTGACAAGGTGGGTCCCATCTACGGAGCTCCGGTCTAGCCCATGGCCCCGCTCGTCCTTCGCACCGTCGCCGAGACCGTGGCCTGGGTGGAGTCGCTTCGCCGCTCGGGCCGGAGCCTGGCCCTGGTGCCCACCATGGGCTACCTGCACGAGGGCCACCTGTCGTTGATGCGCGAGGGACGCCGCCGGGCCGACGTCGTCGCCGCCTCCATCTTCGTCAACCCCACCCAGTTCGGTCCCAACGAGGACCTGTCGCGCTACCCGCGCGACCTGGAGGGGGACCTGACCAAGTGCGCCAGCGCCGGGGCGGAGGCGGTGTTCACCCCCGAGCCGGCGGAGATGTACCCGCCCGGCTTCCAGACGTCGGTGACGGTGGGGGAGGTGAGCCAGGGCCTGTGCGGCGCGCGCCGGCCCGGCCACTTCCAGGGCGTGGCCACGGTGGTGACGAAGCTGTTGTGTCTCTTCAAGCCCCGGGTGGCCCTCTTCGGGGAGAAGGACTACCAGCAGCTCCAGGTCATCCGCGCCCTCGAGCGCGACTTGTGCCTGGGGGTGGAGATCGTCGGCATGCCCACCGTGCGCGAGCCGGACGGGCTCGCCATGAGTTCGCGCAATGCCTACCTGTCGCCGGAGGAGCGTCACCGGGCGCTCGCCCTGTCGCGGGGAATGGCCGCCGCCCAGGCGCTCTGCCAGCGGGGCACTCGCGAGGCCGCGGCGCTCGTCGACGTGGTACGCCGTGAACTGGCGGCGGCGGGGCTGCGCGAGGATTATGTGGAGTTGGTGGATGCCACGTCGTTGAAGCCGCTGTCCGCCGTGACGCCGGGGCAGCCCGCGAGGATGATCGTCGCGGCCTTCGCCGGGAAGACCCGGCTCATCGACAACCAGCCCATCGAGGGCTAGAGGGACACGCGAGAATGTCGGGTGCGAAGGGTAAGGGCGGCGGGAAGAGCGGGACGGGTGAGCCCGGCATCAAGATCATCACGGAGAACCGCAAGGCGCGCGCCACCTACTCCGTGGACGAGAAGCTGGAGGCGGGCCTGATGCTCACCGGCAGCGAGGTGAAGGCGCTGCGCGCGGGCACGGTCAACCTGTCGGACGCGTACGCGCTGCCCAAGGGCGACGAGCTCTTCCTGCTCAATGCCCACATTGGCACCTACAACCCCTCCAGCTTCTTCTCCCACGAGCCCCTGCGGGGCCGGAAGTTGTTGCTGCACCGCGAGCAGCTCGACCGCTGGATGGCGAAGGTGCGCGAGCGCGGCTATTCCATCATCCCGTTGCTCATGTATTTCAAGCAGGGCCGGGCCAAGGTGGAGCTCGGGCTGTGCCGCGGGAAGACCCACGAAGACAGACGGCAGGACATCAAGGAACGGGAGACGAAGCGGGAGATGGACCGGGCGATGCGCCGTCGCTGAGACGCCCCCCCTCCCGCCGGCGACGGCGATGGACAATAAGGTTCCCGAGAAGAAGGCGCGGTTGCTCGCCGCGCTCGACAGGGGGATGGTGATGATCCACCTGGACGCGCGCCGTCCGGGGGTGCTCGTCCCCCACTCGCTGCGCGATGAGTCCCATCTGCGCCTCAACCTCTCCTACCGGTTCGATCCGCCGGACCTGACGGTGGGGGAGTGGGGCGTGCGCTGCACGCTGAGCTTCTCGGGGAGCCGCTTCAAGGTGGCCGTGCCCTGGTCCGCGCTCTTCGCCGTCACCAGCCACGTGACGAAGGAGTCCTGGGCCTATCCGGACGACATGCCGATCGAGCTGCTCCAGCAGTCGATGGTGACGACCAAGGTGCCCGAGGGCGTGACGGAGGCGGCGAGTCCGCCCCCGGCGCCCGTGGAGCGTCCCCGGGCCGTGCTGCGCGAGGTGCTGCCTCCGCCGGAGCCCGAGGCGCCGCTGCCTCCTTCTGAGGCCGAGGGCCCCAAGGACGAGCCGCCCGAGCCCCGGCGGGGCCACCTGCGTCTGGTGAAGTGAGGCACGGGCTCCGTGCTCGCCCTCAGCGCTTGAGCTGGATGTCGAGCGACACCGGCTGGTTTCCCGTGAAGGTGCCCTTCCAGGGCTTGTAGCCCTTGAGGGTGAGCCGCACGGGGACGTCCTGCTCGGGGTAGATGTTGTCGATGAACAGGGGGGTGGTGCCCACCACCTTGCCGTCCACGCTCACCGTGGCGCCCGAAGGGGTGCTCTGGATGGAGAGGATGGCGGCGGTGGGGGGCGCGAGGCCCGAAGTGGCGCGCAGCCGCGCGAGCAGGGGCTGTGCGTGGGGCCAGGCCACCCAGAGCGCTCCGCCGACGGCTCCCAGCACGAGCAGCATCGTCAACAGGGAGCGCAGGCGCCGGCGCCAGGGGCCGCGCATGTCGACCGGCACGTAGGTGTTGTCGGGCCGGGAGGTCCGTTCGGCGAGCCGCGGGGGCGCGGCGTGGGCGGCGTGGGGCCCGCCGAGCTCCCGCGGGGAGAACTCCGCCCGCTGTGGTGTCCGGGACGGGGACGCGAGCTCGAGCGGTGTGTTGTCCCGGCCGAGGGGGGTGATGACGGGGGGCTGGGTCTGGCCACACCGCGGGCACCGGGCTCCATCCTCGGGAAGAGGGGCATGGCAATGGCCGCAGCGCCAGGCGAGCGGGGGGGTGGCCTCGGGCTCGGTCCGGACGACCTGTCCACTCGTGTTGAGCGCGGGGCCACCTGGCACCTCATCCCAGTCCTCCTCGGGCGGGAGTTCGGAGTCGGGAAGTTTCATGGCGTTGGGGGAGAGGGTGAGGTGGGGGAGGGTGTGGGTCTGCGCATGGGGCTGCTCGGCGGGCCCGTCCCCTTCGAGCAGCGTGGGGGGCGGGTGGAGCTGGGCGATGAAGCCGGCCAGGGCGTGCGAACTGGTGGGCTCGCCGCTCTGGGCGAGGTAGCGCGACAGGGCCTCGGCCATGTCCTCGGGCCGGGGAAAGCGCTGGGCGGGGTCACGCGCCAGGGCGCGCAGGATGACCGCGCTCAAGGAGGGGGGGACCTCCTCCGGGAGGGGCGCGGGCTCCTGCTGGATGATGGCCAGGGCGAGCGCCATGGGCTCCGCGGACTCGCCCGGCTCGAAGGGGTGGCGTCCGGAGAGCAGCTCATGGAGCACGACGCCGAGCGCGAATTGATCGCTCGTGGCGGTGGCGGGCTCGCCCTGGAGCACCTCGGGTGCGGAGTAGGGCAGCTTGCCCTTGAAGGTGCCGGGCTGGGAGCCCACGGAGACGCCTTCGATGCGGGCGATGCCGAAGTCCGTCACCTTCACCTCGCCCTCGCGCGACACGAGGATGTTGGAGGGTGACACGTCGCGGTGGGCGGTGAGCACGGGGCGGCCCTCATGCAGGCGGCGGTAGGCGTGCACGAGCCCGGCGAGCACCTGGGTGCCGATGAAGGCCACCAGGTGCGGAGGGAAGCGCTGGCCGTGCCGCAGGGCGTGGCTGAGCAGCACGCTCAAGTCCCAGCCCTCCACCAGCTCCATGACGAGGAAGAGACCCTCGGCGCCGCTGCCCACGTCGTAGACGCTGGCGATGTTCTGGTGCTGCAGGTGCGTGGCGAGCCGCGCCTCGGCGAGGAACATCCGGGCGAGGGTGGGATCCCTGGCCAGGTGCGGCAGCATGCGCTTGATGGCCACGGGCTTCTCGAAGCCGCCCGCGCCCCGCGCCTTGCCGAGGAACAGCTCCGCCATGCCTCCCACGGCGAGCGGACGCACCAGCTGGTAGCGGGACTCTTTCACGGGAGCGCCTCCGGGGGAGCCTCAGCCCCGGGGCTGAGTGAGCTCGCGCAGCAGCTTCCAGGGGTAGATGCCGGTGGAGTGCCCGTCACTGAAGACGAAGCTGAGCGCGTAGTTGCCCACGGGCTGCACCTGGGTGATGCGCAGCGAGGCGGGCACCTGGGACGCGTCCAACGTGCGCTTGTTGGTCCACTCGTCCACGCACCCCGCGCACGGACATTGCTGGCGCAGGTGCTGCGCGCTCGTGTCCGTCTTCAGCCCGTCTTCCCAGAGCAGGCGCAGGTGGAGGCCGTCCGCGGACGCCTCCGCCTCGGTGGCGGACAGGGGGCGCTCGGCGGGCTTGATGCGATCCCAGAAGCTCAAGGCGATTCCTCTCTCGGGGCCAGGAGTCGGCCCGGGTGCTGCTTACCACCGGGAGCGGGGCGATGGGCGGCGGAAGGTGGCGGCGTCACGACGCCAGCTTCACGGGCAGGCGGTGCCCTTCCACGCGCACGCCGCGCTTCTTGAGCACCCGGCGCAGTGCCTCCACCACGGAGGGATCCAACTGCCGGCCACTCAGGTTGTCGAGGATCTCCATGGCCTTCTCCAGCGGCATGGCCTTCTGGTAGGGGCGGGTGGAGGTGCAGGCGTCGAAGGTGTCCGCGCACCCGACGATGCGCGCGAGCAGGGGGATGTCCTCGCCCTTGAGCCCGTCCGGGTAGCCGGTGCCGTCCCAGCGCTCGTGGTGGCTGCGCACGCACGCGCGCATGGGGCCCAGGAAGCTGATGGGCTTGATGATGGTGTCGCCGATGTCCGGGTGGCCGCGCATGATGGCCATTTCGTCGTCGGTGAGCCGCGACTGCTTGCAGAGGATGGACTCCACGATGCCGATCTTCCCGATGTCGTGGAGGATGCCGCCGAACTGCAACTGCTTGAGCTCGCGCTCGGACAGGCCCATCTCCCGGCCGATCTCCACCGCCACGTCGCCCACGCGCTGGCTGTGGCCGCGGGTGTACGAGTCCTTGGAGTCGATGGAGTTGGCCAGCGCGACGATGGTTTCCAGGTAGCCCTGCTCGAGGCTCTCGTAGAGGCCGCGGTTCTCGTGGTCGTACGCGAGCAGCTGCTTGCTCATGTAGTTGAACGTCCGGGCGAGGTCTCCCAGCTCGTTCTTCTGGGGCACGTTGACCTCGAGGCCGAACTTGCCCTGGGCCAGCCGCAGCGCGCCCTCGGTGAAGCCCTTGAGGGGGCGGGTGACGCCGCGCGAGAAGAAGGCGGCGAGCCCCAGGGCGACGAGCGTGGCGGCGAGCACGGTGAGCAGCAGCCGCCGCTCCATCGTCTCCACCTGCTTGTAGGCGAGCGCCACCGGCTGCTCGGAGATGATGGCCCAGTTGGGATCGGCCAGCGTGGCGTAGGCGGCCACCACGGCGTCCGAGCCCTCGCCGAAGTTGCCCACGTGGAGCAGGTCCGTGTCCTGCGTGCGCGACACGTCCTGGAGGAGGTAGGCCACCACGGGCCGCTTGGAGGCGTCCTGGTGGGCCACGAGCCCGCCACCGCCGGCGATGACCAGGCCCCGGGCGTCGGTGAGGTAGACGAAGCCGGTGCTGCCCACGCGCTCCTGGGCGAGCATGCTCTGCAGCTCCCCGAGCGACACGTCCGCGGCGATGTAGCCCTGGATGGGCTCGCCCACGGAGAAGACGAACGTCACCACGGCCTCGCCGTCGGTGCGCCCCACCACGTCCGCGTAGCGCAGGCCGTTGAGCCCCTCGAGCAGATCCATGGCGCGTGCCTCGTGCTCGGCGAGCGCCGTGGGGGGCACGTCACTGACGGCGAAGGCCTGCAGGCCCGGCAGCCTGCGGCCATCCAGTCCCAGGACGGTGATGGCCTGGATTTCCCGGCGCTGGTTGAGCACCGAGCGCAGGTAGGTCTGCTGCTGCTCGAGGGGGAGGGAGAAGAACTGGGGCACGCGCGCCATGCCCATCACCGCGCGCGTGGGCTCGGCCAGGAAGGTCTCCGCCTTGAGCTTGAGCTGCTTGACGCGCTCCTGGGCCATCTCCTGGGCGTCGCGCACCAGCAGCTCGCGCGTGTCGGACACGGACAGCAGGCCCACCATCACCGTGGGCACCAGGCTGGCCACCAGCATCAACAGCAGGAGCGTCTTGAAGAGCCGCATGGCGGAGGGACCTCCCTGCTACTTCCACTTCGAGGACTTCACCTTGACGCGCAGGGGTTTGGCGGGGGGCTCCGCCACCTCGAAGCCCTGCTCGGCCGAGGCCTCGGAGCGCGAGCCGCGCGAGAGGGCGCGCACGCTCCAGCGGTAGGAGCCCGCGGCGAGCGGCACCTTCAACTCGTTGCTCGAAGCGGGCATCACCCGGCGCTCGCCCTGGTCGGGCACCAGCTCCACCTCGTAGCTCTCGGCGCCCTGCACCGCCTTCCAGGAGATGAGCACGGGCTGCAGACCGCTCTTGATGGGCTTGACGCTCAGCCGCTTCTTGTCCTCGGGCTGGGTGGGGCGGGGCACGCCCAGCACCACCCGCGGCGCCTGTCCCTTCTCCACCTGGACACTGGCCCCGTCCTCGATGACCTGGGTGGTGCCGCCGCCCTCCACGGACACCCGGCCGGACACGGCCTTCACCACGGTGTCGCCCCGGTCGTTCACCACCACGCTCAGCCGGGTGGGCTGGGCGGGGCGCTCGGCCAGCCGCTTCCAGGCATCGTCGGCCGTCTGGGCGGCCTCTGCATAACGCGCGCTCTGGAAGTGGGACTCGGCCTCCTTGAGCTTGGCCAGGGCCTCCTCGTGCTGGGGGGACTTGGGATCGGATTGCGCCACCGAGTTGCGCGCCGACTCCAGCGCCATCTGCGCCTTGTCCCGATCGGCCCCCGGCAGCTTCAGCTTCATGCCGGGCACGAGCGTGTCGCCCTGCAACTTGTTGAGCGCCTTGAGCTCACTGGCTCTGTCGCGGTCGCCCAGGGCGCGCTCGGCCACCTGGTCCAGCGACTCGCCGGCGCGGACCTCGACCTCGCCGGGCGCGAGGGACAGCAACGCCATCAGAAGGTAGAGCCTCATTGGAACACGATGTCCCTTCCGGCCCGGACCGTGGCCGCGGGGGTGGTGACGGAGAGCGACTGGCGCGAGGAGTCCTCCAGCTCGGCGTCGACCCGTCCGCGCAAGACCGTCAGGTCCGTGCGCTCCTGTCCGGGGCGGGGCCGCGTCTCCGCGATGCCGATCAACGCGTCCTCGCCCAGGTTCACCACGCTGCCCTGCTCGAAGACGACCTGCACTCCTGCTCCCGCCACGGTGCGTACCTTGTCATTCTCGAAGAGCGCCATGCCTTCCTGGGCGGGGAGCCATTCGTCTCCAGCCGCGCGTTTGACCTTCACGTCCCCATGCAGCCCCTTGAGCTGGGCGCGGCGCACCGGGGGTGGTGCGGCCGGCACATGCACCGGCGCGACGGGTTTCTCATCGGCGGGGCAGGCCACGCCGAGGGCCGAGAGGGCGAGGACGAACATCATCGAATACCAGCGGTTGTTCACGGGGGGTCCAGCCCCCCAGTCTACCGGGGAATGCAACCGGCACCCAGGGGGGGCTGCTCCAACCGCCTGGTTGCTTCATTCCAGCCGACGGTGTTGCAGGGAAGGCAGATTGCGCCGGATGCGCGCGAGCAGTTCGGTATCCATCGCCGCCACGGCGAGCCCCTCGCCCTCGGAGGCCCGGGCCGTCACCAGACCCCAGGGGTCCACCACCATGGCGTGGCCCCAGGTGACGCGCTGGGGCGAGTGCCGCCCTCCCTGGGCCGGGGCGAAGAGGTAGCACTGGTTCTCGATGGCGCGCGCGCGCAGCAACACCTCCCAGTGATCCTTGCCCGTCATCAGCGTGAAGGCCGCCGGCACGGCCAGCAGCGTGGCCCCTCCCGCCGCCAGGCGCCGGTAGAGCTCGGGAAAGCGCAGGTCGTAGCAGATGGACAGCCCCATCCGCCCCGCCTCCGTGTCCGCCACCACCACCTCGGTGCCGGGGGCCACCGCCGCGGACTCGCGGTAGGGCGTGCCATCGCCCACGTCCACGT
Organism: Cystobacter fuscus; assembly: GCF_044360685.1. Taxonomy (GTDB): domain Bacteria; phylum Myxococcota; class Myxococcia; order Myxococcales; family Myxococcaceae; genus Cystobacter; species Cystobacter fuscus_C. Next base: position 9,254,875 of record NZ_CP043491.1, on the reverse strand, counting down.
CGAACAGGTGGATCTTCCGGTACACCGCCAGGCGCGAGCCGTCCGGGCCGAAGAGGACCGTGGTGTTGTAGAGCCGACCCCCCGGCGCCCCCTGCTCGAGGATGGAGCCGGCCAGCAGCGTCACCTTGCGCTCGCGTGCCACCTCCGCCATCCGCGAGAGCGTGGGGCCCTCGAGCGTCTCGGCGGCGGCGGAGCGCTCGGCTTCCGGTCCCATCCAGCTGAAGTTTTCCGGGAGTCCCACGATGCGGGCTCCCAGGTCGGCTGCCCGCCGGACGAGCCGGAGGGCTGAATCGAGGTTGTGGGCCTTGTCCGAGGTGGACACCATCTGGGCAGCGGCGATGAGGTGCATGGCGTCGTTATAACCGCCTCCTTGTCGCGGAAACCCCGGGAATCCTTGTGCCCGGGGGGAGTGTTTTGCTGACGGAGGAAGGGGTGCGTCTTCCTTTACACCCCGAGGTGGCGTGTGCTAGGGACGCCGCCGACATTTTTCGACGCAGTTCCTCGAAAAGTGGGCCGTCCGTGCCCGCTTTTCGTGTTTTTGGGAGTCCGGAGTTTTCGAAGCGGCCTATGGCGGAGAACATCAAGCAGACGGTGGAGGCGAAGGCACAGACGGTGCTGGAGCCCATCGTTGCGGGCGAGGGGCTGGAGCTCCTCGAGGTGGAGTTCGTCCGCGAGCACGAGGGCTGGGTCCTGCGCCTGTTCATCGACAAGCCCGGTGGGCGGGTGGGCCTGGATGAGTGCTCGCAGGTGTCGCGGGCGGTGGATACGGTGTTGGACGTGGAGGACCTGATTCCCCACGAGTACAACCTGGAGGTGTCCAGCCCGGGCGTGAACCGTCCCCTGAAGAAGCCCCAGCATTACGAGCGGGTGAAGGGCCAGCGAGTGAAGGTGAAGACCTTCGGGCCCATCGGGGAGCCGCCACGCAAGAACTTCACCGGCACGCTCACCGAGGTGGCGGCCGACGCCATCAGCGTGGACGTGGAAGGAGCGGGCTCGTTCCGCATCCCCTTCAAGGACATCGCCAAGGCCAATCTGGAGTTCGAGTTCTAGCAGTCCACATACAGGGTGCGCCCTCGCGCGGGCGCGCCCGTGGATCCTTTTGGAGAAGAAGATGCCCACGCCAGCCAATCCCACCATCAACCTCAACCTCGTCCTGGACCAGGTGGCCAAGGACAAGGGCATCGAGCGGAGCGTCCTGATCTCCACGCTCGAGGACGCGATGACGACCGCGGCCAAGAAGCACTTCGGCCAGGAGCGCAACCTCGAGGCCAAGTACGACGCCGACAAGGGCGTGGTGGAGCTCTTCCAGGCCATCACCGTGGTGGAGACCATCACCGATCCCATCCAGGCGGTGAACCAGATTCCCCTCGACGAGGCCCACAAGAAGGGCATGGAAGTGGAGCCGGGCGACGAGCTCGTGTTCCAGATCTTCTACCGGGACGAGGACGCCGAGGAGGCCAAGGCCCAGGACAACCAGTACGGGGACATCCTGCGGCTCAAGACGTTCCGGCGCGGCTTCGGTCGCATCGCGGCCCAGACGGCCAAGCAGGTCATCCTGCAGCGCACCCGCGACGCCGAGCGCGAGAACGTCTTCAACGAGTACAAGGACCGCAAGAACGAGATCGTCACCGGCATCGCCCGGCGCTTCGAGCGCGGCAACATCATCGTGGACCTGGGCCGCGCCGAAGCGGTGCTGCCGGTGCGCGAGCAGGTGCCGCGCGAGACGTACCGCGCGGGCGACCGCGTCCAGGCGTACGTGCTCGACGTGCTGCGCGAGTCCAAGGGCCCGCAGATCGTCCTCAGCCGCGCCTCGGTCAACCTGCTCACCAAGCTCTTCGAGATGGAGGTGCCGGAGATCGCCGAGGGCATCGTGGTCATCGAGGCGGCGGCGCGCGAGCCGGGTGGACGGGCGAAGATCGCCGTGTCCAGCCGCGACGCGGACGTGGACCCGGTGGGCGCGTGCGTGGGCATGAAGGGCAGCCGCGTGCAGGCGGTGGTGCAGGAGCTGCGCGGGGAGAAGATCGACATCGTCCCCTTCGACGAGGATCCGGCGCGCTTCGTGTGCTCGGCGCTCGCCCCCGCCGAGGTCAGCCGCGTCATCATCGACGAGGCCAACCACGCCATGGAGCTCATCGTGCCGGATGACCAGTTGTCGCTGGCCATCGGCCGCCGGGGCCAGAACGTGCGCCTGGCCGCGCAGCTCACCGGCTGGAAGCTGGACATCAACAGCGAGAGCCGCGTGCGCGAGATGCGCGAGTTCGCCAACCGCTCCCTGGGCGCGCTGCCCGGTGTCAACGAGATGCTGGTGGAGACGCTCTACGCCCACGGCTTCCGTCAGGCCAAGGACATCGCCGAGGCCAATGCGGAGGTGCTGTCGCAGATTCCGGGCGTGGACCCCTCGCGCGTGCCGGCCATGCAGGAGGAGGCGCGCAAGCAGATGGGGCTGGATGCCGCGGAGCTGTCCCGCATGGAGCGCGAGCGCGAGCAGGCCCGCCAGGCCGAGGCGCGCCGCCATCCGGACGAGCTCAGTCAGACCGAGCGCATGGCGCGCGTGCGGGGCATGGGCGAGAAGGCCATCGAGCAGCTGGTGCTGGCCGGGTACAAGTCGGTGGAGGACATCGCCAACGAGAAGGACCTGGCCCGGCTGGGCGACGTCCCGGGCGTCGGCATCAAGAAGGCCCGCCAGCTCAAGAGCGCGGCGGAGAACTATCTGGTGGAGGAAGCCCGGCTCCGGGCGGAACTCAACGCGGAGCGGGGCTCGTCCGCTTCCTCGCCCTCCGCCGAGCCGGCGGGCGCTTAGTTCGCGGTAATGTCGTAAGCTCGCTTGGATGGCTGAGGGGATGCGCCTGAAAGCCCGCTCCAGTACTAATAGTAGAGAAGAGTTGCCGGTAGGGGCCGGTCCGGTGCGAAGCTGCATCGGTTGCGGCGCGAGGCGCAGCCAGGAGGAGCTCATCCGATTGGGGGTGGGGCCTGAAGGGGGGGTGGTGGTGGATGGGCGGAAGACGCTCCCTGGACGGGGAGCTTATCTTTGTGGGGTGGGGTGCCTGGCGGCGGCGGTGAAGCGGAAGGCCTTCGGTAGGGCCTTCCGGGGAAAGGCGGGTCCGGTCGACCCGTCGCTCCTGGGACAGGCGCTGGAGTCGGTCTCGGGCCGGGGTGGAGCGACCGGAGGGAGTGGGCGTTAGCACCACTCACACACGTTTTTGGATTAGGGTGCTGCGCCTGGTAGCCGGCGGAGCAAAAGGCCAAGCAAGGTATGTCGAAGAAGCGAGTTCACGAGATTGCCAAGGAGCTCAAGGACCACGGGGTCGAGCTCGACAACAAAGAGGTCGTGACCGAGCTCGTCGCGCTCGGCTACGACGTCAAGAGCCACTCGTCCTCGCTCGAGGACGACCAGGCCACCTCCGCGGTGCAGCGGATCCTCGACAAGCGCAAGCCGAAGCAGGCCGCCGCGCCCGTGGCCGCCAAGGGGTTCGTGGTGCGCCGCAAGGCCCCGTCGAACGCGCCCTCCGCCGAGCAGGCAGACGAGGCACCCGCCTCCGCGGCTTCGACCGCTTCCGTCGACCTGCCGCGTGAGGTCACCGAGCCGGCCGCCACCGAGGCCGCCGCCGCCGTGGTGGTCGCGCCTCCCGAGCCCCCTCGTGCCGAGGCCCCGCCCATCGCCGCGCCCGTGGCGGAGAGCCCGGCCGCGCCCGCTCCTTCCACGCCCGCTCCGGCCGTGACCGCGCCGGTGTCGGCCGCCCCCGAGGCACCCGCCCCGGTGGCCGCGCCGCCGCCTCCTCCTCCCGCCGCCGAGGCCCCCCGGGCCGAGGCCGCCGCCCCGGCTTCCGCCGAGGCTCCTCGCGCCGAGGCTCCCGCTCCCGCGGTAGCCGCGACGCCTCCCACCCCTGCTGCCCCGCAGCCTCCCGTCGCCGCCGCCGAGGCGCCCCGGGCGGTGGAGCCCCCTCGGGCTCCGACCCCTGCCCCAGCCGCCTCGCGGCCGGCATCCTCTTTCAAGGAGTCACCCCACTTGCCTACCCGCCCGCCGCCTTCGGCGGTTCCGCCCGCTGTCCGGACGCCTTCGCATCCCTCTTCTGGACCCCAGCGGTCCCCTTCGTCGGGTGGACCCGGCATGTCGGGCTCTGGCCGTCCGGGTGGACCCGGTGGTCAGGGTGGCCGTCCCGGTGGACCCGGTGGTCAGGGTGGCCGTCCGGGTGGACCCGGTGGTCAGGGTGGCCGTCCCGGTGGACCCGGTGGTCAGGGTGGCCGTCCGGGTGGACCCAGCCAGTACCAGCGCGGTGGGCCGAGCCAGTACCAGCGCAGTGGCTCGTCCTCGGCGCCGGTGCGTCCTTCGTCTCCGGGCACTCCGGTCGGCGCCCAGGCGGCTCCTCCCGCCGGCGGGGCGACCACGTCGCCGACCCACATGGTGGGCGGCGTGCCTCATCAGCAGGTCGCGCAGGATCCGCGCTCGCTGCGTCCCACGGCCACCCAGGCCGTCGTCATCTCGCGTCCGCTCATCCAGGTGCGCCGCGTCACGCCCACCACGAGCGCGGGCCGGCAGTACCCCATGGCGCCGGGCAAGAGCGCCATCGGTGAGAAGCGCGAGTACAAGGTCGTTCCGGACCACCTGGGCCGGGGCCGCGAGCTCGTCGACGTCTCCAAGAAGAAGGAGAACGAGAAGGCCGGCGGGCGTGGCAAGAAGGGCGCTCCGGGCACCGAGGGCGGCATCTCCAAGCAGGAGATGACGGACCTGGTGTGGGGCCGCGTCACCATCCCCGTTCGTGGCAAGAAGAAGAAGCCCACGAAGAAGGGCGCCAAGACGCAGATCACCCAGATGGCCGAGGAGAAGAAGGTCATCAAGATCCAGGAGGGCATCAGCGTGTCCGACCTGGGCCAGCGCATGGGTGTGCGCACCAACGAGCTCATCAAGAAGCTCATGGGCCTGGGCAAGATGGCCACGGCCAACCAGGTCATCGACGCGGAGACCACCGAGCTCATCGCCACCGACTACGGCTGGCGCGTGGAGAAGGCCGGCTTCGAGGTCGAGGACTTCCTGCCCGAGGTGGAGGTGCGCCCCGAGGACGAGCGTCCGCGTCCGCCGGTCGTCACCGTCATGGGCCACGTCGACCACGGCAAGACGAGCCTGCTCGACGCCATCCGCGCCGCCAACGTGGCGGCGGGCGAGGCCGGTGGCATCACCCAGCACATCGGTGCCTACTCGGTGAAGACGTCGCGCGGCGACATCACCTTCCTCGACACGCCGGGCCACGAGGCCTTCACGGCCATGCGTGCCCGCGGCGCCAACGTGACGGACATCGTGGTGCTGGTGGTGGCCGCCGATGACGGCGTGATGCCCCAGACGATCGAGTCCATCAAGCAGGCCAAGGCCGCCGAGGTGCCCATCGTCGTCGCCATCAACAAGATGGACGTGCCGGGCGCCAACCCGGACCGCGTGAAGAAGGACCTGGCCAACTACGAGCTCACTCCGGAAGAGTGGGGCGGCGAGACCATCATGGTCCCCGTGTCGGCCAAGCAGAAGATGGGCATCGACCTGCTGCTGGAGAACATCGCGCTGCAGGCGGAAGTGCTCGAGCTCACGAGCAACCCGTCCCGTCCGGCGGTGGGCGCCATCATCGAGGCCAAGCTGGAGAAGGGCCGCGGTCCCGTGGCCACCGTGCTGGTGCAGGAGGGCACGCTCAAGGTGGGCGACGCCGTCGTCACCGGCACCCACTTCGGCCGCGTGCGCGCCATGAACAACAGCCGCGGCGAGGCCGTGAAGGAAGTGCTCCCGGGCTACTCGGCGGAGGTCATCGGTCTGTCCGGTGTCCCCACCGCCGGTGAGGCGCTCAACGCCGTGGCGGACGAGAAGGCCGCCAAGGAGATCGCCACCCACCGCGCCATGAAGGGCCGGGAGGCGGAGCTGGGCAAGGCCAACACCCGCGAGACGCTCGAGCAGCTCTTCGCCAAGACGAAGGCGGGCGGTGGTCCCAAGGAGCTGCGGCTCGTCATCAAGGCGGACGTGCAGGGCTCGGCCGAGGCCGTCAAGGAAGCGGTGCAGAAGCTGTCCACGCACAAGGTCCGGGTGGAGATCATCCACGCGGGCGTGGGCGCCATGACCGAGGGCGACGTGATGCGCGCGGCCGCCTCCAAGGGCATGGTGGTGGGCTTCAACGTGAAGCCCGAGTCCGGCACCGAGGCCGCCGCCAAGGCCCAGGAGGTGACGCTGGAGACCTACGGCATCATCTACGAGCTCATCGACGGCGTGCGCAAGTCCATGGAAGACCTCCTGGAGCCCATCCGCACCGAGCGCAAGCTGGGCCGTGCGGAGGTGCGCAACACCTTCAACGTGCCGAAGCTGGGCACCATCGCCGGTGCGGCGGTGCTCGATGGCGTCATGAAGCGCGGCGCCTTCATCCGCCTGCTGCGCGACAGCAAGCAGATGTACTCGGGGAAGATGGCCTCGCTGCGACGCTTCAAGGACGACGTGAAGGAAGTCGCCCAGGGCTTCGAGTGCGGTATCGGCATCGAGAACTACAGCGATCTCAAGCCGGGCGACATCATCGAGGCCTACGAGATCGAGGAGACGCGGCCGAGCCTGAGCTAGTCCCGCTCGGGGTCGCCGTTCTCCACCACCGGGATTGCTCCCGGTGGCCCGCCTCTCGCGGCGCGGTCACCGGGACGAGGGGCTTAGAGTCATGTTCGTGGGTGTCGCGCGGTTGACCCTCCAGATTCCGGAAAGTGGCTCCCTCAAGGCCAAACGACAGGTCCTCCGCCGGGTCACGGATCGCTTGAAGGCTCGCTTCAACGTGGCCGTGGCCGAGGTGGATGATCAGGATTTGTGGCAGAAGGCCACGCTCGGGCTGACGGTGGTGGGCAACGACCGCCGCCACGTCGACGAGCAGATGGAGAAGGTCATCCACTTCGTCGAGGAAATGTACGTCGCGCCCCTGCTGTCCCGGCAGACGGAGATCATGGGCTTTGGCGACACGCTCTACACCCCCACGCGCTCCGCGTCCGCCGCACGGGCCGAGGAGGACGAGGAGGAGGGCGGCATCGACGGGGATGACGACGAGGCGGGGCCGGAGGCGGACCTGGAGGAACTCATCGCCGGCATGGGCCGGGGAGATCGCTCCATGGCCGAGGCCGAGGGCATGGTGGATTGGGAGCGCCGCCCGGGCAAGCGGGAGGGCGGACAGCCGAGCAGCCCTCCGGAACGGCGGGGCTCGCTGTCCGAGGACGAGGTCCGGGCGCGTGCCCGGAGCCTGCGCAATCCGAGGGAGTGGGAGAAGAAATGAGTACGAGCAATCGGCCGGAGCGCGTGGGCCAGGAGATCCAGGCCGCCATGGGGAGGATGCTCACCCGGGGCGAGCTGAAGGATCCGCGCATTGGCTACATCACCATCACCGGCGTCAAGGTGTCGCCGGACCTGAAGACCGCGCGCATCTACTACTCGATGATGGGCAGCGAGCAGGAGCGCAAGGAGACCCACAAGGGGCTCGAGGCGGCCAAGGGCTTCATCCGCCGGCAGATCACCGAGGCGGTGAACATGCGGGTGTCGCCCGAAGTATTCTTCACCTTCGACGAGTCGTTGGAGCGGGGAGACCGCATCGAGCGGCTGCTGCGCGAGGTGAAGGAGAAGGAAGGTGGGTAGTTGAGCATGGATGGCGTGCTGGTCATCGACAAGCCCAAGGGCCCCACGTCCTTCGACGTGGTTCGACAGGTGCGTGGTCTGCTCCGGGTGAAGAAGGTGGGCCACACCGGCACGCTGGACCCCATGGCGACCGGGGTGCTGCCCCTGTGTCTAGGGGAAGCCACCAAGGTGGCGGGCTTCATCACCGAGGGCGACAAGGCCTATGACGCCGTGGTGCGTCTGGGCGCGGAGACGGACACCCAGGACGCCGAGGGCAAGGTGGTCGCCGAGGCGCCCGTGCCCCCGCTCACCGCCTCGCTGCTCGAGGACGTGCTCGGCCGCTTCCGGGGCACCTTCGAGCAGGTGCCGCCCATGTATTCGGCGGTGAAGGTGGGCGGCAAGCGGCTGTATGAGCTGGCGCGCGCGGGTGAGGAAGTCGAGCGCGCCAGCCGCCAAGTGACGGTGTACGAGCTGGTGCTGCGCGACTTCAGCGCCAACCAGCTCCGCTTGTCCGTGCGCTGCTCCAAGGGCTTCTTCGTGCGCACGCTCGCCTATGATGTGGGCCGGGCGCTCGGCTGTGGGGCCCACCTGGAGGCGCTGCGGCGCACCGCGAGCGGGCCCTTCTCCCTCGCCCATGCGCTCCCCCTGGCGGACGTGCCCGCGCTGGTGCGCGAGCCCGAGGCCCTGGTGCGACGCCTGCTGCCCGTGTCCGAGGCGCTCGTGGACCTGCCCGCGGTGCTGGTGAGCGCGGCGGACGCGGAGCGGGTGTCCCATGGCGTGCCCGTCGAGGCCCCCGCGCATCCAGGCCGGGTGCGCGTGGTGGGTCCCTCGGGCGTGCTGCTCGCGGTGGCCGAGGTGGTCCGCGGCCGGCTGCGCTACCTGCGTGTGCTCGTCTAGCGTGGCCCGGGCGCTCGACGTCAACGTGGTGATTCCTCCACCCCTGCGCCCCCTCTTCGAGGGTCGCCGCGAGGTGAGCCTCGGCGTCCCCGGCCACGCGGGCGTGGGCGACGTGTTCGAGACCCTGCTCTCGCTCTACCCCCGGCTGCGCCAGCACCTCGCCGGGGACAGGCCCGCCACGGGCGGCTCCTACGTGCACCTGGCCCTGGACTCCCATTCCCTCGAGGAGCTCGCCCTGGGGGGGACGGGACTGTCGACTGGACGGCGGCTCCACCTCTTCCTGTTGTCGCGTCCCCCTCCGAGCAGTCCCCCGGGCGCTTAAGGTTGACCGCTCATCCGGGCGACGCTTATAAGCGCCCGGTTTATTAGAAGCTGGAGACCCGGTCTGTACCCCTCCGCGGACCGTGGCGACCGCAGTACCTCACTCCGGAGCGGGAAGAGAAGCGAAGGAATCACATGTCGGCATTGCATCAGGACCGCAAGGCAGAGGTCGTCTCGAAGTACCGCACCCACGAGAGCGACACGGGCTCTCCCGAGGTGCAGGTGGCGCTGCTCTCCGAGCGCATCACCATGCTCACCGAGCACTTCAAGACGCACAAGAAGGACCACCACTCCCGCCGCGGTCTGCTCAAGCTGGTCGGTCAGCGCCGCCGCCTGCTCGACTACCTGCGCAGCAAGGACGCCAACCGCTACAAGAAGCTCATCGAGGGCCTCGGCATCCGCAAGTAGGCCTTGAAAAACCCGGGGCGCTGGCATGAGCCGGCGCCCCGAGTTGTTGTCAGCGCTCAAGAAGGACGGTGGAGACGAGACGGACGTTTTGGTTTTCGTTCGGACGGGCCGACCCCTGAAGTCACCTTCAGGCAGGTGGGCCCGCGCGAGCAGGGATCAAAACTCCGGCGTATCCCTCCGGCGCTTCCGAAGGCGCCCCACCGCAGTACACAGTCGCGGTTGCCTGTCTGTGCCTGGTTCCAGGCCTGGCGACCGCATCCACCCCACCGGCCTCACAGCGAGGTGCGTGGTCTCCGGTCTTCTTCGCGAGGACGGGGCGCGCGCGGCTCGGGGGGCCACCAGACAGTCACAAGGCAAGACGGACTATGCACCTGAAGAAGAGCGTCAAGATTGGCGAGGCCGAGCTGAGCATCGAGACGGGCCACCTGGCCAAGCAGGCCGATGGCGCCGTGGTGGTTCGCTATGGCGACACCATGCTGCTCGTCACCGCGGTGAGCGCGCGTGAGAAGAAGGACGTGGACTTCCTCCCGCTCACGGTGGAGTTCCAGGAGAAGCTGTACGCGGCCGGCCGCATCCCCGGCAGCTACTTCAAGCGCGAGGGGCGCCTCACGGAGAAGGAGACGCTGGCCAGCCGCATCGTCGACCGCTCCATGCGTCCGCTCTTCCCCGAGGGCTACGCCTACGAGACCCAGGTCATCGCGAGCGTCATCTCCTCGGACCCCGAGCACGAGGCGGACGTGCACGGCATCACCGGCGCCTCCGCGGCGCTGTGGGTGTCGGACATCCCCTTCAACGGCCCCATCGCCGGCATCCGCGTGGGCCGCGTGGGCGGCAAGCTCGTGGCCAACCCCACCGCCAAGCAGCGTGAGCAGTCGGACATGGACATCGTCCTGGCCGTCAGCCGCGAGGCCATCGTCATGGTGGAGGGTGGCGCCGAGGAGGTGAGTGAGGCGGACATGGTGGCCGCGCTCGAGTTCGGCAAGCAGTCCGCCCAGCCCGCCCTGGATCTCCAGGACGAGCTGCGCCGCACGCTCAACAAGACCGAGCGCTCTTACGAGCGCATCCCCGCGGTGGCCGAGGACCTCAAGGCCAAGGTGCGCGCGCTGGCCTGGGACGGCATCGTCCAGGGCTACACCATCAAGGAGAAGCACGCGCGCTACGACGCGCTCTCCAAGGCCAAGAAGGAGGCCGTGGCGAAGCTCAAGGAGTCGCTCGCCGAGGCCTACACCCCGCTGGTGGAGAAGCACGCCAAGCAGGTGGTGGAGGACCTGAAGTACGAGCACATGCGCACGCTCACCGTGGACGGCGGCCGCATCGGTGGCCGTGGCCACGCCGAGGTGCGCAACATCTCCTGTGAGGTGAGCGTGCTCCCGCGCACCCACGGCAGTGCGCTCTTCACCCGTGGCGAGACGCAGGCGCTCGTCGTCACCACGCTGGGCACCACCGAGGACGAGCAGCGCCTGGAGCTGCTCAACGGCCAGTCCTTCAAGAAGTTCATGCTGCACTACAACTTCCCGCCCTTCAGCGTGAACGAGACCAAGCCCCTGCGCGGCCCCGGCCGTCGCGAGGTCGGCCATGGCGCCCTGGCCGAGCGCGCCCTGCGCAACATGATGCCCGCGAGCGATCGCTTCCCGTACACCATCCGCCTCGTGTCGGAGATCCTCGAGTCCAACGGCTCGTCCTCCATGGCCTCCGTGTGCGGCGGCACCCTGGCGCTCATGGACGCGGGCGTGCCCATCAAGGCGCCCGTGGCCGGCATCGCCATGGGTCTGGTGAAGGAGGGCGACAAGGTCGCCATTCTCTCGGACATCCTCGGTGACGAGGACCACCTGGGCGACATGGACTTCAAGGTGTGCGGCACCGCCCAGGGCATCACTTCCATCCAGATGGACATCAAGATCACCGGCCTCACCACGGAGATCATGAGCCGCGCGCTGGAGCAGGCGCGTCAGGGCCGTCTGCACATCCTCGGCGAGATGCTCAAGACGATGGCCGAGCCGCGCAAGGAGATCAGCTCCTTCGCGCCGCGCATCACCACGCTGCAGATCCGCCCCGAGTTCATCAAGAACGTCATCGGGCCGGGCGGCAAGGTCATCAAGGACATCATCGCCCGCACCGGCACCGTCATCAACATCGACGACTCGGGCCGCGTGGACATCGCCAGCTCCAACGTGGACTCGGTCAAGTCGGCCATCGCGATGATCCAGGCGCTCACGCGCGAGGCGGAGATCGGCAAGATCTACACGGGCACCGTGCGCAAGATCGCCGAGTTCGGCGCTTTCGTGGAGCTGTTCCCCGGCACCGACGGCCTCATCCACATCTCCGAGCTGTCCGACAAGCGCGTCAAGAGCGTCTCGGACATCCTCAAGGAGGGTGACGAGGTGCTCGTGAAGGTCGTGAGCATCGACAAGACGGGCAAGATCCGCCTGTCGCGCAAGGAGGCCATGGCCGAGCGCGCCGCCGCCCAGCAGGGCAGCGTCCCCGCCGCCGCGCCCGTCGAGGCCACCGCCTCCACCACCGAGGCCACCCAGCCCGGCGCCAAGGCCTGAGCTGATGTGACTCCTCCGCCCCGCGTCCCGCGTGGGGCGGCGTGAGGTGACAGACGCCCTCTCTCCGCTCCGGCGGGGGAGGGCGTCTTGCTTTGCGGGCGCCGTGGGTGGGACAAACCTTTCGGCGGGGCTGGTGCGTTGATGCGTGGGCCCCTCGTCCGGAGCGTCCCGTGTCCCAGGTCTCGTTGACCGCGTTCTCGCGCTTCCTCGGCCTCTTCCGGTGGGCCTTCATGCCGCTGGGCTTGCTGGCGCTCATCGCCGTGGGCGTCCACGCCGCGGCGGACACGCTCGATGATCGGCTGCTGACCCTGGTGGATGCGTTCGACGCCGCGTTCGACCAGCTCGTCAGCCGCCATCCCCTCACCGAGCCCCTCGTGGACCTGCTCTCGCTGGAGCGCCGCACGTTGCTCGCGCGCGTCCTCGCCCTCGTCTGGGAGCTCTCCGCGGACGCCGTGCTCGCGCTGCCCGCGCTCGGCTACCGCGAGGGGCCTCCCGCCTCGACGGGGGACTCGTGGCGCGGGGTGCTCCGGCGCTGCCTGCGCGCCCCCACCACCCTGCGGTGGTGCCGTCCCCTGGCCACCGCGCTCGTCGCCGTGGCCGGCGCCTGCGTCGTGGCGCGGCTCGTCCAGGGGACCGTGTACCTCTCGTGGCGCGAGCTGCTGGGGGAGCCGGTGGCGGATGGGGTGGCCCGCGTTCTCGCGCTCGCGGCGCTCGGAGGGCTCCTGTGGCGGTTGGGCGCGCGCGCGGTGCTCCGCAACCTCCAGCACGCCGACGCGGCCTCCCAGGAACATGCGCGGGGCTTCCTGCGCGCCCTCTCCCACGGGCTGCCCGGCTCCCTGGTGGTGGTGCCCCTGGCGCTCGCCGCCGCCCTGGATGCCACGTCCCTGCACTCCTTCCTGCGCTGAGGAGCGGCCCCGCCCATGTTCTCGCGCCCCACCCGAGGCCTGCTCGACTTCTCCCTGGCCGTCCTCTGTCTGTGGACCGCCTGGCACCACACGCCCGCGGGCGCCCTGGTCCGGCGCGGCACGGCCTGGGCTCTCGGCCGCTCGAGCACCGCCCGGCCCCTGCTCTCCTACTACGAGGGCACGGGAGGCTCCGTGGTGCCCGGGTTCCCTCCCGGCTCCCCGGCGGGTTCCCTCCCACCCCTCGTGTCGCTGGTCTCCAGGGCGCCTCCGCTCGCCCAGGGCACCTTCCTCGCGTTCAAGGGCCTTCCCGCCGAGGCCCGCGCGCCCGTCCACGCGCTCGCGGGTGAGCTGGGGCTGGCTCCCGCCGCGCTGCTGGATGAAGCCCGGGGCCCCGAGGCCGCACGGCGCTTGCTCGAGGCCCTGGCCCCGGAGTTTCCCGAGGAGGAGGTTCGGCTCGCCGCCCTCTTCGCGGGCCCCATCCCCACCCGCTATGCGCTCGCTCGCGTGACGGCCGAGGGCGGAGCGCCGAGCCTGGAACACCTCGCCCGGCACTGGCCCTCGGGCCTCGAGGCGGCCACGGGGGCCGCGGCCCAGGCGCTCGCGCTCGCCACGGCGTTCGGGCTCGCGTGGCCCGTGCCCGAGCACACCCCGATCTCCAGTCCCTTCGGCTACCGCCTCCACCCCGTGCTGGGCACGCGCAAGCTGCACACGGGGGTGGACCTCGTCGTGCGCGAGGGCTCCGAGGTGCTCGCGGTGGCCGAGGGCAGGGTGCGCCGCGCGAGCGAGGACGCCGTGAATGGCCGCGTGCTCATCATCGACCATGGACGCGGGGTGACGACGGCCTACTGCCACAACTCGGAGCTGCTGGTGCGTCCGGGTGAGCGGGTGGCGCGTGGTGCGCTCGTCGCCCGCTCGGGCAACACCGGACGCTCCACCGGGCCGCACCTGCACTACCAGCTCGCCCTGTCCTCCCAGCCGGTGGATCCCCTGCGCTTCCGCACCCGCTCCCGGCCACCGCCGCTCGCGGGGACGGCGGGCGAGCCCTGACGGCGCTTGCGCGCAAGTTCTCGTGCGCTCCGCTCCTGGAACTCGCTTGCTTCGAGGAGCGTGTTACAGCGTCGGCGATGACCTCGCCCATCACCGTGCGGGTTCGCCGGGTGCGGACCCATCCGGAGCCCCTGCCCCTGCCTCGCTACGAGACGGCGCTCGCCGCCGGAATGGACCTGCGCGCGGACATCGAGGGCGAGTTGACGCTCGGGCCGCTCGAGCGGGCGGCCATCCCCACCGGCCTGGCCATGGCGCTGCCCCCGGGGTTCGAGGCGCAGCTGCGGCCCCGCTCGGGACTCGCGCTGCGTCATGGCCTCACCCTGTTGAACTCGCCTGGCACGGTGGACGCGGACTACCGGGGGGAGGTGCAGGTGGTGCTGGTGAACCTCTCCTCGCACCCCTTCACCGTGAAGCGGGGCGAGCGCATCGCGCAGCTCGTGGTGGCGCCCGTGTCACGGGCCTCTCTCGTGGAATGGGAAGTCCTGGACTCCACCGAGCGCGGCGAAGGCGGCTTCGGCTCCACGGGCCGCTGACAGCGGCGTTCCTTGCTCCCCCTTGTCGCGGCGCGGTAAGAGATCTCCGGGTAAAACCGGGAGGACCCCCTCTCCCCACTTGCCCTCCACCTCCCCCGGAGTTCAACCGTTTTGCTCTGTCAACGCTGCGGCAGCCCTGTCCCCGACAACAGCGCGTCCTGCACCACCTGTGGGCTGAAGCTCGCGGGGGCCTCGGCGGGAGCGGCTCCGCGTCGTCGCACGGCGACGGTGGAAGCCCCCTACAAGCCCGGTGACACCTTCGCCCGGCGCTACGCCATCCGCGAGGTGATCGGCCCGGGCCCGGTGGGCCATGTGTTCCGCGCGCAGGACCTGGAGATGGACGTCGAGGTCGCGCTCAAGATCATCAACCCCCGCCTGGTGCAGATGCAGGAGGAGCGCACCCAGTTCTCGCTGGCGCTGCGCGCGGGCAAGAAGCTCACCCATCCGCACCACATGCGCGTCTACGAGGAGGGCGAGGATCGCAACCGGCCCTTCTTCACCACGCAGCTCCTGGAGGAGGGCACGACGCTGCGGCGGAAGATCGAGCAGCGCGTGTCCCAGGGGCAGCGCTTCTCGCTCAAGGAGGTGGAGGCGCTGCTGGTGCAGCTCGTCGAGGCGCTGGACAGCGCCCACCGCTACGGGCCGCACTCGGACCTCAAGCCGGAGAACATCTTCCTGCTGCCAGACCTGCTCAAGGTGACGGACTACGGTCTGGCGCTGGGCATCCCGCGCCTGCCCTACATCCAGGCGCAGAAGGCGTGGAAGGTGGGGTGCTACCTGGCGCCCGAGTACTTCGAGGGCGGGGAGCTGGACACGCGCATGGATCTCTATGCGCTGGGCATCATCGTGGGCGAGATGCTCACGGGGCAGACCCCCGAGGAGGGCGAGGTGTCCGAGCTGCTCGCCTACGAGGCGGATCTGCCCTCGGGCATCGAGGCCCTCTACCGGCGCGCCACCAACGCCAACCCGCTCGCGCGCCCGAAGTCCGCGGGCGAGTTCCTCTCCGACTTCACCGCGGCGCTCTCCTCGCGTCCGAGGCCGGCGGCGGTGCGGCCCGCAGCGCAGGGCCCGGGCCGCTCCAAGGCCCGGCAACAGGTGCCCTTCAGCCTCACCGCCGAGCTGGCCACGGCGGCCCCGCGCCCCAACTCGCTGCCCCCGCCCGTTCCCACCTCGGAGCTGCCCACGCTCGGGGCGCCCACCGTGCAGGTGCCGACCGTCGGCCACGGCCCTCCTTCCGACGCCGACGAGGATGACACGGCGGTGGACGAGGCGCCGAAGCCGACGCAGGAGTCCCCCATCTCGGAGCGCACCACGCTCGAGCTTCCCCAGGTGGCGGTGACCGAGGAGATCGCCCCGCCGGATGCCACCCAGAAGCTCGATTCCGAGGCCCTCGCGGCGATCATGGACACGGCCCAGTCGCCCACCCAGAGTCCGGCTCCGGCCCCGAAGGCCCGCGCGCAGCGCGCCGAGCCCAAGCCTCCGGCGAAGGCCGCCGCCCCGTCGAGCCGGGCCGCCACGCGCACGGATCCCATGCTTCCCGCGGCCCGCCCCTCGCTGCTGTCGCGGCTGTGGATGCCGCTGCTGGCGGCGGGCGGACTGGGGTTGGGCGCGATGGCGGGCTACGGCCTGTTGAAGTGGCGCCAGTCGTCCCAGGCTCCCGCGGCGCCGGTGGCGGGGGCGCCCTCCGTCGCGGCTCCCCGGGAAGACGCCACGGGCGCGGAGCCGCTGCTGCCCGCGAGCGGGTGTCCGAAGGGGATGCGCCGGGTGAGCGGAGGCACCTTCAAGATGGGCAAGGAGACGGCCGAGGAGGGCACCGCCGCCGAGCCGCTGCTCATGCCCCGGCAGGTGGCGACCTTCTGCATCGACGAGTTCGAGTTCCCCAACCAGGCGGGGGCCGTTCCCCGGGTGGACGTGACGTGGGAGGAGGCACGGGCCGAGTGCGGCAAGCTCGGCAAGCGCCTGTGCTCCGAGGACGAGTGGGAGAAGGCCTGCAAGGGGCCGGGCAGTCTGCGCTACCCCTATGGCGCCACCTTCGATGCCAAGGGGTGCAACACCCAGGGCAACGCCGGGGAGCCGGCCGCTTCGGGGTCGTTCGCCCGCTGCCGCTCGGGGTATGGGGTGGCGGACATGTCGGGCAACGTGGCGGAGTGGACCTCGTCGTCCATGGGAGGCGCCGATCGGGTGCACAAGGGCGGGGCGTTCGATCGCCAGCAGCCCTCGGTGCGCTGCTCGGCGCGGATGAGCGCGGAACCCGACTCGGGCTCCGCGTCGGTGGGGTTTCGCTGTTGCAAGGGGGAGCCGTGATGAGCCGGTGGGCGGTGGTGCTGTGGTGGGCGTGGTGGGTGCCTTGGGTGGCCGTCGCCGCGGAGCCGGCGCGTCCCCGGGTGGTGGTGGTGAAGTCCGCGGCGCTCGCGCCCTACGCCTCGGTGGTGGCGGGCTTCGGCGCCGAGGTGCGCGCCGAGGCGGTGGAGGTGACGCTGGAGGAGAGTGCCCAGGCGGCCTCGCGGGCCTTCCAGCGCATCGCGGCGCAGAAGCCGGCGCTGGTGCTGGCCATCGGCCCGCTGGCGGCCAACACCGCGCGCCGCTCGCTGGGCAAGGACGTGCCCGTGCTCTTCGCCATGGTGCCCTACTACGAGAAGTACGGCCTGGAGGGGCCCAACCTCACCGGCATCGCGCTCACCAGCGACTTCCAGCCCGAGCTGTCCGCCCTCAAGGCCGCGTCTCCCACGGTGAAGCGGGTGGGCATCCTGCATGACGCGCGCTTCTCCTCCGGCAGTGTGGCGGCGGCGCGCATCGCCGCGGAGCCGCTCGGCCTGTCCATCGTGCCCCTGGACACGGATGGCGAGTCCAAGGTGGAGAAGGTGCTCGCCGGTGCCAAGGACAGGGTGGACGCCCTGCTCATGGTGGCCGACAAGACGGTGGGCAACGCCTCCGTCGTGCAGCAGCTCATCGCCTTCGCCACCGCCCAGCGCCTGCCGCTGGTGGGCCTCACCCCGAGCCAGGTGCGCGAGGGCGCCACGCTGGCGCTCTCGCCCAGTCCCATCGCCATCGGCCAGCAGGCGGGGCGGCTCGCCAACCGCATCATTCACGAGAAGGTCGACCCCGGAGCGCTCGCCGTGGCACAACCCGAGGGACTGGACTTGGCCATCAACCTCTCCGCCGCCGGCAAGGTGCAGGGCTCCAAGAACGTGGTGCTGGACCTGCTGCGCTTCGCCGCCAGGAGAGACTTCCCCGTGAGGGTTTTCGAGTGATTCCCCGCTATAGCCGCAAGGAGATGTCTTCCCTCTGGACCGACGTGGCCCGTCTGCGCCGCTGGCGCGACGTGGAGCTCGCCGCGCTGGAGGGCATGGTGCAGGGTGGCATCGCGCCGCGCGAGGCGCTGGAGGACTGTCTGGCCCGCGCTGGTGACTTCACCGAGGCGGATGCCGCGCGCATCGAGGAGATCGAGCGCACCACCAAGCACGACGTCATCGCGTTCCTCACCTTCATGGAGGAGCGCATCGGGCCGAGCGCGCGCTGGCTGCACCTGGGGATGACGTCCTCGGACGTGTTGGACACGGCGCTGGGCATGTCGCTGCGCGACGCGGCCAACCTCATCCTCCAGGGGGTGGAGCGGGCCATGGCCGCGGTGGAGAAGCGCGCCTTCGAGCACGCGCGCACGGTGATGATGGGTCGCAGCCACGGCATCCACGCCGAGCCCATCACCTTCGGGCACAAGCTGGCCATCTGGTACGACGAGCTGCGCCGCGCGAGGACGCGCATCGAGCGGGCCCGGGACGTGGTCTCCGTGGGAATGATTTCGGGCGCGGTGGGCACGTTCGCGCACCTGCCCCCGTCGGTGGAGGTGTTCGCCTGCCAGAAGCTGGGCCTCACGCCCGCGCCGGCCTCCAGTCAGATCATCCAGCGCGACAGGCACGCCGAGTACTTCTCCGCGCTGGCGCTCCTGGGCTCGAGCCTGGAGAAGTTCGCGGTGGAGATCCGCCACCTGCAGCGCACCGAGGTGGGCGAGGCCGAGGAGCACTTCACCGCGGGCCAGAAGGGCTCGAGCGCGATGCCGCACAAGCGCAACCCCATCCTCTCGGAGAACCTGTCGGGGCTGGCGCGGCTGCTGCGCGGCTATGCGCTGAGCGCGCTGGAGGACGTGGCGCTCTGGCACGAGCGCGACATCTCCCACTCGTCGGTGGAGCGGGTGATCGCCCCGGATGCCACCATCGTGGCGGACTTCATGCTGCACCGCTTCTCCGGGCTGATGGAGAACCTGCGCGTCTATCCGGAGCGGATGCAGAAGAACCTGGAGCAGCTCGGCGGGGTGGTGAACTCCCAGCGCATCCTCCTGGAGCTGGCGCGCAAGGGCATGGACCGCCAGGCCGCCTACGTCATCGTCCAGCGCAACGCCATGCGCATGTTCGAGCAGGGCGTGCCCTTCCGTCAGGCGCTGCTGCAGGACAAGGACTTGCTCGCGGTGATGACGCCGGCGGAGATCGAGGACTGCTTCTCGGCCGGCTACCACCTCAAGCACGTGGACGACATCTTCCAGCGCGTGTTCGGGCGCCGCGCGTGAAGCGGGCGCGGCGGCCCGGGGGGCTCACTTCAGGTAGCCGCGCGCCTTGAGGTTCTTCTCGATGCGCGCGTGCACGTCGCCCGGCTCCAGCGCGAGCGGCGTGCCGGTGAGCTGCGCGTAGGCCGCGAGGTACTTCTCCGCGAGCGACACGCGCACGTCGTCCGGAATGGCGGGCGGGGTGCCGTGGCCCTGGAAGCCGCGCTCGCGGATGAGCCACTGGCGGATGTTCTCCTTGTCCAGCATCCGCTGGTCCTCGCCCTTGGCGAAGCGCGCCTCGTATTCGTCGGCCACCCAGTAGCGGCTCGAGTCCGGGGTGTGGATTTCATCGATGACGTACAGGTCATCGCCCACCTTGCCGAACTCGTACTTGGTGTCCACGAGGATGAGGCCGCGCGAGCGCGCCCACTTCTGGCCCTCGAGGAACAGCCCGCGCGCCGCCTCGGTGATGCGCGCCCAGTCCCGCGCGCTCACCAGGCCCCGCGCGAGGATCTCCTTCTCGGAGATGGGCTCGTCGTGCTGGCCGTACTGCGCCTTGGTGGAGGGCGTGAAGATGGGCTCGGGGAAGGCCTCGTCCTTGCGCATGCCTTCCGGGAAGGCCACCCCGTAGGCGGTGTGCGTGCCCTTCTGCACGTCGCGCCACAGGCTGCCGGTGAGGTAGCCGCGCACCACGACTTCCACCGCGAAGGGCTGGCAGGCGCGCGCGACGATGACGTTCGGATCCGGCATGTCCAGCACGTGGTTGGGCACGATGTGGCGCGTGCGCTCGAACCAGAAGTGGGCCAGCCGGTTGAGCACCTCGCCCTTGAAGGGGATGGTGGTCAGCACATGGTCGAACGCGGACAGACGATCCGAGGTGACCAGGACGAGCCGGTCCCCCTGGCGGTAGGTGTCACGCACCTTGCCCTGGTAGTGCTCGCCGAGCGAAGGCAGGTGGACGCGCCCGAGCGTCTGGGTGAGCTGGGCGTGGAGTGCGGAGGTAGTCACGAGAGAAGCGCCTCGGCCCCGGGAAATGGGGCACAGAAAGAGGCGCGGACTCTACTGGACCGCGCCCGGCAGGGAAGCGGGACCGTACGCCGCCGCCATGTACAGGAACGCGGGGTTGATGCGCAGGATGCCGTCCACGTAGGCGGCCGCGTAGGGCGCGCTCGAGGCCCGATCCACCTGCACCACGCCCGTGGGATTCACCTTCCAGTGGGCCAGCAGCGTGCGCGCCACCAGCTCGGCGGCCTCGCGCTCGGACAGACCCTGGAAACTCTCGCGGCGATCCTCCTGCCAGCGCTCGCCCGTCCGCCCATCGAAGTTCAACTGCAGGGGCGCCCCCGCGTCGGGTGCCTGCAACAGATCCGTGCGCCCCTCGATGCCCGGGGCCGCCACCAGCTCCCCGTTCAGGGTGATGGGGAAGAGCATGGAGGACTGCGCGGCCTGGCCCGCCTCCAGTTGCGAGAGGCGTGCCACCTCGCGGTACAGCTCCAGGCGGGTGGAGGGGCTCTCGAACTCCAACAGCTCGGGCGAGCCGGTGAGGGCCTGCCGGGCACCTGGAGAAGCGCGCACGGGGGCACTCCCGACGCCACAACCCGTCAGGACCACGAGAGAGAGGAGCAGGCCAGCGACCCAGCGACGCATCGTGGGGGAATATACCGATGCGGGTCTGACACGGAAAGCTAAACTCGGGGGCATGCTCCCGGCAGCGAACTTGACGGTTGTGCTCCACCAGACGCGATCACCCGAGAACATGGGAGCCGTGGCCCGGGTGATGGCCAACTTCGGCTTCTCGCGGCTCATCCTGTCGGATCCCGCCACCTACTCCTTCCGGGGCGCCGAGCGGCTCGCGGTGAAGGGCGGGGCGGTGCTGGAGGGCATGGCCGTGGCACAAAACCTGCCCGAGGCCCTCAAGGACTGCGTGTACGCGGTTGGCACCACGTCTCGCACCCAGATCGAGGGCCGCGTGGCCCTCACCCCGGAGGAGGCGGCGGCGCGGCTGGCGGAGCAGAGCCGGCGGGGGAGGGTGGCGCTGGTGCTGGGAGGGGAGCAGCGGGGGCTGTCCAACGAGGAGCTGGCGTTCTGCTCGGACTTCCTCGTCATTCCCACCAGCGAGGTGCAGCCCTCGATGAACCTGGCGCAGGCGGCGGCGGTGCTGCTCTACCTGTGCTCGCGTGAGGGCCGGGGCGCGCCCGAGCGGGCGGTGGAGCTGGGGCCGGAGTTCCAGGGGGCGCGCATGGGCACGGTGAGCGCGCTGGGCGAGCGGATGCGCGAGGTGTTGCTGCGCGCGCAATTCCTCAACCCGCAGGCGCCGGAGCACGTGCTGCGCGAGCTGGAGCGGAGTCTGTTGCGGGCGGAACTCACCCAGCGCGAGGCGGAGCTGTGGCTCACGGCCTTCAAGCACCTGGGGAGGATGATGGGCGGGGGCAAGGGCCCTTCCGAGCAGGAAGCGCCCTCGCGAGACCCGCGCCGGAACGCCTAGGCCGCGGCGGGCTTGTAGGTCTCGGCGTAGTGCTTGGCGCACAGGCCGGCCTTCTCGGTCTTCGTGCGGCACTCCGCCTTGGAGCAGGTGCGGTAGCGCGAGTGGGGCAGCTCGCCCTGGCGCCACTTCTTGAAGTGGAAGAAGCAGTAGCTCTTGGCGCGGTAGGGGCGCTTGCAGCCCTCGACGGTGCAGGCCTTCTTGCCCCCGCCCTTGGCCGTGCGCGGCCAGTTCTTCAGGGTGGTCTTCTGTGCTTCAGGCATGACAGCTCCTCAATGCAACGCAGCGAAAATCGTGCGGAAAGGAGCCTCGTGTAGCGCTGGCCGCCGCGGAACGCAAGGAGGCAGGCGGGGACGCGGGCGCCCCCCTCCGCCTTCCGGCTCAGGGCGAGCCCGCCTTCTTGCCCGCCTGCCCGGAGCCCCCCGTCCCCTCGTTCTCCGCGGGCCGGACGTGCTTGGACGGCGCCGAGAGGACGGCCGTGGCGGGCACCGTCTCGCCTGGCTGCTCCTCCAGCCGCACCTTCATCTTCAGGGGCTGCTCCCCCCGGCGCACGCGCAGCATCACCCGGCCGCCCACGCCCCGGGCCGCCACCTGCCAGCGCAGGTTGTGGGCCCGCTCCACGTGCAGCGTGTCCAGGCCCTCGATGACGTCACCCACCTGCAGGCCGGCGCGCGCGGCGGGGCCTCCATCCGCCACCTCCGACACCACCACGCCCCGGGGGTGCCCCAACCCATAGGCCTCGATGACGTCCGGGGTGCAGTCCTGCACGGACACGCCCATCCAGCCCCGGCGCACCCGTCCGTACTTCTGCAGGTGCGGCAGCACCGCCTTGGCGATGTCCACGGGGATGGCGAAGCCGATGCCCTGGCCCGCCACGTTCACCGCGTTGGCGATCGCCACCACCTCCCCATTCAGGTCCAACACCGGCCCTCCCGAGTTGCCCGGGTTGATGGAGGCATCCACCTGCATGTAGTCGAAGTCACCGTCCCGCCCGTTGGGCGTCACGTCCGTGCGGCCCTTGGCGCTCACCACGCCCGCCGTCACCGAGTGCGTCAGTCCGAACGGGTTGCCAATCACCATCACCCAGTCGCCCACCTCCACCCGCGAGGCCGACGACAGCTTGAGCACGGGCAGCTTGCGCGGGGCGTGGATCCTCAAGAGCGCCGAGTCCGTGCGCGTGTCCTCGCCCACGAGCTCCGCCGGGTACTCCTCCGCGTAGCCCGCCGGTGACAGCACGGAGACGCTGATGTCCTGCGCGCCCTCGATGACGTGCGCGCTGGTGAGGATGAAGCCGTCGGGGTGGATGATGAGGCCCGAGCCGATGCCCTTCTGCGTCTCTCCCTCGGAGCCGGGCGTGGGGTTGGGCTGGCGCGTGGTGATGGAGACCACCGCGGGCATGGCCGCTCGCGCCACCTGACTGAGTGCCGAGCGTTGCTCCCGCACCGCGCGTTGCTTGGCTTCCACCCACAGCCTGCCCGCTTGTGCGCTAGGGCTCGCCCAGGCCGGCGCGCTCAACAACACGGCCAGCGTGATCCCCGTCCACCACCGTAGACCCGCCATCATCCCCGCCTCTCCCCAGACCGCCTTCTGACAACCTAGGGTGGGCGGCAGCGGAGCGGAAGCGGGCCCCTCCCGCCCTGGTCCGGGGAACTACTTCTTCTGGGCGATGATGCGATCAATCGCCGCGCGATCCTCGTGGGTGATGCGCTCGCGCGGTCCCGCCGCGGGGGCCGGAGCCGGCGCCGGCGCCGGGGCCTTCACGGCCGCTGGGGCCGCCTGCCTGGTCGTCCGCTTCACCGCGTCCTCGGCGTCGTCGAGCGCGTCCCGCAGGCTGTTCGTCACCCGCTCCACCCGGCTCGGCTGCACCTGGCGCTTCCACTCGCGCTGCACGTACTCCACCGGCGTGCGGCCGTTGAAGTCCACCGTGGCCAGGAAGACCCCGAGTCCCACCGCGCAAGCCGTCCACACCAGGAACTTCAGCACACCCATGGTTCACACCCTCCTACCCAGTCGTACATCGGAGCAGGCCAGAGGGCCAGTTTCCGGCGGGAGGTGGGGAAGGGCGCTGACAGAGGTCGGGGCTCCTTCTAATGTGCGCGGCCTTGCAGCCCGAAGAGTTCTTCCAGGCCGCCCGCAAGCGGGCGGAGTCCATGTCCCTTCCGCGAGCGCACGACGCGCGTGAGCCGTTGCGCGCCCAGGCGTTGGAGTTGTTCGCCCGGATTCCGGAGCCCCCCGTGTACCACCGGGCGGAGGATCCGGCGCGCAAGGCGGCCGAGGCGCTGCTGCCGGAGCTGGAGCAGGTGTTGGCGCTGGGGCTGGCGGTGCGGCGCGACGCGGGGCCGGCGGAGGCCACGGATCGGCTCGTCGAGGCGCTGCGGGCGCACGGGGAAGCGCTGTGTCATACGGTGGCGGGACGGCTCTCCCAGGCGGAGGAGGCGTGGCGGCGCGCGGTGGAGCTGGAGCGCGTGGCGCACCCCACGCGCTCGCTCGGCACCCGGGAGCAGGCGGTGGGGCCGGTGTATGACCGGAGCACGGGGGCGTCGCGCTACGATCCCCGCGTGGAGCCCGTGGCGCAGGTGTGGCTGGCCTGCCCCAACATGGGCTGCAAGCGCATCAACGAGTACGGGTACGTGCCGGGGCCCGGCATCCACGCGTATGTGTGTTCCGCCTGCCAGGTGCCCTTCCGGGCCTACTTCGGCGAGCTGCGCTCGGTGGAGATCGAAACGAAGCCCAGCTCCAAGCGTTTCCTGTTCACGGTGGACGAGGTGCGGGGCGCGGGCAGCTCGCGCATCGAGTTCGAGGAGGCCAGTGGCGAGCAGTTCCCGTCGACGCGGGGAGACCTGCTGGTCTTCCTGTACACCGAGGCGCGCGAGCTCAAGGCGGTGATGAACCAGACGAACAAGCGGCTGATGTGGATTTCGCCGGCCAGTTCGTGCTTCGTGGTGACGGCGGCGTTCGGTGAGGGCGCGCCGGAGTTGGTGACGTTCCGGGCGTTCCGGGACGAGGTGCTGCGCCGCCATGCGTGGGGGCGCGGGTTCATTCGCGTCTACTACCGGCATGGGCCGGGGCTGGCGCGTTGGGTGGTGGGCCGGCCGCGGGTGAGGCGCGAGGTGCGGCGGGTGCTCACGCAGGTTCATCGGGTGTTGTCGAAGACGACGAGGGAGTCACGCACGTGACGGAGCCGCAGACTGGGGACGCCGGGCAGCAGCCGCAGCAGCAGCCGCCGCCGGCGCGCCATGGGTGGAGCAAGGTGTTGTTGGTGGTGACGGGGCTATTGGGGCTGGCGGGACTGTCGTACCTGGGCGTGAGCGAGGCGCTGCGGGCACGGCTCGCGGCCGACGGCACCGCGGCCCCGGCGATGAAGCTGCAGAAGTACGACAACGGGACGATGTCGCTGGCGGACTTCCAGGGCAAGGTGGTGATGCTGGACTTCTGGGCGACGTGGTGCGCGCCGTGCCAGGCGGAGATGCCGTCGCTGATCAAGCTCGCCAAGGAGTACGAGGACAAGGGGCTCGTGTTCGTGGCGGCGAGCCGGGACGAGATGCCGGACGCGCCGCTGTTCGTGCAGGAGTTCGTGCAGAGCCGCATGCCGGAGCTGGCGCCGTACGTGGTGTTCGCGCCGGACGAGCTGGCGGCGATCTTCCAGGTGACGGCCCTGCCGACGCTCTACCTGCTGGACCGCAAGGGGCAGGTGGTGGACTCGCAGCGCGGCATGCTGTCGGAGGCGGCGCTGCGCCAGCGGATCGAGCGGGCCCTCAAGTAGGGACCGCCGTGCGCCGCGGGGCGCCTGGGCCTCAGCGCGACGCGCCGGGGGCCGCCGCCCCGCGCTGGAGCTTCACCACCTCGGCGCTCAGCGTGACGCTCGTGGGCAGGGGGATGAAGAAGAAGAGGACGCCCAGCGCCTTGGTCACCGGCAGGTACTGCGTCTGGTGGAAGCGCACGTTGATGGCGCCATCTCCTCCCATGCGCCGCACCTGGGGGATGAGCGCCTGATGGAAGCCCGCCTCGAGGTCGGTGCCCACCACGTCCGCGAAGCCGAAGAGCAGCACCCCCGAGCGCGTGACCTGCACGAGGCCGAGCGACTCATGGGGCTCGGAGAGATCGCCCGCCGTCACGAAGATGTCCTGGCCGTCGCGGCTGGAGGGAACGGAGGCGGTGTTGACGACGGTGCACCCGGTGAGCGCCAGGAGCGCGAGCACGGTGAGAAGTCGCATCGGAGGGGGTCTCACGGGGAGGGGAGGAACTGGATGACTTCACCGGTGACGATCACATTGCGGTCCCGGGTCTTCACTCCCCCCTGGCCGCTCAACCCGTTGGTGATGGACTCGGACAGGTCCGAGGCGCGCTCCACGTCGGTGGGCGGGTTCAAATCCTCGAACTCGATGTGGATGACGCCATCGCCGCCCATCTTCAGCACCGCGTCCGCGAGCGCGCCCTGGATGGTCTGGTCGATGGCGGCGTTTCCCACGTCCGCGAGCCCCGCCACGGTGACGCCGTAGCCGGTGACCTGGGCGAAGCCGAGGGTGCGGAAGGGCCAGGGCGAGCCCCCCGTGCTGAGATACAGGCCGCGCCCGGTGTGGGGTGGGCGGTCCGACAGCCTCGAGCCGCGCGACACGGCGTTGCAGCCCGCGCACAGCAGCAAGCAGAAGAAGAGGAGAAGTCTCACCGGAGCTCCTGGCGGTTGGGGGGTCAGCGCGACGGGCTGTTCGGAGGAGGCGGCGGAAGACCCTCGGGGTCGAGCCGCACCACTTCGCCGCTGAAGGTGACCTGGGAGGGCAGGGGGATGAAGAAGAGCAGGGCGAAGAGCAGGCGCGTGGGCAGCGCGTACTGCGTCTGATGGAAGCGCACGTTCATGATGCCGTCGCCGCCCATGCGCCGCACTTCGGGCAGCAGGGTGTCCCTCAATCCGTCCTCGAGGCTGGTGCCCGCGGGATCCGCGAAGCCGAAGAGCAGCACGCCCTTGCGAGTGGCCTGCACCAGCCCGAGGCTCTGGTAGGGAACCTGGACATCGGAGGTGGTGACGAAGACGTCGCGCGTGTCCCGGGAAGAGGGCAGCGACGCCACGTTCACCGTCGTGCAACCAGTCAGCCCCACCGACAAGAGGAGCCCGAGTGTCCTGCGCATGCGATTCCGCCCCCAATCACGAAGAGGGCCGAGCATGAGACACGAGCGGGGTCCGGGGCAATGTCCCCGTTCTCCGCGTGCGCACCTCGGCCGTGAGCGCGAAGCGCGCGCCGTGGTGCGTTCCCGGTTTCAGCATGTCGCGTTTCAAGGGGTGCACCGGCCCTCGCGGCTGAACTCACCAGCGAGGACCGGCTCCAACCTTCCCCATCCCCTACTCCCCGAGCCGTATCCGCGAGCGGTCACTCCCACTCGCTACCTACGTCCGTCCCCGACCCGCCCAACCCCGTACTGCTCCGTACTACCCCGACCCGCCCAACCCCGTACTGCTCCGTACTACCCCGACCCGCCCGACCCCGTACTGCCCGACCCGCCCGACCCCGTACTGCTCCGTACTACCCCGACCCGCCCGACCCCGTACTGCCCCGACCCGCCCGACCCCGTGCTGCCCCGACCCGCCCGACCCCGTACCGCCCCGTGCTGCCCATCCACCGGACCCACATCGTCCGCGAGGATGGCTTTAGCATCAGTCGTGCCGAACCCCCTCGATCCGAGCCTCCACTGTGAATTCAAGGAGATACGTGCGCGGGTGGCTCTTGCGTGGAGGACGCCGCCGTCCCGAACCGGAAAAATGTGCTGTGGGATGGATGCGAGCCCGCACTCTTGGGAGGGCGGAGTGTGTGGCACGCTACCCTCCATGAACCGCTTTGCTCTGACGCTGTGCCTGCTCCTGGGCTGTGTCGCCGCCTGCTCGCGCCAACTGGAGTCGCAGGCGCTCGGGCTCCAGTACGAGCCTCCTTCCGGCATGGCCCTGCGCTCCGAGCAACCAGGTCCTCCGGCCGTGGCCTGGTTCGAGGGCGGGCTGGAAGTGCGCTCGGTGCCGGGACCCGCGCCCAAGCTGGACGCGGAACCAGAAGCGGTGCTGGGGGCCGCGGGCGTCCCGGTGCCGGGCCGACGGCTCAACGCCACCCAGGGAACGCTCCCCGCGGGTCCCGTGGCCCGCTACGAGTTCCAGCAGGGCACTTCCCGCACGCTCGTCTACCTGCTGCCGCGCGAGGATCGTTTCGTGCTCGTCCTCTACACGGCCGCCGAGCGGGACTACGGCCCGGGTTCAGCGCGCGTCGAGCGCTCGCTCTCCACGCTCAAGCCCACGCGCTGAACCGGACCGACCTCAGGGCTTGTCGGCACTGGCCTTGGGGGCGGCCTCGGGTTTGGCCTTGGGGGCCGGCTTGGTGGCGGCCTCGGGCTTCGGCTTGGTAGCCGCCTCGGGCCTGGCCTTGGCCTCCGGCTTGGGGGTCGGCTTGGTGGCGGCCTCGGGCCTGGCCTTGGTCGCCGCCTCGGACTTCACCTTGGTGGCCGTCTCGGGTTTTGCCTTGGTGTCCGCCTTGGTGTCGCCCTCGGGCTTCGCCTTGGTGTCGCCCTCGGGCTTCTTGTCCTGGGGGACGATGCGCGGGGCCGTTTCCACCTCGGACTTGATGAGGCGGAACTCGACGCGGCGGTTCTTCGCGCGTCCGAGCGGAGTGCCGTTGGTGGCGATGGGCTGGGACTCGCCGAAGCCCTTGGCGCGCAGGCGATGGGCCTCGATCTCCTTGGAGATGAGGTAGTCCATGACGGACTGGGCGCGGCGCTGGGACAGGCTCAGGTTGAGGGTGTCCGAGCCCACGTTGTCGGTGTGCCCTTCGATGAGCACGGGTCCGAGCGACGGATTGCGATCGAGCACCGTGGCCACCTCGTCGAGCAGCTTGAGGGATTGCTTCTGGATGGTGGCCGAGCCGGTCTCGAAGAGGATGTTGCCCTTGATGCGGATGCGATCCGACTCGACGATGACGAAGGGCGGGTTGTCGATGGGGCAGCCATCGTTCTCGGGGGGGCCGGACTGGTCGGGGCACTTGTCCACGTTGTCGGGCACCTCGTCCCCGTCGGTGTCCGGGCAGCCGTCGTAGCCCGGAGGGCCGGGCTTGTTGGGGCACTGGTCCAGGCCATCCGGCACGCCGTCATTGTCCGAGTCCAGGCAGCTGTCCGGACCGTTGGGGCACGAGTCCTGGCCGTCGGTGATGCCGTCTCCGTCGTTGTCGGGCTCCGGGCAGCCGTCGTCGTCCTGATAGCCATCCACGTCCTCGCCCTCGGTGGGGCACTTGTCGCGCGAGTCGGGAACGCCGTCGCCATCGGAGTCGAGGAACGCCTGGTCGTAGCGCACGGAGAGCAGCACGCGCAGGTCCTCGCGGCCGTAGCCGCTGCCGAGCGTCACGCCACGGCCCACGTCGAGCTCCAGCCCCCAGGGGCCGTGGATGCGGGTGCGCGCGCCGACGAGCACGCCCCAGGGCGTCTTGAGGGAGGCGGCCTGGTGGAAGTTGAAGGGGGCGGACATGGGCGTGGCCAGGTGCATCTCGGCGAGTCCCTGCACGTTCGTGAGGGGGCCCACGTCCGGCAGGTCCACGATGGCGCCCGCGCCGAACGTCACCTCGTTGCCCACGTAGAGGTTGAGGTACTGGGCGGGCCGGGGACGCAGGCGCACGCCCACGTTGCCGAGCACCCGCACCGGGCCGAAGGCGCGCTCCACCGCGAGCCTCGGGGCCACGAGCACGCCGCGCTCGCCGAGGAAGCTCTGCCCGTCACCGGTGGGCAGCCGCACCTCGGCGGACAGGGCGAGGCCCACGGGAAACTCGTTGGGCAGCAGCAGGAAGGCGCGCGGTTGCAGCCGGATGTCGCCGAGCCCCCAGCGCCTCACGCCCGCGGCGCCCGGGTACTCTGGCGCGTTGAGCGCGTCGCGCAGCAACTGGAAGTTGTCGCCCTGCACGAGGGTGAAGGGCAGGTCCGCGCCGATCTCCAGCCGGCGGTGCAACTGCCAGGCGAAGAGCGCGTGGGCATCGAGCCGGTAGGGCAGCAGGTTGCCCAGCTTCTCCTCGCCCAGCTTCAGGCCGAGCACCCCGTGGGTGTAGTCGAAGAGGAGGGCGGCCCGGTAGCTCTGGGCGGTCTCCGGGGTGGCGCCCTCGAGCGCGATGCCGCTGTTCTGCGCGGGCGTCGCCTTCAGGGGGACTGCGTCGAAGCCCCGCACGAAGGGATCCTCCGCGCGTGCCGGGATACCGGCCACCAGGAGGATCATCACGGCGAGTCGGATGGCTGTGCTTCGCAAGGACCGCTCCGGGGTGGAGGCCCGGAAATTCGGGCCTTGGAACCCGTCCGGCTCTTACCACCGCCTCCCCAGGGGGTGAAGAAAACCCCCCGGGGCACGGCCCTTCGTGTCCGCCAGACGTTATTTTTCCATGAAGGCGTCCGCGGGGACGACCTGGATGGCATCGGGGCGGATGGGCAGGGGCCGCGCGCCAATGGCCTTGTCCTGCTCCAGCAGCTCGGGGCTCTTGGGCGAGGCGTAGGTGATGGGCGAGGGGGCCTGCTCCTTCAACTGCTTCACGAGGCCCTCGGCGTCCTGGGTGACGAAGGCGAAGTTGAGGGCCTCGGGACGCACGTGGCGGCGCACGGCGGCGTGCACGGACTCGGGCGTCATCTTGGCGAGCGCGGCGCGGTACTGCTCCAGGTAGTCCGGCGTGCCGAGGAAGAGCGCGTCGATGGCGTAGCCCAGGCGGCGTTGGTCTGTCTGCTCCCACAGGCGCGTGTAGCCCAGGAGGAAGCTGCGGCTGCGCTCGAACTTCTCCGCGGGGATGGGCTGGGTCACCAGCTGATCGAGGAAGTAGAGCGTGCCCCGGGTGGCGAACATCGCGTTGACGGGCACCACGGGGCGGATCCACAGGGTGAGATCCTGCTGGGTGCGCGCGATGTTGGTGCGGTTGTACGTGGAGCCGGGCTCCTCGATGAAGTGCTCGGCGTAGGCGTAGTCGCCGTAGTTGAGGCCCCGCTTCTCGCGCAGCTCGTTGAAGAGCACGCCACCCAGCTGGCGGTGCTCTCCGAGGTACGACAGGGCGAAGGCCACGGGGAAGAAGTCCGGATCCCCCCGGCGCAGCGGGGTGACGTAGCCCAGGGAGACGGCCGTGGAGAGGGTGGGCTTCTGCACGACGAGAGCGCGGCCCGCGGTGGTGGGCACGGCGGGCAGCTCCACGCGTGGCGCCCCGGTGGCGGGGAGCGCGGACAGCCGCGAGACGACGGTGCGCTGGAGCTGCTCATCCACCGGACCCGCGAGCCCGATGACGAGCCGGTCCTGGGTGAAGACGCGCGCGGCGTGGGCCTTCACGTCCTCCAGGGTGATGGCCTCGAGGCCCTTCTCGGTGCCGCCCACGAAGTGCGCGTAGGGGTGGCCCTCGTAGAGGAGCGAGTCGAGCGCCACCTTGCCCAGCGCCTCGTCGTTCTCGCTGCGCAGCCCGTTGCGCAGGTCGCTGAGGGCGAGCGAGCGCAGCCGCTCGAACTCCTGGGGATCGAAGCGGGGCTTGAGCAGCACGTCGGTGAACAGCTCGAGGAAGCGCGGCAGGAAGTCCTTGTGGACGCGGCCGGAGAAGACCGTGAACTCCTTGTCGGTGGAGGCGTCCAGCTCGGCCGCCATGGGGAAGAGGGCCGCGAGGAGCTGCGCGGAGGTGAGGCTCTGGGTGCCGCCCTCGGCCAGGAGCTGCGCGGTGAGGGCGCCAAGGCCCTCCTTGCCCTGGGGGTCATCCACCGAGCCCGAGCGGAAGACGAGCCGGAAGCTGACGATGGGGCTGTTCGGGTTCGCCTGGACGACGAGCCGCGCGGGCTCCGGCTGCTGAAGGGGCCGGGCGGGGACGGACGTGGGCGCGGGGGGCTCGGCGGGGGCGGGGGCCTGGGCCTCGGGCGGCGCGGGAGGCGGAGCCGCTTCGGGCGCGGGGGCGGTGTGGGACGCGGTGGCGCAGCCGCCGAGGTACAGCGCGGCGCCGAGGGCGAGGGAGCGGGAGAGGAGCGGACGCATCACTTCTGACCTCCGGCCTGCTTGGGGGTGAGGGAGAGCACGGTGCGATTGGCGGCGGGGAGGTAGCGGCGGGCGAAGGCGACGAGGTCGCCGGGCTTCACCTCGGAGATCTTCTGGGCATGGCGGGCGAGCGCGTCCGGCGAGCCGTAGATGCCGGCGTACCAGGAGAGCTGCTCGGCCACGTCCTTGGCGGTCTCCATGTTCATGAGCAGCCCGTAGCGGGTGCGGCTCTTGATGGCCTCGACGCGGGCGGCGTC
The DNA here is from genome assembly GCF_044360685.1 of Cystobacter fuscus. GTDB lineage: Bacteria > Myxococcota > Myxococcia > Myxococcales > Myxococcaceae > Cystobacter > Cystobacter fuscus_C. Next base: position 9,223,342 of record NZ_CP043491.1, on the reverse strand, counting down.
CACCTTGCCGGTGACGAGCTCCTTCACCGCGGCGTTGAGGGCGGAGCGGACGGCGGCGCGGTTCGCCTCCTTCTGGAGGGTGGCGGAGACGCTGAAGAGGTAGGGATCCCGGTGGGGCGTGGAGCTGCTGTCCAGGTCCTGGGCGAGCTGCTTGTCCAGGACGAGCTCCTTGTAGAGCGGGCTGGTGGTGCCCACGAGGTAGGAGCCGAGGACGGCCTGGACGGCGGCGTCGGAGGTGTCGAGCCGCGCCGCCGGGGTGCGCCAGGAGTAGAGCAGCTGGGGCTGGGTGCTCTGGGGCCAGTCGATGTGGACGAAGCGCTCCTGCTTCTGGGGCGGCTCCTTGGGCACCTGGATGGAGGCGCTCTTGCGCTCCCAAGGGCCATAGTGCTTCTGCACGGCCGCCATCAGCGCGGCGTCATCGAAGTCCCCGACGATGACGAGCAGGGTGTTGTCGGGGGTGTACCAGCGCTCGAAGAAGGAGCGGCTGTAGGCATAGGCCTGGGGCATGGCCTTGATGTCGTCGTAATAGCCGAGCGTGGTGTGGCCGTAGGTGTGCTGGGTGAAGGCGGTGCGCGCGAGCTCCTCCTCGATCTTCAGCCAGGGCTGGGCGGCGTTCTTGTGGTACTCGCCCAGCACGGCGAGCGCCTCGGTCTGGAAGGAGGGCTCGGAGTACTCGAGGTGGCGGAAGCGATCGGCCTCGATCTCCACCAGCTTGAGCAGCCCGGCGGTGGGCCCGTACGAGTGATAGACGGTGATGTCGTCCGAGGTGAAGGCGTTGTCGTCGTAGCCGTAGGCGGCGATGACCTTCTCGCGTTCACCCTCGGGGAAGTTCTTCGTGCCCTTGAACATCATGTGCTCGAAGAAGTGGGCGAAGCCCGTGCGGCCCGGCTCCACCTCGTTGCGCGAGCCCACGCGCACCACCGTCTGGTAGGCGATGAGCCCGGGCGAGTTGAAGGGCACCCGGATGACCGTGAGCCCGTTGGGCAGGCGATCGACCTTCATGGGGTAGGGGAAGAAGGGGGAAGCGGGCTGCTCGGCGGCCGTGGCGGGGAGCGCCGCGCCCAGCAGGACGAGCAGAAGGGGAATGAGCCATCGATGCATGCAGGTCCTCATGTGGCTGAAGCACCCACGAGGTGGGTGCCCGCGAACTCCATAGCTCGGCTGCTATTCCCAAGGGGGAGCGAGCGGGAGCGGATGTTGGAGAATCAGCGGGGAGGGACGTCAGGAGGATTGACGTGGACCCGTCGGCGGTTAATGTAGGAGAAGCCGTGACGTGGTGAAGCAGTGAGTGAGCAGGACCCAAGAAACGGGGGCGACCTGGTTTCGACGGGGGCATGGAAGTTCGAGACGCGTGCCGAGCATGTTGGTCGCTCGTAAAAACGCCCAACACAGACACAAAAGCCAACGACAACGTTGAGCTCGCGCTGGCTGCCTAACTAGCAGTTTCCTAGTGCGCGGTCCCCTCGCTCTCGGCCCGTGGGGTGGGGTAGGACCGTCATAATGCGGGCTGGCCGTCGAGGGAGCCTGGGCTCTTGGCGGTGAGATCTTCCAGGACCGGCTCACAGGATTCCGTCCGTGGAAGCCTGTGGGACGTAGCAAAGCGCGGACTACGCACGTAGGGTCGAAGAGCGGAAGGCTTTCGGACGCGGGTTCGATTCCCGCCGCCTCCACAGAGTGAGATGCAGTGAGAGCCCCGGGCGCCATCAGGCGACCCGGGGTTTTCTTTTTCGGCCGAAGCCGCCAGTGGCAGCCGGGCAAGCTGGCCTCGCTCTCTTGGCGTCTTAGCGCTGCACCTTGAGCTTCACCACCTCGGCGTAGAGGGCCTCCCTCGGGAGCGTGGTGTAGAGGTTGGTGGTGTTGCCGCTCTTGCGCGGGGTATTGGTGCAGGGGTCGAGGATGTCCTTCCGGGCGCTATCCGTGCGGGCCAGGGAGGATCAATGGTCCGGTGCAGGCCATGACCCCTCTGGTCCCGCAGGCCGAGCGCCTCCATGTCCTTCAGTCACCAGCCGCTTGTACTTGTAGGAGTGTTGGTCCGTACGCATCCCGCTGAACTCCACGCGGAGGCTGCGGTTAGTGGGCCGGGGCATGGGGACCACGAGGTCTTCGGGTGAGCCTGCCCCAGCTTTGTGGCTCTCCCGCAGTTTGTGTGCATCCCACGCGCATTCGGCTGGCCGCACGAGAGAAGCTTGCTTGCCTGCAGCCGGAGAAGCACATGAAGTGCGGGAGAGCCATGTAACCGGGGTAAGCCTAGCTGCCCCCTTCCTCGCCCGGCACGCTCCGGGCCTCAGCTCTCCGCGACCTGGCGGGCGTCCCCGAGATTCCGGGTGGACAGCCGGACGACGAACGCCGCCCCCTTTCCCTCCCGGCCCTGCTCCTCAAGCGTACCGCCGTACCCATTGGTGATGATGTCGTAGCTGAGCGACAGCCCGAGCCCCGTGCCCTGCCCGGTCGGCTTCGTCGTGAAGAACGGCTCGAACATGCGCTGCCGCACGTGCTCGGGGATGCCCGGGCCATTGTCCTCCACCCGCAGCTCCACCATGTTGCCCAGATTGCGCGTGCGCACCGTCACCTGAGGCGCGAGGTCCTGGGCGTGCTTGCGCCGCTCGTTCACCGCGTAGAAGGCGTTGTTGAGCAGGTTGATGAGCACTCGGCCAATCTCCTGGGGCACCAAGTCGACCTCAGCGAGCGCCGGGTCATAGTCCCGCACGAGTGCGCAGGTGAAGCTGGGCATCGACACGACCGTGCCCTCGTAGACGAGGTTGACGTACTGCTCCACGAGGGCGTTCATCGGCGTGGGGCGCCGCTCGCCGCGGCTGGTGCGGGAGTGCTCCATCATGGAGCGGACGATGCCGTCCGCCCGCTGCCCGTGCTCGTAGATTTTCTCCGCGCTCGTGCCCAGGTCGGAGAGCAGGTCCTCCACCTCGGCGACCTTCAGGTGGGGGTTGGCGCGGGCCTCCTGCCGCAGCTCCTCGAGCAGCCCTGAGGTGTGCTGGGCGAAGTTGTTGACGAAGTTGAGCGGGTTCTTGATTTCGTGCGCGACGCCGGCCGTCAGGTGGCCGAGCGACGCCAGCTTCTCCTGCTGAATCAGCTGAGCCTGGGTGCTCTTGAGTTCCTTGAGCGCGCCCTGCAACTCGGCGTTTTTCTGCTCCAGCTCCCGGGTGCGCGCCGAGACCTTCTCCTCCAGCGTCTGGCTGTAAATGCTGAGTTCCTTGTTGGCCACCTCAAGGGCCCGGTAGAGCCGCGCATGGTCGATGGCGATGGCCATCTCGCCCGAGAGCAAGTTCAAAAGTTCGATGCGCTCATGGGTGAACGCGCCCGAGACTAGGTTGTTCTCCAGGTAGAGGAGCGCCGTCAGCTTGCCCTGGTTGATCAGGGGCATGCACAGCAGGGACTTCACACGCATGCGTTGCACGTACACCTCGTGGGTGAACATGCCTTCAGCGGAAGCGTCGTTTACCACCTCGGGCTTTCCGCTGCGAGCGACCAGATGCACGATCGCCGGCAGCAGGTCGTCGCACGATGAGATGGGGATGGAGTGCAGCACTCGCATCCGCGGCCCGTCCACCGAGCCCTCGGCTTCGATGACCAGCTCGCCATTCTTCTCGAGGATGAGAAGCGCCTTCTGCGCGCCGGCGTTCTCGAGAACCGTCGTCAACAGGCGGGTGAGAAGCTTGTCCAGCGCCAACTCACCGGACAGCGCCTGGGAGGCTTTAAGGACGGTGCGCAGATCCAGCGTGCCAGCGATGGTGTACTCCTGCGTCGTGCCTTGGGCGGCGAACGAATCCGCAGTGGCCGCGCGCGCGTGCGCCAACTCGTGACGAAAGCTCGCCTCCAGCTGGGCAACCTTCGCCGCCGCGCCCCAGCGCTGATAGGCGTAGTGGGCGTCCCGCAGATAGAGGCGAGCCATGTGTACTTGCCCCCGCTCGCGGTAAAAGCGGGCCGCCAGCTCGTGCGCCAACGCTTGGTCCCAGATGAACCGGTGCTTCTGCGCCAGGGTGATGGCCTGATCGTAAAGCTCTCGGGCCTCGGCGTGGTGACCCAGCACCCGGGCGCGCTCGGCCTCCACCAGCGCCACCTTCTGCGCGAGATTGCCGGGTGCGTGCTTGCTCCAGGTCCGTAGCCGCTCCAGATTCGCCTCCACTCGTGCGAGCAAATCCTCCTGCCGCGCGTCGTCGCAGCACGCTAGGCTCGCAAGTGCGTCGTAGAACCGGAACGCCATCATGAGGACGGCGATGGTGATCGCCCCCATGTACTTCTCGGCCTTCCGGCTGTGCGCCAGCGCCTTCTCGTTCTCCCCCATCACACAACAGAGGGCGAGCTTCATCAGGTGGAATATCCCCAACGCAACGACATTGTTGGATTCAATGTTTTGGGGCAATCTCTCCCGCTCGTCGTACACGTCGCCCGCCAGCATGAGCGGCTCCGTGGTCCTGCCGAGCAGATTGTGGATGCCCTGCAGGTGGATGCCAGCGATCTCCCGTGAGAACTCCTGCTTGAGGTGGCGCAACGAGCGGTCATACGAGAGCCCGTCGATGGCCAGTTGGGGCAGCTCCGCCCCGGACCAGAAGGGCTGGCTGAGTGCGGCGGAGAGATTCAGCGCGGCGAACTCCTGGTCTCCGGCCTCAAGCCCGTGGCGGTACCCGTCGAGGAACGGCTCGGGCTCCCTGGCGCTCTCCCGCCAGTAGCGGACGAAGAAGTTGAACATGAAGTAGGTGCTCGCTAGGTCCGTGCCGCGGAAGCGCTCCGCCATACGCAGCGCCAGCCAGCCGAACCGATACCCGGACTCGATGTCACCCTGCACGCAGAGCAAGAACGCGTACGCAGACATACCGCGCGGCGAGCTCCAAGTCAGGCCATGGGTCAACGACAGGATGACCTTGTGATAGGCCACCAGCATGTACACGACCGGCGCGGCGTTGTACGCGGGGATGTACAGGCGGGCCAGGAGCTCCATGGCGGCCAGCTTCTCCGGATCCGTCATCTCCGGCCGCGAGATGAAGTCCTCGATGTTCCGGCCGGCCCAGGCGGCCGCCGCTGCCGCCGCGATGGGCGCGCAGTCCTCCATCGTCGCGGATGGCGGGATGTGGATGCCTAGCTGCGCGAGCGCCCTGCACCCCGCGTCAACCCCCGCGAGCAGTTCCTTGCGACTGGTGAAGGACTGAATCTCCGTCTTGTAGCTTCGTACCTTGTCCAGCAGGGTGCGGGCGTGCTCCAGCACAACCTGGATGCGGCGCTGCATCTCCTCGTACTCGCCGCAGAGGTAAGCCGCCTCGGCGGCCTCGTCGTGAAGCTCAAGGCACAGCCGGTACTGCCGTGTCCAGCTCTCCCGAAGTTCCTCCGCGGAGGCAGTACCGTCGGCAGCCGCGCCCGGCGCCCCCAGCAGCTGGAGCCCGATTCTCAGGTAGCGCAGCGCCTGTTCATAGGCGGCGGACGCCTTGGCCTTGCGGCCCGCTAGAAGGTGCAGCCGAGCCAACTCGTCACGCTCCACGCGGTCCTGCGCATACTCGAGCGAGTGGTCAAGCTGGTAGACGATGTCGAAGACCCGCTGGAGCAGCGTCTCGGCCGGGGTGTTCGCCCAGAGCAGCTTGCCTACCCTCCAGTGAATGTCGCGCCGCTCCTCGTCGGCGATGAGGGAGTAGGCCGCCTGCTGGATACGGTCATGCGTGAAGCGGTATTCCACGTTCACCGTATCGAGCAGGTTCTGCACGTTCACGCCGGTCAGTTTATACGCATCGTCGAGCGGCTGGATGAGTCCCTCATCCAGGGCTTCCCACAGAGACGCGGCCGTTTCCGCCGGGGATCGCTCCGAGATCACCGCCAGGGTTCGAAGAGCGAACACGTTGCCGGTGCAAGCGGCGAGTTGAAGCGCCCGCCGCGACTCCGGCGCGAGCTTCTGGACCTTGCCGGCCATGAAGACCACCACGTTGTCCGTCTCGTTGCGGGCGGCGATCTGCTCGAGGCTCCACTGCCATCCGCCCTGCAAGTCGTAGCGGACCAACTTCTCCGCATATAGGTGCTTGAGGAACTCGCCGAGGAAGAAGGGGTTTCCGCCCGTCTTGGAGTGGGCGAGCCGTGCCAGCGGAAGCTTGTCCCGGATGCCCCGCGCGAACGCGTCCCGGATGAGCTCTTCCACGTGTTCGACGCCAAGCGGCTGCAGAGAGAGAGCTCGGATGACCACCTTCGACTTGCGCAACTGCGCCAAGCTTAGCGTGAGCGGGTGGGTCTCATTTACCTCGTTGTCGCGGTAGGCTCCGATGAGGAACAGATACTGGCTCGCCTCGTCCGTCATCAGCGACTGGATCAACGCCAGCGATGGGCTGTCCACCCACTGAAGGTCGTCGATGAAGATCGCCAGCGGGTGCTCCCGCCGGGCGAAGACCTTGATGAAACTCTGGAAGGCCAGATGGAAGCGGTTCCTCGCCTCGACCGGCTCCATGTCTGGCATCGTCGGCTGCGGCCCGATGATCGCCTCGAGATCCGGCATCACATCGGTGAGCATGCGTCCGTTGGGCCCGAGCGCCTCGGTCAGCAATCCCCGCCAGCGCTTGAGCCCCTCGCTGTTCTCGGACAGGATCTGGCGGATGAGCCCCCGGAAGGCCTGGAGCAGGGGCGCGTAAGGCTCATCGCGTACCAGCTGGTCGAACTTGCCGGAGATGATGTAACCGCGCTGCCGGGTGATGGGCCTGTAGATTTCCCTCACCAGGGCGGATTTGCCGATGCCTGAATAGCCAGAGATGAGCATCATCTCCATGGCGCCAGCGGCCACGCGCTCGAATGCCTCAAGCAGGTGCCGTGTTTGCTGCTCGCGGCCGTAGAGCTTCTGTGGGATTTGGAAGCGGTCCGTGGTGTCCTCTCGGGCCACTACGAAGGGCCCGGTGACATTCTCCACGCGTCGTCGCTTGCACTCCTCCAGGTCGTGAAGCAGTCCGTAGGACGACTGATATCGGTCCTCGGCGTTCTTCGCTAACAGCCGCATGATGACGGCTGACAGCATCGGGTCAATGCTTGGCTCGAGTTCGTGGGGCGGCACCGGTTCGCGGGCTAGGTGGGCGTGCACGAGTTCCAGTGGGTCCATGCTCTGGAACGGCAGTTGCCCTGTGCTCAGCTCATACAGCGTTACACCGAGCGAGTAAAAATCCGTCCGGTAATCAATGGCCCGGTTCATGCGCCCGGTCTGCTCGGGCGAAATGTAGGCGAGCGTCCCCTCCAGTCGGCTGGGATCCTTGAGCGTTGTGTTCTCGCACGAGAGCACGGACGAGATTCCGAAATCGATGAGCTTGAGCAGCCCCGTCTCCGGGTTGAGGACGAGGTTGGAAGGGTTGATGTCCTTGTGGATTACGTGCCGCTCCTGGAGCTTCGCCAGGATGGAGACTGCGGTGGACGCAATCCGGAGAATTTCGTCGCCCGTGAAGCGCCGCTGTCGCATCAGCCGGGCCAGCGAACTTCCGCCGAAGTCCTCAAGCTCCATGAACCAGCGCTGCTGCTCGTTGTGCAACTCGAAGGTTTGGATGATACCCTCCAGATCACCCATGCTCCGGGTCGTCTCGTACTCACGCCTGAACCAAGCGCATCTCTCGGGAGACGGGTACTCCTCGCTGAGCATTTTGAGGACCACCAACTGGCCATCACGCTGGCGGCGCGTGCGAGAGACGAGCGAATTCTTCCCCTCGTGCAGCCTCTCGATGAATTCGAATCCCGGAACGTGGTCCATCTGTTCTCATCCTTCTTTCATACTCTGCTCGGCGTTCGCGACTCGCCGGAGGTTATTGCTGATAGGCACACGGGTTGCCATTCAGCTCCTTGATTTCCTTGGACAAGGACCAGATGGCGTCCGACGCGCTGGTCTTCTCATGGCACCCTAGGCACGAGGACTTCTGGGAGTAGGTTTCGAACCTCGCATTGGCGGCTTCGGGGGGCGAAGCCTGGACCGTGTCCCCGGTCTGCATACCCCACTGCGCGGCGACCATTTGATAACTTTTCAAGGCACCGGGCAGGCTCCCCAGCGCGGATGCGGTGTTCATCTGGGAGTAGAAGCCATCGGGGATATCCTTGATACGGCACGCATCGGTCGGCTTCCCTGGCGGGAGGGGCTCGCACGTCACGGGTGGCGCCTTGTTCTGGTATCCCACGCCCCCCTCCGAACTCAGGCATTTCGGCAGATCATTCGCCTGGTACTCGAGCGACCCCCAGAGCCACTGGTGCTTCGCGGGCAGGTCCGCGTCTTTGTACACGACGTGCAGGGCGGTCAGCCCCATCGTCCTCTCGTGGCATTCGCGCTTTCCCCCTTGCCCAGGGTCAAGAACCAGGAGATTCCGAGAGAGGAACGTCTGCGCGTCGATATCGGCCTGGATGAGCTCTCGCCAAGCCGATTTCACCATGATGGCGCCGGGGGTGCTCCCGTCCGCAGCCGGGACATGGAGCCTACCCTCCTTGCTGCATCCGGGCCCCGTGCCAGTGCGCCAGCATTCATACAGCGGCTGATTGAAGAACGTCGCGAAACGCTGATACGTGCCGTTGTCCTCGATCAAAGGTCCGCTGAGGACGGCCAAGCCGTCGTTGTTGGCCTCGACGAGGTTGATCTTGTCGAGGACCATGCCGTGAGCCTTCCGGAGTTCGGTCCAGTTGGCCTCGGTCACCGGAATGACTTGACCGTTCCGGAGGTGCACCTCATCGCAGGGAGGGCGCCCCGCGCGATACTCGTAGCTGTCCCAGTCCGTCAGCGCGGCGATGTCTCCCTGGGCCTCCCAGTCCTGCTTCCACGTCTCCCAGACCCGCGGTTGGTCGATGTACGTAGCCAGCGCGGAAGGGTCCGTCGGCGCGAGCGCCACGCCGCGGCCCGCCGCGATGTTGGCGGGCCAGCTGATCGCAACATAGGTTTGCGAGATCAACCTGTTCAGGGTGCTGGCATCGGCATTGTTTGAGCCGTTAGGCACGATGCCGCAGAGTTGCAGGTAGCAGGGGGTCACGTCGCCGCAGAGCTGAACCTGGCAGGTCTCCGTGTCACCGTTCTCTTGGTCCGTGAGCGTGCATCCGGTTACTGCACTGGCCGACATCAGGATGCCCGCGCGCAGGAGCATCACGACTGGAACGTTTGATTTCGTCATATTTGCTTTCATCGATTCAGGTCTTCCTCGAAGTGGACCTTGGTATCGAAATCATCCCGCGCACGAAGCCGGAGAGCGCGTCAGTGTCCCAGGCGCCCATCCAGAACGTGATGGGCCAGGGACTGACGGAGTCGACCTCCAGGCCGAGGCGTTGCCCGGCGTCCTGGAGGACCGCATTCCCTGCGACAGCGAACCGGTAGTCATTGTACAGAGAGAGAGAGACCACCTGGAGGCGCTCGCGTTCCTCAATGGAGAGCTCCCGGATGCGTTTACCAAGCGCGGCTCGGGCGACGGGATCCGCCGTCTCGCGCAGGTCCGCCTCGAGCACTGCTTTGCGTTGCCGCCGGTAGGCTACGGGATCCCGGATCCCCGTCGCGTCCGCGATGCGGAGGAAATCCTGGGTCATTGGGATCAACGAGCCGCGGCGCGCGAGGTGTTCGACCGGGACCCGGTGGAGCGCGCGGGAAGGATCTGGCGAAAACAGGGGATCTTCGCGTTCGAGCACGAGCTCACCTGCGGAGATACGGAGATGGAATGGCACGATGCTCCCCTGGGCCGAGTCGCGTAGAACGTAGTTCCGCGATTCGAACTTTGGTTCGCCGAGGAGTTCGACCCGTCCCCCCCGCAGCGGATGTTCGGGCACGAGCTGTCCATCCAGGGCGACCGACTTCACGAAGACACCCACTCGGGGGCCGTGGGACCTGGGCGCAACTGGATCATGGAAGCGGATGACGCGGTCGAAGTCCGGCTCGCCAGCCACGGCGAATGTGAAGCCGCTCACGCCCCGTGGCTCATCCGTTGGATCTGGGTCGGTGGCCAGTCGGCACTGGAACCAGCCCTCGAAGTCAATGGTCAACATGGCTTAGCGAAAGCTTTTGAATAGTGCGTCGAGCGCGTTGCGTTCGAGCCCCATCTGTCTGGCGAAGTTGTTGGCAATCCGCTCAAGGTTCTCACGAAGCAGCTGGAAACGAGGTAGCAGGCGGGCGGCCCAGGGCTCGCACGCCTTGCGGAGGCGCTCCTCAAGCAGTGCGGCGGCGAGCGCCACCTTCTCTTGCCGCTCATGGAGCAGAAGCCAAGCGGTCCTGCGGTTGGGCGGAAGCGGCAGGGTGAAATGGATCCCGAAGCAAGGCCCAGCGTTCCCGGTCGAGTTTCCTTCGGAGGCTGGCATCTGCGTCAACATCTCTCCGAGCGGCCGTATGACGGCGGTCATCAAGGGAAAGAATGCGGTGCGGATGAGCCCGTCCATCTCTGCGGGCGTCTCGTCCGCGCGGCCATAGAGTCGGGTCAACATGAGGATCATCACCTCGTAGGCCCCGTCGAAGAGTTCGGCCGCCGCACAGGACAAGGGGTGTTGGAGCGCGGTCCCCTCCCCATCCGTGCGCTTGGGCTCTTCTTGCCACCGAGGATTGACCACCACGGGGCGGGCGGGCGCGAACGTGGGATCCGCACGGGTGAGCTCCGACAGCTCGCGCTGGATGGCCTTGACCCGCGCCAGATGCCCGTGCTCCCGGATGCGATCGATGAGCGCCAGGGCGGAGTCGTACGCGGACGCCCGGGTCAGCTCCATGTCGAACTGCCCCGGACGGATGCGCAGCTCCTGGTTGGTGAGCTGGTGCTCGACTGGGCCGACGAAGAGTCGGGTGCCCGATCTCTCGACGTGTATCAATCCCTCGCGGATTAACTGATACATACCGTCGATGGTCCGGCCCCCGTCCGGCACACCCTCCCGGTCGTCATCCGGGCGCTCGTAGGCGATGAACCGTTCGAGGACCTCGGCGGAGAATGGTACGAGGTCAAACGTGGATAGGACCGGGCCGAGACGCACCGGGTGCGGAAAGCCGGCGCGCCGGAAGTGTGGCGCGCCGCCAATCGCCAACAGCAGGTTGCACACGAGCCCATGATGCATCATCTCCTGACGGGCTAGGGTCAGGAGTTCCGCTTTCCATCCGCGCACCTGCTCAAGGCTGACCCAGTCGACCCCGCCCTCTTCAGGGTGGACCTTCAGGGAGAACGCGGCGAAGAGATATTGGCAGGTGATGCTGTGTTCGATCTCGGCCGCTTCGCTAAGCGCCGCTATCAGTGATTCTCTGGATGTCAGCGGTTCCTTGGAATGAAGTATCATGGGACGTGCTCAGCCGATTCGCTTGTCTGTGTCTCGGGCTCCGGAACTTAGCAGAAGAACTGGTATTTCTCGTACAACGTCGCCCCCATGTTCTTCATGCTGGTTCGGAGCTCCGTGTTCTGACCCGTTGGCTGGTAGTCCTCCAGGGCGGTCCGCTCGTTGAAGACGTTCGTGTTCATCCCGTACGTGTTGAGGAGGTTCACCCGCTGCGCCTCGGTACCCGAGTTGAATTGCGTCACGTCGCTTGGGGCGCCCAGCAGTTTGTAGAAGAAGGCGCTCAGCGCGGAGTACGGCATCCCCTGTTCGGATTGGCTCTGGCCGGGCGGAGGGCCGGGAGGAGTCAGGCTCGTGCTGCCGAGCGCTTCCTCAAGCGCACTGAGGATCCGCTCGGAGGCACCGTCCACACCGGTGCCGTTGGTGTCGTAATACACGAAATCATCCCCGATCTGCTTGGGCGCGGCTCGGGGGCCTCCTCCTTCGGACTCTGGCGTCACCGGGACTTTGTATTTCTCGCAGAACGCCTTGCGCCACTTTGCCGACGAGCAGTTCGCGGCCATATCAGGGTCGACAGGATCTCTGGAAAGGCCGCGATGGAGCGCGTCCAGCATCTGCATCAAGTTGCGGGTGACCTCGGGGGGCGTCTTGTAGGGCGGAATGTAACCGGCCATCATTCTTCTCCTTTTGTTGTTTTGCTGCGGGCTGCGTCAGACGAATCATAGTCGTGCCTACAGCTTATGCGCGCGCTGCTTGGGGAACAGTGATCTGGTTCACACGTTTGGAGTGAGGTCCGTTACAGCCTTCCCTCCTAAATGAATGGGATGTTACAGCACAACCGGCAGGGCCTGGAGTCCGCGGAGCAAGGTCCCCTCGCGCCAAGCCAGGTACTCGGGCTCCACAGCTAGGCGCGGTTGGCGCGCGCGCTCAAGCAGCAACTCGAAAGTCACCATCGCCTCTAGCCGTGCAAGCGATGCCCCCAGGCAGTGGTGGCTCCCGAGGCCGAACGCCACGTGCTTGTTGGGCGTGCGGCCTACATCGAAGCGCTCTGGCTCAGGGAAGACTGCCGGATCGTGGTTTGCGGACATCAGTGACGCCAACACCATCTCACCGGCTGGCACCAACTGACCACACACCACTATGTCGTCCACAGGGAAGCGAGCCGAGGTCATCTCCGACGGGCTGCAGTAGCGCAGCATCTCCTCCACCGCCCCGGGGAGCAGGGCGCCGTCATCGTGCAGGCGCTCGTACTGCTCAGGGTTCTGCAGCAGCGCTAGCAGCCCACCACTCAGCAGGCTCACTGTTGTCTCATGGCCGGCCCCCAGCAGCAGGAACGTTGTGGCCATGAGTTCCTCGCCGCTGAGCGTATCGCTCTGCTCCTCGGCTTCCAGCAAGGCGCTCACCAGATCCTCTCCCGGGTGCGCCCGGTGCTTAGTGAGGAGTTGTTGGAGGTAGTCAATGAAGGCCAGGCCCGCGGTCAGGGTATCCCCGCGCGGGGTCACCATGGCTTGCGTCCACGCGTGGAACCGGTTGCGATCCTCCGCAGGAACGCCGAGCAGTTCGGTGATGACGATGAGGGGGAGGGGAAGCGCGTAGGCGGAGACGAAGTCCACGCGACTTTCGGCCAGGGCATTGTCGAGCAGTTCCGAGGCGATGGTGTGCACTCGGGCGCGCAGGGATTCAATCCGGCGCGGGGTAAAAGCCTGGGACACCAGCGAGCGCAGCCGAGTGTGACTTGGCGGGTCCGTGGAGAGCATGTGACGGGTCAGTGCATCCAGAGGGGAGCGGGATTGGTGGGAGCCCTGCCCACGGGTGAGGTTGCGCACGTCCTTGGTTAGACGCGGGTCGCGAAGCACTTCCATTATGTCCGGATACCGGGTGACCAGCCACAGGGGCAGATGGTGGATGGGCTCCTCAATGCGGACGATGGCAGCCTCCTGCCGCATCCGAGCGTAGAGCGGCCGGGGATTGGCGCGGGTTGAGGGAGACCACAGGTCGTAATGTCGCTCGGTCACGTGCTCCTCTTGGTACAGGATGGTTTCGAGATTGCCCGCTCGCCGCTCTGAGCACGCGGAGCCCTCCGCACCATTGAGCCCGCTTCATCGGACTTGAGGCCCTCAGGGGCTTGGGGCGTCAATCCAGTGGGTGCCTCGCGTGGCGCCCCCCAGATTACCCATCCATTAGTGGGCGAGAAGTCGTTCGTGGGCGTATCCTCTGCTGACGTCCTCTCTCTGTGGCGCTTCCCCAGACACAAATCCCACCGGCATTCGTCCAAGCGGAGACTCCTTGATGACCCCTCTAACTTCGCCCTTCGAGGAGTGTTGCATGTTTACCATTTGATGTCACCTGCCTTGACATTTCGAGGTGGATGCCCTCTTCTACTCGCTCTTTGAGACGGCCTAGCTTCGCGGCGATGATCCAGGCGGTTGCCTGCTGCGTGCAGCGCTCGCCGCCATCGAGGCTCGCGGCACCGTCACGCTCCCGTTGAGTTCGGACTGGCGTTTCCGCTGTACAGGACAGGTATACAACGGCAGCCTCAAAGGTGGCGTGCGCCATTTGCGCGTCCAATCATGGCAGCGGCAGTGGTATGGACGATTTGCATCATTTCCAGCGGGTCAGTTGCTGGTAAAGTTCGCCCGTTACATTAACGCGGAGCATGCATGTCGATGATCCCCATCCTTCCTAGGTTGCTGATGAGCGTCATCGTGCTCGGGACGGGGTTCTCGGGGGCGCAACCCGCGGGCTCCGCTGAGGCAGCGCGAGAGACAGCACCCCGGAACTACGGCAACTTCCGCGTGGGCGCATCCACCTTGGCGCGTCATCCCACCCTGTGCCTCGAATTGTCTTTCCTTGAGATGCTCAGCGTGGAGGGTTGTGGTACGGGCTCTGGCTTTCTCCACCATGACCCAGGGCCGGAGATAGCCCACTTCCGCGCGCACTTGCGGCTCACCTCGTGGAAGACGACCATCGGCTGGCTTCAGCCCCGTCTCAGCGCTGGTTTTGCTGAGATGCAGGTGGGCGAGGATGGGGTCGGCTTCCATTTCAACGGCACCGGCCTTACCGGGGTGGAGACCGCAGGGCCCGAGGTGGGCACCTCATTACGAGCCCTGCTTCCGGTGTATGACGGCTTCGAGTTCGTTGGCGAACTGGGCCTGAACATTGCCTACTTTCGTCACGCGCCTCAGTTGCTGCGCCCCCAGCCCGAGTGGCAGCCAGGGGCCTCACTCTCATTGGGCATTGGATTTTGAGCGGGTGGTCTTAACATGGATGAAGTGAAGTCTTCGCATCAACCATGGTTGGAGTCTTTCGCCGTCGCTCATGGCTTTATGGTCGGCAGCGTGCACGTGCGAGGCGGCGAAAACCTGGAACTGATGGCCACCCTCAACATCCCCCCGCTCGCTGTGGCCGCCGTGAGCCACGTGCCGCGTGGCAAGGGCATGGCGGGCCTTACCCAGGTGCGCAAGCAGCCCGTGCAGACCCGTAACCATCAGACGGACGCCAGTAGCTACGTCAAACCCGGTGACCGGGCTGTGGACGCCCGCGCTGCCGTGGCCCTACCCGTGTTCGATCCGGCAGGCGAGGTACGTGCTGTGGTGGGGCTCGCCTTCCAGGAGAAGGTGAAGTTCGTCGCCGAGCGCGAGCGGGACCTGTTGGACTCCGCGTCGCTGCCCACCCCCGGGAGTTGAGATGGCACTCTGGGAGCGACAATCGAAGCGTGTGGCGGCGGGGTGGATGGGGTTCTGCGCACTGATGCTCGCCGCGATCCTAATTCCCTTCTTCCTCTTCGGCGAGGATCTGGAGGTGGCCGCCCGCCGCCTACTTGATACGAGTCCACCTGACTGGCAGGTGGCGCTCGTGCTGGGCGCGCTGTTGGCTGGCGACATCGTTCTGCCAGTTCCCTCTAGTCTCGTTAACACCGCTACTGGCGCGCTGCTGGGCTTCTGGCGCGGGACTGCCGTCTCTTGGGCCGGGATGATGGTGGCGAGCGGGCTGGGCTATCAGCTCGGAGCTAGAGCCGGTGAGTCCGCTCTGCGGCGCATGGTCGGCGAGTCCGAGGTAGCCCGCCTAGCCTGCATGGCCGAGCGCTATGGCCACTGGTTCCTGGTCGCCTTCCGGGCCGTGCCTGTGCTGGCCGAGGCCTCTGTTGTCTTCGCTGGTGTCAGCCGCATGTCGCGGCGGGGTTTCCTACTCGCGACTGCGCTTGCCAATCTCGGCATTTCCGCGACCTACGCTGCGGTGGGCGCCTCCGCCATGCGGTCCAGTTCCTTCCTGCGGCTCTTCGCGGGAGTGGTGCTGCTGCCCGGCCTCATCTTGTGGCTCGTCCACTCCCGCAGGCGTCGTAACTGCTCGCCAGACTCCGTCGTGACGAGAGAGGAAGACACATGTGAGCCTGATCCATTTTAGAGCACCTAACTTAACTTGCAGTAACCGTTCACCGACTCAGGCCGCGTTTACGAGCTGAAGCGCCTGCGGTGTCGGCAACAGCGAGGGGGTTGAATGGCCCCGTCGATGCGCTTTCAAGGTGTCGGTCAGGAACTGAGCCTGCCCCAGTTTAGTGGACATACCCCATAAGTCGGCTACACGGGAGGTAGTGTCCATGGAACGAAGGAAGAGGCGGAGTTTCACCCCGGAGTTCAGGGCCGAGGCGGTCCGGTTGGTGCGCGAGGGCAGCAAGAACCTGCCCCAGGTGGCCAAGGACTTGGACCTGACCGAGTCGGCGCTGCGCAACTGGGTGCGCGAGGCCGATGGAGCAGAGGGCAAAAACCCGGCAGCAGGGGCGTTGACGGGTGGCGAGCGGGAAGAGCTGGTGCGGCTGCGCAAGGAGAATCGCCAGCTGACGATGGAGCGTGACTTCTTAAAAAAAGCAGCGGCCTTCTTCGCGAAGGAGGGCTCGACGTGAAGTTCGAGTGCTGCATTCAGCGCAGAAGGCCCTCTTTCCCGTGGACTTCATGTGCCAGCAGTTGGGCGTGTCGCGCTCGGGCTACTACGCCTGGAAGGAGCGCCCGGAGTGCGAGAGGCACAAGGAGGACCGAGCCCTGGCCCAAGTCGTGACAGCGGTGCACTAGGACAGCCGCGGCACGTACGGGAGCCCCCGCGTGCATGCCGAGCTGCGTGCTCGGGGGCAGCGCGTGAGCCGCAAGCGCGTGGCGCGCCTCATGGGCGAGCAGGGTCTGGCCGCGCGCAGGCGACGTCGCTTCGTGTGCACGACGGACTCACGCCACAACCAGCCCGTGGCCCCCAATGTCCTCGAGCGCCACTTCTCACCCGGCCAGCCCAACCGCACCTGGGTCACGGACATTACCTACGTCTGGACGAGGCAGGGCTGGCTCTACCTGGCCGTGGTGCTCGACCTCTTCTCGCGCAAGGTGGTGGGCTGGTCCATGAGTGAGCACATTGACCGGCACCTGGTGCTCAACGCTCTGGACATGGCACTCCAGGGCCGCCAACCGCCGCGAGGACTGCTGCACCACTCGGACCGGGGAGCCAGTACTCCAGCGAGGACTACCAGAAGGCGCTGGCTGCTCGTGGCATCCAGTGCAGCATGTCGCGCAAGGGCAACTGCTGGGACAACGCCGTGGCCGAGAGCTTCTTCAGCAGTCTGAAGATGGAGCTCGTTCACGACGCCGACTTCGCCACGCACGAGCAGGCTCGCACGGCGCTCTTCGAATACATCGAGGTCTTCTACAATCGCCAGAGGCGGCACTCATCACTGGGCTATGTCAGCCCAGTGGATTTTGAGCTTGCGGCCTTACCGCAAAAGTTGGCAGCATAACCCTACTATCCACGTAACCGGGGCAAGCCCAGAGAACCCCGGGCGCCATCAGGCGACCCGGGGTTTTCTTTTTCGCCCGAGGCCGCCACGGGCAGCCGGGCGAGCTGGCCGCGTTCGTGACGCTGCACCTGGAGCCTGGCCTCCCCTGCTCATCAGCCATCACCACCCGCGACTCCCAGCGCAGGGGAAGGTCACCAGTGGATTCCCGCGCTCGTCCTCGTGTGATGGCCAACGCGCCTGCCTCGCGGACGGATGGGGCGCGCCAGGCCCTTCCTGTACACGCCGCGGTGCTTTACTCACCGGAGGAACATGTCTTGAGCGCATGTCGAGTGCGGATTCTCTGCGCAGTAACCACGGGGCTCCTGGCAGGTGTGGCACGAGCCGAGCTCCCCACCAAGCAATCCAACGTGGGAGACAGCATGTCCCAAGGCGCACTCGCGGATGGGTGGCCCGCGGACCGCCCGGAGCTGAGCTGGGTGCAGGGCACCTCCAGCAGCGTCTACTCCATCTTCATGCGGTATCAGGAACTCGTCCCCTCCTTCACCCAGCAGCCCGAGTCCGTCTCGGGCGCGGAGATGGTCGGCGGGAGCAACAACTTCGCGGTCCAGGCGTCACGGGTCTGCGCGCAGGAGGAGAAGCCCCAGCATGTCCCCGTGCTCCTGGGCTCCAACGACGTGTGCAACCGGTCGAGGTCCTCCAGCTCGGATGCCGCCGCGAACCTGTACTCGCTCGACACCTGGGTGAACGCGCTGCGCGCGGGGCTGGATCAGCTGGCGGCATGCCTCCCGCCGGGCGCGACGGTGCACGTGCTGAGCGTGCCTCGGGTGGATTTCCTCTACGCCGCCGGGACTGCCAAGAGCCCGCATTGCCCCTACATCATCTGGCCCGCCGTGGGCATCTGCCGCATCGTCACCGCGGAGAAGAGCGGCGCCCGGCGAGCGCAGATCGGCGCCCGCATCAATGAGTACAACGCGGCGATCCGCGCCGAGGTCGAGCTCTACGAGGCCAACGCCGACGGCCGCAACCCGCGAGGCGTGCACTTCGTGGCGGACTGGCAGGGCTCCATCGAAGAGGGCTTCCAGAACACCTCGGTGGGCACGTACGTCTTCCGCGCGTCGGACATCAACGGCACCGACTGCTTCCACGCCAGCGTGCCGGCGCAGCGAAAGCTGGCGTGCGCGGTCTGGGCCACCAACCCGAACGGCGCGGGCTCCGTCGGGGAGTGTTTCGAGTAACGGCATCCAACCTTGGGGGGAATCATCATGAAGAGCTCGTCTGTGTTGTTGTGGGGAATGGCCGTGGTGACGCTCGCTGGTTGCTCCACCGAAACGCTTCCTCCGGAGAGAGCCGCCGGGGAGCTGCCGAGCACGGGGGTGAGCGAGTCGGAGCTCTCGGGCCTGCTGGCGCCGGAGCCGGGCGCCGCGGCGGCGGCGTATGAGGCGCGCACCGCCCGCTATCGCCTCTTCGGAGTCCAACTCAGTCCCGTCCGAACCGAGTCCTTCGCGACGCTGGCGGACACGTCGACCTGGGAGACGCGCAACCTGCATGTGGGGGAGCTGCTGGGCCGCAACCTCCAGGTGACAGCCATCACCTCCGCGGGGATCCAACTGAAGGGGCCCGAGGGCTCCCGACTGCTCCCGGTGGGCCGGGAGGTGTCCTTGCGTGTCATCCGCCACCGCTTCGACACGGCCGCCGTCCACGAGGGCCGGCTCCGCTGGAAGGTGAAAGGCAGCGTGGTGTCGCAGCTGCGCGGCCAGTACGGCCTGGGCGCAAAGGCGGAGCCCGTGACGGTGTTTCCGCGGCCCGCCATCCGGCTCACCCATGTTCAGGAGAACGGAGTCTTCGCACGGCTCGGCCTCCACGAGGGAGATCTGCTCTTCCGCATGAATGGAGAGCCGCTCGCCCCTGACCAGCTGGGAGCCCTGGCCGATCGACTGTCCACACCCGGCGGCACGGTGAACCTCCAGGTGTACCGCGAGGCCTCCTTCCAGACCCTCACGTTCACGGTGGACCGCCCATGAGCTCCGTGAACCGGCGACACTTCCTCCGGTGGTCCATGTTCGGGGGTGGAGCGCTCGCGCTGGGCCCGGCCTTCTGGCGGCGCGCCTATGCCTCTCCAGCCGAGCCCGGTCCCAGCCCCTACGGGCCCCTGTCCGACACACCCGACGGCAACGGCCTCCTGCTGCCCGCGGGCTTCAGCTCGCGGCTCCTCGCGCGTACGGGCGATCACGTCCCGGGGACGAGCTACCCCTGGCACTTGAACCCGGACGGCGGCGCCTGCTTCGCCACGCCCGAGGGAGGCTGGGTGTACACCTCCAACAGCGAGTTCATCCCCGGCGGGGCCTCGGCGATTCGCTTCAACGGGAACGGAGACATCGTCGACGCCTACCGCATCCTCTCCAATACCCTGGCGAACTGCTCGGGCGGCCCCACGCCCTGGGGCACCTGGCTGTCCTGCGAGGAGTTCGAAGGAGGCCGCGTCTTCGAGTGCGATCCGCTGCGACCCTCGCAGGGCGTGAGCCGTCCAGCCCTGGGCACGTTCACCCACGAGGCGGTCGCGGTCGATCCGGATGGCCATCGCCTCTACCTGACGGAGGACCGGACCAACGGGCGCTTCTACCGCTTCACGCCCTCCTCATGGCCCTCGCTATCGGGAGGCATCCTGGAGGCGGCCCGCTTCCGCTCGAATCCCCTCACGGGCGGCCCGGTGAGCTGGGTGCGGGTCTCCGAGCGGCTGCCCGCCGCCCTGCAGCCCACCGCGTTCCTGACCACGGCGTTCAACGGAGGCGAGGGGTGCTGGTACGACTCGGGCATCGTCTACTTCACCACCAAGGGTGACAACCGCGTCTGGACCTACACCGTGGCCAGCTCGCGCCTGGAGGTCCTCTACGACGATGACCTCTACCCGGACGCGCCGCTGACCGGCGTGGACAACGTGGTGGTCTCCCGGTCGGGCGATCTCTACGTGGTCGAGGATGGAGGGGATCTCCAGCTGGGCCTCATTACCCCGGAGCGCGTGGTATCGCCCTTCCTTCAGGTGTTGGGCCAGGGGGGCTCGGAGCTCACGGGCCCCGCCTTCAGCCCGGATGGCCAGCGGCTCTACTTCAGTTCGCAGCGGGGGAACAACGGGCTGGGTCTCACTTATGAGGTGACGGGCCCCTTCCGCTGACAGCCCTCCTGCCCCGGTGCGCGGCCCTCGGGCGGCACCGGGGCGTGGAAGCTCCGACGCCTCATGAAACCAGAGAGACCCAAGAGCGTCCTTTGCTGGGCGCTTCATGGGGGGTCATGTCTTCTCAAAGGGGTGGTTCTGAGGTGCCGAGCCCGCCGGGTCCCGGCGATTGAAACCCGCTTCCGCCGCATGGTAGGACGCGGGGGGCCGCTCGCTCCCGACCGAACACCATGGAATCCCCCGGAGCTGGACGACCTCGTCGGCGGTTGGCTCGAATCATCGCAGGCGTGCTCCTGCTGCTCGTCGCGACCCTCGCGCTGGTGCTGGTCACGGCGCTGGTCGCGCTGCACAGCCTCGATCGCCCCTGGCTGAAACAGCGCATCGTCTCCAGGGTGGAATCGGCCACTGGCCTGCGGCTGGACTACCAGACAGCCCAGGTCGCCGTGCTCTCGGGTCTGCGCCTGGAGGGGCTGGTGGTGCGTACCCCCTCGCCGTTTCAGGGCGTCGCGCCCGAGCTGCTGCGCGTCGGCACCCTGGAGGCGCGATGGTCGCTCGGCTCGCTGTTGAGCGGGACCACCCTGGTCGAGCGGGTGGCGGTGCGGGACGTGGCCTTGGTCCTGGTCGCCGACGAGGCCGGGTCCACGTCTCTCACGGGCTTGATGGGGCCGGAAGTCCCCGAGCCGCCGCCCGTCGAAGCACCTCTCGGAGCCTCTCAGCGGGTCGCCGCCCTCCTGGCCTCGGCGCCACCCATCGGGAAGGTCGAAGTGTCGGGCGTGTCGTTGAGTTACGTCCGCGTTCGGAACGGTGAAGTGATTGAGCGCTGGTCCTTGCGTGGGCTCGCGGCCACGGTCGAAGCGAAGCCCCAGGACGATGGATGGAAGGTCTTCGCGCGAACAGGCCAGAGCGGTACGCCGCTTCCATTGGAGTTGAGCCGTGAAGGCCCGGCCATTCCATGGGCCCTGGCCCAACTGGAGCTGACCCTCTCGGCGGAGGCAGGGGCATCGGCCGCTCGCGCGCGAGTGGAGCTCGATGTCGCGCGGCAGACCTTCGATCCGCGGCTCACGGTCCGCTCCCTGCTGCACGGCACGGCCTCCGCGAAGTTCGATGCCGAGAAGCGGCACATCGCCCTCGAGCTGGACCGCACCCAGCTGACCGACAGCGCCGAAGTGCAAGCCCAGCTGGTGCTTCCGGATGCCGCGGCGGTCCCGCCCGTCGTGACGCGGGCCCTGGCGGATGTTGATCTCGGACGGCTGCTGCAACGGTTCCCCGCCGAGTGGCGTCCGTTCTCCATCGAGCGCGGCAAGGTGCATCTGGATGCCCACGAGGTCACGCTCAGCGCCATGCCGCGGCTGGGAGCCCAAGGCAAACTCGGGCTGGACATCGACGTCGCGGCGCTCCAGGTCGCTCGAGACGATCTTCAGGTGGCACTCGGCGGTGGACGCGTCTCCTTGGTGGCGACCCCTGAGCCCAAAGAGGGCCTGGCCGCTCAACTCGTCTTCGCGCTCGAGGGGCTCGAGGTCGGAGGACCCACCTCGCTTCGTGTTCCGAAGGCCCACGGCGAACTGAAGGGTCACCAACTGCGGCCAGACCCCGCCTCGCCCATCAAGGTCGCGGGGGATGTGGCCCTGTCCGGAATGGTGGATGCACTGGACGTCCGTGCCTCCGGGCTCCGTGCGACCGCTGAACGTTTGGGATTTCATCTCCATGCCCCCTTGGCGGGTGAGCCGCCCTTCGCACTGAAAGCGGACGTGCCCGTGGGGGCACTCCAGGTGGTCATGGCGGATGGCCGTGAGGTGCTGAAGGGCCCCGTGCACGTGAAGCTCAACGTGTCGGAGGCGTTCCCTCGGTTGGACGAGCCGCGGCTCGGTCGGGCCCGTGCCCGTCTGGAGCTCGACGTTGGCACGCTGCACGCGTCGATGGATGCCACCAAGGGGACCGACGAGGTGGCGTACACCTTGGCCGTCCAGACCCCGGACCTCGCCGCCGCCCGGCCCTTCATCCCCGAGTCGATCGCCGCACGCGTTCCCTGGAATCACCTGGCCGTGAACCTGGCCTCCACGGGCAAGCTGGCGGCGCTCTTTTCCTCCTCGCCACGGTTGGAGCACCGAACGGAGCTGCGTCTGCAGCGGCCGGGATGGGACGACGTGTCGGCCAGCAACCTCGCCGTCGAGATGCGTTCGCGAGGAGATTCCTGGCGGCACAAGGGCGAACTGGATCTTCGAATCGAGGGGCTGCGCGTCGGTGAGAACGACGCGGGTTCTCAGCACCAGAGCCTGACGCTGGAGCTCGATCGCCGAAAGCCGTCGCTCCGGCTGGGGCTCACCAGCCACGAGGGGCTGAAGATCGCACTCGATGCCGCACTGGCGTTCGACCGGAAAGCCCGCGCGCTTCGCTGCGATATCAAGGGCGACCTTCCGCCCCTCGGTGCGCTGTCGCCTCTCCTGGCCAAGGCCCGGGTCCCCGCGGAGCTGGATCCCTCGCGGCTCGCGCTGAACGTCGAGCTGCATGGGACGCTGCTCGGCGTGCTCACGGACATCGCCGCTGACGGAACCCCGAGCCTGGTCTCCGCCCCGCTGCGGACCGCCAGCTTCGAGGGAAATGCGGTGGTGGACGCGCGCGGCATCCGCTGGAGACAGGAGGGCCAGTCGATCAACCTCCCCGCGCTGCATTGGCGGGTCGAGTCGCGCGCCGAGGGCCCACGGCGAATCGTCCACAGCAACCTGTCGGTGGAAAAACTCGCCGTGGGCATGGGTGATCGCCGGCTGTCATTCGCTGATGTGTCCAGCGACACCACCGCCACCATCCCCGAGAAGTGGGAAGCGGACGAAATCGAACTGAGACAACTCTTGAAGGTCCGCTCCCTCGAACAGAGGCCAGCGCTGCCCTATCCGGTTCAGGACCTGGAAGGGTCGTTCTCCGCTCGCCGTGAGCCCAATGGCGTCATTCACATCCCCGACCTGCAACTGTCCAACGCGGGGACGAGTACCCTGCTGAAAGCCAGGGGCCGGCTCGAGCTCGGTGACGACCGGCGCCGCCTGGCGGTCCGGGGGGAGCTGGAGCAGGACCTATCCAAGCTCGCGCAGGCTGGCGTCGTCGAGAGCAGCGGCAAGGTCACGGTCAACTTCCAGGTGGCTTCGCCCAACCTGGTGGTCTTCCGAACCCTCTCCGAGCTTCTCCTCCAGAACGTGAACCTGCGGCTGCCCGGATCGGGGATCGCGATCGAAAGGCTCGATGGCAACGTGCCGCTGACCGAGAACGTGGAATTCACCGAGGGCCGGGTGCGGCTGCTGAACGACATCGACGTGAATCCGTACTCGATGCTGCGTTTCGCGGACCAACACCCCTTGCTCTCGCGCAACGGCTTCATGTCGGTGGGCAGCATCACCACGCCGCTCATTTCCATCGCGCCCCTGGCCGGCAACCTGTCCATCAACCAGAACAGGGTGTCCTTGAGTCAGCTGGAGATGGGCGTCCGTGGTGGGCGTATCACCGGACAGTGCATGTTGGACTGGCAGGGAAAGTACTCCACCCTGGAGGCACACGTGCGGGCCACCGGCGTGAAGTCGTCCCGGGGCGAGCCCTTTGACGGAAATGCCGCCGTGGTCATCTCCGGCAAGGATCGCAGCGTCAACGGACGCGCGGAGATCCTGCGCATTGGCAACCGCCACCTGCTCGACCTGCTCGATCTCGAGGATCCGCACCACACGGATCACGCCACCAACCGCGTCCGCTACGCGTTGGGATTGGGCTACCCGGAGCACGTACGGGTGAACTTCAACCGCGGCTTCGGCCGCCTGAGCATCACCATGGGCGGTCTGGCCAGGCTGATCAGCATCGACGAGATCCGGGGCATCCCCATGGGCCCCATCGTCGACCGTGCCATCAATTCCTTGTCCCTGTCCCTGTCGGAGGCCACGCCATGAAACGCCGCGGGTTGCTGCTGCTCGCCGCCCTCGCCCTTGCCGGGTGCATCCGCGCCCCCGAGATCATCATGGTCGATCGCGCGACGGCGCTCGAGGAACAGGCCTCGGGCTCGTTCAAGGACGTGGAACGGCGTCTGGCTCGGGCGGGCATGAGCCCGACCCCGGTGCCGCTCACGCCCAACCAACTGGAGGAGCTGGGCATCCAACCCACGCCGTTGGTCGAGAACCTGGGCAGGACGCAGGCGGACCGCGTCGACGAGCTGCTGCGGCGCCACTGCGTGGGCGAGGGGAGGGACGGGTTGCTGGTGGACACCCGGAGCCGCTGCCAGTCCGGACGCCTGTCGGCGGATGACGCCGCCCTGGTGGATCGGGTGAACCGGGCCCGGCGGCATTTGTGGCAGTGGATGCGGACGGTCCGCCCCGGGGTGCCCGAGGAGTCGTTGCGCCGGAGCTGGCAACAGGTGCACGCGCAGGGGGTGATCTGCGGCGGCTGGGTGGAGTCCGAGGATGGCACCTGGGGAGAAAAGAAGTGCTGACGCCTCGTGGCCGGTGCTTCCTGGTCCTGGCCGTTCTCCTCGCGTGCAGCGCCTGGGCTCAGGACGATGAGAACGATGGAGGCTTGCGCAGGCCCTCACGGCTCACCGTGGGCATGGGGGATCAATTCCTGGGGCAGTTGGCGCCCGATGGGAACACGCTGATCTTCGTGTCCAACCGCAACATCGCGACCGAGATCTACGTTCAGGATCTGGAACAGGGCCGCGAGCGCCGCCTCTTCGACGAAGGCGCCGATGTGACCTGGCCGCGGGTCAGTCCCGATGGCAAACACCTGCTCTACATCTCGTTCCGCAACCAGGCCAGCGGCCAGCTGTGTGTGCGGGAACTGCCTGGCGCGGAGGGCCGCCGCTGCCTCGAGGAAGAGACCAGCGCGCTGCAGGCGGAGTGGATCGATGCCTCGCATATCGCGCTGGTGAACCGGGCGACCATCCAGGGCGATCTGCGCTTGTCGCGAGTCACGGTGGCGCGCGAGTTGAGCGCGAGTCCCCTGCTCGAGCGCAACCTGACCAGTCCCGCTCTCTCTCCTGATGGGCGCTGGCTGGTGTACGTCCCGGTCGAGCGCTCCGTGCAGCAGGTGGGCCCTGGCTTCGCCGCGCGCGCTTCGTCCCATCTGGAGGCACTTCGGCTGGATCACCCCGGCGCTGCCCCCATCCCGCTGGCGCTCGATCTTCCGGGACAGACCGGACAGCCGGTGTTCGCGCGGGATGGACGCTCGCTGTACGTGGTGCAGTTCTTCACCGACTCCAATGCGGATGGGGTGATCGACGCCAGCGACAGGGGAGTGCTGTTCCGGGTGCCTTTCGCCGCCGAGCGCGAGGACGCGCCCGGGTTGGCCGCCGCCTCCAGTCCGGAGCAGCTCACCAGTGTGTCCTGGAGCTGCGAGTACCCGGCGCCCGCGGCCGCATCACTCATCGCGACCTGTTCGCGCGATCAATCGCTGGATGTGTATCAATTGCCGCTGGATGGCCAGGTTCCCAGCACCTGGGACGTTCCTCGTCTCAGCGCGGAATTGAAAATGGTCGGCAGGCGCGCGGATCAACTCCTGCTCTACCACCAGCGCCTGCTGCGCGAAGTCCGGCCCAAGCTGCGCCGTCTGCTGATGATGCGCCTGAGCCAGCTCCACCTGGCCGCCGAGGACTTCGAT
The DNA here is from genome assembly GCF_044360685.1 of Cystobacter fuscus. Lineage (GTDB taxonomy): Bacteria > Myxococcota > Myxococcia > Myxococcales > Myxococcaceae > Cystobacter > Cystobacter fuscus_C. The sequence continues at coordinate 9,197,558 of NZ_CP043491.1, read as the reverse complement.
GCGGCGGAGTTCTACGCCCGCCACATGCACCGGGTGGACGATCCCGCCACCGCGGGACTGTCGGAGCCGTTGCGGCTCCTCATCGACCACCGGCGTGCCATGAAGGAGAGCGAACGCGGCCGTATGGTGGACGAGCCGCTCGACGCCGAACGCAAACGCATGGCCGCGTTGGATCCCGCCGCCGCTCCCAGTGCACCCTCCGCCGTCTTCCAACACGTGGTGCGCAGTGAGCTGGCGGAGGCCGCCGGCGACTTCACGCTGGCGCGTCAGGAGTTGGAGTCAGCCCAGTTGACCGACACCACGCCGCGCGCGGTGCTGGAAGCCTATTACGAACGAGCGGACGCGCTGTACCGCGCGCTCGACGATCGGGAGGCCCTGGTCGAAGCCGGCCGCCGGCTCTCCATGAACAAGGTGTTTCCCGACGACGACCAGCTCGACTTCGCTCGCGCCGCCGTCCGCGCCCTGTACCGGGGACGCCCCTATGACGAGGCGGATGCCGCCATGGCCCGGGCACTCGCCTCGGCGCCCGCCGGCTCGGCCTATGCGTTCGCCTTGGAGCTGGGCCGGCACGTCAACGCGTTGCACGACGAGCGTCCCCCCCGCGCCGTCCGGGAGGCGTTGATCGCGTTCTACCGTCAGCAGAAGGAGCCCCTTCGCCGGCGCGTCCTGGTGCAGGACGCCGTCGAGCGCGCGGCGGGCCTCGGCGCCGATGGCGTGCTGGAGGCCTTGGCGACGGTCTACGTCGACGACGCCCCGCCTGGCACCGAGGAACGCCGCCAGGCCGAGCGGTTGTTTCGCCGCGCGCTGATGGGCCGCGCCTACCGCCGGTTGGGGAGGCAGCGCCTGGACGAAGCCCGTGCCGACTTCGATCTCGTGACTCAACGGACGGGCTCACTGGAGAGTGCAACCGAGTCCATGAGTCTGCGTTTGCGTGCCGGCGTCAGCCCCGAGGTGGTGGAGAAGGAAGTCACCACCACCTCCACGAGCATGGCCAGGCCGCTCGCGCACTTCGTGAAGGCCTACCTCACGGCGCGCCAGTTGCCCAAGCTGGAGGATGACCGCGCCCACGCTCGGGCGGTGCAGGCGGCCGTGAAGGAACTGCGTGCCTCGTGGCAGGAGCTCAAGAACCAACGCGAGGTGCATGCCCTCCTGGGTGCCATTCATCACGAGGACTTCCTCCGCGGTCGCGCTCCCGCCGCCGCCGAGCGTGCCAACCGGCACTACCTGATCGCCCTGGACCTGGTGCGCAACAACGTCCGCTATCGGGCGATGATCCTTGGCGCGTTGGGGCTGTTGCACACCCAGGTGGGCAACTTCCACATCGCCCTGGGCTATCTCGAGCAACGGGACAAGCTGCCCTACGTGGACAACGCGGCGGGGCTGGCGGTGTCCCTTTCCCGCGCCCGGGCGCTCCTGCACGTCGGCCGCGAGGAAGAGGCCGCCCAGGCGGCGGATCAGGCCCTGGCCATGGTGGACGCCACACCGAAGCTGGCCAGGTTCGTCCCCCTGGCACTGGATCGCGCGGCGCTCTACAACCTCGCCGCGGGCCGATTCGAGCGTGCGTTGGTGCTCTACGATCGCGAGCTGCCCACCGTGGAAACAGGCCCCAGCGACGCGGAGGGTCTGCGCAACCGGTTGGTGGTGCGGCTGGCCCGCTGCGCCGCGGAGTTGGGGGCGGATCAGCCTCAGCGGGCGTTGGAGGACCTGGACAGGGTCGAGCGCGACCTGGCGACCCCCGCCGTGCGAGCCTCGCTGAACCAGGCACACGCCACCCCCCAGCACGTTCAGCGCTCCTATCGCATCATCGCCGCGGGGCTGCGCGCCAATGCGGAGACCCGGCTCGGGCACCTGGACGCCGCCGCCCATGCACTCGAGCAGCGGCGCGTGCTGTTCCTGGAACAGTTCGCCGAGTCGGATCGCGATGAGGATCTCCGCGCGGTGACGCTGGCGGAGATGCGGCTGGCCGAGAATGCCGTGGATCGCCGGGATACGGCGCGGGCGGGCCGCTGGTTGGGCCTGGCGCTCGAGCACTCCGACACCCTGATCGAGCGCACCCACGCACCGGTCGATGCCGGTCAGCTCGACGTGCTCTGGTTCGCGGCGCAGCTGCACTCGGATGGGAACACGCGGGTGCCTTTCGATGTGCCCAAGCGTCTGGGCCAGGCACAACGCTCCCTCATCGATCAGCGTGATCCTTCCTGGCGCTCCTACCTGGCGTGGTTCGAGATCTATCTGGCCCTCAACGCGAACCCGCCCGCGGAGGTCCGGGACGCCCTGGTGCTGCCCGCACAGCCCTAGTCGACGGGCGTGAGCCCGCTCCGATCCATCGGATGCCCGGCCTGCGCCGCGCTCGGTGCGGTGAGCGCTTCCACGCTCACCGCCCGGCGCGGCTGTGTCCGCTACTCCTTCCGGAGTGGGTAGCAGAAGGTCTCCTCGCAGAGCGCCCGGGACTCTTCACACTGCGCCGCGGCCTCGTTGGTCGACGCGCGCGACATGCACCGCACGTAGAGCCAGCCACAGTCACTACACGCCTGAGCGCTGACTTCGGCGCTTTCAGCGGGGGCGGACCCGGTCTCCGTGTCACCCTCGATGCCACCACAGCCCGCCAACAGCCCCGCGACCAACATGATGCCCATGACAAAGGACTTCGCCTGCATGTGTGCCTCCTGGTGTGCCTTTCCGAGATGAAGGGCTTTCCCAGGATAGCGCGTTCAGGCGGTGCTGCGAATGCGCGGGGTAGAATCAAGGGTTGAAAGTCAGTCGTGAAGGAGAATGGCCATGGAGAAGATCAGTCCCTGCCTCTGGTTCGACGGACAGGCCGAGGAGGCCGCCCGTTTCTACGTGTCACTCGTGCCCGATAGCCGGATCGACGAGGTGGTGCGCTCGCCCGCGGACAACCCGGGCGGACGTGAGGGCAGCGTCCTGACGGTCGTGTTCACACTGGGCGGCCGGCGCTTCGTCGCGCTCAACGGCGGCCCGCACTTCAAGTTCAACGAGGCGGTGAGCTTCCAGATCCACTGCGAGGATCAGGCCGAGGTCGACCGGCTGACCCAGGCGTTGTCGGCGCATCCCGAGGACGAGCAGTGCGGCTGGGTGAAGGATCGGTTCGGCCTGTCGTGGCAGCTCGTTCCCCGCCGCCTGAGCGAACTGCTGAGCAGCCCGGATGCCGCGAAGGCCCGGCGCGCGATGGAGGCGATGCTGAAGATGAAGCGGATCGACATCGCCGCGGTCGAGCGCGCCGCGGCGGGCGGCGCCTGAAGAACCCGGCGGGAGTGCGCCCTGGGTGGACTCGTGTTCCGGCGTAACTGGCCGGAACTCTTCCGGTTTTTCAAGAATATTGGTTTTTAGGCTTAATCACGTTTTCAAGAATCGTAACGTTATGATAGGGAGGCCAGACAAACCCAGCTTCTGCGTTGAAAGGGGTGTTTGGATGCGTCGAGCAGCTTCTCGCTTGTTTCTGCTGTCTCTCGTGGGGGCCATCACTCCGGGCTGCGGGGGGGCTACCTCCGAGGGTGGGTTGGACGAGGCGCTCGGAGGACTCGTCGAGGCGCTCTCCGTCGATACCAGCAAGACGTACAACCTCGTCGGAGTGGGAAGCGACAAGTGCGTACAACCCAAGGGGGGGAGTACGGGCGCTGGGACCGACGCGGTGATCTCGACCTGCAGCGGGGGAGTGGCCCAGCAGTTCCAGTTCCTCGCGCAGTCGGGCGGCTACTACAGCATCAAGAATGTCTCCAGTGGCCTGTGTCTCGACGTCGCGGATGCCTCGACGAGCAGCGGCGCCCTGATCAAGCAGTGGTCCTGTTCGGGCGGGGCCTACCAGCAGTTCCTGATCGAGGACGCCGGCGGTGGGACGGTGAAGCTAGCGGCTCGTCACAGCGGCCTGGTGATTGACGTCATCGGCGGGTCGACGAGCAACGGCACGGGGCTCCAGCAATGGGGTTGGGGTGGGTCGACGAACCAGAAGTTCAAGCTGGTGGCCAGCGGCACGAGTGGGGGAGGCGACCCCTGCGCCATCTCCCTCTCCGACAAACCCGATGGCTTCGCCGCCCAGGCGGGTGGCACCACGGGTGGAGGGAATGCCACCCCCATCCAGGTCACGACGGCAAGTCAGCTCAAGCAGTACCTGGAGGATGGCCAGGCCCGCGTGCTCCATGTCATGAATGACCTGGACTTCAGGACCGCGGCGCGCACCGTGTCGGGATGCGAGAAGAAGGCGTCCTGTGACTCCATGGGCAAGGCCATCAAGGAGTTCCGGGTGTCGAGCACCTGCAACTCGGACGAGGTGACGGCCACCCGGACGCGCAACGAGACCACCATCAACGTCAAGTCGAACAAGACGGTGATCGGCATGGGCGATGGTGCCACCCTTTACGGGGCGTCGTTCAACCTTGGGAACCAGGAGAATTTGATCTTCCGCAATCTCGACATCCGCGACGTGAACCCCGGCCTCATCGAGGCGGGAGACGGGTTCACCATCACCTCGTCGAAGCACGTGTGGATCGACCACTGCTCGATCTCGCTCATCAGCGATGGCTATCTCGACGTTGGCACCACGGCCTCCGAGACCAGCGTCCATCCCGATTACATCACGCTCTCGTGGACCTACATCAATGGGAGAAATCCCTACCAGTGTGGTGGTCAGCACAGCTTCGTGAACTTCGCCAATAACGCCAAGATGACCTGGCACCACAACTGGTACGACACCAGCTCGGGGCGAAACCCGAAGCTCGGTGGCGCGCTGATGCAGGCCCACCTCTACAACAACTACTGGCTCAACACGTCCTACTTCTGCATCACCGCCGCGGAGAACGCGCAAGCGCGCGTCGAAAGCAACTACTTCGAGAACGCGAGCAAGCCGCACTGGCTCCAGGCTCCGGGCGCGATCGCGATCGACAGCGGGAACGTCTACACCGGCAAGTCGACGTCCACCTCCCGGGATGTCGGTGGCAGCGTGTTCTCGGTCCCCTACGCGTACACCAAGGACAGTGGCACGGCCGCGAAGGATCGCGTCAAGGCGTGCTCTGGGCCGCGGCGGATTCAGTAGTCGCGCTCACGGGTTGGAGGCAGGGGAGGTCAGCTCGACCTTCCCTGCACGGCGATGGCTAGGAACGCTTGATCGCGGCTTCGAGATTCGTGAGAACCTCGAGCTGGCCCAACAGAATGGTCGCGGCGGTGTAGCAGTGGAACGACTGGACCTTGCCGTCCTTCAAGTGAAAGACGTCACAGCAGGGCGCGTGGATTTCCTTGCCTGTCGCGGGAATCGTTCCAACAGGCAGCTCCAGCGGCCCCCGATGCGTGCCGTTCAATGACAGTTCCACCACAACGACATCACCGGTGACATAGAACTTGTCGAGCGCCCGGTGCATGTCGGGAAATGCCGTCGCGTAGATCTCCACCGTGCGGCCAATCTCCTGGCCACGATATTTCCGGCCAGCGGACACATCGTAGAAGTAGCCATCCTCCGCGAACAACGACACGAACTTCTCGACGTCCTGGACCTCCGCCGCCTCGTAGAGCGCGCGGATCACCTGCTCGTTTCTGGTCATTGCCATTCTCCTCGTCAGTCGTTGACGAATGCCTTGCTGAGGTGCCGCAGAAGTACCGGCACGCCCCTCTTCACGAAATAGAAAAGCCTGCAACTCATCGTTGCAGGCTTGTCGGGCATTCGCGCGGGCGGGCTACCGCCCGAAGAACGACACCTGCTGGAATCGCAGCCCGGCCAGGATCTGCTCCACCCGGGCGTCGGACAGCGACCCGATCCGTTCACCCAGGCGGGCCTTGTCGACCGAGGAGATCTGCGACACGACCACGACGCTCTGCTTGGGAAGGTTCCCCTCGCCCACCTCGAGCAGGACATTCCCCGGCTCGTTCGCCCGGTGCAGGTTCGACGTCAACGCACACACGACCACGGTCGTGATGCGCGAGTGGTTGAAGACGTCGTCCTGAACCACCACGTGGGGATGGGAGTAGCTCGGGACAGGTCCTCGCGAGTCATCCGGCCCTATCCAGAACACGTCACCGCGGTTGATCCTCGCCGCGCGTGTGCCCGTGGGTTGCTCTGGGTTCGTCTTCATGTCGCGCTCGCGGGTGGGGCCGGAGGTGGAGGGCGGGGCTCCCGGGGCAGGTGCAGGACGAAGGTCGCGCCGAGGCCCTCTCCCGGACTGTGCGCCGAGACGTGGCCTCCGTGCAGCTCGACGAGGTGGTGCACGATGGCCAGTCCCAGCCCGAGTCCTCCGTGGGCCCGGCGGCTGCTGCCGTCCTGTTGGCGGAAGCGCTCGAAGATGTGGGGCAGGAAGCTCGGGGAGATGCCGATGCCGGTGTCCGCCACCCGCAGCTCCACCTCGCCGTCGAGGGGGCGCAACTGGACGGTGACGCGGCCTCCCCGGGGCGTGAACTTGATGGCGTTGTTCACCAGGTTCCACACCACCTGTTGAATCCGCGCGGCGTCGCCTCGCATGGGCAGGGGCTCCGCGCCGGTCTCCAGCTCCAGGGTCACGCCCTTGGTGTCGGCGAGCTGCCGTGTGGACTCGAGCGCGGCCTCCACCACGGCCTTCATGTCCAACGTCCCGGGCTCCAGGTGGAGCTTGCCGGTGATGATGCGCGAGATGTCCAGCAGGTCCTCGATGACCTGCGCCTGGATGCGGGCGTTGCGCTCCACCGTCTCCAGGGCCCGGCCGCGCTTCTCCTCGGGCAGGCGTCCGGAGCGCAGCAGTTGGATCCACCCGAGCATCGCCGTCAGCGGCGTGCGCAGCTCGTGGGACACGGTGGCGAGGAAGTCATCCTTGAGCCGGTTGGCCTCCTCGGCCGCCGCGTGGGCGGTCTGCACGCGCCGCAGCAGCTCCAGGCGCTCCTGGGCGGCGCGCCGTTGCTCGTCGATGTCGGTACACGAACCAATCCACCGCGCGATGCTTCCGTCCGCGGCTCGCGCCGGCTGGGCCCGGGCGAGGAACCACCGCCATGCCCCATCGCGGGCCCGGCGCATCCGCATCTCGGTCTCGTACGGCTCGCCGCTCTCCAGTGCCCGCCGCCATTGCTCCAGCGCGTGCGGCAGGTCCTCCGGGTGAACCACGAGCGTCCAGTTGTACCCGAGCGACTCCGCCATGGAGAGACCGGTGTACTCGTGCCAGGGCCGGTTGACGAACTCGCAGGCGCCGTCGGCCCGGGACATCCAGGCGAGGTGGGGAAGCGTGTCGATCAGCAGCTGGAATTGCCGTGCCTGCTCCGCCCGGGCCTCCTCGGCCCGCTTGCGCACGGTGAGGTCATGCACCACCAGCGCCGCGCCCACGATGCGCCCCTCGGCGAGGATGGGGGCGTTGGAGCAGAGGACGGGGATGAACGAGCCATCCCGGTGGATGAAGAGATCCTCGTGATCCCTCAGGGTCCGCCCCTCGGTCATCACCAGCCCGAGGCGGCACATGTGCATGGGGAACGGCGTCCCATCCGGATGGTGGTGGTGGAGGAGATCGTGAAGGACCCGCCCGAGCATCTCCTCCCGGGTCCAGCCGAACATCCGCTCGGCCGCCGGGTTGAGGTAGGTGACATGCCCCTTGTCGTCCATCAGGTAGAACGCCTCGGCGGCATGGCTGGCGAGCAGATGAAGGAGCTGATTCTCGTCCACCTGGGGGAAGCCGGAGGAGGCGCTCATCGCATCTCCTGGAGGAGACGCGGACCGGAGGGGGACCTGGAAGTTGCTCGCGCTGAAGAGGTGAGGCCGGCCATCTGCACCCCGTAACAGCGCCCCGACCACGGGCTGTCCCGGTGGCGTTGAAGGAGGAAGCGCTGGAAGGAGCGCTCGTATAGCAGGGTGCTGGCACGAACGTCATGCGAGTGGGTGCCGTGGTGCTCCCCCGGAGGGCGCGGACACGCGAGGACTACGCAGCGGTTTGCCGCCCCTCGTGCATCCTCCGCGGCGCGTCCGGGGCGGAACGGGCCCGCTTCTCCGGAGTGCTCGCCAGCCAGACCCCCCAGAGCGTCACGGCGATGAAGAGGAGGGAAAGGCCGAGGTTGATGGGGATGCCCATCTGGCGCAGCTCGTCGGTGGCATAGACGTCGGTGCCGGGGATGAACCAGGCGACGAGCAGGCCCGGCCAGAAGGTGAGGGGCGCGAGCGCCGCGAGCCACGCCTTGGCTTTGTCCAGGGGCCCGGCGAGCGCGCCGAGCGAGGCGAGCGACACCAGGACCAGCGTGGTGAACTGCATTCCGATGTGGAAGCGGGCATGGCCCGGCCACCGCGGATTGAACAGGTGGGTGGAGTTGAACACGTCGGCGATGGCGACCACGAGGACCGTCGCGACGATGGTGAACCCGAGGAGGGCCTTGGTGAGCCGGGTCCGGGTCGAGGCCTGGGGGGCGGTGGGGAAGACCGGCATCTCAGGGCCGGTCGCGGGGGGAGGCGTCATGGTCCTGGATATAGAAGGCGAGGCCTTGGACCAACAGAGGTGCCTCTGGAACAGCGGTGTCCATGGAATGAAACAATGGAGCGGCGCGCTGGTTGGACGGCACGCGGGCCGGGTCGATGGAGATGTCTTCAGGCCCGTGGCTGGGCCGGGGGGGAGGGCAACTCCAGGATGAATGTGGCTCCGTGTCCGCTCCCCTCGCTGTGGACGGTCAAGGACCCGCCCATCTCCTGTGCCGCCAGGGCACTGGCGTGCAGGCCGAAGCCGTGCCCGTGCGTGTGCGAGGTGACGCCAGGCTGGAAGAGGCGGGGGCGCAGCTCCGGGGCGATTCCCATCCCATTGTCATGGATGCCGATGCGGACACGGTTCGTGGAGGACTGCTCCAACGTCACCCTCAGGCGCCGTTCGCCCGGTGCCACCGTGTCCAGGGCGTACCTGGCATTGGAGACCAGGTTGACGAGGATCATCAGCGTCTTGTGCTTGTCCGTCATCACGGGGGGCAGCGACACCAGGTTGCGCACCACCTTCACCTGATGACGCGTCAGCCCGGCCGAGTTGATGCGCAAGGCGTCCTCCACCAGCAGCGCCAGGTCGACGGGCTCGTGCAGCCGGGGCAGGCGGGCGTAGTTCTGCTGCACCTTGACGATGTCACCGATGTGCTCGGTGTAGCGGCTCACGTCATCCATCAGCGAGACGATCTCCGCGCGATCCTCGCGCAGGTTCTCCCCCAGCTTGTCCAGGAAGGGCATCAGGTGCTGCCCGCGCGCGTCCCCGGTCAGGAAGGTGGTGAGGTCGGACTGGTGCTCCTCGAGCATCCGGGCCACCCGGCCCACGTGCTCCACTCGCATCCCCGCCGTCCGATCCCTGGCGAGCTGGACCGAGGTGTAGACGCTGTTGAGCACGTTGCCCACGTTGTGCAGCACGTTGGTGGCGATCTCCGCCATGCCCGCCCGCCGGGCCGTCTGTATCCACTGCGCGTGGACTTCCTCGAGCTCATGGGTGCGCGCCTCCACCCGCTGCTCCAACCCTTCATGGGCCTGGCGCAGGGCTCCCTCCCGGCGCTGGACCCCGTCGGCCATATGCTGGAAGGCGCGGGCCAGTTGTCCCAGCTCATCTTGGCGAGCGGTGTCCAACGCCACCTGGAAGTCGCCGGTCGCCACCTTGCCGGTGGCCCGGGTCAGCTTCTCCAGGGGATGGGAGATCTGCCGTTGGAGCACCCGGTTCATGATGACCAGCTCCAGCAGCAGCGACAGGAGGCCGATCAGCAGCACATAGCGTGCCGCGGCGAAGGCGGGCCGCGACACCATGCTCTCGGGCAACACCGTGACGAGGTACCAGCCGGGACCCTTCAGCCGCATCACCGCGACGTACTCGCCGTACTCCGGCACCGCCAGGAGGGTCTGACCGGGCTCGCGGTTCTTCACCCGCTCGAAGATGCCGCGCAGATGGGCCGCGCTCTCCTTGGAGCCGAGGCGATGGGCCTCGGCCCCGGGCTGCTCGGCGGCGCTCAGGATGTTGTAGGGGGTGGTGGCGCCCTCCACCCTCTGCTCGGGGTGGGCGATGAGCTGGCCGTCCTCGCGGAAGATGATGTTGTAGGCACCGGGCAGGTGGTCGTTGACGGTGCGGTGCATGAACTCGTCGAGCAGGACATCGTTGCCGATCGACGCGACATGGTGACCGTCCATGTCCAGTGGTGTCGAGACCGAGGCCATCCAGACATTGGAGACGGTCTCCAGATAGATGCCCGTCCAGATGGTCTGCCTCTGGGGGTTGTTCTCGGGCAGGGTGAGCGTGTAGTCCTCGTAGTCGGTGATCGAGAAGTCCGGTCTGATCTGCTGGGCCCAGGTGGGAGCCCACGGCCAGAAGCCCACGATCCCCCCCTCCGTCAGGTTGATGTAGGTCGTGGTGAACCGGACGCCGATGGCTGGCCCGTACCGGGTGAGCACGTCATACGCGGCCATGAACCGGGTGCGGAATCCATCATCGATGACCACGTTCGGGGAGATGAAGCCCTGCACCTGCCTCTTTCCGTCGAAGAGTTCGGGTCTGTTGCGGACCGTGCCATCGGGCCGCCGCGCGAACAGGCTCTCGAAGCGGGCGCTCACGTCTTCCCGCTCGAGCACCCGGATCCGCTCCTCCAGGGCCTTCTTGAGGAAGGCGTGGTTGTCCTCCGCCAGCACGAAGAGGGTCTGCTCCCGCTCACTGCGCTCCGCGACATGCTGCTGCAACTGCGCGAGTGCCTTGGTGCGCACGGTGTGAAGCATGTGCAGGTAGCTGAAGAGCGTGCACAGGGCGATGATGACCCCGATGCGCACCCCCATCTTCAGGAGCGTTGATCGGGCCAGCGGGACTCGGGGGCTGGACGATGGAGACATGGGGGCTCGCTGGGCCGGTGACCCGCGGGCACCATATCGCGGGAATGCGCTTCGTTGAGCCAGCGAGGGAGCGAGGGGCACGGCGCTGGCCCGCGACGTCGCGTGGAAGGGCCGTATGATCTGGCGGGTCGGCTTGACACGGCTTACAGCGTGGGCCAGGAGAGCCCGATGAAGACCATGAAAGCGATCGTCCAACCCGCCTACGGTTCGGTCGAGGTGCTCCGGTTCGAGGAGGTGGAGCGGCCGGTGTTGGGTGACGGCGAGGTGCGGGTCCGGGTGCATGCGGCCGCGGTGTGCCAGGGCGATGTGCACCTGCTCACCGGCACGCCGTATCTGGTCCGTCTGGTGTTCGGTCTGCTGCGGCCCAAGCGCCGCATCGCGGGGCAGGAGCTGGCCGGGACGGTGGAGGAAGTGGGCCCCCACGTCACCACGCTCAAACCCGGAGACGAGGTCTACGGCCAGGTGCCGGGAGGCGCCTTCGCCGAATACGTGTGCGCGCCCGCGGACCTGTTCGCGCCCAAACCCGCCAATCTGACTTTCGAGCAGGCGGCGGCGGTGCCCATTTCAGCAATGACCGCGCTGCAGGGGCTGCGCGACGCCGGGCAGCTCAAACCGGGGCAGAAGGTCCTGATCAACGGCGCCTCGGGAGGCGTGGGCACCTTCGCGGTGCAGATCGCCAGGGCGTTGGGCGCGGAGGTGACCGCGGTCTGCAGCACGCGCCACGTCGACAAGGTCCGCTCGCTCGGAGCCCATCGGGTGATTGACTACACCCGCGAGGATTTCACGCGGGGCCCGGAGCGCTACGACGTGATGCTCGATCTGGTGGGCAACCGCCCGGTCTCCGGCTGCCGGGCGGTGCTCGAGCCCAAGGGGGTGTTCGTCTCCTCCGCTGGCTCTCCGGGCGGAAACTGGATCGGGCCCGTCGTCTGGATGCTCGGAGTGATGCTGGCGGGAATGTTCGGCAGCCAGAGGATGACGTCGCTGATGGCCATGCCGCGGCGGGAAGATCTGCTCTTCCTCCGGTCGCTCATCGAAGCCGGAAAGGTGACTCCGGTGATCGAGCGGCGGTACGCGCTGCGCGAGACCGCCGCGGCGATGAGTCACGTGGCCGAGGGGCACGCGCAAGGCAAGACGGTGATATTTGTCTGAAGCCACCCGGGGGCGATTGCCTGGCGCCCCGGGCGTTTTTGAAATTGCGGCGTCCAGGAAGTGGAACAATGGATCAGCTCATCGATTTCGAGGGCATGGCGCTCTTCGTGAAGGTCGTGGAGCACGGCTCACTCAGTGCGGCGGGCCGCGCGGTCGGCATACCCAAGGCGACGGTGAGCCGTCAGCTCGCGCTCCTGGAGCAGCGGCTCGGCGCGCCGTTGCTGCACCGCTCCACGCGCGCACTGAGTCTGACCGATGTGGGCCGGCGCTACTTCACACGCATCCGCCCCATCGTCCGCGATGCCGAGCTGGCCCAGGTCGAGGTGATGGCGGGCCACGCCGCGCCTTCCGGTCTGCTGCGCGTGTCCGCGACGGTGGCCTATGGCCAGTTGGTGATCGCGCCGAGGTTGTTCCGGTTTCTCGAGCGCCATTCCGCCGTGAACATCGATCTGCGCCTGAGTGACGAGCGGGTCAACCTGGTGGCGGGGGGCTATGATCTCGCCATTCGCATGGGCGTGCTGGATGACAGTGAGCTGATCAGCCGGAAGCTCGACACGGTGCCCATGGTGCTCGTCGCCGCTCCCGCCTATGTGGATGTCCACGGAATGCCGCGGCGAGCCGAGGACTTGAGCCGTCATCGGGCGATCGTCACGCGCATCGACATCGATCACTGGAACATCGGCGAGGAAACGGTCCGCATCGTCTGGCGCATGAGCACGGGCAACATGTTCGTCACCCGCGATGCCGTGCGGGCCGGGCTGGGAATCGCCCTGGTGCCGTTGTTCCTGGTCTCGCACGAACTCGACCAGGGAGCTCTCCTGCGGCTCCTGCCGGACCAACCCCTGCCGGAGACACAGGTGAACGCGGTCTACGCGCGCTCGGTGACGCCCTCGCTGGCGCTGAAGGCGCTGCTCGACAGCCTGCAGCCGGAGCCTTGAGGCCTCCCCGCCACCTCGCCACGGCTCCCTGGAGGAGCGAATCCTCCCGGGCGAGGGGGCGGCGGCGTCAGGCGAAGTGGTGGCCGGGCAGACCCATCTGCGTGCGGCCGAGGCTGGTGAGCGCGTCCCCGCGGCTGAGGACCATGTGCATCGAGGCCGCGTTCACGTCGCGCCACAGCGCCTGCATGGCGGACGTCTCGAACAGGGACATGGCCCCCGAGTCGAGGAACAACTGGTTCGTCAGCTCGGCGCAGGTGCGCGTGATGAAGGCCCGCTGGCCGAACATCCGCGCGCGCTCCTCCTCGCTCGGCACCAGGCGCCCGGCCTCGGCGGCATCCCACGCGTCGCGGACATACTGCAGCAGGAGCGCCCGCGCGGCGTCCCACTTGACGGTGGCATCGGCGAGCGTCATCTGCGAGTACGGGGCCTCCTTCGCCGCCGTGTGCTCGTAGGCGCGCACGCGCTTCTTCGTCCAGGCCGCGTACTCCTCCAGGACCCGCTGCGCCGCGCCGAGCGCCGGGTAGCACAGTTGGATGGCCGCCATCGCCATGAAGGGCAGCTTGTACAGCGTGCCGGGCTCGCTCACCTCACCCTGCGGCTTGCCGTCGGCGGCGAAGCGCGCCAGGGCGAAGATGCGGTGCAGCGGCACGAACACGCGCTCGAGCTTGATCTCGTTGCTCGCGGTGCCGCGCAGGCCGACCGTGTGCCAGGTGTCCTCGATCTTCAGCTTGTCCGCCGGGACGAACATCACGAGCGGCTCGGGCTCCGTCCGGCCGGGCAGCTTCGCGACGACGGCCAGACCGGCCCACGAGCACCACTCCACGCCGCTGACGAACTTCCAGTGACCGGACAGCAGGAAGCCCCCGTCGACGGGCTCCGCCTGGCCGGCGGGAACCAGCGAGTCGACGATCAGCCCCGGCTTGGAGTCACGGACCTCCTGCTGGAAGCGCTCGGACATGAACGACAGGTACCACTGGTGCCCGACCGTCAGGCCGTAGAGCCAGCCGAGCGCCGCCGACCCACGCGACAGCTCCCGTCCGACCTCGACGAGCGTCAGCGGGTGCCCCTCGAGGCCGCCCATTCGCCTCGAGGTCCCGAGCCGCAGCAGGCCCGAGTCGAACAGCGCGTCGATGACCACGCGGGGAAGCCGACGGGTGGCCTCGGTTTCCTCCCGATGCTTCCAGGCGAGGTCGGCGAGCCCCCGGGCACGCATCATCAACTCCGCCTCGGTGAAATCGTCGCTTTGAACAGCCGTTCCCTGTCTAGACATGGCATTCATCCGTGATGGACACGCGGTGTGACACTGCGTGCGCATGTAGTGCCATACGTGGGTTGCTGTCAATTAACGAATGGAAGGGTTTGCTCCCAATTGCCAGCCACCTCGGCAGCGAGGTTCTCGACGCGATTTCCCTGCCGAGGCAGAAATCCGCTTGTGTTGTACGGGAGGGCCTTCAGGGCCAGTCAGGGTTGCGCGAGCGACTCAACTCGGGACAGCCGCAGCTTCAAGGTATGGCTCCCGTCCGCGGAGATGGGGAGTTCGAGCATGCCCGCCGCGAAGTCCTTCTCCTCGAGCGTGTAGGACGTGGTGAGGATCTCCTCGCTGGAGAAGAGATCGACATCCAGGACCCTGATGCTGATGGGCGCGTTCAGCAACTCGGGAGAGGTCGTCACACAGGCGCCATCGTTCCAACTGGGAGTGAAGCTGGGAGACTCCCCGGTCTTCACCTTGCCCACGGAGCCTCCGGCTGGGCAGTCCAGTTCCACGACCACGTCGGGAGCGTCAGTGCCCATATCCCATGAACCTCCATCCGGTTTCGAGGGGGGAATCGAGGCGCTCAGCGGCTGGAGCGACCAGTGCGTGGCGCGATCGGCGAGACATTCCCAACCCCGGAGCACGTCTTGCTTCTGGCAGCTCTGGAGCAACTGGCACATCGAGCACTGCGCTCCCATGCTTCCACACGCGTAATTGGACTGGGTGCGGTAGCACGCGCCCCTGAGGCAGCAACCGCCCTCGCAACTGCGCGGGGTGCAGGTGGGCTGCGCGGGGTCATCAGGCTTCGTGGGTTCACCAGGCTCCGCGGGCCCACCCTGCTGTGGAGACTCGAGGGGGGGTCCTCCCGAACTGGGCAGATCGTCCAGCCCCAGACCACAGCCCCCAACAGCTCCGGTCAGTGGAGCCACGAGGAGAGAGAAAACAAGCCATTTCGACATCTTCATACCGTCTCCCTTGTGAAGCCAGCCACCCATGGCTCTTCGACTCGCATCTACAACCGGGAAATGCATGAGACGGATGCGGTGAGGTTCGCGTGTTCCGCCACACCATCCAGATACCAGGAGCCGTTCTGGATGTAGGCGCGCACGGAGTCCAACGTGCCCCCAAAATGGCCCGACACCATGCTCAAGAAGCACACCTGCGCGGTCGCCGTCCCCAAGGGGAGTTTTCCCATGCCCTTGGACCAGGTGAACTCGCTGTGGTGGGAGACCTTCCCCACGCACCGGGCAGTCGCCGAGGCGCCAGGCTGGGTGCCGCCCCCGAGATAGTAGTAGCCGTCGCTGCCCACCGAGATCTCGATGCGATCATTCGCCCCTTGGAACCGGCCCGAGATGCTCGTGAGGAAGCAGGCGTTGCCCTCTTGAAGGACCATCCGCACGGGGGACGTCCCCGCGCTCCACCTGAAATCACCGGCCCTGGGGTAGCCATTGGCACAGGTCGCCGACGCGCACACCCCGGCCTCGCTCGAATTCCCAGAAAGATACCAGGAGCCATTGCTCGTCAGGGTGGAAACCGAGTCCGTGGCGCCTCCAAACCTGCCAGACATCCGGCTCAGGGCGCAGGTCTGCCCGACGTCCTCCGCGAGGCGGGGCGGCGCGTCTCCCTGGCACCAATCGAAATACGTCGGCAGCCTGGAGACGATGCTGATCTCACTCAGGACCTTCTCCCCCGCGGTGATCACCAGCTTCTCGCTCTCGCCGCTGTAGTCGATGCGCGCATCGTCGACCCGGATGGTCATCAGGTAATGCGACAGGAAGGATCTGGCGAAAGTGATGTCCTGCTGAGAGCCATTCCTGTTCTGCAGGATGACCCTGACGTTCGAATCCCGGATGTCCTTCTCGAACAAGTCATAGCCGTAGAAGTTGACGCCCACCAGGGAGCCCTGCTGGACCTGATCCAGCTCGACCACGGTCGGAGACACCGTGCAGAAATGCGGTACCGGGGAGGCTGGGGTCCGGCCTTCCATCTCGTCGATGATCCGTTTGAGCCCCTCGATCATCCGGTTCCCGATGAAGTCCACATCACATCTGAGCTCGGCGCTGCCCGTGGCGATGCCTCGCTCCGCCAACATCGTCACCTGATGGGCGATGAGATCATCACCATCCTTGAACAGGTTGGCTTCGAGTTCCTTCATCGTGCTCTGCCACGATGAGGATTCACGGCCAATCATGTCGATCGCGCCCTGGATCGTGGTGACAGCGCCATTGATTTCCTGGCAGGAGTTGCTCAACACCGCCACCAGACACAAGAGGGGAATCTGGACATGCCGACGGAAGGCGAGGGTTTGACGCATCATGTCCTGTCTCCGGGAGTGACGAAAAGATGACTATTCCAGGATAAGGTTTTTGTAAACCTGATTTCAAGGATAGAACTGAAAAGCAGCTATTCGTGTAAAAGTCTTGTGGAGCTGGGGAACTCCAGGCGGGGGGTTCTCCTTCTGTCTGGGTGGACAGCACCGCGGGCGTGGGTCGCACCTCCTTCACCCACCGGGAAAACTAGATGGAGTTCATAACGATTCGGAGCGGCGATTGAGGCTTGTCGGGCGTAGGGTGTCTGGGCGAAGCAGGAGCGCCAGGAGCCTGTCGAAGAGGCCGCGCGGAGGGGACCCGATGAAGAGGAGCTGTCGGTGGAGCTGAGTGTGGGAGTGTGGGAGTCGCTGAAGGCGGTGCGGGAGCGTTCGCCGCTCGTGCACAACATCACCAACTACGTCGTGATGAACAACACGGCCAACGCCCTGCTCGCCGTGGGGGCCTCGCCCGCCATGGTGCATGCGCGGGAGGAGGTGGCCGACTTCGTGGTCCTCTCGCAGGCGCTGGTGGTGAACATCGGCACCCTGTCTCCGGACTGGGTGGAGGGGATGCGGCTGGCCGTCCACGCCGCGCGCCAGGCGCGGGTGCCCTGGGTGTTGGATCCGGTGGGCGCCGGCGCCACGCGCTACCGCTCCGCCACCGCCGCCGAGCTGGCGCGACAGGCTCCTGCGGTCATCCGTGGCAATGCCTCGGAGGTGCTCGCGATGGCGGGCGAGGCGGGGGCCACGCGCGGGGTGGACAGCACCCAGTCCTCCGAGGTCTCGCTCGAGGCAGCTCGGGGGTTGGCCTCCCGCCTGGGGACCGTGGTGGCTGTCACGGGCAAGACGGACTACATCACCGACGGCTCGCGTGTGGTGGCGGTGGACAACGGCCACCCGCTCATGGCCCGGGTGACGGGCATGGGGTGCACGGCGTCCGCGCTCGTGGGCGCCTTCCTCGCGGTGGAGCCCGACGCGGTGCTGGCCGCCGCGCGCGCCCTCGCCGTGCTGGGCCTGGCCGGGGAGCTCGCCGCCGGGCAGTCCAAGGGTCCGGGCTCGTTGCAGCTCCACCTGCTGGACGCGCTCTACACCCTGGATGAGGACACCGTGCGCGCCCGCGCCCGCCTGCGCTGAAGGAGACCGTCACCATGAGCCGCCGTGTGCCCGACCTGTCCGTCTACCTCGTCACCGACCGCCTGCTGTCGCGTGGGCGCGAGTTGGTGGACGTGGTGCTCGCCGCGGTGCGCGGCGGGGCGACCCTGGTGCAATTGCGTGACAAGGACGTCCCGGCGCGCGAGACGCTGGCGTTGGGCCGGGCGCTGCTCGAGCGGCTCCGTCCGCTCGGGGTGCCGCTCATCGTCAATGATCGGGTGGACCTGGCGCTGGCGATGGGGGCGGACGGGGTGCACGTGGGGCAGGGCGACCTGCCGCCCGAGGTGGCCCGGCGGTTGTTGGGGCCCGATGCGCTGGTGGGCCTGTCCATCACCGGGGCGGAGGACCTGCCCACGTTGGATCCGGCGGTGGTGGACTACGCGGGCGTGGGTCCCATCTTCCCCACCGGCTCCAAGCCGGATGCCACCCCGGCGCTCGGGCTGGAGGAACTCGCCCGGCTGCGGCGCCTGCTGCCCGTGCCGGCCGTGGCCATCGGTGGCATCTCCGCCGCCAACGCCGCGGCGGTCGTCGCCGCCGGGGCGGATGGGGTCTCGGTGGTGTCCGCCATCTGCTCCGCGGAGGACTGCGAGGTGGCGGCAAGCACCCTCGTCCGTGCCGTCCGCGAGGGGCGCGCGCGCAGGGGCTCCCTGTAAAGCCAGACAAAATCGGTCCCCTGTGCCGAGGGACGCGCCCCCTTCACCACTTGAGCTGGTAGATACAGGCGGCGTCGCCGAGGGCGCGGCAACCTCCGGGGCCATGCGTGATGCGCAGCCGCAACGCGCCCGGGCTCGCGAAGCGTACGTGGAGGGCTTCCAGCAGGCCCTGATCGAACTCACAGGGATAGGGGTTGTCACACCGCATGCGCGCGGCATGTCCGTCCACGGGCTCGTGGTGGTAGCCGCCAATGTCTCCCGGGCCCCGGTGGTTCATCCGGTAGGCCTCATCCACCAGGATCAGGGCCATCTCGAAGGAGGTGATGTGGGGAGGAAAGACCGTGTACCGGGGAAGCTGCTGGCCGATGGCGCGCAGTGAGAAGCGGCCCACGTGGGTCTGGATGTCCTCCAGGCAGCGCAGGAAGTCCGGCAGGGGATACCACGGCTGGAGCGTGGTGGCCGTGAACCCGTGCGCGGCCATGATGCGTTTCACCTCGGGCCGCACGGCCTCCCCGGAGTCGAGCAGGGCGTTGACGAGGTGGCCCTGCGCCTCGACGTCGCATGCCTGGATGACGCGAGCCATGGTGTGCCTCCGGGATGGGGAGCCTTCACTCAAGCACGTGCGCGTGAGTCATCTCAAGACGCAAGTCCCCTGGAAAAGCGAGGCCCCGCTGTAACGCTTTTCACGAAGCGTCACGGAGGGGCCAGACCCTCTGCGCGCCCCGCTCAGGTGAGAGGAAGCTCCAGCGTGGCCACGGCGCCCTGGCCAGGCCCATTGCTCTCGAGCGTCAGGCGTCCATTGAGGATCTGCGCCGCCAGCGCGCTCGAGTGCAGCCCGAAGCCGTGGCCATTCTTGTGCGTGGTGAAGCCGTGCGTGAAGAGCTTGCCCTTCACCTCGGGAGCGATGCCCATTCCGTCATCCTCCACCTGGATGCGCACCACGGGCCCCACCGCGGCCAGTCTCACCCACAGGTGGCGCTTGCCCTCGGGCATGGCCTCCAGCGCGTGCCGGGCATTGCTGAGCAGGTTGATGAGGATCTGCAACACCTTGTGCTTGTCCACCCTCACCTTGGGGAGCTCCGACAGCTCGCGTTGGACGCAGACGCCGTGACGCTGCAGCGTCTCCATCTGGATGCGCAGGGCATCATCGATGAGCTGGGCCAGATCGCACTCCTCCGTCATCAACGCGTTGCGCGCGTACGTCTGCTGCACCTGGACGATGGCGCGGATGTGGTCGATGTGCCGGCCCATCGCATCCATGTCCTCCATGAGGCGGGTCTGCTCGCGCACCAGCTCGTCGGCCACCACCGAGAGGTACTCCGGCAGGCGGCTGCCGCGCGAGCCATCCGCCAGGAACTCCACCAGGTTCGTCTGGTTCTCCATCAGCAGGGCCGTGGCTTGTTTCAGCCGGCCCACGCGGGAGGACCCCACGGCCTGGCGCATCATCTCCAGGTTGACGACGGCGCTGGTGAGCACATTGCCCACGTTGTGCAGCACGTTGGAGGCCACCTCCGCCATGCCCACCTCGCGCGCGGTGTCCACCAGGCGGGCCTGGGCCTGCTTGAGCTCGCGGGTGCGCTCCTCCACCCGCCGCTCCAGCTCCTCGTTGGCCCGGCGCAGCTCCGTCCGGGCGCGCTGCACGTCCGCGTACAGCCGCGCGTTCTCGATGGAGATGGCCGCCTGCGAGGCGATGTGTCCCAGGAGCGCCAGGCGCGCCGGACTGAAGGCATTGGTGGCCAGGTTGTTCTGCAGATACAGCGCTCCGGAGAACTGCTCCTGCTTCATCAGGGGCAGGCACAGCACCGAGCGTGCTCCGCCGCGCGCCAGGGCGGGATCGGCCGAGAACGGGTGGGGCTTGGAGGCGTCGCCAATGAGCACGTGTTCCCGGGTGCGCCGGACATAGGACAGGATCGTCCAGGGCAGCTCGTGGGGCCCCCCCTCCGATGACGTCCCGGAGATGGCCGCCACCGACAGTGAGTGCCCTTCCGGCAGCAGCAGGGCGCCGCTCTGGGCGCCCGCGTTCTCGATGGCCGCGCGCAGCAGCGTCGTCACCAGTCGCTCCAGCACGATCTCGCTGGAGACGGCCTGCTGGGCCTTGACGACCGTGAGCGCGTCGATGCGGGTCGAGGCCGTGCTGTGGGTGGTCAGCGCCTCCTCGGCGTCCGCCGAGGAAGCGAGGTGGGGCCACTGGGATTCCAGGTGCTGCACCTTGCCCAGGGCTCCCCACTGTTGGTACGCCGCCCGGGCTTCCCTCGCGAAGGCATGGGCGACCACCGAGGCCCGCCGTGTGCGCCAGAAGTTGGCCGCGAGTTCACTGGCCAGTCCCACGTACTGGGTGGCACCGCTCTCCCGCGCCGCGCGGATGGCCTCTTCATAGGCGCGTGTGGCCTCGTCCGCCCGGCCCGCCAGGCGCGCCAGCTCCGCGGCCACCATCTGCTCGAGCGCGTGGAAGTTCTCGGGGCAATGCTCCGCCCAGTCCGCGAGCTGCCGCTGGTGGACCTGGATGGCCTCGAGAAACCGCCGCTGCTCCTCGGGCGCGGCCCCCTCGAAGCACGCGGCCAGGCTCAGGGCGCGAAAGAACTGGTACTCCCTGAGAAAGAGCATGCCGTGCATGGACCAGAGCAGCTCGGCCGCCTTGTCCGCCGCCTCCAGGGCCTCCGCGTAGGCGCCACACATGAAGCGCGACTGGAGCTTCACGATCCAATAGATGCACCGCATGGTGCCCATGCGCGCGGGAATCTGCCGGGTGGCCTCGAAGGCCTGCTCATCGAAGTCACCCCCGCTCAACGTGTCGAAGGAGCGCGAGAGCCCGCGCAGTTGCTGCACGTAGGCCTGGTAGCTCAGGAGCATGTCCATCGCATCCACGACCCCCGCCTTGTTCACGAACTCGCCGCGCGAGACCGCTTCCTCGTAGACGTCCTTGAGGTTGTGCCCCATGGCCAGACGGTTCTGGACGATCATGTGGCAGAAGAAGCTGGCGTTCAGGAAGTCCCCGGACTGGAGATCGTCCCGGAAGCCGCGCAGGGAGATCTCGTGCACGAGGTGGATGGGGCGGGTCCAGTAGTCGGTGTACTGCACCCCGAAGAGCACCCGCGTGCGGCGATCGGGCAGGTTGTGCCGCTCGATGAGCTCGCACGCGAGCTGGCCCAGGGCCTCGCCTTGCCGGTACCGCTTGAAGTAGGAGCTGGTCAGCACCCCGAACCAGCAGATTCCCAGCACCGCGGCCTCCGAGAAGCCGTAGCGGAGCGTCAGCGAGACCATGCGGCTCAGGTCGATGATGAGCAGGTGGTGATCGCTGAAGTAGGCCGGTCCGAAGAGCGAGGCGAGCACACCCATGACCAGCTTCATGTCCGGATCCGTCATGGGCGGCAGGTCGATGAGGCTCTCGATGGAGCGCTCCCCCAGCAGCGCCCACACCTCGTCATGGGCGGCGATCGCCTCCTCCTGGGTGGGGTGGCGTGAGATGGGCATGCCCAGCACGTCGAGGCATTCCAGCATGCAGGTGACGGCGCCCTGGATGTCGCCCGTGACGAGGCCGATGTCGTTCTTCAGGCAATACGCGGCGGTGATGTCCGCACGGCTCCGCGCGCGGGACAGCAGCTCCTCCGTGAGCTGGCGCGTCTCGGCGATGTTGCTGCTCAGCAGCTCGCATCTGGCCCGCGCGAGCCGTACCTTGAAGGCCAGCTCGGGGTCCGTCGTCCAGGGGTCTCCCGGGATGAGCGTGAAGGCCATGCCGAGGTAGGTGAGGGCGGGGCGGAGCGCGACCGCGGCCGCGGCCTTGCGTCCCGCCTCGGCGTTCAACCGCGCGAGCTGGTGGCGCTCCGCGGCATCCTCCATCAGCTCCACCCCGGCGTTGAGCTGGCTCACCACGTCGAAGAGCGACTCGTGCACCTGCTCCTGTGTCAGGCTCTGGAGCAGCAGGCGGCCGATGCGCAGGTGGATGGCCTTCTGCTCCTCCTCGGAGACGAGGGAGTGGGCCGCCTGCTGGATGCGGTCATGCAGGAAGCGGTACTGCTCCGGGCCGGAGCGCACCAGCATGCTTTCCTGGAGCGCGGGCTCGAGCCCCTGTTCCACCTCCTCCAGCTGTCCCAGGCCGGCGAGGGTGCCCAGCATCTGGAGGGTGAAGTGGGTGCCCACGCACGCGGCCAGCCGCAGCAGGTGCTGCGTGCCCGGGGGGAACTGGCGCAGCTTGCCCACCATGAAGTCGACGACGTTCTCCGAGTAGTCCCGGGCCTTCACCCCCGCGGCATCCCACCGCCACCCGCCCTCGGGCACGCGCACCAGCAGACCATCCTGGTGGAGCGCCACCAGCAACTGCATCAGGAAGAAGGGATTGCCTCCTGTCTTCTCGTGCACCAGCGCCGAGAGCGGGGCGACGACCGCCCGTTCCGCTCCGGGCAACGCATCCGCCACCAGGTGCTCCACCTGCGCCACGCTCAGCGGCTCCAGCCGGATGTCCGCCAGCCGCGTCCCCGCCGCGAGCACCTCGCGCAGCATCGGCATGAGGGGGTGCGCGGGGCCCACCTCGTTGTCCCGGTAGGCGCCAATCCAGAGCACCGGCGGGGCTTCCGGCTGGGTATGCGACAACAGATGCCCGAGCATCTGCAGGCTGGCCAGGTCCGCCCACTGCAAGTCATCCAGGAACACCACCATGGGGTTTTCCCGGGTGGCGAACACCGAGAGGAACTGGCGCACCACCCGGTAGAAGCGGTGCTGCGCCTCGTTGGAGGACAGCTCCTGGAGCGCGGGCTGCGGGCCCGCCAGGATTTCCAACTGGGGCACCAGCTCCACGAGCACCTGGCCCTTGCCTTCCCAGGCCTGGTTCACCTGTTCGCGCCACCGGGCGATCTCCTCATCACTCCCCGCGAGCAGTTGTTGCACCAACTCGCGCAGGGTCTGCGCCAGGGTGGCGTAGGGAATGTCCCGCTGGAACTGGTCGAACTTGCCCCGCAGGAAGAAGCCGCGGCGCTGGACCACGGGCTTGTACAGCTCGTTCACCACCGAGGACTTGCCGATGCCCGAGTACCCGCTGACCAGGATCAACTCCGGCGCGCTCGTCCGGGCCACCCGCTCGAAGCTCTCGAGCAGGGTGGCTACCTGCGCTTCGCGCCCGTAGAGCCGCTGCGGCAGTTGGAACCGGTTGGGCGTGTCGTACGTCCCCAACGCGAACTCCTCCTGCTCGCTCTGGCTCAGTGCCTCGCGGCAGCGCTCCAGGTCCGCCTTGAGTCCCTCGGCGCTCTGGTAGCGCTCCTCGGCCACCTTGGCCAGGAGCTTGAGCACGATGGCGGACAAGGCCGGCGGCACCTGGGGGTTCAGCTCGTGGGGAGGAATCGGCGTGCGCGCCATGTGCGCGTGGAACCACTCGAGTGCATCCCGTCCCTGGAAGGGGCGCTGCCCGGTCAGCAGCTCGTAAAAGGTCACCCCCAACGAGTAGAAGTCCGTGCGGTAGTCCACCGCGCGGTTCATCCGTCCCGTCTGCTCCGGCGACATGTACGCCAGCGTGCCTTCCACCAGGTGCGTCGGCGCCGCGTCCAGGTGCTCCACCTGCTGCAGCGTGGCCACCCCGAAGTCGATGAGCCGTGCCTCCCCCGACGGCTCCTCGATGATGTTCGAGGGTTTGATGTCCTTGTGGATGACGTTGCGGCAGTGCACCTCCCCCAGGGTGGAGGCCAGGGAGATGGCCAGGTTCAAGAACCGGGAGAGCTCCATGGGCTGGCCCGTGGTCTCGGACAGGGGTTGGCCGAGCACCCACTCGAGCAGGAGCAGGGGCCGCTCGTGGAGTCGATCGCAGGCATAGGGCCTGGCCACGCCCCGCACGTCCTTCAGCCGCTGCAGGATTCCGAACTCCCGCCGGTACCGCTCGTTCTCGACGGGACCCGGCGAGGCCGCGATCGGCGTCTTGATGATGACGGGTAGGGCATCGGCCTCTCGCACCGCCTGGAACAGCACGTTCGAGCCCATCGCCCGGATGGCGCCGAGAACCCTATAACCCGGTATGTCCAGCATGCGGAGGACCCCCGCGGGCGAGAACCAGTCTCAATGACGGCGTCGCGCCAGCACTTCGAATCATACGTGTTCGCGCGCATGTGAAATCCACACGGGAGGAGGGGAGCATGGGGTTCCCCCGAGAACCTGCCGAGGGGGCATTCCTCCGGAGTTCCGCCAGGACGAGTGCTGCAACCCGCGATGAGGCCTGGCCGTGACGCCGCGTGTGGCCAGGCGCTCGAAGCCTCGCGCGGAGCCGTGGGGGGGCGGCGACAGGCAGGAGACCACGCCCCGGGTGTATCGCCTGCCCAGGGCCACGCTCGCTCTCCTTGGGAGGGGGAAGAGGGGGAGGCCGCTACCTTCCGGAGGCCGTTCCGCTGGGCGGGTTCCCGTGTGGGAGCGTCAGCACGGCGGGGTAGCCGACGACGTGCACGCCCTGGTTGTCGTGGTCGAAGCTCGCCAGGAAGATGCCCTCGCGGCCTGGGTTGACCTTGGAGATGGCGCTGACGCGCTGCCCGTCGTGCAGGGTCAGGTAGAGAGGCTGGCCGCCACTGGGATCCAGCACCAGGTAACCCGTCTCGTGCGAGATGGGGAACAAGGCGGGTGGCAATCTCAAGAGCAGCGGTTTGAGCCACGGGTTCGCGTGAATCCATGCCGCGCTCCTGGGGCGGCCACGATAGAGCGCCACGTAGATGCGTCCGCGCTCATCCCGGCTCAGTCCGTCTGGCATTCCTGGCAGACCCTCTTGCAGGATCTCGGCGGTGCCTGCCTTGGGGCCCCCCACGAACAAGCGCAGCAGCCGGAACTTGGGCGTCTCGGAGATGACGATGGATTCCTCCCTTCCCGTGCCGCCCTGGGTGGAGGTGGAACCGGAGTCCAGCAGGACTCCGTCGACGAAATGGAAGTCCTGGGCCACCAGTTGGGCGCTGCTCCTCTTCAGATCGAACAGCCACAGCCGCCCGTTGCGCGCCAGGCTGATCGCCTCGCGGAAGGCCGCCTCATTCCCCATGGCCGCGCCGGGATAGTCATAGGGCTCCGATACATAGATGCGTTGACCGTCCTCGCTGATGTCCAGGTCGTTGCAGAATGCGATCGGCCGGCTGTTGGCCCCGGTCATGTCGGCGAAGCGCAGCGCGGGAGTGGACGCGACGGGGTACACCGCGCCCTCGCCTCGTGCTCCCACCGGCTTCAGGGGCGGAGGCAGGGGAACCCGCAGGGCGACGGCGCGTACCTCCCGCGTGGACAGGCGCAGCTCATAGACGCCCACGGAGGCTTCGTGCTCCGGCTGGAACCCATGGAGATGCGAGGCGCAGAACAGCATCCGGTCCGTCTCCCCGGGCGGGAATTTCGCGCCGGACGCCACCAGGGGGGTCCGCACGAAGCGCTCGGCCTTGCCACTGCCGAGCTCCAGCCGCCAGATCCAACCGTCTCGAGCGGTGATGAAGGCCTGGCCGCGCTCCTCCTGCAGCACCACGTCGTCATGTCCGGGCACCGCCGGACCCATCAGGCCCGCCGCGCCCACGTCATCGCCGGCTGCCTTGACCGCGAGGAGCGCCGCGCTGGGCTCCGGCAGGACATAGGCCTCGGCCGGACGGATATACGCCGGTGGCGCGCTGAGCCACCAGACTCCGAGGACCACGACAACGAGCCCTCCCACCAAGCCCTTCCTGCTACGCCCCATGGCCCACCTGCCTGGCGATTCCGCTCACCTGTGGCACATCGTCATCCAACCAATACGCACGCTCCGGTCCGGCCACCAGGAGCTCCTCGACCCTGGCTCCGCCACCGTCCCAGCCGATGTGGGGCTCGATGGCCCACAAGCCCAGCTTGCTGCCGATGTTCCCCGGGGGAGCGCGCGGCGGACAGGGATACCCGCGTTTCTTGTCTCCAGGTACATCCCAGCCTTCGCACGGTATTGTCCACAGCGCCTGGTTTCGCCATGGCCTCCGACCGCCGCCTGATTCACGGCGGGAGTGTCAGAACGCATGATGGGGCTCCGCTCGCGAGGTCTGGAACAGAGTGGGAAGGGATATCCATGCGTGTCTGTCAAGCCGGACTTGCCGTGGTGCTGCTCGTCTCGAGTCTGTTCTCCGGGGGAAATGTCTGTCAGGCCGCGGACCTTCCCTCCGTGACGCCTGACACCCAAGGCTTCATCCAGCCTTTCATCCTGACCTTCGAGCGCAACGAGGCGCTGGTGATTGTCTTCCCGGCGAAACACCCCGTGTACGAGGCCATCGAGGTCATGGTGAACCGGCGGGCCGGCCAGCCACCGCTGCTGAGGGCAATCATCACGCGGCATGACAAGTTCCAGATTGATCACATCAATGACGTACAGCTCGCGCGGGATCGCGCGGAGTTGCTGTCCGGACGCAAGACGGTCTACCGGCCCATCCAGTACGAGCAGCGGGAGGCCGCTGGCATCGTGACCTCCCGGTTGAGGTTCAAGTCCTATCGCGGCGAGGACATCGACCTGCACTTCCAGTCCATCGCTCCCGTCGCGACGGAGCCGGGAGGGTTCATCGATCCCGGGGGGCACTCGAAGGATGACGCGTTGCCGGTGATGTGGGCCGACGCGGGCGCCTTCGCCAGTCCCCGGACGCTGTTGACCATCGATGGGGCCACCTTCCCGCTCAAGCAGGGTCCACAGCCAGGCTCGCTGCAGGGTATCTACTTCGCGGGCTTCCGGATCGGGGTCGTGTACGAGGGAAGCCTGACGCTGTATCCGCTCGGGTCGCCGCGCCGCTTCGCCGAGGGGGAGAAGTGGGTCTACATGGACAACCTCGGGAGCTGGCATGTGTATGAGATCATCGCCGTCACGGGGGATGAGCTCACGATCCACAAGACCACCACGTCACCGGCGCTGTTGGAGGAGTTCATCACGGCCCGGCGCGAGGGGGACGAGCTGCGGCTGCTCCGGGTGCGCGCCACGGGGCTCCAAGGGCGCGGGAGCCCCTTGCCTCCCTCCCCCCAGGGCTTCACCCTCGATCTGTCCGAGGGAGGGCGCTTCGCGCTGTCCGTCGACGAGCATGCGCGGCTGATGACGGGCTCCGTCTTCCTCGAGAGGGGGCCGCGCACGGAGGCGTGGATCCTCCGCCCCGAGCAGCCGGAGTGGGCGATCCCGTTCGTCGTGCGCGCCACGGTGACCCGGCTGGGAAGCGGATTCGCCCTGGAGAGCATGGTCGGCGAGCCCGTGCCCGGCTCCAGTCCATGAAGTTGCGCGAGAGCGGGGATGGTCATTACCTACGGCCTCATGAGTGAACTCCGACCTCCCCTGCCTCCTTTCACCTACGAAACCGCCGTCGAGAAGGTCCGCAAGGCCGAGGACGGGTGGAACTCACGCGATCCGCAGCGGGTGGCGCTGGCCTATACGCAGGACAGCCGTTGGCGCAACCGCTCCGAGTTCGTCCAGGGACGTTCCGAGATCATCGGTCTGCTGACCCGCAAATGGGAGAAGGAACTCGAATACCGGCTCATCAAGGAGCTGTGGGCGTTTCACGAGAACCGCATCTCGGTGCGCTTCCAGTACGAATGGCATGACTCCGCGGGCAACTGGTTTCGCTCCCATGGCAACGAGCAATGGGAGTTCGACGAGAACGGCCTCATGCGCCGGCGCGAGGCGAGCATCAACGACGTGCCCATCTCCGCCTCGGAGCGCAAGTTCTTCTGGCCCCTGGGCCCGCGCCCGTCGGATCATCCGGGGCTGCGCGAACTCGGCCTCTGACCGGGTTCACCGGACAGCGCTGTCGCGAGCGGCCTCCACGGGTCGTTCGCGCGGCCAGCTGAGTCCAGCGGGGCAGGCGGGGAGCCGCCAGTTGCTCGTTCGCCAGGCAGGGCACCGTGGCCCCATCCACGCCGTTGCGCGGCGTGGAACGTGCCCACTGTAAGGCTCTGGCGGGTGCTCCGTCCGCCGGGGTGAAAGGAGTCGTTCTTCCCATGGCTCACGAGCACACCCACCTGCGGCACTCCCCCGCGGACCCCCAGCACGCACCCCCCTCGATCGCGGAGGGCAAGGTGCTGGATCCGGTATGCGGGATGACGGTCGATCCGGCGACCGCCAAGGGTGGCAGCCACGTCCACAACGGGGCGACCTACCACTTCTGCAATCCGAAGTGCCGGGAGCGCTTCGCCGCCGAGCCCCAGAAGTTCCTCGTGCCCCAGGCCACGCCGGAGCCGGTGGAGGCGCCGCCAGGCACGATGTGGATCTGCCCGATGGATCCCGAGGTCCGCCAGGACCACCCCGGGGCCTGCCCCATGTGCGGCATGGCGTTGGAGCCCGATCAGCCGGTGACGATGACGGCGCGCACCGAGTGGGTGTGTCCCATGCACCCGGAGATCGTTCGCGATGCGCCGGGGGCGTGCCCCACGTGCGGCATGGCGCTGGAGCCCCGCACGGTGTTGCCCGAGGAGGCGCCGGACCCCGAGCTCGTGAGCATGACGCGGCGGTTCCGGGTGGGCCTCGTCCTCTCGGTGCCGCTGTTCCTCCTGGGCATGTCCGAGATGCTTCCGGGCCAGCCGCTGGGGCGCGTCCTGAACCCACGGCTCATGGCCTGGGTGCAGCTCGTGCTGGCGTCTCCGGTGGTGCTTTGGGCGGGCTGGCCCTTCTTCGAGCGGGGTTGGGTTTCGGTGAAGAACCGGCACCTCAACATGTTCACCCTCATCGCCCTGGGGACCGGGGCGGCGTACCTCTTCAGCGTCGTCGCCACGCTGGCGCCGGGGCTGCTCCCGCATGCCTTCACCGGCCATGGGGGCGCGGTGCCCGTCTACTACGAGGCGGCGGCGGTCATCGTCACGCTGGTGCTGCTGGGGCAGGTGCTGGAGCTGCGCGCCCGCCGGGCCACCTCGGGTGCCCTGCGGGCGCTGCTCGGCCTCGCCCCGGCCGTGGCCCGGCGCATTCGCGAGGATGGGGGGGAGGAGAACGTCTCGCTGGAGCAGGTGCGGGTGGGGGACTCGCTGCGCGTGCGCCCCGGCGAGAAGGTGCCGGTGGATGGCGTGGTGCTGGAGGGCGCGAGCGCGGTGGACGAGTCCATGGTGACGGGCGAGTCCATCCCCGTGGAGAAGGGCCTTGGCGCTCGCGTCACCGGAGGCACCGTCAATGGCACGGGCGGCCTGGTGATGAAGGCCGAGCGGGTGGGGCGGGACACGCTGCTCGCGCGCATCGTGCAGCGGGTGAGCGAGGCCCAGCGCTCGCGCGCGCCCATCCAGAAGCTGGCGGACAAGGTGGCGGCGGTGTTCGTGCCGGCGGTAATCGCCGTGTCGGGGGTGACGTTCCTCGTCTGGGCCTTGTTGGGGCCCGAGCCGCGGCTGGCGCACGCGCTGGTCAACGCGGTGGCGGTGCTCATCATCGCCTGCCCGTGCGCGCTGGGACTGGCCACGCCCATGTCCGTGGTGGCGGGCATGGGCAAGGGCGCCGGGGTGGGGCTGCTCATCCGCGACGCCGCGGCCCTGGAGCTGTTGGAGAAGGTGGACACGCTGGTGGTGGACAAGACGGGCACGCTCACCGAGGGCAAGCCGAAGCTGGTGTCGGTGGTGGCGGCGGACGGCATGGACGAGGCCCGGCTGCTGCACCTGGCGGCGAGCCTGGAGCGGGGCAGCGAGCACCCCCTGGCGGCGGCGGTGGTGGCGGGGGCCGAGGCACGTGGAGCGGTGCTGACGGCGGCGCGGGACTTCCGCTCGGTGACGGGCCAGGGGGTGACGGGGCTCGTGGGGGAGGCGCGGGTGGCGCTGGGCAACGTGGTGCTGCTGGAGTCGCTTGGCGTGGACGCGGGCGCGCTGCGGCCTCGCGCGGAGGCGCTGCGGCGCGAGGGCCAGACGGTCATGTTCGTGGTGGTGGACGGCCAGCCCGCGGGACTGCTCGGCGTGGCGGATCCGGTGAAGGCGACCACGCCCGAGGCGCTGGCCGCGTTGCACCGTGAGGGCGTGCGCGTGGTGATGCTCACGGGGGACAGCCGCACCACGGCCGAGGCGGTGGCGCGGGAGCTGGGCATCGACGAGGTGGTGGCGGAGGTGCTGCCCGAGGGCAAGGGTGACGTGGTGAAGCGGTTGCAGGCGGGGGGCCACACGGTGGCCATGGCCGGGGACGGGGTGAACGACGCGCCGGCGCTGGCCCAGGCGGACGTGGGCATCGCCATGGGCACGGGGACGGACATCGCCATGGAGAGCGCGGCGGTGACGCTGGTGAAGGGGGACCTGCGCGGGATTGCCCGGGCGCGCAAGCTGAGCCGGGGGACGCTGCACAACATCCGGCAGAACCTCTTCTTCGCCTTCATCTACAACACGCTGGGGGTGCCCATCGCCGCGGGGGTGCTGTACCCCTTCTTCGGCCTGCTGCTCAGTCCGATGCTGGCCGCGGCGGCGATGAGCCTCTCGTCGGTGTCGGTCATCTCCAACGCGCTGCGGCTGCGTCGGCTGGACCTGTAACCCGTCGTGCCCCGCGCGGAGGCTCAGGGCGTGGTCTTCAAGCCATACGACAGGCGCAGCAGGTCGGGAGGGTATTCCGGTGTCGACACGCTGGGGCGCCTGGCGAAGCGTTCGTACCAGCCAATGAGCTTCGTGCAGTCGGCTGGCAGTGCGACTCCATAGAAGCCCTTGGCGAATTGGAACAGCGCCATGGCCATGCAGTCGGCGATCGTCACCTTGTCGCCGGTCAGGAAGGGCGCATCGGCCATCAGGGTGTCGAGCAGCCGGATCCTCTTGCCATACCCCTCGGCCGCCATGGCCGCCGCCTCCGCGCTCTGGGGCTCAAGCCCCGCGAACACGGGGCTGCCCTTGTGGCACCAGATCCCGAAGAAGGTGCTCGCCTCGTCGATGAGCGCCATGAGCTCGCGCGTCGCGGCTCGCGCCGCCGGGGTCTCGCCCATCAGGTTCGGTTCCGGGAAGCACTCCTCGAGGTACTCGAGGATCGCCTGGGATTGCCGGATGACGAGGCCGTCCTCGGTCTCGAGGACTGGAACCGTGCCCAGGGGGCTCAGCTCGTGGACGCGGGTCATTGTCCTGGGGTTTGTCGGATCGATGTCGAGCAGTTGGACGCCACGGATTGCCTTCTCCGCGAGATAGAGGGTGACACGCCGGGGATAGAGCCCCCACGAGAAGTGGTGGAGTTTCATACCGGTAGGCTGGCCTGCGAGGTGAGCAAGGGTCATGACCCAGAGATAGCGAAGGGGGCTGGCTCGCGGGATGGCGGGCTTTTACCCGGGCTCGGCGTTTCTTTCGGTGCCTCCGCGGGACTCGCCTGGACGTCCGAGTGCTGGCCTTGGTGTTTCAATTCATGCGGCACGCCGGTAACGGCAACCTGCGAGCTACTGAGCGAGCACCTGTCCGGTGCGCATGGGACTCGTGCTCTTCCCGCCGCGGGACGAACCGCACTAACATTCCGGCGCGTGGGGACCCGGGATGAACCCAGGGGTTCCCACCTGGAGCCGGACATGAGCACTGAATCGAAGAAGCCGTCGTTGTATGAGCGGCTGGGGGGCATCTATGCCATCGCCGCCGTGGTGGACACCTTCATCGACCGCATCATGGTCGACCCCACGTTGAACGCGAACCCGCTGGTGGATGAGGCGCATCACCGCGTGTCCAAGGCCGGCTTCAAGTACCTGGTCACGGAGATGGTGGGCCAGGTAACGGGCGGTCCCCAGCGCTACACGGGGCGCTCGATGCTGGAGTCGCATGCGCACCTGAACATCTCCGCCGCCGAGTGGGAGGTGTTCGCCGCCCACTTCAAGGCGGTGTTGGAGCAGTACAACGTTCCGGCCGCCGAGCAGCAGGAGCTCTTCGCCATCGTGGGCAGCACCCGTCCGGACATCGTGGTGGAGCGTCCGGTGGCCAAGGCCAGCTGAGCCCGTCGTGCTCCCCAGCGGGTTCGAATCCCGTCGGGGATAACCTGGTAGGTCCCGCTCAGGCGGGCAGGGTGAAGCGGTAGACGACTTCCGCGTCACCTCGGCTGAAGCCCTTGAGCACCTCGTGCGGAATCTCCTTTCCGCTCAGGTAGGTGAGCCCGCCGGACGCGAAGCCCATCACCGACAGCTCGAAGTAGATATGGGGCTGGGGCACGCCGGTGATTCGCAGCTCCACCTGAGGGCCGATGATCTGCGCCGACAGATCGCCCGCGGTGAAGTACCCCTTCCAGATGCCCGGGGTGAACAGCGCGAAGCGCCGGTAGTCCCCCGGGGTGAACAGGGACCTGAGCTGACCCTGGCGCAGCGCATACTCGGCGGACTTCAGGCCGTATTTCCAGTAGGCCTGGGCGTCCCCCGCGTAGAACTGCTGGGTCATGGCGTCGTTGAGCCGCAGGAAGGCATCCGCCGGAATGCGCGTCACTGGCATCACGGGCTGGGCGAAGACGGGATCCCGCTTCGCCTGCTCGGCGAGAAATGCGAGCCAGCGCTCCCTTCCGAAGGTCTGCTCCGCCTGGAGTTGCCGAGCCAGGAACGCGACGCCTTTGACATCCATCCGTGTGCCTCCGTTTCCGTCCGGCCGCTTGATATCACACGGGCCTGGCCGGGGTTACCGGTTAATCTGCTCTGGAACGCGCCCTCGTGCGATACGCGGTGCGACACGAATCCCACAGCCGCTGAGAAGAACCCGTTCAGTGGCCACGAGGGTGCCTGGCGAGGACCCGGCTCACTTCTTCCCGAGCATGGGGATGCCGCTGCGAGCCGTACCGATCCTCAAGGGGTTGCGCGCCCGCCAATCGCCGGGAAGCGCTCGTAGGCCCGTTTGAGCGCGTCCAGGTGGGCGGGGTTGTCCAGGTCGAGCGGCGCCTCGGTGAGCCCGACCACCCACCCGCCCGTCGCGGTACGCCGTGAGCGCGAAAGCAGGTCCGCATCACGGGCGGGATCCGGAAAGCCGATGGCGCGTGCGGCAGCATCCGACCAGTAGTTGAGCCACCCGAGGAAGTGCGGAATCTCAGGCGCGGGGATGTCCCATGGGAGTTTGAGCGAGGGCAGCCCTTTCGGCGGGACATGCGGCTCATCCCCCGGGTGGCGAAACTGCTGCGCCACTGTCTCGGCCACCCCATCTGGATCCATGTGTCCCCAGATCGCGCGAGCGCCCTCCGCTACGGCTTCCAGCGCATCCGCTGCCGCCGCGATACCTGCTTCGTCGTGTGGCAGCCTCGCGTGGACTTCAAAGTGTGGCGTCATGTCCGCGGCAAGACCTCTCGCGTTCTCCCATCCGGTAAGCGTCACGACGCGATTCTCGTCGTCATTGCAGAGGAACGGAAACCCGTTGTCTGTCCTGTCTGTCGCGACCCACTCATCACGGTGCGGCAATGCAATGAGGTCGTCCTTTTCAGAAGTCGTCCACCCCAGCCGCAAGCCGGGAACCGCGCGCTCCATTCCATGGACGATGTCAAGAGGGCGCCCATCGTCACCCACAAGCGCAGGTGCGTAGACGGTAAGGTATAAAGATATTTGTGTGGTTGCCATCTCAGCACCAATCCATGACGACAACTTTGAGGGTGCGGTCTAACTTGAACAACATGGCTTTGTGCGCGGCGCTTTTGACGCCAACGATGAAGTTATACCCACACTGTCTGGCGAGCCTGTCCTCACGTTGTAATTCCGGCGACTTGACCCTAGCCAGAAAATCCTGGGACCGAGACGAGTGTTTGTCGAAGTCATCCGTCTTGACGTCCCACAGTGTGCGCGTGGCCAGTTGCAGTGCGTCGAAGTTCTTCCCATTCACGAACACATCCCAACCGGGGAAGCTGTTGTTCGGCATCAGGTCGGCGCATTTGTTGTGCGGAGCATTCCCGCCCAGGTGCTTCACCGGAACGGGTACGCATTTCGGGTCATCTTCCTCCACGAGGGCGGACGCGGGTTGCATCTGCGGCGAGGGCTTCCGGGCCGCTGCTTTCGCCGGACGAGGCTGGGCCTCAAGTTCCACCATGAGCTGCCGCGAGGACTCCGAGACTTCCCGCAGCCGAGTCTCGAACTCCCGTTGAGCGTCGACCCAGGGCGGGCGACGGTCAGACTCTGGCCCGGCGGTTCTGGAGGGCCAGAGCAGGACGAGGGCCATGAGCACCGGGCCCACCCTGGAGAGCGCTAAAGGGGCCTCGCTTGCGCGTCCAGCCTCGGCTCCCCTTGCCACCTCGGCGGCTTGCCCGCTCGTCCTCGCGGCGCGGGAGAAGCGCTCGAAGGCCCGTTCCGCTGCGGTGAGCTTGCGGTCCAGCTGTTCCCACTGACGCGGCTCCAGGTCTTGGCGTGCCCGCGACAGCAGTGCCCTGGCCTGGTCCAGGTCCGCCTTTCCGATCCACGACTGTTCCGGTGCCGGCTCCATCGGCGCGGAAACGAGCCGGATGCGCGGGCCCGAAGTGGGAGTCGACGCGAAGGCGTGGGGCCGTGGCATCGGCCGCGGGGCGGGCGCGCTTGCGCAGGCGGTGAGCAGCACCAGGAGCGCGCTCCAAGTCATCCGCGCGTAGCGGCGGGCGATGCCGCGGCCCGCGCGCACGAAGGGGTGCTGGTCCACGGCGGCCACCTCCTCGCACGCCACCTCCTCGCTCACGCCGGCCGAGCGCGGCGCGGTGGCGACCTCCTCGGCGGCGGCCCCCTGGGCGAGGTTCTCCGCCAGCCACTGTTGCCACTCGGGGGAGAGACGGGAGATGGCTGAAGGCATGGGGCGTCCCGCGGCGGGTTGGAGGCGTCAGGCCATCCAACCAGACCGCGCGGGCCGTCTCCATGGGCATGTTCAGGGACTCCCTGGACCCCGGCTCACGGGGCCCCGCTGCCTTGGCGCGGGCGGGCCGCACTGTCTGGTTTCGCCAGCCCCTCGAGTCTCGTTGCTCACGAACCCGAGACAGCCCACGCCCGCCGCTGCCATTCTCGGCCCCATGAGGATGCCCACCCCTGTCGACGAGTCGCCCGCGAGCAAGCCGCTCGAGCTGGTGACGATTCCCGTTCCCCCGTCCGAGTCCGGTGTCCGGCGCGCCGCGCGCTTCGCCGCGCCCGGCGAGAAGCGCACGCGCTACCACCTGCCCGAGTCGCTCGAGTCCGCCTCGCCCGTCGGCTACCGCACTCGCGTCTCGCTCTCCCGGGAAGAGGCCGGCACGCTGCTGTCGCTGCTCTCGCGGCCGAGGCCGTCCCGCTTCGTCCCGGGCCCCGCCCCCACCGAGCGCGAGCTCTTCGAGGAGTGCTCTCTCGGGGTGCTCTCCGCGAGGCAGTCCACCAACTTCCGCGGGCAGCGCGAGGTGCTCCTCGGCCCCGAGGACTCCGCGCGGGCCGCCTCCCTGCTGCGGCGCATCGGCCGCGCGGAGGCCCCCGTGCTCGACGGCGCCGCCTTCACCCACGTCGTGCTCGCGCGCCCCTACCGCACCCCCTTCACCTTCCTGCTCACCTTCGTCGGCCACAAGCCCCTGACCAGCCTGCTCACCGTGCCGCTGCGTGCCTGGGCCAAGCGCTTCCGCCACGCGGACGACATCCCCACCGTCGGCTACCTCAAGGAGCTGCACCTGGGCGTGCTCGCGGACGCCATGGAGCGCGCGGCGGTGATCGCCTCCGCGGGGACCCGGGCCGCCCAGGTCTTCCTGGCGCCCTTCGAGCGGCCCGCGGACGCGGCGGCCCTGCGGGAGCTGGAGACCCTGGTGGGGCTCACCCCGGCGGAGCGCGCGGCGGGCTGGCGCGTGTCGCTGGTGGCCCAGGTGGGCCACGTGCCCGAGGCGGAGCGCGTGCCGATGGAGCGCGCCACGGCGCGGCGCCTGGGCGCGGCGCTGCTCGCCCTGCGCAGCGAGCGCATCCAACCCGGCGTCAACGCCGAGCCGAGCGCCCCCGCGGCCTATCAGACGCGCCAGCCCCTGGACGTGCCCGACGAGCTGACGGTGCAGGCGGGCCGCGCGGCCTACAATGCCTTCGTCCGGTTCACCGGGGTGTCGCGCGAGCGGGCCAAGGAGCTGATGCTGCTCGAGCGCATCGATGTGCTCACGCCCCAGGGCAGGGAGCGGTTGCGCGAGGTGCGCGAGGAGTTGGAGCGAATCACCGACAAGATCATCGCCCGGCTGCCGCTGTGGGCGGACCTGGCGCTCGGGCGTGCGCTCTCGCGCAACAGCGCGCGGGGGCGCAAGGCCTTCGCGCTGGCGGGCCAACGCATCTACGTGGGAGGGCTGTCGCGCCGCGAGGTGGAGCGCTCGGGGCTGTCCTTCGCCCACGCGGTGCGTGCCTTCGGGGCGGCGGCGGCCCGTGGCGCGCTGGTGGCCGAGGTGGCCGGCACGACGGAGATTCCCGAGGGGTGTGATCTCCGCGGGGGCGTGTGTCTGATGGCGGGGCCGGTGAACCAGAACGACATCGGCAAGCAGTTCTTCGGCGGCAGGGATCTGCTCGAGCAGGCGTTCGCCGGGCGCGAGCCGACGAGTCTGTTGGTGTGGACGTTCAAGGCCAAGACGGTGGCCGACCCGATTGGCAACGAGCAGCAGTTGCTGGACGCCGCGCGCAAGGGGGCGCTCGTGGACTTGAGGCCGGGGCCGCACGACGTGGTCGCGGTGCGGCGCGGGACGGTGCTCGGGCCCATGCGCCGCAGTGGGGGCCGGGTGAATGCCGAGCGGGCGTTCGGGGATGTGGGCAACTTCGTGACCGACCCCGAGGGCCGCGAGATTGCCGGCAACCGGGGCACGCCCTGGCCCGCGGACGAAGCGGACGCTCCCGTGTGGCCGGGCGGCGCGCGGTAGGGCCCCTCGTCCACGCCCCGCTCCCAGCGCCTGTCCGCGGGTGCTGGGCGCTCTGTCCGGCGGGTGTCGCGGGCTGTGCGCTCCCCGACCCCCACGGGCAGTGCTCCTGCCGCCTGGACGACAATCGCGTGTGCCTTATCTCAAAAGAGACACTTGGCAGGGCCCTGTCCTGGGGGGACGTGTTTTTTGGGGTTAGTCTGTATTCCTGGTTGAGCTGGGAATTTCCTTCCGGGCTCACCCGAGAAGGCCTTGGCGGGGGCCGCGTGGTTTTCTGTCTGTCAATGGGGGGATGGAGTCATGAAGCCTGCAAGTGGAGATGAGAGCGTTTCGCTCATGGGTCGGCTCGCGCGTTCCCGGGCATGGAGGGCGCTGCTCCTCGGAGCCCAGGTGCTCTTTCTCTGGGCGGCGAGTCCTGGCTGTGGCCACAGCGAAGTGGAGCCGCCTGGCCAGGAGCCAGGGTTGTCCAGCACGGTGGAGAATCCATTGTGGTCCACCAACAGCATGACTCCCAATGGGCTCATCATGAATGGGCTCATCATGAATGGGCTCTCCACCAATGGGCTCATCATGAATGGGTTGATGACGAGCGGGCTGAGTAGCGCGACGTTCAAGGATTGGTTCAATGCCAACCCGGAGGGCTACTCCAGCATGGTCATGAGGTACGTGGTCGGCTGCGCGGTGCAGAGCGGACAGGGCCGCACGTGGACCAACCCACTCACCAAGGTGAGCTATACCTGGAATGGGGTGCTCGGGCTCACGCCGGACTGGGCCAGCGGGCTGCCCGCGACGGAGCGGGAGCAGCAGCTCCTCACGGCCTGTCTGGCGGCCCACGTCAACAAGTACGGCCTGCAGGTGCTCGTCTCGGTGCAGGGCCTGAATGCCAAGGGGATTGCCCTCCCCCGGGAGACCAACGAACTCACCACGTTCTCCGTGTTGGAGGGGGCCTTCTTCGGAAACCTGGCCGCGGGGGGCTCCGCGTATGTCTGCCGGGGCTCCAACCTGGATGGAACGCAGAGCAGTCTCCGGGCCTGTGGGCTCGCTTCCCAGGACTACGGCGTGAGCGTGGAGTGCCCGCCGCTCGTCCACGTGGGCCCCTGCGCGATCTACTGCACGTTCGACTCCACGAGGACCTACTACACGCAATGCACCTATGGCGGGAAGACGTACGCCCCGCTCACCACCCGCCTCCGGGCCACGGACATCTACAAGTGCGGGGATGGCGTCTGCCAGGTGTCGGAGTCGTGCGGCTCCGGGTCGCATTACAACAACTGCAGTGACTGCGGCGCCAGCCGGTGAAGACAGGCGTGCTCACGCCGTTTCCGGGAGGCTCGCCCGCTCCAGGCTATGCCGCAGCCGTGCCCGCATGAGATTGGGAATGAGGGCGGCGCGGCGCAGGGCCTCCTCCAGCAGGCTCACCGCCTCCTCGCGCCCGCCCCGGCGTAGCCGCGCCAGGGCTCGCAGCTCCAGCACCTCCAGCGGCTCCTGCTCCGTCGAGCACCGGTCACAACGGGTCTGGAGCTCGCGCCATTCCTCGGGGCTCGCCTCGCGGGTGGCCAGCTCCACCGAGTGCAGGAGCACCTCCTCGGCGGGACTGAAGCGGGCCCCGACGCGCTCCACCTCCTGGCTCACCGCGGTGAACACCTCGCGGGCCCGCGCGTCCTCCCCGGAGAACGCCAGCACCCGCGCCTCCAGCAACAAGGCCCAAGGCCGGGGCGCCACCTCCGGATAGCGCCGCTCCAGCTCGATGGCGCGGGTGATGTGGGGCCGCGCCGCCCGTGTGTCTCCCGCCTGGTAGAGCAACTCCCCCATGTTGTACTCGGCGAAGTACTCCCAGCCCACCATGCCCAGCTCGCGCCCCAGTTGCATGACGCGCTCCTGGTCCCTCAACGCGCTCTGCAAGTCCTCGCGCGCCACCCAGAGGTTGCGGCGGTTGTTGATGGCGCTGCCCAGGTGGAGCCGGTCTCCCCGCCGGTCGCACGCGGCGATGACCTCCTCGAAGATGAGTCCGGCCTCGTCGATGCGGCCCAGCGTGGGGAGGATGGCGGCCAGCAGCAACAGGGACACCACCAGCGACTCGTACCCGGCGTCGCCCAACCCGCGCGCGCGCGTGGCGGCCTCCTCCAGAAGGGCACGGGCTTCCTCCCAGAGGCCCTTGCGCAGCTGCGCGCGCCCCAGTCCCAGCAGCACCCGCGCCTCGAGCAGGGCGGAGCACAGTCCGGCGGAGAGCAGCAGCCGCCGCGCCTCCACGACCCGGGCCTCGGAACGGCCATAGTCGTTCATCCAGTCCAGGGCCATGGACTCGTCCAGCAGCAGTCCCACCTCCTCGCCCACGGCCCCCATGCGCTGGGCCAGTTTCCTGGCCTCGGCGAAGTCCGCCAGCGAGTCCTCGTAGCGCCCCACGCGGTAGCGCATGAGGCCCCGTCCGCGCAGGGCGAGGCGGCGGCGCCAATCATCCCCCTCTTCCAACAGCTCCAGTTTCCGGGTGTAGGTGGACTCGGCCTCCAGGTAGGCGTGGCGCGCACGGGCGGAATCCGCCAGGTCGGCGTAGATCGCGGCGGCCTCCTGGCGCAGGCCGGCGGCGGCGGCGTGGTGGGCCAGCCGGGGCATGCGCTGGCGTTCCCCGCTCCGCAGCTCGCGCCTGTGGTGGCGGTAGGCCGCCCGGTGGATGCGCGTTTGATCCTGCTTGGGCAGGGAGCGTGCCACCGTGGTGCGCAGCAGCTCGTTGCGGAAGCCGAGGTTGCCCCTGCCGTCATCCACCAGGAGTCCCAGCTCCAGCAGCCGGCGGGTGGCGTGGCGGGGATCCAACGGGAAGTCCTGCGCGCCCCCGTCGCGATCCAGCTCCCGCACCACGTCCTCGGTCTCCTCGAGGGTGAAGTCCGGGCCGAGCAGCGCGCACAGCCGCGCGTGCGCGGCGAGCTCCACGGGCAGGGTGTTCAGCTCGCGCTCCACCAGCCACTCCACCAGGTGCAGCTCCGGAATCCGGTCCAGCTCGTCCGTGGCCAGGTACCAGCTGCCACCACTGGAGTGCTGGCGCACCAGTCCCTGACGCTTGAGGCCCCGCATCAGCTCCACGATGAGCAGGGGAACGCGCTGGGCGTGGTGGGCGAGCCGCGCCAGTGCCTCGGCGGGGATGTTCTCCGCCGGGTGGAGGTGCTGGCGGCACAGCTCCATCGCGCTGGCCAGGGACAGGGGCTCAAGCTCGAGGCGGCGGTGGTGCTCGGCGCGCGTGCCCGAGGAGGGACGGCCCCGCGCGAAGCCCGAGCGGGCCAGCACGCACACCCAGAGGGGATGGCGGGTGCCGGCGCGTGTCGCGTACTCCAGCGCGTCCAGGACCGTCTCCTCGGCGTAGTGGGCATCGTCGAGGATGAAGCACAGGGGCTGGCGGCGGGCGCGCGCGGCCAGCAGCTCGCCCGCGGCGCGCATGGCCAGCGAGCGCAGCGCACCGGGCGCCGCGGCCCGGCTGCGCACCTCGGAGGCCGTGTGGGTCAGCCAGCCCAGGGCGGAGGCCACGCCGGGCCACAGCTCCGTGCACAGCCCGGGCCCCAGCAACTCGAGGCAGGTGGCCCGGCCGAGCTCCTCGGGGAGCTGCTTCTCCAGCCAGGCGCGGCCGAGCGCGGCGCGGATCAGCATGCGCAGCGAGCCCTCCAGGCTGCCCTGGATGGGTTGCCGGGCCCGCCAGGAGTACACCCGCGCGTGGGGCAGCCGGACCTGGAGCCGTTGGACGAGGGTGGCGCCCAGGTGGCTCTTGCCGAGGCCCCAGTCCCCCACCACGGTGACGAGCGTGGGCGCCTGCTCCTCCAGGGCCAGGCTCGCGCTGTGCTCCAGTTGCGCGAGCTCCTCGTCGCGGCCCACCAGCTCCCCGCTCTCGAGGCTCAGGTCGGTGACCTCCTGGGGGGCGACCGCGAGCGTGGCGATCCGGAAGAGACCTGGCCGCTCGGGGACGGGGACGCACCGCTTCTCGGGCAGGGCATCCACCGCGACACGGGTGAGCAGGAGGGGAGGGTCGTCGTCCTGTCCGAGCTCGTGTTCGTTCCGGGAGAGGGCATTGCCCAGGTAGCGCGGTGGACCTCCGGGGCGCGGCTGGACCACCACGGACAGCAGATCCAACAGCGTGGCCGTCGCCAGCTCCTGGGTCACGAGTCCCTCCGCGGCACGCAGGGCGCGCTGCTGGGGCTTGTCGCCCGCGTCCGGATCGAACACGCCGGCGAACCGGGTGTCTTCGTGGAAGGCCAGGTGTCCGCCGAAACTGGCGAGCACCTTCTGGAGGGTGACGGGGGTGGCGACGGAGCGGAAGAAGAGCACCGCGACGGTGCGCCGGCGGGGCACGGGGTGCACCAGCCGCAGGTGGGGTGGGGGCGTCAGGGCGCGAGGGCGCGGCTGCTCCTCGCGGGACAGGGCCTCCCGGAGCGCGCCTCCGACGTCCTCCGCGCGCCCGAAGCGCCGGTCGCGCTCCTTGACGAGGCAGCGCAACACCACCTGCTCGAGCGACTCGGGGACGGGGGCCAGCTCTCCGGGCCGGAGGGGACGGCGCGAGACGTGGGCCTGGAGCACCTCCGCTTGCTGGCCGAAGAAGGGCGGCTGTCCGGTGAGCATCTCGTAGAGGATGACGCCCAGGGCGTAGAGGTCCGCGCGCGCGTCCAGGTCCGCTCGCCCCTCGCATTGCTCGGGCGCCATGTACTCGGCCGTTCCCGCGAAGGCGCCTTCGGAGGGGATGAACCCGGTGCCCTCGGGCATCGACTCC
The DNA here is from genome assembly GCF_044360685.1 of Cystobacter fuscus. Taxonomy (GTDB): domain Bacteria; phylum Myxococcota; class Myxococcia; order Myxococcales; family Myxococcaceae; genus Cystobacter; species Cystobacter fuscus_C. The sequence goes on along the minus strand of NZ_CP043491.1, from coordinate 9,155,951 downwards.
ACCGGGACGTGCAGCGCGCGCGACAGGCCGAAGTCGAAGAAGCCGGCCCGGCCCGTCGTGTCGTCGTAATAGATGTTTTCCGGTTTGAGATCGCCGTGGACGAAGCCGCGCGCGTGCACCACCGCCAGTGCTTCCACCAGGGCCAGGGCACATCGGGCGAACATGTCGGTGGGCAGGGGGCCGCCCCGCCGTGCCAGCAGCTCGGCCAGCGTGGGCTGGGCGATGAGCTGCATGGCGATGTACGGCACGTCCTTGGCGAAGAAGGTGCCCACCTCATACACCTCGGGGACGGTGGGGGGCCCCAGGGCGCGCAGCACGGCGGCTTCCCGGTGCAGCTGCGCCCACGCCAGTGGGGACTCCGGGTGGGCCACCTTGAGGGCCACCCGCTCCCCGTCCTGTTCCCGGCGCGCGAGCACGAGTGTGCCGAAGCCCCCCCGCGCCATCACCTCTTCCAGGTGGTAGCCGGCAATGGCGAACGGGGGCGGGGCGCGTTCACGCGCGAGGTGCGGCTCTTCCATGGGGGGGTCTCCACGAGGACAGTCCGTGTGGGTTCCCGCCCATCGTCGTCCGCAAGTCTGGCAACGCATCACGACGGGGATTCTGCCAGGATTGGCTGACTCGGGATCCGACCGCTCCCGGGGCGGCCCTCTTCACGGACAGTCAACCGACCGCCGCCCGACAGTTTCAGGGAGAGAGCGGGGGCCGTGCAGCCAGACGGTGCGCTGGGGAGTCGTCGAGAGAGGCTGCCCGGTATGCAGCTGGCCGCCCACGAACAGCGTCTGATCCGAGGTCAGCGGCGTCACGGTCACTCTCCAGGGAAGCGCCCCGGGCAGGTGACCCACCAGATTCCAGTTCGTCTTGAACGGGTCGAACGCACGCATCCTCCACTCCGAGGCGTCGGTGCCGAAGAGCACCTGGCCCGAGTGCAGCGGGTGGAGGGCGAAGCGGGCGGGAGTGGCCGACGTCGCATCCTGCGCGGGAATCCAGGTATTCGACTCGGGCTGGTAGAACTCCGCGGACACGCTCCCTCGCGGATGCTTCCGGTAGAGGCACAGCACCTTGCCGGAGGAGAGCAGGGCGAGCGACATGTCGACGGCCTTCTCCGTCATCCTCGGCCCGCCCAGGGTCATCCAGGTGTTGGTGCCAGGGTTGTAGCTCCATGCGCCCGAGGCGGTGTCGGGAGGGGACCCGTTCCGGCCGGGGAGGGTGCGCGTGCCGACCACCAGGACCTTGCCCGAGGGCAGAAGGAGGGCGTCGTCCAGGGCGACTCCGGAGGGGAGCGCGGCGGCCGGGCTCCAGGCGTTCTCCTCCGGGTCATAGAGCGCGCTGCGCGGCTGTCCCGCCGCATCCAGTCCCAGCAGGAGGACCTTTCCGGACTCGAGCAGGACGGAGTGCTTCAAGTGCGTCATCTCCCCCAGCTCCGAGACCACCGTCCACGTGCCCGCCGAGGGCGCGTAGAGTTCCAGGCTGGTGGCGGCTCGCGGCTCGGAGGAGCCTTCGGCGGCCCAGCGCCCGCCGACGACGAGCACCTCGCCGGAGGCAAGCAGGTGGGCCTGGTGCTCGAAGCGGGGTTGGCTCAGCGCTCCGGTGGGCGCCCACGTCTGGGTCGAGGGCTCATACAGCTCGGCGGAGGACTCCAGGACGGAGGGAACGGCGGCCTCGGCCGGAGTCTGGGTGTTGACGAACTCGGACACGCCTCCCACCACGAGCACCTGGCCCGAGGCGAGCCGCGTGGCCGTGTGGCCCACACGGGGCCGGCTCATGGGCGCGCTCTCGTTCACCGCGCAGCGGAACAGCTCGGTCTCCTGGAAGTGGAACTCGGCGGACGCGCTCCGCCCCCGCTCATCGGTGAGCGTCGCCGTCACGACGGGCATCGGCGCGCCCTCCGGGATGCAGTTGGGGGCCTTCCAGTCTGCGGTGACGGATGACTCGGCATCATGCGGCTTCACGGTGCCGGCCGTGGCCGTCCAGTGGAGGGTGAAGGGCGCTCCCACTTCGTAGGAGACGCTCAACCTCACGTCCTCTCCACCGGACAGGCTGGTCGTGGACCGGTAGCCGACGCCGAGGGTGGGCTCCTGGAGCCCCGGGCATCCCGTGGTGAGTGTGAGCGCTGCCCCCAGCCACAGCGCGGGCGCGGCCGACAGTCTTCGTGACTTCCTCATCGATTTTCCCCCCTCTGGGTATGGCCGGGCCGCTGCGCGCGGACCCGGCTCCGCGTGGACGGCCACCTCGCCGCCACGTGACGCCTCCCTGGTGGCAGAGGGGGCGAGCTGTCCACACAATTCCGTACTACGAGAAAATTGTGATTTGACAGTAATTCCGAATTCTTGGAAAGTGAGGAGAAAGGTCGACATCGTGTCGAACCGGAGGAACCCGCAATGCGTATTCGCCGACTCGTCTCCGTCCTCCCCTTCGTGCTCCTGGGCAGTGCTTGCGGTGTCGACATGGATGCCGACACCCAGACCTCCCTGGGAGAGCAGGACAGCAGCCTGGTCTCCCAGGTCGATGACGGACAGGGCCTGAGGCAGCTCAAGGCGCAGCGTCCCGAGTTCCTCCAGGAGGCGGGGGAGCTGTCCTTCAAGCGCGCGCTGGTCGACTCGCGCGGCCAGAAGCACGAGCGCCTGTCGCAGACCTTCAAGGGCGTGCCGGTGTTCGGCGCCCAGGCCATCGTCCACCTCAAGGGGGATGGCTCCATCGCGTCCATCACGGATCGGCTCGCCCGCGGCCTCAAGGTCGACACCACCCCGCGGCTGCGCGCGGACGAGGCCACGCAACTGGCGGTGGGCCACGCGGGCGGCCCGAGCCTGCTGGGCGCCGCGCCCAAGGCGGACCTGCAGATCCTCCCCGACAGCAAGGGGGCCCGGCTGACCTGGCGGGTGCAGCTCGAGACGGTCACTGCCAAGGGCGAGCCCTCGATGCCCAACCTCTTCATCGACGCGCACACGGGTGAGCTCGTCCAGCAGTTCGACAACCTGAAGACGGCGCGCAACCGCAAGACCTATACCGCCGGCACCCGCACGACGCTGCCCGGTACGCTGGTGCGCTCGGAGGGGCAGGGGCCCTCGGGGGACGCGGTGCTGGACATGGCCCACGACAACGCGGGCATCACGTACGACTTCTATTTCAGCAAGTTCGGCCGTGACAGCTACAACGGCACCGGTGGCACCCTCAGCTCGTCCGTCCACTACAGCAAGAACTACGTGAACGCGTACTGGGACGGCACGCAGATGGTCTACGGAGACGGCGATGGCGTGGACTCCTCGCCGCTGACGGTGCTCGACGTGGTGGGCCATGAGCTCACCCACGCCGTCACCGACACCTCCTCGGATCTCATCTACTCGAACGAGTCGGGCGCCCTCAACGAGGCCATGTCCGACGTCTTCGGCGCCGCCATCGAGGCGTACCGGGACGGCGCGGTCAGCGCCAACACGTGGAAGATTGGCGAGGAGTGCTGGACCCCGGCCACCCCGGGCGATGCGCTGCGCTACATGAACGATCCGGCCACCGCGGGGGACTACGACTACTACCCGACGCGCTACACGGGCACCTCGGACAACGGCGGCGTGCACTGGAACTCGGGCATCGCCAACCTGGCCTTCCACCTGATGGTCTCCGGCGGCACCCACCCGCGCGGCAAGACGAGCAACGTGGTGCCGGCACTCGACGCGGCCGACGCCTACAACAGCATCCAGAAGGGCGCGGCCATCTTCTACCGCGCCAACACGGTGTACCTGACCCCGAGCAGCACCTTCGCCGACGCGCGCACCGCCACGGCGCAGGCCGCCGCCGATCTCTACGGCGCGGGCTCGAGCGCCGTCACCTCGGTCAACGAGGCCTGGAGCGCGGTGGGCGTGGCGCCCGCCCCGGTGTGGACGGCGTTCTCCACCCTGACCAACCTCTCCGGCGCCCGGAGCAGCTCGACGAACTACAGCTTCGTCACGCCGGCGGGGGCGACCGCCATCAAGTTCGAGATGTCCGGCGGCTCGGGTGACGCCGACCTGTACGTGAAGTTCGGCAGCGCGCCCACCACGACGAGCTACGACTGCCGCCCCTACGCCTCGGGCAACAGCGAGTCCTGCTCCTTCAACCCGGCCAGGCAGGGCACGTACTACGTCCTGATCCGCGGCTACTCGGCCTACTCCGGCGTGACCCTCAAGGCGAGCTCCGCGCAGTAGGCCCGGACGCTCCGCCGCATCCCTTCCGGCGCGGTCGCCTCTCCTGGCGGTCGCGCCGGTTGTCTTTGGGGACTCCCGTGAGCGGCCCATGGCCTGGGGGCACTCTGGGGCTGGTGTCAAGATCTACTGGACATGTCCTGAGTCAGGACAGGGGGGTGCACCGCCGGATTCTCCCGCACTTCCAGGGGGTTGGCGGCTTGGATGTCAAGGTTCCATACAGATTCGGGGGCCGACTGCGACATCCATGCACCAGGGGATGTGCTCGCACCCCCAATCATTAGATGGACTTGCGGCTCTTTAGCAAATGGCATGGATTCTGCTCGAACCCGGGAGCGGCCGCGGTGGCATCTCCGTCACCGGCCAGCAGGAGGTTTGCCCTTGGTTCGTCATCGGATTCTGACCGCGCTCCTCGCCTTGCCCCTCGCGGCGTGCGACGTGGAGGGCACGAACGCGGCGCCGGAGAGCACCGACGAGATTGGCACCCTGTCCTCGGCCGACGTGAAGTCCGCGCTGAGCGTCATCCCGGGCGTGCAGGTCGTCGGCAAGCACGAGGACGGAGTGATTCCCTTCTACGTCCGGGGTGACTTCGGCTCCACGGGCCAGGCCTTGAGGGGGCTCGCGGCCGGTGACGTGCGCGCCCAGCTGGGCGACGCGCTCAACCGCATCGCCCCCATCTTCCGTCTGCAGGCGGCGGACCTGGTGGTGCGGCGCACCCGCGTGGACGCCCAGGGCCACACGCACGTGCGCTATGCCCAGACGAAGAATGGCCTGCCGGTGGTGGGCGAGGAGCTCGTCGTCCACGTGGATCCCGAGGGCCACGTCTACGCGGTCAACGGCACGGCGCGCGATGGAGAGAACGTCCCGGCCGTGGCGCGCGTCTCCCGCGAGGCGGCCACCCAGTCCGCCCTGCGCCACACCGAGGGCACCGGGCTGAACGCCGGGAGCGCCCAGCTCGTCTACTACCGCCCCGCGGGCGCCCGGCTGCAACTGGCCTATGAGGTGGTGGTGACGGGCGAGGGCGCCCTGCTGCCGGTGAGTGATCACGTCTTCGTGAGCGCGCGCGACGGCTCCATCCTGGGACGCACCACGAACATCCACACCGCGCTCAACCGCAAGGTGTACTCGGCCAACAACACCAGCAGCACCCCGGGCACGCTCAAGCGCTCCGAGGGTCAGGCCGCCACGGGTGACACCCATGTCGACGTCAACTACGACAAGCTGGGTGCCACCTACGACTGCTACAAGAACAACTTCGGCCGTGACTCGCTCGACAACGCGGGGGCCACGCTCATCAGCACGGTGCACTACAGCACCAACTACGTGAACGCCTACTGGGACGGCACCCAGATGGTGTACGGCGATGGCAACGGCACGGACTCGACCATGCTCGGCTTGTCCGCGGACGTGACCACGCACGAGCTCACCCACGCGGTGACCGAGCACGAGTCCAACCTCACCTACTCGGGTGAGTCCGGCGGCCTCAACGAGGCGATGAGCGACATCTTCGGCGCCTACTGCGAGAGCTACGCCTCGGGCACCTGGGCCACCACGAATGAGGTGTTCATGGTGGGGGATGACATCTGGACCCCGGCCATCCCGAACGACGCCCTGCGCTACATGTACGACCCGGCCAAGGACGGCTCCTCGCTGGACTACTGGACCAGCAGCGCGGGCAGCAAGGACGTGCACTACAGCTCGGGCATCGCCAACCTGGCCTTCACGCTGCTGTCCAAGGGCGGCACGCACCCGCGCGGCAAGTCCACCACGGTCGTCCCCGCCATCGGCGTGCAGAAGGCCGGCGCCATCTACTACAAGGCCAACACGGACTTCTTCACCGCCTCCACCAACTACGCCCAGGCGAAGACCTACCTCGAGCAGGCCGCCACGGCGCTCTACGGCACGGATTCGGCGGAAGTGGCCGCGGTGACGGCCTCCCTGACGGCCGTGGGCGTGGGCATCCCCCCGCCGCCTCCCTGCACGACGCAGGTGGCGCTCTCCAACGGTGTGGCGGTGACGGGCATCTCCGTCAGTGGGGACTCCTGGAGCTGCATCTACACGCTGGCCGTTCCCGCTGGCGCCACCAACCTGACGTTCGACCTGAGCGGTGGCACGGGTGACGGCGACATGTACGTGAAGTTCGGCGCCGAGCCTTCCTCCTCCTCGTACGACTGTCGGCCGTACAAGGGAGGCAACACGGAGAACTGCACCATCGCCAGCCCCCAGGCCGGGACGTACTACGTGAAGATCTACGGCTACTCCGACGCCTCGGGCATGAGCCTCAAGGGCGCCTACTCGGGCTCCGGCGGTGGTGATGGGGGCGGCGGCAACGTGCTGACCAACGGCGTGGAGACGGCCTCGTACTCGGGCGCCAAGGGTTCGTGGACGTGCTTCACGCTGAGCGTGCCGAGCGGGAAGACCTCGGTCGTCTTCACCCAGACGGGCAAGACGGGCACCACGGGAGACGCGGACCTGTACGTGAGGCAGGGCTCGCAGCCCACCACCGGCTCCTACGCCTGCCGTTCGTACAAGACCGGCAACAGCGAACTCTGCACCATCAAGAACCCGGCCGCAGGCACCTGGTACGCGTGCTCGTACGGCTTCAGCGCCTACACCAACGTGACGATGAAGGGCGCCTACTAACCCTCCGGCACACGTCGTGACGTCCGGACGCCCGGGAGCCCATGGCCCCCGGGCGTCGTCTTTTTCAGGACTTGGAGAACAGGGGCCCGTGGGGGCGCAGCGGCAACCGGATGCAGAAGGCCGTGCCCTTGGGGTGGTTGTCCTCCACCCAGATCCATCCCCCATGGGCCTGCACGGCGCGGCGGCAGAAGGCGAGCGCGAGCCGGTTGCCGCCCTCGGAGCGCCCCGAGGTGGGGGTGTGCTCGTCGGGCAGGTGGGGCTCGAAGAGGTGCGCGCGCGCGGAGGGGGCGATGCTGGGGCCCTCGTCGCGCACCCGCAGCTCGAGCAGGCCGGGCTCGGGGTTGGTGGCCTCGAGCGTGATCTTGCTGCTGCCCAGCGCCGTGTACTGGAAGGAGTTGTCCAGCAGATTGGCGAGGGTGCGGCGCAGCAGCTCGCGGTCCGCGGTGAGCAGGGGCTCCACCAGCTTCACGCTCTGGATGAAGCGGCGCGGGGAGCTTACCAGCCGTTGCTGGAAGTCCCGCGCCACCTCGGACAGCAGCAGGTGGGCGTCGAAGGAGGCCGCGGCGAAGGGGATGGCGGACTCGTCACCGCTCGTGTCCAACAGGTTGGACACGGTGCGCTGCAGATTGTCCGCCGCGTCGCGGATGTCGCGCGTGGTGCGCTGCAGCTCCTCGGGCAGGTGCGGACGGTAGAGCGTGAAGGTGGCGTTGGTGAGGATGCTGGACAGGGGCGCCTTGAAGTCGCGCATCACCCGCTGCAGCAGCCCGTCCTTCTGGCGCTGCAGGCTCGCCAGCGTGTCGCGCTGCGAGCGCAGCTCCTCCTCGCGCCGCTCCAGCTCGCGCACTCGCAGCCGCAGCTGCAACTGGGCCTCCACCTGGCGGCCGATCGCCGCCAGCAGCTCCGCCTGCTCCGCGGTGAGCTGGCGCGGCTGTTGGTCGATGACACACAGGGTGCCGATGTTGTGCCCCCCCACGCTCTTGATGGGGATGCCCGCGTAGAAGCGCAGGTGGAGCTCCCCGGTGACGAGCGGATTGTCATGAAATCGCTCGTCCTGGCATGCGTCGGGCACCACGAAGGGCTGTTCACCCAGGATGGCATGGGCGCAGAAGGCGATGTCGCGCGGGGTCTCCTCGGCCTTCAGTCCGACGCGGGACTTGAACCATTGCCGGGAGTGGTCCACCAGGGACACGAGCGCGATGGGCACTCCGCACATCCGCGAGGCCAGGTGCGTGAGATCGTCGAAGCCGGCCTCCGGCAGGGTGTCGAGGATCTCGAGGGCATCCAGCGCCGCGAGGCGCGCTTCCTCCTGCGGGTGGGGCGGGGCGACCTTCATCTCCCTCCAACGATGCCCGACCTCATGGAGGCTGCCCAGGGGGATCCGCCCGGGGCCCGCTTGTCTGGCCGGGTGGCTTCCCAGGTATGTAGTAGAGTCCGGCGCCTCAAGGAGGACGCACCAGGTGTTCAACGGTCTTCGGTGGTTGGAATCGTTGCTCGAGCGCGTGGGGCTCGGAGGCGTGGTGGCGGAGGCCTACGAGACGCTGCGCGCCCGCACCCCATGCAAGCCGGCGGATGCGTCCCGTCCCGCCCCGGTGGACGCTCCCCGGGTGGCGCCGCGCCAGGAAGTCCTCGAGTCCGTGGCGCCAGCCGCGCCGCCGCCGCCCGTGCCACCGCTGGCCGCCCGACGTCCGGACCCCCTGGCGGCGCGCTCCGGGGAGGAGCAGGTGGCTCCGGCCGCCCCTCCGCGGGCTCCGCGCGCGAAGAAGGCCGCCACGCCGAAGAAGAAGACCGGGCCCACCGCCGTGCGCAAGCCCGCTTCCGAGCGGAACAAGAAGGCCGCCCGGGGTCAGGCGGCTGGCGCGGCGCGGGCCCCGGCCGCCGAGCCCGGGGATGCCGTGGGCGCGCTGGTGGACGCGCTCCGGGCTCATCCGAGGCAGGAGGAGCTGGTGGCCGCCGGGCGGCACAAGGACCAGCTCCTGCGCTCGCTCATTCCGCTCTACCTCGCCCGGTCCCTGGAGCTGGAGGTGACGTCGGGGACCACCTCGCGCTTCTGGGGGGAGCTCGGCGTGGCGTACGCCGCCCCGAACGCGGCCAAGGCGCTGCGCCTGAACACCGGCTTCACGCAGGACACGCCCAAGGGCAAGGCGCTCACGCCCAAGGGCGTCAAGTACGTCGAGTCGGCGCTGACCCGGCTGCGCTCCTCGGGTGCCTGAGCCGTGCGTCCGGGGCCCGTCCCGTCTGCCCGCCAGACCCACGGCTCCAGGGAGGGGTCGGAGCGACCCCTGTCCGGGGTGGATCCAGCGAGTGTCACCCGGTTCAAGATCTGTGCGCGGCGGGCACACGGTCCCGGTGTTATCCTGATATGACCGTCCCGCATCGGGGAGCGTGCATCCGAGGGCGCTCCCTCCTGGCTGGCGAGCGGGCATCCGAACGCATTCCCGCTCGCGGGGGGCCTCACATCGTTCCCCGGACCCTGTCGTCCTGTAGGGGCCTGTCCCATCTTCGTGGAGACCGGCCTGAAACCCTTTTCGGAGGTAAGTCACATCATTCGCGACCAGAGAAGCAGCCGCGGCGGTAGCCGCGATCAGAGAACCAATCGCCGTATCCGCGCCCGGGAAGTCCGGGTGGTGGGCCCCGATGGCGCGCAGCTCGGCGTCATGCCGCTCGAGGCCGCCCTGGATCGGGCCCGCTCCGAGGGACTCGATCTGGTCGAGATCAGCCCCATGGCCGTTCCACCGGTCTGCAAGATCATGGACTACGGCAAGTTCAAGTACGAGGAGAAGAAGCGGGCCTCGGAAGCCAAGAAGAAGCAGGTCGTCGTCCACCTCAAGGAAATCAAGCTCCGCCCGAAGACGGAGGAGCATGACTACGAGTTCAAGGTCCGCAACGTGCGGCGCTTCCTCGAGGATGGCGACAAGGCGAAGGTGGTCATCCAGTTCCGGGGCCGGGAAATCACCCACAAGGAGCAGGGCACCACCATCCTTCAGGACGTCATCCAGGACCTGAAGGAAGTGGCCGTGGTCGAGCAGGCCCCCCGCATGGAAGGGCGCCTGATGTTCATGATCCTCGCGCCCAACCCCAAGGTGGCCCAGCGTGCTCGCGAGCTGGCGAGGCAGCAGGCTGCGGCGAGCCCCAGCTCCAAGAAGCCGGCGAGCGAGGCCAAGCCCGCCGCGTCCTCCGCTCCCACGGCGGGCGAGCAGGACGCGCAGACCGCCGCTCCCTGAGGGGAACGAGTTCCTCTCCCGGTGTGGGCCGGAAGCCGCTGAACGCTCAGCCGCTTCCGGCGTCGCGCCGGGGAGGGCTCGGAGAGGCAAGAAGCTTGTCCGCCCGGGTTCTCCCTCCGGTAAAAGGAGGGCCATGCTCACCATCTTCGACTGTGACGGCGTGTTGATCGACTCGGAAATCCTGGCGTCGGGGGTCTACGCCGAGATGATGCGCGAGCTGGGCCTCTCCATCACCCATGAGGAGGCCATCAACCGCTTCACCGGGCTGACCCACGCGCAGCTCGAGATCCTGATCCACCAGGAACTCGGGCGGCCCCTGCCCGCGGACTTCCGTGAGCGCTCGACGCTCGAAATCGATCGCCGGTTGGAGAGCGTGAAGCCCATCGCGGGCGTGCACGCGATGCTCGACCGGCTCCAGGGCCCGCGCTGCGTCTGCTCGAACTCGAGCACCGCGCGGCTGAAGATCAGCATGAGCGCGACGGGCCTCTGGGAGCGCTTCCAACCCCACATCTTCTCGGCCCCCGAGCTGGGCCGCTCGAAGCCCGCGCCCGATGTCTTCCTGCACGCGGCCCGGGTGTTCGGGGTGGAGCCACGCGACACGCTCGTCATCGAGGACTCCTCACACGGCATCGAGGGGGCCGTCGCGGCGGGCATGCGGGTGATCGGCTTCACGGGAGGTGGCCATACCTGGCCCGGTCATGCACAGGCCCTGCGGGAGGCGGGGGCGGTGAAGGTGGTGTCCCGCCTCGAGGAGGTGGGACCCGCCATCGAGGCGCTCGCGGCCTGAGTGGCTCCGTCAGCGGGGCTCCTGCTGGTGGAGCCACGCGGTCGCGGCGGGGAGATCGTCGAACAGCACCGCCGTGCCCGGCTCCGAGTGCTCGACGGTGGTGATGGCGGAGAGCTGGCTGAAGCGGGAAGGGGACTGCACCCACGCGAAGTGGCGCATTCCTGCCGCGCGCATCCGGGGGAACCAGTGGGTCGCCACCCAGTGCGCGGCCCCCACCCAGATGCCCGTCACGTGCGAGTTGTCGTTCAGCACCTTGGTCAGCCGCAGCTTCTCCAACTGGCGGAGCATCTCCTCACAGCCGGCCTTCACCATGTCCACGGACTGATAGCCCTTCCAGTCGGCGTGGAGCCAGCCCGCCACCTCGTCATGGTGGATGTCGATGTGCTCGCTCGCATACAGCAGCCGTCGACTCAAGGGAGCCCTCCTCTTCACCGAGATGGGGAACCCCGGGCTCCAAGTCAACCCCACCCGAGCCGCGGCCGACGGAAGTGTTCGTCTTCCACCAGGCGGGTGCTGGCGGCGCATGTCCTCGTCGAGCGCGTCCTCGATGAGGCCGCGCACCACGTCCTTGCCGCCAATCTCGAAGCCACCTGCTCAGGGCCGCTCGTCGCCGAAGAGCGCGAGGCTGAGCGACAGGTCCTGATGCACGTTGCCGAGTCCCGGGACGTGGCCCTGCTCGCCGAAGGTGCACAGGCCGAGCATGGGCACTCCGGGAAGCAGCCGCGCGAACGTGCGCAGGCCTTCATCGATGCGGGGCCCCAGGGCACCCGCGCACCCGGCGCAGAAGATGAGCGAGGCCCCCTTCACCTCACGCGCCGTCAGTCCTGCCCGCTCCAGCGTCATGTCGATGAGGTGGGCCAGCTCATTCACCAACCCCTCGGGCGTGCCGGTCATCAAGCACACCTCGTCCCGAGGCTCGATGTTGGCGAAGATGTCCACCGAGCCCCGGTCCGCGTGGATATGGGCCGGGTGCACCGTGATGTAGTGGTCCTGCTGGCCGAGCCCCCGGCGCACGGCGATGGGCCGGAGCGCCGTCTGCGCGAGGATGTTGCCGCCCGATTGCAGCTGCTCGTCGATGGCCCCCTCCATCCAGCGCCCCAGCACCTGGGCGGCGGGCTGATCATCCAGCGTCAGCAGCGTCCGGCCCTCGGAGCCCGTGGCCCGCGCGCGCGTGCCCGTGGGGGTGTAGGGCACCGACAGCGCCGTGCCACACCGCACCTCGCCGAAGATCCCCAGCAGCGACACGCCCGAGCGCACCGGCCCCTCGTGGGTGAAGACACTCCACTGTCCCGCGATGGCGTGATCCGCGGCGCTGCCTCCGGAGCAGGGCACGTCCGGGCAGACACTCGCGATGCCCGTCAACATCGCCTCCTCCTGCCCCGGTGAGGCATTGAAGAGGATCATCCTCGGCTGACGGCCTCCCGCCTGGCGCACCAGCGCGCGCGCTGCGGCCTCGCCCGCCCGGCGCCCATCCTCGTCCAGGGACGAGGCCACGAAGGCCATTCCCGGTGGGCCGCCGAGCAGCATCACCGCCAGGGCCCCGTGGCCCTCGTTCTGGACGCCCTCCGGCGTGAGCACCCCGAGCGACGTGGTCACTCCGTGCAGCGCGACTCCGGGCAGCAGCTCCCGGAAGGTGGCATGCACGTCCGCCGCCTCGTGGTCCACCGTCGCGGTGAGGTAGGCCGCCTGGATGGGTGCGCCGCCCAGTCCCGCCCGAGCCCGCTCCACCGCGTCACGCACCGCCTGCTTCGTGTCCTGGTCATGCCCCACTCCCACTCCAATCGACACCGTCATCGGTCGTTCTCCAGCAGGGTTTGAAGTTCTCGCAGCTCCTCGGGCGACAGGACCCGGACCAGCGCCTGCTCCAGCCGCCTCAACGCGTCCGGAGGGTCCGGCTCATCCGGTGGAATCGCGCGCACATTCACCCCGCTCATCATGATGAGGCGCGCGACGCCGAAGCCGAGCTTGCGCTTCTCGACGTAGGCGGTGATGCGGCTGATGCGATTGGCCATGGGGACCCCGCGTCCTGGAGCGAGCCAGGAGTCAGCATCCCACCAGAGCTGGGCGAGGCGTCATGGGTTTTGTCCCCAGGCGCTCACCGTCAGGCGGGAACGCTCAGTAGGCGATGGGGAGGATTGGATGAATCTGTATTTTTCAATACCCGTAGGAGGAGGTGGAATCACTCCTCGGGTGTCTGCTTTCGCGAGAGAGGCCTCGGCGGAGGCGCGGGACGGCAGGAGAGCGCCTCGCCTTCGTGGGCCTCGCACGTGCCCACGAGTGAGCGGGCATGTTGGCTGAGCTCGCAGGCCGCTCCAGGGCTCTTGCTGACGCAGGCCTGCACCGCTTCGAGCGCCGGGCCGGGCCGGCTGGCGGGCAGTGCGAGAACCGAAGCGGAAAGCAGGGCCGTCACCACGGTCAGCGTTGCCTGGAGGCGGGATGATGGACGCACGGGCTCCTCCTGGGGAGAGAGGATGTGACGTGCGCCAGTTTGCGCGCCGAATGTTTCGGTTTCATTTCGGCCGCGCTGGGGTGCTGCTTTTCTCGGCGAGTGGCGCGTCAGCGGTACACCGGCGAGGCCTCGTGCGTACGCCCCCCGCGCTCACGCTCCCGGCGTTCACGCTCGGCACGCTCCCGGGCCTCCCGCTCCCGGCGCTCACGCTCGGCACGCTCCCGGGCTTCCCGCTCCCGGCGCTCGCGCTCCTCACGTTCCCGGCGCTCGCGCTCCTCACGTTCGCGGCGCTCGCGCTCCCAGCGCTCGCGCTCGGCACGCTCCCGGGGAGACTCGTGCCCACCCCGGCCGTGCACCGTGCCGGGATTGCCGTTGGGCGGACCATCGTGCCGCGACGCGGCCAGGGCCGGGGTGCTCGAATACAGAGCGAAGGCAACGGACATCCACGTGAACATGCGCTTCATGGCGGTGCTCCTTCAATCCAACGCTGCGGGGCGCGGAGCTCCTCTCGAACTGCTCGAGGGGGCTGCTCGCGTCCCGTTGTGCGGGGATGGACCGCTGGAGGTGGCCGCGTATTTACCGCTCCGGGGCGGAGTTCGATTTCGAAGTATTACTACTCCGCCGGGAAGGACTCCTCGAGCGGGTCGATCAACGTACGCCGCGCCGCGGGTAGCCGCCGGCCACCCGAACGGGGGCTGGAGGAAGTGCACGGTGGCCGAGCGGGGATCCATCAGGGCGACGCCGTGCGTGGTGCGGTGGAGCCGCCGCACCCCGAGCCGCTCCTCGGCAACGCCAACTCCATCAGCCCGGCGACCGACACGAATTGCCCGCTGTCGTTCGTCTCCGGGCGTGTGCCCCCGTCACTGGCTGTCCATTTCGGGAGGCGAGCCACTCCGAGCGGGGGGAGCTCGACCTGCCGCGTTTCCATCATCGGGGGCCCATCTCCTCCTGACGATGTGCGCCCAGTCCCGGTAATCTCGGGGCATGCGTCGACTCTGGATAGTGGGACTGCTCTTGACGTTCGTTGCGTGCCGCGAGAAGGCTCCTCCCGAGGGGGCCGTGCGGGTCACGGTGAATTACGGCTCCTATCGGCCCGCGTGTCTGCGCGTGGTGGCCAGGGACGCCCAGGGACAGGAAGGCCGGACGGACATCCTCCAGGACCAGTTCAAGGATCCGGACGCGAGGAAGATTCTCGTCGCGGTGTTCCGCAAGGCGGAGTGGGGACGGGAACTGACGCTGGAGGTGTCTTCCTTCGAGGGCTCCGAGGGCGAGGCGTGCTCCGGTGAGCCGGTGGAGCAGCTTTCCTCGGAGCCCATCCCGGTGCCCCTGGGGGACTTCACCCAGTTCGAGGCGACGCTGCGGGCGAAGGACGATGACGGGGACTCCTTCATCGCGAAGGAAGAGGGCGTGAAGGGGCAGGACTGCGACGACGGGCGCGGCGATGTGTATCCGGGCGCCGCCGAGCGGTGCAGCGTCCAGGTGGACTACGACTGCAACGGCGTCAAGGGCTGCCAGGACTCCAGGTGCCAGCAGTCCGCGTGCGATGATGGCAACGCCTGCACCACGGGCGACCGGTGCGAGGGCTCGGGAGTGTCGGCGCAGTGCAAGGGCCAGGCGGTGCAGTGCGAGAAGCCCGCTGGGGCGTGCGTCCTGGGCGCCACCTGCTCCCAGGAGACGGGCCAGTGCGTCGTCACGCGCAAGCAGTGCGGCCCACCGCCGAATACGTGCCGCGAGGCGGGCGTGTGCAATGACGCCACCGGTGACTGCGACTTCCCCCCCAAACAGGCCTCCGTGAGCTGCGATGATACCGATGCCTGCACCACGGGTGATGTGTGTAACGGCGCGGGAACTTGTCAGGGCACCCAGACTCCGTGCACGCCCTCCAGCATCTGCCTCCGCGTGGCCTCGGGTTGTACGGCGCTCGGCAATTGCACCTATGCGCCGGACCCCAGCAAGGTGAACGCC
Source organism: Cystobacter fuscus (assembly GCF_044360685.1). Lineage (GTDB taxonomy): Bacteria > Myxococcota > Myxococcia > Myxococcales > Myxococcaceae > Cystobacter > Cystobacter fuscus_C. The sequence continues at coordinate 9,140,714 of NZ_CP043491.1, read as the reverse complement.
ACGTGCGCGCTCGCGGATGGAAGCGCGAATGGGGTGTGCCGTGCCACCGACGGCGCGTGCAGCCGCTTCCCCTACGTTCCGAGCAACTTCGATCCGGATACCGTCCCCACGGCGAGCATCCTGCCGCTGACCACGACGTGTAATGTCACCTTCGACTCGACGACGCTGACTTGGGCTCCCCCCAACTGCGTCAGCAATCCACCCTCTCCCATCGAGTTGACCCAAGGTTCCGGGATGGTGCTGTTCGCCTTGTCGAGACTGGAATTGGCGGCAGAACTCCGGCTCATTGGTAACCGTCCCGTCATCTTCGCGGTCTACGGGGACGCCACGCTCAACAACAACATCCTCGCCAATGGCAAGGGCACAACGCCCGGCGCGGGCGGCAGCCTGGACTCGGCCTGCACGGCACGGCGTGGCAGGGGGGGCGTGTTCAGTGCCTCGGAGGGAGGAGGTGGCGGAGGCGCTGGCGGGGCAACCGCCGGTGCCGCGGGAGGCACTGGGACGGCTACTGGCTCGTCGCATGGCGATGGCGGGAGCGAGGGGGGGAATGTCTTCGTGCCCCTGGTGGGTGGTTGTCCGGGAGGGTCCGGAGGAGGGGACGTCGAGGCGGGCAAGGGGGGCGCCGGAGGGGGCGCGGTGCAGATTTCGGTGGCGGGCACCCTCACGGTCAACCAACGGATCTCCACCAGTGGAGGCGGCGGACGCGGAGGGCAGAGCACCGCCGAGGGTAAGGTCGGAGGAGCAGGCGGAGGAGGAAGTGGAGGGCAGGTGTTGCTCGAGGCCCACCAACTGAATCTCGCCACCTCGGGCCGACTGACGGCGAATGGAGGCGCGGGAGGCGAGGGCGGTGGCTATCTCTCCGGCGGCACCAGGAGTAATGGCAGGGCGGGAGGGGATGGTCTTGTGGATTCGGCGAACCAGTCCGTGGGTGGACGTGATGATTCAACCTCGGGTGGAGATGGAGGAGACGGGGGCTCTCGCAACGGACCTCCTGGTGCTGGCGACCCGGGTTTGTCGGTTGCCGGATCCATTGGAGGAGGCGGAGGAGGCGGCGGAGCCGCGGGTCACATCCGGCTGAGGTCCGTGAAGCCCTGCTCCATCGGCAACGCCAACTCCATCAGCCCGGCGACCGACACGAATTGCCCGCTGTAGTTCGCCTCCGAGCGTGCGCCCGCGTCACTCGTTGTCCATTTCGTGAGGCGAGCCACTCCGAGCGGGGTGGCTCGCCTCACCGCGTTTCCGTCTTCGGACCCATCTCCTCCTGACGATGTGCGCCCAGTCCCGGTAATCTCGCGGCATGCGTCGACTCTGGATTTTGGGACTGCTCTTGACGTTCGTTGCGTGCCGCGAGAAGGCTCCTCCCGAGGGAGCCGTGCGGGTCACGGTGAATTACGGCTCCTTCCGGCCGGCGTGTCTGCGAGTGGTGGCCAGGGATGCCCAGGGTCAGGAAGGCCGGACGGACATCCTCCAGAACCAGTTCAAGGATCCGGACGCGAGGAAGCTTCTCGTCGCGGTGTTCCGCAAGGCGGAGTGGGGACGGGAACTGACGTTGGAGGTGTCTTCCTTCGAGGGCTCCGAGGGTGAGGCGTGCTCCGGTGAGCCGGTGGAGCAGCTTTCCTCGGAGCCCATCCCGGTGCCACCGGGGGAGTTTGCCCAGTTCGAGGCGACGCTGCGGGCGAAGGACGAGGATGGGGATGCCTTCGCCGCGCGGGAAGAGGGGGTGATGGGACAGGACTGCAATGACGGGAACGCAGAGGTGTACCCGGGCGCCGCCGAGCGGTGCAGCGTCGCGGTGGACTACGACTGCAACGGCTTCAAGGGCTGCCAGGACTCCAGGTGCCAGCAGTCCGCGTGCGATGATGGCAACCCCTGCACCATGGGTGACCGGTGTGAGGGCTCGGGAGTGTCGGCGCAGTGCAAGGGGCAGGCGGTGCAGTGCGAGAAGCCCGCTGGGGCGTGCGTCCTGGGGGCCACGTGCTCCCAGGCGACAGGCCAGTGCGTCGTCGCTCGCAAGCAGTGCGCCGCCCCGACGAATGCGTGTCTCGAGGCGGGCGTGTGCAATGACGCCACCGGCAACTGCGACTACGCCCCCAAGCAGGCCTCGGTGAGCTGCGATGACAAGCAAACCTGCACCACGGGCGATGTGTGTAACGGCGCGGGGGTTTGTCAGGGCACCCAGACTCCGTGCACGCCCTCCAGCAACTGCTTTGTCGTGACCGGGGGCTGTCAGGGGGCTGGCAATTGCACCGAGGCGCCGGACCCCAACAAGGTGAACGCCACGTGCGCGCTGGCGGGTGGAACCGAGAACGGGGTGTGCCGAGCCACCGACGGCAAGTGCAGCCGCTTCCCCTATGCGCCGAGCAACTTCGATCCCGATGCCGTCCCCAAGGCGAGCATCATTCCCCTGAACATCACGTGTGATGTGACCTTCAACTCGGAGGACTTGAGTTGGACTCCCGTGACCTGTGTCAGCAATCCGCCCGCGCCCATCGGATTGACTCAAGGCAATGGCATGGTGCTGTTCGCCGTGTCGAACTTGAATTTGAACGGAGAGCTCCGGCTCGTGGGCAGCCGCCCCGTCATCCTGGCGGTCTACGGAGATGCCTCGCTGAACTACAACATCCTCGCCAATGCTCAGGGCACGGTGCCCGGCGCGGGTGGCAGCCTGGCGCAGGCCTGCGAGACGCGACGTGGGAGGGGCGGCGTGTCCAGTAACTCGGTGGGCTCTGGTGGCGGAGGTGCTGGAGGGGGGACCGCTGGTGCCGCGGGAGGGAATGGATCGACCTCTGGCTCGACGCGTGGCGATGGTGGGAGCGCGGGGGGCAATGTCTTCGCTCCTCTGGCTGGAGGTTGCCCGGGAGGGAGTGGTGGCGGGGACAGCGAGGGCGGCGAGGGCGGCGCGGGCGGCGGCTCCGTGCAGATCTCCGTGGCGGGCACCCTCAACGTCTCCAAACAGGTCTCCGCCAGTGGAGGCGGTGGGCGTGGAGGGAAGACCACCGCTGGCGGTGTGGTGGGAGGCGGCGGCGGAGGTGGTAGTGGAGGGCAGGTCCTGCTTGAGGCCCATCAGTTGAATCTGAACGCGTTTTCCCAACTGACGGCGAATGGCGGAGGTGGTGGTGAGGGCGGTGCCTATCGCGACAGCGGCAACCGGCCCGAGGGCGATGGTGGTGACAACGGTTCCACGTCGGCCGGCAGCCAGGCCAATGGTGGAAGCAACGGCTCCAATTCGGGTGGAAATGGAGGCAAGGGAGGCGCGCAGGGGTCGCCTGGTGCTGGTGCCAATGGTTCTTCGGCGAGTTCCGGTGACAAGGGGGGCGGGGGAGGAGGCGGCGGTGCCTCGGGCCACATCCGGCTGAGGTCCGTGAAGCGCTGCTCCCTCAGCAGCTCCATCGTCATCAGCCCGGCGACCGACACGCAGTGCCCGCTGTAGCCACTGCCTCGCGGAGTGCCGCCCGTGGGCCACCGTGCCCACGGGCCGCCACCGTCACCTCGCGCGGCGCACGCGGGTGAGCAGGTACAGCACGCCTCCGAGCAGCAGCAACCCCCCTGCTCGGAGCCACGTGGCCGCGCCCTGCTGCGTCAGCAGCACCCCGCAGCAGATGATGGCCAGCACCGGCACCACCGTCCAGGCGCGGAAATGCCCGCTCCCGGCCGGCTCCTTCCGGCGCAGCACGAGCACCGCCACGTTCGTGCTGATGAAGACGAACAGCAACAGCAACACCACCGTCTCCGCCAGGTCCGCCAGTTCCCCCGTCGCCGTCAGCGCCATCGCCACCAGCGTGGTGGCGAGGATCGCCACCCAGGGCGTGCGCCGGCCCGGCAGCACCCGGCCGAGCACCGCGGGCAACAACCCCTGCTCCGCCATCCCATACGTCAGCCGGCTCGCCATGATCATCGTCAGCAGCCCGCCGTTGGCCACCGCGATGAGCGCCACCACCGCGAACAGCCTCGGGGGCACTCCGCCCGCCACCTTGACGACCTCCAGCAGCGGCCCGCTGGACTCCGCCAGCCGCTCCGGCGCCACCGCCACCACCGCCGCCAACGCCACGAGCACGTAGACCGCTCCCGCCGTGAGCAGCGCGCCGAACAGGGCCCGGGGATAGACGCGCCGCACCTCGCGCACCTCCTCGGCCAGGTTCGCCGAGGTCTCGAAGCCCACGAAGGAATAGAACGCGATCAGCGCCGCTCCCAGCACCGCGCCGCCCACCGAGGCTCCCTCGGGCAACTCCATCACCCGGCCCAGGTCTCCCTCCCCCCGTCCGAGCACCCACGCCCCGAGCAACACGATGAGCAGCAGGCCCGACAGCTCCGTCACCGTCATGACGACGTTGGCTCCCAGGGACTCCTTGATGCCGCGCGCGTTCAGCGCCGCCACCAGCGCCAGGAAGACGAGCGCCATGGACAGGGGCGGCACGTCGATGAACGCCCCCAGGTAGTCCCCCGCGAACGCCAGCGACAGGCCCGCGGCGCTCGTCACCCCGGCCGCCAGCATGCAGAACCCGACCAGGAAGGAGACCACGGGGTGGCCAAAGGCCCGCTCCGCGAACACCGCCGAGCCCCCGGCCTTCGGATACCGCGTCACCAACTCGGCGTACGAGGCCGCGGTGAGCATCGCCATGCCCAGCGCCACCAGCAGCGGCAGCCACACCATGCCGCCCACCCCGTGCGCCAGCTTGCCAATCAGCGCGTAGACGCCCGCGCCCAGCACGTCTCCGAGGATGAACAGATACAGCAGCGGACCCGTGATGCCGCGCTTCAGCCGGGTGTCGGAATTCGAGGAGTCGGAGGTCGTCATGCGCGGGAGATCCGGGGGACCATCAGGCTGAGCGGCAGCGCGGCCAGGACCACGATCGTGGCCACCAGGTGCACGTCATTGATGCTCGCCACGAACGCGAGCGCTTCCATGCGCTGGGGCGTTTCCATGACTCCCCGCTCCACCAGCCGCGCTCCCTCGAGCCTGCCGAACGTGGACAGCAGCGACGTGAAGATGGCGATGGAGAACGAGCCGAACACGTTGCGCAGCCAGTTGCTCAGGGAGGACGCATGGCCACTGAGCACGGGGGGAATCTGCTCCATTCCCGCGTTGCTCGCCGGCATGGTGGACAGCGAGATGCCGACGTTGCGCACCAGCATCCACAGCAACACGTAGGTGCTCGAGGTGTCCGGCGCCAGGCGGCTCAAGGCATAGGTGCCCACGCCGATCATCGAGATGCCCGCCACCATGAGCACGCGCGGCCCGAGCACGCCATACAGGCGTCCGACGACTGGCATCAGCAGCGCCATGGCCAGGGACGCGGGCAGGAGGATCAACCCCGTGTCGAGCGGCGTCCGCCCTTGAATCCGTTGCAGGAACACCGGCAGGAGGAACACGCCCGCGTACAGGCTGATCGTGATGATGCTGGAGACGATCAGCGTCAGCAGGTAGCGCCGGTTGGTGAGCACCCGCAGGTTGAGCAGGGGCGCCTCCACCTTCAGCTCCCGGACGATGAAGACGAGCAGCGACACGCCCCCCAGCACGAACAGCCCCAGGGTCTTCGGGTTGCCCCAGCCCCATGAGCCGCTCCGGCTGAAGGCGATCAGCAGCGCCAGGCTGCTGCTGACGACGGTGATCAGCCCGGGCAGATCGAAGGCGCCGGGCGCGCGCAGCCGGTACCAGGCCACCTCGCGCTGCGTCAGCACGATCGCCAGCAGGCACAGCGGCACGTTGATGAAGAACAACCACCGCCAGCTGCTCAGGGTGATCAACGCTCCGGCCATCGTCGGGCCGAAGGCGGGCGCGAGCATGGCCGACAGGCTCCAGAGGCTGATCGCCAGCGCCTGCTTCTCCCGGGGAAGCACCTGGTAGATGAGCGTCATCGTCACGGGCATGACCAGCCCGCTGAACGCCCCCTGCAGGCAGCGGAACCCCACGAGCGACATCGCGTCCCACGCCCACCCGCACAAGAGCGACGACACCAGGAAGCCCCACAGCGCGGCCAGGTACAGCCACTTGAAGCTGAACCTGTCCCCCAGATAGCCGGTGAGCGGCGCCACCGTGCCCATGGCCAGCATGAACCCCGTCAGCGTCCACTGCATCAGGGAGAGCTCGGCATCGAAGTGCCGCTGCATCTCGGGAATGGCGATCGTGATCGAGCTGGAACTCAGCACCGTGATGAACGAGCCGAGGAAGAGCGCGAACATGAACGGCCAGAACCTCACCTCGCGAGGTGCTTCCGCGTTCATGGTGGGCCCTCCTTTCGGCGCGCTTCCATCCCATGTTCCCGTGGTCGCGTCCACGACTTCGCTATCCTCGCCCCGGAGAGGATCTCTGGAATGAATCTGCGCTGTCAGTCATGCGGAGCGGAGCTGGTGGTGGCCGCCGAGTCGTTCACCACGGTGTGTCCCTATTGCGCGGCTCCTTCCGTGGTGGAGCGCCCGGCGAGCGAGGCGCGGCCCGTGCCCTCCTTCGCGCTGGGCTTCGCGTTGACCCGGGACGTCGCCACCGAGCGCGTGAAGCACTGGCTGCGCACGCGCCACCCGTGGACGCATGGCGGGCTCAAGCGCGCCTCGCTCCAGGACGTCCGGGGCGTGTACGCGCCCGCGTGGCTCTACAGCGCCCGCGCCGAGTCGCGCTACAGCGCCTCCATCGGCGAGAACTACCAGGAGACCGAGACGTACACGACCACGGAGAACGGCAAGACCGTGACGAAGACACGCACGGTGACGAAGACCGAGTGGCGCTCGCTCCAGGGCGAGCACTCCGAGTACGTGCTGGACGTCCTGGTGACGGCCTCCCGGGGGCTGCCCAACGCGGAGCTGGAGGCGCTGGAGCCCTTCGACCTGCGGGCCCTCGCGCGCTACGAGCCGGCGCTCGTGGCGGGCTGGGTGGCCGAGGAGCCCTCCCTGTCGCGCGAGGAGTCCCTGCGCCAGGCGCGCGAGGAGGCGCGGGAGCGGATCGGCCGCCGGCTGTCGTCCTTCATGCCGGGCGACTCACACCGCGAGTTGCGGCACGACACCCACCTGGAGGAGGAGTCGCTGGACGTGTGCCTCGTGCCCGTCTGGGTGCTCGCGGCGCGCTACGACCCCGAGAAGCCACCCCTGCGCGTGATCGTCAACGGGCAGTCCGGCGAGGTGTTCGGCCAGGCGCCCGTGTCGTGGGTGAAGGTGCTGCTCACCGCGCTCGCCCTGCTGGCGCTGGTGCTGCTCCTGGCGTGGTTGTCCTCGCGGGGAGGTGGACGATGACGGCGTGCGCGAGGTGTGGCGGCGCGCTGGAGGCGGGGGATCTGCGCTGCCCCTTGTGTGGGCTGGCGGTGGCCGGAGCGCCAGTGGCCGATACGGCGCTCGTGCGGGCGAAGGTGGTGCGGTGCGACACGTGTGGGGCCTCGCTCGAGTACTCGGCGGAGGTGAAGGCCCCGCGGTGCGCCTTCTGCGCGTCCGTGATGCACGTGGAGATGACGGCGGACCCCCTGGAGCAGGCCGAGGCCTTCCTTCCCTTCTCCGTGGACGTGGCGGCGGCGCGCGAGGCGCTCGGGCGCTTCCTGGCGCAGAAGCGCTTCTTCCGGCCCGGGGATCTGGCGCGGCTAGCGGCGGTGCAGTCCCTGCAACCCCTGTGGTGGCCCGCGTGGGGCTTCAGCGCGGGCGCCCGGGTGAGCTGGGCCGCGGACTCGGACGCGGGGAGCAGCCGCTCGGACTGGGCGCCCCACGCGGGCCAGGTGGAGCTGTCCTTCCAGGACATCCTCGTGTCCGCGTCCCGCGGCCTGACGGAGGAGGAATGTGCCCGGCTCGCCGGTTCCTACTCCCTGGCGCGCTCGGAGGGCTCGCCCCACGGCCCCGAGGAGGCCCAGGTGGAGCGCTTCGACGTGACGCGCTCGGGGGCACGGCGGCAGATCCTCGCGGCGGTGGAGGCCGAGGCGCGCGAGCGGATCCAGCGCGAGCACATCCCCGGCCGCCGCTTCCGCAACGTGCACGTGGCGGTGGTGCTCTCCCGCCTGGAGACGCGGCGCTACGCGCTGCCCGCCTACGTGCTCGCCTATCGCTACCGCCGCAAGGTGTACCGGGTGGTGGTGCATGGTCAGGACCCCGCGATGGTGCTCGGCGAGGCCCCGGTATCGGTGCTCAAGGTGATACTGGTGATGCTGGGAGTGTTGCTCGCGCTCGCGGTGCTCTTCCTGCTCCTGTCACGCTGAGTCCGTCCCCGCCCGTCATCCGGGAGGAGCTGGGCTCAATGCCTGTCATTCTCTTCTTCCTCTTCTTCGGGAATACATGCTCACGGCGGGGGCTGGCCCCCGCACGGGTGTGTGGCTCACCGACCCCGCCTGACAGGATCATCTGTCCCGAGGAGTGAGAAAATCCTCTCAAGAAATGGGTTTCAGGCCTGGAATCTGTCTGTGATGTCGACATGACTTGCTTCCGCTTCCCTGATCCTGTTCAAGGGAATGAATGCGTTTACCGTCGCGCGACGCCCCCGCGTTCGCCACCGCTGTGTCCGAAGTTCCCTCGTGGGTGGATGTGCTCCGGGAGCGGGCTCGCGTTCAACCTGACGCGTGTGTCTTCACCTTCCTCGATGAGGAGGGTGAAATCCCTATCACTTATAGTGAATTGGATGAGGGCGCTCGCGCCGTCGCCGCACTGCTTCAACGGCACCTCGTCCCGGGAGACCGGGCGCTGCTGTTGTATCCGCCGGGCCGGGAATACGTGCTGGGTTTTCTTGGCTGTCTCTACGCGGGCGTCATCGCCGTTCCCGCCTATCCGCCAGACCCCACCCGCCTGGGGCGCACCCTGCCGCGGCTCCAGGCGCTCGTGGCCGATTGCCGGCCCGCCGCGGCCCTCACCACCTCGCCCCTGCTGGACATGGTGGAGTTTCTCACCAGCGAGGCCCCGGATCTGCGCGCGCTGCGCTGGCTCGCCACGGATGCCATTGCCCCCGGCTCCTCCGACGCATGGTCCACTCCCCGGCTGTCTCCCTCGGACCTCGCCTTCCTGCAATACACCTCCGGCTCCACCGGCACGCCCAAGGGCGTGATGCTCAGCCACGCCCACCTGCTGCACAACTCGGGACTCATCTCGCTCGGGTTCGATGCGCCCCCGAATCCCGTGGGCGTCATCTGGCTGCCGCCGTACCACGACATGGGGCTCATCGGCGGCATCCTCCAGCCCCTCTACCGCGACATCCCCACCGTCTTGATGTCGCCGCTCTTCTTCCTCCAGCGCCCCCTGCGCTGGTTGGAGGCCATCTCCCGCCACGGTGGCACCGTCAGCGGTGGTCCCAACTTCGCCTATGAGCTGTGCGTGCGGAAGAGCACCCCCGAGGAGCGCGCCGCGCTGGACCTGAGCCGCTGGTCGGTGGCCTTCTGCGGCGCCGAGCCCATCCGCCAGGAGACGCTCGAGCGGTTCACCGAGGCGTTCGCCCCCGCGGGCTTCCGGCGCGAGGCCTTCTATCCCTGCTACGGGCTCGCAGAGGGCACGCTGATCGTCAGCGGTGGCCGGCGCGCCGAGCCCCCCGTGGTCCGCCACTTCGAGCGCGAGGCCCTGCTGCGCGGTGAGGCCCGGGCCGCCGCCTCCGAGGGCGTGGCGATGATCGGCTGCGGCCAGTCCCTGGGCGGCCAGGAGGTGCGCATCGTCGATCCCCAGACGCTCGTGCCCTGTGCTCCCGGCCGCGTTGGGGAGATCTGGGTGCGCGGCCCCAGCGTGGCCCAGGGCTACTGGGAGCGGCCCGAGGAGACCGGACGCACCTTCCACGCCCGGCTCGCCGGCTCGGGCGAGGGGCCCTATCTGCGCACCGGAGACCTCGGCGTGCTCGACGGGGGCGAGCTGTTCGTCACCGGCCGCCAGAAGGATCTCCTCATCATCCGGGGCCGCAATCACTATCCCCAGGATCTCGAGCTCACCGTCGAGCGGTGTGATCCAGGTCTGCGCCCCGGCTGCGGCGCGGCGTTCTCCGTGACCGTCGACGGTGAGGAGCGGGCCGTGGCCGTCCACGAGTTCTCCGCTCGCTCCGGCGATGGGGTGGAGCGCTCCCGCGAGGTCATCGCCCGCATCCGCCAGGCCGTGGCCGAACAGCATGAGCTCGCCGTCCATGCCGTGGTGCTCCTCGCGCCGGGCAGTCTCCCGAAGACGTCCAGCGGCAAGGTCCAGCGCCACGCCAGCCGCGCCGCCTTCCTCGAGGGCTCCCTGGACGTCATGGGCTCCTGGCGCGAGGACACCGCGTCCCCCGGTGGGCCCGAGACGGCGCCGGTGGAGGCGGAGCCTCCCGTTCCTCCCCCGGGCTCGGCGCCCGAGGCCCTGCTGCCGTGGCTCTCCGCGCGCTTGTCCCGGGCGCTCGGCATCTCCCCGGTGGAGCTGTCGCTCGACGAGCCCCTCACCCGGTATGGGCTCGACTCGCTGCGCTCCCTGGAGGTGCAGAACGGTCTGGAGACCGCCCTCGGCGTCGCGCTTCCCGTCACCTTCCTGCTCCAGGGTCCGAGCACGCGGGAGCTGGCCGCGCGCCTCTCCGAGCGTTCCACGCCCGCCGCCGAGGCCTCGGCCACCCCGGTGGACCCGGCCGCGCCCGCGCCCCTCTCCGACGGCCAGCGCGCCCTGTGGTTCCTCCAGCGCATGGCCCCCGGCAGCACCGCGTACCACGTGGTGCGCGCGGTGCGGATCTCCTCCCCCCTCGATGTCCCCGCGCTGGAGCGTGCCTTCCAGACGCTCGTGGCGCGGCATGCCTCGCTGCGCGCCGTGTTCCCCGAGGAGCAGGGCGCTCCCGTGCAGCGCTTCGTGGCGTGGCCGGGCTCCGTGCTCCACGTGGAAGACGCCTCCAGTTGGAGCGAGGCCACGCTGTCGGCCCGGCTCGACGTCGAGGCCCGCGAGCCCTTCGACCTCGCCCAGGGGCCGTTGATGCGCGTCCAGCTGTTCACCCGGGGCGCCGACTCGCACGTGCTGCTGCTCGCGATGCACCACCTCGTCACCGACTTCTGGTCGTTCGCGGTGATGGTGGAGGAGCTGGGCGCGCTCTACTCCGCGGAGACGCGGGGCGCTCCCGCCGCCTTGCCCCCCGGCGCGCCCGAGCCCGTCGCGGCGATCCACGCCCTCGCGGCGCGGCTCGCCGGTCCGAGGGGCGAGGCCCTGCGTGCTTTCTGGGGCTCGCGTCTCGGCGGAGAGCTGCCCGCCCTGGCGCTGCCCCTGGATCACCCTCGGCCCCGGCTCCAGTCCTTCCGGGGGGATTCGCTTCCGTTCCACGTGGGCCCGGAGAGCACCGCGCGCGTGAAGGCCCTCGCGCGGGAGCACGGCGCCACGCCGTACATGGTGCTGCTCGCGGCCTTCTTCGCCTTCCTGCGCCGCTACACCGGCCAGGAGGACCTCCTCGTGGGCTCGCCCACCGCGGGCCGCTCGCGTCCGGAGCTGGCCCGGCTCGTGGGCTACCTCGTCAACCCCGTGGCCCTGCGCGCCTCGCTCCCGCCGGGGCTCTCCTTCGCACAGCTCATCTCCCAGGTGCGCACCACGGTGCTGGAGGCACTCGAGCACCAGGAGTGGCCCTTCGCCCGGCTCGTCGAGCAGCTCCAGCCCACGCGTGAGCCGGGGCGCTCGCCCCTCTTCCAGGCCATGTTCGTCCTCCAGCGCGGCCACCTTCCTGGAGACCCGGGGCCGCTCTCCGCCTTCGCGCTCGGCGAGGCCGGTGCGCGCATGCGCCTGGGGCCCCTGACGCTCGAGTCCCTGCCGGTCTCGACTCGCGGCGCGGCGTTCGACCTCACCCTGATGATGGCCGAGACGGGGGAGGGACTGGGCGGTTCGTGGGAGTACTGCACGGACCTCTTCGCGCCCTCCACGGCCGCGCGCATGGCCCGGCACTTCGTGTCGCTGCTCGCGAGTCTGGTGGAGTCCCCCGAGCGCCCGGTGGAGGCGGCGGAGCTGCTCGACGCGGAGGAGCGCGCCCGGGTGTTGGGCTCCTGGAGCGAGGGGCCGCGGGTGGACGTGGCCGAGGGCAATCTCGCGGGGTTGTTGAGGGAGCGGGCCCGGCTGTCGCCCGGCCAGGAGGCGCTGGTGTGCGGCGCCGAGCGGCTGGATTACCACGAGCTGGAGGCGCGGGCCCGGCGGCTCGGTCACCGGCTGCGGCGCGAGGGCGTGGGCCCCGAGGTGCGCGTGGGCGTGCTGCTGGAGCGGGGCGTGGACGTGGGCGTGGCCTTCTGGGGCGTGCAGCTCGCGGGCGGCGTGTACGTGCCGCTGGACGTGGTACAGCCCCGCGAGCGGCTGGAGTGGATGGTGGAGGACTCCCGGCCCCACGTGGTGGTGACGCGCGCGGGCCTGGGCGAGCGCTGCCGGGTTCCCCCGAGCGTCCGCGTGCTGCGGCTGGACGAGCCCGGAGACGACGCGGCGGGCCCGCTGGAGAGCGCGGCCAGTTCCGAGCATGCCGCGTATGTCATCTACACCTCGGGCAGCACCGGCAGGCCCAAGGGCGTCGAGCTGACGCACCGGGGCGCGCTCCACCTGGCCCATACGCAGTGGCGCGTCTTCGGGCTCGCCGAGGGCAGCCGCGTGCTCCAGTTCGCGCCGCTCGGCTTCGATGCCTCCATCTCCGAGTTCCTGATGACGGTGGCCGCGGGCGCGGCATTGGTCTTCCCCGCCGCGGGCGAGCTGCTCGTGGGCGAGGGGCTCAAGCGCACGCTGGTGGAGGGGAGGGTGGACACGGCCACGCTGCCTCCCTCCGTGCTCGCGCTGCTGCCCCCCGAGGGACTCGAGACGCTGCGCACCGTCATCTCCGCGGGAGAAGCGTGCCCGGCGGAGCTGGTGGCGCGGTGGGCTCCGGGCCGGCGCTTCCTCAATGCCTACGGGCCCACCGAGGTGACGGTGTGCGCCTCGTGGGCCGAGTGCCGCGCGGACGAGGCGCGTCCTCCTCCCATCGGTGGCCCGCTGGGCAATACCCAGGTGTACGTGCTGGACGCGGCCCTGAGGCCCGTGCTCCCGGGCGTGGCCGGTGAGCTGTACGTGGGCGGCCCGGGCGTGGCCCGCGGCTATGTCGGCCGGCCGGAGCTGACGGCGGAGCGCTTCGTTCCCCATCCGTTCGCCCGCGAGCCCGGCGCCCGCCTGTACCGCACCGGCGACGTGGTGCGCTGGCGGGTGGACGGCGCGCTGGAGTACCTGGGCCGCGCGGATGCCCAGGTGAAGCTGCGCGGCATGCGCGTGGAGCCCGGCGAAATCGAGGCCGTGCTCGTGGAGGTGCTCGGGGCGCGGCAGGCGCTCGTGCGCCCCTGGAAGGGCCCGGATGGGGAGACCCGGCTCGTGGCGTACCTCGTCCCCGGTGCCTCTCCGCTCCCCGAGGGCCGCGAGGTGCGTGAGCGGCTGCGCTCGCGCCTCCCCGAGCACATGCTCCCCTCCGCCTTCGTTCCCCTGGAGGCCCTGCCGCTCACGCCCCACGGCAAGGTGGACCCGCGCGCGCTCCCGGCTCCCCAGTCCCCCGGCCGCTCCGCCTCCTTCGTCGCGCCGCGCTCACCGGTGGAGGTGTCCATCGCCCGCGCGTGGAGCCATGCGCTCGGCCATGAGGGCGTGGGCCTGTACGAGCACTTCTTCGATGACCTCGGCGGCAGCTCGCTCACCGTGGTCCGCGCCCGGGCCCTGCTTCGTGAGGAGCTGAAGCAGGACGTGCCCATCACCCACTTCTTCGAACACCCCACGGTCCACGCGCTCGCCCGGCGCCTGGGCACGCCGACTCCACCCCCGTCCGACTCCACCCCGCACCAGGATCGCGCCGAGGCCCGCCGTCAGGCCCTCCAGCGCCGCAACCCGAGAGGTTATCGAGGCAATGGCTGATCAGCAGTCGATGGATGAGGGGACCGGCAACGACATCGCGATCATCGGCATGGCGGGGCGCTTCCCCGGTGCCTCGGACGTGCACGCCTTCTGGAGCAACCTGCGCCAGGGCGTCGAGTCCATCTCCCGCTTCCGCGAGGACGAACTGGAGTCCTCGCCGCTCGTTCCGGACGCGCTTCGCTCGCACCCGGACTTCGTGCGCGCCGGTGGCGTGCTCGAGGGCGCCGAGCTCTTCGACGCCGGCTTCTTCGACATCGCCCCGCGCGAGGCGATGTGGATGGATCCCCAACAGCGCGTCTTCCTGGAGTGCGCCTGGGCCGCGCTCGAGGACGCCGCGTACGAGCCCGGCCGCTTCCCGGGGAAGATCGCCCTCTATGCCGGCGTGGGCCAGTCCAACCACGTGCTGTCCCTGCTCGGCCAGGTGCGCAAGGAGCCCGCCGCCCTCTTCGAGGCGCTCGGCACCACCACCGCCGAGAACGCCGCCACCAAGGTCTCCTTCAAGCTCGAGCTGCGCGGCGAGAGCATGGCGCTCTACACCGCCTGCTCCACCGGCCTCGTCTCCGTCCACATGGCCTGCCAGAGCCTGCTGATGCGTCAGTCCGACATCGCCCTGGCCGGCGCCGTGCGCATCTCCCTTCCCCAGCGCACCGGCTACCTCTTCCAGGAAGGGATGATCTTCTCCCCCGACGGGCACTGCCGCGCCTTCGATGCGCGCGCCCAGGGCACCATCAGCGGCAATGGCGTGGGCGTCGTCGTCCTCAAGCCGCTCGCGGACGCGCTGCGCGATGGGGACCACGTCTATGCCGTCATCAAGGGCTCGGCCATCAACAACGATGGTCACCTCAAGGTCGGCTACACCGCCCCCAGCGTCGAGGGCCAGTCCGAGGTCATCTCCGAGGCGCTCGCCTACGCCGGCGCCAGCGCGGGCGACATTGACTACGTGGAGGCCCACGGTACCGGTACGCCGCTCGGAGATCCGATAGAGATCGCCGCGCTCACCCGCGCCTTCCGCCGCGACACGGACGCCCGGCGCTTCTGCGCGCTCGGCTCGGTGAAGACGAACATCGGGCACCTGGACACCGCCGCGGGCATCGCCGGCCTGCTCAAGGCCACGCTCGCGCTCCACCACGAGGAGCTTCCTCCCAGCCTCCACTTCGAGCGCCCCAACCCCGCCATCGACTTCGAGGCGAGCCCCTTCTTCGTCCTCACCGGCCGTCAGGACTGGAAGCGCGGCGAGCGGCCCCGGCTCGCGGGCGTCAGCTCCTTCGGCATCGGCGGCACCAACGCGCACGCCATCCTCGGCGAGGCCCCGCTCGTGGCCCACCAGCCGAGCACCCGCTCCCGGCAGCTCGTCACGCTCTCGGCCCGCACGCCCTCCGCCCTGGAGTCGATGACGCGTGAGCTGGCCGCGCACCTGGAGGCCCACCCCGGTGTGGACCTCGCGGACCTGGCCTTCACCCGCGCCGTGGGCCGCAAGGCCTTCGAGCATCGGCGGGCCCTCGTCGTGGAAGACGTGGCCTCGCTCGCCGCCCGGTTGAAGGCACCCCCCACGGCCCGCAGCCTCACCCACCTGGAGGCCGCCCGCGAGCAGCGCGTGGTCTTCCTGTTCCCCGGTCAGGGCGCGCAGTCGGTGGGCATGGCGCGAGAGCTGTATGACTCCGAGCCCGTCTTCCGGGAACACGCCGACGCATGCCTCGAGCCGCTGGCGTCCCTGCTGGGCCGGGACCTGCGTTCACTCTTGTATCCGGCTCCCGGACGGGAAGCTCCGGCGCGCGAGGCCCTCGCGGATCCCCGCTACGCCCTGCCCGCGCTCTTCACCGTGGAGTACGCGCTGGCCCGACTCTGGATGCACTGGGGCCTCGAGCCCCATGCCCTGTTCGGACACAGCCTGGGCGAGTACGCCGCCGCGTGCCTCGCGGGCGTGTTGTCCCTGGAGGCTGCGCTGAAGCTCGTGGTGGCGCGCGGCCGGTTGATGGCCTCCATGCCCCCGGGTGCCATGACCGCCGTGGCCTGCTCCGAGGAGGTGCTGCGTCCTCTCCTGGTGGGTAGGCTCTCCCTGGCCGCCCTCAATGGTGAGTCCCGCTGTGTCGTGTCCGGCCCCGTCGAGGAGATCGAGGCACTGGAGCGGGAGTTCGAGGGCCGGAAGGTGAGCACGATGCGCCTGCCCACGCGCCAGGCCTTCCACTCGGCCGCCGTGGAGCCGCTCATGGCTCCGCTCCAGGAGGTGCTCGCGGGACTGCGCCTGTCCCCACCCCAGAGCCCCTACGTGTCCAGTCTTACCGGGACGTGGATCCGCGCCGAGGAGGCCACGGATCCCTCCTACTGGGCCCGGCAGATGCGCGAGCCCGTGCGCTTCGCCGAGGGACTCGAGACCCTGCTGCGCGAGGGGTACTCCCTCTTCGTGGAGGTGGGTCCGGATCAGGCCCTCACCGGGCTCTCCCGCTCGCGGCTGCGGGGCCAGTCCAGCGCGCTCGCCGTGCCGTCGCTGCCTCGCGCGGGTGGCGCCGCTTCCGAGCAGGCCACCGTCCTGGAGGCGCTCGGTGAGCTGTGGGGCGCGGGCCTGGAAGTGCGTTGGGACCGCTTCTACGCGCACGAGCAGCGCCTGCGGCTGTCCCTGCCCACCTATCCCTTCGAGCGGCAGCGCTTCGTCCTGGAAGCCCGGTGGTTGGAGCCCGAGGCGCCCCGGCCCTCCGTGCCCGCTCCGGCCCTTTCCGCACCCGCTCCCGTCATTCCGGCCGCCGCTCCCGCCGCGTCCGGGCAGGGCCCTCGCAACGACATCGAGCGTCAGGTGATGGAGATCTGGCGCGAGCGGCTCGGCATCGCGGACCTGGGCCTCCACGACAACTTCCTGGAGCTGGGTGGCAACTCGCTGATGGCCGCGCAGATGCTCACGCGCCTGCGTGAGACCTTCCCCGTGCAGTTGCCGCTGAGCGATCTCTTCGAGGCGCCCACGGTGGCGGGTGTCGCCGCGCGCATCGAGGCGCGTCTGAAGGAGCAGGGGCCCGGCGTGGGCCGTGTCCCGGTGCCGCCGCTCGTTCCCGTGTCTCGTGAGGGGGAGCTGCCGCTGTCCTTCGTCCAGGAGCGCGTGTGCGCCCTGGATCGCTTCGTGCCCGGCAACCCGGTGCTCAACATGCCCGTGGCCCTGCGGCTCACGGGTCCGCTCGACGTGGCCGTGTTGGAGCGGAGCCTCGCCGAGGTCATCCGCCGTCACGAGGCCCTGCGCACCACCTACGCCACCGTGGACGGACGCGCCGTGCTCCGCGTCCTCTCCTCGCTGTCGCTGCCCCTCTCCGTCACCGTGCTGGACGGCTCCCCGGAGGCGCGCGAGGCCGAGGCGCTGCGGCTCGCCCGCGAGGAGGCGGCCCGGCCCTTCTCCCTGGCGCAAGGCCCCGTCATCCGCGCGGGCCTCGTGCGCATCGACTCGGACGTCCACCTGCTGCTCGCCACCGTGCACCACGTCGTCTCGGACACCCTGTCCATGGTGGTGCTCGTGCGCGAGCTGGCGGCGCTCTACGGGGCCTTCGTCCAGGGTCAGCCCTCGCCGCTTCCGCCCCTGTCCGTGCAGTACCTGGACTACGCCACCTGGCAGCGCCGGGCCCTGGCCTCGGGTGCTTTCGCCGCCCAACACGCCTACTGGTCCGAGCGCATGGCGCGGCCTCCCGCTCCGCTCGCGCTGCCCGTGGACCGTCCGCGGGACTCCGTCCGCCAGCTCCTCGGCACCCGCCGCGTGTTCGGCTTCTCCCGCCGCCTCACCGACGCCGTCCACGCGCTCGGCCAGCGCGAGGGCTTCACCGACTTCATGATCCTCCTGGCCGCCTTCAATGCGCTGCTGACCCGTTACGCGGGGCAGGAGGACATCGTCGTGGGCACGCCCATCGGCAATCGCACCCGGGGCGAGCTGGAGCCGCTCATCGGCTACGTGGCCCACGCCGTCCCCCTGCGCACGGACCTCTCCGGAGATCCCTCCTTCCTGGAGCTGCTCTCGCGCGTGCGCGACACCACGCTCGGCGCCTACGCGAACCCGGACATCCCCTACGAGCACCTCGTGCGCGAGCTGGAGCCCGCCAAGGATCCGGAGCGCGCCCGCCTGTTCGACGCGCTCTTCGTCCTCCACGCCGGCTTTCCCTCGAGCATGGAGCTGTCCGGCCTCCGGCTGAAGCTCGTGGACGTGCCGGACGTGCCCGCCCAGTTCGGCGCCACGCTCTCCGACCTCTCCATCTTCATGGGCGAGGGCGAGCACGGCTTCGAGGGCAGTCTCGAGTACGCCGCCGAGCTGTTCGACCCGCCCACCATCGACCGGTTGCTCGGCCACCTCGAGGCGCTCCTCGATGCCGCCGTGGCCGACCCGCACCAGCGGCTCTCCGCGCTGCCCCTGCTCACCGACGCCGAGCGCCGTCCGGCCGCCACTCCGCTCCCGGCTCCCGAGGTGACGCCCCTGCCGGACCTGCTCGAGCACCAGGCCGTGCTCGCCCCCGAGTCACTCGCCGTCCTCGCCGGGGTCCGGAGCTTCACCTGGCGCGAGCTGCGCGAGCAGTCCCTGCGGCTCTCCCGGCTGCTCGTCCAGCGGGGCGTGGGTCCCGGGCGGCTCGTGGCCGTGTGCCTGGAGCCCTCGCCCGAGCGGCTCGTGGCTCTCTGGTCCGTGATGGAGGCCGGTGGGGCCTGGGTCCTCCTGCCTCCCGCGCGGCTCCGCGAGCTGGCCTCGCTCTCGCCCGAGGGCGTGGAGCCCCCGCTGTTGCTCACGCACTCGCGGCTCCAGACGAGCCTGGCGCTCGACGCCTCCCGGGTGCTGCGCGTGGATGCGCTGCCCGAGGTGGACGCCGCTTCGCTGGAGCCGCTCCCCCGGGCCCCCGCGGACGCCGAGGCCATGGTGTGCCTCGAGCCCCTGGCGCATGCCTCCGGGGCTCCGCTCCAGGGCATCCACACGCACCGCACCGTGGCGCACCTGCTCCACGCGCTCGATGAGGCGCAGGGCTCGGCACCTGGGGGCGCGTGGCTCTGGTCCGAGGAGCCCGGTGTGCACGGCAGTGGCCTGGAGGTGCTCTGGGCGCTGAGCCGGGGCCTGCGGGTCGTCCTGCCTCCCGAGTCCCCTCACGCGCGCTTCGTGCCGGTGGGGAGGGGGGCCTCGTCCCGCCGCGCGCTGGACTTCAGCCTCTCGTACTTCGCCAACGACGAGGACGGGCTCGGCCGGCGCAAGTACCAGCTCTTGCTGGACGGCGCCCGCTTCGCCGACACGCATGGGTTCTCGGCCATCTGGACGCCCGAGCGCCACTTCCACGCCTTCGGCGGCCTCTACCCGAGCCCCGCCATCACCGGCGCGGGCATCGCCACCGTCACCGAGCGCATCGGCATCCGCGCCGGCAGCGTCGTCATCCCCCTGCACGACCCCATCCAGGTCGCCGAGGAGTGGGCGATGATCGACAACCTCTCCGGAGGCCGCGCGGGCGTGTCGTTCGCCTCGGGGTGGCACGCGAATGACTTCGTCTTCGCCCCGGACAACTACGCGCGCCGCAAGGAGATCATGCTGCGCGGCATCGAGGCGGTGCGCCACCTGTGGCGGGGCGGCTCGGTGCGCCGCCGCAACGGCGACGGCCAGGAGGTGGAGATCTCCATCCGGCCCCGCCCCGTGCAGGCCGAGCTGCCCTTCTGGCTGACGGCCGCGGGCAGCCCCGACACCTTCCGGCTCGCGGGTGAAATGGGCGCTCACGTGCTCACCAACCTGATGGGCCAGCAGCTCGACTCGCTCGCGGAGAAGGTGGCGCTCTACCGCGAGGCGTGGCGGCAGCACGGGCACGGTCCCGGCCGGGGCCACGTGAGCCTGATGATCCACACCTTCGTGGGCTCGGACGCCGCCGAGGTGCGCCGCACCGTGCGCGAGCCCCTGCTGCGCTACTTCCGCGGCTCGGTGGACATCTTCAGTGGCTTCGCCGCGAGCCAGGGCTTGAAGGTGGACCCGCGCGCCCTCACGCCCGGGGACATGGACACGCTGCTGGAGCATGGGCTCGAGCGCTACCTGGAGGACGGCGGCCTGTTCGGCACGCCCGAGTCCTGCCTGCCGATGATCGACCGGGTGCGGAAGCTGGACGTGGACGAGCTGGCGTGCCTCGTGGACTTCGGCGCGGGCACCGAGGCGACGCTGGGCAGCCTGCCGCACCTGGATGCCTTGCGGCGGCGCTCCCAGCCCGAGGACACCGGCCCCACCACCGTCGTGCTGCACGAGAGCGGCGCGGAGATGGAGGCCCTGCTGGCGCTCGTGCGCGACGCGGGCGTCACCCACCTGCACTGCACGCCCGCGCTGGCCCGCGCGCTCGTCGCGATGCCCGGAGTGGCCGAGGCGCTTCGTCCGGTGCGCCGGCTGCTCGTCGACGGGGTGGCTCCCGAGCTGGCCGCTTCGCTCGCTCGCGCGGCCGGGGTGGAGGTGGTGCGCCGTGAGCATGCGTTCGGGTCCGGCACCTGGCTGCCCGTGCGACCCGAGGCGCGTGCGGAGCCCTCCGTCCTTCCGCCCCCTCCGGCTCATGTGCGGCTCCAGGTGCTCGACTCGCGCGGCCAGCCCGTTCCCGTGGGCGTGGCTGGAGCGCTGGCCGTGGGCGGGGGTTGGGTGCCCCAGGGCTTCTGGATGGCCCCGGAGGCCGCGCGTGACCGGCTCGTGCCCCATCCGTCCGAGGTGGGCGCGCGGTTGCTCACCACGGGGCGGCGTGCCCGCCTGCGCGCCGATGGCTCCGTGGAGTTGCTCGAGGCGAAACCCTCGACGGCGCCGCGCCCGGCTCCCGCCCGGTCTCCGGCTCCCGCCGCTCGCGTGGAGCAGGCCGCCCGTGTGGAGGGTCCGCCCGCCATCACCCGCGTGCCGAGGGATCGCCCCCTGCCGCTCAGCTTCGCGCAGCAGCGGCTGTGGTACCTGGATCAGCTCGAGCCCGGGAACGTGGCCTACAACAACGCCTCCGCCATCCGCTTGAGCGGGGACCTGGACGTCTCCGCGCTGGAGCGGGCCATCGCCGAGGTGGTGCGCCGCCACGAGGCGCTGCGGACCACCTTCTCCCTGACGGACTCCGGCCCCGTGCAGCACATCGCCGACTCCGTGGCCGTGCCCCTGGAGCGCACGGTCCTGGAGGACTCCGGCGAGCGTGAAGCGGCGATCGCCCGGTGGGCCCGCGAGGAGGCCCGGCGTCCCTTCGAGCTGTCCGCGGGGCCGCTCTTGCGCACGGCGCTGCTGCGCGTGCACGGCACGGAGCACGTGCTGCTCGTCATCCCGCACCACATCGTCTCCGATGGCTGGTCCGCGGGCGTGATGATGAAGGAACTGGCGGTGCTGTATGCCTCCTTCGTCAAGGGGGCTCCGGCGCCGCTGCCCGAGCTGCCCGTGCAGTACGCGGACTACGCCGCGTGGCAGCACCAGTGGATGCGCGGCCCCGCCCTGGACGCGGGAGTCGCCTGGTGGAAGGAGGCGCTGGCCGACGTGCCGATGCTGCGCCTGCCCACGGACCGTCCCCGGCCGGCGGTGCAGACGTACCGGGGCGCCCGGCACCACTTCACCGTGCCCCGGAGCCTCGCCGACTCGCTGGGGGCGCTCGCCCGGCGCGAGGGCGCCACGCCCTTCATGGTGCTCATGGCCGCCTACCAGTTGCTCCTGTCGCGCTACAGCGGGCAGGAGGACTTCGCGGTGGGCACCGCCGTGGCGGGCCGCGACCGGCCCGAGCTGGAGCCCCTCGTCGGCTGCTTCATCAACTCGGTGGTCCTGCGCGCCGGGCTCTCCGGAGACCCGACGTTCCTGGAGCTGCTCGGCCGCGTGCGCACCTCCGCTCTGGGCGCCTTCGCCCACCAGGACACGCCGTTCGAGAAGCTCGTGGACGCGCTGCAAGTCACGCGAGATCTCGGCCACTCGCCCCTCTTCCAGACGATGCTGGTGCTGCACAACACGCCCATGCCCACCGTGAAGCTCGCGGGGCTCACCCTGAGCGGCATGGAGCTGGACATGGGCGCCTCCAAGATGGACCTCGTGCTGGAGATGCGCGAGGGCCCGGAGGGCCTGGGGGCCGGGCTCGAGTACAACACCGACCTCTTCGACGCGGCCACCATCGCCCGCATGGGCGAGCACTTCCTGCGCCTGCTGGAGGGCATCACCCGGACGCCGGAGCAGCGGCTCTCCACGCTGTCGCTCCTGTCCTCCGCCGAGCGCCAGCGTCTGCTCACGGAGTGGAATCCGCGGCTCCCTCCCTCGGACGCCACCACCGTGTGGGCGCTGTTCGAGGAGCAGGCCGCCCGGACTCCGGACGCGCCCGCCCTGGCCGATGCCACCGTGGTGCTGTCGTACCGGGAGCTGTGCACGCGCGCCCGCCGCATCGCCCACCTGCTGCGCCGCCACGGCGTGGGCCCCGAGTCCGTCGTGGCGCTCGGGCTGGAGCGTCCCCTGGACGTGGTGTCCGCCATCCTGGGCACGCTCGCGTCGGGGGGCGCCTGGCTCCCGTTGGACCTCGCCCACCCGCCAGAGCGCATGCAGCTCGTGCTCGACGAGGCGGGGGCTCGCGTGGTGCTCACCCGCGCCACCCTGAGCGGCCGGTTCGCGGGCAAGGAAGGCCGGGCGGTGGTGGCCCTGGAGGACGCGGCCTCCGAGCCGGCGACGCCTCCCGGCTCACCCCCCGAGCCGCACCATGCCGCCTATGTCCTCTTCACCTCGGGCTCCACGGGCGTCCCCAAGGGCGTGGTGGTGGAGCACCGCCAGCTCGTGCACGCCACACGCGCTCGGGCCCAGGTGTACGGCGCGCCGGGCATCTGCGTCTCGCTGTCGCCGTTCACCTTCGATGCGTCGCTCGCCGGGCTGTTCTGGACGCTGCTGCACGGGGGCACCATGCGCTTCCCGGAAGCGGGGGTGATGGAGGATCCCCGGGCCCTGGCGGCATCGCTCGCGCGGCACGGCGTCACGCACCTGGTGGGCTTCGTGCCCGCGCTCTACGCCCAGATTCTCGCGGCGGCTCCGGCGGGGGGACTCTCCTGCGTGCGCGCCGTCTGCCTGGGCGGCGAGGTGTTCCCGCGCGAGCTCGTGCGCGCCCACCACGAGGCCCTGCCCCAGACGCCGCTCTACAACGAGTATGGGCCCACCGAGACCACCATCTGGTGCACGCAGCACCGGGTGGATCCTTCGGAGCTGGGGCCGGTGCCCATCGGCCGTCCCATTCCGGGCTCCCGCGTGTACGTGCTCGACGAGCGGCTCCAGCTCGTGCCCGTGGGTGTGCCGGGAGAGTTGTTCGTGGGCGGTCCCGGCGTGGCGCGCGGCTACCTGGGACGTCCGGGGCAGACCTCCGAGCGCTTCCTGGCGGACCCCTTCGAGCCGAGCCCCGGTGCGCGGCTGTACCGCACGGGAGATCGCGTGCGCTGGCGCGCGGACGGGGTGCTGGAGTTCCTCGGACGCCAGGACGGACAGGTGAAGGTGCGGGGCTTCCGCATCGAGACGGGCGAGGTGGAAGCGGCGCTCGCCTCCCATCCAGGGCTGCGCGAGGTGGCGGTGGTGGTGCGGGAGGACGGGCGGGGAGTCCGGAGGCTCGTGGGCTACGTCGTGCCCCAGCGGCGTCCGGGCCCCGAGGCGGAGGCGCTGCGCGTCTTCCTGCGTGAGCGGCTCCCCGAGTACATGGTGCCCGCCGCCTTCGTGGAGCTGGAGGCCCTGCCGCGCACGCGTCCGGGCAAGGTGGACACGCGGGCCCTGCCGGCTCTGGAGCTCCAGTCCGGCGGACGGAGCACGGCGTACGTGGCGCCTCGCAACGAGCTGGAGGAGCGGCTCGCGGGCCTGTGGCGCGAGGTGCTCGGCGTGGAGCGCGTGGGGGTGGACGACAACTTCTTCGAGCTGGGCGGGGACTCCATCCTCAGCATCCAGATCGTCACCCGGGCGGGAAGGGCCGGCATCGAGTTGTCGCCGCGCCAGCTCTTCCAGAATCCCACGGTGGCCCGGCTCGCGGCGGTGGCGAACACACGGCTGGCGGTGCGCGCCGAGCAGGAGCCGGTGACGGGGCCGGTGGCGCTCTCTCCCATCCAGCGCTGGTTCTTCGAGCAGGCACCCGCCGAGCCCCACCACTGGAACATGTCGCTCTTCCTGGAGGTGCGCGGGGCTCTGGACGTGGAGGTGTTGGAGCGGGCGCTGACGCACGTGACGGAGCACCACGACGCGCTGCGCCTGCGCTTCGCGCGCGACGCGGAGGGCTGGCGGCAGGTGAGCGAGGCTCCGGGCGTGCCGCTCCGGGTGGAGCAGGTGGACGTGTCGGGCGTCCCCGCGGAGCTTCAGGCGGCGGAGCTGGAGCGGCGGGCCACGCGGGTGCAGGGCTCGCTGCGGTTGGAGGAGGGGCCGCTGCTCCGGGCGGTGCTGTTCCACCTCGGGGCGGGACGGTCCGGGCGCTTGTTGCTCGTGCTGCACCACCTGGTGGTGGACGGGGTCTCCTGGCGCATCCTCCTGGAGGATCTGCTCACGGCCTACTCGCGGCTCGCCGTGGGGGCCGCGCCGGAGCTGCCGCCGAAGACGACCTCCTTCCAGGCCTGGTCACGGGGTCTCTCCGAGCATGCCCGCTCGGGAGTCCTGGAGGCCGAGCGCTCCTGGTGGTTGGCGCGTCCCTGGTCTCGCGTCACGCGCCTGCCGGTGGACGCGTCGGAGGGTGACAACACCGAGGGCTCGGTCCGCAACGTGAGCGGGAGCCTCACCGCCGAGGAGACGCGGGCGCTGCTGCAGGACGTGCCCCGCGCGTACCACACGCAGATCAACGACGTGCTCCTCACGGCGCTCGCCCAGACGGTGGGGCGTTGGACGGGCAATCCGCTGGTGCTGGTGGACGTGGAGGGCCATGGCCGCGAGGAACTGCTCGCCGGGCTGGACGTGTCGCGCACGGTGGGCTGGCTCACCACGTACTTCCCGGCGCTGTTGGACCTCCAGGAGGCCAAGGGGCCCGGTGAGGCCCTGCGGGCCGTGAAGGAACAACTGCGTGCCGTGCCCTCCAAGGGCATGGGCTACGCGCTGCTGCGCCACCTCGTGGAGCCCTCGCCGCTCGTCGCGCTGCCCCGGGCGGAGTTGAGCTTCAACTACCTCGGACAGGTGGACGGAGCCCTGGCGGAAGGCGGACTGCTCGCGCTCGCTCCCGAGAGCGCGGGAGCGCAGCGGGGCCCGGGCAACCGCAGGCCCCACCTGCTCGACGTGGTGGGCGCGGTGGTGGGTGGCCGGCTCCAGCTGACGTGGTCGTACGGACAGGCCCCGCACCGCGAGGACACCGTCGCACGGCTCGCGGCGGACTTCCTCACGCGGCTGCGCGAGCTGATCGCCCACTGCCAGTCCCCCGAGGCGGGTGGCCACACGCCCTCGGATTTCCCGCTGGCGAAGGTCAAACAGAACCAACTCGACAAACTCTCCGCCCGTTTCGGCAAGAAGACCCGATGAGCGACAACCTCGAAGATCTCTACCCGCTCTCTCCGCTCCAGCAGGGCCTGCTCTTCCACGTCCTCCAGTCGCCGGGCACCGGGCTGTACCTCAACCAACTCTCCTGCGAGCTGCGCGGCCCCCAGGAGATCTCCACCTTCGTCGAGGCCTGGAAGCGGGTGACGGAGGCGTACCCCATCCTGCGCACGGCCCTGGTCTGGGACGATGTCGACGAGCCGCTCCAGGTGGTGCTGCGCGAGGTGGAGTTGCCGCTCGTGCGGGAGGACTGGCGGGGCGTTCCGCCCGAGGAGCTGGAGGCGCGGCTGGCCACGTGGATGGAAGAGGACCGGCGGCGGGGGTTCGATCTCGGCACGCCGCCCCTGATGCGTCTGGCGCTGCTGCGCACGGGGGACACGGCGTACCGCTTCGTCTTCAGCCACCACCACATCCTCCTGGACGGTTGGTCCGTTCCGCTGCTCATCCGTCAGGTCTTCGTCGTCTACGAGAGCCTCGTCCGGGGACATTCACCACGGGTGGAGCCGTCGCGGCCGTACCGGGACTACATCGAGTGGATTCAATCGCGAGGCCTGGAGGAGTCCGAGCGGTTCTGGCGCCGCTCGCTCGCGGGCTTCTTCGAGCCCAACGAGCCAGGCAGGGGTTTCCCGGTGACGGGGGACGGCGCCCGGCCCGGCCGTGCCTCGCGCAAGCTGCACCTGTCCGCCGCGTCCACCGAGGCGGTGAATGCGTTCGCGCGCCAGCACGGGCTCACGGTCAACACGGTGGTGCAGGGGGCGTGGGCGCTCCTCGTCGGGCACTACTCGGGGCGGGAGGACGTCGTCTTCGGCACCACGGTGTCGGGCCGTCCGCCGGAGCTGCCCGGTGTCGAGGGCATGGTGGGCCTGTTCATCAACACGCTGCCGGTGCGCGTGCGGCTGACTCCGGACGAGCCGCTGGTGGCCTGGCTGGGCGCGCTCCAGGCGTGGCTGCTGGAGATGCGGCAGCACGAGCACTCGCCGCTGGTGAAGGTGCAGCGCTGGAGCGAGGTGCCCGCGGGCACGCCGCTCTTCGAGACCCTGCTGGTCTTCGAGAACTACCCGGTGGACGCCGCGCTCTCCACGCCGCTGCCCTCGCTGGAGGTGCGGGACGTGCGCTCGGTGGAGACGGACCACCATCCGCTGACGCTCGTGGCGGTGCCCGGGCGCGAGCTGCGGTTGGAGCTCTCGCATGAGGGCGCGCGCTTCGACGGGGCGTACGTGGAGCGGATGCTGGCGCGATTGGGCCACCTGCTGGAGTCCATGGCGGCCCGGCCCGGTCAGCGGCTGCGCGAGCTGTCCCCGGTGGACGCGGTGGAGGCCCGAGTGCTCCGGGAGTGGGGCACCCCGGGGGCGGAGGCTCCCCGGCCCGAGGCCCTGCACCGGCTCTTCGAGCAGCAGGTGGCCCGGACGCCGGACGCGGAGGCGCTGGTGTTCGGCGCTCAGCGGCTCACGTACGCGGAGCTGGACGCACGGGCCAACCAGCTCGCGCACCACCTGCTCGGCCAGGGCGTGACGGCCGAGTCGCGGGTGGTGGTGTGCCTGGAGCGCTCGCCGGAGCTCATCCTCGCGATGTTCGGAGTGCTCAAGGCGGGCGGGGCGTACGTGCCCCTGGATCCCTCCTGGCCCGCGGCGCGGCTCCAGTCGATCCTCGAGGACAGCGGCGCGGCCCTGGTGCTCGCCCAGGAGCGCACGGCGGCCTGGCTCGAGGGGACGGGCGCCCGGAAGGTGCTGCTCGACGTGGATCGGGAGCGACTCGCCCTGGAGCCCCGGAGCGCTCCCGAGGTGGCGGTGGACCCCGGGCAACTGGCCTACATCATCTATACGTCGGGCTCGACGGGGCGGCCCAAGGGCGTGCTGGTGGAGCACCGGGGCGTGCGCAACACCATCGCCTCCGCGGCACGCTGGTGGTCAGCGGGCCTCGGCAAGCGCTTCTTGCAGTTCGCCTCGGCGAGCTTCGATGCCTCCGCCTTCGACATCTTCAGCACCCTGCTGAGCGGCGCGACGTTGGTGATGGCGCCTCGCGAGTCGATCCTTCCCGGAGCGGGCTTGCTGCGGCTGTTGCGCGAGGAGCGGGTGACGGGCGCGATGCTCACGCCCTCGGTGCTGGAGGCCACGCCCGTGGAGGCGCTGCCCGAGCTGGAGTCGCTGCTGGTGGCGGGCGAGGCGTGCAGTCCGCGTCTTCCCGCGCGCTGGGGGCGGGGCCGGCGCTTCGGCAACGTGTACGGGCCCACGGAGGTGAGCATCTGCTGCACCATCGCCGAGTGCTCGCCGGACGCGCCCGTGACGCCCCTGGGTCCGCCGCTCGCGGGGACGACGGCCTACGTGCTCGATGCGAGGCTGCGGCCGGTGGCGCCCGGTGTCCGGGGCGAGCTGTATGTCGGTGGCGCGGGAGTGACGCGGGGCTACCTCGGGCGCCCGGAGCTGACGGCCGAGCGCTACATCCCCGATCCCTTCAGGGGTGAAGCCGGGGCGCGGCTGTACCGCACGGGAGACGTGGTGCGGTGGATGCCGGATGGGCAGCTCGAGTTCCTGGGCCGCGCCGACCAGCAGGTGAAGCTGCGCGGGTTCCGCATCGAGCTGGGAGAGATCGAGACGGCGCTGCGGGCGCTGGAGTCCGTGGGCGAGGCCGTGGTGGTGCTCCGTCCGGGGCCGCAGGAGGGCTCACGGCTGGTGGGCTACGTGGTCGCCGCCGCGGGGAAGCCAGCGCCCTCGGGACGTGACCTGCGCGAGCGGCTGCGCGAGCGGCTGCCGGAGTACATGGTTCCCTCGGACATCGTGGTGCTGGAGGCCCTGCCGCTCAACACGAGTGGCAAGGTGGATCGCCGGGCGCTGCCCGAGCCGGAGCGCACGCGGGACGTGGCGCTCGCCTACGAGCCACCGCGCACGCCGGTGGAGCGGACGCTGGCCGAGGTGTGGGCGCAGGTGCTCGGGCATGAGCGCGTGGGCATCCACGACGAGTTCTTCGAGCTGGGAGGCGACTCCATCCTCGCCATCCAGATCATCTCGCGGGCGGCACAGGCGGGAGTGCACGTCACGGCCCGGCAGCTCTTCGCGCACCCGACGGTGGCGCGGCTCGCGGCGGTGGCGGGCTCCGCGCCCGCGGTGGTGGCCGAGCAGGGCCGGGTGACGGGCCCGGTGGTGCTCACGCCCATCCAGCGCTGGTTCCTGGAGCAGGAGGCGCTGGCCCCGCATCATTATAACCAGGCGCTGCTCTTCTCCCTGCGCGAGCCCCTGGACGCGGGGCCACTGGAGCAGGCCCTGCAGCACCTGCGCCTGCACCACGATGCGCTGCGCCTGCGCTTCACGCGGGAGGGCGGAGGCTGGCGTCAGGAGAACGGAGGGCCCGAGGGGCGCCTGTCGCTGGAGCGCGTGGAGCTCTCCGGACGGGAGCCCGGCGAGCGCCTCGCGGCCCTGGAGGCGCATGCCGCGCGGGTGCAGTCCTCGCTGAACCTGGAGGAGGGGACGCTCGCGCGCGCGGTGTTGTACGACCTGGGAGCGGGGGAGCCGGGGCGGTTGTTGCTCACCGTCCACCATCTCGCGGTGGATGGCGTGTCGTGGCGGGTGTTGCTGACGGATTTGCTCACGGCGTGGAGCCAGTCGCGTGCGGGCGGGCCGGTGAGCCTGCCCCCGAAGACGACGTCCTTCCAGCAATGGGCGGAGCGGCTGGAGGCGTACGCCCAGACCGAGACGGTCCAGGCGCAAGCGGCGTACTGGCTGGGCCTGCCCTGGGAGCGGGTCTCCCGGCTGCCCGTGGACATGCCGGGAGGAGAGGACACGGTGGGCACCTCGCGCGTGGTGCGCGTGGAGCTGGGCGCGGAGGAGACCCGTGCGCTGCTCCAGGAGGTGCCACGGGTCTGGCGCGCGCGGGTGGAGGAGGTGCTGCTCACCGCGCTGGCGGAGACCTTCCGGGAGTGGACGGGCGCGCCCGCGTTGCTCGTGGACCTGGAGGGGCATGGCCGCGAGGACGTCCTGGAGGGCGTGGACGTGTCGCGCACCGTGGGGTGGTTCACCAGCCTGTATCCCGTGGTGCTGGAGGCGGGAGACGGCCGGGTGCCCGAGTCGGGGCTCAAGGCGGTCAAGGAAGCCCTGCGCCGCGTCCCCGAGCGCGGGCTGGGTTTTGGTCTATTGCGCTACCTGTCTCGCGAGGGCGGGCTGGCCGAGCGGCTGAGGGCCCTGCCCCCGGCGGAGGTGTCCTTCAACTACCTGGGGCAGTTGGACAACGTGCTGCCCGCGGAGTCTCCGCTCTCGCTGGTCACCGATTTCGTGGGGCCCACGCAGGATCCGCGGGCGCACCGCTCTCACCGGCTCGTCGTCAACGCCATCATCTCGGGGGGCTGCCTCCAGGTGTCCTGGACGTATGGCGAGCGGATCTTCCGGAGCGAGACGGTGGAGTCGCTGTCGCGGGGCTTCCTCGCGTCCGTGCGTGCGCTGCTCGGGCGGTGCGCGGCGGAGGACGGTCCGAGCATGCTCACGCCGTCCGACTTCCCGCTGGCCCCGCTGGGACAGTCGGCGCTGGACGTCCTGGTGGCGCGGGTGGCCCGGGACGGTGCGCGAGGCCGACGCACCCTCGAGGACCTGTACACCCTGTCCCCGCTCCAGCAGGGCATGCTCTTCCACGTCCTCCGGGAGGAGGGCGGTGGGGTGTACTTCAACCAGCTCGCGAGCGAGCTGCGCGGCACGTTGGACCTCTCCGCGTTCACTCGGGCGTGGCGGCAGGTGGTGGAGGCGCACCCCATCCTGCGTACCGCCATCTTCTGGGAGGGTGTCGACGTTCCGTTGCAGGGGGTGTTCCGCGAGGTGGAGCCGCCGTTCGTCCAGGAGGACTGGCGCGGTGTGCCCGCCGCCGAGCAGGACGCCCGCTTCGCGCGATGGCTGGAGGCTGACCGTGACCGGGGCTTCTCCTTGTCCGCGCCACCGTTGGTCCGTCTGGCCCTGCTGCGTACGGGAGACGCGTCGTACCGCTTCGTCTTCAGCCACCACCACCTGCTGTTGGATGGGTGGTCGGTGCCCATCGTCGTCCGTCAGGTCTTCGCACTCTATGACCAGCTCACCCGGGGAGTGGAGCCCCGGTTGGAGCCGACGCGGCCCTACCGCGACTACATCGCCTGGCTCCAGGGGCGGGGCCTGGAGGAGTCCGAGCGCTTCTGGCGCCACTCGCTCGCGGGCTTCTCCGAGCCCACGGAGCTGGGGCGTTCCTCCGCGCGTGCGGCGGGCGCGCCCGCTGGCCGGCGGTCGCGGCAGCTCCACCTGTCCACGGCTTCCACCGAGGCGGTGAATGCGTTCGCGCGCCAGCACGGGCTCACGGTCAACACGGTGGTGCAGGGGGCATGGGCGCTCTTGCTGGGTCACCACGCGGGCACCCGGGACGTCGTCTTCGGCACCACGGTGTCGGGCCGTCCGCCGGAGCTGCCCGGAGTGGAGGGCATGGTGGGCCTGTTCATCAACACGCTGCCGGTGCGCGTGCGGCTGACTCCGGACGAGCCGCTCGTGGAGTGGCTGCGGCGCAACCAGTCGTGGCTGATGGAGATGCGGCAGCACGAGCACTCGCCACTGGTGAAGGTGCATCGCTGGAG
The DNA here is from genome assembly GCF_044360685.1 of Cystobacter fuscus. Lineage (GTDB taxonomy): Bacteria > Myxococcota > Myxococcia > Myxococcales > Myxococcaceae > Cystobacter > Cystobacter fuscus_C. The sequence goes on along the minus strand of NZ_CP043491.1, from coordinate 9,109,965 downwards.
CGAGGTGCCCGCGGGCACGCCGCTCTTCTCGAGCCTGATGATCTTCGAGAACTACCCGGTGGACGCGGCGCTCGCCACGTCGCTGCCCTCGCTGGAGGTGCGGGACGTGCGCTCGGTGGAGATGGACCACCATCCGCTGACGCTCATCTCGTCACCCGGACGCGAGCTGCCGCTGCACCTGGCGTATGACGGCGCGCGCTTCGATGACGTCCATGTGGAGGGGATGCTGAGACAACTGCGCCACCTGCTGGAGTCCATGGTGGCGCGGCCGGAGTCGAGGCTGGGGGCGCTGTCCCCGGTGGACGACGCCGAGCGGCGGCGGCTCCTGCGGGAGTGGAGTGGCGGGGCGGTCTCCGCGCACGCGCCGGAGTTGTTGCACCAGGGCTTCGAGCAGCGCGCCCGGGAGAACCCAGAGGCGGAGGCGATCCGCTTCTGCGGGCAGCGGCTCACGTATGGAGAGCTGGACGCGAGGGCGAACCAGCTCGCGCACCATCTGCGGGGGCTGGGGGTGAAGGCGGAGTCGCGGGTGGTGTTGAGCCTGGCGCGCTCGCCGGAGCTCATCGTCGGGATGCTCGGGGTCCTCAAGGCGGGCGGGGCGTATGTGCCGTTGGATCCCGCCTGGCCGGAGGCACGGCTCCGGTCGATCCTGGAGGACAGCGGAGCGCCCCTGGTGCTCGCCCAGGCGCACACGGCGGCCTGGCTGGCGGGGACGGGCGTGAAGCGGGTGTTGCTCGACGTGGAGCGGGAGACGCTCGCGCGCGAGCCCCGGACGGCGCCGGCCGTGGCGCTTGAGCCCGGGCAGTTGGCTTACGTCATCTACACCTCGGGCTCCACGGGCAAGCCCAAGGGGGTGCTGGTGGAGCACCGGGGCGCCAGCAACACGGTGAAGGCCACGCGGTGGGGGTGGGCGATCGGCCCGGACAAGCGGGTGCTCCAGTTCGCCTCGGCGAGCTTCGACGTGTCCGTGTTCGAGATCTACGGCGCGCTGAGCGACGGGGCGTGCCTGGTGATGGCGCCGCGCGAGGCGTTGATGCCGGGCGCGGACCTGCTGCGGGTGCTGCGCGAGGAGCGCGTGACGACGGCGGTGCTCACGCCCTCGGTGCTGGAGGCGACGCCGGTGGAGGCGCTGCCCGCGTTGGAGTCGATGATGGTGGCGGGCGAGGCGTGCGGCCCGCGGCTTCCCGCGCGCTGGGGCGTGGGGCGGCGGTTCGTCAACGCGTACGGCCCGACGGAGGTCTCCATCTACGCGACCGCCACCGAGTGCTTGCCGGACGCGCCCGTGGTGACCATTGGCCGGCCGCTCGCGGGGGCGGCGGCGTACGTGCTCGACGCGGAGCTGAACCCCGTGGCGGTGGGCGTGCGAGGGGAGCTGTACATCGGTGGAGCGGGGGTGACGCGGGGCTATCTCGGACGCCCGGAGCTGACGGCCGAGCGCTTCATTCCGGATCCCTTCGGGGGTGAGCCCGGTGCCCGGCTGTACCGGACGGGGGATGTGGTGCGGTGGCTCGAGGACGGGACGCTGGAGTTCCACGGGCGGGTGGACTTCCAGGTGAAGCTGCGCGGCCAACGCATCGAGCTGGGCGAGGTGGAAGCGGCGCTGAGGGAGCTGCCTGGGGTGGGTGACGCGGTCGCCATCGTGCGCGAGTACGGGCCGGGGGATCAGCGTCTGGTGGCCTACGTGGTGGCACGGGCGGAGGTCGATGGCGCGGCGCTGCGAGCGGCCCTCAAGACGCGGCTGCCCGAGGCCTGGCTGCCCGCGGCCATCGTGGGGTTGCCCGCATTCCCGCTGACGCCGAGCGGCAAGGTGAATCGCCAGGCGCTGCCGTTGCCAGGGGTGGCCTCCCGGGACGCGGGCTTCGTCGCGCCGAGGACGGACACCGAGCGGCGGCTCGCGGAGCTGTGGGCCGGGACGCTGGAGGTGGAGCGCGTGGGGGTGACGGACTCCTTCTTCGAGCTGGGAGGGCACTCACTGCTGGCCACCCAGCTCGTGTCGCGCATCCGGAGCGCCTTCGCGGTGGAGCTGCCGCTGCGCGCCATCTTCGACGCCCCCACGTTGGAGGAGCTGGCGCGGAGGGTGGAGGAGTCCCCCCGGAGGGTGGCGCATCTGCCCGCGCCGCCGCCCCTGGAGCGGCGTCCCGGGGGAGAGGTGCCGCTGAGCTTCGCGCAGCAGCGGCTGTGGTTCCTGGATCGGCTCCAGCCCGGGAGCGCGGCCTACAACATGCCGTACGCGGTGCGGCTGACGGGAGCGTTGGATGTCGCGGCCCTGGAGCGAGGGCTGGCGGCGATCCTCCAGCGGCACGAGGTGTTGCGCACGACGTTCGGCGAGGCGGAGGGGCGGCCGGTGGCGCGCGTGGTGGCGTCGGGGGCGGTGTCCCTCGGGCGGGTGGAGCTCTCGGGGCTGGCGCGGGAGGCGCGCGAGGCGGAGGTGCACCGGCTGGCGGAGCGGGAGGCTCGCGAGCCGTTCTCGCTCGCGCACGGGCCGCTCTGGAGGACGACGCTCGTGCGCCTGGCACCGGACGAGCACGTGTTGCTGCTGACGATGCACCACATCGTCACGGATGGCTGGTCCATGGGCATCGTCGTGCGCGAGCTGGCGGCGCTGTATGGGGCCGCGTCGCGCGGGGAGCCGAGCCCGTTGGCGGAGCTGCCGGTGCAGTACGCGGACTACGCGCGCTGGCAGCGCGAGTGGCTCCAGGGCGAGGTGCTGGAGGCGCAGCTGGCGTACTGGCGCGAGCGCCTGGCGGGCAGCCCTCCGGTGTTGAACCTGCCGCTGGACAAGCCGCGTCCCGAGGAGCCGGCATTCCGTGGGGGCGCGCACACGTTCGTGGTGCCGGAGGAGGTGGCGGAGCCGCTTCGGGAGCTGGGGCGGCGCGAGGGGTGCAGCCTGTTCATGGTGCTGCTGGGGGGCTTCCAGGTGTTGCTCGGCCGGTGGAGCGGGCAGGAGGACATCGTGGTGGGCTCGCCGGTGGCGGGGCGCACGCGGGCGGAGGTGGAGGGGCTGATTGGCTTCTTCGTGAACACACTGGTGTTGAGGACGCGGGTGGGCGGGGAGCCGACGTTCCGGGAGGTGTTGGGGCGGGTGAGGGAGGTGGCGCTGGGGGCGTACGCGCACCAGGACGTGCCCTTCGAGAAGCTGGTGGAGGAGCTGAGGCCCGTGCGGGACGTGCGCCACACGCCGCTGTTCCAGGTGATGTTCTCGTTGCAGAACCAGCCCCGCGAGCGGTTGGAGCTGCCGGGGCTCACGCTCACGGCGCTCGAGGCGGTGACGGGGGGAGCGAAGTTCGACCTCTCCCTGTTCTTCGAGGAGGAAGCGGGGGGAGGGCTGCGCGGGCTGTTCGACTACGACGCCAGCCTGTTCGAGGAGAGCACGGTGGCGCGGTGGGCCTCGGAGCTGGTGGGGCTGCTCGAGGAGGTGGCGAGGCAGCCGGAGGTCTCCCTGTCCCGGCTGTTGGGAGCGGGGCCCGTGCCCACGAGGACTCCGGCGACACTGTTGGCCCAGCCGTTGCGCGTGTCGCCGGGGTACGTGCGGCCCGAGGAGCCCGTGGCGCTCGAGCTGGCGGAACTCTGGCGCGAGCTGCTCCAGGTCGAGCGGGTGGGGCTGCACGACAACTTCTTTGAACTGGGGGGGCATTCGCTGCTGGCCACGCGGCTCGTGGCGCGGGTGAACCAGCGCCTGGGGGTGGAGCTTCCGCTTCGGGCGCTCTTCGAGGCGCCGGAGCTCGGCGCGCTGGCCGAGCGCATCCAGTCGCGCGCCGGAGTGGCCGGGGCGGACGAGGGCAACCGGGTGACGCTCCAGGCGGAGGGGACGGGAACGCCCTTCTTCTGGGTGCATCCGGTGGGAGGCAACGTGTTGTGCTACGCGGAGCTGGCGAGGCGGCTGGGCTCCGGGCGCCCCTTCCATGCGCTGCGGGCCACGGGGTTGGACGGACGCGAGGCGCCGCTCACCCGGGTGGAGGACATGGCGCGGCGGTACGTGGAGCAGGTGCGGGCCGTGCAGGCCGAGGGCCCCTATCTGCTCGGGGGCTGGTCCTTGGGCGGGACGGTGGCGTTCGAGATGGCGCGGGAGCTGCGGCGCCAGGGGCAGGAGGTGGCGTTGCTGGTGCTGCTCGACAGCTTCGCTCCCTCCGAGTCACCCGTGCCGGAGGGGGATGAGGCCCTGCTGTTCGCCGGGTTCGCGATGGACCTGGCACGGAGCGCGGGCCAGGAGTCACGGCTCATGCCCGAGGCCTTCGAGAACCTGTCGGCGGAGGAGCGGCTGCGCGCCTTGTGGAGCCATGCGGTGGAGGCGCGGTGGCTGCCTGTGGGGACGCGGCTGGAGGATGTGCGGGCGGTGGTGGACGTGGTCCGGGCCAACCTCCAGGCGGTGTCGCGGTACACGCCCGAGCCGTCCGCGGGACGGGTGGTGCTCCTCCGGGCGAGGGATGCCCGGAGAGGCGCGGAGCGAGACCCCACCCACGGCTGGGGGAGCCTCGTGCCGTCCGGGCTCACGGTGGAGGACGTCCCGGGAGACCACCACGGTGTGCTCCGGCCGCCGCACGTGGAGCACCTGGCGGAGCGCCTCGGAAGGCTGCTCCGGGAGGTATTGGCGTCCCCACGCGGCTGAATTTGAGAGGGTTTGGCTTTGGGGCGATGGAGTTCTTCACATCCATCGCCCCGTCGCGAGCCCTCAATCCCTCACTCAGCGGCCGCCGAGGAAGTCCATCTTGCCGATGTCCACTCCATTGTGGCGCAGGATGGCGTAGGCCGTGGTGACGTGGAAATAGAAGTTGGGCAGCACGAAGGAGAGCAGATAGACCTGCCCCTGGAACTGCATGTCCTGCGTGCGCATCTTGAGGATGACGGTGCGCTCCTCGCTGCCGTCGATCTGCGCCGGACTCACGCTGTTGAGGTACTCGATCGTCTTGGCGATGCGTGTCTGGAGTTCGGGGAAGGTGGCCTCGGTGTCGGGGTAGCTCGGGGGCTCCTTCCCCGCGAGCCGGGCGGCACAGCCCTTGGCCATATCGGTCGCGATCTGGACTTGAAAGGACAGCGGCAGCATGTCGGGCGCGAGCCGGGCGTTGATCAAGACGGACGGGTCGAACTTCTTCGTCTCGGCATACGTGGCGGCCTTGGTGAGGATCGCCGACAGATTGCCCAGCATGCGCACGAAGGTGGGAATCGAGGCCTGATACATCGACAGGGACATGGTGGCTCCGGGGGTAGGGGGACTGCGAAGGGCTCCCACCCTGGATTCGGGGGACGGCGAGGGCGGGGCCGGCCGGCAGGTTGGGGGCCCGCGCGAGGGCTGTCAATCGCCGAATCCGTCACACCGGACGCCAGGCCCTCACCCCCCCTCATCGCCGCGGTGCGGCGGAGCGGGGCTCCTTGCCAGAGGTCGCACCTCTGGCTGCGAGGTACAGCCCATGACACCCTTGGGCTTGGGGAGGGGTGATGTGCGTTGAAGCGCGGGGAGTCAGGTGGGCGGCGCTGTGGGTGGCGGTTGCCCTCTTCGCCACGGGCTGCGCCACGTTGCCTCCGCCATCTGACGCGGGTGACGCCCACGGCCCCGCCGAGGTGTCGCGAGAGGAGCGAGCTCCCCAAGGTTCGCTCTCATGCGGGGGCCAGGCTGTGCCGGAAGGCTGGCCGGACTACTCCTCCTGGTGGGATGAAGAGTTGCTCGCGCCCTTCTTCCAGTGCACCTCGCCCGGGGAGTTCCTGGCGTTGCAGCGCCGGGTGGACATGCCTCGGCTGGTGGAGGCGTTGGAGGACTGGTCCGCCGTGAGGCTCGGCGCGCTGGGGCCGATGGAGGCCCGGGCCGCGCGGGTGCTCCAGCGCAAGCGCTTGTCCTTTCTCGTCACGGCCACCCGGAAGTACGGGGCCTACGCCCAGGTGCTCATCCTCTTCCTCGTCGACACGGCCTTCGATGATGAGGTGCGTGAGTTGTTGCTGCTGCTGGCGCGGGACAAGCAACTGGAACAGACGCTGGGGCAGATGGAGGCCGTGCGCGAGGCGTTGGCGCGGCGGGGCTTCAAGCTCTCGGACTACCCGGAGCGGGACGAACAACTCGGGGACGTGGTGCGGGGCTTGGGCCGTGCCGCCGCCGACGCGGCCTCCTCCATCCCCGCGGTGGATGGAGCTCGGGGAGGGGGCGTGTTCGCCACGAGAGCCCACTTGCCCCCGCCCTACCAGGAGGCTTTCGACGAGACGGAGCAGGCCCTGACGAGGGAGCACTGGGCACCGGGCCACGTGGCGCTGGGCGCCTTCGACTCCCTGACGTTCGGAGTGCCGCTGGGCTTCTACTACCTGGCGGAGGGGACGGGGCATGGGGGGATTTCGCTCTACCAGGGCCGCTACGAGCAGGCCGCGCGGGAACTGGCGCCCGTGGCGCTGCTGGTGGGTCTGTACGCTGGTGGCAAGGGGGGGCGTTCTTTCTCCGAGGTCAAGGGGGTCGCGGGCATCGGGGAGAAAGGGGGGCGGCTCCAACTGCCCGAACTGCGCTTGCCGTTGCTGAAGGAGGTGGTGGAACGGCTGCGGGAGCGGCTGGGCGAGGACGGCCTTGGGCGGTTGGCGCGGCTCATTCAGGGCCGTCGCGAGGTGGCCGTCATGGTGGCCGACGGGGGAGATCCGGTCGCCGTGGCCATCTACGAGTCCCGTGGTGACTTGGCCAGGGCGCAGGTTGTGCTGTCCCAGGCGAGGCCCGAGCTTCGGGGCTCCACCCAGCCCATGGCGGAGGACACCACCCCAAAGAGGGCTGGAGCCAGAAGCACTCTCGGTGGCGAGGCCATCGCCGACTGGCGTGTTCGGCGGGTCCTCGAGCAGATTCGCGAGAAGGCCGCGGCGGGCACTTTCCGGCGCGCTGGCAACTACCATGCGCACTTCAGTGAGGCCCGCGTGCTCGAAATCTTGCGCAACCCCGACGCCATCTACGAGTCGTCCGGGCGCGCCGGTAAGCTCATCTACCATCAGGGCGGTGACATCGTGGTCGTCGAGGGCCCGGGAAGCGGCCAGGGTCAGGTCATCACGGGCTATGGCCCCAGTGGCATCCGGGCTGAGTCTGGGGCGCGAGCACTTGGAGGCGCGCCCACGGATCTGGGCACGCCCATCACTCCCGAGATGATGACCAGCGGCACTATCCCGGTCCCGCCGAACAGGCCGAGGATACCCGCGGCTACTCAGATATGGCCTCCCCCAGGTGATTCCCATGAATGACACGACGCTTCGCTTGCCCTCCGACCGCGCCGTGGACGTAGTCCCTGGACTCACCCTCACCACCCTGCCGGGATGGACGCTGGAGACGCTCAACGTGGGCCCCTTCCGTTCCGCGCGAGGCTATGACGCCCACCTCGCGCGCACGCTGGGTAGCTCCTTCGATTGGGGAGACGAGTTCCGGTTCGGCGAAGATACCCTGCTGCTGGAGACGGTGATTCTCAAGGTGCCGGAGCGAAACCTGGACCGAGGGGAGCTCGCGGTTTGGAAGGAGAGTCCCGTCTCTCCCGGGCTGCCGCGCCTGCGTGAGCGCGAGTCGTTCCTGTTCGATGGGACGACAGCGAGGCATCTGGCACTCGATGGCTCGGCGCTGCTGTGTTACTTCGAAGAACTCGCCCCGACGCAGAGGCGCTACCGTATCAACGTCGCCCCGTCACTCGACTTGCTGTGCGATGACGGCCGGTACTACGGCTGGATGCTTGCCTGGCCAGTGCGGCACCTCATCCCCGACACGATGGGCGGCCCGGGTTCACCCTCTCGGCTGGCGGACGACGCCGGGCTGGTGCCCCTGGTGCACGAGTATCACCAGCTCGTTTCGGACGACACGCTCGACCGGCTCAATGCGCAGGACCCCGCACTGAAGGCGGCGCTGACAGCGCTACGGGAGCGCACCCTCGCTCCCGAGAGTCTCTCTCGGCGTGCGCTACGGGAGCGCATCGACGCGCTACTCGACACGTTCTACTGACCACTGGCTCAATCGCCGAATCCGTCACACCGGACGCCAGGCCCTCACCCCCCCTCATCGCCGCGGTGCGGCGGAGGGCGGAGCCTCTTCGAGCAGCCTTCGCACGATGCACAGCAGGCGCTCGCACGTGTTCGCCGTGCCCATGCTCTGGGCGCTCACCTGGGCGCCCTCGATGACGAAGACGAACTCGCTGGCGACCGCCTCGGGATCGGCAAGGCCCGCCTGGGCGCAGAGCTCCACCACGCGGCGCGTCTGCGCGCTCTTGTGGGCTTCAATCACCTGCCGCGCGGGGTGGTTGCGGTCGGGCAGCTCCGCCACGGAGTTGAGGAACGGGCAGCCCCGGTCCGACTCTCCCGACAGCCGCTCGGTGATGTGCTTCGCCCAGCCCAGCAGTTGGGCGCGGGGATCTCCCGGGTGCTCGGCGGCGAGCCGGTCCAGCACGGCCTCATCGCGCGCCACCTCGAGCCGGAGCCATTCGGTCACCAGCGCGTCCTTGGACTCGAAGTGGCGGTAGAGCGCCATCTTGGTGGTCTCCGCCCGCGCGGCGATCGCCTCCACGCCCACTCCCCGGATGCCCTCCCGGTAGAACAGCTCCTCGGCCGCCGCGAGGATCCGCTCCCGGGGCGGCACCTTCATCGTCTTGTCCTTCATCCCTTCCCCTTGACTCTGATACCGGTCGGTATCATTAAGCGATACCGCTCGGTATCATCCGAGCCCGGACGGTGTCCGGCAATCCTACATCCAGGAGACCTTTCATGACGATGCGCACCCTTTCCAGGAGTGCCACGCTGGCCGCGTTGCTCACGGTGACGGGGGGGCTGTTCACGGCGCCCGCCCAGGCCGCCGCGCCGCTGGTGAAGACGCAGGCGCCGGGCTTCTACCGCATGATGTTGGGCGACTTCGAAGTCACCGCGCTGTCGGATGGCACCCTGCCGCTGCCGGTGGACAAGATCCTGACGAACGTGCGGCCGGGCCGGGTCGAGGCGTTGCTGGCCGCCGAGTACCTCACCTCGCCGGTGGAGACGTCGATCAACGCCTATTTGATCAACACGGGCTCCAAGCTGTTTCTGGTGGACACGGGGGCGGGCGAGCTGTTCGGAGCGGCGGGGGGCCAGCTGGTCACCAGCATTCGCGCGGCGGGCTACCAGCCCGAGCAGGTCGACGCCATCCTCATCACCCATGTGCACCTGGACCACTCGGGGGGCCTGGTGGTGGCGGGCAAGCGCACCTTCCCGAACGCGCGCGTGTACGTGGACAAGCGCGAGGTGGACTACTGGCTGAACGCCGCCAACGCGGAGAAGGCGCCGGAGAGCCAGAAGCCGCGCTTCCCGGAGGCGAAGGCCTCCTTGACGCCGTATGCCGAGGCGGGCCAGCTCGAGGCGTTCACGGGCAACACGCAACTGGCGCCGGGCATCAGGACCCTGGAGTCGCCCGGCCATACGCCGGGGCACACGTTCTACGTCGCGGAGAGCCAGGGGCAGAAGCTCGTGTTCTGGGGGGATATGATGCATGTGGCGGCGGTGCAGTTCCCCGAGCCCTCGGTGACCTGCCAATTCGACACGGATTCCAAGGCGGCGGCGCCCCAGCGCGCGAAGGCCTACGCCGAGGCCGCGAAGCAGGGCTACTGGGTGGCCGTCGCTCACGTCTCGTTCCCGGGCCTCGGCCATCTGCGCGCCAATGGCAAGGGATACACCTGGGTACCGGCCAACTACAGTATCCCCCACTGATGAGTCTTTCTCGCAAGGGTTTGGTCGCGGCTTCGTCCCGCCGATGACAAGCCATGTCAACCCCTGCGGGCGCTCGACCGGGCCTCGGCACGCACGAGCCCTTTGTCCTCGCGAGTGCCCGGCCGATTGCTGATTGAGCTGCCTCGAAAGCGCGGGATTGTTTTCGAGAAGACGATGGAGTGTCTCGCTGTACGATGCGCACCCCGCTAGGGGGAGCCATTCCGGCTTCCACCCAGGGCGGCAAACTACATCGAATTCTCGTGTTGCCATGAAGGCGGGTTTTTGGTGTATTGCCCGTGTCTTCACAACTCATCCCCGACATTTGTCGATCGAGGCCCATCCATGAAGCGTCTTTCCTCTGTGTTGTCTTTCGTCCTGGGTGCCACCCTGTCCGTTGGATGTGGGGGCGGAATGGAGCCTGGGCTCGAGCAGGAGGCGGGGATCGGAGACTCCTCCTCGACGACGGCAGTGGCCGAGTCTCCGGCGGCTGCTCCGCTGGCGCTCCCGGCGTACTGTAACGGGGTGCTCACCTGGAATGCGTCCTGGACGGCGTTCGAGGACGAGGTGCTCAAGCTGGTGAACCAGAAGCGGGCCGCGGGCGCCACGTGTGGTGGCGTGGCCAAGCCCGCGGTCCCGGCGGTCACCTTCGACGAGCGGCTGCGCTGCGCGTCCCGCGTCCACTCGCAGGACATGGGTACCAACAACTTCATGGGCCACAACGGCTCCAACGGCTCCACCCCGTGGCAGCGCATGACCAACGCCGGCTACGTCTGGAGGGCGGCCTCGGAGAACGTCGCCGCGGGCTATGCCACCCCCGCCGCGGTGGTGGACGGCTGGATGAAGAGCACGGGCCACTGCAACAACATCATGGGCTCCAACGTCAAGAACCTGGGCGTGGGCTACTTCTACGCGCCCTCGAGCACCTACAAGCACTACTGGACGCAGGACTTCGGCGCTCAGTAGGACGCTTGAGCCCGTTCCAGGGGCTCTCGCGGCGTTTCCCCAAGGATTTCAAGCGTTTGACGCTTCCCCCTCCGTCCGGTACGGAGGGCGGAAACGTTTTTCCACGTGGCACGTAGGTGGGCCAGGGGATGGGGAACGCGACGGACGAAGAGCTCATGGAACGCTTCTGCGAGGGAGATCACGCTGCTTTCGAGGTCCTGTTCAGCCGGCACGCCGGCGCGGTGCAGGGCTTCCTGGCACGCATGGTTCGTGATGGTGCGCTCGCGGAGGATCTGCTGCAGACGACGTTCTTGTCGGTCGTCCGCTCGCGGGACCGTTTCGAACGGGGGACGCGTTTCGGCCCCTGGTTGATGACGATCGCGGCGAACGCCGCGCGGGATGCCCTGCGCCGCCGCCAGCACCGCGAGGCGTATCGGGACAGCGCGCCTCCGCCGGCCCCGGTCACCGCGGATCCGTCGGATCCCGGCATGCGCAAGCACCTGGAGGACGCGCTGCAGCGGCTGTCGCCGGATCAGCGCGAGGCCATCCTCCTGCACAAGCTCGAGGGCTGGTCCTACGAGGAGATCGCCTCGATGCGCGGCATCAGCGTGAGCGCGGCGCGCGTGCGGGCCCACCGTGGCTTCGAGAAGCTGCGGCAACTGCTGGACGGGCTGGTGGGGGAATGATGGCTCCGTCCCTGGACACATTGCTCTCCCGGGAGGTTGCCGGGGATGACGCCGCGAGGGCGCGGGCCCTGGCGGCGGTGCGCGCGGAGCTGGCGAGCCCCGTGCCCGTGCGTGGCTGGAGGGCCCAGGCGGCGCGGCTGCTCGGGTTCTCGGTGGCGCTGACGGCTGCGGCGGCTGGGGTGTTGTGGGCCCTGGGCCGCACGTCCGGTGAGGTGCTGTGGGCCCATGCGCCCAGGCTGGCCTTGTTGTGGGCCATCAGCGCCGTGTGTGCCCGGGCCGCGCTCGCTCCCCGCGGGCAGGCGCTCCAGCGGGCCGGGCTGGGCCTGGCGCTCGTCGGGGCCGCCGCCCTCGTCCTCGCGCGCGACTCCATCCAGGCGCCGTCCTCCTTGCCGGAGTGGGTCTGCACCCTCAGCCAGTTCGGCATGGGGGTGCTGCCGGGGGTCGTGACCCTCGCCGCGCTGCGGAGCGCCGCCTTCCATCCGCGGCGTGCCCTGCTGGGTGGCCTGTCCGTGGGCACCGCGGGCGCGTTCGTGGGGGAACTCGCGTGCGCGCAGGGGCGGCACCATGTCCTGCTCTATCACCTGTCTGCCTGGGCGCTCGTCAGTGTCACGACGCTCGTGGTCTCCAGATTCCTCACACCCCGGTCCTACGCCCCATGAGCCAGCAGACGTCACTCATCCTCGCCCACGACGTGGAGGGCGCGCCCGTGCGCATCGGCGAGCCCATGCGCATCTCCCTCTCGGCCTCCGAGGAGTCCCTGGACAAGCGCTTCCAGGGGCGCTGGGGCATCGTGGTGGCGCTCGTGTACGACGATCCCCACCGGCAGTACCCTCACGAGCCCCTGGTGAAGGTCCGGGTCGAGGACCTGGGCGAGGATCTGTTCTTCCCCTGGGAGCTCGAGCGCTCGTCGGAGTGGTTCTGGCGCCGGCTCACCGGGCCGGGCGGGGCGATGCCCATGGGCCTGCATTGGGTGCACTGAGTTGGCGCCCTCGCGTCAGGTGCGGTGCGTGGCCAGGGGCGAGGCGTCGCGAGTGGGCTCGGTGGCGTCCGGCAGGCAGCCCATGGCCTGGAGGGTGTGGTGCACGGCGGCATCCAGCGGCGTGTGCGGCTCCTGGCCGAGGAAGGCGCGCAGGCGCGTGTTGTCGAGGCGGGCGGGGTGCTGCCAGAGGTAGCGCATCTCGAGCAGCTCGCGCAGCGTGGTGTTGAAGGGCGAGGCGAGCCGCAGGAGGGCCCAGGGCATCCGGCGCACGGACGGGGCGGGGTGGCCGAGGACGCGCAGGATGCTCCGGCTCATCTCCGCGCCGTCTTCCAGCCAGTGGCCGCCGAAGTGGAAGCGCTCGAAGGCGGGGAGTTCCTGCTCGCGCTCGGCGAGCGCGGCCAGGGTGGCGGCGAGGTCGGGCAGGTAGGCCCAGGCATGGCCCACGCCGGGCACGTTGGGATTGGAGATGGACCGGGGCCGGGCGCCCGGCTTCACGAAGCCCTGGGAGAACCAGTTGTTGCCCGCGTGGGGCCCGAAGAAGTCACCGGCGCGCACGATGAGGGCGCGGGTGCCGCGCGCGGCCTCCTCCTCGATGCGGCGCTCCATGGCGACGCGGATGGCGCCTTTGCGGGTGTGGGGATGCTGGGGCGAGTCCTCCTTGAGCACCGGAAACGCATCGAGGCCGTAGTTGTAGATGGTGCCAGGGAGCACCAGCCGGGCACCGGACCGCCGGGCCGCCTGGAGGCTGTTCTCCAGCATGGGCAGCACGAGCTTCTCCCAATCCCGGTAGCCCGGGGGATTGACGGCGTGGACCACCAGCTGGGCGCCGCGCGAGGCCTGGATGACGTCCTCGGCGCGCAGGGCATCTCCGCGGATCCACTCCGCGCCCTCCAGCCTGGCGTGCCGCCCGCCCGCCTGGGCGCCGCGATGCAGGGCGCGCACCTTCCATCCCTTCGACAGCAAGGCGGCCGCCGTCTCCCCGCCCACTCCACCGGTTGCTCCCAACACCAACGCGATTCGTTCCTTCGCCATGAGTTCCTCCGTCGTGGTGACAGGGTGGAGAATGAGGCTTCACGGCCTCGTGGAAAATTGTCGATGTCCGTGGAGCTGTTATACGGAAATATATGGCGGACGAACTGGACTGGCAGCTGTGCCGCTCATTCCTGGCGGTGTTGGACGAAGGCAGTCTTTCGGGTGCCGCGCGGGCGCTGGGGCTGACGCAGCCGACCATCGGGCGCCACGTCGAGGCCCTGGAGCAAGCGCTCGGGACGCCGCTGTTCGTCCGCTCACCCCAGGGTCTGGTGCCCACGGAGGCGGCGTTGGAGATCCGCCCGCATGCCGAGGCGATGCGGGCGGCGGCGGCCTCGCTGCGCCGGGCGGTGTCGGGAGTGGAAGGAGGGGCGCGGGGGACGGTGCGGCTCACCGCGAGCGAGGTGGTGGGCGCGGAGGTGTTGCCGCCCATGCTCGCGCGGTTTCGCGCGCGGCATCCGGGGATTGCCCTGGAGCTGGTGCTGTCCAACCGCACGCAGGATCTGCTGAAGCGGGAATCGGACATCGCCATCCGGATGATCCGGCCCGAGCAGTCGGCGCTGTTGTCGCGCAAGGTGGGGGTGACGACCCTGGGCCTGTACGCGCACCGCGACTACCTGGCGAGACATGGGACGCCCCGGAGTCTGGAGGAGCTGGGCGGACACGCGTTGATTGGCTTCGACAAGGAGTCCCCGTCGATCCAGACCCTGCGGGCGATGGGCTTCCGGATGGACCGGGATGCGTTCGCGTTTCGCACGGACAGCGATCTCGCGCAGCTCGCCCTCATCCGGGCGGGGGCGGGGATTGGCGTCTGTCAGGTGGGGGTGGCGCGGCGGGAGGAGGCGCTCGTGCATGTGCTTCCGGAGGATTTCGCCTACCCGCTCGACCTCTGGGTCGTCATGCACGAGAACCTCCGGACGAGCGAGCCGATGCGGCTCGTCTATGATCACCTCGCCGCGGAGCTGAAAGCCTATGCGCAGACCTCCCGCCGCTGAAGTCAGACGGACGGAGGAACCACGAGCAGGCACGTGGGGGCGGGGATGTCCAGGGGCTGGCCCACGGGCGTCAGCCGTCCGGTCTGCGTGTCGCGCCGGAAGGTGACGACGGTGTTGCCCTTCTGGTTGGCCACGAGCAGGTACGCGCCCGTCGGATCGATGGCGAAGTTGCGCGGCCAGTTGATGCCGCCCGTCACATGCTCCACGAGGGTCAGCTTGCCCGCGGAATCAATGGCAAACACGACGATGCTGTCGTGGCCGCGGTTGGAGCCATAGAGGAACTTGCCGTCGGGGCTGACGTGGATGTCCGCGCAGTAGCTGGTCCCGGTGTAGCCCTCGGGCAGGGTGGAGACCGTCTGGAGCTCCGTCAGCGCGCCGCGCTCCTTGTCATAGGAGAAGGCGATGAGGGTCGAGTCCAGCTCGTTGATTCCGAAGGCGAGGTTGCCATTGGGGTGGTAGGCCAGGTGGCGCGGTCCCGCCTTGGCGCGGGTGGAGAACGAGGCGGGCTCGCCGGGCGTGAGCTTTCCCTGCCGCGCGTCGAACCGGTAGATCATGATCTTGTCCAGCCCGAGGTCCGGGGCCAGGGCGTACTGGTTGGCCGCGTCCAGCCGGATCTGATGGGCGTGGGGCTCCTGCCCGGCTTGCGTGCCCTGGTGCTGCTTCACGTCGGCGGCGGCGCCCAGTCCACCGTCCTGCAGGATGGGGAGGACGGCGACGTTGCCGCCCACGTAATTGGCCACCAGCACGTAGGCGCCCGTCGCATCCACTTCCAGGTAGCAGGGCGCGCCGCCCTGCGAGGACTGCCGGTTGATGAAGGTCAGCTCCCGGCTCTGGGCGTTGATGGCAAAGGCACTCACGGCACCACTGGCCTTGCCTTCGTACTCCACCAATTCATTGACGGCGTAAAGGTAGCGTCCCTTTGGATCCAGGGCCAGATAGGAAGGCTCGGCCACGTTCGGGGTGACCGTCAGCTTTTGGAGGGCACCGGTGGCCAGGTCCAACCGGCACAGGTAGATGCCCTCGCTGCCTCCCGAGGTGTACGTGCCCACGTAGAGCCACAGCTCGGTGGGAGCGGGGGGCTGGGGCTGCGGCGTGGGTTCTCCGTTCGAGCATGACATGACGATTCCCGTTGTGCCCAGACTCATGAGATAGACGAAATCACGGCGTGTGATGTGGGTCGGGTTCATGGCGCGGATTGAAAGCAGAAAACAATGGGTGCGCCAATCAATTAGAACCCTGACACCCCTGGCCCGGTTTCTCCGGGCATGAGAAGGTGGCGTCCGTGTCGACCACCGTCTTCCTCGTCATCCTCCTGAGCGCGGTATTGCATGCGGGGTGGAACGCCGCCGTGAAAGCGAGCGGGGATCGCACCCTGAGCATGGCGACCGTGTCCATGGCGGGCTCGTTCATGTGCATCCTCGCGCTGCCCTTCGTGGAGGGGCCGCCGCCGGAGGCCTGGCCCTGGATGTTCGCGGGCTTCCTGGGCAGCTTCGGCACGCAGGCGATCCTGGCGCGGGCGTACTCCACGGGGGAGCTCAGCGTCGCCTATCCGCTCACCCGGGGCCTCGCGCCGGTGACGGTCACCGCGGCCGGCGCGCTGCTCTTCTCCGAGGTGCCGGGGCCGCTGGGCCTGGCCGGGGTCGTGGCCATCGCGCTCGGGGTGGCGCTGCTGGCCGCGGATTCGATGCGCGCCGGGGGGCACGCGGGGACGAGCACCCTCGGCCTCGCCCTGAGCGCGGCGGTCATCACCGCGCTCTATACCCTCGCCAACGCGAAGGGGGCGCGCCTGTCTCCCAGCGCCCTGAACTACGCCGTCTGGTCCTCGGTGCCCAACGGGGTGGTGTGGTTGGGGGTGATGCTGGTGCAGCGGCGGGACTTGAAGCAGCACCTGCGCACCGACGCGCTGCGCTCGCTCGGGGGCGGTCTGGTGTCCAACGTGGCCTATGTGCTGGTGCTGTGGTGCATGCGCCAGGCGCCGGTGGCGCTCGTCTCCGCCCTGCGCGAGACGAGCGTGCTGTTCAGCATCCTGATGGGGGTGTTCTGGCTCAAGGAGCGCGCGTCCACCTGGCGCTGGATGGCCGGAGGGATGATCTGCTCCGGCCTCTTCCTGCTGCGCTCCGCCTGAGCGCGGACTGGCGTCACAAGGTGGGCAGCGAGCGCATGGAGGCGCGTCCCACCATGATGTCGACGAGCTTGCCCACGCGCCGCCAGATGCTCTCCTGCACGTAGGGCACGCCGTGCTTCTCGCACAGGGCCTTCACCCGGGGCTGGGCCTGCTGGTACTTGCGCATGGGCAGGGTCGGCCAGAGGTGGTGTTCGATCTGGTAGTTGAGGAAGCCCTGGAGGAAGTCGATTCCATCGCTCCCGGTGGCGTAGTTGGCCGAGCCCACCACCTGCCGCACCGCGAAGGTCGCGTGGCTGTCGGAGCGCCCCTGGAAGCGGTAGAGATCATCGCCCGCGTGGTTGGGGGCGATCAGCATGAAGCTCTGGAGGTTGGTGAGCAGCTCGGCGAGGACGCTGTTGACGAAGACGCTGAACACCGCCCAGGCGCCCAGGGGCGCGAACAGGGCGGGCAGGAGCACGAAGCGCAGGGCCGCGTAGGGCAGCAGGCAGGTGCGCCAGAAGTCCCGGCCCTGGGGGGTGAGCGGGTTGAAGGCCGTCACCAGCGGGGGCGTGCCGAACTCCTCGGCCCCGCCCGCGCGGCGCCGCTCGGCCCGGCGCCACTCGAAGAAGGTGTTGGGCGCGTAGTATGTCACCTTCCAGGTGCAGGCGAAGAAGGCCACGATCCCGTACTTGGCCCACAGCGGCATGGA
Source organism: Cystobacter fuscus (assembly GCF_044360685.1). Classification (GTDB taxonomy): domain Bacteria; phylum Myxococcota; class Myxococcia; order Myxococcales; family Myxococcaceae; genus Cystobacter; species Cystobacter fuscus_C. The sequence goes on along the minus strand of NZ_CP043491.1, from coordinate 9,092,864 downwards.
CGAGCGGCGCAGCCACTCGGTGTTCTCCTCCACCAGATCCGGGTCCGCCGTCTCACCCGTGCGCCCGTGGTGCAGGGTGTTGTGCTCGTGGCGCCACGCCTCGGGGTGGATCCAATCCGGCCAGTCGATGAAGCGGCGCCAGCCGGTGGCGAAGCGCTTCCCGGTGGAGTGCTCGGGCATGCCGGGCACGCGGTCATACCCCCGGTGCGTGACGTGGTGGGCCATCATCGTCCAGCGCGCCGTGTTGCCCTGCGCGATGAGCAGCGCGGACAGCGGGTTGGGCATCAACCAGGACGTCGCATACCCGAGCAGCGAACACACCCGGCCCCAGCGCTGGATCTTCCGGAAGTGCGCGTGGTCCTCGGGACCGATGGAGGACTCCAGCTCCACGCGCAGGGCTTGAAGGTCGCGGGCGAAGGCTTCCTCATCGATGTCCGGGAAGACTGCCGGGGGGGGCGCTTCCGTGCGGTAGGCGACGGCCGTGGTCATGAAGATGTGGGCTCCTGGTTGCTCGTGCGGTCGGTGGTGGCCACGAGGCTCGCCCATCGTGAGCGAGGACCGCTAGAACTATCGTCCCGGAGAAAGCACTCCGGCGGGCCGGGCTCACGCGCCCGCCTGGCACACGGCCAGGAAGACGTGGCACTCCATGTATGACCATTCCGTCACGTGAGTGTTTGCTCCGGGCCGTCCGCCGCCTGTCCCGGGGCGCCTGCTTCCCCCTTGCCGCCCCCCCGGGCCCATGTTACGCCGCGTCCCGAACCTCCTTGACTCCGCGAGTAAGAATCATTCTCAATATGGTTTCTCCAATTCGAAGCAGGCGTGCGTGGGCGGGTCTCTCCTTCGCGTTCGCGACGGCGGCGGTGGCGCAGGAGTCGGGGGAGGCGCTCACCCTGGACACCGTGAAGGTGGAGGGCGAGCGGGAGCGCGCGGCGGATCCCGTCGTGGGCTACACCGCCCGGCGCAGCGCGAGCGGCACCAAGACGGACACGTCGCTGCTGGAGACGCCCCAGTCCATCTCCGTGGTGGGCCGGGAGCAGATGGAGGCCCAGCAGGCGCAGTCCATCGTCGAGGCCACGCGCTACACGCCCGGGGTGCGCTCGGAGACGTTCGGCGGGGACTCGCGCAATGACTGGTTCCTGGTGCGCGGCTTCACCGCCCAGGAGTCCGGCTACTACCTCGACGGGCTGCAACTGCCCGCCGGCTCCTTCGCCACCTGGCGCCTCGAGCCGTTCGGCATGGAGCGCATCGAGGCGGTGCGCGGCCCCTCTTCGGTCCTCTTCGGAGGCACCAATCCGGGAGGTCTGCTCAACCTCGTGAGCAAGAAGCCCCCCACGGAGGCGGTGCGGCACGTGGAGCTGGGCGTCAACGAGTACGTCAACGGCTACGGCGCGGTCGATCTGGGCGGCCCCATCGGCGAGGGCGGACAGTGGTTCTACCGGGTGACGGCGCTCGCCCGGGGCGGCAACACCCAGGTGCGCTACACCGACAACAACCGGCTCTTCCTCGCGCCGAGCCTCACCTGGAAGCCCACCGAGCGCACCTCGCTCACCCTGCACGGCAGCTACCTGCTCGATCGCACCCGCGGGCAGAACTTCCTGCCTTACGAGGGCACCGTCGTGGACGCGCCGTATGGGCGCATTCCCACGGACCTCTTCACGAGCGATCCCAGCCTGGATCGCTTCAAGCGCGACCAGGGCCTGGTGGGCTACGAGTTCGAGCACCGCTTCGATGACACGTGGACGGTGCGGCAGAACCTGCGCTACGGCCACCTCGCCATCGATTTCAAGAACCTCTACGGCGTGGGCTATGCCGGCCCGCCCGGCGAGGCCCAGCTCGCTCGCGGCAACTTCGTGACGACGCCGACGGTCGGGCTGTTCACCGTCGACAACCAGGCCGAGCTGCGTTTCTCCACCGGCCCCGTGCGCCACACCGTCCTCGTGGGGCTCGACTACAAGCACTACGCGCTCGATGACGAGCAGGGCTACGAGGCCGGCACGCCCCTGGACCTGCGCAACCCCACCTACGCCACCTACGCGCCCACCGAATCGCGCTACGCCGTCAACGCCATCCGCCAGAACCAGCTCGGCGTGTACGCGCAGGATCAGCTCCGGTTCCTCGAGCGCCTGCACCTGGTGCTGAGCGGACGTCATGACTGGGTGGGCCTGAGCCTGGACAACGCGCTCACGCCAGCGTCGAGCTATGACGGCGGCCAGCGGGCCTTCAGTGGCCGCGCGGGCCTGCTGTATGCCTTCGACAGTGGCTTCGCGCCGTACGTGAGCTACTCCCGCTCCTTCAATCCGGTGGCGGGCACCACCGCCGAGGGGACGCTCTTCGAGCCCGAGCGGGGCACGCAGCTCGAGGCGGGCGTGAAGTTCCAGCCGGAGGACACACGGACCTCGCTGGGGTTGTCCGTCTTCGAGCTGCGGCGCGAGAACTTCCTGACGACGGAGGGCTTCGTGCAGCGGCAGATTGGCGAGGTGCGCTCCCGGGGCCTGGAGTTCGAGGCGAACGCGAGCCTGACGCAGGGGCTGAACCTCGTGGGCTCGGCGTCGCTCTACCAGCTCGCCATCACCCAGGGAGTGGAGCTCGAGCAGGGCAAGCGGCCCACGGGCGTGCCGGAGTTCCTCTCGTCGCTCTGGCTCGACTACACCCTACCGGACGGCGTCCTGAAGGGCCTGGGCGCCGGGGCGGGTGTGCGCTACGTCGGCCAATCCTTCGTCGATCGCGCCAATACGTTGTCCGTGCCGGGCTATGTGCTCGTGGACGCGGGCGTGCACTACGAGCGCGAGCACTGGCGGGCGGCCGTCAACGCCTCGAACCTGCTGGATGCCACGTATGTGTCGTCCTGCAGCTCGGAGGCGGCCTGCTTCTACGGCGACCGGCGCCGCGCCATGCTCAACGTCGGCTATACGTGGTAGTGCGCGCGAGCCCCCGGGCGAGGGCTCCACAGCCCAGGGCGAGCAGGCACAGCAGCACCTCCGTGAGGAACACCGACGGCAGTCCCCGCGCGAGCGCGGTGAACAGGTGGGCCTCCTGGAACACCACGTCCGTGGCGGCGACGCCCGCGTAGAGCGCCGCCGCCCCCGTGCACAGCCACACTCCCGCCCGGAGGGGCGGGACGCGGGGCAGCAAGGTGAGCGCGGCCGAGAGCGCCCAGGCCCCGAGGAACAGGCCGAACTCCCAATCGGCCCGCCGTGCCAGCGCCTCCGGCAGCGCGCGGTTGCTCGCGAAGTAGACCGCGGCGGCGAGGACGAGTCCTCCGGACACGCCCACCGTCAGCCGCTCCAGCAGGCGGTTGCCCCGGTGGGTGCGCGGCTCGTCCCGGCGCTCCAACCAGATGAGGTTGCCCGTGAGGAGCACTCCGCACATCGCGAGCGCCAGCAGGGCGTAGAGGCCCTTGAGCAAGAGGCCCCCATAGTGGGCGTAGTGCAGATCGAAGAGGACGCGCTCGAAGCTGAACGAGGGGGTCCGGGAGTCGATGCTCGTGCCGAACGTCTCTCCGCTCACCGAGTCGACGAAGGCGTAGTGGTCCGCGCCGAGCGGCGCCATCTGGAAGAAGACGCCCACCCAGGCCTTCTCGTCGCCCCAGAAGTGCAGGTCGACGTAGCGCGGCGTGCCTTCGGCTCCGGGAACGGAGGCGCGGGCGCGGGCGACGGTCTCATCCAGGGGCCGCATGGCCGCCTCGCGGTGGGCCTCCTCCCGCACCGGCTGGGCGTAGCCCCGGAGTTGGTTCACCCGGGCCGGGTCTCCCCGGAACACACCGGACGCGAGCCCCTGGCCCATGAGGCCCGCCAGGCACAGCACCGCCCCTGTCCAGCCCATCATCGCCGTGAAGGGCAGCCCGAACACCCCGAGCACCTTGTGCGCGTCCGAGGAGGAGAAGCGCGGCTTCACCTCTGGCCGGAACCGCCACCACTGCTGGCGCAGATCCTTGAGGTGGATGACGAGTCCGCTCACGAGTGTGACGAGCAGCGCGACCGCCACCAGCCCGGAGAACTCCTGGCCCCGGGGAAGGCGGTAGAAGAAGTGCAGCCAGTACAGCTCGCTCGCCAACCGGCTGCGCTCGGGCAGCACCTCGCCCGTGAGGGGATCCAGCCAGAGCACCCGTGTCCCCGTGGGCTCGAACACGTAGGCGGTGACGAGCCGCGTCTCCTCGTGCGTCAGCAATCCCAGGTTCGTGCCGCGCGGCAGCGGGACGTGGGCCCTCACGCGCTCGAGCAGCGCATTGAAGGACGGAGGGGACTCGCCGGGCGGCGCGCTCTGGAACGCGGGCTCCTGCCAGACCTCGATGTCCTCGCGGAACAGCGAGAAGACGCCGCAGAAGAAGATGACGAACAGGAAGAGGCTCGCGATGACTCCGGCCCACGCATGCAAGTCCCACTGGATGCGGAAGGTACGGGGGGAGAGCTTCACCCGGACCTCCGCGCCGCCAGCGCCACGGCGATGGGCAGCACGATGGCGAGGCACACGCCCCACGCCACCCGGCCGTCCCTCATCATCGGCAGCACGCACGCGAGCACCACCCAGAGCGGCACCATGACGTGGAAGCCGAGGGCGAAGGCCCACACCCCGGAGACGGGCAGGAACGCCACCAGGGCCGCCCCCACCGAGAACGCGACGAGCGGCGCGCCCAGCAGCGCGGCCAGGGTGCGCGCGGCGCTGTGGTTCGCCGCCTTGCTCAACACGGAGTCCGTCACCTGGAGACTCCCGCGATCACCACCGGCACGAGCCCCACGAGCCCGCTCACCAGCGCCACCGTGCGCGCTCGCTCGGGGCGGGGCGCCAGTACGAGCACCAGCACCGACGCCGCCGCCATGGCGAGCACGAGCGTCACGATGAGTCCCTGGAGGACCCCGAGCCCGGCCACCGCCGAGGCCGTTGCGGCGAGCGCGAGGGGGGCCGCCACCCACCGGGAGGCTCCGCGGCCGCCCTGGCCCAGGACCGAGACCGCCGAGAGGGAGAACGCGAGCGCGGCGAGACTCAGCATCGCGCTCCCCGCTTCCCGTCTGTCAGACACGCTGGCTGAAGATGCAAATGACTCGCGTTTTCATCTGGAGCGGCCCGGCTGTCAAGCGCCTTGGCGCTCTCCAGGTGCTCCCTCCGGGTTGGTACGGCGGCGCGGAATGCACAGCGTTCGGAGAGGAGGCATTCATGGGCAAGGCACTGGCTGAGACGAAGCTCTTCGCGGGTTACGGCAACACGGAGATGCCACTCGGCTCCTATGCGGTGCTCATGGGCGTCTACAGCTCCGCGCTGGCGGGCTACTTCGCGTGGAGGGGAGGGCGGGGCCGGAGCGCGTTTCCGCGGATGAGCCTGGAGGACGTGGCGCTGTTCGGTCTGGCCACCCACAAGGTCACGCGCATCCTCGCCAAGGACTTCGTGACCGCGCCCGTCCGGGCGCCCTTCGTCCGCTTCGAGAGCACGGACCGCGCGAGCGAGGTGACGGAGTCCTCGCGGGGGCGGGGCCTGCGCCGGGCCGTGGGCGACCTCCTCTCGTGCCCCTTCTGCCTTGGGCCCTGGGTCGCGGGAGCGCTCGCCTGTCTGCATGCCGTGCGTCCGAGGGAGACCCGCCTCGTCGCCTCCATCTTCGCCCTCACCACGCTCTCCGACTTCCTCCAGCGCTCCTATGAATGGGTGGGGCAGGAGTTGAAGCGCACCCGCGAGCGCGCCGAGGCGCTCGAGGTCTCCGAGGGCTCCCTGCGCGAGCCGGAGCCTACGCCGACCCACTGAGCGTGCTGGTCAGTTCGCCCTCATCGAAAGGCGCGAGCGAACGCCTCTAGGGCAGAGGTGAGATCTTCCAGAGCTGGATCACTTTGAGGGAGCTTGTTCTTCGGCTGCTGAAAGAACGTTTCGGCGCCGGAGAGAACAGCCCGGCATAGGGTCGTGGCATCCACTTCGCCGAGACGGCTCGCACCGCATTGGATGGCGATACGTTCCCCCTTCGTCTTCCGGAAGCTCACGGAGAACGACGAGTCGGCTCCAACAAAGGTGTATTCGCTTCGCCTCTCCAGCAGGAACCGACGCAGTCCATCGAGAATCTCCACGATGGCGATGGCGAGCATCATGGCTTGATCCGGTGTCCTGCCCCGCGAGCTACAGATGCCTTTTTCGCTCACGAACGTCATGTGCCCCAGGTCAAAGCCCGAGCGTGTGGAGGTCCTCGGTTCATCGGCCCACTCACATTGGAACTGGAACATCTATCCGCCCCTGCCTGGGAACATCGTAATGACCCGCCCCTTCCGTCAGCACCTCGTGCAGCAGGTGGTAGACGGCCATGCGCGGCGGGAACGAGCCCAGCGTCACGGGCTTGTTCAGCAGCACCGTCAACACCCGGGCCGCCTCCTGGGGCGTGAGGGGAGCGCCTCGCGGAGGCTCGTCGTTGACGTTGTCCAGGCCCGCCAGCAGCAGCAGGTACTCGAAGGCGTCCGCTTGCCTGGCTCCGCTGGCCACCGCGCGCACGGCCATTTCCGCCGGGCTCCCCATGGCCACCTTCGTGCCCTGTACGCGCTCTCTCGCCTCATCGGGAGGCTTGTCGAGTCCTTCCGCCTGAGAGAGGAGCAGTAGCACCAGCAGCGTGGACGTCATCAGCGCCTCCGTTGGTTGACTCCCAAGGGGTCAAAAAAGGCCGGGGAACTCGTGGGCCACCGTCGGCATGCGTAGTGAGCGCGCCGGTCATGTGCGTGGCGGGCGCCGACTGTAACCCGTGCTCCACTTCACGTTGGGGGCTCTGCTTCCCTTGATCCCGACTTCGTGCGTGCCGACCTTGCGGCGCCACGGACGGATGGCGGTGGGAGGGAGGGCACATGGAAAGGCCAGGGGCCAGGGGCGGACGATGCTTCATGGGCACGGGAGGGTTGCTCTCCTGTCTTCTCCTTCTCGCGTGTGAGCCCCCCACGGAAGAGATGGTGGCCGTGACGCTGGAGGTCCCCAGTGTCGCGCAACCCTCACGCGAGGAGCCTTCCTCCTCGAGGCCACCGCCCGAGCAGCCAGCGCCCACGCCACCGGCACCCACGCAGCCTCCTCCCACGCAGCCGCCACCCACGCAGCCTCCTCCCGAGGTTCCCCAGGGCCGCTCCTGGTTCGTGAGCACGAAGGGACGGGATGACGCGGCGGGGACGCGCGAGGCGCCGCTGCGCACCATTGGCCGGGCCGCGGAGCGCGCGCGTCCGGGCGAGCTCATCCGGGTGCTCTCCGGCGTGTACCCCGAGGAGCTCATCCTGGGCTCGAAAGGCTCGGGCGCGGCGGCCATCACCGTGCGCGGCGAGGGCTCGCCCCTGCCCACCGTCGCTCCGGGCAACACGCGGCGCAGCACGGTCATCCGCGTGCAGGGGCGCTGGAACCTGGAGAACCTGCGGGTGGATGTCGGGGGCAAGCCGATGTTCGCCATCGTCTTCGAGAGCGGGGCCGGCGGCTCCACCCTGTCCGGGAGCGAGCTGCGCAGTGGCACCTTGAGCGCGGGCGTGCTCGTGGATGGCCCGAAGGGCCTCACGCTGCGCGACAACACCATCCACCACTTCATCAAGCCCGGAGAGGACTCTCACGGCGTGGTCGTGGTGGGCCCCTCGCGCGACGTCGTGATCCGGGACAATGACATCCATCACAACTCGGGGGATTCCGTCCAATGCCAGGCGGGGACGGCTCCCGCCACAGGGCTCGTCATCGAGAACAACACGATGCATGACGAGGGCGAGAACGGCGTGGACATCAAGCAGTGCGACGGCGTGATCGTGCGCGGCAATGTCATCTCCAGCGTGCCCAACACGGCCATCCGCGCCGCGGGCTCTTCCGCGGGCGAGGGGGTGGTCATCCACCTCTCCGCCCGCAACGTCACCGTCCTGGACAACACCATCACCAACGCGGGCCGGGGCATCTCCATCCTGCAGGACGCCGCGCCCCCCGCGCACATCTGGGTGGAGGGCAACTACCTGCGCAACATCCGCGACAACCCCCAGGGCAACGGGTTCGGCATCCGGGTGGAGGGGGGCCGGGACGTGGTGGTGGTGGGCAACACGGTCGAGTACTCGGCCAACTACGCGCTGATGCTGGCCGCGGACGGCAAGAGCGTCATGGGTCTCCAGGTGCGCGACAATACCCTGCGGGGGGGCGCGGACGCCCCGCTGCTGCGCCTGGGCGGAGAGGGGTTCCGTCCGGACATGGAGCTCGAGGGCAACTTCTACTCCCTGGGCGGCATCCTGAAGGCCGATGGCGTGATGCATCTGCTCGAGGGGCCGCTGTCGCCCTTCCGGGTGGACTTTCCGGGCGAGCGGCTCACACTCTCCGACCCGGACAAGCTCCGGGTGTGGCGGCAGGTGATGGGGGTGGACTCGGGGACGGCCCTCATCGAGTGACTTTCCTTCCTGGCGAGGGTTGACCCGGTCGCGGGCTCGGGGGAAGTGTTGACCCGGTCGAGTCTTCGCGGAGGGTCCATGGGTCATGTCGTGAGCAAGCTGGGCTGGGCAGTGCTCGCCTGTGTGGGTGCGGCCTGTCTGGGCGTGGTGGCGTTGCACCGGGGGGAAACCCTCAACGCCACCTGGTTGGTGGTGGCCGCGGTCTGCGTCTACCTCATCGGCTACCGCTTCTATGGGCGCTTCATCGCGCGCACGGCCCTGAGATTGGATCCCAACCGGGCCACTCCCGCCCAGTTGCGCAACGATGGCCTGGATTACGTGCCCACGGACAAGTGGGTGCTGTTCGGCCACCACTTCGCCGCCATCGCCGGAGCGGGGCCGCTGGTGGGGCCGGTGCTCGCCGCGCAGATGGGCTACCTGCCTGGGACGATGTGGATCCTCTTCGGCGTGGTGCTGGCCGGCGCGGTGCAGGACTTCATCGTCCTCTTCCTGTCCACGCGCCGTGACGGCAAGTCCCTGGGTGACATCGTGCGCCTGGAGATGGGGCCCGCCGCGGGCGTGGTGGCCATGGTGGGCGTGTTGATGATCATGATGATCATCCTCGCGGTGCTGGCGCTCGTCGTCGTCAAGGCGCTCGCGTCGAGCCCCTGGGGCACCTTCACCGTGGCGATGACCATTCCCATCGCCCTGCTCATGGGCATCTACCTGCGCACCCTGCGCCCGGGCCGCGTGCTGGAGGTCTCCGTCATCGGCTTCGTGCTGCTGATGCTGTCCATCTGGCTGGGGGGCCGGGTGGCCGATTCGCCCTCGCTCGCGCCGCTGTTCACCTATGACGGCAAGGCCCTGGCGTGGATGCTCATCGCCTATGGCTTCTGCGCCGCGGTGCTGCCGGTGTGGCTGCTGCTGGCGCCGCGCGACTACCTGTCCACCTTCCTGAAGATCGGCACCGTGCTGGTGCTGGCGCTGGGCATCGTGCTGGCCGCGCCGGATCTTCGCATGCCCGCGATCACCCGCTTCGTGGATGGCACGGGGCCGGTGTTCTCCGGCGGCTTGTTCCCCTTCCTGTTCATCACCATCGCGTGTGGCGCGGTGTCGGGGTGGCACTCGCTCATCGCCTCGGGCACCACGCCCAAGATGCTGGCCAACGAGAGCGAGTCGCTCCTGGTGGGCTACGGCGCCATGCTCATGGAGTCCTTCGTCGCCATCATGGCGCTCATCGCCGCCACGGTGCTGGATCCGGGCGTGTACTTCGCCATGAACTCGCCGCCCGCGGTGATTGGCACCACGGTCGAGCAGGCGGCGCGGGTGGTGGGGCAGTGGGGCTTCGTCATCACCCCCGAGATGCTCGCCCAGACGGCGAAGGACATCGGCGAGTCCTCCATCCTGTCGCGTGCTGGCGGCGCGCCCACGCTCGCGGTGGGCATGGCGCAGATCCTCCATGGCCTGGTGGGCGGGGAGGGGATGATGGCCTTCTGGTACCACTACGCCATCCTGTTCGAGGCGCTCTTCATCCTCACCACGGTGGACGCGGGCACGCGCGTGGGCCGCTTCATGATCCAGGAGCTGGCGGGGCTCGTCTACGCGCCCCTGCGCAGGACCGACTCCTGGGGCGCCAACCTGGCCGCCACGGCGGTGTGCGTGGGCGGCTGGGGCTACTTCCTCTACCAGGGCGTGGTGGATCCACTCGGCGGCATCAACACGCTCTGGCCCCTGTTCGGCATCGCCAACCAGATGCTGGCGGCCATCGCGCTGACGCTCTCGTGCGTGGTGCTCGTGAAGATGAAGCGCGAGCGCTACGCGTGGATCCCCGCGCTGCCCACCGTGTGGCTGGTGTGCTGCACGCTGACGGCCGGCTGGCAGAAGGTGTTCAGCTCGGACGTGCGCGTGAGCTTCCTCGCCCACGCCCGTGCGTTCTCGGCCGCCGCCGAGCAGGGCAAGGTGCTGGCTCCGGCGAAGACCGTGGCGGACATGCAGCAGGTCATCACCAATGACTACGTGGATGCCTCCCTGACGGTGCTGTTCATGCTGGTGGTGGTGGTGATCGTCGGCTTCGGCGTGCGCGCGATTCTGGCCGCCCGGCGCTCGGCGGAGCCCACGGCGCGCGAGACGGCTCCCACGTCCCTTCCGGCGGTGGGCTCCTGACATGGCGGGCGCGAGCGAGGTGCTGCGGCACTTCTGGCGCCGGGCGGTGCAGACCGCCCGGTTGATCATCGGCGTGCCCGACTACGACACCTACGTGGCGCACATGCGCGCGAAGCATCCGGAGCGCGGGGTGATGAGCTACGAGGAGTTCTTCGACGAGCGCATGCGGGCGCGCTACCGGAGTGGAGGCGGACGCTGCTGTTGAGCCGTGACGGAGGGGGGGCGCCCCCTCCGTCATCCCGGACGGGCTATGCGTTATTCTGGGGGATGCCGAGCGCCGCTCGCCAGTAGTCGGTGACGAAGAGCTGCTTGGGATCCATCTGCGCGCGCAGCGCCAGGAACGCATTCCACTGGGGGTAGAGCCGCGCCAGGTACTCGGGTCCCATGTCCCCTGCCGGCAGGTACTTGGCCCAATGTGGGCGGAAGCCGTAGTCCTTCAGCAGATCCCAGTACTGCTGGTAGAAGGCCTTGAGGGCCGCCTCGTCCCGGAACAGGTCGTGGAACCAGAACACGTCCACGCGGACCACGTCCTGTCTGTAGGCGGGGCTCAGCCAGAGATCATCGGCCTTGGCCGCGTAGATTTCGCAGGAGTAGGAGCCCGTGGCCCCGAGCCCCCCCTGGTCGTAGAAGTCACGCAGCTTGTTCATCACCTCCTGCGTCTTCTCGAGGGGAATCCACAGCTCGGTGAACTCGGTGGGCATCAGGAAGTCGGAGACATCGTTGTCCATCGGCAGACCGCGGTACCAGAAGTCCCAGAACTGCTGCTTGCCCTTCACGTCCTGGGGGGGCGTCCCGTTGCCGGGCTGGAGCTCCGCCAGGACGTCGCTCGGGACATGGATGTGGTAGTAGCGAGGCAGCTTCTGGCCATGCTCGCTCAGGATGGACTGCAGTTTGGGCAGGTGGGTGCTCACGTTCGGCATCCGGGCCAGCACATCCTTCCAGAGATCGATCGCCACCGAGGTGACGCGGGTCGAACCCGCCGAGGTCGGGGCATTCGGGTGCAGCAGCCGGAGGACCGGACCCCCGGCGGCGCGCCGTCCCGCGGAACCCTGCGCGGCCGATCCCCGCATGGGCTCGCTACCCGTGTTCTTCCCAAGCTCGACGATGCGGACCTCGTCCGAGAACACGCCCTGTGGAACCTCCAACTGGGGGGTCTCCGCCGGCGCGTCTCCCGTGTAGACAGGCGCGAACTGGTCGATCACGAAGGGCAGGATGCACGGCCCGTACGTCAGCTTGATGAGCAGGGTGATTTCTTCGCGCAACTTCGCATCCGGGATGAAGTTGACCAGGGTCGGCCAGCCAGCGGACAGCTGGTAGAACAGGGACGCGACAATCTGTGCCGGAATCTGGCTCCCGAGGATGACTGGAAACTCGAGATACTGCTTGGGTTGGAAGTTCTCGGGGGACATCCCCAGCTTGTTGTAATCCGCGCCGGTCATGCGCTGGGCCTTCCAGACGACGATGCGCTCGGCCCCCTTCTGGGGCCACCACATCAGACGGGTGTATTCCGTCTGGCGCATGAACTGCTCCAGTGAGGGCTTGTCGGGGGTGCCTGGCCCGAAGAAGTCGATGGGGCAGTTGACGTCATTCAAGGAGTAGCACGTCTCGTTCCCGATGATGTTGAAGCCATCGATGGGCTTGAAGGTGAGGGTGGAGGTGATGCCCATGAGCCCCATGGACACGAGCACGGCCTCGAACTCCGGGTCCTTCCCTCGGCTGTACGAGCGCACCACCCCCTGCCCATCCACGAGGGAGATACCGACGATGCTGTCGGTATAGGCGTACTGCAGCGAGCCACCCGAGCAACCCATGGTGGTGAATCCTCCCACGGCCTGATGAGTGACACCTCCCATGTCCGGCACGGCTCGTGCGTGCTGCTGCATCTGGTAGAAGAGCGTGCTCTCCCAGGGCGCGGGTGCATCCAGCCCCAGGCAGCACCCGGCCTGGACCGTGAAGGTCCCATCCGGGTTGAGGGTGACCTTCCGGTACTGCTCCAGCGTGATGTTGATGGCATTCGGCGCGGGGGACAAGATGGCCTCCTTCACGGAATGGCCTGAGCCAATCACCCGGACTTGCAGGTCGTTCGCGGATGCATACTGAACGAGTTGAACGATCTCCTCCTCGCTCGTGGGGTAATGGAGGCTCGTCAGCGGATCGAACGGGACGGAGGGGACCTGCGGCGAGAATTCTCTTGCGACGGTCATGTCTACCTCGTGGTTGGGCATCCACTCCCTAGCAACGCCTGTTCCACGAGGAGTCCGCAAGCCCCTCACTCGGTGTTTTTCTGGGAGGAGCGGCGCCTGCCGGGTCTTGACATGTCAGTGCGCTGTCGCTGACAGGTCAACTCGTTCATGCCACGAGCTTGTTGCTCACCTGTAGCAGCCCCGGCCGGTACGTCGAGGGCAGCCAGATCCAGGGGAAGCCAATCTCCGGGTACTGGGAGATCATCTCCCGGAGGTAGCGGACCAGGTTGATGACCGTGGCCATCACCATCACCAGCAGCAGTGCGCGGTGGAGCCCGGGCTGGAGTGACGAGGGCAGCGCGGACAGGGGGATCACGAGGAGGAACAAGGCGCCCTCGGCCGTCAGCCAGGCCGGAGCCTTGTTGACGAGCTGGCGCGCGTGGATGTCCACCGCGAGGCTGCTCATGGCGAGGGCGACGAGGGCCCGGGCGCAGAAGACCTCGCTCGAGTCCTGGAGCCAGAGCACGTGGGTGCCGAGGATGAGCACCGGCGCGGTGAGGATCCGCACGTAGAAGCGCGCGGAGGACAGCCGCGAGCGGGCCATGAGCACGGCATCCTTCACGAGGGACGCGAAGCCGCACCCGAAGGCCGCGAGGCTCGCGAGCGCGTAGGTGAGTTGGAAGCCGCGGGTGTCGAGGAGCTCCACGCCCTGAAGACAGACGGACAACCCCAGGAACAGACAGAAGACGTAGTTCCAGAGGTGGTTGATATAGGGGTCGCGCATGATGCCCGTGGCGAAGTAGCGGCACAGCCCGAGGTAGAAGAACAACTGGCCGGTGGCGGTCAGCAGGATGTAGGGCATGAAGGAGACGCCCTGCTGGGGACCGAGCCGCGCCACGATCATCACGGCCATGGCCGAGTTGGCGACGTCGACCCAATGGTCCCAGAAGTGGCGCGCGGTGGATTGTGTCCCGTTGCGCCGGGCCTGGGTGCCGTCCATGGCATCCAGACAGAAGTGGAGCACCCGGCAGAGCACCCAGAGGCCATACATCCACCGCGCGCGCTCGAAGGTATGGACGGCGGCGAGCAGGAACAGGTGCAGGAGCAACCCGGGCATGCCCAGGATGACCGGGGAGAGGCGGTAGGGCAGGTAGCGGACGGCGGCGCGCCGGCATCCGTCCCGGAGTGTCCGGATGAGGGCGTCTTCCTCCGGGCGCTTGTAGCTCTGCTGCTCGTCGAGGACCAATACATGCGGCTCCAACGCCCCTGCCTGCTGCTCACTCGTCGCCATGATCTCCACTGCCCCTTCGTCCCGGGCGGGTCTCGTGGCCCGGGATGAAGCGCATGGTGCGAGGAGGCGGACTTGCGAGCAGTGCGCCGCCTCACTCCAGGGGAGTGGTCTCGATCACAGCCCCGTTGGGGCTGTCGAGCGCCCGGGCCTCAAGAGCCTGAAGGCTCGATCCCGTCCTGCGTGCGGAACACCCGCAGGTCGTCGATGCGCACATAGGGCAGCACCGTCCGCAGGTTCTCCGCGGGCTCGCCGTTGAGCAACGCGGTCAGGTGGCTGGCCAGCACGGTGCCGACGCGCGACTGGGGCTGGTAGTAATAGGTGACGTGCTGCTCGGACAGCGTGAGAAAGGGCATGCCGCCAAAGCCGACGACGCTCACGCCGTCCCGCTTCGTGTCCCGTCCGCTCTCGATCAGCCCCTCGAGCGTTCCCACGATGGACATCTGGTTGCCGCAGATGATCGCCGTGATGGAGGGCTCGCGCTGGAGGATCCGCTGGACGGCCTCGCGGGTGCGCCGCACCGACAGGTCCCCCTGGTAGACGAGGGCCTCGTCCCAGGGCAGCCCCACCTCGCCCAGCGCCCGTTGATAGCCGCGCAACCGCAGGCCGACATAGTTGAACCCGCCGGTCGGGTTGAGCAGGACGATCTTCCGGTGCCCGTTGCGCGCCAGGTGCACGACCGCGTCGAAGACCGCTTGCTCGTCGTCGTGGTCGACATAGGCGTGCGGCGTCTGCAGCTCGGTCCGTCCGAAGCTCACGAACGGAAAATCCTTCTCCAGGCAGAACCGGGCCCGCTCGTCCATGGGCGTGGTGCGTGAGAAGACGACCGCGTCGGCGAGCCGTTGATCGTAGATCTTCCGGACCGGATCCAACGGCGCCTGATGGCCCGTCTGCGCCAGGACGAGCAGGTTGTAGCCCGCGGTCTCCATGCCGTTGGACAGGCTCTCCACCTGCGCCAGGAAGCCCGGCTCGCCGTAGTCACCGACCTCGGGCGCGTAGAGGATGGAGCAGACCTTGTAGGTCCGGCCAGTCCGCAGGTGGATGCCGCCGATGTTCGGCACGTAGCCGAACCGGGCGGCGGCCTCCTTCACCCGTTGGATCGTCTCCGGCCTGACCTCCGGACCGTCCTTCAGCGCGCGGGACACGGTGCTGATCGACAGCCCGAGGTGCGTGGCCAGCGTCTTGAGATTCGCTCGCTCCGACCCAGCCGGTCGCATGGTCTCCTCACCCTCCTGGCGCTTACTTCGTTTGGCGCTCACGTCATTCGAGTCCGGGTTCAGATGCCTGGCAAGGCATTCTCGGCGATCACTTTCCGCATGAAGTGGAAAGACGCCTTGGGCGTGCGCTTCTGGGTCCGGTAGTCCACGTGCACCAGGCCGAAGCGCTTGGCGTAACCGCGCGCCCACTCGAAGTTGTCGAGCAGCGACCAGGGCATGAACCCTCGGACGTCCGCTCCCTCCGATATCGCGCGCTGCAATCCGATCAAGTATTCCCGGTAATAGGCGATACGGTCCTGATCGTCAACCCGGCCGTCGGCCCCGACCACGTCGATGAAGGCCCCGCCGTTCTCCGTCACGTAGACGGGCGGGTTGCCGTAGCGCGCCTTGACGAGCATGAGCGCTTCGTAGAAGGCGTGGCCGTCGATGGCCCAGTTCATCTCCGTGCGGCGGAAGTAGAACGGCGGGTCGGCATGCTTGAAGGGCCAGGCACCGTCCGAGCACTCCTGGATGTAGCTCGGGAAGTACTGGTTGACACCCACGAAGTCGATGGGGCGGTGGATCTCCTTGAGGTCGCCGTCGCGCACGTGCTCGGCGAACCGGTCCGCGAGCGAGGCCGGATAGCGGCCGTGGTAGATGGGATCGAGGAAGACGCCGTTCCACTTGTCCTCGAAGAGCGGCACCAGGTGGGCATCGCGCTCCTGGAACTGGGGCAGCGGCCGGGCCTTGTGGATGGGGATGACCGTCCCCACGCCGGCGCGGGGCGACAGCTCGCGCAGCACCGCGACGGCCCGTCCATGCGCCAGGTTCAGGTGGTGCGCGGCGCGAACGGCGGCGCGGGGATCCGTCAGCCCCGGCGCATGGCGCCCCTCCTCGTGCCCCACCCAGGCCGAGACGCTCGGCTCGTTGAAGGTCACCCAGTTCTCGACGCGATCCCCCAGCCTGCGCGCGATGAGCGCCGTGTACTCGGTGAACCAGTCCGCGATGTCTCGGTTGGTCCAGCCGCCGCGGTCCTGCAGCGCCTGCGGCAGATCCCAATGGTAGAGGCACGGCCAGGCCCGCATGCCGCGCTCGAGCACGCCGTCCACGATGCGATCGTAGAAGTCCAGCCCCTTTTCATTGATCCGGCCCACGCCCTCGGGAAGCACCCGCGGCCACATGATGGAGAGGCGGTAGACCTTGGCGCCCAGGTCCCGGAGCAAGTCCAGGTCCTCGGGGTAGCGGTGGTAGTGGTCGCACGCGACCTCGCCCGTGTCTCCGTTGGCGACCTTGCCGGGCGTCGCGCAGTAGGTGTCCCAGATGCTCCGGCCCCGCCCGTCGTCCGGGGCCCCGCCTTCGATCTGATAGCTGGAGGTGGACACTCCCCACAGAAAGTTTTCAGGAAATCGCAATGTCATGTCTTGAACTCTTTTTGTACTGGCTTTGCCGCACCGCGTTGCCGTCTGCTCGTCTGCTTTTGCCGCGCCGCGACGTGGTTTTTCGTGGTTTTTCCTTGTCGCACCGCGTCGCCTACACCGTCGGAGATCGTAACGTTCTCAGCTCACGATTTCGACCGTTTCTTTCTGCGGGAAACCCGCTAGAACCGCATTGACGGCGGAGTCAGAGTATGGGAGGAATCAAGAATCGAAACGTTACGATTCCCGGTCGCGCACCAGCGGGAGAGGATCGTCATGCGAGCGCTCAGGGCGGGGATGGAGCTGGCGGGGTGGGATTGGGGTGGCGTGGTTGCTGAGCGGTAGGGGCTGGTAGGTCTGGCGATCCTCGTCGGGCAACGCAGTGTAACAGGTCGCGTGATGGCTCCCGGGCCCCGTTTCTCCGGGCGCCACGGAACGCTCGGTCGTTCCTTGTTTATTCCATACATAGTCCTCAACGTGGAAAAAACGTTTTCGTTTGCATTCAAGAAATAGCTGATGTATCAGGGAAAGCCGCGGTGGTCTGCTGAGCCAGACGGGCCGTGCCCGCCTCCGCGATCCCTTTCATTGTCTGTGTAGTGGATGTGTCGTCCCTCGTGAGATGCGTGGGGATGGGGACTCTCCCCGCTTCCATCCCTCGAAAGTCATCTCCTCGTGTTTGTGTCGTTGGAAAACGCTGACGCGGTCCCGGCAGGACAGTCGTCCTCAGCCATGTCGTGCATTCATTCTTACCCCAGGAGGAAGTGATGTTCTTGAAGCCTGTCAAAGCAGCGATGACGCGTGCCCTCTGTCTGGCCATCGCGGCGACCGTGCCCGCGCAAGCCGTTGCGGCCAGTCCCCGGTCCGCCACGCCCGTGCGCACGCTGTCCTCGGCGCTCGCGGGTGAGTCCTCCACCTATACGCAGCGCTTCCTGGATCAGTACAACAAGATCAAGGATCCGGCGAACGGGTACTTCAGCCCCAAGGGCGTGCCCTATCACTCCGTGGAGACGCTGATGGTCGAGGCGCCGGACCACGGTCACGAGACCACCTCGGAGGCCTACAGCTACTGGCTGTGGCTGGAGGCGGAGTATGGCCATGTGACGGGGGACTGGGCGCCCTTCAACGCCGCCTGGGCCAACATGGAGAAGTACATCATCCCCTCGCACGCGGATCAGCCCACCAACCAGTACTACAACGCGAGCAAGCCGGCCACGTACGCCGCGGAGTGGGACCTGCCCAAGCAGTATCCCTCCCAGCTGCGCACGGAGGTGGCGGTGGGCAACGATCCCATCGCGGCTGAGCTGCAGTCGACGTATGGCACCAGCGACATCTATGGCATGCACTGGCTGCTGGACGTGGACAACTGGTACGGCTACGGCCGCTGCGGAGATGGCACGACCTCGCCGGCCTACATCAACACCTTCCAGCGCGGCGCGCAGGAGTCCGTGTGGGAGACGGTGCCGCACCCCTCCTGCGACACCTTCGCCTGGGGCAAGTCGGGCCAGGGCTTCCTGAGCCTGTTCACGGGTGACGCCACCTACTCGCGCCAGTGGCGCTACACCAACGCGCCGGACGCGGATGCCCGCGCGGTGCAGGCGGCGTACTGGGCCCACACGTGGGCCAAGGAGCAGGGCAAGGAGGCCCAGGTGGCCGACGTCGTCAAGAAGGCGGCCAAGATGGGCGACTACCTGCGCTATGCGATGTTCGACAAGTACTTCAAGCGCATCGGCAATTGCATTGGCGAGACCAACTGCCCCGCGGGCAGTGGCAAGAACAGCATGCACTACCTGCTGTCCTGGTACTACTCGTGGGGTGGTGCCGTCGACACGAGCGCTGGCTGGGCCTGGCGCATCGGCTCGAGCCACAACCACTTCGGCTACCAGAACCCGATGGCGGCCTACGTCCTGAGCAACACGTCGGTCCTGCGGCCCCAGTCCGCGACCGGCGCCGCCGACTGGGCGACGAGCCTCAAGCGGCAGATCGAGTTCTACACCTGGTTGCAGTCGGCCGAGGGTGGCTTCGCGGGCGGTGCCACGAACAGCTGGAACGGCCGCTACGAGCAGCCGACGACCACGTCGTCCTTCTATGGCATGTATTACGACTGGCAGCCCGTCTACCACGACCCCGCGAGCAACCAGTGGTTCGGCTTCCAGGCCTGGTCCGTGCAGCGCGTGGCGGAGTACTACTACGTCACGGGTGACGCGCAGGCCAAGAAGGTGCTCGACAAGTGGGTGGCCTGGGCCTCGCAGAACACCAAGCTCACCGCGGATGGCAAGTACCAGGTCCCCAGCACCCTGGCGTGGACGGGTGCGCCGGACACCTGGAACCCGACCACTCCGGGCACCAACAGCAACCTGCACGTGACGGTCGTGGACCACACCACCGACGTGGGCGTGACCGCGGCGTTCGCTCGCACGCTGATGTTCTACTCCGCCCGGGCCGGCAACGCGGGGGCCAAGACCCTGGCCAAGGAACTGCTCGACCGGATGTGGACGAACTACCAGACGTCCAAGGGCGTGGCCGTCCCCGAGAAGCGTGAGGACTACAAGCGCTTCGACGACACCTACAACGCGACGACTGGCGACGGCGTCTTCATCCCCTCGGGCTGGTCGGGCACGACGGCCCAGGGCGCGACGATCGACTCGAACTCCACGTTCATCAGCCTGCGTCCGAAGTACAAGCAGGATCCGGACTGGGCCAAGGTGCAGAGCTACCTCAACGGCGGCCCGGTGCCCGAGTTCACCTACCACCGCTTCTGGGCCCAGGCGGACATCGCCATGGCCATGGCGGACTACGCCCGGCTGTTCGAGGGCGGCGCTCCTCCCCCCGCGGGCATCGTGACCTCGTCGACGGACGTGAGCGTGGCCGAGGGTTCCTCCGCGAGCTTCACGGTGAGCCTGTCCTCGGCCCCCACCAGCAACGTCACGGTCTCCGTGGCCAAGGCTTCCGGTGACGCGGATCTGTTCGTGTCGTCCGGCGCCACGCTGACCTTCACCCCCGCCAACTGGAACGTGGGGCAGACGGTCACCATCTCCGCGGTGGAGGACGCGGACCAGACGAACGGGACCGCCAGCTTCAAGCTGACCGCGACGGGCCTGTCCGCGGCGTCCGTCAACGCGACCGAGCTCGACAATGACATCCCGGCTCCGCCGAGCTGCACGGTGACCGTGGATACCAGCAACGACTGGGGCAACGGTCACGTCGCCCGGGTCGTCGTGCAGAACGCGGGCACGCAGGCCATCTCCAACTGGAAGCTCAGCTGGACGGCCACCAACGACTTCACGCTGGCCAACTCCTGGAGCGCGAACTTCGTGAAGACGGGCCGCTCGGTCGAGGTGACGCCCCAGGGCAACTCGACGATTCCGAGTGGCAGCAGCATCGAGGCCGGCTACGTGGCCAACTACAGCGGCGCCAAGCCGGTGCCCAGCGGTGTTCGTCTGGAAGGACAGAACTGCAACATCGTCGTCAAGTGAGCGCGGGGCCGCTCAACGCCTCGGCGGGTGTCGAGGTCGTGGGGAAGCGTTGAGCGGCCTTCTTTGAATATCGCGGCGGCGGGGAGCGCAATCGCTCCTCGCCGCCGTGTGCAATCCAGGCCTCCCCGGCCCCCATTCCATGAACGCAACGAAGGAGCTGTCCCACGTGCGTAAGCCTTTCCTGACAACCCCCGCCGCGGTGCTGATGGGCTTGTCGTCGGTCGTGAGCCCTCTGGCCGCGCAAGCACAGACGTTCAACTACGCGGAGGCCCTGCAGAAATCCATCTGGTTCTATGAGGCCCAGCGCTCCGGTCCCCTCCCCAGCAACAACCGGGTGAGCTGGCGCGGCGACTCCGGCCTGAACGACGGCGCCGACGTGGGCAAGGATCTGACCGGCGGCTGGTACGATGCCGGCGATCACGTGAAGTTCGGCCTCCCCATGGCCGCCAGCGCGACCCTGCTGGCCTGGTCCCTCTACGAGTACGAGGAGGCGTACCAGAAGAGCGGACAGCGCGCCGCGCTCCTGGACAACCTGCGCTGGGTCAATGACTACTTCATCAAGGCGCATACCGCTCCGAACGAGCTGTATGGCCAGGTGGGCGCGGGCAACGCGGATCACGCCTGGTGGGGACCGGCCGAGGTGATGCAGATGACGCGGCCCGCCTTCAAGGTCGACGCCTCCTGCCCCGGCTCGGACCTGGCCGGTGAGACGGCCGCGGCCATGGCCGCCTCGTCCATCGTGTTCAAGCAGACGGATCCGGCCTACGCGGCCACCTTGTTGACGCACGCCAAGCAGCTCTTCACCTTCGCGGACACCTACCGGGGCAAGTACTCCGACTGCATCACGGACGCGAAGTCCTTCTACAACTCCTGGAGTGGCTACTGGGACGAGCTGAGCTGGGCGGGTGCCTGGCTGTACCTGGCCACCGCGGAGAGCAGCTACCTGACGAAGGCCGAGAGCTACACCGCCTACTGGGGCAACGAGAGCCAGACGCCCTACTGGAGCTACCGGTGGACGCACAACTGGGATGACAAGCACTTCGGTGCCCAGCTGCTGCTCGCCCGCCTCACGGGCAAGGACGTCTACAAGTCCTCCACGGAGCGCAACCTGGATTACTGGACCACGGGCTTCAACGGCGAGCGCGTCCGCTACTCGCCGGGTGGGCTCGCCTGGCTGGATACGTGGGGCAGCCTGCGCTACGCCGCGAACGCCTCGTTCCTCGCCTTCGTCTACTCCGACGACATCGCCGCCAGCGATCCGGCCCGGGCCACGCGCTACCGCGACTTCGCCGACCGGCAGGTCCGCTACATGCTCGGCGAGAACCCCCGCAACGCCAGCTACGTGGTGGGCTTCGGCGTGAACCCGCCCCGCAACCCGCACCACCGCACGGCGCACGGCGCCTGGGCCGACTCCCTCGCCAACCCCGTCGAGAGCCGGCACATCCTGTACGGCGCCCTGGTGGGAGGTCCGGACGCGGCGGATGCCTACGTGGATGACCGGGCCAACTACACCGCGAACGAGGTCGCCACGGACTACAACGCGGCCTTCACCGGCGCGCTGGCCAAGATGTACCTCCTGCACGGCGGTACGCCCGACCCCACCTTCCCCAAGAAGGAGACGCCCACCACGGAGGAGTTCTACACGGAGGCCGGCATCAACGTGTCCGGCCAGAACTTCACGGAGATCCGCGCGTACCTCCACAACGTCTCGAGCTGGCCCGCCCGCGTGGGTGACAAGCTGTCCCTGCGCTACTTCATCGACATCTCCGAGGTCCTCGCCGCCGGAGGTTCCCCCGCGAGCCTGACCGTATCGATGAACTACAGCCAGGGCGCCAAGGTCCTGCCGCTCAAGCAGTGGTCCGGCAACATCTACTACGTCACGGCCGACTTCACCGGCACGCCCATCTACCCCGGTGGCCAGTCCGCGTTCCGCAAGGAGGTCCAGTTCCGCATCGCCGCCGCGGTGGGTGCCGCCTGGGATCCGACCAATGACCCGTCCTACAAGAACCTGACCGCGACCGCGGCGAGGACGTCCCTCATCCCCATCTACGACAACGGTGTGCGCGTCTTCGGCTCCGAGCCCGGCCCCATCGTGGTCGACACCATCCCGCCCGCGCTCCCGGTCGGTCTGCTGGCCGCCGCGGCCAATCCCACGCAGATCAACCTGAGCTGGAACGCGAACACCGAGTCGGACCTGGCGGGCTACAATGTCTACCGCTCCACCACGAGCGGCTTCACGCCCTCGGCCGCCAACCGGGTCGCCAGCGGCCTCACGACCGCCTCCTACTCCGACTCCGGGCTGAAGGCCTCGACCGTCTACTATTACAAGATCACCGCCGTCGACACGTCCGGCAACGAGTCCTCCGCGTCCTCGCAGTCCTCCGCGTCCACGCCCGCCCCGGATACCCTTCCGCCCGCGGCTCCGGCGGGCCTGAAGGCCACCTCGGCCAGCTCCAGCCAGATCAACCTGTCCTGGACCGCCAGCACCGAGGCCGACCTCAAGGGCTACAACGTCTACCGCTCCACGACGAGCGGCTTCACGCCCTCGGCCGCCAACCGGGTCGCCAGCGGCCTCACGACCGCCTCCTACTCCAGCACCGACCTGACCGCCTCGACCGCCTACTATTACAAGATCACCGCCGTCGACACGTCCGGCAACGAGTCCTCCGCGTCCACGGAAGTCTCCGCGACCACGCAGCAGGCCCCCGCGTCCAGCCTCTCCGTGCAGTACCGCGACGGGGATGCCAACTCGCCCACCAACAACCAGGCCCGGCCCCACTTCCGGATCTCCAACGGGGGAACGGCCAGCGTTCCGCTCTCGGAGCTGAAGGTCCGCTACTACTTCACCCCGGACTCCAACGAGTCGGTGCAGGTCGCGTGTGACTACGCCGCCGTGAACTGCTCGAACATCACCTCCAGCGTGGTCCAGTTGTCCACGCCGAAGACGGGTGCCACGCATTACATCGAGTTCGGCTTCGCCACGGGGGCGGGCTCGGTGGCCGCGGGCCGCGACACGGGCGAGATCCAGATCCGGTTCAACAAGAGCAACTGGACCAACTTCGACGAGACGAACGACTACTCGTTCGATTCCACCAAGACCTCGTTCTCCACGACGAGCAAGATGACCGTGTTCCGCAGCGGCGTCCTCGTCTGGGGCACCGAGCCGTAAACCAGGCACTTCGAGCGAAGGAGAGAACTTCATGCGAAAGCCAAACAAGAGTGTGTCTCGTGCCGCCGTCGTCGGTCTGACCTCCCTGGGGCTGGTGTTGCCCCTCGACGCGGCGCTGGCCCACGGAGGAATGACCTTCCCCGCGACCCGGACCTATGCCTGCTACCTGGATGGCAAGGCGGGCGGTGGGGGCGGTGACCTGCAACCCACCAACCCGGCCTGCGTCGAGGCCGTGGCCTTGGGCGGAAAGAATCCGCTCTGGAACTGGTTCGGCAACCTCATCAGCAACGCGGGGGGCCGGCACCGGGAGATCATCCCGGATGGGAAGCTGTGCGGACCCACCGCGCTCTTCGACGCCTACAACCTGGCGCACGCGTCCTGGCCCACGACGACCCTGAAGTCGGGTACCACCATCACCATCCGGTACAACGCGTGGGCGCCGCACCCCGGCACCTGGTACCAGTACGTGACCCGGGATGGGTGGGATCCGAGCCAGCCGCTGAAGTGGTCCGACCTGGAGCCGCTGCCCTTCAACACGGTCACCAACCCGCCGATCGACGGCAGTGGCCCGGATGGCGCCGAGTACACGTGGAGCGCGCAGCTGCCGGTGGCCAAGAGTGGACGGCACATCATCTATTCCATCTGGCAGCGCTCGGACAGCCCGGAGGCCTTCTACAACTGCTCCGACGTGGTCTTCGACAGCGGCGCGCCGGATGCCGAGGCGCCCACCGCCCCCGGGACGCCCACCGTGAGCGGCGTGACCGGGACGACCGCCGACCTGAGCTGGGCCGCCGCGCACGACAACCAGGGCGTGGTGGGTTACGAGGTGTACCACCTGATGGGCTCCACCCCCCATCGGATGGCCTCGACCACGGGCACCTCCACCCGCATCACGGGCCTGACGCCCTCGACCGCGTACTCCTTCTACGTGGTCGCGCGTGATGCCGCGGGCAACTTCTCCCCGGCCTCCGGCGTGGCCTCGTTCACCACGACGGACACCGCGCCCACCGGGAACTGCCACGTGGTCTACACCGAGCCCAACAAGTGGTCCGGTGGCTTCACCGGCAACATCCAGATCACCAACACCGGAACCAGCGCCATCTCCGGCTGGACGCTGCAGTGGGAGTATGCCGCTGGTCAGACGGTCGTGAACGGCTGGAGCGCGAAGCTCTTCCAGCATCATTCCTCGGTGAGCGCGGAGAACGAGGCCTGGACCGGCACCATCCCCCCGAACGGCTCGGTCACCTTCGGGTTCAACGCGAACTCGCCGACGCCCAACGCTCCGGCGCCGGCCGCCTTCCTCCTCAACGGCACGCTCTGCACCACGCCTTGAGTTGAAAGACACACACCGGGGTGGGTGCTCCCGTCGCACCCACCCCGGTGTTGTTTCAGACGCGGAGTGCTTCCCTCACGTCAGAGGAGGCGGCCCGGGCGCTGGCGGTGCTGTTGAACAAGACCGTGACGTTGGGGTCGTTCCCGTCGCGCATGGCTGTCTGCCACCTGCTACATTGACGCGGGCGTTGGGCGGGGTGGATGCCAACTTGAAGAGGGTCGAAGAGGTCCTGCACACGCTCGATGGAAGAACGTGAGCGCATGCGAATCCTCATGCAGGAACTGATTCTGGCCCTGACGAGACTCGTCGAGAGGTACCAGCAGCTTGGTATCGACGTCCTGACGATCGACGACATGGACCGTTATTGGGTTGTCAGATCCCCGGAGTGGACCGAGTTCCACCAGGATCCCAAGCTGTCCGTGGGCTCTCTCCTGGAGGACTGGGCAGGACTTCAGCGGGTGCTCGAGGGGGGCTCGCCCACCGCGGTTGATTTCGAGCGCCTGGGAGCAGTGCTCCGTGTCGTCTCCGACCGCATCCTCGAGCCTTCCACCTCGGAAACGGATGGGATCAAGGCCGGGCGTATCGACATCCAGTTGCGGCAACTGCTCCTCCTGCTCGCGATGCTCGTCGAGCACTATCAGCAGGCAGGTGTAGACGCACTGGAGATCGACGACATGGATTATTATTGGGTTGTCCAGCCCCCGGAGTGGACCGATTTCCAGAAAGAGCCGTCGTCGCTGTGCGTGGGTTCTCTGATCGATGATTGGGCGGAACTCCAGCGGGTGCTGAAGGAAGACATCGTCACCACGGTGGATTTCAACCGTCTGGGGGCTGTGCTCCGTGCCGTTTCCGAGCGTCTCGGCCGACAATGAAACCGCCAGCCGTTCTTGGTGACCTCGGAGAACGGCGATTGACCGGTCGGTTCAGGCCAGGTCTCTCTGTCCCGAGCGACGGACGACCAGGCTGATGATCGTGAACACGGTCGCCAAGGACGCGGCGAATCCATTCCTGTCACTCGCGTCCGCGTCCCAGGGCCTGGATGTATCGAAGATCAGGCCGAGGACCACCATCCAGAGGAGCCCGCAGCACCACAGTCCCATCCCTCCCACGAACCGGCGCAGCCGCGCGCTGAGGGTGGAGGGCTGGGGAAGGGAAGGGGCGTCCGTCACGGAGGGATTCGTGGAGCGCTGCTCGGCCTGGAGCTCCTTGTAGAGGCGCCGGCCCCAGCGCACCTCGAGCAGGAGCACCAGGAGCGTCAGCGGGAGGAGAGGGAAGGAGCCCAGGAAGAGGAGGGTGTAATAGGCGCCCTGCAGCAGGGTGGTGGCGGCGAATCCCGAGGCCAGCCGCCAGGTGCCGTTCGCGCGATCCTCCTCGAAGCGGGCGCGGCCCACGAAGGCGCCCAGGATGATGCCGATGAAGGCCTGTTGGGGGATGGAGGTGACGGCGCGAAGCATCGCCAGTCCCGGGCCCACTTCATCCGAGAGCACGATCACGTAGAAGAGGTTCTCC
Organism: Cystobacter fuscus; assembly: GCF_044360685.1. GTDB lineage: Bacteria > Myxococcota > Myxococcia > Myxococcales > Myxococcaceae > Cystobacter > Cystobacter fuscus_C. Next base: position 9,066,808 of record NZ_CP043491.1, on the reverse strand, counting down.
AGCGTCGCGAAGCCGAGCGAGACCGTGGCGCCATACACCACGCCATCCAGGGGCTCGTCGAAGGCGGGCTTGTTCCAGACGTACAGGCGCAGCACGAGCAGCCTGAAACACTGCTCGGGCAGGGCGATACCGAGGAAGGCCAGCAGCAGCGCCATGTCCCAGGTCTGCATGCGCCAGCCCCAGCGAACCGCCAGCTCATGGACTCCGAAGGCCACCGGAATCACGGGCACGCAAAGGGCCACACCCCAGAAGAACGTGCGCCACAGGAGCCCGCGCGGCTCGGGATCCTTGTCCCGCGAGTGGACGTACCAGAGCAACAACATGGGAGGCAGGGCGGCGGCGGCCCCGAGTGCGAACGGAGACATGAGGACGCACGGTAGTCCGCGAAGGCTCCAGGACGCATGGGTCTTGAGAGCGGATAGTATCGGCACTCCCGGACGTGGAGGCAGGAGCGATGTCGATGCCGGATTCGGAAACCCTGGATGGTTCGACCCCGGAGAGCACTCCGCTGGCGGCGGAGCACGGGCGCCGGTTGCCCTTGTCCGCCTTCACCGTGCTGGCCGGGGGCGACGTGTTCGAGTCCGTCCAGGGACGGCCGCCCAAGGACGGCGTGAGCCGGGCCCGCGCCTGGTTCCAGGCGAAGGTGAGCCTCCGGGCGCATGGCGCTCCCGCTGAGCTGCTCCAGCGCGTGGAAGCGGACATGGTCCGGCAGCTCTCGGGCAACCTCCAGCTCATCGGCCGCATGGACGCGGCGCGGCCGGTGGAGGTGGACCTCATCCCCCCGGGGCAGCCCCTGGCGAAGTATGGCTATCCCCGCTCCGTGTCTCCGCAGGCGGCGGGCCTGTTCTGGGATCATCCGGAGTGGCCTCGCGCCCGCATCGCGCTGCGCCAGGACAAGCTGGGCCCCGAGCCCCACCTGGTGTTCCACGAGCTGGCTCATGCCATCCAGGGCATGGCCTTCACCCAGGAGGAGAACGAGCTCATCTACCGGACGCTGCGGCGCACCTACCGCGTCCGCGCCCGCATGGACGAGGTGTTCGCCCTCTACAGCGAGCGCGAGTTCATCCCCACCGTCACCGCGCATGACCTGCGCGCGCCCGGGGTGTACGGCATGGCGCGCCAGCGCTGGAACGAGGAGCACGTCTTCACCCGCTTCGTGCGCAACCTCTACTTCCCCTACAAGCCGCTGGCGGGCCCCGCCTCGGGCCAGGGCGCGTCCTTCTTCGGCTGAGGCTCAGCGCTTCTTCTTGCGGCTCCGGGACGCGGGCGCCCCGGCCATGTCTCCCAGCGCCGGCACGCGCATGCCCATCGACTCGGCCAGGCTCACCGCCGTGGACAGGGGCACCTGGGTGTCCTTGAGCCGGTTGCGCGAGGGATCCAACACCAGCCCCACCGCCAGCGAGAAGTCCGTCCGGGTGAGGATGCAGCCGCGGAAGTTGCTGCCCGTCAGGTCCGTCCCCTCGAAGTCCGCGTCCGTGAGGTCCAGATCGAAGAAGTTGGCCTCCTGCGCGGTGCAGCGCAGCACGTCCGTCTTCCTCAGGCTCAGCCCCACGAACGAGGCGTAGCGCAACACGCACCCCTCGAACGTCAGCTCCGGATTGGCCGACACGCTCGACCAGTCGATGCCCATCAGCTTCGAGCCCTCGAAGCGCACCCCCCGCAGCGCCGCCTGCGGAAACCGCGCCCGGGTGAGATCACACCCCTTCCAGGTGCACTCCTCGAACTTGCACTGGCGCCACTGGCTTTCCTGGAACTGGGAGCGCTCGAAGGTGCAGCGGTAGAACTCCTTCTGGTTCAGCTCCAGCCCCTGCAACTCGAGGTCCGTGAACGTCTCGTTCTCGAAGCCTTCCTCCCGCTCGAGCCGGCGTACCAGCTCTTCCCGGCCCGCCCGGTCCCTTGGTTCCGTGTCCATGCGGCCTCCATCTCATGGAGGGTCGGCTTCAGGAAGGACGAGCCCTTCCCAGGGGCCTGTAGGTCCAGCGCTCACTGAAATTCGCGTGCCGGACCTCCCGGGCGCCCCGTAAAAACTTCTGGGTTTCAGCCCTAAGCATGGGGGGACCTGGATGCAAGCCCTTGTATTCATTGATGACCGTGCAGGTCACGGGCTGGCACCGCTCTTGCTGAAAGCAAGGGCACGCAGTCTTCGCGGTCCCATCCCACGCGTCTTCCCCCGAGAGACATCATGACCCAGGCCTCCGCCTTCTCCTCCGCCGACTCCCTCTCCACCTACCTCTCGGAGATCAGCCAGTACCCGCTGCTGTCCGTGCAGGAGGAGCAGGCGCTCGCGCGGCGCTTCAAGCAGGGCGACATGGCCGCGGGCCACCGTCTGGTGACGAGCAACCTGCGCTTCGCGGTGAAGGTCTCCTACGAGTACCGCTCCTATGGGCTGAAGATGTCCGACCTCATCCAGGAGGCGAACATCGGCCTGATGAAGGCGGTGCAGAAGTTCGACGCGGACAAGGGCATCCGCCTCATCTCGTACGCGGTGTGGTGGATCCGCGCCTACATCCAGAACTACGTGCTGAAGAACTGGAGCCTGGTGAAGCTGGGCACCACGCAGGCGCAGCGCCGGCTGTTCTTCGCCCTGGCGCGCACGCGCCGCGAGCTGGAGAAGATGGGCCCGGGTGAGGGCAACATCGTCGACGCGGAGGAGATCGCCCGCAAGCTCAACGTGAAGGCCTCCGAGGTGCGCGAGATGGAGCAGCGCATGGGCGGGCGGGACTTGTCGCTGGACGCGCCGGTGGGCGAGGAAGGCGACGCCACGCACATGGACTTCGTGGAGTCCGAGTCCGTCTCCCAGGTGGACGAGGTGGCCGACCGCCAGGAGGCGGACATGACGCGCGCCCGCATCCGCCAGGCGCTCACCCGCCTGGATCCGCGCGAGCGCTTCATCATCGAGCACCGGGTGATGGGCGACTCGGAGATGACGCTGAGCGAGCTGGGCGAGCACTTCGGCTTCTCGCGCGAGCGCGCGCGCCAGCTGGAGATCCGCGCCAAGGACAAGCTCAAGGCCGAGCTGATGTCGCTCATGGCCGAGCGCGAGCAGGACTCCGCGGTCTACGCCGGGTAGTTCTTCCCGGCGGTCCGCCGCGGCCTCCTCTTCAGTGAAGCCAGCGCCCGTGGGCTGAGTGGAAGTCCACGAGCGGCGCGGCATGCTTGAGGTGGGGCCGCCCGGCCGGATCATTCTCCAGTACCGTGTCGAGCTGGCCTGAAAGAATTTCCTCCATGCTGGCCAGCGGGGAGATCCTCCACAACCGGCGCAGCTCCTCCTCGGTGATCTCTCCCAGGAGTTCGCCGTGCTCCTCATCCACCACCGGCAATCGGCGCACTCGGAGCTCCTGCATCACCCGGAGCGCCGCCACGATGGTGTCCCCGGCGAACAACGTGGCCGCCCGCGAGACCCACTCCTCCACCGTCCCCTGTACCCGCCCGTCCATGTGTGTCTCCTCCGACCTGTCCTGAAGTCTTAAGCAAACGTCCTGCCAATGGGAGGGGTCCCCCCTGTCAATGGCCGCCCCCGGACGGTAGGCGGGCCGCATCTCGGGTAGCCTGGGGGTCCGCTTCCCGGTGGGGCGGAGGAGGTCCGTGTGGTGCGGGTGATGGCGTGGCTGTACCGTTTCAACGAGCCGTTCGTGGGGCGTCTGGTGACGACGGGCGTGACGATCGCCGCCACCTTCCAGCCGTACTTCTGGCTCAACAATCACCTGCCGCCGCGCTTCGACTTCCTCACGCCCCTGGACACGGCGATCCCCTTCCTGCCGTGGACGTACGCCGTCTATTGCAGCTTCTTCGCGCTGCTGCTCGGGGCGGCGTGGTGCCTGGAGGCGTGCGAGTACCTGCGGATGCTCACGGCGGTGCTGGTGGCCAACGCCGTGTGCTACCTGGGCTTCTTCCTCTTCACCGCGCACTACCCGAGGCCCCCGGTGGACAGCATTCCCCCGGGCTTCTGGCGGGAGCAGTTCGCGACGATGCGGGCCTCGGACAACGCGGGCAACACCTTTCCGAGCATCCACGTGGCCACCACCTGGCTCGGGGCGTTGCGGCTGCGCCACCGGCGCGGCGGCGTGCTGTGGCTGGTGTGGGCGGGTCTCATCTGTCTGTCCACGCTCACGGTGAAGCAGCACTTCATCGTGGACGTGCTCGGCGGCCTCGCGGTGGCGGGGGGCGTCCACGCGCTGCTGTTCCGCCGCGCGGCGCCGTCCGCTTCCGTGCCCGCGACGGCGGAGGTCCGCTCATGAGCGAGCCCCTGGCTCCCCCGCCGCCTCCTCCCGGCACGCTCAACGTGGTGCTGGCGCTGGGCATCGTCTCCGGGGGCGTGGGCCTGCAATGGCTCGCGTCCCGGGCGTCCAGTCCCGGGGCGGTGGTGGGGTGGGGAGTCGTGTTCGCGTTCCTCTTCCTGCCGCTGTACTCGCTCCTGCACGAGGCCGAGCACCGGGTGTTCCATGCGAATGCGCGGGTGAACGAGTCCTTCGGTGTGCTGCTGGCCGCCTTCTTCCCGGGGCCCTTCACGTTCCTGCGCGCGTGCCACCTGGGCCATCACCGGCGCAACCGCAGCGACGCGGAGATGTTCGACCTGTACTACCCCTCGGACAACCTCACGTGGAAGCGGGCGTACTTCTACTTCCTCTACACGGGGGGATTCTGGCTGGCCGTTCCCGTGGCCGTGGTGTCGATGCTGTTGTGGCCCGGGCTGTTGCGCGGCCAGGTGCTGCGCGATCCGTCCGCGGTGGCCATGCTCAACGGCATCCCCGCGGGCTTCTTCCGCCGCATCCGGCTGGAGTGCGCGGGCGTGGTGCTGCTGCACGTGGGGCTGGTGCTGGGGCTCGGCCTGTCTCCCGGGCGCTACCTGCTGCTCTACGCGCTCTTCGGGCTGAACTGGTCGGCGCAGCAGTACATCACCCACGCGGCGAGTCCCCGGCACGTGCTGGACGGGGCGCACAACCTGCGCGCCGCGCGCGTCTACGAGGTGCTGCTGCTGCACTTCAACTGGCACCTGGCGCACCACCAGCACCCGCGCGTGCCCTGGCTGTACCTGCCGCGCTACGACGATCCGTCACGCGAGCGCCCGGGCTACCTCACGGCCTTCCTGCGCTTCTGGCGCGGGCCCCAGCCCACCGAGCCGCTCGCGGCGCGGGCGCTCGGTGGGGACAAGGAGCCCGGCGTGTCGTGAAGCCGGAGCCGGGGGCCCGCGGCTTCCAGCCAGGGGGAAGGACGGACTACCCGGCGTAGACGTGCACGATGTCGAAGCTCCCGGTGAGCGCGCCCCACGTCCGCACGCCAAACCGGCCGCCGACGTACTGCCTGTCATGGGCGGTCCCCAGCGTCTGCCACGTGCCACCTGGCTGGTAGACGCCCATCGTGAGCGTGTCGCCCTGCACCGAGAACCGGATGTTCGTGTACTTCCCAGCGCCAGCGGGCCAGTTGTAGAGGCCGTTGGCCAGCGTGGTCCACGTCCCGGCGTTGTTCTTCGAGATCGTCCACTCGTAGCCGGCGCCGGTGCGCTTGAACTCCGCCTGGTAGTAGTGCGTCGCGTCCTGGGCCCGGGCGACCAGGGCGATGCCGGAGTCGAGCGGCGCGCTGTTGGCGAGCACCGAGGCGTCCATCGTGTACGTCCGCCAGCCGGCGTTGCCCGCCAGGGAGAGGTTGTCGCCGCCGGCACCGGTCGCGCAGTACTCGTACGAGACCGGATGGCAGACCGACCAGGTGCCCGTCTGTGGCGTCCACTGGTTGCTGTGGTTGCCCTCGAAATCGTCGTTGAACAGCCGCGGCTGCGTGGTGGGGAGCATCCGCCAGAGATGGTCCCTGGTGCCATTGTCGCTGTACTGCACCACGTTGGCGCTGTCCGCCGTGGACTCGCGGTCGACTCCCAGGAGCAGCCCGCTGTTGCGGTTGAGGATCTTGAACTGCCCGCCGCCGGAGTCGATGACCCGCCAGAGCTGGTCGTTCGTTCCACTGTCCTGGTACTGCTGAATCTGCGCGCTCAGGGCCGTCGACGCGCCCTGCACGGCGAGGACGAGGCCGCTGTTCAGGTTGACGATCTTGTACCAACCACCGCCCGCGTCGACCAACTCCCACGCGTGGTCCAGCGTCCCATTGTCGGAGTACTGCTGCACGTTGGCGCTGTTGGCCTGTGAGGCTCCCGCGACGGCGAGCATCTTGCCGCTGTTGACGTTCTGGATGAGGAAGATGGGCGCCGACCAGGCCTCGAACTCGCTGAGCCCCCAGCCCGTCCCTCCCCCGGCGTTGGGAGCGACCACGCGCAACTGGCTCGTGGTCAGCGGCGGGAAGGTGATCTGGTTGACCGTGGCCGCCGTCGGTGCCGCTGGCGAACGGGTCTGGTTGGGCACGCTCGCCCAGGCGCTCCCGGTCCAGTACTGCAAGTCATAGCTCGTGGGGGTGCGTACCCCACCGCCGTCGTCGTAGAAGTACAGCCGCACCTCGGACGTCGTGACGTCGCGCTGGAAGTTCACGCCGAAGAAGTCGCTCGTCCTGGTCGTCGCGTACGTCGTCCAGCGGCTGTTCTGCGGAATGCCGTTGCGGTAGACGATGCCGTCGACCGCGTTCCAGACGTTGTCTCCCGCGCCGCCAAACGTGTACGACGCGAACGGCTGGGCCTTGTAGGCGATTCGCTGGCCATTGGCGGCGATGTTGACCTTGCCCCCGTTGTTCGACTGCACGATGGGCGCGCCCACGTTGACCGTGATGGCGCCGAGGCCGGCCTGGCTGGCCACTCGCGCCCCGTCGACGTAGACGTGCAATCCCACGCCCTGTCCGTAGCGCGAGCCGAGCCGGTCCCACAGCACGGTGACGTTGTGCCCGTGGTACGGCGTGTTTTCCAGCGCGAAGTAGTCCCACGACGCCGGCGCGAGCGGCTTGATCGTCAGCGTGTTGCCGGGCTGGCCGCGCAGGCCGATCAGACCCGAGATGACGTTGTCGTTGTAGGTCGAGTGATTGTAGTCCTCGCTGTGGTTGCCACCGTCGTACATCCACGAGTTGGCGTCGGGGTCGTGCGCCTCCGCGACGTACGGGACGCCATTCTTGTACTGCGTCGCCGCGTAGCCATGCAGCAGGCTGACGTAGTGGGCCGCGGTGATCGTCGACTGCGCGGGGTAGTCGATGAGCAGGTTGGCCAGGGCGGTCAGGGTCTGGGACGTCTCGTACGGCCAGGACGGGCCCGTCCAATGGCAGCAGCCGTTGTACGCCTCATGGTTGAACCACTTGCTGCGCCGCTCGACCGTGGTCGGCCCGTACGTCGCGGCGAAGCCCTGCGGGTCGAGCAGCTGGGCGAACGCGATGGAGTCCGAGGCTTGCGGCATGTTGAACATCCACGGCACGAAGCCCTGCTCTTCACGGGTGCCGAGCAATGCGTTGCCCGGGTTGTTGTCCCGGTGCATGTGGAAGAAGAAGTTGCGTGCCGGATCCCACAGGCGCGCCTGCATCGCGGTCCGCAAGGCGTTCGCCCGGTTGTTGTACTCCGTCGCGGTCGCGGTGTCGTCGGCGAGGCTGGCGATGTTGGCGATCGCCCGCGCATCCCCGTACTGATAGGCGTTGATGGTCGGCCGGTAGCCGGCACCGCCGTGGTACGGGTCCGGCGACTCGTACGACGCGGGGGTGAGCTCGGTCGCGTCCCACACGGGCACCTGCCAGTAGAGGCCAAGCGTGGAATTGAAGTGATTGTCCCAGCCGCGGTACTGCTTGATCAGGTTCTGCTGCTGTGCGAGCACGAACGCCGTGTCGCCCGTGGCCAGATAGTGCTGCCACACCGAGCTGGCCGCCCAGAAGCTGTACTCGTGCGCCCAGTCCGTCGTGTCGGGGTTCACCGCGTCGGTCTGCGGCTTGGGGAACTGCCCCGGCCCGGCCAGCCAGTAATTGATGATGTCCTTCACGTACTGCTGATCGCGCAGCCAGCGGCCCTCGTTGATGTGGTGGCCGGCCGCCGCGACGATGCCCCCATAGGGGGCCCCGTAGAACACCGGCTGGAGGAACTCGTTCGAGAGATAGCCGTACTCCGCACCGGTATAGACGAGATGCTCTTTGTAGGTCTGCCAGCGGTAATAGTAGACGTCCTGGATCTGGGCGTCCGGCACCTCGAGGAACGGAATGTTGGCCTCGAACCACGGCTTGTCATTGATGTTGCCGAGCAGCGCGGTGTGGTTGAGGAAGGACGTGCCGCCCGTCGCGTTGCGCGCGTAGACGGTGGGCGCGTTGATCGCCCACGCGCTCCCCGCGGACGCGGTGGCGAGGACGGCGGTGGCGACGCGGAGACCGCGTCTGTCGGGTGCACGGCGAGGTGGCCGGTTCGAGGGCACCGGAGACTCCTTGGGTCAGGGGTAGGGGAGCGCATGCTGTTCCCCCTCCCGCCTGGGAGTCAAAGTCTTCCTGGTTTTACTCGTTAATCACGGAGCTTTGGCGCGGGGGGCCGTGAGCTGCGACGGGTGGGTGGGCACCTGGATCTCCCCGGCGATGATCTTCGCCTTGAGGGACTCCAGCGTGCGCAGTGCCTCGTCCTTGCCGGGGAAGTCCAGCCGCACCGGGGCGTAGGCGATGCCGCCTTCCTTGAGGCCCAGGGTCTGGGTGCCGCCCCGGAACTGGCCACGCACCTGGTCCCGCACGGCTTCGTACACCACCAGGTCCACGCGCTTGATGACCGCGGACAGCACGGCCTTGGGCGCCAGATGGGAGGGATCCGAGTCCACGCCCAGCACGTAGACGGTCTTCCCCTCGTCGCGCGCCTCCTTCACCGCCTGGATGGCGCCGAGCCCATCCACTCCCGCCGCGGCGAAGATGACGTCCGAGCCCTTGGTCAGCAGATCCTGCCCCACCTGCTTGCCCAGGGCGAAGTGGGTGAAGCTCCCGGTGTAGTTGGCCACCACGCGGGCCTTGGGGTTGGTGGCCGCCACGCCGGCGCGGAAGCCCGCCTCGTAGCGCTTGACGAGCGGTATCTCCATGCCGCCCACGAAGCCCACCTTGTTCGTCTTCGTCGCGAGTCCCGCCAGCGCCCCCACGAGGTAGCAGCCCTCCTCCTCGCGGAAGACGACGGTGCGCACGTTGGGCAGGGTGTACGGCTCGCCCTGGGCCGACAGGAGCGGGCTGTCCACGAGCAGGAAGTGCATCTCCGGATCGCGCTGCGCGGCCGTCTCCACCGCGTTCTCCAACTGGAAGCCCACCGCGAGCGACAGCGGCACGCCCTGGTCCGCGAGCAGTTGCAGGTTGGGCTCGTAGTCCTCCGCCACGCGGCTCTGCAGGACGACCGGGGTGATACCGAGCGGCTCCACCGGCGAGTCGCGCCGGGCCAGGTCCTGACCCAACGAGCCCTGGAGCGAGGCCTGCCGCTCCTCGGGGCCGAGCTCCTTGTAGCCACCGCCCTCGTACTTCACGCCCGCGGCCCACTCCTCCAGCCCCCGCAGGGCCGAGTCATTGAAGGACTGGTCCCCCCGTCCTCCGAGGCTGAGCACGAGGCCCACCCGCGTCGTCTTCGGCGCGGGCTTCACGGCCTCCGGGGAGGCCGCGGCGGACGGGGCGGCGGGAGCCACCGGGGCGGGTTCCTCCTTGGCGCTCTTGCAGGCCAGGAGCAGGGACGACGCGAGGAGCAGGGTCGAGAGGCTCGGGCGCATGGGCCCGTGTCCTAGCATGGACGCGATGCGTCAGGTGCTGGAGCCGTCCGCGCGCATGCGGTGGAGCCGGTCATAGTGCCGGTAGCCGAGCTGGTCGAGCGCGTCCGGGGTCGCCAGGCCGATGTCCACCAGGGTCTTGATGTCGTACGTGCCCGCGAGCACCGGCGGCGCGTAGTTCCGCACGGCCTCGGGGGTGCGGAACTTCTCCAGGGGGAAGAGCACCGTGCTCGTGTGCACGTGCATGAAGTGCGCGGCGGACTGCCGCTGCCAGCCGGGAACGCCGGGCGCGGTGATGACGTGTGGCGTCGCCAGGAACGTGCCGCCGGTGAGGATCTCCAGTTGCTGGCCCACCTGCGCGACGATGCACCCGGCCGGGGCGACACCTCGCACGAGCCGGCCCTTGGGCTCCTCGGGGGTGGCGCGGGTGCGCAGGTACAGCCCGCTCTGATCATCCGGCCGGGGCGCGGGGCGGGCCTGGGGATCCAGGAACCGGCCACCGGGCAGCAGCGTGAGCAGGTTGAAGTCCGTGTGCTCCTCGCCCCAGAGGATGCCGGTGTTCACCTGCGAGGGCTTCAGCGGCAGGTATTGCAGCGCCCGGGTGACGTGGGGGCCCCGCTCGCAGAACCCGGTGAACGTCGTCTGGGGCAGGCCCAGCGCCAGGGCGGCTCCCCGCAGGAGCGACAACCCCGCCTCATGCAGCGAGCGGCCGAGCGAGAGCAGTCCTTCCTGGAAGTACGGCGGCGCGTCCTCCGGCCAGATGTTCTCGGGGTAGAGGTTGGGGAACTCGAGCACGGAGTTCTCGTCGGGCGGGTAGGGCGCGGCGAAGTAGCACTCCTTGAAGTCGGGCTGGCCATTGCTGGCCACGGCGACCTCGGTGTTCGGCGGCGTCCAGCCTCGCTGGTACCAGATGTCGGCACGGCCGTAGGGGCGCTTGGCCTCGGTGGGCCGGGCGATGAACGCACCGAACGCGACATAGAGCCGCTCGAGCGCCTGGGCATCGACACCATGGTTCTTCACGTAGACGAGTCCGAAGACACCGAAGGCTTCCCGGATCGCCATCGCGCCGCGCTCGACACGGGAAGGGTCCTCCGAGGAGAGATCGGCGAGGTCGACAGTGGGAATGTTCATCGGGAGTTCGGCCATGGCGGCTCCTGGTGTACCGCGCCTCGCCTCCTGACGGAATACGGGCCGGGGAGAATGTCCCCGGCCCGTCGTCTCACCGCGGAGCGTCAGCGCACGCCGGACGTCGTGCTTCCGGGCTGCGTGGAGGGCAGGGTCGAGAGCCCGGGTTGCTGCACCGGGAGGCTTCCAGGCAGGGTCGTGGTGGTGCTGCCCGACAGCGGGCTGTCCAACGAGGAGTCGCTCGACAAGGAGCTGCCCGACAGTGGGCTGCCCAGCGAGGAACCGCTCGACAAGGAGCCATCCAACGAGAACCCGCTCGACAGCGAGCTGGAGTTGCTTGGCAGCGTTGTCTGGAAGCTCGAGGAACCCGTCAGGGGCTGCTGGAGTGTGTAGCTGCCCGTCAGGGGCTGCTGGAGGCCATAGGTACCGGTCAGGGGCTGCTGAAGGGTATAGCTGCCGATCAGTGGCTGCTGAAGAGCGTAGCTGCCGGTCAGGGGCTGCTGGAGGGCATAGCTGCCGGTCAGGGGCTGCTGGAATTGGGTGGTGTCTTGTTGCTGCGCATTGGCGATTCCCACCATGCCCAACGAGGTCGTCACCACCGCGACCATCAGGATGTTCGTTCGCATGTTCTCGCCTTTCATTCGTGAGGCGCGTGGCAGCGGGGGAAACCTCCTTCCCGACCAGGGCCAGCCATCGCGGTTCCAAGGAAAAGGTATTCACCAGCGGACGCTCGGAGAAGCGTCCCTCCCCAGCGCCGCGAGTCGGCGAGCGGTGGGTCGCGCCTACTTGCCCGGGGGGGACGGCCAGAACGTCACCGCCCGGGCGCTCTCCGAATTCCAGACGAGCTTGCCTCCCCGGTACAGGTACGGGTGAGCGCCGGAGTCGGCGAGCGAGAGCAGGACAAAGGCCCCCCGTATCTGGACGCTGGCCAGATCATTGGGCCGCAGGGGAAAGCCGGGGAGCGCGGACACCTTCTGCTTGTCCACCTTGCGCACGAGCCCCGTCGCCAGTGCTTCCTCCTCCCCGAAGGGAATGCTCCAGACCGCGAGCCGGAAGCCCCCGCGGCGCAGCAGGGTCCACTCTCCCTCGGGCTCCTCCGGGGAAAAGGCATACAGCTGATCGAGCACGACGTCGTCCTCGAGCTCCTCGGGCGTGAAGCGCGGATCCAGGGTGTGGCTCGAGCGCTCGCCGAGTTTCTGGCGCAGCGCGAGCACCCGCGGCCCCGTGGTGTCGGTGGTGGCCTTCACTTCCCGCCGCTTCCAGGCGCCGTCCTTCCATTGGAAGGCGTGGGTGAGCAGGGGCCGCTTCCCGTCGTTCGTCTCGAGCACGACGCGGGTGCCGTCGAACTCCGCCTCACCCTGCCGCTCCTGCTCCGGGGTGGGCTTCTGGAGGGTGAGCCCCAGCAACTGGCCCTCGGCGTCGAAGCCGAACTCGATGAGCTCTCCCGAGCCCGGAAGCGGCAGCTCCGTGGCGGTGGCCGTCTCCACGTCCACGAGGAACAGGCGGTCGCGAAAGGCGGGGGAGGGGAAGCGCTCGGGGAAGGTGGGCCTGCCCGTCACGGGCGCGCTGACGCCGCCGCGCCAGAACCTCGCCGCGCCGTGTTTCCCATCCCGGCTCAGCGCGGTGGCTCCTCCCTGGCAGTCCACCGCGAGCCGGGCGATGACCTGACGCACGGCCGAGAGGGGTTGGTGCCGGACCCACTCACATCCCTCCCCGGTGGGCTCGAGCAGGGACAGCAGGGGCTCGGGCGCACGGGACGTCCGGGGTTCCCGGGCGAGTGCCGGCGCCGCGGACCACAGCAACAGCAGGAGCGAGACGGACAGGGGGCGGTGGAGGGTCGTCACGAGGCGACCCATTGTTCCACACGCCCCCTGGGGGGACTCACAAGGGATTCAGCGGGGAATCAGATGTTCCAGCGGATCATGCCCTGGAGCACGTTCTCGATCTTCCCCTGGATGAGGTAGCGGTTGTAGGCGAGCTGGTACTCGCCTCCGAGGTAGATCTTGCCCGGGGTGAAGTGGACGAGCTTGCCGAAGTCCCACAGCAGCTCGGGCTGCGCGAGGAAGAAGCGGTTGCCCCGCGAGCCCGTCATCGCGCCCACGCCCTCGCCCTCGCCGAAGAGGCCCGTCTGGAAGAAGCCGAGGAAGAGGAAGTCCTGCGTGCCCAGCGAGAAGGACTTCTGCCAGGCGAGGCCCACCTGCAGGTCCACACCCCGCAGGCCCCAGTCATCGCGGATGACCGTGGTGGCCGTCACGAAGTCCATGCCCGGCACGGCCAGGTCCCACTGCAGACCGTAGTAGTGCAGCATGCCGAACTTGCTCACGTGCTCCATCTCGTACTTGAGCGAGACGTCGCGCAGCGGTCCCCAGTCGAACTTGCGCTCCAGCACCTTCTCGGCGATCGACTTGGGCGACAGCGCCAGCGTGATGCCACCGAAGAAGCCGCCCTTCTGGTTGGCGCTCTGCTTGAAGGCGCTCGCGGGGGTGAAGGGGCCGGTGATGTCGTAGTACAGGAAGACCGAGCCGTACTCCCACTGCTGGAAGGCCTTGATGGTCAGCGTGGTCCGCGCGCCGCCGCCATTGAAGTCCTCGTTGAAGCAGTCCACGGCGCCGCGGTAGCGGCCTCCAAGGGCCATGTTGTCCTTGTCCCCGGTGAAGCACGGGGCGCGCAACAGCTCGAACCAGACTCCGGCGAAGGCGGTGGACGACGTCAGGAAGGTGGCGAGCAGGGCGACAAAACACAACGAGCGACGGTTCATGCGGATCCCCTCGGGTGGCGTGCCCTAGTGAAAGCGGGGGACCGGCTTCGTCAAGTTTTCGATAGCGCGATGCGCCGAAGGGGCACCCACTTGCCGTGGGCGCCCCGCTTCACCCTCGCGTCAATCCTTGCACCCTCAAGGACGTGCCAGGGAAAGCGCCTTGGAGGGCACCTCGCCCCGGGACGCGGACTCCCCGTGGTGCTCGGAGGAGGACTCGGGGCCCGCGAGGGATTCCACCTGCGAGGCGCGCAGGTGCAGCAGCGGTCCCGGCACCAGTCCGCCGAGCACCACCAGGGCGAACAGGGCGAACACCATCCCCCGCTCCCGGGGCAGCAAGTCCTCCACTGTTTCCAGCAGGGCCGCCTGGCCATGGGCGGGCGGGCCGAGGAAGGTTCGCTGGAAGGCGCGCAGGAAGGTGACGCCGTTGATGGCGGTGGTCAGCAGCAGGGGCAGCGCCACCAGCGGGTGGGTGTCCAGGATGCCGTGCAGCAGCAGATCCTCGCCCACGAAGCTCAGCGTGCCCGGGAAGCCGAGGCTGCCAAAGCCCATGAGGAAGAAGAAGGCCGCGAGGCGCGGGGCGCGGCGCACGAGCCCTCCCAGCCGCGTCATGTCCGTGGTGCCCGTGCGGGCCTCGATGGCGCGCACGACGAGATCCAACCCCGTGAGCGCGATGCCCGCGGCCACGCTCTGGATGAGCGCGCCGGAGATGCTCTGCGTGTTGCCGATGGCGACTCCCGCCAGCATCAGGCCCGACTGGCTCGCCAGGAGGAAGCCCACCACGCGGCGCAGGTCCGTCTGCGCCAGCGCCAGCACCGAGCCATACAGGGCGGCGCACAGGCCCAGCGTTCCGAGCATCACCCCGCCGCGGTTCCACTCCCCGGGCAGCAGCGGCATCACCACGCGCACCAGCAGGTACAGCCCCGCGTGCGCGTTCACCAGCAGCAGGCCCACCCCGAACGGGCCGCGCGCCATGAGCACGGGCAGCCAGGAGTGGAAGGGCACCACCGCCATGCGCACGCACACCGCGAACATCAACAACGCGAACACGGGCAGGTGCCACGTCGCCGGCAGCCCCCGGGCGATCAGCTCCGTCAGGGCGAAGGGCGTCTGGGCGCCGGAGCGCCAGCCCTCCAGGCCCACCAGGGCCGTGGCCACCACCAGCGGCAGCGTGCTCACGAGCATGTAGACGCCGAAGGTGCGCAGCGTCCGGGCCTCGGGCCGTGCCCGCGCCTCGCGCGCCAGCAGCGCGCCGGTGGGCACCAGGGTGGCGATGAAGAAGACGGTCATCAGCGCCAGGTCCTCGGCACAGAAGAAGCCCAGGGTCATGCTCTCGGTGAGCAGCAGCGCGCCGAGCGTGCCCCGGTCCAGCGACTGGCGCGGACCCGCCGCCACCAGTCCGAGGGTGAGCAGCGCGGTGACCACCAGCGCCAGCACGCTCATGCCATCCACGCCCAGCCGCAGCTCCACGCCGAGCCCCGGCACGCGCCACCACGATTCATGCAACTGCACGCCGGGGACGCCACCCTCGAAGAGGACCACCGCGCCCAGCGTCAGCAGCAGGGTGAGCGCCGCCACGCCGAGCGCCGCCTGACGCTGACGCTCGGGCTGGCGGAGCTGGCGCAGCACCGCGGCGCCCAGCGCGGGCAACACCACCAGGAGGGAGAGAAGGGGAAGGGACGTCCGCATCACACGACTCCTGTCGACTGACTCTGGCTGCCCGGCGCCTGCTTCGGCTCCGTGGGTGCCTTTTCGGCGGGGGCGGACTTCCAGCCGCTCAGCGCGCCCGTCCAGTACCGCTCCATCCGGTCCATCCACTGGCCCGCGCGCAGCAGCGGACCCATCGCCCAGCGCTCGTGCATCACTTCCAGCGAGAAGCGCTCCAGCGCCAGCCGGTAGAAGCGCCGCCGCCACCCCTCGGGGAGGACATGGTGGGCCACCGCCACCGTGGGACGCTTCGCCTCGCGCAGGGCCGCGCGGCGCGCCAGCTCATCGCGCAGCACGGACGGGGCGCGCAGCAACTGCAGACAGCGCAGACACGCGTGCGCCACCAGGTGCACCAGCGCCAGCCGGTACAGGCCCAGGCCCACCTCGGCGAACATCAACCCCACCTGCGTGAGGACGCCATAGGCCAACGAGCTCTTCACGTCCGTCTGCACGCGCCACACCAGCGTGGCGTGCACGGCCGTCAGCAGGCCCACCACCACCAGCGCCCCGCTCGCCACGGGAGAGCGCTGCAGCAGCGGCGCCACGCGCAAGAGCAGGTAGACGCCCGCGTGCACCGACAGGGCGCCATAGAAGAGGGCGCTCGAGGGCGTCGGGCCCTCCATGGCGCGCGGCAGCCAGCTGCTGAAGGGAAGCTGGGCCGACTTGCCCATGGCCGCCAGCATCAGGCACAACCCCAGCGCCGTCGCCGGCCCCACCGTCATGGCCACCGCCGGTGCCGGCCAGGCCCGGGCTCCGAGCGCCTCGGCCCACTCGGCCGTGCCCGCGAAGTGGTGCAGCAGTACCGCGCCCATGAGCAGGCCCATGTCGCACAGCCGGTAGAGCGTGAAGGCCCTCAAGCCCGAGCGCACCGGCGTCGTGCGCTCGTGGAAGAAGCCGATGAGCAGCGCCGACGTGAGGCCCACCAGCTCCCAGCCCACGAAGAGCAGATCGATGCTGCCGCTGGCCACCAGCACCTGCATGCCCGAGGCGAACAGCGCCAGCAGCAGGAAGAAGCGCGCGAAGCCCGGCTCGCGGTGCAGGTAGTTCACCGAGAAGCGGCCGATGAGCAGGGTGATGGCGCTGGAGAGCACCATCATCGTCGCGGACAGCCGGTCGATGAACAGCGTCACCGGGAAGGTGTACGCGCCGCTGGAGAACCACCGGCCCACCTCCACCACCCAGGCGTCCTGGTGGCGCCACACGAGGCCCGCCGCCGCCACCACCGAGGCGCCCAGCGACAGCCACAAGGCGCCGAGCACCCCGCTCACCACGGCGCGCTCGCCCGGCGCGCGGTGCAACAGCATCACGCCGCCCAGCGTCACGAAGGCCAGCAGGGGCCAGAGCGGGGCGGTGGCGGCGACCCACCCCAGTTCGAGGTTACCGACGGACATGGTCAGACTCTTTCTTCTGGGAAGCGTCGATCAGCGCCGGCGGCAGGAAATCGCGCTGACCGCGATACCACTCCGGCGAGGAGGCCACCACCGGCAGGGGCGCCGACGGCGGGGTGACGGGTTGGAAGCCCCGGGGCGTGAAGCGCATCTGCGCGCCGGTGACCGGGTCCACGCTCACGAGCTGGACCCATTCGTTGCCAATGAGCTCGCGCAGGATGGGCTGGCGCTCGTAGATGCCCCCGAGCACCTCCACGCTGGCCTCCACGACCAGCAGCAGCCGCACCGGCTCGTGGATCTCGATCATCTGCCGGGGCAGGCCCGTGCGCAGGTCGCTCTCCACGCCGTCCATCACCCCGAGCAGGCTGGTGAGGTTGTGGGGCAGCTTGGTGCCGGACCCGTAGCGGTCATTGTCGATGCAGGAGAAGTAGTACTCCAGGTTGATGCCCGCGCCCACGGGGCCCGCCGCGGCGAGGATGCGCTCGGCGATGGCTCCCGAGGCATCCTTCGTGGGGTCATACGAGATGAGGAAGGCGCGCCGGTCCAGGAACAGGCCCCGGGTGAGGGCCCGGCGGCCCACCACGCACGTGGCGTTGGTGACGTGGCCCAGCTCGGGGCGCGCCTGGCTCAGGTCCGCCGCGCGCTCCTCCACGTGCCGCAGGGCCGCCTCGGGGGACAGGCTCAGGGGCGCGGACTCGAAGCGCCGGCAGCGCTCGTGCGCCGACAGGGTGCGCGCGCTGTCCAGCGACTCCTTCAGGGCGGCCAGCTCGCCGCGCAGGGCCTCGGGCACCGCGTCGGTGTCGTAGAGCACCACCTCATCGGTGGTGGTGTTGTGCAGGCCGCCGATGAACCACGTCGTGTCGGGGATGTGGATGCCGCGCTCGCGCAGCAGCGCGCGCACCTCGGGCCGGTTGGCCATCTCCGAGAAGAGGCGCGCGTTGGGGCCGCCGTGACGGCCACCGCAGGCGCCGCAGTCGTAGGCGGACTGGTGCGGGTTGTTGACGCTGATGGCGCCATGGCCCAGCACCACCACGAGCGGCGCGAAGCCGTCCACCAGCCCCAGGTTCTCCAGCGAGTTGGCCACGCGTGCCGCCTTCTCGGCGACGGTGAAGCCCACGGGCTTGAGGTGAGCGAGCTGCTCGGCCGCCTCGTCCCTCAGGCTGGTGAGCTGCGTGCGGGGGGTGGGCAGCAGCCGCTGGGTGAGCGCCCGGCGCATCAGGCTCACCCGGCGCGGGGCGAAGATCTGCAGGGGCAGCATCAGCGCGGAGAAGAGTCCCAGGAGGGGCGTGAGCAGCCAGCTGAACTCGAGCGCGTGCGAGCCGCCGTGCAGCCAGTGATCGACGCGGGCCCAGAGGGCACGCAGCCGCGAGCGGGACTCGGCCAGGTGGCCGTGATCCGGGTGGGCCCGCTCCTCCACGACGTGCGCCGGGGTGACCACGATGGGGCACAGGGCGGCGAGGCCCGCGTCGTCCAGGCCGCGGTAGTCCATGGCCACGCCGAAGAAGCCGGCGATGCCGAACGTGTCGTGCCGCGGGCTCTGCTCCTCGAAGTGCCGGCGGAAGGACTCCTCGCGGTCATCCATGCAGAAGACGAGCTGGAAGCGCGGATCCTCCACCGTGCGCTCCGGCTCGGGGCGGAGCCGGTTCTGCGCGAGGGCCTGGAGGATGTCCATGCGGTAGTGGTGCTCGTAGGCCTCGTGCCACACGCGGCGGCGCGCCTGCGCGTCGAAGGCCTCCAGCCACGCGAGCAGGGCCTGGCGCCGGACGAGCGGGAAGTCCGCCACCTCCAGGGCCGACAGCCCCGCCACCTGCATGAGCTGGAAGAGCCGCCAGCTCCCCTCCTCGAGCGGGCGCTCCAGGGCCGCGGGCCGGTGCGCGGCGGCGTCGCGCGCGCGGGTCAGGAGCCCGGAGAGGGGCCCCTGGTAGTCCAGCCGGCGCCGGGCCACGGTGCGCAAGGCGTGGCGCTCCAGGGTGAGGCGCACCGCGAGGAAGTCGATGAGGTGGGCCGGAGGCGAGCCCGCGGGCCGATCGGCCGGGTTGTGCTCCAAGCGGTGGAACATCCCGGCCCAGCCGGGCAGCGCGAGCAGCACGCGGGTGATGTAGGGCTCCCACTGCTCCTCGGGCACGCCCAGCTCGTCGAGCGCGGCGAGCACCACGTCCCGCGCGGACAGGCCCTGAGCGGCGGCCCGTCTCAAGTCCACCTCGAGATCCTCCAGCCACTCGGGCAGCACGCCCATGCCGGTGAGCTTCATCGCGCGCCAGGCGGCGTACAATCCTGACTCACGCTCCGGCAGGCTCCAGTGGGACTGGCCCTCATCGAGGAACGCCGAGCAGATGCGGATGAGCCGGGGATTGACCAGCTCGTTGATGTCCTCGCCAGTGGCCAGCCGCAGCATCTCACGGTGGCTGCGCACCTCTCCGGGCTCGGCCTTCTCGCGCGAGTCCGGCACGGTGAGCAGGGGCGTGCGGCAGGCGGCCCAGAGCGCCCTCACCGCGAAGCGCTCGGGGTGGCGCTCCAGATGCTCCTTGAGGGAGGACAGCGAGCCATCGCCCTCGAACGCCGTGGCCAGGGCTTCCTGGACGAGCGCCACCTCGGCGCCCAACCACCCCTCCACCGACAGGGTCGTCGCCGCGCCGATCAGCCGGGCGCGCACCTGCGCGATATAGGCCTCGGTCCGGGCGGAGGGAATGCCCAGGCGGCGCAGGGCGGTCTCCTGGGCCAGGGCCCGCCGCGGCTCGGCGGCGGCGGCGCGCACGGCGGTGTTCAACGTGGGCTCGAGCAGGGCCATGGCCAGATCGGTCATCGTCCAGTCCCGGCCCACCCGGTCCAGCCACCCGCGGATGCCCTCGGTGGAGCGCCGCAGGAACCGCTCGCGCGCGGCCACCGACACGTCCGGCCGGAGCGAGGACGTCGCCGACAGCTCGTTCATCCGCCAGCGCAGCGAGGCGGCCGTCTCCACCGCGGGCGGGTGGAGCAGGGCGAGCAGCTCCAGGTCCAGGCGCGACAGCGAGGCCGGCACCATCTCTTCCCGCCGTTCTCCCTGCTCCCGCTCGGCGAGCACCGCCTTGAGATCCACGTCGGTGATGCGCCCGCGCCGGTACAGCTCGCGGTAGCGAGACTCGGGGAGGTAGGTCTCCGTCTCGAACGTGGCGCTCGCGGCGGCCAGCGCCTCGTGGAAGGGCAGGTGCTGGAAGGCATGCAGCGTGTTGTGGTGCACGAACACGCCAATGGGACCCTGCGCCGGCAACAGGTGGCCCGCGTGCTCCAGCACCTCACTCAGGTGCTGTCCGCGGTCGGTCGAGGGGGAGTGACTCATGGTCGGAATCCAGACGGGAAGGGTTTCAGGCGCTCAGGAACGGACGGGCAGGGGGGCCTTCGCCGACTTCTTGCGCGCGGCGTAAGGATGCGCGGAGAGGCTGCGGTGTTGCTCGAGCCCGCGCACGTGCAGGTGGCGGCCCTGGCGCGAGAACTCGCCCTCTAGCTCGTGCAGCCGCTCCATCACCGTGTGGTCCACCAGGCGGGCCTCCGTCAGGTCGACCTCCACGTGGGGTGCGTGGGCATGGCGCGCGAGCTGCTTCTTGAGCTTGAGGAAGTTGGTGAAGACGGCCGCCTGGCGCACGCGCAGCACCACCTGGCCCCCCTCGGTGTGCTCCTCGATCTGCGGCTTGAAGAGGCCGGCGAACGGCGCGCCGTTGATGAGGTGCACCACCACCTTGAGGGCGATGCCCGCGGCCACGCCCACCAGCAGGTCCGTGGCGAGCGTCACGCCGATGGTGAAGGTGAAGATGACGAACTGCTCGGGCCCGATGCGGAACGTGTTCACGAACTCCTTGGGCGACGCCAGCCGCACGCCCGCGAAGATGAGCATGGCGGCCAGGGCGGCGAGCGGAATCCGGTGGATGAGCATGGGCACGAACGCCACGAAGAGCAGCAGGAACAGGCCGTGGAAGAAGTTGGACTGCCGGCTCTTGGCGCCGTAGCCGATGTTGGCCGAGCTGCGCACCACCTCGGAGATCATCGGCAGGCCACCGAGCATGCCGGCGATGAAGTTGCCCACGCCCGTGGCGAGCAGATCCTTGTCGAGATCCGAGCGGCGCTTCTCCGGATCCATCATGTCCATGGCCTTGGCCGTCAGCAGCGACTCGATGCTGCCCACCAGCGCGAACATGACGATGTACTTGATGGACGTCGCGCTGAGGACGACGGAGAAGTCCGGCAGGGTGATGGCCGACAGGAGGTTGCTCGGCAGGTTCACGAGGAACTTGGGGCCCACCGTGAAGAGGCTGTGCGAGAAGGTGAAGGTGTGCTCGTGGTCCAGGTCGAAATAGAGACCCATGGGCACCGCGAACAGCAGCGCCAGCAGGGGGGCGGGGACGCGCCGCAGCGCCGCCACGCGCCTGGCCACCGCCGCGTGACCGAAGAGGATGATGAGGCTCATCGCGCCGATGAAGGCGATCTCCGGGTTGAGCTTCATCACGCTCCGGGGAATCTCCGCCAGCAGGTGCAGCGGCTCCTTGGACTCGGGCGCCACGCCGAGCAGGACGTGGATCTGCTTGGAGCAGATGATGATGCCGATGGCCGCGAGCATTCCGTGCACCACCGACGAGGGGAAGAAGTCCCCCAGGGCCCCGGCGCGCAGGAGCGCGAAGACGATCTGCACCGCCGCGGCCACCACGATGGTGGCCAGCGCCCGGCGGTAGCCCAGCGCTCCGTCGCCTTCGCCCAGCTCCGTCACCGCGCCGAGCGCGATGACGATGAGCCCCGCGGCGGGCCCCTTGATGGTGAGCCGCGCGCTGCCCAGCCAGGTGGACACCAACCCACCCACCACCGCCGTCAGGATGCCCGCCACCGGCGGGAAGCCACTGGCCATCGCGATGCCCAGGCATAGTGGCAGCGCGATGAGGAACACGAGAAAGCCGGAAACGATGTCACTCTTCCAGGTCGACGCGCTCTCGGGCGCGGCCTGGGACGGAGTACCGGAAGGCTGAGGCTGCATGGGTTCCACCCTCTGAGGCGCACGGGCTCGCGGCGTTCTTGACGCGGCGCGTGCTTCACGAAAGGCAGGGACGGAACGATTCACTTCCGGGTTCCCGGTGTTTTATTCTTCCTCCGTGGCTTTTTTCCGTTGATGCACGAACTGTTGCGAGGCCAACCAGGCCCTGCGCCCGGGGAAGAGAAATAGAGTGAAATCCGATTGACGTGTTTCGGGAACCCGCGTGTGAGTCGTTCCATCTTATGGACAGTGTCGCGACGTGGAGTGGAGCAGGCCACCGCACGGAGGGGTGCGTGGGGTGGGGTCCGTCCGGGGCGGGGCGGCGATGAGCGGCGGGGAGGAGGGCGCGGGGGGGGCGGGACGGGAGCGTTTCGAGGCGCAGGTCCAGCCGCTGCTGCCGCGTCTTCACCGGCTCTGTCTGGCGTTGTGCCGGGACAAGCAGGAGGCGGAGGACTTGCTGCAAGACGCCCTGGTGCGGGCCTACGTCCATCGGGAGAGTTACCAGGAGAAGGGGTCCTTGTTTGGCTGGCTGTGTGGAATCGTTCGCAACCAGTTCATCGAAACGCGGCGCGCGGTCGCCCGGCGCCGGTCATTGCTGGACTCGGTGTTGGAGGGGGCCTCGTCGGTGCTGGGCTCGCTCTTTACCGGTGGGGTGGAGCAGAAGGATCCGGAAGCCCGGCTATGCAGCAGTGAGGAGGCCGAGCTGATGTTGCGCTGCCTGCATGCCCTGCCCGAGAAGTTCCGTCTGGTGGTGTTGCTCTGTGACGTGGAAGAGCTTGGGTACGAAGAGGTGTCCACGGCGCTCGGGATTCCGGTGGGGACCGTGAAGAGCCGTCATTTCCGGGGACGTGCCCAACTGGGCGCCGCCTTCAAGGCGCAACTCGCCCAGACCCCGGCCGCCGTCAACGCAGGAGGTCGTTCATGAGCGCTCCCAATGACAAGTCCTTGCCCCCCTTGCCGGGAGAGGCCGTCCGGGCCCTGGATGCGTTTCGCGAGGAACGGCCGTCCACCCACCTCGAGAACCGCATCCAGCTGGCGATCCAGGCGGCTTCGTCGGGGAAGACTCCAGCGCGGCCCAGTCCTCCGGAGCGTCAGGAGCGTCTGGCCTGGTTGGAGCACCGCGTCACCCGCAAGGTGATGGGCCTGGCCCTGGCCACCTCGGTCATCCTCCTGGCGGTGCGGGCGGACGACTGGACGGGGGACGCGGAGGTCCTCAACGAGACCATGCCGCTGCGCCACGTCTCCTTCCAGTTGTCCCACGGGCGCCCCGGGTTGTTGGAGCTGCCCTGGACGCATGGGGTGCACTCCGGTGAGCCGGCGACCGTTCACCTGGAGGCTCCGGAAGAGGTGAATCTCCACCTGCACGCCGAGGGACAGCCCTCGGTGCGGCTGGTGGGGTGTGACGCGGGGCGCTGCATCCACCAGTTCACCGCGGACACCGGAGCGGACGCCACGCCGCTGCGCGTGCGCATCGACAAGCCGGGCCGGTACGAGTTCCGTGTCTCGCACGCCTCGGACGCACGTCAGGTGCGCGAGCACTTCGTCGTGGAGGCCAAACACTAGGCGCCGTGTGGTAGGGGAAGCCTCCATGGCTTCTCCTCCCCGTTACGGCCGCTCGCTGGCGCACAAAGCCCGTCAGCGCACGCCGGGCCACCACTACAACGCGAGCTTCCTGCCCGCGGCCGAGCGCGCCGCCATCCTCGGCTGGTTGGGCCAGCTGCACCCCTTGTGGGAGGAGCGCTACTCCAAGCATTTCCCCCCGCCCCCGGGCCAGTCCCAGCGGCGCCTGTTGCGGCCGGTGTACTGGTTGGGCAACTGGCAGTTCGCCTGTCTCGACTACTACCGGCCCCCCAAGGGCGTGAAGAACCGCTGCGTGAAGGCGGAGCCCTTTCCAGCGGTGCTCCAGCGGCAGGTGAAGAAGGTGGAGGAGCTCGCGCGCCGGATGTTCCGGGGCCCGGACATGCCCGAGGGCTGGCATCTCAACACGTGCCTGGTGAACTTCTACGGCAGCCGTCTGGAGGACGGGCAGTGGGTGGACACCGCCCGGGTGGGCGAGCACAAGGACTTCGAGCCCGGGCCGGTGGCCTCGCTGTCGCTGGGCGAGCGCGCGCTCATCCAATTCGTCACCTCCAGCCGTCCGGGCGAGCGCGACGAGGTGGTGCTCGAGCAGTGGCTCGATGATGGGGCCCTGCAGCTCTTCGGCGGGACGCGCTGGAAGGAGCAGACCTTCCACCGGGTGCAGCGGGTGGACACGCGCGGGGGCCACGTGATGCCGCCGGAGATGCCGGATTTCAAGACCCGGCGCATCAACCTCACCTTCCGCTACGTGCCGGACGTGCACGTGACGCCCTTCGCGCAGCTCTCCCCCGAGGCGCGCGAGGACGTGCGGCCCTACATGGAGACGCTCGCGCGCCACAGCGCCTTCTTCCGCGCGGAGCTGGAGCGCGAGCGCGACGCGCGCACGTGACGCGGGCTCCCCACGGCCTCACCACAGCCCGTGGATGCGCAGCAGGGTCGCCAGCGGCGAGCCGCCCCGCCGGTAGTCGCCGAAGAGCCGCTCGGCGGTGTCCACGCTGGGGTTGGACCACACCTTGCGCTCGCGCTCCTCGTGCACTTCCAGGCCGCAGTGGATGAGCGAGGCGCGCGCCTCGTCCGCGGACGTGAAGGCCACGTACTCGAAGAGCAGCGGGTTCTGGCTGGTCACGAAGGACTGCCGGCCACCCAGCTCGCGCACGGCGGCCTCCACCCAGCGCGGATGCAGCGCGTGGGCCAGCTCGTCGGCGATGAGGAAGTCCTCGTTGACGTCCAGGTAGTACAGGAGCGACAGGAGCCGCTTCTGGCCGTAACCCAGGTGCTCGCGCGACAGCACCGCGCCGTCGCGCCGGGTGAAGCCGAAACCGAAGCGGCCGAACTCCAGCCGGCCCCCGCCCTCGTAGCTGCGCTTGTCCAGCAACTCCACGCGGAAGCGCCCCGCGCCCAGCCCCGCCAGGGTGACGAAGCGGCCGAGGAAGGTGCGCTCGAACTCGTCATGGCGGATGTCGATGAAGCCCGTGGCCAGCGCCTGCTCCGCGCGCTCGCGCAGCACCCCGGGCAACCACGTGGGCAGCGACATCAGCCCGAGCGGGAACACCTCCTCGCCCCGCATCTCCATGCCGTACTGCGCCTGGGAGATCCGCTCGTAGGTGCCCAGCCCCTCGTCGAAGCGCGCCGGGGCGAGCAGGAAGGTGCGGCGCAACAGCTCCTTGAGCCGCTCCTTGAATTCGGGCTCCAGCCGCTGCGCTCCCAGGAAGAGCACCACCCAGACGGTGCGATCCAACAACGACCAGTGCATCGTCTGCGAGTAGGTGGACTGTCCGTTCACCTCCCAGGCCAGGCCCTGCGCATCCGCGCGCAGCACCAGCCGCGCGGCGGGCGCGTCGAGCTCGAGCGTCACCTCCATGAAGGGCTGGAGCGTGGGCTCGTCCACGGGCTCGCGCCGCGGCACGAGCGCCTGGGGCTCGGGTCCGGCGTCCGCGGGCCGCGAGAAGTCCGGACGCGTGTTGCGCACGCGCACCTGGAGCGTCATCCCGGGAAAGGCGAAGGCGTACTCCAGGGAGAACTCCTCGCGGATGAGCCCGGAGAAGTCCGAGGCGAGCACGCGCGTGAGGAGATCCAGGAGCGTGGTGCGGCCGGTGCCGTTCTCGCCGAGCACCAGGTTGAGCGAGGGGCCGAAGACGAGGTGGGCGCCCGGCGCGACGTCCCGGTACTGGTGGATGCGCAGCTCTGTGAGCTTCATGAAGGACGCCGCCTCAACAGGTTCAGCAGCCGGAGCGAGGAGGAGCGGCTGCCCTGGATGATCCACGGATCGATCTTGTCCCCGCCATTGGTGAACTGGGGCGAGAGCACGAACACCCGCACGCGCGCCTTCTCCATCATGGCGTGGAAGCGGGGCTCGCGCAGCAATCCTCCGCACGCGCGCAGCTGGGGCGAGGGCTGGAAGCAGTCGAGATCCAACGACAGCCAGTCCGCCTCCGTCACCCCGGGCCGCTCGAGCACCTGCCGCCAGTGCAGCGCCGCGGTGTCCACGAACCAGGGCACCAGGGTGGAGAAGCCCACGTCCCGGCCGCTCATCCGGGCGGTGGGCTCGGCCTTGGCCGTGGTGAAGAAGATGTCCTCCTCGGTGAGCACGGGCGTGGCGTCCGTGGGCCGCTTGAGGCCCTCGAACAGCCGCCACCAGGTGGCCGCCTGCTGGGGCGTGCGCGACTCCAGGTAGCTGTCCTTGCACCAGTCCGAGTGGCGGTCCGCGTGGAAGAGCGAGCGCGGCAGCCCGCCCGTGGTGCGGTAGTGGTACATCGCCACGTCGAGCATGTGGTGGTCGCGCAGCACGTAGTCCGTGCGCCCCCGTGCGTCCCGCATCACCCGGACGGTGCCCCGGAGCACCTCGTCCAGCTCCGCCGCGCCGAGCACGTCACGCCACTGTGCCTCCTCGAAGAGGAGCTGCTGGCGGATGTAGGGCTGCTCTCCCGCGGACCCGACCACGTCCTCCGGACCCGTCCACCGGTGCACCCGCTGCTCGAACCGCTCCGCCTCGCCTTCCTGGAGCACCTCGCGGATGATCTCGCGGATGTCCGAGCGCTGGCCCGGGCCGGGCACCGCCACGCGCACGCCACCCGGCTCGCTCGCGCCGTCCGCCACCGGCCGCAGCCGGAAGGCGTAGGCCGCGTCGGTGGGCTTCTTCCAATCGGAGTAGCGGATGAGCACGTGCGCCTTCCTCGTGGCCCGCCCAGGGGAGAGTCCTCCCGCGGCGGGGCGGGCGGGCGGTAGATGACCGGAAACACCGGCGCCGTCACTGAAATTGCAGATCCTCCAGCAGGGCCTGGTAGAGCCGGGGACGCTCGGCGGTGAGGTAGAAGTGGTTGCCCGGGAACATCCTCGGGCGGAAGTCCGCGGTGGTCTGCTCTCCCCACTCCTGCACTTCCTGGGGGCCGACCGTCGCGTCCCCGGTGGCGCCAAAGGACGACAGGGGCACGTCCAGGGGCGGCTCCGGCACGTACCGGTAGCTCTCGGCGAGGAAGAGATCCGCGCGCAGCGCGGGCAGCACCGTCTCGCGCACGTCCTCGCTGGTGAGCACCTCCCGGGGCGTGCCGAAGCGCAGGGCGATCTGCTCCAGGAACTCCGTGTCCGGCAGGTGGCTGATGCGCGGCGCGGCGCGGGGCCGCAGATGCAGCGCTGGGCAGGCGGACAGGAAGAGGCGCACCGGCATGGGGGCGCCCATGCGGCGCAGCGTCCGCGTCAGCTCGAAGGCGATGACGCCTCCGAAGCTGTGGCCGAAGAAGGCGAAGGGCCGCTCCTTGAGGAAGGGCAGCACGCGGCGCGCCAACGTCTCGATGAGCGTGGGGAAGTCGGTGATGGGGGGCTCGGCGCGGCGCGTGGCCCGGCCCGGCAGCTCGATGGGACACACCTCGATGGTGGCGGGCAGTTGGGTGGTCCACAGCCGGTAGATCGAGGCGTCTCCTCCCGCGAAGTGGAAGCAGAACAGACGCAGGCTCGCCTGGGGACGCGGCTCGGGACAGGTCACCCAGCGGCGGTAGACGGGAGGGACGGACATGGGCGGAGGCCCATGCTGCGAAGGAGACGGGGGCCGCGTCAATCCCCGGTCCCCTCCTTCCTCCCGGCGCGGCGCCGAAAGATGGAGCGCGCGGCCTGGTGGCCCGCTGGCTCCACCCGGTCTCCGCCCCGGTGCGGCGGTGGGGTCTGTTCATGGCGGGACGTGCGAGTGATTGCTGGAAGGGGCGGGGGGTTCACCCTCCCTGCGTCCGCTCGGTCGTGACCCCGGGTACGGCCGCGTGGGAGGATTGTCCTCGGGTACGAGGATGAAGGGGGGCGTCTGAGCGTTGAGAAGAAAGAGGGAGGACGGATGTCCGTGCGGTTCGCGCGAGGCAGGCCATGCTTGATATGCTTTCGCTCTCAGCCGAGCCCGGACATGACGCTTCCTCGCCTGAGGCTTCCCGGTCCATGACGTCCTCTCGCTCCAGTCCCTCGGAGGAGGTTCCGGCCTGCTCTTCCTCCGTCTCCAAGGCCCCTGCGTCTCGCGCTCGGGAAGTCGTGCCCTTGGAGGAGGAGCACGAGCGCTTGCTCGCCCTGGCGGACGTGTCCTCGCAGATCTTCTGGACGAGCGCGGGGATCGAGAAGTCGGTGGGTGGTCTGCCAGGCTGGATGGACTTCACCGGACAGCCCGCCGAGGCCCTACGGGGCAGGGCGTGGCTGAACTTCGTCCATCCGGAGGATCGGCCCCATGTCAAGCAGGCCCTGGAGCGAGGTCAGGCCGAGCGCGTCGCCTTCTCCGTGTCCTTCCGGCTGCGCCGCTCGGACGGCCAGTACATCTGGATGTTGGGGCGGGCCGTCCCCCTGCTCGACGCGGACGGCGGGGTGCGCGAGTGGGTGGGCACCAGCACGAACATCCATGCCTATCGCCAGGCGCAGGAGCGCGCGTCCTTCCTCGCCCGGGCGGGTGAGTTGCTCTCCTCCTCGTTGGACTACGACGCCACGCTCGCCGCGCTCGCCCGGCTCACGGTGCCCGCGCTCGCCGACTGGTGCATCCTGGACGTGCTGGGCTCGAACGGACAGTTCATCCGCGCCCAGGTGGTGTCGGCCGACCCGTCCCAGGAGTCCCTCGTCCAGGATGTGCGCGGACTCACCCCGCTGCCCCGCGACAACTCCTCCTATCCTCCCACGCTGGCGCTCCAGGAGGGCCGTGCCTCGCTGGTGCGGGACGTGACGGATGAGTTGCTGCGGCAGGCGGCGCAGGACGCGCAGCACCTCTCGATCCTTCGCCGCGCGGGCCTCCGCTCGTTGCTCACCGTGCCCCTGCTCGCCCATGGACGCATCCTCGGGGCCCTCACCCTCACCCTGTGCACCTCGGGCCGCCGCTATGACGAGGAGGATCTGCGCTTCGCCCAGGAGCTCGCCCATCGCGCGGCGCTCTCGGTGGACAACGCCCGGCTCTATCGCGAGGCCCGGGAAGCCATCCGCCTGCGCGACGAGTTCCTCTCCATCGCCAGTCACGAGCTCAAGACGCCCCTGACGCCCTTGAGCCTCAAGCTGCAGTCGCTCGAGCGCGCCGCCGATGCCCACCCCGACTCGTCCCTGGCGCCCGTGGTGCGTTCCACCGTCGAGGCGGGACGGCAGCAGCTGCGCAAGCTCACCACGTTGATGAACGGTCTGCTGGACGTCTCGCTCATCGCCTCGGGCTGCTTCGAGCTGCGACGCGAGGAGGTGGATCTGCTCTCCGTGGTGCGCCAGGTGGTCGCCCGGCTCACGCCGCGCGCCGGCAAGTTCCGGGCCCCCCTGGTCGTCGAGGCCGACTCCCCGGTGGTTGGCTGGTGGGATCGTTCCCGGTTGGAGCAGGTGGTGACCAACCTGCTGGACAACGCGCTGAAGTATGGGGCGGGCTCGCCCGTGGTCATCCGCGTGACGGTGGACAACGGCGTCGCGCGCCTGTCGGTGCGGGACAAGGGCATTGGCATCGCGCCGGAGCAGTCCCGCCGCATCTTCGAGCGCTATGCCCGCGCGGTGTCCGAGCGCCACTATGGGGGCCTGGGCCTGGGGCTCTACGTCGCCCGCGCCATCGTGGAGGCCGAGGGGGGCCGGGTGCACGTGCACAGCGCGCTCGGCCGGGGCGCGACCTTCGTGGTGGAGTTGCCGCTGCGCGCGTGAACCTCCCGGGTGCGTCCAGGCCGCTCGCCCGCCTGGTGCCGGAGGGAGCGGACATGGACCTTTCCTCTGGCGGCGGGGGCCGCCCCGGGGCGCTCCCGGGGCGAGTGCCGGGACACGCGGCCGGGGTGTCTGGCGAGGGCAGGGAAGCGTGCGCAGCTTGGAGGGGCGGAGGAGGCTCGTGCCCAAGGCAATCATCTTCGAGGTGGATGGGACTCTGGTGGACTCCAACGTGCTGCGCGCGCGGGCCTGGCAGGAGTCGCTGGCGCGCTACGGCGTCCAGGCGCGGCTGCCGCGGGTGCTCGCGCAGCTCGGCCGCGAGGGGGACCGGTTCCTGTCCGCCCTGCTCTCGGAGGAGGACTACCTGCGCCACGCGGATGAGCTGACGAGCTATCACCGGGCGCTCTTCCACGAGGAGTACCTCTCGCGCGTGCGGCCCTTCCTGGGCGTCACCGAGCTGCTCCAGCGCCTGCGCGACGAGGGCTGGCGCATCGCCCTGGCCTCCAGCGCGGAGCCCGACGAGCTGGAGCACTACATCGAGCTGCTCGGGGTGGCGGATCTCATCGACGCGCGCACCACGGACGCGGAGGTGGAGGGCCACCGGCTGAACGAGGAGATTCCCGCGGAGGCCATCCGCCTGTTGGGGCTCGACGGCACCGACGAGGCGCTCACGGTGGCCGCGCTGCCCCATGACATCGAGGGCGCCGTGCGCCTGGGCCTGCGCTGCCTGGGGCTGGTGTGCGGGGGCTTCTCGGAGGAGGACCTGCGGGGCGCCGGGGCGATGGCCGTCTTCGGCTCGCCGCAGGATCTGCTCGCGCGCTACGCCGAGTCACCCCTGGCCACGGAGCCCTGAGCGGGGCTCCGGGTGGGGGCGGCCGGGGGACGGCTCACGCGGCCTTGGCGGGCTCGTCGGGCAGCTTCAGCGAGCCCTTGCCCGAGTCTCCCGAGCGCGTCATGCGGCTGTAGAGCGACAGGGACGGATCGAAGAGGAACTTGAGCCACAGTGCCGTCCACGAGCGGTGGGAGTGCAGCGTGTCGTAGTACTCGGGGGCGATCTTCTTCACCTGGGGCAGGCGCGTCCAGGGCACGCGCATCACGTCGTGGTGCTCGTTGTGGTAGCCCACGTTGAACGCCACCCAGTTGAGCGGGCCGTAGTACGAGTACGTCTCCTGCGGCGGCTTGACGAGGTAGTGCTCCTGGATCCACCGCGCGCCCAGCGGGTGCAGGCCGATGGCGAAGATGGAGGAGAGGAACATGAAGACGAGCGAGCGCGGCCCCAGGAGCGCGTAGCTGCCGCCGATGAAGGCCAGCTGCACGGCGAGGTTGGCGATGTACCACCCGTCGAAGAACGGCACGCGCTTGAGCCGCTGCACGCGCAGCGCCTGGAAGGCCCAGAAGTTGAGCATCCAGAACGCCTTGCCGAAGAACGTGTTGCCGATGACCTTCGCCTCGAAGGGCGAGGCCAGGTCCGCGTCCAGCTCCAGGTCCCCTTGGAAGCGGTGGTGGATGAGGTGGTACTTGCGGAAGGAGATGGCCGCCGGGAAGAGGATGGGCAGGTTGGCGAAGATCTGCAGGAGGGCGTTGGCGCGGGGGGCCTTGAAGACGAGGTTGTGGGTGCACTCGTGGATGAGCACCCACAGGCCATGGTCCAGGAAGGCACCGACGAACCACGCGGCGGCGAGCAGCGCCCACCAGGGCGAGTCGCGCAGGGCCCAGGCGAGGCCCACCTGGCTCGCCACCAGCAGCAGCACGAAGGCGGCGGTGATGGGGGTCGGGCCGCACAGGTCCTTGAGCTCGGGGTGGGCACGAAGGATGGTGCGAGCCCGCTCCAGGTGGGGCTCCTTCTCCGTGCTACGGAAAAACTCCAGGGGGCGCGGCTGACTCAAAGGGGTTCCTTTCGCTCGGGCGAAAACGGGCGCGCAGCTTCGCATACCGCTCCCGCTCGACGCCATGCGGCAATTCATGGGATGCCTCGCCTCCTTGCTCCTCTGACGGCCATGTTCCAACCTCCAACCCCTCTCCAGTTTTTCTTGGTGGGTCCATGAGTTCGAGCCTCACCCTTCGTGCTGGTCCGGATGCCGTGCGGCTGATTCGTGAACGGGGCCTGCGCGTGGAGGACATCGACGTGGTGGCGGGGGCCTCGGGCGGACCGCGCTGGTTGGTGCTGGCCGGCTTGGATCGCATGCTCTTCGGCGACTTCTTCCGCGCGCGCACCCGTCCGCTCCACCTCATCGGCTCGTCCATCGGCAGCTGGCGCCTGAGCTGCCTCGCCCAGAACGAGCCCGTCGCGGCCCTGGGGCGCTTCGCCGAGGCGTACATCTCCCAGCGCTATCCGCCCAATCCCTCCGCCGCGCTGGTGAGCACCACCAGCCGGGGCGTCGTGGACGCCATCGTGGGCCCCGACGGCGAGGCGCAGATCCTCGGCCACCCATGGGCGCGGCTGCACGTGTTGACCAACCGGTGCCGGGGCCTGTCCGCCAGCGAGCAGCGTCACCTGCAGACGCTGGGGCTCACCCTGAGTGCCCTGGGCAATCTGGTGAGCCGCCGCACCCTGGGACTTCAGATCGATCGGGTCATCTTCCACAGCGCCGGCGACACCAGCCCCTTCCGGGGCCTCAAGGATCTGCCCTCCGTGCACCTGCCGCTGACGCGCGAGAACCTGCGCTCCGCCCTGCTGGCCTCGGGCTCCATTCCCCTGGCCATGAGCGGGGTGCGCATCGACGGCTCCGGGCCCGGGGTCCATCGGGACGGTGGGATTCTCGACTACCACCCGGACCTGGACTTCGGTGTGGGCGAGGGGCTGGTGCTCTACCCCCATTTCTATCCCTACCTCGTGCCTGGCTACTTCGACAGCGCGCTCCTGTGGCGCCGCGCCGGGCCCGCCAACTTCCGCCGGGCGCTGCTGCTCTCCCCGTCTCCGGAGTTCGTCGCTCGCCTGCCCTTCGGCAAGATTCCCGACCTGGATGACTTCTACCGCCTGTCCGACGCGGAGCGGATGCGCGCCTGGCGGCAGGTGCTGAGCGAAGGCGAACGCATGGGCGACGAGCTGCGCGAGTTGATGGCCACCGGCAGGCTCGCCGAGCGCCTCCAACCCCTGCGCTGACCGTGTCACTGGCGGAGTGGTAGGACCTCCAACGAGGTGTGTGTCCTGGGGCCCCTTTTCCAGGAAGCCACATCCTGGTGATAGCTTTACAGGTACACGCGCCTCCACGTCGCCTGGGCGCGTCGTTCCCACCGTCCTCGAGATTCATTCATGCGCCAGTCCGCTTCCCCTTCGAATCGTGGCTTCACGCTCATCGAGTTGATGATCGTCGTGGCCATCATCGGAATCCTCGCCGCGGTCGCCATTCCGAACTTCATCAAGTTCCAGGCCCGCTCCAAGCAGGCGGAAGCCAAGTCCAATCTGAGGACCTGGTTCGTCGGCCAGCGCGCCTACCAGCAGGAGAAGGGCGCCTACTCGGAGTTCTTGACGACGATCGGCTTCTCGCCGGAGCGCGGCAACCGCTACGCCTACTACTTCGCGCAGACGCAGACGTGTGAGCAGCGCAGTGCCTCGGGAGTCACCCTTCCCAAGGACGCCAACTGCATCACCGTGGACGAGGCGAAGTTCAATGTGGCGAGCGCCCAGCCCGCCGCCATGCCCATCTCCTTCTCCTGGAACGAGGGAAACGGGGACGATCCCAAGTCGCCGGGCATCTCGGGAAGCTGCCCGGGCTGCAACATCGACGCGTTCGCGGCGGGTGACATCGACAGTGATAGCGGGAGCGTGGACACCTGGCACATTTCCACCAAGGACGCGAAGCTGAGCACGGCCCCGTGTGGCAACGATGAGCTGGTCGTCATCGCGGGCGTGCCGCTCAACACCTTCAGCGACGTGGAGTGCGACAAGTAGCCCGGCCGCGCCGCGTGCCTGGCCCCGGGCAGCTCAGCGCTCGGGCCGGTACATGGCGGCGGTGCGTTGGGCGAGCAGGCCGCGCGGCAGGAGCCTCGAGGCCAGCGCCAGCGTCTGGTTGAGCAGTCCGGGGACGGACAGCTCCTTGCGCTGCACGAAGGCGCGCACGGCGTGCGTGGCGCACTGCGCGGCCGTCATCACCCCCAGGTCTCCCGCCTTGAAGCGCCGCGACAGCCCGGAGTTCTCCAGCAGCTCGGTGGAGATGCCACCCGGGGCGAAGACGGTGACGGACACGCCCGTGTGGCGCAGCTCCTGCGCCAGCGCCTGGCCATAGCTCAGGATGAAGGCCTTGGTGCCGCTGTAGGCCGCCTGGTACGGCACGGGGATGAACGCCGCCACGCTGGAGATGAGCATCAGCCCGGCCGCGCCGCCGCGCGCTCCCCCCTGCGCTCCGGCTTGTTCAACCAGATGGGGCAGCAGCAGGCTCGACAGGCGCACCATGCTGGTGACGTTGGTGTTGAGCAGGGCCTGGAACGCGTCCCAGTCCAGCTTCATGGCCTCGCCCCAGTAGGTGACGCCCGCGTTGAGGATGGCGCCGTGGAGCACGCGCTCCCGGGTGGCCTCGGCGAAGACGCGCTCCACGTCCTCGGGGCGCGACAGGTCCGCCACGATGAAGGCGGCCTGGACGCCGTGACGCGTGCGCAACTCCTCGCACAGGGTTTCCAGCCGATCCTTGCGCCGCGCCACCAGGACCACGTTGCCCCCGTGGTCCCTGGCGATGGCGCGGGCCATTTCCAATCCCAGCCCCGAAGAGGCCCCGGTGACGAGTGTCCACCGGGACCGCAGCTCGATCGTCCGATTCATGCGCCGCACCCTAGCCGCCTTCCCCTCCGGGATGTTGGGCGGACTGTGCGTGGCGCTCCGGACGGGGGCTTACGGCGTGGCGGGATCCAGGGTGGAGAAGATCCAGCCCATGCGCTCGTGGCCGGACTTGTTCCACTGGGTGTTCTGGCCGTCGATCACCGCCGAGTCGGCGAAGTCCGGGGCGCCCGAGCCCGTGGCCGTGCCGCCGAAGGTGCCCACGGAGAGCGAGGTGCCGTAGAACGTGGGGTGCGTGTCGTCCGACTGCAGGTAGTCGTAGCTGGTGCTCGCGTTGACGAAGTGCGTGTTGGAGTCACGCAGGGTGGCCACGAGCGTGCTGGTGACGCGGGTGACGTAGGCCGCCTCGGTCTCGCCCGACTTGTAGCGCAGCGCCTCGCGGTCGATCTGCCCGTCGCCGTTGGAGTCGTAGTCGGCGCCCATGTACTCGGCGAAGGCGTCCGCGCACTTGAAGCCATACTTCTCCGCCAGGCTGCACGTGCGCCAGTTGCTCTTGGCCAGGTAGGGCAGGAACTTCTGCCGCTGGTTGATGGCCTTGCCCGTGGACGGGTCCGTGCAGCTGGTGAGCTTGTTGTCCGTGTTGAACCCCGGGTAGTAGATGTTCATCACGATCTTCGCCTTGGCCGTGGTGGCGTACTGGTTGATGGCCTGCATGGCCTTCTCCGTGTACGTGGTGCAGTTGGCCAGGGCCGTGTCCAGGCCGCTGTAGCTGCACGTGCCGGTCTGATCCTCGAAGGCCGAGCGCGCCTGGAGATAGTCGTTCCCGCACATCTCGAACATCACCACGCGGGTGTTGCTCGTCTGCATGTACGAGCGCTCGGCGACGATCTTGTTGTTGTAGATGTCGTCGGCCTTGGCGCCCGACTTGGTGCGGCGGATGACTTCCATGTTGGAGTTGAACTCGCGCGCCAGATACTCCCCCTGCACCTGGGGACCGGAGCGCTTGGCCACGCTGCTGAGCGAGCCCTTGTAGCCCGCGAAGATGGAGTCACCATAGGCCACGACGCGATACGTCGTGGAGGCTCCGCGGTTGATGGTCCACGAGGTGTTCTGGTTGATGGTGCTCGCGAGCGCGTCGCCACCCACCACGAGGGAAGCGGTGAGCGCGCAGGCAAGGGAAACCCTCTGCCCGTCGAAACGAGAAAACATGAGAGGCTCCTGCTGTAACTGGGTTTGGGGGTAAGGCGGGGATCGACGGTCTCGTCGATTGTGCCCGCATAACACAAAATCCCAGGTTCTAATAACTTTGATGAGGCAACGCGGATGTAACGCATTGCGTGCAGACGCGGGAGGCGCGTGACGCCGTGCGCCAGGAATTGGAGGAGTGTCACTCCCAGGACACGTCACACACGAGGCGGTTCGTGTGGGGTTGCATCGGGCGCAGCTCGACGCGGCCCTTCTTGGAGACCCGGCGCAGGAACATCTCGAAGGTGGCCGCGAGCGCCTCGGCGAAGGTGCCGCCGCGGTGCAGCAGGGGAGGGAAGTCCTCGAGAATCATTTCCACCCGGCCTTGGCTGGGCGTGTCACGGATGGGGCGGTAGATGAGCCGTCCGCAGTCGCGGAACGCCTGCTCCCAGGCGTAGGTGGACCACTTGAGCATCGCCTGGGGCGTCAGGCCGAGCAGACGCACCGCGCCATCGAAGAGCGACTGGAGCAGGGGGGCCGACACCAGGTGCTCGGCCAGCAGGGAGAAGAAATGGCGGAAGCCGGGATTGCCCAGGGTGCGGTGGAGGGCATCCGTCAGCCACATGCTCTCGGGCATGGGGACCCAGCCCAACCGCGGCGTGGACTCGAGCAGGGCGAGCGTCGCGGGGGGAATGTCCATGAAGATCCGGCGCTGTTGGTCCTCGGGCAGACTCCGGGCCGCGTCCAGGATGGTTTTGCAGACAAAGCCGCGGATGGCGGGTAGGCCGGGCATGGGTCGTCGACTATGCCACACCTGGAGCGGCCGGGCGCCCGAGGGCTTCCTCGGGGCGGGCCTTTCCCCGGGGGAGCCGGGCGCCCGGGGCACGGGGCGGTTATGAGGAGTGCCGCATGACGACCTCCCTGGAAACACCGTCCGTGGCCACCGGGCCCGGGGACGTGGACGCCCTGACGGCGCTGCTGCGCGGCCGCCGTGTCGTGGTGCTCACGGGCGCCGGGTGCAGCACCGAGTCGGGCATCCCCGACTACCGCGGCCCCGGCACGCGCGCGCGCGCCCGCAACCCCATCCAGCACCGCGAGTTCCTCGCCCGGCCCGAGGTGCGCGCGCGCTACTGGGCGCGCAGCCTCATCGGCTGGCCCCGCTTCTCCTCCGCCCGGCCCAACGCGGCGCACCAGGCGCTCGCCGCCCTGGAGGAGGCGGGCCATGTGCTCGGGCTCATCACCCAGAACGTGGACCGGCTGCACCACGCCGCGGGCAGCCGGCGCGTCATCGAGCTGCACGGTGCGCTCGCCCGGGTGCGCTGCCTCGCGTGTGGCGCCCTCGAGCCGCGCGAGCAGTTGCAGCGGCGGCTCTTGGAACTCAACCCCGGCTTCACCGCCGCGAGCGCCGAGTCGCGGCCCGATGGCGACGCCGAGCTGCACGACGACGCGGTGCGCGCCTTCCAGGTCGCCGCGTGTCTCGAGTGCGAGGGGACGCTCAAGCCGGACGTGGTGTTCTTCGGCGACAACGTGCCCGCGCCCACCGTGCAGGAGGCGTTCGCGCTGCTCGAGCAGGGGGATGCGTTCCTGGTGGTGGGCTCGTCGCTGGCCATCTACTCGGGCTACCGCTTCCTGCAGCGCGCCGTGGATCGCCGCATGCCCGTGGGGCTCATCAACATCGGCGAGTGCCGGGGACATGAATGGATGGAGGTGCGCGTGGAGGCGCGCGCCGGCGAGGTGCTGCCGCGGCTCGCGAGCGCGCTCGGCGCCGGATAGGCTGCCGGGCTCACCCCAGAGGAGTCCTTCGATGTCCACCGTCATCCGCCCCGCGACGCGGGAGGACCTTTCCGCGCTGGCCACCGCCCTGGCGCCGCTGCCGCTCTTCCAGGCGTACAAGCTGGACGCGAGTGCCCTGACGGAGCGCTTCCACGGCGCGCTCGAGCGCGGCGAGGGGCTGCTGCTGGCCACCGGGGACAGCGGTCCCGTGGGGGTCTGCTGGTTTCTCACCCGGGGCACCTTCGGCACGGGTGCCTATCTGCGCACGCTCGCGGTGAGCGAGGCCCAGCAGGGCTCGGGACTGGGCGCGCGGCTGCTCAATGCCTACGAGGCCGGGTGCGGCTCGCCCCCGGGGGGCTACTTCCTGCTCACCTCGGACTTCAACACCGGGGCCCAGCGCTTCTACCTGCGGCATGGCTATCGTCAGGTGGGCCAGCTGCCGGACTTCGCCGTGCCGGGAGTCTCCGAGCTCATCTTCTGGAAGCCGCGCGTCAGGGGATGACGCCGGCCACCAGGGCGGGCTCGAGGGCGGGGGCGGCGGCGGGCTG
The DNA here is from genome assembly GCF_044360685.1 of Cystobacter fuscus. Taxonomy (GTDB): domain Bacteria; phylum Myxococcota; class Myxococcia; order Myxococcales; family Myxococcaceae; genus Cystobacter; species Cystobacter fuscus_C. The sequence goes on along the minus strand of NZ_CP043491.1, from coordinate 9,029,320 downwards.
GCACGCGGGCCAGGTGTTGTCATCCAGCAGGGTGCCCACGGTGACGAGCTCGAAGCCGCGCTTGCGCAGCCCCTTGATGATGGCCGGGAGCGCCTCGGCGGTGGGAAAGCGCTTGTGGTTCATGTGCATCACCACGATGCCTCCGGGGCTCGCCTGCTTGAGCACCCAGTCCACCATGCGCTTGGGCGTGACGCTCCCGTCCGGATCACCCGAGGGGAGATCGAAGTTGATGGTGGTGAGCGCCGCCTGGGAGGCGAGCCACGCCACGCGCCCGTCCACCTCGCCGAAGGGCGGACGGAAGTAGCGGGGAATCTGGCCCGTCAGGTCGTACACCACGCGCTGGGCGCGCTGCAGCTCCTCGATCACCTGCCGGTCATCCCTCACCTTGGGCATGTTCGCGTGGGAGAAGGTGTGGTTGCCCAGCTCGAAGCCCGGGTACTGCGCGAGCTCCTGGAGACGCCGCGGATTGGCCAGCGCCCAGCCGCCTCCGATGAAGAGCGTGGCGGGCGTGTTGGTCTCCAGCAGGGTGTGGATGACGCGCTCGTCGTACTCGTTCTTGCGCGTGGTGCAGGCGTCGAACGTGAGGGCGATGCGCTTTCGCAGGCGCGAGCCGTTCGTCACGATGGGCGCCGTCACGCACGCGGTGGGCTCGGCGGCGGCGGCTGGCGCGGGGGCAGGAGGGGGCTCGGGGGCCTCGGGTTCCTCGGAGGGCGTCCACGCGCAAGCACTCGCGACGAGTACGGCCAACACCATCGGGAAACGCACGGAGGAACGACGCGCCATAGGGCCGCTGGTTATAGCGCGAACCCCCTCCGTCTGTTGACGATGCAACAAGTGGTCCCAGGGCCTTGGGACGAGGGGACTCGCACCATGGGCGGAAGATTCTCCCCGGAGGGGGACTTGACGCGAGGTCAGCGCGAGCGGAGGGCGATCTCCGTGAGTTCCTCGTCGGTGAGGGTCAGGGGATTGGCCTTCATGCTGCTGGCCGCGCGGGCCCGTGCCACCAGCCGGGGCACCTCCGCTTCGGTCAGGCCGTAGGCCCCGAGTCCTGGCACGCGCAACGCCTGACACAGCTCGCGCACCCAGGTGATGCCTTCCTCGGCCCGCGCCTCCGCGCGTCCGGTGAGCAACGCCGCCACCTCCTGGAAACGCGCGAGCGAGGGGTGCTCGGGCGCTCGGGCGCGCAGCGCGCGCAGGTTCACCTCCATCGTGGCGGGCAGCAGCGCCGCGCAGACGGCGCCATGGGGGGCGTCATACATGCCGCCCACAGGGGCCGCGAAGCCGTGCACCGCGCCCAGCCCCGAGTTGGCCAGACACAGGCCACCCAGGAGGCTCGCGAGCGCCAGGTCCTCGCGCGCGGACGCGTCCGGAGTCTCGAGCACCGCGCGCCGCAGCGAGCGCGCCGAGCGCCGGATGCCCTCGCGGGCGAGCGCGTCGGTGAGCGGGTTGGCGCGAGCCGACACCAGGGGTTCGATGAGCTGGGAGAGCGCGTCCAGGCCGCTGGAGGAGAGCACGCCCGGGGGTGCGCCCTTCAAGAGCTCCGGGTCCACGAGGGCCAGGCGGGGCAGGAGGGTGGGGCCGCGCAGGCTCGCCTTCACCTGGGCATCCTTGACGCCGAGCACGGCGTTGCGGGTCACCTCGGAGCCGGTGCCGGCGGTGGTGGGAATGGCGACGAGGGGCAGCGAGGGCTTCGTCAGCGGCTGTCCCCGGCCCACCACCTCCAGGTAGTCGAGCGGATCTCCCCCGTGGGTGGCCAGCGCGGCGATGGCCTTGCCCGCGTCCAGGGCGCTGCCTCCGCCGAGGGCCGCCACCGCGTCACACCGCTCGTGGAGGGCGAGGGCGGTGCCTTCGCGGACGCGCTCCACCGTGGGCTCACCCTCCACCGTGAAGGGCACGCACGACAGCCCGAGCCGCTCCAGGCCCTCGCGCAAGGGGGCGGCGCGCGTGGTGTCGCGGCCGGTGACCAGCAGCACCCGGTGGCCGCCCAGGGCCCGGATCGCCTCGGGGGCGTCGGCCAGACGGCCCGCCCCATAGAGGATGCGGGTGGCGGTGGCGAACTCGAAACCCGTCACCGCCATGTCACCAGCCCTCGTCCGAGGGGAAGAGGTTGGTGAACTTCCGGGAGGTGCGCGGCTCGGCCATCATGGAGGCCACGGTGTCGCGCCAGGTGAGGTAGTGCGCCGTCTCCTTGTGGGCGGCGGGGGCCTCGGGGGTGCGGTACACCTCGACGAGCACGAAGCGCGTGGGATCCTCGGAGTCCTGGATGACGTCGAAGCGGGCGACGCCGGGCTCCTTCACACTCTGGCTCGCGTTGGCCAGGGTGGCCGCGCGGAAGGCGTCGATGGATTCGGGTTTGACGCGGATCTGGACGTGGACGACGAGCAGGCTGTGGGGCATGCGCCGACCATAGCGCCGGGCGGGGCGGGGGAGGGAGCTTCGGACAGCAATGGGGGGCCCGCTTTGTTATGCACGGGCGCACATGAGCCGATTCATCTTCTTCGTTCTCATCAATCTGGGGGCCTGGCTCGTCCTGCGCCGGCTGTGGCCCGAGGTGCGCGCGGGGTGGCGCCGGAGCGTGCTGCTCGGCCTGGCCGTGTTTTCGGGGGTGGCGCTCGTGCTGCCGTGGCTGCTCGGGCACGGAGCACACGGCGGCGTGCCGTGGGTGGATGCGCCGCTGAGGCTTTTCGGCTCGGCGTGGCTCATCTCCGCGCTCATGGTGTTGTTCCTGGGCTGGCCGCTGGCGATCGTGCTCTCCCGGAGGGAACTCGCCCGCGAGAAGCGCGCCGCCGAGCCCTCCGCGGCCCTCGCGCCGGCGGGAGTCGACCTGGAGCGGCGCGGTCTGCTCTCGGGGGTGGGGCGCGCGCTGCCCTTCGTGGCGGTGGGGACGAGCACGGTGGGGCTCGTGGAAGGCGCCTCGGGCTTCGTGATCCGCGAGGTGGAGGTGCGGCTGCGCGGCCTGCCCCGGGCGCTCGATGGCTTTCGCATCGGGCAGATCACCGACGTGCACGTGGGGACGTTCATCGACACCACCTATGTGCGCGCGGCGGTGGCGGCGATGAACGCGGCGCGCGTGGACCTCCAGGTGATGACGGGGGATTTGATCGACGATCTCTCACAGCTCGACGAGACGATGGCGGCGCTGGAGACGTGCGAGGCACCACACGGGATGCTCGCCATTCTCGGCAATCACGAGCACTGGCGGGGGCTGGAGGAGGTGCTCGAGGGCTATGCGCGCAGCGCGCGCCGGGGCGGTCCGGTGCGGCTGCTGGTGGACGAGGCCCAGGTGATCGAGCATGCCGGGCAGAAGGTGCGCGTGGTGGGCGTGGACTACCCCATGCGCGGGCGCAGCATGCAGGTGCAGGCGGACCGCATGCGGCGCTCGGCGGAGGTGGCCTTCGTGGGGGCGTCGGCGGACGAGGTGGTCATCTGCCTCACGCACCACCCCTCCTTCTTCCCCCTGGCGCTGGAGAAGGGGGCGCGGCTCACGCTCGCGGGACACACGCATGGTGGCCAGGTGGCCCTCTGGGGCGTTCCGGTGTTCTGGTTCGCCTTCGACTACATGCTCGGCCGCTACCGCAAGGCGGACGGCCAGCTCTACGTGTCGGGCGGCACGGGCCACTGGCTGCCCTTCCGGCTCGGGGTTCCCGCCGAGGTGACGCTCCTCACGCTGCGCGCGGAGGGCTGAGAGGGTCGGTGTGAGCCTGTGCGCCATCGAGAAGGCGCACAGGCACCTGCCAGGAGGAGCCTGATACCGGCTAAGAACAAGCTCCATGTTCTCGAGCTTGTTGCTGGTGGTGTTGACACAGGTGGCCTGCTCACCCGGCGAGATGTCGGTGGTGTGCAGCTGCAAGCAAGGCATGGTGAGTGCCTGCGTGTCCCTCGCGGGGAACGATGCGCGCAGGGCCGTGCAGGTGCTGGACGAGGTGCAGGAGATTCTGGAGCAGGCCTCCTGGAAGGCGGGTGAGGAGGAGAAGAAGCAGCAGCTCCAGACGGCGGCGGAGTCCTTGTCCCAGTCGCTGGGGTCCTTCGAGCCGCCTCAATGCAAGGGGCAGAATCACCATCTCATCTCCCGGCTCATTGCCAAGGCGTTGGAGGAGCACCCCTCGCTCAAGGGGCTCTACAAACCTCGGGACTCGCGCTTCGTCTCTCGGGCCAAGGATGAACAGTCACACTGCGGCTACCAGGAGTGGCACCGTAAAGTGGACGAGGAGGTCGTCCGATGGCTCAAGAGCAAACCCAATGCAACTCCCAAGGAGTTCATGGACAAATTGCGCGGCATCTACAGCCGCCCGGAGATGAAAGCGAGATTCCCCAATGGCTTCTGATCTCCCCACCTCCCCGCGCTTCTTCGTCTTGGAAGAGGGCGTTCTCGGGTCTCGTTACGATGCCGACGTCGACAAGGCCGAGCCCATCAACCGTGCGGATGCGCCTCGTTGCCCAGTGTGCGGTGGCTTCATCGGCTTGTTGAAGTGGCTCCCCCCGTATCGGGTCAATCTGGAGCTACATGGGGAAGAGCTCGGAGATTTCATCGAGACTTCAGCGTATGACCTCCTCATCTCCGAGCGATTCGCGGAGGCCTTTCGCACCGAGGGACTTACTGGCCTGGAGGGCTTTCACCCCGTCGAGGTGCTCCGGGTTCGCTACATGAGAAAGAGGCCGCGCAAGCCTGTCACAGTGCCGCGCTACTTCGTGGTCTCGACCTGCTTCGGCCCAGCCGCGGTGGACCTGGTGTTCAGTCGCATGCGCATCTCCGAGCCACCCTCGTGCCCGGAATGCCGCATGTCGGGCATCGACACCATCCATGGTTTCACCCTGGAACCGGGAACCTGGCGGGGAGAGGACATCTTCCGTCCGCGTGGTCTCGTGGGACACCTCGTCGTCTCCGAGCGCTTCAAGGACTTCGTCGAGCGGCATGGGCTGACGAACGTGCGGCTCACGCCCACCGAGCAGTTCGTGCAGGACCCTTCCAATCTCGGACCCGCTCCCCTGCCCACGACGTGAGCCCAGACGAGTCCCTGGCCTGGGCTCAATCCGCGGACGTCTGTTCCTCCGTCGCCTGGGCCTCGCTGTTTCCGCAGGCGAAGGGGAGGGGCGCGTCGATAGCATCCTGGTATTCGGTGAAGGTGATGTCTCCGCCCTCGTGCAGAATCCCCAGGAGCTTCTCCACGTTCTTCTTCCACACCTCGGACAGCTCTCCGCGGGTGCAGTACACGTGGTAGCGCACCGGGTTGGGGATGATGGTGGCGAGGAAGGCGGACTCGCGGATGCTCAGCTCGCGCGCGTCCTTGCCGAAGTAGTGCCGCGCCGCCTCGCCGATGCCGTAGATGCCGGGGCCCCATTCGATGATGTTGAAGTACACCTCCAGCAGCCGCTCCTTGGAGAGGCTGCTCTCCAGTCCCAGCGTGAGGTAGGCCTCCTTCACCTTGCGCGCGTATGTCTTCTCCCGCGACAGGAAGAGGTTCTTGGCGAGCTGCTGGGTGAGGGTGGAGCCCCCGCGCACCTTGTCGTCCGGTGGCTTGAGCAGCAGCGTGCTCAACGAGTCGAAGTCGAAGCCCCGGTGCACCCAGAAGGCCGCGTCCTCGCTGCGCAGCACCGCGCGCACCAGCACCCGGGGCAGCTCGGCGGAGGGCACGTAGCGCGGGTTGCTCGGGCCGATGTGCAGCTCCCGCCCGCGGCCTTCCGCCGTCAGTGGCCGGTAGTCGAAGGGCGCGCGCAACCACGCCAGCGGCCCTGGCGGATCCGACGCCTTGCGCTTGGACACGTCGAGCTTCGCCTTGACCTCCCAGTCCTCCCGGCGCTCCACGAGGCCGGACACCGTGAGCGTCCCCTGGAAGTTGCCCTCCAGCTTCGCCAGCTCCTGGTCCGGCACCAGGGACGGAGGCAGCGCCGCCAGGGCCTGCTCGAAGGTGAGTGGCGGCAGCTCGGCGCGCAGCGAGAAGCGCGGAGCCTGCTTCCAGTCCGCCTCGCCCGTCGCCTCGACGCCCGCCTCGCGGCGCTCGCCCACCGTCACCCGGAGGGACTCGAGCTTCGCGTGCCGGCGCTCCAGCTCCCAGCGCGCACGGCCCTCCGCCGAGAAGGCGAGCGGCCCCACCGGTTCGGGCGCGAGCCGGTCATCGCTCAGTGAGAGGCCCTTCACCGCCAGCGAGAACGTGGCCTCCGCGCCGTCCACCCGCGCCTCCGCCTCCAGGACTCCACCTTCCATGGCCCAGGGCGGCTGCGCGAGCGACAGCACGGGTCCCGCCGGAACCTCGCGGACCTGGAGCGTCCCGGTGACGCCGGACTCCGTCTTGCGAAGGGACAGCTCCGCATGCCCTCCGCCGGGCAGTCCGGCCGTCGCCTCCAGCCCGGGGACGCCGTCCACGTCCTCGCGCCGCACCCGGGCGGAGAGCGGGCCCCATTCCACCCGGCCGTGCCGCTCGAAGGCCAGGTGCAGGTCCTCCACCCTCACCTCCGGCCACGCGCCCCCGCTTCCCGAGGAGGACGCGGCGGGGGCCGAGGCGGGACGTGGCGCGCGCATCCGCTGCACCAGCTCCCGCAGCTCCCGCCCGGACGGGCCCGCCTCGATCATCACCTCCGAGAGCACCACCCGGCCCACCTCGATCCGGCCCGCCAGTAGCGCCCGCCACCGGGGGCGCACGGTGATGTGCTCGATGCGCACCACCGGAGGGCCCTCGGGACGGGTGCCCGGCACCTCCAGCGGCCCCAGTGTCACCGTGCCCGTCCAGCCCACGTGGAACTCCTCGCCCAGGCGCACCGGGCCCAGCCGTGACTCCAGGGCGGGCTTCGCCCGGGCCATCACCCGGGCGCGAACCTCGTCCCCCTCGAGCCAGACCTTCCCGGCCACGGCCCCCCCGGCGAGCAGCACGGGGAGAAGACACGCGACGAGGAGCCTCTTGGACAGGGGGGAGCGGGGGGGCGGCATGGGTCCGGCTTCCCTATCCGCCGGGCGTGTGGGGTTCAACCCTCCCCGTGCACTTCCCGGCGCGCAGCCCTTCACACCAGGCAGGCGGTGGGCGCGGTCGCCGCTCGCTCTCGCCTTGACACCCTCGAAGGGTGCATGCTGTGGCCTGAACGAAGAACCCGAAGGAGCCAGTCATGCCCGGGACGGGGTCACGCCGCTTCCTCTTGGTGAGGGCGCGGTCGTGGATGTGCGCGCTGTCTCTCGATGAGGTCGAGGAGACCATGAGGCCGCTGCCGGTCACTCCGGTGGCGTCGGCGCCCGCCTTCGTGCGCGGAGTCAGTCTGGTGCGCGGCACGTCGGCCCCGGTGGTGAGCCTGGGGGCGCTGCTCAGTGGTGGGGCCGCCGAGCCCTGCATGGGCGGGCGCTTCGTCTCGCTGCGCGTGCCCGAGGGCCGGCTGGTGATCGAGGTGGACGAGGTGCGGGGCCTGTCCTCGTTGGAGGCGGACTCCCTGGAGGCCGTGCCCTCCCTGCTGCGCGAGACGGCCCAGGGCCATGTGCAGCGCTTGGGGTCGCTCGACGGCCACCTGCTGGCCGTGTTGGGCTCGTCCCACCTGTTGCCCCGGGAAGTGTGGGACCGCCTGACGCGGCCCGAGGGGAAGGAACTGTCTTGACCGAGGCCCTGTCGCGCTCACCCCTCGCCCGTTTCACCACCCTGGTCGAGCAGCGGTTGGGCCTGCATTACGAACCGGAGCAGTGGGGCGAGCTGGCGCCCCTGCTGTTCGAGCGCTCGGCCAGCCGCGGGGTGGAGGAGTACCTGTCGCTGTTGAACTCCACGGCCTCCGAGGCCGAGTGGAGGGCGCTCGCGGAGCGGCTCACGGTGGGGGAGACGTACTTCCTGCGCCACCCCGCCCAGCTCGAGGTGCTGGTGTCCAAGGTGCTGCCCTCGTTCGCGCAGCCGGGGGCGCCCCTCCGCGTGCTGTGCGCCGGGTGCTCCACGGGAGAAGAGCCCTACTCCATCGCGCTCTTGTGCCGCGAGCAGGGCAAGGTGGACCCCTCGCAGCTGCGCGTGCTGGGCATCGACGTCAACCCGCGCGCCATCGCCCATGCCCGCAACGCGCGCTACTCGCCCTGGTCGCTGCGCTCCGTGCCCCAGGCCCTGCGCGAGCGCTGGTTCCAGCGCTCCTCCGAGGGCTTCTTCCTGCGGCCCGCGCTGAGGGATCAGGTGCTCTTCGAGGAGCGCAACCTGCTGGAGGACGCCCCCGCCTTCTGGGCCCCGGCCTCCTTCCACGTCATCCTCTGCCGCAACGTCATGCTCTACTTTCCCCCCGAGGTGACGCGGAAGATCATCGCCCGCATGTCGCAGGCGCTCGTCCCCGGCGGCTATCTCTTCCTGGGTCCCAGCGAGACGCTGCGTGGGATCTCCGAGGACTTCGAGCTCTTGCGCAGCGCGGATGCCTTCTATTACCGCCGCAAGGCGCCCGCTCCCGCCGGCGCCGCCGCCGAGCCGGTGCGCACGCCCATGCCCGCGGCGGTGAAGGCGCCCGTCCGGGAGCCGCCGCCGGCGCACGAGGGGTTGGACGCGCTGCTGCCGCTGCTCGACGCGGAGCGCTACACGGAGGCCTGGGCCCGGCTGGACGCGCTGCCCCAGGCGACGCTGCCCCAGGGGCAGTTGTTGCGTGCCGTGCTGCACCTGAACGCGGGCCGCTTCGCCGAGGCCGAGCACGCGGGGCAGCAGCTCCTGACGGTGAGGGATACGGAGGCCTCGGCCCACTTCCTGCTCGGCGTGTGCCTGGAGCACTCCGGGGACGAGGCCGGGGCGCGCAACCGCTACGCGGCGGCCGCGCGCGCGGATCCCACCTTCGCCTTGAGCCACCTGCGCGCGGGGACCCTGGCGCGGCGGGCGGGCAACGTGGCGGAAGCCCGGGTGGCGTTGCGCATGGCGCTCTCGCTGCTTCCCCAGGAGAAGCCCTTGCGCCTGACGCTCTTCGGCGGGGGCTTTGGCCGGCATGGCTTGATGCAGGTGGGCTTGCGTGAACTGCAGGCGTGTACGGAGGTTCCATGAGTACGTCATCCCAGCGGGGGACCCTGCGGCTGGAGGAGCTGCGCGACAGCTTCGATTCGTCCTTCTCCCGGCCGCCTCCGGCCCAACGTGAGCCCGGCGAGGCCCTCTTGCGGCTGCGCGTGGGCCAGACCTCCCTGGCCGTGCGGCTCGGGGATCTCTCGGGCCTGCACCTGCTGCCCCGCCTGGTGCGCCTGCCCGGGGCGCCGGCCTCGTTGCTGGGGCTCGTCGGCCTCCGGGGCCAACTGCTCGCGGTGCATGATCTCTCGGCGTTGCTGGGCCTCGCCTCGGGGGAGGCCCCGGGCTGGCTGCTGATCGCCGGAGGCGCGCGCCGCGTGGGCCTGGCGGCGACGGGCTTCGAGGGCCAGCTGCGCGCTTCCGCCGAGCAGCGTCACCACGACGCCGCGTCCTCGCCCCATCCCCTGCTCGCCACCCGCGTGTCACTGCCCGGCGGTACGCTGCTGCCCGTGCTGGACGTGGACGCCCTGGTGCGCCAACTGTTGGAGGAGGCCTCGCGCTCCACATGAGCCTGGAAAGTGATCCCCTTCTCTACTTCCGCATCGAGGCCCGGGAACTGCTGGAGCAGCTCACCCAGGGCCTGCTCGCGCTGGACGACGGCGAGGGCGGTGCGGAGGCCGTGCCCGAACTCTTCCGCTACGCGCACACCCTCAAGGGGGCGGCGCGCGTGGTGGGGCAGGTGCGCCTGGCGGAGATGGCGCACGCGGTGGAGGATGCGCTCTCGCCCTACCGCGACAGCGGCAACCTGCTGCCCGCCGACAGCGTGCACGAGTTCCTTCGGCTGGTGGGCCAGATGGCCGTCGCCCTGGATGCCCTGGACGCGCCGCCGCCAGCGCCCGAGCAGGCACCCACCCAGGAAGAGTCCGCCATCCGCCTCGCCGAGGCCCCCGCGTCCTCGTCCGAGGTGGTGCGCGTGGAGCTGGAGCGGCTGGACACGCTCCTGGAGGGCTTGAGCGAGGCGGTGGTGCAGCTCGGGGGCCTGCGCGGCGTGGTGGAGTCGCTCGCCCAGGCGCAGCAGGGGGCCAACGGCCTCATCGAGCAGCTCACCTCGCCGGTGGCCTCCAGCGGCACGGCCGCCGAGCGCGCCCGGTGGCTGTCGCGGGTGCTGGCCGTGGCCGAGGGCATCCGCTCCTCGCTGGGCAAGGCGGGACGGCAACTGGGCGGCGGGCTGGGGCAGGTGGAGTCGGAGCTGGGACGCCTGCGCGACGGGGCCCACACCCTGCGGCTCGTCCCCGCGCAGACGCTCTTCGGCCCCCTGGAGCTGGCCGCGCGTGACGTGGCCTCCTCGCTCGGCCGTCAGGTGGAGGTGCGCGCCGAGGGCGGTGACATCCAGATCGACGGGCACGTGCTGTCGGCGGTGCGCCAGGCGCTGCTGCACGTGGTGCGCAACGCCGTGGACCACGGGTTGGAGAACCCCGACGAGCGCCGGGCCCTGGGCAAGTCTCCCACGGGCACCTTCAAGCTCGAGGTGCGGCGGCGGGGCGGGCGCGTGTCCTTCCTGTGTGAGGACGATGGGCGGGGCGTGGACCTGGGGCGGGTGCGGCAGGTGGCGCTGGAGCGCGGCGTGGCCACGCTCGAGGAGGTGGAGACCCTGGACGACGCGAGGCTGCTGGAGCTGCTCTTCCGGCCGGGCTTCAGCACGGCCCGCTCCGTCACCGACGTGTCCGGCCGCGGTGTGGGCCTGGACGTGGTGCGCGACACCGTGCGCCGGCTCAAGGGCGACGTGTCCATCTCCTCCCGGCCGGGTCTGGGCACGAGCATCCAAGTGGAGGTGCCCCTCACCCTGGCCTCGCTGGAGGTGCTGGGGGTAGCGGCCGGTGGCCAGCGCCTGTTGCTTCCGCTGGAGTCGCTCGGCGGCGCGCTCCACCTGCCGGGGGACGCCGTGACCTGGACGGGGGGCCGGGGCAGCATCTCCCACGAGGGCGAGGTGCTCTCCTTCCTGCCCCTGGTGGATGCGCTCGACAGCGCGGGCGCGGGCGCGCAGCGGCCCCGGGCCTGGTCCGTGCTGGTGCTCGACGCGGGCACCGGCGGCCGGGCCGCGGTGGGCGTGGACAAGCTGCTCGGCATCTCCCGTCGGGTGAGCCGGCCCCTGCCCTCCACCGTGCCCTCGCTGCCGCTGGTGGCCGGGGCCAGCTTCGATGAGCAGGGCATGCCCCTGTTGCTCCTGGATGCCGCGGGACTCGTGCGCCGCATCCAGTCCGGGACCACGGGGGGGGCGCCCCAGGTGCGTCCCCTCACGCGCCACCGCGTCCTCGTGGTGGATGACTCCGTCACCACGCGCATGCTGGAGAAGAGCATCCTCGAGGCCGCAGGCTACCAGGTGGAACTGGCCGCCTCCGGTGAGGAGGGCCTGGAGAAGATCAAACGCGGTGGCCACTCGCTGCTGATCGTCGACGTGGAGATGCCGGGCATGTCCGGCCTGGACGTCACGCGCCACCTTCGCGCCACCCCCGAGTTCCAGTCCCTGCCCATCCTCATGGTGTCGTCGCTCGCCACGGACGAGGACTTGCGGCGCAGCCGGGAGGCGGGCGTGTCCGCCTACATCGTCAAGGGCGAGTTCCACCAGCACCGCTTCCTGGAGACGGTGGCGCGGCTGGCGGCGCAAGGCGCCGCCCAGGGACGGAGGTCCGCCTCATGAAGCGCCTGCGCGTCCTCATCGTCGACGACTCGCTGACGATTCGCCGCCGGCTCGCCGAGCTCTTCACGGCGGATGGCTCGTTCGAGGTGGTGGGCGAGGCGATCGATGGCCAGCAGGCCTTCGAGCACTGCCACCGGCTGCGGCCGGACGTGGTGACGATGGATCTGATGATGCCCAAGCTGGATGGGCTGCGCTCCACCGAGCTCATCATGGCCCATTGCCCCACCCCCATCGTCGTGCTCTCGGCGGCGGAGAGCCGCACCGAGGGCCAGCGCACGATGGACGCGCTGGCCGCGGGGGCGGTGGACGCCGTGGACAAGCCCTCGGGCGTGCCGGACGCGAAGTGGTCGCGCACCTTCCTGGAGCGGGTGCGGATGGCGGCGCGCGTGCGCGTCATCACCCACGTGAGGGCCCGCTTCCAGCGCGAGCCTGTCCGCCCCCCGCCCGTGGTGCCGGCGGTGCCCACGCTCGCCCAGGCGCCCCGGTTGCTCGTCGTGGGGGCCTCCACCGGGGGGCCGGCCGCCGTGAGCTTCCTGCTCGGCGCGCTGCCGCCGGGCTTCCCCCTGCCCATGCTGCTGGTGCTTCACACCACCGAGCAGTTCGACACCGCCATGGTGGAGTGGCTGGAGGCGCGCAGCGGCCTGCAGGTGCGCAAGGCCGTGGACGGAGAGGCCCTGCCAATGCCGGGCCGGCTGTGCGTGCGCATGGCACCGGGAAATCGGCACATGGTGGTCCGGAGTGGGCGTTTGTGGCTCGAAGACGGACCCGAGCGCCACTCCTGCCGGCCCTCGGTGGACACGTTATTCGAGTCCGTGGCGCGGGAACTGGGCGCGTCGGCCATCGGGTGTTTACTGACGGGCATGGGACGAGACGGAGCGGAAGGGCTGGGGGCGATGCGGCGCGCGGGAGCCACCACGGTGGTAGAGGATGAATCGACGTGCGTGGTATTCGGCATGCCCCGCGAGGCCATCCGGCTGGGCGCGGCACAGCATGTGGTGGGGCTGACGGCGCTTCCCCTCCTGCTGACGGCGCTCGCGCGTGCGGACGCGAGGGAAGGAACGGCATGAAGGCACGTGTGCTCATCGTGGACGACAGCGCGACGGTGCGCGCGGACATGCGCGGGGTGCTGAGCGCCGCGGGGTTTGGTACCACCCTGTGCGACAGCCTCACCTCGGCGCGCAAGGCCCTGCGCGAGCAGGACTTCGAGCTGCTCATCCTGGACATGTTGCTGCCGGACGGGGACGGCGTGGAGCTGCTGGAGGAGCTGCGGCGCGACGCGCGCACCGCCAACCTGCCGGTGCTGATGCTGTCCACCGAGGCGGCGGTGGTGCAGCGGCTCAAGGGCCTGTCCCATGGCGCCAATGACTACGTGGGCAAGCCCTACGATCCGGCCTACGTGGTGCGCAAGGCGCACGAGCTCACGCAGGTGCCCGAGTCGGACGGTACGCCCCGGCTGGTCTCGGCGGGCCGGCGCCGCCGGGTGATGGTGGTGGATGGCCGCATCGACTTCCGCCATCGCGCCGCGGACGCGCTGCGCAAGGACGGCCATGACGTCATCATCGCCGAGACCGGCATGGACGCCATGCGGCTGTTGGAAGCCCAGCCGGTGGACTGCATCCTGTTGGACCTGGAGATGCCGGGGCTGGATGGGCCGGAGTGGGTGCGCTCGGTGCGCAGCCTGGATGGCACGGCCCATGTGGCCGTGGTGGGCCTGACGTCCGGCTTCGACGCGAAGCTCATCTCCGAGGCGCTCGCGGTGAAGGTGGATGCCTTCTGCTCGAAGACGGAGGACATCGAGGTGCTGCGCGCCCAGGTGCGCACCGAGCTGCGGCGCCGCGCGGAGTCCGAGGGGCTCACCACGCCCTCCGGCTCCTTCCCCGCCGTCCACTCCGCCACGCACGCTCCCGCGCACGCGCAGCACGCGCACGCTCCCGTGCACGCGCACCCGCCCACGCACGCTCATCACCATCCGGTGACGCCCGCCGTGGTCTCGCCCGCGCATCTGCCCGCGGCGCATGCACCCGCCGCCGCCGCGCACCCTCCCGCGGGGCATACCGGCTCGCTCTTCGACGCGGTGGTGGCGCGCTGTGGCCTGTCTCCCGTCATCGCGCCCTCGACGATGACGCGCGCGTGCCGCAAGGCCGGGGTGGATCCTCAGCTGCTCACCCCCGTGTCGCTCGCCCGGGTGCTGCCCACCATCCGCGACATGCTGTCCATCTTCCTCGATGCCCAGGAAGTGGAGCGGCGCGTCCACTCCATCCAACTGCTCACGCAGGGCGGGCCCTCGGGCGCCGCCGCCGTGGACGTGCGCAAGACCCGGAGCCCCTAGGCTCCGGGCGGTTGCTCCAGGGCCCGCAGCGCGGCGCGGGCTCGCCACAGCCCCACCACGTAGAGCAGGGCGAGCACCGCCAGACAGGCGAGCCCCAGCCCGGTATAGCGCTGGATGAGCTCCAGCTCGTCCCAGCCGTGCTCGTCCACGAGCTTGCTCGGGTCGGTGGCGCCCCCGTTCTGGACGCCGAAGGGAATCATCGCGAAGTCCGTCCGGGCGCCCCACCACTGGTGGAAGGTGTCCGTGAAGGACGCGGCGCCGATGATCAGGTAGCCCCAGTGCAGCCAGCCCCGGCGCAGCGCGGACTCGCGGGACGCGTAGATCGTCATCATCAGCAGCGTGCCGAGCACGAGGTTGCCGCCGTCGCCTCCGAAGGTGATGAGCATCCGGGCCGTCCGGGACGTCAGCAGCACGGTGCCCAAGAATTGCAGGAGCAGGCCCGCGGCCCCCGCGAGCAGCCAGGGGCGGCTGCGCAGGAGGATGCCCCGGAAGACGGACCCCACGAGCAGGAAGGTGAGCCCCGCGAAGACGAGCGGGGCGCGCGTCTCCCAGACGGCGGTCTCCCACGGTCCGGGGAAGGCCGGGAAGCCGCAGAGCCAGGCGGTGACGGCGTGCCCCAGCTCGTGGATCCACATGGAGAGGAAGGTGCGCAGCAGGAAGTGACTCGTCTGGCTCCCCATGAGCAGCCACATGCCGAGCAGCGCGCAGGGGAGGGCGAACAGGCGCAGCCGCAGCTCGTCCCGCGCGTCCTCGAGGTCGCCCCGCCAGACGGAGGCCGCCTCCGGACGGTCCACGGGGACACCGGCTCCCTCCACCGGGAGGGGAAGGGCGGAGGACGCCTGGGCGGAGGCGTCGGGGAGCGCGGCGGGGGCGGTCCGGGCCCGGGCCTTGGCATAGAGCACACCGCATCGCGGGCACTCGGGCGCGAGGATTCGGGGCTCTCCACAGCGGGGACAGGTTGGGACGGGCGGGCGCTCCATTCCCGCCCATTGTACAGGCTCCGGGGGAAGGGTCTTCCCGGCTCCCCCGGACGCGCTCAGTGCAGCGTCTTCTTGAGTTTGCTCATCCGGTCATGCGTGCGCTTCTGCGCGGGCAGCAACTCCATGCGCACGAAGCGGCGGGCCTCTCCATGCGTCTTGTCCAGATCGCGCTGGTAATCGGCGAGGCCGTGGTCTTCCCCCTGCTCGAGCGCCTGGATGGCCGACTCCTCTCCCAGGACGTCCGCGCCCGCCTGGACGATCTTCGCGAAGGTGCCCCACACGCCCGAGCCCTCGGAGGGCGTGCCGCCCAGCTTCGAGATGCGCTCGCGGATGGCGGAGACCCGTTGCTCGTGATCTCTCAGGCAGTCCTGCAATTGATCGCGCAGCCGGTCGGTCGACACGTGGCCGATGGCCTGCCGGTAGGTCTCCACCGCGGATAGCTCCCCGCGCAGGAAGGAATTGAGCGTCTCCACATCCGTGTTCGCGTGCGACATGCGCCAGCCTCCGGTTCGTGCGTGCTTCGACACCAAAGGTGAGGCCCCGGATCGTGGCGGCAACGTGCGCCCCCCTCCTCGCCCGCTACCCGCGTACTAGGAGAGCCGGGGGATGGAGGCGTCCAGCAGCTCCCCGGCCACGAGCGCCGCGCCCCGCGCCTCGCAGGACTCCCACATGCGCAGGAAGGCCTCGGCCGAGGAGAAGAGTGGATCCAATTGCTCGTCCTTCATGCCCACGTGGACGAGGTCCCGGATGAGATCCGGTACGAGCCCGATGTGGGCGAGACCATCGGTGTTGAAGTCGAACTCGCGCGAGCCGGCCCGCGAGCGCACGAAGGGCACGTCCGTGCGGTACATGGTGCCCGTGTAGGGCAGGGGGGGCGCGTTCAACTGCGCGATCTGTTGCGGGCGCCGGCGCTTGACGCGCAACGTGTCGTCCACGAGCCCATGGGCGGCATGGGGCCCGTAGCGGGGCCCGGGCTGCTGGTTGAGGCCGTTGAAGTCGGTGCCCATGGCCACGCCGCCCCGGCCCACCTCGCGCAGCAGGGACACGGCGTACTGGTAGGACTGTGCCCACGTCTTGGACGAGCGCGCGCAGTCATTGGCCACGCTGCTGCCCGGGAAGTCCTTCAGTTCGTGTTGGTTGGTGATGGGGGCGAGCATCCCCCCGAGCTCCAGGATGCGCCGCGCCTGCTCGCGCGTCTTCATGCCCTCGTGGGCGCGCTTGCCCTTGATGCTCGTCTCGTGGGGCTCCAACGCCTGGTCGCGGAAGGCGCAGTGTGAGGCGACGACGGGGTAGCCGCTGCCCTCGGCCAGGGCGAGCGCCGCGTTGGTGGTGTGCGTGGACATGTGGTCCACGTCGAGGATGAACCCCTGGCGCATGGCCTCGCGCAGGAAGGCCTCGCCCACGGGGGTGAGCCCCTTGCGGTTGATGTGGCCCAGGCCCGGCGCGTTGAGGGCATAGCCACCCGGGTAGCGCGCGCTATGCATCACCTCGTAGACGGTGATGGCCGCGCGCGTCTCGAAGCCCAGGTCCTGCCCCATGCGGAAGCTCACCTGGTTGCTGCCCTCCACGTCGAAGAAGCGGCCGCGCAGGTAGTGGTTGAGCAGGTTGAACTTGTCGTCGTAGACGGCGGAGCCCCCGAGGCTGTTGTTGGCCAGGTGCAGGGGCGTCATCATCCGGATGCCCTGCTCGCGCAGCCACTCGAAGATGCGCGGCAGGTGCTCGGGCGTGAGGGGCTGCTTGTTGAGCTCCGCCCGGTCCCCGCGCAGGCTGTCCAGCGAGTCCACCTCCACGCCGGCCACCACGGCGAGCTTGCCCTCGGTGATGAGGCGCCGGGCCTCGCCGGCGCTCAGGGCCAGGCCCATCCAGCTCGCGTGCCGCGCGGTGAAGCGGCGCAGCTCGTTCATCTGCTTCTCGATGGAGCGCTCGTCCGAGTCCAGGGGCTGCCCACGCCGTTTCATCTGCTCGCCGAGCAGCTCGTTGTGCACGGCCACGCTGCACAGCAGCCGCAGCCCTCCGTCATGGGCGCGCTTGAGCCAGTCCACGAAGACCTGCTGGTGCGCCATGGTGCTGAAGGAGGGCCAGTCCGCGTAGGTGCCATGGCCACAGGGGCCGTGGCCGAAGCCCCCCTCGATGAACGCCTGCACCAGGGGCCAGTCCCGGCCGAACTGCCCCAGTCCCCAGGCGCCGTGCAGGTGGAGATCACACCGGGACAGCGCCCGCTCGATGTTCCCATCCGGGAAGCCCGCGAGCAGGTGCCCGCCGAATCCCAGGTGAGCCATCACGTGGCAGTGCAGATCGGCGAAGCCAAACACGGGGGACGCCATGGGAACCTCCGGGGCCGGGTGGAAAGGTGACCTGGGACCACGGAGGTCTCGGGTCGCTCCGGCTCCAGGGTATTTTAAACGCCCCCCCCACGTCCCGGCTTCGCGGCTCCAGGGTTGAGTACGAGGCACAAGCGCAGGGCCGCGTCGACGACCTCGTGTATCGGCCGCGTGTAGCCGCTCGAAATCCAGCTCAAGGCGATGTGGAGCACGCCTCCGACCACGCCCGCGCGCAGCAGGGGGTCGTCCGCCGCGCCGCCTCTCCCCCGCGGCGTGAGCGTCCGGGTGATCAGCTCGCCAAAGGCCTCGAGGGCGGCGATGAGGGCCCGGTCCACCGCGGGGCTCACTCCCGAGATCTCCACGAGGAAGACCCGCGCCGATTGGGGATTGCCCTTGAGCACCTCGTAATAGGCCCGGAGCATCGTGCGGGTGCGCTCGAGGGCGTCTCCCGAAGTCCCGTTGCTCGCCTTCTCCAACTCCCCGAAGAGGAAGTCCTTCACGGCCTGGAACGAGGCGACGAGCAACTCCTCGCTGTTGGAGAACGACTCGTAGAAGTAGCGCTCGGTCAGCCCGGCTGCCTCACAGACGGCCTTCACCGTCGCGTGGCGATACCCCTGGGCGCCATAGACCCGGATGGCGGCGTTGATGAACTGTTCGCGCCGCTGCGCCCTGCGCTCCTCGGCGGAGGAACCGCGATAGAGTCGTTGGTCGGCCATGCTGGGGGGCATGGGAGCACCTATTGACATGACTCGTTGTCAGATACAAATTGACAATGAGCGGTGTCACTTCTTTCGAGCACGGGAGTTCCCATGGTTGGCCGCGCGGACCTGAACGAACACACGTCGGGCGGCCTGGCCGCGGGGGCGGACGCCCCGGTGGAGCACTACGACGCGCTCATCGTGGGTGCCGGGTTGTCGGGTATCGGCGCGGCCTATCACTTGCAGACCAGGTGCCCGGGCAAGCGGTATGTGATTCTCGAGGGGCGCGAGGCGATCGGCGGGACGTGGGATTTGTTTCGCTATCCCGGCATCCGCTCGGACTCGGACATGCACACGCTGGGCTACGCGTTCCGGCCGTGGGTCGAGGCGAAGGCGATCGCCGACGGGCCGTCCATCCTGCGCTATGTGCGGGACACGGCGCGCGAGCATGGGATTGATCGGCACATCCGCTTCCGCCACCACGTCAAGCGGGCCTCGTGGTCCTCGAAGGAGGCGCGCTGGACGGTGGAGGCCGAGCGGGGGCCCGGCAAGGAACTCGTGCGCTACACCTGTGACTTCCTGCTCATGTGCAGCGGCTACTACAACTATGCCGAGGGCCACCGGCCCGACTTCCCCGGGCAGGAGCGCTTCCAGGGCCGCATCGTCCATCCGCAGTTCTGGCCGGAGTCGTTGGACTACGAGAACAAGCGCGTCGTGGTGATTGGCAGTGGCGCGACGGCCGTCACCCTCGTGCCGGAGATGGCGAAGAAGGCCGCGCACGTCACCATGCTGCAGCGCTCGCCGACGTATGTCGTCTCACGCCCGGCCGAGGACCGCCTCGCCAACGCGTTGCGCCGCCGCCTGCCGGCGAGGCTCGCCTATGCGCTCACGCGCTGGAGGAACGTGCTGGGCGGCATCATCACCTTCAAACTGGTGCGCAAGTGGCCCCAATGGGCCAGCCGGCGCCTCATCGACCTGGTGCGCGAGCACCTCGGCTCCGGCTACGACATCGCGACCCACTTCACGCCGCGCTACAACCCGTGGGAGCAGCGCATCTGCCTCGTCCCGGACTCGGACCTGTTCAACGCGCTCAAGCAGGGCCGTGCCTCGGTCGTCACCGATCACATCGAGACCTTCACCGAGAAGGGCATCTCTCTGCGCTCCGGCCAGCAGCTCGAGGCGGATGTCATCGTGACCGCCACGGGGCTCAAGCTGCAACTGCTGAGCGACATCGAGTTCAGCATCGACGGCGAGCGGCGTGACCTGTCGAAGAGCCTCACCTACAAGGGCATGATGTTCAGCGACGTGCCGAACCTGGCCTTCGCGTTCGGCTACACCAACGCGTCGTGGACGCTGAAGGTGGACCTCACCTTCGAGTATGTCTGCCGGCTGCTCAATCACATGCGGCGGCATGGCTACACGCACTGCATGCCGCGCCGCGACGACTCGGTCGAGGAGCAGCCCTTCCTGGACTTCTCGTCGGGCTACGTCCAGCGGGCGCTCGGACTGATGCCGAAGCAGGGTTCGAGGCGGCCGTGGCGGCTCTATCAGAACTACGCGCTCGATCTGCTCACGCTGCGCTTTGGCAAGATCGACGATGGCACGATGGAGTTCTCTCGCGCGGCGAAGCCCGCCACGGCCGAGCGGCCCCGGCTCGCGGCGAGGACGCGCGAGGCCGCCTGACGTCCGTTCCCTCGCGCCTCACCGCCCGTGCCAGGCGCGCCCGTGGCTCTCGAGCAGGCGGCTGGCCGCCTCCGGGCCCCAGCTTCCCGCGGCGTAGTTCGGCTCGGCGCCCTCCGTGGACCAGGCGTCCAGCACGGGCATGACCAGCTCCCAGGCCCGCTCGACCATGTCCTCTCGCGTGTAGAGCGTGGAGACCCCCAGCAGGCTGTCCAGCAGCAGCCGCTCGTAGGCCTCGGGCGGCGGCCCCTCCTGGGTGGAGGCGTAGACGTAGCTCATGTCCATGTCGCGCACGCGCGCCTCCCGCCCGGGAGCCTTCATCGCCACGCGCAGGGTGACGCTCTCGTGCGGTTGGATCCGGATGAGCAACTGGTTGGCGGCCATTCCCTCGCGCTGCTCCGTGCCGAAGAGGTTGCCCTGGCCTTCCTTGAACTGCACCAGCACCTCGGTGGCGCGCTCCTTCAGCCGCTTGCCGGAGCGCACGTAGAAGGGCACGCCGGCCCAGCGCGGGTTGTCGAAGCGCATGGTGAGCATCGCGTAGGTCTCCACGCCGGAGGTGGGGGAGACGCCGGGCTCCTGGCGGTACCCACACACGGGTGTACCGGCGATGAGGCCCGGCCCGTACTGCCCGCGCACGCACTCGGCGCGGATGCGCTCGGGGGTGAAGGGCCGTGCCGCCTCCAGCACCCGGACCTTCGCGTCGCGCACCGCTTCGGGCTCGAGGCTCGTGGGGGGCTCCATGGCGATGAGCGAGAGCACCTGGAAGGCATGGTTCTGGATCATGTCCCGCACCACGCCCGCGTGCTCGTAGTACCCGCCCCTCCCCTCGACGCCCAGCGGCTCGGCGCACGTCACCTGCACGTGGTCGATGTATTGACGGCTCCAGAGGGGCTCGAAGATGCCGTTGGCGAACCGGAGCACCAGCAGGTTCTGCACCATCTCCTTCCCGAGGTAGTGATCCATCCGGTAGATGCGCTCCTCGTCGAAGTACCGGTGCAGCCGGGTGTTGAGCCGCCGCGCACTGGAGAGATCCGTGCCGAAGGGCTTCTCGACGACGATGCGGGACCAGCCGCTCGCGTGGGGCCGGGACAGGCCCGATCCTCCCAGCCGCTCCACCACCTCACCGAAGAGGGTGGGCGACACCGCGAGATAGAAGAGACGGTTGCTCCGCGTCCGCCGCTCCACTTCCACCTGGCCGAGCAACTCGCCCAGCCGCGCATAGTCCTGGGCGGAGGAGACATCCAACGTCAGGTAATACAGCCCCCGGGCGAACAGGTTCCATGCCGCCTCGTCCACCCGGTCGGCCCCGAGCGCCCGCGCGGCCGCGATCCGCATCCGCGCGCGGAACTCCTCGTGCCCCATCGGGGACAGCGAGACGCCGACGACGGTGAACTCCATGGGCAGGTGCCCCTCCTGGAAGAGCCGGAAGAGCGAGGGGATGAGCTTGCGTCCCGCCAGATCTCCGGATGCTCCGAAGAGGATCACCGTGCACGGCTCGGGGATGTCCCTGACCTGCTCGCCGTCCGCCGCGATTTCGTTCCATGCCTCCATCACTGATTGCATCCGTTCGCTCCTGAGCTGATTCCTTGTCTTGGACTGACGGTTGGAGCGGAGCCGTGGCGCATGTGATGCCTCGGCGCGGCTCGCCGTTCACAACGGCCAGGCGCGCACTCCTCCTGATCGGGACCCATTCCCCACGGGAGAGACCATGGAGCATGACGGTAAGGGCGGCCTCGGGCTGCTCGTTCATCGGGTGCGCAGCGGCGAGCTGGATCGGCGGGGCTTTCTTCGCGCCGCCCGGGAGGCGGGCGTCCCGGAGGAGCGGGCGGCGGGACTGGCCGACGAAGCCCTGGCCGCTTGGGAGAACCAGCGCCGGCTGCGCGAGCAGCCCCGCGAGGCCTATGACTTCATCGTGATTGGCGCGGGCTCGGCTGGTTGCGTGCTGGCCGCCCGGCTGTCCGAGGACCCGGCCCATCAGGTGCTGGTGCTCGAGGCCGGGGGGCCCGGCACCCATCCGGACGTGTTCATCCCGTCGCGGTGGCGGCACCTGCTCGGCACCGAGCTGGATTGGCGCTACCAGACGGTGCCCCAGAAACACGCCGCGGACCGGGTCGTCCCCTGTCCTCGCGGCAAGATGCTGGGAGGCTGCGCCAGCAACAACGCCAGTGTCTGGGTGAGAGGCCATCACCTGGATTTCGAGGGCTGGGCCTCCCAGGGCAATCCCGGCTGGGAGGACGAGACGGTCCGCCGCGTCTTCAAGGACCTGGAGGATTACTCCGGTGGCGAGGACGAGTACCGGGGCGTGGGTGGCCCGCTGCGCATCTCCCGCGCGGTGGATCCGCATCCTCTCGCCCGGGCCTTCATGGAGGCCGCCCAGCAGGCGGGGATCCCGGCGACGCGTGACTACAACGGCGCGCGGATGGAAGGCGCGGGCTTCTTCGATCTGAGTGTCGTCGACGGCGAGCGCTTCAGCGTGGCCCGGGCCCTGCTCTTCCCGGCCATGCGCCGGCCCAACCTGACGGTGCTCACCCACGCCGAGGTGACACGGCTGATCTTCGAGGGCCGCCGGTGCACGGGCGTGGAGTTCCGTCATGGGGGCCAGGTGCGCCGGGTGCGCGCCCTGCGCGAGGTGGTGCTGTCGGCCGGTGCCATCAACTCTCCGAAGATGTTGATGCAGTCCGGGGTGGGGCCGGCGGACGAGCTCCGTGTCCTGGGCATCCCCGTGGTGCACGACCTGCCGGGCGTGGGCCAGGAGCTGCAGGACCACATCCTGGTGGCGGGCATCAACTACGAGAGCCGCATCCCCTTGCCACCGCCTCGGGGCAACGGCGCCGAGGCGACCCTGTGGTGGCGCTCCCAGACGGGGCTCTCCCGCCCCGACATCCAGCCCATCCTCCACGAGTTCCCCGTCGTCACCGACGAGCTGGGTCCCCTGCCCGGCAATGGCTACTCCATCGTCCCCGGCCTGGTTCGTCCCGCCTCCCGGGGCCGCATGCGGCTGGCCTCCGCCAACCCCTTCGCTCCGCCCATCCTGGACATGAACTACCTGGGCCACGAGGCGGACGTCGAGGCGCTGCGGGTCGCCGTCGAGCTGTCCCGGGAGCTGGGCGCTTCGCGCGCCTTCGACCGCTTCCGCAAGCGGGAGCTCATGCCTGGACCGCTTGGCCGTGCCGGGATGGTGGAGTGGATCCGCGAGGCGACCACCTGCTTCTTCCACCCCACCAGCACCTGCCGCATGGGTGTGGACGCGCGCTCGGTGGTGGACCCGCGGCTGCGTGTCCATGGCCTCGAGGGATTGCGCGTGGCGGACGCGTCGATCATGCCGGAGATCACCTCCGGCCCCACCAATGCCCCCACCGTCCTGATTGGCGAGCAGGCCTCGCGCTTCATCCTCTCGGCGCGCAACGGCTGACATCACATCCGCGGCCCGCGCCCTCCACCAGGAAAACAAAAACACGGCAACAGGAGTCGGAACTTGAATCGAGACATGTCGCGCAAATGGATCGTCAGCACGGCCCTGCCCGTCCACTATCAGGTGCGGATGGTGGATGGCCTGCTCGACCCGGACAACCGGGCGCTGCTGGAGGCGGGCGCCACCCGGCGCTCCGACACCCTCCGCAGGCTCATCGTGATCGATGCCGCCGTGGACCGCCTCTATGGCGTGCAACTTCGCCACTACCTCCAGCACCACGGGGTGCAGTACCAGATCCTCGCGCTGCCCATCTCCGAGACGCTCAAGACGATGGATGCCGTCTTCTCCGTGGTGGAGGCCATCAACGCGTTCGGCATCGCGCGCCGCCACGAGCCCATCATCGCCATGGGCGGCGGGGTGCTCATGGACATCGTCGGGCTCGCCGCGAGTCTCTACCGCCGCAGCACGCCGTACGTGCGCGTGCCCACCACGCTCATCGGCCTCGTGGATGCCGGGGTGGGTGCGAAGACGGGCGTCAACCACGCCGCGCACAAGAACCGGCTCGGGACGTACTTCCCCGCGAAGGACACGCTGCTGGATCGCACCTTCCTGCGCACGCTGGACACCCGGCACATCGTCAACGGCCTCGCGGAGATCCTCAAGATCGCCCTCATCAAGGATCGCACCCTGTTCGAGCTGCTCGAGCGTTATGGCACCACGCTCATCGACGAGCGGTTGCAGGGGAAGACTCCCGAGAGCGACCAGGCCGCGGCGCGGGTCATCGAGCGGGCCATCACGGGGATGATCGAGGAGCTGGAGTTCAACCTGTGGGAGCACAAGCTGGAGCGGGTGGTCGACTACGGCCATACGTTCAGCCCCACGGTCGAGATGCTGGCCCTGCCGGAGCTGCTGCACGGCGAGGCGGTGAACATCGACATGGCGCTGACCACGCTGCTCTCGGTGCAGCGCGGGCTGATCAGCGTGGAGGAGCGCGACCGCATCTTCGCGCTCATGCGCAAGCTGGAGCTGCCCGTGTATCACCGGCTCTGCGAGCCAGCGGTGCTGGAGGAGGCCCTGGCCGACACGGTCCGCCACCGCGACGGGCTCCAGCGGCTGCCCTTGGCCATGGGCATCGGCTCGGCGTGCTTCGTCAATGACGTGCAGCCGTCCGAGCTGTGCGCGGCGCTCGCCACCCTGCGCGATCTGGATGGTGGCTCCGAGTCCTTGAGGGAGGCCGCTCATGCGTGAGGGGCTGATCATCGGAGATCTGGAGGAGCCCTCTGTGGTGTACGGCGTGCACGGCACCACGGGGCTGTCCCAGTGGAAGTGTCTGGCGCGGCGGGCCGGGTTGTTCGGCGCGTGGGAGGCGATCGAGTGGGCGTGGATCCCCCCGGGGGGAATCAGCGGGGAGCACGTGCACACGCGCACCGAGGAGCTCTACTTCATCCTCTCGGGCCGCGGAGAGATGACGCTCGACGGCAAGCCGTACCCGGTGGGCCCGGGCAACCTCATCCTGACGGGCCTCGGGACGAAGCATGGCCTGCGCAACGTGGGAGACGAGGGCCTGGGCTGGCTCGTGGTCGAGCTGTTGAGCCCGGCCACCGCGGCGGTGTTTCGCGGCTCGGCTCCCACACTCCCCACCCCTTCTGGAGGAAGCGACGTGACGAACGCCGTGGTGCTCAACCTGAGACAGACCCCTGAAGTCGATCCTCGTCCCATCTTCACGGGACCGCTGCGCCGCATCCGTCTGGTGAAGCTGGAGCCTGGGCAGCGCGAGGAGCTGTCCGCGGAGGGCGCGGAGCACACCCTGTTCACGCTCCGGGGCTCCGGGGAGAGCGCCTCGGGGGGGGCGACCGTCCCCTTGAAGTATGGCGTCTCCGTCACGCTGCCCCTGGGCACCGGGATGACCGTCACCGCCGGGGCGGACGGGCTGGAGTACTTCCAGGCGATCCTCGAGGTGCCGGGGGGTGGAGCGCGATGATCCTCTCCACCATCGGCAAGACCTCCCGCACGCGCGAGCGGGGCGAGGAGATCCTCTGGCGCTGTCTGGCCCGGCGCGGGATGTTGCATTCGGAGTGCGAGGCCTTGGACTACGTGCGCCTGGCTCCGGGCACCGGGTTCGCGCTCCGAGGCAGTGAGGGCACCGAGAGCGCCTGGTTCGTCATCGCTGGCACGGGGCGGCTCCTGGCGCCGGACTCGGAGCCCGCGGAGCGCCCGCTCGGAGCGGGAGATCTGGTGCTCCTGCCCGCCGGGGCGGAGGCCCGCATCAGCAGTGGGCGCGATGAGCTGGAGTTGCTCTGGCTCGCCGTGATGCCCCACGCCATCACCCAATCCCTTCCCATGAGGAGCCCCGTGGCATGAGTGCGATTCAACCGAGAACCTGGCCCGGCGGTTTGATGAACGCGGTGGCCATCACGGCGCCGGGGCGTGTCGAGCTCACGCGGATTCCCATCCCGGAGCCCCGGCCGGAAGAGGTGCTCATCCGTCCCTCGTATGTGGGGCTGTGCGGCACCGATCTGGAGCTGCTGCACGGCACCGCCTCGTACCTCCAGGATGGCCGGGCCCGGTTTCCGCTGGTGTTCGGCCACGAGTGGTGCGGCCAGGTGGTCGCCGTGGGCGAGGACGTGGAAGGGCTTGCCGTGGGCAACCGGGTGGTGGGCCAGACCATGGTGCCCTGTGGGCTGTGCCGGATGTGCCAGCGCGGCCAGCGGCCCCACTGCGAGCGGTTGGTGGAGGTGGGCCTCTACGGGCTGCAGGGCGCCGCGGCCGAGTACATCCGCATGCCCATGCGCTCGCTCACCGTGTTGCCGGAGGCCCTGGATGACCTGAGCGCCGCGTTCATCGAGCCGGCGGTCACCGTGGTGGGGGGCTTCGACAAGGTTCGCTGCGGGCTGGAGGACGAGGTCGCGGTGGTGGGGACGGGGACGATGGGGCTGCTCGCCGTGCAACTGGCCGCGCGGATGGCCCGGAGCGTGGATGCGATTGGCATCGACGAGGCGGGGCTGAAGCTGGCCGCCGCCTGCGGGGCCCGGCGCACGCTGCGGCCCGACCAGGCGAGGGAGGGGGCGTACTCGCTCGTCATCGAGGCCTCCGGCTCTCCGCGCGCCTTCCTGCGCGGCGTCCAGCTCGCGGGGACGGGTGGCCGGGTGGCGGTGGTCGGCGTGGCGAACGAGCCGGTGGCCGGGTTCGTGCCCGGGGAGCTCGTCCTGCGCGGGGTCGATCTGCTCGGCATCCGGCACGGCCTGGACTACTACGATCGGACGATTCAGCTCTTCGTCGACGGGGTGCTGGACGCCAGGCCGCTGGTCGCCGGGGTGCTTCCCCCGGAGCAGGCCGGACACGCCTTCGAGATGCTCGAGCGCGGCCGCTCCGGTCCGCCCAAGGTGCTGCTGCGCTTCAACGACAGCCGGAGGGCGTCATGATCCGGCGGACCCTCGAGGCCTGGAACGGCTCCTCGCGACAGCGCTCGGGCGGAGTGCAGTGGCTGGTCAACCGGGAACTCATTCCGGAGTCGCTCGGGATGTTGATGATCCAGGAGCTGTCCGGGGGCTCCGGGCTGCCGGTGCACGCGCTGCCCGGAGCCGAGTCGGTCACCTTCCTGCTCTCGGGCAAGGGGGACTGGCTCGGAGAAGGGACGGGCTGGCCGCTGAAGGCGGGGGAGGGTGTCTTCAACCCACCGGGGACCTCGCGCGCCTTCGAGGCCGGGCGCGACGGGAACACGGTGCTCCTGGTGGTGTACGGGGGCACCAACGATCCTCGGAAGGCGGAGCCGCACGCGGTGCACGGTGGTTCCGGATGTGGTTGCCGCATCTCCCGGACGGCGGACCAGGGGAGCCACAGCCCGCTGGGCGAGGCGGGCGGCTTCATCGACATGGGCGTGCACTGGTTGGCGACCACGCAGACGGTGGGCACCCGCTCGGTGGTCGTGGCCACCTCGACGTTCACTCCGGGAGGCAGTCACCAGCTCCATCGGCACCCGCGCGCCGATGAGTTCTTCCTGGTGTTGCAAGGGGGTGGCGAGCACCTCACGAAGGACGGCCCGGTGCGGTTGAACCCGGGCGATCTGGCCTACATCCCGGCCGGTGAATGGCACGGCTTCCAGACGGATCCCGGCGTCACCACGCGGACGGTCTACGGCTACCTGGGGGCGGGCAGCCTCGCCCAGGCGGGCTACGAACTGCTGGAGGAAGAGACATGATCGAGCGTTTCGCCATCGTGACGGGTGCCAGCTCTGGCATCGGCAAGGCCACCGCCATCGCCCTGGCCGAGAAGGGCTTCGACGTGGGGATTGGCTACAACTCGAACACGGAGGGAGCCCGGCGGGTCGCCGCGGAGGTGGAGGCCCATGGCGTGCGGGCGCTGCCCTTCCGCATGGATCTGACGAATCCAGCGGACGCGGCGAGCGCGGTGGAGCAGGTGATCCGTGTGCTCGGGGGCGTGGATGTCTTCGTCAACAACGCCGGAGTCAACCGCCGCGCCTCGTTCCTGGAGGAGACGCCGGAGGACTGGCAGCGCATCCTCACCATCAACACCACGGGTCCCTTCCTGTGCGCCCAGGTGGCGGCGCGCCACATGGTGGCCCAGGGGCGAGGGGGGCGCATCGTGAACGTGACGTCCGTCCACGAGCTGGTCCCCATCATGGGAGGCTCCTCCTACTGCGCCTCGAAGGGGGGGCTGGGCCTGTTGACCAAGGTGATGGCGTTGGAGCTGGCCCGCTACGGCATCTCCGTCAACGCGGTGAGCCCGGGAGAGACGGCCACGCCGATGAACGGGGTGCCTGATAGCCGTGACGCCGCGGAGATCTCCCGGCCGGAGATCCCCATTGGCCGGCCCGGGCGCTCCCGGGAGGTCGCCGCGCTCATCGCCCACCTGGCGGGACCGGACGCCGCCTACATCACGGGCGTCACCCTCTCCGTCGATGGCGGCCTGATGTTGATGAGCGCCATTCCCAACCAGCAGTACGCGGACCGTCTGTAATCACTTTCGAAAGGGGTTCGTCATGAGCCGTACCAGCAAGGGCATTCCTGGCGCGCGCAGCGTCCATCACCTCGCCTACACCGTTCCCAACCTCGACCAGGCGGTCGACTTCTTCGTCAACGTCCTCGGGGCCGAGCTGCTGTATCGGATTGGCCCTGTCGAGGATCAGACGGGCGACTGGATGACGCGCCATCTCAACGTGCACCCGCGGGCCTCGACCCACATCGCCATGCTCCGCTTCGGGCCCGTGAGCAACCTGGAGCTGTTCGAGTACACGTCGCCGGACCAGCGGCGGGAGCTGCCGCGCAACAGCGACTGGGGAGGCCACCACCTGGCGATCGGCGTCGACGACGTGGATGCCGCGGTGGACTATCTCCAGTCGGTGCCCGGCGTGAAGATCCTCGACGAGCCGCAGACCATCACCGAGGGGCCCATCGCCGGGGACCGCTGGGTCTACTTCCTGACGCCGTGGGGCATGCAGATGGAGGTCCTCCACATGCCCAGGGGCATGCCGTACGAGAAGGACACCGACGCCCGCCTGTTCGAATCGAGCGAGTCCTGGGCCTGACGGTTCACCCGGTGGGGTCCGTTCGAGCACCCCCCATCTGGGGGGTGTGGGCCTCGGGCCATTTCAAGCGTTTCACCAACATGCGCGGGGTGGGCGGACGGGGATCCGGCGCATCCAGGGGCTCGACGACGAGGTCGAACAGCCCATGGTCGAAGGGCTTGCCCGGGGCGGGCGCCTGGGGGACGAGCCGCTCGCGCACGCCCTGCTTCGCCAGGGTACGGGCCCGGTAGTGGCAGTAGGGATTGTTGCCCGGTCTTCCGAAGAGGGCGTGCGCGGTGAAGCTGCATCCCGCCATGCACGTGGAGGCGAAGGGGCAGGTGCGGCAGAAGCCCCAGAGGTCCTCCACGGTGCGCGTGCGCGTGAAGGCGAGCGGGGGCGCGTTGTCCCAGAGGTCGCGCAGGGGCCGCTCGCGCAGGTTGCCGCCCACGTAGTGCGCCGTCTGCAGGGAGGGGCAGCCCTTCACGGCCCCATTGGACTCGATGCCCATCACGTACCGGCCCGCCATGCAGCCGCGCCAGTGGTCCGAGGCGTCGGGGCCAGGCGAGCGCAGGACTCCTTCCTCGGGTCCGAAGTAGCCCAGGTTGTTGCCGGGCATGAGGGTGATGCCGTCGGCGAAGGCGCGCTGCTTGAGGGCGGCGATGCGCGGCAGCAACTCGAGCAGGTCCCACGGTTGCAGGAGAAGGGCGGGGCGGTCGGCCGCGCGTCCGAGCGGCGCGGTGATTTGAAGCTGCCAGGCGCGGGGGCCCAGGCCCTTGAGGTGCTCGTAGAGCGGCTCCAGGTCCGCCTGGTTGAGCCGGTTGAAGTTCGTGTTGACCGCCACGCGCACGCCCGCGGCGCTCAGGAAGCCGAGCGCCGCCGTGGCCGAGGCGAAGCTGCCCGGGGCGGCCCGCATCAGGTCGTGCGTGGGCTCCAGGCCATCGATGCTCACCGAGGCCGCGTACAGGCCCGCCTCGGCCACCTGCCGCGCGAGGGCCTCGGTCATGCCGCGCCCGCCCGTGGTCAGCCCCGGGCGGATGCCCTCCTCCTTCAGTGCGCGGATGATGTCGATGAAGCCCGGGTGCAGATAGGCCTCGCCGCCGATGAGGACCACCTCGCGCGCGCGCATCTCGCGCAGTTGACGCACCACGTCCAGGGCTTCCCCGGTGGACAGCTCGTTGGGCCGCTGGGTGCCCGCGCGCGAGCCACAATGGGTGCAGGGCTGATCACAGCGCAGCGTCAGTTCCCAGACCACGTAGGCCGGGTGGTGGTCGGGTCGGGAGACATCGAGTCGGCGCGGCATGGACATCCCCTTGGCTGGAGCAAGAACCGGGCACGCCCGCATCCCCCTGGCACGCTTGTCATGGGGCGGAAGCGGGAGGCCAAATGATTCCGGCGTTTTACGCGCGGCACGGGCTTCGCTGAGGGCCCCGCGCGTCGGCCGTCATGCTGGTGGCCCCGCACATAGGATACGCCAATGACCTCTCTCTCCGCCTGTCAGCAGTGTCGTGGTTTCGTTCCCCCGGGCAGCACCACGTGCGTGCATTGTGGCACCGCCCTGACGGAGGCCGCGCCTCGTGGTGGCACGGGAGTGACGGCCCTCGTGGGCCTGGCCAGCGCGGGAATGGCGGCCATCACGCTGATGGCCTGCTACGGCATGCCGCCCTGTGACGAGCCCGCGCCGGACGGTGGCTCGGATCGGTACCACTGCTACGACTACGAGCCTTCATCGCAGTGTGCCTGGCCCGCCACGGACGGAGGGCTGACGGACGCGGACGGGGGCACGGGCCCGGATGGGGGAGCGCTCCCCCCCTGTGACGATGTCTTGCCCTTGCCTGGAGATGCCGGCACGGGCGCCGACGCTGGCCACTGAGTCCATGCATGGCGGGGCCGAGGTCCGGTTTGTCCACCCAAACGGCTCAGGCTCTCATTCGTGCCCCCGCGTCATGAGTCCTCGTCTCGGCGAAGCCTTTTTCCATCGCTCCTGAGAGTGCAGGGTAGTGCCACGGTGAACGCGCGGGCTCGCTCCTGACAGGAGCCGGCGCGGAGTCGCCATGCCCTCTCAGGAGAGAACCGCCATGAATCGACGTCAATTCATCCAAAGTACGCTGGGCACCGTGGGCGCCATGTGGGCCGTCGGCTGTGGTTCCGAGGAGCGCGTCCTCACGCGGCCGGCCATCACGCTCGGACAGATCGATCTCTCGTTCCACGCCGCCGCGGCGGCGGTGGTCGCACGGATCCTGACCGACCATGGCCACCCGGTGGAGTTCAGCACCGCGCTGCATGAGGAGATGTTCGCGCGCATGCAGCGCAAGGAGATCGATCTCCTCTCCTCCGCGTGGTTGCCCGGGAGTCACGGTACGTATCTCGCTCCCTTCGAGAACGAGGTCGAGAAGCTCTCCGTCCTCTACAACCCCTACGCCTTTTGGGGTGTACCTGATTACGTGCCCGAGGACGCCGTGTCGGCTGTCGCCGACCTCCTCAAACCAGACGTCGCCGCGCGGATGACGAAGGTGATCCAGGGCATCGGGCCCGGCGCTGGCATCAGCCGCTTCTCCGTGGAGATCATGCAAGCCTACGGGCTGGGGAGCGCTGGCTACGAGTTCCGCAATGGGACGCAGCAGGACTGCGAGGACGCGTTCACTCGCGCCGTCGAGGAGAAGCGCTGGGTCGTCGTCCCGCTCTGGCACCCGCAGCACCTCCACCACCGCTACCGCATTCGCGAGCTCGCCGAGCCCAAGGGGCTGTTGCGCGGGAAGGACGAGGCGACTCTCATCCTGCGCAAGGAACAGCTCTCGAAACTCCATCCGGAGGCGCTGCGCATGCTGCGCGGGATGTATCTCGGCAACGCCGAGGTTACCTACCTCGACTATCTGATCAACGTCGAGAAGAAGTCCCCCGCCGAGGCCGCTGCTCGCTGGTTCCAGGAGAACCCGGAAGTCGTCGAGCGATGGCGGAACGGCTGAGCATGAGTCGGAGCGGGGCTCCTACCTGGCGCACCGCATGATGAAACACGCAAGTTGCAATCATGTGCCGGAGAAGAAAGAAAAACATGCTTAAATTGTTTAGCTTCCAATCTCCGCATGCCCTTGGTACACGCTCGCGCCCGAGCAGCCCTTTCTGCTCTCGAGAGCACACCGCCCAAGCGGAGTTCCCGTCTCCCTCTGTTGAGCCATGAACCGACTTCCTGCATTGCTTGCATCAGCGCTCGTCCTGTCCGCGTGCGGACCAGATATCTCATCCAACGAGAACTCCTCCGCTCGCCTCGATTCTTCTGGCGACGCGTTGTATGCGTCCCGGGGTCTCCTCTGGCCTCGCCCCAACGCGGCCATCCCGGTCTGCTGGGAGAACCCGGCACCCGAGCATGCGCAGCAGCGCCAGGCCACTCGCGACGCACTCGCCGAGACGTGGGAGCGCTATGGCAGCCTCCGGTTCACCGGCTGGGGAACCTGTGCCCCGCGCTCTGGTGGCATCCATATCGTGGTCGACGACAGCCATCCTCGCTCGGCCGTGGGCTACCTGGGGCCAAACAGACCGACCCCGATGTGGCTCAACTTCTACTCGTGGTGCGACCCGCGCGACGCGAACTACTACTGGACCTGCATCAAGTTCGTCTCGGTACACGAGTTCGGGCATGCGATCGGCTTCCAGCACGAGCAGGACCGACCAGACACGCCCCAATGGTGCAAGGACCAGCAGCCAGGGAACGTGAATACGGGTTCCGGTGACTGGACGCTCGGCGACTGGGACCCGTCTTCCATCATGAATTACTGCAACAAGGCCAGTTACCAGACCTGGTTGCTGAGCGCGACGGACCAGTGGGCGTTGGGGGTCGCATACCCGGTGTCTGCCCCCTGAGCATGTCAGCTGTCCAGACGGAGCCTGGCGTGTCCTCCCCGGAAGCCACGTCGGGTTCCACCTTCCGCTCAAGTGCTCGCGCGAGCGCCCGGTGAGGGCTCCGTGCGGACCCTCAGGGACTTGAGGCCCCGGACGTTGAAGTTCGGCACGTTCTCCAGATGCTGGCCCGGCACCAGGGAGAGTTGGCGGTCGGGCGTGAGCAGTTCCTCCAGGACCACTCGGGCCTCCAGCCGGGCCAGGGGCGCTCCGAGGCAGAAGTGGATGCCGTGGCCGAGGGCGACATGGCCCGTGGCGTTGCGCGTCACATCGAAGCGGTCCGGATCCTGGAACTTGCGCGGGTCGCGATTGGCGGAGCCGAAGAGCAACAGGACGTTGGCCCCCGCGGGGAGGTGCGTGCCGGACACCTCCACGTCCTGCGTCACCTTGCGGAAGAACACCTGCGCGGCCGAGTCGTAGCGGAGCATCTCCTCCACCGCGTTGGGGATCAGCGCGGGCTCGCGCGTGAGCCGCTCCAGTTGATCGGGGTGGCTCAGCAGCGCGTGCATGCCATTGCCGAGCAGGCTGGTGGTGGTCTCGTTGCCCGCCACGAGCAGCAGCCGGCAGAAGGCGATCGCTTCGTCCACGGAGAGCAGGCCCTCGCGCACGCCGTTGTCCAGCAGCGCCTGCATGAGATCATCCCGGGGCTGCTGGCGGCGCACCTCCAGGGCCCGAGACATGTAGTCGTGCATCTCTTGCGAGGTGCGCTCGATGCCGGACAGCTCCGCGCCACGGGCCAGCGCGTAGAAGGTGGCGACGGCATTGTCGGACCAGCGCTTGAACTCGTGCCGGAGCTTCGGCTCCGCGCCCATCATCTCCGCGATGACGATGACGGGCAGCGGCTCGGCCAGGTCCCGGATGAGATCGAACTCGCCCGAGCGGGGGAGTTGGGAGATGAGCTCGCGGGCGAGTTGCCGGATGCGCGGCTCCATCTCGGCGATGCGCTTGGGGGTGAAGGCCCGGCTCACCACGCTCCGGGTCTTCGTGTGCAGGGGCGGATCCTCGCTGAGGAGGATGCCCCGGCGGAAGGCGCGAACGGCGGTGGGCGCCACCTTCTCCGCCGCGTCGAGCTGCTCCGGCCGCACGATGGCTCGCGCGGAGGAGAAGACCGCCGGGTTCTTGGTGATGGCGATGACGTCCTCGTAGCGGCTGACGATGTACCAGCCGAGTTGTTCGTTGAAGTAGATGGGGGCGTTTTCGCGGAGCGTCGCGTAGTACGGGTAGGGATTGGCCTGTACCGCGGGCAACATGGGGTTGTAGTCACTGGCTTGCATGGTGTTCTCGACGGTCAGGGCGGGGGCCACGGTCTCCACAGGCTAAAACATTGGACCCTGGCGGAAATCACTCGAAAGAGGGAGCGAGCACTCCCCGGCCCATGATTCATCAACGCTGGTTTTCTCGTGGCGAGCGGGGCGGCTTTGATTGACGAATGATTCACGCTTCTCGTCATCGATGTTTGATTATACGCCTGCCATGAAATTCCTACCTGCTTCGTTGTGCCTCATGTTGCCGTTGCTCTCCGCCACCCCTGTCCTGGCGCAGAACGCGCCCGCGACCTGGACGGAGCACTGGTTCGAACACAACCAGACCGTCTCCCGCGTCTATCAGGACAATGACGTGGCCATCTATTTCGACCCGGACGTGAACCGGACCATCACCTGGCCCAACAGCTTCGTGTGCGACGTGTGGACTGGCTGGCGTACAAAGGCATCCAGTTCCCCTCCTCCGGCACGTCCAGGGTGGAGTACCGCGTCGCCAGCCCGTCCGGTGGGCGCCTGTCCCTGGACCTGAACGCGGGCGCCACGGTCCTCGGGACGCTGGACATTCCGGCGACGGGGGGCTGGCAGTCCTGGACCACCCTCTCGCATACCGTCACCGTGACGGCGGGCACCTACAACGTCGGCATCTACGCCCAGACGGGTGGCTGGAACTTCAACTGGTTCCGCATCACCAGGCTTTGAGACGAGGCCCTCTCGCCCACGCACGGGGGAAAGAGGGCCCCGCGCCAGCGCCGCTCGGGGTCGGGCTCAACTGAGCCCCCATCCGTCCCATGCGCCCCTGTAGACTCCCGCGCCTGCCGCTCATGAAATCCCTGGAGTCCATCATGCCCGAGCCCACGGCTCCGTCCTCCGCGCCGCGGCGGCTCCCGCTCCTGCTGGCGCTGGGATTGACCCTCGTCTTCTTCCACCGGGCCGTCTTCTCCGCCAACGTCTTCTTCCTCCGGGACGTGCAGCACGTGTACGTCCCGCTCTGGGAGTACTGGCGGGAGCGGGTGCTGGGGGGGGAGTTCCCCCAGTGGTATCCGTTCGACGGGCTCGGTCAGCCGTACGTGGGCATGGTCATCTCTGGCGCGTTCCACCCGGCCCAGTGGTTGTCGTTGGTCCTGCCCGGGGCCCAGGGCCTCAAGTGGATCATGCTGCTGTGCTATCCGGTGGCGTTCCTCGGCATGAGTGCCCTGGCGCGGCGGCTCGGACTGGGGCTCGGGCCCGCGCTGCTGACCGCGGTGAGCTACACCTTCAGTGGCTACCTCGTTGGCATCACCAACAACCCCCTGTACCTCATGGCCGCGGTCACCATGCCCTGGGTGTTCTGGGCGCTGGAGGGCTTTCTCGCGGCGCCCACGGTGGGGCGGGGGCTGGGAGCCGCCGTGCTGCTCAGCCTCGTGCTGTTCTCCGGAGACGTGCAGAGCTACGCGGTCTGTCTGGGCGGCCTGCTGCTGTGGAGCGTCTGCCGCCCGGCCCCCGAGGGGCGCGCGTTCTCTCTCGGCAAGGCGCTGGGGGTAGGGGGCGTGAGCGTGCTGCTGTCGGCGGTGCAGATCCTCCCGACGTTGAAGATCCTGCCGCACGTGAGAGCGTCCAGTCAGACGGTCGAGGCGGCGATGGTGTGGTCCGTTCATCCCCTGCGTTTGCTGGAGTTGTTCCTGGGTCCTCTCTTCGCGGGCGAGTCGGGCACGCGCACGCAGATCGCCATCGACGAGCGGCTGCTGTCCACCTCGATGATCGACTTGTGGGTGGACTCGCTCTTCGTCGGCGCGCCCGTGCTCGTGCTGGCGGGCGTGGCCGTGGCCGCCCATCTTCGCCGCCCGCTGACCGTCCTGCTCACCGCCGCCGCGCTGGGCGTGTTGCTGTTGGCGCTGGGCAAGCACGCGGCGCTGTATGCCTGGGTCTTCGAGTGGGTGCCTCCCTGGCGCTCCTTCCGCTATCCGGAGAAGCTGATGCCCTTCGTCACCTTCGCCCTGGCGATGGCGGCGGGCGTGGGCTTCGAGTGGCTCGAGCGTGAGTCCGTGGCCCGGCGCTGGGTGGGGGGCCTCGCGGGGGGACTGGGCGCCCTGGTGCTCGCGGTGGGCGGCCTGGAATGGAGCCACCAGGTGTTCTCCATCGGGTGGCTGACGGGCTTCTGGGAGGGCACGCCATGGCCGGAGGCTCAGCAGCGCATCGGCGGACAGTTCGTCCAGGGCTGTGGCGTGGCGGGTGTGAGCCTGCTGCTGCTGGGCGGCCTGCTCATGGGGGGGCGCTCCCCGGTGTGGCGGACCGGGTGGGTGGGGGCGCTGTGCTTCGCGGGTCTGCTGCTGGAAAACGGCTCCATCTACAAGGTGGGCGATTCGGACCTGTTCGATGAGCCTCCGCCCTTCGTGCTGCGCATCCAGGAGGAGCGCCTTACCCAGCGCGGCCCTCCGCCCCGGCTGTTCCGCGTGCCGGGCCCCTACTACACCCCCAAGCCCCTGCCACTGCCCTCGCTCGAGGAGACGGACTCCCTGGTCAGCGGCGCCTCTCTGGTGCCGCTCGTGCCCGCCCTCTTCGGTCTGGAGAGTTCGAGCGCGCACCTGCCAGCCGTCTCGTGGCGAGTCCTGGCCCTGTGGAATGATGGGCCGGCGTGGGCCACGCGCACCGCGGCCCTCTTCAACACGCGCTACTTCGTCATCTCACACGATGCCATCTCCCTGCTGGTCAACGGGCCGCGCCGGGTGGTGGATCGCATGGATGCCTTCGGGCTGTTGCTGCTGGAGGACACGAGCGTGCTGCCGCGCGTGTACCTCGCCCACCCACGCTGCGTGGCCGGTCCGGAGGAGGCGGTGCGACGGCTGCGCGGCCTTCAAGCTCCCCGGGAGGTGGTCGTGGAGTGCGCGGCGCCCCTTCCCGAGTCGCCCCTGGAGGCGCCCCGGGGGGAAGTCACCGCGGCCCGGTTCGCGCCGGAGCGGGTCGAGGTGGAGGTGAACGCGCGGGGCGGCGAGGTGCTGGTCCTCAACGACGCCTTCTACGTGGGGTGGACGGCGAGCGTGGATGGGACGCCCACGCCCATCCTCCCGGCCAATGGGGCCGTGCGGGCGGTGGTGGTGCCACCGGGAACGCACCAGGTCGTCTTCAGCTACCGCACGCCCGGACTGGCCGCGGGCGCCTGGGTGAGCGTGGGCACGTTGCTCGTGCTGCTCGGGGCGGCGGTCGTGACGCGGCGGAGGCGGCACGGGGCCCATCTGGCTCACTTGGCGTGAGGTGCGAGTTGGGCTTGGATGGCCCCATGAGTTTCTCGGTGGTGTTCATCCGGTCGGAGCCGGGCTTCGGTGGCGACACGCCGATGCCGCTCGGCACGAAGACCCAGGTGCCCGTGGGAGTCACGGTGTTCCTCGGCCGGAGCACGGACGCTCAGATCCACATGCCCGAGGGCACGGTGGCGCGGCTGCACGCGCTGCTCGCCGTGATGCCCGACAAGCTCCGGCTCCTGGTGGTGGACCTGGGGAGCACGAATGGCATTCACGTGGGCGGTGCGCCGCGGCAGGTGGCCCTCCTCGCCTCGGGCGAGGAGTTCCGGATCGCCAATCGCTACTGGTTCCGGGTCGTGCAGGACTGAGCGGAGCGCCTTTCAGTCCAGTTCAGCTCCCGAGCGGTCGCGAGGGGGGCTCGCACGAGGTCCTCTCCAGAGAAGGTTGTCGCGCGAGCAGACGTGGCAGACACACGCGCACGCGGGTTCCCACGCCCTCGCTGCTCTCCAGTTCCAGGTGGCCTCCGTGTTGCTGGACGATGCCCCGGGCCAGGAACAATCCCAGGCCCAGTCCCCCGCGATCATGGGGCGTGCCCGCATGGGCGCGATAGAAGCGCTCGAAGACCCGCTCCCGTTGCTCCGTCGGGATGCCGATGCCCTTGTCGTCAATGGAGATCTCCACCTTGTCACCCTCCAGGGTGAGGGCAACCTCCACTTCCTCGCCCACGGGTGAGTAGCGTGCGGCGTTGTCGAGCAACTCGGTGAGCGCTTGCAGCAACCTCTCACGGTCTCCAAACACCCACGTCTTGGGGCGCGGCTGGCGGTGGATGGGATTGTGCGGGTGATTGGCGGCCGTCCGCGCGATGGCGGCATCCACCAGCGCACACAACTCCACCTCCTCCTTCTCGAAGTGCAACTGACCACTCTGGAGCTGGGAGGCATCGAGCAGCGTCCGCACCAGCCGATCCATGCGATCCACGCCGCGGCAGATGCCCTCGAGCAACCGGCTCAGGGCGGAGGAGGACGTTTCCGTACGCCGGGCGATCTGCGCGAAAGACTTCATCACCGTCAGGGGCGTCTTCAGCTCGTGCGCGGCCATCCTCACGAAGTCGCCCTGGAGACGCTGCAGCTCGATGGCCTGGGTGATGTCGCGCGCCACCGACACGGCGGCGACGACACGGCCCGCTTCGTCGCGGATGGGCGCGGAGTTCAGCCGGAGGACGAGTTTCCGAGGCGTTTCAGGCCTGTTGATGATGAGATCCGTGTCGTACACCTGCTCACCCCGAAGGGAGCGAATCATGGGCAGGGCGTCAAAGGGAATGTCCTGCCCATCCAGCCCCTGGGGGCAATGGTGCGGGTACACGGTGTCCAGCCGGATGCCCTCGTGGGCCGCATGCCCGAAGAGTGTCAGCGCGGCCCGGTTGGCGAGGGTGATGACTCCCACGGAATCGGTCACGATGACGGCGTCGACCATGCCCTCCAGGATGGCCTGGAGCTCCGCCGAGCGCTGCCGAACCTGTGCGAGCAGCCTCTGCCGCTCCTCCTCCTGACGCTGGCGCTCGGCGAGCGTGCGCAGCAGCGAACGGTTCCGTTCCGAGCGGGCCATGGCCAGGCTGCTCGCCCAAAGACCGCCCCAGAGGAGCACGCACAGGGTCACCACCAGCCCCCACTGCCGGCGCGCGGCCTTGAAGAGCACGCCTTCGTCCGTCGAAGCAAAGACCCTCCAACCCGCCTGGGAGACACTCACCTCGGAGAGGTGCCGTCCTCGATCCAATCCCTGTTCGTGTTCCCACGTCCGCAGATCCACGAGGGTCAGCTCGCACAGGCACCGCACGGACCTGCCCCGCGCTCGTGCCCAGGCGAGCAGACGCTCCTCGTGCGGGTGGGCCAGGAGCGCGCCAGCGGGGCTGGTGACATAGAGGATCTCCGAGGGAGAGTGGTTGGCCTCGAGGATCATGTCCCTGAACTGTGAGAGGAAGAGGTCCACGCTCGCCACCCCGCGCAACTGGCCCCGGTCGTCGAAGACGGCCCTCGAGAGCGTCTCGTAGGCCTGGTCCTGTTCGATGTAGGGCTCGGAGATGACGATGCGGCCCCCACGCGTGCGCGCTTGCTGGTACCAGGACTGTTGGAAGTAGTCGTAGGCGGGCGTGGACCACTCATAGGTGAGGATCGGAGGACCTTCACGCCTCGCCAGGTCCCGGTGGACGTAGGGCCCCATGTAGTGAACCCCCGGCACGAGCTGACCGGGCTCGAACCACACGCCGAGCCCGTAAACGGTGCTCTCCGACGCGGAGGCCAGCAGGCGGCGCATCAACTCCTCGAGCATGTGCTTCTCCGGGAGGTGGCCCGCGAGCACGGCCAGGGTGTCCATGAGCTGCTCGGCGCCACGCAGCGTGGTGCTCAGCTCCGACGCCAGCTCCTGGGTGCGCGCCTTCTGTTGGGCCAGGGCCTCTTGCTCCTGGACGCGACGGACCCTGCTGTCGAAATCGAGCAATCCGATCGTGAACAGCACCCCTACCGCCACCGTCAGCAGCAGGGCGGGCGAGAGTGACCAGCGCGCGGTTGCTTCCTCGCGGCCCGGGAAAGCGCGGTCGTGGATGGGAAACGGGTTGATGATTTCCTCCGGTCCAACCTTGATGGGTGAGAGCGAAAGGGCGCTCTGCCAAGACGCGCGGGACATGGGCTCGTTCGTGAGCCCGAGCGGTTGTCGTTCGGCAAGCGCCCGACCACCCAGCTACGGTGTCGAAGAATTCGACTCGCGGGACGCGAGCCAGAACGAGACTCGCTTGGGAAGGACTGGGAGAGGAGGAGAGGAGCGTCCTCACCCCGCCTCAGGTGACGAAATGGCGGCAGAGCGCCTAGCCTTCTTGTTCACGAATGTTGCCAACGATTCCGAACTACTCGGTCCTGGAGGTAATTCACCAGGGGGCGAAGCACACGCTGTTTCGGGGCTTGCGACAGGCCGACGGACGTCCGGTCATCATCAAGATGCCAGAGATGGCACACGTGGACTCGCGAGGGATCGCGCGGCTGGAGCGCGAGTTCGGGCTGCTCCGGAAGTGCCAGGGCTCGCCTCATGTCGTGGAGGCCCTGGAGCTGCTGCAGTTGCCGGGTACCGCGGCCCTGGTCCTGGAGGATTTCCAGGGTCACTCGCTCAATCGGCTGCTCTCCGGCCCGAGCGAGCTCCGCGCCTTCCTGCGGCTCGCGATCTCGATGGCGTCCGCCCTCGCCGAGGTCCACCGCCGCGAAATCGTTCACCTCGATATCAAGCCGGCCAACATCATCGTGAACGACGCGACAGGCGTGGTGAAGATCGCGGATTTCGGAATCGCGTCGGCCCTCCCCCGCGAGCATTCGTCCTTCCGCCCCGCGAGCATGGTCGAGGGGACTTTCGCGTACCTGTCGCCCGAGCAGACAGGCCGGATGAACCGCGTGGTCGATCACCGCTCGGACCTGTACTCGCTGGGCATCACGTTCTACGAGATGCTGGCGGGAGTGCCTCCGTTCTCGGCGGAGGACGTGCTCGGGTGGTTCCACTGCCACCTGGCGGTGGTTCCCCGGCCGGTGAGTGAGTTGAACCCGAGCGTGCCGGTGGTCCTCTCGCGGCTCGTGGCCCGGCTGATCGCGAAGGCTCCCGAGGATCGGTATCAGAGCGCGGAGGGACTGAAGGCGGATCTGGAGCAGTGCGCCGCGCGCTGGGACTCGGGCGCGGAGCTCGCGCCATTCCCGCTCGGCTCCGAGGATGCGTTGGATGGGTTTCGCATCCCCGAGAAGCTCTACGGCCGTGAGGACGACGTGGCGGCGCTCCTCGGCGCGTTCGATCGGGGCGTCAAAGCGGGACGCTGCGCGCTGGCGCTCATCTCGGGGTACTCGGGCGTCGGCAAGTCGTCGCTGGTGAGAGAGGTCTTCGGGCCGCTGGTGCGCGAGCGCGGCTTGTTCGCGTCCGGCAAGTTCGATCAGCTCAACACCGGGGGTCCTTACTCCACCCTGGTGTCCGCCCTCCGGCAGTGCCTCCAGCAGATCCTGGCCGAAGGGGAAGCGGAGATCGCCGCATGGAAGGAACGCCTCCTGCGTGCACTCGGCGTGAACGGCCAGCTCGTGGTCGACATGCTCCCCCAGCTCGAGCTCATCATCGGAAAGCAGGCTCCGGTGGAGGAGCTGGGCCCGGCCGAGTCGCTGAACCGGCTTCACGAGGTCTTCACCCGCTTCTTCGGCGCGCTCAGCCTGGACAAGCGCCCGCTCGTCCTGTTCCTCGATGACCTCCAGTGGGTGGATCCGGCGACCCTCGCCCTCCTCCAGCACGTCATCCCCGACCCGGAGGCAGGCCGCCTGTTCGTGATAGGCGCCTACCGCGACAATGAGGTGTCCCCCTCCCATCCGCTGATGGTGGCGCTCGACTCGCTGCGCCGGGGGGGAGTCCCCATCACCTCGATCGTGCTCTCGCCGCTGGGGCGCGAGCATACCCAGCGCCTGCTCGCGGACACGCTGCGCACCGACGAGGCGCGGGTGCTGCCACTCGCTCACCTGCTCCTCGAGAAGACCGGAGGCAACCCGTTCTTCCTCACCCAGTTCCTCAGCACCCTCCACCAGGAGAAGCTCCTTCAGTTCGACACGGCGGCGCGCGGGTGGCACTGGGAGCTCGCGCGGATCCAGGCCCAGGGCTTCACCGACAACGTGGTCGAGCTGATGGTCGCGAAGCTGAGGGAGCTCCCCCCGCCCACCCAGGACGCACTCGAGGTCGCCGCCTGCATCGGCAACACCTTCGATGCCGAGGACGTCTCCGAGCTGGTGCACAGCTCTCTCGAGCAGCTCGAGGCGAGGCTCTTCGGCGCCATCAAGGAGCGGCTCATCCTTCGCTCCGAGCACGGGTACAGGTTCCTGCATGATCGCATCCAGCAGGCCGCTTATCTGCTCACCCCAGAGGCTCAGCGCATCGCGCTGCACCTGCGGATCGGACGGATGCTGCGCGCACGCCGGCCGTCGGCGGTGTTCGAGCTCGTCAACCACCTCAACCTCGCGGCGGCGCTGATCGACGACAGAGACGAGACGATCGAGCTGGCGCGGCTCAACCTGGCGGCAGGCAAGAGCGCGATTCGCTCGGCGGCCCATGCGGCTGCGTTGAGCTACCTGGCCACCGGTTGTGACCTCGTGGGCCAGGACGGGTGGGAGTCCCACCATGAGCTGACCTACGAGCTCACCTTCCAACGGGCCCAGTGCGAGCTCATCAGCGGGCAGCTTGGAGCGGCGGAGGCGAGGATCTCCTCCCTCATCACGCGTGCGCGCACCCGGGCCGAGCAGGCGGACGTGCACCGCTTGAAGGTGGACCTCCACGGCACCCGAGGCGAGTTCCCCCAGGCCGTCGAGGCGGCGCTCTCGTGTGCGCGGCGGTTCGGGCTCGAGCTGCCCCTGCGGCCCAACCCCGAGGCGCTCGGCGCCACGGTGCAGGCCCTCTGGGAGGAGCTGGAGCAACGCAAGCTCGAGTCGCTCCTGGATCTGGCGCCGATGACGGACCCGGACCAGAGGGCGCTCCTGGCGCTCTTCGCGGCCGTCCTGCCACCGGCGTACTTCATCAACCCGGATCTGCACGATCTGCTCGCCTGCCAGATGGTCGGTGCCAGCCTGCGTTACGGAAACGCGGACGTCTCCGTCATGGGCTACGTCGTCTTCGGGCAGGCCATGGGCCATGTCCTCAAGAAGTGGCGCGAGGCGGTCCGCCTCGGTGCGCTCGCGGTCGACCTGATGGACAGGCGAGGCATCGTCGGGAGCAGG
Source organism: Cystobacter fuscus (assembly GCF_044360685.1). GTDB lineage: Bacteria > Myxococcota > Myxococcia > Myxococcales > Myxococcaceae > Cystobacter > Cystobacter fuscus_C. Next base: position 8,986,624 of record NZ_CP043491.1, on the reverse strand, counting down.
GCGAAGGTGTGCCTCGTCATCGGAGGCTTCATCAACCACCGGATCCAGCACCTCCGGGAGGTGCTCCCGCTGTTCCGGGAGAGCTGGTCCGCCGCGCGCCAGACCGGTGAGCTCACCTTCGCCTCCTATTCCATCATGAACCTCGTGGTGTTCCGGTTCATGATGGGAGACCACCTCGAAGACGTCTCCTCCGAGGCCGAGACCTTCCTGGACTTCCTCCACCGCACGAGAAACGACGCGGTGTGGCGGGCCATCGCTGATCTCCGCGAGGTGGTGGAGTGTCTGCGGCAGGGAACAGAGACTCCACCGGTTGCGCCGGACAGTGTGACCGGGCTGCGTGCCGTCCCCTTCATCGCGTTCATGTTCTACAGGTACCGGCTGCTCTGCGCGCTCATCTACGGAGACGCTCGGGGTGCCGTGGAGATGGCCCTGAAGGGCAGGGCGTTCCTCTTCTCCTACGCCGGCCAGGCGGGCGTTGCGGAGTACCACTATCACGCGGCACTCGCGCTGGCCCGGCACCACGACGCGGTCTCGCCCGCGGAGCAGCAGGAGTACCTCCGCCAGCTCGAGGCCGACCATGCGGTGCTCCAGGAGTGGGCGGACACAGGCCCCGCGAACTTCGGCCATGCGTACGCGCTCATCTCCGCGGAGCTCGCCCGGCTCCGGGGGAACACCGAAGAGGCGATGCGGCGGTATGAAGAGGCCATCTCCCGGGCTCGCCAGAATGGCTTCATCCAGTGCGAGGCGCTCGCGTACGAGGTCGCGTCGGAGTTCTATCGAGCCCGCGGAGTCGGCACCGTCGCCGACACGTACCTGCGCGAGGCCCGGCGCGCCTGGCTGCAATGGGGTGCGCACGGCAAGGTGAAGCTGCTCGACATGAGGAACCCGCGCCTGCTCAGGTCCGGAACCACCACCAGCACCAGCACGGGCGTGACCACGGACGAGGCGTTCGACGTGATGACGGTGGTGAAGGCGCAGCAGGCGATCTCCAAGGAGATCGTCCTCGAGGGCTTGTTGAAGACGTTGATGCGCATCCTCATCGAGAGCGCGGGGGCGGAGCGGGGGTATCTCCTCCTGACCCGCGACGACACCCTGTTTGTCGAAGCGGAGGCGGAGGTCGATCGCGACGAGATCAAGGTCGACGCCGAGCCGGTGCCGCTCGAGGCGTCGGCTCGCCTGCCCCACTCCATCGTGCACTACGTCAAACGCTCGCTCGAGAGTCTCATCCTCGAGGACGCGGGGACCGACGGCAGGTTCGCCTCGGACGAGTACGTGGTCCGGGCGAAACCCCGGTCGATCCTGTGCATGCCGGTGATGAGCCAGGCGAAGCTGGTGGGTGTCCTCTACGTCGAGAACAGGCTGGCCGCGGGCGTGTTCACCCCGAGCCGGCTCGCGGTCCTCGAGGTCCTGGCGTCGCAGGCCTCGATCTCGCTGGCGAACGCGCGGCTCTATGCAAGCGTGCAGCAGGCCCAGGAGGCGCTGCGGCGATCGCACGACGAGCTCGAGCAGCGCGTCGAGGAGCGGGCGCGCGAACTGCGGCGCGCCCAGGCGGAGCTGCTGGACACCGCGCGGCGCGCTGGAAAGGCCGAGATCGCCGCGGAGGTGCTGCACCACGCGGGGAACATCCTCACCAGCATCAACACCTCGGCGGGAATCGTGGCCTCCAAGCTGCGGCAGTTCCGCGTGCCGAAGCTGGCGCGGACCGCGGCGCTCCTGCAGGCGCACCAGCAGGAGCTCGGGGAGTTCCTGGTGAAGGACGCGGCTGGCAGAGCGCTGCCCGCCTACCTCTCCGGGCTGGCGGCGGCGATGCGGCAGGATCTGGAGTTCACGCTAGGCGAGGTGGGCTCGATGGTGGCGAGCGTGGAGTACCTCAACGAGGTGGTGCGGACACAGCAGGCCTACGTCGGGGTCTCGGAGGCGCCGGAATGGATCCACCTGGAGGAGCTGCTGGACGACTCCCTGCGGATGAACACCCCCGTCCTGGAGCCGCTGCGGGTGCGCATCATCAAGGAGTACCAGGCTCTGCCGGCCCTGTTCCTCCAACGGAGCAAGGTGGTGCAGATCCTGACCCACCTCATCAGCAACGCCGCCAGTGCGCTGAGTGAGAGCGGGCAGGAGGAGAAGTGGCTCCGGCTCAAGCTCGAGAAAAGTGGCGAGCAGCAGCTGCGCATCGCCGTGGAAGACAACGGGGTGGGGATTGCGCCGGAGAACCTGGAGAGGATCTTCCGCCCCGGCTTCACCACCAGGGAGGAAGGGCACGGCTTCGGCCTGCACGGCAGCATCCTCACGGCGAAGGCCCTGGGCGGTTCCATCCTGGCGAAGAGTGAGGGACCGGGCCGGGGCGCCGTATTCACCCTGGAGCTGCCACTGGTGAACTCCAGGACCTGACGCGCTGTCGGCGACTACGGCGCGATGCCAGTTCCCGTGAGCCTTCCCTCGAAGAAGCCCCAGCCGCTGGAGCTGGAGGGGAAGATATAGATGGGCGCGGAGAACGCGCCCGCCGAAGTCGGGCTGAAGTACAACTTGAGTTCCCGCGAAGTGCCGGGGGCCAGATCCGAGCCATCGAAAGCACGGGGACTGAAGGGCGGGTTCACAGCGAAGGAGAGATGCACGGCCTCCGTGCCGTTGTTCTGCACCGTGAAGGCCAGGGGAGCGCTGGTGGTGCCCACGGTCTGCTGACCGAAGTCCAGGATGCTCGGGGTGATCACGACATCGGGCAGCAGCTCGCCATGGGACTGCCCGACGGCGTCGGCGGGCCCATGGGTGTCACTCTCCAGAGCGGGACCACAGGCAGCGGAAACAAGACAGGCCAACACCGCGAAACCAACTCGACGCATGTGTACATCTCCCCATGAACAGGTCTCCAGAAGCGGCCAATCGTGAACGTGGGCCCGAGCCCTTATCTGCAAAACATTGGCATGACTTCTGGCTCCACAATGCAGAGCACGCGGCATGCCAGGGGTGGGCACTCAGGCAAGCACGCGGAACTTCAAGACGCCTGGAGCCGGGGACCCCGGACGGGTGACGTTTTTCGCCAGCTCGCTGACGAATCGGGGCAGGGGTCCTGGGAGGGTCATCGCAAGGTGCTGGCGCGAGGCCACGTACGGGTGTGAGGGCCTCGCTCCAGCGCCGTTAGCGCGGAACGATGGAGAACGCGACGTCCGGCATGTCGATGCCGGGCCCACGGATGCGCAGCTTCCCTTCCACCCGGGTGATGCCCTGGGTGGACGGATCCACCTGCGTGACCGAGCCCACCACCTCCGAAGCATCCGCCACGCTGCTGCCGAAGAGCGGCATCGCGAAGGGCTGCACCCGCCACTGGTTCCCATCCAGCCGCGACCAGACCTGCTGACGCTGCTGGTTGCCCGAGCCCTGGGGAAGGACCGTCAGGGTGAGCCCACCCGGACGGGAGGACTCGGCCGTCTCGAGCACGAAGTCCACGGGCGTGGTGCCCCCGCGCCCCGGAACCTGGATCGTCATGCGCATCCTCCGGGGCCAGGTGCCCGCGGCCGGCTTCGCGACGGTGAACTCGCTGCCGAACTCGCCCCAGAGTGAGCCTCCGGAGAGGAACGGCAGGCCCGGCAGCACCCGGAAGCGGTAGCGGGCCCCCGGCGCGAGCGGCGCCGCCGGTACGAACGTGAGCCGTCCGCCCTGGACCTCCACCGCGCCGGACACGCGATGGCCGGGCTCGTCCTCCAGCACCACGTACTTCGCCGCCACCTCGGCGGCCGTCTTCCCCTGGGTGTCATCCACCGGGTCCGTGAAGGCCACGGATGGGCGCACGTCCGGGTAGACACCCTCGTCGCTGTCGATGTCCGGCCAGATGCCCAGGGGCGCTCCTCCCTTCGGCGTCAGCTCGCGCAGGAACGCCAGGAGATCCGCGCGCTCCTCGGCGCTGAGCGGCACCTTCACGTAGTCGATCGCCACCTCCAGGGCCGCCTCCAGGCTCCGGGCCTTCGCGCCCACGAAGTAGATGCCGTGGCGGTAGGTGCCCAGGAGCGTGGGGATGTCGGCCGGCTCACCGGACTTGCCCTGCGCGACATAACCGCGTGACGTGTACAGCGGTGGCGTGTGGCAACCCGAGCAGGAGGCCTTGCCCTCGAAGAGCGCCTGTCCGCGCAGGGCCGCCTCGGTGTAGCTGCCATCCAGCCGGGTGTGGCCCGTGGCCCTGGGAGCGCCGAGCAGCGAGCCGAGGAAGGCCTGGAGTCCGAGCGCCTCCTCGGGCGTGGCCGGGCGTGAAACGATGGACGCGGGCCCCTGGTAGCCGAAGTTCTCGGAGCTGGAGACGTAGGCGCCCCACTCCAGTGGCGTGGTGGCGTCCAGCAACTGCAGCGGCCGGACGTTGTGCCAGATGGACGGTCCAAAGCGCCACACCATGCCGTCGTTCTGCGTCTCCACATGACAGCTCGAGCAGGAGTGGTTCGCCGCGAAGCCCCCACCGGGCCGGGTGAAGACGCGCTCGCCGAGCGCCACGTTCGCGGGACGCGGATCCTCCGCGAGCTTCACCTTCTGGGACACCGTCCCGTCCGCGCGCAGCACCCACAGCTCGAGGCTCTGGAAGCAGTGGACGGCCACCGTGCCCGCGGCATCCAGCGCCACCAGTTGCCGGGCCCCCGGGCCCACCGCGACCCGGGCCTTCTCGGCGAGCGTGCTCCGGTCGAGCGCCACGACCACGTCCGAGGACTCGGAGGAGACCCACAGCGTGTCCCCCACCGCGAGCACCCCCGCGGGATTGACCACGGGGCCCCCCGAGCCGGCCTGGCGCGTCAGATCGGCACGCCGCAGCACGCCCGGCGCCGCCGCGTCCGCATCCACCACCACCACCTCGTGCACGAAGGGCTTCGCCGTGGCGTCCGCCTGCGAGGGCTCGGGGTCTCCATCGGTCGCGGCGACATACAGTTCGCTCCCGTCCTCGGAGAGCGCCAGGGCCCGCAGATCGGCGGACACACCGTCCACGATGGCGATCGTCGTCAGCGACGCGGTGTCGATGACCGTGATGTCCTGGTCGTCCCCCGGCCCGTACGCGCCGCGCGTGTCCTTGACGCGGTTGCCGGAGCGGTACGAGGCCACGAAGAGCCGCCGGCCATCCGGGGAGAGCGCCAGGGCCCGGGGATCGAACCCCACCTCCACCCGCGCCACGACCTCTCGCACGGTGAGGTCCACCACTGCCACCTGGCGCTGCGTGGCCAGCGACACGTACAACCACCGGGCATCCGGCGAGAGGGCCAGACCGGAGGGCTCGTCCCCCACCCAGAGGGAGTCCACGAGCACGCCGCGCGCCCTGTCGATGAAGCCCACGGTGTCGCTGCCGCGCTGGGCGACGAGCACATAGGGCAGCGGCTCGCGCCAGGCCAGCGCCGAGGGCCACGCGCCCACGGTCACCTCGCCCTGACGGCTCCAAGACGTGCCGTCCACCCGCGCGAGACGGCTCACCGTGTAGGACGCACCGTTCGCGGTCCACAGTTCCTCCCCGACACGCACCACGCCGGACAGGGGCGTCAGGTAGTGGTTGCGGAAGCGCTCGGCCGGAGAACGGGCCACGACGTGGAGCGGCACCTCGGAGTCGCGCAGTTCACCCAGCCGGAGGACGTAGTCGCCGGGCAGGTCCGGAGTGAAGCGCGGCTCGGGAGCGCCCCTCGTATAGGCGGTGTTGCGGCTGCCCTCGGGCGCGGAGACGACCTGCCACTCCAGGGTGGAGGGACACCGCGCGTCCTGCTTGAGCCGGGGCAGGTAGAAGGTCTCGCCCAGGGTATGGGCGCGCGGGTTCTGCAGCGGGAGCGGCGCCTCGGTGCAGAGTGGCCCCGGGGCTGGCTCGGGCTCGTCACGGCACGCACTGGCCGACAGCAGCAGCACCGACGCGGAACAGAAGAGGAGGAAGGGCTTGGCTCGCATGGTGCCCCTGGATAGAGGCCCTGTCCCTCGCGAGCAACACCTCTGTGCTCGCCAGGATGGACCCATGCCTCGAATGCCGGGAATGAGACGTGGCGAGGCCGCGGACCGGAAGTCAGTGCATGGCGGGGCCGATGAGCCAGCGGGCGCGGGCGCGGGCCACGACCTCGCCCGCCGCGTCGGTGAGGTCCGCCTGGACGTCGTACTCCTTGCGCTCGCCGGGTGTGGCGACGGGTGCGCGGCACTCCGCGGTGATGAGGCCGCGCGCCTTCTTCAGGTAGTCCATCTCCAGGTGGGTGATGATGCCGCGCATGCCTCCGGTCAGCGAGGACAGCACCGCCAGGCCGGTAGCCACCTCGCCCAGGTTCATCAACGCGATGGCGTGCACCGAGCGCAGGTGGTTGCGCACCGCGCGCCGATCCCTCATGCGCACCTGGACGTAGCCGGGCTCGAGGGAGAGCACCTCCGGGCGGATGCTGCCCGTGTACGGTGCCATGTTGCCGATGAGCTGCCCCATCAAGGCCCCGCCTCCCGGTGCGTGGCGAAGCACGTTCCACAGGAGGCGCAGGTTTTCGGAGGTGGCGAGCTGGCTCAGGGACTGGGTCAGACTGGAGAGGGTGGGCATGGCCCCTGGGACATAACATCCCCGGGGCCTGGAGGGACCGCTTCCCCGCCGCGCTTCAGCCGATGGTGTTGACGAGACCGCCATCCACGCGCAGCGCGGCGCCCGTGGTGGCCGAGGCCCGCGCGCTGCACAGGTAGACGGCCAGGTGGGCCACCTCCTCGGGCGAGGCGAAGCGGCGCAAGAGCGAGCCGGGGCGCGCGGTGCGGAAGAAGTCCGCCTCGGTCTGCTCGACCGTCTGTCCCTTGGACCTGGCCAGATCCTGCAGGAAGTCCTGCACGCCCTCGGTCTTCGTGGGGCCGGGCAGCACGGCGTTCACCGTCACGCCCGACTCCGCCAGCTCCATGGCGAGCCCGCGCGAGATGCTCAACTGGGCCGTCTTCGTCATGCCGTAGTGGACCATCTCCGTGGGGATGTTGAGGGCGGACTCACTGGAGATGAAGAGGACGCGGCCCCAGCCGCGCTCGCGCATGCCGGGCGCGTAGTGGCGCGAGAAGCGCACGCCGCTGAGCACGTTGGCCTCGAAGAAGCGCATCCAGTCGGCGTCCGGAATCTCGAAGAAGGGCTTGGGCTCGAAGATGCCCAGGTTGTTCACGAGGATGTCCACCGCGGGCACGCGGGCGAACACCGTCTGGGAACCCTCCGCGGTGGTGGCATCCGCCGCCACGCCCTCCACCTGGGCGCCGGGCACTTCCTGGCGGATGCGCGCGATCGCCTTGTCGACCGACTCGCTCTTGCGGCCGTTGATGAAGACGTGAGCGCCCTCGGCGGCCAGTCCCTTGGCGATGGCGAAGCCGATGCCGAAGGTGGAGCCGGTGACGAGTGCTCGACGATTGCGCAGTTCGAGATCCATGCTGGAATTTCCTCGGAAGGGGGTGGGGTTGATGCCGGGAGTCAACGGGGGGCCCGGGATACTTTGTTGGGGGACGCGGCGCTAGGCTGTTGTTCCTCCGGAGACCACTGATGCCCATGCTTCCCCCGCGTTCCCCCATTGACGTCGCGATGGGCGCGTTCTTCCTCAACCTGCTGCGCTACGTGGTGTTCGCCCTTCCGGCGTTCGTGTTCTTCCATCGCCGCACGCCACGGCGGTTCCTGTCCCGGCGGCTGGGCCCCGGGCCCGTGAGCGAGAAGCAGGCGCGCCGGGAGATCTTCTATTCACTGGGCTCCCTGGCCATCTTCGGGCTGGTGGGCGTGTGGATGTACGCGCTCGCCCAGGCCGGGCTGTCGCGCTTCTACACCGACGACCGCCATGGGCCGGTGTGGTTCGTCCTGTCCATTCCGGTGATGCTCCTGGTGCACGACACGTACTTCTACTGGACGCACCGCTTCATGCACTGGAAGCCCATCTTCAAGCACGTCCACAAGGTGCACCACCTGTCGCACGATCCCTCGCCGCTCGCCGCCTACGCCTTCCACCCCCTGGAGGCCGTCATCGAGGCGGGCATCGGACCGCTCATCCTGCTGACGCTGCCGGTCCATCGCAGCGCGTTCCTCATCTTCCTGACCATCCAGCTCTTCATCAACGTCATCGGGCACCTGGGCTTCGAGCTGTATCCGCGGGGCTTCCTGCGCTCGCCCATGGGCCGGTGGTTCAACACGACCACCCACCACCACCAGCACCACCAGCGGATGAAGTGGAACTTCGGCCTCTACTTCAACGTGTGGGACCGGCTGCTGGGCACCAACCACCCCCAGTACGAGTCCACCTTCGAGGCCCTCACCACGCCCGTGCCCGAGTCCCCCGCCGAGGAGGCGGCCGGGTCCACGCCGGAACTGGCGGGGGAGCTCTCCTCGCGCCCGAGCTGAACGCCCCTCCTCCCGCTCGCCCTCCGTGCGTCCGGTATGTGGGACGGGGGCGGGCAGGTGCAGGGCCGCGTCTCCGTGCTGAACATGCTTTCAGATGCAACCGGACCGACCGGTTTCATGGAAGGGGACTTCAGCCATGACGGACACACAAGGTGAGCGCGCGGGAACGAGTGGGCAGGAGGCCCTGCGCGAGAACGGGATGATGCGGCACCTGCTGGAATCGCTCGAGGCGGGCAAGGACATCGGCCATTTCGGCCGGCTCGTCTTCGCCATGGTGGCGCGGCACTTCCTGGACGAGGCGGAGCTGAAGCAGTTGCTCCTGAAGGATCCGGCGTGCGACGAGGCGCAGGCGCTCTCGCTCATCGAGCAGGTGAAGGCGCACGACTACAGCCCGCCCCGGAGGGAGAAGGTGCTGCAGTTCCAGCGGCAGCAGGACTTCCCCATCATCCCCAATCCGGACGACCCGGACGAGGGCAACGTCTACAAGGATCTGCGCTTCCCGGAGCACGTCTACGCGCACATCTCCGAGTACCGGGAGCAGAAGGCGCACGTGCACGAGGAGGAGGCGGCGCACTCCGCGTGACGTGCGCGGGGCGCGTCAGGCGCGCGCGGGCAGGTGCTCGAGCAGCCGCGAGAGATTGGCCTGGAGCTCGTCCGGCTTCGCGGTGGCGAGCTCATCCGGGCCGTGGTTGCCCCAGGTGACGGCGTAGGTGCGCAGGCCCGCGGCGCGACCGGCGAGGATGTCGTGGGTGGTGTCACCCACCATCCACAGGCCCTCGGAGCCGAGCGCGGCGAGGGCCCGTTGGATGACGTCCGGCGCGGGCTTGTGGGGAAAGCCGTCGGTGCCCTGGACGTGGTCCAGGGCGGATGTCAACCCGAGCGCCTCGACGAAGCGCCGGGCCATGTCGGTGCGCTTGGTGGTGGCGATGGCGAGCGTGTAGCCGCGCTCACGCAGGGTGCGCAGCAGCTCCACGGCGCCGGGGAAGGGGCGCGAGCGCTTGACGAAGTTGCGGGGGTAGTGCTCGCGGTAGATGGCGCAGAGCGTGGAGACCTGGTCGGGCGCGAAGTGCGCGTACATGTCCTCGAGGGGCAGGCCGACGAGGGCGCGGACCTCCGCGTCCGAGGGCACGGGCAGCTTCTGGCTCTCCAGGGCGTACTGGAAGCTGGCGATGATGTCCGGCAGCGAGTCCACCAGCGTGCCGTCGAGGTCGAAGACGATGGTCTTGGGTGTGGCCATGGGGCCTGTGTCCCCCAGGAGGACCATGACGCTCAAGCGCCTTCTCGCGCCCACCCTTTCCCCGGCCTGTCCGCGGGGGAGCCGAGCAAGGGGGGGGCGTGGGGGGCCAGGGGAGGGGAGTCCGAAGGTGTTTTTGGAGCCCGGGTGTTTGCTTCCCGCCCCCCTGAGCGGTTAGGGGAGGTGAGGGACTCCGCTCATGGCCACTCCGATTCGCTACGCCCATCCCTTCCTGCCCGTCACCCGCGCCGACATGAAGGCCAGGGGCTGGGAGCAGCTCGACATCATCATCGTCACGGGGGACGCGTACGTGGATCATCCCGCGTTCGGCCCCGTGCTCATCGCCCGCTTCCTCGAGGGGCGTGGCTTCAAGGTGGGGATCATCACCCAGCCGGACTGGCACTCGGCCGAGCCCTTCAAGGAGCTGGGCAAGCCCCGGCTCTTCTTCGGGGTGGCCGCGGGCAACCTCGACTCGATGCTCAACCGGCTCACCGCGCAGAAGAAGAACCGCTCGGAGGACCAGTACAGCCCCGGCGGGCGCACCAACGCCCGGCCGGACCGCGCCACCATCGTCTACGCCCAGCGCTGCCGCGAGGCGTATCCGGACGTGCCCATCGTGTTGGGGGGCATCGAGGCGTCGTTGCGCCGCATCGCGCACTACGACTACTGGAGCGACAAGGTACGGCGCGCCATCCTCTTCGACGCCAAGGCGGACCTGCTCGTCTTCGGCATGGGCGAGCGCCCCATCTGGGAGATCGCGGACCGGCTCAACCGGGGCGAGCGCGTGGAGGACCTCCGGGACGTGCGGGGCACGGCCTACCTCATCAACGACGAGGCGATGAAGGCGCACGAGGCGGATCCCGCCCGGCGCGCGGCGGACCAGAAGACGGTGGTGCTGCCCTCGTACGAGGAGGTGGTGGCCGACAAGGAGGCCTTCGCGCGCATGTCGCGCGACTTCCAGTTGGAGACGAACCCCGGCAACGGGCGTCCCCTGGCGCAGCGCCACGGCAACCGCGCCGTCTACTTCAACCCGCCGGCGCTGCCCCTGGAGGATGGGGCGGGCAAGGGGGACAGCGCGTCGGTGGCCATGGACGAGCTGTACGACTTGAAGTTCAACCGCGTGCCGCACCCCATGTACCGGGAGCCGATTCCGGCCTACGAGACGGTGAAGCACTCGGTGGTGCTCATGCGCGGGTGCTTTGGCGGGTGCACCTTCTGCTCCATCACCGAGCACGAGGGCCGGGTCATCCAGAGCCGCAGCGCGGAGAGCGTGCTGCGTGAGGTGCGGGCCCTGCGGCGCATGGGGGACTTCCGCGGCACGCTCACGGACCTGGGGGGCCCCACGGCCAACATGTACAAGCTCAAGTGCAAGAGCGAGGACATCGAGAAGCGCTGCCGCAAGCTCTCCTGCGTGCACCCGGGCGTGTGCGAGAACCTGGACACGGACCACGGGCCGCTCATCGACCTGATGAAGCAGGTGCGCCAGGAGGAGGGCATCAAGCACGTCTTCATCGCGAGCGGGGTGCGCTACGACCTGGCCGAGCGCTCCCCGGAGTACGTGAAGGAGCTGGCCGCGCACCACGTGGGCGGGCAGCTCTCGGTGGCGCCCGAGCACGTGTCGAAGCGGGTGCTGGAGAAGATGAAGAAGCCGGGCATCGAGAGCTTCGAGCGCTTCCAGACGATGTTCGCCTGCGCGAGCGAGGAGGCGGGCAAGGAGCAGTACGACATTCCCTACTTCATCAGCGGGCACCCGGGCTCGGAGCTGAAGGACATGGTGGAGCTAGCGCTGTGGCTCAAGCAGAACGGCAAGCGGCCGCGCCAGGTGCAGGACTTCATCCCCACGCCCATGTCGGTGGCCACGGCCATGTACTACTCGGGGTTGGATCCGCTGAAGATGGAGCCGGTGTACACGGCGCGGGGCCTGCGCGAGAAGAAGCTGCAGAAGGCGCTCTTGCTCTACTGGAACCCGGAGCAGTGGCCGCTGGCGCGCGAGGCGTTGATTCAAGCGGGCCGGGAGGATTTGATTGGCCGGGGACCCCACGCGCTGGTGCCGCCGGAGACGAGCGCCGAGGCCTCGCGCCGCAAGCAGGCCGAGGCGCGCGAGCGGCAGGACCGGCGCGCCCGGTAGTCCGGTGGCGGGTTCGATTCCCGCCGCTTCCAAACTCACGCAGGCCAACACCTCCACCGCGAAGCTCCTTCGTAGTAGCCCAGCCCAGTCCACTCGCGCCCTCCGCTCCTTCCTCGTTTCCTGCCTCGCAGCTGCCTGGGGCTCCACGCTCGCCTCCTCCTCTCCTGCTTGGGGGCTCAAGGCGGCGGCCGCCTATGCGCCCTGCTGGCGCCGACGGAGGAACAACAGGCCAGCCACCATCACGAAGGCCAGGGCGGACACGGCGAGCGACATATGGGTGTTGGTCACGCTCCCCAGCAGCCCCACCGTCACGCCGCTGAAGGCCCTCAGGCCGGAGGCCGACATGCTGAAGAGCCCCAGGACGCGGCCCCGGATGGCGTCCGGAGCATTCAGCTGCACGAGCGCCTGGGTCATGCTGCTGAAGGACAGCTCGAAGAACCCGGCCAGGAACAGCACGGCGATCGCCGCCGGATACGAGCGCATGAACGCGAACGTGAAGAGCGAGCATCCCCAGAGCAAGGCAATCTTCATCGCGGACGTGGCCTCCGTCGGCAGCCAGGTGCCGCGTGTCTCGAGTAGGATGCCCGCGAGCAGGGCACCGGCCGCATCCGCCGCCAGCAGGAGCGTATAGGCCGTGCCGGGGTCTCCATGGCCCAGATCATGGGCGAAGCCCGGCATCTGCGCATGGTAGCTGTTGCCGATGAAGAAGGACGCCGCCCCCGCCAGCAGGATCATGGCCGCGACCAGGGGCATCTCGCGCACGTCGCGGATGGTCTGGATGATGTCGGTGAGGCCCCGGACGGCCCGCTTGGGGCCCGCCGTCACCCCGCGAAAGTGCCGGCCATAGGGGGCGCCCATCAGCCAGAGCAAGAGGGGCAGATAGAACAAGACGTTGATGAAGATGCCTCGGGTCGGCCCGAGCGTCTTCATGATGAGGCTGCCCACGCCGGGGCCCACCAGGACCCCGAGATAACGGGCCGTCGCGTTCAGGCGCACCGCGCTGGTCAACGAGCCCGCGCCCACGATGTCGTAGAGCAACATCTGGCTGGAGGTGCTCCAGAGCACCCCCGCGCAGCCGTGGATCGTGAGCAGCACCATCGCGTGCCACAACTGCAAGGAGTCCGTGACGAAGAAGTATCCCCAGCCCACGGAGGCGGTGATGAAGAGCACCATCCCGGCCTGGATGAGGCGCCGGGAATCGAACCGGTCATTGAGCGCGCCCACCGGCACCGAGAACATCAAGAAGGGCAGCCAGTGGGACACCACCGCGAACCCACCCAGCGCCGCCGAGTGGAACTTCTGGAACGCCACCCAGTAGCTGATCACGTGCTCGATGTTGTCGGCCATCATCGCCAACATGAACGTGATGAGGAAGGTCCGGTATCCCGGGATTCGGAGCGCGCTCGAATCAACAGGGGGGGAGGCCGCGGCAGAGGTCATGGATGTTCACGCACAGGGCTGAGGGAGACCCCCTTCTTACCTCAGACCTCTTCACGTCATGGGCGAGAACCCGTGTGCGGCCTCCGCCGGACGGAGTGACCCGTTTTGTCATCGTCCGCCGAGAAATGCCGTTCCCCACCCCAAGCCCTCGAGGTGGGCCCGTCATTCCGAGCACATGGCCGCACGCCCGCCCTGGCATGGCTCGTGCTGAGAGGCGCAGCCCAACCCCCTTGGAAGCGACGCGGTCGATGACTTCCTGTCCTTCCCGAGAAGGAGTCCCATGCACCGTCTCATCCTTCGCAAGACCCGAGGCTTCACGTTCATCGAACTCATGATCGTGCTGGTCATCATCGGCCTGCTCGCCGCCATCGCCATCCCGAACTTCCTCAAGCGCCAGGCCCTCTCCCAGCAGGCGGTATCCTGTTTCGCAGCTCTGCTTTCATGTGCTCCAACGCCTCGTTGGGTCGCCCCATGAATGCGTCCAGCAGGCGCTCCTCGACGGAATGCGGGTCCCAGACAGCCGAGGGCTCGAGTCCGAAACATTCGTGAGGCTCCGCCTGCCGCACCATTCCAAGATTGTCGAAAATCGTGCAGCGGCCGAAGGGGCCCACTGCTTGCCTGTATTGGACGATGGGTTGAGAAAAATGCTCTTCAAGCTTTCTCCACCCAATGAACTTCCATGATTCCGAATAGGGGAGGCTAACGACAATCCTGAAGAGGATTGGCTTGGACGCGATTCGGTCCAGATCCGCGTCCGGCTCTGCGGCTCTGTACTCGTAAAAGGCATCAAACGGTGGTTCGAGCGTCCTCGCATAGCCGAATGAGCCATCGGCGAGGGGAATCCTCAAGAACGAGCCTGGCTTATGTGAGCGGCACCGCCGGTGACAGCAGCGCCAACCGGTGTTGCATGCAACGACTCCAGGAGGTGGTTCCCTCGGAAGGACCCCACTTGACACTACCAGTATCCCAGGGGTGGGTCTTACCCCCGGGCGTTCTACAAGTCGTCTCTACAAGTCGTCTGACACCCTTTGGGGGGGCCGTCAGCAGCCGGTGGGGAGCTGGAGTTCCAGCATCTTGACGGCACCGGAGGCGAGACGAAGACGGATGCGCATGCGGTGGATGACCGGACTGGCGGCCTCCGGAGACCGCCGCAGCACCGCGAGCCAGCGCGACCGGTCCTCCATGGACAGCGGCGCCCCGCGCTCGAACGCCGCTTCGAGCTCGCCGGGCGTGAAAGCGGGAAAGGGGGCCGGCAGCGCATCCATGCCGATGAGCTGCCAGCGTCCGGGAGCGAGCGCGGGCGCGACCGTCCAGGCGGAGCGGCCCGTCTTCCAGTCGGTGAGCTCGACGTGCGGCCCCTCATCCGAGACGCGCATCACCGACTCGGTCTGCTGGGCCACCTCCGCCGGTGCCGGCTGGTCGTCCGGCCCGTCCAGGGCAAGCTCGAGCGCCCCATCGTTGAGTGCCTCGTCCAGCGGGCTCCCCAGTTCCAGTGGCACCGACACGGCCTCGGCTGCGCTCGTGGTGAGCCGTACATGCAGCCGGCGGAAGACGAGCTCACGCCCGTGCCAGCCCCACTCCTCCGCCAGCCGGACGCCAGCGCCAGAGGGCATGGGCAACGCGGCTCGAATCGAGGTTCCCTCCAAGGCCCTCGGCACGCGGGCCCCCAACCACAGCATTTCCCTCACCAGTTCGATGTCGCCACGTCGGGCCGCGACTTCCAGGGGCGTCTCACCCGCGCGGTTGGCCCGGTCCACGTCCGCCCCTGCGCGCACCACCGCGCGCAGGAGTTGGACACGGGGCTCTTCACGCGAGGCTGTCGCCGCGATACGTCCTACCAAGGTACGCCCCTGGGTGTCCTCGGCGCGGGCGTTCGCTCCACCCGCCACGAGCAACTCGACCATGGGCGCGTCGGTGGCGAGCATCAGCGGCGTGTTGGCCCGGGCGTCCTGCGCGTTGGGATCCGCCCCCGCCTGGAGAAGTTGCCGCACCAGGGCGCGGTCGCCCCGGACCACCGCGGCGTGCAGCGCGTCTGCCCGCACACGCCGCGTCCGGCCGGACACATCCTCCGCACGGACGGGAACAGGTGGCAACAACATCAGGGCGGCAAGCAACGTCAGGAAAAGGCCAGGGAGGCGCATTGTCAGCTTCCAATCTCGGGGTTCGACCCCCGTTCAGCAAGAAGCCTGCCACCTTCATCCATGACAGCCGAGCCGCTTGCGCAGTGGCTGCGCGTCCCGGGGCAGGTGTCCCGGAGCAGGTGTCAAAGAACTCCGGAAATTGCATCAGGCCTCCTCACGTCGCGGGCGAGAACCCGCGCCTTCCTGGCCAAGGGAAGCCGGACGGAGTGACCGGATTCGTCATCGTCCGCCCCATCTTCTCTTTTTCCGCCGCGTGTCGTGCCGGGTCGCGTCACTCGAACTCTCTGACACCCTTTCTGCGACACCCTTTCTGCTCGCCGAAGGCACCCGGGCGGGTCCGGCTTTCTTCTCTCCGCTGCTGAGGGCAAGCTCGCCTCCAGCGGAGGAGGACCATGGACGAACACGACCCGCTCGAACCTCAGGCCGAGCAGAACGTCCCGCCCGCCAGCGACGACGAACTCACCCGCACCCTGCCCTCCGCCGGCCTGAAGCCCGGGACTCCCGCCTCCTCGGGCACGGGCCGCGCCGCTTCGCTCTGGGATCCCCATCTTCCGCCGGTCGAGCGCAATCGCTACGTCCTCCTCGGCGAATTCGCCCGGGGCGGGACCGGCCGCATCCTCCAGGCGCGGGATACGCATCTGGACCGGATGGTGGCGCTCAAGGAGTTGCTCTTCCCGGGTAGGAGCGGCTCCGCGCAGGAGCGATTCCGCACCGAGGCGCTCATCACGGCGCGGCTCCAGCACCCCTCCATCGTGCCCATCTACGAGGCGGGCCGCTGGCCCTCGGGTGAGCCCTTCTACAGCATGCGGCTCGTGTCGGGCCGCTCGCTCGATTCGCTGATCGCCGAGGCGAAGACGCTCGCACAGAGGCTCGCGCTGCTTCCGCATGTGCTCGCCGTGGCCGAGGCGGTGGCCTACGCGCACAGCCAGCGCATCATCCACCGGGACCTCAAGCCCTCGAACGTGCTCGTGGGCGCGTTCGGTGAAACGGTGGTGATCGACTGGGGACTGGCCAAGGATCTCTCGACAGAGAGGACCTCGCCCTCGCCCGAGCCGGAGGGCTTCAGTGCGCCCGCGGGTGAGGGCCTTACGGTGGCGGGCACGGTGATGGGGACACCCGCGTACATGCCGCCGGAGCAGGCCATCGGGCTGCCGGCCGACGAACGCGCCGACGTCTACTCCCTGGGAGCCATCCTCTACCATCTGCTGGCAGGCACCCGACCGTATACGGACGCCTCGTCCGGGAAGGTCATCCAAGCGGTGCTGACGGGGCCGCCCGTGCCATTGGCCGAGCGCCAGGAGGGCATCCCGGAGGATCTCCTCACCCTCGTTGGCAAGGCCATGGCGCGTCAGCCCGCGGAGCGCTATCCCACCGCACGGGAGCTGGCGGAGGACCTGCGGCGCTTCCAGACGGGACAGATCGTCGGGGCACACCGGTACACCCGGCGGGAGCGGATCCGCCGGTTCGTCCGCCAGTACCAGGGCATGCTGGCCGTGGCGGCGGCGGCCCTGCTGGTGCTGAGTGCCACCGGCGGCTTCAGTGTGTGGCAGATCCTCGCGGCGCGCCAACGCGCCGAGCGCAACGAGGCCGAGGCCCTCAAGCGTGCCGACAGCCTCGCGCTCATGCAGGCCCGCGCGGAGGTGGAGAAGGATCCGAACGCCGTCGCCTGGCTGCGCCAGCTCTCCCCCGCGTTCACGCGCTGGCCGGAGGTACGCCTCGTCGCGGCGGATGCCAGGGCCCGAGGTCTGGCGACCCTGCTGAAAGGCCACGAGAAGCCCATCACCAGCCTGCGGTTCACGCCGGATGGAAGGACGCTCGTCACCAGCAGTGATGACGGAACGCTCCGGGTCTGGAGTGACGCGCACGCTCCGGGTCGCGTCCTCACGGGCCACTCCGACGAGGTCTGGGGCTTCGCGCTCTCGCCCGACGGGAGATGGCTCGCCTCCGCCAGCAATGATCACACGATTCGGCTCTGGGAGCTGGCTACCGGACAGAGCCGCGTCCTCCAGGGCCATGACCATGCGGTGGCGGCGGTGGTCTTCCTGCCGGATGGCAAGCGGCTGGTCTCCGCGGGGCAGGATGGCACCCTGCGGCTCTGGGACCTGGCCACCGGCCGCACCACGCGCGTCTTCCGGGTCGAAGGCTGCTGGTACGAGCAGATGGCCGCGGCCCCAGATCTGCGGCGGGTGGCCCTCACGGCCTTCGATGATCCCCTCGTGCGGCTGTGGGACCTGGAGAGTGGCGAGCTGCGCGTCCTGACGGGACATGGAGCGCGCACCGGTCACGTGGCGTCCTCCCCGCGCGGGGACCTCATCGCCACGGGGAGCGATGACCGGACCGTGCGGATATGGGACGCCGGGACCGGAGTGGGACACGTGCTCGGCGAGCACCGCGGACCCATCACCGCGCTGGCGTTCTCACCGGATGGCCGGACCGTGGCGGCCGCGAGCTCCGAGCCTGGAGTGCGGCTCTGGGACGTGACCACCGGCCAGATGCGTGAGTTCGAGGGACACGAGGGCCGCGTGGAGGTGCTGGCCTTCTCTCCGGATGGCGCGAGCCTGGCCTCCGGTGGAAATGATCGCTCGGTGCGGCTGTGGGATCTCGCCACCGGCCAGGCCCGGGTCTTTCGTGGCCCCCAAGGCACCCTCCTCCAGCTCGCGTTCTCTCCGGACGGACAGCGGCTCGCCGCGGGAGGGATGGACGGCATCGTGCGCGTGTTCGACCTTACGGTTGAGGACCACCGTGTCCTTCCGGCACCCCACGGATTCCACTACAGCGGCCTGTGGCTCTCCTCGGATTGGCGGCGGCTCGCGCTCGGAGGGAAGGACGGGAGCGTGCGCTTGTGGGACCTTGCCACGGGCTCGGCGCTCGTGCTGGGAGGACATGAGGCGAGGACAGTGGTCGCGATGTCCGCAGATGGCCACCTGCTGGCCTCGGGTGGTGAGGAGGGACGCATCCGCCTGTGGAGCGCCGAGGGGAAATTGGTGCGCATGCTCAAGGGCCATCCCAACGACATCCTCGTACTGGCCTTCTCTCCCGATGGCAGGCAGCTGGCCTCGGCGGGATACGACGGGGAAGTGCGCCTGTGGGACGTAACCACCGGGCAGTCCCGGCGGCTCCAGGAGCAGGACCGGGAGCACCTGATCCCCCTCGCGCTGCTCTTCTCCCCGGATGGGAGTCACCTCGCCTCGGCCGCCGAGCAGGGACAGACCGTGCGGCTCTGGAATCTGGCCACGGGCGCGGCCCATCGGCTCGGGCATGAAGGGCTCGTCCGGGCGATCCGTTTCTCTCCAGACGGAGGAACCCTGGCAACCGGAGGCACGGACAACGCGTTGCACCTCTGGGACCTGGAGGGCACCCATCTGCGGCGCATCCACGTCGGAGGCACGGGAGTCCAGCACCTCCTCTTCTCGCCGGATGGGCAGAGCCTCCTGACCGCGGGGGCCCGGGACCACGCCATCCGCCGGTGGGATGTCCGGATGGGACGAGCCCTGGAACCACTCGAAGGGCACGGTGGCAAGGTGAACGGCATGGCCCTCTCGGGTGATGGCCAGCGGCTCGTTTCCGCCAGCGATGACGAGACGCTCAGGCTCTGGGACCTGGCGAGCCGCACGAGCCGCGTGCTGCGCGGCCACACCGGGCCCGTGCTGGAGGTGCGCTTCTCTCCCGATGGACGGCGGATCCTCTCGTTCGGCGCGGACGACACCGTGCGCGTGTGGCCGGAGGATCTGCCCTTGACGCCCGAGGCCCTGCGCGCGTGGCTCGAAGCGGTGGATGAATCGCCGCGCAAGCAGGGCTCCTGATTTGCCGAGTTGCGCGAGGCCCCCTGGAAGAACACTCCTGCGACGCCGTGGGCGTGGCGCTCGACGCCGGGCGCTCGCGTGTCTCTCAGCGCGCGGTGCCCACCACGCGGGACCACATCGTCAGCAGGTTGCGGACCACGGGCCCCTCGGGTACCTCGGCCACGGGCGGCACGTCCACCTGGATGCCCTGCGGTGCGAGCCGCGTGAAGGGGTTGGCCGCGTCCTGCGTCTTGATCGGGACCGAGGGATCCGCCGGCCGGAAGCCGAACGCCAGCGCGCGCTCCTGCACCGGACGGCTGCGCAGATACGTGAGGAGCCCGCGCGCCGCGTCCTTCTGCTCGGGTGTCACCCAGTCGGCCTGCACCAGCGCCGCCGGATGGTCGCTCCACAGGGTGAGCGCCGGGTAGTACACCTTCAGGTTGCCCCACCGGCCCTGCGCGTTGGCGAGCTGCGAGATGGCCAGGTTCTCGTAGACGACCGCCACGTCGTACTTCGACGGGCCGAAGCGCACCATGTCCGTCATGAAGGTGCCCGTGGAGGTCTCGAAGCGGGTGACGCCCTTCTCCAATTCCTTCACCCACGTCTGGTACTCGGGCTTGAGCAGGTCCCCCACCGTCAGGCCCGAGCGCTTGCCGTGGAACTCCAGCGTGGCCAGCAGCATCGCCTGCAAGCCCGAGTTGGAGCGCGTGGGGTCCGTGTGGCCCAGCTTCACGAAGCCCCACTCCGGCCTGCCTCCGATGGCCGGCCAGCCCTGGTCGCTCGCCACCGCCTTGTGGATGGACTTCCACGACACCGCTCCCCCGGAGACCTTCTGCAACACCTCCGCCCGGTCCTCCCACACCACGAACACCAGCGGGGTGATCACCAGTGGCTGCGGCGCGTCGTCACCGCTGGTGGCGAAGAGCTGCCCCCGCTGCGGATCCGTCGACCAGTCCGACTCCAGCATGCGCAGCACGGCGCTGTCGGCCGGGCTCCACACCGTGGGCTTCTCCTTGCCATCCAACAGGGCCTGGGCCGACTCCAGCGAGCCCTTGCCAATCAGCTTCACGCGAATGGACGGGTTCTCCTGCTGGAAGCCCGCCACCGCGGCCTCCACCCACTCCTTCTTCTCCGTGCTGTAGAGGAAGGAGATCTCCGTCACCGGCTCGGAGGCTCGAGTTTGTGAGGGGGCGGCCTCCGCCACGCCCTGCTGCCGTGCCTTGTCCCCGTTCGAGGACGTGATGAAGAGCACCGCGCCGACCGCGACGAGGAACCCCAGGATGATGAAGAGCTTGGGCTTCATGATGCGACTCGAACCTCCTTGAGCGATTGCAGGGTGTCCTCGAAGGCCTGGATCTCACCGTTCATGTGGCCGAGCTCCTGGTTGAGGTCCCCGTACATGCTGTCCGTGGCCTGTGCGTCCAGGGCGCGCAGGCGCATCACCTTGGCGGGAAGTCCCTGGAAGGTGGCGGCGATGCGCGAGAGGTTGGCCAACACCCGCTCGTGCGCCGCGTGGATGTCCAGCAGCGCCGCCAGGTGCTCCTCGCGAGCCCTGTGCGCGCTCTGGTACTGCTCCCGGGCCTCCGCATCCCGTGCTGCCCGGACCTGCTGCTCCAACTGGCGCAGCTGCTCGCGCACCGCGCCCATGTCCACCGTGCGCAGGTAGCGGGAGAGCTCCTCTCCTCGCCGCACCAGCCGCACCGCGCGGCCCTCCAGCTCGCTCAGCGATGACAGGGCCAGCTCCAGGTGCGACAGCACTCCGCGCGGGGCGTCCGCCAGCGTGCGCGTCAGCTCCTCTCTCGCCTGGTGGATGGCCCGCACCGAGTCACGCACCCGCGGATCCTCCAGCCTGCCCGGGGCGGGCAGCTTGCGCTCCTCGCCGGAGCGGCCGGAGAGGGTCTCCTTCCAGAACCCGGGCGACACCACGTCCCAGGCCACCAGCGCGACATAGGCCACCGCGCCCAGCGCGGCCACGGCCCAGGAGCGCAGGGCCGCCGCGAGCAGCGCCGACGTGCCCGCCAGCACCAGGTGGAGCGTGCTCCCCGCCGAGCGTGCCAGCACCTTCGGAAGGTAGCCCACCAACGTCGACTCACTCCGATCGGCCATGTCCGCTCCTCCCCAGTCCCGTCATCCCGCGCCTCAGAAGAAGGACGCCATGTCCCGGTACACCTGGACGATGTCCTCCACGCCGCCCTTGGCGCTGGAGCCCTTGGCCGCCTCGGCGATGCGTTCGAGCACCTTGCCCTCGGCGCCTTCGCCGTAGGCGATGGTGAAGATGCGCACCGGATTCTCCCCGCTCGACGTGTTCAGTCCCTGCTCCAGGTTCCCCAGCGTGATGGTGCTGCTCTCGTCCATGCCGTCCGTCATCACCACCACGGCGTGGATCTTCCCCGGCTCCTTCTGTGCCCGTTCCCGAGCGAGCTTGTAGGCGGTCTGGGTGGCCGAATAGAGGGCCGTGCCCCCGTCGGCGATGATGTTGTCCACGCGGCCGAGCAGCTCCGCGCGGCCCTTGCCGAGCACCACGGGGCCCATGGGGGGGTACACGTTGTTGTCGAAGAGGACGAGCGTCACCTCGTCCCGGTCCGACAGCGACTCCAGGAAGCGCTTGGCTCCCACCTTGGCCTCGGTGAGCGGGCGGCCCGTCATGCTGCCGGACTTGTCGAAGACGAAAGTGACGTCCGTGGGCTTCTTCGTCTCGCGCCACACGGCCAGCAGCTTCTCCAGCACGTCCGCGCCGGGCACCTCCAGCAGCGTCTGCGGCTGCTTGGGATCCGCGCCGTGCGCCGCGTCCACCGGCGCGGTGATCGCCACCGAGGGGTCCGCCGGACGGAAGCCCAGCGCCAGCGCGCGCTCCTGTGCCGGCCGCGCCTTGAGGAAGGCCATGAAGGCCTGCGCCGCCTCGCGCTCCTCGGGGCCCACCCAGTCCGCGTCTAGCACCGCGTAGGGATGATCCGACCAGAAGGTGCCCTCCACCGGGTAGATGGACACCAGCGGGAACGGCGCGTCCGTCCGCTTGCCGTGGGATTCGATGACCAGGTTCTCGTACAGCACCGCCGCCGACAGGTAGCCCGGCCCCCGCTGCAGCATCTTGTCCGAGAAGAAGCCGGTGGACTTGCCGTAGTGCACCACCGTGCCCTCGATCTCCGTCAGCAGCGCCTTCGTCTTCTTGCCCTCCACGTCGGCCACCGTCAGCCCGCGCGTCTTGCCCGAGCCCGCGTAGGCCTCGGCCAGCACCGACAGCAGGCCCGAGTTGGAGAAGTCCGGATGGGTGTGGCCCAGCTTGAAGCGGCCCCACTCGGGGTGCCCGTACGCGCCCCAGCCCCGCTTGTCCGCCGCCACCTTCATCAGGTCCGCCCAGCCCAGGGGCTTGCCCGGCCAGCCCAGCGCCTCCGCCATGGGCTTCCACATGGCGATGACGATGGGCGAGAGCAGCAGCGGTTCGCCCTCGCCCACCACCGGCGTCGGCTTGCCCCTGGACGTCATCCACGCGTTGTTGAGCAACGGCAGGTATGCGCTGGAGGCCGGGCTGTAGACGTGCGCCCGGAGCTTGCCGGAGACGATGTCCTGCACCGCCTCGCCCGAGCCCATCGCCTGGCCCTCCACCCGGATGGGCCGGCCCGACTTCGTCTTCGCTCCGCTCCGCTCGAAGGTGCGCGCCTGCTCCTCGAACCAGCTCTTCTTCTCACTGCCGTAGGCCACCGTCAGCACCACGGGCCGCTCGCCGCTCGCCGCCTGGGGCTTGCGTGTGGCATCGGGTGCAGGGGAGGTCCCCTGGCCTGATTCCTTGCAGGCCGCCAGCAACATCACCACCGCGAGCACTCCCCACCGCAGCTTCCACATCCGGATGGTCCTCCCCTCGGGCACCTTCGCCACGACTGTGTGACGCAGCGCCGCCGCCCCCTCAACCG
The DNA here is from genome assembly GCF_044360685.1 of Cystobacter fuscus. Lineage (GTDB taxonomy): Bacteria > Myxococcota > Myxococcia > Myxococcales > Myxococcaceae > Cystobacter > Cystobacter fuscus_C. Next base: position 8,963,674 of record NZ_CP043491.1, on the reverse strand, counting down.
TCCATGATGCAACTCACCTGCTTCTTGCACGCGCGTGACGGAGTCGTCACACGCCCAGGCCCGATGTCCACCCCATCAGTGGAGCTACAAGTACACGCTCGGCCCCGAGGTGCTCCCGGCCGTCATCGGCATCAAACCGGGCGACGCCATTCCACCGGCTCGACGATGAAGCGACGGCATTTCAGCGACCAGAAGTAGTTGGCCTGGTACCAGACCTTGAGGCCGTGGATGTAGAGCTTCGTATCGTCATTCAAGCCTTGGGACGCGCGCGCCATGGAGTGCGCCTCCCGCTCGAAGTCCAGGAGCAGGTTGTCACGAGAGGCCGTGGGATAGGCCATGGCCGCGAACAGGGGAACCTCGATCCTCTGGTGCTTCTCGAGGCGGCCCGGCTTGTCCGCCAGGCCCACGCTCTCCAGCCAGGGATCCGCTTCCCGATGGAGCCCCGGGTAGTGCTTGTTGATGGGAGGTGGAGGCCCCCAGTCGACCGTTTCCAATGTCTGGTGGATGGACTGCTGATTCACTTGAACTCCCAAGGGGTTACCTCTTCCTCTCATCCCTGTTCGTGGTGTGCAACGGTGAGCGTTCGTTCCCTCTTTCGGGTGAATCATTGCATGTGCTTTCGGGTGATTTCCTTCAAGGCTCGACGCTCTACCTTGCGTGCGTGAAAGGAAGACATGATGAGCACCTTCACGACCGCGGACGGATGCAAACTGGACTACCACCTCGCGGGCTCGAGTTCGAGCGAGCGCACCCTGGTTCTGCTGCACGGCTGGTCGCAGTCTCGCGCGATGTTCGATCGGGTGATCCCCATGCTCGCCAGGAACTACCGTGTCGTCAGCTACGATCAGCGTGGCCACGGGGAATCCGGCCACCCCCCGCACGGCGCTCGCATCGCCCGGCTCGCGCGTGACCTCGACGAGCTCCTGACGCACCTTCATATCGAGCAGGCGGACTTCGCGGGCCACTCCATGGGAGCGTCGGTGCTGTGGAGCTACCTCGACCTGTTCGGCTCCGCGAAGGTGAGTTCGCTCATCATCATCGACCAGCCCAGTGCCTGCACGGTTCTCCCCTGGTTGAACAAGGCCGAGGCGAGCGAAGTGGGTGCCATCTTGGATTTCCCCGGTGCCGAGGCCTTCTGCAAGGGCGTCTCCGGTCCCGACGCGGCGGCCGTGCGGCACGGTTTCCTCGTCTCCATGCTCACCAGGCAGATCTCCGGCGAGGACCTGGCGTGGCTCTACCAGGAGAACCTCAAGCTCGAGAGCGGCTTTGGCTCACGGTTGCTGCTGGACCACATCATGCAGGACTGGCGCGATGTGCTGCCGCGCATCGACGTGCCGACGCTGGTGATGGCCGGCGAGGTCAGTCACGTCAACCCGGCCTCACAGAAGTGGAGCGCCGAGCGAATCCCTGGCGCCCAGTTGCGCATCTTCACCGCCGAGGAGGGGGGGGCGCACTTCCCGTTCTTCGAGCGGCCGGAGCCCTTCACGGCCGCCTTGCGCTCCTTCCTCGACGCCCAGCCGGTGCCGCGTGTCCGGGCAGGCGCCGTCTCCTGACGTCCGCCTGAGCCTCGTCACCGCCATCGGTCTCCTGCCTCGACGGATGCGAGCCGCTGCCGCTGCGCATCCACGCTCAGATGTCGATGATTCCCCGCTTCAGCGCAACGACCACCGCATGCGTCCTGTCCTTGGCACCGAGCTTGGTCAGGACGTTCTTCATGTGCGTCTTGACCGTCTCCTCGGAGATGCCCATCAGGGCAGCGACTTCCTTGTTGGCGCTACCCCTGGCCACGAGGCGCAGGACGTCACATTCCCGTGCCGTCAATTCGTCGTCCGCCACGTGCTCGGCCATCTCGGTGGCGATATCCGCGGCGATGCGGCGACGTCCCGCATGCACGCTGCGGATGGTTTCCACCAGCTCCTTGCGCAACATGCTCTTGAGCAGATATCCGGATGCGCCCGCCTTGATGGCGCGCAACGCCTGCATGTCCCCCTTGTAGGTCGTCAGGACGATGATTCTCGCGGTGGGGAACTCGGTGCGGATCGCGGTGATCGCATCGATGCCATTCATCGTGGGCATCTGCACGTCCATCAGCGTGATGTCTGGCAGATGGTCGCGGAAGGCTTGTAGGGCCTGCTCTCCATTCTCCGCCTCGGCGACCAGCTGCATATCCGACTGGCCGGCGATCATGCTGCTGAGCCCTTCGCGCAGCAGCGGATGGTCGTCCACAATCAGGATGCGAATGGGCGGGTTCGTGGAACTCATTGCTCAGTGCCCTCCGCCGGGCGACCGGCGCGGTTCATTCCGCCCCGCGAGGCCATTCCACCCGGAATCATCACTCTTCGTCGTGGAAACATCGGCTTCGTCCCGTTGGGCTCGACCAGCGAACGGCCGCTGGATACCCGGCATCGACATCGTTGGAATCCCCCAAAATGGGGAGGCTGGGCTCCCTTATCTCAGATACAATCTCGCCGCACCAGGGGGGTATCATGGAGTGGTGCAACGCCTCTTCTCCATGTTTCCCGAAGGTGGCCCCGGGGTCGGACTGCTGTTGCTGCGCCTGTCGGTCGCCCTGTCCCTGCTGCTCCACCCCTTCGGCGGACCGCTGATGCAGGCGATGCTCGTGCTCCTGGCCATTGGACTCTGCCTGGGCGTCTTGACACCTCCTTTCGCCGTCGTGTGCTGTCTGTTCTCTTTCCTCGACTTCATGGTCATGGGCGGAGCGACCCTGCCTGAAGCGGGTATCAGGCTTCTCGCCGCGGGTGCACTGGCGCTCCTCGGCCCCGGCGCTCACTCGGTGGATGCGTGGTTGTTCGGAAGACGCGTTGTCACCCTGCCGCCGCGCAAGAAGACCCGCGTTGATGAATAGCGGGCCGGTGGGCGCTCGCTCCCCCTTTCGGGTGATCCGTTTCCTGCGCTTTCGGGTGTTTTACACGAAGACCTGAAGCTCTAGTCTGTTTGCCATCACCCCAACCCGAAGAGGAACAATCTCATGGCTCCCAAAGCTTCCCCCACGCCCGGAAAGGGCCTCCTGTCGCCCACCGACCATGCCCTGATCCTGATCGATCACCAGTCGCAGATGACCTTCGCGACGCATTCGATCGACATCGCGCAGTTGCGCAACAACACCGCGCTGATCTCCAAGGCCGCCGCTGGCTTCCGCGTTCCGACCCTGTTGACCACGGTCGCGGAGAAGAGCTTCTCGGGGCCGTTGTTCCCGGAGATCACCGAGGCGTTTCCCGGCGCGAAGGTCTACGACCGCACCTCCATGAATGCCTGGGAAGACAAGCAGGTGATCGCCCAGATCAACGCGTTCGAGAAGGAGCGGCTGGTGTTCGCGGGACTGTGGACGGGCGTGTGCATCGTGGGTCCGGTCGTGTCGGCGGTCGACCAGGGCTTCAAGACGTTCGTCATCACCGATGCCTGCGGTGATGTGTCCGACGAGGCGCACGAGCGCGCGGTGCAGCGGATGATCCAGGCCGGTGCGGTTCCGATGACCAGCCTGCAGTACCTGCTCGAGCTGCAGCGCGACTGGGCGCGGGAGGCCACGTATGGCCTGACCACCGGCATCGCCAAGACCCACGGCGGAGGCTATGGTATCGGCTTGCAGTACGCCAAGACGATGTTCGGCGCTTCCGAAGGCGGTCACTGATGGCCATGCGGCCATCGGATGTCGTAGACGATAACGATTGTCTCCGGCTCGAGTCGCCGGAATGGAAAGGATTGTACCGATGGCCGACATGATCGTCAGAAACGCCCGGATCACCACCCTGGACCGGGACAACCCATCGGCGACGGCGCTGGCCGTCGCCGACGGCAACCTGCTGGCAGTTGGCGACGAGGCCACGGTGATGGCACATGCCACCGCCAGGACCCGGATCATCGATGCCGGGGGCCGGCGCTTGATTCCCGGCCTCAATGACAGCCACCTCCATCTGATCCGCGGTGGCTTGAACTACAACATGGAGCTGCGCTGGGACGGCGTGCGCACGCTGGCCGACGCGATGGCGATGCTCAAGGAGCAGGTGGCACGGACACCGGCACCGCAGTGGGTGCGGGTGGTGGGCGGCTTCAGCGAGCACCAGTTCGCCGAGAAGCGGCTGCCGACGCTGCAGGAGCTCAACGAAGCCGCTCCGGAGACCCCGGTCTTCATCCTGCATTTGTACGACCGAGCACTCCTCAACCGCGCCGCGTTGCGCGCGGTCGGCTATACCAAGGACAGTCCTGATCCTCTCGGTGGGCGGCTCGAGCGAGACCACGCCGGCAATCCCACGGGCCTGCTGCTGGCCAAACCCAATGCGCTGATCCTGTACGCGACGTTGGCGATGGGACCGAAGCTGCCGCCGGAGTTCCAGCTCAATTCTACCCGCCACTTCATGCGCGAGCTGAACCGGCTGGGCATCACCTCGGTGATCGATGCCGGCGGAGGCTTCCAGAACTACCCGGAAGACTACGAGATCATCCAGAAGCTGCATGCCGACGGCGAGCTGACGGTGCGCATCGCCTACAACCTGTTCACCCAGAAGAAGGGTGGAGAGCTTGCGGACTTCGACAAGTGGTCGCGGATGCTGACGCCGCTCCAGGGCGACGGCATGCTGCGCCACAACGGCGCTGGCGAGATGCTGGTCTTCTCGGCGGCGGACTTCGAGGATTTCCGCGAACCGCGCCCGGAGCTGCCACAGGGCATGGAGGGCGAGCTGGAAGACGTGGTCCGCCTGCTGGCGCAGCGCCGCTGGCCGTTCCGCATCCATGCCACCTACGACGAGAGCATCAGCCGCGTGCTCGATGTCTACGAGAAGGTGAACCGCGAGGTGCCCTTCGACGGACTGCACTGGTTCATCGACCACGCCGAGACCATCTCCGAGCGCAATATCGAACGCGTGCGCGCCCTGCGGGGCGGTTTCGCCGTCCAGCATCGCATGGCGTACCAGGGGGAGTACTTCGCGGAGCGCTACGGCAGCGCGGCGACCCGGAACACTCCGCCGGTGCGCAAGATGCTGGAGGCGGGTGTGCCGGTCGGCGCCGGCACCGATGCCACGCGCGTGGCCAGCTACAACCCGTGGGTGGCGTTGTACTGGCTGGTCACCGGCCGCACCGTGGGTGGTCTGGCGATGTATGGCGACGACAACCTGCTGGAGCGAGAAGAAGCGCTGCGCCTGTACACGCACGGCAGCGCGTGGCTCTCCCATGAGCAGGATCGCAAGGGCCTGCTGAAGGTTGGCCAATACGCCGATTTCGCACTGCTGTCCTCGGACTTCCTCCACGTGCCGGAAGAAGCCATCAAGGACATCACCAGCGTGTTGACCGTGGTGGGTGGCAAGGTGGTGCACGGTGGTGGTGACTTCGGCCCGCTCGCCCCGTCGCTGCCCAAGCCCATGCCGGACTGGTCGCCTGTGAGCCGGTTCGGTGGCTACCAGGGCGGCACCCAGGCGCAGGCCCGTGCCATGTTCGCTCGAGCGCAAGGGCATTCGCACTCACACGGCACGTCGTGTGCCGTGCATGGCCATGGCAAGGATCATGCCGCACACCACCCGACGCCGGGCGGCGGGCTGCGCGACTTCTGGGGTGCCTTGGGATGCCTGTGCTATGCCTTCTGATGCTCCGGCGATGAGCGCATGGGCACCGCTTCGCCATCCCGGGTTCCGTGCGCTATGGCTGGCGGTCTTGACCAGCAACATCGGAACCTGGGTCCAGGATGTCGCCGCCTCCTGGTTCATGTCGGAGCGGACGGGCTCACCGCTCATGGTCGCGGCGGTGCAGTCCGCGACGACGCTGCCGGTCGTGGCGTTCGCGCTCGTGGCCGGCACGCTGGCGGACATCGTCGACCGTCGGCGATACCTGCTCGGGGTGCAGCTGTGGATGCTCTTCGTGGTCACGATGGTCGCCCTGCAGGCACATGCCGGCCGGCTCGAGGCCTGGTCTCTGCTGTGTCTGACGTTCGCGCTCGGCACGGGCGCGGCGATGGCGATGCCCGCCCAGGCCGCGACCACCGCTGACCTGGTCCCGCGCTCGGTGCTGGCACCGGCAGTGGCATTGAGCTCCATCGGTATGAATATCGCGCGCTCCATCGGCCCCGCCCTGGGCGGACTGGTCGTGGCGAAGTTCGGCGCGGCCTGGGCATTCTCCCTGAATGCGCTGTCGTTCCTGGGCGTGGTGTTCGTCCTGTGGCGATGGAAACCGGCGCGGTCCGTCTCGACCCTTCCCGCCGAGTCTTTCGGGGGCGCACTGCGCGCGGGGTTGCGCTATGCGGTGCAAGCTGGCGAGTTCCGGTCGGTGCTGGTCAAGTCGGCCTGCTTCTTCGTGTTCGCCAGTGCCCTCCCCGCGCAGCTGGCGATCGTGGTTCGACAGCAGCTCTCCGCGGGGGCGGGCACCTATGGACTGTTGCTGGGGTTCATCGGTGCGGGTGCCATCGCTGGTGCCTTCGTCTTGCCGAAGCTCCGCGAACGGTTCGATGCCGACAGGTTGGTGCCAGCCGCGACCCTGATCTACGCCCTCACCATGCTGGCCCTGGCGGGCATCCGTGACTTGCGGCTGCTCTGTGTGGCGATGCTGGCCAACGGCGTGTCGTGGATCACCGTGCTGTCATCGTTGCAGACGGCCGCGCATGTCTCGGTGCCCGCGTGGGTTCGCGCCCGGGCGCTGTCGCTCTACATCATGGTCTTCTCAGCGGGCATGGCGGGTGGCAGCTTGATCTGGGGGGCGCTCGCGCAGCACGCCGGTACCGGGTTCGCACTGACGGTGGCGGCGGTCTTGGCGGTGCTCGCGGGTGTCTTCTCGCTGCGCTTCCGTCTGAGCACGGCCATGGCGCGGGATACCACCCCGTCCGCGCATTGGCCGCAGCCGGCCGTGGCGTCGAAGATCGAGCCTGCCCGTGGTCCGGTGCTCGTGACGGTGGAATACGTCATCGAGCCGGCGAAGCGCGAGGAGTTCCTGCAGCACATCCACCTGCTCGGGGGGACCCGTCGGCGCGACGGTGCGGTGCAGTGGGGGGTGATGGAAGACACGGCGCGGCCGGGTCACTTCCTCGAGTATTTCATCGTCGATTCCTGGCTGGAGCACCTCCGCCAACATGAGCGTGTCACCCACGAAGAGCAGCACTTGCAGGACAGGCTTCGCGCCCTGCATCTCGGCGCGCAGCCGCCGTCCGTGCGCCACTTCGTCGGCGCCACGCCATCAAACCCTCACTTCGTCGCGTTGGAGAACGTCCCTTGAACCGGAAATTGTGTGTTGGTCTGCTGCTCGGCCTCGCCATCGGCTTTGGTTGCCGCTGGCTGGGCATTCCGGTACCCGCACCGCCCATGCTGGTGGGCGCTTCACTCGTGGTCGCCATGACGAGCGGCTACCTGCTGGCCGACAAGTACATCGCGACGCACCCCGCGCATCATCGCCACGACTGCGGCGGGCCCAGCGGTGATACCAGGGAGACGCGCACATGATGCAGCTCCTGGTCGGTCCTGTCCTGGCATTGGCCATTGGTGCCGGCTGCCGTCTGCTCGACATTCCCTTGCCCGCACCGCCGAAACTGCAAGGCGCGCTGCTGGTGCTGGCAATGACCGTCGGTTATCTGCTCGGTGATCATCTCCTGGGCTGAGATGACACGGCGAGGCGAGCGGTGTGACCGGCGCGCACCAGCTCCAGCGCGACAGCTTCTCGGTGCTTGGGCCGAGCCGGTGTCACGAGTGGGAAAACGGACAGGAAATGTCCGGCGCACTCTGCTACGACGCTGCCACCATGATTGATCACCTGAGCTTCTACACGACGGACTACCCCACCGCGAAGGCGTTCTACGGGGCCGTGCTCGCGTCCCTGGGCCATGGCCTCGTGCAGGAGATGACCGCGACGTGGGACCCGGAGTTCCCCAGCCGGCGGATGTGCGCCTTCGGCCCTCCCGGAAAGAGCATCCTGTGGCTCATCGAGGTGAAGACGCCCGCCTCGCCTCGCCACGTGGCCTTCTCCGCCAGGGACCGGGCGGCGGTGGACGCGTTCCACCAGACGGCGCTGAAGTCCGGTGCGAAGGACAACGGCGCGCCCGGTGAGCGGCCGCACTACCATCCCCACTACTACGGCGCGTTCGTGTTGGATCCGGACGGCAACAACATCGAGGCCGTGTACCACGGCACCCCCTGAGTTCGGCGGAGCGCGCCCGGCGGTCAGGTGGCCGGGGCGCGCGGGGGTCGAGCCGGCCTACTCGGCGGAAGTCAGTGCCGGAGCGGTCCACATCTTCTTGAGCTGGGTGAAGGCGGAACGGTAGTAGCGCCCACTGGTCTCGGTATCCTTGAGGGCGGTGGAGAGTCCGAACCACTCCTCGTTCATGAAGCAGTCGGGAATGAGGTTCGCGTTGGAGAACCCTCCGGTGTCGTGGACGTCACGAGGGCCGGCGCCGTCCTTCCACCACTCGTCGTTCCACTCGAACACCACACCGCCGAGCAGTTTGTTGGCGGTGCTCCTGGCGCTGAGGTTGGGCAGCATCGCGTTCTCCCAGCGGCTCTGGTAGAACGCGGCTTGTTGCAACTGCGCTTCCTGGGTGCCGCGCCCCTCCGGGTTGGAGAAGTCACAGCCCTTGTTGTGCTGGCAGGCGTCATAGCCGAACTCCGTGAACAGGAGCGGCTTGTTGAGCGAGTAGCCCTGGATGATGTTCTTGAAGCCCTGCTCCGTGTTGTACATGTTGATGGACCAGACATCCACGAGGGGCGCCCGGTTGAGCAGGCTGGTGTTGTGGATGTCCAACTGGGGGTTGTCCCCGAGGACCACGGTATAGGGGTGCGTCGAATCCGCCTGTTGATCGGCCTCGCGGATCGCCTCGCCGAGGAAGTCGAACATCGCCTCGGAGGTCATCTGCCCGCGGTTCCACTCGAAGTTGTTCTCGTTGCCGAGCGCCCACATCAACACCATGGGGAACTCCGTGCGGTTCTTGAAGACGTTGATGATGTTGCGAAAGCGCAGCTTGTGCCGCGTGCGCGCGTCCTTGTTGAACTTCACCTGTTGTCCCACGCGGTAGTCCACGTGGGTGGGCAGGAAGTAGTTCATGAGGACGTAGATGCCCTGGCGGTCGGCCTCGTCCAGAACGGCGCGATAGTTGGCGAGCACCGTCTGGTCGACCCGGCCCGGGTCGGACGAGGGATCGTTCTGCTCGTCCCAGTTCTGGAACAGCCGATCATACTGCACATAGACGCGGATGAGGTTGACGCCCATCTCCCTCATCTTCGCCAGGTCGTTGAACACCACGGCCCGGTTCATGGTCCAGTCATCGGGCCAGTTGCTCGGGCCCGTCCGGGGCACGGGCTGGTAGTTGACTCCCTTGGCGATGAATGGCTGGCCATTGATCAAGAGCTGCTTGCCCGAGAGCGTGAGCGTCTCGGGGGCGCGTCTGGCGTGCGCCTCGGGCGCCACCCCCAACAGCGCGAGGACTCCCATTCCAACAATAAAACGGTACATGTGGAAAACCCCTCATAAGCGGTAAGGCCGGGGGATTTGCGAATGTGGGGCCACATGGGGAGGCCTCGTGTGGACGCGGCGGTGAGCCACCGCGACCTCTCGCGTACATCTCAATGAGAAAATTGAAGCGTGAATAGAGCATCTGTTCTGCTCTCCTGGTGACCCGAGTCATCAGGGGTGGTGACTCGAGTCACCAGGGGACAATGACAATCGTTACGTGGACAGCACGGTTCAATCGATGAAAACGTTAATACGTGAAATACTGCAAAGGCAGGAAAATGGCATGGGGGTTGCTTTGGAGTGGCCGTGAGAGGGAGACGAACCAAACCCCTCGTTCCACGCAAGGAGATCATCGTGTCGCGAAAGACGGCGTTCCGCTGTGTTTCTCTGTTGAGTGTTCTGGCTGGACTGGGTGGATGCAATGTCGCCGAGGTGGCGCCCGCGGAGCAGAGCGGGCAGCTCGAGCGCGAGGCCATCGTGTCCAGCATCACGGAGGGGGACTATGTCATCCGCTCCGTCATGACGAACAAGTGTGTCGACGTGGCCTCTGGGAGCACCGCGGATGGCGCCAAGGTGCAGCAGTACGACTGTAACGGCAACAACGCGCAGAAGTTCCACATCTCCCCGACGTCGGACGGGTACTGGAAGATCATCAACGCCGCCAGCGGCAAGGCGCTCGACATCATCGATGTCAGCACCGCGTTGAACGCCAAGGTGCACCAGTGGTCGTACGTCGGCGGGGCCAACCAGCAGTTCAAGTTCGTGAGCCGGGGCAACAACCAGTTCAGCATCCATCCGCGCCACACGGATCTGGCCATCGATCTGTACTGGGGCTCGGCGAACAACGGCACGGAGTATGTCCAGTATACCTATACCGGCACCGCCAACCAGCTCTTCACCTTCGACAGGGTGGATGGCGGCACCACACCGCCTCCGTCCACGGGCAAGGGGTGTCTGGGCACCAATGATGGGAAGACGAGCCTGCGCTTCATCAACCGGTGCTCCTTCCCGGTCACCTTCGCCGGCAACAACATCACCGGGGGAGACCTGAACTCGGGCCAGGAGGCGTGCCGGACCATTGGCTCCGTCACGGACATGATGCTCACCAAGCGCTACTGGGGCTTCCGCAGGGGAGAGGACCCGGGCTTCGAGCATCACTCGCTGGCGGAGTTCGGCTTCAACGAGGTGTTCTATTCCTACAACAGCTGGGATTGGTTCAACCTCAGCCACGTGGATGCCCACAACCTCCCCCTGAAGATCATTCCCTATGATCTGGCGGGTGGGACGACCTGCACGGGCCAGACGCGCAGCTGCCCGATGGACATGCTGGCGAAGTGCCCCGCGGAGGGCCAGCTGCGCAACGCCGCCGGCCAGATCATCTCCTGCGTGAGCCGCGACCGCGACAACCCCAACAGCGTCGTGGCGAAGTACTTCGACGCCATGTGCTCGCAGTCATACTCGTGGTCGGGCGATGACTCGGTGATGGCGGCGTGCAACGCCGAGGACTTCGACATCGTCTTCTGCCCGCAGAACTGATGCGCGCGCACCTGGAGTGAAGGGCGCGGCGAGCCCGGGGCGTCGCCGGAAGAAGAGGCGGCGCCCCTCTTTCGTAGTACGAAGCACCCTGGCGTACGCTCACTCCAGGAAAGGCAGGTACCAGATGAGCAGGAACAAGACACGCTCCACCTCCGACATGAAGGAGCTCCTCCAGGTGGCGGCCGCGGGCAGGTACTCCCGCCGTGAGTTGTTGAAGCTGCTCGGTCTCTCGACCGCCGCGCTCGGGATGCCCACCCTCGTCGGGTGCTCGGACTCGAGGGACTACGACTACATCATCATCGGCGCGGGCTCCGCCGGTTGCACGCTGGCCGCCAGGCTCCTGGCGGACTCGGACGCCCGCGTCCTCCTCATCGAGGCGGGCGGCACCCATGATCGTCCGGAGATCAAGGACTTCACCCAGTCCTACAAGTTGACCCAGCCGGGCGCCGAGACCGACTGGGCCTACAAGTCCGAGCCGCAGGCGGCGCTCAATGGCAGGCCCCAGTCCTACTCCTGTGGCAGGGTGAGCGGTGGCAGCAGCTCCATCAACGGCATGGTCTGGGTGCGCGGCAACCGGGCCGACTACGACGGCTGGGCCGCGGCGGGGTGCCGTGGCTGGGACTTCGCGAGCGTCCTTCCCTCCTTCCAGGCCCTGACCGGACTCATCCGCCCCTCCAACGAGCTCACCGCGCGCAACGCGCTGTCCCAGGCCATCGTCCAGGCCGCGGTGGGCCTCGGCCATCCCTTCAACGAGGACTACAACGGCGACAACCAGTTGGGCGTCACCTATAGCCAGCTCAACGTGGTGGGCGGCATCCGCCAGGATGCCTTCTCCACCTTCGTGTCGCCGTACCTGGCCAATCCCCGGCTCACGCTGATGCTGAATGCCCAGGTGAAGCGCCTCGCCTTCGACAGCGCGAAGAAGCTCGAGCGCGTCATCCTCGACAGCGACAGCGGCGAGCTGTCCGTGGAGGCACGGCGCGAGGTCATCGTCTGCGCGGGCACCATCCAGACGCCCCAGCTGCTGATGCTCTCGGGCATCGGCGATCCGGCGGATCTCGAGCCCCATGGCCTCCCCGTGGTGGCGAAGGTGCCGGGAGTGGGGAAGAACCTGCACGACCACCTCGTCTCGGTGGCGGTGCGGAAGCTCCGTCAGCCGGAGCCCGCGACCCATCTCACCACCATGGACGTCAACGTCTTCACGGGGCAGGGCCCTCGCCCGGGGTCTCCGAAGTTCCAGGTCCAGACGTACTACATGCGCTACGGCTGGGGCTCCTATCCCTCCGAGGCCCTGGCCTTCGGCCTCATCAACCTGCACCCGACGAGCCGTGGCACCGTGAAGCTGCGCTCGGCCAACCACCAGGACGCCCCCGTCATCGACCCGAACTTCCTGGGGACGGAGGAGGATGTCTCCAACCAGCTCGAGGGTTACAAGCTCGTGCGCCAGTTGCTCGGCGCGCCGGGCCTGCGCGACTGGGTCGAGGACGTGGAGCACACCCCCGGTCCGGAGGTCGTGACCGACGCTCAGTGGGTGGAAGCGCTCCGGCAGCACTCCGAGTCCGACTTCCACTCGGTGGGCACGTGCAAGATGGGCACGGATGACCTGGCGGTGGTGGACCCGGAGCTGCGCGTGCGTGGCGTCAAGGGGCTGCGGCTGGCGAGCGCCGCCATCATGCCCTTCGTCACCTCGGGCAACACCAATGCGCCCGCGATGATGATCGGCGACCGCTGCGGCCGGCTCATCCTGTCCAAGTAGAGCGAGCGCGCCCGGTCATTCAGGGTTCATGGCGATCGCGGTAGTCCACCGGGACGAACGTGTAGCCCCGCTCCTCCGCGCGGATGTGGCCAATCCCCGGGTAGGGCAGGTGCGGCGCCGCGACCAGGGCGCGATTGCCCGCCGCCGCGGCGAACTGCTTCTCACGCTGAGCCGCGGCATCCTTGGGGCTGACGTCGTAGACGATCGTGATCGCCGTGTTCGGGAACTGCACGGAGGCCACATGGACGATGTCGCCAATGAACGTGATGGCTTCGCCCCTGCTCTCCACCCGGTAGAAGCCATGCCCGGGGGTATGGCCGGGTGTTGGGATGGCCTTGATGCCGGGGAAGAGCTGGGTTTCGCGGGTGAACCCCTGAACCTTCCCAGCCTTCATGTACGGCCCGACCGTCTTGACTGCTTGCTCGAAGTACTTCTTGTCGTAGCCATTGGCGCCGCCCTGGTTCGCGGGGTTGAGGAAGAAGTCCAGGTCCGGCCCGCCGACGTGCACCGTGGCATTGGGGAACACCCGGTTACCCTCGTTGACGAGGCCGCCACTGTGATCCGTGTGGATGTGCGTCAGCAGGATGTCGTTGATCTGCTCCGGCTCGTAGCCCGCCAACTTGAGGCTGCCGAGGAGCTTGCCGCCATAGCCCGGCCCGAACAAGCCGCCGGCTCCGGTATCGACCAGGATCAGCCGGCTCCCCGTATCGACCAGGAAGGCCGTGATGGACGCCTCGACAGGGTTGCTCAGGAAGGCATGGTGGAGCATCTTGTCGACCTCCGCGGTTGATGCTCCCCTGAGGAGTTCGTGCAGATCCTGCGGCACGGTGCCGTCGGACAGCGCGGTCACCTGGAAGTCACCGACGCGGTAGCGGTAGACACCCGGTACCTGCGCTCGCGCTTGGGCAACGCTGGTTCCGGCTGCTGGCGGTGCCGCCATGGTGGTGAGTGGCAGGGCGGTGGAGAACAGGGCCGCCGCCGCGACCATGCTGTCGAGAAAAAGTCGATGGAAACGCATATCTTCTCCCGTAGGGATGCCGTCGGGTTCGGTGCGAACCGCGGTGGTGGATACATACGGTTGCCCAGCGCCCATCGTGAGTTGAGCGTGTTTATAGGAGGTATAGACGGGATGGATATCCGGAGGGCGGACCTGCCCTTGCTCATTTCCCTGGACGTGTTGCTCGAGGAGCTGAATGTGACACGTGCGGCCCGCCGGTTGAACGTGAGTCAGCCGGCGCTCTCCGCCCAGCTCGGCCGCTTGCGCGAGCTGTTCAAGGACCCCCTGCTCGTTCCTTCCGAGGCGGGCCGCGGAATGACCCCCACGCCGCGAGCGCTCGAGTTGAAGCCGGCCTTGCACCAGGCACTGCTCGATCTGCAAAGCGCCGTCGTGAGCCGCGTTGAGTTCAACCCCAGGGAGGCGCAACGCCATTTCACGATCACGCTCAACGACAACATGTTCACGAGCATCGGTCTCGCCGTGGCCCGGGAGATCCTTGGTCTTGGTGGACCCGGGATCCGTCTCGGCTTCGTCGCGCCGGTGGAGGAGAATCTGATCTACCGGATGGAACGTGGAGAGCTCGACCTCTACATTGGGATTCCAGCCAAGATTCCCGATGCGCTCAAGAGCCGCCGTCTGCTCACCGACGAGTTCTGCTTCGCCCAGCGCAAGGCGCATCCCAGGGGCCAGAAGGCTCCCACGCTCGAGGACTACTGCCAGCTCAGCCATGTCATGGTTTCCCAGGACGGTAGCTTTCATAGTGCGGTTGACGACGTCCTCGCGCGGCATGGCAAGGCGCGCCGTGTCGTCATCACCGTCCCGAACTACAATCAGGTCGCCCTCGTCCTCGCCGATACGGACTGTGTCGCCACACTCCCCAGCAGGTTTCTCCAGCGCTACGCGCCGGGCCTCGACCTCCTGCCTCTGCCCTTCTCCATGCCACCCATCGAACTCGCGATGGGTTGGCATGCCCGTGCACAGCATGATCCCGCGCATCAGTGGCTCAGGGAGTGCTTCGTTCGCGTGGCCACCCAGCGGGCGTAGGCCCGGGACCGTCAAGGGAAGCGCAGGACTTGTAGCCGCAGCTCCGCGCCGTCCTCGGGTACCTGGGCGAAAGGGCGTGCGCCCGCGTGGACGAACTCCCACACGTCCAGGCTCGCCTCGGTGCGGTAGCCCAGCTCCTCACACAGTTGTTGCGTCAGGGCATGCGTGTTGACCGTGACGACGCCCCGATACCCCCGTGCGCGGGCAGCGCCGATCACCGTGGTCTCGAGTTCGCGCGCGACCCGAGCCACCTCCCGCTGCCCCTTGGCCGCCAGCAGCAGCACGTAGACCCATTCGCCTGGACCCGGTTCGGATGGCTGGTGGCACCAGGGATCCGAGATGGCACTCAGGACGGCGTCCAACGGCTCCAGTCGCGGAGCGACCACGAAGCGGCCCTCCCGTGCATGGGTATGCACCCGGGACAGATCAGCGGCCATGACGCACCCCACCATCTCTCCCTGTCCATCGACGGCCACGAAGGACAGGCCCTCCATCACGCAGGCCTCCAGGTGGCTGGCGAACATCGCATGCAGATCGGCTCGTGTCGCTCCGAGCGCTTGTTTGAGCGGATCGATCTCGTCGAAGCGGTCAGCGAGCAGGTCCACCGCCGCCGTGCCGAGCGCGTCACACGCCGCCTCCAAGGGGCGCACCGTGAGCGCACCGTGTGGGGCCTCCAGGTGGGCTCCCCGCCGCAGCGCGGCGAGCGATGGTGCCGCGTAGAATTGCTCGAGGGACACCGGCTTGCCGGCCTCGCGCAGCCTGCGCAGCAGGTCCACCGCGAGCAGCGAGGTGCCTCCCGCCTGGAAGAAATCCGTGTCCTCCTCGATGGGCGCCCGAGGTAGCACCGCGCGCCAGGCGGCCAAGAAAGGATCCCCTCCGGGGGCCGCGGCCGTTGTTCCGAGCGCGAGCAGCCTTTGGCGATCGAGCTTTCCGTTGGGCAGCAGCGGCAGGTCCTCGATGAGGACGAGGACGGGCCGAGCATGGGGCGGAAGCTCCGCCTCGCACACCGCGCGCAAGGTCTCCAGGCTCACCGCTCCAGGCTCGCGTGGCTGGACGAAGCCGAGCAGCGAGGGTCCCTCCGCGTCCTCCCGCACCAGCGCCACGGCGGCCAGGACCCCCTCGCAGCGCAGGAGCACGCGCTCGAGCTCGGCGAGTTCGAAGCGGTTGCCCAGCAGCTTGACCTGCCGGTCCCGGCGGCCCTCGTGGAGCAGCATCCAGCCTCCATCGATCGGGTCACGGACCATCCGGCCGAGGTCTCCGGTGTCGTAGCGTCCTCCCTCCTCTGTCCATGTGGAGGAGCCGCCGGAGCCGAGATGGCCGAGCGAGAGGTTCGCACCCCGTACATGGAGGGTGCCCCGTTCGCCAACCTTCACGGGCGCTCCCGTTTCATCGAGCAGCTCGAGGGTGGTGTTGTCGATGGGCCGCCCGATGGGGACGGGCTCCTCTCCCGCGCGGCACACGTGCGCGGTGACGTCGCCCATGACCTCGGTGCTGCCATAGAGGTTGAGCAGCACGTCGCCCGGCCGGCGCGCGAGGAAGGCCTCGGCGAGTGGGGAGGGCAGGGGCTCTCCGCTACACGTCCACAGGCGCAACTTCGGCACGGGGACACCGGACTCCCCGGGTGGAGGGGACAGATGCGGCAGCAGGAGCCGCAGCAGCGAGGGGACGACGATCAGCCGGCTCACGCCGTGGCGTGCGGCGAAGGCGAGCAGGCGCTCGGGCTGCTTTTCGAGGCCATCGGGTGCGAGGGCCACGGGGACTCCCCGCAGGAGCGCGCCGAACAGCTCCCAGATGGAGTCGACGAAGCCAAGGGGCGTCTTGAAACAGCACACCTCGTCCTCGGCGAAGGGGAAGGTCCGCCACATCCATTGGAACCGGTTCTGCGCCGCCCGGTGCGGCAGCCATACGCCGCGGGGCCGTCCGGTGCTGCCCGAGGTGTAGAGCACCGCGAAGGGCCGCTCGCCCGCTGGCGGGGACGAGGACCCGGGTCGCTCGGGGTCTTCGCCCTCCAGGTCGAGCGGCGCACGCGGATCGAACACCCAACACGGGTCGCGGGGGGCGAGGTGCCGTACGAGCGATTCGTGCTCGGGTCCGGCCACGATGAGTGAGGGAGCGGCCTCGGCGACGATGTGAGCCAGCCGCGCGGGGGGATAGGTGGGATCGAGGGGCAGATAGGCGCCGCCTGCTCGCAGCACGGCGAACAGGACCTCGACCATGGCCGGCCCTCGCGACATGCACACGCCCACGAGCGGCGTCGTCTGGGGGGAGGACGAGGATCCCGTGCGCAACCGCGTCCGCACCACTCGCGCGAGTTGGTGGGTTCGCGAGTCCAACTCCTGGAAGCTGAGCGAGCCTGCCTCGGTGAGGAGCGCCGGTTTCTCGCGGCGCGCCGGGTCGGCCGTCAGCATCCGCGTGAAGGTGTCCTCCAGGGTCCAGTTCGCCGAGAGGGGGTGAGGGGGGCCATGAAGCACGCTCCACATGAAGGCCAGCTTGGGTCCTCACCCCTTCGAAAGCAAACGACGAGGACGAACTACTGCACGTTCAGGAAGATGGCGGTGGGCACGCCCCAGTTGCCGCTGGCGTCCTGGCTCTCCACGAACAGCGTGTGCCGGCCCGGCGCCAGACCGGAGGTGAAGACCGTGGCCTGCACGGACTCGGCCGTGCTGTTGAAGCCGCCGTCCACCGCGCTCAGTGCGAACGTGGGCGTGCCCGACACCCACGACGGTGCATCGATGGAGTAGCGCGCGGCGGCGATGGCCTGCGAGCCTTCCGTGCCCCCGTTGGTGCCATAGCGGGTGTCATCCGCCCGCGCCGTGAGCGTCACCGGGGTCCCCTGCGACACGGTGCTCGCCGACAGCGCGAGGTTGATGGAGTCCGGGCCCGCCGCCACCTGGTACGGCCGCCGCGCCGCCTTGAAGGCGTAGTAGAGGGCCGGCATGTTCTTGGGGACGATGGTGTTCTCGAAGGTGGTGCAGCTCTCGAAGAAGGCTCCCCCCATTTCGAAGGTGAACGCCGCGACAC
Organism: Cystobacter fuscus; assembly: GCF_044360685.1. Lineage (GTDB taxonomy): Bacteria > Myxococcota > Myxococcia > Myxococcales > Myxococcaceae > Cystobacter > Cystobacter fuscus_C. The sequence goes on along the minus strand of NZ_CP043491.1, from coordinate 8,945,888 downwards.
CGAGCCGCCCATAGGCGAAGGCGTCCGTGGAGCCCGAGGCCGAATACAGACACGTGCTCACCTGGCACGCCTGATAGCCATTGAAGTAGTTGAACTTGCGCCCCAGGGTGCGCAGCTGGGTCGCGTTCGGCGCAGCCGCGGTGGTGGCCGACCAGGGATAGAGCACATAGCCGCCGTAGCTGTGGAGGCTGAGCATCAGGCCCGTGGTGTCCGCGGGGGCGGGATCCGTGCTGGCGGGCCCACGCTGGTCCGGGAAGAGGGAGAGGATGTAGTTCTCCAGCGTCTTCGTCTCCGGCTCGGAGGCCGCCGAGCGCCCCCGGTAGGTGTCATTGCACGCGCTGCTGCTCGCGCCCGCGCCACCCCAGTCGAAGCTGCTGTTGCGGTTGAGATCCACTCCGTAGGTCGTCGTGGAGCAGGAGCCCTCGCTGGTGTTGGTGTTCTTGCGCTTGGACAAGCCCGTCTCCGCCACGCGGCGGCCGTCCGGGTTGGATTGCACCACCACGTGCAGCTCGGAGTAGTCGAGCAGCCAGGTGACATCCGCGTCCGTGCCGTAGCGGCTCACGAGCTGCTCGGCGAAGCGCGTGGCCAGCTCCGCCGTCGTGTACTCGCGGGCGTGGATGCCACCCATCAGGAAGAACCGGGGCTTGGGTCCCGTGCGCGCCTTGTTCGTCAGCACCAGCACCCGCAGGTCATCTCCCGGCTTGCCCCCCGCCGTCACCTTGTCCCAGGTGTCGCCGATGTCATTCCACGAGGCGAGGTTCGGGTAGGTGACGGGCAGCTGCGCCATGGCTGCGTAGGTCTCGTCCACCGTGCGGTAGCACGAGTAGCCAGGAATCCCGCCGGCCAGCGACATCCACCCCTCGCGGGGCTCGTTCAGGATCCGCGTCTGTTCCTCGAGGATCTCCACGCGGCGGCCTTCCTTCACCAGCGCGTCGTACTCCTCGGGTGAGAGCACCGCCTCCACGGTCTTCTTCTGGTGATCCACCGCGGCGCTGAGATCCAGCGTCTCGGCGAGCCGATCCAGATCCACCCGGGACTTGAACGACACCCGGGCCAGGAGCACGGACGGACGGGACGACCCCTCCGCGGGGGCTCCTGCCTGGGCAACGAGGGGAGAGAGGGCGAGCGCTGCGGCTGCGAGAACTCCAGTGACGGGTGACGGCATGGGGGTTCCTCCACGGCATGGGAGGACGCGCACCCTATTCAAGGTATACAGGATATACAAATTTTACATGGAAGGGATTTTTCCGTCGCCTGACCTCATGCGTGATGCGAGGAGTGTTCCGCGGCCGGAATGACGGTGGGGAGAGTGAAGAAGAAGGTGCTCCCCCATCCAGGCTTGCTTTCGACCCAGATGCGTCCGCCGTGGGCTTCAACGAGCCCCTTCACGATGGAGAGTCCCAGACCGGCGCCTTGCTTCCTTCCCTCGGAGGCCTGCCAGAAGGGCTCGAAGAGGTGAGGCAGGTTCTCCTTTGGAATCCCGGCGCCCGTGTCGCTCACGGAGAAGCGCATCATGTGCCCCGCCGGCTCGGCGCGAAGCGCGATCCGCCCACCTGGGGGGGTGAACTTGAGCGCGTTCCCAAGCAGGTTCGAGAGGATCTGGAGCACCCGGTCGCGGTCGGCGAAGACAGGTGGCGCGTCCTCCGTGACGGCGGCCGTGAGCTGGATGGATTTCTCCTCCGCGAGCGCGCGATGCAACTCGGCGGCCTCCTTGAGGAGTGGCGCGGTCCGCTCCAAGACGCGGTCCAACGAGAGGTGGCCGACCTCCATCCGGGCGACGTCCAGCAGATCCTGGATGAGCCGGGTCGCCCGGTCGACCGCCTTCTGTATGGACTCGAGCGAGTTCGTGTCCGTGGCTCTCATGCCGGGGGGGGATGTCAGGAGCCTCCTGGCCCGCAGGGAGATGACATTCAGGGGAGTGCGGAGATCGTGTGCGACGACCCGGAGGACCTCGTCGCGAGTGCGTGTGGCCTGCTCGGACTGCTCATGGAAGCGGGCATTGTCGATGGCGAGCGCGGCGCGATGGGCGAGCTCTTCGGCGAGGGAGAGGTCCCGGGCACCGTAGCGGCGCCCGGATTCGGACATCGTGAGGATGATCGCACCCAGGATTCGCCCACGCGTGGCGAGGGGCACGACGATGCCCGAGCGGGACTCGAGGCGGTGGAGCAACTCCAGGTGACGGGCGTCCCTCGCCGTCGCCTCGAGTATCGCTTCGGAGATTTCCGGGACGAGCGCCGGCTGTCCCGTCTGGAGGACGTGGGCGACGATGTCTCCCTCCTGGGACAGATCATGGGGATAGGCGGTGATCAGCTCGCGCAGCACGTGGGTCTTCTCTGGGGAAGCCGCCATGATTTCCACCCGCTGCACCCGCCCGTCTTCCTCGAAGAGATAGATCATGCACCAGTCGGCCAGCGCGGGAACGGCCAGCTGCGCGACGGTGATGAGGGTGGCCTGGGGCTCGAGCGAGGCCGCGAGCCGTGGACCCGCCTCGGCCAGGAAGCGCCATGCCTGTTCGAGCTGTTTGCGCTCGGAAATGTCCTGGATCTGCGCGATGAAGTGGAGCGGCTCTCCCCGAGAGTCGCGCACCAGGGAGGCTGTCAGCAGGATGGTCACGAGGTGGCCATCCTTGTGGTGGTAGCGCTTCTCCAGTTGATAGGTGCTGAGTTCTCCTTTGAGCATCCGGCGCACGTTCTCCAGGTCCAACTCCAGGTCCTCGGAGCAGGTGATGTCCTGGAACGTCTTGGTGAGGAGTTCCTGCTGCGAATAACCGAGGAGCTCGCACAGTGCGCCGTTCACGTTCAGGAAATGGCCGTCCAGACCGGCCAGGGACATTCCGATCGGTGCGTGCTCGAACGAGGTCCGGAAGCGCTCCTCACTGTCGCGGAGCACTTCCTCGGACCGGTGCCGCGCATCCATCCGGGAGAGGGTGTTCGCGTTCCACGCGACCAGGAGCAGGAAGGCGGCCATCGTGATGACCACGAAGACAGACAAGCCCGACGTGGCCCCGTAGAGCCCCAGCCGTTCACCCAGGAGCAGAACTCCACCCAACAGCAGGGGGATGAGGATGGTCGCGGGGAGCAGTCGGCGCGCCATGATGCCCCCGACGTCGTCTCGCAGGAGCAGGCCTATCAACCCTCGCTCGGGATGGATGGACAGGACGCCGAGCGACAGCAGCAGGAAGAGGAGCGCTGAGTGGACTGCCATGGGCAAGGAGGGCAGTAGGGGGAAGACGAGCCGCTCGGGCTCGAACAGGCTCTCCTCCATGTAGAGGTACCCGATGAGGACCAGGGTGGAGAGGAGCATGACGGCCAGAGCCAGGAGCCGGGTTGGGAGCCGCCCCTGGCGGGTCCTGACATTCATGAGCAGGAGCATCAGCCCCGTGAGACAGAAGCTCAATGCGGTCGAGGGCGCGGGCCGTCCCGGGAGCCTCGGGGTCAGATGCTGGACGGTCTCGCTGAAGAGCAGGAGGTCGATTCCAAGGTCGGCCCCGAAGATGTACTCGGAGAGGGTCAGGCCCCCCAACAGCAGGGAGGCGAGCGCCAGGGCCTGACCTGTTCCTCGCCGCCATGGGTTCGCCTTTTCTTCGTGGAGCAGCCAGAGTGCGGTGCCGCTCAGGATGAAGCCCACCGCGGTGTTCGGCATCATGATGCCCGCGCCTGGCCAGGGAACGAGCTGGATGAGCGGCTTGCTCGCCAGGGACCAGCCGAGCAGATCCAGAACCGCAACCAGAACGGCGAGCCCACTCGCGACTGGCACCAGCCATGCGAGCACCTGCTCGAACCGTTGGAGAGAACCGCTATGCGGCGACGTCGTCATGGGTCTCGAGCAATCACTCTGCCCTGGACGGGGAGCAGATGCCGTCCTCGAATGGAGTGCGGTCAAGACCCGAACACCGCAGGGAGGGGAAGTCGTGCCAGACGTGCTCCTCGCGCGAGGAACCATTGTCCGCGAGGGTTGGGAGACGTGTGCCGTTCGACGATGCACGGCCTCGCTCTACTCCACGCTCTCCAAGGTGGGAGGCATCATGGATTGCGTTCATGGGTCCTCTCTGTGAAGTTCCCGGGCTCGCTCGGAGCGTGAACATGAAACATCCCCCTTTCGCAGCCGTGGTCGCCCTCTGGAGCGCACTTGTCCTGGGCCGTCCTTCGCACGCGTCCGAGCAGGGCACGGCGGCTCGTGCCGATGAGTTCGTCGGTTGCCCGGACGCGACGGAGGATTCCGCCCTCGCGGGCTCCCTCTGTGCTCGCTTCAGCGCGCCGTTGGATTACGCGGAGCCGAGCCGTGAGCGGATCGAGCTTTTCGTCCGCAAGTTTCCAGCGCCAGGGAGAGCAGCCGGGCAGGTCTGGCTCGTGGCGGGTGGACCCGGCGAGTCAGGCGCCTCGTTCTACCCTCTGTTGAAGACCCTGCGGGCCGCCTTCCCGGGATATGACTTGTTGATCCCCGATCATCGCGGGACCGGTTTCTCGGGCCGCCTCTGTCAGAAGGAAGAGGCCGCCGACAGCGTTGGTGGCGCCGCTCTCCAAGGCGCCGAGTGGGCGACATGCTTCGAGGCGCTGGAGTCCGATTCCAAGCGCACCCGCGCCTTCACCATCACCCACGCCGCCCACGACCTGCGCGCGCTGATGAATCGCTACTCGGCCAGTCGGCCGACCTGGCTCTATGGGGTCTCCTACGGCACGCAGCTGGTCTTGCGCACGATGACGGTCGCTCCGCCCCGTCGCCTCGATGGGATCGTGCTCGATTCCCTCGTTCCTCCGGAAACGACCGGGCAATGGGACCTCAGTCACCGGTCGGCCGTGGTCGACGAGATCGGCCGCGCGGTTCTCGCGCATTGCGACGCGGACCCGAGCTGCCGTGCCCGTCTCGGGGGCTCGGCGGTCGCCGCCATGCAGGGGCTCGTCGACGATCCCAAGTTGTCTGCTTCCGTCCCCGGGGGACGGCCGAAACGCTTCTTCGGCTCTCTGCTGGATAGCCCGGAGCTGCGGGCACGGATTCCCCTCGTCCTCGCGGGCCTCCGGGGCGGTGATCTCGGGCCGTTGCGGCAGGTTCAACATGACCTGGAGGCACTGAGCGCCCAGTTCGACCGCTTCCCTCAGTCGTCGGTTTCCATCCCGCTCGTCAGCGTGATCAGCGCATCCGAGAACAACGCCCGGCCAGACCTCACCGAGGCCCAGGTGGAAGCGGAAGCGGCCCAGTACCTGTTCGTCAGCAGCCTGCCGGGCCTGCTCGTCGGTCGAACGTCACTGGCCTATCCGCGCGACGAGTGGTTTGGCCGGTCTCCCGCCGCTCTTCCGCCGGTTCTGGTTCTTCAGGGAGACATGGACCCCAAGACGCCTCATGCTGGCGCCCAGGCCCATATCCGCCTCCTGCCCAAAGCCGCTGGCGTCAGCCTGTTCACCGTGAAGGGCGGGCCTCACTTCCTGCTCTTCACGGCGCCTGATTGCTTCACGGCCGCGGTGGGCGCCTTCGTCCAGAAGCGGCGAGCGCCGCGTTCGGCCTGTTCGATTTGATCCCCCGGGAGCTTCAGTCTCCAACCACCTGGTCGATGGCCCCGAAGATCGTGCCGGCCTCATCCCGCATCTCGATACGCACCCGGTTGCCCCGCTTCAGGAATGGCGTCTTGGGAGCGCCGTCCCGGAGCGTCTCGACCGTGCGCAGCTCCGCGATGCACGAGTAGCCCGCGCCGCCTTCCGCCACGGTCGTCCCAGGCCCGCCGTCGGGCCCACGGTTGGACACCGTGCCCGAGCCGATGATCGTCCCCGCGCACAGCGAGCGCGTCCTGGCCGCGTGGGCGATCAACGTGCCGAAGTCGAACGTCATGTCGACACCGGCGTCCGCGCGCCCGAAGGGCTGGCCATCGAGGAAGACCTCGAGGCGGCGGTGCAGCTTGCCGTCACGCCACGCGCCGCCCAGCTCGTCGGGCGTGACGAACACCGGCGAGAACGCCGACGCGGGCTTGGACTGGAAGAACCCGAAGCCCTTGGCCAGCTCCCCCGGAATCAGGTTGCGCAGCGACACGTCGTTGACGAGCCCGACCAGCACGATCGCTCCGAGTGCCTGCTCGCGCGTGGCACCGAGGGGCACGTCGCGTGTCACCACCACGACCTCGCCCTCCATGTCGCAACCCCATGCCTCGTCCGCGAGCGGAATGGGCTGGCGCGGCCCGAGGAAGCCATCGGAGCCGCCCTGGTACATCAACGGGTCGGTCCAGAACGTCTCCGGCATCTCCGCCTTGCGCGCCTTGCGCACCAGCTCGACGTGATTCACGTATGCCGAGCCGTCCGCCCACTGGTAGGCGCGGGGCAGGGGGGCCGCGCATCGCTCGGGGTCGAAGGGCTCGCCCGTGAGCGCACCGCTCTCCAGGCGCTCCGAGAGCGAGCGCAACAGCGGCGCACGGCGCTCCCACTCATCGAGCGCGGCCTGCAGGGTCGGGGCGGCGGACGACGCGTCCGCCTGCCGCGAGAGATCCCTCGACACGACGACGAGGCGGCCATCCCGCCCTTCGTTCAGGGAGGCGAGCTTCATGGCGTGGCGCCTCCCTTCGCGGGCACCTGGGCCTTGCGGAGTTCACCCCAGCAGGCGTCGTAATCCGATTGCAGCGTCGGGCTCTCCATCGCCGTGCTCGTCGGGGCGATGACCCAGCGCGTCTCGAACATGAAGGCGAGCGTGTTGTCGATCTTCCGCGGCGCGAGGTCCGCGGTCACCGCCGCATCGTAGGTCTTCCGGTCGGGGCCGTGGGCGCTCATGCAGTTGTGGAGCGACACCCCACCCGGCATGAACTGGTCCGCCTTGGCATCGTAGACACCGTGGACCAGTCCCATCATCTCGCTCATCACGTTGCGATGGAACCACGGCGGCCGGAACGTGTGCTCGGCGACCATCCACCGGGGCGGGAAGATCACGAAGTCGCAGTTGGCGGTCCCTGGCGTCTCACTCGGCGACGTGAGCACCGTGAAGATCGACGGATCCGGGTGATCGAAGCTCACCGTGTTGATGGTGTTGAACCGCGCGAGGTCATACGTGTACGGCACGTGCGTGCCATGCCACGCGACGACGTCGAACGGCGAGTGGGCGAGCGTCGTCTCCCAGAGGTGGCCCTGGAACTTCTGCACGACGCGCGTCGGCCGCTCGATGTCCTCGTAGCTCGCCGTGGGCGCCAGGAAGTCCCGCGCGTTGGCGAGGCCATTGGAGCCGATGGGGCCCAGCTCGGGGAGCCGGAACGGCGCGCCGTAGTTCTCGCAGATGTAGCCGCGCACCGGCCCTTCCGGCAGCTCCACGCGCATGCGCACCCCGCGCGGGATGAGCGCCATGTGCCCGGGCGCAACCCGCAGCACACCCATCTCGGTCACGAGCTGGAGCACCCCGGACTGCGGCACGATGAGCAGCTCCCCGTCGGCATTGAAGAACGCGGTGTCGACCATCGACGTGTTCGCGGCGTAGACGTGCATCGCCGCGCCCGCGCCGAGGGCGGGCGAGCCATTGCCGCCCATCGTGAACAGCCCCTCGAGGAACGTCGTCGGCTCCGTCGGCAGCGGCAGTGGATTCCAGCGCAGCCGGTTGGGCGTCGGCGGAACCTCGTCGAACGGCCCGCTGCGCAGGTGGCGTGCTTCCGTCCGGCGGTACGGCGGGTGGGTCGCGCTCGGCCTCAGCCGGTAGAACCACGTCCGCCGGTTCACACCTCGCGGAGCGGTGAAGGCCGTGCCCGAAATCTGCTCGGCGTAGAGGCCGAACGCGACGCGCTGCGGCGTGTTCTGGCCGACAGGAAGCGCACCGGGGATGGCCTCCGATGCATGCTCGTTACCAAAGCCCGCGAGGTAGTGGATGGTGTCCATGGCGCCCAGATAGTAACGGATGAAACCAGTTTGACAAGGTCACGGGTCCCGCTTCAGGGCGCGGTTCGCGGTGCGCTCGACACGCTCGAGCAGTGAGCGCAGCACGGCCCGTTCGCCGGGCGCGAGGTCGGCGAGCACCTCGGCCTCGGCCTCGAGCGCCGCGGGGGCCACGCGCTCGTAGATGCGGCGGCCCGCGGCGGTCAGCGACAAGCGGCGCGAGCGTGCGTCGCTCTCGCTCGTGGTGCGCCGCACCAGGCCTCGCTCCTCGAGGGTGCGCGCGGCGCGGCTCACGGGGACCTTCTCCATCCGCGTGCGCTTGACGAGCTCGAGCTGCGTGCGATCGCCCTCCTCCCCGAGCACCGCGATGAGCCGCCATTCCTGCGTGCTCAGGCCGTACTGCTCCGCGTACACGCGTGCGATCCGTTGGCTGACGACGTTCGCGGCGACCGAGAGGCGGTACGGGAGGAACTCGTCGAGGGTCAGGCTCACGGGGCGCTTTCGGCTCATCGTGCCGAGTTATAGTGGGCGCTCACCCGGAACAACCCGCGAGTGCTCACCCGGGCGCATCGGCCTCGCACCCCGGGCCCGGGTCCGTCCCACGGCGAACAGGTGCGAGCACGAGGATCAGGGGAGGGCTTCCCCGGCCGCCCGGTGTGCGTCCCGTTGATCCGGGGTCCGACGCGCCGCGGCGAGGGTATCTCCACCTTGGGGGCATGACGGACCTCTTCCAGCTCTTCGCGGTAGCGGCCGTGGTCATGGGCATCTCCCAGACCATTACCCGGGAGCGCATCTTCGCGCCCCTGCGTGAGCGGCTGGGGGGCAAGGAGAGGTTCTGCGGCTACCTGGTTTCCTGCCCCTACTGCACCTCGCACTACGTGGCCTTCGTGCTGGTCCCGCTCACGGGCACCTATCCCATCCGGGTGGTGGTGGGCGGCTGGGTGGGAGCGGTGTTGCGCTGGTTCCTCTCGTCCATCCTGATCACCGTCATCGCCGCGTTCTTCCGGGTGCTCTTCTGGTTCGTGGACGAGTCCCAGGGCCTGGTGCGCCGGCGTCAGCGGACGGAGGAGGAAGAGGTGGCGACCCGGCGTGTCATCCGTGAGCAGGCCGAGCGGCAACTGCCCGACGAGCCGCGCGCGGACGGGCCCCACTGACGGGTGTCTGACGGTTGCGAGAGGGCAGGGGAGGGCGTTAATTGGCCCGCATGTCCTCGAACGCCAATTTTCTGGGTGGCACGCTCGCTATCGAGGTGGAGATCCGCAAGGAGAAGACGTCCGCGCTCCGGCGGGTGGCCACGCGGGTGGAGTCGTTGTTGGAGGAGTTGAAGCAGGTGGAGCAGTCCCTGGCCGGCACGCGAGGCTCCGAGCGGGCGCGCTGGGTGGCGCGGCACAAGGAGCTGCGGGCCGAGGCGGACAAGCAGCGCTGGTACCTCATCGTGCAGCGCGAGGCCATGGGCCTGTTCCACCACGACGACGTCTACGAGATGTACCGCCTGCCCGCGCCGGTGGAGTAGGGCGGCCTCACGCCCGGCGCCGGTAGATGCGCTCCTCGGCATCCACCTCGTCGTAGTCGTTCTCCAGCACCGTGTGACGCAGCGTCTCGCCGCGCCCCAGCACCAGCACCCCGAAGCGGCGCAAGGACTGGTGCAGCAGCCGGTGGACGCGTGCCTGCAGGGGCGCGCCGAAGTAGATGAGCACGTTGCGGCAGAGCACCACGTTGAACTCGTTGAACGTGCCGTCGCTCACCAGGTTGTGCTGTGCGAAGACGACGTTCTTGCGCAGCGAGGCCTTGAAGATCGCGTGATCGTAGTTGGCCGTGTAGTAGTCGCTGAAGGCGGCGGTGCCGCCGGCGCGCATGTAGTTGGACGTGTACTCGCGCATGTGCTCCAGCGGGAAGATGCCCGACTTGGCCCGCTCCACCACGGCCACGTTCATGTCCGTGGCGTAGATGCGGCTGCGCTCATACAGCCCCACCTCCTGCAGCAGGATGGCGAGCGAGTACACCTCTTCTCCCGTGGAACACCCCGCGTGCCAGATGCGCACGAAGGGGGCGGAGAAGAGGTGGGGCACCACCTGCTCGCGGAATGCCCGGAAGAAGGTGGGGTCGCGGAACATGGTGGTGGTGTTCACCGACAGGTGCTGTAGCAGCATGTCCATCGCCGCCGAGTCGTGCAGCACCTTGGCCTGAAGCGCGGAGAGGGTCTCCAGCTTCAGGGCATGCACCATGTTCCACACCCGCCGCCGCAAGGACATGCGGGCATAGCCCCGGAAGTCCAGGCCATAGCGCCGCAGGATGCCCTCGAGGAGGAGATCCAGCTCGATGTCCTCGAGAGCTTCCTCGGCCTGTTGTCCTTCCGCGCGTGGCCTGGCTTCCGTCATGCCGACTACCCCTTCTGGGCGCGCTCGGCGGTGCGGAACAGCCACACGCGCAGCAGGCTGATGAGCTGGTCGGTCTCCACCGGCTTGGTGATGTAGTCACTGGCGCCGGCGTCGATGCACTTCTCCCGGTCTCCCTTCATGGCCTTGGCCGTGAGCGCGATGATGGGCAGGTTCTTCAGGGTGTTGACCTGGCGGATGGCGCGCATGGTCTCGTAGCCGTCCATCTCCGGCATCATCACGTCCATGAGCACCACGTGCAGGTCCGGCGTGTTGCGGATGATCTCGATGCCCTTGCGGCCGTTCTCCGCGTAGAGCACCTGCATCTTGTGCCGTTCCAGCACGCTGGTGAGGGCGAAGATGTTGCGCACGTCGTCATCCACCACGAGCACCTTCTTGCCCGCGAGCACCGGATCGCTCTGGTGCAGCTGCTTGATCATCGCCCGCTTGCTCTCGGGGAGGTTGGCCTCCACGCGGTGCAGGAAGAGCGCCGTCTCGTCCAGGAGCTGCTCGGGCGACTTGACGCTCTTGATGATGATGGCGTCGGTGACGCGCTTGAGGACCGTCTCCTCGTCCTCGGTGAGCTCCTTGCCCGTGTAGACGATGATGGGCGGGGTGTGACCCTGGCTCTTCATGGCGTCGATGAGCTGCAGGCCCGTCATGTCCGGCAGACCCAGGTCCAGCACCACGCAGTCGAAGTACTTCTCCTGCATGCACTGGAGGGCCTCGTGGCCGCTGCCCACGGCGGTCGTCTTCACGTCCCCGTTGCCGATGAGGGTGACGATGCTCTCGCGCTGGCGCAGGTCGTCCTCCACCACCAGCAGGTTCTTCACCGGCCGCTCGATGAAGCCCTTCACCCGGCCCATGGCCTCGCCCAGGGCCTCGCGGGTGACGGGCTTCTGGAGCACTGCCAGCGCGCCCAGCTTCAGGCCGCGGCTGCGCTCCTCCTCGCTCGCGGAGATGATGTGCACGGGGATGTGGCGGGTGCGGCTGTCGTGCTTGAGCCGGTCGAGCAGGTTCCACCCGTCGATGACCGGCAGCCCGATGTCCAGGGTGATGGCGTCCGGCTTGTACTGCCGTGCCATGGCGAGACCCGTGTCACCGCGCAGCGCCACCAGGCCCTTGAAGCCCTTCTCGCGCACCAGGCCGAGCAGGATGCGGGCGAAGACGATGTCATCCTCGACGATGAGCAGCGTGCGGTCTCCCGGCTGGATGTTGCGCCGGTCGTCCTCCACCTCCTCCTCGCGTGACAGCTCTTCCTCCTGGACCGCGTTCTCCACCTCCGCGCGCAGCGCGTGCATGCGCGCCTCCGGGCTCATCCGGGCGCTGATGCTCCCGCTTCCGTGGCTCGGGGTGGTGCCGCCGCCATGGCCGTTGCCATTGCCATTTCCGTTGCCGTTGCCGTTCGGCTGCACGGGGCGTGTCGAGCTGAGCGAGGGGGCGACGTAGGTCTGGGGGATGTAGAGCGTGAAGGTGCTGCCCTTGCCCGGGGAGCTGACCACCTTGATTTCACCGCCCAGCAGCTTGGCGATCTCCCGGCTGATGGACAGACCCAGGCCGGTGCCGCCGTACTTGCGGCTGGTGGTGCCATCGGCCTGCTGGAAGGCCTCGAAGATGATTTTCTGCTTGTTCTCCGCGATGCCGATGCCGGTGTCGATGACGGAGAAGGCGATCACCGCGCCACCCTGGTTGAGGATGGGGTGCTCCAGGCTCCAGCCCCCGCGGGCCGGACGCACGTCGAGGATGACCTGGCCCTCCTCGGTGAACTTGAAGGCGTTGGCCAGCAGGTTCTTGATGACCTGCTGCAGCCGGCGCCCGTCGGTGTAGAGGTTGGCGGGCAGGGCCTGGGCGAACTCCAGCTTGAAGCCCAGCTTCTTGTCCACGGCCATCTGCCGGAAGGTGCGCTCCACGAAGTCCTTCAGGCTGGAGAGCGACACCTCGTCCACGTCCACGCTCATCGTCCCGGACTCGATCTTCGACAGGTCCAGGATGTCGTTGATGAGCGAGAGCAGGTCGCTGCCCGCGCCGTGGATCGTCTGGGCGAACTCCACCTGGCGGCCCGAGAGGTTGCCCTCGGCGTTCTCCGACAGGAGCTTGGAGAGGATGAGCAGGCTGTTGAGCGGCGTGCGCAGCTCGTGGCTCATGTTGGCCAGGAACTCGTTCTTGTACTTGGAGGACAGGGCGAGCTGCTGGGCGCGATCCTCCAGGGACATCTTCGCCTGTTCGATCTCGCGGTTCTTGCGCTCGACCTCCATGTTCTGCACCTGGAGGAGGCGGCTGCGCTCCTCGAGCTCCTCGTTGGTCTGCTGCAGCTCTTCCTGCTGCTGCTTGAGGCGCTCCTCGGAGGCCTGGAGGCTCTTGGCCTGCTGCTCCAGGCGGCGGTTGGTTTCGGTGAGCTCCTGCTGACCGCTGCGCAGCTCGTCAGCGAGGCTCTGCGACTGCTTGAGCAGCTCCTCGGTGCGCATGCCCGCGGCGATGGTGTTGATCACGATGCCGATGGACTCGGTGAGCTGGTCCAGGAAGGACAGGTGCGTTTCGCTGAAGCGGTAGAAGGAGGCCAGCTCGATGACCGCCTTCACCTGGCCCTCGAAGATGACCGGCAGCACCACGATGTTGAGCGGCTTGGACTCGCCCAGCCCGCTGTTGATGCGGATGTAGTCGTCCGGCACGTCCGTGAGGAGGATGCGCTCCTTCTCCACGGCGCACTGGCCGACGAGGCCCTCGCCCAGGCGGAAGTTGTTGGCGAGGTTCTTGCGCTCCCGGTAGGCGTAGGTGGACAGCAGCCGGAGCGTCTGGCTCTTGTCCGAGCCGTCCATGAGGAAGAAGACGCCGTGCTGGGCCTGCACCAGGGGCGCCAGCTCCTTGAGGATGAGCTTGGAGACGGTCTCCAGCTCGCGCTGACCCTGGAGGATGCGGGTGAAGCGCGCGAGGTTCGTCTTGAGCCAGTCCTGCTCGGTGTTCTTCTGCGTGGTGTCACGCAGATTGGCGATCATCTGGTTGATGTTGTCCTTGAGGGCGGCCATCTCGCCCTGGGCCTCGACCGAGATGCTGCGGGTCAGGTCGCCCTTGGCCACCGCGGTGGCCACCTCGGCGAGCGAGCGCACCTGGGTGGTGAGCGAGCCGGCCATGGAGTTCACGTTGTCCGTGAGGTCGCGCCACGTGCCGGCCGCGCCGGGCACCTTGGCCTGACCACCCAGCTTTCCTTCGATACCCACCTCGCGGGCCACCGTGGTCACCTGGTCGGCGAACGTGGCCAGCGTGTCGATCATCCCGTTGATGGTGTCGGCCAGGGCGGCGATTTCACCCTTGGCGGCGAGGGCCAGCTTGCGCTTCAGGTCACCCGCGGCGACCGCCGTCACCACCGTGGCGATACCTCGCACCTGGGCGGTGAGGTTGCTCGCCATGGAGTTCACGTTGTCGGTGAGGTCCTTCCAGATGCCGGCGACGCCCTGCACCTGCGCCTGGCCACCGAGCTTTCCTTCCGTACCCACCTCGCGCGCCACGCGGGTCACTTCGGAGGCGAACGAGGAGAGCTGATCCACCATCGTGTTGATGGTGTTCTTCAGCTCGAGGATTTCACCCTGCACGTCCACGGTGATCTTCTTGCTCAGATCACCCATGGCGACCGCGGTGGTGACCTTGGCGATGTCACGCACCTGGGCGGTGAGGTTGCTGGCCATGGAGTTCACGTTGTCCGTGAGATCCTTCCAGGTGCCGCTCACGCCCTTCACCTGCGCCTGGCCGCCCAGCTTTCCTTCCGTACCCACTTCGCGGGCGACGCGCGTCACTTCGGAGGCGAACGAGGAGAGCTGATCCACCATGGTGTTGATGGTGTTCTTCAGCTCGAGGATCTCGCCCTTCACGTCCACGGTGATCTTCTTGGACATGTCGCCATTGGCGACGGCGGTGGTCACCTCGGCGATGTTGCGCACCTGGGCGGTGAGGTTGCTGGCCATGGAGTTCACGTTGTCCGTGAGATCCTTCCAGGTGCCGCTCACGCCCTTCACCTGCGCCTGGCCGCCCAGCTTGCCCTCGGTGCCCACTTCCTTGGCGACGCGGGTCACTTCCGAGGCGAAGGTGTTGAGGTTGTCCACCATCGTGTTGATGGTGTTCTTCAGCTCGAGGATCTCACCGCGCACGTCCACGGTGATCTTCTTGCTCAGGTCACCATTGGCGACGGCGGTGGTCACCTCGGCGATGTTGCGCACCTGGGCGGTGAGGCCGCTGGCCATGGAGTTCACGTTGTCCGTGAGGTCCTTCCACGTGCCGCTCACACCCTTCACCTGGGCCTGACCACCGAGCTTGCCCTCCGTGCCCACCTCGCGCGCCACGCGGGTCACTTCCGAGGCGAAGGTGTTGAGGTTGTCCACCATGGTGTTGATGGTGTTCTTCAGCTCGAGGATTTCTCCCTTCACGTCCACGGAGATCTTCTTGGACATGTCGCCGTTGGCGACGGCGGTGGTGACCTTGGCGATGTCACGCACCTGGGCGGTGAGGCCGCTGGCCATGGAGTTCACGTTGTCCGTGAGGTCCTTCCACGTACCGGCGACGCCCTCGACCTGCGCCTGGCCACCCAGCTTGCCTTCCGTGCCCACTTCCTTGGCGACGCGGGTCACTTCGGAAGCGAACGAGGAGAGCTGGTCCACCATCGTGTTGATGGTGTTCTTGAGGGCGAGGATCTCCCCCTTCACGTCCACGGTGATCTTCTTGGACAGGTCACCGCGAGCCACCGCCGTGGTCACCTCGGCGATGTTGCGCACCTGGGCGGTGAGGTTGCCGGCCATCTGGTTCACGTTGTCCGTGAGGTCCTTCCAGGTGCCCGCCACATCCTTCACCTGCGCCTGACCGCCGAGCTTGCCCTCGGTGCCCACCTCGCGGGCGACGCGCGTCACCTCGAAGGAGAAGGTGTTGAGGTTGTCCACCATCTTGTTGATGGTGTTCTTCAGCTCGAGGATCTCCCCGCGCACATCCACGGTGACCTTCTGGCCGAGGTCGCCGTTGGCCACCGCGGTGGCCACCTTGGCGATGTCACGCACCTGGGCGGTGAGGCCGCTGGCCATGGAGTTCACGTTGTCGGTGAGGTCCTTCCACGTGCCGGCCACGCCTTCCACGCGGGCCTGACCGCCCAGCTTGCCCTCGGTGCCCACTTCCTTGGCGACGCGGGTCACTTCCGAGGCGAACGAGGAGAGCTGATCCACCATCGTGTTGATGGTGTTCTTCAGGGCGAGGATCTCGCCCTTCACGTCCACGGTGACCTTCTTGCTCAGGTCGCCCCGGGCCACCGCCGTGGTGACATCCGCGATGTCACGCACCTGGGCGGTGAGGTTGCCGGCCATCTGGTTCACGTTGTCGGTGAGATCCTTCCAGGTGCCCGCGACGTCCTTCACCTGGGCCTGGCCACCGAGCTTGCCCTCGGTGCCCACCTCACGCGCCACGCGCGTCACCTCGATGGAGAAGGTGTTGAGGTTGTCCACCATCTTGTTGATGGTGTTCTTGAGCTCAAGGATTTCGCCCTTCACGTCCACGGTGACCTTCTGGCCGAGGTCACCGTTGGCGACCGCGGTGGCCACCTTGGCGATGTCACGCACCTGGGCGGTGAGGCCGCTGGCCATGGAGTTCACGTTGTCGGTGAGGTCCTTCCAGGTGCCGCTCACGCCCTTCACCTGGGCCTGACCGCCGAGCTTTCCTTCCGTACCCACTTCACGGGCAACGCGCGTCACCTCGCCCGAGAAGGTGTTGAGGTTGTCCACCATCGTGTTGATGGTCTGCTTGAGCTCGGCCATCTCACCGCGCACGTCCACGGTGATCTTCTTGGACAGGTTGCCGTTGGCGACGGCGGTGGTCACCTCGGCGATGTTGCGCACCTGGGCGGTGAGGTTGCTCGCCATCAGGTTCACGCTGTCGGTGAGCTCCTTCCAGGTGCCGGACACGCCGCGCAGCACTGCCTGGCCGCCGAGCTTTCCTTCCGTGCCCACCTCGCGCGCCACGCGCGTCACTTCCGAGGCGAACGAGGAGAGCTGGGTCACGGTGCTGTTGATGACCTGGGCGGTGCGCAGGAACTCGCCGCGGAGGGGACGATCCTCGAAGTCCAGCGCCATGGTCTGGGTCAGGTCGCCCTTGGCCACGGCGCCGATGACGCGCGCCACCTCGGTGGTGGGCAGGGCCAGGTCGGTGATGAGGGCGTTGATCGCCTCCAGGCACGACTGCCAGCCGCCCACGGCGTTGGGGAGCGAGGCGCGCTGGGCGATGCGGCCCTCACGGCCCACCACCTGGCTGATGCGCGCGACCTCGTTCGTCAGCGCCTCGTTGAGGCTGATGACCTCGTTGAGCGTGTCGTAGATCTTCCCCGTGGTCCCGGTGCGGTCCTCGGGCATGCGGGCCTGGAAGTCCCCCTTGCGGATGGACTGGAGCGTCTTGAGAAGGAGCTTGGCGTCGATCGTGGTGTCGGTCTGCGCCTTGTCGGACGACGTGGCCATGGTGGGAGACATCTCCTGTGCTGCGGGTCGGGGGGCGGGCGGGTCGGCAGGGGGACCGCCGCGGGAGGGGGAGCGAGGCATGGAAGTGGGCTCAGGCGGCGTTGCACAGCCGCTTCAACACCTGGGACAGGTCCTCGGAGGACACGGGTTTGACGAGGTGCGCGTCGAAGCCGGCGGCGAGTGCTCGCTTGCGATCCTCCGGGTGGCCGTAGCCGGTGAGGGCGACGAGCCGGGTGTCGGCGCCACCGGCGGAAGCGCGCACCAGCTCCGCCACCTGATAGCCGTCCAGCTCGGGGAGGCCGATGTCCACCAGCGCCACCTGGGGACGCTGGGAGAGGACCAGCTCCACCGCGGCGCGCCCGTCGCTGGCCTCCGCCACGTGGTGGCCGTGCAGCTCGAGCAGATCGCGCAGCGTCTCGCGGATGTCCGGGTTGTCCTCCACGAGGAGGATGTTCAGCGGCCTCAGGGACGGGCCGAGCGAGGCGGCGGACTTCAACATGTTGGGAATCGCCAGGGGCGCGGTGGCCTCGGCGGGCAGCGGCAGGCGCACGACGAACTCGCTGCCCTGGGAGAGGCCCTGGCTGTGGGCGCTCACGCGTCCGCCATGCATCTCCACGAGGCTGCGCACCAGGGTGAGGCCGAGTCCCAGTCCTCCCTGGGCCCGGTCGCTGCCCGGATCCACCTGCACGAAGAGCTCGAAGACGCGCTGGAGCATCTCCGGACGGAGGCCGACGCCGTTGTCACGCACGGAGAGGACGAGCTCTCCGTTGTCGCGCCGGGCCGTCAGCTCGATGCGTCCGCCAGAGGGCGTGTACTTGGCCGCGTTGTGCAGCAGGTTGGCCACCACCTGGGTCATCCGGGTGGGATCCACGTTCAGGATCAGCGGCTCCTCGGGCAGGCTCACGCTCAGTGAGTGGTGGCGCTGCTGGATGAAGGGATCGCACGCCTGGATGGCGCCATCCACGATCTCCTTGAAGGTGACCAGGCGGGGCCGGATCTCCACCTTGCCCCGGGTGATGCGGCTGACGTCCAGCAGGTCATCCACCAGCCGCGTCATGTGACTCACCTGGCGGTCCGCGCTGGCGAAGGCCCGCTGGAGGATCTCATCCTGCGGGGCACGCAACTGGAAGACCTCGAGCGCGTGCCGGACGGGCGCCAGGGGATTGCGCAGCTCGTGGGCCAGCATGGCGAGGAACTCGTCCTTGCGGCGGTCCGCCTCGCGCAGCGCGAGGATGAGCTGCTCGCGCTCGCGCGCCACCGCGGACAGCTCCGCCTGGGCCTGTTCCTTCTCCTGCACCAGCTTCGCGAGCTCCTGGGCGCGTTGCTCGCGCGCCTCGGACACCTTGCGCTCGCGCTCGACTTCCTGCTGCAACAGGGAGCGCTCGTAGTGGGCCCGCGCCTCGGCGAGCTGCTGGGCATGGGCACGGCTTTCCGCCTGCCTGAGCAGCGCCTCCTGCCGACGCACCTCCTCCTTCTTGCGGTGCAGCTCCAGGAACACGCCCACCTTGGTGCGGAGGATCTCCGGAACGATGGGCTTGAAGAGATAGTCCACCGCACCCAGCTCGTAGCCGCGCGAGACATTCACCTCACTGCGGTTGAACGCGGTGATGTAGATGATGGGGATGTGCCGCGTCCGCTCGCGCATGCGGATGAGTGACGCGGTGTCGTACCCGTCCATTCCGGGCATCTGCACGTCCAGCAGGATGAGGGCGAACTCCCGCTCGAGCAGCAGGCGCAGCGCTTCGTCGCCCGACGCGGCGGTGACGACGTTGGCGCCGAGATCAGCCATCAGCACCTCCAGCGCACGAAGATTCGCGGGCGTGTCATCCACGGCCAGCACATCGACTCGGGAGAGCGTGGAAGACGGCGAGGGGGCGACGGAGGGCGGGCTAACCGGCAGGTCGGACACGGGCGCTTTTTTACCGTTTATCGGGACGCAGACCCAGGCCAGTCGTTCTCCTTTCTGTCGTCTGAATGACGACCAGACGTCCAGACGAGCCTGACCGGATGGCAAGTCGAGCGCCCACGTCACGGAGGGTGAAGGCCGGTCCGTGGTCCCGGATACACCGGACTCTCAGGACTCGCCGGGTTCTTCCTCCTCGGGAGGCTCGAGGAGCGTCTGGAGCGCCACCCGGAACAGCCGGAAGCGGGGTGGGGGAAGGGCGCGCACGAGCATGGCGAGCCGGCGGAGGGCGGGCTGCGTTTCGAGCTCCTCCTCGGCCTTCTCCTGCTCGTCCGGGCTGGAGGGCGGAGGAGGAAGGGCGAGGAGCATGTCGGCGGAAACGCCCAGGACGACGCACAACTCGCGGAGCTTGGGGACGCTCGGCAGCATGTCCCCCCGCTCGATACGCCCGTAGA
Organism: Cystobacter fuscus; assembly: GCF_044360685.1. Lineage (GTDB taxonomy): Bacteria > Myxococcota > Myxococcia > Myxococcales > Myxococcaceae > Cystobacter > Cystobacter fuscus_C. Next base: position 8,926,850 of record NZ_CP043491.1, on the reverse strand, counting down.
CAGTGGGGACGAACCCCACGGCGTGGGCCACCTGCTCCTGGGTGAGATCCAATCGGGTCCGGGCCATCCTCAGGCGGGTGCCGAGACCGGGCTGTGGCGTTTCGTCCATGGGGTGCGTGGCGGGACCCTACCTGATGGGAGGAGTCACTGGAAGAAAACCTGACTCATGCTCCCATCGCGGGGGCTCAGTGCCACGAGGCCCCGGAGCCGAAGAACTCCTCCAGTTCGCGCGGTGAGGGGGCATGGGGCACGTCGGGGAAGAGCACGCTCCGGGACACGCGGCCGAGCAGGTGGCGCTCCCCGTCCACGACCCACAGTCCGTCCAGGGACGAGTCTTCCATCCTCCGCATCGCCTCCTCCACGGAGGTGTCAGGATCGAGCCCCTCGACGTCCTCGCTCATCACGGAGGACACCCGGGAGACATCCACGTCGTGTCCCATGGCGACGCCGCGCACCACGAGATCCCGGTTCGTCACCAGCCCCACCAGCTTGCCGTTCTCGCAGACCGGGAGGCTGTCGGCGTCGAGCCGGCGCATCATCTCCGCGGCCCGCCGCAGGGTGGCGCGGGGCTCGAGCACTTCTTCTTCGCGCGTCATCACGTCCTTGAGGGTCTTCATGATCGACGGCTCCTTCGCAGGGGTTGTCCGGGGGCGGTCAGCAGGCTCGGGCCCAGAGTGCCCGCATGTCCGCGGGCAGTGCGTCGCTCACCTGTTGGGCTTCACCCTCGGTGATACAGGCGCGGAGGGTGGCGAGCACCGCCCGGGTCACACTCTCCGCCCGGGCCCGGTCCGCGCCGATGTCCGCTTCCACGCGTTGGAGCAACGCCTCCAGGCCCGAGGGTCCGGGGACGTCGTCTCCTTGGAGAGGACAGCCTTGGAGTGCTTCCTGGAGCTTCAGGGGCAGCCACGCCCGTGGATCATCTGCGGTGACGTGACGCAGGGGCCGTTCCAGCGCGCACAACACCGACACCAGTGCCCGCCGGGCCTGCTCCCTGGGCAGACCGCTCCGCTCGCCGAGCTTCTCCAGGAAGAGCGAGTAGCTGCGGGTGCACCGGGCCCGGTGTCGCCGCTCACGCAACAGCCGTAGCTCGTCCTCCATCCGCTCGGGCTCGTCCGCCATGGTGCGTCCTCCCAGCTGTACGGTGGTGATCACCCGGGGCGGATGCACCTGCCTGGCACCTCTCTGGACAGCAGGCAGGGGAGCGGAACGAGGGGCACAGGCTGGCGGGCGGTGCGGATCCCCGGAATAGGAGGAGGGGCGGACTCAGCCCTGCCGCCAGGCGGCGACGGCGAACAGCACCCAGCCCACGAGGAAGCCCACGCCTCCCAGGGGAGTGATGGCGCCCAGGACTCGGACGCCGGAGAGCGCCAGGGCGTACAGGCTGCCGGAGAAGAGCACGATGCCCACCACCAGGGCCCATCCCGCGCCGTTGAGCAGGGGGCTGGGCCGCAGGTGCGCGAGCAGCCCGACCGCGATGAGCCCCAGCGAGTGATACATGTGGTAACGCGCGCCTGTTTCGAAGATGGTCTGCATGTCCGGAGGGAGCCTCGTGCGCAGGGCATGTGCACCGAAAGCTCCAGCCGCCACAGACAGGAACGCGCTTGCCGCGCCGAGAATGAGCCACAGACGCATCGTCGAGCGCCTTTCTTTCCTCAGAAGTCCGACCGAGGCACCCTACCGCGCCCAGTCCAGCGCGTCTCTACTTTCTCCCGATGCCAGCTCCCTCCTCCAAGAAGCCCTCCTCTCGTAAGTCCACTCTTCCCGCGGTCCAGCCTTTCGAGCTGCGGCCCTCGTCCATCCAGGGCCGGGGCGCCTTCGCCACGCGCCCCATCAAGAAGGGCGATCGCATCATCGAGTACCTCGGCGAGCGCATCACCCAGGACGAGGCGGACGAGCGCTACGACGACAGTGCCATGGCGCGCCACCACACCTTCCTCTTCAGCGTGGACGACGACACGGTCATCGACGCGGCGCGTGAGGGCAACGACGCCCGGTTCATCAACCACTCGTGCGCGCCCAACTGCCAGGCCTTCCTGGAGGACGAGCGCATCTACATCTACGCCCTGCGGGACATCGCCGTGGGCGAGGAGCTCAGCTACGACTACGGCTACGAGCGCACCGAGGACATGGGCCCCGAGGAGGAGGCGCTCTACGTCTGCCGCTGTGGCGCTCCCAATTGTCGGGGCACCATCCTCGCTCCCCTGAAGAAGGAGGAGCCCAAGAAGAAGGCGTCCGCGAAGAAGTCCGCGAAGAAAGCCTCGAAGAAGACTTCTTCCTCGAAGAAGAAGTCGTCGAAGAAGGCGCCCTCGAAGGCGGGGGGCAAGCGCGCGTCCGAGGCCCGGTCCGCACGGGGGGGCAAGGGCCGCACGCGCGCGGCCCGCGGGTGAGCGCGAGAGCGGTGGACACCGGGAGTCGAACCGGGCACCGTCCCGTCGCCGCGCGCCCCGGCCTGGTCCGGGGCGTGACGGGTTGACCCGTACGGAGGACCCCCTTTGACCCTCTCCCTCTTCGCGGCGCTCGCCCTGACCGCCGCGCCCACCGCCTCTCAGCCCTATACCGCCCAGGATCAGGTGATGATGCGCCGGATCCAGGATCCGAGCGTGTCTCCGGATGGCAAGCGCATCGCCTTCGTGCTGCGCACCACGGACCTGGAGGCCAACCGCGGCCGCACCGATCTCTGGCTCGTCAACACGGATGGGACTTCCCCGCGCCAGCTCACCTTCACCCCGGAGAGCGAGGGGCAGCCCACCTGGAGCCCCGATGGTCAGAGCCTCTTCTTCCTCTCCTCGCGGGGCGGCTCGAGCCAGGTGTTCCTCATGCCCCTGGACGGGGGGGAGTCACGCGCCGTCACGAAGCTGCCCCTGGACGTGAGCGCCTTCCGCCTGTCTCGCGATGGGCGGATGCTCGCCGTGGCCCTGGAGGTCTACCCCGACTGCCCCACGCTGGAGTGCACCCCCCAGCGTCAGAAGGAGCAGGCGCAGAAGAAGACCACGGGCCGCGTCTATGATCAGCTCTTCTTCCGGCACTGGGACTCCTGGGCGGATGGCCGGCGCTCGCACCTCTTCGTGCTCCCGGTGGATGGCTCCGCCGCCCCGCGCGACGTGATGGCGGGCATGGACGCGGACGGTCCCAGCAAGCCCTTCGGCGGCCCGGAGGAGTTCACCTTCACTCCGGATGGCAAGGGGCTCGTCTTCACCGCGCGTGACGTGGGCCGCACGGAGGCGTGGAGCACGGACCTGGATCTCTTCCTCGCGTCCGTGGAGCGTCCCGGCAAGCCGCGCAAGCTCACCGAGAAGAACCGCGCCACGGACACCCAGCCCGTGTTCAGCCCGGATGGCAAGACGCTCGCCTACCTCGCCATGTCGCGTCCGGGCTTCGAGTCGGACCGGCTGCGCGTGGTGCTGCGCGCGTGGCCGGAGGGCCCGGAGCGCGTCCTCGCCGAGTCGTGGGATCACTCGGTGGGCGCACTCACCTGGAGCGCGGACGGCAAGTCGTTGCTCGCCACCGCGGCGGACATGGGGCAGCAGCCCCTCTTCTCCCTGGAGGTGGCGAGCGGTCAGGTGCGCACGCTCATGGGTCAGGGAAGCATTTCTGATCCCCGCGCCCTGCCGGATGGCCGCGTCGTCTTCCTGCGCGATGATCTCAAGTCGCCCGCGGACCTGTACGTGATGGGCGCGGATGGGAGCGAGCCGCGCCAGCTCACGCGCGTCAACGCGGACGCCCTGGCGCGCATCCGCTTCGGCGACTTCGAGCAGTTCTCCTTCCCGGGTTGGAATGGCGAGAAGGTGCACGCCTTCGTGGTGAAGCCCGTCGACTTCGATCCGAAGAAGAAGTACCCGGTGGCCTTCCTCATCCACGGCGGTCCCCAGGGCAGCTTCGGCAACCACTTCCACTACCGGTGGAACCCGCAGACGTACGCGGGCCGGGGCTACGTGGCGGTGATGGTCGACTTCCACGGCTCCACGGGCTACGGCCAGGCCTTCACCGACTCCATCAGCGGCGACTGGGGCGGCAAGCCCCTGGAGGATCTGCGCAAGGGGCTGGAGGCCGCGCTCGCTCGCTACTCCTTCATGGACGCGGGCCGGGTGTGCGCGCTGGGCGCGAGCTATGGCGGTTACATGATCAACTGGCTCGCGAGCCAGGAGCCCGAGCGCTTCCGCTGCCTGGTGAACCACGACGGCAACCTCGACGAGAAGATGGCGTACTTCAACACCGAGGAGCTGTGGTTCCCCGAGTGGGAGCACGGGGGCACGCCGTGGGAGAAGCCCGAGGGCTTCACCAGGCACAACCCGGTCGATCACGTGGCGAAGTGGAAGACGCCCATGCTGGTCATCCACGGCGGGCAGGACTTCCGCGTGGTGGACACGCAGGGCCTGTCCACCTTCACCGTGCTGCAGCGACGGGGCATCCCCTCCAAGCTGCTCTACTTCCCGGACGAGAACCACTGGGTGGTCAAGCCCGCCAACAGCCTGCAGTGGCATGACGAGGTGCTGAGCTGGTTGGACCAGTGGACGAAGAACCCGGCGCCCAAGGCGAAGACGGCGAAGTAGCTTTCTCGGGGCTCTGTCGCCGCCGCGACAGAGTTCCGCCGCGGGTTCCTCCACTCTGCCGTCTGGCCCGAGGCGTGGAGGCATACCCGAGATGACGCACTACATTCGCTACACCGATTCCGTGGAGGTCCGTCAGGCGGACGAGGACGCGCTGATCCAGAAGATCGTCGCGTCGATGGGCCGGGTGAACCGCGCTCACTTCGAGCGCCACCGCCATGCCCACCGCGACGCGCACGCCAAGAGCCATGGGGTGCTCGTTGGCACGTTGACCGTGCTCGATGGCCTGCCGGAGCACCTGCGCCAGGGCGTCTTCGCCCAGCCACGCAGCTACCCCATCGTGGTGCGCTTCTCCTCGGCGCCGGGAGACCTGCAGAGCGATCGCATCGCGACCCAACGGGGCATGGCCATCAAGCTGCTGGGCGTGGAGGGGACCAAGGTCCTGCCGGAGCACCGGGACGAGAAGACCCAGGACTTCCTGCTGGTCAATCATCCCGTCATCCCGTTCGGGGATGTGGCCTCCTACTGGCGGGTCCAGCAGTTCGCCGAGAGCCGTGGCTCCGCTTCCGAGTTCTCCAAGCAGCTCACCTCCACGCTCGCGCGGGGTGCCCACAAGGTGCTGGGGCTGGCCGGCGTCCACAACGAGACGGTGAAGGCCCTGGCGGTGCGCAACACCCATCCGCTGGGGGAGACGTTCCACAGCATGGCCGCGCTGCGCTTCGGGGACTACCTCGCGAAGTTCAGCGCCGCCCCCTTGTCCCCGGAACTCCAGCGGCTCACGGGCAGGGAACTCGACATCGATGATCCGTCCTCGGGCGTGCGCGACCTCGTCACCGCCTTCTTCGACTCGCACTCGGCGGAGTACGAATTGAGGGCCCAGCTCTGCACGGACCTGGAGCGCATGCCGGTGGAGGACGCCTCGGTCGAGTGGCCCGAGAGCCTGTCGCCCCACCAGCCCATCGCGAGGATCTCCCTGCCCCGTCAGGACGCCTACAGCCCCGCGCGCCGCGTCTACGCCGATGATGTGCTGTCCTTCAACCCCTGGCACTGCCTCGAGGCGCATCGCCCGCTGGGCTCCATCATGCGCGTGCGGCGCATGGCCTATGAGGCGTCCTCCCGCTTCCGGCACGAGATGAACGTGCGCCCGCGCGTGGAGCCCCGGGACATCTCGGACATTCCGGCCTGATTCGGGGCGGAGTAGGGTGACGGGCCATGGCTCCGTCCCCTGATTTCGATGCCTACCGCTCCGAGTTCCCCATCGTGCGTGAGCAGCTCGCCTTCAACCACGCGGGCGTCTCGCCCACGAGCCAGCGGGCCGCCACCGCCATGCGGGAGTGGTCGGAGGATCTGCTGCTGCACGGCGTGCGCTACGAGCGGGGTTGGGAGGCGCGCACCGAGGCCACCCGGGCGCTCGCCGCCCGCATCATCGGCGCCGAGCCCGAGGAGATCGCCTTCGTGCGCAACACGGGGCATGGGCTCGGCCTCGTCGCCGAGGGACTCGACTGGCGCCCCGGGGACGAGGTCGCCGTCGCCACGTCCATCGAGTACCCCTCCAACGTCTATCCCTGGCTGCACCTGCGCGACCGCGGCGTGAGCGTGCGGGAGATCGAGGCGCACGAGGGGGGGGTGACCCCCGAGGCCGTGGCCGCCGCGATTACCCCCCGTACCCGGCTCGTCGCCGTGAGCTCCGTGCAGTTCGCCTCGGGCCACCGCACGGACCTGGAGGCGATTGGCGCGCTGTGCGAGCGCGCGGGCGTCCTCTTCTGCGTGGATGGCATCCAGAGCGTGGGCTGCATCCCCGTGGACGTGAAGAAGTGCCGCATCCACTTCCTCAGCGCCGACAGCCACAAGTGGATGATTGGCATGGCGGGCATCGGCTTCTTCTACGTGGACCGGAACGTGTTGCCGCGGGTGCGGCCCGTGCTCGTCGGCTGGCGCTCCACCACCGACCTCTGGAACTTCAACCGGTCCCACTTCGAGCTGCGCCCGGACGCCAGCAGGTTCGAGGAGGGCAGCCTCAACTACGCGGGCATCTACGCGCTCCACGCCGCCCTGGGCCTGCTGCTGGAGGTGGGGATGGACGCCGTTGCGGCGCGCATCCGCGAGCTGCTCGTCCACGCGGACGCGGAGCTGCGTGCCCTGGGGTGCTCCACCGGCCCCACCCCCGAGCACCGCGCGGGAATCCTCACCTTCCTGCCTCCTCGGGGGGATGTGAAGGCGCTCGCCGCGCACCTCACCGAGCACCTCGTGAGCTTCTCCCTGCGCCGGGGCCGCATCCGCCTCTCGCCCCACTTCTACATCCAGCCCTCCGAGGTGGACCGGGTCGTGGCGCTCGTGCGCGACTTCTCCGGACGGTGAGCGCTCAGGCGGGGGCGGGGAGACCGGGGCGCTCTTGACGGTCAGGGGGCAGAGGCCGGTGCGAACACCTCTGCTTGTACTTGCACGGAGAAACAGGGGGCACCGTCGAGCATGTTCGCATTGAGCGTCAGCTCGGACATGTAGAAGTAGCCGGCATTGCCTTGTCTGTCACCCCACGAATTGCGCAGGATGAAATAGCGGATGCCGTGGATCCACATGTAGCCCACCGCGAGCATTGCGTGACCGTTGCGTGCGTCGAGGTTGTACTCGGGGATGATGCCGTTCTCGCCGACATGCTCCCAAATGCCGGAGGACATGTAGACAGACACGACGATGTCTCGTCCTTGTGCGAGCGCGGTGGCGAGCTGATCGGTCGTCGGGTGCCGTAGGTTCGCTGGCGGTGTGATGGCCTCAATCGACTCCACTCGGAACCTGCTGAGCTTGTCGAGCCTCGCGAGTGTCGCACTGCTGTTCGCATCGAGTTCAACGGGTCCTTTTTCCCAAGCGGTAGCGAGCTTTGGATCGTAGCCAAAGCCGTTTTGTTTCGCGATGTAATCGGCGACGAGTCCACCTTTGCTCGCCGCGGTGAGTGCCATGTGCGTATAGGGCTGGTGATAGCGTGCCCACAAATGCATCTCGCTCAGCGGGTATTTGTGCCCTTTCGCACGGAGTGCCGATTCGATCGCCGCGACGGTGGCGAACGCGGTGCACGTTGCCGCATCTCCCTGCTTCTTGATCGGGCCGAGCCCCGGCCTGTGGTCGACACCATTGGGGAACACCCTCAGCGACGATACTTCCCGCCAGTGGACCGCCGGTGCACCCGCGGCGCTCCTGGCCTCCACCATGTCGACGAGGTCTTCCGAGCACGAGGTGGCGACCCAATCATCGTTGACCCGCATGTAGCCACACACCAAATCGCCATCGGCGGGTTCGGCTGGCGAGCCGGGCGCGGGCGAACCGTCTGCCTGACAGGCTTCGGGCCACACGCTGATACCAGGGGGAACATCGCCACACTCCCACGCGCACGCGGTGTAGGTTTTCTTGTCGGTGCCACAGTAATTGTCGTCGCTCATCATCCGCTCGGCAGCGCACTGCTTGCGGCAGAGTGACTGATCGAACGCGAACTCCGGTGGCTTGATGGCGTTGCCACTCTGGACGTGGCCATCATCCCTGCTCGGATGTAGAGACACACATCCAGTGCACAAGAAGCCCAGCACCGCGCTCAACACCTTCAGCCGCATCATTCGCATGGCTCGCTCCGGCAGCAGACGGCGTATCCTTCGTCCGTCTGGTGCTCGCCTTCCTACTTGGAGCGCGGCTCCAGAGGTGTGATCACGCTCACGGCGAATACGTGAGCTTGATCACTGCCAGGACGGTGGATCCTGGGCAGTTGTGATAGGAACCGGAGCAGGTCCTCGACGAAGTCGGGGGGCGGTACCTCCAGCGAGGCCCTGAACATGATGGCGACCACGAACCTCTCGTTTCCGTTTCAGAAAGGGGCTGACCGATGACGGAGCTGGCGTCGCTCGCTCGCCTCGATGGCATGGCGCAGGCGGAGCTGTGTGCTCGGGGTGAGGTCTCGGCGGCCGAGTTGTTCGACGCGTGCCTGGCGCGCATCGACGCGTTGAACCCCTTGTTGCGTCCGGTCGTCACGGTCGCTCGCGAGCGCCCCCGTCCGGTGGGGTCGGGGCCGTTCTCCGGAGTGCCCTTCCTGGTGAAGGACTCCACGCCCTGGCCAGGTCTGCGGTGGTCGATGGGCTCGCGGCTGTTCGCGGCCAACGTCACCCAGCAGCAGACGCCCTACGGTCGACGGCTCGAGGAGTCGGGACTCGTGTGCGTCGGCAAGAGCGCGATGTCGGAGTTCGGATTGCTCGCCAGCACCGAGACGCTGCTCGAGGGCGTGACGCACAATCCGTGGGACCTCGCCTGCTCGGCCACGGGCTCGTCCGGCGGCAGCGCGGTCGCCGTCGCCGCGGGGCTCGTTCCGCTCGCGCACGCCAACGACGGGGGCGGTTCGCTTCGCATCCCCGCGTCGGCATGTGGTCTCTTCGGCTTCAAGCCGAGCCGTGGCCGCACGGTGCCCGCGAGCTTCGCCAGCTCGGACTTCGGCGACATGACGAGCGATCACTGCATCAGCCGCTCGGTGCGTGACAGCGCGCTGTTCCTCTCGCTCACCGAGGATCGCTCGAGTGATGCGCCCGTCGGCTTCGTGCGCGATCCGATTGCGCGCAAGCTGCGCATCGCGGCCTGGACGCGTACGGCGATGGGCGAGGAGCCGGAGCCCAAGGTGCGCCGCGCCTACGATGAGGCGGTGGCGCTGCTCACCGAGCTCGGCCATGGAGTCGAGCCAATCTCTCCGCCCCTCTTCGACGGTCCCGAGCTGGGCGATGCGTTCTTCCTCGTTTCGGGCGCGGCCGTCGCGGACGTCATCGAGAGGATCGATCAGGCGCGCGACGAGCCCGTGCAACAGGACGAACTCGAGCCGTTCACCTGGGCGCTGGTCGAGACCTTCCTCGCGCGCGGTCCCGACGCGCTGCCACGGGCGCGTGCCGCCTTCGCGCGCGCGGTGCGCGCCTATGGCGAGGCGACCCGAGGGTACGACGTGGTGCTCACTCCGACGATCGCCACCGAGCCGTGGCGCATCGGGCACCTCTCTCCGATTTTCGGGCGAGAGGAGCTGCTCCGCCGCACGGGGCGTACCCTGGGATACACGCCCATCCAGAACATCGCGGGTTGTCCCGGGATGTCCGTGCCCCTTCACTTTCCGGAGGACGGGCAGCCTATCGGCACACACTTCGCCGCGGCGCCCGGTGCCGATGCGTTGCTGCTCGGGCTCGCGTACCAGCTCGAGCAGGCACGCCCGTGGAAGGATCGTTGGGCGCCCTATTCGATTCCCGTGCTCTTCTGACTGAAGCGGGACGCATCCAGGTGGAACAGTCCTCCGGGCAGGCGCGTGAAGGCAATTCCCCTCGCGCGCCTGGTCCGTCTCCAATTCTGGCGCGGGTCGATGCCTGGTGCCGGAGCGACTCGCGCGGGTGTCACTATTCCGGGCAGGGGATGCAACGGCCGTTCTTGTCGCGACAGGTGAAGTCCACGGGGCAGGGAGCCATCTCAGAGCGCGAGAACGCCAGCGCTGCCGTCCCGCCACCCAGCACCCCAGCGAGCAACACGGCAACCATCACCACGTTCTTCTTCGTCATGGAACACCTCCATTGAGCCAACCCTCAGCGGTTGGGGCCTCCAGCACACCGCGTGTGGGGGCTCCGTGTCAATGCGTGCTGGCTCAAGCCGCGGCGGGCCGCCCTCTTCACCACCTCGGTTCCGCTCGAGAGGATGGCAAGGATTGCTCACGTGACATGTCGCGTCGCCGCCCAGAACAGCAGGGCAGTCATGCTGATCGCGGCCCCCAGTGCGCAGACGCCGGACCAGCCTGCCCACGCATAGATCAGGGTCGAGGTGATGGAGCCGCTGGCGCTGCCGATGGAGTAGAAGACCATGTAGCCACCGATGAGCCGGCTGCGGGCATCCGGGCGCACGGCGAGGATCATGCTCTGGTTGGTGACGTGGACCGCCTGGATGGCCAGATCGAGAATGACCACTCCGGCCGCCAGCGCCCACAGTGACGAGTGGGTGAAGGCGATGGGCAACCACGCCACCAGCATCAGCGCGAGGGCCGCCCCCGTCGTCCATTGGCCCCAGCCGCGATCCGCGAGGCGGCCTGCCCGACCGGCGCCAATGGCTCCAGCCACGCCGGCGAGGCCGAACAAGCCGACTCCGGTGTGGGAGAGCGAAATCGGCGGCGCGCTGAGTGGCAGCACCATGGAGGTCCACAACACGCTGAAGGTGGCGAAGATCAGCAGGGCGAGCACGGCGCGAACGCGCAGGAGCGGCTCCTCGCGAAACAGCACGAAAACGGAGCGCACGAGTTCAGGGTAGGGCGGGGCGGCGCTTGTCCTCTCATGGCGCGGGAGGACCCTGTACAGCAAGGCGGCCATGACCAGGCTCAAACCCGCGGACGTGAGATAGACCGAACGCCATCCGCCGAGGTCCGCGAGCAGCCCGGAGACGAAACGGGCCAGCAGGATGCCGATGACGACCCCGCTCGTAACCGTCCCGACCACGCGCCCGCGTTCGTCGGAAGAGGCCAGGGCCGCGGCGAAGGCGACGAGCACCTGCACGACCACGGCGAGCAGGCCGACGATGATCATTCCCACCAACAGCACGGTCGCCGTGGGGGCGCTGCCCACGCCAACCAATGCCAGCGCGGACAACAGTCCCTGGCCGACGATCAGCCGGCGGCGATCGACCAGATCGCCCAGCGGCACGATGAACAACAATCCCAGTGCGTAGCCCATCTGGGTGACGGTCACGACGATCCCGATGGAGGCGGGGCGGATGGAGAAATCGCGCGCCATCGCATCGAGGAGCGGCTGGGCGTAATAGATATTCGCGACGCTGAGCCCCGCCGCGAGCGCGAAGAGCAGTTGGACGCCCGGAGTCAGCCCGGTTGTTGCTGGACTCCTCGCCTCGATGCACCGGGCGCTTGCCTCGTCCTCCGTCCGGGCATGGCTCTCTCCACGCGGCCCTGCCTCTTGTCCGAGTCCCATCCCGGCTCCATTCGTGTCAAGTGGTCCTGTCATAGGACCAGTTGCGCGAGGAGCTGTCCAGTCCTATCTTGGAACCAGATGTGCTGACCGTTGGAGTGTCACCCCGATGAAGCGGACTCGTCTGAGTGGAGCGGAGTGCCCGGTGGCGCGGTCGCTGGATGCGATCGGCGATTGGTGGTCGCTGCTGATCATCCGCGATGCGTTTGACGGCATGAGACGCTTTGGCGAGTTCCAGAAGAGTCTCGGCGTGGCCAAGGGCATCTTGACGACGCGCCTGCGCAACCTGGTCGCCTTGGAGATCCTTCGGCTCGCACCGGCTTCGGACGGCAGCGCTTATCAAGAGTATCTGCTGACGGAGAAGGGACGCGCCCTCTTCCACGTCGTGGTGAGCTTGCGCCAATGGGGCGAGCAGTATCTCTATGCCCCGGGTGAGGCGCGCTCCCTGTTGGTCGACAACGAGTCGGGCAGGCCCGTCGAGAGGCTGGAGCTCCGGTCCTCGGATGGACGAGTCCTCGGCTGGACGGATACGACGGTGAGGAAGAGCCCGTCCTCCTCTCCAAAACGACGCGGCCCGGCGGCAACGAAGCGGTCGCGCCGCGAGGCCTCCGAGAACTGATTCGAGATGAAGGCCTTGGCGCGGTGGAAGCAGAAGGCTCGGGCACTCAAGACGGAGGTGGCGGCGTTGCTCCTCGCGGTCCGGCACCCCGAGGTGCCGTGGTACGCGAAGCTCCTGGCGGCGGCGGTGGTCGCGTATGCCCTGAGTCCCGTGGACCTCATCCCGGACTTCATCCCCGTCCTGGGCTACCTCGACGATCTGATTCTTCTCCCCCTGGGCATCCTGCTCGTCCGCCGGCTCATCCCTCCCGCGGTGCTCGCGGAGTGCCGGGAGCGGGCCCTTCGAGAGGCTCGCCCGCGCAAGACGAACTGGATGGCTGGAGCCCTCATCCTTGCTCTCTGGGCGGCGCTCGGGTTCTTGCTCGTGCGGTGGTGGTGGCGCCGGGCTCCCTGACAGGCCCTTGCCAAGGCGACAGACCTTGGCTTCGATTGTGCGTGGCACGAGGAAGCACCGCGGCATCCCATGGGCGCGGTGCGCTCGGGGAGCGATGGGTTCAAATGAACCCTCGCGCGGCCAGGTGCATGCCGAGCAGGGTGTCCACGCCTCGGATCAGGTGGGCCATGTCGAAGGAGCGCACCCGGTCCATCATCACCCCCAACCGCTGGCGCTGCTCACGCCACTCGGCCAGCAGCCGCTCCTCCATTCCGGAGGACTCGATGCGGGAGGTGAGTTCCTCCGGGGGCAGGGACTGGAGTTGCTCGGCCGTCACCACGCCCGCATCCAGGGCCTGGACGAACACCCGGCTGGCGAAGTCCCGGGCCGCCACCTCGCGCCGCCAGGTGGCCGTCATGTTGGCGATCTGCCCCATGCTCTGCGCGTACCACACGGCCTCGCGGAGGGTTCCCAGCTCCACGGGCTCCACCGGCGCCGCCATCAAATCCAGCGTGGCGAACACCATCATGTTCATGTTGTGCGGGGAGTACGCCCGGTTCTCCGCCAGGTTGTGCAGGGCCGGCCAGTTCCGCGTGAGCACGGAATGGCGCATGCTGTTGAAGACCTGCTGGTAGTCGAAGACGTAGAGCGCACGGTAGGTCTGGTGGTGCGGCAGCTCGCGCACGCGCTCCTCGATGGCGTGCCACAGGTCGGCGATGAGCGCGAAGTAGCGCCGCTCCTCGGGCGGCACTTCCGGCGCGGGCGCGGCCCTTCCCTGGGGATGGAAGGGGATGGACAGGGCCTTCTCCAGGAGCGCCTCCGAGCCCCGCTGGTCCGCCAGGTCGTCCAGCAGCACGTTGAGGATGATGGCCAGCAGCTTGGTGGTGAGCAGGTGCTCCTTCCACTCCGCGGGAACCAATGGCAGGCACGTCTCCTCCACTCCGCGCCAGCACCAGCGCCAGAGGAAGGCGCCACGGTGGCCCACCTCCTCGTAAGCGGCGATGGAGCGCTCCACCAGCGGAGGGAGTTGGATGGAACGCAACGCGTCGAGCGTCTCCCGCCAGGCCGCCGCGTGGTTCTCGTGGCCGGTCGTGGGCAGTTCGGGATACCGGTTCCAATGAGACGCTGTCTGCATGACTCTCTCCATTCGTGGTGGAGCAAAGCCTGCCAATCCCTGTTCACGAGCGATGTGATCCGCCGCACTCCGAACTCGTGTGCGCTGTCACACCCCACACCGCTGGTGGATGGCGTCCCTCAAGCCTGGTGTGGGTGCCGCGCGAGCGTGCGAGGAAGGCCCTCTTCCTCTCCTTGGGTACTCCCTCCGCTCGCGGCCTTCATGCTCTCGCGCGGACCCCAGGGGCCGGCTGTTCTCCCTGGGCTCCTCGTCTGGGCCCGGAGCTCTTCCCATGACGCCAGTCCTTGGAGTGCTAACATTCCGTTATTGGGAGGAGAGGGGTGACCGCGACGAGGGGGATGTGGAGCAAGCGGACCGCCAGGGTGTTGGCCGTCATCATCCTGGGCTTCTACGGTCTGGACGTGCTGATGCTGGGCGGTTCCAGTGCCTGGACGCTGGGATTCCGTCTGCTCTGGGCGCTGTCGCTGCTGGGCTACTCGGCCTTCAGCTCCGAGCTCCCCGAGCCCTGGGCGCGGTGGATCGAGGACCTGCACGTCGGAGTCATCGCGTGCAGTGTGGTGGGGCTCGTTGGGATGACGGGGGGCACCCAGAGCCCCTACTTCGTCCTGGTGCCAGTGCTGCCGTTGGCCAACTGCTTGATGTACCGGCGCAGCGCGCGGGCGGGCCTGCTGGGCGGAGCGGTGGGCTCCGTGGGGACCTTCGTGCTCGGGTGGATGCCGGAGCACCACCTGCTCGAGGCGCTCTTTCGCATGAGCATCGTGCTGGCCATTACCCTGTTCTTCACCTACCTCGCCCAACAGGTGCGGCTGACGCAGGGCTCGGAGCAGGAAGTGCGGCTCGAGCGTGCCCGGCGCGAGTCCCTGGAGCTGCTGGCCGTCAGTGAGCACCGCCGGGCCCAGACGGAGAAGCTGGCGGCGCTCGGGCGGCTGGCGTCGGACGTGGCCCATGAGATCAACAACCCCCTGGCCTATGTGGGGTCCAACGTCGACTTCGTGCGCGAGGCGCTGCGGCATCCGGGCGAGACGTCGCCAGAGGAGTTGGCCGAGGTGCTCGAGGAGACACGGGAAGGGGTGCGGCACATCCGCCAGGTCGTCGCGGACCTGAGGGGCTTCGCGCGCATGGATGTGCGGGAGCCCACGGAGTGTTCCCTGTCGGATGTGGTGGGAGATGCCGTGAAGCTGGCGTCGCTCCGGCTCAAGCACGTGGTGCGGCTGCGGGTGGATGTGCCGGAGTCGCTGCCGACGGTCTTCGTGGTGCGGCAACGGCTGGTGCAGGTGGTGCTCAACCTGCTGGTCAACGCGGGCGATGCCCTGGAGGAGCACGGAGCGCGTGACGGCGAGGTCTGGGTGCGAGGGCTCGGCGAGGAGGGGCGCGCGGTGCTCCTCATCGAGGACAATGGACCGGGCTTCGCCCCCCACGTGTTGCCCCGGCTCTTCGAGCCCTTCTTCACGACGAAGGGGCCCGAGAAGGGCACGGGGCTGGGCCTCACTCTGTCGAGAGATCTGGTGGCTCAGTTTGGAGGCCAGCTCACCGCGAGCAACCGCCCGGAGGGCGGCGCCCGTCTGTGCATCGAGCTTCCCGTCCAGGGAGACAGGGATTGAATAGGAGGGCCCAGCGCCGGGCTACTTCGCGATCTTCCAGACCTTGTAGAACTGGCTCCAGTAGGTGCCCGAGTCGTCTATGCTTGGTTCGGGTCAGTAGACGATGCAGTCGAACTTCTCGATGACGGCCCGGAGCTCTTCGGGTGTCGTTTCGAGCAACTTAGCGGAAGCGGGAGCGTAGTAGGTCAGGGCTCTGGTGCTTGGTGGGTTCTTGATGAGTGTGTCCGGGATGATGTCGCCATGGGCACCCGGCCACTGGACCCTATTGAGTTCGTGGGCTCGCCCGATGGGGTCCAGGATGGTGAAGCAGGGCCACCTGGGAAAGCGAATGGTGGCAGGGTCCGAACCCATGATACGGCAGCCATCCAGACGGGCCTCGGTGAAGTCGCAGTCCTCGATGGCCCCGTGCTCCCAACCTGTGCCGTAGCCGGGCCAGTGTCCGAAGTCACACCCCGTCAAGCGCCCCGTGAAGCGGCACCCCTTGAGGGATGCTTTCACCCATTGTTGGTGGTTCTTCAGCTCCTGTTTCACCTCGAAGGTGCAGTCAATGAACCGCGCTCCAATGATGATCAAGTTCCTGGCGGAGACCTTCAGTATGACGGTGCAGTTTCTAAGCGACAGGTTGGGACCAAGGAAATAGAGCGAATTCTTGTCCGTCAACTCCAGTTGCGCGTTTGCAATCTCTTTGTCCTCAATGAGGACGTTCTCCAGCCACCCCATGATTGCTCCTTGTTAGAAGGTGAGCATCCGGAAGAACTCGCCCGCCATGCGCCTGCCGTGACGCGCCAGATTCGACTCCGTACCGGAGAGAATCTCGTACTGGTGGCCCGTCTTCAGGTCAACCACGTCCACTCCCTGGTGTTTGAACCGAAGGTTCCCTCTCATCTGGGCCTTGATCTCTTCGTGCACGAAACGCCCCCGGGCCTCGCGCTCCAGCAGTCGCGCCAGCCAATACTCGCCATTTTTCTTCGCCTTTTCGATGGCGGCGACCTCGCTGAGCGAGAGCTTGTCGGGCCCCCACTCTCTCGCGGCCTTGGTGACGGCCTCCTGAAGCATGTCCCCCACCTTGTCCTCGGCTCTGTAAAGGTGTCAGACAATTCGTAGGGGACAACTCGTAGGGGATTCGGCGCCTAAACGAGTTCTTTGACACCTTCCGTGACACTTCCAATTCCCGCGAGGGAGAGCGGGCGCAAAAGAAAACCCCGGCACGCCTGAGGGCGTCCGGGGCTCTCACCGCGACTCTGTCCGTGGAGGCGCTACTGCGCCGGGAAGAGGTTCTCGATGGAGAGGTAGCGCTCGCCCGTGTCGTAGCAGAAGCACAGCACCCGGCTGCCATCCGGAATCTCCGGCAGCTTCTGGTTCACCGCCGCCAGCGCCGCTCCCGAGGAGATGCCCACGAAGATTCCCTCCTCACGCGCCGAGCGCCTGGTGAACTCGAACGCCGCCTCCTCCGCCACCTGGATGGTGCCGGTGAGCGCCTCCTTGTGGAGGTTCTTCGGGATGAAGCCCGCGCCGATGCCCTGGATGGGGTGGGGCCCGGGCTGGCCGCCGCTGATGACGGGCGACTTGGTCGGCTCCACCGCGAACACCTGCAGCTTCGGCCAGTGCTTCTTGAGCTCCTCGGCGCACGCGGTGATGTGCCCGCCCGTGCCCACGCCCGTCACCAGGTAGTCCAGCCCCTCGGGAAAGTCCTTGAGGATCTCCTGCGCCGTGGTGCGCTTGTGCACCTCGATGTTCGACTCGTTCTCGAACTGCTGCGGCATCCACGCCTTGGGGTTGGCCGCCACGAGCTCCTGCGCCTTGGCGATGGCGCCCTTCATGCCCTGCGCCCGCGGCGTCAGCTCGAAGGTGGCCCCGTACGCCGCCATCAACCGCCGCCGCTCGATGCTCATCGAATCGGGCATCACCAGGATGAGCTTGTAGCCCTTCACCGCCGCCACCATGGCGAGCCCGATTCCCGTGTTGCCCGACGTGGGCTCGATGATGACGCTGTCCTTCTGGAGCACGCCTCGCTTCTCGGCGTCCTCGATCATCGCCAGCGCGATGCGATCCTTGATGCTGCCGCCCGGGTTGGCCCGCTCCAGCTTCATGTACACTTGGACCCGCGAGGGAAACAGCCGGTTGATGCGCACGTGGGGCGTGTTGCCAATCGTCTCGAGGATGTTCTGGGCCTTCATGGGTTCGGCTCCTCCAGGAATGATTCCGTTAGCCTAGACGAATATCCGCCATATCAGATGTGGTATTCCAGCTCGTCGAATTCCGTCTTCCCCTGCCGGGCGCGGACCTCGCTGCGGCGGGTCACCATGGACTCAGGGGGGATGCTCTGGGTGATGAAGGCGTTGCCGGCGATGACGCTGCCGCGGCCCACCACGGTGTCGCCGCCGAGGATGGTGGCGTTGGCGTAGACGACGACGTCGTCCTCGATGGTGGGGTGGCGCTTCTTGTCCGCGAGGGCCTTCTCCACCTGGAGCGCGCCCAGGGTGACGCCCTGGTAGATGTTCACCCGATCGCCGATGACGGTGGTTTCGCCGATGACGACGCCGGTGCCGTGGTCGATGACGAAGCGCCGGCCGATGGTGGCGCCGGGGTGGATGTCGACGCCGGTGCGCTGGTGGGCCAGCTCGGTGAGGAGCCGGGGCAGCAGGGGGAAGCCGAGGCCGTGCAGGGCATGCGCCAGGCGATAGATGGCGATGGCGTAGAAGCCCGGGTAGGTGAGGATGACCTCGTCCACGCTGCGCGCCGCCGGGTCCGCCTCGAAGATGGCGTCGGCGTCCTGGCGCAGCCACTCGTAGATTTCCGGCAGCATGTCCATGAAGCGCTGGGGGATGTCGCGCGAGGGCACGGGGTAGCGGGGCGCGAGCGTGTCCATCACCCGCGTGAGCACCGCCTCGAGCACCGCGACCTCGGAGCGCACACCCACGGCGCTACAGTCGGGACGCTGGGAGAAGTGGGGGAAGAGCAGCGCCAGTACCTTGTCGATGAACTCGGGCGCGGAGGCACGCACGTCCGGAGGGAAGCAGTGGCGCTGGCGCGCCTCGATGAGCGTCTGGATGAGCCGAGCGTTGGGTTCCGCCATGGGCCGACGAGACTAACCACGTCCGCCGGGGCTCGCCATGGCTCAGCCGCGCGTGAAGCGCACGCGGATGGGCGGAGAGGTGGCCAGGTAGGGCCGTCCCTCGGCGTCCAGGGCGGCGTCGAAGCGCACCTCCCGGGCACAGGCGAGCGCCGCCTGCCCGAAGCCGTGGCCGGGATCCGACAGCAGCTCGGCCGAGGTGACCCGGCCCTCCGGGGTGACGACGACGCGCAGGACGACCGTCTGCTCGTCGATGCGCAGGGCGTCCGCCTCGCGGGGCCAGGGGCAGCTCCAGTTGCGCGCGGGCAGTTGGACGGACCGGGCCCTGCCCGGGGTGGCGGGGCCGGTGGCCTCGGCGGCCGAGCCGGCAACGGCCTTCGTGGAGCGTCCGTTGGAGGCCGTCACGCCGCCGGCGTAGCGCTCGGCGGAGCCGCTCACGATGTCGAAGCCCGTGAAGTCCAGGGGCGCCTCGGCGGCGTCCACCGCGACGACCGCGGCGGCCTGGGCGGGCTCGGGCGGCGGGCTCGGGGGCGTGTCGCGCGGGGGAGCCTTCGCGGGCGCGGGGGCTCGGGCCACCCGGGGCGCGGGAGCCGGCGGGGGCGCGGGCGGAGGCGGGGCGGGAGGCGCCGGGGGTTGCAGGTCCACCACGTGCTCCACCTTGATGGACGGCTTGGGCTCGGCGCGGGGGGCGGGGGGCGGCCGCGAGGGCCACGCCCGCCAGGCGAGCACGCCCGCGGCGCCATGGAAGACCACCGTCGCGAGGACCGCGCCCGCGAGGATGCCCGGGGGCCTCGTCCGCACGGGGCCCAGGATGATGGACGCGATGCTCTCCTCAGGGCTTCGCACGCTCGTCTCCCTCGCTCGCCGCCGGCGGCTGCACCGTGCCGAACGCCACCCGGGTGAGTCCCGAGTCCTTCAGCCGATCGAGCACGGAGATGACCAGCCGGTGGGGAACGGAGCCGTCCGCCTGGATGACGGCCCGCAGCTCGGGATCCCGGGCCAGCGCCTCCTGGGTCTTCTGCTTCAGGGCTTCTTCCGGGAGCACCTGGCCATCCACCCACAACTGGCCGTTGGCGGTGATGGAGATGGCGAGCACCGTCTGCACCTGCTCGCTCTGGGAGGCCTGGGGCAGGTCGAGCGGCAGGGCGGGGCTGTCGACGAGCTTCGTGGTGACCATGAAGATGACGAGCAGCACGAGCATGATGTCGACGAGCGGGGTGACGTTGATGCCCTCGATGATGCCGCCGCGGGGTTGGGTTCCACCGGCCATGGCTACACCACCCCTCGCGCGTGCTTGGGCTCGCGGGCGCTGGCCTGGAGCGGCACGTCCGTGGGGGTGTCCTCCTCGGCGCGCTCGCCTCCGGCGCTGCCCCGCTCGCGGGCGGACAGGTAGGCCAGCACGAGGTTGGTGAGGGCCTCGGCGTCCGCGAGCATGCGGGTGATGCGCCGCTGGAAGTAGTTGTAGGCGGCGACCGCGGGCAGGGCGACGCCGATGCCCACGGCGGTGGCCACCAGGGCCTCGGCGATGGCGGCCATGACGGCGTTGGAGGCGACCTGGGGGGTGTGGCCGCCCGCACCGCTCGGCGCGTGGCCCAGCGCCTCGAAGGCCAGCAGCACGCCGATGACGGTGCCGAACAGCCCCACGAAGGGGGCGTTGTTGCCCAGCGTGCCCAGGTAGGCCAGCCGGTTCTCCAGGACGGAGCGCTCGATGGCCAGCGCGCTCTGCATGCCCTTGTCGGCGGCCATCAGCCCGCGGGGAGCGAGCCGCAGCCCGGCGCGGGCCACCATCGCGCCCAGGGACGTGCGCCCCTCGAGCTTCTTGAGCGCTCCGGGGAAGTCCCCGCTGGCCAGCGACGACTCGAGCGTCTGGGTCAGCTCGCGCAGGCCGTCCTGCTTGCCGCGGAAGACGAGCCAGCGCTCGACGATGACACCGAAGCTGCCCAGGGACAGGGCGAACAGCAACCACAACACCCAGTTGGCCCCCCACTGCACGAAGACGTTCTTGATGATTTCAACGATAGGCATCTTCGTCGTCCTTCGCCTTCAAGGCTCGCGTGGGGGGCTCTGGGGAAACGGGGTTCTACCCTAGTCCCGAGCGGGAGGGGACTAGCGCAACTGCAGGAAGGAGAAGGCCAGGCCCAGGGTGCTCACCGTGGGCTTGCCGTTGTCCCCCAGCAGGTGCAGGGTCGTCGAGGAGCCCTCGACGAACTCGGAGTAGAGGATCTGATTGTCCGCCTCGTAGAAGAAGGTGCTGCCCGTGGTGGCCGGGAAGGCGTCCTGCTTCGTCGCGGTCCAGGTGGTGGTGTCCACCTTCCACCACTGCCAGCCGGCGCCGCTCGCGAGGACGCGGGCGCTGCTGAACGACGACTGGGGGGGAATGCTCTCATCCAGCACGCGCACGTACGTCGTGCCCTGGGGGCCCGGGAGCAGGGCGCCCGTGACGGCGCCGCCCGCCAGCGAGTTCAGATCCTTGTAGAAGGAGGGGTCGAACTGGAGCGTGTCCGGGTTGAACTTGAGCAGGCAGGGCGCCGGGTTGTTGTCGGGGCCCAGGCGATGCGCCGCCGAGCCATACACCTCCGTCGCGAGGTACACCTGTCCGTCGGCACCGAGCACGGAGCTGTGCACGTAGCCGCACCGCTCGTCCTTCACGATGGTGGCCGTGTCGGTCCGCGTATCGATGGAGACGACGCCCGCCATCTTGGTGACGGTGGGGCCCACGCGCCAGCCCACCGGCATGATGACCTGGTTGGCACGCTGCACGGGCGAGGGCGAGAAGATGATGCTCGAGCCCGCGATGCTCAGGCCTTCGAGCTTGATGGCCTTGGTGACGGACATGTCGGTGGGGTTCCAGACGATGGCCTGCGAGGACGTGCCGTCGAAGTAATAGGCCTTGGTCGGCGAGACGAACTGGAAGTTGCCCTGGTACTCGCCGATCGTCTTCACGCCGTAGGCATCGAAGCTGACGGTGCCGTTCTCCTGCAGCGTGCCGTTGTCCGACAGCGTGTAGCGCGTGAGCTTGGAGCCCTCGTCCACGCCCACGAAGATCGAACCCGACTTGCCAATGCCCACGCCCAGCGCGCGGCCGGGAACCTGGATGGCGTTGTCTAGCGAGAGCGCCGCGGCCTGGTCCACCTTGTTCGTCACGACGATGTAGCTGGTGGGCTCATCGGCCGTGAGGACCTGGGTGACGAGGGCATACCGCGGCCCGTTGGGGTCGGTGGGGGCCGGGGGGGTGGGCTCCGGATCGCAGCCCGCGAGAAGGGACAGGGAGAGCGCCGTGGCGGCGAGGCGTGAGGAACGGAAGAGAGGGGTTCGGTTCATGGGGGCTGCCTTTCTGCGGGTTGAAATCAGGAGTCAGTGCTCCACGGTGAGCTTGGCGAAGATGCTTCGCCCGGGGCGTTGCACACCGTAGAAGTCATACGCGAGCGTGTCGGTCAGGTTCTGCGCGTCGACCGTCCAGCTCATCGTCCAATCCCAGGCCCGGGTGACATAGGAAAGCGCCAGGGATTGGATGAACTGCGAGGGAATCTGCAGCTTGGGGTTCGTGATGCCCACGCCCTCCCATGCACGGGAGAAGGTGTGGACGTAGCGCACGTGCCACGTGAGGGACAGCTCGTCCCGGGCATTCATCAAGCCACTGGCCTGGAGGCGGGCGGTGCCATTGGCTTGCAGGTAGGGACGGTTGGGAATGCGCCGGCCCGTGAAGGCACTGAAGGCTCCTTCGCGCGAGGTATTGCGGAAGTCCTGCCAGGTGACGTTGCCATCCAGGGTGAGGTACTGCCCCGGAGACGTCCACCCGGCCGTGCCCGCGGCCCCCAGGGAGCGCGCCGAGAACACGTTCTGATAGGTGAAGTAGCTCTCCCGGCCCACGAGGACGATGAGTTGATCCGCCAGCCGGCCGAAGCCCACCACGCTGGCCCGGAACGCGCCCGCGCGGGTGTCCGGCGCATCCAGCGCGAACTCGAGATTGAAGTTGTGGCTGCGCTCGGGATTCAGGTCCAGGTTGTCGGTGATGAGGACGCCATCTCCGAAGATCTCATCCGGGCGGGGCTGGCGGGTGGCGTACTCATAGGAAGCCTTCGCGGACAGCTCCCGGAGCAGGCGCAGGCGGACGCCGTCACCCACGCCCACGCCATGCATGCTCCGCCCGATGGGAACGAAGGAGTCATCGGGCATCAGCCGCTGCGCATCCGCCACCTGGATGTAGTCCTTGAGGAAGACGATGTTCTCCAGGCGGTCGCCCAGGGCGCCGAGCGTGTACTCCAGACCGCTGACCAGGGAGAGCAGGCGGCGATCCGCCGTGAGGGGATCCACCTGCCCCAGGGCGCGCAACTGGAGATCCTCGCCCGTGCGGCTCACCGCGGTGGGCGCGAGCGACAGGCGGAGCGTGTGCGCCGCCGAGGGGGTCCATCCGAAGGTGAGCCGCGCGAAACCGGTGTGCTGGTGCACGCGCCGCTCGATGGGCCGCCCGAGCAGCTCTCCGGACAGGGTCTCATCCTGGAAGACGCAGCTTCCCAACCAGTTATAGGCGCACGTGCCGAGGTCATCCAGCCGCGTGCGCCGTGAGACGTAGCCCGCGACCGCATCCACCGAGAACCGCTCGGGGAAGAGCTGCTCGTAGCGCAGGGTGGAGCCGAAGGAGTTCTCCCCACTGGTCACATCCCCGTAGGGCACCTTCATGCCGATGCTGTTCTGCAACTCCTTGTCGTTCCCGTTCACGAAGGCGCGCAGCATCAGGCGCCGGGCCCAGGGCTTGTTCACGAAGCCCGCTTCGACGCTGGCCCCCGTGGCCCCATAGGCATCATGGAAGCGGTAGACCCGACGCAGTTCGGTGTGCCCGCGGAGATCGGAGACCTCGGCGCTCACGGGATAGTCATTCCGGGTGCGATCGAGAAAGGCGTTGGCCCGGAGGAACAGGCCGCTCGGCGCGTGCAGGTGCCGCGCGCTCACCGTGAGCCGGTGCGTGTCGTAGGAGCCCAGCTCATACGAAGCGGCCACTCCCGTTCCGCGCACCTCCTGGTCCGTGACGAGCTGGACGGCGCCTCCGAGCGCGTCGCTCCCGAAGCGGATGGGCACGACGCCCTGGTAGATCTCCACCCGCTGCACGAGGTTGACGGGCACGTTGGCGAGCTCCGGCCCATAGCCCGCCAGCTCCAGCGGCACCCCATCCACGAAGAAGCGGATCTGCTCGTCCGTGAGTCCGGCGAGCGAGAAGCGCGCCCGGCTGCCGAGTCCTCCCGAGCGGCGCACGCTCACGCCCTCGGTGCGCGATAGCGCCTCGCCCAGGTCGGCCGCCTCGCGCTGGATGTTCTCCGTGTCCAACACCTGGACCGATTCGGCGGACCGGCGCCGGCGCTCGCCCTCGGAAGGCCCCTGGACCGTGACCTCGATGGGCTCGTCCGAGCCCGCGGGCGGTGGCGGCGCCGGCGGGGTGGGCTCCGGAGGCGGTTGGAATTCGTAGGTATAAAGGATGCGCGAGGGCATCGGCGTCCCGTTGCGCCGCGCCGGCTCGAAGCGCATGCGCAGCGCCGCCTCTTGCGCCGCCTCGTCGAAGCCGTGCCCGGCGGGCCCCACCACCTCCGCCTGGGTGACCTGGCCCTCCGCGTCCAGCGTCAGCCGCAGGACGACCTTCGCCTCCAGCCGCTCCTCCAGCGCCTGGGGCGGATAGGTGGCCTCGGCGGACTCCTTCAGCCTCGGCGCCTCGAGCGCGGGCGCCGCCGGCGCTTCCTGTGCCCGGGACACGCCCGTCCCCAACAACCCCGCCACCAGCAGCGCCAACCCCACGCCCCGTACCGTTCCGCTCCACGGGCGGAATATGAAAATGGTTCTCATTCTCATTTTCGGGGCGGTGTTAGGCGTGATCCGGGGCGGTGTCAAGGAGGTTGGGGGCTCAAGCGGCCTGGGCGCGAGGGGCGGGGAGGGCGCGGAGGTGTTCGGCCACGAGGAAGGCGAGCTGGAGGGCCTGATCGGCGTTGAGCCGGGGATCACAGTGGGTGTGGTAGCGCAGGGGGAGATCGCTCTCGGTCACCTCGCACGAGCCGCCCAGGCACTCGGTGACGTCCTGTCCCGTCATCTCTAGGTGGAAGCCGCCGGGGTGGACGCCCTCGGCGGAGGCGACCTGGATGAAGCCGCGCACCTCCGAGAGGATGCGGTCGAAGGGCCGCGTCTTGTAGCCATTGCCCGCCTGCAGGGTGTTGCCGTGCATCGGGTCCGTGGCCCAGACGACGGGGCGGCCGTCGCGGCGGGTCGCGGCCATGAGCCGGGGCAGGCGCTCGGCGATCTTGTCCGCGCCGAAGCGGCCAATGAGCGTCAGCTTGCCGGGGATGCCCTGGGGGTTGAGCACGTCCATCAGCCGCAGCAGATCTTCCGGCTCCATCGTGGGCCCGCACTTGAGGCCGATGGGATTCTGGATGCCGCGCATGAACTCCACGTGGCCCCCGTCGAGCTGCCGCGTCCGCTCGCCGATCCACAGCATGTGGGCCGAGGCGTCGAACCAACCGCCCGTGGAGGGATCGAGGCGCGTCTGGGCCTCCTCCACGTTGAGCAGCAGCGCCTCGTGGCTGGTGTAGAAGTCGCGCGGATCCAGGCTCGGGTCCTGCCGCTCGGGGTGCGCGCTTCCCCAGCGCTGGATCGCCTCCAGATCCGCATGGTGCTCCCGGATGAAGGCGCGCACGATGTCCATCGTGTCCGCGCATTGCCGCCAGGCGAGCAGCAGGCGCTCGGGGTCCGGCGTGCGCTCGGCGAGCGTGAACGCCATGCCGTTGATGTTGTCACCGCGGTAGGCGGGCAGGGTGACGCCGTCCCGGGTCTCCACGGGGCTGGAGCGCGGCTTGGCGAACTGACCCGCGATGCGGCCGACGCGCACCACCGGACGGCCTCCCGCGAACGTGAGCGCCACCGCCATCCGGAGCAGCAGCCGCAGGGTGCCGCGGATGTTGTCGGGCGAGAACTCCTTGAAGCTCTCCGCGCAGTCACCGCCCTGCAGGAGGATCGCCTTGCCCTCGGCGACCCGGCCGAGCGCGTCCCTCAGCCGGCGGGTCTCCTCGGCGGACACCAGCGAGGGCAGCCGGGACATCTCCTCCTCGACCCGGGCCAGGGCGCGGGGATTCGGATAGTCGGTGGGCATGTGCTTGAGGGGCCTGTCCCGCCAGGAACGAGGGGTCCAATTTCGATTCATCACAGGAGCGCCATTACCAGGGTGAGAACGGGATGAAGAGGACGAGGGATTCATGGTCGTGGCAGCAGTCCCCGTGCCACGCAGTCATTCAGATAGCGGTCCATCAGGGCACGGTCGGGGGAAGGGCAGGAGACACCGCTATCGGCGAGGCTTCGGGTCAACTGTTCGCAACGGATACGCCCCAGGCCGAAGGTCGCATCGGGTGAGCCCGCGCGCAGATCGAAGAACGCCATCGTGGCGCTGTTGTCCGCGCTGTCCGCGCGCCGGGCGAGGCGCTCCCTCCACTCGGGAAGGGGGCACGTGTCCACCCGGTAGCCGTACTCGCGCACCCACTGGAACACGTCGCTCAAGCGCACGTCCGGGTGGGGGGCGAGGTTGAACACCGGCCCGGTCCGGGACACCAGGGACAGGCGCACGATGGCGCGCGCCACGTAGTCCACCGGGGTCCACGTCTCGTGGACGTCCATCTGGGGAAGCACGCCCGCGGGGATGCCGGCTAGCAGGATGCGCCAGACCAGGTCCTGCGGATTGACGATGCCCGTGCTGGACGCGCCCACCACGCGGCCCAGGCGGTAGACGGCCACCGGCAGACCGCGCTCGCCGGCCTGCTGCACGAGTCTCTCGGCGATCCACTTGCTGCGCTGGTAGCCGTCGAGCAGTCCCGGATGGGCGGGGACGAAGTCCTCGGGGACCTCGGACTGGAGGTTGGACGGGGGCGCCACCGCGAGCGTCGAGACGTAGTGCAGGGGCTTGGGCCGCACGGCGGCGGCCAGCCGCAACAGCTCGCGCGTGCCGCCCACGTTCACCGCCTTCAGGCTGCCGTACTCGCGCACGACGCTGACCACCGCGGCGTTGTGGTAGACGACGTCGCACTCGGCGGCCAGGCCGTGGAAGCGCGTGGCGCCCAGGCCCAGCCAGGGCTGGCTCAGGTCCGCCGGCAGCGCGAGCACCCGCTCGGCGAGACCGTCCGTGGCGAGCCCCTGGCCCACCAGCGCCGTGCGGATGCGCTCCATCGCCTGGGCCTCGTCCCGGGCCCGGACCAGGCAGACGATCCGCGCGTGCGTCTGGCGCAGCAACTGATCGAGCAGGTGCGCGCCGACGAAGCCGGTGGCGCCCGTCAGCAGAACCTGCCGCGGCGGCGCCTGGGACACGGGGTTCTTGTCGTGCGCGAGCGCCTTGGGGACGATCTCCTCGGGCAGCTCGGCGTCGGCGAGCATGGCGGCGGTGAGGCCACCGGCCTGGGCCTGAGTGCCCGAGCCGTGCTCCAGCGCCTGCGCCAGGCCCGCGGCGGTCGGATGGCGGAACACCGTGGCGACGGGCACCTCGCGGCCCAGCGCCACGCCGAGCCGGTTGGCCACCTGGATGCTCTGCAGCGATTGTCCGCCCAGCTCGAAGAAGTCGTCCTGGGCCGTCACCCCACTCACGCCCAGCACCTGCTCCCAGATGGCGAGGATCTCCCGCTCCAGATCGGTGGCCGCGTCGGCGGACGTCGTGCTTCCCTCGGTGGCCATCTTCCGGCGCAGCTCGGCGCGGTCCACCTTGCCATTCGAGGTGCGCGGCAGCCGCTCGGAGAAGACGAAGGCGCCCGGCACCATGGGCGCGGGCAGGGCTCCCAGCAGGTGACGGCGCAGCTCCGCCGCCGTGGGCGCGGGCGAGGTGGCGACGACGTGTGCGCACAACCGCCGCGTGCCTCCCGGAAGGATCTGCCCCACCACCGCCGCGTCCTTCACCCCCGGCAGGCCGAGCAGCACGGTCTCGATCTCGGCCGGGTCGATCCGGTGTCCGCTGATCTTGAACTCGTCATCCACGCGGCCGACGAACACCAACTGTCCGTCCTCGCGCAGCCGGGCCGTGTCGCCGGTGCGGTAGGCCCGCGGTCGGCCGGGCAGTTGCCCGAGCACCGTGAAGCGCGCCGCTTCCAGCTCCGGTCGTCCCAGGTAGCCGCGAGCGAGGCCACCTCCCAGCAGGTACAGCTCGCCCTCGGCGCCCGGAGCGGCGGGCCGCCCATTCTTGTCGAGCAGTACCGCGCTCACTCCCGGCAGCGGACGGCCGATGGGCACCTCGTCGGAGGCCACGTCCGCCTGGGGACCGCTGAGCGTGGCGACGGTGGCCACCACGGTGGCCTCGGTGGGGCCGTAGGTGTTGAGCAGTTGCACGCCGGAGCCCACGGCGGTGCGCCAGCGGGCGACGCGCTCGGGCAGCGCGGCCTCTCCGCCGATGATGACCGTGCGCACGGAGGACGGCAGCGCGAGCCCGCCCGTGGAGACGCTGTAGGCCAGCTCGTGCCAGAAAGCCGTGGGCAGATCCAACACGGTGATGCCGGCGGCGGTGCAGGCGTCGAGCAGCCGGGGCACGGACTGGAGCATCTCGTCGGTGCGCAGCACCAGCCTCGCGCCGGCGCACAGGGTCAGGAAGAGCTCCTCCACGCTGGCGTCGAAGTGCAGCGGGGCGAATTGCAGCACCCGGTCCTCGCGGCGCACGCCATAGCGCGCGGTCGCTCCCGCCACGAAGTGGGCCAGCGCGCCCCGGGTGATCTGCACGCCGTTGGGCTGTCCCGTCGAGCCCGAGGTGTAGATGACATACGCGAGGCGCTCCTCCTCGCTCCGCGGCGTGGACGGGGACGGCTCGCGCGAGGGCTTGTCGTTGCGCCGCACGGCCAGACCACCTGGAGGCACCGGCCCGGCCTTGGGCTCCGGCGTCTTGGTGGTGGTGACAATCAGCGCGGGCGCGGCGTCCTCGAGGATCGACACCGTCCGGGCCGACGGCCCGAAGGGATCGAGCGGCAGATAGCCCGCGCCAGCGAACAGCACGCCGAGGCTCGCCACGATCGCGTCGATGCTCCGGGGCACCATCACCGCCACGGGGGCGTCGGGCCGCGCGCCTTCCGCGACGAGCCGCTCCCCGAGCGCCCGGGACGCCTCGAGCAGCTCGCGGTAGCTCATGCGGTACGGCCCGTGCTCCACCGCCACCGCGTCCGGTTGCTCACGGGCGCGCTCGGTGAGCATCTCCAGCACCGGGCGCGGGGCGCACGGCAGCGGCTCGCCCGCGATGAGGGCGGATGTTCCAGCGGTGGTGGCCTCCGTGTTCTCTGGCGCGTGGCCCGCGTGCGTGGACGAGGCCAGGGGTAGGAGTTGGGAGAGGGGCTGTTGGGGGGCCGCGCTCAGCGTGGCCAGCACCTGGAGGAAGCCGCGCTGGTGGGCATCCAGCTCGTCGGCGCCGTAGCAGGCGGGGTTGGCGTCGAAGTCGATCCGCGGTCCACCGCCATCGGCGCGGGCGTACACGCCGATGGAGAGATCCTCCACGGGGCCGGCGGAGATGTTGTGCGCGATCCCCGGCATGCCCGCGAAGCGCAGGCCGTAGTCGAACGGCATGATGTTGACCACCGGGCCGAACAGCCGGCGCTGTCCGCCCACCATCTTCAGGTCCCGGCGCAGCTGCTCGTAGCGGTAGCGCAGGTGGGGCCGGATGGCGCGCATCTCCGCCGCCACGCCCCGGGCCAGCTCGAACAGTCCCTGCTCCGGCCGCACCGGCACACGCAGCGGCACGATGTTCATCGCCATGCACGGCACGCGCAGCGCGGCCGAGCCGAGCCGCGACATCACCGGCAGGCCGAGCACCACCTCCGGCGCTCCCGTCTTCTGGTGCATCCAGGCCGCCGTGGCGGCGAGCACCAGATCCGGCCAACCCAGGCCCTCCTTGCGTGCCGCCTCCTGGAGTCGCTCCGCTTCACCCTTCTCCAGGTGACGCGTCTGGCGGACGAAGCGGGGCGACATGGGCTCGGGCCGGGCCAGGGTCACCGGCGTGGGCCGATCGGCCAGGCGCTCCATCCAGAAGGCCCGGTCGAGCTCGTACTGCGGCCCGTTGCGATAGGCGGCGTCCTCCTCCACCACCGGACCCAGGCGGCGGAAGCCCTCGGGGGCGGGACGTCCCGACACCTTCGCGGTGTACAGGTCGGCCACCCGCCGCGCGAGCAACGAGAAGCCGAAGCCATCCATGGCGACGTGGTGGACGCGCTGGAACCAGAAGAAGCGATCGGGCGCGGCCTGGAAGAGCGCCTGGGTGAAGAGCGGACCCTGGCGGAGATCGACCGGCCGGGAGAGGTCGGCCCACATCCACTCGAGCGCCGCCGCCCAGGGATCCCGGGTGCCGCGCAGATCGATCCGGTGCAGCTCCCAGTCCGAGGACAGCTCGGCCACCTGGACGGGCCCCTCGGCGCCGGGCACGAAGCGCATGTGCAGGGCCTCGGCCTCTCCCACCGTCTGGCGCACCGCGGCCTCGAAGAGGGCCGCATCCACGGGCCCCTGGATCTCGATGCACTCGCCCGCGTTGTACACGGCGCTCTGGAGGTCGAACTGCTGGCCCGACCAGATTCCGTGCTGTGCCGCGGACAGCGGCAGGATGACCTTCTGGGTGTCACTCATGATTCGGTCCTCGGGTGGAGAAAGGCGCCCGGCGCGGTGGGGGGAGCGGGGATCAGCGCGTCGTCACTGACTCGGGCGGGCGCGAACCCGAGGCCAGCAGCGCGTACCAGTCGGTCAGCGTCGGCCGCTCGGCCAGCTCCACGAAAGTGATCTCCGCGCCCTTGCGCCTCCAGCGCTCCACCAGGCTCATGATGCGGATGGAGTCGAGTCCCCGGTCGAGCAGGTTCTCGTCCTCACCGAGCTCCGAGGGCGGCTGGACCAACAGCTCGGCGACCTCCTCGCGGACGCTCTGGGGGGTGAACGCCCCCGCGCCCACCGGCCCCAGCATCTCGATGACCCGGTCCGTGACGGTGGTGACGGCGCACAGCTTCGCCGCGTAGTTGAGCGCCATCAGGTGCTGCTCGCGGGAGAAGTCCCCGAGGGCATCGGCAACGAGGAACGGCTGGATCTCGCTCATGAAGCCATCGCTCGCCGTCTGCAGGCAGCCGATGTGGGCGTAGATGCCGGTGATGATGAGCTGATCGCGGCCCTTCTCCTTCAGCAGGTCCATCAGCCCCGTGCGGCGGAACGCGCTGTAGCGCCACTTGGTGAGGTGGATGTCGCCCTCGGCGGGCTTCAGCGCGTCGATGATCTGCTCCGGGCCGGGACCGGCGGCGATGCCCATGCCCCAGAAGTCCAGCAGCAGGCCGCGCTGCTCGATGCTCTGCCCGCCCGGCTGGGCGGAATACACCACGGGGATGCCCAGCGCGGCGCAGTGCTGGCGCAGCCGCTGGATGTTCGCCACCAGCTCCGTCACTGGCGACTGGCCGGCCGTGAAGGCCTTCACGAAGTGGTTCTGCATGTCGTGGATCAACAGCACCGCGCGCTTGGGATCGGGTGTCCACGACACCTTGTTCTGTGGCAGCTCGGCCGCGGTGGGCAGGGTGTAGGGGGCAATGGCGGGAAGGGCCATGACGTGACTCCTGGAGACTCGAAAGAGGAAGGGGGGAAGAAGAGCGTGTCTTGAAGCTAGGTCCTCGGGCCCAGGCGGGCGGCGAGCGCTCCGCGCAGGTCCTTCTTGCTGACCTTGCCCACGCCGGTCTGGGGGAACGAGTCGACGAACTCGATGCGGTCCGGAATCTTGAAGGCCGCCAGTCCGCGCGAGCGCAGGAAGGCGTTGAGCGCGGCGGGGGTGGGGGGCGTCTTCTCGCGCGGGATGATGAACGCGCAGGTGCGCTCACCGAGGAACGTGTCCGGCATGGCGACCACCGCCACGTTGTGCACCGCGGGGTGCGCCAGCAGGTGGTTCTCCACCTCCTCGGCCGCGACCTTGTCCCCGCCCCGGTTGATCTGATCCTTCGCGCGTCCTTCCACCACCAGGTCTCCCTGGGCGGTGACTCGCACGAGATCTCCCGTGCGGTAGAAGCCGTCGGAGGTGAAGGCCCGCGCGTTGTGGACCTCGGCCTTGTAATAGCCCCGGATGGTGTAGGGGCCGCGCGTCAGCAGGTGGCCCGTCTCGCCCGGAGCGACGTCGCGATCCTCATCGTCCACCACGCGGATTTCATCGGCGGGGGAGATGGGCCGGCCCTGCGTGGTGGAGATGCGCTCCTCGTCGTCGTCCAGCCGGGTGTAGTTGACCAGACCCTCGGCCATGCCGAACACCTGCTGCAGCGTGCACCCGATGGTGGGGCGCACCCGCTTCGCGGCCTCGTCGCTGAGCCGGGCCCCGCCCACCTGGAGCACCCGCAGACTCGACAGGTCGTGCCGGCGCGCCTGGGCGGCCTCCAGCCAGATCATCGCCAGCGGGGGCACGAGCGCGGTGATCGTCACCTTCTCGCGGGCGATGAGGGGGAAGGCCTCGTCGGGGCTGGGGTTGAGCGCCATCACCACCGTGCCGCCCGCGTACAGCGTGCCGAGCGTGCCCGGCGAGCTGAGCGGGAAGTTGTGCGAGGCGGGCAGCGCGCACAGGTACACGCTCTGCCCGTCGAGCTGGCAGATCTCCACGCTGCCCCGCAGGCTGTAGATGTAGTCGTCGTGCGTGCGCGGAATGAGCTTGGGCACGCCCGTGCTTCCGCCCGAGAGCTGGAAGAACGCCACGTCGCCCGGAGCCGGGCCGGACAGCGCCATGGGCTCGGCGTACAGCCCGCTCAGCGCCTGGAACGGACCCGCGTCTCCCACGACGATCACCTGCCGCAGCGTGGGCACCGAGCCGCGCACCTGCTCGGCCAGCGTGCGGTAGTCGAAGCCCGAGTGCTTGTCGGGGATGATGTAGGCGACGGCTTCGGTGAACTCGCAGAAGTAGCTGATCTCCGCGTGGCGGTGCGCGGGCAGCGCGAACACGGGCAGCGCGCCCAGGCGGAACAGCGCGAAAACCACCTCGAGGAACGCGCCGATGTTGGGCAGCTGCACCACCACGCGATCCCTCGGGCGGATGCCCAGGGCGTGGAACCCGGCGGCGAGCTGATCCACGCGGGTGTCGAGCTCCCGGTAGCTCAGGCGCTGCGTCCCGGCGACGAGTGCCGTGCGCTCGGGGTGGCGCGTGGCGCGATCCCGGAGCAACTGACCGAACGTCTCGCCGCGCCAGTAGCCCGCCTCGCGGTAGCGCGCGGCGAACTCCTCGGGCCACGGGGTGAAGCCCGGCAGGAGGTCCTTTCCGGCCCCGCTCACGGCTGCACCTCGGCGCCCTGCCCGAGCCCCATGGCCTGGAGCATGGTGCGGAACTTCGCCTCGGTCTCGGCCAGCTCGGACTCGGGCGTGGAGCCGACCACGATGCCCGCACCCGCGAAGAGCCGCAGCGTGCGCTCGTCGGCCTCGGCGCAGCGGATGGTCACCGCCCACTGCCCGTCACCCGTCGCGTCGCACCAGCCCACCGTGCCCGTGTAGAAACCGCGATCGAACGGCTCGATGGAGCCGATGGCCTCGTGCGCCAGCCGGGTCGGGAAGCCGCACACCGCGGGCGTGGGGTGCATCGCCGCGGCCAGGGTGAGCGAGGAGATGGAGGGATCCTTCAGCTCGCCGCTGATGCGGCTGGACAGGTGCCACATGGTGGGCGTGTGGATGAGCGAGGGGCCCGCGGGCACGTCCAGCGTCTTGCAGTAGGGGCGCAGGGCCTCGGCCACCGCGTCGATCACCACCGCGTGCTCGTGGAGATCCTTCGGGGAGGCCATCAGGGCGGAGGCGCGCCGCTGGTCCTCGACGGGATCGGCGCTGCGCGCGGCCGAGCCCGCGAGCGGATTGGCGAGCACCTGGAGTCCGGAGCGGGACACGAGCAGCTCGGGGCTGGCGCCGATGAGCGTGCGGCGGCCACCGGAGGCGCCGGGCTGGGCGGGCAGGTCCACCGCGAAGGTGTAGCCCGCGGTGTTGCGCTGGGCGAGGTTGCGCAAGAGCTGGGTCAGGTCGATGGGCGTGGGGGTGTCCAGGTGCAGCGAGCGCGAGAGGACGACCTTGCGCAGGGGGCTGCTGCGCATGAGCTCCAGGGCCTGGGCGACGCCGTGCAGGTAGGCGGCGGGCTCGGGCACGGGGCGCACCGTGTAGCGCGCGGTGGAGGAGGGGCGCGCGGGCGAGGCCGTGTCGAACGAGAGGGGCCCGCCGCGCTGGAACGTCATGGGCACCACCAGGTGCGAGGACAGCGAGCCGTCGAAGGGCACCGCGCCCACCACCACGGGGATGTCATGCCCGGCGTTGCGCGCGTCGTTGAGCACCCGGGTCACGTGCTCGGGCAGGCGCTGGAGCGCGTCCGGGCCCTCCAGGGGCGGCACGGTGGCGAAGGTGCCGCGCGTGAGCAGGGTGCGCTTGGGCGAGGCGAAGAAGAACGAGGAACCCGCTTCGTAGCTGTCGAGCAGTTGGGTCGCCAGCGTCTGGGCCATGGGACGTTCGGACATGGGGGTCTCCTTGGGGGATTCGGAGGGGGATACGGACATGGCGCCTAGGCGCCCAGGGTGGCGCCGCCATCGACACACAGGTCGTGCAGCGTGATGTGGCGGGCGCGCTCGGACACGAGGAAGCTCACGGCCTCGGCGATGTCCTCCGGCGTGGCGATGCGGCGCAGGGGGATGCCCACGCGGAACGTCTCGGGCGCGCCGGCGATGACCGCGCTCGCGCCGTTCTCGTCCGTCCACAGCAGGCGCTGCATCTCCGTGTCGGTGGAGCCCGGGGACACCACGTTGCAGCGGATGCCGTGCTGGGCCAGCTCCAGGCCGAGGCACTTGGTGAACATCGTCGAGGCGGCCTTGGAGGCGGCGTAGGCGGCCATCTGCATGCGCGGCACGCTCGAGGCGTTGGAGCCCACGGTGACGATGGCGCCCGACTTGCGCGGCACCATGCGCCGGGCCACCGCGCGCGAGACGTGGAACACGCCGTGGGTGTTGACCGCGAACGTGGTCGCCCAGTCCGCGTCCGACAGCGTCAGCACCGAGCCCATGCGCAGCACGCCCGCCACGTTGACCAGGGTGGTGATGGGGCCCAGCTCGCGCTCGATGCGCTCCACCACCGCCTCCACGGCGGCCGCGTCACTCACGTCCGCCACGTAGGCCTCGGCCCGGCGATCCCGCTCGCGCAGCCCCGTCACCAGCGCCTCCAACCCCGCCTGCTTCGTGTCGAGCGCCGCGATCGTCGCGCCACCCGCCAGCGCACGGGCCACCGCTGCCCCAATGCCTTGCGCCGCTCCCGTCACCAGCGCCACCTGGGCCTTCGTCCCCATCCGATTCTCCTCGTGAGAACTTGATAATGAGAATGGTTCTCATTATCGTTTTCGGGGCAGTCTCCTCCCATGTCTTGACGTGGCTTGTCAAGAGAAGGATGTCTGGGTCTTGGTGGAGGAGGAGACCTGGGAGGTCATCCTCCCGCTCTTCCGGGTGGAAGGCGGGAGGGACTCACGAGGTCCTGGAGTTTCAGCTGTTGAGCATCGGGTGGCCCTGGTGCGCGACGAGCAGGTCATGCATGTCGTTGGCGTGCTCCTCCTCCTTGGCGAGGATCTCCTCCAACAAGCGCCGGGTGGTCGGGTCATGGTTGGCGAAGTAGCGGATCATCTCCTGGTAGGTCTGGATGGCGATGCGCTCGGCGATCAGATCCTCGCGGATCATCTCCACCAGGTTCCTGCCCTGGATGAACTGGCTCGCGCTGCGTGTCAGCAGGCCCTCGGGATTGAAGTTGGCCTCACCGCCCAGTTGACTGATGCGCTCGGCGAGCCGCATGGCGTGGTCGTTCTCCTCCCTCGCGTGCTCGAGGAACTCCGCCTTCACCGACTCGCTGTTGATGCCTTGCGCGGCGACGGCGTGCGAGCTGTAGCGCAGCACGCACACGAGCTCGGTGGCCAGCGCCTCGTTGAGCACCTTGACGGTGAGCTGCACATCCCCCTCGTAGTCCTGGGTGAGGGCACCTCGCTCCAGGTGCTCGCGCGCCCGGCGGCGGATCTCCGTGATGTCGGTCAGGAATGGTTGGGAATTGTCGGACATGGTGGATCTCCCTTGAGGAACCTGGAGCCTGCTCCACCACGTTGAGCACGGTGCCCCGCAACACCCATCCCGGGGAGAGCATTCGAGAGGGCGCGAGGGACGCTCGGCTTCTTCCTCACCGGGCGGCCAGTCAGGCGGTACGTGGGCCCCGGGCCTTCACAGCCACAGGCGCCAGAGCAGGCCCAGGCGGGTGGTGTAGCCGACGGAGGCGCGCTCGATATGGCCTTCCGCGGAGATGAAGAAGGTGGTGGGGAACTGCTCGAGGGAGAAGGCGCGCATCGCCTCGGAGCCGCCGAGCAGCACGGGGTAGTCCACGGCCTGCTCCCGGGCGAAGCGGTGTACGTCCGCCTCGTCCTCGTAGGCCACCGCCACGGACAGCACCCGGGCGGAGTCCCCCACCATGCCCTGGAGCGCGGAGAGGGTGGAGGACTCGGCCTTGCACACCCCGCACCAGGGGGCCCAGAAGGCGAGCACCACGGGCTTGCCCCTCAGCGAGGACAGGCGCACCGGCTCGCCGCCGGAGAGCGGGCGCAGCAGCAGATCCGGCGCGGGCGCCCCCGTGGGCAGGTGGCGCGTCTGCCAGAGGCTCACCCCGGTGAAGAGCAGCGCCAGCAGCAGCACGTCCATCAGCAGGCGCGCCCACGCGGGGCGGCGCAGCCGGTGCCAGAACTGTCCGAGTCGTGTACCTGGTGCGCGCTGCTCGTCGTCCATCGAGGGGGGGACTAGAGCACGTCCTGGAGGCCGCGGGCCATCATCCAGTTGTCATGGTAGACGACGCCCGTGGGCGCGACGGTGTCGCTGCGGTACAGCCCCACCTTCAGGTAGTTGACCTGGCCGGAGAACTGGGTGGCGATGTACCTCTTGGGCAGCACGAGCTGGCCGTCGTAGTACAGCTCGACGAAGCCCACGCTGGCGCTGGCGGACCACTTCACGTGGAAGATGAAGTCGTGCCACTTGCCGCGCACCAGCGGCGTCTTCCAGACGATGACTCCCGGGCTGCCGCCGATGTTCAGCCGCACCTCCTCGCCGTACACGTAGAACTCCACGGGGGGCGAGCCGCTGTCTCCGCTCTGGTGCCACTGGGTGAAGAGCTGCCACGTCTTGGCGCTCGGGAAGTCCGTGGCGAACATCGTGCTCCACCGGTAGTAGTACTCCGAGCCCGAGGGCTCGTTCGTCATCTGGATGAGCTCGTTGCGGTTGCCGCTGGAGTTGATGGGATCATCGCCCTGCTTCACGGTGGCCTTGAGGGCGTAGCTGCCCTGGCGCACGGGCGAGGTCACCACCGCCAGCCGGTCCGCGCTCACCATCTGCTCGCTGTCCCACTGCGAGCGATCCTTCGTCTCGAAGTCCGCCTTCCACACCACGCCGGAGGCGGTGGCGGGGCCCGCGCACACGCGCGCCTCGGCGATGCTCGCCCACTCGTTGAGGGTGTTGCCCTGGAAGGTGATGCGCAGGCGGCGCGAGGTCAGCGCGCTGAAGGTGTACGTCTCCGCCGCCGTCGTCGTGCCGGTGCTCGTGCCCGAGTAGACCGGCGTGTAGTTCATCCCATCCGGGGAGACGGAGATCATGAAGGTATTGGCGCGCAGGTTGCCCTCGTGCCAGGCGATCGCCACGCCCTGCATGCTCTTGAGCGAGCCCAGGTCATAGTCGATCCACGAGCCCTTGCCGAGGTTGCTCCAGCGCGTGCCGAGCTGGTCATCCATCGTGTTCTGTGGCCCATTGCCATCATTGCCACTGGCCAGCACCGACTGGGCCGTGAGGGGGGTGCAGTTCTGCACGACCAGGGTCGTGGAGGCATCCGCGACATGGTTGTCAGGTGTGCCTCCGGTGTCAGAGGTATTGGGTGCGCCGCACGCGGAGACGGCGATGACAAGCAATAGATCTGCCAGCAGCAGTGTTCTGTTCACGGAGAGGTTTCCTGGGGGCGGGGAAAAGACAGACGGTGCGAGGCTTTTCACCCGGAGACGGGTGGGGGGACGGCGGGACGCGCCCCTCCCTTCACGTCAGGGGAACCGTGAGGCTCCTGGCGTGCGGGAGAGGGGAGAGGGCTCGTTCTCGTGTGCTCCTGAGTAACGCCGGCGTGGGGACGCCTGGGATTTCGCGCGTTCTCAGCATCTCTCAAAGATATTCTCTATTCAATACATAAATCGCTTGCCTGCCTGTTGTCCAGGCGGCCAGGAATTGGATATTCCATTGTAATGGGAGAGTTTCAATTCCATGGACAGACGTCCGCGCCGCGCGGTGCATGGATTTTCACCGGCATTCATTCGTCACGGAGTACTGAAAGGGATTGAGGGCCGCGCGCGGGGGGATCAGCCCTCGCCCCCGGCGAGCCGGGTGAGCTCCCGCAGCGACTCCTGCACGGCGTTCCAGTCGGGGGCCGTCCCTCGCGTCCGGGCGGACTCCAGGAGGAACTCCATGCGCCCCGCGGCGGTGCTCACCGCGTGGAAGCCGTAGGAGCCGGCGGTGCCGTACAGCCTGTGGGCGAGCGAGGACACCTCTTCCAGATCCGGGGCCTGCCCGGTCCGGGCCCGCAGCACCGCGTCCGACAGCTCGCGCACCTTGTCGCCCAGGCGCTCCAGGTACTCGGCCTTCAGGGCCGCCAGCATGGCCGCCATGTCCGCGTCCTCGGCGTTGTCCATCAGGGAGCGCGCGGGCGGCGGGGGAGGGCGGGGCACCACGGCCTTCTCCACCCAGGCGACGAGCTCCTGGGGCGCGGGGGCGTGGGCGCGCAGATCCTTGGGGAAGGCGGAGGCGAAGAGGACGGGCAGGTGGGGATCCGCGCGGCGCAGCTCCTGAATGAGCGCCGTGTCGCTCATGCCCGGGGGCAGCCGGTCCACGATGACGGCGTCCACCCGCTCGAGCGAGAGCGCGGCGCGGGCCTCCGCCACGCCGAGGGCCGTCTCCACCTGGTAGCCGCGCTCGCTCAGGTAGGCGGCGATGGGCGACCGGGGCTCCCCGCCGTCCTCCAGGAAGAGGAGCTTGCGGCGAATCATGACGCCTCCTTGTGGGGCCCGTGGCCGCCCTCGTCCTGGGCCAGCAGTCCGTTGAGCAGCTCCCTCACCGAGGTCATCAGCGCCTCCTCGGTGGTGCGCGTCTTGATGTGGTGGCGGGTATGGCCGAGCGTGAGCTGGTGCTCGTCCACCGAGGACAAGTCCCTGCCGGTGAAGACGATGAGCGGGGTGCCGCGGCCCTTGCCCTGGCGCAGGATGTCCACCACCTCGAAGCCGTCCATGCGGGGCAGGCCCACGTCCAGGACGATGAGATCCGGCGGGGTGGCGCGCGCGAGCGCCACCGCGTCCTCTCCATCCTGGGCCTCGTAGCAGACGGCGCCGAGCCGCTCCAACTGGGTGCGGAGCACCTGGCGCGTGGCCACGTCGTCATCCACGAGCAGCACGCGCGCCTGGCCGGGCTGGCGCACCGCGTAGCGCACCGTGCGCAGGAAGCTGGGCTCGTCGAAGGGCTTGAGCATCCAGTCCACGAGCAGGGGCTGGACGGCGCCCTCGTGCTGCTCGGTGAGCATGATGATGGGCAGCTCCCGGGTGCGCGGCTGCTCGCGCAACCGGCGCACGAAGTCGAGCTCCCGGCCCTCGGTGTGCCGGGGATCCACCACCAGCGCGTCCGGCGCGCCCACCTCGATGAGCCGCTCGGCCTCCTCCAGCGAGGGGGTGCGCAGCACGCGGTAGCCCTCGTGGGTGAGCAGGCCGCGCATGCGGCCGGACAGCTCCCCGTCCGTGGTCACCACGAGGATGGAGTGGCGCGAGTCGTCCATCACCCGCGACACGACGCCCGAGCCCGCCCGGGCCGAGGGCAGCGCGAAGGAGAAGGTGGCGCCCTCGCCCGGCTCGCCGTGGACCTCGATGTGGCCGCCGTGCTGCTCGACGATGGCCTGGGAGATGGCGAGCCCCAGGCCGGTGCCGCCCTTGGTGCGCGAGTCCGAGCTGTCGATCTGCTGGAACTTGCCGAAGAGCCGGTCTCGCTTGTCCGGGGGGATGCCGGGCCCCTGGTCCTTCACGGTGAAGCGCACCTGGCCGCGGGCGTCCTGGGCGGCCGTCACCTCCACCTCGCCGTCCACGGGGGAGAACTTGATGGCGTTGGAGACGAGGTTGGTGAGCACCTGGATGAGCCGGTCCCGATCCGCCCGCACCGTGCCGGCGCCGATGACCTGGTGGCGCAGGCGCACGCGCGCGCCATCCGCCATGGCCTGCACGCCGCTGAAGGTGGTCTCGATGACCTCGGTGCTCTCCACCGGCTGGAGCTTGAGCTCCAGCATGCCGGACTCCATCTTCTCCAGGTCGAGGATGTCGTTGATGAGGCGGATGAGGCGCTCGGTGTTGGAGCAGGCGATGCGCACCATGTCCCGCGCGGCCGTGGGAAGCTCGCCG
This sequence comes from Cystobacter fuscus, assembly GCF_044360685.1. GTDB lineage: Bacteria > Myxococcota > Myxococcia > Myxococcales > Myxococcaceae > Cystobacter > Cystobacter fuscus_C. The sequence goes on along the minus strand of NZ_CP043491.1, from coordinate 8,887,126 downwards.
AGGATGCCGCCATCCAAGAGGCCCAGCGAGCCGCGGATGGAGGTGAGGGGCGTGCGCAGCTCGTGGCTCACCGTGGAGACGAACTCGTTCTTCAGCCGCTCCACCTCCTGGCGCTCGGTGATGTCGCGCACGTAGGTGGTGAAGCGCGGAGGGCCCTCGCTGCGCACCCGCAGGAGCGTGAGCTCGGCGGGAAAGCTGGAGCCGTCGGTGCGCAGGGCGGGCAACTCCAGGCGCGTGGCCTGGCCCGCCACGGCGTCGGCGCGCAGGGCCCGCGTCACCGCCAGGTGCTGCTCGGGCTTCACCGACGCGGACAGCACGAGCGAGCGGAAGTCACGGCCCAGGGCCTCGGCGCCGCGCAGCCGGAAGATGTGCTCCGCGGCGGGGTTGAAGTCCAGGATGCGGCCCGCCTCGTCCAGGGTGATGATGCCGTCGAGGGCGCTCTCCAGGATGGCCGCCTTGCGCGCCTCGCTCTCGCGCAGCTCCGCGTTGGCGGTGGACAGCGCCGCGGTGCGCTCCTCCACCCGCCGCTCCAGCTCCGCGTTGAGGGTGTCGAGCGCCTCGCTCGCGCGGGTGAGGCGCCAGAGCACCCGCAGCACGAAGGCGGCGAGCAGCAGGGTGAGGACGAAGAGGACGATGCGGAAGCGCTCGGCGCGCGCCTGCGCCTGCTCGTGCACCTGGAAGTAGGTGCTGATGACCTGATCGGCCGCGGGACTGGCGGCGCGTTCCACCATGAGTTGGAGCGTCTCCCGGGCTTCCTTCGCCCGGGCGAGCAGACCCCGGGCATCCGCTTCCAGCTTCGCGCGCGGCGCCCGCGTGCCGGGCTGGCCGGCCAGCTCCCTCTCGAGGGCGGCGAGTGTGTCCTCCAGGTGGGGCAGGTCACCGTCCTGCGCGCCGCCCCGGATGGCCCGCGTGAGCAGCCGGACCCGCTCGCGCGGCTCTCCTGGCGGCTGTTGGGTGGCGAGCTCGGCGGCGGTCCGCTCGAGGTTCGTCTGGAGCTCGTCGCGGCGCTGCTCGAGCTGCCGCAGACGGGTGTGCAGCAGCTCCTCGTCCACCAGCGCGCGCACGTAGCCGTCCAGCGCGGTGCTCAACTTCCGCTGCTCCTCGGTCCGCCACTGGGGCGGAAAGCGCCGCAGCTCCTCCACCTCGCCGCGGAGCCTGGCGAAGGACTCCGGTGGGCTGTCCACCGTGTCCGACAGGCCCAGGTGGAACTGGAGCAGGTCGCGCTCCAGCGCGTTGCTCTCCACCCGGAGCTGGCGCAACTGGATGCGGTATTGGTCGTACTCGGCGGAGGCGAGGGGACGGCCCAGCGCGAAGACGACGCACAGGAGCGCGAGGGCCCCCGTGGCGAGCAGGGTGCGCTGGGCGAAGCGGGCTCTCACGGCGGGAAGGTTCATCGCGCGCGGGACGGCGGGCTCAGGTGGACGGCAACAGCTTCTTGATGTCCGCGGGCAGGGTGAGCGGATTGAAGGGCTTGCCGATGACGCCCACGGCGCCCAGCTCCAGGTAGCGCGCCACCTCCTGCTTCTGGATCTTCGCCGTCATGAAGATGACGGGCGTGGCCGCGGTGGCCTCCTGGGCCCGGAGCCGGGCGAGGGTGGTGGGCCCGTCCATGCCCGGCATCATCACGTCCAGGAGGATGAGGTCGGGCCGCTCGGCGGCGGCCTTGAGCAGCGCGTCGGCTCCGGACGAGGCGAGCACCGTCTGCCAGCCGCCCACCCGGCTCAGGCTCACCTGGCCGATGGTGCGGATGTCGTCCTCGTCGTCCACGAGCAGGACCTTGTGAATCGTCATGAGCAACCTCCGGGCGCGGGGGCGCCAACGCTCAAGCGTGCCCTGGCCTCGCGCCGGGGCCCTGGTGGGTGGCTGGCTTCTCCCCCCTTGCCTCAGAACCGCGAGAGCGCCAGGAACGTCTTCATCTTCTCGTTCGACTCCCGCAGTCGCACGGACAGCGTCCGGACGAAGCTCCACAACAGCACATACGCCAGATCCTTGTCCGTGAACATCAGCTGATCCAGCTGCTCACGTTCAATGACCCACAGCGTACACGCGGTATGGGCGAACGCGTCGGCCGAGCGGGGAATGTCCTCGATGACCGACATCTCCCCGAAGTACTGGCCCTTTTCCAGGATGGCGAGCGCCTCCTCGCCCATGCCGGGCACCTGCTGGGAGATGCGCACCTTGCCCTCCAGGAGGATGAACATCTCCTTGCCCACCTCCCCCTCCCGGAACAGACAGGCGCCCGCTTCGTAGCCTCGGGGCCGGGCGATCGTCGCCACCCGGTGGAGTTGACTGTGAGTGAGGCCCTCGAAGAGCGCAACCTTCTTGAGGAGCAAGGCATCCATGGTGTCGCAGCTTCGTACCATGACCGGAGGGGCTCTGGTACGGTGGCAACCCCTTTCCCTTCGACAAACAGGAGCGACGACCCGTGGCGGAGAAGATCAACAAGGTGACCATCATTGGCTCGGGGCCCGCGGGCTACACCGCGGCCATCTATGCCGCGCGCGCCAACCTGCAGCCGGTCATGTTCGCCGGTGGCCCCACGCTCGAGGACGCCCAGCGCGTGCCCGGCGGCCAGCTCATGGTCACCACCGAGGTGGAGAACTATCCGGGTTTCCCCACGGGCATCACCGGGCCGGAGCTGATGGATCACTTCCAGAAGCAGGCCGAGCGCTTTGGCACCGTCATCCACATGGAGAACGTGGTGAAGGTGGACCTGTCCAAGCGCCCCTTCTTCATCCAGGGCGAGTCGGAGAGCTGTTACTCGGAGACCGTCATCATCGCCACCGGGGCGAGCGCCAAGTGGCTGCACGTCAAGGGCGAGGACCAGTTCAAGAACCGGGGTGTGTCCGCGTGCGCCACGTGCGACGGGGCCTTCTTCAAGAACCAGGACGTGCTGGTGGTGGGCGGCGGCGATACCGCCATGGAGGAGGCCACGTACCTGGCGAAGATCGTCAAGAGCGTCACCGTCGTCCACCGGCGTGACTCCTTGCGCGCCTCGAAGGTGATGCAGGACCGGGCGCTGAAGAACCCGAAGATCTCCTTCATGTGGGACAGCGCCGTCGAGGAGGTGGTGGGCAACGAGCGCGGGATGACGGGCGCCGTGGTGCGCAACCTCAAGACGGGCGACGCGCGGCAGGTGGAGGCCACGGGCCTGTTCGTGGCCATCGGGCACACGCCCACCACGAACCTGTTCCAGGGCGTGCTGGAGCTGCACCCCTCGGGCTACCTCAAGACGGTGCCCGGCAGCACCCGCACGTCGCTGCCCGGGGTGTTCGCTTGTGGCGACGTGCAGGACAGCTACTACCGCCAGGCCATCACCGCCGCGGGCTCGGGCTGCATGGCCGCCATCGACGCGGAGCGCTGGCTCATCGAGGAAGGCGCCTGAGCCCCCCATGAGCACGAGCACCAAACCCCAGACGGTGGCGGTCCACGCGGGCTCGCGGCTCACGGGCAGCAAGTCGCAGCCCGTGGTGCCGCACATCCAGATGTCCGCGGTGAGCTTCTTCGACAACAGCGACGAGCTGGACGAGGCCCTGGACGGCAAGGACTACGTCTACTCGCGCATCGCCGCGCCCAACGCGGCGCTGCTGGAGGAGGCGGTGGCGGCGCTGGAGGGCAGCGAGGCGTGTGTGGCCTACTCCAGTGGCATGGCCGCGCTGCGCGCCGTCTTCGATGCGCAGCGCTTCAAGCCGGGGGACACGCTCGTGATGCCGGCGGATGGCTATGGTGTCACCCGCCTGCTCTTCAAGAACCTGGCCGAGCGGGCGGGGGCACGCATCGAGGCGCTCGTGCTCTCGGAGCCCTCGGCACCCGAGCGTCTGCGCGCGCTGCGCCCCCGGTTCGTGCTCGCCGAGAGCATCACCAACCCGCTCCTGCGCGTGCCGGACCTCCAGGCGCTGTCCCAGGCCTGCCGGGAGGTGGGCGCGCCGTTGGCGGTGGACGCGACGTTCCCGTCTCCGTATGGCCAGCGGCCGTGCGCGCTGGGGGCGGACTACTCCATCCAGTCCACGACGAAGTGGCTCAACGGGCACAGCGATGCCCTGGGCGGCACGGTGAGTGGCAGCCGCGAGAAGCTCGCGCCCCTGCGCGCCGCGCGCCTGCTCCACGGGGACGTGCTGGGCCCCTTCGAGGCGTGGCTCACCCTGCGCGGGGTGCGCACCCTGCCGGTGCGCATGAAGGTCCATGCCGAGAACGCGGCGCACGTGGCCCGGCGGCTCTCCGACTGCAAGCTCCTCTCGCGCGTGCACTACCCGGGCCTGACGGATCATCCGGATCACGCGGTGGCCCGGCGTGTCCTGCAGGGGGGTTTTGGCGGCATGGTGGCCTTCGACATCCAGGGGGCGGGCCGTCCGGAGTGCTTCCGTTTCCTGGAGGCGGTGAAGCTCGCGCGCGCGGCGCCCTCGCTCGGAGACGTGGGCACGCTGGTGATGCACGCGGCCAGCGCGAGCGCGCGCCGCATGACTTCCGAGGAGCGGCAGGCGGCCGGCATCGGCGAGAGCCTCATCCGTGTCTCGGTGGGGTTGGAAGATCCAGATGACATCGCCGACGATCTGATCGCCGCGGTGTCGGAGGCGATGAAGCGGTGAAGATGGTGGATGTAGGAGGCAAGGAGAAGACGGAGCGGGTGGCGGTGGCGACCGCGCGGTTGCGCATGCTCCCGGCGACGATCGAGCGCATCCTCCAGGGCAAGGTGGAGAAGGGGGATGTGCTGGCCGCCGCGCGGCTCGCCGGGGTGATGGCGGCCAAGCGCACGCCGGACGTCATCCCGCTGTGTCACCCCATCGCCCTGTCAGGGGTGGAGGTGGAGCCCACCCCGGTGGAGGACGGGCTGGAGTTCCGCGTGACGGTGCGCACGGTGGATAGAACGGGCGTGGAGATGGAGGCGCTCACCGCGGCGTGCGCGGCGGCCCTCACCGTCTACGACATGTGCAAGAGCGTGGACCGGGGCATGGTGCTCGAGCGCGTCCAGTTGGATCACAAGGCCGGGGGCCGCTCCGGGACGTGGGATCGGAGCGAGGGCACGTAAGGCTCCGCTCGGCTCAGGACTTCGCGGGCCGCTCGCCCACCAGGGTCCTGAGCTGGGCGATGAGCTGGTCGGGCTCGAGGGACTTGGGGATGTGCATCTGGAACCCCGCCTCGAGCACCTGGAGGCGGTCCTCCTCGCGCATGTGGGCGGTGAACGCGGCGGCGGGCACCTGGCTGATGGGCCCGCTCATCGCGCGGACCTTGCGGATGAGGCTGTAGCCGTCCTCCTGGGGCATGGCGATGTCGCACACCAGCGCGTCGAATCCGCTGGTGCCTCCCAGCACGGAGAGCGCGGCCACCGTGCTCTCCACCGCCTCCACGCGCGCGCCATGGTGTTCGAGGATCGACGCCACCGCCGTGCGCGTGAGCGCGTCGTCCTCCACCAGCAGCAGCCGGAGGCCCTCGAGCTGGAGCGCGACGGCGCTCGTGTTCTCGGCGCGGAGGGGCTCGCCGGTGTCCTCGTGCGCGGGCAGCCACACGGTGAAGATCGCGCCCTGGCCCCGGCCCGGGCTCTCCGCCCACACCGTGCCGCCCTGCAACTCCACCAACTGCCGCACGATGGCGAGCCCCAGGCCCAGTCCGCCGTTGGCGCGTGTCGTGCCTTCCTCCTCCTGCCGGAAGGGCGAGAAGAGCAACGGCTGGAATTCGGATGGGAAGCCCCTGCCCGTGTCCTGGACGACGATGCAGACGCCTCCGCGCTCCGGCTCCAGGCGGACCTCCACCTTTCCTCCGGGCGGGGTGAACTTCACGGCGTTGGACAGCAGGTTGGACACCACCTGCCGCATCCGCCTCGGGTCCGCCTGCACCAGGGGCGTCTCCTGGAGGAGCATCTCGAGCGCCAGGCCCTTCTGCCTCGCCAGGGGCATGAGGTCGGAGACCGCCGCCTGGATGGGCTCGCCGGGCTCGCAGGCCTCGAGCATCACGCTCAGCTTGCCGGAGAGGGCTCGCGCCGTGTCCAGCAGATCGTGGACGATCCTCGACTGGCTCTGCGTGCACTGGGTCAGCGCGGAGATCGCCTCCGTGCTCCTGCCCGGGTCCGTCTGGAGCAGCTCCAGCCACAGCCGCATTCCCACCAGCGGGGTGGCCAGCTCATGCGAGACCCGGGCGAGGAACTCGTCCTTCTTCCGGTTGGCCCGCTCCGCTTCGCTCCGGGCCGCCTGCTCGTTGGCCAGCAGGACTTCCCGTTCCGCCTCGGCGCGCTTGCGCTCGGTGATGTCCACGTTGATGCTCACCGCCCCGACGATGCTCTCGCGCAGCCGCACGGGCGCGGTGGCCGAGCGGATGACCCGCTGCTTCTCGCTGCCGGCCTGGGCCAGGTACACCTCGCGGGTCGACGACTCTCCCCGCAGGGCCCGCTGGAGCGCGTCCGCGATGCCGCTGGAGCCCAGGATCGCCGGATCGATCCGATTGGTGCGGATGTGGCCGGAGGTGTCGGCGATGCAGACCCCGTCGGGGATGCTCTGGATGACCGCCTCCAGCTGGGCCGCGTGCTGCTCCTCCCACCGCCGTGACTTCACCCAGTCGGTGACGTTGAAATGGGACGTCATCACTCCCGAGATCCGCCCGTCCGAACCGCGCAGGGGCTGGTACGTGATGTTGAGGAAGAACTCCTCGATGCGGCCGTTCCCCTCGAGGTCCACCCGGGCGGCGAGTTCCTGGCCCATGAAGGGCTCGCCGCTTCGATAGACCTGATCCAACAGCTCGAAGAGGCCCTGCCCCTCGAGTTCGGGATACACCTCCCGAACGGGCTTGCCGAGGAGGGGCCGGTGGCGCGTGAACTCCTGATAATGATTGTTCACGAACTCGAAGACGTGTTCGGGCCCCTTGAAGACGGCGATGGCGGCGGGGGCCTGCGTGAGGAGCTGATACAGCTGTTCCTGTTGATGGCGGACCTGTTGTTCCCGGGAGGCGGCCTTGATGCGGTCGAGCTCGGCGAGCGCCCCCGTGCGCCTGCGCTGCTCCTCCCGGGCATGACACTGGAGGGCGGCGGTGCTCACCGCGCTCGCCAGGAGGCGGTGGAATTCGAGGTAGGGCTCGTTCCACTCCAGACGTGAGCTCACCCCGGTCAGCAGCAGCGCGGTGGGCTCTTCCTCTCCTGGCAGGCGGATGGGGAGCGCCACCGCCTCCCGGGGCGGCTCTGGATACGGCCCACAGCGCAGGGGACCGAAGCGCTCCACGAGGTGTCCGACCCGGACGGGCTGGCCGGTGCGCATCACCTCCTCGAGGGGCCATCCACCGGCGGTGTCCCCGTGGGAGAACAGGACGGAGGGACTCGCCGCCGTGCCATGCGGGAGGCCCGTGCTGCTCACCAGCCGCAGGGTGCTTCCCCCGGCACCCCGGGCATAGAAGAGGGTGAAGGGAAGATCGCGCTCGTACTTCTCGAGCGTGCGCGCGGCGAGCGTGAAGACTTCCGGGAGTGTCTGGGCATTGGCCATGGCCATGGCCACGTCGCGCAGCGCCCGGGTCCGGCGCTCGTTCAACACCTGCCGGGTGGTCTCGGTGAGGGGGTTCCACACCCCCACGATCTCTCCGCTCTCATTCCGGATCGGGCTGAAGGCTCCCGACAAGAACGTCTCCTGGAGGAGGCCGCCGCGATCGCGGAACAAGGGTTGATTCTCGAGGATGACCGGCTGGCTCGCGAAGGCCTTGTCGTAATGGCCGCGCACCTCCGCCCAGGCCGCTCCCCAATACTGGCCGAGGGGTTGGCCAAGCAGGTGCGGAGGCGGACCGCCGCTGAGCGCGCGGCAGCCATCGTTGAAGAGCATCACCCGCCGGGGCCCCCAGGCGATGAGGATGGGGAAGGGAGAGGCCACGCACAGCGACACCACCGTGCGCAGGCAGAGGGGCCACGACTCGATGGGGCCCAAAGGGGTCTCCGACCAGTCCTTGGCACGAATACGGTCGCCCATCTCGCCCCCGTTCACGAGCCAGGAGGTGGATGGTTCGAGGCCGCCCGCGTCGTGTCCGGTCGCATCCATCAATTCGAGATGGTCGCGTACTCCCCGTATATGCCGTCAAGCCGCGCCGCGCCGCGGCATGTCATGTAGGACATACTCCTCGTGAAGCCTCTCTCCTCTAAAGTCATACAGTCCTGCTGTAGCTTTCAACCTGAACTCCCTTTCTCCCTTGACGCTGAATGTTGACTCGTGGGAATTACCGACCGGTCGGTAGGTGGTTGGGAAGAGCATGGCGGACGGGAATCGAGGGAGCGGACACGCGATGCATTCGGGTCGGAAGCAGGAGGACGGCGAGCGCTACCAGGCCATCCTGGAGACGGCGGCCCGTCTCATCTGCGAGCGCGGCTACGAAGGCACGTCGATGCAGGAGATTGCCGCGGCGTGTCACATGACGAAGGCGGGGCTCTACCACCACGTGCAGAACAAGGAGCAGCTGCTCTCCGACATCATGAGCTACGGCATGGGCGCCTTCGAGCACGAGGTGCTCGACAAGGTGCGGGGCCTGGCGGATCCGGTGGAGCGGCTGCGCGAGTGCATGCGGCTGAACATCCACCTGGTGACGGGGCTGATGGGCGGGTGCAGCAAGGAGGTCATCATCATCCTCCACGAGCACAACACGCTCACCGGCGAGGCCCGGGCCTCCATTGATGAGCGCAAGAAGCGCTACGTGCGCTTCCTCGAGGACTCGTTCGCCGAGGCGATGCGCCTGGGCCGCATTCGCGCCGTGCAGCCCACCGTGGCCGCGTTCTCGTTCCTGGGCATGATTCTGTGGATCTACAAGTGGTTCCAACCCGGGGGACGGCTGACGGCCACCCAGGTGGCGGACGACATGGTGGATCTGCTCTTCACGGGCCTGGTGACCCCTCCTGGAGTGGTCCCGGGGGCGCCTTCGCCGTTGTCCCGCGAGCGCCCGCCCGTTTCCGGAGGTGCATCATGAAGGCGGGTCGTTGGGGAAGCGTGGCCGAGCTGGTGGCCACCATTCCGGACGGGGCGTGGTTGGCTCCGGGTGGTTTCATGCTCGGGCGCGCGCCCATGGCGCTGGTGCTGGAGCTCATCGCGCAGGGCCGCAAGAACCTCCAGGTGATGTCGCTGCCCAACCCCCTGCCCGCCGAGTTCCTGGTGGCCGGGGGCTGTCTGTCCCGGGTGGAGCTGCCCTTTGGCGCGCTGCACCTGCAGGGGCGGGTGCGGCCGTTGCCGTGTCTCAAGCGGGCCATCGAGCAGGGGCGCATCTCCTGGCGCGAGCATGATGGCTACCGCGTGGTGCAGCGGCTGCGCGCGGCGTCCATGGGCCTGCCCTTCATCCCCGCGCCGGACGCGGACGTGTCCGAGCTGGCCGACGCCGAGCCGCTGCCCACGGTGACGGATCCCTTCACCGGCAAGCCCGTTCCGGTGGAGCCGGCCTTCTACCCGGACGTGGCGCTCATCCACGCGCGGGCGGCGGACGAGCAGGGCAACCTCTTCATCGAGGACCCCACCACGGATCTGCTGGTGGCGGGCGCGGCGAAGCGGGTGCTGGCGACGGCCGAGGAGCGCGTGGCGCGGCTGCCCCGGGTGACGATCCCCGGCTTCCAGGTGGAGCGCGTGGCGCTCTCGCGCGGGGGCGCGCTGCCCTCCGGGTGCGCCGGGCTCTATCCGCACGACGACGCCATGCTGGCGGACTACCTCGCCCTGGCCGAGGCCGGCCACGAGGCGGAGTTCCTGGAGAAACTCTTGAGCAAGCGGAGCGTGGCATGAGCGCGGACGTGACTCCCGCCGAAGTGGTGGTGTCGTTGCTCGCCCGGGAGATCGAGGACGGCGCCGTGGTGGCCACCGGGGTGGCCTCGCCGCTGGCCATCCTCGCCATCGCCGTGGCGCGCGCCACGCATGCCCCCCGCCTGACGTACCTGGCGTGTGTGGGCTCGCTCAACCCGGACCTGCCCACGCTGCACCCCTCGTCGGAGGACCTGCGCTTCCTGGATGGGCGCTCGGCGGAGGTGTCCATTCCGGACCTCTTCGACCATGCGCGCCGGGGACGGGTGGACACCGTGTTCTTCGGCGCCGCCGAGGTGGATGGCCTGGGCCGCACGAACATGACGGCCTCGGGACGGCTCGGCGAGCCGCGCACCAAGTTCCCCGGCGTGGCGGGCGCGGCCACGCTGCGCCAGTGGGTGCGCCGCCCCATCCTGCTCGTGCCCCGGCAGTCGCGCCGCAACCTGGTGCCCCAGGTGCAGGTGGCCACCACGCGGGATGATCGCCGTCCCGTGCGGCTCATCTCGGATCTCGGCGTCTTCGAGCTGGGCGCGGCGGGAGCGCGGCTGCTCGCGCGCCACCCCTGGGCGAGCGTCGAGCAGATCTCCGAGCGTACCGGCTTCTCCTTCCAGGCCGAGGAGCGGCTGTCCATCACCCCGTTGCCGGACGCGCGCACCGTCGCGGCGATCCGGTCGATCGATTCCCATGGCTACCGCGATCAGCTCGTGGGGGCTTGAGCCAGCGTCTTTTCCCAGCAGGAGTCTTGGATGAAGGCTGTCGTTCTGCGTGAGTTCGGTGAGGCGAGCAACCTGCGCCTGGAGACCCTGCCGGATCCCCGTCCGGGTCGCGGTGAGGTGCTCATCCGCGTGCATGCCTGTGGTGTGTGCTACCACGACGTCATCAACCGCAAGGGCAACCTGCCGCGCACCCACGTGCCGGCGGTGCTCGGCCACGAGGCGGCGGGCGAGGTGGTGGAGGTGGGGCCGGACACGCCGGGCTGGAAGGTGGGAGACCGGGTGGCCACGCTGCAGCGGCTGTCGTGCGGCGAGTGCGCGCTGTGCAAGAGCGGCCGCAACAGCCTGTGCAAGAAGGACAACCGCTTCTTCGGCGAGGAGATCTCCGGCGGCTACGCGCAGTACATGACGGCGCCGGTGATGGGCCTGGGCCGGGTGCCGGCGAACCTGTCCTGGCCGGTGGCGGCCACGGTGTGCTGCACGCTGGGCACGGCGGTGCACACGGTGCGCACGCGCGCCCGGGTGCGTGACGGCGAGACGGTGCTCATCACGGGCGCCAGCGGCGGCGTGGGTCTGGCGGCGGTGCAGCTGGCGAAGCTGGACGGCGCGCGCGTCATCGCGGTGACGAGCGGCGAGGCCAAGGTGCAGGCGCTGCGCGAGGCGGGCGCCGACGAGGTCATCGTGTCGCGCGGGCTGGACTTCGCGGCCGAGGCGCGCAAGCGCACGGGTGGCGAGGGCGTCAACGTGGCGATTGAAATCGTGGGCAGCGCCACCTTCGCCCAGACGCTCAAGGCGATGGCGCCGGGCGGCCGCGTGGTGGTGGTGGGCAACCTGGAGTCGGGCAAGGTGGACCTCAACCCGGGCCTCGTCATCGTCAAGGAGCTGGAGATCATCGGCGCCTACGCCACCACGCGCGAGGAGCTGGACGAGTCGTTGCGGCTCGTGGCGGAGGGGAAGATCCGTCCCTTCGTGTCCGAGACCGTGCCGCTGGCGGATGCCGGCAAGGCCCACTTCCGACTGGAGAACCGCGAGATCGCGGGCCGGTTGGTGCTCCTTCCCCAAGACACGCAGTAATCCATCTCCCCGAGCGAGGAACTCGTCATGAAGAAACAAGTTGGAATCGAAGCGCTGGCCATCGCGGTGCCCCGCCGGTACGTCGACATCGAGGAGCTGGCCAAGGCCCGCGGAGTGGATCCCGCCAAGTACACCTCGGGCCTGGGCGCCAAGGAGATGGCGGTGGCGGATCCCGGTGAGGACTCGGTGTCGCTCGCCGCGTCGGCCGCCGCCCGGCTCATCCAGCAGCAGAACGTGGACGTGTCGCGCATTGGCATGCTCGTGGTGGGCACCGAGACGGGCGTCGACCACTCCAAGGCCGTCGCCTCGCACGTGCAGGGCCTGCTCAAGCTGCCGCGCTCCATGCGCACCTTCGACGCCCAGCACGCCTGCTACGGCGGCACCGCGGGCCTGATGGCCGCCGCCGAGTGGATCGCCTCGGGCGCGGGCGCCGGCCGCGTGGCCATCGTGGTGTGTTCGGACATCGCCCGCTACGGGCTCAACACCGCCGGCGAGCCCACGCAGGGGGCGGGCGCCGTGGCGCTGCTCGTCTCCGAGCAGCCGGACCTGCTCGCGCTCGACATCGGCCTCAACGGCGTGTGCACGGTGGACGTGTATGACTTCTGGCGTCCGCTCGGCCGCCGCGAGGCGGTGGTGGACGGGCACTACTCCATCAACTGCTACCTGGACGCGCTCTCGGGCGCGTACCGCGGCTGGCGCGAGCGCGCGCTGGCGCACGAGGTGGTGCGCTGGGGCGACACGCTGCCGAGCGAGCAGCTCGCGCGCATCATCTACCACGTGCCCTTCTGCAAGATGGCGCGCAAGGCCCACACCCAGCTGCGTCAGGTGGACCTCGAGGACTCGGCGAACGGCCGTGAGCTGACCCCGGAGGCGCGCGAGGCGGCGGCCAAGTCCAACGCCAGCTACGACGCCCAGGTGGCCTCGTCGCTGACGCTCAACGCCCGGGTGGGCAACGTGTACACCGCGTCCATGTACCTGGCGCTCGCGGGCCTGCTGCACTCCGAGGGCACGGCGCTCGCGGGCAAGCGCGTGGGCCTCTTGTCCTACGGCAGCGGCAGCTGCTCGGAGTTCTACTCCGCGGTGGTGGGCGCCAACGCCGCCGAGCGCATGGCCAAGGCGGACGTGGAGGGCGTGCTCGCCCGCCGCGAGCGCGTCTCCGTGGCGGAGTACGAGCGCATCATGAACCTGCCCTACGAGGCGCCCGAGGCGATCACCCCGGCGCCGGGCGAGTTCCGCCTCAAGGAGATCCGCGACTTCCGTCGCATCTACGCCGCGGGCTAGAGGCCGGACACCTTGGCGGAGCTGGCCACCGCGTAGGCGAGGGTCAGCTCCTGCTGGGAGCGGGGTGGGGCGGCCAGCTCGAAGCGCAGGATGCCCTCCTCGCTCACCTTGGTGGGGGCGGGCCGCGTCTGCTCCTCAAGCAGCTTCACCTCGACCGCCTCCACCTCGGAGACGGGCATGCGCTCCTCGATGGCCACGCGCACGGGGCGCTCGCCGGTGTGCGAGAGGAAGAGCTTCACCAGATGGGTTCGCGTGCGTCGTCCCGTGAGCCGCTGGGTGTCGTACTTCACGTCCGTCTGGCGGACGATGCGCAGCGTGTCCTCGCTGCCGAAGCCCAACGCGAGCCGCTCGCCCACGCCGGTGAACTTGAGCTGGGCACGGCCCACGTAGCCGCTCGAGCGCACCAGCTCCACCGGGCCCGCCAGCAGCACGGCCGGGCCCCGGTTGTCGAAGCGCGCCACGCGGTGCACCAGGGGTGAGTGCTCCGGGTGTCCGACGAACTCGGACACCGCCGGCGAGCTGAACGCGAAGAGCGGCACCCGGTGGGGCGCTCCATTGGAGGGGAGGGTGACGCGGTGGCGCGCCGTGAGCGTCAGGGCCTCGCCGCCATCGTCCAGTCCCGGCAGCTCCTCCGTCTGGTGGGCCTGCCCTTCGCCCGTCTTCTGGATGACCTCCTCGCGCACGGAGACGTCCACCGTGTGCTTCTCCTGCTCGCTCTTGTCGCGCAGCCGCAGCCAGTCCTCCACCAGCCGGGGCGGGGAGGCTCCCAGGGTGGGCCGGGCCGTGGAGAACAGCAGCTCCACGTCCTTCCACTCCTCCTCGGTGCGCTGCCACACCACGGCCTCGCACTCGAGCGTCACCGACTCACCGCCCCCGGTGGAGGCGAGCGTGGCCCGGTAGGCGGGCCGCCACACCGCGCACGGCACCAGGTAGCTGAGCCGCAGGGACACGCTCCCGCCCGTGGGGTGATCCACCTGGAGCTCTGCGGTGGTGACGAGGAGGGGCTCGGGTTGCTCGCCCTGGGCGAGCGCCGCCTGGGCTTCCACCAGCCGCTGCCGTGTCCGTTCCGTGTGCTGCCTCGCCTGGCGCAGGGCCTCCTCGGCGGCGGTGGTGCTCGCGCGCACCGTCTCGAGCTGCTCGTGCCAGGACTCCAGCCGGGCCTCGCCAGCCCCGGCGAACTCGGCGATGGCGCGCAGCACGTCCTCGCGTGCCGCGTTCACCACCTCCACGCGGGACTGGAGCCGTTGCACGTCCACCTGGGCGCGCTTCCACTCCGCCTCCAGCGCGTCCACGCGGCGGCGGGGCTCCGTCTTGCCCTCGGGCGAGCCCTCACGGGGTTGCTGCTTCCAGGCCCGGTGCAGGCGCGCCTGCGCCACGCTGCCTCCGGCGAGCTGGGCCTGGAGCGAGCGGTCCACCGCGAGCGGGGAGAGGCCCTCCACGCGCACGAGCTGGGCACCTGGGGACAGCACCACGTCCGCGCGGCGCTCCACCAGTGCCCGGTCCTCGAGCACGGTGACCTTGACGATGGGCAGATGAATGGGGGGATGCATCATGTCCTCCGGTTGCCGCCCACGAGCACCTTGTTCGAGGGAATCCGCACGGTCCACGCGGCGCTGAGCGTCTGGGTCTCTCCGGGTTGCAGGGTGAGCCTCCAGGTCCGCTCGCCCTCCACGGGGGGCTCTCCCGGCGGAGGCACGCGCCTGCTCCACGGGGGTTTCACCTCGGTTTCCTCCACCTTGATGTCCTTCTCCGAGGGAGGCACGGCCGGCACGCGCTCGAGCACCTCCACGGTGACGCGTTGGGAGGTGCGGTTGGCCAGCTCGACGCGCACGTGGTGCAAGAGGGTACTGGCGTTGTTGAACATGCCGCCGGACAGCTCATCGAAGCGCGTGTGTCGCGACACTTTGAGGGCCTCCTCGACGCCCAGGCCGAGCCGCTGGGTGGCGCCCGGCACGAGCGTGGGCAGGGGAGACGTCATCAGGAACTCGTCCCCGAGCGTGACATCCACCGGGCCGGCGAGTAGCGCATGGGGCGTGCGGTTCTCCACCTTCACGGTGCGGAAGACCCGCGGCTCCACCGAGGGCACGCAGACGTACTCGGCGCTCAGGCCCACCGGGGCGGAGAACACCGGCACGGTGTGCCAGCGCCCATCCGAGGGCACCTCCACGCGCGCCTCCACGTCGAAGCGGTGATCGAAGTGGGGCGTGGAGTGGTCGGGCGGCACGCACCAGGCCGGGGGCTCCTCCTGCTGGAGGGCCTCCGCCTCCTGCTCCGACGAGGCGATGAGCGCGAACACATCCACGTGCAGGTGCACGCCCAGCACCACGAGCTGCTCGTGCGGCAGGGTCTCGCGCTGGGGGCGCAACCGTCCCCGCGCCCCGGGCTCCTGCGCGGAGCCCATCACGAGGCTCGCGTAGTCGAGCAGGTCGACCACCGGCTCCAACTCTTCCGGGGCCGGAGCAGGGGACGGCGGCCGGCTGGCGGAGCGGGAGCGCTCCAGGGTCAACGGAGCGGTGGTGTCCCCTTCCTCCTTTTCCATCAGATCCATGAAGGGGGCCGGCTCGTCGGCCAGCTCCAGCTCGACCTCCTCGTCGGACTCCTCCTGGCGCCGCATGAGTGGGGCCATGGACTTCTTCTTGGCGGAGGGGGGGGCCGCGCCAGGCGCGGGCGCGGGCGGCGGTGGCGGCGCGGACATGGCGGGGGGAGGCGGCCCTCCTCCGCCCGGGCCCCCTCTGGCGGCGCCTCCCACCACGGGCATCGACTGGGTGATGCGCTGGGGCGCCGGAGGCATGGCGAACTCGCGGACGCGGGTGCGCTCGGGCGCGGGTGGGGCGGGGGGCGGAGGACTTGGGGGCTGGGCGGCGTCGTAGCTGGCGAACAGCTCGTCGAGTCCCGGAGGCGGCTCCCGCCAGCCCGAGCGCGCCGGAGGGGGCTGGCGCCGGCCGATGCGCAGGGCCTTCAACTCGGGCACCTCGGCGCGCCGCTCCAGACGCGCGGTGGACAGGGACACGCGCACCTGACTCCAGTCCTCGCCGGTGCGCTGGAGGATGGAGGCGCGCATGCGCAGCGAGCCCCCATCGAGGGTGCGCGGCATCCGCAAGTCGTACCCGGGCACCCAGCGGGCGCCGGGCACGGCGTACTCGAGCGCGAGCTGGACGCGGGTGTCCGGCGCGCCCGCCTCCGAACCCGCCTCGGACAGCGTGAGGACGACGGCGCGGTGCAACTGCGCGCGTTGACTCCGCGCCGCGGACGAGCCCTCCTCCAGCCGCCGCCGGCGCAGCTCCACCTCGGTGGCGGCGTCGCGCTGCTGGCGCTCCAGCTCGAGCTGCCGGGTGTGCAGGGTGGCCAGCTCCCGGTCGACGAAGTCCGCCAGTGCGAGCACGGAGGTGAGGGCGGGCTCACGGGGGGGTCGGGGCTCGTCCTTGGGGCGCGGCGGGAAGGAGGGCTTGAGGTTGCGCAGGGTGAGGACGTCGCGTTGCAGCCGCTCCAACTCGGCCGAGACGGTGGCGAGCTTCTCCTGGGCTTCTTCCAGGGCGCGCTGGGTGGCGGGCAGGTCCGCCTCCGGGGGCAGCCGCACGTCGAGGACGGGCCGCACCTCGCGCACGCACAGGCCCGGGGGCCCCTGGAGGACGGCCGCCCGGAGCGAGCCGATGCGCAGGCTCAGCGGCAGTCCCTCGATGCGCACCTGACTTGGAACGCTTCCCCGCTCGCACGGCACCGAGGCCAGGCGTGTGCAGAGTGCCCCCTCGGTATGGACGGTGACCGCATCCAACGTGGACGGTACGACGATCATCGAAGCCCCCTCGGCGGCTGCTCCGCCGCGAGAGAGCAGGCTAGCGGTGCGCGCGCCGGAGCGCGAGTGCGGGATGGGGCTATCGCTTCATCACGCCGAGCGCCTCCAGCCGGTGAAGCACCTGCTCGCGGTGGGGAGGCGGTGGGGGATTGGCCTCCAGGAAGGACTGGACGGTCTGGATTTCGTCGTACTGGTGGCGGAAGTCCGTGGCGGCCTGGAAGCTCCGGGCATCCACCACGATGGGGTACTTCAGGTGGTTGAGCGCCCCGGGGGGCAGGCGGGGCAGGCCGAAGCGGCCGATGAGCTGGCGCAGCACCGCGAGCGGCAGGGGCACCCCGATGCGCTGGGCCTGGCGGACGATGACGGACAGCGGCAGCGGCTGGGGCCCCGCCACGTTGAAGATGCCCCGGGGCCGCTTCTCCACCGAGTGCACGATGGCCGCCGCCACGTCGTCCTCGTGCATGAACTGGAAGAGCGGATCATACCCCGCCACGAGTGGCACGCGCCGGCCGCGCAGGAAGGTGGCCAGCGTGCCCTGCGCCGAGGGCCCCAGCGTGTAGCACACGCGCAGCACCGACGTGGCCAGCTCCGGCGTGCGCCACAGTGCCGTGGACGCGTAGAGATCCGCGGCCACCAGGTCCGCCAGCTCCGGGAACGAGGCCAGCTCCTTCGGGGGCTCGTCCTCGGTGTGGTAGAGCGACGAGTCCGGGGCCGCCCCGTAGAAGGTATGGCGGCCCACGAAGACGGCGTGCTTCACGCCGTACGCCTGGCAGTGCTCGAACACCACGCGGGTGCCGCCCAGGTTGATGCGGTGGCGCTCCTCGCCCTGTACGCGCAGCGACGTCACCGTGGCCATGTGCACCACGGCCTCGGGCCGCCGGGTGCGGAACAGGTCCTCGGCCGCCCGCTTGCGCAGGTCCTCCACGTGCACTTCGATTCCCTTGGGCGCGTCCGGCCAGGGCCTCGTGTCGATGCCCACCACCGTGTGCCCCCGCTTGTGCAGGCCCACCGCCACGCGCCGCGCCACCGCTCCGGTGATCCCCAGGATGAGCACCCTCATGGCTTCACTCCCCCCTGCCAGCGCTCGTGGCGACGCTTCTCGATGATGTCCGCGATGCGCGTCTTGACCTGTTCCACATAGCCCTGGATGACCGAGTCCTCCTCATTGCCCGTCCCCTCGAACACCAGGGGCTCGCCGTAGTGGATTTCCAGCGGCACCGGCAGGGGCAGCGGCAGCAGGTAGGGAGTGACGGGCACGTAGGGCATGCCGAGCGCCCGGCCCAGCCCGTAGAGATTGGCCACCGTGGGGATGGCCGAGCCTCCTCCCAGGAAACCAAAGGGGATGATGGGGGTGCGGGTCTTGAGCGCCAGGCGGACGAAGCCCGTGCCGAAGTCCACCAGGTCATAGCGCTGGGTGTAGAGCTTCGCGGTGCCCCGCGCCCCCTCGGGGAACACGAGCAGCAAGCGCTCGTCCTCCAACAGGCGCTGCGCGTTCTCCGGCAGGCCGGTGAAGTGGCCGCAGCGGCTGGCCCACACCGACGCCAGGGGCATGGCGCCGATGAACTTCTCCGCCATGGCCTGGGCCAGCCGGGGGGGATTGGCCTCCAGGAAGCACGAGGTGACGACCATGGCCCCGTCCACCGCCACGCCTCCCGAGTGGTTGCCCACCAGCATGGCCCGGCCCCGGGCTGGCACGTGCTCGATTCCATGGCACTTCACCCGGAAGTAGTTCCGGTAGAAGAACGCCATCGCCTCGAAGACCACCCCCAGGTGCCACCGCGACACCCCGTAGGGATCCACCCCATAGGCGTTGAACGGCAACTCCAATCGCTCCAGCCGCTCCTGCACCTCTTGTCGCCTCACGCCGTCTGTCCCTCCGAGGCCAACCATGGTGTCAGATTCCGGCGGAGCGGGGCACGCCTCATGCTGTCACGAGTCGCCCCAGTTCAATAAAAAGCCAATTTCTTAGAAAAAAGAGAAATGTCGGATATTCGTGTAAAAATTGTACAACTTCGCAATCCCAGGCTATCGGATCCTTCTTGTTTTTAGTGTACATTGATGTTTCTAGGACAGTCGTATGAGGATGGCTCGAATGAAAAACACGGTCCGGTGGATGAGCATGTGGATGGCCCTGGTGGTGGCGGGGCTGTGCCTGGTTCCGGGAAGGGCGGCGGCGGTGGAGGCCGAGACCGGGGCCGAGACCAGCGCGTGGGGCGGCATCAAGGTGGAGCGGCGCACGTTCCCCGTCCGCCTGTCCGACGGTCGCGTCTACAACCTCGTGGGCTACCTCTATTACCAGGGGAGCTTGAAGAACAAGCCGGTGCAGATCCTCGTGCACGGCATCACCTACAACCACAACTACTGGGACCTGCCGGAGGTCAACCGCCAGGACTACTCCTACGCGCGCTACATGGCGCGCCAGCACTTCGCGGTGCTCGCGTTGGATCTGCTGGGCACCGGCGAGAGTGACAAGCCGCAGGGGGACTTCATCGATCTGTCGGAGTCGGCCAGCTCCCTGCACCAGGTGGTGCAGCGGCTCAAGGCGACCGCGGCGCGCAACACCTTCGAGAAGATCCTCTACGTGGGACACTCCAACGGCGCGCTCACCATCACCTACGCGCAGGCGTACTACCGGGACGCCGATGCGGTGGTGCTCACCGGCTGGCTCAACACCTACCACGCGCTGCCCGTGGGGGATGAGGTCTTCGGCCCGCTGCTGCAGCAGGGCCCCTACGTGCAGGTTCCCGAGGAGCTGCGCACCGGGCTCTTCTACTATCCGCGCAACGCGGACCCGGCGGTCATCGCCCGCGACAACGCCGAGGCGGACTTCGTGCCGCGCGGCCAGCTCGTGGATCTCTTCACCCTGCTGAAGAACCCGGAGCCCATCCCGGCCGAGAAGCTCACCGTGCCCGTCATGGTGCAGCTGGGCGAGTTCGACGCGGTGGCGCCCGCGGCCTACGCCGCCCAGGAGGCCCGGGCCTATCCCCGCTCGCCGTACGTGTTCGTGGACACGATCGACGACATCGGCCACGCCATGAACGGCCACCGCAACCGGCTGCGCAGCTGGTCGATGATCGCCCTGTGGCTGCGCCTGGTGGGCTGCTGAGCGCCTCGCGCGCCCGGGGGACACGTCAACGGGGCGCCGTGGCGCGCAGGTGCTCCAGGTAGAAGGCCACCACCACCAGCGAGTGGGTGATGCTCCCCTCGAGGATGAGCCGGGGGAGGGCCTCGCGGGGGTGGAGCTCCACGCGGATGTCCTCGCCGGCGTCCGGGTTGCCCTCGTGGGCCTTCACGCAGTCGAGCGCCAGGTAGCTGTGGCACCGGTTGCCCTGGAGCGCGGGGTTGGGATGGACCGAGCCGAGCGCGACCACCCGGCCCGCCACGTAGCCCGTCTCCTCCTCCAGCTCGCGCGCGGCGGCCAGGGCCGGGTCCTCCCCGGGCTCGACGATGCCGCCGGGAACCTCCAGCGTCACCGCGGAGATGCCGAAGCGGTACTGGCGGATGAGCACGAGCTGCTCCTCGCGCGTCACCGCGATGACGTTCACCCAGTCCCCGCAGTCGATGCGCACCCGGGGGTGCTCCTGGCCGGTACGGGGGTCCGCGACGATGTCCTCGCGGACGGTGAGGATGGTGTAGTCGTGCTCCAGGCCCCGGCGAAGGCGGGGCCACGGTGGAATCGGGCGCATGCCGCTAGTTCAGCAGCTCGGCGCGCGCGCGCAACTCCCGGACCGTCATCTCCAGCCGATCCCGGTCCGGCGCGTCCGGGGACAGCTCCAGGCAGCGCTCCACGTCCTTGAGCGCCGCGCGGTAGGCCCCCAGGTTGGCCAGGAGCGCCGCGCGCGTGCGCAGCTCGCCCGGGTGGTTGGGGGCGAGCATCAACAGCAGGTCCACCACGGCGAGCCCCCGCTCATAGTCCGAGCGCTCCAGGTACACGCGCCGCAGGTTGGACAGCATCCGGTAGGCGATGAGCTCCACGGGCGCGGGCGACAGCATGGAGGGGTTGAAGCGCAACTGGGGCGCCACGCGCTCGAGCAACTGCTTGCAGCCTTCCTCGGTGAGGATCTCCCCCTCGTGGAAGGGGTCCACCAGGAGCTTGTGGTCCCCCGCGCTGCACGCCACCAGGAAGTGGCCGGGAAAGGACACCCCATAGAGCGGGATGCCCGCGCGCCGCGCCACCTCCAGGTAGAGCACCGAGAGCGAGATGGGCAGGCCCACCTTGCGCTCGAGCACCAGGTCCAGGAAGCTGTTTTCCGGCGAGTGGTAGTCGTCCTCGTTGCCGCGAAAGCCCTCGATGTCCGCCAGCACGTGCCGCAGCGCGGTGAGGCCGGCGAGCACCTCGCCATGGCCCGCGTGCCGCTCCATCTCCAGCTGCACCCGGGCGGCCAGCGCGTCCAGGGTGTGCAGGCACGCCGCGGCGTCCAGGTGGGGCTGGTTGAGCGTGGCGATGGCCAGCGCGGCGAGGTCCAGTCGCGGCGGATCGGCGGCGAGGGCGGACACGAGGCGTTCGCGCGCCAGGGGCGAGCTCAAGGTCGAGGTCGAGGTGATGCTCACGAGGTAAGCACTAACCCACGAGCGGGCAGACGGCAAAGGCAGGCAGGCAGTCACTGACCCGGAGGTTCGGGGGGCAACAACCGGCCCTTGATTTCGGCGTAGAGCGCCATCTGCGCCGAGATGAGGCCCGAGAGCAGTCCATCCTCGAACTCGAACGTCGGGTGTTCCTTGAGTTTCGGGAAGTCGTGGGGGTTGCGCAGCTCCTCGGGAGTGATGTTGGGGACGACCTCGCGGGCCAGGCGCAGCACCTTGGCGCGTTGCTGGGTCAACATCTGCTCGAAGAGCTTGCTGGCGAGGTCCAGCATCTCCCGTCCGCTCTCTTCCGTCATGGTGCGTGTCTCCTTGGGGCGATTGGGGCGCCGTGGCTCACGGACCACAACGGAATCCGGGAGCCGACGCAAGGGCGTCGCGAGGCCGGAGGATGGCTGGCCGCCCGCCCTGGGGCCAGCGGGTGGGGGGCCCGGACGAAGTGGCCCCGCGGAGGATCCATCCCCAGGTTGAGAGTCAGCCCCGGCCAAGAAGACATCCGGGCGGAAAGACAGAGGACACGATGGCATTTGGACAGGGGGAGAACCCGGCGAGCTCCATCACGCCCCACCTGGATTCCGTGGACTACCCCGCCCTGCGCGAGCATCTCGTGGAAGCGGCGGAGGACAACGGTGCGGACGTGGACATCATCAACGTCTTCAAGGCGCTGCCCCGCGAGGAGTACCTGTCTCGGGAGGAAGTGATGCGCGACCTGGCGGAGGCAGCGCGGCGCTTCGCCATCGGGGGCCTGCGCGACGATGACGGCGTGGTGCGCGACCGGCGCAACATCGGGAGGGATCTGGTGGAGCGCGCCTCGGACGACACCTCCCGTCACCCGTAAGCCGCGGTTGCTTCCGGGACACCACAGGCTCGTGGGCGCGGGGGTTTTCCCTCCCGCGTTCACGGGCGTCTTGCTTGGGGCGTCCCCCGCCGGGCCGATGAACCGAAAACAACAGGAAAAATCTTGAATTCCCGTCTATCTAGGAGGGCATGGCCTCTCACGCGTCGTGGGGGGGCGAACGCTCGGGAGATGGACGCATGCGGGGAACGAGGCGAAGTCAGAAGCGGTGGGACGCGGTGCCTGCCTCCGGCTCCGGGTGGTTCAGGGGCCTGGCGCTCGCGGTGGCGTGTGCCGTGCTGTGTCCCGGAGCAGCCAGGGCCCAGGTGGGCAGGACGCTGGTGACGCCCTCTGCCTCGCCGGCGGCGCAGAAGGTCTACGGGCTCCTCGTGGACCTGGAGAATGGGTCCCGCGCGGGCAATCGCCGCACGATCATCGGTCAGCACTGCGAGGCGCAGAAGGAGATCCACCAGGAGGGCAGCTACGCGGGGGCGTACTACGACAAGGTCACCCAGGCCTCCGGCGGCAAGAAGCCCGCGTTCGTCGAGTTCGACCTGGGGCCGGGCTGGTATCAGTCCTCGTTCTCCGAGGACGCCACGGCCTGGCGGGCCACCTTCAATGGAGTCGGGTTCCTCAAGGACCGTTGGACCTATGGCGATGGCCTCGTGGGATTGGGCTTTCATCAGCCCTATCCGGGCAGTCCGGTGAAGAGCTTCGAGAACACCCTTGTCGAGACGGCCACCAATGCCTCCGGCCAGCGAGTGAACCTGGATGACGCGTGGTTCAAGCGGGTCGTCGACTGGCAGAACAACACGGCCGAATACCAGACGCTGCTGAGGGACTTGTCCTGGGCCGCCAATCGCTTGCAGCCGCTGAAGGACGCGGGCGTCCCCGTGCTCTTCCGGCCGTACCATGAGATGAACAAGCGCTCGGGCCGCTTCTGGTGGGCCAACCGCGATCCCGCGCTCTACAAGCAACTGTGGAGCATCATCTTCAACTACATGACGAAGACGCGGGGGTTCAACAACCTCATCTGGGTCTGGTCCCCCTATGCCTGGGATGGGACGTACGGGGGCGACCCGTGGAACTACTACCCCACCGAGGGCGCGGACATCGTCGCGGTCGACATCTACAGCGGCAATCCCTACCTGCCGGGGCGGTACTACACGGAGCTCGCCGGCTACAACAAGCCGCGCATGCTGGCGGAGAACGACAAGATGCCGGTGCGCTGGGACAAGAACGTCTCGGAGATCGACGCCCGCCCGTGGGTCATCTACTCCATCTGGGGGGATACGGTGATTCGGGATGTCAGCGGTTCCGGAGCGGCGAATGCCTGGAACGTCGAGAACAACTACCAGGCCATCAAGAACACCTACGCCTATGAGAAGGTCCTGACGGGCGGACAGCTGCCGCCTGGCGGCACGGCCAACTACAACTGGTGGTCCGTGCACTGAGACGGGGGAGGGGAGTCCCCGGGTGCCCAGGATGTTGACTCGCCCCGTCGATCCGGCTTTTGCTTGGCGGGCTGGCGCTGGCGCCAGGTGCTGGGACTGCCCGGCAAGTTGGGGGGGAGAATGCTGAGGGCACGTGCGTCCGTGGTCGGGGGTGGACTCATCCTGGTGGTCGCGTCGGGCTGCCCTCATGCCTATGGCATCGAGGGCACCATCGACCGGGCCGTGCTCAAGGACTTGATTGAAAACGCGAGTCGCGCAGGGTGCCCCAAAGAGGAGCTTGAAGACCTATGCGGTGACGAGTTCGTCGACTGTATGGCGAATTGCCAGAGGCGGATGAGAAGGAACGCCCGTCCATGAGCTGGCGCGCGGCTGCTGCTCTGGTGTTGGGTCTGCTGTTTCCTC
This sequence comes from Cystobacter fuscus, assembly GCF_044360685.1. Lineage (GTDB taxonomy): Bacteria > Myxococcota > Myxococcia > Myxococcales > Myxococcaceae > Cystobacter > Cystobacter fuscus_C. The sequence continues at coordinate 8,863,262 of NZ_CP043491.1, read as the reverse complement.
TTCCTCTTCTCTGGTCGCTGGGTCTGTTGCCTGTCCGTGGACTTCATTCATCTCCCTTCAAGGAGTCGTTGAGGGTTGTCCCCCGGCTTTCTGCTGAGGAACTCAAGCAGTTGCCCACGGCGGGTCGTGCCTGCCGGGGTGATGCGGACTGCGATGCTTCGCTCGTTTGTCTGCGGGGACTTCCGATGATTCAGCCGATCTGTGCCGCGAGCAGGTGTGTGGTGGACCTGGACTGCCAGGAGGGGTTTGCCTGCCGTGCGGTGCAGGCGGGCGAGCGAGTGGTTCGTGTCTGTGGTGCCATGGGGACGCAGAAAGAAGGCGAATGGTGTTTGAAGGTTCCCTTCGAGCAGGATTCCGCGTGCGCTCCTGGCCTTGTCTGCGCGGCATTCCGATGTGGCCGCCGTTGCCAACCTCAAGACCCCCAAAGCTGTTCCCCAGGCTTCGCCTGCCTCGATGTGGACGCAGAGGGCCCAGTTTGCCTGCCCAGTTGTGAGGGGATGACATGTCCCGAGGGGCAGCGGTGTGTCCAACGCTCCATGGGAGGCTCGCTCTGCGTGCGGGTGCACGGCCGGGACTGTCAGCACGACGCGCTCTGCCCGGAGCCCCAGGTCTGTGATGTCTTCCTGGGGGGACGTTCTCGTCCGAAGGAGGCCTGGATGGAGTGTGTTCTTCCCTGTGACGAGGGGGGCCCCTCCTGCCCGTCTGGCATGGTCTGCTACGCCAAACACTGTCGTCAGCTCTGCTCCAAGCAGAACGAGGCCCGTGTCTGTGCCCAGGGCGAAAGCTGTCACGTCGAGCCGGACACGACGTCGGGTGTTTGCCAGATGGACCGCTGAGCAAGGCCCCGCGGGGCGCGTCGATGCGCTCGCGGGCGGCGGGGCTTTCTGCCAGCGTGCGCGGACATCATGCGGACCCTTTCCTCCTACCTCCTGCTCCTCCTCGCGGGCCCGGTCACCGCGTGCCACCGCGACATCCCCTCGTTGAATCCTCCCCCCGCCGCGGCGCCTCCCCTGCGGCCCCTGTTCCTGCCTCCCGATGACTCGCTCCTCACGGAGACGGTGCGCACGTCCCTGCGGCACGGGAGCGCTCCGGACGCGCGGGAAGCGGAGATGACCACCGTCTCGAGCTTCTCCGCCGAGCAGGATTCCTGGGTCCTCACCCAGCGCGTGACACGCTCGCGCTACCTCCAGCAGGGCCAGCCGGTGGAATCGCTGGTGGACACCGTGCTCCAGCGCGCCGTGCTGCGTCTGCGGCTCGCGGCGGATGGCACCTATGTGCGGCTCGTGGAGCCCGAGGCCATGCGGGCCGCCATCCGCGAGGTGGCCCCCAAGGGACTGGATGTCACGCCCCTCGAGCGCTTCTTCGCTCCGGACGCGCTCGAGGCGCGCACGCGCGGGGAGTGGGAGGTGAAGTACGGCGGCATCTACGGGCGGGCCTGGGTCCCGGGGCAGCGCGGCTACGCGGTGGGCACGCTGCCCGTGGGCGGACGCGAGGTGACGTACCTGCTGGAGCGCACCTTCACCGGCACTCAACTCACCGAACAGGGCGAGGCCCTGGTGTTCTCGCTGCGCTGCCTCGCCCAGCCGGGGGAGGCGTCGCCCCAGGCCGTGCGCGACACGCTGCGCTTCGCGGGCGACCCCCAGGTGACACCCGGCGTGGAGTGCGACGGAGAACAGTTGCTCGGCAAGGGACGCTTCCTCCCGGTGCGGCGCGGGTTCACCCTCAGGGCGTCGTTGGACGGAGAGACCTGGACATGGGCGACGCAGTCGACGCTGGAGTCGGTGCGGGCGCTCGAGGAGGAGCAGCGGTGAGCTACGAACAGAACCTCATCGAGGACGAAGAGGGCATCCGCGCGCTGGTGCGGGGTGCCAGGCGCGTGGCGGTGCTGGGCATCAAGACGGAGCAGCACTCGGGGCAGCCCGCCTTCTATGTGCCCGAGTACCTCGCCCAGGCGGGCGTGGACGTGGTGCCCGTGCCCGTCTACTACCCGGAGGTGACGCACATCCTCGAGCGGCCGGTGTTCCGCAGGCTCGTGGACATTCCGGGCGACCTCGATCTGGTGGACGTGTTCCGCCGTCCACAGGACATCGACCAGCACGTGGACGACATCCTCGCCAAGAAGCCCAAGGCGGTGTGGTTCCAGTCAGGCATCCGCAACGACGCGGCGGCGCGGCGGTTGGCCGAGGCGGGCATCCAGGTGGTCCAGGATCGCTGTCTCATGGTGGACCACCGGCGCTACGCGCGCTGAGCGCGGCCGCCTCACGCCTCGTCTCAGGCCTCTTCGAAGGCAACGGGCGGCCGGGCGAAGGCCCGCTCGGCGCTCAGTCTCGCCTGGTGCAGCGCATCGAAGCCGCGCTCCATCTGCGTGGGGGACACGGGCGGCAGGTTGGACACCATGACGTAGACGGGAAAGCCCCGCTCCGCGAGCAGGGCGAGCTGCAGCCGGAAGTGGTCGCGCCGCAGCGCCGCCGAGCCCGCCGCGATGCCCTGTGCGTACGCCATGGGCCCGCCCAACATCTTGCGCGTGCGGCTCGGCAGGTAGTGCACGAGGATGGCGTCCAGCTCCTTGCCCAAGGCGCTCTCGCGCAGGGACAGCGCGGGCGCCTTGTCCACCAGGCCCCCGTCCCAGTACAGGTCGCGCCCCACCCGCACCGCGCGGAACAGGCCCGGGTAGGCGCACGTCGCGTGCACCCGCGGCGCCAGCTCCCCCGAGGTGAACACCTCGTGCGTGCCCTGCGTGAGGTTGGCGCTCGTGAGCAGCAGCGGATGCGGCAGCTCCTCGAAGGTGCTCACCGGCAGCGTGCGCTCCAGCAGCTTGCGGAAGCGCTCTCCCTTGAGCAGGCCCGTGGCCCCATGGCCCTCGCGCGGCAGGGCGTTGAACACCGCGCCAATCGGATCCGGATCCCAGAACGACTCGCGCGTCTGCTGTAGCACCAGCTCCGCGATGGCGTCCTCGCTCAGCCCCGCCGCCGCGTACGCCGCCACCAGCCCCCCCGAGCTCGTTCCCGCGTACGCCGCCGGCTTCAGCCCCGTGGCCGCCAGCCCCTTGAGGAAACCCGCGTGTCCGAAGAAGCCGAAGTAGCCGGCGGAAAGAACGAGCCCGAATCGTTTGCCATGGAGGGTTTGTTGAAGAGTGGGAGCGGCCATGGTGCTGTCTCTAGACCACCGTTCCCCACATGGCAACGCGGTGCGGTGTCCGGGCAGGTGGCTCCTCGGGGGGATTCCTCATCGACGTATGTTGATATATCGATGATTGGATGTCCAGAGCTGGGTTCCGGGTTCTCCCGGGCGGGCCGTGACGGCCACCCGCATCGCTTCTTCGCTTAGGGGGCGGAACCGCTGGCGCGAGTCTTCTCGAATTTCGAGATGTCATTGGTTGACGGGGAGCCCTGGTGCCTGGGGGGCTGCGCCGCGCGGATGGTGGGGCGGAGCGAGGAATACAAGACACATGGATAATTCCTGAAGACACACGCTGTGGTGCCAGCCGCGCGGGAGGAGTTCGGAGTCCGCACCGGGTGGTTGAGTTCACGATTGCGTGACATGTGAGGATTTCCAGACTGTCCCAATCCGGTGGGGCGGGCGTGCTTCCGGACCGGCTCCCGGTGCGAGCGCGGATGCTCCGGCCCCTCGGCGCGTCCTCGTCTGGAGGGGTTCTCCGCATTTGGACCGATTCCGTCCAATTCATTGGGACCAATCTCGTCTTGTTTTTGGAATGAAATACAGGTTTTACTCGAAATCCGTCGAGCACCGGACGAGGGGGTCCAGAGCCTGTTGCGGCGAGTGTGGATACGCGCGCACCTTGGAGACGTGGCCGGTGCTGGGTGATGCTTTTTTTGGAGAAATGATTGATAAGTGACACGCTCGTTCCGGGTTCCACCGGCGTGCTCCTCATCCAAGTTCGAGGAAATGTCTGCCAGGTCCCTTCTCCCTCAAGGAGTTGACGGCGCTATGAGAAGAATCCGGGATGTCGCGATGGAGTTGGTCCCCTCGCAGAGTATCCGCGTGGTCGACGGGGGAATTCAGGAACTCCTGTTCAAGGAGCTTCAATCCCTGCTTTCCAAGACAGGCCAAGGGGGAGGGTTGATGAGCCCCTCTGTCTACGATTCCGCCCAGGTCTTGAGAATCCTTTCACCCGCGGAGAGTGCTTCTTCTCCTGTCGTGGACTGGTTGCTCTCACAACAGCAGGAGGATGGGGGCTGGGGGGAGCCGGTCAAGCCGATGCATCGGGACATCCCCACGATGTCCGCCATCCTCGCGTTGCGCCGCTTTCCCCAGCACCCGCGCACGCGCGAGGCGTGTGAGGCGGGGGTGCGCTTCTTGCGCGCCCAGGCGCCGCACTGGGCCACGCTGCATCCGGAGGAGCTGCCGGTGGCCGCGGAGATCCTCCTGCCCGCGTTGTTGAATCAGCTCGGGCTGGACGAGGCGCGGCTGCCGCGCACGCCCTACGCGCAGCTGATGGCGCTGGGGGAGCGCAAGCGGAAGATCATCGCGAAGCTGCCGGTGACGCCCGGCGTGCCGTGGCTGCATGTCTGGGAGACCTGGGGCCAGGAGCCCACGGCGAACCTGATCGATGGGGCGGGGAGCGTGGGGCACAGCCCGTCCGCGACGGCGGCGTGGGTGAAGGCCGCCGCGGGCCGGCCGGAGCTGGCGCCGTTCGTCGATCGCGCCCGGGAGTACCTGCGCGAGAGCGGGATGTCGACCGCGTCGTCCACCCCCGGGCTCGTGCCGGTGGGCGGGCCGCACAACTACTTCGAGCAGTCCTTCGTCCTCTATGCCCTGCTCATGGGCGGGGTGCTGCAGGAGCCGCGCCTGGCGCCCTACGTGAACTCGGTGTTGGGGGATTTGACCCGGGCGCTCGGGCCGAACGGAATCGGCATGAGCGACCACTTCCTCCAGGATGGTGACGACACGAGCGCGGTGGTGGCCGTCATGCACGCGATGGGTCTGCCGGTGGACCCGGCGGTGCTCTACCGCTTCAAGCGGGAAGACCATTTCATCGCCTACCCGGGGGAGATGCACTCCTCGCCGACGCTCACGGCCCGCTGCCTCCATGCCCTGATGTTGCTGGGCCAGGACAACGAGGAGCTGGCTCCCTTCCAGCGCTACCTGCTCGAGCGCCAGGAGCCCAGTGGCCGCTGGTCCTTCGACAAGTGGAGCCGCTCGTGGCTGTACACCACGTTCCACTCGGTGGTCGGCCTCGTCGGCTCGCCCCACGTGGATGCGGTGCGCCGCGCGCTGGATGCGGTGCTCTCGGCGCAGCTGCCGGATGGGGGCTGGAGCTCCGATGGCCGCTCGAACATGACGGAGTCCTCCTACGCCGTGCTGATGCTCGGCTTCCTGGAGCGGCATGGGCTGCACCACCCTGGCATCTCCCCGGCGTTGGATCGGGCCTCGCGATGGATGCTGCAGAACTACACCCCCGGTGCCCCGGCCGAGGGCAAGGTGAAGTGCTGGATCTCCAAGGAGCTCTACCGCATGGAGCGCGTGGACTCCGCCTTCGAGCTGTGCGCCCTGCTGATGATGCAGCGGCGCCAGCACCCGTAGCCGGGCACGAGCGGTGCTCCGGGCGGAGCCGTCCGTCCGGAGCCGCTTCAGTGCCTCCGGAGCGAACGGGCGTTCTGTCCTTCCGGCCCGACAGACGCGCACGAGGTCCACGGCTGTTGACACGTCTGGACACCGTGCAATCCCTGTCGTAAGTAAACAGCCGTGTACACATCCCGCCCAAGTGAGTCCAAGACGTCGGTGCGTCAGCGCGACGCCGAGCGCACGCGTGCCGCCCTGATCTCCGCCGCGCAGACGCTGTTCTCCACGCGGGGCTTCGCCAACACCGGAGTGCGGGAGGTGGCGGAGCTGGCCGGGGTGAACTCCTCGCTCGTCAACCGCTACTTCGGCTCGAAGCAGGGGCTGTACCGGGAGACGTTGGAGCGGTTGCTCGACATCACCCCGATGCTCCAGGGAGACAGGCGCCGCTTCGGCGAGCACGTGGTGTCCATCTTCCTCGACGTGCAGGACGCTCCGGGCCCGCTGATGATGCTGATCCTCTCGGCGGCCGATCCCGAGGCGTACGCGACGAGTGTCGAGCTGCTCGAGAAGAAGGCGATCGGGCCCCTGGCGCACTGGCTGGGCCCTCCGGATGCGGAGGGGCGCGCGGCACGGCTCCACATCCTCTGGAGCGGCTTTCTCATGAGCAGGCGGCTGCTGCCCCCATCGCGGCTCGAGGAGGTGCGTCACTCCTCCACCCGCCGTTGGCTGGAGGCCGCGATCCAGGCGATCGTCGACGAAGGCGAGACCTGATGACGAAGGTGACGCCGCGGTGGCGCCAGTCGCCGGGCGCGGGCTCAGGGGCCCGGACGCGGGTCGTGTCCGGCTTCGACCAGCCGCGTGGCCACGGCCCAGACGCTCTGCACGAAGCCCTGGAGCAGGGGGCGCAGGGCCTCGTCTCCGAGCGCCGCCACCACCGCGTCGAGTTCCCGGCGGATCCGGGCGGAGTCGTCCACCCAGACCCGCTTCAACCGGGTGTCGAGTTCCTCCCGCGGCAGGCGCGAGGCGTCGATGTCGGTGAGGCGTTGGCGGTGCTCGGCCGCGTAACCCATCACCCCTGAGTTGAGGGGCTCGGAGGGATCGAACCGGACGTCCTGGGCGAAGCGCAGCAGGCGCGCCACGCTCCCGAGGAAGTCCGATTCCTCGCGCAGCAGCCCGAGCAGCTTCTCCAGATCCATCGGGGTGAGCGCGTCGGCGAAGGGCAGGCCGCCCACCAGGGCGACGGAGGTCGCGCCCGTCTCGGCGTAGCGCTCCAGGTACTCGTGCACGCCCTGCTCGAAGTGGGTGCCCCGTGCGCTCAACGCGTCCTGTTCCTCCCCGAGCTCGGCCATCCGCCCGGGTCTGTCCTCCGGGGAGGCGCGCATCACCTGGATGAGCAGGGTGTGCCGCGCCTGCTGGCTGTTCTGTTTCCAGACGCGGTCCGACCACAGCGCCAACCACTTCTGGACGAGCGCCGCGGGCGCTCCCCGGGCGCCGAGGGCGTCCTGGCCCAGCACGGTGATGGCGCCCAGCAGGGCCCGGCACACGTCGAGCAGGGCGCACGAGGGGGAGTGGAGCGCGGCCTGGAGCGGCCCGAGCGCGGCGAGGGCGGGCCCGGGGTGGGTCATCTCCTGCAACTGCTTCGTCACCGCGTCCAGGGCCTGCCGGCTCAGCGCCTCGCTCTGTCCGAGCTCCTCGTAGAGCCAGTCGATGGCGGAGTAGTCCGTGCCCACGGTCTGGTAGTAGTTGGGCTCCACCCCGAAGGTCCTGTTGAGGAAGAGTTCGGAGAAGCGGTCCCCGGCCTGGTAGTACGACTCGCTTCGTGAACGGGTGCGCACGTGGTGCCGGGCGCGTTCCAGGAGCTTCAACGCGGCGGAGGTGGTCTCGGGGGACTCGGCCATGTGGCACCGGGTCTACCAGCCGGGGGGAGCGGGAGCAATCGCCAGGGAACGTGGTAGGCAAGAGGCATGTTGACGCGCACGCTCGATATCGATGGCCCGGTTCACTTCATGGACTTCGGCGGCTCCGGGCCGACCCTGGTGCTCGTGCATGGACTGGGAGGCTCGCACCACAACTGGATGAGCGTGGGCCCGAAGCTGGCACGGCACGCGCGGGTGGTGGCCGTGGACCTGGCGGGCTTTGGCCTGACGCCCCTGGCGGGCCGCTCGGCGGCGCTCCCGGCCAATCAGGTGTTGTTGGACCGCTTCATCCAGGAGGTGTCTCCGTCCGCGCCCGTCATCCTGGTGGGCAACTCCATGGGCGGCGCCATCTCGGTGCTGCAGACGGCGCGCAACCCCGAGCGCGTCTCCGGCCTCGTGCTGGTGGCTCCCGCGCAACCCCGGGCGGAGGACTCCCGGATGGAGCGCAATGTCTTCTTCCTGTTCCTCCTCTACTCGATTCCAGGCGTGGGCGAGTTCTTCGTGCGGCGGCGCTCGGCGCGCATGACTCCAGAGGAGCTGGCCCGCGAACAGCTCGCGCTGTGCTGCCGAGACCTCGGCCGCTTCCCCGAGGAGCTGGTGCGCGCGCATCTGGAGTTCGCCCGCGAGCGCCACGCGCGGATGCCCTGGTCTCATGACGCCTTCCTCCAGGCGGCGCGCTCGCTCGTGGGCCTGTTGCTGCGCAAGTCGCGCTTCCGCGAGCTGGAGCGGAGCATCCGCGTGCCCACCCTGCTCGTGCAGGGCTCGGATGATCAGATGGTGCCGGTGGCCAACTCGCGCGAGCTGGCCAGGGTCCGTCCGGATTGGACCTACGTGGAGTATCCCGACGTCGGACACACCCCGATGATGGAGCGTCCCGAGCTGTTCCTCGAGACGCTGGAGCGTTGGTTCGAGGGGCCGGGCCGCGCGGCCCTGGAGTCGGCGACATGAGCGCGCCGGCCGTCCGCCGTGCCCTCGCGTTGCTGCCCACCCACGCCACCACGGGCATCGGAAGCCTGCCGTACACCCAGCTCGAGCCGGCCCTGCGGACCGCGTTCGCGTTGGACATCCCCTTCCTGCCCCAGCTTCCGGTGGGCAGACCCGCGGAGTTCATGATTCCCCAGGCCCTTGAGGGACTGCCGGGCCTGGGGTTCGACGAGGCGGGGCGGTGCACCGTGGAGCTCGCGGCGTGGTCCGCGGGACGAGCGGCCTTCGAGGCGCGGCTGGAGGCGGCGTTGTCCTCGGGGGCGCTGGAGTCCTTCGAGCCCTCGCCGGAGGCGTGTCTCGCCTGGCGTCCCTACTTGGCGGAGGTGGAGCGCCGCGCACCCGCCTTCGCCAAGGCGCAGCTCGCCGGCCCCTTCACGGTGAGCCTGGCGGCGCGCACGAGCGAGGGCGGGGCGGGGCTGGCGCAACCAGGGCTGGACGCGGCGATCTTCCGGCTGACGTGGGCGCGCGCGCGGGCAATGGTGAAGGCCCTGCGGCGCGCGGGGACGACGCCCCTCTTCTTCCTGGACGAGCCGGGATTGGTGGCCTTCTCGCGCGCCGACCCCCGGCACCTGCGGGCCCTGCGGGAGCTGCGGCCGCTGGTGGAGGCGCTTCAGCGCGAGGGCGCGCTGGTGGGGGTGCACTGCTGCGGCAACACGGACTGGGCGAGCCTGCTGGACGCGGGGCTGGACGTGCTGTCGCTGAGCGTGCGGCTGTCGTTGGACGCGGTGCTGGAGGAGACGGGCCCCCTGGCGCGCTTCCTGGACTCGGGGGCGACGCTGAGCCTGGGCATCATCCCCACGGACCGCGCGTCCACCTACGACGTGGGGGAGCTGGTGGACGCCGTCGAGGTGTCACTCGAGGCGGCGCTGCCTCCGGGCCATTCGCTCGAACAGGTGGGCGGCCAGATGTTGCTCACGCCCGTGTGCGGCCTGGCCCTGCGCACCGGGGAGGAGGCCGAACGTGTCCTGGAACAGCTCGCGCGGGCGCGTCGCCAGCTCCTGGAGGCGAGGGCGGCCCGGCCGTCACCGATCCGCCCCTCGCTCGTGAGCTGAGCTTCAGCGTCCGAGCTGCAGCTCGCGCTCGGCCTGGATCCAATCCTCGTCGTGGTGCCCGTGCTCCCCGCCGCGCGCGAGGAACAGCTCGTAGGCCCGGCGGGAGATCTGCTCCGCGGAGGGGCGGCTGCGGGCCGGGGCGGCGGCGGTCTGCACCACGGGAGCGGCCTGCACCACGGGGGTCTCCTTCTTCGCGGGGACGGCCTGCACCGCGGGGGCCACGTTCGTGATGGGCGTCGCGGCGGGAGGCGGAGCCTCGGGCTTCTTGGAGGACGACTTGTTGGAGTTGTTCGTCTTGGCCTGTGCGCGTGCCATGGGAATCCTCGGGTTGAAAAAACGGCTGCCGACAGCATTGGCAGCTCTTTGTGCTCGGAACATTGATCCCTGGAACGATCGTCGCCGAGGCGACACGCCGAAGCCGTGCTTGTCTGTTAACCGACAGAGCGACTCAGCCCGGGAGCACGCCGGCGTCGAGCGCGGCCTCGAGTGCCTTGTGCATGGCGGTGCTCATGCCGAGAGAAGAGGCTTCTTCGGGAGTGCACCAGCGCAGCTCGCGGAAGGCGGGAGCGTGCGTGGGGTGCTTCGCGCCCGTCACGCGCAAGAGGCGGAGGGTGAGGCTGCGGTGGGTGAGCTGGCGGCGCACGGTGCCAAGCACGGCCTCTACCCGCACGGGGGCGCCGAGTGCCTGGGTGAGCTTTCCGGCGGACTCCGCGTCGGACGTGTCCGCTTCGATCTCCGCGGCGGGCAGTTCCCACAAGCCGCCGAAGAGTCCCTTCTCCTCGCGCCGGGCGAGCAGGAGCCGGCCCTCGTGCGCCCAGACGGCGAGGGCGAGCGTCATCCGCTTGGGCGGGGCGCGCACCTTGGCCGGGGGCAGCTCGTTCACGCGGCCGTGACGCCAGGCCAGACAGTCCTCGCGCACGGGGCACAGCAGGCACAGCGGGTTGTCCGGCCGGCAGACGGTGGCGCCGTGTTCCATGAGGGCCTGGTTGAAGTCTCCGGGCCGCTCGGGGGAGACGAGCTCGGTGGCGAGCGCCCACAGCCGGGCCTCGCGCACGCGATCTCCCGGGAGGCCCTCCACCTCGAAGAGGCGCGAGAAGACGCGGGCCACGTTGCCATCCACCAGGGGGGCGGGCTCGCCGAAGGCGATGGAGGCCACGGCCCCCGCGGTGTAGCGGCCAAAGCCTCTCAGGGTGAGCAGCTCGGCGGCGGTGGAGGGCAGCTTGCCGCCGTAGCGCGCCACCACGTCCTGGGCGGCCAGGTGCAGGTTGCGCGCGCGCGAGTAGTAGCCGAGCCCCCGCCACGCGGCGAGCACGTCCGGCAGCGGCGCGGTGGCGAGCGCCTCCACCGTGGGGAAGCGCTGGAGGAATCGCTCCCAGTAGGGGATGACGGTGGCCACCTGGGTCTGCTGCAGCATCACCTCGCTGAGCCAGATGGCGTACGGATCGCGCGTGCGGCGCCAGGGCAGGTCGCGCTTCTGCCGGTCGTACCAGGCGAGCAGGCCCGAGCGCAGGGAGTCGCGGCGCGTGGGCTCGATGAGGGACGGGGTGGGGGAGGGCGCGCGCTTGCGGGAGGGTCTCATGGGCGCCGGGCGGGGTTGGCGATGCGGCGGGCCACGCGATCGAACAGCCCGGGCACGAGCCGGTTGGCGAGCACCATGACGCGGCCGGGAAGGGTGAGCACCGTCTCGCGGCTGCCCCGGCGGCTGGCGCGCACGAGCGCCCGGGCGGCGGTTTCCGCGCTCATGGCGTTGAGGGGGATGGTGTCCTGGGCCCAGCCCTCGGCGTTGAGGCGCGCGTCGCGGAACTCCGTCTCGGTGAGGCCCGGCGACACGAGCAGCACGCGGATGCCCTCGGTGGCGAGCTCGGCGCGCAGCGACTCGGTGAGCAGGTTCACCGCCGCCTTGGACGAGCCATAGCCGCCGAGCAGCGGCAGGCCGCGATGGCCCAGCACGGAGCTGACATTGATGACCTGGGAGCCGGGCGCGCGCTGGCGCAGCAGGGGCAGGGCGGCGCGGGTGACGCGCACCAGGCCGAAGAAGTTCACCTCGAACACCTGGCGCAGCTGCGCCTCGCTGAAGCCCTCGACGGGGCCGTAGAGCCCGAGCCCCGCGTTGTTGACGAGGATGTCCAGCCCGCCGAAGGCCGCCTGCGTCTCACGCACGAGACGGGCCACGTCCTCCTCGCGGGTGACATCGCAGCACACGGGGAGGGCTTGGACGCCGAGTGCTTCCACCTCACGCGCGGTGTCTCGAAGGGCCGGCTCACGGCGCGCGGCGAGCACGAGGTGGGCGCCCTGGGCCGCGTAGACCCGGGCCACCGCCCGGCCGATGCCACTGGAGGCGCCGGTGATGAGGACCACCTTGCCTCGAAAGTGCTGGGTTGCCATGGGGGCGCACCTTAACGGCTCACCGGAGGCGGAGAAGGACCTGCCGGGGTGTGCCTGCCTGCCTGTCCTTCTTCTTGGATCAGCGAGCCCTTGGTCTAGGATGGCCAGTGTCCATGCCGCGCGCGTCCTTCACCAACGACTTCTCCTGGTCCAAGAGCCGTCACGAGAAACTCCAGGAGTGCTCCCGGGCATATTACCTTTATTACTACCGCTCCTGGGGCGGGTGGGAGGCGGGGGCACCGGCGGAGGTGCGCGAGCTGTACCTGCTCAAGAAGCTGGGCAACCGCTACACGTGGGCGGGCAACATCGTGCACGACGCCCTCAAGGACGCGCTGCTCAACTGGCGCGCGGGGCTTCCGGTGGAGCCGGCGAAGGTGGAGGAGCGGGCGCTCTCGCGCATGCGGGAGGAGTTCCGCTTGTCGCGCGGCAAGGCGTACCGGACCCAGAAGGGCCGCAAGACGTTCAGCGGACTGATGGAGCACGAGTACGAGGAGCAAATCCCCGACGAGGCCTGGAAGCAGAACGCGGAGACGGTGCGCTCGGCGCTCGCGTGGTTCTTCCAGTCGCGCTGGCCGGCGCTGGCGCGCTCGCTCAAGCCCGGGCAGTGGCTGGAGGTGGACGCGGGCGCGGACTTCTCCTCCTTCACGCTGGACGGGGTGAAGGTCTTCGCCATTCCGGACTTCGCCTACACGGACGCGGACGGCTTCACGGTGGTGGTGGACTGGAAGACGGGCAAGGCGCGCGAGGGGTATGACGAGCAGGTGCTGGGCTACGCGCTCTACGTGTCCCAGCGCTATCGGGTGCCGCTGGAGAAGGTGCGCGCCTCGCTCGTGTACCTCAACGATGGCCTGGAGCATCAGGTGCAGGTGGACCAGGACGCCATGGAGGGCTTCCGCGCCCGCTTCACGCAGAGCGTGGCGCGCATGCGCTCGCTCCTGGCGGATCCGGCCACCAACACGCCCCGGGAGGAGTCCGCCTTTCCCCAGGCGGAGGACGCCGCCACGTGCGCCCGGTGCGTCTTCCGCCGCCCCTGCGGACGCGAGGCGGCGGTGCGCGCGGCGTGAGCGCGGGCAGGGGGCCTGTCAGCGGCCCACCGACAGTCGCCGCACGACCACGCCCGCCGCGTTCATGCCGAACACGGAGGTGACGAAGGCCACGCTGCCGTCGATCTGCGTGCGGCGCTCGCAGGTGTGGAAGTCATTGTCGTTGGGGCACACGCAGGAAAAGCCGTCGTCCGCGTCGTAGCGCAGGGACAGGGGCTGGCGCCGCGTCTCGATGGAGTAGACGGCGGTGATGCCCGTGGGCCGGTCCGTGTTCACGCCGTACTTGCGCTTGAGCAGCTTGCGGATGTCCTTGGCGAAGGGATCCATGTGCGTCTCGCACAGGTCCTCCACGCGGATGGCGGTGGGATCCAGGCGGCCCGCGGCGCCCATGGAACTCACCACGGGGATGCCCAGGCTCACGCAGCGGTGGAGCAGGTGCAGCTTCGCCTTCACGTTGTCGATGGCGTCCACCACGTAGTCGTAGCTGCCCGGGGCGAGGAGCTGATCGGCCAGCTCGTCCCGGTAGAACTCGCGCAGGGGCCGCACGTCGGCGTCGGGGTTGATCTCCTTGCAGCGCTGGGCCATCAGCTCCGCCTTGGGCTTGCCCACGGTCCTCACGGTGGCGTGGAGCTGGCGGTTGGAGTTGGTGACGCACACGGTGTCGAAGTCGACGAGGGTGAGCTGGCCCACGCCGCTGCGCACGATGCCCTCGGCGGCGTAGCTGCCCACGCCGCCCAGGCCGAACACCACCACGCGCGCCTTGGACAGGCGCTCCATGGCCGGGTCCCCCAGCAGGCGGCCCGTGCGATCAAAGCGCCGGTGCAGCTTGAAGGGCTTGGGCTCATTCGCCGCGGGTGGCGCGGTGGGGGTGGGATGGGTCTCGGGGACGGGGGGCTGCGGTTCCATGGGGACCTCTATAGCGCGACCGCCTCCCTACAGCGAAGGGGTGGGGAAGGCTTCCCGGAAGAAGCGGCGGGCGTTCTCGGTCGTCCGCTGGGCGAGCACCTCCACCGGCTCGCCGAGCACGCGCGCCATGCCCTCGATGATCCGGGGCAGGTAGCCCGGCTCCGAGCGCTGCCCCCGGTGGGGGGTAGGGGCCTGGTCCGGGGCATCCGTCTCGACCATGAGCCGCTCGGGGGGAATCACCCGCAGGGCGTCCAGGGGCTTGCGCGCCTCGGCCCAGGTGACGGGGCCCGCGAACGAGAAGTGGCAGCCCTTCTGGATGTAGAAGCGCGCCAGGTCCACGCCGCCGCCGTAGCTGTGCATGAGGATGCCGGCCTCGGGCAGGGGCTCGTGCTTGAGCAGCTCGATGAGCGCGGGGTGGGCGCGAAAGCAGTGCATCAACACGGGCAGCCCGTGTTTGCGCGCGAGCTCCAGGTGCCGCCGCAGCACCGCCACCTGCCGCTCCATCGGAGCGCCCGCGGCCGAGGGCCCATCCAACCCGCACTCCCCCACGGCGATGGCGCCACCGAGCCCGAGCAGCGCGTCCAGGCGCTCCAGGTGGACCTCGTCCTCCTCGGGAGGCAGGTGCGGGAGCATCTGGGGGTGGATGCCGAGTCCTATCTGGAGGCGGGGTTCGCTCCGTGACATCTCCCTCAGGGGCTCCCAGTTCTCCGGGCCTACTCCGGGCACGAGGATGCCGTGCAGGCCGGCGGCCCAGGCGCGGGTGAGGACCTCGCTCCGGTCCGGATCGAAACGTGACGCGTCGAGATGGCAGTGGGTGTCAATCATTGGAAAGGTCCGTGAGGCCTCTGCTCGCTGGCGTTCACCCGCAGACAGCGGCTCCGAAGCCAAAGCTGGTTGCCCCTGGCCACTACGCCAAGAGCACCTATCCATGCAGCGGTTTTTGAGAGGACTCGGAAATGGCCAAGCGATATGTCGTCGGTGCGCTCATGGGAGCGCTGATGCTGGTGGTGACAGGATGTCCGTCGGGAGATGACAACCCGGTACCTCCGCCCGGGGACGCGGGCACTCAGGTGCCGGACGACGCCGGCACGCAGCAGCCCGACGATGCCGGCACGCAGCAGCCAGGCGACGCTGGCACGCAGCAGCCAGGCGACATGACGATCAAGGAGGGTGATGCCTGCACCACCACCGCGAGCTGCATGGCGGGCCTGTACTGCGCCGAGAGCAAGTGCGCGCCGCTGCACATCGCGGTGACGGTCGGACCGACGGGGGCTACGACGACTCCGACCTATGCGGTGGTCGTGCCCTTCAATAAGCCCGTCTCGCCGACGCGGCTCAGCGGGGATACCAGCACGAGCAGGTTCCCCCGCTGGAATCGGGAAGGCTCGGCGGTGGCCTTCGTGGACATCGCGAGCGACAACACCGTGTCGCTCGTTTCTCGCGGCATTCCCGCCCTGACGGGCCAGTCGACGACCCCGCTCACCACCGGGGCCGCGGCCAACACCTCGGACTTCCGCTACATGGAGTGGGAGCCGTCCAGCACCATCGCCTGGAGCCAGACCTCGAGCACGGGTAGCAGCACGGGCATCTGGAGTACCAGCGGCTCGGGTTCCGCCGCGTCGGTCACGCCCAATGGCGTCTTCCCCTCGTGGGCCGCCGATGGCAACAGCTTCGTCTACAGCGCGAACGGCCTCGGCTTGCTGAGGCGGGTGGTGAGTGAGACCAGCAGCAGCTCGGTGTCCGGGGTCTCCACGACGTCCGAGCAGCCGTTGCACAACAAGGCCAATGGCGTCGTGCTGTACCTCGATGCCAAGGGGCAGGAGGAGCCGACCCGCCTCACGCCGCTGACCGGACTCTACACCATCAACACTGCGGCGGCCGCTTCCACGCCGAACGAGATCGCGCTGCCGCGTGACGAGGGCGGTCCGATCGCTGGGGGGCAGATCAAGTCGTACATCGCCAACCACACCTGGGCGCCGGGTGGCACGCATGTGGCCTACGTCCGCGTGTTCTACATCAAGCCCGAGGTTGGTGACGCCGTCCTGTGCAGTGGCACCAACTGCGGCGGCCAGCAGGGCAACGTCGTCTACGTGCGGCGCATCGACCCGGCCACGGGGGCCCCGGCTGGCGATGAGGTGAAGTTCGCCGATGAGGCCACCCTTCCGTCCTTCTCTCCGGACGGCCAGTTCCTCGCCTACGTCTCGGGTTCGCAGCTCAAGGTCCAGAAGATCGATCCGGCCACGGGGACCCCGGTCGCCGGCTCGCTCATCAGCCACGACTGGCGTAACGATAATTGGCGCGTGCTGACCAACAGCGGCGACGATCACCGTCCGCGCTGGCAGCCCCGCTAGTTCTCCGCTTCCACGCGGTGGACAACCCCGGCACCCGCGTCCTGGCGACCCCAGGGCGCGGGTGTCGTGTTTTGAAGGAGAACCTCCCGGCCTGGGAACTTGCCTCCGGGCTCCGGCCGGCGTACGCAGGCGGCCCCTTCGCCGCTTCACGGCCTCTCACCCCGGGAGGATGCTGAAATGAAACGCCATGCCGCGCTGTGTCTGCTGATCCTGTCGGGCTGCGCGACCGTCACGGCCTCGCGCTCCAACCAGGCCACATGCATGTCGGGCAGTCCGAAGTCCCACGAGGGTGAAGGGGGCCAGCCCGGGCCGGTGCGTCTGGAGACGCCCGCGGGGACCTTCCTCGTCCATCCCAACAACGCCGAGGACTTCGGCAAGCTGCTCGCGGGTGAGCCCACCGAGCATCAGTACTTCTCCGTCACGGAGCTGCCCTGAGGGGCGTCCGCCGGTCCGCCTCGTCCGCCCCGGGGAGGGGGAGGCTCAGCGCGACAGGACGATGCGCCGCCCCAGCAACCGCTCCATCTGCGGCGAGGTGACGAGCTTGAGCACCTCGAGGCTGTCGCCCGCCGCCGTGTCGTAGGCCGCCGCGATGAGGTCTCCCAGCGTGAGCTTCGCGGCCGTCGCCTTGCGCTGCGCCGTGCGGCGCATCGTCGGCATCACACGCCGTCCCTGCCGTTGAACCTTGCCGCGCTTCTGGGTCGTCGTCCTGGCCATGCTCCGTCCTCCTTGCTTCACGCCGTGTTTGATTCCTCAGTGGCGCCGACGTTTCATGCATGCCAGATGCCAGGCCCTTGTCCGCCTGCCACCCACGAGATTTCAAGGGTTTGGAGTCAACGGTCGTCTCGTCCTGTGGGCGGGATTCCAAAATTCGTTCACCAATCCCATGGGAATGGCTCGTTTCGTCGAGTCTTTTCATCCACACCCCCTGGGGCTGTGGGGTAAGGCGGACCCATGAACGTCCAGGTGCTCTTCCACGACAACTGCTTCGACGGGGCCGCGAGCGCGGCGGTCTTCAGCCGCTTCTACCGGGAGCGCATCCGCGCCGACGCGCGCTTCAGCTACCGGGGGCTGTCCCATCAGGCGGGGGGCGCGGCCATCGATCCGGCGGTCTTCACCGGGGAAGAAAACGTCATCGTGGACTTCCGCTACAGCCAGGATGCCCGGCTCACCTGGTGGTTCGACCACCACGTCTCCGCCTTCCAGCAGCCGGGGGACGAGGCCCATTTCCGCGCCGACACCGGGGGCCGCAAGTTCCATGACGCGCACCGCAAGAGCTGCACCGTCTACCTGGCGGACGTGGCGCGCGAGCGCTTCGGGTGGGATCCCTCGCCCCTGAAGGACTTGCTGCACTGGGCGGAGATCATCGATGGAGCGCAGTTTCCCACGCCCCAGATGGCGGTGGCGCTGGAGGAGCCCGCGCTGCGCATCATGACGGTGTTGGAGGCCACCAAGGACGCGGCGCTCATCCCCCAGGTCATCGAGCGGATGCAGACCGAGTCGCTCGCGGCCATCGCCGCCTCGCCGCTCATCGCCGGGCCGCTCGCGCCGCTGCTCGAGCGGCACCAGCGCAACATCGAACTGGTGCGCGCGCGTGCCCGCTACGAGCGCGGCGTGGTGTCCTTCGATCTCGCGGACGACGGGGTGGACAGCCTCAACAAGTTCATCGCCTACGCGCTCTACCCCGAGGCCCGCTACACGCTGTGGGTGGGGCAGGGGCCCTCGCGCGCCAAGGTGTCGCTCGGCTCCAACCCCTGGCGCCCCGAGTCGCGCACGCACGACCTGGCCGCCATCGCCTCGCGCTACGGCGGCGGTGGGCACCCCGTGGTGTCCGCCATCAGCTTCAAGCCCGCGGAGCTCCCCCGCGCCCGCGCCGCCTTCCAGGAGATCCTCTCCGAGCTGTCCTCTTGAGGGAGGGCGGGCGGCCGGGCGTGTGGGCCGCAGACCTCTTCCCGGGGTCCGGGCGATGCCGTAGCCTGCGCGTCCCCATGTCCTGGCGCGGTCCGCTCGCCCTCTGTCTCCTGCTCCTCGGTGCCTGTCAGCGGACGTCCGCTCCGGCGCCCTCGTCCGTGCCCGACGCGGGCGTGGCCGAGGCCCCCACGGTTCCCGTGCCTGCTTCCTCCCTCGCCGAGCCTCTGCTTCCCTGCAAGGCGGACGGGGGGACGCCGCTCGACGCGGCCCTGGGCTACCTCGAGGGAAGCAAGTACGCCGAGGCGCTCTCCTGCGCCGCCCAGGCCTCGGCGCTGGATCCGGACGACGCCACGGCCCACGCCGCGCGGGGCAATGCGCTGGCGGCCCTCGAGCGCACCGCGGAGGCCCAGGTGGCCTATGCGCGCGCGCTGGCGCTCAATCCCGGTCACCTGGACGCGCTGCTCGGCGCGGCCCACCTGTATGCCGTCCAGCTTCCCTCCAGCCGGGAGTTCGATGAGCTGGGGGCGCTCTACGCCGAGCGGGGACTGTCCCAGGTGGACGAGGCGCCGGAGATGCTTCCCCAGTTCGCGCTCGTGGCGGCCATGGCGCTCAATGACCTGGGGCAGGCCGGCGAGGCGCTCCAGCGCGCCCAGCTCGTGCTCGCGCGCGAGCCCCACCAGCCCGAGGCCTCCTACGAGAAGGCCCTGGCCCTCTTCGAGCTGTGCCGCTTCCGCGAGGCGCGCGCGGCCTTCACCGGCCTGTTGAATGATCCGGCGCACGGGGCGCACGCGCACTACCACCTCGGGCTGCTGCTCGAGCGCGAGGGCAAGTGGAAGCAGGCGCGCGAGCACCTCGACAAGGCGCGCGTGCTCGCTCCGCGCGACTTCCCCGAGCCGCCCCTGCCCACCGAGGCCGAGTTCCGCGAGGAGGTGGCGCGCACGGTGGCGGCGCTGCCCAAGGACATGCGCGAGGACCTGGCCGGAGTCCCGGTGCGCGCCGAGGAGCTGCCCGCGGACGATGATCTGCTCTCGGGCGAGCCGCCCCTGTCGCCCGCGATTCTCGGCCTCTTTCGCGGCCCTCCCCTGAACGAGCCGTGCGATGGTACGGAAACGCCCTGCCGTTCGGTGGCGCTCTATCGACTCAACCTCGCCCGCGCGGTGCGCACACGGGAGGAACTACGGGAACAAATCAAGGTGACGCTGCTTCACGAGGTGGGACACCTCCGGGGCGAGGACGACCAGGAGCTGGCCGCCCGGGGCCTGGAGTGACGCGCGACATGCCCCGCTCCTCGCTTCCCACCGTGCGCGTGAGCCTCAAGGGCGCCAAGACGCTGCGCCGGGGCTCGCCCTGGGTGTACCGCACCGAGCTGGTGGAGCTGCCCGACACGCAGGACAAGGGCGCGGTGGTGTCCGTGGTGGACCCGCAGGGCAACCCCGTGGGCCAGGCCTTCTACGCCCAGCACTCGCCGCTCGCGCTGCGGCTGCTCACGCGCAAGGGCCCCGCCGAGGAGAAGGTGGACGAGGCCTTCCTGCGCCACCGTCTGGAGCTGGCGCTCGCGCGGCGCGCGCCGCTCAAGGGCCGTGACGGCCTGCGCCTGGTGCACGGCGAGGCGGACCTGTTGCCCGGGCTCTTCGTGGACCGCTATGGCGCGGGCCTGTCGTTGCAGACGCTCTCCGAGGGCATGGACGCGCGCAAGGAGTGGGTGGCGCGCACCCTGGCCGAGCTCACCGGGGCGACGCACGTGGTGTGCCGCGATGACGCCAGCGGCCGGGACTTCGAGGGCCTGCCGCGCGAGTCGCGGCTGCTGCATGGCGAGGGCGAGGCGCGCTTCAGCTACCACGAGGGGGAGAACCTCTTCGAGGTGAACCTGCTCGGGGACATGAAGACGGGGGCCTTCCTGGATCAGGTGGACAACCACCTGCGCGCGGGCCAGCTCGCGCGGGGCGCGGCGCTCGACTTGTTCAGCTACCACGGCGGGTTCGCGCTGGCGCTCAGCCGCTCGTGTGACTCGGTGGTGGCGGTGGAGCAGGACGCGGGGGCCGCCGCGCGCGCGCGGGAGAACGTGGCGCGCAACGGGCGCACCAACGTCACGGTGGAGAACGCCAACGCCTTCGACGTGCTGCGCCGCTACTCCGAGTCCAGCCAGCGCTTCGACACGGTGGTGGTGGACCCGCCGGGGCTCGCCAAGCGGCGCGAGGGACTGGCCACGGCCCTGCGCGCCTACCACGAGCTCAACCTGCGCGCGCTCAAGTGCCTGCGCCCCGAGGGGCTGCTCGTCACCTGCTCGTGCTCGGGCAAGCTCGGGCGCGAGGACTTCGAGGAGATGGTGCTCTCGGCCGCCGCGGATGCGAAGCGGCCGGTGCAGATCCTCGAGCGCCGGGGCGCGGGGTTGGATCACCCGGTGCTCGGCGGCCTCACGGAGACCGAGTACCTCAAGGTGCTCATCCTCCGCGTGCTCTGAGCACCCGTTACAGGCCCATCTCCGCGCGCAGGCGCTTCACCTGCTTGAAGTACTCGGTGCGCGGGAACGGGACGTTGAGGATGTGGAAGTCCTTCTTGGACAGGCCCACGCAACCGAAGCAGTAGTTGCAGTCGGACAGGTTGCGGCAGAGCACCAGGTAGGCGCTGCTGGTGCAGTTCTCGCTCTGCACGCAGTAGGCGCAGTGGTGGCACTGCTTGCAGTCCACGCAGTGCGAGCAGTTGTTGCACAGCTCGCACCGGGTGCAGTGCGTGCACTGGTAGCAGCTGTCGCAGTCACGGCAGAACATGCAGTTGGCGCACCGCTCGCAGCCCTCGCAGGCGTAGGAGCCGGGGTTGCCGGGATCCGCCGCCATCTGCCGGGTGAGCTGCTGGAATTGATCCAGGAACTCGCGCTTGCCCAGTGCGGCCACCACCTCACGTGCCCGGGACTCCGCGAGCGCGTCTGGCACGCCTCCCCGCGACCCATTGTCCTTCACCACGGATGCTCCTTTCCTCGCGCGTCCTCGCCCCCGGGGGAGGGCTCCAACCGGGCGAGCCCCCGGAGGTCGATGTCACGCGCCACCCGGCGCACCTCCACGGTGCCCGGAAAACCCCGACTGCTCACCGCCACCACGTACCGGTTGCCCACCAGCAGGCTCGCCTCCGCCAGGGTGTTCGCCGCGTCGTAGCGTACGAAGCCCACCGCCTCCTTGTCCTTCCAGAAGATGGGGGCGGTGGGATCATTCTGCTCCCGGTTCCGGGCTTCCTCGGCCGCGGCGACGATGGCCTGCCCCAGCTTGCCGCCCAGCGACGTGTCCACGATGCGCACCTTCACCTCGCGCTCCTCTCCGTGCGAGTAGCTGCGCTCGGCCTCGCTGACGGACACGTCGCCGTAGCGCCCCGTGGAGCCCGCGTCCCGGGCGCGGGGCAGTCCCTCCAGCGTCTCGGGCAGGAAGCGCTGCAGATCCTCGAAGTGGACGCAAGGAAAGGACGGCGGAGCGTCGGCGGCCAACCCCTCCGCGACTCCGGGTGTCGGCTTTCCACCGTTGGTGCAGGCGGTGCCGGACACGATCGTGAGCAGCAGCAGGGGGCGGAGGAGAGAATAGTCGCGCACGGGAGAATCAAAGGGTATCCCCGTTCCGCGCGCAATGGACCTCTCGAAGCTCAATGCCCCGCAGCGTGAAGCCGTGGTCACCACCGAGGGCCCCCTCCTGGTGCTCGCCGGAGCGGGTAGCGGGAAGACCCGCGTCATCACCCACCGCATCGTCCACCTGCTCGACAAGCGGCCCAACGGGCTGCTCGCCCGCAACATCCTCGCGGTGACCTTCACCAACAAGGCCGCCACGGAGATGAAGGAGCGTCTGGTCCACATGGCCGGGCCCCGGGCGCAGAACGTGCTCGTCTGCACCTTCCATGCCTTCGGCGCGGAGATGCTGCGCGAGGACATCCACCGGCTGGGCTGGCCCAAGAAGTTCTCCATCGCGGACCAGGGAGACCAGGCGGCCATCATCAAGCGCGCCATGCGCGAGCGGCGCATCGATGATCGCACGTTCGACGCGCGCAAGGTGCTGGGCCTCATCTCCAAGGCGAAGAACGCGGGCAAGGTGCCCGAGCCGCTGGGGGAGGGGCTGGGGGACGACTACGATCTCATCGCCCACATGGTCTACGAGGCGTACCAGCTCGGGCTCAAGGCCCAGGGCTCGGTGGACTTCGATGACCTGCTCATCCTGCCCTCGCGCCTGCTGCGCGAGCACGAGGACCTGCGCAAGAAGTACACCGAGCGCTTCCGCTACATCCTGGTGGACGAGTTCCAGGACACCAACCAGGCGCAGTTGGATCTGCTCAAGCTGCTGGTGAGCGGCGAGACGCGCAACGTGTGCGCGGTGGGCGACGACGACCAGTGCATCTACAGCTGGCGCGGCGCCGAGGTGCGCAACATCCTGAGCTTCGACAAGTACTTCCCGGGTGGCAAGGAAGTGCGGCTCGAGCAGAACTACCGCTCCACGCAGGTGGTGCTGGACGCGGCCAACGCCGTCATCGCGCAGAACCCCGAGCGCAAGGCCAAGCAGATGTGGAGCGAGCGCAAGGGCGGCGCGCGCATCCAGGTGGTGTCGGCGCCCACGGAGGAGGACGAGGCGCGCTACGTGGCGCAGGAGATCTCCAAGCTCGTGGCCGGGGGCATTCCCCCGGACGAGATCGCCGTGCTCTACCGGGTCAACGGCCAGTCGCGGCCCGTCGAGGAGATGCTGCGCGAGAAGGGCCTGCGCTACGAGGTGCTCTCGGGCAGCGAGTTCTTCGATCGGCGCGAGGTGAAGGACGTCGTCGCCTACTTCAAGCTCATCGCCAACCCGCGCGACGAGACGTCGCTGTTGCGCATCATCAACGTGCCGGCGCGGGGCATCGGCGACGTCACCATGGAGCGGCTGGTGGCGCACGCGCGGCGCGACAGCGTGACGCTCTGGGGCGCCATGCAGCGCGCGGAGAGCTACGAGGACCTGCCCGCGGGCGCGGGGGCCAAGGTCACGGAGTTCATCAAGCTCGTCGAGCGCTACCGCGAGAGCTACGAGCACGGCAAGCTCGCCCAGGTGTCGCGCCAGCTCCTCGAGGAGATCGGCTACCGGGACGACGCCAAGTCGCTGACGACCTCGCAGGCGGCGGCCGAGCGCAAGCTGCAGTCCATCGACTTCGTGCTCAACTCGCTCGAGTCCTTCGAGAAGCGCGAGGGCCCCAAGGCGAGCCTGCTCACCTACCTCAACCGGCTGAGCCTCGACACCCGCCAGGAAGAGGAGGAGGTGCCCGGCGCCAACAAGGCCATCACCCTGATGACCCTCCATGCGTCCAAGGGCCTGGAGTACCGGGTGGTCTTCTTCATCGGCATGGAGGAGGAGCTCATGCCCCACAAGGGCATGCAGGGCGAGGCCCAGAACCTCGAGGAGGAGCGTCGGCTCTGCTACGTGGGCATCACCCGGGCCAAGGAGCTGCTCTACCTCACGCGCTCCGCCATGCGCGTCAAGCGCGGCAAGGAGGTGCCCCGCACCCCCTCGCGCTTCCTCCAGGACATCCCCGAGTCCCTCGTGGAGGTGGTGGACCTTGACGCACCGCGCAAGGGCCCTCCCACCACCGAGGAGAAGAACTTCTTCGCCAACCTCAAGGAGCGCTTCAAGGCGCCGCAGGCGGGCGGGGGAGGGACCCCTCGTCCGGCGTCTCCGGCGGGGGGCGCGCCGGGGGCGAGCGGCCCGGCTCCGGGAACGGCGCGGGTGGTGCGCTGAAGCGCAGTGCGACCTTGACTTGCCCCCCCGCCCCCTCTAAGACGGTCGGCCTTTCCGGGCCCCCCTGGAAGTACCCAGGGTCGACCCGCGGTTGCTTAGGCTCAGGCGCCCAAGAGGCGCCCACCCAAGTTTTGGAGTGCAAACAATGTCGCAGAGGACCTACAGCGCGAAGCCGGCGGACATCAAGCGCCAGTGGCACGTCATCGACGTGAACGACAAGGTGCTTGGCCGCGCGGCCAGCCAGATCGCTACCCTTCTCAAGGGCAAGCACAAGGCGATGTACACCCCGTCGATCGACACGGGTGACCATGTCATCGTGATCAACGCCGAGAAGGTGAAGGTCACGGGCACGAAGGAGCAGGACAAGATGTACTACCGGCACCCGCGTGCCGGTTTCCCCGGTGCCCTCAAGAGCACCAACCTCGCCAAGCTGCGGGCGCGCCACCCCGAGGACGTCATCATCAACGCCGTGCGCCGCATGCTGCCGCGCAACGCGCTGGGCCGTCAGATGATGACCAAGCTCAAGGTCTACGCCGGCAACACCCACCCGCACGCCGCCCAGCAGCCGGTCGCGCGCGAGGTCGAGGCGTAAGGGCTCCTTCCTTCCACACTTTTCCGCACCTTTAGAGAAGAGACGACATGGCTACCGCCACTGAGAAGGGTTTTTACGGTACGGGCCGCCGCAAGGAGGCCACCGCGCGCGTGTGGATCCGCCCGGGCACCGGCGTTGTGATCATCAACGGCCGCGACATCAACGTGTACTTCGGCCGCGAGACCTCCAAGATGGTGCTCAACCAGCCCCTGGATGTGCTCGAGCAGAAGGGCAAGATCGACATCGAGGTGAACGTGCGCGGCGGAGGTCTGAGTGGTCAGGCCGGCGCCATCCGTCACGGCCTCGCCCGCGCGCTGTGCAACTACAACCCGGACTTCCGTCCGCCGCTCAAGAAGGCCGGCTTCCTCACGCGTGATGCCCGCGCGGTCGAGCGCAAGAAGTACGGCCAGCCGGGCGCGCGTCGCCGGTTCCAGTTCTCCAAGCGCTAAGCCCTCGGGTTTCGCTGGAGTGCACACGGCGGAGGTCCTCCTCGGAGGCCTCCGCCGTTTTTCTTTGCGGGCCCATCCGGCCGAGCAGTCGAGCCGCGTGGGGGCGGGGCTCCTCAAGTGCGTGGGCGAACGTGTAGCATCGGCCACATCCATGGAACTCAACGAAATCCTCCAGATTGCGCTCCGCGGCGGTGCCTCCGACATCCATCTCAAGGCGGGCCTGCCGCCCATGTTCCGTGTCGACGGCTCGTTGATGCCCCTCAAGGACGGCAAGCGCCTGCCGCCCGAGGAGGTCGCGCGCATGGCCTTCGGCATCATGAACGAGTTCCAGAAGGAGAAGTTCAAGCAGAGCAACGAGGTGGACCTGGCGTACGGAGTTCCGGGGCTCGGGCGCTTCCGCGTGAACGTCTTCCAGCAGCGCGGCACCGTGGGCGCCGTGTTGCGCGTCATCCCTTTCAAGGTGATGACCATCAAGGATCTGCTCCTGCCGCCCATCCTGGAGAAGATCTGCCTGGAGGAGCGCGGGCTGATTCTCGTCACCGGCACCACGGGCTCGGGCAAGAGCACCACGCTCGCGGGGATGATCGATCACATCAACGCGACCGAGACCAACCACATCATGACGATCGAGGATCCGATCGAGTTCCTCATCCGCGACAAGCGCTCCATCGTGAACCAGCGCGAGGTGGGCGTGGACACCATGTCCTTCGCCCAGGCGCTCAAGAGCGCGCTGCGCCAGGATCCGGACGTCATCCTCGTGGGCGAGATGCGTGACCACGAGACGATCGAAACGGCGCTCTCGGCGGCGGAGACGGGCCACCTGGTGATGTCCACGCTGCACACGCTGGATGCCACGGAGACCATCAACCGCATCGTGTCGGCCTTCCCGCCCTACCAGCAGAAGCAGGTGCGCATCCAGCTCGCGAGCGTGCTCAAGGCGGTGGTGAGCCAGCGTCTGGTGCCGCGCGCGGATGGCAAGGGCCGCGTGGCCGCGGTGGAGGTGCTGCGCTGCACCGCGCGTGTGAAGGAGATGATCGAGGACAAGGACCGCACGAAGGAGATCTCCGACGCCATCTCCCAGGGCACGGACAGCTACGGGATGCAGACCTTCGATCAGTCGCTCATGTCGCTGGTGAAGCAGGGGCTCGTCACCTACGAGGAGGCCCACCGCCAGGCCACCAACCCGGATGACTTCGCGCTGCGCTTCTCCGGCATCAGCGCCACCTCGGACTCGAAGTGGGACAACTTCGAGGGCGGCGGCGCGCGTGCCGTGCCGGGCACGGCGGGCTTCGGCCAGAACACCCAGCCCGCGCCGGCCCCGGCTCCTTCCCCCACGCCTTCCCGCCCCGCGCCCGTCTCGCGCGCGGGGGTTCCCGCCGTCCAGGGCACCCCGCAGCGCGCGTCGGTTCCCTCCGCGGGCTCCCGGACGTCGATTCCCACCGTCCAGGGCACGCCCGCCCGGCCCGCTCCGGCGCCCGCCCCCGCGCCCGCCCCCGCGGCTCCGGCGGCGGACGACGACTTCCAGATCGAGCGCTTCTGACGCTCCGCCCGTGACGTGCTAGGACGCCCCCCTCTGAATGCGGTACCCAAAGAGGGGGCGTAGATGAAGTGCGGTCGTGCGTTGTTCGTGGGGGCGTTGTGGCTGTGGGGGGGATGTTCGAGCGGGCCGGTGACGCCGCCCGAGGTGAAGGAGGATCCCCCCATCCCCGGGTTGCCCGTGGTGCTGGTCCGCCAGGACGAAGCGAGCCGCGAGGCGTGTGCCCATGGGGGTGCCCGGGTGCGCTCGGGCCTGGACGTGAATGGCGATGGCGTGCTCGACGACGCGGAGGTCCAGCACACCACGCTCATCTGCCATCCCGCGCCTCCCGAGCAAGAGGTGGTGGAGGCCCGGGTGCGGCTGGTGCCGGTGCCCGCGGGGGAGGCGTGCGCGGAGGGCGGTTCGGCCGTGCTCTCGGGCCTGGATGCCAATCACAACGGGACGCTCGACGACGCGGAGGTCCAGCAGCGGGAGGTCATCTGCCGCGAACGGCTGCTGACGCGGCTGTCGCCCGCGGGAGCGGCCTGCCCCGGTCAGGGCGTGGCCATCGACTTCGGGCGGGATCTCGACGCGGACGGGGTCCTGTCCCGGGGGGAGATCGTCGCCACCCAGGTGGAGTGCAGCGACGTGCTCTCCGGCGACATCTCCGTGCGGACGGCGGAGGAGCTCGCCGCGCTCGCGCCCATTCGGGTCATCGTCGGCTCGCTCCACTTCGAGCAGCTTCCGCTGGAGGCCGTGTCATTGCCCGGGCTGGAGGTCATCACGGGGGACCTGTCGCTTCAGTTCCAGCGGAAGCTGCAGTCCTTCTCCCTGCCGGCGCTCGTCTCCGTGGGCGGCTCCCTGCGCCTGTTCAGCGATGAGCTCCTGGAGCAGGTGGACTTCGCGAAGCTCCAGCGTGTGGAGCACGAAATGCAGCTCGACTTCCTCCCGAGGCTCTCGGCCGTCTCCGGTTGGCCGAAGCTGGAGTCGGTGGGCGGGCTGCGCCTGGGCCGCAACTCGACCCTGGTGGATGTGCGGGGATTCACGAAGCTGCGTGCCGTGCGGGGCGACATCCTGGTGGCCGAGAACGACGCGCTCGTCGAACTCTCGCTCCAGCTCTCCCAGGTGGGCTCGGTATCGGTGGTGAGAAACCCCTCGTTGCGGACGATGTCGCTGAAGGTGCCCGATGAGGCCGCGTCGGACCCCTTCTCCTCCGTCGGAGGTGCCCTGGTGGAGGGCAACCCCGCGTTGACGACGTTGGAGCTGGGCTTCCCCTCGGTGAGGGGAAACATCCAGATCCTTCGCGATGCCGCGCTCCAGGAGGTGACGGTGTCGTCCCTTCGGATCGTGGGTGACCTGGACATCGGGGATGATGCCGCGCTGGTCCGGATCCGCCTTCCCAGGCTGCATACCGTGGACGGGAACCTGCGGCTCGTGCGCTCGCCCATCGAACAGCTCGACCAGTCGTACCCCCTCAACGTGGGGGGCTCCTTGTGGGTGAGCGCCACGAAGCTCACGGCTTTCAATGCCGCCCAGCACGTCTCCAGCGTGGGCGGAGACGTGGCGTTCTCTCACAACCCGTTGCTGACCTCCCTCGCGCTGTCCAACCTCGGCGGGAATCTGAGCGTGGGGAACAACGATGTCCTCACGCACCTCTCGGTCACCAACAACACCCACCTCCTCGAGGGCACGCTCTCCGTGGAGGACAACCCGCTCCTGGAGAGTCTCGAGGGCGTGCGCTTCCAGGAGATCAGGGGGCGCGTCCGCCTCACGGCCGGGCCCCGGATGACCCGGGTGAGTCTGCCGGGGCTGCGTTGGGTCCGTGACTCCTTGCACATCATGGGAACCGAACTCGTGGATGTCGGCCTGGACGATCTGGAGGTCGTCGGCAACGAGCTGACCGTCGGCTACACGGCCATGGGCCAGTGGAAGGGGTTGGCCGCGCTGCGGCAGGTGGCTGGGGAAGTCGCCGTGTTTCGCAACCCGGCGCTCCAGGAGGTGAACCTGCCGCGGTTGCTGTCCTCGCGTCAGTTGAGCATCTCCGACAACCCGGTGCTCACGCGGCTGTCCCTGCCCCGGTTCTCCTCGGCCGCCTTCGCCTCGGTCTACGACAACGCCGCCCTGCCCGTGTGCGAGGTGGACCGGTTCTTCTCCCAGTTGCCTCCGGGACTCAGCTCCCAGTCCGGCAACAACGAGGCCGGTACCTGCTCCTCGCCCTGATCGGGCGGGGCGAGGAGGCCGGCGCGTGCGTCAGGCCTCCTCGTCGCCGAGCTGGGCGCGCAGCCGCGACAGGCGCTGGGGGCCGACGAGCCCCTCGCGCGCGAGCACCTGCAGGAACTCCACGATGGCCCGCAGACCCGCCTCCATCTCGGCCTCGGGCTTGCCCTCGATCTCCGCCTCGTAGAGCGCCTCGATGTGCTCGGGGTTGATGGGGGTGGGGCCCTCGTCCCAGGCCCCGTTGATGAGCGCCCGGGCCAGGCGCGCCCGCACGTTGCGCTCCGCCTCGTCGCGCGCCGAGCGCTCGAAGCCGATGATGAGCGCATCCACCTGCTCCCGGGTGAGCGCGGCCAGGGCGGGCACCTCGCCGAGCGTCTCCTGGACGTAGGTGCTGTCGAACATCTCCACCTCCTGCTCGTAGCCGAAGGCTTCCTCCATGAGGATGGAGGCGAGGAAGGCGTCCGTCTCGGTGTCGCTCGCGCCCTCGGCCTTGAGGGCCTCGCGCGCCCGGGCGGTGGCGGCGGAGAGGGCGGGGTCCTCGGCGATGGCGCGCGTGGCGGCGTAGGCGGCGAGGAAGACGACGGCGGCCTCGGCGTCCGAGGACAGGTGGCGCCGGCCCGAGGTGCCCATCAACGTGGCGCGTTGCTCGGGGTGGTCGGCGGCGGTCTGGGCGAACAGCCGCTCCTCGGGTCCGAGCGGGGCGCCGTCCTTCTCCTTCTGGAGCGTCTCTCGGGCGGCTTCGGGGCTGAGGTAGCGGGCGATGAGGGGGTGCATGCCGCGCCTGTTAGCACATGCTAGACAAGCGTCGATGGACTCCGAGGATGCCACGGACGCGGAAGTCGGGCGCGCGACGGACGCCTGCCTGCGGCTGCTCAAGGCGCGCGCGCGCAGCCGGCACGAGCTGCTCGCGGCGCTCGAGCGCAAGGGCTACGCCGAGGCGGTGCGTGAGCGGGCGCTCGCCCGGGTGGAGGGCTGGGGCTATCTGAACGACGAGCGCTTCGCCCGGGATCAGGCGGAGCGGCTGCTGGGTGGGGGAAGGTATGGCCCCGAGGAGGTGCGGCGGCGGCTGGAGGCGCACGGCTTGAGTCTGGAGGCGGCGAGCGCGGCGGTGGCCACGGCCAGCGGAGCGCTGGAGTTCGACGCGCTACGGGCCGCGCGCCAGGTGCTGGAGAAGCGGGGGTTGTCGGGCCGGGAGCTGGATGCCCGGGAGAAGGCCCGGGCGGGCCGCCTCCTGTTCAGCCGGGGCTTCTCCGAGGACATCGTCCAGCGGCTGCTGGGTGACGCGATGCTGGAACCTTCGGGGTCGGACGACTAGGTTGTCCACCTCCATGCGTCTTCTTCGAGCCGTCTGCCTGTCCGCCGTCCTGTGCGCTGTCCCTGGTTGCGCCGCCCTCTCCACCGGCCAGGTGGGCGAGCCCGACTATGCCTCGGTCGCCGAGTCCAACCTCCGCCTGGGCGACGAAGCCCTGGAGCGCAAGGACTTCCTCCAGGCCGAGAAGTACTACGAGCATGTGCGCACCAAGTTCCCCTACCTCGAGGTGGCCAACGAGGCGGAGCTGAGGCTGGCGGATCTCGACTTCGCCCAGGAGCGCTACGCCGAGGCGCGCGAGAAGTTCCAGACCTTCATCAAGCTGCACCCCACGCACCCCAAGGTGGACTACGCCGCGTACCGCACGGCGCGCACCCACTTCGAGGATGCCCCGTCGGAGTTCTTCCTCGTGCCTCCGGGGGCGGAGAAGGATCAGACCGAGATCCAGGCGGCCTTCTCCTCGCTCAACGCGTTCATCCGCCAGTTTCCCAACTCGCAGTACGTGGCGCCGGCGAAGGAGGCGCTCGACACGACGCGCCTGCGGCTGGCCAGGCACGAGCTGTACGTGGCGTCCTTCTACGCGCGGCGCGAGCGGTGGAACGCGGTGGTGCAGCGGCTGGAGACCCTGCTGAAGAACTACTCGGGCACGAAGCTGGATGAGCAGGCCCTGTTCGAGCTGCACGACGCCTACGTCCGGCTGACGAATACCGCCGAGGCCCAGCGCACCCTGCAGCGGGTCATCGAGATGCTCCCGGGCACGCCGGCCGCCGAGCGTGCCCGGAGGATGCTGGGCTCGTGAGGAGCACGGAGGACTGGAGCCGGGCGGGCGGAGTGATCATCGCCCTGCTGGCCGCGGGGGTCTCGGTCCTGGTGTTGATGCCGCGCATGCTGGGGCTGGCGACGGGGCCGGAGGTGGAGGTCATCACCTTCCTCAAGCGCACCGAGAGTGACGGCTTGACGCTGCGTGTGCCCGGGGTGGCCGAGCCCCTCCGGGGCCAGGTGCACCACTTCGCGCGCATCACGGTGGACGTGGCGCCGGGGGGCGAGCGCGCCGTGGCCTGGGCGACGCTGGACTTCAAGGGCCGGCTGGGCCGTACCGAGGTCAGCTCGCTGGGCGTGGAGCGGGTGCCCTTCGTGCGCCGCTCGCGGGAGTGGGTGCCGGAGAACCTGGCCGCGCCCCGGCTCGCGGCGGTGGTGGGCATGCTGGAGGCGCGGCGCCGGGCCCTGGAAGCGGGCGAGCCCGAGGCACTGCGCGCCCTGCTCGCGCCCGGCGCTCCGGCGGACGTGGGGGGAGGGGAGGAGCTGGAGCGGCTCCTCGGCCTGAGCAAGCGCCGCTACCGGGTGGAGGCCTGGTACGTGCGGCTGGAGCGCGACGACGCGCTGGCCAGCGAGCTGTGGCGCCTGGAGGGCGACCTTCCCTCCCAGCCCGTGGATGAGAAGGGGCAGCGCCAGCTCTCGTTGATTCGGCGTGAGGAGGAATTCTTTTTTTCGCCCGGTCTCATGTAGGCTAGGCGCCGTTTCTCACCGGGCTCTCGGGATTGGGCGGGTGGCTGGACGGGAGAGGGCCATGGCAGCACTACTCACCATCGAGGTCGCAGCTCCGTGAGCACTCCGACTCCGGGAAAGACGTACGCGCTCAAGTTCATCTCCGGCAAGTACCAGGGAGGCGAGTTTCCGCTGAAGGCCGAGAAGCAGATCGTCATCGGCCGCTCCAGCGAGCTCGACATGGTGCTCGTCGAGGACATGGTGTCGCGCAAGCACGCGCGCATCTCGGTGAACGGCGCGGGGCAGATCTCCATCGAGGACCTGGGCTCGACCAACGGCACGTTCGTCAATGGCGAGAAGGTGAAGCAGGCGACGCTCAAGGAAGGTGACCGCATCCTCATCGGCACCTCCATCCTCAAGCTCATCCACCAGGGCGTGGGCGTGGGCGAGGTCGACGACGCCGTGGCCAAGCGGCGGCTCGAGGAGGTCGCGGTGCAGGCGGCGCGCACCTCGACGAAGGCCTCGTCCATGACGGGGAAGATCGAGGAGATTCCGCTGCCCGACCTGCTCCAGCTCTTCCACACGTCGAAGAAGAACGGCGTGCTGGTGGTGGGCAGCCAGCAGCAGGGGAAGATCTACCTGCGCCAGGGCCGCGTGTACTACGCGGTCATCGACGACAACCACAACCTGGGTCCGCAGAAGAGCTTCAACCGCATCATCACCTGGGAGCAGGGCGACTTCGAGCTGCGGCCGGCGGACCCGCAGGAGTTCATGGTGGAGATGGACTCGTCCACCGAGGCGCTGCTGATGGACGCGCTCCGGCAGCTGGACGAGTACAAGCGCATCCAGAAGGACTTGCCCGCCATGACTGCCCGGCTGACCCTGGCCGCGCCCATGACGGCGCCCCTGCGCGAGCTGACGCCGGAGCTGTTGGACGTGCTGCAGCTGGTGCACAACCATGGCTCGCTCGCCGAGGTGCTCAACCACGCGCAGCAGGACGACGTGGTGGCGGCCGAGACGGTGTTGCAACTCATCAAGCGCGAGTACGTGCGCGCGAGCTGACGGGAGTCCGTGTGTCCGAGGAGCAGAAGCCGCGCCGGTTGACCGAGCTGTCCCACTGCGCGGGGTGCGCGGCCAAGTTGCCGGCGGCGGACCTGTCGCGGGTGCTGGGCAAGTTGAAGCCCACGAAGGACTTGAAGGCGCTGGTGGGCTTCAACACCCACGACGACGCGGCCGTGTACCGGATGGCGCCGGGCCTGGCGCTCGTGAGCACGGTGGACTTCTTCCCGCCGGTGGTGGACGACCCGTACGACTTCGGGGCCATCGCCGCGGCCAACGCGCTGTCGGACATCTACGCCATGGGGGGCAAGCCCCTGTTCGCCCTCAACCTGGTGGGCTTTCCCGAGGACAGGCCCCTGGAGGAGCTGTCGCGCATCCTCGCGGGCGGCCAGGCCAAGGCGGACGAGGCGGGCATCCCCATCCTGGGCGGGCACTCCATCAAGGATCCCGAGCCCAAGTACGGCCTCGCGGTGACGGGCAGCGTGCACCCGAAGAAGGTGCTGACCAACGCCGGGGCCAGGCCCGGGGACGTGCTGCTGCTCACCAAGCCCCTGGGCACGGGCATCGCCACCACCGCCATCAAACGGGGGCTGGCCTCCGCGGAGCTCACCCAGCGCGTGGTGGCGCAGATGTCCACGCTCAACCGCAAGCCGGGCGAGGTGTTCGCCTCGGGCAAGTTCAAGGTGAATGCCCTCACGGACGTGACGGGCTTCGGCCTGCTGGGCCACCTCCTGGAGATGATGACGGGCGCCAAGGCCCGGGGCTTCCTGGACCTGGAGCGCATCCCCATCCTCGCGGAGGTGCCCGCGCTGGCGCAGCAGGGCGTGGTGCCCGGGGGCACGAAGTCCAACCTCGCCCACGTGGGCAAGAAGGTGCGCTTTCCCAAGGGCCTGCCCGAGGACATCCAGTGGGTGCTCGCCGACGCGCAGACCAACGGCGGCCTGCTGGCCTCGGTTCCCGCGCGGGACGCGGCCAAGGCCTTCCGGGCGCTGGAGCGCGCGGGCGTGGACGTGGCCCTCATTGGAGAGGTGGGCGAGGGCCGCCCCGGCATCGAGGTCGTCGGCTAGGAGCGGGCGAGCGGGTGCCCGGGGGCGGATTCGCCGCGGTGCGCCGACTCGGGTAGCATCCCGCGCCGGCATGACGTCCCGTCTCCGCGTCCTCGTCCCTTGCCTCGCGCTCCTCCTCGCGCCCCTGGCCGCGCGCGCGGCCGAGCGTCCCGCGCGCATCGTGGTGGATCCGGGCCACGGGGGTGCCCAGGACGGAGCGACCAGTCCCTCGGGCGTGCTCGAGAAGGACATCGCCCTGCAGGTCGCCCAGCGCGTGCGCGAGCACCTGGAGAAGGAGCTCGGCGCGCAGGTGCTGATGACGCGCGACGAGGACGTGTCGCTGCCCCTGCCCGAGCGGGTGGAGTTCGCCAACAAGCAGCGGCCGGACCTCTTCCTGTCCATCCACTGCAATGCAATGCCCACCAGACGCACCCGCGCGCGCGTGCAGGGGCTGGAGACGTACTTCCTCTCGGCTAGCGCCTCCAACGCCACCGCGCGCGCGGCCGCGGACCGGGAGAACGCCGAGGCCCCCTCGGCACGCGCCTCGCGGGGTGACTCCACGCTCGCCTTCATCCTGGATGATCTCGCGCGCACCGAGACGCACCAGGACTCCTCGCGCCTGGCCTATGCCATCCACCCCAAGCTCATCGCGGCCTCGGGGGGCTCGGACCGGGGCGTGTTGCAGGCGCCCTTCTACGTCCTCAATGGCGTCGAGGCGCCCGCCGTCCTCATCGAGGTGGGCTACCTGTCGCACCCCGAGGAGGGCAGCCGCCTGGCGCGCGCCGACTACCAGGAGAAGCTCGCTACCGCCATCACCGGGGGGGTGAAGGCCTTCCTCGCCGAGGTGCGCAAGCGCGACACCCCCCGGTCCTCCGCGGTGGCCGCTCCCGCCGCGCCCTGATACCCGGGGCGGCCGTTCCTCCCGGACAAGCGGGCCGGGCGTCTGCTAGAGAGCGGCGCCGTCCCCCCGTTGCGAGGAGTCTCCCCATGCGGTCCTTCAACCGAGGCGCGTTGGACTTGCGCCCCGTCACCCTCACCCCTGGCATCACCCTGCACGCCGAGGGCTCGACCCAGGTGGAGTTCGGCCACACGCGCGTGCTCGTCACGTGCTCGGTGGAGGATCGGGTGCCGCCGCACCTGATGGGCAAGGGCTCCGGCTGGGTGACGGCCGAGTACGGCATGCTGCCGCGCTCCACGCACACCCGCACCCAGCGTGAGGCCGCCAAGGGCAAGCAGACCGGACGCACGCTGGAGATCCAGCGGCTCATCGGCCGCGCCCTGCGTGCCGCGGTGGACCTGCCGGGCCTGGGCGTGCGCACCTTCACCCTGGACTGCGACGTGCTCCAGGCGGACGGAGGCACCCGCACCGCCTCCATCACCGGGGCCTACGTGGCGCTGGCGCTCGCCCTGCGCAAGCTGCACAAGAGCGGGGTGATGAAGACCATGCCCAAGCTCTTGCCCCTGGCCGCGGTATCCGTGGGCGTGGTCAACGGCGAGGTGCGCGTGGACCTGGACTACGAGGAGGATTCCTCGGCCGACGTGGACCTGAACCTGGTGGCCACGGGGGACGGCCGCATCGTCGAGGTCCAGGGCACCGCCGAGCACAAGATGTTCGATCGCAAGACGCTGGACGCCATGCTGGACGCGGGGCTGGCCGCCATCCGCCAGCTCACCGAGGCGCAGGCCAAGGTCCTGGGAGCCTGAGCGCATGAAGCCCCGTCTGCTCTTCGCCACCACCAATCAAGGCAAGCTGCGCGAGCTGCGCGGCCTCGTGGGGGATGCCGTGGAGGTGGTGTCCCTCAAGGATCTGCCCCCCATCCCCGAGCCCGTGGAGGATGGCGCCACGTTCGAGGAGAACGCCCGCAAGAAGGCCCGTGCCTACGCGGAGGCCAGCGGGCTGCCCGTCCTGGCGGATGACTCGGGGCTGTGCGTGGATGCCCTGGGCGGCCGTCCCGGCGTGCACTCGGCGCGCTATGCCGAGGGGGATGATCGCGCGCGCTACGAGAAGTTGCTCGCGGAGCTATCCGGGGTTGCCGACGAGCGGCGCACCGCGGCGTTCGTCTGTGCGCTGTGCCTGGCGCTTCCCGGCTCGGAGACGTCCTTCGTGGAGGTGGGCCGCTGCGAGGGCCGGATCGGCCACGCGCCGAGGGGCTCGCACGGCTTCGGGTATGATCCGGTCTTCGAGCTGCCCGGAGGGCGGGCCCTGGCGGAGCTGACGTCGGAGGAGAAGGCCACGGTGTCGCACCGGGGCGCGGCCTTCTCGAAGATGAAGCCCCGCCTGCTGGCACTGGCCGGAAGCGGAACCGTTGGAAGGTGAGCAGGCGTCAGGAAGGTTGTCCTTGCGCGTCCGGTTCGGATGCAGCAAGAATGGCCGTCTTATCGGGGCGTAGCGCAGCCTGGTAGCGCACCTGCCTTGGGCGCAGGGGGTCGGAGGTTCGAATCCTCTCGCCCCGATATCGTTGGGTTGGACGTTGGGTCTCATACGGCCTGGGTGCCAGTAGCTCAGCTGGATAGAGCATCGGCCTTCTAAGCCGAGGGTCGTGGGTTCGAGTCCCGCCTGGCGCGTACCTCTAGGGGTTGGAATTCCTGGGATGAGTCCCTCGGATTCCAACCCCTTCGCTTTTCCAATCACTCGTCGAAACGACAGTCCTGGAATGTGCGTGAGCGCTCATGAGCTCCTCCTCCATCACCCTGAAGACCGCCGAAGACCTCACCAAGATGCGGCGGGTCGGCTTGATTGTCGCGGACGTGCTCGATGCGGTCGAGGCAGCCTGCCGCCCTGGTGTGTCCACGTGGGAACTCAACGAGGTGGCCAACGAGGTGATGACCAAGGCTGGAGCGACCTCGGCGTTCCTGGGCTACGCGCCGCATGGCCTGCCCCCGTACCCCGCGGTGATCTGCACCTCCGTGAACGAGGTGGTGGTCCACGGCATCCCGAGGAAGGATGTGATTCTCGAGGACGGGGATGTCATCGGGATCGATTTCGCCTGTTACAAGGGAGGCTTCTGCGCTGACTCGGCCCGGAGCATCGGGGTTGGAACCCTCAGCGAGGAGGCGCGCCGGCTGATTGAAGTGACGCGACAGGCTTTGGACAAGGCCATCGCCGCTTGCGTCCATGGCAATCGCCTGGAGGACATTGGCTGGGCCGTGCAGAGCCACGTCGAGAAGCATGGCTTCTCCGTGGTGAAGGAATTCAGCGGGCATGGCATCGGGCGCTTCATGCACGAGTCCCCCGCGGTCCCCAACTTCGGCTCGCCCGGCCATGGGCTCCGGCTCAAGCGGGGCATGGTGCTGGCGATCGAGCCGATGGTCAGCGCGGGCGCGGAGGACATCGAGATACTCGGTGACGGATGGACCGCCGTCACCCAGGACCGCCGGCTCGCCGCCCACGTCGAGCACTCCGTGGCCATCACGGGTGAGGGTCCGGTGATTCTCACGCGCCGCTGAGCTGGACCCCTTGCTCCCTCGCCCGGCGAAAGGGGCCAAGCGTGCCCTCGCGACAAAGGGCTTGTGTCCGGGCGGTTTCCACGGTAGGGAAGCCCCGCGTTTCAGCACGGTTTTTCGCCCGTGATGGCGGCCATAGCTCAACTGGTTAGAGCGCAGGACTGTGACTCCTGAGGTTACCGGTTCGATCCCGGTTGGCCGCCCACCTGAAACCCTCTTTCCCGCGCCTATAGCTCAACTGGATAGAGCATCGGCCTTCGAAGCCGAGGGTTGGGGGTTCAAGTCCCTCTGGGCGCACAGCAGCACCCCCTCGTCGAGGGTGCCGCCGCGCCGGGGACTTCTTCACTTCACACTTCAGGCCTTGGCGTCGTTCGCCGCCGGAACACGGCAGCGCAGCTCCGCCTCGATCTCCAGCGCCGCGAGGTTCTCGCGCATCGCCCGGGCCCACTTCGCCTTGGGCTGCTCCATCAGCTTCTCGTGCGCCAGATCGATGGTCTCGGCGAGCTCCTCGTCGCTGAGCTCCGAGGCCATCTTCCCCTTGTTGTTGCCGAACGCCACCACCACCGACGCGCTCTTGAGCTTCGCGGGCGGGGCCTCGCTCGTGCTCGCCTGCTCGGCGGCTGGAGCGGGGCGGGCCTTCACCGGCTCCGGCGTAGGCTCGGGCTCACGCGCGGGCTCCTTCTCCCTGGCCTGCTCCACCACCAGCGCGGGCGTGGGCTCCTTCTCCTCGCGCACCTCGCGCGCGGAGGTGGGGAAGGACGCCTTGACCGGACCGGGCCGCGTGCCGAGCACCTCGTAGTTGGCCGGTGCCGCCGGGGCGACGGGCTCGTTCGGGGCCTCGAACTCCTCGGCCGGCATCTCCTCGCGCACGTACAGGCCGCCGAAGGCCTCGGGGTACGCCTTGCGCAGCGCCGCCACGCGCGCGCACTTCTCGATCATCGTCGTGGGAATCTTCGACCACAGGGGTGTCTGCTGCACGTAGCCCGCGAAGTCCAGCCACACCACCACGGGCAGCTTCGCGTCGCGCACCACGCGCGCCCAGGCGCCCACCAGGCTGCCCTTGCGCTTGGCCGGGTTGAAGCGGTGCACCACCTCGCCCTTGCCCTGATCCACGATGATGTCATCCTCGGCGTACACCGCGCTCGCCTGGATGCCGCGGAAGTCCGGGAAGCGCTCGGCGCGTGCCAGCATCCCCGCCTCCGAGGGCTGGAACTCGTGCCGGGACACCCAGTTGGGCCGCTCCCGGTTCCCCACGTTCTGTCGCCGGGCCACGCAGAAGGCCTCCTTGAGCAACGGGTCCAACCCGGAGCGCTTGCACTGTTCAATGAAGAGGGCGAACTCGTCGTCCCCGATGCCTCGGGGACAGATGGTCCGCCGGATGAGCTCCACGCGCTCGGGGTTCCACTGTCCGGCCGTCGTTTCCACCTTGTTGTGCGCTTCCATTGCCGCTTCTTCTCCGCCTTCGAAAAGGGCGGACGACCACCGTCCGCCCGCGCTCGGGACTGATTCAACCCTGTAGCAAGGTCATTCTATCCGTCCGGCTGTACGGATGTTCAGGGCCTCTTCGAGGGCGGCCGGAGGGCGGACAGGGGAGCGCGGGGGGCCCGGGCGGGCGTGCAACGGGGGCGCAACGGGGTACGAAAAAAGAGTTTGACGTGGGCGGCGTGGAAACGTACAAGCCGTCCCCGTCGACGCGCGGTGACGAACCGCTCGGCGACGCAAGCAGGAAGGTCGGGAGCGTAGCTCAATTGGTAGAGCAATGGACTCTTAATCCATAGGTTGTGGGTTCGATTCCCTCCGCTCTCAACGACAAAACGGGGCTCCCTCAGAGATGAGGGAGCCCCGTTTCTTTTTCCCCGCTCCCTGGATGGCCGGTGCCGGACTCCG
Source organism: Cystobacter fuscus (assembly GCF_044360685.1). Taxonomy (GTDB): domain Bacteria; phylum Myxococcota; class Myxococcia; order Myxococcales; family Myxococcaceae; genus Cystobacter; species Cystobacter fuscus_C. The sequence goes on along the minus strand of NZ_CP043491.1, from coordinate 8,824,461 downwards.
GGTTGTTGGCCGGAGCGGGGGCATGGCAGCGCACCCGGGCGGGTGGCGGAACTGGTAGACGCGCCAGACTTAGGATCTGGTATCGCAAGGTGTGAGGGTTCGAGTCCCTCCTCGCCCACTCTGGCCCTTTCGCGTTGACCGGGCCTGTCCTATCTCCTAAACGCGGACCCCCACATCTCTTCACCCATCCGACACGTCGGCGCCCTCTGGGGGCCGGCGCGAGCGAGGCATCACATGAAGGTCCAGGTCGAGGAGCTCTCTCCCATCGAGAAGAAGCTCTCCATCGAGGTCGACACCGCCCGCGTGGCCGAGGAACTCACCCGCGCGTACTCCGCCCTGGGCAAGCAGGTGAAGCTGCCCGGCTTCCGGCAGGGCAAGGTGCCCCGGCGCATCCTCGAGCAGCGCTTCCGGGAGCGGGTGGAGGACGACGTCATCCAGCGCGTGGTGCAGAGCGCCTGGCTGGAGGCCGTGCGCGACCACAAGGTGGAGGCGGTGGCTCCTCCCCAGGTGACGAACAACTCGGGCCTGAAGACCAACGCCCCCTTCACCTTCGAGGCCCGCGTCGAGGTCAAGCCCCAGGTGGAGGCCAAGGACTACCAGGGCCTGCCGCTCACGCGCGTGGACTCCCAGGTGACGGACGCCGAGGTGGACGAGCGCCTGGAGCAGCTGCGCCAGAACATGGCGCGGTTGGATGCGGTCGAGGGCCGGGACGTCGCGCAGGCGGGCGACTTCGCCACTGTCGACTACGAGGCGCTCGTGGACGGCAAGGAGTTCCCCGGCAGCAAGGCCGAGGGCGTGACGGTGGAGCTGGCTCCCGGTGAGCTGGTGGAGTCCAACGTGGCGGCGCTCGAGGGCGCCAAGGTGGGCGAGACCCGGGAGCTGGACTACACCTTCCCGGCCGACTACCGCGTCGAGGACGTGAAGGGCAAGACGGCCCACTTCAAGTTCCACGTCAAGGGGCTCAAGAAGAAGATCATCCCCGAGCTCAACGACGACTTCGCCAAGGAGGCGGGCGAGACGCAGTCGCTCGCGGAGCTGCGCACGAAGATCCGCTCCGACCTGGAGATCAACAAGAAGAACCGGGTGCTGGGCGAGGAGCGCGCGGCCCTCATCAAGGCGCTCGTCGAGCGCAACGCGTTCGAGGTGCCCCGGTCCATGGTGGAGCGCACCATCGATCAGATGCTCGAGCAGCGGCTGCGCGCCATGGCCCGCATGGGGATGGATCCGCGCCGGCTCAACCTGGACTTCGCCCGGCTGCGCGAGGAGCTGCGCGAGGAGGCCCTCCAGGAGGTGCGCGGGGCGCTGCTCTTCGAGTCCATCGCGCTCAAGGAGAACCTCAAGACGACCGACGAGGACGTGGAGAAGAAGATCGCCGAGCTGGCCAAGGAGGCCAACCAGTCCATCGACGTCGTCCGCAAGTACTTCAAGGGGCCCGAGGAGCGTCAGGGGTTGAGCCTGCGACTCCGCGAAGAAAAGACGATTGAATTCCTCAAGGCCCAGGCGAAGTATTCCTAGGCGTCTTTTCGTTCCACGCTCTCCTTCCCGAGGTTGCCATGCCCTTCATGCCCGTTCCCTATGTCATCGAGCAGACCCACCGCGGAGAGCGCTCGTACGACATCTACAGCCGGCTCCTGAAGGACCGGATCGTCATGCTGGGAACGGAGATCGACGATGACGTCGCCAACGTCATCGTCTCCCAGCTCCTGTTCCTCGAGTCCGAGGACCCGGACAAGGACATCAACCTCTACATCAACTCGCCCGGCGGGTCGGTGACGGCGGGCCTCGCCATCTACGACACGATGCAGTACGTGAAGCCCAACGTGTCCACCATCTGCGTGGGCCAGGCGGCCTCCATGGGCGCCGTGCTCCTGCTCGCCGGGGCGAAGGGCAAGCGCTACGCCCTGCCCAGCTCGCGCATCATGATCCACCAGCCCCTGGGCGGGGTGCGCGGCCAGGCCACGGACATCGAGATCCAGGCCAAGGAAATCCTCCGGATGCGCGCCAAGCTCAACGAGCTCATCGTCAAGCACACCGGCCAGCCCATCGAGCGTGTCGAAAAGGACACGGATCGCGACTACTTCATGGGCGCTTCCGAGGCCAAGGCCTACGGCATCATCGACGAGGTGCAGAACCCCCGGAAGAGCCTCCTGCCCCCGGGCGAGCGCAAGTAGGACACCTTCCAGGCAGTCTCGAGCCGGAGCCGCGGGAATGACGTACCGCGTCTCCGGCTTTTGTTTCCGGCGCCAGCGGTTCGGGGGCGTTAAGTATCCCACAGGTGCGTGGACGCCCCCCAAGGGGACTGACTAGATTGGTCGTGGGCAGGGGGAGCGGGCTGGTCGGTGAGAGCGCACCTCCAGGCGGTTTGCAGCGAGGGCTTACATGGCGGGCAAGAACGTGGAGAAGCGAGACAACCAATCCCTCTGCTGTTCGTTCTGCGGCAAGTCGCAGAAAGAGGTGAAGAAGCTCATCGCCGGGCCGACGGTCTACATCTGCGACGAGTGCATCGGCTTGTGCAACGACATCATCGCGGAGGAGATCGACCGCGAGGAGACCAAGGACACGAAGCTGCGCATCCCGCGGCCCAGTGAGATCAAGGCCATCCTCGACGAGTACGTGGTGGGTCAGGAGCGCGCCAAGAAGGCCCTCTCCGTGGCGGTGCACAACCACTACAAGCGCATCGAGTCCAAGGTCGCCATGGACGACGTGGAGCTGCAGAAGAGCAACATCCTCCTGCTCGGCCCCACCGGCAGCGGCAAGACGCTGCTCGCCCAGACGCTCGCGCGCATCCTCAACGTGCCCTTCACCATCGCCGACGCCACGTGCCTCACCGAGGCCGGCTACGTGGGCGAGGACGTCGAGAACATCATCGTCAACCTGCTCCAGGCGGCGGACCACGACATCGAGCGCGCCCAGCGCGGCATCGTCTACATCGACGAGATCGACAAGATCGCGCGCAAGTCGGAGAACCCCTCCATCACCCGCGACGTGTCGGGTGAGGGCGTGCAGCAGGCGCTCCTGAAGATCATCGAGGGCACCATCGCCAACGTGCCGCCCAAGGGGGGCCGCAAGCACCCGCAGCAGGAGTTCCTGCAGGTGGACACGACGAACATCCTCTTCATCTGCGGCGGCGCCTTCGGCGGCCTGGAGCAGGTGATCGAGCGGCGCCTGGGCGGGCGCAGCCTCGGCTTCGGCGCGGACATCCAGTCCAAGCGCCAGCGCAACCTCACCGAGCTGCTCAAGCACGTGGAGCCGGAGGATCTGCTCAAGTTCGGCATGATTCCGGAGTTCATCGGCCGTCTGCCCATCGTCACGGCGCTCGAGGAGCTGGATGAGCCGGCGCTCGTCAACATCCTCAGCCAGCCGAAGAACGCGCTGACCAAGCAGTACAAGAAGCTCTTCGACCTGGACGGCATCTCGCTGAAGTTCACGGACGGGGCGCTCAAGGCCATCTCCTCCGAGGCCATCCGCCGCAAGGCGGGCGCCCGCGGCCTGCGCTCCATCCTGGAGACGGCCATGCTGGACGTCATGTACGAGCTGCCCTCGCGCAAGACGGCCCGCGAGGTCGTCATCTCCGAGGAGGTCATCCTCAAGAAGAGCGAGCCGGTGGTGCTCCACTCCCAGGACAACAAGGAGAAGGAGCCCGAGCCGAAGAAGGAAAGCGCCTGACGGAGTCCGCGTGACTCCCCGAACGCCCCCGCCCCTCCCGCGCACCCGCGTGGGAGTGCCGGGGGCGTTGTCTTGCCCGCGCCGTCATTGGAAGGAGACTCGCCCGGAATGAACTACCCGCCCACGAGGACCGAGGCGGTGGTGGACACCCTGCACGGCGTGCCGGTGCCCGACCCCTATCGCTGGTTGGAGGACGAGCGCTCCCCGGAGGTCCAGGCGTGGATGCGCGCCCAGGACGCCTTCACCCGCGAGCACCTCGCCCGGGTGCCCGGCCGCGACGCCCTGCGCCGGCGCTTCACCGAGCTGTTCTACGTGGAGTCCGTGTCCGCGCCCGCCGTGCGCGGCGAGCGCTACTTCTATGTCCGCACCCACAAGGACAAGGAGAAGGCCGTCCTCTACTGGCGCGAGGGCGACAAGGGCGAGGAGCGGGTGTTGCTGGATCCCAACACCTGGAGCGCGGACGGCACGGTGTCGCTCGGCCTGTGGTCGCCCTCGTGGGACGGGCGCAAGCTGGCCTTCACCCGCAAGCCCAACGCCGCGGACGAGGCCATCCTCCATGTGCTGGATGTGGACTCGGGCGCGTGGAGCGAGGTGGACGTCATCCCCGGGGCCAAGTACGCCTCGCCGAGCTGGACGCCGGACAGCGCGTCCTTCTACTACGCGTGGCTGCCCACGGACCCCTCCATCCCCGTGGCCGAGCGGCCCGGCTACACCGAGCTGCGCCTGCACCGCCTGGGCACGCCTCCGGACGCGGATCCCGTGGTGCACCCGCGCACCGGCGACCCCAAGACGTTCCTCAACGGCCACGTCAGCCGGGATGGCCAGTACCTCTTCGTCTACGTCACCCGCGGCTGGAGCGAGAACGACATCTGGTGGAAGCGGGTGGGGGAGAAGGACTTCCGCCTGCTCGTGAAGGGCGAGGGGGCGAAGTACTCGCTCGACGTCTGGCGCGACGTCTTCTACGTCCTCACCGACGAGGGCGCGCCGCGCCAGCGCGTCTTCCGGGTGGAGCCGGAGCGGCCCGGGCGCGCGGACTGGAAGGAACTCGTCCCGGAGGATTCCGTGGCCTCGCTCCAGGGCCTCCACATCGTGGGCGGGCACCTGGCGCTCGAGTACCTCCAGGACGCCACCACCCGGGTGCGCCTGCTGACGCTTACGGGCGAGCCCGTGCGCGACGTGGCCCTGCCCGGCGTGGGCGCCGCGAGCAACCTCTATGGACTGGAGGATCGGGACGAGGCGTGGTTCGTCTTCAGCTCCTTCGTCACGCCCCCCCAGGTCTACAAGACGTCCGTGTCCACCGGGCGCGTGGAGACCTGGGCCCGGGTGGAGCTGCCCCTTCAGCCCGAGCGCTACACCGTCGAGCAGGCCTTCTGCCGCTCGAACGACGGCACGCGGGTGCCCGTGTTCCTCGTGCACCGCCGGGACCTGAAGCGCGATGGTGAGCGGCCCGTGCTGCTCACCGGCTATGGCGGCTTCAACATCAGCCTCTTGCCGTCCTTCCGCGCCAGCATCTTCCCGTGGCTGGACGCGGGCGGGGTGTACGCGGTGGCCAACCTGCGCGGGGGAGGGGAGTACGGCTCCGCCTGGCACGAGGCCGGCCGCCTGCACCGCAAGCAGAACGTCTTCGACGACTTCCACGCGGTGGCCGAGTTCCTCGTCCGCGAGCGCTATACCCGCCCGGGCCGCCTGGCCATCTCCGGGGGCAGCAACGGGGGCCTGCTGGTGGGGGCCGCCATGACCCAGCGCCCGGAACTCTATGGCGCCGTGGTGTGCCAGGTGCCGCTGCTCGACATGGTGCGCTACCACCTGTTCGGCAGCGGCAAGACGTGGATCCCCGAGTACGGCACCGCCGACAACCCCTCGGATTTCCAGGTGATTCACGCCTACTCGCCCTACCACCACGTGCGGCCGGGCACGGCGTACCCCGCCCTCCTGATGATGGCCGCGGATCACGACGACCGGGTGGATCCCCTGCATGCCCGGAAGTTCGTGGCCGCCGTGCAGGGGGCGGGCTCCCCGGCGCCCGCCTTGCTGCGCATCGAGGCCAACGCGGGCCACGGCGGCTCGGATCAGGTGGCCAAATCCATCGAGTCCAGCGTGGATCTCTATGCCTTTCTCTCCGGCACCCTGGGCGTTACATGGGCTCCTTAATCATTCGGCGAAAAAAGAGCCTGGGGCCGCCAAAGCAGCGACCGGACACCCGGGGATGGCGGGGTGTTCCCTTGCTCGCAGGACAACGTTCCCCATCTTTCACCCAGGGAACGGCCGCTAGAATCGGCGTGTTATAGAAGCCGGCTTCACCCCGCCTGGACTCTGGGTGTCCGTGCGGGAAACTTTTACAGGGGCTTGCTGCCCAGGGTGGCAAGCAGGCAGGTGGCGAATACATGTTCTTCGGACGAGACGACAAGAAGGATGCCCAGAAGCGCGGCAGCACGATTCCGCTCCTCCCGCTGCGGGACATCATCGTCTTCCCGCACATGGTGGTGCCTCTGTTCGTCGGCCGCGAGAAGTCCATCGCCGCGCTGAAGGACGCGATGGCCCACAAGGGTCCCGATGACAAGGCCGTCATCCTGCTCGCCGCCCAGAAGAAGGCGAAGACGAACGACCCCACCGCCGAGGACATCTTCCACTTCGGCACCATCGGCCACGTCATCCAGCTGCTGCCCCTGCCCGATGGCACCGTGAAGGTGCTCGTGGAGGGTGTGCGCCGCGCCAAGGTCAAGCGCTTCCAGCCCAACGACGCCTTCTTCATGGTCGAGGTCGAGGACGTCGAGGAGGTCAGCGAGAAGTCCGTGGAGCTCGAGGCGCTCGTGCGCAGCGTGCACTCGGTCTTCGAGGCCTTCGTCAAGCTCAACAAGCGCATCCCGCCCGAGATGCTCATGCAGGTGGCGAGCATCGATGACCCGGCGCGCCTGGCCGACACCATCGTCGCCCACCTCTCCCTCAAGCTGAACGACAAGCAGGCGCTGCTCGAGACCGAGAGCCCCGCCAAGCGGCTCGAGAAGCTCTACGAGCTGATGCAGGGCGAGATCGAGATCCTCCAGGTCGAGAAGAAGATCCGCACGCGCGTCAAGAAGCAGATGGAGAAGACCCAGAAGGAGTACTACCTGAATGAGCAGATGCAGGCCATTCAGAAGGAGCTGGGCGAGCGCGACGAGTTCAAGAACGAGATCCAGGAGATCGAGGAGAAGCTCAAGAACAAGCGCATGAGCAAGGAGGCCACGCTCAAGGTCAAGAAGGAGCTCAAGAAGCTCCGGATGATGAGCCCGATGAGCGCCGAGGCCACCGTCGTGCGCAACTACATCGACTGGATCATCAGCCTGCCCTGGTACGAGGAGACCCAGGATCGCCTGGACGTCGTCGAGGCCGAGCGCGTGCTCAACGAGGACCACTACGGCCTCAAGCGCCCCAAGGAGCGCATCCTCGAGTACCTCGCGGTGCAGCAGCTGGTGAAGAAGCTCAAGGGCCCCGTGCTCTGCTTCGTGGGGCCTCCGGGCGTGGGCAAGACGTCGCTGGCGCGCTCCATCGCCCGCGCCACCGGCCGCAAGTTCGTGCGCCTGTCGCTCGGCGGCGTGCGCGACGAGGCGGAGATCCGCGGCCACCGGCGCACGTACATCGGCGCCATGCCCGGCAAGCTCATCCAGTCGCTCAAGAAGGCGGGCAGCAACAACCCCGTCTTCCTGCTCGATGAGATCGACAAGATGTCCACCGACTTCCGTGGCGACCCGAGCGCGGCGCTGCTGGAGGTGCTGGACCCCGAGCAGAACCACAACTTCAACGACCACTACCTGGACCTCGACTACGACCTGTCCAAGGTGATGTTCATCTGCACCGCCAACACGATGCACAACATCCCCGGTCCCCTCCAGGACCGCATGGAGGTCATCCGCATCGCCGGCTACACCGAGCCGGAGAAGCTCAACATCGCGCGGCGCTACCTGCTGCCCAAGGAGCAGGAGGCCAACGGCGTCTCGGACCTGAAGATCGACTTCACCAACGAGGCCCTGCGCACCATCATCCACCGCTACACGCGCGAGTCCGGCGTGCGCTCGCTCGAGCGTGAGGTGGGTGGCGTGTACCGGAAGATCGCCCGGGACGTGCTCAAGAACGGCAAGCGCGACATCTCCGTCGATCGCAAGCTGGTGATGAAGTACCTGGGCACCCCGCGCTTCCGCTACGGCATGGCCGAGCGCGAGGATCAGGTGGGCATCGTCACGGGCCTGGCCTGGACGGAGCTGGGCGGAGAGATCCTCACCACCGAGGCCACGGTGATGCCCGGCAAGGGCAAGCTCATCATCACCGGCAAGCTCGGCGAGGTGATGCAGGAGTCGGCCCAGGCCGCCATGTCCTACGTGCGCACGCGGGCGGACAAGTTCGGCATCGATCGCAAGATGTTCGAGAACTACGACATCCACGTGCACCTGCCCGAGGGCGCCATCCCCAAGGACGGCCCGTCCGCCGGCGTCACCATGTGCACCGCGCTCGTGTCCGCGCTCACCAAGGTCCAGGTGCGCCGCGATGTGGCCATGACGGGTGAAATCACCCTGCGCGGCCGTGTGCTGCCCATCGGCGGCCTCAAGGAGAAGACGCTCGCCGCGCACCGCGCCGGCATCAAGACCGTCCTCATCCCCAAGGCGAACAAGAAGGACCTCAAGGACATCCCCAAGAAGATCCGCGCCCAGCTGAGAATCGTCCCCGTGGAGTTCGTGGACGACGTGCTGCGCGAGGCCCTCGTCCTGGAGAAGCCCGAGGAGTTCGGCCGCAAGGAGCCGGCCAAGGTCACCGTGGAGCCCACGGCGGCGGTGTAAGGGCCCCGGCCTGAAGGTTGTGTCGTCCCCGCGGGCTCCAGGACTCGTCTCCTGGGGCCCGTGGTCTTTTCCACTCCCCTCCAGCGACGCGGTACAACCCCGGCTCCGTGGCTCCCCTCGCGCGCTCTCCTTCCTCCGCCCTGCTGCTCGCGCTGCTCGTCGTGGCCGCGGGCTGCGGCCGCTGTGGCTTCCAGCCCGAGCCGGGCGTCAAGGTGGTCGTCCCCTCGATGCCCACCACCCTCGATTGGAGCTACTCGGATCCCATCAACTGGGCCAACTACCCCGTCATGCTCGCTACCCAGCGCGGCCTCACCACGCTCGCGCCGGACAACTCCGTCCAGCCCGGGCTCGCCACGCGCTGGGAGCGCTTCGTCAACGACTCGGGCCAGGAGGTCTACACCTTCCACCTGCGCGAGGACGTGCGCTGGTCCGATGGCACCTCTCCACTCGTCGCCCAGGACTTCGTCATGGGCTGGCACCGCGCCCTCCAGGGCCGTGAGCGCGGAGAGATGGCGGACCTCGCCGGCGCCGAGGAGGTGCTCGCCCTCCAGGAGAATCGCGCCCCGGCCGAGCAGCTCCAGGCCGCGCTCGCGCGCACCGGGGTCGAGGCGATGGACGTGCACACCCTGCGCGTCACCCTGAGCCGGCCCCGGGGCTACTTCCTCTCGCGTCTGGCCAACGTCTACCTCTTCTTCCCCGTGCCCTCGGCGGTGCTCGCGGGCCGGAGCGAGGAGGGCATCCGGGATTACTTCGATCGGCCCCGGGACGGACACCCGCTCGCGCTCGGCCCCTACCGCGTCGAGACGTGGGATCGCGCGGGGGAGCGCGTGCGGCTCGTGCACAACCCGCACTCGGCCTTCTCCCCACCGCTCGGTCCCGGGGAGCAGATCGTCCCCGTGCTCACCCTGCTCAAGTCCGAGGTGGGCCCAGCCCTCTACGAGCGGGAGCGGGTGGACTTCGTCTTCGTCGACAGCGCCCTCGCGCTCCAGGGCAAGCCTCCGGCGGATCTCCAGCGCGAGCCGCTGCTCTCCACCTACTTCCTCGCCTTCAACACCGAGCGCGCGCCGCTGGACAGGCCCGAGGTACGGCGCGCGATCTCCCAGGCCATCGACCGGAAGGCGCTCATGAAGGGCCTGTTGCCGCGGGCGCGACCCGGAAATGAGTTGCTGCCCCCGGAGTTGCCCGGTGCCGCCACGCCCGAGGAGGCGGCGCGGCTGCCCGACTTCGCGCCCGAGCGGGCCCGGGAAGTGCTGGCCGGGGTGCCTGGGCTCGATCGGCCCCTGCGGCTCGTCTACCGGGCGGGGGACTCCTTCGTGCCCGAGACGGCCATCGCCGAGCGCCTGGTCGCGCAGCTCGCCCGGGTGGGCATCCAGGTGACGCTGGATGCGCGCTCGGACTACTCCGCCGAGGTGGCCCGCCGCACGCCCGCGGGTCCTCGGTCCTATGATCTCTACCTGCGCCGCCTGGGGGCGGACTACGCGCACCCCAACACCTTCTTCACCCTCTTCGAGCGCAATGGTCTGCACCAGACGGGCTGGGAGACGCAGCGCGGAGGCGAGCCCATGGCCCGCTTCGAGTCGCTGCTGGATCAAGCCGACGCCGAGGCCGACATCGCCCGGGCGCGCGTCCTGTACTCCCAGGCCCAGACGCTGCTGCTCGACGAGATGGCGGTGATCGCGCCGCTCTACCATCCGGACCGCTACTTCCGGGTCCGCTCCTTCCTGCACGGCGTGGACGTGGACCCCTTCAACTTCCTGTCCCTGCGCGACTTGCGCCGGGCCGGGCCCACCGTGGAGGCGCGCTGATGTCTCCCGTGTTCGTCCGCCTGGGCCGGCAAGTGGTGCTCGTTCCCGTGGTGGCGCTCGCGTCCTACTTCCTCATGGCCGCGCTGCCGCTCACGAGCGAGGACGAGTCCAAGCGGCAGGTGCCGGCCGAGGTGCTCGCCTCCTACCGCCGCGACCTCGGCCTGGGTGAGCCGCTCGGCTTCCTCAGGCCATGGCAGAAGCTCGTGCGCGGCGAGCGCCTGGGCACGAGCGCCCAGGGCGTCACCGGTGATGAGCTGGCGTGGAAGCTGTCGGGCAGCGTGGGCGTGGGGCTGGTGGCGCTCGTGCTCGCGCTCGGGTGGGCCCTGGCCTACGCGCTGTTCCGGGCGAGGTGGCGCCGGGGCCGGCTCGCCGTGCTCTCCGACGTGCTGCCCGCCATCGCCTTCGGCACGCCCGTCTTCATCCCCGCGCTGCTGCTCGCCCCCGAGGTGGTGGAGCGCGGTCACCTGCTGCCCGAGCTCTGCGCCGCGCTCGTCATCTCCGTGTGGCCCGGCATCTTCCTGGGCACCCTGGTGGCGGACGCGCTCGACACGGAAATGGCGCGCGACTACGTGCGCACCGCGCTCGGCAAGGGCCTGTCTCCCCGCGCCGTGCTCTGGCGCCATGTGCTGCCCAACGTGCTGCCCGCCCTGTTGGATGCCGTGGGCCCCGTGGCCACCGCGCTGCTCGCCGGCTCCTTCGCCGCCGAGCGCGTCTTCGGCCTGCCCTACTTCGGCCAGCTCTACGTGCTCGCCGTGTTGCAGAAGCAGGTGGCCGTCGTCGTGGTGTCCACCACCGTGTTCGCCTCGCTGCTCGTCGTCGTCGGCCTGGCGGTGGAGGTCGTGCGCCTGCTCGTGGATCCCCGCGCGCGGGAGGTCTCCTCATGAGCCGCGTTCCCCCGAGGGCCTGGGTCGGGCTCGTGCTGCTCGTGGGCCTGGGGCTCGCGAGCTGGCTGGCCGGCCGGATGTTTCCCGAGGCCCTGTCCCACACCTGCCCCCTGGGCATGGACCCCTCCCACCCGGACCAGAGCGTGTGCGAGCTGGCGTTCGGGGGCTTGTGGGTCTCCCTGGTGGTGGGGCTGACGGCCGGGGCGGTGTCCACCGCGGTGGGGCTCGGGGTGGCGATGAGCGCCCGGGCCGCCGGGGGCTGGCTGGAGCATCAGATCCTACGGGGGGTGGATGCCTTCTTCGCCCTGCCGGACGTGCTGGTGGTGATGGTGCTGCAACTCGCCGGTCAGTCCCTCCTGGATGCCGGGCAGGCGGGCGGGCTCGGCCCCTTCGGCCTGATGGTGATGTCGCTGGCGCTGGTGGGGTGGGCGGGGCCGGCGCGCATGTTCCGCAACCGGCTCGCCACCCTGGAGGCCCAGGAATTCGTCGCCGCCTCCCGGGCGCTCGGCGCGGGAAGGGGGCACCTCTTGCGCGTCCACCTCTGGCCGGCCCTGCGCCCCTTCGTGCTCGCCGTCTTCCTCAGCCGCCTGCCCACGGCGATCCTCACCGAATCCACCATCAGCTTCTTCGGCATCGCCCGGATGGAGCCCATGTCGCTCGGCCGCTACCTCGGCACGAGTTATGCCGCGCTCATCTACGAAGGAGGTGCACGCGTGGTGCTACCCGCGTGGGTACTCCTGGTGCTGGTGGTGCTTGGCGCCTCCCTTGCTTCCCAGGGACTTGGGGCGGGAACGCGCCGCGTCTAGCCCCGGGGGGGGAGGCGGTTCCGAAAGGCAGTGCCTAATGTGGAATCCCAGGCCCGGATGCATCCGTTGCCTGTCAAATGAACTCTTTCACTTCAGCGAAGGTTGCCATGTCCACCGTCAACGAGGAGCTTCCCATCGCCACGGGTCACGCCCGGACCCGGGATGACGACAACCTCAAGCTGGAACAGGTCAAGGGCTCGGTCCTGATCGTCGAGGACGATCCGGCGCACCGCGAGCTGCTGGTGGAGCTGGTGAGCCAGTGGGGCTACGAGGCCCTTCCCGTGGGGAGCGCCGAGGAGGCCGAGTTCGCCGTGCGCAACAAGCGCATGGACGCGGCCATCGTGGACGTGTTCCTGCCCGGCCGCAGCGGCACCAACCTCATGGCCCGGCTGCGCGAGAAGTTCCCCCAGTCGGTGCTCATCGGGGTGAGCGCCATGAGCGACGCGTCCATGGCCCGCAAGTGCAAGGGCCTGGGGGCGGATCTGTTCATCGGCAAGCCCCTCAACCCGGAGAAGCTCGCCCAGGCGCTCCAGTCCCAGCACAAGAGCTGGCACTAGGCCCGCGGCCCGGGCATGGGCCTCGGGGACGAATGGGTTGCGCCGAGAGGGGGAAGGGCGGAAACTTCCCTCTGTGCAGACACTCGTTCCTGGCCTCCTCGTGGCGATGCCACAACTGACGGACTCGAACTTCCGGCGCTCGGTGGTCCTCATGCTCGAGCATGGGGAGGCGGGCTCGATGGGCCTGGTCATCAACCGGGGCGCCTCCCTGACGTTGGGGGACCTGGCCAAGAACCAGTCCCTGGCGATCGCCCCCGAGCGCTCCCGGCAGCCCGTCTTCATGGGCGGCCCGGTGGAGAACCACCGGGGGTTCGTCCTGCACAACAACGAGCAGGTGACGGAGAAGCACGAGGTGGTGCCCGGGCTCTACCTGAGCCTCACCCTGGACACGCTCGGCCCCCTGCTCAAGGACCCGTCGGCCCACCTGCGCTTCTGCCTGGGGTATGCCAACTGGGGTCCCCACCAGTTGGAGAACGAGCTGGCCTCGGGTGCCTGGCTCTTCGCCGAGGCGTCCGCGCGTCCGGTGCTCGAAGGTGACCCGGGTCTGCTATGGGACAGCACCCTGAAGAGCATGGGGGTGGATCCCGCCATGCTGCTCAAGGGGAAGGGACTGAACTGATGCTTGATCCGAATTTCATCCGCGAGCGGATTCTCGGCGCGCTGCCCGGCTCGGAGGTGGACGTGAACGACACCACCGGTACGGGAGACCACTTCGAGGCGCGCGTGGTGAGCCCGTCCTTCGCCGGCAAGTCCATGGTGGAGCAGCACCAGCTGGTATACGCGCCGCTGCAGCAGTGGTTGAAGTCCGGCGAGCTGCACGCGCTGGCGCTCAAGACCTATTCGCCCGAGCAGTGGAAGAAGCTCGGGTCCCGATAACCAGGAGTCAGAGAGATGTCCCCCGAGCTCAAGGCCCGTTTCGACGCTGAAGTGAAGAACCACAAGATCGTGCTGTTCATGAAGGGCAACGCGCTCTTCCCCCAGTGCGGCTTCTCCGCGCGCGCGCTGCAGATCCTGCAGCAGCACGGCGAGGTGCACACGGTGGACGTGCTGGCCGACCCGGCGGTGCGCCAGGGCATCAAGGACTACTCCAACTGGCCCACCATTCCGCAGGTGTACATCCACGGGAAGTTCGTGGGTGGCTCGGACATCCTCATGGAGCTGGAGGAGCGCGGCGAGCTGGCGGAGATGGTGGCGGGCAAGAGCCCGGCCTGAGTCTCCCCGAGGCCCTCTCGTGCTGACGCGAGAGGGCCCGAGCACCCCCGCGACGCAGAGGTTCTGGACCCGACGTGGCCTCGACCGCCCCCCGACTGAGTGAAGAGAACGCCGAGGCGCTCGAGCCGGAGGGTTGCGGGTCCTCGCCCGTGGGTCCCCTGGGGCTCGTCGCGCCGCCGGAAGCGCGGGAGGAAGCGCCCTCGTGGGTGGAGCGGTTCCGGGCCTTCCGGGCCCGCCACGCGAAGGCGGAGCTGGCGCTCTTGTTCTTCGCGAGCTTCGCGTACGACATCCTCACGCTGCCGCGCATCGACAACCGATTCACGCTCACCAAGCAGGGGCTGTTCCTCGCCGTGCTGGGGTGGCTGTTGTGGCTGGAGCTGCGCTGGCGGGAGGGCGCCGCGCCCCCTCGTGGGCTGGCCCGGGTGTGGCGCTTTCGCGAGGACGCGCTGCACTTCCTGCTCGGCGGCCTGCTGAGTCCCTACACGCTCTTCTATTTCAAGAGCGCCTCCGGGCTGACGTCGTTCCTGTTCCTCGCGAGCGTCTTCGGGGTGCTGGTGGCCAACGAGCTGCCACGCTTCCGGGCGCGGGGGCCGGTGGTGCGCGTGGGGCTCTACGCGTTCTGCCTCACCTCGTACTTCGCGTACCTGCTGCCCGTGGTGCGCGGCTACTACAGCGGGATGTTGTTCCTGTGGGCCGCGGGCCTGTCCGCCGCGGTGATGGGCGCGCTGGCGGTGGTGGTGCATGGCCGGAGGAGCGAGGGCCGACACCCGTGGTGGCACATCCTCGTGCCGGGGTGGGGCGTGCAGGCGGTGCTGCTGGGCCTGTACGCGCTCAAGGCGATTCCCCCGGTGCCCCTGTCCCTGCTCGCGAGCGGCATCTACCACGACGTGCAGGTGGTGAAGGGGCCTCGGGGCCGCGACTACCGGCTCTTGCACGAGGGCGGAGGGTGGAGGCCCTGGGCGCGCGGGGATCAGGACTTCCGGGCGCGCCCGGGTGATCGGGTCTACTTCTTCGCCAGCATCTTCGCGCCCACGAGCTTCAAGCCCCAGTACCCGGGGGACAAGGGCACGCGGCTGCTGTTGCGCTGGGAGTACGACGATCCGAGGAAGGGCTGGACGGAGTTCCACACCTACGGGGGCCTGTACCTGGGGCAGGGCGGGCGGGATGGAGGCTTCCGCACGTTCGCGTACCTGACGGCGCCCCGGGCCGGGGACTGGCGCGTGTCGCTGGAGACCGAGGATGGGCGGGAGGTGGGCCGGCTGTCCTTCACCGTGACGCCCGATGCCTCCACCCAGGAGCGCGAGTTCAAGGTGACGGCGGGCTGAGGCTCAGGCCGGGTGGGGCGCCTCCGCCCTCAACAGGGCGAGCTGTCCCAGGAGCACGGGCACGGCGGTCTCCACCCGGAGGATGCGCGGCCCGAGCGAGAAGGGGCGGAAGCCGTGCCGGGACAGGAGCTCGGCCTCGAAGGGCACCCAGCCGCCATCGGGCCCCACGGCGAGCACCACGCGTGGCGCGGCCTGGACGCCCACGCGGGAGAGGGGCTCGGGCGCGGGCGGGTGGGGCAGGAGGCGGAGCGCCTCGGTGCCGAAGAGGGCGTCGAGCTCGTCCTCGATGAAGGGACGGAAGCGCTCGCGCACGAGCACCTCGGGCAGCCGGGTGTCGCGCGCCTGCTCGAGGCCCTGGAGGAGCAGCTCCGCGACGAAGTCGCCTTCGAGCACCTTGGAGTCGAAGTAGCTCTTTTCCACGCGGGCGGCGTTGACGAGCACGACGCGGTCCACGCCGAGCTGGGCCACGGCGGGCAGCACGCGCTTGAGGGCCTTGGGGCGGGGGATGGCGAGCAGCAGATCCACGCCCGCTCGGGGAGGGGGCGGCTCGGTGAGGGAGACGCGCAGGCGGAGCAGGCCGGGGGTGTTCTCCAGCACCTCTCCGGTGCCCACGAGCCCGCCGAGCTGGCCCACCCGGAGCGTCTCGCCAGGCTCGGCGCGGAGGACCTCGCGGGCGTGCTGGGCGCGGCGGCCCGTCATCTGGACGGTGCCGTCGGGGAGGAAATCCGAGTCATGGAGGAGGAGCAGGTTCACGGTTTCTTGTCCTACCTTGCCGCGGCTCCCGGGGGCCGATAAAGCGCGGGGGTGCGTTCTCTCTGTTTGCGGTGCCTCCGCCCCCAGGCCACGTGCTACTGCGCGCGCGTGCCCCGGGTGGACTCGCGCACCCACGTCGTCTTCCTCCAGCACCCCCGCGAGCGGCGGGTGGCCATCGGCACCGCCCGCATGGCGCACCTGGCCCTTCCCAACTCCGAGCTGCACGTGGGCGTGGACTTCTCCGGCCACTCCCGCCTCACCGAACTCGCCGCCCGTCCCGAGCGCGTCGCCGTCCTCTTCCCCGGCGAAGAAGCCATGTCGCTCGACGAGGCGCGGGAGAATCCCCCCGAGACGCTCATCGTGGTGGATGGCACCTGGCCGCTCGCGCGCAAGCTGGTGAAGACGAACCCGTTGCTCGCGGGCCTGCCGCGCATCGGCTTCGTCCCGCGCCGCCCGAGCAACTACCGCATCCGCGCCGAGCCGGCCGACCACTGCGTCTCCACCATCGAGGCCGTGGTGGAGGTGCTGGGCCTGCTCGAGGGCGGCCAGGAGCGCTTCGACACGCTGCTCGGCGCCTTCGACTTCATGGTGGACACGCAGCTCGAGCGCCAGTCGACGCGCGAGGGCCCGGGGCGCAAGCGCCTCTACAAGGCCCCCTGGCGTCCGCCCCTGGAGCTGCGCTCGATCGCCGAGGACTTCGAGCACCTGGTGCTCCTCTACGCCGAGGCCAACGCTCACCCCCAGGAGGAGAACCTCCCCTCGGAGCTCGCGCACCTGGTGGCGGTGCGTCCCTCCACCGGCGAGCGCCTGGAGGCGGTGCTCGCGCCGCGCCAGCCGCTCGCGCGCAGCACGTCCCTGCACGTGGAGCTGTCCGAGGCGGAGCTGCTCGCGGGCGAGTCCGTGGACTCAGGCCTCGCACGCTTCCAGGCCTTCCTGCGCCCGGGGGACAAGCTCGCGGTGTGGACGATGTTCGCGTTGGATCTGCTGCGGCGCGATGGCTTCCCCGTGCCCGAGGCGGTCAACGTGCGGCTCGCGAGCGCGCGGGCGCTCAAGCAGAAGACGGGTGGGGTGGAACAGGCGGCGGAGCTGTTGGGGGCGCCTCGCATCGAGCCCTGGGCCCGGGGGCGCGCTGGCCGGCGCATCGCGGCCCTGGAGGCGGTGGTCCGTGCCCTGGCGGAGCGGGGCCGGGCCACCGAGCCCCCCGCCCGGCGGTCCATGGCCCAGGGCCACGTCCCTCCGGAACGGGGTGGGGGCAACTAGCTCACGTGGGGTCCGGCCGCGGCGTCTTGGGGCCGCTGGCGGGCAGCGACGGCTTGGCGATGTAGCTGGCGGGCAGCTCGCCGGTGAGCGCGTCGAGGAAGGCCACGATGTTCCGGGTCTCGGTCTCGGAGAGCTGCTTGCCGAGCTGGTGCTGGGCCATGAGCTTCACGGCCGTCTGCAACTCGGAGATGGAGCCGTCGTGGAAGTAGGGCGCCGTGCGCGACACGTTGCGCAGGGTGGGCACGCGGAAGACCATGCGGTCCGTCTCGCGCTTCGTCACGTCGTAGCGGCCCTGATCCTTGGTGGGGTAGGGGATGATGACGCCGAGCTTCACCAGCGAGCCGCCCAGGGCGGGGCCGTAGTGGCACTGCTGGCAGCCCTGGTCCATGAACGTCTTGAGGCCGGCCTTCTCCGCGTGGGTGAGCGCCTGCTCGTCCCCGGCGAGGTACTTGTCGAAGCGCGAGGGCGTGACGAGCTGCCGCTCGAAGGCGCCAATGGCCTTGGCCAGGTTGTCGTACGTCACCGGATCGGCCTCTCCGGGGAAGGTCTTCTGGAAGGCGGTGACGTAGCCGGGAATGGACTTGAGCGTCTCGACGACGTGCTCGGCGCTGGGCATCGCCATTTCCACGGGGTTGAGGATGGGGCCCTTGGCCTGATCCTCCAGCGTGGCGGCGCGGCCGTCCCAGAACTGGGTGAGGTGGGCACCGGAGTTGTACACCGTGGGCGAGTTGCGTCCGCCCAGCTGGCCCTTGTGGCCGGAGGAGAAGGACTTGCCGTCCACTCCGAAGCGGTTCAGGTCGTGGCAGCTGTTGCACGAGAGCTGCTGGTTCTTCGACAGGCGGGTGTCGAAGTACAGCATCCGGCCCAGCTCCACCTTCTCCGCGGTGATGGGGTTCTTCGCGTCCTCGAACCGGCTGGGCAGCGCCTTGAACGCGGTGAGCTGCGCGCGGTTGATGATGACGTTCTGGGCGGCGGAGGTCAGAGCCTCCACGGTGGGCTTCGCCGGCTGCGCGAAGGCGGTGGCCCCGGCGGTGGCGGTGACGACGAGGAGAGGACGAACGAGGGTCTTGAAGGTCATGGAGTCTGCTCTCACTGAGCTTCGCGGCCGGGAACTCCTGTCGGAGCGAGGTGGGGGACGCCGGAAGCGAGCGTGAAACTAGCAGTCTCCTGGGCGGCGAGGGAACCCATGGGGGGGCTCGCACTCCAGCCAGCCGGGCAGGCGGCTAGTCGCCGAACACCGTCACGCAGTACTTCGCGTAGAGGCCGAGGATGTTCTCGAACTTGTGGTCCACGTGGGTGATGCGGGTGATGTTGGCCTTGCGGGCCGCGTCCGAGGCGGTGGCGTCTCCGGTGGTGACGATGCCCAGGATGGACGTCACGCAGCCCTCGGCGCTCTTGCTGCCCAGGCGCGTCTGCTCGTTGATGAACTCGCGCGCCGACGTGGACGCGTAGAGCGACGTGGTCCCGATGACGGGGCGGCCCACGAACGCCACGCCCGCGCAGCCCGGCAGCATCGTGGCTCCCACGCTCAACAGGGCCAGGGCGGACAGCTTGTTCATCAGGTGCATGCGTCCTCGCTCGGTTCAGAGGCAACCGTGGCGGCTGCATCTAACCCGCGCGTGACGCGGAGGCAAATTCAAGGTGACTCAGGAACGTGCCCCGCCCTCGACGGGCAGGGGCCGCGCGCGCCACGCCGAGGAATCCGGGGTTTTGCGGCCGGAGCGGCCCAGGCGTTGGCCCAACCACGCAATTCCGTAACACACCGCGAGCAGGGTGACGCCCACGAGCAGCGCGGCCGGCAGACCCAGCGTGGGGCCCACGCGGCCGGCGAGTCCCGCCGTGCCGGCCCAGCCGTACACCACGGGCAGGTGCAGCACGTAGAGCCACAGGGAGGCGCGGCCCAGCGGCGCCAGGGGCCGGGTGAGCAGCTGGGGCAGCAGGTTGATGGCGCCGAGCACCAGCAGGCCCTCGCCCACGCGGAAGGCCACGAGCCACGCGCTGGTGGGGCTCCAGTCCGCGGTCAGGCGCGAGGTCAGCGCCAGCAGTCCCGCGCCCAGCGCGCCCAGCGCCAGTCCCTGGGGCCACCCCGGCCGCAGCGCTCGCGACAGGTGGGCGACGAGCGCTCCGGCGAAGAAGAAGCCCGCCCAGGGAAAGAGCGGGAAGCGCGAGCCCGGCATGCCCACCGCCTGCCGCAGTTCGATGGGTCCCGGCACGGCGGCGCCCCAGGCCCAGGTGCTCGCCAGCGGAATGCCCACCGCCAGCACGGCCAGGGCGAGGGCCCGGGTCCAGGTGCCGCGCGCGAGGGCGAGCACGATGGCGCCCACCCCCAGGCTCACGCCGATGCACTGCAGCGCATCGAAGGAGAAGAGGAGCGCGCGCAACTCCTCGCCCCAGCCCAGCCAGTGCACGGTGCCCCAACCCGGCCAGTGCAGGAAGTAGCCGAGGAAGAGCAGCAGCAGCGCCCGCCGCAGCCGGCGGCCCATCGTCTGGCCCGCGCGCTCCCGGGAGGTGCCGAGCGCCGCCACCACCGCGAAGCCCGCCACCAGCAGGAACAGGGGCGCGGTGACGCCCCGCAGCGTCCAGTACTGTTGGACCCACGGGTGGGCGCGCATCTCGGGGGAGAGCAGGGCGTCCAGCGTGTGCCCGAGCACCATGGCCACCACGGCCAGGCCGCGGGCCGCGTCGAGCCCGGGATGACGGGGCGAGGGCGTACGCAGATCGAAGAGCGAGGTGCCAGGTCGGGTCACGGCGCCCGATCATAGAGGCAAGTTCCCCGCTCGTCTCGAAAACCGCGGCCCTTCCTCCCTCCCCAGGCTGGCGCGGGGTGAGGCGCGATGGTGTCATGGCGCGAATGTGCCTGCTCGTGAGCCGACCCGCCGTGCTGCCCCTGTTGCTGTCCGTGTTGCTGTTGGCGCCCCTTCCCGCCTGGAGTCAGTGGGACGAGTCCCTCAAGGTGGATCCCTGGTTGTCCTCGGACAAGGCGGCGCACTTCGTGCTGAGCGCGGGGCTGGCGGGAGCGGGCTACGCGGGAGGGGCGCTCCTCTTCGCGGCGCCCGAGGCCCGCTGGCTCTCGGGCGCGGGGCTGGCGCTCGGCGTGGGGGTGGCCAAGGAGTTCTTCGACGCGGGCCGGGGGAGCATCTTCTCCTGGAAGGATCTCACCTGGGACGTGCTGGGGATGGCCACCGGGTTGACGCTGTCGTGGGCGGTGGATCGGTTCTTCTTCCAGCCCGGCGGAGTGGGGAGGGGCGCGGCCATGGGGCCTGTCCGGGAGCCTGCCCTCCGGGTGGACGGGGCAGGGCTTCCGGCAAGGATGCGCTTCACCCTGGCCCTGTCGCCCGATGGGCGGGGCCATCCCCAAGGAGGGCCGGGTAATGGTAGGAGAGTTCCCGTGGTGCTGTTCCTGATGGGAGGTTGGTAGATGAAGCGCAATCGGCTCTGGCTGGGCATGGGACTGATGTCCCTGGGTGCCCTCTCCACTTCTTGCAGCAAGGAGGCCCCCGCGCCCCAGGCCGCGCCGGCTCCCACCGCCGCGGCTCCGGCCGAGCCCGCTGCCCCCGCCGCGGCTGCGGAGCCTCCGCCGCAGATGGCCTACGCGAAGCTCGTCTCCTTCTTCCGCCCCTCGGCCTCCCAGGCCGCCGTGGCGAAGAAGGACACCCCGGAGCGCATCGCCCTGGGGCGCATGCTCTTCTTCGAGCCCCGCCTGTCGAAGAACCACGACATCTCCTGCAACACCTGCCATGACCTGGCCTCGTTCGGCGTGGACGGCAAGGCCACGTCCGAGGGACACAAGGGCCAGAAGGGCAGCCGCAACTCGCCCACCGTCTTCCACGCCGCCGGCCATGTCGCCCAGTTCTGGGACGGCCGCGCCGCCACCCTGGAGGAGCAGGCCGCGGGGCCGATGATGAACCCGGCGGAGATGGCCATGCCCAACGAGAAGCACGTGCTGGCCACGCTCAACTCCATCCCCCAGTACGTGAAGGCCTTCAAGACGGCCTTCCCGGGGGACAAGAAGCCGGTGAGCGTCACCAACGCCGCGCGCTCCATCGCCGCCTTCGAGCGCGAGCTGCTCACCACCGCGCGCTTCGACAAGTACCTCGCCGGCGACGAGCAGGCCCTGAGCGAGCAGGAGCGGCGCGGGCTCAACCTCTTCGCCAGCTCCGGCTGCACCACGTGCCACAACGGCCCCTCCGTGGGCGGCACCTCCTTCCAGAAGCTCGGCCTCATCGAGGACTACCCCACCGAGGACAAGGGCCGCTTCGACGTGACGAACAGCGAGGAGGACCTGCACAAGTTCCGCGTGCCCACCCTGCGCAACGTGGAGAAGACGGGCCCCTGGTTCCATGACGGCTCCGTCAAGGAACTGGCCACCGCGGTGCGCCTCATGGGCAAGCACCAGCTCGGCATGACCCTGAGCGACTCCGAGGTGGACGACATCGTCGCCTTCCTCAAGAGCCTCACCGGCGAGCTGCCCGGGCCCGAGCTGCTCACGCCCCCGGAGCTTCCGCCCAGCACCGCCAGCACGCCCAAGCCGGATCCCACCTAAAGACTCGCCTCTTGGGCCAGGGGGCATTAGGAAGGCGGCGCCATGCTCACTCTGCTCTTCAAGGCCCACTCCGGCCTGCGCTACCTGGTCCTCCTCCTGGGGCTCGTCGCCCTCGCCTACTTCGTCTACGGGTTCGCCACGAAGCGTCCCGTGGACAAGAAGGTGCGCATCCTCGGCTCCAGCTTCGCTGGCCTGCTCGACACGCAGATCCTCCTGGGCCTCGTGCTGCTGGGCGCCGGCTGGCCCTTCCGTCCCATGCTCTGGGGCCACCTGACGCTCATGCTGCTGGCGGCCGTGCTGGCCCACGTCCTGCTCGTCATCAACCGCAAGCGCCCCCAGCCCGGCTTCCTCCTGCCGCTCATCGCCGTGGGCGGCGCCCTGCTGCTCATCGTCGGGGGCATCCTCGCCATCGGCCGCGGCGTGATGTCCTCCACCTCGCTCGGTGGGTGACACGATTCTTCCCTCTCGAAGGATGTCACCTCCCGTGCGGGGCCGTGCACCCGGGGGCCATTGTCTTCCTCTCTGGCTCCGGATGAGTTGATACTTCCCGCGGATGGCCAGGAGTACGCTCAGGAAGCGCTCCGCGCGGAGAGTGGACCCATCTGTTGGACGAAGGGGTGTTCCCCATGGGTAGCGAATCCGATACTGGTGTCCCGTTGATGCTCGGCTCGGAAGAGGAGTTGCAGGCGCGTCTGGCCCTCACGGGACCAGGGGACGTGGCGCGCGGCATCTTCATGAACAGTCTGCTGGATCTGCTGCGCCAGTTTGGAGACGAGGAGTTGCTGCACCAGTGCCTCGCGCTGGGCGGTGAGCAGCGCTTCCTGGAGTTCTTCAACTACCCCCTGAGCACCTGGCTGAAGATGGCCTACCCCGCGGCGCGGCGCATGAGCGAGAAGTACGGGGACTTCTCGGCGGCCATGTGGGAGATGGGCTACCAGGCCTCCAAGGCCTTCTATGCCTCGAGCGCCGGAAAGGTGCTGGTGCTGCTGGCGCGCAACGATCCCCTTCGGCTGCTCAACAACATGCCCTCCACCACGCACGCGGTGCTGGGGGACAACACGGGCATCGATCAGATGAAGCGCACGGGCCAGTCGCACGGCGTGCTCTCCTACAAGCGGGATCTGGTGCCTCGCCCGTTCAACGAGGGCGCGCTGGTCGCATCGCTCGAGTCCGTGGGTGCCAGGGACGTGACGGTGCGTGCCCGCCCGCTGGGCCCCTACGATACGGACTACGAACTGTCCTGGTCGTGACCAGGGTCAGGCACACCGCATGGCCGACAAGCGCCGCTTCGATCTCTTCGCCCAGTTCCTCGTCGAGCGCTTCGCCGCCCCGCGCGTCTTCGACATCGCCGGAGGGCAGGGCCGTCTGAACGAGGCCCTGACGCGGCTGGGCCGCACCGTCACCACGTTCGACTCGCGGCACAAGCACCTGCCCGTGCGCTACGAGCAGCGGATGTTCACGCTCGACGAGCCGTGTGAGTGCGACCTGCTCGTGGGCATGCACCCGGACGGCGCCACGCGCATCATCATCGAGTACGCGGCGAAGCACCGGCTGCCCTTCGCCGTGGTGCCGTGCTGCTCGGACAACGGCATGCCCTACAACCCCTGGCGGCGCTACCTGGCGGACCTGGCGCGCGAGCAGGGCTTTCCCACGGTGGAGGAGCACGCGTTGCCCATGGACGGCCGCGCCCGGGTCGTCCTCGGCGACTTCGGCCCCTCACCCCGGGAACCAGGCACTGGCCCTCAGTAGACCGCCCGCCACCCGGCGCGCCGTGGCCACGCGCCGCCGGGGCGCTGGCTCCTGTCGCGCCTGCTCCGTCCAGTCGAAGTCCCGCAGCCGGGCGAGGAAGTCCTGGCGCACGCAGCCCTCCAGGCTGAAGACGTGCACGTCCTCCGTCCACCGCCGCGCCAGGCGCAAGTCCCGCGAGAATTCCTCCCAGTCCAGCGGCGGCACCTCGATGAGGCCCGGCACGTCCACGCCGCCCCCGGTGACGCCCACGCCCACGGCGCGCGCCTGGGGGCCATAGCTCTCCAGGAGCCCCGGGCCGTGGGGGCGCACGAAGCTCGTGTAGAGCATCAACACCTCGCGGTCGGCGGCCACGTCGAGCACCCCGGTGAGCCGCTGCAGCAGCGTGGAGCGCGCCTGGCGATCGTCCACGATGAAGGGCAACTGGTAGCTGTCCACCCGGTAGCCGTCTCTCCGGATGCGCTCCATCAGCGCGTGGTAGCTCGCCCGGGCCTCGCGCAGCAGCCCTCCCCGCGCGAGCCGGGGCAGGAGCGTCGGCAGCAGGCGCCAGCGGCTGTCCAACGCGCGCCGCAGGTCGCGGATGTCCGGCTCGATGTCCAGGCCCACGCCGTCCCAGACGAGGCCCTCGGTGAGCGTCCAGGCGCGGAAGTCCGCGTAGCGCCCGGCGGCCTGGGCCGCGTTGCCCTGGTGGAACCAGTAGCCCTGGTCCTTGGGCAGAAGCTGCCAGGCGATGACGGGCACGCCCGCCGCGTTCAACCGCCGCACCACCTCGGCGCGCTCGGGGCCCAGGTCGAGCACCCCGAGGCTCACGCTGGCGCGCAGGGCCTGGAGGTGCTCGAGGACGGACGGGGTGGCGAAGAGCGCCGTGAGCGGCCCGGCCTCCAGCTCGCAGAAGAAGGTGAGGCGGGCGGGGCCGGGCGTCGTCACGGGGCAAGCACCCACGGGCCTCAGCCGCGCGCGGCGCGGGCCAGTTGCACCTTGGTGGCCTTGGGCGCTTCGGACTCGCCCTTCATCCAGCTCTTCATCTCCGGGACGACCTTCTTGCTCCAGTTGCGGCTGGCGCGCACCTGGAGGAAGGCCACCACCAGCGCGTCCACCATGCCGGAGAGCTGCTCGGTGAGGTAGAGCCGCTCGAGGAGCTGATCATCCTCCTCCTCCGTCATGAGCTCCGGCAGCTTCGCCGCGCGGATGTCGAGGAACTCCGCGTCCAGCGTCACCTCGTACACCTTCTCGCCGTGGGTGAAGCGCAGCCGGGCCTGGTGCACGAGCAGCCCGCGGTCCAGCGAGTGGCGCACGTTCTCGGAGTAGGGCGCGAGCGTGCCCTTGGCCATCATCTCCGTCACGTCCCCGTTGACGCCGCGCAGCGTGCAGCGGCCCGTGTAGAGCACCTCCAGCCCCGTGCCCTCGAAGTCCACGAGCGCGCCGCCCGACTCCGAGCGCCACAAGAGCCACGTGAGGAACTCGCGGCCGAGGTAGGCCCGGCCCCGCAGGAGCTGTTCCCGGGCCTTGTCGCGCTCGACCTGGGCCTCGTCCCGCGTCTCCTCCTCGGTGGCTCCGCCGTCGACGCCCGTGTCACCTCTCATGAACGCCGCTTCGATTCGTGCCTGCTCACGCGTCGCCATGGCTCACCTCGCTGCTCTCGATCTCACTCTGGGAAATCTCCATGCCGATGAGCTCCGGGGTGGGGACCAGGTTCTCGTCGGAGATGCCGGCCTCGGCCGCGAGCGACACGGGCACGAGCGGCTGGAGCTTCACGTCGAAGGCCTCCTCGATGGCCAGGAGGATCTCCTCCACCGTCTTGCGCGAGGAGGCCCAGAGCTGCACCTGGTTCGTCTTCAGGTTCCAGCTCACGTCATGCACCTTGGTGAAGGGCACGGCGCGCTGGCGCAGCATGTGCTTGATGGAGGCGCGGTTCTCGCTCTTCTCGCCGCGGGTGGGGGCCCGGCCGTTCTCCTTCTCGAAGGCCTTCTCCCACTTGCTCAGCTCCGCCTTGAGCACCGGCGTGGGCACCTTCACGGTGTCCACGCGGTAGCCGAACAGCGCGTACTCGCCATAGAGCACGCTGCCCGTGGAGAAGTCCGTTCCATCGGAGTTCTCCAGCTCGACGAAGCCCGCGGCCCGCTCGTCCTCGGTCTTCTTCAAGTCGATGGGCTCGAAGTGCCCGGACTTCAGGCCCTTGGACAGCCAGCGTTTCGTATCGGATGGGGGGTCTCCGGCCGGTGTGGACCGGAAGCGCGAGAAGGTGACTGCTCCACTCAGGACAGGCATGAGGGGCGGCAACTTGGACAAGCCGGGGTCCGTCGTCAAGCCACCCGGCGTATGGCCCTCCCGGCTGTCCAAACGCGGACGCGGCTGGTAGAGGAGGCCCGATGAACGACCTGCCTTACAACGTCTCGCCTACCTTGCTGATCGCTCTGCCGGGCTTGCGGCTCTACGCGTTGTGTGCCGTCATCCTGGTCATCAAGATGATCGCCGTGGGGATCTACACCGGTGTGGTGCGCTCGCGGCTCAAGGTGTCCACCAACCCCGAGGACGCGGCCCGCTTCGGCGCCCAGTTGACCGAGACGGAACCCCCCGACGTGGCGCGCGTGCTCCGGGCCCACCGCAACGATCTGGAGAACATCCCCGCCTTCCTCATCCTCGGCCTCGTGGCGGTGTTGCTCGGCGCTCCGTCGGTCGCCCTGAAGGGGGCCCTCATCGTCTTCACCGCCGCGCGCGTGGTCCACTCCATCGCCTACCTCAAGTCCATGCAGCCCTGGCGCTCGATCGGCTTCGGCTTCGGCATGCTGTCCATGCTCACGGTGATGGTGCTCATCCTCATCCGCGTCTTCGCCTGAGCCCCCCTGTTCCCCCCCCGAGGAGTTGCCCTTCATGCGCCCCATGCTCGACAGCCTGCCGGTCCTCTACCGGGATCTCCTTCCGGACTTCTTCCAGAAGGGCGTTCCGGTGGAGACCAAGGCCACGTGTGACTCGTGCGCCATGTGTCCCTCGTCGGCCTCGGGCACGGTGGAGTCCGTGGACGGGGTGAGCCGCCTGTTCCGGCCGGACACCAAGTGCTGCACCTACTACCCCCGCCTGCCCAACTTCCTCGTCGGGGCGCTGCTCTCGGACGGGCGCGCCGAGCTGGCCGAGGGCCGGCGGCGCATGGAGGAGAAGATGGGCACCCGCCTGGGCGTGACGCCCCAGTGGGTGAAGGCCTCCGCGCGCTACAACCTGCTCTATCGCAACTCGCGCCAGTTCTTCGGCCGCGCCGCCTCCATGCGCTGCCCCTACTACGAGGAGCAGCAGGGCGGCTGCACCATCTGGCCCTATCGCGAGGCCGTCTGCTCCACGTTCTTCTGCAAGTACGTGGCGGGCGCGGACGGGCGCAAGTTCTGGATGACGCTCAAGACGTACCTGACGCTCGCGGAGATCCAACTGTCGCGCTACGCCGTGCTCCAGTTGCTGCCCGAGTACATCCTCGCGGGCCGCGACAAGCCGGAGCTGACGGACTCGCCGAGCGTGGAGGACCTGGACGAGCGGCCCGTGCCCGCCAAGGACTACACCGCGCTGTGGGGCAAGTGGGAGGGCCGCGAGGCGGACTTCTACCGGGCTTGCTACGACCTCGTACGCGCGCTCACGCCCGAGCAGGTGGACAAGCTGCTGGGGCTCGATGGTGTCATCGAGCTCAAGGTGCTGGAGAAGAGCCACCGGGACGCCGTCACGCCCGAGCTGCCCAAGGTGCTCAAGCTCAACCCCGAGGCCACGGTGAAGTGGCTCGCGGACGGCAGCGTCGCGCTCGGGGCCTACAGCGAGTACGACGCCGTGGCGCTGCCCGGCATGGCCTATGCGCTCCTCGTGGAGTTCACCGGCCTCGAGCCCGTCGAGAAGGTGCGCGAGCGGCTGCGCCAGGAGAAGCAGGCGGACCTGCACGAGGACATCCTGCTGGAGCTCTACCGCCACCGCATCCTGACGGCGGCTTGAGCCTCACCCGAGCACGACGGGCCGGGTCACCTGGCGCAGCAGCTCCATGGGCCCCTGCTCCTCGAGCTGCTGGCGCTGCTGCTCCGTCTTGACGAGCAGCGAGCCGCCAAAGCCCATGGCGTTGACGTTGATGCCCTGGGACTCGGCGCACGCGCGGGGCACGAGCAGCATCCAGTCGCGCGTGGCCAGCAGGTTGTAGGGCGGCAGCGGCGTGGTGCCCATCGCCGCCGCGGCCATGAGGGCCTGGTAGGCCTCGAGCATGCGCGTCCCATCTTTCGCGGGCACGCCCTCCCAGGACCCGAGCCCCGTCGCCACATGGCCGAAGCCCAGGTCGGGCACCGTCGTCACCACGCCGCGCGCCAGGGGCGCGGACAGCCACGTCTCCATGGGGACGCGCAGGCCGTCGGGTCCCAGCGGGGGGATGAGCTGCAGGTGCTTGTGCCGCTGGCTCGCGCCCGCCGCCTCGCCGGAGTTGTAGAAGGCCAGCCCGTCCAGCCCGCTCATGCACAGCGCGAGCGCCTCGAAGTCCGCGGCCGTGAGCCAGGACTCCTGCTCCTCGAAGACGCGCGTCACGATGAGCAGGTGGTGCTCGACGACGTTGAACTTGTTGAGCAGACACACGTGCGTGGGCGTCAGCCCGCCCACCACGAGGTTTGGATCCGGGTTCTCGAAGGGGTTGAAGGGCGTGGCGCGAGGCGGCTCGCGCCTGGCGCGCTCGTCCTTGAGGTGCGCCCGTCCGAGCATGCGCACCTGGAAGGGCACGCCCCGGTGGTTCAGGGTGCGGCACTCGGTGGCGATGGGTTGCAGGGCTCCGGTGGCCAGTCCATGCCGGGTCGCTTCGAGCGTCTGGGACCACAGGTCCTCGGGCCGCAGGAGGGACGGGGGAGCGGTGCGCGTGTTCATCACGGCGTACCTTACCGCCTCCACCGGGGCTTGCGGCGAACCGTTCGCTCCCGGATGGGCTCTGGGCTCAGGGCTCACGCATCACCTCTTGCAGCCACTGGGCGAAGGGCGCCGAGCCCACGAGGGGCCCCAACCTTCCGCGCACCGACTCCCGGCCCATCGTCTGGAAGGTTTCCAGTACGCCGAGCGCGCCCAGCACCTCGCGCACCGGCCGCTGGCCGTCCCGCTCCATCGCCCGGGTGATGAACGCCTCGAGCTCCGGCAGGGCCCGCCCCGAGGCGAGCCATTGGGCAATCCCCTTGCGCGCCACGGCCGTGCCGCCGGGCACGTCCACCTGGCCCAGCTCGCGTCCCAGCCGCGACAGGGGCAGGCCGAGCACCCCATCGAGCAGCGCCACGCGCAGCTCGGCGTGTTCCGCGTGGCGGGTGGGGTTGCTCAGCGCGTCGGCCACCTGTTGGAAGATGCCCGAGAGGGCCGAGTCGACGAAGTCGCGGGCGCGCTTCTCCACCTGCCGCTCGATTTCGTCCGACAACGCCCCGGCGATGCCGCCCAGGGCCCCGCTGTTGCGCGCCTGCTCGGCCGCGAGGCGCGCCAGGCCGGTGAAGCCCTTGGCGATGCGGTTCTCCGTCACGGGCGCGCTCACCTTGCGGCTGAACTCGATGAGCACGTTGAGCAGCAGCGCCCCCACCAGCGTGCGCACCGGCGGGCGATCCAACAGCGCGAGCACCAGCGTCCGGTCCGGGGAGTAGCGGCGCGAGGCCAGCTCCACCCCCGCCTTGGCCAGCTCGGGCGGCAGGGCCTCGCGCACGGTGCGCTGGTCCTGGGTGAGCTGCTGCTGGAGGTGCTGGAGGGCCGAGGCCAGCTCGCGCTCCGCGGTGGGCGAGGCCGAGGCGCCCTCGAGGGCCTGGGTGAGCGCGCGGGCCAGCAGGGAGGGCGGAAGCAGGGTGGTGAGCGGCTGGGTCAGCTCGTGCTCCACCACGAGCGCGGCGAGGCGGTCCAGGGGCCCGTCGGGCGAGGTGTCCTGGAGCCGCGTGAGGAGTTGCTGGGCGTTCATGCCGGCACCATAGCCTTCATGAAGGGCAGGCGGTCACCCAGGCAGGCGGGCATCCAGGGGCCGGGTGTCTTCCGCCGGGCACGTCCTCATTGTTGAGATACCTACCTGTGGGAGGAACAGCCATGAGCGACAAGGACGTCCTGCATATTCCCCTGACTCCTACACCCCCCTCCCGGGACGCGGGGGCGGAGGAGGAAGAGCACCCCCACCACGCTCCTCCGGTGATGCAGCCGGACGAGGGTCCGGGGGAGACCCCCTCGCTCGGTGGCAATCCACGTGTCATCAAGCCTGTGAACACGCCGGGCCGGTATCCAGGCGTGAGCGTGACGTGACGCGTGGGCGGCCGCTCTCAAGGGGAGTGCCGTGGCCCGGCCCCGGCTGAGGGGGCCAAGCTTCACGGGCCGCGAGAAGAGGCGTCCGGCGAGAGCCGTCTCGCCGGGCTGGTGGATGCCCGGCGCGAGGAGATCATGCGCCGCTGGATCGGCCATGTCGCGTGCTTCCATGCCACGGAGACCCACAGCCGCTCCGAGCTGGAAGACCACATGCCCGAGTTCCTCACGGCCCTCTGCCGCAATCTGCGCGAGGGACACCATGAGCGGGCGCGCGACTACGACTCGTCCAGTCCGGTGAAGAACCAGGGGGCGCGGCACGGCCTGCAGCGCCTGCGGATCGGCTTCGATCTCGAGGCGGTGGTCCGGGAGTATGGCGAGCTGCGGGAGATCCTCGATGATCTCTTCGAAGAGGCCGGTCTGGTGCCCTCGCTGGACGAGGAGCGCATCATCAACCAGAGCCTGAGCCTGGCGGTGGCCGAGGCGGTGTCCAGCTATACGGCCAGCCAGCGGCTGCGCCTTCATGAGGGACGGCTGACGCTCGACGCGGTGGAGAACGGGGATGCCTTCTTCATCCTGGACGCCGAGTGGCGGATGGTCCGCGTCAACCGCACCCAGGAGCGCTTGGGCCAGATGCCGCGCGAGCAGTCCCTGGGACGCGTCTTCTGGGATGTCTTCCCGCTCACCCGGGATCCCTCCTTGCAGTACTGGACCCAGTACCACCGGGTGATGCGCGAGCGCGTCCCGGTGGCGTTCGAGGAGTACTACGCGCCCCTGGATCTCTGGACCGAGGTGACGGCCTATCCCGAGGAGGCGGGCGGCATCATCGTCTTCTTCCGGAACGTGAACGAGAAGAAGCGCCTGGAAGCGGCCCTGAAGCGCTCCGAGGAGCGCTACGAACTCGCCTCGCGCGCCACCCAGGAGGCCATCTGGGATTGGGACCTGATGACCGACTCGATCGCCTGGAACGAGGGCGTGCGGACCCTGTTCGGCTACGCGCCCGAGGAGGTGGGCGCGAGCGGCGCGTGGTGGCTCGAGCACATCCATCCGGAGGACCGCGAGCGCGTGGATCGCGACATCCATGCCTTCATCGCCTCGGCGAGCGCCGAGCGCTGGGTGTGCGAGTACCGTTTCCTGCGCGCCGACGGCAGCCCTGCCGAGATCGTGGATCGCGGCTATCTGGCCCGGGATGAGCGGGGCAGGCCCCTGCGCATGGTGGGCGCCATGCAGGACGTGACCGCCCAACGCGAGGCCGAGGCCGAGAGCGCGCGCGCCCGCAGGTTCGAGCAGCTCCGGGAGCGGCAGATCCTCGGCCTGGCGGAGGCCGCCGCGGCCATCCACGGCGCCTCGTCGCGCGAGGGGATGCTGCGTGCCCTCGCCCTGCATGCCCGGGCGCTCGTCGAGTCGCACCAGGCGGTGGTGTTCCTCACCGAGGACCAGAACCGGGCCCAGGCCCTCTCCGAGGTCTCGCTCTCGGAGAAGTACGAGCCCTGGCGCGAGTACGCCGCGAAGCCGGAGGGCAGTGACCTCTACGCCTGGGTGTGCGAGCGCAACCAGCCCGTCCGCATGACCCGGGCGGAGCTGGAAGCCCATCCGCGCTGGCGTGGCTTGGGCGCCCATCACCACGAACATCCGCCCATGCGCGGCTGGCTCGCGGTGCCCCTGGTGGGACGTGACGGGAAGAACCTGGGCCTCATCCAGCTGTCGGACAAGCTGGACGGCGGCGACTTCTCGGCCGATGACGAGGCCCTGATCGTTCAACTGGCGCAGTACACCAGCGGCGCCCTGGAGAACGAGCGCCTGGCCCTGGAGACCCAGAAGGCCCAGGAGCGCGCGCGCATCGCGGTCGAGGCCACGCAGCTGGGCACCTGGGACCTGGACCCCCGCACGGGGACTCTCATCTGGGATGCCCGCTGCAAGCAGCTCTTCGGCCTGCCGCCCGACGCCCCGGTGGACTACCCCTCCTTCCTCTCCCTCCTTCATCCGGAGGACCGGGAGCGGGTGGACCAGGTCGTCCAGCGCTCCATGGACTTCCAGGGCGGTGGGGCGTTCCACACCGAGTACCGCACCGTGCGCGCGAGCGATGGGGCCGAGCGCTGGCTGGACGCGCGGGGCCGGACGTTCTTCGACGGCCAGCAACGGCCCGTGCGCTTCACGGGCACGGTGCTGGACATCACCGAGCGCAAGCAACTGGAGGCCGAGCGCGTGGCCCTGCTGGAGCGCGAGCAGGCCGCGCGCACCGAGGCCGAGAAGGCCAACCGGCTCAAGGACGACTTCCTCGCCACGGTGTCACACGAGCTGCGCACGCCCCTCACCGCCATCCTGGGCTGGGTGCAGATCCTCCGCTCGGGTCAGCTCCCCGAGGAGCGGCGCATGCGCGCGCTGGAGACGGTGGAGCGCAACGCCCACGCCCAGTCCCAGCTCGTGGAGGATCTGCTGGACATCAGCCGCATCATGTCCGGCAAGCTGGTCCTGGAGGTCGAGTCCGTCGATCTCTGCGCGGTGGTGGAAGCCTCGCTCGAGTCCATCCGACCGGCCGCGGCGGCCAAGGGCATCCTCTTGCAGCCCGTGCTCGACTCCATCGCGACCGTCATGGGAGATCCCACCCGGTTGCAGCAGGTGGTGTGGAACCTGCTGTCCAACGCGGTGAAGTTCACCCCCAAGGGGGGCCGCGTCCAGGTGCTGGTGGAGCGGCGCGACTCCTCGGTGGAGATTGTCGTCGCGGACTCCGGCAAGGGCATTCCGGTGGACTTCCTGCCGCACGTCTTCGAGCGCTTCCGCCAGGCGGAAGGCAGTGTCGCGCGCAAGTACGGGGGCCTGGGCCTGGGCCTGTCCATCGTCAAGCACCTGGTGGAAGCCCACGGTGGCACGATCGACGCGTTCAGCGAGGGCGAGGGCCGGGGCGCCACCTTCACGGTGCGGCTGCCCACGGCCGTGGTGCGGCGCAAGGAGCCCGGTGCCTCCTCCTCCTCGGGCTCGCGGGACGAGCCCGATCTCTCATGCCCGCCCCAGCTCGAGGGCCTGCGGGTGCTGCTCGTGGATGACGAGGCGGACACGCGCGAGTTCCTGCGCACGCTGCTCGAGGCGTGCCGCGTGCGGGTGGAGACCGCGGGCTCGGCCGCCGAGGGCCTGCGCGCGCTCCTCCAGACGCGGCCCCACCTGCTCATCTCCGACATCGGCATGCCGGGCGAGGATGGCCATGCCTTCATCCGCAAGGTGCGCGCTTTGCCCGCGTCCGAGGGCGGCCGCATCCCGGCCGTGGCGCTCACCGCCTATGCCCGCGCCGAGGACCGCACCCGGGCGTTGCTCGCCGGCTTCAAGGCCCACGTGCCCAAGCCCATCGAGCGCTCCGAGCTGCTCGCCGTCATCCTCTCGCTCATTCCGCCCCCCGAGGAGCGCTGAGCTTCACGCGGGCCAGACCATCACCCACACCCACACCGGGGACCAGTAGCCCACGGGAGGCATGGGCCGCGCGGACGCGGGCTTGCTCTCACGGCGCTTGCGGAACTCTTCCAGGTTGATGACGGCGGAGGCGTGGCTCATGGCGGACACCGGTTCGGAAAGGAAATCCTTCCTGATTGTCGGAAGGAGCCGTCCGCCGGTTGCGCGGATTTTCGTCCGCCAAAACGGAGAGGGGGCGGCGGGGGGAGGGGGAGGCCGTTATAAGGCGCGCCCGAACACCGCTGAACCGGAGGTCCGTTCCCGTGGCCGCAGATGCTCTGTTCCGACCCTTCTCCTACAAGTCCCTTCATCTCAAGAACCGCATCGTCATGGCGCCCATGACCCGGTCCTTCTCGCCCAACGGGGTGCCGCCGCCCGAGGTCGCCACCTACTACCGCCGCCGCGCCGAGGGCGAGGTGGGCCTCATCCTGTCCGAGGGCACCGTCGTGGCCCGGCCCTCGGCCAAGAACGATCCCAACGTGCCGGACTTCCACGGGGAGCAGGCGCTGGCCGGCTGGAAGCGCGTCATCGACGAGGTGCATGCCGCCGGTGGGCGCATGGGCCCGCAGCTCTGGCACGTGGGCTCGGCGCGCAACCCCCAGACGAAGTGGGTTGCTCCGCCTCCGGTGGATAGCCCCTCGGGCATGTCCTCACCCGGCAAGCGCTTCACCGAGCCGATGACGGAGTCGGCCATCGCGGACACCATCGCCGCCTTCGGCAAGGCCGCCGCGGATGCGAAGCGGCTGGGCTTCGACGTGGCGGAAATCCACGGCGCCCACGGCTACCTCATCGATCAGTTCTTCTGGGCGGGCACCAACGAGCGCACCGACGTCTATGGCGGCGCCACGCTCGCCGAGCGCACCCGCTTCGCCGTCGACGTGGTGAAGGCCATGCGCGCCGCGGTGGGCGAGGACTTCGTCCTCATCCTGCGCCTGTCCCAGTGGAAGCAGCAGGACTTCGGCGTGAAGCTCGCCCAGACGCCCAAGGAGATGGAGGCGTGGCTCACGCCGCTCGTCGACGCGGGCGTGGACATCCTCCACTGCTCCCAGCGCCGCTTCTGGGAGCCGGAGTTCGAGGGCTCGGAGCTCAACTTCGCCGGCTGGGCGAAGAAGCTGACCGGCAAGCCCACCATCACCGTGGGCTCGGTGGGGCTGTCGGGCGAGTTCATCTCGACCCTCATGAAGGGCGAGGGCTCCCAGCCCGCGTCGCTGGACAACCTGCTGCGGCGCCTGGAGCGGGAGGAGTTCGACCTGGTGGCGGTGGGCCGCGCGCTCATCTCGGACGCGCAGTGGGTGCGCAAGGTGCGCGAGGGCCGCGACTCGGAGCTGTCCGCCTTCGATCGCGAAGCGCTCGCCACGCTGGTGTGAGTCCGCGGCGGCGAGGGCGGACGTCCGCTCCCGCCGCCGCCCGCGTGGGGTGGCCCTGCTACGGCGCGAGGACCGTGACGGTGCGGGTGGCGGTGCTCGTGTTGCCGGCGCCGTCGGTGAGGCGGTAGGTGAGGGGATAGGTGCCCGGCACCCGCGGGTTGACCGAGCCGGAGACTCGGATCCGGCTTGGCCAGGACCAGGTGTCCATGTAGGGACCATCGCACGAGTCGTCACCCGTGGCACCCGGCTCCTGGTAGGGCGTGTCGTAGGGCAGGGTGAGGCTCGAGGGGCCGTTGAGGCTCAGGTGGGGCGGTCGCGTGTCGACGACCGTCCACACGGTGTCACAGCTCGCCTGGTTGCCGGCGAGATCGACGGCGCCGACCGAAGCGGTCCAGGTGCCCGGCCGGCCGTAGTATTGCGGCGTGTAGTTCACGAATTGGATGTCGCAGTTGTCGTGGACGTCGAAGTCCACGACGGTCTGGCCGCTGTAGGTGCACTCCAGCCGGAGCGTGGCGGGACAGGTGACGAGCGGCGGTGACACGTCGTGCGAGCAGTCATTCGGGCTGACGAGCCGGAACCGGGTGCGGTTCTTCGCCACCGCCGGCTCATACTGCTCATAGGCCACCAGGAAGCGGGCGGGGCCCTGGGCGGCGATGCCCACCCAATCCCCGGGCGAGGCCTCATGGAACGCGGCGAGCCAATCCTCCGCGCCTGCCTCGAGCGTCCCCGAGGTGGACACCCGTGTGGTGCGCAGCTGGCGCTGTCCGTCGCGGGTGGCCTGCCAGAGCACCCGGTAGTCCTGTCCATCGAAGGTCGCCTGGAAGGACGCTCCATTCCAACCCGAGCCCAGGGGGAACTCGGCGCCGGAGCCCACGGGGATGTCCGCGGCGTCGAGCAGCGCCCCATCCGAGGCGCGCACGCGCCGGGCCTTCAAGGACGTGCCCTCGTTCCACAGCACGAGGAACTCGCCCTGCCGCGCGGCGACCCGGACCTGGGTCGCGGACGCCGGGGAGAGCGACAGGGGCGTGGCGTCGAGCACCTGGCCCGCCGCGTCGACGCGCGCCGCCTTCACCCCGCCGTCGACCCACGCCACCAGGGTCGCGCCCTCCTGCGAGGCGGCATGGAAGGCGGGCTCGTCCACGGTGACGTGGAAGGAGGTGGACTCGATGCGCGTGCCGTCCGAGGGACGGATCCGGATGCCCTGGAGCCTGTGGTCCGCGATGCCCTGGTCGAGCCAGGCGAAGCCATGCCAGAACACCAGGTAGTTCGTCCCGTCGAACGTCACGGTCTGTGCGTACTGGGGCAGGTAATCCGGTGGACTGATGCGCAGGGGCTCCGTATCGAGCAGCGCGCCATCCGAGGCCCTCACGCGCGCCCCCACGATGGCCGGGCTCGAGGTGAGGTCCGTCCAGGTCACCAGGAAGTTGGCTCCGTCGAAGGCCACCGAGGGCAGGTAGGAGACCGGGCTGCCCGTGGCGAGGTGAAGGGGCGAGGCGTCCAGCAGCGCGCCGTCCGAGGCGCGCACCCGCACGGCGAGGAGATCTGGCGTGTCGTGGCCCTCCATCTCCCAGACGACGAGGTAGACGCCATTGCCCGCGGCCACCGTGGGTTGGGCGTCCACGGACCAGGGAGGCGTCGTGGTGCTCACGGGGGTTTCGGCCGAGGCCTGGAGCGTGGAGTCGAGCGCCCGGGCCGTCTGGCCAATGCCTTGCTCCTCGCGGAGGGCGGCGGAGTCCGTCGGACCACACGCGGCGAGCGCCCCCAGGAGCGGAGCGCAGCGCAGCAGGCAATGCCAGGGAAGGCGCGCGAGCGTGCCCGGGCGGGAACTCGTGCGATGAAGCGTGTCGGGAGTCACCAAGGGGAAGGACCTCCTGTGATGGCCATGTGGGGATGGGTGGAGCGGACAAACATTAACATACGAACCACCACTCTCCGTATGGCAGGGTTTCCGCTTTCAATGACAGCCGGGTGCGTCATGCGGGCCTGCTCCAGGCGGCTTCCTTCCCCTTGTAAGATTCCACGCCTGGTGCCCGGCCGAAGCCATACACAGACACCGCGGAGGTCTCTCCCTTCCTCCTTGCCGATGGGCGCGGCGCCTAGCAAAAGGCGCACTTCGAGTCAAAGGGGGGGACCCGGATTTCCGTGTGCTCCGTTGCCTCCTGACCGAACGGTCAACATTCTCCATTCTCAATAAATGATAAGATACGATACTGTCGTAATAAGTTCCCTATTTGGTAAAAATCAGTTATACACAGCTCACTGGAAATGCCCGTTCCCCAATTGTTCCAGTGACCGGAGGCAGTTCAGTGAGTCATAGCATTCGCGGAGTCGTTGGAGTTACCGCTCTGTCGTTGTTGATGAGCGCGTGCACCGAAGGCAGCGGCCTGGAGGGGTCCAAGGCCGAGGGTGTCAAGACTTTGGCGTCGGCGCTTGGCAACAACGTCGTGGACAAGGATGAGGCGGGCGTGGCCCGGTTCATCGTGGGCGATCTGGGCGCTGCCCCGGCCTCCTCGCTCGCCGCGGATCTCGCCCCGGCCCTGGCGACCATCGCGCCCCAGTTCCGCATCAGCCCGGACAACCTGCAGCTCAAGCGCTC
Organism: Cystobacter fuscus; assembly: GCF_044360685.1. Lineage (GTDB taxonomy): Bacteria > Myxococcota > Myxococcia > Myxococcales > Myxococcaceae > Cystobacter > Cystobacter fuscus_C. Next base: position 8,787,443 of record NZ_CP043491.1, on the reverse strand, counting down.
CTACAAGGATGCGCAGGGTGATGAGCACCACCGCTACCAGGTCAGCTACAACGGGCGGGCCATCTACGGGGGCGAGCTGCGCCTGCACGCGCGCGCCGGGAAGATCATCGCCGCCAACACCAACGTGCGTGGCGATCTGACGGGTCCGGACAAGGCCATCGTGGCCCCCGAGGCCGCCGCCGTCGCGGCCGCCGAGGACCGTGACGCCCCGCTGTCCGCGCGCACCGCCGCCGGCGAGCCGGAGCTCTTCTACTACCGCGCGGGCGACAAGCTCCTGCTCGTCTATGAGGTCCGCCAGACGGGGACGCAGGCGGACGGCACGCCGGTGGACGACTCGGTGCTCGTCAACTCGCTGGATGGCTCCATCGTCCAGCGCATCCCGCACGTGCACACGGCCCTGGACCGCAAGATGTACGACGGCCTGACCAAGAGCACCCTGCCGGGCACCCTGACGCGCATCGAGGGCGCGGCGCCCGTGGCCGACGCGGTCGTCAACACCAACTACGATCACCTCGGCACGGTCTACAAGTGCTACAGCGAGCTGTTCGGCCGCGACTCCATCAACAACGCGGGCGCCACGCTCATCAGCACCGTGCACCACCAGGTGAAGTACGTGAACGCCTTCTGGAACGGCACCCAGATGGTCTACGGCGATGGTGACGGCGTCAACGCCAGCAACCTGGCCAACTCGCTGGACGTCACCGCGCACGAGCTCACCCACGCCGTGACCGAGTACGAGTCGGACCTCATCTACTCGGGCGAGTCCGGTGGTCTCAACGAGTCCTGGTCCGACATCTTCGGCGCCGTGTGCGAGTGGTACCGGGACGGCAAGGTCGTCAGCGCCGCCACCTGGATCGTCGGTGATGACGTGTGGACGCCGTCCATCCCCGGCGACGGCCTGCGCTACATGGCCAACCCCACCCAGGATGGCGACTCGCTGGACTACTACCCGGACTATTCCTCCGGCGTGGACGTGCACTACAGCTCGGGCATCTCCAACCTGGCCTTCTACCTGCTGAGCCAGGGTGGCAAGCACCCCGCGGGCAAGACGACCACGGAAGTGACGGGCATCGGCATCGAGAAGGCCGCGAAGATCTTCTACAAGGCCAACGCCGACATCATGACGGCCAGCACCAGCTTCGAGCAGGCCAAGGTCGCCACCGAGCAGGCCGCGCAGCAGCTCGGCTATGACGCGGCCACCATCGCCTCCGTCTCCAACGCCTGGAAGGCCGTGGGAGTGGGCGTGCCCGTGCCTCCTCCGCCCACGTCGCCCATCGAGAAGAACGTGCCGGCCAACGTCGAGGGCGCCAAGGGCTCCAAGAAGTACTTCGACTTCGACGTGCCCGAAGGCGCGTATGACCTCCAGGTCACCCTGGCCGGTGGCACGGGCGACGCGGACCTGTACCTGCGCTTCGCCAACGCGCCCACCACCAGCCTGTACGACTGCCGTCCCTACAAGTCCGGCAACAACGAGTCGTGCACCGTCGCCGCGCCGAGCAACGGCAAGTGGTACGTGATGCTCAACGGCTACAGCGCCTACTCCGGCGCCACGCTGACGGTGACCTGGAAGGGTGGCTACACCAACATCGAGAACCGCCAGAAGGTGGAAGGCCTCTCCGGCACGCCGGGCTCCGAGCGCATCTTCAAGCTCGCGGTTCCCGCTCGCAAGAACGGTGGCAACAACCACGTGCAGATCCGCCTGCACGGCGGCACGGGCAACGTGGACCTGTACGCGCAGCACGGCTCGGCGCCCAACACCTTCGAGTACGACTGCCGCGGCGTGCACGACCACAACAACGAGACGTGCAACCTCAACGACGTGCGCCCGGGCAACTACTACATCCTGGTGTACGGCGCGAAGGGCGGCTTCGAGGGCGTGACCCTCGAGGTGCTCCACCAGGAGTAGTCTGAAGCACTCGAGGTAGTCCCCTGAAGGGGGTGGGTCCCACGACCCACCCCCTTCTCGTTTTCAGGCCCCGTCCGGGAACACGCGGTGCGCGCCCGCGGCGATGAGGCCGAGGAGCACCACGAGCAGCCCCAGGGCCACGGGCAGGCGCGTCCAGTCGGCGAGCAGTCCGACGAGTGGCGGGCCCACGAGGAAGCCGCCGTAGCCCGTCGTGGACACCGCCGCGATGCTCACCGCGGCGGGAATGGCGGACACCCGGCCCGCCGCGCTGAACAACACGGGCACGAGGTTGGACAGGCCGAGCCCCACGCACCCGAACCCCACGATGGCCGCCACCGGGTGGTGCAGGAGCAGCGCGGCCCCGAGTCCCCCGGCGGCCAGCAGGGCTCCCGCGCCCAGCAGCACCCTCGGGCCCAGGCCGCTGACGAGCCGATCCCCCGTCAGCCGTCCCATGGCCATGGCCAGCGAGAAGCCCGCGTAGCCCGCGCCCGCGAGTCCCGCCTCGGCCGCCAGGGATTGGCGCAGGTAGACGGCGCTCCAGTCCGCCATGGCCCCCTCCACCATCATCACCACGAAGGCCGCCGCGCCCAGCACGAGCAGCGGCCCCCGCGGCAGCGCGAAGGCATGTGTGGCGCCGCTCCCATCCGCCGAGGCGGGCAGCAGGAAGCGCGCGCAGGCGAGCAGCGCCGTGCCCCCGAACGCCGCCACGCCCAGCATGTGCGTCTCGGGCGTCATCCCCCGGGAGAGCAGCAGCACGGAGCCCCCCGCGCCGGCCAGGCCCCCCAGGCTGAACAGGCCATGGAACGAGGACATGATGGTTTTTCCCACCCGGCGCTCCACGGCGACGGCATGGGCGTTCATCGCCACGTCCATGGAGCCATTGGCGGCCCCGAGCGCCACCAGCGCCAGCACCAGGGACGGGAAGTCGAGCGCGCGCACGGGCAACACCACCAGGGCGCACAGCAGCAGGGCGCTCACGAGCGTGACGAAGCGGCTGCCCCAGCGCGACACCAGCGCTCCCGTCACGGGCATGGCCACCAGCGCCCCCGCCGCCACCCCGAGCAGCGCCAGTCCCAGCAGGCTCGTGCTCAACCCCAGCCGGCCCTGCACCGTGGGGATGTGCGGCACCCAGCTCGCGAAGACGAAACCATTGATGAAGAAGACGGTGGACACCGCGGCACGGGCCTCGCCCGGGGTGGGCTCGGCGCGCGCCGGGGCTTCGAGCGGAGACACCCTCATGGGCGCACCCCCCGCGGAAACCGTGACCCCGAAACCGGCACAATACCGCATGAACCAGCCCAGGGGATTTCCCGCCATCCTCCTCGGCGGGAAGGGAGGTGCTCCTTGCTCGTCGTTCGCATGTGTCTCCGCGTCCGTGCGTTGTTTTGCACGATGATGCGTTAACATGCTGGTTCGTGCAAGAGGGGAGGGCTCAGTAGCTCAGTCCGTGCGCGGCGGCCTTGGCCTTCACGCTCTTCATGACGTTGGCGTCGAAGGCGTCCTGCTTCTCGGCCACGTTCTTCGCGCGCCAGGAGTCGCGCTCGGCCGCCAGCTTCGCGGCCTTCTCCTCCAGGGCCTTGCGCTCCTCGGCGAGCTGCTGGACCTTGGCGGTGCGGCCCGCGGTGTCCAGCGCGCGCAGCTCTCCGGGCAGCTCGTCGTCCGCCACGCTGGCGAGGGCCTCGGGCTGCGCCGTGAGGTCCACCGCGCCCTGCACCGGCGCGGGCGCGCTGCTCACCGCCGCGGCGGCGGCCCCCTTGCCCCGGCCCCGGGTCGTCTTCATGAACTGGATGCGCTCGGCCGCGGCTTCCGCGGGCAGCTCCGCCATCTGTCCGGCCCGGGCCTGGTTCGCCTCGCGCGCTTCCTTCTTCCCCGCGTACATCGTCTTGCGCGCCAGCTCCGCGTTCACCCGGGCCAGCTCCGCGTCATAGGGCGTCGCCACCGCCGCCATGCCTCCGGACTGCTCCAGGGATTCGTACAACCCGTCCGTCGTCTTCGCCGCGTACTTCCATTGCGTCTGGGTCTCGGGATCGCCTCCACAGCGCACCGTGTTCACCACGATGTGCTGCTCCGCCGCCTTCTTCACCCAGTGCTGGAAGTTCCATTGCTTCTCGCGCTGCGCGGGCGGCGCGTCCCCCACCAGGAAGATGAGCTTCATCGTCTCGCGGCCCGGGTCCCACGACAGCTTCGACACCGCCTCGCCCAGGCCCCGTCCCACGTGCTCGGGGGTGTCGCCACCGCCATCCGCCCGGAGCTGGCGCAGGTGCGTGAAGACGCCATCCAGGTCGTCCGTGAGATCCGTCCACCGGGTGACGTACTCGTCGCCCACGTCCCGGTAGGCCACCATCCCCACCCGCACCCGAGGCGTGGGCTTGCCCTGGGCGATCCGCGACGCGATGGAGAAGATCTTCTGCTTGGCGCCCTCGATGAGCCCGCTCATGGAGCCCGTGGTGTCCAGGACGAAGACCAGATCGATTTTGGGCTGGGCCTCTTTCTGCGGGGGCGCGGCAGGCGGGGGGGTCTGTGGTTTGGGCTGGACCTGGGCGGGTGGGGCTGGGGGAGGGCCACCGGCGAGGGCCAGGGGCGCGGCGAGCATGGAGAGGGCGAGCGCGGCCCCCAGGGCGGGGCGCGAGAGGGTCTTCAGGGTCATGGCGAGGAGGTCCGGGGAGGGAAGGAAGAGGTGCTGAGAATCCAGCGCGCGCGGAGGCTGTAACGGATGAGCCTCTGTTTGGGTCTACGCGCGGAGGTTCTCCTCGCCCGGGGCCTTGTGAACCGTGTGCTCGTCCCGAGGATGGAGGCGTGTGAGCGGTGGGTGAAACACCCTGAAACACGTCTTGAAACAACCGGGGGCGTGGGGCGCTCGTGTGCTCTCGGGGGAGAGGGGTGGCACGCGTGCTGCACAGGGTGAGGATCCTTCCATCCACCCAGGATGGTCGCCACAGCGGGAGAGCGACATGAGCGAAGCGATGATCGAACACGTCCGCGCGGGGCAGGAGGGCGCGTCACTGGCCCGGATTCCCAGCGCCTCGCGGCATCGAATCCTCATCATCGGTGGGGGGACCGCGGGCATCAGCGTGGCCGCGCGGCTGGCCCGCGCCGGGCAGAAGGACGTGGCGATCATCGAGCCCAGTGCCCACCACTACTACCAGCCGCTCTGGACGCTGGTGGGGGCCGGCGAGGCGCGCGTGGAGGACACCGTGCGCGACGAGGCCCGCCTCATTCCCAAGGGAGTGAAGTGGATCCAGGACTGGGCGCGGGACGTGGATCCGGTGGCTCGCAAGGTGAGCACCCGGGGGGGCCTGGAGCTTGGCTATGACTTCCTCGTGGTGGCGCCGGGCATCCAGCTCGACTGGGACAAGGTGCGCGGGCTGCGCGAGGCGCTGGAGTCGCGGCCCAATGTCTCCAGCAACTACGAGGCGCGCTACGCCCCCAAGACGTGGGACATGCTGCGCGCCTTCCAGGGGGGCACCGCCCTCTTCACCCACCCCTCCACGCCGGTGAAGTGCGCGGGCGCACCGCAGAAGATCATGTACCTGGCCGCGGACCACTTCCGCAAGCGGGGCCTCGGCAAGGCCGCGCACGTCGTCTTCGCCTCCGCGGGCAAGGCCATCTTCGGGGTGAAGGAGTACGCCGCGGTGCTCGAGCAGGTGGTGGCGCGCTATGGCATCGACACGCGCTTCCAGCACGATCTGGTGGAGGTGCGCGGGGAGCGCGACGAGGCCGTCTTCCGGCGCACCCGGGCGGATGGAGGCGCCGAGCAGATCGTCCTCTCCTACGAGCTGCTCCACGTGTGCCCGCCCCAGAGCGCGCCGGACTTCATCAAGGCGAGCCCCCTGGCCTGGCAGGACGGCCCCACCCGGGGCTGGGTGAAGGCGGACAAGTACACGCTGCGCCACCCGGACTACCCGGAGGTGTTCGCGCTGGGAGACGCCTCGGATCTGCCCACCTCGCGCACCGGCGCGGCCATCCGCAAGGAGGCGCCCGTGCTGGTGGAGAACCTGCTCTCCGTCATGGCGGGGCGCGAGCCCACCGCGAAGTACGATGGCTACGCGTCCTGTCCGCTCACCACCGCCTACGGCAAGCTGCTGCTCGCGGAGTTCGGCTATGAGGGCAAGCCCACGCCCACCTTCCCGTTCATCGATTCCATCAAGGAACGGCATGACATGTGGCTGCTCAAGAAGTACGGCTTGCCGCAGCTCTACTGGAAGTTGATGCTACGCGGACGGGCCTAGCGCCCCTCGCCCATGTCCTCCTCCAGGCCCTCCCTCAGCACGCCCCTGGTGCGCTCCGCCCTGGAGGCCCTGGCCGGTGACGTGCTGCTCGTGGATGAGCGGCTGCGGGTGGCCGACGCCACGTCCCAGGCGCGGGTCCGGCTCGGCCTTGGCGAGCTGCTCCCGGGGCGGCCCCTCGCCGAGGTGCTCCGCCTGCCCGAGGGACATGGGGGACTCGAGGCGCTGCTGTCCCACGGGCGGCCCCTGGAGATCTCCCTCCGCGGGGAGAGCGGAGCGGGGTGCTCCATCCGGGTGCGCGCCCTGGCGCTCGACGAGGGCGCGAAGCGGCTCGGGTGGTTGGTGTTGCTCTCGCCGGGGGCGGCGGAGGCCTCGCCGCGGGGGGACGCCGAGGAGACCTTCCACGGGCTGTGGACGCGCGACGCGGGGATGAAGCGCCTGTTTCGCATCGTGGAGAAGGTGGCCCGCACCGAGTCGAGCGTGCTGGTGCGGGGCGAGTCCGGTACGGGCAAGGAGCTGGTGGCCAACGCCCTGCACGCCATCTCCGCGCGGCGCAAGGGTCCCTTCCGGGCCATCAACTGCGCGGCCCTTCCCCCCAGCCTGCTCGAGAGCGAGCTGTTCGGCCACGTGCGCGGCGCCTTCACCGGCGCGGTGCGCGACAGCCCGGGCCACTTCCGGCTCGCGGACGGGGGGACGCTCTTCCTCGACGAGGTGGGGGAGATTCCCCTGGAGCTCCAGGGCAAGCTGCTGCGGGTGCTCGAGACGCGCACCGTCATTCCCGTGGGCGGGCGCGCGTCGGTGCCGGTCAACGTGCGCATCGTCGCCGCCACCCACCGCGCGCTGCGCCGCGAGGTGGAGGAGGGCCGCTTCCGCGCGGACCTGATGTACCGGCTGCGCGTGGTGCCGCTCTTCCTGCCTTCGCTGCGCGAGCGGCGCGGGGACATCCTGCCCCTGGCCCGGCGCTTCCTCGATGAGCTGGAGCGCCAGGGCTCGCGCCACGTGGAGCGCATCTCCCCCGGAGCGCAGCAGCTCCTGGAGCACCACGGCTGGCCGGGCAACGTGCGCGAGCTGCGCAACGTGATGGAGTACGCCTTCGTCATTGGAGAAGGCCCCCTGCTGCACGAGGCCGATCTGCCGCCCGAGTTCTCCGAGCCCCGTCCTTCCGCCGAGCCCTCCGCGTCCCTGCGTCCCGCGCGCCCGGCCAGCGCCCTGGCCCGTCCGGTGGATGCCCATGATCCGGCCACCCTGCGCGCCGCGCTGGAGGAGGCGGGCGGCAACCACACCCAGGCCGCCCGCCTGCTGGGCATCAGCCGCGTCACCCTGTGGCGCCGGTTGCGCGCGCTCGGGGACAAGGTCTCGCGGTAGCGCGTTTCACGCTGTTTCACGCGAACGTTTCAACCCGGGGCGTCCGGGTGCTCCTCCAGGAGGGGCGGCCCTGGCACGGTGATCGCAATGAGCGCGGGACATGATCTTCCGCCAGCTCTTCGACGCCGAGTCCTCGACCTACACCTACCTCCTGGGCGATCCGGCCTCGGGGCAGGCCGCGCTCATCGATCCGGTGCTCGAGCAGGTGGAGAGGGATCTCACGCTGGTGCGCGAGCTCGGCCTGCGCCTCACCCATGTGCTGGAGACGCACGTACACGCGGACCACATCACCTCCGCGGGGCGGCTGCGCGAGCGCACCGGGTGCACGGTGGTGGCCAGCGAGCGGGGGGCGTCGTGCGCCGATCTCCACGTGCGCCATGGGGACGAGGTGCGCGTCGGGGCCCTGGGGGTGCGCGTGCTCGCCACGCCGGGACATACCGATGACGGTGTGAGCTACCAACTGGGGGAGCGGGTGTTCACGGGGGACACGCTGCTCATCCGCGGCACCGGGCGGACGGACTTCCAGAATGGGGACGCGGGCCAGCTCCACGACTCCATCACCCGGGTGCTCTTCGCCCTGCCGGACGACACGCTCGTCTACCCCGGGCACGACTACCAGGGCCGGACGGTGACGACCATTGGCGAGGAGAAGCGGCACAACCCACGCCTCGTGGGCCGCGGCCGCGAGGACTTCATCCACCTCATGGGCAACCTCCACCTGCCCATGCCCCGGAAGCTGGACGTGGCCGTGCCCGCCAACCGCTCCTGTGGGCGCCTGAACTCGTGAGGAACGCGACCATGACCTCTGCTCTCTTCCTGGATCTGCTTCCCGAGCATCTCGACACCCTGGGGCCCGAGGTGCGGCGCATCGACGTGCGCGAGCCCGATGAGTTCGAGGGACCCCTGGGCCATCTGTCCCGGGCCGAGCTCGTTCCCCTGGGCACGCTCGAGGCCGCGTGCGCCACCTGGTCCCGCGCGACGCCGCTGCTGCTCATCTGCCGCTCGGGCCGGCGGTCCGTGGCCGCCGCCGAGCTCCTGGCCCGGCGCGGCTTTGGCCGTCTCTACAACCTCAAGGGGGGCATGCTGGCGGTGCGCGAGGGCTCCTCCGCGCCGCGTGGCTCGGGAGCTCCGACCACGTGATTCCGGGCCTTCACGATCCGTTCGCGCTGCTCGTCCCTCCGGCCATGCCGCTGGTGGGCTTCGTGCTCGCCGCGCTCATCGGTGTGTCCCTGGGGCTGCTCGGGGGAGGGGGCTCCATCCTCACGGTGCCGATCCTCGTCTACGTGCTGGGCTTCGAGCCCAAGGAGTCCATCGCCATGGGGCTGGCGATCGTGGGCACCACGAGCCTCTTCGGCGCCATCGGCCACTGGCGCGCGGGCAATCTCCAGCTCCGGGCCGCGCTCGTCTTCGGGGCGATGGCGATGGGGGGCACCTTCCTCGGCGCACGCCTGTCGGTCTTCCTTCCGGGGACCGTGCAGTTGGTGCTCTTCGCCACGGTGATGTTGGTGGCGGCGGTGTTCATGGAGCGCAACGCCCGGCGCGAGCTCACCACCCCGGCCACCGGGCCCGGGCCACGTGCGGCCTCCTTTCCCCTCCTCGCCGCGTCCGCGCTCGGCGTGGGCGCGCTCACGGGGCTGGTCGGAGTCGGAGGGGGGTTCCTGATCGTGCCGGTGCTCGTCCTGCGGGTCGGTCTGCCCATGAAGCAGGCGGTAGGCACGAGCCTGCTCGTCATCGCCTTCAACTCCTTCGTCGGCTTCGCGGGCTACCTTGGTCACGTGAACGTCGCGTGGGGGGCCCTCACGCTCTTCACGGGCCTGGCCATCGCGGGCACCTTCGGCGGCACCTGGCTCTCGCGCTTCATCTCCCAGGCCGCTCTCAAGCGCGCCTTCGCGGGCCTGCTCGTGGTGATGGGTGTCCTCATCCTCTACGAGAACCGGGGGACGTTCCCCGCGCTGGGGCGGGCCGCCGCCATGGACGCTCCGCGCCCGGCGCGCCCGGGCTGACTCCGTGATCAGCGCGCGATGAAGTCGAACCGGTCCACGGCCGCCTTGAACTCTTCCAGCGTCGCTCTCGAGCGCTTCGCCTCCGCTGGCGCGTAGAACGTCAGAGCGACCGTGGAGGGCTGTTCCTTGAGCGGCCCCTCGAGGATGACCGGAGTAAAGTCCCCAGGCCACGGCATGCTCAGCAGTTCCGGCCCGTACTTGAGAGGATCCAAGATGGTGAAGCAGGGCCACTTCGGCAGGCGAACTGTACTCATGTCGCAGCCGTGAAATCGGCACAGATCCAGCCGGGCCTCGGAGAAGTCGCAGTCCTCCACGCTCCCGAACTGCCAGTTGTCCAGGTGCCCGCGGCGGTGCCCGAACTCGTTTCCGCTGAACCGGCCCTTGAAACGACAGCCCTTCAACCCCATCGTTGTCCAGCGTGAGTCCACGAGTTCGCGCTTCGCCTGGATGGTGCAGTCGAGCAGTCGTCCCGACACGAGGCTTAGCCACCGTCCCGGAACACCGAGGACTACTGAGCAACGGCGCAGCGTGATGTTCGGCCCGAGCCAATAGATGGCGGTGTTATCCGTCAGCTCCAGCCGCTCCCCTTCTACCTCTCGGTTCTCGTAGTGGATGTTCGGAGTCACGGGCCCTCAGAAGAAGATCATACGAAAGAACGTGCTCGCCATCCGCCGCCCATGAATCTCGAAGTTCGACTCGGTGCCCGAGAGAATCTCGTAGTGGTACTTCTGGCCCGAGGGGCCGGTGACGTCAACGCCACTTCTATTCCACTTCAAATGGGGGAAGCGTAGCCGCAATTGCTCCTCCACCCAGCGTCCTCGTGCTTGGCGCTCGAGAAGCTTCGCACGATGTACAAGGCCTCTCTTGAGCATCCGCTGCATCGCCGCTGTCACCTTCGGCCCATAGGTCTCCTGGCTCCAACTGGCCGCTATCTCCTTCACCGCTGCCTGGAGTTGGTCACCCAATGGGTCCGAGGCGGGAATGTCGTTGACGGATACTCCCCGTGGCAGGTGCCAGCGCTCGCCATTTCTCTCTACTTGCCTGTTGCCACCGTGGTGCCGGTACACCTCGGTGACAGGGGTCCCGCCCGAACTGGCGCTCGCCGCGCCGTTCCGGCTCATCATCGCGCCGGCGAGGGCACCCTCGGGCCCCACAGTGACTGCCAGGGCACCCTGCGTCGAGACAGTCACCGCCTGTATCTGCTTCACCCGCACGAACACCCAGGCTGGCCCGCCTTGCCCCGCGAGCTGCACTTGCGCGAGCCGGAAGCTTGGTAGCGAGCGCAATGCCGGGCCCACCTCCCCCAGCATCCGTCCCGAGAGGGCCGTAACTGCCAGAATCATTGCCCGGGCCGCATCGGTCCCCAGCACCTTGGCGAAACCAGCCCCGGCCCCGCTCAGTTCATCGAAGGTGGTGGCCACCCGCGCCTTCATGACGAGTTCCGCCCAGCCGTCCATGAGGCCCCACATCGTGTCGATGCCCAGCCAGGCCACCAGTGCCACGGTGAGCACGGCCGCCGCCCCCTTCGTCACCGGCTCGGGCAGTAGCCACAGGCTCATGTAGATTCCGACCATCCACACGGCCGAGGCGAGGAGTGCCTTGGGGTTCAGCTCTCGTCCGAGCGCTGCGTACGTCTCGTCCAGGACTGAGCCGAAGGCCAGCGCCAGGGCCAGGGTGCTCCGGTCATCCGAGCGCAGGTAGGGGCCATCCTCAAACAGCCCCAGGCAGTCGCCGCCCCCGCGGGCGATGCAGAAACGCTCGTACCTCGCCCGAAGCTCCGCCTCGGCTTGCGGCTCGAGTTGGACCGGCCCCCACTGCTCTTCGGGCATCAGGGAGTTCACGCGACCCCGTCCGCCATTGGCCCACGGTTCCCACTCTCCAGTAAAGCTCCCGGCCCCTTCCACGTCGGAGACTATTCTCGCCTCCCGGGCCTGGTGCACCAGTTCCTGGACCTTCAGTACTTCCGCCGCAACCTCCTGGGGGCTCCCCTGGAACTGGCGGCCGCGTGCCAATCGTTCCACGTGCTCCCGAAACTCCGCCTTGGTGATGGGAACGGGTCGTGTCCTCACTCGCCCGGGCTCGAGTACCACCACGTCGAGTACTGGAACTCCCTCGAGTTCCGGCTCTGTCGCCGGGCCTGCCCGGAGCGCGTCGTCCTCGGGTGCTTCCTTCCAGGTGCGGCTCTGCGGCCCGCCAATTTCCGCCACCGGTGCGTGCTTCGCGCACGCCGCCTGGATGATCAGGACGACCAGCCAGAAGCCCCAGGCCCCGCGAAACGGCCGCGTTCGTCTCTTGGTGTCGATGCGGCGGTGTGGTTTCTCCACGTCCGTTCCCCCCCGATTGGAACAGACCCTGAAGGATAGGACGGAAACCTCCCAACCCTCGCCTTCCCTCAACTCAAATTGCTCCCAGCATGAGCACCGGCGGGCGGCGGAGTGTTGGCTAGCGGATTGATGAAACCCCAGTACTCACGGGTTTGGGCGGAATTCTTGCTTCCACTGTCCTGTCGGACAAGCCGAAAAGGCGGGCCCGGACAATATAGAGCGTGGCCCGACAGTGGTCGCGAGGGGTGAGTTCATGGGTCAAGCGATCTGGAAACGCAACAACGTGCGGGTATTGGGCGAGGGCCGTGACACCCTGATCTTCGCCCACGGCTTTGGCTCCGAGCAGGGGGCGTGGCGGCATCAGGTGGCGGCGTTCCAGGATCGCTACCGCATCGTGCTCTTCGATCACGTGGGGTGCGGCCAGTCGGACTTCAACGCCTACAGCCCGCATCGCTACCGGAGTCTGCACGGCTACGCGGAGGATCTGCTGGAGCTGTGCGAGGAGCTGGATATCCGTCAGAGCCTCTTCGTGGGCCACTCGCTCAGTGGGATGGTGGGGATGCTGGCGGCGCTGGTGGAGCCCGAGCGCTTCCGGCGGCTCGTCTTCGTCAAGTCGACGCCCCGAATGCTCAACGACGCCGGGTCCGGCTACGTGGGGGGCTTCGAGCAGGCGGAGATCAACGCGATGCTCGACGCCATGGCCTCCAACTTCTACGCCTGGGCGGGGGGCTTCGCGCCGGTGGCCATGGGCAACCCGGACCGGCCCGAGCTGGGGCTGGAGTTCGCTCGCACGCTGAGCGCCATGCGGCCGGACATCGCCCTGGCCATCGCCCGCATCGTCTTCAACTACGATCACCGCGCGGACCTGCCCCGGCTCAAGGTGCCCACGCTCATCCTCCACGCGGGCGAGGACGTGGCCGTGCCCGACACCGTGGGCGCGCACATGGCGCGGCACATTCCTCGCGCGACCCTGTCCACCATCAGCGCGAGTGGTCACCTGCCTCATTTGAGTGCGCCCGGGCAGGTGAACCAGGCCCTCGGCTCCTATCTGTCCGCCTCTGCATGAAGCGCTGGCGGCTCGTCGCGCGCGCTCTCCGTCACCCGGACCTCCTGCCCACCTTCCGGGGAATGTTGCTGGGGCTCGCGGCGCTGATCCTCGTATCCGAACTCGCGCTGGGCGAGGGTCTGACCGTCCGGTGTCTGGCCCCCATTCTTTTCGTGTGCAGCACCCTGCTCCCCGTGCGCTCCTCCTGGTGGTGGGGTGGGGGAACGGCGGGAGTGTTGCTGTTGCCCGTGCTGGTGGGTCCCCAGGGAGAGGGCAGTCTGGTGCTGCTCGTGCTGGGCTTCGCGCTGGTGGGCGGAGTGGGCACGCGCCGCGTCCTGCTCTCCGCGGAGTGGTCGTTGGCCTCGCGCGAGGTGCTCGGCACCCTGCTGTCGTCGGACCGCCACGCACGTCCCGAGCAGGTGCTGCGCGAGACGCTGGAGCTGATGCGTGAGGTGACCGGGGCTCGCTCCATCGCCGCCCTGCGCCAGCTCGACGAGGTGTCGGCCGAGACGCTCGTGGCCCTGCCCGAGCCGGTGCTCTCCCATGCGCTGAGCTCGCCCCGGCTCTTCGCCGACGCCCTCTCGGTGGATCGCTGCCTCTACCATCATGACTACGCCCGGGTGCCCGGGGCCTCGCGCTTCCTGCTGGCCGAGGGCGTGCGCTCGCTCGTGGTGCTGCCGCTGAGCTGGAGCCACCAGGGCGGCACGGAGTCCTCCCAGGGCGCCATCCTGCTCACGTGGCACCGCCGCGCGCACCTGCATGCCCACCTGCGCCGCTTCGTGGAAGTGCTGGGGGACGGACTGCGGACGCTGCTGCGGTTCACGGACGACAGGTTGCGCTACGAGCGGCTCCAGGCGCGTTATGGCGCCATCCTGGAGACGGTGCCCCAGGGCGTGGTGTTCGTGGAGGCCAGTGGCGAGCAGGGCTGGGTCAACCAGGTGGCGGGCGAGCTGCTCGGCCTGACGCCGGGGCCCGTGGAGCCGGTGCGGCTGGCCCAGGCCATGGCGGGGTTGCGCGCGCGCGCGAGCAACCCCGAGGAGATCGCCGCCAAGGGCGCGAGCCTGTTCACCCAGCCCCAGGCGGACATCCGCGACTGGATCTGGACCTTCCAGGTGCCTCGGGAGCTGGTGCTCCGGGTCTCCAGCACGCCCACCCACGTGCGCGACATGCCGGGCCGGCTCTGGCTCCTGGACGACATCACCATCGCCTGGCGGGCACGACAGGCGCGGCGCGAGGCCGAGGCGGCGCTGCTCGAGGAGAAGGAGAAGGCGGATCAGCTCCTGCTCAACATCCTCCCCCAGTCGGTCGCCCGGAAGCTCAAGCAGGACACGCGCACCATCGCCGATGGCTTCGCCGACGCCAGCATCCTCTTCGCGGACCTCGTGGGCTTCACCCACCTGGCCCAGCGCGTCTCGCCCAAGGGGCTCGTCTATCTGCTCAACGAGCTCTTCTCCGCGTTCGATCAGCTCACCGAGAAGCACGGGCTGGAGAAGATCAAGACCATCGGGGATGCGTACATGGTGGCCGGTGGGCTGCCGCTTCCCCGGGCGGATCATGTCGGGTCCATCGCGGAGATGGCGCTGGACATGATGGCGTTCCTCCAGGACTTCAACGCCAGGCGCGAGGATCCGCTGCGCCTGCGGATCGGCATCGATACCGGGCCCGTGGTGGCGGGAGTCATCGGCACCAAGAAGTTCAACTACGACCTGTGGGGCGACACCGTCAACACGGCCAGCCGCATGGAGTCACACGGGCTGCCGGGGCACATCCACGTCACCCACGCCACCTACGAGCGCCTGTGTGACAAGTACCTCTTCACCGAGCGAGGCCGCATCCCCATCAAGGGCAAGGGCGAGATGACCACCTACCTGCTCGAGGGCCGGAAGAACTGAACAGGAGCGCCACGCATGATGCGCGAACCGATGGAGATGAACCTCGACTGGGTGACCCCCGAGCTCATGGTGGGAGGCCGCTTCCCGATGGAAGCCGCGGCCCATCTCTCCCAGCGGCTCGGCATCCGTTACGTCGTCGACGTCCGGGTGGAGTGCTGTGATGACGAGCGCGTGCTGCGCGAGCACGGCATCACCCTGCTGCACCTGCCCACGGTGGACATGTGTGCCATCAGCCTGCCGATGATTCGCGACGGGGTGGCCTGGGTCCGCGAGCGCCTGGAGCGGGGGGAGAAGGTCTTCATCCATTGCGAGCACGGCATCGGCCGCAGCGCGCTGCTGGCGCTGTGCGTGCTCGTGTCGCGAGGGTACAGCCCGCAGGAGGCACTCGCGCTGGCCAAGCGGCGGCGGCCCAAGGTGTCTCCGAGTCCGGAGCAGCTCGAGGCCTTCATGGCCTTCGCGGAGGAGTGGAGACAGGCCCATGGCGCCGCCTGGACCGTGCCCGTCTTCGACGAGCTGGCGGCCATCGCCTACAGCCACCTGAACCGCTCCTGGCCCCCACCCGCGTAGGGCTCCCGGGAGTCACGCGCATGCTCGTCTATGGAGATCGGCCCCGTTCGCGGGCGCCTGGAGAGGTGCTCGCCGACCTGCGCCGTCAGCTGGCCGAGGCCGAGGCGCTGCCCGCTGGCATTCTCTGGCACACGGCGCTGGCCCGGCTGTTGATCGACGCGGGCATGCTCGCCCAGGGGCTCCTGGATGCCCGGTATGAGCAGGAGGGCCACGACGAGCAGGGCCCCGAGCAGGAGCGGGCCCTGGCTCTGCCGCTGGCGGTGGCGCGGGCGCTCTGGGAGTCGCACCGCGGTGGCCATCGTGTCCGGAGCGCGCTGCCCTGGGAGGCGCTCGAGGCGCTCGAACGTGCCTCGCTGCCGGACGCGGTCACGCTCAAGACGCCCGAGGGGTATGCCTATTACGCCCTCTATCCCGAGGCGTACATGGAAGCGGCCCGCGGCCTTCCCGGTGGACGGGCGGCGCGCGTCATCGGCATTCGCAGCATCGGCACCAGCCTGGCCTGCGCGGTGGCCGCCGGGGCGGACGCGGTCCTCGCGCCGATGACCGTGCGGCCCGGCGGACATCCCTTCCAACGCGAGCTGCGCCTGGGCCCTGGCGTCGAAGCGGCCCTGCGGCGCTCGGAGCGCGGCACCCCCTTCGCCATCGTGGACGAGGGGCCCGGCCTCTCCGGAAGCTCCTTTGGCGCGGTGGCGGACACCCTCGAGCGCGCGGGCGTGCCGGTGGAGCAGCTGCACTTCTTTCCCAGCCACGGGGGCGAGCCCGGTCCGATGGCGAGTGAAGCGCACCGCGTGCGCTGGCGCCGCGCGCACAAGCACACGGCCGGCTTCGAGCGCCTGTTCCTGTCTCCCAGCGAGCCTCGGCACGCGTTGGCCTCGTGGGTGGAGGACCTGTGCGGTGCGCCGCTCACCCCACTGGAGGACCTGGGGGGTGGCGCTTGGCGGCGCGAGCATTTCTCCCGGGAGGAGGACTGGCCCGCCGTCCATGTCCAACAGGAGCGGCGCAAATACCTCCTGCGGACCGCGCGGGGCCTCTTCCTGCTCAAGTTCGCGGGGTTGGGCAGCCGAGGAGAGCATGCCCTCGAGCGCTCACGGGCGCTCGCCGAGGCGGGGTGGGGGCCCGGTGTGCTGGGGTTGCGGCACGGCTTCCTCGTCCACCGCTGGGAGGCGGAGTCCACGCCGCTCGAGCCCACGGGCTTCGATCGCCGTGAGCTGCTCGAGCGGACCGGTGCCTATCTGGCCTTCCGGGTCCGTCACTTCGCCCGCTCGGGCGGGGGCCACGGCGCGAGCCCCGAGCGGCTGCTCGAGATGGGGCGTCACAACACGCGCGAGGCGCTCGGCGAGGAGTGGGTCCGGTCCTGGTCCCGCTGGGAGGCGCAGCTCGCGCGCCTGTCGGCGGAGCTGAACGTGGTGGAGACCGATGGCCGCATGCATGTCTGGGAATGGCTCGTGAGGCCAGACGGGGTGCTCCTGAAGACAGACGCGGTGGATCATCACGACGCGCACGACCTCATCGGCTGTCAGGACGTGGCGTGGGACATCGTGGGCGCCAGTGTCGAGTTGGGCCTCGCGCAGGACGAACTGGCCGAGCAGGTGTCACGGCGGGGGCCTCGCGCGGTGAGTGGCGCGCTGCTGCGCTTCTATCGCCCCTGCTACCTGGCCTTCCAACTGGGCCACCATCAGCTCGCCTTCCAGTCCCTGGCGGCGCAAGTGCCCGCGGAGGCCGAGCGCCTTCGCGCCGCCGCCCAGCGCTATGCACGGGCCCTGGAACGGGAGCTGGCCGCCGGGTGAGCAGGGGAGGGAGGGCGGATGCCGAGGCCCGCCTCCCTCGGACGCGCGGACCTACTTTTCCTGGAGGAGGCCGCGTATGGAACGCACGACGGAGATTCCGCCCCAGGGGTGGTTCAACTACTTCGCGGGCCTGAGCAGGCGGGCGCTGAGCCATCCCGTCCGGGTGGAAGTGGAGAGCGTGCAGATGGGGGCTCAGGAGCTGGTTCACGCACTGCCCCTGTTGGGCATCGACGTGGAGCCCAGGGGCTCGGAGCTGGGATCCATCGAGTTCACCCTGGGAGATGAACACCAGGACTTCCTGCACCGCATCGCCCGGCCCGTGCAGGTCTACCTCAAGATCGATGACAACGGAGACCTCGACTGCCTCGCCATCGAGGACCGGAGTGGAACCAGGACCCTGCTCTTCTTCGAGGAGGGGGGCGTATCCGCCTGGGCCCATCCGAGCATCCAGGAAGCGGAGCCGCCCCCGCTGGGCCTGTGAGCCCTCCGCTCCACCGCCTGCCCGCGCGCCGGGCCAGGTGTTGCCGTACTGGTCGAGCTCCCGGTTGAGCTGGCCGAGGAGCCGGGTGAGCTCCGACCGGTCGTGCTCCGGCCAGGAGTCGACCACCTGACGCAGGGCTTGGAGCCGCGCCGCGCGAGACGCCGCGAGGTGCTCCGCGCCCTGCTCCGTCATCTGGAACAGCACCGAGCGGGCATCCTCCGGATCCGCATCCACCCGGATGAGTCTCTGTCCCTCCAGTCGGCCGAGGTGGCGGCTGGCGGTCGACTTGTCGATGCCGAAGCGGCGCGCCATCTGGTTTGAACCCAGCCTATACCAGGCATCCGCTCGGTGCCTCTCCTGATGATGCATTTGATGATGCGTTTCATGACGCGGTGCGTCGTTGCGGCGCAACGAATGCGATTATCACCTTTTCATGCGAGGGCGAGACGCGGCCGGAAAGGCACCGCGCCACCCACGAAAAGCCATATGAAAATGATTGAACAGGAGGGGGGTTGACCATGTGTGGAATCGCGGGGTGGGTTGATTTCGAGAAGAACCTGACGCGGGAGCGTGGCACCGCGGAAGCGATGACCCAGACGATGCGCAACCGGGGGCCGGATGACTCAGGGTTGTGGTTGGAACCGCATGTCGCCCTGGGGCACCGGCGTCTGTCCATCATCGATCTGGAAGGCGGGCGCCAGCCGATGGTGGCGGAAGAGGAGGGCAAGCCGGTGGCGGTGCTCATCTACACCGGCGAGGTCTACAACTTCCGGGAGCTGAGGGCAGAGCTCGTGTCGCTCGGGCGCACCTTCCGCACGCACAGCGACACCGAGGTGGTGCTCGAGGCCTACCGGCAGTGGGGGCCCTCGTTCGTCGAGCGCTTCAACGGCATGTTCGCCTTCGCCCTGTGGGACGTGCGCGAGCAGAAGCTCTTGCTCGTGCGTGACCGCCTGGGCATCAAGCCCCTGTATTTCTACCCCACGCCCCATGGCGTGCTGTTCGGCTCGGAGCCCAAGGGCATCCTCGCCAACCCCATGGCACGCGCCGAGGTGGACGATGACGGTCTGCGCGAGCTGCTCGCGTTCGCCAATACACCGGGCGAGGCCATCTTCCGCGGCATGCGCGAGCTGCGCCCGGGCCACGTGCTGACGGTGACGCGCGGCGGCCTCAAGGAGCGGGTCTACTGGAAGCTCGAGGCACGGCCGCACACGGACGACCTGAAGACCACGGTGCGCACCATCCGCGAGCTGCTCGAGGACATCGTCTCGCGTCAGCTCATCTCCGACGTGCCGCTGTGCACGCTGCTGTCCGGCGGACTGGACTCCAGTGCCATCACCGCGCTGGCACAGCGCGCCCTGGTCGCCCAGGGCGCCGGCCCCGTGCGCTCGTTCTCCGTGGACTTCGTCAACAACGCGCGGGACTTCAAGCCCGACGAGCTGCGTGGCACGCCGGATGCCCCTTTCGTGGTGGACGTGGCCGCGCATGTCCACTCCCAGCACACCGACATCGTCCTGTCCGCGAGCGAGCTGGCGGATCCAAAGGCACGCGCCGCCGTGCTGCACGCGAGGGATCTGCCCTTCAGCATGGGAGACATAGACACGTCGATGTACCTGCTCTTCCGCGCCATCCGTCAGCACTCCACCGTGGCGCTCTCCGGCGAGTCCGCGGACGAGGTGTTCGGGGGCTATGCCTGGTTCCATGATCCCCAGGCCATCGCGGCCGACATCTTCCCCTGGGATGTGATGACGATGAAGCACTTCGGCTCGCGCCAGCATGCCCTCTCGCCCGAGCTGCTGCGGCGGCTCGACTTGAAGGAATACCTCCGGGCGCGCTACCAGGAGGCGCTCACCGAGGTGCCCCGGCTGGAAGGGGAGACGGGCCTGGAGCGGCGCATGCGCGAGGTGTTCTACCTGCACCTCACGCGCTTCCTGCAGATGCTGCTGGACCGCAAGGATCGCACGAGCATGGCCACGGGCCTGGAGGTGCGCGTGCCGTTCTGCGACCACCGGCTGGTGGAGTACCTGTTCAACGTCCCCTGGTCGATGAAGACCTTCGACGGCCGGGAGAAGAGCCTCCTGCGCGCGGCGACGGCGGACCTGCTGCCCCAGTCGGTGGTGGAGCGGCGCAAGAGCCCCTATCCCTCCACGCAGGATCCCGAGTACGTGCGTTTCCTGCGCGGCCAGCTCGCTCCGATGCTCGACGATGCCCGGGCCCCGGTGAAGCCGTTGCTCGACGAGGCCAACACACGCGCCCTCACCCAGGATGCACCGGGGAATGACTCCCCGTGGGCGCGCTCGAGCATGGAGCAGGTGCTGATGCTCAACGCGTGGCTCACGGACTACGGCGTGAAGCAGGTCTCCTCCTCCGCGGTGGGCCAGGGCGCGCCGCTCGGCGAGGTGCATGCGCGCACGGGCGAGTCTTGGCTGGGCGGATAGCCTCCTGGCTCGCGTGGCACCTCCACCTCGTTTCTTGACTCGCCGGAGAGCGCCCGCACAGTGCGAGGCGTGTTCTGGCGAGGGTGGAGGGTAGTCAGTGTCGCGATGGCCTTGATGTTGGCCTCGTGTGTGTCCGTACGTGGTCGGCCGGCGCCGGTGGAAACAGGCCCGCTCGACGTGGCGCGGGACTACCTGCGCGCCTGGGGCGAGGGGGATCTCGCCGCCATGCGGCGCGCGGTGGTCGAGCCGCCGGCCGATCTCGAGGCGCAACATCAGCGCTTCCGGGACGAGCTGCGCATCATCGCCTCGCGCTTCGAGCCAGGCCGCGTCGAGCGCGGGGAGGACAGCGCCCTGGTCACCTTCCGTGCCCTGCACGTGCTGCGCGGGTTGGGCGAGTGGGAGGTGGACGGCGTGCTGCGCTTCGTGCGCCGGGAAGGGCGCTGGTGGGTGCGCTGGTCTCCGGCGGTGCTGCACCCCGAGGCGCGCGAGGGGGACCGCTTCTCGCGCACGAGGACGCGTCCCGCGCGGGCCCGCCTGCTCGATGGGCGGGGACATCCCCTCACCGGCGAGGGCGAGGTCATCACCATTGGTGTCGAGCCCCGGCGCATCCAGAGCCGCGCGGCCGTCGCCTCGGCGCTCCAGGCGCGGCTGGGCGTGGATCCGGTGCGGCTGGACAAGACGCTGAACGCGCCGGGCGTGTCCCCCGAGCACTTCGTACCCATCATCGACGTGCGGCCCGCGCTCTACCAGCAGGTGCGTCCGGCGCTGGCGCCCGTGCCGGGCATCTTCTTCCGCCGCAAGAGCGCCTGGCTCACCCCGGAGGAGGGGTTCGCGGCGCACACGCTGGGCCGGGTGGGGGAGGTGACGGCCGAGCTGCTCGAACGGTTGGGGCCGACCTACCAGCCGGGAGACACCGTGGGCCTGTCGGGACTGGAGCTGGCCCATGAGCCGCGGCTCGCGGGGCTGCCGTCCGGAGAGGTGCGCCTCACCCGTCCTTCCGGCGAGGTGCGCGTCCTCGGCCGCTTCGAGGGCGCACCGGGCACGCCGGTACGGACCACGCTGCTGCCCGAGGTGCAGTCGGCCGCGGAGGCCGCGCTCGACGGAGTGGCCCAGCCCGCGGCGCTCGTCGCGGTGGACACGCGCACGGGCGCCATCCTCGCGCTCGCCAGCCGGCCGCTCGAGCAGCCGTTGAATCGCGCGCTCACCGGCCGCTATCCGCCCGGCTCGACGTTCAAGGTCGTCACGTCGGAGGCGCTGCTCGCCCGGGGCATGGGCGTGGACGCCGCGGTGTCGTGCCCGCCCACGGCGACGGTGGGGGGCAAGACGTTTCGCAACTTCGAGGGCGAGGCGTTCGGGAACTCCCGTCTGCGTCAGGTCTTCGCCCACTCCTGCAACACCGCCTTCGTGACGCTGGCGGCGGGGCTCGGCCCGGGCGTACTCGAGGACGCGGCCCACCGCTTCGGCTTCGACGTGCCGTACAACGTGGGGCTGCCTTCTCCTGGCGCCTCGTTCCCGGTGCCCCGGGATGATGCCGAGCGGGCGGCGGCCGCCATCGGCCAGGGCCGTGTCCTGGCCACGCCGCTGCACATGGCCTCGGTGGCCGCGGCGGCCGAGTCGGGCAGGTGGCGCTCGCCCTATCTCCTCACCGAGCTGTCGGGAGGCCCCAGCGCCCCGCTCGCCCCGGGAACCCGCGCGCCCCTGCAGGCGCTGATGCGGGCCGTGGTCACCGAGGGCTCGGGCCGGTCGGCCGTGGGCGTGACGGGGCTGGCGGGCAAGACGGGCACCGCCGAGTTCGGCACCGGTTCGCCCCTGCCCACGCACGCGTGGTTCATCGGCTTCCGCCAGGGCATTGCCTTCGCCGTGCTGGTGGAGGGGGGCGGGGTGGGGGGCCGGGTCGCCGTGCCCATCGCCGCGAGGTTCGCCGCGGCGTTGTGAGCGCCGCTCAGCTCCAGGTGCGCTGCTGGTTGCGCGCGTTCTTGTCGCGGAACGCCTGCTCCAGGTCCACGCCCGTCCGGTTGGCGATGGCCACCAGGTAGTTGAAGACGTCCACCAGCTCCTCGGCGAGGTGGGCCTTGGCCTCCTCGGTCGGGGTGCTCTTCCCCTCGTCGTAGTACTTGTTGTAGCGGCGCACCGCCTTGAACAGCTCGCCCACTTCCTCGCCCATGAGGAAGCAGTTGTGCACCAGGTCCACCTTCAGCCATCCATGCAGCGTCTCGAGCTCGTGGATGTAGCGCTGGTAGTCCTTCATCGACGCGCCTTCGGGGAGTGTGATCATACCGTCCTTCCTCGCTGGCGGCCCCGCGGGCTGTCAACCCTGGGGCGTGCGGTTCTTCGAGCGGCGTGCCAGCCAGTTGCGCAGGAAGGCCTTCACCGCCGGGTGGGGGGACTCGCGGACCACGTCCGGTGGGCCCGACGCGACGACGAGGCCCTCGTGCATGATGGCGAGGCTGTCGGCCATGCCGAAGGCAGATGCCACGTCCGGGGTGATGACGAGCGAGGTCGCCCCGAGCTGCTGCTTGCCGGTGACGATGATCTCGTTGACGGCGGCGGTGGTGAGCGGATCCAGACCGGCCGTGGGATCGTCGTACAGGAGGATCTTCGGCTGGAGGATGGTGGCGCGCGCGAAGCCCACGCGCTTCTGCATGCCGCCGGACAGCTCGCCGGGGAAGCGCTGGGCCGCGTGGGACAGCCCCACCTTGGCCAGCGTCTCGTTCACCGTCTTGCGGATCTCCTCCTCGGGCATGCGGGTGCGCTCGCGCAGCGGGAAGGCCACGTTGTCGAAGACGTTGAGCGAGTCGAAGAGGGCATTGGCCTGGAAGAGGATGCCCTGCTTGCGGCGCATCTGATCGAGCGTGGCCTCGTCCATCTTCGCCACCTCCTGTCCCTCCACGAGCACCGTGCCCCGGTCGGGCCGCAACAGGCCCATGATGTGCTTCATCAGCACCGACTTGCCCGAGCCGGACATCCCCATCAGCACGCAGGTGGTGCCCTCGGGGACCACGAGGTCCACGCCCCGCAGGGCCTGCTGGTCGCCGAAGGACTTGTGGAGATTCCGCACCTCGATGGCCAGCTTGCGTACCGGCGCGCCGCTCGTGTCACTCATCTCCCACGAGCATAGCGCACGGACGCCAGGCGGTCCCCGTCCGAGCTACCCGGAGGATTTGTGGAGTTCCTCGAGGCATTGCACCACCAGGGCCGTCCAACCCGTCTGGTGCGTGGCGCCCAGTCCCCGGCCGGTGTCGCCGTGGAAGTACTCGTGGAAGAGCACCAGGTCGCGCCAGTCGGGGTTGTCGGTGAAGCGCGGGTCGTCTCCGTGGCAGGGGCGGCGGCCCGTGGCGTCCGGGAGGAAGAGCCGGCTGAGCCGCGCCGACAGCTCGCGCGCCACCTGCGCCAGCGTCATCATCCGTCCCGAGCCCGTGGGGCACTCCACCTGGAAGCTCTCGCCATAGAAGTGGTGGTAGCGCTCGAGCGCCTCGATGAGCAGGTAGTTGAGGGGGAACCACACCGGGCCACGCCAGTTGGAGTTGCCGCCGAACATGCCACTGTCGGACTCGCCGGGCACGTAGGCCACCCGGTACTCCTCGCCCCTCACGTTGAACACGAGCGGCTCGGAGGCATGCACGCGCGAGAGCGAGCGGATGCCGTAATCCGAGAGGAACTCCTCGGGATCCAACACCCGCCGCAGCACCCGCAGGAGCCGCTCGCGCGAGGGAATGGCCAGGAGCCGGTGCCCGTGCAGACAGCCCTTGCCGTCTGGCCGGGTGAGGTAGGAGGTATTGCGTGACAGGTCCGCGCGGTTCTCCAGGAACCAGCGCAGGCGCTTGGAGAAACCCGGCAGGCGCTCGAGGCGCCGGTCCTCGAGGATCTCCGCGGCGAACAGCGGCACCAGCCCCACCATCGAGCGCACCCGCAGGGGTGTGGCCTGGCCCTCCAGGAGCAGCTCGTCGTAATAGAAGCCGTCCTGCTCGTCCCACAGGCCCGTGCCGCCCAGGTTGTTCATCGCGTCCACGATGGCCACGAAGTGCTCGAAGAACTTGGAGGCGATGTCCTCGTAGGAGGGATCGTCGTGAGCGAGCTCCAGCGCCATGGCGAGCAGGGTGGTGCAGAAGAAGGCCATCCACGCGGTGCCGTCCGCCTGATCCAGCCGTCCGCCGGTGGGCAGGGGCTTGGAGCGGTCGAACACCCCGATGTTGTCCAGCCCGAGGAAGCCGCCGGCGAAGAGGTTCTTCCCCTCGGCGTCCTTGCGGTTCACCCACCAGGTGAAGTTGAGCAGCAGCTTGTGGAAGGTGCGCTTGAGGAAGAGTGTGTCCTTCTTCCCGTGGGACGCCGTCATCTTGTACACGCTCCAGCAGGCCCAGGCGTGCACGGGCGGGTTCACGTCCGACAGCTCGAACTCGTACGCGGGGAGCTGGCCGTTGGGGTGCATGAACCACTCGCGCAGGAAGAGCACGAGCTGCTCCTTGGCGAAGACGGGGTCCACCCGCGCGAAGGGAATCATGTGGAAGGCGAGATCCCACGCCGCGTACCAGGGGTACTCCCACTTGTCCGGCACCGAGATGATGTCCCGGTTGTACAGGTGCCCCCAGTCGCGGTTGCGCCCCTGCTGGCGCGAGGGGGGCGGCGTCGGTTGGCTGGGGTCTCCCTCCATCCAGGGCTTCACCGCGTAGTGGTAGAACTGCTTGGTCCACAGGAGGCCCGCGTAGGCCTGCCGGGCCACGCGCCGCTCCTCCGGGGAGAGCGTGCGCGGCAGCCGGGAGTCATAGAACTCGTCCGCCTCGGCGATGCGCTGGGCGAAGAGGGCGTCGAAGGACCCGCCGAAGAGCTGGGTGGGGGCTTGCGCCTCGGCGAAGAGCCGCAGCCGGAGCACGGCCTGGCCTCCCGGGGGCAGCTCCAGCACGTGGTGGAAGGCGGCCTTGGTGCCCGTGCCGGCTGGGTTGACGGCCCCGCGGCGGCCCTGGACCACGGCGTCGTGGAACGCGTCCTTCACATGGGGCACCGCGTTGGGCACACCGAAGAGCCGCTCGCGGTTGGTCTCGTTCTCCGTGAAGAGCAGCGGTGGGGTGGGGCGGCCCGGGGTCGGCTCGGCGTGCCACTGGAAGCGGCCCAGCGAGGCGTGCTCGGCGACGAGCGCGTGGGTGCTCAGCGCGGTCATGTGGGGCCGGGGCCAGTAGCCCTCGCCCTCGCGGCCCCAGTCCCACGTGTTGCGGAACCAGAGCGTGGGCAGCACGTGCAGACGCGCCGTCTCGGGCCCCGCGTTGGTGAGGGTGAGCCGGATGAGCAGATCGTCCGGGCCCGCCTTGGCGTACTCGGCGCGCACGTCGAAGTAGCGGCGCTCCGCGAAGACGCCCGTGTCGGGCAGCTCGAACTCGGGGGCGCCGCGGCCCCGGCGCTGGTTCTCCTCGATGAGCCGCTCGTAGGGGAAGGCGGCCTGGGGGTACTTGTAGAGCGCCTCGAGGTACGAGTGGGTGGGGGTGGAGTCGAGGTAGAAGTACTCCTCCTTCACGTCCTCGCCGTGGTTGCCCTGGGGGCCGGTGAGGCCGAAGAGGCGCTCCTTGAGGATGGCGTCCTTCTCGTTCCACAGCGCCACGGCGAAGCACAGCCGGCACTCGCGGTCCGTGATGCCGAGCAGGCCGTCCTCGCCCCAGCGGTAGGCGCGGCTGCGCGCGTGCGCGTGGGGGAAGTCCGTCCAGCTCGTGCCCCCGGGCGAATAGTCCTCGCGCACCGTGCCCCACTGGCGCTCGGAGAGGTAGGGCCCCCACCGCTTCCAGTTGTGATCCCTCCGCTCGTCTTCCGCCAACCGGCGCGCCTCGGCACCGAGTCCCCGGTTCTGTGACATGCCCGCTCCTCCCGTCCCCGGGATATCTTCTCTGCCCATGCGTGTCCCGTCGTTTCCCACTCGCGCGGTCGCCTTCCATGCCCTGGCGCTGGTGGCCTTCCTCGGGGGCGCGGTCTGGCTCGTGCGCGAGTCCCGCGCGCTCGTGGGCCGGCAGGCGGCGCTGGAGCTGGCCGTGGCCGTGGCGGCCGGGGGCGTGGCCCTCCTGTCCCTGGTGGCCCTGGTGTCCCTGCTGCGCGCCCGCGCGGTCGTGGTGCTCGCCTCCCGGGCCTCCTCCGAGACCTATCTCCAGGTGATGGGGGTGCTGGCGGTGCTGGTGCTCATCGGGGTGCAGGTGCTGGCCACCGGGACGCGGCCCGCGCTGGGCGCCTTCTGCCTGATGCTGAGCGCGTGGCTGATGGGGGTGGGCCTGCACCTGGTGCCCGCGCTGCTGCTGTCCTCCGAGGGCTTCGTGGACCAGCTGGGCAAGCGCACCCGCTTCTCCGAGCTGGAGTGGTTCGAGCTGCGGCGCACCCGGGACGAGCCGCCGCGCACGCTGCTGCGGGCGGGGCGGGGCGATCAGCTCCACATCCACACGCGCCTGGTGGACCCGGACTCCGAGGCGCTGCGCAAGGTGCTCGTGCGCGCGGGGCTGTCCGCGAAGGCCCCTCGGGGTTGAGCTGCCCTACTTCTTGTCCTTCTCCTTCTCCTTCTCCTTGCCCTTCTCGGCTTCGGGCCACTGGGGCAGCCCGGAGCCCGAGCCCTTCCAGGGATCTCCTCCCACGCCGAACGCCACGAGCCGCAGCGGATTGTCTCCGTTGAGGTAGGTCATCCCGAGCCCGGGGACGGAGGGAGACCAGCCCGCCTTGAGCTTGTCGCCGATGAGATACTCCGTCACCTCGAGTTGCCGCCCGGCCACCGTCTCGGGGTGCTTGCGCAGGATCTTGATCGGGGGGGACTCGCCCTCGGTGTCCCTGGGGGGCTCCTGCTCCTGGGTCTCCCGGCCCGGGATGTACGAGCGCACCAGGAGCAGGTTCTCGGGTGAGAACTTCTCCCCGGCCACCAGGAAGTGGAGGGCGATGCGCCCCATGCCCGGTGCGTCCATCTCGAGGATGTACCACTGTCCCCTCCTGCCCTTGTGCGTGCCGAACGCGCCCACCTTGAAGACGAGCTCCGTGGCTCCGTCGGAGGACTGGGCGGTGTAGCGTGCCCACCCATTCCTCTGGGGCACGAGGGGCAGCCCGAACATTTCCCCCTGCGCGGACGCGGTGGGCATGGCGGCGAACCACAGCGTCAGGATGACTGCCCAGATCCGGCTCATGCTTGCTCCTGTTTCGATGTCGGGCGGCTTGTCGCCGTCCACGGTGGGGCCGGATAGTACCCGGCATGCTCCCTGTCCTGTTCGCCTCCGTCCTCGCCCTCACGCTCCAGCTTGGCCCTGGATCGCCCGCGGGCCCGCTCCCCGATGCCGGCACGCCCGTCGACGCGGGCACGCCCACCGTCGAGGAGTCGCGCCTGGAAGAAGCGCGCACGCTGGTGCCCCTGCCGCTGCTCTACGGGAAGTTCCGCCCCGAGGTGGGCACCTTCGTCGAGTACGACGTCACCACGAAGGAGGGCAAGGTGCGGGTGCGGGCCGCGGTGGTGGGTCGCACCGAGCGCAAGGACGGGCCCATGTTCCAGGTCGAGTTCGAGTACCTGGACGTGAAGCCGCGCTCGCTGGTGGTGTTGTGGCTCATCGGCGACACGCATCCGATGGTGGATCGGCTGGCGCTGGCGCTGGAGCCCCACGCGCCCATCTCCATTCCCGTGGACCTGCCCGCGGACGCCCCGGAACTGCGCGGGCGGCCGGGCCCGGAGACGGAGGCGCCGGTGAAGTCGGGCCCCTTCGCGGGCAAGGCGGTGCGGCGCACCTGGCGGTTGGAGGATGGACGTGCCGCCGAGGCGGTGCTGTCGGACAAGGTGCCGCTCTTCGGCGTGGAGTCCGTGCGCGGCGGCGATGGCGCCACCTGGGTGGCGCGCAAGACGGGCACGGGGGCTCGCCCGGAGCTCAAGTCGGTGCCCGTCGCCATTCCCCGCCTGCCCGAGGAGTGAGCGGAGGGCTCGTGCGAGCCCGGACATCAGCCGAGCGGAAAGCCGAGGATGACGTAGAAGCCGCGCAGGTAGATGGTGATGACGCCGAGCATGTCGGGAGCGAAGTGCATGAGCCCGCCCCCCATCACCAGCAGCGCCGCGGACAGCAACGTGAACTCCGTCAGCTGCTGGCCACGGTCGCGCCGGGCCCAACGGCTCGTCAGCCTCTTCATGGTCTGACCTCTCTCTGTTTCTTCTCCATCACCACGGCGATGATGGTCTCGGGGTTGCCTTCCTTCGTGCGCATGGCGGAGAGGGTCAGGGACACCCGCTCCCCCCGCCGCTCGAAGTCGAGCTCCTCCACGTCCTTGCCACTGTGTCCGCCCACGGCGGAGTAGCCGCGCACGGCCATCTCCTTGCGGTAGAAGCTGGCGAGTTCCCGGGGCGTGCCCCGGGCGAGCTGCGTGAGCGTGGCGCTGTCCTGCGCCGGGCCCGGGTTCTGATCATCCACGCGCAGCACCGTCACCAGGCCCTCGGGCTGGGGCAGCACCGCGGGGGGCTCGGCCTTGAGGTGGATGCCCTCGGGGGCCTCGATGATAGCGGGGAAGACCCGCGTTCTCGGGGACACCTGCGTGCCTCCGGCCATCACGTTGACGGTGACGAGCGCTCCCAGCTTCTCGTCGTAGTAGTTGACCGCTCCGCCCCCGGAGCCATCCGGCTGCTCGACGACCTGACGGCCCCGCTGTTCGAACTGCTGGACGTAGAAGTCCATCACCTCGCGGGCGGAGGTCCTCACCTCGAAGAAGCCCATCTCCATCGGGTTGCCATTGGCCTGCAACTGGCCCATGGGCACCAGGTGGGCTCCGGGGAAGACCGGGACGATCCTCCGCAGGCGCTGCACGGTCTCCGTGGGGCGCGGAGGCGGTGGCTCGGGCAGCTGCTGCGCCTGGGGAGGGAGGGGCTCGAGCACCTCGGCTTCTGGCTCGGGGGGCGGCTCGGGCATCCACATCACCGTGGCGATGAGCGCGAGCACGCCCACGAGCCCCAGGGCCCTCGGCACCTTGCCTGTCTTGTCCGACAACCTCATCGACTCATTCCCCACATGCCGTGCCGTCCTGGCTCACCCTCATCCGCGCTTCAGTGACTGGTCGCGTCCGGATCCTCGTCGCACGCCTTCGCGCCGTAGTTGAAGTAGCTCTGGGAGTCGCTCAAGTTGCCGACCTGCGAGTACACCGACTCCGGCTGGTCCGACTTGATGGCTCCCTGGAAGAAATCACCCCGGCATTCATAGGCGCGCATCGGCCAGTTGGCCTCGCGGCCATTGGTGCTGTTCTTGATGCCTCGCTTGACCTTGATCACGTCTGGCTCGCAGTTGTTGAAGCAAGCCTTGTCGTCCGACTGCCAATAGGCCGCCTGGAGCACGTCTCCTGGCATGGTGCGCGTGGGCCGGGTGCCCGCCGGGGACGGAGCGGGGTAGTAGCCGTCTTCCTTCACCCCCCGGACGAGGACCGCCTTGTCGATGAAATCATTGTCGAAGGGATACTCGAGCCCGAACAGGCTGAGCACCGAGCCGATGGCGCTCAGTCCCGAGCCCGCGGCGCTGTCGAGCAGCCCCAGATAGGCCACCTTCCGCACCCGCTCGCGCACCCGGCTCTCCACGATGCCCTTGTTGTTCTTCGGGTTGTCTCCCGGCTGCCAGGCGCGCCAGGTGTCGTGGTACAGGTAGAAGGACTCGGTGAAGCCCAGGTCCAGCTTGTTGTCGGAGAAGCCGGTGACGTACTGGCCAATCCGCTCCGGGATGATCCGGTTCTCCAGCTGGATCCTCACCGTGCTCTGCACCGCGCCCTTCGACGCGTCGAAGCCCAGCTTGTTGACGATGGTCTCCACGGAGTCGCCCACCAGGGAGGTGACCATGCCGAGCATTCCGCCCACCCCCGCGCTCGAGCCCGCCTCCGACAGCGAGCCCCCGATGGGCGCGGGTTTGTCGCTGGCGGAGAAGGAGAGGGTGAGCTTGTTGCGGAAGCCCGCGCCGAGCGCCACGCCCTTGTCCGAGCCATTGAGATCCTGATAGCGGCTCTGGGCCTCGGCGGTGATCTGCCCCAGATCCTTGCGCACCGTGCGCTCGAAGGCGATGAAGCGCGCGGCCTCGGCGGCCTTGATGCGCACCCGGAGGACTTCCCAGAAGTAGTTGGACCACAGCACGAGCACGACGAGGATCGGCGCCATGATGGCGAACTCGACCGTCGAGCTGCCCCGGCGGGCCGCAAGGCGGCGCGCTCGGCGCCTGGCGCGGGGGTGGGGGAAGGGAGGATTCATGGCCCCGGTCTCCATCAGTAGTTGAGCATCCAGGGCTCGACGGCGCCCCAGTTGGTCATGACGGCTGTCATGATCCCCACGAGCTGCTGTTCCCAGTGCGTGGTGACCGGCGCCAGGCGGGCCGTCCACAAGGGGTTGTAGAAGTTGGGCTCCTCCTTCCAGTTCCCCGGACGATGATAGATGGCGCGCCCCACCGACATGGCGAGCATGCCGCCTGTCGCTTCGGTGAAGATGCCGTTACCCGTTTTGTCCTGGGTCATGTCGAGCTCGCCATTGCCGTCGATATGGCCGCTGCCCTGACCCTTCATGAAGTTCGTCCGGAGCTGGAAGACCTCGCGCGCCGCCATCACGTCCTTGGTGGCGAACACCATGTTGCACGGGTAGCCGAAGTGGTAGATCCACGGAGACCAGTAGCTCGGATCGGCGAGGACGAAGGGCGTGATGCCCTGCCACGAATGATGCGAGCTCGACTTCGAGCCGTTCGCCTGATGGAAGCCCCCTTCCTTGTTCGCCGTGACGCGGACCTTGTAGTCGAACTTGAAGATGGTCTTGCGGAAGGGGCCGAGGCAGGGGGCCAGCACCCGCATGCTGATGTCGTCCGAGGCGAAGAGCTCGTCCCGGCGGTTCTGCGAGACGAAGCTCTTGATCTGCGAGTCCGCCACCTTGTCGATGGAGATCCCCACACCGAAGCAGACGTTGACACTCCAGCGGCGGCCGATGAGCAGGGGTCCCTTGCCGCGCGCCGTCCACTCCTTGCGCACGCTGTTGGCGACGTTGCCCATGAGCAGGCGGTACTTCGCCATGTTGGGATCGCTCAACGCGTTGCTGCCGCTGAGCAACTTCTTGCGGGTTTTCAGTCCGGTGTCCACCGAGGCGGTGCTGCCACTCGAGTTCGGGCCGTCATCCAACACGTGCAGGAAGTTGGTCGCGTTGCTGAGGTTCATGATGCCGTTGAAGCCGCCCCCGATTCCGCTGGAGTCTTCATCCGCGAAGCCATACCTGGCTTTTGGATCCGTTCCCGAGAAGGGTTGGAGTGATTGCGCGGTGTAGATGTCCATGTACGTGGACAGCAGCAGGGCCTCCTGGGCCAGCCATAACCCGATGTTGATGTAGGTCAGGATGGGGACGATCGTCTGGACCAGGATGTCCACGACCTTGACCCAGGCGTTGATGGCTTGCTCGATGGCCGCGAAGATGGCGCCGATCGCGGGGATGTATTTGAGGTACTTCGCGGCGGTGCCCACCGTCTTCTGCAGGTAGAGGGCATGGCTCACGTAGGACACCAGCGTGAGCATGGCCGAGTAGTGCACCACCATCGCGCGGTTGGTGTAGGCCAGGAAGTTATAGGTCCGCGCCTGCTTGACGGCGATGGAGTAGGACTGGGCGTCCGCGGCGTCCTGGGTCTTGATCTTCGAGTAGACGCCGTGACCGATGCTCACCGACGTCATCACCATGACGGCCAGGATGAGCATGGCGATGGCGCCGATGATCATGGCCTGTCCGCGCTCGTCGCGGCGCAGCTTGCGAATCAGACGGAACATCAGGGGCTCCTCGTCATTCGTCCACCGCGCAGGGGCTGACGTGCTTCTGCATCATGTTGGATTGCATGCGCATGGAATAGTTCGCGCTCAGGGGGATGATGTACTTGCGCTGGTCCAGGGCGAGGCCGGAGATGAGCCTGTAGTCATTCTTCTGCCGGCTCGTCTTGCCTTTGTTCGCGCCCAGCGCCTCCAGGGCCTGGTGGGAGGCTCCGCCCCCCAGGCGCTGGTTCTCGAACTGCAGGCCCCTGAGCTTGTCCAGGGAGTCGAAGCCCATGAACCAGCCGTGGATGAGCCAGTTGGCGAAGGGGATGCGCATCTCGTAGAAATAGGTGATGCGCACCGTCAGCAGGTTGGCGGCGACGATGGTGTCATCGCGCACGTCGTCGTAGTCGATCTCCTGCGCCTTCATGGCATCGCCATAGGTGGAGAAGAGACCCGAGATCTGGCTCCTCTTGGGATTGAGCACCTCCACGCGCAGCTTCTCGAGCTGGCCGGGGATGTGGAAGAGCCTCGGGCTGTTCATTCCCTCCTCGGCATACTCCGCGTAGACCTGGATCGCCCTGTCCAGGGTGTCGACCCGACCCGGATTTCCCAAGGGGGTGGGCCCGAGCGTGGGCAGCACGGCGAACAAGGCCGCGTAGTGCATGTTCACACAGCTGCCGTGGTTGACGATTCCCGCCCGCGCGGAGCGGTAGGCCGCGTACTCCGTCATCAACCGCGCCTGGTACATCATCCCCAGCTGGATGATGCCCAGCACCATGAACACCATCATGGGGATGATGAGGGCGGCCTCGACGGCCGCTTGACCCGATTCCCGGGAAGATGTGGGGGACACCTTCATTGTGGGCGCCAATTTCACTTGGAGGGGACGATGTAGGACATACGTCAACTGGCCGAGCACATCGTTTCAGGGCCTGGTTGTCCACTTACTGCCCGTTGGGGCGACTTCACCCGTCCTTTCCGGGACCCGCCGCGGAAGGTATGGACTCGGGGCATGAAGGATGCAGAAGCCCAGACGCCCCCCGCCGAAGTGCCCGCTCCCCCGTCCCTGGACGAGGTTCTCCGGTGCACGCACCTGCTCGAGAAGCTGGCCGGGGATCGCCGCCTGCTCAAGACCATCCCCGAGGCGGAGCGGATCGCGCTGCTGACCGCTGCCGGCAACGTGGTGCACCCGGACCGGGAAACGAAGGCCCGGCTCGCCAAGGCGCTCCGGCGCGAGCGCAAGGAGACGAAGCGCGAGCACGACCGGGGGCTGCGCGCGGGGACGGAAATCCGCTCGCTGCGCCGCAGCGCCGTCTTCACGGTGCCGCTGCTTCCGCCGCCGCCCTCGGAGGGGCCGGAGCGGCTGCTCGAGGTCGCGCGCCAGTGCTACGTGTGCAAGGCGGAGTTCCGCAAGCTGCACTTCTTCTATGACGCCATGTGCGGGGCGTGCGCGGACTTCAACTACGCCAAGCGAACCCAGCGGGCGTCCCTGTCCGGACAGGTGGCGCTCATCACCGGGGCGCGCGTGAAGATTGGCTACCAGGCGTCGCTGATGCTGCTGCGCTCGGGGGCGCGGGTGATCGCCACCACGCGGTTTCCCAAGGACGCGGCGCGGCGCTACCTGCGCGAGCCCGACTTCGCGGAGTGGTCACACCGGTTGCACCTCCACGGATTGGATTTGCGCCACGCCCCCAGTGTCGAGCTGTTCGCGCGGCACATCGAGCGGACGCACCACCGGCTGGACATCCTCATCAACAACGCGGCGCAGACGGTGCGCCGTCCGCCCGGCTTCTACGCGCACCTGCTCCAGGGCGAGCTGCTCCCCGTTGGCGAGCTCCCGGCGGAGGCGCGCCCGCTGCTCGCCGGACACGAGGCGTGTGTCGCCGAGCTGCGTCCCGTCCTGGGGGAGGGCGCCCAGGCGCTCGAGCCCACGTGGCGCAGCGCCGATCCCGCGCTCGGCATCCACTCGTCCGCCGCGCTGTCGCTGTTGCCATACGCGCTCGAGCAGGAGGGGGACACGCGCGCGTTGTTCCCCGAGGGCCGGCTGGACGCGGACCTTCAGCAGGTGGACTTGCGGCGGATGAATTCCTGGCGGATGCGGCTCGCGGACGTGCCCACCGCGGAGATGCTCGAGGTGCACCTGGTGAACGCGGTGGCGCCCTTCATCCTGTGCGGCAAGCTCAAGCCGCTGATGATGCGCGAGCGCTCCACGCCCGGCCACATCGTGAACGTCTCCGCCATGGAGGGCAGCTTCTCGCGCGGGAAGAAGACGGACAAACACCCGCACACCAACATGGCCAAGGCCGCGCTGAACATGATGACGCTGACCTCGGCGTCCGACTACGCCAAGGACGGCATCTTCATGAACGCGGTGGACACCGGCTGGGTCACCGACGAGGACCCGGTGGTCTTCGCCGAGCGCAAGCAGCGGGAGGCGGATTTCCAGCCGCCGCTGGACATCGTCGACGGCGCGGCGCGCGTGGTGGATCCGGTCATCTCCTCGGTGAACAGCGGCCAGTACGTGTGGGGCAACTTCTTCAAGGACTACCGCCACACGGAGTGGTGAGGCGCGTCAGCGGTAGGGGAGCGAGAGGTAGTGGGCGCCCAGCTCCGTCAGGGTGCCCGGCGCGCCCAGCAGGCTCGCGAAGCACGGGTCATTCGTCCACCGGCCCGTGAACCAGGCGTAGCGGAACACGTCCGCGCGGCTCTCGCAGACGGCCACCATGTCCGCCATCTGGGCCTTCTGCTTGGCCACCGAGTCGATCTGCGCGCCATCCTTCTGGCTGTGGCAGTTGGCGAACTCCGTGACCCAGAAGGGCTTGCCGTACTTCTTGAGCCGGTCGAGCTGGCCCCCGAGCCCGTAGTCGTACCAGTGGAAGGCGATGTAATCGATGCGCGGGTCGCGGTTGCCATTCGCCCCGCGGTAGGCCGCGTAGAAGGCATCCAGCCAGACCACCGGATCCGAGTAGCCCTCCAGGGTGCCCCAGCTCATCGCGGGGCCCACCAGCTTCACCCCCGTGTTCGCGGCGACGCTCTCGTAGCGGGGCCACAGCTTCGCCGCGTCCTGGGGCGTCATCCTGGCCTGATCATTGAGGTTGGGCTCGTTGAGCAGCAGCAGGTACTGGATCTCCGGATGGGCCTTGAGGAAGGACTCGGTCTTCGCGGCGTCGAAGTTGCCGTTCCACAGCATGGGGATGAAGTCCATGCCGTAGCGCGACCGGTAGTCCGCGGGCACGTTCGCGTGGGGCCGACCGCTCCAGTTGTACCACCAGCTCACCCCGGGAGCGACGGCGGCCAGATCCTCGGGCGCCGCGAAGTCGAAGGCGATTCCCCGCTTGGCGCTCTTGGTCACCACCGGCTGGGGTCCCGCGTCTCCCCCGGAAGGAGTGCCCGGGGAAGGGGTCGACGGCGTGTCCGTGTTGGATGGACTCGCACCACAACCCAGCAGCAGGAATGCCGTGATGCACGCCGACGTGATCAGAGATTTCATGTGTTTCGGCCTTTACGAGGAAGACGCGGCGCATCATCCCCACACCCGCATGCCGCGACAAGCGATTGCGGCGCGGGTGTGGCGTCCCCTTGGGTGCTGACGGGCGTCAGCGCTTCTGGGCGGCGGCGTCCGCGGCGGCCGCGGTCACGTCCAGGCGGGCCTTCCACGGATCGGCCTGGGGCACCGGCTCGCCGCTCGCCGAGAAGTCCACGAGTTGATCCGTCGCGGGTTCATACCGCGGCCACTCGGGCAGACCTTCTCCGTTCGGGTTGCCCGTCTTGGCGAACCGGACGAAGTACGTGTTGGCCGCGTGAGCGGCCTGACGGTCGCGATCGGTCGTCTTCTCTCCGTATTTGAGCTCGACCGTGTCGAACACGTAGGGGATCTCGGTCGCGTGCGGAGCGCCCGTCTTCCACTCGGAGCGCATGGAATCGGCGACGTAGGAGAAGCGGTAGTGCCAGGCGGGCTGTCCCTGCTCGGCCGCGGCGCGGGCCGTGTGGCGCGCGGGCTCGATCATGGTGCGATCCATCCCGGTGAGGGCGAGCAGGGCGGGCAGCTCGGCGGTTCCCGTGGGATCATAGGCCGCGCGCGCCGCCTCCGGAGCCGGGTAGGAGGCGAACAACTCCTCCTTGCTCCGGGCGAGGCCGTAGCCGAGGTCCGCGCTGGTGGCGCCCACCATCACCGGCACCTTGGCCCAGCGTCCGGCGCGGTAGGCGGCATCCGGTGACTCGGTGACGATCTGCCCGTCGATCATGGGGCCCGCGTAGGTCGGCGTGCCCATGTTCATCAGGTTGAAGTCCGCGAGCCGCTCGGCGGGCAGGGCGCGCAACGCGGCCAGGGCCTCCGGACCGGTCTGCTGGATGCCGACGACCTTGGCGTACTGCTCGCCAATGTCCTCCGCCGAGGCTTTACCCGTCGGCGAGGCTTCGTTCAGCCTGTTCTCACCCATCAAATGGCCGCGCCCGCCTCCCGACATGATGATCGCCCGGTGGAACAGGCCGCGTGACTTCGGCGAGGTCAGCAGGGTGTGGACCGAGAAGCCGCCCGCGGACTCGCCGAAAATGGTCACGTTGTTCGGATCTCCTCCGAAGGCGGCGATGTGATCGCGCACCCACTCCAGGGCGGCGAGCTGATCCATGTAGCCGAAGTTGCCGGTGGGCGCGCCGTTGGCCTCGGCCGTCAGCGCCGGATGCGCGAAGAAGCCGAGCCTGCCGAGCCGGTAGTTGAAACTGACGAGCACCACGCCCTGTCTGGCGAACCGGGAGCCGTCGTACACGGGCGGAGACGAGCCGCCGTTCACGAAGCCGCCGCCGTAGATCCACACCATGACGGGCAGCTTGCCGTTCGCGGGTGCATCGGCCTTGCGCCAGACGTTGAGCGTCAGGCAGTCCTCGGCGGGCGGCGTGCCCAACGGAGCGGCGTCGCCCGCGAAGGGCACCTGCATGCAGTCATGACCGAAGGCGGTCGCCTGACGCACGCCGCTCCACGCCTGGACGGGTTGGGGGGGACGCCAGCGCAGATCGCCCACGGGCGGCGCGGCGAAGGGGATGCCCTTGAAGGACAGAACGCCCTCTTCCACGGAGCCCTGGACGATGCCCCCGGCGACCTGGGCCTGGTCGGGCGCGAGGGCACCTTGGCCCGAGGCACAGCGGATGAGCGACGCGGACAGGGCCGCCAACATCACGATTCGCGACTTCATGATTTCCTCCGGGTGAAGGGATGGGCCTTGTGACGCCGGGTGCGAGTACGAGCCCGGCGCCGCGGCGCGGAGCATGGGGCACGCTCCCCTCTGGAATCCGCCCTCATGCGGGCGAGCTGTTGGAATTCCAGCGATGGCCACACCCTGGGCGCGGGGCCGCCCGGGCCGGAGGCCTTTTTTTGCGTGGGGCCCGGCGCGGGGATAGCAGTCCTCGTATGTCAGTGACCGCGGAGTTGCTCGAAGCCGTCCGGGAGGAAGCGCGCCCGGACACCTGGTCCGCTGGTATGGGCCTGGCCCGCGCGGGTGCCGTCTCGGTGCAGTCCGTCGGAGAGGAAGAAGCCGTCCTGCGGGTGCGCGCCGCGGGCAGGCCGGCGCCCCTGACCACCGTGCTCTACCCGGAGGATGAAATCTGGGAGTGTGACTGCCGCGGCCGGGTGGATCCCTGCGAGCACGTGGTGGCGGCGGCCATCGTCCTCCACCAATCGCGGACCCAGCCCGCTGCCGCGCCGCGCCCCGCCGCGCGGCCCATGCCCGCTCCGAACCGGCTCGCTCCGAATCGGCCCGCTCCCGCCCAGGCCCCCACGGCCCAGACTGCCGCGCGCCCGGGCACCGCGCCGAAGCCGGAGCGCATGGTGTACCGCTTCAAGCGCGTGGACGGAGGACTGCAACTCGAGCGCCTGCTGGTGCGTCCGGACAACACCGCGCGGCTGCTCGCGCGCAGTCTGGCGTCGCTGCTGGCCAACCCCGTGGAGGCGGTGCGCATCCACGTGGAGCCGTGCGATCTGCTCGCGGACAAGCTGCTGTCGCGGCCCACCAAGGGCGCGCTTCCTCCCGAGCGGCTCGGCGCGCTGCTGCGCGTGCTGGAGCCCGCGCGCACGGTGATCTTCGACGGCGCGCTGGTGTCCGTGTCGAGCGAGCCCCTCCTGCCGCGCGTCACCGTGGAGGACCGTGGCGAGCAGACGGTGCTCAAGATCGAGAAGGACCCGCGCATCACCGAGGTGGTGAGTGCCGGGGTGGCGGTATGCGGGGGCGCGCTCTGCCCGCTCGGCGAGCAGGGCCTCACCGGCGCGTGGCTGGAGAGCCTGCCGCAGGAGAAGGTCTTCTCGCCCGCGCAGATGGGGGATTTCACCGGCAAGGTGCTGCCGGACCTCGCGCGGCGCATGCCGGTGGACGTGCGGAGCCAGCGGCTGCCGCCCATTGATCGCACGCTCAAGCCGCGCATCTCCGTGGAGCTGAACCAGCTCGACTCCGGGCTCTCGGTGCTGCCCACCCTGGTGTACGGCGCGCCGCCCTCGGTGCGCATCGACAACGGGCGCATGGTGTACCTCAAGGGCGCGGTGCCCGTGCGCGACGAGGCCGCCGAGCAGAAGCTCATCCACCAGTTGCGCGACGAGCTGAACATGGTGCCCGGCCGGCGCGTGACGGTGCAGGGCAAGGAGGCGGTGCAGCTCGCCGACAAGCTGCGGCGCTGGCGGGGCGACCTCACCGGCGACGCGGCGCGCGTGGTGAGTCCCCATGTGCAGCTTCGCCCCTCGCTGTCGGTGGACGCGGGGGCCTCGCGCGAGGGGGTGCCCCAGGTGGGCTTCTCGTTCGACTTCCAGGTGGAGGGAGCGGGGGATGGCGCGCCCCGCTCGGTGGACGCGGGCGCGGTGATGCGCGCGTGGGAGGAGGGGCTCGGTCTGGTGCCGCTGGAGGGCGGCGGATGGGCCCCCCTGCCCACCGAGTGGCTGAAGACGCACGGCCAGCGCGTGGCGGAGCTGCTGGCCGCGCGGGGGAAGGATGGGCGGCTCGCCAACCACGCCATCCCTCAGCTCACCGGGCTGTGCGAGGCGCTGGAGCACCCCCCTCCGCCCGGGCTCGAGAAGCTGGCGCCCCTGGTCCAGGGCTTCGAGAAGCTGCCGGACGCGCGGCTGCCCGAGGATCTCACCGCCACGTTGCGCCCCTACCAGCTCCAGGGCTTGAGCTGGCTCACCTTCCTGCGGCAGGCGGGACTGGGCGGCGTGCTCGCGGACGACATGGGTCTGGGCAAGACGTTGCAGACGATCTGCACGCTGGGGCCGGGCTCGTTGGTGGTGGCGCCCACGAGCGTGTTGCCCAACTGGGAGGCGGAGGTGAAGCGCTTCCGGCCCTCGCTGAAGGTGTCCGTCTACCACGGCCCCGGCCGCGTGCTGGACGAGACGGCCGACGTGACGCTCACCACCTACGCGCTGCTGCGCCTGGACGCGGAGGTACTGGGCGCGAAGGAGTGGGACACGGTGGTGTTGGACGAGGCCCAGGCCATCAAGAACCCGGACAGCCAGGTGGCGCGCGCGGCGTACGGGCTGCGGGCCGCCTTCCGGGTGGCCTTGAGCGGCACGCCCATCGAGAACCGGCTCGAGGAGCTGTGGAGCCTGATGCACTTCACCAACCAGGGGCTGCTCGGGGGGCGCAAGGAGTTCGAGGAGCGGTGGGCGCGGCCGGTGTCGGACAACCAGAAGGGCGCGGCCGAGCGGTTGCGCGCGCGCATCCGTCCCTTCGTCTTGCGCAGGCTCAAGCGGGACGTGGCGCCCGAGTTGCCGCCGCGCACCGAGTCCGTGCGGCACGTCACCCTGAGCGAGCGGGAGCGCGCCGTCTATGACGCGGTGTACGCCGCCACGCGCGAGGAGGTGGTGTCCCAGTTGGAGGAAGGGGGCAGCGTGCTCAAGGCGCTGGAGGCGCTGCTGCGGCTGCGCCAGGCGGCGTGCCACCCCGCGCTCGTGCCGGGACAGCAGGCGAAGACGTCCTCCAAGGTGGAGGCGCTCATCGAGGCGCTCGGCACCGCGGTGGCGGATGGGCACAAGGCGCTCGTCTTCTCGCAGTGGACGTCCATGTTGGATCTCATCGAGCCAGCGCTGCGGGAGGCGGGCATCGGCTTCATCCGGCTGGATGGGAGCACGGCCAATCGCGGTGCCGTGGCCGAGCGGTTCCAGGATCCGGAGGGACCACCGGTGATGTTGATTTCGCTCAAGGCGGGCGCCACGGGACTCAACCTCACGGCGGCGGACCACGTCTTCCTGGTGGACCCGTGGTGGAACCCGTCGGTGGAGGCGCAGGCGGCGGACCGCGCGCACCGCATCGGCCAGCAGCGGCCGGTGATGGTGTACCGGCTGGTGTCCCGGGGCACGGTGGAGGAGAAGATCCTCACCCTGCAGGAGAAGAAGCGGGCGCTCTTCGAGTCCGCGCTCGGCGGAGCCTCGGGGGGAGCGGCCATCACCCGGGCGGACCTCATGCAACTGCTCGACTGAAGCGTCTACATACTCCCAAGACGGCCTGGACGCGTGAAGGAGGGCGGCTCCGCGTGAGCACCAAGGGCCGCCACGAGCACCAGGAGAAAAACCGCCGGCTTCCAGGTGCTCCGCGTTCTGGTTCCATGCTTTCTCGTGGCCAACATGCTCCTCCCGGTGTGGTGTGTGAGGTTGCCGAGGGAACCATGAGGGACTGGCCTGGAAAAGGTGTCGGGTGTGTCAGGAGGGGAGGGCGGGCCGGGAGTGCACAGCCGCTCCTCCTTGTTAGGAGTGGGTTCGACGCAAGACGGCGGGCAACCTCTATTGAAAGCGGCGGGAAGCGAAGCCGCACGGGCGGATTTGGTCCCTACTCGGGCCAACGGCGGCCTACTCGGTTTCCCCTCTGAAAAGAGGGGCGCTCTTCTGTTCAGAGGCGTCCGGGACCGTCCATTGGATTTGGTTCTTTTTTGGTCCCTGCGAGGCCCGGATTGCTGGAAGTGCAGCACAAGCTATGCTCGAACATAGGTCCACCTCGAGGCCGTGGCGCCCATTGCTGGCCATCAAATATGCCTCTCGCAACCTCGGGCCGTCCACCCGTCCCGCGTACCACTCGGGGAGCTGTTGTAGCCATCCAGTGAGCATCGGCAGCCCGAGCGGGAGCACTGCCCCTCGCCAAATCGCCTAAACGAGGGATCGGGATTCTCGTACGGGCTCAGGCGACACGCCTGAGCTCGGCTCGACAATGAGGTGCAGGCGCCGGGCGTCACGGTACTCACCCGCCAAGCGCCACAGCAGCTGGATGAAGAGGGCACTGGCCTTCGACCTTCCCTCCACCCACGTCAGCTACCCGGTGCGCGAATGGAGCGCGCCAGCCAGATAGCGCTTCTGGTTGTTGCCGGGCGTCAGCACCACCCGGCACTGCCCGGGCAGGCACCAGTCGCGGCCCACCTCTGCGTACACAGAGCCGAACGGGGAGTGCCCATGCCGCCTCTTCCCGCTCGGTCTGCGCCCGCCTACTCTCCAGCCCCGTTCGAGAATCGTGAGCGTCGGTTTAGTAGTGTGATGGATAGGAGTGTGATGGATGCTGGACCCCGAAGTCGAGTATGTCCTCGGTGTGCTCGGCTACGTCGTCGCCTCGCACGTCATGGCACGAGCCAGCCTCGGAAGACGGTCGGGCGCCTATGAAGAGACGCTGACGGCCGACTTGCGTGACCTATTCGAGCTCTATGATGTGGCGAACGCGTACCTTGGAAGCGTCGGGTCCGCCAGCCGTATGCAGGTGAAGGTGACGGACCTCGCCAAGCTGGATGAGAGTCGCCTCGGTGCTGACTTTGTCCTAGTAATGCGAGGCCAGGACGACGACGGAGCAGGTAATCGTCGGGAAGTTCGGAAGGTGGTTCTCGTTCAGGCGAAGCGTCAGGACTTCACCGCTACGTCGCTCAAATACGCTGCGTCTTCGAACCACGTTGAGAAGGCGAAGTCGATGGTGCGCGCCGTTGGGCTGGCAAACTCGTATTTCGCGTTCTATCATTCCGACACTGTTATCAAATCTGCCCCGGCGGTGTCTTGGCTCCCGCCTCCACATGGCCGGCCTGCGCTCTTTTATCTCTTTCCAGCGAGGCCCGCGCAGAACCAGCTCTTTGTGCAGCATCACCCCTACCGGCATCAGTCGGCTTTCCTCGAGGTGTCCGGCTATCGTTCCCTGACTCTCATGCAGAAGGGGACGATGACTCTCGATGGCTACGAGTGGGGTGTCGCTCTAATTGACGCCAGCTATTTCGTGAATGCCAGCGGAAACCCTAATAACACTACGCTCCCAACAGTGACTCACGTGCTGTCGAACGGGAGTCACCTGCCCAGCTTCCTTTTGGGCCTTGCAAAGTGCACCCTCGCCGAGAACCTCCCTGACGATAGGACGTTGCGTCAGCGACTCAAGGCGGCACTAGGGCTTTCAACACTGGGCGGCGATGCATCACCGGAGTTCAATCCCTCGTTCATGGTTGCCATCGAGTTCGCCTCGAGTCATGGCCAGGC
Source organism: Cystobacter fuscus (assembly GCF_044360685.1). Lineage (GTDB taxonomy): Bacteria > Myxococcota > Myxococcia > Myxococcales > Myxococcaceae > Cystobacter > Cystobacter fuscus_C. The sequence continues at coordinate 8,745,226 of NZ_CP043491.1, read as the reverse complement.
CGAGTCCGAGTGGGAGTTTCTCTCGGACTTGTCGCCGGAGCCACTTCCGCGCGAGTGACGTGGTCCTCCCGTGCTCCAGCGTGACGAGCGCGGAGCCCCGAGACGGTGTCAAAGGACTCGAAACGAGGGACGCGATCGAGAACGAGACTTGGCGTGGACGGATGATCTCACTGGCATCCGAGTCTTTCCAGGGAGTTGCGGCTGGTCCGACTGGTGAATCGACCTCGCGGATTGTCCGGAGGGGAGGGGATGGGTTGGCCGCTGAGGATGTTCCAAGAGGAGGGCTATTACTTCCGCCTCGCTTTTGTCCGGGGATTCTTTCTCCTCCTCTGGGGCGGCGGTGGGAGGGGGCTCCGTCGGGGGGGCGAGGGGCGAGGCGGTGAACGCATGGAGGCGCCTCCTTGAGCCCGCCCATCTTATGCGTTCCCTCCCTCGAGGGGAGAGGCCCGGCGGCTCGGTTCGAGATCAGGGGGCCTGAAACTCCCCACGCGGGCAGCCCCGCGGAGTAGGGTCGTAGGGCGAATGCACACGAAATTTCTCTCCGTGACGGTGGTACTGGCGCTTCTCGTTGCGAGCATTGTCAGCACAGGTTGCGGCTCGAACAGCGCCGCAGGCGGCGATGCGGGCTCAGGCAACGGCGGTAATTTGGACGGGGGGTCCAACGGTGGGGCAGACAACGGTTCGAACCCCAGAGACGGAGGAGTGAATTGCCCGGCGCTCAGTGGCACCGTCAACGGTTTTGCGACGCTCGCCGGTGACTCTGACCCCTCGGGCATTCTTGTATCAATAAGCCAGCTCGATGCGGGTTCTTACACCGGCGCGGATGGCTTCTACTCTTTCAACTGTGTTCCCGTAGGGCAGTATTCGATGCAGTTCCGAAAATCCGGTTACGAGGATGGCATCGCGGCGATTCAGACATATGCCGGCGGCAATGCCCAGATTCTGGATCATGCATACTATCCGCTTTCGCCCATCGAACTCTCTCGCGGAACTCGTCTCCGCTCATTCCAGAACTCAGGATTCTGGCCCGGAGCGGCATACTCGCTATCTCCCAACGCAGGGTCGGTTCTTTCCTACTCGGCCGACAATGGCGGTGCGCTGTTCCTTGCGACCTTGGACGGTCAGAAATCCCGGACCCTCGATACCGGCTCGATTTCAAGCAATTTCGCCTACTCTCCTGACGGACAGTGGCTGTACTGGCTCAACGGCAGCACGCTCAAGATGGGAGCGGCCGACGGAACCGATGTCACCATCCTCATGTCGAATGTCTCCGCGATGCCGACGTTCGCACCCGATGGAAAGTCGCTGGCTTTCGGTAGTGGAACAAACGCCTACCTGGCGCCAGTGGGCAGCACCACCGTCAGAGATTTGGGACCTCGATCGACTTCGTGCGAATCCTCGTTCTCGCCTCTTTTCGCCGCCGACGGGACGTTGGTGTGGAAGGCATTCACCTCTAGCAATTACTGCCTGCCCATTTCACTCCACCTGACGCCGAGCGACGGCGGGCCGGACATCGTGTTTCCGACGGTGGGCCGATACGAACTCTCTCCCGATCGGCAATTCCTCGCGTTCAATGATGGCTATTGCGCCGGGCCCAGTTATGGCTGCGGCCCAGCCGAAGCTGGCATTGAGCGCGTGACCAAGGTGGGCGTCAGCGGGCCGGTCATGGTGGGCCCGGGGGCCGCCGGAGATTTCAGCGGAGGTGCTGAAGTGTTCTCGCCGGATAACTCGCACATCCTGTACGCGACGACGGGGATGTATTCCTACTCCTACCCGTTGGTGATCGCTCAAACAAATGGTGGCGGTTCACGGCAACTCACCTCGAACATCAATGGCTGTTCCCTTTTCGGCTTTTCACCTGACAGCGGATTAGCCCTTTACGCCGTCCCTGGGACTGTCACGTGTGACCTGATCGCCGCACCCGTCGATGGCGGGCCTGTCAGGGTGATCGGTGCGAACGTCAATACCAACTCTCTCGGCGGTTCGTGCGGCGGGCTCTGCCCCGGCGCGTGGCTGTTCACCGGCAATTCGATCATTTTCGTCGACGGGCTCACCAGCTTCAACGGAACCGGGCAACTGAAGGTGGTTGCTCTCGGGACCGGAGTATCGACACATATTGCTTCCGACGTGGGCAGGCCTGTGTTCCTGAGCGCTGATGGTCAACAGGTGTTGTTTGGGATTGGGAGTTATCCTCATGCTGGCCTATATCTCTCGAGCGTGGAAAATCCCGCTCCAGTGCTTGTCGGCAACACAGGCCGGTTTGGCGCACTGTCCCCTGATGGAAAGAGAGCCCTTCTGTACACGGATTGCCCGGGGACCTGCATACTGAAGGTTTTGACCTTGAGCACGGCGAAGACGATCACCTTGGCATCGGGTGTCAGTTCCGCCGCCTGGGCGCCGGATGGGCATGCAGTAGCGTTCGTCACCGACGCGCTCGACCAAGTGGGAACCCTGCGCTTCGCATCCGCTGACGGGGGCTCCTCGACCGTCGTCGCGGGCAGGGCAATGCTATTGGAATGGACCAGTCCGAACTCATTCTTGGGGCGACGGGTTGGCGTGCCTGCCCCCTACAGCTTCCAAAACGGCTTGTATTTGTTTCCCGCTCCGTAGGGACTGCAACGTAAGCCATTCAAGTCGGCTTTGGTCCCGCAGGCGATACGCCCATCCTCGTTAGAGGAGGATTCGGCTCAAAGCGTCGGGCTGCTCCGCATGGAGGCGGCGAGAATCGAATCCGTCGCAGGGTTGTGCTCGCGAGCGCGCGTTCGCACCTATGCTCCGAGTGACTCATGGACTCCCGACACCTCTCCGCCGCCGCCTATTCGGCCTTCACGGCTTGGTTGCTCAAGCTGCGCGGTGTTCCCGTCTCCCACCAGCGTCTGCTGTCCGGTGGCTGTCCAGCCGAGGACCTGCCCGCGCTGGTGCGCGAGCTCAAGCGCATCCGGACCGACTTCAAGCGGCGTCTCAACTCGGTCTCGGCTCCCGTGGACGAGCCACTTCGCCAGGCCTACGCGGCGCTCGGAGTGCCCTGGTCCGCCTGGAGCGAGGTGGCGCGGGAGGTCCACCGCGATCTCCAACGAGGGCGGTATGCGCCAGCGGCCAGCACAGAGCCGATGAAGGAGAAGACGCCGCGAGTAGACTGGGCCGAGTTGCTCAGGAGGACGTTCGCACTGGACGTGTTCGCCTGTCCGCAGTGTGGAGGCAGGCGAAAGGTGCTGGCGTATGTGACGGCCCCGGCAGGGGTGCGCTCGATATTGGAGCACCTGGGACTTCCCACGCAGGCTCTGAAGCGGGCCCCGGCCCGGGGACCACCCCAGCAGGAGTGGTGCTGAACCTGGCGCAGCCGCTGTCAATACGCCCCAACTCCCTGCCGCTCTCCTCAAGCGAGGGCGGCCAGGGCAGGGGTGTGCCCCAAGGGGTTGTAGCGTCCCGTGTACCGGCGCGGCGCGCGGCCTTGCTGGCCCCGGCAGCGGCCCTCCTCGGCTCCTCCGCTCCAGCCCTCACCCTCCACATGGCTTCTCTCCCGCCTATACGCTGGTGCCGTGGTAGACAGCGCGCTGGGGCAGGCCGACGAGGCCGCCCAGCGACGAGACGATCGCGCCCAACCTCGGGGAGGAGAGGCTCGAGATCGGCTCTACCAACCGATGGTAGCGCCCACCGTGCCTCCACACTCCTCAGCGAGGTAGCAGCCAGCATGCAGCTTGTACGTCCCGGCCGCAGGAGCCCTGTAGACGATCTTCGAGCCATAGCCGTCGCTGCCGCAGGCGTCATCGTTGTATGCCACCCGCAACCCACTTGGGCCATAGAGTCGCAAGTAAGTGTCATTATAAGGGGCGCCCCTGGTTGAGGCCCCCGTCACGCCGCAAGTGCCCACCGTCAGAAGCTGACCGGCCTGGAGGCTGAAGGACCAGTTCTTCGTGTTCTGCAATGCATTGTTGGTGTTGATGGTAGAGTAGCTGTACACGGAGGAGAGCGGCCTGACGTCACTGGCATGGAGCAGATCCCCCAGGTCGATCACCTCCTCGTTCGGGGTGGGCGACACGGATTCAATCGGCAGAGCCTCTCCCGTATCCTGCGGCTTGGCCACCTTGCTCGGCGGCTGCTCGCTATTGGCAGCCGCATCCTCCGCCGACGCTCCACATCCAGTGCTCATGGCGAGGAGCGCAATGACCGCAGTCGGCACGCACCACGAGGACTTCTTGTGAAGATTCACCATCTTGACCGTCCGGTTCATGTTGCCCTCTCCCCTATCCCGGCTCGTGATAGCCAGGTTCAGAATGTAACCACACTCACGTCCATTCCTCGGTGACCGTGACGGGGAACACCACGACAAGCCAGTGCTCCCACTCAACACATCCAATGGAGGCAGCCTTCCTGCCGCAGCAAGCGGATGAGCGCTGTCACAATCCCCCTGGTGCCTGGGGCTTCCTCTGGGCCCTCATTCCTTAGGAGCCCCCTGGCAGATGAAATATATTCGGTCTTGGCGCGGATGGCATACACTCGGGCTTGTCGCCTGTTGCCCAATCAACCCGAAGAGGGTTGTCTCCCAGGGGAAGTGTTGAGGACAGTGATTTTGCAACCACAGCCCTCCCAGAAAGGGTGCCAGAGAACTCGAACGAGGCGATCCGGCACGACGCGTGGAGGAAAAGAGAAGAGGGGAAGGCAGGCCGAGAAATCTCCCCGGCGCTAGGAGCTTGTCGGCGAATCGGCCAGGAGCACGGTGGCGCGTAGCAGGCACCAGGTGACGCACCAGCAGCGGAGGTGACGGTATCCCCTGATGCACTGCGCCGGGCGCGCAGCCCCGCCCGCTAAGCGGACTGCGCTACCAGGGCGGGCAACTCCCAGCCCTGACGCCACAGCTTCTTGAGGTTATGCACCGCGCACGCCAGGGAGAATTCTCCGCGCACCTTGGGCAGGCCCCGTAGAGAGAAGCGCGGCAGCGTCCCGTTCTTCACCTGGCCGATGACGGGCTCGGCCGTCACCTTGCGCCGCGCGTACGCCTTGCGTCCCCGCTTCGTCAGCAGCTTGCGCTTCCTCCGCTCCTTGAAGCTCAGGCCCTTGGGCGGGCGTCCGCGCGGTGCCGCTGGCGCCTCCTGTCCGTGTTTGGAGCGGCCGGTGGCGACAAAGCACTCCACGCCCTGGGCCTCCACCTTCTCAATGTCCTCCTGGCACAGGTAGCCCGAGTCCGCGCTCAGCTCCACGGGCAAAAGCCCCGTGTTGCCCCGCACCTGCTCCACCATCGGCTCGAGCTGATGTGCATCGTTGCCGCTCTGCCCCACCTGCTGCGCCACTATCAGCTGCGTGTCCGCGTCCACCGCCACCTGCGCGTTGTAGGACTGCTGGAAGGTGCCTCCCCGCGGCATGATTCTGGAGTCCGGGTCGGTGAAATTGCGCTGGGCCTTCTCGCTGGGTTTGGCCTCCTCGGGCTTGTCCTCGCCCTTGGCCTCCGCCGTAAGCCTCCGGTCCACCCCAGGGTGTCGGCCACCGAGGAGCATGGCACGGTGGCCGCGTGATGGACGGTGCATCGACGAGCCTATCGCTGCTGAGCCTGCTGCTGGGCCCACGACTCGGGGAGGAGTTCCGAGAGACGGGAGGCGGGGAAGAGAGTGCCACCGAGTTTGGGCAGCACGTCACGGAAGTAGGCCCACGGGTCCATGCCCAGGCGGTAGCAACTGAGCACGAGGGAGTAGACGCTGGCGGCGCGGTGGCCGGCCGCGTCGCTGCCCAGGAAGAGCCAGTTGTTGCGGCCGAGGACAATGAGCCGGATGAGGCGTTCCACCTCCCCGTTGTCCAGGGGCAGGCGTCCGTCCTCGAGGAAGCGACGCAGGGGGACGTAGCGATTGCGCGCGTAGGCGATGGCCTTGCCCAGGGGCGTCTTGGCGGGCACGTGCGGGGCCCATTGCGTCAGCAGGCCGGTTGCTCAGGAGGACGTTCGCACTGGACGTGTTCGCCTGTCCGCGGTGTGGAGGCAGGCGAAAGGTGCTGGCGTATGTGACGGCCCCGGCAGGGGTGCGCTCGATATTGGAGCACCTGGGACTTCCCACGCAGGCTCTGAAGCGGGCCCCGGCCCGGGGAGCACCCCAGCAGGAGTGGTGCTGAACCTGGCGCAGCCGCTGGCAATACGCCCCAACTCCCTGCCTCTGTCCTCAAGCGAGGGCGGCCAGGGCAGGGGTGTGCCCCAAGGGGTTGTAGCGTCCCGTGTACCGGCGCGGCGCGCGGCCTTGCTGGCCCCGTCAGCGGCCCTCCTCGGCCAGCCCTCACCCTCCACATGGCTTCTCTCCCGCCTATACGCTCGCGCTGCTCCAGAAGCGCACACCGCTGCTGCCCACTTCCTGGAGGGGCCGCCTGGGCCACGTGTGCCCAAAGGGGTTCGCCCGGCCTCTCCACCGGCTTGGCGCCCACCGTCAGCGGCCCTCCTCGGAGCCAGCCATACCCTTCACAGGGCTCCCGTCCTTCCTATACGCCCGCAGCCAACCTCTCTCTCTACCTTTGGAGGCGCCGCTCAGGGCCCGAAGCCACCCCCTGCCGTCTTGAAGGGGGCGAACTGCACAGTATCCTGCGCTTCATCCCATCTATGCTCGTCACGGGGTGGCCAGCTTGTCCATGATGCGGTCGAACAGGGATCGCTGGGCCAGCGCGTCGTCCAGACGGTCCAGCGCCGCCGCCACCTCACCCGCCTCGGCGTTCAGAGTCAGGGCCGCCTGGTCGAAGGCCTGCCAGAGGGGCTTCAGCCGCTCAACCAATGCTGTCCCGCTGTCCGTCAGGACCAACCGCCGTCGGCGCGCGTCGGCGGCATCGGGATCGGTCACGATGATGCCCGCCTTTTCCAGGGACTGGCGCGTCTGGCTGACCGAGACATGGGTGATCTTGAGCCTGGCGGCCAGCTCGCCCACCGTCAGGGGGCCATGGAGGGCCAGTTGGTTCAGCACGCCGAACCAGCGCTGTTCGAAGTCGATGCCCATGGCGGCGTAGACGCGGGTGGTGTCGCCGTCCAGCCACTCCGACAGGCGCCGGAGCCGAGCGCCGATGGCGGCGCCGCCGACGCTCCGTGAATAGTCCGAGTCTTTCAGAGTGCTGTTCATTGCATCCGCTTTCATCCTTGACAGAACAGTAGGCACCTACGGATACTGGCTCAGGCCGGATGCTCCTGTCCAGCCTTCATGGAAGAAAAGGTCAGGCACGGGATGGATCAGGACACTGCGGGACCCCGCGTCATCGGGCGGCGCCCGTTTCTGGCCGCCGGCCTTGCCGCCCTGGCGCTGCCCACAGCATGCAGGACGGCCGTCCGTTCGGGTGCGCCCGGCGACATCGACCATTTCATCACGGCCGAGATGCAACGGGCCGCCATCCCCGGCCTGGCCGTGGGCTTCGCCCGTGACGGCGCCGTGAGCTTCGCACGCGGCTATGGCCTGGCCGATATCGCGCGGCACCGGCCGGTGACCGCCGACACCCTGTTCCACATCGCCTCGCTGACCAAGACGGTAACGGCCACCGCGGTCATGCGGCTGGCGGAGCAGAGACGGCTGCGCCTGGATGAACCGGTGGAGTCCCACCTCGACTTTCCGCTGGCCAACCCGCACCACCCGGACGTGCCCATCACCGTCCGGCACCTGCTGATGCACGTCTCCTCCATCTCCGACGCGCGCTACTATGAGGTCGACTTCCGTCAGCGTGGGGCGGATGCGACCTTGGCCCTGGGCGATTTTCTCAAGGGCTATCTGGTGCCCGGCGGCCGGACCTCCGCTGCCGAGGCCTGCTTCTCCCAGGCCGCACCCGGTGGGGCCTGGGATTACAGCAATGTCGGCTATGGCCTGCTGGGGTATCTCGCCAGCCGCATCGGCGGCGAGGACATGCGCGAGCAGACGCGCCAGCAGATCTTCGCACCGCTGGGCATGCGCCACACCCGTTGGACGCTCCGGGACACGCCCGAACCCCTGCGGGCCACGCCCTACGACCGTGTCGAGGGCGTCCTCACCGCCGCTGAGCCGGTGGGCATGCCGGACTGGCCGGCCGGGAGCATCCGGTCCTCCGTGGCGGACTTCACGCGGTTCGTGGCGGCCTCTGCCAATGCGGGCTCGGCATATGGCGCCCGGATCATCGGTGCACCGGCCCTGGCGCAAATGCTGGACATGCGGACGCCGCCGGAGTTGCCCAGCTGGCTGACCGGGCAGGGCCTGGGCTGGATGGCAGCCACGCTGGACGGTGCCGTGCGGCTGGAGCACTGGGGCGGAGACCCCGGCGTCTTCACCGCCGCCTACATCGATCCTGCCAGCCGCCGCGGCGTCGTTGTCTTCACCAACGCGACCGTCTCGGCGGAAGCCAAGACGGCGGTGAAGAACATCGCCGGCCGGTTCTTCCGCGACGATCTTCCCGCCGGGCAGGGATCCGGCGGCTGACCGCGGAGTTCCCGCCCCTCAGGAGGTGTGACAGGGCCCACGTGAGGGACCGATCGAGGAGCAGCTCCAAGGCCTGGGAGGGGTCGGGCAGGCGCCACACCGGCGCCGAGAGGGCCGAGAGGGTGTCAAAGAACTCGAGGGACACGGTCCGGCACAACCCGCGGCGGGAAGGAGAAAGGCGGAAAGGGCGCTGAGAAATCCCCTCGCCCCCCAGCGAGCCGCCGCCTCTCGGAACGCCGCGACGAAAGTCCGGTACTGCTCACGTAACTCCCGCAGCGCCTGGCGCGTGGAGGCATGCCCCAGGGGCCGCGAGCTGCGCTTGAGTTGCTGGGGCCGGGTATGCGGGTGCTGTGCCCTCACGGCTCTCACCCCGAGGACGGGCTTGTCCCTTGCACGAGCCTCGGCTTCCACTTCCTCCACCAGTGCCCGCACCGCACGCTGCCTCTCTTCCTCCCCCAGTCCTTTCCAACATGGCAGCGGCTCCATCACCAAATCCATGGGCTCGGCCCATTCCTCGGCGAAGCGCCCCTCTCCCATTGCCTGCTCCTCTCTTCCCCTCTTGATCCAGCGCTTCGTCCAATTGAACCAGTGGAACAGTCGGCGCGCCGGCCCCAGCAACTGCGGCAGACACGTGAGGCCCGGCCACTCGGCGCTCCTCTCCACCAGCCCTCCTTCACCCCGTGGGCCAGCACGTAGCGCAGCCGACCCACCAGTGCCGTGTCGTCCAGCACCGGCTCCTCCGAGTACCGCCTCTCTCATCTCCGCGCTGGGACGCAGCAACAGCCGTCCCTGGAAGCACCTGGACGTGACGAAGTAGAGACCCTCCTCCTCCTCCTGAAACATCCTCAACGGCCAGCCCATCCCCCTCCCCCCGTGCACTCCGCCGGGCCGGTGCACCCCGTGGGCCAACGCCAAGTCCTCCGTTCTCACGTGAGTCCCTCGTTTCGAATCCTTTGACACCGTCTCGGTTTCAAATCCTTTGACACCGTCTCGGCCATTTCTGGTCCCCCAAGCCGGAGCGGAGGAGAGGAGCGTGGCGCCCCAGGCAGCGGCCAGCTGGGACTTCCCACGCAGGCTCTGAAGCGGGCCCCGGCCCGGGGACCACCCCAGCAGGCGTGGTGCTGAAGCTGGCGCAGCCGCTGTCAATACGCCCCAACTCCCTGCCTCTCTCCTCAAGCGAGGGCGGCCAGGCTGCGCTCGGCCAGCCTGCGCACCTCCGTGGCCACCACCGCGAAGCCCTTGCCGTGCACTCCCGCCCTCGCCGCCTCGATGGCCGCGTTGAGCGCCAGCAGGTTCGTCTGGTAGGCGATCTCCTCGATGATGGAGATCTTCTCCGCGATGGAGCCCATGACCTCCACCGTCTCCTTCACCACCTTGCCGCTCGCCTCCGCGTCCCGCGCGCCCTGCACGGCCATCTGCTCCATCCTCCGGCCGTGATCGCGGTTCTGCGTGATGCTGACCGTCATCTGCTCCAGGCTGGAGGTGGTCTCCTCCACGCTGCTGGCCTGCTCGCTGGTTCCCTGCGCCAGGTTATGCGAGGAGAGCGACACCTGTGCCGACGCCGAGGCCAACGCGTTGGCTCCCTCGTGTACCTCGGGATGACCTGGGCCAGCTTGCGCACCATTCGCTCCAGGGCCATCAGCAGCCGGCCTGTCTCGTCCCGCGCGTCCGAGGAGATGTGCACGGTGAAGTCCCCCTCGGCGAGGCGATTCGCCACCCTCACCGCCTGTCCCAGGGGTTTGGAGATCGCCCGGGCGACGAAGAAGCAGAACAGCAGGCACACGACAAGGAGTTTCGAGGAGATACTCAGGTCGTGGAACCAGCGCATGGGTGGGAGCGTGCTCCATTATCCCAGACGGGACCAGGACGAGAGCCCGAGGGGAGCACGCCACGGGCGCGGAGTGAGTGACCACTGGGACCCCGAGCGCGGAGCATGGGATGGAGGGGAGGCGAGGGCTGGAGCGGAGGGGCTCACGCCTCGCGCTCCGCCTCCGATTCGAAGAGCCGAGCATGGACGGTGTAGAATCGCGGATAGAGTGCTCGGACCATGAGAGTCCCGCTCGAACTCCGCCGCGCCTCCAAGCTGCTCAACCACGGACCCACCACGCTCGTCACGAGCGCCGCGAATGGCCGCACCAACGTCATGGCCGCCGCCTGGGCCATGCCCGTCGACTTTGATCCGCCCAAGGTCGCTGTCGTCATCGCCGAGGGCACCTTCACGCGCGAGCTGATGGAGGTCTCGGGTGAGTTCACCCTGTGCGTCCCCACGCGCGCACAGCTGGACGCGGTGTACGCCGTGGGCTCGGACTCCGGGCGCCACGAGGACAAGTGGGCGTCGTCGGGGCTGAGGGCGGCTCCCGCCTCGCGCGTGCGAGCGCCGCTTGTGGAGGGCTGCGTGGGGTGGCTGGAGTGCCGCGTGCTGCCCGAGTCGGACGTTCAGCGCAAGTACGACCTGTTCCTCGCCGAGGTCGTCGCGGCATGGGTCGAGGACTCGGTGTGGAAGGACGGTGGGTGGGACTTCAGCGCCGGAGAGGAGTACCGCCCCATCCACCACCTGGCTGGCGGCGTGTTCTTCGCCACGGGTGAGCGGATACAGGCGCACAAGCTCGAGGGCGCGAAGTAGTAGCCGTGGATGCGCCGCTCCACGAAGCCGGAGCCGTTCACGACTCTTCCCGGTAGAGGACCATGCCGGCGTGGTGGAGCACGCCCTCGCGGAAGTCTCCGTCGGCGGTGAAGCCGGTGTCGTCCACGTAGTCGATATGGTTTCCTTTGATGGTGTATCGACCGCGGTAGGCGCTCTTCCGCTTCCCGCGGGCCTCGTCATAGCGGCCTCCCGGCAGGAGCGCACCTGGGACTTCCCACGCAGGCTCTGAAGCGTGCCCCGGCCCGGGGACCACCCCAGCAGGCGTGGTGCTGAACCTGGCGCAGCCGCTGTCATCCCGCCTATACGCCCCTACTGGATTGGGCCACAGCGGGCCATATTCAAGAGGAACGGTGATGTCCATCGCGATTCACATCAAATTCAAAGCAACAACTAAAGACTCGCTCTCCATTCCGGTAGCTACCCAGGGGACGTATCACACCGTGTGGCTTCCCACGGCGGAGAAACTGGGCCTCAAGTGGGTGCCCCTGTTCGAAAACGGGCCCATGGTCGGTGTGAACGATCTGGCTGTCGTGATGAGTGAATTCCGAAGGCTACGGGAGGCCCTGGCAATCAACCCGAAGAATGTCTCCATCCTGGAACGCATCGATTTCATTCTGGAAGAGCTTGGCGACGTGCCCCTCGACGAGGTCTCCGAGGTCTTTATTGGTTGAAGCCCCTCCCGTGCCGTCCTACACCTCCTCCTCCGGCGCTTGTGCGGACCGAGGGATCCACTCCCACTACGAATGCCAACACCAGCAAGGAGGAGAGGGTCACCAAGCCAAGGGACAGGTGGGCGAACGGCAGCTCCTTCTTCTCCCCCCTACACCGGCCCACCGCCCAGCAACAGGGCCCCCATTCCGCCTATATGCAAGACAGCCAAGAGTCCTGGAACTTCGCGGACTCGCACCCTATCCTGACGCGCAGCACGCCATGAGTCCAAAACCGACTGCAAAGGGAATCACCGAGGGCATCGACCTGGCGGGGCAGCGATTTCTCATCACGGGGGCCTCGAGTGGCCTCGGCCTCGAGCTCGCCCGGGTCCTCGCGTTGCGGGGCGCGAGCCTCGTCTTGCCCGTGCGCAGCCTCGACAAAGGCCGTCGCGCGCTCGACGGCGCGGGGCTTGACGATGAGGCGCGTGGCCGCTGCGAGCTCGTCGTGTGCGACCTGTCGCGTTTGGAGGCCGTGCGCGCCCTGGTCGACTCCCTCGTCCAGCAGGGGCGAGCCTTCCAGGGGCTCGCGCTCAATGCGGGCGTCTTCGGCCTGCCGTTCGAGTTGACGCCCGAGGGCCTCGAGTTCACCTTCGCCTCGAACTTCGCGGGCCACTTCGTGCTCCTCCATGGCCTCCTGCGGCACCGGCTCCTGGTCCCCACCGGCCGGGTGCTGGCGACGCTCTCGGAGGCCGTTCGGCTCAACCCGTTCCTCCGTCCGGATGTCCGCCTGCTCACCGAGCCTCGCGCGCATGCGAAGCGCTTCGGCGCGGCCTCGAGCCCGACGGCGAAGGTCCTCCTCTCGCTCAGTCTGCTGCACCTCGCGCGGACCGTCCGGGGCACCTGGGCGGAACCGATGGAGTTCTTCGGAGTCGACCCGGGTGCGACGCTCACGGACAACATCAACCAGGGAGGCCGGGTGGCGCAGGCGCTGATGCGCGTGCTCGGGCCTCGACTCCTCAAGCCGGTGGGGCAGGGCGCGGCGGTGCTTGCCTGGGCCCTCACGACGCCGTCGCTGCCCGGCGGGCGCGGCTTGCGCTACTTCACGAACGAGCTCGCGCCTGTACCGATCCCACGGCGCTGGCTGGATGCGGACCTCGCCGAGCAGGTCTGGCGCGCCAGCGAAGCGCACCTGGCTACGGGTCCGCTGCGGCTTTGAAACCCCAGAAATTCACAAGCTCGGGGCCGGAGAGGGTGTCAAAGAACTTGAGCAGGCGCGACACGCGGCGGGAGGGCGAAGGGAGGAAAGCAAGCCGAGAAATCCGCAAGCCCCAGCGTGGTTTTCCACATCGGACCGGCGGACCGCGTTGGAGCTCAGCACGAGGGTAGACTGCGCCCGCCTTGTACGCGCGAGATCTACTAGAGGGCCCGGCGATTACGAGAGCGGCCGCAGGATGACTTCCTGGCCCAGGGCCGTGGGGTTGAAGCTCACCTGATAGGAGATGCGCTGGCCTCGGGACTGGACGTGGAGCTGCCCCTCCTGGCCTGGAATGGCGCTGGTCGCGTGCCGGAGCTGTCGCAGCAACTCGTCCCGGAGCTTGGCTGAAGTCGACAGGAAGTCCCGCCGGTTTCCCTCCAGGCCGTAGCGGACGACGATGTTGGCGTCGGTGATGTCGATCTGGACCTGAGCCTCTTTCTTCTGGTGGCCATCGATCATCACCAGCCGGAGGATCTTGCCGACCTGACCCTCGAACAGGTCGGGCTCGGGCTCCTCGCAGCACATCACTCCCAGCTCGACGGAGCGGAGTTTCACCCCTCCAGCCCTCTCCCTTCCATCTCCTCTTCCGGCAACCCGGGGTTCCTCAAGCTCTTCACCGAGCGCAACTGGGGCATCGTCGACGCGCTCAAGGACGTGGCCCGCCAGTTGGAGCGGCCTCCGGCCCAGGTGGCCCTGGCGTGGGTGACGCGCCGGCCCGGTGTGGCGTCCACCCTCATTGGCCAGCCGCCCCGAGCTCGTCCACCCGTACCACTTCTTCGAGGAGGCCTTCTTCACCGGCGGCATGTTCACGGGAGGCACGACGGTCCGGTCCGAGCCCACATGGTTCCGGCCGAGCCCGGGCCGAGGGTAGGGCGCGAGGGGATCGGCCGGGCGACTCCAGGTGCCGCGTCCTTGACATGCAACCCGCAGGTTGCATATTCCTGGGGGAGATGGATGGCATGGATCTCGTGTTCAAGGCGCTCGCCGACAAGAGCCGCCGCCAGCTCCTGGATCTGCTGCACCAGGAGAACGGGCGGACGCTCGGAGAGCTCTGCGAGCACCTGGATATGTCGCGTCAGGCGGTCACCAAGCACCTGGCGGTGCTCGAGGAGGCCAACCTGGTCGCCATCGTGTGGCGGGGCAGAGAGAAGCTGCACTACCTGAATCCCGTGCCGCTGCATGACATCTACGAGCGGTGGATCGGGAAGTTCGAGCGGCAGCGCCTGCGCGCGCTGCACGAGCTCAAGAAAGGGCTGGAAGAAGATGACGACCCATAAGCCGCAGTTCGTCTACGTCACGTACATCCAGGCGACGCCAGAGAAGGTCTGGGCTGCCCTGCAGGACCCCGAGCTGACGAGACAGTACTGGGGCATGCACAAGAACGTCTCCGACTGGAAGGCCGGCTCCCGGTGGGCGCACCAGGACTATGAGACCAACGAGGTGCGCGTCACCGGCCAGGTGCTCGAGTCCAATCCGCCGAAGAAGCTCGTCCTCTCCTGGGGTTCGCCCGAGGGACGTCCTGAAGCAGAGCCGCCGTCGAAGGTCACGTTCCTCATCGAGCCGTTCATGGGCTCGGTGCGCCTGACGGTGCTGCACGACGAGCTCGTCGAGGGCGGCGAGACGATGAAGGGCATCACCCAGGGCTGGCCGGCGATCCTCTCGAGCCTCAAGTCGCTGCTCGAGACTGGCCAGCCGCTGGTCATGACGACGAAGCGCTGGGGCCGTTAGTCAACTCGTGACGGTCATGTCACCCTCTCCTCCGTGCCTGGCTTCATCCGGGTGGACAAACACAAGGCTCCAACCGGGCCGCGAGTGGGAGGGTGCGCCCTGGCGAGGTGAGGCTGGTGGGGGAGCACCGGCCGGAGGGGACGGTGCAGTATGCGGTCCTGATGCCAGGGAGCGGCCAGGCGCTTGCTTACGAGGCGCTTCAATCCGCCACCACGTTCCGTGCTCCAATCGGCCCTCCATGTCATTCAGCAAGAGTCTGGCGACGAAACTCCTCGTCGCCCTTTGCACCATCATCAGCCTCGCGCTGGGCCTCCTCGTTCTCATCGTCAGCCGGCAGTCCGCACAGGTCGCTGAAGAGCAGGCGAACCAACTCGTCACGCAGATGGCCGAGCGCTATGCGCGGACGGTCAACTCGGAGCTCGACAATGCGTTCATCCCGGTACGGACGCTCGCGCAGACGTTGGCGGCCCAGAAGGTCGCCGGTCTGACCGACCGCCGTCTCGCGGATGCGGCGCTCAGGAATGTCGCCGAGGCCAATCCGAAGCTCCTCGGCCTCTGGACGACGTGGGAGCCGAATGCGTTCGATGGACTCGATGCGAAGTACGTGAACACGCCTGGCTCGGACGCCACCGGACGCTACATCTCCAATTGGTCCCGCGGCACCGGACGCATCAATCTGGAGCCCAACGTCGATTACGAGACGGAGGGCGTGGGCGACTACTACCTCCTCGCACGCAAGAGCCGGAGGGAGACGATCGTCAACCCCTACCTCTACCCCGTCGCGGGGAAGCCCACCCTGATCACGAGCATCACCGTGCCCATCCTGCTCGAGGGCAAGTTCGTCGGGACCGTCGGCGCGGACATCTCTCTCGAGCAGATCCAGAAGCACATCTCGGAACTCACCCCCTTCGGCACGGGGTACGCGTTGCTCGTCTCGAACAATGGCGCGTTCGTCGCGCACCCCTCGGCGGAGCGCCGCGCGAAACCGCTCGGCACCTCGTCCGCGGATACCCTGGTGAAGACCGCCCTCTCGAGCGACAGCGCGTTCTCCGGCCAGGTCGACTCGGAGGTGCTCGGGGCCCGGGCCATCGAGGTGGTGGTTCCCATCCGTATCGGTGAGACCGTGACGCCCTGGGCGCTCGCCGTCATCGCTCCCCTCGACAAGGTGCTCGCGCCGGCTCATGAACTGCGCCAGTTCACGATCGGATTCGGGGCGCTCGCGCTGCTCGCGCTCGGCGGCGCCGTCCTCCTCATCATCCGCCGCGTCACCAGGCCGCTCGAGACGATCTCCAGCGTCGCCACCCGCATCGCGAACGGCGATCTCACCGGAGCGCTCGACCACCGCTCCGAGGATGAGGTCGGTATCCTCGCCGACGCGTTCCGCTCGATGCGCGACCGGCTGGCGCAGGTGATCGGCGAGGTGCGCGAAGGAGCCGCGGCCCTCTCGTCGGCCGCGTCACAGCTATCGGCCACCTCCCAGTCGCTCGCGAGCCGTGCGAGCCAGCAGGCCGCCACCTTCGAGGAGATGACCACCAGCCTCGATGGCATGAGCGCGTCCATCATCAAGAACGCCGACAGCAGCCGCCGGGTGGAAACGATCGCGTCCAAGGGCGCGGCCGACGCCCAGAAGAGCAGCCGGGCGGTCGCCGAGACGGTGGAGGCGATGAAGCAGATCGCCTCGCGCATCTCCGTCATCGAGGAGATCGCCTATCAGACGAACCTCCTGTCCCTGAACGCGGCCATCGAGGCCGCGCGCGCGGGCGACCACGGCAAGGGGTTCGCCGTCGTCGCCTCCCAGGTCCGCAAGCTCGCGGAGGGAAGCCAGAGCGCCGCGAAGGAGATCAACTCGGTGGCCTCCAGCAGCGTGAAGATCGCCGAGCAGTCCGGCCAGCTTCTCCACGCGCTCGTCCCGTCCATCGACACCACGTCGCAGCTGGTGAGGGACGTCGCCGCCACGTCGAGCGAGCAGTCGTCGGGCGTCGGGCAGATCAACAAGGCGATGCTCGGGCTGAACGATGTGACGCAGCAGAACGCGGCGGCCGCCGAGGAGCTGTCGAGCACCGCGGAGGAGATGGCGGCGCAAGCGGCGAGTCTGCTGTGCCTGGTGAGCTTCTTCCACCTGGGCGAGGCCGAGGTCCATGGCCGGGGGCGCGGCCGTCACGGAGCGCGGGCTCTCGGGAGCACGCGTCCCGGTCTCGGGCTGCTGCCCGCCGCCATCGTGGCGGAGAAGCACGACCACCGCGTCTGAGGTTACTTCCCCGAGCACGCCGGCAAGGACTACGAGGACAAGCGCCCAGGTGAGCGCTACGTCGCCGAATCCAAGGACGTAGACGTACCCCTTGAGCAACCCGGGGCGGGCATGGGCGGCAGCATGAGGTGTTGCATGGGCGCCGCGCATCTCCCTCTGGAAGACCGTCAACGCCATCCAGTCACAGTCGACGGAAAGTTGCATGTGTCCTCTCTTTCCACGCCCGCATGCTGGATGGCTCTCCTGGGCTCTTCCGGGGTAAGTAGCAAGAATGATCCGAGCCTTTCTTCTTGGAGCA
Source organism: Cystobacter fuscus (assembly GCF_044360685.1). Classification (GTDB taxonomy): domain Bacteria; phylum Myxococcota; class Myxococcia; order Myxococcales; family Myxococcaceae; genus Cystobacter; species Cystobacter fuscus_C. The sequence goes on along the minus strand of NZ_CP043491.1, from coordinate 8,728,010 downwards.
GTGCTCTTGCCGCTGCCCGTGCTCGCCGAGATGCCTGTGCTCACGCGGACGGCCTCGGCGGATCTGGATGGAGATGGCAAGCCTGAGTCCATCACGCTCGACGTGAAGGACTCCACGTTCGTGCTGAGCGCCGGCAAGGCACGGGCGGAGGGACGTTTCGAGGGGCCGGTGGAGGGCTTCACCGTGGTGGATCTCGCGAGCGATGACCCTCGCCGCGAGGTGTTGCTCAAGGGTCAGGGCGCAGGGGGCGTCCCCGCGTACCGTCTCTTTCGCCTGACGGGTGGCGCTCTCCGGGAGCTGGCACTGCCTCCGGGCCAGCCAGGCATCTCCGGAAACCGCATCCTCCTGGCCGATGTCCCCATGGCCTTCTGGGTGCGGCGCGACAAGTACCTCTATGACGCGGCGAAGCCAGGCTTCACCGAGGTGCCCCAGCCGCTGTACTTCGTCGGCAAGGGAGTGGTGCCGCAACAGGCTCTGAAGCTGCTCGTGTCTCGTGAAGGCAACAGCGTGGTGACCGAGGTGGCGGCGAAGACTCCGGTGGTGGTGCTCGCCTTCAGCCCCGCACCGGACGCCGCTCGGGATGACGACTCCCAGGGCTGGTACGTCGTCCTCACGCGCCAGCACCTGCTCGGCTGGGTGCGACGCACGGCCCTGGGAGCCACTCCGCTGGTCCAGGACACGCCCGACTTCCCCTTCATCAAGCCAGGGGCTTTCCACGAGGAAACCGAGCTGAAGGAACTTGCCAGCAGCCTCGATGCAGACCTGAACGGCGACGGGCAGGCGGAGACCCTCCGCATCGAGAAGCTGCCAGAGATGGCCCACGCGCCATCCCGTGATTCGGAGGAGGCCGCCTGCTGGCAGGACGACAACGCCTTCAAGGTCTCCATCGGAAAGGCGAGCCTGAAGACAGACAGTGGCCCCTGCCTCACGGTGTCCTATGCCGGCATCGTCGACCTCGACACACGAGATCCACTCAAGGAACTGGTGGTGGTCGCGGATGGACGCCCCTCGTTGGAGAACCAGTACTTCCTGTTTCGCTGGACGGGACGAGCGCTCGAGCCGGCCTTCAGGCCATGGCCGGGCCCGGACCAGCTGGGCGCGTTCCCGGGAAACGGCACGGTGCTCTTCGACGCGGACGGCTTGCGCTGGCGGAGCATGGAGCGCTGGGTCTACGGCGCCCAGCAGAACAAACTGCTCTCCCCGCCCCAGGAGTGGACCTACATCGGCTGGAACCACACCGTGAAGCAGTCCTTCGCGCTCTCGTTCGCGCCCGCGAAGGGCAGTGCGGTCATCGCCAATGTCCGCGTTGGCAGCACCGTCACCCTGCTCGCCCGAGCGGAGGTGGGGGCGACGGAGAAGACGCCTCACCGGGTCTCCGGGAGCAACGCGGCTCCCCGTGGCGGAGAGATCTGGCTGCTCTTCAAGTCGGAGACGGGCCTGGTGGGATGGGTGCTCGACAAAGGCCTCAAGCTCATGCTGGAGCCTTCGTTGGGCTGAGCGCGGCGGCCCCCCAAGAAGCCGCGGGCCTTCATCGACTTCGTCGGCCCGCTGTTCCCCTCGCCGCTAGGGCCCCCGAGACGGCCGAGACGGTGTCAAAGGATTCCCCGAGACGGTGTCAAAGGATTCGAAACGAGGGATTCGCGCCCCCGAGACCCCGAGACGGTGTCAAAGGATTCGAAACGAGGGATTCGCGCCGGAACGGAGGACTTGGAGTTGGCCCACGGGGTGCATCCGGCCCGGCGGAGTGCACGAGGGGGGAGGGGGATGGGCTGGCCGTTGAGGATGTTCCGGGAAGAGGGTGTCTATTTCGTCACGTCCAGGTGCTTCCAGGGACGGCTGTTGCTGCGTCCCAGCGCGGAGATGAACGAGGTGGTGGGAGGCGTGGTGGCACGAGCCGTCCAGCACAGCGCCGGTACCGTCCGGCTGCACGCCTTCACCTTCGCTTCCAACCACTTCCACCTGCTGGTGTGGGCGCGGGGCGCCGCGCTCGCCTCCTTCATGCAGTATTTGCGCTCCAATCTGTCCAAGAAGGTGGGCCGACTGGTGGACTGGAGCGGCAGCTTTTGGGAGAGGCGGTACTCGGCGGAGCCGGTGCTGGACGACGTGGCGCTGGTGGGCCGGCTGCGCTACGTGCTGGCCCACGGAGTGAAGGAGGGGCTGGTGGAGAGGAGCGCCGAGTGGCCGGGCCTGACGTGTCTGCCGCAGTTGCTGGGGCCGGCGCGGCGGGTGTTCCGGTGGTTCAACTGGACGAAGCGCTGGAGCAAACGGGGAAGCGAAGAGCAGGCAGTGGGGGAGGGGCGCTTCGCGGAGGAATGGGCCGAGCTGGTGGAGTTGGAGCTGGCGCCCCTGCCGTGCTGGAAAGGACTGGGGGAGGAGGAGAGGCAGCGTGCGGTGCGGGCACTGGTGGAGCAGGTGGAATCCGAGGCTCGCGAACGGGACAAGCCCGTCCTCGGGGCAAGCACCGTGAGGGCCCAGCACCCGCATACTCGGCCCGAGCATCTCAAGCGCAGCCCGCGGCCATTGGGGCATGCCTCCACGCGTCAGGCGCTGAAAGAGTTGCGTGAGCAGTACCGGACCTTCGTCGCGGCGTTCCGAGAGGCGGCAGCTCGGTGGGGACGAGGGGATTTCGCAGCGCCCTTTCCGCCTTTCTCCTTCCCGCCGCGGGTGGTGCCAGAGCGCGTCGCTCGAGTTCTTTGACACCCTGGGCTGGGCTGCACTCAAGGAGCGCGGAGGCTCGGGCTCGGCGGTCCGGCCCGTTTCCTACGGCCCGCCCCGGGGCTGAGGCGTCCTGGCCTCACGGAGCCCGGATGCACCCCGCCGTGCATCCGGTGCACCCGCGCGGATCGCGTCCACGAAGCCGCGCCGGGTGCGGTCGAGTGGAGGCGCTCTGTGGTGTCCGGCACACGGACCCGCTGCGACCTCGGAAGGAAGAAATCCGGGCGGACGGCCTGGAGCTCGCGGCAGGCTCCTTGCACGGGGGGCGGCCTCTCCCTCCCCTTTCGGAGCCAACCCCGATGCGACTGCTCGCCTTGCTCATCCCGCTCGTCACCGCTGCAACCCCCTCCGTCCCGCCCGACACCGCGCCCATCGAGTGCGGCGACTGCGCGGAGTGGAACCGGCCGCAGGCGCCGTTCCGCGTGTACGGGAACACGTACTACGTCGGCGTCGCGGGGCTGTCGTCGGTCCTCATCGACAGCGGGGAGGGCCTCATCCTCGTCGACGGCGCACTGCCCCAGTCCGCGGAGCGCATCGCGGAGGGCGTGCGCGCCCTGGGCTTTGAGATGCGTGACGTGAAGTGGATCCTCAACTCGCACGCGCACTTCGACCACGCCGGGGGCATCGCGGCGCTGCGGCGGATGAGCGGCGCCAAGGTGGCGGCGAGCCCGGCCGGGGCCAAGGCGCTGCGCCTCGGGTCGGTCACCCCGGATGATCCCCTGGCAGGCTACGGGGCCTCCACGCGCTACCCGGCCGTGCGGGACGTGGTGACGGTGGCCGACGGCGGGACGGTGACGCTCGGCAAGGTCGTCGTCACCGCGCACCACACGCCGGGGCACACCCCCGGCGCGACGACGTGGACGTGGCGCAGCTGCGAGGGGGAGCGCTGTGTGGACGTGGTGTATGCCGAGAGCCTCACGCCTGTGGCCGCACCGCGCTTCCGCCACGGCGCCGACGCCGCCCGCGTGCAGCGGTTCCGCGGCAGCATCGAGAAGATCCGAACCCTGCCGTGTGACGTGATGATCCCCACCCACCCGGGGGCAGGCCGCTTCTTCGAGCTGCGGGCCCGGAGCGAGCGCGAGGGGCGACAGGCCTTCATCGACCCGGGGGCGTGCCGCGCGTACGCGGACCGGGCGGACCAGGGGCTCACCGCGAGGCTGAAGAAGGAGGCGGAGGGCAAGGCCGAGTAGCGGCTGACTGGGCACAAGACGTGGCTGTCTTGCACCCCTGTCCCCTCACGGAACCCGGATGCGCACCACCGTGCATCCGGGTTCGGGGCCCGCCGCGAGCCTGTCGCAACGCAGCCGCTCGCGCCTATGCGTTGTGTCCTTCAGACGCCTCCAGCGCGGTCGGAACCCGTCAACGTGGGCCCACCGGGGATCCAATCCGCCGAGGTGTGACCAGAGGGGTGGCACCGCCTCTGCTCCGGCCCGGCGCACAGCCCGCCCGTCACCCTCCAGCGGCCCTTCTCAACCCCTTTGCACCAGCCCTCCCACTCAAACAAGGCCCCCATTCCGCCTATAGGCGCATGCGCCCGACCTCTCGTCCGCCCCCTGCCAAGTCGCGCGTGCGACGGGCTCGTGGATGTTGCGCCGGAAGTGAGCATCCAGCGACATGACCTCGTCGGCAAGCATGTCCATCGGGATGAGGAGCAGCATATCCGCGGAGACCTCGTGGATATGCATCCAGAACAGGGCGTTGTCCCTCCAGCGACGCAGCGTCCTGCCGTCCTGAGCGATGCAAGCCTTCGCTTGTACCCTCAAGCGAGGGCGGCCAGGGCAGGGGTGTGCCCCAAGGGGTTGTACCGTCCCATGTACCGGCGCGGCGCGCGGCCTTGCTGGCCCCGTCAGCGGCCCTCCTCGGCTCCTCCGCTCCAGCCCTCACCCTCCACATGGCTTCTCTCCCGCCTATACGCTGCGGCGCCTGGCGGCCAGCAACGCACCGGAAGGCTGGGCGGCGATGGTGCGCGACGTGGTCGAACTGGACCAGGCCAGCGCCACCCGCATGTACGGCGACGCCCTGCCGCCGGGCCTAACGCTACTGCGCTGATGAAGACCTCAAGGAAAACCATGAACCAACCCATCCCACTCGAGCGCCTTCTCGAACGCGCGATCTCGATAGCAGAGCAGCAGCACGCCGGACAAACGGACAAGGCAGGCCGCCCTTACATCGAACACCCGAAGCGCGTCATGCAGGCCATGGAAAACGATGCCGAGCGCATTGTGGCAATCCTGCACGACGTCATCGAAGATACGGACCTGACGCTCGACCAACTCGCGGCCGAAGGCTTTCCCGGCCACCTGCTCGAAGCGCTGGATTCGGTGACGCGCAGGGATGGAGAAACCTACGAAGCTTTCATCGCCCGCGCGGCGGCGAATGCGATTGGCCGCCGCGTCAAGTATGCGGACCTTCGGGACAACGCCGACTTGTCCCGCATTGCGGCCCCCACGGCTGCCGACGTGGCAGGACGGAAAAATATCGTCGCGCGCTGGCCCAGTTGGATGCCGCATAAATACGGCAACCTCGCCTGGACGCGATAGCCGGGTATCAGGCAGGCGCCACGTCTGGCGCCGCCGTGGCGGCACTGGCAAGGGCCGCCTGGTCAGTCCACCCCCGCCGCTGCAGGTGGCACACGCTGACGCACGCCAGCGCCGGCACCACCAGATTCAGTACCGGCACCATCATCATGAGCAGTAACAGCAGGCCGAGCATGAAGATGGCCGGCTTTTGCGCCGCAGCCAGGTCGCCCCGCTGTTCCTTCGACAGCACGCCCGCAGCCGCCGGTGCGTACAGGAAGCGCACATTCCAGGCGGCGAGCAGGCGCAGCAGGAGTACGACGCCCCAGACAGAACACTTAAGGGTCGTAAAACGAATGGCAAAGGCGCCCTACATCGAAGAAGGCAGACTACGACATCTGCTCAAGGTTCGAGTATGCCTACATTAAATTCAAGACTCCTTGGGAATTAGGAAAGGCGCCGCGTGCGCCCGATTCTGACTGGTCGAGCAGCGAATGATGTGCAACTGTGGAGGAAGTGAAGATGGCTGAAACAAGATCGACAAGGAGATGCCTGCAATGGCCATGAAACTGTTGCCAGCCCTGGGTTTGGCGTTCCTTCTAAGCGCGGCGCTGGCGGCTTGCGGGGGGAGCGCGGCTGACTCGACCGCGGTCCAGTCTCGTAAGCTCACCCGAGTCAACGATGCCGCCACCGCGAAGGTGGAGTTGCTGCAAGCGCCTTACAACTGGAGCCAGTTCTCGGGCACGGGCTGGGACGGCAAGACCCTCACGGTCGTTCCCCTCGACCGCAAGATCCGCCCGAAGACCAGCGGCAAGTGGTATCTGAATCCGCCGATCAACCTGATGGGGCCGCGCCTCGATTTCACGGCGAATTTCTCCGTCGAGATCGAGGTCGACGCAGCCGTCCATCCGGACAAGGGCGCCTTCGTCGACCTTTACGGCAGCCTGCCGATCGGCTACGACGAATGGCGCATCGACGGCCGCAACGTGCGCCTGGGCCTGACTCGTGGCGTGGCCCAGGTGTGGGTCGACATGATCAAGCAGGACTTCAGCGCCCAAGGCCTGGGCCCGCGCGTCACCTTCGGCGTTAACCGGCAGGGAACGGCGCTGATTTTCAGTGTCAACGGCAAGGAGATCGGCCGCTTCAAGGAATCCGACAACCACCCGGTGTTCAGCAAGGGCAAGCTGTATTTCGGCGCTGACGCCGAATTGGGGGGCGGCTTCTCGATCACCAGCATCAAGGCGCAAGACGCGCAGATCGCCGACAACGGCGCCGATATGCTGCGGGCCTACACCCCGCCTGCGGACTCGCTGCGCTCGCTGGCGCAAGGTCTGCCCAAGCCTTTGTGGATCGGCGCGGCCGCGAACGCCGACGCGCTGCTGTCGGATGCGAAGTACGGCCAGGTCCTGGCCGAGAACTACTCGATGATCACGCCGGAAATGCACTTCAAGTTCCAGGCCATCCACCCACAGCCTGACCAGTACGCGTTCGCCGAGGCCGATGCGCTGGTGGCGTTTGCGGTGAAGAACAACATGCGCGTGCACGGCCACACGCTGGTGTGGCACGAGGCGCTGCCGCAGTGGATCTGGAGCCTGTACGACGCCCGCAACTACCCGGCGCTGCGGCAAGCGCTGATGGACCACATCACTACCCTGGTCACGCGATACAAGGGCAGTGTGCACGAATGGGACACCCTGAACGAGATCTTCTCGTACGAAAGCGACGAACCCTACGGCCTACGCAGTGGCGCCGAAGACGAGAACAACCTCTCGGTCTGGTACAAGGCGTTCGGCCTGCAGATCTACATCGACGCGCTGCGCAAGGTGAAGGAGATCGATCCCAGCGCCGAGAACTGGATCAACGAGTTCGGTATCGACCAAGCCGGTTCGGCTGACAAACTCGACAACATGATTGCCTTCGTGCGCTACATCAACGGCCTGGGTTATGGCAAGCTGGTTGACGGCATCGGGTTCCAATCACACAACTACGACCCCGACGACGATCCGTCCCTGGCCGCCGATCTACGGGCGGCCATGCAGAGGGTGATCGCGCAGGCGCATGTCAAGGTGCGCGTGTCGGAGCTCGACGTATCGGACGCTTCCAGTCGGCCCACGCTGTTCTCCGACAAGCTCGCCGTGTGCCTGCAGTTCCAAGCCAGCCCGGGTTGCGAGAGCTTCGGCACGTGGGGCTTCACCGATCGCTACGGCTCCATGTCCGGCCCGGTAAACGCAGGTGGCAAGACGAACTACCTGTCGCCCAACTGGGGCGCGGAACTGGCGGACTCACTGCCCTTCGACGAATCGTACGGGCGGCGCTCCGCGGTGGACTACATGCGCAGGGAGCTGAAAAAGGCTGGTCCCCCAAGCCGGAGCGGAGGAGAGGAGAGTGGCGCCCCAGGCCGAGGCCAGCACGGAGCCGATGAAGGAGAAGACGCCGCGAGGAGACCAGGCCGAGTTGCTCAGTAGGACGTTCGCGCTGGACGTGTTCGCCTGCGCCCGCTGTGGAGGCAGGCGAAAGGAGCTGGCGGATGTGACGGCCCCGGCAGGGGTGCGCTCGATAGTGGAGCACCTGGGACTTGCCACGCAGGCTCTGAAGCGGGCCCCGGCCCGGGGACCACCCCAGCAGGCGTGGTGCTGAACCTGGCGCAGCCGCTGTCCATACGCCCCAACTCCCTGCCTCTCTGCTCAAGCGGGGGCGGCCAGGGCAGGGGTGTGCCCCAAGGGGTTGTACCGTCCCGTGTACCACCTGCCTCGTTACTTCGGCATCGCCTGGCTCACCTCTTGGACGAACTGGGCATGTTGGACACTCATCGCCCCCAGCCACTCCTTGGCCCGCTTCACGATCTCCGGGTCCGCCGTCTTCGGCGACCCGGAGTTGAAGGGAGGCGCTGGATCGTACTCCATCGCGAGCTGGCTCAGCTTCGCGACATCCTCTCCGACAAGCTTCGCCAGGAGAGTCAGTCCGAAGTCGATACCCGCCGTCACGCCCCCCCCCGACATGCGGTTGCGGTCCACGACGACCCGTGCGTCAACAGGCTTGGCCCCGAACAGGGGCAGGAGGTCGCGTGATGCCCAGTGGCTCGTTGCTTCGTACCCCTTGAGGAGCCCCGCCGCCCCGAGCACAATCGAGCCCGAGCACACGGAGGTGACGTACTTCGCCCGCGCACCGCGGTCCGCGATGAAGCGGAGCATCGCTTTGTCCTTGAGGACCAGAAAGGAGCCCCCACCGACGAACAGCACGTCGAGATCCTTGGGACACTCGTCGAATGTCGTGGTCGGCAGGATGGCGTTGCCCGTGTCCGCGATGATCGGGTCCTTCGTTTCGGCCACGAGGTACACCTGCGTCGCCGCGTTGAGGGCCGTCATGGGGCCGATCGTGTCGAGCAGGGTCATTCCGTTGTAGAGGACCATCGCGATCTCTGGCCTCCTCCCGCTGTGCATGGGCGGGTGATCGCCTGGCGGACCGGAACCGACCTGCCCCGCCGGTATGGGCTGTCCGGTCCGCTGCCCCTGGGACGCGCAAGCCATGGAGGCCAAGGCTGGGAAGATCAAGGAGGTGGCGAGCAGGCCGCCGAACCGCCTCCGGTCCATTGCCTGCTCGGTCTTGGTGTCAAGCGAACCAACACAACCGTTGACTTCGTTCTCGTTCATGATGTCTTTCTTTGAGAAAGGAGAACACTTCACGCGAACATGCGCTTGCGTTGAGCGGCGATGGTGTCCGCTCCAGGTGTCTGCAATTATTCACGAAGGTTCCAAGGCCGCAAGCGGTCGAGCGGACAGTTTTCGACGGGTTCTGGCCACCCAGGACCCCCGGTGAGGACCTGAGCGCTCCTTTCCCTTTTGTTCCAGCGTTTTGTCCAATTGAACCACTGGAACACTCGCCGAGCCGACCCCAGCAATTGCGGCAAACACGTCAGGCCCGGCCACTCGGCGCTCCTCTCCACCAGCCCCTCCTTTACCCCGTGGGCCAGCACGTAGCGCAGCCGGCCCACCAGGGCCGTGTCGTCCAGCACCGGCTCCGCCGAGTACCGCCTCTCCCAGAAGCCGCCGCTCCAGTCCACCAGCCGCCCCACCTTCTTGGACAGATTGGAGCGCAAATACTGCATGAAGGAGGCGAGCGCGGCTCCCCGCGCCCACACCAGCAGGTGGAAGTGGTTGGAAGCGAAGGTGAAGGCGTGCAGCCGGACGGTGCCGGCGCTGTGCTGGACGGCTCGCGCCAGCACGCCTCCCACCACCTCGTTCATCTCTGTGCTGGGACGCAGCAACAGCCGTCCCTGGAAGCACCTGGACGTGACGAAATAGAGCCCCTCCTCCTGGAACATCCTCAACGGCCAGCCCATCCCCCGCCCCCGCGTGCACTCCGCCGGGCTGGATGCACTCCGTGGGCCAACTCCAAGTCCTCCGTTCTCGCGCAAGTCCCTCGTTTCGAGTCCTTTGACATCGTCTCGAGAGTCCTTTGACACCGTCTCGGCGCGCAAGTCCCTCGTTTCGAGTCCTTTGACACCGTCTCGGCGTGAGCCATACGCTCCACCGTCAGCGCCAAGTGCTCGCGGAGCGGGGCGGGGCCCCGGGGGCACTATGCCTCCAGGGTCTTGCGCCAGACGTCAGCCATGAGCGCGTCCAGACGTTAAACCGGGGCAGGCTCAACTCCGGCGTCATCCGCCCGCGTGGACGGCGAAGACGTCTCGCAGCCCCGCGACGAGCGCATTGCCAGGATCCGGTTCGCCGAGCGGCCCCAGCGCGTCCCGCAGGGCCGTGAAGAGCGCGTGGACGTGGCGGGCGTTCGAGCCATGCCAGTTCAGGTCCCAGACGATGTTCTCGCTTCCCTTCCGGAAGTTCTCCAACGCCGTGTCATAGGGCGCGGCCGTGGGAATGTTGATGCGCAGCAGCAGTCGCAACAGTGCGATGACCTCCGTGAAGTCATACTGGCCCGACTTCGCGTCGTGGAAGGACTCGAGCCGGACGTACTCCGAACGGAACCAGTAGCCGATGTAGGCAGCGGCCTTCCCCGCGCTGTCCTCCACGCTCACGGTGAGCTGCGAGTGGAGGTCCGGGTCCACCTCGGTCACCAGGGACTTGCGGACGGTGACTGTCCGCAGGGAGGTGCTGTCGAAGCGGCGCCTGGGCAGCGTGCGCAGCGGTGTCCCCTCGAAGGTCACCACCTCCAGCTTCGGCAGCCGCGTGAGGACCTCCGGGAAGTCCCACATGAGCTGGACCCGACTCCAGCCCCCGAAGGCCCTCCAGACGTAGGAGTATGGGTTGTTGACCAGGTTCACCGTTCGCAGCTCGACGCATTCCGCGAGCGAGTCCGGCAGTCGCCAGAGGCAATTGCTCTCAAGGTCGAGCACCCGGAGCTTCTTCAGCGCGCCGATGGACTCCGGCAACGTCCGCAAGCCATTGCTGCGTACATCCAACTCGCGCAGCTCCGTGAGCTGCCCCAGGGCTTCCGGGAGCGTGCGCAATTCATTGCTCCGGAGGTTGAGTTTCTCCAGGCGGCGGAACTGGAACAGGTCGTCCGGCAGCGACGTGAGCCCCTTGCCCTCTAGCGTCAGGCTCTTCACCTTGTCGGGCTCCGCCATCTTCTTGGAGACCAGCTGACGGAACGCGTCCCGGACGCTCGTGAAGACAGGGCGGGAGATGGGCTTGCCCGCGCTCAGCAGGTTCCGTGCCTTGTCGAGCAGGACGCGCTCGTCGGCCACCACCGCCGGAACGAAGACGCCCTTGGCGTCGTAGGGGTCGTCCGACGCCTCCACGCCGGCAGACACCGCGAAGACCTTCGAGCCCCGGCCCCGGTAGCACCAGGCATCGACGGGGCCCTCCACCTGGAGGGTGTACTCCGAGGCGACGGTGCGGGCCACGAGCGCGCCCCCCACGGAGACACTGCCGTGGTTGTAGACCGCCACGAGGTCCCCGGTCATGACGTCACCGGTGACGCGCAGCCGCGAACCGCCGATCGCGATGCTTGTCGCGACAAGGTTGCCGTGGACCTGGAGGAACGGCCCGAAGTCGTTCTCCCCGTTGAACAGACAGCCTTCGACGGTGAGGTTGCCGCGCACGATGAGCCCGACGAAGGGCGACGCGTCCGGGTCGTCCAGCGCGAAGATGCCCCGGCGGAAATCGAGCCACAGGCCGTGGGGCACGACGATGTCACCGGAGAGGACGAGGACGCGGTCCTCATCCTCCTCGGAGTTGCCCGGGACCTGCACCGAGTCCTTCACCTGCGCCCAGGTGGTGGACTCGAAAGCGAGGTCGCTGGACCAGGCGCCCTTCGCGACCCGGGCGGTGACCTGCTTGCGTACGAAGGCTCCGGCTTCCTCGGTGGAAGCGAAGGTCCGCGACTCGCGCTTGCCGTCCGTGCCGGCTTTGCCGTGGTGCAGCTCCAACTGCTCGCCGTGCCAGGCATAGGACCAGAACCCACGCGTCTTGCCTTCCAGCCCCTCGAGTCGCATCGACAGGCGGGGCGGGGCCACGGGGAGTAGGGGAGTCTTCATGGGTCCCGGCTTCTATCGTGAATCCCTCCGGCTTCGTGGCCTATATGCTGCGCGGCCATGAGCCTTTCCAAAGAGGAGTTCCTGCCCCGAGCTCACCCAACGCCGTGCGCGCCCTTGTGGAGCACCTGTCACTGCCCACGCGGACTGCTTGCGCTGGCGGCAGCGCAGAGGCCACCCCAGCACACGTGGTGTTGAGCCTCGAGCCGTCACGCTGCCAAAGACGCCCACACCCCTGTGGCCGCCCCCTGGAGGGGCCCTCTGGGCCGGCGTGTGCCCCATGGGGCTGCACCGCGTCTCCTCTGGTCCGGCACACAGCCCGCATCACACCCGTCCGCAGCCCTCCTCGCCCCCTCGGCTCCAGCCCTCTCCCTCCACTCGGCCCCCATTCCGCCTATACGCCAACATGTTTTTTCGGGTTTTTGTGCAAGAACTGCGAACAGCCTGCGTCCCACGGAGAGAAGGCGAGCGGGGCCATGGGTGGCCGTGGTCGAGGTGCGCGCTCGCGCTTGTCTGCCTGCGTCCATCCTTCGCACGCGGGGAGACAGGCATGGCCAAGAGCCGCCTACGGGTGGCAACGCTGGAGCGTTCGACATGAAGCCTGGTTTGAAGTGCGACGTGGTGGTCTTGAGGGTGGCGCTGGTGTGCCTCGCCTTGGTGGGCTGTGGTGGCGGAACGGCCGACAGCGGCACGCCTTCTGGCTCGGAGCCACTCCCCGAGTCCGCACCGCCAGCAGCGCAAGCCGTGCCCGACTCCGAGTCGGCTGACTCCGCACTCGCCGCGGAGGGATGGGAGACGGTCGCGAACCAGTATCAGACCTTCACGTTGGACAAGCCGTCGACCGTGAGATTCGGGCTGGGTGATACCTGGGTCACTCGGGAGTTGGCCGCGGGCCGCGTGTACTGCTTTTTCGACCCGGACCCCGCGCCCGGCAAGTTCAAGACGTGCCAGCGCAGCACGCAGCCGGCTCCGGTGAGCGAGCCGGCGCTCAGCCCCGCGTGTGCCTCGTTCTATGCACCCGACTTCGCTCTCACCAGCACCCGTCAGGCCTCGCCGATCCCCACGGTGGCGAAGCCCGCCAAGGGCGTGGCGGTTTCGGAGCCCACCTACAAGACATGCGTCGTGCGCGCCACCGACCACACCGCTGACGGCGTATCGGGCTTTGCCCGAAACGACTATTCGCGCCGGCAGGCCTTCAACGCGAACAGCACGAAACAGCTGGTGGCCGCCCTCGATGGGTATTGGCATGTGTATGACGCCAACACCCACGTGCGCCTGAAGCAGCTGTCGGGCCCGGGTGGCGACGCGGAGCCGCAATGGCACCCGACGAATCCGGACCTGCTGTACTACCTGCCCACCGTTGGCATCGGCATGAAGCTCCACGAGCTGAACGTCTCGACCGGGGCCTCCCGCGTCGTGGGCGACTTTGGCGCACGGTTGAAAGCCAGGTGGCCGGCCGCGATGGCGGCATGGACGAAGTCGGAAGGTTCCCCCTCGGCGAACGGACGCTACTGGTGCTTCATGGTCGACGCGAACGACTGGATCAGCGCTGGGGTGTTCACCTGGGACCGCGACACCGATACCATCCTGGGCACGTACGACACCCAGGGCGAACGTCCCGACCACGTGAGCATGTCCCCCAGCGGTAACCACTGTGTGGTGTCCGGCGATGGTGCGCGGGGCACGGTGGCGTTCTCGCGGGACTTCAGCACGAAGACCCAGCTGCTCGCGACGTCCCAGCACTCGGACCTCGCGCTGGACGCCAATGGCGACGATGTCTACGTGGCCATCGACTATGGCTCCAACGCGGGCGACGTGTTCATGGTGAACCTGCGCACGGGCGTGCGCACGGCGCTGTTCTCGACGTACCTGAGCGGCACCGCGACAGCGTTGCACGTCTCGGGCAAGGCGTTCGCCAGGCCCGGCTGGGTGGTGGTCAGCACCTATAGCGACGGTGGCGGCTCGCTGCAGTGGCTGCACCGCAAGGTGATGGCCGTGCAGCTGAAGGCCAACCCGACGGTCTACACGCTGGCGCACCACCGCTCCACGCCGAACGGTTACTGGACTACGCCGGTCGCCAGCGTCAACCGCGACTTCACCCGGGTTGTCTTCAACTCCAACTGGGGCAGTGGCAGCGACACGGACGTCGACACGTACGTGGTCGAGATTCCGGCGGGCGCGTTGAAGTAATGCCGCGGCACGTTGCCAATGCATGAGGGCCCCTCGGGGCCCTCTTTGTTCGAGCGGCGCGCCTTGGGGCCACGCCCCAGATGTGGCGCCGCGTGCGTCCCCGAACGCCTCGGACGCGGCGGCGCTGGTGGCCAACGACGTCGCAACGCATAGGGCGAATAGAAGGACTGTTGAGGGGAAGGGCTGGTGCGGAGGGGCCGAGGAGGGCCGCGGACGGGTGGCGCCGAACTGTGCGCCAGGCCGGTGGACAGGCTGTGCAGCTCCCTCTGGGCACACGCCTGCTCAGGCGGGGCTCCCCCCCAGAGGCGAGGCAGAGGGATTGGGCCTGTGGGCATGCGGCCCGGCGCTCAACACCCCGCGCTCCGAGGTGGCCCCCGCGCTGCAGCCCGCTGAAGGCGAGGTGGGTATTGATTGCGGCCCCCCCAGCCAGGCAAGCGCCGGGTATTGGCATACCTGACGGAACCCAACGCCGTGCGCGCCCTTCTGGAGCACCTGTCACTGCCCACGCGGCCTGCTGCCGCTGGCGGCAGCGCGGGGGCCACCCCAGCACACGTGGTGTTGAGCCTCGAGCCGTCACGCTGCCAAAGACGCCCACACCCCTGTGGCCGCCCCCTGGAGGGGCCCTCTGGGCCGGCGTGTGCCCCATGGGGCTGCACCGCGTCTCCTCTGGTCCGGCACACAGCCCGCATCACACCCGTCCGCAGCCCTCCTCGCCCCCTCGGCTCCAGCCCTCTCCCTCCACTCGGCCCCCATTCCGCCTATACGCAGGTCCTGTCCTTCCTATACGTCTCCGTGGCAGCCTCCCACGGGTGAGCGAACCCCTCTTCGATGACCTGCTCGGCCTCGCGTGCTTCGCTCGCGTCGTCGAGCATCGCTCGTTCACCCAGGCGGCGCAGGCGCTCGGCGTGTCCAAGTCCGTGGTCAGCGCGCGGGTGGCCCGGCTGGAAGCCCGCGTGGGCGAACCGCTGCTCATCCGCACCACGCGCAAGCTCACCGTCACCGACGCGGGCATGGGCGTGTACGCGCACTGCGCGCGGATGCTCCAGGAGGCTGGGGCCGCCACGCGCGGGGCTACCGACGCGGGTCGGGGCACGCTGCGCATCAACGCGCCCGTGAGCTTCGCGCAGATGTACCTCGCCGGGCCCATGGCTCGCTTCCTCGCCACGCACCCGGACACCCACGTGGAACTCGTGCTGAGCGACCGGCTGGTGGACCTGGTCGAGGAGCGCGTGGACGTGGCCATCCGGATCACGCGCCTGCGCGACTCCAACCTCGTGGCGCGCAAGCTGGCCACCACGTCGCTGCACGTGTGTGCGGCGCCCGTGTACCTGGAGCGCCGGGGCACTCTGGAGCGGCCCGAGGACCTGCTCCACCACGACTGCCTGCGCTACACGCACCTGCGCGCCGAGGACGAGTGGCGCTTCTATGGCCCACAGGGCCGCATCCGCGTGCCGGTATCCGGCTCGCTGTCCACCGGAAATGGCACCATGCTTCGCGAGGCCGTGGCCCAGGGCATCGGCCTCGCCATGCTGCCGCGCTTCATGGTGGACGAGGACCTGCGCTCGGGGCGGCTCGTCACCGTGCTCGACGACTTCGCGCCCCGGCCCATGGGCATCCACGCCATCCATGCAGCCGGCCGGACTCCCGCCCCGCGCCTGCGCGCCCTGCTCGACGTGCTGGCCGCGGAGTTCCGCTCCGCGCGCTGGGGGTGATTGTCCGGCACGCAGAACAATTCGTTCTCGGCGCACCCCTTCCGGCCGGCCGGTGCGGAAGGCATTTCATGGGGCGTGTGAGGGGAACGCATCCCCTCCCGTTCCAAGGAGTCGCCGTCATGAGCCGCATCGAGTCCGTCCTGTCCTCTCCCGCCGCCCGCGACGTGGGGCCCACCGTGCTGCGCGTGGCCCTGGGTGCGGTGTTCCTCGCGCACGCGGGGGCCAAGGCCTTCATCTTCACGTTCGCGGGTACCGTGCAATTCTTCGCGGCCCACGGCTTCCCCGGGTGGACGGCGTGGCCCGTGTTCCTCGCGGAGCTGCTTGGCGGGCTCGCGTTGGTGGCGGGCTTCCGCACGCGGTGGGTGGCGCTCGGGCTGGTGCCGGTGATGCTCGGCGCACTCAAGCCTCACCTCGCCAACGGGTGGATGTTCACCAACTCGGGTGGCGGCTGGGAGTACGTCGCGTTCCTCCTCCTCGCGCTGGTGGCGCAGGCGCTGCTGGGGAGTGGGCCATACGCGCTCGATGGCGCGCGAGCGCGGCGCGTGGCCCCGTCCGGCCGCACGGCGAGCGCGGTGGGGTGAAGCCCAACGGAAGGAGCAACTGGGCTACTTGAGGATGAAGTCCTGGGGGCGCAGCGGCTCGGGCTGGGGCTCACCCAGGGCCTCCAGCAGGTTGATCTCCCCCGTGCGGGCGAGCGCGAGCACGGGCAAGTCATTGGGGGCATCCCCGAAGGGCTCCTCCAGCTCGTCGCTCAGCCGGTCCAGGCCGAAGAACGTATAGGCAATCATGGCCGCGAGCACCGGTGCGAACCATCCCATTGCCTCGGCGAGGCCGAAGGGCAGCAGCAGGCAGAAGAGGTACGCGGTGCGGTGGAGCAGCACGGTAGGAGGGGGCAAGTGGAAGCCAAGGCTCGAACCCGGGGCACGCCTGCGCTGGGGGCGCGAGCCGTGAAGGCGCAGCACCCGCATACCCGGCCCGAGCACCGCAAGAGAAGCCCGAGGCCGTTGGGCCATGCCTCTACGCGGCAGGCATTGAAGGAACTCCGCGAGCAATATCGGGCCTTCGTCGCGGCATTTCGAGAGGCAGCGGCGCGGTGGAGTCGGGGAGATTTCCTGGCCTGCTTTCCTCCCTTCTCCTTTCCGGCGCGTGTCGTGCCTGCTCGAGTTCTTTGACACCCTCCCCGCGACTCAGGGCGTCCCGGTCCGGGAGATCCGCTCGATCACCAGGGAGGTCTTGCCCGCGGGGAGTTCCTGACGCTCGATGAAGCCGTGGTCGTCCAGCTCCACGTGGGTGCTCAGCGAACCCATCTCCATCGTGGCGGACCGCGGTCCCGCTCCGGTGCGCGGCTTCATCACCACCG
Source organism: Cystobacter fuscus (assembly GCF_044360685.1). Lineage (GTDB taxonomy): Bacteria > Myxococcota > Myxococcia > Myxococcales > Myxococcaceae > Cystobacter > Cystobacter fuscus_C. The sequence goes on along the minus strand of NZ_CP043491.1, from coordinate 8,711,030 downwards.
GGGTCGGCGAGGAGGGCTGGTTGGCGGGGATCCACATTGCCGCCTCCACGGGCGTGCCGTTCTTGAGCAGGCCCTCGCGCACCCGCTGGGCGAACCCCACCACGCTCAGCAATTCGCCGCCCATGCGCGTGTGCACGTCCTTGCCGTCCAGTTGGCCCTCGAGGACGTAGCTGCCGTCCTGCTCGCGACGCACCCGCGCCTGTTCGGCGGGCGCGTCACCGAGCCGCTTGGAGTAGCTCTTGCTCACGACGGCGCCGGTCTCGTTCGAGTGCTCCTGGCGGGAGGTGTCCTGGTAGCGAACCTGGGGAGGAGCACCAGGACTCACCAGGGTGGAGTTCTCCTCGAAGAGGATTCCTCCCTCCTGCGCCTTGAAGAGGGCGAAGGTCTGAAACCCGATGACCTGCTCCCCCACGCGCGCCACCTGTACTTCGCTGTAGTAGGGCGGGACCGGCTGCTCCTGCGCGGTGGAGAGCACTCCGGTGGCCACGGACTCGGTGACGCGCTGGAAGGTCTGGCTGTAGCCCAGCGCGTCGTGGACGCACGCCTTGGCCAGCACGGGGTCGGCGTGCACCATCACCTTGAGGCGGCCCACCTTGCCCTGGTGGGAGTAGTCGGCATCGAGGTAGAGCGCCGGGCTCCCCGCGTAGGCCTTCACGTCGGTGGCGCGCACGCTCTCCAGCTTGACCTTCTCCAGGAGCGACTCGATGAGCAGCCGGGCCGCGGCCCCCGCGTCGATGGGGTTGGGATAGAGGAAGCAGGAAATGGGAACGTGGCTCCCCATGGGCAGGGTGAGCAGGGAAACCCCATTGGACTGCGTCTCCACGGTGGGCTCGCTGACGGCGAGCACCTCTCCCCGGAAGGCGGCTTCCTGGGACTCCACCCTCGTGCGCGTCAGGGGTTCCTTCACCTCGCGGGTGAGCGCCTGCCGGGGGGAGAGCCCCTGCGCGCCCGTGGGCTCCGAGGCCGCCGCTGCGGCGGGAGTCGAGGGCGCCGCCTGGGAGTTGCGGGCCTGGGCCTCCCTCAAGCGGATGGCGGGAGGATGTGATGCACAGCCAGCGGACAGCACGAAGCACAACGGAATCAGTCGTTTCATGGTGGGCATGCCGCCCCTCACGCGGGGTGTGGGCGCGGCCTGACGACGGACTCTCTCATCTTTCAATACCGACTGCGTCGCCTTCATGTGTGGCACGCGCACGCCGGAGTTCGGCGACGCCGAGTCAAGTCCCTGGATTTCCTGTGGTTTCCATCTTCCGAAAGTGGCCTTTTCTGGTTTCTGGACCCTGCTGTGTCCCTCGGGGGAATGGAGATTCAGCCGCTCGACGCCGAGGCGGCTGAGACGCCGCCAACAAGGTCCACCCTGGCGCTGTCTGAATGCTCAGCACGCGCGGCGGTTTCGTGCACACTCGAGCCGTCGGCGTCAGCGCCGGGAGGAGGTGGACTGTGGACACGGCTCGGCATGCCCCGGTACGCCCTGACGAGAAATGTCACACTGCAGGGGGCGCCGGTCGTGCAGGGGGCCGATGCGCAGGTGCTGGTCGTGGTCGGAGAGGCAGCGGCTGCGGAGACCTCTGTGGCGAACGGGACGGTCCTGCTGATGGGGGCTCTGCTGGGCACAGAGGCCTCCGCAGCCAAGGCAGCCATCAAGGCGGTCCGGACAACGGGAGGCTGCCGGGAAGACAACAGCAAGGGTGATGCTCCAGAACACCACATGGCCACCGACAAGAATGGAAAGGCCGAAGTCAGAGGTGGCCCCTGGACACCACAGTTCGAATCTCTCTTCGAACGAGCCGGCATGAGCCTCAATGATCCAGCGAACAAGCTCTTTGTTATTGGCCATAAGGGGCCTCACCCCGAGCAGTACCATCAAGAGGTTTATGACCGTCTGACTGACGCAATCAAGCTGTGCGCAGGGCCAGACGAATGCAGGCGCAAATTCACCAATGCGCTTGATGAAATTGCTGGCGACATCTGCAGGTCTGGATCACGACTCAATAAATTCGTTACAAAGAATCCATGAGCAATCAGGATAGATATTTCCGTCTAACGGGCGACGTACACATTCCGGGGCGTTGGTATGTTCAAGGCCCATGGGACGCTGATGGAAGGAGGATCATTCCCGGGCGGCTACAAGAGGGAAATGCTTTGAGCGTGGACTGGATGCCCTTCTTCTCTGTGCGTTACCCCGGGCAGGCACTCGATTATACAGAAACAGAGGCCACTGCTGTTGTAAGCCATCGCTTTGTTTCCCTGTGCGAGCAGCTAGGCATCCAGAACGACGTGCAATTCATCCCGGCACGAGTGGAAAATAAGTCCGAGCAGTATTTCATCCTCAACACACTCCGCATCATCAGGTGTATTGATGAGGCTCGATGCGAGGAGGTTTCATTTTGGGAGCCCAGGCATGGAGAGCCAGAAAGGGTGGGCGAATACCGGAACGTCGCCGGCCTGAGGATAGATCCGACGAAGGTGGGCGGCGCTCATATCTTCCGTCCTTGGGGCTGGACGGTGGTGCTGATCGTCTCCGAGCGCGTCAAGCTGGCCATGGAGGAAGAAGGCCTTTCCGGTGCCAAGTTCATCGAAGTGTGACTGGGCGCCTTCCGCTCGTCGCCTCCTGTGGGAGACACTCCTGTTCCGGTAGCGACACTCTGGGCCTTGGGTTCCCCCTGCGCACGCACAGCGTCCGTGGAGGCGGACCCCCCCGTGTTCCAAGCGGCGGCGGCTCGGTGGCGGCGGGGAGACTTCTCGGTGAGTTTCCCTCTTCACTTCGTCCCGCCGCGTGCCAGATCGCTTCGCTCGAGTTCTTTGACACCCTCTCCGGGCCACTTGGGGGACGCTCTTGCCTCCCTCGCGCACCAGCCGGACCGCCTCGGCCTTGAACTCCGCGTTGAAGCTCCGTCTTTTTCTTCGCTCCATGGACACTACCTCCCGTGTAGCCGACTTACGAGGTATGTCCACAAAAGCGGATCAGTCCCAATGTCCTCAGAACGTGTACTACTGAATCAGGCGCGTCAGCAGCGCGAGCAGCTCGGCGCGCTCGCGCTCGGTGAGTCGAGCGAGCGGTGAGGCATCGCTCACGACCCGCATGAGCCGGTCGCTCACCTGGCGCCCGAGGGGCGTGAGGCGAAGCAATCGCTTGCGGCCATCTCCCGGGTCGGGGACGCGCTCGGCGACGCCCGACTGCTCGAGCTGCCTCGCCAGGAGGGTCACGTTCGACGCGTCACAGGTGAGCTGCTCGGCCACCGCGCTCATGGAGAGGCCCTGGTCGCTCCGCCTCAACGTCCAGAGCACACCGGAGGCGAACTCCGTCAGGCCGACCTCCTCCAGAAGCCGTGCCGCTGCGGCGCGGTGGATGGTGGTGAGCTGGTTCATGAGTGCCGCGATCTCCGGGATCGCTTCGCGGTCGCGCGCTGCCATGCTCTCTTCTCCTTGAGTCACTCAAGTATCTCTGTTACTCCTTGAGTCACTCAAGCATACCGGAGTGAGGCATGAATCGGTACATTGATGGCGAAGTGGTGATTGCGTCGAAGCGGGGTGGTCCCGAGACGCTCGCGGTGAGGCCGCGCCGTTTTGCCGAGCCCCGCGCGGGGCGGGTCCTTGTCGCGGTGGAAGCCGCGGGCGTCGCGTACGGAGATCTGCTGCTGCGCGAAGGGCTGGTACCGGGGGCGGCTTTCCCGGTGATTCCCGGATACGACGCGGTCGGCGTGGTCGAGGCCCTGGGGGCGGACGTGACCGGGGTGTCGGTCGGCGACCGCGTCGCCGTGCGGACGGACGGAACGGGCGGTTACGCGTCGCACGTGGAGGCCACGCCGGCCTTGATGGTGCCGGTCCCGGCCGCGCTGAGCGGGGAGGTCGCGGTGGCGCTGGTGCTGAACTACACGACCGCCTGGCAGATGCTCACCCGGGTCGCTCCGGTCGGGGCGGGCGGAACGGTCCTGGTCCACGGCGCCTCCGGTGGCGTGGGCGGCGCGTTGGCGGAGCTCGCCCGGCTGCGGGGACTGCGGGTGCTGGGGACCGCCTCGCCGAGCCGGTTGAAACGGTTGGAAGACCGGGGAGTGGTTCCACTCGATCGCTCGGGCGATTGGGCGGCGCGGGCGCGCAAGCTGACCCCGGCCGGACTCGATGCGGTGTTCGACGCCGAGGGAGGGGCCGTCGCGAGGCGCTCGCTCGGCCTCCTCGGACCTGGCGGCCACCTGGTGGTGTACGGAGCGTCGGGGAGTCTTCGGGGCGGAAGGAGGAGCCTGCTCGGCCTCGTCCAGATGGCGCTCACCTCCCCACTCCTGTCCGCGCTGTCCCTCTTCATCCGGGGCGTGGGCGTGAGCGGCTATCTCTCCTCGTCGTTCGTGCCGGCCCGCCCGGCTTGGTTCCGCGAGGATCTCACGCACCTGCTCGAGCTGGCCGCTCGGGGGGAGATTGCTCCGGCGATGGGTGCACGGCTGCCGCTTCGTGACGCGCCGGAGGCCCATCGCCTCCTCGCCACCGGGACGGCCGGCAAGCTGGTGCTGCTGCCGGGAAGTGCGGCATGAGCGGCGCATCCCGTTCGCGCGTGACGGCGCACCGACGTGAGCGGGTCGTGGACGGGCGCGCTCGTTCACTGCTCGAGGTCACGTCCGCCGGGAAGACGGCTCCCCCGACACGCCTGCTGATCGCCGTCCATGGTTCGAACCAGACCGCGGCGAGCTTCCGGGACTTCACCGGCCGGACACTCGACGACTGGAGCGGCCACGGTGAGCCCGTCGTCTATCCCGAATCGTGGAAGCGGGGCTTGTGGAACGACGCCCGGGTGAGCACGAAGAGCCGCGCCCGGCACGAGGGCGTCGACGACATCGCCTTCCTGCGAGCCCTCGTGGACGACTACCGGGCGCGTGGGGTCGAGCACGTGTATGCCCTCGGGTTCTCGAATGGCGGTCAGCTCGTGATCCGCGCGCTCCACGAAGCGCCGACCTTGTTCGACGCCGCGGTCCTCGTCGGCGCGACCCTGCCGGCGCCGGGCAATCTCCTGCCGATGCGGGAGCCCGCGGTGAGACCGGTGCCGATGCTGCTGGTGCACGGGACGCGGGATCCGATCGTGCCCTATGCGGGGGGCATGGCGAGCCTGTTCGGCTTCCGCCCTCGCGGGTTGATGAGCTCGTTCGACGACAGCGTGAAGTACTGGGTCGAGCGCGCCGGGATCCGCCACGAGCCGCGGGTCGTGAACCTTCCCCGGAGCGACGCCACCAGAACCACCGTGGTCCGGCGCTCGTTCATCCAGGACGGGCACGCCGCCGTCCTCGCGGTCACCATTGAGGACGGCGGTCATGTCTTTCCGAACCGGCACCGTCCGGCATTTCGCCTCATGGGACGGACGAGCGCCGACCTCGACATCGCGCGAGAACTCGTCGCACTGCACCGGGCTTCCCCGGAGTGAAGCCGGGGGCCGCTGAAGACGAACCCACTGAAGCGGGGGGAGTTCGACGAGTTCGTTGTCTGTTCCAACGGGACAGGGTGAGCCTGGACATCTTCTGGCTCAAGGACGAGTCATTGGAGGACTCAGCGAACCTTCCTGAGCCGGATGTCGTTGCCGGAGAGATCGTGGACGACTTGCGTGCGGCCCTGGAGCCGTGCGAGGCGAGCCGGAGAAGGTGTCAAACGACTCGATCGGCACGTCCTGGAGCCGGGAGCGCGGGGGACGGGAGAGGGCCAGTTCGCTCTGTCCCACCTCGTTCTCGACGGGGACTCGCCGTACGAGGTGCCTGACACCTTCCCGACACCTTCCCGACACCTTCCCGGGCTGGATGGGAGCACGGCCAATCGCGGCGGCGTGGCCGAGCGGTTCCAGGCTCCGGAGGGCCCACCGGTGATGTTGATTTCGCTCAAGGCGGGCGCCACGGGACTCAACCTCACGGCGGCGGACCACGTCTTCCTGGTGGACCCGTGGTGGAACCCGTCGGTGGAGGCGCAGGCGGCGGACCGCGCGCACCGCATCGGCCAGCAGCGGCCGGTGATGCTGTACCGGCTGGTGTCCCGGGGCACGGTGGAGGAGAAGATCCTCACCCTGCAGGAGAAGAAGCGGGCGCTCTTCGAGTCCGCGCTCGGTGGCGCCTCGGGAGGGGCGGCCATCACTCGGGCGGACCTTATGCAACTGCTCGACTGAACTAGGGAGCAGCCCCGTGCGGAACGGGGCTCACTCCAGGATGCGAGCCTCCTCCTCCGGCTCGTCCGTGGGAGGGCGGAAGCAGACGCGCCCCTCTCCGCAGGCATGCGGATGGACCAGGTCGTCATCGGGCCCCACGCACTCTCCCGTCGAGACGCACCAGAACGTCGCGGTCGACTCGAAACCCGTCTCCCACGCCACCGCCGCGTCGTAGCGCACGCCCGGAGTTCCCTTCGAGCGCACACGCCGGCAGACGCGCGGTGGTTTCTGCTCGGTGTTCGAGTCCATGGGCTCCCTCATGCCTTCGACGCGGCGACCACCGTCCTGCGGATCACCGCTTCGAGGATCGGCACCTTGTAGGCGTTCTTCGACAGGGGCGTGGCGCCGCTCACGGCCGCCTTCGCCGCCTGCCGCGCGAGTTCCTCATCGAGCTTCTTTCCCACGAGGAGCTTCTCCGCCTCCGCCGCCCGCCGGGGCGTGGGCGCGACCCAGCCCAGGGCGATGGCCGCCTGCCGGACGACCTGGCCATCCATCTGGAGCACCACCGCGACGTCGCAGATCGGCCAGTCGTAGCTCTCCCGCTCGCCCTGCTTGTGGTACGCCGCCTTCGTTCCCGCGGCCGGCGCCGGGATGCGCACGCGCGTCAACACCTCGTTCGGCGCGATGACCGTGTCGCTCGGGCGCTTCGCGTCCGGTGGCAGCAGGAAGTCGGACATGGGGACCACGCGCGTCTTGCCTCCGGGTCCGCTCAACTCGACCGAGGCGCCATAGGCCACCAGGGCCGTGGCCGGGGTGGAGGCGTGCACCATCGCCGTGCGCTGGTTGTCGAAGATGGCGTGGTACTGGTTCTCCCCCGCGCGGATCCGCTCGAGTTCGTTGCCTCCCACCTGGTGGAAGTACTCGTTGCGGAAGTACCAGCAGCGGGGCCGCTGGAGGATGTTACCGCCCAGGGTGGCGGCATTGCGCACCTGGGGCGTCGCGGCATGCTCCGCCGCGTCCGCGAGCGCCACGAAGCGGCGGCGCACCTCGGACTCCCGAGACACCCGGGTCAACGTCACCAGGGCGCCGAGCTCCAGCCCCTGTTTCGCGTCGAAGCGCACCCCGTCCAGGCCCTTGATGGTCTTGAGGTTGACCACCCGGCGCGGGGACACCACGCCGCCCTTCATCAGATCCAGCAGATCCATCCCGCCGGCCTTCGCCACGACCGGCGCGCGCTCGCTGCCTTCACCCAGCAGCGATATGGCCTGCTCCACGGATTCAGCATCCACCCATTCGAAGCTCTGCATGCGTCCTCCGGTCCGGTTCAGCCGCGCAGCGCCGCGAGCACGTTCGCGGGCGTCATCGGGAGCGCGCGGATGCGCTTGCCCGTCGCGTTGTAGAAGGCATTGGCCACCGCCGCCGCCGTGGCCACGTTGGCGGGCTCGGCGACTCCGCGTGCATCCGTCGAGGACTGTGCCCCGAGCTGCTCGAGCAGGATGACCTCGATGTTCGGCACCTCGCGCGCGCCGACGATCTTGTATTGATCGACGTTGGCGTTGAGCTGGTGGCCGCTCGCGGCGTCCAGGTGCCGCTCCTCGTAGAGCGCGTAGCTCACGCCTTGAATCACCCCTCCGAAGATCTGGCTCTCGGTGAGCTTGGGATTGATGGGACGCCCGCAGTCGTGCACCGCGACCATCCGCACCACCTTGACGATGCCCGTCTCGGTATCGACCTCGACCTCGGCGAACTGGACGCCCCCAATGCCATGCCGGCTGATGCCCAGCTCCGGGGTCACGGCCATGTACCCTTCGTAGTCGTCCCGGCGCTCGGCCCGGTGGGAGATCTCCTGGAACCGGGCCTTCTTGACCGCCTCCCGGAACGGCATCGCCGACGAGGGCTTGCCCTTCACCATCACCTTGCCCCCCGCGAAGACGATGTCGTCCGCGTTCGCGTCGAGGACGGGGGCGAGGCGTGTGGCCAGATCCCGGGCACAGTGCCAGGCGGCGTTCCGGGCGGCGGGAGTCAGGGAGCTGGTGACCCGGCTCCCACCGGAGGCGGGCCCTCCTGGATAGCGGGAGTCGCCGATATGGGAACCGACCTCCTCGGGGCGCAGGCCGAACTCCTCCGCCACCACCTGGGCCAGGATGGTGCGCGTCCCCGTGCCGATGTCCTGCGTGCTGCTGAAGGCCTCGACGGAACCATCGCCCATCACCCGCACCTCGCACGCGGCGTTCCGGTGGACGAGGTAGAGCCACTGGGACTGGGCCACTCCCATGCCCCGCTTGATGGCTCCCTTGTCCGAGCCCGCGGGCCGCCGCTTGCTCCAGCCGAACCGTTCGGCGCCCACGCGGCGCTCATGGGCCCGGGCCACGCAATCATCCGTCCCGGAGATGTCGATCTTCTCCCGGAGCGCGAGCGGATCCATCCCGAGCTTCTCGGCCAGCTCGTCCACGGCCTGCTCCAGGCCGAAGATGCCCTGGACCTGACCGGGTGCCCGGAAGGCGGCGCAGGGCCCCGTGTTGGTGAAGACGTCGTACTGCTCCACGTGCACGTTCGGGCAGGAATAGAGGGTGGAGTGGGCGAAGCCGACCCCCGCGCCTCCGGCCACGCCTCCGCTGCCATACGCCTGGAGCTGGAGCGCCACGAGGGTGCCGTCGCGCTTCGCGCCGAGCTTGAGCCGTTGAATGCTGTTGGGACGATTGCCGCCCGAGACATGCTCGTCCCGGCGATCCAGGATCATCCGCACTGGCGCTCGGGCCTTGCGCGACAGGTGGATGGCGAGCAGCCCGAAGTTGCCAATTCCATACTTCGCGCCGAAGCCGCCGCCGGTGAAGTCGCTGATCACCCGGACCTTGTTCTTCGGCAGATCGAAGTGCTCGGCCGCCTCGTCCCGGACGCTGGCGATGTATTGGGTGGACGCGTAGAGGGTGAGCCCCTCGTCCCGCCAATCGGCGACGATTCCGTGCGGCTCCATGGGCACGTGGGTCTGCACCTGCGTCCGGTACTCCGCTTCGACCACCACGTCGGACTCGCGAAACCCCTGGGCGACATCCCCGCGTGGGCCCACACCCCGGGGCTTCGTGTCGGGACCTCGCACGTTGCCCTTCTGGGGCAGACCCGGAGGCGCCCCGCCACCTCCCGCCGTCGCCGGCTGCTCGGTGGGGCCGGGGAAGACGCGAGGCGCGTTCTCCTTCATCGCCTCCTCGATCTGGGTGACGTGGGCCTGGGGCTCGTACTCCACCTTGATCAGCCGCGCCGCGGCCTCGGCGTCGCGGGGGTTGTCGGCCGCGATCGCCGCGATGGGCTGGCCCGCGTAGCGGACCGTGGGGTAGCGATTGCCTTTTTCCGCCTTGGGGTCGCGCAACTGCGCGGTCGAGAGCACGCGCTCCAGGATGTGAATGGCCCGGACCCCCGGGGCACGCTCGGCCGCCGTGGTGTCGATGGACTTGATGCGCGCATGGGGCAGCGGCGAGACGACCCACTTGCCCCAGAGCATTCCAGGAAGCTGGATATCGAAGGTGTAGCGGGCCCGGCCGGTGACCTTCTCGACTCCGTCCAGACGGGAGACGGGCTTGCCAATGGACTTGAGCTTGGAGTTCTCGGGGAGGGGAGGGGGCTCGTCCTCGGGGACGCGCCGGGTGACCTCCTTCAATCCCTGGCCGACAATCCCATACGGGAGTGCCTGCTGCCTCGAGGGCCCCGGGTTCGGTGGCGGCGGCGGCTGGGGACCCGCTTTCGGGCCCTTCTGTCCGTCGGTGGAGGGGCCAGCGCCCTGGGTACCCGTGGTATCCTTGACGTCTTGCATCAGCTGTTCCCCTTTGTCTTTCCACCCGCCTGGGCCGCCGCGAGGGTTGCCTTGAAGACGTTGGGATAGGTGCCGCACCGGCACAGATGACCGCTGACCGCCTGCTTCACATCCTCGAGCGTGCACTTGGGATTGCGCTCGACCAGCGCGGCGCAGCTCATCACCATGCCGGGCGTGCAGAACCCGCACTGAAGCGCATCGTTCTCCACGAAGGCGCGCTGGACCGGGTGGAGCTCGTCACCCCGGGCGAGTCCCTCGATGGTGGTGACCTTCCGGCCCCGGGCGTCCAGGGCAAGTGTCATGCAGCTCGCGGCGACCTCGCCATCGAGCCACACCGTGCAGGCCGAGCAGGCGCCGCGGTCACAACCAATCTTCGTCCCCGTCATGCCGAGGTGGTTGCGCAGCACCTCGGCCAGCGTCGTGGCGGGGTCGGCCTGGACGGCCACGGTGCGGCCATTGACGGAGAGGGAGAGTGAGGCGGGCTCGGGGCCCAGCACCGGCGGAGCGGATGCTGCCGCCTGCGCGGTGGACTGGGCCAGCGTGGCGGTCAGCGCGGACGCGCCCGCACCAGTGAAGAAATCCCGCCGGCTGAGTCTGGGCAGGGCGGGCTTGGGGTCGGAGTCATCATCGGATGGGGCCAATGTCGAACGCTCCTCTCGCGCATGAAACTACCGGAGTCCTTCTCGCGCGGCCCAGCGGGAATCCGCACCTGGCGTGAAGGGAGTCATGTTAAGGACAGTCACATGCGACGTCCCTCGCTCTCTTCCAAACGCTTCATGCTCCAGGCCCGTCGGCGCGGTGCTCGTTTCACGCCCGTGTTGCTCTTTGTGTTGAGTGCCTGCCAGGAAAAGGCACCGGTGGCTCCTCGGCCTCCCGTCGAGGCTCCTCCCGTGGCACCCGTGGCCGAGGCCGCTGCTCCCGACGCGGGTTCAACCGGTGCCCCGGCCAGCCCCCGGCCCGAGGCGCCCGCCGAGGCGAGCCGCACCTTCTCGCGCCTGAAGGGCTCGCCGCGTCCCGCCTGGTTTCTCTGTGATGGGACGAACCGGCCCCGGATCGCCGTCGTCGAGCGCGACGAGGGGGGCTCCACCGCCACTCTCACCTGGGTGGAGAAGCGCGAGGGCGCTCCGTCCACCCAGCAGACCTACGCACTGGGAGAGGTGTCTCCCGGAGCCGGTCAGCGCTTCTACCCCCTGCTCCAGGGCGGCAAGGAGGTGGGCCATCTGCATGCGGTCAACCCTGGCATGTTGCCCGAGCCCGACCGCGCGCTGATTCCTCCCTTCGTGAGTCTCCAGGCGGGCGGGGTGGACCTGTCCTGTCGTTGGATGCTGGGCGTGCGGGTGCTGGGCTTCGATGGCACCCGAAGCGTGCTCGTCACCCAGGAGGGCAATGGGTTCACCTACCAGTCCTTCGACTTCGCCGCCGCCGCCAAGGCGAAGCAGACGCGGGTCGAGGGTTATGGCCAGACGACTCCAGCCTCGCGGACCGTCTCGGGGGGCACGGAGGAGCGCAACCCGGACGGGTCCACCTTCACCTTCCGCAACGAGGGTTACACCTATGTCCTCCGGGCGGGTGGGGAGGCGTCATTGGAGGTCTTGAAGGACGGGCGCTCCGTGCAGCGCACCGACCTCCTCGCCTGGACCTACGCTCCGCCTCCTCCCTGAGCCCGGGTCAGTAGGAGCCCGTGAGCGACACACCCGAGAAGGTGCTGTAGGCCCGCAGCATCACGTAGATGCGGGTGGCCGCGGTCTTCGCCGGGATGCTGCACGTCTCGGCATTACCCGCCTTGTACGGGCGGCAGTCGTACGAGGTCGTGGTCGGGGTGGCGCCGGCCTTCACGTACAGGTCCGAGTCTCCCGTGCCGCCACTCACGACGAACGAGGACGCCGTGTTGGCCGGAACGTCCAGGTAGTAGTGCAGCTCGCTGCCCGTTGAAGCAGTCAGGCCCGTCTTCGCCACGCCGTTGGTCAATGGGCTGGCGGTTGGGGGCGGCACCACGACTCCCACGCCCACCGCGGTCCAGGCCGCCGCCACGGAGGCGATCTCCGCCGAGGTGTAGCCGAGTGCCGTCGCGGCCTGCCCGGTGTACGCCTTCGCCTGGGCGAAGGTGGTGGAGGCCGTGAAGTAGTCCGTGTTGGCCTTGTAGAAGATGCGTCCGGCCTTCTCCACGCCAATGCCCGTCACGACCGTGTTGCTCTTGCCCCGCGGGTGCGTGCCGCCCTTGGTCAGGAGCGCATAGGCCAGGTTGCTGATGCCCGAGCTGTAGTGCACGTCCTTGCTGCCCGCGCTGCTCGTCCAGTAGTCGAGCGAGACGCCGTCCTTGGCCGGATCGTCCAGGTAGCGGAGCGCGTCACCCGGGGTCCCCGGCGTCCAGATGTCCTCGCCAATCTTGTAGATGTCCGGGGCCGTGGACCAGGTGCCCGAGGCCCAGCTCTCGCACACGCTGGCGAAGATGTCGGACAGGGACTCGTTGAGCCCGCCGGACTCGCCCGAGTAGGTGAGGTTGGAGGTGTGCTCGGTCACCGCGTGGGTGAGCTCGTGCGTGGTCACGTCCTTGTCCAGACCGAGCGCGAGCGAATTCACCCCATCGCCATCGCCGTACACCATCTGGGTGCCGTCCCAGTAGGCGTTCACGTAGTTGGTGCCGTAGTGGACCGTGGCCTTCAGCGTCGCGCCCGCGTTGTTGTACGAGTCGCGGTTGAACAGGGTCTTGTAGCAGTTATAGGTCTCGCCCAGGTTGTCGTAGGTCGTGTCCACGACCACGTCTCCCGTGGGGGGATCTCCCTCCTTGCGCACGACGGTGTTGGTCTTCGCCGAGTAGATGATGCGATTGAGCGCCGTGTGGACGTCCGAGTCGCGCCGCTCGATGGCTCCGTTCACCGCGTTGACGAACACGTGATCCCGGATGGGCAGCGTCGCGCCCTCGCCCGTCACCACCACCTCGTAGACCAGCTTCAGCGTGTCGTCCTGGCCGGAGCGCACGTACACCAGACGTGGCTCGCCCTCGGTGGCGAGGTGAAGGCCCGCGGTGGCGCTCAGGGCGGCGCTCCTCGCGGCGTCGCCGGCGATGCTCGGCCGGGTGGGGGCCTGTTCCCCATCACGCGCCGAGCCGTTGGCCGCGTAGACGAGGCCGCTGGCGTCCTGGTGGAGGATGAACTCTCCGCCAATCACCGGCAGTCCATTCTTCGTCTGGCCATAGCGGGTATGGGTGTGGCCCTGCTCGTCCCGGTGCGAGCGCGTCCGCACCAGGTCGGAAGCGTGCAGACGGAACACCGCGGCGATGTTCGACAGCGACGAGCCCGCGGCGAGCCCCTGAGGGGCGCCCAGCCGGCCCTTGATCATGAACGGAACGCCATCCTCGTGCGAGCCCACGACCTCGGCGGAGGGAAGCGCCGCGAGCGCCGCCTGGACGTCTCCGGTCGAACCGAAGCCGGCTTCATTGGCACGCGCTTGTCCGGCGGGCGCTTCCGACAACTCCGTTCCACAACCCGAGACGGCGAGCGAGAGGCAGGCCGCGAGCATCCGAGTACGCATCTGGTGTTTCCCCCTTGAGAGCCATGGCGGAGCGCCACGGTGAAGCAGTATGACGGAACGTGAAATCAGTTATCAATGGAATAACATTTACTTCAGTGAAATCCCGTTCGAAGCCGCGGGAGGGCTGTTACGAGGACGCGCCATGAAAGCGATTCGCTACCACCACATCGGGGGCCCCGAGGTCCTGCGGCTCGAGGACGTGCCGGAGCCCGAATTGGGGCCAGGGGAGGTCCGGCTCCAGGTCCACGCGGCCGGCGTGAACTTCGCGGACACGGAACGGCGCCGAGGGCTCTATGACACGAAGGTTCCCCTGCCGAGGATCCTCGGGAGCGAGGCGGCTGGAGTGGTCCGCGCGGTGGGGCCGGGGGTGGACGAGGCCCTCCTGGGGCGGCGGGTCGTCACGCTGACGACGGGCTGCTACGCCGAGTTCGTGAAGGCCCCCGCGAGTGGTCTCGTCGCCCTGCCAGACAAGGTGTCCTTCGAGGAGGCCGCCGCGGTGCCGGTGCAGGGCCTGACGGCGTACCATCTGCTGCACACGGTGGCCCGGGTGCGGAAGGGCCAGTCCGTGCTCGTCCATGCGGCGGCGGGGGGCGTCGGGGTGCTGGCGGTGCAACTCGCCAAGGCGCTGGGGGCGCGTGTCTTCGGCACGGTCTCGAGCGAGGCCAAGGCCCAGCTCGTCCAGGAGCTGGGAGCCGACGAGGTCATCCGCTACGACCGCGAGGACGTGGTGGCCGAGGTTCATCGGCGCACGGAGGGCGGGGGCGTGGACCTCGTGCTGGACGCGGTGGGCGCGAGCACGTGGGAGGCGAGTCTCCGGGTGCTGGCTCCCTTCGGACACCTGGTGAGCTATGGCTCGGCGAGTGGCCGGCCTCCCGCCGTGGACGTGGAGTCCCTCTATGAGAAGTCACTGAAGGTGAGCGCGTACTGGATGCACACGCCGCATCCACCGGGGGCGCATCACCGGGCCCTCGAGTCGCTCATCCGCGATGTCGCGGACGGGAGGCTTCGGATCCTCATTGGCCTGAAGCTCCCGCTGGCCGAGGCGATCGAGGCCCACCGGCGGCTGGAGGGTCGGGAGACGGTGGGCAAGGTGGTGTTGACCGTGGCGGGGTAGGGCCGCACGGGGCCATGACGAAACGGTGACGAACACATGGACGGGCGTCGGCCAACGCCCTCCAGCGTCCACGTACGGTGGCCCCATGGGAATGAATGTCGGCGGTGGCCCGGGTGGCATCAAGAGTGAAATCAATGTCACTCCACTCGTGGACGTGGTGCTCGTGCTGCTCATCATCTTCATGGTGGTGATGCCCGAGATGCGGAAGAACAAGGGCGTGTTGCTGCCCGTGGCCAAGAACGCCACGGAGGAGAAACTGGGAAAGCCCCTCATCCTCTCGGTCACGCCGGACAAGAAGATGTACGTCGAGGACGAGCACTGCGCGGATGCCCCGGCACTCCAGACCCGGCTCCGCGGGGCCCTGCGCGAGCAGCCCTCCCGCCGGCTCCTCCTCAATGCGGACCGGAAGCTGGACTTCGGGGTCGTGCGCGAGGTGATGGACGTGGCCCGCGCCGCCGGGGCGAAGGGCGTGGCCATCGCCGTGGTGGATTCCTCGGAATGAGGACCGCGCCACCTTGAATCTCACGCGGATGTGCCTTCACCTCCGCCAGAAGGGCGTTACGCGGGCGGTGCCTGCGTTCGCCCCGCGCGGCGGCTCACGAGCGACGCCACGCCCCACCACACGGCCGCCCAGAAGGCGACAACCAGGATCCACCCCAGCGGTGATGGCCCGGGCCATCCACCCGACTCCGCCTGTCCGAAAACGGGGAGGCCCACCGCGCGCAAGGCCATGAGGGGCAGGTAGATCGAACCGGCCATCGCGGGCGCGAGGGCCTCGGGAGCAAAGGCGGTCACGAGGACTTGCAGCGTCATCAGCGAACCCCACAGCACCAGGCGCAGTCGCATCGTTTCACGGCCTCGACATTCGGGTGGCTGGCGATCTTGTCGCGCTCCCACGGGGACACTGGGCGAGCCTCGGCGAGGTTGTCAATCCTCCTCTTTCCTCCCCAGGGGAAGCTCGAGCGTGGCGGTGGCGCCCTTGCCGGGGCCGTCGCTCTCCAACGTGAGGTGCCCGCCCAGCATCTGCGCCGCCAGCGCGCTCGAGTGCAGGCCGAAGCCATGGCCATGCTTGCGCGTGGTGAAGCCGTGCGTGAAGAGCCGCTCGCGCGCCTCGGGAGCGATGCCCATGCCGTTGTCCACCACCTCGATGCGGGCCTTGTTGCCCTGGGCGGTGAGCCGCACGTGCAGCCGCCGCTGGCTCTCGGGCAGCACGTCCAGCGCGTGCTTGGCGTTGCTGATGAGGTTGATGAGGATCTGCAACACCTTGTGCTTGTCCACCTGCACCTTGGGCAGCACGGCCAGCTCGCGGGTGATGGTGATGCCATGGCGCTTGAGCGAGGCCATCTGGATGCGCAGGGCATCCACGACGAGCTGGGCGAGGTCGCACTCCACCGCCAGGACGGCGGTCTTCGCGTAGGTCTGTTGCACCTGGACGATGGCGCGGATGTGCTCGATGTTCCGGCCCATCTCCTCCACGTCTCCCAGCAGCTTCTCCTGCTCGCGCAGCAGCTCCTCGGACAGCTCGGCGAGGTAGTCGGGGATCTGCCGGCCTCGTGAGTCGTCCGTGAAGAAGTCCGCGAGTTGCGCGCGGTGCTCGAGGATCATCGAGGAGATCTGCTTCACCCGGCTCACGCGCGAGGAGCCCACGGCCCGGCGCAGCATCTCCACGTTGATGACGGCGCTGGTGAGCACGTTGCCCACGTTGTGCAGCACGTTGGAGGCCACCTCGCTCATGCCCACCTCGCGCGCCGTGTCCACGAGCTGGGCCTGGGCCTCCTTCAACGCGCGCGTGCGCTCCTCCACCCGCTGCTCGAGCGCATCGTTGGCCCGGCGAAGGGCCGTCTCGCCAAGCTTCACGTGCTCGTACAGCCGCGCGTTCTCGATGGAGATCGCCGCCTGCGAGGCGAGGTGGCTCAACAGGACGAGCCGCTTCGGGTTGAAGGCATTGGTGACCAGGTTGTTCTCCAGATACAGCGCTCCGCAGAACACCTCCTGACGCATCAGCGGCAGGCACAGCACCGAGCGGGCCTCACGGCCGCGCAGGTACTCGTCGGAAGAGAACGGATGGGGTTGGGCGGCGTCGTCGATGTGGACGTGCTCGTGGGTGCGCTTGACGTAGCCGATGATCGTCCAGGGCAGCTCCGGGGCCGCGTCTTGTGCCCCGGCCAGCACGGCGCTGTCCTCCGGCAGGCCGCCGGAGATGGCGGCCACCGAGAGCGTGTTCCCCTGGGGCAACAACAAGGCGCCGCGTTGGGCCCCGGCGTTCTCGATGGCCACCTGCAGCAGGGTCGTCGCCAGCTGCTCCAGGACGATCTCCCGGGAGATGGCCTGCTGTGCCTTGACCACCGTGAGCGCGTCGAGCTGGGTGGCGTCCGTGGTGGCGGTGGTGGCGTCCCCGACGTCGGTCGGGGAGGGCTCGAGGCCAGGCCACTGGGACTCCAGGTGACGCACCTTGCCCAGGGCTCCCCATTGTTGGTACGCCGCCCGGGCATCGCGCGCGAAGGAGAGGGCCGCGGTCGTCGCCCGCCGCGCGCGCCAGAAGTTCGCCGCGAGTTCGGCCGCGATGCCGGTGTTCTGGGTGAAGCCGTTGTCGCGCGCCGAGCGGATGGCGTCCTCATAGGCGATGATCGCGTCATCCAGCTTTCCCGTGAGCCGGCACAGCTCCGCGAACACCATGCGCTCGGGACCGCGGAAGGTCTCGGGGCAGCTATCCGCCCAGGCCGCGAGCTGCCCGTGGTGCCGCTGGATGGCCTCGAGGGTCTTCTCCCGCGCCTCGGTCGCCTCGCTCTCGCAGGTCGCGGCCAGCGTGAGGGCGCGGTAGAGGTGGAAGTCCATGATGTTGATGCTTCCCCTCATGACCCAGATGTACCCGGCCACCTGGTTCGCGGCCTCCAGCGCTTCCCCGTAGGCGCCGCACATGAAGCGGGACTTCATCTTGGTGAGCCAATAGGTGCTGCGGGGGCCGTTGCGCGAGGACACCAGTGACGCCTCGACCTCCTGCTCGTCGAAGTCATCCCCGCTCAGCGTGTCGAACGAGCGCGAGTGCCCGCGCAGCTGCTGCACGTAGCGCTGATGGAGGCGGATCATGTCCCGGGCATCCGCGACCCCCGTCCTGTGCGCGAAGTCGCCTCGTACGACCGTCTCCTGGTAGACGTCATCCAGGTGGTGCCCCATGACGAGCCGGTTGATGACGCTGGAGGAGCCGCAGTAGCAGGCGACATAGAACTCTCCCTGCTGGACCGCATGCTGGAAGCCCTCGAGGACGAGCTGATGCGTCACGGCCAGGGGCTGGGCCCAGTAGTTGATGAACTGAAGGCTGAAGAGCACCTTGGCCCGTTGATCGGACAGCTCGTGGCGCTCGAGGTGCTGATGGGCGAGCAATCCCAGTGCATAGCCCTCCCGGTAGTGGTTGAAATGGGCTCCGGCCATCACTCCCAGCCAGCTGAACCCGGACAGGGCGGCCTCCGTGAAGCCGTGCCGGAGCGTCAGCGCGACCATCTGGCTCAGGTTGATGATGAGCAGGTGGGGATCGGTGAAGAAGGTCGACGAGAAGAGGTACAGGAGGGCCTTCATCGCCAGCTTCATGTCCGGATCCGTCATGCGGGGAAGCGCGTCGAGGCTCTGGAGGGGACGTTCCCTGAGCAGTGCCCGCACCTCCTCGTAGGCGGTCGTCGCCTCCTGGGCGGAGGGAGCCGCGGGCAGCGGCATGCCCAACAAGGCCAGACACTCCAGGATGCAGGCGCTGGCTTGCTTCATCTGGGCCATGCCCACGTAGAGGTCACTCAGCAGCAGGTATGTGGCCACCTTGTCCGCGCGGGTGGGCGCCCGGGCGAGGAGACCCTCCAGCAGCCGGCCCGTCTCGGCGGGATTGCCGCTCATGAGCTCGCACTGGGCCCATGCGAGCCGCACCTGGAAGGCCAGCGCGGCGTCCATCTCCCACGGGTCCCCGGGGATGAGCGAGAAGGCCCTCGTGAAATAGGAGATGGCGGGGCGATGCGCGATGGAGGCCTTGGCCTTCATGCCCGCCTCGGCGTTCAGCCGCGCGAGGCGGTGGCGCTCCGCGGGTTCATGGATGAGTTCCACCGCGTCGTTGAGCTGGCTCACCACGTCGAAGAGCTTCTGGCGCAGCTCCTCTGGCGGGAGGCTGGCGAGCAGCGTCCGGCCGATGCTCAGGTGGATGGCCTTTCGCTCCTCCGCGGAGATGAGGGCATGGGCCGCCTGGTGGATGCGATCATGCAGGAAGCGGAACTGCTCCGGGCCGTCGAGCATCAACAGGCCCTCCTGCATCGCGGGGCCGAGTCCCCGCTCCACCTCGTCTTCGCCTTGTTGCCCCGTCAGGGAGTTCAACATCGAGAGGGAGAAGACGTTGCCCACGCACGCGGCCAGGCTCAGCAGGCGTTGGACCCGCGTGGGGAGCTGGCGCAGCTTGGCCACCATGAAGTCGACGACATTGTCCGAGTAGCCCTTGGCCTGGACGCGCTCGGCGTCCCACTCCCAGGTGTCCTGGGGCGTGCGGGTGAGCAGGCCATCCTGGTCGAGCGCCAGCAGGAGCTGGTTGATGAAGAAGGGGTTGCCGCCCGTCTTCTCGCGCACCAGCGCCGACAGGGGGACGACGAGCTCCGGACCCGCTCCGGGCAGCGCATCCGTGACGAGCTGCTGGACCTGTTCCTCGCTCAGCGGCTCGAGCCGGAGGTCCGTCACCCGGGCGCCTGACTTGTGTGCCGCGTCCACCGTCAGCATCAGCGGATGCGAGGGCGTGACCTCGTTGTCCCGGTACGCTCCGAGCAGCAGCAGGGGGGGCGTCTCCGGATGGGTGAGCAGGTGTTGGAGCAGCTGGAGGCTGGCCAGGTCCGCCCACTGCAGGTCATCCAGGAACAGCACCAGGGGGTGCTCCGGCGTGGCGAAGACGCCGAGGAACTGGCGGAACACCCGCCTGAAGCGGTTCTGTGCCTCGGAGAGCGTCAGCTCCTGGACCGGGGGCTGCCGGCCCACGATGCGCTCCAACTGGGGGACGAGCTCCACCAGCACCTGGCCATTCTCCGCCCAGGCCGCCTGGAGGCGCTCACGCCACCGGGCCAGCTCCTCGTCGCTGCCCGCCATCAACTGATGCACGAGCCCGCGGATCGCCTGGGCCAGCGTCGCGTAGGGGATGTCGCGCTGGAACTGCTCGAACTTGCCGCTCAGGAAGAACCCACGCCGCTGCACCACCGGCTTGTGCAGCTCCCGCACCACCGAGGACTTGCCGATGCCGGAATAGCCGTGCACCAGCATGAGCTCGGCCGCTCCTCCCCGCGCGACGCGCTCGAAGCCCCGCAGCAGCGTGGAGACGTGCGTCTCGCGCCCATAGAGCCGCTGCGGCAACTGGAAGCGTTGGGGGAGGTCCCGGGTGCCCAGGGGGAACGCCTCGAGCGCTCCGTCGCGGCACTTCTCCAGGTCGATCCGCAGCCCCTCGGCGCTCTGGTAGCGCTCCTCGGCCGTCTTGGCCAACAGCTTGAGCACGACGGCCGAGACGGCGGGCGGCACGGCGGGGACGAGTTCGTGGGGAGGCTTCGGACGTTGGGCGATGTGGGCGTGGAACCACTCGAGCGCGTCCCGCCCGTGGAATGGACGGATCCCGGTGAGCAGCTCGTAGAACGTGACCCCGAGCGAGTAGAGGTCCGTGCGGTAGTCCACCTGGCGATTCATCCGCCCGGTCTGCTCGGGCGACATGTACGCGAAGGTCCCCTCGATGAGGGAGGCGGGCGCCGCCTCCTGGTGCTCCACGCGTTGGAGCGTGGCCACCCCGAAGTCGATGAGGCGGGCGCCGCCCTCGGGCTCGGCGATGATGTTGGCGGGCTTGATGTCCTTGTGGATGACGCCGTGGCGGTGCACCTGCGCGAGGGTGGAGGCCAGCGAGAGGGCCAACTCCAGGAACCGGGGCACCTCCATGGGTTGGCCCACGAGCTCGGCCAGGGGCTCGCCCCGTAACCGCTCCATGAGGATCACGGGACGGCCGAGCAGGTCCTCCTGCGAAAAGGCGCGGACCACGCCGCCCACCTCCCGCAGCCGCCGCAGGATGCCGAACTCCCGGCGGTAGCGCTCGCGCTCACGCAGGCTCGGGGATTGGACGGCGGGGGTCTTGATGATGACCGGCAGGCCATCCGACTCACGCACCGCGTGGAAGAGCACGCTCGCGCTGGTCGTGCGCAGCGTACCGAGGAGCTTGTACCCTGGGATGTCGAGCATCATGCGTCGGCCGGGGCGCTGACACGCTTGGGCGCAACAGTATGGGGTGTAACAGGGTCGGAGGGACTCCGTCATGCGCATCCACTCCGCTGGCTCGTTCCCCCCCCGCGCGACCCGGACTGCTGGCATCTCCAGGGACAGACCCCGAGTTCAACCCCCAGGAGGTGGCCGTGACGGCGATACGCGCAGCGGGACTCCTCGCCGGGATGCTCCTCCTCCTGCTGCCCTGGCCCTCGTGCGGGCGTTCGCCCTGGAGCCGCCCTGGCAGGTCGGGCGGCTCAGAAGTCGAAGGTCGCGAGCGCCTGCGCCACCACTCCGGTGGGGGCGGTGCCGCGCGGCGAGCTCCAGCCCACCAGGCCCTGCAACTGGAAGCCCTTCCACACGTAGGACGCGGTCGGGCCGACCACCAGTCCGAAGGGCCGCCCCACGTCCTCGGGCGTCTTGAACTCGTCGACGAGCTCGAAGTGCACGCGCCCCTCGATGCCCGTGCGGAAGGCGGAGGTGAGCCGGTACGACGCGAGCGAGGACGCCTCGAAGTCCACGTCGCCCCGGTGGCCCAGGCCCTTGCCGACGAGCAAGTTTCCCGTCAATCCGGCGCGTCCGAGGGTCCTCCCGAACGCCAGTTTGGCATCCAGTTCGGAGCCCGTGGATTCCATGCCCACCGCCCTGAAGCGCACGAGGGCCGTCAGGTTCACCGGCGCGACGGCCTCGGAGAGCAACTGCCAGCGCACGGAGGCCGTGGGCGTGAACGAGCCTCCCTGCCATTGGGAGGAGACGCCCAGCGCGAGGTTCGTGACGGGGGACCACAGCAGCGATGCGCCCAGGCTCGTCACGGAGGAGTCCGCGCCATCGTCCGACTGATCGAGTCCGCCCCCGGCGCTGACCCGAACGGTGCCCGCGTCAGGCACCGCGGCGGCCTCGGTGAGGAGCGTATCCCGCATGTTCCAGTCGTCTTCGGCGGCGCGAGCGAGCACGGGGAGCCCCAGTGCGAAGGTCACAAACGTCCGCGAGATTGTCTTCATTCAGTATGAAAGCGCTCATTGCTTCGTGGCGGACAAGAAGGGTGGAACCCCGCAGGCGAGGACTGTTCATTCGCGAGCACCTCGTCGAACCCCGCGGCAGTCCCAGACCGTCGAAGCGAATGAGGCTCCAAGCAGGCGAGCTGGGCCGTCCCTTGGGAGCACTTGGCGCAAGGCTTGACGCATCCCACCCTTGCCTCCCAGGCAGCGGAGGGGTGGAGCATGGCGATGTGGCGTGAAGGAATGGGGTTGTTCCTCCTGACATTGGGTGTGGGTTGTGGCGGTCCGCTTCCGGACGAAGGGGAGGAGGCCGCGACACGGGAAGTGACTTCCGCGCTCCTGTGCTCTCCGGACGAGGCGAGCACCCAGCGGGTGCGCACCATTTTTCCCCCCACCGAGTTCATCCCTCGCTTGTCGTCGGCCCCGGAGTCCTTCGAGGAGTTCCGTGGCCAGCTCTACTTCGCCGCGAACTTCGATGACGGCCGCAGGGCCCTGTGGAAGAGCGACGGCACGGAAGCGGGGACCGTCCTGGTGAGGGAGTTCCCGGTCACCGAGGCGCACATGACTCCCTCGGTGCGCGATCTCACGGCCTCTCCGTCCCTGCTCTTCTTCGAGGCGGCGGATGTCGAGCACGGGTCGGAGTTGTGGGTGAGCGACGGGACGAGCGGCGGAACGCGGCTCCTGAAGGATCTGACGCCCGGAGTGGAGAGCTCGTCCCTGTCGCAACTGACGGCGCTGGAAAGCCGGCTCGTCTTCTTCCGGAATGTGTATGACCCGGAGTCCTCGTCGTCACGCGGCGAGCTGTGGTCGTCGGATGGCTCCGAGGCGGGCACGGTGCGGGTGCGCAACCTCCCCGAGGGGACCGAGGTGAGCAACGCGGCGGGCCGGTTGGGCGGCGCGCTGCTCTTCTTCGCCCGGGACATGTTGGGCACGGCGCTGTGGAGCACGGACGGCACGGTGGGGGGGACGGTTCGCCTCAAGCGCCTGGATGCCGGACCCGACAGCGCGTACGCCAGCGAGCTGCGCATCTCCGGCGGGCACGCCTTCTTCTCCTTGGTTGAACCGACCGGCGACACCGAGGTGTGGAAGACGGACGGCACGGCGGCCGGGACGGTGCGTCTGAAGACCTATGGCCCCACGCGCGGCGTGCGCCTGCTCGACGTGCTGGGCTCCTACCTGTACCTGACGACGGCCTCGTACAGCACCCAGTACATGGTCCTGAACCGCCTTCCGGTGGCGGGGGGTGACTCCACGAGCATCTTCACCTTCCCCAACCCCTACGTGAGCCAGGGGGCGGCGTTTCCGTACGTGACGGACGTCAGTGTCGCTCCCCAGGGCACGAAGATCTTCTTCTCCTTCTACATTGGCAGCGAGGGTCCCGCGCCCCGCGACACGCAGCTCTGGGTGACGGATGGGACGGCCTCGGGCACGACGCTGTTGCGCCGGCCGTTGAGCCTGTCGGACGAATACGGCTCACCCGTCTACGCCGTGAGCGACGAGCTCGTCTTCTTCAGCGCCTACGAGCAGGAGTCCGCGGGCATCGAGCCCTGGGTGTCGAACGGCACGCCCGGGGGAACGCGGCGGTTGGAGGACATCGCGCCCGGCATGGAAAGTTCCTACCCGCGGGAGTTCTTCCGCTTGGGGGATCGCGTCTTCTTCAGTGCCTTCGACGAGACCCAGGCCAACCAGTTGTGGTCCACGACCCTGCGTGACGCGTGCGTGGCCCCGGTGCGCGAATAGAAAAGGGAGGGGGGCCCACACCCGGAACGGTCCGGGCCCCCTTCCGTCCTCAGTCCCCTCGCCGCTTGGAGCGTGAGTGCTCCCTTCCGGCCCGGGTGAGGATCTTCATGTGGCGCTGGTGCTCGCGCCGCGCGGCGGCGTCCGACTGCCGGGCGTGGTAGGCCTGCTCGCGCCGCAGCTTCTCGAAGCTCTCGAGCCGCTCCACGTCGAGCGCTCCCTCGTCCATGGCGGCACGCACCGCGCATCGCGGCTCGCCCCGGTGGGTGCAGTCCCGGAAGTGGCAGTGGACGGCCAGCGCCACGATGTCCGCGAACGCCTGGCCGAGCCCCTCTTCCTCTCCTCCCCACAACCCGAGCTCGCGCATCCCGGGCCCATCGATGAGCAGCCCGCCGTGCGGCAGGAGGAACAGCTCACGGTGGGTGGTGGTGTGGCGGCCCCTGTCGTCCGCGGAACTCACCTCCCGGGTGGCCAGACGCTGCTCGCCCAGGAGGTGGTTGACGAGGGTGGACTTGCCCACGCCCGAGGAGCCGAGCAGCGCTCCCGTTGCCGCGGGGGGCAGGTGGGCGCGCAGTGCCTCAAGGCCCTCTCCGGTGTGGGCGCTCAACGCGAGCACGGGGACTTCGGGGGCGAGCGCCTCGACCTCACGGACGCGCTCGGCCACCTCGGGGGTGAGGTCCGCCTTGCTGAGGACGACCACGGGCGAGGCCCCACTGCTCCACGCCAGGGTGAGCGCCCGCTCGATGCGGCGGGGATTGAAGTTGCCATCCAACCCCGTCACGAGGAACACCACGTCGAGGTTCACGGCGATGAGCTGCCCCTCGTGCTCGCTGTCGGCTTCACGCCGCATGAGGACGCCGCGGCGCGGGAGCACCTCGTGGATCAGCGCCTCGCCCGGGCCCGAGGGGGGTTGCAGCGCCACCCAGTCCCCCACGGTGGGCAGGGCCTGGGCGCCGGAGGCGTGGTGGAGGAGCCGTCCCGAGGGGCGCGCGAGCAGACGATGCTCGGAGGTCTGGACGGTGAGCAGCCCGCGCTCCTGGCGCACGACGCGGCCGGGGACGAGGGATGGGGAAGAGCTGTCGAGGACAACGGAGAACGTGTGGGCGAGGGATGGACCCCAGCCGAGGGATTCGAGGAACACGGTGAAGGACTCCGGGCAGAGCGGTGCCTGCGGCGCACCTGAGGACTCGAGGGCACCCAGCAAGGAGCGGGACCGCGCTGCGTCGGACCTTCGGGGCCTACTCGGCGGCCCGCGCCCCCTGGGCGAACAGGACAGCGACCGCGGCAAGATCAAGGGCGGCGTTCATGGTTTCCTCCAGGAGGTTCATGGGGCGGCGTCCATCGCCACCCCGAAGTTCAACATACCGTGGGCGCGCTTCCCTTGCCCAGGCCCCACGCTCAGGGCCCTCCCGGGTGGGGATGCCTGCGCGTGGTGGGAGGTGCCCTGTCGTGCCTACTGCATCTGCCGTGCGCGCAGCTGGGCCTCGAGCTGGGGCCTCCCCGAGGCATCTCCGGCTTCTTGAAGAGCTGGAGTCCCTGGGCGAGCCGTGTCGTCATGTACTCGGACAGCGCGTAGGCCAGTGGGTCGATGGACGTCCGGGCGTACAGCTCCTTCACGCCGGCCGCGCTCCCGGGCGCCTCGGTGCGTGCAGTCGCGGATGTGGCAGTGGGCATCCAGCGCCACGAGGTCTGTGACTGCCTGACCCATCCCCTCTTCTTTCCTTCCCACCACCCGAGTTCGCGCACCCCGAAGGCCCAAGGCAGGTAGCTGGTTAGTATAGGCAGAAGATTGAGGTGCGCTCGAACCTAGGCAATACATCTCGGTGTGGATGTGTCTTGAATTTTCTACCAATGTCTCTTGTATTTTTTTCGTCCAGGGTTTTTTACACTTGTTTGTTAGATTGTGCTGGCCGCTTCTTGATGAACGCACCGTACATGGCGATGCCGGCAAAAGCCAAAATTAGTATTATAAAGCAAATTAAGCATCTCAAATACCAAGGAATTTCTTCGGGGAGCCATAAAGACAAGGCGGAGCCCAGAAAAAAGAACCAGACACCAGCGTAAATAGGCACTGTCCAGGCTTGTTTTTCCTTTCCCCGTCGATATTCGATAGCGCCGATCAGCAAGAGCAATATTCCCAGAGGCGTTCCGGCTAAGGAACGGCCGATAATTCCGGCCCAGCTCAAGGCTCCATCAAAGGTCTTCGGCCAGTCAGGAGCATATGCTGAAATTGGAACCAATTTGTGTTCCGTGACGCTTGCTACTAGAGAATCATATGCAGGCAGCAGTTCGGGGTTCGAAGAGATGCCATCTTTTTTGAGTTCCTGTAGTTCTTTGAGTAGAGCAATTTTCCGTTCGGTGGAATTCAGGAAAACATGCCCGCTCATTGATTCAAAAAGGTAAAAGCCGAGCATTGCAGCAAAAATGATGAACAAGAAAAACAATAGCCTGCCGAAACTTGGCTTGAGGAAGACAGCTTCTAGGCTTGAGAATATCTCATTCATTAAGCGGTTTTCGTTGATGGGGGTGGTGTGTGCCTATGTTGTTGATTTCGTGGCTACTTTGATCTTTGTCTGTGCTGGACGATTAATGCGCGCCAAAATGCTGGATGGATGTTGATCTTCACTTCTTCATGAATTTCCGCAGTGGATATGCTTCTTCTTCCACCCGAAGACCATGTTATTCCTTCGTAGGTTTCAAGCTTTAGGCCGACAACACCTACACGAAAGAAAACTTGGATTAATATTGGCCTGAACTCAGCGGAAGACAGCTCTGCATTGGCTACCTTTTTGGCTGCCTCAGACAAAACATCGTCGGTAGTAAGTTTTTCATCGGCTGCCACGTCAAGGCAAATTTGCTCGATTTCTCCGCTCTCAATATCCTCAAGGGCAAAGCGCTCAGGTTTTCCCTTGATTAAGTCGACGAACTTTAAAAAGTTTGGGTAGTCTGAACTCCATTCGTCAGCCAGCGCACGCAACCTCAGCCGAGAATATTCGCCTTCGGCCTCGCGTACTTCATCTGCCGAGATAGAGGAACGGTTGTCTACTCGTTTGATGCATTGATTCAGAAAAAGGATGGCGTCTCGCGGACGCATTAGCGTGCGGTTCAAGAAATACTCGACAGATGATTCTTTTTGGATCCGCTCCGGTAGTATGTCTGCGAGAGTGAGACTCTGGTTTAGGTAGCGACGCTTCCCAAGTAATGTAATGCGCTTGTCTAGAAGTTCTACGAGTTGAGCTTTGTTCCACTCTATGTCAAGGAAGAGCGATTGGTATTTTTCCTCCTGGAACCCAGAGTCCCTGGTCTCTTGAAAGACCTTTTCACAAAGGTCTCGGCGGAGGGCCACTACTATTTTGGCATTCTTGACTTTTCTGAAGTCACGAACGGTTTCGATTAGAGCTCGAATCAATCTGTGGCGCAGGTTGTCTTCAACCCAGTTTTCATCCAGGCGATCAATTATTATGTAGTACTTTCTCATTCCCTCTTCGAGGGCTTCAGCTAGCAAGTCCATTACATCGGAGAGCTCCCTTATCTGAACTTTGTTGACAATCGCCTGTGCTCGGGCTGCTGCTTCAATTCTCTCTTCTTCGGACATCGTGTTTTTGCCCTTGATGCCGAGTTGCACGATATCGCTTTTTATTCCAAGTGCGCCCTGTAGCTCCTTTTCTAGTTTTGATGTCGTTTCTTTGATCCGATAGTCGGTTTCTTCCCAGAATTTTTCTCCCCATGCCTTGAGGTAGTCGAGCGCTTGCTGATGGCGTTTGTTGTTGCCAAAATAGGATTTCAGCCACTCCCAGACATTTGTCGGCGGGGATGCTTTGTCGCTAAAATGCCGTTTAAGCAACTCTACGGCGAAAACATGTCGCCACAATAGACGAAAAAATATATCGAATTTTACACCGAGTCCTCCAACAAGGGCCAATATTGGCGAACTCGATATGTAAGATAGAGACAAACTTTCAGGGGATATTTCTATTGACTCGGCATTGTCCGACTGAGCGCTTCCAGCGGCAAGTAGAGATAAGAGGGCCGATTTCCCTGTCCCGGTATTGCCGACAACAATTCTTCGGCTGTCGTCAATGTTTTTTAGTGTTGATAAGTAGCCGGTGTCAATAAAGCACTCGACCAGATAGTCTTGATCCTCGATTGCGTCTGCGCATCCAATGATGTCTAACGATTTGAATTTGAAGGGACCCATAAAGTTCTTTGGTCTGATGGTCTTTTTTTATATGAGTGTTTATATGAGCGCAGCCAGTGCTAGGCGATAGAGTGGACTATTTACCCATGCGATGAACGTTAGTACCAGCCAAGCACGCAACCAAGCCAAATTGCTTCTCGCGTATGCATTCTTATTACCTACTTGGTGGTGGAATTTTCTTGATGCTCTGCGTCATCGCTGGTCGAACTCGACTTCATGCCCAAGGCTTGGGCATGGCACATAGGCCGGAGGGTCATGTCCTCCACGTGGGCGGTGGCCTCTTGTTAAGAGGTAGAAGGGCCGGTTGCTATTGACAAAGGGTCTTGAACTGCGCCGATGCGCGGGCTGAGCCGTTCTTTGGAGGGCACACGCCTACCCTAGCTGCTGTCACATGAGGAGCGGAAACAAGCGCTGAAGTGTTTGCTTTGGGCTCAACACTCCGCAGTTGGGGAGATGGTACGAAGGTTGAGCCTCTGGGCATAAATATTGCTTGTTCCCGTTGTGAGTCTGCTGGGAGTAGGTAGCGAAGGTATGCCCGCTAATGCTCTTGGCCCTTTCGCGCCCATCTCAAGGGATATTTCTCTCGGAGAATTGCCGAAGGTCTGAGGGGCGTAACTCTGTGGAATCGTGTGAACGACCTGATGCTCGTCCACCTTGGCATCCGTGGAGCGGCCGACCTTGAAAGGACGACTAACTCGCCCTGACGGGCATCATCTTCGTGTTCGACCAGCATCCGGCAGGAGGCTGGCAGCGGGCCAAGGCTCCCAACTAGAAGGCCCTCGCTCTCCGCTGCCACCAATGTCCTCGCCTCTTGCAATCCCGGCTTTGCCCTGACTGCCCAGCGCGTTCATCTCATCCAAGCCACGGTCCGGAAGACGCAGTAAGTTCAAACGGTGTGGATAATTACGGTCTCTGCCATGCGGCGCCCCCACAGAGGATGTGGAGCCTGCATGCCAAAGATGGCTCCAGCTTGGACACGCATCTTGTTCCTACTGCATCTGCCGCGCGCGCAGCTGGGCCTCGAGCTGCTGGCGGACCTCCGGCGGGAGCTGATCCAGACCGCCGATCTGGCTGGGGCCGCCCCGGGGTAGCTCCGGCTTCTTGAAGAGCTCGAGCCCCTGGGCGAGCCGCGTCTTCACGTACTCGGGCAGCGCGTACGCCAGCGGATCGAGGGAACTGCGCGCGTAGAGCTCCTTCACGCTGGCCTCGCTCCCGGGCGCCTCCTTGCCCAGCCGCAGCGTCTGCGGCGGCGCGGCCTCGAGGGAGATCTCGACGAGCGCCGCCGGGGTGTTCACCCCCAGCTGGGCCTCGCTCGGCGTACCGTCGACGACCCGAGCCGCGTGCAGCGAGCCGAGCCACGAGAGCACGGACTCCACCTGGCTGGAGTCGAACTCGAAGCCCGCGGGCAGCGTCCTCGGTTCGATCACCTTCCACTCCGTGCCCTCCCGGGCCACCTGGACCGAGGTCGAGCCCGCCTGGAGCTTGAACCGGGTCACCTTGGGCTGCTCGAAGTGGAACAGGCGCAGGTCGCGCAGGTCCATCAGGCGCTTGCGCAGGGTGTCCGCGCTGTAGGCCGGGAGCTGGTACACCTGGGGATCTCCATCGAGCCGGGCGGCCACCAGCGCTCCGTCCTTGCCCGCGGGGGCGAGGTGCACGGCGATCGTCTTGCCGTCCTTGAGCTTCGCCTCGACCGTGTCGTGGGCACCGCCCAGGCCCGTGGCCGGGTCCGCCGCCGCCTCTCCCTCGAGGAAGTCCTGGGCGCTGAGCGAGGCGAGCTGCCGCGCCACCTGATCGGCGAGTCCCGGGTCGAACCGGAAGTTCGGGGGAAGCGCCGTTCCTTCCGCCACGCTCCACTCGCCCGGCCTGGTGCCGGCGTTGAGGGTCAACACCTCGCCATCCTTCGAGCGCAGGGTGAGCTGGGTGAGGTCCTCCGGCTTGAGCGAGAGCAGGGCGCGCTTGCGCCAGCCCTTCACGTCCTTGCGCACCGTCCAGTCCAACCGGCCGCGAGCGACGAACACCTCGTTCTTGCCCGCCTCGCGCACGTAGGCGCCTCCGTTCCTGGCGGACTTGCCGAGCACCAGCTCGATCGCCGGAGCCCCTGTCCGCACCACCTTGAGCTTGAGCCCCTTCGCGTCATCGAGTTCGTACTCCGCGTGGGTCTCCACGCGGTCGGTCACGAAGTCCGGGTGGCGCAGCTCGCCCAGCGCGTCCAGGGCGCTGGTCACCAGGGACTCGTCCGCCGCGTACTTCTGCTCTGGCCTGGCCGGGTCCACCACCCGCCACCCGTCGCCCTCCTTCTCCAGACGGGCCGAGCGCGCGCCGCTGAGTTCGATGGAGGAGACCTTGTCCTTGTCCACCCGGGGCAGCTCGAGCTTGCGCACGCCCTCGCTCACGTGGTCCTCGCGGGTGGCCAGCACCGCCACGAGCAGCACGGCGAAGATGCCCAGGACGATGATCGTTGTCTTGTTCATCGTGTGTCCTCCAGCGGATCAGACGGTGACACGGCTCCGGCTCGACTCGCGCATGCGCCAGCGCACCAGGCCGAAAGCCGCGAACAGGAAGGGGATGCCGAGCACGTTGCCGTACTTCACGGTGTTGCGCGTGGCGTCCGAGATGTCCTTGTCCAACGGCGCCTCCGCGAGGCCGCGGGTGCGCATGTTGAGCAGGGCCGAGTCGAGCAGGAGCCAGTCGGCCACGTTGAGCAGGAAGGCCTGGTTGGCCGAGCTCATGAAGTCATCCCACAGCGCCGCCGAGCCACCGGCGACGATGACGCGCGGCTCGCCCTTGCTCTCCGCGAGCAGGGGCGTGGCGGAGCTGACGTTGGCCTGGGCGGCGAAGTGGCTCTTGAGCTTGCCGGACACCTGGACGATGAGCGGGTAGGGACCGCCCACGGAAGGGGACTCGTTGCGCCAGTCCCGGCGCGGGTCGATGTTGAAGGGCTTGGACTCCAGCCAGCTCGTCTTGGAGGACTTCGCGAGCACCGTGCCCTGCACGCCCTCGGGCGTCTGGAGCGAGACGGACGTGGTGAAGGGCAGCAGCACGCCGCCAATGCCCTTGGACACCGGGCTGTCCCCCTCGAGCTGCGCGAGCAGCGGGATGAACGGGTAGGGCACTGGCATGTCGATGACCATGAAGCCGCGCCGCTCCTGCATGGACAACTGCCCGGAGCGCGCGTCCGCCACGAGCTGATCCCCGAGCTTTACGCCATACGTGGCCAGCAGCGGCGCCAGCCCGTGCTCCGCCTCGCTCTGCTCGAAGGTGCGCGGATCCACGCGCAGGGCATCCAGGAAGAACGCCGCGCTCTTGCCTTCCATGAGGAACTGATCGATCGCCTCGAGCTCGTTGGGCTTGAGCGCCGTCCGGGGCCCGATGACGAGCAGCGCGTCCACGCTCTCCTCCACGCGCTTGTTCTCCCCGAGGTTCACCGGACGCACCTCGTAGAGCTGGCCGAGCAGCATCTTCAGGCGGCCGAGCTTGTCCTGGAGGCCCGGCTCGTCATGCCCTTGCAGCACTCCCAGCACGGGCGTCTTCGTGCGCGTGAGCTTGCGCAGGAGCAGGGTGAGGTCGTACTCGAGCGTCTGGGTATCGGCCACCACCGGGATGACTTCCTTCTTCTCCTGGTGCTTGATGACGATGCCCATGTAGGCCCGCTTGGTCTGCACCTGGTCGTCCTCGACGACGCGGACCTCGACGGGCTGGATGCCCTCCTGGGCCAGCTCGCGCTCCACGGACGTGGGCTCGCGGAAGGTCCGGCCGAAGATGTCGCGCTTCGTCTCCCGCTTCGCCTCCTTGTCGGCGTCCGTCTCCTGCGTCATGGGATCCAGGAACTCGAAGCTGAGCTTGCCCCGGGACGCGGCGCGGTACTCCTCGAGCAAGTCCCGCACGTAGCGCGCGTTGCTCGAGTACGGAGGGGGCAGCTTGTCGGTGAAGTAGGCGGTGACGGTGACGGGATCCTTCAGCTCCTCCATCGTCGTCCGGGACGCCTCGGACAGGGTGTAGGTGTGGTCGCGGGTGAAGTCCAGGCGCTTGAAGGCGCGCAGACCGAGGATGTTGAGCAGCACCAGGCTGCCCACGATGCCGAGCAGCAGGACGGTGGCGTTGAGGGTGTTCTTTCTCATCGCGGGCCTCACTGACGAACGTTGCTCAGGGTGCGCGTGGTCAGGGCGAGCCCCACCACGGTGAGCGTCACGTAGAAGAGGACATCGCGGGAGTCGAGCACGCCCCGCGCGATGTTGTCGAAGTGGTAGTCCACCGAGAGGTATTGCAGGACTTCCGAGAGCGTCTGCGGCAGCACCACGGCGAACTTGTCGACGAAGTAGAAGGCGAAGCAGAGCACCAGGCCGATGATGAAGCCGACGATCTGGTTGCGGCTGAGCGCGCTCGCCCACAGCCCGATGGCCAGGAAGCTCGAGGCGAGCAGCACCAGGCCCACGTAGCCCATCACTACCGGGCCCCAGTCGAACGAGGCGCCCGGCGCGGTGAGCGCCGCCACGCTCAAGGGATAGGGCAGGGTGAGCAGCAGCCCCACGCCCACCATGCCCAGGGCCGCGAGGAACTTGCCTGTCACCACCTGCCAGTCATTCAGGGGCAGGGTGAGCAGCAATTCCAACGTGCCGGACTTGCGCTCCTCGGCGATGAGCCGCATGGTCACCGCCGGGGCGAAGACCACGAAGAGCACCGGAGCCACTCCGAAGAAGCCTCGCAGCGAGGCCTGGCCCGCCACGAACAGCGTACTGAAATAGAGCCAACCCGCGGTGAGCAGGAAACCGCCGAGCACGATGTAGGCGACCGGCGAGTTGAAGAAGCTCCTGAACTCACGCCGGGCGACGGCGAGTGTCGTTCCCATTCGCTACCTCTCGTGAGATTGAAACGAAGTCTGGACGGACGTCACGCCGCGTGCGGCGTGGCCTCGGACGGGGCACGGGCCGGGGTCCCGCTCCTGGCGGCTTCTCCCCCGGTGAGCTTGCGGAAGGTCTCCTCCAGGCTCACGTGCCGGCGCTTCACCTCCAACAGACAGAGGTCATTGCGCACCGCGGTGTCGAAGAGCGCCCGGCGGATGTCCTCCGCGCCGTAGCGCAGGCTGAAGCCGAGCGTATCTCCGCCCTCGGCCTCCGCGCCCTCCACGCCGGTGACGCCCGGCACCTGTTGCAGCACGGCGCGCACCTGCTCGGGCCGCAGCGGGGCTCCCGAGCGCGAGGCGAGCACCACCGTCACCGAGCCTCCCTCGGAGGTGGTGAGCCGCTCGGGCGCGTCGTCCGCCACCACCTTGCCCTCGCTGATGATGAGGACGCGGCCGCACGTGCTCTGCACCTCGCTCAGGATGTGGGTGCTCAGGATGACGGTCTTCTCCCGGCCCAATTCCTTGATGAGGTTGCGGATCTCCACGATCTGGTTGGGATCCAGGCCCGTGGTCGGCTCGTCGAGGATGAGCAGATCCGGATCATGGAGGATGGCCTGGGCGAGTCCCACGCGCTGCCGGTAGCCCTTGGACAGTTGTTGGATGTCCTTGCCCAGCACACTGCCCAGCCCACAGCGCTCCACCGCGGAGCGGATGCGCGCCTGGCGTTGGCTCTTGGGCACGCCGCGCACGTCGGCGATGAAGTCCAGGTAGTCCCGGACCATCATCTCCTCGTACAGGGGATTGTTCTCCGGCAGATAGCCAATCAGCCGCCGCGTGGCGACCGGGTCCTCGCTGACGTCGATGCCATTGACCTGGGCCACCCCCGAGGTCGGCGTGACGAAGCCCGCCAGGATCTTCATCGTGGTGGACTTTCCGGCGCCATTGGGCCCCAGGAATCCCACCACCTGCCCCCGGGGGACCTCGAAGCTCACCCCACGCAAGGCCTGTGCGGTACCGTAGGACTTCGTCAGCCCTTCGATGCGAATCATCGGTTGAGACACGATATCTACCTCGTGAAGCGACCACATGAGTCGATGTGGGGCCCACCTAAGACGCCCCACGGCACCTGTCAACGTGGCCGGAAACGAATTCTTCCCAGGTGTGTCTCGGACCCCCTCCCTACCCCCTGGGCGGGGGCGGGAGGGGGGTCTTCCAGCGCCTCGTCATTGGGCGGCCCGGGTGTTCAGCGCCTGGCTTTGGAGCACCGCGTCAGCCAGGCTCAGGACGGCCCGGGTCTGGACGACGAGCAGCAGGGCCAGCATGACCAGCACAACGAGGATGAACGCCCCTCGCTGCTTCTGGGGGAGCTGGGGAATGCCCTTCTCGAAGAAGAGCCAGGCGAACAAGAGGGTGAACCCGGTCGAACTCCCAACGACCGCGGTATGGAATCGCTCGGGAGGCGCGGCGTTGACGACGAGCGAACCGGCGACCAGCAGGGCGATCGTGGTGGTTCTCAGCTTGCGGGACACCAGTGCCTTGGTGATGTGATCATGGGTGTCGAGCATGGGTTGCTCCGTGCGTCGAAGAAGAGGGGAGGCCGTGAGTTCATCTCCGATCCGCTTCAGGCCCGCGCACGCGCACCCATGCCCATGCTCCATCCCGAGGGGGGTGAGCAAAGCAGGAACATGTGCCCTGGGCTGAATTCAGCCGGGCGCTGTCCAGAAGGGATGGGTGGCGTCAGTGGGTCTGGGCGGTACCAGAGCAGGTGGGCGCGAGAAGGACGCGTCGCGTGCCGCCCATGGCACCAAGCAGGTTGCCGCACAGCCAGACGTGGTGACGACCAGTATCTACGTTCCGCTGCTCTGGATACATGGCTATCGTCCTCCGTCGGCAAGGGGTTGGTCTTCTAGAAGGAAAGACTCCCATGCGGACACTTGTGAGCGGGCCGTATCCCGCTCACCCTCGCGGCGAGGACGGGGCCATGGCTGGCCACGCTAGTGGATGGATACCTCGAACGGCATGCGGGCGTAGACGCCGGCCGGGTCGTTCAGGGAGCGCAGCACCTCCACCTGGCGCTGCACGTCGGCCATCAGCACGTCCACCGCCGAGCGGGCCTTGGGCCGGGCCTCTTCGTTCAGGGACTCCGCGAGCTGCTCGGCGAAGGACTTGCGGCCCTTGGGCATGTCCATCCGGTAGTCCTTGCCCACGCCCGCCTTCTCGGCGGCGAAGCGGGCCGCGTCCTCCAGGGTCCCGAACTCGTCCACGAGCCCCAGCTTCTGGGCCTGGACCCCGGACCACACGCGGCCCTGGGCGATCTCCTTGAGCTTCTCCCGGTCCAGCTTGCGGCCCTCGGACACCTTGTCCAGGAACTGCTCGTAGACGCGATCCGTGAGGGCCTGGATGCGCGCCAGCTCCGCCTCTCCCTGGGGCCGCGTGACGGTGCCCAGGGTGGCCATCCGCGCTGTCTGCACGCCATCGAAGGTGACGCCCAGATCATTGGCCAGCTTCTGGAAGTTGGGCAGCAGTCCGAAGACGCCAATGGAGCCCGTGAGGGTGTTGGGCGCGGCGAAGATGCGGTCCGCGTAGGTGGAAATCCAATAGCCCCCGGACGCGGCATAGGTGCCCATGGAGACCACCAGGGGCTTGGTCTTCTGGGTGAGGATGACCTCGCGCTGGATGAGGTCCGAGGCGCTGGCGCTTCCGCCCGGGCTGTTGACGCGCAGCACCACGGCCTTCACGTCGGGATCCTGCCGCAACTTGCGCAGCTCCCGGCTGAGGCGATCCCCGCCCACCTGATCCGAGCGCCCCTCTCCATTGACGATCTCTCCCTCGGCGTACACCACGGCGATGCGGTTCTTGCCCTTGCCGGGGTGGACCTCGGTGCCGGCATAGGCGGCCAGATCGATCTGGTTGAAGCTCTTGTTCTCGGAGTCGGTGCCCGACAGCTTCTTGAGCTCCTCGAGGACCTCGTCGAAGGAGGCGACGCGGTCGACGAGGCCGGCGGCCTGGGCCTCGTCGGGCAGGAGCATGCCCTTGTCGTCCGCGAGGGCCTGCAGGGCCTCCGGGGTCAGCTTGCGATCGGGGGCGACCGTGGTCTTCCACTCGGTCCACAGGTCGTCCAGCAGCACCTGCATCTGCTCCCGGCTGGGATCGCTCATGCGGTTGAGGAGGAAGGGTTCCACCGCGGACTTGTACTTGCCGACGCGGGTGACCTGCACCTGGACGCCGAACTTCTGCAGGGCGTCGCCGAAGAACGTGGTCTCGGACGCCAGGCCATTCATCTCCACCTCACCAGCGGGGTTCACCATGAGGGGCGAGGCGACGGAGGCCAGGTAGTAGTCGCGCTTGGCCCAATTGACGTTGTAGGCGAGCACGGGCTTCTTGGCCTTGAAGCGCTGCAGCGCGCCGCGGAACTCGCGCAGCGCGGCGGGGCCCGAGCCGTACCCGGCGGGCGTGAGGTTGCTGGTGATGTAGAGCCCCACGATGCGCTCGTCCGCCGCGGCCCGGTCCACGGCCGCCACGGCGGTGGCGAGCGCCAGGGTCCGGCTCTTCTCTCCCTGGAGGGCGGTCTGGAGGGAGTCCGACAAGCCCGGCGCACTGGCGTGGTCCAGCAGGTTCATGTCCAGGTCCACGACGAGCACGGCCTTGGGCGGCACCGGGGGCTCGCTGGATCCACCCACCACGGCCACGAAGCCCACGAACAGGAAGACGACGCCCACGACGAAGACACCCAGCGCCACCAGGCAGGCGAAGAGCGTCTTGAAGAAGTCCTTCATGTATTCACCCCGAAGAAGCGCCCAGCATGCCGCGACGGCCGCCCGGCGCGGGAGGGAAACCGCACCTCCACGCCGTTCTTCGACGCGCGCGGCCGTGTCCGCGGGAGGCAGCTTCGCTCAGGGAGGCCGGAAACACCCCCCTGAGCGTCGACTGTCCGTCACTTCAGGCCGAACGGGGACCACGCCGCCGGGCGAGCGCCAGCAGCACCAGGCTCGCCAGCCCCATCCCGCCCGTCGTTCCCGCGCCCGGGGTCGCGCCGCAACCTCCATGCGACCCGGGCTGGACGGTCACGGTATAGGTGCACCGCGCCACGTTGCCCGCCGCGTCCCGGGCGGAGAGCTCCACGGGGGTGACGCCCGGTGGGAAGAGACTCCCGCTCGGGGTGGAGGACTCGAGCACGAGGGCCTCCGTGACGAGGTCCGTCGCCTGGGGGCCCGGCAACTCCACCGCGACCGGCTCGCGCGTCCGGGTGCTCAGGTGGATGTTCTCCGGGCAGGTGAGCCGCGGCGCCGTGGTGTCGCGCACCTGCACCGTGAAGGCGCATCGGGTCTCGTTGCCCGCCGCGTCCCGGGCCTGGGCCTGCACGAGCGTCTCCCCGAGCGGGAAGACGTCACCGGAGGAGTGGCTGCTGTGCGTTTCCACCCGCGAGACCACGTCCGCGGCGGTGGGCGGTGAGAAGTCCAGGCGTGCTCCCTCGGGCCCGGTCGCCTCGGCCTGAAGTGGCCCCGGACAGGTGAGCGAGGGGGCCGTGGTGTCGCGCACCGTCACCGAGAAGGTGCAGCTCGAGAGGTTGTTCGCCCCATCCGTCGCCGTCGCCGTGACGCGGGTGGTGCCGGGCGGGAAGAGGCCCCCGCTGGGCCAGTCATGGGTCACCTGGGGGTGGGACGCCGCGTCCGTCGCCGTGGCCTCGGGATAGGTGACGTACGCGCCCTCGGGCCTCGTGGCCTCGGCGAATTGATCCGCCGGGCAGGCCACCACCGACGCCGTGGTGTCGCGCACGGTGACGGTGAAGGAGCAGGCGTTGTGATTGCCCGCCTCGTCCGTGGCGGTCACCTTCACGGAGGTGCTCCCCTGGGGGAAGGTGCCGCCGGAGGCATGGCTGAGCGTGACGAGGGGCGTGGCGGTGACCGCGTCGGAGACCCGAGGCGAGGGGAAGGAGAGGAGCGCGCCCTTCTCACTCATCGCCTCCACGGTGGCGCTCGACGGACACACCACCTGGGGCGGTGTGGTGTCGCGCACGAGCACGGTGAAGGTGCACGTCGCGGTGAGGCCCGCGTCATCGCGCGCGGTCGCCGTCACCCGGGTCTCCCCCAGCGGGAAGAAGCCCCCGGGGGGCGTGCTGTAGGTGATGGCGGGCGAGGCGGTGGTGTCGTCGGTGGCCGTCGCGGCGAAGCGCACGGGAGCGCCCCGGTGTTGGAGCGCCTCCGCCGTCACCGGGAGGAGGGGGCAGGAAATGGTGGGGGGCGTGGTGTTGGTGAGCTTCGCGCGCTCGAGCAGCCAGGGCTCGCGGCCATGCACTCCGTCCTCGGCCGTGAACACGACGGAGTCCTTGTAGCGCGCGAAGTTCGAGGGGGTCGAGCCCAGGGCCCCGGGAGCAATCTCCTGGAGCAGTCCAGTTCCGGCCGGGGTGCCATCGCTCTTCCACAGCTCCATGCCGTGACTGCCGTCATCGGCGGTGAAGAGGAGCAGTCCTTCATCGGGCAGGGGGAAGAGCACCTGGGCGGACAACCCATGACCCTTGCCGGGATTCGCATCGGTGATGCGCGTGGTGCCCTCGGGGGTGCCGTCGGTGCGCCACAGCTCGCGTCCGGAGAGCCCATCATCGGCGATGAAGTAGAGCCAGCCGCCGAGCACCGCCAGCGAGGTGGGTGAGGAGCTGGCGCTTCCCGGGGCGAGGTCCGTGACGAGGGTGGTGCCGGCCTCGGTGCCATCCGTGCGCCACAGCTCGCGTCCGGACGTGGCCTCCGTGGCGACGAAGTAGAGGAAACCGCCGAAAGAGGTGAGGAACCTGGGCTCGGAGTAGTCGGCCCCCGGGGTGAGATCCTTGACGAGGGTGGTGCCGGTCTCGGTGCCATCCGTGCGCCACAGCTCGCAGCCGGAGCCATTGGTGGCGGCGAAGTAGAGCAGGCCGCCGTGCTCGGTGAACGAGACGGCGGGTTGTCTGCTGCTGCTGCTGTTGACGCAGCCCAGGGCGAGCGACTTGACGCGCCAGGTACCGGCCTCGGTGCCGTTGGTGCGCCACAGGCCAGAGCCCTCGGTCGTGCTGGCCGTGAAGTAGACGGCATCGCCCAGGGGGGTGAAGCCCCTGGGCCTCGAGGAATAGTTGGAGACGGGGTAGAGGTCCTTGACCATCTGGGTGCCCTCGGAGGTGCCGTCGGTCTTCCACAACTCGGTGCCCTCGGCGTCGGTCCTGCCGGCGAAGTAGAGCGTCCCCTGGTGGGCGACGAGGGGAACGGGGAAGCCCGCCTCGAAGTCCAACTGGGCGCTGCCCAGGCCGGTGACCTGGTCGCCCCGTGCCATCGCCAGTCCACTGCGCTGGTGGTTGAAGTAGCCGAAGTAGACGGCGTCGTTCATCACCGTCAACTGGGTGGGGCCCGGGTCGTCGAAGAAGTAGTCACGCGTGGCCATCTGGAAGATGGGGAGGGTGCCCGCCGCCGTCCCGTCACCGCGCCAGAGCTGATTCTGTATCCGCTCCTCATAGGTGACGAAGTAGAGGTCATCGCCGAGCTGGGTGAAGCGCGTGGCGTCCGAGCTCAGCGTGGGCTTCAGCTCCGCTCCGAGGGGGGCGGTCTCTCCGGCCAGGCCCCTGCTCTTCCACAGGACGTTCTGCCCTTCGTAGGGCCCCGCGAAGTACAGCGAGTCATCCATCACCGTGAGCGAGTGCGGATTGGGTCCAACCCAGGGGTCATTCTTCGGGAAGAAGTCGCCGAGGGCTCGCGTGCCTCCCATGGTGCCATCGCTGCTCCACAGCTCGTAGCCCAGGGTGTTGTCATAGGCGATGAAGTAGAGCCTGTTGTTCAGGGCCCGCGGGTCCTTGATGGTGCTGGCGCTCGTCCCCGAGAACTCCCTGAGGTTCACGGTTCCCCGGGCCGTTCCATCCGTGACGTAGAGCGTCCGCGTGGAGCTGTAGGGTCGGCCGTACGTGAAGAAGAGCTTGTCTCCCACGGGGATGAGGGACTCGAAGATGTACGTGGAGGAGGGGTCGCTGCCCTGGTCGTAGGGATCGAGATCCGCCACCAGCACGGTGCCGGCCTCGGTTCCATCACTCCGCCACAGCGCCAATCCGCTCACACCATCGTTGGCCGCGAAGTACACCCCATCGCGCGCGGGGGTGAGCAGATCGATGGCCATGTTCGTCGGGCGCGTGGGGATGGTCTTGACGCGGACGGTGCCCGCCGGCGAGCCATCGCTCTTCCACAGCTCCCCGCCGGAGGCGAAGAAGAGGCTGTCACCCCAGCGCACGAGCGGCGTTCCCTGGCCGTCCCGGGTGATGCGCGGCGAGGTATCGATCATCTCCGCGCTCGTCTCGGAGGCATCCATCCGCCACAGGCGTGGGTGGTGGGGCTGACGCGGCTCGGGGCCGATGAAGTAGACGGCCTCTCCCAGCGTGGTGAAGGCTTGGATGTAGCCCTCGGTCCACTCCCGAGACGGGTCGGCGCGAACGGTTCCCTCCGGGGTGCCATCGGAGCGCCAGAGCTGATAGCTGCTCCCTCCACACCGCCTCACCCTGAAGATGAGCTGGCCCCTGCTCTCGGCGAACCCGCTGGCGGAGCTGTCGTCGGGACCCGGGCAGATGTCGGCGAGGAGGAAGGTGCCCTCGGGCGTGCCGTCGGTGCGCCACATCTCGCGGCCGTGCACGAGATCATTGCCCATGAAGTAGGTGAGGCCCCTCAGGTGGAAGTACTCGCCGAAGTAGCCTGTCTCGTACCCGGGAACGAACTCATGCAGCAGCCAGGTGCCCTGGGTCGTGCCGTCCGAGCGCCACATCTCCTGCCAGGTGGTGTCGGTGTAGGCCGAGAAGAAGAGCGTCGAGCCCGCGGCCACGATGCTGGCGGGAACGTAGGCGACTCCGCCTCGTTTCCTCTCGCCCAG
This sequence comes from Cystobacter fuscus, assembly GCF_044360685.1. GTDB lineage: Bacteria > Myxococcota > Myxococcia > Myxococcales > Myxococcaceae > Cystobacter > Cystobacter fuscus_C. Next base: position 8,670,583 of record NZ_CP043491.1, on the reverse strand, counting down.
ATCCTTCAGCAAGACCGCGGGCCCCGCCGCGCCGCCTGTCTCGACGGACGCTTTCCGCTCCGTGAGCGGAGGCGTGGACTCGTTTGTTCCAGGAGCCGAGCAGGCCCCTCCCCCCGCGGCACACAACGCCGCCAGAACCCACTTCTTGAACATTGTCATTCCCTAGGTAGACCCCCCCTCCGGCCTCGGGGGAGGAACGGCGCGCGTATCCAAGCACATCGTTCCCGGAAGGAGTTACGCCTTGTGCTCGGGCGTGAACGGAATCTCCAGGGTGGCCGTGGCCCCCTTGCCGGGGCCCTCGCTCTCCAGCGTCAGCCGTCCCCCCAGCATCTTCGCCGCCAGCGCGCTCGAGTGCAGGCCGAAGCCGTGGCCGTCCTTGCGCGTGGTGAAGCCATGCGTGAAGAGCTTGCCCTGGACGCCCGGCGCGAGGCCCACGCCGCTGTCCGCCACCTGGATGCGCGCCCACCCGTTGTCGGCGGTGAGCCGCACGCGCAGGTTCCGGTGCTGCTCGGGCATGGCGTCCATGGCGTACTTGGCGTTGGCCACGAGGTTGACGAGGATCTGCATCACCTTGTGCTTGTCGATCCGCACCCGGGGCAGGAGGGCGAACTCGCGGGTGAGGGTGACGCCGTGGCGCTGGAGCGAGGTGAACTGGATGCGCAGGGTGTCGTCGACGAGCTGCGCCAGGTCGCACTCCTCGGTGAGCAGCGGCGTCTTCGCGTAGGTCTGCTGCACCTGGACGATGGCGCGGATGTGCTCCAGGTGCCGGTTCATGGCGTCCAGGTTCTCCTGCAGGTTCGTCTGCTCCTTGATGAGCTCGGAGGCGAGCGCGGACACGTAGTCGGGCAGGCGGCTGCCCCGGGGATCCTTCGTGAGGAAGTCCACCAACGTCTCGCGGTGCTCCTCGAGCAGCGTGGCCACCTGCCGCACCCGGACGACCCGCGACGCACCCACCGCGTGCCGCGTCGTCTCGAGGTTGACGACGGCGCTGGTGAGGACGTTGCCCACGTTGTGCAGCACGTTGGAGGCGATCTCGGACATGCCCGCCGCGCGTGCCATCTCCACCAGCCGGGCCTGGGCCTCCTTGAGCTCGTGGGTGCGCTCGTCCACGCGCCGCTCCAGCTCGTCGTTGGCGTCGCGCAGGGCGGCCTTGGCCTGGTGGATGTCGGCGTAGAGCCGCGCGTTCTCGATGGAGATGGCGGCCTGGGAGGCGATGTGCCCGAGCAGCCGCATGCGCGCCGGGGTGAAGGCATCCGCGGTGAGGCTGTTCTCCAGATAGAGCACGCCGACGAGCTCTTCCTTGCGCAGCAGCGGCAGGCAGAGCACCGCCTTGGCCCGGCCGCGCTCGAAGTAGCTGTCGGAGGCGTAGGGATGGGGGCGGGAGGCATCCCCGATGAGCACGTGCTCGTGCGCGCGCTTGACGTAGCTGAGGAGGGACCAGGGCAGCTCGTACGTGGAGTGGTCCTCCGGGATCATCACGGCGCCCCCTTGCGCCACGTGGGAGATGGCCACCAGCCGCAGCTTGTTGCCGAGCGGGCGCAGCAGGGCGCCACGCTGGGCGCCGGCGTTCTCCATGGCCACCCGCAGCAGGGTGGACACCAGTTGTTCCAGGACGATCTCCCCGGAGATGGCCTGCTGGGCCTTCACCACGGTGATCGCATCGAGCTGCGTCGCGGTCGTGTCCGTGGCGCCGCGGTTCGGAGTACTCGCCGCGCTCGCGAGCGAGGGCCATTGGTCATCCAGCTGCTGCACCTTGCCGTGGGCTCCCCACGTCCGGTACGTCTCCCGCGCCTCGCGGGCGTAGGCCAGGGCAATGCTCTTGATCCCCCGCTTGAGCCAGAAGCGCGCCGCGAGTTCATTGGCGAGAGCGACGTTCTGGAGGAAGCCGTGCTCGCGTGCGGAGTGGAGCGCCGCATCGTAGGCGTGCATCGCCTCGTCCCACTGGCCCAGGCGGTAGGCGAGTTCCGCGGAGACCAGCCGCTCGGCCGCGCGGAAGCTGCCGGGGTTGTTCTGCGCCCAGATCTCGAACTGCCGTTGGTGCCGCCGCATGGCCTCGAGGTACTCCCGCCGTGTTTCTGGCGCCGCGTCCTCGCAGCAGGCGGACAGGGCCAGGGCGCTGTAGAGGTGGAAGTCGACCAACTGGATATGGCCGACCGAGGACCAGATGAGTGCCTCGGCTCTGGCCGACACCTGCCTCGCCTCCTCGTACCGGCCGCACATGAAGCGCGACTGCGTCTTGGTGATCCAGTACCAGCACGCCATGGTGCTCATGTGCGGTGTCGTCGACAGCCCGAGCTCGAAGGACTCCTCGTCGAAGTCCTCACCGCTCAGTGAGTCGAAGGAGGGAGACAGCCCGCGCAGCTGCTGGATGTAGCGCTGGGTATGCTGGATGACTTGCTGGACGGCCTGGTATCCGGCCTTGCGCGCGAAGTCCATGCGCGCGATCGACTCCTGGTAGACCTCCTCCAGGTCGTGCCCGTGGGCGAGGCGATCCGTGACGATGTGGTTGCAGCAGTAGCAGGCGGTCTGGAAATCGCCCGCCGGAACGGCCAGCTGGAAGGCGTTGCGGATGTATTCCAGTGACAGGGTGAGGGGCTGGGTCCAGACGCTGATGATCTCCATCGAGTAGAGGCTCCTCGCCCGGGAGGAGGAGAAGCCGTGGCGCTCGACGAGGGCGAGGGCCAGCTCGCCGAAGGCATATCCCTCCCGGTATCGCCCGAACAGGTCGCCCATCGTGATGCCGTACCACGCATACCCATTCGTGACGGCCTCGCTGTTGCCGTGGCGCAGGGAGAGGGAGACCATCCGGCACAGGTGCAGGACGAGCAGATTGATGTCGGTGAAGAGCGCGGGGGTGAACAGCGCGGCGAGGACGCTCATCACCACCTGGATGTCCGGATCCGTCATGAGCGGCAGCTCGACGAGGCTCCCGATGGGGCGCTCTCCCAGCAGGGTCCGCACCTCCTCGTTGGCGGCCTCCACCTCCTCCCAGGAGGGGTGGAGGGACATGGGCATGCCCAGCGAGGTCAGGCACTCCAGCAGACAGGTCACGGCGCGCAGGGTCTCGCTGGTGGCGAGGTGGATATCGCTCAACAACACGGACACCGACGCCAGCTGCGCGGGGGTCCGCGCAAGGGGGCGGAGCGCCTCCACGAGCTGGCGCGCCCCGTTCGTGTTGCCGCTCATGAACTCGCTCGTCGCCTGCTGGAGGCTCAGCTGGAAGGCCAGCGCGTGTTCGCTCTCCCAGGGGTCCGGCAGCAGCGAGAGGGCCACCGTGAAGTAGGTGACGGCCGAGCGGTGCGCCGTCGAGGCCTGGGCCTTCCTGCCCGCCTCGGCGTTCAGCAGGGCGACCCGGTGGCGCTCCTCGGGGAGCACGAGCAGCTCCGCCCCGGCGTTGAGCTGGTTCACCACGTCGAAGAGCTTCTGGCGCAGCTCCTCCGGAGGGAGGCTCGCCAGCAGGAGACGGCCGATGCGCAGGTGGATCGCCTTTCGCTCCGCCTCGGGAATGAGGGCGTGGGCCGCCTGCTGGATGCGGTCGTGGAGGAACCGGTACTGCTCCTGGCCCGTCTGCATCAACAGGCCTTCCTGGAGCGCGGGCTCGAGTTCCCGAGCCACCTCGTCCTCCGGTTTGTCGGAGATGATGGCCAGGGTCCGTGGCGGGAAGGCATTGCCCGCGCACGCGGCCAGACGCAGCAGGTGTTGGGTCTGCTCGGGGAGCTGTCGCAGCCGGCCCACCAGGAAGTCGACGACGTTGTCGGAGTAGGCCCGCGCCCGGATGCCCTCCTCATCCCACTGCCAGCGCCCCTCGGGCGTGCGGGTCAACAACCCGTCCTGGTTCAGCGTCCGCATGAGCTGGAGGAAGAAGAAGGGGTTGCCTCCGGTCTTGCGGTGCACCAGGGCCGACAGCGGCTCGATGACTTCCTCCCTCCCCGCGCCCGGGAGCGCATCGGTGATGATCTGCCGCAGCTGCTCCTGGCTCAGGGGCTCGAGCCGGAGTTCGGCCACCCACGCGCCGCTCTTGCGCAGCTCCTCCCGTGCCAGCATCAGCGGGTGGGAGGGGCTGACCTCGTTGTCGCGGTAGGCGCCGATCATCAACAGCGGCGGGGTGTCCGGGTGGGTGAAGAGGTGCTGGATGAGCCGGAGGCTGGCCACGTCGGCCCACTGCAGGTCGTCCAGGAAGATGACGAGCGGGTGCTCGGGGGTGGAGAGCACCCCGAGGAAGCGCTGGAAGACCCAGTCGAAGCGGTGTTGCGACTCGGCGGGTGTGAGCGAGGGGAGCGCCGGCTGCTTGCCCACGACGAGCTCGAGCTGGGGGACCAGATCCACGAGGAGCTGCCCGCTGCCCTCCCACGCCTCGCGCAGTTGCCCGCGCCACGCCTCGAGCTCCGCGTCGGTGCCGGCCAGCAGCTGGCGCACCAGGCCACGGATGGCCTGGGCCAGGGTGGCGTAGGGGATGTCCCGCTGGAACTGGTCGAACTTGCCATCGAGGAAGAGGCCTCGGCGCTGCACGACGGGCCGGTACAGCTCGTGCACCACCGCGGACTTCCCGATGCCGGAGTAGCCGCTGAGCAGCACCAGCTCCGGATGTCCGCCCCGGGCAATCCGCTCGAAGGACTGCAGCAGCGTGTCCACCTGCGCTTCGCGCCCATAGAGCCGCTGGGGCATCTGGAAGTGGGTGGGGATGTCGTGCTCGCCCAGGGCGAACGGCTCGATCTCTCCCCCCCGGCCGAGCGCCTGCAGGCAGCGCAGCAGGTCCGCCTTCAGCCCGTCGGCGCCCTGGTAGCGCTCCTCGGCCACCTTGGCCAGCAGCTTCATCACGATGGCGGACAGGGCGGGGGGAATGGCCGGGACGCGCTCGTGCGGCGTTTTCGGGGTCTGCGCCATGTGGGCGTGGAACCACTCGAGCGCATCGCGTCCGTGGAAGGGAAGGGTGCCGGTGAGCAGCTCGTAGAAGGTGACGCCCAGGGAGTAGAGGTCGGTGCGGTAGTCCACCGAGCGGTTCATCCGTCCGGTCTGCTCCGGGGACATGTAGGCCAGGGTCCCCTCGATGAGCGTGGCGGGGACCGCCTCCACGTGCTCCACGCTCTGGACGGTGGCGCTCCCGAAGTCGATGATGCGCGTTTCCCCCGAGGGCAGGAGGATGATGTTGGAGGGCTTGAGATCCTTGTGGATGACGCCGCGGCGGTGGATCTCCGTGAGCGTGGACGCCAGGGAGATGGCCAGCTCGAGGAAGCGCTCCACCCCGAGCGGTGCCCCCACGAGGTCGGACAGGGCGGAGCCGCCTTCTTCCTCCAGCAGCAGCACCGGCCGCCCGCCGCTCTGCTCGTGGCCCAGGGACCGGGGGACGCCGCGCACCTCACTCAGCCGCTGCAGGATGGCGTGCTCCCGGCGGTAGTCGTCGCTCTCGCGAGTGCCGGGGTGCGTGGACACGGGCATCTTGACGATGACGGGCAGACGATCCGAATCACGCACCGCGCGGTACAAGATGTTCGTGCTCGTCGACTTGAGCTTGTCGATGAGCGTGTAGCCAGGGATGCCGACCATAGAAGACTGTCCACTTTGGTTGAGCCCGTGCTCCCCGCGCGTCGGCGGGCGACCTTTCGCGACTCGCGCACGGGGCCTGGGTGCTGGCTCGCGGCCAGGGCTCCCATGGGGTGCTGTTGTCGTATTATCGGAAACCGGTACCCGTCGCGGCGGAAAACAATCCGATTCTGGACACATCCCCTTGGCTGCTTGACAGGACCTCGTGGGTTTCGAGCTCGGGTTCATCCGAGTCCCGAGACGAGCGGACGGAAAGGCGCTCCCCATGCGCGCTGCCGCCGAGGGCGGGGGCTAGAGCAGGGGGACGCCCACCCCGGCCGAGGCCGCCAGGATGATACTGCGGAAGCGCTCCGGCGCGCTCACCGCGAGCTTCTCGACGCCCACGTCCACCAGGAAGGTCAGCCGTGACAGGGGCGTCACCCGCACGCCCACCGTGCCGCCCCCGCCCACGCCCACGCCCGTCACCAGCGTGCCGCGCAGGGCGATGCGCGGCTGGATGAGGCCGCGACCCAGGAGGTAGCCCAGCTCCAGTCCCATCCCCCACCGGCCATCGGGGCCGGGAAGCAGCCGCGCGCTGGAGTCCAGTCCTCCGTAGCCCAGGCTGACCCCCACGCCAAACCCCCGGGCGCCCTGGCCCAGCATGTCGACGTAGCCGAAGACCTCCGGACGCAGCCGGAAGGAGGCGTCTGGCCCGGCTCGCGGGGACTGTGGCTCGTCCTCGCGCCATGCCTCGACGGACCGCGACGGCTCGGTCACCACCGCGCTCCGCTGTTGCTCGGCTTCCCGGGCTCGTGCTTCCGCCCGGAGCCGTTCGGCCTCCACGTCCTCCCGCGCCAGGTCCGCCAGCGCCACGAAGTCAGGAGGAAAGCGCCTGGAGTCCACCCGCTGCTCGGGGTGGCGCCGCGCGAGCTCCTCGAGCTGCGCGCGGGCCTCGTCCTTCATGCCGAGCGCATACATCGATGCGGCGAGGTAGGCACGCGCGAGCGCCTGCTCCTTCGCCGAGGCGCGCGGGTCGTCCGCTTCCTGTTGAAGCTTGTCGATCGCCTTTTCGTACTGGCCACGCTTGTAGAAATCGACGCCGCGCGGCTGCGACCACGCGGCCATCGGCGCGAGGAGGACCATCAGGACAAAGGCACGCGGGGACATGGAAAGACACGGCTCCTGATGGAGGGGGGCTCTAATCCTCGAACTGACAGGTGACCTCGAGGGTGGTCTGTTTCCCCGGGTCAATCTCGAAGTCCTGGCGACGCTTCTGGATGGCGTGATTGTCGCGTAGCTCGAGCGTATGCGTGCCGGTGCTAAGCATCATGTCGTGCAGCGGGGGCATCTTCCCCATGTAGCTGCCATCCACGTACACCTCGGCCCAGCACTCACTGACCAGGGTCAGGGTTCCCTCTCCGGAGGGGGCGCGGTTCTTCTTGGCGGTCGTGGTGCTCCGGGTCGTCCGGGAGGGGTCGGGGTTGGTCTTCGGCGGGGCCGAGGAGGGCGCTTCCCCCCCTGCGAGGATGGACACCGCGGTGGGTGTGGTCGCGGGCTGGGTGGACGGCGCGGTCAGGGGCTCGGAGGCCGCCGGGGAGCGAACAGGGCGCGTCTGTGGGGAGACGCCGGGCTTCGGGGCCTCCGGCGTGTGGAGGAACAGGGTCGTGCCCAGGCCCACGAAGAGCATGGCGACGCCCACCGCCACCCGCCGCGCCGTGTGCGAGCCGGGGTTCGGCGCGCGCTCGAGCCGGTCGGTCACGACGGCCCGCGTGTCACGAGGCGGGGTGGTCACCCGGGTCGCGGTGGGTGAGGGCTCGGGGACCGCCGGACGCGACCCCGACAGGGTCCTCGGTGCGGTCCTCGTCTCCACGACGGAGGCGACGCGCCCCGAGCGCCTGCCGCTCGGAGCACGCGGAGCCATTGCCCGGGCGGCGCCTGGCCGGACCTGGGCACGCGGAGCGGGGAGGGGCTCCGGTGCGCTCCGGGGATGGGTGGCCACCTGGGTCGACTCCGCGGCGATCGTCCGGGCGATGAACTTCAGCTGGCGCGCCACTTCCTCCGCCGAGGCCGGCCGCTGCTCGGGATTCTTCGCCAGCAGGCGCAGGACGAGCATATCGAGCTCGGGCGGCAGTCCTTCCACGAAGGACGACGGCGCGGGCGGCGGCGTCTGCACCTGGTGGATGGCCATCTGCATGGGCGTCGCTGCATGGAAGGGCAGCCGTCCCGTGAGCATCTCGAACAGGATGATGCCCACCGCGTACAGATCCGTGCGTGGGCTCACCGCCTGCCCACACGCCTGCTCTGGCGCCATGTAATCCGGCGTGCCCACGATCATGCTCGCGCGCGTCTGGGGCGTGGCGGAGTGGGGCGCCGCGGCCTGCTTGGCCAGACCGAAGTCGAGCACCTTCATGTACTCGGTGCCGTTGGACTCCTGCACCACGAAGAGGTTGCCCGGCTTGAGGTCCCGGTGGATGACGCCCACGCCGTGCGCGGCCGACAGCGCGCCGAGCACCTCGATGATGAGCGGGATGGCCTCGGTGGGCGGCAGCGGGCCCCGGTCATGGAGGACCTCGTCGAGCGGACGCCCGGTGAGGTACTCCATGATGAGGTACTGGCCGAGCCCCGGGAGCGTGCCGAAGCCGAAGATGTCGATGATGCCCCGGTGGCGGATGGCGCTGGTGGCGCGCGCCTCAGAGATCAGATCTCGCGAGCGAACGCCCTCGGAGGAGTCGGGGCGGATGAGCTTGATGGCGACCTTGCGGCCGATGATGGGGTGCTCGCCCTCGTAGACGACGCCCATGCCTCCGCTGCCAATGCGCCGGCGCACCTCGTACTCGCCGATCCGCTGGCCCACCACGACGTCCCGGACGACGGTGGCCTCCCATGCCCGTTCGGATTCGTCCAGGGAAGGCGGCGGTGGCTGACGTTCGTCGCGCATCACCATCTCATCGTCGGAATCGCTCATACCGGCCGCACCTCCTGGGCAATGGCTGTCGTGCGGAAGATCCGTCCGCGGGGACGGGACCGTGAAGGGGAGGAGATCGTCGCGCAACGTGGTGCCCCACGTCCACTCCGCCTCATCCAAGACGGGGACCCTTCCCCCGTGCCGAGCGCGTGGTTCCGAGTTGTCATGGGCCGCGAGAAACCTGCATGCGACGGCCCATGTTAGGGGGGAGCGCTTGCATCTGGGCGCCAACCACTTGCGCCAGGACGCCAACCCTTTTCACCCACCGAGTGGTGGGAGCAGTCCGCGCGTGGCGCCTCCGTGGGGTGGACCCGTGCTGTGAGTCTTTGCCTGGGTCTTTGCCAGATACCTGGAGTGCGGCGGGCGGGGCAGGTGGCCAGGTTCCACGCGGGGAGAGAAGACCCGGCGGGCGTGGAGGCGACAGGGTGTTTGGGAGGGCGGGTGGAAGACCGGGCCCGCGGCCGTCCCCACGAAAGAGGCAGGGGCGGGCCAGCGGGCCGGTGCGAAGCGGCGACAGCGGGCGCCTAGAGCCCGTGCCGCGTCTTGTACTCGTTGCTGGAGATGAGGGACTCCACCACGTCGCTTCGTGTCGCTCCCGTCTGCAGGGCGTTCACGTAAGTGGCGAGCCCGGAGGCATCGGGATCCCTGCCCAACAAGACCGCATACGCATAGGTGACGAAGTACGTGTTGGACATCGCGTTCAGTGTCGACGCGGGGGTGTAGTTCCCCGTGGCGAGTCTGTTGGTGCGGTACTCGTTGGAGTTGAGGAAGGCGACCTGCACTTGAATGCGGGTCATGGAGCCATTGTTGAGGGTGTTGGTCCAGGTGGTCATCCCCGACGCATCGGCCACGCGCCCCAGGAGGATTTCGTAGAGGTACTTCACGTAGTCCGCATGGGTCATCGAGTTGGCGACCACGGGAGGTGGCTGTCCACCCGCCGCGGCCTGGTTCGCGTTGATCTGCGCATCGGTCAGCAGTCCACGGCTCGTGATCGTGGTCCTCTCCGCCGCGCTGAGGCTTCCGCCAGCGAAGGCGGACACCAGGAAGAGGTGGACCTTGGGCGTGTTGAGGTCATACATCAAACCGAAGCGGCTCTCGGACATCGAACCGAGCTCTGGCTGATCCAGAAGCTCATAGAAGGAGACCGACTCCAGGTTGACCTTCGTCTGGGACAAGATGATGTTCAGATGCTTCGTGACGCCCCGGAAGCAGGCCTCGGTCATCGGCTTGCCGGGGAGGTTCTCGTACGGGGTCCTGCTGCCATAGGGCGTGTTGGGGTCTCCCGCGTAGATTTCCGCGCAATTGAATTCATTGATCCTGACGGGCTTGTTGAAACGGGCCATGTTGGCGAAGAGCCCGCCGGAGCCGAACCAGGGGTCCGCGTCGAGGCTCGGGTGCTCCTGCCAGGGGTAGATGTGATAGCCCAGCACATCGAACTCCACGCCTTGCGAGACCATGAAGTCGATGAAGCCATAGCCACGGCCGATGAACCCCAGGATGATCCGCAAGGGAACCCCGGAGCTGGCCCGGACATCCTTGATGGCGCGGGACATCCCACGGTTGACGGCGGCCTCACGCCGGCCACAGTCGGTGTTGTACGGCGAAGCATCCATGGCGGACGAGCCGGGGGCGATCCGCAGTTGCCGCTCGTTCTGGAGCTCCCAATCCCGGATCAGATGCTTCATCTGATTGACGATGTTCCGGGTGGCATCATAGGCCTGCTGTTCCGTGGCCTGGGTCCCGCAGGTGTAGCTGTTGTTCTTCGGATCGTACAGCATGGCTTCCAGCTGGATGCCGCGCTCCTTGAAAGCCGTCACGACCTGGGTGAGCCAGTTGATGTCCGACTGGGGAGAGATGTCCAACCGGACGGAGCGGATGTTCCTCTGGCTCAGCACCAGTGCCGTCTGTCTGGCCTGGTCCACCGTGCGGACATGCGCTGGATGAAGATTCACTCCATAGGTCAGCGCTTGGGCCGTTGAAGACCACGCGAGGACCAGCAGGCCCAGTGCTGAAAGCAGCTTGAATCGATTCATGACTCTCCCAGGAATAGCGAACTGGACAGCCCTGTCGCATATTTCCCGTTTTGGAGCAATGATTGTTTTCTTGCTCATACTTCTCTCGTGGTGTCTTCCCACCTGTGGCTGCTCAGCACCGCACGTTCGGTTCGGCCGGCGCCCCATCCCGTTCCGTGATGGACGGTTGCTTTCCATGGCGCCTGAGTCCGCGTGAACGACTCTGTTAGACACGCGCGGCATGCGAACCGATGCCACCCAGCCGGGGCAGTTGGCCGATCTGACCCACTGCGACAAGGAGCCCATCCACATCCCTGGCCGCATTCAGGCTCATGGGGTGCTCCTGGTGCTTCGGGAACCCGCGTTGACCCTCGTGCAGGTCAGCGAGAACGTCGCCGATTTCCTCGGGATATCGGTCGGGGCGCTGCTCGGACAACCCCTGCGCTCCTTTCTCCGGGAAGATCAGCTCGCCCCGCTGCTGGAGTGTCTGCATGGGCACGGTCTCACCGAGCCCGTGCGGCGCGACCTCGTGCTGCGCACTCCCACGGGGGAGCGACTCTTCGACGCCATCCTTCACCGCCACGGTGGGGCGCTCATCCTGGAGCTCGAGCCCTTCTCCCGGCAGGACGACGCGGCGGCGCTCGTGGCGCCCTACCAGCAGGCCCGTGAGGCGCTCGCGCGGCTCAAGGCCGCCACGAGCCTCGACGAACTCTATCGGATCGCGGCGAGCGCGGTGCGCCGGCTCACCGGCTTCGACCGGGTGCTCATCTACCAGTTCGACCCGGAGGGCAACGGCGAGATCGTGGCCGAGGAACGGGATGCGTCCCTCGACGCCTTCCTGGGCTTGCACTATCCCGCCTCGGACATCCCCCGGCAGGCCCGGCAGCTCTATCTGCGCAACTGGCTGCGGCTCATCCCGGACGCGCACCGTCCCACCGCCGCGCTCGTTCCCGCCCTTCATCCCGACACCCGGCAGCCCCTCGACCTGAGCGTCTCCATCCTGCGTGCCGTCTCGCCGGTCCATATCGAGTACCTGAACAACCTGGGCCTGCGGGCCTCCATGAGCATTTCGCTCATCCGCGCCAACCAGCTCTGGGGGCTCATCTCCTGTGGTAACCACCAGGGGCCCAAGCACGTCCCCCATGACCTCCGGGTGGCGTGCGAGCTGGTGGGCCAGGTCCTCTCCCTGCGGATCTCCCTCCTCGAGGAGGCGGAGTTCGCGCGCGAACGGATGCGCCTGCGGTGGCTCACGGATCGGCTCACCGAGCAGATGGCGGTGGCAGTGGACTTCCGTGACGGGCTTCTGCGGCATCAGCCGAACCTGGGCGAGCTGTTCGAGTCCTCGGGCGCCGCCCTCTGCTTCGGGGGGGAGTGCTCGCGCCTGGGGCGGACGCCGAGCGAGGACGAGCTGTGGGCCCTGGCACGGTGGCTCGACGCGAACGTCCGCCTGCCCGTGTTCCACACCCATGCGTTGTCGCGGCTGTTCCCCGCGGCCGAGCGGTACAAGGACATGGCCAGTGGGCTGCTCGCCATCCGCGTCTCCAGACACCAGAGCCACTACGTCTTGTGGTTCCGTCCGGAGATCATCCAGACGGTGACGTGGGGCGGAGATCCTCGCAAGCCGGTGGAATTCGGCCCGGACGGGCCCCGGCTGCACCCGCGTAAGTCCTTCGCGCGATGGAAGGAACTCGTCCAGGACCAGTCGAGGCCCTGGCTCGCGCAGGAGCTCGAGGCGGCACATGAGCTGCGGCGGGCCATCATGGACGCGGACCTCAAGCGGCAGGTCCTCCATGAGCAGGAGGCCCGGGCCGAGGCCGAGGAGGCGCGGCGGTTGTTGGCCTCCCTGACGGAGGCCATCCCCCAGATGGTGTGGTCCACCGATCCCCTCGGCAATCCGGACTTCTACAACAGCCTCTGGTTCGAGAAGACCGGGTGCTCCCTGGACGCGGCCCGGGGTCAGGGCTGGGCACAGGTCCTCCATCCGGAGGACCGGCAGCGCACCCTGCATGCGTGGCTCGAGGCCACCCGGACGGTACGGGACTTCGATATCGAACACCGCTTTCGCATGGTGGATGGGAGCTACCGTTGGCAGCTCTCCCGCGCGCTGCCCGTGCGGGGCCCGGATGGGCAGGTGACGCGCTGGTTCGGGACCTCCACGGACATCGATGACCAGAAGCGCGCCGAGGAGGAGCGCTCACGGGCCATCCTGGCGCGCGAGGAAATCCTCGCCATGGTCTCCCATGATTTGAAGAACCCACTGGGCGTCATCCTGTTGTCCACCGCCCTGATGCGCCGCTCGAAGCTCGAGGGCGAGCAGGGCGAGCAGCTCCGGGGACACCTGGAGAAGGTCCAGCGCGCGGCCGAGCGGATGAACAGCCTCATCCGCGACATCCTCGATCTGGCGCGCATCGAGGCGGGGCACTTCTTCATCGAGCCCGTGCCACACCCGCCCTTCGCGCTGATGGACGAGGCCATCGAGCTGCTGTTGCCCCTGGCGGCCCAGAAGGGCCTGCGGCTGGAGCGGTACGGGTGGAGTGAACCCCTCGGCCCGGTGTCCTGCGACCGCGAGCGGATCCTCCAGGTCTTCTCCAACCTGCTGGGCAATGCCATCAAGTTCACCCCGGCGGGTGGCGAAGTGCTCGTCTCCGCCGAGCCGGGCGAGGGCTCCGTGCGCTTCTCGGTGAAGGACACCGGGCCCGGCATTCCCCCCGAGCAGCTGCCCCACCTCTTCGATCGCTACTGGCAGGCCCGGGACAAGGCGCGCATGGGCTCGGGGCTCGGGCTGTTCATCTCCCGGGGCATCATCGCCGCCCACGGCGGCCATATCTGGGTGGACAGTACCGTGGGTGTGGGCAGTACCTTCTCCTTCACCCTGCCGCTGGAATCGGCACACGATCGGCCCCTGGGGACAAGTCAACCAGGATGAACCAGACACTTCCGGCCGCATGAGTGCGCATGGTTCAACAGCCGACGCACCCGCGATTGAGCCCTCGTCCCGCGCTGCCTAGCTTTCGCGGCACCTCGGATCTGACTGCTCTGGAACACATGAGCGTCAGCGCCGGGGCCACTGCCTGCGGGGGTCGTCGGACATGTTCATGAAGAAGACCATTCGTCGTGGTGCCGTGCTGGCCTTGCTCGCGGCGCTGGGTGGGTGTGGGGCTCCGGGACTGGACGGGGCTGAAGACAGACAAGACATGACGAGAAGGCCGGTGGCCTCTGGCTCGGCCTCGAGTGACGGTGAGGCACCCGATGCGCCGTCCTGGGCGGTCACTGGGAGCATGGAGTTGCCGCGCATGTATCACACCGCCACCCTGCTTCCCATGACGGGCCAGGTGCTCGTGGCGGGCGGCTTCAATACCACCACGGAGGCGTACGAGCCGAGAAATGGAGAGTGGTGGCGGGCGGCCAATACCCTCACCACCCACCGCTCGCACACGGCGACATTGCTGCTCGATGGCCGGGTGCTCCTGGCGGGTGGTGGACAGCACCCCCGCACGGGGGTCAACGCGGAGCTGTACGACGAAATCACGGTCCGGTGGAACGCCGCGGGCCGCATGATCACGACCCGCTTCGGTCACACGGCGACGCTGCTGCCCGATGGCCGGGTGCTCGTGGTGGGGGGCACCGACAAGGAGTCCGGCGGGCGCACGCTGAGCTCGGCGGAGCTGTACGATCCGGGCACCAACACCTGGACGGCCACGGGAAGCTTGACCGCGGCGCGCACCCACCACGCGGCGACGTTGCTGCCCGATGGGCGGGTGCTGGTGGTGGGCGGAGATGACAAGAAGATCCGCAAGAACACGGCGGAGTTGTATGACCCGAGCACTGGGACGTGGTCGTCCACGACCAGCATGTGGGCGGCGCGCACCTATCACTCCGCGACCCTGCTGAGCACGGGCCAGGTGCTCGTGGCCGGAGGTGAACCGGACGGGCGCAATGCCTCGGCGGAGCTGTACGATCCGGCCACCCAGACGTGGTCGTCCACGGCCAACATGAACGAGGCACGGCGCTATCACACGGCGACGCTGCTGCCCGATGGCGGGGTGCTCGTGGCGGGTGGCTACCATGACAGCCGCGGTATCCACTTCTCCGCGGAGTTGTATGACCCGGCCACGGGGACCTGGAGCTCCACGGCCAGCATGAACGCGGATCGCTTCCAGCACACGGCCACGTTGCTGCCCAATGGCTCCCTGCTCGTCGTGGGCGGTGTCGGCAATCACGATCAGTCCTCCGCCGAGGTGTATGCGCCGCGGGTTCTCGCGGCCCTGGAGTAGCGAGGGCTCGCTGCCCGTGGCTCATGGCCCCAAGGTCGCGAGGGTGGGGGCCTCGTGCGCCACGGGCACGACGAAGGAGAAGGTACTTCCGTGGCCGGGCTCGCTCTCCACCCAGATGCGCCCTCCGTGTGCCTCGACGAGCCCCTTGGCGATCGACAGCCCCAGCCCGGCTCCCCGTCGATCTCCGTGCCGCATCTGCCAGAAGCGGTCGAAGAGGTGCTCGCGGGCCTCGGGGGGAATTCCCGGGCCGGTATCACTCACCCAGAAGTGCACCACCTCTCCCTCCGCCCGGGCACCGAGCGTCACCCGGCCCCCGGGCGGGGTGAACTTCAGGGCATTGCCCAGCAGGTTGGAGAAGACCTGGAGGATCCGCTCCCGGTCCACGCGCACCCAGGGCAGCACGTCGGGGATGTCGGTGCTCAGTTGGAGTTGCGAGACCAGCGGGCGTACCTCCTCGAGCGCCTCCTGGAGGAGTGCCTCCGCGGGCTCCGGATAGGTCTCCACGGCCAGCCGGCCCGCCTCCATGCGGCTCACGTTCAGGAGATCCTGAATCAACCGGTTCATGCGCTCCACGGAGCCGCGGATGATGCGCAAGGGGGTCTGGAGCCGCGTGTCGCCGACGACGAGCTGGTGCTTCAACAACGTCTGGGCACTGAGGGAGATGGCGTTGAGCGGATTGCGCAGGTCGTGCGCCACCACGGCCAGGACGTCGTCACGCGCCTGGGTGGCCTCCCGGGCAGTCCGGTAGAGGCGGGCACTCTGGATCGCGAGCGCGGCCCGGCGCGCCAGCTCCTCTCCCAGCCTCAGGTCCGCTTCTCCATACCCGTGACGGGGAGCACTGGAGACGAGCACGAGCATGCCCAGGAAGTGTTCGTGGACCAGGAGGGGCAGGCCCATGAGCGAGCGCGGGTTCAGCTCGAGCAGGAGCCGGAGGTGCTCCTCGCTTCGCACGAGGGACTGGAGACTCCCGGAAGTCACCTCCGGCAGCACCCAGGGCCGCCGCGTCTCCAGCAGGCACGAGAGCAAGGACGGGCCACGCCGCTCCAGCGCCATGCGCTCCAAGGCCTCGGCGAGTGGTGCCTGGTTCGCGTCACGATGCACCGCTTTCAGCCGCCGGGGTCTCCAGTTCTCGGTCTCCAAGGCGAGCAGGCAGCAGTCCGCCAGGGAACCCACCGTCAGCGCGGCCACGTTCGTGAGCGTTTGTTCATGGTCCAGTGTCGATGCGAGGCGAGCGCTCATCTCGCTCAGGACGCGGCTCTCCCACTCGCGCCGCTGCGTCGCGGGGGTCGAGGCCTCTCGCTGCCGCGACCCGAGCAGGACCCCCACGCCCAGTGTCAGCGCCATCAGCACCGCCACCCACGGCAAGCGCCAGCCCTCCGTGTGTCTTGGGAACATCACGGCGAGCACCAGGGCGAGGGCTCCCAGGACGAGGAGCCCCGACAACATCCTCCTTCCCGCGGTCTCCCAGGAGAGCCGGCGCATGTCTTTTCCCTCTCCCATGAGCCCTCCTGACCAGAGGGACTCTGGCGTCCTTCAAGATGGGGCGGGCGGAAGATATTTCCAATCCCAACGCACGGATGGGATAGAGGCGGGCAGGGCGGCGCCAGGGCCTTCTCCCTGTCGCGAAGGAGGACGTCATGGCTATGTTTGGCTTGGAGGAGGCGCGTGCCGGGGGGAACCATGGAACAAAGCCAGCCAGCGGAGCTTCGCTTCCTTCGCCTGCTCGCGTCCTATATCGCCACGCAACTGGCGGGGGACCTGCGGGGCTCCCTGCGTCTCCTGGATGAAGCCTTGGCGAGGGGTGCCTCCGTCACGGAGCTCCAATGCCAGGTGATCCAGGCGGCGCAGCGAGAGCTGGGCCGCCTGTGGAATCAAGGTTGCATCGACATCGCCGAGGAGCATCGGGCCACCGCCATCTCCCAGGTGGCGCTCGCCCACCTCTTCGCCCGCGCCCAGCCCGCGCCCGCCCGGGGCGTGAGCGTGGCGGTGGCCTGCGTCGAGGGAGAGCTGCATGAGATGCCTGCCCGCCTGTTGTCCGACTTCCTGGAGCTGGCGGGCTTCACCGTGATGCACCTCGGAGCCAACCTGCCCACGGACAGCCTGGTCTCGCTCCTCGAGCGAGAGCCGCCGGACGTGCTGGCCTTGTCGGTGACGATGCTCTTCAACATCCCCGCCCTCCGGCGGGCCGTCGCGGAGGTCCGCGGGCGGCTGGGCTCCGCTCTGCCCATCCTTGTGGGAGGCTCCGCCATCAATGCGCTCCCGGGGCTGGTGGAGGAACTGGGCGTGGCGAGCGCGGGTCCGACCCCGGCCGAGCTGGAGTCCGCCGTGCTGCGCGCGGTGGCGCGACGTCTTCATTGAGGAGCCGGTGGGGCTCTGGCGCCAGGTCCCTCCCAGGGATGGTGCTTGCCCGGTCCCTTCTCGTCTCGGACGGCCGGGCAATCCATTATCAACTTCAAGGCGTTGGGGAATGGAGTTTCCGTTCCCGCACGTCGTGGCAGTTTGATGGAGAAAACTCCAGCGATTCCCTCACATCATGAATTCAAGCTGGTTCTACTCTCGCGTTCCCCTGTCTGATTGAGTTCAGGGAGAAAGCGCGAGATTGAAATTGGGACTCTTGAATCTCCGACGTGGCGGTCTGCCGCTGCTGGGTGTTGGCTTGATGGCGGGTGCCGCCGCCGTCACCCTTCCAAAACCGTGGCCATGGCCGAATCCAGGGCCTGGTGGGCCTGGGTCCTGGCCGCAGGGCCAGAAGGTTTCTCAGGAGCTGGTCGTCAAATACGGCACCAATCGCATCTGCCGGACCATGGAGCAGGGCGTCTGCAAGCAATGGGACAGCGTGAAGTTGCGCTCCTACAATGGGGGGCTCGTCGGACCGACCATCGAAGCGCGGCCCGGCAACACCGTGAGCATCCTCTTGGACAATCAGCTCCCGCTGGAGCCACCTCTGGGGGTGGAGCAGCTGCTCCATCCCACCCCCAACATTCCGCACGGCTTCAACACCACCAACATCCACACCCACGGGCTGCACGTGTCTCCCGTGGGCAACTCGGACAACGTGCTGCTGGCCATCGGCCCCCAGAAACGTTTCGAGTATGAAATCAAGATTCCCGAAGACCACCCCGCCGGGACCTACTGGTACCATGCCCACAAGCACGGCTCGGTGGCCTTGCAGGTCTCCAGTGGCATGGTCGGTGCCTTGATCGTCCGCGGCGACATCGACGAGCTTCCCGCCATCAGGAATGCCCGGGAGCAGCTCTTCGTCTTCGAGCAGATCCCCTATGTCCTGACGGAGGATCCCGAAGCGCCGGGCACGCAGATCAACATGGTGGAGAGCTACGACCAGTTCATGCCGGGGCGATGGGAGGAGTCCGGCCTGCGCACCCTCATCAACGGGGAGTTCATGCCCACCTTCAAGCTGCGGCCGGGCGAGACGCAGCGCTGGAGGTTCATCCATACGGGCACCATGGAGGCGCTCCGGCTCCGGCTCGTGCGCGAGAGCGATCAGAAGGCCGTGATGACGCAATACCAGATCGCCCACGATGGCATCACCACCGGCCGCCTCGACGCGGTCCAGGAAACGGAGATGTTTCCCGGCTACCGGGTGGACGTGATGGTGAGGGCCGGTGCCGTGCAGGAGACCTACCTGCTGGTGGATGAGGCAAGCGCTGTCCAGGACTCGCTGCATGGCCAGGAGGAGTCGCGCAAGGTCCTGGCTCGCGTCGTGGTGGAGGGCAGGAGCGGCGGCATGATGCCGCTGCCCAGCCCGACCGATCTGGCCAGGCTGGTGCCCTTGCAGCCCCTCAAGGACCAGGACGTCACCGGCACTCAGGAGGCGCACTTCTCCGTGGATTTCAGCGCCACCCCACCCAAGTTCATGATCAACGGCAGGCCATACGACCCGAACGAGCCGCCACGCCGGCTCGAGTTGGAGGCGGTGGAGGAGTGGCACCTCTCCGCCTCACCGCAGCTGGGTCATCCCTTCCACATCCACGTCAATCCCTTCCAGGTGATGCTGGGCAATGGAAAGGATGTCTGGAAGGATACCCTCTTCATGAAGCCGGGTGAGTCCTTCCGGCTGCGCACCCGCTACTCGCGCTACATCGGGAAGTTCGTGCTGCACTGCCACATCCTGGACCATGAGGATCTGGGGATGATGGAGGTGGAGGAAATCGTCCCACCCGGTTCGACGAGCAGTAGCGAGCATCCCCACTGAGTCCAGCACCGGGCTGCCCTGAAGGTGTGGCTTGGGCAGCCCGGTTCGTGGCCTCCAGCTCCACGCGCCCATCTCTCAGGCCGGGGTGCTGGAGGTGAGAGGCCCGGCGGACGTCTCGCCGATGCGGTGCTCCGGGCGCTCTTGAGGAGATGTCCGTCCGGGGTGCGCGCCTGCCCGCATCGGGCTGGCTGGGCTTGCCCACGCTCACGTCCATCTCGGCCACCAGGCCCGCCACCTGCTTTGGGTGACACTCCGGGGCCAGGCCCGTCCTCCCGGCCGCGCACCCGCTCGAGGCGCGCTCCATCGGGAAGTCCGTGCCGCACTGCACCGCTACATCCTGGAGACCCCCGCACCGGGCCGCCCTGGAACCAGGGCCCGGGCAACCCGGTGCGGGGTCTCCCCCTCGGTCCGCCGCTCAGGCTGGAGCGTTGGCCGTGAGCGCGTCGGCGGAGGTCTCGCTGGTGAGCTCGAAGGTGTCATGCAGCAGGCGGATGGCGTTGTCCGCCTGGCTCGACTCCAGCAGGCAGCTCACCCGCAGCTCGTTCACCACCAGGCCCGACACGGCGATGCCCTGCCGGTTCAGGCTGCGGCACAGGCGGGCGGCGATTCCCGGATCCGAGCGCAGGCCAATGCCCACCAGCGACACCTTGGCCAGGTTCGACGACACCCGCAGCTCACGGGCACCGAGCCGCTTGGAGAGCTGCTCCAGGCGGGAGCGCACGCGCAGCAGCTCCCCCTCGGGCAAGGTGAAGGAGATGTCCGTCCGGGTGCTCTCCTGGCCGCAGCGGGCATGGCAGAGCATGTCCACGCTCACGTTCAGCTCGGCCAGCAGGTCCGTCACCTCCGCCAGCTGCTCCGGGTTGCACTGCACCCCGAGCAGCTCCACCCGGGCCTGCCCGCGCTCGCACGCCAGCCCCGTCAGCTTCCGGGCCTCGAGCACCTGCTCCCGGGCGACGATCCGGGTCCCTTCCTCCTCCGAGAACGTGCTGCGGACGTGTACGGGTACTTTGTATTTCATGGCGATCTCCACGCTGCGCACCTGGAGCACCTTGGCTCCCAGGGACGCCAACTCGAGCATGTCTTCATAGGCAATGGCCTTCAGCTTCCGCCCGGAGGGACAGACACGGGGGTCGGCCGTGTAGACACCATCCACGTCCGTGTAGATTTCACAGACATCCGCCTTCAGCTCGGCCGCCACCGCCACCGCCGTGGTGTCCGAACCGCCGCGCCCCAGGGTGGTGATGTTGTTGTGGGGATCCACCCCCTGGAAGCCCGCGACCACGACGATCTGCCCCTGGGCGAGGGCCCGGCGGATGGGACCCTGCTCCACCCGCTGGATGCGGGCCCGGGAGAAGGCGCTGTCCGTGAGCACCGGCAACTGGTGCCCCAACAGGGAGAAGGCCCGTCCGCCCGCTGCCTGGATGGCCAGTGCCGTCAGCGCCACCGACACCTGCTCTCCCGTCGACGCGAGCACATCCAGCTCCCTCGAGTCCGGCAGGGGGAGGACCTGGTGGGCCAGCTTCAACAGCCGATCCGTCTCGCCAGCCATGGCGCTGACCACCACCACCACGTCGTTGCCCGCCCGCTGGCTGGCCAGCGCGATACGGGCGATGTTGCGGATGCGCTCGACACCCGCCACGGACGTCCCCCCGAACTTCTTCACGACGAGGGGACGCCGCTGGTTCTGGAACGCCAATCCCCCCGTAGGGGGATGGCTCATGACCGTGGGCTTCATTTCACGACCTCTTCCACCACGGGGGACCAGCGCACCGGGGGCGCGTGGTCGGGCAGGGACCAGGAGAGGGTGGGCTCCGGCACCACGGTATTGCTCCCCAGGATCACCTCCTGCAGACGGCTGAGCGTGGCGCGGGCGGACTCCCGCTGGAAGATGTTGCGTCCCACGCACAGCCCGGTGGCGCCGAGGCGCACCACCTCCTCGGCCATCATGAGGATCTCCGCTTCCGAGCGCATCGCTCCCCCCGCGAAGAACACGGCGGTGTGCTCCTTGATGCCCTCGAGCAGCGTGGGCATCAGCGCCAGGTCATCCGGTGCGGCCAGCTTGAGTGCGTCCGTGCCCAGCTCCACGCACGCGCGCATCAGGTGCTTGAGCCTGTTCACGCGCTGCTCCTGCGCGTCGCAGGAGACCTTGTCGTAGAGCATGGTGAGCACGGGCAGGCAGTACTGCTGGGCCTCGTCCACCACCGCCCCGAGCTGGGCCAGGTTGTGGGCATCGTTCTTCCCATCGAAGTTGAGCTGGAGGGAGACCGCGTCCGCCCCGCAGCGGAGTGCCGCCTCCACCGAGGTCAGCCGCTCCTTGCGGTCCGGTGTCGGGGCGAGCGACATCATTCCATTGAGGTGGATCATGACGCCGATGCCATTCAACAGCCCGTGGCTCCCGAGCCGCTCCACCATTCCCTTGTGGGCGATGATCCCCGTGATGCCCGGATGACCTATCCAGCGCGACAGCTGCTCCACGCTGGCCAGGCCCTCCACCGGTCCAATCGTCAGCCCATGATCCATGGGGACGATGATTCCCCGTCCGCTCCGGCGGTCCACGAAATGCGACCAGCGGATGCGTTTGGCGGTTCCATTCATGATGACTGTTTCCTCCTGCTTGAAATGAAGTACTTCGATGGGGATGCGGCTCAGGTCTCGATGATGTGCTCGTCGACCTTGATGCCCACGTGCCGGCCGGGCGTGGCCAGGTGGCCGAGCACCTTGTCGCCGGGCTTGAGGGCGGTGATGTTCAACGGCTTGGCATCGTCGGAGAAGATCCGCACGTGCCAGTCGTCCTGCATGATGGCGTTGATGCGCTCGCCGCTGGCGAACTCGACCTCGATGAGGCGCAGGGGCCGCACCTCCGTCTTCATCCGGCCGACGCTGGAGCGGCGCGTCTTGCCGGTGTGGTCCACCAGCATGATGGACGCGCCCGCGCGCAGCTCACTCATGTAGTCCGTGCGGTTGTTGTAGTTGTAGACGTAGCTGTGCACGGCACCGGCGTTCACCCGGAAGGGGCGCAGCTCCATGTACGGCAGGAAGAAGACCTCGGGGCAGCACAGGATTCCGCCCTGCGAGGTGGAGCCCACCAGCATGCCCTCCGTCGGGGAGAAGAGCGTCGTGGTGTCGATGCAGCTGCGGTAGCCCATGCCGATGGGCACGCTGCGCACCACGCTGGCCACCTCCACCTTCGTCGCCGCGCGATCCATCCGGCCGAGCCGCGAGACGAACTCGCTCAGCGCCCCGTGGCTGCGCGGCGAGAACATGACGCCGTCCGCGCCCACCTCCATGACGCCCAGGGTGACGATGGCGTCATCCACGTCCGTCGGGGTGTTGATCTCCTTGATGAGCACGGTGCGCGTGGCCTGCAGCGAGGCGATCACCAGCTCCAGCGGGATGTTGGTGGGATCCCGGAAGCGGACCATCAGGTAGGCATGGTGGACGCCTTCCTGGATGGACGCGTGGAGGCTGGCCCCGTCATCCACGTAGGCGCGGTAGCAGGTGTTGAACCCCAGCTCCGCGGCCTTCTGCAGCACCTGGACTTCGGGGCTCGCCACCACGAAGCTCTGGCCGCCCTGGGGCAGGGTCTTGAGCCGCTCGAGGTCCTCGAGGCGCGGGGTATGGAGCACCTTGATCACCCGCGCCGGGAGGGCTGGAGCGAGCGCGGCCACGTTCTCCGGGTAGAGGACGACGCCGGTGTAGGCCTGGTTGACGACCCGCCCGAGCATGCCCTCGCAGTCCGCGGGAGTGGCCAGCCCGGCCGTGTCGAACCAGACGATGAGCGAGCCGGCTTCCTCCACCCGGTTGCGGTCGCCCTCGACACGCTCGAGGCGGATGCGCTCACGCTTCTGCATGTTGACGGAGTCGTTGTTGACGGTGTTGGTCGAGATAACGTCCATGATTGTGTGTTCTCCACCCGGCATGTCCGTGATGCCTGCCGTCCGCGGCGAGAGAAGCGCCGGGGATGAGTGACGCGGACGGAATGGTTTGTCTTTGAATGACCGCCCCCTCGGGGGGCGGCGTTACGGCGTGCTCACGTAGATGGGCTTGCCCGCCATCCCGAACGAGATCGGCTCCTGGCGGTCGTAGAGGGTCCCCTTGGGAACCAGGTCGACCTTCAGGCGCAGGCCGTGGTGTTCCTCCAACTGGGAGAGGAGGGCGGGCCGCAGCGAGTCTTCCTCCCGTTCCTTCTCCACCGTGAAGTGCATCTGCCCGTCCGGCGAGGAGGACACCCGCCAGAAGCGCCGGCTGGGCAGTTGGGAGACGATCTCCTCCAGCTCCCAGAGATCGACCGGCCTGCCCTGGCTCCAGAGCAGGTCCTCCACCCGGCCGCGGACGATCAGGGTCGAGTTCTGGCCACACGCGCAGGGCCGCTCCACGCGCTGGACGCGGTCGCCCGTGAGGTAGCGGATCATGGGCGAGGCCCTCCGGGTGAGCGAGGTGATGACCGAGTAGCCCGTCTCGCCCGGGGCCACTTCCTTCTCGAGCCGCTCGTCCAGCACCTCCATCAAGAAGTGCTCCTGCCAGGGATGGAGCTGCCGCTCGTGGCAATCCATGGCCTGGGGACCCGTCTCGGTCATCCCATAATTGTCATACACGGGCACCCCCCAGAGCTCTTCCAGCAGCTTGCGCCGGGCCTGCGTCAGGGGCTCCCCGGCGCAGCAGAGGGCGCGCAGATGGGGAAAGTCCCGGCGGAGCACGAACCCCGCCATCTCCGCGGCCTCGGCGATCATCACCGCCGACAGGGAGATGGTGGCGAGCACGGTGACTTGCAACTTCCTCATCAGCTCGACCACGCGGGGCAGCGGGGTGATGGAGGTCCGGCTGTCGGCGGGGATCGCACAGGCGCCCTTGTGCTGGACGGCCCCCTGGACGAAGTGCCCGATGGTGGAGAGGGCATAGGGAAAGCGGATGAGCACCCGGTCCCCGGGCTTGAACCCGACGCCCCACTCGGAGAAGCGAGAATGGATCTCCGCGAGGTCCTCGCCGCTGAACCAGGCGGAGACGGGCGTGCCCGTCGTCGCGGAGGACTCGTGGTATTGCAGCAGCTTTTCGGGCGGGACACAGATGAGGCCGTGCGGCGACTGCCGGCGCAGATCCTCCTTGGTCGTGAATGGGAGCCGCTGGAACTCCTCCCAGGAGCGGAGGGGCGTGCCCGGCAGGCGCTCCTGGTAGAAGGGGGCGCCCCGGGCGTGCCGCAGCACCTGATTGATGATGTCCATGCGTTCTGACGTGGCCATGGGTCGGGTTCCCTCGGAGTGGTCAATCCAGGTGGAGCAGCTCGCGGATGTTCCTGCCCAGGATCTGCTCGCGTTCCCGGTCGGTGATGGGAAGCAGGAGGACCTTCCTCAGCTCCAGGGAGGGGTGGGAGAGGGGGAACTCGGAGCCGAAGATCACCTTGCTCGCCCCCGTCTTCTTCACCGTCTCCACGACGTGCAGGTAGCTGCTGAGCGACGTCTCGAGGAAGAAGTTGTCCAGCTCGGCGGCCATATGGGTCGCCTCCCCGTCGGTGGGCAACTGTCCCATGTGCTCCAGGATGAAGTTCGTGCGGGGGCACGACCTGGCCAGCAGGGCGTAGTCGCTGGTGTTCGCCCCCGGCCGCCAGCCATTGTGGGAGACGACGGGAACGCCATACTCGCCGCACAGCCTGGCCAGCTCGGCCATCGAGTCGTCCGTGAAGGAGAACTTGTGGACGAGGGGAGACACCATCAGGCCCCGGAAGCCCTGCTCCAGGTATTGCTCCAGCTTCTCGGCGGCCTGGAGATCACACGGATTCACGCAAGCCATTCCAATCAGCTTGGGGCTGGATTGGACGCAGTTCCCCACGTATTCGTTCTTCGGAACCGCGTCCGGCTTCTTCTGGCCAGACACGAATTCGCTCATCTTCCTCACGTCCAGCATGCCGCCCGGACAGATGACGGCCTGGTCGATACCACTCTGGCTCAGCACTTCCAGGTACTGCTCGGTGGCGCCATAGGTGGTGGGGGAGACGTGTGCATGGGCATCGACGATCATGGAAGGATTCCTCTGGTGGTGGGGTGGATCACTCGCGGACGACGCGGACCGCCTTGGCCGTCGGGCGGGGCAGGCGCTCGACGAGCTCGATGTCGAAGGACAGGCCCGTCGAGAGCTTCATCCGGTTGGCGAGCGTGGTGGCCAGCTCCTGGGAGGGTTTGACTCCTTGAACCAGCTCGCAGCGGATCTTGATGCTCGCGCTGTCCGACTTCGGCATGACGAACTGGAACCAGTTGCCGACCTCGGGCATGCGCATCAGGTGCTCCTCCACGAAGAAGGGCGAGAACGGCTGGCCACGGAAGTGGAGTTGATCGAACGCGCGGCCCTTCATGTAGAAGCGGGTGAGCGTGGAGCCGCAGGCGCACGTGTCGGTCCGCAGGCTGCCCAGGTCTCCCGTGCGGAAGCGCAGGACCGGGCTGTCGTAGCGCAGGAGCGCCGTCACGACGATCTCGCCCACCTCTCCCGGGGGCAGCACCCGTCCGGTCTTCGGGTCCACGATCTCCATGAGGACGTGGGCCTGGGCCAGGTGGTAGCCGTCATGCGCGTCACACTCGATGCCGAGCTGTCCGCACTCGAGCGAGCCATAGAAGTAGTTGGCCGTGGTCCCCCAGATCTTCTCCACGCGCTGGCGGAAGGCGGGCGAGCAGCCTTCGCCGGTCAACCACATCTTCTTGAGCCCCAGGCTCTTCAGATCGAAGGAGGCCTTGGCCGCTTCCTCCGCCAGGGTGATGGACCAGGAGGGGCTGGTGACGACGATGGAGGGACGCAGATCCCGGATCATCTTGATGGTCTTGGCGGGCGTGGAGTAGGCGCCGCCCTTTCCGGCGGGGATGACCGTGGCCTGGTAGCCATCCATGAAGGTCTTGTGGAAGGCGAGCCCCGCGGTGCTCATCTCGTACGGGAGGGCATTGAGACACACGTCGCCGGGTCCGACGGGGAACAGCTTCGTGTACCGGGGGGAGAGGTCGTGGAGCAGGAAGTCATTCCACGTGTACGTCATGTAGATCTCCTCTCCGCCCGTCGTCCCCGTGGACACCTGGACGAGCACGACGTCCTTCTTGTCGCACGTCAGCAGCAGCCAGGGCTTTCCGCGGAGCTCGTCCTTCGTCAGGAAGGGGAGCCGGGTGACATCCGAGAGCTGCTGGAGGTCATCGGGAGAGACCCCGGCGCGGATCATCTTCTCCCTGTAGAAGGGAGAATGGTCATACGCTTGCTTGACGACGGCCTTGAGGGCCTCGAACTGATAGCTGGCCAGCTGCGAGGGAGGCATGACGTCCGCCTGCCCCTCCCCGGAGAAGTAGTTCGCGATGACCGGGGGATTCCGCAGGCTCCTCAATCTCTCTTCAAAGCTCGCGCGCATGTCTCTACACCTTCCTTCTGGAAGCCAATGGGGTGGGCGTCAGTTTGGAGTTGTCCGTGCTTCCGCGAAGGCCTGCCAAGGCCTTACACTCTCATCCCGAGACTTCAGCGGAGGCGGCGGAGGCGTTTACGGGCCTCAATGTAGACATGGCCGGTGAGTGCGCTAGCCCGGCCCAGGAGGCTGGATTCATTCACGAATCTGGCGCGACTTCAGGGCAGGGAGCCCCCTGGGGCGGGACAGGCAGCCGTGTTTGGTTGGAATTCATAGGTGACTGAGATTGAACGCGGGGCGGACCCACGGTTGGCGGTTGCGGAGTTCACTGGCCGACGCATCGCCACGGGATTCGGGGGGAGGGTGATGCGCATCCGGCTGGCGCTTCTGGCATCCTCTTTGTCATCCCCGGTTCTCAACCGAAGGAGTCACGACATGAGCGTCCGTACGCTGTTGTTGGTCCTCTCCACCTCCGCCGTCTCAATCCTCACTGGCTGCGCCACCGGCCAGACGGCGGCTCGAGAGGGCACCGCCGCCGCCGCCAGCACCCCCTCGGAGGTGGCCGAGGGCGAGTTCAGGGGATGCCGCTGCTCGCTCAACGTGAAGGCCGAGGACGGCTCCGCGCAGGCCGCGGCGGGCAGGGGTTGTCAGTGCCCGCATTGCTCGCATGGCGCCAGTGGCATCGCGGGGAAGGGCCCCTCATGCGGGTGCTGGCATCACGGCAAGGGCGACCAGGTGCAAGCCCAGGAAGGCGCGCCCTGAAGCGGGAACTCGCACGCGCGGGCACGAGGGATTGCTCCCCCATGTCCCGGGTCGTTGCGAGCTGATGGGTTAGGGGGGAGGTGGAGGGAGCCGAGACCATGGTCTCAGGCTTGGACGGTCATCGCGGAGAGCCTGGTACGCTCGAACTCGCGGAGAATCGTGTCCACCTTGTCGAGTTCCAGGCCGAAGGTGGCGCGCACCTCCTCCAGCGGTCTGTCCAGCAGCGTCTTCCAGTCCGTGCCGAACAGCCGCCTGGCCCGCCGCCCCAACAGCCACCCCCTGACCACCTGCGGCATCGCCACCTCGCACAACTCGAAGTTGTTCAGGAAGGTGAAGCACAGGCCGGCCACGAAGACACCCATGGAAACGCGGGAGCCGTTCTGGGCGAAGTAGAAGGCCTGAAGCCCCATTTCTCCCTCGGAGGTCGTGGGGAAACCCGTCACCACGTGCCACAGGTCGTGTGTCTCGAACAGGTGGGCCTTCACGTAGCTGGCCGCATCCGGGGCCTCCAGTACGCGCAGCAGGTTCGGGTCCAGGTTGCTCTCACGCAGATGGTCCACGAAGGTGCGCCCCAGCGTGCCCTTGGGAAGCCGGCCCAGTGCCTCCATATCGATGCGTCCCAGCCGGGGACGCTCCCGCAGCACGCGCGCGAGCTGCGGATCCCGGGACATCCGCGCCACGGCCTTCTGCGCCGCATCCGACGAGGCGTACAGCGCTTCGATCAAATCGAAGACCCGATCGGGCTCATTGGCATCCCGGATCATGGCCAGGGCGGCACGACTGGCGCGGAGCGTCTTGATGAGATTTCGCATGATGGATCCCCTCGTTCGCACTCCACACGCCCAGGATGGGCGCGATTGTGCGAGAAAAACCTATTCATCCTGCCCAACCTCTCGCGGTTCATCCCGCGGTACCGGGCTCCATCCGGATTGCAACAGCTCGCGGGCGGGGGGAGGTCCGCTCGTTTCAGGAAGGAGATGAGTCCATCCGTCCCCGGGGCGATTTTTTCGTCGCCTCGCTCGGGGTACGAAGGCTCGGCTTGGCGATTTGTTGGCAGCTACAAAAATAGATGCCTGGAAGCTCATGCGTTGATCGCGTCCCTGCCATGAGGAGAAGTCGGTGAGGTAGTCCGCCGAGCGCTTCATCCGCCCGGACGAGGGTGTTTCCGTCCGAGGAAGTCGAGCCACCGCGCGTTGACTGGCACACTTCCCGCAGCACCCCGGGGCTATACTGACGGTCCCGGCTAACCGTTACAAACCATTCAGGCTGTTCTGCGCCCGCCTCCCTGGCAGGGCTCATGAATGGCCGAATGTGACGGGGGGTGTGCCGTGAAGCGCATGGTGGCGATCGTGGGCTTGCTTTTGTTGGGGGGGTGGTCCGCCGTGGCGGAGGAAAACCTCCCGAAGTCCGGGCCGACCGAACGCGAGGGTACGCCGCTCGTCCCGCCTCCTGTCTGCGCGAGGACCCTCACCGCCAGTGTGGCGGTGCTGGACCAGCCACTGATGTACAACCGTCTGGGCGCGCAGAACGTCAATGGAATCATCTATGCGCTGACGCGCGACTTGATCAACCAGGACACCGGATTGCCACTTTCACGGGGTGGCGAGGCGGTGCCGGGCCGGGTCACCCTGCGCCCGGACAAGCGGCCACGTCCCCTCGTGCTCCGGGTCTCGGCGGGTGACTGCCTGCGGGTGCATTTCCAGAACCTGCTCACGCCCCTGGCCAACCCCAGGTCGGTCCCCAGCATCATCAACCGGCTCAAGTTCCTGCTGCCCATCGACGACCAGGTGGCGGATCGCTTCGCGAGCTTCACCGTTCCGGGCCTGCAGCTCGTGAGTTCCATCGCGGATGACAGCTCTTTCGTCGGGCGCAATGACAGCAGTCTGGTCGCCCCGGGCGGGAGCGCCACCTACACCCTCTTCGCGCAGCGCGAGGACACGTTCCTGGTGACGAGCTACGGAGCCACCTTCGGTGGAGAGGGCACCCATGGCAACGGCGCCAATGGCATGTTCGCCGCCATCAACGTGGAGCCGCCGGGGGCGAGCTTCTACCGCAGCCAGGTCACCGAGGAGGAGCTGCGCCTGGCCACCACGGGCACCACCCCCACCGGCCAGCCCGCGCTCAACTACGAGGCCGTCTACCCCTCCACCGAGCCGTGGCTCGGCGAGGGCAAGGCGGGGCTGCCCATCCTCGACATGCTCACCCCCTCCGGGGAGCTGGTCCACTCGGACGTCAGCGCCATGATCGTGGGCCCTCTGCCGGATGGCGGTTTTCCTCCCAACACCTATCCACTGGAGAGCGTGGACCGGCGCAATCCCAGCCTGCCCAACCGGCTCCAGTCCTTCCGTGAGTTCACCGTCATCTTCCATGACGAGGTGGCCGCCGCCGACGCCTTCCCCGGCTTCTTCGAGGATCCCGTCTTCCGTCACACCCTGGCCGGGGTGCGAGACGCCTTCATGATCAACTACGGCTCGGGCGGCATCGGTTCGGAGATCATCGCCAACCGCCTGAGCGTGGGACCCATGCATGACTGTCTGGACTGTGCCTTCGAGGAGTTCTTCCTCAGCTCCTACACGGTGGGAGACCCCGCCATGCTGGTGGACGTGCCCGCCAACATGGGCCTGGAGACGCTCGCTCCGGGGCAGGCGCCGCCGCCAGGCACGACGGGGCCCAAGGCCACCCGGGCCTTCTTCCCGGATGACCCCAGCAACGTCCACCACAGCTACACCGGCGATTTCGTCAAGTTCCGCAACCTCCACATCGGCCAGGAGCAGCACGTCTTCCACCTGCACAACCACCAGTGGCTCTTCAACCCCAACGACGACAACGCCAACTACATCGACTCGCAAGGCATTGGCCCGGGCACGGACTACACCTATGAGATCAACTTCGGCGGCTCGGGCAATCGCAACAAGACGGCGGGGGACGCCATCTTCCACTGCCACTTCTATCCCCACTTCGCCCAGGGCATGTGGGAGCTGTGGCGTGTGCATGACGTCTTCGAGGGGGGGACGAAGCTGGCGGCGAGTGGAGAGCAATTCCATCACAAGCCCTTCGGGTTGCAGGATGGGACACCCGCCGCGGGCGGGCGGGCCCTGCCGGACGGAGAGATCGCCGCGGGCACCCCCATTCCGGCGGTGGTTCCCCTGCCGGGCAGGCCCATGGCGCCCATGCCCGGGCGTGTCGAGGTGGCGGCCAATCCTCGCACCACCACGGCCTCCACCTTCCACGGCCTGACGCCGGGAGCCTCCGTGCCGGTGGGCAGCAACGCCCGCGTCGTCGAGCGCGACGTCAACCCGGGCTTTCCCTTCTGGGTGGCGAGCATCGAGAGGACGGTGGGCCAGCGCACCACGACCCCGCCCCTGGACATGCTCACGGAGGCGGAGGCCGCCGCGCTTCAGGAGGGCTCCAACCCGCTGTTCGCCGGCCGCGCGGACCTGGTGCCCAACGCGGGTGGATTCAATGGGGGCTTGCCACGGCATGTCCTGGAGGGAGTGGCCGCTGGGGGCGAGGCCGTGTCCACCTTGAGCCGCCTGGATTTCAGCAAGGAGCTGGTCCGTGCCCGGCCGGTGTACTTCCCCGAGGAGGGCACGGACGTGGAGCAGACGGCCATGGCCTTCCATGCCCAGCGCAACCACCCGAGCACCGCGCTGCTGCGGGACGGCAGCACCGTGGCCGGCTCCTTCGTCACCAACGGAGGCCCTCCCGTGCCCAGCGCTCCCTACCATGAGCCCTGCGTGGATGATGAGGGCAACCGGATCCTGACCGGCACGCAGCCCCGCTTCTTCGACGGCAAGGGGGGCACGAGCTTCACGGGCACCGTCCGGTTCGGCGCGCTCAACCCTCGCGTCTACAAGGCCGCCAACATCCAGCTCGACGCGGTCTTCAACAAGGCTGGCTACCACTACCCCCAGGAGCGCATCATCACCCTGTGGGAGGACGTGCAGCCCACCCTCGACAAGCAGCGGCCTCCCGAGCCCTTCGCCATCCGCTTCAATACCTTCGACTGCGCCAAGTACCTGCACACCAACCTCATCCCCAGCGTCTACGAGCTGGATGACTTCGAGGTCCGCACGCCCACCGACATCATCGGCCAGCACATCCATCTGCCCAAGTGGGACCTGACCAGCGCGGACGGCGCGGCCAATGGGTGGAACTACGAGGATGGGACGCTGGCTCCGGGCGCGGTGCGCGAGCGCATCGAGGCCATCAATGCCTACAACTCCACCCCGGGCAACACGCCGGTGCCCACGCTGGACGGCCGCACCCAGCTCGAGCCCCTGCCACACCCCTTCTTCGGCGCCGGCCCCAATGGGACCTGGCTGGGGGCTCGCACCACCATTCAGCGTTGGTTCATCGATCCGGTCTTCAACTCGGATGGGGTCGAGCGTGGGTTGGGCGTCATCTTCACCCACGACCACTACGGCCCCTCCACCCACCAGCAGATAGGGCTCTACGGCTCGGTGCTGGTGGAGCCCGCGGGCTCCACCTGGAAGCACGCCGAGACCGGCGTGCCGCTGAACACCCGGGACGATGGTGGGCCCACGAGCTGGCAGGCCGCCATCCTCACTGGGGATATCAACGGGGATGGCTCCGATGACAGCTTCCGCGAGTTCTGGCTCATGTCCAGCGACTTCCAGCATGCCTACGAGGCGGGGGTGTATGTCGGAGCAGGGCCGGACGGCATGCCGGATCCGGCGCTGACGGCCACGCCCAACACCTTCCGCCAGGCCATCGCCCCGCCCGTCCGGCAGCAGGCCAACCCCGTGTTCCCAGACCTGGTGGTCAACGCCGCCGTGTGTCCCGGCGGAGTGCCGCGGCCCTGCCCCCAGGCCATCTCCGTGGATGATCCGGGCTTGTTCCTGGTCAACTACCGCAACGAGCCGACGGCCCTGCGCGTCTACGATCCGCGGCGGCTGGGGCCGGATGGCAAACCCGGCGCCCAGGCGGATGGCCTGGCGGGAGATCTGGCCTTCGCGCTCCAGACGCGCACGGATCGCGCCATCCCCGCGTTCAACACCCGGCTGGGCAACACCCCCTATCCGCCGCTCACCGGGGACATTGGCCGGGGCGATCCCTTCACCCCCATCATGCGAGCCTACACCGGTGACAATGTCCGGCTGCGGGTGCAGATCGGAGGGCATGAGGAGGAATTCAACACCACCCTCCATGGGATGAAGTGGCTACAGGGAGGCTCCAACTATGGGTACGCCCCCAACTCCGGTTGGCGCAACGCCCAGGTGCATGGCATCTCCGAGCAGTTCTCCGTCGCGCTCTCGCTCATGCCGCTGCTCGGCGGTGGTTCCGAGGTGGACTACGCCTACGCCACCAACGGCACCACGGATGGTTTCTGGCAAGGCGTGTGGGGCGTCGTGCGCTCGTACCACGAGCCCCGGTCCGACCTCTATGCCTTGCCCAACATGAAGATGCCGGCATGGATTGGCAATTGGGAGGAGTACGGTGTCCCGGGGGAGAAGGCAGGGGAAGAGGGGGAGCAGGCCGGTGGGCAGGGCAGGGAGATCAGGGGTGGAGCCTGCCCACTTGCCGCGCCAGTGCGCCGGTATGACATCACGGCGGTACTGGCCAACACCGCGCTGGGCAATCCCCTGAACGTCACCCTCGTCCCCGAAGATGACTCGGCGACCCAGCACGTGGGCGCCCCGCTCGACCCGAAGGGCGGCACGCTGGTGTACAACCCACGGCGCACCGTGCTGGACAATGGCAGATCCGGGCCGCTGCATGATCCCACGGCGATCCTCTATGTGCACACCGAGGATCTGGAGCCGCTCTCCGGCGCTCTCAAACCAGACGTGCCCGTGGAGCCGCTCGTGCTGCGCGCCGCGGCCGGGGAGTGCATCGAGGTCACCCTGCGCAACCGGCTGCCGGAGGCGCTGCCCGATCTGGCCAACCTCATCTCCCTGGCGAGCGTGGTCAACCGGGACCGGAAGGGGGCGCAAGGGGTGACGACCTTCAACAACAACCTCATCCGCCCCTCGAGCCATGTGGGGCTGCACCCTCAGCTCGTGGAGTATGACGTCGGCTGGGCGGATGGCACCAACGTGGGCAGGAATCGCGTGCAGACCGCTCCACCGGGCGGCACGGTGCTCTACCGGTGGTATGCCGGGGATGTCCGCGAAGCGGGTTTCGTCTGGGGCGAGAAGTCCAACCGCGTCAATTTGATCAACACCCCCATCGAGTACGGTGGCACCAACCTCGTTCCGGCCGACAAGATCAAGCAGGGCCAGAAGTCGCTGGTGGCGGCGCTCGTCATCGAGCCCACCGGTTCGGTGTGGCGGGAGGATGCCAACCGGCACAGCGCGGCGAGCGTGGGCCCGGATGCCAATGGAGACGGGCTGCCGGACAGCGTGAGCTTCCGCGACTTCACGGTGGTGTGGCAGAAGCAGCTCGGCCACCGCTACGCGGATGGCACGGCCGTGGAGAACCTCGACGCCGAGGGCATCATCGCGGAGGACAGTCAGGACTCCGGGCACATGGCCATCAACCATGGCTCCGAGCCACTGTGGTTCCGCTTCGGACTGCGGCCCAACGCGCCGCTGGGGAACGAGCCCGGGGGCCTGGGCGCGGTGCCCAATGCCCACCTGGCCTACAGCAACACGTTGGCGGGGGGGGATCCGGTCACGCCCGTGTTCACCGTGGCCGCGGGCCAGCAGACCCGCATGCACCTGCTCCAGCCGCACGGCAACTTCCGTGGCTCCACCTTCCGGCTGCACGGCCATCAATGGCAGCGCGATCCGT
Organism: Cystobacter fuscus; assembly: GCF_044360685.1. Classification (GTDB taxonomy): domain Bacteria; phylum Myxococcota; class Myxococcia; order Myxococcales; family Myxococcaceae; genus Cystobacter; species Cystobacter fuscus_C. The sequence goes on along the minus strand of NZ_CP043491.1, from coordinate 8,636,718 downwards.
ATGTGTGTCCGGGTTCGGCCTACCTGGGCCTGCCAGGGCTGTGCACCCCCACCGACGTGGCTTCTCAGGCGTTGGGCCTCAATCCCGTGGCCTTCTACCGCAACGGCCAGGAGGGACTCCTGCCCTATACCCACTATGAGATCCTCCTGCCGAGCGCTGGAGGCATCAACGCGGTCCCCGGGGACTACCTGTTCCGGGACTATGAGAGCTTGGGCAATACGGATGGCCAGTGGGGCCTCCTCCGGGTTCAGTGAGGAACATGGCCATGACTCCGAATGACGAAGAGGCCCGGCGCTCCCGGGCCAAGGTGTCCGTCGCCGCGCTCGCCGTCCTGTGCATGGCGGCGCCCGTGGCATTCATTGTCCCCGCGCTCAGCCCCGCCCCGCCCCGGACGGAGCCGGCCCTCCCCTCCGAGCCCACCCAAGGCCCGCAGCGGATCGTCAAGAACGGGGTGGTGGTGGAGTTCTCCCTGCTCCACCCCGGCGATACCAGCGATCCTCCGAGGCCGCTGATGGAAGGGGATGAGGCCGAGGTCCGCCTGCGCATGACGGATGCGAGCAGTGGTCTTCCGCTGCGGGGCCTGTCTCCCTCGGCGTGGATGGATCTGGGCCGTTTGCTGTCGGACAAAGCGGACGCGCAGCAGGAGTGCAAGGATCGGGTCGGTGTCTATCTCAAGGGCCTGGTCGGTATCCGCCCGCTCATCGACCTCAACAGCTACTACCTGCTGGTGCTCAACAAGGATCCGAGCATCTCCGTCATTGATCCGGTGGTGGGAATGACGGGCAATACGAGCCTCTACACCACGGTGGTGCTCGAGCGCCCGGGCGCTGACTGGGTCAAGAGCCTGGATCAGAAGAGGCTCTACGTCTCCATGCCGAGGGCCGGGGCGGTGGCGGTGGTGGACACGAATGCGTTCCAGGTCGAGGCCCGGGTGTTGGCGGGCGACGAGCCCACCCGGGTCGCCCTTCAGCCCGACGGGCACTATCTCTGGGTTGGCAATGACGCCAGTGAACCGGCTCGGAGCGGTGTCACGGTGATCGACACGCAGACCCTGAAGCCCGCCGCGAGGATCGCCACCGGGCGTGGGCACCATGAGATTGTCTTTTCCAGCGACGACCGCTACGCCTTCGTCAGCAACAGGGACGAGGGCACCGTCTCCGTCATCTCCATCGCTCGGTTGGAGAAGGTCAAGGACCTGAAGGCGGGCACGCTCCCCATCTCCCTGGCGTACTCAGCGCTCTCCCGCGTCCTCTACGTGGCGGATGGGAAGGAGGGGACGGTGACCGCTTTCGATGGCGCCCGCCTGGAGGAGGTGGCACGGCTGTCCGCGAAGCCGGGCCTGGGGCCCATGCGCTTCTCCCAGGACGGGCGTTGGGGCCTGATCGTCAACCCCTCCGAGCACACGGTGTACGTGGTGGATGCGGCGGAGAACCAGCTCGTGCATGGCATTCCCGTGAGCGGGCAGCCCTACCAGCTCGGCTTCACCCGGGCCTTCGCCTATGTGCGGCTGCTGGACTCGGAGCGGGTGGAGATGATCAACCTCTCCTCCTTGGGCAGGGGCAAGCAACCCACGGTGCAAGGCTTCGCCGCGGGCCAGTCCGCCCCCAAACTCGCGGGGGACTTGAGCATCGCCGACTCCATCACCCAGGCCTCCACCGAGGCGGCCATCTTCGTGGCCAGCCCCTCGGACAACACCACGTACTTCTACATGGAGGGCATGAATGCGGCCATGGGGAGCTTTGGCAACTACGGGCACAACGCCCGGGCGGTACAGGTGGTGGACAGGAGCCTGAGCGAGGTGGAGCCTGGCGTCTACTCGGCCCGGCTGCGGCTACCGGTGGCGGGTCGCTATGACGTGGCCTTCCTCCTGGATGCACCGCGGGTGCTGCACTGCTTCCATGTGGAGGCCAAGGCCAACCCGGCCTCGAAGAAGGCGCTCGGCGCGCTGGAGATCGAGTATCTGGACGCGTCGGCGCGGCTGGCGGTGGGCCAGAAGCCGCTGCTGCGCTTCAGGCTGCGCGACGCCTCGACCCACCAGCCCGCCACCGGGTTGGAGGAGGTGAAGGTCCTCACCTACGCCGCTCCGGGGCGGCGGCGGGCCGAGGTGGCCGCGCGGGAGGTGGGCGAGGGCGTGTATGAGGTGGAGCCTTCTCTGCCGGACGCGGGCTCGTACTACCTCTACGTGTCGGTGCCCGAGTTGAAGCTGAAGTATGGCGATCTGCCCTACCGCGCCCTCTGGGTGGGGGGCATGACGCAGAACCAAACCAAGAGAGAGGAAGAGGCCCGTGGTCCACGAGCGAACTAGCCTGGCGGTGGTAGGTTTCCTGGGGGTGCTGCTGCTGGCGGCGGTGGCTCATGCACAGCCGGCCTCCGCCTCCGCCGAGGTCCGCCTCGTCGACGCGGAGTTGCTCAATCAGGAGGGCGTGCCCGTCTACTTCAACAGTGATGTCCTCGCGAACAAGATCATCGTCATGGACTTCGTCTTCACCTCCTGCACCACCGTGTGCCCCGTGCTCTCCTCGCTCCTCGCCAGGGTGCAGGACTCACTCGGCGAGCGCTTGGAGAAGGAGGTGAGGCTGGTGTCCGTCTCCATCGATGCCACGCGGGACACGCCCGCGCGGTTGAAGGCCTACGCCACGCGGTACAAGGCGCGTCAGGGATGGACCTGGCTCACCGGGGACAAGCAGGACGTGGCCCGGGTGCTCGGGGGGCTGGGGGCCTACACGCCTGATTATAACAACCATGCGCCCATGGTGCTGGTGGGAGACATGCGCACGGGCAAGTGGGTGCGGCTCAATGGCTTTCCCAGTCAGGAGGAGATCCTGGCGAAGGTGGATGAGCTGGCGGCGGCCCGCCGGAACAGCAGGGCCGTCGAGCCACCTCCCAGCACGGGCTCGGCCTCCCAGCCCGAGGAGAAGTCCAGGCGCTACTTCACCGATGCGCCCCTGCTCACACAGGAGGGCAAGACGGTCCGGTTCTACAGTGACGTGTTGAAGGATCGGGTGGTCGTCATCTCCTTCTTCTTCACGCGTTGCCAGACCGCCTGTCCGCTGCTCACCCAGAAGCTCCTGCAGGTCAAGCGGGAGCTGGGCGAGCGGTTCGGCAAGGAGGTGCACTTCCTGTCCATCAGCGTGGATCCCGCCTTCGACACGCCCCAGGAGTTGAAGAAGTTCGCCCACCGCCACCAGGCGGAGACCGAGGGGTGGACCTTCCTCACCGGGAGCAAGGAGGACGTGGGACAGGTGCTCGGCAAGCTCGGGCAGACCGTGGGAGAGATCGAGGATCACACCACCCTGTTCATCGCGGGGAATGTCAGGAGCAGGCACTGGGTGCGGTTGCGTTCGGACTCGCCCGCGGTGGCCATCGCCGAGCGGTTGAGAGATCTGGCTGGGCGTCCGTGAGCGGGGTTTCTGAATGAGTTTCAGGCGTGGTGGCTGGTGGTTGGTGACACTGCTCTGCTGCGGGGCCGGGCGCCCGATGGGGCTCTCGGCGCGGGAGCAGGCGGGCAGGAAGATCTACCTCGAGGGGGAGAGCCCCACGGGGAGGGAGATCTCGGCGGAGATCGGAGTCGGAGCACGCCTGCCGGGCAGCGCCGTGCCCTGCGCCAACTGCCATGGAGAGGAGGGTCTGGGCCGTCCCGAGGGCGGGCTGTTGCCCCCGGAGATCACCTGGTCCCAACTCACCAAGCCCTATGGCCATCTCCACCCGAATGGCAGGAAACACGCCTCCTTCTCGGACAAGGGCGTGGCCCGCGCCGTGACCGAGGGAGTCGACCCCGACGGCAACCGATTGGACCCGGCCATGCCTCGCTACTCCATGTCCGCGGAGGACATGACGAGCTTGCTGGCCTACCTCCAGCACCTGGAGGAACAGGGCGATCCCGGGCTGACGGAGTCGGAGCTCCGGCTGGGGGTGGTGCTCCCCACGCGCGGCCGGTTGGGCGAGGCGGGCAGGGCCATGGCGGGATTGTTGAGCGCCTATTGTGACGCCCTCAATGCCTCCGGAGGGATTCATGGGCGCCGGCTCGAGCTGGTCCTCGCGGAGTATGACAGTGATCTGGGCACGGGCCTCTCGAGCGCACGGGAACTGCTGGCTCGGGGTTCTGTCTTCGCGCTGCTCAGCGGGCTGGTGCCTGGGGCGGAGAGGGAGCTGGCAGTGCTGGCCGAGCAGGAGCGGGTTCCCCTCATCGGTCCGCTGACGCCGTGGACGTGGGAGGGCGGGCCTCCCGGCCGCCAGGTCTTCTACACCCTCTCCGGGATAGGGGAGCAGGTCCAGGTGCTCGCCGAGTATGCCGCCAAGGCGCTGCTCACGCACGGGCCTCGGGTGGTCATCATCCACCCGGCGCAGGAGAGCCTGGCCGAGGCGGCCCGTGCGGCGCGCGGGCGGTTTCGAGCGCATGGCTGGGAGCGGGTCGAGGTGCTGCGGTACGAGCGCGGCCGGTTCGATCCGGAGGTCGCCACGCGGCTGAAGCGGAGCGGTACGCGGATTGTCCTGTTCCTCGGCAATGAGGAGGAGTTGGCGGCACTCCTGGGCAAGGCGCGGGCGTTGGATTGGGCTCCCTATCTGCTGCTCTCGGGCTCCCTCTCGGCCCGGGCGGCGGCGGAGGCACCCGCCTCCCTCAATGGGCACCTCTTCCTCGCCTACTCGAGCCTGCCCTCGGACGAGCGGCCCGACGCGGTGGCAACCTTCAATCGGCTGAGGGCCGGGGTCCACGCCTCGGAGCGCCACCGGCTGCCCCAGGTGTCCGCGTATACGGCCGCGGCCGTGTTGACCGAGGCCCTGCGCCGCACCGGCAGACAGCTGAGCCGGGCCCGGCTGCTCAGCCACATGGAGGGTCTGTATGCCTTTGAATCGGGGCTGGTGCCTCCCGTGAGCTACGGGCCGGATCGGCACGTGGGCGCGCGGGGGGCCTATGTCGTCACCGTGGACCTCACGACTCGTACGTTCCGTCCGCTCGGCGGGTGGAGGGCGCTGAGGCCCTGAGCCCCGGCCACAGGCGGACCAGCAGGGCCGCCAGCGCCGAGGCGGTCGCCAGCAGCGTCACCGCCACCCATCCCCACCGGGCCAGCGCGAAGCTGCCGCTCGCCGCGCCGATGGACATGCCGATGAACATGCCGAAGATGAGCAGGGCGTTGATCCTGCTGCGCGCGGCGGGATCGATGCCAAAGACAATCGTCTGATGCGCCACGAGCGTGATCTGGACGCCGAGGTCGAAGCCGATCGCGCTGGCGGCGAGCAGCCACAGCCGGGCGTTCGGTGCGAGCCACGGCGAGGCGAACATCGTGGCGAACGAGAGCGCGGTCAGAGCAGCCCCCACGCGCGTGACCACTTCGGGGCCGAAGCGATCCGCCATGCGGCCCGCCACCGGCGCGCCCAGGGCTCCGGCCGCGCCAGCCAGGCCAAAGGCACCAGCGGCCGCGCTGCCCAGGTGGAACGGTGCGCCATGCAGCATCACGGCGAGGGTCGACCAGAACGCACTGAAGCCAACCGAGAGCAGGCTCTGGGCCATCGCCGCCCGGCGCAGGGCACCATGCTCGCGCCACAGGCTGGCGAGCGAACCAAGCAGGGCCGCGTACGTGAGCGTGCTGGTCGGGCGGAAGCGGGGCAGGCCGCGCCAGGCCACCAGACCGATCAGGGCCACGCTGGCGGCGGCGATCATGTACATGGCGCGCCAGCCGAGGTGCTCGGCGACCACGCCGCTGATGACCCGGGACAGCAGGATGCCGAGCAGCAGGCCCGTCATCACCGTGCCGACCACCTTGCCGCGCTCCTTCTCGGGCGCCAGGGTCGCGGCGGCCGGCACGATGTCCTGCGCCAGGGTCGCCGTCAGGCCGATGGCGAGGCTCACCGCCAGCATCAGGCCGATGCCGGGGGCGATGCTGCCCAGCAACAGCGCCACGCTCAGGACGGCGGCCTTGATGAGGATGATGCGGCGCCGGTCGAAGCGGTCGCCGAGGGGCGCCAGCAGCAGGATGCCCAGCGCGTATCCCAGTTGGGTGAGCGTGGGCACGAGGCCCACCGCGGTGTCCGAGGCGCCGATGTTGGCCCCCATCACTCCCAGCATCGGCTGGCTGTAGTAGAGCGATGCCACCGACAGCCCGGCGCCCGCGGACAGCAGCAGGCGCAGGCTGCCCGGCAACCTGTTGCCTTCGTGGCGGATGGAGGCCGCCGCGGCCATGGTTCCGTTTCCAGCGGTACTATGTACGGTGCGAATGAAGGACATGATGTCACCCCGGGCGCTGCGAGTTGAGGCAAGTGTGTGCCAGAGGGATGGGCATCGGTAGTAGCGTGCCTCGCACAGCGGATATACGCTCCACGTATAAGCCAGCTCGAGCCACGCTCTCATGCCCAACCCTTCGAAGCCGCCTCGGCCACGTGTTTCCCGGATACGGAGTCCTCCACCCGCCGCGCCGGCCACCGCCGACCGGCTCGAGCTGATGCAGACCTTCCTGCGCATCGTCGACGCCGGCAGCCTGTCCTCCGCCGCCGCGCAGTTGGGCACCACGCAGCCGACGGTGAGCCGCCGGTTGCAGGCACTCGAACGCTCGCTCGGGCTGCGGCTGCTCCAGCGCTCCACCCACGCGATGAAGCTCACCGAGGACGGTGCGCGCTGCTACGAACGGGCGAAGGAGTTGCTGGCCAGCTGGGAAATGCTCGAGGCCGATCTGCGCGGCGCGAGCGATGAACCGGAGGGCACGCTGCGCGTCGTGGTGCCCCACGCGTTCGGACAACAGTTGCTGGTGGGGCCGCTGACGGAATACCTGAATCGCCACACGCGGGTCTCGGTCGAATGGCTGTTGCATGACCGGGCGGTGGATTTCATCGCGGACGGCATCGACTGCGCCATCCACGTCGGCGAGGTGCATGACCCCAGCGTGGTGGCGATCCGCGTGGCCGAGGTGCCGCGCATCGTCGTGGCCGCGCCGTCCGTGCTGTCAGGCGTGCCCGTGCCGACCCATCCCGACGAGCTCGCGCGGCTGCCCTGGCTGTCGCTGCGCACGTTCTATCGCAACGAGGTCTCGCTGACCCACGTGGCCACCGGCGAGGTCCAGTCCGTCGTCTTCCTCCCGCGCCTGAGTACGGACAGTCTCTACGCCACCCGCAGCGCCGCGGTGAATGGCCTCGGCGTCTGCGTGGCCTCGGCCTGGGTGCTCCACGAGGACATCATGAGTGGCCGACTCGTGCACCTGGTGCCGCGCTGGCGGGCCGCTCCCTTGCCGATGTATCTGATCTACCCGTCTGCGCGGTTCCATCCCGCGAGGCTGCGCACTTTCGTGGAGTTGATGCGGGAGAAGATTCCGGCGGCGGTGGCCGTAGCCACGGGCGGGACCTGAGCCGGCACCGTCACTGCACGGCGCGCGCGAACTGGCCCGGGGTGAGCCCGACGATGCGCTTGAAGTGCCGGTTGAGCTGGCTCTGATCGTAGAGCCCCACCCGGAGCGCGACCTCCGAGGGAGTCAAGCCCTGGGTGAGCAGTCCCATGGCTCGGGAGATGCGCAGGTGGGTGAGATACGCGTAGGGCGGTATCCCTACCTCTTCCCGGAAGGCGCGGCACAGGTGGAACTTGTCCAGTCCCGCCTGCTCGGCCAGGGCGTCCAGCGTGATGCCGTGCTCCAGGGAATCCTGTAGCGCCTCGAGTGCCCGGCGGACGGGCCAGCGAGCACACCGCTCCGGCTCGTTCGTGTCACCGAAGCACCTGACCAGCGCCTCAATCGCCTCGGTCAACGCCGTTTGGAGTTCCAGGGGGTTGGATGCCTCCATCCGGTCCTCGTGAACCAGGGAATGGAGACGGACGAAAGGGACCGCCGTGGGTTGCTCACGCTCGAACTGTACCCGCCGCAGGTGGGAGGAGGCCGGGTAGCCCAGCGCCTCACGGGCTTCGGTGACGAGCGCCTCATCGAAGGAAATCACCTGGAAGTGGGAGCGACCCTCGCGGCGCAGATCCCGGTGGACCTGGCCACTCTGCTTGAGATCGAGCGTGCCGGGAGCGGTGAACCGGACCTTGCCGAGGCCCCACCACTCAGAGCGGCCCGTGTAGGTCATGGTCACCGAGAAGCGCTCCTTCACGGAGCGCCACAGTCGTTCATCGGTCCTGTAGCGCGTCACCCGCACACCCGGCAGCTCGGGGGGAAGGAAGACCCGGATGGAGAGCGGGCCATCGGAGACGGCGCGAAGGGGAGGGCTCACCCCTCGATTCTACCGCGAGCCGCTACCGGGGCTTGGGCGTTCTTGGCGGGAGCTGTCGCGCCAACAATGCCCAAGCCCGCCGCGCGTCCGCTGTCTACTCCTTTGCCCCGCGAAGACTGGAAGGGAGAACGTCATGTCGGGAATCAAAGACAAGGTCGTTGTCATCACGGGCGCGAGCAGTGGAATCGGTGAGGCGTCGGCGCTCCTGCTCGCCGAGCGCGGTGCGAAGGTCGTACTCGGCGCGCGCCGATTGGATCGCATCGAGGCGCTCGCTGCCCGTATCGCGGCAGCGGGTGGCGAGGCGGCCCATGCACGCACGGGTGTCAGACGTCGCGACGACTTGAGCAGCCTCGTCAAGTTGGCATGTGAGCGGTACGGCAAGCTCGACGTGCTCATCAGCAATGCCGGTGTCATGCCTGTTTCTCCCCTGGACGACCTGCGCGTCGAGGATTGGGAGGCGATGATCGACGTCAACATCAAGGGGGTTCTGTATGGCATTGCCGCGGCGCTGCCTGTCTTCCGTGGGCAGGGGTTCGGGCATTTCGTCAACATCGCTTCCACGGCGGGACATCGCATCGTGCCGACCCAGTCGGTCTACTGCGGCACGAAGTTCGCCGTGCGTGCCATCTCCGAGGGGTTGCGCCAGGAGGCTGGCGACAAGCTGCGCGTGACGATCATTTCGCCGGGCTTCGTCCGGACGAACTTCGCGGACGGCGTGACGAATCCGGAGGTGAAGGCCCAGCTCGCCGTCATGCGAGACAAGCTCGCGATGCCGCCGGAGGCGATCGCCCGCGCCATCGCGTTCGCGCTCGAGCAGCCGGCCGATGTCGATGTGAACGAGATCGTCATCCGTCCCACCGCGCAGGGGTAACGGCGGCAGGCCGGGTCTGGCCATGTCTCGTGGTCACCGTCGAATAGAGGCTCTCCGTTGCAATGCAGGTAGAACGCTCGCGGGCCCGGCTCCAGTCTCCAGCCCGCTCGCTGTTCGAGCTTCGCGATCTCCTCGGGTGTGGCTGGGCACTCCATGGCGGCTGACCTGCGTCGCAGGCGGGATGGCGCGGAGCATGGGGTGGACATCGGTCTCTCCCACGCGGAAGAAGCTCACCATTCGCAGCAGGCTCTGCGCCTGCGCCGCCATCTCCTCGGCGGTGCTCGACAGTTCCTCGGCTGACGCCGCGTTCCGCTGCGTCACACCATTCAGCTCGCTCATCGCCTTGTTGAGCTGACCGACTCTCGACGACTGCTCGCTCGATGTGGCGGCAACGTCCTTCATCAGATGCGACGTCGTACCGATCGCCGGGACGAGCTCGCGCAACCGTTGGCTCGAGTTCTCGGCGATCTTCACACTGTTCGACGCAACGGAGACGATCTGCTCCGCGGCGCGCTGGCTTCCCTCCGCGAGCTTGCGGACCTCGGACGCGACGACCGCGAAGCCCCTTCCTTGCACACCCGCCCGCGCGGCCTCGATGGAGGCATTCAGCGCGAGCAGGTTCGTCTGATAGGCGATCTCCTCGACGACGGAGATGCGCGAGGTGATCTGCTTCATCGCCTCCACCGTCTCGGCCACTGCCCGGCTGCTCCCCTCGGCGTCGACCGCTCCCTTGTGGGCAATCGCCTCCACCTGACGGCTGCTGTCGGCGTTCTTGCGGATGGACACGCTCATGGACTCGAGGCCGGCCGTCATCTCCTCGAAGGTGGCGGCCTGCTCGCTCGTGCTACTCGCGAGGGACTGCGACGTCGTCGATACCTGGGATGCGGCCGACGAGAGCGCCGCCGCGCCGTTGCGCACCTCGCCAATCACCTGCGCCAGCCGGTCGCGCATCGAGCGGAACGCATCGGCGAGAATGCCGATCTCATCCTCGGACCGGTGGTCGAGAGCAACGGTCAGATCGCCGTCCGCGATGCGGGTGGCGACGGAGGAGATCGTCTCGAGCGGTTTCGTGACGCGGCGGATCACGAGGAGGACGGCGAGACCGAGCGCGAGGAGCGAGAGCGCTCCGAGAACGAGCGTGAACTGGCTCAGCGCGTGAGCCGGCGCGAGCACCTTGTCCAGGGGGGCGAAGACGGCGAGCGCCCAGGGCGTCACGGTCCTTCCCATGCGGAGCGGGACCACCACCTCGATCGTCCCGGTGCCGAGCACCTCGGAGGGGACCCGCGCGGTGCGCACGCTGTCGCTCGAGAGAGCGGTCTTCACCAGTTCCTCGGCGGGGGACGTGCCGAGTTGGTTCCCGCGTCGCTCCGCGGACGGATGCGCGACGAACGTACCGTTGTTCGAGGCGAGCACCGCGTACCCCGTATCGAAGGGGGTTATCTCCGAGACCTGCTTCTGGACCTGCTCGAGCGAGAGATCGGCACCGACGACACCGATGACCCTGCCCTCGAGCAGGATTGGCACGGAGACACTCGTGAGCAGCACGGGCTTGCCAGCCACGGTGTAGACGTAGGGATTGATGATCGTCTCTTTCCCGCTCCTGCGCGCGAGGAGGTAGTAGTCGCCCGCGCCTTGCTTCTCGTAATCGACCAGTGGCTCCAGCTTGATGTGTCCGCTGCCGCGGTTCCAATACGGGATGTAGCGTCCGGTGGAGTCCGTGCCCGGCGTGTTCACGTATTTCGCATCGAGCCCATCGAATGCGTTCGGCTCCCACGCCGTCCAGAGGCCGAGGATCTTGGGATTCTCCTCGAGAACCTTCTGGAGTGACGTGTCGGCGAGATGGCGATTGGTCAGACCGGCGGCCTTCTGGGCCTCGAACACCTGCGCGAGCGTCCGGACGGGGATGATCGCGGCGTCGAGTTCCGCGTGGATGATCCGCGCATGGCGCTCGGCCATCTGCATGGCGGTCTGACCCGCCTGCTCCTCGGCGACACGCGAGGACTGGTGGTTGACGACGAGAACGAGAATGCCGAGCGCGATACTGATGACACCACAGAGGGCGACGAGGAGTTTCGCCGCCAGGCTCCTGGTGAATCGCAGGGGAGGGGGAGTTTCCTGGTTCATCCAACCCAGAAGTAGAGCATGGGGCGCGTGGTTGATTCCGAGCACACCGTGGGAGTCAGCGCTCGGCTGGCGCCTCGCCATTTTGAAGCCGTCGCCACCCACGGCTACGCTTCGCAGGGGCCGCGGCGCCGAAGCACAGGCCTCCCCACCTTCTTGTGCTCATGCTCCTGCTCCACTTGGGGCAGCACGCGAGGGGAGAAGGGGCAAGGTAATGACGAAGGTGGTTCCCTTGTGCTCCGTGCTATCAAACTCCAGCGTGCCCGCATGCCGTTTGGTGATGATGCCGTAACTGAGCGATAGCCCGAGCCCGACCCCTTCCCCAGGTGGCTTGGTCGTGAAGAACGGCTCGAAAATCCTTTCACGCGCCGCAGCTGGAATCCCGGTTCCGTTGTCCTTGATGCGAATCTCCACATGGCCGTCCCCTCCGTGAGTGGAGACGCGAATGGTCGGGACATATCCGTTGGGCGCTCTCTTGTGCTGCTCGCCGACAGCATGGAAGGCGTTATTCAGAAGGTTGAGCAGCACCCGCCCCAGTTCCTGGGGGACGACATCAACCGGGGACAGTCCTGGATCCAGCAGGGTCTCGACCGAGACGTGGAAGCCGGACCGCTGGCTCCAGGTGCCGTCGTGGACGAGTTCGATGTGCTCTTCAATGAGCCGGTTGAGGTTGGTCCTGCACCACTCTCCCGGCCGCGCGGTTGCATGGTCCAGCATGCCGCGGACGATTTCATTCGCGCGCCCTCCATGCTCGGCAATCTTCTGGGCTGACTGTCTGCAATCGCTGGTGAGCATCTCCAGGACAGCCTGTTTGTCTGCTGGCAGGCTTTTGACCTCTTGCAACAGCTCATCCATCATCTCCAGCAGCGAGAGCGAGAAGTTGTTGATGAAATTGAGCGGGTTCTTGATTTCGTGTGCGACTCCCGCCGTCAGTTTCCCCAAGGAGGCCATCTTCTCGGCCTGGACGAGCTGATCTTGCTTCCGGAGGATCTCCTCGTTGGCCTGCCGGAGTTCGATGTTCCGCAACCGGTGGATTTCACCCTCGAGCGCCTGGCGCCTGGCAAGCTCGTTCTCTTTCTTGGCTTCGCTGATTCGATTCGCCAGCGCGAGCGCGAATAGAATCATTTCCACCGCCGAACCCGTCAGCATGAGGTGCTGGGTAAAGATGTTGTTGGGCACCCACCCATTGTTGACGAAGGGAACGAGAATACCTGCTACGCCGAGCATGCTCCAGCCAGCGAGGAAGAAGCGCGCCGGTTGGAAGCCACGCCTCCAAACGGCGATAGGAACGATGAACATCAGCGGGCTGTACATCAGCGCCAGGACGCTCAGCGTGATTTGTGATACGCGAGCGGGTACGAATACAGCCAGGGCCGCGGAGATGCTGCTGACCGCGACCAATACGAGCACCGCCCGGTCCAGCCTGGGCACCGTTCTGTGGGTATGCAAGAACGAGCGTGCGAACAGCGCACCGAAGATGCACCCCAGATGCCCAAAAGCAGGCCAGAGCCGAGCCCACCAGGTGCCCGCTTCGGGAAAGTATGTATGGCCAACCGCCTTGAAGGCCAGCCCGATGAAAGCGCCAAAGAAAATGATGTAGAGGATGTAGTAGAGGTACGCCAGGTCCTTCAGGAAGAAGTACAGGATGGTGTTGAGCAGCACCATGCTGGCCAGGATGCCGACGTAGATCCACCATGGAATAAAACGATCCGCGTTTTCTTGTATCAGCCTGTCGCTCGTCAGGATGGCCGCGGGTATCGCCACGATGGAAGACGTTTGAACGCGGATGTAGACGGTGAGCGGTTCCGTGTTGGTCTCGGGCAGGTGGAAGACAGGGTCGCGGTGAGGGATCTCCCGCTCTGCCCATGGAACCAGCACCCCAGCGCGCCGGACATCGAAAGACCCGCCTGGCCGCTGAAAGTAGACGTCTACATGCTCCAGGTTCGGGTCCCTCACCGCCAGGCGCCAGCGTCGCTCTGGCGACTGATCCTTTTTGAGATAGGAGAAGCGCACCCAGTAGGCGCTGCGAGAGAAGCCGTATTTGGGCAGGTCCACTGGCGAGCGGATGAAGCGATGGGCGAACTCGGCCCGAGATACCTCCTCGATGGTCAGTGCCCCTGACTCATCCTCCAGCACGGACATGTGCTTCCCGACGTACCAGATGTCCTGGGTGCCCTCGACCACGACATCCGGTGGAGCCGCCAAGGCGGCGGACACGTGGATGAAGAACAGGAAGAGCGCGATGAGCTTGGGGCTCCCCAAGTACTTCACCATGGGATTGAGCACGGAGCTGGGAGCGGGGGGGCCACATGCTGCTCGCTCCGCCACGCTGTATCTTCCTGGAAGACGCCACATTCATGGCGACATTACCAAGAGACGCATCCCGCCCCCATACGCCGGGGCTGGCGCGGAGGGGCCGAGGAGGGCCGCTGACCGGGGCCGCCCGAGCAGCGAGCCTGATTGGTGGGAGAGGCTGCTCGGCCCCTCGCGGTCCGCTGCCGCTCCGCCGCCTGGGTGGCGGCCAGGCCCAACTCAATCGTCGCGAAATGCCGAACAGTTCCTGGAGTGTGGCGACCGTCAACGCGTAACTGGACCGCGGCGACCGTCAACGCGTAACGTGATCCGGCTCCGAAAGGAGCGTCAATGATGTCGTGCTGCTCCAACCATCGAAAGGGAGTGTTCTCGTGAAGCTCAAGCTGCTCACCGTGTCCCTGGCCGCGTTCAGCGTCTCATTTGGAGCCACCGCGGCGTTTGGGGCCACTGAGGCGGTGGGCGATCTGATCGTCTGCTCAGGTGGCGTTTATTGCGAGGACGTGCGTCTGGAATGCATTGCCTCCGGCAACAGCCAGACCCTTTGTGATCGGCAGTGGCGCTTCTGCGTGCTCGACGCCTGCCCGCAGTAACCCGGAGGCGGCGCTGGCGCGCCGACCGTCGCCGCGATGCTCCGGGCCGGGTCGCCGGCCTTCGCCCGGGGCGCGGTTGAAGGGTAGGGGGCCGGAAAAGCGAAGGGCCCGGAACCTTTCGATTCCGGGCCCTTCTATTGGCGAGGAGTACGGGACTTGAACCCGTGGCCTCCGGCGTGACAGGCCGGCGTTCTAACCAACTGAACTAACTCCCCACAGCGACTTCACTCGACTGACTTGGGCGGAACAGGGATTGAACCTGTGACCCTCGCCTTGTAAGGGCGACGCTCTACCGCTGAGCTATCCGCCCTCTCGCGCGTCACCGCGTTGCGACGGGGCGGCTTTTATCGAGCCCACCCCGACCCTGTCAAGCATACCTTTTCCGGGGACGATTCATTCCGGGCCCGCCCGTCACGGGCGTTGACCGGGACGATTCCTCCTGTGACAACCCTCGCCCCCCGCTCGCCCCCCGAGGGACCTGGGGTGCCACCCGGAGTGTCCACCTTGAACGACCGCCTCCTTCGCGCCGCCCGCCGCCAGCCCACGGACACCACCCCCGTGTGGCTCATGCGCCAGGCGGGCCGCTACCTGCCCGAGTACAGGGCCATCCGCGGCAACATCGCCTTCCTCGATCTGTGCAAGCACCCGGACCTGGCCGCCGAGGTCACCGTCCAGCCCGTCACCCGCCTGGGCGTCGACGCGGCCATCATCTTCTCCGACATCCTCATCCCCGTGGAGGCCATGGGGATTGAACTGGAGCTGGGCGACAAGGGGCCGCACTTCCCCAACCCCGTGCGCTCCGCCGCCGACATCGAGCGGCTCGCCGTGCCCGACCCCGTCCAGGGCACCGGCTTCGTCGCCGAGGCCATCCGCCGCACCCGGCGCGCCCTCAACGACTCGGTGCCCGTCATCGGCTTCTGCGGCGCCCCCTTCACCCTGGCCGCCTACATGGTCGAGGGCGGCGGCTCCAAGAGCTACATCCTCATCAAGCGCATGCTCTTCGAGCAGCCCCAGCTCGTCCACACGCTCTTCGACAAGCTCACGCGCACGCTCATCCCCTACCTGCTCATGCAGGTGGAGGCCGGCGCGAGCATCGTGCAGATCTTCGACTCGTGGGGCGGCGAGCTCTCCCCGTGGGACTACGAGCGCTTCTGCCTGCCGTACCTCACGCGCATGGTGAAGGAAGTGCAGGCCAAGGGCGTGCCCGTCATCGTCTTCGGCACCGGCATGTCCAACCACCTGCCGCTGCTCAAGCGCACCGGCGCGGACGTCATCGGCCAGGACTGGCGCACCCCCCTCGACGAGGCCCGCCGTGTGCTCGGCCCCGACGTGGCCGTGCAGGGCAACCTGGATCCGCTCCACCTCTTCCTGCCGCGCGAGGAGCTGGAAGCGCGCGTGGTGGACATCCTCCGGCGCGCGGGGCCCGTGGGCCACATCTGCAACCTCGGCCACGGCATCCTCCCGCCCACCGATCCCGAGGCCGCGAAGTTCTTCGTGGATGCCGTCCACAAGCACGGCTTCGCGCTGCGCCAGTCCCCGTGAGCGGCCGGGTTGTGTGATGCCGGACACCCCGGAGTCCCCCTCTCCAGGCGGGCCCCGGGGCAGGGGAGCGCGGGGTTGATTCCAGAATCAATCTCCCGTTGACGCGCCGCACCACCGCTCATTAGATGGGCCTCACCCCCGCAGGGAAAGGTGAGGCACACATGTCACGCGAGCAGCAACGCAACGGTCACCGCAGGGTGGCCATCGTCCGCGGATTGCGGACGCCCTTCACGAAGGCGGGTACGGACTTCGCGCGGCTCACCGCGTTGGACCTGGGCCGCATCGTGGTCCAGGAGCTGGTGCAGCGCTCGGAGATCGATCCGCAGGAGATCGATCAGGTGGTGTTCGGGCAGGTCATCCCCACGCTCACCGCGCCGTCCATCGCGCGCGAGGTGGTGATCGCCGCCGGGCTGCCGCGCAAGATCGATGCCTTCACGGTGTCGCGCGCGTGCGCCACGTCCATCCAGGCGATGACCACGGCGGCCAACGCCATCGCCCTGGGCGAGGCGGACGTGGTGCTCGCCGGAGGCACCGAGTGCATGTCGGACGCGCCCATCTTCACCAGCCGTCCGCTGGCCCAGGCGCTCATGGCCGCCTCCAAGGCGAGGGATCTGCCCGGCAAGCTCAAGGCCTTCCAGGCGCTCAAGCCGGGAGATCTGGTGCCCGTGCCCCCAGCGATCGCCGAGCACTCCACCGGCATGACCATGGGCGAGAGCGCCGAGAAGATGGCCAAGGAGAATGGCATCTCGCGCGCCGAGCAGGATCAGATCGCGCTCGCCTCGCACCAGAACGCCGCGCGCGCCTGGAAGGATGGCTTCTTCGACTCCCACGTCATGCACGTGGTGGTGCCGCCCAAGTACGAGAAGGTGGCGGACAAGGACAACATCGTGCGCGCGGACACGAGCCTGGAGTCGCTCTCCCAGCTCAAGCCCGTGTTCGACCGCAAGTACGGCACCATCACCGCGGGCAACTCCTCGCCGCTCACCGACGGCGCCGGCGTGCTGTTGATGATGAGCGAGGAGAAGGCGAAGGCGCTGGGCCTGGAGCCGCTCGGCTACCTGCGCTCGCACGCCTTCGCGGCCACGGACCCGGGGGATCAGCTCCTGCAGGGCCCCGCCTACGCCGTGCCGGTGGCCCTCAAGCGCGCGGGCCTGACGCTCGCGGACATCGATCTCGTGGAGATGCACGAGGCGTTCGCCGCCCAGGTGGCGAGCAACCTCCAGGCCCTGGCCTCCAAGGAGTTCGCCAAGAAGGCCGGCTGGAGCGCGCCGGTGGGCGAGGTGGATCGCACGCGGCTGAACCTGTCGGGCGGCTCGCTGTCGCTGGGACATCCCTTCGGGGCCACGGGGGCGCGCATCGTCACCCAGGCCCTGCATGAGCTGAAGCGTCAGAACAAGAACACGGTGCTGTGCACCGTCTGCGCCGCCGGTGGCCTCGGTGCCGCGGTGGTCCTGGAGCGTGCGTGATGGGTGCCATGGTTGCTCAGGAGTCCGAGGTGAAGCAGGGCCTGTCCTTCCAGCTCGAGGGGGAGATTGGCCTCGTGGTGTTCAACCAGGTGGACGAGCCGGTGAACACGCTCTCGCCCCCGACGGGCGCGGCGTTCGCGGCGCTGCTCGACCGGGCGGAGAAGGACGCCGCGGTCAAGGCGCTCGTCTTCATCTCCGGCAAGAAGGACAGCTTCGTGGCCGGAGCGAAGATCGACTTCCTCCAGACCATCAAGACGGCCGCCGAGGCCACCGCCACGTCCCGGGACGGGCAGCGGGTCTTCGACAGGCTGGAGGCCTTCCCCAAGCCGGTGGTGGCGGCCATCCACGGCGCGTGCCTGGGCGGCGGCCTGGAGTGGGCGCTCGCGTGCCACTACCGCATCGCCACCGACAGCCCCAAGACGACGATCGGTCTGCCCGAGGTGCAGCTGGGGCTGTTGCCCGGCGCGGGAGGCACCCAGCGTCTGCCGGCGCTCATCGGCGCGCAGGCCGCGTTGGATCTCATCCTCGCGGGCAAGACGGTGAAGCCCTCCAAGGCGAAGCGGCTGGGCATCGTGGATGAGGTGGTGCCCGTGCCCATCCTGCGCGAGGTGGCGCTGCGGCGCGCCCGCGAGCTGGTGGACGGGTCGCTGAAGGTGGAGCGCTCGCACGGCCAGGGGCTCAAGGCGGTGGCGCGGCAGGGCAAGAAGGGGGGCCTCGGCGGGCTGCTGCTGGGGCTCGCCAACAAGGAGATGTGGACCGAGGTGGCGCTGGAGGACAACCCCCTGGGCCGCAAGGTGCTCTTCGATCAGGCGAAGAAGCAGCTGCGCAAGAAGACGCGCGGCAAGTTCCCCGCGCCGGAGAAGGCGCTCGAGGCCATCCGGGTGGGTCTGGAGTCCGGCCGCGCGGCGGGCCTGGAGGCCGAGGCCCGGCTCTTCGGCGAGCTGGTGGTGTCGGATGTCTCCAAGCGGCTGGTGGAGATCTTCTTCGCCACCACGGCGCTCAAGAAGGAGAACGGCACGGACAAGGCCGACGTGAAGGCGCGCCCGGTGAAGAAGGTGGGCGTGCTGGGCGGCGGGCTGATGGGCGGCGGCATCGCCTATGTCAGCGCGGCGCTGCAGGGCGTACCGGTGCGCGTGAAGGACAAGGACGACGCGGGCGTGGGCCGAGCCCTCAAGCAGGTGCAGGGCATCTTCGACGAGCGCGTGAAGCGGCGCTCGCTCACCTCGCGTGAGTCGGCGGCGAAGATGGCGCTCGTCACCGGCGGCACCGACTACAGCGGCTTCAAGAACGTGGACGTGGTCATCGAGGCCGTCTTCGAGGACCTGGCGCTCAAGCGCCGCATCCTCGGCGAGGTGGAGGCCGTCACGCGCGAGGACTGCATCTTCGCCTCCAACACCTCGAGCATCCCCATCACCCAGCTCGCCGAGGGCGCGCGCCGGCCCGCGCAGATCATCGGGATGCATTACTTCAGCCCGGTGCACAAGATGCCCCTCCTGGAGATCATCACCCACAAGGGCACCGCGGATTGGGTGACGGCCACGTGCGTGGAGATCGGCAAGAAGCAGGGCAAGACGGTCATCGTCGTCAACGATGGGCCGGGCTTCTACACCTCGCGCATCCTCGCGCCGTACATGAACGAGGCCGCGTACCTGCTGGCCGAGGGCGCCGACATCGCCGAGTTGGACCGGGCGCTCGTGGAGTTCGGCTTCCCCGTGGGGCCCATCACCCTGCTGGACGAGGTGGGCATCGACGTGGCGCAGAAGGTGGCGCCCATCATGGAGGCCGCGTTCGGCAAGCGCATCGCGGCGCCCAAGGCCTTCGACAAGGTGGTGGCCGACGGACGGCTCGGCCGCAAGAACAAGAAGGGCTTCTACACCTACGACGGCAAGAAGAAGGAGGTAGACACCTCCGTCTATGAGCTGCTGCCGCATGGCCGTGAGCGCAAGCACCTGGACGCCCAGGAGATGGCCGAGCGGTGCGCCCTGCAGATGGTGAACGAGGCGGTGCGCTGCCTGGGCGAGGGCATCCTGCGCAGCGCGCGGGACGGCGACGTGGGGGCCATCTTCGGCCTCGGCTTCCCGGCGTTCCTCGGAGGCCCCTTCCGCTACGCGGACAGCCTCGGGCCCGCCGAGCTGTTGCGGCGCCTGGAGCACTACCACGACAAGTACGGCGAGCGCTTCGAGCCCGCGCCGGCCCTCGTGGAGAAGGTGAAGGCGGGCGGGAAGTTCTACCCGGCCTGAGGCTCGCTGGCGCCGGGGCGGGAGGCCGTGACGAGGGGCCTCCCGCTCCCGCGCGGGACGTTTCAGTCGTCCAGCGCGGGCAGCACCCCCACCTTGAGCGAGCTGGGGTGCTGTGCCGTGTGGTGGACGCGGTGGAAGGCGCGCACGAAGTCCTCTTCCTTGGCCTCGAAGATGTTGGGCACGAAGGTCTGCGGGTTGCGGTCGATGAAGGGGAACCAGCTCGACTGCACCTGGATCATCACGCGGTGCCCCCGCTTGAAGGTGTGCAGCACGTCGTTGATGGTGAAGCGCACCCGCGTCACCTCGCCCGGCGTGAAGGCCTTGGGCTGGGAGTAGCTCTCGCGGAAACGGCCACGGAAGGGCTCGCCCCGCACCAGCGTCTGTTGGTGGCCCCGATCGATCGAGCCCGGGCCCTCGTCGTGGCCTGGTGAGGCGCCGGGCAGCTTGCCGGGATTGACGTCGATGAGCTTCACCACCCAATCCGCGTCCGAGCCGGTGGTGGACACCCACAGGTCCGCCTCCAGGGGGCCCGCGAGCGTCAAATCCTTCTCCAGCGGCGCCGTCTGGTAGACGAGCACGTCGGGGCGGTGCGCGGCGAAACGCTGGTCCTCGGTCATGTAGTTCTTGGCCCAGCCGGTGGTGAGCTCCTGCGTGTAGGGCACGGGCCTGGCCGGGTCGCTCACGTACTCGTCGAAGGACTCGCCCGTGGCGGACGGGGCCTGGAAGGCGAGGGCGCCCTTGGGCTGGAAGTACAGCCGCTGCTCGCGCACAGCCTTGGGCGGCCAGGTGTCGAAGCGCCGCCAGCGGTTGGCGCCGGTCTCGAAGAGCGTGGCCTCGGACAGGGCGGGAGCCTCACCGCCCTTGAGGTGGTGCTTGAAGAAGGTGAAGCCCAACTCCTGGTAGAGCGGGCTCGTGGGGAAGCCGAAGTCCGCGTCCCCCAGCGACGAGCCGTCCGTGCGCATCCATCCGCCATGGATCCACGGCCCCATGAGCAGGGAGTTGGAGATGCCTGGGTTCTGCTTCTCGATGGCGGCGTAGGTGCGCAGCGGCCCGTAGAGGTCCTCGGTGTCGAACCAGCCGCCCACCACGAGCACCGCGGCCTTGATGTTCTTCAGGTGGGGCAGCAGGTTGCGCGACTGCCAGAAGGCGTCGTAGTTGGGGTGCGCGGCGAGGTCCTTCCAGAAGGCGACGTCGCCCTTGAAGTAGCGCGTGTCCGCGTTGCCGAGCGGGCCGAGCTCGAGGAAGAACTGGTAGGCGTCGGGAGTGCCGTGCTCGAAGCGCTTCCACTCCTCGCTGTCGGTGGGCTGGGGCCGGGGCAGGCCGAAGCCGGAGAAGAAGTTGAAGGCCAGCACCAGGTTGAAGGCGCCGTGGCGGTGCATGTCATCCCAGAACCAGTCGGCGATGGGCGCCTGGGGGGAGATGGCCTTGAGCGCCGGGTGCGAGTCGATGGCGCCCGCGGACGTGTAATAGCCGGGGTAGGAGATGCCCCACTGGCCCACGCGGCCGTTGTTGCCCGGCACGTTCTTCACCAGCCACTCGATGGTGTCGTAGGTGTCGGTGCTCTCGTCGGTGTCCTTGGGGCCCTTCTTCGCGGCCAGGTGCGGCCGCATGTTGACGAACGTGCCCTCGGACATGTGCTGCCCGCGCACGTCCTGGAAGACGAAGATGAAGCCCTCCTTCTCGTAGGCGGCCGTGGGCCCGAGCCGCGCGGGGTAGCGGTCCGTTCCGTAGGGAGCGACGGAGTAGGGGGTGCGAACGAGCAACACGGGGTAGCGCTTGCTGGGGCTCGCGTCGTTGGGGACGTAGACGGAGGTGAAGAGCTTCGTGCCGTCGCGTACCGGGACGCGGTACTCGAACTTGGAGTAGTTCGCGCGGAGGTACGCGGCGCGCTCGTCGACGGAGGGAGAGGCCCTGGGAGGCTGGGCCCACGCGGGCGCGGTGAGCGCGAGGAGCGCGAGCAACGGGAGGAGGCGGAGTGAGGGGTGCATGCTCTGTCCTGGAGAAGGCGCGGCATTGTCGGTGAACGGGGACGGGGCGGAAAGCAACACGTGATGCCGGACGCGGCCCGTCTTGACCGGAGCGCTTTTCTGGATGATGCCTGCGCCGCCATGGAACGTGCCCCCTACCGCGCCCTTTCCCTCGTCATCTTGTGCGCGTTCGTCGCGTGCGCGGCAGCCGTGGGCGCTGGGGAGTGGTACT
Organism: Cystobacter fuscus; assembly: GCF_044360685.1. Taxonomy (GTDB): domain Bacteria; phylum Myxococcota; class Myxococcia; order Myxococcales; family Myxococcaceae; genus Cystobacter; species Cystobacter fuscus_C. Next base: position 8,615,189 of record NZ_CP043491.1, on the reverse strand, counting down.
ACCAGCACCACCGCGTGCCTCCGGGTCCCGAGACGGACCTCCTCGGGTACGTCATGGGCGGGTGGTACGCCTATGACTCTGGCTGGTACTCGCACATCGTCGAGCACGGCTACTTCTACAGGCGCGGGGAGCAGAGCTCGGTGGCCTTCTTCCCCCTCTATCCGCTCGTCGTGCGGGCCGTGTACTGGCTCGGGCTCGACGTGCACCAGGCCGGGGTGCTGGTGACGCTGTTGTGCGGGCCGCTCTCCGTGCTGCTCTTCCTGCGCTGGGCTCGCACCCGGGTGGAGCCCACCACCGCCTTCCAGGCCGCGTTGCTGCTGGCGCTCTACCCCTTCACCTTCTTCATCTACGGGGTGATGTACTCCGACGCGCTCTTCATCCTGGTGGTGGTGGCCGCCTTCATCCTGCTGGAGGAGGGGCGCCTGGGTCCGGCGGTGGTGCTGGGCGCGCTCGCCACGGCGGCACGGCCCGTGGCGCCCGCCGTGGTGGTGGGGCTGCTGGCTCGCCGGCTCGAGTGGAAGCGCGAGCGGGGGCTGCCCTGGACGGCCGTGGATCTGCTGCCCCTGTTGTCCGCGCTCGGCTTCGTCTCCTTCATGCTCTACCTGCAGTGGCGCTTCCAGGAGCCACTCGCCTTCGCCAAGGTGCAGGCCGCATGGGGGCAGGTGCCCGGTTGGCGCTCGTGGCTCAAGGTGTCCTGGTTCAAGAGCGTCTTCTCTCCGGAGTCCACCCCGGACTTCGTCCTGTGGATCTGCCTCCACGCGGCGCTGAGTCTGGGAGCGCTCGCCCTGGTGTGGCCCACCTTCAAGCGCCTGGGCTGGGGCTATGGCGCGTTCTGCGCCGTCATGGTCGGCATTCCCGTCGTGTCCACCAAGGATTTCATGGGCATGGGGCGCTACCTCCTGTCCGCCTTTCCCCTCTTCCTCACCGCCGCGGTGCTGCTGCGCGAGCGCCCCCGGCTGCGTCGGGGCATTCTCGTCGTGAGCTCGGTGTCGCTCCTGCTGCTCTCCACCGCCTTCGGCCTGAACTACTACTTCTCGTGAACGCCCCACTCACTCCCACCCTGTCCCTCTTCTCCCACCTGCCCCCGGGCGAGCGCTTCCACGTGCACGCCCGGGCCTTCTCGGCTCCCCTGGAGGCGGTGGCCGCCCGGGTCCCCCCCGGGGGCCGCGTCGCCGAGGTGGGCTGTGGCCATGGTCTGCTCTCCGGCCTGCTCGCCCTGGGCGATTCCCGGCGCCACGTGCATGGGGTCGATCCCGACCCACGGAAGATCGCCTGGGCGCGGAAGGGGCCGGGGACGCTGCCGAACGCGGTGTTCGAGGTCGGGAGCGTGGAGTCCCTGGCCGCCGGACAGGCGGGCGGGTTCGACGCGGTGGTGGTGTGTGACGTGCTGTACCTGCTGCCCCTGGAGCGCTGGCCGGACTTCCTTCGCGACGCGGCGCGGCTGCTGCGCCCGGGGGGGCGGCTGCTGGTGAAGGAAGCCGAGGGCGATGGCTCCTGGAAGCACCGCAAGTGCCTCGCGCAGGAGTGGGTGATGGTGAAGGTGCTCGGCCGCACGAAGGCGGGCGGCGCGCTGGTGCTCCAGCCGCGGCACGCGATGGATGCGCTGCTGCGCGACGTGGGCCTGCACCTGCTCGAGACGGTGGAGCTGGGCGCGGGCTACACGACGCCCCACATCCTCTACGTGGCGGAAGCCAGGGCGCCGTAGGTGGTCAGCTCCACCCCGGCGCGCTGGAGCCGGGCGCGCACGCGGGGGCTGGTGAGCGCGTCCAGCTCGGACTGCCAGCCATAGGTCCACTGAGGATCCTCCGGCACATGCGGGCGGCCCTCGCCTGGGTGGCAGCCCAGCTCGAAGTCCCCGGGTGGCAGGGCGTCGAGCAGCGACAGGAGCGCGGCCTCGTCGAGCTGGCCCGCCTCGAAGACGCCGCCCGCGCTCACCCGCCGCACGCCCGGTGGCGGCCTGGGCGCGCTCCGGGCCAGCAACGTGAGCAGCGACGTCTTCACCGCGGCTCCGGGCGCCCGTCTCCAGGCGAGCCGGGGCAGCCGGTCCGGCCAGCGCAGGGGCAGGCGCTCACGCCGCGCCAGCGCCTCCACGACGGGGCGCACGCCGGGCAGCAGGTGCAGGTGCTGGTGCATGTCGAGGTGATCCACCTCGGCGCCCAGCTCCCGGGCCCGGGCGAGCTGCGCGGCCAGCTCGCGCTCCAGCTCCTCGCGGCGCACCCGTCCGGTGAGCCACGCGCGCGCGAAGTCCGCCCAGCCCGAGCGCAGACGCCCGCCGGGCGCGAGCGTGGGGACGCAGGCGGGAGGCGAGACGGGGGCGAGCCGGGTGCACACGGCGAGGTGGACCCCCAGGGCGAGTCCCTGGGCTCGCGCCTGACGCACCGCCTCGGGGGCACTGGGGCCCATGACGAGCACGGTGGCGCTGGTGACGATGCCCTCGCGGTGGGCGCGCAGGATGCCCGCGTCCAGGGACGGGTGCAGCCCGAGGTCGTCCGCGTTGACGACGAGGCGTGTGGGCGCGTGCTTCACCGGGGCCTATCCGTGGCCGCGCGCCTTCTCGCGCGCCGGGCCGTGCAGGGGGGCCACCGTGGGGGGCAGCCGCACCGGACGCTGGGCCGCCTTGGGCCAGCGCGTCTCCGGGTAGAGCCGCGACAGCTCCCGCACCATCTTCAGGATGACCGCGGGCGAGGACAGCGTGGAGATGCCGCGCGTGCGCGGGAAATAATCCACGCCCATCTGGAATACCCGGAACCCTTGATGGATTGCCTTTACCACCAGCTCCGCGTCGATGAAGGAGCCCAGACTGTTGAGCTCCACCGACTCCAGGACCTTGCGATGCATCACCTTGAAGCTGAAGTTGATGTCCTTCACATGGACACCGAAGAGCGTGCGGATGAGCAGGTTGTAGGCGAACGAGTAGATGATGCGCTTGGGGCCCTCGCTCGTGCGATCGAAGCGGAAGGCGCAGATCATGTCCGCCTCGAGGTACTTCATCAGGTGCAGCGCCCGCTCCAGCTCCTTGAGATCGAAGGGCAGGTCGATGTCCGAGTACACCACGATGTCCTTGGTGGACGCGGACAGGCCGGTGCGCATGGCGCCGCCGAGCTTGAGGTTGACCGGGTGCGTGATGAAGCGGAACTGGGGAATGCGCGCGGCGAGCTGCTCGCAAATCTCCTGGGTCCTGTCCGTGGACGCGTCGTTGACGACGATGATTTCGAAATCATCGGTCAGCTGTGGAAGCACTTCCAGGGCGCGCATGACCGAGCGCTCGACGTAATCCTCCTCGTTCCAGGCGGGAAAGAAGAGGCTGATGCTGGGAGAAGGAGCCACGATGGAAGACCTCGACGGTGCACCCCGGTGAACGGCTCACGGGGGAGGCGGCTGCTATCAAACATCCCCGGCCGAGCGCAATCCAACGGTCGCGGAGTGACTGACGGACGTGCTAGCGTCACGGCTTTGGTTGGTTTCGAGGGGTGATGTGGGAGACAGGCGCCTCATACTGTTGGTGGACGAACAGCCCGCTCGGCAAGCACAACTCGCGGGTGCGCTGGAGCAGGACGGTTTCTCCATCCGGTTGGTCTCCGCTGGCGCGGAGGCCCAACGCCTCATCGACGAGGCTCGTCTGGTGCTGCTCGTGCTCGGGCCGGCCGGTGGGCCCGCGCGCGCTCTCCTGCAGCACCTGATGGGCCGGGACGATGACGGGCAGCGTCCGTCCATCATCGCGCTCATTCCCGCCGAGGAGAACGCGGCCGTGGTGGCCGTGCTGCGCCTGGGCGCCGAGGTGGTGCGCACGCCCGTGGATCCCGAGGAGTTGTCGGTCCGGGTGGAGCGCTGCCTCCAGGAGCGGCAGCGCATGGACGCGCTGCTCACGCGCGTGAACGCGCTCGAGCGCCTGTCCATCACCGACGGGCTCACCCAGGTGCACAACCACCGCTACTTCCAGGACCGCCTGCGCGAGGAGTTCCGGCGCGCCCAGCGCTACGACGATCCGCTCTCGCTCATCCTCATCGACCTGGATCACTTCAAGCGCTTCAACGACGACCACGGCCACCAGGTGGGCGACCTCGTGCTGCGCGACGTGGCGGCCTCGCTCCAGCGCAGCGTGCGCGAGACGGACCTGCTGGCGCGCTACGGCGGCGAGGAGTTCGCCATCCTCCTGCCGCGCACGCCCCTGGCCGGCGCGCTCACCGTGGCCGAGCGCGTCTGGCGGGAGCTGGGCGTGCTGCACACCGGCCCGGAGCGCACCCTGCGCGTCACCGCCTCCGTGGGCGTCGCCTCCTTCCCCCACCACGCCGTGGGCAACGCCGAGCAGCTGGTGCGCTCCGCCGACGAGTCCCTCTACCGCGCCAAACACGAGGGCCGTAACCGCATCTGCGTCCACTCGGCCCTCGCGTCCTCCCCCGAACGGCCCGCCTCCCCCTAGTCCCCTTGTCTGCTGGATGGGTCAAAAGGGGTGGGTCCCCATTGACCCGATTTTTCAGTCGGGGTATGATTATACCCAGGGTGTTCAGGAGCCCCGGGTGTTGAAGCACCCGGTATCAGGGCGGTTTGCGAGATAATGGATGTTGGCAGCGTCATTGCAAACGCTCGGGGTTCGGATTCGGGACGAGGTTGCCACTGGAACTGGCGCAGACACAGGGAGCGGTGCCACGCGGTCGGCTGTTGCTGGTGGACGACGAGGAATACATCCTGAAGTCCATCCGGCGTGTTCTCCGGCGCGGTGACTGGCAGATCGAGACGGCGTCGGACGCGGAAGAGGGTCTCAAGGCCCTCGAGCGTTTCACGCCCGAAGTGGTCATTTCTGACTTCCGCATGCCGGGCATGAATGGCGTGGAGTTCCTCAGCCGCGTGAAGGCGCAGGTCCCCCGCGCCCAGCGCATCATGCTCACGGGGCAGGCGGATCAACAGGCCATCGAGGAGGCCATCAACCGTTCGGAGATCTTCCGCTTCATCTCCAAGCCGTGGAACGACAGCCACCTGGTCCTCACGGTCAAGAGCGCCTTCGAGCAGTACGCGCTGCAGGCGGAGAACGAGCGGCTGTTGCGCGTGACGCAGCAGCAGAACGAGGAGCTGCGGCGGCTCAACGCGGAGCTGGAGACGCGCGTGACGCTGCGCACGCACCTGCTCAGCCAGGCCAAGCGGGAGTGGGAGCTGGCGTTCGACTCCATGGACACGCCGCTCGCCGTGGTGCGCGCGGACTATGGGGTGCGCCGCGCCAACCGCGCCTACACGGAGCTGGCGGGCGACCGGCTCAAGGAGCCGCTGAGCGAGGAAGGCTCCGAGCAGCTGTGCCACAAGCTGCTGTTCGATCGCGACTCGCCCTGCCCGGGCTGTCCCCTGCACGAGGCGCTGGAGAGCAATCGCGGCACGCGCGCGGAGATCCGCCCCCGTGGCCGCATCTACGCCATGGCCGCCTACCCGCTCACGGGCGAGGGGCGCGCGGTGTGTTCCTACCGGGACATCACCGACGAGCGCGAGATGACGCGCCGGTTCATCGAGACGGAGAAGATGGCGGCGGTGGGGCAGCTCGCCGGCGGCGTGGCGCACGAAATCAACAACCCGCTGGGTGGCATCCTCGCCTTCGCGCAGTTGATGAAGCGCGACGAGGGCCGCAGCAAGGAGGACCTCGAGTCGCTGGGCCTCATCGAGGAGAGCGCGCTGCGCTGCAAGCGCATCGTGGAGAGCCTCTTGAAGTTCAGCCGCCACAGCCGCACGGATGATCGGCGCACGTTCCAGCTCAACAAGTGCGCGGAGGACTCGGCGGTGCTCTTCGGGGCCCAGCTCAAGTCCTACCCCAAGGTGCGGTTGGACCTGCGCCTGGAGCCGCAGCTGCCCGAGCTGTTCGGAGACCCGGGCCAGCTGTCGCAGGTGATGCTCAACCTGCTGCAGAACGGCCTGCACGCGCTGCCCTCCACCGGCGGCAACCTGACGCTGGAGACGGGCAGGGAAGAGGATCGCTGCTTCTTCCGCGTCGCCGACACGGGCTGTGGCATCGAGGAGCGCTACCTCGCGCGCATCTTCGAGCCCTCCTTCACCACGAAGCCTCCGGGTCAGGGAACGGGCCTGGGCTTGTCGATCGCCTACCGTATCGTCGAGGACCACGGCGGCGTCTTCAAGGTCGATACCCAGATGGGCGAGGGTTCTCGCTTCACCGTCTACATCCCCATTCCGTTGCAGCTCGAGAGGTCGCCGTGAGCCCTCCCCCGTCCTCCCCCGCCCCCAAACGCGCCAAGATCCTGGTCGTGGACGACGATCCCATCGTCCTCAAGGCCGTCACCTCCATCCTCGTGCGCGAGGGCTACCAGGTCGTCTCCATCGACGACGCCGTCGAGGGATTGACGGCCGCGAAGGACCCCTCCATCGACGTGGCCGTGCTGGACATCAAGATGCCCAACCTGTCCGGCATGGACCTGTTGCGCGGCATCAAGGCGGTGCGGCCCGACGTGGAGGTCATCATGATGACCGCCTTCGCCACGGTGGAGACGGCCGTGGAGGCGGTGAAGGCCGGCGCCTACGACTACCTGACCAAGCCCTTCGAGAACATCGACGAAGTGAGCATGACGGTGGCCAAGGCGGCCGAGCGCAAGTCACTGCGCGACAGGGCCCGCGCGCTCGAGGAGGCGCTCAGCGCGCGCAACCAGTTCGAGGAGCTCATCGGCCAGTCCGCGCAGATGCGCGCCGTGTTCAAGCTGGTGGAGACGGTGAGCCACTCCACCGCCACGGTGCTCATCCAGGGTGAGAGCGGCACGGGCAAGGAGCTCGTGGCGCGCGCCATCCACTACCGCAGCGCGCGCAAGGACAAGCCCTTCGTGGCGGTCAACTGCTCGGCCCTCACGGACACGCTCCTGGAGAGCGAGCTGTTCGGCCACGTGAAGGGCAGCTTCACCGGTGCCACCTCCAACAAGAAGGGTCTGTTCGAGGCGGCCGACGGCGGCACCATCTTCCTCGACGAGATTGGCGACGTGCCCCCCGCCACCCAGGTGCGCCTGTTGCGCGTGCTGCAGGAGGGCGAGGTCAAGCGCGTGGGCGCCAACGAGCCGGTGAAGGTGGACGTGCGCGTCATCGCCGCCACGCACGTGGACCTCAGCCGCGCCAAGGAGCAGGGCAAGTTCCGCGAGGACCTGTTCTACCGGCTCAACGTCATCACCATCGACTTGCCGCCCCTGCGCGATCGTCCCGAGGACGTGCCGCTGCTCACCCACCACTTCCTCAAGGTGTACACCGCCAAGGTGGGCAAGCGCGTCACGGGCTTCACGCCCCGCGCCCTCGAGGCCCTCACCTGCAACCGGTGGACGGGCAACGTGCGCGAGCTGGAGAACGTCATCGAGCGCGCCGTGGTGCTCACCTCCAAGGAGGTGCTGGACACGGATGATCTGCCGCCGGGCTTCCAGGAGGCTCCCCAGGCCGGCGCCCAGGTGGAGGTGTTCAGCCTCGCGCACCTGCCCTACGCCCAGGCCAAGCGCCTGGCCATGCGCGCCTTCGAGCGGCGCTACCTCACCGCGCTCCTGGAGAAGCACACCCACAACGTCTCCAGCGCCGCGCGCGCCGCCGGGGTGGATCGCTCCAACTTCCGCCGCCTGCTCAAGCAGTACGAGGTGGCCGGCCGCACCATGAAGCGCTCCAAGGACGACGACGACGACGATACCCTCGACGCCGCGTCCTGAGTCCTGACGGGGGGGCCGCTCAGCCCTCCTCGCCCGGATCGCGCGAGCGGCTCGCCAGCAGACGTTGGATCTCCTCGTAGCGCTCGGCCATCTCCCGCTCGAAACCGTTGCGCGTGGGCGTGTAGAAGCGCCGGCCCTTGAGCGCCGAGGGCAGGTAGTCCTCCGGGACGTAGTTGCCCTCGAAGTTGTGCGGGTACTTGTAGCCCGCGCCGTAGCCCAGTGACTTCATCAGTTTGGTGGGCGCGTTGCGCAGGTGCGCGGGCACCGGCAGCGCGCCTCCTTCCGTGACGGCGGCGCGCACCGCGGCGTACGCGGAGATGACCGCGTTGGATTTGGGCGCGAGCGCCAGGTACGTCACCGCCTGGGTGAGGGGCAGGGTGCCCTCGGGCAGGCCCATCAGCTCGAAGGCGCGCAGCGCGTCCACCGCCACTCCGAGCGCACGCGGATCCGCGTTGCCCACGTCCTCCGAGGCGAAGATGACCATGCGCCGGAAGATGAAGACCGGATCCTCCCCCGCCTCCAGCATGCGCGTCATCCAGTAGAGCGCGGCGTCCACGTCCGAGCCCCGCATGGATTTGATGAAGGCGCTCACGACGTTGTAGTGCTCCTCGCCCGCCTTGTCGTAGAGCAGCGCCTTGTGTTGCAGGGCCTCCTCGGCGATGGCCTTGTCCACGCGGGTGCCCCCATGCGCGGCGGCGGCCTCCAGCGCCGTGAGCGCCTTGCGCGCATCTCCTCCCGACGCCTGCACGAGGAAGGTGAGCGCCTCATCGTCCACCTGCACCTTGCCCGCCAGGCCCTTGGGGGACTCCACCGCCCGGCGCAAGAGCGCCACGAGCTCCTCCTCCTCCAGCCCTCTCAGGGTGACGACGCGCGCGCGCGACAGGAGCGCCGCGTTCAGCTCGAAGGAGGGGTTCTCCGTGGTGGCCCCGATGAGGGTGACGGTCCCCTTCTCCACGTGCGGCAGCAGCGCGTCCTGCTGCCCCTTGTTGAAGCGGTGGATTTCATCCACGAAGAGCAGGGTGCGCTGGCGGCGCATCTTCCAGCGCTCCTGCGCTCGCGCCACCGTCTCGCGGATCTCCTTCACTCCGGAGAGCACCGCGGAGAGCGACTCGAAGGCGGCGCCGGTGGAGTGGGCAATGAGGTGGGCGAGCGTCGTCTTGCCCGTCCCAGGAGGGCCCCAGAGGATGATCGATGGCACCTGATCCTGCTGGATGGCCCGGCGCAGGAAGCGGCCTTCTCCCGTCAGGTGCTCCTGGCCGACGAACTCCTCCAGACGGGTGGGGCGCATCCGCTCGGCGAGGGGCGCCAGGGTGGCCTCGTCCTTGCGGCTGGCGTGCTCGAAGAGATCCATGGGGAAATACTGTTGTCCCCCTCCGACCCTGTCACGGAGCCGTTGTGCCGCCGCGACCGCCAGGCCGTCCTTCGAGAGGTGGTCTTTCTTCCGTTCAGTGAATCGATTCCGCACGAGGTGAATGGGTATAGACCCATTTCGGGTCGAAGTTTTGCGTTGTCGGGCCGAAGTTCTCCCCAGTAGTTTGCACTTCGGCTTTCGCGCAACGCCCTTCACCCCCGCTGAGACCCGACTTGAACCGCTGGAACGGCCTATCTCCTGGAGAGCTCGCCCTGCTGGACACGGTGTTCTGGTCCGGTGGCCTGTCTCGCGACGCGCTCGCCCGGCGCTCGGCCTTCTCCAAGACGCGAGCCAACGCGGTGGTGGCGGGTCTTCTGGAGCGGGGGCTGCTGGAGGAGAACGGCTTGCAGGCCTCGTCCGGTGGCCGCCGGGCCGAGACGCTGCGGCTGCATCGGGGGCTGGGCGTGCTGCTGGCGGCGGATCTCGGCGCGACCGGCCTGCGCGTGGGCGTGCTGACGCCGGACCTGGAGGTGCTGGCGCGGCACGTGGAATCCGCGGACGTGCGCAAGGGCCCCGAGGTCGTCCTCGCGCGCGTGCGGGCGCTGCTGCGTCAGTTGCTGGAGCAGGCCGGTCGCTCGGCCCACGACGTCATCGGCATCGGCATGGGCGTGCCGGGCCCCGTCAACTTCGAGTCCGGCCAGCTCGTCAACCCGCCGCTCATGCCCGAGTGGGATGGCTTCTCCCTCCGCGACGACATGAAGGCCGACTTCGCCGCGCCCCTCTTCGTGGACAACGACGTCAACATCATGGCGCTCGGGGAGCTGTGGCGGCTGCAGCGCTCGCTGCACAACTTCCTGGTCATCAAGGTGGGCACCGGCATCGGCTGCGGCATCGTGTGCCAGGGCCAGGTGTACCGGGGCTCCACCGGCTCGGCGGGAGATGTCGGCCACATCTGCGTGGACCCGTCCGGTCCGCGCTGCCACTGCGGCAACCTGGGTTGCGTGGAGGCGATGGCGGCGGGACCGGCGATCGCCCGCATGGCACGCGCGGCGGTGGAGGCGGGCGAGAGCGCGCTGCTCGCGGAGACCCTGGCGGCCACTGGCACCATCCGCCCCGAGGACGTGGCCCGCGCCAGCCGCGCGGGGGACGCGGCGGCCAACGCCATCGTGCAACGCGCGGGCGGGCTCATCGGCCAGATGCTCGCGTCGGCCGTGAACTTCTTCAACCCGTCGCACATCTTCTTCGGCGGTTCGATGATGCGCATCGGCCCGCTGTTCCTCGCGTCGCTGCGGCAGAGCATCTACCAGCGCTCGCTGGCGCTCTCCACGCGCCAGCTCGAGATCCAGCTCTCCCCCCTCGGGGAGCAGTCGGGACTCATCGGCGCCGCGGTGCTGGCCATGCAGGAGACCCTGCGCATGAAGGGAGCGGCGCGATGAGTCTCGCCATCGAGTTCCGTGATGTGGTGAAGGCGTTCGGCCCGGTGCGGGTGCTGCACGGGGTCAGCTTCGCGCTGCCACCGGGCCAGGTCGTCGGCCTGCTGGGCGAGAACGGCGCGGGCAAGTCCACGCTGATGAAGATCCTCTCCGGCTACGAGCGGGCCACCTCGGGCGAGGTGCTCGTCAATGGCGAGGCGGTCCACTTCACCGGCTCCCGCGAGGCCGAGGCCCGGGGCATCGTGTTGATCCACCAGGAGTTCAACCTCGCCGAGGATCTGACAATCGCGCAGAACATCTTCCTCGGTCACGAGAAGAAGCGCGGCTGGTTGTTGGACGACGCGGCGATGAACCGCGAGTCCGCGCGCGTGCTGGAGCAGGTGGGGCTGAGGGCCTCTCCCGAGACGCCGGTGCGCCAGTTGATCGTCGCGGAGAAGCAACTGGTGGAGATCGCCAAGGCGCTGGCCCGCAAGGCGCGGCTGCTCATCATGGACGAGCCCACGGCCACGCTGACGCCGGGCGAGACCGAGCGCCTGTTCGCGTTGATCGCCCAGCTCAAGGCCGATGGCGTCTCGCTGCTCTACATCTCGCACAAGCTGGACGAGGTGGAGCGCATTACGGATGAGGTGGTGGTGATGCGGGATGGCCGCTTCGTCGCCCGCTCGGCGACGCGCGACGTGACACGCCACCAGATGGCCAGCCTCATGGTGGGCCGCGAGGCCTCGGATCTCTACCCACCCAAGGCGCCTCCTCCCGCGGACGTTCCGCCCCGGCTGAGCGTGCGGGGACTCACGGTGCCGGGGTGGGCCCGGAACGTGAGCTTCGACGTGCGTCCCGGAGAAATCCTCGGGTTCGCGGGACTGGTCGGCGCCGGCCGCACCGAGCTGTTCGAGGGCCTTCTCGGCTTGAGGCCGCGCGAGGTGGAGCACGTCGAGCTCGATGGCCGCCGCGCCCACTGGCGCAACCCCCGGGATGCCGCTGGGGACGGGCTCACGTACCTCAGCGAGGATCGCAAGGGGAAGGGCCTGCACGTGCACTTCGGCCTGCGCGAGAACCTGACGATGATGGCGCTCTCGCGCTACGCCACGCCCTGGCTGCGGCCCGAGGCCGAGCGCCAGGCACTCGAGGACGCCGTGAAGCGCTTCGGCATCCGCACGGGCTCCCTGGACAACCGCGCCTCGGCCCTGTCCGGCGGCAACCAACAGAAGCTCGCGCTCGCCAAGGTGCTGCACCCCGACCCCAAGGTGGTGGTGCTCGACGAGCCCACGCGCGGCGTCGACGTGGGCGCCAAGCGCGACATCTACTTCCTGATCGAAGCGCTGGCCCGCGAGGGCCGGGCCGTGATCGTCATCTCCTCCGAGCTGATGGAGCTGATCGGACTGTGCCACCGCGTGGCGGTGATGCGCGGCGGCCAGCTCCGCACCACGCTCGAGGCCGACCAACTGACCGAAGAGGAACTCATCGCCCATGCCACCGGAACCCACTGATTCCCTTCGGCCGGGAGCCACCGCTCTGTCCGCCTCGGACGGGACGCCGCTCCACCGTGTCCGCGCCCTCCTGCATGGCTTCGGCCCTCTGCTCGGGCTCATCGTGCTGTGTATCGCCGGCACCGCGCTCAACGGCGACTTCGCCACGCTCGACAACGTGATGAACGTCCTCACGCGCACCGCCTTCATCGGCATCATCGCGGTGGGCATGTGCTTCGTCATCATCTCCGGAGGCATCGATCTCTCCGTGGGCTCGATGGCCGCGCTCATCGCCGGCGCTCAGATCCTCCTGATGAACCGCCTGGCCCCGTCGCTCGGCTCCCCCGTGTCCGTGATCGCGCTCGGCATCGGCTTCGCGATCCTGCTCGGCGCGCTGTTCGGCCTCGCGCACGGCCTGCTGATCACCCGGGGTGGCATCGAGCCGTTCATCGTGACGCTCGGCACGCTCGGCATCTTCCGGGCGTACCTCACGTACTTCGCCGACGGCGGTGCCATCACCCTGGACTCGGACCTGTCCGATGCCTACGGCCCCGTCTACTACGCCAGCTTCCTCCTCCCGGTTCCCGTGTGGGTGTTCCTCGCGGTCGCGCTCGGGGGAGGGCTCATCCTCAACCGCACGGCCTACGGCCGCTACGTGCAGGCCATCGGCTCCAACGAGCAGGTGGCGCGCTACGCCGCCGTGGACGTCAACAGCATCAAGGTGCTCACCTACATGCTGCTCGGCGTCTGCGTGGGTATCGCCACCGTCCTGTACGTGCCGCGCCTCGGCTCCTCCTCGCCCACCACCGGCCTGTTGTGGGAGCTGGAGGCGATCGCGGCGGTGATCGTCGGGGGCACCGCGCTCAAGGGCGGCTCGGGCACCATCACCGGCACCGTCGTGGGCGCGATCCTGCTGTCCGTCATCAGCAACATCCTCAACCTCACCAGCATCATCAGCGTGTACCTGAACTCGGCGGTTCAGGGCTTCGTGATCATCGGCGTGGCGTTCATGCAGCGCCGGCGCAAAGGCGCCTCGTGACGAAGTGAGTGGTGTCGTCCGGCAGCCGGGGGGCTGCCTTGTCGTTCTCCCTTACCCCACCAGGAGACAACCCGTATGAAGCCCATCTTCCGTAGACTCGCCCTCGGCCTATCCGCCATGGCCGCGCTCCTCACCGCGTCCGGAGCGCTCGCGCAGGACAAGCAGGTCAACCTCGGCGTGGCCATCCCAGCGGCCACCCACGGCTTCACCGGCGGCATCGTCTGGTGGGCCAACGAGGCCAAGAAGGAGTTGGAGAAGCAGCACCCGGGCCTGAAGATCACCGTGAAGACGGCGGCCAATGCCTCCGAGCAGGCCAATCAGCTCCAGGACCTGCTGACCGTCAACAAGATCAACACCCTGGTCGTCTTCCCCTTCGAATCCGCCTCGCTCACCCGGCCCGTGGCGCAGGTGAAAAGCAAGGGCGTCTACGTCACCGTGGTCGACCGGGGGCTGACCGACACCAGCGCGCAGGATGCCTACGTCGCCGGGGACAACACCGCCTTCGGCCGCATTCCGGCCGAGTACCTGGCCAAGCGCCTCAACGGCAAGGGCAACATCGTGGCGCTGCGTGGCATCGCGACCACGATCGACAACGAGCGCATGGACGCCTTCAACGCCGTGCTGAAGAACTACCCCGACATCAAGCTGCTCGACGCGCGCTACGCCAACTGGAACCGCGACGATGCCTTCAAGGTGATGCAGGACTACCTCACGCGCTTCAAGCAGATCGACGCCGTGTGGGCCGCCGATGACGACATGGCCGTCGGGGTGCTCAAGGCCATCGAGCAGGCCAAGCGCACCGACATCCAGGAGGTGTTCGGCGGCGCGGGCTCCAAGGGCATGGTCAAGACCATCCTCGAGGGCAAGAACAAGCTCGTCCAGGCCGACGTCTCCTACTCGCCCAAGTTCATCTACGAGGCCATCAAGCTGACCGCCGAGGCGCGCCTCAAGGGCGAGGCGCTGCCCCCCAAGACGATCATCCCCTCGGTGCTCATCACCAAGGAGAACGCCCAGCAGTTCTACTTCCCGAACTCGCCCTTCTAGGTGCCTTCCATCCCCGGCCCCTCCCACGCGGGTGGGGCCGCGGGGTGCCACTCCCTTCCCGGACTCCGACCATGCCAAGACCCGTCATGCTGTTCACCGGCCAGTGGGCCGACCTGCCTCTCTCCGAACTCGCTCCGCTGGCCCGGCGCATGGGCTACGACGGCCTGGAGCTGGCCTGCTCGGGCGATCACTTCAACGTGCGCGAGGCGCTCGCCTCCAAGACGTACGTGCGTGAGAAGCGGGCCCTGCTCGAGTCCCATGGACTGCAATGCCTGGCGATCAGCAACCACCTGGTCGGCCAGGCCGTGTGCGATCTGATCGACGAGCGGCACCAGTCCATCCTTCCCGATCACGTGTGGGGAGATGGTGAGCCGGAAGGGGTGCGCCAGCGCGCCGCCCAGGAGATGAAGGACACGGCGCGCGCCGCCGCCGCCTTCGGCGTGAAGACCGTCACGGGCTTCACGGGCTCGTCGGTGTGGCACGCCACCTATGCCTTCCCGCCCACCTCCCAGGCCTTCTGGGACAAGGGGTTCGCCGACTTCGCCCGCCGCTGGACGCCCATCCTCGACGGGTTCGAGGAGCACGATGTCCGCTTCGCGCTCGAGGTCCACCCGACGGAGATCGCCTTCGACATCGCCACCGCCCAGCGCGCGCTCGAGGCGGTGAAGGGCCACCGCCGCTTCGGCTTCAACTTCGACCCCAGCCACCTCGGCTACCAGGGCGTGGACTACGTGAAGTTCCTCCGCACGTTCGCGGGTCGCGTCTTCAACGTGCACATGAAGGACGTGTGGTGGGGCCGGGGCGACGGCACCGTCGGCGTGTTCGGTGGCCACACGAGCTTCGGCGATGCGCGCCGCTACTGGGACTTCCGCAGCGTGGGCCGGGGGCTGATCGACTTCGAGTCCATCATCGTCGCGCTCAACGACACCGGCTACGCGGGACCGTTGAGCGTGGAGTGGGAGGACAGCCGGATGGATCGCGTGCACGGGGCGACCGAGAGCGCCGCCTTCTGCAAGCGGCTCGACTTCCCCGCCGCGGCGGGAGCGTTCGACGCCGCGTTCGACAAGGACAAGCAGACCCGGGCGGCGAAATGAGCGCCTCGCACGATCGCAAGCTGCGCTACGCCATGGTCGGTGGTGGGCGTGACGCGTTCATCGGCGCGGTGCACCGGCGGGCCATGGCCTTGGACGGGCAGATGGAGCTGGTCGCCGGTGCGCTCTCGTCCGACCCGGACAAGGCGCGCGCTTCCGGCCGCGACCTGGGCCTCGCCGACGCGCGCAACCACGGCCGCTGGGAGGACCTGCTCGCCGATGAGCTGAAGCGTCCGGCGGACGAGCGCATCGACTTCGTTTCCATCGTCACGCCCAACCACGTGCACTACCCGGTGGCCAGGGCGTTCGCCGAGGCCGGCATCCACGTGGTGTGTGACAAGCCGCTCGTGCACACCAGCGCCCAGGCCGAGCAGCTCGTGCGCACGGTGGAGCGCACCGGCATCGTGTTCGGCGTCACCTACAACTACACCGGCTATCCCATGGTCCGCGAGGCGCGGGCACTGGTGCGTGGCGGTGTCCTGGGCGAGCTGCGCAAGGTGACCGTCGAGTACAACCAGGGCTGGCTCGCCACGCACCTCGAGGCCCAGGGCAACAAACAGGCCGGTTGGCGCACGGATCCCGAGAGGAGCGGGGTGGCGGGCGCCATCGGCGACATCGGCTCGCATGCCGAGAACCTGGCCGCCACCGTCACGGGGCTCGAGATCGAGGCGATCTGCGCGGACCTCGGCTCGCTCGTTCCCGGGCGCCGGCTCGATGACGATGGCAACCTGCTGCTGCGTTGGCGCGGGGGTGTGCGGGGCGTGTTGGTCGCCTCGCAGATCGCCGCCGGCTTCGAGAACGATCTGCGCCTGCGCGTGTTCGGCTCCGCGGGCTCACTCGAATGGCGGCAGGAGGAGCCCAACCAGTTGGTGCATGCACCGCTCGATGGACCCAGGCGCATCCTCACGCGGGGCTCGCCGTGGTTGAGCGAGTCGTCGCGCCGCGCCTGCCGCGTGCCCTCCGGTCATCCGGAGGCCTTCATCGAGGCGTTCGCCAACGTGTACCTGGGCGTCGCGGCGGACATCCGCGCCCGGCTCGCCGGAGTGCGCGCGGATCCGATCGCCGCGGACTATCCGCGCGTCACCGATGGCGCGCGCGGGGTGCGCTTCATCGAGAAGACGGTCGAGTCGGCCTCCAGCGATCGCAAGTGGACGCCCATGACGTAACGGGGGCATTGAGCAGGTTTGCTCGTATTGCGGGTCTGTTCACAATTCCGGTTTTTTGGGTTAAGCGCTTTTCAAGCCCTTGCTCCGGAGCGCTCGCATGCGTCGTCTGCTCTCGTCCCTCGTGATGATGTCCCTGCTGGGTTGTGGTGCGGGCCCCACTCCAGAAGAGGAGGCCGCGCTCGGAGCGGGGGAGGAGGGGCTCGCGGTGCCGGTGCTGGCGAGCCCTCCGCAGGCCACGGTGGACCAGGCCATCGCCGCGCCGCTGGGGTGGTTCGGCGTCAACTCCACGGGGGAACGCTACTGCTCCAACTGCAATGGCCAGTCCATCCTCCTCGCCATCGCGGCCTTCAAGGGGAACACGAGCGCCGATGCGAGGCTCCTGCAGCAGATGCGCTACGTCATCGGCGGCAACCGGGATCCGTTCGCCAACGGCGGCTACATGGCCCAGCACGAGCGGATGATGACGGGCATGTTCGCCATCGCCAAACGCACCCCACGCGTCTGGGAGCAGCTCACCGCCGCCGAGAAGACGAAGATCGATCTCATCATGAAGGCGACGCTGGTGGGCTCGGCCTATACCACCTCCGACACGAGCAACGCGGGCGCCGCCACCCCCACGGGCATCGATGGAGACACCAACCTCGATCGCGACTGGAACCCCAACTATCGCGAGGGCATGGTGGGCGCGATGCTCGTCTCCACGCTGTACCTGGGGGGCCGGACCGCGACGGACACGTTCCTCAACGGCTACAAGCACGCCGCCTTCGTGACGCAGCTCACCTCGGCGGGCCTTACCCGGCTCGCCTCGGTCTTCAACACGAATGTCGCCAATCCGAGCGCGGGGGCTCCCAGCGCCGCCACCATCGAGAGCGCCATCCGGAACTACCGCTACAAGGGACTGGCACTCGACCAGCTCTTCGACATCTACGTGCTGCTGGCGAACGACACGTTCAGCGCCACCGTGGATTGTGGCCTCAACGCGGGCGCCGGGGTGCTGCTGAGCACGGGCGAGCACTCGGGCTATCTGGTGGAGGGCTGTGCCCAGTTGGCCAACAAGGGCAAGGTGGGCCAGCTCAAGGAGTTCCACTCCAACGACGCCAACGGCGCGCGCAGCTCCATCACCTACGCCTATGACGGCTTCAAGCCGGACCTCACCAACCACGCGGTGCTGATGGCGTACGGGGCCATTCCCGTGGGCACCACCACCACCGCGGTGGTGAACCGCATCTCCGTGGGGGCGAAGGATCTGTTCTTCAAGGCCGCCCACGGCTACCGCAACTACGCCAAGGGCAAGGATTACGGCACCTTCAAGCTGCCGGCCTCGGGCACCGGCAACGGCTACGAGTTCAACCGTCCTCTCTGGGAGAACGTCATCGCTCCCGCGTACGGCCTCTGACGGGTCCGGCAGCGGCCACGGGGGGCTCCCTCCGGGACGGTCCGGCGCCTCGCCGGTGTCACGAGGTCATCGAAGCGGCCATTTCCTCCAACGCGACCCGGGGCGCTTGGTCTACAACCCGGACCCATCGTGCACACCCTGGTTCTGGTTGCGAAGAAGGACAAGCCCGAGGCGGCGGAACTCGCCCTGCGGATCCGTGAACGCTACCCCTCGCTGGAGGTGCTGGGGGACCGTCTCCTGGCCCACACGCTCGGCTGGCCGCGCATCGAGGACCGGGAGCTGGTGAGCCGGGCGGATCTCGTGGTGGTGCTCGGAGGAGATGGCACCCTCATCCACGCCGCGCGGCTGCTGGATGGGCGCCCCACGCCCATTCTCGGAGTGAACCTGGGCACACTGGGCTTCATGACGGAGATTCCCGCGGACGGCATCTTCCCCGCGCTGGACGCGGTGCTCGCGGGCCGCTTCAAGCTGGAGTCGCGCATGAAGCTGTGCTGCCGGCTGGTGCGCGACGGCAAGGTGCTGGTGCAGGACGAGGTCCTCAACGACGTGGTCATCAACAAGGGGGCGCTCGCGCGCGTGGCGGACCACGAGGTGTCCATCGAGGGAGTGCCCGTGGCCACGTACAAGGCGGACGGCGTCATCCTGGCCACGCCCACCGGCTCCACCGCCTACTCGCTGTCCGCGGGCGGGCCCATCGTCCACCCCTCGGTGGACTGCACGGTGCTCACGCCCATCTGCTCGCACGCCCTCACGCACCGCTCCACGCTCGTGCCCGCCGACCGCACCATCCGCATCACCCTGTGCAGCGAGACCGCCGACACCTTCCTCACGCTGGACGGGCAGACGGGCCACGGCCTGCAGTGTGGGGACAGCATCGAGGTGGTGCGCTCGCCCAACCGGGTGCAGCTCCTGCGCGACCCCGGCGTGGGCTACTTCTCCATCCTTCGCAAGAAGCTCCACTGGGGCGAGCGCTAGGCCCGGGCGTGTTCATCTTCCTGTCGAAGGTGTTGGATCTGTTCCTCGCGCCGCTCACCTGGGCGCTGTTGTTCATGGCGGTGGGGGTCGTGCTGCGCCGCAGGCGGGCGCGGCTGGCGGTGGGGCTGCAGGTGCTCGGGTGGCTCACGCTGTACGTCTTCTCCACCGAGGCCGTGGCCAACGCGCTCCAGCGCTGGGTGGAGGCGGGCGTGGTGTCCACGTACCAGCCGGACACCGTCTATGACGCCGTCATCGTGCTGGGCGGGGCGGTGGACGCGGATGCCACGGAGCGCTCGGGCTATCCCGAGTACAACCCCGCGCCGGAGCGCATCATGCGGGGCTTCGAGCTGCTGCGCGAGGGCAAGGCGCGCCTGGTGCTGCTGGCGGCGGGCACGCTGGACACGCGCCCGGAGGCGCCGGTGGAGGCGGATCTGCTCGCGCATCAGTTGATGATGTGGGGGATTGCCCCCGAGCGCATCGTGCGTGAGGCCAAGAGCCGCAACACGCGCGAGAACGCGGTGAACTCCGAGCGCATCATCCGCGAGCGGGGCTGGCACAAGCTGCTGCTGGTGACGAGCGCGGCGCACATGCCCCGGGCGCTGGGGACCTTCGAGGCGGTGGGGCTGCATCCGGACACGCTCGCGGTGGATGTGCGCTCGCATGCCTGGTATCCGCACGGCTTCTGGTGGCAGCCCCGGGCGTCCAACCTGTCCGCGGGGACGGACGCGCTGCGGGAGCTGTTCGGGCGGCTGGTGTACCGGCTGCGCGGGTGGGCGTAGCGGCTAGTGCGCCGCCCGGGCGCCGATCGGACAGGAGATGGGGATCTCCTCGTCCGTGGTCGCCACGTCA
Source organism: Cystobacter fuscus (assembly GCF_044360685.1). Classification (GTDB taxonomy): domain Bacteria; phylum Myxococcota; class Myxococcia; order Myxococcales; family Myxococcaceae; genus Cystobacter; species Cystobacter fuscus_C. Next base: position 8,595,718 of record NZ_CP043491.1, on the reverse strand, counting down.
TGGGCGCCCGCGCGCAGCCGCCGGATGCGGCCGTCCGTGCCGGGGACGATGGAGGGCGCGGACGCGAAGGCGGCGCGCAGCACTTCCTGGGTGGTGCGCCCCTGCTTGGGGGCGAGCTGGTACTTCGCGCCCTTGAACATGGTGTACCCGTCGCCGCCCCCGGAGAGGTACGAGTTGGTGGCGAGCGTGTACGTGCGCTTGGGATCGAGCGGCTCGCCATTCACGCTGACGCTCACGAGGCGCTCGCCCACGGGCCGGCAGACGTCGAAGGTGTAGTGGATGCCGGAGACCTGGGGAAAGCGCCCCGGATCCGCCTCCTCGGCGCTGCGGCTCACACCGTGCTCCAGCGCCTGGAGCAGCACCGCGCCCGTCACCTCGATGCTCACCACCGAGTCCGGGAAGGGGTGGATGGCCAGCACGTCCCGGCGGGTGAGGGGACCGGGCCGCAGCACCGAGTCCGAGCGGATGGCGCCGCCGTTGATGAGCGCCACCTGCGCGCCCGCGGCCTGGCGGTAGGCGTCCGCGATGAAGGAGCCCAGGTTGGTCTCGTGGTTGCGGTTGGCCTGCTCGTTCGCGTCGAGCGGCACGGAGGTGCGGCCCACGGGCTCGGACAGCTCGGCCGTCAGCGCGTCATACGGGTGCATGGCGGCGGTGAAGGCGGTGTCCTCGGGCACGTCCGGCGTCACCGGCAGCACGTCGAAGTCCATGCTGCGCAGCTTGCCGCTGCGCGTGCCCACGTGCAGCGTGACGCGTCCCAGCTCGCGCGCCTCGGAGGACATCTTCACGATGGGCGTGCCGTTGGACACCGCCTGCATCAGGATGTGCTCGTGGCCGCCGATGATGACGTCGATGGGCGCGCAGCGCGCGAGCGTCTTGTCCTCGGCCACGAACAGGTGCGTGAGCCCGACGATGACCTGGGCGCCCTGGGCCTTCATGAGCGGCACGACCTCGCGCGCCTTGGCGCAGGTGTCCGTGAAGTACACGTTCGGCCCGGGCTTGGAGCTGTACTTCGTCTTGCCCAGCAGCACCCCGAAGAGCCCCACCTTCACCCCGCCCACCTCGCGGATGACGAAGGGCGGCGTGTCCGCGAAGGGGCGCTTCGTCTCCTTGTCGATGACGTTGGCGCCCAGCCACGTGAAGTGTGACTCCTTGATGCGCTGGCGCAGCACGTCCGGCCCGAAGTCGAACTCGTGGTTGCCCAGCACCGCGTAGTCCAGGCCCAGGGCGTTCCACGCGTCGATCATCTGCTTGCCCTTGTGGACGGTGGATTCCACCGAGGGCCCCAGCGTGTCGCCGGCCATCAGGAACAGCGTGTGGGGCGATTCGGCGAGCACCTGCTTGCGCAGGGTGGACAGCCGCGCCAGTCCTCCGCGGCCCCCGAAGTCCACCGGGGTGAACTGATACACGTCGTTGACGTGCAGGAGGGTGACGGTGACGGTGGGCTCGTCCTCCAGCTCCGGCTCGGGGGACGGCGGCGTGCGTCCCAACAGGGAGGAACAGCCCGCGAGCAGCAGGGGGGCCAGGAGTAGGGCGGAGAGGCTCGGCGGGCGGAACGGAGAGGACATGGGAGTCTTGGCGGCGGCGAGAATCTCCCACGTCGGGCCCGCTTGTACATCCTTCTCGCGTGACCCGTCCGTGACGCGCCGCCACATGTGCGCCCTCCCTCTCGCACAGCGAGGTGGCGGGCGCGACGGACACGATTCACACCGTGTAGCGGCGTCCCTGCGCGAGCGGCTCGATGTTGCTCGCCGCCAGGTCGAAGCCATCCGGGTAGTGGATGAGCCGCATCTTCGCGCGCACCGCCTCGGGCAGGGCCGCCAGCCGGGCATAGGGTGTGTGGACACCGTGATTCGTCTCGTGCACCACGAGGTCCGCCTCGCCGAGCCAGGCGATCAACCCCTCGTCATAGGCGGTGTCCGCGCTGTAGCCGAGGCAGCGCCCGCCAGCGCGGATGCGCAGGGCCGTGGTGGGCACGTGGTGGTAGGTGCGGCGGCACTCGATGGAGAAAGGGCCGAAGCGCACGGCGTGCTCGGTGGAGAGCGGCAGGGGCTCGAAGTAGTCGTCGAGCCCATGGCGCTCGGGCTCGCCTCCGGGCGTGCGGATGAGATCCTCCATGCCGGCGGCGAGGTGGCCCTCCCACAGCCGGCGCGTCACGTCCGGATGGGCGAGCAGACGCAGCTTCCGCTTGAGCACGAAGAAGGAGAAGTAGCCGAGCCCTTCCACGCCCGAGCTGTGGTCGGCGTGCAGGTGGGTGAGCACGAGGCCCGACACGCGATCGGCGTCCAGCGCAACTCCCGAGGACAGGCTGGCCTCGCGCATCATCTTGCGGATGGGGTGGGGACAGTCCACGAGCAGCACCTGGCCCTCGGCTTCGACGGCCAGGCAGGAGGAGTAGTACAGGGCGGAGAAGGCATCACCGACGCCGAGGGTGACGAAGGACAGGCTCATCGAGGACTCCAGGGAGAGGATGGGGAACCGAGGCGCTGCCCGGGGCTCCGTGTGGGAAGGATGTGAATCATCGCCGCGCCTCCGGGCCGGCCGTGTCGAGCAGCCCCGCGGCCATGCGCTTCACCGTGCCCGCGGCCGAGCCCGGGGGAATCAGCCCCGGAGCGGCCGTCGAGAGCACGAAGTAGCCCTGGATCGCCGCGAAGAGTCCCGCCGCCACCGCCCGCGCCCGCTCCCGGCCGAGCACCTCGCCCACCAGCTCCTCCAGGTGCGCCAGGTCCGCGCGCACCACCTTGTCGTAGGCCTCGCGCACCTCGGGCTGGCGCAGCGCCTCCGCGCTGATGGTCACCCAGGCCGCCACCGCCTCCGGCTCCGCGTGGTCTCCCGTGGCGAGGAAGGACTCGATGAAGGCCTCTACCCGCGCCCGCGGCCCTCCCTTCGTCCGCGCCAGCCGCGCCTTCACCCGCTCCCGCCCCCGCTCCGCGAGCTGCTCCATCAGCGCCAGGAGCACCTCCTGCTTCTGGGCGAAGTGGTAGTGCACCAGACCCGGACTCAGCCCCGCCGCCTTCGCGATCTCCGCGATGGACGCGCGCTCGTAGCCGCGCTCGGCCATGACGCGCAGCAGCCCCTGGACGATCTGCCTCCGACGCTCCTCCGTGTTCGATGGGCGGGCCATGTCCGAACCCCCTGTTTCTAAGTTGGTCGAACAACCTATAAACAGGCAGGGGGTCCGGCGTCAACCGGGCCCGCGGGCTACTGTCCCAGGTCGGCCGGCTTGGGCTCGGCCTTGGTCTCCTGGGCGCGGCGGCGGTGGGACTCGCGGTACACCTGGGAGCGGAAGCGCAGGATGGGATCGTCGGACAGCTCGATGCCGGGGACGACGCCGGTCGGATCGAAGACGAACAGCTCGGACTCGCGCTGGTCCTCATAGGGGCGCTCGAGCACGAGCCGGCCGACGGTCACCAGCGGGCGGTCCTCGGGCCAGGCGCGGGTGGCGTCGTGGGTGGGGTCGCCCGGCTGGGCCAGCTGGAACTCGAGATCCCAGGACACGCGCTCGCGCGAGACGCGTTGCCGGATTTCATCGAGCAGGTACTGCTCGGGGCGCTGGGTGGCCTCGGCCTCGCTCAGGGAGGCGGGGCCGGCCAGGGGCACCCAGCGGTAGCGGAAGGTGCGGCGCTGGCCGTTCGCGTCCACCAGGTGGTAGGCGTGGATGCCGTTGAAGCGCTCGTGGGCGAAGCTGGGCGTGGGCTTGAGCTGGGCGACGCCCTTGATGCCGCGCAGCGCGCTCAGGTGCGTGGCGAGGTAGCCCAGCAGGCGCAGCGGGTTGGGCTTGCGCTTCTCGCCCTCGGGGCGCTGGGCGGTGGTGAGCTGCACGAACTCCTGGGGCGTGCGCACGAGGAAGACGGGGATGTTGGCGGCGGCCCATGTCGCGAAGCCGCCCGAGGGCAGGGTGAAGCGCACGGCGAGGCCCAGCACCCGGCCCCGGGTGGGCGACACGCGATCCCCGGCGTGGGGGTTGCCCGCGGCGTTCGACAGCCGCACGAGCGTGCGGATGGGCGGGCCCTGGAAGTGCTCCGCCGTCGTCAGGCCCCGGGCGTCGGGCGCGGGGGTGAACGTCGCATGGAACACCAGCCCGCGGGAGTGGGCGCGCCGGTAGCCCTTCTCGGCGCCGGTATAGGCCTCCATGGCATGAATCGCTTCTTGAACTGGCTCCGCCATCTCGCTCGTCCTTCTTTTTTCTGGGAGGTTTGACACGACGCGCCACCAGCGGCGTCGCGCGCTGATAACAGGGGCTCGCGGGAGGTGTCATGCGGATTGGAATCATCGGCAGTGGCAAGGTGGGCCGGGCCCTGGGCGCCTGGATGACCCGGGTGGGCTACGAGGTGGCCTTCACCTCGCGCACCCAGGCGCATGCGCTCGAGGCGGCGCGCGACGCGGGCCCGGGCGCGACGGCCCTGGAGCCGCGCGCGCTGGTGGAGGCGTGTGAGCTGCTCCTGCTGACGCTGCCCTTCACGCAGATCGTCCCCACGCTCGAGCCGCTGCGCGAGGCGCTCGCGGGGAAGATCCTCGTCGATGTCACCAACCCCATCACCGACAACCACCGGGCGCTGAGCATGGGGCACACGACGTCCGGCGCCGAGGAGATCTCTCGGCGCTTTCCGGAGGTGAGCGTGGTGAAGGCCTTCAACGCCGTCTTCGCGGAGGTGTACGCCGCCCAGCGCTCCCAGCTCGACGGCCGGCCCGTCACGGTGTTCTACGCGGGCGACGAGGACGCGGCGAAGCAGCGGGTGCGGGAGATCCTCGTGCGGCTGGGGTTCGACGCGGTGGACGCCGGACCCCTGATGAACTCGCGCTACCTCGAGCCCCTGTCGCTGCTCAACATCCACCTGGGGCGCGTGCTCGGCTGGGGCGCGCACATCGGCTTCTCGCTGCTGCGCGAGCCGCGATGAGCCTCAATAGGAGAGCAGGGAGCAGACCTTGTCGCGGCCCAGGCGCTCGCGTCCGGGCAGGAAGTCCAGCGAGATGAGGAAGCTGTAGCCCACCACTTCCGCGCCCAGCGCCGTCACCAGACGCTGCGTGGCCAGCGCGGTGCCGCCCGTGGCCAGCAAGTCATCCACGATGAGCACCCGGTCTCCCGGGACCACCGCGTCCTCGTGCAGTTGCAGGGCGTCCTCGCCGTACTCCAGCGCGTAGCGCTCGGTGCGGGTGCGCCAGGGCAGCTTTCCCGGCTTGCGCGCGGGGGCGAAGCCCGCGTGCAGGGTCAGGGCGATGGGCGAGCCGAACAGGAAGCCGCGCGACTCCACGGCCACCACCCGGTCGATGCGCTGGCCCCGGAAGGGCGCCGCCATGGCGTCCACCACGCGGTGGAACAGGTGGGGATCGGCGAGCACGGGCGTCACGTCCTTGAAGAGGATGCCCGGCTTGGGGAAGTCCGGCACGTCGCGCAGACGGTTCCTCACCTCGTCGAGGAGGGTGGCGTCATGACCGGCGGTGAAGGGGGAGGGCGGGGGCGTCGGACTCATGGGCGGTAGATCTCCGGGTTGACACAATTCGGGGGCGGGCGGCCCTCCAGCGCGGCGAGCAGGTTGTCCACCGCCATGGAGGCCATGCGGCCGCGGGTGGCGTGGCTCGCGCTGGCGATGTGGGGGGCGAGCAGCACCCGGGGCAGGTGCAGGAGGGGGCTGTCGAGTGGCAGGGGCTCGGGGTCCGTCACGTCCAGGGCGGCGCCGCCCAGGTGCCCGCTCCGGAGCGCGTCCACGAGCGCGGACTGATCCACCACGGGCCCCCGGGCGGTGTTCACCAGCAGGGCGCCGGGTTTCATGGCGGCCAGCTCCGCCCGTCCTAGCCAGTGGCGGGTTTCCGGGGAGAGGGGCACGTGCAGCGAGACGACATCCGCCTGGGCCAGCAGCGTGGCCTTGTCCACTCGCGTGAGACCCAGCTCCGCCTCCAGCTCCGGCCGGGCGCGGCGGTTGACGTACAGCAGCCGCATGCCGAAGCCCCGGGCGCGCCGGGCCACCGCCGCGCCAATGGCGCCCAGGCCCACGATGCCCAGCGTGGCCCCGTGGACGTCCGGGCCCAGCAGCAGGCCGGGCTCCCAGGTGCGCCACTGGCCCGCCCGCACGTAGGCATCCGCCTCCGCCACCCGCCGCGCCAGCCCCAGGAGCAGGGCGAAGGCGAAGTCCGCCGTCGTCTCGGTGAGCACCCCGGGGGTGTTGCCCACCGCGATGCGCCGGGCGGTGCAGGCGCCCACGTCGATGTTGTCGTGGCCCACCGCCACGTTGCTGACCACCCGCAGGTGGGGGGCCTGGGCGAGCAGGGCCTCGTCTATCCGGTCGGTCAAGAGGGTGATGAGCCCCTCGGCCTCCCGGGCTTCCGCCTGGAGGACCTCAGGTGGGGGGGGAAGGGGTTCCGGCCAGACGCGGGGTGAGGTATGCACGGCCAGTCGGGCGAGCGCCTCTCCTGGCAAGTGCCGGGTGACGAAGACGCGAGGGGGGGTGGGGCGTTTCATCTCGACCGACCATGCTCTCACAAGGAGTGGGCCGTGCGGTGGGTGAGCGATCGAACATCGTTTGGCCACCGGCCTTTATTTTTCCCACGACGCGAGACGTCCCGTCTGTGGTAATCGAATGGATTCCCCTCGCCCCGGGGGGAAGGGACTTGCCAGAACGTGCCTTCCATCGCCGACACACGAGAAGCACCGCCCGCTCTTGATGGCCAGTGGCTCCGGACCCTCAAGGCGGAGGTTCCGCCCCTCACCTTCAAGAAGGGCCGCGAGGTCGCGGAATCCCGCCGCGTCTTCGGACTCAACCGGGATGGTGGACGCATCCGGGCCCAGGTGGCGAGTTCCGCCTCGCCCGAGGTGCGCTACGAGGTCACCCTCGACGTGGGCGATGGCAAGCCCATCTCCAAGTGCACCTGCGAGGCCTGGAACGTCCAGGGGCCCCACTGCGAGCACGTGGTGGCCGCCGCCCTCATCTTCGCCGCCCGGCTGCGCGCCTCGATGATCGCCGCCGCCGCCACCGCGCCGGCCAACGCCGCGGCCCCGGCGGCCGCTGCCGCCGCGCCGGCCCCGGCCGCCGAGCCCTCCCCGGACGAGGACGAGGCCCCGGCTGACTCGGAGGAGCCCGTGCCCATGGAGGAGGGGCAGCCCGGGGACGCGGTGAGCCTCCCCGCGCTCGCGAAGGTGGAGAGCTGGCTGGGCCTGTCCTCCCAGCCAGACTACGAGTTCCTCTACCGACTCACGCCCACCAACGCGGGCCCCGGCGGGCGTCACTGGCTCATCGACGTGCGCCGCCAGGACGCGCAGATGAAGGGGCCGGTGCACATCAAGCGCATGCTCCAGGCCGGCATGCGCATCGCGCCTCCCGACGAGCGCGTCTTCATCCTGCTGGCCAAGCACGAGCAGCGCTACGACTCGCGCATCGTGCTGTCCGACGAGGACCTGTGCGAGCTGTTCGAGTTCCTGCGCCAGCGCCGCGTCATCTACCGCGGCACCGCGCTCATCTTCTCCAACGAGCCGGTCCGGCCGCAGATCCACCTCGAGTCGCGCCAGGACGGCGCCACCGCGCGCATCGAGCTGCTCATGCCGGATGGCACGAGCCTGTCGCTCAAGGACGCCATCCTGCTGGCGGGCATGCGCACCTACATCATCTCCGGGCAGAACCTGCTGCCGGTGGAGCCGGACCTGCCGCCGCGGCTGGTGCGCAAGTGGCTCCTGGAGCCCACCATGGCCTTCCCGGTGGGGCAGTTGGATCGGGTGCTCACGTTCTTCGCCGCCCACCTGCCGCGTTTCCAGATGGCGCTCAAGGCGGACGACATCGACGTGGACGAGTCCGTGGAGCCGCGCTTCCTGCTCACCCTGGAGGGCTCCTCCGAGCGCGTGAAGGTGCAGCTCGCCGCGCGCTACGGGCAGACCACCGTGGCGGTGTCCCCCACGGCCTCGCACCTGGGCTACGCGAGCGGCGTGGGCACCGAGGGCCGCAAGCTCTACCGGCGCCGCGAGGAGGAGGAGCGCGCCGCGGGCAAGCGCCTGCAGGACCTGGGGCTGCGCTACGATCCGCACACCCACGCGTACGACGCGAGCGGGGATGGGGCGATCGAGTTCTGGGCGCGGGGCCTCGCGTCGCTGCCGAGCAGCTGGGAGCGCTTCGGCGTGCAGGCGCCCAAGGTGCGGCTGCGTCCGAAGCTGCGGCCGCGCATCCGCGTGGGCATGAGCGGGGTGAGCTGGTTCGAGCTGGACGCCGAGTTCATCACCGATGATCAGGCGGTGGACCTGGGCGCGGTGCGCATGTGGCTCGACTCGGGCCGGCGCTTCGTGCCGCTCAAGGACGGCACCTACGCGGAGGCGGACCTCGCGGAGCTCAAGCGCGCCGCGGACCTCCTGGAGGAGGCGGGGGCGCTGCCGGGGCGCACGCGCACGCGCCTGCCGCTGCATCAGGCCGTCGCGTTGGATCTGCTCGCGGAGCTGGGTGACTACACCGAGGTGGAGACCAAGGCGCGCAAGGCGATGACCGAGCTGCGCGACACCAACGGCGTGCCCAAGGTGGCCCTGCCCGATGGGCTCAACGCCACGCTGCGCCACTACCAGGAGTCGGGCCTGTCCTGGCTGTGGTTCCTCCACCGCCACGGGCTGTCCGGCATCCTCGCGGACGACATGGGTCTCGGGAAGACGATCCAGTCGTTGAGCCTGTTGCGCAAGGTGGCCAACGAGGAGGGCCGCAAGCCATCGCTCGTGGTGGCGCCCACCAGCGTGCTGGCCAACTGGGAGCGCGAGGCCGAGCGCTTCACGCCGGGCCTCAAGGTCGTCGTGTGGCACGGGCAGGATCGCAAGGAGCGCGTGGAGGACCTGAAGGACGCGGACCTCGTGCTCACCTCCTACGCGCTCGTGCGGCGCGACCTGGAGGCGCTCAGCCAGGTGGGCTTCCGCTACATCATTCTGGACGAGGCGCAGAACATCAAGAACGCGGACAGTGCCACCGCCCAGGCCTGCAAGTCGCTGCCGAGCGACACGCGGCTGGCGCTCACGGGCACGCCGCTGGAGAACCGGCTGAGCGAGTTGTGGAGCCTCTTCGACTTCCTCATGCCGGGCTTCCTCGGCAGCGCCGAGGGCTTCAGCGACCGCTTCGAGCAGCCCATCCAGGTGGCCAACGACACCGCGGTGAGAGATCGGCTGCGCCGCCGCATCCAGCCCTTCATCCTGCGCCGGCTCAAGACGGAGGTCGCCAAGGACCTGCCGCCCAAGACGGAGAGCGTGGCGTGGTGCGAGATGGAGCCGGGCCAGGCGGCGCTCTACCGCGAGGTGCTCGAGGAGAGCCGCCGCAAGGTGAGCGAGTCCATCGAGAAGATGGGCTTCAAGCGCAGCCGCGTCTCCATCCTCGCGGCGCTCATGCGGCTGCGTCAGGTGTGCTGCGATCCGCGGCTGCTCAAGATGCCCCCGGGCACGCTCCTGCCCGCGAGCGCCAAGCTCGAGCGCTTCGGCCAGCTCGTGGACGACCTGGTCGCCGAGGGCCACCGCGCGCTCGTCTTCAGCCAGTTCACCGAGATGCTGGAGCTGCTCAAGGGCGAGGCGGATCGTCGCGGCCTGGGCTACCTGTACCTGGATGGCCGCACGAAGGATCGCATGGGCAAGGTGGACGAGTTCAACCGACCCGACGGCCCCCCGCTCTTCTTCATCAGCCTCAAGGCGGGTGGCACCGGCCTCAACCTCACGGCGGCCGACTACGTCATCCATTATGATCCGTGGTGGAACCCCGCCGTGGAGGACCAGGCGACGGACCGTACGCACCGCATCGGCCAGACGCGCGCCGTCATCAGCTACAAGCTGATTACCCGCGGCACGGTGGAGGAGAAGATCCTCAGCCTGCAGAAGCGCAAGAAGGAGCTGGCCGCGGGCGTGCTGGGCGCGGATGGCGACTTCGGCAAGATGTTGACCGAGCAGGATCTGGTCGACCTCTTCCAGCCGGAATAGCGCTCCCTGGGATCCCGGTACATGCGGGGTCCCACACTCCTTCGCGAGCGAGCGGGCGGGCGCCCGTGCTCCAGGCCGGAACGCTTGTGCAGTGTCAGAGGCCACTGCTAGGTTGTTCAGGTACGGGGTGTATCTGGCGAGGGAGTGCACCGTGCTGCTGGGCTTGCGGATTTCGAATGTGGCGGTGATCGAGGAGGTGGAGGTGGCGTTCGGAGCCGGGCTGACCGTGCTCACGGGCGAGACGGGGGCGGGTAAATCCATCCTGGTGGATTCGCTCGGGCTGCTGCTGGGAGGGCGGGCCGACGCGGACGCCATCCGCGCGGGGTGCGAGGAGGCGTCGGTGGAGGGGGTGTTCGAGCGCACGCCCATCCTGGCGACCCGGCTCGAGGAGTTGGGGCTGCCGGACCTGGGCGACGAGGTGTTGGTGCGCCGGGTGGTGGGCCGCAGTGGCCGGGCCAAGGCCTACATCAATGGCTCCATGGTGACGGTGGGCGTGCTGGCGCGCTTCATGCGGGGCGCGGTGGACATCGCTGGCCAGCACGAGCACGTGAGCCTCTTCGACGCGGGGCTGCACCGGGTGTTGCTGGACCGGTACGGGCAGCTCGAGGAGCCGCTCGCCACCTATATGTGTGACTACGAGGCCGTCGCGGACGTGGTGGCCCGCATGGAGGCGCTGGGTGGGGACGAGTCCCGGCTGCGCGAGCGCGCCGAGTTCCTGCGCTTCCAGTTGGATGAGATCTCCAAGCTGGATCCCGAGCCGGGAGAGGACACGCGGCTGGACGCCGAGCGCAAGCGCCTGGCGGGCTCGGAGAAGCTCAAGCGCCAGGGCGCCGAGGCGGAGCTGCTGCTCGGGGGAGAGGAGGCGAGCGCCGTGGAGACGGTGGGCCGCGCGCTGGGGCTGGTGAACGAGGCCGTCAAATGCGACGCCACGCTGGAGCCGGTGGCCCAGTCGCTGGGCACCGCCCTGGCGGAGCTGGAGGAGGCGCAGCGGCGGCTCAACCGCTACGTGGAGGGCCTCGAGTCGGATCCGGCCCGGTTGGGCGAGGTGGAGGATCGGCTGGATGCCATCAAGCGGCTGTGCCGCAAGCACGCCACGTCCCTGGAGGGCCTGTTGCAGAAGCGCGACGCCCTGGAGACGGAGCTGTCCACGCTGGACAACCGGCAGGAGGTGCTCGAGGAGCTCGCGCAGGAGCGCAAGACCGCCGAGGAGCGGGCGCGCCGCAGTGGCGAGGCCCTCTCGCGCGCGCGGGTCGCGTGCGCCGGAACGTTCGGCAGCCAGGTGCGCGAGGGCCTGGGGATGCTGGCGCTGGGCAAGGCCGCCTTCGAGGTCCGGGTGACGCCCGGCAACCAGCTCAAGGCCGAGGGCCTGGACGAGGTGGAGTTCTTCTTCAGCGCCAACCCGGGCGAGCCGGCGCGCTCGCTGGCCAAGGTGGCCTCGGGCGGCGAGGCCTCGCGCCTGCTCCTGGCCCTCAAGCGTGCACTGGCCGACAGTGACGGCTGTGGGTGCTACATCCTGGACGAGGCGGACGCGGGCGTGAGTGGCGCCATTGCGGACGTGGTGGGTCGGATGATCAAGGACGTGAGCGGGCACCGGCAGGTGCTGTGCATCACGCACCTGCCCCAGGTGGCGGCCTACGCGGACGCCCACCTGCTCATCCGCAAGGGGCTCAAGGGCGAGCGCACCGTCTCGGAGGTGGTGTCCCTGGAGGCGGGCGCCGAGCGGACCCAGGAGCTGGCGCGGATGATGTCCGGCGTCGAGGTGACGCGCGAGGCCCTGGGGGCGGCCGAGGCCCTGGTGCGCTCGGCCCACCGGGCCTCGGGCAGCACCCGGGCGCGGCGGGATCCTACCCCCGAGGGGGGGTCCCGGAGCCGGTTGCGCCGCAGCGCGTAGCAGACAGGCTACAACCGCTTCTTGCTTCCTCCATGAGCGCTCACATAGCATCCACGCCGTGTCCAGAACCGCAGGGCAGACCGCGGCTCCCCGCATGAAGGTCGTCTCGGCCGGCCTCACGGATGTGGGGCGTAAGCGCAATCACAATGAGGACAGCTTCCTGATCGACGACGAGCTACAGCTCTATGTCGTCGCGGATGGAATGGGTGGCCATGCCGGGGGCGGTACCGCCTCGCGCATCGCCGTCGAGACCATCGACAAGGAGCTGCGGCGGGCCCGGGAGAGCCGGGACAACCCGTTCGCCACCAGTGCCAACCTGCAGGACTCGCTCCTGCCGGATGCCTTGCGCACGGCGGTGGAGAGGGCCTGTCTGGCCATCTTCACCACCGCGCAGGAGGATCCGCGCCTGTCGGGGATGGGCACCACGGTCATCTCGCTCGTCGTGCGCGACAACCACGCGTTCTTCGCGCACGTGGGTGACAGCCGCGCCTACCTCGTCCGGGGTCCCCTCATCCAGCAGGTCTCCGAGGACCACTCCCTGGTCAACGAGCAGATCAAGGCCGGGATGATCACCCCCGAGGAGGCCAAGCACTCGCGCTACAAGAACATCATCACGCGCTCGGTGGGCTTCGAGGAGGAGGTCCAGGTGGACGTCATGGGCGTGGTGGCCGAGCCGGGTGACGTCTTCCTGCTGTGCTCGGATGGCCTCGCCAACATGGTCGAGGACCGGGAGCTGCACGAGGTGGTGCAGGCCACGCCGGAAATCGCCCAGGTGCCCCAGCGCCTCATCGAGCTGGCCAACGAGCGCGGCGGTGACGACAACATCACCGCCATCGTCGTGCAGATGTGTGTCTGATGGAGTTCTCCTCGCTCAGAGGGGCCTCCTGGAATCCTTCCACTCGGCTGTAAGTAAAAGTCGGAGCGAGGGTGTCTCGGCTTGACACTCCTCGAAACCGGGTGGTAGCTGCCCAAACGACCTCCGTGGCAGTGCGGCACGGGGTGGGCATGTATCGGTGGCGAGGGCGGGGCAGGTGGAACGCGCCAGGGGCGGGTCAGTCGAGGACCGTCTCGCGAGCGCACACCGAAGCGCTTTGGCGCATCGAGGGAGTTTGCATTGTCGAAGGCGAAAAAGTCCTACACGCTGATGGTGATCGCGGACCACAACGCACCGGTCCGGCGTTTCAACATCTCCCGGTCGCTCATGTGGCAGGTGGGCAGTGGGGCGCTGATGCTGGCGGGAGTGGCCCTGGGTGCTTCGCTCCACTACTTCCAGGTGGCCCGGGACGCGGCGGAAAACCGCATCCTCCGGGAGGAGAACCTCACGCTGCGCACCCAGCTCAAGTCGGTGCGCGAGCGCATCGAGCACATCGGCTCCACGCTGGACCGGGTGGAGCGCTTCGATCAGAAGCTGCGTGCCATCACCCTCTTGTCGGATCCCCAGCGCAACCTGGCCATGGGCCCGGTGGAGCGCGAGCCCGGAGTAGGCGCCCCCGTCGCGGAGACCCAGTTCACCGAGCTGACGGGCCTGGAGTCACCCAAGTCGCTGCCGGGCAAGTTGGATCGGCTGAGCGCCGAGGCCACGCGCCAGGAGCAGAGCCTCCAGGAGTTGCAGGCGTACTTCCAGGATCAGAAGTCGCTCCTGGCCTCCACCCCGTCCGTCTGGCCCACGCGCGGCTGGGTGACGAGTGACTTCGGCCAGCGGTTGGATCCGTACACCGCCGAGCGCGTGGGGCATGCGGGCATGGACATCGCGGCGCCGCACGGCAAGCCGGTGGATGCGCCCTCGGATGGCACGGTGGTGTTCGCGGGGCTCGAGGGCGGCTACGGCAACGTCATCGTCATCGACCACGGCTACGGCATCAAGACGCGCTTCGGCCACCTGTCCAAGGTCCTGGTGAAGGCGGGGGATCGGGTGAAGCGCGGCATGCAGATCGCGAACGTGGGCAACACCGGCCGCTCCACCGGGCCGCACCTGCACTACGAAGTGCGCGTCAACGGCATCCCGCAGAACCCGCGCAAGTTCATCCTCGAGGACTAGAGGACTCGGTTGTTCGCCGCGTCGCCCTTTCTGGGGCGCCGCGCCGTGAGCGGGGGGGGGGAGCCCAGGGGCTTCCGCCCCCTTCGCGTTTGCTCAGGCCGGGGCGGCGCCGGGCACGAAGCCGTCGAGCCGCAGCCGGCGCCGCTGGAGCTCCTCGGCCTGTCCCAGGCGCTCGAGGGTGTAGGCGCGCTCCAGCTCTCCCCAGACGAGGGGCCCGAGCACCTGCCAGTGGGTGGGCTGCTCGAGGGTGAGCTCCAGCCGGGCGAGGGTGAAGTCCGGCACCTCGGCGCCCGGGGGCAGCGCGGCGGCCACGTCCGCGGCGAGCCGGGCGCGCACGGCGTCACGGGGCGCCTCCGCGAGCGACAGCCCCGAGGTGGGCACGAGGAGCACGGCGAAGTTGTCCCCGTGCAGGCGCACCACCTTCGCCCCCGGAAAGCGCGCCTGGAGCGAGGCCACCACGGCGCGCAGCATCGCGTCGCCCGCGGGGAAGCCATGGCGGGCGTTGACGTGAATCATCCCCTTCACGTCGACGATGAGCGCGCCCAGCGTCCACCCCTCCTGGTGCGCGTGCGTGGAGAGATCGAACTCCTCGCGCAAGAGCGCGCCCTGGGTGAGGGCGAAGGGGTGGAGGGCGCCCGTCGCATCCGGCACGCCCCGGCGCGCGTGCTCCTCGTCGAGCAGCCGCTGGAGCGCGACCTTCACGGGCTCGGCGGTGCGCTGCACGAGCCGCGGGTAGAGGGCCACCAGCGCGGTGGCCAGGTCCTCGTCGATGGCGTAGGGCATGGGGAGTCTGGCTCTGGGGAAGAGGGGTGGCGCTCACTGGCCCCGGTGCGCGGTGACCGTCACCTCGTCCCGGTCATGGTAGAGCTGGCGCATGGTGAGCCCCTGCCAGCCGCCCTCCTCGGTGAGGATGTGGCGCACGCGCAAGAGCAGGGGATTCTTGTCCTTCATGGGCAGCTTGATGTTGGCCACCAGGTGCGTGGCCCAGTCGCGCCGGCCCCACTTGGCCAGCAGCTGCGCCACCTCGAGGGGGCGCCACGCCATGTCGCAGCACAACCAGTCGACGGGCTCCTCCGGGGTGTAGGCGAAGGCGCTCTCCTGCACGTGCTCCACCCGGGGGTGGTGGGCGAGCTCCGGCATCAACTTCGCCGGATCCACGGCGATCACCCGGGCGCCGCGTGCCACCAGCCGCTGCGTCCAGCCGCCGGGGGCCGCGCCCAGGTCCACGCACACCTCGCCCCGGCCGGGCTCGAAGGGGAGGTTGACCAGGGCCTCCTCCAGCTTCATCGCCGCGCGGGAGGGGGAGTCCGCGCCGCGGCGCATGCGCTGGCGGCCTCCGGGCGAGAGCGACAGGGCCTCGCGCGCGGGCACCTCGCCCATCATCACCGCCCCGGGTGCCACGCACAGCTCCACGAGTGTGGCTCCCGCCTCGCGCGCCCGCCACGTCTCCTCCAGGAGCCGATCCGCGGGCAGGCGGGCGCGGACGGCCTCCAGCAGGGCATCCGCCTCGTCGGCGAGCCGGTTGCCGGCGGGGCTGTCCGGGGTGAAGGACTGGAGGACGAGCATGCCCTTGGGCAGGGCGTCGAGGATGCGTTCGGCCAGGGCCCCGGCCGTCTGGTCGAGGCTCTGCCCGGAGGGGAGGGAGGTGAGCACGCGGATGCCGGTCCGCGCGAACACGGGCGGCTCGGCCGGGCGCGTCTCGCTCTCCACCAGGACCTCGCCCAGCATCCGGGGGGAGGCGCCCACCCAGGCGAGCTCCTCGAAGAGGTGGGATTCGAACCCCGCCCGGCAGGTCCACAACCACCGGCCCGGCTGGGCGGGGAGGGTGGTGGGAGGGGGGACGGGGGCCTTGACCCGGGGCGGCGAGGCGCCGGGGGGCGGCCGGGCGGCCGCGTTCCGGGCGGGAGGGGTGCCCTTCGAGGGCCGGGGGGCGGGGCGTCTGACGGGACGGCGGGGGTCTTTTCGACGAGAAGGCATTGCGTGGCCTCGGTTCCGCTTTACTGTGTCCCGCCGCTCGCGCGGCGGCCAATCTGATGGGATGACGGAGGAGAAACGCATGGTTTCCATCCAGCATCCCACCTATCTTTCAGGGATTTCCCTTCACTCGCCGTGTCCCATCGTGGACTCTCCGGCGGGAGAGTCACCATCGCATGATTGAATGGACGCTGAAGAAGATCATCGGGACCAAGAATGAGCGTGAGCTCAGGAAGACGGAGCCCAAGGTCCAACGCATCAACGCGTTGGAGAGCAAGATGCGGGACCTCAAGGACGAGGACTTTCCCGCGGCCACCGCGCGCATGAAACAGGAGGTGCAGAACGGCCGTCCACTGGACGACCTGCTCTGCGAGTCCTTCGCGCTGGTGCGCGAGGCCGCCCGCCGGGTGATTGGCCAGCGGCACTACGACGTGCAGCTCATCGGCGGCATGTTCCTGCACCAGGGCTGCATCGCGGAGATGCGCACGGGCGAGGGCAAGACGCTCACCGCCACCCTGCCCAGCTACCTCAACGCGCTGTCCAACCGCGGCGTGCACATCGTCACGGTGAACGACTATCTGGCCCGGCGTGACGCCGAGCAGATGGGCCGTATCCACCGCTTCCTGGGCATGACGACGGGCTGCATCCTGCACGAGCTCAACGACCGGCAGCGCCAGGAGGCGTACCGGGCGGACATCACCTACGGGCAGAACAACGAGTTCGGCTTCGACTACCTGCGCGACAACATGAAGTTCCGCCTGCAGGACTACGTCCAGCGCGAACTCAACTACGCGATCGTCGACGAGGTGGACTCCATCCTCATCGACGAGGCGCGCACCCCGCTCATCATCTCCGGCCCCACCGACGACACCACCGACAAGTACTACAAGGTCGACAAGGTGATTCCGGGGCTCGTGCCGGACCAGGACTACATCCTGGACGAGAAGCACAAGTCGGTGTCGCTCACGGACGCGGGCATCGAGAAGGTGCAGAAGCGCCTGAGCATCGCCAACCTCTACGATCCGGGCGAGATCGAGACGCTGCACCACGTGGACCAGGCGCTGCGCGCGCACACGCTCTACAAGCGCGACCGCGACTACGTGGTGCGTGACGGCGAGGTGATGATCGTCGACGAGTTCACCGGCCGCCTGATGAAGGGGCGCCGCTGGTCGGATGGCCTGCACCAGGCCGTCGAGGCCAAGGAAGGCGTGAACATCGAGAACGAGAACCAGACGCTGGCGACCATCTCGTTCCAGAACTACTTCCGCATGTACTCCAAGCTCTCGGGCATGACCGGCACCGCCGACACCGAGGCCGAGGAGTTCGCGAAGATCTACAACCTCGAGGTCCGCGTGGTGCCGACCAACCGGCCCATGGTGCGTCAGGACCTGGAGGACGTGGTCTACAAGACGGAGCGCGAGAAGTTCGAGGCGGTGTGCAAGGACATCGAGGAGCTGCACAAGAAGGGGCAGCCGGTGCTCGTGGGCACGGTGTCCATCGCCAAGAGCGAGGTGGTGGCCAGCTTCCTGAGCAAGCGCGGCATCCCCCACAACGTGCTCAACGCCAAGCAGCACGAGCGCGAGGCGGACATCATCGCGCAGGCGGGCCGCAAGGGCGCCATCACCATCTCCACCAACATGGCCGGCCGCGGCACGGACATCCTCCTGGGCGGCAAC
This sequence comes from Cystobacter fuscus, assembly GCF_044360685.1. GTDB lineage: Bacteria > Myxococcota > Myxococcia > Myxococcales > Myxococcaceae > Cystobacter > Cystobacter fuscus_C. The sequence goes on along the minus strand of NZ_CP043491.1, from coordinate 8,578,226 downwards.
CCCGAGACGATGGCCAAGCACGAGGTGGGCGCCGAGCCCCAGCCTCCGCCGCCCAACCCCGACGGCTCGCCGGTGGACCTCACCGGCTACCAGCAGGCGCTCGCCGAGCACAAGCAGCGCTTCGACGAGGCGCTGGCGAAGTTCAAGGCGCAGACGTCCCGCGAGCGCGAGGAGGTCATGGCGGCTGGCGGTCTGTGCATCATCGGCACCGAGCGCCACGAGTCGCGCCGCATCGACAACCAGCTGCGCGGCCGCGCGGGCCGCCAGGGTGACCCGGGCACGAGCCGCTTCTACCTGTCGCTCGAGGACGACCTGATGCGCATCTTCGGCTCCGAGCGCATCTCGGGGCTGATGGAGCGCCTGGGCATGGAGGAGGGCGAGGTCATCGAGCACGTGTGGCTCAGCCGCGCCATCGAGAACGCCCAGCGGCGGGTGGAAGGCCACAACTTCGACATCCGCAAGAACCTGCTCGAGTACGACGACGTGATGAACCAGCAGCGGCGCACCATCTACAAGCTGCGCCGCAAGGTGCTGGCCGCCGGCGCCGGCATCCCGCTCGTGGAGTACGACGAGGACAAGAAGACGCGCGTCAAGCTGCGCACCGAGCAGACCGTGTCCTGGGCGGACTACAAGGAGATGATCCTCGACGCCGTCGAGGACGTCATCGTGTCGCTCACCGACACCTACTGCCCGTCCAAGAACCCGGCGTCGTGGGACCTGGAGGCGCTCGCGCGCGGCGTGAAGGACACGCTCAACCTGGAGATGTCCTTTGGCACCGCGGGCTCGCGCGAGGACATCCAGAACGACATCTACACGATGGCGGAGAAGGTCATCCGGGAGCGCGAGGAGGAGTTCGGCGAGGAGTTCCTGCGCTTCCTCCAGGTGCGCTACCTCGTCTCCATCGACACGCTCTGGAAGGATCACCTCCTGGCCATGGACCACCTGCGCCAGGGCATCGGCCTGCGCGGCTACGGCCAGAAGGACCCCAAGCAGGAGTACAAGAAGGAGGGCTACTCGGGCTTCATGCAGATGCTCGGCGCCATCAGCGCGCAGTTCGTCAGCCAGATGATGCGGGTGCAGGCGCGCGCCGCCACCGCCGCCGCCGAGGAGACCGCCCGGCTCGCCCGGCAGATGGCCCAGCGCCAGCGCCAGATGCACGAGGGCCGCGCGGACGCCGACGGCAAGCTCGCCGAGCCGGCCGCTCCCCGTCCCGCCGCGACGCGTCAAACCGCCGCCCCGGGCGGAGGCCCCAAGGTGGGGCGCAATGATCCGTGCCCCTGCGGCAGTGGCAAGAAGTACAAGAAGTGCCACGGCGCCAACGAGGCCAGCGTCTAGCGCTTGACGCCGCCCGGCCCCTCGCCCTCCGGGGGAGCCGGGTTCCCCACTTCCGCCCCTCCCGCCGTGCGCGTGAAGCTTGCATGGCCGGGAGGGGTTTTGTTAGAGAAGCCGCGCCCGACGCAGGCCCAGGCCCGTGGCGGGTTTTTCACCGCAGTCAACCCACTTCACACACGCGCGTCCCGGCCCTCGGTGCTCCCGTTGAGGAGGCAACGGCCGGACTTTCCCCGCGCGTGGAGGACGAACCGAGATGGAAACGCAAGACACGACGCAGCAGCAGGCCATGGCCGCCGCCAGCGGCATCACGATGCGGCAGCTCCTGGAGGCCGGTGTTCACTTCGGCCACCAGACGAAGCGCTGGAACCCCAAGATGAAGCCCTTCATCTTCGGCGCCCGCAACGGCATCTACATCATCGACCTGCAGAAGACGGTCAACATGGCCCGCGCGGCCTTCCGCTTCGTGGCGGACATCACCGCGCGCGGTGGCTCGGTGCTCTTCGTGGGCACCAAGAAGCAGGCCCAGGACGTCATCCAGGAGGAGGCGCGCCGCTCGGGCCAGTTCTTCGTCACCAGCCGCTGGCTGGGTGGCACGCTGACCAACTTCAAGACCATCAAGCAGGGCATCGATCGGCTCAAGACGCTGGAGAAGATGGCCGAGGACGGCACCTTCGAGCGCCTGCCCAAGAAGGAAGTGGCGGCCCTGGAGCGCGAGCGCGAGAAGCTCGAGAAGAACCTGGGCGGCGTGAAGGAGATGACCAAGCTGCCCAAGTGCATCTTCGTCATTGATCCGAAGAAGGAGCACATCGCCGTGCACGAGGCCAACCGCCTCGGCATCCCCGTCATCGGCGTGGTGGACACCAACTGCGACCCGGACGGCATCGACTTCGTCATCCCGGGCAACGACGACGCCATCCGCTCCATCAAGCTCTTCACCTCCAAGGTGGCCGAGTCCTGCATCGAGGGTGGCGCCCGCTACCGCGCCAGCGGCGCGGCGGAGCGTGACGAGGAGGAGGCCCGTGACGACCGCCGTGACCGCGACGACCGCGGTGGCGATCGCCGGGGCCCCCGCCGCAACGACCGGGGCGGTGAGCGCCGCGGTGGTGAGCGGGGCGACCGCGGCGGTGACCGCCGTGGGCCTCTCGTGGAGATGAAGGGTGGCGCTTCCGCCGCCGCCTCGTCGGGCGAGTCCGCCTCCGGCGAGGGTGGCGAGACCGCCGCCGAGTAATGCCGTCCGCGCCCCCGCACCGGGGCGCGTGGAGTCCAGCCGGACGGCGCCTGTTCGCCGCCCGGCTTTTCTGTTTTCAACCGCAGCACCCCTGACAACCTCAATCGCCCCTCCCGCCCCCCAGGCGTCCGGAGAGGCCCCTGGAGACGCACATGGCCGACGTCAGCGCCACGATGGTGAAGGAACTCCGCGAGAAGACCGGCGCGGGCTTGATGGATTGCAAGAAGGCGCTCGCCGAGACCGCGGGTGACTTCGTGAAGGCCGAGGAGTGGCTGCGCAAGAAGGGCATCGCCAAGGCCGGCAGCAAGGAGGGCCGCGTGGCGGCCGAGGGCCTCATCGGCTCCTACATCCACGGTGGCCGCATCGGCGTGCTCGTGGAGGTCAACTGCGAGACGGACTTCGTCGCCCGCAACCCCGACTTCCAGGATCTGGTGAAGGAAGTGGCCATGCACATCGCCGCGGCCAACCCCCAGTTCGTGCGCCGCGAGGAGGTCGCCACCGACAAGCTGGAGAAGGAGAAGGAGATCCAGCGCGAGCTGCTCAAGCAGCAGGGCAAGCCCGAGGCCATGTGGGACAAGATCCTCGTGGGCAAGGTGGAGAAGTACTACGAGCAGGTGTGCCTCGTGGACCAGCTCTGGGTGAAGGACGACAAGAAGAAGGTCGGCGAGATGATCACCGAGCGCGCCGCGAAGATTGGCGAGAAGATCGCCGTGCGCCGCTTCGTGCGCTTCGAGGTGGGTGCCGGCATCGAGAAGAAGAAGGACGACCTGGCGGCCGAAGTGGCCAAGACGCTCGGCCAAGCCTGAGCCCCTCGCCTCCGCGAGGAGGCGGACGAGGGCCGTGTCTCCCGGGTCGTTCCCGGGCGGCGCGGCCCTCTTCATTTGTGCGCCCGCCCCGCCCAATGGCTTTCTGGCGGACGCCCGGGGCACTCCGGCGTTGATGCGGCCGGGACGAGGGGATAGAAGCGGGGCCAATGTCCGCTCCAGCCTCGTCGCCTCGTTACAAGCGCATCCTGCTCAAGCTGTCTGGCGAAGCCCTGATGGGTGAAGGGAAGTACGGTATCCACCCGCCCACGCTCACGCGCATCGCCTCGGAGTTGAAGGAGGTGGTGCAGGCCGGCGTGGAGATGGCCGTGGTCATCGGCGGAGGCAACATCTTCCGCGGCGTGGCCGGCTCCACCGAGGGCATGGACCGCGCGAGCGCCGACTACATGGGCATGCTCGCCACCTGCATCAACTCCATGGCGCTGCAGGACGCGCTGGAGAAGCAGGGCTGCCACACGCGCGTGCTCTCGGCCATCAAGATGGAGCAGATCGCCGAGCCCTACATCCGCCGGCGCGCCGTGCGCCACCTGGAGAAGGGCCGCATCGTCATCTTCGCCGCCGGTACCGGCAACCCCTACTTCACCACCGACACCGCCGCGTCCCTGCGCGCCATGGAGATCAACGCCGAGGTCATCCTCAAGGCCACCAAGGTGGACGGCGTCTACAACGCCGACCCCAAGAAGGATCCCGCGGCGCGCCGCTACCGGACGCTCACGTACATGGACGTCCTCCAGCAGAACCTGAACGTGATGGACTCCACCGCCATCTCGCTCTGCATGGACAACAAGCTGCCCATCATCGTGTTCGACCTGACCCAGCGCGGCAACATCGCCAAGGCGACCCTGGGGCAGCTCGGGGAGATTGGCACGCTGGTGGGAGTGGGCGAGACCGCCTGGGCCTGAGGCAGTACGGACGCTTCGCTAAGGAGACCTGCACATGGCAGACGTCGTGACCGACCTGAAGAGCCGTATCGACAAGACGCTCGATGATCTCAAGAAGGAGCTCACCAAGGTGCGCACCGGCCGCGCCAGCCCCAACCTGCTGGACGGCATCCGGGTGGACTACTACGGCACCCCCACGCCCCTGTCCGGCGTGGCCAACATCACCTCGCCCGAGCCCCGGCTCATCATCATCAAGCCCTGGGAGAAGAGCGTCCTCAAGGACATTGAAAAGGCCATCCGCGAGGCCAACCTCGGCATCAACCCGATGAACGACGGCGAGGTCATCCGCCTGCCCTTCCCCCCGCTCACCGAGGAGCGGCGCAAGGAGATCGCCAAGCAGGTGAAGACCAAGGGCGAGGATCACAAGGTCGCCATCCGCAACATCCGCCGCGACGCCAACGAGGCGCTCAAGGCGCAGCTCAAGGACAAGAAGATCACCGAGGACGACTCCAAGCGCCTGACGGACAAGGTGCAGAAGGAGACGGACGACGGCGTGAAGAAGGTCGACGAGATCATCTCCAAGAAGGAGAAGGAAGTGATGGAGGTCTGAGATGGCGCTTGTCCTCGTCGCGGAGCCCTCGGTCGCGGTGGCCGGGGCGCTGCGCCGCTTCCTGGAGGGCGCCGGCCACGAGGTCTTGGTGGCCAGCGCGGTCCAGGAGGCCCTGGAGCGGGTGCGCGAGCTGGCGCCCGTCCTCGTGCTGTCGTCCGTCACGGAGAGCTTCGACGGCGAGGGCCTCTGCCGGCAGGTGAAGGAGGAGCTGCCGGGCACGCCGGTGCTGCTGCTCTACCTGCCGGAGGAGGAGAGCCCCGAGACGCGCTCGGCCTCCGCCGGAGCCGAGGCGTGCCTGGTGGGGCCCCTCAAGCGCGCCACCGTGGTGTCGTGTGTGAGCTTGATGATCCAGCTCGCCAAGGCGCGCGAGGCGGTGTCGGTGGTGCGCACCGAGATGCAGCTGTTGCAGCACCAGGGCAGTCGCCGCGAGGCGACGGCGCCGCTGTCGGACCTGGAGTTCTTCAAGCGGCTGCTCTTCATGGAAGTCAAACGCAGCCGCCGCTACCGCTACCCCATCGCCTACCTGCTCCTGGAGCCGGATCGCTACGCGGAGAAGCTCGCGTCGCTGCCGCCCCCGGTGCGCACGTCCGCGCTGGCGGAGATGCTCCGGCGCATCAGCGACGGCCTGCGGGACATCGACGTGGCGGTGCCCTTCGCCGAGGGGCGCTTCATCATCTTCCTGCCCTATACGCCCTATGAAGGGGCCCTGGTGGTGGCGGAGCGGTTGCTCCAGCGCGTCAAGCAGGTGGAGTCCGTCCCGGGTCTCACGGCGTCACTGGGGCTCGCGGTGTTCGAGCCGTCGGCGGCCAAGGGCCAGGCCCAGGTGAGCTTCGGCAGCCTGATGAAGGAGGCGGGCGAGGCCCTGCGCCGCGCGCAGGCGAGCGGCGGAGATCGCGTCGAGGGGCGTCCGGTGGCCTCGGAGCCCGCCGCGCCAGCGGCCTCGGAACCCACCGAGACCGTGGCCCTGGATGCGGCCTCGGAGACGCCTCCGGAGTAGGGTGCCCCTCTCTCTCTCCCACGGGTGGGGGAGGGGGCCCTCGGTGCTCCCCGTCAGGCGCGGTAGGTGAGCGGCTCGCCGGAGATGTCCTGGACGACGTCGGCCACGAAGCGGAACAGCTCGAGCCCCTTGCCCTTGTCGTCCAGCCAGAGGCCCCGGGTGGGCTCGTAGGTGAAGTGGATGCCCTGCCCGCGGCCGGCGACCCAGATCTGCCGCACCGCGCGCTGGGTGTTGACGATGCACTTCTCGCGCGAGGCACTGGTGAGCGTCACCATGTCGCCCGTGCTCTCGGCCTCCAGCACGTCGGGATCAATCCCGTCCGCGGCGGCGAGGATGCGCTTGAACGCCCCCGCCACGAGCTGGTTGTAGGTGGCTTCGTCCAGCATCGGCGCTACTGGAGGACGTCGATGAGCTGCTGGCCCGGCGAGGCGAAGAAGAGCAGCTTCGCGGGAGCGGGAGCGGCGCCGGGCTCGGTGACGTCCGGGCGCTCGATGGCGATGACGGTGCCGGGGCTCACCTGCTTGGGGAAGGACTGCATCCCGAGCAGGTGGGTGGCCAGGGCGCCCATGGAGGGCTGATGGCCCACGAGGATGATGTTCTCGCCCGCGTGCTCGTCGATGACGGGCGTCACGGCTCCCACCGGCATGTCCGGCAGGAGGCAGCGGTGCACCCTCAGCGGCCCCTCGTGCTTGAGGGAGGTGGAGAGCATTTGCGCCGTCTGTACCGTGCGCACCAGTGGGCTCGTGAGCACGAGCGAGACTGTACCGATGCGCTCCGCCAGCGACGCGAAATGCGCGGCCGTGTTGGCTCGGGCCTTGGCAGTGAGCGCGCGAGCCTCGTCGCCGAGTCCCTCGGGGGCCTCCGCGTCCGCCTCTCCGTGCCTTACCAGGAAGATCCTCAAGGTGCCTCCACCGCTACCTGAACGAACCGCGGTTCGTACACGACCGCGAATGGGTTGGTCAAAGGTAATGCGGCGATTGTTGGATGTTGGGGCCTTGCCCGCTGGCCAGCAGGCAGCCAGCGCACCTCCGGCCGGTCCGACTCCAGCCCCGCGGCGGCCGGGGGAGCCCCTATACTGCGCCCTTTTCCCCGATGGGGTAGGTACGCCCCCCAGGAGGCCCCTGGATGCGCAAGGTGTTGTGGGTGGTGTTCGCCGCTGGGCTGTTGTCCGGATGCAAGAAGGAGGAGCCCGCCGCCACGGCCGGGCCGAGGCAGCAGGCGGAGGCCGGCCCGGAGCAGGCGCCGGGCTCGGGCGCCGACCCCTTCGATGACAGCAAGCCCTATGTCCTGACCCGGGAGAAGCTGGACGCCTATGTGAGCTACCAGCGCACGGTGCAGTCGGCCTACGCCGCCGTGGCCCGGGAACTCCAGGCCGCCCGCGCCCGCTTCCAGGAGGCTCCCGGCACCCCCGCCCGGGGCCAGGGCCGCCTGTCCGAGTCCATGAAGGCCATCGAGAGCAAGGCGGAGCTCGAGGACAAGGCGCGCCGCGACGTGGGCTTGAGCGAGCAGGACGTCAACCGCATCGGCTCGCTGGTGATGGACGTCATCACCCAGCGGCACATGGCGGCCATGTTGGATCTGTCCGGCGAGCTCCAGAAGCTCGAGCAGATGCAGGCCCGGCTCAAGCCCGAGCAGGCCGCGGAGCTGGCGCCGCAGATCGACGCCATGCGCCTGCGCCTGCAGGAGACGGAGAAGCTCGCCTCGGTGCGCAAGGTCCACGGCGACGCCAACGTGGACCTGGTGCTCACCCGGGAGCAGGACCTGATGAACAACTACCAGGACATGCTCCGCTCGTTCGGGGGCAGGGCCCAGTAGGCGCCCACCCCCCCGTGGTGCCTACATGAGGGCCTACACGCGGCGCAGGCCCGGCACCTTCTTGAGCAGCTGCGCCAGGTACAGGTCCGACATCTTCTCCAGGACCGTGTTGCCGCGCAGGCGCTGGTTGAGGTTGGCGAAGTCCACCTCGTCCAGGCGCTGATCCTGGTTGAAGCAGGAGAACACCCACGTCTCCTTGCCCGTCTTGGGATCCACGTGCCGCTGCAGGCACTGCGCGCAGATCTCCTTCATCATGCACTGCATGGGCGAGTTGATGGAGCCGATCGCCTCGTGCTCGGGCTTGAGGTAGGGCTGGAGCACCCCGTGCCGGGCCTCCTGCACCGCGCGCATCATCCGGTCCGAGCCGATGGCGATGATGCGATCCACCTGGCTGAAGGAGACCAGGGGCTGGGTGCTCAGCTCGCCCTTGGCGTAGGCGAGCATCGCCTGCACCACGTTGCCCCGGAAGGACGAGTCCTGGGGACGCCGCGGCTCGATGATGTCACCCGCGTCCACCGACCACACCACCTGGTCCGTGGAGGCTTCGATCTCCTCGTGCTTGAAGACGTCCGCGCGCTGACGGAAGCCGGCGAAGTACACCACCTTGCACCCGGCCGCGCGCAGCGAGCGCGCGATGGAGAAGAGCACCGCGTTGCCGAGGCCGCCGCCCACCAGCAGCACCGTCTCGTTGTGCGGAATCTCCGTGGGCGCGCCCGTGGGACCCATCACCACCACCGGCTCGCCCGGCTTGAGCGCCGCGCACAGCCGGGACGAGGAGCCCATCTCCAGCACGATGGTGCCCATGAGCCCCTTCTCCTTGTCCACCCACGCGCCCGTGAGCGCCAGGCCCTCCATGGTGAGCCGGACTCCGTCCACCACCGTCGCCGTGCGCTCGAAGTTCTGCAGCCGGTAGAACTGGCCGGGCTCGAAGTGCTGCGCGGCGAAGGGCGCCTTGACCACCACCTCCACGATGGTGGGCGTGAGCCGGTTGACCGTCACCACGCGCGCGAGCAGCGCCTCGTCCAGCTTGCCGAAGTGCGCCGCCAGCTTCTCGTCGCGCCGCGCCTGCGCCAGCTCGTCGTTGAAGTCCAGCGCCGCCACTTCCTTCGCGTACAGCCGCGCCACCTCGGGGTAGCCGTCCTTCGCGCTCGCCATGGCCTTCACCACGTTGCCCGCGTAGGTGGGGTGGTTGTCACCGAAGTAGGAGATGAAGTGGCCGTCCTTGCGGTACGAGGTGAAGAAGCCCGTCTTCACGCCGATGTCCTCCACGGGCTGCACCTCGGAGAGGGAGAAGCCCTCGGGGGACTCGGCCAGCTCGTAGCTGCGGAAGTACTCCTTGTTCTCGTCCAGCTCGAAGGTGCCCGGGTACTCCTTCTCGTAGGTGACGTTGGGCGCCGTGCCGGCCGCCACGCACACCGTGCGCGCGGGCATCTCGAAGAACTCGCCGCTGCCGCGCAGCTTGCCCTCCTTGGTCACCATGCGCTCGAAGCGCAGCGCCCGCACCGCGCCCTTCTCGTCCGCCAGCGCCTCCACCGGGCTCATGCGCTCGATGAAGCGGATGCCCTCCTCGAGCGCCTTGGACACCTCCTCGTGGTTGAGGCGGTAGGCGGGCGACTCGGTGAGGCCGCGGCGGTACACCAGGCTCACGCCACCCCAGCCGCGCACCAGCCGGATGAAGTCCGGCGCCCGGCCCTCGGCCTTCGCGCCCTCGCGCTCGGCGCGCACCGCCCGGCCATGCTCCAGGAAGGTGAGGTAGGTCGCCTTCTCCTCGGGATCCAGCCGCGCGAGCACCGCCTCCTCGCCCAGCTCCGCCACGAGCTCCTCGTGCCGGTTGAGCGTCTTCTCCACCTGCACCGGGTAGTACGCCATCAGCTCCGTGGCGGTGTCGATGCCGGTCAGGCCACCGCCGATGACGATGGCCGGCAGGCGCACCTGGAGGTTGGTGAGCGAGTCGCGCTTGAAGGCACCCGTGAGCTGCAGCGCCATGAGGAAGTCGCTCGCCTTGCGGATGCCCCGGATGAGGTTGTTCTTCATCCCGATGATGGTGGGCTTGCCCGCGCCCGCGGCGATCGCCAGGTGATCAAACCCCATCTTCCACGCGTCCTCGATGGTCAGCGTGCCACCGAAGCGGATGCCGCCGTAGATGCGCAGGTTCTCGCGCCGCTCGAGCGTCAGGTGGAGCAGGGTGAGGAAGTTCTTGTCCCAGCGCACGGTGATGCCGTACTCGGACACGCCGCCGAAGCCCTCCTGGATGCGCTCGTCCAGCTCGCGGGTGATGGCGCGCCAGTCGTGGATGGGCATGAGCTTCTTGCCGTTGCGGCCCACCAGCTCGTCCGGGAAGGGCTCGATCTTCAGGCCGTCGATGCCCACCACGCCAAAGCCCTCGTTCACCAGGTAGTGCGAGAGCGTGTAGCCCGCGGGGCCCATGCCCACCACGAGCACGTTGCGGCCCACGTACGGCAGCGCGTACGGACGGCGCACGTTGAGCGGATTCCAGCGCGTGAGCAGGCCGTAGATTTCGAAGCCCCAGGGCAGCGCCAGCACCTCGGTGAGCGTGCCCGTCTCCGCCAGGGGGATGTTCACCGGCTCCTGCTTCTGGAAGACGCAGGCCTTCATGCAGTCGTTGCAGATGCGGTGGCCGGTGCCCGGACACATCGGGTTGTCCAGCATCACCATGGCCAGCGCGCCCACCGACAGGCCCTCGCGCTTGAGCGCGTGCGCCTCGGAGATGCGCTCGTCCAGCGGACAGCCGGTGAGCGGAATGCCCAGCGGGTTCTTCTTGTACGTGTGGCCCTCGGCCACCGGATCCTTCGCCACGAAGCCCGTGGAGCACGAGTCCTTCTTGCGCTCGTGGCAGATGACGCAGTAGTCCACCTCGCCCATCACCTCGCGCTGGGTGCCGCGCGGGTCCGTCAGCTTGAAGCCGTCACGGTAGCGCAGGTGGTGCTCCGAGCCCTGTGTGGCCTCGGGCATGTTCGGGTCCGGCCGCTCGAGCTGCACGAGCTGATCGAACACCAGCGGCTTGGGCACCCGGTGCGTGGGCCACTTGTGGAACAGCTCCTTCATCTCCGGGTGCAGCGCGCGTGCGTACGTCCAGCGGTCCGCCAGCGACAGGAGGTTGCGCACCGACTGCAGCTCCGCCTCGTCCGAGCCCTGCTGCACCAGGCTGGAGCCGAACGCCTCCTTGCCCTCGGGCGCCGACAGCAGCGCGGCGCGCAGGCCCGTCCACCGGGTGCGCAGCGTCTCGGACTGCTCGGGCGTGAGGGGCGGCAGGTTGCCGGAGGCGCCGGAGAACAGCCGCTCCAGATCCATCAACGTGAGCAGCGACTCGGCCAGCGCGCGCTCCACGTCGTCGCTCGCGAGCGCCTCGGGGAAGGCCAGCGACAGCATCAGCCGCATGCGCGCGTCCAGCGACGGGTACTCGGCGAGCGTGGGGCGATCCGTGGCGCCCTTCTTGAACACGCGGCGGGTGATGAACTCGCGCTTGAAGTCGAACAGGGGCAGCTCGCTCTTGAGCGAGCGCGCCAGCCGGTCCGCCTCGGCCTCGACGCCGAAGAGCTTGGAGACGAAGGCGCCCACGTGGCGCGCCACGCGGATGAGCAGCTCGGACTCAGCGGGGCCCTCGAGGCCCTTGCCGCCCGCCTTGCGGTAGGCCTCGAAGCTCTGGAAGAGCTCGGGCTCGTCCTTGGCCAGCTGGGCGTCGAAGTGATCGGACAGGCGGCGCAGCCCGCGCGGACGGTAGAGATCCTCGAAGCTGAAGCCGGCGATACCGAGGGTCAGCGTGGGGCCGTCGTTGGAAGGAAGAGCGTTCAAGGATTGCATGTCACGGGCCGTCTAAGGAGAGAGGGCAACCAGAGTGGAACGGCTGCTGGATCTGCTCCTATTTCGCGACTTACCGCCTGGAAAGCAAGCGGGACCGCCAGCCGGGCGGGAGGGCGTGCCTCGCCCCTTCTCCTCCTCGGCCCCGCCGCGGACACCCACACCGTCCCCTGGCTCGGCGGGAGCCGGGCGAGCACGGGTAGCACCCGCAGTGGAATCCCCGCGGGAGGGGACGGGAGCGCGTGCTCAGGTGGCGGTGGGGGGAGTGGCCTCGGCCGGGGTCTGTGTCGCGAGGGGCGGAGCGGGGGCGTTCCAGGCGGCGAGTGCGCAGCAGAGGGCGGCGACGATGAAGTAGTAGTAGTTGCAGAACGCCTGCTTGCTGAAGGCGAAGAAGACCATGATCAGCAGGCCCACCGCCAACGCGAAGCCCGCGGGGGTGCGAGGCGCTCGCCAGAGGGCGAGGCCGATCACGGGCAGCACCGCGACGAAGCCCAGCAGGGGCGGCGGCCGCACGCCCATGTGTTGGTTCCACCAGGCCAGATAGCTGAGCGACTCGACGCGGAAGGGCTGGCGCAACTGGAAGGTGATCATGTCCTGGTAGAAGGCCACGGGATCGAGCACGGCGAAGGGCAGGGTGATCACGGCGGCGACGGCCACGGCCTTGAGCACGGTGCGCACCGTGGCGCGCCAGGGCGAGGGGCCCGGGTGCAGCAGGACGACGAGCGGGGCGGCGAGGATCAGGTAGTGCTTGCTGGCGAAGAGCAGGCCCAGCGCCACGGGCAGTAGCCGGGGGGCGCGGCAGGCACTCCAGACGGTCAACGCCATGAGGAACGCGATATGGGCCTCGGTCCAGCCCTGCTCGAGCACGAAGAAGGTCCGCGGGGTGAAGAGGAAGACCGCCGCGGCGATCGCGGGCAGGCGTCCCGGCTGGCACTGGCCCATCAACACCGCGGCCAGCCCCATCGCCACCAGGTTGGCCCAGCGGTAGTCCCCGCCGAGCACATACCCGATTCCGGCGATCAGCAGGCTGAGGGGCGGATAGGTGAAGCCCACCTGGACCCGGCCATTCGCCAGCAGCCCCGGCTCGTAGAACAGGTCGTGTCCATAGATGTCCGGCATGGTGATGGCGTAGGGATTCACTCCCCGGCCCAGGGCCTGGAGCGCCTCGACGTGCCAGGCGAAGACGTCGATGTGCGGCCGGGGCGAGGCGCGAAGGATCCAGTAGCCCAGCGCCAGATGGACGCCCACGAGCAGCGGCAGCCGCCAGCGGCCCAGCCACGAGTCATTTCCCAGCCCCGCTCCCGCGAGCACCGCCGCGGCCGCGATCCCCATGAGAAAGGGCTGGAAGCCCTCCCTTCCGGGTCTCAGGTACATGGCGGGCGAGGTCGTGCAGAGCTGGGCGAATTGCCAGATGAGACCCGCGCCCAGCACCAGGACGGCCAGGCGCTCGGCCTGCCGGGAGGCGTCCTCGCGCCGGAGCGTGGGCAGGACCAGGGCGAGCGTCGAGGTCACCACCGCCACCGTGAGCCACGTCACCGACTGCGGGTGGAGGTTTCCGTTGGACACCTGGATGGCGTAGCCGAGCCCCACGGCCGCGATGGCGACCAGGGGCGCGAAGAGGGACCGATCGTTGGGCGTGGGGGTGTTCATCCCCGCCCTGGCGTCTTGGCGGCGCGGCGCTTCGAGGGCGGCGTCGGAGTGGGCGCTGGAGTCGGCTCCGGAGGAGGCATCTGGGCGGCGCGCAGGGCCTCCACCTCGGCGCGCAGCCGCACCACCTCGGCGGAAAGCTGGGCGTAGGAGTCGCGCACATGCCCGTTGAAGGCGCGCTGGCGGCCGAGCGTCTCGTTGATGAACACCTGGCACGTCTGGCGGAAGGCCCACTTGGCCACCAGCACGAGCTGGCCCGCGCCGCCCCGGTGGGTGTGCGGGGGCAGCGGGCGGGTGGGGTCCGAGTGCTCCGCCAGCGCCTGGAGGTTGAAGGCGAGGGGATCCACCCGGGGCTCCACGCCGGAGGGGGGCACGTCCACGGGCTCGGAGGACGGCAGGCCCCGCGTGCGCAGGCGCTCCTCGATGCGCGCGATCAGCTCGCGCGCGGGGATGTCTCGTCCCAGCAGTTTCATCGGCTCTTCTCCCTCAGGATGCGCTCCATCTCTTCGCGGTAGGCGTCCACCACCTGGGGCCACGTGTGGCGCTCGGCGTATGTCCGGGCCTTCTGGCTCAACCGGCCACGCTGCTCGCCCACCTCGCGCAGCCCCGAGATGAAGGACTCCAGATCCGTGTAGACGCGGCCCGCGCCACTGCGCTCCACCTGGCCCACCAGCACCTCCGAGTGCCCGTTGACCAGCACCGGCGTGCCCGAGGCAAAGGCCTCCAGCGTGAGCAGCGACAGGCTCTCGAAGCGTGAGGGCACCGTCACCGCCAGGGCCCCGGCCAGCGCGTCGTACTTCTCCTGCTCGCTCAGGCGGCCCACCGCGTGCACGCCCTCGCCGCGCAGCTCCATGTGCGCCTCGCCCGCGAGCACCAGGTCCGGCGCGTCGTGGAAGCGCGCGCGCAGCTCCCGGTAGTGCGACAGCAGCTCGGGGATGCCCTTGCCGGCCTCCAGCCGCCCCAGATAGAGCAGATAGGGATTGTGCAGGCCGTGCCGCTCCCGGAAGCGCTCGGGATTCACGTCCGGAGGCACCTCCACCCCCACGCCCACCACCCGCGCGCGGGCATGGCCCGGCCAGGCGCGGCCGATGAGCGCCACCTCCTCGGGCGTGTTGCACAACAGGGCGCGCGGGCGCTCGAAGACGTCCGCGTAGGCGCCGAAGCGCAGGGGGGGCTCGTCATGCGCCGTGGGCACGAGCACCGCCCGGTCCGCCACCAGCGGCAGCCCCCATACCGTGGGCGCGTAGAGGTAGGTGAAGAAGACGAAGCCGTCGTAGTCGGCGCCGTGCGCGTCCAGGTGCTCGAGCAGCCCGGGCACCACCGGCCCCTGCTCGGCCACCCAGTGCTCCTCGCGCAGCCGCTCGTTGCTCCGATCGAAGACCTGCCGGGACAGGGCGTTGAAGGGCCGGATGTGGCGCACGCGCGTCACCGGGAAGCGGAGGATCCTCACGCCGCCCTCGGCCCGCTCCTCGCCCGGCGCAAAGGCGTTCTCCCAGGTGAGGTGGTTCTTCGCGCACGTGGTGAGCACCGTCACGTCCCAGTGCGGCGCGAGCTGCTCCACCACCTGCTGCGCGTGGCGCTCGGCGCCTCCCGTCACCTCGCCGTAGCGCTGCACCACGAAGCCCACGCGGGGCTTCTTCCTCGTGCTCCGGGCGTGCCTGGGGGCCTTGGGTGGAAGGGGCAGGGCACGCGCGAGGGCTTCCTGGCTCGCGTCGGCGGAGAAGTGCTTCAACCGGCGCGCCTGGCCCGCGAGCAGCCGCTCACGCAGGGCCTTGTCCTCGCACACCTCGACCACCAGCTCGGAGAGGAAGGCGAAGCGCTTCTCGTCGAAGGCGATGCCCGCGCCCCCGAGCGTCTCCGGCACGGCCGCCGCGGCGTAGGCCAGCACGGGCACCTCGGCCGCCATGGCCTCGATGAGCGGGACGCCGAAGCCCTCGTGCTCGCTCATGGACACGAAGACATCCGCCGAGCGGTACGCCGCCACGAGCTGGGCATGGTCGAGCCGTCCGAGGAATTGCACCCCGGACAGTTCCCGGGCCGTGCGCTGGAGCGAGCGGAAGTAGCGGCTGCCCGGCTCATAGCCGCCCACCAGCAGCAGGCGCGCCTGGGGCCGCACCTCGAGCACCTGAGCATGCAGCGCGAGCAGATCCTCGAAGCGCTTGTGAGGAGCCACGCGGCTCACCGAGAGCAGGACGGGGCCGGGGCCCGCGAGCCGCCGCAGCATCTCCGCGTCCGCGCCTGCCCGGGCGAAGCGGGAGGGCTCGACGAAGAGGGGCACGGTGTGCACGTTCCGGTAGCCGGCCTCGCGCAGCTCGGCGCTGTTGTAGTCCGACACACCGAGGGCCACGTCCACGAAGGGGGCCATGGCGGCGAGCTGGGCCCGTCCGGTGCGCAGCGCCTCGGCCAGGGGGGTGCCCGCGTAGGTGTTGGCGGGGCTGATGTTGTGGAAGACGACGCCGCGGCGGCAGGGCAGGTGCAGGAGCTGGCCGCTCAGCGGCGAGGCGATGCCGTGGTGGTAGAGGACGAGATCCTCCGGCCCCGGGCGCAGCGCCGCGGCGGGGTGCGCGAGGGAGCCCAGGCCCTGGCCGACCTCGGCCGCGTACAGCTCGCCCGCGTGGCCGAGCCGGCGCAGCAGCAGTTGCAGGTGCAGGGCCGCCTGTCCGGTGGCATCGCCCGCCACGAAGCTCGGAATCAGCTGATGGACCGCCATAGGGGGCCCCTGCCTATCACAGCGCCGTGTTATGAGGCGCCCCGTGTCCATTGGTCCTGTCGCTTTCGACGCGAGTCTGTGGGACGAGCCCATCACGGGCATCGGTCTGTATACCCACTGTCTGGCCGAGGGCCTCGAGTCCCGAGGCGTGCGGTTGCAGCGGCTGGGGGCCCGGGTGTCGGGTGATGAACCGCGAGGGACGCTGGGGCGCACCGCCTACGTCCTGGGCCGGCTGCCCGAGGCCCTGCGCCAGTCGGGGGCGCGGCTCTACCACGCGCTGGGCAACTTCAACCTGCCCCTGGTGCGCACCCCCGGCACCCCCTACGTCGTCACCGTGCATGACCTGATTCCGCTGTTGATGCCGGAGACGGTATCGCGGGCCTACCACTGGCAGTTCCGCGTGTGGCTCGCCCGGAGCGTCCAGGTCGCGGACCGGATCCTCTGCGTGAGTGAGTGCACGCGCGACGATCTGCTCGCGCGCCACCCGGAGGCGGAGGGCCGGGTGGCGGTGGTGTACAACGGCGTGGACCATGTGGACCGGCACGTGCCGGACGCCGCCGCGCTGGACTTCCTGCGCGCCCAGGCGCTGCCCTCGCGCTTCGTGCTGTACGCGGGCTCGCTGGACGTGCGCAAGAACGTGGGCCTGGTGCTGGACGCGCTCGAGCGGCTGAAGGCCCGGGGCCGTGCGGTGCCCCTGGTGCTGGTGGGGCAGCGCTGGTTCGGCTCGGGCGCGGTGGAGGGGCGGGTGGAGCGGCTGCGCGCCCAGGGCCATGACATCCGCGCGCTGGGCTACCAGCCGGAGTCCGTCTTCTACGAGCTGATGCGGCGGGCCTCGGTGTTCGTCTTCCCGTCGAGGTACGAGGGCTTCGGCCTGCCGCCGCTGGAGGCGATGCGGCTGGGCACTCCCGCCATCGTGTCCACGACGGGCGCCACGCCCGAGGTGTGTGGGAGCGCCGCGCCCGCGGTGCGGCCGGACGACGCGGAAGGGCTGGCGGAGGTGGTGGATCGGCTGCTGCGCTCGGAGGAGGAGCGGCGGCACTGGGCACAGGCCGGGGCGCGTCACGCGGCCGAGTTCACCTGGGCCCGCTGCGCGGAGCAGACACTCGCCGCGTACACCCATGTCCTGGCCAGGTAGCCCGCCGTCGCCCGGGGGCCCGCGGCGGGTTGCCAGGGGGAAGGCGCTGGGCTCAACTCGGCGCCCTCATGTCTCCCTCCCGACTGTTCCTCACGTGCGTCGCCCTCGCGGCCGCGGGTTGCGCGAGCGCCCCGCGATCCCTCTCCTCCACCGCGTCCACCCCGGACGCGCGCCCCGCCGAGCCCGTGCGGCTCACGCTGGTGGGCACCAATGACTTCCACGGCTGGTTGATGCCCCATGACACCACCCTGCGCAGCGGGCTGGTGCTGGAAGAGGGCGGGGCGGCGGCCTTCGCCGGCTACCTGGCCCGGCTGCGCGCCGACAACCCCGGGGGCGTGCTGCTCGTGGACGCGGGCGATCTCTTCCAGGGCACGCTCGCCTCCAACCTCACCGAGGGGGCCTCCGTCATCGACGCCTACAACCAGCTGGGCTACGCCGCCGCCGCGCTCGGCAACCACGAGTTCGACTACGGGCCCGTGGGTCCCAAGGCGGTGCCGGGGCCGGGCGAGGATGCCTTCGGCGCGATCACCGCGCGCATCCAGCAGGCGCGCTTCCCCCTGCTCACCGCCAACGTGTTCGACGGCGACTCGGGCAAGCCGCCCGCGTGGCTCGGCAACGACGGCACCCGGCTGGTGACGCTCCAGGGCGTGAAGGTGGGCCTCGTGGGTCTCACCACGCCGTCCACCGCGCGCATCGGCAACCCCGCTCAGCTGGGCTCGTTGCGCTTTGGTGACATGCGGCCCGCCACGCTCGAGGCCGTCCAGCGGCTGCGCGCCCAGGGCGCCGAGGTGCTGGTGGCCATCGCGCACGCGGGTGGCAAGTGCTCGGACCTGTCCAATCCCCACGACACCTCGAGCTGCGATCGCTCGGATGGAGAAATCTACGAGCTCGTCGAATCCCTGCCCCCGGGCACCCTGGACGCCGTCTTCGCCGGCCACACCCACCAGGCCATGGGCCACTTCTTCAACGGCGTGCCCGTGCTCTCCACCCAGGGCCAGGGCCGCTCCTTCGGCGTGCTGGAGCTGTTCGTGGACCCGGTGAGCCACAAGGTGCTGCCCGAGCGCACCCGGCTCCAGGCCGCGATCCCCGTGTGTGTCCGGGTGGAAGAGCAGAGCGGGAGCTGCGATGCGCGCAAGCTCAAGGACCTGGGGGCGGACGCGAAGCTCGTGCCTCCCACCTTCCTCGGGGGCGCGGTGGTGCCGGATCCGAAGGTGGAGGCGGTCGTGGCCCCGGCGCTCGCCCGGGTGGAGGAGGAGCAGCGCCGTCCCCTGGGCTTCACCGTCGCCACGCCCCTGGGGCGCAACTACGAGGAGGAGAGCGCGCTCGGCGACGTCATCACCGATGGGATGCGGGAGATGGAGAAGGCGGACGTGGCGCTCGTCAACTCCGGCGGCCTGCGCGCCAACGTCAAGGCCGGCCCCATGACGTACGGAGATCTCTATGCGGTGTTGCCGTTCGACAACACCGTGGCCATCGTCACGCTCTCCGCGGACGAGCTGCGTCGTCTGCTGACGGCTGCCTATGGCGCGAGCACCAGCATGTTCCAGGTCTCCGGTCTCAAGGTGACGCTCGCGCGTTGCGCCGGGCCCCAGCGCTTCCGCGACGCCACGCTGCCGGATGGACGGCCGCTGGACGCCAGGCGCATGTACCGGGTCGTCCTGCCGGACTTCCTCGCTCGCGGCGCGGGGGGCCTGGGTGTGGTGCTGTCCCAGGTGCCGCCCGAGCGCATCGATCTGGGCGCCGGCCGCGAGCTGACCCTGCGCGAGGCGCTCGCGGCGTGGTGGAAGAGCCGGGGCACGCCGGTGACGGCACCTGCTACAGGCCGCATCAGCTACGTGGATGAGGGAGTCCCGTGCGCCGCGCGCCCGGCCTCCGAGCGCCCCGAACGACCATGAAAAAAGTGGCGCCTCCTGGTCGCTGGCCGCACCATCGGCCGGTGATCGGGAGGAGGGTTCCCGGCCGAGTCCCCGCAAGTATCCGAGATCTGGGCGGATCGCCGCGCGGGCCGAAAAATCGGCTTGGGATCAGTTTTCAACTACCCTTTTCCTCCTTAGTCTAGTGAAGGCGCGCCGTGATCCGAGGAGCCTCTCAGGCTCCCATCAGGGCCCGCCGGCTGGGGAGGAAACACATGCTCTACAAAGTGACCCCGATGATGCCGCCGCCGGGCTCCAAGGAGACGAAGGCGCGCGAGGCGGGTCAGCCGCGCAAGCGCCGCAAGTCGGCCATCTTCGATGCCGAGGGCCATGAGGTCCTCATCTCGTTGATGTGCCTCAAGTGCCGCTCGCTCAAGCCGCTCGCGCAGTTCGGTCTGCGCAAGATGGCGGATGGAGCCATCCGCAATCAGCCCTGGTGCCGCACCTGCCGCTCGGGCGCGGGCAAGCCCAAGGAGAAGGCCGGCGAGAACGTCGCGGCGCTCGAGCAGCCGTCCGCGGTGGCCGCCACCCTCCAGGTGGTTCCCGCCCCCGAGGCCGCCGTCGAGGACGACGAGTCGTCCATCGCCATCGCTTCCCAGGGTTGAGTCCGCTTCACCCCTCCATGCCGCCGCGAGGCTTCCGACGCGTCTACCAGGCGGGAACGCCGGACGTGAACGGCCGCTTCATGGGCGGCACGGAGATCATGCACCTGGTGGCGCACGCGGGACGGCTCTACGCGGCGACGTCCACCCTGTGGGATCAGCCCGGGGATGATCCAGCGGTGGGCGCGCAAGTGCTCGTGCTGGACCGTCCGGACGCGGGCTGGCGGGTGGAGTACGAGTTCGCCGCGCGCCACTGGCGGATGAGCCTGGTGTCCGTCACCTTCACGGTGGATGGGCGGGGGCGCGCGCTGCCGTCACCCGTGAGCATGCTGTTGGCGGCGCCCTCGGACGGGCAGGGACACGCGACGATCCACGCGCGTGACGAGGCGTCGGGCGTGTGGACGGAGATGTCCCTGGCCCGGAGCAGTGGGCGGGCCTCGAGCGTGCGGTGCGTGGGGATGCACCGGGACCGGATCACCGGCATCGAGCGCGTCTTCGCGGGAACGCTGCCCGGAGGGCTCTACAGCGGCGTCTATGACGCGGACGTGCCCGGGCGTATCCGGTGGAGCGAGGCCCCCGAGCTGTTGGGCTACAAGGCGCGTCCCATGGCCTTCGCCGAGTGTGATGGGGTGCTGCACGTGGCGATCAAACCCCACCTCTACCGGCTGGTGGATGGCGAGCAGCCCCGGTGGGAAACGGTCTACACGCTCCCGGGCGAGGTCACGCGCATCAGCAGTGGGCTGCGGGGGCTGACGACGATTCCGCACCCCTCGGGCCACGGCGAGTCCCTGCTGGCCGCGCTGGAGGGAGAGAACGCGCGCATCGTGCGGATCGACCCCGGCGACGGCTACCGCGAGACGGTGGATCTGGACGTCCTGGAGTTCCTCGGCGAGCAGGGGGGCCGGCGTCCGGGCTATGCCATCGTGGCCTATGACGACATGACGCCCGTGCCGCTTCCCGGCCAGCGGGGGAAGGCGCTGCTCATGGGGCTCGAGGCGACCCACAGCACCGAGCACGCCACCCATCCCAAGGACGGCTGGGAGCCCGAGGGCCGCTACCTCATCCGCCATCCGGACCGGCGCTACGAGCTGCGGAAGATCATCGATCCGACGCTCGATCCAATGCCGCCCCTGGTGTCCACGCGGACCATCCGGGTGTCTCCCTTCGATGGGGAGACGATCTACTTTGGCGGGTACGATCCGAACTCCGTGCCCGCCCACAACACGGGCTGGGTGTTCTGCGCGCCTCTGGAGACCGTGCTGTCGGGCGGCTGAACGGCTTCGGTTTACCCCGGCAATTTTTCGGGTAACGTTTCCCCCATAAAGGCTTCGAGGGCTTGCCGAGCATATTCCTTGAGGCGAGCCATGCTCGCGGCATCATCGAAATCAATTGTCTTTGCCATGTCACGAAACAGAGAGAGCACGGCCTTGCACTCAGCAGGACGGCGAGTTGCCGGTGATTTGCGACCCGCGTCGCTTTCAACCAGCTTGAGAACGAGGGTTGCGTCCTCGTGGAATTCTTCTCTTACTTTCGCATCCCCCCTGTGCTGCGAGCCCCCTCTAGTCCTACTCGGTGACTTGCCTAGGGCATTCGGCGACCCTCCGAGGTAAGTCTCTCTGAGTGGGTACGAATTGAACAAGTAGTACTAGCAGGCTGCTGAAAAAGGGTCGGACCCCCTGCTGTGCCCCCAACATTTGGGGGTCGGTCCCGATGCATTATCCATCTGGTAGTGGGTCGTCTGGGGGTCGAAGGACTTTTTCAGCAGCCTGCTAGGTTCCATCCCGCCCATACGCCGAGGGGAGAGCTTGCGCGACTGCCTCTTCAGGTATGCTCAGAGGCATGACACGCACTCCTGAGTTCCTGGGCTTCATCACATATGACTATGACGAGCCAGTGGTTTCGCCAAAGAACCCCCTCTTCCAGTGGTCAGCAGTCTGATCTGCGCAGGACAATTAGCGCGGGAATAAGATTTATCCGCAGAGAATGACAATGGACGACATCAGAAATAGTGACCTTTTAGAAACCACAGACAGCCTTGGGCCGAACACGCTTGGACTGGAAGAATTCTCAGGCAAGTCAACCGCCGCATTAATCAAATTGGCAAAGGAGCACAGCTCTCCTGATGGCGCAGTGAAAATAAATTTTCAACTAGCAAACATCGGCAACACAAATGACCCTGCAAACATCGCCTACGACTATCTTGAGGCATTATGGATCGGAGAGAGACTATCCAAGCATTGCAAGAAGGTAACCAGCGAAACAAAGAGCTTGAGCTATTACGAAGTTTATGTCGTGTTTTCAATGTGGCCTTCGAATTTTGAAGAATGGGCCCGCGAACTGGTTCAATTGACAATAGACCTTGAACTCTGGGGTGAAGACTGCCCGGACGGATATGAAATTTACGACCCCATCACAAAGGCAGAGGGCAGCTCAGAAGTCGAGGACGACATTTTCAACGGCAGTTCTAAAATCTGCCTCCCAGAGTTGGCGGATTGTTTCATTGCGAATTTCATACACGGGACCCTCTACCATGAGGAGGAGGCGTATTGGAACGAGAGATTTCCCACTTGGCGCCATGGATTTTGGAAGTCGGCCCTGAGTAGGGAGATTGAGTATGATCTATACACTTCCACGAACTCTCAGGGCGTGTGGATCGCCATGTCCGACAAGGACAAGATAGAAGATTTGCTATCGCAATATGGCGGATTCAGTGAGGCGGGCCGCAAGCTTTACTTGGCTGAGTATCTCCGACTCAACGACGAATCGCCTTTTCTGGTGAGCGTCCGCAACTCAGTTTACGCGCCAGTTCAACAGGTGGAGAGCGCGCTTGAATGCTGGGAAAAATGTCTACAGGACAAAGAGCGCAAGTCCAAGGCAAATAATGACCAGTATTCTAGTGCTTGGCAGGACTTCTCATGGAGAATGACTGAGCATGGTCAAGCAGTGGTGGTCAGTCACGACAACGTTCAGTTTGTGGCGTTTGCGGTTCAGCGGATTCTCTACGGCCAGAGCAACTGCAAGACACTCTTGCGAAATTGGAGAACTCCGCGGACAGACTGAGGCAACTTGTTGGCCTTCCACCATCCTCTCTGTGCAATTGGGACTCCATTAACGAGGAGGACTTTGAGGAACTCTGTTATGACGTGCTCAGGCGAACGGGTATTTTCGATGAGCGGACGATTCGAAAGCACGGAAAGACCCGCTCAAGAGATGGGGGAAGAGATATCGAAATCTGGAGTCGCTCTCGCATAGGAAAGCCTGGTGTCAAGTGGATTTTTCAGTGCAAATATTTGTCGACCTCCCGCTCGTTGGGCGCGGGTCGTATCGATATGTCGGATGTTGTAGAGCAATATGGTGCAGGGGGATTCGGCGTGATGACAAATTCCGTTATTGATTCCACTCTCTATGACAGGATGGACGCGATAGCTGCCAGAAGGGGCCTGGAGTTGATGTCTTGGTCCAAGCTTGAGTTGGAGAGATTTATCACACCTAGACGAGACTTGCTTCGTCGCTATTTCAAGCATGATTAAGAGTCCATTTGCCAGGAGTCTGCTCTGTCTTCCTGCCACGGCCGGAACGCTCGCTCCACATCCCGGCATGGAGGGGGTAAGGCTCTGAGCGCTATCCGATCTCCGGGAAGTGCTCGGTGAGTGTCAACGTGGTTGTACGCTGCTCCACAAGCCCACGCTCCTTGCCGCCCCCCTACTGGGTAGGCCACTTGGGCCGGCGTGTGCCTGAAGAGGGCTGCAATGCCTCTCCACCGGCTCGGCGCACAACCCTCGCGGCCCCCCTCAGCGGCCTTCTCGCCCCCTCCGCTCCATCACCCACCCTCAACAGGGCTCCCATCCCGCCTATACGCCTCCGGATTTGGTCCAAATTTGGTCCGACAAGAACCGATTTGGTCCCCAGATGCGAGCCGTGCCTCCTTCTAGGAGTGGGTTCGACTCAAGGCGGCGGGCAACCTCTATTGGCGGCGGCGGGAATCGAACCCGCCGTCAGATTACCGGGCGCGTCGGTCCTGCCGCTCGCACGCCTCGGCCTGCTTGCGGCGCGAGGCCTCGGCGCTCGTCTCCGGCGGCACCAGCGCATGGGGGCCCCGGCCAATCAAATCCTCCCGGCCCGCTTGAATCAACGCCTCGCGCGCCAGCGGCCACTGCTCCGGGTTCCAGTAGAGCAAGAGCGCCTTCTGCAGCTTCTTCTCGCGCAGGCCTCGCGCCGTGTACACCGGCTCCATCTTCAACGGATCCAACCCCGAGTAGTACATGGCCGTGGCCACCGACATGGGCGTGGGGATGAAGTCCTGCACCTGGCGCGGCCTCTTCCCGTTCTGCTTGAGCCACAACGCCAGCTCCACCATGTCCTTCAACTCCGAGCCCGGGTGCCCGCTGATGAAGTAGGAGAGCGCCCGGGGGGAAGACCCACCCCTGAGATACTGGTAGTGTCAAGTGGGGTCCTTCCGATGGAACCACATCCTGGAGTCGTTGCATGCCATACCGGTTGGCGCTGCTGACATGCCTGTTGCTCGTGGGGTGTGGCGGCGCCACGCAAGCAGTCCGCCCCGCCACCGTCCAGAAGAGGTTCTGCGTCTACCTACCGCACCAGGGTGCCGCAGCAGCATTGGATGAAGGTGACGGCGATCAGACCGCCACGCTCGCGCTGGAAATGCACGGGGTGGGCTCACCGGCGGTGCCGCTCACCCCACCGCCGCCCCCGCCGCTACAAGGACTCGCTGGCGAGGAGCTGGGCAGTGGCATACCCCGCGGCGCTCTCCGGCTGGTGCCACAAGGGGGTATCACTACCGCAGAGGCGGGAACCGGCGCCGTGGCGGGAGAGGCGCTCGTGACGGGGGGCGCGGCCCTCGCCGCCGCTGGTAGTGTGATCCTGGTCTGCTTGACCGTCACGGCGGCTGTGAACGGGACGGAGACCCCCATCGACATCGCGGACGAGTTCTACGGGACGCACTTCGGCGATGCTTTGGGATGGCTGCAGGGCCAGTATACGGCCAGGGACACCGGGCCTGCTCGAGCCATTGAGTTCCATATCTCCATCGACCGCGTCGCTGACGGCACCGTGACGGTGGAGACCTATGCGCCCGAGCCCCAAGCCGACCCCGCGCCCACCTCCCGTATTGGGCCCACGGCCTGGCCAGATTCGCGACGCGGCAAGAAAATCAAAGGGAAACGCGGCCGTCTGTACGTGACCTACAGGAAAATCAATAAGACGACCAACCGCTACTACTCAGGGCGAACCAGCATGGTCGTCGACCTCAACGCGCCCCTCGAAGTCCAAGCAACTCTGGCCGTCAGGCTCCGGAACATGAATCATCACATCGACGAGAACGGGGAACCGCGAGTTGTTCAGTCCAATCCCGCGCAGCTTGACGAGTTCGACGTTGGAACCGCCATCGACTACGGACGGAGGTATGACGATCCAGCCTACTGGCGGATTCGCGGAAGAGAGCAGCAGATGATTGATTTCCACGGGGGTGCCCAATCCGATACGGGCAAACCCTATCGGACCGAGAATGCCGTCCGAGCTGTGGCGAAAGACAACCCGAGCGGCCGACGGTTCCACGATGCCGCCACCACACGTTGGGGTCAGCTCCACCCCTACACAGGACACTAGGAAATGAGGTCAAAATATAAGCCAGGCTCGTTCTTGAGGATTCCCCTCGCCGATGGCTCATTCGGCTATGCGAGGACGCTCGAACCACCGTTCGATGCCTTTTACGAGTACAGAGCCGCAGAGCCGGACGCGGATCTGGACCGAATCGCGTCCAAGCCAATCCTCTTCAGGATTGTCGTTAGCCTCCCCTATTCGGAATCATGGAAGCTCATTGGGTGGAGAAAGCTTGAAGAGCATTTTTCTCAACCCATCGTCCAATACAGGCAAGCAGTGGGCCCCTTCGGCCGCTGCACGATTTTCGACAATCTTGGAATGGTGCGGCAGGCGGAGCCTCACGAGTGTCTCGGACTCGAGCCCTCGGCTGTCTGGGACCCGCATTCCGTCGAGGAGCGCCTGCTGGACGCATTCATGGGGCGGCCCAACGAGGCGTTGGAGCACATGAAAGCAGAGCTGCGAAACAGGATACCGAAGTGAACGCAGTGGCCCTGCTCGGACTGGTTGCGCGCCTCCTCGTCAGGAGCGGGTTCGACTCAAGGCCGGCGGGCAACCTCTATTGGAGGCGGCGGGAATCGAAGCCGCCAAGGGTGGAACCGCCCCCACTCGGGACCAGAGGCACACTCCCGTTTTCCCTCTGAAAATGAGGTGCCCACCTGTCCGGGCGAGTCCATGCGCGTCCGTCCGATTTGGTCCTTTTTTGGTCCCCTTGGACCCCTCGCCGGGCGATAAGCGGCGAGCCCTCCCGCCTTGAACCTGTCTTCTAGCGCCAATGCGCTAGCCTACTACCGCTGGGTCCTGGTGGCCTCCATCCCGGCTCAAGGTGCCCACCGTTGCTGCCTTGCTCTGAGACCCGCATGGATGGGCACGAGTTTCGGCTACCACGTGCTGCGGGAATCTCCGGCTTAGGCGCTCGGTTGCTGGGCCTGGGGGTTTCTCCACGGAGAAATACCCGCCGTCCTGGTGCCCTCTAACCTAGGGCCTGTTCCGGTAGGACTCATTTCTGGCAAGTCGCTCCTGTTAGCGAGCACGCTGGATGAGAGAGAAGTGGGCCTGGGTGAGCGCGCAGGATGAAGGAGAGGTCCATGGTCGTGGCCAGCTTTACAGGCCGCGTGGGCAGATTCAGGTGCTCCAAAATCGTGTGCACCACCACCGGAGGGCCACGCCAACGCTAGACACGAGCGGCAGCTGAAGGCTATTCGCTCGATGGATCTGTTAGGCCGACTTGCACTACACTCGTGATGTTTTCCCACTTGCCTTCGTACTGCTTCAGGTCCTTGCTGACGTGTGTTTCGTAGTTCTTACCGACCGTGAGCGTCCGCTCCCCACCTCGTCCTGGGTTGGAGGGAGACAAGTGAGGCTCTAGCGCAGAATGCGGAATCACAAGGTAGCGGCTCTGATTCTCCCCGTTCAACAAGACAACTACAAGAACATCGAATCCAGCATCAAATTTTCCGTTCACAGCGGTGTCATGTGGCCAGTTGATCGCCTTGACCTGCACACGAATTGGCACATTTCCTGGGTTGACCACGGCGATGTCCCAGCCAGGCTGAGTCTTTCCGTGCGCAAGATATGCCTCTACTCCGCGCTTCAGTATCTCGCCAAGGACAAGATGCTCACCTGCACCGCCAGAGAACGCTTGCTTTCGTTTAGTCATGATTGAACCTGATGCCACGCAAAGAGCCTGTTCCGGGAGGAGGCTGCTTCACATCCTCGCCCGAGGAGTAACCTGCCAGAAATGAGCCCTACCGGAACAGGCCTTTAACGCTTTGGGTGGAAACTGCTGTCACACTACGCAGGAACTCCTCCTCGGAGGCGCTCCAAGTGAGCAAGTAATACTAGGTCTTGATTCCAGTGTTACAGTAGGGGTGCGCTACCTGCGCGTTCGCGGCATCGGAACTTCCACCTTCAACGCGACGCTTTTTGTGATCAATAGAAATTGCCTGCGATGGAACGAAACCGCCACAAATAGCGCATCGAAGGGCTGCCTTGAAACACTCTTGAATAATGACGCCGGACTTTACATCCGAAGAGAATTGGGCCCCGGAGCTAGACGAGTAGGCTATCTCACCTGGCTGAATAAAAGAGTAATGGGGGGCACTCGCTAGACGAGCCAACACCTCTCCGGCATCAACAGTGTCAGAAAAAGCATTTAGAAGGTACTGATAGAAATCCAAGAGGTGCTTTTTCCCGCTCCCCTTGGTCCCATACTTGCGTACCACTTGGTTTATAAGTGGTTTGTTCTTAAGCAGAAATTCCTCAAATGGACGTCGTACGGCGATGAATGCTGGCAGCTTCTTGTGAAGCTCCAGATCCATGATCAGCTTGGTCACAACCAAAAGCAGAATTGGCTGTTGCTTTCCGGTCCAGCTGTAAAAGTAGATGGCCGGGTG
Organism: Cystobacter fuscus; assembly: GCF_044360685.1. Taxonomy (GTDB): domain Bacteria; phylum Myxococcota; class Myxococcia; order Myxococcales; family Myxococcaceae; genus Cystobacter; species Cystobacter fuscus_C. Next base: position 8,550,701 of record NZ_CP043491.1, on the reverse strand, counting down.
CAGACCAAGAGATGAGGGTTCTTTACTGGATAGTAGCCTGGCAACCCGTCTACAGCGCTTTAGATATTCGATAGTTTTGCTGCCATCTATGTCATCTGAGCTTTCTGCTCCCGCACAGAGATTGACGAAATCAAACACCATGGTCAACCCTGTTGATGAGTAGACTCTCCCGCCGATCGGCAATTCAATATTCTTGATTGGATATTGAAGAGCCGGAGTGAAAAGCAACTCGTACACTTCTTGGGCCAAGTCCTGAACTTCAGCCTGAACACGTTCTGAAAATCCCGACCAATATTTATGCCCGGTTCCACGACGAATGATGGAACGTGCCGCTATAGCATTGGGCTTGCGTCGCGACTTAATTAGCAGCATTTCCTCCTGAGAGATTAGCGATGCCTGCTGATTGATTCGGAGGAAAGATTCCTCTGCCTTCTCAGCATCGCCGCGAACCCACTGCAATTGCAGCGCAAGCCCCCCGAGGCGCCTGGCGCGAGCAACTGTTTCTGGTGGATATTTGTCCGGATCTTTGATTGCGTTTTGATGATCCCGGTAGGCGCCTAGTCGCTCCTCAACAATCTTGCGTGTTTGCTCTGCGGCTTTCTCTTGTTCCTCGGGAAGCTGATAGTCAAAAAACTTCCGAGACCTCTCGCCATCGCCGTAATCGTCTTGAACCCATGCGATTAGCGCACTCAACCGATGCGAGCCGTCAATGACGAAGAGCAGGTCGCCATTCTTCCACAAAATTATAGCGGGAATCAGATCCCCATTCAGAAAGCTTGAGATCAATTCGACAATCTTCTTAGGTTCCCAGTCTGATGTTTCGCGCTGGAAGTCCGGCTTTCGAAGGGCACCAAAGGTGAAGGCACCGATTTCGAGATCGGTGATCTTCATTGTGGTCGACATGAGTGAGTCGTCAGTGTCCCGCGCGATTCGAAAATCCGAGCGCGGAATCAGTGCATCCAAATCAGCTTTGAGGCTCACCTATGCTCTCCGTGGGATTGAAGATGCGTCGACTAGCGACGCTCCCCTATCCTACCACCGCCACCTCCGATACTCCACCCAAACCGCAGCCGGGCCCTGGCGCCCTCTACCGGCCCGAGCTGGACCCCCGGTGGCCTTCCACCGACCCGAGGTGCCCACCATGCGGCCCTGGCGCCCTCTACCGGCCCGAGCTGGACCCCCGGTGGCCTCCACCGGCCCGAGGTACGGCCGTGGCTGCCCGAGGTACGGCCGTGGCTGCCGAGCTGCCCTGGCGGCCTCCTCCGGCCCGAGCTTCACCTGCTGGGCTCTAGTGGAGTGTCCGACAAGTTTTTCAACATAGTGGGCGGACACCGCTTTTCCGACCCGGTAGCAGCCCGTCGGATGGCGCCTCCGGGTAGGGCGTTGAGCCCCCAACGACTATGTTGAATTACTTCGCGGACAGTCCACTAGCGCTCCTCGCTCAAGATCAACTGCTGGGTTTGTCCCGCTTGCTCCCTCTCCGGGCGAGCCGCCCGAGCTGAAATCCCAAACCCGTCGAGTACAGAAAGCGACTGGCAGCTAGGTCAAGCCGTCGGGTCTGGTGAGTTGCTAGAAACCCATTGGGTGGGCTGGTTTTTCCTCGGGCCGGATGAGGCGGCGGCACTACTCGAGCGCTGCACCTCTCTTTACAGGTGGGAACGTGACGTTCCCGATGGTGACGGTGCGGGGCCCCTGCGCTTCCCACAGCTTGAGGGTGCAGGGGCAAGCGAGTTGCCCCGGCTCTCTCTCAGCACCCACCACGACAAAGCCAAAGGCGCCAGGAACAATGGCAAACTCTTGCCACGCTGAAAGCTCCACCTCCGTGCCCGTCGAGTCCTTCAACATAGCCCCTGCCACAGTCCAAGGCTCGGCGCCAGGGTGTGCAAGTCGAAGCCTTACCGCCATGCTTCCCGGGTGGGTTTCGCCTTTGGGCTGGCTGTAGCTCCGGGCCCCTTCAGTCTTGAGTGCGTTTGCGGGGTGGTGCTTCAAACCGTCCCAAATGTCTTTTGATTTAACCTCTTTTTCACGCTCCAGCCATGCGGCGCCCATGAGTCCGCCGGGCTCCTTGCGCTCGGCCAGAAGCCGCGCCTTGTCCTCCTGGCATTGGCGCGCTTCGGCCTGTGCTTCGTCTTTCTCCTTCTTGAGCACGTCCGCCGGGCGCGGCTGGCGGAACACCTCCACGCGCCGCGCACTCCTTGCCGCATGGCTCACGAGCCAGAAGGTTGCGCTTGCCGGGGCCGCGTCATCCGCGAAGCGTACCGTTACCCTTACTCTCTCCCCTGGCAAATAATCTCCCCTGGGAATAACGTGGAGAGTCAGACCCTCTTTGCCTTGGGCCCAATCCGCAAGGCGGCCCTCTGGCTGAAACTCCACCCCTCCCGACGCCACGCGAGAGTCAAAGACAAATGCTGTCGGCTCGTCCGGGCTGACACACACCTCGGACGCCTGCCCCGTGGGGTCTGCCGACACGTCAATACGGGGCGTAGCCGCACAGCGGGGGATGGGGGGCGCCTCGGCAGCCTGTGCGGCGCCAGCGAGGAGGGCGAGCGCCAGGAGGGCGCCAAGGGACGGGGGCAGCACGGAAATTCAACCTCCAGAATTCAAGCGGCCCGCGTCAGGCAGCCGGCGGAGCCCTGTTAAACTCAACGGCGGGGTGGCGCCATATTGCACACCGAACCAGCTCTACCGGGCGGCACTGGCTAAAAAAGGTAGCCCTTTGGGAACACCCAAAAACGAGAGAACGTTTTCACGTTGCCGGGCCTGCTCTCGGGTGCGGGGCACGACCCCAGCCCTTCGGGGCAAGTCGAGCCATCAGGATAAGCGGATGGGGCGTCCCGGCCAATGACCAGACAAACAGGGTAGGCGTCTCCGCCTGGAATCTGCGCTTGGGTGAAGGTGCCATAAAAACGGCTATCCCCTAACTGCAACGTCCCGTAAAGCAAAGCACCCCGAGGCAGCTTGCCCATGCCATCCCCGCCCAGCACCACGGAAGCGGATCCCTCCCGCAGAGGGGCCGTCTCTCCTGGCTCGCCCTCATACCCTTGCAGCACGACGGTTTCCCCAGAGAGAATGCCCAGCCTTCCGTGTGCCTCCTTCCAACCGGCTGGGCATTCGACGGGCGCGGGCGTGGGGCGCACCTGTTCCGTGCTGCCCGTGCATCCCCCCTCAAGCAGCGCACAAGCAGCACCCACGGCGGCGGCATTCCTCAAGGGGGGAAGCCTGCCCGCGCGCTGCGTCTGCTTCTTGGGCGCGTCGTCTTGCTTTTTCGTCGTGTCTGGCTTGCTAGGCATGGCGGTAGGAGGAGGCGCGGGGGGTTGGGCCCTCACGGGCGCCGCGCCCTTGTTAGCTTCGGCTGGGTTGCCCGACTGCGCCACTTCACGAACCGGCGCGGCCTGAGTCGCCACCTCGCCCCGGGCGGACGCGCTAGGTGGGGGTGCAGCCCTATCGGCCCGGGAGACAGCTGCGGCGCTCGGTGCTGGCGCGGGCTTGAGCAGCGACCCCACGGCGCCCACCGCGAGCGCCACCACCGCGAGCCCCGCCACCAGCACGAGGGCAGGCCGCTTGAGCATGCCCACGAAGAGCGGCCCCACGGGGACAGGGCCCGCGACTCCGAGCCAGCGGCGTCCCCTCCGGGCGCGCCCCGGCTCGGCTCCGTCAGCCACTCCCCCCGCAGCAGGTGCGTGTGCCGCGGCTGTCTCTGCTTCCTGCGAGGCTCTCGGGTCTGCTCCCACGGTAGGCACCTTGGAGGGGGCCGAGACTGGCGCCTCCGGGTTGTCCATGGGCAGGGGCAACTCGTCCAGCGGGGGTGCCGCTGCCTCCTCCGGTGCCTCCGGTGCCGCTGCCTCCTCCACTGGCCACCAGCCGCGCCGGGGCTTGTGGGCTATCCATTGCTGTACCTCCTTCGGTCTCTCGTTGGGCTCTCCGCCCGCGCCCGGGTCGCCCGCCGTCGTCGCGTCATTCGGTGACTGAGGGTCTATCAACGGCAAGTCCCAGCTTGCTTCCCCCTCGGCGGCGGCTAGCAGCGCTTCCAGTGCTGCACACAATTCGTCATCATCCTGGAAGCGCGCCTGCGGGTTCTTCTCCAACATGCGCATGCACAGGCGGCTTGCCTCCTCGGGTACACGCGGGTTTATCAGGTGGGGCTCCCTGGGTGTATTCAGACGGATCCGGTCATTCAGCCCTAGTTCCAGCCGACCGCCGAAAGGCAACACATCCGTCAGCAGCCAATACAGGATGACTCCCTTTGCCCATAGCTCGTCAGAAAGTGTGTATGTGTAGAAATCTCCTTCTGTCTCGCCTCTCAGAAACTTGACTATCTCGGGGCTTCTGTATTCGGGTGTCCCGGGCGGCACTCGGCCCGGCCCCGTCTCGGTGGGGGTCCCATTCACGGAGCCGAAGCCGAAGTCAATCACGACAGGCTCGCCGTCGTCGGCTCGGATGATGATATTCAACTCCTTCAAGTCCCGGTGAAGCACGCCACGGCGATGTACCTCTCGCATGGCTTGCGCAATCTTCAAGAACTTGCTCAGCGCTACCCGGATCGAGGGGTTGAAGCGCTGAGCCCACTTGTCCATTGTCAACCCGGGGGCGTAATCCATGACAATGTATGGATAGCCTATGTCCGGATCCGGCCACCGTTCACACCCGCGAAAGCCCACGACGTTTGGAATTTCGCGGTTTAGCGTCTGGAGGCGGACCATGATGGTCACTTCCCGCCGGTTCCAGCCAGTCCATGCCAACTCCGAAAGGAATTTGATGGCGAAGAAACGCCCGCCGCGCTCGGCCTTATAGACATAGCCCGAGCCGCCCTCACCCAGCTTCTGGATGATGGTGTAATCGCCTACCCGGGCGCCGTTTTTTGGAAGATGGATGACCATGCCGCGAGCCTCCGAAGGCCCGCGACTCTAGCAGAACCCGACGGGCGCGGTTGGGTCGTCGTGGCGCAAGCTCGCCTGGCTGGAAGCTGGGGCCGGGGCGGTAGCAGTCCTCTCCAAGGCACGTCCGTGCCGAGTGCGAACGCGAGCCGCCCACGCCCCGGCCCCAACACTTTGGCTCACTTCTCTGGTTCGGAGTCGAGCACTTGCACGGAGTCGAGTAGCTTGGCGAAGCCCGAGAGGAGCTTGATCTTTGCGTCAGGCCACGTCTTCAAGGTACGCACCAGCCTGCGCAGCTCGGGGCTCAAGTCGCCCTCGGGCGGAGGGTCTTCCATCTTCTTGGCCACTTCCTTGGGACTGATGCCTAGCAGCACGTCCGCCGAGATGCTGAGCGCCACCGCGATTTTCCGTAGCGTGGGAACGGCGGGCATCATGTGGCCGCGCTCTATCCTCCCGTAAACGGCGGGCGAAATCCCGGCGTTCTTGGCGATGGCGGCTTGATTCATCTGCAACCGCTCCCGGGCGGTGCGGGCAACGTCCCCAAGGCTTTTCATCAGGTGTTCATGCATCATGTGTCATGCCCTTTGGGCTCCGGTGTGGTTGGCCTGACAGGCCCTAACGGCGCTCATATTTCTTGAGGAAGGTGCTGGCAACATGGCCGATGGCGCGAATTTGTTCCGGCGTCAGCTTCTTGAGGTAGCGGAACAGGCGCCGCAACGCGGGGGGGTCCTCTGACATAGAAATGGGCTCCTCCAAGGTATCCGCAGGCGGAGGCCCCGCCGCTTCTTCCCACGCGGGGGAGACGTCGAGCCCCAGCAATTTATTGGCATCCGCTCGGAGGGCACGGCACAGGCGCCGGAAGGTGGGCAAGCTCGGGAGCATTCCCCCCCGCTCAATGCGGCCATACACTTCCGTGGCGATGTTGACCCGATCCGCAACGTCCGCCTGTGTCATGTTCGCGCGCAACCGGGCTTCACGCGCGGCGGCTCCCAAGAACCTTGCCAGCTTTATCTGTGTGGGGTGAGTTTCGGGCATGGTGGGTTGCTCACCCGCTCTTTTCTTCGTCTCGCAAGTCTTCCAGGTCGGGCAGCACTCCGTATTCCATCGGCTGGGCCGCCAGCAGCTTGCGTTCAGTAGCCATCCGCACGGTGATTGCAACCTCGTCCATCACTTGCTGTCGCCCGTAATTGACTGCGCCTATCTCGCGGAGGTAGCCGCGCAAGTCGTCGCGGAAGTCGGCGGCTGTCCGGTAACGCTGAGCAGGGTCCAATGCGAGGGCTCGAACCAGGAGCGCCCGGAGCGGCTCAAAAACAACCCCCGTCGCACGCAACACCTCTTCCGTCCCAAACCGCAGCACGCGATTGGCCAGCACTTCCAAACTTATCCATGTGGAGTGCTCGGTACGGATGCCCGCCGGGAAGCGCGAAGCGGGGCGGTCGGGGAGAAGCCCGAGCGGGTCAAGCGGATACTTCGCCGTCAGCATTTCCAGTAGTACCAGTCCCAAGGAGAAGATATCCGCCCGGCCGTCGAGTTCTTTGGCGGTGAGTGGGTCTGACTTCCTCTGAGTGGCGGCGAAAATGGCGCGGAGGAGTTCCGGGGCGATATAAGCCGGGTCGCCTCTCAACAAGTCGCGCGGCGTGGGCATGCGCCCGGCCAGCTCGGAGTAGGCCGCCCCGAAGTTGCACAGCTTGACGCGCCCATCCACGGTCAGGCGAATGCGCATGGGGCCCACGGCACGGTGGACGATGTGTAGCGGCGTTCCGCTGTCATCCTCGCATTCATGAGCATAGGCCAGGGCGTCGGCCACTTCAGCGGCGATATGGACCGCGAACGGAATGGGCAGCAGGCGTTCCACTGTCGCCGCCAAGTCCAAGAGGGTGAAAAGGAAAGAGCCTTTCGAGTGTTCCATGACCACAAACGGGGTGCCGTTGTTCACGACGAAATCAAACACCCGCGCGATTTTGGGATGATGCAGAAATCCCGCGAGGCGTACCTCTTCCGTGGCTCGTGCTCGCGCTTCGCGTCCGGTGACAGCACCGACCTTTTTAAGTATGACCTTGCGGCGCTCCTTCTTCGTCAGGTGCCGACGGCTTGCGATCAATAGCGTGTCAAAGTCAGGGTGAAGCAACAGGGGGGCTTCTACGTCGTAGCGGTATTCACCCGACTCGAAAGAGAAGCGGAAATCGTTGTAACGGTCCTCGCCCTGGCGTGTAGCAGCACGCCGAGGGCTGTTCTTTGACGTTGGCACGAGGAAACTCCTGGCTTGGGATGGTTTTGGAGTGAGAGTTATTGAGCGGGTTTGAAGGACGGGAGGAAGATGACGCGCAGCCAGTCGTCGGCCATCCGGCGCGTAGACGCCGCCCACCTCGAACTCACCCGACCGCAGCGCGCCGCCTTGCACCTACACCGGGCCGATGCACTGGGCAGGTGTGCCGGTGAGGGCGTAGGAAAGGAACCCATCGGACCCCATGACGTTCAGGTGTTGGTAGCGCAGCAGGCGTGAATCCAGCTCGGAGCGTTTGACGGAGGCGGCGCCGTCGATGACCTCCCGCAGCAGCATGTCCGCGACGAGTCGCGGGCCGTAGGTGCGGGAGGTGGGCGAGTACAGGCCGAAGGTGATGCGCAGCCGCGTTGCGTCCTCTGGCGTCACCTCCCGGCCCGGCGGCAGAGTGTCCGCCGGTAGTCCGGCATCCAGCAGCAGCGCGCCGAAGTCGTCCAGGTCCGCGAGCACGTCCCGAGTGGCGCGGAACACCTCGGGACGTGGGCCGCTGGCGCATGCGGCGGGACACAGCAGCAGCACGGCCAGCAAGGCAGGCGGGAGGGGAAAGAGCCGGGGGCGAGCACGGGCAACACGAGCCCCAATCCGGCGCGCATGGGGGGGCGTTCGGCATGGACACCTCGCGGGTTGTGACAACGAGAGGAAGACTAGACTGGCTGTGAACCTCGGTGGGTAGACTGCTAGGTAACATGCGGGACCAGCCAGGGGAAGGGCCGTCCGACTGCGTGAGTCAACAGGGCGGCCCCCACTTGAGCGAGCGGGAGAGGTGCGCCCCGTGCGAGCCTCCCAGCACCGGAGCGTCGGCTGCCGTCCTTGGCGTCTTGCCCCCCGAGATGCCCGCCGTGCTCCTGGCAGCCTCCACCGTGCCCGAGGTTCGGGTGTCGGCCCCTGGCACTGCTGCCGGCCCCTGGTGCCCTCCACCGTGCAGCGGCGGACGCAAGCAGCCGAGCCTCAGGCGCGGTGGAGCCGCTAGCGCAGCGGCAGCAGCCGAAGCTCGGGCCCTGTGGCGCGCACCAGGGGCGCGGCAGCGCCACCAGGGCGCCAGGGCACGGCGCGGGCGCGGTGCTTGCCACCAAGGGCGCGAAGCGCGGGCGCGGTGGAAAACGCCAGCAGCGGCGCGGCAGCGGCACCAGGGCGCGGCGGTTCCTCCAGCGACGCGGCAGCCGAGCCTCGGGCGCAGTGGAGGCCACCGGGGTGCGGCGCGATGCTCGGGCGCGGTGGAGCGCCAGCAACGCGGCAGCGGCACTAGGGCACGGCAGCTGAAGCTTGGGCGCGGCGCGAACCTTGGGCACGGCGGAAGGCGCCACCAGCGTACCAGCAGCCGAATCTCGGTCCGGGTGGAGGGCGCCACCAGCGTACCAGCAGCCGAAGCTCGGGCCGGTGGAGGGCGCCACCAGCGTACCAGCAGCCGAAGCTCGGGCCGGTGGAGGGCGCCAGCGGTGCGGCAGCAGACACAGCGCGACCCCCGGGCCAATGGAGGCCCACCAGCGCACCAGCAGCCGAGCCTCGGACGCGGTGGCCACCAGGGCGCGAAGCTCGAGCGCGGTGGAGGGCGCCAGCAGCGGCGGCAGCGGCACCAGGGCGCGGTGGATGCCACCCGGGCACGGCGGTAGACCCAGCGCAGCGGTGGACAGGGCGCGGCGCGATCCTCGGACCGGTGGAGACAACCAGGGCGCGAAGCTTGGGCGCGGTGGAGCGCACCACCAGGGCACGGCAGCCGAACCTCGGGCGCGGTGGAGGCCACCAGGGCGCGGTGGAGGGCGCCAGCGACGCGGCCAAGGGCACCAGGGCACGGCGCGAACCTTGGGCTGGTGGAGCACACTAGGGCGCGGCGCAAGCCTTGGGCACGCGGCGAGCCTCGGGCATGGTGGAGACCACCAGCGCAGCAACAGCCGAATCTCGGGTGCGGTGGATGCGCGTGCCAGCGCATCGGCAGCGGCACCAGGGCACGGCAGCCGTAGCTCGGACGCGGCAGCGACACCAGGGCGCGGCGCAAACCTCGGGCCGATGGAGCACCCGCCAGCGGCGCAAACCTCGGGCGCGGTGCTGGCCACCAGGGCGCGGCGGCTCCACCAGTGACGCGGCAGCCGAAGCTCGGGCGCGGCGGACGGCAGGAGCGGCGCAAACCTCGGGTCGGTGGAGGGGACCAGGGCGCCAGGGCACGGTGCGCGAACCTCGGGCGCGGTCCTGGCTACCCGGGCGCGGCGGCAGACCCAGCGCAGCGGTGGACAGGGCGCGGCGCGAACCTCGGGCCGGTGGAGGCCACCCGGGCGCGGTGGAAGGCACGAGCGCACCGGCAGTCGAAGCTCGGACCAGGGCGGCAGCCGAAGCTCGGGCGCGGTGGAGGCACCAGGGGGCCGCCGAAACTCGGGCCGATGGAACACGCCAGGACGCGGCGGACAGCCACCAGGCAGCAGCCGAGCCTCGGACCCATGGAGGCAGCCGAAGTTCGGGCCGGTGGAGCGCATCAGCGGCGCGGGGGATGGCCGCCAGGGCGCGGCAGCCGAAGCTCGGGCATGGTGGAGGGCGCCAGGGCGCGACACCAGAGGGCGGCGCGAACCTTGGGCACGGTGGAAGGTGCCACCAGCGCACTAGGGCACGGCGCGAACCTCGGGCGCGGTGCGCGGTGAAGGGCGCTAGCGGAGCGGCAGCAGACACGGCGCGAACCTCGGGCCGGTGGAGGGCACTAGCAACGCGGGCCGGTGGAGCCAGTAGCGACGCGGCAGCCGAACTTCGGGCGCGGTAGATCCAGTAGCGGCGCGGCAGCAGCCACGGCGCGAACCTCGAGCGCGGCGGGAAGCTCGGGCGCGGCAGCGGCACCAGGGCGCGGCAGCCGAAGCTCGGGCACGGTGGAAGGCGCCAGCAGCGCGGCAGCCGAGCCTCGGGCTAGCAGCGGGCATCAGCGGCACTAGTACTACCCGGTCACTTTGAGCGTTCTCCGAGGAGAATTCCCTCTTGGCGGTGTGAGGTCACACTAGGGAAGTGACCGAGCAGTAACTAAGGGCTGGAGGTTGGCGCAGGGCAAAGGGGCAGAGGGTGGTTCCCGAGGGGAGCCCAGACCCTTGACCACCCCGAGAGCAGGTGGCAGCATGTTGGCCCTTGTCTGGGGGAAACATGAACACCTACGGCGTGTTTGTTCTTGGTTGCCTTGTCGTCGTAGCGGGCGCAGCAGAGGCGGGTGACCTTGACGGACCACCGCAACCCACGACGAAGATCAAACACGTGCTCATCGTTGCTCCCACACAATACGAGCCGAGCGAACGAGCAGAGCTTTTCAGCGTACTCTCCGAGCAAACACCGAAAGATATTTGGAAGCGACAGAAGGTTTCTCGCGGCGATACTGTCTACGAACTCATCGACCGCAAATACCAGCTTGACGTCACAGACAAATCAGATCGGCAGGAAGCGCGTGCCGTCTACAAGTCCATCGCCGAGGCCAATCAACTCGACGACAAAGGATTCATCCTCGAAGGGCAGGAACTTTCACTTCCCCCGCTTCCGGCAAAGAGGCTAGTACACAGCCCGAAGGGGTTAACAACTTCAAGTGACCCATCCGACAAACCAAATTCGGTGGAGATTCCGGCTCAGGTAATCAACCTGAAGGATGGGGAGGTATACGTCACAGACCTGAACGTCTGCCCGTTGGCCCACGCCTCCGACGTCTGCCGAAGGCCCGACGGCAAGCCGCTTATTCAGTCCTATTCGGGATCGTCCCCGTCGACATGGCTTCTCTCGGGTGACGAAGACCAACTGACCGCAGCGGCTGGGGTTCTCCAAAGCGAGGAGCGCGCCTATTACCTGGGCCCTACGGTCGAATCAATTCTACTCGAACTGCCAGGAACGAGCGGGCCTGGGGCGGCCGTGTCGACGCCTGTGTCTCCCCTTCCGCCGCCGCTGACGCCAAATCAAACCATCGTGTCGCTGAATCCGATGGCGCACGACGAACTCTACCTGCTAGACTTCTATGGAAATGACACTGCTTGCGCACATGGCAACAAGGTGCACGACGTGGCGCAGCAAGTCCTCCAGGACATCGGAGCGCCCCAGTTCGCATCCCAAATAAATCCGGTCGAGCTAGCTTTTTATCCCTTCAATCCAGACGCTTTGGACCGCCTCGACCGATTCATCCGGAAGTATCGCCAGGAGGTCCGTGTCAGTTTGGAAGGCTACCGGAACCTTCTAGTCAAGCAGTATCGACACAACACGAACAAGCATATCGTGCCGATTCTGTATTTGGTTGCTTTGTACGATGAATTGCTTGAGCGCAACCCGAGTGCCATTATCTCGTCGTCGTTCTTCACGACGGCGGACCCATTCAAAGTCTTCCCGAACTCGTTCAAGCCCGGAGGTGGGGCTTTGTTGTTCAGCGCAGCGCTCAACACACCCGGCGATGTCGAGGACACGCCCTACGAGCCGCAAAAGACCTTTTGGCAATTGCGGCATGACTACGGTGTCGTCCTTGTGGGCGGTACAGACACGAATGGAAAGGCGTTCGGGATGTCCTCAAGTAAGGGCGCGGGGCTGTCGTGTCTCGCTCGCGGAGCCGGTTATAGAGGTCGTTGTGTCACTGAAGACGAACGCGGCGCGAGTTTTGCGACCCCAGCAGTCGCGTCAATGCTGTTGGTCGCGCGCTCCTTTTGGCGGCTCAACAATGAGCCCGTCTCAGGGGTGGCGGCAAAACGGAGACTGCTCCTTGCATCGCGGCCGTACCTTCAGTTCAAGCAGTCCGCTGCAATGGGCAGCCCCCAGCCCGACAAACTCTTCCTGAAAGGAGGATCCTATGCATTTTCGAAGGGACAGTCGGCCGTCGTGCTGCCACTCCTCAGAGGGTCGGTCACCTACCAATTGGCCGACGGCGAAGACAACATGCGCCGGTTTAAGCGAGGCGAAATCTCCGGCATAGACTTCCAGTCCGATTCGGACTTCCTCTTCTTCGACGACATCCAGCGTTGGGTGCCAGCGAAGATTGTGTCGCTCAATCTGTCGTTTCAGCAAAACGGCGTGACCGTCCCATTTGATCGCGCCGCCTACCCAAACCTGGAGGGTCTTGTCGCGCCATGAAGACGAACGTATGGATGCTCGCCGCTATCGCGGTGCTTGGACTGAATCTCGGATGCAAGACAGCGTACAACAAGATTACCGTCGAGAAACTCAAGGACGTAGTCGGCACCGATTATGACTCGTATCGCTGGTTCAGTTACCCGACCGACAATTTTGGTGTAGGGACGGCATACGCATCGAAGGAGCGCTTCGATAAGCAGGTGTCAATCTGCGACTCGGCGAATTGCTTTGGTGTGAGTCCGGCCTCCTTCGATGAATGGCTCGCGCTGAAAGGATTCGCGGGTGTTGGCAAGAATGGACCGACCATTACGCTCAGCGAGGAGGAGAAGACGAAGCTTAGTGCCGAACTGGATGGTCCGAAGGTTGCGCAATTGCTGAACCTCGGTGCGAACGTCAATTACACCAAAGGTGTCACCACCGAGGTCCGGCTGGGACGTGCATATCCTCGGCGTCTGCTTCTGCAGCCAACGCTCGACTACATCAGTAAGCTCGACTCTTCGCAGTTGGTGAAGAAGGCGTTCGACGCGGGAACGCTAATTTTGATCGCAAACGACCTCGTGATGGAGGGTCTGAGCGTCAATCTCTGTGTCGACAAGAGCATTAATCCGGATCTGACTGCAAAGCTCGACAACAGCGTAGGCAAGATTATTGGCGCAAATGCTGCCGTCGCGATGAAGGTCGAGACGGCAACGACGGGTTGTTACACGCTCGCGGCACAGCAGCCCATCGTGGTTGCCGCTCTCGCCGTCGAGCAGCCAGCGGCTGGTGAGCTTTCGACAAACCCAAACGACGAGTGGCAAGGGTGGACTCGGCATAAACTGCTCGACATCAAACTCAACTGAAGGTCCGACTTTGCGCGTGAGCACCTCGGGCGGCTTGGTAACGCGGTCGCCCGAATGGTTATCCGATTTCAGCAACGCATGAAAAGGATGAGGGCACTAGGGGTGCAGTGTGGGAGGCAGCCGCACTCCGGGCGGGTGGATCACGCCAGCGGCGCGGCGGCACCTCGGGCCCGTGGATGCCACCCGGGCGCGTTGGACGGCCACCAAGGCAGCAGCCAAGCCTCACGCCGGTGGAGCACGTCAGGGCGCGGTAACCGACACGGCGCGAGTCTCGGGCGCGGTGGAGGCAGCCCGCGCACTGGCAGCCAAAGCTCGGGCTGGTGGAGCCCACCAGGGCGCGGCAACGGACACGGCGCGAGTCTCGGGCGCGGTGGAACAGCGGCAGCGGCACCAGGGCGCGGCAGCCGAAGCTCGGGCCGGTGGAGGGCGCCACCAGGACGGCAGCCGAAGCTCGGGCGCGGAGCAGACACGGCGCGCGCCTCGGGCCAGTAAAGGGACGCCAGGGCGCGGCGTGAGTCTCGGGCGTGGTAGCACCGGGGCGCAGTAGCCACCGGGGCGCGGGGGGGAGCCAGCGCACCGGCAGCCGAAGCTCGGGCGCGTGGAGGCCACAGGGCGGCAGCCGAAGCTCAGGCCGCGCCAACCATGGCCAACCTGCCCGCACCTATCCGCAAGTTGCCCAACCTGGACTGCACGCCCGAAACGCTTTGACCGTGCTTGTGAGGGCGCGGGAAAATATAGGGCATGAAGTCGCAAGGCATCACGCCGCAGTCTGATTCGGCGGCCATTCAGGACGAAAACCAGCCAACCCTAACGCCTGCACCGGACAGCGGATCCGAGCCCCAACTGCTGCGGGAGATTTACGCGGAGTTGTGCAAGCTGCGCGCGATGGTCGGAGACATGCAGAACCGGATCGCCAACGCGGCCCCGGTTCAAGCCGCCCGCGCCATCTCGATTGATGCCGCGCAGGCCCTACTCGGCTGCGGGCGCTCTCGGATTTTCGAGCTGTTGCGCTCGGGGGCGCTGCGCCGTGCTCCCAAGGTGGGCAAGGTCGCCATGATCACCCTGGACAGCCTCGAAGCCCTTCAAGAGTGTTTCAGCCGCGAGCCTGCACCCAAGCGCAAGCGGCAACCCGCCCAGCAGACTACCGGGCGGGCTGAGAAGGACGCGATCCTCAAGCTGATTCGGCAAGCCTGACCGGCAGGTCTGTCGGATCCTCGGGATGCTCCAGATTGATCGGAATCTTGATCATCGGGGGCACCTTCACGTTGTCATAAAACCGCTTGGTTGTGTTTGCGGAGTGGTGCCCGACGACTGCGGCAATCGCAGTCAGCGGCAGCCCTCCCGCCTTGGGCCGTACCTCCTGCCCGCACTCCGATGCCCAGGTAACGAAGCTGTGCCGGTACTCCCCGAAATGCACCGGCTCGATCCCGAGGGTCTTGCAGGCACGAGCCACAACCCGGCGGATGTGGCTATCAACCGGCGCGGCACCGCGAGCCTGTAGCCGCCGCACAGCCGCCAACGTCTGACGGTCGATGCTTTGACGGTGGACGTTCCCGCTTTTGTGAATGAACGTCACCGTAGCGGCGATCTCGCCTTGGTCCTCGAAGACGGCAACCTTGCCCTCTCCCTTGGCTATCCGCTCTATCTCGGTGCCGTGCATCCCGGTTTTCGCATGGATGCACAGCACATCTCGCACACACTGCACGTCGGTCGTGCGCCGCGTCGCCTCCTGCCCGAAGTTCGTAAACTCCCACGCGCTGATCGCCCGATAAAGCCGCTCGGTGGTCTCGATGCTGTAACCCTTTTCCCGCACTGCCTTCTTGGGACGGGTAGCGGGCACCTTGAGGGAGACGGTCGGATCTTCGGCCAGGGCAAGGGTGCCCTGCTCCCGCAGCCAAGAGGCAAAGGACTTGAGCGCGGTAATGCGGTTCTTCCTGCCCGCCTTGTGCCGGGCCAACTCCCGCAGAAGCTCTTGGAGGGTGACGGTTCGCAAGTCCCGGCCCGCCAGAGCTTCGGCCCACGTCGCCAGGTAGAAGCCAACATTCCCCACGTAGCGCGCAGTAGTGCCCGCGCGCCTCATGGAGTCCAGGAAGCGGCCCACGGTCTCCGCGTTGACGTAGACGGCGGACTCCTGCTGTTGCTGCCGCGCTTCCCGCTTGGTGCTGTAGCCCTCGGGGTCGCGCATGAACAGCGCAAGCTCGGCCTCTGCTTCCGTCTCGCTGCTGGCGTCGAGGTGGATGGTGTAGGCCCGTCCCTCAACCATCTTGCGCAGTACGAACACTGGGCGGCCGTCCTTCCCGTCGAAGGTCCGCCCTCCCTTCCACTTCCCTGTCCAAACTCTGTTGTTTCCCAAGTCGCGGGCTCCGTTTTGGTCCGAATTTGGACCCCAGGTGCCCTGATTTGGTCCCCAAACGCAAGCCACGCCCTCCTGCCAGGAGAGGGGCGCGGCTCAGAGCGGCGGGTTCCTTCCAGTGGAGGCGGCGGGAATCGAACCCGCGCCGGGCGGTGCGAAACTCCCAGCAGAATCGCGCCCTTACCTCGCAACCGCCCGGAATGCTTGGGAATCAGGCTACTACGCCTGGCAAGGGCGCCCGGAGTCCGTGCGGCAGGTGTCGGACCGGGCACTGGCCAAGGAGGTAACCCAAGTGCACCACGACAGTCGCCGCACGTACGGCAGTCCGCGAGTGCACGCGGAGCTGCGAGCCCGCGGCCAGCGAGTGAGCCGCAAGCGTGTGGTGCGGCTCATGCGCGAGCAAGGACTGGCTGCTCGCAGGCGACGGCGCTACGTGGCCACGACGGACTCGCGTCACCATCAGCCCGTGGCGCCTAATGTCCTCGCGCGGGACCTCTCTCCCGCTCAACCCAACACCACCTGGGCGATAGACATCACCTATGTGGGCACGCGCGAGGGGTGGCTGTACCTGGCGGTGGTGCTCGACCTGTTCTCGCGCAAGGTGGTGGGCTGGTCGATGAGCGAGACCATCGACCGGCATCTGGTGCTCGCGGCGCTGGACATGGCGCTCAAGGGCCGGTAACCGCCACGAGGACTGGTGCATCACTCGGACCGGGGGCCAGTACGCCAGCGAGGACTACCAGCGAGCCCTGACGGCACGAGGCATTGAGTGCAGTATGTAGCGCAAAGGCAACTGCTGGGACAATGCCGTGGTGGAAAGCTTCTTCAGCACCCTGAAGCAAGAGCTCGTCTACACCACGGACTTCACCACGCGCGAGCAAGCCCGGTTGGCACTCTTCGAGTACATCGAGGTCTTCTACAACCGGCAGAGGCGGCACTTGACCCTGGGCTATGTCAGTCCAGTGAACTTCGAGCTTGCGGCCTTCCCGCAGAAGTTGGCAGCATAACCCCACTGTCCACGTCAGCGGATCAAGCCCACTCTGGATCGGGATGTGTAGTTGTCGCTGAGCACGAACTGCGCGACATGGCGGAGAAGATCGTCAACTGCTTCGTGCAAATCACGAAGCAGCGGGACTGACGGCCATCACGTCGAGCCCACCAACGTCACTCCGTCTCAGTGCCTGCTCTCGATGCGAGCCAAACAACATAGGCCAACTGGTAGAGGAGCGCGAGAGCGATCCCGGCGGACTCTGCCGTGCAGTGCTGAGGACCTGCCAGTCCATGAGCAATCTCATTCCGGAGATTCAGTCCCGTCTGTGAGTTCAGCACCGAATCGAGATGCTCCCACAGGTCGCTCCCAAGATACTCCTTAACGGATCGCCCATCCGGAAGCGTTAGGCGCATCAGCTTTCCAAACGGAACATCGTCGGTCCGAGATGTTCCGTCACCAACGTCCGCCTTGAATTCCGTTGTGTCTACTCCAAGCCTGCGGAAATGTCGGCGTAGGATGTCCTCAATCCGCAGGACTAGAATGTGCGTGGCGGAAATGAAGTCCTGCGCGATGAGACGCTCGCACCCCCGCCGAATGAAGAGAAGCGAGTCTTCATCCAATGCGAGCGGGAAGAGCGGAACGATGAGGTGCTCTTCTGTCAGCCCGGTGGCTTCCGCTGCGCGCGCCACAGTAGTACTGACAGCAGCACCGAATAGACTGGCCTGCAACATCGCGCGACTTTCGACGTCCAAGTCTAAGTTCGTTTGCGGAGACTCACTCTCGCCCACTACCTTCCCAGGGCTAATCACCGTCCGCCTGGCCATTGCCAGCAGAGGTGTTTGCAAAAGAGAGCGTCGAGGATCAAGCGGGACTTCTCCTGGCGGGCACAGGCGTAGAGGCGGCGTTTGAACTCGTCGAGGTGTTCGAAGCCGGGGCCGAGGTGGTTGGGAATCCACTGGCGCAGCCGTCCGTCCATGCCCTGGATGTCGTGATCGGCGTAGCGCTCCAGGTGTTCCAGCACATTGGGCGCGGGGGTGTAGCCCCGGCAGAGAAACTGGAGGATGCGGAAGGTCGTGCGGTAGCTGGTGTCGAGCACGCGCCGGTGCGTGATGAGGCGCAGCCGCCGGGCGTGCAGATCCTCGAGCCCACAGTCGAGTGGATCCAACAGGACGCGCTCGCGGCAGTCGTAGAAGAAGGCGTTGATGGAGAAGTCGCGCGTGAGGGCGTCCTCGCGCACGTCTTCCCGGGCGACGAAGGTGGTCGTCCACATCTCGTCGTTCTGGATGTCCTTCCAACTGCGCAGGATGTTGAGGTCCACGCCGCCCGCCTCGTTGCCCCAGCGCAACGTGCCGAATCGCTCCAGGCGCAGCAGCACCGGATCGATGTCCGGATGGGCCTCGCGCAGTAGCCGGTGCACCTCCTCAAGGGGCCGATCCAGCGAGAGATCGATGTCCCGCCCGGGTTGTCCGAGCAGCCAGTCCCGGGGCGCTCCGCCCACGATGAACACGCGCAGCCCCGCGTCCAGGAACAGCCCCACCAGGTCGCCCACGCGCACCTCGCGCTTCGCGTCCCGGTAGATCGTCCGCCGCAGGGCCTCGTCCACCCGGTTCGAATCAACGGGAAGGGTGGGAAACATGTGCGTCCGCTCCAATCCGCTCAAGACCCCGAGTCCTCGCGCGCCTCGGCCCAGGCGTTGGCCCGGGCGGTGAGCTGCTGGAGCAGGTGGCTCTTGAGCACGCTGTACTCGAGCCAGCTCTGTCCGGGTTCGGAGGCGAGCTGGTGCTTGAGGCGCTCGTACTCCTCGCGCTCCTCTGAATGTTCGCGCAGGTAGTCGCGCAGGCGTAGCAGGTTCGTGAACCAGACGGCCCGGGCATCGCACAGGTGGATGACGAGGGCCCCGTCTTCGTTCTGCCGCCAGAACCAGGAGAAGCCGGGATCGATGGGGCTGGGGCCATGGGAGTGGTAGCCGAGCGAGTCGAGGACTTCGCCATACCGGGGCGCATCGAGCGGAGGCCGCACCGCGACCGCGAGGTCGATGATGTTCTTGCCCGACAGGCCCGGGATGGCGGTGCTGCCGACATGCTGGATGTCCACCACGGGCTCGTCCTTCAGCGCCTGGAGGAGCCGCGTCCGCTCCTGCTCGAAGCGCTGGGGCCAGGAAGAGTCATACGCGCGCAGGCTCAGGCGTGGCTCGGGAGGCCGGAGTCGCGCGTAGCGCAGGACGAGCTGTTCGAGGGGCTCGCCCCCGATGTCCTCCACGCCCAGGCGTTCCTTCAGCCGGCGAACGAGCCGCCGCATCCGCAGGGCTCCCTCCATCTGGCTGGGGCTGGCTGTCGTGTCGTCCGAGTGCTTCATGTGCTCACGCCGCCCGGGGGGCGGTACCAGGCGGACAGCGGACGGCCGAGGAGTGCTTCCAGCCGTTCCCCATCGGGCCGG
This sequence comes from Cystobacter fuscus, assembly GCF_044360685.1. Classification (GTDB taxonomy): domain Bacteria; phylum Myxococcota; class Myxococcia; order Myxococcales; family Myxococcaceae; genus Cystobacter; species Cystobacter fuscus_C. The sequence goes on along the minus strand of NZ_CP043491.1, from coordinate 8,531,866 downwards.
AGTTCTTCCCGGAGCCGGGCCTCGAGTTCCAGCGGAAGCGGTGCGCCCCGTGGGCCGTGGTGGAGGTGCTTCGCCGTCTTGCGCTCGAGCTTCTCGAGGACCTCGGGCGAGGCCGCGCGCATCTGCCGCAGCACCAGGGGACGGATGCGTTGCGCGGCCCGCACGGGCTCGAACTCCAGGGGCACGTCCGGATCCACCCCCAGGAAGTCGAGCAGCCCGCGCATCGCCCGCGTCGGATCGCTCATCAGCTCCTCGAAGAGGAGGACGTGGACGCGCTGCTCGCCGAAGACGCGCAGGAAGCGCTCCACGGCCTCGGAGAAGCGGGCCAGGGCGCGGTACTGCAAGCCCTCGGGGAAGTACACCCGGGCGGGCAGCCGCTGGCCCTGGGCCCGTGCCGCTTCCGCCTCCAGGGCTCGTGCGAAGTCCTCCAGCTCCTCGTTGCCCGTGCGCAGGAAGAGCGCGTGCAGCGACTGCATCATCTCCAGGGGATCGCGCAGCATGATGAGGATGCGCGCCTCGGGTGACCAGGCGTGGATCTCCCCGGCGGCCCGCTTCGACATCCAATAGAAGACGGAGCCCTCGCCGATGACCCGGGACTCGCCCGCTCCGGCGAAGAGCCGCAGGTAGGCGGCCTCGTCGGAGATGGCGAGGGGATGGGGCGTGAGATCCGAGCCGAAGAAGAGGGGCTCCTTGAGCAGCGACAGGAAGATGTCCGGGTGCTGCTTGAGGTACGTGTACACGGTGGTGGTCGCGCACCGGGGCGCCCCGACGATGAAGAAGTTCGGCTTGCGCATGCACCTCTACCAGGGGAAGTCCTGCCGGTCCTTGAAGAAGCCCCCCCGGGGCCCGTTGTCCGGCAGCGTGGCGAGCCAGGTGATGGTGTCCGCGCCCTCCTCGACGGAGCGATCCGCGTGCATGCCCCCCATGTGGGTGCGTACCCAGCCCGGAGTCATCGCGTTGATGAGGATGTTGGTGTCCTGGAGCTCGTCGGCGAAGACGCGGGTCATCGCGTTCATGGCCACCTTGGACAGACGGTAGGCGAGCCGGCCCGCGGTCATCTTCGAGAAGGAGCCCAGGCCGCTGGACACGTTGACGATGCGTCCGTAGTGGTTCTGGCGCATGAGCGGCACGAAGAGCTGCGTGAGGTGCATGGCGCCGTAGAGGTTGGTCTCCAGGGTGGGCCGGACGACTTCATCGAGGCTCACCTCGAGGGCGGGTGTGTTGCCGTCCAGGGAGATGCCCGCGTTGTTGACGAGCACGTCCAGCCGTCCGAACTCCCGGGTGATGAACTCGGAGATGCGCACGCGGTCCGGCGCGGAGTCCACGTCGAGGGATTGAAAGCCCACGTGCAGGCCCTCCGCCGCCAGGGTGGAGACGGCTTCCTTTCCCTTGTCCTCCCGGCGCGCCGTCAAGATGACCCGGAGGCCGAGCTTCGCGAGTTGCCGACAGGCTTCCAGTCCGATGCCACGGTTCGCGCCCGTGACCAGCGCCACTCGTCGTTCCACGTTCCTGGCTCCCATCTCAAACATCGTATTCAGGGAACATCTCGAAGAGCAGCCGCTCACGGGACCGCACGAAACGCTTCAGTTCGGGGGTGTAGTGGTCCTGCCAGCGCGACGCCTCGTCCCGGCTTCCCCCTTCGGGGAACACCTTGGGCTCCTCCAGGATGAACGCAATCCGCTCGCGTGGCATCCCGAGGCCGAGCAGGAAGTCATGGAGTTGATGATTGAGGCGCTCGGCGCGCAGGAAGTGCAAGGGAAAGAGGGATTGTTGATAACGGCGGTTCACCAACGCCTCCTCGTCCAAAGAGGCGAAGACAGCGCGCGGTTCATGACAATAGAAGCGGATGAACTGTTCGGTATGCCAGCCGGGCCGGAAGGGATCGGCGAGACGGTCATTGCGAAAACCCGTCTCCCGGCCCTGGTGGCAATTGAGGAAGAGGGTGTTGGCCATCCGGACGAACTCGTCGAAGGACAGCTCGGGGTAGTGGGGATGGAGCGCCTTCATGGCGTCGGCGCCGCAGTAGGCGTCCGGGTGCCGCTTCCACCAGCCGAAGTAGTACTGCGACACGTAGCGGTCATAGGGGTTGCGGACCGTGGTGAGCAGGGGCTTGCCGAGGTGGGCCGCGGGGATGTCGCCGCACGTGCCGTGCTTGTGGGTGTTGAGGAAGCCTCCCCCCAGGCCGGGACGCTCCGGCGAGCCCAGGTAGAGCCGCTCCAGCACGTGGGTGACGAAGGTGCCCCCCGTCTTCGGCGGGTGGATGTAGACGAGATCGTCGGTGATGATCATCGGTTCAGGCCAGGGACTCGATGCGGGCGGCGAGTCTGCGCCCCACGTAGTCGCCCCAGAGGATGCCCTTGCGGGTGAGTGACAGCGTGTGCTCCCGGAGCGTCACGAAGCCATGCTTCTCCAACTCCTCCACGACGGGGGCACACCAGCGCGCCAGATCGAAGCCATGGCGTTGCTGGAAGGCGGCCAGGTCCAGGTGGATGAGCTTCATGCCCAGCACCACCTCGCGCGTCATCAGCTCGCGCGCCGAGAGCCGGTAGCCCCGGGTGAGGGGCAGCTCTCCGGCCTCCAGCGTCTGGAGGTAGCGGGGCAGGTCGCTCGTGTTCTGCATCACGTGGGCGTCGAGCGAGCCGAAGGCCGACACGCCGAAGCCGTAGGTGTCCGTGCCGAGCCACCGCGAGCTGATGTGCCGCTGCCGGAAGGCGCCGCCCCGCGTGAAGGTGAAGAAGTTCACCGGCTGGTAGTCATGCCGCTCGAACTGCTCCAGGGCGTGGGTGATGAAGCGCAGCTCCTCGTCGTCCGTGGGCAGGGTGAGCGTCTTGCGCTTGATGTCGGCGTAATAGTCGGTATTGGCGTGCAGCTCGGTCTTGTAGACGGTGAGGGAGTGCACGTCGGCGGCGAGTGCGCGCTCGATGGTGTAGGCCCACGTCCGTTCGGTCTCCCCCGCGAGGCCGCTCATCAGGTCCACGTTGACGATGGCGCCGGTGGCCTTGGCGAGCGCGATGGCCGTGAAGGCGTGCTGCTCGGTGTCGTGGCGCCCCGTGCGCCGGAGGATGTCGTCGCAGAAGGACTGGATGCCCAGGCTGATGCGGTTGACGCCGAGCGCCTGGAGGTGCTCCGCCTTGGACGGGGTGAGCGTCACCGGCTCGGCCTCGAGGGTGATCTCCGGCTCCTCCAGCGACAGGTGTTCGCGGAGGCTGTCCATCAACCGGCTCAGGTTCTCCCGGGAGAGCAGCGTGGGCGTGCCGCCACCGAAGTACACGCTGGTGGTGGGCCGCTCCTCGAGGTGGAAGCGCCGGGAGACCAGGGCGATCTCCCGGCACAGCGCGCTCACGTACGCGTCGATCTCCGACTTGCGGTGCTCCGCCAGCGTGGTGGTCTTGTAGTGGCAGTACGCGCAGCGCTGGATGCAGTAGGGCAGATGCACGTAGACGTTGAGCGGCCGCGGGTTCAGCAGTCCCTGGAGGCCCTCCGGGCGCCAGTAGCGGGCGGGCGGATAGTGGGTGACGAATCCCCGGCGTGTCAGCTCGTCTGGCGCGGGTCTCTCCCCGGTGCTCATGGTGCTGTCCTTCTCGGCGGACTTCAGGGGGGAAGGCTCGTGTCGGCCCGCATGAGCTGGCCGTGGATGTGCGCGGCCAGCACGGTGAGGTTGGCGAAGACCTCCGGGCGGATGTCCTGGTCGGCGAACTCGAAGCCGTAGCGCTTCTCGATGAGGTTCATGAACTCGAAGAGGACCATCGAGTCGAGTGCCAGGCCGTCCTCGTGGAGTGACACCGTCGCGTCGATCCGCGACTCGTCGAGGCGGACGTCCAGCTCCCGGGCGATCATCTTCTTGAGCTGCTCGATGATCGGGGTGAGTGCCGTCACGGTGACGGTGGAGGTGGAGGGACGGGGTTGCTCGCGGGGAGGGAGCGATGCGCGCGTGCTCATGGGCGGAATCCTTGTTGAAGCGCGGAGGGGGACGTCATGGCCAGCGCGCGCAGGGCCTGACGATCCACCTTGCCGCTGGGCAGCAGGGGCAGGGCGCAGAGGAGCCGGATTTCATCCGGGAGCGCGTAGCCGGGCATCAGGTCGAGGCAGGTGGCGCGCACCCGCGCGGGCTCGAGGTGCTGTCCCTCGCGGGGAACGCAGAAGACGATGAGGCGCCGGCCCCGCAGGCCCTGGGAGCCGAGGACCGCGACGGCCCGTTCCACGCCGCACACCCGCTCCACGGCGCTCTCGATGTCGGTGAGCATGAGCAGGCGCCCATCCCGTTTGACGCCGAGATCCGTCCGGCCCAGCACCTCGAGCGTTCCCTCCTCGTGGAGCAGGCAGAGATCGCGTGTGCGGTACCAGCCGTCCTCGACGAAGGGCTCGCCGCGCCAGGGGTGGCCGTCCCCGTCGAGATAACCCTGGAAGGCGAAGGGGTGTTGGCACCAGAGCTCGCCGGCGGTGCCCGGTGGCTCTCCCTCGCCCTCCTCCGAGTCCTTCGGGGGGCGGAGCTGGATCCGCACGTCAGGCAGGGCCCGGCCCACGGACGTGGCCCGTGGTTCCTCCCCGGCTTCCGGATCGACGGCGGTGATGGCGCCCAGCTCGGTGCAGCCATAGAGATTGACGATCCGCTGGAAGAGGGCGCGCGCGGAGGCGAACAGCTCCGGCGTCATCCGGTCTCCGGCGATGACGGCCTGGCGGTAGTGGACGGGCGTGGTGCGTCGCCGCAGCACCATGGCGCACAGGTGCGGGGTGAGGAACGTCACCGTCGGGTGCGTGCGCTGCTCGCGCTCGAGGAAGCGGGGCAGGTTGGCGCCCTCCAGCAGATCGAGGTTCGCCCCCACGGCGAGCGCGGGCAGCACGGCGGCGCCCAGGCCGAACATGTGGGCCAGGGGAACCGGCACGCAGATGCGATCGTCTTCTCGCAGGCGCAGCCGCTCGATGCAGTTGAGCGCGTTGCCGAGCAGTCCCTCGTGGGTGTGGACCACGAGCTTGGGGGCACCCAGGCTGCCCGAGGTGCGCACGAAGAGCCGCTCGGGCGTGCTGGCTTCACCGGCGGGCGGCGCGTGGGCGTCCGCGATGGAGGAGATCTCCAGCAGGTGCTCGGGCCGGGGGATGCCATCGGGCTCCACCGGGGAGGTGTCCTGTATCCGCAGGCGCAGGGAGCAGAAGCGGGGCGGGGGGAGCTCCGCTCGCGCGGACGGGGGCAGGAGGGCGAAGCTCGTGCCGCCGCGCAACAGGGCCAGCAGTGTGAGCAGCCCTGGCACGGAGGTGGTGCATTCGAGCACCACGGGCGTGTTCCGGGTCACTCCCGAGTGCGAGAGGAAGGCCTCCCACTGGGCGAGCCGTGCCTCGAGTTCCGCGTACGGCACGCGGAAGCGGCCATCGGTCAACGCATTCCCCCGGAGGGCTCCGACGGCGATCGCTTCACGGAGCAATCGAGCGATGCTGACGGACTCAGGGGGGGACATGCGCTCGGGGGGGAGACTGGGGGCGTATCGCCTGGGAAATCTATAAACCCCCCTGGGCGAACTCAACAGGGCCGTCCGAGGCGCTTCACCCGAGGGACTACAAGCGCAGACCGGCGGGCAGGGTATCGCCCAGGGCGCGGGCCTCGTCGGCGGCCTCCAGGGCCACCACCTCGGTCACCATGCGCACCCAGGTGTCGGCGGCCTTGGCGGCCCGCAGGGCCTCGGCGGTTTTCGCCCGCAGGTCGGGGGAGATGTCGCGCATGCGGTCTCCGGTGAAGCGCGCGAGCTGGGCGGCGGCGAACGGGGCGCCGTCGATGCGCGGCAGGCCCAGCTCCAGCAGCAGGGTCAGCCAGGCCTCGGCCACCTCCACCGCCACCACCTTGTGGCCGCTGCCGTAGAGCGGCACGCGCGCGCCCAGCCGGCCGAGCGCCCAGGGCCAGGGCCCACCGCCCTTGTTCTCCGCCTTCAGCCGCGCCGCCATCCACCCGCCCAGCTCCGCCTTGTCCGTGGGCTCCAGGTGCTCGAGCGACGCCGCGGTGCGCACCATCTCGTCCAGGCCCTCGGGCTGGATGCCCTTGGCCTTGCCGGGGGGCGCGGGGGCATCCAGGGGGATCTTCCGGGCCAGGTGCGGCTTGAGGTAGTCGTACAGCTTGCGCTGCTGCGCCTCGCTGAGGCCGCCGGCGATGCGCCGCCACATCACCCAGAACTCCACCCAGACGGACTTCTCGGTGTGGTGCTGCACGAGTGGCTCGAACAGGGAGAACGTCTGCTCGGCGCGCCAGTGGTCCAGGGGGTAGCCGAAGCCCGGGCGCAGCGTGTAGCCGGTGAGGCTGTAGAAGACGCGCTCGTGGTCCGCGGTGCGGCGGCGCTTGGAGGCGCCCGCGAAGAGCGAGCTCCACAGCTCGCGCAGCACGGGCACGCGCCAGGTGTCCCGGGGGCCGAGCACCTTTTCCAGCGTGCGCGACAGCTGCTTGATGTCCTTGGGCCCGATGGGCAGCGGCTTGTTGCCGTAGAGCCGGTCGACGTTGTCCTTGGCCTCGGCGAAGCGCGCCGGCATGGACTCGGTGACGGTGAGCTCGCGCTCGCCCCCGGTGCCCCGCAGCTCGAACTCCAGGCGCCAGCGCTCGTCGGCCACGTTGGACACGGCGAACAGCTCCAGCGTGCCAATTTCCGTGAGCCCCGAGCGCAGGTGCACGGGCACCAGGGCCGCCTTGCCCGCGGCGCCCTTGAGCACCGTGTGGATGGGGGGCAGGGGCTTGAGCTCGTCCTTGAGCGCTTCGGTGAGCGCCACCACGTCGCCCGGCTTGTCGATGCGGTCGCTCGTGGTGGAGTAGAGGGTGAACTGCACCGGCTGGCCGAGCGTGAGCGAGAAGGCGCGCTCGCCGATGTCGGCGTGCTGGCCCTCCTCGAAGCCGCGGGGGATGAGGCAGAGCACTGGCTGCTCCGCGCTGTCCGCCGGGCGTTGCAGGGCCACGTAGTACGCGCGCGCCGCGCCTCCGCCGATGCGCAGGCCGTGCCCGCGCCGCACGAGGCCGTAGTACGCCGCGCCCCGAGCCACGGCCAGCTCCAGCGACTCGTGCCGCAACAGCCGGATGCGCGGCGCGCCGGGCCACCAGGCGCTCACCGCTTCCACCAGCCGCTCGGCCAGCCGCGGCGAGTTGAAGACACCGCCGTTGAGCAGGATGGCGTCCGGGCGGGGCAGGGCGCCTTCAGAAGGAGCGGACTCGCCCAGCGCGGAGAAGCCCGCGGCGGCGTGCTGCGCGAGGAAGGCCGCCAGGTGCCGGGTGATGGCGGCGTCCTGGGCGTAGGGCAGGCCCAGCTCCTGGAGCGCCATGCGCGAGGCGCGCCGGGGTCGCTCCTGGGCGCCCACCGTGGGGAAGAAGCCCTCCAGCACGAGCGCCTCGGCCTCCTCGCGCGTGAGGTCCGTGGACAGCGAGCCGCCGAGCAGCTTGCTGCCCCCGGCGACGAGGGACACGCCATGGCGCTCGGGGGGAGTGGTGCCGAGCAGGGACTCCTTGGCGGTGCGCGCGGCCTGGAGTGCCTGGGTCCACTGGGTGGCGGACAGGCGCCGGTTGCCGTCCGGGAAGAGCTTCTCCTCCAGCCGGCGGGCGAGCGCGGCGTCCATGTTGTCGCCGCCGAGCATGAGGTGCTCGCCCACCGCGAGCCGCCGCAGCATGGGGCCCTCGGGGGACACGCCCGCGTGCACGAGGGTGAAGTCGGTGGTGCCGCCGCCCACGTCCACCACGAGCACCAGCCGCACCTCCTCGAGGGACTTCGCCAGATCCTTCCGGTGGCGCGCGGTGTAGTCGTAGAAGGCCGCCTGGGGCTCCTCGAGGAGGGTGAATTTCTCCAGGCCCGCGCGGCGCGCGGCGCTCACGGTGAGGGCACGCGCCGCCTCGTCGAAGGAGGCGGGCACGGTGATGACCACCTCCTGCTGGGCGAGGGGCTTGTCCGGGTGGGCGTGGTTCCACGCGTGGGCGATGTGGGAGAGCAGCAGGGCGCTGGCCTCCACGGGGGACAGCTTCGCCACGTCGGCGGGAGCGCCCCAGGGGAGGATGGGCGCCGAGCGATCCACGCCCGGGTGACACAGCCAGCTCTTGGCGGAGGTGACCACGCGGCCCGGCACCCGGGCGCCCTGCCAGCGGGCGAACTCGCCCACGACCTGGGTGCCGCCGTCGCCCCAGGGCAGCCGTAGCGCGCCCTCGGCGAGCTCGTGTCCGGCGGGCACGTAGACACAGGAGGGCAGCAGGGGCCGGGCGCTCACCTCGCCCTGACGCACCAGTTGGGGGACGGGGAAGTCCTCCACGGGGGCGGTGGGGCCCTGGGTGGGGTCCACCGAGGCGACGGCGCAGTGGGTGGTTCCGAGGTCGATGCCGACGATGTGCATGGGCGTGGGGAAGGGGCTTCTATTCCTTCATGCGGACGTTGAGCTCCAGTTTCCAGCGGCCGGGGCCGTTCTTCTCCAGGCAGCGCAGCTCCAGCGTGCCCACCTCGGTGACGGCGGCCTGGAGGTTGACGGGGGTCAGGTCGCCGAAGGGCGCGGGCGTGCCGGGGAGCGTCGTCTCCACGGGGGCCAGCTCCTCGAACTCGCCGTTGCCCTCCACGTCGTCCACGAAGGTGCCCACCTTGTCGTCGCGCCGCACGGACGAGGCGAAGAAGCGGAAGCTCGTGGGCTCCCCGGTGACGAGGCCGAACTCCTGGGGAGGCACGTCGGCCTGAGTACCTTCCTCCATGCCGAAGGGGGCCACGCACAGCGCCTTCACGGGCGGCTCCATGCCGGGCACGGCGGGCATGGCGGTCTCCACGCCCACGTAGTAGGCGCGCGCGGTGCCGCCGCGGATGCGCAGGCCATGGCCCTCGCGCACCCAGCCGTAGTAGGCGGCGCCCCGGGCCACGGCGAGGTCCAGGTCCGCGCCCTCGAGCTCCCGGGCGGGCGGGCCCCCGTCGGCGGCGAGCCACGCGTTGAGCACCTCCATCACCCGGGCCTTGAGGGGGCCGGCCTTGAAGACGCCGCCGTTGAAGAGCACGGCGGTGGGGTGGATGAAGGCCTTGCCGCCCACGTTGACGGGCGAGTCCGGGGAGCTGGCGAGCGCCTGGGCCTGCCGGGTGAGGAAGGCGGCCAGGTGGCGCGTCACCGCCGCGTCCTGCGCGTACGGCAGCGCCATCTGCGCGAGGCCAGTGCGCCGGGCCACCCGGGGCAGCTCGGTGACGGGGGAGGGCGGGAAGAAGCCCTCGGTGAGGACGCGATCGAGCTCCTCCCGGGTCAGCTCCGTGCGGATGGTGCCGCCCATGAGCGAGGAGCCCCGGCTGGCGATGGCGATGGGCGCGTGGGTGAAGGCCGCGTTGCCGTAGAGGGACTCCTTGGCCATGCGGCAGCCATGGGTGAGGGCGTTGAACTGCCAGGCATCCAGCTTCTTGCCCTCGGCGGTGAGGCGCTGCTGGAGCGTGTGCGCGAGCGCCAGGTCCATGTTGTCGCCGCCCAGGAGGATGTGGTCTCCCACGGCCACGCGCGTGAGCTCCACCTCACCCGCGCGGTCGCGCACGGTGATGAGCGAGAAGTCCGTGGTGCCACCGCCCACGTCCACCACGAGGATGACCTCGCCCACCTTCATGTTCTTGCGGAAGGACTCGCCCTGGGCTTCCAGCCAGGCGTAGAGCGCCGCCTGGGGCTCCTCCAGGAGCAGGACGTTCTCCAGCCCCGCGGCCCGGGCGGCCTCGAGCGTCAAGTCGCGCGCGGCGGCGTCGAACGAGGCCGGCACGGTGAGGATGACGTCCTGGGCGGCCATGGCGTTGCCCGCTTCCTCGCGCGAGCGGGCGAAGGTGTGATCCCACGCCTCGCGCAGGTGGCGCAGGTAGCGCGTGGCGGCCTCCACCGGGGAGACGCGCTGCACCTCCTCGGGGGCCTGCCAGGGCAGCAGCGCGCCGCGCCGGTCCACGCCGGGGTGGCTCAGCCAGCTCTTGGCCGAGGAGACCAGGCGCGTGGGCACCTTGGCGCCATGGGCACGGGCGAACTCACCCACGAGCGCGGGGGCGTTGGGGTTCCACGGCAGCGCGAGGCTGCCTGGGGGGAACTCCTGGGCCCCGGGCAGGTAGAGGAAGGAGGGCAGGAGGGTGCGCGCCTCCACGGTCCCCGGGGCGGTGAGCTGGGGGATGGGCAGCATGGACTGCGCGGGACCCCGGGCCTGGCCGCCCTCGAGGTTGAGGTAGGAGACCGCGGAGTGCGTGGTGCCGAGATCGATTCCAATCGCGTAGCGGGACATAAGAAGAGGGCCCCTTCGGGAAGGTCAGGACAGCTCGACTTCGGCGGGCGCGAGCACCCGTGGATCCAAGGCCGGACTGGTGGAGGGGAACGTCACGGAGGTGATGACCCAGCCCTTGTGCTTGAGCGAGCCGGAGTAGGGCGGCTGGCCGGCCACGTTGCCGGTGAGGCGGATGCGCTGGGCGTCGAAGCCGGCGGGCACCTGCACCGTGTCGCCCTCGTTCTGGGGGAGCACGGGCTCCAGGGCGAGGTATTGGCGCAGCACCTTGCGGCACCCCTCGTGGACGATGCGCGCGGCGGCGCCCACGTCCTCATCCGGGAAGGCGGCCACGTCCTCCTGGAGGAAGTCGACGAGGCGGCCCTCGCGCTGGAGCATGGCCAGGAACTGGAGCGCCGAGGCGTGCTCCCGCTCGGGGGGCGGAGCGGCGGGCGGCGGGGTGGGCTTCGCGGGTGTCGGCTCGGGGATGGGCGTGCCCGCCGGCAGCTTGCCGGCCCGGTCGGCCTCGCGCACGGGCAACACGGCCTGGGCGAACGAGCGATCGAGCCAGATTCGCCAGAAGCACACGAGGGCGAGCCACAGACGGGCGAAGAACGAGAGCGTGGGCTGGTCGGTCATCGGCCCCGGATAACAGACCCGGCGCGCTTTTCAATTCACTGGAGGCGCAAAACAAAAGGGCTCCCCTGTTTCCAGGGGAGCCCTTCGGGACTGCATGGTGGAGGTGGACGGGATCGAACCGACGACCTTCGCATTGCGAACGCGACGCTCTCCCAACTGAGCTACACCCCCATGACACTCCAGTCTCTCAACACCGTTGGGCGGCTGCGGTTTCCCGCCGTCGAGAAGACGAACGGGCATGTACAGGACCCCAACCAGGGTGTCAAGCCGGGAATGTTCGGGCCTTCTTGGGCGATTGACGCACGGCAACTTGGGGTGTCATAAGAACCCCCTCAAGGCACCTCCTTTAATGTCCACATCCCCATCAAAGACGTTGAGCCCGGCCGAGCTCGCGAAGCTGGAGCATGCCTTCGCGTCCGACCCTTCTTCCGAAGCCTACAAGCCCCTCGCCGAGGCGTATCTCGCCTCTGGCCGTTTCATGGAGGCGATGGTCGTCTGCAAGAAAGGGGTGAAGGCACACCCCAATCGAGCCGATCCCCGCCTCCTCCTCGCTCGCGTCTACCAGGACCAGGGCAAGGACAAGAAAGCCCTCGAAGAGGTGCTGGGCGCGCTGCAGGCGCATCCTTCCGACAAGGCGACGCTGCGTATGGCGGGCGCCCTGCAAATCAAGACCGGTGAAGCCGACGCCGGCAAGGCCAACCTGCTCAAGGCCTACGAGGCGGATCCCGCGGATCCGGACACGTTGGCGGTGATGCAGCAGTACAAGGTGCAGCCGCCCGCGGCCGCCGCGCCCGTGGCCGCCGCTCCGGCCCCCGCGCCCACGCCCGCTCCCGTGGCGGCTCCGGCCGTCCAGGCCGCGCCCGCCCCGGCCGCCACGCCCGCTCCGGTGGCCGCCGCCCCGGCCGCGCCCGCTCCGGCCGCCGAGCCGGCTCCTCGCGCCAAGGCCCCCGCCGCGCAGGCCGCGCGTCCGGCGGCTGCCCGCCGTCCCGCCGTGGTCGTCGAGGACGATGACGTCGATGACGATGACGACGCGCCCCGCGGCAAGTCGCGCAAGAAGAGCGGCTCCAACACGAGCAAGTTCATCACCATCGGTCTGCTCGTCGCGGTGCCCATCATCCTGGGCGGCTACTTCGTCCAGGGCCGCATGGCCGCCCAGCGCAACCGGGAGATCAAGAAGCAGCTCGACGCCGCCACCCAGGAGCTCAAGCACGACTCCTTCGCCTCCTACAAGAAGGCGTGCGAGGCGGCGGACAAGGCGATCGAGGTCGCTCCCGACTCGACGGCCGCCCACGGCTATCTCGCCTACGCCTACGCCATCCGCTGGGGTGAGCACGGCGGCGGGGACGACGCGCGCAGCAAGGCCGAGGAGCACCTGGCGGCCGCCCAGAAGAGCGGGGAAGTCAGCTCGCACCTGTACGCCGCCGCCGCCCTGATCAAGACGTACGGGGGCAAGGGCAAGGAGGCCCTCGTCGAGCTCGAGAAGCAGGTGAAGAGCTTCGACGAGCAGGGCAAGCGCAGCTCGCTGCTGTACCTGACGCTCGGCCTCATCCAGATGAACGCGGGTGACATGGAGCACGCCAAGGACAACCTGGAGAAGGCCCAGGGCCTGTCTCCGGACGACCCGCGCATCTACGCCGCGCTCGGCGCGGTGTACCGCCGGCTCGGCCAGGACGGCACCGCCTGGAAGAACTACGACTTCGCCCTGCGCTACGAGAAGGACCACCCCGAGTCCCTGCTCGGCAAGTCCCTGCTGATGCTCGAGCAGGACGAGCCGAACTTCGGCCTGGCCGCGGTCATGCTCAAGAAGCTGCTGGAGGTGGATCCGCCTCCTTCGCCGCGCCAGCTCGCGGCGGCCAACGTGGCGCGCGCGCTGCTCATCTCCCGCGTCTCCACCGCCATGGAGAAGATGAAGCCCGACGAGCAGGCCAAGCTCTCCGCGGACACCGGCGTGCCCACCGACAAGGAGAAGGCGCGTCAGGAGCTGACCAAGGCCGAGGACACCGGCTTCGCGCTCGACCGCAACAGCCCCGAGCTCTTCCTCATCAAGGGCCGCCGGCTGCTCTCCGAGAATCAGTACGACCAGGCCGCCGCGGAGATCCGCAAGGCCGTCAAGATGGACGGCACGCGCGCCCAGCTCTACGTGGAGCTGGCCAAGGCCCTCATGGGCAAGCCGGGCGGCGAGAAGGAGGCCTCCGAGGCGCTCGTCACCGCGCTCAAGACCATGGGTGACAGCCCCAAGCTGCTCACCATGCTGGGCAACGCCTACCGCCGCCAGGGCAAGCTGGACGACGCGCTCAAGACGTATGAGCGCTCGGTGAAGGACGCCAACGCGAAGAACCCCGAGGCGCGTCTGGCCATCGGCGCCATCTACCGCGAGCGCTCCGAGTGGACCAAGGCCCAGGAGTCGCTGGAGAAGGCCAGCACCGAGTTCATCGGCCAGCCGGACAAGGCGGCCGCCGCGCTGCTCGAGCTGGCGCGCGTCTTCGAGGGCAAGGGCGACACCGCCAAGGCCGACGAGACGTACCAGAAGGCGCTCAACGCGGACGAGAACTACGCCCCGGCCTACTACTTCTACGCGGCGTTCCTCTCCAAGGACAAGAAGCAGGCCCCCAAGGCCAAGGCGCTGGCGCAGGAGTACGTCAAGCGCGAGCCCAAGGGCGAGTACGTGGCGCAGGCCCAGGCGCTGTGAGCCGGGCTCGTCCCACCGACAAGAAAAAGTAGTCACCAGACATGTGGGCGGGCGCGGGGATGGCATGAATCCCGCGCCCGTTTGCTTGATGTGGCCACCTCCTTGTGTGTAAGGGAGGGCGGCCTTCATCTCATCTTGGGCGGAGTCCGCTCCGCCTCCAGCCGCGCCAGCCGCCCTGCGTGCCTGACGCGCCTCGGGGAGTCCGCGTGATTGCGCGTGCCGTGAGTTCGCCGAGCCTCGCCTCGGATCTGATGTCCCTCACCAAGCCGAGGCTGTCGGGCCTGGTGCTCGCCACGGCCGCGGGCGGCATGTGGCTGGCTCCCGGAGAGCTGACGGTGTCGCGCATCCTGGTGACGCTGCTGGCCACCGCGGGCACCGTGGGCGCGGCCAACGCGCTCAACTGCTACTGGGAGCGCCACAGCGACCGCTTCATGGCGCGCACGAGCAACCGCCCCCTGCCCTCCGGGCGCATGGAGCCCCACGTCGCGCTCGCCTTCGGGGTGGGGCTCGCCGCGGTGTGTCTGCCGGCGCTCGCGCTGGGGGCCAACCCGCTCACCGCGCTGCTCGGCCTGGTGGCGCTGCTCAGCTACGTGCTCGTGTACACGCCGCTCAAGGCCCACTCCTCCATCGCCATGCTGGTGGGCGCGGTGCCCGGCGCGCTCCCCCCGCTCATGGGCTGGACGGCCGTCACGGGGCAGATCGACGCGGGCGGCTACGTCCTCTTCTCCATCCTCTTCCTCTGGCAGATCCCCCACTTCATCGCCATCGCCCTGTTCCGCCAGGACGAGTACGCGGCGGCCGGGCTCACGTGCGTCCCCATCGAGCGGGGCGAGGACTCCAGCCGCTTGCAGATCGTCCTCTACCTCGTGGCGCTGGTGCCCATGAGCCTCTTGCCCTTCCAGCTCGGCATCGCCGGGGGGTGGTACCTCGGTGCCGCGGTACTGCTGGGCCTGTCCTTCCTCGGCCTGGGCGCCGCGGGGCTCTTCCGGCGCCTGGGAAGGGCCTGGGCCCGTCAGACGTTCCTGTTCAGCCTGCTGTACCTGACCGGCCTTTTCGCCGCGATGATGCTCGACAGCGGGGGACATGGTTGATTCGAGGATGACTCCGGCCCCTTTGGCCCCTCCGGTCACGGCGCTCGCGTCCGTGCCCCTGCTTCAACTCGACGGTCTCACCCGGCGCTTCAAGTCGCGCGTGGCGCTCGATGGTTTGAGCCTCTCGGTGCGCGCGGGGGAGATCGTCGGCCTGCTCGGCCCCAATGGGGCGGGCAAGTCCACCACCTTCCAGGTGCTCGCCGGACTGCTGGCCCCCGACGCGGGCCGCGTCCTCTTCGAGGGCCGGCCCCTGTCGCTGCATGATCCCGCGCTGCGCCAGCGCCTGGGCATCATCTTCCAGCGCGGCAGCCTGGATGATCTGATGAGCGCGCGGGAGAACCTCCTGCTCGGCGCCCGGCTGTATGGGCTGACGGGTGAGCACGCCCACGCGCGCGTGGAGCAGATGCTCCGGCTCATCGGTCTGGACGCGCGCGGGGACGAGCGCGTGGGCACCTGGTCGGGAGGGATGCGGCGGCGGCTCGAGCTGGCGCGGGCGCTCGTGCACCAGCCCCGTGTGCTCCTCATGGACGAGCCCACCCAGGGGCTCGACGAGGCGTCCTTCCGCTCCTTCTGGGCCCACCTGTGCGCGCTGCGCGACACCGAGGGCCTCACGGTGCTGCTCACCACTCACCGCGCCGACGAGGCGCAGCTGTGTGATCGCCTGGCGGTCCTGGACGCGGGGCGCCTGGTGGCCATGGACACGCCCGCGGCCCTGACCGCGCGGGTGGGGGGAGATCTCCTCATCCTCGAGGGCCGGGAGCCCGAGGCGCTCGCGGCCGAGGTGCGTGAGCGCCTGGGGCTGGACGCGCGCGTGGTGGAGGGGCACGTGCAGGTGGAGGCCGAGCGGGGCCATGCCCTGGTGCCGCGCCTGGTGGAGGCCTTTCCCGCGGGCCGGCTCGCGGCGGTGTCGCTGCGCCGGCCCACGCTCGCGGATGTCTTTCTTCAACTCACGGGCCGCACCCTGGGGGCGGATCAGCCCGCCGCCGAGCCCTCCACGAGGAAAAGCCGTCGATGAACGCTCACGCCTCCTCCCTCTCCGACACCTCCGTGTCCTCCGAGCCCCGGCTCGAGCGGGTGGCGCCGGTTGCTCCCGCGCGGGCCGCCCGTGCGCCGGGCGCGCTCGCGCTCCAGTGGGCCACGGTGCGCGTGCTGCTCTCGCGTGACGTGGTGCGCTTCTTCCGTCAGCCCAGCCGCGTGGTGGGCGCGCTCGCCCAGCCCATCCTCTTCTGGTTCGTCATCGGCGCGGGCTTCTCCGGCTCCTTCCGCGTGGAGGGGGCACAGGGCCTGGACTACCAGCGCTTCTCCTTCCCGGGCGTGGTCGCCATGGTGCTGCTCTTCAGCGCCATCTTCGCCACCATCTCCGTCATCGAGGACCGGCGCGAGGGCTTCCTCCAGTCCGTGCTGGCGGGGCCCGGCTCGCGCCTGTCGGTGGTGCTGGGCAAGGCGCTGGGCTCCTCGGCCATCGCGCTGTTGCAGGCCTCGCTCTTCCTGCTCTTCGCGCCGCTGGCCGGCGTGTCGGCCGCCACCGTGAACGTGCCCTTGCTGCTCTCGGTGATGGGGCTGTCCGCCCTGGCCCTCACCTGCATGGGCATCGCGCTCGCGTGGTGGGTGCGCTCCACCGCCGGCTACCACGCCGTCATGAGCGTGGTGCTGCTGCCCATGTGGGTGCTCTCCGGCTCGCTCTTTCCGCTGAAGGGCGCCGGGCCCGTGCTGGCGTGGGTGATGCGCCTCAACCCCCTGCGCTTCGCCGTCGAGGGACTGCGGCGCGCGCTCTACGGCGCCGAGGCCTCGCTCGCCCTGGGCTCGCCGTCTTCCGGCGCCGGGCTCGAACTGCCCGTGCTGTTCGTCTTCGCCGCCGTCTTCACCGCCCTGGCCGCTTTCAGCATCAGCCGCCGGGAATGACCCGTAAACCCGTTCTCGCGTTGACTTCCTGGTCCGCTCTTCTTACGACAGGTGGCGCCCTTCACGGGTCCACCGCGCGGCCCGGCGGAAGTGGGCGCCATGAGGAGTGATGACATGAAGTTGCGTACGCTGGGGATCGCGCTGCTGGGCACCGTGGGACTCACGGCCCTGTCCGCCTGCAAGCAGGAGAGCCCCCCCGCACTCGTCCCGGCGGAGCCGTCCACGCGGACCCAGGACGCGGCGGAGGCAACTCCCACCGACGAGTCGCCCGAGGCCGAGCCCCTGACGGGCGGCGGCACCATCCAGGGCACCGTCACCTTCAAGGGCACTCCGCCCGCGTCCGCGCCCATCACCCCCAGCCAGGATCCGGCCTGCCAGGGCATGTCGCTGGTGGACCAGTCCCTCCAGGTGAAGGCGGGCAAGCTGGAGAACGTGCTCGTGCGCGTGCGCGGGTTGATGCCCCGCTCGCCCCGGACGCGGCCCGCCGTCGTGGACCAGAAGCAGTGCGGCTACACCCCCCGGGTGCAGGGCGTCGCCTCGGGGCAGCCCATCCTCATCAAGAACAGCGACGGCACGCTGCACAACGCGCGGGCGCTCTCGGGCACGAAGTCCATCTTCAACGTGGCCCAGCCGCCCAACGGCAAACCCGTGCAGCGCACGCTGCCGGTCGAGGCCGAGGTGGTGCGCCTCAAGTGCGACATCCACCCGTGGATGGTGTCCTGGGTGGTGGTCAATCCCAACCCGTACTTCGCCACCTCCAACGCGGACGGGGCCTACTCCATCGAGCACCTGCCCGCGGGCACCTACACGCTCGAGGCCTGGCACGAGGTGCTCGGCACCAAGACGGCCGAGGTGACGGTGAAGGAGGGGGAGACCGCGGCGCTCTCCTTCGAGTTCTCCACCGAGGACGCCAAGGGCAGCGCGTCGGGCTCGGTGAAGTAGCTCACCCCGCCGGGCGGCCGCCGCGCTCCAGGGTGAAACCCACGCGCGCGCCGCCCTCGGGCCGGTTCTCCGCGAAGGCCTCTCCGCCGTGGGCCCGGGCGATGCGCCGCACCAGGGCGAGCCCCAGGCCCAGCGAGCCCGCCTCGCGCCGCTCTCCGCCCGCGCTGCCCCGGTAGAAGGGCTCGAAGACGCGCGCCTCTTCTCCCGGTGGCAGTCCCGGCCCCCGGTCCTCCACGCAGAAGGCGAGCCGCCCCTCGCGCTCCACCAGCCGCAGCGCCTCCACGCCCTGGCCGTGTCCGCGCGCGTTGTCGAGCAGGTTGGTCAGCGCGCGCCCCAGCAGCGTGGCGTCGCCCACCAGTTTCGTGTCGGGCACCTCCACCGAGAGCAGCCCGGCGGACAGGCCCGTGCGCTCCAGCGCCCGCTGCGCCAGATCCTTCCCCTCCAGGGCGTGGGGGCTGAGCTGGCCGAAGTCCAGGCGGGAGCTGGCGAGCAGCTCGCCCACCAGCGCATCCAACTCCACGATCTCCCGCTCCATCTGGTCCGCGGTGCGCTCGGGCCCTCCGGCGTCGCGCATCAGCTCCACGAGCACGCGCAGGTGCGCGAGCGGCGTGCGCAGCTCGTGGGACACGGTGGCCAGCAGCTCGCGCTGGTCCGCCATCTGCCGTTCGATGCGCGCGGCCATCTCGTTGAAGGCCGAGGCCAGCAGCTGCATCTCCCCGGTGGCGTGGCGGCCCAGGTCCACCCGCGTCTCCAGCCGGCCCTCGCCCAGCTCCTGCACGGCGCGCGCGAGCATGTCCAGGGGCCGCGCCAGCCGCCGCGCCACCCAGCCCGAGGCCAGCCACATCGTGAGTCCGCTCACGGCCCAGAACAGGGTGCCGCGCCAGGGCGTGCGGCTCCGGGTGCGCCCGGAGCAGACGTGGGCGGTGCCGAGCCGCACGCCTCCGTTCTCCACCGAGAGGATGACGTTGGCGGACCCCAGACACGGCTCTCCGGCGCGCACCAGGCTCCTGCCCGAGGCGTCGAGCAGCTCGATGTCGAGCAGCAGATCCCTGGACACCTCGCGCACGAGGGCATCTCGCCGCTCGGGCTCGTCCCAGACGTCGGCGAGCCGGTGGATGGCGAAGGTGCGCACGCGCTCGAGCTCCTGGCGCCAGGAGTTGCCCCCCACCAGGTTCATCACCGAGCCCACCACCACGGCGGTGACGAGGATGGAGATGCCGAACCAGAGGAAGAGCCGCCGGCGCAGCCGGGCCCGGACATAGACGCCGAGCCGGGTCATCGGGCGGGGGGGCCAGCCGCCGGGCGAGTCCCAGGGCCCGTGCCGATGCCCGCGCCGTCTCACGGACCCTCCCGGGCGAAGAGGTAGCCCACGCCCCGGACGGTCTTGATGAGCTTCGCGCCGTCCTCGCCCAGCTTCTGGCGCAGGTGGGAGATGTGCACGTCCACGGTGCGCTCGCCCACGAGCGTGTCGCTGCGGCCGGCCTCGCCGAGCAGCGCGTCGCGGGGGATGACGCGCCCGGCGCGCCGCACGAGCGCCACGAGCAGATCGAACTCGAGCCCGGTGAGCTCCACGCGCCGGCCATTGACGCGGGCCTCGCGGGCGGGGACGTCGAGCGAGACGCCGTGGGCCTCGAGCTTCTCGGCCATGGCGGAGGGCTGGGCGCGGCGCAGCACGGCGCGCAGGCGCGCGAGCAGCTCGCGGGGGCTGAAGGGCTTGGCGAGGTAGTCGTCCGCGCCGAGCTCCAGGCCCACGACGCGGTCCGTCTCGTCGCCGCGCGCGGTGAGCATGAGGATGGGCACGGTGCTGCGCGAGCGGATGCGCCGGCACACCTCGAGTCCATCCATGCCCGGCATCATCACGTCCAGCAGCACGGCGTCGAAGGCCTGGGAGTCCAGGGCGGCCAGACCGCGGCCTCCGTCGGGGGCATGGGTCACCTTGATGCCTTGCTGCCCGAGGTACTGCTCGAGCAGTTCATACATCCGGGTGTCATCGTCGATGAGGAGGACGCGGGTGGACATGGGCGGGGCGGACTCTACCAAGGCTTCACCCCGCCCAGGCGCCGCGCCAACCGCAGCGGCCGGCCCGGAAGGCGTGGGCGCGGGGGTGGCGGTGGTGGGCGTAGCCCCAGCCGCGCTCGAGCAGGTCCGCCAGCTCGCGCCGCTGGCGCGGATCGAGCGCCTCGTGGACCTTGGCGAGCGAGGCGTGGATCGTCTTGCGCAGCTCCTCGACGAGCGCGTCCTGCTTCGCGTCCTGCTCACGCAGGGCGGCCCCATCGAACTGCTCTCCGCGCAGGGCCTGGGCCCAGGCGGAGCGGGTGTCGCCCCAGAGGCCGCGCAGCTTCTCGGCGGCCTCGGTCACGTCCTCGGCGGCCTGGACGAGGATCTTCTCCTGGCCGGGGGAGGTGTCGAGCCGCTCGAAGACGTGGCGCAGCCGGCCGCGCGGGCTCCAGGGGCCCACGCCGCCGCGCCAGGATGCGTAGCGCCGGGCGCGGCGCAAGGTGAAGAGGGCACCCGCGAGGCAGGCGGCTCCAAAGATGTATCCGAACATGGTGTTGCTCCTTCCGTGAGCGACCGGCCCAGCAAGAGCCCGGCGTCATCGGTCAGTCAGGAAGGTAGGAGGCGGATGTGAAGCGCTCACCCGGCGAGCGATGAAGAAGTGTGAAGACCGGGGAGGAATGGGGGAGGGCTCCGAACCGTTCCATCCGCAGTACCACCCTCGCGTTGAGGGTGGTGGATTGCCGTTACGCAGGCGCAGAAAGTCAGGGAAGTCCATGGCAACTGGTACCGTGAAGTGGTTCAACGACGCGAAGGGCTTTGGTTTCATCGCACCGGATGCGGGGGGGGATGACGTTTTCTGCCACCACACCGCCATCAACACGCAGGGCTTCCGCTCGCTGGCCGAAGGTCAGAAGGTGGAGTACGACGTGACGCGTGGCCCCAAGGGCTTGCAGGCGCAGAATGTCCGCCCGCTGAGCTGAGCAGCACTCTCGAGCCGTGAACCACACGCCCGCTCCTCCCTTCGGTGGGGGAGCGGGCGTGGTGTTTTGGGGGGTTCGCTTCTCCGTTGGCTTCCTTAGCTTGTCCGGAAGAAGTCAAACGACAGGGGAGAGCCGAGATGGGTGACACCAGTGTGAAGAAGGTCGATTCCCACCACTCGCCGACGGGGCAGATGGGGCAGAAGTACCTGGCGGAGGGGATTCGGGTGGCGATGCGGCTGTGGGAGAACGAGCAGCCCACGGAGGCCAAGCCCCCGAGCGTGCGCGACTACGAGACGGTGGGCTACGTCATCAAGGGCCGTGCGGAGCTCCACCTGGAGGGCCAGGTGCTGGTGCTCAACCCCGGGGACTCGTGGCTCGTGCCGAAGGGGGCCAGCCACACGTACAAGATTCTGGAGACCTTCACGGCGGTGGAGGCCACGAGCCCGCCGGCCTCGGTGCACGGCCGCGACGAGAAGGACAAGGGTCAGGTCAAGGCGTGAGGGGAGGGGGCGTGGGCCGTGCGGTGGGCCCACGCTCCGGTCACGTCGCGTTCATCCTCGGCCGCTCGTCGTCGGCCGGGGTGCTTCCTCGGGGCCGTGTATTGTCTTCACCACGCGGACCACCAGGTCCCGCATGAAGCGGATGGCGTCGTCGTCGTCGACCGTGTTGCGCCAGAGCAGCTCCGTCGGCGCGCCTCCCAGGTCCAGGGGCAGGGGGGTGGTACGGAGGTTCGGCCGCAGCGAGGTGATTTCTCGCGCGACCACGGCGGGCAACGTGGCGAGCAGGGCGCTGCCCTCCACGAGCGCCCCGACGCTGTGGAACATCGGGACCGAGACCCGGACACGCCGCTGGACGCCGAGCGCGTCCTCGACAATCCCTCGCAGATCTCCGTTGTACGAGACGATGACGTGCTCGTGCGCGAGGTAGCTCTCCCGCGTCAGTCGCTTGCCCACGCGGGCGTGCCGCGGATCGTAGAGACAGACGAAACTGCCCCAGAACAACGACAGACGTCGCGTGTCGGCTGGCAGCTCGTCGGCCACCGTCACCGCGAAGTCC
Source organism: Cystobacter fuscus (assembly GCF_044360685.1). Classification (GTDB taxonomy): domain Bacteria; phylum Myxococcota; class Myxococcia; order Myxococcales; family Myxococcaceae; genus Cystobacter; species Cystobacter fuscus_C. The sequence goes on along the minus strand of NZ_CP043491.1, from coordinate 8,510,383 downwards.
ACCGCCGAGGAACCCAGGGCCTCGGCGATGGTGCGGAACTGCACGGGAATCACGACGAGCCGCATGCGTGGCGCCTCCTCGTCGAGCGCGCGCAGCAGCGGCGGAAGGAGCCAGGTTTCGTTCGCGTCCGAAAGGCCGATCCGCACGGTGCGCTCGCTCGTCTTCGGGTCGAAGGCCGCCGGGGAGACGGTGGCCTCGACGAGGGCCTGGAGGAGCGGCCGGGCCGAGGTGAACAGGCGCTGGCCGCGCGTTGTGAGGGCGAGTCCGCGTCCCGCGCGGACGAAGAGCGGTGCCCCGACCGTCGAGGAGAGGCGTCTGAGCGCCGCGCTCACGGCGGGCTGCGTGAGGTAGAGGCGGCTGGCGGCCTCGGTGACGCTGCCCGCCTCCGCCACCACGACGAAGACGCGGAGCAGGTTGAGGTCCAGGTCCTTCTCATAGATGCCGTGCATGATTGGGATACATCCTATTGATTTGATTTAAGTGTGTCGATCCTTAGTCTTGAGCGCAGAAGGAGACACACGGATGAGCACGCACGAGACGAAGCAGACGAAGCGCACGGTGAAGCTGGGCTCCACGGGTCCCGAGGTCTTCCCGCTGGGACTGGGCTGCATGGGGATGTCGGGCACGTACGGGAAGACCGATGACGCCGAGAGCATCCGGACGATCCAGGCCGCGATCGAGCGAGGGGTGACGCTGCTCGACACGGGGGACTTCTACGGCATGGGCCACAACGAGCTGCTCGTGGGGCGGGCCATCGAGGGGCGCCGGGACAAGGTGCAGCTCTCGGTGAAGTTCGGAGCGCTCCGCGGGCCGGATGGGAGCTTCAACGGCAACGACACGCGCCCCGTCGCGGTGAAGAACTTCATTGCCTACAGCCTGAAGCGGCTGGGGGTGGAGGTCATCGACATCTATCGCCCCGCGCGGCTGGATCCCTCCGTTCCGATCGAGGACACCATCGGGGCGATCGCGGACCTGGTGAAGGCGGGCTACGTGCGCCACATCGGGCTGTCGGAGGTGGGTGTCGAGACGATCCGCCGGGCCCACAAGGTCCACCCCATCGTCGACTTGCAGATCGAGTACGCCATCGGCACCCGGGGCCCCGAGGCGGAGATCTTCCCCGTGCTCGCGGAGCTCGGCATCAGCGCGACGCTCTACGGGGTCTTCTCGCGAGGACTGCTCACGGGCAGCAAGCCGACGGAAGCGGGAGACTGGCGCGCCCATCAGCCTCGCTTCGCTGGCGAGAACGGGGCGAAGAACGAGGACTCGGTGAAGGCCCTCCAGCGCTTCGCGCATGAGCGTCGCATGACGCCGGGGCAGGTGGCACTCGCCTGGGTGCTGGCGCGGCAGCCGGCATTCGTTCCCGTGGTGGGAGCGAAGACCCGCGCGCAGCTCGAGGACGTGCTCGGTGCCCTGGCGCGCCCGCTGTCGAAGGAGGACCTCGCGGCGCTCGAGTCGGTGGTGAAGATCTCCGGCGACCGCTACGACCCGGCCCAGATGAAGCACCTGGACAGCGAGCGCCGGTAGCGCGCTCCCTGTCGTCGGCGCCGGTGTCCCTCAAGGCAGGAGGGACTCCGCCTACCGGGCCTTGAGCATAGGAAGGACAGGCGCCCTCTTGGGGGTAGCGGGCGGGAGCAGAGGGGAGAGAGGGAGGCTGACGGGGAGCCCATGAGCCGCACGCCGGGCGGGCGCAGAAGCGATTGAGTTCCATCCCTCCAATGCCCACTGCCGGCCGCGCATACCAGCCTTGAAGACGGAAGCTGGCAACCTGGAGGGAGTCTGCGCGCGTCATTGGTGACGAAGAGGCCTCGAATCGAAGGACCGATCGAGGCGAGAACCGAACCTGGGAGCAATGACAGTCCGCCGGGCGGTAGTCACTGCTCTCCGGGTTCAGGTACCGCCAGGGTGGCTTATGTCCATGCAGGTGTTGAAAAAGGAGTAGCACAACTGAATGCTATAGTCCCGAATCCAGTCTTCCGGCTCCTGGTTCGCCTGATCGATACAGTAATAGAGCTCCTCGTAGCAGGGATCTTGATCTTGCTCCGCCATGGCCGGCGCGGCCCCCAGCGCCACCCCCGCGAGAGTGGAAATCACGAGCCACAACCCCGTCTTCTTGCTCATTACCCTCATCCTTTTACCCCCTGTCCATCAGGGAGCTTGGTGAAACTACCACGAACCTCTGGACAGACAATGACCGCGAGTTCAGCGCACACCTCCCGAGGGCTCGTACCCGGGAGACGCGCCTCTGGTCCCCAGGTCTTCGGAAGGGGCCCCGGACAGCCCTCCGAGGACGAGCGCCCGGGGACTTCCGCCCCTCGTCACTGCTTCGTGAACGTCAAGTCATCGAGCTTGAGCGCGTCACCAAAACGCAGCCGCCTGCAAATCGTCTGACACCCTTCCCGGCCAATGTCGGATGGGCGAGCAGGGACGAGCGAACCCGGTTGCCGGGCGCCAGGGGCCCCGCGCTCCTTACTGCCCGAGCGATGAGGGCGGCTGCTTCGCGCTGAAGGCGGGCGAGTAGCACTTGCCCTGGTGCTCATAGAGCACGTCCGGGCACGGGGCCTTCAACTCGTGAGGCAACCAGCAGGCACCGACCAACTCGACCTCGGCGTAGCGATGGCACGGAGGGCGCTTCTGTCCCTTGAAGGGCTCGCGCGGCAGCGGACGGGCGAGTACGGATTGCCCCGCGTCCGCGGTGTCCACGAGCCCGCCATGGGTGGGCATGTCCGGATTTTCGCCCGCTGCGGGCTCCTCGTGGCTCCCAGAGGCGGACGGGGCGCTCGCCAAAGGCTCCGGGGTGCTTGGGGGTTGGGACACCGAGGGCAGACGCACCAGCGCGAAGAGAAGGGCGCACACCATGGCGGCGCTCGCCATGCCCCACCCCAGGCTCCACCGGAGGCGGGGCTCGTGGGGGTCGGACACGGCGCGGGCCATGCGCCGCACTTCCTCGAGCACACTCTCCACCGTGAGTAGCAGCGACTCCGCCGACTGCCTGTCCAGGGCCCTGGCCCAGTCGGTGTGCTCCACTTCCATGGCGGAGTAGCCCCGTGAGGCCCAGGAGCCGAAGAGTACCCGCCAGTCCTTGCGCGCTGCCGCGTCCTCCTTGGCGGCGTGCTTGCGCACCAGGGCCGTGGCCCCGCTCGTCTCGTGCGTGGCCAGGTAGAGCTCCTCCTGGCTGTCATGGGACTGCTGCACCTGCTCCTGAATCACGTACGGCCCCAACCGCTCCGGTTCCTCCCCGCTCGCTTCGGACTTCTTCTCCTCGTCCATGCGTACCCCTCCGCCCTGACCTTCCCGCCTGCTGGTGGCCAGGAGCCACGGTGTTCGCATGGACCGCGCCTGACATCCAGGAGGTACTCGGTTCGTCAGGTGGGGGCCTACTCCTGGGGAAGGTGTCCGGCGAAGTCTCTGAGAAGGCGTCTCCACACCCTTCCTGGACCTCCTTCCTCAGCCTACGAATCGTCTGACACCCTTCCTGACCCTCCTCCCCGTACCATCCCAGAGAGAGCTCAACACGCTCTCAGCGGCCAGCCCATCCCGATTCCCCCCGCGTGCCTTCCGCCAGGCCGGATGCACCGTGCGCGCCAACTCGCAAGTCCGCGGAAGCATTTGAAGGGGGTGGATTCAACCCTCCACGCCGAGTCTCGTTCTGGTTCGGGTCTCTCGTTTCAAATCCTTGGACACCTCCGGCGAGACACCTCCGGCGACCTCCGGCGGGGACAATGGCGGAGGAGCGATGGTGCCAACCTGGACGGCTTCGTCCACTCCCGTCGAACCATGGACGAATTCATCCAGACAGCCGCCCATTGGCCATGAGCAACGCCCGGAATGCAATCATCCAGCTTTACGGCAAATGCCTTCAAACAAAGTTTTGATTTGAAATTGAATCACTGGCAGTGCTAGTGAGACAGTGGCTTCGGCCAACCCCTGTACAATCCAATCAGGAGAAGTCCATGACGAGGAACGTGAAGCGTTTCCTGGCTGCCTCGCTGCTGTCCCTCACGCCGTCGATCGCGTTCGCCGGGCAGGTTGAGGCCGGCCTCTTCCTGGACCTCCTCTCCCAGCGTGACGAGTACGTCACCCTCCGGGAGGAGGTGGTCCAGGTTCCCGTGCTGCGCAACGCGCCAGTGGCGTCCGTCGCCCCCGCCCTGGAGAACTTCCTGGTCCTCAACCAGACCGGCGCCAATATCTCCCTGGGCCTCCAGGTGTTGACGGGGACGCTCAACGGCGTGTTCAACCCCTACCCTGTGCCCACCGCCACCTATGGCGGGTTCCAGGTCAGCGCCCCCGCCCCCACGCCGCTGGTGGCCCAGCAGTACTACTGGACGGTCGATCCGGCGAACCCGGCCGGCGCGAAGACGTGTGTCTGGCGGGTGGAGGTCAGCGACGTAGGCGGTTCCTGCTCGGCGCAGGTTTTCTCCGGCACCTACGGCGGCGCAGTCTGTACGCTCGACGCGGTCAACTCCTTCATCGACCCGACGACGTGCCAGGCGCAGATCATCACCAGCATTCAGTAAGCTGAGCCGTGCACCGTCTGGGGTGGCTGCGCGGACAGCCACCCCAGGTCTGGCGTACACCCAGGCCCGTCAGGTGCAAGGAGTGCCTTCCTGGGGCAAGTCTCCGGCGTGCAAGGTGCGGCCGGATGGAGCGCAAGAGCGATGACGGGCCCGGAGGTCCGTCAGCTCATCGCGCTCATGCGCGACGAGGACCGGTTAGATGCAATCCTTCGCGCCCCCCGGCGCGAACCATGTACTGCCCCGGAGGCAGCTCGCCCACGTTGGTGCCGAGGAACTCCGGGCAGTCGCGGCCCTGCCCCTGGCAGATGCCGATGCTCTGCTCACTCCAGGGCTGGACCCCCGCGCGCATCTCCGACAGGAAAGGACCCAGCAGGCTCGGAAGGACCCCCGTGATTCCGGGCGATTACAAGAAAGCGCGGGATCTCTTGGGGAGCGGGAAACTTCCGCCGGCGATTATCGACAATTGGAAATACGAAGCCTTCGGGGGTGCAGGAGTTGGAGAGCCCGAAGCCATGCCGGGGTCACGTCCATGAGCGTCGGTTCCACCAGCAGCTCCAGCGGGTCAAGTAGCTCCAGCCGCAGCTCTTCTTCCTCTTCCTCCCGTGAGTCGTCCGGGTCGTCCCGCAGCGGGTCAGGGAGCAAGATCTCCCAGGAGAAGTCGCAGGCGAAGGACAAGTCCCAGGCGAAGGAGAAGTCTCCGGCCAAGGACAAGGCCCTGATCAAGGAGAAGGCCCTGGCGTTGTCCAGGCAGGTCGCCGCGCGAAGGGCGGACGTCGTTCGGGAGAAGTTGACCCGCAGCGGCTTCGACACCGCGTCCGTGGCCGGTCCCCGGAAGCAGTTCGTGAACAATGGCGGCACGCAGCGCAACCCCGGGCTCGACGCCATCAACGCGCTGAACCTTCAAGGGGGCGAGCCCCACTCGTGTGTGAGGACCACGCGCTCCAATCTCCAGCGTGCGGGACTGAAGGGGCTGCCTGCCAGCACGAACGCTGACGGCAACAACCCGCGCGGCATGATGGTCCAGATGCTCCAGAGCGGGCACTGGAAGTCCGTGAACATCCCCGAGTCCACGGTGCAGACCATCAACAGCCCCTACGGGAGCGTGCAGGCGCACGTCCTCTCCGGAGATGCGTATCTCGCGGCCGCCGCCAACGGGCAGATTCCCGAGGGCTCGGTGGTGTTCCAGACGAAGAAGGGCTGGGATTACGGCGTGGAGTCCAAGGGCAGTGACGTGGGCATCGTGCGCAATGGCGCCATCTTCAACTACCAGGCGAACCGGGGCATGTCTGTTTATGGGAACAACGTGAGCGAGGTCGTCGTGATGCATCCCCAGTAGAACCGACACGCCGGGGGAGCGATGGATGACGCTCACCCACCGTCCCCCCTGCTGGGTGGGCCGCTGGGGCCAGCGTGTGCCCGGGGAGGGCTGCAGCGCCTCTCCACTTGGCCGTGAGCTTTCGCATCGATTCACGGTTGGAGTGGCTCGAAGTCGAGGTGGGAGAGACCGTCCACGAGCGTATAGGCGGAATGGGGGCGATGAGGAGGGAGAGGGCAGGAGCCGAGGGGGGAGAGGAGGGCTGCGGACGGGTGCCATGAGGGCTGTGCGCTGGGCAAGCACGGCGAGCAGGGCTGAGCCATCCGAGGGCGAGGGCCCCATGCCGCCGAGCGGGCCCTCACCCTCCGAGTGCTCCTAGTTCTTGCCCTCGGGAGGCATCTGCGCACCGCCGCTGGCGCCCTCGGGAGGCGTTCCGCCCCAGCCGGCCTCGACCATCGTCTTCCACTTCCACTTGCCGTCCCGCTTCACGAGCAGGGAGGTGTTGCGGCCGGTGACCTTCTGCTTGCCCTGGGTCATCGTGAAGTCGTCGATGACACTCACCAGCGAGTCCGAGAGGACGCTGAGGGTGTGCTTGTGGGTCACCTTCATGTCCTTCGGCATGTTCTCGAACATGGGCTTCATCATCGCGACATACGCCTCGCGAGTGTACTCCCCGCTCTCGGGCACACCCTTCAGGTCATCGGTGACCATGTAGATGGGAAAGTCGTACGTCGCGAGCGACGCCTCGAAGTCACCCTTCTTCTCGAGCTCCTCCTGCTGCTTGAAGAACTCCATGACCTCCTTCTTCGTCTGTTTCTCGTTGGTGGGCTTGCGAGCCCCCGCGCCCATCGCCTTCAGGTCCATCGCGGGCGCCTGCTCGGCCGTGGCGGCGGGCTTCTGAGCCGCGGGCTTCTGCTCCTTGTCCTGAGCCCAGGCAGCGGAGCCAGAGATCGCAACGGCCGTGACGCACACCAGAATCGTACGCTTCATGAATGCCCCCTTGTGTGGTGGGCGGCGGTGACTACTGGACCGCGCATGAAGCCGTCAATACCGCGGTGTGGAGGCCGTGCGAGGACATGACAATCAGAGGAGCTTCATGGACTGGGCCGCGAAGCTCTCGCTGCCCGATTGGGAGAGATGGTCCTTGAGAGCATAGGAAGGACAGGAGCGCTATGGGCTTGCCCCGGTTACGTGGCTCTCCCGCACTTTATGTGCTCCACCCGCTACGAGCAGGCAAGATTCTCTCGTACGGTTGGCCGAATGCCCGGGGGATGCACACAAACTGCGGGAGAGCCACAAAACCGGGGCAGGCCCACCTTGCTCAACGTGCGTTGCCCGCGCGCAGCCACGCGATGTAGTCCTCGGCCGCGCGCTGGGTGCCATAGGCGGGTTGGTAGCCGGTGTCTTGCTGAAGGCGGCTGATGTCGAGGTAGTTGTGAGGGGGCGGCCTGCCGGTGGGGAGCTCGAGCTGGGCGTCGGGAACGACAGTCTTGATCGCGGCGACGACCTCGGCATTCGTCGTCGCACGGCCGGACGCGACGTTGTACGTGCGGTAGTTCAGACGCTCTGCGAGTTGAAGGAGCGCGATGGCGCGGCCGGTGTCCTTGACGTAGCAGAGGTCCAGCGCGTTTCCCGCGTAGGCGGGAACGACGAGCCGGGACAGATCCGGCTTCGTGCCACGGACCGCCGCGTGGATGAGCGCGGGCGCGGGGAAGAACGGATCGTCGTGACCGCCTGGGCCCCAGGTGCCAGAGATCCGGTAGTTGATGAGCTCGATGCCGGTGGCGCCAGACAGGTGTTCGTTGAGCAGTTCGCCGATCTTCTTGAACGTTGGGATCAGGTGTGGAGCCGACATCGGCAGCGGCATGTCTTCACGGAGAGCGCCTTCGCTCGCGACACCGGAGTAGACGCCGATCGTACTTGCGACGCCCACGCGCTTGACGCCCCAGTTCTGGGCGGCCTGCACGATGTTCAGCAGGCCGCCGAGCGCCTTACGGGTAGCGTCGACGGGCGGCTCGGACGCCGGAGGCCAGGGCATGGAGCCCGCGAGATGCACGATGCCGGTGACTTCGTGGTGAGTGCCGACGTCGAGCAGCGACGCCAGATCGGTGACGTCCCCCTGTGCCACCGCCACGGGCAGATCGGCGAGTTGAGCCGGGAGTTCCCCGGTTCGGCGCTGGAAGAGGATGCACTTCTCGCCCATCTCGTGCAGCGCACGAACGGTGTGTGAGCCGATGAAACCTGAACCTCCGGTAACCAAGATCATGTGTCACTCCTTCGTAGAGGGGGGTCTTCAGCACCCAGAAGATAGGAGTCAGCGGCAGGACGTACTACAATAGGAAGTCCGCTTTTCATTTGCAGGAGTCCGGCCTTGATCGATCCGCTTGCCGAGGTAGTCACGCTGCTCCAGCCGGGCGCTCCGTTCTCGAAGCTCGTCGGCGGTGCAGGTCGGTGGAGCGTTCGCCGCGTGGAAGCCGGGGGGCCCTTCTACTGCGCGATCCTTGAGGGCGCGAGCCGCCTCGCGGTCGACGGACACGAACCGGTGATCCTCGAGAAGGGTGACTTTGTTCTGATTCCCTCGGCGTTCAACTTCACGGTGTCGAGCCTCGATCCGCCGAAGGGCAAGAGCGATACCGCGCACGTCGTATTGCCCGATGGTGAGGTCAGGCACGGCAATCCCAGCGGCCCGCCCGACGTTCGAATGCTGGTGGGCTACTGTGTCTTCGGTTCCCCGGATGCTGGCTTGCTGGTCTCGCTCCTCCCACGGCTCGTGCATGTTCGAGGGGAGCGACGGCTCTCCACCCTCGTGCAGCTCGTGAGAGAGGAGTCCCTCGAACGGCGGCCCGCCCGTGATGTCATCCTGGCTCGCCTCCTCGAGGTTCTTCTCATCGAAGCCCTTCGCTCCACGGCAGGGACCGCGGCGTCGCCGGGTCTCCTGCGCGGCCTCGCCGACGAGCGCCTCTCGGCCGCGATACGACGAATGCACGAGCGCCCGGCCCACGCGTGGACGGTCGCGCAGTTGGCGAAAGAGGCGGCGCTCTCTCGTTCGGTGTTCTTCGAGCGCTTCAACCGCGCGGTGGGCGTTGCCCCGATGGAGTATCTGCTCGGCTGGCGCATGGCCCTGGCGAGGGACATCCTGCGGCGGAAGGAAATCACTGTCGCCGAGGTCGCGGAGCAAGTCGGCTACAGCTCCGCGAGCACGTTCAGCGTTGCGTTCACCCGCTACGTCGGGTTGCCGCCGACGCAGTACGTGCGGCAGCACGTCGAATCAGCACGCCCGTGACGATGGATCGCTCACTTTCGGAGTCGTGCCCTGATGTCGACGTAGGCCGCTTCGATGAGCCCGGCGGCAGACACCTTGGCCGCCGAACTCGCCGTGCCACCTTTTCTGGCCTTTTCTGGGCGGGAGGCGCCTGGGGGGCCTACAGCAGGTCCTCGATCCGGATCGGCATCTTGCGCACGCGCTTGCCGGTCGCGTGGTAGATGGCGTTGGCGATCGCACCGGACGCACCGGCCATCGCCACCTCGCCCAGCCCCTTGACGCCAGTCGTATTGGTCAGCGGGTCGGGCTTGTCGATGAAGGTGACGTCGATGTCGCCCACGTCGGCGTTCACCGGTACGACGTAGTCGGCGAGGTCGCAGTTCAGCCAGCCGCCAAAGCGCGGGTCGACCTCGGTCTCCTCGCGCAGCGTCGCGCCAATCGCCCAGACGACGCCGCCCAGCACCTGGCTCGTCGCGGTCCTCGGGCTCACGACCCGCCCACAGTCGGCGACGCTGACGACCCGCGGCACACGCACCCGCCGCGTGCGCGGCTCGACGTGGACCTCGACGAAGTGGGCGATGTAGCTGAACGCCGTGAACGACGGATATTGCGGTCCCCACACCCCGAAGCCGCCCTGCCTGAGCACTTCCAGCACGTTGGGATCCTGCCCGGGCCCGACTTGCGACGCCTCGATCTCCAGGTACGGGCGACGCACCTTGAGGAGCCGCTGGTGCAGGTTGCCGGAGAGCGCGCGACCCGCGAACAGTGCGTCCGCCGCCTCGCGCATCTTCGCCGCGGCGGTGGCGGCGGCGGGGACGGCGCTCGCCGTGCCCGACGAGCCGGCGGTGGGGTGCTGCGGCGCGGCAGTGGTGTCGCCAATCAAGATCTCCAGCCGGTTGGGATCCAGGTCGAGCTCGCGCAGCAGCACCGCGGCGATCGCGGTGCGCATCCCCTGACCCATTTCGTGGCCCGAGGCGGCGTAGCGCGTCCTGCCGTCGGCGTAGACGCGCAAGGTCACCAGCGAAGGCGTCGTCATGGACTTATAGGCACCGCAGCCGATTCCCCAGCCGACCTGTGTTCCGTCGGGCAACGTCATCGACCCCGGCGCTGCGGTCCGCCGCTCCCAGCCGAAGCGTCGCGCCCCCTCGCGGATGCAGTCGTTCAGGAACCGCGACGACAGCGGCTTGCCATTGAGCGGGTCGGTCGTCGCGTCATGCCGCAGACGGAACGCGACCGGGTCCTTGCCGAGCTTGTAGGCGAGTTCGTCGACCGCGCTCTCGAACGCGAAGTGGGAGGGCTGAGGGAACGGCGTGCGCATGTAGCCCGGAGCCTGCGTGTCGATGCGGATGTTGCTGGCGGTGCCGAGATAGTGGGCGATGCCGTACATCTGCACCGTCGCCTCGTGGTACAGGGGGGGGAAGTCGCCCGTGCGCGACTGCTGGTGGTCGGCGTCGTACTGGACCGCGACCATCTTGCCCGCGTCCGCGCCAAGCTTGACGTGATGGCGGCTTTTCGGCCGGAAGCACGCGTTGTGGAAGATCTGCGCGCGCGGCATGACCAGCTTCACCGGGCGCCCGAGCAGCATCGCGGCGTGCGCGACGAGCGTGGTCTGGCGCTGAAACGCGCCCTTCTGCCCGAAGCTGCCGCCGACCGAGGGACTCTTCACTTCGATCAGTGAGCGGTCCAGCCGAAGCATGAGCGCGAGTACGGTCTTCACCGGGCCCGAGGACTGTGTCCCTTCCCACACGGTGAGCCTGCCATCCGACCATTGCGCGGTGGTGGAGAGCATCTCGATCGGGTTGTGGTGCTGCGCCGGGCTCACGTAGGTGTCGGCGTGCGATGTCGGGGCGGTCTCCATGGCGAGCCGGGCGTTGCCGGCCTCCACACCCGCGAACGGCTCGTGCGCCGCGCCGGTGCTGTCGATCAGCGGGCTGAAGGTCTGGTCGGCATAGGTCGCGCGCACCGCCTCGGCGCCCTCGATCGCGGCCTCCAGCGTCTTGGCGACGACCAGCGCCACGGGCTGGCCACGATAGGCGATCTCGCGGATGAGGGTCGGCGGCAGGGGCAGCCCCCCGCCCCCCTGGGGCGGGGGTGGGAAGTCGTCGGCGGTCAGGATGCGCACCACGCCGGGTACGCGCTCCGCCGCCTCGAGCGACAGCGCGGTGAGCTGGCCCTTGGCGATCCGCGCTGGCACGGTCATCGCGTAGAGCAGGCCCGGCAGGGGCACATCGGCGGCATAGGTGGTACGGCCCATGACCTTTTCGCGCGCGTCGACGCGGGCGCGGTCAGGGAAGGGGACGGTGGTCATCAGGCATTCCTCCCAGCGGCGATCAGCAGCGCGTCGGCGACGGTGCGCGCGCCGAGTTCGATCTTGAAGCGGTTGTAGTGGCCCGGCGTCGCGCCGGAGAGCGCCACGCGGCCCGCGGCGAGCGCGGTCTCGGGGGTGAGTGGCTGGCCGACCAGCGACTGCTCGGCGGCGGTGGCGCGCCAGGGTCTGGTCGCCACCCCGCCCAGGGCGATCCGCGCGCGGCCCACCCGGTCGCCATCCATCTCGAGCGCGACCGCGGCGGAGGCGAGCGCGAAGGCGTAGCTCTCGCGGTCGCGGATCTTGTGATAGGTCGACGCGCGTCCAGCGCGGGTCTTGGGCACGACGATCGCGATGATCATCTCGCCCGGCTGGAGCGTGAACTCCAGATGCGGGGTCGTGCCGGGCAGGCGGTAGAGGTCGGCCACTGGCAGCGTGCGCGAGCCGGTCGGACCGAGCAGCTCGAGGGAGGCGTCCATCGCCACCAGCGCCACGGGCCAGTCGCCCGGGCTGACCGCGGTGCACGCGTCGCTGGTGCCGAGCACCGCCTGGCCGCGGTCGATCCCACCGATCGCCGCGCAGCCGGAGCCAGGCTCGCGCTTGTTGCAGGGGAAGGTGCCGACCGCGGACGGGTTGCCGGTGCCGTTGCGGAAATACAGGCAGCGCGTGCGTTGGAGGAGGTTGCCCCCCACCGTCGCCATGTTGCGCAACTGCTGCGAGGCGGCCTTCCACAGCGATTCGGCGAGCAGGGGATAGTCGCTCTGCAGCGTGGGATTGGCCGCCACCGCGCTCATCGGTGCCAGCGCCTCGAACCGAAGCTGGTCGCCGCTGGTGTCGATCCGGTCGAGCCCGCGGATCGAGGTCACATCGATCAGGTGGCGCGGCCGGTCGATGTCGAGCTTCATCATGTCGTACAGCGACGTGCCACCCGCGATGTAGCGCGCGTCCGCGCCAGCGCGGCTGTGCGCGGCCACCGCCTCGGCGGCCGACGTCGGCCGGGTATAGGTGAACGGTTGCATCAGCCCCTCCCCATCTTGGACGCGGCGTCCTCGATGGCCGCGACGATGCCGACGTAGGCGCCGCAGCGGCAGATGTTGCCGCTCATGGACTCGCGGATGCGCTCGCGCGACGTGGCGTTGCCCTCGCGCACGCAGGCGACCGCGGCCATGATCTGGCCCGGGGTGCAATAGCCGCACTGCAACGCGTCGTGGTCGATGAACGCCTGCTGCATCGGGTGCAACTGCTCGCCGTTGGCCAGCCCCTCGATCGTCGTCACCTCGCGACCCTCGACCTTGGCCGCGAGCGTCAGGCACGACGCGACGCGACGACCGTCGACGTGGACGGTGCAGGCGCCGCACTGGCCGTGGTCGCAGCCCTTCTTGGCGCCGGTCAGCCCCATCCGTTCGCGCACCAGGTCGAGCAGCGATGTGCGCGTGTCGATCGCGACCTCCACCGCATGGCCGTTCACCGTCGTTCGCAGGTCGAGCGGGTTGCCAACCTCCGGAGGCGGAGGCACGGGGGCCTGCGGCGACAGAGGTTGCTCGCAAGCCAGCGACAGCGTCAGCAGCGTCGCGCTGGCGCCCAGCGCGGTCCGACGCGTGACTGTCAGGGGAGCCGTCGTGTTCTCATCGTCAGCCATGGCTGCCTTCTCTCCATTTCGTGTCGAGCACGCATGCGTTTCCCGAAGGGGGTACTCGGTATGACGTCTCTCTTGTTGCTTCTCGCGGTCGAGCGTCTTTCCCTTCCGCGCGCATCTCCTGCATGTCGTTCATGATGGGGGCGCCGTTCAATGAAGCCCGCGCTCCCCATGAAATGTTTCATTTGGTTCCGTTTCGAGAAGGTAACGATTCACGCGGGTTCTTGTGAACCACGGGATTCCCGACACACTGTCTGGTAGATGGAGACAATGAGCCGTGACCTCGACGCCCTCAAGGTCTTCGCGGGAAGGAGTAGGGAGGGAAGCTCACCCAGAAGTCTCCCCGCCGCCACCGAGCCGCCGCCTCTCGGAACGCCGCGATGAAGGCTCGGTACTGCTCGCGCAACTCCTTCAAGGCCCGGTGCATGGAGGCATGCCCCAACGGCCAAGGACTGCGCTCGAGCTGCTCGGGCCGGTGATGCGGGTGCTGTGATCGCCTCGCTCAACGAGGAGGGCCGCCAGGGCTGTGCGCCGGGCCGCCGCGCTGGGTTTTTGAGAGCCACCTGCGCGCGGGAGTCGAGATGCGGCTCCCTCTTCGAGTATGCTCAGGGGACTACCCATTCCAAGGGGGGACTGACTTGTCTGGATTTCGCGGAAGCGCCGCACGCCGGAGCGTGGGGCTGTGCGTCATCATCGGGTTGCTGGGTGCCTGTGCCACGGGGAGGCAGGAGGTCCCGTCAGCCCGGGAAACTTCGAGTTTGTCGGTGGAGCGGCTCACGGAGGAGTGCACGGGTGGCAATGCGCGGACGTGCGAAGCCCTCGGCCTGCGCTACGTGAATGGCAGCGGAGTCGCCCAGGACGAGGGCCGCGCCGCCGCGCTGTTCGAGAAGTCTTGCGAGGGAGGGTGGGCCAGGGGCTGCTACGACCTCGGCGTGTCCTACCTACGAGGCAGCGGGGCCCCCCGGGACGCAGGCCGCGCCGCCGCGCTGTTCGAGCAGGCCTGCTCGAGCGGGGTGACCGATGGTTGCAACAACCTTGGCGCGCTTTACGGCGAGGGCACCGGAGTGCCCCAGGACGAGCGCCGCGCCGCCGCCCTGTATGAGAAGGCCTGCGAGGGCAACAATGCCCTGGGCTGCGTCAACCTTGGCCGATTCTACCTGGAGGGCAGCGGAGTCCCCCGGGACGAGCGCCGCGCCGCCGCCCTGTATGAGAAGGCCTGCGAGGGCAACAATGCCCTGGGCTGCTACAACCTCGGCGTGAGCTATGATCAGGGCAACGGAGTCCCCGAGGATGTGCACCGCGCCGCCGCGCTGTTCGAGAAATCCTGTGAGGGAGGGGTGGCCCAGGGTTGTTTCAACTTCGGCCTGCACTGCGACAAGGGCAACGGAGTTGCCCAGGACGAGGGCCGCGCCTTCGCGCTGTTCGAAAAGGCCTGCGAGGGCGGATGGGCCCAGGGCTGCACCAGCCTTGGCATGTTCTACGACGTGGGCCGCAGGGTCCCCCGGGACGAGCGGCGCGCCGCCGCGCTGTTCGAGCAGGCCTGCGCGGGAGGGGATGGCCATGGGTGCTTCAACCTCGCCACGAGCTATGTGAGGGGCCGCGGAGTCGCCCAGGACGGTGACCGCGCCCTCGCGTTGTTGGCGAAGGCCTGCGAGGCAGGGAGTGCGCAGGGTTGCAGTGTCCTCGGCGAGCTCTACGAGCGGGGTCTGGGAGTCCCCCAGGACTCGGGCCGGGCCGCCGCGCTGAAGAAGCGGGCCGCCGCGCTCGGATTGTGATGTCGCACGCCGCCGCGGACCTCCAAGCCGCGGATGAGGCCCTCGGCGTCGCTCGCGTGATCGTCGTACCGGTTGTCCGCGAGGGGCTGACGCGTCATGGGTGAGCGAACTCGCTGGGGGCTGCAATGGGAACGGTGGATCGCACCGGTCGCCACCTCGCCCAGGGCGCCCTTCGACGTTTCTGCCCTCTACACAGCTTGGATCCTGCGTCTTCCTCATGTCACAGAGCAACGCTGCCGAGATCTCTATGTGCCATGCGTGCGGCGTGGCACATGCCCCGAAGAGCTATTACCACTGTGGATCGGCGAGTGCGTCGGAGAAGCCGCAGAGGGCGCCAGCAAATTACGCGTCCATGGGTCCGAATCGCGTCGACCAGACACACGAGTACGGCAGCCGCTGGGTGAGCGCGGGCGAGCCTACTCAGTCGCCCTGCGCACGCGACGGCTGCGGCAACGTTGAAGGCAACGTCAAGATCTTCATGGACGAGTCTGCAGGATTGGACGGCGTCAACGAATGCAGCGAGATCAAGTGCGCCAAATGTGGATGGTTTACGCTGTACAGATGGAGGGATGAGTTCTAATACCTGGGACTTCCCACGCAGGCTCTGAAGCGGGCCCCGGCCCGGGGACCACCCCAGCAGGCGTGGTGCTGAACCTGGCGCAGCCGCTGTCAATACGCCCCTCCTCTCCTGCCCTCACCCTCAACATGGCTTCTATCTCGCCTATACGCAATAAGCAGGATTATGTACAAGGCCGTTTGAATCTGTTAGACCTCTTTCCTCTATCATATCCCCCTCGGGGAAACCCAGGCCCGTTTGTGTAACGATTTGAGGAGAGAGCTCATGAAGCAGTTTCTATCGGGATTGGTGCTTTCTGTTGCCGTTGCAACTCCGGCTCTGGCTCAGCAGCAGGACGGTCCGTTTTCCAGCACTGCCGAGCTGGCGAGCTACTGGGCGACGCAGAGCACCAGCGGCGCGCTGACCCAGATTTATGTCAATGGACACAAGATCTACCAGAGGTCCGGTTTCGGTCCGGCGTTCGTCAAGCAATACTTCAACTGTGCCGATGGCAGCGGCATCAATGCTACATGTAACTCCATCTTCGATGGTTATACGACGGTGAGCGGTGCTGTGGGCACGTTCAGCACCGGGTTCACCGTCTATCTCGACGGCGCGCCGTATCGCAATGCCAGCCCCTATTACTACGCGAATATCAAGACCTGCTACGGCGATGCGAGCTTTTACGGTGCCGTGAAGTATTACATCGTCGAGAGCATGTACGACGGCTTCAGCCCGCCCTACCCGGGCAATAGCTGTTTCTAGCAGGCTGAAAAATCCGGTCGAGCATGCCGTGGTCTGCTTCCACTGCGGCTGTCTCCAGGTGGGCGTCCTGGACGAGCTCGTCGCCCAGCACCACCACCGGAGCATAAGAAGGACAGGAGCCCTATTGGGGGTCGCGGGCGGGAGCAGAGGGGGGGAGGAGAGGGAGGCGGACGGGTAGCCCATGAGCCGCACGCCGGGCGGGCGCAGAAGCGATTGAGCTCTAGCAGACACACGCCAGCCCAGCCGCCGCCTTGCCGGGAGGGGCGCGGCAGGGGCCAGGCGCTCTTGGCACTCTCGCCTGGGTGCTCGCGCGGCAGCCGGCGTTGGTTCCCGTGGTGGGGGCGAAGACCCGCGCGTAGCTCGAGGACGTGCTCGGTGCCCTGGCGCGGCCGCTGTCGAAGGACGACCTCGCGGCGCTCGAGTCGATGGTGAAGATCTCCGGTGAACGTTACGACCCGGCCCAGATGAAGCACCTCGACAACGAGCGCCGGTAGTTGAAAGAGGCCCTAAGCCCCTGCCTCCAGTTGCTCGAAGAACTCATTCAGCCAGCTCGGAGGTGGGGTTTGAGCGAGAGACACGCCATCTCGTTCAAAAACGAAGTCACCCGATTGGAGATCGATGACCGCCATGTGGGTGGCTCCATCGTCCCATACGGTCAACTCCCCCAGGCGCTTTCCACGCTCTACTCTCAATCGGGCTGAGGCTCTGGGGCTCTCGTGAACATCGAGGTCAACGGTCGCGCCCGACCCCCTGAGCGCCTCGCTCTTCGTGCGCAGCCATCGAACAAAATCGGCGAACGACCAGGAGGCGTTGCTCATGGAACGACAACTTGGCGGTCTCCACGAACGAGAGCAAGCGAATCCCCTGCGAACCGCTTGACTTCTGAGGTAAGCTCTCCGACTCATCTCGAAAGGAGAGGAAGGCGTGAGCGACACTACCCCACGAGAAGGTAGCAGACTGGGACCGTACCTCCTCGGCAGGCGCCACCCGGACTCGGATCCGGCCCTGGGCGACATCTACGAGGCGCATCATCTCGAGACGGGTG
Source organism: Cystobacter fuscus (assembly GCF_044360685.1). Taxonomy (GTDB): domain Bacteria; phylum Myxococcota; class Myxococcia; order Myxococcales; family Myxococcaceae; genus Cystobacter; species Cystobacter fuscus_C. The sequence goes on along the minus strand of NZ_CP043491.1, from coordinate 8,493,210 downwards.
CTCCCGCCCTCGTGCTGGTGCCCAACCCCGCCACGCCTTGGGCGCCCCGTGCTTCCTGGTCCGTACGCTCCCTGAGCGAGGTCTCCCCTCCGTTTCTCGCGGTGGAGGTGGAGCGCACGCCAGGAGCTACCACCCGAGCGCTTCACGAGTTGACGCTGCTGCACATGCGCCTGTCGGGTGCCATGGCCTGCGTCGAGGATCGCGAGGACACCGCCACCTTTCTCTCCCGTGCGCCTCACGTCGCATTTCGCCCGCAGCCGCGCCGTCGCGCGCTCTCCATGGGGTTCGCCGTCTTTGGAGGCATGGTGTTCGGCATGGGGCTGTTGCTGCTCTGGCTCCAGTCTCATTTGCCCACAGTCGCGGCGCTGGATTCAGTGACTGTACAGACCGAGTCTGGCGAGCCCGTGATTTGGATCGACGTGTCGGCGGTCACCTCTCCCGGTACTGGCTACCCCCTGCCGTCCACTCCCATCAAGGGACAGTAAAAGCCACCCTGCCTCGAGGGCACTTTGGTGGAGATCAACGGCGGTTGCTGGGTCACTCTCGAACAACGTGCTCCCTGTCCCCGGAGCTCCGCCGAGTACCAGGGCAAGTGCTACATGCCCGTGCGCAATCCTCCACCCGAGTCTCGTTCCCTCCAGCCCTAAGCTGACCAGAATGATCCTCCGCGACGTCACAGATGAGGACCTTCCCATCTTCTTCGAACACCAGCGCGACCCAGAAGCGCTGCGCATGGCCACATTTCCATCGCGGGAGCGCGAGGCGTTCATGACCCACTGGCGCACAAGGGTTCTCCGCCCTGAAAACGTCACCCGCACCGTCGTCATGGGCCGCGTGGTCGTTGGGTACATCGGCAGTTGGGAACAGGATGCCAGGCGCCTCGTCGGCTATTGGATGGGTCGCGAGCATTGGGGCAAAGGCATCGCCACGCGGGCCCTCTCTGAGTTTCTCGTGCTCGAGCCCACCCGGCCGCTTCATGCGTGGGTCGCTCTCCACAACCTCGCGTCGATCCGCGTCCTCGAGAAGTGTGGCTTCCACACCATGCTCAACGAGAACCCGCATCACCCGGATGGAGTGGCCGAAGTCCTCATGAGGCTTGGTTCGACGGAGTGAGTGGGGCTCGCGCACGCCCGTCAACGACCGATGGAGCATCCCTCATTCGCTCCATCGGCCGAACATCAAAGCTACCTGCCTCCTCTGGCTCCGGCTTCGCCCCTGCTTGGGGGACGCCTTCCGGGGAGCGTCAGTTGATTCGCATCACGAACTTGCCCAGGTGATGCTTGAGCACCTCCTGCTGCGCCTTCGCCGCCTCCTCCAGCGCGTAGACGCGGCCAATCTCCATATGGAAGGGGCCGGCTTCGATCAGCTCGTTGATGCGTTCGAGGGACTTGGGGTTGGGGATGCCGTCGTAGGCCTTCGTCTGAACCCCTTCGGGCCCTTTCGGCGCGGGCTCCACGCCGTTCGGGTACGCGATGCGCCCTCCCTTGCGGACGTGGCGGAGCAGGGGCTCGGCGGCGTCACCCCTCGCCAGCACCAGCGCGGCGTCGAAGCCTTCTGGCGCGAAGTCGCGGCAGGCCTTCTCCAGGTCTCCCTGTTTGCCGTCCACCACCGCGTCGGCGCCCAGCCTCCTGACCAACTCCACGCCGTCCTCGCCGGAGGCGACCGCCAGCACCTTCGCCCCCATCCTCCGGGCCAGTTGCAGCGCGAGGTGCCCCAGGCCTCCACTGGCTCCGAAGAGCAGCAGCTTCTGCCCGGACTTGAGCTGGAGATGGTCCTCCAGGCCCTGGATGGCCGTGACACCGTCCCCCCCGAGCGCGGCGGCCTCTTCCACCGTCAGCCCCTTGGGCACCTTCGCCGCATGCTCCGCCTTCACCGCGACGTACTCCGCGTAGAAGCCTCCCTTGGGACTCATGAACGCGGTGCCGTAGACGGTGTCGCCGACCTTGCGGTCCTTCACGTTCTTGCCCACGGCGATGACTTCCCCCGCTCCGTCGGTGCCGGGCACGTACGGGAAGCGGGGCCCGCCGGGGACCATGTCCTTCATTTCGCCTTCGCGCTCCAGGTGGTCCCAGACTCCGATCCCCGCCACCGCGACGCGGATGAGGATTTCGTCGTCGCCACAGGCAGGCACGGACAAGGACTTGATACCCAGCACCTCCGGGCCGCCGAAGGTGTCGAGCGCCGCGGCCTTCATCTTGTCGGGAATGGACGATGCCATTGCTGTCACTCCTTCTTCCTTCTTGGGTTGAGCGGTACGTCCCCGAAAGGATGCGCATGCCGCGTCCGACGGTTGACGGGTCCCTTGCTGGGCGGGCGGCGGAGGCTGCCTTGACGAGTCTGGAGGTGTTGCGGATTGCCTGCCACGTCGAGGTGATTCGCCGAGGTCGCCTCGGGCGGCGGTCGCGCTCGACACGGGGACGGAGGGGTCACCTGGTGCCTGGGTGGCGCTGCTTCGGGCACCCACGGCGGGGCTGGGGAAATTCGCTGCCGCCAAGCGGGCGAACTCACGGAGGAAAGGGGTGGGCCCTCCTGGATTCGAACCAGGGACCAATCGGTTATGAGCCGACAGCTCTAACCGCTGAGCTAAGGGCCCTCGAACCTCGCGACGTCAAACGCTACAATAGCGCGCCGCGCCGGGAAAGCTCCTCAGCGTTTCACTCGCCAGCGGGTGCCCTCTCCCTCCAGCCGCACCCCCTCGGCCTCGAGCCTCCGGGCCTGCTCCACCGCCACAGCGGGCGCGAGTGTCCCGTTCGAGCGCAGCACCCGCCACCAGGGCACGTTCTCGAGCGTCTTCAACTCCCGGCCCACGCCCCGCGCCGCCCCCGGCCGCCCCGCGTAGAGCGCCACCTGCGCGTACGAGCGCACCTCGCCCCGGGGAATGGCGCGCACCGCCCGGCGCACCGCCTCGGGGAAGGGAAGGGGAGGCGCGGACTCCTCGCGGCGCGGGCTCTTCTTCTTCACGGCCATGGCGGACTCTCCTCCCGAAAGAACAAAGCCCCCGCGTCCACGAGGGAGGCGGGGGCTTCGGTGACCACAGCTGGATTCGTCCTAGCTCTCCACGAAGGAGCGCAGGCGCTTGGAGCGGCTCGGGTGGCGCAGCTTGCGCAGCGCCTTGGCCTCGATTTGACGGATGCGCTCGCGCGTCACCTCGAAGTCCTGGCCCACCTCCTCGAGGGTGTGGTCGCTCTTCTCGCCGATGCCGAAGCGCATGCGCAGCACCTTCTCCTCGCGCGGCGTGAGCGTGGCGAGCACCTTGCGGGTCTGCTCGGCCAGGTTCATGTTGATGACCGCGTCGGAGGGCGACACGAGGCTCTTGTCCTCGATGAAGTCGCCCAGGTGGCTGTCCTCTTCCTCTCCGATGGGCGTCTCCAGGGAGATGGGCTCCTTGGCGATCTTGAGCACCTTGCGCACCTTGTCGAGCGGCAGCTCCATCTTCTCCGCGATCTCCTCGGGAGTGGGCTCGCGGCCGATCTCCTGCACGAGGTAGCGGCTGGTGCGGATGAGCTTGTTGATGGTCTCGATCATGTGCACCGGGATGCGGATGGTGCGGGCCTGGTCCGCGATGGCGCGGGTGATGGCCTGACGGATCCACCAGGTGGCGTAGGTCGAGAACTTGTAGCCGCGCTTGTACTCGAACTTGTCCACGGCCTTCATCAGGCCGATGTTGCCCTCCTGGATGAGGTCCAGGAACTGCAGGCCGCGGTTGGTGTACTTCTTGGCGATGGACACCACGAGGCGCAGGTTGGCCTCGACCAGCTCCGTCTTGGCGCGCTCGGCGCGGCGCTCACCGGAGCGGATGGCCTCGTAGTTGCGGCGCAGCTCGCCCACCTCGAGGTTGGCCTCCTCCTCCACGCGCTTGATGTTGCGCGTGGCGGTGCGCACGTCGCGGTCGAGCGCCTCGAGCTGCTCGGGCGTGACGTTGAGCTTGCGCAGCGCCTTCTTCATCGCCTCGGGGTCTTCCTTGGCCTCGCGCAAGAGCTCGCGCATGGGCTCGATGGACATGCCGTAGCGGCGCTCGTGCTCGCGCAGCTCGCCCTCGGCCTTCTCCACGCGCTCGATGAGGGCCTTGAGGTTGCCGACGATGCGGTCGACCTGCTTCTTGTTCAGCCGCATCTCCTCCAGCACTTCCATCATCTTGGTGCGCAGGTCCTTCACTTCCTGCTTGAGCTCCTTGCGCTTGACGTCGGTGTGCTTCTTCTTGCTGGAGAGCTCGGCGTCGAGCACCTCGCAGTCCTTGGCGAACTTGCGGATGCGCTCGATCTGCTTGTTGATCTGCTCGATCTTGTTCAGCTCGCTCTGGGCGAGCTGCTGCGGCTGGGCCTCGCCCTCGGGGGTCTCCTCGGCGGCCTCGGCCTCCTCGGCCTCGCCCTGGGTCTCCTCGGGCGCGTCCTTGATGACGTCGCGCACGCGCAGCTTGCCCGTCTTGAGCTTGTTGCCGATGTCGAGGATCTCCACCATGGCGACGCTGCAGGCGAGCAGCGCGCGCAGCACTTCCTTCTCGCCGTCCTCAATGCGCTTGGCGATTTCGACTTCGCCCTCGCGGGTGAGCAGGCTCACGCTGCCCATCTTGCGCAGGTACAGGCGCACGGGATCGTTGGACTTGCCACCCGGCTCGTCGTCCTCGTCCTTCTCGTCCTCGTCGGCCTCGGCGCGCTCTTCCTCCACGGCGACGGTGGGCTTGATCTCCGTGTTCTGGGCGGCCTTCTGCGCGTCGACGATCTCGATGTCGTTGTCGCCGAACATGCTCATCACGTCGTCGATCTGATCCGACGACACGATGTCCGCGGGCAGGGCGTCATTGACCTCGTCGTAGGTGAGGAAGCCCTTCTCGCGGCCGGCGGCGAGCAGGTCCTTGACCTCCTTGCGGTCGGCGATGGGCTCCTCGTCCACCTCGTCCTCGACGGCGTCGGGGTCCACCTCGACGGCGGCGGCGGCCTCCTCGGCGGCCTCCTCGGGGTCGACGTCACCGTCGTCCACCTGGGTGACGGCCTTGCGCTTCTTGAGCGTCTCGGTGGCCTTCTCGGCGGCGGCGGCCTTCTCGGTCTTGTCGCTCTTGTCGGCCTTCTTCGCCTGGACCGCGGGCGTGGCGCTGGCGTCCGCCTCCTGAGCCGAGGCCTCCTCGGGAGACTTCTTCTTCTTACGGATCTCCGGGGCCACCTTCTTCTTGGGCTTGACGGCCACCTTCGAGGAGGGTTTCTGCGTCGGCATTCGGGTACTTCTCCTTAGAAAAACAGGGCCTTGGCCTGGAGCGAACCGGGCGATCTATCGCAAAGTGAAGGATTCTTACAAACGCGAAGTCAAACCGGTTGCATTGGGGACTTTGTTCCCGCAGGAAGGTGGGTTTCCTCCTCCACCCGTTTCTTGAGCGCCAGCAGCTCCATTCGCTGGGCGAAGAGCTGTTTGGCCTCCTCCGACAGGTCCATGGCGCCGGCGGTCTGGGCCGTCACGCGGCCGATGTAGTCCAGTTGGAGCTTGATCCGGCGCAGCATGATGGAGCGGCACACCTGGAGGAAGTAGTGCTCTAGGGCGGACCCCTGCAGGGAGGCGAGCTGGCGCATGGCGGCTTCCACGGCCCGTTTCACGAGATCGGGGGCCTCGAACAGGGCGTCCTCGGCCCCATGGCCAGAGGTAGCGTGGGCGAGGACCAGCCGCAACCCGGAGTGGGACAGCTCGTCATGGACGCGGAAGGTGTCGCGGGCGATGAGCCGGGGCTCGCGCAGGATGGTGGCGACGTAGAGCGCCTCCAGGGAGTCCGGGGGTTTGACGGGAGGGGGGCGCTGGGCGGGGGCGCCCGGAGGGGGAGCCCGGCCCGGGGGTGGGGCCCGGCCGGGAGCGGGGCCCGGGCGGCCGGAGGGGCCCGGGCGGGGCGCCGGGGTGGGGGGAGGGGGAGGCGCCTTGGAGCGCAGCGCGGACTCCAGCTCGGCGGCGGGCAGGCCGCACCAGGCGCTCAGCGCGGCGAAGAAGGCCGAGCGCACCAGCCCCACCGGGAGCTGCGCCGACACGGGCTTGAGCCGCTCGAGCGCGGCCATCTTCTCCTCGAAGCTGGCCTCCTTGCCCTGGGGCAGCACGGTGGAGAAGACGTGGGCGGTGAGGGGCCGGGCCTCGTTGAGCAGCCGCTCCAGGCCGGCGGTGCCCTCGCGGCGGATGAAGGTGTCGGGGTCATCCCCCGTGGGCAGCAGGGCCACCTTGGCGGCGGCACCCGCGGCGAGCAGGGGGCCGGCCAGGCGCTCCACCGCCGCCAGGCCCGCCTGATCGCCGTCGAGCAGGAGGAAGAGCTCCCGGGCCTCGGCGCGGCCGAGCGCCTTGAGGTGCCCCGGGGTGAGGGCGGTGGAGCAGAGCGCCACCGTGTGCTTCACCCCTTCCTGGTGCAGGGCGATGCAGTCGAAGTAGCCCTCCACGAGCACGGCGGCCTTGCGGCGGCGGATCTCATCGCGCGCCTGATCCATGCCGAAGAGCGTCTCGCTCTTGTTGTAGAGCCGGGACTCGCGGGAGTTGAGGTACTTGGGGCCCTCGTCCGAGCCCACCAGCCGGGCGCCGAAGGCGATGGGGCGGCCCTCGGGGGCGCGGATGGGGATGATGAGGCGGCCGCGGAAGAAGTCGTAGTAGCCCTCGCCCTTCTGGCGCCGGTTGACGAGCCCCGCGTTCAGGCCCCATTCCACCATGCCCGCCTGGGTGAGCTTGTCCACGAGCGACGACCACGCGTCCGGCGCCCAGCCGAGGCCGAACGCCCGGGCCGTCTCCTCGGAGATGCCGCGGCTGGCGAGGTAGTCGCGCGCGAGGCGTCCTTCTTCCTCCCACAGCAGGGAGCGGAAGTGCTCGGCGGCCAGGTCCGTGGCCTCCTTGAGCTGCTGCCGTTCCCGGGCGGCGGGGTCCTGCGCGGCCTCCAGGTCCACGCCCACCTCGCGCGCCAGGTCGCGGATGGCGTCGATGAACGTCTTGCCCAGGTAGCGCTGGACGAAGGCCACGGCGTCGCCGCTCGCCCGGCACCCGTGGCAGAAGTAGAAGCGCTTCTCGGGGATGACGTAGAAGGAGGGGGTCTTCTCCTGGTGGAAGGGGCAGCGGCCCTTGTACTCGCGTCCGGCCTTCTTCAGTTCCACGTAGCGCGAGACGAGGCTCACCAGATCCACCCGCTCGAGGACTTCCTGAATCTTGTGCTCGGGGATCACGAGATCCACCCCTTGCGGCCGGGATGCGCGGGCCGCCATGGTCCGCGCACCGACGCCCGCGGACGAGTATGGGAAGCCCCCCTGACACACGAGCAGCCCGCCACCGGAGGGCCACCGGCGCGCGTCCGGCCGGAATGCGAGATGAGGACGAGGAGGGGCATGTCGGCGCGTCACGTGCCGCCCCCCGGGGGAGGCGGATCGCAAACGGGGACTACCCTTAACGGCCGATCAGGGGCCGGGCAAAAAATCGCCCGGCGCCAAGCTCGAGGCCTGGGGCTCAGGACAACTTGGACAGCTGGCTCTTCACTTCCTCGGAGATGGCGCGGCCCTCGGCGCGGCCCTGGAGCTTGGGGGTGAGCAGCTTCATCACCGCGCCCATGTCCTTGGCGCTCTTGGCACCGGCCTCGGAGATGGCGGCCTGGACCGCGGCGCGCAGCTCGTCCGGGGTGAGTTGCTGGGGCAGGTACTTCTGGAGGATGGCGATCTCCTGCTCCTCCTTCTCGGCCAGGTCGGCGCGGCCACCGGCCTTGAACTGCTCGATGGAGTCGCGGCGCTGCTTGATGAGCGTGCCGATCACCTGGAGGATGCCCGCCTCGTCGAGCGGACTGGTGGCTCCGGGCTCCACTTCCTTGTACTTGACGGCGCTCTTGATCATCCGAATGACGCTGGTCGCGGACTCATTCTTCGACCGCATCGCGTCCTTGAGGTCGGCGTCGAGGCGCTCTCTGACGGTGGCCATACAGGTCTCCAGGCGTGTGGGGGAGGGTGCTGAAAAGACGGAAGCCAGGGCGCGTACCTGACGCAGGCCCTGGCTCCCGGTGGGGCGGCTAGTACGTCTTGCGCGCCTTCTTCACCGCGCGCTTCTTGGCCGCGAGAGCCTTCTTCTTCCGCTTCACGGAAGGCTTCTCGTAGTGCTCGCGCTTGCGGATCTCGGAGAGAATTCCAGCCTTCTCGGTGGCCTTCTTGAAGCGCTTGAGAGCGCTCTCGATGGACTCGCCGTCCTTGACTCGAATGCCGGGCATATCGTCACCTCCTTCCGGATGCGTTGAGGGTTGGGGGGCGCCGATATGACGCAGCGGCGGTGAAAACGCAAGGACGCCCTCGGAAAAGGATGGGGCGGCTGCGCTAGAGTGCACCCCCCGTGACTGCCTCCCTCCTGCTGCTGCTCCTCCTGTCGGCCGGTCAGCCTGGTTCCCAGGGGGCGACGGGGTGCTGGACGGCCTGCCAGCGCCACGTGCAGGACCCCGCCCTGCGCGCCCGCGTCTGCCGCACCTGCCTCACCTCGGGCCGCGCCGAGGGCTGGCTCCTGGAACTGACCGGGAGCCCCGAGCCCGCCGCCCAGGCCGCGCTGCGCTCGGCGCTGGGGGACCCGAACTGGCGGGTGCGCTGGGGGGCGGTGCGGGCCCGGGCGAAGCTCCAGGGCGTGCTCGACCGGCGGATGCTCGCCGACTGGGTGAGCGACATCCCCGCCCGGGACGAAGTGGTCGCGTGTGTCACGGCCGCCCGGGCCGCCGCCGCGGCGGGCGCTTCCACGGCGTCCTTCTTGAAGGACGCGGGCGGGCGGGGACCCGCGGCCGCCGCCCGTATCTGGGAGAAGCGTGACGCGGTGCGTCGGGTCCTGGAGATGGAGGTGTACGCCGAGGACGCGGCGCTCCGGGGCGAGGCGCTGCTGCACCTGGCCACCTTCCTTGGCCGGACACCCGCCCGGGTGGTGCTGGAGGCCATGGCCCAGCGTCCCGAGTTCGCCGATGCCGCCCCCGCCTCCGCGCTGCTCTGGGTGGCGGACAAGCAGAACACCTCCGTGGGCCGCCTGCTCCTGCTGGAGGCCCGGCAGTCCTCGGATCAGCCCCTCATCAACCGCCTCTTCGCCGTGTACTCCCAGGAGCTGGAGGCGCTGCAGAAGGGCCTGTCCACGCCGGATGTCGCCTCGCGGCGCGCCAGCGTGCAGTCCCTGCGGCTCTACGGCCCCCTGGCGCGGCGCGAGCTGGAGCGGGCCCTGGGGGACGAGGACTCCGGCATCCGTCAGATCGCGGCGCGGGCCTTCGCCCAGGCCGAGGGCCTGTCTCTCACGGAGGCGGCGGGCCAGTGGCTGCGGAGGGCTGACGCCGAGCCCGCCACCCGGCGTGCCTGGTGGGAGGTGGCCGCGGCGGACAAGAAGTGTGACGCCTTCCTCCTGGAGCTGGCGCGGGACACCCGGCTTTCCCCCGTCACGCGCGGTGAGGCGGTGGCGAAGCTGTCCGAGTGCGAGAAGCTCGCCAGGCGCCACTTCGATGAGGTGTCCACCTTCCTCACGGACGCGCAACCCCAGGTGCGCGCGGGCGCGGTGCGGGCGCTCGCCCAGCCGCGCTCGGCGCTGGGGGATGGCGCCGTCGCCGCCGCGCTCGAGGATGCCGCGCCGGAGGTGGTGGTCGCGGCCCTCTTCGTGGTGGGCCAGCACCGCCAGAAGGAGCGCGCCGAGGACGTGGTGGCCCTGCTGGACGCGGCGTCCCCGGAGGTGCGGCAAGCCGCCATCGAGGCCCTGGAGCGCCTGGGCCGCGCGCAGGATGTGAAGCCCCTGGCGCGGGTGCTGAGCGAGGACCGCGTGGCCGCGGTGCGCGTGGCCGCGGCGCACGCCCTGGGTGTTCTGGGAGGGCCGTTCGCCGCCTCCGCCCTCAGTCAGGCCGTGTCCAAGGATTCCGACTCCCATGTCCAGCACGTGGCGCGGCGAGGCCTGGTGCGGCTCGGCTTCAACCCTCCCTAGCTTCTCCTTGCCGCCATCGAGGGCCTGTCTGTAGGGTGTGATGTCTGGAGAGGTGAGCATGAAGGTGACACGAGCCATCGTCGTCGAGCCGCGAACCGCTGGGCGCCGCAAGCTGACGGAGGGCCTGGAGAAGGCGGGCCTCGAGGTCTTCGCGGCGGCGGAGTGGGGCGAGGAGTCGAGCCGGGCCCAGGTGGTGGTGCTGGGGCCCTCGGTGGAGGAGCCCGCGAAGGTGGCGCGCAAGGTGCGCGCGCGGCTGCCGGGGGCGCTCGTGTTGCTCGCGCGGGAGGAGCCGGGCAAGGCGCCGGGCTTCGCCGATGGCGTGCTGCCCCTGCCGGTGTCCGCGAAGGATCTCCAGGTGCGGCTGCCGGAGCTGGTGAAGCTGCGGACGCTCTCGCGCGGCGCGCCCGCTCGCAAGGGCCGGTCCGCTGGGGTGGCCGAGGCGGTGCGGCTGCCGTCCGAGGGGCTGTTGGATCCCCTCACCCAGTTCTACGCCTTCCCGCACTTCAAGGACCTCGTCTTCGTGGAGGTGAAGCGCTCGCGGCGCTACGGCCTGCCGCTGGCGCTGGCGCTGGTGGCCTTCGATTCGCTGCCGGTGCAGGTGGACCGTGGCTTGCGCGAGCAGCTCCATGGAGGACTGGCGCTCGCCATCCGGCGCTCGCTGCGCGACACGGACTTCCCGGTGCAGTACTCGCCGGACCGCGTGCTGTTGCTCCTGCCGCACACGGACCTGGCCGGCGCCCAGACGGTGGCGCGCCGCGTGTGCGAGCGCGTGGCCCGCTCCAGCCTCGCCTTCGATGATCAGGTGCTGCGGCCCACCGTGTCCGTGGGGCTGTCCGCGCTCGCGCCGGGACGGGACGAGTCCTTCTCGGACATGGTGCGCCAGGCGCAGCGCTCGCTGGACGCGGCCCGGGCGGCGGGGGGCAACCGGGTGGAGATGCTCGCGGAGACGGCCGGACTCGAGGCCGGGTCCTGACGCGGCGCCGGAGGGCTCAGGAGCCGCTGACGGCCTTGCCGTCCACGCGGTTGCGGCCGCCGCGCTTGGCCCGGTAGAGGTACTTGTCCGCCGCGGCGATGATGTCCTCGGCCTGGGCGTAGTCCGAGTCGTGCAGCGTGGCCACTCCCAGGCTGATGGTCACCTTGATGGGGGTGCCGCTGAAGATGAAGTCCGTGCGGTCCACCGCCGCGCGGCAGCGCTCGGCGCACGACATGGCCTGCTCCTCGGCGGACTCGCGCAGCATGAGGGCGAACTCCTCGCCGCCGTAGCGCGCGAACAGATCCTCGGTGCGCACCGTGTCGCTCACCCGCTGCGCGATGCGCGTGAGCACGTAGTCGCCTGCCGGGTGTCCGTACACGTCGTTGATCTTCTTGAAGTGGTCCACGTCGAACATCACCAGCGACAGGGCCACCCGGTGACGCAGGCAGTAGGCGAACTCCTTGCGCAGCGTCTCCATGAAGTACTTCTTGTTGTACAGGCGCGTGAGCCCATCTCGCGTGGCCGACTCGTAGATGCTGCGCTGGTAGGCCTCCTCCAGCTGATCCTGGATGGAGAACTTGAGCACCGTGTTGGAGCCGATCTGGATCTTGTCGCCATCGTAGAGCGGCGCGGCGCTCACCTTCAGGCCGTTGAGGAACGTGCCGTTGGTGCTGCCCAGGTCCACGAGCTGGAAGCGGCCATCCCCGAGCGACACCACCTTGGCGTGCTTGCGCGAGATGCCATCGTCCTCGACCTGGAACTGCGCCTCCACGCTGCGGCCGAGCACCGTCTCGGAGCGATCCAGCTTGAACATCCGCCCGATGCCGGAGGCCGACTTCGCGCTGATCACGATGAGATACGCGCTCTGCTGTGGCGCGGCGGCTCCCAGCAGGTCCGAGATGGAATGGACGGCGGTCTTCTCGTCGGACATCGTGCCCCCCATCTTATGGGTCGAGGATTGGTAGCAGCAAGCAGACCTCGGGCCACCCGCCCCGCCATGATCCCTCTTAACGGGCGCGTCTCGACTTTTTGGCCGGAGTCCCGTGAACATTCGTGGGGCGATCGGTCATCTCGCCGACAATCGGCGTCTGGATGAACCGTGCCCGCGCCTCCTTGTCCTGGTGGTAGGCGAGCCCCTGCATGAGCTTCACGAGTGCGGCCGAGGGCGTCATGTCTCCCCCGCTCAACGCCCCCTCGGCGAGCGCCGCCGCGCCGGATTCATAGAGGGAGAGGTCCACGCCGTTGCGGTGGGCCTGGCTCACCACCACCACCGGCACGTCCCGCGCGCGCGCCTCGCGGAACAGCGGCAGCAGGGAATGGCCGAGCGTGGGATCCAGGGGGTAGTTGCCCGCGCCATAGGCTTCCAGCACCAGGCCGCGCACCTGGGGCAGGAGCGCCAGGGGCAGCGCGGGATCCAACCCCGGGAACACCTTGAGGAGGAAGACGCGCGACTCGAGCCGCTCGCGCAGGCGCCGGGGGCCCTTCTGCCTGAGACCTGGAGCGAAGAGGGCCTCCACTCCAAGCGTGCCGAGCAGGGGGCAGTTGGGGCTGTCGAAGGCGTCGTACTCGGCCACCTTCACCTTGCGGGCGCGGTTGCCGCGGTAGAGATGGGAGTCGAAGCAGATGCTCACCTCGGGCGGGCCCTGTAGGGCGGAGAGCACCGCGTCGATGAGGTTGAGCCGCGCGTCCGAGCGCACCTCACCCAGGGGGCGCTGCGAGCCCGTCATCACCACGGGCTTGTCCAGGCCGGGCAGCATGAAGGAGAGGGCGCTCGCGGTGTAGGCGAGCGTGTCCGTGCCATGGGTCACCACGGCGCCATCGAAGTCGGGCAGCCGGCGGTGCAGGTGCGCGGCGAGCCGGCTCCACAGCTCGGGCTGCATCTCCGAGCTGTCCAGGTTGCAGAAGAGCTCCAGCTCGATGTCGGCGAGCTGGAAGAGTTCAGGACAGCGGGACTTGAGCGTCTTGAAGAAGGCGGCGGGGCGCAGCGCGGACGGCCGGCCTCCGGCCATCCCCAATGTGCCGCCCGTATGCAGCAGGAGGAGTCTGGGCATGGGACAGGGCCCTTCCCTGGCAGAGCCAGGGTTGCTTTACAAGCCTCGCGCGCATGGCTAAACCGGCGATGTGCTCCCCGCTCGCCGCAACCGCGTCCTCCTGGCTCTCACCCTGGCGCTGACGGCTCTCGCCGGCGCCCCCTCCTCCGAGGCGGCTCCGCCGACGCCCCCGGCCCCGTCCAAGCCCGCCGCTCCCACGCCGCCCGGCGCCTCCGGGACCTCGGCCCTCCAGGGCATTCCCGGCATGGACTTCTCCGCGCTGTCGCCCGCGGCCCAGCAGCAGCTGGCCACGGTCCTCTCGGATGAATTCTGCTACTGCGGCTGCCCCCACACGCTCGGCCAGTGCCTCAAGGGGCATACGAGCTGCCAGCATGCCAAACGCATGACGCGGCTCGCCGCCCGGCAGGCCGCCGCGGGCGTGCCGGCCACCGACATCATCGTCGCGCTGTCCGAGTACTACGCCTCCTTCCGCGCGCCCCGGCAGAAGTTCGAGGTGGACCCGCGCATGTGCACGGGGGACGCCAAGGCCCCGGTGACGCTGGTGGAGTTCTCCGACTTCGAGTGCCCCTACTGCGGCAAGGCCCGGCCGGTGCTCGAGGCCTTCGCGAAGAAGAACGCCACCAAGGTGCGCTTCTGCAACGTGCCCTATCCGCTGCCCATGCACCCCAACGCGGTGCCCGCCGGCCAGGCGGCGCTCTGGGCGCGCGACCAGGGCAAGTACTGGGAGATGCACGACGCGCTCTTCGAGAACGCCCACCGCCTGTCCACCGCCACCATCGTGGAGCTGGCCAACAAGCTCGGCCTCAAGGGCGCCGAGTTGCAGAAGGCGCTCCAGGCGGGCACCTACGCCCAGGAGCTGGAGAAGTACAAGTCCATGGGCACGCGCGCCAACATCCGCGGCACGCCCAGCCTCTTCTTCAACGGCCGCTTCAACGATCTGCAGCTGGGCCTCACCGAGGAGATGCTCTCGCACGCCCTCGAGGACGAGACGACGTGGCGCGCCAACAACAACGCGTGGGCCGCGGACTGACGGGCTCATGAGCGCGCGCTTCCGCATCGAGGGCTCCCAGCTCGTCCCCGACGAGCGGCCCGGAGTGTCTCCGCAGTCGCCGTCCGGACTGGCGGGCCGCGCGGGGTCCTACATCCTGCAACCCACCTCGCCGGATCTGCTCGTCTTCTCGCGCTCGCCCGCGGAAGGGGGCTCGCTGCCCACGCCCCGCGTGGTGCTCTCCGGGGACGCGGCCGGCTTTCCGCTGTCCGATCTCATCGCCTTCCTCAGCCAGTCGCGCTGGAGCGGCATCGTGCGGGTGCAGGCCCCCAGTGGCGAGCGCTCGGTGGTGATGCGCGAGGGCGAGGTGCGCGGGGCCACCTCGGACGTGGCGGCGGACCGGCTCGGCGAGGTGCTCGTGCGCCTGGGCTACGTGGACCGCTCCCAGCTCGAGGCCGTGCTGCGCGAGCAGCCTCCCTCCAAGATTGGCCGCACCCTGGTGGAGCGGGGCCTGTTGCAGGCGCATGATCTCTTCCGGTGCGTCACGCACCAGGTGAGCGAGATCTTCCACTCCATCGTCCTGTGCCGCGAGGGCAGCTTCTTCCTCGTGGACCAGCCGGTGGAGGACAAGCTCGGCCACAACATCCAGCTGTCCACGCAGAGCCTGCTCATGGACAGCATCCGGAAGATCGACGAGCTGGCGCACTTCCGCAAACGCATCCCCCACAGCCGCCTGTACGTGCTGCGCAAGGGGCCGACGTTCGCCAAGCTGGATCCGGACGAGGATCGCGTGCTCGGGCTGGTGGACGGGCGCCGCACGCTGCTGGAGCTCGGGCAGGCCAGCCGCTTGTCCGAGTTCGATGTCACCAAGGTCGTCTACGGCCTGTTGGAGGGCGGCTTCGTGAGCCTGTCCGACAAGGCCCTGGGCAGCCCGGTGCCGTCGATGTCCGGGCTGCCGGCGGTGCGCCCGCGCAGCATCATGGGCATCCCCGTGGTGCGCCCCTCCTCCACGGGCATTCCGGCGGTGCGCATGAGCCAGTCCGGCATCCGCGCCATCACCGCGCACCAGGAGCCGCCCCCGGTGGTGGCCGTGAGCGAGGTGGTGAGCGTCTTCAACCGCATCTTCCGGGAGATCTCCACCGAGGTGGCCAAGCAGGGGCTGGCGCGCGAGTTCATCGCCTCGGCCAACGCCGCGCTGTCCGGTCAGGCGCTGTCGTCCTCGCCGGTGCTGGCGGGGCTCGCCTTCGCCGCGGATGGCAGCCTGTCGGAGACGAAGCTGCGCGAGGCGTACGAGCAGCACCGCGGCTCGATGGGCTCGGAGCCGGTGGCCGCCTTCCGCCAGGCGCTCAGCGACGTGATGTTCTTCCTCCTCTTCCAGGCCGGAGAGCTGCTCGAGTCGCGCGCCGACGAGGATCTCGCCCGGCGCGTGAAGGACATGCTCTCCACGCTGGGAGGCGGGTGACATGGCGGCCGCCGAGCGGCCCCGGTTGACCCAGGACGTTCCCGGGTGTGGCGGTGCCTTCAAGCTCGTCCCCGAGGACTTCGAGGTGGAGGAGCTCCCCGCCTACCTGCCCTCGGGGGAGGGGGAGCACCTCTACCTGTGGCTGGAGAAGCGGGGCCGCGACACCCGGGAAGTGGTCAAGGCCCTGGCGGCCGCCCTCGCGGTGGACGAGGGCGAGGTGGGCGTGGCGGGAATGAAGGATCGCCAGGCCATCACCCGGCAACTGCTCTCCGTGCCCGCGAGGGCCGAGCCGCGCCTGTCCGGCTTCGCGCTGGAGGGCGTGAGCGTGCTGTGGAGCAAGCGCCACGGCAACAAGCTGCGTACCGGGCACCTGCGGGGCAACCGCTTCCGGTTGCGCCTGCGTGACGTGCGGGACGTGGGCGCGGCGCGCGAGACGCTCGCCCGGCTCGAGGCGCGCGGCCTGCCCAACTACTTCGGGGATCAGCGCTTCGGCCGCGAGGGCGACAACGCGGATTTCGGCCGCCTGTTGGTGCTCGGCCAGCGGCTGCCGCGCCGCCCCGACAAGTTCCAGCGCAAGCTCTACCTGTCCGCCTTCCAGTCCCGCCTGTTCAACCGGGCCCTGGTGGAGCGGCTGCGCGCGGGCACCTTCGACACGGCGCTCGCGGGCGACGTGCTGCGCCGCGAGGACTCGGGGGGCCTCTTCGTGTGCGAGGCCCCCGAGGTGGACGCTCCCCGCGTGGCCGCCTTCGAGGTGAGCCCCGCCGGCCCGCTCTTCGGGCCGAAGATGACCGCGGCGGCCCAGGCGGTGGCCGAGGCCGAGGCGAGGCTGCTCGCGGACGAGGGCGTGACGCTGGAGGACTTCCGGCGCGGCGGTGACGAGACCCAGGGCGGGCGCAGGCCCTACCGGGTGCGGCTCGGCGGCGTGTCGCTGGAGGTGGAGGGCGCGGACCTGCGGCTCGCGTTCGAGCTGCCCAAGGGCTCCTACGCCACCGAGGTCCTCCACGAGCTGCTCAAGGACGGCTGAGCGCCTCGCCGGGCGTCCGTTCCAGACATCACCCCCCTGAAATGGAAGGAGGGTGCTCGCGGCCTGGTGGCGCGCGGCACCCTCCCGGGGTTCCCCTCCCGAGTGGGAGGAGGGGCGCTACTGCTCGACGATGTTGAACTCGGTGCGGCGGTTCTCCGCGCGGCCCTTGGCCGTGAGGTTGGAGGCGATGGGCTTCTCCATCCCGTAGCCCACGGCCTGCATGCGGCCCGGATCGATGCCGCGCTTGAGCAGCTGCGCCATCACCGAGTCCGCGCGGGACTGCGACAGCTTCATGTTGTTGACGGCCTTGCCCACCGAGTCCGTGTGTCCCTCGATGCGGATCTTCTTGATGGTGGGCATGTCGCGCAGCGCCTGCGCCACGTCATCGAGGATGGTGAAGCTCTCCTTGCCGATGATCTTCGCCGAGCCGGAGGCGAACTTGATCTGCTTCTTGATCTCGATCTTGTCCTTCTTGACGACCACCATCTTGTACTTCTTGGGGCAGCCGCGCTCGTCCTTCACGCCGGGCTCGTCCGCGCACACGTCGATGCGGTCGGGGATGCCGTCCTGGTCGCGGTCCGGATCCGGGCAGCCGCGCAGCTCCTGGGTGCCGGCCTGATCCGGGCACACGTCCTGGCGATCCATGATGCCGTCGCCGTCCTTGTCCGTGTCGGCGCAGCCGCCGTTCTCCAGGGGGCCGGCCGCGAGCGGGCAGCGATCGATGGCATCCGGGATGCTGTCGTTGTCGTTGTCGAGGTCCGGGCAGCCATCCTCGTCCTGGAAGCCGTCCTTGTCCTCGGACTCGTCCGGGCACTTGTCCTGTGCGTCCTCGATGCCGTCGCCGTCCTTGTCGGTGCGGGGGCAGCCCAGGCTCTGGATGGGCCCGGAGGCGTCGGGGCACTTGTCCGCGCTGTCGAGCAGCCCGTCGCCGTCGTTGTCGAGATCCGGGCAGCCATCGGAGTCCTCGTGGCCGTCCTTGTCCTCGGGCTGCTGCGGGCACTTGTCCACGTCGTCGGGGATGCCGTCGCCGTCACTGTCCGAGGGCGCATCCTGCGGGCAGCCCTGGTTGGACAGGGGGCCGGGCGTCAGCGGGCACTTGTCGTTGCCGTCCAGCACGCCGTCGCCGTCGTTGTCCGGCTCGGGGCAGCCGTCCGAGTCCTCGAAGCCGTCGAAGTCCTCGGCGCGGTCGGCGCAGGGGTCGTCCTTGTCGGGCACGCCGTCGCCGTCGGTGTCCTTCTCCTCGATCTGCACCACCACCTGCTGCTGGGGCCGGGGGGTGGTGTCCGCGGGCGTCTGCTCCTGGGCCTCCGGCTGCTGCTCCTTGCCGTAGACGACCCGCGGGGGCGCGCAGTCCTTGGAGAGATCGAGCGCGCGCTTGATGGCGGCCTCGGCGGTGCGGATGTGCTCGGAGGCGCGGTAGCTGGCGCCCTGGCCGAGCTCGCCCCGGGCGAAGTCGAGGTTGGCCTCGGCGACGGCCAGCTCCACGGGGGCACAGCGCATGGCGCCGCTGCGGCGGGCGCGCTCGACGCTGGCCTGGATGACTTCGGAATCCGCGCGGACCTTGTTCCCGCTCACACAGGAGGAGCCGAGCAGCAACAGCAGCGCGGTGGCGAAGAGACGTCGCATCGGTAGGGGGCTCCCTGCGTCAGGGGTTGGGGCGGGGGGAGGCAGCGCCGTCGGTGTTGTCATTGGCCACGGCCAGGGCCTTTTCACGCGCCTCGGCGGCATAGCGCGCGGCCTTCTCGGCGAAGTCCACGCCGGACTGGTAGTCCGAGTAGCTCACCTCTTCGCGCGCCTTGTGGATGTAGAGGTTGGCGGCCGTCCACTCGTAGGGCGCGAGCGTCTCGGCCCCGGCGGTGCGGGCCGCCTGGATCTGCACCTCGGCGTCCAGCAGGTGGGAAGTGGACTTGATGGGGCCGCAGCCGCTCAGGGCTCCCGCCACCGCCACCAATACGAGGAGTCGCTTCATCGGAGAGGCCTCGGCTTCAGGGCTGGAAGACACTGGGAGGGGTCGTATCAATCGCCCCGGGGAGGGTCAAGAATCGGGGCGAAGGACGTCCCGGAGGGAGGAAGCAGGCCCGGGCCGGGTTTTTGACAGGCCCGCGCGGGGCTTGCCATCCTGCGCCCCCCGTGGGAACCCCGCTCGTCCGCCTGCTGCTCCTGTTGCCCCTCGTGTCCTCCCTCGCCGTCGCCGCGCCCCCCTCCGTGCAGAAGCGCATGGGGCGCCGCGCCGAGACCCAGGCGCTCGTCGAGCAGGTCATCGACGGAGCCCTCCCGGTGCCCACCGCCATCTCCCGCCTGCGCATCCTGCGCGAGGAGCCCTACGCCGCGCAGCAGCTCTCCCGGGGCATCTCCCAGGCGGTGGAGCCGCGGCGGCTGCGCGACCTGGTGGCGGTGCTGGCCGGCCTGGAGACGCGCGCGGCCGAGCCGCTGCTGTCCCAGCTCGCCGGACACGAGGACAGCGCGGTGCGCATGTACGCGGCGCAGGGCCTGGGGCGGCTGGGCAGCAAGCGCGTCGACGTGTTGTTGCCGCTCTTGCAGGACAAGTCGTACGGGGTGCGCCGCGAGGTGGCGCGCGCGCTGGGGGCCAGCCGCGATCCCCGGGTGGGCAAGACACTCGTCACCCAGGCGCGCACCGAGGAGGATCCCCAGACGCGCGTGTTGCTGCTGGAGGCGGTGGGCGCCGCGGGGGACAAGAAGCAGGCCAAGGCGCTCGAGGCCTTCCTGGATGACAGCTCGGAGAGCACGCGCTTCGCCGCGGCCCGGGGGCTGTGTCTGCTGGGCGCGCCCGAGGGCTTCACCTTCGCGAAAAAGCTGCTCGCCTCCGAGGACCGGTTCGTGCGCCGCCAGGGGCTCGGGCTCTACGAGGGGCTGCCGGTGAAGCAGACCGGGCCGACGCTGCGTCCACTGCTCGAGGACAAGGACCGGAGCCTCGCGGCGGGCGCGGCCCGCATCCTCGCCCAGGGCGGCGACAAGACGATGGTGTCCTGGCTGGTGCTCGCCTCGTGGAACGCCAACGGCGAGGAGAAGCTCACCTACGAGAAGGAGCTGGAGACGCTCCAGCTCGCGGATGACGAGCGCAAGGCCATTCTCCGCGCGGCGGGGGTGGCGAAATGATGGCCGCGGCCCTGGTGGCGGCCGTGCTCGCCCAGGTGGTTGCTCCGGCGCCGCCGCCCCGGATGGCGAAGGCGGGGGGCGCACTGCCTTCCGGTGCCCCCGTGGTGTGGGCCTCGCTCGGCGAGCGGGAGCGGGCCGACCTCATCTCCGGGGACGCGCTGCTGCCCCTGGGCGAGCGGCTGCTGCGCGTGAGCGAGCGCTTCCTGGGCACGCCCTACGTGCACTCGCCCCTGGGGGAGGGCAGCGGGGTGGATCCGGATCCCACCTTCCGGCTGGACGCGGTGGACTGCCTCACCTTCGTGGAACAGTCCGTGGCCCTGAGCCTGGCGCGCTCGGCGGCGGAGGTGCCGGGACTGCTCGAGCGTCTGCGCTACGCCAACACCCCCTCCTATGAGGACCGCAACCACCTCATGGAGGCCCAGTGGCTGCCTAACAACCAGCGCAAGGGCTTCCTCGTGGACGTGACGCGGCGGCTGGGGGGCGCGGACACGGTGCGGGTGAGCAAGACGCTCAACGCGCTCACCTGGCGCTCGCGCTCCTCGCTCGCCCTGGGCCTGTCCCCGGCGCACCAGCCGCGGGGCACCTACGCGCTCGACATGATTCCCCTGGAGCGGGTGCTGGCGCATGCGCGGCAGGTGCCCTCGGGCAGCATCCTCGTCGTGCTGCGCGAGGACCTGCCGCTCAAGGCCACCCGGGTGACTCACCTGGGCTTCGTGGTGCAGAAGGGCCGCCGTACCTGGCTGCGGCACGCGCGGCGGGGCGTGGATGGCAACGGCCGCGTGGTGGACGAGGACCTGGAGAGCTTCCTCGCGCGCAACGCCAGGTACGACAAGTGGAAGGTCACCGGCGTGAGCCTCTTCGAGGTACGCGCGCCCTCGGAGACCGGTGCTTCGGCCGCCTCCACGCCGTAGCGGCTCCGAGGGGACGGGCCGGGTTCACGCCGGGTTCACAACGTGCCGGGCGGCAGCGAGCCTTCCGTCTCCCGCTCCTCTTCCTCGGCGGCGAGGGCGGCCTCGGACGCGGTCTCCTCCAACTGCCGCTTCTCCTGGGCGATGAGCTGCACGGCGCGCTCGAGGAACTCCTCGCCCACCATGATCTCCCACCAGGGCTCCAGCGCCCCCGTGGTGAGCACGTCCACGGAGCCCGAGCGGCGCGGCCGGATGAACACTGGGATGCGTTGGATTTCCAGCAGCCGCACGTAGTCCTCGGCGGTGAAGGGATCCTCCGCCGTGGCCGCCCGGACGAACTTCCGGGTTTCTCCCTCACCGGGCAGCGGGATGTGGCGCTGGCGCATGGCCTCCGCGTCCACCAGGGCACTTCCGGGACAGTCCGCACACTCCGTCACGCCCTCCTGGTACTCGGAACCGCACTGCATGCAGTATTTCATCGTGCCTCCCTTCGCAGGACCTACACCCTGGCAACCAAGCACGATTTTAGCACGCCCCGCCTCAGTGCCTGGCTGCTTCCCCCAGGCTTCCGACGACGGCTGACAAACGCTCGACATCAATCGGTTTGCGCAGCACCACGTCGCAGTAGCCAGAGTCCACGTTCGAATATCCGGACACGAGCACCACTCCCGCCTTGGGCTGCCGGCTCTTGACCTCCTGGGCGAGCGCCGTTCCACACATGCCCGGCAACGACTCGTCCGTGACCACCACGTCTGGATGGTCGTCCACGAACGCTCGCAGCCCCGCCACCCCATCCGCGGCGGTGATGACGTCGAAGTCCAGCTCGAGCAGCTCCGCGAGGAGCTCGCGGCTGTCGCCGTCGTCCTCGACCAGCAGGACCTTGATCCGCTCTCCGATTCGCTCACCCATTCGAACGCTCAACCTAATGACGACACGAAAACATCCCCATGGAGCCTTGCTCCTACCCTTGGAGAGCGGCCGGGCGGGCACGTTCGTGTGTCCCCCCCGCTCACCGAATGCGCCGGGACTGCCCACTCTGGGGAGACCAAGGGGAGGTGACACCATGAAGGTGTTGATGCGAGGAGTCCATCTGCAGCTCACGGACTCGCTTCGGGACTATGCGACGCGGCATCTGGTGGACCCCATCGCGAAGTTCATCGACGATGAGGCGAGCGAAGTGGATATTTCCCTCGTGGACATCAATGGCACCAAGGGGGGCGTGGACCAGGAGTGCCGGGTGACCGTGCGTATGGCGGGCTTCTCCAGCATCCACGTGACCGAGACGGCCGAGACCATGTTCCAGGCCATCGACTCGGTGCGCGACAGGCTGGAGAACACCATCAAGCGCACCGTGGAGAAGCGCCGGGACGTCAGCAACGACGGCCTGCCCCAGGACGTGCGCTTCTAGCAGCCCGCTGGAGCCCGGACTCCTCGTCTGGTGTCCGGGCTCCCAAGCGTTGGGGAGCGAACCTTGCTGGTCCCGAGGGGGGGGCGGTATAACCCGGCCTCCACCCCGAGGGCGTAAAGGTCGGTGATGGTTCGCTTCAAGTTCTTCGTTTTCGCGCTCCTGGTCCTCGGACTGGGAGTGGCGCATCTGCCCCTGGTCTCGAGCCCGCTCAGCGCCGAGGCCGTGAAGGGGGCCGCGTCACCGGCCACCGCCGCCATTTCGGAACTGGCCCGCGCCCTGGAGGCGCGCCGTTCCTCCGTGCAGGCCCTGGCCCTCTCGCTGGCTGGCAATCCCGAGGTCGTCGCCGCCGTGCAGCCCCAGGTGGAGGCGCTGCCCCGGGGCAAGGGCATCCGCATCGTGGAGCCGCCCGTGGGCGAGCGCTTCAACGCGCTGCGCGCCGCCGTGGGCGAGCGCGTGCCCAAGCCGCTCGAGGACTCGCTCGTGCTCGGCCTCGTCACCGCCGAGGGCGCGCTGTACGCGCATGGCACGGGAGAGGCGAGCGCGGATGAGCAGTTCGATCCGCGCTCCCAGCAGAAGGTGGGCAGCGAGGGCGCGGTGGCGGACGCGTTCGGCGCGCCCCACGTCTTCTTCTCCGTGCCCGTGCTGTGGAGCCCCGACGGCGGCCACGCCCAGGTGGCGGCGACCCTGGTGCTGGGCGCCCCGGTGCTGCACAGGGCCTTCCTTGAGTCCGCGGCCGTGAACTCCGGCGTCGCCGCGCTCGCGCTGGTCCAGGGCAACCAGGTGCTGGAGAGCGCGGGCGCCGAGAAGGAGCTCGTGACGAAGGCGCTCGAGAACGTGGGCGCGGGCAAGTCCGGCCAGGTGGTCGAGCGCGGCAGTGTGCGCAACCTGCTGGCCCAGGTGCCGCGCGTGCGCCTGCCCCTGCTCACCCATCCCTCGGACACCCTGGGCGGCGATGCTCCGCTCGCCGTGGGCTCGCGCCAGTCGCTCGGTGGGGACCTGGAAGCCGTGGCCGTCACCAGCGTGCGGCCCTTCATGACCGCGCTCGCCAACTACCAGCACGACGCCCTCTTCGCGCTCCTGGGCCTGCTGGGCTTCTCGCTCGTGTGGACGCTGTTGATGGGCGCGGACCGTCCGTCGGCCGCGACCGCCGCGCCGAAGAAGCAGAAGAAGGGCGGCAAGCAGCAGGAGGAGCCGGCCAGTGCTCCGGCGGCGGGTCCCGCGCTGGCCTCTTCGCCCCTCGCCGGTCCGGTGTTCCTGACGCCCGCTCCCGAGCCACCCACGGCGGGACCGGAGGACTTCCCGTTCTCCGACTCGCCCGCTCCCGCGCGTCCCGCCGCCGCGACCTCCGCGCCGGAGACCCCCTTCGACGCCCCCTCGGACACCAATCCCTTCGCGGCGCCGCCCGAGCCCGCCGTCACCCGGGCTCCCGCTCCCGCCGGGGATCTCTACCCCTTCGCCACCCCGGAGGTGCCGCGAGGCGGAGATCCGTTCGGCACGCCCACGGTGCCCGGCAAGGATCCGTTCGGCACGCCCACGGTGCCCGGCAAGGATCCGTTCGCCTCCCAGGGTGGGGCGTCGCTGCCCTTCTCTTCCACGGATTCCGCGGCGAGCGTGCCCGCGGCTGCTCCCCGGCGGGGCGCCGCCTTCGCCTTCGAGGATCACCCGACGGCGGCCTACTCGCTGCAACAGGCGGCGGACCCCTTCGCCGCGGCCACCGCGCAGGCGCGCCAGAATGGCGGCTTCGATGAAGAGGGCGGCTCGCCCGAGCCGACGCGCGTGGCGGCCATCCCGCGCGAGCTCCTCGCGCGCTCGGCCCGGCCGATGACGGGCGAGGTCAATGTGCCTCCCTCGGCGCTGGGCCTCCACCCCGGCGTGGCCTCGCCGATGAACGCGCCCCAGCAGCAGGCCGGTGTCACCACGTCGCCATTCGGTACGGGCGCGGGCGCGGCGACGAGCGCGAGCACGGGGGCCGGTGCGGTGGCCTTGTCCGAGGAGCAGCACTTCCAGGAGGTCTTCCGCGAGTTCGTGCAGACGCGCGATCAGTGCGGCGAGCCCCAGGACGGCCTGACGTACGACAAGTTCGTCGCCAAGCTGCGCAAGAACCGCGAGCAGCTCGTGCAGAAGTACGCGTGCAAGACGGTGCGCTTCCAGGTGTACGTCAAGGAGGGCAAGGCCGCCCTCAAGGCCACGCCCGTCAAGGACTGACGCCGGCCACGCGGCGCGACTCGGCGCCGCGCGGGGCCGGACTCGCCCGTGCACACACGAGGCCGCCACCCCGCCGGAGCGTGCGGACCCTTCGATTGAAATTCATTGCAACGAGAGCAGTGCATTCCCTGGCATTGCTTTCGAATGAAATGGCGCCCGGCTCCGCCTCGAAGTCCAACTCCAGACCGTGACTTCGTCCGGCGTACGTCCTCGATATCCTCGAACCAGGTGATGGAGGGCTGCTCTCCGGGGAGGAGCTCGCTCACCTTCTCGGGCTCAACCGCCGCCGCGCGGAGTCGTGAGACGAGATTGGAATTTTCGAGCAAGGCTTGACGGTACTGGCTCACCTCACGGTGCAGTTGCGGCACCTTCCCCCATTATCGAGGTTCCATGGTTTCATCATCCATCACGCGTCGTTGGGTAATCGCCGGCACGGTGTCCCTGCTGGCTGGTTGTGGTCCCGAGTCTGTCGATCAGCTTCGTGCGCAGGAGACGGTGCTTGCCTCCGAGCAGGAGATCGTCGGCGGCACCAACACGACGATCGCCGCCAATCCCTGGCAGGTGTCCCTGCAGGACAGCTCGGGCGAGCACTTCTGCGGCGGCTCGGTCCTCAACGAGAACTGGATCCTGACCGCGCAGCACTGCGTGAACCAGGGTGGCACCATCAGCATGCCTGCACAGGTGGCGGCGGGCAGCACCATTCTCGAGGGGATAAACTCCTCCAGACAGATTCGCCCGGTCGCCGAGATCATCATCTACCCGGGCTACGTGGATGTGAACCAAGGCAAGGACGTGGCGCTGCTTCGCCTGTCCGCGCCGCTGGACCTGAGTGGGGCGAACGTGAAGGCCATCCCCCTCGCCACGGCGGCCGACGAGGCCGCGGGCATCACCGCCGAGGGCGTGGTGGCGCGCGCCACTGGCTGGGGCGCGCTCAGCGGCGATGGCTCCGCGTTTCCCGACAGGCTGCAGGCGGTGGACGTGAGCTTCCTGAGCAACAGCGCGGCCCAATCCTCCTACGCGGGGGAGACCATCGGCACGGACCAGCTCGCCGCGGCCTCGCCCGGCAAGGACTCGTGCCAGGGTGACAGCGGCGGTCCGCTCACGGTGCTCAAGAACGGCACGCGCGTGCTGGTGGGCGTCGTGAGCTGGGGCGAGGGTTGCGCCGACTCGCGCTACCCGGGCATGTACGCCCGCGTGGGGTCGTTCGAGAGCTGGATCGCCTCGAAGATCAGCGGCGGTGACTCGACGACGGCGCCGCTGTCCGAGACGGGCCTCTAGGGAGGGAGCCGCAGCTCGCCCACCCGACCGTTCACGGCGAGGTGTGGACGGTGACCTCGGCGGAGAGGCCGGCGCGCAGCTCCAGCTCCCGCGGGGGATTCACCCAGGCGATGCGCACCGGGACGCGCTGCACCACCTTCACGAAGTTGCCCGAGGCGTTGTCCGGCGGCAGCAGCGAGAAGCGCGCGCCCGTCCCACTCGACAGGCTCTCCACGCGGGCCTCGATGCTTTCGCCCTCGAAGGCATCCACCTTCACCGTCACGCGCTGGCCCGGGTGCATGTGCCCCACCTGCGTCTCCTTGAAGTTGGCCACCACGTACGTCGCCGGCGGGACGAACTCCCCCAGCGTCTGGCCGGCCGACAGCAACTGCCCCTCGTGCACGGACAGCTTGGACACCTGGCCATCCGCGGGCGCGGTGATGTGCGTGTACTCCAACTGCAGCCGGGCCTGCTCCAACTGGGCCTCGGCCGCCTTCACCCGGGCATGGGCGAGCTGCGCGTTGGCGCGGGCCGCGGCGATCTTCGCGTCGATGGGCGCGCTCTGATCCAACTGCCCCCGGGCCTCGGCCACCCGGCTCTGGGCGACGTGCCGGCCTTCCTCGGCCGCGGCGAGCTGCGCCTTGGCTCCCTGCAGCGCGGCCTGCGCGGCCTCGTGGGTCGCCACCGCGTCATCGTAGGTCTTCTGGGAGACAGCCTTGGCCTCCATCAGCTGCTTCGTGCGCTCCAGGTCCAGCGTGGCGCGGTGCGCATCCGCCTCGGCGCGCGCGAGCGCAGCGCGGGCCACGGACACCTGGGCCTCGGCGCTGCTCACCCCGGCGCTGGAGGTGGATACGAGGGCACGCGCGCTGGAGAAGCCACCCTTGGCGCCCGCCTCGGCGACGGTGGCCTGGGCGTCGGCGGCCTGCGCCTGCGCCCGCGCCGATTCCAGCTCCGCCTCGGCCTGCTTCACCCGGGCGGTGTAGTCCCGCGGATCGATCTCCACCAGGACGTCGCCCTTGTGCACGGGGGCGTTGTCGGCCACGAGCACGCGCAGCACCGGGCCGCCCACGCGCGTGGCCAGCGGCACCACGTCCGCCTCCACCTGCGCCGCGTCCGTCGTCTCCTGCCCGCGCGTGGCGACCAGATAGCCGCCGATGCCGAGCAGGAGCACGGCCACGAGGAGGCCGAACACGAGGAAGCCACGGCGGCCCTTCCTGCGTGACTGCGCGAGGACTTCGGCCGGTACTTCGGGTTGAACGAGGGGGGTCGCTGTCGAGGCCATGTTTCAGATCTCCACGTCGATATGAACGGGTTCGTTGGGCCCGGAACTGGCGGGCTTGGACTTGAGGAAGAGCACGAGCGGCATCACCACCAGGAAGAGCAGGGCCGCGAGCAGGAAGAGCTTGTCGAAGGCGAGCACCATGCCCTGGCGCGCGGTGAGGCCCGAGAGCATGCGCAGCGCCGCCTCCTGGGCACTGGCGAAGTCCATGCCGCGCGCGAGCATGCCGGCGCGCAGCTGGGCCACGCGCTCCATCACCTCGGGGCGCGTGGGCGACAGGTGCACCGAGAGCGCCGCCGTGGCCTGGGTGCCGTAGCGCGACAGGAGGCTGGCGAACACCGCCAGGCCGATGGAGCCGCCAATCTGGCGCAAGAGCGAGCTGAGGCCCGTGGCGTCCGGCATCCGGTGGCGCGGCACGCCCGAGAGCGCCACGGTGGACAAGGGCACCAGCATCATCGAGAAGCCCAGCCCCTGCAGCAGGATGGCCCCGATGATGTCGTGCGTGCCGGTGTCCAGGTTGAAGTGGCTCATCTGGTAGACGCCCAGCCCGGTGATGGCCAGCCCCGCCGCGATGAACACCTGCGGCGGGAAGCGCGTATAGACGCGCCCGATGATGGGCATGATCGCCAGCATCAACAGCGTGCGCGGCATCAGCGCGAGCCCCGACTGGGTGGCGGTGAAGCCGAGCAGCTCCTGCATGAACATGGGCAGGAGGAACATGCTCGCCATGAGGATGGAGAACATCAGCGCGCTGAGCAGGGTGCCCGAGGTGAAGATGGGATCCTTGAAGAGGCGCAGGTTGACCACCGGCGCCACGGCGGTGAGCTCGCGGATGACGAAGGCCACCAGGCAGATACCCGCCAGGAGCGCGCAGACGACGATCTCCGTGGACTCGAACCAGTCGTGGCTCTGCCCCTCCTCGAGGAAGTACTGCAGCGCCGCGAGCCCCACGCACAGCAAGAGGATGCCCTGCCAGTCCAGGTTCTTGCGCTGCTTCTCGCCCTCGAGGCGGTTGGCGATGAGCAGATCCTCCGGCTCGCGCACGAAGCGCATGACCATGAAGAAGCCGAGCACGCCCACCGGGACGTTGATGAAGAAGATCCACGACCAGTGGAAGTTGTCGACGATGTAGCCGCCGAGCGTGGGGCCGATGGCGGGCCCCACCATCACCGCCATGGAGAAGAGCGCCATGGCCATGCCCTGCTCCTTGGGAGGGAACGTCTGGCGGAGGATGGCCTGCTCGGTGGGCTGGAGCGCTCCGGCGCCAAAGCCCTGGAGGGCCCGGAAGAGCACGAGCGAGGGCAGATCCCACGCGAGCCCACACAGGAACGAGCCCACCACGAAGAGCGCGAGGCAGGAGAGGTACACGCGCTTCTGCCCGAAGAGCCGCCCGAGGAAGGCCGTCAGCGGCATCACCATCACCGTGGCGAGCGCGAAGCCCGTGGTGGTCCAGGTGATCTCCTGCACCGTGGCGCCCACGGCACTGCGCAGCTGGGGCATGGCCACGTTGACGATGGAGGAGTCGATGGCGCCCATGAGGGTGCCGAACGTCACCGACAGCGTGACGAGCCACTTGTTGGGCGGCGCCTGGACGGCGAGGGCTCCGCTCGGAGCGGGCAGCGCGGCGGAAGACATGGGGGCTACACCTCGATTCCCTTCAAGAAGACCTGGAGCAGCACGTCCGCTCCCCGCTGGAGCTCGTCGCTCCGCTTCGCCTCGGCGGCCCGCAGGAGCAGCGCGCGCACCATTCCCACCAGCAGCGAGGCGTGGAACTCCGAGCCCTCGCGCCGCACCTCGCCCGCCTCCACCCCGCGCCGCACGAGCAGCTCCACCCGCTTCGTCAGCTCCACGATCGTGCCGCCCTGGGCGGGAACGATCGGGCCGCGCAGGGCCTCGGACTGCATCGCCAGGGCGAAGAAGCGCGAGTGCTCGCGGAAGTGGCTGAACACCACGGCGAGCAGTGCCTGGAGCTGCTCGCGGAAGGGCCGCCCCTCCACCTCGGCGACCACCGCGTCCAGCTTCTCCACCAGCGCCTCGCGCCGCGTGCGCAACAGCTCGCGCAGGAGCGCCGTGCGATCCTCGAAGTGGTTGTAGAGGGTGCCCACCGACACGCCCGCCCGCTCGGCGATGTCCTCCATGCGCGCGCCGAAGCCCTGCTCGCCCAGCACCTCCTCCGCTGCCGCGCGGATGGCCTCCGTCGTCGCTTCCTTCAGCCTCGTCCGCAGCCGGGGCACGGGGGCTTTCTTCGCTGAATCCCGATTCATTTTCTGAGTTCTGATTAACTCCGCGCCTGCCTGCCGTCAATGGAGGGGGGTGGTTGGTGCCAGGCGTCCATGCGGACGAGGACTCGGAGTCCTGGCTGGGACGCCTGGAGAGGGTGGGGGGGACGAAAGGCCCGGTGGTCCTACCTCGGGGGGCGTGATACCCCGGCCGGGTGACCGACACCTTCGCCCAGCTTGGACTGTCCCCCGAGTCGCTCGACGCCGTGCGTCGTGCCCGGTTCTCACGGCCCACCCCCATCCAGGCGAAAGCCATTCCTCCGGCGCTCGAGGGGCGGGACGTCATCGGGTGCGCGGCCACGGGGACGGGGAAGACGGCCGCGTACGTGCTGCCCCTGGTGGAGCGCCTGGCGGGTCAGGAGGGGACGCTGGGGCTGGTGCTGGCGCCCACGCGCGAGCTGGTGCAGCAGATCTCCGAGACGGTGCGCTTCTTCGGCGAGTCGCGCGGGGTGTCCCACGCGGTGGTCATCGGCGGCGAGGACATGGGGGCACAGGCGGGGGCGCTCGAGCGGCGGCCCACGCTGGTGCTGGCCACGCCGGGGCGGCTGGTGGACCTGTTGAAGTCGGGCCTGGTGGACTTCACGCGGCTGCGGACGCTGGTGCTCGACGAGGCGGACCGGATGCTGGACATGGGCTTCCAGGAGCAGCTCGAACGGATTCTGGCGGCGCTGCCCCGCCGGAGGCAGACGCTGTTGTTCTCCGCGACGCTGAGCCCGGACGTGAGCGCCTTCGCGGCGGCGGAGCTGCACCGGCCCGTGCGGGTGGAGGTGACGCGCAGTGGCACGCCCGCCGAGCGCGCCGATCAGCGGCTGTACGTGGTGAAGCCCGAGGAGAAGACGGCGCTGCTGCTCGCGCTGCTGGCGAGGGACGAGGCGACGGCGCTGGTGTTCGCGGGGACGAAGGAGCGGGCGGACAAGGTGCACAAGGCGCTGCAGCGGGCGGGGTACCGGTGTGGGGTGCTGCACGCGGACCGGACGCAGAACCAGCGCAACCAGGCGATGAAGGCGTTCCGGGAGGGGACTTACCGGTGCCTGGTGGCCACGGACATCGCGGCGCGGGGGCTGGACGTGGAGGACGTGGGGCACGTCATCAACTACGACCTGCCGCACGCGCCGGAGGACTACGTGCACCGGATTGGACGCACGGCACGGGCCTCGGCGAGCGGGGTGGCCTCGACGTTCGTCACGGCGAAGGACCGGCAGATGACGGAGAAGATCGAGCGGGTGATGCGCGCGAACATTCCCCGGCAGGAGGTGCCGCGCGAGGATCCGGTCTTCCAGGCGGAGATGGCGCGGCGGGAGGCCGCCCAGCGCGACCCCGGGCCGCCCCAGAAGGACCACGGCGTGAAGAAGCCCGAGGGACAGGCACCCGGGCGGCACGCGCGGACGCACGGACGCACGCCCCGGAAGTAGACGTTCTCCCAGATGCGTCTCGAACGTGGACGAGCGGGCGTGTCGCGCCTCGTGTGCTCAAGTTCCACTCGATGGGGTTCGCCCGCCTGGGTACACTACTTCGGAGATGACCTCCGAGGGATGACCCCTTGGGTTCGCTGGCTCTGAGCACGAGGGAGGGTTTCCGCATGGACACGATGACCCCCGCGGAACGAAGTGAGCGCATGGCGCGGGTCCGCAACAAGGACACCAAGCCCGAGTTCCGCGTCCGGCGTCTCGTCACCGCGATGGGGTACCGCTACCGCCTGCACTACAAGAAAGTCCCGGGTCATCCGGATCTCGCCTTTCCGGGCCGCAGGAAGGCCATCTTCGTCCATGGCTGTTTCTGGCACCGGCATCCTGATGCGGCTTGCCCGCTCGCCCGCCTGCCCAAGTCGAGGCTGGAGTTCTGGCTGCCGAAGCTCGAGGGCAACCGGGCCAGGGACTTGCGCAAGGAGGCGGAGCTGAGGGAGCGGGGATGGGCGGTCTTCGTCGTCTGGGAGTGCCAACTACGAGACGAGGCGTCCCTGGGTCAGATGCTCCGCCTCTTCCTGGAGCCGGGTGGGGAGACCACTTAACTCCCTGGATTCCCAGCGCCGTGACCGACGGTGTCGACTCGATGAGGATTGAAGCTTGCTCTGGCCCGAGAGCTGCTGCATGGATCGGTCACCATGGAATCCATCGAGCTCTTCACCGGTGCGGGTGGGCTAGCGCTCGGCACTCACGTCGCGGGTTTCCACCATCGCGGCTTGTACGAGTGGGACGCGGATGCGTGCGAGACGCTCCGCCGGAACGCCAGCATTGAGGCCCTGCCGGGCATTCGTGCGTGGCGTGTCCATCAGGCCGACGTACGGCTCAACTCCTACGCGATCTTCGGCCAGGGGCAGTTGGATCTGGTGGCGGGTGGGGCTCCGTGCCAACCGTTCAGCTTGGGTGGCAAGCATCAGGCCCAGGACGACTCCCGCAACATGATTCCGGAGTTCGTGCGGGCGGTGCGTGAGCTGCGGCCCCGCGCCTTCATCATGGAGAACGTGAAGGGTCTGACCCGTCAGAGCTTCCGCAATTACTTCGAGTACATCCGTCTTCAACTGACCTATCCCACCATCAAGAAGAAGCGCGATGAGGACTGGCTCTCGCACCTTCATCGGTTGGAAGCGGTGAAGACTCGGGGGCGGAGGACGGAACTTGAGTACAACGTCGTATCGGAGTTGTTGAACGCCGCCGACTATGGAGTACCGCAGGTGCGGCAGCGCGTCTTCATCGTGGGTTTTCGCGCGGATACCGAGTTGGAGTGGCACTTTCCCGAGCCCACGCACAGCTTGGATGCGCTCGTCTGGGAACAGCACATCACGGGCGAGTACTGGAAGCGCCATGGAGTTCGCCCCCCGCCTGACTCACCGGCGCGCTTAGGGGTAAAATTGAGTGACTTGGAAAATCGCGACGAGCCCTTTCCGACGAAGCCGTGGCGGACGGTTCGCGACGCCATCCTAGGGTTGCCCGAGCCGCGTACTGACCGTGAGTCCAGCGATTTCTCAAACCATAGGCTCAACCTGGGCGCACGCGCCTATCCAGGTCATACCGGGAGCCCATTGGACCTGCCCGCCAAGACATTGAAGGCTGGCGTCCACGGTGTTCCAGGCGGAGAGAACATGATGGTTCTCCCTGACGGCAAGGTTCGCTACTTCACCGTGCGAGAGGCCGCTAGGCTCCAGACCTTCCCCGACTCCTGGCGTTTCGAGGGCGCATGGTCCGAGGCAATGCGCCAGCTTGGCAATGCGGTGCCCGTGGAACTCGCGGCTGTAGTCGCGCGTAGTGTGGCCGCGAAGCTGAGGGCCCGTAATGGCCACTGAGGAATACAATCCACTCGACTACGCGAATCTCACTAGGAACTGCGTGCAGGAGTTGATGAGCCGAGGGCCGTACACACTTGAACTTCCTGAGGTTTTTAGTGGCTCAGGCGTGTATGCGCTCTTCTATACGGGAAGCCTTGCTGTTTATCGCCCTATTCGTTCCGTGGATGCAAAATGGCCGCTCTACGTCGGAAAGGCCGTGCCTCCCGGAGCGAGAAAGGGGGCGAAGTCGACCACCGCTTCTCGTTCTCTGTTTCAACGTCTGCGTGAGCACCGCGAGTCGATCGATGCGGCCGTGAACTTGTCCTCGCGCGATTTCGTCTGTCGTTACTTGGTGGTTACTCCACTTTGGATCACGATGGCTGAGAGGTTCTTGATCGAGAACTTCCAACCAGTATGGAACGTCTGCCTTGAAGGATTTGGTCTTCACGACCCGGGAAGTGGTCGCTACCAAGGCCAGCGTAGTTGGTGGGATGTCCTCCATCCTGGGCGTTCTTGGGCAACTCGACTCAAGGAAACTCGAAGCAAGGCGGATGCGGAGCACAAGGTGAAGGTGTTTCTTAAAGATCGCAAACCCGGGGCTCTTATGCCCGCGCTGGATGCCGATCCGTCGTCTTTCATGGAGGATGACGATGATTGATGCTTATTTCCCAGGTGTCTGGGTCGTGTCTGGGCTGAGCTGGATGGTTTTTGACTCGAATTCCGTGGGAATCCTTGCCTATGGCCAATAAACCACGACCTCCGATTCTTGGAGCGAATGAGGGTGATGAAGGCGATGAGGATGGCGAGCCGGTATACCGAACGATCACGCCGATCAGGGATGTGCCGGATGAGCAAGTTTTTCGCTTTGAAATTGGTCCCGCAATCCTTAGACAGCTTCTTGAAAAGCTAGATAAAATACCGAGGAGTCCCATACAAGAGGCGTTGGGCGCTAAATACCCAGGGTTTTATCAATTATTCTTGAATGGCGAGGCCAAATATATTGGTAAAACCTCACGGCCTGTGGGGGCCCGGCTTCGGGAACATGTAAGGAAACTTCGTGGCCGAGTCGGTATTTCCCTTGAGAACGTGCAATGCCGCTATGCTTTCGTGGAAGATCCATCTTTGGTTGATGTGGCGGAAGGCGCGTTGATTGATTTCTTTTATTTGAGAGGCCTTGCTGAATGGAATCTTAGTGGTTTTGGTTCAAAGGTTACAGGCTATGGTCGAGGTCGTACTGCTGCCTCTGAGTGGAGCCTTCAGTTTCCGCCAGATCCAGCCCTTTTGCTTGAGGCAGGTGCTGACGAGAAATTAACGCTGATTGGACTTATAGCAACAATTGGATCAGGTTCCTCGATTACATTTTCAGTGCCCAGGGAGTATAAGGTGGATTTCAAGGCGGCCCACCCTGAGTTGTTGGATGTGCCCCGAGCGACTCGCTCATTGGGTGAGTGGGCTTCGATTGTGGAGGGATTTCTTAAGCCTGGATGGCGTATAGATAGGCAGTCTATGAGTTGGTATGTGGTCGCTGTATGAGTTGCGCGGTTGTTTTGTTGTCTATGGGGCGCGGTGGCCTATCTCGATCGAGCCAATCCAGCCAACTGATTGAATGGCTTTGTTGATAGTCGAGATTGCATCGGCTCGTCGTGGAACTCAAACGGAGTGGGCGGGGATGGCGTGAAGAACGCCCCCTGGCCCAGCTCGCCGCCTATGTCCGGCTTGCCGCCGTGCTCCTGGAGGATGCGCGCGGCGATGGCCAGTCTCAACCCCGTGCCGCCCTCCTTCATCGTGAAGTAGGGCTCGAAGATGCAGGCGTGATGCTCGGGTGGGAATCCCAGGTCCGCTGCTGCTCCGCCATCAATGTCTCCTGCTCCGTTCCTTTCTTCCGCACGAGCAGATCGCCTCCCCCTCGCGCCAGCGCTTGACTTCAGGCAAGGGCGGTAGCCGCTCGCCCAGCCGCCTGTTTCAATGAGGCGAGTCCAGCGATCTGCGCATCCTTGTAACCTGATGCTTCAATGCAGGAGACGATCATCCGCAGAATTTCCTGCCACCCGGCAACAAAGGTGCTCTTGGTGGTTTGAACCGACTCGCGCCCGGTCAAGTCCTCTGCTCCATGTTCAGGACGAGCAACTGCGTGGATCTCCACGACGGACGGATCCCATTTGAGCGCCCAATGATAGGGGAGTCCGGTGGATGGCCAGTCCACCTGAAACGTTCCCGATGGAGAGTTCTGTATTGCAAGAAGCATCTGGACAATGTCGTCAGCCATCAAGCTCAAGTCGTATTTATAGCTGAGGGACATCTCTATTCCGTCCCAGTCCAACGTCGAGCATGCCCCCAGTGGAAATACTGTCTGCATGGCGTCGCTGATGGTCGAATCGCCAGCATCGTGCACTGCCAAGCAAGTTGGTGCTCCTGCTCTTAACGAAAACATCCTGATCCCGCCTACTTCATCGGTTCGATGTGGAACTCAAACGGAGCGGGGGAGGGACAGGGTGAAACACGCCCCCTGGCCCGGCTCGCCGCCCACGTCCAGCTTGCCCCCGTGCTCCTGGAGGATGCGCGCGGCGATGGCCAGCCCCAGCCCCGTGCCGCCCTCCTTCGTCGTGAAGTAGGGCTCGAAGATACGGGCGCGATGCTCGGGAGGAATCCCCGGCCCGCTGTCCTGCACCTCCACCAGCGCCTCCCGCTCCGTCCCCTTCACCCGCACGTGCAGGTCTCCTCCCCCTCGCGCCATCGCCTCCTCGGCGTTCTTCACCAGGTTGACCAGCACCTGCGTCAGTTGATCCCGGTCCGCCCGCGCCACCACCCCCGGCTGCACCTCCGAGTGTAGGTGAATCCCCTCGGGCGGCGTCGCGTAGAGCGACAGCACGTTCTTCGCCAGCTCCCCCAGGTCCACCGGCTCCAACTGCGGCTTGGGCATGCGCGCGAACTGGCTGAACTCGTCCACGATGCGCCGCAGCCGATCCACCTCCTCCAGGATGACCCCCGCGCTCTGCCGGAAGATCGCCGGGAAGCGCGCGTCCTTCGCGTCCTGCACCGCCAGCAACGTCTCGATCGACATGCGGATGGGCGTCAGTGGGTTCTTGATCTCATGCGCCAGCCTCCTCGCCACCTCCTGCCACGCCGCCACGCGCTCGCTCGCCACCAACCGCTCCGTCGTCGAGCGCAGCTCCGTCGTCATGTGGTTGAACGTCTTCACCAGCTCGCCCACCTCGCCCGTCGTCTCCACCTGCACCCGCTCGTCCAACGCCCCCTGGCCCACCCGCCGCGCGCCCTCCGTCAGCGCCTCCACCGGCTGGGTGATTCGCCGGGCCACCAGCAGCCCCAGCAGCACCGCGAACGCCAGCCCCAACCCCGCCAGCAGCAGGAAGGCGCGCAACACCCCCAACGTCGCCTCGCGCTCCGCCGCCCGGCTGAACACGAGCCGCACCGAGATGCTCTCGCTCAGCGGCAACACCCGCGCCACCGTGGGCGGCGTCACCTTGCCCGCCCGCGCCACCACCGCCCCTCCCGACAGCAGCGTCACCTCCGCCTGCGTCAGCCGTGACAGGTGCGCCGCCAGCCCCTCGTCCAGCAACACGCCCCCCACCACCCACAGCCGCGCGTCCCCGTAGTCCACCGGCCTCGCCGTGACGAGCGCGGGCACCTCGCGCAGCCCTTCGTTCCCTCGCACCGACACCGTCACCGGTACCGGCTGGGGCGACTTCTCCCGCGTCACCGCGAAGAGCACCGGATCCGGATCCCCCCGGCGCGCCGGCAGATGCCCCGAGGACAGCGTCGTTCCCTGCCGATCGAAGAGCGACAACACCGTGAGGCCCCGGCTCTTCATCAACGGCCGCGCCGTGTCCGCCCGGATCGCCCGCGCGGGCGCATCCCGGGACTCGCGCGCCAGGTCCTCCAGGGCGGGGCTCTCCACCAGCTCCTCCACCGCCCGGCGCACCGTGGCCGCGGTCCGATCAATCGCCTCCTTCCCCGACGTGGTGGCCCCCTCCATCCGCGCGTCCAGGCTCCTCGAGAGCGTGGCGCGCAGCCGCGTCAGCGTGAAGGGCACCATCACCGCCAGCGGCACCAGGGCCAGCAGCGCGAAGGCCAGTGCCAGCCGCGTCCTCAGCCTCATCTCCTCCCTCCCGAGCCCCCCGCCGCCGGGGCCGGGGCGAGCCAGGCGCCCTCCAGCACGGGCAGTCCCTGGGCATCGAAGACGAGTCCACCCACCTCCGGCTCCGCGCGCAGCGCCAGTCCCTGCGCATAGAGCGGCAGCATCGGCAGGGACGGGGCGATCGCGAGGGCCCGCTCGCGCACCCGGGCATCCCGCGCCGCCGCGTCCGGCAACGCGCCGATGCGAGGCAGCTCCACGCCCAGCAAGTCCTTGCGGCCCGCCGCGTCCATCACCACCGCCAGCGCGGGACCCGGCACCGGGGGCAAGAGCAGCGAGTGGAGCATCAGCTCGTAGTCCCCCTTCGCCCAGCGCGCCCGGAGCTCGGCACGAGGCAGCGCCGTCAGGGCCACCGTGTAGCCCTGGTCGTGCAGCTTCACCTGGAGCCGCTCGGCCACCGCGCGTTGATCCTCGTTGTCCGCGTCGTGCAGCAGCGTCACCTGTCGCGCCCACGAAGGCGCGGGAGGGCGGGGAGGACGAGGCCCCGCGGCCTTTGGCATCAGCGCCGCGGGCAGCAGGTGCGGCATGGGCTCGGCGGGCCCGCGCACGAAGAGGCGCGTGAGATCCTCTCGGTCCAGGGCGTTCTCCACCGCCTGCCGGAAGTCCACCGGCACCCGCCGGGGTGACCAGGCCAGATAGGTGGCGTACAGCGCCGCGCCGGTGCTGCTGCCCGGATCCGGGGGCACGCCGAGCGCCACCTGGGTGCCGTGCGTCGACAGCAGGCGCGTGAGTCCCCGCTCATCGGTGGCGCGCGCGCGCAGCGTGTCCAGGTACGGCCGCCCGGGAGGCCAGGAGAGCCGCGCGTCCAGGGTCTGGGCGGTGGCGGTGGAGTAGGAGAACGGGCCGAGCGCGGCGGCGGACGAGCGCGGCGGCGCGAGGGTGGGGTGGCACAGGGCCCGTTCCTGATCGGGCCAGGGGAAGGCGAGCGTCAGCTCCAGGGTGTCGCCCGTGGCGGAGAGCCGCCGGCCCTCGTCGCGCAGGGGGAAGAGGAGCGCGCGGTAGGGCGAGGTCTCCTCGGGACTGGAGAGCCGGGCCCAGGCCTGGGCGAGCGCCTGCGCCTGGGCGGGCGAGGGCAGCACCAGCCGCACCACCTGGGGAAAGGGGCGGGACATCGACAGGGCGAGCGCGGGCGCCACGTGTCCCTCGGGGGAGAGCTGGCAGACGGAGCGGGAGACGAGCCCGAGCAGGGTGGCCTCCAGCGGCGTGTCGGCGAGGGCGGGCACCGCGGGCGTGGCGGGTCCCGTGTGGGCGAGGCGCAGCTCTCCGCCATAGGGCGTCCGTCCCGCCGCCCAGGCCGGGGTGGCACCGAGGAGCAGGAGGCTGGCGAGGAGGGCGGAGCGGAGCGTCATGGCGCACCCTGGCGCAGGAGGAAGAGTTCGCCCGAGCCATCGGGCCGGGTGAGCCCCACGAGCACCTCGCGCAGTGCGTCTCCGTCCAGGTTGGCCGTCACTCCCAGCAGCGCGCGGCCCGCGGGCAGGGGCCCCTGCCAGAGCGGCTCGCGAGACAAGGAGATGCCTCCCTTCGTCGGGAAGACGCGCAGGACGTCGGGCGTGGGTTGGAGCTCGGGCGAGGTGGTGAACAGCTCTGGTGTCCCGTCACCCTCCACGTCTCCGAGCAGGCTGCCCGCGCCGAGTCCCGAGAGCGGCACCGGGGCCGCCGAGGGCTGGGCGTAGAAGGAGCCCGAGCCGTCCGGATGAACGAGGAGGACCTGGGCGCCGGCGGTGCTGAAGGAGGTGAAGCGGGCCGGGACGTGCTCGAGCCGCTGGTCTCCGGGGCCGAGCCGCACCTCGGGGGCGAACGCGGTCTGTCCCGGCACGAAGGCGCCCCGGGCCTCCGGTCCCAGGGGCACGGTCTCGAGCCGGGACACGAAGCGCAAGGAGCCCTGTTCCAGCGCCAGCACCGTGCCGTGGGCATAGCGGGTGGAGAACGCGGCGATGCGCGGAGGCCCGGAGAGGACGGCCACCGCGCCGAAGGGCTCGCGGGTGGCGGCGGTGGAGGGGGGCAGCACCTCCAGGGAGCGCTCGGCGATGAGGCGCCCATCCGCGGCGAACACCTGCACGGCGCGCTCGGTGAGCACCACCACCTCGTCCCGTCCGTCCCCATCGAGATCCCCTGCCGCGAGCGCCGCGAGCGGCGTGGGCAGGTGCGCGAAGGAGGCCCCCACGAAGCGCAGCGGACGCGGCGTTCCGGTGGTGGTGGGAGGCGGTGGGCGAGGGGGCTCCACGGCGGCGAGCGCGAGGACCGCCGCATCCGCCTCCACGGCTTGGACGAGGGCGGCGGCGGGAGCGGGCGGACGCGAGGGCGTGCGGCCGGACCAGAAGTTCACCCAGGTGCCCACCACGTCGCCGCGCGCGTGGAGCTTCCCGGCCTCCAGGGCCAGGGAGAGCCGCACCAGGGCACGGGCTCCCCGCTCCCGGGCGAGCGGCTCCGCGGCCTCGGCCGAGGGCGCGTCCAGGACGAAGGGCGCGAGTCCCCGCTCGGCCAGGCGCGCGGTGAGCAGCGTGCCCCAGGCGCGCCGCAGCTCGGGGGACGCGCCCGAGAGGAACAGTGCCACGGGGGCCTCGGGCCGGGCCTCGCCCACGTCCTTCGCCACCGTCTGGGCGAGCCGTTCGAGCGCGGCGCGCGCGGGGGCCGGTTCGGCGGCGGCGGCGAGGGCGGCGGCGAGCAGCAGCGTGGCGGCGAGGGCGCGGCTCACAGCCCCCGGCTGCCTTCCTGGAGGAAGAAGTCGGTCTCGGAGGCGTGGCCGGGCGGAGGCGCCTCGGCGGTGGGCTGGGTGCCCTCGAGGAAGGACTCGAGCCGGCCGGGCACGGAGTTGCCCGCGAGCAGTCCCGTGGCGGGATCGATGCGCACCTGCACCACGCCCGGGGGCACGTCGAACTCGCGCGAGGGCAGCCCCTCGTGCGCGGCGCGCATGAACTCCAGCCAGATGGGCAGGGGGGCGCGGCCGCCCGTCTCCGTGCTGCCCAGGGGCGAGTGGTCATCGAAGCCCACCCAGGCGCTGGCCACCCAGTCGGCGGTGTAGCCGGAGAACCACGTGTCGCGGCTCTCGTTGGCGGTGCCCGTCTTGCCCGCGGCGGGGCGGTTGAGCTCCGTCACCGCGCGCGCCGTGCCCTCCTCCACCACGCTGCGCATGAGCGACGTGGTGAGGAAGGCGACCGCCGGGGGCAGCTTCTCCTCGAAGGCCGGCTGGTGCTCCTCGAGCACCTTGCCCTGGGCATTCGTCACCTTGAGCAGCAGGAGGGGCTCGGCGTAGCGGCCGTTGGCCTGGAGCGTGGCGTAGGCGTTGGCGGCCTCCAGCATGCTCACCTCGCCGGTGCCCAGCGCCAGGGTGAGGTTTTCCGGCAGGGGCGAGCGGATGCCCGCGCGGTTGGCGAAGTCGATGGCGGCCGCGGGGGTGATGGCCTCGATGATGCGCACGGACACGGTGTTCTTGGACTTGGTGAGCGCGGTGCGCAGCGTCATGGGGCCCTCGAAGGTCCGGTCGTAGTTCTGCGGCTTCCACGTCTTGCCGGTGTAGGGGTCGCGGATGGCCTCGGGGGCGTCGTTCACCGTGGTGATGGGGGTGAAGCGCCCGCTGCCGAGCGCGGCCCCGTAGATGAAGGGCTTGAAGGACGAGCCGGGCTGGCGCCGGGCCTGGGTGGCGCGGTTGTAGGGCGAGCGCGTGAAGTCATAGCCACCCACGAGCGCCACCACGTGCCGGTCCGTGGGGCGGATGACGACGAGGCCGCCCTGCACGAGCGGCACCTGATCCAACGTGGCGTCGAGCAGCGCGGGTGCCGGGGTGACGCGCAGCACGCGCACGTGCACGATGTCCCCGGGCTTCATCACCTGCGACATCTTCGTGGGCGCGCTCTTGCCCTTGAGGCGGGCCCAGGTGACGGAGGCGAAGGGGATCTCCGCCATGCGCCCCACCAGGTCCACGCGGGCCTTCTTCGCCGTGTCATCCACCTGGGTGACGACGCCCGCCACGCGCAGGCCCTCGACGAGCGGCGCGAGCACCACGCCCTGCGCGAGCTTCTCGTCGGGCGACAGCGTGGCGTCCTCTTCCTCCTCCGTGGGCGTGGGCGCCACCGGGGCTCCGGCCACCGGGGGCGGCGGCTCCTCGGTCTGCGCGAGCGAGGTGAGATCCGCGACGGAGGCGCCTTCCTTCTGCCGGCGGCCCGCCTCCTCCACCTGTTTGGCCAGCAGGGGCTTGAGCCGCTCGAAGCGCGCGAGATCGATGGTGCCCACCGGGCCGCGGTAGCCCTGGCGCCGATCCACCGCCTCCAGGCCCTTGCGCACCGAATCATCGGCCACGGCCTGGAGCTTGGGATCCATGGCGATGTCCACGCGCAATCCGCCGCTGAGCACGGCCTCCTCGCCGTAGCGAGCCACGAGCGTGCGGCGGATCTCCTCGGCGTAGTACAGGCCCTGCTCCGCGGGCGGCCGGGGCGCGAGCACGATGGGCTTCTCCAGCGCCTTGTCCACCTCCGCCTGGGGGGCGAAGCCGTGGAGGGCCATCTGCTTGAGCACGTACGTCTGGCGCTGCTTGGCCTTGACGATGTTGCGCTCGGGGTTGATTCGGTTGGGCGACTGCACCGTGCCCGCCAGCACCGCCGCCTCGCCCAGGCTCAGCTTCTCCGCGTGCTTGCCGAAGTAGTAGAGCGCCGCCTCCTCGATGCCGCTGCGGCCCTGCCCGTAATACACCTGGTTGATGTAGAGGCTGAGGATCTGATCCTTGGTGAGCGCCTGCTCCACGCGCGGGGTGAGGATCCACTCGCGAATCTTGCGCGACAGGCTGCGCTCGGGCGTGAGCAGCATGTTCTTCACCACCTGCTGCGTGAGCGTGGAGGCGCCCGACTTGCGGCTGCCGGGGATGAGGTTCTTCACCGCCGCGCGCGTCATGCCGAAGAAGTCCAGGCCCGCGTGGTTGTAGAAGTCCGCGTCCTCGGCGGCGAGGAAGGCGTTGCGCACGTGGGGCGGGAGATCCTCGATGTTCACCACGGTGCGCCGGCCCTGGGGCAGGAAGTACTCGGCGCACACCGAGCCGTCCGCGCACCGCACCTTCGTCACCTGGGGCAGGGCATAGGTGCGCAGCGCCTCGGCCGAGGGCAGCCCCTGGTTGAACCAGGCGTAGACGCCTGCGCAGGCGAGCACGAGCAGCACTCCCGCCACGGCCGCGAGCACCAGCAGCCGCTTCGTCCAACGCCACAGCCGGCCTCCCGGACCGGAACGGGGCGCGGGCGCCGGGGGAGTCGAGGAGGAAGGAGAGGGAGTCATGGGGTACGGGGACGGCGAGGGGGGACGACGTTAAACCGCCGGGCGGGGAACCGGAATGCCCTTCCCGGAGGGTCAGCCCGGATCGACTTCCCGCGCCCGCTCGCGCGAGACGGCCTGGACCTGGGCGGACGCGTGGGTCTGGCGCTCGAGCCGCGCGTGGTTGAGGCGGGCCTTGCGGTTCTTCGGAGACAGGCGCAGCGCGGTGTCGAAGGCCATGGCGGCCTCCTCGTAGCGCCCCAGCCGCTCATAGGCGAGCCCCAGGTTGTTGTGGACGAAGCCCTCGTAGGGCAGCAGGTAGGCGGCCTGGGCGAGCGCCTCCACGGCCGCCTCGTCCTGGCCGGCGAGCAGCCGGGCGAAGCCGAGGTTGTTGAGGGCGTACCCATGGTACGGGTCGAGGTGCACCGCCTGCTGGAAGCGGACGATGGCGAGCTTGAGCTGCCGGGCGGCCAGGTGGGCCCGGCCGAGCACCTGGTACACCTCGGGGTACTCGGGATCGAGCAGGAGCGCGGCCTCGGCGGCGTGCAGGGCGCTCTCGGTCTGCCCCAGCTCCAGGAGGATGCGGGCCTTCTGCACCAGGGGCTCGGGGCCGTCCGGGAAGAGGTGGGCGAGCTCCTCGTAGGCATCGGCCGCGAGCTGCTTCTGGCCGGTGAGGCGGGCCAGAGGGATGAGGTGATCGAGCGCCGTCTCGCGCGCGTCCAGGTCCTCCCCCGCGTCGTGCACGGCGCGGCGCGCCTCGGTGAGGGCACCCGCGAGGTCTCCCTCCTGGCGCAGCACGCGCGCCCGGCCGAGGTGATCCACCGGGGCGAGGTGCTCCTCGTGGGGCAGCGAGAGCGCGTCCGCGGGCTCGGCGGGAGCCACGTCCTCGGCCGTCACGGCGCTCGCCTGGAGGGACGCGTCCCCGGGTTGGGCCTTGAAGGAGGGGCACGGCGCGGCCTCGGCGGACGCGGCCCGGGGGGCGGCGCGGGTGACGGGAGACAACCCCTGGGGGCCTCGCAGCGAGCGGGCCTCACAGCCGGCGAGACAGAGGGTGACGAGGCAGGCGAACAGGGTGGTGGAGCGCATGTGAAGGGGTAGTGCGACGCCCATGCCAAGGCGGTCTCCCCTCTATGGGACGGCGCGTCATGCGGGAGGGCGAGGACGCTCGCCCGCTGGGGAAGGCGCCGCCGTGTGGTCCGCGGGCCACACCGTGGAACATACTTGGACCTACAGGGGAAAAAGGGTGGCGAGGTAGGAGATCACATGCGACCTTGGCTGGGATGAAGATCGCTGCCTGGAACGTGAACTCGGTCCGCGCCCGGCTGGACCGGCTGGTGGAGTGGTTGAAGAACACTCAGCCCGACGTGGTGTGCCTTCAGGAGTTGAAGTGCACCGACGCCGAGTTTCCGCGGGAGGCCGTGCTGGCTGCGGGCTACCACGCGGCGGTGCACGGGCAGAAGACGTACAACGGGGTGGCCATCCTGGCGCGCACGCCTCCTCAGGACGTGGTGAGTGGCCTGTCCGACGGGGTGGAGGACTCGCACGCGCGGGTGATCGCCGCCACGGTGGACGGGGTGCGGGTGGTGAGCGTGTACGCGCCCAACGGGCAGCAGGTGGACTCGCCCGCGTATGTCTACAAGCTGGAGTTCTACGCGCGGCTGCGGCGCTACCTGGACACGCGGCACAAGCCGGGCGAGCCGCTCGCGCTCTGCGGGGACTGGAACGTGGCGCCCGAGGACCTCGACGTGTGGGATCCGGTGGCGTGGCAGGGGCAGACGCTCTTCACCGAGAAGGAGAAGGCGGCGTGGCGGGAGCTGTGCGCCTTCGGCCTGACGGACACGTTCCGCTCGCTGTACCCGGCCGAGAAGAAGTTCAGCTGGTGGGACTACCGGATGCTCGCCTTCCAGAAGAACCAGGGCGTGCGCATCGACCACGTGCTCGCGACCCAGCCGCTGGTGAAGCGGCTGACGGAGGCGGGGGTGGATCGCGAGGCGCGCAAGGGCAAGCAGCCCTCGGATCACGCGCCGGTGTGGGCCGAGTTCAAGGCCGGCTGAGTGTTCAGGGCGCCACGCCTTCGTGCGCCCACGGGGTTGCCATCGAGCGGGAGGGGGCCCACCTGAGGGTCTGCCTCCCAAGAGGGAAAGGAACCCCATGGCCGCCAGGAAGAGTGCCCGCAGCAGCACCCGCTCGTCTTCGGGCAAGTACACGCGCCCCGCGCTGCGCGAGCGGCTCAAGAAGAAGATCCAGGCCGGTGACAAGGGCGGCCGGCCCGGTCAGTGGAGCGCCCGCAAGTCCCAGCTCCTCGCCCAGGAGTACAAGAAGGCTGGTGGCGGCTACACGGGCGGCAAGGGCGAGGCGCAGAAGTCCCTCGACTCCTGGACGAAGGAGGACTGGCGGACACGCGAGGGCAGCACCCGGGCGCGTCGTGGCCGCACCACCTCGCGCTACCTGCCGAAGAAGGCCTGGGACTCGCTGAGCGAGAGCGAGAAGCGCGCCACGGAGAAGAAGAAGCGCTCGGCATCGCGCCGGGGCAAGCAGTTCGTGGCCAACACCCCGGCGGCCAAGGTGGCCCGGAAGAAGGCCGCGTCCAAGCGCTCCGGGAGTCGGCGGACCTCCTCGAAGACCTCGGCCAGCCGCTCCCGGGGCAAGTCCCGATAGCGCTCCAGTGGAGTCTGTCTAGAGTAGCGCCGCCATGGACACGCTCCCGCGGTTCCTCCTCTCCGAATCTCCCCACCCGGCCCCGCTCGGCTCCGTCGAGGACTGGTGGACGCAGCACCTGCGGCTGGCCCTGCGCTTCTCCCTCCCGGTGGACGTGGCGCTGGCCGCGGGGTTCTGTGCCGACCGGCTGGGGTATGCGTTCGCCTCGGGTTACCACTCGGCCATCCGTTCCCTGCTTCCGGGTCTGCCGCGTGAACACCGCTACGCGTTGTGCGCCACCGAGTCCGGAGGCGGTCATCCCGCCGCCATGCAGACGCGCCTCTCGGGCCCGGAGTCGGGACCCTGGCGCCTGGACGGCACCAAGACCTTCGTCACCCTGGGCCACGCGGCGGACGAACTGCTGGTGGTGGCCAGCGAGGGCCAGGACGAGGGGGGACGCAACCGGCTGCGCTTGGTGCGCCTGGACGCGCGCCGCGCGGGAGTGACGCTCTCGGAACTGCCGCCCCCGCCCTTCGTCCCGGAGGTGCCCCACGCGGAGCTGCGCCTGGAGGGTGTGGCGGTGGAGCTCGGCGAGGTCCTTCCCGGGGATGGCTACGTGCGCTTTCTCAAGCCCTTCCGGACGGTGGAGGACTGCCATGTGTTCGCGGCGGTGCTCGGCTGGCTCCTC
This sequence comes from Cystobacter fuscus, assembly GCF_044360685.1. Taxonomy (GTDB): domain Bacteria; phylum Myxococcota; class Myxococcia; order Myxococcales; family Myxococcaceae; genus Cystobacter; species Cystobacter fuscus_C. The sequence goes on along the minus strand of NZ_CP043491.1, from coordinate 8,448,378 downwards.
CAGGTGGCGCGGCGCTCGGGCTGGCCGGACGAGGTGCGCGAGGGACTGCTCGCCCTGGCGGTGATGATGCGGGGGCTCGCCCAGATGGAGCCGGAATCCCCCGAGGTCCACCTGGCGCTCGGGGGGGCGATTGGCCTGTTCCGCGAGCGCGTGGCGTCGTTGGAGCCGCTCTGGGCCCAGGTGGATGCGCCGACGCGCGAGCGCTGGGAGCGGGACCGTCCGCTGCTCCAGATCGCCGGGAAGGTGCGCGCCCTGCGCCTCGAGTCCGCCCGGCGGAGCCTCTCCGGACGCGGGTGACACGCCGCGCCCAGGGCCGCATGGAGGCCCACCAGGCGGGCAGTGGAGCGCGTTCGCTGGAGGCCCGATAGGCTGTAAGTCATCCCGGTATGGGGAGGATCTGATGGAGTTCGACTGCGACTGGCTCATCATCGGCTCGGGCTTTGGCGGGAGCGTGAGCGCCCTGCGCCTGACGGAGAAGGGCTACCGGGTGGTGATGCTGGAGAAGGGCCGCCGCCTGGAGGGCAAGGACTTCCCCGAGACGAACTGGAACCTGAAGAAGTGGCTGTGGATGCCGGCGCTCGGCTGGCGCGGCCTCTTCAAGATGACCTTCTTCCGCCACGTCACGGTGCTCTCTGGCGTGGGCGTGGGGGGCGGCTCGCTGGTGTACGCCAACACGCTGCCCGTGCCGAAGGACGACTTCTTCCAGTCGCGCTCCTGGGGAGGCCTCGCGGACTGGAAGACGGAGCTGGCGCCGCACTACGACACCGCGCGCCGGATGCTCGGGGCCACGGTGAATCCGCTGCGCACCCTGCCGGATCAGATCGTCCAGCAGGTGGGCAAGGAGATGGGCCGCGAGGACTTCCAGCCCGCCACGGTCGCCATCTACTTCGGACAGCCCGGGGTGACGGTGCCGGATCCCTACCATGGGGGCGAGGGCCCCAGCCGCACCGGCTGCAACTCCTGTGGCGGGTGCATGACGGGCTGCCGCTTCAATGCGAAGAACTCGCTCGACAAGAACTACCTCTACCTCGCGGAGAAGCGCGGCCTCACGATCCACGCGGACACGGAGGCCACCTGGGTGCGCCCCCTGCCCGGCGGCGGGTACGAGGTGAAGGCCGTCGAGGGCACCTCGCGCGCGTCCCGCCGCGAGCGGCGCTTCACCGCGCGCCAGGTCATCTTCTCGGGCGGCGTGCTCGGCACGGTGGATTTGCTGCTCAAGCTCAAGGCGCATCCGGACGGCCTGCCCCGGCTCTCGGAGCGCGTGGGCGACTGCGTGCGCACCAACTCCGAGTCGCTCATTGGCGTGGTGGCCGGCAAGCGCTTCCAGGGCGGGGACCTGTCCCGGGGCATCGCCATCGGCTCCATCCTCCACACCGACGAGCACTCGCACCTGGAGCCGGTGCGCTACGCGGCGGGCTCGGACTTCTTCCGTACCCTCATGGCGCCTCACGTGGGGGGCACCACCGCGCTTTCGCGGCTGGCGGGCCTGCTGGGCCTCGCCGTGCGCCACCCGATCAAGCTGGTGCGTGCCTGGTTCACCCGCGACTTCGCCCGGCGCACGATGATCCTCCTCTATATGCGCACGCTGGATGGGCACCTGCGCATGCGCCGGGGCCGGGGGCTGTTCACCGGAGGGAGGAAGGGCGTGCTCACCAGCCTCGCGGCGGGACCGGCCCCCTCCGCCTACATCCCCGAGGCCACGGAGCTCGCCCACCGGGTGGCGGAGAAGCTGGACGGGCTGCCCATGAACATGGCTTCCGAGACGCTGATGGGCATCCCCACCACCGCGCACATCCTCGGCGGCTGCTGCATGGGCAGCTCCCCCGAGACGGGGGCCATCGACTCCCAGCATCGCCTCTTCGGCTACGACGGGCTCTACGTCATCGACGGCGCGGCCATCTCCGCCAATCCGGGCGTCAATCCCTCGCTCACCATCACCGCGCTCGCCGAGCGCGCCATGACCTTCATTCCCGCCCGCCAGCGGGTGGAGTCCGGTGAGGAGATGACGCGGCCCGCCACGCACCTCGCGGCCGTGGGGGCCTGATCGCCCCGCGTGCTACGAAGCGGGGCCGCATGATCTTCCTTCCGTCGAAACGAAGAGCGGGCGTGCTCGCCTGCGTGCTGCTGCTGGCCGCGGGCTGCGGCCTCGGCGATGCCCCCGGAACTCCGCGCCTCGTGGCGCACCGCTCCGGCTCGGGCAACTTCCCGGAGAACTCCCGCTCGGCCATCACCGCCGCCCTGCGCGAGGGCTACCCCTCCATCGAGGTGGATCTGGTCCTCACGCGCGATCGCATCCCCATCCTCTCGCATGACGCGTGGATCGATCCGGTGCTGTGCACCTACGCGCAAGGTCCGGACGAGGCCGAGCCGCGCCGGCTGCCCGAGGACTCGCGCTGGCCCATCCAGGACTTCACGCTCGAGGAGCTGCAGCGGGACTTCCGTTGTGGAGGGCTGGGCGATCCCACCAAGCCCGAGGCGCAGCGGGTGGCGGACACGTACGTCACCTTCGACGAGCTGCTCTCGCTGGTGAAGGGCCACCCGGACACGGTGCTCCAGTTCGACATCAAGGGGGACCCCGCGTACACGCAGTCCCCCGAGGTCTTCGCCGAGGAGATCCTCGAGCGGTGGAACGCGGCGGCGCTGCCCAACCGCTTCTTCATCACCTCCACCCGGGGCGCGCTGCTCAAGGCCTTCCAGGCGCGCCAGGACATGGAGGCGCTGCTCATCTGGCCGGAGCTGCGCAAGGACTCGAATGCCACCGTGGCGGCCATCCTCAACGAGTTGCAGCGCCAGGTGGGCGTGAAGGAGCTCATCCAGCTCACGCGTGACGCGGGAGCGGATGGCATCGCCGTGGCCTACCAGGTGGCGGATCGCGCCGCGCTGGAGTCCGTACGGAGCGCCGGGCTCAAGACGGCCGTGTGGACGGCCAACACCGAGGCCCAGCTCTCCCTGTTCTGCCGCTGGCCCCTGGACTACCTCATCACCGATTACGTGGAGCGTGCACCGTGCCGTTGACCCTCTCCCTGGTGGCCGCGGGCCTGACCCTGGCCGCCGCGCCCGTGCGACTGGATCGCGTGGACCTGCTCAGCGAGGACGAGGGCACCTTCCTCAACTACGACATGCCCCTGTTCTCGGCCTATGCGCCCATCACGGGTGGGCGCTTCCTCGAGCAGGTGAAGGTGGTGCTCGCCCTGCCGGTGCGCGGCCTGTACGCGGGGGCGTCCATCGCCTCGCAGTCCATCTCCTACGAGGGGCCCCTGTTGCGCTCTCAGGATGGGCGGGGCCTGTTCTGGGTGGGCAGTGTGCACACGCGGCTGCTCATGCCCTACGGGGCGCACGCGGGCGTGGCGTGGCGCTTCGGCCTCGTTCGCCTGGGCGTGGGCGCGAGCCTGTCCACCGAGGCAACCTGGGTGCGGCCGGAGTGGAACCAGTGGCGGGTGCTGCCCGTGCTGGCGGTGGGCATCGGTCCCAACGTGGCCCCGGGGATGTAGCGGTCCGCTCCGGGGAAGGGCTCACTCCACCCGGACGCTCGTCCAGGGCTCGTAGAGCACCAGGCCCTTCGGCCCACGCAGTCCCATCTGGTACCAGAGCACGTCCCGAGACAGCCTCGCGCGGTCGCGCCGGAGCGACTCGCCGCAGTCGAAGGGTCCATCGAACGTCTGGACCCGGGAGGTCTCCCTCGCCCGGAAGCGGCAGACCACCCGCCATCCCTCGGGCGGCGGCGTGTCCAACACGGGCCGCAGGAGCACCTCGTGCTCGGAGGGCTCCACGGCCGCGCGGGGACGGGGGAGTGACGCGATGAGCTGCTGATGGCGAGCCACCTGCTCGTCCAGCCCGGCGAAGAAGTCATCGAACACCTGGGACAGATCGATGCCCGCCGTCTGGAACGCGTCCTGCCAGAGCAAGGCGTCCTGGAGTCCCTCGGGGGCCTCCTTCCTCCCGAGCGCCGCGAGCACACGAGCCGGAGCTCCCTCTCCGTGCCGCCGCACCAGCGCCTCCACGAAGGCGCGGCCGAGCGGATACACCCAGTTCGCGTCCCGCTCGGCGGCGAGCTTGTCGGGCGCGAGCAGTTCCTCGGTCTTCACCTCGCGCCGGGCGCGGGCGGCGGCGGCGATCCAGTGATACTCCTCCAGCGCGTCGGGCGGGTGGAAGAAGCGGTACTCCACATAGGTGGCCAGTCCCTCGGCGAACAGGTGCATGTCCGCCAGACGGGGAGCGCTCTGCGGTCCCACGATGCGCTGGGAGAGCACGTGCGTCGTCTCGTGTCCGAGCACGGCGAGCGCTTCCTCGTCGCCGGAGAGGTTCTCGAGACCCATGCGCAGCGTGTTCCAGTAGGCCGTGCCCGCGGTGTGCCGCATGCTTCCACCGAGGTCGACACGGATGGGCTCTCCCGCCTCGACGCCCAGGAAGGCGCGCGCCTTCTCGAAGGCGGCATCCGCTCCCCGCAGGAGGGGCTCGGTGCGTTGGCGCAGGCTGGCGGGGTAGGTGAAGTGGTAGTGCCGGGTGTCGGCCTGGGCGCTGGCGCTGGTGGGGAATTCCACCCGGATCTCCTCGCCGCTCGTGGCCGCCTCGTCGTCGACGCCCCCCCACCGCATGAACACCGCGAGGAACAGTCCCACGGTGGCGGCCGAGGCCAGCACCCCCAGCCAGGAGCCCTGGAGCCGCTGTTGCGCGGCGGCGAGCAGCCGCTCTCCCCAGCCGAGGAACTGGACGAGGGCGAGGGCGAGCAGGGCCGCGGTGACGGAGAGCTGGAGGCGCAGGGCCTCCACGGGCCAGCGCCAGTGGTTTCCCTCGAACGCGGGCGCGGTGAGTCGGAACGGGTTGAGGGCGGACCACCCGGGAGCCCGGTCCTCGAGCAGACCCTGGGCGAGCATCAACACGGCGAGCAGGGTCCAACACAGCCGGCGCAAGGGGGCCAGGGCCAGGCCGAGGGCGAGCACGAAGAGCGCCTGCACGACGCGCAGCACGCTCGCCACGCCGATGACGTCCAGGTGCAGGCCGGGCTCGAGCGAGGTGCGTGACAGGACCTGTTCGACGAGCGTCCAGGCCGTCATCCCGAGCGGGTACACGAGCACGGTGGCGAGCGCGACGAGCACCTTGACCCAGAAGATCGTCCAGCGGGAGGTGGGCAGGGCGTCGAGGAACTCCAGCGTGCGGTCGTCCTGTTCCCGCACGAGCAGTCCGCTGCCGAGCGCGAAGGCGAGGAGGAAGGTGAGCACGGACAGGTCATCGTCCGGATCGAAGCGCTCCGGGAGGCTCACCGCGTAGGGGGAGAAACCCAGGGGCTCCCACAGCGCGGAGAGCACGTTGAGCAGGAGGAGGAGGAGCGCGAGTCCGAGGAACGGCCGTTGATCGCGCGCTTCCTTGGCGACGAGGGGGCGGATCATCGGATCTCCCGGCGCTGCGCGAGCAGGCGGATGGGGCACCCGAGCACCTCGGAGTCCACCTGCACCACGAAGAGCCACCGGTCTCCCCAGGCGAGGCCCAGGGGCAGCCGCGCGCTCGTCCCGGACATAACGTCCTGCCGGGAGAGGGCATGTGTGGGCACCTCGTTCTCGAAGGGCTCCAGCGCGTGGTGGAGCAGGGCGTAGCTCGGGGGTGGGGCCCCGGAGTCCGTCCGGAGCGCGTGTTCCAGGCGGAAGGTCCGTGCCGACTCCGCCACCAGGGTGAGGGTCGGCTGGAGCCAGGCCAGGGGCTCCAGCACGGCCGCGTGGGACTCGCGATCCCGCCGCAGCGCCTCGCGCCAGAAGCCCGCCAGCTCGTCTACGGTGGGCCCATCGCGGTGGGCCAGCAGCTCGGCCAGCCGGGGCTCCCGCCACAGGCCCCAGAACCCCGTGGCCTCGGGGAGCACGAGGACGCGGCGCATCAGCTCCTGGAAGGCGGCCTGTCCGAGCCGGTGCCGCAGCACCTGGATGCCCCGGGCGGCCAGTGCACCCGACAGACAGGGGCCGAGGCGCTCGCGCGTGGTCAACCAGTGCTTCTCCTCGAAGTCCTCGCGGGAGGCCACGGCGGCGCGTGCGGGCAGGGGCTCGGCGCCCGTCTGGTTCACCCACCACGAGGTGAAACCATCGAGCAGCCACTGACGCTCCTCGCGCAGCACGCGGCCCTGGCTGGCCTCGATGAGCACTTCCCGGAAGAGGAAGGACTCGAAGGCGAGCGGATCGAAGTCCGGGTCCGCGAGGTTCGCCCGGACGACGACACCATCGGCCTTCTCGAGCTTCGCGCGCTGGAACACGTCGGCATCGAGCTCGAGGATGGGCAGCACCGCCACGGGGGGGAGCTGCTCGAGCCCGAGGAAGTCGCTCACGGCCCGCAGGTCCGTGGCGAGCAGCTCCGCGAGCCGCCGGGCCCGCTCCGGGGGAAAGCCCACGCCGGAGGCCACCTGGAGCGACGAGGACTTCACCGTCACCCGCTCCGCCTCGCTCAGGGCGAAGGGCTTGCGCTGCTTCGCCTCGCCCCACGTGGCCACGCACACGAAGAGCCCGACGAGGAGGCAGGCGATGAAGACCTTCTCCCGGTGGCTCATCCGTTGGGAGAGCAGCTCGGCCAGGGTGCCATCCCGGTAGAGCACCAGCCCGAAGCCCGCGCCGGCCAGGGCGCCCGAGAGCGCCCAGCAGGTGAGCAGATCCTTCCAGGGCACCCGGTGGCGCTCGAAGGCGAAGTCCGAGCCGAGCAGGGCGACGGGCCCCCAGCGCGACAGATCGAAGTCGGTGAGGTGATCCGCCGCGAACAGGGCGATGAGGAGGAAGAGATAGAGGGGGTTGCGGTAGCGGCCGAGCAGTCCGGCGAAGGCGAAGAAGCACCAGCCCAGCAGCACCGGGGTGAACGCGCGCGAGAGCAGCAGCAGCACGAAGCGGCCGGAAATGGGCTCGTGCGCTCGTGCCTGGTGCCAGAGCAGCAGCAGGCTCAGCACGAGTGGCGGCAGCAGCGCCGCGGCACCCAGGACGAGCTTGGTGGCGAGCACCCGGGCGCGCGAGACGGGGAGGACCTCGAGGAAGAGCTGGGTGCGCTGACCGTACTCGCGCACGATCAACCGGTGGGCCACGAAGAGCGCGCCGCCCGTGGCGAGCAGCAGGGTGGGGCCCTTGAGCAACGCGAAGAGGCTGCCCTGTTCGGCGAAGGCTTCCTGTCCCCGCCACGCCACGAACAACACGGCGGCGACGAACGACTGGAGCAGCAGCCAGGCGCCGCGATGCTCGCGCCACTCCTTGCGCACCAGGGCCAGGCTCATGACTCGTCCGAGCGCCGGGCGTAGGCGAGGAAGATGTCCTCGAGCGAGAGCCGCTGGGTGGTCTCGGGGGAGAGGGACGCGGCGTCCCAGTCCGCGGGGGAGCCAAAGAGGACGGCGGCCACGCGCCCATCGGGCAGGTGCTCGCGTCTCACGAGCGAGAGGCCGGGGGGGAGGGACTCGGCGGTGGAGTCCAGGAGCACGCGCCGGACGGACTGGCGCAGGGTGTCGAGGCCTCCCTGGAAGCGCAGCCGGCCCTCGTGGAGGATGCCGATGCGGTGCGCCACCTCCTCCACCTCGCCGACGAGGTGCGAGGAGAAGAGCACCGTCTGTCCCTCGCGCCGCACCTGGTCGCGCAGGATGTCGAGGAACTCCCTGCGGGCCACGGGATCCATCCCGGCGGTGGGCTCATCCAGCAGCAACAGGGGCGGGTGGTGGGCCAGTGCGAGCGCCAGCCCCAGCTTCATCCGCGTTCCACCGGAGAGCTGCGCGGCCTTGCGATCCTCGGGGACGTCGAGCACCCGGAGCAGCCGCCGGAACTCCTCGTCACTCCAGCGGGGATAGAAGCCGGAGACGAACGCGCCCAGCTCGCGCGCGGTCATCCACGGGTAGAAGACCTGCTCCTGCGACACGTAGCCGAGCTGCCGCTTCTGGGTGCTGCCCACGCGGCGCACGCGCTGGCCCATCAGCTCGATGTGGCCCCGGTCCGGGCGCAGGATGCCCATGAGCATCCGCAGCGTGGTCGTCTTGCCCGCCCCATTGCGTCCCAGGAAGCCGTAGACCTCGCCCCGGTGCAGCTCCAGGTCCACGCCCTCCACGGCCGCCACCTCGTGGAACAGGCGGCTGAGCCCGTGGGTGCGCAGGATGATGTCGGACATGGTCAGAAGGGGCGGCGGCGCATCTTCGCATCGACGCTCAAGGGCCCTCCGCCGATGAACACGGCCGCGAGGAACACCGCGAGGTAGAGCACCGCCAGCTCCATGCGCCCGAAGGCATCCATGCGGTGCTGGTAGAGGGCCACCCCCATGGTGCAGGCCACGAAGAAGGCCCCGAGCCGGGTGAACAGCCCCAGTGCCACGAGGACTCCGCCCACCAGCTCCGACAGCGCCGCGGCCCAGGCGAAGTAGAGCGGGTAGGGGAAGCCCAGCGCCTCCACGCCCTGGGCGAAGCGATGCATGTCGCCCATCACCTTGGGCAGCCCATGGGCGAACGCCAACGAGAGTCCGAACACCACCCGCACCAGCGTCCAGCCCAGCGTGAGTCCACGTGAACCGTTCATCCTTCACCTCCCGAGGGGGACGGCTCCTTGTCGCCGCCGCGCTTGAGTCCGAGGGCCTTCAACTTCTTATAGAAGTGGCCGCGTTCCAGATCCAGCAACCGTGCCGCCTCGGTGACGTTGTCCTGGGTATGCGCGAGCGCGAACAGGAGGATTTCCCGCTCGGCGTCCTCGACCTGCTCGCGGAAGGTGCGGTCCGCGCGGGGCCGGAAGCCGCCCGGGGCCCCCGCGGGCACGGCCGTGGGAGCGGGAGCGCGGGGCGCCGGAGGAGAGGAGGCATCGGAGGGGGCGGGCGGTGGGGCGCCCTTGCTCCGAGGGAGCAGCTCGGCGGCCTCGGCGCCGGTGACGATGGGGCCCTCGCACAGGATGGCCAGACGCTCCACGAGGTTGCGCAGCTCGCGCACGTTGCCCGGGTAGGAGTGGGCGGCCATGACGGCGAGAGCGTCGGGTGACAGGGACAGCGGGCGGCGGCCATTGCGCGCGCACGCCTCCTTGAGGAAGGTGTCGATGAGGATGGGGAGATCCTCGCGCCGCTCGCGCAGGGGGGGCGAGTGAATCTGCACCACGTTGATGCGGTAGTAGAGATCCTCGCGGAAGCGGCCCGCCTCGATTTCCTTCTCCAGGTTCTTGTTCGTCGCGGCGATGACGCGCACGTCGACCTTGAGCGTCTCGGCGCCGCCCACGCGCTCCAGCTCGCCTTCCTGCAACACGCGCAGCAGCTTGGCCTGCATGGCCTGGGGCATGTCGCCGATCTCGTCCAGGAAGAGCGTGCCCTCGTGGGCGAGCTCGAACTTGCCCCGGCGCATGCTCACGGCGCCGGTGAAGGCGCCCTTCTCGTGGCCGAACAGCTCGCTCTCGATGAGCTCGTGCGGCACCGCCGCGCAGTTGAGCTTCACGAAGGGGCCGCCCTTGCGCCGGGAGTTCTGGTGCAGGGCGCGGGCGATGAGCTCCTTGCCGGTGCCGTTCTCGCCGGTGATGAGCACCCGGCCCTCCGAGGGGGCGGTGCGTTGGATGAGGGAGAAGATGTGCTGCATGGCCGGGCCGCCGCCCACCATGTCGTAGCGCCCCATCTCCGCGCGCAGGGCGCGCAGCTCCTCCAGGGCGGCCTGGTGCTTGAGCGCGTTGCGCAGCGCCACGAGCATCCGGTCCCGGGCGATGGGCTTCTCCAGGAAGTCGCGTGCCCCCAGTTGGGTGGCCTTCACCGCCGTGTCGATGGTGCCGTGCCCGGACATCATGATGACGGGCAGCTCGGGCTTGAGCTCCATCAGCCGGGCGAGCACGGTGAGCCCGTCCATGTCCGGCATCTTCACGTCCATGAGCACCACGTCCACGGGCCGCGCGGACACCACCTCCAGGGCGAGCTGCCCATGGGCCGCGAGCTCCACGTGGTAGCCCGCGAGCTGCAGCGAAGTCTGGAGCGTCAGCAGGATGTTCTTCTCGTCATCGACGATGAGGACGGAGGCGGGCATGGAGGCGCACCTGGAGAGCGGACAGGGTGGACGTCGCACCGTCTCGTAAATCAGCCAGCCCTTCAAGTGGGCCGAGCCCTCCCGGGGGTCCTCGTGGACGGCTCGCGGCAGCGGAACGACAGACACCCTTGCCACGCTGGGGCCGCGTGCTTGTCATTCTTTGCCGCGCTCCCGCCCGCTGGCCCTTTTCGAGTCCGGGGGTCAAGGGAAAAGCGGACCCTGAAGCCGTCCGCCCTGGCGCGGTCCGTGCTTCTCTCCACCGGGTTGAGTGGACGACAAATCGTCCGGCCCGTGTGGAAGTGTCCAACAGCAGTGCGTTCTTGCACCTGAAACAGACCGGCAAGGAGCGGGCCCGCTCCGGCCAGGGGGCAATGGACAAAAGGCTTTGACTCGATGTTCCAGGGCGGGCTAGAGGCGAGCGCGTTGCCCATCCACTGGATGACATCATTTTTTGGAGGATCAATGCGTCGGATCTCGATGGTCGCGGGGCTCGCCCTCGCCGTGGCCGTACTCACCGGCTGCCCGCCGACCTACCCCAACTGCAAGAGCGACGAGACCTGCCAGGAGAAGGGCGAGGTTTGCGTCAACGGCACCTGTCAGGAGTGCTCCACCGACGCCAACTGCAAGGAGGGCTTCGCGTGCCAGGGGAACAAGTGCGTGCCCAAGGCGCCCGAGTGCTCGCGTGACGAGCAGTGCACGGGCGGGCAGATCTGCGAGGGGGGCAAGTGCTCCGCGCCGCAGTGCACCGCCAAGGCGGACTGCCCCGGAGCCCAGGATTGCCAGAAGGGCCGCTGCGCGCTGCCGCCCGGCGCCTGCAACTCCAGCACCGACTGCGGTGATGGCCAGGAGTGCCAGCAGAACAAGTGCGTGGCCGCCTCGGCCCCCCAGGCCCAGTGCGACTGGGAGCCGGTGCGCTTCGGCTTCAACGAGTACACCCTGCCCTCCGACGCCCAGGGCCGTCTGAGCGAGCTGGCCCAGTGCATCAAGGCCGCGGGCTCGGGCCGGATCGAGCTCGCCGGGCATGCGGACGAGCGTGGCACGGAGGAGTACAACCTCCAGCTGTCCAACAAGCGCGCCGCCTCGGTGCGCAAGTACCTGCTGGACCTCGGCATCCCGGCCAACCGCCTCAAGGCGGTGGGCTACGGGGAGAACCGGCCGGCCGAGCAGGGGGCCACGGAAGAGGCCTGGGCGGCCAACCGTCGCGTCGAGTTCGTTCGCTAGCACCCTTTTGAGGTAGGCTGCGCGCGAATGGCCTCGATCGAGACCGAGACACGGCAGTCCTACCTCGTCTTCGCCTGCGGCGGCAGTTGGTATGCCGTGCCCGCCGAGTGCGCGGCGGAAGTGGTCAGCTTTCCGGAGCTGACGCGGGTGCCCGGTGCCGCCGGGCATCTGCTGGGCGTTTTCGCCCATCGCGGGGAGGTCATCCCCGTGGTGGACATCAGCATGTTGGTTTCTGGGGAGCGCGAGCCCACGCGTCGCGCGGTGCTGGTGCGGCTGACGCGCGGCACCCTGGCGCTGACGGCCAGCCGCGTGGCGGGCGTCTCCCAGGTGGATGGCCGCCTGGAGCCGCTGGGCGCTGGCGGGGTGCACCTGCACCTGCGTGGCCCGGCTCGCAGCGCGCAGCGCGACGTGGCGGTCATCGACCCCGAGGGACTGTTCGACCACCTCAGCCAGGGAGGCTGAGCGATGGGGATGGACAGCCGTATCACGGGCACGCTCCTGTGCCGTGCGGGCGAGGGCCGTGTGGCGTTCGCCGCGCATGAAGTGGCCTCCATCGAATCTCCCGAGACGTTCGGAGGCTGGGCGGGCTCGGCCTGCGAGGCGTTCGCGGAGGAGTCCTCCTCCGGGCGCATCCTCGTGGCCGCCTCGGGCGAGGCGGTGGGGGTGAGCGCGCTGGAGATCGACGCCGAGCCCTTCACGGTATTGCCCGCGCCGGCCCTGCTCGTGCGCGTGGCGGGGGGCAGCTTGAGGGGCTTCATCCAGGTGCGTGGCATGTTGTGGCCGGTGATGTCCCTGGTGGACTTCGGCCGTTTCCTGGCGCCCGGGGAGGCCGCGTGAGGGAGCCGAAGGATCTCAAGGGGCTGTCGGCGTGGACCCTGCGGCCGTCCTGGTGGGGCGGGGTGCTGGGCCTGCTGTTGTCGTTGCTGTACGGGTACGTCACGCACTCGCTGCCCCGCGAGGGCCTGGGGCTGTTCCTCGGGTTGGTGGGGGCGGTGATGACGATGAACGTCCTGCTGACGTCCGCCCAGGAGCGGCACGCGCTGCGTGTGCTGTGGGCGCTGGAGCAGGGGCGGCTGCCCGCGAGCCCGGACAACCTGCGCCGGGCGTTGCAGGAGGTCCGCCGCGTTCCTGGACGCTCCTTCTGGTTCACCCTCCAGGGGTGGTTGGGGGGCACGCTGCTCCTGGCGGCGACCTACACCTCGCTGGCAGGAGTGCACTGGATGGTGGGCGTGCGCATCGGCCTGGTGGGCGTGTCGCTCGGGCCGCTGTCCTCCATGCTCGTCTATCTGCTGGTGGTGCGCCGCAGCCGCCGGGCCGCCGTGCTCCTCGCGGACAAGGGCCTGTCGCCGCAAGAGGTCATCTCGGCCCTGCCCGCCGAGCGGTTGCGGCTGCGCAGGCGCCTGGTGTTGTTCACCGCCGTGGCGGTGCTCTGTCCGTCCGTCTTCATCCTCGACGTGTCGGTCAGCCGCACCATGGACACCTTCGATCAGATCCTCCAGACGAGGGATCCCCAGGAGCAACAGCGCGTGGTGCATCAGGCGCGCCGGGCCACGGGCCTGCCGCTGGGGGTGCTCGCCGGGCTGGTGGTGGTGCTGGTGCTGGGCACGGCGTACGTGGCGGGCACGGCGCTCGCCGAGCCGCTGCGCGCCTTGTCGGAGGACGCCACGCGCATCGCCCAGGGCGAGGTGCGCACCCCCCGCTTCATCCCCGCCGAGGACGAGGTGTGGGCCGTGTCCGCCGCCTTCACCCGCATGCAGGCGCAGCTCGCCCAGGCGCTCGTGCAATTGCAGCGCGCGGGGCTTCAGATCTCCTCCACCACCGAGCAGTTGGTGGCGACGTCCGCGGATCAGGAGTCCGGCGCGGGCGAGCAGGCCGTGTCGCTCAACGAGACGCGCGCCACCACCGAGGAGCTGGCGCGCTCGGCGCAGCAGATCGCCGTCAACGCCGAGTCGGTGTCCGCCATGGCGGAGACGACCTTCGGGGCGGCGCAGAGCGGGCAGCGCAGCGCGGCGGCCTTCCTCGCCGCCATGCACCGCATGAAGGGCGACAACCAGGCCATCGCCGACGCCGTGGTGCGGCTCAACAAGCGGGTGCAGCAGATTGGCAAGGTGGTCGAGTTCATCAACGAGATCGCCGACAAGTCGGACCTGCTCGCGCTCAACGCCGAGCTGGAAGGCACCAAGGCGGGCGAGCCCGGCCGGGGCTTCTCGCTGGTGGCGGCGGAGATGCGCCGGCTGGCGGAGAACGTGCTGTCCTCCACCCTGGCCATCGAGCGGCTCATCGATGAAATCCGCGACGCCACCCAGGCGGCGGTGATGGCCACGGAGGCGGGGTTGAAGACGACGGAGCGGGGCGCGTCGCTGGCGGCGCAGGTGGACGCGAGCCTGGGCCTCATCCTCGAGCTGGCGCGGCAGACGTCCCACGCCGTGCGCTCCATCTCGCTCGCCACCCAGCAGCAGCAGACGGGCACGGATCAACTCGCCGCGGCCATGGGCGACATCCTGCGCGTGACGGAGGAGAACGCCGAGGCCACCCAGCAGATGGTGGCCGCCAACACGGACCTGTCCGCGCTCGCGCGCGACCTGAAGGCCACCGTGCAGCGCTTCCGCGTGGCGGACCGGGAGGGGGCATGAGCCGTCCCGTGTTGTCGTGGCTGCACCGTCCCTTCAGCCGCCCCCTGATGGGCGCCATCGTCACCGCCAACGTCATCACCGCGCTGCTCGGCTCGCGCTACGCGCTGTTGACCGCCAGCATGCGCCTGAAGGAGAGCCTGACGCTGTTCCTCTCCCTGATGGGCAGCTTCTGTCTGGCGGCCATCGCGGTGGTGTGGTTCCTGGCCCTGCGCCGGCTGCGCGTGCTGCGCGAGGTGGAAGTCCTCCGCCCTCCCGTGGCGCCCGAGCGCTTGAGCCAGGCCATGCTGGAGAGCCACCGGCTCGCGGACTTCGCCTTCGTCGCCACGCTGGCGGGGTGGCTATTGGCCGCCGCGTTCGCCAACGTCGCGCTGTGGAGCCTGGGCGGGTTCACGGGCTCGCTCGTGGAGCTGCGCACCTGTCTGCCGGGCCTGCTCTTCGGGCCGCTCGCCGCGCTGCTCACCTACTGCATGGTCACCCTGCGCGCACGCGCGGTGGGCTTGTACCTGTCGTCCCGGGGACTGACGCACCCGCAGGCCATCGCCTTGGCGCCCAAGCGCGCGCAGATCCGCCTGCGGCTCATCCTCTTCACCGCCATCGTCGTGGTGACGCCCGCGGTGTTCATCTGGGACGTGTCCTCGGTGCTCACCCACCGGGCCTACGACGAGCTGTTGGCGACGAGCCCGGATCGCCAGGCGGCCCTGGTCGAGCAGCTGCGCATGGACGCCATCGAGGTGGGTGGCGCCATGTGCCTGCTCGTCTTCGCCGTGGCGTTGGCGGCCGCCTACCTGGGCGGCACGCTCCTGGGCCGCCCCATGCGGCAGCTCGGCGAGGCGGCCCACCACATCGCCGAGGGGGACCTCAGCCAGTCCCGCCTCATCCCCGCGGAGGATGAGATCTGGTCCGTCTCCGCCGCCTTCTCCACCATGCGGGCGCACCTGGCGGGCGTGCTCGCGCAGCTCCAGCGCGCCGGCAGCCGCATCGGCACCACCACCGAGGAGATCCTCTCCACCTCCTCGCGCTACGAGGCCGGGGCCGCCGAGCAGGCCAGCTCCCTGGATCAGACGAGCGCCACCACCGAGGAGCTGGCGCGCTCGGCGCGGCAGATCGCCGAGAACGCGGGAAGCGTGGCGGAGATCGCCCACAAGACGCTCGCGGCGGCCAAGGCGGGCCAGGCCAGCTCCGAGGCCTTCATGGAGACCATGAGCCGCATGCGTCACGACAACCAGGCCATCGCCGCGGCGGTGGCCCGGTTGAACAAGCGCGTGCAGCAGATCGGCAAGATCGTCGAGTTCATCAACGGCGTGGCCGACAAGTCGGACCTGCTCGCGCTCAACGCCGAGCTGGAGGGTACCAAGGCCGGTGAGGTGGGGCATGGCTTCTCGCTCGTGGCGGCGGAGATGCGCCGGCTCGCGGAGAACGTCATCGAGTCCACCAAGGAAATCGAGGGGCTCATCGAGGAGGTGCGCGACGCGTCGGGGGGCGCGGTGATGGCCACCGAGGGCGGCGTGCGCGCCACCGAGACGGGCACCACGCTCGCCCAGCAGGTCTCCGAGTCGCTGCGGCAGATCGTCGAGCTGGCCGGGAGGACCTCGGACGCGGTGCGCGCCATCTCGCTCGCCACCCAGCAGCAGCAGGGCGGCACGGACCTGCTGGCCGAGGCCATGGCGGACATCCTGCGCATCACCCAGCAGAGCCACAACGCCACCAAGCAGGTCATCGGCGCCAACGGGGACCTGTCCACGCTGGCCCGGGACTTGAGGAGCGTGGTGGAGCGCTTCCAGATCGAATCCTCGTCCGCTTCTTCCTCCTCCTCCTCGTCTTCTGCCTCTCCGGGAGCATTCGGGTGAGCAGCGCGCGGGAGAAGTTGCTCAAGCAGTTCCGCGAGCTGGTGGGGGTGCGCCTGGAGCGCATCAACCGCCGCATCGTGGAGCTGGAGGCGGGAGCGAGCCTGGAGGCGGGCCGCACCGTGTTGCGCGAGCTGCACGGCCTCAAGGGCGAGGCGCGGATGATGGGCTTCGACGCCATCAACGCCGTCGTCCACGAGATGGAGGAGCTGGTGCGCTCCACGGAGCGCGTCGACCATGCGCTGTCCGCCGGCTCCATCGACGCGCTCCTGCAGGCCGGGGACGCGGTGTTGGTGTTGTCCGGCGCCGCCGTGCATGAGCCTCCGCAGCCGCCTCCCGAGGTGGACAAGCTGGTGCGCTGGCTGCAGGAGTGCACCCGTCTCGAGCAGTCCGGTCTCGCGGGAGCGGGGCAGGGGAGCACGGCGCCTTCGTCCCGCGCGGTCCCTCCCCCCGCGCCGCCCCCTCGCCCCGAGCCCTTGGAGCGGGTCGAGGAGGACGTCACTCCGGCCTGGGGCTCGGCGCCGGTCACCTTCGCGGCCCCGTCGCTGGTGTCGCGTCAGACGACGCCCCCGCCCACGCCACCTCCCTCGCCCGCCGCTTCCCGGACGCCGCCAGGAGGACGGATGGGAGGTGAGCCCGCGCGCCCCGTGGCCTCGGCGGTCGTCACGGCCACCGCCGCCGCGATTGGCCGGATGCCGCCCGCGGCGCCCGAGCCTCCCGCTCGGAGCACGGGCGCCTCCCCCGCGGTCCGCCCGGGGGATCGCGCGGATGGCTCGGTGCGCATCGGCGTGGCGAGCCTGGACCGGTTGACGAGCGCGGTGACCAACCTCACCCAGGTGTCGCGCCGCCGCGAGCTGGCCACCACCCGGCGGTTGGATCTGGCGCGAGAGCTGAGTCTGCTGGCGCGCGCCGCGGAGGACCTGGGCCCGGCGGTCGCGGAGCTGGCCGAGCGGCTGGGCCGCGCCAAGGAGCTGGCGGCCACGCTCCACCGCGAGGAGAAGCTGCTGGCCAACGAGGAGCTGCGGGATCTGGGCTACGTGGCCGACGAGGTGCAGCGGCTGCGCATGCTGCCCCTGTCGGTGCTCTTCGAGCCCTACCCGCGCATGGTGCGCGACCTCGGGCGCGAGCTGGGCAAGGAAGTGGAACTGAAGGTGGAGGGCGAGGACACGCGCGCCGACCGGGCCGTGGTGGAGGCGCTGAGGGATCCGCTGCTGCACCTGGTGCGCAACGCCCTGGACCATGGCCTGGAATCGCGCGTGGACCGGGTGGCCGCGGGCAAGCACCCCCGGGGCCGGTTGTCGCTGGTCGCCGCGCGCGATGGCAACCGGCTCGTGCTTCGGGTGGAGGATGACGGCGTGGGCCTGGAGCCCTCGCTGCTGCGCCGGGCGGCGGTGCGCAAGGGCTTCCTGGACGAGGCCGCGGCGTCGGCGTTGACGGATCAGGCGGCGCGCGAGCTCATCTTCCTCTCGGGCTTCACCTCGCGCGAGGTGGCCACGGACATCTCCGGACGGGGCGTGGGGCTGGACGCCGTGCGCAGCTCGCTCCGGGCGCTGGGCGGCGACGTGCTGGTGTCCTCCGAGGCGGGGGCGGGCACGCGCTTCGAGCTGCGGGTGCCCGTGTCCCTCACCGTCTCCCCGCTGCTCTTCGTGAAGGTGGCCGAGGAGACGTTGTGCCTGAGCGCCGCCCATGTCTCGCGGGCGGTGAAGGTGGAGCCCGGTCACCTCAAGGACGTGGCCGGGCGCGCGGTGCTGCAGGTGGATGAGCAGCCCATGCCCTTCGCCTCCCTGCGCTCCCTGCTCGGCCTGGGCGCCGAGCCGGGCCTGGACGAGGGCGCGCTGGTGCTCGTGGTGCGCAGTCAGGGCGCCATGGCCGCGCTCGCGGTGGATCGCGTCCTGGAGGAGAGCACCCAGGCCATCCTCCCGCTCAAGGGGTTGCTGGCCCACTTCCCCCACCTCACCGGAGCCACCACCCTGGCGGATGGCCGGCTGGCCATGGTGCTGTCCGCAGCGCACCTCATCGCCAGCGCCCGGGGCCTCGCGGGCTCACGCATCGCCCGGTCGGCCGCCGCCCCCCGTCCCGCGCCCGCTCCCCGCCGCCGCATCCTCGTGGTGGATGACTCCCCCCTGACGCGCGAGCTCATCTCCTCCCTGCTGGAGGCCGTGGGCTACGACATCCTCATGGCCACCGACGGAGCGGAAGCCCTGGACCTGCTCGCCCAGAATCCGGTGGACCTGGTCTGCACGGACCTGGAGATGCCGCGCGTGGATGGGCTCGAGCTGACCCGCCGGCTCAAGGAACACCCTACCCACAAGGTCCTCCCCGTGGTCATCCTCACCACCCGTGGTGGAGAAGAGGACCGCCAGCGTGGGCTCGCCGCAGGGGCGGACGGGTACATCACCAAGGGTGACCTGGTGCGTCAAGATCTCGTGGATGTGGTTGGCCGGCTGCTCGGCTGATGGCGCAATGCCGCATGTGGGGCCACATTGGCTATACTCCAGGAAGTGCGCACGGGGTATGGAAGTCACATGGGCAAGAAAGTGTCGGTGCTGGTCGTTGACGACTCGCACATCTGCCGACAGCTGATTTGCGAAGCGCTGAGCCGGGATCCGGATCTGGAAGTGGTGGGCACGTGCGCCAACGGCAAGGAGGCGCTCGACGCGGCACGGGATCTCCGTCCCCAGGTCATCACCATGGACGTGGAGATGCCGGTGATGGATGGGCTCACGGCCGTCGAGCACATCATGGCCGAGGTGCCCACGCCCATCCTGATGCTCACCGCGGATCCGCGGCAGCAGGCGCCGGAGCTCACGTGCCGGGCGCTGGAGATCGGCGCCCTGGCGCTGCAGATCAAGCCCTCCATCGACGCGGGCACGGAGGCGTGGAACCTGTCGCGCGAGGTGAAGCTCCTGTCCTCGGTGCGCGTCATCCGCCACATCCACAGCAAGCGCCGGCCGCCCCTGCCGGGCGGAGGCGTGGCGCCGCCCGCGCCGGTGGGCATGCCCTATGGCGTGCTCGCGGTGGCCAGCTCCACGGGAGGCCCCCAGGTGCTCTTCCGCATGGTGTCGGAGCTGCCGGCGGACTTCCCCACGCCCATCGTCATCGTGCAGCACATCAACGCCGCCTTCTCCGAGTCGCTGGCGGGCTGGCTCGCCAACTCCTCCAAGCTCAAGGTGCGGCTGGCCCAGGACGGCGAGCAGCTCCTGCCGGGCAATGTGCTCATCGCCCCGCCGGGCCAGCACATGTCCATTCCCTTCCGGGGCCGGGTGGCGCTGCGGCCGGGCGTGGAGCGTGACGGGCACATGCCTTCCGGCACGGTGCTGCTGGAGAGCGCGGCCAAGGCGTACGGCCGGCGCTCGATGGGTCTCATCCTCACCGGCATGGGCGAGGATGGCGCGGATGGCATGCTCGCCATCAAGCAGGCCGGGGGCCTGACGCTGGCGCAGAACGAGGAGTCCTGCGTGGTGTTCGGCATGCCGGGCGCGGCGGTGGCGCGCAAGGCGGTGGACCACCTGGTCCACGGAGATGACGTGGCGAGCACGCTGGTGCGCCTGGTGCGCGGTGAGTCCCTCTCCGTGGGTCGCTGAAGCCTCGGTGCCTCCCTCCCGCTCTCCCTTCGCTCCCATCCACGCGCTCGTGGCGCGGCGCACGGGCATGGCCCTGAGCGAGCTGCAGTGCCGTCGCATCGACGAGAAGCTGGCGGGGCGGGACGGCAGCACGAGCGCGCGCTACGTGCTCTATCTGCAATCCCCCGCGGGGGCCGCGGAGCTGGCCGAGCTCATCGACGCCATCTCCGTGCAGAAGACGGAGCTGTTCCGGGACGAGGCCCAGCTCGAGGCGCTGCGCACGCACGTGCTGGTGCCCCTGGTGGCCCGGGCCCGCCGGCCGCTGCGGCTGTGGAGCGCGGGGTGCGCCACCGGCGAGGAGGTGGCCACGCTGCTGGTGATGCTCGCCGAGGCGGGCGCGGATCCGGCCAGCACGGTGCTGGGCACGGACATGTCGGAGACGGCGATCGCGCGCGCGCGCGAGCTGTGTTTCAGCTCGGAGCAGCTCCAGCGGGTGCCGCTCGGCGTGAGGGATCGCTGGTTCGTGCCCCTGGGCTCGGGCCGCCACTCGCTCATCGGTCACCTGAAGGAGCGCGCCAGCTTCTTCGTCCACAACCTCGTGGATCCGTCCTATCCCTCGACGGCGGAGGGGCGGGGCTTCGACATCATCGTCTGCCGCAACGTGCTCATCTACTTCACCCCCGCGTCCTTCACCCAGGTGGTGGATGCGCTCGCCGAGCGGCTCTCGCCCGAGGGTCTGCTGGTGCTCTCCTCCGCCGAGCCGCTGCTGAGTGCTCCGCCGAGCCTGCGCACCCTGCGCTACGCGGACGCGTTCTTCTATGGCCGTGCGCCCCCCGCGGCTCCGCCGGCTGTCCCGGCCCCATCCCTGTCGGGTCTGCCCGCGTTGCGCCCCTCTCAATCGGGCCTTCCCGCGGTACGTCCCTCGCAATCGGCGCTGCCCCCGGTGCGTCCCTCGCAGTCGGGCCTTCCCGCGGTGTCTCCCACCCGGCCGGAGGCTCCTCCGGAAGCCGCTCGCGGCGAGGACTCCGCGCATCGGGACGCCGATGCGCTCTTCAGCCAGGTGCTGGAAGCGGTGGGCAATGAGACCCAGCCGAATCCCCAGACGGAGGAAACCCTGCGGCGGTGCCTCTTGTTGGATCCGGATCTGGCCGCGGCGCGCTATCTGCTGGGCATGGTGTTCGAACAACGCGGCGCGTGGGCGGAGGCCGCGGGCGAGTACCGGCGCGCGCTGCGCTCCCTGGAGGAGGGCAGGGCGCGCGCCACTCCTTTCTTCCTCAACAACTCCCGGCTCCAGGTGGCCTGCGCGCGGGCCATCGAGCGCGTGGAGCGGGCCACTCCCCCGACGTCGCGCTGAGGGGCGGACGGGCGGGCCCACCCGAAGCGTGAAGAAGCACACGCGCGCCGGGACTTTGCCCGATAGGATGCGCCGCCTATGCGAAGGCTTGCCCTCATCGCCCTCCCTTTCCTGCTCTCGGGCTGCTTCTACCCGGCGGCTCGCGGACGCGCGCTGGAGACCCGGCTCGATCAACTCGATGCCTCCCAGGCCCAGATCCAGGCGGAGCTCAAGCGCACGCGCGAGCAGCTCGACGCCACGCTGCCGCTCATCGACGAGAAGATCGCCCAGGTCACCAAGGCCCTGGACGGTCTGGACAAGGCCTCGCGCCGCTCGGGCGCGGACATCGGCATCCAGCTGCAGAAGACGGTGGAGGACCTGGCCCAGTTGCGCGGTCAGGTGGAGACGTACGTCTACAAGATTGGCGAGCTGGAGGCGGCGCTCGCGAGGACGAGCGAGGACACCGACAAGCGGCTGCTCGAGCTCAAGGGCGAGCAGGCGCTCAAGGAGGCCGAGGCCCGCAAGAAGGCCGAGGAGCTCAAGCGCCCCACGGACAAGAAGGAGTTCCTCGCGCTGGCCCAGGACAAGGCCAAGGCCGGTGACGTGGTGCTCGCCCGCCAGCTCTACGGGGAGTTCCTCAAGAAGTGGCCCAAGGACGCGCTCGTCGCCGAGGCCCACTTCGGGCTGGGCGAGAGCTACTTCGCCGAGGACAAGTGCCGCGAGGCCCTCTTCGAGTACGGCAAGCTCTTGCAGGAGCACCCCAAGGCGGCCTCCACGCCCGAGGCCTACCTGCGCTCCTCGGAGTGCTTCCAGAAGCTGAAGATGCAGGACGAGTCGCGGCTGGCGCTCGAGGAACTGGTGAAGGGCTACCCGAAGTCCGAAGCGGCCAAGACGGCCAAGACGCGGCTCGCCGAGCTGGACAAGGCCAAGAAGAAGGGAAGCAAGAAATGAGCAGACGACCGTTGCTGCTGGCGCTGCTGGCGCTGCTGCTCTCGCCCTGGGGGGCCGGGGCGGAGCCCAAGCACGTGGTGCTCCTCTTCACCGGAGACAATGGGGGCGAAATCGCCCCCTGTGGTTGAAGCCACAACCCGTCTGGCGGTCTGGCCAGACGAAAGACGGTCTTGTCGCGGGAGCGCGCGAAGGGGCCGGTGCTGGTGCTGGATTCAGGAAACGCTCTGTTCAAATCCCCCGCTCCCGGAGGCATGGCTCGGGAGAAGGAGCGGGCCGTGCTGTTGCTCGAGCAGATGGAGGCCCTGGGCACCACGGCCCTGGCCGTGGGCGCGCGCGATCTCACCCTGGGGGCCGGCTTCCTCACCCAGACGGTGAAGGGCAAGAAGCTCAAGTTGCTGTCCGCCAACCTCGTGGACGCGGAGGGCAAGCCCCTGTTCGCCGCCTCCACCGTGGTGACGGTGGGCGGGGTGAAGTTCGGCGTGGTGGGCGTGTCGCCCTCGGGCCCGGTCTCCACGGCCAAGGGGGTGAAGGGCCTGCCTCCAACCAAGGCGGCGCTCTCCGAGGCACGCCGGCTGCGCGAGCAGGAGAAGGTGGACGTGGTGGTGGTGCTCGCGGCGCTTCCCCAGGACGAACTGGAGCCCCTGTCGGTGCAGGTGGGCACCACGGTGGACTTCATCCTCCAGTCCCACGAGGGCCGGGCGTTCCTGCCCCAGCGCAACGACTTCGCCGTGCTCCTCGGGGGAGCGGAGCGGGGCAGGCAGGTCGCCCGGCTGGAGCTCTCCGTGGAGGGGAAGGGCCCCTTCCAGGATCTCTCGTCCGCCGAGCGGGCCCAGCAGGGCGTCAAGCTCGTCGAGGAGAACCTCCAGCAGGCCCGGCGCAGCCTCGCCGCCGCCAAGGACGAGACGGTCCGGGCCTCCTGGCGCGAGACGATTGCCAGCCTGGAGAAGCGCGTCCAGCAGCTCACCCAGGAAGCGAAGCTGGTCGGGAAGGCGGGCGAGCGCACCTTCCGCTTCTCCTACCTCCAGCTGGGGAGCGACGTGGTGGATGATCCGGCGGTGAAGCGGCTCGTGGAGCGAATCGAACCCGCGGGGTCCGCATCTCACTAGGACGGAACAGGGCCCGGTCACGGGCCTTGTGCCCCGCCCGGCGCGCCGTTATAAGCGCCGGCCTACCTCGAAAACGCCAGACCTCCCACCTTGGGGTGGGGGCAAGGCGCAGGGAGTTGCACATGAAGCCCGATCTGCACCCGGTTTACGCCCCGTCTCGCATCACCTGTGCGTGTGGCAACGTCGTCGAGACGCGGTCCTCGCGTGGCTCGTTCGCGGTGGAAGTCTGCTCGAACTGCCACCCCTTCTTCACCGGCAAGTACAAGCTGCTCGACACTGCGGGCCGCGTGGAGAAGTTCCGCAAGAAGTACGCCTCCAAGCCCGCCGCCGGCGAGGGCGCCGCGGAGGGCGCTGCCCCCGCCGCCGCTCCCGCGGCTCCCGCCAAGAAGGGCGGCAAGAAGGCCGAGGCCTGATCGTCTCGCCTGGTCGTTGCTTCACCGCCGGGCACGGCGCCGGAAATCCTCTCCGAGGGTTTCCCGCCGTGCTCGCGGCGTTTGAGGGGGCGTCTAGAACAGACTCGCGAGAGACGGCGGAGTCTGCTTCGTCGACGCGGTCGCCATGGACAGAAGCTCGAGCCGATCCTGCCCAGTGCTCTCGTCGGGATTGGTGCCTTCGTTCATGTTGCGGAGCCGAGCCATGAACTCCCCACGAAATGGAACTGCCTCCTGCTCGTGGGGTGCACGCGCGGGAGGCAGCAAGCGGTGAGCCGCTCCGGACTTCTATGGATTCGTCATGACGGGCACCCCGGCCTTTTCTTCGTCTATTTGGGCTCGTCGGCCACCGGGCCGGTGACGCCGGGGGACACCCACTGCATCTGGTTGAGCTCCTCCTTCGTCAGCGTCTTGCCCGCGGGCACGCGCGTGGCCCCGTGGCGATCCGGGAGCGGACCGGTGAAGGGATCGAAGCCGGGCTTGCTCGAGGACATGTCCTTGAGCAGCTCCAGCACCCGGTCATGCACGGACACCTGCTTGCCGCCGACCGTCATCTGCGCCTTCTTCAGCGCGTCCACGAACTTGGGATTGATGGGCACTCCCGGCTGGCCCCCCATCTCCACCGCGCCCTCGCGCAGCAGCCACCAGTAGTCCACGTCCTGGAGCTTGCCCGGCGCGTACGTGCCGTCGCGCACCTTGCTCAGGAAGTCGATGTAGATCTTCTCCCAGTGCACCAGTTGTCCGGACACCACGAAGTCCGGCGCGAAGCGCAGCATGGGCGAGTAGTGCGAGAAGACCGGCACCTTCTTGCGTCCCGCCACCTGCACCACCGTGGCCGTGTCCTCGCTGAAGGCCAGGACGTCATTGCCCTCGGCCATCAGCGCCTCGGCCGCCTCGCGCGCCTTCACGGGGCTCACCCAGGAGCTGATCCACTTCACGTTCACCGTGGCCTGGGGATTCACGGCCCGCACGCCCATGGCGAACGCGGAGATGTGGCGCTTCAACTCGGGAATCGGGAAGGCGCCCACGTAGCCCACCTTGCCGGACTTCGTCAGCGCTCCCGCCATCAGGCCGTTGAGGTAGTAGATTTGATAGAAGTCGGCCATGTAGGTGGCCATGTTGGGCGCCCGCTTGAAGCCCGCGGCGTGCGCGAACACCACCTTCGGGTACTTCTTGGCCGCCTCGAGCGTCTGATCCATGAAGCCGAAGCTCGTGGTGAGCACCACCTGGCAGCCGCCCTTCACCAGCCGATCGATGACGGGCAGCGCCTGGCCCTCGGGCACGGACTCCACGTACTGGGTCTCCAACCACGGCAGCGCCTTCATCGTCAGCTTGCGTGCCTCGTCGTGCGCATGGCTCCAGCCGATGTCGCCCACCGGCCCCACGTAGATGAAGCACGCCTTGAGCTTCGCCTCGTCCGCTCGCGCCGAGCCGGACAGGCCCAATGCCAGCAATACCAGCCACATCACAGGTGACTTCATCCGTATGCTCCTTGTCTGATTACCGCTCGCCCCGATGATAGGGTTTGCCCAACGACGCCGGCGCCGAGCCCTGGGTGCGCCGCAGCCCCGCGAGCGCCAGCACCCCCACGACGAGCAGGTAGGGCATGGCCGCGAAGAGCTCGGTGGGCACCCGGCTCTGGTCCTGGAGCCGGAATTGCAGATAGTAGAGCAGTCCGAAGAAGACCGAGCCGAGCACCGCGCGCGGGGGGCTCCACCCCACGAAGATGACCAGCGCCACGGCGATCCACCCGAGGCCCGCCGTCATGCCATCCGTCCACGCGGGACGGTAGGCCAGCGACAGGAACGCGCCGGCCAGTCCCGCCAGCGCTCCACCCACGGCCACCGCCAGGTAGCGCACCCCGCCCACGCTCACGCCCAGCACGTCCGCCGCCGCCGGGTTCTCTCCCACCGAGCGCAACACCAGCCCCGGCCGCGTGGCGTACAGGAAGGCCCAGAGGCCCATGGCCAGCACTCCCGCCGCCACGGTGAAGGGCAGCTCGGGCGCGGGCTCCAGCAGGATGGCGCCCTCGTAGCGGTTGCCCAGCAGCCCCGACACGCCCAGCCCCAGCATCGTCAGCGCCAGCCCGGACACGTACGCGTTGGCGCGCAGCGTGAGCGTCACGAATCCATGCAGCAGCGCCGCCAGGGCTCCGGCCACCAGGGACAGCGCCACCGCGAGCCCCAGCGACTCCGTCTCCGTCGCCACGCCGAAGGCCGTCAGGGCCCCCAGCGCCATCATCCCCTCCACTCCCAGGTTCACCACGCCCGCCCGCTCGTTGACGAGCGCGCCCAGACACGCCAGCAGCAAAGGCGTGCCAAAGGAGAGCGCGCGGAGCAGCGCCTGGAGCATTTCGTCGATCATCGTCCCCACCTCACGCGGTAGCGCGCCAGGGCCTCGCCGGAGATGAGGCAGAGCAACAACACTCCACTGAAGACGTCGATGACCCGGAAGGGCATGTTGAAGCTGATCTTGAGCAGATCCCCTCCCGCGAGGATGACGCCCATGAGGGGCGCGGTGAGCAGCACCAGCGCCGGGTGACCCCGGGCCAGCCACGCCACGATGATGGCGGTGAAGCCGTAGCCGAGCGAGAGCTGGGTGGGATCCAACAGCCGGTGATGGATGCCGGCCACCTCGCCCACGCCCGCCAGCCCCGCGGCTCCGCCCGACAGCAGGCCGGTGAGCAGCACCACGCGCCCCGTGGGCAGGCCCGCGTAGCGCGCCGCCCGGGGGCTCGCCCCCACCACCCGCAGCGCGTAGCCGAGGGACGTCCGGGTGAGCAGCACCTGCAGCGCCAGCGCGAGCACCACCCCGAGCACCCCGGTGGGCCAATGCACCAACGAGTCCCCCAGCACCGGCAGCGAGGCCTCGTCCGGGAACGTGTCGGTATAGGTGTAGCCCTGCACCTGCTCCCCTCGCCACGGACCACTGACGAGGTAGAGCACGAAGGCGCTGGCCACCGCGTTCAGCATCAACGTGGTGAGGATCTCGTTCACGTCCACGTTCGAGCGCAGCCACGCGGCGGGCAGGGCCCACAGCCCTCCGGCCACCGCGCCCGCGAGGAACATGAGGGGCAGGCTCAGCACCCCCGGCGGCAGGAAGAGCGCGACGGCCGTGCCCCCCACCGCGCCCATCAGGAGCTGGCCCTCCGCGCCGATGTTGAAGAACCCCACGCGGAAGGCCAGGGTGAGCCCGCTCCCAATGAGCACCAGGGGGAGGGTGCGGCGCAGGACCTCGGCCAGCCCCTGGCGCTCGCCCAGCGTGCCCTCCAGCAGCGCGCGGTAGACCTCCCACGGGCTCACGCCATAGGCCGCGAAGACGCCTCCGGTCAGCGAGAACGCGACCAGGCCCATCCCCAGATACACCCCGAGCACCTTCGCCCGGCGGGGCCGGGGCTCCTGTTCCAGGCGGATCACGCCGCGCCCTCCGTCGCCTGCGTCATCATCCGCCCGAGCCGCTCCACGTCCACCTCGCCCGCGGGCCAGGGCCCCCTCAGCTCGCCCTGGTAGAGCGCGGCCACGCGATGCGAGAGCGTGAACAGCTCCTCGAGATCCTCCGTCACCAGCAGCACGGACATGCCTTCCTGGGCCCGCTCGATGAGCAGCCGGTGCACCCGCTCGGTGGCTCCGATGTCCACCCCATAGGTGGGATGGACCGCGATGAGCAACCGGGGCGAGCCCGCCAGCTCCCGGGCGATCACCGCGCGCTGGATGTTGCCTCCGGACAGCAGCCGCAGGGGGGTGCTCGGGCCCGGCGTGGCGATGCCATACGTCTGGATGATGCCGAGCGCCTCGCGTTCCATGCGCGCCCGATCCAGCCAGGGCCCGCGCCGCAGCGCCGTGTTCCACGTGCGCAGGGCGAGGTTCTCCGCCACGCTCAGCGCGGGGACCGTTCCGGCGGCGCGCTCCTCGGGGACATGGGCCACGCCCTGGGCGAACAGCTCGGCGGGTGATGTCGCCCGCAGGGGCTGCCCCTCGAAGCGCACCTGCCCCTGGTAGGGCCGCAGGCCCGTGAGCGCCTCCACGAGTTCTCGCTGGCCACTGCCCGCGACTCCCGCGATGCCGAGGATCTCCCCGGGCGCGAGCGAGAAGTGGATGTTCTTCACCGCCCGCGTCCCGCGATCCGAGCGGACCTCCAGGCCCTGGACCTCCAGCCGCACGCCCGGCCGGGGCGGTGCGAGTTGGGGCCGGGGCACCGCCTCGCGACCCAGCATCAACTTCACCAACTGCTCCCGCGTCGTCTCCCGCGCGGACGCCTCGCCCACCTTGCGGCCCGCGCGCAGCACGGTGATGCGATCCGAGTGCGCGAGCACCTCATCCAGCTTGTGGCTGATGAAGAGGATGCCCACGCCCCGGGTCTTGAGCTGGGCGAGCTGCTGGAAGAGCGGCTCCACCTCCTGGGGGGTGAGCACGCTGGTGGGCTCGTCCAGGATGAGGACGCGGACGCCTCGCAGCAGCGCGCGGAGGATCTCCAGCCGCTGCTTCTCTCCGGCGGAGAGGTTCTCCACCCGGGTGTCGAGGTCCATCGGAAGAGTTTGTCCGGCGAGCCGCTCGCGCAGGGTGGCGCGCAGCCGGCGCTTGGTCATCAACCAGCCGCCACGCAGGCCGAGTGCCAGGTTCTCCGCCACGGTGTGGCGCTCGACGAGCAGGGGGTGCTGAGGCACCAGGGCGATTCCCCGCCGCAACGCCTGGGCGGGAGAGCCCATGCGCACGGGGCGGCCGTCGACGAGGATCTCCCCCGAGTCCGGTGCATCCAGCCCGTAGAGGATGTTCATCAACGTCGTCTTTCCCGCGCCATTCTCGCCCAGCAGGGCATGGACCTCGCCCGCGTGGAGGTCGAGGCTGACGTGGTCGTTGGCGACGACGCCGGGAAAGCTTCGGGTGATGTCCAACAACCGGAGGAGCGGGGGGGACGTCTCCATGCGGGCCGCGAGCTTGCCACAAGGCGGGGGCGCGCGAAGCGGGTTCACGTGCGAGCACGTCGAATCTCCGTGAGGCGTCTCCGCCGCGCTCACCCGGGGCGGGCCACCTGGAGTTCCTGGCGTGAGGCCCAGGCGCGCAAGTCCTTGCGTTGAAGCGCCGCGGCCATGAGTTCCGGAAAGAGGTCCGGTGTGCACGCGAAGGTGGGGATGCCCAGCGCCGCGAAGTGCGCGGCATGGTGCGGGTCATGCGAGGGCGTGCCCTGATCGCTCAAGGCCAGAAGACACACGACCGTCACGCCGCTCTGGACGAGCGCGGCGGCCCGCTGGAGCATCCGCTGTGCGTTGCCTCCCTCGTACAGGTCCGTGACGAGCACCAGGATGGTCTGTGCCGGGCGGGTGATGATCTGCTGGCAATACCCGAGCGCCAGATCGATGTCCGTGCCCCCTCCGAGCTGGGTGCCGAACAGCAGGTCCACCGGATCCGACAACTGCTCGCTCAGGTCCACCACCGCCGTGTCGAAGAGCACCATCTTCGTGGACACCGCCCGCAGGGACGCGAGCACCGCGCCGAAGATGCTCGAATAGACGACCGACGCCGCCATGGAGCCGCTCTGGTCGATGCACAGCACCACGTCCCGCAGGCTCGAGCGCTTGCGTCCGTGGCCCACCAGCTTCTCCACCACCACGCTCTTGCGCTCGGGCAGGTAGTTGCCCAGGTTGGCCCGCAGCGTCCGATCCCAGTCGATCTCCGAGGCCCTCGGCCGGCGCGTGCGCGACGCCCGTGACAGCGCTCCCCGCACGGCCCGCTCGGTGGGGGCCCGCAGCCGCCGCTCCAGCTCGTCCACCACCTTGCGCACCACCCGGCGCGCCGTCTCCTTCGTCTTCTGGGGGATGACCTTGCGCAAGGACAAGAGCGTGGCCACCAGCTGCACGTCCGGCTCCACCGCCTCCAGCATCTCCGGCTGGAGCAACATCTCCGTCAGCCCGAGCCGTGCCATCGCATCCCCCTGCATGACGCGAACCACGGACGAGGGGAAGTACTCGCGGATGTCCCCGAGCCAGCGCGCCACCTGGGGCGAGGACGCGCCGAGCCCCGCCTTGCGCTCGGAGTCGTACAGCGCCTCGAGGGTCTTATCCATGCTCCGCTCGGTCTCCCCGAGTGACACCCCCAGCGATTCCTGCGCCGGCTGCCCCAACACCAACCGCCAGCGCTCCAGCCGCTCTTCATCCGAGGTTTTCATCGAGCCTCACTCCCAAGATGAGCGACAGCACGGGCAGCACCTGCGCCACACGCTCGGGATCCAGATCGTCTCCAGCCCTCGTGCTCCGGGCTGCTCCCGGCGCGGTGGAGGGCCGCCGGATGCGCTCCGCCATGGCGCGCCGCTCGGCTGCTCCGAAGCGCGAGAACGCACGCCGCACCAGGGGAAGCTGCTCGACGAAGGTCTCCCGCGTGAGGCCGGAAAGCCACCCGTCGAGCGCCGCCCACAGCTCGTCGCGGTGCAGCAGCAGCAGCGCGCTCCCGGTGACGAGCCCCTCCAGCCACGCGGCCGCCTCGGCGGGGGGCACCGCCGGAGACAGCGCCTTCCGGGCGAGCGGGCCCAGCACGGCGTCCTCCACGTGGCCCATCTCCACCCGCAGCCGCAGCGCCGCTCCGCGCAGCAGCCCGTGCACCGCGTCCCGCTGCACGAGCCCCTCCAGCGCCTGGGACCACTCCTCCAGGCGCGCCTTGTCCTCGAGCAGCACCATCGCGGCGTGCAGGGCGCTCAACTGGCCATGGCGCTCGCGCGCGGCGTCTTCATCCAACGCGACGCACGCCCCGGGCAGTCCGATGAGGATGCGCTCGAGCAGCCCATGGATGATGGCGAGGATGGGCTCGGTGGGTGTTTCCCGGACGCTGCCGTAGCGCACCGTGCGCACCAGGGGCGGGAAGGCCTCCATCAGCTTCGGCACGTCCGCCGAGCGCGTGGAGAGCTCCTGCACATGGCCGAGCACGGTGTTGATGGACGCGGACAGCTCCGCGAGGAGACTCGCCTCGAGCAGGGCCGTCAGCGTGTCCAGCTCCTTCGCCTCGGCGGCCCGGGCTTTCACCCGGCCCGTGGCCGCCGACTCCACCGTGTTGCCAAAGAGGCTCGCCTCCACGACGCGCACGGCCAGCTCGGGCTCCCACTTCACGCGCCAGTTCTCGCGGAAGGTGCCCTTCGCGTTGCGCGTGTCGTCCTCGGGCGCTCCCCAGGGAATGTCGAGCAGTCGCAGCCGGTGCAGGAGTCGGCTCCGGCCCCGATCGAGCTCCTTGCGCAGGTCCAGCTCCAGGAGCTTGCTCTCGGCCGTGGGCGGCAGGCGCAGGGACTTCTGCAGCGCGGCCAGGTCCCTCGCGAGCGGCACCGCGGGCACGTCGGAGGGCACCTCGCCCAGGCCCGTGCCCACCTCCAACCGGTCGTGCACGAGCGCCAGCGGGGTCGCGTCCCCCTCGCACAGCACGCTGAGCGCGGCGTCGCGCAGCTCTCCCAACCCCACCGCGCTCCGCCCCCGCAGCGCCGCGAGCGCCTCGGCGAGCCGCACCGTCTCGATGACGCTCGCGGATGATGCGTCCAGCCCCTCACCGCGCAAGAGCTGCGCGATGCGCGCCGCCCAGGTGCTCACCGGCCGCTCGGGGGTGAGCCACAGGTGCGCGTACCACCCGGGGGAGTCCACGCCCGCGCCGTACCCGCTGCGCCAGCCGAGCCGGTCATACGTCCAGGGAATCCACGTGGCCGCCACCTTCGTCTTCGGCAGGCCCTTGAGCAGCGCGTCGTCCTCGCGCGCGGGCTTCGCCTGGACGAGCGCCGGGCCATGCCACGCGCCACACACGACGGCGATCCGCTGGAAGCCCTCCTTCCTCGCCTGGCGGATGCAGCGCCGCATGTGCGCCTCGCGCAGGGCCTCGCGCGCGGGAATGTCTCCCCCCGCCTCGCGCACGGCGGTCATCGCCTCGAGCACGGCCTCGAAGACGCCCCGCGCGTCCTGGCGTTGCTCGATGAGCTGCTCCCACCACGCCTCGCCCTCCTCGTGGCCGGCCGCTCGCGCGAGTCCCCCCAGCGCATCCTCCCGGGGCGGCTCCGCCTTCTCCTGGGCCAGGGCTTCCGGCACGAGCTGGTGCGCCTGGGGCAGGTCGATGAAGCGCACGGGCAGCGAGCGCCCCAGGGCGTACTGGATGGCCTGCCACTCCGGGGAGAAGACGGCGAACGGGTAGAAGACGGCGTGCGCGGGCGTATCGAGCGCGTAGACGAGCAGCGCCACCGGCGGCTTCATGCCGGCCTGGGCCGCGAGCGGCAGGAGCTCGTCCGCGTCGGGAGGGCCCTCGATGAGCACCACGTCGGGTTGGAGCGCTTCCAGCGCGGAGCGCACGCCGCGCGCGCTGCCGGGCCCATGGTGCCGCACGCCGAGCACATGAACGGCCGCGCCCGGCTCCGTGCTCACAGGACCTCCATGCACGCGCGGTAGAGGTCCTTCCACCCCTCGCGCTCCTTCACCACCGTCTTGAGGTACTCCAGCCACACCACCCGGTCCTGCACGGGATCCTTCACGATGGCGCCCGTGAGGCCCGCGGCCAGGTCCGGCGCCTTCAGCACGCCGTCCCCGTAGTAGCCCGCCATGGCCAGGCCCCCGTTCATCACGGAGATGACCTCCGCCGTGGACAGCGCGCCCGAGGGCGTCTTGAGCTTCATCGTCCCATCCAGCGTCGCGCCGCCACGCAGCTCGCGGAAGAGGGTGACCACCCGGCGGATCTCCTCCAGCGCGGGCTTCTCCGCGGGCAGCGCCAGGGTGCGTCCCATCTCGGCCACGCGCTTCTCGACGATCTCCACCTCCTGCTCCAACGAGTCGGGGGTGGGCAGCACCACCGTGTTGAAGCGGCGCAGCAGGGCGCTCGACAGCTCGTTCACGCCCCGGTCGCGGTTGTTCGCCGTGGCGATGACGTTGAAGCCCGCGCGGGCCTGCACCTCGCTGGACAGCTCCGGAATGGGGAGCGTCTTCTCGCTGAGCAGGGTGATGAGGGCGTCCTGCACCTCGCCCGGCATGCGTGTCAGCTCCTCGATGCGCGCGAGCTTGCCCTCGCGCATGGCGCGCATGATGGGGCTTGGGACCATGGCCTTCTCCGAGGGGCCCTCCGCGAGCAGCCGCGCGTAGTTCCAGCCATAGCGCAGGGCCGCCTCGTCCGTGCCCGCCGTGCCCTGCACGAGCAGTGTCGAGTCCCCGCAGATGGCGGCGGCCAGGTGCTCGCTCAGCCAGGACTTGGCGGTGCCGGGCACGCCGTAGAGCAGCAGGGCCCGGTCGGTGGCGAGCGTCGCCACGGCGATCTCCACCAGCCGCGCGTTGCCGATGTACTTGGCGCTCACCCGGAAGCCGTTGGGCAGCGTGCCGCCGAGCAGGTAGAGGCGCACGGCCCAGGGCGAGAGCGTCCAGCCCTGGGGCTTGGGCCGGTCATCCGCCTTGGCGAGCGCGGCCAGTTCCTCGGCGTATTGCTGCTCGGCGTGTTGACGGAGAAGGGCGGTGGCGGTCACGGTTTCAGCTCCTCGTGAAGGGTCCGGCAGAGCGAGACGCTCGTCTGGAAACGGTGCAGGGTCCGCTCCCAGTAGGACAGGGGAGTGGGCAGTTGGATGGGCTCGGCGGCGGCGGCGAGACACTCCGCGGGAAGAATGAGCGCGGAGCGGGTGAGAACTCCGAGCAATGCCTCGGCCCGGGGAGTCGCGTCGAGCTGCTGGCGAAGGGCCGAGAGCCAGGCCCGGGCGAGCTCCTCCGGCCAGGGCGCGGGCGTCAGGTCGAGGGCGCGCTCCAGCGGGGGCAGGGGCTGTGCTCCACGCAGCACGCGCAGGGTGTGTCCGGCGCGCTCCGGGGGAGGCAGGGCCTCGAACAGCGTGGACGCCAGGTCCTCCGCGCGCTCGGGCGGGAGCACCTTGGGTTTCTGACGGGCCCAGAAGTCGAACAGGGCGGAGGCCCAGGCCGGCGAGGCTCCCAGGCGCACCGCGTGGGCCCATCCCACCGTGAGCCCGATGCCGTCCTCGCTCCTCTCGGCGGCGGCGACGAGCTGCTCCGGCGTGGCGCCGAACGCGTTCTCCCAGGTGGACAGGGGGAGGGCCGACAGGAGCCGCTGGAGCCAGTGCTCGCCCTGGCCGAGGCCGGCGGGCGGCTTGTCCAGACCATCGCGTTCGGCCTCGGCGTCCCACTTCGCGGGGAAGCGGACGCGGATCGTCCCGGGTGCCTCCCAGTGCAGCACCGCCCGGGCCCGCTCCTCCATGCGCCGCGCGAAGGCGGACATGGGCAGCCGGGAGAGCAGCTCCCTCGCCACCTCGCGCACCCCGGCCGCGCGATCCTTGCGGCCCAGCTCCAACAAGGGCTCATCCTCCGGGGAGAGTCCCTGCTTCAGGCTGGAGAGGAACCGGACGCGGTGGTCGCTCTTCTCCTGGGCGAAGGTCCCCTGGAGCCAGGCACGGGCGCGGGCCGGCTCCGTGAGCCGGGTCTGCTCGAGCACCGTGCGCCGCTCCTCGAAGGTCCCCTCCGTCCACACGCGCTCGGCCTCCTCGGGGGAGGTGCCGGTGCCGGTCGGCGCGGAGCGCCATTCGGGGTGGAGACGGGCGAGCCACTGGCCCCGCTCGCCCAGCACCGGAACGATCGCCTCGCGCATCGGTCCCTTGAATCCGAGCAGGCGGGGCAGCAGCTCCGGGGGAAGGCGGCGGCGTACGTGGGCCATCCGCTCGAGGATCGCCCGCAGCATCTCGGCGTCCGCGGCGGCCATGACCTCCACCAGGAGGGCGCTCACGCGGGGAGGACAGACTTCCAGGGTGTCGGGCGGTGCCGCTTCCCCGGGCGGGCCGAGCTGGGACAGGCGGCCACCCGCGGCCCGTGCCACGCCCCGCGCTCCGGCCGCGAGCAGCACCCGCTTCTCCACGGACAGGGCACTCAGCGCGCGCGCCGTCTGGCCCTCCACGCCTCCCAGGGAGTCGGGCTCGGGCGCGTGGGCGGTGCCCAGGAACGCGAGGCGCGTCAATGCATCCAGATCGTTCACCGCGCGCCTCCTCCCAGGGAGTACAGCGTTCCGTCCACGAGCACGCTCAGCGGACGCAGCCGTTCCCCATCCCATTCGCCGAACACGTCCACCGGGTGGCCTCCCGACAGCGCCAGCAGCTTCCACCGGTCACACGGGCCGAGCCGGAGCGCCGAGCCCGTGGCGTCGCGCAGCCACATCCGCTCCTCGTTCTCCAGCACGGGGACGACGCCGCCCAGCATCGCCGCCACGCGCTCCTGGAAGGGTTGCCGGGCCAGCTCCTCGGCGAAGCGCCGCTGGAGCGTGTCGAGCGAGAGCGAGGGCAGGGCGCCCGTCCAGGGCCGGAGGTCTCCCCGCCGCTCGAGGACCTTCGCCCGCTGGGGCGCCGCGCTCGGCCAGTACACGAGCTCCGCGTCGAAGGCGGTGCCCGGAATGAGCTTCTCGGAGAACTGCCCCGAGGCCCCGACCGCGAACTGGAGGACGCGGGCCGTCCGGCCGTGGGTGGTGCCGAGCAGCCACGTGCGTTGCTCGCGCACGTGCGTCGAGTCGTCCAGCTCCTGGCTGACGACGGCCCAGGTGTCCTGGAGGCGCTCGCCGCGGGCGAGGACATCCTCGTCGCGCAGCGGGGCGCCCACCCGCGCCTGGACATCCGCCGCGAGGGGCTCGGGTAGCTGCTCCAGCTTCCGCCAGGCCTCGACGACGAGGGCGATCCGCCCGAGCCGCTCCACGAGGCGCCGGGGCTCGGGACGTCCCTCCAGCTCTCCCGCGAGCAAACGCAGTTGCGCCGCGAGGCCCGGGCTCTCCGCGTCCACCAGCCGCGCCGCCTGTTCATGCACGGACGCCGCCGTGTCGAGCCGGGCCAGTCCCCCGCGCACGAGATCCTCCATCCACAGCCCCAGGGCGTCCATGCCCCGGGCCATGCGCTCCTGGCGCTCGGAGGCGCGCTTCGCCCGTGCCTTCGTGTCCACGGGGGCGGCGCCTTCCGCCGCGGGCGCCGCCTTCTTCGCCGCCTTGCGCTCGGCGGCCGCGGAGCGTTTGGTGAGCCACTCCTCCACCCAGGCGGGAGTCGCGGCCTGGGGCAGGCGCTCCGCGGCGAGCAGCAGCAGCAACCCGATGCAGTGCTTGCAGGGAATCTTGCGGCTGGGGCACGTGCACGAGGGCGTGAGGTCCGATAGATCGATGCGCACCTGGTACAGCGCGCTGCCCTGACACTCGCCCCAGGCGGCGCGCTCGCCGAGGCCCAGGAGCTTCCACTCCCGCTCCCGCGCGAGCTTCTGGCCAGAGGCGGCCACGGAGGAGTCGGGCGCGAGCGCGAGGGCCTGTTCGGAGGTGAGGGGCGGAGCCATGGTGGTTGGTGCCGGTGAGCATAGCGGCTCGGGTGACATGGAGTGGAGCCGTCAATTTTTTGGACGCGCTTCGGGTGCTACAGGATCGATCAGACAAAAACAGGCTGGGAATTAGACGTAGCCGATTGTTGCGGCACATTGCCCTCCGTTCACCGACCCCCTGACGGAGGCGAGATGTCCGCCGAAGCCGCAGCTCCTGTCCTGAAGCTTGTTCAGCCCACCCTGCGCGAGAGCCTCTACGCCAAGAGCGATGCGTACCGGCTCTACCAGGGGGACAGCCTCGCGCTGCTCGAGCAGTTCGAGCCGGGCACCTTCGACATGGTCTTCGCGGATCCGCCCTACTTCCTGTCCAACGGCGGCTTCACCTGCAAGAACGGCAAGCGCGCCGCGGTGAACAAGGGCGGCTGGGACGTGTCGCGCGGGGTGGAGGAGGACCATGCCTTCACCACCGCGTGGCTCAAGGCCTGCCAGCGCGTGCTCAAGCCCACCGGCAGCATCTGGGTGAGCGGCACCCAGCACGTCATCTTCTCGGTGGGCTTCGCGATGCAGAAGCTCGGCTACAAGCTGCTCAACACCGTCACCTGGTACAAGCCCAACGCGAGCCCCAACCTCGCCTGCCGCTACTTCACCCACTCCTCCGAGCTGCTCATCTGGGCGTCGCCCAAGCCGGCCGCCAAGCTCCAGCACACCTTCAACTACGCGAAGATGAAGGCGGACAACGGCGGCAAGCAGATGCGCGATGTGTGGGCGCTGCCGCGCTCGGGCGAGGAGGAGTTGAACGCCGACGAGTCCGGCCGTGTGTGGACGATGACGGCGCCGCGCAAGGAGGAGAAGGCGCACGGCAGCCACCCCACGCAGAAGCCGGTGTCGCTGCTGGAGCGCGTCATCGAGGCGAGCACCCCCGAGGACGCGCTGGTGTTGGATCCCTTCAACGGCAGTGGCACCACGGGCGTGGCGGCGCTCAAGCTGGGCCGGCGCTACGTGGGCATCGACATGGACGAGAAGTACCTGTCGCTGTCCAAGAAGCGCCTCACCGAGGCCGAGCGCGCCACGCGCTGAGCCCTCACTTCGTGACGAGCGGGAGGCTCTGTCCCTCCGGCGCGTGCTTCATCGCCACCGAGTTCATGCAGTAGCGCAGCCCCGTGGGCGGAGGGCCATCCGGGAAGACGTGTCCCAGGTGCCCATCACACCGGCCGCAACGCACCTCGGTGCGCACCATCCCGTACGAGACGTCGCGATACTCCGTCACCGCGTCGGGTTTGAGCGGTTGGGTGAAGGACGGCCAGCCCGTCCCGGACTCGAACTTCTCGCCCGACTTGAACAGCGGGTTGCCGCAACCGGCGCAGACATACGTGCCGGGCTCCTTCGTGCCCAGGAAGCAGCCGCTTCCCGGCCGCTCGGTGCCGTGCTGGCGCAGCACCTGGTACTCCTGGGGGGTCAGCCGCTTCTTCCACTCCTCGTCACTCAGGACCAGTTTGTCACTCATGCGGGGATCCTGCTGCCCGGCCCTCCCGGGAGCAAGCCCATCGCATGCCCCCGGGCGCGTGTGTTCCCCAAGTGCCCCCTGTTCTGTTGGCTCCTCCCCAGGCGGCTTGGAGGCGCCCCGGGGCGCTACCGCTCCTGCTCCAGGACCTTCTGGATTTGAGGCAGGGCATAGGGCTTGGGCAATACCACCACCCCTTGCAGGCGCGCGTCCGCGCCGGTGAGCGCCGAGCTGCCGTGTCCCGAGGCGATGACGATCTTCATCCCGAGCTGGAGCCGGATGACTTCCCGGGCCAGCTCCACGCCCGACATGCCCGGCAGTGACACATCGGTGAACAGCACGTCGAAGCGCTGGCGCTTGAGCACGCGGCTGGCCTCCTCCGCGCTCCCCACCGCCACCACCTCGTGTCCCAGCAGGCCCATCAACTCGAGCGCCGACGTGCGGATGTCCTCATCGTCCTCCACCAGGAGGATGCGCAGGAACGCGGGCTCGTCCGGGCGCGGCGGGGATTCGGGTGTCCGGGGCTTCTCGGGGGCGGGCGGGGGCGGGCGGGGCGTCTCCCGCCGTGGCGGGCGCTGGTTGAGCAGTTGCCGGAGCTTGCGCGCCAGCTCCTCCCGGCGGTGCGGCTTGCTCAACAGGTGGACCCCCGGGTCGAGCCGTCCTCCGTGCACGATGGCGTTCTCCGTGTACCCCGAGGTGAAGAGCACCTCGATTCCCGGTTGCAGGGCCTTGGCCTGCCGGGCCAGGTCGGTGCTGCGCACCGGACCGGGCATCACCACGTCGGTGAACAGCAGATCCACCGGGAGGCCACTCTGGATGATGGCCAGTGCGCCCTGGCCATCCGCGGCCTTGAGCACGCGGTAGCCCAGGTCCGCGAGGATCTCCACCACCGTGGCGCGCACCTCGGCGTCGTCCTCGACGACGAGGATGGTCTCGGTCCCTCCCTCCACGGGCCCCTCGGGGAGCTCCTCGATCGGCATCTCGGCCTGGAACGCCCGGGGCAGGTAGATCTTCAGCGTCGTGCCATGGCCCACCTCGCTGTAGATCTTCACGTGGCCGCCGCTCTGCTTGACGAAGCCGTACACCATGCTCAGGCCCAGCCCCGTGCCGCGGCCCTCGGGCTTGGTGGTGAAGAACGGCTCGAAGGCTCGCTCGATGACCTCGGGGGGCATGCCGCTTCCGGTGTCGGAGACGGCCAGCAGCACGTACGGCCCGGGCTTCACGTCCGGGTGCATCCGCGCGTAGCGCTCGTCGAGCCGGGCGTTGCTGACCTCGATGGTCAGCTTGCCCGACTTCTCCATGGCGTCCCGGGCGTTGATGGCCAGGTTGAGCAGGACGTTCTCGAGCTGGTTGGGATCGACGGCCGTGTTCCACAGTCCGCCCGAGATGATGGTCTCCACCTCGACGTCCTCGCCCAGGGCGCGGCGCAGCAGATCATCCATGCCGCGCACCAGCCGGCCCAGGTGGAGCACCACGGGGGTGAGCGGCTGCCGGCGGGCGAAGGCGAGCAGTTGCGAGGCGAGCCGGGCCCCGCGTTCCACCGAGTGGATGGCGGTGCGCACGCGGCGCATCCCCCGCTCGTTGCCCACCAGGTCGCGCTGCAGCAGTTGGAGGTTGCCTCCGATCACCTGCAGCAGGTTGTTGAAGTCATGGGCCACGCCGCCGGTGAGCTTGCCCACCGCCTCCATCTTCTGGGACTGGCGCAGCTGCTCCTCGGTCTGCCGCTGGTCCGTGATGTCCCGCGCGGTGGAGTAGGTGATCCCCTCCTGGGACATGGGGACCGCCTTCCAGGACAACAGCCGGTAGGTGCCGTCCTTGTGCCGCAAGCGGTTCTCGAAGCGCATGACGGGCTGGCCATCGGACAGGTTGCGCCGTTCCGCCTGGGTCTTCTCCAGATCCTCGGGGTGCTCCAGCCAGGCGGACGTCTTGCCCAACAGCTCCTCCGGCGTCCATCCCATGAGGGTGGTCCACGCCGGGTTGACGCGCAGGAACCTGCCCTCGGTATCGGACACCACCAGCAGATCCTGCGACACGGTCCAGACCCGATCGAGCTCTCGCGTGCGCTCCACGACACGCTGCTCCAGCGTCTCGTTGGCTTGCCTCAATTGCGCCACGGCCCGCACGCGCTCGCTCGCCGTCCGGACGCGATCGGCCACGTCCCTCAGGAAGTCGATCTCGTCCTGGCTCCACTGGCGCACCTGATCGTCGTGGAGGTAGAGGAGCGCGACGAGGCGGCCTTGCTCCAGCAAGGGCACGTTGAGCAGTGCCCGGATGCCGAGCACCCGCAGGTTGTCGGCGCCAGAACTCGTCCGCTCGTCCTGCTCGACGTCGGGGATGGCGACGGTTTCGCCCCGTTTGAGCGCCTCGATGTAGACGCCATAGTCGGCGAAGCGGTGCAGGCCGGCCACGCTGAGGGTGTCGGGACGGGAGACCCAGTCCCGCTCGATCTCCACATACTGCTGCGAGGCGTCGATCGTGCCGTACCCCGCGCGCAGGATGTCCAGCAGCCGCCCGACCCGCTCCATGGCGGTGCCCGCGATATCGGCCGTGTCGGTCAGGTCGCGCAGCCTGTCGCCGATCTCGATGACGGCCGCCTGGCGCAGCTCCGCCTGTTTGCGCTCGTCGATGTCCATCAGCAGGCCGGGAAAGCGCAGCGGCTGGCCGTCGGCGCCGAGCTCGCAGTGGCCGTTGGCTTCAATCCAGAAGTAGGGCCCCCCCTGGGTGCGGCGGACGCGGTACTCGCAGCGGTAGGGTCCTCCCGTGCGCAGCGTGAGGCGGGTCTGATCCGCGACGCGGGTGCGATCCTCCGGGTGGACGAACGCCCCGTACTCCTCGATCGGCAGCCCTCGCGCGGCCTGCTCCGGCGCGAGCTCGAACGTCCGCGCGAACCGCTCGTCACCCGTGAGCAGCCCGGCGGGGATGTTCCACACCCACGTGCCGAGCACCGAGCCCGCGTTGAGCGCGAGCTGGAGCCGCTCGTTGGTTTCGCGCAACCTGTCCTCGGCCGCCCGGCGCTCCGTCACGTCCTGCACGACACCGAGCAGCCGTAGCGGGTGGCCCTTCTCATCCCGGATCATCTCGCTGCGCCGGGCAATCCATCGCACCTGTCCCGTGCGGGCCTGACGGATCCGGTACTCGGCCTGGGTGCTCACGCGGCCGTGAGCGCGGAACTCCACCGTCGCGGCGTGGTGCCGATCCTCGGGGAGGAGGGTCTCCTCGATGGCCTTGGAGGGAGGATGCTCCATCGGCTCGATGCCATACAGACGGCAGAACTCCGGCGTCACGGTCAACACGCCGGTGGCCATCTCCACCGTGAACACGCCAATGCCCCCGATTTCCTGCGCGAAGCGCAGATGCCGATCCCGCTCGTGCAGGCGCTCCTCGGCCTCCCGGCGGGCGGTGATGTCCTGGGTGACGCAGATGGCGAACTTCGGGCGGCCCCGCTCATCCCGGGCGAGCGTGACGTGGTTGTTGACCCACACCACGGAGCCGTCGGGCCGCACGTTGCGCTTGTCCACGGTGTAGGGCTCGCCCGTCTCCAACAGCTTGCGCCACTGGGCGGCATGCGCGTCGCGATCGTCCGGATGCGTCAGGGATTGTTGGGAGTGGCCAATCACGTCCTCGAGCGCGCGCCCGACGATGTCGCAGAAGCGCTGGTTGGCCATGACCAACGTGCCGTCGAGAGCCCGCTGGGTGATGCCCACGCTCGCCTGGTTGACGAGCATGTCCAGCCGCTCCCGATCGTCCTCGCGCCGCGCCGCGCCCGTCTCCGGGGAGCTCTCCTGGTGGGGGATTCCAGGGGTCGTGGGGGCTTCGTCCTCGACCTTCAACGAGGGATCCTGACCAGGGGGAGGCTGACTCAGAGTCATAGGGGCGGGTGGACTCGCGCGAGGGCGCTTCGCGGACGACAGTTGATGCAGGAATCGGCCGCGCCACGCAACGACAAGCCCATTTCGCGCTCCTCCCCGACCCAGCGTCCTGGGCTCGGAGCGGATGCCGCAGGGCTCGCCCAGGGAGGGGAACCATAGCACGACCAACGTGCGCTCCCCGCCAGTCCCTCCGCTCACCATTGGACACTGCGAGGGGGTCCGGGCCGCGTCCCTGGTTGGCGGCCTGGTCGCGGGTGCGCACCATGGACCCTACCTGTTGGTGGGGTGGCGAGGGGGTCGGAGATGGTGCGCAAGGGATGGAAGCTCGCGGGAGCGTTGGCGGCGTTGCTGTTGAGCATGGGCTCGGCCCAGGCGCGGGAGCTCGCGGGGGTGCGAGTGCCCGAGGAAGTCATGCTGCAGGGCAAGCAGCTGTCGCTGGCCCACGTGGAACTGCAGCAGATGTTCTTCTTCAAGGTCTACGTCTGGTCGCTCTACTTCGAGCAGCCGCCGCGGGCGAAGTCCGAGGCCATCTCCTCCAATTGCATCAAGCGCCTGCAACTGCGCTTCCTGCGCCATGTCACCCGGGATCAGCTCGTGGATGCCTTCCGCGATGGACTGGCCCGGAATGCCGCGCTGCGCCACTCTCCCCTGAGCGACGACCTGGAGCGGCTGCTCGGCTCGTTGAGGGACGTGCCCAAGGGCGGCGAGCTCACGCTCACCTATGTGCCGGGAGGAGGACTGCAGGTGGAGGGCGAGGCCACCCACGGTGTGCACATCGGGGGCAAGCCGTTCGCGGACGCGCTCTTCGTGTCCTGGCTGGAGAACCACCCCATCTTCGCGAACTGAAGCAGGGGCGGGGCGTCCTCAGTCCAGGAAGCGACGTTCCCAGCGGAGCATCTCCTCGGGGGTGAATTCATCCTTGATGTAGGTCTCATGGTAGAGCCAGGGCTCGAGGACGCGCGCGAGTTCCCGGTACGCCGGGAGCGGCTGCTCCTCGCCGGTGTCTCCGGCCTCGGGAGCTTCGCCCAGGGTGACGACGGCGCGTTCATCTCCCAGTTCCCGCACGGTGGTTCCCGGAGAGGAGAGACGGGAGCGGAGCGCGCTCGCACCGCCCAGTTCCCCAAGCGCCGGTGGGCCCAGGAAGTTCATCCAGTGGGTGCCATTGATGCGAGTGCCCAGGT
The DNA here is from genome assembly GCF_044360685.1 of Cystobacter fuscus. Taxonomy (GTDB): domain Bacteria; phylum Myxococcota; class Myxococcia; order Myxococcales; family Myxococcaceae; genus Cystobacter; species Cystobacter fuscus_C. Next base: position 8,406,504 of record NZ_CP043491.1, on the reverse strand, counting down.
TCCAGGACAGGTGTCCGACCTCGGTCCTATCCATTCCAGGGTAGCTGGAGCACAGGGCGTGGAATCCAGGGGTTCTGCCAAGACGGTGGAGGGAAAGCCCCGCGTGTCCGGAGCAGAAGGGGAGGAAGGAGCCCAGTCCCAAGGCCAATTCCTGCACACGGCCCGGACCGTGCTCTTCCATGAACTCCGTCGGTAGCCAGAAGGCCATCGCGCACACTTTGCTTGGGAAGGACGGATCTATCGTCCTCCCCCGATACTCGAACTGATACCCGCTGATCGCATCGGGCCTCTCCATCAATTCGACAATGCCGCCCCCTTCGTCGCGGAGTTTGTGCTGCACCCATTCCCAGCCCTTGTCGTCAAGTTCCCAGAAGTCTCCGCGTTCATCATCTGGATACCAAGCAAGCGTCTTGGGGCCGACCGCGAGAAGATAAAACTCCAGGGCGCGTCTGACATGCTTCGCGATGTCTTGGTGAGAACGTGAAAGATAAAAGCAGATGCTCAAGCTCTCCCGGAGAAGGAGCGCCCCCATTTTTGGATGGTGGATTCTGAGTCTGGGAATTGGGGGCATCAGTGAACTCCCCCGTTGGGCGCCACACGGAATGCAACCGCACCCAATGCGTGCTGGTACATGTCACCTTGGTTTTCAGGGTAGTGGGGATGCCCTTCGGGATACTTGGTCCAAGAGGGCTGGTTGGTCGAAGGACAAGGAAACTTGAAGTCGTAGATGGCCAGGGCTTCAAGAGGGTTTCCCGAGTGGATGACCACATCGGGAACGAGGGTGCCCTTGAGTTCCTCTCCACAATCCTGTTTCCGGAGTGCTCGGGCTTCTTCTCGGCTGATGAGTTTCGTGCTTCTGGTCTGCTGGTCGTAGCGATAGCGCTGCTCCAGGCTGAAGCGTCCAGGGAACAGGCGATTGAATCGCTCCTGGATGCACTGGAGGGCCAACTGGTGCTTCTCGGTGCCCAGTTGCATGGCGCGGGTTACCTTCTTGCCGCAAGGATCCCACCCGGGCAGTACCTCCTGGCACTGCTCGCGCGATGGTTGATCGCCAGCGAAGCGACGAATGTTGACCCGAAAATCCGCCCGCTCAGCGCATTCCACCAACTCCCGTTCGACTCGTGTTTTCATGTCGGTCGGCAGCAGGCGGAGGGTGGCCGCGATGGAGGCTATCTCGGCCGCGCCCTTCGTGGCGGGCGCGGCGGCTTCCTTGCCCGTCAGTATGGCGCAAGACGCCGGGTTCTTTAGGCAGGCGTTCGTGACGGAATCCGCGGCGTGGCCGGTCAATCCGAAGCCCAGGAGTTGACCCAGGAGGACAAGCCGTCCGAGGCGCTGGCGCTTCATGGAAGAGCGAGTGAGGTGCACCGGCGTGATGTTCTCCCGGAGGGCACCGTCCGTCGAGAAGATCCGGAGGTTGATAAAGGATTGCTAGGTGTCGCCCCAGGTGAAGCCGGTGCCCAGGGTGAAGGAGATGCCGCTCGCCCACGGGCCCGGCGACGGGGAGAAGAGCCGGTACTGGGCTTCCGCGCTGAGCGACAGCCGCGTGCCCAACTGGGTGTGCAGGCGCAGGCCCACCGGAAGCTCCGGACGGGGCGCGCCGCCGAGGAAGGACAAGCCCCCGCCCACCGTGGCGCGCAGATCGAACCCCTTCGCATAGCCCAGCCGCGCCGCCCACAGCGGCGGAGAGAGCACGGACAACGACCAGCAGCTCGCCCCGCCCGCCAGGAGCGGAGCGCTCAATGTCTGGGCATAGCTGGCCGACAGGGCCATCGCCCACGGCAGGGGAAGCAGTGCCCGCGCGCCAGCCACCGGCGTGGCCCCTCGTGGGGACGCAAGGGCTCCTCCCATCACCTCCAGGGCGAGCGCGGGCGAGGGGGCCCACTGGGCGCGCATGACCTGCTGGCGCTCCCGGGCCAGGGTGGTGAGCCGCTCCGTCGCCCACACCAGGAAGGCGCGCGAGTAGGCCATGGCCGCCTCCGCCCGTCCGTTCACGAAGTCCTCGTACACGGCGGGGTCCACCTTCCACGCGCGCCCCTCCCAGCGCACCCGCGCCGCGCCGAAGGCGTTGCCCACCTCGCCATAGCCGCCGAACACGCCGGGGTTGGCATGGATGGGCTCGGCCCAGAACGCGCTCCAGGGGATGTTGCCGTCCACCACCGGCAGTGCACCCGTGCGCACCAGCTTCAGCGTCTCCTCGGCCAGGGCGAGCTGCGCCTCGTCGCCGGGCATCGGCGGAATGTCGATGCGGGGCCCGTGGGCGAGGGTCTCTGGCGCGATCGCCCGCTGCTCGAAGCGATCCGCCAGCCCGTGCATCACCGGCACCACGTGCGGCGGCGACGCCATGTCCTGGATGTGATGCACCAGGTGTCCCACGCGGCCGAACGCCTGAGTCAGGTCGCCGTGGCTCGCGGCCTCCTCGGCCTCCTGCCACAGCGCCCGCACCCGCGACGAGGAGTCCTTGCGAAAGGCCATGTTGAGCGTCTGGCCCGGGTGGAAGAAATGGTTCCACCCGGTCCACTTGACGTGCAGGTTCAGGTCCTCGTCCCGGCTGCCCGCCACCACGATGGCGCGGTGCGCCGCGAGCTCGGGCAGGCCGTCCGACGCGACCGCCGCGTCGATGGAGGCGCGCGTCAGCGCCTCGTGGTTCGGCACCGAGAAGGCGTTGGCGAGCGAGGGGATGAGGACCGTGGCCAGCAGGAGCGGGAGGAGTCGGGGCGCGTGCATGGGGAGGCGTCATGCTACCGCGACGGGCTCCTTCTATTTCAGGGGGGCAAGAGCAGGCGGGCGCCTGCCCGGTCACCCGGTGATGACTTCCACGTGACAAGTCCGCTCCAGGGTCCGTTCTCCAATGGGCACACCCGGGTGAGGACTCCGTGAAGCGCTCGCCTCCTCTCCCGCCCATGCCTATCCGGGCGGGGGACTCCCAGGAGAACGCACTTGAACAAGAAGACCCCGGACGCAGTGAGCATCGACGCGCGCAGCAAGGACGAGGCCCTCGCCAGGGATCGCTCGAATCCCACGGGCCATCGGATGACGTCGGACCAGGGGATTCCCATCGAGAACACCGACAACTCGCTGCGCGTGGGCGCGCGCGGCCCCACCCTGCTCGAGGACTTCCACTTCCGCGAGAAGATCATGCGCTTCGACCACGAGCGCATCCCCGAGCGCGTCGTGCATGCCCGGGGCTCGGGCGCGCACGGCTACTTCCAGCCCTATGAGTCGCTGGCCGAGCTCACCAAGGCGAAGCTCTTCCAGGATCCCTCCAAGAAGACGCCCGTCTTCGTGCGCTTCTCCACCGTGGCCGGCTCGCGCGGCTCCATGGACACGGCACGCGACGTGCGCGGCTTCGCCGTGAAGTTCTACACGGAGGAGGGCAACTGGGACCTGGTGGGCAACAACATCCCCGTCTTCTTCATCCAGGACGCCATCAAGTTCCCGGACATCATCCACGCGGCCAAGCCGGAGCCGCACCATGAGATGCCCCAGGCGGCCTCCGCGCATGACTCCTTCTGGGACTTCATCTCGCTCATGCCGGAGAGCGCCCACATGCTCATGTGGGTCATGTCCGATCGTGCCCTGCCGCGCAGCTACCGCATGATGGAAGGCTTTGGCGTCCACACCTTCCGCCTGATCAACGACAAGGGCGTGTCTCGCTTCGTGAAGTTCCACTGGAAGCCGAAGCTCGGTGTGCACTCGCTCGTGTGGGACGAGTGCCAGAAGCTCGGGGGCAAGGACCCCGACTACCACCGCCGCGATCTCTGGGAGAACATCGAGAAGGGCAACTTCCCCGAGTATGAGCTGGGATTGCAGATCATCGAGGAGAAGGACGTCGCGAAGCTCGGCATCGAGATCCTCGATTCGACGAAGATCATCCCCGAGGAGCTCATCCCGGTGCGCCGCGTCGGCAAGCTCGTGCTCGATCGCAACCCGACGAACTTCTTCGCCGAGACCGAGCAGGTCGCCTTCTGCACCGCCAACGTCGTGCCGGGCATCGACTTCACGGATGATCCGCTCCTGCAGGGGCGCAACTTCTCCTACCTCGACACGCAGCTGTCCCGGCTGGGCGGGCCCAACTTCGTCGAGATCCCCATCAACCGGCCGCTCGCGCCGGTGCACAACAACCAGCAGGATGGCTTCAAGCGGCACACCATCCTCGAGGGCCGCGCCAACTACTTCCCCAACTCGCTCGGGGGCGGCTGCCCGTTCATGAGCGTCGCGGCCGAGGGCGGCTACCGGCACTTCCCGGAGAAGGTGGAAGGGGAGAAGCTGCGCGCGCGCGGCGAGTCGTTCCAGGATCACTTCACCCAGGCGGGCATGTTCTTCCGCAGCATGTCCAAGCCCGAGCAGGAGCACATCATCGCGGCCATCCTGTTCGAGCTGGGCAAGGTGGAGCGCAAGGAGGTGCGCGCGCGCGTGGTGGAGCAGATCCTCGCGAAGATCGACGAGGAACTCGTCACGCAGGTGGCCGAGGGCCTGGGCCTGCCCGTGCCCAAGCCCGCCGTGGAGAAGGGGAAGATCGACAAGTCCCCGGCGCTGAGCATCGAGTACATGAAGAAGGACGCGAAGAAGGACGCCATCCCCACGCGGCTCGTCGGCGCGCTGGTGGCGGACGGCTTCGACGCGGATGACCTGTCGGCCACGCGCGCGGCCATCGAGAAGGCGGGGGGCCAGGTGGTGGTCATCGCCAAGCGACTGGGTACGGTGAAGGGCTCGGATGGCCAGCCGGTGATGGTGGACAAGAGCTCGCTCACCACGGCCTCGGTCGAGTACGACGCCGTCTTCGTGCCCGGTGGCGCCGCGAGCGTGGCGGTGCTCAAGAAGGACGCGGACGCGATGCAGTTCATCCAGGAGGCCTACCGGCACTGCAAGGCGATTGGCGTCACCCGCGAGGCCAGTGAGCTGTTGGACGCGGGGGGCATCTCTTCCTCCGCGCCGGGCATCGTCGCGGACGCGAAGGGGGCCAAGCACCACCACTTCACCGCGAAGTTCATCGAGTCCATCGCCGAGCACCGGCACTGGATGCGCTTGGACCGCAACACCGTCCCGGCCTGAGCCGGGGCCCCTCCAGGCGGGAAGCCCGGGCGTTCATCCCCGGGCTTCAAAACCGGTGGGGGACATGGAGACATGTCCCTGGGGAGGTTCGATTCCTCTGGCCTACCGACGGGTATTCTTCCGGACTGGTTACCCATAGAGGGGTGGCCGGGAGGATGCCCATGAAGCTGTGTTGTACGGCTGTGATGCTGGTTCTCCTCGTCGGGTGTGGCACGGCACCCGGGGTCGTGCGCCTGGACACGGGCCAGACCGACACCATCGTCTTCACCCCTCGTTCAGTCGCCAAGCCGGTGGCACTGGGCAACGGCGAGTTCGCGCAGGCCGTGTCGGCTCTGGCCCGGGACGTTCGGCTCCCCACGCAGCCCCGGGAAGCCGCCCGTCGGCTGTTCGAGGTGGAGGCACGGAGCGGTTCGTACACGTACGAGACACCCAGCCGCCGCATCACTCTGCTCGAGCCGGGCAAGCACCTGGAGGGGCCAACGGCGGAGGTGGAGTTGACGTGTGACTACCTGCGTTGGTGCGAGCGCACCGGCAGGCCCGGGACTGCCTCCGCCTGCTGACGGAAAGCTCCACCGTCAACGGGGATGGTCGTTTCGCACTCGCCATGGCCCTGGCCCAGGGCGCCGTGCTGGACGAGATGCTGGAGGCGTTCAAGGACATGGCCTACCCACACGCCATGGTGGCGGCCGTGCTCTGGACCTGGACCACGTACATGGTCCTCGTCTCCATTCCCGACGTGACGGTCTCCAAGGGCCTCGCGGCCGTGATGACCGCCACGATCATTTCCTACGTGGGCGTCGAGACCTTCTGGGGCCTCGTCGTCGGCTTCAAGCGGCTGATGGACGAGGCAGACCGGGCCACCACGTTCAACGAACTGCGCGAGGCGGGCGAGCGGTACGGCAAGCTCATGGGCCGCAACGCGGCGCGAGCGTTCGCCATGCTGGCCATGGCGGCCATCGGCAACACGGCGCCGGGGCTGGCCGCGAAGGTGCCGAAGTTGCCCGGCTCGATGCAGGCGGCCGTGCAGGCGGAGACGCAGGTGGGTATCCGTCTCGCGATGGTGGGGCAAGTGGAGACGGTCGCCGTGAGCGCCGAGTCCGTCACCATCGCCCTTGCTCCTGGTGCGGTCGCCATGACGGCTCGGGCCATGAGCGGCGCCGCTGCCAAGGCGCCTCCCAACGGATTCAGGGCGTGGGGCTCGTACAAGAGCTTCAAGCGGGCCATGGGCTCGGCGGGCCCAGGGAAGGAGTGGCACCACATCGTCGAGCAGACGCCGGGCAACGTGAACCGGTTCGGGGCCCGGGCCGTTCAAAACACCGAGAACATCGTCCCGTTGGACAAGGGCATCCACACCCGTATCAGCTCGTTCTACTCGTCGGTTCGCCGCGATATTACGGGCTCGCCCTTGACGGTGCGAAAGTGGCTGAGCTCGCAGTCGTACGAGGCCCAGCGCGAATTCGGGTTGCTGGCCATCGAGAACATCAGGAAGGGGCTCTGGTGATGAAGTTGGAAGAGTTGGTCGAGCAGTTCGCTCTGAACGTGGCCGCGCAGACCGAGGCCATCTGGAGAGGGGACGCCAAGACCGGGAACAAGCACGCCAGGAAGTACGGTGCCGCGGTCGATAAGCTCCTGGCCCACGGCGATGCCGGGCGTGATGCACTCCTCGTGTTGCTCAAGCACGAGCGTATGGACGTGCGCGTCATGGCCGCCGCGCATCTGCTCCGCTACCGGACGGCCGAGGCCAAAGCGGTCCTGGAGGAGGCAGCGAAGGGCGAAGGGATGATCCCCTTTGGCGCACAGCAGGCATTGAAGCGATGGGAGGAAGGCACCTGGGCCCTTGATCCGGGGTAGCCACCACGGGTCTGGAGCGAGGAGCCTTCCCCTCCTGCTCCCGGGCTAGAAGCGCCGACCGTCGACGGGTTGGGGCTTGAGGGCGGCGAGGTCCACGTCCTCCAGACACCGCACGTTGACGGCGTACATCCGCTTGCCATCCGGCGTGGTCCCCGTGGCGAACGACTCCACGCCGCACTCCGGGCAGAACATGTGGTGGATGACCTTCTTGTTGAACTGGTAGTCGGTGAGCGCCTTCTCCTCGCCCTTCTGGAGGGCGAACTGCTCGGGGGGCACGAAGGTGAGCAGCAGGCCCCGCTTCTGGCAGATGCTGCAGTTGCAGGAGATGACGTTGTCGAGGTTCGCGTTCACCTCGTACGCGACCTTCCCGCAGTGACAGCCGCCCGTGTACTTCTTCAATCCCGACATGTGGAGGTCTCCAGACGTGACGTGGGCTCGTGCCCCCGCGTGGCGCGAGGCGCATGCCCGGCGCGCACGATGGCACACCTCATCGGGCGGGTGGCATCGGGATGAAGGGACTCACGCCCGGCGCAGGGTGATGACGGCCAGCTCCGCCGGAGCACCCAGCCGCACCGGCGGTCCAGTGGTGCCCGCGCCGCGGTTCACGTACAGCCACGAGCGGCCCTGCCGGTAGAGCCCCGCCGTCCAGCGGCTGATGAATCGGGCCAGTGACAGGTCGCGCACGCCCGGCACCGCGAGCTGCCCGCCGTGGGTGTGGCCCGAGAGGGTCAGCTCGACCGATTGGGCCAGGGCCTGGGGGAACAGGTTGGGGTCATGCGCGAGCAGCACCGTGGGCACCCCCTCCGGCCGCGCCGCGAGGGCCCGCCGCAAGTCATGGCGCGAGGTCCAGGTGTCATCCACTCCCGCGACGTACAGGCGCGCGGTGCCCCGCTGCACGACCACGCCGCGGTTGCGCAGCACGGTCAGGCCTTGCCGCTCCAGCGCCCGCACGAAGTGCTCCCCATCCGTGAAGTAGTCGTGATTGCCCATGCACGCGAACACGCCGTCCCGGGCTCGCAGCCCGCCGAGCGCCCGGGAAACCGCCTCGACGTGCGAGGAGCCCTGGGTGATGAGGTCTCCCGTGACGGACATCAGGTCGACGTCGAGCTCGTTGAGGCGGGCGACCCAGGTGGCCACGCGGCTCTCGGGGACGTAGGGGCCGCAGTGCACGTCGGAGATCTGCCCGATGCGGTAGCCGTCCAACTCGGGGGCGAGCCCCTCCACCCGCACGACCAGCCGCCGCAGCCGGGGCCGGCCCAGCACCGAGTGCACCCCCGCGGCGAGCGCGATGACGCCACACGCGCCCCAGGCCCAGGCGCGGGGAAGGCCCGCATGGATGGCCAGCGTGGCGGGAAGCAGGAGCACGCCGAACACCAGACACGCCGACCACCAGCCCAGCGTCAGGTAGGCCACGCGCGCGGGGCTCGTGGAGTGCCAGGGCGTCCGCAGGTGGCGCAGATAGGGCAGGGACACCAGCACCGCCCCCAGCGCCGGCAGGGGCGAGTGGGTGACCCAGCAGGCCCACGACACCGCGGGCAGCTGGATCAGGGCGACGAAGAGGAGCATGAGGACCTGGAGTCGGCCCAGGGGAGGGGGATGGCTGGCCATGGACCCCCCATGTCTAACGCACGCGCGCGGGGAGTGCTGGAACTCAGGCGTTGGCGTGCCGCGTGCCCTCCACCCCGTGCAGCGGCAGGCTGAAGCAGAACGTGGTGCCCTCGCCCGGGGTGCTCTCCAGCCAGATGCGGCCACCATGCGCCTCGATGATGCGCGAACTCAGGTGCAGCCCCAGTCCGGCCATGCCCGCGTAGCCTGGCGCCCCGGAGGGCAGGGGCTCGTAGAGCGGCTCGAAGACATGGGGTTGGCGCTCGGGGGGAATGCCCGGCCCGTGGTCGTGGACCGACACCACGGCCTCGTGGCCCACGCACCCCAGCCGGATCTCGATGGGCCGGGCGGGAGGGGAGTAGCGCAGGGCGTTCTCCAGCAGGTGGGCCAGCACCTCGCCCATGCGCTGGCGGTCCGCGTCGATGATGGGCGTCTCCTCGGCGACGAGGTGGATGGGGTGATCCGTGCTGCGCGACAGGCTGGCCACGTGCTCGGCCAGCAGGGCGCGCAGGTCCACCCGATCCTTCTCCAGCTTGGCCAGGCCCGGCGCCATCCGCAGGGCCGTGAACAGGTGCTCCACGAGCCGCCCCAGCCGCCGGGCCCCCCGGGAGATGGCGGCGAGTCCCTTGCGCTGGCGCTCGGCGCCCGCCTCCTTCCGGGTGAGGATGTCCGCCCAGGTCTGGAGCGTGGTCACCGGCGTCTTCAGCTCGTGGGCCGCCGCGGACATGAACTCCTCGCGCAGCCGCAGGGCCTCGCGCACCTCCTGGAACAGCCGGGCCTTCTCGATGGCCACGGCGACGAGCTGGCCCACGGTGGTGTGGAACTCGCGCTCGCTCGCGGACAGCTCCAGCGGCTCCCGGGAGAAGCACGCCAGGACGCCCACCAGCCGCGCGCGCGAGTGCAGGGGGACGAGCACCACGCTGGCGAAGCCTTCCCGCTTCGCCAGCGCGTGGCCCGGGAAGGACACGTCCGCGCTCCCCTGGGTGTCGATGAGCTGGATCGTCTCGTCCTGGACGGCCCCGGGGGGCAGCTCGCACGGGGGTAGTTCCTCCAGGGCCTCGTGGCCCGCCGACGAGAAGCCATGGGCGGCCATCCAGGTGAAGCGCGAGGGATCCGGGTGCGCCAGCCACAGCCCGACGGCATCCGCGCCGAGCGCCTGGCGGCACTGCTCGCTGGCCACGGAGGTGATGCGCTCGAGCTCCACCTCGCGCACCAGGGCCTGCCCGATGCGGGCCAGGGCCTGCTCTCGCGCCAGGAGCCGCGCCCGCTCCTCCTCGATCTTCTTCCGCTCGGTGATGTCGTGGAGGACGATCTCTCCGAGGATGATGCGCCCGGTGGCGTCGCGCACCGGCGCCCCGTTGACGCTCACGAGGTACTCCTCGCCCGTGAGCGAGCGCATGCGCAGCTCCAGGTCCGAGAAGGTCTCCCCCCGGAGCGCGCGGCTCAGGGGCAGCTCCTCCAGGGCCACGGGGCGGCCGTCGGGATGGCGGATCCACGAGCGCTGGAGGTGGTCGGTCAGCAGTACCTCCAACTGGGTGTGCTCCGTGACGCCCAGCAGCCGCAGCCCGGCGGGATTGGCGTCGAACAACCGCCCGTCCGGACTGGCCAGGAGGATGGCATCCGGCACGCTGGCGATGATGGCGGCGAGTTGCCGGGCATGGTCCTCGGCCTCGGCGCGCAGGGCGTCCACTTCGCGCTGCCGCTGGGCGATGTGGGTGGCCATCTGGTTGAAGGCCTCGCCCAGCTCCTCCATCTCGTCGCCCGTCTGGATGTGGGCGCGCCGGACCATGTCCCCCTGGCCCAGGGCGTGGGCGAGCGACTGGAGCTGACGCACGGGCCGCGTCTGGCGGCGCGACAGCACCACGGCCAGCATGCCGCTGAACAGCGCGATGCCGAGGACGGCGCCCAGCTTCAGGTACAGCCGCTGGGTGAGCGGGGCCATCGCGAGTTCACGCGAGGCCATCACCCCCACGGCCCAGCCGTAGTGGGGCGTGGGCACGAAGGCCCCCAGGATGTCCTCGTGGGTGAGCGGATCCGTGGCCTGGTTGATCCGCATGGCACGGCCCTCGAGCGCCCCTCGCAGCGGGGGGAACGAGGCGAAGGCCTGGCCGCGCGTGAAGGGCAGGGTGGGGGAGTGGGTGTGAAAGGCGAGCCGGCCAGCGGGGTCCACCAGGAGGATCTCCTGCTGGGAGTGGTGCCGGGTGGAGAGATAGCGTTGGGCCAGCAGGTGGGTCTCCATCACCACGTTCACCACGCCCAGGGGTTGTCCCTGGTCGTCGCGGATCGGCACGGCGATGATCAGCGCCGTGCGCACGGGCCGCCGCAGCTCGAGCACCTCCGAGACGACGGGCGTGTTGGTGGCCATCACCTTCTGGAAGTAGGGCCGGTCTCCAATCCAGAGCCGGGGCTCGGCGGGCAGCTGCGGATCCCCCCAGCCGCGGTTGTGACCCTGGGCGTCGTAGACCCCGATCGAGCTGAAGCGGGTGTGGTGCCCGGTGAGTTGCAGCAGGTGCGCATCCAGTAGCCCGGGGTTGAGCGTGCGCACGAGGGGATCATTGGCCAGCGCCCAGCCCAGATCGATCGCCGCCTCGAAGGACTCGGTGACCTGCACGGCGACGGCATGGGCCGTGAGGCGCTGGGCGTCCAGGAGCGTCTTGCGCGTCATCCGCGCGTCCTCGACGAGATCCACGCCCAGCAGCACCATCACCGGCAGCAGCACCGCGGCGGAGGCGAGCAACAGCTTGCGCTGGAAGGTCAGGCGCAACGGAGTGCCGGGGACGGTTCGCACCCATTCACAACCCCATGTGTTCCCTCCTCTCGTCCCTGGCCTTTCCAGGGTGCTTCCGGAGCAGGCGGGCCGCCGACCGCTGGGCCAGGAAAGCAAGAGAATCCAGGGCTGCGTTCCGGGTCAAAAAACTCAGTTTTCCGAGGGAAAAAATCTAAGAGTGTCTGCTGGTGGACGACTCCGTTCATTTAAGTTTTCCTCGATTTTCCAATAAGCCACCTTGTGCCTGCCCTGGCAGCCAAGAGGGAGCCAGGTCCGACATCTACGAGGAGTTTCCATGAGTTCGAGACTGTGGAAGACGCTGGGAATGCGCGGGTTGCTGACGGTGGGGATGGGGGGCGTGATGCTGGGCGCTGGCGCCTGTGGTGTCGCCGCGCAGGAGCCCGCCGACCTGGTCACCGAGACCCAGGCGCGTCCGCTGGCGGCGGCGCCCATTGGTCAGACGATCTGGCTCAAGGCGTGCTCGACCCAGAAGTACGTGTCGGCGGACAAGAACCTCAGCGCGGACGCCCCCCTGGTGGCGGACCGTACGGCCGCGGCGGGCTGGGAGCAGTTCCAGGTGGGTGACGCGGGCAATGGCTACATCACGCTGCGCGTGGCGGAGACGGGCCAGTACGTGTCGGCGGACACGAACCTGGGTGGCAAGCTCGTGGCCAACCGCGCGAGTCCGGGCGACTGGGAGCACTTCCAGTGGGTGGATTACGGCAATGGCACCGTCGGCTTGAAGGCCAGGAGCAACGGCCTGTTCGTGACCTCGGACCTGAACCAGGGCGCGGCGGCGCCGCTGGTGGCCAGCCGCGCGGCCTCGGGCGGGTGCTGGGAGGCCTTCTCGTGGGCGTCCGTGGGCGGCGGCGGCAACCCGGACCCGGGCGGCAGCTGGGTGCAGATCTGGAGCGATGAGTTCGACGGCACCAGCATCAACACGTCCAACTGGGCCTATGTCACCAACATCCACGTGAACAACGAGCAGCAGCAGTACACGACCTCGTCGGAGAACGTGCAGGTCAGCAACGGCACCCTCAAGCTCATCGCCCGCTACAAGCCGACCAACGGCTATCCGTACACCTCGGGGCGCCTGGAGAGCGCGGGCAAGCGCGAGTTCGCGCACGGCCGCATCGAGGCGCGCATCAAGCTGCCGGTGGGCCCCGGGCTGTGGCCGGCGTTCTGGCTGCTCGGCAATGACATCAATACGGTGGGCTGGCCCGCGTGCGGCGAGCTCGACATCATGGAGAACGTGGGCTACGGCGACTGGACGTCGGGCGCGCTGCATGGCCCCGGCTACTCGGGCAACACGCCCATCAACAGCCGCTTCTACCCGAACTCCTCCGTGAGCAACTGGCACGTGTACCGCACCGAGTACTCGCCCACGGACATCAAGTGGTACATCGACGACGTGCTGGTGAAGACCACGCCGAAGTCGGAGGTCACCCGGTACGGCAACTGGGTGTACGACAAGCCGTACTACGTCATCCTCAACCTGGCGGTGGGCGGCACCTATCCGCAGGGCGTCAACGGCGCCACCTACCCGTACCCCGGCGTGCCGCAGTCCACGGCGGACCTCATCCGCAACACGCCCCAGGTGATGGAAGTCGACTGGGTGCGCGCCTACCAGTGGCGCTAGCCGGTTGGGGCGTAGCCAACGCCCCCTTCCGCTCCTGAAGCGTCCTCCCTTGCCGGTCCTCCTGTTCGTGCGCATGTGCTGCACGGCCAGTGAAGGGACCGGCAAGTGTGTTTTGGAGGGGACGGATGAGGACGCGGATCGGTCTGGTGGTGGGCGCGGGGTTGTTCCTGGCGTGTGGGGTGAAGTTGCCCGGTGCGGACATCCCGGCACTCCCGGGTGGGTTGAAGCCTCCCCCCCGGCCGAGCCAGCCACCGAGGCCCGTGCCGGGAGAGCTTCCCGGAAACCCGCCCGAGCTGCCCACGGACCCTTCCTCCGAGCCTCCTCCAGGGCCGGACGGTGGCCATGGACGCGGGCAGTGGCTGCGCGCTTCCTTCTACGCGGGGGTGTCCCCCGAGGGGCTGGCGGTCGGTGACTTCAACGGGGATGGCGCGCCCGACGTGGCCATCAACGCGGGCGGCCGCAACTACAGCAGTCAGTACGTGTCCCGGACCGGGGAGTTCCTGCTGCTGCGCAACGACGGAGTGGGACGCCTCTCGCTGGCCGCGGAGCCGTTCCGGCTGACGAGCTCTGGACGCATCGTGGCGGGCGACGCCGATGGGGATGGCCACCTGGACGCGCTCGTGGGCACCCGCTACGGCCTCCGGCTCCTGCGTGGGAAGGGGGACGGCGCCTTCGTGGATCATGTGTTCCCGTGGCGGACCACCGACGGCGTCGTCTCGAGCCTGGGCCTGTGGCCCACGGCCTCCGGTCCGTCCGTCCTCTGGTCCCTGGGCAATTACTTCGATCGGGCCACCCCCGGAGGGATGGCGGGCTTCTTCCTGCTGAGCCCCTCGGGAGCGGGCACCTGGAGTCCCAGTTCCCTGAAGCTGATCATGAACGACACCGACTATCCGGTGGTGTACGGGCTCGACACGGGACGGGCGGCGGCGATCGCGGACTTCAACGAGGATGGCCTCCCGGATGTGGCCTTCAACGACGCCCAGGGTCATGGGTGGCGCGCGCATGTCCTCCTGGGCACGGCCTCGGGCCATGTCCAGCCATCGGGCGAGCTCCCCACGTCGCGGTTCTTCCGCCACGTGTACGCCGCGGACTTCAATCGGGACGGGCATGTGGATCTGCTCGGCGCCGGGGACTCCTTCCTGGAGTTGTTCCTGGGCGACGGGCACGGGGGTTTCTCCGCGGGGCACGTCCAGGAGCTCTCCACCGTGGCGGAGGATGCCGCCGTGGTGGACCTCGACGGAGATGGGGCCCAGGACGTGGTGGCCCTGCACGGCTCGACGTCGGAGGTGTCGCTGTTCCGGGGCAAGGGCGATGGAACGCTCGTGCCTCACGGTCGCCTGACGGTGGGCCGGCGTCCGAGCGCCGCCGCCGTGGCGGACCTGGACCGGGATGGCGAGGTGGAGCTGCTGGTGGCCGAGGCGGATGACAACACGGTGTCCGTGTACACGGTGCCTCCCGTGCCCGGGTCCCCGCCGGCCGTCGCCGCCACGTGTCCCCTGGACCTCCACGCCACTCCCATCGAGGAGCCCGTATCGCCGGTGGCTCGTTTCCAGGTGGGACAGGCGAGCTCGTCCGCCCTGGCGGTGGGGGATTTCGATGGAGATGGCCGGAGGGATCTCGCGCTCGCGCTGGGGAGCGTCCGGCTGGTGTTGAACCAGGGCAACGGCCTGTTCATCACCCGGGAGGTGCCCGACCTCTCCGATGCGACCAGCCTGGCCGCGGGTGACTTCGACGGGGATGGACGCGTGGACCTCGCCGTCACCTCGAGCGGGTCGCCAGTGTTTGTCTTGTGGAACGACCCGGAGGGACACTTCGAGGCGCGTCAGACCCTGGGGCGCTCCGATGCGCACGGCGTGCGGGCCGGGGACTTCAACGCGGATGGGCGCGTGGATCTGGTGGCGTCCTTCTCCGGGTGTGTGGGGAAGGTGAGCCGGTTCACCAACCTGGGCCCGCGCACGTTCCGCGAGGACGTGTTGAACGACTACAACCCCGAGCCGGATGATCGGTGCCCAGGCTCGAGCGCGGCGCTGGCCGGGGACTTCAATGGAGACGGCACGCTGGACCTGGTCCACACCACACTGGGCATCAACCTCAACCCCACCGCGAAGGACGGCACCTCGCTGCCGGGCCATGGGTTTGATTCGGCCCAATTCGGCAATGAAGCCTGGAGCGTGGACGCGGATGGTGATGGCCGGCTGGACGTGGTGAACCGGGTGCGTCCCTCCGTGGCGGAGGTGCGGTTCTATCCGGGAGATGGGCACGGCACGCTGCGCGCCCCGTTCACCTGCGCGCTGCCCCCGCTCGGCCGGTTGCTCACCTGGGAAGACGTGAATGGGGATGGCCGCGTCGACGTCGTCGCCGAAACCCAGGACGGCCAGGGGCTCTGGGTGGCGCTGGGCCAGGGCCAGGGCCAGTGGAGCACGTGGCGCTACCCGCTGGGTGGCGCGGTGACGTGGGCTCGCGCGGTGGACCTGGTGGGGGATGCCCGCCCCGAGCTCGTCGTGCTGATGAGTTCGGGGGAGCTGAGGGTGTTTCCGATGTCGTGACTCAGGCGCGCTGGAGCATGGACTCGACCGACGCCCGGGCGATGGGGTGATAGCGCTCGGCGTAGTCCTGGAAGAGCTGCCGCGCGCGCACCTTGCCCTCGGGGCTCGTCAACAGCGCGCCATAGAGGGGCTTGAGGTACTTCATCCGGCCCACCTCGCCGAGGTAGGTCGCGGCGCGCTCCCAGGCGGGCTCCCAGCCCGAGCGCAGCGCCACCGTGAGCCACGCCACCAGCACCTCCGCGTTGCCGCTCCGGGTGAGGTGGAAGCGCTCGTCCAGCTCGCGCAGCGTCTTGCGCGGCGTCTGCGCGGGCAGCCGCTCGATGTAGAGCTGCCACTCGGCCGGGGTCCAGTCCTTCACGTCCTCGGCGGAGGGCACACGTCCCGTGAAGTGTGCCAGGGCCGCGAGCCGCTCGGAGTGGGCCGTGGGCGCGCCCGGGGGGATGCCCGGCCGGCTCAGGTAGGCCTCCGCGTCCACCTTCGCCAGCGCCCCCGGCAGGCGCCGCTCCACGAAGGCGGTGAACTCCTCGGTGGTGAGCGCCTGGAAGCGGTGCGCCTGGAGGTAGTCGCGCAGGAAGCCGTCGAAGGCGTCGCGGCCCACCGCGTCCTCCAGGGCGCGCAGGAAGAGGAAGCCCTTCTCGTACGGCACGAGCGAGAAGGCCTCGTCCGGATCCACGCCCGTCAGGTGGGTGCGCAGGCACGTGAGCTGGGGGTGCTCCTTGAAGTGCTGGAGCGTCTCCACCAGCGCGCCCCGGCCCAGGGTGGCGTGCAGTGCCGCCACGTCCTTGCCGTAGAGCGCCTCCACGATGCGCCGCTCGGCGAAGACGGTGAAGCCCTCGTTGAGCCAGAAGTGCTCGGCGGACGCGTTGGTGACGAGGTTGCCCGTCCAGGAATGCGCCAGCTCGTGCGCCACCACCGACACCAGGCTCTTGTCCCCGGCGAGCAGCGTGGGGGTGAGGAACGTCAGGCGCGGGTTCTCCATGCCCCCGTAGGGGAACGAGGGCGGCATCGTCAGCAGATCGAACCGTTCCCAGTCATACGGGCCGAAGAGCGCCTCGGCCGCGCGCAGCATGGCGTCCACGTCCTCGAACTCGGCCGCGGCACGCTCGAGCAGCTCGGGCTCGGCCCACACGCGCGAGCGAGGCCCCAGCTCCTTGGAGGCGATCCGCCCCACCGCGAACGCCAGCAGGTAGGGCGGAATGGGCTGGGGCATCTCGTAGCGCTCCACCGCCTCCGCTCCCTTCTCCTCGCGCCCGACGAAGCCCGCGGCCATCACCGCGCGCAGCTCGCGCGGCACGGTGAGCTCCGCCTCGTAGCGGATGCGCAGCCGCGGCGTGTCCTGCATCGGCACCACCGAGCGCGCGTGGATGGCCTGGCACTGGCTGAAGAGGTAGGGCGCCTGGCCGCCCGCCGTCTGCACGGGCGTGAGCCACTGCAGGGCGCTCGCTCCGGGCGAGGTGCGGTAGCGCACCGTCAGTTGCCTCACACCCGGACGCAGCTCCACGCGCAGGCGGCTGCCCAGGATGGGTTCGGCAGGTGACACGAGAAACGACAGGGGCCGGCCTTCCCCATCCACCACCGACTCCACGTCCAGCTCCCGGGTATCCAGGTCCAAGGGCCCCGCGGACGCCTCCTTCAACGTGAGGGTCGCCTCGGCGTGCAGCCGCTTGGACTCGAAGTCCACGCGCGCCTTCCAGGTGAGGCGCTCGGTCTCGGGTTGGAGGTCATCACTGTACGAGTGCGGATCGCGTCGGGCCATGGGGCGCACCTTACCCTCCACGCCTCCACAGAGGGGACCTCAACAGGCGATTGACTTTTGAATCAACCGGCGCGATGTCTCCCGCCATTCCTTTTTCCTGATTGGGAGCCTCATTCGATGACGATGCGGATCCGCAAAGTGGCAGTGCTGGGAGCGGGCGTGATGGGCAGTGGCATCGCCGCGCACCTGGCCAACTCGGGTGTTCGCGCTCTCCTCCTGGACATCGTGCCGCCCAAGGCGGCGCCCGGCGAGGACACGGCCTCCAAGGCGTTTCGCAACAAGTTCACGCTGGGCGCCCTGGCGAACCTGCGCAAGCAGAAGCCCAGCCCCATCACCACCGAGCAGGCGCTGGGCGCGCTGGAGATCGGCAACCTCGAGGACGACATCGGGCGCATCGCCGAGTGTGACTGGGTCATCGAGGTGGTGAAGGAGGAGCTGTCCGTCAAGCAGGCCCTGTTCGCCAAGGTGGAGCAGCACGCGCGCAAGGACGCCATCATCAGCTCCAACACCTCCGGCCTGTCCATCAAGGGCATGCTGGAGGGCCGCGGCCCCGAGTTCCGCAAGCGCTTCCTCGTCACGCACTTCTTCAACCCGGTGCGCTACATGAAGCTGTTGGAGCTCGTCGCGGGCCCGGAGACGTCGCCCGAGGTGATGAAGACGATCCACCAGTTCGGCGAGGAGGTGCTCGGCAAGGGCGTGGTGTACGGCAAGGACACCACCAACTTCATCGCCAACCGCATCGGCACCTACGGGATGATGCGGGTGCTGGCGGACATGCAGAAGGCGGAGCTGTCCATCGAGGAGGTGGACAAGATCTTCGGCCCCGCCATGGGCCGCCCCAAGTCGGCGGTGTTCCGCACCGCGGACATCGTCGGCCTGGACACCTTCAGCCACGTGGCCAAGAACTGCTACGACACGCTCGCGCACGATGAAGAGCGCGAGGTGTTCGCCGCCCCCGACTTCCTCAAGAAGATGGTGGAGAAGGGGATGCTGGGCGACAAGACCGGCGGCGGCTTCTACAAGAAGGACCGGGCCTCGGGTGGCAAGGACATCCTCGCGCTGGACCTGAAGACGTTCGAGTACCGGCCCCAGGGCAAGGTGCGCTACGAGTCGCTGGGTGCCGCCAAGGACGTGGAGAACGTGCGCGAGCGCGTGGCCACGGTGATGCGCGGCCAGGACAAGGCGGCGAAGTTCGCCGAGCGCGTCACGCTGGATACGCTCGCCTACGCGAGCCGCCGCATTCCGGAGATCGCCGACGACGTGGTCAACGTGGACGGCGCCATGCGCTGGGGCTTCGGCTGGGACCTGGGGCCCTTCGAGACCTGGGATGCCTTCGGCGTGAAGCAGGGCGTGGAGCGCATGAAGGAACTGGGCCTCAAGCCCGCCGCGTGGGTGGAGGAGATGCTGGCCGCGGGCCGCACGTCCTTCTACGGCGTGGAGAACGGCAAGGACACCTACTGGGACATCCCCAGCAAGTCCGTGAAGACCGTGGCGCAGAACCCGCGCACCCTGCGCGTGGAGTACCTCAAGCGCGGCAACAAGAAGATCTCCGGCAACGACAGCGCCAGCCTCTGGGACATGGGCGATGGCGTGACGCTGCTCGAGTTCCACTCGAAGATGAACTCCATCGACGACGGCATCATCGAGATGATGAACACCGCGCTCGATGAGACGGAGAAGAACTTCCGCGGCCTGGTGGTGGGCAACGACGGCGGCAACTTCTCCGCCGGCGCCAACATCTTCTCCATGCTGTGGGCGGCCAAGGCCGGCGAGTTCGAGACGCTGCGCAAGATGGCGGGCGCGCTGCAGACGGCCAACCAGCGCATGCGCTACAGCCCGGTGCCCGTGGTGACCGCGCCCTTCAACCTGACGCTCGGCGGCGGCGCCGAGGTGGCCCTGGGCGGCAACGCCATCCAGGCCTCGAGCGAGCTGTACATGGGCCTCGTCGAGGTGGGCGTGGGCCTCATCCCCGGCGGCGGCGGCACGATGATGTTCCTGCGCAACGTGATGGGCGCGTACGCGGGGGACAAGGACTTCGATCCCTTCCCCTTCATCAAGAAGGTGTTCCTCACCATCGGCACCGCCAAGGTGGGCACCAGCGCCGAGGAAGCGCGCGAGATGGGCTTCCTCACCGCGGCCGACGGCATCAGCGCCAACCGGGACTTCCTCCTGTCGGACGCCAAGCAGCGGGTGATTGGCATGGCCAACGCGGGCTTCCGCGCGCCGCGCCCCACGCGCTTCCGCCTGCCCGGGCCCAGCGGCTACGCCACCATCGACATGATGCTCTACGACATGGAGCTCAACGGTCAGGTGTCCGCGCACGATCGGAAGATCGCCCAGAAGCTCGCCCGGGTGCTCACCGGCGGAGACACCAGCCCCTCGGTGCTCCTGTCCGAGGAGCGGGTGCTGGAGCTGGAGCTGGAGGCGTTCCTGAGCCTGGCGGGCGAGGAGAAGACGCAGGACCGGCTGCAGTACATGCTCGAGAAGGGCAAGCCGCTGCGCAACTGAGCCAGCGGCGTTACGGGAAGTCCCACGTCATCCAGTTTTCAAGCATTCAAGGCCCGGGGTTCGCTCCCCGGGCGAGGAGACAGACAGATGCCCGGTCGAGTCGTGATTGCCAGCGCGGTGCGTACCCCGTTCACCCGCGCGCACAAGGGAGAGTTCAAGGATACCCGGCCCGATACGCTCGCGGCCCTCGCCATCAAGGAGGCCGTGGCGCGCGTGCCCGGTCTCAAGGCCGAGCAGGTCGAGGACGTCATCCTCGGCTGTGCGATGCCCGAGGCGGAGCAGGGAATGAACGTGGCGCGCAACGCCTCGTTGCTGGCGGGTCTGCCGGACACCGTGCCGGGGATGACCATCAACCGCTTCTGCTCGTCGGGCGTGCAGTCCATCGCCCAGGCGGCGCAGGCCATCCAGGCGGGGTCCATCCAGGTCGCCGTGGCCGGTGGCACCGAGTCCATGACCATGGTGCCCATGGGCGGCAACAAGGTGAGCGCCAACCCGGAGATCATGGAGAAGTTCCCCGAGGTCTACACCTCCATGGGCGTCACCGCGGAGAACATCGCCTCGCGCTACAGCGTGTCGCGCGAGGACGCGGACAAGTTCGCCTACGAGAGCCAGCGCAAGGCGGCCACCGCGCGCGAGCAGGGCAAGTTCAAGGACGAGATCTTCCCCGTCACCACCACCGTGTATGACGAGGAAGGCAACGCCAGGCAGGTGACGGTGTCCGTGGACACCATCCTGCGCCCGGAGACCACGCTGGAGGGGCTCGCCAAGCTGCGTCCCGCCTTCAACCAGAAGGGCGTGGTGACGGCCGGTAACGCCTCGCCGCTGACGGACGGCGCCGCCGCCGCGGTGGTGATGAGCGAGGAGAAGGCGAAGGAGCTGGGCATCAAGCCGCTCGGCTACTTCGTGGACTTCCAGGTGGCGGGCGTGCCGCCGGAGATCATGGGCGTGGGCCCGGTGCCGGCGGTGAAGAAGCTGCTGGCGAAGAACAACCTCAAGATCGAGGACATCGACGTCTTCGAGCTCAACGAGGCGTTCGCGGCGCAGGCGCTGCACTGCCTGCGTGAGCTGGGCGTGCCCCTGGAGAAGGCCAACCCGAACGGCGGCGCCATCGCCCTGGGCCACCCGCTGGGCGTGTCCGGTGCGCGCATGGTCGCCACCATCCTGAGCGAGCTCAAGCGCCGCGACGGCCGCTACGGCGTGGTGACGATGTGCATCGGTGGTGGCATGGGCGCCGCCGCCCTCATCGAGCGCGTGAAGTAGTCTCTGTTACCCGACGTGCGGTGCCCCACGGCCCTTCCTGGCAATCCAGGAGGGGCCGTGGTGTTTCGAGCGCCCGTCAACTTCACTTCGTCGTTCCTCGAAGAACACCTGCCATTGCTCTTGGAGCGGTAGGCTGGGTCGGATGAACGGCCTGCGTTATTGGGGATGCGCTCTTGCCGTGCTCTACGTCCTGCTGGGCGCTTGTGTCACCACGCCTGTCCCCGCACAGCGGGAGGGCCTGGCGCCCACGCCTATGGTCTCGTGGGAAGAGGCCCGAGCAGACCCGGCGTGTGTCATTCCCGCCTGCGACGAGGCGCGCTGTACGCTCTGGCGCTGTCAGACGCTGGATGAAGAGGGTGCCGCGCCCGTGGTGTTGGCACGAGGCACGGTGGGTCTTCGTCCGCCCCCGATGGCTCATCCCGGCCGCTGGTGGGGACGTACTCTGGCCGCGCCCACGGGCGTGGAACCCGTCTTCGAGATTCCCTGGTACCACTGGAACACTCGCGGCCAGTTCGCGCGTAAGGCGCGTCCCCTTTCCTGCATCCCGCCGCCAGAGCCCCTCGAGAAACACCACATCTTCCCTCAGCAACCAGAGTTGGTGAACTGGTTCAAGCTCAAGCAGATCGACATCCACGCCTACACCATTCCCCTCCCCAGAAGCTTCCACGCGAGGCTTCACAGTGGTGGTCCACAAGGAGGACAGTGGAATCAGGCCTGGAGGGAATTCCGAAAGGAAAATATAGGAGCAACCCAGGAGGAGATCTGGCAGTTCGCGTTCACACTCATGTCGAGATTCGGTGTGAATGCTCAGTTCGTGCCCTATTACTGCCGTTGACAAAGGCGGCCGGAGCATCCGGAAGTGCGTTACTTCATCATCGAGGCAGACAGGGCGGCAGGCTACACGGGCTCCATCGACGGCACTCACAAGTGGGGACTCCCAGGTGTTTTACGTTGTCCCACCTGCCAGTCCACCTGGGGCGATAACTCCAGAGCCTATCCCTCGGTGGACCTCACTCCAGTGGCTTCGCTCGCCGATTTCGAGCAGGTGCGCGCCGAGCCCATCGAGGAGTATGAACGCTTGTGTGCGCTGGTCCGTCCCCTGCTCCCTCCAGACGCGCTGCCGGAACCAGGAATGTCGTTAGGTCCCCTCGTGGGTAGAGCAACGGGGCGCTTTGGAGCGCTTTCATCTCCTTGGCCATGGTGGCTGTTGCTTCAACGCGAGGCCCTCGAAAAGCTCCAGGCCGAGGGAGTTCGAGGGCTCAAGGGTTGCCCTCATCAACTCCACTTCCGCCAGCGCCAGCCCCCCGAGTTGCTCGAACTGGAGTTTCTCGACGCGGGTCGTCTGCATCCAGACTGCCTGCCACCCGACCGCAAGCCGCCTTGCGCGCGCTGCGGTCGTGAAAGGCGGACCTTGCCCAAGAGCCGGTTGCTGGACGCCTCCACGATTCCCGTTCACCTGGACCTGTTCAGGTTGGTGGACTTCTCCACCGTCATTGTCTGCACCGAGCGCTTCGTCGACGCCTGCCAGCGACTGAGCCTGGATGGCGTCGCCTTCCAGGCTCTCCCGGTACGATGAGTTCTCGCTCCTGCATTGGCATTCCAGGAGGGGCCGTGGTGTTTTCCGGCTCATGAACCTCCGCGTCTTCGTCCCTTTGGCCGCGCTGTTCCTCCTGGGGCTTGCCCCAACTCCTCCGAAGGAGGACGCCGCGCCCCGGAAGCCCCGGGCGCGCGAACTGGGCATCACCTTCGGGGGCCAGGCGGGCCCGCTCGATGCGATCACCGACGTGCCCGGGGTGGAGGTGGGCCAGACGACGCTCATCTCCGGCGAGGGCCGGCTCCAGGTGGGCAAGGGCCCGGTGCGCACGGGCGTCACCGCGGTGCTGCCCCGGGGCCGCGCCCGGCTGGCCGAGTCCGTGTTCGCCGCCACCTACGCCCTCAATGGCAATGGCGAGATGACGGGCACGCATTGGGTGAACGAGTCGGGCCTGCTCGCGGGTCCCGTCATGCTGACCAACACCAACAGCGTGGGGGTGGTGCGCGACGCGGTGGTGTCCTGGGGCGTCCAGCATGGCGCGGCATGGGAGCTGGCCCTGCCCGTGGTGGCGGAGACCTATGACGGCATCCTCAACGACATCGATGGGTTCCACGTGAAGGCGGAGCATGCCGTGCGTGCCATCGACGGGGCTCGCGGGGGTCCGGTGGCCGAGGGGAACGTGGGCGGCGGCACGGGGATGATCTGCCACGGCTTCAAGGGAGGGATTGGAACGGCCTCGCGCCGGCTGCCCGAGTCGCTCGGGGGCTACACGCTCGGCGTGCTGGTGCAGTGCAACTACGGCAGCCGAAGCCTGTTCTCGGTGGACGGGGTTCCGGTAGGCCAGGAGATCAAGGATCTCTTGCCCTGCCACACGGGGAACGAGGCGCCTTCCTCCGCGTTCACCAAGGACTTGAAGCCCTGTGCCCAGCGAGCGGAGGTCACCCCTCGCTCCGTGTCGGAGGGCCTGGGCTCCATCATCGTGGTGGTGGCCACGGACGCTCCGTTGCTGCCGCACCAGTTGGGCCGCATCGCCCGCCGCGTGCCGCTCGCCATCGGGAAGATGGGGGGATTGGGCGAGGACTCCTCGGGCGACATCTTCCTGGCCTTCTCCACCCAGCCGACGAAGCCTCCGTCCGGGAGCCGGGTGGCCCAGGTGGGCTTCCTGGACAACGAGCACCTCAACCCGCTCTTCGCGGCGACGGTGCAGGCCACGCAGGAGGCTATCCTCAATGCCTTGCTCACCGCGGAAACCCAGACAGGGGCGGATGGCGTTCGCGTGTTCGCCCTGCCGCATGACCGGCTCATCCAGGCCCTGCGCAAGTACGGGCGGCTCACGCCCGCGCGTTAGGATTTGGGGCTCGTTCTGGGGGCGGAGCGCCCGTCACCAGCCGCCGTAGGGGACGGTGATGGCCTCCATGAGGTGACCCGAGGGATCCTGGAAGTAGACCCCTCGTCCCCCATCGTGGGTGTTGATCTCTCCGGGGTGCTGGCCATGCGGGTCGGCCCAGTGCTGGATTCCGCGCTCGCGGATCTTGGCGATCAGCGCGTCGAACACGTCGTCCGACACGAGGAAGGCATAATGCTGGCCGGGAATGTCGACGCCGGATTCGATGTAGTCCAGCGACACCCCGTCATCCAGCTTGACGGCCTGGAAGGGCCCGAAGGGTCGCGGCTCGGGCAGCCCGAGCAGTTCGGCGAGGAATCGCGCGGAGCGCACCTTGTCCTTCGCGGCGATGATCGTGTGGTTGAAACGGACGGTCATGGAGGGGTCCTTGTCGGCGCGTACCTCCATGCTACCCCGTCATGCCGAGCGGGACGGCTCGGCGCCAGACACTGTCTTCCACTGATCAAGTAGCGCGGACGTGTCGTGCTCCAACCGGAGGAGTCGTCTGGCTCAGTTGCGCGGGCTCGTGGCGTTACTCTGTTGCGCGTTCCACTGGGCCGTCGATGCCGCCTCCTCGTCCTCCTCGGTGAGGAGCGCGCCTCCCGCCGCGGCCGACACCGCGCCCGTCGAGACCTTCGTCTCCGAGTCCTTCGGCTCGCACACACATCCGGCGGAGTTCCTGATGATGACCACCCCGCTCAACTTCATGCCCAGCTCCTCGCAGTTCGTGGCGCACTCGGTGGCGCGCTCCTTCGGTACCTTGCTGTAGGCGGCCGGCGTCGTTGTCAGACAACCCGTGGACAGCAGACAGCACAGCATCGCAAGCGTGTGGCGCATCGTGAGCCCCCTGGTGACTGGTGGATGCTCTCGCTTCTGCTCGGGCGTGGACGCCTTGTCAATGTGCTTGCTTCCTGTGTCCGCTCCTCGGCGTCAGGAGGGTGGGCCCGCGGACAACATCATCTTCCTCCACCGCCGCCGCGCTCCCGCCACCAGCAGGCGCTGGTAGAGCGTGGGCAGCAGGCGCTGCAGCAGATCGATGAGCACGGCGTCCGAGCCGATGAGCAGCCGCCGCCGGTTCTTGAGGACGGCGGAGAGGATGTCGGACGCGGCGCGCTCGGGCGTGGTGGAGAAGAGCTTCTCGAAGTCCGCGGAGGAGTCCGGCCCCACCCAGCCCTTGCGGGGGATGCTCCGGGCGCTCCGGGCGATGTTCGTCTTGATGCCGCCCGGGTGCACGCACGTGACCCCGATGGGAAGTCCCTCGACCTCCAGCTCCTGGCGCAGCGCCTCGGTGAAGCCCTTCACGGCGAACTTCGCGGCGTTGTAGGCCGCCTGGGTCGGCACGGCGATGAGCCCGAAGACGCTCGAGACGTTGACGATGTGGCCCTCTCCCGCCGCCTTGAGGTGCGGCAGGAAGGCCTTGGTGCCGTGCACCACGCCCCAGAAGTTGATGTTCATGAGCCACTCGAAGTCCTCGTACCGGGTGTCCTCGATGGTGGCGCCCAGGGCGACCCCGGCGTTGTTGATGACGAGGTGGACCGCGCCCAGCTCCCGCGCCACCTCGTCGGCCCAGGCGTGCACCGCCTCGCGATTCGCGACGTCCACCCGCGCCGTGTGCACCCGCGCGCCGTGGACCCGGCACTTCTCCGCCGTCTGCTCGAGGCCCTGCTCGTTCACGTCGGAGATGGCCACATGGCAGCCGCTGCGCGCGAGCAGCTCGGCCGTCGCGCGGCCGATTCCCGAACCCGCGCCCGTGATGGCCGCGACCCTTCCCTTCACCGACTTCATGGGTTGACTCCGCTCTGGTGGGTGTCCCCGCCTGCCTACCACCGGACGTGCAGCGAGGAGAACCCGCGGAACGCCAGGCTGTGGTGTTTGACGGGCGTGTGCTCCTCGTCCAGGCGCAGGCCGGGCAGCCGTTGGAGCAGCAGCTCGAGGGCGATCTCCAGCTCGCGGCGGGCCAGGCCGGACCCGATGCACTGGTGCGGACCGAACCCGAAGCCCACGTGCCGCGTCTGCGTCATGTCCCGGGTGATGTCGAACCGGTCCGGCTCGGAGAACACCTCCGGGTCGCGGTTGGCGGCGCCCAGGGCGAACATCACGTGCGAGCCCTTGCGGATCGTCTGCCCGCGCAGCTCGAAGTCCTCCACCGCGAAGCGGCCGATGAAGGGCACCGCCGGGTTGAAGCGGATGCTCTCCTCGACGGTCGAGCCGAGCAGGCCGGGGTTGTCCCGCAGCGCCTTCAACTGGTCGGGGTTGGTCAGCAGCGCATGGACGCAGTTGCTGAACTGGTCCGTGGTGGTGGTGTGCCCGGCGAACAGCAGCAGCAGCGCGTTGGCCACCACCTCCTCCGTCGTCAGCTTGCCCTCTTCCTCGGCGCTCACCATCTGGCTGAGGATGTCCGGCCCGGGCGCGCTCCGGCGCTCCTCGACGATCTTCGTCAGGTAGCCACTGAACGCCATCATCGCCCGGTTGACCTCCTGCACCAGCACGCCCATGTCCGCGCCCGGCGCGGGGCTGGAGAAGTCCGCGATGGGCTTGGACCAGGCCCGGAAACGCTCGCGATCCTCCACCGGGATGCCGAACAGCTCGGCGATGACGAGCGGGGGCAGCTCGTAGGAGATCTCCTTCACCAGATCCATCTGGCCACGGGCCTGGACGTGCTCGAGCAACTGCTCCATCGTGCGGCGGATGGCGGGCCGCCATTTGTCGAGCGACTGGGCCGTGAAGCCCGGGTTCATGTTGCGGCGCAGCCGGATGTGCTCGGCGCCGTCCTTCATGAACACCTGATTGCGGATGATCTTCATGAAGTCCTGGATGCTGGCCGGGCCGAGGCTCTGCACCTGGTGCTCGAAGAACGCCGTCCGGTTGGCGCTCAGGCGCGGGTCGCGGAAGCCGGCCACCACGTCCTCGTGGCGGGACACCAGCCAGGTATTGATGGGTTGCGCCCAGTACACGGGCGCCTGGCGCTGGAGCTCCCGGTAGAACGGAACCGGGTCCGCGAGGTTCTGGGCACTGACGGGATTGAGATCGAACGGCACGGCGGTGGGCGTCATGCGCCCCATGTTAACCGCATGCGCCGCTCGGGTCTGGATTCCAGACGGTCTGGAAGCCTTCAGTGGACATGCAATCTCTCTCATGTGGACAGCCGGGCAATCAATGGAAGATGGGTCCCATGAGGATTCCATGTCTCGTCAATAGCGCGTGACGCCCCGAGTGGCTCCGGCCATAGTCGCGCGCAGGAGGCCTGGATGATTCTCGCGCGCTGGTTGTGGTTGCCCCTCGTTCTCGGCATGGCTGGATGTGAGCCTTTCGACCCCTGGTACGACTTCCCCGCGAATGACAACCGGTTGCAGTTCATCGGGCGCATGGACTTCACCACTCCGGATGGGCCGACCTATGCGCACCCGGGGACCACCATCCGCTTCCGCTGTGATTGCACCGGCGTGGACGTGTCCTTCGAGGACAAGGGCAAGGGCGGCGACGAGCACACCAACTTCGTCAACATCCTCGTGGATGGCGAACAGGCCGCCAGGGTCGAGCTGCGCCCCGAGGCCGGGATGCTCCGGGGGGCGCGGGCCCTGCCTCCTGGCGAGCACGTCATCGAGA
Organism: Cystobacter fuscus; assembly: GCF_044360685.1. Taxonomy (GTDB): domain Bacteria; phylum Myxococcota; class Myxococcia; order Myxococcales; family Myxococcaceae; genus Cystobacter; species Cystobacter fuscus_C. Next base: position 8,378,996 of record NZ_CP043491.1, on the reverse strand, counting down.
TCGTCAAGCGGACCGAGTCCTATGCCGGCAACATCCGCTTCCTGGGGGTCAGCGTCCAGGGCAGCCTGTTGGAGCCACCCCCCCGGCCCGAGCGGCGCATGGAGTTCATCGGCGACTCCATCACCTGCGGCTATGGCAACGAGGTGCGCATCTTCGCCCCGACCTACACCGAGCCGAACACCGGCTACCACTCGAAGAACGAGGACATCTCCAAGGCCTATGGCTCACTGCTGGGCCGCAAGTACAACGCCGAGGTGATCACCACCTGCATCTCCGGCATGGGCGTCTACCGCAACCTGAATGGCGCGACGGGAGACAAGGCCTTCCCCAACCTCTACCGCCGCATCTACCCCGGCCAGGACAAGCCGCTCTGGGACACCAAGCTCTTCGTGCCCGAGGTCATCGTCATCAACCTGGGCAACAATGACTTCAACGTGCGCGATGAGACGAAGACGCCGAGCGCCCCGCCCGCCAAGCCCTTCCAACAGGCCTACAAGGCCTTCGTCCAGCAGCTGCGCGGGTATTACCCCGATGCGAAGATCGTCTGCTCCATCGGCCCGCTGATGAACGACAACTATCCCGTGGGACGCAAGCACTGGACGCTCATCCAGAAGTTCGTCTCCGAGATGGTGGACTCCCTCCGCGAGGAGGGGGACTCGAAGGTCTACTACTTCGCCTATACCCCCGTCATGACCGACCCCTACGGCGAGGACTGGCACCCCACGGCCGAGGTCCACGCGGCGATGGCCAAGGAGCTGGGCGCCTTCCTCGACGCGAACGTGCTCTGACGTCCGGCGGGAGGGCCCGGGCGGCTCGGCCGCCACGTGGACCGTGGCCCGCGGAAATGCTTGGAAGGCCGAGCATCTCGGGGGGGCCGCGCGTCCCTGGTCAGCGGCGGGCAGGCCATGTATGAAGCGCGCCTCGGGCGAGAGGGTGTGGCGCCCGAGAGGATGTCATGAAGGCCGCGGAAGTCATCGTCTTCGAGGGAGCCGATCCCCGGGAGTTCTCGCGCGTGGATGCCATCGCCCGGGAACGCGCCCTGGAGGGCCTCTCCGACTACCCTGGCTTCAAGAGCATGACCCTCTTCGAGGACTCCTCGCTCGGAACGATCCACCTCATCTTGACGTTCGCGACGGAGTACGACCGCCTGGAGACGAACTCGGCGATCGAGCAGATCACGCGTGTCGTGGCGCTCGCCCTGGGCGCCAGGACGGTGCGCCGCTTCGGGTGCCCCGTGTTCAAGGCCCTGAAGTGATGGATCCCCATGCAGCGTGGACCCTCCCCAGGAGTCACACATGAGCCAGCAGGAGAAGGGAACGCCAGGTGAGCGTTGGAGCCGTGCGCTCGAGACGCTCTTCCGGGAGCGCGAGCCGGCGCTGCCCGCCTTCCTTTGCGCCATGTGGACGTCGAGGGCCTGATAGGCGGCGATGGTGTGGGCATTGGCCTGGACTCCGCACATGCCCCCGCGCTCCGGTGTCCACTGGCGGGCCCGCCGCAACTCCACGATCGGGACGCCGGGGTAGCTGAAGCGCTCGTGGGACGGGCCGGGGCGGGCGCGCGTCACCTCGTGTGGCACCTCGCCCAGGCCGAGCCTCAGCAGCTCGGGGAGCACCGAGAGGGGGCGGTGGACCGCGTGAGGAGAAGGGGAGTCGTCGACGACGCCCGGCCCCGCTTCCCATGGAAGGGAGGCGTGCCGGGCGCCGGGGGGAGGGCCGGGGCGTGTGTTCAAGCGAGGAGTGCCTTCTCGGGGATGAAGCGTGCGCCCCTATAACTTCAAGGGCCTCCTCGTGGCCAGGGGCATGGCACCTGGCCGGGGGCCGTGGCACGCGGTTGCGCGAAGGTGCTTCGCCGGGCGCTACGCGTGCTGCGCGCCGGTGAGCTCGAGCGCGAGCTGGCGCAATTTCTGGCTGTTGAAGGGCTTTCTCAGCTCCAGCAGCAGCTCGGACTCGCCGAACTCGCGGCGGATGTCCTCCCAGGTGTAGTCGCAGTAGGCCGAGCAGAGCACCACCCGCAGCGAGGGCGCCACCTGACGCAGGTGCCGCAGCGTCTCCACGCCGTTCCAGCCCGGCGGCATGCGGTAGTCCAGGAAGACCAGCTCATAGGGGTGGCCAGTGCTCTGGGCCTCCTTCACCTTGGCCAGTCCTTCTTGTCCCTGGAAGGCCGAGTCCACCTCGAACTCCACCGCGGCCGTGCGCTTGCTGGAGGAGGGCATGCCGAAGAGGGCGTCTTCCAGCAGATCCAGCTCACCGCTGTCCGTCTTGTGCTCCGGGCAGAGGATGCGCAGGACATCCTTGTGGATGGCGGATGAGTCGTCGATGACCAGGATTCGTTTCTGGGGGTCCGTCATGAGCTGGAAGTCTCCTCGATGGGTTGGTAGGGAAGCTCCAGCGTGAACGTGGCGCCGCGCCCGGGTCCCTCGCTGTGGGCCTTCAGGGTGCCGCCCAGCTCCTGGGCCGCCACCGCGCAGGAGTGCAGGCCGAAGCCATGCCCCTCCTGGCGGGTGGTGAAGCCGTACTGGAAGATACGCGTCATCATTTCCTGGGCGATGCCCATGCCGTTGTCGCGAACCTCGATGCGCACGCGGTCGGTGACGGGGACGTCCAGCTTCACGGTCAGCAGGCGCTGCTCCGCGGGGATGTCATCCATGGCGTACTTCGCGTTGCTGATGAGGTTGACCAGGATCATCAGCACCTTGTGCTTGTCTGTCATCACCGGGGGCAGGTAGGTCAGCTGCCGCACTTCCTTCACCTGGTGCCGGCTGAGCGCGGCCGTGTTGATGCGCATCGCGTCGTCCACGAGCGTCGCGAGCGAGACGGGCTCGCTGAGCCGGGGCGTCCGGGCATGGTTCTGCTGCACCTTGACGATGTCTCCAATGTGCTCCGTGTACCGGCACACGTCCTCGAGCAGACCGATGATCTTCTGACGCTCTTCCAGCAGGTTGCCGCCCAGCTTGTGCAGGAAGGGCAGCACGTTGCGTCCGCGTTCGTCCCGCCGGATGAAGGTGTCGAGCTCCTCCTGGTGCTTCTCGAGCAGGTGGGCCATCTTGCTCACGTGCTCCAGCCGCAGCTCGCGCACGCTGTCCAGCGCGAGCTGGGAAGAGGTGTAGACGCTGTTGAGCACATTGCCCACGTTGTGCAGCACGTTGGTGGCGATCTCCGCCATGCCCGCCTGCCGGGCCGTCTGCACCAGTTGCCCGTGGACCGTCTTCAACTCCCGGGTGCGCTCCTCCACCCGCTGCTCCAGCCCATCGTTGGCCTGCCGCAGCTGCTCCTCCCGCTGCCGTACCTTGTCGGACATGGTCCGGAAGGCACTCGCCAGGCGCCCCAGCTCATCACGCCGCGCGCAGTCCAGCTCCACCTGGAAGTCACCGGAAGCCACGTGATCGGCCGCCTGGGTGAGTCCCAGCAGGGGCCGGGCAATCTGCCGCTGGAGCACCCAGTACATGATGATCAGCTCCAGCAGCAGCGACATCAGACCGAACACCAGGACATAGCGCGCCGACCGCAAGGCCGCCGCGGACACCACGCTCCTGGGGAGCACCGTGACGAAGTTCCACTCCGGTCCCTCGAGCCGGTCCACGGCCAGGTACTCGTCATGCTCCTCGAGTTCCAGGACGCTCTCGTCGGGAGCGCGAGCGCGCACCTGCTCGAAGAGCTGCCGCAGATGGGTCCGCTGCTCCTCGGAACCCAGCTTCGGGGGAACCTCCCCCGGCTTCAGCGCGCCGCCCAGGATGTTGTAGCCGACGTTGGCCTCCTGGAGGTTCAGCGAGGGATGGGCGATGAGCTGGCCATCATCGCGCACGAGCAGGTTGTAGGCGTTGTCCAGGTGGTCCTCGATGGAGCGATCCATCAGCTCATCCAGCAGGACGTCATGGGCGAGCGAGGCGACGTGGTGGCCCTCCAGGTCCAGCGGGGTGGTGACCGTGACCATCCACTGTTGGGTGACGGGATACTTGAAGATGCCGCTCCAGACCGTGCGCCGGCTCGGGTTCTTCCCGGGCGTGCTGATGGTGTAGTACTCGTACTCGAGCGTCGGATCGTCCGCTGGCATGTTCTGGGCCCAGTTGGGGACCGAGGGCCAGTAGGTGAGCAGCGGCCCTTCCACCAGGGTGACGTAGGTGCTGTTGAAGCGTGTCGAGAAGGCGGGCCCGTACTGCATGAGGACGTCGTGGGCGGCCAGGATGCGGCGGCGCAGCTCCGTGTCGAGCTTCACGCCTGGGGGGATGAAGACACCCACCATCTTCGTCGCGTCGAAGCCCTCCGCGTGGGAGCGGACCGAGCCGTCTGGCTGCTGGGTGAACAGGCTGTCGAAGCGGGGGTTGGGGTCCTGCTGGCTCCAGGCCAGGATGCGCTCCATCAGCGCCTTCTTGAGCAGGGTGTGGTTGTCTTCCGCCAGGACGAAGATGGCCTGTTCTCGTTGACTGCGCTCCATCACGTGCCGTTCCAACTGCGCACGTGCGTCCTCACGCAACGTCTGGAACATGTGCACGTAGCTGGCCAGCGTGGTCAGGAAGATGATGGCGCCGATGCGCACGCCCATGTGGATGAGCGTGGATCGGGCCAGGGTGGCAGGTGGCCGGGAGTTCTGTTCTGACATTCGAGGAACGGCTCAACACCTGGTCAGACCGGAATGTTTCCCGCGTCCTCCTGCTCTCTTCCCAGGGGAGAAGCCGTGAACAGGGTTTGTCCGGTGTCTGTCTGGCTCGAATGGACAAAGCCTGACCCAGCGCCCCCCCGGCTCAGGAGGTGCGCGCCGCGATGCCGAGCTCCCTGGCCAGGCCCTGTTCTCCGAGAGAGGTCAGGCGCAGCGTACGCACCCGCGGGACCTTCTTGAACCAGCCCAGCTCCAGCAGCCGCGAGGTCAGCGCCTCCGCGACGCGGCCCCCCAGGTGGGAGCACTCCTCGGTCCAATCCGGACACGCGGTCGCGAAGTCGACGGTGTCCGCTCGCTCCTCGTGGACCGTGACGCCCAGGGTCTCCATCCAGGTCCGGCCGGCGCTCGTGAGGGCATAGCCGTGCGGGCGCCGCCGGAGGAAGCCGCGCTGGAGCAGCGCTTCGGTGACGGCCACCCCAAGCTCTCCGGCGAGGTGGTGATGGCAGATCCTCGCCCGGCGGAAGGCCCGCCGGACCGGCTCCAGGGCCAGCCGCTGTCGCGTGACGGCGGGAGTGGGGGAGAGGCTCGCGACGGCGACGAGCGTATCGGCCACGCGGCCACTGGCGAGGCGGAAGTGGCGGTCGCGTCCTTCCTGCTTCACCGAGAGCAGGCCCCCCTCGACGAGCTTCGCCAGGTGGGCGCTGGCTGTCTGGGGGGTGACGCGGGCCGCCCTGGCGAGGTCTCCCGCCGAGTGGGGGTTTCCATCCAGCAGCGCCAGCAGGATGGCGGCCCGGCTCGGCTCTCCCAGCAGCGCGCCAATCCGCGCCACCTCATGGCGCGCGGCGGGAAAGGCGGGATTCGGATCGATCGACATGGGGTAACTATAGCCAGGGCGTCATTTCGATGAGCGCCGAAGCATCGCGCACGGGGCCCGCGCTATGTCTCCCCCATGTCCATCTCGTACCCTTCAGGCCTGCGCGAGCTGCTGGAAGAGCTCGAAACCTTCGGAGAGCACAACGACGCGACCACCCCGGAGCGCGCGTCGAAGATGCTCAACATCACGCCGGAGACGGGCGTGTTCCTCTCGGTCCTCGTGCGCTCGATGTCCGCCCGGAACATCCTGGAGATCGGGACCTCCAACGGCTACTCCACGGTGTGGCTCGCGTCGGCGGCCGCCGCGGTGGGCGGCCGGGTCACGACGCTCGACGTGGACGCCCGGAAGACGCAGCTCGCGATCCACAACCTGCGCCGGGCGGGCCTCGAGCACGTGGTGGAGCCGCTCACCGGGGACGCCGGCGTCCATCTCGCCCGCGGAGCCGCTGGGAGCTGGGACTTCATCTTCCTCGACGCGGACCGCAAGCCCTACGCCTCGTGGTGGCCCGATCTGTGGCGCGGGCTGCGGTCCAACGGCCTGCTCGTGGTGGACAACGCCGTCAGTCACGCGGCGGAAATGGAGCCGCTGGTGGAGCGGATCCGCCAGGAGCCGGGCGCGACGCGGGTCCTGGTCCCCGTGGGCAAGGGCGAGCTCATGGTCCTCAAGGCCACGAGCTGAGCCTGGGCGCTGTCACGGATTGGGCCGGGCCCGGGTGGTGCGCTCCACGAAGAGCAGCCCGTCGTAGCATTCCAAGGCCCGCACCGAGCCCACCGCCGGGTAGCCCTGGTCCGAGTAGACGAAGCCGATGTCATGCGTGAGCTGGGTGCGGCGCCACCATTCGTAGGCGGGACCGCCACGCGGCAGCGCGCGGAGATCCACCGCCAGCAGGGGGGCTCCCGCGCGGGCGAGCATGTCATCCAGCGAGCCCTCGGGGGAGGGCGGGACGGAGAACTCCACCATGCCCTTGCGCTCCGGCGGTGGGTTCGGATCCATGTTGAAGGCCTGGAAGGCGCCCTGGTGGAAGGCGAACCCGAAGGCATACAGCGCCGGGCCGAGCGCCTTCGCGAGGTGTCTCCCCATGGGCATGTCCCCCCACTCGCCCGGACCTCGCTTCACATGCCCGTTGTGCGCCCACACCACGGCCCGCGTCCCAGGCCCCGCCTGCTCCAGCAGCCAGAGCAGGTTCTCCGCCATGGCCCGATCCCTCTCCGCGCCCTCCTCGTGGAGCAGGTGGCCCAGGTACTGGCGCAGCACCCGGAGGTTCTGTCTCGCCAGGGTCCACTCCTCGGGGCTCGACTGGCGGGTGTAGGGCCCGCGCTCGCGCTCGAAGTGCTCGGCGAGGGTGTCGAGCAGCGCACGCATCTCCTGGCGGCGCTCCTTGGGGAGCCGGAGGAAGGTGCCCGCGTTGCGCTCGGTGAGGGGCGCGAGCGGCGCCTGGAACTGCGCGGCCCGGGCGGGGTCCACCTTCGTCAGGTAGGCCAACAGCCGGGCCACCGCCGCGGGCGAGTACTGCATGTCCACGCCCTGGAGCCGGAGCTTCCTCGGGTGCGAGGGATCCTCGTTGTACCGGCGCATCCACCGCACGAGCTCCAGCACCTCCTGGGTGTCCCACGTCTCTCCCTTCAAGAGTTCCGCGGGATCGCCTCGTCCGGTGAGGACGTAGTCGTCGAGGGCGAGCATCTCGGCGAAGTTGCTCTCGAGCGCCAGGACGGTGAAGCCCATCCGGGTGACGAGGAATTCGAAGAGGCGGTGCTTGAGCTGGAAGAACTCCCGGGTGCCGTGCGTGGCCTCGCCCAGGGCCACCACCCGCACGTCCTGGAGCACGGGCTGGAGCGGAGCCAGATCCTCGAAGCCCCGTCCCGCCTCCACGGACTGGAGCCTCAGGCCGTTGCGCCTGAGCCACTCCACGGCCGCCCGCCGCATCGCCTCGTCCGCGGCGCGCTCCAGGGTCACCACGACGGCCTCTCCCAGCCGCGGTACCGGATGCATCCGCGTCGTGAAGCCCGGTGCCGAGGCGATGAGGCTGTACGAGCCCTCGCGCGTCGTCTCCAGGTGGAAGCGGCCCGTGGACGTGGCCGGAGGGAAGGCGACGTCATCGTAGGGCATGCCCACTCGCACGACGCGCAGCTCCGCGCCCGGCAGGGGTGCACCCGTCTCGTCCACCACGGTGACGTCCCAGGCCACCCGGGCCTCCGGCACTCGCAGCTCCCGGGGCGCCCCGGCTTCACCCGCCTTCACCTCGAGGCGCTTCGCGAACAGGACCGCGCCCTCGCGGGTGACGACGGAAAGGCCATAGCCGCCGGGCGCGAGCGGTCCGAGTCCGAAGGTGCCCTGGGCGCCTGACTGGACGAGCGCCACCGGAGCATCCGTCCGGAGATTCCAGGAGGGGACGAAGGGGATCAGCGCGACCCTCGCGTCCTCCAGCGGTGTTCCATCGGCTCCCCGCACGAGTCCCGTGAGCAGGGCACCCGTCGAGGAGGAGGGAAGGGGTCGGGGTGGCGGACGGGCCGAGCTACAGCCCAGCCCGCATACGAGCAGCAGGATCCACGAGGCGGTGCGCATGGGGGTGCCTTTCAGGCGAAGGGTCGCGTGCCGGGAGGAGGATGTCACCGTCTCCGGCCAGGGATGGTGGGCGCCGCACGGGACGTGGCTCCTGGCGCCGCTTCCTCACGGTGGTCTCGGAGCGCGCTTCGCGTCCGGCTGGCCCGCGATTTGCCCTGGGGCGGTTCGCCGCGCGTCCTGACCCGTGAAGGATTCTGGAGAACCCGCGCGGCCGGAGGAGAAGCGAACATGAACCGCGTTGGTTCGAGCCGTAACGATGATGTGCTCGTGCTCGGGATGAATCCTCATACCGGGACCGAAGCCGAAGCCATTCACCGCGCCAATCCCAGGGCGCGGGTGACCACCCTCCAGGACACCGCCCGGAACGATCAGATCGTGACCTCGAGCGCGCGGGGGGGCGAGCGGGTTCACGATCTGAAGGGGGAGGCGGGCATCCAGTCCTTCGTGGCCACCCTGGAGTTGCCCTGGGCCCAGTCCCAGCGGGTGGCGGCGGCCCTCGCGGGCGCGGGAGAGGATGCCCGGGATGAGCTCGCGCAACTGGCCCAGGTGTGGGCCCGGGCGGAGAAGGGCGGCGTCATCCCCTCGCGCCTCGTGCTCTCGGGACACAGCGGGGGCTCGAGCCTGTGGGGCGAGGAGCGGGGCTTCAAGAATGGCGTGCTGTCGCGCGACAACATCGCCCAGCTCGCGGCGGCCCTGCCTCGCGCGGCGGCCGGTATCGAGGACCTGTGTGTCGCGGCCTGTTACAACGGAGGGCAGACCTCGGTGGAGGCGTGGCGCGCCATCTTCCCCCAGGTGCGCACGGTGTGGGCCTATCACGGCAGTGCCCCCGGGGCCGCTTCCGGCTCCACGGCCCACCTGGCGCGTTGGGAGAAGGCCACGCGGGGCGAGGTGAACGCGCTCCAGGCGGATGCGGCCCGGGGTCTGCGCAAGGGAGAGAACCTCGCGGTGTGGTCGCGTCGCGACGGCTACCAGACCGCCACCGTGAGCGCGAACCTCGATGAACTGCGGACGCGCTACGCCTCGGGCCAGGGCGTCCTCGAGCGCTCCTTCTCGGGCGCGGAGGCGGTTCGGGATGCCCAGCGCGGCCCGCTGCGTGAGCACTACAACACCCTCCAGGCCCTGCTGGGACGGCCCGAACTCCCCGCCTCGGAGCGCGCGGGCCTGGAGCGGGCGAGGGATCAGACGCTGCGGGTCCTCTTCTACGGCAACGTCGCCGAGCAGTTTCAACGGACCCATCAGACGAGCCTTCAGCGAGGCTTCGCGGCGCTGGGCTGGAGCGCCCCGGATTTCTCCCGGCTGGGCCGGGGCGAGGCGCTGTCCGTCATCCAGTCCTTCGAGACCGAGCTGTCCCGCCGTCAACCGCCGCCCCCGGAGGCGCGGCGACTGCTGCCCCTGCTGACCGAGGGCTTGAGAGATCTCCGTCGCGAGCGCGTTCCGGAGAACTGGCTATGAGCCTGTCCGCCCTGGTGTTGGGGGTGTGGCTGGTGGGCGCCCTTCCTCCCGGTGCTTCCGCGGAGGTGGCGCGAGGGGCGGAGCCCGTTGCCCCCGAGGTGCTCGCCCGCTGTCATGCGGACATGGAGCGGGTCCTCGGTGAGGCGGCGCGGTTTGGTTCCGTCCAGCGGCGGGCACAGGCCCTGCTAGCGGGGCTGTCCACCGCGTGTGGGGAGGTGCTCCCCGAGCGTCTCCGGGAGGGCGCGGGGATGGCGGCTTCGGCACGCCGGGCCGAGCGCTCCCGCCGCCTGCTCGAGGCGGCGCGGGGGGTCGTCCCCGAGGCATGTCTGGCCTCGGAGCCGGCACGGGCTCGCGAGGTGGAGGCGCTCTGCCCACCGCCCGAGGACACCCTCTTCGTGCGTCCCCTGCCGGACTCCCTCGACGCGGGCAGCTACGTGTTCGCGCTCGCCGTGAGGGCGCGGCTGCGAGAGCGGGGCGCGTACGATGCGAGGGCTCAACGCTGGGTCGCGGAGTTCCTCCTGCGCAGTGCCCTGGATGGAGAGGCGGAGGCACCTCGGGGAACGAAGCGCTCCGACTGAGGGGAGGACGGCGCGTCGCGCCTCAAGGGAGGACGGGCTCGGCTGTCGGCCCGTCCTCTTCGCCCTTCTCGCGCAGCCGCAGGATGATCCACAGCGACAGCAGGCCGAACACCGTGACGACGCCCTCGGCGGCCACGTTGCCCGCGGCTCGCGCCACCAGGACGGAGCTCAGGTTGAACAGGGTATGGAGGCCCACGGCCAGCCAGTACCAGCGGCGTTGGTCGCGGAGGAACCGCTGGAGGACCAGCACGCTCATCGCGATGTGGAACAGCAGGGCCCACACCCGCTCATAGGCGCCCAGCAGGGGCTCCCACCAGCGCAGCCCGGCCACCTGGGCCTTCGCGGCGCGAACCTGCTCGAGCTGCTCCGCGGACAGTGGAAGGGTGGAGGGATCCATCCGTGAGAGCACCACCACGTTGATGAGCCCGATGATGGCCATCCCTCCCACCAGCAGGGTCGCCTCCAGTCCTCCATGGCCGATGCCGAACCCCACCGCGTCGCGCCAGCGCCGGAAGTCCTTGAGCGGGCGTTTGAAGGCGATGAGCCGTGCCGTCTCCTCGAACAGTCCGGCGGTCAGGGACAGGAAGACGAACCAGAGGGTGAGCAGGGTCTGGGAGTTCTTCAGCTCCTCGCGCAGCAGGTACTGAATCCCCTGTACCGCGGGCACGCGTGTCAGCAGTTGTGACAGAGCGAAGGCCAGTGCTCCCACGCCAACCGTCTTCCAGGCGAAGCCCAGCCGGCGCCGCGCCCACAACGCGACGAGCAGGGGCATTGCCAGGTCGAAGGCGATGACCAGGCAGAAACTCACGATGAGCCGTACGTCGAGTCCCGACATCATTTCACTCGAGGGCAGGGGCCGCCGGAGTCCAGCGCCACGTCGTGCGCGCCATCTTCTCATGTCAGGCGTGAGCGCGCTGCGCTCTCTGGCCGACAGGAGCCCTGGCGCCTGGGGTGTCCTCGGGTAGTGTGCTCCCCTGAAGGAGGAGGGCACGATGATGCGGCGTCTGGTCGAGCACGCCAGGGAGGCGGTCCGGTTCGCTCCGGTGAAGCCGGCGGTGATGGCCGGGATCCGGGCGGCGATCGCGACCATCTTCCCCGTGGTGGTCGCCACGGCCCTGGGGCTGCCCGATGGGGTGTGGCTGAGCCTGGGCGGGTTCAACGTCTCCTTCGCCGACAAGGGAGGTTCCTACCGGGCCCGTGCCACGAGCATGGCGTCCGGTCTGATCGTCGGCGCGCTCGCGGCCTTCCTGGGCGCCGTGGCCGGGGAGCACCCGGTGCTGACCATCGTGATGGTGCTGCTCTGGGTGACGGCCTGCTCGTTCGCGGGGGTCTACGGCGTGGCCGCCAGCGTGGTGGGCAACACCGCCGCGAGCGCCTTCGTCGTCTCCCTGGCCTTCGCGTCCTCGGGGTTGGGAGAGGCCCTGGAGCGCGGGGGCATGCTGGCCCTGGGTGGCCTGTGGGCGATGTTCCTCTCGCTCGTGCTCTGGCCCATCCGGCCCTATCGGCCGTCCCGGCTCGCCGTCGCCCAGTGCTTCCGGGATCTGGCGGAGTACGCGGGCGAGGTGAACCGGGTGTTCACCGGAGAGGAGGACGGCTCGCTCTGGCAGGGGCTCATCCAACGCCACCACGCACGGATTCGCGAGACGCTGGAGGTGGCGGGCAGCACGCTCGCCGCCACGCGCCGGGGCCGCGGCGAGAGTCAGCGCGGCGAGCAGCTCCTGGTGCTGTTGCAGATCGCCGACACGATGTTCGGCACGGTGATCGCCCTGAGCGACGTGATGGAGAGCCTGCCACGCGAGCGCCGGACCGAGCCGGCGTGGCGGCTGGTGGAACGTTCGGTCGCCGGCTTCTGCGCGTCGCTCCAGACGCTCGCGCGGGGCGTGGAGACGGAGGGCAAGGTGAAGCCCCTGCCCCCGCTGGAGTGGGGGCTCGAGCCCCCGGAGAGCCCCCGGCCCGCGGCGGGAACCGAGGAGCGGGCGAAGTACCTGTACGCGCTGCGGCTGCTCGCCCAGCTGCGCGACTTCATGGGTGCGGCGACGCGGACGGAGACGCGCCTGGCCGATCCGAACGCCCTGCGCCAGACGGAGCCCCTCCCCTGGACGCAGTGGATGCTCGGGCCGGTGCGCGACAACCTCTCGTTGGACTCCATGGTGCTGCGCCACGCGCTCCGGGTGGGGTTGACCACCACGGTCGCCGTCTGCGTGTCGCTCGCGTTCATTCCGAGCCACGGCCATTGGGTGACGATCACCGTGCTCACCATCATGCAGCCCTACACGGGCGCGACGTTCCTCAAGGGGTTGCAGCGGGTGGGCGGCACGGTGGTGGGGGGCATCCTCGCCGCGGCGGCCGCCTCCAGCATCCAGCAATACCCCCAGGCGCTCCCGCCGCTGCTGTTCATCACCGTGGCGACCAGCATCGCCGTCATTCCGCTCAACTACGGGCTGTATACCGCCTTCCTCACGCTCACCTTCGTGCTGCTGGCGGAGATGGGGACGGGCGACTGGGGACTGGCCCGGGTGCGCATCCTCAACACGCTCATCGGCGGCGCGCTGGCGCTGGCGGGCACCTGGTTGTTGTGGGAGCGCTCCGAGCACCAGCTGCTTCCCGAGCAGATCTCCGCCGCGCTCCGGGCCAACCGCGAGCACTTCCTCCAGGTGTTCGCCAACCGGCGCGAGCCGTCGAGGGATCCCCAGGAGGGCTTCTCCGAGGCGCGGCGCAAGATGGGCCTGGCGACGCTCAACGCCGAGGCCTCCTTCCAGCGGCTGCTCTCCGAGCCACGCCGGCGCACCGAGCCGCTCGAGCCGTTGATGACCCTGCTCGCCTACCTGCGGCGGTTCGCGGCGTCGGTGGTGGCCCTGTCGGCGACCCCAGGGGAGGCGTTCCCCGAGCGGAGCCGGGCCCTGCTGGATCGCTTCGCGGACACCGTGAGCGGGGTGTTGGAGGATCTCGCCGACGCGGTGGTGCGGGGCCGTCCGCCCTCGCCGCTGCCGGATCTGGAGGGGTGGCTGCGGCAGGCGCCGCTCGCGGCGGAGCACGCGGAGGCCGGAGCCGAGGAGGAGTCGCTGCTGCGCATCCAACTGGAGCGGGTGACGCGGCGGCTCATCGTCCTGCACGGGGCCGTGTCGCGCCGGGGGACGCGCTCGCCCCTGGAGCGCACGTCGGGCGCCGTGGCGGCGATCCGCTGACGGCGGGAGCGGCGCGGAGGCTCACGGCGCGGCGTGCAGCGAGGTGCCTTCGGCTCCGGCGGTCTTGATGAAGAGGAGCGCGTTGGTGCCCATGTTCTGGACCTTCAGCGACAGGTGGATCTCCTGGTCTCCCCTGCGGAAGACGAGGGGCGCGTCCTCCTTGTACCCGGCGGCGAGCAGCCGCTCGCGGTACCAGGTCTCCACCTGATCCGTCCGCGCCGCCGCCCAGAAGGAGAGGGTGCGCGCCCCCTCGAAGTCTCCCTGGAGGACATGTTTCGCCCCGGGGTAGGTGGGCACGAGCGAGGGGGTGGAGGGCGCCGCCTTCTGATCCATCTTCGCCTCGCCGAGCACGACGGTGGTGAGGCCTTCGGGCGAGGGATTGAGGATGAGGGTGTAGGCGGTGAGCGTGCGCGTATCCAGCGCGGTGAGGTGGGGCTGGCGCGCCACCCGCCGCGTCGTGCGGGGGATGTAGAGGCCCGCCGCGCTGGAGGCGTTGGCGAAGGACTGCAACAGGGACTCGACCGGCTCGCGCGAGGTGTAGACCTGGAGGCGGATGGGAATGTTGCCCACGTTCATCTCGCCGGGGACATCCAGCGTGGACACCAGCCCGGGCACCTTCCAGTGGAAGGGAGCGGGGGGCGTGGAAGGCGTGACAGACACGCTGGGCCGGGCGGGTGGGGGGGCCGCGGCCAGCCACCCCGCGGCGAGCACCACCAGCAGACCGCTCAGCATTCAGGGATGCCCAGGAAGCACGTGTTGGAGTCACGCCGGACCGGGTCGGGGTCGTGATCGACGCCACCCGTGTTGTAGGGCCGATCCTTCATGTCCAGGGCCTCGCCCTCGGGCGTCTTGTTCTCGATGTACCCGTCCTCCTCGCCGCGGTAGCTCATGAAGAAGCCGTCCTCGTCGATGGGGCTGAAGCCCGCGAACTCCTCGGCGAACTCCGAGCCGGCCTTGCCGGTGGAGCCCAGGTTGCGATCGAACACGCTCATCGCCGAGTAGTAGAAGGCCCGGTTCTCCCCGCAGGGCTCGTCGGGCCGCTCGGGCTGGAGGGGGCAGTGCTCACTGACCTCGCGGTCGGCGAAGGCCCAGTCCCCGAGCAGGATGCCATAGCGGCCCTTGCACTCGCCGTTCTTGGCGCGGCCCACGGCGCACACCTTCATGGTGAAGCGCGTGGCCAGCGGGGTGTCGAAGAAGCCGCCGTTCTGCTGTTCCAGGAAGTGCCTGGGCAGCGAGGGCAGTGTGTCGAGCCGGGCCTCGGCGCGGCACGAGATGCCGCCCATGTTCTGGTAGACGTCCGTGAGCACGCTGTCCGTGTCGTTGCCCGTCTCCGCGCCGGCCGGAGGCTGCGCGAAGTCACCGTCGACGGCCTCGTAGAGGGCCGGGCGCCTGCCACGCACCAGGTCGAACTCCACCTCGTCCTCGCGCTCGCAGCGCACGAGCATGTCCTGGATGCGGGTGAAGACCTGGGTGACGGCGGTGTCGCCGTTGCCCGGGGTGGAGCTGCGCCCGTCGAAGTCGTGGTAGCGCCCGTTGGCGTTGGCCTCCACCGAGGTGGGGATGGCGGGGAAGGTGGAGAAGTCGCCGATGTTGGTCTTGCTGCCGCGCATCCGGTGGACGCGCAGGGCGGTGCTGTCCCAGAGCGGGGAGACGGCCGCCTCATGCACCTTGATGGGCAGGTAGCCCACCTCGGCGAAGTGGATGCCGAGCATGACCACGGAGATGAAGAGCAGCAGGGCCAGGGCCAGTTCCACGATGGATTGGCCCCGGGGGGCCTTGCGCGCGATCCGCTTCATCAGTGCGTTCCCTTGAAGCCGGCCTTGACGAGGGCGTTGTAGGCCTGGGCGGCGGGGCCTCCCACCGTGCGCTCGACGTCGGCGTTGCCATCCGCGTCGACATCCGCGGAGGCGAGGGTGGCGCGCCAGAAGGGATTCCAGAGGTTGGGGGGTTCGTTCCAGCGCCCGCGCCGGTGGTAGTAGGCCAGCCCCGTGGCGAGCGAGTACTGCACGCTGATGTCGGTTCCGCTGGCGAGCGTCAGGCCGCGGTTGTCGAACGAGCTGGTGCGCGCGGGGGAGAACTGGAAGTTGAAGCGCAGCAGCCAGGGATCGGGCCGTACACCCGCCGCGTCGCGGACCTTGTAGTCGCGCTGGACGAGCGAGAAGAGCTTGGGCTGGGCCCAGAGATTCTTGTCGTTCTGGTCGCCGGTGTTGAAGGCCATGCCGCCGACGAAGACGTTCGGGCAGTACTTGGGGTTGTCACAGGGCAGCAGCGTGTGCCGGTACTGCTTCTCCTTGCCGGGGTCCTCGCCGACCACGCCCGCGGCACCCCAGGTGTGGTTGTCACTGGTGTCGTTCTGGTCGGTGGCGCGCACCGAGGCCCGGGCCCGCACGGGCGTGCCCGCGCAGCCGGCATAGCTGGCCGTCACGGTGGCGTGGTCCTCGGCGATGAGGAAGTCGGTGGTGCCAGGCTCCCCCGTGCTTCCTCCATGGCCGTTGGCGTCACCCGGAGGGGTATCACCCCAGTAGGTGCTGCCCCCGCCCGCTCCGTCGGGCGTGACGGTGATCTCCAACTGCCCCATGGGGCCATCGGCGGTGGCGGTGGGCGGGGGAACCGCCCGGCGGGTGATGAACTCGTAGCCGCGGCTGGCCATGGCCATGTCGCGGAACCAGCCATAGCCCAAGGTGGCATAGGTCAGCTCGTCCAGGGACACCTGCGTGGCGCCCCCCTGGAGTTCTCCCTCGAAGCGGGTGCCCTCGCTGGCCAGCTTCGACAGCTGGGTGGCGAAGGACTTCGGCCCTCCGTCGACGGACTCCTGCAGCTGCTTGTACAGCTTGCCCTCGAGACCCGACAGGTGCCAGGCCATCATCTGGATGTTGAGCGCCTGCACGCCCGCGGCCGCGTCCAGCTCGTCCCACTTCTCCTGGATCTCCGCGTTCTCTTCCTCGAGGGCCGCGATCACCTCGGGCGGGGGAGAGCAGCCGGCGATGCTCGCGCGCGCGGCGACGAGGCTGGCGCGCACCATGCTGGTCCAGCTCACCAGGCTCTCCGTGGCGGTGAGGGCCACGAGCTGGCCCGTCTGCGCGCGGTTCATCAGGGCGATGCTGTTGAAGGTGCGCGCGGTGGCCACCGCGCTGCTGTAGGCGGCGAGGTCCGCGATGCTCTGCGCCTCCATCTTCTCGCGCACGCGCATGGAGAAGGAGAGCGTGACGCAAACCATGAGGGTGAGCAGCAGCATCGTCAGGCTCATCAACACGAGAGCCTGTCCACGGGGGCGACCCGGCGGGGGGAACCGGGTCTTCACAACCCCTCCGGGGTCGGATTGCAGTTCTGCCGGGCGAAGTTCCTGCGACGCGGGGGCGTCATCATGCGCATGGCGTAGTTGGCTTGGAGTGGGAAGACGTATTGATGGCGGCTGGCGCGATCGAGCAGCTCCTGCCCGATGAGGCCGTTGAGCCGGAAGGCCGTCTGACTGCCCCACTGCGCCCGTTGGGGGGACATGAGCGGGTTGTCGGCGGTGTAGTCGCGCAGCCCCAGGTGGGCCAGGAACATGCGGCCGAGCACCCAGTTGGCGAAGGGGATGCGCATCGGGTACCAGAAGATGAGCCGGGCCTCCAGGCGCGTCACGTCCGCCACGCCGGTGTAGCGCGCGGGATCATCGAAGGACTCTTCCTCGTTGGCGCGGATCTCCCCGAGCACGGGCCGCTCGCGCACGATCCACACGATGGCTCCGGTGTGTCCCGAGTCGTGGCCGGCCGTGTACTCGTTGTCCCGGTGGTTGCGAAAGGCCGCGCCCAGCGCCGCGGGCGAGTCCGTCCGGGCGAAGGTGGGCAGCAGCGCCGCGATGGCCGCGTGGGTCATCGCCTCGCAGTTGGCGTGCTTCACGCTGCCGGTGCGCACGGCGCGAAACGCCGCGTACTCCGTCATCGTGCGCGCCTGGAGCAACAGGAAGAACTGGATGGTCCCCAGGATCAGGAAGATCGATAACGGGAGCGTGAGCGCCGCTTCCACCGCCGCCTGTCCGGACTCGCCGTCCACAGGGCGATTGTTCTTCCTCGACATGGGCGCCTACTTTCAACCATTTCCGGTCCTGAATCCACCGGGTATCGTGCCGTCCACGCTTTCCTCGTTTAAAAGGAATGGAGAGACGGCGACGAGGCAGGCAGGCGTGATTCCTCGATCAGGAGAGGCTTTCACCCGGAGTGGAACGGAGCGGGACGGGAGGTGAGTCCTCCACGGGAACGCCGGCCATCTTCAGGACGCGCAGGGCGTTGGTGGTGTCCACGACGCCGGGGCGCAGGTGGTAGTCGAATACCATCTTCCCGTCCTCCAGGTGATCGCGGAAGTGCATGTTGACCACCCGGCCGCCGTACTCCTCGGCGAGGCTGGCGAGGGACAGGTCGTGCGTGGTGACGCCGCCGCTGGCGCCGGTGGCGAGCAACAGGCGCAGCACCTCGCGCGAGGCGATCTGCCGCTCGCGGGTGTTGGTGCCGAGCAGGATTTCATCCAGGAGGAAGAGCGCCTGGCCGCGGGCGGCGCTCGCCGCGTCCAGCACGGCCTTGATGCGCTGCACCTCGGCGTAGAAGTAGGACACGCCCCGCTCCAGGGAGTCCTTCACGCGCATGCTGGTGAGCACCTGCACGGGCGAGACGCGGAAGGCGCGCGCGCAGACGGGGGCACCGGCCAGGGCGAGCACCGTGTTGAGCCCCAGGGCGCGCAGCAGCGTCGTCTTGCCCGACATGTTGGAGCCGGTGAGCAGCAGCGCGCACCCGGGCCCCGGCAGCTCCACGTCATTGAGCACGGGGGCGTCCAGCAGCGCGTGGCCCATGCCCTCCGCCTTCACCCGGGGCCCCGTCTCCTCGAGCGTGGGCCAGACGAAGCGCGGCCGATCATACGCCAGCCCCGCGAGGCACGAGAGCGCCTCCAGCTCCGCCAGGGCCTCGAACCAGCCGCGCACCTGGGTGCCATGGCGCTGCTTCCAGCGCTCCAGGGCGAACATCGCGTGCACGTCCCACAGGGTGAACAGGTGCACCAGCGGGTGGAACTGGTGCCGTTTGAGCTCCACGAAGGAGTAGAGGAAGCTGAAGCGCTTGAGGTGCGAGGACACGGGCTCGTGCGTCTCGCGCTGCATGCCGCCCTGGATGCGGCGCAGCTCCGGGTGCTCGAAGCGCTCGCGCTCCACGCGCTCGAAGACGGGGGCATAGCGCACGAAGCCCCGCTCGCCCGCGCTCATGCGCTCCTCCATGGCCTGCAGCCGCCCCCGGGTCAGCATCACCACGCCGAGCTGGGCGAACAGCCCGAGCCACCACGCCCACCCGGGGAGCAGCTCGAGCTGGCCCAGCACGAAGAGCGTCAGGGTGATGGGGGGCAGGAGGAGCGCCACGGGCCGGGCCCATTGAATGTCCGTGAGCGCGGGGCCGCTCTCCGCCCAGGCGATGAACAGCGCCGGGTCCGCCTTCTCCCGGGCCACCGTGCGCGCCTCCACGCACACCTCCTGACGGAAGTCCAACCGGGGGATGAGCTCGCGCGCCGCCTCCTGCCGGGTGCGCACCTCGGACGCCGTCGCCGGCGCGGACAGCCACGCCGCCAGCCGCTCCTCGCCCGCGCGTGTCGCCGTCTCGTTCATGAGCTGGAAGACACTGCCCTGGCCGAAGACGTCCAGGTCCGCCGCGTACAGGTGCGAGCCCGACAGGAAGCGCTCCCCGCGCTCGGGGAAGTCGTGCCAGCCGCGCGTCATCCGGGCGAGGCCGCGGGCGTTGAGTTGAACGAACTGTCGCTGCCGCGCCTCGCGCAGGAACACCTGGTGGTGCAACACCGCCAGCACGATGTAGACGAGCAGGGCCAGTCCGGCGGCCCACCACCCCGTCCGGGGCAACCGGCCGAACATGACGGCCACCGCCACCGCGGCGCCGGCGGTGAAGACGACGGCGCGCAGGTTGGCGTAGCGGGCACTGACCGTGTCCAGCCGCCGCAGCTCCGCCTCGGCGGTGGTGCGGCGCTCGGTGTACGTGCGATCGGGAAGGGCGGAGTCGAAGGGGGCGGGAGTCGTCACGGGCCCGCGCATGCTGGGTCTCCCGGACGGAGGGAGCAAGCCCGGAGACACGCGGAGCGCGCGAAAAAGAAGAACCCCGGCGCCCACCCCGGGTGACGGGAGGCGGCCGGGGCCTGGAGCTTCCCGGAGGGGAAACGGCGGGACTACTTCTCCTTGGAGGCCAGCTTGCGCAGTGCCTTCTGGTCGCGGATGCAGAGGATGCGGCCCACGTTGCCGAGCACGCCATCGCGCTTCATCTCGTTGATGAGCGTGGAGACGAAGGAGCGCGAGGCGCCCACCAGGTCCGCCAGATCCTGCTGGGTGATGCCGCGCAGGTCGGTCTCGCCGCCGTGCGGGCAGCGCTCGCCGTGGGCCTCGGCCAGGGTGAGCAGGGTGTCGGCCAGCCGGGCCGGCACTTCCTTGAAGGTGAGGCCCAGCACGCGCTTGCGCAGCGAGCGCACGCGCTCGGCGTAGGCGCGCACCACGTCCACCGCCAGGGCCGGCCGCGCCTCGAGCTGCGCGCGGAAGTCACGTCCCTCGATGCTCCACACCTCGGCCTCACCCGACGCGATCGCCATCTCCTCGACCGGCGTGCCCTCCGGACGGAACAGCTCGCCGAACAAGTCCCCCGCGCGCAGGATGCTCACCACCGAGCGCGAGCTGTTCTTGCCCAGCCGCATCAGGCGCACGCGCCCGCTCTTGAGCAGGTACACGCGGTCCGTCGTGTCGCCGGGGCGGTAGATGACGGAGTTGTGGGGGAAGGACTCAACCTTGAAGTAGCCCTTGAAGTCGATCGCCTCCTGACCGGGCACCAGCTTGTTGGCCGTGACGAGCATGCCGGAGCTCGTGGTCTGGATGGGGGCAACGACGTTGGAACCGATGGGACCGAGGGGGCGGTTGAAACCGTGCATGGCGGGCACTCCTGCAGGCGGTTGAGGGTTTGGAAGAGGGGTTGCTGTGCTGCGAACGGAACAGTCCCTTTCCAAGCTTTGTGCCAACCCCAACGTTCTTTCCAAATCCTGAAAAAGCCTGCGATGACGCCTACTTAGCGATGCGCCGCGCCGTGACGTGGTTTCGAATGTCCGAAAGCTGAAACAGAACGTTCAAACAGTCTGATCAATTTGAACGTTTCGTTCAATCCGGTGGAGGTGGTGTTGGAGGACCGACACTGTCCACCGGCGAGCCTTTGCCCCTACGGCTGATGATCCTGTCGGACTCCGTACTTCTGGAGCTTGCGCTCGAGCGTGGGGCGACTGATGCCGAGGATCTGGCACGTCTTGCCCTTGTGGCCCTTGGTCACGTTGAGGGTGAGCTCGATGAGCATCCGCTCCGCCTCTTCCAGGGTGGGGATGAGGTTGGGGTCGGCGATGGGGGAGGCGAGGAAGTTGGGCAGGCCGTTGGCGGCGGAGGGGCCCGGGGCGTGGCCGTGCTCGGAGGGGGTGGGCTCCAGGGCGGGGAGGCTCTCGGCGAGCAGCACCTCACCCGGGGCGAGCACCACGGCGCGCGTGAGCACGTTCTCCAGCTCGCGCACGTTGCCGCGCCAGGGCAGGCGCGTGAGGTGCTCGAGCACCTCCGGGGGCACGCGGGTGACGCGCTTGTGCACCTTCTCGTTGATGCGCTCGAGCAGGTGGTGCACCAGCGGGGGGATGTCCTCGCGCCGCTCGCGCAAGGGGGGCAGCTGCAGGGTGATGACCTTGAGGCGCTGGTAGAGGTCCTCGCGGAAGCGCCCCGCGGCCACCTCGTCCGCCAGGTGGCGGTGGGTGGCGGCGATGACGCGCGCGCGCAGTTTTATCCGCTTGACGCCGCCCACGCGCTCGAACTCGCGCTCCTGGAGCACGCGCAAGAGCTTGGCCTGGAGCATCAGCGACATGTCGCCGATTTCATCCAGGAAGATGGTGCCATCCTCGGCCATCTCGAACTTGCCGGGCTTCACGGCGCTGGCGCCCGTGAAGGCGCCCTTCTCGTGGCCGAACAGCTCGCTCTCCAGGAGCGTGTCCACGATGGCCGAGCAGTTGATGCCGATGAAGGGCTTCACCTCGTCATAGGAGTAGTTGTGGATGACGCGGGCGATGAGCTCCTTGCCCGTGCCGCTCTCGCCGTGGATGAGCACGGTGGCGTGGCTGCCGGCCACCTTGCCAATCTCCTTGACGAGCTGCTGCATGAGGGGGCTCGTCCCCACGATGTCGCCCAGGCGCGCCGCGGCGCTCTCCACGTTCACCGTGGCGGCGCGGCGCGACAGCTGCCGGTACTCCAGGGCGCGCGCCACCACGATGTCCAGGGCGGCCAGGTCCGGAAAGGGCTTGTGGATGTAGTCGAAGGCCCCCGCCTTCATCGCCCGGATGGTGGTCTCCATGTCATGGAAGGCCGTCACGAGGATGATGCGCGCGTCGCCGCACAGGTCCTTCATCTCCTCGATGATGTCCAGGCCCGTGCGGTCCGGCAGCTTCATGTCGAGGATGACGACGCTCGGCTGGGCCTCCTCCGCCAGCCGCAGTCCCTCGGAGGCGCGCGTGGCCGTCACCACCTGGTAGCGCGGAGCCCCGTCGTGCTCGATGTCCTCGAAGTGCATCTTCAAGGATTCGAGCAGGGACAGGTCGTCGTCGACGATGAGAAGCGTCTCCATGGCCCTCAGACCGTAAAGGTAAGGGTGAAGACCGTGCCCCCGTGGGGTCCAGCCTCGGCGGACACGTCGCCCCCCTGGTGCACCAGCACGCGGCGCAGGGCCGCGAGCGACAAGCCCGCGCCTCGTGCCAGACTGCTCTCGAAGGGGACGAACAGCGAGCCGCGCTCCTCCTCGGAGAGCGTGCCGGCCGTGTCCTCCAGCACCACGCGCACCCGTCCCGGCGGACCCGGGTGGATGGTCACTGGCACCTGGGTGCCCGCCGCCTGGCCCATGGCCACGTTGAGCAGCACCTGGGCGAGCACGGGCCTCAGCCGGCCGGGCTCCACCCGCACGCGCGGCACCTCCCCGCGCTCCGTCACGCGCACCTCCACCTGGCGCTCGGCCAGCTCCGGCGCCACCACGGCCGCGGCTTCCTCCAAGAGGGTGCGCGCGGCGTGCGGCTCCAGGGTGGGGGTGGTGTCCCGGGCGTACTCGGACAAGAGCCACAGCATGCGCTCCAGGGTGCGCACCTCCCGGTTGGCGATGGTCAACCGGCGTTGATCCCGCTCGGACAGGCCGGTGTTGCGCGCCAGTGTCTGCACCGCCATCTTCACGGAGCTCAGGGGGTTGCGCAGCTCGTGGCTGAGCTGCGAGGCGAGGCCGGAGAGCTGCACCGGCGGGGCGTCCTTGAGCAGGGCCCGCAGGTCCAACACCACCGCGCTGGCCTCACCCGCCTCCAGCCCGAGCGCCAACCGCAGCGGCACCGGATCCTGGGAGCCGAACGTGCCCGGCAGGAACTCCACCGCCCGGCGATCCTCGCGCGCCAGGGCGTCGAGCGCCCGGACCTTCTCGGCGGTGGTTCCCAGCACCACCTCGAGGGGGCGATCCACCATCTCCGAGGCGGGGCGGCGCAGCACGCTCTCGCAGTCCCCCCCGGCGCGGGTCACGCGCAGACTCGGAGACCAGGACAACTGGACGGCTTGCAGCAGCTGGACGGTCATGGGCAGGCACGAACCATAACGAGCCGCCATGGTGGGGGGACCCCTTCATGGCGCCGCGGTTTCCCTTTAGAATTCAATACATTGGAGCGCTACCCATTGGGAAGGCGCTTTGAGAGGGCCCGGGGGTGTCCACCCCTCGACAGAGGAGCGGGGGAGAGACCAGGGAGGAGGAGCCCCGGAAATTCCAGGGAAGTGCGATCATCCTCCTGATGACGGATAGAGCGGCAAGGGGGAGCAAGGTAGCTTGCGCATCGTTGGTGAGGGGCACCCCCCCCCAGTCGTTACTCCCCGGAGGCATCACATGACCACCCAGAAGAGCCAGAAGAAGCTGCTGCGCAAGCGCCGCGGCCAGGGAATGACCGAGTACATCATCATCGTCGCCCTCATCGCCATCGCGGCGATCGGCGTCATCACCCTCTTCGGCAACAACATCCGCAAGCTCTTCGGCGCGTCGGCCGAGGCCCTGGCGGGTAACGAGGACGTGAAGAACACCGGGCAGACGGCCAACCAGCAGCTCCAGCGCAAGAACCTGAAGAACTTCGGTTCGAACAGCGCCGACTGATTCAGGCCGTCCGCGGACGGCTTGATGGTCGCGAGGGCGGTCTCCTCCTATGGAGGGGCCGCCCTTCGTGCTTTGCGGGGCCCGTGCACGAGCACCCACGCGCCCAGGGCCAGCCCCGACAGGAGCGCGCCCCAGCGGAAGCTGCCCGGGCGGTAGTCGAAGCGCACCGTGTGGACTCCGGCGGGCACCGGCACCGCCCGCAGGAGGGCATCGGCCCGTCGCAGGGGCACCGGCGCCCCATCCCGCGTGGCCTCCCACCCCGGGTAGAACCAGTCACTGAGCACCAGGTAGCCCGGGCCACACGCCTCCAGCTCCACCTCCACCCACGCCCGTCCCTCCCGGGTGATGCGCGCCGTCGAGCCCTGGCATCCCGGGCCCGCCAGGGGCTCCCCCTCGGCGAGCAGCGCCTCCCGCCGCAGTGGCTGAGCGGGGTCCACGAAGGCCGCCAGGGCCTCCTCGTCCGAGGCCACGCGCGCGGCATGGACCAGGAAGGCCCTCGGCAGGGCGGTGCCGGAGCGGTAGAGGGTGGGCAGTCCGGGAAGGGCCAGCACGGGTTCCAGATCCTCGAAGGGAGGCGGACCCCGGCGCACGTAGTAGTCCACGCCCAGCACATCGAACGCCGCCCGCGCGCCCGTGCCCGACAGGGACTCCACGTGCCGGGGCTCCGGAGCCCCATAGCCCTCGAGGACGCGCAGGTGCTCCTCCACGAAGCGGTTGGGGACCAGCGCATCCCGGCTGAGCGCGATGTAGGAGCCCCCTTCCTCCTCCGGCGGCGCGGTGCGGGGGCTCGCGGCGCGCGACACGTCGGTGAGCTCGTCCCCGGAGAGCTCCACGCTCACCCGGCCCGTGTACGCGGAGGGGAGGGCGGCGGCGAGGCGGGACGCCCGGCTCAAGGCTTCCATGGGCGCGCTGCCCGTGCCCCCTTGCAACAGGTGGAAGGCCCCCACTTCCAGCAGGGCGAGTCCGGCGAGCAACCCGCGCACCCGGTGGGCCCGGCGGGGACCCGCGGCGGGAAGGCACAGGGCGAGGGCTCCCGCGCCCAGGGCCAGCACCACCCAGGGCAGTCCGGCTTCCACGCCGGGGCGGAAGAGCGGAAGCCGTGTCAGGGGCAGCCCGAGCAGCAGCGCCGCGAAGAGGGCGGCCACCACCCCGGCCACGCCTGGCAACGAGCGGTGTCCCCCTCGCGCCCGGCGGGCGAGGGTGTCCAGTCCGAACGCGGCGAGCACCGCGAGGCAGAACGCCGCCCCGACGAAGTACTTCACCGGGTAGCGGAAGAGGTGGAAGGGCGGCAGTTGGAGGAGGAGCGCGGCGGGAGGCAGGTGGGCTCCGAGCGAGAGCGCCGTGAGGCCCAGGGCGCCGAGCCCGAAGGGCAGCCTCCGCCCCGAGCGCCCGAGGCCCGCGAGCGCCAGGGCACACACGAGGGTGCCCAGGAAGAGCAGGAGGATGAAGAACTGATCCCCGCCCTCCCAATAGCGCGAGCGCGGATGCTCGGCGAAGGGCCACGCCACCGACAGCAACTGGGGCCAGGACAGGGACCACTCCAGGCCATTCATCCCGCCCGTGCTCCGGGTGGAGTGCCGGGCGAACTCCAGCGCGGGCAGGGCCACGAGGGCGCCGAGTGCGCCCCCCCAGGCGAGTCCGCCCCCCACCGCCCCGAGCGCGCGGCCCGTGCGCCGGGTGGAGAGCGCCACGAGGAGGGCGAGCGGGGCCTGCCACAGCCAGGTCTCGGGCGAGCCCGCGAGGAAGGACAGGCCGGCGAAGAGCGCCACCCGCGCGGCGCTCCGGGGTGAGGGGGTGCCCGCGGCCTGGCGCGAGGCGAGCAGCAGGAAGCCCGTCCACGCGGCGGCGCTGGCCACGTTCTGCTGGGTGGCGAGCTCCGTGAAGGGCGCCGAGAGCGCGAAGGCGGCCGCGCCCACCATGGCCGCGGGGCGCGAGGTGCCCAGGTGCCGCGCGAGCCGCCAGGTGCCCGCCGCGGCGATCCCCACGTGCAGCAGGTGTTGCAGGGTGAAGCCGAGCACCGGGCCCGCGAGCAGCACCGTGAGCAGCCGGGGGGGATAGAAGACCTGGGAGTACAGGGTGGCGGCGAAGGGCTGGCCGAGCCTCGGGTAGGGCGTCCACAGGGGAATCTCTCCCGCGCGCAGCGCCTCCAGGAGGAAGGCCGAGTCCGGAAAGAAGATCCGGAAGGCATCCCGTCCCGCGAGCACCTGTCCTCGCAAGAGGGCGCGGTACACGAGCGCCATGCCCAGCAGCAACCCCACCCAGGGCAGCAGCCGCCGTGCCGCCTTCGCGCGCCCGCTCATGAAGAGGGCGGGACGGCGGACGGGGCGGCCGACGCGGAGGGCGCCGTGGGCATGAAGACGCGGAACGTGGTGCCCTTGCCAACCTCGCTCGACACCTCGATGCGCCCGCCCATCGACGTGACGATGCCATGGCAGATGGACAGCCCCAGCCCCGTGCCCACGCCCACGGGCTTGGTGGTGAAGAAGGGCTTGAACAGGCGCTGCAGGTTCTCCGGGGGAATGCCCACCCCCGTGTCCTGCACCGCGATCTCCACCCACCCGTCCGACGCATGGCCCGTGGTGAGCCGCACACAGTGCCCCTTGGCGTCCCCATCCGGAATGGCCTGGGCGGCGTTGACCAGCAGGTTGAGGAAGAGCTGGCCGAGCCGGGACTCGTTGCCGAGCACGGGGGGAATCTGCCCGTACTCCTTCACGAGCTGGGCGCGGTGGCGCAGCTCGCCCCGGGCCAGGCTCGCGCACGAGTCGAGCACCGCGTGGATGTCCACCGGCCCCTGCCGCTCGTCCTCCCGGCGCGAGAAGCTGCGCAGGTCGCGCACGATGTTGCGCATGCGCTCGCCGCCCTCGAGCGACTCCTGCAGCGCCTGGAGGATCTCCTGGGCCTGCTCGTCCGTCATCGGCTGGCCCGCGCCCAGCCGCTCGTTCAGCTCGTCCATCGCGAAGCGCAGGTTGCTCAGCACGTAGGACAAGGGGTTGTTGAGCTCGTGGGCCACACCCGCGGCGAGCGTGCCGAGCGACACCATGCGATCCGTGGAGCGCAGCTTCTCCTGCACCTGCCGGCGCTCGGTGACGTCGCGGGCGATGGACACCCACGCCGGCTCACCCTCGAAGGGGATGGAGAAGGTCACCACCTCGCCGAGCACCGCATGGCCCTGGCGGTGGCGCAGGTGCACCTCGCGCATGACCTCCGTCAGGGGCGCCTGGGTGAGTGGATCCAGCTCTCCGGGCATGAGCAGCTCGCGCACCTCGATGCCCCGCAGGGTGTCCTCCCGCTCGTGGCCCAGCAGGGCCGCGGCCGCCGGGTTGGCGAAGAGCACGCGCCGGGCCCGGTGGACGAAGATGGCGTCCGGCGCGCGCTCGATGAGGGTGCGGAAGCTCGTCTCCGAGCGCCGCAGGGCCTCTTGATCCTGGCTGATGCGCTCGGCCATCTCGTCGAACGCCCGGCCGAGCCGTCCCACCTCGTCCATGCCCCGCAGCCCCGAGCGCACGTGCAGCTCCCCCGCGGCGAGCTGGCGGGCGGCGCTCTCCAGGCGCTGCACCCGCCGCCCCAGCACGAAGTGGAAGAGCACCCCCATCAACCCGGCCACCGCCGCCTGCACCAGGCTCGCGCGCAGCGCGTAGCGCTCGGCCCGGTAGCGCTGCTCGGCCTTGAGCAGCGACAGATCCTGCTGGAGATGGATGAGGCCTATTCTGGGGGGCGTGCCGCCCGGCCCGAGCACCAGGGGATAGGTGGCCTCCACCCGGTGGCCATCCTCGCTCAACCACACCGTGCCCTCGTGCCGCGCCTGGACGCCGTTGCGCCGGGCGGTGACCTCCGCGCTCGTCCAGTCCGGCCAGAGGCGGTGCACCGGCCGGCCGATCCACGAGGGTTGGATGGCGGCCAGCACCATGCCGTGGTCATCGACGAGGATCGCCGCGTTCAGCAGGGAATTGGCCCCCAGCGTGGAGACGACCTGCCGGGCGGCGTCGAGCTGCTCGATGCGCAGCAGGTACTCGAGCGTGCCGCGCAGGGACATCATCTGCAGGGTCAGCTCCTCGAGGGCCTTGTCCTCCACCTGCTTCTCGCGCTGCCGCAGGGTGCGTTGAAGGGTCGTGACACCGAAGCCACAGGCGTAGGCGAGCAGCAGGAGGGGGACGAGCACTCGGAGCGACAGGAGCCGGTGCCATGGCTGGAGTCTCGGCGCATTCATGAAGGGTCGGCCGAGAGGATACCAATCCGGCGGGAGTCCGCCCGGGAGATCCGCGCATCCGGGCCTGGCCGGTCCGCTCCGCAATGAACATTCCGGGCCGTACGGGAGTGGGGCTAAGGTCGCCGGGTCGCGGTGATTTCCCGGCTGGGAGGACCGCGAGGAGGGGACCGATGGACATACTGCAAGATCTGGGCGGTGGATTCCTGCTGGGCGCGTTGGCCTGGTTCGTGGTGCGCTGCATCCTCACGGGCTTCTTCACCGTGGATCAGAGCGAGCGCGCGGTGAAGGTGCGCCTGGGACGCGCGGTGCGGCTGGCGGGCGAGCCCACGACGCGCGAGGGGCCGGTGAGCGAGGGGCTGGCGCGCACGGACGAGGATCGCTACGTCTACCCGCAGCTCGAGGTCATCCAGCCCGGGGGGCCGTACTTCAAATGGCCCTGGGAGAAGGTGATCAAGGTCTCGGTGTCCACGCAGACGCTCAGCATGGCCTACGATCCGGAGTCCCCGGACGCCAACCAGGGCGGCACGGTGCTCGACGCGGTGACCAAGGATCAGCTCAACACCGGGCTCACCGGCCAGCTGCGCTACCGCATCTCCGAGAAGAACCTCTACGCGTACCTGTTCGCGGTGAAGAACCCCATCGCGCACGCCATGGGCTACTTCATCTCCATCCTGCGCGAGCGCATCGCCAGCTTCGAGGCGCCGCCCCCGCCCGCCCCCGAGGGCACGCTGGAGGCCGTCGAGGCCTCGGTCGTCTCCGGGGTCTCCATCAATGATCTGCGCAAGAACCTGCGCGACCTCAACGAGCACATGGACCGGGAGTGCCGGGGCAGCCTGTCGCGCTATGGCCTGGTCCTGGACGCCTCGCTCATCACCGGCATCGATCCGCCCGCGGAGGTGGAGTCGGCGCTCGCGGCGATCAACACCGCGCACAACCACGTCTCCTCCGACATCAGCCTCGCGCAGGCGGCGGCGGACCAGAAGATCGTCCAGTCGCGCCGGGCCGTGGAGATCGAGACCCTCAAGGCCCAGGCGGAGGTGGAGCCCCTGAACGCCATGGCCGAGCAGCTCACCGTGCTCAAGCGCAGCGGGCCGGGCGCGCTCCAGGCCTACCTGCGCAACATCCGCCTCGGCCTCTTCTCCAAGGCGAGCCAGGTGGTGCTGGGGGTGAAGTCATGAGCCTGCTCATCGGACTCATCGCCGGCTTCATCGCCATGGGCGTGGGCGTGCCCGTGGTGCTGGGCCTGTGCCGGATGTTCGGCCTCTACGCCATCGTGGAGGAGCGCACCTGCCGCGTCTATGTATTCCTCGGCAAGGTGCTGGGTGTGCTGGACGAGCCCGGGCTGCACTTCCTGTGGGCCCGGCTCGGGTGGAAGGCGTTCCTGGTCAACTGGTTCGGGCGCTGCCATGTGATCGATCTGCGGCTGGATCAGCAGTACCTGCGCAGCCAGGCCGTCAACTCCGAGGAGGGCGCGCCCATGGGGATCGGCATCTGGTACGAGATGTACATCTCGGATCCCCTCAAGTACCTCTTCGAGAACGCGGATCCGCGCGGCTCGCTGGCGGCCAACGTGAGCAACGCCGCGGTGCGCTGCCTGTCCAACATGAAGCTGGCGGACATGCTGGAGAACCGCCACGGCATGAGCCGCACGGTGCGCGCCGAGGTGTCGCCCATGTCGCATGCCTATGGCTACCAGCTCGGCTCGGTCTACATCCGCAAGGTGCACTTCCGCGACGAGGGGATGATCCGGCAGATCGAGGAGAAGGTGGTCAACCGGCTGCGGCAGGTGACGTCCGCCATCCGCCAGGACGGCGCCAACCAGGTGAGCATCCTCACCAGCTCCGCGGACCGCCAGGCCGCCATCGCCTTCGCCAAGGCGGCCGCCCTGCGCCCGCAGATCGTCGGCGAGGCCCTGCGCCGCATCTCCCAGGATCCCGAGGTGGCCACGGCCATGTTCGAGATCCTCGAGGTGCAGCGGCTCCAGGACGGCACGGCGAAGGTGACGCTCGTGCCCGAGTCGCAGAAGAACGATCTGCTCACGCAGATGTTGGCGGCCTCCCCGGTCCCCACCCGCTGACGGCGTGAGTCATGAGGGTGGGACGCCCGGCCGCCGACCTGACGTGTCGGGTCGTCCATCCTACGGCGGACGTCCTACCGCCTTCCCCAGGGCCGTCCTCCGAGGTAGGACGGGGCATCTGACTGGAGAAGACATGTCCACGACCGTCACCATCACGATGCAGGAGCGCCGGTACTTCGAGCGCATCCACCAGATTGTCGAGCAGGTTCCACGAGGGCAGGTGTCCACCTATGGGGACATCGCGCTCATCGTGGGGGGAGGGTGCGATGCCCGCATCGTCGGGCTCGCCATGGGGGACCTGGGGCCGCGCGCCGTCCAGGTGCCCTGGCAGCGCATCATCAACCGCTCCGGAGGCATCTCCACCCTGGAAGCCGTGGGCCAGCGCGAGCGGCTGCGGGCCGAGGGGGTGGAATTCGACGAGAAGGGCCGGGTGCTGCTGGAGCGCTTCCGCTGGGCCGGACCCACCCCGGAATGGGCCGCCCAGCACGGTTTCACCCCGCTGCCCGCACGCTCCACGGCCAAGGACGAGGAGGACAAGTCCCAGTTGCGGTTGTTCTAGATACCGGCCGGGCGGGGGTCCGTGCGTATACTCCCGCCCCCATGGAAGGCCGTCTGGTCCTCAAGAATTGCTCCATCTTCCGCGCGGACGGCCGGGGCCGCGCCGGAATGGCCGTTGTCATCGAGGGTGGTCTCATCCGCCGGGTCGGCCCCGACGAGGAGATCCCCGTGCTGCCGGGAGACTGGGAGGTGGCGTGCCGGGGCCGGCTGGTGATGCCGGGCCTGGTGGACTGCCACTCCCATCTGGTGGGGGATGTGATCATGCCCCCCTCGAGCGAGCTGCTGCTGCATCCCCCCCACATCCGCATGGAGCACGAGCGTCTGTTGTCCTCGTTCCTCACCGCCGCGGACGTGGAGGTGCTGTCCCGGTTCGCCATGGCGCGCGCCCTGCGCTCGGGCGTCACCCTGTCGGTGGATCACCTGTCCTGTCCGAGGGACGTGATGGGCGGGCTGGAGGCCATGGCCCGCTCGGCGGAGCAGCTCGGCATGCGGCTGGTGGCGAGCCACTGCACGCACGGTCTCGACGGAGACGCCCAGGCCGTGGCCCAGGCGCGCGCCAACGCGGAGTTCGTGCGCAACCAGGGCTCGCACCCCCTGGTGCGGGGCGCGCTCGGCTTCCACTCCTCGTGGACGAGTGGGGACGCGCTGCTCGGGGAGCTGCGCCGCTCGCGCGAGGTCTCGGGCTCGCCCGTCATCTTCCACCTCTCCGAGGGGGATCATGACCTGGCCATCACCTGGGCGAAGCACAACCAGCGCGTGGTGCCCCGGTTGGAGTCCTTCGGGCTGCTCGGGCCGTTGTCGGTGGCCGCGTACGCGCGCTCGGTGGACGACGCCGAGTCCATCCGCCTGGCCGAGTCCGGCACCTGTGTGGCGCTCGGCCCCGCGGCGGCCCTGCTCGTCGAGCCGAGTGGGCGCTCGCTGGAGACGCTGTATGGCCGCCAGAACCTGTTGGGGCTGGGCAGCGCCGGCCACGGCAACCTCTGGGAGGCGTTGTTCGTCGCCCTGGGTACCTCCCTGGGTGCCTCGCGCGGCTCGCGCCTGGTGGATCCGGACGGGGTGCTGGTGCAGCTCTTCTCGGATGGCCCCGCGGAGCTGTGCTCGCGCCTGTTCGGCCTGCCCTCCGGCACGGTGGAGGAGGGGCGGCTGGCGGACCTGGTGGTGTTCGACTGCGTGCCGGCGCTGGATCCGGACAGCGGACAGACGCCGCACATGATCGGCCAGCTGCTGCGCTCCCGGGTGGCGTGGACGGTGGTGGATGGCCGGGTCACCGTGCGCGAGGGGCAGGTGCTCGGCGTGGACGAGGTGGCCCTGGCGCACGAGGCCTCCCTCATCCTGTCGAGGCTGTGGGCCCAGGCCCGGCTGCCGGAGCCCGCGCCTCCGCCCGTGCCGGCGCGCCGGACATGAGCCCTCGGGCCGCTTCCCGGGTGGAGCTGTTGCGCCGGGCCCACGAGCGGCGGGCTCCGCTGCGGGAGCAGCCGGGCACCACCGCCTACCGGCTCGTCCACGGCGCGGCCGATGGGGTGCCCGACGTGACGGTGGATGTCTTCGAGTCGCTCCACGTGGTGAGCCTCTACCGGGACTTCTCCCCGGCCGAGGAGGAGGCGTTGCTCGGGGACGTGGACGCCGCGTGGGCGCCGCCGTGTGTCTACCTCAAGCGCCGGCCCCGTGAGGCGCGCCACCTGGCGAACGTGGCCCGGGAGCAGCTCGCGCCCGAGCAGGCCGTGCGGGGGGCCTCGGTGGAGTCGGTGGTGGCGTGGGAGAACGGGTGCCGCTTCCTCATCCGCCCGGGGCAGGGCCTGTCGGTGGGGCTCTACCTGGACATGCGCGACACCCGGGCGTGGGTGGCCCGGGAGGCGCGCGGGCGCACCGTGCTCAACCTCTTCTCCTACACGTGTGCCTTTGGCGTGACGGCGACGGCGGGAGGGGCGCGGCGGGTGCTCAACATCGACGCGAGCCGGCGGGTGTTGGAGTGGGGTGAGGAGAACGCGCGCCTCAATGGCCAGCCGGTGGACCGGTACGACTACGTGGCGGGGGATGTCTTCGAGTGGTTGGAGCGCCTGGCGCGCAAGGGTGAGGCGTTCGAGCTGGTGGTGGTGGATCCGCCCTCCTTCGCCACCACGCGCACCAGCCGTTTCTCCGCCGCGAGGGACTACGCGTCACTGGCCACCCTGGCCGCGCGGGTGGTGGCCCCGGGAGGACGGCTGGTGGCGTGCTGCAACCTCGCCACGCTGGCGCCCCGCCGCTTCGAGACGATGGTGGCCGAGGGGGTGGCCCGGGCGGGCCGGCGCGCGGGGGCAGGGGAGAGCCTGGGTCCCTCGCCAGTGGACTTCCCGGCCTCCGCGGAGCACCCGGCGGCGCTCAAGGTGCGGGTGCTCGAGCTGGCGTGAGACAGGGAGTGGGGCTCCGCGCAACTCCCCCGCGCAACTCCGTTGTCCGCGCGGACCTGGGAGGCGCTATCGTGCCGCCTCTGATGGCTCCCGTCGCGCCGCGCGCCCCCGTGCCCTTTGGGCAGTACCAACTCCTCGAGCGCATCGCCGTGGGTGGAATGGCGGAGCTGTTCCTGGCCCACCAGTCCGGTCCGGACGGCTTCGACAAGCCCGTGGTCATCAAGCGCATCCGCTCGGAGCTGTCCAAGCAGCCGGCCTTCGTGCGCATGTTCCTCAACGAGGCCCGGCTCGCCGCCCAGCTCAACCACCCCAACATCGTGCAGATCCACGACCTGGGGAAGGTGGAGGACAGCTACTTCATCGCCATGGAGTACCTCTTCGGCCGTGACACGCGCAAGGTGGTGCCCATGGCCGAGTCGCTCGGCATCTCCTTTCCCATGGTGTACGCGCTGAAGATCGCCTCGTCCGTGTGCGAGGGCCTGCACTACGCGCACCAGAAGGTGGACCTGTACGGCTCGCCGCTGAACATCGTCCACCGGGACGTGACGCCGGAGAACATCTTCGTGTGCTTCGACGGCACGGTGAAGGTGCTCGACTTCGGCATCGCCAAGGCGACCAACCGCGCCCAGCAGACGACGCGCGCCGGGGAGCTGCGCGGCAAGCTCAGCTACCTGAGCCCCGAGCAGTGCCTGGGCAAGCCGGTGGACCACCGCAGCGACTTGTTCTCCCTGGGGGCGGTGCTCTACGAGTGGCTCACCGGCTTCCAACTCTTCTCGGGTGACTCGGAGGTGGCGGTGATGCGCGGCATCGTCGAGGGCAAGGTGTATGCGCCCTCGTACTTCCGCGCGGACATCCCCGAGCCCGTGGAAGCCATCCTCATGAAGGCGCTGGAGCGCGACCGGGACAAGCGCTACCCGTCGGCCTGGCACTTCCAGCAGGACCTGGACCGCTTCCTCAACGCGTACGACTTCACGCCCACCCACGTGCACCTGTCCAACTTCCTCAAGCAGCTCTTCCTGCGCGAGCTGGAGGAGGAGCAGGAGCGGCTGCGCTCGGTGCCCCGCACCACCCAGGAACAGGTGCCGGCGTCGGACTCGCCCTCCGGCGGCGAGCACGTGCTTCCCGTGCCCGTCTCCGCCGCGCAGCTCGAGCAGTTGGAGGCGATGGCCCGCCGCAACAACGTCCCCGTGACACGCATGGTGGGCGAGGTCCTCTCCGCCTGGCTCAAGTACCGCTGACATGCCCCGCCTGAAGCTGACGGTCGAATACGACGGCACGAACTACGTGGGGTGGCAGGTCCAACCCAATGGCGTCTCCATCCAGGCGCGGCTGCTGGACGCGGTGGAGAAGCTGCTCGGCGAGCGCGTGCCGGTGGAGGCCGCGGGCCGGACGGACGCGGGCGTGCATGCCACCGGGCAGGTGGTGTGCTTCACCACCGGGCGCGTGCTGCCGCTCAAGGCCTACTGGATGGGGCTCAACAGCCTGTTGCCCGAGGACATCGCCGTCGTCCGGGCCGAGGAGGTTCCCGCCGATTTCGATCCCCGCCGCTGGTCGTTCGGCAAGCGCTACCGCTACCGGGTGAGCAACGCGCCCTCGCGCTCGCCGCTGCTGCGCGCCACGCACTGGGAGGTGTTCGCCCCCTTGGACGTGGAGGCGATGCGGCGCGGCGCGGCCCATCTGGTGGGGCGGCACGACTTCTCCTCCTTCCGCGCCTCGGACTGCCAGGCGGCCCACGCCGTGCGCGAGGTGCGCCGGGTGGACATCCAGGGGGAGAGCCGTGGGGTGCTGTCCTTCACCGTCGAGGGCACCGCCTTCCTCAAGCACATGGTGCGCAACCTCGTGGGCTCCCTGGTGGAGGTGGGCAAGGGCCGCCGGCCCCCGGACTGGATGGCCGAGGTGCTCGCCGCCCGGGACCGCAAGCGCGCCGGCCCCACCGCGCCGGCCCATGGGCTCGTCCTGGAGGAGGTGTTCTATGGGGAGGGCCCGCCCCCTCGTTCCCCCGGCGGCACGGCGGACGGGGGCGACGAGGAGTGAGCGTCCCGGAATGCCTGCCCGGTCAGGCTTGCGCTAGGCTCGCTTCCCCGTGAGCTCCTCGAAGGCTTTTCTCGAACCGCTGCGTGTTCGCATCCGCCGTTTCCAGTTCACCGTGGGGCTGGGGTTTCTCGCCTTGATCCTCGGCTCCATCGTGAGCGTGGCCCTCTCCCAGCGCCTCATTGGCCGGGTCCAGGCGTTGCCCTTCGGCTACGTGCGCTTCGCCATTGGCCTGGGCGTGCAGAACCTGTGGGTGCTCGTCGTGCTGCCCCTGTTGTGCTACGGCGCCGCGCGCATCCTCGAATTGCGCCCCCTGTCCACCGCGCTCGGGGCCGCGCTCACCGGCGAGCTCTTCCTCGTCGCGCTTCAGTTCGTGCAGGACGGCATCGACGGGTGGGTGGAGCGCGGGTGGGTGGTGCTCTCGATGGAGGCGGCCGTGTTCGCCCTGGGCGTCTGGCTCACGCATCGCGCCCTCCAGCGGGGCCGGCACGACGCGGCCCAACAGGCGGTGCAGGCCCAGCAGCGCGCCGCCAGCCGCAAGGACGAATACGCGGAGTTCCTTCGCGAGGCCGAGCGCGCCGGGGAGAAGAGCGCGCAACGTGACGCCCAGAAGAACGAGACGCCCGGCGGCGCGCCCGAGACGCCTCCCTCCTCGCCGGAGCAGCCCGCGCCGCCGCCCGAGTCGCCCCCGCCGGAGCCCGTCGAGCCCACCACCGGGGAGCCGTCGAAGACGCCCGTGGTGTGAGTGTCCCCGGGGGGAGCGCCCGCGCTCAGCCCTGGACCACGCGTTTGACGCCGCGGCGCAGCAGCAGGTCGGGCAGGGAGAAGCGGTGATCTCCCCGGAGCCGCAGCCGCTCTCCCTCCACGGTTCCGGTACACGCGAGGCCCCGCTGGAGCGCCTGCAACCAGACCTGGAGCTCCGCCGCGGGCAGGCCCAGTCCCTCCACCACGGTGAAGTCCTCGCCGCCCTTGCCGCTCTCCCGGCGCACCGTCACGCGCTCGGGCCCCTGGTCGGGTGGGGTGGCGGGGAAGTCCTCCGGACGCAGCTCGGGCTTCGTGGAGGGCAGGGCGTCGCGCAGACCCCCGAGCCTGGCGAAGGGCTGGTGGAACCCCTTGGACTTGTCGTCGTTCCTGGCCACGGCCCTCACTCCTCCTTCGCCCGGGGCATATGCCGCCCCACGAGTCGGGAGAGGAGGGCCTGGAACGCATCGGGACTGATGTCCAACTGCTCGACGACGTGTCCGTAGAGCTGCGCGGTGGGCACGGCGCGCCCGGGGCGCTCCTGCTCGAGCCGGTGCAGGGTGTGCAGGATGATGCGCTCGGCCCGGGTGAGGCCGTCTCGCACGTCGGGGAGATGATCGAAGGGGTGGCCGGACATGGGGGATTGCCTGCCCGGCAGCCTAGTCCAACGGGCCGGGTGCCCGCCCGCCCTGGGGCCTGGATTGACAGCTCCTCCGCTCAAACGGATATTGCGCACGTCCGCTTCTGCGGACATG
This sequence comes from Cystobacter fuscus, assembly GCF_044360685.1. Classification (GTDB taxonomy): domain Bacteria; phylum Myxococcota; class Myxococcia; order Myxococcales; family Myxococcaceae; genus Cystobacter; species Cystobacter fuscus_C. The sequence goes on along the minus strand of NZ_CP043491.1, from coordinate 8,342,803 downwards.
ATTCCGTTATCGGAGACACTTCCTCATGAATCAGGCCGCCGAAGTCATCAACCTCGAAGAGTTCCGGAAGCGGCGTGAGCCCAGGGCCTCGTCGGCCTGGACACACATGCCCATGCACCGCTGGACGCCGGTGTGGGTGTGGGTCATGGTCTGGCCGACGTGAAATCGGTTCGAGAAAACACCCCTCCCTCGTCGGAGGAAGCCGAAGTCGCTCCGGCCAAGGGCCGGAAGCGGGAGCCGGGTGCGAAGAAGGTGGCGCCGCCCGTGGCCGAGGCCCCCTCCTCCGAGGAGGAGTGGGCCTATGAGGTCGCGCACGCGGAGTCGTCCACCGATCTGGCGCCCATTGTCGGACGCAACCTGCGCCGGCTGCGCACCCAGCGGGGCCTGTCCCTGGAGCGGCTCGCCAAGGCCTCGGGCGTGAGCCGGGCGATGCTGGGGCAGATCGAGCTGGGACAGAGCGCGCCCACCATCAACGTCATCTGGAAGATCGCCCGGGCGTTGGGCATCCCGTTCTCGGCGCTGATCAGCACCACGGCCCAGACGGGTACCCGCCTGATGCGCTCCCTGCAGTCCAAGCGGCTGTCCTCCCATGACGGGAAGTTCGTGTCGCGGGCGCTCTTCCCGTTCGACGAGCCCCGGCGCGTGGAGTTCTACGAGCTGCGGCTGGCCGCGCAAGCGACGGAGACGGCGGACGCCCACCCGCCCGGCACCATGGAGAACCTGGTGGTGACGTCGGGCACGGTGGAGATCGATCGGGGCGAGGAGCGCCACGTGCTGAACGCGGGAGACGCCATCCTGTTCGAGGCGGACGTGGCGCATGTCTACCGGAACACCGGCAGCGTGGACTCGGTGATGTACCTGGTGATGACGTACGCGGAAACGGTCGGCTGAGCGGGCCTCGCGCGTCCCCGAAAACACCGAGAGCCGGCGCGGCCCCGTGGGGCGGCACGCCGGCTCTCGTGCTTCGTGCCTGGTGGGGCGCGGACTACTTGGCGTTGCCCATCATCCCCATCATCATGGGCATGCCGTTGCACATCATCATCATCGGCATCCCCATGGCCATCATGGAGTTCATCGCCTCGCAGCACTCCTTCATCATGTCCATCTGCGAGGCGTCCATGGGCATCATCCGGCACATCATGCCGTCCTTGCCCATCTCCATCGTCATCCGGCACATCATCGGCATGCGCATCATCATGGGCATCATCATGGGCATGCCGCCCATCATCGGGTTCATGCCCATCATCGGCATCTGATTCATGCCCATCATCCCGCCCATCATGGGCATGGGCATCATGCCGCCCATCATCGGCATCTGGTTCATGCCCATCATCGGGTTCATGCCCATCATCCCGCCCATCATGGGCATGGGCATCATGCCGCCCATCATCGGCATCTGGTTCATGCCGCTCATCATCGGGTTCATTCCAGACTGCATGGGCATGGGCATGGGCATCTGAGAAGCAGGCATCATGGTGCGTCCTCGCGTGGCTGTGACTGCGTGTATGACTTCGACGCAGCTACGGTAGAGAGCGACGCGCACCGCGACAATCCACCCGATTTTTTTCCTCCAGTGAAACGGAGGGGCCGCCTCCGGCGGCGGATGACGTGTGGGATTCAGTACGGCGAGCCGGGCGGAAGGGGTACCTTGCCCGGCATCTGGCCGTCTAGCGGCACTGGGGCTGTTCGGAGGCTCCGGTGCTGGAGGCGACGAGCCGCAGGAACTCGTCGGGCGCGGGCTCCGCGCCGTTCTCCCAGAGCGTGGCTTCCGCCCAGCACTGCACCCAGTCGGTGTTCCAGTTGGCCGGCAGGGCATTGCACGCGGAGCGGCGCGCGGCGCCTCGCACCCGGGCGTCGTGCTGCACCGCCGCGAACACGTGCGGGGCGAGCCGCTCGAGGAAGGCGCCGGAGAAGGCATGGGGGGGCGGCATGTCGAGTGGATCCGCCGAGATGCCGGCGGGCCCGAAGCCCACGTGCTCCGCGTCCGAGAAGCGCAGCACCCCGGCATCCTGCACCGGCGGCGAGCCCCCCGGAGTGTTCGCGCGCAGGGTGAACTGGTAGGGCGAGCTCCAGTCGTGCGTCAGCACGGAGTAGGTGAAGGTGTCGTAGACGTCCTCGGTCACGGTCTCGGAGAGGCCATCCAGCGCCCGGCCCGCTTCCTCCCGGGCCGCCACCTTCTGCTTGCGCTCCTCGTCGAGCTGGCGCGCCTCGTCACAAGAGGGAGTGCTCGCGGGGGGCGAGTCCGGGCAACCCACGCACGTCGCATCGTGCGCCGGCGGGTTCTTCTTGCACTCCTTGTCCTTCTCCTCGAAGGCCCGCTCGGCCCTGCGCAGCTCGCGCTCGGCGTCTCCAAGCCGATCGCGGGCCCGCTCGAACCTGGGGTTGGGCACCTGCCGCGTGCCGCTCACATAGCGCACGTGGTTCACGTCCTCGGAGACGCGCTCCACCACGCGCTGGACGACCGCGTCCACCTGGAGCACGAGCGGCGAGGGCTGACCGGGCACCGTTCCGTTCTCGGCGCACCGGCTCCCCCGGGGCAGGCCCGAGGCCAGGCTGGAGCACGGCGTGGACAGCCCCTGGGCGATGGGACGGTAGATGGAGCCGTCGAGCCGGGTGTCGACGGGAATGCTGCTCTGGGCGAGGAAGTCCTGCTGGGCGCGCTGGAGCTCGGCGCTCGTGTTGTCCGAGGGGGCCAGGCACCGCGCCGTCGTCCACAGCACGGCGGCGGCGCCTTGCGTTCCCCGGTCGCGCGCGGTGGTCGCGAGCGTCGCGAAGCGCGAGGAGAGCTGGCTCGCGCGCGAGGCGAGGAGATCCTGATAGGCGGCCACGGGAAGCTGGTGTCCCCGGGCCTGGAGGCACGCGAAGCCCGCGACGGCCGAGCCCACCGAGCCGTTCTCCTTCCACTGGCTGGCGCAGCGCTCGGTGTGCAACTGGCTCGCCTTGTCGAGCATCGCGTTGACCTCGGCGTGCTCGGGCAGCAGATCCCGCGCGTCGAGCAGCGGCGGCAGGCAGCGATCCAGATCGCCCGAGTCACACCCCGGCCGGGCGCTGGTGATGGCCTGATCCGTGGCCTTGACGGAGAAGAGGGGCACACGGCCGCAGGCCTCCTCGTCATCGGGCGCGGCGCGGCAGGCGTCGCGGTAGGAGCGCGCCGCGGTCAGGAAGTCGCCGCGGATCGCGGCTTCCCGGGCGCGGTTGAAGGCTTCCCGATAAGCGCTGTTACAACCAGCCAGTAGAAGGAGGGCGAAGACCGAGGTGAATCGTAGCGGGGACGAGGCGGTGTTCATGGCGGAAGAAGGACGCGGGCGAGCGGGAATGGCGCTCCGGACGGGGACCCCGCCCCTCTATTCAGCCCCATCCACCGTCAACTTCCAAACCCCCCTCCTGTCCACTGAAGTCCACTGGCTCCGTCCGGAGGGCGGGGCTTGTTGACGCGATGCGGCGTGGGTCTCACGTTATTAGGAAAGGAGCAGGAGGGCCTCCATGGGTTCCTATCGTCGTTTCCATCCTGGGTTTCGAGAGCGGGTGATGCTCGAGGATGGGACGTGGGCGGAGGTGCGCATGGTGCGACGCGAGGACGCGCAACTCCTGCGGGAGGGGTTCGGGCGGCTGTCTGCGCGGGCCCGCTACCAGCGCTTCCTGTCCGCCAAGCCCCGGCTGACGGACGAGGAGCTGCGCTACCTCACCGAGGTGGATGGGGAGAGCCATGTCGCGCTGGGCGTGGTGACGTGGGATGACCTGGGCCGGGAAGTGGGGCTGGGCGTGGCCCGCTTCTTCCGGCTGGCGGACATGCCCGAGGTCGCCGAGGCGGCCATCACCGTGGTGGACGATGCCCAGGGCAAGGGAATCGGCCGCCTGCTGATGGACAGCCTGGTCCAGGCCGCGCGCGAGCGGGGCGTGGATCGCTTCGAGTTCCGCGTGCTCCCGGGCAACCAGCCCATGAACCGGCTCATCCAGGCGCTCGCCCCGAGTGAGCCCCGGCACGACGGCGAGGCGCTGTGCTTCAGCGTGCCGTTGCACTCGTCCTCGCTCGAGGGCAACGAGCTCCTCCGCCCCCTGCTGTCGCTCGCGGCCCAGGGGGCGCTGACGCTCGTGGGCCCCACGTGCCGCGCCCGGCTGCTGCCGTACACGCCGCTCGCGCGGCCGGAAGTCCACGCCCCCTGAGGGCGCGACTCAGGGAGGGGAGGGGGGCGCCGCCACTTCCTGGTAGCGGAACGAGGGCCGCGCGGGAGTGCCCGCGGCGTCGTAGTAGGCGAGCATCCGCAGCTTGAAGAACCGCCCGCGGCTGCTGCGCACCACGTAGAGCAGCTCGTCGCGCGGCTGGAGGCGGTGCTTGACGAGATCATAGACGTACCAGCCGCCCTGCGCGCCGTTGAACACCGTCTCGGAGGCGTCCTGCTGGTAGCCCTCGGCGGGCGCCTGCGTGAGCGCATCCCAGCCCTGACCCTGGAGCACCGCCACGCGCACCGAGCCCGCGGGGTTGCCACCGCCACCGTTCATCGTGACGGTGAAGCGCTGGAAGGCCAGGTCCCACTCGTTGCTCTCCAGGGCCTCGTCGGTCTTCATCTCCCGGCCCTCGTCGATGTCGAGGTAGACCTGGGCGGACTTGTTCGTCGCGTCGATGAGGGCGACGTGGCTGCCGTCCTCCTGGAGTGTCACCTCGACGAGCGGCCCGGTGGTGATCTGGCCATCGAAGGGGTAGTCCTCGCGCAGGTCCGGCGCGCACGCCGCCAGCGCGAGCCCCATCATCGGTCCCAGCCTCAGTATTCCCATTGCACACCCCCGAGCACGCCGCGTGGCGGGCGCGGGTTGAACTGCTGATCGCCCGCGTTGAACAGGTTGTAACCGTTGACGAAGAACTCGAATCCCGCCTTGAAGTGGTACGTCACCTGGGCCTCGAGATCGAAGTAGGCGGGCACTCCCACGCGCGTCTCCTGCCCGGCGCCGATGACGTTGGCGAAGCCTCCTCCCACGCCGAGGTAGTAGGGCCGGGCGCTCACCCACGAGCCGCGCACCACGGCCTCGAGGTTCCACGGGCGGTAGCGCGTGGACAGCTGCGCGTTGACGCGGTGCCGCGAGCGGCCTTCCAGCGGCCGGTCCCGGGTGCGATCCCTCGCGTCCAGGAACATGTACGCCAGGTCCAGGTACGTCGAGCGCACGGGGAGCCGGAAGCGGCCGTTGAGTTCGAGGCCCTGGGTATAGGCGCGCGCCACGTTCTCGTAGTTGAAGGTGACGGGGTTGTCGGGGTTGGGCTCGCCCGTGGCGGTGACGTTGATGAGGTTGCGCAACTGGGTGTGGAAGCCGCTCGCGGAGAAGAGCCACCCGTCGATCGGTGGCCGCCAGTCCACGCCGACATTCACGCCCACGGAGCGCTCGGCGGTGAGCTCGGGGTTGCCCGCGACCACGTAGCCGATGCCCGTGTTGGCGAAGCGCAGGTAGAGCTCCTGGAACGAGGGCGGACGGAAGCCGAGTCCCGCCGAGGCGCGCACCGTGAAGGCCGGGCTCGGATCCAGCTTGAGCGCGAGCCGGGGCGAGGGCGCTCCGCCGAACTGCGAGTCCAGATCGAAGCGCAAGCCGGGGGCGATCTTCAGCTTCGGCCCCGTGCCCTCCGCGCCCAGGGCCACGTCCCACTCGTCCTGGAGGAAGGCGGCGCCCCGGAGGCGGTGCACGGGACTCCGCTCGAGCCGCGCCGAGTCGAGCCTTTCCCCGAGCAGCTCCACGCCCCCGGTGAGGGCATGGGCGCCGAGGCGATGGTCCGCCTGGACGACGCCCTCGTAGAGCCGGGTGAGGTTCTGCGAGTAGTCATCGAGCCCGCGCGAGCCGCGCTGATCCTGCAGGAGCTGCTCGCGGAACAGGCCGAAGTGTCCTCGGGCGAGCAGGGTGGGGCCGCCGGAGAACCGGTGCTGGCCGCCCAGGGAGAGATCGAACTGCTCCTGGCGCTGCCGCCGGTCGAGCACGGCCCCCGAGGGGTTGAGGTCCACGGCGTTCTCGTCGCGCCGGTTGTAGCCGCTGCGCAGCCATACCCGCGACTGCTCGTCGGGCGCGTAGGCGAGCGCCACGTCCCCATCGAAGCGCTTCAACCCGGCGCCGCTCGTCGCCGCGTCCTGGGGCTCCCAGTCATAGGGATTGCGCGTGCGGTAGCCTCCGCCCACGCGCACCTCGAAGGGCCCCTGCTTCGTGCCCGCGTGGGCGCGGACATCTCCCTCCAGCAGCGTGCCGAACAGGCCCCGTACGCTGGCCTCCAGGGGGCGCTGGACGCGGCGGGTGATGAGGTTCACCACGCCCCCCATGGCATCCGCGCCGTAGAGCGCCGCGGCCGGCCCCTTGACGATCTCCACCCGCTCCAGCTCGTGCAGGCTGAAGCGCCCCAGGTCGAGCGTGGTGCCCACCCGGCCACTCACGCGCTCGCCGTCCACGAGGACGAGCACGTATTCAGGATCCAACCCTTGCAGGCGCAGCCCCACGCCTCGGAAGGTGTAGACGAGCTCCACGCCCGGGTGCTGCTGGAGGAGCTGCCCCAGGTCCCTCGCCCCGGTGGCCTCCATCTGCTGGCGGGTGATGACCTCGGTGGCCACCACCGCGTCCTCCAGCTTGCGCTCGGCGCGCGAGGCCGTGACGACCGTCTGCTGGCGCCGATCGGGCTCCTCGGGCCCGGAGGCCTCGGGCGCGGGGAGGGGGGACTGGGACGTGAGTGCCGCGGCCACCAGGGAGAAGATCACGAAGACAACTCTCTGCCTGGGATGTCACCCAGCGTCAATGAAACCCAGTTGCCGCGTGGGGGTGCAGGGCTTAAACCGGGCCCACCTATGACCGACACGTCTCCAGGTTTCGATCCGACGAAGTTCCAGGAATTGGTGGCCAAGGTCCGACAAGAGCAGCAGAGCGCCGGACCGTCCACGCCCGCGGTGGAACTCCGCCCGCTGGATCCCTCCGACATCGAAGCCGTGCCCGCGCCCGGCACGCCGCTGTACGAGGAATGTCTCCGCCTGGGCTCGGAGTCCCTGCGGCGGGGTGAGGTCGCCATGGTCATCCTCGTGGGGGGCGCGGGGACCCGCTTCGGTGGGGCCGTCAAGGCCCTGGCCCCGCTCATCGACGAGCGCACCTTCCTGGACGTGCGGCTGGAGGACGTGCGCCAGGTCTCCCAGCGTCACGGGGCCCCGGTGCCCGTGGTGCTGATGACCTCGCCGCTGACCCACGAGGGCATCGAGGCCTTCGTGCGCGCCCGGGGTCTGGGCCGGGACATCCTGTTGTTCCAGCAGCGGATGCTGCCGCGGCTGACGCCCAACTGGGAGCTGTTCCGCGACAAGGCGGGTGAGCTGTCCCTGGCCCCGTCCGGACACGGGGACTTCTTCCGGGCCATCCGCGAGAGCGGCACGGCGGCGGAGCTGCACCGGCGCGGCGTGCGCCACGTGTTCTTCTCCAACATCGACAACGTGGGCGCGACGCTGGATCCCATCATCGTCGGGCTGCACCTCAAGCTTGGCCGGGAGATGACGGCGGAGGTGACGCCGCGCGCGAACCAGAACGGAGCGCTCGACACGGGCGCCGCCCCGGTGCGCATCGGCAATCACCCCCAGCTCATCGAGCACATCGATCCCAAGCAGCACCGGCTCATCAACACCAACAACATCGCCTTCGCGCTGGAGGCGCTGCTCAACAAGAACATCGACCTGCCCTACCGCGTGGCGCGCAAGAAGGTGGAGGGCCAGGAGGTGTTGCAGCTCGAGCAGGTCACGGGCGAGGCCAGCACCGTCGTGGGCCCCGACCACCGCCCGGTGCTCTCCGTGGCCTTCATCGAGGTGCCGCGTGACAACCCCGTCACCTCGCGCTTCGAGCCGGTGAAGGCGCCCGAGGATCTCTCCTACGTCGTTCCCCGGCTGCGCGAGCGGCTCCAGGCGGCCTCCGCCCGGGTGACCGCGGGCGCGTCGGAGACGCCGCGCTTCGATCCTTCCGAGCTGGAGACCAAGCTGTCGCGCGTGCGCGCGGTGCTGGAGAAGCACGGCCTGGGCGCGGTGCGGCTGCGGGGCGTGGACTGGTTCGCCTGGGCGACCTGCGGGGGCTCCAACGTCGTCCTGCTCTCCTCCGACGTGGGCGTGGCCGAGGTGCTCATCACCCGGGACGGTGCCTGGGTGCTGACGGACGCCATCGAGGCGGCCCGCCTGGAGGAGGAAGAGGTGCCCCCGGGCCTCACGGTGTGGTCCGGTCCTTGGCAGGACAAGGGCCAGCGCGAGACGTTCGTCGCGGCGCGTGCGGGCAAGGCGCCGGTGGCGTCCGATCGCCCCACGCAGGGCGAAGTGCCGCTGCCCCAGGAGCTGTTCCACACCCGCTGGTCGCTGCTCCCCCAGGAGCTGGAGCGCTACCGGGTGCTCGGGCGTGACGCGGCGGAGGCGATGACGGACGTGCTGCTCGCGGCCAAACCGGAGTGGACGGGCTGGCAGCTCGCGGGCGCGGGCGCCGAGGCCCTGTGGGCTCGGGGCATCCACCCCACGCTGACCCTGGTGGGCGAGGAGCGCCGCCTGCCCCTGCACCGCCACGCCACGGCGAGCCGGGAGAAGCTGGGCGGACGCGCCATGCTCGTCTTCTGCGGCCGCCGCCACGGGCTCTTTGCCAACCTCACCCGCTTCGTCTACTTCCGCAAGCCCACCCCCACCGAGCGCCACCTCATCGCGGACGTCGCCCAGGTCGAGGCCGCGGTCTTCAAGGTCTCGCGTCCGGGCGCCACGCTCGGCGAGGGCTACGACGCGCTCGTGAAGGCGTACGCGGCGCTGGAGCGCAAGGGCGCCGAGGCCTTCCACCACCAGGGCGGCTCGTGCGGCTACCTGTCGCGGGACGAGGTCGCCCGGCCGGGCTCTCAGACCGTGCTCCAGCCCCACAACGCCCTGGCGTGGAACCCGTCACTGCCCGGCGCGAAGATCGAGGACACCGTCGTCACCAGCGAGGGCGGGGTGGAGATCCTCACGGTGGACCCGCGCTGGCCCACCGTGAGCATCGACGGCCGCCCCCGGCCGGACATCCTGGTGCGTTAGGCCCCGGAGGGCTGGGGCAGGAGGATCGTCGGGCGCTGGCCGGAACGGGCCGCGTAGCGCTCGGCGATCCGTTTGGCCACGGCGGCGCCGGTGCCGTCGCGGGCCAGCATCACCACCGAGCCGCCGAAGCCTCCGCCCGTGAGGCGCGCGCCGTACACGTCCGCGTCCTCCCGGGCCAGGTCCACGAGCAGATCGATCTCCGGGACGGACACCTCGTAGTCCAGGCGCTGGGAGTCGTGCGAGGCGTAGAAGAGCCGGCCCAGGCCGGGGAGATCTCCCTTGCGCAGCGCCTCCACGGTGGCGAGCACGCGGGCGTTCTCCGTCACGACGTGCCGCACGCGCCGGCCCAGCGGCTCGGGCAGGGTGGCGGCCCGGGGGAGATCCGCCTCGGTCAAGTCCCTCAACTGGGCCACGCCGAGCTGCTTCGCGGCGCGCTCGCACTCCGCGCGGCGCACGCGGTAGTCACCCGCCGAGTGGTTGTGCGCGACGCCCGAGTTGATGATGACGGGGTCCACGCCGGGCGGGAGGGGAACGCGCTCGAAGCGCATGGTGTGCGTGTCGAGGAAGAGCGCGACGTTCAGGCCCGCGATGCTGGCGGCCATGGGATCCATCACGCCCACCGGCGCGCCCACGAAGTCCACCTCCACGCGCTGGCCGAGCAGGGCGATCTGCACGTCATCCAGCGGCAGGGAGAACGCCTCGCGCAGCGCGCGCAGTAGGCACACGTCCAGTGACGCGCTGGAGGACAGCCCGCTGCCCAGTGGCACTTCGGAGGTGATGCGCAGCTCGACGCCCGACAGGGGGAAGCCCGCGTGCTGGAGCACGTGGGTGACGCCCTGGACATAGTCGAGCCAGCCCTTGCCCGTGGACTCCTGGCCGAGCTCGAACTCGAGGATCTCCCCCGCGGCGCTCTTGTTGGTGCTGAAGGCGCGGACACGCCGGTCCCCCCGTCGACGCAGCTCCACGTGCGTCTGCTGGGGGATGGCCATCGGCAGCACGAAGCCGCCGTTGTAGTCGGTGTGCTCGCCGATGAGATTCACCCGGCCGGGGGCTTGTGCGACGACCTCCGGCGGATGACCGAACAATTCCTGGAAGGTAGGGCTCACGCCCCCTTTCATCGATTATTCGGGGGTGATGCGCAACGAATCAAAGCGGGCGGAGGCGTCCGGAGCCCCACCGGTGGTGAGTCCCACGCGCACGCCGCGGTCCCACGGAGGCAGGAGGATGGGTCCATCCTTGCGGTAGCTGATGCCGCCGTCCTGCTCGCCGCCCACGTCCACCCAGCTCCCGTCCTCGCCCCGCACCGAGAACAGGAACCGGTGCCCGGCCTTCGCCTTCATCCGCAGGGTGAGCTTGCCGTCGGCCGGGGTGGGCGCGTCGAGGGAGGTGACCACCACCGGCTGGCGCTCATAACGCCGCCAGACCTCGACCTTGTCGCCATTGAGCACGACGCCGATCCAGTTGTCCCAATCTCCCACCGCCGCGAGTCCCGCCTGGGCTCCCGGGGTGACGCCGGTGACGTCCAGGACGGCCTCGGCCGAGTAGGAGCCGGTGTTGGTGGCGCGGGCGAGGATGGCGCCCACGGGGTTGTTCGCCCGGTCCTTGGTGGGGACGCTCAGGGTCAGCAGGCCGTTGGCGAGGCTCGGGACGGGCGGGAAGGTGTTCGGCCACTGCCAGCCGAGGGCGAGCGACTGGGAGGTGAACTCATCGGAGAAGGGCGCGAACCGGGTGAGCACCTTGCCGCCCGGGCCCCGGCGCGAGTTGATGGTGGGCCAGCCATCCGCGCCCCACTGGATGACGTCCAGCATGCCCTGGCGGCCGACGTAGACCGAGTCCGTGGTGCGGTAGGCGTGGTACAGCAGGTAGTCGCGTCCCTTCGCGTCCGTCACCACGCTGCCGTGGCCCGGGCACTTGAAGGACTCGTTGTTCTTCATGATGGGGTTGAGCGGGTTCTTCTCCCAGCCCTCGAGCAGCTTGCGCGAGCGGGCCACGCCCACCCCGTAATTGCAGTCGCGGCCACAGCAACCGGCGCCGGCGTAGAACAGATAGAACCAGCCATTGCGCTTGATGAGGTGCGGCCCCTCGATGAGCTGGCCCTCCCAGGGCGTGTCGTTGAGGAGGATCTGCGTCTTGTCTCCCACGAGCCTGGGCTCGTTTCCGCTCACGTCCAGCCGCTGCGCCCAGATGGGGGTGGGCAGACCCCGGCTGTTGCCATCCAACTTCCAGACGAGGAACAGCTCGTCGTTCTCGTCGCGGATGATCGCGCCGTCGATGGAGCCCAGTTCCTCGCACACGAGCGGACCGTGATCGGTGTACGGCCCCTGGGGCTGAGAGGCGGTGGCCACGGCGACGCACAGCGGGCCGTCCTTCTTCCTCGCCGTGTAGAAGACGTAGTAGCGGCCCTTGTCGACCGCCAGCTCGGGTGCCCAGTAGTTGGACTCGGGCTTCTCGGGGTCGGCCTCGGACCAGGCGGGCTGCTGCGTGAAGACGGAGCCCACCAGCTCCCAATGCAGCAGATCCTTCGAGTGCAGCAGCGGAAATTGGGGCGCCCACTCCGAGGACGTCGCCGAGGCCCAATACTCCTCGCCCACCTTGATGACGGACGGATCGGCGAAGTCCCCCGAGAGCACCGGGTTGGTCACCTCGAGCGGTATGAGGGGCTCGGGCGGCGGCGGCTCGACGGGGGGCTGGGGCTCCACCGGAGGTGGCTTGGGAGTGTCCTGCGTGCAGCCTGGCACCGCGAGAGCCAGGGACACGGACAAGGAAAGCAGGGCCGCGGAAAACGAGACACCGCGTGAGCGCATCAAAGGGGGTCCTCGGCGAAAAGGGGCGGCAGGCTACGGTGTGATGATCCGCCGGTCAATCCAGCAGGACGTCAGGATTGGCGGACACGAGTCACTCACTGCATGTATGGGCTTCGGGATGGGCGTGTATTCCAGCCGACATATGGTTTTGACGCAATGCATTGTCATCGTGTCTGGTGCAACGGATGGCGGGCGTGCGAGAGGGTGGCTCGCTGTCCTTGACACCCTCCACCCGCGTGTATCTGATGCGCGGCCTCTTGCACGGTGCCCGGGACCGGGCGGCCTGAGAGCCACCAGCCGTTACATCATCCAGCGAAGGGAGCAGGGTTCATGCGGAGAGGTTTGTCCTCGTCTCGGAGTTGGAGCCGGATGGGAGCCCTGCTCCCAGTGCTCGCATTGCTGACCATCACGGCTTGCCCGAGCGAGCCGACACCACCGAATCCCCCGGAGCCTCCAGGGTCCGAGCCCCCGCTGCCTCCGGCGCCCACGCCCGTGAGCCGCGTCTTCACCAATCCCCTGCGGGCTTCCATTCCGGGCGGAGGCTTCGTGGAGACCTGCGCCGACCCGACTCTCATCCGCGGCCAGGGCAGCGATACGTCTTGGTACATGCTGTGTACCTCGGACCCCCTGAACGAGCAGGACCGGGACAGCTCGGGCCGCTACAAACATCACCTGCTGCCCATCCTCAAATCCCAGGACCTGGTCAACTGGGCCTACGTGGGGGATGCCCTGACCAGGCTCCCGGATTGGGCGAAGCCCGGCGCCGGCATCTGGGCCCCCGAGATCGCCTGGTTCAACGACAAGTTCTATCTGTATTTCACCGTCACCGACACCCCGGAGGGCGGGAGCGCCATCGGCGTCGCGACGAGCGACAGCCCCACCGGGCCCTGGACGATCTCGAACAAGCCCGTCGTGGAGCCGCACGAGAACGTCTGCTGCGGCAACTCCAGGCGGCACGTGTACGACCCCGAGGTCCTCGTCACGCCGGGGGGGAAGCGGTACATCTATTACGGCAGCTATTACGGGGGCATCTCGGTGCGCGAGCTCTCGGAGGATGGCCTCACCTCCGACAAGTACACCCAGGTGGAGGTCGCCACCCCCAACCGCTACGAGGCGCCCAACGTCATCCAGCATGGGGAGTATTACTATCTCCTCGCCTCCGCCGCGGAGTGCTGCCGGGGCGCGCTCACCGGCTACAGCGTCTTCGCCGGACGCTCCAAGCAGCCCTATGGCCCCTTCGTGGATCGTGAAGGCGTGCGCCTCACCTACAACCGCGTGGGCGGCACGCCCGTGCTGGGCGCCAATGGCAACCGCTGGGTGGGGGTGGGGCACCACAGCGTCTTTACCGACACGGGCGGCCAGGATTGGATCGTCTATCACGGCATCGACCGCCACAGCCCCTACGTGTCGAGCACGCCCGGCGGGGGGGATCTCCTCAACAAGCGCCCGGTGCTCATGGACGCGCTGGACTGGGTGGATGGCTGGCCGGTGACGCGCGGAGGCCAGGGGCCCTCGGACTCCGAGCAGCCCGCTCCCGCCGCCCAGGCCAACGAGAAGAGCCGTTACGAGCCCGTCTTCGCGAAGCAGGATCTGCCGGGCGCCGAGCTGACCGCCTTTTCGGACGAGTTCAACGGCTCCTCGCTGGATCCGAAGTGGTCCTGGACGCGTCCTCCCGTGATGAGTGACTACGGGGTGGAGCAGGGGCAGTTCCGCTTCAACACCCGGAACAAGGACATCTACCAGGGCGACAATGCCGCCGCCGTGCTCTGGCAGCCCGCCCCCACGGGCAACTTCCTCGTGGAGACGAAGATGTCGTTGAACCTTCCGCCGGTGAGCTGCTGCCACAACTTCGTCCAGGCGGGAATCATGATCCAGAAGGACGATGACAACTACGTGCGGCTGACCCACGTCTCGTTCTACGAGACCCGGCAGATCGCCTTCTCCAAGGAGGTGTCGCTGGAGCAGGTGCCGGTGGGAGCGCCGCTCTTTGGTGATACCTACGGGGGCCCCGCCGACGAGACCGTCTGGATGCGGATCGTCCGGCGTGTCCAGGGGAGCGAGGAACTCTACACCGCGTATTCGAGCCGGGATGGCACGACCTGGACCCGGACCGCGACGTGGACCCACGCCCTGGGCGCGGCGCCCCGGCTGGGCTTGCTGTCGATCGGTGGAGAAGGTTTCGTCGCCACCTTCGATTACGTGCGAGTCTATGAACTGAAGCAGTAGAACCGTCGCTTGTGGTGCACCAAGTGGGGCTTCGTTGATTTCAGCGGCGGACGGGTTCCGCCGCTCACCTGGAGGGACGCATGAGATGGATGATCGTGGCGGCGATGGTCGCCCTGGTGGGTTGTAAGCAGCAGGCCGCGGAGAACAAGGCGCCGGCGGCGGGCGCGGAGGGCGCGGGCGGCGCCCCGGTGGCCAAGAAGCTGTCCGTGGGCTTCTCCCAGGTGGGTGCCGAGAGCGCCTGGCGCACGGCGGAGACGAACTCGATCCGGAGCGAGGCGGAGAAGCGGGGCGTGGACCTCAAGTTCGCCGACGCCCAGGGCAAGCAGGCCCAGCAGATCCAGGCCCTCACGTCCTTCATCGCGCAGAAGGTGGACGCCATCGTGCTCGCCCCGGTGGTGGAGACGGGCTGGGATGTGGTGCTGACGCGCGCCAAGGAGGCCAACATCCCGGTCATCCTCGTGGACCGCGGCATCAAGACGAGCGACGAGAGCCTCTACACCACGCTCATCGCCAGCGACTTCGTGGAGGAGGGGCGCATGGCGGCCGAGTGGCTCGCCAAGAAGACCAACGGCAAGGCCAACATCTACGAGTTGCAGGGCACCACGGGCGCCGCCCCGGCCATCGATCGCAAGAAGGGCTTCGAGGAGGCCCTCGCGAAGTACCCGGACATGAAGATCATCAAGAGCCAGAGCGCCGACTTCACCCGCGCCAAGGGCAAGGAGGTCATGGAGGCCTTCATCAAGTCCGACCGCGAGCAGATCCAGGCCGTCTACGCCCACAATGACGACATGGCCCTGGGTGCCATCCAGGCCCTGGACGAGGCGGGCATGAACCCGGGCAAGGACGTGACGCTCATCTCGGTGGACGGCGTGAAGGGTGCCTTCGAGGCCATGGTCGCCGGCAAGCTCAACGCCACGGTCGAGTGCAACCCGCTGCTCGGGCCCCTCGTCTTCGACACCATCAACAAGGTCCGGGCGGGAGAGAAGGTCGAGAAGTTCATCAAGAGCAACGATCAGCTCTTCGAGCAGAGCACCGCGGCACAGGTCATCGGCTCGCGTGAGTACTGAGCCCATCCTCGTCGCTCGCGGAGTCCAGAAGCGGTTTCCCGGGGTCCACGCGCTGGCGGGCGTGGACCTCGAAGTTCGTGCGGGCGAAGTCCACTCCTTGATGGGCCAGAATGGCGCCGGCAAGTCCACGCTCATCAAGATCCTCACCGGCGTCTATGCGCGAGATGGAGGCTCCCTCACCTTCGAGGGACGTGACTTCCATCCCACCTCGCCAGGTGATGCCCAGAAGAAGGGCATCAGCACCATCTACCAGGAACTCAGCCTCATCCCGACCCTGACGGTGGCGGAGAACCTGTTCCTTGGCCGCGCCCCCCGGCGCTGGTTCGGCATCGACTGGCGGGCCATGCACCGTCAGGCCGAGGAGATCCTCGCCACCTTCGATCTGCACGTCGACGTCACCCAGCCGCTGGGCACGTTGTCGGCCGCTGTGCAGCAGCTCGTGGCGATCGCCCGCGCCGTGCAGACGCGTGCCCGGGTGCTCATCATGGACGAGCCGACCTCGAGTCTCGACAGCCATGAGACGGAGGTGCTGCTCGACACCATCGTGAAGCTGAAGCAGCGAGGGCTCGGCATCATCTTCGTTACCCACTTCCTGGATCAGGTCTACCGGGTGAGTGATCGCATCACCGTGCTGCGCAACGGCGCGCACGTCGGCACGTACGAGGCCAGCCAGCTCTCGCGGCTGGAGCTGGTCTCGCACATGCTGGGCAAGGTGCCCGAGGAAGTGGAGCCCGCGCTGCACGAGCATGGGTCGAACCAGCGGCCGGTGGTCGCCGAGGCCCGGGCGCTGGAGCGCCGGGGCGTGCCCGCGTTCGATCTGACGTTGCACGAGGGCGAGGTGGTGGGCTTCGCGGGGTTGTTGGGCTCGGGCCGCACCGAGGCCGCGCGTCTGTTGTTCGGCGCCGACCATGCCCGGAGCGGAACGATCAATGGGGAGTCTCCGAAGGGTCCCCGCCATGCGATTGATCGGGGGATGGCCTTCCTGCCCGAGGATCGCAAGGCGGAGGGCATCTTCCCGGAGTTGTCGGTGCGCGAGAACATCGCGCTGGTCGTCCAGCGCAAGCTGGGCTTCACCTTGTCGTACGCGCGCCAGGTGCAGCTCGCCCAGGAGTTCGTGACGAAGCTGGGCATCAAGACGCCCTCGGTGGAGCAGCCCATCCGCCTGCTCAGCGGCGGCAATCAGCAGAAGGTCATCCTCGCCCGGTGGCTCGCGTACGAGCCGCGCCTGCTCATCCTCGACGAGCCGACGCGCGGCATCGACGTGGGGGCCAAGGGGGAGATCGAGAAGCTCATCCAGCAACTGTCCCAGAAAGGACTCGCGGTGCTCTTCATCTCGGCGGCGCTGGAGGAAGTGCTCCGGCTGTCTCATCGCATCGCCGTGTTCCGGGATCGCAAGAAGGTGGGGGAACTGTCGCGCACGACGCTGCCAGAGGTCATGAAGATGATCGCCAGTGAGGACACCGATGCGTCCTAGGAACTTCTGGCCCTGGGTGGCGCTCGTGGCGCTGCTCGTCTTCAACCTGCTGTTCACCCCGGGCTTCGCGCGGCTGGAGCTGCGCGACGGCCGGCTGTTCGGCACGCTCGTGGACATCTTCCAGAATGGTGCCCCCGTCATGCTCCTGTCCGTGGGGATGACGCTGGTCATCGCCCTGGGAGGAATCGATCTGTCGGTCGGCTCGGTGATGGCGCTGTCGGGCGCGGTCGCGGCGCTGCTGATGACGGAGCAGGGGCAGGGGGTGCCCGTGGCGGTGCTGGCCGCGCTGGCGCTGGCCCTGGGGGTGGGGGCCTTCAACGGGGCGCTCGTCGCCTATGGAGGCATCCAGCCCATCATCGTGACGCTGGTGATGTTGGTGATGGGTCGGGGGCTCGCGCAGGCGCTCACGCATGATCAGAAGATCCGCTTCGAGGTGCCGGCCTTCGAGTTCATCGGCAATGGAACGGTGCTGGGCCTGCCATTTCCCATCTTCCTCGTGGCGGCCCTGGCGCTGCTCGTGGAGCTGATGTTGCGCAAGACCGCCGCGGGGCTCTACCTCGAGGCGATGGGGAGCAACCCGCGCGCCGCGCGGTTGTGTGGCCTGCGGGTGCATGTCATCCGGCTGGTGGCGCACATGACGTGTTCCTTGTGCGCGGGGCTCGCCGGGCTCATCGCCGCGGCGGACATCAAGGAGGCGGACGTGGCCAACGCCGGGCTCTACCTGGAGTTGGATGCCATTCTCGCCGTCGTGCTGGGCGGCACGAGCCTGACGGGAGGGCGGGCCAACCTGGTGGGCTCGCTCATCGGGGCCACCTTCATCCAGACGCTCACCACCATGCTCCAGATGCGCGGGGTCATCACCGAGCACACGCTCATCATCAAGGCCGCGGTGGCGCTGTCCGTGTGCTTCATGCAGACGCCCGCCTTCGAGCGGCTGGCGCGTCGCTTCCGCTCCGCGGAGGCCGCATGAACTTCGTGCGCAAACACATCACCGTGCTGGCGGGCCTGCTCGTCTACGTGCTGCTCTACGCGGTGGCGGCGATTCGCTACGAGGGCTTCTTCTCGCTGCCGGTCTTCATCAACTTCCTGTCCAACAACGCGGTGCTGGGCATCGTGGCGGTGGGCATGACGTTCGTCATCCTCTCGGGTGGAATCGATCTGTCCGTCGGGGCGGTGATGTCCTTTTCCAGCGTGCTCATCGGCGTGCTGGTCATGGACCTGCACTGGAACGTGTACGTGGCCATCGCGGCGTCGGTCGTGTGTGGCACCGCGCTGGGCGCGGTGATGGGGGCCATCATCCACGCGACGGGCATCAAGCCGTTCATCGTCACGCTCGCGGGGATGTTCTTCGTCCGGGGGCTCGCCTTCCTCATCCACCTGGAGTCCATCTCCATCTCGGAGCCGAGCCACACGGCCATCGCCCTGGCCAGCGTGGGTCCGCTGCCGGTGACGGCGGTGCTGTTCCTGGGCTTCGTGCTGGTGGGGTGGTACGTGGCGGTGCTCACGCCCTTCGGGCGCGAGGTCTACGCGCTCGGGGGAGGGGAGGAGGCCGCGCTGCTCATGGGCCTGCCGGTGCGGCGCACGAAGATCGCGGTCTACGCCGTCAGTGGCTTCTGCGCGTCCTTCGCCGGGGCGGCGCTCACCTTCTATCTGTCGAGCGGCAGCCACCTGGAAGGCGTGGGCATGGAGCTGGATGCCATCGCCACGGTGGTGATTGGCGGCACGCTGCTGGCGGGCGGGGTGGGCTCGGTGTTCGGCACGCTCATCGGCGTGTTGATGCTGGGCCTCATCCTCACGTCCATCACCACGTACGAAGGCATGATGAGCTCGGGGATGACCCGCGTGGCCATTGGCGGCCTGCTACTGGCGTTCGTGCTCCTGCAGAAGGTGCTGACGCGGCGGGCGGGCGTGGGCCGCGCCACCTGAAAAGCAGAAGGCCCGTCCCTTCCAGAGGCGCCTCGCGGAGCCGGGAAGAGACGGGCCTTGGGGGAAGAACCTCCCACGGTCAGGTGCCGTGGGAGCCTTTCCCGGGAACGACTAGAACCACCACTCCACGCGCGTGCCGAGGTAGTGGCCGACCTTCACCGGGCGGCCGTTGTCGGACACGGCCTGCTGATAGGACGACACGAGGCCGATCGCCGCGGCATCGTTGTAGAAGGCGGCCGTGTAGAAGAGGCGGAAGTGGGGGCGGGCCCACATGGTGCGGCCACCGAGCGGAACGAAGGTGGGCGCGATGGTCAGCTTCAGGGCCGTGGCCAGGTCGCCGCTGGCGATCTCGGCCTGCTTGACGCCCTGGTAGTGGACCTCTCCGATGAGGTGGAGGTGGTCGGTGAAGTAATACTCGCCGCGGGCGCCCACGCCGAAGTCCATGGCGCTGCCCACGGTGGTGCCGGGCCCGCCCTCGGGCACGGTCAGGTTCCGCAGACCCTGGCTCCAGTGCAGGATGGCGTAGGCGTTGAGGCTGAAGGAGCTGCCGAAGTTGTAGAGGAAGTGATCCACGGCCTGGATGCCCGCGGAGTCGTCATAGACGCCCTCGGTGTTGGCCTGGCCGAACGAGTAGTACGTCTGGGCTCCGCCACGCGCGCCGCTGGCGGCGCGGCTGCCATAGCGGAAGGACACGTCATTGAAGGAGCCATTGCCCAGGTCGAAGTGGGCCTTGGCGCCCAGCACCCAGCCCAGGTCGGCGTTGAGGCCGACCTGGGTGCCATCATCCCTCGTCACCTTGACGGCCGGCAGCAGGTGCAGCTCCGCCAGCCCGTGGAAGGAGTGACCGGACTCGAGCTTGTGCACGTACTGCGCGACGAACACGGTGCGCTGACGCCGGATGTCCCCCGAGCCCAGGCGGCCGTCGCCGTTCACGTCGAAGTTGTACTGGGGGCTGTTGAGCGAGCCCTGCATGATGATGGCCAGATCCAACGGGCCGTACATCACGCCACCGCCCTGTCCCACCAGGTTGTTGAAGTAGAAGATATCCGCGATGTGCACGTCCGTGCCGCGGTAGAACCGGGCGCCGCCCCACACCCGCAGGTTGGGCAGCAGGATGTTGCCCGACTCGATGTAGGCCTGGGAGAGCGAGATGACGAGCGGGTCTCCGTTGCTGCTCGGCCCGCCGGCGAACAGGCCATTCTGGGAGTACATGGCCGGGGTGATGACGAAGTCCACGTACGGCGCGCTCGTGTCCGTGCTCGGCGCGAGCAGGTGCAGCTTGATCGCGGGCTCGAGATAGTCGCCTTCCTCGAGACGGCCACCGATGGCGCTGCCCGTCACGTTCATGCGCTGTCCCATGACGTAGCGACCCGAGGTGGGATCCCAGGCCGCGCCCATGCGGCCGTACATGGAGATCTCAAGACGGTCGTACAGGAGGCTCGCGTCCGCCGATGTGGAACCCGCCGCCAGGGCGATGACGCACAGCATCAGGCAAACGCGCCAGAGGCGAGACAGGGTGGGGGTGGAGGAAAGTGTCATAAAGTCAATCTCACAAGGGGTCCGCAGGGCAGCTCATACTCTGCTGCACATACTCTGACACCGAAGTTGTTGGGTTTGTCGAGAAAATTAGAGATGCTGCCACGCGTCGTTCTTCCCACCGGAGGCAGGCGTCGAATGCGAGACAGGCGGAGGGCGCCCGAGACGGCCGCCGCTCCATTTTTTCCTGTTGGAAAGTACCGGCCTGGGCAGGCTCTCGATGGCTGAAACGTGTGAGCAAGACCATCGGTGCGAGGGCTCTATTCGGCTGGTTTCGCCAACGGCAGTCCGCGGCTCTGGCGCTCATGACTGTCTACCGATGAGATGGTGGGGCGCGGCCCATTGGCTTTTGGCTTGATTGGTTTGAAGTCCTATGGTCCGTGGCGGTGAAGGTCGGCCGCGGCGGGAACGACGTGGCTGAATTCTTGACTTGGAACGCATTGATGAACCACGAGGGGACGCGTTGAGTATGGCGGACAGCGGCACAAAGGCATCAACCCATGCATCCTCCGAGGGCTCCGCGCCGAGCGCGGGTTCGATGCTGGCCCGGCAGCGGGTGCGGGCGGCGTGGCTGTTCCTGTTGCCCACGCTCGTCGTGTTGGCGGGAGTGGCGGGGTGGCCTCTCTTTCGGACCTTCTGGTTCTCCTTCACCAACGCGAACCTCGGCAGCGGCGAGCCGCCCGAGTTCGTCGGCCTGGAGAACTTCGTGGTGGTGATGGAGGATCCGGACTGGTGGCGCTCGGTGCGCAACACGTTCCTGTTCACCGGGGTCTCCGTGACGCTGGAGACGGTGCTGGGGATGGTCATCGCGCTCACGCTCAACAGCCACTTCCGGGGCCGGGGCGTGCTACGGGCGGCGGTGCTGGTGCCGTGGGCCATTCCCACGGTGGTGTCCGCGAAGATGTGGGGGTGGATGTTCCACGATGTCTACGGCGTCATCAACGAGATGCTGCTGCACTTGGGGGTGATCTCCGGGCCCATCGCCTGGACGGTAGACCCCAACCTGTCGATGGTCGCCATCATCGCCGTGGACGTGTGGAAGACGACGCCGTTCATGACGCTGCTCCTGCTCGCGGCGCTGCAGATGCTGCCGGATGAGCTCTACGAGGCGGCGCGCCTGGATGGGGCCCATCCGGTGCTCGTCTTCTTCCAGATCACCCTGCCGCTCATCCGGGGGCCGATGCTGGTGGCCATCATCTTCCGCGTGCTCGATTCCCTGCGTGTGTTCGATCTGTTCTACGTGCTCACGAGCAACAGCAGCGAGTCCATGTCCATGGCCGTCTACGCGCGGCAGCAGATGTTCGAGTTCCAGGATCTGGGCGTGGGGGCGGCGGCGGCGACGTTGCTCTTCGCGCTCATCGCGCTGTTCACCATCATCTACATGGTGCTGGGCCGTAACTCGGTGATTCAGGAGGCCGCATGAGCCCGGCACTGACGTGGTTGAAGCGGATCTCGTTCGGGGTGCTGGTGACGGTCATCATCGTCTACACCCTCTTTCCCTTCTATTGGGCGGTGGTGTCGTCGCTCAAGCAGGGCAGCGCGCTCTTCCAGGTGGAGTGGTGGCCCAAGAATCCGGCGTGGCACAACTACGTCGCGGTCTTCACCGAGCAGCCCTTTGGCCGCAACCTGCTCAACTCGGTGGTGGTGGCCAGCTCGGTGGTGATCCTGTCGCTCATCCTGGCGATCACCGCCTCCTTCGCCCTGGCGCGCATCCGCTTCCGGGGGCGTACCCCGCTCATGCTGATGATCCTCGGCGTGTCGATGTTTCCGCAGATCGCGGTGCTCTCCGGCATGTTCGAGCTCATCCGCGCCCTGGGGCTGTACAACACGCTGCCCGGACTGACGCTGTCATACATGCTCTTCACGCTGCCGTTCACCGTGTGGGTGTTGACGACGTTCATGCGCGAGCTGCCCAAGGAGCTGGAGGAGGCGGCGGTGGTGGATGGCGCCACGCCCTGGGTCGTCTGCATGCACGTCTTCCTGCCGCTGCTGCGGCCGGCGCTGGTGACGACGGGCCTGCTCGCCTTCATCGCGGCGTGGAACGAGTTCATCTTCGCGCTGACGTTCACGATGGATCAAAGCGCGCGCACGGTGCCGGTGGCCATCGCGCTGATGAGTGGCGCCAGCCAGTACGAGTTGCCCTGGGGCCTCATCATGGCGGCGTCCGTCATCGTGACGGTGCCGCTCATCGCCCTGGTGCTCATCTTCCAGCGCAGCATCGTCTCCGGCCTCATGGCGGGCGCCGTCAAGGGCTAGAAACGGCTCCGCCCCACACGGTGTGAGCACCGTGCGGGGCGGGGGAGGGCGCCCGGGACGAGCGCCCGGGGCTCAGGCGGCCTTCGCCTCGCCCTTGCCGAAGGTGAGGCCGTCCTGGTCCGCGTCCACGAGGATGTGCTCCCCGGGGGCGTAGTCTCCGCCGAGCACCTTGCGCGCCAGCGGATCCATCAGGTGCTTCTGGATGGCGCGCTTGAGCGGACGCGCGCCGTACACCGGATCGTAGCCGCGCTCGGCGAGCACCGCCGCCGCCTTCTCCGTGAGCGACAGGGTGAGCCGCTTGTCCGCGAGTAGCTTCTGCAGGCGCCCCACCTGGATGTCCACGATGCGCTGGATGTCGCGCTTGCGCAGCGGCTCGAAGAGGATGATCTCGTCCACGCGGTTGAGGAACTCCGGCCGGAAGTGCTGGCGCAGGATGCCCATCACGTCCTCACGCGTGCGCTCGTCCAGCTCGTCCTTGCCCGCCATGCCCTCCTGGAGCGCCTGCGAGCCGATGTTGCTCGTCATGATGAGCACCGTGTTCTTGAAGTCCACGGTGCGCCCCTGGCTGTCCGTCAGCCGGCCCTCGTCGAGCAGTTGCAAGAGGATGTTGAAGACGTCCGGGTGGGCCTTCTCGATCTCGTCGAAGAGGATGACGGTGTACGGACGGCGGCGCACGGCCTCGGTGAGCTGGCCGCCCTCGTCGTAGCCGACGTAGCCCGGAGGCGCGCCCACCAGGCGGGCCACGGAGTGCTTCTCCATGTACTCGGACATGTCGATGCGCACCATGGCGGTGTCGTCATCGAAGAGGAACTCCGCGAGCGCCTTGGCCGTCTCCGTCTTGCCCACGCCCGTGGGGCCCAGGAAGATGAACGAGCCGATGGGCCGGTTGGGATCCTGCAGTCCCGAGCGCGCGCGGCGCACGGCGTTGCTCACCGCCTCGATGGCGCTGCGCTGGCCGATGACTCGCTGGGCCAGCCGGTCCTCCATGTGGACGAGCTTCTGCACCTCGCCCTCCATGAGCTTGGAGACGGGGATGTGGGTCCACTTGGCCACCACCTGCGCGATGTCCTCCGCGTCCACTTCCTCCTTGAGGAACTTGTGGTTCTTCTGCAGCTCGGCCAGCTTCTCGTTGCCCTGGGAGATCTCTTTCTCGAGGCCGGGGATGACGCCGTACTTCACCTCGGCGGCCTTGTTGAAGTCGCCCTGGCGCTCGGCCGCGGCCTGATCGTTCTTGGCCTTCTCGAGCTTCTCCTTCTTCTCGCGGATGCCGGCGATGGCCTTCTTCTCCGAGTCCCAATGGGCCTTGAGCGCGGTGAAGTTCTCGCTGAGGTTGGCCAGCTCCTGTTCGATCTTCGCGAGCCGCTCCTTCGAGTGGGGATCCGTCTCCTTGCGCAGGCCCTCGCGCTCGATCTCCAGCTGGGTCATCTTGCGCCGGATGTCGTCGATCTCCGTGGGCATGGAGTCGATCTCGATGCGCAGGCGGCTGCACGCCTCGTCCACGAGATCGATCGCCTTGTCGGGCAGGAAGCGGTCGGAGATGTAGCGGTTGGACAGCGTCGCCGCCGCCACGAGGGCCGAGTCCTGGATGCGCACGCCGTGGTGCACCTCGTAGCGCTCCTTGAGGCCCCGCAGGATGCTGATGGTGTCGTGCACCGTGGGCTCGCCCACCATCACCGGCTGGAAGCGCCGCTCGAGCGCCGCGTCCTTCTCGATGTGCTTGCGGTACTCGTCGAGCGTGGTGGCGCCCAGGCAGTGCAGCTCACCGCGCGCGAGCGCCGGCTTGAGCATGTTGCCCGCGTCCATGGAGCCCTCGGCCTTGCCGGCGCCCACCAGGGTGTGCAGCTCGTCGATGAAGAGGATGATCTCCCCGGCCGAGTCGGCCACCTCCTTGAGCACCGCCTTGAGGCGCTCCTCGAACTCACCGCGGAACTTGGCGCCGGCCACCATGCCGCCCAGATCCAGCGTCACCAGGCGCTTGTTCTTGAGCCCCTCGGGCACGTCGCCGTCGACGATGCGCCGCGCGAGCCCCTCGGCGATGGCCGTCTTGCCCACGCCCGGCTCGCCGATGAGCACCGGGTTGTTCTTCGTGCGCCGGCTGAGCACCTGGATGCAGCGGCGGATCTCCTCGTCACGGCCGATGACGGGGTCCAACTTCCCGGCGCGCGCCGCGTCCGTCAGATCGCGCCCGTACTTCTCCAGCGCCTGGTAGGTGGACTCGGCGTCCTGGCTCGTCACCCGGGCCGAACCGCGCACCTCCTTGAGGCTGGACAGCACGCGCTCGCGCGTCACACCGGAGGACTTGAGCACCTCGCCCACGCTCCCCTTGTCCTGCGTGAGGGCGAGCAACAGGTGCTCGCTGGAGACGAAGTCGTCCTTGAGGGACTTCGCCTCGTCCTCCGCCTTGTCGAAAACCTTGGCCAGCCGCTGGCGCACGGCCGCGCTCTCGCCTCCCTGCATGCGGGGCAGCTTCTGGAGCGCCTCGCCCAGCCGGGACGCGAAGAGCTTCACGTCCACGCCGATCTTGCGCAGCAGGGGCTCGACGATGCCGTCCTTCTGCTCGAGCAACGCCGCCGCGAGATGCTCCGGCTCGTAGTCCGGGTTGTCGGCACGCCGGGCCAGAGACTGACCTTCCTGGATGGCCTCCTGGGCCTTCACCGTATACTTGTCGAGTCGCATGTCTCCAACGTAAGGGCCGTGACCCCCTTGGCAAGGAAGGCCTGTCCGGCCTCCTTTCACGCCCCGTAGGGGTTTTTCATGGATTTTCTGGCTCTTCGGGAGTTGCCTTCCCCCACCCGGTCCAGGTATATGCCCGCGCGAACACCCTGGGGGGCACCCAACTGGAATCGCACGGCGGTTACCTCATTCGAGTCGAGTCGCTGGGCAGCCTGCCGTTGAAGGCGCTCGCTCAGCAGGCGCTCGTCGAGGACGGCGCCCCGGTGGATACGGTGCTCTCCCTGTCCGTCTATCCGCGTCGGAAGATCGTCCGCCTGGCCCTGGATTCGGCCCTCACGGCGGGACGCCGGGGGGCGCACTGGTACAGCACCCACCACTCGCTCGCCCGAGCCCTGTCACGCGCCACTGGCGTCACCGTGCACACCTACGTGTATGACCCCCAGGAGTACGAGGAAGTGCTCGCCTTTGGCCGGGGACAGCATGTGGGCGGAGAGCGGCTGTTCTATGACACGGTGGATCTGCCCGAGTGCGTGGATGGGGAGTTCGACGACGCGGCGTTCGCGCGGATGCAGGCGCGCTGGCCGTTGGGGCACCTGGCGTGGGTCTTCGGGGTGGAGCGGGAGCTGTTGCTGCAGCTGCACCAGATGAAGCCGACGCGGTTGAGCCTCCAGGACTCGGGGCCGGAGCTGTCCCTGGAGCACCTGCTGCACGGCATCGCCGCCTGAGCCCGCCGCCCGGGGACTACTCCTCGTTGGCGAGGCGCCCGTCGCTCAGGCTGATGGCCTGACGCACCCGCTCACTCTGGAAGTACTGGCCGAGCACGGCGAAGGAGCCGGCGATGAGGGCCGTGAGGCCCATGGTGGTGGCGGGCAGCAGCCAGGCCATGATCTCCAGGGGCGCGGCGGTGGAGCCCTGGAACTCGGGGAGTGTCTTCAGGGCCTCGGCGATGACGGGGCCCGTGTGCCGGGCGACCACGGCGTTCTGGGCACCGTCGATGGTGCGCAGCAGGGCGGCGGCGATGGTGGAGCCCGCGAGCATGCGGCGCATCCGCTCCAGGGGGAGCCCGTCGGGCCGCAGCAGCCGGCCGGCGGACACGAAGGCGAGCGAGCACACCACCGAGAGGGCGCCGAGGAAGAGAGCGCGCGACTCCCGCAGCGGCTGGAGCGCGGAGAGCTGGGCCTTGGCGATGCGCGCGTCGAGCACCGGATCTCCCACGAGGGAGAAGTTGGCGGCGTTCCGGGGGTCATCGAGCTGGCTGAGCCCCAGGCACTCGCTCAGGGCGAAGAAGCCCGTGAAGGCGGAGAGCACGAGACAGACGAAGGCCGCGAAGCGCAGGCCTCGCGGCAGGGGGCCCTTGTGGGGGGCGGGTGCGGCGGGGGGCGTCACCGTTTGTTCGCCTCCACGAAGCGCAGGCGCAGGTCGGCGAGGAGGTTGTCGAAGAGCTGCTTCTCCTCGCCCGTGAGGTTGCCGCGGGTCTTCTCCTGCAGCATCCCCAGCAGATCCAGGCTCTGGCGCGCGAGCACCAGGTCCCGCTCGGCTTTGCCCGTCTCCGGGTTGGGGGCCTCGCCCAGGTGGATGAGGGCGCTGGACGCGAGGCCGATGAGGAAGGTGCTGAAGGTGATGGGGGCCTCGGGCGCGCCCGGCTTCGGCTCGCCCCGCATCACGAAGGTCTCTCCGCGCTTCTCATCGCTCATGGGCTCACTCGTTCGCTTCGGCGTCCTCGTCGCCCTCGTCCTCGTCCTCGTCCTCGTCGTCCTCGAAGTCGTCGTCGAGATCCTCGTCCTGCATCAACGTTTCCACGGGCACGGACTTCTCGGCCACGTCCGGCAGGCCCTCGATGTGGCGCTTGTACGTCGCCTCGTCCAGCTGACCGCTGCGCAGGTAGCGCTCGACCGTGCGCTTGTCGAGGTGCTTGGGGTCCATCGCGTCTGCCATGCTCAACTCCTCGGAATCTCTTGGAAAAGGGCGCGCCACCTTATAGCAGGGCTCCCCCCTGTCAACGCCGCTCAACCCCCCGCCCCTCCCGAGCCGATGAACGTCCCCCTTCCCCCCCGACTTCCACGAGATCCGTCCCGCCCGGAGGACGACGCGCAGCAGGTGTCCGAGCAGGTGTGGCGGTCAGAGGCCGCCTTTGACAGGGGCGTCCAGGGGACTAGCCTCGAGGCGAGAGGCGTATGATTCACAAAACCCACGGCCAGGCTCCGCGCCGGCCCAACATCGGCATCACCCCGGACTTCAGCGCGAGCCGGCCGGACTCGGTCTTCCCCAGCTACGAGCTGAGGGCGGCCTACCCGGAGGCGGTGCTGCGCGCCGGGGGGCTGCCCCTGGTGCTGCCGTACTCGGACGACGCGGCGTGCGTGGAGTCCTACCTGGACCGCATCTCCGGGCTGATGGTCACCGGAGGCGCCTTCGACATTCCCCCGGACGCCTATGGCGAGACGGCGCGCGAGGGCCTGGGGCCGATGAAGCCGCCGCGCACGGCGTTCGAGACGGCGCTGATGCGCGGGGCGCTCAAGCGCAACATGCCGGTGCTGGGCATCTGCGGGGGCATGCAGCTGCTCAACGTGGTGCTGGGCGGCACGCTGTTCCAGGACATCGCCCTCGAGGTGCCCGGCGCGAACTCGCACCAGCAGACGCATGACCGCACCCAGCCGCAACACCCCGTGGAGGTGCGCGACGGCACGCACCTGTCGGAGGCGCTTGGCCGGGGTCAGCTCATGGTGAACTCCACCCACCACCAGGCGGTGTCCAAGCTGGGCGATCAGGTGGTGGTGAGCGCGACGGCACCCGATGGGGTGGTGGAAGCCATCGAGTCGCCGCAGCACGTCTTCGCGCTGGGCGTGCAGTGGCACCCGGAGCTGATGCTCCAGACGATTCCCTTGAGCGCGGGCATCTTCCGGCTGCTGGTGCAGAAGTCGCGCGAACACCGGCGCTGAGCGTGCCCCTCACCGTGCTGTCAGACCTGCATGGCAGACATGCGGGGCCGAGCATGGTGAGAGGACATGGCCCCGAAAGAACAACGTCTGCGCGAGCTGCTCCAACTGCCGCCCGCCGCCGCCGTTCCCGCCGCTGACGCCTCCTGGCCCGACGAGTACTGGGACGAGACCTTCATGCGCCTGGGGCGCGGGTATGTGTTCGAGCCCGACGCGGGCGAGTTCCCCGTCGACCATTCACGCTTGATGGCGGAGCTGCTGCCGCTCGTCTCGCCGTGGCTGGCCGGGGCGCGGTTCTCCCAGGTGCTGCCGGGCCAGGGCGACCTGGCGGGGGAGGGGTGGGGGCCGTCCTTCGGGGAGGAGGGCAGGGGAGTGGCGTACCGGTACACGCTGCGCCTCACCCATGGGGGGTACCGCTACGGCGTCACGTTCCACGACAGCTCCGAGTTCTACAACCTCAACGCCGTGCTGGCCCTGTTGAACGCGGCGCTGGAGACGTGTGGCACGTCCCTGCGGCTGTTCGGCCTGGGCAACGTGGTCGTCCTGGGGCCGCTCGGGGGCCTGCAGCAGGCCCTCCGCGAGGGCTTCATCCCCGGTTTCGAGGGGGAGGGCATCTACGAGGAGTGGGAGCTGGAGGCCATCGACGCCTGGTGCGAGTCCGGAGACACGCCCGAGTCCTTGGCCCGACAACTCGAGAAGGGGCTGCGGCGGGTCCAGGTGTCGCTCGTGGTATGAGCGGCCCGCCTGGACATGGCCTCGAATACGGTGCTCATCACGGGCCCTGGCCTCCTGGGTGAAGAGCGCGTTTCCCCGGCTCGACGAGGCGTTCCAGCGGATGAACTCACGCCGCTGAACGCCTCGGGCTCCGCTCACTCCACGCGCGCGCGGCTCTCGAAGCGCGTGTACTCGGCGAGGAAGACGAGATCAATGTCCCCGATGGGACCGTTGCGCTGCTTGGCGATGACGAGCTGCACGGGGATGGCGCTGCTCGTGCGCACCTCGCCTCCGCCCTCTCCCTCGCCCTGGTCCTCGCGGTGGATGAACATCACCACGTCGGCGTCCTGCTCGATGGCGCCCGACTCGCGCAGGTCCGAGAGCATGGGCTTGCCGCCCTTGCGCTCCTCCACCTTACGGCTGAGCTGTGAGAGGGCGATGATGGGCACCTCCAGCTCCTTGGAGAGCTGCTTGAGCGAGCGGGAGATCTCCGAGATTTCCAGCTGGCGGCTCTCCACCTTGCCCTTCTGGTGCATGAGCTGGAGGTAGTCGATGATGATGAGCGACAGCCGGGGATCCCTCTGCTTGAGCCGCCGCGCCTTGGCGCGCAGGTCGAACGGGGACAGGCCGCCCGAGTCGTCGATGTAGAGCGGGGCGTTGTAGAGCTTGCCCGCCATCTCCTGGAACTTCTCCTCGTCGTGAGGCGTGAGCCGGCCGCCGCGCAGCTTCTTCATGTCCACGCGCGCGCACGAGGCGAGCAGACGCATGAGGAGCTGATCCGCGGGCATTTCCAGGCTGAAGATGGCCGCCGCCCGGGCCTCTTCCTGGAGCGCCACGTGGGTGGCGATGTTCATCGCGAAGGACGTCTTGCCCACGCCGGGGCGCGCCGCGAGGATGATGAGCTCGCCGGGGTGCAAGCCCGTGAGCTGGTTGTCCAGGTCGACGTAGCCCGTGGACAGGCCGGTGATGCCCGTCGTCGCGGTCTTCATCTTGTCGAGCAGATCGAGCGTGTGCTCCATCAGCTCGCTCACGGGCCGCAGGTCGCCCTCGCGCTTCTTCTCCGCCAGGAGGAACACCTTGCGCTCGGCCTCGTCGAGCAGCACCTCCAGCTCGCCCGTCTCCTGGCTGGCCAGCTCCTGGATCTCCCGGCCCACGCCCGCCAGGCGCCGCCGGATGGCCTGATCCTTGACGATCTGCGCGTACTGGATGGCGTTGCCCGGCACGGGCACCACTTGGTCCAGGCTCATCAGGTACGCGGGGCCTCCCACCGCGGCGAGCTGGCCGAGCACCTTGAGCTCCTCGGCCAGGGTGAGGTGATCCACCTGGCGGTTGGAGCCATCCAGCTTGATCATCGCCGCGAAGATCTGGGCGTGCGCGGGACTGGCGAAGTCGTCCGTGCTCACCACCTCCGCGAGGCTGGCGAAGATGCTGTTGTCCGCGAGCACGGCGCCCAGCACCGCGCGCTCGGCGGCCAGGTCCTCGTGGCCCCGCCGCGTTCCCGTCCGAATGTCGAGGATGTTGTCCATGTTGTCCCGGCCAGTCTCCGCGCTACAGACGTGTGGCGCAACCCTGGCAGCCACCCCTGACACGTGCCCGGGTGCCCGCTCCCGCAAAAGCGGAGGGCCGCCCGGGAGTGAACCCGGACGGCCCTCGGTGCTTCTCGCGGTGTCAGGGGGGGCTTTACGCCTCCGCCTGGACCTCGACCTTGATCTTCGCCGTCACTTCACGGTGCAGGCGCAGCTCCACCTCGTACTGACCGGTGGCCTTGATGGGCTCGGCCAGGTGCAGCTGGCGGCGGTCCACCGACTGGCCCTGGGCGGCGAGCGCCTCGGCGATGTCCAGCACGGTGACGGAGCCGTACAGCTTGTCCTGCTCACCCACCTTGCGGCGGATGGTGACCTTCACGGCGCCGAGCTTCTTGGCCTGCTCCTCGGCGGCGCCCTTGAGCTTGACGTTGCGCGCCGCGATGACCGCGCGCTCGTGCTCGAGCTGACGCACGTTCTGCTCGGTGGCGAGCACCGCGATCTTGCGCGGCAGCAGGAAGTTGCGGCCGAAGCCGTCCTTCACCGTCACGAGCTCACCGGACTTACCCAGGTTCGCGACGTCCTCACGAAGAATGACCTTCATTGAATGTCTCCGTTGGTGCGGGCGAGGGGACTAGCCGACCATCGCGTTGTAGGGGAGCAACGCCAGGCCACGGGCGCGCTTGATGGCCGTGGCCACCTCGCGCTGGTGCTTGGCGCAGTTGCCGGAGATGCGGCGGGGGATGATCTTGCCGCGCTCGGTGACGAAGTACTTCAGCGTCGCCTGATCCTTGAAGTCCACCTGGGCGTTCTTCTCGGCGCAGAAGCGGCACACCTTCTTGCGGCCAAAGCCGCGGCCACCGCCACGCTTCTCGTCATCGCCCCCGGCGCCACCCCGGCCGCCGCCATCCCGATCCCTGTCCCGATCCCGGTCGCCGCCACCGCGGGACGAATTCCTGTCGCTGTTGCCAATCATTGAGCGTTCTCTCTTCTCTGGTAGGGGTCCGTGGAGGACCAAGGGGCTCACGCCTCCTCGGTGCTCTCCTCCTCAGCCTCGCCCGCATCCTCGACCACGCCGCGATCCTGCGCGGGGGCCACGCCCGGACGGGTCTCCTCGACGTCACCGGCGAGCTTCACGTCCTCGAGCACCGGACGGCTCTCGGGATCCACCTCGTCCGCCAGCTTCGTGGACAGGTAGCGCGTGACCTCGTCGAAGTTGCGGAGGTTGCGCTCCACCTCGGCCACGATCTTGGTGCCGCCCAGGTAGTGGGCATGCACGTAGATGGCGCGGGGCTGCTTGGCGATGGGGTAGAGCGTCTTCTTCTTGCCCCACACCGTGAAGCGGATGACCTTGCCGCCCTCACGGCCGACGATGCCACGGACGCGCTCCTTGAGCTTGTCCACGTTGTCGTCGGTGAGGTCCGGCTTGACCAGGAAGATGGTCTCGTACTCACGAAGCCGCTTGGCGGCCTGCGTCTCAGCCATGTTTCTCTCCCCTTGGGGTGGAGTGCCCCCCGGGAACACCGAGGAGCGGGGAAACGGTCGGAGGGTCCAAGGGGGATCCTCCGCCGGGGACGGGAAACCGCGCGCCCGTCACCCTCGCGCTGTTGAAAAAGAACGATGAAGAGGGGGCCTTCTAAGGGCGCCCCGGCCCGGAAGTCAAGGCGCCCGCTTGTTGTAACGGTTCATCGCCGTGGCCAATCCGTCCCGCACCCAGGTCTCGGCCGCGTCCGCCGCCTGGGCGAGCAGCTCGTCGAGCCTCCGGCGCTCCCCGTCGTCGAAGTTGGAGAGCACGTAGCCGGCCACCCGCTCCTTGGCGTTGGGGCCCTGCGGCTTGCCGATGCCGAAGCGCAGGCGGATGAAGCTGTCCGCCCCCAGGCTGGACACCGTGCTCTTGAGCCCGTTGTGACCCCCGCTGCCGCCTCCCGCCTTGAGCTGCAGGCGGCCGAAGTCCAGATCCAACTCGTCGTGGATGACCAGCACGTCCTCCACCGCCACCTTGTAGAAGCGCGCCGCCTCGGCCACCGAGCGGCCCGACAGGTTCATGTAGGTCTGCGGCTCGAGGAAGACGATCTTCTCGCCCCCCAGGGTGCCCTGACCCACGCGGGCCTGGAACTTCTCCTGGTGGAGCTCGGCGCGCGCGCGCGGCAGCAGCGTCTCCACCACCATGAAGCCCACGTTGTGCCGGTGGCGCTCGTACTCGCGCCCGGGATTGCCCAGTCCACAGATGATCTTCATGGCGGAGGCTCCGCAAAACAGACGGGGCCAGTCCTCTTGCCGGACCGGCCCCGCGGGTGTGACAGGGAAGGGGGATTACTTCTTGCCAGCCGCGGGCTTGGCCGCCGCGCCAGCCGCGGGCTTGGCCGCCGCACCAGCCGCGGGCTTGGCCGCCGCACCAGCCGCGGGCTTGGCCGCCGCACCAGCCGCCGCCGCCGCCGCGGGAGCCGCCTCGGCCACACCCTCGGGCGCGCTGACGACCGCCACGGTGTAGTTGACGTGCGACTTCACCGTCACGCCCTCGGGCATCTTCACGTCGTTGATGTGGAGCGCCTGGTTGATCTTCAGCGGCGTCACGTCCACCTCGATCTTCTCGGGGATGGCGTTCGGCTTGGCGTAGACCTCGATCTCGCGGCGGGCCTGGGTGAGCAGACCACCGTCGGCGACGCCCTCGGAGCGGCCGGTGAGCACCAGCGGCACGTTCACCTTCACCTGCTCGCCCTCACGCACGGCGATGAAGTCCACGTGGAGCATCTGCCGGGTGAGCGGATCCTGCTGGTAGTCCTTGAAGAGGACCTGGTGCTCGCCGCCCACGCCCGTGAGCGTGAGCAGGGTGTTGAACTTGTGCGGGGTGTTGATGGCCTGGCGCACCGCCTTCGCGTCGACGGCGATGGACAGGGGCTTCTCCAGGTGCTTGCCGTAGACGACGGCGGGCACGAGACCCTGGGTGCGCAGGCGGCGGGCGGCGCCCTTGCCAGAACCCTCACGCGGCTTGACCTCGAGCGGGCGCTTGTCGATGGACATGGATTTCCTCGGTATGGACTGCGGTGTGTCCCCCGCCGACGTCCCGGCGCCTCTGGCATCCCGCCCCCATGGCGGGCCCCAAGAGCAGCGCCTCGCTTTTCGGGCAAGGACCGGCAGGGTGTGCCCGCCACATGCCAGCGCGCGCGCTCCGAGTCAAGGCGCGTGGCGGCGGAGGCAGCGGGCCCTCCCCCGTCCGGCTACACGAAGAGTGAACTGAGCGAGTCGGCGCGGTGGATGCGCGCGATGGCCTCGCCGAAGAGATGGTCCGTGGTGATGACCCGGATCTTCCCGCACGCCTGGGCCGCGGGGGCCAGGGGCACGGTGTCCGTGAAGACGACCTCTTCCAGGGGCGAGTCCTGGATGCGCTGGATGGCGGGACCGGAGAGGATGGGGTGGACGGCGTAGGCCACCACCCGGCGCGCGCCACGCTCCTTGAGGGCGGCGGCTGCCTGGGTGAGCGTGCCGGCGGTGTCCACCATGTCGTCGATGAGCATCGCGTCCTTGCCCGCCACGTCGCCGATGAGGTTCATCACCTCGGAGGAGTTGGGCTTGGGCCGGCGCTTGTCGATGATGGCCAGGCTGCAGCCGAGCCGCTTGGAGTAGGCGCGCGCCCGCTCCACGCCGCCCGCGTCCGGCGACACGATGACGAGTTCCTGCGCGTCGGGGAACTTCTTGCGCGCGTCCTCGAGGAAGACGGGCGAGGCGTACAGGTGATCCGAGGGGATGTTGAAGAAGCCCTGGATCTGCCCGGCGTGCATGTCCATGGACACCACGCGCGTGGCTCCCGCGCCCTCGAGCAGGTCCGCGATCAGCTTCGCGGTGATGGGCGTGCGCGGTGCCACCTTCCGGTCCTGCCGGGCATAGCCGTAGTACGGGATGACGGCGTTGATGGAGGCGGCGCTCGCTCGCTTGAGCGCGTCACACATGATGAGTAGTTCCATCAGGTGATCGTTGGCCGGCGGGCAGGTGGACTGGACGATGAAGATGTCCAGTCCGCGCACGTTCTCGCCGATTTCCACGTGGATCTCTCCGTCGGAGAAGCGACCCACGTGCGCCTTGCCCAGAGGCCTCTTGAGATAGTCACAGATACGCTGGGCCAGGGCCGGGTTGGAACTCCCGGAGAACACCTTGAAATCGCTCGGGCTCATGGGGCGCGCTCCTAGCGCGCCCCGTGGCGGAAGGGAAGATCCTTCCACCGCCAGCGTGCAGCCCCAGGCTCAGTCGGCCACGGCTTCCATATGGTACGAGCCCATCGCTCCCATGCTCGTCTGCTGGTGCCGCTCGTACTCCAGGAGGATGGCCCGCTCCATCTGCGTGCGGGTGTCCGCGTTGAGCGGGTGGGCGATGTCCTTGTACGTCCCGTCCTTGCGCCGCTTGGCGGGCATGGCGATGAACAGGCCCGAGGCTCCGTGGATCACCTTCAAGTCCCGAATGACGAAGCAATGGTCCAGGGTGATGGTCACGTAGGCCTTCAGTTTGTCTTCTTCAACCGGATATACCTTGACGTCGGTGATGTTCATGGTCCCCCCAAGGACCCTTCGGATCCAAGCGCTGGGGACAAGCCTGAAACAGACAGGCCTGGAAAAGCAAGTCTGTCTGGGCTGGTTGTGCGTCACGCGACGGTTTGGTGCACCAGGTGCGTGAGGAAGGCCAGGTGGTAGATGTCGATCACCGTATAGAGCGCCGCGCCCGCCTGGATGGCGCGCTGGCTCAGCTGCATGGAGCGGTTCAGGCAGAGCAGGGCGAGTCCCAGGCTCACGATGGTGAGCTTGACCGCCATGAACGACAGGGGCGAGTGCATGTAGGCCACCCGCATCAGCGGATTGAGCTCCTCGGCCACGTTCATCTGTAAAAAGGTCAGGGTGAAGAGCCCGTCCAGCAGGTTGAGCACCACCAACAGCGCCGCCGCCGGCGTGATGTGGAACGAAGCCCCCTCGATACCCGCCCAGCTCGACCCCTGCACCTGTACTGTCGCCGCCACCCGTCACCTCGCCGTTTGAACCCGAAGCACTCCTTTTCAAGATGCTTGCCAGGGGCACGGGAGCCGGGACTCGGGGGGCGGGTCCCCGGAAAGTTGACGACCCGGGGGGGTCATGAAAGAGGTGGCTGTCGCTGTCGTCACCGCCCGGAACGAGCATCTCGCGTGTACCAAATTCCCAAAGACATCGGGTGGATAGAGGTCATCTGCGGCTCGATGTTCTCCGGAAAGACGGAGGAGTTGATTCGCCGCGTCAAGCGCGCCGTCTACGGCAAGCAGACCGTCCAGGTCTTCAAGCCCAAGCTGGATAACCGCTACGACGAGACGCAGGTG
Source organism: Cystobacter fuscus (assembly GCF_044360685.1). Classification (GTDB taxonomy): domain Bacteria; phylum Myxococcota; class Myxococcia; order Myxococcales; family Myxococcaceae; genus Cystobacter; species Cystobacter fuscus_C. The sequence goes on along the minus strand of NZ_CP043491.1, from coordinate 8,307,313 downwards.
GTCAGCCACTCACAGTTGAAATTGACCTCCGTGGCCATCGAGAGGGCTGAAGAAATTTTCCATCACCTGTCCCCGCGCACCCAGGTGGTGGGTATCGACGAGGTGCAGTTCTTCGGCACCGAGGTGGTGGCCGTGTGTGAGGCGCTGGCGCACCGTGGCCTGCGGGTCATTGTCGCGGGGCTGGATCAGGACTACCAGGGCCGTCCCTTCGAGCCCATGCCGCAGCTGCTCGCCGTCGCCGAATACGTGACCAAGCAGCTCGCCATCTGCGTGGTGTGCGGCAACCCCGCCCACCGCTCCCAGCGGCTGGTGGACCGGGGCGAGCGCGTGGTGGTGGGCGCCGCCGGCGCCTACGAGGCGCGCTGCCGCAAGTGCCACCGTGCCGAGCCCACCGAGGCCACGCCTCCCCAGACGCTCGATCTCTTCAAGGACTGAGCCCCCCAGGCGCGAGCGCATGCACGACCCGCTCTACTCCCACATCCCCTTTCAGTTGAGTGAGTTGCCCCACCGCTACGGGCCCCAGGTCCACTTGGTGGGCAATCCGTTCCTGCTCTCCCAGCTCGCCCGGCTGTGTGCCAAGGGGACGACCCAGCCGGACATCAACCGGCTGGTGGCCTTGCTCTACACGGATCTGATGAAGATGGTCCTCAACGCGGAGTTCCCCCGCACGCGAGTGGCCGTGGCCACGCGGATGATCGACTCCACGCCCCAGGGCATCTACCAGGGCGAGGTGCTCGATCCCGCCGTGCGCGCGGTGACGGTCAACATCGCCCGGGCTGGCACGCTGCCCTCCCAGGTGGCGTACGATCTGCTCAACACCACCCTGGATCCCGCGCGCGTGCGCCAGGATCACATCATGATGAGCCGGACGACGGACGCCCGGGACATCGTGGTGGGCTCGAACATCGGCGGGGCGAAGCTGGGTGGAGACGTCGACGACGCGTTCCTCCTGTTTCCCGATCCCATGGGCGCCACCGGCGGCAGCCTGAGCACCGCGGTGAACCTGTACAAGAACCAGGTGGCCGGCACCCCCCGGCGCATCCTCAGCCTGCACCTCATCGTCACCCCCGAGTTCCTGCGGCGCGTCACCCGCGAGCACCCCGACCTGAGCGTGTACGCCCTGCGCCTGGACCGCGGCCTGTCCCCCCCGGAAGTGTTTGGCACGGTGCCCGGGGAGTTGTGGGAAAAGGAGCGGGGGTTGGATGATCACCAGTACATCGTCCCCGGTGGCGGCGGCTTCGGGGAGATCATGAACAACGCGTACGTGTAGAGGTCGGACCGTGGCTTTCTTCGAGCAGGACGTCGACATCCTCATCGATGAGCAGAAGCTCCAGGCGCGCGTGCGCGAACTGGGCGCGCAAATCACCCGCGACTATCAGGGCAAGGATCTCACGCTCGTCTGCGTGCTCAAGGGCTCGGCGTTCTTCGCCATGGACCTGGCGCGCCAGGTGGATCTGCCGCTGACGATCGAGTTCCTCGGGGTGTCCTCCTACCAGAGCGGCACCGAGACGACGGGCGAGGTGCGCATCACCACCGACGTGAGCAAGCCCATGGCGGGCAAGCACCTGCTCATCATCGAGGACATCATCGACACGGGGCTCACCATGAGCTTCCTGCTCGAGAACCTCAACGCCCGGCACCCGGCGTCCGTCAAGGTGTGCACGCTCCTGGAGAAGCCCTCGCGCGCCCGCACGAAGGTCCCCATCGACTACAAGGGCTTCGTCGTCGACGACATCTTCGTCGTGGGCTACGGCCTCGACTACGCCGAGCGCTACCGCAACCTGTCCTTCATCGGCGCGATGAAGGGCAAGTAGGCCGCCCGGCCGGCTACCGCTTCCCCGCCGCCTTCTTCTTCGCGGCGGCCTTCTTCACCGGGGCCTTGCCGGCCGCGCTCTTCTTCGCGGCGGGCGCCTTCTTCGCGGCGGGCGCCTTCTTCGCCGGAGCGGCCGGGCGCGGCGTGTTCGTGTCGCCCGTCAACCGCTCCACCAGCTTCTTGGGCGCCACGGCGCGGTAGCTCTCGTCGAGCCACCGCCGCAGCATGTCCACCGGAGGCGTGTCCTTCGCGCCGAAGCGCGCGGTGACCCAGCCGCTCTTGCCCAGCCCGTACCCGGTCGGCTCGGCGAAGGGCAGCATCAGCGCCGCGCCGTGCGACTGGGGCAGCTTCACGGACAGCGACAGGCCCTCCTCGCTCAGCGAGAAGAAGACGAACGCCTTGCCCTTCACCTTCAGCGTCGGATGGCCCCAGGGAAAGTCCTCGGTGACTTCCGGGTAGCTCCGTCCCGCCTCACGCAGGCTCTTCTCGAACGGCTCGAGTCTCTTCATCTCCGGGGGAACAACCGGGGTCATCGTCATGTCGCACGCCTCCTCGGACCCAGCGGTTATACCGCTCGCGCGGCCACGCGGCTCAGCGCGCCGTGCCTGGGGCCTCGCCGGGGGAGCCCGGGGCCTGTCCGGCGGGCGGCGGAGTCCCGGCCGGGGTCCCCTCGCTGCCGGGGGTGGGGGAGGGCGCCGGGGTGGGAAGCGCGGCGGCCTCGGACCCCTCGAAGCTCGCGTCCACGGCCCGCAGGGCCCGCTCCAGCGCCTGCGCCGCCGGCCCCACGGTGGTGAGCATCTGGTTGGCCCGCTGCGTGTTCCGGTTGCGGCTCTCCGCCGCCAGCTTGAGCTGCGTGAGCGCCTCGGTCACCCCCCGCCGCGCCTCCTCCAGCTTCTGCTTCGCCTGGAAGAAGGCCACCTCCGTCTTCATCGCCCCCAGCGAGCGCCGCTGCTCCTCCGTCAGCCCCGTGAGCAGCTCCGCGCGCCGCAGGTAGTACAGCCCCTTCTCCAGCACGGCCGGGTCATCCGACTGCACCTTGGGCTGGGCGAGCGACTCCAGGAGCGGAAAGAGGGCCCGGTCCAGCTCGTCCCGCTCGGTGAACTTGCGCTCCACGAGCATGCTCACGTCCCGGCCCTCCACCCCCAGGGGGGCATAGGCGTCCGCCAGCCGCGCGTCCCCGGGCCGGTAGGGCACCGCCCCCGTGGGCAACAGCCGGCCCTTCATCACCACCAACTGCCCGTTCTCCTGGGCCAGCGAGAAGGTGCGCGCGTTGAGCTGCGACAGCAGGAAGACCACCGCCGCCCCCAGCCCGAGCACGAGCAGGGTGACCAGCAGCCGCGTGAAGGCGCTCGTGGCCCGGCGGCCGAGGCTCGGCCGGTGCTGGGAGGGACTCATCGGGGAATTCATGGTGCTTGCTCTCCCTTCATCCGGGCAGAGAGGCGGCCTCCCGACTCCGGTGCTTTGCTTGGGACAATCCTCCCCGGGGCTATACTCGTCCGCTGGACCTCATGCACCCTACATTCCGCCGCCTGGGCAGCAGTGAGCTGTTGCCCCGGTACATCTTCGCGGAGAGCCTCTTCGCCCGCCGCCGTGTGTTGGAAGTGGACGCGGTCTCCACCACGGGCGGGGAGAGCGCGCGCTTCCTGCTCGAGCGCGGGGCCCGGACCGTGGTGGCCTGCGACGCCGACGTCGCCGCCGTGGAGGCCGCCCACAAGGCCCATGGTGGCCCCTCGCTGCGCTTCCGCGCCAACGTCTTCGACGACCTCGAGCCCGGCAGCTTCGATCTGGTGCTCGTGGCCGACCTCGCCCCCTACGTGCGCGCGCCCACGCTGCTCGCCGAGCTGACGCGGCTGGTGAGCCGGCAGGGCCATCTGGTGGGAGGCTTGCGCAATGGCGCGGGGCTCGCCCTCTGGCAACTCATGGAGGTGGAGGAGGAGGCTCCGCCCACGTACGGGCAACTGCTCGACGCGCTCTCGCCCCACTTCCCCCACGTGGAGGTGGCCACCCAGTCCCCCGTGCTGGGCTACCAGCTCGCCTTCGAGAAGGGGGATGGGCTCCAGGTCGACGGCACCCTCATCCACGGCAGCGAGGCCGCCTACTTCTTCGTGGTCGCGGGGCATGATCCCGCGCGCATCGTGGACCCCACCTGGGTGCAGCTGCCTCCCGAGCCGCTCGCCTTCACCCGCGGCAAGCTGGATGAAGTGGCCCAGCGCGGCAAGAGCTGGGAGGAGCGCGCCGGCAAGTTCAAGGAGTCCCTCGCCCGGGCACGCGCGGAGCTGACGGATCGCGAGGCCCAGGTGCTCGCCCTCCAGCCCGCCCTGGAGTCCGCCCGGAGCGACGTGGCCCGCCTCACCGCGCAACTGGAGCAGGCGCGCGGCACCCCCGACTCCGCCCGCGAGCGCGATGAGCTCGCCTCGCGTCTGCGCCGCACGAGCCTGGAGCTCCAGGTGGCCATGGAGCGTCTGGCGGACGCGGACAAGCGCCTCACCCAGCAGCGGCTGGAGGTGGAGTCCGCCGAGCGCGCCCGCAAGGAGTTCGAGGCCCAGGCCCTGGGCGCCCAGGAGGCGATGCGGCTGGAGCGCGCGCGCCTCGAGGAGCTGAACACCACCCTGGAGGAGGCCCGCGGGCGCCTGGCCCAGGCGTACGCCGATCAGCGCGAGCTGCGCGACGAGCTGGCCAGCGTGCGCGTCGAGCGCGAGAAGGACCGGCTCGCGGCCGAGCGCGCGCGTGAGTACTCCGAGGACTCGCGGCGGCAGTTGGAGGCGGCGCGCGAGCGCGAGGTGCGCCTCGCCGAGCAGCACTCGACGGCACTGGCCGCCGTGGAGATGCTCAAGGCGGACGTGGCCCGGGCCGAGCACGCGCGCGAGGCGGCGGAGAAGTCCCTGCGCCTGCAGGACGCCGACCTGTCGCGCGTGAGCCGGGAGCTGGAGGTCCATTCCCGGCGGGTCTCGGCCGCGGATGCGGCACGGCGCGACGCGGAGCTGCGCCTCACCGCGCGCGAGGCCGAGTTGCGCGGCGTGAACACCGAGCTCACCGCGGCCCGCGCCGAGGTGCAGCGGCTCAACGCCGAGGGCGAGGAGCACTCCCGCGCCCAGGAACAGCTCCGGGCGGCGGCCGCGCGCCTCGAACAGGAGCTCGCCGAGGCACGTGCCCAGTTCTTGTCGCTGGAGCAGGAGCGGGTGCGCGCCGCGGCCGAGCTGGAGGAGACCCTCGAGGAGGAGCGCCGGCTCGCCGAGGCGCGGCTGGCGCGCGCCGTGGCCCAGGAGCGCGAGCGCACCGAGCAGGCCACGGCCGAGGCGGCGCAGGAGCGGGCCGAGCGGGAGGACCAGGCGCGGCGGCTCGGAGAGCTGGAGCACCAGCTTCGCCTGGAGGAGGCCGCGCGGCGCGACGCCCAGCGTGCCCTCTCCGCCCTGGAGGCGCAGCGTCAGCAGTGGGCCGATGAGCGCGGTGCCCTGCGGCGGCGCGTGACGGAGGTCGAGGAGTCCCTCGCGGAGCTGGAGCGCGTGCGGGCCTCGGACATCGAGTCCATCTCCCGGCTCCAGGAGGAGCTCGAGGCGACCCACGGCAACATCGCGGCCGAGCAGCAGGCGCGGGTCCGGGCCGACGAGGAGCGGGAGCGGACGCTCGTGGAGCTCGGGCTGGAGCGCGATGCGCGGCTGCGGTTGAAGGAGTCCCTCGCCCTGGCCCAGTCCGGACTCACGGCCGAGCAGCAGCGCCTGGCGGAGGCCCAGGAGGCGCTCGCCCAGGCCCGCGAGCAGCTCGAGTCGACGCGGCAGCGGCACGTCCAGGCGGCGCACGAAGAGGCCCGGACGCGGGAGGAACTCGAGGCGGAGCGCCAGCAGCGGACCCAGGTGGAAGAGGCCCTGGCCGAGACCCGGATCGCGCTCGAGGCCGAGCAGCGGGCACGGGGACTCTCGGAGGAATCGCTCGCGCGGCTCCAGGCCGAGTGGGAGGCGGAGCGGACCCAGGGCGACGAGGCCCGGGAGTCTTTCCTCCAGGTGCGCGCGGAGCTGGAGGCCGAACGCTCCCGGCTCGCCGTGCTCGAGGAGACCCTGGCCGCGGAGCGCGAGGGCCGGGAACAGGCCGAGCAGTCGCTGGCGCGGACCGAGGAGACACGGGCCGACGAGCAGCGGCGGCGGGCCGAGGTGGATGCGTCCCTGGCGGCCCTCGAGGAGCAGCTCGCCGAGGAGCGGCTGGCGAGATCCAGTCTCGAGGCCTCCCTCTCACACGTCCAGGAGGAGCTGGACGCCGAGCGGGCGAAGCGCGCCGAGACGGACGAGTCGCTCACCGACATGAGCGCGGCCTGGGAAGTGGAACGCGATGGCCGGGCGGCCATCGAGGCCTCGCTGGCACGGGTGCAGGCGGAACTCGAGACCGAGCGGACGAAGCACGCCGAAGTGGTGGCCTCGCTCGCCGCCGCCGAGGCCGGACTGGAGTCCGAGCGCGAGGGCCGCGCCCAGGCTGAGGAGTCGTTGGGCATCCTCCAGGAGGAGATGGCGGCCGAGCAGCGGCAGCGCTCCGAGCTGGAGGGCCTGTTCGCCGCGGAGCGTCAGGAGGCGGACGCACTCCTCGCCGAGGTGCGCGAGTCACTGGAAGCGGCGCTGGCGTCGGCCCGGGAGGAAGGGGAGGCGCAGCGCCGCCGTGTCGAGGCCCTCGAGGCGCGCCTGGAGGAGGAGCAGCGCTCGTTCGCCGAGCTGTCCGCCACCGCCCAGGCGCACGAGGCCAGCTTGAGCCTGGCACGTGAGAAGCTCGAGGACACCGAGGCCCGGCTCGCTGAGTCCCAGGCGCGTGAAGCCGCCGCCTCCGCCGAGCGCGAGGCCCGCAAGCGCGATGCCGTGGAGAGCCGGATGGAGCTGGAAGGTCTCCGGGACGAGCTGGAGGCCGCGCGCGCCCGGCTGGTCACCCTCGAGGCCGCCCAGGCCCAGGCCCGGCAGGACGCGGAGGCGCTCGAGGCGGCCCGCTCGGAGCTCCAGGATCGCGAGGTCCTCGTGGACAACCTGCGCGAGGAGCTGGACCAGACGCGCGTCCGGCTCGCCTCCGAGAGTGAGCAGCAGGAGCTGCTCACCCTGCAACTCGAGTCCGCGCGGCGCATCGCGGGCAAGGTCACCTCGCTCGAATCCTCGCTCCAGGAGGAGCGGGGCCGGCTCGAGGCCTTCCGTGCCGAGCTCGAGTCCGTCCGCGCCGAGCTGGAGACGGCCCGGGAGCGCGTGGCCGAGTTGGAGGGTCAGAACGACGCCGCGGAGAAGGCCCGCCTCATGTCCGAGCGGGAGCGCCTGGCCTCGGACCTCACCGTGGCCCGGGCGGCCCGCGTGCGCTTGGAAGGCCGGGTCTCGACGTTGGAGGCCGAACTGGCCACCCTCAAGGCCGGAGCCGCGCGCAAGGAACCAGATTCCGTCCAACACATCTATGCTCGTGCCCACGCCGAGCTGAACGCGGTAAAAAACGACTTGCTGCGCCGTCCCAAGCCCAGCACCTCCGCGCCCACCGCCTCACCCTCCAAGCCCGATGAACCGGGCTGAAGCGACCTCCCCGTATGAGCACCACAGAGTTCTTTCACAAGTACCACGGCCTCGGTAACGACTTCATCGTCCTGGATCGCCGCCAGACGGGCGTGGACGTGGACGCCCAGACGGCCCAGTGGTTGTGCGACCGGCGCCTGGGCATCGGCGCGGACGGAGTGCTCAGCCTGCTGCCCTCGGAGACGGGCATGGCGCGCATGGTGGTGCACAACTCCGATGGCAGCATCGCGGAGATGTGTGGCAACGGCCTGCGCTGCGCCGTGAAGTACCTGGTGGACAACTCGGGCGAGAAGCCCGAGCGCATCGACGTGGAGACGGGCGCGGGCCTGCTCGCGTGCGTGCCCGGCTATGGCGTGGATGGGGTCGCCCAGGTGGAGATCTCCATGGGGCCCGCGCGGCTCGTCGAGCCGAACCTGCCCTCGGGCGCCACCCAGCGGCCCTTCCTCGACGAGTCCGTGCCGGGTCACGCCGGTCTGCGCGGCCATGCCATCAGCATGGGCAACCCGCACCTCGTGCTGCTCGATCAGCCCCTGGAGACCGCCAGCCGCCTGGGCCCCGCGCTCGAGCGCCATCCCGACTTCCCCGAGCGCACCAACGTCGAGTTCGTCCGCGTGGACGCGGATGGCCTCACGGTGGTGGTGTGGGAGCGCGGGTGTGGCCTCACCCAGGCCTGTGGCACCGGCGCCTGCGCGGCGGCCGTGGCGGCGGTGCTGGCGAAGCGACGCCCGGCGGAGGACTGGTCGCGCGTCCGCCTGCCCGGAGGGGACCTGTTCATCTGGGTCGCCTCGGATCTGTCCGATATCCGCCTGCGAGGACCCGCCTCCTTCGTCTTCACCGGCGTTGTCCCGGATGCTCCGGGCCGCTAACCTCCACTCCTTCCACTCCTCACCCGTCCCGAGTCCCCCCTCCGCCGTGGCCGGTCCCATCCTCGTCGTCGACGACGACCCATTCTTCCGGCAGCTCGCCTCCGACATGCTCTCCCGGCGGGGCTACCGCGTCGTCACGGTGGAGAGCGCCGCCCAGGCCCTGGAGGAAGTGGCCCACTCCGCCTACGACCTGGTCATCACCGACGTGGTGATGCCGGGCATGGATGGTCTCACCCTCACCGAGAAGCTGCGCGAGCGCGACCCCGCCCAGGAGATCATCCTCGTGAGCGCGCGCCCGGACATGAAGGGCTCGGCCATGGCGCTGAAGGTGGGGGTGGCGGTCGTCCTCACCAAGCCCGTGGACGAGACGGACCTGTTGCTGGCCACCGAGCGCGCCCTGGAGCGTGCCCAGCTCCGCCACGAGCGCTCCAAGCTCCAGAACGAGAACCTGGAGTTCGCCCGCTACCAGCACCTGCACCAGCGCTGCCTGGAGTTCCTGTCCCAGCCGGACCTCGAGTGGCTCCAGGAGCGCGTAGCCGCCGAGCTCGCCTCGGTGTGCGACGCCCAGAGCGCCGCCCTGTGGATCTCCGATGATCGGGGCCAGCTCGTCCTGCGCGCCTACCGGGGTCTGCTCGACCGGCACTTCCTCGTGGATCGCATCAGCACCGAGGGGCCGCTCGGCCCCTACATGCGCGAGGGCCATCCCTGGGTGGCGCACGAGCAGCGCTCGCCCATCCTCTACGTCCCCTTCGTCAACAACGGCGAGCTCTTGGGCCTGGCGCAGTTGTCGGATCCGCTCGCGGGCGACTTCCGCCCCGAGCACCTGCACTACGCGAAGATCCTCGGCGACTCGGCCGCGGTGGGCGTCAAGAACGGCCGCAAGATGCTGGCGTTGCAGCGGCTCGGGCTGCGCGACCGGGACACCGCCGCCTACAACCTCAGCTACTTCACCGACTACGCCTCCAAGGAGATCTACAAGGCGCGGCGCTACGGGCGCATGTTCTCGCTGCTCACCTTCAGCGTGGACAACCTGCCCCTGGTGCGCATGCGCCTGGGCGCCACGGAGGCGAAGCTCGCCGTGCGCGGCATCATCAAGGCGTTCTCGCGCATCGTCCGCGACTCGGACGTCATCGCCAAGGCGAGCGACCAGGAGTTCTACCTGCTGCTGCCGGAGACGGACTTCTTCGGCGCCATGATGTTCGTGCGCCGCGCCCTGGCCGCCGTGCGCGAGGAGCCCGAGGCGCAGGAGGTGGAGGCGCGGCTGCCGCTCGGGCTCGTGGGCGGGGCGAGCACCTTCCCCAAGGACGGCGAGGACTTCGACGAGCTGATGTACCGCTGCCGCCGGCGCATGGACGAGCGCCGCGCGTCCCTGCAGCGCAAGCTGATGCTCGACACGCTGCCCTTCTGGGACGAGGTGGATCTGCTGCTCGGCAACGCCTCCAGCCCTCGGCTGCCCGTGGAGGAGAACGCCGAGCCGTCGCGCCGCGGCAAGGTGTCCGATGCGCTCTTCGACGAGCTCCAGGTGGAGATCGCGCGCGAGCTGATGCGCGATCCGGCCTCGCGTGGGCTGTTGTACGTGGGCAGTCCGGAGATCCGCTCCGAGCTGCCCATCGTGCAGGGCCTGGAGTCGGCCTCGCCCGACATGGCCTCGCGCATCTACCTGCTCGGGCGGCGGATGGATCTGGAGTCGCACCGGGCCCTCACGCCCGTCTTCCTGGAGGGGGACGAGCGCATGAGCCGGCACGAGTTCATCCTCTGGCTCTCGGAGAACGCCGCCTACGCGCTCATCCAGCGCCGGGGGCTCGGCGCCACCTGGGGATTCCACTCCTCGGACACCGCCGTGGTGGATGGGCTCATCACCCGTCTGCAGGCCGAATACGATCTGCAGCCGTACTGACCCGGCGAGGAACTCCCCCCATGGCCCAGGTCCGAAAGATCCTCATCGCCGACCCCGACCTCGAGTCCGTACGGCCGCTGTCGCGGGCCCTGCGCACCAAGGGGTACCAGGTGCACTACGCGCCGGACGGCTCGCGCGCCCTGGAGGTCGCCGTGCTGCGCCACCCGGACCTCATCCTCTTCGATGAGGCATGCCGGCTGCTCGACGCGCGCACCTTCATCAACATCCTGCACACCAACCCGCGCACGGACGACATCCCCGTGGTGGTGTCCACCAGCCAGTTCGAGGCGGACAAGCTGCGCGGCCTGCGCGATGGCTTCTTGCGCAAGCCCTTCAACCTCGACGAGGTGCTCTCGCGCATCGAGCACGTCTTCCGCCGCAGCGAGGCCGCCAAGGATCTCAAGAGCGAGGCGCAGGAAATCGAAGGCTCGCTCAGCCAGCTCGGCATTCCGGATCTGATGCAGATCCTCGGGATGAACAAGCGCAGCGGCAAGCTGACGCTGGAGCGCGGCAACGAGCGCGGGGAGATCGTCGTCATGGAGGGCCGCCCGTTCAACGCCCGGGTGGGCCGCGCGGAAGGGGAGAAGGCCCTGTTCCGGCTGCTCGTGTGGACCGAGGGCACGTTCACCTTCGCGCCCGGCAACACGAGCGGCAAGCCCCGCATCCAGCGCCCCATGGACAGCGCCCTCCTGGAGGCCATGCGGCAGGCGGACGAGGTGAACCGGCTGCTGCCCGGACTGCCGCCGCGCCATACCCGGTTGGTGCTCGCGCCGGACGCGGATCTCACCCAGGATCAGCACCCGGTGACGGCGCAGGTGGTGGACCTGCTGCGCCAGCCCCGAGCGCTGGGCGAGGTGTTGGACCTGGCGCCGGCCACGGACCTGGACGTGGTGGGCGTGCTGCACACGCTCCTGCAGAAGGGCGTGGCCCGCATGACCGATGGCGACTCGGACGAGGGCACCCAGGCGCCGCTCCTGGGGACCGCGGAGCTGCACGCGCTGCGCGGGCGCATCCTCCGGGGCCGGGGCTCCTCGCGCGAGGCCGTGGCGAAGATCTTCGTCTGTGGCAGTGGGCCCGCGGTGGCGCGGCGGCTGCTCTCCCAGCTCGCGGACATCGCCGCCGTGGCGGCCGAGCCCCCCGCGGTGCGCAGTGGCTTCGGCACGCTCGGGCGGCTGGCCCTCAACGAGCTGCTGAGCCTGGACTTCTGCGTCCTGCCCCCGGCGGAAGCCGCGCGGCCCCTGTGGCGGCCCTTCAGCGCGGGCGCGGTGGGCGCGCTGCTCTTCGACAATACGGAGGCGGCCGTGAAGCTGGCCCACTTCCTGACGTGGGACATCCGCCTGCCCCTGGTGGTGGTGGGCCAACCCGTCCCCCCGGAGCTCCAGGGCGCGCCCTCGGGCTCGGCCAGCGTGGGCGAGGATCTCAAGGAGGCCATGCGCAGCCTGCTCGTCCTGGCGCTGAACCCCGCGCCCCTGGTGTCTGGAATGCCTCCTCCCCCGCGCCCCAGCGCCTCGACTTCCTCCTCGCCGTAGCGTGTCCGCTCCCGTCCCCGCGATGCCCTCGAGACTCCTCCGCCCGCTCTGGGCCCTCCCCTTGCTGCTGTCGCTCGCCTGCAAGGACTCCGACACGCTCTCCGCCCGAGGCCAGGAACAACGCTTCCAGGCGAAGATGAACGAGGGCCATGCCCTGCTGAACGAGAACCAGCCCGAGCTGGCCGCGCGCGCCTTCCGCGAGGCCTCGGGTCTGGCGCCCGACCGCACCGATCCGCTCGTCCAGCTCGCCGAGGCCCAGCGCCGCGCGGGCAACTCGGGGGCGGCGATCCTGGCGCTCAAGCAGGCCATGACGCTCAATCCCTCCGAGGCGCCCGACATCAAGCGCAAGCTCGCCGAGCGCTATGAGCGGGACGGGCTCATCCGCCAGGCCATCGCGGTGCTGCTGGAGCTGCGCGACGCCGAGCATCTGCGTGATTCGGAGATCCTCCGGCTCGCCCACCTCCAGACGATGGAGGGCCAGCACGAGGAGGCCTTCAAGACGCTGGAGCGCATCCAGAAGGAGCGTCCCGATGACCTGGACGCCAAGGTCGTGGAGGCGGAGATCCTCCTGGCCAAGGGCGAGGAGGTGCTCGCCGCGAAGCTGATGGATCGGCTGCTGGAGGAGCAACCGGGGCTCACGGCCGCGCGGGTGCTGCGCGCGCGCTACTTCCTGCGCAACGGCTACGCGGAGTACGCCGAGCAGGACCTGTCGCGGATTCCCCCCGAGGAGGCGCTGCTGCCGGAGTACGTCGCCCTGCGGGTGGGGGTGCTGACGGAGCTCGATCGCCGCGCGGACGCGGAGAAGCTGCTCGCCCAGGCGGTGGAGCAGAACCCGCGCAACGCGGACCTGCTCGCCCGGCTCGCCGAGCTGCGGTGGGAGGCGGGCAACAAGGTCGAGGCGCAGCGGCTCGTGGAGCAGGCGCTCAAGGCGCAGCCGGACTCGGCCCGGACGCTGTACGTCCGGGGCCTCATTCACGAGGGCTCGGGCAACGTCCAGCTCGCGAAGGAGGACTACGGCTTCGCCCTCACGGAGAACTCCCGGTTCGCCCCGGCGCTCTCGCGGCTGTGGCGCTTGCAGGCTCGCGCCGCCCAGGACGACGCGGCGGTCGCCTCCCTGGAGCGGTTGCTGGCGCTGGGCGAGGCCACCCTGGAGGAGAAGGTGGCGCTCGCGGACCTCTACGCGCGCACCCGGACGAAGCCCGAGCAGGGCTTGAAGCTCATCGCCGAGGCGCTCAAGCAGGACGCGCGCAATGAGGAGTACCTGGAGATCCAGAAGGCGTTGAAGAACATCCTGCCCCGGAAGAAGGCCGCGGGGCCGCTCATCATGCGGGGCGGGCGCCGCTGAGGGCCTCGTGCCTCACGCGTGGCCGAGCACCACCACGTGGCCGATGACGGGCTGGCCGGCCTGACGGCGCAGCGTGTCCTCGCGCTCCACCACCGGATGCAGGCCCGCCAGGTGGGCGCAGTGCCGGACGTAGTCGAGGTGGTGCGCGTAGCGCGCGCTCGGCTGGAGCCGGTAGCCGGGCTCGGTGCTCTTCTCCACGGTGAAGGCGAACAGGCCCCCGGGCGCGAGCCGCCGGGCCACCTGCGCGAAGAGCGGCTCCAGCGCGCCGAAGTAGACCAGCACGTCCACGGCGACGATGAGATCCGGGCACGCGGGGGAGGCGGCGAGCCGCGCGGTGATCTCTCCGGCATGCAGGGCGTCATACACGCCGCGCTCGCGGGCCTTGTCCAGCATGCCCGTGGACAGATCGATCCCCTCCAGGTTGCGGGCCAGGGGCTTGAGCAGCGGACCGGCGAGCCCCGTGCCGCAGCCCAGGTCCAGCACGTCGAGCCCCCGCCGGGCTCCGAGCGCGGTGAGCACCGCGTCCAGGAGCCGCTCGGGCGCGCGGTAGTCGAGGAAGCCCCGCAGGCTGTCATCGAAGGTGGGGGCGTAGAGATCGAACAGCGCGCTCACGTACGCGTCGGCCGAGCGCTCGGGCGGAGGAGAGCCCGTCTCCGCCGCCTCGAGGTAGGAGATGACCGTGTCGCGGGCGTGCTCGGGGACGCGCAGATCCTGGCAGCGCCGCTCCTGGAGCTGGCGGCGCAGGGGGCGTTCCTCGTCGCCGCGGCCCAGCTCGCGCAGCAGGGCGATGAGCGTCTTGAGCGCGTCCTTGTCCTCGGGCTGGTGCTCGAGCTGCTCGCGCAGGGCGGCCTCGGCGGCGAGCGGCTCGCGCCAGGAGCGCAGCACGTGGGCCGCGTAGCCGGGGGGGACGTCCCACGCCCCTTCGAATCCACAGGCTTCCAGGCGCGCGCGCCAGTCCACGGGGGAGGGCTTCATGGGGGGCTCAGTCCTTGCGGTGCAGGACGAAGACGGCGTGCTGGAGGCCGGACTGGTCCGGCTGATACTCGCCGGAGCGGAACGGCGCGCCGACGAGCGCCATCATCGCGTCCATGCTGCCGTTCATGAAGTGGGGCTCGATGCCGGACTGGTTGCCCAGCGCGGCGTGGAACTCGGGCAGCACCTCGAAGCGCAGCTCGAGCGCGCCCCCCTCCAGGAACCGGCTCTGGGCCGACAGGAAGTTGGTCCCCGATTGGAGCCCCCGGGTGATGCGTGACAGCGAGGACTGCCAACCGAGCATCCGGAAGAGCTGGAGCACGGCGCTGCCCATGGTGGTCCGTCCATAGGAGTCCGTGAGCGCGTAGCCGATACGGTAGCGCGCCTGAGCGCTGGGAAGGTGGGGGTGGAGGATCTCCGCGCAGACGCCGACGGTGGCGCGCCAGATGGGCACCGAATAGGCGACCAGCAGCGGTTGATCCATGTCGACGCCAATGGTCTTGAGGCGCTTGCGGGTGTCCGCGTCGAAGCGCTGCCTGCCGGTGAGCCGGAAGAGGGAATCCATCACCTGACTGAAGATGACGGGTTCTCGTGGGCCCTCGACCGCGTTCATCATGTGCCGCATCCCCCGATGGTCGGGCGTCATCGAGGGCGAGGGTATAGGGTGGCGGGGGATGGCCGCCAGCACGTGTGTTCGACGGGCCCCGCACATCGTCAAGTGGCGGATGGCAGGCCCTCGGCGCTCTCCACCACCTTCTCCAAGGCCTTGATTCCCTTGCGTTGGCCCACGGCCACCACGGTGAGGTTGTCCCGGGCGAAGTAGCGCCGCGCCACGTCGCGCACCTGGGTCGCGCTGGCCGCGTCCACCAGATCCGCGCGCAGGCCGAAGGATTCGGGACGCCGGAACAACTCGGTTCCCGCGAACCACCCGGAAAGCTCTCCCGGCGAGTCCTGGGAAAATTCCAGCAGCATGCGGTGCCGCCGCTTGGCGCGCGCCAGCTCCTCCTCGGCCACCGGAGACTGGGCCAGCTCGCCCAGGACGCGGAACATCTCGCCCACCACGAGCGAGGCCCGCTCCGGCGCGCTCGCGGCCTCGATCTCGAAGATGCCCGCGTCGTGGAAGGCCTCGAGCGAGGCGTGCACGGAGTAGGCGAGGCCCCGCTTCTCGACGATCTCGAAGGGCAGCCGCGAGGACAGCCCGTCATCGAGGAAGCGGCGCAGGAGCTGGAGCGCGGGCCAGTCCGGGTGGTGCTCGGGCACGGTGCGGAAGGACAGGCGGAACTCGGTCTGGGCCTCGTCGTGGGTGACGACGTGCAGGCGAGGGCCCCGAGGGGTGGGGGGCGGGGCGATGTCGAGGCTCTCGGGGCCCTGGGGCAGGCGCGCGAAGTGGCGCTCCACGAGCGCGAGCACCTCGTCGCGCTTGACCCGGCCCGCGGCGGACACCACGAGGTTGCCGGTGACGTAGTGGCGCGCGAAGTGCTCGAGCACCTGGGTATGGGTGAGGGCGGAGACGGACTCGCGCGTGCCGGCGATCTTGAAGGACAGGGGGTGGTCAGGGAAGAGCAGGCGCTTGGACAGGTTGTCGATGTCGATGTCGCGGCCCTTCTCGTCCACCTCGTCGAGCATCTCCTCGAGGATGATGCTGCGCTCCACCTCCATGTCGGTGAGGCGGGGGCGGGTGAGCATGTCGCCGAGGATGGCGAGGCCCACGTCCAGGTGCGCGGGGTGCAGGGGGGTGTAGTAGTAGCCGTGGTCGCGCGTGGTGACGCCGTTGAGGTTGCCGCCCACCTCCTCCACGGCGGAGTTCATCCGCACGGTGTCGGGCCAGCCCTCGCTGCCGCGGAAGAAGAGGTGCTCGAGGAAGTGGCTGACGCCGTTGCTGAGCACGGACTCGTGGCGGCTGCCGGTGCGCACGTACACGGCGAGCAGCGCGGTGTGCAGGTGCGGGGTCTCGACGGTGACGACGCGCAGGCCGTTGGGCAGCACGTCGCGGTGGTAGGTGAAGCTCATGCGCGGGGAAGCCTGACGAAGAAGGTCGTGCCCCGGCCGGGCTCGCTCTGACACGAGAGCTCCCCGCCGTGGGCCTTGAGGATCTGCTGGCAGACGGCGAGGCCGAGGCCCGTGCCGTCTTCCTTGGTGGTGAAGAAGGGTTCGAAGATGCGGGAGAGCACCGCCTCGGTCATGCCGCGGCCGGTGTCGCGCAGGGCGACCACCACGTCGCGTGCCTGCACCTGGGTGGCGATGGTGAGCCGGCCTCCGTCGAGCATGGCCTCGCGGGCGTTGCGCAAGAGGTTGAGGAACACCTGGCGCAGCTGGCCCTCGTCGGCGAGGGCGCGGGGTGGCTCGGGGGGCAGCTCGCGCACCACCTCCACGCCGGCGCGCTCCAGCTCCTCGCGGGAGAAGTCGAGCACGCTGGCGAGCACCTCGGTGACGTCGGTGGGCTCGAGGCTGGGCTGGGGTGGGCGGGCCATGCGCAGGTACTGCTCGGTGACTTCGGTGAGCCGGTCCACCTCGCGGGTGACGGCGGCGAGGATTTCGCGGGCCTCGCGGGCCTCGCCGGGCGAGTCGAAGGAGGCGTGCTCGAAGGCGTCCTGCATGAGCTCCACGTTGAGGCCGATGGAGGAGAGGGGATTGCGCACCTCGTGGGCGACCTGGGCGGAGATGCGGCCCACGGCGGCGAGCTGCTCGGCGCGCATGAGGGCCTCGGCCTGGGCCTTGAGCTGGGCCTCGCGTGCCTGGAGCGAGCGCGCCATGGCGTCGAATTCGCGGGCGAGCACCGCCACCTCGTCGTCGCCGCGCACGCCGAGCTGGGCGCTGTAGTCGCCGCGGCCGATGCGCGACACGCCCTCGATGAGGGTGCGCACCGGGCGCAGCGTGCGCGCCGACCAGGCGGTGGCGACCAGGCCCACGATGATGGCGAGCACGGACAGGGTGATGATGGCCAGGCCCGTGCGGCGCTCGCGGTCCTCGGCCCCGTCCACGCGCTCGCGGATGCGGTTGGTGAGGGCGGCGCGCAGGAAGCGGATGTCGCGGCCGATGGCGTTCTCCTGCTGGCGCAGCTCGGTGGCGGCGCGAGCCACCTCGTCCGCGGGGGGCGAGTCGCTGGCGAGCACCGTGAAGACGGCCTCCGCTGCCCGGCCGTAGGTGGGGTAGCGATGGGCCAGCTCGCCCAGGCGCGACTCCAGGTCCTGCACGAAGGGCACCTCGCCGGGGGGCGCCAGGGCGCGCACCTCGCGGGCCCGGGCGAGCGCGTCGTTCAGCCGCTCGGACATGAGCGAGGGGACATAGAGCCGGGCGAGCCGGATGAGGGCGCGCCGGGTCTCCGCGTTGCCTTCCTCCAACAGCCGCTCGGTGTCCTTCTCCTGATTGGTGTGGAAGGAGTCGAGCGCGGCGGCGTCCTGGGACAGCTGGAGGTAGCCCTGACTGACCAGACGGATCTCCAGTTGGTTGCGGTGCAGCTCGGCGACGCTGAACAGGGACACCGCGCCGAAGGTGACGAGCACCACCGCGTAGCCCAGGAAGATGCGGGTGGCGAGCGAGAGCTTCATCGGGAAGAGGGCCGCGTTGACCCTGGCCAGAGGCCATCGCTACGCTCGCGCCGGTCCGAGCGCAAGCCCTCTTTCGTCTGAGCCGGGGCCATCGGATCGCGAAAGGGTACCTCATGGGGCGGAGCAACAACCGGTGGGACTTGACCGCTGGGAGGAGCGTCGGGCGGGGAAGGGGACGGCGGCTGGGTTGGATGGCGTTGACCGTCGCGGCGTTGGGCGTGCTGGGCGGGTGTGAGACGCGTCCTCCCGTGGAGCTGCGCACCGAGGCGTGCTCGGGGACTCCGGCCCTGGAGGGCGTCTCCTACCTGCGCTGGCGCGTCACCGGTGAGGGGATGCAGCCTCGCGAACACTTCACCACCGTGGAGGTGGGCGCGGCGGGCGTCCCCGCCATTCCCTCGGGAAAGGGCCGGGTGGTGGAGGTGCGGGGGTACACGGCCATGCCGCGGCAGGGCGGACGGGTGGTCGCGGTGGGGCGCTCGCACCCCTTCGAGGTGCCGGGGGGCGGCGAGGCGCCAGCGGTGGCCATCGCCCTGCGCCGGGTGGGGGAGTTCGTGCGGCCGAGGCTGGCCCAGGGCTGCGCGGGACTGGGCGAGGCGCGCGCGGGACACACGGCGACGCTGCTGGAGGACGGACGGGTGTTGCTGGCCGGGGGCGTGCGGCTCGGCGCGGACGGGAGGCCCGCCACGGTGTCCGCGGTGGAGGTGTTCGAGCCGGCCACGGGAGCCCTGGAGCGCGTGCCCTCGTTGGACTCGGCCCGGGCCTTCCACACGGCGACGCGGCTGCCGGGAGGCAAGGTGCTGCTGGTGGGCGGCGAGGAGACACCCGAAGGCACGCGGCTGGCGGGCGCCCGGGTGCTGGATGTGAAGGCGGGCACGTCGACGCCCGTGGAGGGCCTGCGGGCGCGTGGCCACCATGCCGCGGCGGCGGATGCGAGTGGGCGGGTGCTGGTGGTGGGGGGCGTGGGGGTGAACGGCGAGGTCGTGTCCGAGGCGGAGGGGTATGACGCCGCGACGGGCCGGAGCTTCCAGGTGGGCACGCCGGTGCGGCGGGTGGGCATGGGGGTGAGCGCGGTGGGAGACGGGCGGCGCATCGCCGTGGTGGGTGGCTCGGATGGGACGGCGTTGGTGCCGGAGGTGCTGTTCTTCTCGTACCAGGGGGACACCTTCGTCGCGGAGGACACGGGCGAGCGGCTGCGCGAGCCCCGGCGTGACGCGGCGCTCGTGCCCTTTGGCGGACCCGGGCGGTTGCTGTACGTGGGGGGCCAGTCCTCCCCGGGGGCAGCGATGACGGACACGCTGTTGGCCTCCTCGCAGATCGTGTCTCCGGATGCGGCCTCGCGTCAGGGCCAGGGCCCCCAGATCTTCGCCCGGAGCGAGCCGTGCGCGGTGGCCCTCCAGGATGGGCGGGTGCTGACGCTGGGCGGATGGGGCAACGCGGACGTGGGCGAGCTCGTGAGCAACGCCCATGGGGAGCTGTTCGTGCCCGGAGCGCAAGGGGGAGCGGCGGGATTGCTCGGGCTGCCCGATCTGGAGCGGTCGCGGCACCAGCACACGTGCACGGCGCTGGAGGATGGCTCGGTGCTCATCGCGGGCGGGCTGGAGGAGGATGGCGTCCAGCGCACGACGCTGGATGACCTGCTCCTCTACATGCCCGTGCCGCTGGACTGACAGCGGGTGCCCCCTTCCGGATGCGGAAGGGGGACACCGGGGCGGCGACTACGGCGTGGCCGGCTTCTCTTCAGCGGAGTCGGTCGCGGCGGGCTGTCCGGAGGAGTCACCCGACGCTGGGGCGGCGGCCTCGGGGGCCGGGGCGGCGGCCTGCTGCTGAGCGGCCTCGGCGGCGGCGCGGGCCCGGGCGGCCTCCTCCACCTTCCGATCGCTGGCGGCCATCTCGTCCGGCGTCAGCTCGGTGCGATCGGCCAGCATGCCCGTCTTCTTCTCGAGATCCTTGATGGCCCGGCGCAGCAGATCCCGCTCGAGCAGCGTGCGGTTGAGCCGCTTCTCCAGCGCCTTGAACTTGTCCTTCACCAGCTCCAGCTCGCTCTTGCTGGCGGCGAAGATGCGCTGCTGCGAGTCGGCGCGGCCCCGCACGCGCTTGAGCTCGCGCTCCAGCTCCGCGGCCCGGCCGCGCTCCTTGTTCGCCGTGGCCTCCAGCCGCTCCATCTTCTCGCGGTCGGCGTCGTTCAGCTCGCGGTAGCGGCGGGGCGCCTTCTCGGCGGTGGCCTCGGCCGCGGCGGCGGGCACCACGGTCGTGGACACGGCCACCACCGGCTCATGCGCCTGGGCGGGAGCGGAGATCGGCTGCGAGGGAGCGGTCGTGATGGGCGCGGGAGCGGGTGCCGGCGCGGGAGCGGCGTTGCGGCGGCCACCACGGCCCATCTCCAGCTCCGAGCGCAACCGGGCGATCTCCGTCTGGGCATCGGCCAGCTCGCCCCGGACCACCTCGAGCTGCAGGGACGCGTTGCGCTCTACCTCGGCGCGCGCCCGGGTCAGCTCCTTCTCGCCCTTCTCCGACTCGCGCTGCTCGTAGTTCTTGCGCTTGGCCTGCTTGAGCTGCTCCTTCAGGTCCTGGAGCTGGGCGCGCTGCTCGTCCAGTTCCTTGCGCTTGCGATCCAGGTCCGACTCCAGACGCGCACGCACCTTGGCATCCGACTCCGCCAGCTCACCCCTGGGCTTGTTGGCCTGGGGAGCGGCGATGGCCGGGGCGCCCGTGGGGCGGAAGAGCAGCAGGCCGAGCGTGATCAGGAAGCCCGCTGAGACGACGATGAGGAGTGCTACCAGCACGAGGGTGACCTCCGGGGATAATGCAAAAAGCGGCGCAGCCTAGCGTCAGAAGGCGGGACGTCAATAGATGTCGTGGGTTGTCCTTCCGGGCATGAACCTGGCGCTACCCCGCTCGCATCCCCCTGGAGGCAGCGGGCGAGGGGGGCGGATGACGCGGTGCGGCTCGGGTCGGGAAGGGGGGCGGGGGGTTTTGCCGGGGAGCGGAACACGCGATGCTGGAGGACCGCCTCTTCGTGAAGGAACCCCTGTCTCATGGCTCACCTGGAGCTCATTCCCAAGGACAACATCTCGAGCTTCCGCAAGCTCGCCATCGGAAGCTGGAAGACCGCGTACGACCCGACCGTGTACGGGACGATGACGCTGCGGATGGAGAAGGCGTTGGCCTACATCGAGGCCTTCCGCCAGAAGACGGGCATCCGCCTCACCGTCACGCACCTGCTGGCACGTGCCATGGCCGAGGCCCTGCGCCGCTGCCCCGAGGCCAATGCCATCCTGCGCTTCAACAAGATCTACCTGCGCAAGCGCATCACCATCTCCATGCTGGTGGTGCAGACGGACGGCGGCAAGGTGGACCTCACCTCGGCGAAGATCGACGACGCGGAGCGCAAGACCCTGCGGGAGATCGCCACCGAGATGGAGATCGCGGTGCAGCGGGTGCGCCAGCGCAAGGACACCATGATGGAGAAGGGCAAGGGCACGGTGCAGAAGGTGCCCTACATGCTGCTCAACCTCTTCACCTGGATGATGTCCTTCTTCATGTACACGCTGAACTGGAACATGACGTGGGCGGGCATGCCCTACGACGCGTTCGGCTCGGCCATCCTCACCAACGTGGGCTCGCTGGGCCTGGACACGGCGTACGTGCCGCTCGTGCCCTACAGCCGCGTGCCCATCCTCATCGCGCCGGGCGCGGTGAAGGACGCCCCCGTGGTGGAGAACGGCCAGGTGGTGGCGGGCAAGATCATGAACGTGAACGCCACGTTCGATCACCGCTTCATCGACGGCTTCCACGCGAGCATCCTCTCCACCACGCTGCGCGAGATGATGGAGGATCCCTTCAAGCACTTCGACTCGCTCGACGAGGTGCCGGCCGAGGGCGTGCAGGCTCCCGCGACCCAGACGGCCGCGGGGTAGGGCCCCTTCCCGGAGGAAGGAGCCCCTCGGGCCTACGCCCAGACGCTGCGCCAGGCGCGCGGCGAGCGCGGGGTGAGGGCGCTCATCTCGCGCAGGCGGCGCACGCGCTCGGGGATGGGCGGGTGCGTGGAGAACAACCCCATGATGGCGCCGCCGGACAGCGGGTTGACGATGAACAGGTGCGAGGTGGCTGGCGCCCGGTCATAGGGCATCAGCTCCGCGCCGCGCTCCAGCTTCAGCAACGCGTCCGCCAGCGCATCCGGATCTCCACAGAGCTGGGCGCCCGTGGCGTCCGCGCCGTACTCGCGCGAGCGGCTCACCGCGAGCTGCAGCAGCGTGGCGGCGATGGGCGCCACGAGCAGCACGCCCAGGTTGCCGAGCGTGTGGGCGAGCCCGTCCTCGTCATCGTCGCGGCTGAGCAGCGAGCCGCCGAAGAAGAAGAGCATCTGCGCCGCGTAGCTGATGACGCCCGCGAGCGTGGCCGCCACGGTGCCGATGAGCGTGTCGCGGTTCTTCACGTGCGCCAGCTCGTGCGCGAGCACGCCCTCCAGCTCGCGCTGATCCAGGATGTCCATGAGGCCCGCCGTCACCGCCACCGCGGCGTGCTCCGGATTGCGGCCCGTGGCGAACGCATTGGGCGTGCGGGTGGGCAACAGGTAGATGGCCGGCTTGGGCATGCCCGCGCGCGCGGCGAGCCGCTCGACCATGGCATGCAGCCAGGGCGCCTCGGCGTAGTCCAGCGGCTGCGCCCCGTGCATGGCCAGGGCGATGCGGTCGCTGAACCAGTACGAGGTGAAGTTCATCACCACGACGAAGAAGCCCGCCACGATGAGCCCCTGGGGTCCTCCCAGGCGCTCGCCCACCACGAGCAGGAGCGCGGTGAGTCCGGCCAGCAGCACCGTCGTCTTCAACGCGTTGCCCAGCCGGTGGCCCCATCCGCCACCGCCCGTGCCCATCGGGGGCAACGACGTGTTTCGCATCTCTCCAGCACGCATGATGTGGCCTCGTCTTTCCTTTCCCTGGACTGAAGGGGTCTCGAAAGAACGTAAACAGGCGACAGGACGCGTCAAATCGGGGGAAAGGCGAGAGGGAAGTGAAAACCCACCTGGCCTTCGAGCGCTCCGCTTCCCGCCCGCCCCTCGTTCCGCCGGGCGCGGAACCACTCCCCGTGGCCCGGGGGTTTCACAGGACGGCGTACCTTTCCCCTCCTGCCCCGGGGGGCCGTGGCGTGCACGTCGCTTGCGCCTGCCTGCCCGCCTTGGTAGGGATTCGAGGTCCAGGATAGGCTTGGCGTAATTGTATTTTTTTCAGACCATGGTTCCAAATGAGGGCAGGCGGCACGTGACGGACGAGGAGGCGACAGCGAAGCGCAAGGACGCCCACCTCGATCTGTGTGCGACCGGGGACGTCGAGCCGTTGGGAAACAGCACGTTGTTGGAGGACGTGCGGTTGGTGCACTGCGCGATGCCGGAGCTCTCGGTGGACGAGGTCAACCTCACCACGGAGTTCCTGGGCAAGACGGTGCGCTACCCTCTGCTCATCACGGGGATGACGGGCGGTACGGAGCGGGCCGGGGTGGTGAACCGGGACCTGGCCCTGCTGGCCGAGCGGCACGGGTTGGCCTTTGGCGTGGGCAGTCAGCGCGCCATGGCGGAGAACCCCCAGGCCGCCGAGTCCTTCCAGGTGCGCAAGGTGGCGCCCACGGTGCCGTTGCTCGGCAACATCGGGCTGTACCAGGCCGTGCGCATGGGCGTGGACGGGGTGCGCAGGCTGGCGGACGCCATTGGCGCCGACGGTCTGGCGCTGCACCTCAACGCCGGGCAGGAGCTCACCCAGCCCGAGGGCGACCGGGACTTCCGCGGCGGCTATCAGATCGTGGAGCAGCTCGTGCGGGCCTTTGGCGCGCGGCTGCTGGTGAAGGAAACGGGGTGCGGCATCGGCCCCGACGTGGCGCGCCGGTTGGTGGAGCTGGGCGTGCGCAACCTGGACGTGTCGGGTCTGGGGGGCACGTCCTGGGTGCGCGTGGAGCAGCTGCGCGCCGAGGGCATCCAGGCCCAGGTGGGCGCCGAGTACTCCACCTGGGGCATCCCCACCGCGGCGGCCATCGCCTCGGTGCGCCGTGCCGTGGGCCCCGGGCCCCGGTTGGTGGCCTCGGGTGGACTGCGCACGGGTCTGGACGCGGCCAAGGTGATCGCCCTGGGCGCGGATCTGGCCGGCATGGCCCTGCCCCTGTTCCGGGCGCAGCAGACCGGTGGCGTGGAGGGGGCCGAGAAGGCTCTCGCCGTCATCCTGTCGTCGCTGCGGCAGGCATTCGTCCTCACGGGCAGCGCGAGCTGTGCGGACCTCCAACGTAAACCCCGAATCATCGGGGGGCAGTTGAAGGACTGGCTCGCGACGCTGTAGGAATCTGTTGGGTTTCGCGCGAATGCCGCGTGGAGAAGAGAAAACGAATGTCTGACATGTTGACGTCCCGGCTGGCGGGTTTCCACAAGCTCTCGATGGTGGCGCGGCACGAGAAGCTCGCCGAGATGCTGAACCTGACCGAGGAGGACCTGGCGCAGCTGCAGGGCATCAGCGCGCTGCAGCCGGGTCTGGCCAACCAGATGATCGAGAACGCGGTGGGCACGTTCTCGTTGCCGCTCGGGCTCGGGCTCAACCTCCAGGTCAACGGCAAGGACTACCTGGTGCCCATGGCGGTGGAGGAGCCGTCGGTGGTGGCGGCGGTGTCGTTCGCGTCGAAGATCGTCCGCGAGGCGGGCGGCTTCACCGCGGAGACCGACGAGCCCATCATGATCGGCCAGGTGCAGCTCACGCGCTATGGCGATCCCACCGAGGCGACGCAGAAGATCCTCGCGGCGCGCGAGGCCATCCTGGCGCTGGCCAACAGCTTCCACCCCTCGATGGTCAAGCGCGGCGGCGGGTGCAAGGACATCGAGGTGCGCGTGCTCCCGGCCCCCGAGGGTCCGCGGGGCGAGCCGCTGCTCGTGGTGCACCTGGTCATCGACACCCAGGACGCCATGGGGGCCAACCTCATCAACACCATGGCCGAGGGCGTGGCGCCGCTCATCGAGCAGCTCACCGGCGGCAAGGTGTACCTGCGCATCCTGTCGAACCTGGCGGACCGGCGGCTGGCGCGTGCCATGTGCCGCATCCCGCTGGAGGCGCTCTCGGACTTCGACATGCCCGGCGCGACCATCGCCGAGGGCATCTACCAGGCCAGCCGCTTCGCCCTGGCGGATCCGTACCGGGCGGCCACGCACAACAAGGGCATCATGAATGGCATCGACTCGGTGGCGATCGCCACCGGTCAGGACTGGCGCGCCATCGAGGCGGGCGCGCATGCCTTCGCGTGCCGGGACGGGCAGTACCGGCCGTTGTCGACGTGGCACGTGGAGGGCGGCCACCTGGTGGGCCGCATCGAGCTGCCCATGGCGCTGGGCACGGTGGGCGGTCCCATCAAGGTCCACCCGGGCGTGCAGATCGCCATGAAGCTGGTGAACTGCTCGTCCGCGCGCGAGCTGTCCATGGTGTTCGCCGCGGTGGGACTGGCGCAGAACTTCGCGGCGGTGCGGGCGCTGGGCTCCATCGGCATCCAGAAGGGCCACATGGCGCTGCATGCGCGGTGCGTGGCGGTGACGGCCGGCGCGCGCGGAGACTGGGTGGAGAAGATCGCCGAGCTGTTGGTGACCGCGGGCCACGTGAAGGTGGAGAAGGCGCGAGAGCTGATCGCCTCCCTGTCGGAAGAGGACTTCCGCGCCGCCACGGGCACCGAGGGCTGAAAGACAAATGGACTCGAACAACACATTGGTGGGTTTTGGTGCCGGCAAGGTCATCCTCCTGGGCGAGCACAGCGTGGTGTACGGCTACCCGGCGCTGGCGGGGCCGCTGTCGCGCGGCGTGACGGCCCGGGGTGAGACGTCCAACAAGTGCCAGCTCGTCATTCCCGATGCCCTGACGCCCGAGCAGCGCAAGGTGCTCAAGGCCGCCTTCGGCCGGGCCATGGCCGCGTGCGATGAGCCGGGAGTCCGGGTGTCGTTCAACACGGACCTGCCCCTGTCCATGGGCCTGGGCAGCTCCGGCGCGCTGTCGGTGGCGTGCGCGCGCGTGCTGTTGCAGGCCGCGGGGCGCAAGGCCTCGGCGATGGACGTGGCCAACGTGGCCTGGGAGATGGAGCAGGAGTTCCACGGCACCCCGTCCGGCGTGGATCACACCACGAGCGCCATGGAGCAGCTCATCCTCTACCGCCGCAAGCCGGGGGCCGAGTCGGGCCGCTCGAAGGTGGTGGAGAGCCCCAAGCCCGTGCGGCTGGTGGTGGTGATGGCCGGCGCGCGCAGCCCCACGAAGACGACGGTGGGCGCGCTGCGTGAGCGCCAGAAGCGTTGGAGCGAGCGCTACCAGCGCGTCTTCCGGGAGATTGGCCTGTTGGCCTCCGAGGGCGCCGAGGCGGTGGAGGAGGGCGACCTGGAGGCGCTGGGCGACGTGATGAACGTCAACCACGGCCTGCTCTCGGCGCTGGGCCTGTCCTCGCCGGGCCTGGACGACATGGTGCACCGGCTGCGCAGCATGGGCGCGCTGGGCGCCAAGCTCACGGGCGCGGGCGGAGACGGCGGGGCCGTCATCGGCCTGTTCCACGACACGGCGCCCGCGGTGCACGAGCTCACGCGCCTGGGCTTCCGCTGCTTCGACAGCCAGCTCGCGGGACCGCGGGAAGAGGGCGCGACCCGAGGCGCGGCATGAAGGCGACCGCCCTCGCGCATCCCAACCTCGCGCTGGTGAAGTACTGGGGCAAGCGGGATGACGCGCTCATCCTGCCCCATCAATCGAGCCTGTCCCTGACGCTCTCGCCCCTGTCGGTGCGCACCACGGTGGCCTTCGGGGTGGGCAACGCCGACGCGGTGGAGCTCAACGGCTACGTGGCCAAGGGCAGCGAGCGGGACCGGGTCCTGCGCGTGCTGGACACGGTGCGCGCCGAGGCGAAGGAGCGCTCGCTCGGCCCGGCGCGGATGGTGTCGCGCGGGGACTTCCCGGCGTCGGCGGGACTGGCGAGCAGCGCGGCGGGCTTCGCGGCTCTGGCGGTGGCGGCGCGCGCGGCCGCGGGGCTGCCGGCGGACCCCCGGGCGTCGAGCCTCCTGGCGCGGCTGGGCAGCGGCTCGGCGTGCCGCAGCGTGCAGGGAGGCCTGTGCGAGTGGATGCGCGGCGAGCGCCCGGACGGCTCGGACAGCTACGCGGTGCAGCGCTTCGACGAGAAGCACTGGCCGGAGCTGCGCATGGTGGTGGCCATCGTCAGCCGCGACGAGAAGGAAGTGAAGTCGCGCGACGGCATGAAGAACGCCGTGGAGACGAGCCCCTACTACGCGGCGTGGGTGAAGGACGCCGAGGCCGAGGTGGTGCGCGCGCGCGACTACATCGCCCGGAAGGATCTCCAGGCGCTGGGGGACATGTGCGAGCGCAACGCGTGGCGGATGCATGCCACGTCGCTCGCGGCGGATCCTCCGCTCTGCTACCTCATGCCGGGCACGCTGGCGCTCATCCACTCGCTGCGCGAGCAGCGCAAGAAGGGCGTGCCAGTGTGGTTCACCCTGGATGCGGGTCCCAACCCGTGCATCCTGACGGACGCGGCGCACGAGGTGGCGGCCGAGGCGCTCGCTCGGGCCTGTGGCGCCACCGAGGTGGTGCGGTGCGTGCCGGGCGGGGACGCGCGGCTGCTCACGGAGCACCTGTTCTGATGGAGCGCGCCCTCTCGGCCCCGGGGAAGTTGTTCGTGTCCGGCGAGTACGCCGTGCTGTGGGGAGGCCTGTCGCGCGTGGCGGCGGTGGGCCCTCGCACGGCGGCGCTGGTGCGGCGGCGGGCCGACTCCCAGGTGCACATCTGCCTGGAGGAAGGGACGCTGGCGGGGCGGACGACGCCTCGGGGCGTGAAGTGGGAGCGCGAGGTGCCCCCGGGCTTCTCCTTCGTGGCGCGCACGCTGGACGAGGCGCTGCGGCTGCACGGGCGCGAGTCGGTGGGCTTCGATCTGGCGCTGGCGCCCTCGGCGGTGGGCCCCAACGGGCTCAAGCTGGGCATGGGCGGCAGCGCGTGCGCCACGGTGCTGGCGGCCGACGCGGTGCGCTTCGTCCTGGAGGAGCGCTTCGACGCGCTGAAGCTGGCGCTCGTGACGCACGCGGCGGCCCAGGGCGGCAAGGGCAGCGGCGGCGACGTGGCCACGAGCCATGCGGGCGGCGTGGTGCGCTACCGGCGTTACGAAGTCTCTGGGCTCATCGAGGCGTCGAGCGCCGGGGGCTACCGCGCGGCGGTGGATGCGTCGCCTGCGGTGGACGTGTGGCGGCTGCCCACGCCCCGGGTATCCCTGGGCTATGCCTTCACGGGGGAGAGCGCGTCCACGCGCGTGCTCATCTCCCAGGTGGAGGCGAAGTGGGGCGAGCAGGGCCGCCGCTCCTTCGTGGATCGCTCGGACGCGCTGGGCCAGGAAATCGAAGAGGGGCTCGCGGGCGGTGACTTCCGCTCCTTCTCCGAGGCCGTGCGCGAGCAACACGCGCTGCTGCAGGAGCTGGGTCCGCTGGAGACCGAGCCGATGAAGCGGGTGCTGGGTCTGGCCGCGTCCTATGGGTGCGCGGGCAAGCAATCCGGAGCCGGGGGAGGGGATGGGTGCATCCTGTTCGCCCCGGACGCCGAGCAGCGCGCGGCGCTGTTGGAGGGCATCCGCGCGCGGGGCTTCCACACGTTGGAGCTCACCGTGGAGCCCGGAGTGCGCAGCGAGGCCGTGGCGGATTCCCGGTTGCGCGCCTGGCTCGACGCCTGTTCTTGAACCGAGAGGGCCCCATGCGCCGCTCACCCATGTGGAGACTCCCCGTGAGTGCCCTGTTGCTGGGGGCTTGCCTCGCCGGGGCGTCCGAGCCTCGCGCGCCCACCCGGCAGGAGCGGGCCCGCTACCCCTGGCTGTCCGCGGACAGTTCCATCCGTCCGCTCGCCGAGGCCCTGCCGCCTCCCGAGGGTTACACGCGCGTCGCGCTCGAGGAGGGCTCCTTCGGCGCCTGGCTGCGGGGTCTACCGCTGAGGCCGGAGGGCACCCCGGTCCTCGACTTCCAGGGGCGGACCATCCTGCCCGCGAAGAATGACTCCCTCGCCGCGGTGGCCGAGCTGGACGTGGGACGGGCGGATTTGCAGCAATGCGCGGACTCCCTCATCCGCCTGCACGCCGAGTGGCTCTGGTCCCGTGGCGACAAGGAGCGCATCGCCTACCGCTTCACGAATGGAGACCTCGCCTCCTGGCCGCGCTACGCCCAGGGCGAGCGTGCTCGCGTGTCCGGCTCGAAGGTGACGTGGGAGAAGCGCGGGCCGGTGGATGGCTCGCGTGCCGCGTTCCAGAAGTACCTGGACCTGGTGTTCACCTACGCGGGCACGCTGTCCCTGGCCGCCGGAAAGCGGCGGCCCTCGCGCGAGGACGTGCGCCCGGGAGACTTCTTCGTGCTGGGCGGCAGTCCGGGCCACACGGTGATGGTGCTGGACGTGGCGCGCGATGCCGAGGGCCGGCGCGTGGCGTTGCTCGGCCAGGGCTTCACGCCCGCGCAGGACTTCCACGTGCTGTCCCCAGGCGACGGGGGGCCCTGGTTCTCACTGGAGGGTGACACGGTGGCGACGCCCTTCTGGGCTCCCTTCCCCTGGTCTTCCCTGCGCCGGTGGTGAGCGGCGCCCACGCCTCGGCTCGGGACAGCTACGTGGACCTCATGTCTGTTTGTTCCAGTCCTTGATGAACTCGACGAGCTTGCCGTTTCAACGTCTGCCCATGGTTGAATGCGGCTCATAAAAACCCCTCTGGGGAATTCCCTGCGTCCCGGATTGCGGAGGCCACGCGGTGAGAATCCATGAGGCTCTCGCACGGGCATCACGATTCACTGCGCCTCTCTGGAGAACGGCCAGGGATGAAGGCAGAGAAGATGCCAGGTTGATGACTTCGAGGACTACTTCGGAAACCGACTCGAATATGCCCCACTCGCCATTGCTTCCTTCACGACGCGCGATGAAGCACGGGCATGGCTGGAGGGCCTCACGGAGCCTCCCAGTCCCGCTCGGCGCGCGATTCTGGAGCACCTGAGCCTGGCCCCGGCAGGTGCGAGGCTGGCCCCGGCGCACGGGCTCTCCAATCCGCGTGGTGTTGAAGCTCAAGCCGCCAGCGCCAACAGAGCCAGGCGCCTGCCGCGCACCTCATGGGAGGGTGGCCTGGGCCGGCGTGTACCCCAAGGGGCAACGCGGCTTCTCCACCCGCCTGGCTCACTGCTCGGGCGGGCCCCCGTCAGCGGCCCTCCTCGCCACCTCCGCTCCAGGCCGCCTCCTCTCAACAGGTCTCCTATACGTCCTATACTTTCCTTCATCGGCTCCTTCCTGGCCGCTACCTCAAGCCTCGCGCTCGCCTCCTCCTCACCTGCTTGAGGGAGAGGGAGCCCTGACTTCTCGAGGTTGATGGAGGAGCGACATGGGGCCGAATGAAGCAGTCCCTTGCTGACACGCGACTGACGGCTCTGGCCGGAACTCAAAGCGGTGCGAGCGTGGTGTTGCTTACCCTCGTTCCGGCAAGCGATAGGTCAAGGGAGGCGTCGCGCCGCCGGGTGAAGCGATGTGCGTCTTGAAGAACGACTCGTATTTTCCACCCTTCACATCGAAGACGACGAGGTTCTTCTGCGCCCGAGTGATTCCCGTGTAGACCATCTCCGCGCTGTCATCGGGTCGCAGGATGCAGAAGATGGTCTCGGACTGGTGACCCTTGAAGCTGTGCGTGGTGGAGAGTTTTATCAGGCCTGAGTGTTGCGCGAAGACCAGCTTTTTGAGTCTGCGGATCTTCTCGATTAGTTCCTGCCGCTCCTCCTCCGTGAGGCGTGGGGAGAGAGTATCGAGCTCGGCCTGCGTTTCGAACATCACCCTCGTTCTCTCTTCGCTCATCAGCTCTTCGTTGATCGGGATGAGGTAATTGACCTCCGAGCAGATGATGGAGACGTCGTCTGGGTGGAGGCTGTGCTTCTTGATGTAGTCCCGAATTCGGCGGCACACGTGCTCAGGGACGTAGCTTTCGCCGTAACTCTCGTAGAACAGCAAGTCGAGGCTCATACCTCCCTGCGCAGGAGCAGAATCAAAGATCTCCGCGTCCGGGTTCGTTGTGGCGAGGTACTGCTCTTGAAAGCGCTTGAACAATTGGATGAGGCGCGTATCGAGGCCACCGCGGTACGACTTGGTCAGCTTCTTCCAGCGCCCGAATCCCTTGAACATGGGCGGTTCACGCAGACTGCCATCTCTCTTGTAGATGTTCTGGTTCTGATCCGCGAAGAGCACCATTTCGCCATCGTGTTCGTCCAGAAACACGTCGTGGATAAGCTTGATCCATTCCGGATCGAAGTCCTGTGCTTCGTCTACGAGGATCGTCTTGAACTTGCGAATGGGACCGGAGGCGAGTTGCCGGGCGAGAACGCCCATCTCTTCGGGGTCGTGGCGCTCCAAGATCGGCCTCTCTTCGAGGACGATCCCCAGTTCGTCCAGTTGGGCTCTGACGAATGCGTGGAAGTGGGTGATGCCGAAATCGTTGTCGGCGCCCTTTCCCTGCTGGCGGCTGATGGTGTCTCGGATGAAGTGCCGCAGGGTAATGTTGAAGGAGAGGATCAGGACTTGCCCGTCATGACGAGCATGGGCGTTGATTGCCCGTTGCGCCAGGATCGAGGTCTTGCCACATCCGGCCACACCCTTAATTTTCGAGAGCCCCGGCGTGCTGATGGTCAGGGCATGTTGCTTGCTGTCGAAGCGCACCGGTTGTCCTTGTTTTAGCACGTGACTGGGCGGTGCCAGCCTCCGCTTGAACTCCTCGTAGATTTCATCGGTGAAAAGGACGTCCGGCTTCATCTTGGAGAGCTTGCTGACCTTTGCGTGCAGTCGATCCCGGGCCCAAGACATGTTTAGGTCGCGGTCCAGCTTTTTCAGCTTGCGCGACAGCCGCTCGAACGCATCCTCGTAATTGGAGTGGGTGGTGTTTGCCCGGTCGCGGTTCAATTCGTTTCTGCGGGCTCTCAACTCCTGCCGGGCCGGTTGATAGAGCCGTTCGAGTTCCGCCTGGGTCTGCTTGTGGAAGTAAACGTAGGGAGTGATGACACGATAGAAGAGGCTGTTAGTGATCTTCTTAAGGCCGAGTGAGGGAAGATGCAGATTGAATAGGTTGGTCTTGTAGCGGTATGCCTGCTGCTGTGGGGCTATCTTTGGTGCGTCTCCGTAATGCCACTTATTGTTTGTGTCGATCCGGTAGTGCACGAGGTTCCAGTCCTTGACCTCGATGATTGCGGCTCCGCGGTTCTTCTTGAGGACGATGACATCCGGTCGGTCACCGTCCAGGAAGGGGTTGAAGAACACCTCGTGTGTGTCGTCCAGATGCTCGGCCAGTTGAGAGAGCAAGAAGAGCTCTCCCGCAGTGGGAGGCGTGGTCAGTCTCTGGATGTTCTCGAAGGAGGGGAAGAAGAGCGCCATGTCAGTGCCTCCAGCATACTGTGATGAGAGTCCCGTCCTTGGCGACGACGACGTACACGTTCCGATAGCGCTCGAAGCGCCTGGCCTCGCGCCCCAGGTATCGGGCGAACCTGCGCCAGCTCCGCTTTGAGAAGGCGTACGACGAAGCACCTGTCCCCGCATCGCTGCGGTCGCCCCAGTCTATCAGCGCATCGACTATGAACTGCGGGATGCAGCGTTGCTGGGTCCGTACGGCAGCGTGCCGGGAGAACGTCGGCGCAGGCCGTCCACTTGCATGGCTTTCGTGTCGCATCACGAGTTCTCCTCTCTATCGGACGGCGACTTCGTGGTCGTCCAGGGGCCGAGCTTGGCCAGAACGGCTCGAAATTCGGCGTGCGAAGCCCGCTCCCTTTCCTCGAACTCGGACTTGGCGGCAGCCACCCGGTCCCGCATCCATTGCAGCCGCTGCTCGGCCTTGTCATTACTGCGGAGTTCGGCAGGCACCTCGTGGACGCCCATCCATCCTTCTTCTAGCGCGGTTGCCAAGTCTTCATCGCCACCCGCGAAGGCCAGGGCTACCTCCCGGCAAACGGAGTAGGAGGGACCACACTCCCAGTCACTGATACCGCCCATCTCGCCGGTCCGCGCGAACCATTCCTTGATGTGAGCTTCGAGCGGATTCCACTGGCCGACTTGGTCAACGTCCTTGGGGAGCTGCGGCGGTTGAATGTCGGGGTCATCCATCTGGCGGCCGAAGATGTCCCTGATGCGAATCGACCGAGCCTCGGCGTGCTCGAATCGCTCCGCCGCGTCGCTATAGGTGCTCGGCAGCGTCCCGCTCGCCAAGCGCGCAGCATGGAGGGCGGAGAGTCTCTCAGCCCGCTTGCGAAGGCTGTCCTCCGCGACCATCACGAACAGCAGTGGGGCCAGTTCGACGATGGTGGAAGGGTTGATTCGGTAGCGCCGCGACACGAACGAAAGGGCATTGCGGTCCCGGTTCCCGAGATTGAAAGAGACCTGCGACCTGTCCTTCGGCTCGCGCGCAGGCTTGTCGGGCACCGGATCCGATTCGACTGCGAGCTCCTCCTCCTTCACGTTGAGCGCCTTGGCGAGTTCGCGGAGGACGTTGGCGCGGGTTTTGCGCTTCGGAGGGGCCGCGCTCTCGATCCGGTAGATCGTGCTCTTGTTGACGGAAGACGTCGCCGCCAGTTCCTCCATGCTCAGGCTTCGCTTCGTACGCCAGTGCTTCAGTCGCCGTGGATTGATGTTGGGCATGTGCTCTCCTTTGTGGGGCCGTTATGCCCACGCCGAGAGGTCGCGTCCGTATGCATATTGGTGCTTCTGCGTACAAGATGGAGGACAAAGTTGCCAAGTATAGGCACAAGTTGAGCAAAAACGCATATGTGGGGTGCTTAAGGTCGGCTCGGGCGCGCTGCCGAGTCCGAAATCGCGACGGGTACAGGGCCACGGACGGGTGCCGCTGGAGCTGTGCACCGGGCTGGTGACAGGCCGTGCAGCCGCGTGGGCAGTTCCAGGTGCTCCAAAATGGCGCGAGCCTCCCGGGGGCCATGATGTGAGTCGAGCGCTCGCCGGCCACGAGGGGCTCCGCGGATCGAGGACGATCACCCAGCCGCAGGGGGATCGCACGGCTCCGGGGCGACACCGGAGGGAACTTGACGAGATAGTGGCGTCGGGCGGAGCTTACGAATTGTCGGCCTACCGGCTGGACTGGCGTGTCATCCATCGGGAGACTGGGCACATCCTCCTCGTCTCCGAGGGGCTCTCGGACCCCTTCATCGCCCGTATGGAGCCCTCGGTGGGCTTTGGTTTGGAGCTCGCCCTGGAGACGGAGGAGACGGAGCTTCCCCTCGATGCCATCGGGCGAAGCTGGCCTACCTGCTGCTGGAGCGAGTCTCCAGGATGGTGGTGGCCCATGAGCACGTGCGCGAGGGGGCGAAGGCGGGCCTCCTCGCGCTGGAGGTGGACGGGAAGGGCCTGCCCGAGTCCCTCGTTACCCCGGAGGGCCGGGTGGGCGTGATGCTGGGCCAGGAGTCGCGCACGCTGCCGAGGCAGTTTCCCACGCCTTTCGGCGACGTCCGGCTCGTCACCGTCAAGGCCCTGCTGCCCGCGGAGCTGGAGTACGTGTCGAAGCGTGGCGCGGAAGGTGCGGCCGAGCTGGTGCGGCGCTTCGCTGAAAACGGGGAGGAGCACGTCTCGCGCGCCAACCCGAGAGGGTGTCCCCGAGAGGGTGTCAAAGAACTTGAGCCAGGGGAGGTGTCAAAGGACTCGTTCCGACACCTCGTCTCCACCCCCTTCCTGGACACCCTTCCTCAGCCTACGAATCGTCTGACACCCTTCCTGCCCTTCCTGGGGGGAAGCTCCGAGAAGGTGTCAAAGGACTCGAAACCCGAGAAGATGTCGAAGGTGTCTGTCAAAGGACTCGAAACGAGGGACTTGAGCGAGAACGGAACTCGGCGGAGAAGGGGCACCGACCGCTCTTCAAGTCTTTCCGAGGACCTGGCGTTGGCCCACCAGGTGCATCGGCCCGGCGGTGGGCTTGCCCCGGTTACGTGGCTCTCCCTCAGTTTGTGTGCATCCCCCGGCATTCGGCTGGCCGCACGAGAGAAGCTTGCCTGCCCGCATCAGGTGGAGCACATGAAGTGCGGGAGAGCCACTGAACTGGGGCAGGCTCATGGTGCCGGGCCGCCGCCTACGGGCGCAGGAACCTGGCGATGTGCGCGGCAGCGGCGTCGGCCGAGGCTGGCTCATTCCACATGCGATGGGTGGCCCCGGCGAGCTCGATCCACCTTCCATGCTTGACGTTGCACGTGAACGCCATCGCGGCCTGCTGGAAGGCCGAGTCCGCGGCACTCGTGTCGACACCGAGAGCGGACGGAAGCGTGGGCAGGCTGAAGTCGCGGGTGAGGAGCAGCGCCTTCTTTACCGCCGGCCAGGTCTCCGTCACATCGAACTGGGTGTAGGCGGTGAGCCCGGTAATGTACTCGTCGTACGTCATGCTCGAGGAAGACGGATCGAAGAACAGGGCTTCGAGCTCGATCACACTGTAGGGCCCGGCAGGCAAGCCGAAGGCGTTGTCCGGGAGGAACTGGATGGGTGGCACCTGGCCAAGCGAAATCTGCCCGTCATCGAGAAGCACCACCTTGTTGAGTGTCCGGGTCGGATGGGCGCGCTCGAAGGCCAGCGCCTGCAGCGCACCAGCCGAGTGTCCCGCCAGATACGCCTTGAGGATCCCCTCCTGATTCAGGAAGGCGAGGATGACCTTGTTCATCAGGTCGACGATGTCGGTCCTGACGGCATGGCCCGACTGGCCTTGGTTGAGCGGGTCGATGGAGAGGACCGCGTAGTCCGCGAACAACTCCCGGTGGAAGATCGAGTCCCCGGTGCTCCCCGGGTCGCCGTAGCCGGGGATGTAGATGATCGTCTTCTGCTTGCCGTGATTCCAGTACACACCGTGGAACGAGATGCCCTCCTGCTCCACCCAGACGCTTCGGGTGGGAACCTGTGCCCTGGCTGGTGCTGCTCCGAGGAAGAGCACGGCGGCGAGAACACTCAACACCCATGACCCCATTCTCATGCTGTTCACCTGGCTATCCTTTGCCGGCGGAAAAAGGACGAGCTCCCGTCCGCCGATACGCCCAGATGGCGGTTGCCGCGTGACCTGTCAACTCCGAACACCCCCAAGACGGCCCAGCCCAGGCCCAAGACGGTGCCAAAGGACTCGTTCCGACACCTCGTCTCCACCCCCTTCCTGGACACCCTTCCTCAGCCTACGAATTGTCTGACACCCTTCCTGCTCTTCACCGGGCTGGAACTGTTACGGCGTGTAGCGTCCCTGGTACCTCCGCCTCGGGCAAACCTCACGAGGTTCCACGGCGTCTTTGCTCCAGGCGCGCAACTGCGGCCATTTCTGGTCCCCCAAGTGGGAGCGGAGGAGGCGAGCGTGGCGCCCCAGGCAGCGGCCAGCAAGGAGCCGATAAAGGAGAAGACGCCGCGAGGAGACTGGGCCGAGTGGCTCAGGAGGACGTTCGACTTCGATGTGTTCGCGTGCTTGAGGTGTGGAGGCGGGCGGCGGGTGTTGGCGTACGAGAAGGGAGAAGGAGGGGTGAGAGCGATTCTGGAGCACCTGGGGTTGCCCACGGCGAGTGCGCACCTGGCCCGCTTGGGCTCCACCCTCGCTGGAGGGAGCTTGATGAGTGGTGTTCTCAGCGCACTGGGAGCGGCGCGAAGGCGAGACCATCCAGCCCCAGGCGTTGGCAGGCTTCGACGAAGCGCTTGGTGCAGACCACCACCGTGGGGAAGTCCTCCAGGCGGAAAAGGTCCAGCTCGGTGGGGAGCGTAGTGGCGTCCAGGAGGATGTCCTTGGGGAGTGGAATGCCCCGGCGATGACAGCGAGGGCAGGGGGGCTTGCGGTCCGGCGGAAGGCAGTCAGGATGCACGCGTCCATTGGGGATGAGTTCCAGTTCGAGCAGCTCGGGAGGATTGCGCTGACGAAAGCGCACTTCCATCCGGCACCCCTTGAGTCCGCGCAGGGGCTCGGACTGAAGCTGCTCGTACGCCTCGCGGCGAATCAGGATCAAGAAAGAGTAGTTGGAGACGAACTGCCCGAAACGACCCTGTGCCCTACCCACGAGCGGCCCGAATGCCGCACCAGGTTCCAATTGGGCTCCCGGCGGCAACAGCGGACGGACCAGTTCACCCAGCCGCTCATACTCCTCGATGGGCTCGGTACGAGCTTCCTCGAAGTCAGCCAGCGCAATCACTGGCGTCAGATCCACGGAGGGATATACCTTGGCCCCTCCACTCCAGGTGGACTTGCACACGGGGCAGTAAATGCCAGGAAGCCCCCAACGATGGGCAGCATCAACGAAGCCTGTATAGCCCGCCGCTCTGTCTTCCTTCATCCTGAAGTAATTCATGGCATCCTTATCGATCCTGGCAATAATAAGCGACAAGAGGGCCATTGACGCCAAGCCGGTCCATGAGTTCGAATGCGAAGCGCCACATTTCTACTTGATTGGCGTCGGGGTGCTCTTCTCGAAACTGTCGCCATGCGTCGTTCCACTGTCCGCCTCTGGGCCCGCCGCTGTGCAACCAGTCGTGCCAGGGAATCTCGAAGACGGGATCGCTGTCGAATGGCGCGACGAGCGGACGACCCCACCAGCGCGTGGGCGACGCGGGAGGGCGCAGGGTCAGCGTTCCCCGGGTCAGGAGGATGGAAGGGGCGTCCGCCAGTTCCAGATCCCGGCAGCGCCAGAGCACACAGTGCTCTTCCTCACACAGCGGCACCACGCAGCTCGCGTCCTCGCGGGCTTCTTCCCACGAATCAACAGCCTCCCATGGCCCCTCGTCCCCCTGAACAGCGGGAGCCGAAGAGGCACACGCGGTCAGCAGCAGACACAAGAGAGCAGCGCCCCTCATGGCGTGCGGGAAACACATGTATCCCATCCTACAACGTTACGAGCATCCTCAGCACACCTGTGCCGGAGACGGTGTCAAAGGACTCGAAACGGCGCCGCGAGCGAGGTCAGGGCCATGGCCTCTTCCAGTTCCCGAGGCGAGAACGGCGGGCGGCCCGTGTGGCGTCCGAGGTACACGACGGACAGCGGCGCCGTGCCTCCGCGCAGGGGCAGCACCAGGGCGTAGGTGGGGCGCAGGGCGACGACACTGGGGGCGCCGACCAGCGCCGCGTCCGAGGCCACCTCCGGCGAGGAGCCCGCGACGGCCGGGGCCGCTTCGGAGGAGAGCAGGGTGAGGGTGACGCGCCCCAGCTCCACGCGCTTGTTGCGCACGCGCACCTCGCAGCCCCTGGCCGTGGCGGACACCGTCCAGCCTCGCGCGTCCTGGATGAGCAGCGCATGGCTGGGCTTCACCCCCGGCTCCCGGAGGACGACGCCACAAGCGGAGTCGGCGCCCACGGACACCACCGGTTTCTCCAGGGGAACGTGGCGGCCCAGGAGCGGCATGAGTGTCTGGAAATCCTACTCAGCCGGACGCCTACGCATAGTGCTTCACACCCCTGCGGTCTGCCGCCTGGGCAGGCGCGTACCCCAAGGGGGCTCTGCGCGGCCTGTCCAACGGCCCGGCGCCGCGGGAGGACGGCCCACCTGCGCGGGAACCCACACCCACCCCGGTGGTTCAACTCTGGTAGATCCTTCGTTCTAAGTTGATGGGCTTGCTTCGAGGAGGGCCTCATGGATCGCCGCGCCATTCACATCTCTGTCGGTCTCATCATCTGCACGCTGATCGCCTCGGTGACCTGGGCGTGGGTCCGACTGCATCGCTCGACGACCATTGACGTGCGCGGCTCGGCCAAGCGACGCATCTCCTCGGACCTTGTGCAGTGGGCCGCGGTCGTGGGCGCCCGGGACAATACCCGGGTCGGCGCCTACACCACGCTGGCCAAGGACGTCGAGCGGACCCGGCAGTTCCTCGAGAGCCAGGGCGTGCCCGCCGAGCAGATTCGCATCTCGTCCGCCGACGTGCAGGAGTTGGTGCGCGAAGAGACCCTTCAAGAAGGCTCGAAGCTCATCCAGAAGCAGGTGTTCGACGGATGGCACGCGCAGCAGCGCATCGAGATCACCTCCACCGATGTGCCGCGCATCGAGCGGCTTGCGCGCGAGGCCACGCAGCTACTGGAGAAGGGCATCACCATCACGTCGGAGTCACCTCGGTATCACTACACCAAGGTGTCCGATCTCAAGATCGAGATGCTGGCCGAGGCTTCACGCGACGCGCGCCTGCGCGCGGAGCGGATGCTGGAGGCAGCCGGCGGAAGGGCCACCGTCGGGCGTGTGGAGGGGATCAGCACCGGCGTCATCAACATCAACGCCGCCAACTCCACCGAGACCTCGTGGGAGGGGAACTACGACACGAGCTCGTTCGAGAAGGACCTCATCACCACCGTGCGTGTCCTGTTCGAGGTGAACAATTAGGCATACCGTTGGGTGCCGTCAGGTACGCCAACACCCGGCGCCTGCCTCCACAGGTCGCCGATCTGACCGCGCGCGTGCTCTACCCGTAGCGCGCCATGATCTCGCCCGCCCAAGCCGGTTCGCGGAGGTCGCCCAGCGGTAGGACCCCCCTTCGCCCGTGCGGGTGGCGGACCTCGTCACCATGTCCGCCCTTTCGCAGCCACGGCGATGTTGGGGAAAACTGCTCTTTCCGGGCCGTCAAGTGGACCCTGTTCGCGCTGCGGAGTGCCCCGAGGGGCCTCCCTGGACTTCCCAAATCGGGTGCGAGTAGAAAGCGCCGGATGAGCACTCCGACGTGCAAGAACCACCCCTCCAAAGAAGCGGTCACGACCTGTGCCGACTGCCTTTCGCTGTTCTGCTCCGCTTGCACCGTCTACTTCGGGCAGGAGGAGTTGTGCTCCGGGTGCTTGCCGAAAAGGAAGGCCGCGCGGTCACGGGCACGGGCGATCCCGGCCGTGGGTGTGTTGCTCCTCGCCGCGGTCTCGGTGGGTTGGTGGGTGACGCGCCCGAGGCCGCCGGCTCCAGCCCCGCAGAGCCCGAAGACTGATCACGGTGAGTACAACCAGGTGATCGACTCACTCACCGAACACATGCAAAAGGAACCGTGTGATCGAGCGAGCATCGTCAAGCTGGGCGAGTGGCTCCTCAAAGCGAGCGACGCGCGGGGCGCGCTCCAGGTTTCCGGGAAGTTCTTCGACAAGTGCGGAGAACACCTGCGGCTGCGTTGGGTGAGCTACAGCGCTCACAAGCAGTTGTCCGAGTTCGACGCGGCGGCGGAGGACGCTACCCGCCTCATCGAGAGTGAGCCGGACGACAAGGACTACTGGTTCTGGCGCGGGCAGGCGAGGGAGATCCAGGGTGATCGGCACAGCGCCATCAGGGACTACCAACAGGCGATCGCACTCGAGCCACGGCTCCAGGGCGTTCCGCTGAATCTGGTGAACCTGCTCGAGCAGGCCGGGCAGCCATGCGAGGCGCTGGTGGCGCTGGATACGTACATGTCCGTCTACCCGGAACTGCGGGCCGAACCCCGCCTCCAGGTCCGTCTGGAGAAACTCGGGGGCAACTCCAAATGCGCCGGGTTCCTGGGCACGGGGAAGGCCATCCTTCCACGGCGAGCATCCGATACCGCCATTCTTGCTCCGGTGGTGGTGAACGGAAAGCAGAAGGGCTCCTTCATCCTCGACACAGGAGCGACGTATGTGACGCTCACCCGCGCCTTCGCGGACACTCTTGGGCTCGATCCATCGCAGGGTTCCAGGGTCAACGTGGTCACGGGGGGCGGCATGCGCACGGTCAGGATGGGGCGCGTCGAAT
Source organism: Cystobacter fuscus (assembly GCF_044360685.1). Lineage (GTDB taxonomy): Bacteria > Myxococcota > Myxococcia > Myxococcales > Myxococcaceae > Cystobacter > Cystobacter fuscus_C. The sequence goes on along the minus strand of NZ_CP043491.1, from coordinate 8,267,122 downwards.
CGCTGGAAGTGAACGGCGTGCGTGCAACCAACGTCGAGGTGGCGATCTTGGACGATCTCCCCAACCACGTGGATGGGCTGTTGGGGTTGTCATTCCTCAACCGGTTCGAGGTCAAGGTCGATGCCACCAAGGTCCAACTGGAGCAGCGATCGTTGGTGCTGGGAGCAAAGTGAGGGCGCTCGTACCACTTGGTGACTTGGGAAGTAGCTCGACTTCGACGTGTTCGCCTGCGTGAGGTGTGGAGGCAGGCCAAAGGTGCTGGCGGGGGTGACGGCCCCCGCTGGGGTGCGCTCGAGGGGGAGCTCCTGGGACTGCCCACGCAGGCACTGAAGCGTCCTGGATGCGCGCGCACCATTCGACATTACCCGGGCCCTGGATTCCGTACCACCAGGGCCCATTTCTCTCTCTACTCAGAAATCATTCGCTTCTCCATCTTCTCCGCCCACTCCTCGTCGCGGAAGTCCAAGACCTCCTTCACGCGTGAAGGAGCGATGCGAAGCCGCACCTCCAACACGAGGTCCCCATGAAGTCGAAATGGCGTCCCCTTCATCAAACCGCCAAAATCCTCCTCACCCGAGCACCCAGACTGCTGAAGCTCGCAAAGAGAAACGTTCCTCCGAATCACTCCGTACTGCTCGCCATACTTTCTCGTCATCAACTCCGACGAAAGCTCAACCGCGAGCAATCCAAGAATGAAGCCCAGTGCAACCCATGCAAGCCTCTTCATCAAGGCCATGTTGCCCCAAAACCGTTATCCCCTCCGCCATAAATGACATTGAAGACAAAGTGCTGGCAATTATTGAACAGCACATTGTCTCGAGGCGTGTTTTTGAGCTGACCACATCCCGGATCCACTGCCGCGGCGGTGCCCGCACCATCAAGAGGAATCACCTCCACCGCATAGCGCCACTTCCTGGCGCACGGGGTTGGCACGTCGCTGGATTTGGTCGCGAAGGAGGCAGGCGTCGGGCCGGGTACACTGTACCGCCACTTCCCCACGCGGGAGGCGCTGCTCGCAGCGGTGCTGCAGTTGCGCTCGGAGGAGTTGGTCGCGCGGCGCGCGGACTGTGCTCCGCGCATTGGGACGCCTGCCGCTCCAACGAGCATTGATCGCCGCACGACCGGCAAGCACACAATGTGCGGGAGAGCCACAAAACCAGGGCTGGCTCACGCGGGAAATGGCCCGTCCCCGTGGACGTACGGAGGACGGAGCATTGACTTCGGAGGGCAGGAGCGCATGGCTTGGAAGATGTTGTTCGTCGCCGGAGTGCTGGGTTTCATGGGGTGCAGGACGCCAGCCAGTTCTGGGAGGGTCACGGACTCAGAAATGTCCACCCTGGCGCTCGTTGGCGGCACGGTCTACCCGTCCCCCGAGGCGACTCCCATCGCGGATGGGGTCGTGCTGATCTCCTCGGGACGGATTTCCGCGGTGGGGCCTCGGGCGGAGGTGGAGATTCCAGCGGGGGCGACCGTCCTCGACACCTCGGGCCAGACGCTGTTGGCCGGGTTCTGGAACAGCCATGTCCACTTCACCGAGCCATGGGGACAGGGCGCGGCGACCCTGCCCGCGTCCGAGCTCGCGCAACACCTCCGGGACATGCTGCTGCGCCACGGCTTCGTCCACGTCGTCGATACCGGCTCGTTCCCGGAGGCGACGCTGGCCCTGCGGCGGCGCATCGAGGCCGGCGAGCTGACGGGTCCCAGCATCATCACCGCGGGTGTTCCACTGGCTCCGGTGGATGGCACACCTCGGTACGTTCCGGTGAAGCTGCCGGAGCTCCGGACGCCGGAGCAGGCCAGGGCGATCGTGAAGGAGCAGCTCGGGGGCGGCACGGATGCCATCAAGCTCTTCACCGGCTCCCTCACGGCACACCCCCCCTATCCGGTGATGCCGCTGGCCATCGTGCAGGCGGTGACCGAGGAAGCTCATGCGCACGGCAAGCCCGTTTTCGCGCACCCGACGAACGCGGCGGGACTGAGCGCGGCCGTGGAGGGAGGCGTGGACGTGGTGGTGCACACGGCGCCGATGGCCGGTCCGCTATCGGACTCACTCCACGAGGCCATGGTGCGCCGGAAGGTGGCACTGGTGCCGACGCTCGCCCTGTTCGAGTGGGAGCTGAAACGTGCCAACGAGGAGCCCATCGTGCTCGAGCGCTTCACCCAGGCGGGAGCCGAGCAGGTTCGCAACCACGCCCGGCTTGGAGGCCGCATCCTCTTCGGCACGGACGTAGGCTACATGACCGACGACGATCCACGGCGCGAGTACGTGCTGCTGCGGGGAGCGGGGCTCGACCTGCGGGACATCCTGGCGAGCCTGACGACGAACCCCGCGACACAGTTTGGCCAGGAAGCGCGGACGGGTCGGCTCGCGCCGGGACTGGATGCGGATGTGGTGGTCATCGACGGAGACCCGTCCCGGGACATCGAGGCGCTCGCCAACGTGCGCCTGGTGTTGAGGCAGGGGAAGAGCGTCTTCCGCCAGGACACGCTTCATCGATGAGTAACACCGGACGCGCAGGGGACTCCCTCGTGAAGAGGACCTCTTCAGCAGCGACGAGGTCATGCGGGAGCGGGCGCGTGTCACGGCGGCGCGCGTCCAGGGAAGGGATCCCTTGCGTGCCGCCGTCTCCTGGCTTGAGAACTCCCTGGTGGGATGCGATGGCGTGACGGCCGGGACCGGGTGATGGATATGCCACCCGAGGTGAGCACGGACGTGAAGCGAGTCAGGGGCGGCGGATGCTCACGAGCCAAGCCCCACCATGAGGGCGCTCGCGCGCCACAAATCCCCGCCACGCATGACGTCATACGAGGCCTCGGAGGAGCGGATTTCCCGCATGCCTTCGAAGTACTTCCCGCTGGTGCCTTCGAGCGCGGGGGCGTGCACCAGATGTGCGAGTGCTGTCCCGGACTCCTCGGTGGTGTGGATGTTGGGCAGGAGCAGACGCCGAAGCAGCGGGATGATGCGCGGCAGGATCTGGGTCCAGGCGAAGCGCGCCACGGCCCCCGCATCCCGCGCGAGACCGGTGCCCGGCATGAGTCCCGGGTCGAAGGCATTGACCGTCACCCCCGGAGGCAGGCGACGCGCGAGCTCGTACGCGAAGAGCACGTTCGCCAGCTTCGAGGTGGCGTAGCGGCGCCTTCCCGCGCGCACGGGATCATCACCCCGCGCGGCCTCCCCGAGGTCTCCCTGGGCGAGCGCCTCGGGCGTGGTCCACACAGGGTCTGGCATGCCGAGTCTTTCCTGTGCTGGGTCGTGCACGCCGCTGGCCACCACCGCGATGCGCGCTGGCGCAACCAACCTGGGCAGCAGCAGGTTCACCAGCAGGAAGTGGCCGAGATGGTTCACCCCAAAGGTGGATTCAAAGCCATCCAGGGTCCGTTTGACGGACACATCCTGGACACCCGCATTGCACACGAGCGCGTGCAGAGGCGGGAGCTGGCCGCGGGCCAATCTCTGACCCAGCTCATCCGCGAAGGAGCGAATGGACGCGAACGATGCCAGGTCCAGCCGCATGGCGACAACCGACGCCGAAGGCATCCGCCGCCTCAAGGACTCCACCGCCGACTGCGCGCGCTCCGGGTCACGGCACGCCAGGACCACCGTCCACCCCTCGGGTGAGCTCGCCTACCCCTGGCGCAGTAGTGCTAGAGTCACGCCCTCACCCTCGTGACTTACCTTTGCACACACCCATGAAAAAGACTCTTGCCTCACTTCTTGTTCTTTCTGCCGTTGTCATCTCCTGCAGTGATGAAGGCTCTGGATCCAAGGACCTGACCTTCAACCTCAAGGGTGCAAAGGCTCTTCTCTATAGCCAGCAGGGCATCAGTTCCGGGCGTTCAAAGGCCGCGGAATCAAACCTCTTCAAGATTGAAGCGAATGGCGATGTCACTCCCGTACTTGAAGGCTCGGAAGTGGTGAGGGTCAATGCAATCTCCTGGGGCATGATAGTCACGACTCGTGCCACGGGAACGGATGACCTCCGGACTTTCTATGTGAAGCCTGACAATACCTCCGGCGAACTCCCAGCGGACATCGGGAGATTCATTGGGGAGAACGATAATGGCGATGTTGTATTTGTCACCAGCACAGTGCTTAGAAAGTCGACCTTGACGTTGGAGCCAATACAAACCACGCTCACCCGTCCGCTCGTGGACGCCATGTCTGGCAACTTTGTCATTATCAGTGATGGGTCCATCCACCAGGTTCTCAACACTGTCGACGGAGTGCGCTACAACGTCATGAGCTGTAACGGACCGCATGTCCTGGCTTTGGATGCCACCCACGCGGTGATTGATGATTGCCAACCCAAGGCAGTGATCGACATGGCTACCGGCGAGCGCACGGAAGGTGACGTCCGCGCGTTGAACCATGAGGGCGTACGCAGTGAGAACGGAGCCGTGGTGCTTGCTCAGGGGCTGGGAAGCGACTTCAACCTTTTTTATCTCGGTGAAGTTGACGTTCACGGTGGTCTCACGCTTGTCAATGAATACGGATTCCAACCCGGCTCCCCGTGCATGAGTTGCAGCTCGAATTCCGTGCTGCATAAGACCGGTGATTATTTCATCGTGCGCGAGCTCAGCAAGGTAACTGTCGTCAAACGAGGTGAACCCAATCCTGTCTTTATCTTGTCAGGCTATAATGTCACTTCTGTTTCGACGAGTGAAAATCGTGTCTACTATCTCGCGGAAGACAGCACGGGTCATCCCATCACCGGTGTTTATGATCTGGTGACCCAGGAGAACAAGGTGTTGCAGGACTCAGGACGGTTCACTGAGATCCATGCCATGAATTAGATGCGGGGTGCGGCCCCAGGCCCAGCGGGCAGGCGGGGGAGGCCTCGGAGGTTCCAGGAGTCTCCCCTCTGTATCGTCGATGGCGCCCTCTGTCACCGTGCGTTCGCGCCGATGCCGAAGCTGTCGCCTCTCCTCGCCCGGCACTTCACGGTGTTCACGTACGACCGCCGCGGCCGGGGCGACAGCGGCGATACGCAGCCCTACGCGCGGGAGCGGGAAAGACGGACCCCCGGCTGAAGCAGGCGGCCGAGGGCGTCGCGAAGGCCGTGCCGAACGCACAGCACCGCGCGCTGGCGGGACAGACACATGACGTAAGCCCCAAGGTCCTCACCCCGGCGCTCGTCGAGTTCCTCGCCTGACACAGGACGGGATCGCCCTCCCGCTGAATCCGACACCACTCCATGGGGGAAGCGTCTGCCCGAGCGAGTCATCCCCCCAGGCGACGAGGGCGCCCTCCCGCGTGAGGGCGAGGCTGTGGCGGGAGCCCGCTGCAATGGCCACCACGCCCCTCTGCCCCTTGGGCACCCTGGACTGTCTCGGCACCTGGCCGAGGATGAGGTGCTCCCTGGCGCGGATAATAGGATGAAGCCATGGTTCTATCATGCGCCCGCGCGCGGGTTCGGGGGAGTCATGATGGCAAGCAACCTGCGCCGTTGGCGCTCGGGGTGGTCGCCGGCGACGCGGCAAGCGCTCAACTTGTTCCTCGGCTGCGCTGCCCTCTTCGTGGCCTACTGCGCCCTCGGGAAACTCAACCAGGCTTTCATCTTCCCCCCTCGGAACGCCATATTCTGGCTGCCTAGCGGCCTGGCTCTTGCCTGGATTCTCCGCACGCCCCGCTCTCATTGGCCCGCCTACCTGCTCGCCATCTTTGGAGCCGATGTGTGGATCGGCTCATGGCATGGCTTCCCCCTCTCCATCATCGTGGCCTGGGCGCTGGTCTCCGGTCTGCTGCCTCTCCTCGGCGCCTGGCTGTTACGCCCGCCGTCGGGCCACCCTTTCGTGTTCAGTCACGCCGAGGACATCATCCGCCTGGTCTTGCTGGCCGCTGGGGTCGGCGCATTCCCATGCGCGCTCATCGCGGCGGCTGCCAACGTCACGTGGTTGGAGGCCGGCTCGTACTGGACGAAAGTGGCCACGTGGTGGACCAGCGACGCCCTTGGGGTGATTCTCCTCACTCCCTTCTTCCTGGTCTGGACGGAGCCCGCGAGCCCTCGCTTCGGTCGCGCTGTCGAAGCCCTGGCCTTGCTCGCGTTGCTGACGACCGTGGGATGGTGGGTGTTCTCCTCCACGCAGCCGCGTGAGTTCGACGCGGCGCTTCCTTTTCTCCTTCTCCCCTTGATCGCATGGCCAGCCCTGCGTCTCGGAGCGCGAGGCGCGACGGCTGCCACGGTCATCCTCGATCTGATGGCGACCTGGCACACGGTTCACGAGCGCGGGCCCTTCGCGATGCTGAGCATGACCGTCGGCACACGCATCTTGAACCTGCAGCTCTACATCTCGTTCCTCAACCTGTTCGTGCTGATCCTGGCGGTCGTCGTCGTCAAGGAACGGCAGGCACGCGCCGCCGCTCAGCAGGCGGAGCAGCGCGCCAGGTTTCTCGCCGCTGCATCCGAGTCCCTGTCGGCCTCGCTTGACTACGCGGAGAGCCTCTCCGCGCTGCCGCGGCTGTGCGTGCAGTCGCTGGCGGACTGGTGCGTGCTCGACGTCGTCGAGGACAACAAGCTTCGGCGCCAGGGTTCCGCGCATCGGGATCCCTCAAAGCTGAGACTCCTCGGTGAGCTCGCGGAGCGTTATTCACTCAACAACCACTCGCCTCAGCCCGCGGCTCAGGTGCTCCGCACGGGCGAGCCTCTCCTGTTGCCTCGGACCACCGACGACGTCATTCGGAACTACAGCGCCGACGATGAGAACGTACGGCTGATCCGGGAGCTCGGCACACATACGGTGATGGCCGTCCCGCTCGCCCTCCGCGGGAAGATGATCGCCGTGCTCACCCTCGCCTCGGCGAACCCAGGCCTGCCCTACAGCTCCACCGACATCGTGTTCGTGAGCGAGCTCGGGCGCCGGGCCGCCATCGCCATCGACAACGCGCGCCTCTATCGCGATGCACAGGACGCCAACCGCTTGCGGGACGTCTTCGTGTCCTTGGCCTCGCACGAGCTGCGCACCCCCCTCCTGCCGCTCCGGCTGCGCCTGCAGATCATCCTGCGCAAGTGCGCTCGGGCCACGTCCGCCCTGGACCCGGCCTGGCTCGTCCGGGAACTCACCGCCGCGGAGCATCAGACCCGGCGGCTCGGACAGTTGGTCGATCAGCTCATCGACGCCTCCAGTCTCAGCTCGGACCAGCCGTTGGAGCTGCACCGCAAGCGGGTGGACCTGTGCACGGTGGTGGAGGGTGTCCTCGAGTCGATGCGGGAGCAGATCGACGCCAGCGGCTGTCAGCTCGTCCGGAAACTGCAAGGTCCAGCCCTGGGGGAGTGGGACCAGCGCCGGCTCGAGCAGACGGTGTTCCAACTGGTGCACAACGCGCTGAAGTTCGGGCAGAGGAGGCCCGTCGAGGTCAGCGTGGTGCCGGGCGCGACGTCGGTGCGCTTGGTGGTGCGCGACCACGGCCTCGGGATGTCGGAGAGCGAGGTGGCCGACATCTTCGACCGGTTCTCGCGCGGAGTGTCGGACCGGCATTACGGAGGGCTGGGCATTGGCCTCCATCTCGTGAAACATCACGTAGAGGCACACGGTGGGAAGCTCTCCGTCGAGAGCCAGCCGGATGCGGGCTCCACGTTCACGCTGGAGCTGCCGGCGGCGGTACGCCAATACACTCCACCTGCCTCCACACCTCACACAGGCGAGCACGTCGAAGTCGAGCATCTTCCCCAGTAACTCCGCTCAGATGTCCACACGCCCCCACTGCCTGCCGCTCTCCTCGAGCGAGGGCGGCCAGGGCAGGGGGGCCCAAGGGGTCGCCAGCGGCGGGCGAGTCCGTCTCCGCTTCGGCCTCCGCCGCGGCGTGAGGCCCGCGCGGCGCCGGTCCATTCGCGGAACATCTCCTACTCAACATTGAATCCGGCATGCTGGGGGGGCGTTGCCGGCCAGGGATATATCTTTGTCTGAAAATCCTGTTTAGTCATGTGATTGGAAATTGGACCGCCCCCCATTGGTCGCGTAGCTCACCTATCTGTTCTCGAGAGTTGATAGGCATTTCCGCGGTTCTGGATGCGGACAGCGGACTCGGAAGAGGGGGCAGGTGGGGGAGTGTACACCATGAGTCTCTCAGTCGTGCCCGCGCCGCGTGTCCTGGTCATCGATGACACTCCGTCGATTCACCAGGACTTCCACCGGCTGCTCGCCGAGAGCGAGGGCGGCGCGTCACTCGCGGAGTTGAGGGCCTCGCTCTTCGGCATGCCTCCACCCCAGCCCAAGGGGTATTGCTTCGAGGTGGACTCCGCCTTCCAGGGAGAGGAGGGTCTGCAGCGCGTGAAGGCCGCACTGAAGGAGGGGCGGCCGTACGCCCTGGCCTTCGTCGACGTCCGCATGCCGCCGGGAATGGACGGCGTGGAGACCACCGAGCGACTCTGGCGGGAGGACCCGGACCTCCAGGTCGTCCTCTGCTCGGCGTACACGGATTACTCCTGGGAGGAGGTGGTGCAGCGGCTGGGCATCAGCCAACGGTTGCTCATCCTCCACAAGCCCTTCAGGAGCATGGAGGTGCGGCAGATGGCCCACGCGCTCGCCGAGAAGTGGGAGCTGTTGCGGCGCGAGCGCAGGCGGTTGGCGGAGCTGGAGCAGGCCAACGCCCAGCTACGGCGGGAGACGGAGGAGCGCAGGCGGCTGGAGTTCAAGCTCGTCCAGGCCCAGAAGCTGGAAGCGCTGGGGCGGCTCGCCGCCGGGCTGGCACACGAGGTCAACAACCCCCTCAGCTTCATCATCGCCAACCTCCACCATGTTCGAGGGGAGCTGAAGGCGCTGGCCGCCACCCAACCCCCGCGAGACGTGGAGGAGCTCCAGGAGTCCTGCCACGATGCGCTCCAGGGCTGCGAGCGCATCCAACGGCTGGTCCAGGACGTGCGGGGGTTCTCCCGCGGCGGGAACTTCCCCGACGCGCCGGTGGCGCTGGACACGGTGCTGGAGGAGGCCCTCGCCATGGCGAACCTCGCCCAGGTGCCGGGGCTCCAGGTCGAGTGGGCGCGGTGTCCGGTGCCGCCCGTTCTCGCCGACGAGCATGGGCTGGGGCAGGTCTTCCTCAACCTCATCATCAACGCCCTCCATGCCGTGGCGAAAGGGCCCGCCGAGCCCCGCATCCGCGTGGCCACGGGCCTGCTCGCGGATGGCCGGGTGTGGGCGGAGGTCCAGGACAATGGCCACGGCATCGCCTCCGAGGACCTGGGCCGCATCTTCGAGCCCTTCTTCACCACCAAGCCGCCGGGTGTGGGCACCGGGCTGGGCCTGTTCATCTGCCACGGCCTCATCACCGGGTTCGGCGGCGAGCTCTGCGTGGAGAGCCAGCCGGGCCAGGGTGCGACCTTCCGCGTCCTGCTGTCAGCGGCCCCCGCCGATGCGCCCTCCAGCGCGGTGGCATGAGCTTCCGAGCGGGCAGCCTCCGTTCCCCGCTCCCCTGGTGTTTCCGGTAGGTCCGTGCGTGGATTCACGCTCCAGTCCGTTGAGCGCGCTCCATGCCGAACTCGATTCCTTCCCGCCCTCGTGCCTCCCTGGCCCGCGCGACGCTCCTCAAGATGGGGATGCGCATCGCGTTGGTCATCGCCCTGAGCACGCTCTTCAGCTACCTGCACCTGTTCAAGACGCTGCGCGACCAGTCCCTCCTTCAGCTGGAGCGGTCGGTCGTCGAGCGCGTCCACCGCGAGGAGTCCATCTTCCTCCTGGCGGAGGACCACCATGCCTTCCTCAAGAAGGCCCTCCAGGAGCGCATCCAGTCCTTGAGCCAGGAGGAGGCGGTCTCCCGCTTCGAGCGCCTGACCGTCCAGCTCCCCGACGGGACGATCCGCAGCCGTCCCGAGGGCTTCGATGGCACGAAGATGCCGGGGTTCATGGTGTTCCGCGGCGTGTCCCCCAACGCGGAGCTCCGCCAGCGGCTCGTGGCGGCGTACGACGTGCTCGTCCAGCACGGGCCGCTCCTCCTGACCCGCGTCGCGGACATCTACATCATGATGCCGGAGGGAGCATTCGTGACCCTGTGGCCGGAGCGCCCCACCTATACCCAGGACACCGAGCCCGACTTTCCGCTCTACACCTTCGATTACTTCACCAACAGCCTTCCCCAGAACAACCCCCAGCGGAGGACGGCCTGGTCTGGCGCCTTCCTGGACCCGGTCTCGCAGGTCTGGATGGTCACGGCCTCCACCCCATTGGATATGGAGGGCCGTCATGTGGCCACCATCGGCCATGACGTCCTCCTGAATGAGCTGATGGCCCGCACCGCCAAAGGCCACCTGCCCGGCTCGTACAACATCATCTTCCGCGACGATGGTCAGCTCATCACCCATCCCGAGCTGAAGCTGGATGGCAACGTGGCCTACAACATCCGCGACGTGTCGTTGTCCGGGAGCTCCACCGAGTTCGGCTCCCCGGAGCAGCGGGCCCACCTGCGGCACATCTTCGAGCGGGTGATGGCACGCGCGTCCGACCAGAGCGTGCTGGAGCTGCCGGAACACGACGAATTCCTCGCCACGATCCGGCTGGGGGGCACGGGCTGGAACTTCGTCACGGTGCTCCCCGAGAAGGAGCTCACCAGGCCCGCCCTCCTGGCGGCGCGCTACGTCCTGGCGTTCGGCCTGGCGTCGCTGGTGTTGGAGCTGGCCATCATGTCCTGGGTGCTGCGGGAGCAGATCTCCCGCCCCCTGCTGGACTTCACCCACGCCACCAAACGGATCGCCACCGGGAACTTCCAGGTCCAGCTGGACACCCGGCGTCAGGACGAGCTGGGACAGCTGGCCTGGTCCTTCCGCCTCATGGCCGACGAGGTCCAGCGGCGCGAGGAGGCCTTGCGACAGGCCAACGAGGGGCTGGAACAGCGGGTGGACGAGCGCACCCGGGAGCTCAAGGACGTCCACCGGCAACTGGTGCAGGTGGCACGGCAGGCGGGCCGGGCGGAGGTCGCCACCAGCGTGCTGCACAACGTGGGCAACGTGCTCAACAGCGTCCACACCTCGGCCATGCTGGCCAAGGAGCGGCTGGTGGGCCTCCAGGTGGACGACGTCGGCCAGCTGGCCACCCTGCTCGAGGAGCGGCGCGAGGACCTCGCCACCTTCCTCACCCAGGACGAGCGCGGCCGGAATGTCATGCCCTTCCTGAGCGGGCTGGGACAGCATCTGCGCAAGGAAACCCATGAGGCCGTGTCGCTGCTCGACGAGGTGGGCCGGTACACCGAGCACATCGGCACCATCGTGAAGCTGCAGCAGAACTACACCCGGACCCCCCGGCTCAACGAGCCGGCCCACCTGGTGGAGCTGTTGGAGGATGCCTTGCGCATCAACTCGGCGGGGCTCACCCGTCATGAGGTGCGGGTGGAGCGGCACCTGTCCCCCGTGCCCCAGCTCCTGACCGACAAGCACAAGGTGTTGATGATCCTGGTCAACCTCATCAGCAACTCCAAGTACGCCCTGGATGCGGCGCCCGCGGAGCAGCGGTGCCTGACGCTGCGGGTGGAGGCGCCCGCGGCCGACCGCGTCCGCATCGAGGTGAGCGACAACGGGGTGGGCATCGCGCCGGAGCTGCTCACGCGCATCTTCCAGCACGGCTTCACCACCCGGGAGGAGGGCCACGGCTTCGGCCTGCACTCCAGTGCGCTGGCGGCCCAGGAGCTGGGCGGCACGCTGACGGCGCACAGCGACGGTCCCGGGCGCGGCGCTACCTTCACCCTGGAATTGCCCTGTACCCCCCCGGAGGCGGCATGAGTGACAAGCGGCGGATCCTGGTCATCGATGACTCCGCGGCCATCCACCAGGACTTCCGGCGGCTGCTCTGTCCGGAGCGAGGCGGGAGCCCGGAGCAGCTCTCATCGCTGCGGACGGCCCTCTTTGGCGCGCCCCCCGCTCGTGCGCGGCCCGCCGGTCCGGAGTTCGAGATGGAGTCGGCCTTCCAGGGACAGGAGGGGGTGGCCAGGGTACGGGAGGCCGTGGCGGCGGGCCACCCCTACGCGTTGGTCTTCCTGGACTACCGGATGCCGCCCGGCTGCAATGGCGTGCAGACGCTGCGGGAGCTGTGGAAGGTGCACCCCTCGCAGCGGGTGGTGCTCTGCTCGGCCTACTCCGACTACTCCTGGGAGGAGATTGTCGAGGAGTTCGGCGAGACCCCGCTGCTCAAGGAGCTGCGTAAGCCCGTCAACGGCTACGAGCTGCGGCAGCTGGCGCTCACCCTCACCGAGCCGTAGGCCGTCCCATGATCCGGTGGCGCGGTACCCGGTGCAGCTCGGCGAGCAGCGGGGACTGCCCCATCTGCTGCATCACCAGGTCGTTCAGCTCGTTCATCAGGGCGCGGAACTCGTCCTCGGATAGGCCGCTGGCGTCGACCCGGGAGCAGGTGCTCTTCCTGGACGCGGCACCGGCCGCGGGGGCGCCCGGGGTGTGCGCCTCGGCTTCATTGGGCAGCCAGTCACCGATCATGCCCGCCTCGCTGACCTACCGCCATGACCCCGCCGAGCCCTGGAGGAGCGAGGGCGGAGCCCGCGGGCTGGCCTTCGCCATGTTGGGTCACCGGTGGAGCGCCAGGCCGAGGCACCCACCGATTCCGTGCACTGAATGGCGTGGCACCCAGGTTCGCCGCAGGTGCTTCAGCAGGTGCGGGAACAGCTAGACTCACAAATACTGCGCAGCAGATTACAGAGGGCGATCTGCTGCGCATTGTTACCCGAACTGTTCAGACACCGCTGAAAGTTGGGGTTGCAGGACGAGCAGCATGCACCCGACTGCGCCTCGGCCTCCTGCGCGGGAAGAATCACAGCCCCGACCGCCCCCAGCATCACTCCGAGAAGTCCCACCTTCAGCGTCTTCATCATGGCGCACTCCCTATCGAAATGTCGAGACGGTGAATCCCGTCAATCCAAGCTTCTCCCGGGTGTGGAGGGATTGTCAAAATCAATCAAACCACCCATGCTGTTTTTGGATTCTTCTTGTTTTCTTGGTTTGTGATTGAGGCCTTCATGCTCGGGTGTGCCCGCCACCGGTTCAGGCATTCTGTCCTCCATCCACCGTGATGCTGGTACCCGGCACATGAGCGGCGTCCGGCCCGGAGTCCCTCTCGGTCCCTACTACATCAGCCCGGCCCCTCAACAGGTCCCCGTTTTTCCCATACGCCATGCGAGAATCACGACATGCGGCAAGCACTCGGGTGGATGGTGGTCGCGCTCTGCTGTGTCGTGGGCGCGGCGTCCGGTGAGGAGCGGCTGGATGTGCGGTTGCAGGAGGCACGGCGTGCCTGGGAGGAAGCGCGGAAGCTCTCCCAGCCGGCAAGCACGCGGACGCCATTGAGCGGGATCAGCATGCACTGACGCTGCAGGAGGCGGTCGTGCTGGCCCCGGCAGCGGCCCTTCTCGGCCCCTGCGCTCCAGCCCTCTCCCTCCACATGGCTTCTCTCCCGCCTATACGCCACCAGTGGGAGCGGGTTCCGGGGGTAACCTGCTCGGAGACGCCGCGCACCTCGCGGCCCCGAACGGCGAAGGCGCCAACCTGGCCATGTACGACGGCGCCGAACTCGGCAAGGCCCTCGCCGCGCACCCCGGCGACGTCGAAGCCACCCTCACCGAGTATGCGCAGGCCCTGTTCCCGCGCGGTACCGCGGCCGCCACCGACGGCACCCAACTCCACGAGTTCCTCTTCGGCGACAACGCCCCCCACAGACTGGTCACCGCGACGCGCAGACCCCATGAGCCGCCAGGCGTGGGGGAGCACCGGCGCGCCCCCGCGCGAAGGCTGTTCGCCCGGGCCGCGCTCGCGGGTTGACAACGCTGGCTAATAGCGTTAGCTATAAGGCTATGGGCATTAGCTTTCTGGACAGGGAAGGCCGACGCGTCGCCTACGAGGCACGTGGCTCTGGGCCGCTGGTGATCTGCTCCCCGGCGATGGGCGACACGCGGGAGGCGTACGGCCTGTTCGCCGACGGACTCGTCGCGCGGGGCTACCGTGTCGTGCTGCTCGATCTGCGGGGGCACGGCGACAGCGACCACGGGTTCACGCGCTACGGGGACGAGGCGACCGCCGAGGACCTCCTCGCCGCGATCGACGCGTTCGGCGACGGGCCCGCCTACCTGGTCGGCGCCTCGATGAGCGCCGCCGCCGCCGTCATCGCCGCGGGACGCAGACCCGAGGCGGTCGCCGGTCTCGTGCTCCTCGGACCCTTCCTGCGCAACGGAGCCGGACGAGCGGCCCAGCTGGCCCTGCGCGTGATGCTGAGCCGGCCGTGGGGCCCGGCGATATGGCGGTACTATGCGGCGTCCCTCTGGCCGGGTCTCGGCCGCGAGGAGGCCCGCGCCCGTGCGGCGAAGACGACGCAGCTGCTCACCCGGCCCGGGCGGTGGCGGGCGTTCACGGCCACGGCCCGCACGGATCATGCGGTGGTGACACCCTGGCTCGCGTCCGTCACGGCGCCGTCGCTCGTCGTGATGGGGGAAGCCGATCCGGATTGGAAGAACCCGCGCGCCGAAGCGGAGTGGATCGTCCAGCAGCTCGGCAGCCAGGTGTTGATGGTGCCCGGCGCCGGCCACGCCCCCATGCTGGAGGCGCCCGACGTCGTGACACCGCGGATCCTCGAGTTCCTGAAGGGAGCAGCGGATGCCGCGCGCCGGCCTTGACCCCGAGATCATCGTGCGGCGCGCGAGCGCGCTCGTCGACGTGGACGGCGTGCACGCGCTGACGCTCGCGCGCGTCGCCGCCGAGTTCGGCGTCGCGACGCCGAGTCTGTACAAGCACATCGGTGGGCTCGACGATCTCCTCGCGCGGGTGGCGGCCGCCGCCACGGCCGACCTCGCCGCGCGGCTTGGCGTCGCGGCACGTGGCCGGTCGGGCCGAGCCGCACTGGAGGGGATCGCCAACGCGTACCGGCGTTTCGCGCGCGAGCATCCCGGCACGTATCCGCTCACGCAACGCGCCGTGAGCAGTGCCGCTTGGGAAGCGGCGGCTTCCGACGCCGTCGCCTCGGTCGTCGCGGCGCTGTCGGGATACGGCGTGGAGGAAGACGACACCGACCGCATCCGGTTCGTGCGTGCCGCGCTCCACGGATTCGTGGACCTGGAGCGGAGCGGGGGATTCGCGCTCCCCGTGTCGGTCGACGAGAGCTTCGCGTTCCTGATCGACGCGCTCGACGAGACCCTTCGAGCACTGCACACGAAACGATGACCCCTCGGGTCATCTAGCGGCTCAAGGGACCGAGGGGAGGAGGGTGGGGGTGCTCATGGAAGACCGCATGGGAGGACCGCGGGTGGAGCGGGCACACGGATGGCCGCGGCGCCGCTCCGGTCAGGAGCGGCGCACGACGGGTGCCCGGGACTGAAGGGAAGGGGCCTGCTGCGTCAGTGCAGCACGCGGCCGGGAAGGCTCAGGTCACCGGAGGCGACGTCGAAGGTGCTCGTGACGCACAGCAGCGGGTCGTGCAGGTTGGCGTTCACCTTGAGGGCCGCGGTGACACCGTCGTAGTTGAACTGCACGGGAAAGGTGGCGGCCTTCTCGGGGATGCGCACCTCCACCACCTGTCCCCGTAGCGCGGGCTTGAAGCCTGGGGAGTCGATGAGGATGGGCAGGCCGGGCCACGTCTTCGGCAGCTTCGGCTTGGAGCCCTCCGGGATGTCGCGCACCTTCAGGCCGCCGGGACAGGAGGCGTCCTTCACCAGCACCACCCAGTGGCTGTGCCACAGGTTGCCGTCGTTGCCCTTGTTGCCGTCCCCGTTCTCGTCTTCCAGCGGCGTGTCGTCGAAGTCCGGGTGGGCCGTCAGCACGAAGGCGAGGATGCCCTGCGCGGTGTCGAAGCCCACCGCCCCCGAGTCGATGGAGGTGGGCCAGACGTAGGAAAACACCTCGCTGCCGGCCAGTTGTCCGGTGGGCGTGGGGGTGAGCTTGCCTGCCTCCTCCCGCACCTCCTGACGGAAGAGGATGTGGCCGCCCTCGCGCCGCACCTCGGTGCGCACCAGGTCGAAGGAGGCCGTCACCTTCGGGGAGACGGGCGCGACAATGCCCTTGGCGGGCTTGTCTTGCTTGGGCGGTGCGTGGTTGGCGCCGTGGGCGAGCGCGAGCGTGGGGAGGAGGAGCAGCGGGACGAGCAGGACATGGGACTTCATGGGGAAGCGCCTCCGTTTGGTTTCGACCCGATACCAAATGCCAGCGGCGCCCGGTCTTGTCAAGAAGGTTTCGACTCGATACGTTATAATTCCTGTTTTGACAATATTCCTTGTTGGCGTCTGGTCTGCCGATTACAGCTCATTCAATCCAATTCAGGAGATTCCCCCGCATGAAATGCAATCAATGGACTGGCGGCGTTGCCTTGCGCTTGCTGCCTTTGTTCTGTGGTCTGTTGTCGCTCCAAGGCGCTCAGGCTGCCTGGGCCCCCAAGACGCCACCCCTCTCCACGCCGTGGACCTCCCAGGTCTCCACCACCAATGCCCTTCCGGACTATCCCCGTCCGCAGATGGTCCGCTCCGACTGGCTCAACCTCAATGGCGAGTGGCAGTTCGGTAACGCCACCGCGGGCCAGACCCCTCCCTTCGGCCAGAACCTCGCTGAAAGCGTTCTCGTCCCCTTTCCCATCGAGTCTGGCCTCTCCGGCATCAAGCGCTACCAGGAGCGCATGTGGTACCGCCGCACCTTCACCGTCCCCGCGGCCTGGAGTGGCCGGCGCGTCCAGCTCCACTTCGGCGCCGTGGACTGGGAGGCCACCGTCTATGTCAATCGCCAACTGGTGGGGAGCCACCAGGGCGGCTTCGACGGCTTCAGCTTCGACATCACCCCTCAGCTCAACGGCGGCACCAACGAGATCATCGTCGGTGTGTATGACCCCACCGAGGAGGGCGGGCAGCCCGTGGGCAAGCAGCGCAAGAACCCGAACAGCATCTGGTACACGTCCGCCTCGGGCATCTGGCAGACGGTGTGGCTGGAGCCCACGCCCTCGGCCAGCATCACCCGGCTGGACATGACTCCGGACCTGGCCGGCTCCGCCCTCCGCCTCACGGTGCGGGGCACCGGCGTGTCGGGCCAGACGGTCGAGGCCGTGGCCTTCGATGGCACCACCCAGGTGGGCAGTGCCACCGGCGGCGTGGGCGCTGAAATCCGCATCCCCGTGCCCAACCCCAAGACGTGGTCTCCCGACAGCCCCTTCCTCTATGACTTGCGCGTCTCCCTCAAGAGCGGCTCCACCGTCGTCGATCAGGTGACGAGCTACTTCGGCATGCGCTCGGTGGGCCTCAAGCTCGTGGGGGGCTACCTGCGCCCGGTGCTCAATGGTCAGTTCGTCTTCCAGATGGGCACCCTGGATCAGGGCTACTGGCCGGATGGCATCTACACCGCGCCCACCGACGAGGCCCTCAAGTTCGACATCCAGAAGCACAAGGACCTGGGCTACAACCTCATCCGCAAGCACATCAAGGTCGAGCCCCAGCGCTGGTACTACTGGGCCGACAAGCTCGGTCTGCTCGTCTGGCAAGACATGCCCTTGATGGACAACCGGACGCCCTCCGCCACCGCGCGCGGCCAGTTCGAGAGAGAGCTGCGCGAGATGGTGGATGAGCACCGCAGCTCACCGTCCCTCATCACCTGGGTGGTGCAGAACGAGGGCTGGGGTCAGTACGACCAGGCCCGGCTCGCGGACCTGGTGAAGAGCTGGGATTCCTCCCGCCTGGTGAACAACATGAGCGGCATCAACTGCTGCGGCTCCGTGGACGGTGGAAACGGCGACCTGGCGGACTGGCACGTCTACCCAAGCCCGGCTTCACCTTCCGCGTCGACCTCGCGCGCGGCGGTGCTGGGTGAGTACGGCGGTCTGGGCCTGCGCGTCCCCGGCCACGAGTGGAGCCCCGGCAACGGCTTTGGCTACGAGATGGTCGCCGATGGCGCGGCGCTCACCAGCCGCTATGTGGGCTTCATCCAGGGACTCCAGAGCCTGATGAACAAGCCGGGCCTGAGCGCGGCCGTCTACACGGAGATCACGGACGTGGAGAACGAGGTGAACGGCATGTACACCTACGACCGTGCCGTCCTCAAGGTGGACCTCAACCCGGTGCGCACCGCTCACCTCAACCTGATCGCCGCCTCGCGTCAGCTCAACAACCTGGGACTTCTGGGCGCTGGTGGCCAGTACCGCTCCCTGCAGGTGACGACGCCGGGCTACACCCACCGCTCCGTGCGCCACCTCGACAGCCTGGGCTTCACCGAGGTGGTGAACAGCGGCAGCAACGGCACGCTCAAGCAGGACGCGACCTTCAAGATCGTGCCCGGCCTGGCGGACGCCAGCTGCTACTCCTTCGAGCCGCGCAACTTCCCCGGCAGCTACCTGCGCCACTACGGCAGCCGCCTCCGCAGGGATGTACGAGACGGCACGGCGCTCTTCGACCAGGATGCCACCTTCTGCGCTCGCCCGGCGCTCGACGGGTCCCCGCTGTACGCGTCGCTGGAGTCCAAGAACAAGCCCGGCTTCTATGTGCGCCACCGCGTTGGCGAGGTCTGGTTGGATGCCTTGGAGAACACCACGGGCTTCCGTCAGGACGCGACGTGGGCCCCGGGAGAGGCCTGGTGGAAGAGCGACGCGAATGTCCCCGTGGGCGAGTACCGCTCCTTCCAGGTGACGACGCCGGGCTACACCCACCGCTACCTGCGCCACCTCGACAGCCTGGGCTTCACCGAGGGGGTGGACGGCGCCAGCTCCACCACGCTCAAGCAGGACGCGACCTTCAAGCTCGTGCCCGGCCTGGCGGACGTCAGCTGCTACTCCTTCGAGTCGCGCAACTACCCCGGCCAGTACCTGCGCCACCAGGGCAGCCGCCTCCGCAAGGATGCTCCCGACGGCTCGGCACTCTTCGACCAGGACGCCACCTTCTGTGCCCAGCCGGGTCTGTCTGGCACCGGTGTCTCGTTCGAGTCCTTCAACTTCCCCGGACGCTACATCCGTCACTCCGCCGCCCAGGTGTGGACGGCGTCGGGGTTCGGGATCGGTTGGGACATGGCCACCAGCTTCAAAGAGGACACGAGTTGGAACATCGTGTCCCCCTGGGCTCCCTAGGTCCCCCAGACGTCCGCTTCACTGCGCAGGCTTGAAGCGGCTCTTCGTGCGGCGCGAAGCAGGGGAGGGTCGGCCGACCCTCCCCTGGGCCCCGGACCCGGTTACTCCGCGCTGACCGTGCCCGAACGCGGGTAGACGCGGTAGATGCGGTTGTTGGTGTTGGAGCGGACCCGGATCTCGTCACCGGCCACGCCATCAAGATTGACGTAGTCGACGAGCGTCCACGAACTGCCGAAGGTGCCGGCGCCGTTGATGGTCTGCAGGTAGCCGGCGCGTGGACGCAGGATCAGCAGATTGCCGTTGCCGCCCTGGGCCATCGCGATTTCGTTGCCGGCGACGCCGTCGAAGTCACGCACACCGTCGCGCAGCGTCGCGTACTGGCTGCCGATCCAATAGCTGTTGATCGTCCCCGATTGCAGCGACACGATCCGCACTTCGCTCGGCAGCGCGATCAGCAGTTCGGCGCCGGTCACGCCGTTCATGTCGCTGGCGCAGTTGGCGATCTCGGGAAGGCACGGCCGCGGCAGCGGCCATGAGCAATGTGAAACCTATCTTTCCGAACAGACGGTGCATGGCGAACTCCTTGTCGGTGAGGTGCGACGGGATGGATCCGGAGGGCGACCGCATCGGGGTGAGCAGCAATGACGGAAGTCGCCTCTCATAGCACGTGACATCCATCCGGATATCGCCAACGCCCGGGTGGCACTTGCATGGCACAGCCGTTGCTCAAGGCCCATGCATCCCTCTTGGAGAGGGATGGGATGCAACCCAAGAACGGGGACAGCAGAGGATATCCGCCAGGGCCTCGTGGAGATTCGTGTGGCGGAAGGTGAAGCCCTCGGCCATCAGCCGCTGGGGGATGCCGCGCCGCCCGCTCAGGGCCAGCTCCGCCTCCGTGCCCATCCACCGCGCGCCCACGCGCACCGCCCACGCGGGCACGGGCGGGCTCCAGGGGCGGTGCAGCACGCGGCGCAACGTGCGCATGAACTCCGCGTTCGTCACGGGCGAGGGCCCGGTCGCGTTGTACACGCCCTCCATGCACGGGTCCTCGATGGCTCGGAGGAAGAGGGCGTTGAGGTCATCGATGTGCAGCCAGCTGATGTACTGCTCGCCGCTGCCCACCGCGCCGCCGAGCCCCCAGCGCGCCAGCCTCGCGAGCTTGTCGAGCGCGCCCCCGTCCCGTCCCAGCGCGAAGCCGATGCGCAGCAGCACCTGGCGTGTGCCAGGCGAGCGCTGCTCGGCGAAGACCGCTTCCCACTGGCGGCACACGTCCACGGAGAAGCCCTCGCCGGGCGGTGAGCGCTCGTCGCGCACGGCGTCGCCCGAGTTGCCCAGGATGGCGAGCGAGGCGGCCTGCACCCAGACACCCGGAGGCGTGGCGCACCGGCGGATGGCCTCGCCCAGCACGCGCACCGAGTCGAGCCGCGAGGAGAGGATTTCGCGCCGGTTCTCCGGCGTGTAGCGGCAGTCCACGCTGCGGCCCGCGAGGTTGACCACGGCCAGGGCGCCCTCGAGCCGCGTGCACCAGTCCCCCAGGGTCCGGCCGTCCCAGGCCACCTCGCGAGCCGAGCCCGGCGAGGGGGAACGGGTGAGGATGATGGCCTCGTCACCCCTCGCCTCCAGCTCCCGCGCGAGCGAACGGCCGAGAAAACCGCTGCCTCCCGCGAGCACCACCTTCCGCGTCGTTCCCATGACCATCCTCGCTTTCACGCGCTTCGTTGCCAGGGAGTACCGGCAAGGGGGCTCGCGGTTGCGGGGGGATTTTCCGGCAATCCGCGGGCTGGCGTGAGCGCGCGATGGCTCAGGGGGTGAGCTGCGCGCTGGCGCAGGCGCTCGCGTACGCGCCCTCGCACAGCTGCGCGGCCGTCCAGAACTTGTCGGCGAGCACCGTGCTCTTCACGTTCTCCTTGGTGACGGCCACGGGGGTCAGCAGGATGGAGGGCACGTCCTTGGTGCCGTTGTTCACCTTGCCGTTGATGCGCTCGGCTGGCGGCTTCTCGCCGCGCAGCAGCGCCACGGCCACCTCGGCGGCGATCCCCGCCTCGAGCTTGATGGCCAGGTAGACCGTCATGTACTGCTCGCCCGTGAGGATGCGCTGGACGGCCGTCAGCTCCGCGTCCTGGCCCGTCACGGGGGGCAGGGGATCGATGCCCGCGGCCTTCATCGCCGCGATGGCGCCACCGGCCATGCCGTCGTTGGCCGAGTACACGCCGATGATCTTGTCCTTGCCGAGCCGGGTGATGGCCTGCTCCATCTGCTGCTGGGCCTTGTCGGGGCTCCAGTCCGGGGTGTCGTACTCGGCGCCCACCGTGAGGCCGCTGCCATCGATGATGCCGTGGGCGCCGGACTTGTAGAACCGGGAGCTGTCGTCGGTGGGCGCGCCGTGGAGCATCACGAGGGTGCCCTGCGTCTTGCCGTCCGCCTTGAGCTTGTCCACCAGGGCCTGGCCCTGCAGCCTGCCCACCTGCTCGTTGTCGAAGGAGATGTAGTAGTCCACGTCCGCGTTGAGGACGAGGCGCTCGTAGCTGAGCACCGGCACCTTCGACTGGCGGGCGCGCGCGACGATGGCCGCCGCGGCGCCGGAGTCCACGGGATCCAGCACGAGCACCTTGGCGCCGTTGACCAGGGCGGCTTCGGCCTGGTCCTGCTGCTTGGCGACGCTCTGATCGGCGTTGCTGTAGAGCACCTCGCAGTCCGCGCACAGCTCCTTCACGCGGCGCTCGAAGTGCGGCCGATCATGGCTCTCGTAGCGCGCCGTCTTGGACTCCGGCAGCAGCAGGGCGATCTTCCCACCCGAGGGGGCCTTGGCCGGGGCCGTGGCGCCTGGAGCCTCGGGCTGCTCGCGCTTGCATCCGGGAGCCGCGAGCAGCAGTGCGGCGAGCAGGCCCGCGGTGCGGCGGGCGGACAGGGGGGTGGTGGGGCTCATGCGTGGATCTCTTTGGAGTGGGGGTGAACCGGTCGCTCCGTCCGGAGGTTACCCCTGTGCCACTACCTCCGCGAGGCAGTGAGGGCAGAACGCGCGGCCCCTCACCATGGGTTGGCCGCAACTGCCGCATCGCTCCCGCGAGGGCAGGCGGCAGGCCGCGTCGTCCGGGCCGCATCTGGGCGCATCCGGCGGCCCCGCCTCGCGCTCCAGGTGCTGGCGCACCACCTCGTCCTCCAGGTGCAGCCAGCCGGACAACCTCCGGCGGTTGCTGGAGAGCAGCTCGAAGGCGTTGCGCGCCAGCGGCATCAGCGCGGGGCTCGACAGCCGCAGCGCCCACTCCCGGTAGTCCTCCAACGCCCAGAGCACCATCAGCCAGGCCTGGGTGTCCCGGTAGACGCCCCCCTCGTCATCCACCACGAGCAGCTCCTCCCGGCTGCCAGAGCGCCGCAGCTCGGGAAAGCGCCGCGCCGCCTCCTCGCCTCCCGAGGCGAGGCACTCGAGCGCGACCCACGTGGACTGCGCCTCCAACCACCGCGCGCAGCTCACACAGAAGCCACACGTCTCGTCATACAGCACGCACAGGGCTCGCATGGCTCACCTCACGTGGCCTTCGCGGTGGCCGGCATCCTGGTGAACTCGCGAGGCACCACGGGGGGCGGCAGCTGGCGCACCATGGCCGAGCGGCGGATGCGGTTGAAGACGTACAGGTTGAAGAAGTGCATGCCACCGAGCACCACCAGCACCTTGCCGATCTTGGAGCAGACCAGCTCGATGATCTCCTGCAGCGTCCAGATGGTCTGGTGCTCCTTGAGCGTCAGGGCCACGAAGCCGATGTTCATCAGGTAGAAGCCCACCACCAGCAGGTGGTTGACGGAGTCCGCCAGCACCTCCTTGCCCAGGAAGGCCTCATGCAGAAAGGGCGCGCCGTTGCGCTGCAGCGTGCGCGCCACCCAGATGGTCAGCGTGATGCTCACGAGCAGGTAGACCAGGTAGGCCGCCACCATGAACTGGCTCGACACGGCTCCCGGGGTGATGTTCGTCTCCATGGCTTCTCTCCCTCGGGGAAGCGCGGACGCCCGGGGCTCCAGTGCCCTCGTGGTGGGGTGCCGCTCTTCCCTTTCGCGGGGAAATACCGGGAGGGCGCTTCGCGGTTGCGGGGTGCCTTTTATTTCAAGGCCGCCAGGCGTGGAGCTGGAGGCCCAGCTCGATGGCCGGTGGGAGGAGCATCAGGACCACTCCCCACCACAGCCAGGGCTCGCGGGAGAGTGCCCGCTGGCGCCGCCAGGCCTCCAGGACGGCGACACAGAGCAGGTAGAGCGTCCCCAGTTCCAGCAGCCCTCCAAGCAGCGGCATGAAGTGGGGCAGGGACAGGCCCGCCGACCACGCGAGCCCCAGGTGCAGCGCGAACAGCGCCGAGTTCACGCTGGCCACTCCCAGGAAGACGCGCGCCTCGCGCAGGGGAAGCTCCGGGGCGGGGGCATCCAGGCCCTCCTGGCGCCAGTGCCGGCGCAGCAGGCCATACGCCGCGAGCGCCACCGCCAGCCCCGCCACCGCCCCGAGGATGGGGCCCGTCTCGAAGCGCGCCTTCGTCACCCACCGGCCATCCGCGAGCCGCGCCACGGGCTGCATGGTGAGCAGATCCAATTGCTCGGGCGCCAACACCCGCGGCGTCACCGAGACGACGAGCGCCCAGAGCACCAGCGCGCACGCCACCGCCTGGAGCAGCGCCACCGTGCGCAACCAGACGGCCTCGTCCGGGGGCAGGGCCGCCTCCGCCGCGCCGTCCGCCAGGCGCCGCAAGTCCAACCCCAGGGCGTGGGCACTGGCGTAGCGCCGCGTGGGATCCAACGCCACCGCGCGCCGCACCATCGTCCCGAGCGCCCCCGTCAGGGTGGGCGAGCCCGCCGTCAGCGGCCGGCCCGTCACCATCTCGTGCAGCAGCACGCCCACCGCGTACACGTCCATGCGCGGATCCGGCGCGGCCCCGGCGAGCGCCTCCGGAGCCATGTACTCGGGGGTGCCCACCACGGTGTGCACGGCGGTGAGGGTGTCGCGGCGGCCCTCCGAGCGCACGATGCGGGCGATGCCGAAGTCCGTCACCTTCACCCGCCCCTCTCCGTCCACGAGGATGTTGGCGGGCTTGATGTCCCGGTGCACCACGCCGCGCGCGTGCGCGTAGGCCAGCGCGTCACACACCTGGAGCGCCACGCGCACGGCCTCCGTGGGAGGCAGAGGCATGAGCTCGGACAGGCCACGGCCCTCCACCAGCTCCATCACCAGGTAGCGCTCGCCTTCCTCTTCTCCGAAGTCATGCACCCGGACGATGTGGGGGTGATCCAACAGCGCCAGGGCTCGCGCCTCGCGGGCGAAGCGGGCCTGGGCCTCGGGGCTGGAGGCCGCCTCCCCGTTGAGGAACTTCACCGCCACTGGCCGATCCAGGCGCACGTGCCGCGCCCGGAAGACGTGGCCCATGCCCCCGCGCCCGATCTCCTCCTCCAGCTCCAGCGCGCCAATGCGCTCCGGGCCCGCCCCGTCCTCGCCCAGCAGGCAGCTGGCGCAGACCGCCAGTCGCCCCACGTCCACCGGGGCACCGCAGCGTGGACACGTCTCGCTCATCGCTTCAGCACCCGGAGCAGCTCGGCGAGCTCGGCCTCCGCCTCCTCGGGCGCGTCCACCGTGTCCGCCACCTCCTCGCGCACCAGCTCCCGGTAGCGCACCCGCGCCCGGTGGAGGAAGGTCTTGAGCTGCGGCAGGGACATGCCGTGCGCCCGCGCCGCGTCGCGGTAGCTCGGCGGTTCGCCGGGACGGAAGAACTGGAGCACCAGGGCGAAGGGACCCTTGCGCTCGCCTCCCTCGTACTCCGCCCGGAGCCGCTCCAGGGCCCGCTCCATTACGCTCGAGGCCCACTCCCGCTCGAAGGCCTCGTCCGGACCCCGCGCGTCCTGGGAGGCGATGCGCTCGGCCAGCTCGAAGTCCAGAGGCAGCGCGGCCACCCCACCGCCCCGCCGGGCGGCGCTCTCGCGCTCGTGCCGGTGGGACAGGTGGTTGCGCGCCGCCGTCAGCAGGTAGCCGCGCAGCCGGCCCTTCCCGGGGTCGAGCCGCTCGAGGAAGCCGTGCTCCAACAGCCGCAGGAGCAGCTCCTGCACCGCGTCGCGCGCGGCCTCGGCGTCCAGGCCCTGGCGGCGCATGTAGACGTAGAGCGGGCGCCAGTAGGTGCCCAGCAGCGACTCGAGCGCCGCGCGGCGCGCCTCCGGCGAAGCCCGTGCCGAGCGGATGAGGGTCCAGCGCGTGGGAGGAAAGAGCCCAGGCCCCGCGTCTCGTGCGTCCGCGCCCATTGGGATGGGTTCTAGCCCAACTTCGTGTTCAAGGCCGGCGGGTGGCATTGCACGGTGGCGACGCCCTTCTGGGCTCCCTTCCCCTGGTCCTCCCCACGCCGGTGGTAGTAGAGGAGGGGGCATGCGCAAGCGCTCGAACCGCATGCCCCTCGTTCTTCCGCTGTCCCACACGGTGCTCTTGTCGATGGCCGTGGCCCTCGCGGGTTGCTCGGAGAAGAAGGAGGCGGAGACCTCCGCGTCCGGAAACACCGCCACCGCCCAGGCGCCGCGGCCTCCGGAGGAACTCTTCGCCAGCTTGAAATGCCGCGGCTGCCACGGCGAGGGCGCCATGTTCGCCCCCGCTCTCGTCAACGCGCGGAGCAAGCCCGACGAGACGGTCGCCATGTGGATCCTCGACGCCCAGAAGGTCCGGCCCGGAACGGGGATGCCCAGCTACACGGACCTCATGTCCACCCAGGAGGCCCTCTCGCTGGCGCGCTGGATCAAGGCGGGCAACCCCGCGGCCCCGGCGGCGACTCCCTGAGGCTCCACTCGCACTTGTCCGGCACGGGAGGCCACCGAGGCTCCGCATTGCTTTCCGCGAAGCCAGGGCTGATCCTGCAAGGGGGTGAGCAGCCCCATGCGCATCACGGCCGACGAGTCCATTCGATGAAGACCCCTTCTTTTCGCGTCCCCCTCGTGCTCGTGGGCTTCCTGTCCGCGGGTTTCGTCTTCCATGCCTCCGCCGCGGAGCCCGAGCCCCAGAAGGCCGCTCCGTCCAAGAAGCCCAAGGCCGAGAAGCCCAAGACCGAGGTGGCCGACAAGCAGCCGCCTCCCTCCTCGTTGGGCAAGCCGGACTATCTGCCCGAGCAGGCCCGGTCCCTGCTGCGCCAGAAGATGGAGCGGCACGGGCAGGACGCACGCGATCTCATGTATGGCGTGACGTTGCTCCAGTACGACGTCGCGCGCGCCGCGGCCAGGCACATCTCCGCCGAGCCCCGGATCATCCGGCCCCTGCCCGGGGGGGAGGCGGATTTCAACGCGCTCCTGCCCGAGCGGTTCTTCGTGCTCCAGGACGAGGCCCGCCTGCGCGCCCGCGCCGTGAGCGAGGCCGCGGAGAAGCGGGACGACCAGGCGCTCGCGGAGAGCTACGGGCGCCTCGTGGAGACGTGCGTGGCGTGCCACTCGACGTATCTCAATCACCGGTGAGCGGGAACGGAGGGGTGATGCGTACCGCATTCTTGTCGGCCCTGTTGTGTGTCGGCGTGGGCTGTGCCCGCGTCTCTTCCAACCAGCCCGTGCGCTACGTGGTGGACGGCGCGCGAGCCCCCACCTTCCGCATCGCCCAGGGCAAGGGCACCGCGCGGTTGCTGCTCAACGAGGAGACCGGCGCGCGTGCCGCCTCGATGGGCGTGTTGGAGCTCCAGGGGGGAAGCACGGTGCCCGAGCACGTCCACGCGGACAGCGTGGAGATGATCTACGTGGAGGAGGGCGGGGCGGAGATGACCGTCGAGGGGCAGGCGATGTCCGTGCGTCAGGGCGATGCCGTCTACATCCCCGCGGGACTGCGCCACTCGGTCCGGGTGGCCGAGAGCACGCCGCGCTTCCGCTCCGTGCAGGTGTACGTGGGCCCGGGTCCGGAGGCGCGCTTCCGCCAGGGCGAGCCCGTGACGCCCGCCGTCTCTCCGTAGCGCCCTAGTCCGGAGGGTGTCCCCGGTGAGGGCGCTCGGGGTGGCAGGCGCGCTGTTGATCCGGGCCGGTGTGGCACTGGCCCTGGAGCTCCCTGTCGTGGAGCGTCACCGTGCAGGCCTCGCCCTCCTGGAGGCCCGAGCAGGCGGCGAGGGCCTCGGGAGGAGGACCGGGAGGCCGCGCCGGCCTGCACGCCAGGGTCTCCCCATGGTGAGACTCGCAGGTGCCCTCGCGCTGGCGGTCCGGGAAGTCGATGGTGCAGGTGGCGCCCTGGCTCTTGGCGGCGCAGGCCTGGATGGCCTCGGGAGGCGGGCCTCGCCGATGCGGCGGCTGTGCGAGCACCGACGCGGAAACCAGCGATGCCGCCAGGGTGAGCACGGCGTGAAGAGGGATGAACCGACGCATGAACGACCTCCTGGGGTGAGGATTCGACGTTCACCAGTGTCGGCGCCGCATGTTTCCGGGTGATTTCTCTCCCGTTGCGAATCTTGTTCTTTCGATTTCCAGGTGCCGAGAGACGTTGGTATTCCATTGATCCGGGTTTTGCCGTGACGGAGTGAATGGCAGGCGAGCGTCTGGCGTCTGGGCGCGCACCATGAATGGTCTTCGCGCACTTCTCGTTGGTTGGATGCTCACCGCGGCGGGTTGCACTTTCATTCACTCTTCCGACCCCGACCCCGAACCCCCGGAAGCTCCGAGCCGGCCTCCTCATCGGCCTCGGCCCCCGCCGCGCGGGCCCCGGCCTCCGCCGCCGCCTCCCCCGTCCCATCCGCCCGCGCCGCCTCCGGGCTCCATGAACTTCCACGTCCCTCCGGATCGCGTTCCGCGAGAGGGGCTGTGCCGCATCTGGTACCGGCCGCTGCCTCCGGATCGCCAACCGGCGGCCATGTCGTGTGGCCACGCGCATCGGACCGCGAGCCGCCATGGAGGCCTGGTGATCTGGGCTTCCTCCCCGCGCTCGTTCCAGACGGGTGAAGTGGCGGCGACCGAATACGGGCCGGTGTCCTTCGATGGCGTTCCGCCCGACCGTCTGCCGCCTCCGGGCTCCTGCCGTGTCTGGCTCGATGGGGTGCCTCCGGACCGTCAGCCTCCGCCCATGTCCTGCCCGGACGCCTCCGCCTATCAGCGGCGCCACGGGGGCCGGGTGCTGTTCATGCCCGCCTCGGACCTCTGACAAAGGCAGGCACGTTCCTCATCGCCCCGTCTCGAGAGAGGCGGGGTTCAGAACATGTGGCCGAAGTTGATGTACACGCGGTGGCGCAGCGTCTCCGGGGACATGGCCCAGTCGAAGCGCACCACGGCGGCGCGCCGGGCCACGCGCAGGCCCGCGCCCACGCCCGGGTGCAACATCCACCAGGGGCCATCCGTCACGCCCGGGTGCCACACGCGCCCCACGTCCACGAAGGCCACGCCGCCCGTGTAGACCGGCGCGCCGAACAGGTTGAAGTCGAAGGCGCGCACGCGCAGCTCCGTGTTGGAGAACGCCTTGACGTTGCCCGCGAACCGGTTGCGCTCGATGCCGCGCACGCTGCTCATGCCGCCAATGCCTTCCGACACGCTCACGCCGCCCGTGTTCACCCACTCGAAGAAGGGCACTTCCCCGAACAGCGCGTCCAGCGTCAGCCGCTGGGCGAGCACCACCCGTGAGCCGAACTGCCAGAAGCGCTTCTCGCTCAGCGTGATGCCCCCGTACTGGTAGCGGCTGCCCGTGGCGGTGCCCGACACGCGCACGCTCAGCTCCTCCACGCCGCCGCGCACCGGATCCGACTCGTTGTCGCGCGTGTCCCACATCACTCCCGCGGACACCTGTCCGGTGGGCCCGCCCTCGATGCCCACGGGCTTGAGATCATTGAGCACCGAGGACTCGAAGGTGGACACCTGGGTGTAGCGCCACGCATAGCCCGCGTACACCTGCAACGGGTGGCTCTCGCCGAGGGGCCGGCCGCGCAGGCGCATCCACGCGCCGGGCGAGCCCTTCTTGTAGTTGAAGCGCTCCTGGTTCTCGTTGCCGCGGAAGTCCTGCGCGGACACGTTGCCCGCGCCGTAGAAGGGGCTGAGCAGCTCGCGCCGGTACTCCAGGCGCAGCTCCAGGCGCATGGGCCCGATGAGCCGCGGCCCGTCGTAGCGCAGGTAGTGGTTCTGCTGTCCCCGGCTGGTGAACATCGCCTGGATGGCGATGGCATGCCGGTAGGGCACATAGCCCGGCGCGTACAGATAGGCACCCGCCACGCCGCCATAGGTGAAGCCCAGGTCGGAGTTGTAGCTCACCAGGGGCACCACGATGGCGTCGGCGCCCTTCTCCTTCTGGACGGGCACCTCGAGGGTGGACGCGGTCGCGGAAGCGGGTGCCGTGGCCAGCGTTGTCAGCAGCAGCGCGGTCGTAAGCATGCCAACTCAAGGTGCCATGCCCAGGGTGATGGGGACCATGACCCGCTCGGCCCGGCCTGCCTGTCTGGCCGCTCTGCGGCGGAGCTTTCGACACACCCCGGTTCGCACGGCTGGCGGCTCCCTGCGTGCACATCTTCCCGGCCGGGGAGGGGAAACGAAACCGTGAACGAAGTCATCAACCCGCAATTGCAGACGTGGGCCCGCGAGTACGTGCGCCGAGTCGGCTCGAAGCTGGGCCCTTTGTCGGCTTCACGTCAACGCAAGCTGCTCATCGTCCACCTGGATGGTGTGCCCAGGGCGCACCTGGAGGACGCCGTCCGCACCGGACAGATGCCGTTCTTCTCCAGGCTCGTCACCTCGGGCGCCTACGCCATGGACGATGCGTTCTGGGGCTCGCCCGCCTCCACGCCCTTCTTCCAGGCGGGGCTGCTCTACGGCATCCGCCATCCCAACCTGCCCGCCTATAGCTGGTTCGACCGGGAGCTGGGGCGCAAGGTGCAGATGAACACCCCGGTGGATGCGCTCGCCATGGAGTCGCGGCTGGGGCGCAGCGCGGGCTCGAGCCTGCTGTCCGAGGGTGGTCATGCCTACTTCGCGCTCTTCCGCGCCGAGGCGCGCAACCGGCTGTGCATGACCACGGTGGCCAGCTACAAGACGATGCTGCGCAGCATCAAGTACGAGTTCGACGGCGTGCTGGCGGGGCGCACGCGAAAGCCCCTGTCGTACCTGCGCTCGTTCGGCAAGGACGCGTGGAACTCCTTCCGCGAGGTGTACCGGTGGGCGCGGATGCAGCGCGACTGGCGCCACGAGCAGGGCTACCTCGTCAGCCGGGTCTTCCTGCAGCGGCTCGGGTGGAGCTTCGCCCACACCAAGGCCATGGTGGACATGATCCGGGGCGTGCCCTCCATCTACCTCGTCTATGGCAACTACGATGAGGTGGCCCACCGCCGCGGTCCCCGCTCGGAGCAGGCGCTCACGGAGCTGCGGCGCGTGGATTCCTACCTCGCCGAGCTCTACGCCGTGTCCAAGGCGGTGGAGCCCGGCTACGACATCGTCTTCCTCACGGACCACGGTCACGTGGACAGCGACGCCATCGAGCGGCGCACCGGGCAGCGCCTGGAGAAGCTCCTCCTGGAAGGGGCGCCCCTGCCGCTGTCCGAGGACGTGCGCCGGGCGCTGCTCGATGGCCGTCCGCTCTCCGAGCAGGTCTCCCTGAGCGCGCCCGAGGAGCCGGTGGTGGTCGAGTCCGGCAACTTCTCGCACGTGTACCTGACGCGGCGGCGCGAGCCGCTGGAGGCCGCGCAGCTCGTGGCACGCTTCCCGGAGGTGCTCGGCCGGGCCATCCGCCATCCGGACCTGGGCATCGTGGCGGTGCGCCGCCGGGACAAGGCGGTGGCCATCATCGGGGGCCAGGTGTACGAGGCGCATCAGATCGACAGCGCGCCCCTGTCCTCGGAGTTCTCGCGCCGCGCGGTGGCGGACTACCTGCGCGAGCTGCCCCACATGCCCACCGCGGGCGACCTGGTGCTCTTCGGCCAGGCGGTGTCCAAGGGCGGCACGGTGGGCTTCGCCTGGGAGTTCGGCTCGCACGGGGGGCTGACGCGCACGGAGACCAACAGCGTCATCTGCTGGCCGCGCGAGCTGCCGGTGGACCTGTCCGCGATGAGCCACTGCACCCAACTGCATGATCGGCTGTCGAGCGTCTACCGCGAGGGGCGCCGGTCGCTGGTGGAGGTCGCGGCGTCATGAAGAACAGGGCGGGGGGCCGCACGTTGCTCAAGGTGCTGGCGGTGATGGTGGGCGCGGTGCTGTCCGTGTTCCTCATCTCCAGCGCCTTCTTCCGGTGGAACTTCGGACCGGGCCCCCTGCTCATTCCGCGCTTCTCGTTGGAGGGCTTCATCGAGGAGCTGCCCGGGCACCTGCCCTGGTTCATCCCCTTCCTCCTGCTGTCCGCGTCCATCATCCCCCTGCGGGCCGTGCAGTGGCAGACGACGCTGAGCAAGCCCGTGCCCCTGCGCGAGCGCTACCACCTGGTGGCCATCGGCGCCTTCACCCACAACGCGCTGCCCGGGAAGCTGGGCGAGTTCATCCGCTGCTTCCTCCTGTCGCGCACCCAGCGCATTCCCTTCCTCCAGGCCCTGGGCTCGGTGGCGGTGTGCAAGCTGCTGGAGTTCGCGGCGCTCATGGGGCTGGTGGCCCTGTCCTTCCTGGGGCCCTTCGGGGAGAAGATGGCGGAGTTCTCCGGGCCGCTGCGCATCGCCGTGGGGGTGTGCGTGGGCCTGGTGGTGCTGGTGGTGCTGCTGGCCCACTACGCGCTGCCGCTGGCCCGGGCGCTGGGCAGGCGCAACCGGCTGCCCCGGGTGCGCCACCTCCTGGGGCACGTGTCCGAGGGCCTGGGCACCGCGCGCAGCTTCCGGGGCATGGCCCGCACGCTGTTCTTCTCCGTGGGGCCCGTCCTGGCGCCCGCGCTGGCCTACGGACTGGCCCTGAGGGGGCTGGGCATCTCCGGGGGGCTGTTCGCCGGCACCATCGTCCTGGCCGCCATCGCCCTGGGCCAGAGCCTGCCGGGGGTGCCGGCGGGCATGGGCATCTACTACTTCGTCACGAGCTGGGCGGCGCGCAGCCTGGGGGCGTCGGCCGAGGACGCCGCGGCCTTCGCGGCGCTTACCCACCTGGGCACGCTGCTCAGCCAGGTGTCCCTGGGGGCCATCTCCGTGCGCGTGCGCGGCATCCGCATCAAGGACCTGCGCCGGGGTGGCAGCCTGGCGCGCGAGGCGGCGGGCCACATGGCCCACGAGGCCGTGGAGCCGGTGCACAGCCCCGCGTGAGGGGGCTGAAAAAGAAAAAGGCCCCGACTTTTCAGTCGGGGCCTTCTTCAGTGCCCAGGAGAGGACTCGAACCTCCA
Source organism: Cystobacter fuscus (assembly GCF_044360685.1). Taxonomy (GTDB): domain Bacteria; phylum Myxococcota; class Myxococcia; order Myxococcales; family Myxococcaceae; genus Cystobacter; species Cystobacter fuscus_C. The sequence continues at coordinate 8,234,898 of NZ_CP043491.1, read as the reverse complement.
TGCCCTTGCAGGCGCTAGACCCTGAATCTAGTGTGTCTACCAATTCCACCACCTGGGCAGGTGGCTGCTGCTGCATCGCTGCGGCGTCTCGGCGGTGCGTTGCGTCGACGGGGGCGGTGTATAGATGCCTGAACCGTCCCCGTCAAGCAGTTGTTTCAACCTACTTCTTCAGGGGCCATTTTCCCTCGGACGCGAGGCGGCGGCGCACGACGGGGTTCTCGTCCATATAGGCCGAGAGCGACTCCTCGGTGATTTCCACGTGCACGTCCTCCTGGCCGACCTCGCTCTGGCAGGACAGGCGGGAGTAGGGGCGCACGTCGAACCCCATGTCCAGCCGGTCCATCTCCTCGTCCCGCTGCTCGGAGAGCGACTCGAGGCCCTTGCGCACCCAGACATGGCAGGTAGAGCAGGCGCAGACGCCGCCACAGGAGTGGCCGACCTGGGCGCCGGCCTTCTCGGCGGCGTCCAGCAGCGTGGTCCCCGGCGACACCTCCACGGTGACGTCGTCCAGGGGGCTCTTGAAGTGGACCTTGGGCACGTCAGAACTCCTCGACCGAATGGCCCGCGACGACCTGCGTCACGGCCTGGTTCATGATGCGCTCGACGAAGGGCTTGCACGCCTCGTCCAGGGCGTGGATGGCCTCCTTGAGGGCCTGGGAGTCCTTGCCCTGGGCCAGCTCGCGCACCCGGGCCATGGCGGCCTCGATGGTGGGGCGCTCGCCCTCGTCCACGAGCTTCGCGTGCTGCCCGAGCTGCCGCTCCACCTCGGTGAGCACGCGCTCGGCCTCCACGCGCTGCTCGCGCAGCTGGCGCACCTGCACGTCCTCCTCCGCGTTGTCGATGGAGTCGAGCAGCATCTGCTCGATCTCCTCGTCGGTGAGGCCGTGGCTCGGCTTGACGGTGATGGACTGGGTGGCGCCGGTGCTCTGCTCCTTGGCGCTCACCGAGAGGATGCCGTCCGCGTCCACCTGGAAGCGCACCTCCACCCGGGCCATACCGGCCGTCATGGGGGGAATCCCACTCAGGGTGAAGCGCGCGAGGCTGCGGCAGTCCTCCACCAGCTCGCGCTCGCCCTGGAGCACGTGGATGTCCAGGCCCGTCTGCCCGTCCTTGAAGGTGGTGAAGACCTGGCCCGCGCCGATGGGGATGGGGGAGTTGCGGGGAATGAGCTTCTCCACGAGCCCGCCCATCGTCTCCAGCCCGAGCGACAGGGGGATGACGTCGAGCAGCAGCACCTCGTCCTGGCGGTCCACGTTGGTGAGCAGGTCCGCCTGGATGGCGGCGCCGAGCGCCACCACCTGATCCGGATCGATGTCGCCCAGGGGCTCGCGGCCGAAGAGCTCGGCGACGAAGCGGCGCACGGCGGGCACCCGGGTGGAGCCGCCCACGAGGATGACGCCGTCGAGCTCCGAGGCCGTCACGCCCGCGTCCTTGAGGGCCCGGCGGCACACCGCGCCCGTCTTCTGCAGCAGGGGGCGGATCCACTCCTCCACGTCCGCCCGGCGCACCGTCTGCTGGTGCGCGCCCACGGTGAGCAGCGTCTCGGGGCTGTCGGTGAGGGCTTCCTTGGCCTTGCGCGAGGCGGCGAGCACCTCGGCCACCAGGGCGGGGGAGGGCGAGGCCTGGCCGAGCGCCTCCAGCACACGCTGGGCGATGGCCCGGTCGAAGTCGTCCCCGCCGAGCGCCGAGTCACCGCCGGTGGACTTCACCTCGAAGACGCCGTCCACGAGCTTGAGGATGGAGATGTCGAAGGTGCCGCCGCCCAGGTCGTACACCGCGAAGGTGCCCTGGCTGCCCTTGTCGAGCCCGTAGGCGAGCGCCGCGGCGGTGGGCTCGTTGAGCAGGCGCAGCACCTCCAGGCCCGCGAGCCGGCCGGCGTCCTTGGTGGCCTGACGCTGGGCGTCATCGAAGTAGGCGGGCACGGTGATGACGGCCTGCTCCACCCGGCCGGAGAAGTGCGACTCGGCGCGGCGCTTGAGGGCGCGGAGGATTTCGCCGGACACCTCGATGGGGGTGACGGGCTGGCCGCCGGCCACCTCGAAGCGCACCACCTTGCCGCCGGAGGCGAACCGGTAGGCGCCCAGCTTGCGCGTCTCCGGATCATCCGGGCCGCGGCCCATGAAGCGCTTCACGGAGACGATGGTGTCCGTGGGGTGCTCGGCGGCGAGTCCCCGGGCGCGCGCGCCCACCACCACGCCCCCGTCCCGGCCGTAGTGCACCACCGAGGGCAGCAGGTTGCTGTCGCCCTCGTCCGCCACCAGGCAGCGGGGCTTGCCCTGGATGACGCCCGCCACGAGCGAGTTCGTGGTGCCCAGGTCGATCCCCACCGCATGCCCCTTGGGCTTGAGCGGGTCATGAATCTGCAGGAAGCCGTTCTTGCTCACGCCAGCATCTCCTCCTCGAACGCGTCCACCTGCTCGAGGAAGCGCGTGAAGTACCGCACCCGTCCCAGGGCGTGCGACGCCTTTTTCAGTACCGCCTCGTCGGCGGAGCCCTTCTCGAGCACGCGCAACGACTCCACCGCCTCCTGGAGGGCCGCCGAGCGCTTCGTCTCCACGTCCCGTGCCATCGCCTGGACGCGCGCCTGATCCTTCGCCTCCATGGCCCCGTCGAGCGCCTCGCGCAGCTCCATCACCTCCTCGAGGAACTCCAGGGGCATGTTCTTCTGGGCGGCAGTGTCCTCCCGGTCCAGGTCCACCCCGTGGAGGGAGAGCAGGTAGAAGGCGCGCCGGGTGGCGTCCTTGAGCGTCTTGTAGGCCTCGTTGAGCGCGGTGGTCTGCTCCAGCGACAGCCGGCGCTCGCGCGCCTCGGCCTGGGCGAAGCGGTCCGGGTGCAGCCGCAGGGACAGCTCCCGGTACTGCCGCTCCAGGGCGGCCAGCTCCACGTCCGGGCTCGGGGGCAGACCGAAGATGGCGAAGTGGGTGGTGCCGGCGATCCGGCCCGCGATCTTCCCGCAGGCGCCGCAGAACGGGCTGCCCTCCGACGCCTTGTCACAGTTCCAGCACTTCACCGGGAGCTTCCTCTCGACGGAAAGAAACGACGAGGGCCCGGCGATTGGTGGCCGGGCCCCCAGGATTGCGTGGTGGGTGTCGCGTGCGTCAGACGGAGAAGCTCTCTCCGCAACCACACGCGCCCTTCACGTTCGGGTTGTTGAGCTTGAACCCGGAGGCCATCAGCGTGGACTCGTACACGATCTCCGTGCCGATGAGGTACAGGTAGCTCTTGGGGTCCACGAAGACCCGCACGCCCTCGCGCTCGAAGATCTTGTCCTTCTCGCGCGGCTTCTCCGCCCACTCCATCACGTACGCCAGCCCCGAGCACCCGCCGCCACGCACCGCGATGCGCAGCCCCGCGTCGGGCGTCTGCCGCTCCGCGAGCAACTTGCGCAACTGCTCCACCGCGCTGTCATGCAGCGTGATGCCCCGCGCCGGTTTGGCGGCCGGGGTCACAGGCGCCGTCTTCTGGCCCGTCTGCTCTGTCGCCTGCTCGTTCATCACGCGCCTCCTGACTTCACGTCCGGTTGTCCGCTCAGGCCCGCTGCTGCCGGCGCGCTTCGCGCTTCTTCTTGAAGTCGTCGATGGCCGCCTTGATGGCGTCCTCGGCCAGCACCGAGCAGTGGATCTTCACCGGCGGCAGCGCCAGCTCGCGCGCCACGTCCTTGTTGGAGATGGTCAGCGCCTCGTCCACCGTCTTGCCCTTCACCCACTCGCTCACCAGCGAGCTGGAGGCGATGGCCGAGCCACAGCCGAACGTCTTGAAGCGGGCGTCCTCGATGATGCCCTCGTCGGTGATCTTCAACTGCAGGCGCATCACGTCGCCGCACGCGGGCGCACCCACCAGACCGGTGCCGACGTTGGGGTCCGCCTTGTCGAGCGAGCCGACGTTGCGGGGGTTCTCGTAGTGGTCGATGACTTTGTCGCTGTAGGCCATGGGAACTCCGGGGGGATGGGGGTGGGGGGAGGGCGCGGGGCTAGTGCGCCGTCCACTCGATGCTCTTGAGGTCGATGCCTTCCTTGGCCATCTCGTACAGCGGGCTCATTTCGCGCAGACGGTTCACCTTGTCCACCATGAGCTTGATGACGAAGTCGACCTCTTCCTCGGTATTGAAGCGGCCGAGGCCGAAGCGGATGGAGCTGTGCGCCAGCTCCTCTTCCACGCCGCAGGCGCGCAGCACGTAGGAGGGCTCCAGCGAGGCCGACGTGCACGCCGAGCCCGAGGACACGGCCACGTCCTTGATGGCCATCATCAGCGCCTCGCCCTCCACGTAGGCGAAGGAGATGTTGAGGTTGCCCGGCAGCCGGTGCTCCTGCGAGCCGTTCACCGTCACCATGTCGAGCTGCTCGACGATGCCCTTGCGCAGCCGCTCGCGCAGGCGCGTGAGGCGCGCGGCCTCGTCGGCCATCTCCTCGCGGGCGATCCTCGCCGCGTGGCCGAAGCCCACGATGGACGCCACGTTCAACGTGCCCGAGCGCATGCCGCGCTCATGGCCGCCACCGTCGATGAGCGGCGCGATGCGCACGCGCGGCTTGCGGCGCACGTAGAGCGCGCCCACGCCCTTGGGGCCATACATCTTGTGCGCGGAGATGGAGACCAGGTCCACCTGCATCTCCTCGACGTGGAAGGGCACCTTGCCAATGCCCTGCACCGCGTCGCAGTGGAACAGGATGCCCCGGGCGCGGCACAGCCGGCCGATCTCCGCGATGGGCTGCACGGTGCCGATCTCGTTGTTGGCGAGCATGATGGACACGAGGATCGTCTTGTCCGTCATGGCCGCCTCGAGCTTCTTGAGGTCGACCCGCCCGTCCTTCTCCACGTCCAGGTACGTCACGCGCGCGCCGCCCGTGGGCAGCTCCGCCCACTGGCGGTACACCGCGTCGTTGTCCAGGTCGTGCTTGATGGCGAGAGTGGCCAGCTCGTCGCGGCTCACCGGCGCGCCCGTGAGCTGCATGAGCCGCAGCGTCTTGAGCTCGTCCAACCGCTCCTGGCGCACGCGCTCCAGGCGCTTGCACGTGTCGAGCACCGCCTTGTGCTCGGTCTTCAGGGTGATGATGTGATCACCCTTCTCCTTGTAGAACTCGACCACGCCCTTGATGGCGAGGTTGTCCGACTCGGTGGCGCCCGAGGTGAAGACGATCTCCTTGTCGGACGCGCCGATGAGCGCCGCCACCTGCTTGCGCGCCTCCTCCACCGCCGCCTCCGCCTTCCAACCAAAGGCGTGGTTGCGCGAGGCGGCATTGCCGAAGTCCTCGCGCAGGTAGGGCAGCATCGCCTCCAGCACGCGCGGATCCATCGGCGTGGTGGCGTGGTTGTCCATGTAGATGGGCAGCTTCAGCATCTCGGTCGCCTTCCAGGCAGCAGCGGTCGTTCTCGAACCCCAGGGGCGGGGGTAACCCCGTGAGGTCCTTGGTGCTCCTACATCGGCGCACCTAAAGTGGACTGGATTGGTCAAATATAAAAAGGACCCCCCCTCGGTCAAGACGACATGAGGGGCGTGCCTCCAGCCCCGTCTCAACCGCGAATCGGAGGGATTCAGTCCACTACCAGGAGCGTGGGCCGGGAGGGAGCGATCCATTCCGGGGCAGCCGCGCCAGGACGGCGCACCCCCCTCCGCGCAACCGGGCCATTTCAGGGCCGTTGGTGGCTGGCGAGGAGGCTGCAATCGGGGAAGTCCGCGAGAGACCGGGAGGACGCGGATGGCCACGAGCGAGAAGCGAGCGGTGAGGGTGAACGCGGCGGGTGCACTGGCGGTGCGGGTGGGCGGCGGAATGGAGCCGCCCCCGCCGCCGCGGGACGAAGAGTGGATGCGGGACACGGAGGGGTGGCGGGCGGGCAAGCCGGCGGAGGATCCGGAGAAGATGAAGAAGTGGGGGCTCATCACCGCGCGGCCGAGCGAGTTCCTCATCCACATGCGCCGGGGGCGGGTGCGGGAGGTGAGCGGGCAGGGGGCGTCGTGCTTCAAGCTGCCGGGGGACTCGGTGGCGATCGTGCCCACGAGCGTGCAGCGGCTGCGCTTCACGGCGGATCAGGTGACGAGCGAGAAGGTGGGGGTGCAGGTGACGGGGCTGGCGGTGTACCGCATCGTCGAGCCGCTGGTGGCCTTCCGGATGCTCAACTTCTCCTTTCCGGAGCGGGCGCAGGAGAAGCTGCGCGAGCTGCTCACGGAGATGTTCGTGGGCGCGGTGCGGCGGCTGGTGGCGAACCTGTCGGTGGAGGAGTGCCTGACGCGGCGCAAGGAGGGGATCGCCACGGAGCTGATGCGGGAGATTTCCCCGGTGGTGTCGGGGCGGGGGCGGCCGGAGGACCGGACGGACACGGGGTGGGGGGTGGTGCTGGACACGATCGAGATTCAGGACGTGCGGGTGCTGTCGGAGACGGTGTTCGCGAACATGCAGGCGCGCTTCCGGCAGGAGCAGGAGCGGGTGGCGCGCGAGGCGGAGCTGGCCAAGGAGCGCTTCATCCGGCGGGAGGAGGCGGAGGCGGAGCGGCAGATAGCGCTCACGCGGCTGGTGACGGAGGAGGAGGTGCGGCACAAGCGGCGGGCGGCGGAGGAGCAGGCGCAGCTCGAGTCGCTGGCGGTGGAGGCGCGGGTGGCGGAGGCGCGGGTGGCGCAGGAGCACGGGGCGCGGCAGGCGCAGGTGACGCTGGAGCGGGAGACGGCGCTGGCGAAGCTGAACGCGGAGCTGGAGGTGCGCGAGCGCGAGGCGCGGGCGGAGGAGGCGCGGGAGCTGGCGCGGCTGGAGTCCGAGCGGCGGATGGCGGAGGCGCGACTGGAGAACGCGCGGGCGCTGGCGGCGGCACAGGCCCAGGCGGAGCTGGAGCGGTTGAAGCTCGAGGCGGAGGCTCAGGCGGCGCGGCACGCGGCGGAGCTGGCGAAGCTGCGGCAGGAGGAGGAGCGGGCGCGGACGGAGGCGAAGGCGGCGGAGGCCCGGTGCGCCATCGCCGAGGCGGAGCTGGCGCGGGCGGAGCTGGAGGCGCGGCAGGCGCGCATTGCCCAGGAGCCGGAGCTGGCGCGGGCGAGAGCGCAGCGCGAGATCGAGAACACGCTGTCGTCCGAGTCCATCCAACTGGAGCTGGCGCGGCAACTGCCGAAGGTGGCGGCGGCCTTCCAGCAGAAGATGGGCGAGGTGCACGTGACGGCGGTGGATGGCGCCAATCCGTTTGGCTACATCGCCGCGGCGGTGGAGGGCGTCATGGGCCTGGCGCGCTCGGCGGGGTTGCAGGTGCCTGCGAAGCGGGAGTCGTAGCGCGAGCCGTATTGAACCGCGCGCGGCTTGCGCTCCGCCCTCGTGCGCGCTTGATCAATCCGGTGGGCTTGACGGGCACACCTGCGTTTCCGTGTGATCGCGGCGCGAAGGCTTTCAGCCTCGTCATTCCCGGAGGTGGGCCGTGTCCACCCGTCTTGCTGGCTCGCGCCCATCGAGTGCGCGGTTGCGCCCCTTGCTGCGCGGCTGCTTTCTCGTCCTCTTCCTCCAGGCTGCTTGTGTCACGGACACTCCACGGGGGCGCGACCACGACAACTCGTCGACGTCCCCACCGTCGACCACGGCAAGTTTGGCCGTCACGGCGGAGCCTGGCCTGGAGTCCGCCACCGTGTACGACGCGGACTTCCTGGAGCCGGGCACTGTCGTCACCCGGCCGGTGCGTATTTCCCGGGCCGAGTTCCAGCAGGCCTTCCTGCGCCTGTCCCGCGACGTGAGACTGAGGGCGAAGACGCCACAAGCGGCCGCTCGGGAATTGCTCCACCTGCTGCCGCCACCCAAGGGCGTCGAGACCGTGGATAGCCAGGGAGACTGGCTGCTGGAGGTGTACCGCGACCAGGCCTACACCCTGGTGCCCGAGCGCCAGGAGGGCCCGGTGGTGCTCACCCCCGAGGCGGATGAAGCCCTGAGGGTCAGGTACCTCCAGTGGTGTGTGCCCCGAGGAGGAGGCGACTGCCTGGGCCTGCTGGACGACGGGCCCTATCTGCGCACGGACGACAGGCGGGCGTTCGCCCTGGCCCTGGCTTTCGGCCATGTCCTCGATGAGACGCGCGGGGCTCTGGCGCGCGAACTGCTAGACGTACGGATGCTCGTCTCCACGGTCGTCTGGACGGTGACCCTCTACTGCATGATGTGGGTGGTGCCCGAGCCAACGACCAAGGCCCTGGCCGCCGGCATGACCCTCATTTTGATGGGTTACCTGGGCCTGGAGACGATGTACGGGCTGATGGACGGCTGGGCCCGCCTGGCCGACACGGCGCACCACGCCAGCACCTTCGAGGAACTGGGTGCGGCGGGCGAGGAGTTTGGCCGGGTGCTGGGTGAGGACGCGGCCCGGGCGATGATTCTGGCGGTGGCCACGCTCAGTGGGCACACGCTGGGGCAGGTACTGCCGCGAGTGAAGTCGCTGCCGGGCTTCAAGCTCGCGGGGAAGCAGTGGAAGGCTCAGGGCGGCGCCGCTGTCATGGGGCGCGTGGAAGTAGAGGAGACGGCACTCGCGACGGAGGCGGCCCTGGCTCAGGCGATTGCGGCGGTGGAGACGGTGGCCACCTCTCCACAGGGCCCCCTGGCCGTGGTGATGTTCAAGAAGGGGACGGGTAGTGGGACGGCGAAGGCTCCTGGGGGCCGCTCCGCGCGAACCGTCATTCGCCACCGGGGTGGCAACCGGCAGGTGGAACTGAGCGACGGTCAGCGTTGGCATCTGCCACGCGGCAAGTCGGCCGCGGACCTACCCGCCCAGGACAAGGTGGGGGATATGCTCCAGGAGGCTGTCACCCAGGCCGCGAAAAAATGGGGGCCTGATAGGCTCTCGGACGCGGAGAAAGAGGCCATCAAGAAGGCTCTGGACAAGGGCGAATATTGGTTGGCGCGGCTGTTGGAGCGCGAGGCACGGGGGCGTTTCGTGGAAAATGAGGTGTCACGCCAGTTCAAACATCTCTACAACTTCAGCCGGAACAAGGGCGTGGATGTGGTAGTCCCAGGAGGCTACCAGTACGAGATTCTTTCTGGCACGGAGTCGAACCTGGCGCGTCACGGCAGGCGCCTGGCGGGCGAATTCTTCCGGATGCTCACCTTCTGAGAGGGCGGCGGATGCTCTATACAAAGGTCTTCTACGAAGACCGGGAAATCGAAAACGAGCGGCTGGAACTGACTGACAAGGGCTCGCTGTATTTTCTTGGCTCGAATGTGACGTTCAGACATTGCACCCTTGTCCTGAAGGTCTCCGGCAGGAATTTGATCTTTGATCAGGGAACTCGGTTCATCGGCTGCACCTTCGAGGTGAAACAGGAACTGAAGAACCATCAGGATTGGGTGTTTGCCTCCCTTCATGGTTGTCGATTCAAGGGGCGTCTGTCTGGCTGCGACTTTGGGCACTGGCCTGGCTATTCGGAAAAGGCAGGTCACGGTTCCATCGAAGACTGCGACTTCTCCGAGGCCCGCCTGGATGGTTGCCGCATCATGGGTTGCGACCCCTCCACCTTGCGCTTTCCCAAGTGGCCCTGCTTCACCATCCTGGAGCCGATCCGCCGAGCCCCCGAGTTACGTGGCGCGAAGTGGCCGGGTCGCTTTGGTCGTGTCACCGTGGAGGAACTTCATACTCAACCGGCTCCTACCAGGTCGCTGACTTATCACGCCCCCTCGATAGCCAAGCGGATGGAGACCACCGAGGAAGAACTCCGGGCCGTCATCGAAAAGTTCGATTGCATCGTCTACTGACGGGATCCTGCTGAGTTGGAGCGGGGTTTCGCGGAGTGGCCGTCCCCCTGGGTTCGAAGAGACGTGGGCGCCGGGGCCCTCGCTCAACGAGCCCCGGGCGGGACACCACCTCGTGGAGGTGGTGCCCGGGACCTTCCTGGTCGTGGGTCCCTCCCGGAATGCCCAGGGGGAATTGTCGACCACCTGGGAAGTCTGGCGGCCCGGGGCGTAGCGCGAGGGGTTGTTGGCGTGCTCGTGGAGCGCTCCCGCCTTCTTTGCAAAATCGTGCAAAAGTGGGTAATCCAGGATTTGCTTCTCCCGACCCCGGTTTCACCCAGAAGGAAGCACGCATGCCCCACACGTCGAGAACCTGGCGCCTCTCGCCCATCCACACGCCGTTGCTGCTGCTGCTCTTGAGTCTGCTCCCCGGGATGCTTCCCATGGCGAGCGCGGCCACGGGGGATGGCTCTCCGAGCGATTCGAACATCGTGTATGTCGGACGCTGGGACAAAGGCAACGCGAGTGTCTATCGAAGCAACTGGTCGGGGGCCTACTTCCGGGTCGACTTCACCGGCACGAGCGTGAAGCTGCGGCTGGCCGCGGCCGCCCACGTCTATGTCAGCATCGATGGTCGAGCCGACGTCAGCTACCCCGGTGCCGTCGGGACGATCAACCTGACGCCCACTGCGCTGGGCTCGGGACGCCACACCCTGCGGGTCGCCACCCGCGAGCAGGATCTCATGCAGTTCCAGGGCCTGGTGCTCGACAGCGGCGCGAGCACCCTGGCTCCCGTTCCCCGCGCGAAGCGGATCGAGTTCATCGGAGACTCCATCACCGCCGGGTGCTGTGCGTTGAGCCAGGGCGCGTTGAGTGACTACGCCTGGCTGGTGGGCGAGTTCCTCAACGCGGACCACACCCGCATCGCCTATTCCGGCATCTGCTTGCAGGACGCCTTCTCCTGTCACTCTCCCAACGGCATCGGGATGAGCCGGCAATACTTCAAACTCCAGACGGTGGAATACCCCTCTTCCCCCGACTGGAACTTCAGCCAGTACCAGCCCGACGCGGTGGTGATCAATCTCGGCACCAATGACCAGAACTTCGGGGTCTCCGATGCCGCGTTCCAGAGCACCTACATCACGTTCCTCCAGAACGTCCGGGCCCGTCACCCCAATGCCTTCATCTTCGTGCTGCGCACCTTTGGTGGCTTCAAGGTCGCGCCCACCCAGGCGGCGGTGAACGCCCGGATCGCCGCGGGGGATACGAAGCTGTACTACGTGGATACGACGGGCTGGGTGACGGTGGGCACCTCGGATTACACCGACGGGCTGCACCCCTCCGACAGCGGCCACCTGAAGATCGCCCGCTTCCTGGCGCCATTCATCTCCAAGACCGCCCGCTGGGAACTCCCTTTCGCGGATGACTTCAACGACGGCAACGCCACGGGCTGGCAGACTTATGGAGGCGCCTGGTCCGTCGTCAATGGACAGCTCTCCGTCGGGGCCGATGCGGGCGCCAAGGCCCTCGCGTTCGGCACCCTGTTCTCCAACTTCACGTACGACGCCGACATCACTCCTGGCCCGTCCGGCAACCCCGGGCTCCTGTTCCGCGCCAGCCGCCCGGCCACCGGGGTGGATGCCTACCAGGGCTATTTCGCTGGCATCGATGGCAACCAGGTGGTCCTGGGCAAGGCGAACGGTACGTGGACGACGCTCGCGGTCGCGGCCCTTCCGTCCATGACGGGCACGTCCCGTCACCTGCGCGTCGTGGCCGCGGGTTCCTCACTCAAGGTCTATGTCGACGACCTCGTGACTCCCAAGCTTTCGGTGACGGATGGCTCCTATGTGTCCGGTGCCATCGGCGTGCGGACCTACCAGGCCCAGGCGAGGTTCGACAACCTGTCGGTGCGCGCCTTCTCCCGGTTCGAGTCCCAGTTCCAGGGCTCCTTCGTGCGGCATCAGAACTCCCGGGGGCGCATCGACCACATCCTCTTCCCGGCGGAAGACGCGGAGTGGAGGATCGTGCCTGGATTGGCGAATGCCTCGGCCCTGTCGCTGGAGTCCGTCAACTTCCCTGGCTACTTCCTGCGGCATCGCGACGGCGAGGTGTGGCTGGACCGCAATGATGGCTCCAGCCTGTTCAAGGCGGATGCGACCTGGTGGAGACGGGCGGGACTGGCCAACAGCGCGCTGCTCTCCTTCGAGTCCTCCAACTTCCCAGGCTACTACCTGCGGCACCGCGAGGGTCTGCTCTACCTGAATGGGATTTCCACGAGCCTGGACCGGAGTGACGCGACCTTCCGCGAGTGAGGGTGGAGCGGTCCTTCCACCCCCACTGGCACGCCCTGCGCCTGCCTCCTACTGCCCGCGTCCGGGGTAGGGGCGGGCCTGCTTGATGTACAGCGTGGGGGGCTGGCCGGGGTTCGCGTCGTCGTCGAACTTGAACTCCACGTCCATGGCGTACCAGCCCGTGTTGCCCGCCGCCGGCCCATACGCCGGAGAGAAGCGCTTGTGGATGGCATCCAGCGCCACGCCCAGTTGGTGCACCTGCGTGGCCGTCAGCACCGTGCTTCCACTCGGGACGAGGTTCGAGTGCGCGAAGTACGTCACCGGTTGGTTGGGCTGGCTGAAGAAGGAGAGGAACTGGTCACTCGTCACTCCCGCGGGGGGGGACACCACCTCCGCGTCCCCTCCGTATTGCACGTTCACGTAGAAGGCCGGATCCAGACCCGTGGCGTCGAACGGGTTGCTCGTCACCGCGACGCCGTTGGCCTCCTCGTCGGGGAAGTTGTGGTGCACCAGCAGCGCCATGCCCACGGACTTGTGGTCGATGCCGTAGTAGGTGCGCTCCTCGAAGGTGCGCAGCGCCCAGGCGCTCGCGTATGTCTTGCGGATGGCGCTCAGCACGTCCTCCCAGCCCTCGGCGGGGTCTCCCGTGTGCGAGTCGTAGCAGCCCGCGCACGGAAACCCATCCAGGTCCTCGCTGTTGGTGCTCGTGCGAAAGCGCATGGACTGTCCCGGATAGTCCTGGTCCAGCTTCTCCTTGAGCCGTGCCTGGAAGTCCGCGTCGAGCGGCGCCTTCTTCATCGCCGTGCGCAGGGCGTTGAGCTTCGCGTCGCGCACGGCGGGATCCGTGGCGAAGCTCGGATCCGCCACCATGGCGTCGATCTGCTCATAGAAGCCGTTCTGCCGCATGAACTGATCATAGAAATAGACGGGGATGGCGAAGGCCTTGAGCAGGGGGACGGACGGCGTCCTGGCCAGGATGGAGTAGTGCGCCGCCTTGCCCCCGAAGGCCTGGACCGACTTCTTGAGGTCGTCGCGCAGCGAGCCCGTCTCGGGCGTCACGTCCTCGATGTCCACCAGTTCCTTCACCGTCAGGTCCAACGCGGGCAGCGTCACGGGCGCGGGCTTGTGCGCATCCCAGAAGGCCTGGGCCTCGGCCTCGCTCACCTCGTGCACCGACCACGCGGTGGAGCCCACGGTGAGCCGCACCAGCTTGCCCTCGAGCGCGCGCAGCGTGGCGTTCGTCATGGCTCCGCGCAGGCCCATGTTGGGCGTGTGGCGGTTGGCGGACAGCACGTTCACATGGGACAGCGGCGTCTGGAACTCCTGGGTGATGAGGCCCTGAACGACGGAGATGTCATTGGGTGCCTCGTCGAGCACGGCGAGGTCCTGGTAGGACAGATACTCGTCCTCCAGGTCCGCCGCCTTGACGAAGCGCAGCCGGCCGATGCCCGAGGCGAGCGTCAGCGGCTGATAATCGATGGCGGCGTAGATGTCGTCCGTGCTCTTGATGGGGATGTCCGACGGCAGCCGCCTGGCCTCCACCTCCACCGCGGCCGAGGTCGGGTGGAAGACCAGCTTCGAGCCGAAGAAGGCCGAGCCCTTCACCTTCTGGAACAGCGTGGTGATCATCGCCGCCGAGGCGGTGTCATAGGGCGACAGCTCGAGCGCCCACAGCTTGGGGCCCTCGTAGTACGTCACCGTGCCCAGGATGAAGCGGCGCTCGGGGCTGTAGTACTCGGAGGCATTGAACGACGCGAGCGCGGGGACGATGGGCAGCCCATTGCCGGACAGGTGCGTCGAGGCGAACTGGTAGTGGATTTGGTACCGGGTGCTGTTCTGGAAGTAGAGCGCGTTGTCGTCCGCCGTATCCAGCACCACCTTGACCGAGCGCGCCCCGGGCAGGGTCGAGTCGATGGGCTCCGAGGCGAGCGCCTGGAAGTCCGTCTCGCAACCCACCTGTTCGAGGAACTCGGGAGCCTCGGAGGTGCTGGGGGCCTGGCACGTCCACTCGATGGTGGGCGTGGACGGGCTGTTGCTATTGCCGCACGCGGCCAGGAGCAGACCGCCCAGGAGCGCCACGCCCCATGGGCACTTCGCGGTGTGAGTCTTCAACATTCGTCCTCCGGGGATGTCTGCCTTCATGGGACCAGGGAGAAGCAATAGATGCCGCCGTAGCCACCGCCCGAGCCCACCGTGTTGGAGCTCTCGATGGGCCCGCCCATCTCCACCAGATTGACGCCCGGCGCGCAGCCCGACTCGTCCAGCGAGGACATCCAGTTGTTCATGTCACCCATCCCGCCGCCCGTGCCGCCATCGCCGCCTCCCGGTGGGAAGCCGCCATCCCGCCCGCCCGGCGGAGGCATGCCGCCATCGCCGGAGGGGAAGGTGCCGCCGTCGCCACGCGGGGGACGGCCTCCATCGGTCGGGAACGTGCCGCCATCTCCTCGGGAGGGAAAGCCTCCTCCGCCGCCACCCCCCGCGCCCGAGCGAGGCCAGGAGTGGCCCACGCGCGGCCGGCCCTCGGTCGCCTTGTCTCCCGTCGCCGCCGTCCAGTCCTTGCAGGTGGAAGTGGCGCTGTAGAACATGCCCGTGGCGCTCGAGCCCGTGAGGATGTCGTGGTTGTCCACGGCGGGCTGGCTCGGGTCCGGCTGGTGGTTGGGGATGCCGTCCTCGTTGGGGAAGTCGTTCTGGATGATGGCGTTGCCGCCCAGGGGCCGCGTGTTCGCCAGGTCCGCCTTGTTCGCCGCCAGCAGCCGTCCGAGCCGGTCCTACCAGGGGCCCTCCCCGATGCGATCAATGGCGTTGACGGGCTGGCCGTCCTCGCCCGCCGAGGCACTGAGGAAGGCGCGCCAGGGCTTCTTTCCCGCGCCCGGCATGCTGCGCTCGGCGATGGTGGCGCAGAGCTTGTCGGCGCCTCGCAGGCCAGCCCCCGGACCCGTCTCGCCATAGCGCAGGTCGCCGCCGAAGCCGCTGGGATTGCCAGACAGTTCCTGCATCGCCTTGAGGCTCGTCACGAAGAAGCTGAAGTGCTCCGTGTCGCCAGGGTCACCGGTATCGACGGTGCCCGAGTCCAACTCATCGGAGGAGCTGCCCGTTCCGGGGTCGTGGGCGTTGGAGGAACAGCCCGCGCTCGACAGGGCCAGCGCGCAGCACAGGGGAATCAAGGGGGAGCGAGGGGTCATGGTCTTCTCAGCCACAGGTGAGGTCCGGCTGGCAGGTCTTGCCGGAGGGACAATCCGAGTTGCCGCTGCACGAGGTGATGCCGGGGACGACGACCGCGCGCTCGACCTCGGAGGAGACGAGCAGATCCACCCGGCCGGGGGCGATCGTCACCGAGCCCACCGACCGTCGCGTCACGATGATGGTGGGGTAGCCCGCCACCCCGAGATCGAGCAGTTGCGTGACGAGCCCGGCCGGCAGTTGGAGCGAGCCGGTGTCCGCGGTGTCACACTCGATCATCCCCTTGGTTCCACCGTGGTGGCTGATGTCCAGCTTGACGTGGATGGTGGAGACATCCGCCTGGCCCGCGGGCGTCCAGTGCAAGGTCAGGGGTTGGCCACGTTGCAGCGTGAGCGTGCCATCGAGCAGTTGGAGCGGGGTGATGCCACGCCCCTCGAGCGTGAACGCCGGGTAGTACGCGCCCGCCGCGGTGAGGACGATCTCGTCCCCCTCCGAGAAGGCGGGGTAGGGCAGCGAGACACTGCCCGGGGGTTGATAGTTGTTGGCGATGGGGCTCATCGAGAACCCGGTGGCCCCCGAGGCCGTGCGCAGCCCCTTGACCTGGATGGTGCCCACGGCGCGCGCGGTGGGATAGGCCTGACACTTGTCATCGTCGACACAGACGGCGCTGCCACCGCAGGGCGTGCCGCAGAAGGGGACGCGCGGGGTCGTCAGCTTGCAGTCCCCTCCCTGGGCGGCCTGTTGCCAGATGATCTGGGAGGGGGAAGGGCCGTCGTAGATCTTGCCCACCACCGTGGTGTACCCCGGCGTCTCGGTCTGGCCATTCGAGGCGGCGACGGGCGGTACCAGCATGACCTGGAAGGTGCCCACGAGTACGTTGGGGTCTCCCGTCGGCGTGGAGTCCGGCGGCGTGTCCTCGGGGGGCGTGTCATCCTGGGTACCACAACCACCCAGGAGGAGCCCGAGCGCGGCGGCTACGGCTCGGAGTACGGAAGGAGGGGTCGGTCCACGCGGCGTGCCGCGGAACGGGGGACGGCGGAGGCGGGTCCACATGGACGACCAGCCTGTGACGGAATTGTTACGTGATTCTTAAGGACGTTTTTTCGTGCATTACCGTTGGCCAGAAACCGCGCGGCGGCGAAGGGGTGCCGGCCGGCTCGACGGCACCCCTCCTGCCTTCCTCTCACCCCGCGCAGGGCAGGACGCGGAGGATCTTGATCCTGGTCGCGCTGCTACCCGGCGCGGCGAAGGCCACGCTGCCGTCCGGGAAGGCCACGAAGTCCTGATAGCGATTGCCCTTCACATCGACCTGCAGCGCCGAGCCGTTCGCGGCACCGGTCGCGCGATCCAGCGCCTGGACGTAGAGCTTGCGGCTGGTGTCGCTCCGGATCAGGTCTCCCGTCCGCGTCGAGGTCTCCCAGGCGGCCAGGAGCTGGTTCTGGCCATAGGCGGCCAGGTGGGGAGCGCGGTTGTTGAGCCCCGCGTCGCTCGCCAGGACGAGGTCCTTGTCCGGGGCGCCATCCACGAAGTGCAGCAGGTGCACGTCCGCGAGCCCGTTGGCATTGGGCGTCTGGCCGGACCGGATGTTGCTCGTGGTGAGCCAGTAACCCCCGCCCGTGGCGGTCACCATGTTGCCCAGGTTCGAGTAGGCGAGGTCGACGGGCTGGATGGTCTTGTAGGTGGGGGCGAAGGCGATCCGGTTGTTGTTGTCGGTCTTGCAGATGGAGACGAACTTGCGCGCCGTGGCATCCCAGATGAGCCGCTCATAACCGCTGTGGCTGCAACCCCAATCGAAGCCGCCGGACTGGAGCTTTCCGTCGGTGCCGACGACCTTCATCCGGTCGCCCTGGTGGATGTTGATGCAGCCATTCTGCGAGACGCTGATCGCGGCGCCGAAGTACCCCGCGTAGCGCGTGCCGTCGAACGCGATGCGCCCGTGGTGGGCATACCACCAGATCATGTAGACGCTGGGGCCCGTGGGCCCGGTGGAGTAGGGCGGCAGGGTCTCGCTGGAGCTCGTCAGCACGGTGGCCCACGTCTCGGTGGTGCCGTCGAAGCGCACCATGTACATGTCGTAGCAGGGCACGGCCGGGCTGGGCGGGGTGCCACAGAGGTTGGTCGGTGCGCCGCAGTTGAGCGTGCCTCCACCCCTGGCATTGCGTGTCAACAACAGCGTGCCTCCGGTGTTGTCGGCATACAGGTCGGCGAAATCATTCGCCGGCAGACCGAAGGACGTTCCCACCGTGCGATCGCTCGCATCGAGCTGGGTGATGTGCACCTTGCCGTCATTGCCCATCCAGGCCAGACGCGAACCTCCGGACGGAATGGGGGAGATGACGAGCGGCTTGAGCGCCACCTCGTCCTCGTTGCTCACCACCGTCGCGCCGACATCGACCTCGGTGATTCGCACGCGATCCTGGGTGATGCTGCAACTGGCGGCGGCGCCGGTGGCGGGGTTGCTTGGAGCCGGGGCCTGCGGCGCCGACGGGGCGTCGCCACCCTGGGCGGCGGGCGGGGGCGTGTCACCAGCGCAGGCGATGGGACCGAGCCAACTACACGCCAGCACCAACGAACCGATGAGTTTGTTCTTCATGGACACCGTCCGGGAGAGGGTTGTTGCCGGCGCGTCAATAACATCATCGCCACGGACACGGTGAGGACGGAGTGGAGGCCTGCTCCCTTGGTTCCTCTCATGAAATGAGACTGGAACAGAGTTCAGGACAGGGCGACACAGCTGGCCTGTCGTTGCTCGTATAACATTACGGCCAGGGTGTTCCTGGCCTGGCTTCATGCTCCTGGAGCTGGGAATCGGGCAGCGCCGCGCGTGCCTCGAGTTTCCCCCGCGAAGAGCAGACGCTCCCGGCTCTTGAACGAGCCGGGGGAATAGTAGGCCCGGGTCCAGGAATCATCGGGCGAGAGGTTCCGCCCGGGCGAGGGCCGGTTCGCCACGGAGGAGCGGAAGTAGAAGTGATTGAAGAGTCGCATGAACTCGCCGAGGTAGATGTCGGCCACGCGGGTGTCGCCGCGGATGACGAGCATGTTTTCGTCATTGTCGCGCGTCGAGGCATCACTGAAGTTCGCCGAGCCGGTGATGACCAGGGGGGCTGGACCGAGCGGATCGATGAGCAGGTACTTGGTGTGGATGTACTTCACGTGTCCGTTGAGTCCCGGCACCGTGCGCTCGCGCACCCAGCGCTCCAGGGCGTCCCCCTGGAGCACGGAGCCCACGGCGATGCGGTTGTCCCGATCGCGCCGGAGCAGCTCCATGTGGTCATCCTCCCGGTCCAGGAGGACGTAGCGCGGGAAGTCCACGTCCTCGGCGAGCACTTGCTCCAGGAGATCGTTGACGCCGAAGGCCGCGGTGAGGAAGACGCCGCTCCGGGCCTCGCGCATCCGGTCCCGGTACCACTCCAGGGCCTTGAGCGACGCACGCGGGCTGAACAAGGGCGCGCAGCCGCGCGGAGGCGGGACGCGCGGCACGGGCGTGGCCTGCTCCGTCCACTGGCGCAGCGAGCGCGCCTCGGGATCGTCCGCGAGCTGCTCCCAGTAGCGCAGGAAGGTGGTGGCCACCGCCGGGTCGCGCACCACGTGCGCCACGTTGGAATGGCCGTAGAGGCCTCCCGGGGTGAGATTGGTGGAGCCGGTGAGGACGGCTACCGGCTCGCCGCGGTGGAGCAGGACGATGAATTTGTTGTGGGAGATGGAATGGGTGTTGCTCTCCCTCGGGACGGTGAGCGCCTGGAGGTGCGCCGCGGCGATGGCCGCCAGGTTGCGATCGCGCGGATCTCCATGCGGTTCGCCGTCCGCTCCGGGCCGCTGGTTGCGCTTGGCGTCGAAGACGATGCGGACATCGGCGCCCTGGGCGCTCGCCTGGGCGAAGGCCTGGAGGATGGGGGCGGCGGTGAATTCGTAGACGGAGGCCCGGAGGCCCCAGCTCGAGTCCTTCGCCTGGGCGATGAAGTGCAGCAACGCCTCACTGAGCCCCCGGGAGAGCCAAGTGTAGGCCTGGCCGTCCGGGATGTCGTCGGGATGCCGGTTGCCGAAGCGCCTCGCGTATGCCTGGGAGCCCGCGATCCCCCGGTTGAAGTACACCGAGTGCGTGCCGTCGTGCTCGGTCTCCGTGGTCACCTGGACTTCGACTTCCTGGCTCTCCTCCAGGCGCTTGGGACGGCCCCGCAGGGCGACGATCCGGTAGGTGTAGCGGTGGTCCGGTTTGGCCGTGAAGTCGCTCCACAGGAAGCCTTGCAGCGGGTGCTCGCGCAGGGAGACGGAGGTCCCCGCCGTCAGGTGGGGCTCGGTGTCCGCGAAGGTCCGGAAGCCTCGCAGCCAGTAGCGCTCGTTCTCCGTGTGGTCGGTCCGCTCGATGGCGAAGCCCAGGAGCCCCGCGCGGTTCTGTTCCCGCAGGTTGATGCCGAGCAGCACCACGTGCGTGCCCGCGGTGGCGTGGACGGAGAGGGGACCCGCTCGTTGCTTGACTCTCATGGCGCGCCCCCCGGACTCAGAAGGCGATGGACCCATCCGGTCGGCGGGCCTGGGCTGGGACCCGCTCCAAGGCGGCGTCCCACGGCCATTCCCTTCAAGACTCCATATCGCTTCAAGGACATGTGCGATCCGCTCCCGTGCGCCAGGGGTGGGGCTCCCCCCGGAGCCCCGCACCTGCTCGTGGTGATGGAGTGGACGCGGGCTGGATGTGACGGTCGCGCCTGGGCTGCTCTTCCCCTACCTCACCCAGGACAGCTCGAAGCGAGCGGAGGCCTCGAGGCCGTCCCAGATGGCCTGGAGCACCTGCTGGGGGGGCTGGGCCAGGTCCACATAGCCCTCGAGCTTGTACCTGCGGATGGCGGGGTCCTTGACGAGCTTGCCATCCGCGCCGCGCTTGAGCTTGGGAAAGCCGTGGCCCTCGACGAAGAGGCTCTCGGCCAGCAGGTTGGTCATCCACTCGTAGGTTTCGTCGTCGTCGCACTTCACCTGGAGCTGACCATCGGTACTGATGCTGATTTCGATGGGAGGCCCTTCCGGGTAGTCCTCACCCGCTTTGGGGATCGCGCGGAGAATGGGGGTCATGACCCGATGCTACTCGGAGCAGGGGGAAATCAGTAGTTCGGAGTCCTGAGGGGAAGCGTGGCCGCGGCCTCGTCGTAAAGCTCCCCGATCTCGGCCTCACTCCGGGAGATCGCCTTGTACGTGCCGGCTTTGTTGTGGAGCGCCGCCCTGGCTCTGTACGCCTTGTCGGGATCCCGCTCCTCGTTCCGCTGCTCATGCAGCGTCTGCTGCAGGGACTCGTAGGGAATCACGTCCACCGAATGACGAGGGCCGAGCATCCGGTGCAGTTGCCCCCGCGCATGTTCGAGGTTGTCGACCGGAACGAAGACCCGATGGAGGTTCTCCTCGAATTTGACCGGTTCCTTGACGGCCACTTCTCCAATTCGGGGAGAGATCCGCTCCATCCGCAACATCCTGTCGCCGTTGCTCGTGCCGAACTCGAACATCATCGGGTAGGGCTCGGTGTTCCTCGGACGCTGGGGCATCGTGTCACGCAGGGACTTCTCCGTCTCCAGTTGCCGCAGACGGTTTCTCACCTGCTCCAGGCCCAGGGTCGATCTGCTGTTGTCCTGATGGTAGAAGCCTCCCTTGATGTCCCAGTTCCTGATGATGTGGCGAGCCTGTTTGATCTCCGCGTGAAGCTGTTGGTTGGTGTGGAGGTGCGGGCTGAAATGGGACGAGTCCTGGGTCAGCTCGAAGTACGCCATGGCCCTGCCCAGTCCCAGGTCCCCCTGGCCGCAGTGGATTCCCCCCTTCTCCTTGGGGACGAAGATGTCGCCCTCGCCCGTCACGCGCTCGATGTCGTAGTCCTTGAGCATCGTGGCTGGAACCAGACCCCCTGCCTTCCCCAGCCCCTCCCACGCCTTCGAGGAGGTGGAGTGGAAGAGCTTGCCGTCGTGGGGAGTGAAGCCGCTCAACTGCTCTACGCCCATGTCGATCTTCGCGCCGCGGACCTGTTGCGAGTTGCTGGTATGGGTTGCCGCGGTGCTCTTGGGGGCCACCAGGACGGGAGGCGCGGAGTGGGCGTGGAGCGGTCCCTGCTGGAAGTTGTCGTGGGGCGACGGGGAGACGTGGGGCGACGGGGAGACGTGGGGCGACGGGGAGGTGGGCGACTGGGGACTCACCTCGCGAGCGGGGACGTACCTGACGCCGGGAATCGAGGACTCGAGGGGCTGGGGCCTCACCTCGCGAGCGGGGACGTACCTGACGCCGGGAATCGGGGGGAACCGGGTGGGGGGCGGCATGGTCATGACCTCGAAACAGGAGGGCCCCGTCGTCAGCGGGGTATCAGGCGCGAGGGTACCATCCCTTCCCGGAGGGGTGGAGTCTCGGCCTGGCGACAGCCGTCACCAGGCCGGTGATTCCAGCCGCCAGCGGGCTCAGTTCACCCAGGACAGCTCGAAGCGGTCGGAGGCCTCGAGGCCGTCGCGGATGGCCTGCAACACCTGCTGGGGAGGCTGGGCCAGGTCCACGTAGCCCTCGAGCTTGTACCTGCGGATGGCGGGGTCCTTGACGAGCTTGCCATCCGGGCCGCGCTTGAGGCTGGGAAAGCCGTGGCCCTCGACGAAGAGGCTCTCGGCCAGCAGGGTGGTCATCCACTCGTAGGTCTCGTCGTCGTCGCACTTCACCTGGAGCTGGCCGTCGGCGGTGATGCTGATTTCGGAGGCAATCCCCTGGGGGTAGTCCTCGCCCGCCTTGGGAACTGCACGCAGAATGGTCGTCATGGCTGGGATGTTCCTGGGAAAAAGGGGGCTGGGGACTCAGTAGTAGCCCTTGAGGGGCAGGGTGGCCGCGGCCTCGTTGTAAAGACCCGAGATCGCGGATTCCGCTTGCGTGATTCCCTTGAACGTCAGTTCCTTGTTCTGGAGCGACGTGGCCGCCTTGCTCGCCTTCTCGCGATCCCGCCCCTCGTCCCGCTGGTAGCGCAGGGTCTGCATCAGCGACTCCATGGGAATCACCTCCACCGAGTGACCGCGGCCGAGCATCTGGTTGAGTTGCTTTTTCGCATGCTCCATGTTGTTGACCGGAACGAAGACCCGCTTGAGGTGATCCTTGAACATGACCGGCCGGTCGACCATCACTTCTCCGGACCCATCGTTGAAGCGATGATCCAGATTCACCTTCTTCTCGCCCCTATCCCCCATCACGAGATCGAACATCATCGGATAGGGCTGGGTGTTCCTCGCCCGGTGGGGCAGCGCATCACGCAGTTCCTTCTCCGTCTCCAGTTGGCGCAGACGGCTCTGGGCCTGCTTCAGGTCCACGGTGAGGTTGCTGATACGGAAGCTTTCCCCTCGTGGCAGGTTCCAGTTCTTGACGATGTGGCGAGTCTTGCTCAGCTCATCATGGAGCTCTTTGCCGCCGTACAGGTGCGGGCTGAAGTTGGTCGACTTCTGGTTCAGCTCGAAGTAGCCCAGGGCCCTGCCCAGCCCCAGGGAGCCCTGGCCGAAGTAGACGGAACTCTTCTCTCCCGGGACGTTCACGTCGCCCTCGCCCGTCACGCGCTTGATGCCGTAGTTCCTGAGCATCGTGGGCGGAACCAGGCCCCCTGTCTTCCCCAGCCCCTCCCATGCCTTCGAGGAGGTGGAGTGGAAGAGCTTGCCGCCGTGGGAGGTGTAGTTGCGCAACTGCTGCACGCCCGCGTCGATCTTCGCCTTGCGCTCTTCCGGCGAGTTGTTGGTGTGGATCACCTCGGGGCGCTTGGGAGCCGCCGCGCCGGGCGGGTGGCCGTGTCTGCCCTGGAAGTTGTCCCGGGGCGGGGGCATGGGTGCCGGGGGGGGCGGGTAGTGCGCGGGCTGGGGCGCATTCGCCCAATGATTGGGGGGAAGCGCGCCAGGATAGTCGTTGGGCTCCTGGGCATGGGGCCGATGCGCGGGGGCGGGATAGGCGCCGGGAGGCGGCGGAGGGAACCGGACCTGGTTGGGCATGATCACGACCTCGAAGCAGGAGTGGGGAGCGCTACGGATTCAGAGGTGGCAGTCGGGCTCACGGACACCAGCCGTGTTCCCCTCGGCCTTCGGTGGGGTACTGAGCAATGACCGTGCCAGCCTCCCCCCGAGAAGCAAGGGACCGGATTTCCTGGGAAGGGCTCGTGCGGTGTCCCGATTTCCGCTTCTTCCATGGTGACAGCAGTCACCAGGGTGGTGACTCGAGCCGCCGGCGGGCTCAGTTCACCCAGGACAGCTCGAAGCGGTCGGAGGCCTCGAGGCCGTCGCGGATGGCCTGCAACACCTGCTGGGGAGGCTGGGCCAGGTCCACGTAGCCCTCGAGCTTGTACCTGCGGATGGCGGGGTCCTTGAGGAGCTTGCCATCCGGGCCGCGCTTGAGGCTGGGAAAGCCCAGGCCCTCGACGAAGAGGCTCTCGGCCAGCAGGGTGGTCATCCACTCGTAGGTCTCGTCGTCGTCGCACTTCACCTGGAGCTGGCCGTCGGCGGTGATGCTGATTTCGGAGGCAATCCCCTGGGGGTAGTCCTCGCCCGCCTTGGGAACTGCACGCAGAATGGTCGTCATGGCTGGGATGTTCCTGGGAAAAAGGGGACTGGGGAATCAGCGCCGGCTGGGGAGGCTGACCGCGGCCTGGTCGTAGAGTTCCGCGATCCGGGCCTCCCGGATCTCGGTGTTGTAGGTGCACTCGTTCCGGTTCTCGATCGTCGCGGCTGCCTTGTTCGCCTTCTTGGGATCCCGTCCCTCGGTCCGCCGATAGTTCAGCGTCTGCGTCAGCGACTCCATGGGAACCACCTCCACCGAGTGACCGCGGCCGAGAATCCGGTCGATCTGCTTCTGCGCGTGCTCCATGTTGTCGACCGAAACGAAGACCCGCTTGAGGTGATCCCTGAACATGACGGGTCTCGGGACGACCACTTCTCCGACCATGCTCTTGCGGCCCGTCCCCGTCACCTTCTCCGGCGTTATCACTTCACGGCCGTTGTCCGCATTGAACTCGAACATCACCGGGTAGGGCTGGGCGTTCCTCGGCCGGTGGGGCATCGACTCACGCAGCTCCTTCTCCGTTTCCAGCTGCCGCAGGTGGTTCCGGGCCTGCTCCAGGGACAGCTTCGCGATGTAGTCATGCGACTGGAAGTTCCTGTCGCCGATATCCCAGTTCCTGACGATGTAGCGGGTCTTGGCAATCTTGTCGTTCAGCTGCTGGTTGCTGTACAGGTGCGGGCTCATGGCGACCGAGGTCTTGTACAGATCGAAGAACGACATGGCGGTCCCCAGGCCCTCGGAGCCCTGGCCGAAATAGACGGCCGGCTTCTCCTTGGGGATGATGGTGTCGCCCTGTCCCGCCGCGCGCTTGATGTTGTAGTTCTTGAGCATCGTGGCGGGAACCAGGCCCCCCGCCTTGCCCAGTCCCTCCCACGACTTCGAGGAGGTGGAGTGGAAGAGCTTGCCGGCGTGGGGCTCGAAGTGACGCAGCCCATCCACGCCCGCCTTGATCTTCGCCTTGGCTTCTTCCGGCGAGTTGCTGGTGTGGGTCACCTCCGGGCGCTTGGGAGCGGCCGCGGCGGCGGGCTGTCTGGCACGGAAGTCGTCCTGGGCCGCCGGGTGCATGGGCGGGGGCCGGGGCGCATTCGCCCAATGATTGGGGGGATAGCCGGGATAGTCGTCGGGCTCCTGGGGGGCATAGGGCCGCTGCGCGGGCCCGGCGCGGCCGGCGGGATAGCCGGGATAGTCGTCGGGCTCATGGGCATAGGGCCGATGCGCGGGGTAGGCGCCGGGAGGAGCGGGGGGATACCGGACCTGGTTGGGCATGATCACGACCTCGAAGCAGGAGTGGGGAGAGCGACGGATTCAGAGGTGGCAGTCGGGCACGGACACCAGCCGTGTTCCCCTCGGCCTTCGGAAGGGTATTAAGCAATGGCCGTGCCAGTCCTCCCCAAGGGGCAAGGGCCCGAATCTCCTCGGGGCGGTTTCCGGATATACCATGTTTCCCACTTGTTCCCTGATGACTTTTGTCACCAGGGTGTGACTCGAGCCACCACCCCCCCCCGAGACCCAGCAGGGGGAGGATCACGGGTCCCGATGCCAGCTTTCACCGCAGTGCGGCGAACAGCTTGCCCCCGAGCGCGGCGGCCACGGCGTCTTCCGCGAGCCCCGCCACCACGTTGGGCACACCCAGACGGCGCGTCATGAACCGACGCAGTGCGTAGAAGGTGAAGGACGAGGCCACCGCCGCCGCCGCGCCCAGCACCGCGTGGACCGGGGTGAGCTGGCGGCGGGGTGCCAGGGCGGCTCCGACCAGCGCGCCCGAGAGGGCCCGGCCCACCAGCGCGGGCGGGGAGATGCGCGCGGGAATCCACGGCGTCTTGTCGGCGGCGACCTCGCCCGCCGTCAGCACCGCGAGGGCGCGCGACACGAGGGGCGAGGCGAGCAGCCCCAGACTTCCCGAGGGCGCGGCCTGGGGCTCGCGGGAGAAGTGGAAGCCGAGCAGGGCCGGGGCGCTGAAGCTGCGCATGCCGGCGAGCACTCCGAGGCCCAGGGTGTTCCACCCGTTGCCCCGTTGGGCCCGCTCCACTTCGTGCTCCACTCCCAGCAGGCGGCGGCTGAGGCCCCGCTGCGAGGCGAACTGTACCGGCAGCCGTCCCACCCGGAGATTCGCCTCCTGCAGGGCCTGGGCGCCCGGATGTTGTTCCAGGTGGCCGCCGCGCAGCAGCTCCCTCAAGCGCATGTGGGCCAGGTGGTGCCAGGCGCGCTGGTAGCGGCGGCCCATCAACTCGAAGCCCACGTAGCTCCACCAGTTGGGGAACTGCCCTTCGCGCCACGCGGCGCGGATGTGGAAGCGCAGCTCGCCCGTGCGGTGATCCTTGCTCAGCAGGAACCACTCGCGCCCCGCCTCGACGTGCCCCTGCAGCGTGTCGATGCTGAAGCCATAGACGGTGCGCTCGTCATCCACCTCGGAGCGCACGGCGCGCACGCGCACCGGGCACAGGTAGCGCAGGCCCACCAGGGGTCGCAGCTCGAGCATCATCGGGCGGCCCAGCAGCGGCATGGTGTCGCTGAAGTGTCCGTGCACGATGCGCGGGTCGGAGAAGCCCATGCGCGCCACGGCCTCCTTGAGCTTGTGGAACGCGTCTCCCTCCTGGGGCGGGCCCGGAGGATCACAGCCGATGATGGCCTGGGATTCCACCTGGCTCCAGCCGTTGTCGGGCGTCATGTCCTTCTCTTGCACCTCGAAGTTGAGGGGCAGGGTGGACGCGCGCGCGAGCCGCTCCATCACCTCCTTGTCCGACCAACCCGACATCAAGCGCCACTCGACGTTCGTCATGTCTCGTCTCCCCGTGCGAGATAGGTGGGGCCCTGGACGTCGTCCGCATCCTCGTGCTCCTTTTCCATCACGGTCGTGTCCGCGTGGATGAAGCCGATGATTCCCTCACCCACGGTGAGGGCGACGTTGTTCACGAAGTCCGTCCAGGTGTTCGTCTGCATGGCCTCGCCGCCGGTGTAGAACCCCAGGTAGATGATGGGCGAGCCGGAGCGTGCCCGGCTTCGAATGTGGAAGATGACGTCGCCCCGCTCATTCCGGTAGGCGCCAAACGTGATGCGTCCCGCCTCGGGGTGGCCGGGCAGGGTGCCCAGGGTGAAGCTCTGGCGATCCTGGTGGATGACGCGCACGTGGCACCGGCCCGCGCCCCGGATGCGCACCTCCAACTCCTCCCCCAGCTTCAGGGGCCCGTCGGGGTCTCCCGTCCGCTCGAAGACACACAACTCCTTGGGGGCGAACTCCCCGAAGTGCAAGGCCACCCACTCCATCACTTCCCTGGGCGAACTCGCGCACCGGTCGATGAGTCCCCAGTAGTCACGCTGCAGCAGGGGACCCGCTCCGTCCGCCGCGAATAGCAACCCCTCATGTACCTGCTCGCTCGCTTGCATGCCCCGCCCCTCCGCCCCTCGCCCTCCTGGGTGGAGGACTTAATATGGTACGCAGCGCCGAGGGCGCACGGAGCCACGCCGGCTCCGTCACATGGGGGAGGCGGGATGAGGCAGGACACGAATCCGGCGAGTCAACGGTCGATGAAGGAATACCGGGCGGCGGCGGTCATGCGGGCCGAGCACACGGAGAACTCCCTCACCCGGCTCCTGGAGCAACAGGCGGCGAAGATTCCCTCGGATGTCTTTCTTTTCACCAGCCTGTGCTCGATGGCCTTCTCGCTGGGGGCGGAGCTGATGGGGCACGAGCGGGCGGCCCGCTTCACCGGCATGTGGGTGGGGCCCCTGCTCATCATGGGCGTCTACACGAAGATGGTGAAGACGTTCGGCGCGCACTGAATTCTCCGCTAGCGTCCGGGGCGTGACGCCTACTTCGTCCCGAGTTCGCAAGGTGTCCCTGCTCAGCGCGCTGTACTTCGTGCAGGGGCTGCCCTTCGGTTTCCAGACCACCGCGCTGCCGGTGT
This sequence comes from Cystobacter fuscus, assembly GCF_044360685.1. Classification (GTDB taxonomy): domain Bacteria; phylum Myxococcota; class Myxococcia; order Myxococcales; family Myxococcaceae; genus Cystobacter; species Cystobacter fuscus_C. Next base: position 8,207,319 of record NZ_CP043491.1, on the reverse strand, counting down.
ACCTGCGCACGCAGGGCGTGTCGCTGCTGGTCATCGGCAGCCTGGGCCTGCTGTCGCTGCCGTGGATGGGCAAGGCCCTGTGGGCGCCGCTGGTGGACCGGTATGGCTCGGAGCGCGTGGGGCGGCGCAAGTCGTGGATATTGCCCATGCAACTGGGGCTCGCGGCGACGTGCGCCCTGGCGGCCTTCGTGCCGGTGCCCGATGCGCTCAAGGCCCTGCTGGGGCTCGTCTTCCTGATGAACCTGTTCGCGGCCACGCAGGACATCGCCGTGGACGGGTTCGCGGTGGATCTGCTGGAGCCCCATGAGCTGGGGTGGGGCAACTCGGCCCAGGTGGTGGGCTACAAGTTGGGGATGCTCACTGGAGGAGGGCTGCTCGTGTGGATGAGCGGCTCGCTCGGCTGGCGGGGCATCTTCCTGGTGATGTCCGCCTTGTCCCTGGGCGTGTTCGCAGTGGTGGCCCTGACGCGTGAGCCCCGGCGCGCCGAAGGGGTGGGTGGAGGAGAACGCGTGTCGTGGAGCGAGGTGCGCGAGCGGCTCGCCGCCGCGTGGCGCCTTCCGGGCACGGGCTGGGTGTTGCTCTTCATCGCCACCTACAAGCTGGGCGAGACCCTGGTGGACGTGCTCTTCAAGCCCTTCCTCGTGGACATGGGCTTCTCGGCCGCGCAGATCGGCCAGTGGGTGGGTACGTGGGGCATGGTGGCGTCGTTGCTCGGCTCGGCGGCGGGGGGCTGGTTGGCGGCCCGGATGCCGCTGCTGGGCGCGCTGGCGCTCGCCTCGTGCCTGCGCGTCATCCCGCTCGGGGGCGAGTGGTGGCTGGCGCTGCATCCTCCCTCGGCGCAAGGAGTCATCGCCGTCACCGTGGCGGAGCACTTCTTCGGAGGCGTGCTCACCACGGCCGTCTTCGCGTTCATGATGTCGCGGGTGGACAGGCGCATTGGCGCGACGCACTACACGCTGCTGGCGAGCGTGGAGGTGCTGGGCAAGTCCCCCGGGGGGCCGCTCGCGGGCCTGCTCGCGACCCGGTTCGGGTGGAGCTACGCCCAGGTCTTCCTGTTGGGCACGGTCCTCTCGGTGGCCTTCGTGGCGCTGCTCTGGCCCCTGCGCCGGGGCGAGCAGGCCACCCGCTCCGTGTCCGCGTCGCCCTGAGGCCGGGCCCGCTCAGGCGTCCCGGTGCACGGTGTCGGGAGAGAAGGCCGGCAGGCAGATGGCGATGTACTCGGCGCCCTCGGCCTCGGGGGTGCTGTAGCGCACCCACTCTCCGGCCTCGGTCACCACCGCCTGTCCGGCGCGCACGTCGAGCGCGCCGCCGCGGTGCTCCACACGCAGCAGGCCGCGCAGCACCACCGTCATCTCCTGGAACTCGGGAGTCTGTCCGGGCTCGAGCCAGCCGCCCGGGCTGCGCATGTGGGCGACGCTGAGCCCGGCCTGCCGCGTGTTCACCCGCCCGATGTACTCGTCGATGAGCTTGGGCTTGTTGCCCGCGGCGGTGACACGGGTGGGGGCGGCGATGAGGGTCGGCATGGACTGTCCTTCAGGCAAAGAGGAGGAGGACAGTCTAGCCAACCCGGTAACTCCTGGAGCGAGGGAGTCATCTGGTGCGAGGAGAATTCTCGGGGCTCGTGTACACCGGGAAGCCCCGGGAATGTGTCCATGCGCCCAGACATGAAACACCAGATGCTCGCCTTGCTCCTGACCGGATGCGCCACCGGCGGCGCTGGGTCCTCCCACCTGCATCAGGCCGCCAGGCTTCCCTCTCCTGCGCCGGCTCCCGTCCCCCAATTCCCCCATCCCGGCTGTAGGCGTTGCCGTCTTGTTTGTTCGGCGCACCTGCAACGAGCAGACATATCCACGCGAGGCGGCGGATATGTACAACAAAGCAGCCGATGAGTGGGCCAAACAGAACCGTATGGCGAAGGAAGGTAACAGCTCGCCGTGCCCCGTCTGGACGGGCGAGGATGAGCCCGCCCGGGCCTGGAGCAAGACGAGACGGCGTGTTCAGTCGATGCTGGAAGGGAGCGTGACGGTGCCGGGATTGGCGATGGCGGCGAGCGCGGCGCGCAGCAGGTAGCGCCCGGGTCTTCACCGCACAGGCGCGCCGTCTCCATGAGCGAGTAGAAGAGGGCCGCCACCTCGGTGCCGCGCAGCGACTTGGAGCCATAGTGGTTCTTGCGGCCCAGCACCATGTCCCGCAGCTGGCGCTCCACCAGGTTGTTGTCCAGGGGCACCCAGGCATTGGAGAGGAAGACGGTCAGTCCGCTCCACAGCTCCAGCATGTACTCGAGCGCCTTGCGCAGGGCGCTGCCCGGCAGTGCGCGCTGAGCCAGCGCCCACTCGTCGAAGTAGAGCACCTTGGCCCGCTGGCGACACCTCCCGACGAAGAGGAAGACGTCGCCCTTGAGCAGCTGCCCACCCAACTGCTGCTCCACCACGGCACTCAGCCCGTCGAAGCCCTTGCGCATGTCCACCGGCACCGCACAGGCGAACACGCCGAGCAGTTACAAAAAGTAGACGGCCGCTCCACCCAGCGAATCGTGAGCGTAACCCTAGGACGGGACTTGGGAAGTAACCTTCTACGACATGACCGCAAGCGTCCCATTTCTTGGACCCGCTCGCAACCGAGCGCGCCGTCGCAGACGCCCCCCAGTTTCTTCCGCAACAGGCGGTGCGGTACCGAGCGAGAGGAGTTTTTTAAGAAGTCACGCTCCATCGTCAGCTGGCGGTTCTCCTTACGTAGCCGCGCGAACTCCTCCCGCTCGGCGGTGGTGAGAGCGCCCGCGGGGCCCTTGCCCGCATCCACCTCCGCCTGCTTCATCCAGTTGCGCAGGGCTGAGTCCGTCAGGTCCAGGTCCTTGGCCACTTGGGAGACGCTCTTGCCTCCCTCGCGCACCAGTCGGATTGCCTCGGCCTTGAACTCCGCGTTGAAGCTCCGCCTCTTTCTTCTCTCCATGGACACTACCTCCCGTGTAGCCGACTTACGAGGTATGTCCACAAAAGCGGATCAGGCCCACTTTTTTCTGCATCCTTTTCGGCCGTGTCGGCTCATACCATTCGACGGTAAGGGGCCAAGCCGCATGGCTGATGCGCACGGCTGCGCCCGGAGCCGTCGAGTCCAGAAAGTCGGATTATACCGACAATAAGGGAGAACGATGCGAATTCGTACGTTGGTGTGCCGCAGTGTGTGGAGTGCAGTCTTCTTCGGGTCGCTCTTGGCGGGGTGCGGGGGCGAGTCCGGCGTCAACCCTGAGGCTTCGGAGACAGCGGAAGCAAAGGTCGTGTTCAAGGCCTCTTCGTCAACTGCCGACGCTCCGCTCGAAGTGGTACGTGACGCCGGGAAAGCGCCGGATCGAGAGGTTCACGCGGCAGCCCTATCTTGCCCAGGCGGCACACTGACGTGGACCCAGCCGCAATCGGCCTGGAACTCCAATACGAATACTGCGGGGACCTACTCCTGCACAGCCAATGTTACCGCGACGAGCGATGGCACCCTCGTCGTCATGGGTCCATCCAGCCCGGCGCGCAGCGGCACGGTCGCAATCTACTGCAACAATGGCACGTGGCAGGATGCAGGAGGCGCCTCCTGCAACGGAAGCATCTTCAGCATTTCCGCCGTGTGCTCCTCCTCGGAGCCCGTGCGTAGCATGTGGATTGGCTGGTATCTGGCCGATCTCAAGCGATGCGCGGATTCCGCCGGGCTCGAGTGGTGGGTCACTCAATACAATAACAATGCCGCTTGCCCCGCCTCGACCAACTACGATGGTTATGGGAGCAAGGACGCCTGCTGGCGCGCACAGTTCCGCACCGGCGCGAACAACAATGGGAACACCTACAATCAGGCCCAAGCGACCGGTCACATCGCGTCCAGTGACGAGCTCAGCATGTGCGGTTCGAGCGCCGCCTATCCTTGGGCCAACGTCTCGGCCAACGGAACGCAGTGCAAGTACCGGCCCTGAGCGGGTCTAGGAGCTTGTCGGCGAATCGGCTAGGAGCACGTCCGAGCGTAGCAGGCACCAGGAGGTGCCTGTCTCCGCGGCTCGACGGGCGTGGGCCCCGCCCGTCAGGCGGGCTGCGCCACCAGCACGGGCAACTGCCTGCCCTTGCGCCACAGCTTCTTGAGGTTGTGCACTGCGCACGCCAGGGAGAATTCTCCGCTTACCTTGTGCAGACCCCGCAGAGAGAAGCGCGGCAGCGTCCCATTCTTCACCTGCCCGATGACGGGCTCGGCCGTCACCTTGCGTCGGGCATAGGCCGCACGGCCTCGCTTCGTCAGCAGCTTGCGCTGCATCCGCCCCTTGAAGCTCAAGTCCTTGGGCGGGCGTCCGCGGGGTGCCGCTTCTGGCTCCTGTCCGTGCTTGGAGCGGCCCGTGGCGACAAAGCACTCCACTGCCTGGGCCTGCACCTTCTCTATGTCTTCCTGGCACAAGTAGCCCGAGTCCGCGCTCAACTGCACGGGCAACAGCCCCGTGTTGTCGCGCGTCTGCTCCACCATCGGCTCGAGCTGCCGCGCATCGTTGCCGCTCTGCCCCACCTGCTGCGCCACTATCAATTGGCTGTCCGCGTCCACCGCCACCTGCGCGTTGTAGGACTGCTGGAAGCTGCCTGCCCGGGGCATGATTCTGGAGTCCGGGTCGGTGAAATTGCGCTGCGCCTTCTCGCCAGGCCTGGCCTCCTCGGGGTTTTCTCCCCGGGCCTCGGCCTTCTCCCGGGCCTCCTTCTCCAAGTCCTTCTTGGCCTGGCCAATCTTCTCCCGGCGCTTCTTCTTCTGCGCCGCCAGCTCGCGCTTCTTCTCCGCCTCCAGCTGACGTGCCGCCTGCCGCAGACGCTCGGCCCGCTTCTCTGGATTCTTCAGCTCCTCGGGCAGCTCGTCCCCGCGCCTGCCCTTGCCGTAGCGCTTGTCCTCCTCGGCATCCAGTGCCGCGGCCTGCTCCAATAGCCTGTCAATCTGCTCGTCCAGCTTCTTCATGGCCTCCTCCATGCGTCCGTAGCTCATGGCCTTGTGCTTGCTGGCATTGGCTTTCACCTTCGTGCCGTCCACCGACACATGCCCCAGCTTCTTGAGCCCCGAGCCGCGCGCCAGTCTCAGCGTGTCCACGAAGAGCGCGCGGAAGGCTTCCAGGTGCCTCACCCGGAAGGCGCAGACCGTGTCATGGTCGGGCCTCCCTCCTCCCGTCAGATAGCGGAAGGCGATGTCCGTCTCGCACCGCCTCTCAATCTCCCGGCTGCTCGTAATGCCTCGTGCGTACGCGTACATGAGCAGCAGCGCCATCATCACCGGGTGGTAGGCCGGCTGGCCGCACTCCTTCGTGTACGCACTCAGGATGGGGCTGAAGTCGAGCGCCTTGCGCAGCTCGACGAAGAAGCTCGCCAGGTGTCCTTCTCCCAGCACCTCCCGCGCATACTGCGGCAGCAACTGCCCCTGCTCCGGTTGCCACTCCCGGAACGGCCTCGGCGAGCTGAACCGGGCGGAGCTCTTCGTCTCCTCCCGCCTCGGCTTCTCCTTGGTGGCTACTTCCAACAGCGCGGCCTGCTCCGGCTTCTTCGTCGACGGGGTGCTCACCCTCCACCTTCAACCAGAACTCGCCTCCCCTCTGAAGGACCACCTGGGGCATCACCCCTCCGGCCCACCCTCTACGGTGGGATTCTCCGACAAGCTCCTAGGCCGCCTCGCGGCGACCTCGCCGCTACGCGGCCTGCGGGGCAAGGCTGGGAAGCTCCCAGCCCTGCTTCCACAGCTTCTTGAGGTATACACCTCCAGGGCAGGTCGACGGGCCCCACTCCTTCCCAGGCCTCCTCCTCTCCCTATGCGATGGTAGGGGCCACGGGTCCCTCTCCGCTGCGCCGCGTGGGCCGGACGGGCTTCGAGCAGTCCTTCTCGGGCTGGGAGCCCAAGAAGCTCTGGATGCAGCGGCTCGGCCCCGGCGTTCCAGCTCGCCACCCCTCAACAGGCCTTCCATCCTTCCTATACTCCGACTCGTCCGCCTGCTCGTCGAGCGGGTCATTGTGCAGGGGGAGGACGTCACCATCGAGCATGCCGTCCCCCTCTCCGGCCGTTTTTGCCGTTTGCGTCCTGATGATCGAGGCCAGCGAGGTGGGGCGCGGCCTGCCCCGGTACGTGGAGCGGGACTTCGCCCGGTACCTGGAGTGCGGCGTGCTGGCGCACGGCTTCGCGCGGGTACGCTGCGAGAGTTGCAAGGACGAGCTGCTCGTCGCCTTCTCGTGCAAGGGACGAGGAGTGTGCCCGTCCTGCAATGCGAAACGGGCGCATGTCACAGCGGAGCACCTGGTGGAGCGGGTGCTGCCGCACGTGCCCTACCGGCAGTGGACGCTGTCCTTTCCGCACCGGGTGCGGTGGGTACTCCTCAAGGACGCGGGACTGCTCTCGGACGTCCTCACCGTCTTCCTGCGCGCGGTGTTCGCCCTACAGCGTCGGCGAGCGCGGAGGCAGGGTATCCAACGTGGGCAGGCCGGGGCCGTGTCGTTCATCCAGTTCTTCGGCTCGGCGTTGCAAGTGACGCCTCACTTCCACTCGCTGGTGCCAGACGGCGTCTTCGTGCCGCGGGAGGGCGGCGTGCGCTTCGAGGCGTTGCCCCCGCCCACGCAAGGTGAGGTGGAGCGACTGCTGCGGGTGGTGCATCACCGGGTGCTGCGCCTTCTGGACAAACGAGGGGCCCTCCCCGCACAAGGGCCCGAGGACGCGCTGCGGGCGTACCAGGCGCACTCGCTACAACAGCGGCTGCGCTGGACGGAGGTGGACGCCCGGCCTCCTCCCAGTAAGCAGCCCCGGTGCGCCTTCCTGGAGGGCTTCTCCCTGCATGCCAACACGCACCTTCACGCGAACGAACTGCGGCCATTTCTGGTCCCTCAAGCAGGTGAGGAGGGTGCGAGCGTGGCACCCCAGGCAGCGGTCAGGAAGGAGCCGAAGAAGAAGCGGATGCCGGGAGTGGACTCTCGCGAAGCTGCTGCGCAGAACGTTCGCCTTGGATGTCTTCACCTGTGACGGGTGTGGAGGCAGGCGCCGAGTGTTGGCGTACCTGACGGCACCCAACGCAGTACGCCCCATTCTGGAGCACCTGTCACTGCCCACGCGGCCTGCTGCCGCTGGCCGCAGCGCAGGGGCCACCCCAGCACGCGTGGTGTTGAGCCTCGAGCCGTCACGGTGCCAAAGACGCCCACGCCCCTGCTGCCTTCCCCTGGGAAGGCCTCTGGGCCGGCGTGTGCCCCATGGGGCTGCACCTCGTCTCCACCGGCCCGGCGCACAGCCCTCGTGGCACCCGTCCGCAGCCCTCCTCGACCCCTCGGCTCCAGCCCTCTCCCTCAACACCGCCCCCATCCCTCCTATACGCCCACACGCAGACGCTCCGTAACAGCTCGCCGTGCCCCGTCTGGACGGGCGAGGATGAGCCCGCCCGGGCCTGGAGCAAGACGAGACGGCGTGTTCAGTCGATGCTGGAAGGGAGCGTGACGGTGCCGGGATTGGCGATGGCGGCGAGCGCGGCGCGCAGCAGGTAGCGCCCCGGGTCTTCACCGCACAGGCGCGCCGTCTCCATGAGCGAGTAGAAGAGGGCCGCCACCTCGGTGCCGCGCAGCGACTTGGAGCCATAGTGGTTCTTGCGGCCCAGCACCATGTCCCGCAGCTGGCGCTCCACCAGGTTGTTGTCCAGGGGCACCCAGGCATTGGAGAGGAAGACGGTCAGTCCGCTCCACAGCTCCAGCATGTACTCGAGCGCCTTGCGCAGGGCGCTGCCCGGCAGTGCGCGCTGAGCCAGCGCCCACTCGCGGATGGCAGCCACCAGCGGGGCGGACTTCTCCCGTCGCACCGCCAGACGGTGCGCGAGTGCCGCGGCCTGGAGCTCGCCCTCCAGCGCATGCGGGTCGGGCAGGCCCGCTTCAATGGCATACAGCTGGCCCAGGAGACTCAGCACCTCGGCGCACGCGGGCGCCACCTTCTCGGCCTCCACGAATTTGCGTCGCACGTGGGCCCAGCAAAACACCAGGGAGCAGGAGGCGGGCCCGTCGGCACTGGACTTCGTCGCCGTCTGGTAGGCGGCGTACCCGTCCACCATGACGACGCCCTGGTAGTCGCCCAGCACCTGGCGGGCCGTGGCCCCGGAGCGGCTGGGGAGAATCCGGTGGTACACCGCCTGGGGGCTGGCCACCGTCCAGGCGTACCATTTCACTCAGCCCGTCGAAGCCCTTGCGCATGTCCACCGGCACCGCACAGGCGAACACGCGCACCGCCCGCGTGAGCGTCAGCACGCCAGCCTCCGCAGCAACTGCGCCGCTTCCTCCAGGCCCAGCCCCTCCACTCTTCAGCCCTGCGGCGATACTACCGCCAAGGTAGTCGCCACGGGCGAGGCCGCGTGCGGCTTCGGTGGGTGCACCACCACGGGCAGCAGCGGCTCCGTCTTCGGCTCACTGCTCCGCGTCTTCTTGCTGCCGGGCGTCTGCCCTCGCCGCCACGCCTGCAACGTCGGCTCCGACACTCCCAGCCTCTCCACCACGGACTTGAGTGTTTCTCCCTTCTCCAGTTCCTGCGCCAGGTAGCGCACCGCGAACGCTCTCAGTGGCTCGGGGAATGGGGCCGAGCCCTTGGCTCGTCCTGCCCTCAGCCTCTGTGCCTCCTGCCGGAACTGCTCCAACTCTTTCTCCACGTGTACCTCCAGGTTTATTGCCTGGACGTCTCACGCCTCTGCCTCTCTCGTCACGACGGGGGACGGCGAGCAGTTACAATCAAGTGGTCGTCAGGTGATGATGCACGGGAAGACGAACTGTTCGCGTGGGCGCAGCGCAAAGCACTTGAGTTGAAGCCAGGCGTCGCGGGTTTGGACTGGGTGACCCTGGCAACACAGCTCTATGAAGGAGACGTGGCGGAGGAAGCTCGTCGCTTGTTTCCGGATCCGGACTTGCCCGATGAACCACACGTGGGCCCCGGGTTGGTGTTCTTCCACTTGCTGGGGTTGGTTTCGTAGCCTCAAGCTGCAACCGCGGCTCCTCTCGGATGGCTTATGCCGAAGGGCAGCCCAAATGCGCTGGCCTCCGAGGCGAACGTCGAGGAGTTCGCCTGGAGGGCCGCGCTCGGTGGCGGGCAACCTCGATTGGAGGCGGCGGGAATCGAACCCGCCGCTGGAAGCCTCGGGTGAGAGCGAGCCAGAAAGGGTGAGGAGGACCGCGTGGAGGCCCGCCTACCGCGGCGTGCCTCCCGTCACCTTGGCGCCCACACCCTTGCTCGCGAGGTACTTGAGCGCCCGCTCCAGCACCTCGTCCTGGCCCTTCTGGACGCTCAAGAGGGAGGGCCGCACGAAGACCTGGGGCTTGAGCCCCACGCGCTGCAACTGACGGCCATCCACGTGCCGCACGTCGTCGCCGGAGAAGAGCAGCGCGATGCCGCCCGGGAGCACCATGTTGGTGACATCACCGTCGGCGCCCGCGCTGGGCGTGCCGATGAAGGTGGTGTTGTTGGCCGCCTCGAGGAACAGGCCCGTGTACTCGGCCTGGCTGATGGTCCGCTCGTCGATGAGCATCACCGTGCGGCCGACATAGGGGGTGACGTCGGCCTGGGGCAGGGGCTGGAAGTACTTGTAGCGTCCGCCCAGCTCCTCCGACGAGACGATGTTGCGCTCGATCACCGCCCCGTAGGGGGCCTTGCGCGCGTTGAGGTACGGCGCGAGCGCCCAGGCGGTGCCGTTGGGGTAGCCGCGCATGTCGAACACGAGCGCCTTGGTGCTCTTCATCTTCTCGAACAGGGTGGCCACGTCGGCGGGCTGCAGGCGCGTCAGGTCCACGTAGCCCACGCCGTTGCCCAACATGCGCCAGGCGTCTCCCGTGGGTGGCTTCTGCAACGACTGCATGCTCCGGGTGAAGCGCACCTGCTTGCGCTGTCCCGCGGCGTCGCGCACGCCCACCGTGGCCTGGGAGCCCTCGGCTCCCGACAGGGCACGCGCCAGCAGGCGGTGGCGCAGGTGCGTGGGCGTCGAGGCCGTGACGTAGGGCTTGAGCGCGTCCATCCGCTCCGCCAGGGGCTTGCCCTCGTACGTCTCGATGACCTGTCCCGGCGCGAGCCCCGGGGCGGCCGCCTCGTCCCACACCCGGGTCACCACCGCCTTGCCCTCCAGCTCCATCGTCTCGAAGGGGGCCAACACGCCGGCGATGCCGCGCTTTTCCAGCTCGGGGTGGCCGTGCAGGGTGGTGTGTCCGTCCTTGAGCCACGTGCTCATCTCCGCCACCGCGAGCGAGTACTCGGCGGCGTCCTTGGCCTTGGAGAAGCGGGGCAGGAACGTGGAGAGGGCCTTGTCCCAGTCCTGATCCATCAGGTGCTTGTAGGGGTAGAAGAACTCGATGATGTTCCACATCCGGAAGAGCGCGAGCAGGCGATGGGGCCTGTCCGGATAGGGCGTGTCCGCGTACGCCAGGTCCGCCTGCCACCGGCCCGGAGGGAGATCCGCCTCGCGCACCTTGGGCGCCTTGCCGCGCACCGGCTTGCGCGCCAGCTCGAGCGCCTTGAGCAGCGCCTCGTCCTTGCCCGAGCGCGAGCGCTTGGGCAGCACGGCGTCCGCGCGCAGGGGCACGCCCAGCTCGCTCAAGCGCACCACCGCCGTCAACCCGGCGCCCAGGTCCACCCGCGTGCGCTCCACGCTCGAGCCATCGTCCAGGCGGCCCTCGGTGATGAGCTGCGCCAGGCCCTGCGCCTTCATGGTGAGCACGCGCGCGTCCACGGAGGACTGGTCATCCAACAGGAAGAGCAGGGGCAGGGCCTTGCCCGGGGCCTGGGGCGAGATGCGCTCTCCCGTCGACGTGAGGAACGACGTGGCGAAGCCGCCGCTCGAGGAGATCGTCTGCGGGCGGTAGCCCGAGTGGTACACGGCGCGGGGCCCGGGCACCTGCAACTCCTGGGTGAGCAGGAGCGGCAGCACCTCGCCCAGCGCCTGGCGCATGGACTCGGAGGCGCGCGGATCCAGTCCCCGGGCGCGCAGGTCGAGGATGACGGCCTTGGCCCGGGCGAGATCCTCGCGCAACGAGGCGGTCGGCTGCATCACGCCCATGTTGACCACGAGCACGTCCTTGGCCTCCCACCGGCGCGGCTCGCGCGTGCGGGCCGGGTCGGCCGGTGCGCCTTCCTGCCGCTCGTCGGGGCGGAGGATCCGCGTGGCGGGATCGTTGAGCGCCTCCAGCATGTCCTGGACGGCCTCGGCGTAGGCGGCGCGGTCCTTGGCGGCCTCCACGCGGGGCAGCGCCGTCATCAGGGCGGCGTCCCAGTCGATGGATTTGTAGGCCAGGGAGGGGTGGCGGTACTTCACCTGGCCCCACAAGCGGGCCAGACGGTTCAGCCGCTCCTCGGGGGAGGGAAGCTCGGGGGCGTTGGGGGTCGGCGCCGCCGAGGCCGTCCAGGCGATGAGCCCGGCGGCCAGGATGAATCGGGTAAGCAGGGTGCGCAGCATGTGCCTTCCTGGAGGATGGAGACCATCCGGCACCGGCAGGCTAGCTCACCCCCATGGATTCCCCGAAGAGCGGAGTGCGTCCGGACCCCAGACTCTTCGCCTGGAGGCCGCCCCCGCCGCCGCCCGGACGGGGCTCCCTGGGTGTGAAGCGGTTCACTTCCGGGGAGTGAACGGCTTCACAGACACGGGCAGGCAGGCGTGGGATGTTGCGTTGCGGAACAGGGAAGGGGGTTCCGGGTTGCGAGGGGGATCGCGACCTGGAGCCACCGACCTCGGGAGGCGGGCGCCTCGTCTTGGCCTCGCCTCCCCGTTCCCGCGAGCCGGGGGGCACGCGGGATTTCTCCGTGGCCCGTTCCCCGTGCCGAGAGGTATCGGGGGGCGGGCTTCGGTTTTTCTGGGGGAGCTACGGCTTCCAGGTGATGTGGAAGGTGGCCTCGTGGGCCTCGCCCACGGTCAGCAGCGTCACGGACACCTCCCGGGCGCCCGTCCTCGTCAGGGCCTCGGTCAGCAGGCCCCGGAAGAAGTTCGGGTGGCGGGCGTGGTTGAACCACAGCTCGTAGTGGTTCGGCCCCACCTGGTTCAGCTTCGTCTCGGTGAAGTTGTTGGCGCTGCGGAAGTTGCGGCTCATCCGCTCGAGCGACCGGTGGGGACCGATGACCCGCGTCACCGCGGCCACCGCCTTGCCCATCGCCGTCTGCTGGTAGGCGCGCATGAAGGCCCGGCCCAGCTCGAAGCCGGCTTCCTCCCGCGGCAGCCGGGGCCAGAGCTCGGCCACGATGAAGTTCAGCACCTGGGTGTACTTGTCCACCGGATAGGCGGGCTGGAGCTGGCGGGGATCGACGCCCAACGCTCGAAGCTCGGTGAGGTGCTCGGCCGTGAGGGGCTGGCCCAGCACGCGCAGCAGGGACTCCATCGTGTAGTCGTAGACCAACATCTCCGTCACGGCGAGCACCCTACACCACACGGGCGCCGCGAACGGGCTTCCCGCTCAGTCCTCCTCGGAGAGCCGGCCCCGGGCGGCCAACACCCGATCGATCATCAGCTCGTGCAGTGCGTAGAGGGGCCGGGCCACCTCCTCTCCTTCCAGCACGCAGAGTGCGCCAGCGATCGCCTCCACCGTGGACATGCCGTAGGGGTGGGGCGGACGGCGCAGGCGCCGGGTGTCCGCGGAGGGCGGGGGCAGGGCCAGTCCCGGCATGCGGCTCAACCCCAGGCGCTGGTACATGCGCCGGGCCTGGGCCCAGTTGCCGTCGAGCACCAGCAGCCGCTCGGGTGGAGGCGCTCCGGGTGGAGGGGGCGGGGCGTCCGGGAAGACGATCCACGTGCCCGGCGCGTCGAGCACCGACAGCGAGAAGGGCTGGCCCGGCGCGCCATAGGGCAGGATGTGGCAGCGGGGCAGGGCGAGCGCCGCCAGGCGCGCCGTGTTGGTGGACTTGTGGGCTTCCTTGTGGTGGCGGATGACGAGCACCCCGGTGCGGGTGTCCACCCGCGGCACCTCGGCGCACAGACACAGGGCACACGGCAGGTAGCAGCCCGGACAGCGGCCGGCGAGATCCGCCGGAGTGCTGGACCTCATCGGCTCTGACGGTAGCGCTGCATGAAGGCGCGCGCCTCGCGCAGCTTCGTCTCCACGAAGCGATCCTCGGCGTCCACCTCCTCGTCGGCGTCCAGGGCGAGCTGGAAGAGGGCCGAGAGGTGCGCGGGGTTGATGTCCAACCACTCCGCGGTGCGATCCAACACGTTGCGGCGCTGGCCGCTGAACGTCTCGGGGTTCTCCTCGGGCATGCACCGGCAGATGCGCGCCGAGTCGCTGCCCACGTCCACGTAGAGCCCGAGCACCTCGGTGTCCAGCTCGGTGGAGATGGCGGCGGCGGCCTCGGTGACGTGGGCGGCGAGGGCGTGCGCGGCGGAGCGCTCGGTCATGGAGCGCACGAGGTAGACGCGCCAGCCGGCCTCGCCCAGCGTGCCCGCGGCCTCGAGCGGCGCGAGCTCGGCGGGCGGGGCGGAGATGCGCGTGAGCACCCGGCGCACGGGAGCCTCGATGTGCTCGAGCTGGGCGCTCGAGGTCGGGCAGAAGAAGACGACGCGGTACTCACGGCTGTCGATGGAAGGTTCCATACGGGTACTGCTTCCGTGGGGGCAAGACGGACTGGCTTGGAAGGAAGGGAAAAGAGGACCATTCCCCCGGCCCCGAGCGCAAGCGGGGATTTGGGACGGCTTCCATTTATGTGCATCCCGCGCCCGGCGCCACCTCGACGGATGGGGCGGGAGCACGGGGCGCCCGGGCCACCCAGACGCCGGTGCCCAGGACGATGAGGCCCCCCACGAGCCCCGAGGGACCGAGCGGCTCGGCGAACACCCACCAGCCCACCAGGGCGGCCGTCAGCGGCTCCAGGTAGGTGAGGGCCGAGCCGGCCGCAGCGGGCACGCCCTTGAGCCCGGCGGAGAAGAGGGAGTTGCCCACGATGCCACACAGGAGGCCGCCTCCCCCCACCCACAGCAGTCGCCCATCCAGGGCGGGGGGAAGGGCGTCGCGCCCGAAGACGAGCAGGAGCACGAGCGCGGACAGGGGCGCGTGCAGCGAGTTGATGGCCAGGGGCGAGAAGGCTCGGGAGGCCTCCTTGATGGAGAGCACGTTGGCCGCGAAGAAGAGCGCGCTGGCGCCGCCGAGCAGGGCCGTGCGGGGGTCGGCGAGGCCGCCGCGGGGCGTGCCCAGCAGGAGCGCGAGGCCCAGCAGGGTGAGGGGGGCGCCGAGCAGGGCCCTGGGGGAGCGGCGCTCGCGCAGCACCCATGGGGCGGCGAGCGCGATGAGCAGGGGAGCCAGGTAGTGGGTGAGCACGGCGACGGCGACCGGCCCGCGCTGCACGGCGGCGAAGAAGAGGGCGGCGTTGGCGGCGTCGCACAGCGCGAGCACCCCGAGCGCGAGCGTGGCGCGCCGGTCGCGCCAGGCCCCGGGGCTCAGCACGAAGGGGGCCGGCAGCGACATGATCACCAGCGAGAGGAAGGCGCTCTGGGTGCCGGACAGGCCCGCTGGCCGCAGGAAGAGGGACCAGCAGCCCCAGAGGGCGGCGCCCGCCGCGACCATGAGGAAGGACTTCACGTGGACTCCTGGAAGGACCGGGCGCTCGGGCCCGGGGGCCGGCAGCCTAGCCGAGTGTCCGGGCCGACGTGGGGAATCCGGACGGCGGGAGTTGTCGCTCGCCCGGGCGCCCGGCGGAGGGGCATCAGCCGATGCGGCCGATGACGGCGCCCCGCTCGTAGACGGTGATGGGGCCGTCCTCGGAGACGTTGAGGGCCACGCCGCGGAAGCTCGCGCGCCAGGCGGCGAGCGCCCGGGCCCCGGGCATGCTGGGCTCGCGCACCCCCAGGCGGGCGATCTCCTTGGGACTGGAGATCATGCAGGCGATGTCGAGGATGCTGCCGTCCGCGTCGAGCACGACGGCGCCATCGGTGGTGGCCGCGGCGGTGATGACCTGGCGCTGCGCCCAGATGGCGATGTTCTGCCCGCGCAGGGAGCGGCGCAGGTGGGAGTTGGCGGCGAGCGGGTGGCCATGGTCGGGGATGAAGTCGGTGAGGTCCTCGCGCGAGTCGAGCAGACAGAAGAGGGCGCCGGTGCGCTCGAAGGCCAGATCGATGGCGGCGCGCAGCACGCCGGTGACGACGTCCTCGCGAAAGCGCATGGAGATGCGCTCGTGCAGGGCCGCGTAGTCCAGCACGCGCCAGTGGCCGTGGGTCTTCTGGAAGACGGAGCCCTTGCCACTGAGGATGAAGAGATCTCCCTGGGGCGAGGCCACGAGCGCGACGTCATGAGGCGAGTGGGAGAGCACGGCCTGCACGGGCAGGAGCGTCTCGTGGGGGGCGTAGCGCAGCGCGGCCTCCTGGCGATCCATCTCCGCGAGCGAGATGAAGCCGATGATGCTGCCGGAGTGCATGCTGCCGAGTAGGGCGACGCGGCGGCCGTCCACGACGGTGCGGATCCACTTCTCGCGCAGGAGCGCGTTCTCGATGGAGATGCCGCCCGGCAGGGGGATGAACTTGTTCTGCAGCTTCTGCACGAGCTTGGGCGCCTTGCGCGCGACGATGAGGCAGTGGCGCACGGCGCGGCCCTCGTAGGTGAGGGCCATGGAGTCCTCCACGGCGCGGATCCAACTGGACATCTGCTGGGGCCGGTAGTTGAGGAAGCGCGCGACGGCGCGGCGCAGGCGCGTCTGCTCGAGCGAGGCCCAGTGCTCGTTGAGGGGCAGGGCGGCGGACACGCGATTCAGGTCGTCGTTGAAGACGCGGCAGAAGGAGCGGGCGAAGTGGCTGTCGCTGGTGCGCACCGGGCGCCGCAGATCGATGAGCAGGCCGGCCTGGGGCGTGGGCTGATCATCGAAGTAGAGCAGGGCGCCCAGCCGCGTCTCGTCGAGCGGAATCACCTTGGGCTTGAGGGCCGCGCGGGTGCCCAGCGCCTCGACATGGGCGGCGAGATCGTCCGCCGACAGCGTGGACGTGATGCTGCCCGGGAAGATGTCCTTGAAGGCGGTGGCCAGCGAGGCGAGTGCATCGAAGATGGCCAGGGGCCTGCGCGTTCGCATCGGGGGGCATCCTATACGGAAGGGATGCGGCCCCCGCCTAGATCCTCGTCGCTGGTTTCAGGGCGGAATTTTCCTGGGCCGCCTCCTGGGGAGAGCGCTCGCGTCAACCGCAGGTGCCGCAGTCCTGCTTGCAGGAGGTGCCCGCGTTGTTGCTGGCGCAGGTCTCCGGGAACTGGCAGCGCCCATCCCCACAGGTGTAGATGTCCTGGGTGCGCAGCCGGGTGCTGAGCGCGTGGTAGGTGACGCCGCCCCGGGTGCACCGCGCGAAGTAGGTCCCCGTGGCGTCGAGCTGGCAGACCTCATGGCAGCTCCCGACGTGCACGAGCGGCGCGCACTCCGTCCTTCCCATCAGCGCGCACGCGCGCAGGCTCGCCTGGTTGCCGCCCAGCATGCCCTGGTCATTGCCCACGAACAGACCCGCTCCATTGAAGAGGTTGCCGAAGAAGCAGGCCTCGCGCAGGGGATAGTCCGCCAGCTCCCCGCTCGCCGTGGGGATGCGAACCCCCTTGGCGCTGGTGCCCTGCACCGACAGGAGGACCGAGCGCCCATACTTGTTGGTGAGGGCCGCCAGGCACGCGCTGACGACCTGCTGCTCCTCCAGGGTCGCCGCCGCGCCGTTGGCCCAGCCCGGTGCCAGTCCCAGGCCGCCGGGCCACACATAGGTGGTGGAGCCCAGCTTGTAGCTGCGCGTCTGCCCCTCGGGCACGGCGCAGCGCACCAGGTACTTCATGAAGAGGTTGGACTCGGACGGGTGCTGCCAGAACCAGGAGTAGAACAAGGGACTGGACAGGCCGTTGAAGGCGAGCCCGTTGAAGGCGAGTCCATTGAAGGCCAGGCCGTTGAAGGCGAGCCCGTTGAAGGCGAGTCCATTGGGCGTCAGGCCGTTGTCGTCCTCGATGGCCTGGGTCACCTGACCGGGTTCCGCCTCGGAGGGGGCGGCGGCGTCCCCGACCGGACCACAACCCGTGGAGAGGGCCACCCACAGCATTGCGCGCGTCACGAGTGTCTTCATGGTCTTCTCCTGAGCTGGCGGGCGCCGGACCTCTTGGAGGGAAGTCGGCGGCGATGTAGGTCGCCGGGAAGATTTCGCCACTTCCGCGAGACTGGGAAGCGTGTGAGTGAAGGTTTCCCGTGAGTCTGTCGTCCAGGAACGATCGCTTCGTGCACCAGGTGACAGCCCCCCGGGTGGATGTGGCGCCTACCTCTTGTGGTTCACTCAGGCCTGGACGCTGGTCCACTCCAGGCCGAAGCGGGCGAGGTATTTGCGCAGCCGGTCCGCGTCGTTGACGCTCTTCTTCTGTGCCCGGGAGCAGGCGAAGAGCATGCGCCCCGCGTCGGACAGGGAGCGGGCCTCGCGGCACACGGCGAGCACCTCCTCGAGCTGGGCCCGGTCGAAGCGGTCCAGGGCCTCGGCCTTGTCCTCCCCGAGTACCCGCGTCACCAGATCCTCCTCCATGGGCAGGGGCCGGGAGCCAGGCGGGGTGGGGAGCCACGCGGCGCGCAGCCGCTCCAGCTCCTCGTCCACGCCCTCGCGGGTGATGCGGCCACCGGGGGCGAGCGTGGCCATGCGCAGCACGGCGGCGTTGAGGTCGCGGAAGTTGCCGCTCCAGCGCGCCTCGGCGGAGGTGGCGAAGCGCAGGAAGTGGGCCTGGGCCTCCTTGTTCATCGTCACGCGCGTGCCGATCGCCTGCGAGGCCTGATCCAGCTCATAGAGGAGGTTGGGGAGGATGTCCTCGGGCCGCTCGCGCAAGGCGGGCAGCCGGAAGGTCCACAGGTTGATGCGCGCGAGCAGATCCTCCCGGAAGCGTCCACGCTCCACCTCGGCGAGCAGATCCCGGTTGGTGCCCGCGAGCAGCTGGAAGTCGCTCTCCACCTCCTTGTCCGAGCCCACTGGCAGGAAGCGCTTGTCCTCGAGCGCGCGCAGGAGCATGGCCTGCTCGTCCGCGCCCAGCTCGCCAATCTCGTCGAGGAAGAGCACGCCCGCGTTCGCCTGGCGCAGCAGCCCCGGCCGGTCTCCCACCGCGCCGGTGAAGGCCCCCTTCACGTGGCCGAAGAGGGCGGACATGGCCCCGTCACCGCGCAGGGTGGCGCAGTTGACGTCCACGAAGGGGCCGCTCACGTGCCGCCGCGCCTTCTTGAGCTGGTAGATGCGCCGGGCGAGCTGCGACTTGCCCGCTCCGGTGGGACCCATGAGCAACAGGGGCGCGCGCGAGCTCGTGGCCACCTGTTCGATGCGCTCGATGAGCCGGTTGAAGGCCGCGTTGCGCGTGTCGATGCCCGCCTTGAGAAAGGACAGGCCCTCTCGCTGCTCCTGCCGGAAGCGGCTCGCCAGCGTGTCGTACTTCGACAAGTCCAGATCGATGAGGGTGTGCGTCCCCGGCCCGCCATGGTCCCGGCCGGAGGCCGGAGGCGAGGTCTGCACCAGCCGCGCGGGGATGTGCCGGCTCTCCACCAGGAGGAACAGGCTGATCTGCGTGATGTGCGTGCCCGTGGTGATGTGCACGAGGTAGTCCTCCTGCTCGGGCTGGAAGGGGTACGTGCGGGCGTAGTCGAGCAGCGCGCCGTAGGTCTCCTCCAGGTCCCACGGGTTGCGGATGTCCACGGCGGTGGGGCGCACCTGCGTCTCGGGGGAGACCTGCTGGATGTCCTGCTCCACCGTGCGCGCCAGTTCCTCCTGACCGGGGGGATGGAGCAGCTCGAAGCGGTGCACCAGCAGATCCTCCTGCTGACAGAGCCCCACCGAGGGGCGCCACTTGTCCCACCTCCGGGGGCCTCGGCCCGCGTCCAGGTTGGTCCCCAGCACCCCGAACACCACCGTCTCGCGAACTCGCGTCTTCGCCATGAGGATAGGAAGTTTATCCCAGGAGATAGGAAACGGGTGGGGGTTTCATCACTCCCCTGGGGAGGAGGGCTGGCACGCGGCCTGCTCTACCCCTCCGCGTGACCCGGGACGGACCGGGCAGACGATTCGAGGAACCAGACCATGCGGACCGAGCGCGACTACGAGGTGCTGACGAACGAGGCGGGTGGAGTGCCCATCAAGGCGTGGACGATGGGGGTGCCGTTCGAGGACGAGGCGAAGAAGCAGCTCCGAGCGATGGCGGCCCTGCCCTTCGTGCACAAGTGGGTGGCGGTGATGCCGGACGTGCACCGCGGCTTCGGCGCGACGGTGGGCAGCGTGGTGGCGACGGCGGGCGCGGTGATTCCGGCCGCGGTGGGCGTGGACATCGGCTGCGGGATGATCGCCGTGCGCACCACGCTGCGCGCGGAGCAGTTGCCGGACTCGCTCGGCGGGGTGCGCTCGGCCATCGAGCGCGCGGTGCCGCACGGCCGCACCGACAACGGGGGCCGCAATGACCGGGGCGCCTGGAAGGACGCGCCCGCGGCGCACCGCGAGGCCTGGGGCCGCCTGAAGCCCGGCTATGACGCCATCCTGGAGAAGCACCCGCGCCTGGGCCGGGGCCCGGACCTGGGTCACCTCGGGACGCTGGGGACGGGAAACCACTTCATCGAGGTGTGTCTGGATGAGGCGGACCACGTCTGGGTGATGTTGCACAGCGGTTCGCGCGGCGTGGGCAACCGCATCGGCAGCCACTTCATCGAGCTGGCCAAGGAGGACATGCGCCGCTTCTTCATCCAGTTGCCGGAGGCGGACCTGGCGTACCTGCCCGAGGGCTCCGAGCACTTCGAGGACTACCTGCGCGCGGTGGGCTGGGCGCAGGAGTACGCGGCGACCAACCGCGAGCTGATGCTGCGCTCGACCGTGGAGGCGTTGCAGGCGAGCGGGGAGCTGCCGGAGTTCTCGCTCACGCAGGCGGCGGTGAACTGCCACCACAACTACGTGTCGCGGGAGCACCACTACGGCAAGAACGTGCTGGTGACGCGCAAGGGCGCGGTGCGGGCGCGCGAGGGCGACCTGGGCATCATCCCCGGCAGCATGGGGGCGCGCTCGTACATCGTGCGTGGGAAGGGGAACGCGGAGTCCTTCCACTCGTGCAGCCACGGCGCGGGCCGGGTGATGTCGCGTGAAGCGGCGAAGCGGCGCTTCACGCTGGAGGACCATGCGCGGGCGACGGAGGGGATCGAATGCCGCAAGGACGCGGAAGTCATCGACGAGACGCCCGGGGCCTACAAGCCCATCGACGCGGTGATGCAGGCGCAGGCGAGCCTGGTCGACGTCGTCCACACGCTGCGGCAGGTGGTGTGCGTGAAGGGGTGAGCGGGCAGCACGGACCCTGGACCCGGGAGGATGCCATGAGGGGATAGAGACATCGAGACGCCCGCTTCCCTTCCGGTCAGTAGGATGGGGGAGCGGGCGTCGCTACGTGCGGGCAAAGGGAGTAAAGGGAGGGAGCAGAGATGGTTCGCATTGATGGTTCGAAGGGAGAGGGCGGCGGGCAGGTGCTGCGCACGTCGTTGGCGCTGGCGCTGGTGACGGGGACGCCCTTCCAGATGGTGAATATCCGCGCGGGGCGCTCCAAGCCGGGGCTGTTGCGCCAGCACCTCACGTCGGTGAAGGCGGCGGCGGCGGTGGGGGGCGCGGAGGTGGAGGGGGCGGCGCTGCACTCGCAGGAGCTGACGTTCCGGCCTGGGCGCGTGAAGCCCGGGGACTACCACTTCGCGGTGGGCACGGCGGGCAGCGCCACGTTGGTGTTGCAGACGGTGTTGCCGGCGCTCTTGAGCGCGAGTGGGCCGTCCTCGCTGGTGTTGGAAGGGGGGACGCACAACCCGGCGGCGCCGCCGTTCGACTTCCTGGCCAAGGCGTACCTGCCGCTGGTGCGGCGGATGGGGCCGGGGGTGGATGCCACGCTGGAGCGGCCCGGGTTCTTCCCCGCCGGGGGAGGGAAGTTCCACGTGAGCGTGCAGCCGGCGCCGCTCGTGGCCCTGCACCTGTTGGAGCGGGGAAACGTGGTGCGGCGGCGGGCCACGGCGATGTTCTCCCAGGTGCCCTTCGACGTGGCGAAGCGGGAGCTGGAGACGGTGGGGCGCAGGCTCGGCTGGAGCGAGGAGGAGCGGCGGGTGGAGGAGCTGAAGCGCGCGCCCGGGCCGGGGAACGCGTTGTCGCTGGAGGTGGAGAGCGAGCACGTCACCGAGGTGTTCACCAGCTTCGGGGAGCGGGGCGTGCCCGCGGAGGCGGTCGCCTCGGCGGCGTCGGAGGAGGCGCGGGTGTACCTGGAGGCCGGAGTCCCCGTGGGTCATCACCTGTGTGATCAGCTCATGTTGCTGCTGGCCCTGGCGCGTGGGGGCTCGTTCCGGACCCTGCCGCTGGATGGACATGCGCGGACGCAGATTGAAACGTTCGCCCACTTCCTGGACGTGAAGCTCTCGGTGAAGGAGCTGTCCGCCTCGGTGTTCGAGGTGGGTGTGGACCGGTCCTCTGTCTAAGGATTGAGCGAGGACTGAAGTCCTTACACCGCGGAACGCGCTACGAGCAACCCTCCCGCGTTGGGGTCGTCACGTTCCCAACGATGGATCACAGTCCGGGATCCGAATAATGCCACTCCCGTGTGCTTTGAAAGAAAGCCAACTGACCCATTGACTTCAAGGCGCCTGGCCAGATCCCACGGCTTGACGAGGAGGTCCGTCATCTTCTGTAATCGGCTGGTTGTAAATTCCAGCCTGGGGCGGGTCCCCCTGTGAGGTGAGGCAGTGTCTACCCACGAGGCATCCCGGCCATACAGGGCACTGTTCCCACGCTTGGGTATTCGCAGCGTACAGGTCGTGAGCCCATACGCTGTTCCTTTGTTTCTCATCTCGCTGCTGTCAGGTTGTGCTGCATCGAGAACTGTAACCTTCGTCGAGGGAACGCTTGAACCGAGAAACCTCCGGTTCGTCACGGTTGTTGAACAGCGTGGCGATGAACCGGGTGGTTGGCGCGCTGCCTGTCTTCGCATGCCCATCAAGAGTGATACGGGAGAAGGCATCATCTGCAAAATGGGAGTTGACATGCCAATCAGGACCGAGGCGGATGGTTTGATTTCCCTCTCGGCCGCGCAACGCATCGCCGCGGATTGCGGCAACGTCGCGGCGCAGATTGCCTTTACTCCCACAACGGCCGAGACACCTCTGGGCATTCTATGCGAAAGCTTCAAGACTTCATTCGATCTAACCCTGAAGGCGGCTGTCGCTGGCTCCCGTGTCAAGACAGCATGTCACCCAAGGGCGGAGATCGCGACTTCCGGGCGTTGATGCCATGATTCCCCCTCGAGAAAATCTGTTGGCGATTGCGGAGAAGTATTGGCGTGCCGATAAGGCTTATGCCGGAAGTGTTGAACACAGGAGGCTCATGGATTTGTGGGATGAAGAATTGAAGAAAATGGGTCAATGGTGGGGGCTTTTGGATGAACTCAAGAAAGAGCTTCCCGGTTTCACTATTGGCAATGCCACCGCAACTCCTGATGCGTGTTTTCGTTGCGCGGCCTATTCGCCTGGAAATGAACCCGGCGGGCACCATTTTGTTGTCGTTGGGTGTGTCAGCATACTGGCGCCCGTCTATGTGGTTTATGGGATGGAGTATGTGAAAATTGGAAGGATGCGGACCAACTCCAGGATCTTTTTTGAGCCACTCCCTGGAAAAATGCGGCATTCTGCTGATGTTGTCTCCAGGAGAATCGAGGCGTTTTTCAGGGTGGATGTGCTTCCGCGTGACATTGCCGAAGCCCGCATTCCCCTCCATGTTGAACCAATAGAACCGCCGAATACCACTTTTTTCCATGCGTTCTTCACGAGCGAGCCTGAGTCTTTACCTTGAAGTGGTCAAGCGGGTCCTCCATCGTCAACTGGACGGCTGTCAATCCACTGCCGCTGTTTCGGGACTCCGTTCCGGGAAAGCGCCTGAGCGGTGTCCGCCTGCCTGCCGCCTGCGCCTGAGCGCCTGAGCCGGGGGATGGTGTCAAAGGACTCGAAACGCGGGACCCAAGCCAGAACGCGGAACCGGCGCTGGACGACACAGCGCTGGTGGGCCGGCTGCGCTACGTGCTGGCCCATGGGGTGAAGGAGGGCCTCGTGGAGAGGAGCGCGGAGTGGCCGGGTCTCACGTGCCTGCCGCAATTGCTGGGGCCGGCGCGCAGAGTGTTCCAGTGGTTCAACTGGACGAAGCGCTGGAGCAAACGGGGAAGCGAGGACATGGCGGGTGAGGGGCGCTTCGCACGGGAATGGGCCGAGCCGGTGGAACTGGAAATAGCGCCCCTGCCGTGCTGGGAAGGACTGAAGGAGGAGCAGAGGCAGCGAGCGGTGCGGGGGCTCGTGGAGCAGGTGGATGCCGAGGCTCAATCGCGGGGCACGCCCGTGTTGGGAGCGAGAGCCGTGAAGGCGCAGCACCCGCATACCCGGCCCGCGCACCTCAAGAGGAGCCCGAGGCCGTTGGGTCATGCCTCCACGCGGCAGGCATTGAAGGAGCTACGCGAGCAGTACCGGGCCTTCGTCGCGGAATTTCGAGAGGCGGCGGCACGGTGGAGTCGGGGGGATTTCCTGGCCTGCTTTCCTCCCTTCGCCTTCACTACAAGGCGAAGTTCTCGTTTCCCCGATAGGGTGACGGCAAAACCCCCGCTCAGGGCCACCCCAGAACTCGTGGTGTCTCGGGGGGGGGACACCCGCTCAGGTCACAAGCACACGCCCTCGACACAGACTCCGCTCGCGCAGTCCGTACCGCGCTCGCATGCGGCGCCGTTCCCAAGGGGTTCGAATAGCCGCCGCAATCTGACGCGTGGTTGGCGGCTCTCGGCGTCGAACCGATCATACGCCACCAGGAATTGGCCCGATCCCGCCGAGGTCACTGCTGCCTTCTTCGTGGACGACCACGCCTGGGTGACGTCCGCGATGAGCAGGCCCGAGCCATCCAGCGAGGTGCCCTGCGTCGTCAGGCGCATTCCATTGAACCGCTGCACCTCCTGCCGGGTGTCCATCCACGTCATCAGATAGACGCTCCCATTGAAGACCAGCTCGGGAAAGTCCTGGTTGCCAGGTTCCGTGCACAGCGCGAGGCCCGCGCCGTCGAGCACAACTCCATCCCAGGCTCGCACCCGCGTGCCATGGATGTCTGCCTCTCGAGTGCGCAGGTTTACCCATACCGCCAGGAAGTTGCTTCCATCGAAGGCCACGGCTGGGTAGCCCTGGGGGCCGGGGGCGGTGCTCAGTGGGATTCCGGCGGTGTCGAGCACCTTGCCGTCCGACGCCCGCACGCGCGCGCCGTAGATGTCGGGTGTGCCATTGCGTGCGTCCTCCCAGACCACGAGAAAGGAGTCACGGCCAAAGGCCACGGAGGACGAGCGCGGGAATCCACTCGTGCTCGTCACGTTGATTCCCGTGGGATCGAGCACTCTGCCATCCGAGGCCCGCACGCGCGCGCCACGGATTCCTACGTTGGCTTGCCAGTCCTTCCAGGTCACCAGGAAGGAGCCCATTCCAAAGGCCACCGCCGGCTCCGCCTCGTTCAGTGCGATGCTGGAGATGAGAATGCCCGAGGGATCGAGCACTTTGCCATCCGAGGCCCGCACACGCGCGCCACGGATGGTGCCAGACGATGACCCGCTGGTCCCCCAGTCACTCCAGACCACCAGATAGTTGCTTCCATCGAACGCCACGGCGGGCTCGACCTGCGCACCGACGGCCTGGACGATGGGAATGGCCGTGGGGTCGAGTATCACGCCGTCCGAGTTCCTCACCCGCACTCCATAGATGTCGAAGTATCCCGAGCGATCGCGCGAATCCATCCACACCACGAGGCTGGTCGTGGTCCCGGCCGCCATGGCGGGCATGACTTCCTGGTTGAACAGGCTGGAGCACAACAGGGGAGCCGGGTCGAGGGTCATCCAGCTCGAGGGCTCCAGCCGGGCTCCGAAGAGCTGACCGGCGTTGCGGGTTTCGCGCCACACGGCGAGGATGTTGTTTCCATCGAACGCCATGGTTGGACTCTCTTCCCGATCCGTACCGAACGCGACGACCTGGACCGGAGGGCCGGACACCGGACCCGTCGTCTGGATCCGCGTACCGAAGAGGTCCTTGCCGCTGGGCAGGTACGTGGAAGATGACCACATCAGCAGGAAGTGGGTGCCATCGGACACGAGGGCGGGCGGGGCGATGTCGAACGAGGGGCTGTAAGCGAACCAGAGCATCTGGTCGATCACCTCGCCACTCGACGCCAGCACCCGCTTGCCGTTGATGTAGACGATGGAATAGGAGTCCACCTCAATCCAGACAACGAGGAACGTGCCGTCGATGGCGGCGACGACTGGCATGAGCTGCTTGCCAGGGTTGTCGACCAGGGGAATACCCCCGGGCTCGAGCACCTCGCCATCCGAGGCGCGCACCCGCGTGCCATAGATGTCGGAGTTGCCCATCCGCTCGTCCTGCCAGACGACCAGGAAGTGGCCCTCACTGAACGCGACCTCGGGATTGCGCCGGAAGCCAGGAGCCGAGGAGAGGAGCAGGCCCGTGGGGTCGAGCACCACGCCGTCCGAGGCCCGCACGCGCGCGCCCTGGATGTGGGCCTCTTCCGCGGTGAGGGTGCGGGTCCAGACCACCAGGTACTGGCTCCCATCGAAGGCGATGGCGGGGGTCGAGGACCAGCTCGTGGAGGGAGAGATGCGCAAGGGCTCGCTCTCGAGCAAGGCTCCGGTCGCGCCCTGCACGCGCCTCGCCAAGATGGATGCGCCGGGCTGGCTATCCTGGCTCTCCCAGGCCACCAGGAAGTCCGTCCCGTCGGAGGCCACGACCGGGTTGGGCGGCTGGGTCCGGTTCGTTCCCAGCAGGATACCGCCCTGGTCGAGCACCATGCCGTCCGAGGCCCTGACCCGCGTCCCCAGGATCTGGTAGCCGCCACTGCGGAGCTGAATCGACCACGCCAGCAGGTAGATGCCACCCCCCTGGGCCAGCTTGGGTCTTTGGGGTGTTTCCCGCGTGAAGGAGCCCACCGGCGCATCAGGGGTCAGTTCCAGGGAGGGGGTGGGCGCCAACAGACGCGCGAACCCACTCTCGTCCCCACGCGCCACCCGGCGGATGACGTCCTGGACGTCGAAGGTGGGCGGCACCCCTCCCGCGGGAGACGTCTCGAGTGGTTCCCGAGTGGGAGAGCAGGAGGTGAAAAGCAGTGCCAGACACCCGAGGGCAGTGGCGAGGAAGGAACTCAGGGGATGAGTAATCATAGAGGCACGAGCACATGAAATCAGACGACTCGTAGGTACCTCGAGATGGGTGTTTCGAGATGGGTGTCAGACGACTCGTAGGTACCCGAGCAGGATGAGGCCCAGAACGTGCCACTCCGCAGTGACGGCAGCGTGACCGCTCTCTTGGCGCGGCGCGGCCTGGGATGGTGTCAAAGGACTCGAAACGTGGGGCCCAAGCCAGAACGAGACGGGGCGTGGACGGTGGAACCCACCCGCTTCAAGTGCTTCCGCGGACTTGCGAGTTGGCGCGCGCGGTGCATCCGGCCTCGATGTGCTCACGAGGGGGGAAGGGGATGGGTTGGCCGCTGAGGATGTTCCAGGAGGAGGGCTACTACTTCGTCTCGTCCAGGTGCTTCCAGGGACGACTGCTGCTACGCCCCAGCGCGGAGGTGAACGAGGTGGTAGGAGGAGTGCTGGCACGAGCTGTCCATCAGAGCGCGGGCACCATCCGGCTGTACGCCTTCACCTTCGCCTCCAATCACTTCCACTTGGAAGCAAAGGCCCGAACCCAGGGTACGCCTGTGCTGGGGGCTCGAGCCGTGAAGGCGCAGCACCCGCATACCCGGCCCGAGCACCTCAAGAGGAGCCCGAGGCCGTTGGGCCATGCCTTCACAAGGTGGGTGGGCCCGGAGAGTCCCAACCCTTTATCATCTGGCAATGACACCAGAGTCACAGCAAGCGCTGGGCGTGGGCGCGGGAACACCGAACTTGAGGTAGCACCGGGCCTTGGCGGCCTGAATGCCGGGCTTGACGTAGGTGAAAGCCCGGCAGGCCGCATTGTTCTGGCAGGCCTCACGGCATGCCTCGGGTCGCGCCTCGCTCAGGTCGAACTGCTGGAGATCCTGGCCTCCCCGGTCGATATTGGCTTCGACCAGTCCGCTGTACACACCAGCGGACGGCCTGGCCATCCTGGTGCCTGAATCCGTATTGGTGCTGGCCACGGGCGCCGGAACACCGTTCTTGAGATAGCAGCGACCCTTGGGCGCAACCGAGCCAGGCCTGACATAGGTGAACGCCTTGCAGTCCGCCTGGTTGAAGCAGGCTTCGAGGCACTTCCTGGGCGTTGCCTCGGTCGGCTCGAAGGCGAAGTAATCCTGGCCTGGACGATCAACGTTGAATTCGATGCTCGTTCCCTGGGTAGAGACGGGGGCGTCGGCCAGGGCGTTGGTGATGACACCGGAGTCACAGCACGCATTGGGGACGGGCGTGGGGATGCTGCGCTTGAGGTAGCACCGGGCCTTGGAACCCGTCTGCAAACCCGGCTTGCTGTAGGAAAAAGACTGGCAGTAGGGGTACTCGTTGCGGCACGCATCACGGCACTGTTCGGGCACTGGCTCCGTCATGTCAAAGCTGCGGTAGTCATCACCGCCCTGGCGATCGACATTGGTCTCCAACAAACCGCTCGAAAGCCCGGCGCCAGCGCTCTTCGGGGCGATGCCGGAGACGGCGTTGGGGTTGGAGACGGGCTGGGGGGGCTCGCCTTGCTTGAGGAAGCACCGGGCGTGCCGGGTAAACACGCCAGGCTTGATGTAGTTGAAGGACGTGCACCGGGGCGCATCCGCCAGGCAGGCGTTACGGCACAGCTCGGGGCGCGCCTCCTGAAGCGCGAAGGCGGTGTAGTCCCCTCCCACGCGGTCCACACCAAAATCGATGCTGGAGGTTGAGCTGAACGTGGCATCCCGGGTGGGCCTGGGAATGACGCCCTGGGCGTTGAGGGCGATGACGGCTTCGATCAACTCCTGGCTCGGGAAGTCCATCATGAGCGCTCCGGTGCGCAGCGCGCGGCCTTCGTTCAGATACTGGAGCGCGCGCGGATTGATCGTACCGGCCATGACGTCGGGAGAAGTGACGGGCGCGATGTAGCCACTCAGGAAGTTGACATACAGGCTTCCCATGTCACCCCCACTGGCCCTGTCGATCAGAGCGCGCGCCTGCTCCCATTTGATGTCCTTGCTGTCCGGGTTGTACATATCCTGGAGCTGGATGCTGCCCCACCTGATCCCGTAGGCACCGCCGCTGAAGTCATCGAGGATGACAATCCTGCCGCGTACCTGTCGTAGAGCGGGAACGTAGTTCCCGCCCCAGATGAAGTCCTTGTAGGCTGCTTGATCACGGTACCACGTGAAGGTCTCGCTGAATGAACGAGTCGTGGCCTCCGGCTGGTACTCCTGCTTGACGCGCATCAGGATGGTTTCAGTGGGATGATCCTTCAGGAATTGCACCACCGTGCTCAAGACATCGTCGAAATTGGAATTGAGATAGTAATTCTCGTGATGCATGGTGAAGCGATCGCCGATATGGCGGGCGCGGATGTCCAGGACACGGATACCGGCGTCAAGCTGGGGACGAAGTCCCAAGGTCTGGGTGATGACCCATGTGGACACGAAGGGAATCCCCGTGGGGTATCCACTGGTCATGGTGTCATGTGTGCCAGGAATGGAGAGCGCGGCGACGCTGGTGTCATCGGGGATCCAGCGCATCCAGTCGGTGTTGCTGGTGAGCGCATTGGCATTCCCCATCTGGGCGGCGGCGAAGTGCACCGGGGTGAGCAGAGTGAGCAAGAGCAGACCGAGCGAGATGGCGCGATGAGCGCCAGGAACGCGACACGACGACATGGGGAACCTCAGCCGAGGGAGAGGACGTTGACAGGAAGGAAGCCCGTAGGTGGCCGCCGGGGTCATGACCGCGGAGTGCATGCTTCGCCTTGAACGATGCATCAACCGAGAACCACCATGGCTCTCTGGTAGAACATCTTGAAGCTGGCCCGTCGCGAACGCTGTGATGCAACTCACGCGGGAAACGTGAAGCTCATCACATCGAGCAAGCGAGCAAGCCCTGCGGAACAAAACGTTCCAGGAGGGCGCGTGGGTGGAGAAGCCCGCTGCTCGCTGGGGTTCTCCGGCCGTCGCGGACACTGGCGCGGGTGAAAACTTCAACTGGAAGAATTCCGACCTATAGGTTAAAACGGGTCTCCGAGAGGATTTCACCCTACATGTTACGGAACGCAGCGCTCTCCGAGGATCTACTTCACGGCTATATCGAGCAGAACCTGAGACGGTTCATGGACCTCTCCGAGGTCATGCTCGCCCGTGGCAACCTGCCGGAAGAAGCCGCCCGGGCCTACTTCAAGATCCTGCTGGAAGTGCCGCCGCTCTGGTACGAGGAGCCGTCCGAAGAGCTCAAGACGGGCATGCTCGCCATCGGAGCGGCCCTGGATACCTTCGAGCGGCTCAAGCCCCATCTTCCCAGGGATGCGCCCGATCAATTCCTGGCGAAGGTCTTCTACTCAGACATCGTCATGAGCGTGGTCATCCAGAATCTCCTCATCGTCTGGTACAACGGGTGGCTGCATGACAAGATCGCGCCCGCGAGTGTCTATCCCTTCGCGCTCGTCTGGGATGCCATCTCCGCGCGCGCCATGGGGATGCCGGGCCCGTACTTCGGAAGCTGGAGCTACCCACCTCCCGAGCCCATTCGCCCCCCGAGAAGCGCTTCCGAGGACACATGAAACCCGCTTCCGCTGGCACGCCCGAGTATGATGTCGCCATCGTGGGAGCAGGCATCGCGGGCAGCTTGATGGCGGCCCACCTGGTAGCCCGCGGCCTGCGCGTCGTCCTCCTGGAGGCCGGTGACGACCTCTTCTTCGACACCACGACGGGCGTCAGCAACATCCAGCCCCTCCTCGAGCGCTACTATGGTTCCATCTACAAGGTTCCGAACTCCCCGTACCCAAACCTCGGGCACGCCCCGAGTCCAACGCTGACCACGCTGAACAAGTACTACGTCCAGCAGGGGCCGCTGGCGTTTGGAAGCGATTACCTCCGCATCGCCGGAGGCTCCACCCGCCACTGGCTGGGTCTGTGTCCTCGGCTCGATCCGGGAACCTTCCAGGAGCGCACGCTCTACGGGCATGCCGTCGACTGGCCCATCACCTACGATGACCTCGAGGACTGGTACTACGAGGCCGAGAAGGAACTCGGCGTCGCGGGTGACGACGGGAGCCAGGGGCTCGCGGGGGTCCCACCGCGCAAGCCGGGTCACAAGTACCCGTTGCCTCCCATCCCTCAGACCTATAGTGATCGGGTCGTTGCCCGGGCCGTACAGGGCCTGACCTTCCAGTCCGACGAGGATTCTCCTCCCATCCCCGTCCAGGTCTCCTCCACGCCGGCGGCGCGCAACTCCGTCCCCTACGATGGCCGCCCTCCCTGCCAGGGCAGTGGCAGTTGCATTCCCATCTGTCCCACTGGGGCCAAGTACGACGCCAGCGTGCACCTCAAACGGGCCCTCGGGGTGGATCCCCGAAACCTCGTCGAGCCGTCCCTCGAGAGGGATCGGGTGACATACATCCCCAAGGCGGTCCTGAAGGAGATCGTGCTCGACGACCCGGAGGCGCTCCACCCCAAGGTCTCCGGGCTCGTCTTCAAGCGCTCCGCCTCGGAGGACGACAACCTGCGCGTCCAGGCCCGTCTCTACGTGCTCGCGATCCATGCCATGGAGATACCGAAGGTGCTGCTTGCCTCGCGCGGCCAGCGCGCGCACGGTGTGGCCAACAGCAGCGGACTGGTTGGGCGCTACCTGATGGATCATGACATCGCCATCACCCACGCGCGACTCTCCCAGCCGCTCTATCCCTTTCGTGGCCCGCGCATCACCAGCAGCATCGAGGGCTTTTGCGACGGGCCCTTCCGCCGTCGGCATTCGGCGTTCCGTCCGGAGTTGGCGAATGTGGGCACCGCATGGGAAACGAATGCGCCGTTCTCCAACGTCATCGCGAGGGTGGCGCAGGGGCTGACGGGCGAGGCGCTGCGCGAGCAGGTGGCCTGGGATTCAACCGCGGTGATCCACATCGACGCGATGGTCGAGCCAGAGCCACAATTCGAGAGTCGGATCTTCCCCTCACGGCTCACGGACCACTGGGGCCTGCCACGACCGGAGATCCAGTACCGCGTCGGAGAGTACTCCCAGAGAGGCCGTGAGG
Organism: Cystobacter fuscus; assembly: GCF_044360685.1. Lineage (GTDB taxonomy): Bacteria > Myxococcota > Myxococcia > Myxococcales > Myxococcaceae > Cystobacter > Cystobacter fuscus_C. The sequence goes on along the minus strand of NZ_CP043491.1, from coordinate 8,176,167 downwards.
CGTTCATCAAGCTGGTCAAGGCCATCTACGGCCGGCTGGGCGCCCGGGCGCAGGACATCACCGAGGTTCCGGGCTGGTTCGGTTCTGGCCATGTCATGGGCACCACGCGCATGGGACAGGATCCAAGGGCCTCGGTCTGCGACAGCTTCGGGCTCACACATGACCATCCCAACCTCTACCTCGCCGGCTCGAGCCTGTTTCCGACAGTAGGCACGGCCAACCCGACGCTGACGCTGGCCGCCCTGGCCCTGCGTACCTCCCACGAGATTGAACGCCGCCTGCGGCACGGCCTCCCTTCCTGAACTCTCCCGATGAATGAACATCTCAAAGCCGATGCCGCGAACTTCCCGTGTCAGCACGGCCACATCCGTGACCGTGCCGACCTGATCTCCCAGCTGTCGATCGCCTCCGAGCTGGAGCACGGCCTGTCACTGCAATACCTGTTCACGGCCTTCTCGCTCAAGACGAGCACAACCGAAGGAGGGCTCACCGCCGCCGAGCTGCAGGTGGTGCTTCGCTGGCGGGGTCTGCTGTTCGCCGTCGCGGCCCAGGAAATGCAGCATTTGACCCAGGCTTCCAATCTCCTGGCCGCGGTGGGAGGCAGCGCGCATCTGCGCCGGCCCAACTTCCCTCAGCGCAAGGGCTACTTTCCAATGAAGCATCGCTGGGGGTTGTGGCCATTCTCCGCCGCGACCCTCAAGCTGTACACGGAATGGGAGCGTCCCGCCTCTGTCCCGATGCCACGCGAGCTGGAGGAGGGTGAATACGAACAGGAACTCTTCTCCACCAAGCACCGGGACATGAAGAAGGAGATAGAAGAGCAGGATGTCCACGCGGCCCACCTCGAGCAACTGCGGCGGACGAACCCCCAGCTGTACGAGCTGCTGCTGCAGAGGCAGCGCGCCACCCGGCATGAGACCATTGGTGAGCTCTACGGCGCGGTGGCCAACGCCTTCGCCACCTGGGAGGACGATCCTTCCCGAGGTCCCCTCATCATCGGCGACCCCGCCTTCCAGGTGGAGGGCCGGGAGGTGGACATGCCGCAAGTGATTCGGGTGGAGACCGTCGACGATGCACTGAGCGCGATCCAGCTCATCGTCCAGCAGGGTGAAGGCGACGAGCTGTTCGCGGATCGCGTGGTGGCCACGCCGGACAGCCATTACGGAATCTTCCTGCGCATGCTGCGCGAGTACCAGACGCTCAAGACCCAGCGTCCGGAATTCGATCCGGTGCGAGACGTCTGTCCCAACCCCTTGTCACGGCTTCACGATGACAACTCCTATCCAGGCTGGCGGCTCATCCAGGATCCCTTCACCCGCGCGGTCAATGAGCTCAACAGCTCCGTGTACAAGACGATGTTGCTGATGCTCTACCGGTTCTTCGCCACGCCGGACGGGCCCGAGTCGCGGCGGCACTTCAGCAGGGCGTTCCTGCCCATGATGACGACCGTGATCGAACCCCTGGGCAACATGCTCACCCAGCTGCCCATTGGCGAGGATCCCCCGAGCGAGGAGTCGCGCATGGCGGGACCGCGTCCTCTCTACGCCGGGCCGAGCTTCGAGATCAGCCCCTCCAGCGAACTGCTGCCGCAAGCCGCGGCCAGCACGCTCTACATCACCGAGCGGCTCCACGCCGAAGCGAATGCCGCTCGGAAGCTCAGCCTCACCCCGAGCGCACCGCGCGCGCTCTCCGCCGTTGCCGCCCAGCTCGACGCCATCCGCGCCGCATTCGCCCCTCCGGGGTAATCCCTCCGAACCACCATCACCGCCAGCCCACACAGGAGATTGAGATGAGTTCACTGCCCCCCGTCCCCGCGGGTCAAGAAACGTTCTATTACGCATCGCAAACCACATTCTGGATTTTCTTCCGCCAGCCCCGCGCGCTGGTGGAGAAGGCACTCGGCGCTCAGCTCGATTCACTCGGCCTGGCCCTGCCAGGGTTCAAGGATGATCCAGACGGTGCCTACCTCGCGCTGGTGCCCAGCTTCTACACCTGCGCACTCAACCTCTCGTCTGGCGGGGTCACCTCCACCACGATGCAGGGAGTCAGCGAGGTGGAGTTCAACGTGCTCGTCTATCCCAGGTCCCAGGCAGCCAGGCTCCCGGACCTCACGTTCCAGGAGTTCCTGCTCGGCTGGGAGCAGCACAAGCTCATCGGGCAGCTCCGGCTCGACGTCATCACGGACAACATGGGAGCCGTCATCGGTGGCCGCGAGAAGTACGGTGAACACAAGTTCCGTGGGTTCATCCGCTATTGCTTCCCCCTGCCCAACGACAACGCGAGAACGCCCGTCCCCTTCCACGTGGAGTTCTCCGCCTACACCACCGAGCGGATGCAGCACGAGGAGCTCGTGTTCTCCCTGCGCTCGGGGGTGGGCGCGCTCCAGCCCGTCTCGGTGGATGCCTCGGAGGTGGTCGTCTATGGCTCGCTTCCACCCGAGCCCCAGGACGGAACGAGGCAGCGGGCCATCGGCTCACGCCGTAACCACTTCGGCACGTTCAGCCTGTATACGCCGACGGAGGCCCACCCAGCCCAGGTGCCTTCTCTTCAGTACGGCCCATGTCGCAGTGCCGCACCCCTCCACTACAACGGCAAGGGCATTCCTGGCTCGGAGGAGTGGCCGAAGCAGATGCGAGACCGAATGCAGCAACTGCTCACCGACGCACCCGTCGCGGCCTTCATGCTGTTCGCATCGCCGCCCGTCGAGATAGAGCCGAGGCCGTTCTACGTTGATCCGCGGTAGGCGCTGGATCCGCGCACCAACCTGTCCAAGAAGGTGGGCCGAGGCGACCCGGGCGGTCAACGGAGCGGGCATGTTCAACGCCCTCATCGCCTCGCGGCCGGGGACCAAACACCTGCGGCTCGCCCTCCTGTCCTTCTTCCGGAAGGCCGAGCAGATGGGCACCCGGCAGCCGACACCGCCGCATCCCCGCGGACGGATGGGCGGAGGTCGGAGGTCGCATTACCTTCCACCTGAACGACACCGGAGGCCGGGATGAGGCGCAATGGGGCAGTCAGACGGGCGCAGGGCTGGTGCCCGAAAGGGTGAACACGCCTCCGTCCATGTCGGAGTCTCTCACCGGGGACATCGCTTTCCCCAATGGGAACCATGCGAAGTGGGTACGTGCTTCGCCCGGAGATGATCCCCACGCGCTCCTCCACGCGCTCGACCTGCCCCGGCCTCTCGCCCTCATCCTCCTGCTCGGAGGAGCGGACGGGTTGGCGCCCGAGCCGAACGCGCGCCTGCGGCAACTCATCGGCCGAGGGGTGGCCCGCTGCGCCGTGGAGACGGGAGCCCTCATCCTCGATGGCGGCACCTGGTCCGGCATCATGGCCCTCATGGGCCAGGGGGTGGCCGAGCGCGGTCACCGCTCACGGCTCGTCGGCGTGGCCCCCGCGCAGCTCGTCACCTGGCCCGGAGGCCCCTTCGGGGAGGGCGCCGGGGAACGCACGCCGCTCGATGAGAACCACACCCATTTCGTCCTGGTGGACGGTGACACCTGGGGCGGGGAGACGCCCACCCTCTACACGCTCGCCTCCGCGCTCGCCGAGGGGGGCATCCCCGTGGTCGTGGTGCTCGCCAATGGCGGGGACGTCACCCGGCAGGAGGTCCTCGCCGCCGTCCGCCACCACTGGCCCCTGGTGGTCCTCCAGGGCTCCGGCCGACTGGCGGACGAGCTCTCCACCTTGGTGTCCCGCCCTGCTTCCGACATCTCCGACCCGGTCCTCGCGGAGATCCTCTCCGATGGCGACCTCTGCCTCTTCCCGGTGGAGGGCTCGGCGCGCGACCTCAAGCACCTGCTCAAACGCGAGCTACGCGAGGACTCCATCCTCAAGCTGGCCTGGCAGCGCTTCGCCCTCTACGACGCCAACTCCACCCGGCAGCAGCACGTCTTCCGACGACTGCAGTTCTGGAGCTTGACCCTGGGCGTCCTGGGCACGCTCGTGGCCTTGCTCGATGCGCAACTGCGCATGCTGGGGCACATCGCGGAGGACGGACGGGTGGATGGGCTGTTGAGGATCCTCATCGTGCTCCTGGCCGCGTCGGTCACCGTGCTGGTGGCCGCCTCCAGCCAGTTCAAGGCGGGCACCCGGTGGATCCTCCTGCGTGCGCACGCCGAGGCCCTCAAGCGGGAAATCTTCCGCTATCGCTGCCGCATCGGCCTCCAGCGCGAGCCCAGGACGGGCCGGCTCTCCAGTGAGCGCCGATTGGCCAGCCGGATGAAGTCCATCAGCCGCCCGCTCCTGCAGACAGAGGCCAACCTCTCCGCACCGCGTACCTACCGCGGCCCGCTGCCCCCGCCCGGTTCGCTGGCCCCCGGCGATGACGGCTTCAGCTCGCTCACCCCCTCCCGCTACATCCGCTACCGCCTGGATGATCAGCTCGGCTACTACCGGAGGAAGATCGATCGGCTCGATCGGAGTGCCTACCGGCTGCAGTGGCTCACCATCCTCGCCAGCGGCATGGGCACGGTGCTGGCGGCGATGGGGGCGGAACTCTGGGTGGCCCTGACGACGTCGCTGGTGACGTCCGTCACCGCCTGGCTGGGCTACCAACAGGCCGAGAGCCAGCTGACGAAGTACCACCAGTCCACGACCGACCTGGACAACATCAAGGCATGGTGGAGCGCCCTCTCCCTCGAAGAGCAGGGCAGACGCCGCAATTTCGAGAACCTCATCGACAGCACCGAATTCGTCCTCCAGGCGGAGCTGACGGGCTGGTTGCAGGAGATGCGGGACACCCTGGCCCGGATGCAGACGCGGCGTGACAAGAACCCAGCAGAAGCCCAGACGACCAAACACTGACCGCGGGAGCAGGGATGGAACGGATCTTCGTCAGCTACCGGCGAGAGGACAGCCCAGGGCACATCGGCCGGCTCTATGATCACCTGGTCACCCATTTCGGTGAGAAGCTCGTCTTCCGGGACATCGAAACCATCGAGCCCGGAGCCGACTTCATGCACGCCATCGGGGAGGCGGTCGAATCCTCCGGCGTACTGCTCGCCGTCATCGGGCCGCAGTGGCTCGACGCCCGGGACAAGCAGGGACGGCGGCGACTGGACAACCCCAGGGACTTCGTCCGGCTGGAAGTGGCCGAGGCCCTGTCGCGCGACGTGCGGGTCATCCCCGTGCTGGTGGGGGGCGCCACCATCCCCTCCGAGGAGGAACTTCCCCCTGACCTCGCCCCGCTGGCCCGGCGCAACGCCATCGAGATCAGCGATTCCCGTTTCCGTACCGACATGGCGCACCTCATCCGCGCCATCCAGACCGCGCTCGGCGTGAAGCCCACTCCAGCCGCCGGGGCACCACGGCCCGGAGTCCAGTGGCGTCAGTGGGGAGCGGTCGGGTTCATCATCACCTTCACCGTGCTGGTGCTCTCCGGGATTCTGTGGGTGCAGGGGCGAGCGCCCAAGCCGACACAGCCGGAGGGCATTGGAGGCGCTGGGGACGCGGGAGTGGCCGAGGGATCCGCTCCGAGTCCCGTGGAAACGGAGCCGGAGGGCCTCGGAGGAGGCGGGGACGCGGGGATGAGAGGAACCGGGGACGCGGGGATGACCGGGAAGGCACTGCCCATCTCCCCCCCGGTGAACGTACCGAGGAAAAAGAAACAGCCGCCCCCGTTGCCACGAGACGCGGGCGTGGAGCAACCCGCGCTGGAGGATGCGGGGAGCGACGCGGGCGTGGAGCAACCCGCGCTGGAGGACGCGGGGACGGACGCGGGCATCGCAACACCACCTCCCTCGGATGCGGGTCCGTGGGAGCAGGAGCGAGCGTTCAAGCCGACACAGCTGGAGAGCAGCGGAGGAGCCGGGGACGCGGGAGTGGCCGAGGGATCCGCTCCGAGTCCCGTGGAAACGGAGCAGGAGAGCGATGCGGGCGTGGAGCAACCCGCGCTGGAGGACGCGGGGAGCGACGCGGGCATCGCAACGCCACCTCCCTGGGATGAGGGAGCGATGGACGAGGATGGGGGAACCGGAGGCAGTGAAGTGATCCCCCCTTCGGAACCCGAGTCATCACCACAACCCGAAACGCAACCCGAGTCACCAGCACCGACCCAGCCGGAACCCGAGGACGAGGCCGGTTACTGAACCCGCGTCCACCAGGGTCCGATGATTCGTCTCACAATCCCCGTCACGGGAGGTTGAAGGAGATCTCCAGGCGTATTCCCCAGGATGTAATACGGCACCACGTCCAGCGCGAGGTGTTCGGCATTGCCCCAAAAACCAGCGGACTGATCGCCGTAGTTGTACGTTCCCATGTTGAGCGGATCCGTTACAACCTGGCCATTCTTGTCATACACAGCCTCACAATGGCCACCGTTCGGGGAAACAAACTTCTCGTTCTTGTCATTATCACAGTCCCCCCACCGATGGTAATAATGACCGGTGGAAGTCCATCCTTGCTTCCTGGCAACATCACGAGGAGGAGTTCGGTTGGCGCTATTTCTCGAATAGTGCAAATACATAAGGTGACCCGTCCCAAAGACGGGGAAAAAAACTGGTTTGAAAAACAAATCCGACGCATACCAGGAAGCAAGGCCGGACGGATCCACGAACATGATTGGATTGCCGCCCACGTAGGCATACAAGTTGGTATCGCCGCCCGCGAACCGGATGGGATCCTTCGCCGTCCACCTGCCCGTCTCCGCGTCATAGTCTCGGGCGCCGAAGCGGGTGAGTCCCGTGTGCCTGTCATAGAGGCCTCCAGCGAAACCGAATGGCTGAAAGCCAGGACGGGTGTCGGCGAGCACGACCCCCCAGGGGTCGTAGTCCAGGCGCTGCGCGATGGCGCCGGTGTCCACATCCACGATCAACCGGGGGCTGCCCAGCGGGTCGGTGAGGATGCGGTAGGTGGCACGGGCCTTCATCATGTAGTCAGGTACATGGGCCTGGGAGGCATAGACGAACCGGGTCACCACTTGATTGTTGCCGTCCAGCTCCGCGATGACGCGCAACTGACCGTCATACAGGAAGCCCTGGACGAGCGTGCCATTGACCTTCTTGCCCACACGGCGGTTGTGCGCGTCGACGATGTACTCCACCCGGGTTCCGTCCGGCAGGGTCGAGGAGAGCAGATTGCCCCAGGCGTCGTAGACGTAGGCCGTGAGCTGTGAGCCCACCTGCTTGGATCGCAGATCTCCATTGGCGCCATAGGAATACACAGCGCCGCCGAACGACAACAGCCTGTCCTGTGCGTCATAGGTGGCCGTCCGGGTGATGCCTCCCTGGGTGTGCGAGGTCCTGTTTCCGTTGCCCGGCGCGCCCGCGTCGTACACCGAGGACGAAATGGGGACGCCATCCTCCAGGACGTTCACCAGTCGGCCGGCATCGTCGTAGGCATACGCGTAGGTATGGCTCACGCCCTGGATGGTTTCCTGTTTCTCCAGGATGCGGCCGGAGGCGTCCCGGCCCAGGTGCCAGGAGAAGAGCGAGGAGGTATCGTAGAAAGCCGTCGAGCCGTCCGCCTCTCCGTAGCCGTTGTGGTCCACGGAGGTGGCTACCCGCCCGAGTGTTGTCCTCTCCAGGAGGCCGTTGTCCACGTTTCGGGCAAGGCTGAGCGAACCCGCCTGAATCAGCAGGCCGTCGTCGTCGTAGCCGTAGGAGATGGCCGGCGCATCATTGACCGCCAAGGATGAGACCCTGAAGAAGGAGTCGTGGCCGTACTCCACGTGGCCTTGAACCGCTCCCGTCCAGGTCGCCTTCGTCGTGAGCGGACCATCATAGAGGTAGCTGATACTGGATCCCCGTGAATCGGTAAGGGATTGCAGCTTCCCGCTGACCGGATGGTAGCTGAGCTGACGGGTGATCGCGTCCTGACCGCTCCCCGGGGGTGGAGACATGGTGACCGTTTGCAGCGACCCCTTCTTGCTGGAGGAGGTGTCTTCATACGTGAACGACAGTGCCGTTCCGTCGGGATACCGCTTCGACAGGGGCTGGCCGTCGAGATTGTAGCTCGAGGAGGTCGTGACGGTGGGCACGCCCGGCAGAGCAGGCGGAGTGTAGACCGACTCCTGATCGGCCGACGTGTGAGCGAACGAATGAACCGGCTGGCCGGGAGGCGTCAGTGACGTGAGGTTTCCACTGACGTCATACCCAAAGCCCACAGCTCTCGAGCCGGGCAGGAGTTGCGTCATCACACGTCCCGCCGGATCGTAGGTCATGCTGGAAGTGCGGGCGAGCGCGTCCGTCTGACCCGCCAGCTCACCCTGGCTGTTGTAGGTGAACGCGAGCGTGCGCGTCCCGTGAGTGACCCGTTCCACCTGGCCTTCGGCGCCATAGGCGTACTGCACCGGCAAGAGGCCCGGGATCTCGCGCCTGACGGTCCGACCCTTCGCGTCCAGGAGGGTGGTGCTTTGTCGTCCCGAAGGACTGGTCGCGGTGAGGGTGCTCGTGGCCGCGTCATATGTGGACACCGAGGTCCGCCCATTGACCGTCACGGTGCCGGAGAGCGAAGCGAGGCTGAAGATGTCTCCCGCGGTGAGGAGCGTCGCCGCACGGTTGCTGTTCACCGTCCGGGTGAGTCCACTGGGCAGGCGGATGCTCTGCATGGTGGTGTATGGGGACTGCATGCCCAAGCGCGGGTCTGGACCCTCCACGGAGGTCGTGACCGTCCCGTCCGGGTCCGTGGTGATGGCCGTGCCATCGGCTCCGAGCTGACGGGTGAACACCTCTCCTGAAGAGACCGTGGTGGTGCGCTGTTGCCCTCCCACGGAGAGGTTCTGGACCTGGTAGGTGGTGCGGCGGCCCATGGCCGTGTCCACCGACACCTTGTATCCGTCCGGCAGCGGGGTGCGCACGAGCGTCTTGGATCCATCGGCGGGGTTGGAGTCTTTCTTCAACCGTCCCTCGCTCGTGTACTCATAGGTGTGGACGTTGTTGCGCGCGTCCTTGAGTTGGGTGAGCAGGCCCTCGGACGAGTGCGTCAGTTCCACCCGCTCGTTGGCCGGGTTGACGATGGCGGACAAGTAGCCCTGGGCGTCCACCTCCAGCGCGGTGCGCTGTCCGTGCGGAGCCACCAGCGCCCGCGGCCGTCCCGTGGTGCTGTCGCGCTCCACCCGGGTGATCAGGCCATTCACGTCCTGGATGGACGTGAGCCGTCCTTCGGAGTCATAGCCGAACGCATACCGCACCACCTGGGTGCGGGCGTCCACCGTGCGCAGGTGGCGGCCCTCCTTGGCGGTGAAGACATACAGCTCGGTGGCGTCCGTCGAGGCGACCCACGCTTCGTTCTCACGCAAGAGGGTGCCGGGGTAGCCCACACGCCGCACGCTGTGGTTCCACTCGTCACTCACGTGAAGTGCCCCGTCCGGGCTGACCGCCAGGCCCGCGGGCGAGTCGAGCAGACCCTGCAGCGCCGGCGTGCCCTGGCCGCTGAAGCCGCTCGTCTGCACCTGCCCGGCGAACGTGGTGATGGTGCCGTGGGTGTCCACCCGCCGAACGCGCGACGGCTGATCGGCGATGTACAAATTGCCCGCGGCGTCGAGCGCCAGGCCCCGGGGAGAGGAGAGCTGCGCCTGCTTCGCCGGGCCTCCATCCCCGATCTGGGTGCCCGTCCAGCCGTCCGTTCCCGTGCCCACCACCGTGGTGATGCGCCCGTTGGTGCCGATGCGGCGCACGCGGTGGTTGGCGCTGTCGGACACATACACCTCTCCGTCCGCACTCACCGCCACGTCCCAGGGGCCATTGAGGCAGGCCTCGGCGGCCAGACCATTGTCCCCGCAGAAGCCGCGGCCATTGGGCTTGCCCGCCAGGGGGTGGATGATGCCCTCGGGCGTCACGTAGCGCACCCGGTCGTTGTCGAAGTCGGCGATGTAGAGATTGCCCTCCTTGCCCACCGCGAGGCCGTGCGGGTAGCTCAGACGCGCGTGGGTGGCGGGTCCCTCGTCTCCGGAGTCGCCATTGCTCGAGAAGCCGCACGTGCCGGCGACCGTGATCGCGCTGCCATCGGGCAGCACCTTGCGGATGCAGTGCAGCGCCGTATAGGCCACGTAGACGCCGCCGTCCGGGCCCACGGCCACCGAGCGCGGCTGGTACGCCTCGCTGCCGGGCAGCGTGGTGAGAATGCCGTCCGTGCCCACCTTGCGCACGCGGTTGTTGAAGGTATCGGCGATGTAGAGCGTGCCGTCCGGCGCCACGGCCACGTCGTGGGGATTCCACAGCCGGGCCTGCTTCGCGCCAGCCCCATCTCCGATGCTCCCGAAGTCCCCGTCTCCCGCCACCGTGGTGAGCAGCGGCGTGCTCGCCGTCAGGCCAATGGCGCGCTGCTCGCCGTGGCCCAGGTAGAGCACCTGGGACGCGGGGTCATACGCATGGTGCACGTCCAGCGTCCAGCCGCCCAATTGCGTGGTGGGGACGATCCACGACCCCACCGTCTTCTCGATCGTCTGCCAGAGCGCCCCCGTGCGCCGCGCCCGGTCCGAGCTGATGTCCGCGATGCCGAAGCGGGCGAACGAAGGCCCTCCACTCCCGCTTCCACTCCCGCTGCCAGCGGCCATCATGGAGACGAGTTGGTAGGAATAGCCAATACGGATGGTGAGGGGGAAGACGCCCTGCACGGGGCGGCCATAGCCATCCTTGCCATCCCACTGGAAGGTGGTGCTCTGGTGGGGCTCGGCGGGGAAGGTGAAGAGTTTGTACTGGCCGGCCACCTGCACTTCCATCAACACCGCCTCCGCGCTGGCGGGAATCGTGGCGCCCGTGAGGGGCACCTTGATGGGCTGAGCCGCGCGGAAGGAGGGCACCCGGTTGCTGCGGTAGCTCAGCTGGTAGGGTGTGCCTACCACGCCCTCGGACTCGCCCAGCACCTGGTTCTGGCAGTCGATGATGGAGCCGCAGTGGATGTCGGAGTCCTTCTCGTCCTCCTGCATCTCCAGGCTCAGGTTGGGGACGATGGCATCCCACGGAAAGTCGAAGGGCCAGTTCAAGTCCCACGGCGTGAAGTGGGGAATGGGGGCGCGCCAGAAGCTCTTGCCCGGGGCGAAGAGCGTGGCGAGGCGCTGGCGCTCGGCGTCAGTGAGGCCCAGGGCGGACAGGGCGCCGCCGGTGTCGGCCACGCCGTCGCCGGTGACGTCCAGCGAGGCCAGGCCTCCCGTCACGTCCAGGACCTTGAGCACGCGGCCATCCGCGGACGGACGCCACACGCCCGCCTGGCGGTCATACCAACCCGAGGGCACGGCCTCGCCCACGGGGAAGCCCAGGAAGTTGTCCACGTAGAGATAGACGGGCTTGGAGAAGCGCACCTCGCGCGCGTTGGCGGCGAGCGCCTCGTCCGCGCTGAGCTCCACCGCGTAGGTGTAGCCGCTGGCGGGCGGCAGCTCGCCGGGCATGGTCTGGGGGCCCTGGGCCCCCACGGTGTACTCGGTGGCGCGCACGTGTAGGGTGCTCAGGGGCTGGAGGCTGCCATCAGGCAGCACCAGCGAGGCCGTGGTGTCCGGGGGGAAGAGGACGGTGGCCTGGCGCGTGCCGTCCGCGTCCTTGGACGCGCTGCCCTGCGCCGCCTGGAAGCCCGTGGCCGAGCCATTGAGCGTCACCGGGGTCACCTGGGCGTCCACGGCGATGAGGAGCACCTCGGGCAGCCACGCGTAGCTCACCCAGCCCGCCTTCACCTGCCGCTGCGCGGGCAGGTAGCCTTGCAACTCATACTGTACCGTGAGCGCCCCGCCGCCGTTGACCGCCAGGTCGAACGCGCCGTTCGCGCGCGTGAGCGTATAGCCATACTCGGGGTGGCCGAGGATGGAGACGCGCACGCCCTCGAGCGTCGTCTCGCCGCGCGTCTTCACCACGCCGCGCAGCACCGCCACCCGCTGGGGGGCAATCGTGCCGGGCCGCACGCCCACTTGAATGGCATTGGGGCCGGAGTAGAGGAACTCGGTGGCCTCGGCCAGGGGGGTGAAGCGGTTGGGATCGATGGGGGTGGGATGGGGCTCGCGCGGAGCTGGAGGCGGCGCGGACGCGGGGATGTAGCGCTCGGCGGAGGCGGAGTCGTGGTTGCTGATGCCGCCGGCCACGAGCACCTGGCCCGAGGGCAGCAGGGTGGCGGTATGGCCATAGCGGTCCACGTTCAGGGGGGCCGTGGCGCTCCAGGTGCCCGTCGCGCTGTCATACAGCTCGGCGCCGTACTGGATGCCGGTGGAGCCATGGTAGCCGCCGGCGACGAGCACCTGGCCCGAGGGCAACAGGGTGGCGCTGTGGTAGCGGCGCGGCTGGGCAAGCGAGCCCGTCGCCGTCCAGGTACCGGTGGCCGGGTTGTACAGCTCGGCCGAGGCGGACAGGGGGCCATGGGCGCCGGCGCCGCCCACCACCAGCACCAGGCCCGAGGGCAGCAGGGTGGCGGTGTGGAAGCCGCGCGCGGTGGACAGGGGGGCCGTGGCTGACCAGGTGCCGGTGGTGGGGTTGTACAGCTCGGCGGAGGCCAGCAGGGCGCCGGAGGAGGAGGACGTCCCGCCCGTCACCAGCACCTTGCCCGACGGCAGCAGGGTGGCGGTGAAGTCGGCGCGGGCAGTGGCCAGCGAGCCGGTGGCCGACCAGGTGCCGGTGGTGGGGTCGTACAGCTCGGCGGAGGCCAGGGGCGTGCCGGAGTTGGTGAGACCGCCCTCCACGAGCACCTGTCCCGAGGCGAGTGGGACGGCGGCGTGATGGCCGCGGCAGGTGAGCAACGAGCCGGTGCGGCTCCACTGGGCGCTGGTGTCGTCGTACACCTCGGCGGAGGTGGAGGACTGGCATTGCTCGCCGCCCGCCAGCAACACCTTGCCCGAGTTCAGCAGGGTGGCCGTGTGGCCGTGGTGGACGGCGAGGGAGTTGGCGGTGGTGCTCCAGGTGCCGACGGTGGTGTCATACAACTCGGCCCGGTGGTTGTAGCCGCCGGCGACGAGCACCTTGCCCGAGCCGAGCAGGGTGGCGGAGTGCTCCAGGCGGCTCTGCGAGAGCGAGCCGGTGAGTTGCCAGCCGGCCGCGAGAGCGTCGCGGGCCGTGGCGGCCTGGACGGGCGTGGCGGGGGACGGAGTCCATGTCCCGTTGCCGTCGCAGGCAGCCAGGGAGAGCAAGGCCCAAAGGATCAGGCCCAACTGGCGGCGCGCCGGACCGAATGAACACAAGAGGGTGGGTCGTTGCATGTACCGTGTCTTTCTGTTCTTTCGAGGAGCTTTGGAGGCCCGGCGGGGCGCAATCGCGCCCCAGAGTTCCCCGTGAATGACATCCGATACGAATCAGCCTCCGAATCGTATCGGATCACTTCCTGAGCGAATTCGCCCGCGGTGAGATGCTAGAGGCCCACTACCGGACCAGGCGAGTTGGCGTGGGTGGTGGTGCCGTTGCCCAGTTGGCCATGGTTGTTGTTGCCCCAGGTGCGCACCGTCCCGTCCGACAACATCGCCATCGAGTAGCTGTTGCCAGCGGCCAGCGCCACCACCCCCGTCAATCCTGGCACCTGCACTGGCGAGAGGCGGTGGGTGGTGGTGCCATCCCCCAGCTGGCCATTGTCATTGTTTCCCCACGCCCACACCGTGCCATCCGAGCGCAGTGCCAGTGAGTGGGTCGCCCCCGCTATCACGGACACCACCTTCCCCCTGGAACGATGTGTTTGAGCACGCGGCAGGACACAGTTGGTGGACAGCCGTCCACGATCCCGGGGCGGGGCGCCCCGAGTGTTTCTTCTGCTCAGCCGATGTGGTTGGGCATGGGCTCGATGAGCCCTGGCTCCCCCCTGCCAATGAAGACGGCATGCATCGCTCGATTGGTCACGCGGGATCGCCTCCGGCGCGGCGGCGGGAGGGTCCTCGAAGACGTCCTCGGCGCTGACGGCGTCATCCATCATCGGTCGGCTTCGGCCTCGACGCCGGAGCAGGGCCGGTCTCCTGCAGGTTGCGCTCATAGGCCTCGTGCGCCCCGCCCGTCGGCCCGCCTCGGCCCCCCGCTCTTGCCCGCCACCCCTCAACAGGCCTTCCATCCTTCCGATGCGCCTCGCGCGGATTGGTACGGGGTGGGAAGTGCGGTGTCAAGTCATGACTGGTGTTCATGTTCGAGGACTTCCACGAGGGAGTGAAACGAATAGACCAGCTCCTACGCAGGGCGAACGGACCTCGCCCCGGGTGGTGTCTGGGATTTGCCCTGGCCAGTGCTTCCGCGGTGTGCGCCCTGGTCTTCGCCCTGACCCTTGCCCGTCCTCTTCCTTGTAGGTTCCACGACCGGATGACGACCAGAGGCGCCTGGCCTGGCAGGCGTGCGGAGGGACGCCGCCGCGGATGGAGGTAGCGCCCGGTGAGCGCTATGCTCGAACCCAGGCCTCGACGTGGAGCGTTCCGTCAAAACCGCCGAGTTGCTGATGCCCTGCGTGCCCGCGCTGCTCGTGCGCCGCGCGGCCCACCGTCCCTTGCCGCCGGAGGGACCCGAGTCCGGGTGCTTCCCCGCCGCCGTCCTGCTCGCGGACGTGTCCGGCTTCACTCCCCTCACCGAGCGCCTGGCTCAGCGGGGCTCGGCGGGCGCGGAGGAGCTGTCACGGCTGCTCGAGAAGCTGTTTGGTCCGCTCGTGGAGGTCATCACCGCGCATGGTGGGGAGATCCTCCATTTTCCCGGGGATGCGCTGCTGACGCTGTGGCCCGCGCGAGAGGGTGCGGTGGCGCTCGCGGAGGCCGTGCGGCGCTCGGCGGGGTGTGGCCTCGCGCTCCAGCGGGCGATGCGCGAGCCGCTCATGAGGGAGTTGTCTCTCTCTCTGAGGGTGACGATCGGGGCGGGCGAGGTCCAGGCGGTGGTGGTGGGAGGGGTTTCCGGACGGTGGCAGGCGCTGGTGCGCGGCGAGCCCTTCGTGCAGTTGCGCGAAGCGGAGCGCGCCGCCGCTCCGGGCGAGGTGGTGGTCTCCGTGGCGGCCCGGCGGTGTGTGGGGGAGGCGCTCACGGGCGAGGTGTTGTCTTCGGGTACGGCACGTGTGATGGCGGTGCGCGCGCCCGCGCCCCAGGCACTGTCTCCGCCGGAACTGCCCGAGGCAGCGGACGCGGCGCTGCGGCCCTTCGTGTCGAGGGTGTTGCTCGCGGCCCAGGAAGTGGGAGCCGGGTGGCTCGCCGAACTGCGCCGGGCGACGGTGCTCTTCCTGCGGCTGGAAGGGCTGCCGGAAGAGGCTTCGGACGAGCTGCTGCCGCGGCTGTCGGACGCCGTGCGCGCGATGCAGGAGGCCGTCTATGGCTTGGGCGGCAGCGTCAACCAACTCCTGGTGGACGACAAGGGTCTGGTGCTGGTGGCGGCATTCGGGCTGCCCACGTGCGCGCACGAGGATGACGCGGCGCGGG
The DNA here is from genome assembly GCF_044360685.1 of Cystobacter fuscus. Taxonomy (GTDB): domain Bacteria; phylum Myxococcota; class Myxococcia; order Myxococcales; family Myxococcaceae; genus Cystobacter; species Cystobacter fuscus_C. The sequence goes on along the minus strand of NZ_CP043491.1, from coordinate 8,160,890 downwards.
CGGTGAAGACGGCGCTCCAGGCGCTCGCGACGCTGCGAGCGCAGGGGTTGAGCGCATCCATTGGCATCGCCACCGGGCGGGTGTGCTGCGGTCTGCGCGGTGGCTCCCTCCGGCACGAGTACGCGTTGATGGGCCGGACGGTGAACCTCGCCGCGCGGCTGATGCAGCAGGCTCGGGACGATGTCCTGTTCGACGAGGCCACGGCCCAGGCCCTGGGCGAGCGCCTCTGGGCCGAGCGCCTGCCTCCGGTCAAGGTGAAGGGCGTGGCGGAGCCGGTGCCCATCTTCCGGCCTGGCGGTGTCGCGGAGGCGAGGGCCCACCGCGCCGACCCCCACGCCCTGGTGGGCCGCGATTCGGAACGCGCGGCCCTCGACGAGGCGCTGGAGGGCTTCGCCCGTGACCAGGGCGGCGTCCTGCTCGTGGAGGGCGAGGCGGGCATGGGGAAGTCCAGCCTGCTCACGTACCTGGCGCGGAGCGCGAGAGCGCGAGGGCTGCGCGTGCTGTCCGGTGCCGCGGACGCGGCGGAGAGCGCCACCCTCTACTACGCCTGGCGCCCCGTCTTCACCGCGTTGCTCGGCCTCTCCCCCACGGATCCGCTCGAGACCCGGCGCGCGGCGGTGCGGGCCCGGCTGGCCCGGGACCCCGAGGCGGAGCCGTTGGCGCCGCTGTTGAACTCCGTCTTGTTGCTGGAGCTGCCGGAGACGGAGCGCACCACGCACCTGCGCGACCAGACGCGCGCGGACACCACGCTGTCGTTGATGGCGCGGCTGCTGGGCGGAGCGGGCCCTTCGGTGCTCATCCTCGAGGACGGACATTGGCTGGACTCGTCCTCGTGGGAGTTGCTCCGGCGGGTGGCGCGCGACGTCCCCGACTGGTTGCTGGTGCTGTCCACGCGGCCTTTCCCGGACAACCCACCCCCCGCCTTCGACTCCATCTCCCGCTTGCCCTCCACCCGCCGGATGGTGCTGTCGCAAATGAAGGGCGGGGACATCCTCGCGCTGGTGTGCGAGCGGCTCGGCGTGGCACGGCTGCCGGCGGCGGTGGCTGCCTTCATCCAAGACAAGGCCGAGGGCCACCCCTTCTACAGCGAGGAACTGGCCCATGCCCTGCGCGACAACGGGCTGCTGGTCGTGGAGCGCGGCGAGTGCCGGCTGGCGCCCGAGGCGGGGAACCTGGAGGCACTGGGCCTGCCCTCCACGCTGGAGGGCCTCATCACCAGCCGCATCGATCGGCTGACGACGGTGCAGCAACTCACCCTCAAGGCGGCGAGCGTCATCGGCCGCACCTTCGGCAGCAGGCTGCTCGGGGACGTGCACCCGTTGCCCGAGGAGCGTGAGCGGCTGGAGGAGCACCTCTCGCGCTTGCAGGAGCAGGATCTCGCGCTGCCCGTGGGTGCCCCCTCCGAGCCGAGCTACCTCTTCAAGCACGTCATCACGCAAGAGGTCGCGTACAACCTGCTGCTCTTCTCGCAGCGGCGGCGGCTCCACGAGGCGGTGGCGCGCTGGTACGAGCGCACGCATGCGCGGGAGCTCACCCCCCTCTACCCGCTGCTCGCCTACCACTGGATTCGCGCGAACGTGCGCTCCAAGGCGCTCGACGCATTGGAGAAGGCGGGGGAGCACGCGCTGGCGACGCACGCGCCGAGCGAGGCGGTGGGCTTCTTCTCGAAGGCGCTGGAGCTGGAGGCGGAGGGGCCGGAGCGGGAAGCGTCCTCGCGGCGCGCGCGCTGGGAGCGGAGGCTGGGGCGCGCGCTGAGGTGGCTGGGCAAGCCCGAGGCGCGGCGGCACCTGTTACGGGCGATGGAGTTGCTGGGCCACCCGGTGCCCACGGGCCGCGGGGCGTTGGTCATGGGGACGCTGCTCGGCGCGGCGCGGCACCTCCTGGGGCGGGTGCCAGGCCTCCGGCGCCTCCCGCGAGGGAGCGAGGACTCCGAGAGGTGGGTGGAGGCGACGGAGGCGTGCGCGGACCTGGCGACGCTCGCGTACTACGATTTCGACGCGCCGATGCTCGGCTTCCTGCTGTTCCAGATGGTCAACTTCGCCGAGCGCTCCGGCATGGCGAGCCTCCGGGCGGGGGCCTACGCGTCGCTGGCGGTGTTGATGGGCGCGATTCCATTGCATGCCGCGGCCAACTCCTACATCCGTGCCAGCCTGGCGCTCGCGAGCGAAGCGAATGACCCGCGGGGAATTGTCTCCACCAGGCACGTGCTGTCGCTGTACCTGATGGAGGCGGGCCGCTTCGCCGAGGCACAAGCGATGGTGAAGGAGAGCCTCGCGGGCTTCACGAGCCTGGGCAACCTGCGCCAGGCCGATGAGGCGAGACTGGTGATGATCAACCTGCACATCTGCCAGGGGCGGCTGAGCGAGGCGGCGGCGCTGGCGGCGGCGCTGGTGGCCTCGGCGCGCGAGCGCGAGGACGCGCAATTGGCGGGGTGGGCGGGGGAGGATCTGGCGCGCGTGCTGCTGCGCAGGGGGCGTGTCGCCGAGGCCCTGGAGCACCTGCGGGTGCTGGAGCAGCAGATGGATGCGCGCGCAGTGACGTCCCTCGCGGGCTTGCTGGCGCTGGCGTGGCTGCGATGCGGCAATCCCGAGCAGGCGCGCGCCACCGCCGAGGCACGGGCGGAACAGGTGTTTCGCATCCCGCTCACGGTCCCGGTGTTGGATGGGTATAGCGGCATGGCGGAGACGTTCCTCGAGCTGTGGCTCGTGGCGCGGGAGCGGGACGAGCCGGATGCCCCGGCTCTGGAGCGCCTCGCCCGGCGCTTCTGCGAAGCGATGGAGCGAGGTGCTCGGGCTTGCGTGGTCGCGCTGCCGGCGGCGCGCCTGTGCCGGGGCCGGCTGCTGCTCGCGGATGGGCGGCGCTGGGCCGCTCGGCGGAGGTTCGAGGAAGCCGCGCGCGCGGCCGGGACCTTGGGAATGCCGCTGGAAGCGGCGACCGCGCATCACCTGCTCGCCGAGCTGGGAGGGGTGGATCGCGAGTGGCACCGCTCCGAGTCCCGGCGGCTCATGACAGGGTTGGAGGACACGTAACCATCGCTGTAGCCAAACCCGGTGAACGAAGGCCAGAGGAGCGAGTGCTATGGTGCCCACCCTCTTCGAGGAGGGGTGTTCTTGAACGTGAAGGTGTTTGGAGTGGTAGCCGGGAAAGGTGTCCGGCTCCGCCGTCACCTGCGCCCGGTGGACATTTCACGGCCCTCTCAGCCGAGGGTGCTTTGCATCTGTGCCGGAACGACGGGCGAGTGGCTGGCGTAGAGCAGCTTGTCGTCACCGCCGGTGTAGATGACGCGTGGGTCGGACGGCAGGGTCGCGTCCTTGGCGAACCCCGCGAGCGAGTCGTGCACATACGTGTCGAAGAACGCGGAGAGCTCCGGGTCACGCATCCCCCGCTTCTGCTCGAACTCGGCCTCGTAGGCGAAGAGGAGGGTGAAGTAGTGCGGCCGCAACTGGTCGCGCCCCTTCTTCTTCGCGAGCGCCTGGAGCTTGCGCGCATCCGCGATGAGCTGCCGATCGTAGATCTTGGAGTTGACGCTGAAGGACACGTCCGAACTCGGTAGCGTGTCGTAACGGGACTTCTTGGTGAGGAAGGCGTCCTGCTTCTGGGCGGCGAGCTTTGTCTGGAGCTGGAACTCCTTGCGGCCCGACTCGAACATCGTGGCCCGGGACTCCAGGAGCATCTGGGCCGCCCCCTGCGCCTGCTTGTACTCGGCCTCCAGCGCGTTCATCTCCTTCTTGAGCGCGGCCTCCTCCTTGCTCCAGATGGGCTGGAACTCGTTGAGCAGGGGCCGGTCGCGCGTGGGCCCGTAGGCGCCCCGGGCCTTCTCGTCACTGGCGGCCCGGGACATGCGCCACTGCTGGAAGACCTGGGCGTGCGCCAGCATCACCGCGCCCAGTGGCCCCGCCGTCCTCCCCACCTTCTTCATGTACAGATCGAAGCGGCGGCAGAGCACCTGGAAGGCGGACTTGCTGGCGGGATCCTCGGCGAAGTCCTCCTTGAGGACCTCGGGCAGCTCCGTCTTGATGGGCACGCCCGCCCGGATGGCCTCGTCGCGCATGTGGTGCAGCGGAATGAGGCTCAGGAACGAGCCGGGCACCGGGCTGCGCGCCCCCTCGCCCCGGCGGTAGCCGCCCCCCACGTCCGAGTGTGCTCCGGGGTAGACCATCTCCCGGCAGTTCTTCGGGTAGCTGTTTCCCTGCAGGAGGCTGTCCACGGGGAAGGAGTTGCGGATCTCATGGGCGGCGATCATGTGAACGCATGAGCCCACCATCTCGGGAATGCGCAGATCATCCCCCCAGGACATGTGGCCATTGGCTGGGCCTGAGGCGGGATCCGCGCCCGGCGCGCCCCCCTTGGCGAACGCGATGTCTTCGAGTGTGCTCCCATAGAGGTGGCGCTGCTTGAGCGCCTGCTCCAGGTCGAGCATCCCCGTCGTCAGGTCTAGGGATTGGGCATTGTTCGTCCCCATGGGCATCCCCACCGAGGCCACGGTGTCGAACAGGCCCATGAAGTACAGCTCGAAGGGAGTCCGCGTGTTCTTGGATTGAAAGGTCCAGCCGCCTCCGCTCGTCCTGGTGCAACGGTCCGCGATGCGCCGGGCGAAGGCCCGCGCCAGGGCGGCCCCACGGGAGAAGCCAAACAGGGCCACGTGGGCCGAGCGGCCCATGGCCCGGGAGAGCTGGGTCTCGAGCTTCTTCATCGCCCACTCGAGGCGCTCCTCTCCCATGCCTCCAAAGGCGAGCCCCGTGGTTGTTCCTCCCGGATCATTGATGTCCTTGAAGCGTGTACCGAGCCCCGGGATGTAATGGCTGAAGGAGACTTGTCCCTTATCGGTTTGTTGATGTGCGAGGAACAATCTCGCAACGTTGCTGTGCTCGCGATTGGCGTAATCGGCTTCCAGGTTGTTGCCAGTACCGTCGAAGAAGAAGGAGATCTTCATCCCCTGTCGCACCGTATTGGCCGACACCTTGTTTCCGATTCCGAACACGAGCGGCACGGAGCGGGTGGGCTCGACCTTCGCGCTCGAGAGAGACGCGGCCAGTTGCAGCAAGCCAGGTGATTGAAGCTTCTTTGAATCCTGCTCAGTAGCCATCTTTGCACCTCGCGGTCTGCTCGTCCGCCACCGTGTTTCCAGACTGCTTGCGCTTTTCGTCGTCGAAAGACTCCAACACCAACTTCATCTCAGGGTAGCCCTCTGACAGTTCCACCTCGATGTGCCCATCTGGAAAGAAATGAACTCCGAGGTTCTGAGGATTGGCTGGAATGGGTGCCTTCAGCACGGCTTCCGCTTCACACCAACGGTTGTTGTCCCGCGTCCATTTGATCGTCAGCGTTGTCGGCAATTCCGTACCCGGCCACAAATTCACGCAGCAGGCACTCTTCCCGCCCCCTGACGTAGGGGAACTGACGAAGATGTTGCCACCGCCCTGTCCGTTCACCATGAACGCAGCGATATACAAATCCGTGTAATTGAAGCCGTTGATCTCCAGCGACACGGGCTTGGTGATGGTGGGTTTTTCCTCGGGGGCTTGCGTCGGCTTTGACGCCGTCCTCGGGTCCGATTGGCACTGGCTGCATGCGCTCAGCAGGAGCATCGTCCCGCCAAGGAGCCCTCCCGCTCGCAGTTTGAGCACCGGAGTCCTCGTCCCCTGCTCAGAAACCATCTTTGCACCTCGTGATCCGCTCGTCCGCCACCGTATTCCCTGACTTCTTGCGCTGCCCGTTGGGGAGCGGGTGGAATGGGCCCGTTGAGCACGGCTTTTGCCTCACACCAGCGGTTGTTGTCTCGCGTCCATCCTCCGGATTGCTTGCCGTGTCATCCGCCCACTCATTCCAGGAGTCCCCCCTCCCTTCCGCCCCTCTACAGCATCCCTTGCCCCCGCCCGTCAATGAAAGGACCCGGGCACACCTTTCCCCAGATGGGCCGACGTGGCACATGCGAAGTCCGTGAACGAGCGAGTGCTATGGTGCCCACCCTCTTCGAGGAGGGGTGTACTTGAACGTGAAGGCGTTTGGAGTGGTAGCCGGAGCGGCATTCGCGCTGGGTCTGGGCCTCACTGGCGAAGCCTGGGCGGGCCCGGGCACGGTGGTCATCCCCACGGCGCCGGAGCTGGGGCTGTCGGTGCGCCTCGGTGGACAGGTGCGGATGATCCCGACGCTCGAGAGCAACTGGGACCTCGGGCTGTCCGAGCGGACGCCCATCCGTGGCATGGGGAGTCACGTGAACGAGGCGGGCATCGTCGGCCGCGACTACGTGCGCACGGAGGACCGCCTCTACTTCAACGTGAGCAGGGGCGATGACTGGGACTTCTTCATGGCGCTCGAGTTCGACAGCGTCCTGAACCAGCGGAGGACCGACCGCATCTCCAACCAGGAGAAGGGACTGTTCGATGACTTCGGCGTGGAGCGGTTGCAGGCCAGCGTGAAGCTTCCGTGGATCTCCTCCCGGCTCCATGCCGGGTGGGACACGGGGCCCTCGGCGGACATGGACGGAGGCGGGTTGCTCTACGTGGATGACGACCCAGGCCTCTGGCTGACGGGCAAGGCCGGCCCGCTGGCGTGGAAGGCCGCGTACGTCCTCAAGAACGAGTCGCAGTTCGTCTACGCGGACCGCACCACGAGCGTTCCGGGGGCCTGTCCTCCCGTCATCAACGTGCCGCCGGGCGGCGGAAGCGTCCCCACCGGTTGCGCGCAGTTGCTGCCCATCGGGGCCTTCGATCGCAACTTCGGCGAGCGGCGCATCGGGGTCGGGCGGCTCGACTTCACCCCGGTGGAGGGGTTGACCCTCTCGGGTCTCTACGCGGTGAACCACGCGCGCGTGCGCGGCCAGCCCCCCGCCACGGGAATCAACGCCCTCACCTCCGTCACCCACTACCCGGGCCTGTTGATCACCGGCAACCTGGGGGGGTTCAAGCCCATCCTGGAAGTGGCCGGGAGCTATGGCTCGGTGCACTACCCGGGCACGGCGGCGGACATCCCGGACTCTCTCGGCAAGCCGATCAACGGCCGCACCTTCCGGGTCCAGTCGTTCGCGGCCTTCGCGGACCTGGCCTACGACGCGAGCGCGGCCGTCGGCTTCAAGTTCGAGCCCCACGTGGGCGCCTATTACCTGAAGGGCGATAGCAACCCCGGGGACGACCTCCTCGGAGGCTATACGCCGGTGGTGGGCATGCCCCGGTTCACGCAGCGGTTCGGGGGGGAGAGCATGATCGTCGCCGACGGCAACATCGCCTATGGCAGCACGCTCTACAGCGCCTTTCCCGAGTTGTGGGGCAATCAGAGCAACCTGATGAGCAACGGGGCGGGGCTCTTCAGCAACGGCCGCTCGGACTCGCCCGGCCTGACGATGATCGGTGGAGGGGTGGACACCGAGCCCTTGAAGGGCACGCTGCGGTTCCGGACCAATGCCTATGCGCTCCTCTACAACGAGCGTTTCCTGGTCGGCGCGCTCTCCGAGCCCAACAATGCCTCCTCCGTGGGCCTGACCGCCCGGGACTTCGGCATCAAGCGGCTGGTGGACGAGCGCCTCTTCGGCGTGGAGTGGGACAACGAGTTGACCTACATGTTCAACAGCGTGGTTTCGGCCAAGCTCCAGTTCTCGTTCCTCTTCACGGGAGCGGCGGCCGAGCAGATCGCGGGTGCGCTCTCCGACCAGGGCAGTGGTGAGCCGGTGGAGGTCGCTGGCGTCTCGTTCGAGCGCGCGCGGCGGAGCGAGGCGGATTCGATGCGCCGGATCGCTGTCGAGTTGCTCTGGAACTTCTGACGTACCACCTCCGTGAAGCGCGGCGCGTCCGCCCCTGAGTCCGTCGAGGACTTCCTCGCGTCGCTCGAGCACCCGTTCAAGCGGGAGATCCTCGCCCTGCGGCAGTTCATCCTCGGGGCCGACCGTCGGTGCGGTTTCGTGACATGAAAGACATTGACGCGAAGAGGTCCTCCTTCGCGTCTGTCATAAGACAGTGGATCCAGTGGGTATAAGCCCCTGGCACTCGAGGGCGCTGGCTCGGCGCGGATTCACTTGATTTCACCTGGCTCCCTCGACAAGAGACGGCCTTCGCGGTGGTTGCCACGAAGTGTCTTCCGACAAACAAGGTGAGGAGATCCAGATGAACACCCAGAATCAGGATCATGGGCTCGTGCTTCGCTCGCGGGTGAGTTCCCAGGGCGAGTTGGAGTTGTCGCTGGAGCGGGTCGCGATTCCGGAACCCGCTCCGGACGAGGTCGTCATCCGCGTCGAAGCCTCGCCGATCAACCCCTCGGACCTGGGCCTGCTGCTGGGCCCGGCCGATCTGTCCACGGCCCGGGCCGGAGGAACGGCGGAAAGCCCCGTGGTCACGGCGACCATTCCGAAGCAGACGCTGACGGCCCTGGCATCTCGACTGGACAAGTCCCTGCCCGTGGGCAACGAGGGCGCCGGCGTGGTGATCAAGGCGGGCGCCAATGCCCGGGAACTGCTCGGCAAGACCGTGGCCGCGCTGGGAGGCGGCATGTACTCCCAGTTCCGGGTGATCAAGGCGTCCAACTGCCTGGTCCTGCCGGCGGACGCGACCCCGGCCGACGGCGCCTCCTGCTTCGTCAACCCGCTGACGGCGCTGGGGATGGTCGAGACCATGCGCCGGGAGGGCCACAAGGCGCTGGTGCACACGGCCGCCGCCTCCAACCTCGGACAGATGCTGAACAAGATCTGCCTCAAGGACGGCATCGGGCTGGTGAACATCGTCCGGAGCGCGGAACAGGTGGCGCTCCTGCGCGAGCTCGGCGCGACCCATGTGTATGACAGCTCCTCGGCCACGTTCACCGAGGAGCTGACCCAGGGCCTGGTGGAAACCGGCGCCACGCTCGCGTTCGACGCCACCGGTGGCGGGCGGCTCGCCGGACAGATCCTGGCCTGCATGGAAGTCGCGGCCAACCGCACCGCCACCTCCTACAGTCCTTACGGCTCAACGATCCACAAGCAGGTCTATATCTACGGCAGGCTCGAGCCGCGCCCGCTCGAACTCGCGGGCAGCTTTGGCATGGCCTGGGGGGTGGGGGGCTGGCTGCTGATGCCGTTCCTGGAGAAGATCGGACCTCAGGCCGCACAGAAGCTGCGAGACCGGGTGGCCGCCGAGCTGAAGACCACCTTCGCCAGTCATTACGTCGCGGAGCTGTCGCTGGCCGAGGCGCTGCAGCTCGACAAGATCGCCGTCTACAGCAAGCGCTCCACCGGCAAGAAGTACCTGATCAATCCCAACAAGGGTCTGCGCTAAGCCTTTGGACCCTGCTCATCCAGCGGCTTGGATGAGCAGTGCAGTGCCCAGAGCCAGCTGAGCGAGCCATCGTTGTCCCCGGCTCGCTCCATGAGCTGGGCGCGGTTCTGCCATGAGAGGGTAGGCTGCCGGCATGCGCATTCTCGAGGTCTCGAACTTCATGCCTCCCCATCCCGGAGGCATCGAAATCATGGTGGACACGCTGTTTCAGGGACTGCTGCGCCGGGGACATGACGTGCGGTGGATCGCCGGGGCCACGCCCGCGCAGCCAGGCGTCTCCGGCCCCCACGTCCGGGTGCCCGCGTGGAACTGGCTGGAGCGCAACCTCCACGTCCCCATGCCCGTGTGGTCCGCTTCCGGATGGCGGCAGCTCGACGGGCTCATCCGCGAGGTGGACGTCGTCCATGCACATGACTGTCTCTACCTGTCCTCCAGTGTGACGGCCGCGCTCTGCCGCCTTCACCGCAAGCCCCTGCTCGTCACCCAGCACGTGGGCGAGGTGCCCTATGGAGGCGCCCTGGACGCGGTGCAGGAGCTGGCCTACCGGACGCTCGGGCGCGCCGTGCTGATGGCCGCGACGGAGGTGGTGACGTACAGCCCCCACGTGCAGGCGTACTTCGCGCGGTTGGGGCTGCGCCGCCCGCTGCGCCTGATTCCGCTGGGTTTCGAGCCCCGCTTCCAGCCCCGCTCCGAGCCCGAGCGCCGCGCGGCCCGTGTGTCCTTCGGCCTGCCGGAGACCGGTCCCCTGGTGCTCTTCGCCGCCCGGCTCGTGCCCAAGAAGGGGGTGGACCTGGTGGCGCGGGTGCAGCGCCGGCTCGCTCTGGAGGGCGTCCGGTTGGTGGTCGCGGGAGATGGCCCCCTGGCACCGGAGTTCGACGGCCTGCCGGGGACGCACCACTTGAGGCAGGTGGACCACGCGCGCATGCACGAGCTCTACGCGTGCGCGGACGTGCTGCTGCTGCCCTCGCGCGGCGAGGGCCTTCCGCTCACGCTCCAGGAGGGAATGCTGACGGGCCTGCCCGCCGTCGTCTCCACGGATCCTTCCTTCACGGCCAACGTCGCGGACGCCCCCGGCGTCGTCCGGGTGGAGGGGGTGGACGCGTTGGTGGACGCCGTGCGCCGGATGTTGTCCTCCCCGCCGCCGCGCGAGACCGTGGCGCACTGGGGCCGCGAGCGCTGGGGGCTGTCGCGCTTCATCTCCGACTACGAGCAGACGCTCGAGCGGCTCGCTCGCGCGGGCTGAAGCACACCCGGGTGGGCGTCTCAGGCCCGCTCGAACACCGCGCACGTCACCTCGAAGGGGCGCACCAGCCAGGGCCACAGCCACTGCGTCAGGCTCTCGCGGGGACCAGCGCCGGTGCCCTGCTCCGGCCGGATGAGCCGCTTCATCGCCCGGGGAAGGTCCGCCGCGACGAGGTGCCAGAGCGTGCCGCATGGCACCACGTCGCCGGCCACCAGCCGGAGGTCCGGAAAGAGCGCGGCCACCTCGGTCACGGTCGGCCGGAACATCGTATCGATGGGGTCCGGATGCCAGGGAAAGGCATGGGGCACCGTCACCAGCAGCACGCCTCCTGGCGCCACCAGTCCGGCCACCTGTCGCGCGAAGTCCTCGCGGTCCGGGACGTGTTCCAGCACGCTCGTACAACAGACCGAGCGGATGCCCAGCGCGCCGAGCCGGCTCCGGCACTGGGGATCCGTGAGGCTGCCCACCACGTCCACGCCCTGCTCCGGCTTGAGGTCCTGATGGATCACCTGTCCACCCCGGCTCTGCCAGGGGGCGAAGAGCTCGCGGTGGATCCACGGCTGTTGGACCTCGCGGAAGTAACGCGTGGAACTTCCCACGTTGAGCAGGGGAGAGACGCGGGCCACGTCCATGGACTGGAGCTGGCGCGCCAGCCACCGGGCCTCGGGTTTCAGCATGCTGTGGCTCCAAGGGAGAGGAGGGGGTTCATGGCGAGGACTCCGGGAAGTCGGAGGGCAGCACCTTCTCCACCGGCGGAAAGAGCTCCTCGCGGGCCTCCTCGAGCGGGATGAGCAGGGGCTGGCAGTCGTTGCGGGTCACCACCAGCAGAAAGCCGGTGCGTCCGGGAAACCGCCGCACGAGCTGCCGGTCTCGCTCCACGCCCAGGTGGTTCGCCCAGAGGATGGGGTCGTCGAAGTCCGGTCCGTTGTTGGGCCGGGTGTGCACGAAGTTACGGGCGGGCGCCGCGCGGCAGTTGGGCGAGAAGGGAGTCACCGTGAAGACGATGGAGTTGTCGGGGGCCTCTCGCTCCACGTAGTCCAGGGGCGCGCGGATGTCCTGGGCGATCCGCGACAGCGTGCCCCAGCGAGGGGGCAGGTACATCGCGGCGCACACCAGCAGCAGCCCTCCGACGGCACCGGGCACCAGGCCCGGCCGCCCCTGGGCCCAGCTCCACCGCCACGCCGTGCGCAGCCCGTCCGTGCTCAACAGCACCAGGGGCAGCATGGCTTCCGAGTAGTGCACCGGGCCGAAGGAGTCGATCCCCGCGTCCGCCACCGGCATGTGCATCACCCAGAGCCCCGCGAGGCTCGCCGCCAGCCAGCGCGCGTGCGTCCCCCGCGCCAGGCACGCGAGCCCCAGTCCCAGGGGCCAGCCGAAGGCATCGACGTTCAGCCGGAACAGCGCCATCAAGCCCCGGGCGAGCACCAGCGAGGGCGAGCGCTCCACGAAGAAGTACCAGAAGCCCTCCGGTTGCGCGGCCTCGGGCAAGAAGGTGATGAAACGAAAGGCGTTGGCGCGCGCATAGCGCAGGCTGGCGTGGTAGCCCGTCATCCACGGCGAGCCGGTCTGGGCCGCGTTGCACAGCAGGAAGAGCGCCGCGAGCGGCACGGCCACGGCCAGGAAGGCGCCCACGCGTGCCAGCAGCCGCGGGCGTCCGTCCCGCCCGAGCCCCAGCGCCCACCACACGAGCAGCGGTCCACCCATGCCGAGCGCGGTCGCTGGACGTGTCCAGAACGCCAGACAGAAGAAGAACGCCACGAGCGCGCTCGTCCCCGCGCCGGCCCCGTCGCGCGAGCGCTGGACGAAGTACAGCAACCAGGCCAGGGAGAAGATGACGGCCGTGTGCGACATCTGGGTGGCCGCGCCCGTCATCAACAGGGGAGAGACGAGACAGAGCACTCCCGCGACGCGCGCCCAGGCGGAGCCGAACCACTCGCGCGCCACGAGGAAGACCGCCACGGTCGTCGCCCCGCTCAGCAGCGGGTTGACGAGCCAGGGCAGGCCCACCTTCATTCCGAACGCCAGCAGGAAGGGCCAGCCCAGGAAGTACTGGCTGTACAGCTTCCCGTCATTCACCAGGAAGCCGTTGTCGAAGAAGAGCTTCATCGGCGGCGAGGGCACCCACAGCCGGAAGGAGGCCAGCAGTTGGGCCGCGAAGCGGTAGGAGGCCTCGTCGTCGGTGAGCGGGGCGTGCTCCAGCAGGAGGGACTGGATGGCCAGCGGGATGCACACGCCCAGCAGGCCCAGGAAGAGCAGGGCGCGGCGGTCCGGGTACTGCCGCCATGCGCCGCTCCAGCGTTGGAGCCGTTCGGCCGGGAGTGCCCGCGCCCCGGCGAGCGCCAGGCAGACCACCACGGGCAGCCCCAGGAAGCCGAGCATGGCCGCGAGCGCGAAGTAGCGCGGCGTGGGCAGGTCGATCCGCCCGAGGTCCAACCGGAACCCCTCGTAATAGCCCTGCCAGAACGCGGCGTGGAGCAGCAGCAGGAGCGCGGCCAGCACGAGTGGCGGAAGAGGAGACCTGCCGGGCGAGGAAGGGGCCATGGGAGTGGCGGCGGATGCTAGCGCAACGCGTGCACGCGCGGAGGATGGGGATAGGATGCGGAATGCACCGCATGAACCGCCCGCCCTCACCGACGCCCCCGCGTATCGCGGTCATCCTGCCCTGCTTCAACGAGGCACCCGCCGTCGCGCAGACCGTGCAGGCCTTCAGGCGGGCCCTGCCCTCCGCGGCCCTCTACGTCTATGACAATGCCTCGACGGACGCGACGGCCCAGGTGGCCCGGGACGCGGGCGCGCTCGTGCGCTCGGAGTCCCGGCGGGGCAAGGGCAACGTGCTGCGCCGCGCCTTCGCGGACGTGGACGCCGATGTCTATGTCCTCGCCGATGGTGACGGCACCTATGACGCCAGCGCGGCCGGGGAGATGACCCGGATGCTCATGGAGGAGTCACTGGACATGGTGGTGGGCACCCGCGTGCACACCGAGCAGGAGGCCTACCGCGCGGGGCATGTCCTGGGCAACTGGCTCTTCAACCGGGTGGTGGAGGGGCTCTTCGACAAGGGCTTGTCGGACATCTTCTCCGGCTACCGCGTCCTGTCGCGGCGGTTCGTCAAATCGTTTCCCTGCACGTCCGAGGGCTTCGAGATCGAAGCGGAGATGAGCATCCACGCGCTGCAACTGCGCATGCCCATGCGCGAGGTGTCCACGCGCTATTCGAAGCGCGTGGCGGGGACCCACAGCAAGCTGAACACCTGGCGCGATGGCCTGCGCATCCTCCAGCACATCCTGCGCTTGCAGCGGCTGCTGCGTCCCCGCCAGTTCTTCGGCCTCATCGGCGCCGTGCTCACCGCCGCCGCGCTCCTGCTCTCCATCCCCGTCTTCGTCCAGTTCTTCCAGACAGGCCAGGTGCTGCGCTTTCCCACCGCCATCCTCTGCACGGGCATGGTGCTGCTGGGCGCGCTGTCGGGCCTCGTGGGCCTCGTGCTCGAGGGCGTCAGCCAGCTCTCCCTGGAGACCAAGCGGCTGAGCTACCTGTCGGTGCCGGCCTTGATGCGGCCCGGAGAGGGCGCGAGGGACTTCGGGAACGCGGGCGAGCTGGCGCCGCCCCGCGTCGACCCAGGTCCCTCGGTCGTGCTCGAATGATACCGCCGGGCGCGGCGCCCTTGCCGGAAGCGCGCGCCGCTCAGAACAGCCGCACGCCCAGGCCCAGCCGCGCGCCGTAGCCCAGCCGGCTCTGGGTCACCCCGCGCACTTCCTTGAACACGTCCACGCCGAGCTGGCCCAGCAGCGACAGCGTCAGATCCTCGCCGAGGTAGATCTCCGCGCCCACGCCGGCCAGGGGCTTGACCCGCCAGGTGCCGCCCGGGCTCAGTCCGAGGTCATACGGCACTTCCACCGTGCCGAGCGCCGCCACCGTCTCCACCACCCGCCAGGTGGCCACCAGCGCGGGATCCACCCGCAGGAACCAACCCCGCAGGTTCTGCGCGTCGAAGTAGCGGCTACCCGGGTTGGCCGTCACTCCCAGTCCCAGCTCCGGCGCCACCGCCCACGCGCCCTCGCTCCACACGGGCCAGCGCCCCACCGCCTCCACCGTCGTCGACAGGTGCAGATAGTCGAAGCGCGCCCGGGCTCCCAGCTCCCAGCCCGACAGGCCCTGCCGGTAGGACACGCCCACCTCGGGGGCACCCACCCACCCGGCCACCGCGCTCCCTCCGTCCGGAAGCACCGCCGGGGCCAGCATCGCCCCGAAGTGCCGCTGGCGGTCCTCCACACGCACTGCTTCCGTCTCCGACGGAGTCGTCTTCTCCGGCGCCGTCCCCTGCGCCATCGCCACCCACGGCATCAGCACCCAGGCCTGCATCAGTCGCTTCATAGGGCCGTGCACTCTGGCGCTTCCTCCCCGGCCCCGTCGAGCGTTTCCTTCGCTGACGTATTGCGCTATATCCAACAATTTCAGGTGCTTGGACTTCACAGCGGGACCATTCCACGTAAAACGTGCGACCCGAGTGTTTCCTGGTAGGCTTTTTACCGGAGTCTCGTATTTTTGGGCTGAAAGCGGACAGCGGATCACCCTCGAGCAGGAGTCGTCCATGGCCAACAGCACGCGCGTTGCTTCCGTCCTCGAGCCGGCGCCCACGGCGCCTTGCGCGGATGTCAGCCCCCGGCGCCGCGCCATCCGCTTCCGCCCCCGCGTGCTGCTCGCCGAGCCCCAGTGCGAGGTGCGCACCGCGCTCGCCCAGGAGCTGGTCGGCGCCGGCTTCGAGGTGGTCGCCGCCCCGGTCATCGAGGACCTGCTCGGGGAGCTGAGCGAGGGCGGGCCGCTGCCGCACCTGGTGCTGGTGCCCACCGAGGCCTCGCCGGACGGTCTGGATGGATTGACACTGTGCGAGCGGCTGCGCGCGGATCCGCGCACCGCGTCGCTGCCGGTGTACGTGTTCTCGCGCGAGGCGGCGTCCGCCCCGCGTGAGCGCGCCGAGGCCGTGCGCGTGGATGACCTGCTCGTGCAGCCGGTGGAGCCCCGGGTGGTGGTATCGCTGGCGCGGTTGAAGGCCGGACGGGGGGCGTTCGCGCCCGCCTACGAGGCGCATACCGTGCGCATGCCCCTGGCCCAGATGGTGCGGGCGCTCTTGTGCGGCTCGCGCTCCGGCCGTGTCGAGCTGCGGGACAACGAGGGCTGGCTCGCCTTCCGCCAGGGGCACGTCGTGGATGCGTCCTACGAGGGGGAGCGGGGCCTGGTCGCCCTGCGACGCCTGCTCTTCTTCGGCTCGGGAGCGTACGCGGTGTCCTTCGGGGACGCACTCGCCCAGGGCAAGCCCCTGCTCAGCCCGCGGGTGTTCACCTCGCTGCTGCTGCCGGCCGTGGAGCGCTTCACGGCCCTGTGCGCCCTGGGCATTCCGCTGTCGGCCCGGCTCTCGGTGGACTTCAAGCGGCTGGCGGACGCGCTGCACTCGTTGCCCGACGACGTGGGGCAGGTCATCCGCCTGTGCGATGGCCAGCGCACGGTGCACACCGCGCTCCTGGAGTGCGAGCTGCCGGAGATCACCACCCTGGAGGTGATGACGTTCCTGTACGCGCAAGGGGTGCTGGTGCCGGCCAACTTCATCGCCGAGCGCGAGCCGCCGAGTCCCCGCGTTCCGCCGCCCTTCTTCGAGCCGGATGGCGCCCTGGACGAGGAGCCGTTCTCGGAGGCGTTCGCGGCCGTGGATTCCCGGGCCGCCTGAGGCGCGGGCCCTCCCAAGGGGTTTGACTCCCGCCGCGCGTCCGGGCGACAAGGCGCGGCGCCGTCTCCACCTCGCCGGGGGCATCCGCCTCCAGGAGTGTCATCCCCATGTCCGGTCACAACCGATGGTCGAAGCTCAAGCGGGCCAACGCCATCATGGGCAAGACCAAGGGCAAGCTCTACTCCAAGCTCATCAAGGAGATGACCGTCGCCGCGCGGCTGGGCGGGGGCAATCCGGAGGGCAATGCCCGGCTGCGTGTGGCCATCGCCGCCGCGCGCGAGGCGAACATGCCCAACGACAACATCCAGCGCGCCATCAAGAAGGGCACGGGGGAGTTGGAGGGGGAGAGCTACGAGGAGATCGTCTACGAGGGCTATGGCCCCGGTGGAGTGGCCCTGCTGGTGGAGTGCCTCACCGACAACCGCAACCGCTCGGCGGCCGACGTGCGCTCCATGCTGGGCAAGGAGGGCGGCAACATGGGCGCGGAGGGCTCGGTGAGCTGGATGTTCCACAAGAAGGGCGTCGTCA
Organism: Cystobacter fuscus; assembly: GCF_044360685.1. Classification (GTDB taxonomy): domain Bacteria; phylum Myxococcota; class Myxococcia; order Myxococcales; family Myxococcaceae; genus Cystobacter; species Cystobacter fuscus_C. The sequence goes on along the minus strand of NZ_CP043491.1, from coordinate 8,144,161 downwards.
CCGTGAAGCCCGGTCCCAGCGAGGACGTGGTGATGGAGAAGGCGCTCGACGCGGGCGCCGAGGACGTGCTGCCCCTGGGCGAGGACGGCTTCGAGGTGAGATGCGCCCCGGCGGACCTGCACGCGGTGGCCTCGGCCCTGGAGGGAGCGGGCCTGAAGATAGGCGAGCAGAAGTGGACGTACCTGCCGCAGAACACCGTGCGCGTCGAGGGCGACAACGCCCGGAAGATGCTCAAGCTCATGGAGTTGCTCGAGGACAACGACGACGTGCAGAACGTCTACGCCAACTTCGAGATGGACGACGCGCTGATGGACTCGCTCTCGGGGTGAGGGGGCGGGGCGCGCACGGGTCCATCGACACGGAGCGGGCCAACGCGTTATAGGGCTGGCTGAACCCCTGTTCCGTTGTTCGCGGAGAGTTACGTGCGCGTCCTGGGCATCGATCCTGGCAGCCGCTTCATGGGCTATGGCGTGGTGGAGGATCGGCGCGGCCGTCTGGTCCATGTGGGCCATGGCGTCATCAAGGTGGACCCCGACGCCGCGCTCGAGCTGCGGCTCAAGTCGCTGCACGAGGCCCTCCTGGAGGCCTTCAAGCTCTACCGGCCCGTGTCGGTGGCGGTGGAAGGCGTGTTCACCTTCCGCAACGCGCGCAGCGCGCTCATCCTCGGACATGCCCGGGGCGTGGCGCTGCTGGCCGCCGCCCAGGCGGGGCTGAGCGTGCACGAGTACGCGCCCGCCAAGGTGAAGCGCTCGGTGGGGGCCGGGGGCGCGGCGGACAAGGATGCGGTGGAGCGCATGGTGTGCACCTTCCTCGACCTGGAGGAGCTGGAGCGCTCGGACGCGAGCGACGCGCTCGCGGTGGCCGTCTGCCACCTCAACCACGCCCGGGCGGGCGTTCCGGTGGCGGGCACCCGGGGCCGCACGCGCGCCCGCGCGACCCAGGCGAAGCTGGCCGACAAGCTCACGCCGTCCTACCGGCGTCCGGAGGCGCGATGATCGCGGCACTGCGTGGCACCGTGCAGGAGAAGAGCCTCGAGGAGGCCATCATCGACGTGGGGGGCGTGGGCTACCGCGTCTTCTTCTCCACGCTCACCCTGGGCCGGCTGCCCGCGGAGGGCGAGCCCGTGCAGGTGCGCGTGCGCACCGTGGTGCGCGAGGACGCCTTCGAGTTGTTCGGCTTCCTCTCGCGCCCCGAGGAGGAGCTCTTCCTCCTGCTCAACTCGGTGAGCCACGTGGGGCCACGGCTGGCGCTGGCGGTGCTCTCCGGCATGGAGGTGAACGAGCTGGTGGCGGCGCTCGGCCGGGGTGAGGTGGCCCGCCTCACGAAGATTCACGGCGTGGGGAAGAAGACCGCCGAGCGGCTCGTGCTGGAGCTCAAGGACAAGGTGAAGACGCTGCACCTGGAGCAGGTGGCCACGCAGCTGAAGCCGGAGGCCCCCGCGGCCAAGCACCTGGCGGACCTCATCTCGGCGCTCGTCAACCTTGGTTACAAGCAGCCCCAGGCGGAGAAGGCCGCCCAGTCCGCCAGCGAGCGGTTGGGAGAGGAGGCCGCCTTCCAGGCTCTCTTCCGCGAGGCGCTCAAGGTCCTGCGCGCGACGCCTTGAGGCCGGGGGTCGCTCGCGAGGCCGCTCGCACGGAGGCTCAGAAGTAGGTGACGCGCACCTCGGGCTCCGGCGCCTGGTCCGGGACGCCCTCGCGCTTGCGCTGGCAGGCGGCGCAGCACTCCGCCCACGGCACGAGCTGGAGCCGCTCGATCAGGATGATGGCGTAGCAGTCCTCGCACAGGCCGTAGATGCCCGGGGTCACCTCGAGCTTGTGGATGGCCCGCTGCACGCGCGGCAGCAGCTGATCATCCCGCTCCTCGCCGGACTCGGCCGCCTCGCGCAACTGCTCACGCTGGTCCTCGTCGATGGTGGCCCACACCCACTCCGGGGGCTGCTTGCCGGACAGGACGTAATGCAGCACGTGGAGCTGGTGCTCGGCCTCGCGGCGCTGGGCCTCGCGGCGCATGGTGACGAGCTTCGGATTCTCCATGAGGCGCGACAGGCGCTGCTGCACCTCGCGCCGCATCCCGGTGTCCCGGGTGATGTGCTCGATATAGGCCTGGGGCGAGACTTCCGCGGGTCCACACACCTGCTGGAGCACGCGCTCGAAGACGGGCTCGATGCCCACGGTCGCCGCGGTGGCGATCCAACTCGTGGAGGCGTTCAGCGCATCGAGGGTGGAGAGGATCGCTTGATGGATGTCCTTCCACTGCGTCGGAGGGCCTTCTGGGGAACCGGTCGTCATGCCTGGGGGCATCTAACCACAGGGAACCGGGAGACACACGAGCCCGCTTTTCTCGCGGAGCGCGCCAGGAAGGTCCACCGCCGGGCCTCCCTGGCGCGCTCGGCTGCTCCACGGGCGAACCCAGGATTCCCAGGCGCCCGAGGAGTTGCTCCCAGGCGTGCTCAGGCGGCGGAGGCCAGGCGGATGCGGCCGTGCGCCGGCGCGGGCAGGGTGAGGGTGGGCGTGAGTCCAGGGGACACCTTCGCTCCCGTCAGCAGCGACGAGGGGTGGAAGTTCACGAAGCACCCATCCACCCGCGAGGGTCCCGCGAACACCTTCTCCACGATCATCGACGAGTACTGCTCCAGCGAGCTCTCGCGGGTGTTGCCGTTGAGGACGACTTCCCAGCCCATCTGCTCGGCGAAGGCGCGCACGCCGGGGATGCTCGATTGCAGCGGGGTGTAGCTCTCGGTGGCGATGCCGTTCTCGCTCACCACGAAGATCTCCTGATCCGTGGCCACCGCGAGCGACATGTTCCCCAGCGTGTGCCCGGGCGTCGACAGGAGCGCCACGCCCCGGCCGAGCCACGTGTCCCCGTCCAGCAGCACCACGCGCTCCCCGGGCACTCCGTCCGTCCCTCCCGGCACGTACCAGACGCGCTCCAGCGGGTGCAGGTTCTTCACCGAGGACCACTCGGCGCGCTGCACCAACAGCTTCGCCCGGGGGAAGTACGCGGGCTGGCCGTCGCCCCCGAGCCAGCGCCGCACGTCCTGCACGTGCAGGTGATCGAAGGCGATGTAGTCCACGTCCCCGGGCCCGAGGCCCAGCGCCTCGAGGTGCCCCTGCACGGTGCCGTGCTTGCGCGTCATCACCTTGTCCGCGAGGAAGGCGCCGTACTTGCCGCGCAGCGACTTGTAGAAGGGCGCCTCATGCCCGCGCTCATAATCGCTCGGGTTGAAGAGCAGCACGCGCGGGGTTCCCTCCTCCTCGTACTGCACCACCTGCATGCGGTTCATGATCATCACGTAGGGCGCCGGAGAGAGCGCCGCGCCGCTGAAGGCGAACAGGGCCGGATAGGGGAAGGTGATGAGGTCGCAGGTGGCGAGCGCCTGGACCGGGCCATCCGCCGCGAAGACCTCGCGCGCCTGCCAGGCCGCCCGGCGCAGCTTCTGCAACCGGGAGCTGGCGAGGGGCTCGGCGCGGGCTTCGGAGAGGAAGGGCAGGGGGCGGAAGGAAGGAGTCATGGGGTTCACCGGGAAAACGCACGATCCAGGGGGAATGTGTCGCACGTTTCGAGGGGCGGCTGGATGCTCCCGGGCGCGGCGGGGGGGCCTCGGGTTCACTGGTAGACGGGGCTTGCGGGCAGGCGGCCCGGTGGCCGGCGAGCATCGGAGCGCATCATGTAGAGAGCCCTCCACGCGAAGGCCATTCTGGTAGGGTGGGGGCAGAGGACTGGCATGGCGAAGCGGAAATCGGAAGACGCGCTCTCGGGCGAGGCGCTCAACGACGAAGTGCGGGTCGAGGCCTCGCTGCGTCCACGCTCCTTCGACGAGTACGTGGGCCAGAGCGCCGTCGTCGACAAGCTCCGGGTGTACGTGCAGGCGGCGCGCAGCCGCGGGGAAGCGCTCGATCACTGCCTGTTCTCCGGGCCTCCCGGCCTGGGCAAGACGTCGCTCGCCTACCTCATGGCCACGGAGCTGGGCGTGGGCATCCACGTCACCAGCGGCCCGGCGCTCGAGCGCAAGGGGGACCTGGCCGGCCTGCTCACCAACCTCAACGAGCGCGACATCCTCTTCATCGACGAGGTGCACCGCCTCAACGCCGCCATCGAGGAGTACCTCTATCCGGCGATGGAGGACTTCCGGCTGGACATCACCATCGACACCGGCCCCGCCGCGCGCGCGATGAAGATCGACCTGCCGCCCTTCACCCTCATCGGCGCCACCACGCGCACGGGCCTGCTCACCTCGCCCCTGCGCGACCGCTTCCAGATCCAGGAGCGGCTCGAGTACTACGAGCCCAAGCACCTGGAGATGATCCTCAACCGCTCCGCGCGCATCCTGGGCGTGAAGCTGGAGCGTGACGGCGCCCGGGAGATCTCCACCCGCGCCCGGGGCACGCCCCGCATCGCCAACCGGCTCCTGCGCCGCCTGCGCGACTTCGCCCAGGTGGAGGGCGATGGCACCATCACCCGGGAGCTCGCCGCCCAGGCGCTCACCCGGCTGGGCGTGGATGCCTCGGGCCTGGACGCCATGGATCGGAAGATCCTCCTGGCCATCCTCGAGAAGTTCGGCGGGGGACCGGTGGGCGTGGAGACGATCGCCGCGAGCGTGGGCGAGCAGCGCGACACCATCGAGGATGTGTACGAGCCGTACCTCTTGCAGGAGGGCTTCCTGCAGCGCACGCCGCGGGGCCGCACGGCCACGCACCGCGCCTACACGTACTTCAACAAGAAGGCGCCCGAGTCGGCGCAGGGGACCCTCTGGTGAGCACCGCGCCCGTCGTCCATCCGCCTCGTGCCTCGCGCGTCCCCCGCGACTTCTACGAGGACTTCGTGCGCTTCTCCCAGGGCAGCCAGGCCGGCTTCCTCGCCGAGCGCGAGCGCTGGCTGCGTGCCTTGCCCGTGGAGGCGCGCGAGGAGCTGCTCTTCGAGTTCGAGATGCTCCTGCGCGGCCTGGAGCGCTATGTCCACCAGGAGGACAACGGCGTCACCGATGCCCAGGAGCAGCCGCTCGTCACGCGCGACTTCCGCGAGGAACTCAAGGACATCCGCGCCACGCTCAGCCAGGCCATCCGCCTCGCCCGGCACCTGTTGGATCCGGACTCGGATCAGAAGCTGCAATTCCGCCGCTACGTGGAGACGCAGCTCGCCGATGACCGGGGCCTGCGCTCGCGCATCGAGGGCGAGCGCAAGCAGGAGACGCCCCAGGAGAGCCTCTTCGTCCTGCGCCAGTCCTTCGAGTCGCTGCGCAACCTCATCGACCACCTGCTGCAACTGCCGGTGTGCGGCCTGAGCCTCTTCACCGACGTGGGCAACCTCGTCCTGCGCGAGATCGTCCTCAACCGCTACTTCCGGCCCTGCCGCCTCACCGAGTTCCGTCTCGAGTATGACCGGCTGCGCTCGGCGCGCCTGCTGGCGCTGCTCGCCACGGTGCCCGCGGAGACCCGGCCCCTCTTCACCACCGTCTATCTGGGCCTGTTCCGGCTGTTGCACTGCCTGGCCTACGTGAGTCAGGACGCCCAGGGGCCCATTCCCCGGCGCGTGCGCGTGCTGCTCGCCCTGGTGCGCAGCGAGGCGCTCAGCCTCGTGGGCTACCTGAAGAACGAGATCGCTCCCCGGGCGGGCCCCAAGCCGCTCCAGGCCGCGTGCCTGCGCGCCGCGCGTGACATCGCCCGCGAGACGGAGCGCATCGCCCGCGACATCCTCGTGGAGCTGGACAGGGATCGGGCCGCCGCCGCGCGTGCCTCCTACGCCTTCACCCAGCTCTTCCAGGCCCAGGTGGTGGCGCTCACCGAGGCGCTCTCCCCCGGCTCCGCCTCCGGCGAGGCCCCCTACGAGCAGCTCGTCTCCGCCACCGAGAGCGCCGAGCGGCTGCGCCGCGACCTGTGGGTCTTCTCCCAGCTGTGCCGCGCGGCCGAGGGCCACCTGCGCAACGACAACGTGCCGTCGGCCGAGGCCGTCATCTCCAGCATCGTGGCCTTCCTCGGCTACTTCCAGGACGGCAGCTACCAGTTGCTGCGCTACGTGGACTACGAGGCCTTCGATCGTTTCTCCGCGCTGCTCACCGAGCTGCCCTGGCCTCCCGAGGGGCCCGCCGTGCGCACCCGTCTGATCGAGGATCTGCGCGGCTTCTCCCAGGTGCTGGAGAACACCTTCGCCGCCGTCAGCCGCCGCGCCCAACTCCGGGGCTTCAACTTCGACCGGGAAGAGGCGGAGCGCCTGCGGGATCGCTTCCTCGCCGAAGGCAGCTGAGCCGGTGGGCCCGGACGGGCCCCCGTGACGGTTTCATCTGGTGCGGGTTTCGTCCGGTTAGCGGCATTGCAACCGCGCTGGACTTCACGCTTTTTGCCCGCCGCCGTTTGATTCCGGCCCCCCGTCTGCGCTATCTGCGGGGCGTCCGTGACGCGCCAGGACGGCGCGTCGGCAAGTAAAAGTCCGGACACATTTGTCACGGTGGCGGGGCTGGTGCACGGCGGGTCGAGGGGCTGTCGGAGTTCCCGAGGACGGGAGACTTCCAGCGGGACGCCCGAAAACCCAATGAGTTCAAGCCCTTGGCCGAGGGTTGACTCTCCACGCTTCCCCTCGCAGGTTGAAGGGGGGCCTGGTTTGGGTTTTGCAAAGATACGCAGCGCGTCAGATGGGCAGTGAACAGTGAAGGCCCGGGCCCGGAGGTGGAATCCGGGGTGGGGCCAGAGAAGCATCCGCATCGGCGAGGCGACAAAAGAACATGCCTTACACCTCCTTCAACCAGCGCACCCTCCTCCAGCCCGTCCGTTGCCAGGGGGTGGGACTCCACTCCGGCGCCCCGGTGAACCTGTCCCTGCTGCCCGCGCCGGTGAACCACGGCGTCGTCTTCGTGCGCACGGACACGCCGCGCCCGGTCTCCATCCCCGCGTTGACGGAGTACGTGGTGGACACGTCCCTGGCCACCACCCTGGGCAAGGACGGCGTGAAGGTGAGCACGGTGGAGCACCTGATGTCGGCGCTGGCCGGCATGGGGCTGGACAACGTGCGCGTGGAGCTGGATGGCCCCGAGGTGCCCATCATGGATGGGAGCGCCGCTCCCTTCTCCTCCCTCATCTCCGAGGCGGGGGTGCGCGAGCAGGAGGAGCCGCGCCGCCTGCTGGTCATCAAGAAGACGGTGACGGTGACGGACGGGGACAAGGAGGCGAGCCTGTCGCCCGCCAAGGGCTTCCGCATCTCGTGCACCGTGGACTTCAAGCACCCGCTCATCACCGAGCAGTCCTTCGAGCTGGAGTTCTCCGACCGGTGCTTCGCCCGGGAGATTTCCCGCGCGCGCACCTTCTGCTTCCGCCGGGACGTGGAGATGCTGCAGAAGATGGGTCTGGCGCGTGGCGGCTCGCTGGACAACGCCATCGTGGTGGATGAGTTCTCCATCCTCAACCCGGACGGCCTGCGCTTCGCGGATGAGTTCGTGCGTCACAAGATCCTGGACGCCATCGGTGACATCTCCCTCTTTGGCCGCCCGGTGATGGGCCACCTCAAGGCCTTCAAGACGGGCCACGCACTCAACCAGAAGCTGGTCAAGGCGGTGCTCGCCGACCCCAGCTCCTATGAGATCGTCCCGGCGCGCAAGCACCTGGAGCTGCCCGAGCTGCGCCTGCCGGAACTCGGGCTCGAGCCCCTGGTGGCCTGAGAAATTTCTTTGCGACTTCGGGGTTTTCTCGATTAAGGACCCCAACCCATATGCTCATGCGCTCGACTTCCACCCTCCTGGCCGGTCTGCTGGCGGCCTCCCTGTTCTCCGGCTGCAACAAGGAGAAGGCCCCGGCGACCGCCGGCGCTCCCACCACCTCCGCCTCCGCCACGGAGCCCGCCGCCGACACCGTCGTGGCCACCTTCGGCGACGGACAGAAGATCACCTTCGGTGAGCTCAACGAGCGCATCAAGGAGCCGCTGGCCAACCTGGAGAAGCAGAAGTTCCAGACGCGCAAGCAGGGCCTGGATGGCTTCGTGGTGGAGAAGCTCGTGAAGGCCGAGGCCGCCAAGCGCGGCCTCACCGAGGAGCAGCTGGTCAAGGCCGAGGTGGACGACAAGATTCCCCAGCCGCCCGAGGAGGAGATCAAGAAGCTGTACGACGATGCCAAGGAACGGCTGCCCCCGGGCGCCACCTACGAGCAGTTCAAGCCGCAGATCGTCGAATTCCTCAACAGCTCGAAGAAGCAGGAGCGCGCGCGCGAGTACTTCGCCGAGCTGAAGAAGAACGCCAACGTGCAGATCACCCTGCCCGAGCCCCCGCGCCCGCCCGCCGAGCGCAAGGAAGTGGCCGCCACCGGCCCCTCGCGCGGCCCGGACGGCGCGCCCATCACCATCGTGGAGTTCAGCGACTTCCAGTGCCCCTTCTGCAGCCGCGCCGTGAAGACGGTGGACGAGGTGCTCAAGGCCTACCCGGACAAGGTGAAGCTGGTGTTCCGCCAGTTCCCCCTGGACTTCCACAAGGAGGCCCCCAAGGCCGCCGAGGCCTCGCTGTGCGCCCAGGATCAGAACAAGTTCTGGGAGTACCACGACGCCCTGTTCGCCAATCAGCAGGCCCTCAAGGTGGAGGACCTCAAGGCGCACGCCAAGACGGTGGGCCTGGACACGGCGAAGTTCGACAAGTGCCTGGACTCGGGTGAGAAGGCCGCCGTGGTGAAGGCCGATCAGGAGGCCGGCTCGAAGGTGGGCGTCACGGGCACCCCGGCGTTCTTCATCAACGGCATCCTGCTGTCAGGCGCCCAGCCGATCGACGAGTTCAAGAGCATCATCGACAACGAGCTGAAGGCCAAGCAGTAGGGAGTCCGCGTGGCGGCTCGTCCCAAGGCCTCGCTTCGCCCAGGGCAGGGCGGTGAGCCGGCGGTGCTCGAGTTGGAGCGCCCGCTCGCCGCCAGCCTCACGCCGGGCCAACCCCTCGTGGCGCATTTCCACTCGTCCGAGGGGGTGGTGTTGTTGCGCGAGCCCGCCGCCCTGGGCGGCTTCTTCGCCGGCAGCCTCAGCTCGCTGTCCGTGGAGGAGGTGCTCGGCCACGTCGTCTCCGGCATCCGCAGCGGCCAGCTCACCCTCCAGAATGGTCCGGTGCAGCGCACCGTCACCTTCCGGGATGGCCAGCCCACCTTCGCCGTCTCCAGCGTGCACCACGAGCGGCTCGGCTCCGTGGTGGTGCAGCTGGGGCTCGTCACGCCCGAGCAGCTCCACCTCGCGCTCGGCAAGGTGACGCCCTCCTTGCGCATCGGCGCGGTGCTCACCCGCGAGGGCTTCCTGTCCGAGGCCAACCTCTACAGCGCCATGACGTACCTGGTGCGCGAGGTGATGCTCAACCTCTTCGAGATGGCCGAGGGCAGCTTCCTCTTCCTCGAGGGGCGCCAGCCTCCGGGAGATCAGGTGAAGCTCCAGGAGCGCACGAGGGATCTGGTCATCCAGGGCCTCAAGCGGGGCGAGGCGGTGGCGCGGCTGCGCCGGCGCTTCCCGGATGATCTGATGGTCACCACCGGCGCCGAGGCGCCTCCTCCCGGCGAGGAGTCCCTCTTCGCCCAGGCGGCCCCCGGCACCTCGCTGGGCGCGCTGCGCTCCTTCTGGGAGGGCAGCCTCTTTTCCTTCCTCACCTGGGTGGAGGAGCGCATGCGCGATGGCGCGCTCGTCATCCAGCTCAGGACGACCGTGCCGGCCGTGGCGCCTGTGGCGCCCGTTCCCCGGCGAGCCTCGGGCACCTTCGCGGCGATTCCCCCGCCCGTGGTGGCGCCCATGAGCCCCGAGGAGCGCTTCAACTCGCTGCTCGCGCAGATCCACACCGCCATCCGCCTCGCGGGCGCCAACCCGGACCTGCTGCGCGGCTTCCTCGAGTCGCCCCAGCCCGGGCTGGAGGCGGCCTACGAGGGGGTGACGCTCGGGCCGGATGGCCGGCTGGACGTGGAGCGCATCCGCAGCAACGTCTCCAGTGGCGGCGAGGCGCTCGCGCGCGCCATGACGCTCGAGGCGCTCGATGCCTTCGTGTCCTATGCGCTCTTCTCCGCGCGCAACGTGCTGCCCGGAGAGATGTCCGAGCGGCTCTACCGCGGCTACCGCGACCTGCAAGAGGGACTGTCATGACGGAGGTATTCCCCGCGCGGGAGCGGATCGCGCTCGCCGCGGATCTCCCCCTGGACGAGGGCCTGCGCCTCTATGAGCGCGTGGCGCCCCACGTGGGCTACGCCAAGGTGGGCCTGTCGCTCTTCGTGGAGCATGGGCCCCCGGCCGTGGCCGCCTTCCAGCGGCTGGGCGCGCGCATCTTCCTCGACCTGAAGCTGCACGACATCCCCAACACCGTGGAGCTGGCGGCGGCGCGCGCCGGAGCGCTCGGCGTGTCGCTGCTCACCGTGCACGCGGCTGGAGGCGAGAGCATGCTGCGCGCCGCGGTGAAGGGCGCGCGCGAAGGGGCCCGCGCCAAGGGACATGAGGCCCCCCGGGTGCTCGCGGTGACGGTGCTCACCTCCCTGTCCGCCGCGGAGGTGGCGGCGGTGGGCCTGCCCGGCACGCCCGAGGAGGCCGCGCTACGGCTGGCGCGGCTGGCCGTGGGCGCGGGCGTGGACGGTCTCGTGTGCTCGCCCCGCGAGGCCGCCGCCTTCCGCCGCGAGCTCGGGCCCACGCCCTTCCTGTGTACCCCCGGCATCCGTCCCGCGGGCGCCGCGGCGGGGGACCAGAGCCGCGCGGAGACGCCCGCCTTCGCCCGGCGCGCGGGGGCGGATCTGCTCGTGGTGGGCCGCCCCATCCACACCGCCCCCGAGCCGCTGGCGGCCGCGCGCGCCATCGCCGAGGAAGTTTCCTCCGCCTGACATCTCGCGACAGCCCCCCCTGTCTTCCCCCTGGCCGCTTCCGCCCCCCGTCCCCAGCTTGTGTCCCAGGCCATCCGGCCAGGAGAGAACACATGGACGCAAGGCGGTTGTTGGGGTGGGGCCTGGTCGCACTCTGCACGGCATGCAGCGGGGCGAAGCAGGCGGTGCGGGCGTCGTCCAATGAGGCGGTGGGCGGTTCGGGGCTCGTGGCGGAGCGCTCCCAGGAGTCGCAGCTGCCGCCGGAGTCCCGGCGCTACGTGGATCAGACCCTGGGCTTCGAGCTCACCCAGCCGGGGGGCGACTGGCTCCTGGATGAGACGGACGAGCAGACGCCCGAGGGGCTCGCCATTCCCGTCGTCCTGCGCCACCGCACGAGCGGTGCCCAGGTGGTGTTGCAGGTGGCGCCCGCGGTGGCCTCGCCCATCCAGTTCGCCGAGCGGCTGACACTGGGGTTGCGCAGCCAGCCCGGTTTCGTCACCAGCGATCCGGAGCCGCTGGCCCTGTCCGACAGCGCCGTGGGCTTCCAGTTCGCCGTGGGCGACAACGTGCGCGGCCGTGTGGTGGTGCGCGACGGCAGCGCGGGCCACGTCTTCATGATGCTCGCCACGTGGCCCTCGGCCGCGCCGGACGAGGTGCCCGAGACGGTGAACACCCTCTTCGAGAGTGTCCACCCGCTGCCCGTGGAGGTGCCCGAGCAGCTCTGAGCCCGGGACTCAGCTCCGGGCGCGCCCGCCACGCGCGGGCCTGGCCTTGGGCGCGGGGGCGGCAGGGGCCTGCGTGGCCTCGCTGCCCTCGAGCTGCGCGGCGCGGCGCCGCACGTACTCCACGAGCGTGCGCACGCCCACGCCCGTGGGGCCCTTGCCGTTGTAGCCGCGCTCCTTGGGGCTGATGGAGGGGCCCGCGATGTCCAGGTGCACCCACGGCGTGTCCCCGACGAACTCCTTGAGGAAGAGCGCCGCGTTGGTGGCGCCGCCCCAGCGCTCGCCCGAGTTCTTCATGTCGGCGATCTCCGAGCGCAGCGCGTCCTTCTGCAGCTCCGTCACCGGCATGCGCCACATCTCCTCGCCCGCCGCGCGCGCCGACTCCAGCAGCTCGTTCACCGTCGCGTCGTGGTCGCCGAACGCGCCCGTGAGGTAGTGGCCGAGCGCCACCATGCACGCGCCGGTGAGCGTGGCCAGATCGATGAGCGCCGCGGGCTTGTGCTCGTTGGCCCAGGTGATGATGTCGCCGAGCACCAGGCGGCCCTCGGCGTCCGTGTTCGTCACCTCCACCGTCTTGCCCGAGCGCGACACGAGCACGTCGCTCGGCCGGTAGGAGGTGCCCGACGGCATGTTCTCGCACGCGCCGATGAAGGCGTGCACGGGGAAGGGCGGCTTGAGCGCGGCGATGACCTTCATGGCCCCGAGCACCGCGGCCGAGCCGGCCATGTCCGTCTTCATGTCCACCATGGAGTCGGTGGGCTTGAGCGACAGGCCGCCGGAGTCGAAGGTGACGGCCTTGCCCACCAGCGCCACGGGGGCCTGCTTCGCGTGTTTGGCATTCTTCGGCGTGTACTCGAGGTGGATGAGCTGGGGCTCGTTCACGCTGCCCCGGGCCACCGCGAGGAACATCCCCATCTTCAACCGCTCGAGCTCCTTGCGGCCACCCACGCTCGCCTTGAGGCCGGCCTGGCGCGCCATGTCCTGCGCCGCGCGGGCCAGCCGCTCGGGGTTGATGACGTTGGGCGGCTCGTTGGTGAGATCCCTCGCCCAGTTGGTGGCCTCGGCCACGCGCTGCGCGAGCGCCACCGTCTGCTCGAGCTCCTTCGTCTTCTCCCCCTCGGCGAGCGCCAGCTTCACCGTGGTCAGCCGGGGCGCGTTCTTCTCCTCGCGGGCCGAGGACTTGTAGGTCTCGAAGCGGTAGGCGCCCAGCTCCAGGCCCTCCACCACGGCGCGCACGCTGGACGTGGCGTCCAGCCCCCCAGGCAGCGCGAACACCAGCGAGCGCACCTTGAGCCGCTGGGCCGTCTTCGCCGCGCGGCCCGCCGTCAGGCGCAACACCTCGGGGGTGAAACGGGCGCGGGTGCCCAGGCCGAGCAGCAGCACGCGCTCCGCCTCGAGCTTGCCGAGCGAGTGCATCACGAAGGTCTGCTCGCTCTTGCCCTTGAAGCCCTCCTGGGTGGCGGCTGGCAGCAGCCGGGCCTCGAGCGCGGCGTGGGCCTGGGCGAGCAGGCCGGGCGCACCTTCCCCGGTCTCGCCTTCGAAGAGGGGAATCACGAGCAGCTCACCGCTCGCGCGGGCGAGTTCGCCGGAGATGAAACTGAAATTCATGCGGGGGGACAGCTCCTGAAGAGGGAAAGGGGCGCGGGACTGTATCGCCCGGAATGTTTCAAGCAAGAAGGGTCGAACACTCCCGCGTTGCATTGCCCCGTGGGGCTGACTAGGTCCTGCCCATGCCTTCGCTGTTGCTCCACCTCACGGCCATCGAGCGGCTGGCCGCCAATCCCGGCGAGCTGCCCGAGGACTTCATCCGCGCGCTCTCCGAGGACCTGGCCTACGCGCGCTTCGGCGCGGCCCTGCCGGACCTGCCCCTGTGCGATGGGCTCTTCGGCGGGCTGGGTGCCAACTTCTCCGGTCGGGACTGGCCCCCCTTCGCGCGCATGTTCCACGAGCGCGCCCCGGTGGCCCTGGGCCTGAAGATGGCCGAGCTGGTGGCCGCCGGCGCCCTGGTGGGCACCGAGGCCGGGCTGGCGATCCTGGCCGGCTACTTCACCCACCTGTGCCTGGATCGCGCGCTCCACCCCCGGGTGGACGAGCTGGTGCTGCGCCACCGGCGCCGGGGCGAGCACGCCCTTGTCGCCCACCGGCAGATCGAGTGGACCCAGACGCTCTTCTACCTGCGCGAGCTGCATGGGGCGGACCTCATGGGCAGCCCCCGCCTGCGCTCGCGCTTCCAGGTCACCAAGAGCGCGGGCATGCCGCTCAAGGGCATCGGCCGGGGCATCTACGAGCTGGTGCGGCTCGCCTCCCAGGAGACGCTGCAGCAGGCGCCCACCAAGGCCGAGCTGGACGGGTGGGTGCGCGGCCTGTACCTGGGCGGGCTCTACCTCTCCAGTCCCCTGGGCCGCATGCGCGCCCTGCCGGCCTGGTCCCAGTTGAGCTTCCAGGAACTCTACCGCAACGACTCCTTCGACTTCGCCGCCGAGGTGGAGCGCGCCGTGGAGCAGTCGCGCGCGGTGCTGCGGCGGCTGTTGGCCTTCATGGCCCGGGGCATTTTCACTCCCCGTGCCCGCTCGCGCTTCCTCGCCGAGTTCCCCGAAGGAAACATCGGCGCGCGCGCCGCCTAGGCAGAGCCTCCCGGTATTGTCCCGCGGTGGGGGGCTGCCAGCCGATCGAGCCCTGAAAGAGGGGGGAATGCTCCTATCCGAACGTCAAGGGGGCCCCTATCCTCTTTTTGGGTATGACGCTTCTCCTCTTGATCGCAGCGGGTGTGTTCGCGGGAACCATGGGTTCTCTCCTGGGGGTTGGAGGAGGTGTCCTCCTGGTTCCAACGCTCGTCCTGGGGTTCAAGGTGCCGCTGGAGGACGCGGTGCCGGCGAGCCTGATGTGCGTGGTGGCCAGCTCCTGTGGCGCGTCGGCGCGCTACGTGGAGCGGCGGCTGAGTGACATCCGCCTGGGCCTGACGCTGGAGCTGGCCACGGTGACGGGCGCCATCGTCGGCGGGCTGGTGGCGAGCCTGGTGGCTCCCGCCTGGGTCGCCCTGGTGTTCGGCCTCTTCACGCTCTACGTGTCGGCGCAGATGCTGCTGGCGCGCCCGATTCAGGAGCAGGGGCTCGAGGACTACGAGCCCACCAACTATCCGCTGGGCATTTCCGGCTCGTTCGTGGCCGGGGGCCTGTCGGCGCTGCTGGGCGTGGGCGGGGGTCCACTCAAGGTGCCGCTGATGAACCACGGCATGCGCGTGCCCTTCAAGGTGGCCAGCGCCACGAGCAACCTGATGGTTGGCGTGACGGGGGCCGCGAGCGTGGCCGCCTACGCCTGGCGCGGACACATGAACCTCGCGCTGGTGGCGCCGCTGGTGGTGGGAGTGTTGGCGGGGGCCTCGGTGGGCAGCCGGCTCATGCCTCGCCTGCCCACGGCCGTGCTGCGCCGGATGTTCGCCTGTGTGCTGCTGGTGGTGGCGGCACAGATGCTGTGGAAGGGAGTGGAGGGGATATGGCCGAGCGTGGCGAGGTGATGACGAAGAATGTGTCCGTGCCCGTGGCGCAGTGGGTGCCCCAGGAGGCGCCCCGGCGGGCTGGGCCCCGGCGGGCCGTCTCGGGTACCTACCCGGCGGTGCCCCAGGCCGCCACTCCCCCCACCCCCGAGCACATCGCGCGCGCGGAGGCCGGGGAGCGGTGGATCTCCCGGCTCCTCCGGGGGGGCGCGGCCTGCAGTGGCGCGCTCTTCCTGCTGTCCCTGGCGCTCGAGTCCCTGCCGGACAGCGAGTCCGTGCACGTGGCCATCGACGTGCTGCGCAAGGGCGCCGCGTCCGCGCTGTTGGCGACCCCGGTGGTGCGCCTGGTGGTGGCGGGCACCACGCTCGGCATCCGCGGCGAGTGGCGTTATGCCGCCTACGCCGCCGTGGTGTTGGGCCTGCTCGCGGTGGCGGTGGGGGCCGGCTTCCACACCTGAGCCCCGGGGCCCGGGCGCTCAGTCCACGAGCGCTTGATAGACGAGCTGACGCAGCTGCGAGCGGATGGGGTAGGCGCTGGACGGCATGAGCTGGGTCATGAAGACCACGGTCAGGTGCTCGGCCGGATCGACCCAGAACGCGGTGCTCGCCATGCCGCCCCAGTGGTACTCGCCCACGCTCGTGGGCGTGCGGTAGGCCACCGGATTGTCGACCACGGCGAAGCCGAGCCCGAAGCCGACTCCGTCGAACCGGGTCTCGGCGAACAGCGGCCGACCAAAGGTGGCCAGGTCCGCCTTCCCCGGCAAGTGGTTCTGGGTCATGTAGCGCACGGTCCTCGGGGACAGCAGGCGCACGCCATCGAGTTCTCCGCCGCGCAGGAGCATCCAGGTGAAGCGCGTGTAGTCGCGCGTCGTCGACACCAGCCCGCCCCCGCCCGACAGCCACACCGGGGGACGCATCACCTCCTGGCCGATCGCGTCGATGCGCGCCGTGCCCGGGGCTCCGGGCGCGCGGGTGTACAGCGCCGCCAGCCGGGAGTGCTGGGCCTCGGGACACCAGAAGGCGGTGTCCGTCATCCCGAGCGGCCCGAGGATGCGTTCGGAGAAGAAGGTGTCGAGCGACTGGCCGGAGACGGCTTCGACGAACCGGCCGAGCACGTCCGTGGCCACCGAGTAGTTCCACTCCGCCCCGGGCTGGAATGCGAGCGGCAGCTTCGCCCACGCGCGCACGCGCGTGGCGAGATCGGCGTTGTTGCCCAGTTCGGCTTCCGCGAGCCGGTAGATCTCATCGGTGACGTGCACGCGGTGGAAGCCGTACGTCAGCCCGGCGGTCTGGGTGAGCAGGTGCCACACGCGCAGGGGCTCCGTCGCGGGCACGGTGACGGGTTTGGCCGCGGGCCCTCCGGTGTAGACGCGGGGCTCGGCGAACTCGGGCAGCCAGCGGCTGACGGGATCGGACAGCTCGAAGGCGCCTTCCTCCCAGAGCATCATCGCCGCGACGGAGGTGAGGGGCTTCGTCATGGAGTAGATGCGCCAGAGGGTATCCGTGCGCACCGGCACGCCCGCCTCCTTGTCGGCGAGCCCGTGGGACGTCAGGTGCGCGACCTTGCCGTGGCGAGACACCATCACCTGCCAGCCGGCGAGCCGCCCGTCGTCGACGTAGCGGCTGAAGTGCGTGTCGATGCGCCGCAGCCGCCGCGCGTCCAGGCCCACCTCGCCTGGGTCCACGTTGACGCCAAAGCCCATGCTGGAGTCGGTCATCGCGCCGTCCACCCGCAGTCCATCATCTGGGCGGCGCCGGTGATGCCGCCCGCCGCGTCCGAGCACAGGAAGGTCGCGTAGGCGGCCACCTCCGAGGGCTCCAGGAGCCGTTTGACGGCGGCGGGGGCGAGCATGATCTTCTCGATGACGTCGGCTTCGCTCATGTGGTTGACGCGGGCCTGATCGGCGATCTGCTTCTCCACGAGCGGGGTGCGCACGTAGCTGGGGCACAGGGCGTTGACCGTCACGCCCTTGTCCGCGGCCTCCAGGGCCACCGTCTTCGTGAGCCCCATGAGCCCGTGCTTGGCGGAGATGTAGGCGGACTTGTATGGCGAGGCCACCACGCCGTGCAGCGAGGAGATGTTGAGGATGCGGCCCCACTTGCGCGCGTACATGAGGGGCAGGGCGTAGCGGGTGAGCAGGAAGGGCCCCACGAGCATGATGCGGATCATCAGCTCCCACTTGTCCTCGGGGAACTCCTCCACGGGGGACACGTGCTGGAGCCCCGCGTTGTTCACCAAGATGTCGAGCCGACCCCACTCCTTCTGCGCCCGCTCGACGAGGAGCCGGCAGTCCTCGCGCGAGGAGACGTCGGCCCGCTGCGCGATGGCGCCCGGGATGCGCCCGGCCACCGCGCGCGCGCCCGCCTCGTCGAGGTCCGAGACCAGCACCCGGGCTCCTTGCGCGCCCAGCGCCTCGGCGATCGCCTGACCAATTCCACTCGCCGCGCCCGTCACGAGCGCACACCTGTCCGTCAACGTTCCCATGGGTGCTCCTTGCATGGGGGGAATCATCCCCAGTGCGAGCAGCACCGACAAGCCCGTCCCTCGGGTTTCGCAGGGGCCCTCTTGTCTCTTGCCGTCATGACGCGAGCGCGCATAAACCGCGCGCCCATGAACCTGAACAACAAGTGGCTGTGGATGCTGGGCGTGGTGGGACTGATGGGCTGCGGCGTGAGTTCCCAGTCCGATGCCGTGACCGTGGCCGCCCGGAACTCCTGCGAGGCCTACGCGGACTGTGAGCAGATTGGCAGCGGCAAGAAGTACGCGAACGACGATGACTGCATGACGAGAGAGAAGGCCTTCTGGAACAACCTCTGGTCGGTGGAGGCCTGTGACGATCACATCAACAGCAAGAACTTCGACTCCTGCCAGGATGCCATCAAGGTTCTGTCGTGTGGCAGCATCGTCGATCAGGCCCTGCTTGTCGCCGAGAAGTGCCCCCGGAACAAGGTCTGTAGCGGCAATCCGTAATCCGTAGACGAGCCAGGTCTCTCCCGGAAAGGGCTCAGCTTTCCGGGAGGCTGTAGCAAGGGATGTCACGCCCCGGTCGCCAGCAGGCGAGCCGGGTTTTTATTTTCAAGGTCATCAGGATATTCTGGTTAAGCGCTAATTCATGGATGAAATCAGGATTATCAGGGACAATGACAGTCCGCGCATTGGCGCAGCCTCGCCAGGGGGGACTCTGGCGAGCATGAGAAAGAAAAGAGAACCACGATGAGTTCACCGCGTACGGGCCTTGTCACCCTCTTCGTCATGAACCTGCTTTGCGCCTGCGGAGGTGAGGAGGGCGACGGCAGCGGTCCGTACGGCATCACCACGGCCGCGAGCAGTGCACCCACCCTGGATCAGACCAACAACCCGGTGTACGCCGAACTCAACAGCTACAAGAGCTGGCTCAGCACCAGCACGAACGCGGCCACCGCGCTCGCGGCCGACACCACCAAGGCCAACAACATCGTCTCCTGGCAGATGCCGCACGGCGGCTTCTACAAGATTCCCTCGTGGTACAGTTCCGCCTGGAACGGCAAGGCGGCACGCTCGGAGTGGCTCGGCGCGAACGGTGTGGAACTGGGCACCATCGACAACGGCGCCACGGTCTCCGAAATCCTCTTCCTCGCCGACGTCTACAAGCGCGGCGGCAAAACCAACCACCGCGACGCTGCCCGCCGGGCGCTCGACTTCCTGCTGACCATGCAGTCCTCCTCGGGTGGCTGGCCGCAGGTCTATCCGGCGCGTACCGGCACGAGCTACTCCAACTACATCACCTTCAACGACAATGCGATGGTGCGGGTGCTGGTGCTGCTCGATCACGCCTCGCGACAGAAGGCACCGCTCGACGGCGACATCTTCACCGCCGAGCAGCGCGCGAAGCTCGCCCCCGCGATCGACAAGGGCGTGAACTACATCCTCAAGGCGCAGATCGTTCAGGGCGGCGTGAAGACCGTGTGGTGTGCCCAGCATGATCCGGCCAGCTACGCCCCGAAGGGAGCCCGGGCCTATGAGCTGCCCTCCAGGAGCGGCAGCGAATCGGTGGGGATCGTCGCCTTCCTGATGACCCGTCCGCAGACCGCCGAGGTCAAGGCCGCCGTCCAGGCCGCGATTGCCTGGTTCAAGAGAAGCACGGTCAAGGTCGCCAACACCGCCTATGTGAAGCGCCCCTCGGGCAACACCGACGACTCCTACAACCCGATCCAGACCAGGTCCGGCAGCACCATGTGGTACCGCTTCTATGATCTGAACCAGGACAAGGGCTTCTTCAGCGACCGCACCGGCGGCATGTTCTACAACATCATGGACATCGAGGCCGAGCGCCGCTACGGCTACCAGTGGGGCGGCGACTACGGCACCAGGCTGATCAAATACAGCGACTCGGTGGGCTACTGAAGCCACCTGCCTCCGCCAGATGCGCGACAGGCGACTCAGGCGCGGTCGCTGACACAGCGGCCTCGCCTGGGAGGAGTTGGACGTCCGGACCCTCCCGGCATGCATGGACCCTCGCCGGGCGGTTGCGCGGGCGCTTCGCGCTGGTGTTCCCATGCGCTCGATGAGCGTCATGTCCACCCTGCAAGCGCGGGCTCCCGCCCTACTGGACGTCCCAGGCAAGGGCCGGGTCGCCGTGTTCTCGTTCGGGACGAGGAGCAGCGGCATCCCGCCGGAGTGGGCGGCGAGCACGGACAGGCCAGGGGTGGAGTTGCTGGAGAACCTGGCTCCCGCCACGGCGCGCGGCATCGGTGCGAGGGTGCGCGCCATCAAGCACACGGGAGCACTCGTCATCGCCTCCATCCACTGGGGGGGGCAACTGGGGTTACGAGGTGCCCTCCGCGCAGCGGGAGTTCGCCCGGGCCCTCATCGACGAGGCGGGGGTGGATGTCGTCCACGGCCACTCCTCCCACCATCCCCGTGGCATCGAGATCCACCGGGAGCGCCCCATCCTTTATGGCTGTGGAGACTTCCTGAACGACTACGAAGGTATCCGCGACAACGAGGGCTTTCGTGGTGACCTGACCCTGATGTACTTCGTGACGCTGGAGCCCGCGAGCGGCCGGCTGCTTTCCTTCCGCATGACGCCCATGCGGGTGCGCCGCTTCCAGGTGTGCCGGGCCTCCTCCGCCGACGCCGGGTGGTTGCAGGGCATCCTGGACCGGGAGGGCCGCCAGTTCGGCACTCGCGTCACCCTGGCAGGAGACGGCTCACTCTGGCTGCACTGGACCTGACCCCCAGCGCGTTCGGCGATCCTCGGCATCGACAACCCTGCGACGATGGCATGGCGATTCGATGAAGGCCCTGAACCTCTCCTCGGTTCGTGATGCCATCGAGCCCGATGCCGAGCGCCATGCCTCCGAGCGCGGTGAGCCCCAGAAGGTACGGTCCGAGGCGGCTGCATTCTCGAGGGGAGTCGCTCACGTCTGCGCCTCCTGGGGCGGCGGAGCCCGGGAGCTTACCTCACGAGTCACACAGGGGGGAATGACTGGGGCGGTGCCCGCGTCGAGGATGAGCCGCTCGCCCTGGCTCGTCATCTCATGACGCATCCCGCCACATCACGGGTCCGCAACTTTTCTTGTCGAGTTCTGAGAATGTAAACAGACCCCACACATCAGGGGCCAACGCTTCCGCCATTCGAGAGACCGGGCTCCATGAACATCAACCGACTGCCGCCGCGTCCGCCGCCCCCGCCGCCTCCTCCTCCGAAGGTGGCCCCGCGCGCCAACGCGCCCGCGCCCCGCGCCCAGCCGCCGGTGCTCCCCAGCAAGGACACCTTCCAGCGCGCGTCGGCCTTGAGCACGCGCCCCGCGGCCCCTCCGGTGAATCAGGCCGCGGCCCCGGTATCCGCCGCGCGCGGCTTCGCCGGCGTCCAGGCCCAGGGCACGGTGCGAACCGAGCCGGCGGGCTTCTTCGAGAACCTGGGCCACGGCATCCAGGACCTGGGCCACGGCATCCAGGACCTCGCCCACGACACGGTCGAGGGCGCCACGGATCTCGCCCACGACGTGGCCCACGGTGCCACGGACCTCTTCAATGGCGCGGTCGAGGGTGCCCGGGACCTCGCGCAAGGCACAGCCGATGCGGTGCAACAGGGGCTCGATGTCCTCGACACTGCCGTGACTGGCACGGGCAACTACGCGCCCGAGCCGGCCCCCGGTTTCGGCACCACTCCGCCCGGCACGCCCATGCCTCCGGGCGCCCGGCCCGTTCAGGGTCCCCAGCCCACGGATGTGCCGGGCGTGTCGAAGGATCCCGATGATGGCTGGATCGTCGGCGCCGGCCCCACGGGCCCCACCGCCTATCCGCCCAACACGCCGCCCGATCAGGTCAAGCCCTTCACCCCCGAGGGGCAGGAGCCGAACGCGCCCCGGCCCACCGTCTTCTTCACCAATGGCATCCTGACCAACAGCGCGGATCAGGCGAAGGCCGCGCAGCAGCTCGCCAACCAGACCGGTGCCAACGTCGTCTGTGTCCACAACGGCACGGGCGGGTTCGTCCCCGACGTGGCCCAGGCGGGCGGCGACCGGCTGAGCCTGCCCGGCAACGCGGCGACCAATACCCTCACCAACCTGATGACCCAGGCCGCCCGCTCCGGCCAGCCAGTGCACGTGGCGGCGCACAGCCAGGGCGGCATCATCACCAGCGATGCCCTGCAGCAGACCAAGGACAACCTGCGTGCCCAGGGCATGAGCGCCACCCAGGTCGAGCGGACCATGGGCAACTTCCAGGTGGAGACCTTCGGCGGCGCCGCGGCGTCCTATCCATCGGGGCCGCGGTATACGCACGTGATCCACCCGGGCGACCCGGTCTCCGGCCCCCTGGGCATGGGCCAGCCGGCCAACGCGGCGCGGGCCCTCGCCAGCGGCCAGCGCGTCGTCGTCGCGCCCAACCCCGGGCCCATCTACGGCGATCCGTTCCAGAACCACGGCTTCTCTGGCTACGTGCCCCAGGCCCGCCTGCCCTGACACTCACATGGTCCACGCGGCCCGCAGGACGAAGCGCCGCACGCGCCAGTCCTTCGGGGCCAGGTTCTGCAGCGCGGGCTCGATGCGCCCCCCAGCGGGTGATGTGTACCGAGGCATCGCTCAAGGTGGACCCCTTCTCGAGAGGTGAAGAGGATGAGCGCGCGCTGGTGGTCACGGGGATGAAATGGGCAGGGATGGGGTTGTGACGCGCGTGCTTGCTCGGCGCCTCGTGTGGCGGGCCTTCTCCCGGCCTTGGTTGGATTTTCAATCCATTCGAGTGGGCCGCTGACCTTATCTGTGTGAATTCAATCAGGACTGAGGGTGGGGGTCTTCGCGACCACTATCAACGTTCATATCCATTCGTTCCACCCCGAGTCCGGTGCTGGGCAGGGGGGCGTGGATGATGGACATGGCCACCGCGAGGGTCGCGCCATGGTGAACGAAAGGGAACGAGGCTCATGACGAAGCGCATCATTGGGGGATGGGTTCTGGCAATGGCGCTCACGGCGTGCGGTGGGACTGAGGACGACTCTCAGGGCGCCACGGCCACCGATGACGGTCCGTCGATGATGGTCATCGAGGGAGAGGGCATCGCGGAAGAGCCAGTGGCCTCCTTCGAGGAGACCAACCCGGACGGCGTCAGCATGGCCGCGGGATGCTGGGTGGTGCTGGATTACTGTCGATCGCCGTCCACCGGTCAACCGATCTGTCACTTCACCAATTGCACAGCCGCCCGGGCCATCAAGGAGTGCAAGGCCCTGTATCGCAAGTACTGCTGACCGCCGCGAGCGGTTCACGGCGCGGGGCCGACATTCCCGAGCGGCCCCACCACACGTTGGAACTCAGCGCTTGACGGCGTAGTGCGGCAGCACCTGAGCCAGTGCGCCCTGGCCCCGCGCCTCAAAGGCTTTGAGCGCGAGGCCCGCGTCCCTCACTGAGGGCAACTTCCTCCTTGCTGCGGAGGCAGGATGTAGGCCGCGACTCCTTCGTATTTGTAGCGGTAGGTGCGAACGGCGTTGGTTGTCTCCTGCCAGGAGGCCGTATAGAAGTGATCCGTTCCACTCGAAAGCCGATAGAACGGACAGGTCCCCGGCTGCTGTTGGGCGTAGACATAGCAGGCGACGCCTTCATACACATACGCGCCTCCGGCGATGGCGAGGTCCCGTTCCTGCCAGGAGATCGTGTAGAAGTGGTCTCCCACCTTGCCGCCCCACAACCGGTAGAGCGGAGTGGTTCCTCCCTCGGGAGTGGAATGGCAGATGCCCGAAGAGCCCTCATAGGTGTAGGAGCCATTGACGGCCTGGATCATCTCGTCGAAGTTCGTGGTGTAGAAATGGTCCGTAGTGGACGCGGAGTACATGCGGTAGAGCGGAGCTTGTGCGGCTATGCCGAGGGCGGGCACAAGGGTCACGATCAGCGCCGTCGCTGTCTTTCTCATCGCGGGAATCTCCAGTCACACCAAGGAAGTAAACCCAGCCTCGTAACGGTTGTCAGAGGCGTCAAGATCATGTGGTTCCCTTTCTCATACAGAAGGCGCGTGCGATTTACTCCGCACCCGGAGTCGGACCTCATGGCGCTCCGCGAACTCCTAGGACCTCCACGGATTGTGTCTGGTTGCCTGGCAGGGGAAGCACAAGGCTGACGTATAGGAAGGACAGGATCCCTGTTGTGGGGGGAGCGGGCGGGCGCGGAGCGGGAAGTGAGGGCCGCTGACGGGTAGCCTGCCAGCGTAGGTCACCTTCTCTGGCGGGGCGCAGCACCGGATGAGGACTGCGGTGGTGTTGGGAGGAGCAGCCCTTCAGCCACCCTCCTGCCGAACTCGTTTCTCCGATGGAAGTTTTCGCGTGACACCGTCGTGTTTCCCCACGTTCGACTCCGCAGGTGGGGAACACACTCCCTCCCACCTGGGTGGGCCCGGAGGTATAAGAGCACTTCTTCAATCCAAGGAGCCTCGAATGCGCATGCATTGGTGTGTCGTCCTGCTGGTTCCGTTGGTCGGGTGCGTCTCGCAGAAGGCGTTCGACTCAAAGTCGAAGGAGGCGCTCACCCTCAAGCAGCAGTACGACGAGCAACAGGAGCAACTGAAGGCCCTGGAACAGCAGCTTGGCGCGGCCCAGAAGGAGAACGAGGCGCTGGAGTCCTCGCTCTCCAGCAGCGACGCCGAGCGCCGCGCGCTGCGCAAGCGCGTGGACGAGCTGTCGGACCTCAACCAGGAACTGTCCCGCAGCACCGAGAAGCTCGCCGCGGCGAAGGAGGCGCTCGAGAAGAAGTCCAGCGAGTACGAGAACCTCGCCAAGAGCCTCAAGGAGGAGATCAAGACCGGGAAGATCGAGCTGTCCGAGCTGAAGGGCCGGATGGTGGTGAAGATGAAGGACAAGATCCTCTTCTCCTCCGGCAGCACGAAGCTCAACAAGGAGGGCCAGGATGCGCTGGCGAAGGTGGCGCAGGCACTCAAGGACGTGGAAGGGAAGATCATCCGGGTCGAGGGCCACACGGACAACGTTCCGCTGCCGACGGACGCGAAGACGGAGTTCGACTCGAACTGGGAGCTGTCCACCACGCGCGCGCTCGTGGTCGTGAAGCTGCTGCAGGAGCAGGGCGTGCCGCCCACGATGCTCTCCGCGCTGGGCTATGGCGAGTACCAGCCCATTGCCTCCAACCAGACGGTGGAGGGGCGGAGCCTGAACCGGCGCATCGAGATCGTTCTCGCGCCGGCCGAGCAGGCTCCGTCCGCGGTGGTGGCGGCCTCGGTGAAGAAGGCGCCGGCGCCGGCGCCGGCTCCCGTGGTGAAGCCGGCCTCCGGCACCAAGCCCGCCGCGAAGAAGAAGTAGCGGCACGCAAGAAGGCGCGGCGCTGAAGCCAACCTTGTCTCTTGTCTTGGAGCGGCTCCCCACGTCCGTGGGCTCGAAGGGATGAACCGGAGTTCACGGAGTGGAGGAGGCGGGGGCCGGCGGCCCGACCCCAGCAACCCCAGAGGGCTGGAAGGAAGCGGGGCATGATGCGCCTCATGCCCCGCCGTCTCACCTGATGGCTTCTTGAATCTGCCCGCTAGAAGCCGCTGAAGGCGTACAGCGCACGGTGGCTCGACTTTGTACTGCTCACCGTGTAGTCGATCGGCGACGGTTGCACGGCCCCTTGGACGAACAGGTCGTCGAGCTTGGCTGCCCCGTACTTGAGGATGAGGCGGTATGAGCGTTGATTCGGGTAGGTCCCACCTCGTCGCGTGCGCATGCGGCCAGGTGGTATTCGAGGCGGCGGGTGCGCCGATCCTGACCACGGTATGTGATTGCGCGAGCTGCCGCGAAGCGGGCCGGCGGATCGAGGCGCTTCCCGGCGCGGCACCGGTGCTCGATGCCGATGGCGGCACCAGCTTCGTGCTCCATCGCAAGGACCGCGTGCGCTGCACGAGGGGTGGGGCGCAGCTCAAGGAATATCGCCTCAAGCCCGATTCGCCGACGCGGCGGGTGGTGGCGACCTGCTGCAATTCGGCGATGTTCCTCGAATTCAACAAAGGCCATTGGCTGAGCCTGTACCGGAACCGCATCCCCGGTGCGCCGCCGGTGGAGATGCGGGTGATGAGCGGGGACCGCCCCGAGGGCGCGCCCCTGGACGGAAACGTGCCTGCCCATGCCACGCATTCGGTGGCGTTCATGTGGCGGCTGTTCGCGGCGTGGTTCGCGATGGGACTGCGCGTTCCGCGCGGCATCGATGGCACGAAGATCGAGGCATGAGCGGCGCCGACGACGATCCTCATCCTGAAGGAGTCCGTGCAGGGCGCGGTTTCGGCCCTTGAGACGCTCCTGGGTGGGCACTCAGCGCTTGACGGCGTAGTGCAGCAGCACCACGCCACTCAGGTACGTGCGGGTGCCGAGCAACTCGAGTCCGACGAGCTGGGAGAGCCGCGGGGCGACGGCCTTGCCCGAGCCAATCATCACCGGGTTGACCTTGATGAGCACCTCGTCGATGAGGCCCGCATCGAAGAGGGTCGTCGCCAGGAGCCCTCCGCCGCACAGGTAGATGTCCTTGCTGACGCTCAGTTTGGCGGCGCGCACGATGCGGCTCATGTCCTTCTGCTGGCCCGGACGCGATTTGAGTTCCCTCACGAAGCCGACGGCGTCGTCCCGGACGAGGTTCACTCGGGGGGAGGGACTCTCCTTCATGGAGCGCGAGCAGACATGGGTCTCCATGGAAGGGTACGGGTCCGTGACGCCCACCTTCAGACCGAACTCGTAGGTGCTTCGCCCCATCACCACGGTGTCGTACGCCGAGGCCAGGTCATCGAGGTAGTCCATGACGTGGTCGGGGGGGGAGAGGTGGGGGAAGAAATCGGTCGAGTCATCCTCGCGGGCGATGAAGCCGTCGAGGGTCATGGCCACGTGGTACTTGAGCTTGCGCATCTGGGCTTGCATGGGAACTCCACCGGGGTCCTGGACTCCGGGATGAAGGGGGGAGACCGGTGGGCCCAGCTTACTGGACCGCCAGCCCCGCGAGGGCCCGCCGGGTCCCTTGCCCCTGGGCATGACAATGGATTCCTCCATCCTCCGTACTGCTGGAGGACAGGAGCATCGTGCTCCGGATGGAGGATTCGCACCATGCTGGACCTGCACATCGATCAGCGCTTCAAGCGCACTTGGGACTTCTTCGTGGCCAACGCCGCCGCCCTGCTCCTGGGCAGCCTCGTGGTCCTGGCCGGCTCGATCGTCGTCATCCCAGCGCCCTGGTTCGCCTTCAACCTGCTGCAGGAAACCCTTGAGTGCATGCGCACCGGACGCCCCGTGCGCTGGCAGGCGGCCTACGATCGGCCGGGCAATTTCCTCAGGAGCTGGGGCCTCGCCCTGGCCATGGGCATTCCCATCGCCCTGGGCTTCATGCTCTTCGTGGTGCCGGGTGTGCTCCTGGCGCTCTTCTGGTTGCATGCGCCGCTGCTCGCCGCCGAGGGGCGTCCGGTCCTGGAGTCCCTCGGCGAGAGCGGCCGCATCTTCCAGCGTCGCAAGGACTGGGCCTCGTACTTCATCAACTTCCTCGTCCTGGTGGTGCTGTCGGCCGTGGCGGGAGCCACGGTGCTGGCGTGCCTCGTCACGCTGCCGCTTTCCCTCATCTATCTGGCCTACTGCCACACCGACGAGCTGAGGCTGGGGACGGTGCCGCCGCCGTCCGAGCGGCGGATCATCGTGTGAACCCGCGCCGTCCCGCGGTGGCCGCGCCCAGAGCAGGCATCGCGAAGGGGCTACACGCCCCCGGCTCCGTCATGGTGTCGTCCAGGAGAGGGCGACCTGGGCGCCGCCATCCGTCGGAGCCGCGCTGAGGGTGGGCGTCGCCGCGGACGGCCGGAGGAACAGGAGGCTGCCAAGGCTCGCCGCCGCTCCGGCTCCCATGAGAATCCACCCGGCGGCCTCGAAGGCCCTGCCCTGGGTCACGGTGGCGTTCAATTGCTCCCGCGTGGTGACGGAGGCCTCGCCCTGGCGGAGTTGCTGCTCCAGTGACTTCGCCCGGAGCCAGGACAGCGCGCCCACGACGGCGGCGCCCCCTCCCGCGATGGCCACTGGCACCCGGTAGGGCGAAAAGCGATCACCCTGGGAGGGTTGTGCGGAGACGCTGGGCAGGGGCACCTCCGCGGGCTTGTCCGGAGGGGGAGGCGCCTTCGCGGCCAGGGAGGCCTTTACCCGGGTGCGGACCTTCTCCAACTGGGCGGTGATCTTGGGCGACACATCCAGGGGAATCTGCGCATCCGGGGAGAGCGTCAACGCGCGCTCGAAGCACTGTTCCGCCAACCCTGTCTGCTGCGCCGTCTCGTAACGCAGCACCCCCTCCAACAGGGAGATGGTGACCAGCTGCTCGGTTGTATTGGCGGGCCACTTCGCCGCCTTCTCGAGCATCTGCAGGGCGTCGTTGTATTTGAACTTCTCCCGCAGCTGCGTGGCCTTGGCGATATAGGGATTGTCGTGCTCCTTGGCCGCGGCCCAGGACGCGCTCCAGGGGGCGCTCAGGACGAGCAACACTCCACACACCGCTGCCTTGCTCCTGCTGCCTGGTCCTCGCGAATGGCTGTTCATGTGTTGGGGCAGGCCCCCCTGCGCGGGCCTCTGGGGGGGTTGTCCATGAGCCCATATCCCCATGCCGGACCACAGTCCACTACCCCGTGCCGCGTCGAGGACGGCAAAACCAGGGATTTCTGTTGCGAACACGTTGCTTGTCTGGCGGCTCGTGGCGGACGGAGCCGGGTGGCTCCGCCTCGTTCCCGACAGTGTGTGGAAGTGGGTGACTCCCTGTCCCGCCTCTGCTAACGAAAACACGAAGATTCCCTCGCTCGTGGCGCATGGAAGGAGTGATCTGTCCGAATGAACCTGGGCAGGTACCAGCTGATGGGCAAACTGGCCTCCGGCGGTATGGCGGAGGTGTACCTCGCCAAGGCCGCGGGCCCCATGGGCTTCGAGAAGAAGCTCGTGGTCAAGCGCATCCTCCCCCATCTGGCCGAGGACGAGTCGTTCATCGAGATGTTCTTCGCCGAGGCCCGGCTCGTCGCGCGGCTGGACCACCCCAACATCGTGCAGATCTTCGACTTCGGTGAGGCCGATGGCTCGTACTTCCTCGCCATGGAGTACATCGACGGGCTCAACCTGCGTGTACTCCTCAAGCGGGTGCGCGCGGCCGGAGAGCGGCTGCCGGTTGCGTTGTGCGCGAAGATCGTCTCCACGGCCTGCGAGGGGCTCGCCTACGCTCACGAGTTCGTGGAGCCCGACACCGGGAAGCCGCTGCACCTGGTCCACCGGGACATCAGCCCCGACAACATCCTCGTGTCCACCCATGGGGCGGTGAAGCTGGCGGACTTCGGCATCGCCAAGGCGGCCAATCAGCTACACCGCACGCAGACGGGCATCGTCAAGGGCAAGGCGTCCTACATGTCGCCCGAGCAGCTCCAGGGCAAGCCGCTGGATGCGCGCGCCGATCTCTTCGCCCTGGGCGTGGTGCTCTACGAGCTGCTCAGCGGGCGCAAGCCCTTCGAGGCCGAGAACCCGACGGGGATGATGCTGGCCATCCTCCACGAGGAGCCCATTCCCGTGACGCGCTACCGGGAAGATGTTCCCCCGCGCGTGCAGCAGATCCTCGCGCGGACCCTCGCCAAGGAGCGGGACGCGCGCTACGCGAACTGCCGCGAGCTGCAGCTGGACCTGGAGCGCTACCTGCGCACCGTGGACGAGCCCGTGGGTCCCGTCGACATCTCCCGCTGGGTCGCCCGCTTCTCCTCGCCCGGAGCGCCCGAGGCCAACAAGACGCCCAACGCGAAGCTGCTGCTGGAGACGCCCTCGCTCGCCGCGCCCGTGAGCACCCGGGTTTCCCCCCCATCAAGTGAGCGCACGCGGCAGGGGAACGACACCGAATCGCCCGCGAGGGCCCCCACGCTCGTGGAGGAGCCGCTCTCCGCGGGTGATTCCACCCGGACCGATCCGACCCAGCCCCGAGCACCAGGTGCTGCTCTCTCCCGATGGACGGGGAGGGTGGTCCTGGGCGTGTCGGTGCTGGCCCTGGCGTCGGTGGGCTTTGGTGTCTGGCGGGTGACCCAGCCGACTCCGGCTCCCGTTTCTTCCGTGGGCCTGGTGGAGTCCGCGAGCCCTCGTCCCGAGAACCCCGCCAGGCCCGAGGCCGGGGTGGGTCCTTCGCCCACGCCTCCCGTGCCCGTCCCATCCCCGCCCGGCCCGGAGAAGAAGGCGTCCGCCTCCGCCGAGTCCCAGCCGCCCTCGGCCACCGCGCCCACGCCGCCGGAGCCCGAGCCGTCAGCGCCCGCCGCGCTCCTTCCCGCCTCCTTCCGGGTCGAGTCCAACCTCCCTGGCCTGGTGCGGGTGGGCGGCAAGCCCTTTGGAGCCACCCCCGCGGACGTGAAGGGCCTCACGCCTGGCCGGGTGAGCGTGGAGGTGTTCGACAAGCAGCAGGGCTTCTCCAAGAAGCAGACCTTCGAACTCAAGCCCGGCGACAATGGCGTGCTGCGGTTCACCATTGGCAAGGGGCGGTTGTCATTCCTCGTGCTGCCCTATGCCACCGTGGTGCTCGACGGCAAGACCCTGGGGGATACGCCCCTGCCTCCCGTGGAGGTCTACGAGGGCCGCCATGTCATCAAGCTCATCAATGACAAGCAGGGCGCTCCGGTGACGCGCGAGTTCGTGGTCAAGCCGGGCGACAACCCATTCATGTTCAACTACAACGCCCCGCGCTGACCCTGACACCCATGCCGAGCAAGGCCATCACCGTCGACCAGTACCTCGCCTCGCTTCCCGAGGA
This sequence comes from Cystobacter fuscus, assembly GCF_044360685.1. Taxonomy (GTDB): domain Bacteria; phylum Myxococcota; class Myxococcia; order Myxococcales; family Myxococcaceae; genus Cystobacter; species Cystobacter fuscus_C. The sequence continues at coordinate 8,113,952 of NZ_CP043491.1, read as the reverse complement.
CCGCCGCGCGGCTCTCTCCGCCGTGCGCGAGGTCATCCGGAAGAACCTCGATGGGGACTACGAGGAGGGCATGCAGTACGGGATGATTGGCTACTACGTCCCGCACACGGTGTTCCCGGCGGGCTACCACGTCGATCCGAAGCAGCCGCTGCCGTTCGCGTCACTGGCCTCCCAGAAGAACCACATGGCCGTCTATTTGATGTGTGTCTACGGCCAGCCAGAGCAGGAGCAGTGGTTTCGCGAGGCGTGGGCGAAGACGGGCAAGAAGCTCGACATGGGCAAGTCGTGCGTGCGCTTCAAGAAGCTCGAGGACGTGGCGCTCGGCGTGATTGGCGAGGCCATCCGCCGCATGCCCGCGAAGAAGTACATCGCGCACTACGAGTCCGTGATCCGGCCTCCGGAGAAGAAGAAGGCGCCGGGTGCCAGGAAGGACACCCCAGCGGCGAAGCGGAAGCCGGCGGCGAAGAAGCGCGCGAAGTGAGAGTCCGGCGCCTCACCCCCGATGGAGATGGCGCTGGAGGAAGCCCAGCGTCCGCTCCCAGCTGTCCTCCCAGTCCTGCTGTCTCATCATGTGGTCCGACTCCGGGTACTCGTAGTACTCGACGTGGGAGCCCCAGCCGGGCAGTCCCTGCCAGAGCGTCTGGGCGAAGTCGCGCGCCCAGTGCGGCGGGACGACGCCATCCCGGCCCGCGTTCACCATGAGCAGGGGGTTGCGCGCGCAGTCCCACGGACGGTGGACGGGTGCATGGCGCATCAGCTCGCCAATCTCCTCGGTGATGGGCCCTTCCCGGGGCGTCCAGTCCGGTGAGCCGAGCAGGGACACCGTGGCCTGGACCCTCGAGTCCTCCATGGCCACCGCCAGCGCGGTGTACGCCCCGAACGAGATGCCCACCAGCCCGATGGGGCCATGGCCCTCGTACACCACGTGGTCGATGACGCGGGACACCTCCCGGGCGGCCTCGCGGATGGCATGCAGCAGCCGGGCATGGGACTCGGGAGGGCCGAGCCGCTCCATCTCATCCAACCACGCGTCGCGCCGGGCCCCGTGGTGCGGAGCGTCCACCCCCACCGCGCTGAAGCCCCGGTGGGCGAGCAGGTTCAGCTCCCCCCGCTGGACTTCCGCGTGGGCGCCCAGCCCGTGCAGGACGAGGACGGCCGGAGCGGGCCGGGGCTCGACGTGCAGCTTGAGTACGGGAATGCGTCCATCCACCTGGAAGCGGTATTCGTCGGGCATGTGGCGAGTCTAGGCGGGGTGCCGCGAGCCATGCATCGCCCCTGGCGCCCGGGTGTGATAGCCCGTCCGGGTGAGCTCTTCCTTCAAGACCCTCGGCCTCTCCGATGAATCGCTCGATGCGGTGCGGCGTGCCCGCTTCGCCTCGCCCACTCCCATCCAGGCCCAGGCCATTCCTCCGGCGCTCGCCGGACGGGACGTCATCGGCTGCGCCGCCACCGGCACCGGCAAGACCGCCGCCTACCTGCTGCCCCTCGTCGAGCGGCTGGCGGGGGCTCCCGGCCCGGCCGGAGTGGTGCTCGCCCCCACACGTGAGCTCGTCCAGCAGATCGCCGACGAGGCCACCTTCTTCGGCCAGCCCCGGGGCCTCTCCCAGGCGGTCGTCATCGGCGGCACGGACGCGACGGCCCAGGCCGAGGCGCTCCGTCAGAATCCCTCCCTGGTGCTCGCCACCCCGGGCCGGCTGGCCGACCTGCTCCAGGCGGGTGTGGTGAACCTCTCCACGGTGCGTATGCTCGTGCTCGACGAGGCGGACCGCATGCTGGAGATGGGCTTCATGCCCGAGCTGGAGAAGATCCTCGCCGCGCTGCCCCGCGAGCGCCAGACGCTCCTGTTCTCCGCCACCCTGGGCCACAACGTGACGCGCTTCGCCCAGGAGGTGCTGCGCAAGCCCGTCCGGGTGGAAGTCACTCCGAGCGGCACGCCCGCCGCGCGCGCCGTGCAGCGGCTGTATGACGTGCAGTCGGAGGAGAAGTACCCCCTGCTGCTCACGCTGCTCGCGAAGGATCAGCTCAGCGCCATCGTCTTCACCCGCACCCGCGAGCGCGCCGAGAAGGTGCAGGGCTACCTCAAGCAGGCGGGCCACAAGACGGCCACCATCCACTCCGATCGCACGCAGGGGCAGCGCCGTCAGGCGCTCGCGGGTTTCCGCGAGGGGAAGTACCGGTGCCTGGTGGCCACGGACATCGCCTCGCGCGGGCTGGACGTGGAGGACATCGGCCACGTCATCAACTTCGACCTGCCGCACTCGCCCGAGGACTACGTGCACCGCATCGGCCGCACGGCGCGAGCGGGCGCGAGCGGGCGGGCGTCGACGTTCGTCACCGAGCGGGACGCGGAGACGGTGATCGCCATCGAGCGCATCACCCGCATGAGCCTGCCGCGCACCGAGGTGCCCCGGAAGGATCCGGTCTACGTCGAGGCGCTGGCGGCGTTCCGGGCCCGGAAGGAGGACGAGGACCTGTTGGACGCGCTGGACGCCCCGCGCCCCCGCGCGGCCGAGAAGGCGCCGGCCCGTCCTGCCCGTGCGAAGGGGGCGGGGAGCGAGGCGCGAGGCGCGGGCCATCCGCGCGAGCGCTCGGAGCGAAGGGGAGGGGAGTCCAGCCGCCGTGAGGCGCCGGGCCGGGCCGCGGGGGCCTCGCGTGGCGGCACGGGCCGGGCCAAGGGCCGGGAGGAGTCACGCGAGCGCGGCTTTGGCCGGGGCGCGGCGCCTCGTGGCGCGGCGAAGGCGGGAGGCAAGTCACCCCGGGCCGCGGGGGGTCCGGAACGGAAGGGTCCCCGCGGCGCCGGCGCGGCTCGCCCCGGTGGCCGGGCGGGTGGGCGCAAGGGCGGGCCCGCTCGTGGGTCGGGTGCGCCTTCTCGAGGACGGGGCGGCGGGGGACGGGGGCGCCGGTAGTCGAAGTTGATTCTTCGGGCACGTCCAGGGACACGGGTTGACACGTCGAAGGATGGGTTGACGCATCGGCGGTGCTGGCTGACACGTCAAAGCCATCCATGGCGATCTGGCCTCTCCTCTGCCAATGAGAGGCATGGTTGTTGCTGAGCCCTTTGGAAGACAACCCCCAAGAAACGATGGACACCCCCATGGAGAGGACCATGAAGAACATGAGACGTCTTGCGAATTCCGTCACGCTTTGCACCGGCATGTTGTTGCTGGCGGGGGCCCCCGCGTGGGCGCAGAAGGAAGAACTCTGGCTCGAGACCCAGAGCGCTACCCCCATCCGCGGCACGGCGGCGCTCAAGCGGGGCACGCCGTATCTCCTCACGATGAAGGGGACCTACAACACGTGGAAAACTCTCGACAAGACTGGCTCGAAGTCAGGCAAGCCGGAGCCCACGCCCATGTTCCCGAGCCCGAAGGGCGCGAACAAGCTGGTGGGGATCGACCCCGAGTTCGTCTTCGCGTGGCCCACGGACTCCAGCCTGGACAAGGGCTCGCAGCCCTCTCCCGTGAGAGCGAGCAGCATCCAGGTCAGCCTGGATGGTGGGAAGACGTGGAAGCACCCGTCGAGCACGGCGCCCTTCAACGCGACCGACCACGCGTACAACTACGAGCTGGCTGGAGACGACAACGCGCTGCAGGTGCGCTTCGTCGACAGTCCCTACAGTGACAACTACGGGCGCGTGCAGATCTCCGTGCAGCCCGCCGAGGAGCTGTGGCTCGACTCCCGGAGCGGCGCCCCCATCCGCAGCGAGCTGGTGCTCGAGAAGGGCAAGCCGTATCGCTTCACGATGCAGGGGACGTTCAGCGCCTGGGGTGGCTTCACCACCGTCGGCGCGAACTCGGGCAAGCCGGATCCCTCGCCCATGTTCCCGAGCCCCAATCGAGCGAATCAGCAGGTTGGCATCGACCCCGAGTTCGTCTTCGCGTGGCCCAAGGGCTCCGGTCTGGAGCGGAGTTCGGAGCCTTCTCCCCGGAGAAACACTGGCTCCATCGAGATCAGCCTGGACGGGGGGAAGACGTGGAAGCACCCGTCCAGCACGGCGCCCTTCAACGCGACCGACCACAAGTACACCTATGAGGTGAGCGGGGACGGCAACGCGCTGCAGGTGCGCTTCCTCGACAAGCCCTACGGCGACAACTCCGGACGCGTGCGGATCTTCCTGCTGCCCGGTGCCTAGCCTCATCTGCCCGGCCGTGGGGAGGCTGCTTCAATCCGGGGCTCATCAATCGTGGTAGCGTGTGCCGCCTGGTACGACCAGGGGGCCACCACGTTGCACGGTTTTTCGAGCCAAGAGCGTTCCACGGTGTTCGTCGTGGATGACGATCCCTCGGTGCTGCGCAGCCTCTCGCGCATGTTCCAGCTGGAAGGGTACGAGGTCGAGAGCTTCGAGCACCCGCGACAGGTGCTGGAGCGAAAACCCGGACGGCGTCCGGGGTGCGTGGTGCTGGACCTGCGCATGCCGGAGCTCAACGGGCTGGAACTTCAGGAGGAGCTGCGGCGCGCGGGGTGGATGCAGCCCATTGTCTTCATCAGCGGACACGGAGATGTGCCGGCGGCGGTGAAGGCCATGAAGGCCGGTGCCGTGGACTTTCTGCCCAAGCCGGTCGGCATGGCGGAACTGCTGGAAGCGGTGGAGCGGGCGTTGGCGCGGGACCGGGCGGCGGTGGCCTCCGAGCAGGAACTCGAGGCGCTGCGGCTCCGCTTCTCCACGCTGTCGCCCCGCGAGCGGGAGGTCTGCCAGTGGGTGGCGCGGGGGCTGCTCAACAAGCAGATCGCCGCCGAGCTGGGCACCGCCGAGCAGACCGTGCGCCTGCAGCGCGCCCGAGCCATGGAGAAACTGGCGGTGGACTCGGTGCCCGAGCTGGTGCGGCTGCTGGAGCGGCTGGGCTCACCGCCGTGAGGCCAACCACTGGGACACTTCGGCCAGCCGGGGGGCATTGCCGCGGTGTTGCCAGTCCTTCTGGGCCCGGGTGGCCAGCTCGAGGGCGCGAGGACGCTCCTGCTTCGACTCCCAGAGGGCCTGGGCCAGCACGAACCGCGTCTCCGTGGCCGCCTCCTCCGGCGCGAGCCGCAAGGCCCGCTCGAGCAAGGGCACGGCGGCCGCGGGCTTGCCGCGCGCCAGTTGGAGCAACCCCAGCCCGGTGAGCGGCTCCGCCAGTCCGGCGTGCTCTTCCGGCTGTTGTTGCAGGGCCAGGGCGCGATCCAACTGCCACTGCGCCTCCTCATACCGGCCCAGCCGCGTGAGGGCCCGGCCCAGCAGGGTGCGCGGGACGGAGAGCATCGGGAACTGGGGACCCAGCGCCTTCTCCAGCACCGCCAGCGCGCGCTCCAGCCGGGCCTTGGCTTCTTCATTCCGGCCCAGGTCGACGAGTGCACCCCCCAGGTTGACGAGCATGGCCGCCACATCCGGGTGCTCGGGCCCAAAGGTCTTCTCCTGAATGGCCAACGCGCGCTCGAACCGCAGCCGCGCGTCTTCATACCGGCCCAGGCCCGCCAGATCGATGCCCAGACTGGCGAGCACCTTGGAAACGTCGGGGTGCTCGGGGCCCAGCGCCTTCTCCAGGATGGCCAGGCCGCGCTCATGCCGGGCCCGGGCCTCCTCGTACCGTCCCTGGTCCAGGAGCACATTTCCCAGCTGGCTGAGCAGGGTTGCCGTCTGGAGATGATCGGGGCCCAGGGCAGCCTCCACGATGTTCAGGGCGCGCTCGTGCCGCACGCGGGCCTCCTCGAACTGGCCTAGCTCCTTGAACACGATGCCCAGGGTGGCGAGCGCGTGGGCGACCGACAGGTGCGTGGGTCCCACCGTGTCCCGCTGGATGGCCAGGGCGCGTTCGAGCCGCTCCCGCGCCTCCGCGTACTGGCCCATGCGCCGGAGCACGTTGCCCAGATCCGTGAGCGCCAGGGCCACCTGGAGGTGGCTCTTTCCGTGGAGCTTCTCTCGAAGGGACAAGACGTGCTCATAGCGCTCCCTGGCCTGCTTGAACTGGCCCACGTTCTCCAGCAGCCGGCCGCGCACCTGGAGCGAGTCGGCGCGAGTCGCCTCGTCTCCCGCCAGCTCCACCACCGTCTCCACCATCGGCTCCAGCCACTCGGCGTCCTTGGGGCGGGCCTGGCGGATGCCCACCAGCAGCAGCCGAAGGTTCCAGGCTCGCGCCACCAGCACCGCGTCCCTGCCCCTGGCCGCCTCGGAGATGGCCCGCAGCGCCGTGCTCTCGCTGCCCTTGTAGTCGCCCGCGCCCTCTTGCAGCTGGGCTCGGAGCAGCAGGGCTCGCGCATGCAGGGGCGCATGGCCCACCGGCTCCACCTGGGGCAGCAGCTGCTCGCTCAGCGCCAGCCCCTCTTCGTACTTTCCCGCCGAGAGCAGCACCGCCAGCGGCTCCACCTGCGCCTGTAGTGCCTCCACCCGCGCGCGCACCTGGGGATCCTCGGGAGGCGGCACCGCCGCCAACAGCGCCTGGGCATCCGCGCAGTACTCCAGCGGCGACAGCGCCTGCGCCACCTGCACCGCCTTGTCGACGAGTTCCGGATCCGGCCCGCGCCCCAGCAGTCCGGTGAAGGTCTGGAGCTGGCCGCGCCGCTGCTCCAGGCAGGCCTCCCTCAGGAGATCCAGGCGCTGGGAGCGTGGTGCCGCCGCCGGGTGCGCGGCCGCCACCTGGCACACTTCAATCCGCTGCTTCACCCAGGCCTGGGCATACCCATCCAGCAGCCGCTCTACGCGCCGCGCGGTGTCCTTCGCATACGGCAGCCCCGTGGCCTCCAGGGCCTGGGTGACGCGGGCCTTCACCGGCGCGTCCCATACGCCCTCCAGGCGATGCTCCAGACTCTCGCAGCCGGGGCCCTGCTGGCGCCCCCACGTCCAGACCGCCAGCCCCGCGAGCAGCGCCACCGACGCGGTCAGTCCGCCCATCCGCAGCCAGGTGCGGCGCCGCACCTCGGGATCGTCCTCCAGCCGCCGCAACACCTGCTCCAAGGAGCCAGGCCGCTGCAGCGGGTCGGGGTGCAGGCCCTGCGAGACCGCGCGAGAGACCCAGGCCGGTACCTGCGAGTCCTCGGGAGGAACCGGTGGCTGGCGCTCCTTGAGACGGAGGATCGAGGCCATCGAATCCATGGGGTAGGGGACCCGCCCATGGAGCGCCTCATGGAGCGAGGCACAAAAGGCATACACGTCACTGCGCACGTTCGCTGTCTCGCCTTGGAGCAGCTCCGGAGCCATGTACGCGGGCGTCCCCAGCACGGAGCCCGGCAGGGTGAGCGGCGCCTGCATCGCCGAGCTGGGAAGGGCGGTGCCAGGCGGCTCGGCGTCGTCCGGGACGGACCCGGCACGTGCCAGGCCAAAGTCCGTGACGCGCACCCGGCCGTCCTCGCCGACCAGGACATTGTCCGGCTTGAAGTCGCGGTGAACGAGGCCCGCCGCGTGCGCGGCCGCCAGCCCGCGCCCCGCGTCCAGATAGGCGTCAATCACCTGGCGCCAGGGCCGGGACGGAGTGTGCTGGCACCAGCTGCGCAACGTCTGTCCCTGGACGTACTCCATGGCGATGAAGACGGAGCCATCCTCGAGCGTCCCCGCGTCATAGACCGCCACCACGTGGGGATGATTGAGGCGGGCCATGCTCTGCGCCTCACGCACCATGCGGACCTGGGCCAACCCATCTCCTCCGCGGTCCGCCTCGCGCGAGTGCACCAGCTTCAGGGCCACGCGCCGATCCAGTCTCGCGTCATAGGCGGCCAACACCACGCCCATGCCGCCCTGCCCCAAGACGTCCAGCACGGTGTAGCGGCCCGCCAGGGTGCGCCCGGGAGCCACGTGCAAGCCCTCACCCCCTGACGCAGGGGGCGTGGGCCGCTCGTCCGCGGCGGGGGAGGGGCCCCTCCGCGGGCTGATGACCGTGCGGGCTTCCCCGGGGGCCGCCGTGCGCTCATCCTGCTCGGGCTCACTCATCCACGCAGCTCCTCGTCTGGTTCACGAATGGAAGCCAGCCCATCCACAACTCCGAGTACCTGTCAATTCGACCTGGAGCGTACGGGATGGAATGATGGGAGCGATGGCAGGAGGGAGGTTGCGGCCTGCACGGAGAATGGGGATGCGCGCCCTGGGTGTTTTGATGCCGTGGCCGATGGCCACCCCGATCTTGGCCGCCGAGCCGGGCAACATGGTGCTGCTCGCGGTGGTGGCGGCGGTCCTGCTCCAGGCGGCGCTCATCGTCGTGCTGTTGCTGGAGCGGCGCAGGCGCATGGGCGCCCAGCGGCTGAACCTGGCCGTGCTGGATTCGCTCCCGGGCGCGGTGGCCATTCTGGACAGGCGGGGCGCGGTGCTTCGGGCCAGCGCCCCCTCGGCCCAACGCGAGGGGCTGGGCGCGTTGTCCACCCAGCGGCTGCTCTTCCCGGGCAGCTCCTACCTGCGGTCCCTGCAGAAGCTGGCGCACGAGGGCGAGCTCGAGACGGCGGGAGTGGCCACGCTGCTGGAGGACGTGCTCTCGGGCCGGGTGGAGGAGGGCATGGTGGAGTTCCGGGGTCCTCGGGCGGACACCTGGTTCGAGCTGCGCGCCCGGCGGCTGGAGCTGCCGGGCGGTGGCGCCGTGGTCACGGTGGTGGACGCGACTCCGCGCAGGCGCGCCGAACTGGAGGCACGCCGGGCCCGGGACGAGCGGGCCCACATGGAACGGGTCGCCGCGGTGGGCGAGTTGGGGGCCTCCATCGCCCATGAACTGAACCAGCCCCTGTCGGCCATTCTCACCAACGCCGAGACGGCACGGCGGCTGCTGCAGCGCACGCCGGCCGATCTCACCCTGCTGCGAGAGATGCTCGATGACATCATCGCCGACGACAAGCGGGCGGGGGAGATCATCCGCCGCACGCGGGCGCTGCTGAAGAAGGACCAGGGGCCCTTCGTCTCCCATGACTTCAATGCGCTGGTCCGGCAGGTGGCGCAACTGGCCGGCAATGATGCGCAGCTACGGGGCGCTACCCTCACGCTGCAACTGGCGGACACCTCGCTGCCCGTGAGGGGCGATGGGGTTCAGCTCCAGCAGGTGGTGCTCAACCTGATCATCAACGCGCTGGATGCGGTGAACCCGTGCCCGCCCGGGGAGCGGCAGGTGTGGGTGCGCACCCAGCGGACGGAGGGGCGCGTGGAGCTGGTGGTGGAGGACACGGGTGTGGGCTTGAGCCCGGAGGCGCGCGAGCGCCTCTTCGAGCCGTTCTTCACCACCAAGCCGGCGGGACTGGGCATGGGCCTGTCCATCAGCCGCTCCATCCTCGAAGTGCATCAGGGCCGACTGCAGGCGGAGCCCCGGCCGGGCCGTGGCACCCTGTTCCGGTGCTCTCTTCCTTCTGATTGAGGAAGGCGCCCGAGAAGGTGTCCCCCGAGAAGGTGTCAAAGAACTCGTACCCTCCCGAGAAGGTGTCAAAGAACTCGTACCGGAGAAGGTGTCAAAGAACTCGTACCCCCCCGAGAAGGTGTCCGAGAAGGTGTCAAAGAACTCGTACCGAGAAGGTGTCAACCGAGAAGGTGTCAAAGAACTCGCACCCCGAGAAGGCCCGAGAAGGTGTCAAAGAACTCGCACTGACATCTCATCTCCCTACGAATCGTCTGACACATGGGACCGGTCGTCTGACACCTGGGATGGGATCAGACACCTGGGATCAGCGGGTGTTTGACCTCGAGAGCCCGAAGACCTCGCGCAACCCTTCCGGGAGCCGGGTGGGTGTGCGCCCGAGCAGCGTCTCGAGGTCGGAGCTGGTCTCGTCCAGTTGGTTGCTTCGGATGTCGGAGCAGAAGCCGAGGTACCGGCGGGCGAGGTGTTCCGTCAGGCCGGCCCGCACGGCGTCCGCGACGTACTCCTCTTCGGAGATCCGCGTGTAGCCGACGGTCCTGCCCGATACCTCGGAGAGGGCGGCCGCCACGTCGTCGAAGGTGTAGCCGCGGGAGGCGGCGACGACGTAGGTGCGGTCCGCGCCCTGGTGGTCGAGCATGGCATTGGCCAGGGCTTCGCCCATCTCGCGGCGCAGGGCGTAGGCGACCTTGCCGTCGTCGGCCGGCAGCCGGATGCCGGTCTCGAAGACCCGCGGGCCACCGACGTAGAGCGGAACGGTGTCGAGGTACAGGGCGTTGCGGAACAGCACGTGGGGCAGCCCGCTGCGCCGGATGCGATCCTCGGTCTCGAAGTAGTCGTGCATGAGCGTGTTCTCCGAGGCCTGGACGTCCCTCAGCGACCGGCTGGCGAAGCCGATCAGCCCGACACCGGCGCGCCGGGCCGCGTCGATGACGTTCTGGTGCTGCTGCACGCGGCGCTGGGGGGTGTTGCCCGCGATGAGCAGGACGCGGTCGACACCAGCCATCGCCAGGTCCAGGGCGGCGGTGTCGTCGTAGTCGCCAACCCGGACCGAGACGCCGCGCGCCGAGAGGTCCGCGGCCTTGCTCTCGTCCCGCGCGAGCGCGGCGATGTCCGCTCCGGCGGTGCGCTCCAGCAGGCGGCGGACGACGGCGGACCCGAGCTGTCCGGTGGCTCCAGTGACGAGGATCATGCGCGTTTCTCCCTGACGAGGTGCAGATGCATAGCGTGCTATGTAAATGGATAGCACGCTATGTGGTAGAACGACAAGCGATGGATATCGACTACGACACGGGCTACTTCGTCACCCGGACCGCCAGGGCGTTCATGCGCGTCGCCGAGGCGCAGCTACGTCCGCTGGGACTTGGCGTCGCCCACCTCCCGGTCCTGATCTGCCTGGCCGAGGAGGGGTCGCTGACCCAGGCGGAGATTGCTCAGCGCACGCACGTCGAGCAGCCCACTGCCGCCGCGCTGCTGCAGCGCATGGACAAGGCCGGCTTGATCGAGAAGTCGCCCGACCCGAGTGACCGCCGGGCCACCCGCATCCGCCTCAGCGCCCGTGCCGAGAAGCTCCTGCCGCGGGCGCTCGAGCTCCTCGGGCGCTCGAACGACGAGGCCACGGCAGGCCTCTCCGCCAAGGAGCTCGAGACGCTCCACGGCCTGCTGCGCCGCGTGCTGGCCAACCTCTCCGTGATGACCGACGACCGGGGCTAGGGAGGGACTCACGCCATCGCGCGAACCTCGCGCAGCAGCGCCTCGACGTCCTCGTGCGAGTTGAGCAGCCCGGGCGCGGCGCGCACGTAGCGCGTCACGTAGTGCGACACCGTGGTGATGATGCGCTTCTGCTCCAGGCGCTTGACCACCTCCGCGGGCTTGAGCGCGGGGACCTCGAAGCTAAGGGGGTGTCAAAGAACTCGAGCGACGAGACCCGGCACCACACGCGGCGGGAAGGAGAACAGCGGAAAGGGCGTCAAGAAGTCCCCCTTCCTCCACCGAGCCGCCGCCTCTCGGAACGCCGCGACGAAGGTCCGGTACCGCTCACGCAACTCCCGCAGCGCCTGGCGCGTGGAGGCATGCCCCAGAGGCCGCGGGCTGCGCTTGAGGTGCTCGGGCCGGGTATGGGGGTGCTGTGCCTTCACGGCGCTCGCCCCGAACACAGGCTTGTTGCGTGCGCGAGCCTCGGCTTCCACCTGCTCCACCAGTCCCCGTACCACACGCTGCCTTTCCTCTTCCCCCAATCCTTTCCAACACGGCAGGGGCGCCACCTCCAACTCCACGGGCTCGGCCCATTGCTCCGCGAAGCGTCCCCGCGCTCCAGCCCTGTCTTCGCTCCCCCTCTGGCTCCAGCGTTTTGTCCAATTGAACCACTGGAACACTCGCCGCGCCGGCCCCAGCAATTGCGGCAGACACGTCAGGCCCGGCCACTCGGTGCTCCTCTCCACCAGCCCCTCCTTCACTCCATGGGCCAGCACGTAGCGCAGCCGGCCCACCAGGGCCGTGTCGTCCAGCACCGGTTCCGCCGAGTACCGCCTCTCCCAGAAACCGCCGCTCCAGTCCACCAGCCTCCCCACCTTCTTGGACAGGTTGGAGCGCAGGTACTGCATGAAGGAGGCGAGCGCGGCCCCCCGTGCCCACACCAGCAGGTGGAAGTGGTTGGAGGCGAAGGTGAAGGCATGCAGCCGGACGGTACCCGCGCTGTGTTGGACGGCTCGCGCCAGCACGCCTCCCACCACCTCGTTCACTTCCACGCTGGGACGCAGCAACAGACGTCCCTGGAAGCACCTGGACGTGACGAAATAGAGCCCCTCCTCCTGGAACATCCTCAACGGCCAGCCCATCCCCATCCCCCGCGAGCACTCCGTCGGGTCGGTGCACCCCGTGGGCCAACTCCAAGTCCTCGGAAAGACTTGAAGCGCAATCGGGTACCCGTCCACGCCGAGCCTCGTTCTCGAGCAAGTCCCTCGTTTCGAGTCCTTTGACACCGTCTCGGACACCGTCTCGCGCAGCCTGGACGAGCGCGGTGACACCTTCCCCGAGTAGTGGCGATGGCTTGACTCGACCGCGCCTCGTCAGACGCGCCTTCCAGAGGTGATGTTCAGACTTCCTCGTCAGGCAGGAGCGTGAGCAGCAGTTCGTCGTCGGGTCCGAGTGGTCGCCAGCCGGGTGGCGGAGGTGAGGCACGGAGTGCTGCCCTGACCTGATCGACGCGATCCTCATGGGTTTCTGGAGTGTAGGCAGACCACATGCCGAGTGCCTTGGCGACCTTGAAACGGTTCGCGTCGTCCATGACAGTCGGCCATCCATCAGGGAGCGCCTCGTACAATTCGCGCACGAACTGTCCGCGCACCAGGCGCGTGAGCCGCTTGCTCCGCTCTGCTTCGGCTACCAGCCCACTGAATACCTGCACGCCGGTGATGTCATCCTCGCCGAGTTCCTCGGCGAGCGCTACCAACGAGGCGGTGGGACGCGCCTCGGCGAATGAGGTGAGCGATTCATAACCACGCTCGCGAACCCGCTCATAGAGACGGACCTTCCAATTGCCCTCCCAAGGATGAGCCCCGCTCATCGCCCACTCCAGGGAGTGAAGTTCACCGGGATTCTGTCGCGTTTCATCGTCGCCACGACGATGTCCAGGATCTCATTTCGCGTCAACATCCGGCCGGCATCGGTCTCGGCGTTTCTCAGCGCCCTCATGATCATCCGATTCCATTCGCCGGGCCATTGGCGACCCAGGCGCCAGTCACCACCACCATGGATGGCTTCGTGATGCGCCTGCTCCATCTCGACGCAGAACTGATCGATGTCCATTTCTCCGGTGAAGCCGCGCTTCTCGAACCACTCGCGGAACTCCTTGGGCAGGACGTGGTGTCGCGGTGGCTCGTTCATGCCAGCCCCGGTCCTGCTTGTTACACGCATGCCTCGTACCTCGGGCCCATCACCGAGTGCGTCGCGCACGCCCTTGGGCAACTCGTCGTGAGACTGCGCCATCATCACCTGGCCCGCCTGAATCCGTACGACCGCGCCGACGGCGGGAAGGGAGAGGACGCCCGCCCGCACCAACTGGCGCATCATCTCCACCCATTCGGCAGACACGATGAGGCGAGTGCCCATCATCACTCCGTCGCCTCCCATCATCAGGGCCAGTCCGAGCGTGGCGGGAGCCGACGGCGGCAGGGAGGGCAGAGAGAACTTCAACGCCGAGAGCAGGGTGAGCGCCTCGATGGACTCCTTGAGCACCAGGATCTTCTGGAGCTTCTCCGCCCCCATGCGCATGGCCTCTCGTGTCGCCGCGAATTCGCGGGTGAGATGGCCTACCAGCATGGGGATGTCTTTCGCCGCCGCCTCCACCTGTCCTGACTCCCCGGAGGAGAGTGCCACCATGGCGGGCTCAAGCATCTTCTGGACGCGGTCCAGGTCCACGAAAAGCCGCTCCACGCTGTAGAACTGCTGTTTGAGGGCGACGTCGGTGAGGTGGAGGAAGTCGAGCCAGACGGCGAGCAGGAGTGAGCCCAACATGGCGGCCTCGAGACGTGGACCGGCGAGGCGCAACAGGGCGAGTTGCATGTCCGGGTCCTTCACCTCCGAAGCGGCGTTGGCCAACCGGGTGGTGGCGGCGAGTTCGGCATCCAGCCACCGCAGTTGCTGGACTCCATGGTCGACGTAGCGGATGAAGAGGCCGGAGGCTCTGCCGGCGATGCCAGGAGTGCTGGCAGCGAGTCTGGAGAACTCGCTGGAGAGCCGACTTGTGGAGCCGGACACGTCGAGAACGGCACCGCGAAAGGCCAGCTGGGCCGCGAGGGCATTTCGCCACGCGGACTCCACAGCGCCGCCAGGGGCTGCCGCCATTACGGCTTCCCGGGAGCCACGGCGACGTTGAGGCTGCCCCGGTGCCTCGGGCGCATCAGGGGAGGAGGGGTAAGAGGCGAGGGCGAGTGGAGGCTTCGCACTCGCCCCTTCGCCTGATGATGGCACCACGGCCTCTCGCAGCGTGTAGCGCAGGTTCATCCCACGGCTGTGCGGTGGCGTCAGCGACGCACATCCTGTGGATGATAGCACCGTGACGAGCACCAATCCCAACCACCGTCCCCGTGGTGAGTCACTACGCATGGTCTACCCCATTCTGGGCCTGTTCGTGGAGAGGAACGTTATATTCCTTCTTCTCGCATGTTTTCGCTCTCCCTCTGCCCGAGGAGAGGGCGGAGAGGGTGTCAAAGAACTCGGGCGACGAGACCCAGCACCACACGCGGCGGGAAGGAGAAAAGCGAAAGGGCGTCAAGAAGTCCCCCCGCCTCCACTGAGCCGCCGCCTCTCGGAACGCCGCGACGAAGGTCCGGTACCGCTCACGCAACTCCCGCAGCGCTTGGCTCGTGGAGGCATGCCCCAGAGGCTGCGGGCTGCGCTTGAGATGCTCGGGCCGGGTGCGGGTGCTGTACCCTCACGGCGCTCGCCCCGAGCACAGCCTCCCACCACCTCGTTCACTTCCGCGCTGGGACGCAGCAACAAACGTCCCTGGAAACACCTGGACGTGACGAAATAGAGCCCCTCCTCCTGGAACATCCTCAACGGCCAGCCCATCCCCATCCCCCGCGAGCACTCCGCCGGGCCAGTGCACCCCGTGGGCCAACTCCAAGTCCTCGGAAAGACTTGAAGCGCAATCGGGTACCCGTCCACGCCGAGCTGCGTTCTCGCGCAAGTCCCTCGTTTCGAGTCCTTTGACACCGTCTCGGGAGCGTTCTCGCGCAAGTCCCTCGTTTCGAGTCCTTTGACACCGTCTCGGGGGGGAGTCCTTTGACACCGTCTCGGGACACCGTCTCGGGTGGAAAGTCAGATGATTCGACGGGGTTCCTTCGGAAAACCGAAGGATGACCCTCTGGAGGGTGGCGACCTGGACCAATGCCCCTCAGGAGAGTGGGAGGGTGACAGCCAGTCCGCACCTCCTGCACCGCGGCCATGCGGCCCTCGCTGCTCATGCCCGGAGGGATGAGCACTCATGACCTATGAATACGAGTCGCATGCACCATCGACGAGAGGAGCCGGGACGTCTCCAGCGGATCTTCCGGGAGAACGGGCTCTCGCTCGTCATGTTCGGTCTCTTCCTGATGTTCTGGCTGGGACAGAGCCTCGCGGGCCTGCATTCCTACAACCAGGATCAGCGTGAGCACGGACAACCCAGCGTGAGCTACTCCAGGTACCTGCTCTCGGGCGAGTTCATCGAGGCCACGTTCGAGAACTGGGAGAGCGAGTTCTTCCAGATGGGAGCCTTCGTCCTGCTCTCCTCCTTCCTCAAGCAGAAGGGATCGGGCGAGTCGAAGAGGCTCACAGGTGACAACGAGGTGGACCGGGATCCTCGGAAGGAGGTACGCCCGGACTCTCCCGGCCCCGTTCACCGGGGCGGGCTGGCCCTCGCGCTCTACTCCCGATCTCTCACGCTCGCGCTGTTCGGGCTGTTCCTGTTCTCGTTTGCCCTGCACGCCATCGGAGGAAGGATGAGTTTCAACGAGGAGCAACTCCAGCACGGGCAGCAGGCCGTGAGCTTATGGCAGTACGTGAGCAGTTCACGGTTCTGGTTCGAGTCCTTTCAGAACTGGCAGAGCGAGTTCCTCTCCGTCGGGGCGCTGGTGGTCCTTTCCATCTTCCTGCGCCAGAAGGGCTCGCCGGAGTCCAAGCCCGTCCATATGCCCCACCGCAGCACAGGAGAAGGCTGAGAGGGGCTGTACGGCCCCTCCTCTGGCCCCGCGCACAGCCTGGGTGGCACCCGTCAGCGGCCCGCTTCCTTGACCCCTCTGCACCCGCTCGCCACTCTCAAAAGTGCACCCATCCCTCTTATGTTTATGTTGGCGCCGCCACCTTCAGCGCTCGCTCGAGTCCTTCTTCGACTCACGAATCCAGGACATCATCTCGCGCAGACGCCGGCCCACATCCTCGATGGGATGCTCGCGGCCCTGCTCGCGCAGCTTGTCGAACACCGGCCGGCCCGCCTGGTTCTCGAGGATCCACTCGCGGGCGAAGACGCCGGTCTGGACCTCCTTGAGCACCTTGCGCATCTCCGTGCGCACCGAGTCGTTGATGAGGCGCGGTCCGCGCGTGTAGTCGCCGTACTCGGCGGTGTCGCTGATGGAGTGGCGCATCCAGCCCATGCCGCCCTCGTACATCATGTCCACGATGAGCTTGAGCTCATGCAGGCACTCGAAGTAGGCGACCTCGGGCTGGTAGCCCGCTTCCACCAGCGTGTCGAAGCCGGCCTGGACGAGGGCGGTGACACCTCCGCAGATCACTGCCTGCTCACCGAAGAGATCCGTCTCGGTCTCTTCCTTGAACGTGGTTTCCAGCACGCCCGCACGTGTGGTGCCGATGGCGCGCGCATAGGACATGCCCAGCGCCTTGGCCTTGCCCGTGGCGTCCTGGTGCACCGCGATGAGCGCGGGAGTTCCCCTGCCGTCCTGGTAGAGGCGGCGCACCATGTGTCCGGGTGACTTCGGGGCGATGAGCGCCACGTCCACATCCGCCGGAGGGCGGATCTGCCCGTAGTGGATGTTGAAGCCGTGGGCGAAGAACAAGGCCTTGCCCCGGGTGAGGTGGGGCGCGATGTCCGCGTCGTAGATCTGCTTCTGGGTCTGATCCGGGGCGAGGATCATGATGAGGTCGGCCCACTGGGCCGCCTCGGCGACGGACATCACCTCGAGACCCGCCGCTTCCGCCTTGGCGCGCGAGCGGCTGGCGGCATGCAACCCCACCCGCACCTTCACGCCGGATTCCTTGAGGTTGAGGGCGTGGGCATGTCCCTGGCTCCCGTAGCCGATGATCGCGACCTTGCGGGCGTGAATGGGCTCGAGGGAGGCGTCCTTGTCGTAATAGATGGTGGTCATGGTTTGGTCCTTGAGGCGGTAAGGGTGTGAAACGGTGGGGGTGGGACTAGGGAACGGCGGCCACCTGCCGCCGCTCGGTGGAGGGAGCCTGGGATGAAGCCTGGGGTTGAGGCGGCCGCGTGATCGCGCCCTCGGAGGCCGAGGACACCAGCGCGGCGTACTTCGCGAAGACACCCGAGGTGTAGCGGGGCGGAGGCGGCTGGAATCCCCGCAAGCGCTCGGCGATCTGCTCCGCGGAGAGCTCCACGGACAGCTGCCGGGCCTCCACGTCGATGGTGATGATGTCACCCGTGCGCACCGCCGCGATCGGGCCGCCCACGGCCGCCTCGGGGGCCACGTGGCCCACCATCAGGCCGCGGGTGGCGCCGCTGAAGCGCCCGTCGGTGAGCAGCGCCACGGAGTCACCCAGCCCCTGCCCGACGAGCGCCGCGGTCACTCCCAGCATCTCGCGCATGCCCGGGCCGCCGCGCGGTCCCTCGTAGCGGATGACCACCACGGAACCCGGCTGGATGCGGCGCTCCTTCACCGCCGCGAAGGCATCCTCCTCGCGGTCGAACACCCACGCGGGCCCCCGGTGGTGGCCGCGCTCGTGCCCCGACATCTTCACCACGCACCCTTCCGGGGCGAGGTTGCCCTGCAGGATGACGAGCCCGCCCGTGGAGCGGATGGGCTCGCTCAGGGGCCGGATGACCTGCTGTCCCGTCTTCTCGGTGGCGCTGATCGAGGACTCGGCCCAGGTGCGTCCCTCGATGGTCCGGGCGCTCCCGTCCATGAAGCCGCCCGCGATCAATCGCCGGGCGAGCAGCGGCACGCCTCCGGCACGGTCCATGTCCACCGCGGCGAAACGGCCACCTGGCTTGAGGTCCGCGATGAGGGGGGTGCGCCGGCTCACCTCGTCGAAGTCCTTCAGGGCGAGCGGCACGCCCATCTCCCCCGCCAGGGCGAGCAGGTGCAGCACCGCGTTGGTCGAGCCACCTGTGGCCGCCACGGACGCGATGGCGTTGTCGAACGAGGCGCGCGTCACGACGTCCCGAGGGCACGTGCCCCGCTGGAGCACGTCCATGATGAGCCGGCCCGCGGCGACGCTCGCCGCGTCCTTGCGCGCATCCTCCGCGGGAATGGTGGCGTAGCCCACCGGGGCGAGCCCGAGCATCTCGATGGCCAGGGCCATGGTGTTGGCGGTGTACTGGCCGCCACAGGCGCCCGCACCCGGGCAGGCGACGTTCTCGATCTCCGCGAGCGCCTCGAGGGACATCTTCCCGGCGGCCACCGCGCCCACGGCCTCGAACATGTCCTGCACGGTGACGTCCTTGCCCTTGTAGCACCCGGGGGCGATGGAGCCGCCGTAGAGGACCAGCGAGGGGATGTTCAGCCGGAGCACCGCCATGGCCGCGGCGGGGATGGTCTTGTCGCACCCCACCAGCGTCACCACCGCGTCGAACATGTGGCCGCGGCACATCAGCTCGATGGAGTCCGCGATCACCTCACGGCTGACCAGCGAGGCGCGCATGCCCTCGGTGCCCATGGTCACCCCGTCACTGACGGAGATGGTGTTGAACTCCATGGGCGTTCCACCCGCGGCCCGGATGCCCTCCTTCACCTTCTCCGCCAGGCGGCGCAGGTGGAAGTTGCAGGGCATGGTCTCGGTCCAGGTGTTGGCCACGCCGATGAGGGGCTTGGAGAGATCCTCGTCGGTGAAGCCAATGGCCTTGAGCATGGCGCGTGCGGGTGCGCGTTCGAAGCCTTCGGTGATGGCGCGGCTGTTGCGGCGTGTGTCTTGGGACATGGGGGTTCCTGGAAAGCCGTGAAGGAGAAGGAGGTGCTAGCGAGTGGGCCCGCCGAGCCGGTCGAGCACGGCCCGGCCCGCCTCCTGGGTTGCCACGGGCCGGGTGCCCGGAGGAACGAGATCGGCGGTGAGGACACCGGTCTCGAGTGAGGAGGCCACCGCGCTCTCCACGGCACGCGCCTCCTGCTCGAGCCCGAGCGAGTGGCGCAGCAGCATGGCCACGCTCAGCAGCGTCCCGTAGGGGTTGGCCACGCCGCGGCCGGCGATGTCCGGAGCGGAGCCGTGGATGGGCTCGTAGAGCCCGCGCCGGTTCGCGCCCAGCGAGGCCGAGGGCAGCATGCCGATGGAACCCGAGAGCATGGCCGCCTCGTCCGTGAGGATGTCGCCGAACATGTTCTCCGTGACGATGACGTCGAAGTCCGCGGGGCGTTTGATGAGGTGCATCGCACAGGCATCCACCAGCATGTGCTTCAGCTCGATGTCCGGGAACTCCTCGCGGATGACCCGCTCGGTCACCGCGCGCCACAGCCGCGAGGTCTCCAGCACGTTGGCCTTGTCCACCGAGGTGAGCCGCTTGCGGCGGGCCCGCGCGAGCGAGGCGGCGGCGCGAACCACCCGCACCACCTCGTCCACCGTGTAGACACAGGCATCGAAGGCCCGATCCTCCTCGCGGCGTTTCTCGCCGAAGTAGATGCCACCGGTGAGCTCACGCACCACCAGCAGATCCACGCCGCGCAGCACCTCGGGCTTGAGCGTGGAGGTGTCATGGAGGGAAGGGAAGGGCGCCACGGGCCGCAGGTTGGCGTAGAGGCCCAGCTCCTTGCGCAACGCGAGCAGCCCCTGCTCCGGACGAACCTTCGCGGGCGGGTCCCACTTCGGCCCTCCCACGGCGCCCAGCAGCACCGCATCCGCCCGCTGGCAGAGCGCGAGCGTCTCCGGAGGCAGCGGCGCACCGGTGAGATCGATGGCCACGCCTCCCATGGGGGCCTCCACCAGCTCGAAGGAGTGGCCGAAGCGCTCCGCCACCGCCCTCAGCAGGCGAGTGCCCTGCGCCACCACCTCGGGTCCGATACCGTCTCCCGGAAGAACCGCGATGAGCGCCTTCATGGACGGGCCTCCTCGAAGCGGGTGATGGCCTCTGCCTGGCCGAGCAGGAACCCCAGCTCGTCCACGCCGTTCATCAGGCAGTAGCGGGCGAACGGATCCAGCGGGAAGGCCGCCTCCGTTCCATCCGCGAGCCGCACCGTGCGGTGCTCCAGATCGATGAACACCTCCGCGCCCGGCTCGGCCAGCAGGCGGCCGTGGAACCCGGCGTCCACCCGCACTGGCAGCAGACCGTTCTTGACCGCGTTGTTGGAGAAGATGTCCGCGATGGAGGAACTGATGACCGCGCGGAAGCCCCAGTCCACCAGGGCCCACGGGGCATGCTCGCGCGAGGAGCCGCAGCCGAAGTTGTCACCCGCGATCAGCACCCGGGCGCCCCGGGCCTCCGGCTGCTCGAGGATGAAGTCCGGCCGGGGGCTGCCGTCGGGCTGGTAGCGCCAGTCCGCGAAGAGCCAGCGGCCCAGGCCGGCGCGGTGGGTGATCTTCAGGAAACGGGCGGGGATGATCTGATCGGTGTCGATGTTCTGCCGCGCCAGGACGATGGTGCGCGAGCGAAGCGTGCGGAACGGTTCCATGGGATTCACCTCAAGAGCTCGCGGGGATCGGTGACCTTGCCGGTGATGGCGGCGGCGGCGGCGGTCAGGGGACTGGCCAGGAAGGTCCGGCTGCCCTTGCCCTGCCGCCCCTCGAAGTTGCGGTTGCTGGTGCTCACCACGTACTGACCGGGCTTCGCCTGATCCCCGTTCATGGCGATGCACATCGAGCAGCCGGGCTCCCGCCACTCCGCGCCGGCCTCGCGGAAGATGTCGTGCAGTCCCTCGGATTCCGCCGCCCGTTTGATCTCCTGGGAGCCTGGCACCACGAGCGTGCGCACGCGGGAGTCCACCTTGCGACCCCGCAGGACATGGGCCGCGGCCCGCAGGTCCGACAGCCGCGAGTTGGTGCAACTGCCGATGAACACCACGTCGATGGGCTGGCCGATCAGACGTTGCCCTGGCGTCAGCCCCATGTAGCGCAGCGCGCGCTCCAGCGAGTCGCGGGCGCTCGTATCCGTGAGCTGGTGGGGAGCGGGCACGGTACCGGTGACGGGAATCCCCATGCCGGGATGGGTCCCGTACGTGAGCATCGGCTCGAGCGCGTCGGCATCCAGCGTCACCGACGCGTCATAGGTGGAGCCCGGATCCGAGGGCAGCGCGCGCCAGTGCGCCACCGCCTTGTCCCACGCCTCACCCTGGGGAGCGCGTGGGCGGCGGGCGAGATACTCGAAGGTGGTGTCGTCCGGGGCGATGAGACCCGCGCGCGCGCCGGCCTCGATGGACATGTTGCACACCGTCATCCGCTCCTCCATGGAGAGGCCGCGGATGGCGCTTCCCGTGTACTCGAGCACGTGTCCCGTGCCACCGCCCACCCCGACCTTGGCGATGATGCCCAGGATGATGTCCTTGGCGCTCACGCCAGGGCGGAGGCGGCCCTCCACGCGAACCTCCATCGTCTTCGGCCGGCGCTGCAGCAGGCACTGGGTGGCCAGCACATGCCCCACCTCGCTGGTGCCGATGCCGAAGGCCAGCGCGCCGAAGGCACCGTGAGTGCTGGTATGGCTGTCGCCACACACGATGGTGGAGCCGGGCAGCGTCAGACCGAGCTCGGGCCCGATGACGTGGACGATGCCCTGCCGCTCGGTGCCCAGCGCGTGCAGCTCCACGCCGAACTCGCGGCAATTGTCCTCGAGCTGGGAGAGCTGCGCCGCCGCCTCCGCGTCCGCCACGGGGAAGCGCCCTTGTGCATCCCGGGGGAGGGTCGGGGTGGAGTGGTCCATGGTGGCGATGGTCCGCTCGGGCCGCCGCACGCGCAGGCCCCGCTCGCGCAGCAGGCTGAAGGCCTGGGGTGAGGTCACCTCGTGCACCAGGTGGAGATCCACGTAGAGCACCGCGGGCACCTCGGCCGTCTCCGGCCGGACGAGGTGGGACTCCCAGATCTTCTGGAACAGGTTTCGGGGTCCAGGAGGGTTCATGTCACGCGCTCACTTCCATGGAGGGGACGTCGTGGCTGGAAACGGGGAGGGGGGTGGTGTTGGCCGCGCGGTTGAGGGCTTCGAGCAGGGCCCGGGCGCTCGCGACGATGATGTCGGTGCTCACGGCCCGGCCGCGGAAGCGGCGGGTGCCTGCTTCCACCTCCAGGTCGACATGCCCCTGGGCATCCTCGCCGTCGGTGACGCTCGTCACCTGGTAGCGGCACAGGCGGACCTGCTGGCCGGTGATGCGCTCGACGGCCTTGAACACGGCGTCCACGGGCCCATCGCCGCACGCGGCATCGCGGACCCGGCGCCCATCGGAGTGCTCGAGGCAGACGGTGGCGGAGGGGACGGTCCCCACCCCGGAGACACAGCTCAGCGTCTCCAGCTTCCAGGCCGGCTGCTCCCGAGGGCCGATGAACCCCTGGATGAGGGCCTCCAGGTCCGCGTCGAAGACCTCCTTCTTGTGATCCGCCAGCCGCTTGAACTCCTCGAACAGCTTGTCGATCTGCGGGCCATCGAGCTGGTAGCCGAGCTCCTTCACCCGCTGGCGCAGCACGTGGCGGCCGCTGTGCTTGCCCAGCACCAGGCTGTTGCCGGTGAAGCCCACGTCCTCGGCACGCATGATCTCGTAGGTGCCCCGGTGCATCAGCACGCCGTGCTGATGGATGCCCGCCTCGTGGGCGAAGGCGTTCTGCCCCACCACCGCCTTGTTGCGCTGGACCTGGAGGCCCGTGACGTTGGAGAGCAACCGGCTGGTGGGATAGAGGCGCTCGGTGCGGATGGCGGTCCGTACACCGAAGAAGTCATGGCGCGTGCGCAGGGCCATCACCACCTCTTCCAGGGCACAGTTGCCCGCCCGCTCGCCGATGCCATTGATGGTGCACTCCACCTGCCGCGCGCCTTCCACCACCGCGGCCAGGCTGTTGGCCACCGCCAGCCCGAGGTCGTTGTGGCAGTGCACGCTCAGCACGACGCGCTCGATGCCGCGCACGTGGCGCCGCAGGTATGCGATGAGGGAGGAGAACTGAGCGGGCATCGTGTAGCCCACCGTGTCCGGAATGTTGATCGTGGTGGCGCCGGCCTCGATGACGCGCTCCACCACCTCGGCGAGGAACTCGGGCTCGGTGCGCCCCGCGTCCTCGGCGGAGAACTGCACGTCCTCGAAGCGCTCGCGCGCATAGCGCACGGCCTCCACGGCGCGCCGGAGGACCTCCTCCTGGTTCATCTTCAGCTTGAACTCGCGGTGGAGCGGACTGGTGGCGAGGAAGACGTGGAGGCGCCGGCGCTCGGCCGCGCGGAGGGCTTCCCACGTGCGGTCGATGTCTTCCCGGTTGGCGCGGGCCAGGGCGCACAACGTGGGGCCCTCGACCCGCCCGGCCACGGTGGCGACGGCCTCGAAGTCCCCTTGCGAAGCGACCGGAAATCCAAGCTCGATGACGTCCACCCCGAGGTCTCGAAGCGCGAGTGCCACCTGTAGTTTCTGCGCCACGTTCATGCTGGCGCCGGGCGACTGCTCGCCGTCGCGCAGGGTGGTGTCGAAGATGATGACGCGATCCTTCGTGCTCTCCGTACTCATCCGTTCGCCTCTTCTCCTGTTCGGGGGACCGCTACCTGCCGGGTACGTAGGTCAACCACTCCGCGGCGCGTGGCAGCTCGCCACGGACGGCCGCGTGATAGGCCTGTTGAATCTTCTGGGTGATGGGGCCGGTGCGGCCGCTTCCGATGGTGCGGAAGTCGATCTCCCGCAGGCCGATGACCTCGGCGGCCGTTCCGGTGACGAAGACCTCGTCGGCCGTGTAGAGCTGATCCCGAGAGATGGGCTGGGCGCTGACCTCCAGGCCCATCTCGCGAGCCAGGATCATCACCGTGTCCCGGGTGATGCCCTCGAGGATCTGCCCCTCGGGCGGCGTCATCACCCGGTTGCCCCGGACGATGAAGATGTTCTCGCCGGTGCACTCGGCCACCATGCCCTGCGTGTCCAGCATGATTGCCTCGTCGAACCCCAGGCGGACCGACTCCGTCTTGGCGAGCACCGAGTTGGGATAGTTCCCCGCGACCTTCGACTTGGTCATCACCACGTTGGGGTGGTGCCGGGTGAACGAGGAGACGTTGGCGCGCACGCCCTTCTCCGCGGCCTCCGCGCCGAGGTAGGCGTTCCAGGACCACACGGCGATGCCCACGTGCGCCTGGCCGTTGTCGATGTTGAGGTTCCACCCTCCGCCACCGAGGTAGAGCAGCGGGCGGATGTAGCATTCCTCATGGCCATTGGCCCGGACCGTCTCCTGGCAGGCCTCGATGAGCTGTCCCACGCTGAAGGGCAGCTCGCGCCAGCCGAGGATCGTCGCGGACCTGTGGAGCCGCTCGATGTGCTCGCGAAGACGGAAGATCGCGGGCCCCTTCGCCGTCCGGTAGCAGCGAATGCCCTCGAACACCGCCATGCCGTAGTGCGTGGCGGGCGTGAGGAAATTCATCTGCGCCTCGGCGGCGGCCACCAGCTTCCCGTTCGTCCAGATGTACTTGCAATCCATGTGTGCTGCCTCTTTGGGTAATACGAGGGGTTCTTCCTCACGCCTCGGGAGCGGAGGGAGCGACTGAGTTGCCAATGACAGGGTTGTCCTACGCCGCCTGCTCCGGGGGCGCCGCGTCCAGCACTTCCGCGATGGGAGACCGGGCGCCCCGCGCCATCGCGACGGCGCCGGTGCGTACCAGCTCGATGATTCCGGAGGGGCGTAGCACCTCGATGAGCCCATCGATCTCGTCCGGCGTTCCGGTGAGCTCCACAACCAGTGCCGAGGGCGTCACGTCGATGGCGCGCGCGCGGAACATGTCGCAGACCCGCAGGAGCTGCGCGCGGGTCTCCTCGGTGGCCTTCACCTTGATGAGGGCCAGCTCGCGAACCAGCGGGCCCTGGTGCGTGACGTCCTCCACGTAGAGGACGTTGATGAGCTTGTAGAGGTTGGCTTCCAGCAGACGCGCCTCGCGGTCATCCACCACCACCACCAGGGTGATGCACGAGATGGCGGGGCGCTCGGTGCGTGCCACCGTGAGCGAGTCGATGTTGTAGGCGCGGCGCCTGAAGAGCGAGATGACGCGGTTGAGGACGCCCGGGCGATCCTCGACGTGAACGATGAAGGTCCGTTGATGGGATGGGCTCATGGCATTGGCTCCTCAGACGGCTCCGCTGCTCCACGGAGACATCGCGCAGACCTCGCTGTCGTCCTGGGGACGGCGGATCATCTCGTCGAGGTCCGCGCCCGAGGGGACCATGGGGTAGACGCTGTCCTCCTGCTCCACCCGGAAGTCGATGATGGTGGTGCAGGGACTGGCCCGCGCCTGGGCCACCGCCTCCGGAATCTCCTCCCGCCGGGTGACGCGCAGGCCGTTCAAGCCGTGCGCCTCGGCGAGCTTCACGAAGTCCGGGTTCAGCAAGGGGGTGGCGGTGTAGCGGTTCTCATAGAAGAACTGCTGCAACTGCCGCACCATGCCGAGATAGCCATTGTTGATGATGGCCACGTGGAGCTTGATGCCTTCCTGGGCACAGGTCGTCAGCTCGGCCGCCGACATCTGGAAGCCCCCGTCGCCCACCACCACCCAGACCTCCTCGCCGGGCTGGGCCAGGCGTGCGCCCATCGCGGCGGGCAGGGCGAAGCCCATGGTTCCCAGCCCTCCGGAGGTGATGAGTTGCCGCGGGCGCTCATGTCGGTAGTACTGGGCCTCCCACATCTGATGCTGACCCACGTCGGTGACCATGAGGGCCTTGCCCTGGGTCAGCCACCACAGGTCATGGATGACGTGGGCCGCGTGGAGCCTGCCGTTGTGCGGCATGTATTGGATGTCTCGCGCCGCCGAGCTGCTCTTGAGGGCCTTGATGTGCTGCACCCAGGGGGTGCAGGTGCGCTGCGCGACGCGGGGAAGCAGGTCCGTGAGCGTCCGGCGCAACTCCCCCGCCAGCGCGACGTCCACCTGGACGTTCTTGTTGAGCTCGGAGGGATCGATCTCGACGTGGATCTTCCGCGCCTTGCGCGCATACGTCTTCAGGTTGCCGGTCACCCGGTCGTCGAAGCGCATGCCCAGGGCGATCAGGAGATCGGACTCCTGGATGGCGGTGTTGACCCAGGCCTCCCCGTGCATGCCCATCATCCCGAGGCTGAGCGGGTGCGTCGCCGGAAAGCCGCCCAGGCCGAGCAGCGTGCTGGCCACCGGAATGCCCGTCTTCTCCACCAGCTCCCTCAGCTGCGCCGAGGCCTCGGCCTTGATGATGCCGTGACCGGCGAAGATGAGCGGCCGCTCGGCCGTGGCGATGAGCTCGGCGGCGCGATTCAGGTCCTCCGCGGACGGGTGGTGCGCGGGGCGATGGCCGGGCAACCGCACGGGCCGTGGCTGGGACTCGAGGGCGGCGGTGGCCTGCTGCGCATCCTTGGTGATGTCCACGAGCACGGGTCCGGGACGGCCCGAGCGCGCGATGAAGAAGGCTTCCCGGAGGGTGGGCGCGATGTCCTCGGCTCGCGTCACCAGATAGTTGTGCTTGGTGATGGGGAGGGTGACGCCCGTGATGTCCAGCTCCTGGAAGGCGTCACTGCCCAAGAGCGAGGAGGGGACCTGGCCGGTGATACAGACGAGGGGAGAGGAATCCAGCATCGCGGTGGCGATCCCCGTCACCAGGTTGGTGGCCCCCGGACCCGAGGTGGCCAGACACACCCCGACCTTCCCCGAGGCGCGCGCATAACCATCCGCCATGTGTGCTGCCCCCTGCTCATGGCGCACGAGCACGTGGCGGATGGGTCGCTGATGCAAGGCATTGTAGATGGGCATGATGGCCCCGCCCGGGTAGCCGAAGACGACATCGACTCCCTCACTGGCGAGCACATCCCAGACGATTTCGGCTCCGGTCCGTTGGGCCGTGCTCCTGGCGTATTCCGGAGCGGAGCTGTCCGAGTCATCACCTTGCCCCGTGGGTGCCTGCTCTCTCTTGGGGCTTGTGCCAGCTTTCGTCATTGCGTCTCCACTGCGAACCACGAGGGGTTGAGGACGCCGAAAAACGAGAAGCCCCGCCTCCGTTTCCGGGGGCGGGGCTTCTCGTTCAGGCCTGGATGCTCTCCAGTGTCAGAACGGTGGCCCGGCCCCCTGCGCAAGAAGAAGCGCAAGCAGCAGCACGGCTACCAGGACGACTACGAGCACCTCCACGCCGAGCGAACGCACGCCACGGTTCGTCGCCGGGCGGAGGTTCAGCTCGAGGGTGGAGAGGGCGTTCGTCATGGTTCGTTCAGTCAGAGGTCCGCGAGCATGCACCCAAACGGCCCCCAAAGGCAAATCAAAAAAGAGTCGGTTCACTTCCCATCACGTTCATCGCCGTGGGATGACTTTTGATTTCTCAATCGAAACGAAAAACCTGCCCACGGCCCGTCGGACGCCTTCAGCTGACGCCTTCAGCTGACGCTTTCAGCGGGCGCGTGCGAGCCGGCGCACCGCCTCGCGCAGCTCCGTGGGGTTGAGCGAGGCGAAGCCCAGGCGGAACGCCTCCGGCCCCTGTCCCTCCAGCGCGAAGGAATGGCCGGGCATCACGTGGACGCCCTCCGCGCGCGCCCGTTCGGCCCACCCGCTCGCGTCGCCCCTCTCCCGGAGGCGCACCCACAGGGCCAGCCCGCCAGCCGGCACCTCGAAGTCCACGTGCTCATCCAGGGCTCCGCGCAGGGCCTCCGCGAGCGCGTCCCGGCGCGCCAGGTACTCGCGGCGGGCGCGCCGGGCATGGCGTTGCAACTCCCCCTCCTCCAGCAACTCGGCCACGGCGCGCTCGAGGGGGGCATCCCCCTGGCGGTCCACCACCGCGCGCAGGGCGGCCAGTTGCCGCACCACGGGAGCGGGCGCGACGACGTAGCCGAGGCGCAACCCCGGAGCCATGATCTTGGAGAGCGAGCCCACGTAGACGACGCTCCCCGAGCGGTCCGCGCTCGCCAGGGGAAGCACGGGGCGGCCCTCGTAGTGGTACTCGTGATCGTAATCGTCCTCGACGACGGCCATCCCGGACTCCGCGGCCAGGCGCAGCAGCTCCACCCGGCGCGCGGCGGTGAGCGTGACGGTGGTGGGGTACTGGTGGTGCGGGGTGACGAAGACGGCCCGCACGGGCCCTTGGGTGAGCAGCGTCCGCAGGGCGTCCACTCGCACGCCCTCGCCATCCACCGGCAGCCCCACCAGGCGGGCGCCAGCGAGCCTCAGCGCGTCCCAGGCTGGCCGATAGCCGAGCGCATCCACGGCGACGACGTCCCCGGGGCGCACCAGGGTCTGGGCCACGAGGAAGAGGGCCATCTGACTGCCCCGGGTGACGAGCACATCGTCCTCGCCCGCGGCCAGGCCACGCGTCTCACTCAGCATGCGGGCCAGCGATTGGCGCAGGAGTGGCTCGCCGCGCGCATCCCCCGCCCCGAGCGTCGTCCGGGCGCGTCCCGTGAGGACGTGGCGGAAGGCGCGTGCCAGGGCCAGGGAGGGGGCGAGTCGCACGTCCGGGGTCCCGTCGTTGAAGATCAACACCCCCCGCGAGGCGGAGGCCGCCACGTCCTCCCGGACGCCCCGTGGCGCCTCGAGTGAGAAGGCGGGCTGCTGCGGCATCCGCTGCCTCGGTGAGCTGCCGAACCCCTTGGGCGTCTTCACCGGCAGGGTGGTGGAGACGAAGGTGCCGCGCGAGGGCTCCGCCGAGGCCCATCCCTGTTGAATGAGCTCGCGGTAGGCCGCATCCACGGTGTTGCGGTGGATGCCGAGCCGCTGCGCCATGGCGCGCGTCCCTGGCAGCGCGTCCCCTGGCGACAGGCGCCCTCGCTCGATGTCGCGCACGATGGCGCGCGAGAGCTGCACGAAGAGGGGGATGTTGGACGCCGGGTCGACCTCGAGGTTCATCTTCCAGGAGCGGAGCACCGGCCTAGTCTACTTCAAATAACCGGCACTTTCTGGGGTGCCGGTCGTTCTCTTAGGTTTCGTCCGTGCCCGACGCCCGGAGAGCAACTCCTCCGGAAACAACCGCGGCGGGCCCTTGGGAGACGCCATGAACCAGACCGTGGAAACGAAGAAGAAGTACGAGTCCGCCGACTTCGACAAGACGCCGCCCCGCCCGCGCGTCGTCATGCCGGAGCGGCTGGCCCACCCGAATGTCGAGGATGCCGGCCGCAACGAGGGCTACTCGAAGGAGCGCAAGCACCCCGTCTTCTTCGTGGACCTGCCCTCGCATGCCATCAGCATGACGATTGGTTGGCTGGAGCCCGGCCAGTCCTCCAACAAGCACCGCCACACCTACGAGACCATCCTCTACGTGCTGGAGGGGGAGGGGTACTCGGAGATCCAGGGCAAGCGCATCCCCTGGAAGCAGGGGGACGCCGTCTACATCCCCGTGTGGGCGTGGCACAACCACGTCAACACGCACCCGACGGCCCGCGCGCGCTACCTCGCCTGCGAGAACGCCCCCATGCTGCAGAACATGGGCGGCGTGGCGCTGCGCGAGGAGGTGGGTGAGAAGGGCCAGTCCCTGCTGCGCAACGGCGAGGAGGGATGACCATGAGCCGCAACGTTCCCATGCGCGGTATCATTGGTTACACCATCACCCCCTTCCGGGCGGAGGGAGGCGTGGACCTCGACACCCTCCGGCTGATCACCGAGCAGATGGCGGCCTCTGGTGTACATGCCATCGCCCCGCTCGGCAGCACGGGCAGCCTGCCCTACCTGGATGATGGGGAGCGCGAGGCCGTCACCGAGTCCACCATGAAGGCCGTGCGCGGCCGGGTGCCCGTCATGGTGGGCGTCTCGAGCCTCACCACCGAGCGCACCGTGCACCACGCGCGCTTCGCCGAGAAGGCGGGCGCGGCGGCGGTGATGATCATCCCGATGAGCTACTGGAAGCTCTCCGAGGAGGAGATCCTCCGGCACTTCGACCGGGTGGCGCGCGCCATCTCCATTCCCATCATGGCCTACAACAATCCGGCCACGGGTGGGCTGGACATGACGCCCGAGTTCCTCGCGCGGCTGCTGGAGATTCCCAACGTCACCATGGTGAAGGAGAGCACCGGCGACGTGGGCCGCATGCACCGGTTGCGTCAGGTGGTGGGCGAGGACGTGGCCTTCTACAACGGCTCCAACCCGCTCGCCCTGGCCGCCTTCGCCGCCGGAGCGCGAGGCTGGTGCACGGCGGCGCCCGCCCTCATCCCGGAGCTCAACCTGCGGCTCTTCCATGAGGTGGTGGAGAAGGGCAATCTCACCGCGGCCCGGCGCGTCTTCCAGAAACAGTTGCCGTTGCTGCAATTCATCGTGAAGGGCGGCCTGCCCCGCACCATCGCCGCGGGGCTGGAGCTGCGCGGCACCCGGGTGGGCCCACTGCGTGCCCCGCTCCTGCCGCTGCCCGAGACGGAGCGGGAGGTGCTGCGGCGCATCCTCGACAAGCTCGACGCCCACGACCCGGAGTGACGGCCACTGGCTTCCCGTTCCCTCATCCAGAGCACGGCGAAGTCCACGTTCATCGCCAGCCAGTCCGTCTGCTGTCGGGGCGGGCTTGCATACTCCGAACAGTCCCACCAGGATTCATTAGGTCCTGACTTGATCGGAAGATGTAGCCATGCGTTTCCGAGCATGCAGCGCCCTGCTGCTCTACGTCTCGGCCTGCGCTACGCCAGCGCCCACCCCAACAGCGCCAGCGGCCCGCGGCCCGAGGCTCGCCAACCTCCAGCGCGCGGCGAAGCTGCCCTGGACGGACGGGGGGCGTTGCGCCGTCCGCGAAGCTTCCGAGCCCTGGCCCGTGCTGGCGGAGCGGTGCTATCAGGCCCTCGACCATGACCGGATCGAGTTTCACGACCTCACGGGACGATGCGCGATTGCGTCTGCGGGTGTCGCTGCAATGGGGCTCGGGGTCTGCGTCCTGGCGGCCCCGGAGATCGTCGTGGGCGCGGTAGTTGTGGCGGGCGTTGTCGTGGTGGGCTTCGCGATCTCAGAGGCGCTGGAGGCTTACGAGAAGAGGGGCCGTCCCCAGGTTCGGCCGCCGCCTACGCGGCCGGTGCCGGAGACGCGGCCGGTGCCGGAAGCGCGGCCCGTGTCTGAAGTGAAGCCCGTGCCTGTAACGAAGCCCGCCCCGCAGGAGACCTTGCCGAAAAAAAGGCCCAAGCCGGAGCCAAAGGGGCCGGATTTCCCGCCTGTGGAACCACCCGAGGCTTCGGATCAAGACCGCCGCAGGTGCGAGCCCGTCCCGGCGAAGCGTCACCTTGGAGGAAATAAACTGCACGACACGTGCGCCGACAGAATTCCGAACAACAGTTTCCCCAGCAGGGATGTGTTCGTGAATGGGAAGAACTTCGACGCGCTGCAACTGGCCGCGCGCACACTTTGGGAAGTCAAGACCGACAACTTCGACACGTACCCGCCCGAACTTCGGAGAATTGTGCTTGAGGACCAGGTGCCGGAGCTACAGCATGAGCGCGCCCTCGCTCTGGCCTGCGGA
This sequence comes from Cystobacter fuscus, assembly GCF_044360685.1. GTDB lineage: Bacteria > Myxococcota > Myxococcia > Myxococcales > Myxococcaceae > Cystobacter > Cystobacter fuscus_C. The sequence goes on along the minus strand of NZ_CP043491.1, from coordinate 8,082,430 downwards.
TTTGACTTCAAGGTCGGCGTGCGCAGCGTAGCGCATAAAGCTGCCCTGCTCAAGCAAGACCCCACCCTCAAAGTTGTCATCATGGAGTGGTGCTGAAATGCCTGCAACGCAAGAAAACGACATTGGTATTATCGTCTACGCGCCTGCGCTCGTAGGCGCCGACAGCCGCCCTTTGGCTGTTGTTCGTGGAATGGAACGCGCGTTCCCTGGCTTACGCCTGGAGTGGACGATTTCTCGCGAGGGGACGCTGGTCCGGCTACCGCAGCGCGAGTCATGGCTCTCCCAAGGGAGGCCGACCGGAAGGGGGTTTCGGCTCATTTGCAATGGCGACGAGAGCTACCGGGTAACGGTGTCTGGATGGGAAAGCCCTGCGGGGACCTCGCCGGGTGGTCAGGCACAGTTTGAAGTCCATGCCGCCCTGCCGTTCGACGCAACCGGCATCGCAGCGGCAGCGAACGTGCTAGAAGCTGTTGCGGAGGGCGCTCGCGCGTTCTGGGGGCGCGTGGATCCGGATGGGATAGCCGTGACAGTCTCAGAGCAGTTTCGCCACCCGGGGGAGAAGCCGCATGTCCCGCCTAAAGGGCTGCCCTCGCTCAAACTCCCATGGGAACTCCCCACGCCTGAGATTCCACATTATCTGGGGTGGCTGAACTACTGGTCGGCAGCCGCCGCACGGGCCGTCGGCTTTCCGGACTCGGCCCGCGACTCGGAACTGCTCTCGCGCTCGCGGCGTACAGCGACGGGCGGGTGGGTCGTCAGGCTCACCGATGCGCCGCTCGACCTGGACAATCCCACCCACTTGGACGCACTTAAACGGGCCTACGAGCGCTTCCCGGAGATTGGCGGGCGCGCAGCCCCTTGAGACTTGGCACGGCTCGCGCTGGCCGTGCTCAGGGCCCCGCCTGCTGGCCGAGAGGGTGGAGAGGGTGTCCCGAGAGGGCGCCGAGAGGGTGTCAAAGAACTTGAGCAGCACGAGCTGGAGCGACACGAGGCGGGAAGGAGAAGGGCGGGAAGAGCGCCGAGAAGTCCCCTCGACGCCACCAGGCCGCCGCCTCTCGAAATGCCGCAACGAAGGCCCGGTACTGCTCGCGCAGTTCCTTCAGTGCCTGCCGCGTGGAGGCATGCCCCGACCAACAAGTGGAAGTGATTGGAGGCGAAGGTGAAGGCGTACAGCCGGAGGGTGCCGGCACTCTGCTGGACGGCGCGGGCCAGCACGCCTCCCACCACCTTGTTCACCTCCGCGCTGGGGCTCAGCAACAGTCGTCCCTGGAAGCACCTGGAGGTGACGAAGTCGTCACCCTCCTCTTGGAACATCCTCAGCGGCCAGCCCATCCCCTTCCCCCCGCGTGCGTTCCGCCAAGCCGGATGCACCGTGCGCGCCAACTCGCAAGTCCGCGGAAGCATTTGAAGGAGGTGGGTTCAGCGCTACTTCTGGAACCAAGTGGGCTGGCAGGCCCCTCCTTTACGGCCTGCCCACTCCTGACGCAGTAGTGCTAGGCCGGGCGCGCGAAGGCCGTGGCGCGCGACACCTCTTCCCAGCGGGTGACTTCCGCGCCCAGCCGCTCCAGCCTCGCCCGGGTGCGCCCGATGGCGTCCGCGCCGAGCACCAGGTGCATGGGGGGCTCGGGCGCGCGCACCGCTTGAATGAGGGCCCGGGCCGCGGCGCGCGGATCTCCTCCCTGCTGGCCGATGAGCTTCTCCAGCGCGCGCACCGCCTCGCCGCTCGTGGCCTCGTAGGCGGCGAGGCGCATCTCGGTGCGGCGCAGCGACTGCTCGGAGAGGAAGTCCGTGCGGAAGGCGCCAGGCTCCACGCTCGTCACCCGCACCCCGGAGCCCACGAGCTCCTGGGCGAGGCTCTCGGACAGCGCGCTCAGGGCGGCCTTGCTCGCCGCGTACAGGCCCGAGCCCGCCATGGGCGCGAGCGCGGCGATGGAGGAGATGTTCACCACGTGCCCGCTCCCCTGGGCGCGCAGCAGGGGCAGCGCCGCCTGGAGCACCCGGAGCGCTCCGAAGAAGTTCACCTCGAAGAGGTGCGCGGCCTCCGCGTCGCGCGTCTCCTCGATGGGGCCCAGCAGGCCATAGCCCGCGTTGTTCACCACCACGTCCAGCCGGCCGTGTACCGCGTGGGCGGCGCGCACGGCGGCCGCGGGGGCCTCGGGACGTGACAGGTCCAGCGGCACCGCGTGGACCCCGGCGCCGAGGCCGCTCGTGCCGTCGCGCGTGGTGCCGACGACGAGGTCGCCGTGGGCGCGCACCTCCTCGGCCAGGGCCCGGCCGAGGCCGCGGGAGATGCCGGTGATGAACCAGATGCGAGAGGGCTGTGTCATGGAGTCGCTCCGTGAAGAGAGGTTCGAGCAGGAGGATGCGCGCGCGCGCCCCCGCCGGGAATGCACGGGCGGGTGCATGGGTCATGAAGCGCGGCGGACAGAATGCGGGCGGGACTACTCGGGAAAGGCCTCGCGGAGCACGTCGATGAGGGCGCGCAGGGCGGCGGGCGGGTGGCGGCCCGCGGGGTAGTGCAGGTGGAAGCCCGGGAAGGGCGGCGAGTAGTCCTCCAGCAGGGGGACGAGCACGCCCGCGTCGAGGAAGGGCTGGAGGAAGCGGTCCGACCAGAAGGTGATGCCCAGTCCGGCGATGGCGGCGTCCACGGCGAGCCGCCGGTCATTGAGGATGAGGGGGCCCTTCACGGCGACCTCGAACCAGCGGCCCTCGTGGGCGAACTCCCAGGCATAGAGGGCGGGAGTGCCGGACTGGCGCCAGTTGATGCAGGCGTGCTGGAGCAGCTCTTGCGGTGTGCGGGGCGTGCCATGGCGCGCGAGGTAGGCGGGCGAGGCCACCGCGAGCTGGCGCATGGGACCGCCCAGCCGTACCGCCACCATGTCCTGCTCGAGCCGCTCGCCCAGGCGGATGCCCGCGTCGTAGCCGGCCGCGACGATGTCCACCACGGCGTCATTCACCGTGAGGTCGAGCACCACCTCCGGACAGGCCGCGTGGTAGCGCGCGAGGACGGGCTGGAGGAAGTGCTCGGTGGCCGAGCGCGGGGCGATGAGGCGCAGCACCCCGGTGGGGTGCTCGCGAAAGTCGTTCACCTCCTCGAGCGCCGCATCGAGCTCGGAGAACACGCGGCCGAGCCGCGCGAGCAGCCGTGCACCGGCTTCGGTGGGGGCGACGCTGCGGGTGGTGCGGTGCAGCAGTCGCACCCCGAGCCGGGCCTCCAGGTGGCGCAGCGTCTGGCTGAGCGCGGAGGGGGTGACACCCAGCTCCGCCGCCGCCCGGGCGAAGTGACCATGGCGGGCGATGGTGGCGAAGGCCTTGAGGTCGGCGAACTCGCTGCCGCGCATGAGTGGGTTGTAGCGCGGGAAGCGTCCGGGAGGAATGGTTCGCTTGCGCGCTCTGCCGCACGGTCCACCAGTTCCAGTTGACTACTGTTCCAAAAGGGAACGAGTGGCCCTGTCTTCGCTTAGATTCCCCCGCCGTGCGCCACCTGAGCGAGGTAGATGGTGGCCCGGCGTACACCATTCCTTGGGGGAACCGACATGGGCTTCTTCTGGCGGGCGAGCATCCTGGTACTGGCCGCAATGGCCCTGAGCTGCGCCAGCCCCACGCGGCGTTGCCGGAGCTACGCCACGCAATACCTGTCCTCGGGTGAGGGCATCACCAACGGCTACTCCAACATCCAGACACCCATCCGCGTCGACTGCGAGTTCGACAGGGAGTTCCTCGAAAAGAAGTGCACGGCCCACTACCTGGACCAGTATGCGAGGCCCTCGGTCCACACCCAGACTGTCCGCTATGCCAGCCTGCGGGACTTCGTCGAGGAACCCACCCCGGTAGGCCGCGTGCGAGCCATCTACGTCCAGGACACCTACGACGGCTTTGACTCGGGGACCAGCGTGGCGCCATACCTCCTCTCGAGGTGGCAGGGGGAGACGTCCTACGTCTACGACTCGGCGGGCCGACTCACCAGCCACGACGTGAATGCGTGGGATCAGGCCGGGCGTCCCCGCTCACAGTCCCCCACGGACATCTGCACCAGCGATACGGGGAACCGGCTGGTCTACGACGACACCGCGCGCACGGTGACGCTCTTCTACAACACGCGCACAAGCACCCGTCCCCCTGACAACACCGTGCCCTGCATCCCCGCCAGCCGCCGGTGGACGTTCGACGAGAACGGCAACACCACCTCCTATGGGCTCACGGAGTACGCCGTGCAGGAGGTGGAGGAGATCTGTGTGGACGTGGAGGACTGAGTAGCGCGGGCCGGGACGTCAAGGGCTCAGGAGACCCGCCCCGCCTCGCGGAACCACGCCACCTCGTCAGCGAGCGTGTGCGCCAGGGGCCGGAAGCTCGCGCCCAGTTCCGTTCGGGCCTTGCTCGCGGAGACGGTGTTGCGGGCGTGCATGGTGCTCACGCCCTCCACGGTCATCGCCGTGCTCTTCCCGCTCAGCCGCGCCCACAGCTCGAAGGTGGCGGCCACGCCCAGCACCAGCGGGTAGGGGAGCTTCTTCGGAGGCTTCCGGCCCGAGAGCGCCGCCAGCTCCCGCATCACGTCCACGAGCGAGGCGTACTCCCCGGACAGGATGTACCGCTCCCCCGCGCGTCCCTGCTCCGCCGCGCGCAGCATGCCGTCCGCCACGTCACGGGCGTCCGTCGCGGGGGCCCCGCCCTCGAAGACGCCAGGCAGCTTGCCCTGGAGGAAGTCCAGCACCAGTTGCCCGCTCCCCGTGGGCGCCGCGTCGTACGGGCCGAACATCCACCCCGGCAGCACTTCCACTACCTCCATGGGGCGCAACTCGGGCGCGAGCGCTTGGAGGCGCTCGCTCGCGACCACCTTGCTCCGCGCGTACAGGTTGCTCTGGGCCAGCCGGTCCGGAGGGGTGCTCTCGTCCCCGGGGCCACCGTCCTTCGCGCGGCCAATCACGCTCGACGAGCCGGTGTGCACGAAGCGGCGCACCCCGGCGCGCGACGCCACCCTCGCGAGCTGGAGGGAGGCGTGGACGTTGAGCCGCTCCAGCGCGGGCCAGTGGTCCCCGGGGCCGAAGTACTCCCGGAAGTAGGCGGCCGTGTGGAACACCACGTCGCAGCCGCCCAGCGCCGGGGCGAAGGCGTCCACGTCCTCCAAGTCCCCCGCCACCACCTCCGCGCCGGTGTCCCCCAACAGCCGCCGGGCCTTCTCCGGCGAGCGGGCCAGCGCGCGCACCTCATGGCCCCGCTCGCGCAGCAGCCGCACCAGGTTGACGCCCAACAGCCCCGTGCTTCCCGTCACGAACGCCTTCATGCCGCCTCCAATCTGAACAGTGCTCAAATCAAGTAACGCTCCATCTAAACGGTGTCAAGATGAGCGTCCGGAGCCCGGCGGCGGTAAGGAGGGGGAAGCGATGGCGCAGCGAGGCACGGGTGAAAAGAGGCGGGCTCGGTACCACCACGGCGACCTGCGGCGGGCGCTGGTGGAGGCGGCGCTCGAGGTGTTGGCGCGGGAGGGCGTGGCGGAGCTGTCGCTGCGCGAGGTGGCGCGGCGGGCGGGGGTCAGCGCGGCGGCGCCCTATCACCACTTTCCGGACAAGCAGTCACTGCTGGCGGCGGTGGCGGAGGAGGGCTTCGTCGCGCTGAACGCGGCGATGAAGCAGGCCCGGGAGGCGAGCGGCGGCTGGGCGGAGCGCCTGGAGGGGATGGCGGCGGCCTACATCCAGTTCGCGGTGAAGCACGCGGCGCACTACCGCGTCATGTTCCTGCCGGAGCTGAAGGAGCCGCGCTTCGAGGAGTACCACCGCCTGGGCACGGAGTCGTTCGAGCTGATGCGCGGCGCGGTGGCCGAGGCCCGCCCGGAGCTGTCCGAGCCGGACACGTGGGTGGTGGCGGTGTCCGCCTGGAGCGCGGTGCATGGCTTCACCTCGCTGTGGACGGAGGGGTTCCTCGGGCACAAGGCGGCGCGCCTGCCGGAGCTGGAGGGGATGGGCCGCGCGGTGGGCGTCTCCGTCGCGAGCCTCGTCCTCCACGCGCCCGCCACGAAGCGCTGAGCAGAGAGGGTGTCGCAGAGAGGGTCTCAAATGCCAACCATTGAGACACTTCCGAACGGAGCAACAGCTTTTCGTAAGGAATTCTCTGGACCCACTGTCTTTTATGGATCGTCCACTCGTGAACAGTTCCATGTGAGCGCTCACAATCGGGTTATTCGAGCATTGACGGGTTGACGCGACGTCGCTACGGTGACCAGGAGTTAAGTTCAATCGAGCGGATGTTTTGACCCGGGTCGGGCGGCGTCCGGTATCGCGGCTGCTTGCCCATTCCCTCTAACGATGAAGATGAGGACTCCAATGCGAGGAACACGCTGGTACGCGGCGCTCGCTGCAATCACTCTCTGCCTGAATAGCGCCACCGCCGCGGCTTCCGCCGGGGGTCGACCGTCCACGGACTCAACCCAAGGGGTGGCCGCCGCGGCCGCGTTGCCATCCAGTTTCCGCTGGTCGTCCAGCGGGGTGTTGATTGGCCCGAAGTCCGACGCTTCGCACAACATCGTCGCGGTCAAGGATCCGACCGTGGTGCGCTACAACAACAAGTGGCACGTGTTCGCCTCGACCGCCAATTCGGCCGGCAACTACAACATGATGTACACCGGCTTCGCCGACTGGTCGCAGGCGTCCTCGGCGTCGCAGTACTACCTGGATCGCTCGGCGATCGGCCCCGGATACCGCGCTGCGCCGCAGGTGTTCTGGTTCGCGCCGCAGAACCGCTGGTACCTGGTCTACCAGACCGGGCTGCCGTCGTACTCCACCACCACCGACATCGAGAGGCCCGAGACGTGGTCGGCGCCGCGCAACTTCCAGAGCTCGATGCCCGACATCATTCGTGCCAACATCGGCAACGGGTACTGGGTGGACTTCTGGGTCGTCTGCGACACCCAGAACTGCTACCTGTTCTCCTCCGACGACAACGGCCATCTCTACCGCTCGCAGACCACGGTGGCCAACTTCCCCAATGGGTTCACCAACACCGTGATGGTGTTGCAGGACTCCAACAAGTACGCGCTGTGGGAGGCGTCGAACATCTACAAGATCAAAGGCACCAACACCTATCTGCTGATCGTCGAGGCGATCGGCAGTGACGGCAAGCGCTACTTCCGGTCGTGGACCGCCAATGGCATCACCGGTTCGTGGACGCCGCTGGCGGCAACGGAGAGCAACCCGTTCGCGCGCGCGAACAACGTCACGTTCCCGTCGGGTGCCTGGACCAACGACATCAGCCACGGAGAGATGATCCGCTCCGGCATCGACCAGACCATGGAGATCGACCCGTGCCGCTTGCAGTACCTCTACCAGGGCAAGAACCCCTCGGCGGGCGGTGACTACAACCTGCTCCCCTATCGGCTCGGGCTGCTCACCCAGACCAACTCCTCCTGCTGACCACGGCGTCAGCGAAACTGTCATTCGAGTTTGTCCACACCCAGGCCGGCGCCGCGTTCCGGGGCCGGCCGCCCATGACTGCTACTGGTTCGATGGTACTCCAGGCCATCGGACCGAATGCTCTTCTCACAAACACGGGGATCAACATGAAAACGTCATTCGTAATGCGGGCGATCCTGCCTCTTCTGGGCGCATGTCTTTTCGGTGCGAACGCATCGGCGCAGGACATCGCCATCGATCCATCGAAAACGCATCAGGTCATTCGCGGCTTCGGCGGCATGAACGGCCCGGGATGGATCGATGATCTGACTCCGGCCCAGGTCGATCTGGCCTTCGGCAGCGACGTCGGCCAGCTCGGCCTGTCGATCATGCGGATGCGCATCGACCCGTCGAGCTCCAGGTGGAATCTGCAGGTGTCCTCGGCCGCGCGCGCGCGTGCCAAGGGGGCGCTCCTGCTGGGGTCGCCGTGGTCGCCTCCCGCCTACATGAAGTCGAACAACAACCTGAACAACGGCGGCAAACTGCTGCCACAGTATTACGAGGCCTATGCGACGCACCTGCTCGGCTTCGCCAGCTACATGGCCAACAACAACGCGCCGCTGTACGCGATCTCGTTGCAGAATGAGCCCGACTGGCACCCGGACTATGAGTCGGCGGATTGGAGCGGGACCGACTTCGTCAATTTCCTGAATGCCCAGGGCGCCAGGTTCGGCTCGCTGAAGGTGTTGGCCTCCGAGTCACTGAACTTCAACCCGGCGGTGACCGATCCCATCCTCAACAGCGCCACCGCCAGCCAGCACGTGGACATCGTCGGCGGCCACCTGTACGGCGTGCAGCCGAAGGACTATCCGCTGGCCCGGAGCAAGGGCAAGGAACTGTGGATGACCGAGCACTACACCGACAACACCGATGGCAATGTCTGGCCGTCGGCATTGGAGGTGGGCAGCGAACTGCACAAGAGCATGGTCGCCAACTACAGCGGGTACATCTGGTGGTACATCCGGCGCAGCTACGGCCTGATCTCGGAGAACGGCAGCGTCAGCAAGCGCGGTTACGTGATGTCCCAGTTCGCGCGCTTCGTCCGGCCCGGCTCCGTGCGCATCGGTGCCACCGAGAAACCGTATTCAGACGTCTATGCGACCGCGTACGCGACGCCGGACGGCAAGATCGTGCTCGTCGTCGTCAACACCAGCACGCAGCACCGAGTCCTCAACGTCAGCGTGCCGAGCGGCCGCGTGGCCAGGTTCACCAAGTACGGCACCTCGTCGAGCCTGAACGTCGGCTACGGCGGCGGCTATCAGGCCCAGAACGGCAAGGCGTCGTTCTATGTCGATCCGCAGAGCATCGCCACGTTCGTCGGCGAGGCCACCGCGAGCGCGATCGGCGCGTCCGAGGGCACCTCGTCCGGAAACTGAGCCGGACGCGGTCGGCTTCTCCGCCTCCCGGACGTTCGGCCCGGTGCTCCGCGAAGTAGCTCCGCGCTCCCGCCATGTCCTCGCTCAGGGCCTCTCACGGTGATGCTGGCTCGAGCGTGGCCGTGGCGGCGAGCAGGTCCACCACCGCGTGGTGGTAGTCCATCAGGGCCTTGACCTCCTTGAGCTCGGCGTCGGCCGCGGCCTGCTCCCGCTGGTTGACGACCAGCAGGTGGGTGGCGCCTTGCTCGAAGCGCGTGAGCTCCGCTCGAGCCAGCCGCCGCGCCACTTCCGCGGCGTTCCGGGCGAGCCCCACCCGCTCATGGGCGGCCCGCAGGGCCGAGACCGCGTCACGCACCTCGGTGGCGATCTTGTCGCGCGCCAGCCGGGTCTTGGCCTCCACCGCCGCTCGTTTCGCCTCGACGGCTCGCTGTTGTCCGCGCGCCGCCCGCGCCTGCAGGGGAATGTCGAGCGTGAGAGAGGCCTGGAACTCGGTGGGTCTCAGATTGGCCGGTCCCGCCCCCATGTCCCGGGCCACGCTCAGGCCCAGATCCACCGCTGGGGCCGCCTGATTGCGCGCCAGCGTCTCGTCCACCTGGAGCACGTCGCGCTGGAGCGCCAGTTCCCGCAGCTCCGGCCGCCCCCGCAGCGCCCGCTCGAGCCACGCGTCCAGAGAGTCCTCGAGCGCCGTTTCCGGAACGGGCAGTCCGTCCGGCAGCCGGGAGGCGGGGACGACGTGCGGCTCTCCCTGGGCATCCCGCAGGGACAGCGACAGCTTGAGGGCCGCCTTCTCCAGCGCTCGCCGGGCGGCGATCCGGTCCGCGTCTCGCTCCAGGAGCACGCGCTCGTTCTCCGTGTGCTCGATTCGTGGAATGTCTCCTGCCTCCGCCCGGCGGGCGAGCTGGTCATGGCGCGCGGCGGCCAGTTCATACTGGTCATGGGCGATGCGCAGCTGCTGTCCCGCGGCCACCCAGTCCCAGTAATGGTAGGCCGCTTGACGTTGCAGCTCGATCCGCTCGCCCGTGAACGTGAACCCGGCCATCTCCCGCCGCAGCCTCGCCTGGGAGAGGCTCGCCCGCCGCTTGTCGATGGTGCCGTTGCGCCAGAGGGGAATCTCGAGACCGGCGCGCAGCTCGCCCTCCGAGAGCGTCTCGTACCCGCCGTAGTACACGGGGAAGTCCCCCCGTCCCAGGCGGTAGCCCGCGAACAGGCGCGTGCCCAGCAGGGGCGTGGGCTGCTCGATGGCCGCATCCAGCCGCTCGTGGGGGTAGTAGCTGAAGGGCACGTACGTCCCCTTCGCCTTCACCAGGGTGTCGAAGCCTCCCTCGGCGGACAGCAACTCGGCGTCCGCCGTGGCCAGGCCCTGCCGGGCCGCCGCCACGCCCGGGTGATGCTCGCGCGCGGAGTCGAGCACCTCCTGGAGCGTGAGCGGGGTCAGGCTCGCGGCGCGCGTGGACGGCGCCGTCAGGTTCATCGTCAGCAGCAGGGCCAGGACGCTCCCGGAGGCGTGGCGCGGGCTCATGACGCTCCTCCCGCGGAGGACTTGCCGCCGGACGTATCCTTGCCGGAGGCGCCCGGCTCGGAGGTGGAGACGGACGGAGGGAAGCCGTTGAACTGGCGCCACATCTCGTAACCCAGGCGGACCTCGTCCAGGAGGATCCACCCATTGGCGCGCACGCCCTGGCGCAGGAAGCGGCCCGAGGGCCACGCCTCCCCCTCGTCCGGCACGACGACGATGCGGAAGCCGCCCCGGCCGTCGTCCGCGGCGTCCACGAAGGCCACCGTGCCGCCAAAGGTGCCCACCGCCACCGAGGGCCACCCCGCGAACTGAACGGCGGGCCAGCCCTCGAATTGCAAGCGCACGTGCCGTCCGGGAGAAATGAGGGGAGCATCCCGGCCCGGGACATGCAGCTCGACGGCGATCGAGTCCGTGTCGGGCACCAGCACCGCGAGCGGATCTCCCACCTTGACGACCTCGGCGCCCTGCCGGGGCATGATCCGCAGGAGGGTGCCCGCGCGCGGGGCGCGGATCTGCTGGGTCGACTGGCGCGCGAGCACGCTGTCGAGCTTGGCCAGCTCGATGCGCTCCTTGGCGAGCTCGGCCTTGGCGTACTCGTATTTGGCGAGGCCGTCGTTGACGAGGGCATCCGCGTCCGTCTGGATGCGTTGGCGCTCCGAACCGAGCGCCGCCAGCTCGTTGCGGGCGGCGTTCAGGCTGGCACGCGCGCTCTCGGTGTCCGTGCCCGCCTTGGTGTACTCCAGCTGGGCGAGTTCCAGGGCCCGGGTGGCCGTGAGGCCGTCCTTGTGCAGGGTGCGCTGGCGCTCCAGGTTGAGCCGTGCCGTCTCGCGCGTCACCTCCGCCGCGGCGAGCGACTGCTCGGCGGAGCGGATGCGCTCCCGCACCATGAGCACGCGCGAGCCCGCCGCGTCGATGCCCGCCAGGCGCGAGGAGCGCAGCGCGTCCACGCGTGACTCGTAGGCCAGCATCTGGCTCTGGGCGGCGCTGATGCGGGCCTCGATGGCGCCGCGCTGCTCCTGCAGCCGTGTCATCAGCTCCGGATCATTGTCGGACAGCTCCACGATGAGCTCGCCCTCCTTCACCCGCGAGCCCTCCTGTACCGCCCAACGGGTGATGCGGCCGGCGACGGGGGCCTGGAGGGTCTGCTGGCGCTCCAGCGGCGCGTAGGCGATGACACGGCCGTGGCCGGTGATGTTCTGCTGCCAGGGGGCCACCAGCAGCGCGAACACACCGAGCAGCAGCGTCAGCATCAGCACCCGGGCCACCGTGCGCGCCACCCGGGTGCTATGGCGCACCAGACGCATGGCGGGCAGCGAGGGCAGGGCAGGGGAGGGGGTCGGATTCATGGTCGGACGCGGGTTCAAGAAGGAAGCGCCTCGTGGGTTCGGGACTCGGGATTCAGGGGGTGGAGCTGGCCGTCACTCAGCACGAGGGCGCGCTCGCACTGGCCGAGCAGCTCCGGCTGGTGGGTGATGAGGAGCAGGGTCCAGGGGGCATCGGGCGCCAGCAGGGTCTGGAGCACGCGGCTCCGGGTGCGCATGTCGAGCGTGTCCAGCACCTCGTCGAGGATGAGCAGGCGAGGACGGAGCGCGAGCGCGCGTGCCAGATGCACCAGCACCACCTGTCCCGAGGACAGGGGCAGGCCCCCCGTGGTGAGGGGCGTGTGGAGTCCGTCCGGCAGCTGGGCGAGCACGTCCCCCAGGCCCACCGACTCGAGCACCTGACGCACCTGGCTCAGGGTCAAGGTGGGCTGTCCCATCCGGACGTTGTCCACGAGCGTGCCGGCGAAGATCTCCGGCGCCTTGACGAGCGCCACGTCCCGGCGAAGCGTGGCGAGTGACAGGTCGCGCGTGTCGCTGCCGTTGAGCAGGATGCGGCCACGCGTGGGCAGGCGCAGGCCGTAGAGCAGGTCCACCAGGGTGCTCTTGCCCCCGGCGGTGTCGCCCGTGAGGGCCACCTTCTGCCCGGCCCGCACCTCGAGGCTGACGCCGCGCAGCACGGGCGCGTCCTCGCGGTAGTGGAACCTCACGTCGCGCAGCTCCAGGCTCGCGGGCTCGGACGCGGGCGGATGGCTCTCCCCGGTGGCCTGCTCCAGGGGAAGATCCACGAGCTGGCCCAGCTTGTCCGAGGCCGCCAGCAGATCGTAATAGGCCTCCAGGTGCTTGCCGAACTTGGCGAAGGCGGCCAGGACCGCGGTGACGATCAGCTCGGCGGCGACGAGCTGGCCCAGGGACAGCTGCCGGTCGATGACGAGCCAGCCGCCCAGGCCCAGCAGCAGCGCGCTCGCCACCGCCTGCAGGCCCAGGGCGCCCAGCACCTGCCGGAACAGGTACTTGAAGTGCTTGCGCCGAAGGCCCAGCCAGTCGCGGGCGAGCGTGTCGGCGCGCTCCAGGGCATGGGCCGCCGCGCCGTGCTGGCGGAAGGTGATGGGGTGGCGCACCAGCTCCTGGAGCCAGGCGGCCACGGCGTACTTGGCCTTGGACTCCTTGAGCCCCGCCGCGGCCGCCGAGCGTCCGTAGCCGAAGAGGATGCCCGCCACCGACAGCAGGAGGAAGAAGTCGAAGGCCAGCAGCAGCGGATGGTAGAACGCCAGCATCAGCAGGCCGATGCCCGTCTGGAGCACCACCGATAGACCCTCGAGCAACAGGGTGGCGCTGGCCTTCTGGATGGTGACGACGTCGAAGAAGCGGTTGACGAGCTCGGGGCCATGCGCCCGGTCCATCGCCCGCGCGTGAACCCGGGGCAGCCGGTGGCTCAGGTCGCTGACCACGCGGATGAACAGGCGCTGCTGGAGCAGCTCCACCACCCAGTACTGCATGGCGCGCAGACCTCCGGCGAACACCAGTCCACCGAGCAGCAGGATGCTCAGCACCACCAGCGGCTGGAGCAGTGCGCCGAACGCCACGGTGTTGACCAGGGACTGGACGGCGATGGGCGTGGTCAGCGCGAAGAGCCCGACGCCCACCGCGTAGACGAGCACCGCCCGGAGATCCGCCGCCTCCAGTCGCACCAGTTCGCGCACCCGGGCGAAGGGCGAGGGCGTCTGGTTCTCCTCACCCCGTAGGGCCTGGAGGGACTCCGACTCCTCGGCAATCACCCAGGTGAGCGGCGCCGGACCCCAGGCGGCGAGCAGGGAGGAGAGCTCCCGGTGCTCCAGCCAGGCCTGTCCTTCGGACCGCAGGTTGGTGCGCACGTGCACCTTGTCCGTCTCCCACTCGTCGATGAGGAGCCACCGGGCCCCCTGCTCCGAGAAGGACACCGTGGCGAGTGGCCCCTGGTGGCCCCCCTCGCGGAGGACCTCCTCGAGGGGTCGGCGCAGGAGCGTCAGCGTGAGGCCAAGCGCGAGGCCCGCGTGCTGGAGATGCCGGCTCCACGTGTCCGCGAGGGGCCCGGGGTCGTGTCTCCCGGCATCCTGGAGTGCTCCGCGCACGGTGCCGTGTCCGGGCTCGAGCCCCGTGGTGTGGGCGAGCTCGGTGAGGACGGCCTCAAGCACTTCGGCGGCGGACGCGGAGGGGCCCTGGCCGGCTGGCATGGGGGACTCGCCTGGGGTGGGCGTGGTCGTGGCGGAGAAAGTCTGGTCAGACATGAGAAGGGAGGGCCCGTGGAACGCTTGTCATGAAAGGGGTTGTCCGGATTGGCGAAGGATAGTGGCGATTCCTGTGCAGGAAAGTCAGATAATTCGACGCGGTTCCTTCGGAAAAACCGAAGGATGGCCGTCTGGAGGGTGCGGTTCCTGGAGGCGAGGGGGGCTCCCACGGCGCAGCGCCTGCCCGCCGAGCAGGTCGGCAGGAGTCTTGTCACTCGGGGTGATGCCGGATGCGCTCCCCGTCCTGTGATGCGGCTCATCCAAAACAAGCGAAGGGCGTCACATCGCGAAAAAGGGCCAGGTGCGAGTCTGCTTTTCACCGAGGCGCTCCCCGGCGACTCGATAGACATTGGAACCTCGGGCGCCAATGACTGCAACGGTCATGGCACGCATGTCGCCGGGACGGCCGGTGGCTCTCAGTGGGGAGTGGCGAAGAATGTCCGGTTGCACGCGGTGCGCGTGCTCGGCTGCGATGGCAAGGGCTCCACGTCGGGCGTCATCGCGGGCGTGGACTGGGTGACGGCCAACCACGTGAAGCCCGCGGTGGCCAACATGAGCCTGGGTGGAGATGCCAGCCGAACTGGCACGACAACTACCTCTGTGTGCCCAACGACAGCCCGCTGCAGCTGGTCTGGTCGGGGAGTGGCCCGATCAGCGGAAAGGTCTGCGTCCAGTGGTTCGAGGCCGAGGATCCCCACACCTGGAACGACAACTATCTCTGTTACTGAGGGGGGCGCCCCGCGGTGGGTCCAGGGCCCAGCTCTACCTGGCCCTGGACTGTGCCGCTCCTGAGGGTTGACGGTGCGCGGCTCGCTCAGGCTCGCTCAGTTGATGTAGTAGCGGGCCATGAAGTTCAGGCGCGCCATGTTGCCCTTCTCCCCGACGAGCGTCCGGCGTTCGGCCAGGCTCGCCTCGAGCCCCAGGTCGACGTTCTTCATCGGCGTGAAGATGGGGCCGAAGTTGATCTGCTGGACGAAGCGGTTGATGCCGAAGCGGCCCCCGTCGAGCCCGTTCGTCGCGGCGAGCTCGGTGAAATCATCCTCAAGGTGGCGCGACATGCCGTAGACCACGTTGAAGCGCAGCCAGTCGGTGGGCTTGAACTGATAGCCGACGAGGACGCCGATGGCCTTCTCGAGCCGGATCCGGTTGGCTTCCGTCTCGTAGAGGGCGCCCTCGGAGTAGTTGAGGTAGCGCCCGATGCCCTTACCCCCTGTCACGCCGAAGGTGAGAATGTCGCTGCCGCGGACCTTCACGAGCCCGCTGACCGCGGCGCCCCAACCGCGCCGGATCGCGTCCACCTCCTCGCCATCATTGACGCGGAGCTCCTGCGTCACGGCGCGCGCGCTCAGCGCACCCCACTGGAAGCCCTTGTCCCAGCGCACGACGAGGTCGGGCAGGCGCGACAGGCTCGAGGCCATCACGGTGCCATCCGCATCGAGCACATAGCTCGACGAGTTCTCGAGCGCGGCGGTGAAGGTGCCCAACGACTGGGTGACGTAGGCGTAGCGGATCTGCGGTTGGCGGATGATGGTCGCGCCCACGGGGCCGTTGAAGTCCACGGTCTCGGGGTAGTTGTCGATGTCCATGAAGGTGGACCAGGTCTGCCCGATGAGCAGTCCGCCGAACTGACCGTACGCATGACGCAGGCGGAAGCCGTAGCTGCTCGTCAACTGCTGCGTGATGACGTTCCGGGGAGAGCCGTACTGCGCGGTGTCGCCGGTGCGTGGCTCGTTGTTGAAGTCACCTTCGATCTTCACCCCGAGGACACCAAAGCGGGTGGGCATGCCCGCCTCGAGCCCCACCCGTGACGTGCGGGCGTGGACGAAGTCACGGTTCTTGCGGTTGCCCCCGGGCGTGCCCTCGAGCGGCACGTACGGGGAGAACGTCGCGTAGTCGATGTCGGAGTTGTCGCCCTGGAAGTCGTGAATCCAGTTCAGCTCCGCCCAGCCGTAGAACCGCATCGAGATGTCCGTGCCGGGCACGCGGAAGGAGCCGGGGATGTCACCCGCGACGACCGCGTCCTCTTGTTTCACCTCGATGACATCGAGCCGCTCCTCCGCGGTGGAGGCGCTGGCCTCGGGCCGTGCCGCCTTGAGGGCGTCCAATTCCTCGCGAAGCCGCTTCAACTCCGCGCGCAGATCCTCGACGTCCGAGGGCCGCGGGTCTTGCTGTGCCTGCTCGGCGGCTGGGGCGGCGGAGCCCAGGAGCAGGACCGCGGTGGAGAGTCCTCCGAACGTCCGACGCATCCTCATCACTTTCATCTCCTCGGAGCCAATACGACTGCGCTGTCTGCGTTGTTAGTGCGCGAGCTGTCCCAGGAAGCCCCGGATCCGCTCGTTCTGCTGTCTGTCGAAGAACTCGTCGGGAGGAGCCTCCTGAAGCAGGCTGCCCTGATCGAAGAACAGGATCCGATCACCGACGTCACGGGCGAAACGCATCTCGTGCGTGACGACGATCATCGTCATGCCCGAGCGGGCGATGTCCTTCATCACGTCCAGCACCTCGTTGATCATCTCGGGATCGAGGGCGCTGGTCGGCTCGTCGAAGAGCAGGATTTTCGGCTGCATCGCCAACGAGCGCGCGATGGCCACACGCTGCTGCTGACCGCCCGAGAGCTGGTGCGGGTATTTGTTCGCGTGCTCCTTCAGGCCCACGCGGTCGAGCAGCTCGAGCGCCGCGCGCTGGGCGTCCTGGCGTGGCGTCTTGCGGACGCGGCGGGGCGCGAGCGTGATGTTCTCGAGCACGGTGAGATGCGGGAACAGATTGAACTGCTGGAACACCATTCCCACCTCGCGGCGGATCGCATCGAGGTTCTTCACGCTGTCATTCAGCTCGATGCCATTCACCACGATTCGCCCGGAGTCGTGCTTCTCGAGCCGGTTGAGCGTGCGCAGGAACGTCGACTTCCCGGAGCCGGAGGCACCGATGATGACCGCGACCTCGCCCGCGTTGAAGCGGGTGGAGACATCGCGCAGGACATGCGCGGCGCCGAAGTGTTTGTTCACGCCCTCCACGGTGATGAGCGGTGTTTGTCGCGAGGCGGTGGGGGGGGGCTGGTCGAGCGGCATGTTCATGCGTGGGCCTCAGGACCGCTGCTCGACGTCGAGCCGCTGTTCGATGGCACCCGAGATCTGCGTCAGCACGGTCGTGAGGAAGAGGTAGATGCACGCCGTCGCGATGAACACCGGCACGGGCTGGAACGTGGCGGCCTGCACCCGGTTGCCGATGTTGGACAGCTCGACGACGCCGATGACGTACGCCAGCGAGGAGTCCTTGAGCAGCGCCACCAGGTTGTTCACCAGGGGCGGCAGCGCGATCTTGAAGCTCTGCGGGAACACGATGTGGAGGAAGGTCTGCGCGGGCGACAGGCCCAGGGACCGGGCCGCCTCGGTCTGCCCCTTGGGAACCGCGAGGATGCCGGCCCGGAGCGCCTCGGCGTTATAGGCTCCCACGTTCACCGCGAGCGCCGCGGCCGCCGAGTTGAAGTCCGAGAGCTGGACTCCAGGGAGGATCATCGGCAGGGCGAGGAACACGAACAGCACCTGCACGAGCAGAGGTGTGCCGCGGATCACCCAGATGTAGAGCCCGGCCACCCAACGCAGCGGAGGGAAGGGCGCCAGCTTCGCCAGGGCGGCGAGCACGCCGAGCACGACGCCGACCAGCCCGGCGACGAGCGTCAGCTGCACGGTGACGCGTGCGCCTTCCGCGAACTCCTGAGCGGCGGGGCCGATGGGCTCGGGCACCAGTGCGAGGGGAATGGCGAGCAGCCACAGGAAGGCCACCAGGACGACGAGCGCCAGGGCAATGGTGGCGCTGCTGCGCTGCTGGCGCGTCCAGGCCTGGGGCCAGACGGAGAGAAGACCGTTCATTCAGGCGTCCGGCGCGGAGTGATGTCGTCGAGGCGAGCGCTCACCGGCAGCGGATGTCTTCGTTGAAGTACTTCTTGGAGATCGCCTCGTACGTGCCGTCGGCCATGACTTCCTGGAGGGCCTTGTTGATGGCCTCCGCGAGCGAGGTGTTTCCCTTCTTCACCGCGGGGGCGATGTGCTCGATGAACACGAAGTCGCCAATCGTCAGGCCCGCGGAGGGGGCCGCCTCCAAGGCGGCCTTGGCGACGAACTTGTCCGTCACCCACGCATCCACGCGACCACTGACGAGCGCGGTGCGCGCGTCGGTATCCTTCGGGAAGTTCTTCACGTCCTTCACCTTGGCGAGCTTCTGGACGTTCTCCAGATAGGTGGTGCCCGTCTGCACCGCCACCACCTTGTCGGCGAGATCCTCCGACTTCCGGATGGCCGGGTTCTTCGTGACGATCACCCCGCCCGAACAGTAGTGGGGATTGGTGAAGGTGACGGCCTTGGCACGCACGGGAGTGACGCCAAACGACGCGATCACCACATCCCAGCGATCCTGGCGCAGGCCGGCGAGGAGCGCATCGAACGCCAGGGCGCGCCACTCGATCTGCACCCCCATCTTCTTGGCCATCGCCTCCGCGAGATCGATCTCGAATCCCGTGAGCTTCGGGCCCTGGAAGAAGTTGAAGGGAGGGAAACCGCCCTCGGAGGCGACGATGATCTTGCCGTCCTTCTTGATCTCCTCGAACGTCCGAGCCTCGACAAGGGTGGTTACGAGGCACAACGTCAGGGCGACCAGTTGGCTCAGCAATTTCATGTGAACAACCCCTCCTCGGATGCAGGCGCGCGGAGACTATTGCACCCACCCCGCTCGAAACAAGGCTGACGATCAGAACTTCTCGCCGCGAAGTGCGGGCCCGGGAGTGCTCCTTCGCCGCCAGGCCGCCGGGGTCGAGCCCAGGAACGCCAGCACCTGGCGCCCGAGCCTGCCCTGATTCCGTGGCTCTTCCGCACCTGCCCACGAATACGCACCTCCGGAGGCGTCCCAGCAGGCCGTGCTCGCGTGCCCGCCCATGCGCTCGATGGAGTGAGTACCTGAAGTGCGTGAAGGGCCTTCATCCAAGGTCCTGAGCCGCGGAGCGAGCGCGGCCTGCTTTGTCAGCCTCCGCTTCTTACTCACTCCGTGCCCTCCCCAGGGGGGACGTCCTGACGGGAAATCAGGGTGTACTCGCCTGATCGGAAGGCAAAGACACGGACCTCGTGGAACGGTTCGATCTCATTGAGGGTGTCTTTGTCGAGGTGATCCCTGTCGTCTTGAGCCTTCAGGCGAGACCCTCGCGTGGTCACGACGAGTTCGGGCAGCGAGTGCTCGGGGTCCGGAACGAACTTCCACTCGGAAGTGTAGCCATGGCAATCGCTCGCATTTTCATCCTGCTCGTCCCCCGGGCAGAAACCCCCCTCGGTCTCCGGAATGGTGCCCACCACGTCGGGGCCCTCCTGTCCCTCCAGGTCGGAGATCAGGACGAGCCCGGAGGACCACTCGCGAGCGGTGCTACCGGGCTCGGTCAGGACGGCGATGAACCCTCTCTCTTCGACCCCTTGCAAGGAGAACTCCGGTGCCTCGCGAAACATGGTCATGACCCGGTTGGCGCGCTCCAGCCGCCATCCGTCCTCCGTCTTGGGCATCTTCTCTTGCTCGCCCACGCGGTAGGCCGCCCTCCACTTGGATCCGTGCTCCGTCTGGAGAAGGCGACCATCGATCAATTGATACCAGCCGTTGTCATAAAACTGCTTGAGCCGTTCCCGCTCCGCACCCGAAGGCGCCCACCGGGACTTGCCAGTCGCCGGGTCGAAGCTCCCATACAGCGCGACCATGGCCTTTTCGGGAAGGAACTCCCCGCTCAACGCAGGCCCCATTCCCGCCGCACCCCCGCCGCGCGGCTCGCGATGAGCCGAATACTTCTCCGGCTGGGAAGAATAGAGGGCCTCCCCCCAGGGACGCGGGAACATCCTTCACCTCCGGTATCTCGGAGTGAACGATCCACTCACCATCCGGACATCATCGCCGTGACGACGTGCTGGCATACTTCAACGGAGGTCAGGCCAGCCCCGCAGCACCCACGCTGGACGGAAGGACGTGTCGATGCGCTTGCACACCTGGAGTGCGCTGCTGTTGCTGCTCACCGCCTGCGCGAGCACGCCCGCCCCGCGGTCGAGGCCACGGCCCCACTCCTTCGCGTCGGCTCCCACTTCGGGTCCGCGCATCCAGTTCGTCTCCGCTCCGATGGAGCCGGCACCGGAACGGTCGCGGATTGGAAAGGCGGACCTGGACAAGGCCAGGGCGCTGCTTTCTCGGGCCCGCGAGGACCTGGAGCCCCGTCAGTGGGAATCGTTGGACCGCAAGCTCGCCGCGGCGGAACGGGCCTTCGAGCGCTTCTCCCGCGCCGCGAGGACGAGCGGGCAAGCCACTGAGGTGGCGAGGGGCTTCGAGGGCCGTGTCCAAGCTGGACGCGCGAGCGAAATCCCTTTGGCGCTCTCCAGGGTAGGCCCGGTGCTCGTGGCCCTCGTCCTGCTCTGGCCCTCCAACACCGCCGGGCAGGAGTCCGACAGCCGCCCGCCCTGGGTCGACGCTCAACTGGAGTTTGAGGCACGGCTGCGGGACGTCTCGGAGGCCTCGCGGCAGCTCATGGCGGAGCTTGCGGCCCAGCCTCGTCCGGCGAAAGCACCGGCCCGGGAGCCCTTGCCGCAGAAGCAGCCCGCGTCCGCCCTCGTGGAGGAAGACGACCCGAGATGCAAGCCCATCCCATTGCCGCGCCACTTCGGCGGGCATGCCCCGCACAACAAATGCGCCGACAGGATTCCTCACAACAGCTTCCCCGGCGGGGATGTGTATGTGAATGGGAAGAACTTCGATGCGCTGCAGTTGGCCACGCGTACGTTGTGGGAAGTCAAGACTGATGATTTCAACATACACTCGTCTCATTCCCAGAGGTTCTTTGCCAAAATGAAGCTGCCGGAAATACAGCGCGAGAAAAGACTCGCAGAAGCATGTGGGTACAACTTTGCCGTTGGTGTTCGGAGCGCCGCACACAAGGCCGCGCTGCTTGAGCTAGACCCTGAACTCACAATCGTTATCATGGATTGGTGTTGAATGACAGCCACACCAAGCTCCCTTACCCTTGCCGTTTACGCGCCTGCGCTCGTGGGCGACGATGGGCGCCCGCTTGCCATAGTTCATGGTATGGAGCGCGCACTGCCCGGTTTGCGGCTGGCGTGGACCCTTTCTGACAAGGGAAGCTTCATTGCATTGACTCACCGCGATGAATGGGTTGCGGCAGACAGGACAGACGGTGGATTTCCATTCCTTTGCAACGATGACGAAAGCCGCCCCGTGACGCTGACCGGATGGGAAAACCCAAGCGGTCTTGCCATGGGGAGTCCGCCGCGCTTTGAAGTCCATGCGTCGCTCCCACTGGACGCAGCCGGCGTCGCAGCGGCAGCGGATGTGCTGGAGGCTATAGGGGAGGGCGCGCGCGCGGTTTGGGGGCATGCGTCGCCAAACGGCCATGGTCAGATAGTGGCGCAGCAGTTTCGCCGCCCAGGTGATGAGCCGCATGTTCCACCCCATGGATTGCCCTCGCTCAAACTTCCACGGTACAACCCTACGCCTGAGATTCCCCATTACCTCGGGTGGCTGAACTACTGGTCGGCCGCAGCCGCAGAAGCCCTCGGGTTCCCGGACCCGGCCCGCGACGCGGAGTTGCTTTCACGCGCCCGGCGCACCGCGACGGGTGCGTGGGTTGTCAGGCTCACCGATGAGCCGCTCGATCTGGATGACCCCGCCCACTTGGACGCGCTCAAACGGGCCTACGAGCGCTTCCCGGAGATCGGCGGGCGGTCTGTCTCTTGAGCCCGGCACCATTTGGAATGGGCGTGTCGGCCCTCGCGCGCCTTGTGCTCGCTTCAGCTCAGGGCTCGATGGACTGTGCCGGCTTGCCTTCCCGGTCCCGGTCCTTCGAGATGGGCAGATAGCACTTGCCCTTGTACTCGGCCTGGACGTCCTTCAGACAGGGCGGACGTCTTTCCACCGTGAACCAGCATCCCCCGTTGATCTCCACCTCATCGAGTTCGGGATAGCAGGGCGCGGTCGATTGATTCCGGAAGGGTTTGCTGGGCATGGGATAAGCGATGGCCCCCTTGCCCGGGCGAGTCGAACCGCCCAGCGTCGACACATCAGGCGATGGGAGTTCCCCGGTCTCCAGGGTGGATGATGCGTGCTCCGGGCCGATGGAACCTCGCTCGGAGCAAAGCCAGACACCGAGCCCCAGCGACAGCAGGACGAGGGCCGCGAGCGCCAGTCCACGTCCGAAGCGCGGCTCCCGGGCCGTCGGAGGCGGAGCCGAGGGCATCGCGTGCGGTCTGGGCCTGGAGGCGACATGGGCTCGCACCTGGGGATCGTCCTCCACACGAGTGATCGCCGCGGTGGTCAGGACGAGGAGGTTGGCCACATCCGAGAGATCGGGTGGGGCGGCAGCCTCCTCCACCTTCACGGACACGGTGGACCACCTCGGGTCGAAGGCGAGCTGGACCCGCAGGGGACCCTCGGGCTGCCAGTTCACGTTGGCACCAGGCTGCAACAGGAGCACCGGCGCCCCCGTTCCTTCCTGCCAGGCCTCGTAGAGCCGCCCCAGGCCCGGTCCCAGCTCCTCATGACTCGCGCCGAGGTAGAACGAGCCCAACCTGTCCCGCGTCCAGTGCTTCTCTTCCGCCATGTGTCGCTCCTTTTCCGCGTACGCAAGCGGAGTTGACCTCTGAAGTCAACTGTCCCGAGGATTCCTGTCGGGTTCGCTTCATCCCGAGCGGGCGCGCAGCCGCGCCACGTGGGCGGCGATCTCCCTCAGGGACTCCAGGTGCGCGGGGGTCCAACTCGTGGGCGCGCTGGCCGGGTGCAACTCCGTGTCGTGCTCGTCGCCCAGTCCCGTCGTGCGGGAGGCGCGCACCCGCGTCATGATCTGCTCGCGCAGCTCACTGGGGGCTTCGACTCCCTCGATCAGTCCGACATGGCTGGATTGCTCCAGCTGTTGGCGAGGGCCGCTGCCTCCACCACCGGCCGTCTCGATCACCAGATCCGAGAAGCCGAAGAGCCGCTGGAACGGGCCCTGGGTGATCTTCACGTTCTGGACGTTCTCGAAGGTGATGGTGGTCTCGTGGATCGTCCACACGCCGCGCCGGATGCGCAGGGAGCGGTCCGACAGGACGTACCAGGTGGTGTCGTAGCCCAGGTGGATGGAGACGTAGCTGGCGAGGCTCGTGCCAAGGATGACGAGGAACACGGGCACGAGCACCGCCACCGCCAGGAGCGGGCGGGTGATGAGGATGACGAGGCCCGCGGCGGAGAGCGGGAGCAGCGTGGCGAGCACGCCAATCCAGAAGCCCACCGTGCGGTAGCGCAGCCAGCCATCGCACGGACGCATCGTCAGGATCTGGCTTCCGGGAAGGGATGGCGGCTGGCGCGGCACGTGGAACAGCTCCGTCAACACGGCCCAGACGCCCTGGTACACCCACGCGGAGGCTTGTCTCGTGAGCGGCGCTTTCATGAGGAAGAATCCTCCCGGGACGAGGGGGAGCCGGCGATGACCGCCAGGTCCGCCGCGATGCGCCGCAGCAGGACCAGGGCTTCATCCGAGGGCGCCGTGGGCGCACCCGCGAGGGCGGGCGGGGTGGCGGACTCGGCGAGTCCCCGGGCGCCGCGCATCTTCGTGTAGAGGAAGTCGCGCAGCTGCTCGAACTCGAGGATGCCCTCGATCTGCATCTCGGGGGTCGCGCTGCCGCTGGCGGTCTGGATGCTGACGGTGGCCAGCCCCATCCAGCGCTGGAGGAGGTTGCGGGTGACGTGGATGTCCTGGATGCGCCGGTAGGTGAGGTGGATCTCCCGCCGGAACAGGATGCCCCAGCTCATCGACACCCCGTCCTCGCCGAACGCGTACTTGAGCGTCTCGTACCGGAAGAAGCTCACGAGCCAGGCGATGGGAAAGGCCACCAGCGCGGCCAGCGACACGAGGGTGTAGTAGCGCAGCAGCACGGGGGCGGGCCGGGTGAGGCCGCGCGGATCAAACGGAGGAGGGGCGGTTGGTGCCATCGTCCGGCAATCGTACCCCTCCTCGGGAGCTGGTGCGCCCGCACCGGTTTCGTGGACACACAGCGCATAAGGCACGGTTCCCCTGTCGCGTCCCCCTTCTCAGGGGCGGGTGTGCGTGGCGAGCCACTGTTCCGTCCGGGCCTTCTCGGGATGGTCGAGCCGCTGCCAGTAGGAGTGGGCCTCGGTGGCCAGCTCCCGGGCGCGCGTGGAGGTGGTGTCGAGCATCCAGAGCGTCTGGGCCAGCTCGAATTGAACCTCGGCGCGGGTGGTCTCCTGGGCCCTCGTCAGGGCCTGCTCGAGCAGGGGGAGGGACTCGGAGGCGCGGCCCTGGAGCCGTCGCATCCGCCCCAGGCCGAGCAGGGATTCGGCGATGCTGGGGTGTTCGGCGCCCAGGACCTTTTCCTTCAGCGCCAGCGCCTCTCGCTGCCGCGCTTCCGCTTCCGGGTAGCGTCCCAGGTCCGCCAGCACGGTGCCCAGCAGGGTCAGGGGCTCGGTGCGGAAGGGATGCTCGGGCCCCAGTTGCTTGTCGATGAGGGCCAGGGCCCGCTCCAGGGGGACGAGTGCCTCCTCGAGCCGGTCCAGTTTCCAGAGCACCATGCCCCGGCTGACGAGGGCATGGACCAGGTAGGGGTGCTCGGGGCCCAGCACGTCCTCCCAGAGCTCCTGGGCTCCCACGATGTGCTTCAGGGCCTCCGCATAGGCGCCTTGTTGGAACAGGGCGAAGCCGAGGTTGCTGTGGTAGCCCGCCACGTAGGGGTGGCGCGGCCCGCGCACCTGCTGACACAGCGCGAGCGCGCGCTCGAAGCAGGACCGGGCTTCGTCGTGGCGGCCCACGCCGTTCCACCACGTGCCCAGGGCGTTGAGGGCCTCGGCGCGGGCCAGGGCGTTCTCGGTGCGCGAGGCGACCGCGGAGGTGATCAGCGCCAGTTCGCGCGCCTCCGGGTAGCGGCCCTGCCGGTTGCCCACCAGCAACGTGAGCAGACCCCAGGTCTGGGCGTGTAGCGCGTCGTCCCGGCCCTCGGCGGCCAGGGGGATGGCCTCGCGGACATGGGCCTCGGCGCGCTTGAACTCCCCGGCGCCCTCGAGGTTCTGGGCGAGCTGGAACAGGGCCCGCGCGCGCAGCGGGGGATAGGGCACCTCGGCCACCCGGGGCAGCAGCGCCTCGCCGAACGTGATGCCCTCGGCGTACTTGCCCGACTCGTAGAGGGCCTCCAGCTTGTCCACCTCGTGCTGAAGGGACTCGGCCTGGACGCGCACCTGGGGAGCCTCCGGGGGCGGCACGGCGGCCGTGAGCACCCGGGCGTCCGCGCAGTACTCGAGCGGGGGCAGGCCCTGGGCGGCCTCCACGGCGCGGGGCAGCAGCTCCGCGTCCGGGCCCCGGCCGAGCAACCCGGTGAGCGCGCGCAACCGGCCGCGTGCCCGCTCCAGGCAGTACTCCTTGAGCACCGCCAGGCTTCGCGGCTCTCCGGCCTGGTCGCGAGCCTCCTCGCACGCCTCGGTGCTCATCCGCGTCCAGGTGCGGGTGTAGTCCTCCAGCGTCTGGAACACACGGTCGGCGGTGGCGGGCGCGTAGTCCAGCCGAGTGCCTTCCAAGGCCCGCCGCACCTGCTGCCGCACGGAGTCGTCCCACACGCCCGCGAGCTCGCGCTCCAGGTGGGCGCACTCCGGCCCCTCGTCGCGCTGCTGCATCCATCCCCCGGCGGCCAGCGCCGCCAGTCCCAGTCCGGCCGAGAACCGGACGAGCCGGCTCATCCGCTCGCGGCGCCGGACGTCGGGGTCATCCGACAGGGCCTCGAGCAGGGCGGACATGGAGGCGGGGCGCTGGAGGGGATCGACGGACAGGCCCTGGAGGACGGAGCGCATCACCCAGGCGGGCAGGTGGGCGGGAGGGGGGTTGATGCGCCCCTCGAAGCGGGCCCGGGTGCGCTCGACGTCCGTGTCCCCCACGAAGACGGGCCGGTCGCAGAGTGCTTCGTAGAGCGACACGCAGAAGGAGAACACATCGCCGCGCGCGTCGGCCGGGGCGCCGCGCAGGACTTCGGGGGCGAGGAAGCGGGGGGTGCCCACGACATAGCCGGCGAGGGTGAGCTCGGAGTCCCAGCAGGCCCCCGGCCGCGCGGGGGCGGGTGGGGGAGTCAGGGGGGCTTCGGCGAGGGGCCGGGTGCGCGCCACGCCGAAGTCTGTCACGCGCACGCGTCCGTCGCGGCCGACGAGCACGTTGTCGGGTTTGAAGTCGCGGTGGATGAGGCCGGCCTCGTGGGCGGCGGCCAGTCCGCGTCCCGCGGCGAGGAAGGGCTTCAGCACCTCACGCCAGGGGCGGGGCCGCTCCTGCATCCACTGGCGCAGCGTCTGCCCCTCCACGTACTCCATGGCGATGAAGAACGAGCCATCCTCCAGGCGGCCCGAGTCGTAGACGGCCACCACGTTGGGGTGGTTGAGGCGGGCCATGGCCTGCGCCTCGCGCACCATGCGCAGCTCCGAGCGGGCATCGTCATCCGGCTCGGAGCGGGTGCGCAGCAGCTTGAGGGCGACGCGCCGGTCGAGCTGGGCGTCATAGGCGGCGAGGACGACGCTCATGCCGCCCTCGCCGAGCGGCTCCAGCACGGTGTAGCGCCCGGCCAGCGTCGTGCCCGAGGCGGGCACCTCGCGGGGGACGGACGCGGGCCGCTCCTCGGACACCGTCATTGTCTTTTCGGAGGACTCGAAGGCGCCTTCCTCCTCCGCTGGCCACTCCGTGTCGCTCATCCCACTGCTCCCAGCGTTACCGGATATTCACGTAAAAACGGGAACGCATCCGATACGCTGGAGAAGCCGAGGACAAGGGTGGGGAGCGCCTCCGGTCTCCCGGAGAGAAGGCTCTGTCACCAAGAGAACAATGGCCTCGGAATGGCAGCAGAAGCCGGGGCCCGTCACACGCTTCACTGTGTGCAGAGTTCGCGGTCCCACTCATACAACTTCTCGAGAAGTGCCATGCAGGAAGGACGGCAATTGCAGTGGATCGGACTGACCGGGAGCCATGAGGCGAGTCCAGCAGTCCTCTTGGACACTCTTAACCTGACTTTGGTGGTTCGTTCTTCATCAATTCTTCGGGTAGAGGCATTCTGACGAACCGGAGTCCCGTTCCTTTCCATTGCGGCATGACTTGGAATCCTTGCCCCGCGATCCTGACGAGATCTCCGTCCCTTGCCGTTGCACCTGCCAGCCATATGTCGGCTTCGTCTCTCGTTGCGAAGGTCTGGGCAACGACGATGTAGTCAATGGCTGGGGTGTAGAACGATCGAAAGAATTCGCGATAGTCGTCTAGTTTTTGGATTTCACGGACGTAGAAAAGAGCCACTGCCGCGATTCGGAGTGCTTCGTCTTCAGGAGATCCTTCTGCATACTTTTCGTTGATGGTACGCAGGATTTCAAAGACGGAGTTGGTATCAAAGTTGTGATTGTATGTCATTTCGGCGTCCGGACCATAGGGCGAGATGACATATGGGGATGCTCACCACTCGAGTGGGTGGTGAGCACAAGCCGCTTCGCCTCGGGTCGTTACACCCCGCGCGAGTCGAAGTGCGCGAGCACCTTGCGGGCCTTGGCCACGTCTTCCCCTCGGCCCTGGTGCTCGAAGAGCGGGATGACCGTCTCGAGCTCGGCCCGCGCGCCCTTCCAGTCCTGCATGAAGGTGCACGCGATGCTCAAATCCCACCGCGCCCGCGACTCATAGGCATGGTCGTGCAACTGCGAGTACAGCTCCGCGGCCTGCTGGAGGTGGGGCCGCGCCGCCTCGTGGTTGCCCAGGAGTCCCTCGGCCTCGCCTAGCAGCAGCTCGCACAGCGCCAGGGCCTCCATGTCGATTTCCGGCTCCTTGCGCAGCACCTGCAAGGACTCGGCGAAGCGCTTGCGCGCGGCCTCGTACTCGCCCGCCTCCATGCGGATGTCGCCGATGTCCAACAGCAGCCGGGCCACTCGCGGCCCGTTCTTTGCCTGCCGGTAGAGCAGCAGCGCCTCCTGGAACTTCTCCTCGGCGCCCTTGGGCTGGCCAATCGCGCGCAGCGACTCGCCGATGGCCGCCCGGCACAGCGCCTCGTTCTCCTGATCCTTCAGGCCGTTGAAGAGCAGCGTCGCCTGGGCGATGTGCTCCACGGCGCCCCGGTGGTCTCCGAAGTGGGCACGCGCCACCCCGAGCCCGAAGAGCACCTGGGCCTGGCCCTCCTTGTCCCCCGCCGTCTGGAAGAAGCCCAGGGCCTCCTCGTAGTGGCGGCGGCTCTCGGCGTGCTCCTCCAGCATGCCGTGCAGCTCGGCCAGGTGGACGAGCCCCCGGCCCGTCTCCGCCGGGTCTCCGGTGATGCGCGTCACGGCGAGCGCGTTGCGCTGTTCTTGGATGGCTTGGAGGATGTGGGCGCGTTCGGTGTCGTGGTGATTCATGGAGGGCGGGGGGGCTAGTTTTCCTCGGCCTTGTTACGGCGGCGCGGCGCCTTGTCCAGCGATTCCGCACGGCCGGCCTCGTGGACCAAGAGGGGCGAGAAGAAGCAATCCTTCTTGGTGTACTCGTCGAAGGAGAAGGCGAAGCGGTAGCTGGCGGCCGCGCGCTGGTTGCAGTCGGTGCGCTCGCAGAAGCGGCAGGAGATGCCGCTGGGGACGGCGTCCTTGCGCAGGTCCGTGGTGGGCAACCCGTACGCCAGGTACTTGGCGTTCTCCGCGTGGGTGCCCAGGCCGATGGAGTAGGCCGTGCCACGCACGATGGAGCCCTCGATGGGCTGCAGCTGCACCTTGGCGAAGCAGAAGTAGGACGTGCCGTCCGGCATCATCGAGTACTGCCGGGTGATCTGCGATGGGTTGAGGAAGGCCAGGTGCACGGCCCACTTGCCGCACGAGCCGCCGCCGGTGGCGAACTTGATGCCGGTGCCGCTGTAGCGCTTGGAGATGTTGCCGGCGATGTCCGCGCGCAGGAAGTGGAAGGGCAGGCCGCGGCGCTTGGGGTCCGACAGGTTGCACAGCCGGTGCGCCACCGTCTCGTACGTGGTGCCGAAGAGGTTGGACAAGAGCTCCACGTCGTAGCGCGTGCGCTCCACCTCCTTGAAGAACTCCCCGTAGGGCAGCATCAGCGCGCCGGCGAAGTAGTTGGCCAGGTTCACCTTGATGAGCCGCAGCGTCTCCGCGTGCCGGGTGCGCGCCGCGCCCACGATGCGCTCCACCAGCTTCTCCTGATCCAACATCAGGATGCCGAGCGACGCGGCGAGCTGGAACTTGAGCGGCTGCTCGGTCAGGTCCGGCGAGAGGATGAGCTCCTTGGTGTCCGGCTCCAGGCGGCGCACCACCGAGGAGCCACTGGAGGCGGCCTCCACGCGCACGCGGTAGCCGAAGCGCTCCTCCAGCATGGGGATGAGCTGGGGGCTCGACAGCAGGCGCCCGAGCTTGAAGTCGCGCCGCAGCGCCTCGGCCTGCTCCTCCAGCTCTGGGAAGTAGTTGTGGTGCGACTCGAGGAAGTCGCTCACCTCGTCGAACGGGGAGTAGTCGAAGCGCGGCCCCTCCGAGCCGCCCGGCCCCGCGTTCATGCGCGAGCGCTCCTCGGAGTTGAGCTGCGCGAGCACGTTCTCCAACTGCGTGCGCGTGTTCTTGTAGAGGTTGAAGAGCGCCGCCACCGTGCCGGCCAGCTTCGGCTCCGCCGACAGGCTCTGCAGGGACTCGGAGTCGATGTCGAGGCTCTTGAGCAGCGGCTCGTCCAACAGCTTCGCGAGCGCCTCGTCCACCCGGCCCTCGCCCAGCGTGGACATGAACTGCTCGGGATCCTGATCGAAGTAGCGCAGCGCCTTCCACAAGAGCGGGAAGGGCATGACGCGCTTGCCCTTCTCGATGAGGTTCAAGTACGCCGGGGACACCCCCAGATCCTTCGCCGCGTCCGTCTGCTTGATGTTCCGGGCGAGCCGCAGGCCGCGCAGCTTCAGTCCCACGTTGGCGTTCAGTGCGTTCTCGTTCATCGCCATCTCTGGGCCGGCGCCCATGGGCCCGCCGGCTTCTCCGTTCCTCGAACTGTGCGGGCGCGTTTACTGATTTGCAATCAGCGTTTTCGCAGAAAATATCCCGTCGCCCCAAGGCACCGGGAGCCTCCCCAGGGGGACGCTCCGGCGGCTTTCGACATTCCAACTCATTGATTCAACAGGGGGTTTTTGGGCCTCATGGACTGGAGTCCAAGGGAGCGGGCGGGCTGTCAAATTCCATTCACCTCGTTTACCGCCACCTGGACAGGGTGGCGGAAAACCCAGCAACTCCCGGGAGGGCGGGCGTTCGCACGGGCATGCAATGCCCCGAGCCATGTTCCTGCCCGGTGTAACCCCGCCGGGCCCCGGGCGTATGGTAGCGCGGGCCCCCTTCGTCTCCGGGCGGAGGGTGTTCTCCACCAGGTGCACCGTCCCCGGCCCGACTCCTGAAAGGAAACGCCATGAACCTCAAGACCCTGACCGCCCTTGTGGGCTCCCTCTCCCTCGGCACGCTCGCGACCGGCTGTGCGACCGCCAAGACCGCGGCCGCTCCGGCCGAGCAGGAGAGCACGGGCGCTCACGCGGCCAGCGCCGTCCCCGCCGAGGGCACCGTCGCCCCCGCCGCGGAGGGCACCGCGACGCCCTCGACCGAGAAGTCCAGTGAGAACAGCTGTGGCGCGGGCGGCTGCGGCGCCAACGGCTGTGGTGGCAAGAAGTAGCCGTTGAAGTCGCCATCGAGGATGGCCCCCGGTGCTCCGGGGGTTGTCTTCCGGGCGGTGGGGAGCCCTCTTCCCGCCGCCCGTGTCTTTTCTTCACGGGAGCCGACATGCCGGTGGCACACGCGCGAAGGTGGGGCGGCGAGCCGCTCGGGGTGGGAATCGGGCTGCGGCGCGAGTTCTATGCGCGGCTGCCGGAGACCCCCCGCGTGCTGGATTGGGTGGAGATCGTCCCGGAGAACTTCCTCACGCTCGGTGGCCGTCCCCAGCGGGCGCTGGATGCGTGCCGCGAGCGCTGGCCGGTGTTGCCTCATGGGGTGGCGCTGAACGTGGGCGGACCGGAGCCACTGGACGAGGCCTACCTCTCCGGGCTCCAGGCACTGGTGGAGCGGCTGGACGCGCCCTTCTTCTCGGATCACCTCTGCTACGCGCGGCTGGGGGGCGGCTACCTCTACGATCTGCTGCCGCTGCCCTTCTCGCCCGAGGCGGTGGAGCACGTGGTGCCGCGCGTGCGCGAGGTGCAGGCGCGCGTGGGGCGGCCCTTCCTGCTGGAGAACCCGAGCTACTACGCGCGCATGCCCGGCGGCACCCTGGCGGAGGCGGACTTCCTGCGGCACGTGGCCGAGGAGGCCGACTGTGGCCTCTTGCTGGACGTGAACAACGTGTACGTGAACGCGTGCAACCACGGCTATGAGCCGCGCGCCTTCGTGGACGCGCTGCCGCTCGAGCGCGTGGGGCAGCTCCACCTCGCGGGGCACGAGCGGCGGCCCGACGTCCTCATCGACACGCATGGGGCGCCCGTCTGCGACGAGGTGTGGTCGCTCTACCGCTACGTGCTCGAGCGCACCGGGCCGGTGCCGACGCTCATCGAATGGGATCAGGACATCCCCTCGCTGGAGGCGGTGCTGGACGAGGCGGATCGGGCGCGCGAGTTGCTCCAGGGGGTGGCGCGATGAAACCGGGGCTGCGTGGCTTCTTCGAGTCGATGGAGGCGTACTTCGCGGACCCGGAGCCGGAGGCGCTCGAGCGGCTGTACGCGGCGCACCCGGGTTGGGACGCGCCGCGCTCGCGCGTGGCGCTCTATGGCCAGATGGTGCGCCACCATGGCGAGGCGACCCTGGACAAGCTCTACCCGCGGGTGCGTGGGTGCGTGGAGCCGGCGCTCTGGGCGGAGCTGGTGCGGGCCTACGGCGCCTCGCGTCCTGTCCGGCCCTTCGAGATGAACCGCCTGGGCGAGGGCTTCGCGGGCTTCCTCGCGGACGAGGCGGGGGCGCGGGGGCTGCCGGACTTCCTGCCCGCGCTGGCGCGCTTCGAGTGGACGGACTTCGCGGTGTACACGTCGATGGAGCCCGTGCCCGCGCGCGTGGAGCGCCTGACGGTGAACCCGACGCTGATGATGTTGGAGCATCCCTTCCGGCTGTGCGCGTTCATGCGGGCCGGGGTGGGGGCGCGGCCGGAGCCCGGGCAGGAGCTGGCGCTGCTCTGGCGCCATCCGGAGCGGCTGGTGACGATGTACCTGGAGGCCGAGGAGCGCTCGTTGTTGGTGCTGAAAATGGCCGTGGAGGGGTTGGAGCCCCGTCAGGTGGCGGAGGCCACGGGTGTGGAGGAGGCGGTCATCCGTGCCGCCGTGGACACCCGGGTGGCCGACGGTCTCGTCCTGGCGCCGTGATGGCGCTTCGCGCTTCCCCCGGCGGAAGCGTTGGGCAGAATGGCCGCGCGTTGTTTCCCCAGTGAGAGGACCCAGTCATGCGCGTCATCAACTTCAATCCCGGCCCCGCGGGGCTGCCCCTGCCCGCGCTCGAGCGAGCGCGCGACGAGCTGATCGACTTCCAGGGCTCGGGCATGTCCGTGATGGAGCACAGCCACCGGGGCAAGGAGTACGAGGCGGTCCACGACGAGACCATCTCCCTGCTCACCGAGCTACTGGGCATTCCGGACACCCACCAGGTGCTCTTCCTCACGGGAGGGGCGTCGCAGCAGTTCGCCCAGGTGCCGATGAACTTCCTGCACCCGGGCACGAGCGCGGACTACCTGATGACGGGCGTGTGGAGCGAGAAGGCCTATGACGAGGCGTGCATCGTGGGCAAGGCGCGCATCGCCGCCACCACGGTGGGTCCGGACAAGCGCTACGTGCGCGTGCCCCGCCAGGACGAGCTCCAGCTGGATCCCCGGGCGGCGTACGTCCACGTGACGAGCAACAACACCATCTACGGCACCCAGTGGCACACCTGGCCCGAGGTGGGGAGCGTGCCGCTCATCGCGGACATGAGCTCGGACTTCATGTGGAAGCCCACGGACGTGAGCCGCTTCGCCTTCCTCTACGCGGGGGCGCAGAAGAACCTGGGGCCCTCGGGCGTGCTCATCGCGGTGGCGCGCAAGGACTTCATCGCCCAGGGCCGCCGGGACATCCCGAAGATCTTCCGCTACTCCCTCCACGCGGAGAACAACTCGCTCTACAACACGCCCCCCACGCTGGCCATCTACCTGTGCCGCAACGTGCTGGCGTGGATGAAGGCGGAGGGCGGGCTCGCGGGCCTGGAGGCGCGCAACCGGCAGAAGGGCGAGCTGCTCTACCGCGCCCTGGACGCGAACGCGGGCTTCTACCGCGCGCCCGTGGAGCGCGAGTCGCGCTCCTTCATGAACGTGGTCTTCCACCTGCCCACCCCGGAGCTGGACGCCGCGTTCGTCTCCGAGGCGAAGAAGGCGGGCATGGTGGGCCTCAAGGGGCACCGTATCTGCGGGGGCATCCGCGCCTCCCTGTACAACGCGGTGTCGGTGGACGACGTGCGCGCCCTGGTGTCCTTCCTGGAGGAGTTCGCCCGGAAGAAAGGCTAGGGTGACCCCTCACCCCTTCCCCAGGAGAGGTCATGAAGAACACCACGCTGTGTGCCGTGTTGTTGACCGCCGTACTCGCGCTGCCCGCCGCCGCCAAGGACGTGGCGGGGGTGGCGTTTCCCGACACGGTGTCCGTCGAGGGCAAGGAGCTGAAGCTCAACGGGGTGGGCCTGCGCAAGAAGCTCGTCTTCAACGTGTACGCCGCCGGCCTCTACCTGCAGAACCCCTCGCGCGAGGGCGCCCAGGCCATCGGCTCGGAGCAGCTCAAGCGCGTGCGGATGTCGATGCTGCGCGACCTGGACAAGAAGACGATCTCCGAGGCCATCGTGGATGGCTTCAAGAAGAACGCGAAGGACAAGCTGCCCTCGCTCCAGCAGCGGCTGGACACCTTCACCTCGGCCATTCCGGACCTGAAGAAGGGCGACGAGCTGCTGCTCACGTACGTGCCCGGCCAGGGCACCACCATCGAGAGCAAGGGAGGACAGAAGATCTCGGTGGAGGGCAAGGACTTCGCCGACGCGCTCTTCTCGGTGTGGCTCGGCAACAACCCGGTCGACGGTGGTGTCAAGGACGGGATGTTGGGCAAGGAGTAGCGGGGGTCGCCCTCCGGTACGAGGTTGAGGCGCGCGTGCCCGTGGCCGGATAGGGTGCGCGCTGCCTCACACCCCACACGGAGAACGACTGGATGAAGAAGGCATTGCTCGCCGCATGTTGTCTCGTGGCGTCCGCTTGCAAGACGGCGGAGCCCGCGCCCACGCCCCCCTCGCCCGCCACGCCCGCGACGCAGCCCCAGCCCCCCGCCGACTCCCGTCCGCTCTCCCCGGGTCTGGATCTGGCCGCGATGAACGAGCAGGCCAACCCCTGCGAGGACTTCTACGAGTTCGCGTGCGGCAACTGGGTGAAGAACACGGAGATCCCCGCGGATCGTCCCCGCTGGTCACGCGGATTCGATGCCATCTCGGCGCGCAACGAGGACATCCTCCGGGAGATCCTCGAGGGAGTGTCCAAGGGCAAGGCGCCCGAGGGGCTCGCCTCCGCGCAGAAGCTGGGGGACTTCTACGGCTCCTGCATGGACGAGGCGAAGCTGGAGGCGTCGCTGCCGGTGCTCAGGGCGGAGCTGGCGAAGCTGACGGCGAAGAACGCGAAGGACCTGGCGCGCGTGGTGGGCACGCTGCACGCGCAGAACGTGTTCCCGCTCTTCCGCATGGGCGCCAACACCGACTTCAAGGACGCCAGCCAGATGATCGGCGAGGTGGACCAGGGCGGCCTGGGCTTGCCGGACCGGGACTACTATTTGAAGGACGACGAGAAGTCGAAGGCGCTGCGTGACGCCTACATCGAGCACGTGAAGAACACCTTCGTGCTGCTGGGCGAGCCGGCCGAGACCGCGGCGAAGAGCGCGGTGTCGGTGCTGGAGGTGGAGACGGCGCTCGCCAAGGCGTCGATGTCGCGCGTGGAGCGCCGCGAGCCGAAGAACCTCTACCACCGCCTGGAGCGCAAGGGCCTGAAGGCGGAGGCGCCGGGCTTCCCGTGGGACGAGTACTTCAAGGCCGCGGGGGCCGGGAACGTGCAGGCGCTCAACGTGTCGCACCCGCCGTTCTTCAAGGAGGTGGAGCGGCTGGCGAAGACGATGCCGGCGGCGGCGTGGACGCCGTACCTGACGTGGAACTACGTGTCGAGCGCGGTGCCGGCGCTGCCCAAGGCCTTCCAGGACGAGCGCTTCCGCTTCTCGCAGAACCTGACGGGCGCGAAGGAGGACGTGGCGCGCTGGAAGAAGTGCGTGCGCTTCACCAACATGGCGCTGGGCGAGGCGCTGGCGCAGCCCTTCATCGAGCGCACGTTCGGCGCGGAGGGCAAGACGACCACGCTGCAGATGGTGCAGGAGATCGAGAAGGCCTTCGAGCGCAACCTGGACACGCTGGCGTGGATGGACGCGGCCACGCGCGAGCAGGCGCTGGTGAAGGTGCGCAAGATCGTCAACAAGATTGGCTACCCGGACAAGTGGCGGGACTACGGCGCGATGAAGGTGGATCGCGAGTCGTTCCTGCGCTCGATCCTGGGCGCGAACGCCTTCGAGCAGGCGCGGCAGATCGCCAAGATTGGCAAGCCGGTGGACAAGGAGGAGTGGCTGATGTCTCCGCCCACGGTGAACGCCTACTACAACCCGCCCTTCAACGAGATCGTCTTCCCTGCGGGCATCCTCCAGCCGCCGTTCTTCGACCGGGAGGCCACGGTGCCGGTGAACTTCGGGGCCATGGGCATGGTGGTGGGCCACGAAATCACCCACGGCTTCGACGACGAGGGCCGGCAGTATGACGCCGAGGGCAACCTGCGCGACTGGTGGACGCCAGCCTCGGACAAGGCCTTCCGCGAGCGCGTGGCGTGCGTGAAGGAGCAGTACGACAACTACACGGCGATCGACGACGTGAAGCTGAACGGGGCGCTGACGCTGGGCGAGAACGTGGCGGACCTGGGCGGCCTGAAGCTGTCCCACGCGGCCATGGAGGCCTGGCTGGCGAGGGATGCCGAGGCCGCGAAGAGGGCGGAAGGCTCGCGCTACACGCCCAGCCAGCAGTTCTTCATCGGCTACGCGCAGTCCTGGTGCTCGAAGTACCGGGACGCCTACGCGCGGCAGCTCGCGGTGGTGGATCCGCACTCGCCGCCGTACTGGCGGGTGAACGGCCCGGTGGGCAACCTGTCCGAGTTCCAGAAGGCCTTCCAGTGCAAGGCGGACGCGAAGATGGTGCGTCCCGCGGCGCAGCGCTGCGAGGTCTGGTAGGCGCTCGGGCGCGTCCGGTGCTCAGAAGAAGCTGAGCTGGGTGCCGGACTTCATGGGGCGGCGAAAGGGGCTCTCCTTGTCGCCGTCCGCCTCCATGGGCTCGCTCGTCTTCAGTCCCAGGCGGCGCGCGGTGGAGGAGAAGAGCTGGTGGAGGGTGTCCGCGTAGATGCCCTCCCCACGCATGCGGACGCGGAAGCGCGAGTCGTTGAGCTCGCCGCCGCGCGTCTCGCGGATGCGGTGCAGGACGCGCTCGGCGCGCAGGGGGAGCTTCTCGCGCAGCCGCTGCTCGAAGACGCCCTGCACGGGGCCGGGCAGGCGCAGCAGGGTGGAGAAGGCCCGGGTGGCGCCCGCCTCCTTCGCCGCGGTGAGCACGCGCACCATGTCCTCGTCGTTGAGCCCCGGGATGAGGGGGGCGACGGCCACGCACACGGAGATGCCCGCGGAGGCCAGCCGCTCGATGGTGAGCAGGCGCCGGCGGGGCGAGGCCACAAAGGGCTCCATGGCATGCGCCACGGTCTCGTCATGGAAGGGCAGGGTGATGGCCACCGTCAGCCGGGCCTGCTGGGCGAGCGTCTGGAGCACGTCCAGGTCGCGCTCGATGAGGGGCCCCTTGGTGATGATGCCCACGGGGTTGCGGTACTCGGCGCACACCTCCAGGCAGGCGCGCGTGAGGCGGAGCGAGGCCTCGAGAGGCTGGTAGCAGTCGGTGACGCCACTGAAGGCGACCGTCTCGCCCTTCCAGCTCTTGCGCTCGAAGGCATCACGCAGCAGCTGCGCGGCGTGGGGCTTCACCACCAGCTTCGTCTCGAAGTCGGTGCCGGCGCCGAAGCCGAGGTACTCGTGATAGGGCCGGGCGTAGCAGTACGCGCAGGCATGGAGGCAGCCGCGGTACGGGTTGACGCTCCAGGTGAAGCCCACGTCGGGGCTGTCGTTGCGTCCGAGCACCTCGCGGCTGTGGTCCTCGAGCACCTCCAGCTTCGTGGGAGGAATCTCCTCCAGGTACTCCACGGCGGTGGTGTCCCAGGGGTTGGGCGGATTGGAGACGGGACGCGGCTTCACCCACTCAGGGTGGGTCTGAAAGGACGTTCAGTCAAGGCCGCCCGTGGCCCGAAAAGGCGAAGGGCCTGGAACCTCTGGAGGACTTCTCCAGCAGTTCCAGGCCCTTCAGAGCGGCGGACCGGGTTCGAACCGGCGACCCCGAGCTTGGGAAGCTCGTGCTCTACCAGCTGAGCTACCACCGCGCGGCGAGCGAGGGGGAAAGTAGAAGGCCCATCGCTGCTTGTCAACGAGAAGTCTCGCGGCCGGAGCTACTCCCCCTCCTCGACAGTGAGTTGGTAGGCATCCTGGAAGTTGGCCTCGCGGTTGCGCGCGTCGCGCACCTCCAGCACGTAGACGTCGGGCTCGGCGCTGTAGCGGATGGTCTCGGCCTGGTCGCCCTTGGCCCGGTCGGACGTCTGCACGAGCGACAGCTTGCCGTCCTCGCCCAGGCGGTGCAGGTACAGGCCCACGTCCACCTTGAGGATGCCCAGGAGCGTGGCCCGGATGGGCGTGCGCACCGGCCGGTCCGACAAGTCCAACCGGTAGTAGTCCACGTCCTTGAGTGGATAGACGGTACCCCGCACCGCCTTGCCGAGGGTGAGCTCGGTGGCGCGATCCGCGCTGTTGTTCGGCTCACGCTCCTGGCTGCCGTCGTCGGGCACGGTGGTGATGGAGATGCGGTAGGGCTGCTCCGCGTTCTCGTAGTCGCGCACCCACTTGCCGTCCTGCTTGCGCGAGGCCCCCTGCACCCGGAAGTAGCAGGTGCCGCTACAGGCCACGTTGTTGAGGCGCTCGGGCTCCTTGATGGCGCCATCGTTGGCGCGCTGGAGCACCGTCTCCTTCTGGCCCTCGCCCTCGGGGGGTTGAATGACGGACAGTTCCACGTCCACTCGCTCCACGCCCGACAGCTCCACCCGGGCGAGCACCGGCTCGGCCGTCTTCAGCACGAAGTTGTCCACGTCGCCCTTGGGCGAGAGGAAGCCCTCCTTGTAGCCCGCGAGCGGCAGGGCCGTGGCCTTGTACAGCTCGTCGTTGGGCTCCAGCTCCGCGTTGGCCCCGGCTTCCTCCAGGGTCACCGTGAGCGAGTAGGCCTTCTCGGTGTTGAAGCCCCGCTTCGCGTCCTTGCCCGTCCCGCTCCAGCCGCTCTTCACGACCAGGTACACCACGCGATCGGTCGCCCGGGCACCCACGTTGCGCAGCGACAGGCCCTCCCCCTCGATGCTCTTGGTGGTGAACAGCGGCGCCTCGGCGGCCGTGAGGACCGAGAGCTCCGTGCGCACGCCCTCCACTCCCACCAGATCGATCTTCAGCGCCACCGCAGGAGGCTCTTCCGGCACGGGTGCGGGCTGATTCGGCAGGGGGAGGGGAATGGGTACCTGGAGCGGCTCGCTCGGCGGGGGCTCCTGCTGGGCGGTGGCGGACGGGTCCTCCGCCGAGGGCTCCGTCGGCTGTCCCGGAGCGGGTTCGGTGGGTGGCACGCTGGGATCTCCGGGCGTGGCCGGGGCCGCCGTCGTGCTCCCGGCGTCGTTCGCGTCCGGGGTGGGCGCCGGAGCGGGAGCGGCCTGGGCCGTCTCGGGCAGCTCCAGCCGGTACCAATCCTCGTCTCCCGCGTGGCCGATGAAGCCGGCCACCGTCTGGCCCAGCTGCAGGGGCGTGGCGTCCACGGCCCGATCATTGGGCTCGCGCTCCACGCCATCCTCGGGGACGTGGTAGCGCACCTCGAGGGTGTAGGCGCCGCCCGTGCCCTTGCGGGCCGAGGCCACGCGCACCCAGCGCTCGCCCTCGACGAAGAGGTTGGGGTAGCGCTCGGGCTTGCCCACCCCGGCGCTGTTGAGGTTGGCGCTGCGCACGCCGGGCGCGTCGTACACCTCCAGCACCACGTCTCCGCCGGGAATGCCGGAGACGCTCACGTCCGCCACGCGCGGGGTGCTCGGGGCGAGCCGGTACCAGTCCTCATCGGGCTTGGAGGGATCCGCGCCGAGGCTGGCGCTCACCGTCGCGTCGCGGGCGAGGGTAAGCGCCTGCTCGGGCCGATCATCGGGTTCCTTCTCCTCGAGCTGATCGGGTCCGGTGACCACGGGACCCGCGTCGGGAACCGAAACCTCTTTGTTCGAGCAGCCATTCGGGCAGCCGGCCAGCAACAGGCACAGCCACACCCCACCCAGACGTCGCATTCCGTTCCCTCTTGGCATTCGCCTGCCTACTCAATCCCCTGGTGGCCGGGTGTCAAGGTCCGCCAACAGGCGGGCTGACGCTTTCATCCCGGCGGAGGGACGAGTGAAGGCACGAGGGGTCGTTTTCGGACCCGTCGGGTGGACGGGAGCCCGGAGAGGCGAGACAGCAGGGGGCCCGGAGCGCGAGGGGCTCAGCCGGCGGCGGTCTTCCTCTTGGCGTTGAAGTGCCGGAAGAAGTCGATGATTTCCTGCTCGGCGACCTTGGCGTCGGTGGCGTCGGCGAACTCCGACTCGAGGAACATGCCGCCACACGACTCGCAGGTGTCGTAGCTCAGCGGATGCTGACGGTCTCCGCCGTCGACCCGGACGAGATCCACCTGGCACTCGGGGCACTGGCCCGTGAGCGCATTCGCGTCGACCTTGCCTCCCTGGCTCTCGAGCCCAGGCAGGTTGTTGTGGAGCAGGATCCGGTTGAGATCCGCGACGTCAATCCAGAGGCCGCCGCAATCTCCACACTTGCGCAACGTCTCGTGGTCCCCTTCGAGATCAACCATCTCGACGCTGCAACCGGGGCAATTCATGGGGTGGATCTATCTCCTGTTGGGGGAGCTGCGCTCCCGTGGGGGGTGCGGTCCGGGTCACGGCTTGCCCCCGGGCGTTCTGGGAATGATAGGTCGCATGATTTTTCAGATGCAACCCAACCCCCGCATTGTGTTCACGCACCCAACCCTCGGGCCACCCCCCGGGGCTCAGGCCTTGACCCGGACGATGTCGGCCCCCAGGTCACGCAGCTTGCGCTCCAAGCGCTCGTAGCCTCGATCCAGGTGGTAGATGCGCTGGACCTCGGTCTTGCCCTCGGCCCGGAGACCGGCCAGGACCAGCGAGGCACTGGCCCTCAGGTCCGTGGCCATGACGGGGGCGCCCGAGAGGGAGCGCACGCCCTTCACCACCGCCGTATGCCCCTGGATGGTGATGTCCGCCCCCATGCGGTGCAGCTCCGGCACGTGCATGAAGCGGTTCTCGAAGATGCGCTCGGAGATGACCGAGGTGCCGTTGGCCACCGTCATCAGCCCCATGAGCTGGGCCTGCATGTCCGTGGGGAAGCCCGGGTGCTCGGCCGTCTTCACGTCCACCGAGTGGATGACCGAGGGAGCCCTCACCCGGATTCCTCCCTCCTCGGTCGTCAGAGTGCAGCCCGTCTCGCGCAGCTTGAGGATGACGGGCTCCAGGTGCTCGGGCACCACGCGCCGCACCAGCACGTCACCGGCAGTGATGGCGGCGGCCACCATGAGCGTACCCGCCTCGATGCGGTCCGGGAGAATGGCGTGCTCCACGGGGTTGAGCCCGTCCACGCCGTCGATGGTGATGACGGAGGTGCCCGCGCCCTGGATGCGCGCTCCCATCTTGTTGAGCACCCGGGCGAGCTCCTCCACCTCGGGCTCGCGCGCGCAGTTCTCCAGCACGCTGCGGCCCTGCGCGAGCACCGCCGCCATCATCACGTTCTCCGTGCCCGTCACGGTGATGACGTCGAAGTTGACGGTGCCGCCGCGCAGGCGCTTCGCCGTCGCCTCGACATAGCCCTCGGTGAGGTGGATGTCCGCGCCCAGGGCCTTGAGCCCCTTGAGGTGCTGATCGATGGGGCGCGCCCCGATGGCACACCCGCCCGGCATGGACACGCGCGCCCGGCCGAAGCGGGCCACCAGCGGGCCGAGCACCAGCACCGAGGCGCGCATCGTCTTCACCAAGTCATACGGCGCCTCGGGGTGGATGGGCCCCTCGACCGCCACCTCGCACTCGTCCGAGCGCTCGCCCGTCAGCCGCCCCGTGCCACAGCCCATGGTGCCGAGCACCTTGAGCATGGTGGTCACGTCCGCCAGGTCCGGCACGTTGCGGTAGACGCTCTTGCCGTCCGCGAGCAGCGCCGAGGCGAGGATGGGCAGCGCGGCGTTCTTCGCGCCCGACACGGTCACCTCACCCTTGAGGGGGTGACCACCCTTCACGACGATCTTGTCCATCTGTCCCGTCTCTCACCCCCGTGGCTGGTTGGCCACGGGTTGTGTCCCGAAAGCGAGGCGATCCCGCCGCTCCAAGTCCTTCTCCACCCGCGCGTTCTCGTAGCCCGCGGCCTGGAGGAGGGCCTGAACGGCGGGGCCCTGTGTTTCGCCGATTTCCATTGCAAGCAGCCCGCCAGGCACGAGGACGCGGCGGGCCCCTTCGATCACCTGGCGCAGCAGCACGAGCCCATCCGGCCCCCCGTCGAGCGCCATCCGGGGCTCGCGGCGCACCTCGGCCGACAGGCCCGGAATCTCCCCCGAGGCGATGTAGGGCGGGTTGGACACCACCACCTGGAAGCGCGCGTCCGGGGGCAGGGGGGTGTAGAGGCTGCCGTGCAGCACGCTCACCCGGTCCGCCACGCCCAGGGCCTGGGCGTTCTCCCGCGCGAGCGCGCAGGCGTCCGAGGACAGGTCCGTGGCGAGCACGGTGGCCTGGGGCCGCTCGGCCGCGAGGCTGATGGCGATGCAGCCCGAGCCCGTGCACACGTCCAGCGCGGTGCCGGGGCCGTCCTTGGGCAGCGCGTGCAGGGCGGCCTCCACCAGCAGCTCCGTCTCGGGCCGGGGGATGAGCACGCGCGCGTCCACCTTGAAGGGGCGGTTGTAGAACTCGCGCACGCCGGTGAGGTACTGGGTGGGCTCGCCCGCCATGCGCCGCGCGATGAGCGCCTTGAAGGCGGCGAGCTCCTCCTTCTCCAGCGGCCGGTCCAGGTCCACGTACAGGCGCACCCGGGTCGCCTTGAGCACGTGGGCGAGCAGCACCTCGGTGGTGAGCCGGGGCGCGTCCACGCCCTTCTTCTCGAAGTGCTGCGTCGTCCAGGTGAGGACCCGGCGGATGGTCCAGATCTCCTCGCTCATGCGCCCTGCGAGCCCGCCCCGCCGCCCGTCTGCTGCTTGAGGGCCTCGGCCTGGTAGTGGGTGCGGCAGGCGGTGATGATGTCCTCGACGCCGCCCGCCATGATGCCCGGCAGGTTGTGCACCGTGAGGCCGATGCGGTGATCCGTCAGCCGGTCCTGCGGGAAGTTGTAGGTGCGGATCTTCTCCGAGCGGTCGCCCGTGCCCACCTGGCCGCGGCGCATGGAGTCGCGCTCGTTGCGGATGCGCTCCTGCTCGATCTCATAGAGCTTGGCGCGCAGCATGCGCTCGGCCATGGCGCGGTTCTTCCCCTGGCTCTTCTCCTGCTGGCACTTCACCACGATGCCCGAGGGCTTGTGGATGAGGCGCACCGCGGAGTCGGTGGTGTTCACGCTCTGGCCGCCCGAGCCCGTCGAGCGCATCACCTGCATCTCGATGTCCGCGGGGTTGAGCTTGATGTCCACGTCCTCGGCCTCGGGCATCACCGACACGGTGATGGTGGAGGTGTGGATGCGCCCTTGCGCCTCGGTGGCCGGCACGCGCTGCACCCGGTGCACGCCGGACTCGTACTTCATGGCGCTGTAGATGCCCTCGCC
This sequence comes from Cystobacter fuscus, assembly GCF_044360685.1. Lineage (GTDB taxonomy): Bacteria > Myxococcota > Myxococcia > Myxococcales > Myxococcaceae > Cystobacter > Cystobacter fuscus_C. The sequence goes on along the minus strand of NZ_CP043491.1, from coordinate 8,039,507 downwards.
CGACAGGGTGATGGTGACGTCCTTGACGCCGCCCGCACCGCCTGGACTCATGTCGAGGATGTCCGCCTTCCACCCCTTGCGGTCGGCGTAGCGCAGGTACATCTGCATGACTTCCTCGGCGAACAGACCCGCCTCGTCGCCGCCGGCGCCCGCGCGGATCTCCAGGATGACGTTCTTCTCGTCATTGGGATCCTTGGGCAGCAGGAGCAGCTTGAGCGCCTGCTCCTGCTCCTCGCGCTGGGCCTTCAGGCCGGGCAGGGCCTCGCGCGCGTAGGCCTTCTCGTCGGCGTCCGAGCTGGACAGCCAGGCCTCCACTTCCTTGAGGTCGTCGAGCACCTTGCGGTAGGAGCGGAAGGTCTCCACCAGCTTCTCCAGGCTCGCCCGCTCCTTGGAGACCTTCTGTAATTTCGCCGAGTCGGCGATGACGTCCGGGTTGGCCAGGTCGGCGGTGAGGCGCTCGAACCGGCGCTCCACGTCTTCGAGTTTATCGATCATCGGTGTGGGCTCGGGGTTGTGCCCCGTTGTCTGGCCACTGGCAAGGCCGGACGGGGCCGAGAAATTCCGTGGACTTCCGGTCCCGGAGCGTGAAAAAAGGGCGGTTCGCCGCCTGTCCGTGCGGCTCCATTCCGCCGAAACGGAGTACCAGAAGATGCCTGCCCAGAAGGGAAATCGCAGCAAGAAGAAGCTGTCCAACCGCGCTGGCTCGAAGAAGGCGGCCCTCAAGCGCCGCCGCGCCCGCGAGCGCCGCAAGTAGTTCGCCGTCCGCCTCCTCCCCTGGTCCGAAGGGGAGGGGGCAAGCCTTCCCCACCCCGCGCGCTGGATCCCTGGGGAGCTGGTCATTAGGTCTTCCCTGGATAGGACCCTCCGGGCACTTGCCGGGAGGGATGGCTCTTGCTTGCGCCGTGAAAGTGGCGGCGCGTAGATTGATTTCGCGAGTTCATGGCCCGGGAAAAGGACAACATCGCTCTCTCCGACGAGCACAACTCACGTGGCATCGAGTTGGCGGATCGCGGGTGGCTGGACGAGGCCATCAAGGAGTTCAAGAAGGCGATCGATCTCGATCCCGACTCCGCTCACGCCCACGACAACCTCGCCACCGTCTACGCGGAGAAGAAGCTCTATCGCGAGGCGCTGGGCGAGTACCTCACCGCGCTGAAGCTGGAGCCGGACAGCCCCACCGCGCACTACAACCTCGCCTGCTTCCTCTCCACGCACGCCGACGAGATGGCCGTGGTGGAGTACCGCGAGGCGATCGAGCTGGATCCGGAGTACCCGGACGCACACCTCAACCTGGGCCTCACCTACGCGGACCAGGGCCGCATCGAGGAGGCCATGCGCGAGCTGCAGACGGCCATCGAGCTGGAGCCCCAGGACGCCTTCCCCCGGCACGAGCTCGCCGCGCTGCTGATGGACGAGGGCGACTACCGCTCGGCCATCACCCAGCTCAAGGAAGTGGTGCGGCTGGAGGCCGACAACTTCGAGGCGCACCTGGACCTGGGCATCTGCTACGCCCAGAAGGGCTTCTACGCCGAGGCGGAGCGCTCCTACGAGAAGGCGAGCGCGCTCAACGCGGATGACTTGCTGCTCAACTACAACCTGGCCGCGCTCTACGCGCTCTGGGGCCGCCGGGCCGATGCGTTGAACTTCCTGCAAAAGGCCGTGGCGGCCGATCGCACCAAGGTCCAGGGTTGGCTGGCGACGGATACGATGTTCGACTCGTTGAAGAGCGATCCCGGGTTCGAGGCGCTCTTCTGAGTCCTCCCCCGAGCCCTCTCCAGGGCTCTTCTTCGAGCCCCTGAGTTCCCACCATGGAATGGGTTTTCCTCGGCCTGGCGCTGCTGCTGGTGGTCGCCAACGGCTTCTTCGTGGCGACCGAGTTCGCCATCGTGAAGATTCGTCCCACGCGCCTGCAGGCGTTGGTGGACGACGGACGGCCGGGGTCGGCCACCGCCATGAAGATGGTGGACAAGCTGGACGCGTACCTGTCCGCCACGCAGTTCGGCATCACCCTCGCGTCGCTGGGGCTGGGCTGGCTCGGGGAACCGGCATTCGCCCACCTGCTGGAGCCCGTGCTGCTCAAGGTGGTGCCCGAGGCGGCGGGGCCCACGCTGGCGCACTCGATCTCGGTGGCCGTCGCCTTCGCCATCATCACCTTCCTGCACATCGTGCTCGGGGAGCTGGCGCCCAAGAGCCTCGCCATCCAGCGCGCCGAGGCGACGACGCTCGCGGTGGCGCTGCCCATGCGCGCCTTCTACTTCGTCTTCTATCCGGCCATCTGGCTGCTCAACGCGCTGGCCGGCTGGGTGCTCAAGGCGTTCGGCATGCACACCGCGCACGAGTCCCAGGACGCCCACAACGAGGACGAGCTGCGCGTCATCCTCCACAGCTCCGCGCAGGCGGGCGCCATCACCACCGCGCGCGCTGAGCTGCTCGAGCGCTCGCTGGAGATGGCGCAGAAGACGGCGCGCCAGGTGATGGTGCCGCGCCACCAGGTGAAGTTCCTCGACATGGAGGAGCCCCTGGACAAGTGCGTCGCGGACGCGCGCGCGGCGGGCCACACGTGGCTGCCGGTGTGCCGCGGCAACATGGACGAGGTGGAGGGGGTGGTGAACGTGAAGGACCTCTTCTTCCTCCTGTCCCGCGGCGAGCTGCGCAGCCTGTCCCAGGTGCAGCGGCCGGTGCTGTACGTGCCGGAGCACGTGACGCTCGAGCAGCTGCTCAACGAGTTCCGCCGCCGGCGCCGGCAGACGGCCCTCGTCGTGGACGAGCACGGAGGCACCTCGGGCCTGGTGACGATCGCGGACGTGGTGGCGGAGATCGTCGGCGACGTGGCCGAGCTGGGGCGGCGCGTGGACGAGGTGCGCTCGCTGCCCGGTGGGCGCTTCGAGCTGCCCGGCTCGGCGCAGCTCGATGACCTGGAGGACCGGCTGGACGTGTCGTTCAAGCTGGATGACGAGGACGTCGAGGTGACGACGATCGCCGGCTACCTCATGGCGAAGCTGGGCCGCATCCCCCTCAAGGGCGACGTGCTCAAGCTGGACATGTGGCGCATCCAGGTGGAGGAGGTCGAGGGCCCGCGCGTGGTGAAGGTGACGGTGGAGCCCCAGGCCAGCCCCAAGCCCCCGGTGACGGCGGCCCCGGAGGCCTGAGCCCCGGAGGCGCCCGTCGCGCCCGCCCACCCCGACACGAGCTGGCGGCGCCGCCGTGTCAGAGGGGGGTGCTACACCCTCGTGGCACGCTCCCGTGAGGAGCGAGAGGGCGAGCAGGGCCTTGATCGAGGGATGCCTCCAGGAAGCGCGGAGGGAAGGTAGCGTCTGTTCCCGTTCCCACAACCCATGGGTTGGCGGGTGGGGACGAGCGCGTCCGCCCACGCGAATGCAGGGGCCGGGTGGGCGTCATGCTTGATCGGTCGAAAACTTGCGTGCTACTCGTCCGGAATCGCTCCGGAGCCGATTTTTCGGCCTCGGCGCCGTTTCTCGTCCGTCCGCACCTTCTTCTCGGGAGCCCGTTCCCTCATGCGAATCAAGCGCCTGGACATCACCGGCTTCAAGTCGTTCATGGAGCGCAGCGTCTTCTCGTTCGATGAGGGCGTCACGGGCATCGTCGGCCCCAACGGCTGTGGCAAGTCGAACGTGGTGGACTCCATCCGCTGGGTGATGGGCGAGCAGAGCGCCAAGAACCTGCGCGGCCGCGGCATGGAGGACGTCATCTTCAACGGCTCGGAGTCCAAGCCGCCCCTGTCCATGGCCGAGGTGTCGCTCACCTTCCACGTGGACGAGACGGACACGCTGCCCGCGCACCTGGGCGGCATCCCCGAGGTGACCGTCACCCGCCGGCTCTTCCGCAACGGCGAGTCCGAGTACCTCATCAACAAGACGACCTGCCGCTTGCTGGACATCACCGAGCTGTTCCTCGGCACCGGCGTGGGCACGCGCGCCTACTCCATCATCGAGCAGGGCCGCGTGGGCCTCATCGTCTCCAGCAAGCCCGAGGACAGGCGCCACCTGATCGAAGAGGCCGCGGGCGTCACCAAGTACAAGTCGCGCCGCAAGGCCGCCGAGCGCAAGCTGGAGGCCACCCAGGCCAACCTCCTGCGCGTCACCGACATCACCAACGAGCTGGAGCGCCGCCTGGAGAGCCTGTCACGCCAGGCGAAGAAGGCCGAGAAGTACCGCAAGCTCAAGGCGCGCATGCGCGAGATCGATCTGCACTCGGCCTCGCACCGCTTCCTGGCGCTGCACGCGGAGGCCAAGCAGCTGCAGGAGAAGCTGGGCGGCGTGGTGGGCGAGGAGCGCGAGGGCCTGGAGAAGATGCGCGAGCAGGAGGCCGTCATCGCCGAGCGCCGCGCGGGGCTCGAGGCGGAGACCCAGGCGTTGCAGAAGCTGTCGGCCGAGGTGCACGCCCTGGAGAGCGCCGTGCAGCGCGCGGACCAGGACCTGGCCTACTGGCAGAAGGATCTCGAGGAGACGAGCGCCCGGGTGGCCCAGTCCGAGGTGGAGCTCCAGGCGCTCAAGGCCCGGCAGGCCGAGCTGTCCGAGACCATGAGCTCGCGCGAGGCGGAGCTCAGCAACATCGCCGGCTCGTGGAAGGAGGACGAGGTGGCCATGCGGGTGGCGCAGGAGGAGCTGCGCCGGGTGAGCCAGTTGCAGGCGGAGATCGGCCTGCGGCTGGAGCAGGAGCGCGCCGCGCTCGTCACCGTGGCCAGCCGTCTGGCCAACCACGAGAGCAACCTCGTCAACCTCGCCCGCCAGAAGGCGGACCTGGAGGCCCGCCGCGCGCGCAGCCGCGCCGAGGCGGACGGCTTGCGCGAGCAGGAGAAGCAGCTCGAGGACGCGCGCCAGTCGGTGGCCCGCCAGGTGGAGGATCGCCGCCACCTGTCGATCGAGATCGCCGAGCGCAGGGGCCAGGAAGAGGAGGCGCTGCGCCGCACCCGCCAGGCGTTCACGGAGAACGAGGTCCAGGTCATCGGGCTGCGCGAGGAGCTGAGCGACAAGCGCACCCGGCTCGCCTCGCTGGAGGCGCTGCAGAAGGACTACGAGGGCTTCGACAAGGGCGTGCGCGCGGTGATGGTGCGCGCGGGCGAGGAGGCGCGCACCCAGGGCATCTTCGGCCTGGTGGCGGACGTGCTCTCCACCACGCCGCGCTACGAGCGCGCGGTGGAGGCGGTGCTCGGCGAGCGGCTGCAGCACGTCGTCGTGGAGAGCCGCGCCAAGGGCGTGGAGCTGGTGGAGTACCTCAAGGACGCCGCCGAGGGCCGGGGCAGCTTCCTGCCCGTGCCTCCCCCCGAGCGGCTCCCCCCCGAAATCCAACCGGACCGCTCCCGCCCGGGCGTGCTCGCGCGCGCCCTGGACGAGGTGACGTGTGAGCCGGCGCTGCTGCCCGTGGTGCGGCTGCTGCTCGGGGACGTGATCATCGTGGAGGACCTGGCGAGCGCGCGCTCCTACGCGGAGGCCGAGAGCGAGGCGTGCACGCTCGTCACCCTGGACGGCGAGGTGTTCCGCTCGGACGGCACCATCACCGGCGGTGAGCGCGAGGGCGCCGCGGTGGGGGCCCTGCAGAAGAAGCGGGAGATCGCCGAGCTGGCCATCGAGGTGGCCCGGGTGGAGGAGCGCTACAACGAGATCCTCACCCGGCACTACACCCTGCAGAAGCAGATGGGGGACACGGAGGACGTGCTCAAGGGGCTCTCGCGCAACCAGCACGCCGAGGAGCTGAGCCTGGCCAGCCAGGAGAAGGATCTCCACAAGGCGAGCGAGGACCTGGCGCGGGTGCGCGATCGGATCCGCGCCGTGGACGCCGAGGAGACCCAGCTCGCGCACATGTACGAGGGCCTGGCGCACGAGGAGGAGAACAGCCGGGGCGAGGTGGCGCACGGCCAGACGGACCGCGAGGCGCGCGAGGAGCGCGTGAAGCAGCTGCTGGGCGAGCTGGAGTCGCTCAGGCAGCGCGCGGACGCGGCCACCGGACAGCTCACCAGCCTCAAGGTGAAGGTGGCCGCGGGCGGCGAGCGGGGTGAGGCGGCGCGCAAGGAGCTGGAGAGCCTGCTCGCCCAGCGCGAGGAGATGGCCAGCCGGGTGCGCAAGCTGGAGTCCACGGTGCGCGAGGGCGCCTCGCGCGTGGAGGACTTTAACCGCCGCATCAGCGAGACGGAGGCCCTGCGCGCCGAGAAGGCCGAGGCGCTGCGCGGCGCCACCGAGGGGCTGGAGGGCCGGCGCGCGGCCCATACCGCGGCCACCGGCGAGGTGCGCGACCAGGAGGCGGCGCTGCGCGAGCTGCGCACGAAGCTGGATGGGCTTACCCAGGGCCTGTCGCAGATGACGCTGCGCGAGCGGGAGATCTCCCTGGAGCTGGAGCACCTGGTGTCGGGGGTGCGCGAGCGCCACGCGGTGGAGCTGCCCGACGAGGTGCACCACTACCACCTGCTGCCCTCGCTGAGCGAGGAGGCGGAGCAGGAGCTCAAGGAGCTGCGCGCCCAGGTGGAGAAGATGGGGGAGATCAACCTCACCGCCATCGACGAGCACGAGGAGCTCACCCAGCGCTCGGCGTTCCTGCTCGGGCAGAAGAAGGACCTGAGCGAGTCGATGGAGAAGCTGCAGGAGGCCATCCGGCGCATCGACGCGTCGAGCCGGGAGCGCTTCAAGCAGACGTTCGACATCGTCAACGAGAAGTTCCAGGCCATCTTCCCGCGGCTGTTCGGTGGAGGCCGGGCGAGCCTGGTGCTCACCCAGGAAGGGCAGGGGAGCGAGCCCGGCGTGGAGATCGTCGCCCAGCCGCCCGGCAAGAAGCTGCAGAGCATGAACCTCTTGTCCGGCGGCGAGAAGGCGCTCACGGCCGTGGCGCTCATCTTCGCCATCTTCCTCATCAAACCCACGCCCTTCTGCCTCCTGGACGAGGTCGACGCCCCGTTGGATGAGGGCAACGTGGGCCGCTACAACGACATGGTGAAGGAGATGAGCAAGCAGTCGCAGTTCATCCTCATCACCCACAACAAGCGCACCATGGAAGTCGCCGACACCCTCTACGGCGTCACCATGGAGGAGCCCGGCATCTCCAAGCTGGTGAGCGTGCGGCTGCGCGAGGCCACCGCGGCCAACGACAACACCAGCGTGGCCTGAGCCCCGCCCGCGGCCCTGGGAAAACAAGAAGGCGCGGCTCCTGGGGCTCCAGGGGCCGCGCCTTCGGTGTTTCAGGGCCTCGGGTGCTTCAGACGCCGGGGGCTACTTCTTCTTGGCGTCCTTCTTGGGCGCGGCTTCCCGGGTCTCCTTGGGGCAGGCGCCCTGGTCGGCCTCGAGGCGCTTCTTGGCGTTGTCCAGGTCCTGCTGGGTGTTGTTGATGACCTCCTGGGCCTTGGGCTCCAGGTCGGCCCAGGACGCGTCCTTGGCCTTGAGCTCCTGGGCGAGCCCCAGGGTGCTCTGGTCCACCTTGAGCTGCGCGTCGATGGCGTTCACCCACGCCTGGGAGGCGTCGACGAGCACCTTGCACTTGCTCTTGAGCTCGTCCACCAGCTTCCAGTCCTTGGTCTTCTGGTACTGGGCGACGACGGCGTCATAGACCTCGGCGGCGTTGGCGCGGTGGCCGAAGGCGATGGCCGCGTCGGCCGAGCGCTGGTTGCGCACCAGATCCAACTGGAAGAAGCGCATCTCGGGCTGGAGATCCGCGGAGGGCTCGGTGGCGCGCGAGTTGAAGTGGACGAAGCGGTAGGGGAACTTCAGCTCGTCCACGTCCAGCTTCGCCGGCACCGCCGCCATCTTGCCCTTGAGGCACGCGGCGAGCTGCTCGCCCTCGGGGGTGCCCACCGGATCGAAGGTGATGTCGGCCGCGGTCGTGGCGGTCTTCTTCAGGGTGATGTTGGCACGCACCGTGGGGGGGGCCACGGTGGTGAAGCCCGCGTAGCAGTCACACCACTGGGGCTGGGCGAGCCGCACGGCGCCCGAGTAGTCCGAGCCCGGGTTGCTGCCGAACTTCACGCTGGCGCTGTTGGCGCGCTCGTGGACGAAGACGCTCTCGGACTCCACCGGCTGCGCGCCCTTGGCCAGGGCGGTGAGCGGCACGAGCGTGTCCACCGTCTTCTGCACGCACGCGGTGCCCTCGGGGGTGAGGTTCTCGCCAGAGACGGCGTGCGTGCCGCCCTGGTCGTTCACGGTCGTCTTCACCACGACGCGCGTGGTCTCCGCGTCGCCGCGGGACTTGGGATCCACCAGGCACTCCATCACCTGGGGACGGGCGAAGAGCAGGCCGCCCACCAGGCCGCCCTGGTTGGCGGGCTGGGGCAGGGCGGGCAGCTGCGTCTGGCACACCGACACGTCGAAGGGCGGCTGGTTGCTGATGCGCATCCGCTCTTCTTTCGTGGTGGCGCCCTGGGTCTGGGCCTGCTGCGTGCTGGCGCAGCCCGCGGCCGCCGAAGCGAGGAGGGAGGCGATGGCGATACGGCGCATCATGTGGAGGTCTCCGTTGGGGTCAGGACAACGGAGGCGTCATTTATCAAGTCCCTCGGCGTTCTTGAGATCCTTCAAGCGCAGACCGTTTTTCTTGAGCAGTCGGTAGAGGCTCTGCATGGACAGGCCCGTGTGCTGCTCGGCCTTCTTCATGTCGAAGTTGGACTCGCGCATGACCTCGGCGAAGTAGAGGCGCTCGAAGTCGGCCACCACGCGATCCTTGGCCTCGTGGTAGGGCATGTTCGTCACCAGGGCGGCCACGCTGGTGGTGGGCTGCTCGCCCTCGGTGCGCCGCTGGTTCTGGGCCATGAAGTCCAGCCAGCTCGAGTTGCCCGTTTCCTGCATGAGCGCGCCGCGCTCGAGCACGTTGCGCAGCTCGCGCACGTTGCCCGGCCAGTCATAGCCCTCGAAGAGGGCGAGCGTCTGGGGCGTGAGCTCGAAGGAGGACTTGATGCCGCGCAAGAGCGACTGGGCCAGCACGGGGATGTCCTCACGCCGGGTGCGCAGCGGGGGCAGGCGCACGCGCGCCACGGCCAGGCGGAAGTAGAGATCCGCCCGGAAGCGGCCCTGGCGCACGTCCTCCTCGAGGTTGCGGTGCGTGGAGGCGATGACGCGCACGTCCACGGGGGTGGGGGCTCCGGTGATCGAGGGCACCTCGCGCGACTCGAGCACGCGCAACAGCTTGGGCTGGAGCGACAGGGGCAGCTCGCCCACCTCGTCCAGGAAGAGGGTGCCGCCCTGGGAGGCCTCGAACACGCCCTTGGCGCCCTTGTCCTCGTCGGCGCGCAGACCCCCGAACAGCTCTCGCTCGGCCTTCTCCTCGGTGATGAGGTTGCAGTCCACCACCTTGAAGGGGCCATGGCGGCGCATGGAGTGCTGGTGCACGGCGCGCGCGGCCAGCTCCTTGCCGGTGCCCGTCTCGCCCTCGAGCAGCAGGTTCATGTCCTCGCGGGCGATGCCGCGCAGCTGCGCGAAGACGACCCGCGTCTTCTCCGCGGTGCCCACCAGCGAGCCGAAGGCATCCGCTCCGCCCGAGACTTCCACCTCGGTGGCGCGCGACTCCTGCTTGATGACGAGCTTCGTCTTGCCCAGCTGCACCTTGTCGCCGTGCTGCAGCAGCACCTGGATCACCCGGTGGCCGTCCAGGAAGGTGCCGTTGCGGCTGCCCAGGTCGCGCAGGAGGATGCCTTGCGAGTTGCGCTCCAGTTCCAGGTGACGGCGGCTCACCGTCTGATCACTGAGCACCAGGTCGCTCGCGGGGTCGGAGCCCACGCGCAGCAGCGCATCCTGGGTGGTGACCTTCTTGCCCTTGTCCGGCCCTGCGTTGACCTCCACAGTCCAGTCACGCACCTGGATGCGTGTCGGCGGACTGTCTCCCACCTGCACGGTCAACGTGGACTCGGCTCTGTCGTCGATCATGGGCGTAGTCCCTCCAATCCGCGCGGCGAGCAGGAGGCTCCGCCAGCTTCACGGAAGCTCCTGTTTACGGGGGCTTCCACAAGGGAGCAAGCGTTTGTCTCGCTCCGCGGCCTGCCCACCAGGAATCAAGCCCCCCAGGAGATTTCCACCCGGGGCGGGAGTCGGGGAAGGCGGCACGGGTTGTCCCTCTCGGGGGGCGCCCACGCACGACGGCCCGGACACGAGGGACGTGCCCGGGCCGTTCCCCTCCGAGTGGAGGCCGCTAGTACTTGGCGGGCGAATCACTGGCCGGGAACGACTCCTTGGATTGTTCGTCCACGATGTCGTCCTGGGCCTGCCCACCCGACTTGATCTGGGCGTTGGTGGGTGCGCCGGCGTCCTTGCGCAGGTGCTCGGCATCCACCACCAGCTTCTTGCCGGACTGCACGCGGGCCTCACGCGGCGCCCCGTTGCGAGCCATCCGGGCCCCGAGCAGGTTCTTGGCGCGCTCGGCCAGGTCCTTCTGGGACTCCTGGTAGTCGCGCAGGAACTCGACCACTTCCCGGTCACCCTGCTGCTCGGCGTCCTGGATGTACTGGTCCACGTCCGATGCCGCCTGCAGCCGTTGGTAGATCACACCAATGACGTCGTCCTTGATCCCCGGGGACTTTCCACCTGTCTTGGCCATCGTCCACCTCCCCTGTGTGAGAACCCTGAGTGGGAAATCGCTCGGGGTAACCTGCTCATGGTGGAGGCGAGATGCTTGCCGGGGGCGGGGCTCGCCCGCCCGCCCGCCACTCAGGCCTGGAGCATGGGCTCCAGCTTGCCGTCCCGGTCCAACTGGGCCAGGTCGGTGTAGCCCCCGACGTGCGTGCTGCCGATGAAGATCTGCGGCACCGTGCGCTGGCCACCACTCATCTCCACCAGCTTCGAGCGCATCTCGTCGTCACCCGTCACGTCCACTTCCTCGTATGCGACGCCCTTGCGCTTGAGGAGATCCTTCGCCCGGACGCAGTAGCCACAATAGGTGGTGGTGTAGATCTTCACGGGTTGCACGTGTGTCCTCCTGGTTGTCTGTGGGCTGAAATTAATCGCGAGCCGGGTCCCGTGCCATCCAGGCGTGCGTTCTGCCGGGCCCCGCAAAGCGGACGGCCCCTGGCTCCACGAGGGATCCAGGGGCCGTGATGGCCAGGCCCGGGGCGCGGGGACGCCGCGCCCACGGACCTGTGCGGGAGGGAATTACATCCCCATGCCGCCCATGCCGCCCATGCCGCCCATCCCACCCATGCCACCGGCGCCGCCGGCGGGCAGGTCCTTCTCCTCCTTCGGACGCTCGGCCACCATCGCCTCGGTGGTGAGCATCAGGGAGGCGACCGACGCCGCGTTCTGCAGCGCGGTGCGGCTCACCTTGGCCGGGTCGATCACGCCCGCGGCCAGCAGGTCCTCGTAGACGCTGGTGGCGGCGTTGAAGCCGTACGCGCCCGAGCCTTCCTTGACCTTGTTGACGATGACGCTGCCCTCGAGGCCGCCGTTGGCGACGATCTGGCGCAGCGGCTCCTCGACGGCGCGGCGGATGATGTCCACGCCGAACTTCTCACCGGCCTCGGTCTTGATGCCCTCGAGCACCTTGGAGCAGCGCAGCAGGGCCACGCCACCGCCAGGAACCACACCCTCCTCGACGGCCGCGCGGGTCGCGTTGAGGGCGTCCTCGACGCGAGCCTTCTTCTCCTTCATCTCGGTCTCGGTCGCGGCGCCCACGTTGATGACGGCCACGCCGCCCACGAGCTTGGCCAGACGCTCCTGGAGCTTCTCGCGATCGTAGTCGCTGCTGGTCTCCTCGATCTGGGCGCGGATCTGCTTCACGCGCGCCTCGATCTCCGTCTGGGCACCGGCACCGTCGACGATGGTGGTGTTGTCCTTGTCGATGGTGATGCGCTTGGCGCGGCCCAGGTCGGTCAGCTGCAGCGTCTCCAGCTTGATGCCCAGGTCCTCGGCGATCATCCGGCCGCCCGTCAGGGTGGCGATGTCCTCGAGCATGGCCTTGCGGCGGTCACCGAAGCCCGGCGCCTTCACCGCCGCCACGTTGAGCACGCCGCGGATCTTGTTCACCACGAGCGTGGCCAGCGCCTCGCCCTCGATGTCCTCGGCGATGATGAGCAGGGGCTTACCCGAGCGGGCGACCTGCTCGAGGATGGGGAGCATGTCCTTCATCGAGGAGATCTTCTTCTCGTTGATGAGGATGAGGGGGTCGTTGAGGACGACCTCCATGCGCTCCGGATCCGTCACGAAGTACGGGGAGAGGTAGCCGCGGTCGAACTGCATGCCCTCGACCACGTCCAGGGTGGTGTCCAGGCCCTTGGCCTCCTCCACCGTGATGACGCCCTCCTTGCCCACCTTCTCCATCGCGTCGGCGATGATCTGCCCGATGGTGGTGTCGCCGTTGGCGGAGATGGTGCCAACCTGGGCGATCTCCTTCTTGTCCTTGGTGGGCTTGGCCAGGTTCTTCAGCTCGGCGGTGATGGCCGCCACGGCCTTGTCGATGCCGCGCTTGATGTCCATCGGGTTGTGCCCGGCGGCCACCAGCTTCGCGCCCTCGCGGAAGATGGCCTGCGCCAGCACGGTCGCCGTCGTGGTGCCGTCACCGGCCACGTCGCTGGTCTTGGAGGCGACCTCCTTGACCATCTGGGCGCCCATGTTCTCGAACTTGTTCTCCAGCTCGATCTCCTTGGCCACCGTCACGCCGTCCTTGGTGATGGTGGGCGAGCCGAAGGACTTCTCGATCACCACGTTGCGGCCCTTGGGCCCCAGGGTGACCTTGACCGCGTCGGCCAGGATGTTCACGCCGCGCAGGATGGACTCGCGCGCGCGGACGTCGAAAAGAATGTCTTTTGCCATGGTCTTGATTCCTTGAAGGGAAGAGGAGGGAGCGGGGGATTACTTCTCGATCACGCCGAGCACATCCTCCTCACGGAGGATGAGGTGCTCCTCACCGTCGAGCTTGATCTCGGTGCCCGCGTACTTGCTGAACAGGATGGTGTCGCCGGCCTTGATGTCCATGGCGCGCACCTTGCCATCCTCCAGCACCTTGCCATTGCCGACGGCGATCACCTTGCCCTCGAGCGGCTTCTCCTTGGCGGTGTCGGGGATGAACAGACCGCCCTTGGTCTTGTTCTCCTCGGCCACGCGCTTGATGATCAGACGATCCTGCAGGGGACGAATCTTCATGGTCGGTCTCCTCGAAAGGGGGACGAGCCGGGGATCCGGCGCGCCCACGGGGTGGATGAAGGGCCTCAGGCCCGGGCGATTAGCACTCGCACCTCACGAGTGCCAACCGCCAAGCGCGCGGGATAATAACCAGGGGACTCGACCCGTCAAGCGCGCCTGGCGACGCGCCCGGAAAGGTGGCAACCGCCCGGGATGACTCGGTTTTCCGGGGTTTGTCCACCAGTGGATTCCCGGCACCCCGGGGCTCTTCCATCGGGGACTTTCTGGCAGTCGACACCGGGGAGTGCCAACGTAAGCCCTTGGAATGATTGGATGCCGCTTTGCGGCATTGCGGGCGCATTGGTATTCTGACCTGTACATCCCCCGCCGCGATTTCCGGGGGAAGGAAGGGAGGTCGAGCGTCCATGAGTCAACTGGTCACGTCCCCGTCATTGAAGGAATTCTTCAAGACGCTCCTGGAAGAGGTCATCCGGCGCCAACGGGTCGCGGTCGCGGAGACGACCGAGTTCTACCTGGTGAACCTGCTGGCGGAGTTCGCTTCGTCCGACAAGCTGTTCAGCAAGGGAGAGGACGGGCGCTCGGAGCAGGAGCCCCTCGCGGTGCTGTATCACCGCTCGCTCCAGCAGCAGCGCGACGAGCGCATCCGGACCCTGCGGCGGCTGGGGGACGTGTCGCTCTATCAGGCGGGCTTCTTCTCGGGCGCGCTGCGCGAGGGGCCGGTGGGGCAGGACTACTACATCCAGATGGGCGGGGCGGCGTACGGGCAGCTCGCCGACCTGGCCCCGGCCGCGGGCTTCGCCGCCGTGTACCGCGAGCTGAGCGCCCGCTTCCGCGCGCTCGTCGAGGTGCTCGGGGAGATCGCGGCGCGGGGGCTGGTGAGCAATGGCCCCTCGGGCGCCCTCAAGGTGTACGAGAGCTGGGTGCGCACCGGGGATGATCGGCTGGAGCGCGTCCTGGTCGACGCGGGCCTGGTGTGCCCCAAGGGGATGCCCAACTGAGCCCGGGGGTCGGCGCGTGATCGACCGAGTGCAGGCCCACCTGGAGGCCATCTACGGGCTCACCTGCGAGGCCCGGGCCGAGGTCTTCCTGGTGGACTCCGAGGCGGCGGTCCTCCTGGGCTCCACGGGCCGCTCCGAGGAGGAGCTGCTCGTGCGCGAGGAGGACGGGGAAGTGGAGGTGGCCCTCTACCTGGCGCCCGCGCTGCTGCGGCGGCTCGAGCCCTACGCGGGCGCGCCGGTCCATGCCCTGATGGAGCGCGAACTGGACGGCTTCTGCCAGGTCGCCGAGGGCGTCTCCCACTTCGTCTACCTGGCGCATACGGCCACCCAGGAGCGGACCGTGTCCCTGCTGGAGCTGGAGGCGCAGGCGGAGGTGGACAAGTTCGCCCTGTGCCTGCTGCACCGCTGGGGAACGGGCGTGCGGGCGTGGGCCGAGGAGCTGCGCTGGCGGCTGTTCGACCGGGTGTCCTACCGGGCGCGACTGTCCGAGGAGGAGCGCTGGCGCTACCAGGAGGCCAACCGGCTCTCGCGCAACTTCTGCTCCCGGCTGATGGGGCACGTGACGTCCCGGCGGCTGGAGCGGCTGTTGTCGGATCTGCGTTACGCGTACCGATTGGGCGCGGAAGCCAAGTTGCGCCACTTCGCGCAAGTCTCCTGACCGCGGCGCGCGCTCATCGGTTACGGTGGCATCATGCCCCGTGAGGCCTCCGCCGGAGGAATCGTCGTTCGAGAACAGGCAGGAGAGCTGGAGGTGGCCGTCATCCGCCCCCATGGCCGCTCCCTGTGGGCACTGCCCAAGGGACACGTGGATCCCGGGGAGTCCGCCGAGCAGACCGCGACGCGCGAGGTGTGGGAGGAGACGGGCTTGCGGGCCACGCTCGTCGCGCCGCTGGGGGAGATCCGCTACGTCTACCAGTTCCGTGGCCAGCGCATCTTCAAGCGCGTCCACTTCTTCCTCTTCCGCTATCACTCGGGCGTGCTCGGTGACATCCAGCACGCGGGACAACGGGTGGAGGTGGATGAGGCCCGCTGGGTACCGCTCGTGCGCGTGGCCTCGTTGCTGGGCTACAAGGGCGAGAAGGCCATCGCCGCGCGCGCGGCCCGGATGCTGCTGCGCGCGGGCGGCCCCCTCGCCGTCTCCGGACGACCGCCGGAGCAGGGCGACGACTAGAGGCCCTTGGGCTCCTTGGAGTACTTGCCGGTGAGGGCCTCGCGCACGTCGCGATCGAACTTCACCCGGCCGGTGGCCACCTCGCGCAGCGACAGCACGGGCGGCTTGTTCTTGGAGATGTCGATGATGGGGCGGGCGCCGGCCATGAGCTGACGGGCGCGCTTGGCCGCCAGCAGCACGAGCGCGAAGCGGTTGTCGACCAGGGGGAGGCAGTCTTCGACTGTGACGCGAGCCATGGTACAGGGGTCCTTCGCTGAATTACCGAGGGGAAGAGAGCCAACCTAGAGAGTGACTCCCACCGAGTCAAGGACGGATGCCCGGGAGGGCAGGCGGGTGGGGCGGCCCCTGCTCGGACTCGAAGTGTGTTATTCTTTCCTGTTTTCGAGGGAAGACATGACTTCCTCCGTCGCCTCCGCGTTGGCCACCGAGACGGTCACGACCCACACGGGCGGGTGGCGGGCGGTGTGGACTCCGCGCTCGCTCTGGGGGCTGGTGGCGCTCCTGCTGGGCACCGGCTGGGCCGATGTCCTCTACCTGGGCCGCTTCAGTGCGTGGGCGCTGGGCCTCCGCCTGGCGTGGGTCGCCCTCATCGTGGTGATGAGGTTCCTGCCCGACAGCTCTCCCGCCTGGAACCGCGCGACGCTGTACCTCTTCGTGCTCGGCTCGGCGTGCTGCATGGTGGGGCTGGCCGGCGTCATGGGCGGGGTGGGGACGCCCTACTTCGTCCTGGTGGCCACCATGCCCCTGAGCGTGGGCATCGCCCTGTCCCTGTGGCAGGACCGGGGCGCCATCTTCCTGAGTGGCGCGGTGTGCTGCGCGGGCACCCTGCTGCTCGTGCGCCACGCCCAGCGGCCCTGGGTCGAGTCGGCGTTCTGGCTGATGCTCATGGTGTGCACGACGCTCGTCGCCGACTTCCTGTGTGTCCGCGTGTCCCATGCCTTGAACGTGGAGCAGGACATCCGCAGCGAGCGCGCCCGCCGCGAGGCCCTGGAGGCGCTGGCGCTCAGTGAGCACCGGCGGGCCCAGGCCGAGAAGCTGGCGCTCGTGGGGCAGTTGTCGGCGGGGGTGGCGCACGAGATCAACAATCCCCTGGCCTACGTGGGCGCCAACGTGGACCACGTGCGCGAGGAACTGCTGGCGCCGCGCGAGGTGGACCGCGAGGCGCTGGCCGACGTGCTCGCCGAGACGCGCCTGGGCGTGCGCCACATCCAGCAGATCGTCGCGGACCTGAAGGGGTTCGCGCGCATGGAAGCCCAGGAGCCCGCGGAGTGCTCGCTGGCGGAAGTGGTGGCCGATGCCATGAAGCTGGCCTCGCTCCGGCTCAAGCACGTGGCGTGGCTGCACATCGACGTGCCCGTGGAGCTGCCGAGGATCTTCGCCGTGCGCCAGCGCCTGGTGCAGGTGGTGCTCAACCTGCTCGTCAACGCTGGCGATGTGCTGGAGACACACCGGGCCGGTGAGGGCGAGGTCCGGGTGACGGGCCGCCTCGGGGCGGCGCACGTGGCGCTGCTCGTCGAGGACAACGGGCCCGGCATCCCCGCCGAGGTGCTGCCCCGGCTCTTCGAGCCCTTCTTCACGACCAAGGGGCCCGACAAGGGCATGGGCCTGGGGCTCAACCTGTCGCGCGAGCTGGTGGCCCAGTTCGGCGGACGGCTCACCGCGACCAACCGCCCGGAGGGTGGGGCTCGGCTGTGCCTCGAAATGCCCGTGGGGGACACTGCGGGCGCGGCTTCTTTCCAGCGGCCGACACCCTCCCGCGAGTGAGGGGATGACTCGGTGCCCGGCGTGCGGATGATGAGAGCGCGTTCCGGGAGGTGTGTGGATGGGGCATGTGCGCGAAGGCGCGATGGCCGCGGATGGGTCCGTCTCCAAGGTGGTCTTGATCTCCTCGGTGGCGGCCCTGGGGGGCTTCCTGTTCGGCTACGACACGGCCGTCATCAACGGGGCCGTGGGGGCCCTGGCATCCACCTTCCAGGCCAGTGACACCGCCATCGGCCTGACCGTGTCCTCGGCGCTGCTCGGCTCGGCCGTGGGGGCGTTCGTGGGCGGTCAGCTGGCGGACCGCCTGGGACGCATCCGGGTGATGGTGGTGGCCTCCATCCTCTTCTCCGTGAGCACGGTGGGCTCGGGGCTCGCCTTCGGGCTCGTGGACCTGAGCCTGTGGCGGCTGGTGGGCGGCATCGCCGTGGGCATCGCCAGCGTCATCGCTCCTGCCTACATCGCGGAGATCGCTCCCGCCCACCTCCGGGGCCGGCTCGGCTCGCTGCAGCAGCTGGCCATCGTGACGGGCATCTTCGCCGCGCTGCTCGCCGACTATGGCATCGCCGCCGGGGCGGGCTCGGCGGAGAACCCCTACTGGTTCGGGCTGTCCGCGTGGCGCTGGATGCTCCTGTCCGAGCTGCCCGTCGCCGTGGCCTATGGCGTGGGCGCCCTCATGATTCCCGAGTCTCCACGCTACCTCGTCGCCAAGCGCGACGAGGCCAAGGCGCTCACCGTGCTGCGCACCGTGCTGGGCCGCGGCGCCGAGGCGAAGATGGTGGAGATCCGCCGCACGCTCTCCTCCGAGGAGCGCGGTCACTTCAAGGAGCTGCGCGGACGCTTCGGCCTGTTGCCCATCGTCTGGATTGGCATCGGCCTGTCGGTCTTCCAGCAGTTCGTGGGCATCAACGTCATCTTCTACTACTCGAGCGTCCTCTGGCAGGCGGTGGGGTTCTCGGAGCAGAACTCGCTCATCATCACCGTCATCACCAGCGTCACCAACATCGTCACCACGTTCATCGCCATCGCCACGGTGGACCGCTTCGGGCGCAAGCCCCTGCTCATCATCGGCTCGGTGGGGATGATGCTGACGCTCGGGACGATGGCGTTCGTGTTCGGCTCGGCGCCGCTGGATGCCTCGGGCGCCCCCGTGCTCCAGGGCTCCGCGGGCCCCATCGCCCTCGTCGCCGCCAACCTCTACGTCTTCTGCTTCGGCCTGTCGTGGGGTCCCGTGGTGTGGGTGCTGCTCGGGGAGATGTTCAACAACCGCATCCGCGCCCAGGCCCTGGCGCTCGCCGGCGCCGCGCAGTGGGTCGCCAACTTCCTCGTCTCCGCCACCTTCCCCAGCCTGCGCACCGTGGGGTTGGGCCTCGCCTACGGCCTGTACACCGCGGCCGCGGTGGCCTCGCTCCTCTTCGTCGTCTTCTTCATCCGCGAGACCAAGGGCAAGGAGCTGGAGGACATGTGAGCCGCGGCCTCAGGGCCCCAGCGCGGAGACGTCCGGACACGCCTCGGGACTCCCTTCCGGGGCCGCGTTCCAGCTGCGCTGGCGGTAGGTGAGCTGGAAGCTCGTGTTCCAGCACTCCACCTGTTTCTCCTCGAGGCCCTCGGTCACGTCTCCCCCCGTCACCGCCGCGCGCGCCACCCCGGCCCCGTCCCGCGTCCACCGGCTGAGGACGGACAGATCCTCGCGCTGCTCGCCCGGCACGAGGTTGGTCCGGATGAAGAACCTCATCTCCCCGAGCCCGTCCGGCAGCTTGCGGTAGGTGTACTGGAACTCCTGTTTGGCCTGGGCGGAGACGAAGTTCATCTCCACGCGCAGGGGCAGGGTGCGCGTCTGATAGACGATGTCCAACCGCTCCTGGGTCGACAGCCACTCCCGCCCCTGTTCCGAGATCCACCCCAGATCGAAGCCGTTGGCCACCGCCGCTCCGATCTGAAGGTGCACCGCTCCCGCCCCCCGGCGCATGCCTCCGTCCGCCTGGAAGACGCCCTCCAGGAAGGTCCACCAGCCCGCATCGCCCGAGCCGGTGCGCCGCACCTCGAGCCGGTAGTCGAAGACGCGGCCCGTCCGGGTCATCAACAGGCGCACCTCGTGGGTTCCGGACGCGTCGAGCGTCATGGGCCCCCAGCTCCGCTTGCCCAGGGCGCGCGTCGTCGGGGGCTCGGTCTGGATCAGCTCCAGGCGCGACAGCAGTGCCTCCAGCCCCGCGTTGAAGACGTCCGAGGCATCTTGGGTGTTGCGATAGAACTGCGCGGCCTCTCCCACGGCGAGCCGGGCCACGCGTTGCCCCGGGCCCCTGGTGCCGGCGCGCTCCTCGCTTCCAGGCAGCCGGGCCATCAGATCCTCGCGCGCGGGCAGGGCGTTGAGGAACTCGAGGTCGTCGTTGGAGAAGTTGCCCACACAGGCGCTGGCGGCACAGCCCAGCAACAAGAGCCAGAGGGTTCGCATGACACGCTCCTGGTTCAGAGACGGAACGTGACGAGTGCCCCGAGTTCCCAGTAGCCCAGGGAGCGTTGCTCGTCGACGTTGTAGAGGAGGTAATGGACGCGGGCGCGTCCGGTGAGTTCGATGTGGTGGGTCAGCGGCCAGCGCACTCCCGCCATCAGTCCGGGGGTGATGACCCCGTAGAACTGGGTGGGCAGGCCCGTGTCCGTGAAGTCGCGAACCATGACCGAGTAGGCCAGACGCGCGCCGAGGAAGGGATTCACGCGGCCCAGGGGCCACTCGCGCACGAACGACGTGCCCGCGTTGAGCAGCGAATAGCGGTAGAGCGGCCCCGACAGCGTGGGCAGCGCCAGCGTGGCCTGCCGCGAGCCGAAGGACAGATCCACGTCCCAGCGCCAATCCTCGTGGAAGTAGTGGTGCAGGCTCGCCTCCAGTCCCAGCATCGGAGTGGAGAGGAAGAGGTTGTCGCGCGTGGGCGTGTCGAAGAAGGAGTGGTAGCCGCCGCTGAGCCCCAGCGTCCAATAGGCGCGCCGCGTGCGTGTCTGGTAGGGCACGCCCTTCACCGGATCATCCGAGAAGGGCGCATCGCGCAGGCTCGACTCGTCGAGCACCGTGGTGCCCCCGCGACGCACCTCCGCCTCGCCGATGCGCAGCCGGTCCGCCAGCCGGCGCTTCACCGTGTAGCGGCCCGGCGCCAGCGCGAGCCTGCGCTCGGTGTCCGCCGCCTTGTCCACCTCGGCGACCACCAGGCCCAGGGGGCTCACGAAGTAATAGGCGCCCGCGGGCGCGCTCCCCGGCAACAGCACGCCCTCGTCGTGTCCACGCAAGTCCGTCAGCACCAGGTCTCCCTGGCCCGCCAGGTCGTAGCTGAAGGTGGGGTGCTGCGCTCCGGCGCCGCTGTCGGCGGTGTCCGCCACCGTGCGCGCATAGGCATGGGAGTACGCCTCGAAGAGCGTCACCTGCCCGTCCCCGGAGCGATCCGCGTCCCCCAGCAGGCCGCTGAAGAGGTGGTGGGTGAAGTAGCTGCCCCCCAGCAGATCCGACTCCTGGGAGTCCTCGTCCGCCGAGCTGGAGGTGAGCAGGACGAGCCCCCGCGCCGTCTGGGCCGGGCCCGTGTCGATGGCGAAGGCGGGCGCGCGCCGGGCGCCCTTCGCGCGGGTGAGCGACCCCGAGCGGCACGCATCCAGGATGGCGATGCGGATGTCCACGGGCGAGGCCTCCAGCCGGCGCTTGAGCGCCTCCAGCTCCAGCACCCCCTCGCCCATGCGCAGCGCGCCGTCCTTCGCGTGGCCCGAATAGTAGAGGATGAGCTCGGTGCGCTCGCCCCGGGCCCGCGCCACCCGGGCCTGGGCCTCCACCTCGGCGAGCGCCCGCAGGAAGTCCTCGGGCTCCTCGTCCAGCAGCAGCCGCGAATCTCCGGGCGCCACCCCGCCCAGCCGCGACAGCAGGCTCAGCATCGTCCGGGCATCCTGCCGCGCGAAGCGCAACGGCCGGGTGCCCGCGCCCCCCTCGTCATTGCCCGCCGCCAGCGCGAAGCGGCGCGTGGGGACGGCGCCCGCGGCGCTCGCCAGGAGCAGACCCAGGAGCACACCCCAGGCGGACAGGCCCGGACGCCTCATGGCTTGTGCAGCACCCAGTCGATTTCCTCCCCACCCAGCTCCAGGGGCCCCATCTCCGAGACCTGGTTGCCCGCCTCCTCCCAGGCGCGAAGCGCTCGCGCCGCCACCGCGTCCAGCTCCAGGGGCTCGCTGGACAGCAGCACCATCACCCGCTCGTTCCCCGTCCCCGTGAAGCGCACGCTGTCGGGCAGCCAGTGCCGTCCGTCTCCCGGCTCCACGCGCAGGCTGCGCCGATCCTCGGTGGCGTACAGCGGGGAGACCTCCCCGGTGTCGTCCAGCGAGAGCGCGAGGATGAACGGGTAGGGTCCCGCCGTGTAGCCGATCCGCACCCGCTCGTTCGGCAGCACCGTCTCCGTGTCCCCGGGAAGCACGGCGCGCTGGGGGCCCTCGCCGCCAATGCGCAAGGTCGCCGAGGCACCACCACCCTTGAGCCGGTTGGCGGACTCGGGCTCGAGAAAGGGACGCACCACCACCGTGAGCAGCACCAGGGCCGCCGCCGCCACCAGCAGCCCGTTGACGCGCGGCCGCGAGGCGGGCTCCTTCTTCTCCTTCAGGGCGCCCTCCACCCGGGCCTCGAAGCGCTCGAAGGGCACCTGGGCCTCGAAGCGCGCCTGTTCCTCCTCGAGACCGTGGAGCACCCGCTGGCACTCACCACAGGTGGCGACATGGCTCCGGGCCTGTTGGGCGTCCCCGCCGGACAGCTCCCCGGCGCGCAGCCGCCGCAGCATCCACTCCGTCAGATGCGCGCTCATGGGACCTTCAGCTCCTCGTTCGTCAGGGTCGCGAAGCCCTCCAGCCGCTTGCGCACCGTGGGTACCGAGCGGCCCAGCAGCGCCGCCACCTCTTCCAGCGTCATTCCATCCACCCAGTAGTGCACCACCGCCGCCTGCGTCTCCGGGTCCACCCGGGACAGGAGCGAGCGCACCAGGTCGCGCGTCTCCAGGGTCCGCTCGCCTCCGTCCCCCTCGGGACGCGCCTGCTCGTCCCGCTCGAACGCGCGGCGCCACGGGGCCTGCTCCGCGCGCAATTGGTTGAGGCAGTGGTGGGTGGCGACCTTCATCAACCACGCCAGGGGCGAGTTCGCCGTGTGCAACGACGCCGGTTGCAGCAGGACGCGCACGAAGACCTCCTGCGCCGCGTCCTCCGCCTTCGCGGCGTCCTTCAAGAGGAAGCGGCAGCGCCCGTACACGCTGCCGCCGTAGTTCTTGTACAGCTCGTGCAGGAAGGCATGCCGGTCCTGCTGGCCTCCGTCGATGACCTTCAGGTCCGGTGGGATCTTCACTGCCAAGAACTGCCTCGTCTCGCCTCGGGGGGGAGGTCCGAGCCTACCCGTACCGTCCTCGTCACCGTGAGCGGCCAGGCGTCCCGCTGGAGCGGCTCCTGGGCTCCTGGACGGAGGTGTTTCCGGCCACGGCCATGGGTGGGTACTCGTCACGAGCGTATCCCCTCGAAGTCTGCCCGGCCCTCGGGTGCGCGAGGCTCGTTCGCTGGAAGTGACACCGTGGCTCCGAAAAACGGAAAGCGGCCCGGACGAAAAACGAAAGCACAAGGATTTCAAGCCCTTGCGGCCCGGCCTGCCTGCCCTCCAAGCGGACCTGGGTCCGATTTCGACGGGGATCCGCCCCGTCCCTAGCTTCCCCCCTATGGAAATGGAAAAGCGAGACTCCAATCATCCAGGAGAGATGGGAATCGACGCCTCGCTCGCCGAGCGACAACGTCATCCCGAGGAAATCAACACGCGCGGGCGCGCCATCGAGGTGCTGTTGGACGCGGGCGTGCCATTCCTGGTGGGAGGGGCCTACGCGTACTCCGCCTATACAGGCATCTACCGCGACACGAAGGATCTGGATCTGTTTCCGCGCAAACGCGACGCGGAGCAGGCGCTGATCGTCCTGGAGAAGGACGGCTGGCGCACCGAGCGCACGGACGAGGCGTGGCTCTACAAGGCCTGGCGGGGTGACTACTTCGTCGACTTCATCTTCTCCTCGGGCAACGGCGTGGCCACGGTGGACGACGAGTGGTTCGAGCACGCGCGCAAGGCGCCGGTGTTCGGCCGCGAGTGTCTGGTGTCCCCCGCCGAGGAGACCATCTGGTCCAAGGCCTTCGTCACCGAGCGCGAGCGCTACGACGGCGCGGACATCAACCACCTCATCCTCAAGATGGGGCACGGCATGGACTGGGCGCGGCTGCTGCGCCGCTTCGATCGGTACTGGGAAGTGCTGCTCAGCCACCTGATGATGTTCCGCTTCGCCTACCCGTGCGAGCGCGATCTGGTGCCCACGTGGCTCATGACGGAGCTCATGTCGCGCACGCTCGACACCCTCAAGGAGGGCAACTGGCAGGAGCGCTTGTGCCGCGGCACGCTCATCTCCAAGGTGAACTACATGGTGGACATCCATCACTGGGGCTACCGGGATGGCAAGTCCTGGGACGAGCGGGATCGAGAGAAGGGGGACACACGTGGCGCGAGATGCGAGCTCGAAAATACGCTTGGCGGCGGTCGGTGATCTCCATTGCCGGGATGATCAGCACGGACGCTTCCGCCAGTTCGTCAAGCAGATCAACGCGGAGGCGGACATGCTGGTGCTCTGCGGGGACCTGACGGACCGCGGCATGGTGGAGGAGGGCAAGGTGCTCGCCGAGGAGCTGTCCGCGCTGCGCGTCCCGGTGGCCGCGGTGCTCGGCAACCATGACTACGAGCACAACCAGGCCAAGGAGATCTGCGGCGAGCTGGCGCGCGCCGGCGTGCACATCCTCGACGGGGACCACTTCATCTTCGAGAAGACGCTGGGGGTGGCGGGCGTGAAGGGCTTCGGCGGAGGCTTCGGCAACGCCACGCTGCAGGCCTTCGGCGAGGGGCAGACGAAGTCCTTCGTCCAGGAGGCGGTGCACGAGTCGCTCAAGCTGGAAGCGGCGCTCAGCCACCTGGATACGCCCAAGAAGGTCGTCATCATGCATTACGCCCCCGTGCCGGAGACGCTGGAGGGGGAGAACATCGAGATCCGCCCCTTCCTGGGCACCAGCCGGCTGGCGATGCCGGTGGACCACTACGGCGCGGAAGCCGTCTTCCATGGCCACGCGCACCATGGCGCGCCCCAGGCGAAGACGAAGAGCGGCATTCCCGTCTACAACGTGGCGATGCCGCTCATGACGAAGATGCACCCCGAGCAGCGCTTCCTGCTGCTCGAGGTGTGAGGTCTCGCGCGCCCGCTCAGGGGGCGTTGCCCTGTCCCTGATCCAGCACTTCCTCCAGCTTCAGGGGCAGGGCCTCGAGCGCGGCGGTGCTCAGCTCGTAGATGTCCTCGGACGAGCCCCGCCCGTAGGTGTGCTGCGAGTTGTTCGGCACGGGGTTGCCAATCCACAGCCGCGCGAGCTCCTGGCCCGAGCCATCCATCAGCGTGACTCCACGGGAGCTGTCGGTGATGCCGTAGCGCGCCCCGAGCTTCGCCCCGGTGGCGACCACGGCCTCCGCCTCGAGCTTCTCCAGCGCGCCGAGGAGCGAGGCCACCTTGAATTGCCGGGCCCGGCCGGGCAGGGGGGTCACCACCTCCCACTGGTTGGTCTGCTGGCCCTTCTCCAGGGTGATGGGCTCGCCGCGGCCACCGGGGTGGATGACGAGCTTCTCCACCTGGCCGGCCTGCACCTCGAGCACCTTCTTGCTCTTGAAGTCCAGGGGCGGGGGCTCCAGCACGGTGAGGGTGTGGGTGTCCACCTGCGCCAGCATGGGCTCCTTCACGCCGCCCTCGGTGCTCACGAACGCCCGCTTGTAGCCGCCCACCTCCAGCTCCGCGAGCCGGATGCGCATGGGCTCGCCATTCTTGGGCACGAGGGTGGCCTCCACCGCGGGCTTCTCCAGCGCCCGCTGCACCTGGGGCAGCCACTCCGGCTCCGGATAGCCGATGGCCTTGTAGAGCTTCAGGTCGGAGAAGATGCGCGCCACGCGCCTGGTATCCGCGCGCATCACCATCGGCTGGGCCATCTGCCAGGGCTTGTCGGTGGTGGCGCGCTCGAGCACCAGGGTGCTCTTGCGCCCCTTGAGCTCGATGCGCAGCAGCGAGGACTCCTCCAGCGTGTCGAACACGTCGTGGTTCCTCCATCCGGAGGTGTCCTTGAGCAGCAGCACACGCAGCGCGCCGCTGGCGAGGTACACGTGGGGATCTCCCTCGCGGCGCACGTACACCGAGCCGTCGAAGACGTTCTCGATGCCCAGGTGGAACGTCACCGAGCGCTGTCGCGAGGCGTCCTGCGCACCGCCTCCCTGGGCGTCCGGCACGTAGGCCCGGGCGGAGACGGTGGCGCGAGGCGGCTTCAATCCGAAGCGCTCCAGCTCCTCGTCGGTGGGCTTGTCGGTGACCGTCGCGCTGAACTGGGCGTCCGCGAGCTCGCGGACCAGGTCGAGCACCTCCTTGCGCTCGGCCCGCGCGGACACGGGCGAGGTGATGCGCCAGGCCCCCTCGCGCAGCTCCAGCACCGTCTTGCCCTGGGGCAGATCGATGGAAATCCAGGTGAAGACGGGGGCGGCTGGGGTGCCCGCATCCGTGCCGGGCTCGCCGGGGGACGACGTGGGGAAGATCGCGCCGGGCTTGTCCGGCGAGGGGGGCTGCTCGGCCTGGGGCTTCATCACCCCGAAGTACACATAGAGGCCGAGTGCTCCGACCACCACCGCGGTGGCCAGCAAGGTGACGAGGTTCTTCTGCCGGGCGTTCACTTGTTGCGCCTCGAGAGCCAGATGGCCAGCCCCACGCCGAGCAGCGACAGGGGCAGCACATCGGTGGCGAGGAAACGGATGCGGCCGAGCAGGGCCGCGTCCAGGGTGAGGGTGGAGGTCGCCCGATCGGGCGGGCGGATGGTGACCTTGTCGGCTTGATGGGTGGCCCAGCCAAAGGCGTTCATCACCAGGTTGCGGTTGCCCTCGTGGCCCCAGTTGGAGTCGAAGAGCAGCTCCGAGTCGCCCACCACCACGAGCCGCGACTCATCGAAGCGCTTGTCCTGCGCGTCCTTCGTCACGCGGGTGCTGGCGGTGACGAGGGGAATCTGCCCCGTGCGCTCGCCCGCGCCGGGGGTTGGGTTCTCGTCGGGCGCCGACTCCTCCCAGCCATAGGGCGAGGTGCGCAGCACGCTTTCCACTTTCACGCCCGGCGCGAACCCCTCCGTGAGCACGGTGAGGCCCCGGGCGGTGGGCAGCTCGATGTTGAGCTGCCGCTGGCGCAGCAGCCGGGAGATCTCATGCTCGCCGTAGAAGAGGGACACGACGATGTAGGGGCTGCCGCCGTTGAACTGCGAGTCGGCGACCACGCCCGCGTCGAGCCCCACCCCATACTCCGCGAGCAGCCTCCTCATGTCGGGCCCCGGTTCGCCGTAGACCTCGGCGAAGTAGATCATCCTCCCCCCGGCGGCGAGATACTGGTGCAGCGACTCCACCTCGGGCGTGTTGAAGGGCGCCTTGGCTCCCGCGATGACGACCAGCGCGGCATCCCGGGGCACCGGCGTGCCTCCTCCGAGGTTGAGCTCCCGCGGGGCATAGCCCTCCTGGGTCAGCTGCCGCTTCAGCTCGGAGAGGCTCGTCGTGCGGCCCTGCTGGCCGGGGCGGGGGATGTCGCGATCCAGGGGCCACTCGCCATGGCCGATGACGAAGTACACCCGCTGGTCGCTCGCGCGGTTGAACTGGAGCAGGGCGTTGGTGAGATCCTGCTCGCTGATGACGTTGAGCGCGGTGTGGGCCTCGTTGGCGCCCTCGCCGCGCACGAGCACCACCGTCGTCTGGCCACCGCGCAACGAGTACTTCTGGGTGAGATCCGGACGGCGCTGTGGATCCTCGAAGGAGTAGGAGAAGCGCTCGGGTGCCTCGAGGCGGTAGCGCTCGAAGGTGGCGCGCAGGGCCTCGCGCGCGGGGTGCTGCGGGGCGAGGAAGGCGATGGCCCGCACGGGCTCGCGCAGGGACCGCAGCACGCTCACCGTCTGGGGCGACAGCGTGAAGACCTTGCGCTCCGTGAGATCCCAACGCTTGTTGTGCACGTGGGCGATGGAGTTGACCGCCCCGAGCCCGAGCAGCGCCAGGAGCACCAGCAGCGCGCTGCTGCCGAAGAAGAAGCTGGAGCGGCGCGAGGCGAACTGGCCGAGCCGCTTGAAGTTCGTGGCGAAGTACACCGCCACGAGCACGAGCCCCAGCACCGCCTTGATGACGAAGAGGGAGGTGGAGCCCGAGGTGACGAAGAGGGTGAAGGGGCTGGACAGCAGCAGCAACAGCCCGAGCCCGCCCAGGATCCTACCGAGGTTGGCCGCTTTCATGGTGGGTACCGGAGTCCTGTCCGCTCAGGCCCACCGCTGGGCTTCCACCGTGCGGTGGCAGAGCAGCAGCGCGAGCAGGATGACGGACACGAAGAAGATGGGGGTCTGGAGATCCAGCACGCCGCTGAGCAGCCCGGAGAGCTGCGAGGAGAAGGACACGTAGGCGAGCAGGGAGCGCACGGGCTCGTCGGTGCTCTGGGCGAGGCTGCCGAGCATCAACCAGGGCAGCAGCACGGCGAAGGTCACCAGCGCGGCCACCATCTGGCTCTGGGTGAGCGCGGAGATGAACAGGCCGATGGCCATGCAGGTGGCGCCCCACAACAGGAGCCCGCCGTAGCCCAGCAGCACCGTGCCCCACTCCAGCGCGGCGCCGGACTCCCCCTGGCCGAGCCACGAGAGCAGCGCGGGGTAGAGCAGCGTGAGCCCGAGCGTCGCCGTGACGATGCCCAGCCCCCCGAGGTACTTGCCCAGGACGATCTCCACGGGCCGGATGGGCGCCGTCATCAGCAGCTCGAACGTCTTGTTGCGCTTCTCCTCGGCGAACAGCCGCATGGACAGGAAGGGCACCACGAAGAGCGTGAGCGTCATCACCGTGTGCCAGAAGGGCACCATCACCCCGTCGGTGAGGTTGCGGAACTGCGGGGGGACCTGCTCCCAGCCGAACTGGCGCGCCATGTCCTGGGCGCGCTGGAACTCGGAGAGGGAGTTGATGAAGAAGAACGACGCCATGGTCTGCATCGCCGTGAGGACCGCGTAGGCCCACGGCGTGGTGAAGTAGAGGGACAGCTCCTTGCGGGCGATCGCCAGGGCGGTGCGCATCCGGGAACCTCCAGGGGGAAAATCCAGGGGAAAAGAGCGTGGAACGCGCGGCGCTTCAGGCCGCGGTCAACCGGATGAAGATCTCCTCCAGGGACGCCTTGCCGTCCGCGCCCGAGTGCTGCCGCTCCAGCTTGCGCAGGGTGTCGTACGCCACGACGCGGCCCTGGTGGAGGATGAGCACCTTCTCGCACGTCATCGTCACCTCCGGGAGGATGTGCGTGGACAGCAGGATGGTGTGCTTGCCGGCGAGCCCCTTGATGAGGGTGCGCACCTCGGCGCGCTGGGTGGGATCCAGGCCCTCGGTGGGCTCGTCGAGGATGAGCACGGGCGGGGAGCCGAGCAGGGCCTGGGCCAGGCCCACGCGCTGCTGGTAGCCCTTGGACAGGTTCTGGATGAGCCGGCCCATCACGTCCGCCAGCCCGGTGAGCCCGGCCACCCGCTCCACCTCGGCGTCGAGCCCCCGGCCGGGCACCTGCTTGAGCCGCGCCACGAAGCGCAGGTAGCCCACCACCGTCATCTCCGGGTAGAGCGGCGGCGTCTCCGGCAGGTAGCCGATGCGTCGTTTGACCTCCAGGGGGTGCTCGAACACGTCGAAGCCGGCCACCCGGGCGGTGCCCTCGGAGGGGGGAAGGAAGCCGGTGAGCAGCTTCATGGTGGTGGACTTGCCCGCGCCGTTGGGGCCGAGGAACCCGAGGATTTCGCCCTCGGCGAGGGAGAAGTCCAGGTGGTCCACCGCGACGCGCTCCCGGTAGCGCTTGGTGAGCTGGCGCACCTCGATCATGGCCATGTGGGAGTTCCTGCGAGCGGCACGGGGGAGGAGAGGGGCGAGCGGGGGCGGGCCTTGTGCATGGGGTGCTTCCAGAGTGTCTTGGCGGACGCGCCGGGTCAGGTTACCTGTGACCTTTTCGGGTCTCTAGGAACAAAGCATCGGATTCCTTATGCCAATCGTGGTGCAGAAGTATGGTGGCTCGTCGGTCGCCGACGTGGAGAAGCTTCGCCGGGTGGCGCTCCGGGTCCAGCAGACGCGCGAGCGGGGCTATCAGGTGGTGGTGGTCGTCTCCGCCCGGGGGGACACCACGGACGAGCTGCTGGCCCTGGCCAAGCAGGTGTCGGCGGATCCCCCGCGGCGCGAGTTGGACATGCTGCTCACGTGCGGCGAGCGCATCTCCATGGCGCTCTTGTCCATGGCGCTGCAGGAGATGGGCGTGCCGGCCATCAGCTTCACGGGCAGCCAGAGTGGCATCATCACCAATGACGTGCACTCGCAGGCGCGCATCGTGGAGGTGAGGCCCTACCGCATAGAGGAGGAGCTCGCGCGGGGCCAGGTGGTGATCGTCGCGGGCTACCAGGGCGTGTCCTCCAAGCGCGAGGTGACGACGCTGGGACGGGGCGGCTCGGACACCACGGCGGTGGCGCTCGCGGCGGCGCTGGGGGCCGAGTCGTGTGAAATCTACTCGGACGTGGACGGCATCTTCAGCGCGGACCCGCGGGTGGTGCCCGACGCGCGCAAGCTCGAGTCGCTCTCGTACGACGAGATGCAGGAGCTGGCGAGCGCGGGGGCCAAGGTGCTCAACGCCCAGGCGGTGGAGTTCGCCAAGGCGCGGGGCATCGTCATCCAGGCGCGCACGGCGCACGGCCAGGGCACGGGCACCCGGGTGGAGCAGGGCAAGCCCGGGGACACGGGGGTCAAGGGGGTGACGGCGGAAGGGGACATGGCGGTGCTGGCGGCGGTGGGAGGGCCCGCCCAGGTGGCGCGGGTGCTGGAGTTCCTGGACGCGCGGGCCGTGCGGGGCCGGGCGCTCGCCTTCGATGGCCTGTTGGGGCGCGAGGGCCGGGCGTTCATCGCGGTGCCCCTGCAGGACGTGCACGGGTTACAGGCGCTCCAGCGCGAGCTGGGCGAGCGCTTCGGCGAGTCGGTGGCCCTGCGCGAGGAGGTGGGCGCGGTGACGGCGGTGGGCGCGGGCATCAACGCCGACTGGAGCCTCTTGCGGCGCGCGTTGGGGGCGGCCGAGGAGCTGGGCGCCCGGGTACATGCGGTGCACACCTCGCCGCTCCAGCTCACGCTCCTGGTGGATAAGCAACACTTGAAGGGCCTGACGTCCCGATTGCACCGGGAGTTCCTCGGAGCGTGAGTGCTCCCTACTGTGTCCAAGGAGCTACTCACGCCGGGTGCTGGCACTTCCCCATCCAGTCCGGGTGCTTACCCTCGAACCCGCGAGGGGTACGGGAGACAGGCATGGGACTGGGTCGAAACGTCAGCTGGCAATCGTTGTTCGCCATGGGGTGTCTGCTGGGACTCCTCATGGGATGTACGCAGAGTCCTTCCCCGCCTCTCGTTCGAGGGGGGGAGCAGAATCCCATTCAGGATCCAGACGCGGGCACGCCCATCCTGGTCGACGGAGGGGTGAAGCCGCCCCCTTCGGGTCCGGGAGACGTGGGCACGCCCCCCGAGCCCCATGACGCCCAGCGCATCCGCAAGGAGAACGCGCGTCCGGGGACGAGTGCCTGGCGCATCACCAAGGGCGCCAACCAGAACGAGATCGAGGGCTACGCGCTCGAGTCCACGGTGTCGCCGGGGCAGCGGGTGTCCATCGCGGTGTCGGTGAAGGACGGGCCGCGCAAGTTCTCCTGGGAGGTGTACCGGCTGGGCTACTACGGCGGGCTGGGAGGCCGGGAGATGGCGCGTGGAGGTCCGCTGCAGGCGGTGCCTCAGGGCGAGTGCCCGCCGCAGCGGCCCACGGGGCTGGTGAGCTGCACCTGGCGGCCGACGTTGGAGATTGAAACGGACGCGAAGTGGGTGCCGGGCGTGTACCTGGTGAAGCTGGTGCGCGAGGACAACCTGCAGCGCTACGTGCCGTTCTTCGTGAGGGATCCGCGGCCGGGCGCCGAGGTGATGGTGATCATCCCCACCCAGACCTGGCAGGCGTACAACGCCTGGGGGGGCACCAGCCTCTACGACGACAAGCACAGCATCACGGGGGTGGGGCGTGCCTTCCAGGCCTCGTTCGATCGGCCCTACTACCGCGGCCAGGGCTCGGGCCACCTCCTGGACGATGATCAGGGGCTCATCCTGTGGCTGGAGGCGCAGGGGCTGGACGTGGCGTACGTCACCGACGAGGAGATGGACCGCAGCGGAGAGATCCTCGATCAGGCCAAGGTGTTCATCATGTCGGGGCACGATGAGTACTGGACGCGCGCGCAGCGCGACCGGGCCGACAAGGCGCAGGCCGAGGGCCGCTCGCTCATCAACCTCGGGGCGAACCAGGCCTACTGGCAGGTGCGGTTGGAGCCGTCGGCGGATGGCCGGCCGCGGCGGATCGTCACCTGCTACAAGGGCGACAAGCGCGACACGGTGAGCCTGAAGAGCCCGGACTGGACGGGCAAGTTCCGGGACCTGGCGCCGAAGCGGCCGGAGAACGAACTGCTGGGCGTGATGTTCTCGGCGCGCTGGCACCAGTTCGCCCACCCCACGGTCATCACCCAGGCGGACCACTGGGCCCTGGAGGGCACGGGGTTCAAGAATGGCGACATCATCTGGCGCGCCAACGGCTACGAGCAGGATCAGCTGGTGGAGAATGGCAGGTCGCCCGGGAACGTGGCGGTGCTGGCCGAGTCTCCCGCGCTGTCGCTGCAGGGAGGCTTCGGCTTCGGGCAGATGGTGGTGTTCCGCAAGGGCAAGGCGTGGGTGTTCTCCGCGGGCGGCATCGACTTCGTGCACGTACTGGGCAGCAGCGACTCGGGTGATCCGCGCGCGGCGCGCATCGTGGCCAACGTGCTCTACAAGGGCCTGGGCCGGGAGGTGCCGGACAACCTGGTGACGATCACGCCCAAGCCCCTGCCGCCGCCGAGGATTCCCGCGCCCGCCACGGTGCGCACGGTGGCGGGACTGGCCGGCAAGCGGGGAGATCAGGATGGGCCTCCGGGCCGGGGCCTGCTGGCCGCGCCGGTGGCGGTGGCGGTGCTGCCCGGGGGCGGCTGGGCGGTGGCGGACGCGCTGGCCAACAAGGTGAAGCGCGTGTCGCCGGATGGCTCCGTCTCCACGCTCTCGCACGTGCGGCTCAATGGCCCGCTGGGAATCGCCGCGGACGCGCAGGGCAACGTGTACGTGTCCGACTCGGACAACTACTGCATCCGCCGCATCACCCCGGACGGCACGACGACGGTGTTCGCCGGAGCGGAGATGCAGCCGGGCGGCATGGACGGCAGCGCCCAGCAGGCGCGCTTCAACCAGCCCGCGGGGCTCTTCGTCACCCCGGCGCAGGAGCTGCTGGTGGCGGACCTGGGCAATGGCGTCATCCGCCGCATCGATCTGCTCGCGCCGGGCAACCCCGTGTCCACGCTTCCGGCGAACCTGTGGATGTACCGGCCCTCGGCGGTGGCGCAGGCTCCGGACGGCACGGTGTACGTGGTGGAGACGGGGATGATGCGCGTGCTCAAGCTGTCCAACGGCACGGTGAGCGTGCTGGCCGGCTCGCCTCCGGGCGGCTTCGCGGACGCGAGCGGTGAGAACGCGCGCATGCTGCCCTACGTGGGCATCGCGGTGATGCCGGACGGCAGCGTGGCGTTCTCGGATCCGGGCAACTACCGGGTGCGGCGCATCTCCCCCTCGGGCGAGGTGACGACGCTGGCGGGCTCGGGACGCTTCGGCGCGCGGGATGGCCGGGGCGCGGACGCGGACTTCGTGGTGCCCGGTGGGCTCGCCGTGGGCACGGATGGGACGCTGTACGTGGCGGACTCGGGCAACGCGCTGCTGCGCGCCATCACCCCGTGAGTCCGTGAGCTCTCCGCGAGCCCTCGTCCCCGGCATGGTGGGGGGCGGGGGCTCGCGCCGTTTCAACGGCCCGGGCCGCGCGAGCCCGTTGGTGGAGGGCCCGGGCGCATGTCGGCCTCCTGGATGAGCCGGCGCCGATCGGGCGTGTCCTTGGGCATCTCCACGAAGGTGCACATCTCGCACAGCCGGCTGTAGATGCGCTCGCCCACGCGCTCGCGCAGCAGCTCCTGCTCGCGCAGGGCGCTCTTGGCGTCCTCGGCGGGGCGGTGGTAGCCGGGAGGCGCCGCCGCGCGCGAGGCCCGGCGCTCCGGCTCCAGCGAGTAGTTCGTCGCGAAGAGCGTGGTGCGGCCCGCGTTGTAGCGCCGGGCGATCAGCTCATCGAGCGTCTCCATCTCGAACTGGCTGCCACGCCCCTTGCCCATCTCGTCGATGGCCAGCACGGCCACGTCCGACAGGGGGCCGATGATCTCCCCGCCGCTCTTGCCCTCCTGGAAGCCGCGCCGGATGGTGGCGTAGAGCAGGGAGATCTCCACGTAGCGCGCCGCCAGGCCCAGCTCGAGCACCAGGTGCTTGAGCGTGGCGGCCATCAGGTGCGTCTTGCCGGTGCCCACCGGGCCGCTGAGCATGAAGCCCTTGTTCACCCCCACCTTGTCGAAGTGGTGGGAGAAGTGCATCGCCAGGTTGCGCGCGCGATCCTGCGCCTCGTTGGCGGCGCGGTAGTTCTCGAAGCTCGCGTGCGAGGTGACCCCGGGCAGGCCGATCTCGTTGAAGAGCGCCACGCGCTTGGCTCGGTGCTGGCACACGCACGGCACGAGCACCTCGTAGCGCTTGGGGCCCACCTTGGCGCTGAAGGTCTGCTCCTTCACCTCGTACGTGAACCCCCGGCCCTCACACAGGGGGCAGCGCACGGAGCACGAGCACACCCGCGCGTGCGCCCGGTCTCCCTGACGCTCGATGACGTACGTCCGGCCCTCGCACGTGCCGCACACCTCGCCGCTCACCTTGCTCGCCATGACCCCGGGCCATAGCAGAGCCACCTGACGCGCGTCAGCAGGCGAGACAGGTGTTCAGCGCGGCGACCACCCCGGAGCAGGGAAGCAGGCGGGGGTTCAACCGCTCCCCCGTCGCCAGGCGCCGGGCGTGCGCCGCCGCGAGCCACTTCTCGTGCGGCGCTCACTCGAGCACCGCCGCGTTGAGCATGTCCCGCAGCCGGATGATCTCCCGCTGGAGCGAGGCGCGA
Source organism: Cystobacter fuscus (assembly GCF_044360685.1). Lineage (GTDB taxonomy): Bacteria > Myxococcota > Myxococcia > Myxococcales > Myxococcaceae > Cystobacter > Cystobacter fuscus_C. The sequence continues at coordinate 8,005,336 of NZ_CP043491.1, read as the reverse complement.
TCCTCGTCGCTGCGGCCGATCGCCTCGGCCATGGCCTGGGGCACCTTGGCCGCGCGGGCGCGCAGCTCGTGTCCCGCGGGGGTCAGCGAGATGAGGACCACCCGCTGATCCCGCGCGTCCCGCTCGCGCTTCACCAGCCCGGCCGACTCGAGCCGCTTGAGCAGGGGCGTCAGCGTCCCCGAGTCGAGGAACAGCCGCTCCCCCAGGTCCTTCACCGCCATCCCATCCTGCCGCCAGAGCAGGAGCATGATGAGGTACTGCGGGTAGGTGAGCTCCAGTTCCTGGAGCAGGGGTCGATACGCGCGGTTGAACGCGTGTCCCGCCGAGTAGATCGCGAAACACAGCAGGGCCTCGGGTTCGAGCAAGGGATCCATGGTCATCGTCCTGGGAGGGCGGAGGCCAAACGCCTCAATCTAGCTCAAGCACGATTAAATTGCACACAATGCTTTTTCATTCCTGGGGTGGCTCTTTTGATTGCGCGCAATTGAATTGTGCGCGATTTATTCGCCATCGACGCCGAGGCGTCGCCGGGACGCGGAGGTAATCGCGCTCCCCTCTGGAAGGGAAACGACCATGAATCCGAAGAAGCTCGCTGTCGCCGCCACCACCGCCGTGATGACCCTGGCCAGCGCCGCCGGGGCCGCGCCCGTGCTGGAGCCCACGACCCAGAAGTTCCTGGACGGAGTGGCCGCCGCGGGGGGCCCGCCGCTCTACACGCTCTCGCCCGAGGCGGCCCGGGGCGTGTTGAGCAAGGTCCAGGGAGGCAGCGTCCCCCTGCGCCCCGCGGACATCCGGGACACCACCTTCCCGGTGGGGCCCAAGGAGTCGGTGCGCGTGCGCATCGTGCGCCCCAAGGGGGCCCGGGAGGCGCTGCCCGTGGTGATGTACTTCCACGGGGGCGGCTGGGTCCTGGGCGACGCGGCCACCCATGAGCGCCTCGTGCGCGAACTCGCCGAGGGGGCCCATGCCGCCGTGGTCTTCGTCGACTACGACCGCTCGCCCGAGGTGAAGTTCCCCGTCGCGAACGAGGAGGCGTATGCGGCGACGAAGTATGTCGTCGAGCACGCCAAGGCCCTGAACGTCGACGGCTCGCGCCTGGCGGTGGCGGGTGACAGCGCGGGCGGGAACATGAGCGCCGCCGTGACCCTGATGGCGAAGGAGAGGGGCGGGCCGCGGATCGCCTATCAGGTGCTGTTCTACCCGGTGACCGACACCGCCATGGACACGGGCTCCTACGAGGCCTTCCAGGAGGGGCCGTGGCTGACGAAGCCGGCCATGAAGTGGTTCGCCAACGCCTACTGGCCGGACGAGGCGGCCCGCGCGTCCATTCTCGCCGCGCCGCTCAAGGCGTCGCTCGAGCAGCTCCGGGGACTGCCCGACGCCCTGGTCATCACCGCCGAGAACGACGTCCTGCGGGACGAGGGCGAGGCGTATGCGCGCAAGCTCACCCAGGCCGGCGTGCGCGTCACCTCCACCCGCTACAACGGCACCATCCATGACTTCGTCATGCTCAATCCGCTCGCGCAGACGCCCGCCGCCCGCGGCGCGATCGCCCAGGCCAACGCCGCGCTCAAGGCGGCGCTGCACAAGTAGCCGGGCTCCGCGGGCGCCTAGGCCTCGCCCAGGCTCAGGTGCCGGCGCACCGCCACGAGCAGCCGGAAGCGGCGCGACAGCCGCCGCGCGCGCCCGGACATGAACTGGGTGTCGGACTCCCCGCCCCGGGCCTGCCGCCACAGCTCGCGCCGCTCGGGGAAGGGCAGGGCGCGCAGCAACACGAGCCCCACGAGCGCCTCCTGGGTCTCCATCGCCGTGAAGTCCTGGGGCACGCTCTGGGCCAGTGTCTCGCGCAGCCGGTGCACGCGCGGCGCGAGCTCGGGCCGGGTCTCGGCCAACCGCTCCAGCGAGGCCAGCAACTGCGCGTGCCGCGTCTCCTCCCAGGAGCGCGTCCGGGCGGAGCGCTTGCCCTCGCTGCCCGCGCCCGCCATGCGCTCGCGGTACTTCTTGATCTCCGCCTCCACCTGCCGGCGGCAGGCGCGCAGGCTGCGCAGCACGGGCTCTCCGGGGCGCGCATCCCACATGGCCTTCTCCGCGGAGCGGGAGATGCCACGCGCCACCACCTCGAAGGGCACCGCCTGTCCGGCCCACGCGCTGAGCAGCTCCGTGTCCAGCGCCGACAGCATCAAGCCGCTGCCGCGCAGGGCCAGGAAGTAGTCGTGCACGCGCTCTTCGAAACTGGCGCTCTCGGGGAGGAGACTCATGTCGCTACAGGTCCGTTGCGGAGGGGAGGCGGGCGGCCGGGCCCACGTGCCCCCTTACCAGGGGCGGCTGACAGCGCAAGCGGACTCCTGTTTCCGTCACAGCGTGCGTGGAATCTTTCCAGTGGCACCAAAGCAAGCCGACGTGCCCTGAGGGCCCTGTTGACCGGGTTCGACGCACCACGCATAGTGCCGGGCCTCCCCGATGGAAATTCCCGAAGAGTCCCGGACACTTGCCGAGCAAGCAAGGCAGCCGGCCGGCAGACCCCCGCAGAGGAAACCCATGCGCCGTACGCTTCTTCTCAGCCTCCTGCTCCTGGCCACATCGGCCCCCGCGCAGGACAAGAAATCTCCGCGCGACGCCAGCCTTGGCAAGAAGAGCAGCACCGCGGTGATCGACAAGTCCCTCGCCGGTGACATCAGCCGCAAGAAGGAGAAGGCGGAAGCCGCCGCTCCCGCGCTGCAATACGATCAGTTCCGCCTGGGTGTGGAGGGGCAGGTGGCCTCCAAGCGGCGCGAGCAGATCGAGTCGCTCAAGAAGATCATCTCCCTGTCGGCGGACTCGAAGGAGCAGCCCTCGCTGCTCTTCCGCCTGGGCGAGTTGTACTGGGAGGAGTCGAAGTACTACTTCTTCGAGGCCAACCGGAAGGACGACGATCTGCTCGTGGCGATGAACGCCAACGACGCGGCGGGCCAGAGCAAGGCGAAGGCGGCCAAGGCCGAGTTGACCGCGCGCTCCAAGCAGTACGGCAAGCTCGCGCTCGAGCAGTACACGAAGATCGTCCAGAACTATCCGGACTTCGAGCGCTCGGACGAGGTGCTCTTCTTCCTGGGCACCAACCTCATGGAGGACGGCCAGGACCGCAAGGCGCTGGTGGCCTTCAAGCGCCTCATCGAGAAGTTCCCCCAGTCCAAGTACATGCCGGACACGTACTTCGCCTTCGGCGAGTACTACTTCAACAACTCCAAGGGCAAGCGTCCGGACCTGGAGCGTGCGCTCGCGGCCTACAAGAAGGCCGCCGAGTACACCGAGAGCCAAGTGTACGCCTTCGCCCTCTACAAGCAGGGCTGGTGCCACTTCAACCTGGCGGACTACCAGAACGCCAAGGACAAGTGGAAGGCGGTGGTGCTCTACGGCGAGCTGGCCGGCCCCGCGGCGGGGACGGACAAGGACGCCCCGGTGAACAAGAAGGGCAACTCGCTGGTGCGCGAGGCCCGTCAGGACTACGTGCGCGCCTATGCCCGCGAGGGTGACGTGATGCTCGCGCGCGAGGACTTCTCCAAGGTCGCGACCAATCCTGAGGACCGCTTCACGATGATGAAGGGTCTGGCCAACCTCTACTACGCGGACGGCAAGGACCGCGAGGCGGCCATCACCTACAACACCCTCATCAAGGAGAAGCCGCTCTCCCCCGAGGCGCCCGGCTTCCAGGGCCGCATCGTCGACATCGTGCTTCGCATGGGCAACAAGGATCGCACCGTCACCCAGGTGCGCCGGCTCGTGAAGATCATGAAGGAGGTCGAGAGCTCGGGTGTCATCAAGGAGGAGAAGGACAAGAAGGCGCTGGCCGAGGCGAAGGACCTGGCCGAGCGCACCCTGTCCAACCTGGCCGTCACCTGGCACAACGAGGCGAAGAAGACGCGCGAGGAGGCCACGTTCGGCTACGCCGACATGATCTACTCGGACTACCTCACGCTCTTCCCGGACAGCCCCAAGGCGTATGACCTGCGCTTCTTCTGGGCGGAACTGCTCAACGACAACCTGCAGAAGTACGACAAGGCCGCGGCCAACTACACCCTCGTCACCCTGCAGGACGTGAAGCTGCTGGAGGCCAAGGACGAGCAGGGCAACCCCAAGCCGGGCAAGCCGGGCAAGTGGCTCACCAACGCCGCGTACAACGCCGTGCTCGCCTATGACGAGATGGTGAAGGATGCGGAGAGCAAGGGCCTGTTCAAGGACGAGGTCAGCAAGGACATCCGCAAGAAGGCCACCATCCCCCAGGCCCGCAAGGACCTGCTCGAGGCGTGCGAGCGCTACCTGAAGTACGTGCCCAAGGGTGACAAGCGGGTGGAGATCGCCTTCAAGGCGGCCAACATCTACTACCGCCACAACCACTTCGACGAGGCGGTCTTGCGCTTCAGCGAGATCGCGCTCGGCTCGCCCGAGTACAAGTTCGAGACCGGCGAGCGCGCGGGCGAGGTGGCGGCCAACCTGGTGCTCGACTCGTACAACCTGCTCGAGGACTGGGCGAAGGTGAACGAGTGGGCGCGGCGCTTCTACAACAACGACAAGCTCGCCACGGGCAAGTTCCGCGACGAACTGTCCAAGGTCATCGAGCAGTCGGCGTTCAAGCTGGTGAGCGCGCTCGAGGCGAAGAACCAGTTCGCCAAGGCGGCCGAGGCCTACCTGTCCTTCGTGGCCGACTTCCCCCAGACGGAGATCGCCGACGTGGCGCTCTTCAACGCCTCGGTGGACTACTACAAGGCGAAGATGCTGGATAAGGCCATCCAGGTGCGCAAGGACATCATCGAGCGCTACCCCACGTCGCGCTTCGTGCCGGAGTGCATCTACAACAACGCGGAGGCGCTGGAGGCCATCGGTGACTTCCGCGAGTCCGGCGACGTGTACGAGCAGTACGTGGACGGCTACGAGGCGAGCAAGAGCGGCAAGACCGTGGCGCGCGCGGCGCCCGCCAAGAAGCCCGCCAAGGCCAAGAAGGGCAAGAAGGGCAAGGACAAGGACGATGACGTGGTGGTCTCCACCCGGCCCGGCGCTCCCCAGAAGTGGGAGGAGTCCAAGGCCCAGGTGGCGCTGTTCAACGCGGCCACCTACCGCGAGGGTCTGGGCGAGTACAAGGCGGCCCTCGCCCTGCGCGAGCGCTACCTGACGCTCTGGCCCAAGGCCAAGGACGCCGAGGACGTGTTCCTCTCCATCGTCGACCTGCACGAGAAGTCGGGCAACTACATCAAGGCCATGAGCCTGCTGGAGGAGTACGAGCGGCAGTACCAGAGCAAGCCGAGCAAGTTCCTCATGGCCGAGGGCCGCATCGTCGACATCTACGAGAAGAAGCTCCAGCGCCCGCGTGATACCGAGCGCCTCTACACCCGCATCCTCGAGTACTACGAGAAGCTGCCGCGCCGTCTGCAGCAGTCGCTGGAGAAGAACGCGCTGCCGGCCGTGGCCCGCGCCCAGTTCCGCAGCGTGGAGCCGGACTACCAGTTCTTCTCCCGCCTGAAGCTGTCCTGGGGCCGTCCGCCCAGCCCCGACAAGCTCAAGGCCTCCATCGCGGAGAAGAACAACTCGCGCGAGGTGGTGGAGAAGAAGTACGTGCAGACGGTGTCCATCGGCGCCGCCGAGCCCGCCATCTGCGCCCTGCACCGCCTGGGCATGGTCTACGACAACTTCGCCGACAGGATCGGCAACGCCCCCATGCCGCCGGGCATCGACGAGGAGACGGAAGGCGCGCTGCGCGAGGAGTTCGGCAACCAGGCCCTGCCCCTCAAGGAGAAGGCCGCCGAGGCGTTCATGACCGCCGTGGCCAAGAGCCAGGAGCTGAGCGTCTACAACGACTGCGCGGCCGAGAGCCTCAAGATGCTGCGCACCACCTATCGTCCGGAGCAGTTCCCGACGATGGTGGAGGAGAAGGTGGCCCTCACCAAGGGCCGTGACTTGGCCATCGGCGGGGACTTGCTCGCCAAGATCCAGGACATCCCGCCCCCGCCGGTCGAGGTGGCCGAGGGCGAGAAGGACAACAAGCAGGAAGTCGTCGAGGACGTGTCGGACCTCGCCAAGCGGCTTCAGCAGCAGACGGCTACCCAGGTTGACGGTCCGGCCGCGCCCACCAAGGAGGGCACGCCCAAGACCAAGGCCGGCACGGACGAGCAGGAACCCGAGGACTTCCTCTAATGAATCGCCCCACGACGAATCACCCTTCCATGATGCGCTCACTCCTCGTGGCCGTGACCGCGGCGCTGTTCGCCGCGGGTTGCGCGAGCACCAACGCCAACAAGAACTCGGTGGTGGACTCGGGCAAGACGACGAAGTCCAACGAGCCGCAGTCCATCTCCAACCGCGCCAAGCTCCTCTTCGAGGACGCGCTCTCGGCGTATGAGGCCCAGAAGAAGGGCGGCGCCATCGACTACCCGTCGCTCGAGCGCAAGTTCAAGGCCGCGCTGGACGCGGACAACGGGCTGGCCGAGGCTCAGTACAACCTCGGTGTGCTCGCCGAGCGCCAGGGCAAGACCCCGGAGGCGGTGGGCTACTACCAGGCCGCCCTCAAGACCAAGCCCTCGCTGCGCCAGGCCTCGGAGAACCTGGCGGTGCTGGCCCAGAACGCCGGCGACGTACAGGGCGCGGTGAACATCTACCAGGGCATCCTCAAGATGTACCCGGATGATGCCAACAGCCGCGCGCGTCTGGCGGAGATCTACCGGCAGACGGGCGACCACGAGAAGGCGATGGAGTTCTCGCGCGCCGCCCTCATGCGCGAGCCCCAGTCCGTCACCGCCTACAAGGTGATGATGCGCAGCTACCTGGAGCGCAAGCAGCTCGCCATGGCCAAGCTCGTGGCGCTGCGCGCGATGAAGATCGACCAGAACGATCCCGAGCTGCACCACACCATCGGCCTCATCCTCCTGCAGGAGGAGAAGAAGGACGAGGCGCGCTTGGAGTTCAATCGCGCCGTCGAGGTGCGCGCCGACTACGTGCCCTCGCACGTGATGCTGGCGCAGCTCGCCCTCGAGGTGGAGAACTACCCCGGCGCCGAGACGCACCTGCGCCGCGTGCTCCAGGCCGACAGCAAGAACGCTCCCGCGCACCTGAACCTGGGCGTGGCCCTCAAGGGCCAGGGCCAGTACGACAAGGCGATGCAGGAGTACGACGAGGCCGAGAAGCTCGACCCGAACCTGGCCGCCGTCTACTACAACCGCGCCGTGCTGCTGCACCGCAACAAGGGCGCTCCGGACCGGGCCGTGGTGCTGTACAAGAAGTACATCGCCCTGTCCGGTGACGAGATGGCCCTGAGCGCCGAGCACCCCATCTTCGGGCTGCTGCGCGAGGCGGAGTCCATCGTCCAGGCCCAGCGCGACGCCGTCCTCCAGGAGGAGCAGGCCAAGAAGCTCGAGGAACTGCAGAAGCAGCAGCAGGAGCTCATGAAGGCCGAGGAGGCCAAGCAGGGAGGCGCGGCCACCCCGGCCGGGGGCGCGCCGGCCCAGAAGCCCGCGGCCCAGCCCGCCTCGGGGGTCCAGCCCGCGGCGCCCGCCCAGAAGCCCGCCGACACCGCCGCACAGCCGGCTACTCCGCCCAAGGCGGATCCGGCGGAGCCGTCGGACGACATCTTCTAGATGTGGGATGAGGTGGCGGTGGCGGGGGAGGGGGGATTGATGCGAACCTTCATGACGTATCGCGGCCCGCCGGACAGGCGGGCCGCCCGGAGACAGTGATGCGCAAGCTCCTGATGCTGTGTGGGATGTTGATCGTGACGCCGGCCCTCGCCCAGGACGAGGACTCCCCGCCCCCGACGAGGGAGGCCGGTGGCGGCGGTGGCAAGGCGGGCAAGGGCGGCCCGCAGACCATCGACTTCGAGGATGACACCATCGAGGGCGACCTGACCAAGCCGGACGGCGAGTACGTCGAGGCCCGCAAGAAGGTCGCGCACTCCAACCTCATCCGTATCCGCGAGGACTTCGAGGACAAGGTGATGCAGTCGGTGGGCGAGCTGTGAAAATCGCCGGGAACCCCTCGCCGTCCACGTTGTCCTAGAGATCGCCGCAAGCCTACCGAGGAATTGAAATGCCTGTGCCTTTGACACTCAGGGTCTTCAAGGGTGACACCCTGGTCACCTCGAAAGACTTCGAGCGCGACATCATCAAGATCGGCCGTCTCGCCTCGGCGCACCTGTGCCTGGACGACGAGAAGGTCAGCCGTATCCACTCCGTCATCGAGGTGGCCTCCGACGGCAGCCTGTCCATCATCGACATGGGCAGCGTCGAGGGCACCTACGTCAACGGCAAGCGGGTCAACAAGGGCCAGCTGTCGTTCGGCGATGAGATCAAGGTGGGCGGCACCACCATCCGCCTGGAGGACACCACGGCCATCGCCGCGGCGAACCTCGCCTCGGCCGCCGCGAGCACCGCGCCCGCCGCGGCCACGCCCATCGCGCCCCAGCCGGACGCGGCGCTCGCCGCCGGGCTGGCCCAGGCCGCCATCTCTCCGGCCCGCGCCGCCACGCCCGCTCCCGTCGCCGCCGTGACGCCCGCTCCCGTGGCCGCGCCCGCCGCCACGCCCGCGCCCGCCGCCACGCCCGCTCCCGTCGCGGCTCCCAAGGCCGTGGCCCAGCCCGTGGCCGCCGCGGAGGAGGCACCGGCCGAGCAGCCCGCGCCCCGCGTGCGCCGGGTGCCCTCCAAGTCCAAGGGACCGCTCGGCCTGGGCCTGCACTTCATGTGGGGCGACCAGCGCGTGGGCGACTTCTTCTTCGCTCCGGGCCAGAAGCGCTCCTTCACCGTGGGCAGCGCCAAGGGCGTCGACTTCGTCATGGGCGACGCCAAGCTGGGCGGCGAGCGCTTCGAGGTGATGCGCACGGACGGCCAGTCCTTCACGGTGCTCTTCACGGGCAAGATGAAGGGTGAGCTCGTGCGCAAGGGCGAGACGCTGGACCTCAAGGCGGTCATCGAGTCCGGCAAGGCCTCGCACGAGGGCGACTCCTACGCGCTCACCCTCAAGGACGACGACTTCCTCTCGGTGGACCTGGGCGGCGTGACGCTCGAGGCCTGCTACGAGTCCGTGCCCAAGCGCGCCTGGGCGCCGCTGGGCGAGTCGGTGGACTTCGCCGTCATCAACGTCTTCCTGGTGCTCTTCTTCCTCGCGTCGCTGTTCGTCATCAGCGCGTCCAACCTGGCCGCGGCCGGGGATGTCTTCGCGGATGAGCTCGCGGGCAACAACTCGCGCATCGCCAAGCTCATCGTGAAGCCTCCGGAGACGCAGAAGAACAAGTTCCTCGAGAAGCTCAACGAGCAGAAGGCGGAGAAGGCGGCCAAGAAGGAAGCGGCCAAGAAGAAGGACGACCAGAAGGTGGTGAAGGAGACGCCCAAGGCCGCGGCTCCGGCCAAGTCGGACAAGAAGGCCGAGGCGAAGAACATGGCCGCCAAGATCTTCGGCGGCAAGGGTGGCGCGGCGAGCCTCTTCGGTGGCGGCCTGAGCAACAACCTCAAGGGCGCCATGGGCAACATGTTCGCCGGGAAGACGGCCGCGACGAGCTTCGGCGGCCTCGGCCTCAAGGGAGGTGTCGGTGGCGGTGCCGGTTCCGCGGACGTGGTGGGCATCGGCACGGTCGGCACCAAGGGCCGTGGCGGCGGCATGGGCTCCTATGGTTCCGCCACGGGTAGCCTCGGTGGTACCAAGCAGAGCGTGGAAGTGGGCATCGCGGCCGAGGAGGCCACGGTGAGCGGCTCGCTCGACAAGGAGCTCGTGCGCCAGGTCATCCAGCGCAACCGCGGGCAGATCCGCTTCTGCTACGAGAGCCTGCTCAACCGCTTCCCCAAGCTGGGCGGCAAGGTGGCCATCCGCTTCACCATCGCCACCGAGGGCAACGTCGTCACCTCCTCCGTGGCCCAGTCCACCGCGGGCAACTCGGAGCTGGAGCAGTGCGTGGCCGGCCGCGTGCGCACCTGGACGTTCCCCAAGCCCAAGGGCGGTGGCTCCGTGGTCGTCACCTACCCGTTCATCTTCAAGGCGGCCGGAGAGTAATCCTCCGCTGACAGGAAACATCCAATGTGGGCGGTTCCGCCTCGCGGAGCCGCCCACTTGCTTTTTGCCTCTGGCGTCCGGGAGCGCCTGGGCTAACTTCCAGCCCTGAATGAAAGCCCTCCGCCCTTTTGTCGTTTGCGCCGCACTCGCCCTCCCCGCGCTCGCGAATGCGCAGGCCGCTGGTGACCGTCCCGCCGAGACCTACGAGGAAATCGAGCGTGGTCTCTACTTCTCGGTCCTCGGTGGTCCCCTGTTCATCGTCAATCCGCCCGCGTCCTCTGGACCCCGGCCCTTCTCGCCCGGACAGATGGCCGAGGTGGAGCTGGGCGTGGACATCGGCGATCGCCTGTCGATCGGGCTCTTCCTCCGAGGCGCCGTCAACCGGGCCGGCTCGGAGTACACGGGCAACTCCAACGGGAATGCCTCGGGTGACTTCTCCACGCTGGTGCCCGGCGCGGTGGCGCACGTGCGCCTGGTGAGCTTCCCCGACGCCCAGGACGTGCCGCGCACGTGGTTCTACGTGCGGGGCGGCGCGGGCTATGCCCTGTTCTGGCCGAAAGCGCTCCTGCCGGAGTCCGACATTCTGGTATTCGCCGGACCGGGAGTGGAGTACTACACGCGCCTCCGGCACTTCTCGATTGGTGTCGAGGTGACGGCGAGCTTCTTCGTCAAGTCTCAGTCTTTCGGGTTCGCGCTGACGCCGAACCTTCGCTACGCGTTCTAGCGGGAGAATCACGTGCCTCAGGAGAATGGAAGCGGTGGGCCGCGCGGTGGACGGGGCCCGGGTGGTGCGCCCGGTCAGGGTCCTCGCCGGGATGGCCCGGGTGGTTTTTCGTTTGGTGACCGCGAAGGCGGACGGGGCGGTGGCCGGGGTCGGGGCCGGGATCGCGAGGAAGGGCCGGTCGGTCCCGGACAGCGCGTCATCGCCGAGCTGAGCGCCCTGGAGAAGGCGCTGGGCAAGAACGACCTCGCCGCCGAGAAGCAGCCCCTGGAGTCGATCGTCCGCTCGCTGCGCGCCCTGCGCGCGAAGTCGCTCGACGATCTGGATCTCAACGTGAGGGGCCGGCTCATCACCACGCTGCTGCGCGTGCAGCGGCAGACGAAGCCGCCCGCGCCCGAGGCGGCTCCGGCGGCGGATGCGGCTCCGGCTCCCGCGGCGGATGCGGCGGCCGAGACCGCGCCCGCCGAGGGACAGGCTTCGCCCGCGGCTTCCGGCGAGGGCGCGGAGGCAGCCGCCGGTGGCGCGCCCGCGGCGCCCGCGGTGGATCCCGCCAAGGAGAAGTTCCAGGCCTATACGGACGTGCTCTACCTCGTGGGCCGCGCCTGGCGTGCCGCGGGAGATCAGGAGCGCGCCTCGGCGGCTTTCGGCCTGAGCGGCCGTCAGCCCGAGCCGGAGCGCGAGGAGCCCGCCGCGCGTCCCGCGGCGGAGCGTCCCGCGGGCGAGCGCCGGGAGCGTCGCGAGGGCCGGGGCGAGGGCGAGCGCCGGGAGCGCCGTGAGCGTCCCGAGGGCGAGCGCCGTGAGCGTCCCGAGGGTGAGCGCCGGGAGCGTCGCGAGCGTCCCGAGGGTGAGCGCCGGGAGCGCCGGGAGCGTCCCGAGGGCGAGCGCCGGCAGCAGCCCCTGCCGGAGCTGACGGGGGACTGGCAGGAGCAGTCCAAGCAGCTCGAGGGCATGGGCCGCACCCGCGACGCGGCGCGCATGCACGAGCGCAACAACTCCTTCGCCGACGCCGCGCGTCTGTTCGAGGCGGGGGGAGACATCCGCAGTGCCCTGCGCTGCGCGCTGGCGGGCAAGGACAACGACACCGCCCGGCGCCTCATGGCGACGGTGCCCGCGGAGCAGCTGTCCCAGGTGCTCGAGAAGGCGGGCGCGTACGAGCTGCTGATGGAGGTCTACATCGGCAAGGGCGACTTCGAGAACGTCGCCCGGCTGTACGAGCGGGCCCGTCAGTTCGACCAGGCGGCACTCGCCTACGAGCGCGCGGGGAAGTTGTCGCTGGCGCGCAAGGCGTACGAGCGCTCGCGTGACTTCGCGTCCGCCAACCGCATCCGGGACCTGGAGGTGAAGGCCCTGGTGGAGCGTGGAGACAGGCTGGGCGCCGCCACGCTGCTGGTGGCCGCTGGCCGCCGTCAGGACGCGGTGGAGGTGCTTGGCTCCCTGCCTCCGCCCAAGGCCTTCTACTTCCTGCAGCGGCTGAAGCTGGAGGACGAGGCCAAGACGCTCGCCCAGAAGGAGCTGGCGCGCGCTGAGGCGGAGAACAAGCCGGCCGGCCGCGCCCGGTGGCTGGAGCTGCTCGGCGAGTCGGCCACCGCCGCCGCGCTCTACGAGGAGATCGGCCGCAAGGAGAAGGCCCTCGGGTTGTACGAGCTCATCGGCCACCTGCCCAAGGCCGCCTCGCTCGCCGAGGAGTTGCAGTTGCGCGACCGGGCCGTGGCTCTGTACACGAAGCTGGGTGACGAGGCGGGCGTGCAGCGCGCCCAGGCCCTGCCAGCCACGCCTCCCGCACGGCAGCCCGCGGAAGCCGCCGCCGCGGCCGAGGAAGCGGAGGACGCCGCGGTGGGACAGGCTCCTACTGCCGAGCAGAGCTCGTCCGCCTCTACTACGGACGGGCAAGAAAGCCAGTAAATCTCCACAGTTGGCGGGATTTGCGAGATTGCGAGGGGCGGGGAGCGGACGATAGAGTGCCGCTCTTCCGCCCCTTCTTTTTTCGCGAGGCTTTTTCTTCATGGATTCGTCGAACCTCCGCCGACCCGCCGAGCGTGTCGTCACCGAGCGGCCCTTCGCCGAGGTTGAGGCCTCGCTTGAGAAGGCAGGCCGGGTCGAGGAGCTCATCCGTCTCTACGAGGGCCGTGCGCGCGAGACGACGGGCGCCGAGGCGGCGCGGGTTCTGGTGCGCGCGGGCCAACTCGCCCACGAGCGTTTGCGCAACCCCGCGCGTTCCGAGGAACTCTTGCGGCGCGCGCTGCTCATCGCCGAGGACACCCGGCCCGCGCTGCTCGGACTGAAGGCCGTCTACGAGGCGCGCCAGGACATGTCGGCGCTCGTCGACGTGCTGGAGCGGCTGGGCGCCCTCACCGAGGGCGATGAGTCCGCGTCCTTCTTCCTCAAGGCGGCCAACCTCCACGAGCAGAAGCTCTTCCGCCGTGACCGCGCGGTGCTGTGCCTGCAGTGGGCCGCGCGCGCCCGGCCGGATCGCAACACCTTCAAGCGCGCGCGCCAGTTGCTCATGGCCGACGAGCGCTTCCAGCCCGTCTTCGACTCGCTCGAGCGCGAGCGGGCCGCGTTGGGCGGCGAGGGCATGGCGGAGGAATACGCGGCTCTCTGCGAGAAGCTCGTGGAGGATCCCACCGAGCACGTGCTCGCCCAGCAGGCGCTGGCCGTGGTGCGGGAGCTGGAGCCGAAGAATGTCCGGGCGGACAAAGCCGCGCAGACGCTGCAGCGCTTCGAGCAGACGTGGCGCGAGCGCGCGCGCACCCTGCGCGGCATGTCGCTGGAGGAGCGCGATCGCAAGAGCGCGGCGCGGCTGTCTCTGCTGGTGGCCAAGCTGCACGCCTGGTACGAGCCGACGGCGACGGACAAGGTGAAGGAGGCGCTGGATCGCTGCTTCCTGCTGTGGCCGGGCATGCCCGAGGCCGTCAACCTCATCGAGTTCCAGGCCGAGCGCAATGGCGACGTGTCGTCGGCGCAGTCGTGGATCGAGACGCTGGCGAACGAGGCGCGCGAGCGCACGGTGCAGGCGGACCTGTGGCTGCGGTTGGGCACCTTGCGGATGACCCGGCTCAATGATCCGGCCGGGGCGCTCGCCGCGTTCGAGAAGGCCACGTCGGTGGATCCCTCGCGCGCGGACATCGCCAACCTCGGCGCCGAGCTGCTGCTGGATCAGCAGCGTGAAGCGGACGCGCTCGCCCTGTTGGAGCGGGCGCTGGCGACGGTGAAGGACCGCACCACCCGGGTGACCCTGCACCTGCGGCTGGCGGACCTGTACCTGCAGCAGAAGGATGGGACCGCGACGCGCACCCACCTCGAGTCCGTGCTCAAGCTGGATCCGGTCAACGCCGCGGCGGCCTTCATGCTCGCGCGGCTGCTCGCGGAGCAGGAGGATCTCGCGGCGCTCGAGCCCCTGTTGGATCTGGCGATGCTCGCCCCGCGCTCGCGTGCCGAGCGCGTGGCCTTCTGCGAGGGCCTGGCGCTGCTGTACGAGGAGGCGGAGAACGCGCGGGGTGCCTTCGAGGTGCTCGCGCGCGCCCTGACGCTGGAGCCGAGCCGGCCGATGTTGCTGGAGGCGGTGGTGGAGCACGCGAGCAAGGCCCACGCGGAGCCCGCGCTCGCGACGGCGCTGCGGCGCGCGGCCCTGGCGGCGCTTCCTCCCGAGGCGTCGCTGCCCATCTGGCGCCACCTCGCGCGACTGCTCGAGGGGCCGCTGGCGGATCCCGCGGGGGCGGAAGCGGCCTGGAAGGAAGTGCTCGCGCGCGCTCCGGGAGACAGTGCCGCCCAGGAGGCGGTGAAGGCGTTGCGTGCCGCCGCGGCGCTCTCGGCGGATCCGAAGACGCGCCTGGAAGGGGAGATCCTCCGGCGCGAGGCGTCGGGGGCGACCCCCGCCGAGCTGGAGCCCCTGGTGCGCGAGTTGGTGCGGCTCGCGCCGGATGATCCGGCGAGCGTGCGGCGCTTGCAGGCGGTGTGCATCGCGCTGTCGAAGGTGGAGGAGGCCACGGAGCTGGCCGGACGGCTGGCGAAGGTGTCCGAGACACAGGTGGAGCGCAGCGACTGGGCGGCGCGTCAGGCCCGTCTGTACGCCGAGCGCCTGAACCGTCCGCAGGAGGCGGCGACGCTCTTCCTGCAATTGCTCGCGGAGAACGTCTCCACGGGCGTGGTGCTGGGTGGGCTCGAGCGGCTCGCGACGGCGGGGGTGCGCACGGCGGAGATCGCCGAGGCGCTCGCCCGTCATTACGGCCGCCAGGGAGATCATCAGCGCCAGGTGACGGCGTTGTCGCAGCAGTTGGAGGCCACGCAGGACGTGGCGGCGCGGCAGCGGCTGTTCGCGCAGATCGCCGGCCTGCAGGAGAAGCAGCTCGTGGACGGCCGGTCCGCCTTCGATCTGCGCCTCAAGGCCCTGCGCGAGATGCCCACGGACGAGGCCAACCGTGCCCAGCTGGCGCGGCTGGCCCATGAGCTGTCCGCCCACGCCGAGCTGGTGCGCGTGCTGCGCGCCCTGGCCGGTGAAGCGGAGGCGCCGGCGCTCGCCGTGCAGTTGCTCACGGAGACGGCGACGCTGGCCGAGGCGTCCGGGGCGCTTCCCGAGGCCCTTGGCGCACTGGAGGCGGCGCTGCAGCGCGCGCCCGATTCGTCCGACGTGCTCGGCCGCCTCATCCAGATGTACGGCAAGGCGGGCCGCGCGGCGGAGGCGGACGCGCTCTTGCGCAAGCGCATCCAGACGGCTCCTCGCGCGGAGAAGGTGGAGCTGCTGATGCAGCTCGTGGAGCTCAATGCCGGGCTGGGCCGTCCGTTGCAGGCGGCCGAGGCGCTCCAGGCCGCCATCCACGCCGGTGCGGACGAGGTGCGTCACCTGCCACAACTGGCCGAGCTGTACGAGAAGGCGGACCGCAAGCCCGAGTGGGGCCAGGTGCTCGCGCGGCAGATCGCGCTCGCGGAGGACGCGGGCGATCTGGACCGTGTGGCGCGGCTGACGCTCAAGCGCTCGCAGGTGCTCCAGGACTCCTCGGGAGACCGCACGGACGTGGTGCGCAGCTTCTCGGACATCCTCCGCCAGCGGCCGTCGGATACCGACGCCCGGGCCGCGCTCGAGGGGATGCTCACGGCGGGCCCCGCGCGCGAGGAGGCCGCGCGGGCGCTCATCCCGGCGTATGAGGCCACCAAGGATCATCGCAAGCTGGTCGCCGCGCTGGAGGTGCTCGCCGAGGTGGCCAAGGATGACGCCGCCCGGGTGTTGGCGTTGCGGCAGACCGCGCAGGTGCACCTGGCCCAGCTGCGTCAGCCGGAGCTGGCCTTCGCCTCGCTCGCCCGGGCCCTGCGCCTGGCGCCGGGTGACGCCGCGCTTCGGGTCGCGGCGCGTCAGGCCGCCGAGGACGCGGACTCGCTGGATGCCTACGCGGAGATCCTCATCGAGCTCACGGAGGAGGGAACCTCCGACGCGGTGCGCGTGGGTCTGCTGCGCGAGCTGGCCGAGGTGCAGGAGAAGAAGCTCGACGACCGTGGCGCGGCGCTCCAGTCGCTGCGGGCCCTGCTGGTGCTCGAGCCGGGCAGTGTCGACTGCCTGAAGGCCTTGCAGCGCCTGCACCGCGCGGGCGAGGAGTGGGCCGCGCTCGCCGAGGTGTTGGAGAAGCTCGCCGCCGCGGCTCCCGATGTGGCCGAGCAGCTCGCGTACCTGCGCGAGGCCGCCCTGCTGCACGAGACGAAGCTGTCTGATCTGGAGAGCGCCGCCAACGCATGGCGGGCCATTGCCGAGAAGGATCCGCTCCAGCGCGAGGCCGCCGCCGCCCTGGATCGCCTGTACACCGAGCTGGAGCACCCGAAGGAGCTGGCCTGGGCGCTCGGGCTGCGACGCACGCAGGAAGGGCAGAGTCCCCAGGGCCGCGAGGTCTCCTTCCGTCTCGCGGAGCTGCTGCGCACGTCCCTGGGCGACGCCAACGCCGCGCTCCAGCTCTACCAGGGCATCCTCGCGGAGGATCCGGGCCATCCCGGTGCCCGCGCGGCGCTCGAGGAGTGGGTGAAGGCGGCCGTGCCGATGAGCGCCGGGGCGCTGGAGGTGTTGGATCCGGTGCTGGCGCGGCTGGGAGACCATGCCCGCCGCGTGGCGCTGCGCGAGGCGCGCCTGGCGTCCGCCCTGAGCGCGGAGAAGGTGCAGCTCACCGCGGACATCCGCCGCATCTACGAGCAGGACATGCAGCAGCCGTCGCTCGCCTTCATGGCGGCGGTGAAGGCCTTCTCCCAGGGCATCGAGCGGGAGTCGCTCCAGCCGGAACTGGAGCGGCTCGCTCGCGACACGGGCTCCCACGAGATGCTGGCCGAGCTGTACGAAGAGGCTGCCTCGGATCTGCCCACGGGTGAAGCGGCGGCGCTCTCGATGCTGCGCCGCGCCGCGGAGCTGCGCGAGCAGATGGGCCAGACGGAAGAGGCCGCCAGCGTCTGGAAGAAGGTGCTCGAGGACGCGCCGCAGGACCGGCAAGCGCTCGACGCGCTCTCTCGCCTGTACGAGCGGGGACAGAATGCCAAGAGCCTCTCCGAGGTCTATGCCGCCCAGTCCGCGCTGGCCACGGACCCCGAGGCACGGCGCGCGCTGCTGGTGAAGGCCGGCGAGGCCCACGCCGCGGCGGGTGACGACGCCAAGGCGATCGAGACGTGGCGCTCGGCGCTGGCCATCCGCAAGGCGGCCGACGGGCTGCTCGCGTTGGACAAGCTGTTCGCCAAGACGCGCCGTCCCCTGGAGCAGGCGGATGTGCTGGCGCAGCTCGCCGAGCTGGCCAAGGACAACGAGTCCCGCCATGGCTTCATCCTGCGCCGGGCCCAGTTGCTGGAGAAGGAAGGCAGCCACGCCGAGGCGCTGAGCGCCTACCGGGAGCTGCTGGGACTCGCCCCGGGCGATCCGCAGACCGTCGCGGGCCTGGAGCGCCTGCTGCAGCTCGACGCGCAGCGGGTCGAGGCGTCGCGGCTGCTCGAGCCCGTCTACCGCGGCCTCAATGACACCCGGAAGCTGGTGGATGTGCTGGAGATCCTCCTGCCCGTCACCCAGCCCGCGCTGCGCCTGGAGCGCATCCAGGAGATCGCCACCCTGCGCGAGGCGCTCGGCCAGACGTCGCTCGCCTTCGTCGCGCGCCTGCGTGCCTTCAACGATGCCCCGCAGGCCGAGGGCGTGTGCGATGACCTGGAGCGGCTCGCGGCCGACTCGGGCTCGTTCGAGGAGGTGGCGGCGGCCTACGAGGATCAGCTCGATCATGGGGCCGCCGAGCCCCTGGCGGGTGAGCTCTGGCGCAGGCTCGCGGCCATCTACGACGGGCGGCTCAAGCGCTACGATCTGGCGGTGCGCGCGTTGGAGGAGGTCAGCCGGCGCGATCCGAAGAACAAGCAGGTCCTGGAGTCCATCTCCCGCGTGCACCGGCGCACGGGCGCCAACCGGGAGCTGGCGATGGTGATGCGCCGGCAGGTGGCGGCCGAGCCGTCCGTGCCCGCGCAGGTGAACCTGCTCTTCGAGCTGGCGCACCTCGCCGAGGAGACGCTGGGCGACAAGGCGCTGGCCGCGCAGACGTACCGCGAGGTGCTGGAGCGCCGTCCGGAGGACGCCAACGCGTTCAAGCTCTTGGGCCGCGTGCTCACGCAGATGGAGCGCTGGCCGGAGCTGGCGCAGCACATCGAGCGGGAGATCCAGCTCGCCGACGCGCGCAACGCCCAGGAAGAGGGCAGCGAGCTGCGCGTGCGCCTGGGCCGCTTGAAGTTCAGCCGTCTGGATGATCCCCGCGGAGCGCTGGAGCTCTACCAGGAGGTGCTGCGCCGCCGGGCGGGACACGCCGGCGCGGTGGGCGCGCTGGAGGAGATGGCGCGCTCGGACAGCCCGCTGCGAGGCCAGGCGGCCCTGGCGCTCGAGCCGGTGTTCACGGCGGTGGGCGATCACCTCAAGCAGGTGCAGATGCTGGAGTCGCGCGTCTCCGCCGAGCCCGTGCCCCAGGAGCGCGCGTCGCTGCTGCGCCGCATCGCGGAGACGTACGCGGGCCCGCTGGAGAACGCGGAGATGGCCTTCCTGTCGGCCACGCGCGCGCTGCGCGAGCTGCCGGATGAGCCGCGCACGCTCGAGCTGTGCCTCTCGTTGGTGGACAAGGCCGGAGCGCTCGAGGAGTTCGCGGCCATCCTCTCCGAGATCGCCCCGAGGGCGGGCGACACGGCGCGCTCCGAGCTGTACCGGGCCCTGGCGCGGCTGCAGGCCCGTCTGGGCGAGGACGACGAGTCGCTGGCCTCGTGGCGCAAGGTGTTGACGCTGCTGCCCACGGACACCGAAGCGCTCGACAGCATGGCGCGGATGGTGGCCGATCAGGGCACGCCGCAGGAGCTGTTGGAGGTGCTGCGGCGCCAGCTCGCGAGTGCCGAGGAGCCCGCGCGCCGCGCCCAGGTGCTCTTGCAGATCGCCGCGCTCCAGGACGAGAAGCTGCACGACGGCCTGGGCGCGCTGGCCACCCTGCGGCGCCTGTTGGACGTGAAGCCCGACGACGCGGCGGCGCTCGCGCGCATGGATGGCCTGTGCCAGAAGCTCGAGCGCTGGCCGGAGCTGGCGGACGTGCTCGCCCGTCGCATCGCGCTCGTGACGCCCGAGGAGGGACTGGAGCTCAAGTTCCGCCTCGCGGTGGTGCGCGAGACGAAGCTGCTCGACAAGGCGGGGGCGCTGGCGCTCTACGGCGAGGTGCTGTCGGTCCAGCCCAACCACATGGGGACGGTGGGCCGCCTGGAGGCGCTGGTGGGCCGTGAGCCCCAGAACCTGCTCGCGGTGGAGACGCTGCTCAACGCCTTCCGCGCGAGCGGGGACGTGACGCGGCTCGCCTCGCTCATCGAGACACGGGTGGGGGTGTCGCCGGACGCGCACGAGCGCAAGACGCTCCTGGGCGAGCTGGCCACGCTGCGCGAGTCCCAGGGCGAGCCGGAGCTCACGTTCCTGGCGCTCTTCCGCTCCTTCAAGGAGGACCCGAACGACCGCGAGCTGCGGATCCGGTTGGAGAACGCCACGGACGCGGCCGGCTCCTATGACGAGCTGGTGGTGGCCTACGAGGACGCGCTGCCGCGCGTGGCCGAGGTCCAGGACGCGGCGGAGATCTGCCTCAAGCTGGGCCAGCTCTTCGAGTCGCGCCTGGGCGAGCCCGAGCGCGCCATCATCTACTACGAGCGCGCGCGCAAGCTGGACTCCACGGCGCAGGTCAAGTCGCTGGCCGCGTTGGACAGGCTCTACATCACGCTGGAGGCCTGGCCGGAGCTGGCGGATGTGCTGGAGGCGCTGGCCTCCACGGCCGAGCAGACGGTGGAGAAGGTGGGCTACCTGTTCCGCCTGGGTCAGCTCGTCCAGGAGAAGCTGGACAACATGGATCGCGCCGCCTCCGCCTTCGAGCAGGTGATGGCGTTGGATCCCACGCACCTCGCGTCGGCGCGGCTGCTCGAGGGCATCTATGACGCGGCCGGAGCGCAGGACAAGCTGTACGCCATCCTGAAGCTGCAGTCCGAGCGCGTCACGGGCCTGGAGCGCGAGCGCGTCCTGATGCGCATGGCGCAGGTGTCCTCCGAGGGCCTGGAGGACCTGGACCGGGCCATCAAGCTGTACCGCGAGCTGCTGGCGAAGAACCCGCGCAACGAGCAGGCCTTCACGGCGCTGGAGGGGCTCTACGAGCAGGCGGGCCGTCACGAGGAACTGCGCGTGCTGCTGGCGGACAGGCTGGCGCAGACGTTGGATCCGCGCGAGGTGGTGCGGCTCAACGAGCGGTTGGGCAAGGTGGTGTACCGGTTGCTCAAGCAGCCGGAGCTGGCGGTGACCTACCTCAAGGCAGCGCTGGAGCGGGATCCCCGGCACCGGGGCGTGCTGGACACGCTGCGTGAGCTGTACGAGGAGACGGGACCGGCCGAGGAGCTGGTGGGCATCCTGCGGCGGCTCGTGCCGCTGCAGGAGTCGGCCGAGGGCGTGAAGGTGCTGCGCCTGCGGCTGGCCGAGGTGCTCTCGGGCATGGGTCGGCGCGAGGAGGCGCTGGACGCGGCGCGCCGGGCGCTGGAGGTGGAGCCCCACGCGGTGGCGGACCTGGAGCGCGTGCAGGCGCTCTTCGTGTCCCTGCGGGCCTACAACGACGCGGTGCGTGTGCTCGAGCTCAAGGTGCAGGTGCACCTGCAGGAGAACGAGCGCGACCAGGCGGTGGCCTCGTGGTTCGCGGTGGCGGACCTGTGGTCCGGCGCGGGCAACAAGCCCGAGCTGGCGGCGGGTGCGCTGGAGAAGGTGCTGGAGCTGGATCCGGCCAATCGCACGGCCTACGAGCGCGTGTGCGAGCTGTACCGCGCGAACAAGGACTGGCGGGCGTACGCGCAGGTGGTGGACCGCTACCTGCCGCACCTCGTCACGGAAGAGGAGAAGCTGGCCACGCTCAAGGAGCTGGCCAAGGTGCAGGAGGAGCGGCTCGGTCAGAAGGACGTGGCCTTCCTGGCGCTCTGCCGCGCGCTGCAGCTCGACGCCTCGGACGACACGCTGCGCGAGGAGGTGGAGCGGCTCGCCGACGAGACGGGCTCGCACGAGGAGCTCGCCGCCGTGTACGAGGAAGTGGCGGACGCGCTGCCGCGTGGGCCGCTCGCCGAGCGCATGTATGCGACGCTGGCGCGCGTCCATGACCTGAAGCTGGATGACGCGCAGGCGGCGGAAGCGGCGCTGCGGAAGATCCTCGAGTTCGATCCGACGAACGCCACGGCGCTCGATGGGCTCGCGGGGATGTTCCAGCGGCGGGGCCGCGAGCGCGAGTACGTGGTGGCCCTGGAGCAGAAGATCGAGGCCGCGGGCTCCATCGAGGCGCGCAAGGCGATCCTCCGGGAGATCGCGCGTGTCCAGGACGAGCAGGGCGATCCGGACGAGGCCGCGAGCGCGCTGCTGCGGGCGCTGGAGCTGGAGCCGGACACGGAGACGCTGGGCGAGCTCGTCGCGCTCTACCGTCGCCAGAAGGCCTGGCGGGACGTGGCCGCCACGCTGCTGCGGGCGCGCGACCTGGCGGCCACCGTCGAGGAGCGGGCGCGCATCCAGGTGGAAGTGGCGGGTGTCTACGAGCGTGACATCGGGGACGACGAGCCCGCGGTGGCCGCCTACCGGCAGGCGCTCGAGTTCGAGCCGTACAACCTCCAGGCCCTGGAGTCGCTGGAGCGGCTGCACACGCGGCTCGACCAGCCGGGGGAGCTGCTCGCCATCTACGAGCGCATGCTCGAGGTCATCACGGACTACCGGGAGCGGGTCCGGGTGCTCTTCCGGTGCGCGAGCATCTGGGAGGACACGTACCAGAACCCGGCCAACGCGGACGCCTTCGTCGAGGGCGTGCTGGCCATCGATCCGCAGAACATGCAGGCGATCAAGTCCCTCATCCGCCTGCGCAGGACGCAGGCGCGGTGGGAGGATCTCATCGTCGCCTACGAGCGGCAGTTGCAGCTGGCCACGTCGACGCAGGAGCAGGCGGAGATCTACGTGGAAGTGGGCAACGTCTACCACCAGCAGCTCAAGCAGGTGGACCGGGCGGTGAACACGTACCACCACGCGCTGAGCATGGATCCGATGTGCCGGCCGGCGCTGCATGCGCTCGGCAACCTGTACGAGCGCAGCGGCAACTGGCCCTACGCGCTGGAAGTGCTGCAGCAGGAGGCGCAGCTGGCGGGCCGCACGCCCGAGGCGGTGGAGCTGTACTACCGCATGGGCCGGATGCACGAGGACATGCTGATGGACACGGGCAGCGCGCGGGCGAGCTACCAGAGCGCCCTGGCGATTGATCCGGGCCACCTGGCGAGCATCCGCGCCCTCAAGGGCATCCAGGAGCAGGAGAAGGACTGGGGCGGCTACGAGCAGACGCTGCTGCAGGAGGCGCAGCAGACCGAGGATCCCGAGGCCAAGGCGCGCGCGCTGCTCGAGGTGGCGCGCTACAACGCCGAGACGAAGGGCGATCCCGACACGGCCACGCACTACTACGAGGAGACGCTGCGCTACGCGCCGGACAGCCTGGAGGCGGCGCGTCCGTTGTCGGACGTCTACAGCGCGCGCGAGGACTGGGTGCGCTGCGAGCGCATGCTCGACATCGTGGTGCGCAAGATGGCGGAGCGGGCCATCGCGGAGAAGGACTCGGGGCTGGCCGCGGAGTTGTGCCGGCAGCTCTACCGCCTGGGCTACGTGGCGGACAAGCTGGGCAACCGCGACAAGGCGCTCGACTCCTACAAGAAGGCCTATGATCTCGACGCCACGTACCTGCCGGTGCTCGAGGGCTACGGCCACCTGCTGGTGCAGCACGCGCAGCGCTACGAGGACGCGCTGCGCATCTTCCAGACCATCCTCATCCACCACCGCGAGGAGCTCACGGACATGGAGGTGGTGGAGGTCTACTGGCAGCTGGGAGACATCCACGCGAAGCTGAACCAGGTGGACCGCGCGCAGAACCACTTCGAGAAGGCGCTGGCGGTGGACTCCAGCCACGAGGCCTCGTTGCGGGCGCTGGTGGCGCTGATGGACGCGTCGCAGCGCTGGGAGCGGGCGGCGGACCTGCGCCAGCAGCTCGCTCAGGCGCTGGAAGGGGAGAGCAAGGCCCAGGTCTACCTGGAGCTGGGTCAGATCGCGCGCGAGAAGTTGAAGGACGCGTACCAGGCGATCGACGCGTACACCGGTGCGCTCAAGCTCATGCCGGAGTCGCTGGAGGTGCTGGACGCGCTGTACGTGCTGTTGCGCGAGACGCGCCAGGGCCAGAAGGCCGCGGACATGCTGGAGCGGATGTTGCGGCTGCCCGCGCTGAGCGCCGAGCCGAACAAGGCCAAGCGGGTGTGGTTCGCGCTCGGCGAGCTGCGCCGGGACGAGCTGCGTGACGTGGAAGGCGCGGCCGAGGCCTTCAACACGGCGCTGGACCTGGATCATCGCTTCGTCGAGGCCTTCAGTGCCCTCGAGGCGATGCTGGGAAGCGCGAGCCAGTGGAGGGCGCTGGAGGAGAACTACGTGAAGATGATCGGGCGCATGCCGAAGACGCCCGACACGCACGGAGCGCGCATGGGCCTGTGGCGGGCGCTGGGTGACCTCTACCGCCAGGTGTTGAAGAGCCCGGAGAACGCGGTGGCGGCCTACGGGCTCGTCGCCAAGGGCCTGCCGGACGACGCGTCCGTGCAGGAGATCTACGCCGAGCTGGCCGCGGCCTCTCCGGGCAAGGAGGACGAGGCCATCGCGGCGCTGCGCCGGGCCCTGCCGAACACGCGGGATGCGCGCAAGGTGTGCTCGCAGCTGGTGCGCCTGTGCGCGTTGCGCCGTGACTATGACGGCGCGTGGCGGGCGGCGCAGGCGGTGGCGGGGCTGCTGGGCGAGGCGGGAGACGACGAGAAGGAGATCCTCTCCAAGCTCGGGCCCTACGCCAAGCTCAAGGAGGTGGCCCAGAGGCCGCTGCCGGACCGCATGTGGTCCTCGCACCTGCTGCACCCCCGGCTCAAGGGTCCCTTCACCGAGCTGATGGGCCTGCTCTTCGAGCAGCTCGGCCACCTGTACGCGGTGCCGTTCCAGAACTACCAGATCGTGCCCAAGAGGCACCGCATCGACCTGGCCAGTTCGCAGGAGTACCACGTGCAGCACTACCGGTACGTGGCGCGCCTGTTCGGGATGGACGCGGTGGAGTTGTACTCGCCGCACCTGGTGGCCCGGCGCGAGAACATGGCCAAGCGCTCCAACGAGCCGGCGCCGGATCCGCGCCTCAACGTGGAAGTGCTCCAGACGCACCCGGCCTGTATCCGCGCGGGTGGGCGCTTCTTCGCGGAGCAGGGACAGAAGGAGGCGTACTACATGCTCGGCCGGGCGTTCGCGCTGGTGCGTCCGGAGCTGGCGTTGAGCCAGCGGCTGGCGCCCGAGCGGCTCGAGGCCGTGGTGCAGGCCGCGCTCAGCCTGGTGGTGCCCAACCTGCGCTTCACGGTGGATCCGCGCGCGGTGGACGCGGAGCGCCGGGTCCTGGAGAAGAGCGTCAGTGAGCAGGGCCGAGCGGCGCTGGCCAAGGTGGCGCGCGTCTACGTGCCGGTGGCGACGCCGGCGGATGTGCGCCAGTACCTCGAGGGCGTGGAGCTGACGGCGGTGCGCGCGGGCCTGCTGGCCGCGGGCGAGTGCGAGCCCGTCAAGCGCATGGTGCTGGAGGAGACGGGGTCGGCCTTCCGGGTTTCTCCGAAGGCGAAGCTCCAGGATCTCCTGTTGTTCGCCACGTCCGACGAACTTCGCGAGTTGCGTGTCGCGATAGGTACGGACGTGGAGGTGCAGGTAAAGAAGTAGCCGCACCATGAAGGGCGCGTGAACCCGGGAGAGGGGTTCACGCGTTGAAGAAGCAACCGGGCGGGCTAGAGCGGCGTCCTTGACCCCCCCGGAAGCCACCTCTACGATTCCAACGGGTTTTCTCCCGTTATTCCTGAGACTTGCGGGGAACGATGCGTTTCGTTTGCGATAGCTGCCGCGCGCAATACATGATCAGCGACGACAAGGTTGGCGCCAAGGGCGTCAAGGTTCGTTGCAAGAAGTGCGGCCATAACATTGTCGTCCGCCCAGCCGGCTCCGCGCCGGTGAAGGAGGATGGGACGGGTAGTGAGGCCGCGGGCGGAGCGGCCGCGTCCCAGGGTCAGTCGAGTACGGACGGTTTTGGCGTTCCCGCGTCGCTGGGCACGCCTCCCGAGGGAGGAATCTTCGGGGGGGTCGAGGACGACGAGATCGGCGCCGTGTTCGATCAGGTGCTCAACTCCGGTTCGCACAAGGTGCCAGCGGGAGAGGGTCCGGCCCTGGTGGAGGACGCGGCGGTTTCGGACGCGAGCGACGCGATGCGCAAGCTGGCGGAGGCCGAGGCGGGGAGCGCCAAGGCCGCGGCCTCGCACGAGTGGTTCGTCGCCATCGACGAGAAGCAGGTGGGCCCGCTGTCGATGGAGAAGGTGAAGGACCACTGGGAGCGGGGTGAGGTCGGTCCGGACAGCCTGTGCTGGCGTGCGGGCTTCAGCGACTGGATTCCGCTCTCCGAGGCTACGGAGCTGGCGTCGGTGTTGGCGCCGCGTCCGACCCGGCCTGTGATCGTGGAGCCCGCGCCGGTGGCGTCGTCGTCGCCGGTGTCGTCGGGTCCGGTGGAGTCCGCGTTCAGCGCGGGAGGCGCCTCGAAGGCGGGCCGGGCTGAGACGCCCGCGCCCGTGGCTCCGTCCGCGCAGGAGTCGGGTTGGAAGCCGTCGGCGGCGAGTGTGCTCGCCTCGCTGGTGAAGGAGGAGAACGAGGCGCTGTCGAAGCCCGCGGCCAAGAGTTCCGTGGCGGAGGAGAAGGCGAAACCCGCGGCGTCCGGGCTGCTGGATGTGCCGCCGCCCGCGGCCGCGCCGGCGCCGAGCCCGTTGCTGGCCGAGGCCCCCGCGCCTGTGGCGCCGGCCTACGCCCAACCGGCGCCGCATTACGCGCAGCCGATGCCGCAGCAGTACGCGCCTCCTCCGGCCTATGCACCGCCTCCCGCCTATCCCGGCTATCCGCCCCCGGCGGCGCCCAAGCAGGGCGGCAAGATGGGGATGGTGATTGGCGGAGTCGTCGGAGCGCTGTTGCTGGCGGGTGGCGTTGGCTTCTTCATGGCGTCCCGGCCGTCGGCGGCTCCGGCGCCGCAGCCCGTGGCCCAGGCCCCGGTGACACCGCCTCCGGCGAAGGCCGCGGAAGTGCCCATGCCTCCGCCCCCGGCGGCCGCGGTGGCGCAGAATCCCGCGGCAACGCCTCCGGCGGCGGCTCCTGGCGCGGCCACGGCGCCCGCGACGGCTCCGGCAACCGCGCCCGCGGTGGCTGCGGCGGTGCCTCCTGCGGTCGCGCCGACGGCGACTCCGCCCGCGGCGACGCCGCCTCCTCCCGCCGCTGTGCCGGCACAGACTCCGCCGCAGCAGGTCGCCCGGGTGGATCCGCCTGCACGTGGAGGAACCAAGCGGCCTTCGACGGGCCGTACGCAGCGCGAAGACGAGGACGAAGCGCCCGTGGCGCGTAGCAGCCCGCCGCCCAAGAGCAGTGGCGGGGGAGGGGATGACGAGTTCGACGAGCTGTTTGGGACGAAGCCGGCGAGTGGAAAGGGCTCGGCGCCCGCGGGCCGCACGGTCTACGTGCCTCCGGAGCCTGGTGGCGGTGGATCCATTCCCCAGCGGCTCGGACAAGCGGACATCATGCAGGTGGTCGTGAACAACAAGCCCGCCATCGTGAAGTGCGTGAACGAGCAGAAGAAGAAGGACCCGGGTCTGAGCGGCAAGCTGGTGATGCGCTGGACCATCCAGACGTCGGGCAAGACGTCGAACGTGTCCTGCCAGACGGGGGAGTTCCGCTCGACCTACATGGCGACCTGCATCTCCGGGCTGATCAAGGGGTGGAACTTCCCGAAGCACAAGGTGCAGGGAGATCCCATCGACTTTCCGTTCACGTTCTGACCCCAGGGTAGGAGAGGACAGTCACCCAGCGGACAAGACTACAGGGTGACTGTTCCTCTCATGGGGCATGAATCTTCCTCTGGGAGGATGCGTCGAGAGGGCCTGTCGACACTCGTTGACAGGCCTGGAGCGACGGGACTAAAGCCGCGCGCTGCAGGGTGAAGGGGGGCCTTGAGTGGCCGGCTGCCCGCCTTCATGTGACGTATCCCTTCAGGAGGAAGCCGATAATGCAGCTTCGGAAGATGACGTTGATGATTGCCGCACTGGGCCTGGCGTTGACGGCCTGCCCGGGTGGCCGTGATGATCTGTCGTGCACTGTGGCCACTGAGGCTGTTGACTGCACCGGAGAGAACGAGATCTGCCACCCGACGGCCGGGGTCTGTGTGCAGACCTGTACGGACACGAATGATTGTCCGGCCTCCTCGAAGACGTGTGAGGCGATCGGCGGTAGCGGTGCGAATTCGCAGCAGAAAATCTGCAAGTGCGCCACGAATGAGCAGTGCCAGACGGACGAGCGCGTGACCGACGCCTCGACCCTGTCGTGCGTCAAGAGTGGTAGCAACTACGGCGTGTGCAAGTCGACTGGGACGACCCCGCCGCCGGGAGCTGCCTGCACGGGAGAGGGCCAGTCGACCTGTGGCTACGGTCAGTTCTGCAGCAACAGCGTTTGCACGGCGGTGCCTGCGCCGACTTGCCCGAACTTTGACAACAAGCCGGCGAAGAACTTCGATCCAGCTAATGGTACGGGTAATATTATCTACAGCGTGGAGAAGCTGATCTTCGGTGGAAGCAGTGGGTGTGCTGACGCCTCCTCCCAAACCGTCAAGGCTAAAGTTCGCTTCTATACCAAGAGTGGCACGTTGCCGACCACGAAGGAGGGACTGAACGGATTCTTCTACGTGAGGACAACAGGAGGCGAGCAGAACGCTGTTCCCCTTAGCAACGAGTATCAGCGCGCTGCCGATGGTAAAAGCGCAGCCATCTCTGTCAATCTCTGCACTGACGCCGATTTCTCCCAAGTCGTTCTCGGTTTCTATTTCACGGATGGCAACGGTTATTGCGCCACCTTCTCGAAGTAGAGCTTGCATGGTCGGAGGTGTGTAACCTCCGGTAGGCCCTGCCCTCGTTGTGGGGCAGGGCCTTTTTTTGTAGGTATGGTTGGAAATTGTTTGAGCATGCGACTGGGATAGTGAATTTCAGCTCCTTATGCTCGTCATATCAAGTGCAGCGTATAGCGTTGCCGCTCGATTCTCGAAAGGAAGATCCATGTTCAAGAATACTCCGTCCCGTGTACTGGTCCTCTCCCTCTCCCTCTGCACGTCACTCGCTGCGGCGGCTGATGTGAGCGGCGAAGTCAAGCTCTCCTGCCCGGCAGGGACCAAACAGTTCGGTGGTCGAGACACGATGACAGATCGGGGCGTCTTCTGTGTGAAGAGCATTACTGATACTGGTATGCCCATTGCCCATGGCCCGTATGTGAGCTTCCATGTGAATGGTCGCAGGAAGGCGGTCGGGCAGCACATCGACGGTGCTCAGTCTGGACTGTGGACGTTCTTCGATGAGAACGGAGTTAAGACTGAGGAGATCGAGTTCTTGGGTGGCAATTACCACGGCAAGCGCGTACAGTATTTTCCCAACGGCAGGTCGCGCGTGGCTGAGCAGTATGTGAAGGGCAAGCGCAATGGGTTTGTCCAGGAGTTTTCCGAAGACGGAAAGCTCGTTCGTCAAGCAGAGTACCGCGACGGCCATGAGGTCATTGCAAAGTAGCTTGGCTACATTACGGTAACTCCCGGAGGGTCCTCCCCGAGTGGGTGAGGACCTTCCTGTTTTTTCGGAGGCCCTTCCTTCTGTAGGAGCGCTCGGCTAGAAGTCTAGATGTGACGTCCACGCCTTCTACCCCACAGTTGCCTGACATCCCTGTTTGCACCGTGGCGGACATGGGACTCCGCGAACTTGAGCGCATCCGGCTCATTCTCCGAGGTGGATCTGTCATCGACTGGCGGCGAATGCACTTCCAGACCCATGAAGAGGTCGATCGATTTCTTCGCCTCTGCCAGCTCGACATGTCTCGAGCTGAGGACGAGGCGTGGGCGCGAGTTGTGCTCTCGGATGCTGTGGAGTACCTCCGAAAAACCTTCAACTACCGGGTAGCGGATGCTGTGGCGAATCCGGAGATGATCCACGACCTTTTTCTCTTTGCCTCTGGCGTCAAGGGATTACCAAGGCATCGGCGTATCGCTTGTATTGTCCTCAAGGTGATGCACGTTATTCAGCACATTGAAGGACGAGATTTACTTCATCGATTGGCATGCTCCGAAGTGGAACTGTCACGGCTGGTAATGGACAAGGTGCTGAGCGTAGCTCAGTTGCTTCAAACGAAAGGCCTACCAGTTGTTGAGTTCGCTCATTCCATCAAGACGCGAGAATCTCTTGTTACAAAATTGCTGGCCAAGAGAGAGACGGTTGCTGCGCAGATATACGACCGCACTCGTTTTCGGATTATCACTCGGTCACAATCGGATATTCTTCCTGTTTTGTATTTCTTAACTCAACACCTGTTTCCTTTTAATTTCGTTGTTCCTGGGCAAACTGAAAATACGCTTGTCTCGTTCAAGGCTGTGCTTGCGGAGAACCCTCATCTCCAACAATACGCTCAGCATCTTCATTTAGACCTCGATTATGAAGAACGAGAAGAGAGGACGCGTAATGTTTTTTCTGGCGGCACGTACCGAGCGCTGAATTTCATCGTGGACGTGCCGCTAAGGATGGATGCGTACTTGCCCACTCCTGACCAAGACTCGCGTGAGCGAAAGAACAGGACTGTTTTCACGCTTGTTGAATTCCAGATCATGGATGAAGAGACTGCTCAAAAAAATGAAGAGGGCCAGAATGCTCATAGGATTTACAAACACAGACAAAAGCGGCGTGTCTTGCGCCGCTTGTCTCGTGGCCTTGTGATTCCAAAGCGTCAAGGATGAGCTTGTGGTGAGCAATGCTCTCCGTGTTATTGGTTGCGTCTGCGAATGTAGATGTAATTTCCCGTGAAATTGTCTCCTACATTCCCGCTGTCGAGCCAGGCTATAACTGGTCGTTCAGATTGATCGACTGCTAGTGTTGAGCGGATGCTGCTTTTTTGCCCATAGTTGATGCCATTGGCGCTTGAGAGACTGGTCCATGAATTTCCTTCCCAGGTACTAACGAAACTCTGCCTACTTCCGTCGTTATCCCAGGAAAACTCTTGCCATCCGACGAATACTCTTCCGGTGGGTGAAACTTTTGTGTCGGGAAAACTGGTGGTGGTATATGCGTTGTATGCACTTAGTGCTGCACCCATTTTTTCCCAAGATTGTTCGCCCGTTGAGTGAAAGACTTGTATGTCCCTAGCTCCATCTGGAGCGGATTCTTCTGACCAAGCCAAGTATAGATTGTTGTTCAGTCCTATGGCCAACGAGCAGTCCTTCGCCAATGTCTCTCCTCCAGGTGTAGCGCTAAGGCCTCCTGAGATGTATCCATTGGTGTCATCTCCGCGGAAGGGGGGAACAGCGTATTCCCACTTGTTGCTGGCGTTGCTGTACTTCATGACGTAAATGTTGGTGGGAGAGTATTGCTCCAGGGTTTGTTCTTGGAATGCGACAATGGGCTGGCCGTAGCTGTCTACTACCAGCGAAGGCTTTGAACTATTGGTTAGCTTTGCAACCGCATGTACCCGCCCCTTGCTGGCTCCTACGCCCGCGAAGCCACCTCCATTGGCCGACATCCAGACTTGGATGTTCGACACATTGTCGATGTCCCTCTCATCCCAGGCCACATAGATTAGTTTGTCCTTCACCACTAGTGATGGATTGTGCGCGGGCGTCGGAACCCGGCTGGAACGCGTGTCATTTTCAGCGGACAGGGGCCCGGTTCCCACCGTTTGCCAGGTGCTCCCAATCCATCGCATTACGTAGATGTTCTCGTTGAATCCATCGGACTCTTCCCAGGCGATGATGGGGTTGCCATCGCTACCAAGGGCCATTGACGCCTTGAACGCAGATCCAAACGGCGTGCCATTGAGCGACCCCCCCATGGGCACGAAGGCCTTTCCATCCCACCGGGAGACGAAGATGGATGACCTCCCTCCTGGAGCCCGCTCTTCACTCCAGGCAACGATGGGGTTGCCCTCCTTGTCGAGCACCATGGTGGAGTCCTTCAATTGGGTGTCGGTGCCCGGGATGGCTTCCAACGGGCCGCCGAAGGCGTACCAATCCGGAACATCGAAGCTCCATGGCGAACTGGTCGATGTGATGGGGCTTGCCAGCGCATTGCCCGCCAGATCGGTGATGCCCCGGCTCAAGCCAAACGAGAAGGTCGCCGGCAGCGCCGGGCGCTCCTTGGGCGTGATCGTCAGCGTCTTTCCATCGCTCGAGAGCGAGAGCGTTTTTTCCGCCTGGACCCCCGCTACCGCGAAGCTCACCGTGGTGTCGTTGACCGTCGTCGCCTTCACGCCCTTGGTGAACACCACCTGGAAGGGCGTTCGGTAATCCACGTTGGTCGAACCATGTGTCGGCGTCCGTGACGCAACCTGCAGGTTGGTCCGGTCGACGACCACCTTCACCGGCTTACTGTCGAAGCTCTTCCCCGAGCGAAGGGCTCGGGCCGTGATCGCGTACTCCCCCTCGGCTTCCAGTGTGGTGTCCCACGTGTACTGAAACGGTGGGGCAGTCGGTGCGGCCAGCAACTCCCCATTCTTGAGGAGCTGGACGGCGTCCGCGACGCCTCCTCGCACCTCGACCGTGATGGTCACCGACGTGCTGCTGTAGAAGGTGTCCGCGGGACTCGTGATGCTCACCGCCAGGTCACTCACCGGCGTCCCTGAGTCCGGAACTTCCGCCGCCCCCGCGTCCGGTCGGCCGGGTTCGATTTCGGGAACGTTGATGCAGGCGGACATCCACCCGGTGAGCAATAGAGGAATGATGCGTTTCTTGATGGTCATGGCTCTTCGCAGTGCAGGCTCCATTCCAGGAGCCCGTGGCTGACTCGCGGGGCCGCGTGCTGCCGTAAGTCCCCGCAATGTCTCGCCGAGCGTGCCTCAGCCCTCTCCAGACGGAAAGCCCGATGCGCTCGGCTCATCCCGAGTCGAAGAGGGGGGTCCAGCAGAGTGGACGGGAGCCCACAAACGACCGCGCCGCTCCAGGAAGCCCTTCGCGGGACTTCCGAGCGGCGCGTGTGCGGTGCTCCCGTACCGGACGGGTCTACTTCTTCTTCCGGTTCTTCTTCTTGTTCTCCTTCTCGCGCTTGCGGCGCTCCTTGATGGCGTCCTTGTTCTCGGGCTTGGCCGCGGAGGGTGGGGCGTAGCCCATCATCCGCGCCTTCGCCATCGCCGCCTGCCCCATGGGCGCCGTGTAGCCCGGCGCGATCTGCGGCAGCTGCATGCCTCCCATCCCCATCCCCGCCATGGCCTTCTCCATCATCTTCGGGTCCTTCCCGAACATGCTCGACAGGTCCATGTTCTTCATCTGCGCCAACTGCCCCATCTGCTTGAAGCCCGGAATCCTCCCCAGCAGGCCCGGATTCTGGCCAATCGTCCCCATCACCTGCTGCATCATCCCGAACTTCTGCAACAGCTCGCGCACTTCCTCCGTCTTGCGCCCGCTTCCCTTCGCGATGCGCTTCACCCGGCTGTCGTTGATGATCTGCGGGCGCAGCCGCTCCTGCTCCGTCATCGAGTCGTACATCGACTCGATCTTCGTCAGCTCCGTCTCGTCCGGATTGAGCTGCTCGGTCATCTCTCCGAAGAGCGGGAACTTCTCCAACAGGTCCTTCAGCGGGCCCATCTTCCGCACCATGCGGATCTGCCCCACGAAGTCCTTCATCGTGAAGTTGCCCGACAGGAGCTTCTGCGCGTCCTCGGCCGCCTTCTTCTCGTCGACGACCTGCTCGAAGTCCTTCATCAGCCCGACGATGTCGCCGAAGCCGAGAATCCGGCTCGCGAGTCCGTCCGGACGGAACTCCTCCAGCTTGTCCATCGACTCGCCCATGCCGAGGAACTTGATGGGCTTGCCCGTCACCTCCTTGATGGACAACGCCGCGCCGCCTCGCGCGTCACCGTCCAGCTTCGTGAGGATGAAGCCATCCAGGCTCAGGCGCCGGTCGAACTCCGCCGCCGTGCGCACCGCGTCCTGTCCAATCATCGCGTCGCACACGAGCAGGATGTTGTCCGGCCGCACCTGGCCCTTGATGGCCTCCAGCTCGGTCATCAACGCCTCGTCGATGGCCAGGCGGCCCGCCGTGTCGATGAGCACCACGTCGCACTTCTGCTCGCGCGCCGCGGCGTACCCGCGCCTGGCGAGCTCCGGCGGCGCCACGTTAGGCTCGAAGTACACCGGGACCTTCAGCCGCTCGCCGAGCACCTTCAGCTGATCCACCGCCGCCGGCCGGTAGATGTCCGCAGCCACCAGCAGCGGCTTGCGTCCCTCCTTGAGCAGCTTGCTGGCGAGCTTGCCCGTGGTCGTCGTCTTTCCCGAACCCTGCAAGCCCACCATCATGATGCCGCTGAGCTGGTCACGCGGCTTGAGCTGCAGGCTCGTGTCCACCGGGCCCATCAGCGCCTCGAGCTCGTCGTGGCAGATCTTCACGAAGTGGTCGCCCGCCGAGACGCGGCGCTTGTTGCCCGCCTTGTCCGTGATGGTCGTCTGCACCACTTCGCCCACGGCCTTCTCGCGCACCCGGGCGACGAACTTCTTCACCACGTCGAAGGCGACGTCCGCCTCCAGGAGGGAGACGCGGATGTCGCGGAGCGACTCGTCCACCATCTCGGGGGTGATTTCACTCTTGCCCGCGAGGCGGTTCTTCGCGGCACGGAAGCCCTTGGTGACGGTTTCAAGCATGGCGGTCGCTATATAACAGCGGCGCTCGGGACGGGATGCCCATGTGCGGCGCCGTCGTCCGGTGGATGCCACCCCTCGTGTCCGGTGCGGGGCGCTCTCCCTCCCCCTGGCCTCCAGTCGAAGGATGTCCGTTGGCTTCGCCTGTCGAGCCGCTGCTCGCCCCTGCGTCGGGTGCCTTGGACGTCCGCTCCCCGGTGCACCAGTCAGAACCGGCGCCGCGCTCCGAGCCGGACGCTTCGCGGCCGAGGCCAAGCCCCCACGTCTTGTCCTGCCGCGCTCGTGGCGTCGGGCCGCAAGGAACGCTCCCTCCCATACGCTCACCGGGTGTGAGCCTCCCACCCGTACTCGGAGTCGAGGACGCGCTGGCAGTGCCCCCCTCGGGTCTGGTAAGTTCGGCCACCCTGGCCCAACTACCTGTCCAGTTGGGCTCTTTTCATGACCTCTCAGGTAAGAACGGGGGCCGCCCAGGGAGGGTCGAGAGCAGGACGGGGCGGAATGACGCGGAGAAGGGGACTGCCTCCTGGATTCATCCGTTGTTGAGTCGACGCGCGCACGAGTGGCGAAACTGGCAGACGCAGCGGACTTAAAATCCGCTGGCCCGAAGGGGCCGTCCGGGTTCGATCCCCGGCTCGTGCATTCGCAGCTCCATGCTCGGGGCAATGTGCTCGAGGCATGGCGTGGAAGCGTGGCTCCGCCTGGTGAACTGGCGGACAACCTCCCCACTTCCACACGCTTCTTCCAGGGAGTGTCCGCTCCTGGTGGGCTGTTGCCAGAAAGCGTGCTTGCGTCGGCGGAAGAAGTCGGCTACTTACCCGCTCGCCGGTGGCGTTTGCGCGATTAGCTCAGCTGGATAGAGCGTTGGCCTCCGGAGCCAAAGGCCGCAGGTTCGACTCCTGCATCGCGCGCTGATGGAACCCGGTGGAGCTCCTCGGAGAAATCCCGAGGAGCCCGCCGGGTGACTCGGTCCCTCGGCCATCCCCCTCAGAGAGTTGCGAGTCCGCCGTACGGGTCTTCCTCGTCCGACGACCATCGCTCACGCATGCCCCCTGCCTGGTGGGCTGGCGTGCTCGAACGCTCGGCTGAGGCCTGTCCGTGCCTGCCCGTCGGAGCGACGCGACCGCTGCACCGGACCGCATCGACACCCCATCCACAGCCTGTACCGTCGGCTCCAGCGCGCCCCGCCGAGCGGGTGCTCCTTCATCGGCCGTGAAGGCAGCGAGTCACGCCGCTCCCGTCTCGAACACGCTCCCCGCTGGACCGGGGTCTGCCGCGGCTGCTGGAAGGGGAGGGGGAACGCCTGAATACAAAAGCCCCGATGGGAGGACTCCCACCGGGGCTCGAGGCTTCAATGCCTTACATCCGTCTCAGCTGCAGCCGCTCGTGGTGCCGCAATTGCTGCACTTATAGCAGGCGCCGTTGCGCACCATGATCTCCCCGCAGGTGTGGCAGGGCGGGGCGTCGGCCTGGTTGAGGTACGTCCGCCGCGGCGTGGCCATCGGCAGCGCCACCACGGGGGCCGTCTGCACCTCGGGCTTCACCTCGGCCGCCGCCGCCTTGGGCTCCACCGTCTCCTCCACACCCTCGGCCTGCTCGGCCGGCAGGAACTTCAACGCCAGCCACCGGAAGATGTAGTCGACGATGGACTTGGCGATCGGCACCGCCGGGTTGCCGGTGAAGCCGCTCGGCTCGAAGCGCACGTGGCTGAACTTGTCCACCAGCACCTGCAGGGGCACCCCGTACTGCAACGCCAGCGACACCGCCGTGGCGAAGCTGTCCATCAGGCCGCTCACCACCGAGCCTTCCTTCGCCATGACGCAGAACAGCTCGCCCGGCGTGCCGTCCTCGTACATGCCCACCGTCAGGTAGCCCTCGTGGCCCCCGATGGAGAACTTGTGCGTGATCGCCTGCCGCTCGTCCGGCAGCCGCCGGCGCATGGCGTTGGCGTCGCGCACCGCGGCGAGCGCGGGCTCGGCCACCACGGCCTTGGTGTCCTTCACCTTGTCCTTCGAGGTGTTGAGCGGCTGGGTCCGCTTGCAGCCGTCGCGGTACACCGCCACCGCCTTGAGCCCCATCCTCCACGCCTCGATGTAGGCCTTCTCGATGTCCTCCACCGTGGCGTCCGACGGCATGTTCACCGTCTTGGAGATGGCGCCCGAGAGGAAGGGCTGCGTCGCGCCCATCATCTGCAGGTGGCCCATCCAGTGGATGCTGCGCTGGCCCTTGGCCGGCTTGAACGCGCAGTCGAACACCGCCAGGTGCTCGGGCTTGAGGTGCGGCGCGCCCTCGATCGTCTCGTGCTTGTCCAGGTACGTGATGATGTCCTGGGCCTGCGTCTGCCGGTAGCCGAGCTTCTCGAGCGCCAGCGGCACCGTCTGGTTGACGATCTTCAGCATGCCGCCGCCCACCAGCTTCTTGTACTTGATGAGCGCGATGTCGGGCTCGATCCCCGTCGTGTCGCAGTCCATCATGAAGCCGATGGTGCCCGTGGGCGCCAGCACCGTCACCTGGCTGTTGCGGAAGCCGAACTCGCCGCCCAGCGCGAGCGCCTCGTCCCAGGCCTGCTTCTGCGCCTCGAACAGCTCCTGCGTCACGCCCTCGGGGGGGATGTTGTAGGCGGCCTTGCGGTGCTTGCGAATGACGCCGAGGAAGGGCTCGGCGTTCTTCGCGTAGCCCTCGAACGGGCCCTGCTTGCCCGCCATGCGCGCGCTCATCGCGTACGCCTCGCCGCACATGAGCGAGGTGATGGCGCCCGCGTAGTTGCGGCCCACGTCCGAGTCGTACGGCAGGCCCGCGGCCATGAGCAGCGCGCCCAGGTTCGCGTAGCCCAGGCCCAGCGGCCGGTAGGCGTGGCTGTTCTTTGTGATCTTCTCCGTCGGGTACTTGGAGTTGCCGACGATGATCTCCATCGCCAGCAGCACCACGTCCACCGCGTGCTTGAAGGCGGTGACGTCGAAGTCGCCGTCGATGGTGCGGAAGTGCATCAGGTTCAGCGACGCCAGGTTGCAGGCCGAGTCGTCGAGGAACATGTACTCCGAGCACGGATTGGACGCGTTGATGCGGTCCGTGTTCGAGCAGGTGTGCCAGGCGTTGATGGTGGTGTCGAACTGCATGCCCGGGTCACCGCACAGGTGCGTCGCCGTGGCGAGCTCCCGGAACACCTCGCGCGCCTTGAGCGTGTCCATGGGCCGGCCGTCGCGCACCGCGTGCGTCGTCCAGGCACCGTCGTTGATGACCGCGCGCATGAACTCGTCCGTCACGCGCACCGAGTTGTTCGAGTTCTGGAAGAAGACGGACGAGTAGGCCTCGCCGTTGAAGCTCGGATCATACCCGGCCTCGATGAGCGCCCAGGCCTTCTTCTCCTCGTTGGACTTGCAGCGGATGAACTCGAGCACGTCCGGGTGGTCCGCGTTGAGGATGACCATCTTCGCGGCGCGGCGCGTCTTGCCGCCGCTCTTGATGACGCCGGCGAACGCGTCGAAGCCCTTCATGAAGGACACGGGGCCAGAGGCGGTGCCGCCGCCCGCGAGCAGCTCGCGGCTGGAGCGGATGGTGGACAGGTTGCTGCCCGTGCCCGAGCCGTACTTGAAGAGCATGCCCTCGGTCTTGGCGAGGCCCAGGATGGACTCCATGGAGTCATCCACCGAGTTGATGAAGCACGCCGAGCACTGCGGGTGCTCCTCCACGCCCACGTTGAACCAGACGGGCGAGTTGAAGGCCGCCTTCTGGCGCAACAGCAGGTGGGTGAGCTCCGCGTGGAAGGTGTCCCGGTCCGTCGCCGTGGCGAAGTAGCCGCCCTGGGCGCCCCACCGGGTGAGGGTGTCCACCACGCGCGCCACCAGGTGGCGCACGCTCGTCTCGCGCTCCGCCGTGCCCGGCGTGCCCCGGAAGTACTTGGAGGCGACCACGTTGGTGGCCAGCATCGACCAGGACTTGGGCACCTCCACGTCCTTCTGCTGGAAGACGGACTTGCCGTCCTCGCCCGAGATACCCGCGGTGCGCAGCTCCCACGCCAGCTCGTCCGCCGGATCCACCCCCGGCGTCGTGAAGAAGCGCTCCACCGTGAGCCCCGGGGCCTTCGTCCTCGGCCCCGCCATCTCCTTGCCGTCCAGCACCGCCGCCGTGGCGTTCAGCTCGTGGTGTTCCATGGTCCCTCGCCGTGTTTCACTCTGGGTGTGACTGCGAATTTTGCAAAAGGCCAAGTCCGCGAGATCGCTCGGGATCGAGCCAACTCGATGGAAACCCTCGCCGTTCCTTCCAGAGACGGTGGGGGGACCTTGGATCAGGGCCGGAATCGTCGACGTCGTGTCTGCCTGTTCAGGGGGCGGACAGGTAAGCAAAGGTACGATCCTCGATCCGGATTCGTCAAGGCTTCACCCCCAGATCTTGTGCACGTCATTCTCGCACCAACTACCCCTGGGGGTTTCCTACCGGACGAGCGCTTGCTGGAGGAGTCGCTCCGGGGCGGGGCGGGGCTCCAGCAGGTGGGCGATCTAAAGCCCTCCGGCTCGTTGATCAACTCCCTATTCAGGGGGCACGTCATTGGGTGACGAGTCATGTATGGTCACTCCGGAAGTCCGGGGGCGTTGATCAAAAGCGGATGTTTGCTGGGAGTCTGTGCATGGATGGTCCGCCCAGCCAGGGGGGGCGCAAGAAACGAGGGGACGGAGAGGGGGAGATTGCGTTAGGAGGAGGACATGCCTCCGTTCCAACGTCATGTGTTTGTCTGTACCAACCGTCGTCCCGATGGCAACCCCAAGGGGTGCTGTGCCACGAAGGGGGGCGAGGAAGTGCGCGCCCGCTTCAAGGACGAGTTGGAGAAGCGCGGCCTCAAGGGGCAGATGCGCGCCAACGCCGCCGGGTGCTTGGACACCTGCTCCTTCGGCGTGTCGGTCGTCGTCTACCCCGAGGGCACCTGGTATGGCGGGGTGAAGCCCGAGGACGTGCCCGCCATCGTCGACGAGCACATGGTGGGAGGCCGCCCCGTGGAGCGGCTGCTCATGCCGTTCTCCCGGGGCAAGGCCAAGGAGTAGCCCCCCGGGCATGAAAAAGGCGGTGGGCCCGAGAGGGAGCCCACCGCCGGGACGTCCTCACCCGCCCACGACTAATCGTCGCGGCGGTCGCCGAAGAGGCGCAGCAGGGAGATGAAGAGGTTGATGAAGTCCAGGTAGAGCACCAGGGCGCCATTGATGCTCGCCGAGGTGGCCGACTTGTAGCCCACGGCGGCGTGCATCTCGCGCAGCTTCTGCGTGTCGTACGCGGCGAGCCCCGCGAAGAGCACCACGCCCGCGCAGCCCAGCACGAAGTTGAGCATGGAGTTCTGCACGAAGATCTGCACCACGCTGGCGATGACCACGCCGATGAGGCCCATGAAGAGGAAGGTGCCCCAGCCGCTCAGGTCCTTCTTGGTGACCGCGCCGTAGACACTCATCGCGCCGAAGGTGCCCGCGGACATGAGGAAGGCGTTGGCGATGGAGCCGCCCGTGTAGACGTAGAAGAGCACCGAGAAGGTGAGCCCGGTGAGGACCGAGTACACCAGGAAGAGGGCGCCGGCCACCGGGGCCGACATCCGGGGCGCCAGACCCGAGAGGGCGAACACCAGGCCGAGCTGCGCGATGAGGAACACCCACCGGAACTGGGCGACCATCATCACCGCCTGCTGGCTCGACGCGGCCAACAGCGCCACGACGCCCGTCGTCAGCAACCCCGCGAACATCCATCCGTACACGCGCGACATGAAGGTGCGCTGGGACTCCTGCATCAGGACGTCCGTGACGTCAGCGCGCGCTGGCTGCCACCCCTGTGTTTCCCAAGCCATGAATTCCGTGTCCTTTCGCTCCGAACGGGCGGGAGTCCCACCCGACGGGGCCTTATATAGCGCTCCAACAACCCGCGTGCCGCTCATCCCTTCCCGGAGCTGTCCGTTCCCGGGAATTCACGCGCCTTCCAGGCGTCCAGCAGGGCCTGGGCAACCTCGGTGGTGATGAGGGGCAGCACGCCTCCTCCCCCCACGATGTTGACGATCTCCGAGGTGGAACCCCGGCAGACCCCGCCCCAGGCCGGCTGCCGCTCGAGCCCCACCGAGGCATACGCCGAGTAGTCCACATGGAGCCGCAGGGCGGTGAGGCCGCGCTCCTCGCACAGCAGGTGCTCCTCGGGCGGACTCTCCACCACCTCCTGCACCACGAAGCCTCCTCCCTTGGAATCGCTGGCGGCCCGCTCGCACAGCTCTGCCCAGGAAAGTAC
The DNA here is from genome assembly GCF_044360685.1 of Cystobacter fuscus. GTDB lineage: Bacteria > Myxococcota > Myxococcia > Myxococcales > Myxococcaceae > Cystobacter > Cystobacter fuscus_C. The sequence goes on along the minus strand of NZ_CP043491.1, from coordinate 7,965,094 downwards.
GTCGCCATAGGCGGCGCGGGAGCGCTCCTCGAACGCCGGTGTGCCCACCGAGCGGCCGAGATAGACGGCCCGGCCGCCATAGTCCCACGCCCGCTTGAGGACGAAGCGGGCGGGCTCGGCGACCACTCGCGCCACGAGATCCGCCACCTTCTCTCCCGCGGGGCCCTGCTCGGGTCCGTGGCGGAAGGGCCTCGTCCAGGGCACCGAGGCGCGGATGGCCTCCAGTTCTTCGGGGGTGAGCCCGGCGGTGGCGGCGAACGCGGCATCCATCTGCGCGCGCGAGACGAGGGCGAACGTCGTCTTCACCTCTACGGGGGAGATGGGCGGGTTGAGCAGCACCGCCTTGCGGCCCGGCACCGTGGAGAAGAAGTCCTCCACCCAGGGGGCGGGCGTCTCCTCCAACCGCCGCGTGAAGAGGTGCCGGTAGACCAGCTCGTAGCGCTTGCCGCGCACCTCGAAGTGCTCCTCGCCGGAGACCTCGTCCGGGTGGACGACGTCCGCGTCCATGCCGAACTCGCGGAAGCGCTCGCACAGGTAGCGCTGCTCGGAGAGCTGGGCGTCGTGGCGGCGGCAGAGCAGGGCGAGGGTGCGCGGCTGCCGGCCCCCGCGCTCGGCGGCAAAGCCGTCCAGCAGGGCGTCATAGAGGGCACGCGCGTTGCTTCCATTGGCGGACAGGAGCGCGGGCAGCCGTGCCTCGGGGTAGCGCACGTGCCGGGCCACGCCCTCGATGAAGGTGCGGGCGGCGATGTCCGAGTAGCCCTGCATGGCCGGAATGGTGGCGTTGACCTCCAGGGCGCGCGGCCGCGTGTCCACGAAGTAGTCCACCCGCGTGGTGGCCAGCCGCTTCACGTTCGTGAAGGTGCGCTCGGTGAGCACGCGCTCGAGGGGCGAGAGTCCTCCGAGCAGCAGCTCGCGCTGTTCACTGGCGAGCACCACGCGCGTCACCTTCAGGGTGGCGGAGGCCAGGTGGGCGGAGAGGGTGGCGCGGCGGCGGATCTCCTCGGCGTCGAGGATGACGGGGGTGGCGGTGACGGGGATGGGCCGGGTGGCTCCGTCCTTGAGGGTCACGGCCAGGCCTCGCGCGTACGCGGTGCGCGCCAGCTCCGGCCCGAAGTGGGCCGCCTCTCGCCGCAGGACTTCCAGGAACTCTTGCACGGGATTCATTCCTTCTGCTCTGTCGCGACCCTTCCTATCCCGGCCCCGCCCCCGCCGGGAGGGACTTCGACACACCGGGCCGTACCAGGGCCCACGCGGAGGACAGATCGTCCTCCCGGGTTCCGGGAAATCAGGGGGAGTCGAGAAAGAAGTCCTGCAATGGCTTGCACCCGCGCGGAGGCTGGCGTAAAGATGTAGACGCAACTGAGTTGCGCTTGGAGCCGTGTCTTCGTGAATTCCCGCCACCAGTCAGCGATGTCCCGACGGCCGCGCCCCCTGGCGCTGCCCTGGGTCGTGCTGTGCCTGCTGGCGTATCTGGGAAGCGCGGCGCACTTCGTCCTGGTGCAGCACGGCACGTGCCTGGAGCACGGCGAGCTGGTGCACGAGGAAGGGGTCGGCCGGGCGGAGTCCTCCGCCACGGCGCCGGTGTCCTTCGAGGACGAGCGGTTCACCGCCTCCGACGAGTCCCCGGTCTCCGCGCATGGTGTGGACGCGCACTGCGCCCATGCCTTCCTCCGCCGGGCGATGCCTCCTCCGTCGGAGGTCATGCCCACCCTCCAGGCGCCCGCTCCCGAAGGTCCAGAAGTCGTGGCCGAGCGCGAGAGTGTGGAGCCGCCCGTGGCCTGGCTGCGTCTGGCGCCCAAGGCCTCTCCTCCTCGGGTCTGAGCGCGTCCGCGCGTTCCCCGTCATTCGTGCATCCCTGACCTCGCCCGTCGCGCGATGACTCCTTCGCGGAGCCGGACGTGCGTCCCCGTGCCTCGCCCGAGGCGCTCGCGGGGACGTGTGTCCCGAGCCTCCGCGCCGGAGCCCGGTCTCGCGGGTCCTCCCGCGTCCAGGTGATGCCCTCCTGTCGCCGTGCGTCCGCGCACGCGTGACGTTCCCCGTCTCCCGTGTCCCGGTTCTTCCCGGGGCCCGGGCGCGGGGGGCTTCGTCGTTCCCCGATGTCCCATCACCCGGAGTGTCACACCATGATGAAGAAGCTGTTGTCCGCCTGCCTGTTGTCGAGCGCCCTGCTCGTGGGATGCGGCGGTGAGCCCGCCGAAGACACCGACGCCGAGGGCTGCGAGCACCTGCGGGAAGGACCCGCGGTCCCCGTCACCGCGAGCGCCTCGTCGACGGGCGCGCCCGACGTGAGCGAGGCGCACAAGCGCTATGACATCTCGCTGCCCGCGGGCACGAGCGGCAATACCGGCTCGGTGTCGTTCAAAGCGGACGCGGCCACGGACTACATCTTCTTCCTGAGCGCGGATGCGTCCCTGACGATCACCAGCTCCAGCGGGCAGGCGGTGTCGTTCGAGTCGTCCGCGAAGAACTCGGCGTCCTGCGACACCATCAAGGGCCGCTACGTCGCGCCGCTGGAGGTGGGCACCTACACCCTCACCTTCGGTCCTTCCAGCAGCGTGAGCTCGGTCTCGCTCGTCATCGAGGAGTCCGGCCACGAACACGAGCACTGAGCTCGTGACTTCCGGAGCGGGGGCGTGCCTCCCGCTCCTCTCTTCTTCCACCCGATTCAACCGCAGGAGACGACGATGGGTACCTTCAAGCAATTCCTGGATGCGCAGCAGCTCGAGCCCCGGACGTTGGTGCGGCTGTCCTCTCAGCTCGAGGCGCGCTCGGACGCGGACCGCAAGCTGGTCAAGCAGCGCTCCGACAAGCGGCGCGACAAGGAGAAGCAGGCCAAGCCGTACGCGGAGCTGGGCATCGGCAAGCCGAAGAGTGGCCGTGGCGTGAGCGAGCAGCAGATTCACGCCGCCATCGAGGACCGGCCCCTGCCACCCAAGGTGCGCGGCAAGCTGGTGCGCGCCGTGAACGCCGTGCTGAGCAAGAAGGGCGGCGCGGCGGTGACGTTCCAGGCGCTGTTCGGTGAGGTCGCCGCCCAGAAGGGCGCGGCGGTGAAGGCCAAGGCGAGCTGAGGACACTCCCCATGGGCTCCTCTTCTTCTTCTCTCTGCGCACTGCCGCACGACGTGCGGCGCGAGGGCGAACCGTTGTTCGACCTCTCCATGTGGTGCCTCGGGCGGGACGTGCTCCACCCGGACAACCTGCTGCTGCGCCGGGGCCTCTCCCGCGAGCGCCTCCCGGCGGGGCAGCAGGGCACCAGCGCCTACGCCACCGCGCTGGATGGAGGAGGGGCCCTCACGTTGTGGGGCTTTGGCGTGCTGTGCCGGAGCGCGGGGGGCTGCGTCTATGTCCCGCGCTCCGGTTTCACCCCCCTCCTGGTGGACGAGCGGCGCTTGGAACGCCCGCTCTTCAACTCGATGGACCTCGGTGTCCCTCGCGTGCCGGGCACTCCGGACGAGTGCTCGCTCGCGCGCGGCGCGGTGGTGGCGGTCGCGCGGTGGCTGGCCGGACACGAGGAGTGGGTGGGGACGCTGTTGGGTCCCGAGTGGCGGCGGGAGTGCATCGCGGCGCTGCGCAAGGCGCCGTCGGTGCCCGGGGAGGGGTTGGCGGCGGCGTGGCGGCGGTTCGCCGCGAAGGTGGACGGGCTGGATCGCCCGGTCGTGAACGCATCGTTGACCCCGCTCGCCGGGGTGTGAGGAGAAACACCATGTTGGCGCGATACCTTCGAGCCGAGGAACCCGCTCTCTTCCCCATCTCCCCCTGGGACGAGCTTCCAGATCTGGAGCTGCCCGCCCCCCGCCTTCGCGAGGGCCTGGGGCGCGCGCACATCCCGGTGAGCACCCGCGAGCCCCTGGCCCAGGCCTGGTTCGATCAAGGGCTGCGCCTGTTGCACCTGGGCTGGCGGAGCGAGTCGCGGCGGGCCTTCGCGGAGGCCGCGCGGAGGGATCCAGAGCTGGCCATGGCCTGGTGGGGTCTGGCCCTGACTCGAGGGGCCGGTGCCCGGTGCGCCACGGCGCGCGCGGAGGCCATCCACCGGGCACTCGCGCTCAGCGAGGGCGTGACGGACGCGGAGCAGCGCTACATCGTCGCGGCCACCTTCCTGGCCGACAAGGGCCCCGCCAACGGCCGCCATGGTTTCGTGCGCGAGATGGAGGGCCTCATCGATCGCTTCCCCGAGGACGCCGAGGCCCGGCTGCTGCTCGCGGGCTTCCTCGCGGACGGGTACGAGCCGGATGGGCGTCCCGGGCCGGGCCAGCCCTATGCGCAGGCGCTCGTGCGCGAGCTGCTGCGCACGCACCCGCACCACGAAGGGGTGCACCATGCCTGGGTGCAGTTGATGGAGGAGAGCGCGCGCCCCGGTGAGGCGGTGGAGAGCGCGCGCCGCCTGCGCCTGCTCGTTCCCCAGGTGGGCACGGCCCTGTTGAGCGCCGGCCGGCTCCTGCTGCGCACCGGCCACACCCACGACGCCCGCGAGACGCTGGAGGCGGCGGTGGCGATGGAGGACGCCTGGCTCCAGCAGGAGGGCATCCCCGGCTCCGGCGCGTCCGTGGCGGGCCAGGCGCTGCGCCTGCTCGTCCAGGCGTGCGCCGACGCGGGGCGCTACGGCGAGGCCCAGGGGTGGGCGCGCCGCCTGCGGGCCCGGGTGGAAGACGTGACGCCGCGGCTCGGTCAGTCGCTCGTGTTCGCCGCGGGCGCGCTCTCTGGCCTGCACCTGCGCTTCGGTTTCTGGCGCGCGGCGGCGGAGCTGCGCGTGGAGCTGCCCGAGGGCTCGCGCCCGGCCGAGCAGGTGCTGCTGCGCGGCATGGAGACGTATGCCCGCGGCCTGCGCGCCCTGGAGATGGGTAAGCTCACCGAGGCGGAGCGCACGTGCGAGGCGCTCGACGCGCTGAGCCTGTCGCTCGCGGAGGAGCGCAAGGGAGATGGCCGCCTGCTGTGCCCGCGCGATGTCGCCCGGGTGGTGGAACTGGCCGGGTGCGAGCTGCGCGGCGCGCTGGAGTCCCGGCAGGGAGATCCCGCCCGCGCCGAGGCCACGCTCATCCGCGCCATGCGCCTGGAGCGCCGGCTGCGCGGAGCGGGCCCCGCTCCCTTCTCCCGTCAGGCCCGCGAGACGCTCGTCCGCGCCCGGATCCGCGCCGGCCGCGCGGACAGGGCCGTCGATCTGGCCGAGTCGCTCGTGAAGGAGCGGCCCGGCAGCGGACATGCCTGGCTCCTGCTGGCCGAGGTACACGTCGCCCGGGGAGAGCGCGACGCGGCGGCCCGGGCCCTCGCCTCGTGTCTGGAGTGCTGGCGGGGCGCGGATGCCCACCTGTCGGAGATCCAACGCGCCCGGCTCTTCCGCTCGGAGCGGGTGGAGCTCGGTGGGGGAGAAGCCGCCAACGCCTCGTGCTGAGCCGCGTGCTCAGGCCGGGGAGGGCACACCCACCCTGTCGAGGAAGGCCTGGAGGCGCTGGCCGCACGCCTCGGGCCGTTCCAGCGGGAAGAGGTGGGTGCCGGGCATCTCCCCGGTCTCGGCGTCGGGGCGCGTGCGGCGCACCCGGGCCAGGGCCGCGGGGGTGAGCGTGTCCGAGTCCTGGGCGCGCAGCACGAGCATCGGCACCTTCACCTCGCGCAGCCAGCGCCACGGGGAGTGGGGCGCGGTCTCGAAGACGCGCGCCTCCCAGGCCGTGGGGATGGTGAGCCGCATTCCTCCGCCGGGCGCGTCCGTGAGGCCATGGGTGAGGTAGTCCTGGAAGCAGTCGGGATCGAAGTGCCGGAAGAGCGCCTTCTTGCGGTAGCTCGTGGCGGCCTCCTCGCGCGAGTTCCACCGCTCTCGGCGCCGGTGGGCGAGGCTCGCCGGAGGCACGCGGCCGGCCAGTCCGAGCAGGCCGATCACCTGGAAGAACAGGGCGGGTCCACCCGTGAACAGCACGGGATCCAGCATCACCACGCCCCGGAAGAGCCCCGGGTGCTTCGCCGCGGCGATCATCGTGGCCACGCCGCCCATGCTGTGCCCCACGCCGACCACGCCCGACAGCCCCCGGGCGAGCAGGGCCCCGGCGAGATCGTCGGCCAGGTCTTCCCAGTTGCGCAGGGACCGGGGATGCATTCCCGGCACGAGCCAGCGGCTCTGCTGGGTGAGCACGTGCGTGCGGGGCGTGAGCGTCTGGAGGAACTTGCGGTAGCTGCCCGGCGGGAAGCCATTGGCATGCGCGAAGTGCAGCACGGGGCCCGCGCCGCCCCAGTCATCCAGTCGCAGAGGTTCGCTCATCGCGCCCTCCCATACCGCGAGGGCCCCCGGCTGTCTCGCCCTCAACCCACCCGGGGCGGCTCGTCGAGGTCTCGCGCGAGGTAGCGGATGACGTCCGCGGGCGTGATGATGCCCAGCAGTTGCTCCTCACGCACCACGGGCAGGTGGTGCACGCCGTGCTTGCGAAAGAGCGCCATCACCTCATCGGTGGTCTCGAACTCGTTCACCGTGTGTACGGGCGAGGTCATCAGCTCGCGCGCCGTGGTGTCCAGCGGCTGGTCCGCCAGGAGGGCATTGAGGATGTCGGGCTCGCTGATGATGCCCAGCACGCGGCCCTCGTCGTCCGTCACCGGGGTGCCGGCGATGTGGGCATCGGCCAGCAGCAGGGCGATCTCCGAGAGCGGAGTGTCCAGGGCGACGGACTTCACGGGCGCGGTCATCAGTTGGCGGGCGTGTCCCTTCATCTCCGCGACATTGGTCACGCGTCCGGGGGTCGTCAATCACCCGGCCCTTGAATCTCGGGGTGCTTGACGATTGGGAGGGGCTCGGAGAGACACGGCCCATGCCTACCTTCCGGCTCCAGAGGGATCGAACCTCGCTCCTCGTCGTCGACGTCCAGGAGCGGCTGTGCGGCGCCATGGCGCAGGACGCGCTCGAACGGATGCTCAACCGAGTCAACGCCGCCATCGAGGGCGCTCGGGCGCTGCAACTGCCCGTGCTCGTCACCGAACAGTACCCCAAGGGCCTGGGGCCCACGCACGCGCTGGTGAAGGCGCGCCTGGGGGACATCTCCCCCGTGGAGAAGCGGGAATTCAGCGCCTGCGTGCCCGAGGTGCTGACGGGGCTCGTCGCCCGCGAGCAGGTGCTGGTCGTGGGCATGGAGACCCACGTGTGTGTCTTCCAGACGGTACGCGCGCTGATCGAGCGGGGCTTCACACCGTTCGTCTGCTCGGACGCGGTGCTGTCACGCCATCCCGAGGACCGGCGCGTGGGCCTGGAGGCGTGCCGTGAAGCGGGCGCTCGCCTGCTCACCGTGGAGCTGGCGCTCTTCGATCTGCTCGGGAGCGCGGACGCCCCCGAGTTCAAGAAGATCTCCGCCGCGGTGCGCTGAGCGCCCCTGGCCTCAGGCCCGGGAGCGGGTGACGAACTGCTTCACGCCGCGCACCCCGAAGGCCAGCGCCACGATCGCGGTCGCGAGCACCGTCTGCGAGCCGCCCACGGGGAAGTTGTAGAAGTAGGCGAAGAGGTAGCCGCCCAGGCCCGAGATGGCACCCGCGAGCGTGGACAACAGGAAGGTCCACGGCAGGCGCAGATCCAACATCAGCGCGGCGAGCGCCGAGAGGATGGAGAAGGCGAACACCGGCAGCGCGCCGAGCGCCCGCGCCGACACGCCCACCATCAGGCCGATGGAGATCATCAACACCGCGTCGAGCATGCGCACCGGCAATCCCTGCACGTGCGCGCCGATGCGATCGAAGCTCGCGAAGGTGAGGCCGCGGAACCACCACAGGTGGATGAAGAGGATGAGGCCACCCGCCCACGCGACCGCGAGCAGTTGGGGGCGCTCCACGAGCACCGCCGTGCCGAAGAGAATGCCCTGGATGTCATGGGCCTCCTGGGAGATGCGGTCGCCCACGAGGATGGCCGCGCCGCCGGTGAACGCATAGGCCAGGCCCAGCAGGCTTTCGCGCGTGAGCCGCAGCCGCGCCGGGTCCATCATCAACAGCATGGTGGCCACGAGCGCGAGCGCCACCGCGCCCACCGTGGGGTCCACGTGCAGGCCCAGGTGGATCTCCACATAGAAGGCGAGCGCCACGCCCAGGCCCGCCGACTGCGTCACCGCGGCGCTGACGAACACCATGCGCCGCAGCACCACGTAGACACCCAGGAAGCCGAGCACGCTCCCGGCGATGAGCGCGCACAGCATGGGATCGCGGAACAGCTCGTAGGCGTCCCAGAACTGGGCCCAGGAGGAGGGACTAACCGACTGTGGGTCCACGAGGATGTCCTGAGGGCGGATGACGGGGGCAGTACTCGTCGCCGTACTGGCGGCGGAAGGCAGGATGGCAGAAGACCGTGTCCGCGTCGCCCAGGACCACGGACTTGGTCTCCCGATCCACGAAGAGGAGCTGATCGGCGGACTCGGCGGCCACGCGCAGGTCGTGACTCACCACCACCACCGCGAGCCCATGCTCATGCGCCAGCTCCGCCAGGCGCTTCATCGTCTCGCGCTCGGCCACGGCGTCCATGGCGGCCGTGGGCTCGTCGAGCAGCACCAGGTCCGCCTGGGTGGCGAGCACGCGCGCGAGCAGGGCGCGCTGCTTCTGTCCCTCGGACAGCTCGCGGTAGGGGCGGTGGGCAATGGGCAGGGCCCCGGCGGTGTCCAGCGCCTGCTCCACCGCGCGCTTGTCCCCCCGCGCGCCAAAGGGCCACAGGAAGTTCCACCCGGACATCCGCCCCCAGCGCACCAGCTCCCCCGCGCGCACGGGCAGCAGCGCGTCGATGCCCGAGGTCTGCGGCACGTACGCGCTCTTCACGTGCGGGCTGGAGCGGTACACCCGGCCGGACACCGGTGGCAGGAGGCCCAGCAACGTCTTGAACCACGTGCTCTTGCCCGAGCCGTTGCGGCCGATGACCGCCAGGAAGGTGCCCCGGCGCACCTGGAAGTCCACGGGCGGCAGCATCGGCTTGCCGTCGTAGCCGATCACCAGATCCTCGCAGCAGAGGATCACGTCCTTCGAGTGCTCGTGCGGGTGCGAGTGCTCGTGTTCCGCCACCACGGGCTCATTCTCCACGGGACACCTCCGCTTGGGGCTTGAGCTGGGACAGCCGCTCCACCAGGGCAGTGCGTGCGTTGTTGTCGAATTCTATCCGGTCGTCCTTCACGAGCGCGCCCCAGTCCACCGGATCGAACAGCGCGGCCGTGAGCACCAGGTCCAGGTGCAGCTTCGCCTCGGGCGGGGTCGTACGGTCCGAGGGCAGGTCTACCGCGCCGGTGAGGATCGCCACGGGAGCGTCCGTGGTCGTACCGGTGGGAAGCTCCAGCACGAAGGCGCGCTCGCCCTGGAAGCGCGCGGGGACGCGCGAGTCGCGCACGGTGCCCACGAGCCGCAAGGCCGCCACGGACCAGCGGCCCTGGGACACCTGGGTCTGCGGCAGCGCGCACTCGGGGGAGCACCCCAGCGCGCGCGTCTCGGGGGCGAGCAGATCCAGCGGTCCTTCCGTGGCGAGCGTCACCACGGCACTCGAGCCGCCTCCGCCCCCCATCTCCGCGGCTATCTGCTCATAGGGGATGAGGGCGCCGTCGTCGCGGTGGCAGTGGCCGCCGTGGCACAGCGAGTAGCCCGGAGGCGGACGGGCCGGGTCGAACGTCCCGCCCGAGCCCGACCCCGAGGCGCTGGCGAGCAGCTCGATGCCGGACAGCCGCATCGAGGCCGAGTCCAGGCGCACCTGGTAGTCCGAGCTCAAGCGTTGGTAGCCGTCGCTCGCGGCGCGGGAAGAGAGGGGCGCGTAGGCGACGCGCACGGAGGGCTCGACGACGGCGAAGCCCTGGCCGGGCTCCCAGGCGCAGCCACCCAGGGCGAGGCCCCAAACGAAGAGGAGGGAGCGGCGCATGATTCAGCTCCCCTGACCCTTCAGGCCCTTCTCCAGCCGGCTCACCACGTCCTCGATGTGCTGGAGGTACGTCTCCCCGCCGCGGAAGTTGGTGCCGCCCGGGAGGACGACGAGGGGGGCGGGGATTTTGTCCGCCACCAGCTTGGAGGTGCTGGCGGGGTAGTACTCCTCGCGCAGCACCATGCGCGCCTTGCGCTGGCGGGCCTGCGCGAGCACCTGGGCCACGTGGGCGGGCGTGGGCGGGATGCCGGGCTTGGGCTCGAGGTAGGCGATGGTGTCGAAGCCCAGCCACGCGGACAGATAGGCCGTGGTCCGGTGGTAGGCGACGACGGGCGTGCCCTTGAGTCCGGCCAGCCGCTGCTCCCAACCGGGGAGGGCCTTCTTCAGCTCGTCGGAGAACTTCGCCAGGTTGGCGCGGTAGGCCTCCGCGTTCTTGGCGTCCAGGGCGATCATCTTCTCGGCGATCCCCTGGGCGACCACGAGGCCGATGTTCGGATCATAGAGGTAGTGCGGGTTGCCGCCCGGGTGCACGTCACCATTGCTGCGGTCCGTGGGCGTCTGGGGTACCTCGCGCTTGCTCGTGACGAACTGGGACACGTCCAGGAAGCCGGGGCCGCTGGTGAGGATGCGCTGATTGCGCGCGCCATTCTGGAGCGTGGGCAACCAGCCGACCTCCAGCTCCAGGCCGATGGAGAGCAGCAGATCGGCGCGGTTGAGCTCGAGCGCCAGGTTGGGCCGGGCGTCCACGAAGTGGGGATCCTGGGTGGACAGCGCCATGGCGGTGACCTGGACGTGCTCGCCGCCCACGGCCTTGGCGAGCGCGGCGAGGTCGGGCAGCGTGGCGACCACCTTCAGGTCGGCGCGGGCGGGAAGGGACAGCAGGCAGCAGAGGGCGGCGCTCAGGGCCGCGAGGAATCGGAAGGGGCTCATCGGAGGCTCCAGTGCGGGAAGGGGATTCAGAAGGCGTGAGCGCCGTGCGCGCCCATCACCACTTCGAGTGCGAGGAAGACCGAGGTGTCTGGCTGCTCCCGCCAGCCGACGAGATCCGTGGCGGCTTGCAGACGCAGGCGCGAGAACTCGGTGGGCCAGAAGGTGACGTTGGCCGAGATGCGCTGGCGGTTGGCGGTCCAGTCGGGGTCGAGCGCGTCGTTGGCGATGGCGCCCTCGAGGTCACGCGCGGGCGTGCCGAACTCGTAGCGGCCGGCGGCGGCCCAGCGCTGGGAGAAGCGCCAGAGGACCTGGCCGTAGCCGCTGAGGTCCGAAAGGACGTCCTGGGGCACCTGCCGGCGCCGGTAGAACAGCTCGCCCTGGAGGGCCACGATGGTGGAGCTGCCTCCGGCGAGGGGCCGGTACTTGAGGTACACGTCGGTGCCGAACACGTCGGCGCGGTTGCGGTAGCCGGTGGGGGTGGGCCCATCGGCGGCGGACAGGCCCCAGACGAGCGAAAGCTCATCCCTCAGCGGGAAGAACTGCTTCACCGCGCCGGTGAACTGGAAGTCGAGTGGTGAGCGGACCCCTCCGCCCCCGGCGCCGAGGAAGCTGCGCGCGGTGCTCCCGCCGCTGGCATCGGTGACGGAGCCGACGACTTCCAGGAACCAGGGCAGCGGCGCGAGCCAGGAGGCCTCCACGCCGAGGCCACGGTTGCCTTCACCGCCGAAGACACGGCCGAGCGCGAAGGGCTGGTCCACGAAGTCCCAGCTATGCGGGTGGGTGGAGTTGAGCCGGCCGAAGAGGGTGAGGAACTGGCCGGCGCGCAGCTGGAGGTTGGCGGGCAGGGCGGTGGTGGCGGCGTAGGCCTCCTCCACCTCGACGCCGAACTGGCTGAAGACGATGTTGCCGGTGAAGCGGAAGTAGGGATCCACCGCTGTGTTCAACGACATCTCCAACTGCTGGAGGTTGAAGCCGTTGGCGGTGGGATCATGCCCGCCCGACTGCAGGGGCTCCTTCGCGCTGAAGGCGGCCCCCGCCACGTCGAGGATGAAGGACAGCTCCAGTCCGCGGAAGTTGATGTTGCTCGGGCTGATCACCACCCCACTGGGGTTGGAGCTGGAGGCGGGCGTGGTCGCGGCGGAGGGCGCGCCCGCCTGGGTGGCGTCGGCGGCGTCCTGGCCGAGCGCCGACTCGATGTCCTTCAAGTCGTCGGCGGACAGCCCCGGCTCCTCGGCGGGAGGAACGGTTTGAGGGGAAGAAGGGGCAGGCGCGGCCGGGTCCTGCGCGGACTGCGCGGACGCGGACAGCGGGAGGGACAACGACAGACAGGTGATGATGCCGGCGAGCCGGCACGACGGAAGGGACACGTGCAACTCCTCGAACCAGGACGTCGCCCGGGGGGCGGACGTCGACCCAAGACCTCACTTCGACGCGGCTAGGCGCGCGCCGGAGGAGACACCTTGGGCGCCAGGTCGAGCACGGACAGCGAGGACAGCGCTCGGGGCGACTCGGTGACGAGCGGGTTCACCTCGAGGCATGTCGCGACGAGGGACGCCTCGGGCGTGGGGCTTCCGGCCCACTGGGGGCGCTCGTTGGAGGAGAGGAAGTCGCACGCCTCATGGCGCAGCGCGCCTTCGGGCACGGACGCCTGCCGCTCCACCGCTCGTTCTTCCTGGAAGCGCACCGAGCGTGCGGAACTCCCGCTGGAAGGGGCCTCCTCGAAGGCGCCATGCACCGCGCAGTAGCGGTGCGAGTGTCCCTGGACGTGCGTGAGGGCGAGCACCGACTGGAGTACCCAGAGCACCACCAGCAGGGGCGCGATGAGGGGACCAGCGGTATGGGCTCGGGAACGCATGGACCAGGGGATCTCAGGGCTCTACTGACGCGCCCGGAGCGTGTCAAGGGTGGGAGGGTGAACGGCGGGAAGGGCTCTTCATTCCGGGGACGGGTCTTCCCGGAAGATCCCACGCGGGCTTCGCTATCGCTATAGGTTGCACCCGCTGCCGTGATGGGGTCCAAGGAATACTCAGGAGGTGTGCCCGTGGGAAATCGCCGAGTCACGAAGGAGGGAGCGCGGGTCGTGAAGCCGGATCGGGCCGCCATGGCCGTGGCCATCCAGGACTTCCTGCGCGCGGCGGGCCTCTCCCAGGAGGCGGATCCCAACCTCCACGAGACGCCGGAGCGGGTGGCGGAGGCGTGGGCGACGGAGTTCCTCGACGGCTACACCCAGACGCCCGAGGAGGCGCTGGGGGAGTTGATCCGCGCGCCGCGGGGGTCGTCCGGGGAACTGGTGGTGGTGACGGACTTGCGCTTCCAGTCCATGTGTCCGCACCACCTGCTGCCCGTCGAGGGCCGGGCCCATGTGGCCTACGTCCCGGCGAAGTGGGTGGTGGGCTTCGGGCGGCTGGGCACGCTGGTGGACTGCTTCGCGCACCGGCTCATCCTCCAGGAGGACATGGCGCGCGAGGTGGCCGCGTCATTGGCGCGCGTGCTCGGCAGCCCCGCCACCGCTTGCATCATCGAGGCGGAGCAGGCGTGCCTGCGCATCCGGGGGGCCCGGCAGCGGGATGCGCGCACGCACGCGGAGGCCTATGAAGGTTTGTTGCGACGGGACGGAGCCATGCGCCGGGAGTTGTGGACGCGCCTGGCGCTCCCGCGCCGATGAAGGAGGGAGCGGCATGAGCCTGCCCGCGGAGCGTACCTTTCCGAGACCCGATCCCGCGCTGATGGATCGAGCCCACGCGGCGCTGGTGGCGGTGCTGTCCGAGGGCCAGGTGCGCCGCGACGCGCCCACCCTGGAGCGCTATGCCCGGGACGAGTCCGACTCGGGCGTCTATCCGCCGGATCTCGTGGTGTTTCCCGAGGACACGGCCCAGGTGTCCGCGGTCTTCAGGACCTGCCAGGCGCTCGGTGTGCCCTTCACGCCCTGTGGGGCGCGCAGTGGCAAGAGTGGAGGCTCGCTGCCCCTGCGAGGCGGCGTGGCGGTGAGCCTGGAGCGGATGAACCGCATCCTCTCGGTGTCGGTGGAGGACATGACGGCGGTGGCGCAGCCGGGCGTCATCACCGGCGACTTCATGAAGGCGGTGGAGGCCCAGGGGCTCTTCTATCCCCCGGACCCGAACTCCTGGGAGTTCTGCACCCTGGGCGGCAACGTGGCGGAGAACGCCGGAGGCCCGCGGGCGCTCAAGTACGGCGTCACCCGGGACTACATCATCGGCCTGGAGTGGGTGCTGCCCTCGGGCGAGGTGCTGCACGTGGGCCGCCGCACGCTCAAGGGCGTGGCGGGCTACGACCTGGTGGGCCTGTTCGTGGGCTCGGAGGGCACGCTCGGGGTGGCCACGGAGATCACCGTCCAGCTCGTGCCCCGGCCCCGACACGTGAAGACGGCCCTCGTCGTCTTCGACTCGGTGTACGCCGCCGCGCGCGCCATCACCGCCGTGCTGGTGGCGGGAATCCTCCCCCGGACGTTGGAGCTCCTCGATGACACGGCCCTTCACGCCGTGCGTCATCGCGGCTTTCCCTTCCCCGAGGGCGCGGGCGCGGCCGTCATCGCCGAGGTGGATGGCAACGTGGAGGAGGGTCTGTTCGCGGAGCTCACCTGGCTCGGGGAGATCTGCGAGCGGGAGGGCGCGCGGGAGGTGCTCGTGGCCCAGGACGAGTCCCAACGAGAGCGGCTGTGGACGGCACGCCGCCTGGTCTCCCCGGCCCTCCGGGCCCTGCGGCCCCACAAGATTTCCGAGGACATCGCCGTTCCCCGCTCCCGGATTCCCGACATCATCCGGGCCCTCAAGGACATGGGCGAGGAACTCGGTCTGCTCGTCGCCACCTACGGACACGCGGGAGACGGCAACCTCCACGCCAACCTGCTCTACGACGGTCCGCACCAGCGCGCGCTCGTGGAGAAGGGCATCCAGAGGATGTTGGAAATCACCGTCGCCATGGGTGGCACCATTACAGGCGAGCATGGTGTGGGACACGCCAAGCGGGAATATCTGGCGATGGAGCAGTCCGAGGGCGTCCTCTCCCTGCAACGCCGACTGAAGGAATTCTTCGACCCTTCAGGGCTCCTGAATCCGGAGAAGATCTTTCCAGCGCCCAGGCGGCCGTGACGCTATGGAAGGAGTGGGTTCGTTTCACTCCAAGTCGTTGGAGCGAACATTGTCGTGCGACTTGTGGACAGGGTAAGCAGAACAAATACTTCCCTGTCGTGGAATCGAGAAACCCTCCGGGCCGTCGTGCGTCTTAACTCCAAGAGTGGACGCGGAGACGGGGGTGGGCGCGTCCGAATCGTGAAGACAACGGAGGACGCGAAATCATGGCAACCAGGACAATGAAGTTCGGAGCCGAGGGCCTTTCGCACTATCTGCGTCACCTCGGGGAGCACACGCAGTTGACCCGGGAGCAGGAGTACGAACTGGCCGGGCGTGCCCGCAAGGGCGATGAGGCGGCACGGCAGACGCTCGCCACGAGCAACCTGGCGTTCGTGGTGGCGGTGGCCAAGAAGTTCGCCAACCGCGGGGCTCGTCTGGATGACCTCATCCAGGAGGGCAACGTGGGCTTGATGAAGGCCATCGAGCACTTCGACCCGAAGAAGAACGTGCGCTTCGCCACCTACGCGGTGTGGTGGATCCGCGCCTACATCACCCGCTACCTCAAGGACAACCGCAGCCAGGTGCGCGGTGGCGAGGCCGAGCGCGGCAGCATGATGGACTTCTCGCTCGACGCGAGCATCGACGAGGAAGGCGAGACGACCTTCCTGGATCGGCTGGAGGACTCGGGGCCGTCGCCCCAGGCCATCTTCCTGTCGCGCGAGCAGGATGGGGAGGTTCAGGAGGCCCTGGCCAAGGTGCGCAAGCGCATTGGAGATCTGGGCTGGGACATCCTCCAGGAGAGGCTCACGCAGGACAAACCGCGCACGCTCGAGGAGCTGGGCCAGCGCTGGGGCGTGTCGCGCGAGCGCGTGCGGCAGGTGGAGCTCAAGACGAAGAACTTCCTCGAGCGCTACCTGGCGGCCTTCAACCAGGACGAAGAGTTCGTCGACGCCATGAACCCGGCCGACGCCGCCTGACGAGGGCGGGTTCCATGTTCACAGCTCACCGAGGCGGTCCTCGAGGTGCCTGAAGCACCGCGGGGGCCGCCTTCCTCGTTTGAAAATCGCGTGCTAACACGACGGGAATGCGCTCGATTGCCCTCGCCCTCGTCCTGTTGATGGCCCTGCCCGGGCTGGCCGCCACCCCCGATGAGCTGTCCGCCATGGACGCGCTGTACGCGAAGCGGGCGGACGGTGCCGTGGTGAAGCAGCTGGGCGAGACGTTGAACAAGGCGCTCCAGGCGGCCCCCGAGGACTTCGAGCTGCTGTGGCGCTCGGCCCGGCTCCTCCAGTGGCAGGCGGATGGCGCCGCCGATTCCAAGGTGAAGAAGAGCTTCGGCAAGCAGGCCTGGGAGATGGGAGATCGCGCGCGCAAGGCGGCGCCCGGGCGCGTCGAGGGCCACTACTTCTCCGCTGCGGGCATTGGCTCCTACTCGCAGGCGGTGGGCATCCTCACGGCGCTGGGCGAGGGGCTGGAGGGCAAGTACAACGAGCGCCTGGACACGGCCATCAAGCTCGATCCCCAGTACGACTTCGGCGCGCCGCTGCTGATCAAGGGGCGCTACCACTACGAGCTGCCCTGGCCCAAGCGGGACTTGAAGAAGTCCGCCGCGCTCTACCAGAAGGTGCTCGCGGCGCATCCCGGCAACCTGCGCGCGTGGATGTTCCTGGCCGACACGCTCCTGGCCCAGGGCGAGGAGAAGCAGGCACACGAGGCCATCCTCAAGGTCTTCCAGGGCAGCGTGGCGTATGACCCCGCCGAGGGCCAGCGCGTCCAGTCCCAGGCGAAGGCGGTGCGGGCCCGCATCGAGGAGAAGCTCAAGTAGGGCGGGGCAACCAACGACGACGCCCGTGTCGCCCCCTCGTCTGAGGGAAGCGCACGGGCGCGAGCCGCACGACGTTCGCGGGAGGACTCAGCCCTGACGGCTGGCGCTGCGCGCGTTGGCGTCCTTCATGTCCACGCCATTGGAGCCCTCGGCGAAGGTCGGCGTGGACTTCTTCTCCTCGGGCGCGGACTCCTCACCGCTGAAGCCCCGCTTGAAGTTGCGGATGGCGCTCCCCAGGGAAGAGCCCAGCTGCGGCAGGCGCGAGCCTCCGAAGAGGAGGAGCAGCGCCCCCATGATCAACAGAATCTCCATCGGTTTCAGACCCATCGCGCCCTCCTTGGCACAAACCGGCGCCACAGGATAGCCCCATGCGGGGTGGGTCGCCAGCAAGACCCGCGTGCTTACACCTGGATTACACCTGGACGCTCGCGGAGGTGGCGAGCATGGCGGGCAGGATGAGGTAGAGCGTCGTGCCGCCCGCATCGCTGCTCGCCCCCACCGAGCCTCCCTGCGCCTCCACTTCCTGCTGGGCGAGCGCCAGGCGCAGCGGATCCTCCAGCTTCTTCTCGCGGAAGGCGCGCTCCTCCCGGGCGAACACCAGGGCGAGCTCCTCGTCCGGCACCGGGACTCCGTCCCGCCGGACCTCGACGCGCAGCCATTGCCCTTGGGGCTGGACCCGCACCCGGAGTTGTTCCCCGGCCTGGGCGCGCAGCAGGTGGTGGCGGATGAAGGCCTCCACGGCGTGCTGGACGCGCCCCGCGTCCACGTCCACCTCGGGCAGGGGAACGCCCGGCAGCTCCAGGCCGAGCGCCACGCTGGCCGTGCCCGCCGCCTCCAGGTGGCGCTCCACCGCGGCGGTGAGCAGGGGCTCGAGCGGCTGCCGCTCCCGCTCGCACGCCAGCATGCCCAGGTCCGCCCGGCTCGCGTCGAAGAAGTCCTGGGAGAACGACAGGGCCTTGTCGGTGTTGCGCAGGATGGTCTCCAACCCGCGCCGGGCCTTGGCCTCCAGGGGGATGCGGCCGTTGAGCAGCAGGGCCGCGTAGGAGCGCACGTTGGCCAGCGCGCCCCGGAGATCATGCGAGGCCATGCCCAGGTAGCGCACCCGGCGGTGGATGAGCGTCGCGTCGTCCTCCTGGAGCTGGGCCCACACCAGCCGCGCGCCATCGCCCATGGGCCGCTCGCCCACCCGCAGCAGACGATCCTCGCGCTCCCACAGCTCTCCGCCCTCTCGGAGGTGGAAGCCCGCTCCCTCCATCAACTCCGCCACGGAGCCCACGGTCTCGGGCAGGCGCTCCAGTCCCAGCTGGGCGCTCAACCGCTCGTCCAGTGGCTGGAGCTGGCCACGCCGTGAAAGGATGGCGAAGCCAGGCTCGTCGGCGCCCATCGCCCTGGGTCTTTCCAACTCACACCTCACGCCTGCCCTCTCCTCGTCCATGGGTTGATGTACAGAGTGGGTCGGCTCTGTCACTTTTGCAACGAGCCTGCTGCGCCGCTCCACGGACCGGCCGATTTCCCCCGCACCTTGACGCGCCTTGGGGGAAAATCGAGCCCGCGCATCACTTGAGGAGAAGAATCTGTCTTCCGCTAATCTTCAGCCCCAGGATTCCCACGTCGTGCTGGTGGTCGATGACGACCCCGACATCCTCGAGGCCCTGTCGGAAATCCTCGAGGCCGAGGGCTTCGAGATCCGCCGGGCTCGCAATGGCAAGGAGGCCCTCGAACGGCTCGAGCCCGATCCCCCCCAGCTCATCCTCCTGGACTTGATGATGCCGGTGATGGACGGCTGGGAGTTCGCCCAGCGCATGCGTCAGCGGCCCAGCGTGGCCCACATCCCCATCATCGTCCTGAGCGCCGACCGCAACGTGGGCCTCAAGGCCACGGACATCGGCGCCACGGGCCATCTGGCCAAGCCCTTCGAATTGAGTGATCTGCTCGACATGGTCCGCCGTGCCCTGGCCAACGGCACGCGCGGTACCGCTCGCTGAGCCCGCTTGCTGGCTTGACCTCCCCGGGAGCCGTCATTACGGTCCTGGCCGGCGTTGATTCAACAATCAATCCCCAAGGAGCAAGCATGAACTCGAAGGACATCATCGAGAGCCGCATCCCGAGCATCCTCAAGGAGAAGCCGGAGCTGGCCAAGGAGATCAACGCGGTCATCCACTTCGACATCAGCGGCGACAACGGCGGCAAGTGGACGCTGGACTGCACCAAGCCCGAGGGCTGGGTGTCCGAGGGCATCAACGGCGCGTCCAAGATGACCGTCTACATGAGCAACGACGACTTCGTGAAGATCACGGAGAAGAAGCTCAACTCGCAGATGGCCGCCATGCAGGGGAAGATCAAGTTCAAGCCCATGGACATGGGCCTCGCCATGAAGCTGGCGAAGCTGCTGGGCTAGACTCACCGGAAGCCGCGTCCCCCTCGGGGCCGCGGGTTTCCTCGGGCGGCGCGCGCTCCTCTGGGGCTCGCGCCGCTTCTTTTTTTCCCGCCCCCGCCCCCACGCCCATGAACACGCTTCCCCTGTCTGGCCTCAAGGTCCTGGATCTCTCCCGGCTGCTGCCGGGCCCGTACGCCACGCTGGTGCTCGCCGACCTGGGCGCCACGGTGGACCGGGTGGAGGACCCCGCCGGGGGCGATCCCCTGCGCCAGATGCCTCCGCTGAGCGACAGCGGCGAGAGCGCGCTGTTCTACGGGCTCAACCGCAACAAGCGCTCGCTCACGCTGGATCTCAAGTCCCCCGCGGGCCGCGACGCCTTCCTGCGCCTGGTGCGCGGCTACGACGTGCTCGTGGAGAGCTTCCGGCCGGGCGTCATGGAGCGCCTGGGGCTGGGCTGGGACGCGCTGCACGCGCTCCACCCGCGGCTCATCTACTGCGCCATCTCCGGTTACGGCCAGACGGGCCCGGATCGGCTCCAGGCGGGACATGATCTCAACTACGTGGCGCGCGCGGGGGTGCTCGGCTACGGCGGACAGCCAGACGGCGCGCCGGCCTTTCCCGGCGTGCAGGTGGGCGACATCGGCGGCGGCAGCCTCTTCGCGCTGGTGGGCGTGCTCGCGGCGCTCCATGAGCGCGAGCGCACCGGCCAGGGCCGCTTCGTGGACGTGTCCATGACGGACGGCGCCCTGGCCTTCCTCCACATGCACCTGGCCGCGCGGCTCTTCCTCGGCGACGAGGCGCCGCCCCTGCGCCGCGGCATGGACGTGCTCAACGGCGGCTTCGCCGGCTACGGGCTCTATCGCACCGCGGATGGCCGCTACCTCTCCGTGGGCGCCCTCGAACCCAAGTTCTTCGCCGGCGTGTGCGAGGTGCTCGGACGCCCCGAGCTGCTCGCCGATGGCTACTCCCCGGGCGAGGCGGGCGCGCGCGTGAAGGCCGAGCTCACGCGCCTGTTCTCCGAGCATCCGCTGGCGTACTGGATGGAACGCTTCAGCGGCCACGACGTGTGTGTCGAACCCGTACTCGAAGGGGACGAGGTGCTCGCGGATGCCCAGCTGTGCGCCCGGGGTCTGTTCGCGCGGTCCGTGGATACCCCTCGGGGGAGGACGGTGACCCACCTGCTCACGCCGCTGCGCCTGGGCGACACGCCCCTGCGTCCTCCTCCCTCTCTGGGACAGCACTCCCGGGAGATCCTCCAGGAGGCGGGCTTGAGCCTGGAAGAGATTGAAAAGCTGGGCATCCAGGCCATGCCAGGAATTGAATGACCCGCTTCCCGGTTGTTTTACAGCCCGGTAATCCCCGCTCTATCCGTTTTCGCGCGGGTCTGTCTCTACCCGCTCCTCAAGCCAGAAAAGACATGCGATTTTGAGGGGGTTCAGATGGGGCCCCGCTCATATGCGCTGCGTCACAATAGACGACACCCGGGGTGCGCCCCGGGTGGGCGAGCCTTCATGCGCTGGACACGCGAAAACAGGTGAAGTCCGTAAGGGACGCAAGTCTTTGACGGCTGGAAGCGGGACACAGGAAGGCAAGACATGACGGACAGCGAGAACCCCCTGAAGCCCGGCGTCCACTCCACCACGAAGGCGGAGCGCGAGGAGGACACGGAGACGGGAGCCCTGGCGGCCTCGGGTGAAGTGGAGCCGCTCGCCGTGGTGGGGCTGGCGTGTCGCTTTCCCGGGGCGCCGGACGCGGAGGCGTTCTGGCGCGTGCTGTGCGAGGGCCGGGAGTTGCTCCAGGAGGTTCCCGCGGATCGCTGGGACGCGCATGCCTGGTACGATCCGGACCCCCAGGCCGAGGGGAGGATGATCACCCGCCACGGCTACTTCCTCGAGGGGGTGAGCGGGTTCGATCCGCTCTTCTTCGGCATCTCCCCGCGCGAGGCCGCGGAGATGGATCCCCAGCAGCGCTTGATGCTGGAGGTGGCGTGGGAGGCGCTGGAGGACGCGGGCCTGCCCCCCTCGAGCCTCAAGGGCTCGCGCACGGGCGTGTTCATGGGCTCCATCTGGCATGACTACGCGGACCGCCACCTGAGCGAGCGCGCGGCGGTGACGCTGCACAGCGCCACGGGCCAGTCGCTCAACATCGTGGCCAACCGCCTCTCGTACACGCTGGGGCTCAAGGGGCCGAGCCTCACGGTGGACACGGCGTGCTCCTCGTCGCTCGTGGCGGTGCACCTGGCGTGTCAGAGCCTGCGCTCGGGGGAGAGCCGGCTGGCGCTGGTGGGTGGCGTCAACCTGATGTTCTCGCCCGAGGCGAACGTGCTCTTGTCCAAGTTCGGCGGGCTGTCACCGGACGGGCGCAGCAAGGCGTTCGCGGCGGGCGCGGATGGCTTCGGGCGAGGGGAGGGCGCGGGGCTCGTGGTGCTCCAGCCGCTGTCGGCGGCGATCGCCGCGGGCGCGCGCATCTACTGCATCATCCGCGGCAGCGCGGTGAACAACAACGGCCTGGGCAACGGGCTCACCGCGCCGAGCGTGCCCGGTCAGGCGGCGCTCTTGCGCGAGGCGTACGCGCGCGCGGGCGTGCCCACCAACCGCGTGCACTACGTGGAGACGCACGGCACGGGCACCGCCCTGGGAGACCCCACCGAGGCGAGCGCCCTGGGCGCGGCGCTCGGCGAGGGCCGGGCCATCGATCGGCCGCTGCTCATCGGCTCGCTCAAGGCGAACATCGGCCACCTGGAGGGCGCCGCGGGCATCGCGGGCGTCATCAAGGTGGCGCTCGCGCTGTCACGCCGGCTCGTGCCCCCGCACATGTTGCACGGCGAGCCCAACCCCCGCATCCCCTTCGGTGAGCTGCGCCTGAGCCTGCCGCGCCACACGCTGCCCTGGCCTGGAGAGGACGGGCCGGCCACCGCGGGCGTGAGCGCGTTCGGCTGGGGCGGCACCAACGCCCACGTCGTGATGGAGGAGTGCCCCGTGGGGGGCGAGGAGCTGTTGCCCCTGGCGGCCGACAGCGCCGAGGAGCTGCTCGCCCAGGCGGCCCGCGCGGAGGAACTGGTGCTCAACCGCTCGGCGCCGGTGCCCGTGCGCGACCTGTGCCGCACCTGGGCCCTGTACGCGGGCGCGGGCGGCCACCGCGCGGCCATGGTGTTCCGCACGCGCTCGGAGCTGGCCGCGCTCCTCAAGAGCTTGCGTCAGGGCAAGCGCCGCGCGGGCCTCTTCACCGGTGAGCCCTGCGAGCGCCCGCGCGTGGCCTTCGTGTGCGCGCCCCAGGGCTCGGAATGGCCCGCCATGGGCCGGGAGCTCCTGGCCACCGAGCCCGTGTTCCGCGCCCGCGTGGAGGCGCTGGACGCGAGCTTCATGCCGCTGGCGGGCTGGTCCCTCGTGGAGATGCTGCGCGAGCCGCACGCGCGGGGGGAGACGGACGAGGACGCCGCGGAGCCGCTGGCCTTCGCGGTGCAGATGGGGCTCGCGGCGCTGTGGCGCTCCTGGGGCGTGGAGCCCGAGGCCGTGGTGGGCCATGGCGTGGGCGAGGTGGCCGCGGCGTGCATCGCCGGCGGGATGGACGAGGTGGACGCGGTGTGGAAGGTGTACCGCGCGAGCCGCCTGCGGCAGTGGGAGCCCCTGCGCGACGAGCTGGAGGCGGCCCAGGAGCGGCTGTGGGCGCGCGCGAGCGGCCCCATGTGGCTGTCCACCCTGGCGCGCGAGGTGGGCCCGGAGGGCCGCGCCGGTGACGCGCGCTGCCGCAACCCGCGCCAGCCGGTGCGCTTCGCCCAGGCCGCCGAGCGGCTCGTCTCCGAGGGCTTCGACACCTTCGTGGAGCTCAGCCCCCACCCGGTGCTGTGCCGTCCGGTGGAGCAGCTCCTGCGCAAGGCCGTGCGCGCGGGCGTGGTGGTGGGCTCGCTGCGGCGTGACGAGCCTCGCGCCGCCCTGCTCGAGGCGCTCGGGGCCCTGCACGCCCGGGGCGTCGCGGTGCGCTGGAGCGCGCTGCCTCCCCCGGAGTCGCCCGTGAGCGAGCTGCCCTCGCCGACACGGCCTTCCGGGGACTCCACGCGCGTGGAGCTGTTGCCCCTGTCCGCGCAGACGCCCGAGGCGCTCGCCCGCGCCGCGCACCTGCTGCTCGCCCGGCTCGAGGAGCGCCCGCTGTCGCTGCACGACGTCTGCTACTCCGCCTCCGTCCACCGCGGCCACCTGCACTACCGCCTGGCGCTCCAGGCGCGCAACCACGCCGAGGCCCGGGCGGCCCTGGGCGCCTTCCTGCGCGGAGAGAGCCGCCCGGGCCTGTCCACCACCCGCCACGCGGATGGCCGGCACCAGCCCGTGGTGTTCGTCTTCCCGGGGCAGGGCTCGCAGTGGGCCGGCATGGGCCGGCGCCTCATGGCCGAGGAGCCCGTGTTCCGCGCCGCCATCGAGCAGTGCGACGCGGCGCTGCGCCGCCACGTGGACTGGTCCCTCGTGGAGCTGCTTCGCTCGGACTCGGCCGCGTGGATGGAGCGCGTGGATCAGGTGCAGCCCGCGCTCTTCGCCGTGCAGGTGGCGCTCGCGCGGCTGTGGCGCGCCTGGGGCGTGGTGCCCGACGGGGTGGTGGGCCACAGCATGGGCGAGGTGGCCGCGGCGCACGTGGCCGGGGCGCTGAGCCTCGACGACGCGGCGCGCGTCATCTGCCGCCGCAGCCTGCTCTTGCGCCGGGTGAGTGGCCAGGGCGGCATGGCCATGGTGGAGCTGACGCTGGAGGAGGCCCGCGCCGCCATCCAGGGCCTGGAGGACTGGCTGTCCGTGGCCGCCAGCAACAGCCCCCGCTCCACCGTGCTCTCCGGGGATCCTCACGCGCTCGACCAGGTGCTCAAGAAGCTGGAGGCCCAGGAGGTGTTCTGCCGCCGGGTGAAGGTGGACGTGGCCTCGCACAGCCCGCAGATGGAGCCCCTGCGCGAGGACCTGCTGCGCGCCCTGGAGGGCCTGTCGCCCCGGCGCGGCGAGGTGCCGCTGTACTCCACGGTGACGGGCCAGGTGATGGACGGCTCGGACCTGGAGCCGGCCTACTGGGTGCGCAACCTGCGCGAGCCGGTGCTGCTCTCGCCGGTGGTGGAGCGCCTGGCCACCAGCGGCCACACGCTCTTCGTGGAGGTGAGCCCGCATCCGGTGCTGCTGCCCTCCATCGAGCAGACCATCGCCCACCTGCGCCTGGAGGGCACGGTGCTGCCGTCGATGCGGCGCGAGATGAACGAGCGCGAGGTGATGCTGGAGACGCTCGGGGGCCTCTACGTGGTGGGCCACGAGGTGGAGTGGAAGGCGCTCTACCCGGAAGGGGGCCGCCAGGTGCGGCTGCCAGACTATCCCTGGCAGCGCCAGGACTGCTGGTTCCAACCCGGCGCCAAGCCGGCGCTCCCCCACGGGCAGCGCGAGGCGGCACCGGCCTCGGTGTTGGGCGAGCCCCGCCGCTCCTCCCTGCGCCCCGGCGCCTTCTTCTGGGACGTGGACGTGGGCCTGTCCACCCTCCCGTGGCTGGCGGACCACAAGGTGCAGGGCTCCGTGCTGCTGCCCACCACGGCCTACCTGGACTGGGTGATGACGGCGGTGCAGTCCGCGCTCGGCCCCGGGCCGTGGGTGCTCGAGGAGCTGCGCATCGACGACGCCCTGGCGCTGCTCGGCGACAGCGCGCGCCGGGCCGAGCTGCTCGTGGACGTGAGCTCCACGGGAGCCATCTCCTTCAAGGTGTCCAGCTTCATCCCCACCCCGGGCGGCAGCGGCGCGGAGATGTGGACGGTGCACGCGGGCGGCCGCGTGCGTGCCTCGGACAGCCACACCCGGAGCGCGCCGGCGCCCGTCGTGGTGGAGGAGCTCCAGCGGCGCCTGTCGTCCCGGCTGCTCATCGGCGAGGCGCACTACCACGAGATGGAGCAGCGCGGACTCCAGTACGGCCCCGCCTTCCGCGGCGTGCAGGAGGTGTGGAGCACGGAGGGCGAGGCCCTGGGCCGCATCGCCGTGCCCGACGCGCTCGGGGCCACGGGCGCCTCGCACCCCGGCGTGCTCGACGCGGCGCTCCAGGTGTTGCTCGAGTGCCTGCCCTCGGATGAGACCACCTTCGTGCCCGTGCGCCTGCGCCACTTCGAGCTGCTGCGCCGGGGCACGCCCCAGTGGGCCCACGCGCGCATCACCCCCCGCGAGTCCTGGCGCAAGGGCTCCACCCTGGAGGGCGACGTGGTGTTGCTGGACGGGCAGGGCGCCACGCTCGCCGTGGTGGAGGGCCTGGAGCTCGCGGCCCTGCCCACGCGCTACGGCAAGGCGCGCGCCGAGCAGGATCGCTCGCTCTTTGAGGTCGCCTGGCGCCGCGCGGGCCTGCCCGCCGTGTTCGAGCCGGGCTCCGCCGACATGCCGTGGCTCATCTTCCAGGACGCCTCCGGCGTGGGCGAGGCGCTCGCGCAGATGCTGGAGTCGTGGGGCGGGGCGTGCATCCGCGTGGAGGCGGGCACGGGCCTGCGCCGCATCCACGCCCGGCACTACACCGTGGCCCCGGGCTCGCGCGAGGACCTGAGCGCCGTGGTGCGCCAGTGCTTCCCCGAGGAGAACTCCTGCGCGGGCGTGGCGTACCTGTGGGGCCTGGACGCGGCCGGGCCGGACGTGCCGGGCGAGCAGGCGCTCGAGTCGGCGATGCGTACCTGCGGCGGCGCGCTCCGGGTGGTGCAGGAGATGCTGCGCTGGGGTTGGAGGGATCCACCGCGCCTGTGGCTGGTGACGCGCGGGGCGTGGCCGGTGCTGGGCTCGCCCACGCCGGGCGCGCTCCAGGCGGCGCTCTGGGGCCTGGGCCGCACGGTGGGACAGGAGCACCCGGAGCTGCGCTGCACGTGCGTGGACCTGGATCCCTCCTCCGCCCAGGTGGACGTGGAGTCGCTGGGCCGCGAGCTGTCGGCGCGCGCGGATGACGAGCAGGTGGCCCTGCGTGGGGGAACGCGCATGGTGGCGCGGCTCGTGCGGCGCTCGGCGGCCAAGGACATGCTCAACGAGCCCCTGCTGCCCGCGGCCGGCAAGAGCTTCCTGGTGGAGACGGCTCCCGCGGCCTCCTTCGGCGGCGTGGTGGTGCGCATGGCCGAGCGGCGCCGCCCCGCGCGCGGGGAGGTGGAGATCGCCGTCGAGGCCTCGGCCCTCAACTTCATCGACGTGATGAAGACCATGGGCCTGTACGTGATGAAGGACGTGGAGGGGGGCCGCTCGGGCGTGCCGCTGGAGGGGCTGCCGCTCGGACTGGACTGCGCGGGCCGGGTGGTGGCGGTGGGCGAGGGCGTGGAGGGGCTCGCGGTGGGCGACCCGGTGGTGGCCTTCGCGCGCTCGGCCATGGCCTCGCACGTCGTCGTGGACGCGCGCTTCGTGGCGCGCCGGCCTCCGGACATGGGCGTGGAGGAGGCAAGCTCCATCCCCAGCGTCTTCATGACGGCCTGGTACGCGCTGCACCACCTGGCGCACCTGGGCGCGGGCGAGCGCATCCTCATCCACTCGGCCGCGGGCGGGCTCGGGCTCGCGGCGGTGCAGATCGCCCAGGCGCTGGGCGCGGAGGTGTTCGCCACCGCGGGCACCCCCGAGAAGCGCGAACTGCTGCGCGGCATGGGAATCACCCACGTGATGGACTCGCACACGCTCGCCTTCGCGGACGAGGTGATGCGCGTGACGGACGGGGAGGGCGTGGACGTGGTGCTCAACTCCCTCTCCGGAGACGCCATCACCCGGAGCATGGAGGTGCTGGCGCCGGACGGCCGCTTCCTCGAGGTGGGCAACCGGGACATCCACGCCGGGCGCTCGCTGGAGCTGTCCCAGTTCAGCCGCCGGCTCATGTACGTGGCCATCGACCTGGGCGGCCTGCGCGAGCGGCGGCCCGCGGTGTGCGCGCGCCTGTTGCACGAGGTGATGGAGCGCATGGCGTCCGGCATGCTCCGGCCCGTCCAGCACCGCTCCTTCCCCGTGTCGCAGGTGTCCGAGGCCTTCCGGGAGATGGCGCGGGGCCAGCACGTGGGCAAGCTCGTCGTCACGATGCAGGATCCGCAGCTGCGCGTCGTCCCGCCCAAGCCGGGCTTCCGGGTGCGCGCGGACGGCTCGTACCTCATCACCGGAGGACTCGGGGGCCTGGGCCTGTCGGCGGCCCAGTGGCTCGTCGGGCACGGCGCGCGCCACCTGGTGCTGTTGGGCCGCGGCTCCCCGTCCGAGTCCGCCATCGAGAAGATGGAGGCCATGCGGGCCACGGGGGCGCGCGTGGAGGTGGCGCGCGTGGACGTGGCGGATGCCCGGGGGCTCGCCGAGGTGGTGGCGCGCACGCGCGGCGAGCTGCCCACGCTCCGGGGCGTGCTGCACTGCGCGGGCGTGCTCGATGACGGCATCCTCGAGCAGCAGGAGCTCTCGCGCTTCCGCGAGGTGCTGATCCCGAAGATCCAGGGCGCCTGGAATCTGCACGCTCTCACCCGCGACGAGCCGCTCGACTTCTTCGTCCTCTACTCCTCCATGTCGGCACTGTTGGGCATGCCGGGCCAGGGCAACTACGCGGCGGCCAACGCCGCCATGGACGCGCTGGCCCACCACCGGCGCCAGCAGGGCCTGCCGGCGTTGAGCGTGAACTGGGGGCCCTTCTCCGAGGTGGGCCTCGCCGCGGCGCGGGCCAACCGGGGCGAGCGCCTCGCCTTCCAGGGCATGGCGAGCTTCACGACCAGACAGGGTGACGCGCTGCTCGAGCGCCTGCTCGCGGAGGGCGCGGCGAACGCGGGCGCGGTGCTGCTGGACTTGCGCCAGTGGTTGCAGTTCTTCCCGAGCGCGGCGTCTCAGCACGTCTGGGAGGAGCTGGCGCAGGAGAGTCATGCCGAGGGCGCGCGGGGACGCTCCAGCCTGCTGTTGGATCTCAAGCGCTGCGCGCCGGGCGGACGCGTGGCGATGCTGGAGAACTACCTGCGCGAGCGGCTCGCCCAGGTGCTCCGGGTGGACCCCGCGCGCATCGGGCGGCATGAGCCGTTCCGGGGCCTGGGGCTCGACTCGCTGATGAGCCTGGAGCTGCGCAACCGCATCGAGGCCGCGCTGGACCTGAAGCTGTCGGTGACGCTGTTGTGGGCGCGCTCTACGCTGATGGCCCTGTCAGGCTACCTGTTGGAGCAGCTCGGCCTGGCGCCCGTGCAGGAGCAGGCGGCGCCGGCGGCGCCCGTGGAGAAGCCTCGCAAGGAGAAGAACCGGCCTGCTCCCGTGGAGCAGGAGGTGCACCAGCTCGCCGAGCTGTCCGAGGGGAAGTTGCTCGAAATGGTGGATGACGCGCTGGCGGGCTGGGAGGACGCATCGTGAGCGAGGAGGTCAAGGAGGAACTCAAGCAGCGCCTGGCACGCGCGGTGATGGCGATGCAGAAGATGCAGGCGCGCATCGAATCGCTCGAGCGCGCGCGCTCCGAGCCCATCGCCCTGGTGGGCATGGGGTGCCGCTTCCCGGGAGGCGCCGACACGCCGGAGGCCTACTGGGAGCTTTTGGCCGCGGGCCGGGACGTCGTCCGCCGCGAGCCGGCCTCGCGCCGCTTCGGGCCCGACTCGGGTGCTCCCCGCTGGGCGGGCTACCTGGAGGACGTGAGCGGCTTCGACGCGGAGTTCTTCGGCATCTCCCCCCGCGAGGCCGCCAGCCTGGATCCCCGCCAGCGCCTGTTGCTGGAGGTGGCGTGGGAGGCGCTGGAGCACGCGGGGCAGGATCCCGAGCGCCTCGTGGACACCGCCACGGGCGTCTTCGTGGGGCTCACCGGGGATGACTACGCGCGGCTCCTGCCCACGGATCCGGAGAGCATCGACGCCTATTTCTCCACGGGCAACGGGCACTGCTTCCCGCCCGGACGCCTGTCGTACACGCTCGGGCTCCGGGGCCCGAGCCTCTCGGTGGACACGGCGTGCTCCTCCTCGCTCGTGGCGGTGCACCTGGCCTGTCAGAGCCTGCGCTCGGGCGAGTGTGACGTGGCGCTCGCGGGCGGCGTGAACCTGGTGCTGCACCCGTCCGTCACCCAGTCGCTCGTGCGCATGCAGGCGCTCTCCCCGAATGGCCGGTGCAGCGCCTTCGACGCGCGCGCCAATGGCTTCGTCCGGGGCGAGGGCTGTGGCCTCGTGGTGCTCAAGCGCTTGTCGGACGCCCAGGCCCACGGAGATCGGATCCTCGCGCTCATCCGCGGCTCGGCCGTCAACCAGGATGGCCGCTCGCAGGGGCTCACCGCGCCCAACGTGCTCGCCCAGCGGGACTTGCTGCTCCAGGCCCTGAAGAACGCGAAGCTGCAACCCTCGGCGCTCGGGTACGTGGAGGCCCACGGCACGGGCACGCCCCTGGGTGACCCCATCGAGGTGGAGGCCCTGGTGGAGGTGCTGGGCAAGCCCCGTCCCGATGGGCAGCCGTGCGCGCTCGGCTCGGTGAAGACGAACATGGGCCACCTGGAGGCGGCCGCGGGCATCGCCGGGTTGATGAAGGCGGCGCTCGCGCTCCATCACGAGGCCATTCCCAAGCACCTGAACTTCAGCCGGCTCAACCCCCGCATCCGCCTGGAGGGCACGCCCTTCTTCGTGCCCACCGAGACGCAACCCTGGATGCGCTCGGCGCAGCCCCGGTTCGCGGGCGTGAGCGCGTTCGGCATGAGCGGCACCAACGCGCACATCATCCTCGAGGAGGCGCCCCTTCCGGCCGCCCCCACGCGCGCGCCCGCCCCGCGCCCCACGCACCTGTTGACGCTCTCGGCCCGGAACGAGGACGCGCTGGGCGAGCTCGCGCGCCGCTACGCCAGCCACCTCTCCGCCCACCCCGAGGAGGACGCGGCGGACGTGTGCTTCACCACCAACACCGCTCGCGCGCGCATGGAGCACCGGCTGTCCGTGGTGGGCGGCTCGACGCGGGTGCTCGCCGATCGCCTGTCCGCGTTCGCCTCGGGCGCGCGGCAGGAGCGCGTGGCCCAGGGGAAGGCGGGACATACGCCGCCCCGGGTGGCCTTCCTCTTCACCGGCCAGGGTGCGCAGTTCGCCGGCATGGGCCGCCGGTTGTACGAGACGGCCCCCGCGTTCCGCGACGCGCTGGAGCGCTGTGCCTCGCGGCTCTCGCCCCGGATGGATCTGCTGTCGGTGCTCTACCCGAAGGACGGGGTGAGCTCGCCCATCGATCAGACGGCCTTCAGCCAGCCGGCGCTCTTCGCCCTGGAGTACGCGCTCGCGGAGCTGTGGCGCTCGTGGGGCGTGGTGCCCGACGCGGTGATGGGCCACAGCGTGGGCGAGTTCGCCGCCGCGTGCGTGGCGGGCATCCTCTCCATGGAGGACGCGCTGGAGCTCATCGCCGAGCGCGGGCGGCTCATGCAGGCCCTGCCACCGGGCGGCGTCATGGCCATGGTGTTCGCCACCCGCGAGCAGGTGGAGCCGCTGCTCGCCAAGGAGCATGGACGCGCCTCGATCGCCGCGGACAACGCCCCGGGCCAGCTCACCGTGTCCGGAGAGGCGGCGGCCGTGGGGCGCATCCTCGCGGCGCTGGAGGCCCAGGGCCTCGCGACGCGCAAGCTCAACGTCTCGCACGCCTTCCACTCTCCGTTGATGGAGCCGATGCTCGACGCGCTGGAGGCGAAGGCGGCGCGCCTGGCACGTGCTCCCGGTCAGCTGCCCCTCGTCTCCAACGTGACGGGCCGGGTGGTGGGGCCCTCGGAGCTGGGCGCGCCGGGCTACTGGCGCCGCCACGCGCGCGAGGCCGTGCGCTTCCAGGAAGGCATGGCGTCGCTGCGCGGCCTGGGCATCGATGTCTTCGTGGAGGTGGGCCCGAACGCCACGCTGCTGGGACTCGGCAAGGCGTGTCTGGGCGACGGGCCCACGTGGCTCGCCTCGCTGCGCAAGGGCCAGGACGATCAGGAGCAGATGCTGGACACCCTGGGCCGCCTGTTCGTCCAGGGCCACTCCCTGGAGTGGAAGGGCGTGGATCCCGAACCCGCCCGCCGCAGGCTCGTGCTGCCGCGCTACCCGTGGCGGCGGCAGCGGCACTGGGCCGTTCCGGAGACGTCCGCCACTGTCGTGCCCCAGGTGGAAGAGGCGCGGCTCGCTCCGGAGGGAGGAAGCCAGGGCGCCCGGTACGAGGTGGAATGGCGGCCCTCGGCGCGCGCGGTGTCCGAGGTGGCACCGGCGCGGGGCTCCTGGTTGGTGCTGGGCGAGGGAGAGGAGGGCCGCCGGCTCGCGGCGCACCTCCAGTCCCAGGGCATGGCCTGTGTGACGGTGGCGCCGTCGGCCTTCGCGGGGGCCTGGCGGGAGCACGCGGCCTCGTGCACGGGCGTGGTGTTCCTGCGCGCCCTGGAGACGGAGCGGGCGCACGAGGCGTGCCTGGAGCTGGCCTCGGTGCTTCACGTCCTGGAGGGGACTCCGGACGCGGCGGCCCGCGTGTGGGTGGTGACCCGGAACGCGCATTCCCCGAGCGCGGAGGCGCGCGTGAATCCCTCCCAGGCCCTGTTGTGGGGGCTCGGGCGGACCGTGTCGCTGGAGAGTCCCCAGCACTGGGGTGGGTTGATCGACCTGGGGCCCGAGGAGGGCCTGGAGCGGCTCTGGGAGGAGCTGGGCGCGGCGGACGGCGAGGACCAGGTGCTCCTGCGGGGCGGCCAGCGCTACGTGGCGCGGTTGCTGGAGCGGGAGGCGCCCGAACTCCAGCCCCTGCCCGTGAGCGCCGACGCCACCTACCTCATCACCGGCGGCAAGGGGGCGCTCGGGCTGAACGTGGCGCGCCGGCTGGTGCGGCGGGGTGCCCGCCATCTGGTGCTCACCATGCGCGGGGCCTTTCCCGAGCGCTCGCGATGGGACGCGCTCCAGGGGCTGGGGGATGAGCAGGCCCGGCGGATCGCCACGGTGCGCGAGCTGGAGGCGGCGGGCGCCGAGGTGTGGCTGGCCCAGGCGGATGTGTCCCAGCGTGACGCGATGGCGGCGCTGCTCGAGCGGATGAAGGGCGCGCTGCCTCCCTTGCGCGGAATCGTCCACGCGGCGGGGGTGTCCGCGACGGCGCGGGTGGCGGATCTGGACGCGGAGACGCTCGGGCGGGTGCTGGCGCCCAAGGTGGACGGCGCGTGGAACCTCCATGCGTTGACGCGCGAGCTGCCGTTGGACTTCTTCGTCCTCTTCTCCTCGGTCGCGGGGGTGTGGGGCTCGTCGAACGGGGGCGCCTACGCGGCGGCCAATGCCTTCCTGGATGGGCTCGCGGCGCACCGGCGGGCCCTGGGGCTCGTGGCGACGAGCATCGACTGGGGCCTGTGGGAGGGCGCGGGCCTGGCGACGATCGAGGAGCGGGTCTGGCTGGAGGGGGTGGGGTTGGAGGCGCTCGATCGCGAGGCCGCGCTGGACTGGATGGAGCGGCTCGTGGCCGCGCGGGTACCGCACTCCGTGGTGGCGAGTGTCCGTTGGGATCGCTTCCGCTCCCTGCTCGAGGCCCGGAGAGCCCGGCCGTTCCTGGCGGCCCTCCGCGCGCCCGGCACCGAGCCCACGCGGGCGCTCCCCGAGGGCAAGGCTCCGCCCCGGCCGGCGTGGAAGGACGCGGCGACGCCGTCCGCCCGGCGCGAGGCCGTGGGCACGCTGGTGCGCGAGACGGTGTCGCGCACGCTGGGCCTGTCCGCCGGACAGCCGCTCGACGCTGAGCGCGGCTTCCACGAGCTGGGGTTGGACTCCATCATGGCGGTGGAGCTGAAGGGACGGCTCCAGGAGCAGCTCGGGCTGACGCTGCCGGCGACGCTCGCGTTCAACTACCCGAGCGTGCGCGCGCTCACCGAGCACCTCGACTCACTGCTGCATCAGGAGTCTCCCCTCGCCGCGACGGCCGAGGCCCGTGCCGGGGCCGCCTTGGACGAGCCCATCGCCATCGTCGGCATGGCGTGCCGGATGCCGGGGGGCGCGGACACGCCCGAGGCCTTCTGGCGGCTGTTGAAGGAGGGGACGGACGCCATCTCGGAGGTTCCGGCGGATCGCTGGGACGTGGAGGGCTGGTACGACCCGGATCCCGAGGCACCGGGGAAGATGTACGTGCGCGAGGGCGGCTTCCTGCGCGAGGTGGACCGATTCGATCCCCGCTTCTTCGGCATCTCGCCGCG
The DNA here is from genome assembly GCF_044360685.1 of Cystobacter fuscus. Classification (GTDB taxonomy): domain Bacteria; phylum Myxococcota; class Myxococcia; order Myxococcales; family Myxococcaceae; genus Cystobacter; species Cystobacter fuscus_C. The sequence goes on along the minus strand of NZ_CP043491.1, from coordinate 7,931,961 downwards.
CGAGGCGGAGAGCATGGATCCGCAGCAGCGGTTGATGCTGGAAGTGGCCTGGGAGGCGCTGGAGCGCGCGGGGCAGGACGTGAGCGCGCTGCGGGGCTCGCGCACGGGCGTGTTCGTGGGCGTCACCGCGGCGGACTACGCGCGGGTCATCCTCCAGGGGCCCGCCGAGCAGGTGGATGCGTGGTTCGCCTCGGGCACCTCGCTCAACGCGGTGGCCGGGCGCGTGTCGTACCTGCTCGGGTTGCAGGGGCCGAGCATGGTGGTGGACACGGCGTGCTCGTCGTCGCTGACGGCGTTGCATCTGGCGTGTCAGAGCCTGCGCTCGGGCGAGTCCACGCGGGCCCTGGCGGCGGGGGTGAACGTCATCCTCTCGCCCGAGTCGATGCTGGCGGTGAGCAAGGCGCGGATGCTGGCGCCAGACGGGCGGTGCAAGACGTTCGACGCATCGGCCAATGGCTTCGCGCGGGCGGAGGGCTGTGGGGTGCTGGTGCTGGAGCGGCTGTCGGACGCGAAGGCGCGCGGCTCCAACATCCTCGCGGTCATCCGGGGCTCGGCGGTGAACCAGGACGGGCCGAGCAGCGGGCTCACGGTGCCCAACGGCCAGGCGCAGCGGGCGGTCATCCAGCAGGCCCTGAGCAGCGCGGGCGTGGCTCCGGCCGAGGTGAGCTATCTGGAGGCGCACGGCACGGGGACGTCGCTGGGAGATCCCATCGAGGCCGAGGCGATGTGGTCGGTGTTGAAGGAGGGGCGCCAGGGCAACGAGTCGCTGTGGATGGGCTCGGTGAAGACGAACGTGGGCCACCTGGAGTCGGCGTCGGGCGTGGCGGGCGTGATGAAGGTGGTGCTGGCGCTGCGGCACGGCCAGTTGCCCGCGCACCTGCACCTGAAGACGCCCAACCCGCACATCGACTGGAAGGGCATGGGGGTGAAGGTCCCGGTGGCGCTGACGGACTGGGCGCCCACGCGGGGCCGGCGCATCGCGGGGGTGAGCTCCTTCGGCTTCAGCGGGACGAATGCCCACGTGGTGTTGGAGGAGGCACCGCCCTCGCCCGAGCGCAAGCGCCCGGAGGCGGAGCCGAGGCGGCACGTGCTGTTGCTGTCGGCGCGGAATCCCGAGGCCCTGCGGGCCCTGGCGGGCCGTTACGCGCGGGCCCTGGAGGACGGCGTGGACGTCGTGGACATGTGTTTCACGGCGGCGGTGGGACGCACGCGTTTCGAGCACTGGCTCACGGTGGAAGCCGACTCGGCGGAGCGGATGCGCGAGCGGCTGTCCGCGGTGGAGGCGGGCCAGTCCCCCGAGGGCGTGGTGTTCGGAAGCGGAGCGGACCAGGCGCCCCGATGGGAGCGCTCGGAACTCGAGGCGGGCGGGGGCCGGCTCATCCCCCTGCCCACCTATCCCTTCCAGCGTCAGCGCTACTGGTGGAAGGGCTCGACGCCCCGCGCGGCGTCCCGGAACCACGAGACTCCGGTGCCCCACTTCGGCCGGCGGCTGCGGTCTCCGGCGCTCGACGCGATCGTCTACGAGACGGTGTATGGCCCGTCCGGTCCGGTCCATCTCGACGACCACCGGCTCTACGGAACCCGCGTCGCGGCGGGCTCCTCGCACGTGTCGTTGCTGCTCTCGGTGATCGAGGACGTGTATGGCTCTCCCGCGTGCACCCTGGAGAACCTGGCCTTTCCGCGCGCGTTGATCCTCTCGGAGAACGAGGAGCGCACGGTGCAGGTCATCCTGTCGCCGCCGGAGCGCGGTGGCGCGTTCGAGGTGAAGTCGCTGGGCGCCGACGGTGGCGGGGAGACGTGGCTGCCGCATGTCAGCGGCTCCCTGAGCCTTGGTGAGGCCCCGCCCCCGGAGCCGTGGGAGTCCCGGGAGGAACTCCAGGCGCGTTGCCGGGAGGTCCTCCTGGGCGAGGACTTCTACCGGGGGATGCGCGGACAGGGCTACGTGCTCGGCTCGAGCTACATGTGGATCCACTCGGCGAAGCGCGGGGGGGCGGACATCCTCGGAGAGCTGCGGCTGCCCGAGCTGCCGGACTCGCTGGAGGAGCACGTGCTCCATCCCGGCTTCGTGGACTCGTGCTTCCAGGTGCTCACGAGCTGGACGCTGGAGTACCAGTCGCGCTTCCCCGACGCGATCCTCATTCCCTTCAGCCTCTCGCGCTTCACCGTGCACCGGCGGCCCCGGGGCACGGTGTGGTGCCACGCGCGCGTCCGGGAAGACGGCCGGGCCGGGGTGGGGGCATCCCTGGGCGGAGATCTGCGCATCTACGACGAGCAGGGCCTGGTGGCCGAGGTGCTCGGCTTCCGCGCGCGGATGGCGAGCCGCGAGGCCGTGCGTCCGGGACTCCAGGCGCCGAGGGAGGAGGCGCGCTACGAGCTGACCTGGAAGCCCGAGCCGCCTCTGTCCGGGCCCCTGCCCGTGTTGGATCCCCGGCCCTGGGTGCTGTGGATGGACCGGCACGGCGTGGGCGAGCGGCTCGGGCGGCTGATGGAGGAGCACGGGGCCCCGGTCATCCGGGTCCGCTCGGCGGGCGTGTTCCAGAAGCTCGGCGCGGGCTCCTTCGAGGTGGATGCGCGGCGGCCGGAGGACTGCGCGCGCCTGGTGAGCGAGGCCCTGGGCGCGGAGGGGTGCGCGGGGGTGGTGTACCTGGCGGGCCTCGATGCCCGGGCGTCCGAGGACGCTTCGGCGGACACGGTGCAGCGCGCCGTCCTGGAGGCGAGCGGCGGGGCCCTGCACCTGGTGAAGGCGCTGGTGGGGAGCAACACGGTGGTGCCGGTGTGGCTCGTCACGCAAGGAGCGCAGGCGGTGAGCCATGGACCCGTGAGCCTGCCCCAGGCGCCGTTGTGGGGGCTTGGCCGGGTCATCGATCGCGAGCACCCCGAGTTGCGCTGCACGCGCGTGGACCTGGACGCCCGGGACGAGGAGGGCAGCCTCCGGGGGCTGCTGGCCGAGCTGGCCCGTGGCGAGAGCACCGCTGGACGCGAGGTGGTGTTGCGCCGGGGCGTGCGGCTGCACCCCGAGCTGCGCGAGGAGCGGGGTGGACGGGACGTGGCCCCCGTGCTGCTGCCGGAGGCCTCCTACCTCATCACGGGGGGGCTCGGAGGATTGGGCCTGGAGGTGGCGAAGTGGATGGTGGAGCGGGGTGCGCGACACCTGGTGCTGGTGGGACGCCGGGCGCCCTCGGCGCTGGCCACCGAGGCGGTGCGTGCCCTGGAAAGCGTGGGGGCCCGGGTGACGCTCGCGTCCGTGGACGTCTCCCGCGAGGAGGAGGTGTCCCGGCTGCTGCGTCAGGTGGATGCGGCCTGCCCGCCCCTGAGGGGTGTCATCCACGCGGCGGGCGTGCTGGAGGATGGCGCGCTCTTGCAACAGGACCTGGAGCGCTTCGAGCGGGTGATGAATCCGAAGGTTGCGGGCGCGTGGAACCTGCACCGGCTCACGCGGGACCGGCCCCTGGACTTCTTCGTTCTCTTCTCCTCGGCCTCCGCGCTGCTCGGCTCGGGGGGACAGGGCAACTACGCCGCGGCGAACGCCTTCCTGGACGCGCTGGCGCACGAGCGGCGGGCGCACGGGTTGCCCGCGCAGTCGCTCAACTGGGGCCCCTGGGCGGAGACGGGAATGGTGGGCGCGTCGGACGGAACCCTGGCCCGGTCCCTGGAGCGGCGGGGCATCCGGCCGCTGCCCACGGCGGGGGCGCTCGCGTTGTTCGGTGAGGCGCTCGCGAGTGGCCGGCCCCAGGTGGCGCTCCTGTCCATCCAGTGGCCGGTGTACCTGGAGTCGCTGGGGGCCCTGGGCCGCGTGCCCCTCTACGCGGCGCTGGCGCCGGTCCGTGCCGCCGAGACGCGCGCGGGTGCACCACTGGCCGAGCGGCTGCGGAGCGCACTGCCCCAGGAGCGCTCCCGTCTGCTGGTGCGCAGCCTCCAGGAGGAAGCGGCGCGCATCCTGCGGCTGGAGCCCTCGGAGGTCGACTGGCGCCAGGGCTTCGCCGAGCTCGGAATGGACTCGCTGATGGCGATCGAGCTGCGCAATGTGTTGCAGAAGCAGCTCGGCGCGCCGGTGCCCGCGACGGTGGCGTTGGATCACCCCACCGTCGACTTCCTGGGACAACACCTGCTCACCGACGTCTTGAAGCTCGACGCCCAGGCGGCGCCGGCCGCGCCTCCACCTTCTCCCGTGGCCAAGGCCTCTCCGGTGCCCGCGGCGGAGGAACTGGATGCGCTGTCCGACGCCGAGCTGGCGCGGCTGGTGGCCGAGGATCTCGCCAAGGATTCGTGAGGACCCGTCATGTCCGAGGAAATCAATTACCGGCAGTTGCTCCAGCAGCAGTTGGTGAAGATTCGCAAGCTGGAGGCGAGGCTGGAGCAGGCGGAGGCGGCGCGCCGGGAGCCCATCGCCATTGTCGGCATGGGCTGCCGGTTGCCGGGAGGGGTGGAGGGGCCGGAGGACTTCTGGGAGTTGATGGTGCGGGGCGTGGACGCCACGAGCGAGGTGCCTTCGGACCGGTGGGACGTGGAGGCCCTGTTCGGCACGGAGCCGGGGAAGATCGCCACGCGGCGCGGGGGCTTCCTGAAGGACGTGGAGCAATTCGACGCCCGGTTCTTCGGCATCTCGGAGCGTGAAGCGGAGCGGATGGATCCGCAGCAACGTCTGGTGTTGGAGGTGGCGTGGGAGGCGTTGGAGCGGGCGGGGCACGCGGTGGAGCGCGCGAGGCGCGAGCGGGTGGGCGTGTTCGTGGGGGTGATGAACAACGACTACGGCCAGCGGGTGTTGGACCAGGAGGGGCTGGAGGGGATTGATCCCACCTTCATGGGGGCACGGGCCAACTGCGCGATCTCCGGGCGGCTGTCCTACCTGTGGGGCTTCCAGGGACCGAGCCTCGTGGTGGACACGGCGTGCTCCTCGTCACTGGTGGCGGTGCACCTGGCCTGTCAGAGCCTGCGCAACGGGGAGTGCAACGTGGCGCTGGCGGGAGGGGTGAACCTGCTGCTCTCGCCGGAGGTGAGTGTCTATCTTTCGAGCAGCGGAGCGCTCTCGCCGGACGGGCGGTGCAAGAGCTTCGACGCATCGGCGGATGGCTTTGGCCGGGCGGAGGCGTGCGGGGTACTGGCGTTGGAGCGGCTGTCGGACGCGCGGGCGAGGGGCGCGCCCATCCTGGCGATCATCCGGGGCTCGGCGGTGGGGCATGACGGGCCGAGCAGTGCCTTCACGGTGCCCAATGGAGTGGCACAGCAGGGAGTCATCCGTCAGGCGCTCCAGAGCGCGGGCGTGGCTCCGGCGGAGGTGAGCTACTTGGAGGCGCACGGCACGGGGACGGCGATGGGAGATCCCATCGAGGCCGAGGCGATGTGGTCGGTGTTGAAGGAGGGGCGCAAGGGGGGCGAGTCGCTGTGGATGGGCTCGGTGAAGACGAACCTGGGCTATTCGGAGGCGGCGTCTGGGGTGGTGGGGATGATGAAGGTGGTGCTGGCGATGAGGCATGGCCAGTTGCCGGCGCACCTGCACCTCAAGACGCCCAACCCGCGCATCGACTGGGCGAGCATGGCGGTGAAGGTGCCCGGGGAGCTGACGGCGTGGACGCCCACGCAGGGGGCGCGCATCGCGGGAGTGACGTCCTACGGGCGGACGGGGACGCTGGCGCATGTGGTGCTGGCGGAGCCTCCCCCACGGGTGGAGCCCGAGCCTCGCCCGGAGCGGCCCGGGCACGTATTGGTGTTGTCGGCCCGGAGCGAGGAGGCGCTGCGGGCGCAGGTGGAGCGCTACGCCCGGTTCCTGGCGACGAGCACGGAGTCCCTGGGAGACGTGTGCTTCACGGCGGCGGTGGGGCGGACGCACTTCGAGCACCGGCTGGCGGTGGTGGGGCGGGATGCGCGGCAGGTGCGCGAGCGGCTGCTGGAGGCGCGAGGGGGGAGCAAGGTGACGCCGGGTGCGCTGGCGCCGGACGTGACGTTTGTCTTTGGCGGCGAGGGGGCGGCTGGGGGCCGAGAGCTGTACGACACCCAGCCCGCGTTCCGAGAAGGGCTGGAGTCCTGTGCGGCGGCCGTGAAGGACCTGCTGGGAGAGCCGTTGGTGGGGCTGATGTACGGCGAGGGCGCGGGGCGGCGGAAGGACGCATCCCAGGAGCGGATCGCGGTGTTCGCGCGGCAGTGGGCGCTGTCGCGGATGTGGAGGGCGTGGGGAGTGAGGCCCTCGGCGGTGGCGGGCGAGGGGGTAGGGGAGTGGATCGCGGCGGTGGAGGCGGGGGTGCTCGGGCTCGAGGCGGGGCTAAGGCGCGCGGCGGGGGAGACGGGTCCCGCCGTGGATTGGGCTTCGGCGGCGCTGCCCCGGGTCACGCGGGCACGTGACGCGGGTGTGCGACTGGATCTGGGACGCGCGGACGGCGCCGAGTGGAGCCAGGTGTTGGAGACACTCGGCGCGTTGTACGTCCGGGGCGTGGAAGTGGATTGGGCGGCCTTCGATGCGCCCCATTCACGGCGCCGGATCGCGCTTCCCACCTATCCCTTCCAGCGCCAGCGCTATTGGCTGACGCCCGCCGTGCCTCAATAGAGACAAGTGTTCGACGAAGGGTCACACTCCAGTCCGCTGGAACAGACATTGTTCGCACAGCAGCGCTGCTTGAAGGACCCACAGCCCGGGGGAATGAGAAGCCCTTGGGCGGAGGTGTCGTGGGAGACCGCCTCCGTCATGGGGGTGGCCTCCCCCTCGCCCGTGTTGACGTCCTCGGGAAGCTCTCCACCACATGCGGCGGCGACGGCCATGCACAGCAACATGCAGACGCTCTTCAAGGATCTCATCGAGTGCTCCTTCTGGGGATTGGCCCCGGCGGAGTATGACCCGGGCACGTGGGGGACATAAGGCCCCTCGTGATTGATTTCGCCCGATGTTGTCCGGGTCACGCGGGTTCGAGCAGCCGGAGGAAGGCGCGCACGGCCTGCGCGTCATCGAGGCCCGCGAGCCCTTCACCCACCTGCAATTCCGTCTCGACGACTCCTGGGACGCGTGTCTGGCCGAAGCCGTTCGCCACCCAGATGGAGTCCTCGCGCGCGATGCGATCCCTCTGGCGAGAGAACGCGGCGGGATCCCCGCGCAGGAAGACCCGGAACATGTTGGTCTGCACGGGCCTGGGGAGCACCACGAGGCGGGAGTCGGCGGCGAGCGCCTCGGTGAGGGACTTCGCGCGCTGGACGTAGGAGGGAATGCGGCCCAGGACCTGGTCCAGGCGCATGGCCGCGGAGGCGACGTAGGGCAGCATCTGGAAGATGTTGCCCCCGTGCCGGTGCCTCCACATCCGCGCCGTGCGGATGAAGTCCTTCCCGCCCACCACCATGGCTCCGCCCAGGGCGCCCACCATCTTGTAGAAGGAGACGTACACGGAGTCGAAGCCCCGGCAGATGTCCGCGTATGAGCGGCCATAGAAGGGCTGGCTTTCCCACAGCCGGGCGCCATCCATGTGCAGCTTCACCCCGCGCTCGCGGCACGTGTGCTTGAGCTCCTCGAGTTGCTCCCACGAGGGCAACTGCCCGCCCAACCAGCGCACGGGCATCTCGACACTGACCATGCCCAGACGCTCACGGGCATTGCGCACGTCCTCGGCGATCACGGGCCGGGACCAGGGGCAGAGGAGCACGGGCTGGAGCCCGTGGAGCACGGTGTGGCTGTCGTCCTCGTGCAGCACGTGGTGGGAGGACGGGTGGAGTCCCACGGTCCGAGTGCCCCCCTCGTCCGCGTAGATGCGCAGCGCGATGAGCTGGCCCATGGTGCCGGTCGGCATGAAGCACCCGTCCTCGAAGCCGAGCCGTTCCGCGACGCGACGCTCGAAGGACTGGATGAACTCGCTGTTGCCGTACACGTCGGGCTGGAGGCCCTGGTCGCGAATCCACTCACCCAGGCGGATCAACTCGGTGCCCGCGTCCGCGGAGGAGTTCAGATTGAACGCGGCGCGGCAGCTTCGCCGCAAGTGGTCGCCTTGCACGGGAGCGGGTCCGGTTGGCCCGGGCTTCGGAGCGGTGGGACTCGGGGTCGTCTTCCCGGAGGGCTTGGGCGCGGCATCCGCCGGACGTGGAAGGAGGGAGGAGCCCGCCAGCAGGCTCGTGAGGGAGAGGAACTCTCCCCGGCTGAGGTGTCGAGGGTTCACGCGGGAGTCTCCAGGAAGGTGTCGTGCGGTCCGCAGTGGAGCACGAGATGTGGCTGGAGCCTCGTGTGAAAAGTGTTGTCTCGGGAGTGAGCGGCGCGAGGCTGGAAGCCTCTATGCTGCGCGGGCATGCGTGACTTCGCTGATATCTCTCGCCTGGAGACCGAGGCACTCCGCTCGCTGCTCGAGACGGGGGCTGCACCCGAGCGCGTCCGCGCCGCCTGGGCCCTGGCCTTGCGCCTGGGGGGGATGATTCGTCCCGAGCTGATCCAGGACTCGATGACCGAGCCGCATCCGGGAGTGCGGCGGCATCTGGTCGTCGTGCTCGCGGGCTACCAGGAGCGGGCGGTGCTGGCCACCCTCGCGCGGCAGGACCTGGATGCGGAGGTGCGCGCCGTGGCTTGCCAGTACCTCGCGATGCTCGGCCGCTCCGAGGACACCGATTCCTGGAGGGTGCTCCACGAGCGGTTGGAGGCGGATACTTCCGCCGAGGTGCGCCGGGCCTGCATCGCCTCCCTCCCGTCTCACACGCCCGACTTCGTCCGAAACGCCGTGGCTGGCGTGGTGGGAGATGAGAGCCTCGACGTGCGGCGCGAGGCCGCCTGCAAGTGGCTGGAGTGGGCCGGAGGATTGCCAGACGTGCTCGTGGCCCGTGTGACACTCGAGCCCGATCCGGAACTGCGCCGGGAGCTGGTGCGGCGCGGATGCGCCGTGGACGGGGGACGCTCGCTCCTGAAGGCCCTGCTGGATGCCCCGGAGGAGACGCTCCGGCTCGTGCTGGAGACCTGCGCGGAGCGGGAATACCGGCTGCCCTGGTCGCTCCTCCAGCCCATCTCCCGGCGTGGGCGGCCCGGATTGGACTCGCTCCTGATGGATGTGTTGGAGGCGGACGCCCCGGCCGAGGTGATCGTGTGGTTGCTGATGGTGGCGCTGCGCTTCTGGCGCGATCCCTCCCAGGATTACGACGATGAGGTGGCCCGGGCGGCGTATGAGGCTCTCGGCTGTCTGGCGTCACGGCTCGAGGCGGGTCACCTCGGGGAGCCGGATGCACGAGCCAGAGCGCTCGCCCACGAGCTGAGGGAACTCCTGGCCGAGGAGCGGCGCCGGCTCCTCCCCGCCCATCGCGAGTGGTGTGATGCGCCCGAACACGAGGAATGCCTGGTCGAGGAATGGGGGCTCGACGGGATGATGGAGTTGCTCGGGCGCATCCGCGGTACCTCCGGCTCCTAGCGAGACAGGACATTCAGTGCGCGGGTGGCATTGGCGTCTCGGCTGGCCTTGCCGTTGTAGCCCTCGTTGATGCGCTTGGTGACGGTGTCGAAGGGAGGTCATCTCTTCGAAGTCGCGGAACTCGGCGCTCTCGTGCGCGAGGAATACCGTTTGGTGGCGCGGGGTGTTGATGACCTCCGCTGCTATGATCAAGGCGTGGCGTTGGGCAGGCTCTCTCTTCTCACGGGAATCAAAGCCCTCGAACGAGCGGAGAGTGCGCGATGTGCTCGTCGACAACCTTCCGATGCTCAGGCTGAGCGCGGTGACGGATCGTGGTCCATTCATCTAAGCAGCGCCGTACAAAGTCGCGCCCAGTCCGTTCGAAGTCCGTTTCGTGACCGTGCGTGCGTAGGAACTTCTCGACTCGCACGATGTGATCCCAACTGATCCGATCTAGGACCTTTTCCTTTGCCAGCGGCAGCGCGAGATCTTGGGGCAGGTACTGACGGACGCACACGAAGTCGTAGGCGGGTGACAGTCGGGCCGTTCTTCCGTCCGGGTAGATAAGCGACCAATTTTTCAGGTGTGCGTCCGTATTACAACAAATCAGGAGGAAAAGGACCCGCCGCAGGTACTCAGCGAGATCCTCGGGGCCGCAGAGGTCTCCGATGAAGCGCGCGAGCCCATCAAGGCTCCATCCCGTGTACTTGCGCTCCGGAGGAATTCCGCGCACTTGGGCGAAATCCTCTTGGTGTACGCGGCTGCCATCGTGGCCTCGGTCATAGCGTTCGATTGCGAAGACGTACTCGCCGAGTGCCCAGAAGCGGTTGTCCAACCCCTCAATGTCCCGCGCCGCGATGAGCCGATGTCGGGGCACCTTCAGTCCTGAGGCAGCCGCCCAGTCCATCGTGACGGACTCGTTCTCCGGGAGCTTCGGGTATGTCTCCGATCCGAATTTGAGAATCCACCGCCCTCCCATACCCCGGAAGGGCAGGGTGAAGCGTTGCTCGGCGCTCTCAATGGCAGAAAACTTCAACTGGACGCCGCCTAGAGAGAAGCGTAACCCGTCGTCAACCGAGGGGACGATCGTTCCAGGCTCGTCGAACGCGCGCGCTCGGGGCGGCACGATCACCTTGTCCGTCATCGGGCGGACGATGACTGCGCCGGGGAGATCCTCGCCGACGACCGCCAGGGTGGCGGCCGCGTTCTCCGGCGAGAATTGCGCCTGAACCATGGCCTGAAGAGCGCCTTCTGGAAGAAGGTTGGCAAAGAACGTCGGCAGCTCACCCGGGACGCTTGATTGACGGAAGATCCGGTGCTCTCGACGTTCCTCGAATTGCTGCCCGAGCACTGGTCGCGGACGCATGGAGGCGTAGGTCTCGTCGACGACGAACGAGATGATCCCCGTGTGCTCCTCACGAATTATCGCACCGATCCGAATTGTATTCAGGAATACGTCGAGCATCAGGCGGACTCCGCATCGAAATACGCGTCCAGCGGAGGACGGTCGTGATCTGTGTCGTCTACTCCCGTCCACTCTCGAAGCGTAGCCTGCACATAATGTGCAAGGACATTGGTGCGCTGGGCGCTGAAGGTCGCGGCGTCGCCAGCCAGAAGCGCATCCAGCGTCGCGTTGTCCAGGCCATGACTCTCAAGGGTCAGCTTGTCTGGTCGCGTGCTGAGTTCGGAGAGGTCGAACTTTGGGTGCAGCAGGTAGTCGGCAATGGTTCTGCTCTCGTCTATGACCGCGCTCGGGACGAGGTCCTCCTTCTCAATTAGCGCACCAAGCGCGAGGGGTTGCCCCCGGTCTTCTCCGGTAAGCCACCGTGGTTCCATTGCGGCGAGAGCGACGAGTTCGATCCGCGTTCTCGCCGTCCTCCGGTTGAAGGGCTGTAGCGGCGCCTTGATCTCTGCGGCGATGTCGATTCGGTTTCCAATTTTCAAGAGGCGCTGAACCGTCTCGTGCTGGTCGGATCCAATGGCCTGCCACTTCGGCTGGTCAGTCTTGTTATCCGTCTTGTGATCGCCGCTCAAATTGCCCCGCCAAAACCAGCGGGCTAGCAAGACGCGGTTACGGTCGTGCAACTTCGGGTGAGCGTCGAAAAGTTTCGCGAGAGTCGCGATGACACCACCGTACGGAAGCCAGTCGATGTGAGGAACGCCACAGTCCTCTGCCAAGAATTCTACCGTCCGCACGAGCGCCTGTGACACGCGCGCAAAGAGCGTTGGCACCTCGTTCGCCGAGAGCGCATCCACTAGCTTCGCGCTGGGCAACTTGCCGGCGACTGCGAGTGCCGCGCGTTCAATCTGCTTCCCCTCGAGTTCGCCGAATCCCACCTGTGTGAGTTCGGCGCGAACCCTATCGATAGGCTTGCCCCCCTCGCGCGTCGCGTGAAGCGCTTCGAACACTTCGTCAGTGCTGAGCGCGCGGCGATTCCTGTTCATCCGGGCGAACATGACTTTCACGACGCCTTCGTACTCAGCGTCGAATGGCACGAGGTACGCAGGCAGGAGATACTCGCGCAGTCGACTCGCAATCTGATCGGCTCGATCGCTGAACTCGTCGGGCAAGGCGCGTTCGCGGAGCCACTTGTTCAAGAGAGCGGAACTCGCGAGCACGTGGGTTGGAACCCAGTGGGGTGGCGGTGCGCGTTTTCGGGCCCCGAGGACGAACGAGTTTGCCTGGAGATCGAAGTAGATTGGCCGGTATGCTCCCGAGTGCTCGTCGAGAAGTGCCATTGCTAGAGTCGATAGGCGCTGCTGCCCGTCTACAACCCATAATGCCTCCTTTACCTCTCCCACGTCCGCCGTAAACCCGCCCAATACGACGCGCTCGGCGGGCGCAGCGCCCTGGGCGAGTAGCAGAGTACCGGCTGGGAAGCCCTTCTGGAGGCTGTCGAAGAGCAGGCGTCGGTCTTCGTCCTGCCAACGGAATCGACGCTGGAAGTATGGGACGCGCACCTTCCCGGTCCGGATGAGATCGAGTAGCTTCGCGACGCTGTACGTCTTTGTCTCAAGCGCCGTCGTGCTTAGCCCCTCTGCGACGCGGTTGTTGCTCGACATCGATTGACCCTCCCGCCGCAGGGCGCGGCTTGCCCACTCTATACCCAGGGCCCTAGATTACTTCCGAAGTGAGCGCAGAGTCCTAGATTCCCGAGTGCTCCTCGCGCATTCGCGCCGCTGGTCTCGCCAGCCGCTTTCCCTCGGCGATCAACGTGTCCATCTCTCCCCGATTCGTCTGGTCCTCGCGCTCGGGCATTCGCGCGCAACTGTTGACCTTCCTGGAGTCACTGCCTGCAGGGGACTTCGACGCGCGAGTCCGCGTGCTCCGGTTGTTGCGCCTGTTCGGCGGCGAGGACGAGCTGCCCCTCGTGCGGGCGCTCCTGCTCAATCCCCGGGAACACTTCACCGTGCGCTCCTGGGCGCTCGGACTGGGCTTGCACCTGGGCCTGCGGCTCTCGGGCGCCGAACTCTCCGGGCTCGTGGGCGCCAGCGCGCTCTCGCCGTCCCAGGAAGACGCCCCGTGCCTGGAGGCGTACCGGTGCCTGCGCCTGGTGCGGGCGGAGGAGGACATCTCCTGGGTGGAGGCGACCCTGCTCCGGTGGTCCGCCTGGGAGCGCGCGGACCTGCTCATCCAGTCGAGGCGCGAAGGCGAGCCGCTGCCCGCGCCCGTCCTGACGTGGCTGTACAGGCGCTGGTGCGAGGATGATCGGCGGGCCCTGGAGCGGGAGCCGGGAGGCCCGGAGCGCAACCTCCAGGTCGCGGCGGCCACCTGGACGCGGCCGGAGTCGTGGGCACTGCTCGCCCGGGAGTCGCGGAACCTGCCTTCCGAGGGACCCATGCCCCGGGAAGCCCTGCACCAGTTGTTGAGCGCCGATCCCGAGGCCCTGCACCAGGCGGCGAAGGCCCTGCGCCTGCCCCTGCCCACGCTCCTGGTCTGTCTCGGGCGGGAGGGACTGCTGCGGCGTCTGGAGGAGGTGCTGCATGCCCAGAGCCTCTCGCTGAACGTCGCCTATGGGCTGATGCCCTCTCCGGAGGACTACCCGCGCGCCCTCGAGGTGCTGGCGGAGTGGCCCGAGGCCCGTGCGTTGCGGCTGCGCGTCCTGTGTGACTTCGGCGTGGCGCTCGAGCTCCGGAGGGAGCTGCTGCGGCAGCTCTTCCAACGGGAGCGGGCCACGGCGCTGCGCTGGGCCCTGGCCGCGGGGAAGTGGCCCGAGAACCTGCCCCTGGTGCGCACGGTGCTGCGGGAGGCCGCGGGCTCGGCCGAGCCGGGGGACCGTCCGCTCTTCCTCGCGGCGCTGTCGGGGACGGATGACGCGGCGGCGTGCTTCGCCCTCGAGGGGTTGCTCGCCCTGGACGAGTCCGGCCCGGCCTGGCTCGAGCGGCTCGAGGCGCTGCTCTATTCCGCGCATCCGCTGGTGCGCGTGCGCGCGGCGGCGGGGCTCCTGCGGTGGGGGCGAGCGGAAGGGGGCGAGCTGTTGAGGCGCACCGCGCGGGAGTCCGACGAGCCGTGGTTGCGCGCCGAGGCGTTGCGCTGGCTCGGAGTGCTGGACGCCCCGGGGCACGTGGAGCTGTTGGAGCGGGGGCTGCGGGACGAGACGTGGGAGAAGAGGCTGTGGCCCGGCGCGGACGAAGCCGCCTGGGCTCTGTTCCGGTGGGGAACGCCCGAGGCGCTCGGGGCCCTGCTCACCGCCTGGCTGCACGGCGGCACCGCCGATGTCGAGGACTACCTGGAGGCGCACCTGGCTCGTCAGGAGGGACGCCCCTTCAAGCACCTGCCTCCGCCCCGGACGCGGGCCCTCGTGGCCCGGTACATCGAGCAGCCCTTCGCGGGCGGATAGCGGCGGAACAGAAGAAGTGGAACAAAAGCGACGGGCCGGTTCCCCCCGCCAGGGAAACCGGCCCGCATCAACAAGACTGGGCTGGACTCAGTTCACGCTGACGGCGGACCAGGCGGCGGCCACGGCCTTGTACTGGGTGCTGGTCGAGCCGAAGAGATCCGCGGCGGCGCTGAGGGTGGCGGTGCGGGCGCCGGCGTACTTGGTGCTCGAGGTCATGTACACGGTGAGCGCGCGGTACCAGATCTTCTCCGCGGCGGAGCGGCCGATGCCGGTGATCGTGGAGCCGTTGCAGGTGGTGCTGCCCGTGGAGCCCTCGGCCAGCAGGTAGAAGAAGTGGTTGGCCACGCCGCTGGAGTAGTGCACGTCCAGCGAGCCCACGGAGCTGGACCAGCAGTTGACCGACTTGCCGTCCTTGGAGGGGTTGGCCATGTAGCGCAGCGCGTCGCCGGCCTTGCTCGGCGTGTAGATCTTCTCGCCGATGAGGTAGTCGCCCGGGTCGCTGGCGTTGGCGGCGTAGTACTCCACCATGGTGCCGAAGATGTCGCTGGTGGCCTCGTTGAGGCCGCCGGACTCACCCGAGTAGACGAGGCGCGCGGTGCGGCTCGTCACGCCGTGGGTCATCTCGTGGCCCGCCACGTCGATCGCCGTCAGCGGGGTGAAGGTCGTGCCGTCGCCATCGCCGTACGTCATGCAGAAGCAGCTGTCGGACCAGAAGGCGTTGTTGTACTTGCTGCTGTAGTGCACGCGGTTGTAGCCCGTGCCGCCCGCGCCATCGATGCCGTTACGGCCGTGGACGTTCTTGAAGTAGTCGTACGTCTTCTGGATGCCGTAGTGGGCGTCCACGCCCGCCGACGCCGCGTTCGAGGTGGTGCCGTTGCCGAAGCTGCTGGTGGTGCTGGTGAAGACGCTTCCGCCGCTCGTGCCGTTGGCCAGGTTGAGGGTGTAGAAGCCATTGCCGCGCGAGGGATCCCTCATCTCGTAGCCGGTCGAGGTGCTGTTGGTGGCGATGGACACCGAGCCCAGGTAGAGCGAGTTGCCCGTGCTGGTGGTGGCGGCGGTCTCGATCTCGTCCGCGGTCTCGAGCACCTCGCCCGTCTGCGCGTTGACCACCACGTGCAGGATGCTGGGCGTCCCGTCGTCCTTGACGCCCTCGAGCACCACCTCGTAGGCCGCCACCGGCTTCTCACCCCGGGCGAAGACGACGAGCTCCGCGGAGGCGGCACCCGTGTCGCGCTTGCCGACGAAGGCGCGCTCGGCGAGCTGCGTGGCGCGCGCGGCGCTCAGCGAGGGCTTCACGCTCAGGCCCTGGAGGCTCTCCGGGCCGGCGTGGGTCAGCTCGCGCAGGGCGCCGTTCTCGCTCTGGTGCGCCACGAAGTCGCCGCCGAGCACGCGCAGCCCCTGGAAGCGCCGGTCGAACCGGACGTGGCTGTCCCCGTTGTCATCCAGGATGGCGCCGCGCGCCACGAACTCCTCGCCCGCCTGCTGGCGGCTCTTCAGGGCCGCCTGGGCCTGGGCTACCGCGCCCGCGCCCTCGACCACGTCGAGTTCGACGGAAGAGGTCACGGTGTTGGAGGTGCTGCCACAACCGACGAGCGTCAGGGTCGCCAACGAGGCCAACAGCGTACGAGACATGGGGTCGCTCCGGGGACAACGAGGCGGCATGCCTTCTATCAATTGGATTCATCCAAGTAAATAAGGTTTTGGGAGGAATCATGGGTATCCGGATTTGTCTTGTATTTGGGCTGCAAAACATCGGTCGGGGGGAGCGGATATGAATCGTGCACGATTCAGTTGCGTTCGATTCAGATTGGGATAGATTCACCTCACACCGCAGTTCCAACCGGAGAACATCCATGAGCCAGACCCCTGTTGCCCTCGAGAAGCGCCTGTACACCGCCGTTGCCACCGCCACCTCTGGCCGCGAGGGCCGCGCCAAGACGGACGATGGCCTGCTCGACGTCGCGCTGGCCCCGCCGCGCGCCCTGGGTGGCAATGGCAACGGCACCAACCCCGAGCAGCTCTTCGCCGCGGGCTACGCGGCGTGCTTCGGCAGCGCGCTCGGCCACGTGGCCCGCGCGAAGAAGATCACCACGGGCCCGGTGAGCATCACCGCCAACGTGACGATCGGCTCGGTGGGGCAGGGCTTCGGGCTGGCCGTGGAGCTCACCGCCTCCATTCCCGAGCTGCCGCGCGACCAGGCCGAGGCGCTGCTGCACGCCGCGCACCAGGTGTGCCCGTACTCCAACGCGACGCGTGGCAACATCGCCGTTGACCTGCGCCTGGCCTGAGCGAAGGCTAGATTGGAAAGGTGATGACCGACGTTCTTCGACTCGATGATCAGCTCTGCTTCGCGCTCCACGCGGCCTCCCGCGCGATGACGGGCGCGTACCAGCCCCTGCTCGAGGAACTCGGCGTCACCTATCCGCAGTACCTCGTCCTCATGGCGCTCTGGGAGGAGGATGGCGCGCGGGTGTCGCGGCTCGGCGAGCGGCTCTACCTCGACTCCGCGACCCTCACGCCGCTGCTCAAGCGCCTGGAGTCCCGGGGGCTGGTCGAGCGCCGGCGCAGCCGTGTGGACGAGCGCGTCGTCGAGGTCTTCCTCACCCCCGAGGGAAAGCGGCTCGAGCAGCGGGCGCTGGAGCTGTTTCCCCAGCTCGCCTGCAAGACGCGGCTGTCGCTCGGGGAGCTCGTGCGCCTGCGTGACACGCTGAAGAAGCTCACACGGACGCTGCACGAGGCCACCGGGGAGGAGTAGCCGCCGGGGGTTTTCCGGTGGGCCACCTTCCTGCTACGTCCGCCGTGCATGGATGAGAACCGCACGCTGCGTGACGAGCTGGAACGGGTCCAGGGGGAGCTGCGCCAGTCGAAGGAGGCACTGGCCCGGCTGCGGGCGCACCATGCCCGGGAGCGGGATTCGCTCGTGCGCCAGTTGGAGGAGGCGCATCGCGAGCTGGCCACGCTGCGGGCCCGGGTCTCCGAGGCTCCCTCGCGGGAGGCGCCCCCCCGGGCTTCCGCGAGCACGGCGGCTCCCCCGTCGGGAAGACTCACGGGCAGCACCGGGCTCGTGGCGCTCCTCGAGGTGCCCGCGCTCCAGGACGAGGCGGCCCTGCGGCGGCTGGAGACGGCGAGCCGGTTGGGGCTGGCCGATCTGCGCCTGCGTCTGGCGGCGCCGCCCCCCATCGTCCTGGCCCGGCTGCCCCCTCGGGAGGCCCGGAGTCTCCGGGACGCACTGCGCGCCGAGGGCTTCAAGGCCGTGGACGGAGAGATGCCCTCCCGCGCCGCGAGTCCACTGCCCGTGCGCCGCTTCGTGCTGGGGCAGACGGGGCTGCGGTTGGAGGGGGCGCGGGGCGAGCGCATGGAGGTGCAGTGGCGGGAGTGGCGCCTGCTGGTGCTCGGCCGGCGGAGCACCGTCTCGGAGGAGACGCAGGTGGAATCCTTCTACGATCACCGGGGCGTCAAGCAGACGCGGACCGTGGACGTGCGCGAGGAGGCCACGGCCCACTTCCTGTGGGGGTATGGCGAGGGGCTGTGGTTGTCGTTCACGCCGGAGACGGACTACACGGGCCTGGGCGAGCGGCGGGGGCTGTCTCACCTCGCCAGTCTCCAGGCCCTGGTGGAGACGGTGCGCGAGCGGGCGCCCCAGGTGGTGTCCGATGACAGACTCCTGAGGATGGCCACGCTGTCGCTGCCCCTGGTGGACGCGGATCGCGCCCACGAGGCGCTCGCCGAGCTGCTCTGGCAAGCCGTCCTGGACGGGCTGTTGTAGGCCCCGCGGCTCAGGGCCACGTATTGGCGTTGCTGGAGTCCAGGGGGCCGCGCTGGGGCCGGACGATGCAGAAGCGCTGGCCCGAGGGGGCCTCCATGACCCACCAGCGCTTGACGAACGCCACCCGCTTCGCCCCGAGCGCCTCGAGCCGGAGGACTTCCGCGTCCAGGTCGTCCGTCTCGATGTCCAGATGGATGCGGCCGGGATGGTCCACCTGCTGGACCAGGAGGATGGGTTCCTGGGGCTCCGTCGACAGCTCGCGGTAGGTGGGGCTCTCGGGCTCCGGCGGCTTGACGGCTCTGCCGAGGGCCTGGCTCCAGAACGTGGTGGCCGCGTCGAGGTCGTCGGTCTTGCAGTCGATGACGAAGGTACTGAGCCGGCTGTGGTGCATGGCTTCTCCTGGGGAAGGGCTGCGGGCCCCCTATACCGCGCCTTGTGGCCTCGCGGGCAACAGCCGGGGTGGGTGATGAGGAATTGTGACAGTCCTTGCCCGTGTCTTGTTGCCTCGAGAGCAACAGATTGGAGGGAGGGGAGGATGGAATTGGCGGGAATGGATGAGAGGAATTGACGTGCCCGGGCGAGGTTTGTACGGTGACAATCACACCCGCCCCCCGGAGTCGAACATGAAGCACTCGCTGCTCATTCTCGCGACGCTTGTCCTTTCCATCGTGTCTGGCTGTGGAGGAACGGAAGTGGAGACCGGTGAGGAACTCCTGGCGCAGAGCCAGAGTGCCCTTTCCACCTGTTCGACGACCTGCTCGAACGGAAACACCATCTCCTGTCAGGGGACGAGCTGCTCCGCCTCGGATGGTGTCAGCGTGACGTGTGATGGCAACACCACGTACTGTGGGCTGGTTCCCGTGCCGATCTGCTCGCGCTTGGGCAACTCGTGCTCGAACGTCAACGGGCAGTCGTGTATCTCCGGCACCACGCGCAACTGCTGCATCGGCGGCTCCAATACGGGGACCTGCATCTGCAGGAGCTCGAAGTGGTCGTGCCCGCTGGTGGTGGATCCCGGCCCCCTGGATCCCGGGCCGCTGGAGCCCTGGGATCCCTCGCCCGTGAAGCCTCGCCTGTAGGCCTGGCCTCAGCCCGCCCGGCGCAACGCCTCGCGGCCGGCGCGCAGTCCCTCGCGCACGGAGTCCAGGAGCTGCTCCGAGCGCAAGGGGCCCGACAGGAAGTCCCGGGCGCCCAGGGACCGGGCCCGCGCCTCGTCGCGCGAGCGGCCCACGAGCACGAGCTGGGCGCGCATGCCCCGCCGCTTCACGCTCTCCACGGATTGCAGCGGCGCGAGCACCACCTCGCGCGCGCTCGCCTTGCGCACGTCCTCGGTCCGTCCCACCCGGGCGCGCAGGCCGCCTTCCTCCAGCAGCGCCATCAGCCCCCGCGTCGCCTTCACGCCCCAGCCGTACACCCACACCTCCGGCGGGAGCTCCTTCGGGGCCATGGGGAGCACATCCACCCGGCGCAGCTCGGGCTCGGTGAGGCGCTGGGACTCGGGGGTCTCGTGCGTCAGCGGCAGCATCACCGGTAGCCCGTCCGGAGCCTCGACGGACACCTGGGCCTGGCGCTGGAGCATCTGTCCCATCAAGAAGCACTCGGAGCGCTCCGTCACCAGGGGGAGCTGCTCGTCGGCCTCGGGCAGGGGAATGGGCTCCACCGGGCGCCGCGCGTCGAGCAGGTGGGGGTAGTAGAGCCGCTCGATGGCCTGGGAGATGGCGGCGTCGGTGGCCAGCAGCGTCACCACGCGCGCCTTGCCCGTGCGCCGCGCCACCTCGTCCAGGGCGAGCGGATCCGCGGGCGCCGCGGTGGCCACCACGAGCACCGAGTCGCGCGGACCTTCCTGGCGCAGGGGGATGACGCGGCAGCTCTCCGCCACGCTCACGGGCAGCACGTCCACGAGCTGGGGATCCAACAGCTCTGCGTCCAGGTCCACCGTGGGCAGTTGCACCTGGGAGGCGAGCAGCTCCAGCACCTGGCGCGCGGAGCAGAAGCCCATGTCCACCACCACCTGGCCCAGCGGAACGCCCCACTTGTGGTGGTAGCCCAGGGCCGCCCGGAGCTGCAGCTCGTCCACGAGCCCGTTCTCCCGAAGCAGATCCCCCAGCTTTTTCTTCCGCATTCCCGTGACCTCTGATGGTGAGTCGTCGAGCGCGCTCCTTGCGTCCGGCGTGCCAGCCCCGGTGGGACGTGGGGCGCACGCGGTTGCCCGTGCTCGCGCGCGGTGGAGGGGGGCTCGGGAGGGCGGAAGAGGTGACAGCGCTCACCAGGGTGGTGACAACCGTCACCAGCTTTTCCTAGGGTCGCTGGCATGGCTTCCAAGATTTCCGATGAATGGCGGGTGCGCGCTCACGGTCCCCTCGAGCAGCTCGCCGAGAACCTGTGGCGCGTGGAAGGGTCCCTGCCGAACATGTCGCTCAAGCGCGTCATGACCGTCGCGCGCCGGGGGGACGGCTCGCTCGTCATTCACAACGGCATCGCCCTGGGCGACAAGGAGCAGCGGGAGCTCGAGGCCCTGGGGCCGCCCGCGGTGCTCATCGTTCCCAACGGGATGCATCGGCTCGACGCGCCCGCCTACAAGAAGCGCTACCCGTCGCTGCGGGTCTTCGCGCCCAAGGGCAGCCGCGCCAGGGTCGAGGAGGCCGTGCCCGTGGACGGCACCTATGAGGACTTCGCGGCCGATGACGCGGTTCGCCTGGAGATGCTGCACGGCGTGAACGACATGGAGGGAGCGATGCTCGTGCGCTCGAGGGATGGCACGACGCTGGTGCTCAACGACGCGCTCTTCAACATGGATCGCAAGAAGGACTTGCTCGGCTGGCTCTTCACCACGGTGTTGGGCTCGGCGCCCGGACCGCGGGTGTCCCGGCTGTCGAAGCTGGTGTTCGTCAAGGATCGCAAGGCGCTCCGGGAGGACTTCGAGCGCTACGCGGCGCTGCCCGGGCTCGTGCGGCTCGTCGTCTCGCACGAGAAGGTGGAGCACGGCAGCCAGGCGGCGCTCGCCCTGCGTCAGGCCGCGACGTACCTGTAGAGCGGCGCGGCCCCGGGCTCACAACCGCCAGGTGAACTTGAGTCCACCGGCGGCCAGGGCCCGCTCGGCGCCGAGCACGGGCAGGCTCGCGCCCAGCTCCGCGCCGAAGTGCTCGCCCGCGCTGAAGCGCACCCCCAGGGTCGGCGCCACGGAGTCGAGCACCGCCCGGCGGCCGAAGCGCGCGTTGGCATCCAGCACGACGGCGAAGGGCCGGCAGACGATGTACTCGACGCCCACGTTCACCAGGACACCAGCCCGGGGCAGGGACGCGGCGGCGCCCAGGCCCAGGTCTCCATCCACGCCCGCGTAGCCGTGCACGTCGAAGCGCTCCGTGGGCCGGTAGAGCAGGGCGGCGCCCACCTCCGCGCCCGCGGTCCGCGTCCGGGGGCTCGCGAAGGAGGTGGGCAGTTGCAGGCGCACGCTGGGCGCCAGCACGAAGGCCCCGCGCGACAGCACCGCCCAGGTGGCCCCCGCCGTGAGCTGCCCCAGGGCCACGTCCGTGCCGGTGAGCGAGGCGTTCTGCACGTACTGGATGCGTGGGGCCTCCAGGGTGGCGAAGACCTCCAGGTCCGGGCGCACCGCGACACTGCCGGACACCACGCCCGAGCCGGTGACGGCGCCGTAGAGGTTGTGGGTCTCGATGATGGCGTTGCCCTGGATGCCCAGGCCCACCTCGGTGCGCGGGCAGGTGCGGCGTCCGGTGGAGACATCGGCGGAGAGGAAGCCCAGGGCCACGGGGCCCTCGGCGAGCGCGGGAGAGAGCCACCGGGAGCACCCGCCCTCGTCGGCGCGGGCGGCGGCGGGCACGAGCAGCAGGGCGGCGAGCGCGGCGAGCAGTCGGAACATGGTCACGGGAGATCCTCGGTTCACGGAGCGGTCACGCCGGGGGCCTCGAAGCGTCCGTTGCCATTCCGGTCGAGGATGAAGGGGTTGGTGAAGGCCATCGGGTAGCCGCCGTTGATCACCTGGGCGAAGTGGAACAGCGGATCCGCCTCGCTGGTGGGGAGCACGGCGGAACGCAGGGGGCCGGACGAGGAGCCCGGGGCGATGTCGCCGCGGTCCACCACGCCATCCCCGTTGTTGTCCCCGGTGTCGGGGATGCCATCGGGCTCGGAGCTGCCCACGCCGCCGAAGTCCGCGGTGGGTTGCAGCCGGGTGCCGGCCTCCACCACGAGCCACGCGTCCCCGGGGACGGTGACGAGCTCGGACAGCGGGAGGCTGCCCTCGTAGCGCACGAGCCCCGAGTCACCGAAGGCATCCACCGGGCGGGCGAGCTCTCCACCGCTCAGCGTCCGCACGAGGCGGCCGTTGACGATGATGCGCACCTCGTCCACGGGCACCCACGGGGCGGCGGAGACCTTGAGGCGGAGCCGGGCATCGGCCGAGGGCACCACGGGGGTGAGGCCATAGCGCCGGGGCCCGCCGGTCGTGTCGAGCGTGGCCTCGATGACGGGCCCGTTGGTGCCGAAGGAGCCACCGGCCTTCAGGGCGGCGTTGAAGCGCGCGGTGTCGAAGCCGGGGCCGGCCGAGGTGTCCGCGTAGACGATGTTGCGGGGCACGCCCACGGTGTTGTCGGTGAGGCTGTGCGAGTCGCTGTTGGCGGTGCCCACGACGAGCTGGCCCTGGCCGAGCACGTAGAACCAGAAGGCGCGGTAGGAGGGGAGCAGACTGTTGTCCGAGCCGTTCATGACCTCCTGGGTGTGCTGGCCGTTGTTGGCGAAGCCTCCCTTGGGCGAGCGCACGTAGAGGCCCGCGTTGGTGCCGTCGTCCGTGGTGGGCAGGTTCTTTCGGGTGTCGAGTGCGAGCGCGCGGGGGAAGCCCAGGTCCCGCCCGAACTCCTGGTTGGCCCACGGGTGGTTGAGCTGCACGATGAGCTGCTCGCGCAGGGGCTCGGGGGCGCTGGCCTTCACGCGGTCGAACAACTCACCGGGCTCGACGCGCTCGTCGTCCGGGGCGCCGTTGCGCGGCTTCGTCGGGTCGTACTCGAGCGGCCAGAAGTTGTAGTGGCCCACCACGAGCGGGATGTCATAGCCGTGGCGCTTGAGCCAGAGGATGTGGCCGGTGGTCTCCAGGCCCGCCACGGTGCTCATGTGCTCTTGCAGACCCAGGCCCTGGACGACCTGGCTGTAGTCGTAGACGACGTCATGGTCGCTGGCGACGATGACCTCCAGGTCCGTGGCGGCGAAGGACAACACGCGATCCTGGTCGGGCAGGGAGCTGTCGAAGCTGGCGGCGCCGTGCACGTGCAGGTCCGCGCTCACGGTGCCGGAGGGCTGGAGCGGCAGCTTCTTCAACGTGAAGTCGAGCGCCGTGTCCGTGTCGCCGAAGGACACCGACTCATGGGCGAGCGTCCAGAAGGGGCCCTTGAAGGCATAGACGTGGAAGCGGCCCTGGGGGACTTCCACCTGGGCGAAGCCGTTGACGACGAGGAAGCGGTTGCACGCGGGCGAGGGGCCCGCGGGAGAGCCGAGCCACGGGGCGCAGGAGGTGAAGGCGCCGTGCAGGGAGCCTTGGGTGTCCTGCCGGGTGGCGGCATCCACCGGGACGAGGAAGACCTCGGCGGTGAGCGGGGCGAACGTGTCCGTCTCCGACACGTTCACCGTGAGCCGGGTGTGCGAGGGCTCGGCGAACGTGCCCAGCTCCACGTCCTCGTTCACCACGTCGAGCTGCCGGTCCGCCACCTTGCGGCCGAAGGCATGCACCTCCACGGCGTACTTTCGCCCGGCGGGCACCCGGGCCTCGAAGCGGCCCGCGCTGTCGGGTGTCACCTGGCTCCAGGGGATGCGCTTGCTCTTGTCGGCGGACAGCTCTCCCTCGCTGATGAACACGCTCAGCTCGTGCCCGGGCTCACGGGGGGGCGCGCGGCGGTTCACCGTTCCGCGCAGGGTCACGTACTTCTCGCCCCGCAGCGCCTGCCGCAGCTCCAGCGCGAGGTTCACGGCGGAGGCCGCGTCGCCCCGGTCGCCCACGGCGAGGAAGCGCTCGAAGACGAGGTAGTCCCGGGGCGGCACCACGGTGCGCGGCAGTCCGGAGAGGGAGATCTGATCGCTCTGGAAGCCCTCCACGGTGTCCTTGGGTCCACAGGCCACCTGCGCGTAGCTCACGCCGGGCTCGGAGGGGAGCGCGGCGGCCAGATAGGGCACGCGGCTGTAGACATCGCCGATGGTGAGCAGGCTGAAGGAGGGGTGCGAGTAGCCCGTGCCGGGCGCGGACGTGAAGGGCAGCGCCTCGCGGCCACTCCAGTAGAAGCCGTCCGCGAGCGCCCAGAGTTGGGGATCCACGGAGGCGTTGAGCACCTCGGTGCGCACGCGCACGCCCGGCTCGCATGGCCGCATCTCATAGAGGGTGTGGATGGGGAACTCGGGCCGGCCGTCGAGCGTGCCGTCGAGCTGCACCGCCACGCGCCGGGGCCGCTCGTCGATGAGCCGCATGGACGTGTAGTGCGCGGCGTCCGCGGGGAGCACGCCCACCACGGAGAGCATCTGGTTGAGGCCGTCGTTGTTCGCGCCGCGCACGCCCAGGTCGAGCAGCGAGCCGCCATTGGGATCCAGCAGGTGGGCGTTGCCGATGCCGGCGATGACGGCCACCGCCCTGTCATTGCCCAGGAGGATGTCTCCCCGGGAGGCGATGGCGTTGAGCCCACCGGGCACGGTCTCGCTGCCGCCGGACGGGGCATGGCTGCCCACGCGCGTGTCCTCGGAGGTGAGCACGCGCAGCTCCAGGGCCGGGCCGGATGCGGCTTCACACGCGTAGCTCAATGCCTCGCAGGGACTGGAGACCTGGCAGGACGCCTCGTTGCCGAGGCAGCTCTCCTTCTTGCAGCCGGCGAGGGTGAGCCCGAACAGGGCGAGGCTCGCGGCCAGGAAGCGAAGGGGGATGGGCATGGCGGGGCGTTGTATCAACCGCCGAGGGTCCGCCTCCAGTCATGCCATCCCCGAGCGGCGTGGCACGTGTCACCGAGGAGATCCAGGAAGAGCGAGGGGCTGGCCGCCTTCAACGCATCGCGATTCCGCCAGGCACCTGACGCGTCGAGCCGGCGCACCGCGCCATCCAGGAGCGCGCCTGCCTGCCGGATGGCTTCGAGCTGCGTGGCCGTGGGAGTCCAGCCCGTCTCGTCGCGGTAGCGGCCGAGCGTCTCCAGCCAGTGCCCGTGGAACTTCATCATCTGGAGAAGCACGGGGAGCCGGTGGGAGGGGAGGGTGGAGGTGAGGGCGGCGTCGTATTGGCGGGACTCGGAGGCGAGCCGGTAGAGAAGCAGGTCCACCTGGGTGTCGAGCCGGGAGCCCCAGGCGGCGCGCACGGTGGGGTGGCGCGCGTGGGAGAGGACGGCCTGGACGAGGTGCAGTCCGCCACAGGGGTGGGCGTAGAGGCCCTGGTGGCGCTTGGGCACCTGGGGAAGACCCGCCTTCATGCCCGCGAGCAGCTCGGCCTCCTCGCGCTCGAGCAGCGCGAGCGCCTCGTCCATCACCGCGTCGAGGCGCACGGTGGAGCCGTCCCGCGTCGTGAAGGAGGCGTTGGGGGGGAGGGCATGGGAGAGGGCGTCGAGTGTCCAGGCTCCCTCGGGGGAGAGGGCGGAGTCCCGGCGGAAGTCCCGCTTCAGGTCCTCCACGAGGGCGCCGAGGGTGATGGGACCCCAGGAGGCTCGGAAGGAGTGGGAGGGGGCGAGGCCCGTGAGCAGCAACGTCTTCACCAGGAGGTGGGGGTGGGGCTCCACGGGCGTGCCGTTGGCGGTGGTGGGATCGAAGCGGAGGTCGGCGCCGGGGGAGGAGCCCTCGCGGTGGAGGAAGTCGGAGACGATGACCTGCACGGCGAGGCGTCCATCGCGGGCCCGGAAGGAGCGGCCCTCGGAGAGGAGGCCGTGGGCGAGCGCCCAGGGGTTCTGGGGGTCCGCCGCTCCCATGCGGCAGTGTTCGCGGAGCAACGCTCCGGTGGGCGGACGAGCGGCCGGGGTAGCCGACAGGAGCGCGGCGAGGACGAGGGCGGCACCAGTCATGGGGGTGTACTATCGCCGTGTCTCATCCCGACACCCAAGGAGCCCGGCGACCATGTTGAACCCTTTCACCGAGGAGCATGAGGCTTTTCGCAAGACGGTGCGTACGTTCGTGGAGAAGGAGATGACGCCGCATGCCCTGGAGTGGGATCGGGCGGGCATCTTCCCGAGGGAGATCTTCAAGAAGTGCGGCGAGCTGGGCTTCTTCGGCATCAACCATGATCCAAGGTATGGCGGCAGTGGGCTGGACTACTGGTACGTGACGGCCTTTTGCGAGGAGCTGACGCGCAGCCGCAACGCGGGCGTGAACATGGCGTTGATGGTGCAAGGCCAGATGGCCACGCCGATCATCAACGAGATTGGCACGGACGAGCAGAAGCGGGAGTTCCTCGCGCCGGCGCTGGCGGGGGAGAAGATCGCCGCGCTGGGGATCAGCGAGCCGGGGGTTGGCTCGGACGTGGCGAACCTGCAGACGACGGCGCGCCGGGACGGGGATGACTACGTCATCAACGGCTCGAAGATGTGGATCACCAATGGCACGCGGGCGGACTTCATCACGCTGGGGGTGCGCACGGGGGGGCCGGGACACGAGGGCGTGTCCCTGGTGACGTTCCCCACGGACGTGAAGGGCTTCTCGGTGTCGAAGAAGCTCGACAAGGTGGGCAACCTGTCGTCGGACACGGCGATTCTCTACTTCGAGGACTGCCGCATCCCCCGGCGTTACGTGCTGGGGGAGGAGAACCAGGGCTTCTACCACATCATGACGAACTTCCAGGGCGAGCGCCTGGTGGGGGCCTTGTCGGCGGTGAGCGGCATGGATCGGATGATCGAGGACGCGCTCGCGTATGGGAAGGAGCGGCAGGCGTTTGGCAAGCCGCTGTTGGGCTTCCAGGTGTGGCGGCACAAGCTGGTGGAGCACATGGCGGCGCTCGAAGCGGCGCGGCGGCTGACGTACCACGCGGTGGCGCTGTTCGACGCGAAGGAGAACCCGGTGCGGGAGATCTCCATGGCGAAGCTGTTCGCGGGAGACCTGGCGCAGAAGGTGGCCTACGACGTCCAGCAGTTCTTCGGAGGCATGGGCTACATCGAGGAGACGCACATCGCGCGGGCCTGGCGCGACATCCGGCTCATCACCATCGGAGGAGGCACCTCGGAGGTGATGAAGGAAATCCTCTCCAAGATGTCTGGGTTCTGAAACCCTTGGCCCCGAGGGTCGCCCGGTGGATGTGCACCGATGCGCTCATTACATCTACGAGTGAAGTCGATGGGAATACGAGTTCAGGTAGAGTGGTTAACACTACTGCGTCAGGGGCCCGACGGGTAAACGCAAGAGGCCAGGGGCCCGCGAGATGAATCCGGGCACCTGCGGTGGCAGGTGGGGCAGCGGGGCAGCCAGGAGGCAATCACCCGAGCGATGGCCAGCCGTGCGGTGATGAAGCTGTCGTGAAAGTGGCGCTCAGGCCTGGAGCGGCTGCGCGTGGGCCTCATCCGCCCCTCGGGCCGAGGGGGGAAAATGCCGCACGCGTTCAGCGATGATGAACGCGTAGCAGCAAAGGGCGACGGAGACGTGGTGGTGCCAACCCGGAAAGCGACGGCCCTCGTAATGGTCGAGCCCGAGCTCTCCCTTCAAATCCTCGTAGACGCGCTCGGTTCTCCAGCGCTGCATGACGAGGCGGATGAGTTGTTTCGTTGCCGTACGGTCCGGCACGGAAATGAGAAAGTAATTGGCCGGCTCGGGCTCGTTCTCGCGCCACTCGATGAGCAGCCAGAGGGGTTCTTGTTGGCCCTTGGGCTCTCCCGCGGCGACCACGCGACGCAGGGCGAAGTGCGCCCGGAGTTCCTCCCGGGTGCCGCTGCGCCAGGTGCAGCGTCGAAAGCCCCCACGCTCGTGGATGCTCAACGCCATGTCTTTGACGCTCACCGCCTCGTCGTGAGGGTGCCCCTGGTTGTCGAGGAGGGAGACGGTTGTTTGCGGGTCTACCCCCACCGCATAGTGCAACCCCAAGGAGCGCACCTGCGCGCGGAAGTCGCTGGAGGAGCCATACGCGGAGTCCGCCAGGACGACTCCTTTGGGAACGCCGTCCGCCACGGCTCGTCCAATCATTTGCACCGCCAGCTGGGGCTTGGTCTTGAAGAGGACATCCTCGGGGATTCGGGCCTCCTGGCGGCGAACCGAGTCATTGGCCCAGGACTCGGGCAGGTACAGCTCGAAGTCGATGGGGAGGTGCTCGGTACGGGTGGCGATGCTGAGGCTGACGCCAATCTGGCAATTGGTGATTTTTCCCGCCGAGCCGGTGTATTGCCGCTGGACTCCCACCGAATGCTTGCCCTGTTTGAGGAAGCCCGTATCGTCGATAATCCAGGCTTCCACGGGCTCGCGTTGCGTCATGGCGTCCAGCGCATACCGGGCCGCCTCCCTGCGGACCTCCCGGTCGCTCCAGCGAGAGTCGACAGCGAAGTGGAGCAGTCGCTGGTGCATCGCATCGGTCTTGCTGGGGTCAGGACAGGCACGAGCCGCAATGGGTTCGACGCTCTTGCGCTCCCCGTCTCCCAGCAGTCCCATGGCATAAATAGCAAAGGAACCCCGGCGGCGCTCCTCTCCCAAGACATCGCCGATTCTTCGGAAATACTCCTCGAGTCGTTGAACCCCACCTGCGTCCATGAACGTGCGCATCGCCTGACTCGCTGAATCCGCTCCACCTCCCAAGCAATACGCACCGGTCGACTTTTCCGGTAGGGGCTCTCGCACTACTTCTAGAACCAAGCGGGCTGGCAAGCTCCCCCTTCACTGCCTGCCCATCTATGACGCAGTAGTGTTAACTGCGTCGATTCTTCCCGTATTCTGCCGTGTCAGCGCAGTTGCCAAACGGTTTTATCGACGCATTGCGCCACTTCCCCCCGAGCCTCTTCGCGCATAGCAACAGGGGCTCGGGCTGAGGCGCGGCGTAGCGCGACTTGAGCGGGTCGCGTCCTAGTTTGTCTTCGAATGATTCAAGTAGGGAATGGAGTAAGCCAGTAACAAAATGTCGCCCAAGCCGTCTCATCGTTTTCTGTGTTCGAACGAACCGCCTTTACGAATGCGATGTCATATGCAACTCCGGCTGCAAGTTCAGTGCAAAAGTTTTTGCTATACTTCGCTGCGATCTTGTCGTTTACAACCCATAAAGTACCAACAACGGAATGAGCTCCCAGGCGAAGAAAACCAGAGGCCAAGCTGAATTGCTCGCCTGGACTCGGCATTCCCTCATGGGCTGTTTCACAGGCACTTAAGAGGACTAACGGCTTCCGATCAAGGGCTTTGGCAGAAAGGAGATCCAGCAGGCGGAGCGATTTCATACGACCGGCTTCATCGACGAGCAGGAGTTCGGGTTCGTGCTCGCCACCCGCCATTCCATGACCAGCGTAGAAAATCAAATCAAATTCATGCAAGTGCTCCTGCATCCATTCGGGAGTTGGACGCTGCTCCAGCACTTGAACATTGGACGGTAACATGAGCGAGCGCCGTTCAAATACAGCGCGACCTAGCGCAATATCTGCTGACGCCAGGAGAGTGACGTCAGCGCCAACTTGCGCCAACGTCGTGGCGAAAGACGTGATCTCCCCGGGCGCTTCATCAAGTCTGTCAGACCCCATTACGATTGGATCTGACAGTATGCAAAGAACCTTTTGTTTCTGAAGAAGTACAGTGTCAACCTCGACGAGTTCGGGTTTGGGCACCCACGCCAATCCCTCAATGGTGTCCACGAGGCGCTTGCCTCTGGGGGCGCAAGCATGAAGCGGAATTCCACCCAAAACTCCAGGCGAGATGAGTAGCCGGGTGCCTTCCAAGGAAAGATCAGTGCTATCCAGGCTGGGCTCCCACAAATTCTCATTCACTTGCTGAATGAGGCTGCGAGTCGATTCTTTCCATTTTTTTGGATCTGCACTTCTGTTGGCATATGCATTGAGCCAACCTGTCTCATTCTTATCTCCATACAGCCAGGAGTCGATCTGTCCAAGGTGGAGGGGTATGACAGATTTTGCTCCGTGTGGCGGCAAGCCATGTCCAGCCCACAGGACGACAGTCCCCCATTTTGAGACATTAATATCGCAAAGTATCCTTTTGGTGCTTGAGACATCAACAGAGTGTCCAGGTGTTGCAGTCCCGATGCTCAGAACAGGAGACGCCACGGCACGAAGTTCAAGAGCGATCAATTCCTGCCGATATTCGTCCAGTGCTTCATGCGTGCCACGAATGGCATCGGACCGATCACTCTCGGGAGGGCTTCGGTCTTGATTGCGAATGAAGTCTGCTTCATAAATAAGGGCAAGGCGTCGGCTTTCATCAGTGGCACGTGCTCGCTCATCACCAGAGGCAATAGCCTTCGCCCTCAATTTAATCTCGGCCAGTTGCTGGCTCATCTCGTTTGCTTTCGCTTGCTGAGCGAGACTCCATAGCTCGGTTGCATCCGTTCCCAGGTTTGCTTCCAACCAAATGAGATGGGTGGACAACCACGCGTTTCTCTCGGACCAGCGACGCCGCCAAGCACCATGATCACTGCGCTTTTTTAGATGAGCGACGTGCTGTAGGGCTCTCTTGATGGCTGCTCTTGCCTCAAAAAGGTGAAAATTTTTCTGTTCAAGTTCGAGACTTGACCGGTCTACTTGGATGGCTGCATATTCTTCAAGTACTTCGATAGCAAGACTTATCTCGCCTTGTGATTCGAAATTCTCAGCAGCCATGGCTAGATGCTGAGTTGCCCGTCTCATACGAAAGCGTGAACGATGTCCATCGAAAGTTTGAAGCCGAGCCATCATCCAACACGCTTTACCAAGCCCGACAAGGTCTCTAGATTCGAGATAGATCCTGCGCGCGCGCTCAACAGCCTGCATTTGATCCCACCATGCGGCACGCCCACCTGATGGAGCGAAAAACCATACTTCGGCCCGTGCGATGGACACAAGTCCATAAAC
The DNA here is from genome assembly GCF_044360685.1 of Cystobacter fuscus. Classification (GTDB taxonomy): domain Bacteria; phylum Myxococcota; class Myxococcia; order Myxococcales; family Myxococcaceae; genus Cystobacter; species Cystobacter fuscus_C. The sequence goes on along the minus strand of NZ_CP043491.1, from coordinate 7,901,048 downwards.
GTCAGGTGACGTCTGGAGCAAGCTCATGGCTTCATCAAGATGCTGCATGGCCATCTCGGCTTCGCCTTGTTTGGGCTCCCCCTCCAGGTAGGCATATCCCAAGTTTAAACGAATCTCACCACGTAGCCTATCGAAGCCTTCTGCGGGCAATATCCTCAACGCACGGTGGTATGACTGAATGGAAAGCTGCCGTCGTTGCTCTGGATCACCAGGAGAGCGACGTCGGAGAATATTGCCCTTGGTTAGTTCAAGAGTTGCTTGGATTTGCTTGACATACACCCCAGCATCTATCGGCAGTTCCATGCTCCGCAAGGAGTCAATTCCTTGATTGATGTACCGAAGCGCGAACTCTTGGTTCTCACTTCGGACACCCTCTGTCCTTTCGTTGTAAAACTGCGCAAGCTGAATCAAGACCGTCGCCAGACCGATAGGGAATTCGGTTAGCAATTGTAACGCCTCTTCATAAATCGCGACGAGTTCCGCATCAGTTGCCCTGACGCCCGGTGGCGCATGCGTAAGGGCACTGGCTAGATCTCCCAACGCGCGGCCACGTGCTTCGCGCTCGTACTTTGCTCCTTCAATGGCGAGCCCCTTCTTGAAGTCTTCAATAGCACCAATCACTTGTGGTGGGTCCCATCGAGAAAGCTCACGGCGGATGCGAGCCCGAAAGAACAATATGTCACGGCGAAGGCGCGGGTTGGTCTTCGCATTGGCCTGCGGTTCTACTGCGTTGAGTAGGCGAAATGCATCTTCTAAAGCAAGTCGAGGTTCAGGAACTACAAGGTAATTAGGCGCTAAAAGCATTGCATAGCGCAATACGTAGCTAATACGCTCTGCCGTAGAGATGCGGTGCATGATCGGAGCGTCAAGTAAAGCTCGGAATTGTTGCAGACAATCAAAAGCCAAGGTCGGACTGGTGTTGATCAAGAAGGCGCAAAAAGCCGTTCCTCCCCAAGCAAAGAGCGAGTCCCTATTGTTTTGGAAGGGATTGGTGGGATCATATAATCCGGTTGACAGGTCAGCCGCATCCCTTGCTGCCACCGTCAGTTCGATCTCTCTGTCTTTAACTTTTCCCGCGAGTTGTTCAAATCTTGAAAAAAGCTGTGATGGAGGAAAGAACCAAAGCTCCGAGCGTTCAGGACTAGTCGGTATCCTTATTTTTACCTGCTCGGTTCCATCGCGCAGTTGCTTGTGAAATTCATCATAGGCGGCGATAGCCCTCCTGCTGCTTTCCAGATGCTCAATGACCTGCTCAATATGGGTTGTGCTTTCCTTACTGGCTTCGTTACTCCTTTCGTGTTGAGCCATGGCTCGGAGAAACTCTAGAAATCCAGGGTCCATAAGCTCTGGATGAGTTTTTAAATCCATCGGACGTCGCGGCTGTAGCTTGTTCAACCTCTCAATGAGTTCGAAGGCCAATTCATAAACGCGCAAGGCGTTTTTGAGTCTCTCGGCACGCGCGGTGTCGCCTTCGCGGGAGGCATCGAAAATGCTGACTTGAATCAAAGGTTTGAAATTAAAGCTCCAGCAGAGCCAATGACTCTGAGCGGCGCTTGCTAAATCAGATAGATTGTCGACATGCGAGAACCTATGGATCAACTTGTGGGTGTTTTGTATAAGGCGCATGACTGCTTGAATCCGCTCTCGACTTGCAACCCACTCTCCTTGTTCGAGTTCTCCGAGGCGGTCAATAAGCGCAGGAGTTCGTGCGTTTTTCTCCGCGATAAAAATACTTATAGCCGCATCGGGCGAGTCGGCGGTTAGCAACCGCCAAAGGACATCTTCTTTTTGAAGTTCGGCCATTGAGCACCTCTATGCAGGGGAACCGCAGGCTCGCACCTGCTCTTAACCCCATGGATGAAGCTGGATTTGGTAGGTATGTCCCAGCACCTTGTTGCCTGTAGTTTGGCTGTCAGGAAAATTGCGCTAAGAGCCAGTTTCGGTAAGCCGCACCCCTGACCGGTTGCCCCTCGGGCGAGGGGTGGATGAGGGTCCCTAGCGAAACAGGCTATCACTACGGTGGGATTCTACCCATGCGGAAGTCTCCGACTCAAGACATTGAGTTCCTTGTATCCGGCCCACGACTCTCCTGGCAAGGCGCCCGCATTAAACTGGGTACTTCCCTCAGCCAGGGGCTGGCGGCCCCCTGTATCAGGGGCGGCGTATCGTCGTAGCCCTTCGCGCTCTTGCTGACCCAGTCGGGCATCTCGTCCGAGAACATGAGCCCGTAGAAGGTGTCAAAAAAATTGCTCCAACAACCCCCGCCCTACGAATCGTTTGACACCTTTGTCGGAATTGGGCAGGCAGAAACAAAAGGCAGGCATGTTTGTCAGGCTGGCACTCGCCGATGGTTTCTTCGGGTATGGGAGACTGCTTGAACCACCCAGTATTGCCTTCTACGATCACAAGACCACGGACCCAGACTCTGACTTGGACAGGATTGCGTCAAGGCCCGTCCTCTTCAAGATTGCCGTCAACCTGCTGGCTCTGAATGCATGGGAAATCATCGGATGGAGAGCACTCGAGGAGCACATGACTCAGCCGCTCGTTCAGTTCAGGCAGGACGTGGGAGACTTCCGTCGCTGCACCATCTTCGACACCGCTGGCAACAAGAGATCCGCCGAGCCACAGGAATGCGTGGGGCTCGAGCGCGCCGCGGTCTGGGAGCAAGATTCCGTCGAGGAGCGCCTGCTCGATGCCTTCCTGGGGCGGCCCAATGCCGCTATGGAGCACTTGAAGGTACGCCTTCGTTAGCGCTCCGAATGGCTTGAGCACACCCGTCACGTGCCCACCTCGGCGTTCCCCTCTCCCGATACCGGCCCGTGTAGCCCGAGCCGCGAAGCCGCCCGCGAGGCCGTACCACTCTGTTTGTCTCGCGCGAGGACGAGCCTCCACGCCTCCCGGGCCTCGTCATGGCGGCCGAGCCCCGCGAGGCAATCTCCCCAGGCCAGCAGGCCATCTCCCCCCTGACCCTGGTAGGGGTGCGTGGCGCCAGCCTCGAAGAAGCGCAAAGCCTCTTCCGGGTGCCCCTCCGCCAGGGTGATGCGCCCGAGCAGGAACAGCCCGTTGCGCGTGCTCGACACCCGGAGCGCGTGCTTCAACCCCGTGCGTGCCTCTCGCCGAGCCTCCTCGTACCGGCGCACCGCCAGCAGCGAGGCGGCACGGGCGAAGTGCGCCTCGCTCCGGTACATCCGGGGCAGGCGCCGCCAGTCCACCTGGGCGAGGGCTCTGAGCGCGTCCTCTCCGCGTCCGGTATGGGAGAGGATCCACGCGCGTTGGACGGGGAAGAAGTTCCACAGGAAGGCATCCCCACGAGCTGTCTCCTCCAGGTTGGACAGACGCGCGCTGGCGGCCTCCCAGCTCCCGAGGTTGTAGACGGCCTCGACGAGGTTGAACCGCACCAGGGCCCAATCGCGCGCCGCGGACGGCTCCGGGGGATTGGACGGACCCTGCCAGCCCCGTTCGATGTCGAGTGCTTCTAAATAGAGGCCCGCGTTGATGAAGAGGTTGATGGCGCAGTTGGCGCAAGGAAGACACGCGTCCGCCTTGGCATGGACCGCGAGGTCGCGGGCCCCCGAAACGGCCTTCTCGGTACGGCCGAGTGCCGAGTGAGCGTAGAGCTCCTCCCGCCGCAAAATGGGTCTCATCCAGGCCGCGAGGGGAAGGCGCTCCAGGACTCGGATGAGGGCGAGAGCCGCGCGGAATGCGCCCCGGTTGAAGACCCAGGTCGTGAGGCGCAGCAGAAGCCGATGCACCGGATCCCAGAGCAGCAGCCAGACCACGAGGACGAGGAGCAACTCAGGGGGGATGGGGGCGAGGCTCGCGAGGGCGAGGGACATGGGCGGTGGGACTCCGGAGCCGGGTACTCTACCTCTTGAGGGCGGTTCCACGGGATGACTTTCGAGGTAGAACCCCAGGAAGGAAAGCAACCCCTCGTCAGCGCCCGCATCGCCCACGACGTGTCCGTCAACGGAGGGGCGAGCATGGCGCTCTCCTACGCCAAGACGAACTGGGACAAACGGACGGTGACGACGCTCCACGTCAAACTGAACGCGGGCGCGAACACGATCCGCTTCTCCCGGACTCTGTGTCTTTATCAAGGTTGACGCGAAGTGAGCCGTTTGGACTCAAGTCATGTTTCTCGGCCAAACGGGGAATTACATAAAATTTCTCATTATGTTATAAACTGGGTAACCGGGGCGCCTCGTGGGCACCGGTCTTGATCCAGAAAGGGAGTCCTGCGTGAGCAAGAGCCTTCGCGGTAACTTCAAGTGGCTGGTGGGCGGAATCGTCGGTGTGTCTCTACTGGGCGCGTGTGGCGCTCCGGCGGAGGGCGAGGACGGCTCCGAGATTCAGGACCAGGCCACTGGCGACGTGACGGTGAGCCTGTCCGTGGCGAAGTCGTCGCTGAGCGCTCGCGAGGACGTGTCGGTGGCGGTCACCTTCACCAACACCTCGTCCCAGCCGGTGCGGCTGCTCAAGTTCTACGTGCCGGATGGGCACCTCAAGGAGGGCCTGTTCGAGGTCACCCGCAACGGTGAGCCGGTGGAGTACATCGGCCCTGAGATCAAGCGCGCGGCGCCGACCGCCCAGGACTACATCACCCTGGCACCCGGCGAGAGCCTGACGGGCTCGGCGCCCGTGTCGGGCATGTATGATCTGTCCGAGTCCGGCAGCTACACCCTCCGCTACGCCGCGCGCTCGCTGGATCAGCACAGCGCGCTCCTCTCCAAGGCCGCCCAGCTCGACTCCAACCTCGTGAGCCTGTGGATCGAGGGCCGTGAGAGCGGCCAGCCCGAGCTCCAGGCTCAGGGCACCGTGTCGGCCCAGGGCTTGTCGTACTCGGGCGCCTGCACCACCTCGGAGCAGTCGTCGATCAGCACCGCGGTGGCCAACGCCACTTCGTACGCGAACAGCGCGTCGTCCTACCTCAACGGCATCTCCTCGGGCACCACGCGCTACACCACCTGGTTCGGCGCCTACTCGAGCACCAACCTGGGCACGGCTCGCAGCCACTTCACCAACATCAAGAACGCCTTCGCCAGTGCGGCGATCGTGGTCGACTGCAGCTGCAGCGACAGCTACTACGCCTACGTGTATCCAACCGCGCCGTACAAGATCTACGTGTGCAACGCCTTCTGGAGCGCTCCCGCCACGGGCACGGACTCCAAGGCCGGCACCCTGGTCCACGAGATGAGCCACTTCAACGTGGTGGCGGCCACGGATGACTGGGCCTACGGCCAGAGCTCGGCCAAGAGCCTCGCGTCCTCCAACCCCTCCAGGGCCCTGGACAACGCGGACAACCACGAGTACTTCGCGGAGAACACCCCCGCGCTGCCGTAAGCTCGGCCGGGATAGATGGATGAGAGACGGGAGCGGTGACGCTCCCGTTTTTCTTTTCCGCGTGTGCCCAATGACTGGCCCCCAGAAGAAGACCAGCACCACGGAGCCCAGGGCAAACAGCGTGTCGCCGGGGACGCGCAGCCACCGCAGCGTGTCCATGACGGGCGTCTGGAGGAACTCGGCGCTCCGCGCGTACCAGTAGCCGTGCTCCACCGCGGCCCAGGTCTGCATCAGCCCCACGGGCAACAGGCTGATGCCCACTGGAGCCCACCTCCATGCCGCCCATGGACTGCCAGGTGTTCTGCCCCGGTGGATCTCCCCCGGGCCGATGAGCACCTGGCCATCGGTAGTCACCACCCGCTCCGGGACGGGAGGGGCCTGTTGGTAGATCCGCACCCCCGTCCACCCCAGGATGGAGAAGGAGACCACCAGGACCAGTGCGAACGCGAACCAGAACTTCCGCACGATGACGCCTCCCGGGCTCCGGTGGGACAGCCGACCCAGGAGACGTTGCGCACGTGGACTCCTTGGGACAACCGAGAGGCGTCTGGCCTGCCAGGGGTGGGCGCGTCCAGGCACACCCCACCAACAGTGGCCCGTTGAGCATCGCCCGGTGGACAACTCTACGGGAGCGCGGCTCCGCCGCCGACTCGCTCGGGGTGCTATGCACCCGAGGAAGTGCTGAACCCAACCTTCTCCAGGAGAACAGCGAACCATGCTCAAGGTGGCCATCATCATCGGAAGCACGCGTCCGGGCCGCAAGGCCGAGGCCGTGGCCCGCTGGGTCCACGAACTCGCGAAGAAGCGCGATGACGCCGAGTTCGAACTCGTGGACATCCAGGACTTCAACCTGCCGCTCCTCGACGAGCCGGTGCCACCGTCCATGGGACAGTACACGCAACCGCACACCAAGGCCTGGGCCGCGAAGATCGACTCCTTCGACGCCTATGTCTTCGTGACGCCCGAGTACAACCATTCGATGTCCGGCGCGCTCAAGAACGCGATCGACTACCTGTACAAGGAGTGGAACAACAAAGCGGCCGGGTTCGTCAGCTACGGCAGCGCGGGTGGAACACGCGCGGTGGAGCAACTGCGTCTGGTCATGGGTGAACTGCAGGTCGCCGACGTGCGCGCCCAGGTGATGCTCTCGCTTCGCACCGACTTCGAGAACTACAGCACCTTCGCGCCGGCGCCCCACCATGAGAAGTCGGTCCACACCCTGATTGAGCAAGTCATCGCCTGGGGTGGGGCGTTGAAGCCGCTGCGGAAGAAGTGACGTGAGCCTCGCTCTCGTCGTCGCCGTCCAGCCGCACCATGTCGCCCGGCCCGACATTCGCGGCCACACTGATGACGAACTGTGATGCGTTGTCGGCGGGCGTGGTGATGACCGGCATCAGACTTCGCCCGCCGCGACCGCGGCCTTCACATTCTGGAAGAAGAGCTCGAAGTTCTTTTCCGAAATCTTCTTCGCGTCTGCTTCGGGCATGTCCACGGGGATGAAGGTCGAGCGCAGCATCAGGACGCAGGCCTCGGGTCCGGCACGAATCACCTTCGCGAAGCCACGATAATCGGCGAACGGCACGAGGCCGCCCGTGTCGATGATCTGATACATCATTTCCATGTTCGCGTCGTCGTAGTGGTCGCAGCGCTCCTTCACATAGGCCACGCCCAGATGGCCTTCCGTGCGCATGGTTCGCACCATGCCGAGCCCTTGACCTTCGAATTCCATCGACGAGACGTAGCCCTTGCCGGCGATGCGCTGCCCGTCGGGGGTCGAAAAAAGCTTCCAGACTCGCTCGGCCGAAGCGGCGATCTTCGTGGCCTGTTCATTCACGACCATGGACTTCCTCCCATGCCGCAGTGTGGGCCGGGCGGCTTCCGCCGAGCAAATCCCACTGCGCGGGCAGCCCGCCAGCGCGGTGTACCACGTGTACCACCGGTACAGCGGTGTACCGGCCTCCTCCTTCGGGAACTGGTACACCTCGTTCCAGCACCCGCCCAGATTCCAAGGGGTTGCCCCAGTCACCGGGTTGGCCTGTCACTTGCTCATGCGTCCTCGCGCAGTCCATCCACTCGCATCCCGAGGATTTCCATGAACCACCGTCTCTCGATCGCCGCCGTCGTGACGTCCTTCTCGCTGCTGCTCTCCGTGGGCTGCGGGGAGGCCATGGAAGAAGCGCCGCGGGAGCCCGCTACCCAGGACTCGGCGCTCACCGCCTATCACAATGGCCTCGCCTGCGACACGGTGCAGCCGTTCACTTCCTCCATGGTTCCCCCCGCCGTGGGTTCCAACTATGTGGACACGCATTGGATCTATCCGGCCTGTGGCGCCGTGAATGGCCGACGGTACGTGGGGGTGGAGGTCTTCATGGTGGCCTGCGGAACCATGGATGGCACGGGCTGCCCGAAGTTCGAGGTGCTCGACGCCTCGGGCGCGGTCCTGAAGACCTATACGAGTTCGAGCGCGAACCAGTATGTCCGCGTCTCCGCGCCGACGTCGGATGCCATCTTCGGCATCCGCTTCACGCAGCCGACCTGGTTGCCCGCGAGTTCCGCTACGTCCGCGAACATCAACGTCGCGAGCTGGTAGCGCGTCGCCCTTGATGCCGGAGGCCCTCCGCGGACCTCCGGCGGCGACGTGTTCCGGTGGCTAGTAGGACGACTTCGACACCATGTTCTGGTTGGTGACGGCGGCGCCCGTGCCGTTGATGATGTGGTTGATCGCGGCGCCCGGGGTGCTGCCGAGGAACACCGTGATCATGTGCTGGAACTTCACCCCGGGGGTGGTGGGCGTCTCGATGGCGTTCTCCAGGATGACGGGGTTGTAGAACACGGAGTAGATGCCCAGGCCCCGGGCGTCATGGTTCGTCACCGAGTTGGCGACCTTGTACGACGCGTAGCCGTTCACCCCGTCGTGCGTCCACCGGCTCTGGTTGGGCACGTCGTAGGGGATCTCCGACTGGTAGAAGTAGACGCGGCCGTTGTTGCCGTTCCACAGGGTCTGGTAGCCCTCGAAGTGCTCGCAGAACAGACCGTAGGCGGACACGTTGTTGCCGTTGACGATGATGCCGTTGATGCCCTTGTTGGTGTCCCAGCCCACGCCATTGCCGTGGTCGGCGCGCCACAGCCAGATGTTGTCGATGAGCACGTCGTTGCTGTTGATGGTGACGCACACCGTGGCGTTGCCGGCCTGCGCTCCGCCCACGCGGCAGGACACGTCGAAGAGCGCCGTGGGGTTGGCCGCGTGGCTCACGGTGCTCGCCGCGCTGCCCACCGAGAGCAGCACGGCGGAGTTGTTGATGCCCGCGTCGAAGAGCACTCCGGCCACCGTCACGCCGTCCACGTCCGCGACGTTCATCGCGGCGGTGCCTTGATCCGGAATGAGCGTGGCGAGCCCCAGGCCGAGGATGATGGTGTTGGGGTTGGAGACCTGCAGGGCACGGCTCAGGTGGTAGATGCCCGGGGTGAGCAGCAGGTGCTTGCCCGCGCTGAGCGCGGCGTTGAGCGTGTCGGCCGTGTCCCGGTCCGAGCGGGCGATGTGGAACTTGTCGATGGAGAGGGTGGTGCCCGCGGTCGTCCCGGCGCTCCACGTGGTGCCCTTGCTGTTGGTGCGCAGCGAGGGGACGCGCACGGCGTAGGCGCCGTTGGCGTCGATGAAGAGGTAGGGCTTCTCCCGGATGACGGGCGTCGTGTCGACGACGGTGTACACCTGGTTGGGCCAGGTGCCCGACGGGGCCTGCTCATCGCCCACGAAGACCATGTTCCAGTTCTGGCCCTGCCAGTTGTTCAGGCTCGTGTTGCGCGTGAGGAACTGCTGCTGGGTGCCGGAGTTGATGACGTTGTCGATCTTCGAGTCCGCGATGAACCCGCCGCTCGACCAGGCGTTCTGGTAGGCGTTGTCCCAGAGGTTGATGGAGCCCTTGACGTGGATGCGGCGCATGGTGGTCGCCTGCGACACCGCCCACACCGCCGTGTTCGAGTCCTTGGTGGGCACGATGGAGAGGTTCTCGGCGCCGCGCCAGAAGTTCTGGGTGGCGTTGCCGTTGAACCAGTCCGCCTTGGCCCGCACCGCGCCGTTGATGGTCACGTTGTCGGGCGACTGTCCAAGCCCGAAGACGCTCATGTAGAAGCCCACCCGCACGTCGACGTTGTACTGGCCCGGCTTGAAGAAATACGCGTAGCGCTGGCTGCCGAACTGGTTGGTCTCCTGCTGCTGGAAGATCTGATCGAGCCGGCTCTGGATGCTCGCCGCCGACATGGAGGGATCGAAGACGAAGACGTTGGGGCCGAAGTCCGGGCCCCCCGTGCCACCCCCTCCCCCCGAGGCGGTGATGCCCAGGGTGAGCGTCTCCCACTCGCGCGCCGAGGCCCCGGCGGCCGAGACCGTGGAGCCGCCCGCGTTGGCGGCGGAGATGTACTGGCCCGTCACCACCGTCTTGAGGGCGATGGAGTCGCCGCTGACGACGGTACCGGTGCCGTTGAGCTTCTGCAGGGTGAACTGCTCCCAGGACTGGGGCGCGGTGGCGGTGAAGCGCACGGTGCTCCCGCCGCCATTGAGCGCCGAGCCGTACTGGTTGCTGATGCTCTGCAGCGTCACCGTGTCACCGTTGACGAGCGAGCCGCCGTTGAGATCGGTGAGGGTGAACGTCTCCCACTCCAGCGCCTGGGTGCTGTAGGCCATCAGGTCCGCACCCCCGCCCTTGTCGGCCACGAGGTAGTGGCCCGACCAGGTCTTGAAGTTGACAGTGTACTGGTTGGTCGCCAGGGGCTGGGCGGTGCTTCCCGCGGCCTCGCTCTGCTCGGGGCTGGAGGCGGGCGCGCAGCTCGCGCTGACCGCCAGCAGGCTCCAGGTGGCGAGGTTCATGACTCGCGACCGGCGGGGGTGAACGGCGGGGAACGACTTATCGGGCTTGGCTCGGCGCATTGCGTCCTCCACGTGGACTCGTGGACTTGGGGTTGCACCCGCTTTAAGTAAATTCTATGTAAACTACAAGAACAGATTGTTCTTGTTTTCAGTCGGAGGGCTCGCCACGACTGGAAGTGGGCTTTCATCCGCCTGAGCGGAGGAGGCAGGCGGTGGTCAGTCGAGGAAGCGGCGCTGCCAGCGTCGTGCGGTAGCTTGGGAACCGGGCTGCGCGTACAAGTAGGGTTCCAACACCCCAGCCAGGGCGCGGTAGGGTTTCATCTCTTCCTTTTGCTCCACGTCGCCCGCTTCAGGCCATTTCCCTAGGGAAACCAGCGCCTTCTCCGCGCCTGCGTCTTCAATGGACACCTCTGGAAGAGCCAGCCGCGCGCGAAGACCAGCCACGCCGCCGAGTTGATTGAGCAATGGCTGACCGTAGAAGTTCAGCCAGTAGGCGCCCAGCACACGCTCTCCCAGGTTCATGGAGGTGGTGTCGAGGCGAGGTATGTCCATCCCTGGGTAGCGGAAGCATTGCTCGCGGATGAACTGCATGACCGGCTTGCTCTCCAGGAGAGGGTTGAAGGCAAGGCTGACATAGCCAGAGGTGAGAGGGAGTTCTCGTGCGAGCGCCACAGCCAGGGCCTTGACGTGCTCGGGTCCACGGGTGTCCAGGTACTCGGTGGGCATCCAGAAGGACACCGCGCTCACGAAACCTGGCAGATCGAGGTCTTCTCTCGGCCTGCCGTGGTACTCGAAATGAAAACCACCTACCTGGTTTTCGTACTCCTCCAACCGCAGGATGCAGCTATCGCGGGAGCTTAGTTCAGCGCGAACCTTCGCCCAGAGTCCGCCATCCAGGGGCCGCACGTCCCCCGCCCATCCTTTGTACTCTTCGGGGGAGATGTCGCCTCCCATGTCCACGTACCAGCTCAGCTTTTCGTGTCCCACTGCATCGAGATAGAGGTCCAGAGCGCGCGTGACGGCCTGAGATATGTCGTCGTGTGCGCGCCGCATGAAGAAACAGAGGATGAGTCCTTCGCGCAGCACCAATCGACCATCAGGCGAGGCTTGCCTGAGCTTCGGATATTTTTTGCTCACCATACGGGCTCTGGAATGACTCCGTCCAAGGGGGTAATGCGAGAAGGCGATTGTCCCAGAACGCGTCGGTACATCTCTCCTTGAGTGCGACCCTGATAGGGATGCCCTTTAGGATATGTGCTCCAGGTAGGGAGATTGGTTTCTGGGCAGGGGAACTTGAAATCATAGATAGCCCATGCGTGGAGTGGGTCTCCTGAATGGATGACGACATCAGGTTCCAGGGTGCCCTCAAGCTCTTTTTCCCGTCCTTGCCGCATGAGTTCTTCTCGTGCTTCTTTGCTCACGAGACTCTTGCGTCCTGTCACGGGGTCGAAGCGGTAGCGCTGTTCCAGGCTGAAGTGTCTGGGGAGCAGTTGATTCAGTGCTTTATCGGCACACTCGCGAGCCTCCTTGTGTTTTTCCAGTCCCCAGCGCATCGCCTGGGTTATCGGCTCCCCTTTGGGGGTCCTTCCGATTTTCTGGTCGCACTCGTCTCTTCTCGGTTTCCTTCCACCCAGCCGCTTTCGGTTGATCTCTTCTTCCGCATGGCGCGCGCACTTTTCCAAGAGCTTTTCGATCTCCGCTTGAGCCGCTTGAAGATCATCGACATCCTTCAGCACCAGTGCCGCTGCGGTTGTGGTCGCGACCTTTCCATCAGGGACGCGGGTGTTCTTCATGGGTTGTACAGACCGGAAGGCTTGACCTTCCGTCCCCTCGATTCCGTCGCAGGCTTCCGGATTGTCAGGGTGGTTCTTCACGCAACAGCTATGGGTGGTATCCGTTGACGTGCAGTTGACTCCATCCAAACACCCACTGACACAGATACAGGTGAGCAGGACGAGCAACGGAGGTAGCGCCCAAGGCCCAGGCTCCTTGGTGGTGATGTCGCACGGTGAGAGATGAAACTCCTGTGACAGCATGGGCTCATGTTACCGCACGGCATCCCCGGTGTTGATGGGTGAAATCGTGCGGCGGGCTCATTGCGCGAGTATCATGGCCCTCATGGTGCGCAGGATCGGGCGGGAGCGTCCGCGAGATGTGAGCGGATTGTCGTTGAGGTCCAAGGGAACTCGTCGGCCATGAAATGGCGGACCGCGCTGGCGTTCGCCGCCGTGTCGCTGCTCGTCCTCCCCTTGCTGGGACTGCTCTTTCTATGGAGCTGGGCGCCCGAGGAGCGGGTGGTCGAAGGGTGGCGATTCGCTCCGTGGCTGCCTCCCGCGGAGTTCCGAGAACGGCCAACCCATCTTCATCCCTGCGAGGGGGACGAGCAGTGTGACCCGCCACTCGTGTGTTTCCATGATCCGCGCTACCAGCAACGGCGATGCACGGGGAGTGGATGTGAGTCGGATTCGTGGTGCCCTGCTCAGAGCGCCTGTCGGTCCGTTCCCATGCGGGGGCGGCAGGGCATGGCTCTCCGTGCATGTGCCCTCGAGGGGACGCGCAAGGAGGGAGAACGGTGCCTGCGGTATCCGCAGCCGGCTCTGAGGCAATGGGCCTGTGAGGAAGGGCTCGTCTGCGCCGGTTCCGGCTGGTGTGGTCGGCGGTGCATGCCTGGGGAAAAGGGGACGTGCCCGGAAGGCTTCTTCTGTGCCCGAGGGGACCCTGACGGGCCCGTGTGCCAGCCCTCGTGTGAGGGCCGTGCGTGCCCCGCGGGCCGGGAGTGCGTCCGGCAGGACGGCGGCGTGTCGGTGTGCCTCGAGGTGCGGGGACATCCATGTCACGGCGAGGAGCCCTGTTCCGAGGGGGATGTGTGCGAGACGGAGCCGTTTGTCTCCGTGGAGGGGCAGGCCTGGAGGCAATGCGTCCAGCTTTGTGGGCAGGAGGGTGCTGGGCGTTGTCCGGAAGACTTCGTGTGCCACCAGGGCCGGTGTCGTCTGCACTGCTCCTTGCATCGGCCCTATCCGTGTTTGACCCAGTTCTGCGTGAGCACCGACGACGCGGGCAACGGCGTGTGCTTGTTCTCGCCGGAGCAGTGGAGCCTGGACGCCGCGCCGGTCCAGCATGGCGGGTGACCCGAAGAGCCGAATCCTCTGGTGTCTTGGTGCAATTCCCGACCAGAACCACTGGAGGGAAGGCCAGGCAGTGACAACCCCTTGGCGAGAACTGTGCTACCGGTAGAAGTGGTCCGCGAGGAGCCGGGCGTTGAAGAGCATGGCGTCGTAGCTGGTGTAGACGCCGTGGCCGAAGCACGTGGTCAGGCAGTTGGGCATGGCACCCGTGCCCCGGTCGCCGTAGTCGACGAGGTAGCTGAACCCATCCCTCGGCACGCGCGCGCCATGGCGTACGTGCCGCAGCCACGCCTGCACGTCGTGGCCCTCTCCGAGGATGGCATCGAGCCGCGCGGCCAGCTCCCGCTCCTTCGCGCTGCCCGGCGGAATGTCCGAGCCGGAGATGCCCCACTGGTGCACGTAGTCGCCGTTCTCCGTGTAGAGGACTCCGGCGATGGAGCTCCCGCGCGGCTCCGTTCCCCGGTGATTGATGACGTGGAGGAGACGGCACTGCCGGCCCGTGGCCCAGCCATAGCGCGGCGGCATGCCGAAGGTGGCGATGTCGAGCCGCGCGCGGGCGACCGTGCGCGCCATGTCCTGGAGGGCCTCGGTGGGCTCGCCCGCGTCGCGCACGGCCTGCCAGAGCGCCTCCGCGGTCCGCGCCGGATAGACGAGCTGCGTGAGCAGGGCGAGCACCTGGCCGCCGTGGCTATGCCCGAGCAGCAGCGCCCGCTTGCGCCCAAGCTCCGAGGTGGCCAGCAGCCGCAGCAGCTCCACGGCCGCGCGCAGGCGGGCGACATGGTTGTTCGCCGAGGACCAGACGAAGCGCGTGGTGGGGATGTCCGCGCCCAGCGCCTTCTGGAAGAGGGAGACGTACTCGGGGGTGTAGTTGCCGAGATCTCTCAGGAGGCGGTCGCTCGGGAGCTTGGAGAGGCGTTGCAGGGACGGCATGAACCCCGGGCCCAGCGCCGAGAGAGGCCCCTGGAGCGAGGAGAGCAGCAGGGTGGGGTCGTGGCCGACGAAGGTGCCGTGCACGAAGACGACGTGGCGCACCCCGGCGCGGCGCAGCCGGAGGCCCGCCTGAGCCATCGCCTCGCGCCAGGCAGTGGATTGGGCCTCGAGGAGAGGCGTCTCGCGAGCGATCGGCGGCATCGCCTCGAGCGGCCGCACCGCGAACGTCCCCGGCCGCGGCGCGGTGTCGTATTGCTGGGGTTGGCAGAGGGAGGGCTTCGGGCGCAGCCGCCACGCGACGAGCCCGGCGAGGGTGGCGAGGAGGAGGAGGAGCGTGAGCGCGAGCCACATGTCATTCCACCTCGTGCCGCCACGGCCACGGGGACGGCCCGTTGGAACGGGCCGGGCGGAGGGGGATGGTTCCGGTCAGGTGCCGCATGCCGCGGCAGTTTATTCGGAAAGCTGATGTATGGAGCGGGGAAGACTCCGCCTGGGCGAACCATGCTCCTCTTCCTCCTCACCGCCGCCAGTGCCCTCTATGCGCTCACCATGACCGTCCTGCTGGTCCGGGTCATGCGTGCCGTGCCCCAGGTCCAGCGATTGAACGTGCCGCCCCCCGCGCGGTGGCCTCGGGTGTCGCTGGTCATGCCCGCGCGTGATGAGGAACGCACGCTGGAGTCCGCCATGCGCTCCAAGCTGGGGAACACCTACCCGGAACTCGAGCTGGTGCTGGTGGATGACCGCTCGACGGATTCGACGGGAGCCCTCGCCGACCACTTCGTCCGGACCGAACCCCGGCTCCAGGTGGTGCACGTCGAACACCTGCCGGAGGGGTGGCTCGGAAAGGTCCACGCCATGCACCGGGGACTGGAACGCGCGAGCGGCGAATGGGTGCTCTTCAGCGACGCGGACGTGCACCTGGCCCCGGGAACCCTGGAGAAGATCATCGCCCACGCGGAGCACGAGGGGCTCGGCCATGTCACCGTATTGCCCGAGATCACCAGCTCCGGAGTGGTGCTCCAGATGGCGCTCGTCTCCATGTTCCGGCTGTTGTGCGTGAGCGTCCGGATGTGGGCGGTGTCCGATCCGCGCTCGTCCGCCACCATGGGCGCGGGAGCCTTCAACCTCGTGCGCCGCTCGGCCCTGGAGCGCACGCCCGGGCTGGAGTGGCTGAAGATGGAGATTGTCGACGACGTCGCGCTCGGAATGATGCTCAAGCGCTCCGGAGCGAAGCAGGCCGTGCTCAATGGCCGCGGTGGCGTGAGCCTCGAGTTCTACCCGTCCCTGGGTGCCTTCACCCGGGCGCTGGAGAAGGGCGGCGCGTCCTTTCCCTTCCTCGCGCTCGTCCTGGGCAACGTGCTCCTGACGGTGCTCGAGTGCGGGTTCCTCGCGGGAGTGTTCTCGGGACGCCCGGCGCTCGTGCTCCTCGGGGTGGGAACGTGGGCGCTGGGAGCCGGGACGACCTGGGCCTTCAGTACCTGGGCCGGCTTTCCCCGATCGCCCGCGCCCCTGGCCTTCCTGGGCGTCCTGCCCGCCGCCTGGGCCTCGATCCGCTCGGCCGTGCTGGCGCTCGTGCGAGGGGGCGTTGTCTGGCGAGGGACGTTCTACCCGACGTCCGCGGTGCGCGCCGGACAGCGGATGGGGCGCTGACGGGCCGCCCCACTCCGTGCAGCGGCCCGGCCTACTTGCGGTTGCGGCCGTATTTGTCGTGGCTGCTCACCCAGTCGCCGGCCAGGATGGCGGAGGAGAGCGAGATATCGCCCGCGAGGACGACGGCGGCGCAGATCTCCGCCAGCTTGTCGGCCTTGCCCTGGCCCACGCAGCCGAGCATCTCGAGGCACTCGCGCTGGGTGGCCAGCGAGGTGCCGCCACCGTAGGTCGCGACGATCAGCGCGGGCAGGGTGACCGACCAGTAGTAGTCGCCGTTGGGCAGCAGCTGGGCGTAGGTGATGCCGGCATGGGACTCGGAGACGTTGGCGACGTCCTGGCCGGTGGCGATGAACATCGCGGCGAGGGCATTGGCCGCATGCGCTCCATTGTAGGCACTGCCCGCCATGAAGCCGCCCGCCTGGGTGATCTGCCGGTACTCGAAGAGCTGCTCGGGCGTGACGTGGGCGATACGCTCCAGCACCTCGCGCGAGAGCACCGCCTCGGCCACCACGCGCCGGCCCCGCGTCTGCAACACATTGAGCTGCGAGTGCTTCTTGTCCGTGTCGATCGCGCCCGAGAGGATGTAGCGGATCTTCTTCGGGTAGTGGGCGAGGATCCACTCACAGGCCGCGTGCGTGGCCTTGCCGCTCATGTTCTGTCCCGCGGCATCCCCGGTCGAGTAGTTGAAGCGCAGGTAGAGATTGCAGGCGAGCGGATAGCGGGCGATGTGGAGCAGCTTGCCCACGCGGGTCGTGCTCTCGGCGGCCTCCTTGATTTCCTCGTGGTGTTCGGTGAGCCACTCACCGAACTCACGCGCCGCTCGCGCGTCCTCGAAGAGGAACACGGGGGCGCGCTGCATGGCCTGTTCGACCACGGTGGTCTTGACGCCGCCGCACTCGGTCAGCAGCCGCATGCCCCGGTTGTAGCTGGCGACGAGCGTGCCCTCGCTGGTGGCGAGCGGAATGTAGAAGTCGCCCTGGGCGTGCTCTCCGCGGATGCGCACCGGGCCCGCGATGCCGATCGGCACCTGGGCCACGCCCATGAAGTTCTCGATGTTGCCGGGCAGGGTGCCGGGCTCGAGCGAGTAGTGGCCCACGTGCTCGAGCGACGCCCCCGTGCGCTCCTGGATGAAGGCGCGGCGCCTGGCCGCGGCGCTCTCGGTGTAGTCGTTGTCGCGATCTCGCGGGATGGGCACGCGTGGGGTCTTCGCATCGGCATCACTCATCGGCGCTTCGTCCTGTCGGAAGCAAGGGAGACTCCGGTGATTCTACTCAGCCGGGACGGGGCGTGCTCCAGATAGCCGAAGACGGCCCGGTTGACCCGTGCGACGAGTGTCGCGTCATCGCGCTCGCCGCGGTCTCCCGCGGCATCGACGAGGCCTTTCATGATCGCCAGCAGATCCTCGGCGACGTATGGGGGACAAGGCGAGACTGCCAGGTCGGGCGCGTCGAGGCACCGTTGGACCGTACGGGTCAACAGCTCACCGACGCGCTGCACTTCCTGGCCGACCGGCAGGCGGCGTTCCTCCACGTCGAGCAGCCGCGCGAGGGTTGGACGGCGAAACTGGTAGGCAACGGCCACCTCGATCAGTCGCTGGAGGCCCGCCCGCCCGCTCGTTTCCGTGTCGATGGCGGCGACGTCCTCCAGGAGCTGGGTCGTCTCCCTGAGCATCAGCGCCTTGGTGATCGCGTCCTTGCTGGGGAAGTACTGGTACAGCGAGCCGATGCTGACGCCAGCACGCCGGGCCACCGCGTTGGTCGTATAGCCCTCGAAGCCCTCCGTTTCCAGAATGCGAGCAGCCGCTTCGAGCACGGCGGCGACGGTCGCCTCCGAGCGCTTCTGGCCCGGCTTCTTCCTCGGGTCGAGCGTGTGTGCGGGGGGTCGGGTGGTCATGGGTGAATGCGAGTAGCGAACGTGAGCGAATGCTCACATTCTATCCACCGTCATCCACACACACAAGAGGAACACATGCTGACTGGCACCAGTGATGAAGCGTTGCTGCCCGCCGTCGTGACGGCTGTCCAAGCCGCGGGGCGTCACCTCAAGGGTCGTTTTTCCTCCGCCTCGCGACTTGGAAGCAGGGATGAAATCCTCGCCGCGCTCCATGCCAATGATGAGGAGTCGTTGGGAATCCTGCGGGGGATGCTGATGCAAGCGCGTCCCGGGGCGGGATGGGTCGAGGACGAACTGGAAGTGGGGGAACTGCCGCCTGGCGAGTGGTGGATCACGGATCCCGTGGAGGGGAACATCAATCACATCCACGGAATGGCCGATTGGTGTGTCACGGCGACGCTGGTGCGTGACAACACACCGGTGCTGACCGTGGTGTACCTGCCGATGACCGGCAACACCTACACCGCGATCCGGGGCGGCGGAGCCTACCTGGATGGGGTGCGATTGCAGGTGTCGGACAAGACGAAGCTGGACGCGGCGCTGGTCGGGACCGGTCAGGCGCAGCCGGGTGAGGACCGTGAAACCTACCGCCGTATCGGCCAGTCCGTCACCGCGATGCTCGACAACGCCCTGGTCCTCCGCGTGTCGGTGCCGGCCACCCTTCAGCTCATTCAGGTCGCGGCTGGGCGGATGGACGCCTTCTGGCAATACAGTCAGGTCCGCTCCGGGCTGCTGGCTGGCGCCCTGCTGGTCGAGGAAGCCGGAGGCAGGATCTCCGATACCCAGGGTCGTCCGTGGAGTTTGACGAGCGGTGACTTCCTGGCCGCCGCTTCACGCCTCCACGGCGCCGCGGTCGGCGTGCTGTCCTCGATCTCCTGACCAGGCTCCCCCCCTACACGCTCATCGAAGGGAGAACTCTTGAATCGCATTGGCATATTTGGAACAGGCCGTGTCGCCACGGCCCTTGCAACCAGGCTCGCGGCCACCGGGCACGACGTGATGATCGGGACACGGAACGTCGCCGACTCGTCGGCGAGGTGGACCGGCCCATCGGTCACGTTCGCGAATCACTCCCAGACCGCGCGCGAGTCCCCCCTGCTCATCAATGCCACTCCCGGTGACACCAGCCTGGAGCGGCTCGGTGCGCTCCGCGAGGAGTTGGACGGGAAGATCCTGGTGGATGTCTCGAATGCGACCCGCCGCGGCGCGGATGGGCTGCCGGCGGGCCTGCTCCATCCCGACAGCAGTCTGGCCGAGCTCCTGCAACAGGCGCTGCCCGGCACCCGGGTCGTCAAGACGCTCAACACCATGCTCTTCTCCGTCATGGTCGCCCCACGCGGCCTCTCCGTCCCTCCGACAGCGTTCCTGTCGGGCAACGACGCCGAGGCGAAGGCGACCGTCCGCGAGCTGCTTCACGACCTCGGGTGGCCCCCCGACTGGATCGAGGACCTGGGTGACATCTTCACCGCCCGGGGGACGGAGGCACTCATGCTGCTCGTGCCTCACCTCGTCCGTCGCCGGGGTTTCGCGCCCTTCGCGCTCACGATCGCGAGGTGACCCGCCTACCGGGCGGCGGTGCCGCCGTGCCGCCCTGTGAGCCAGGTCACAGCACGGAGGGACTTCGCCGGGATAGAGTGGTGGGGTCTCTCAGCGAATGAACAGGCGCTGGCTTCCGAAGGAGACGCCGTGGCACACCGGGCAGGGTACTCCCTTCAGGAGCAGCTTCATTCCAGCCATCGCTCGACGATCTTCCGGGCCATCCGGCTCAGGGACCAGTGTCCGGTCATCCTCAAGCTGACCAGCAGCGACTACCTCGACCGGCGCCGCACGCAGGAGCTGCGCCGCGAGTACGCCATCGCCCGCCGCGTCGAGGGGGAGGGCGTCGTCCAGGTCCTGGCGCTGGAGCAGTTCCCCGACCGGGCGGCGCTCGTCCTGGAGGACTTCGGGGGCACCTCCCTGCGCCATCTGCTGGACGAGCGGGGTCCCCTGCCGGTGACCACCTTCCTCGACTTCGCCGTGCGCATCAGCGCGGCCCTGGGGCACATCCACCAGCACGGCGTCATCCACAAGGACATCAAGCCGCACAACATCATCGTCAATCCGGCCACCGGGGTACTGAAGATCACCGACTTCTCCCTCGCGGTGGCGCTCGCGCTGGAGACCATCCCGCCCGAGCTCCCCACACATCTGACGGGTACACTGGCCTACATGGCGCCCGAGCAGACCGGACGCATGAACCGGGGCGTGGACAGCCGTGCGGACTTCTACGCCCTGGGCGCCACCTTCTTCGAGCTGCTCACCGGCCGGCGCGTCTTCTCCACGATGGCACCGCTGGAGCTGCTCCACGCGCACATCGCCCAGGTGCCTCCCTCGCCGAGGGACTTCAATCCCGAGGTGCCGGAGCTCCTCGCGGCCATCGTGCTCAAGCTGCTGGCCAAGGCTCCGGAGGACCGTTACCAGAGCACCTGGGGGCTCATCGCCGACCTCGAGGCGTGTCAGCACCAGCTGCGCGAAGGGGGCAGTTTCCCGCCCTTCGTCCTGGGCCTCTCGGACCGGCCCCACCGGTACCACCCGCCCCAGGGACTGTATGGACGCGACTCGGAGGTCGCCGTGCTGACCGGGACGTATGCGTGCGCCGCGGCCGGCCGTGGCCAGCTCCTGCTCGTGTCCGGCCCCGCGGGCATCGGCAAGTCCTCGCTCGTCAACGAGCTGTACCGGGTGACGGCCGCCAGCCGGGGGCGCGTCGCCATTGGCAAGTGTGATCAGCTCCTGCGCAGCGAGCCCTTCGACGCCGTCCACCAGGCGCTGCAACACCTGGTGCGGCAGACGCTCGGGGAAGGGGAGGCGGAGACGGCTGTCATGCGCGAGCGCCTCCAGCAGGTGCTCGGGGCGAACACCTCCGTCCTCGTCGAGGCCGTGCCGGACACCCGCGCGCTGGTGGGTGAGCAACCGGCCTCCCCCCCGCTGTCCGCCTCCGAGTCCCGGAACCGTCTCACCCTCGTGCTCGCGCGCACGCTCCAGGCGTTCGCGACCCCCGAGCGTCCGCTCGCCGTCTTCCTGGATGATCTGCAGTGGACCGACAGCGCCACGCTCTCCCTGCTGCGGACCCTCGCCCGGGACTCGTCCACCCAGTACCTGCTGCTCGTCGGCGCCTACCGCGATACCGAGGTCTCCACGGAGCACCCCCTCACACTCGCGCTCGACGAGCTGCGTGCCGCCGGCACGCCCTGGGAGCAACTCCCGCTGATGCCCTTGGGCTTCGCGGATGTTGCCCGGATGGTGCGGGAGACCACCGCGGCGGAAGCCGGGCGCACGCTGGAACTCGCCCGTCTCATCCATTCCAGGACGGGGGGCAATCCCTTCTCCGTCAAGGCGTTCCTGCGCTTGCTGCACGAGCAGGGGCTGCTGCACTTCGACCCACGAAGCCGACGGTGGCAGTGGGACCTCGCCCGCATCGAGACCCAGGGCATCCCGGAGGACGTGGCCGAGCTGATGGTGGCCGAGAGCCTCCGGTTGCCGGAGGAGACCCGGAACCTGCTCCAGCTCGCGGCGTGCCTGGGCGTGTCGTTCGGCTTTCGCGACCTCACGCTGGCCCATGGTGCCTCGGCCGGGGAGACGGCACGCGCCCTCTGGCCCGCCATCGAGCAGCGACGCGTGTTCCCGCTCGACAAGGACTACGTCCTGCTCGACCCACAGGGCGGCGCGGTGGACCTCTCGGACCTGGAGGTCTCCTTCCGCTTCGTGCACGACCGGGTCCGGCAGGCGGCCTATGCACTCATTCCCGAGCAGGAGCGCGCCGGGCGGCATCTGGAGGTGGGCCTGCGCCTGTACGAGCATGCCCGCGCCACGAAGACGCTCGACGAGCGGGTGTTCGCCATCCTTCCGCACCTGGGCCACGCGCCGGAGCGCATCGGCCCGGACGCACTGAGGCTGGAGCTGGCCGATCTCCACCTGGCGGCCGGACAGCGGGCGAAGGCCTCGGGTGCCTACCGCTCCGCGGGTGAGTTCTTCCGCACCGGAGGCAGGCTCATCCCTCCCGCGGCCCGTGAGCGCGAGCACGAGCGGACCTTCGCGCTCCAGAAGGAACTCATGGAGTGCCTCTATCTGGCGGGCGAGCTCGAGGAGGCCGCCGCCGGATTCTCCGCCCTGCTCGCCCAGGCGCGCACCCCGGCCCAGCGAGCCAGTGTCCTCTGCCTGCGGGCCCTCTTGAGCTCTCTCGGTCATCGGCCTGGCGAGGCGGTGGAGCTCGCTCTCGAGGGACTGCGCCTGCTTGGGATTGATCTTCCCGCCGCACCCGACGATGCCACCCTCGCCGTGGAGCTGCGAGAGGTGGAGGTCGCGCTGGCGGGCCGGGATCCCCAGGAGTTGCTCGACCTGCCCCGGATGAGCGATCCCCACGCGCTGCTCGCCTCGGAGCTGCTGGGTGCCATCGTGGTCTCCTCCTACATGACGGCGCAGAAGCTCCTCGTCCTCATGGCGTTGCGGCAGGTCCGGCTGAGCCTGGAGTACGGCAACGGCCGCTTCTCGCCCTATGGTTACTCCTCCTACGGCTTCGTCGTCTTGACGTTCCGCGACGACCCCGAGATGGGCCAGCGTTTCGGCCTGCTCGCCCTCGAGCTCGCCGCGCGCCTCAAGGAACCGAGGCAATACGCTCGCGCCCTCTGCGTTCAGGCCGGTTTCATCGGTCCCTGGACGCGGAGCACGCGCGCCGGTGTCCCCCAGCTCGTCGAGGCCTGCAAGCTCCTCCTGGAGGTGGGGGACTGGCAGTATGCGGACGCTTGCTCCATCTTGCTGTGCTGGCGGCGGTTCTCCCTGGGAGAGCCGCTCCAGGACTTGCTGGCGGAAAGCCAGAAGTTCATTGATTTGCTGGGGACCCGGCAGGATCCCGACAACCAATATTTGCAGCGGGCGTTCCGGCAGACCTTGTTGTTGCTGACCGGCGCCCAGGAGAGCCCAGGACAGACCCTCCAGCTCTCCCAGCTCCAGTGGTCCGCGGGCAAGGCGCACGCCGGACAGGTGCTGCTCGCGCAGCACTATCTGTTCCGTCAACTCGAGCAGGCGATGGCGGTGGCGGAGGAGAGCGCCGGGACGATGCGCGTGGTTCCCGGGAGCTTCCTGCAGACCACACATGCTTTCTATTACGCACTGAGCGCGGCCGCGGTGTACCCGGCGGCCAGCGAGCGCCGGAAACAGGAGCTGCTCTCGCTCATGGAGCAGCGGTGTGCGTACCTGGAGACATGCGCCCAGCGCGTGCCGGAGAACTTCTCACCCTACTACCTGCTGGTCCACGCGGAGCTCGCCCGCGTGAGGGGACGGCACGCCGAGGCGCACACCCGTTACGAGGAAGCCATCGCCGCGGCGCGCGCCGGCGGCTTCACCAGCGTGGAAGCCATCGCCTGTGAACTGGCCTGTCGCTTCCAGGCGGAGCTGAACCGTCCACCCCTGGCCGCCGCCTACCTGATGGAAGCCCTCAACACGTATGAGCGGTGGGGTGCCGCGGGCAAGGTCCTGCACCTCGCCGCCGAGCAGGTGCACCTGCTGCGGTTCTACAGCGGTACCCTCCGGGGCTGGGAGCACAAGCTCCAGCGTGACGGCCTGCCGAGGGCCCATCCCCCGAGCGGCGAGTTCCCGGTGCTCGCTTCCAGCTCCGACCTGTCCAGCACGGATTCCTTCACCGAGGTGCTCGACATGTCCTCGGTGATGAAGGCCTCCCAGGCCATCTCCCGGGAGCTGCACTTCCCGCAGCTCGCCGCCAAACTCATCGACATCCTCATGGAGAGCACGGGGGCCCAGCGCGGCGTGCTCGTGCTCCAACGGGAGGAGGACTTCTTCGTCGAGGCCTCGGGCGAGGTGGGCAACGGCAGCGCGCCACTGCGGCCCGTGCAACGCATGGCCCACAGCGACGTGCTCTGCCAGAGCATCGCCGGGCAGGTGCTCCACACCAGTACGCACCTGCTCCTCGACGATGCCTCCGCCCAGGAGCCCTTCCGGAGTGAGCCCTATATCACCCACCACCGCGTCCGCTCGGTGCTCTGCGTCCCCATCCTCCACCGCAAGCAACTGCTCGGCCTCGTCTACCTGGAGAACAACCTCACCGCGGGGGCCTTCAACGCCAACCGCCTCCGGGCGGCTGGCATGCTGCTGGCCCAGGCCGCCATCTCCATCGAGAACGCCGGGCTCTATCGCAAGCTCGCGGAGTCCAACCGGACGCTCGAACAGCGCGTCCAGGAGCGCACCGAGCAGCTGCACTCCAAGAACGCCGAGCTGCAGCGCGCCTTGCAAAGCCTCAAGACGATGCAGGCGCAGATCATCACCCAGGAGAAGTTCGCCTTCCTCGGCTCGCTCACCGCGGGGATCGCCCACGAGCTGAAGAATCCCCTCAACTTCGTGAAGAACTTCTCCGAGCTCTCCCTCGAGCTGGTGCGGGAGCTTCGCGAGACGGGGGACAACCGGCAGGAGTCCGGCCCCCTGCTGGAGGAGTTGGAGCAGAACATCTCCAAGGTGTGTACGCACGAGCAGCGGGCCAGCGGCATCATCAATGGGATGTTGCGGCACGCGCGCAACAACCGGAGTGAGCCGCAGCCCATCTCCATCAACCAGATCGTGGAGGAGGCGGTCCGGCTCGTCCACCACGCGCTTCGGGCCATGCGTCCTCCTCGTGACGTGCGCATCGACACCTTCTTCGACGACGCCTTGCCCCAGTGTCACCTGGTGCCCGAGGACCTGAGCCGCGTCATCCTCAACCTGGTGGACAACGCCTGTTACTCGGCCCACCAGAAGGCCCAGCGCAACCCGGTGGAGCCTCCCCGGTTGAAGGTGTCCACCTGCTGGACGGGCTCCGAGGTGGAGATCCGGGTCCATGACAACGGCGGCGGTGTCCCCCCCACTGTGCGCGAAAAGCTCTTCACTCCCTTTTTCACCACGAAGCCGGCGGGCGAGGGGACCGGGCTGGGCCTGTCCCTCAGCCATGAGATCATCGTCGGCGCGCTTGGCGGCAAGATGCGGGTGGAGTCCGAGGAAGGGCTCTACGCGGAGTTCACCGTGGTGCTCCCGGGTGAACTCGCGCGACGTCCGGCCAGGGGCTGACCTCGTGTTTTGCTCGGCCGCCTCGGACTCCGGCTGCCATGGGAGGGGCCCCTGTGCCTGAGTCCAGGAAGTTGTCGGGCAGTCAACACGAGGCTTAGGATTGCTCTTGACACGGGTGGATGAAACCCAGGTGGGAGAAGGTCCATGCTGTCTGCCTCGGGAGGACGGAGAAGCCGCTCATCCGTCAGCCGGTCATCGAGCCCTTGGGCCTGCTGCGCCAGGGACTCCCCGGGCTGAGCGGCTCCTGCGTGCCAGATGACGGCCGGATGGCCGCACTCCTCTCGCGGGCCTTGAAGGTGGCGCAGCGCGCCACCGCGGCCTGAAACCTTCCTCTCCGCCGCTCCCAGCCATGATCTGGTTCCAGAATCTGAAGATCGCCACGAAGCTGCTCGTCTCCTTCCTCCTCCTGCTCACCCTGACGGGCCTCCTGGGCGTCTCCGCGCTCGAACAGATGCGCCAGATGCGCCATGCGTCCGACGAGGTCACCGACAACTGGATGCCGAGCACCCTCTACGTCTCGGACGCGAACACCAATACCTCGGACTTCCGCGTCGCCGAACTGCAGCACGTCCTCTCCCTTGGCCCCGAGGAGATGTCCGGCTACGAGCGGCAGATGCGCGAGCAGCTCGACAAGTTCGATCGCAACCTCGACCGGTACGAGGCGCTCATCTCCCTGGAGGAGGAGCGCCGCGTGTTCGACGAGTTCATGGTGCTCTGGAAGGAGTACATCGAGGAGCACGACAAGGTCATCGCGCTCTCGAGGGAGAACAAGAACCAGCAGGCCCGCGGCTTGCTCCGCGGCCGCTCCCAGCAGGCCTTCGACGCCGCCAGCGCCAAGCTGTCGCAACTGGCGGAGATCAACCTGAGGGCGGGCCAGCGGGCCTCGGATGCCGCGGACAAGACCCATGAGACGGCGCAGCAGTGGATCCTCTGGGCGATGGGGGGGGCGGTCCTCGTGGGCCTCCTGCTCTGCTACTTCCTCGCCCGGGCCATCGCGCGGCCGTTGATCGGCGCGGTGGCGGTGGCGGACCGCATCGCCGAGGGAGACCTCACCGTGCGCATCGACGTGGCGACGGAGGACGAGACGGGCCGGCTGCTGGCGGCCATGCAGCGCATGGTGCGCAAGCTGGCCGAGGTCATCGGTGAGGTGCGCGAGGGGTCCGATGCGCTCGCCTCGGCCTCCGCGCAGGTGTCTTCCTCGTCGCAGAGTCTGGCGCAGGGCACCAGCGAGCAGGCCAGCAGCGTGGAGGAGACCACCTCCAGCCTGGAGCAGATGTCGGCCAGCATCGGCCAGAACCGGGACCACAGCCGGCAGATGGCGCAGATGGCCCTGCAGGGGGCTCGGGATGCCGAGGAGAGTGGCCAGGCGGTGAAAGAGACGGTGGTGGCCATGGGCTCCATCGCGGAGAAGATCTCCATCATCGAGGAGATCGCCTACCAGACCAATCTGCTGGCGCTCAACGCGGCCATCGAGGCGGCGAGGGCGGGAGTGCACGGCAAGGGCTTCGCGGTGGTGGCCACGGAGGTGCGCAAGCTGGCGGAGCGCAGCCGGTCGGCGGCACGGGAAATCAGCGGGCTGGCCTCGAGCAGCGTGAAGGTGGCGACACGCTCGGGAGAGCTGTTGTCGGAGCTGGTGCCCTCCATTCGCAAGACGACGGATCTGGTGCAGGAGGTGGTGGCGGCCTCGGTGGAGCAGGCCAGCGGCGTGGGGCAGATGAGCAAGGCGATGGCGCACGTGGACCAAGTGACGCAGCGCAACGCCTCGGCCTCGGAGGAGCTGGCGTCCACGGCGGAGGAGCTCTCCTCCCAGGCGGAGGCGCTCAGTCAGTTGGTGTCCTTCTTCCGAGTGGCCGACGGGGATCGCGGCTCGAGGCCGAGGCCGCACCCCGCGGTGGCGAAGCCCTCCATCGCTCATGGGCTGAAGGCCACGGCGCGGGGGCCCGGCTCCGCGGCTCCGTCCGCGCGGGTGTCCCTCTCCACCGCGCTCCCGGACGAGGACCGCGAGTTCAGGCGCTTCTAGGAGACGGCCATGAGCGAACAGCCTGCCGAGATCTCCACGCAGTACCTCAGCTTCATCCTGGCGGGGGAGGAGTTCGCGCTCGGCATCCTGCAGGTGAAGGAGATCATCGAGTACGACACGGTGACGCGCATCCCCGGCGCGCCCGGATGGGTGCGAGGGGTCTTCAACCTGAGAGGCAGCGTGGTGCCCGTGGTGGATCTGTCGGTGAAGTTGGGTCTGCCGCCAGCCACGGTGACGAAGTGGAGCTGCATCGTGGTGGTGGAGGTGAAGCTGGGCGGGGAGCAGCTCGTGCTGGGCCTGCTGGTGGATGCCATCGGGCAGGCGCTGGAGTTCCAGCCCTCGGAGGTGGTGCCGCCGCCGTCGTTCGGCGCGCCGGTGCATGTGGACTACCTGCTGGGGATGGGGCTGCCCGCGGGGGAGAAGACGTTCGTGTTGTTGATGGACCTCGACAAGGTGCTCAGCACCCAGGAGGTCCTGGTGGCCAGCACGCTGCGGACCGAGGCGGAGGCTCCTGTCCAGGAGGCAGCCGTTCAAGAGGCGGAGGCGCCCGTCCAGGAGGAGCCCTGAGCCAGGCTCAGGTCATGGAGTCCGCTCGGCTTCGCGCCGGACACATGGGTTGCGGCCGGTACTCGGCCCACGTATAGGGAAGGGCACCGTGTCGCTGGCTCTTCGTCTCTTCACGCTCGTGCTTCTGCTCGGCTGGCAGGCCGTCGCCAGTGGCGTGGGGCTCGCGCACTTCTGCCCGAAGCAGGCCTCGACGCTCTCCGCCTGTCACTGCCCTCATGGAGAGAAGAAGGCGGAGACGGTCCCGCACGACGAGACGGCGTTGCGCAAGGACTGCTGCGACGCGCTGGACCGGCACATCCCCGCGCCGGCCCTCGTGGACGTCTCCAGCCACGCTTCGCCGCTCGGGGTCCCCCCGTCCCCACCGCCGGTGTGGATGACCGTCCAGGCTCCCGAGGACAGCGGCCGCTTGTCGCTCGCCCTCTGGGACACGCCCCACGCCCAGGGGCCTCCCGTCTTCCTTCGTATCCGCTCGCTCCTCATCTGAGCTCTCTGGGCGCGCGCCCGGGGGACCCTGGCCCTCCCTCCGCCCTGGCGAGAGGGGGCTCGAGACCCTGAGCGACGTCCCGAACGGCGGAGGAGTGGCCTGGCGCATTCGCGCCGCGCTGCCCCTCCTCCTGTCGAGAAGCATCGAGGGGCCGGGCGTGCTTTCGCGCTCCGGCCAGTCATCCCCTTTGATTGGCGTCGAGAAAGAGCGAGAAGAATCCATGGAAATCGTACTGGTCTCATTGCTGGGCATGTTGGCGTTCGGTGGCCTTTTCCTCGTGCTGTGTCCGGAGTGGTGGAGCACGAGCCTGGGGACACTCAAGGAGCAGAAGCCGCCGGAGAAGACGGGTGATTCCGGCGGGGACGCCCGGGGTACCAAGACAGGCCCACGTGAGAGGGAAGAGGGCCCGTCGAAACAGCTCTCGTGAAGTCAGACGAACCGCTTGCCCTTGACCAGCTCGAGACCCAGCGGGTTGCCGCGGAAGTGGATGGGATCCAACATCACCCGGCGGATCCTCCAGCCCTCGGGGGTCTTCTCCAGGTCATGGGTATAGCGGATGACGATGGTCCACTCCTGGGGGACACCGCCCAGGGAGAAGAAGTGGCCGACGTCCGCATAGGCCATCACCTGCGCCTCCGTGTCGCTCTTGAAGTGGGTGCGCACGGTGTTGGCCGTGGCGTGCTGGACCCTGCTGAAGGGCGCCAGGGCCTCGCCTCCCACCTGGGCCATCTGCTCCCGCGCCATGGTGACCGGCTCTCCGAAGAGCCGGCTGTAGTCCGCGGTGACCTGGGGCGTGAAGACGTTCACCCAGCGGCTCCAGTCTCCCGTGTCCTTGCCGAAGTCGATGGCCTGTCCGTACTCGGCCACCAGTTCCCGGATGGCGATCCAATCCAGCGTGTATTGGAGATCCTGAGGCTTCATGTCGGTACACCTCCGTGAGAAGCCCGGAGCTTTCAACGAAGGGGGCCTCCACGGCCAGCACACCTGGGCACCGCGAGGCAAAGGCTCAGTCGAGCAGGTGGGGGTTGCGCAGGACGAGGAGTCCGGCCAGCACGGTGCTCACGTAGTCATTGAGGTGGCCAGCGCGGGCGAGTGCGCTGGCATCGCGCAGGCCCGTCGCGCTCAGCACCTCGTCCACCTTCTGGTCTCCCTGGTTGTAGGCCGCGAGCGCCAGGCGCCAGTCGCCATAGCGGCCGTGCAGATCGGAGAAGAGGGCCGCGGCGGCCTCCGTCTCGCGCGTCACGTCGAGCCGCTCGTCACGCTCCGCGTCGACCTGGAGTCCGTACTGGCGCGCCGTCGAGGGGATGAACATCCACACCCCCGCGCCCCTCATTCCTGGAGCCAGCGAGGGATTCGTCGACGTCTCCGGCATGTTGGTCACCGCCGACTCCACCATGGCCACGGCCAGCAGCCCCTCGGGCAGCCCCCGGGCGCGCAGCGTGCGCGTGAGCGCCTCGCGCTGGGGGGTCAGGTTCCCCAGGGCCTTCTTCATGAAGGCGCGGCCCTTGGGTGTGCTCACCAGCTGGTTGAGCTTCTCCACCACCAGCTCATCCACCACCACGGGAAGGTCACCCTCGGGCTGCGAGGAGCGCGCGAGCGCCTGGGCCTCGGCGAGCGTCACCGCGCGGCCACGGGTGGCGCTCTGCGCCCACAGGGTGAGGGGGACGAGCGTCAGGGCGATGGTGGCGACGAGCCCGAGGGCGCGGTGGTTACGGCTGGGACGGGATTGGAACAGCATTTCGATCCTCCTGGTGGTGGGGTGGGCCATGCCCGTGACACTGACGGGAAGCGGGGGTGAACCGGAGGCGCGCAGGGCCGCGTCGAGCAGGCAGCGCGCGTAGTCGTGCGGACGGGCCTTGCCTCCGGACACGAGTGCCTCGTCGCAGGCGAACTCCTGGTGGGTGGCGAGCCAGCGCCCGAAGGCGCGCACCGCGGGGTTCCAGAAGAAGGCCCCGTCCAGGAGCAGGCGCACGTAGGCGAGCACCGTGTCGCGTTGGCGGTGGTGTTGGAGCTCGTGCAGGACCGTCATCCGCAGGCCCGCGGGGTCCTCCAGGAGATGGGCGGGTACCGCCACCCAGGCGCTGGGGTGGGGCGCCGGACGAGGGAACCAGGTGGAGAAGGCGGTAGCCCCGGTGTCGAGGAGGACCACGGCCACACGGCCCACCTGGCGCACGCGGGGCAGCGCTTCGAGCTGGCGGAGCAGCCCCAGGTGCGGGCGGAGCTCCCGCGCGCAGTGCACCCCCGTGGCCGTCCCGAGCAGCAGCACCACCGCCAACCCCACCGGGAAGGACGCGGGCGCCTCGGCGGGGCGGGGCGCGGAGGCGCGCGGAGGCGCGTTCCAGGCCGGCTCTGGCAGCCGCGTGGTGAGCCGCACCACGGAGCGATCGAAGGTGAAGAGTGGCCCGGTGGGCACCAGCCCGCGCACGCTCATGCACGCGGGGGGAAGCAGGAGCGCCAGCGCCAGCGTCACACGCCCGGCCCACAACGTCTGCCGTGCCGACAGGTGGAGGCCCACCCGCCCCAGGAGCGCGAGGGCGGCGCGCAGCAGCGCGTAGCCCATGGTGAGCAGGATCGCCACGCTCACATAGCCCGTGGCCAAGGTGCTCGCCAGGGCGCTCATGACCGGGAGTCCTTCTTGGCGAGCAGCGCGCGGATCTGCTCCACTTCCTCGGGGGAGAGCGGGACGGCCTCGACCAGTCGCTCCACCAGCGCGGAGGGCGTGCCGTCGAACACCGTCTCCACCAGGTGGCGCACGCTCTGCAGCTCGTAGGCCTCGCGCGGCAGCACCGCCGAGTACAGATGCCCCCGGCCCACCTTCCGGCTGCGCAGCACCCCCTTCTGCTCGAGGATGCGCAGCACCGTGGACACCGAGGTGTAGGCCAGCTTCCTCTCCGGCGGCAGCGCCTCGAGCACGTCCGCCACGCTCACCTCGTCCTTGCGCCAGACGAGCTGCATCAGCTCCAGCTCCACGGGCGTGAGCGGCCTGGGAGCTTCGTTCTGCGATGACTTGGACACGGTCCCGACCTCCAGGACCGTAAACTACTAAGACCTTAGTTGTTTGGCAACTAAGACCTTAGTTCTTTGTCATCCTGGAGCTGGGGAGGGCGGGGGACGCCCTACTGCAGCGCGCCGTGGATGGCGCGGAGCAGGGACTGCTCGCTCGAGGTGCTCTGGTCTCCGGCCAGCTCCCAGATCATGATTCCGCCGTACTGCTTGCCCAGGGTCGTCTTCGCGCGCATGGTCGCGAGCCCGTTGTACGAGTACTGGGCGCCGTCGGCGTTGATCCAATCCGCGTTCCAGGCGTTCGGGTACTTCGCCAGGATGTCCTTGTAGAGCACGTACGCGCTGCTCTTTCCGCCACAGTTGCCCCAGCAGTAGCCGTAGAAGGGCACTCCGAGCACGATCTTGTCCTTCGACACACCCTTGTTCGAATAGAAGGTGAGCGCGGTCTGGGCCTGCGCATAGCTCGAGTGCTCGCCCGCGCCCGTCCAGGTGCCCGCGTTGTCGTAGGACATGACGGTGATGAAGTCGAAGGAGCGCAGCGTGGTGTCAGACATGCCGTACTGCATCCACTGAGCGACGGCGGCCGTCACGGGAAGACCGCGCGGACGCGCCTTGGCGATCAATTTCGCGATGAACGTGTCGTACAAGGCGCCCATGCGATCCGGCGCCTCCACGTCCACGTCGATCCCATCCATGTTGTTGGAGACCACGAAGTCGATGATGTGGTCCACGAAGGCATCGACCTTGTCGGGCTGGTAGAAGGGCGTGATCCGGCCGTCTCCGCCGCCGCCACAGAGCGAGGGGAACACCTTCACGCCCTTGGCATGCGCGGCGTTCACGAACGTCGCGAGATCGCTGCTCGGCGCCAGCTCGAGGTGTCCATTCGCGTCGCCCAGGGCGAAGGCGAGGTTCACATGCGTGAGCTTGGCGAAGTCCACCCGGCCGACCCAGCTCGCGTAGGAGCCGTACCAGTTGGGCAGGTAACCCACGACGCGCGGGCGCGTCGTCGGCGGCGGCGGGCTCGAGGGCAGGCCGGAGATCGCCAACTGCTCCCAGCTGCCAAACGCGCCGCCGTACGCGAACACTGTGCCGCCGCCGCCATTCTCCGCGGACACCCAGTGGCCCGTCGTCACCGTCTGCAGGCCGACGATGTCGCCGTTGGAGATGACCCCGCTTCCGCTCTGCTTGACGATGCGGAACGTCTCCCAGCCGAGCGCATTCGAGCTGGCGGCGTTGAGCGAGGAGCCGCCGCCGTTGGCGGCCTGGAGGTAGTTCCCGGTGCCCGCGAGGATGAAGACCGTATCCCCGCTCTCGAGGGCCCCACCGTTGATGTCATCGAGGGTGAACTTCTCCCACGCCTGGGCGCTCGTCGCCGTCGCGATGACCGCGCCGCCTCCGTTGTTCTGCGCGCCCACGTAGCGATTGCCGAGCACCGTCTTGAAGCTCACGCCGGAGGTGCGCAGTGCGCTGGAGGCGGCCACTGGGGCGTCATCTTGTCCCTCGGGAGAACCGCTCGCCGGGGAGCACGCGGTCGTGAGGAACAGCGTCGCGCACGTGGCACCCAGGAGCCACCTGGAGCGGTTGTCACGGCGCCTGGAACGGGTTTCGGTCGGATGAATGTGGGAGTGGGTCATGACGGCCATGGAGGCGCTGGCCGTGGATTTCGGGTCACGGAATCGCTTGAGAACCTGATAAGCTGGAGATTCAAGCTTCTACTGAAAAAATTACCCTCCGCTGAGGGGCTGGGTTCTGGAGTCAGAGCCCGAAGGGGTTCTTCCCCTCATAGAGAACCTCGTGCTGGTGCAACTTGAGGCTGTCCTGGATGCGGAACTCATAGAGGTCGGACATCTTCGTGATTCGGACCCCTGGATCGAGGCGGATCACGAGGATGTGGGAGCCCCGGCCCTCGTGCGTCGATTGTGCCAGGAAGAGGTTCATGTGCGCGTCCGCCTGGCTGAAGGGCTCCTGGGTGAAGTAGACGTGCCCCTTGCGGTTGGGCCGGATGACGCCCTCCTGAAGGATGTTCCGCAGCCCTGTCTCATCGGTGTAGTGGATGAATACGTCCGGATCAGCCTGCAGGAGACTGCGGATCTCGATGGAGTTCATGGCCCTTGCCTTTCGAGGTTCTTCGGTTCTCGCTGATACGTCCTCACTCGCCTTGAATCTCTCCCCGGTGGAAGCGGAAGTGCCGATCCACCGCGAACGTCTTCTCATCGATCGTGACGGTTTGTGTGCTGCCTTCTTCCAGGAGGATTTCCAACCTCGGTTGTTTAGGATTTTCGTGCAGATAGGATGGACATGTGTTGAAGATCATCAATCTGTTCGAAGGCCAGGGTGTGGATGGGCCCGAGGAATTCCTCGCGTTGCCGCGCCGAGCAGGTGGGCAGGAAGATCCTCAACACCCGGGGATCATAGAACCGGAAGTAGAGGCGATGGTCGTTGTCCTCGGCCTCGACCATCAAGAACTTGCGCAGATGGCGCCTGAGCTCGAGGAAAGGCGAGGGACAGGTCAGATAGATGCCCCAGTTCTGCATCCAGCCCTCGAGCGTCAAGGACTCCAGCAGCCGTGACTGAGGCGGAAGGCTCACGAGGTAAGGGGCCACCTCCGCGAGTGCCTGCCCTTGGGGGCCCTCGTAGAGGGATTGGTACTCCTCCACGGACTCCTGGAGCAACTCCAGGATCCGGGGCGTGCGCGCGGCGTCGAGGATGGCGAACAGCGGAGCCTCCGCGGCGAGCGACTGCAAGACCCGAAGGTGTTGCTGTGCGGCATCTCTCGCCTCGGGAGGAGGCGGCTCCTTGGGAGGGGTAAAGCCCTCGATGAACACCGAGAAGTCGGTCGAGCCCGCGCGGATCCAACTCTTGTTGAAGACTTGCCCGGTTGCTGCCTTCTGTCCATCCAGCAGGGTGCCCGTGGCGCTTCCCAGGTCGCGAAGTCGGCAGTGCTGACCGTCCCACGACAGCTCGAAGTGCTCCTGGGACATCCCTGCATCGTTGGGGAGCGAAACCCCCACGGTCTTCCCTCGTCCGACGCGAAGCGCCTGGGCCGGCTGGACGATGAACTTGTTGGGGGAGAGGGCCCCCCAGAGAACCTGGATGATCAGTCGTCTTGCTTCCATCATGCCCACTCGGTGTCGATCGCCGCGGCGGGCATTCGCGCCAGTGGCTCGGTCTCCAGATCGATGCCGTGTGCGGTCAGCCAGGGGCTCATGCCAGTGCCGATTTCGTCCGAATCGATCTGCCAGGAGCCCCCCAACTCGAGGGTCTTGGCTTCCACGGCCTTGAGGAAGGCGTTCAACCGCGGGGTGTGGCGGCCCGCGAGTTCGCGATTGTCGAACATCCGCTTGTAGTCGAACTCGGGATGAGTCAGGCCGAAACTCCACGGAAACCAGATGTCGGAGTGGATGGAGAAGCGCACCTCAAGTGGCCAGTCCAGGGGCGAGTTCTTCGGCTCGCGTGAATCCGGGGGATATTCGAGGCGTCTGCCCGTCACCCGGACCGGTGGATAATGCCTCAGGCAGTCGAGTGGAAAGGCGTCCGGCGCCGGCTCGAACCGGGCCAGCAATGCCCCCAGATCGGTGCAGGCTCCTTCCACGACCTTTCCGTTGACGTCGTACCACGACAGGGTGGCCTGGGCCGTGGATGATTGCGGATGCCCCGGTGCCATCGCGGCTCCCGTGAAGCCGAAAAGGTCGACGACGTGATGCTCCTGGTACAGCTTGGACAAGAGGGGTCCGAGTTCGCCGCCATGTTCCGCGGTGTAGCCGAGGAGCGGCGCCTCGATGATCTTCAGCACCTGGTAGCGGGCTCCCTCTTCGAGCACGTCGAGGACGAACCGCAGCAGCGACTCGGGCTGGGCGCGCAGTGGCGTCAGGTCCGCGACCCAGGTCGCGAAGGGATTCTCGGTTTGTGCCCACAGATTGCGCATGGTCATTTCAGTTCGTCGGGCGAGAAGATGTGGGTTCCGTGCTGATTGACGATTCGCACGACCCCGGGAGTGGTGTCTTTGGGTTGCAGGCTATCAAGGTTGTTGACCCTCCCGCGCAGATTCCCGAGAAGCTCTTGCCGATCCTGCTGGTAGAGGGTGCTCGTCGGTGCCAGACGAACCTCGGCCACGCGCTGGTAGCCCACGGGCGGATCCTCCCCTCCCACGCCACCCAATTGATCCACCGCCGATTGCAGGTTGCCGAGGAACGTGTTGAGAGATGCTCCCGTCACGGACTTCATCTGGATGGCTTCCATGCTCGTGTGATCGATGACATCCGCCTGGCCACTCCGAGCATCGTTGTCTTGCCGTTTGCGGCCCTCCAGGGCCACTTCATGGCCCATCATCGCGCGACGATGGACTTCCTTGAGTTGTTCGAATTTGCCATTGCGCGGGTTGTTGATGTCCTTGCGTTCCGCATGGAGTCCCGTGAGGAACCTCTTCAAGCCCAGCAGGTTCTCGAGCTTCCCGCTGTTGACGACCTCGACGACCTCACGTGCGACGCCAGCCAGTGCCGCCAGCTCCAGGGTTTTCTGGGCCTGGGCTGGATTGACCTTGGACGCGACGAGGCGATCGAGCGCGCCCTGCTGCTGCTCGGGAGACACCTGCTCGGGGGACGGGCTGCTCGAGGCGGATGCATCAGGAGCTTCGGCCTGGGACTGCGCGTCCCGCTGGGCTTGCTCTTGTGCCCTCTTCTTCTTTTCGCACTCCTCACAGAAGGGGGTGCCGTCCCGGGCCGCCACCACGACGGTCTGCGCTTGCGCGGACGAGCCGATGATGACCGTGGGGCAACCGGCCACGAGGACTCCACCATGGGAGGTGCCATCCCCCAGACGCGCGGCGGGCTTGCCCCCGATGATGACCGTAGACTCGCCCTGGGAGATGGAGTCGGGTGGTCCGCCGAAGCACACCAGGCTGTCACCAATCCGGGCGGCGGGCATGCCACCGATGATGACCGTGGACTCGCCGGAGGACGTGGGCCCTCCGACATGGGGGACCGGTCCAGGCTCCACCTTGGGACACACATGCATGTCGCTGATGCGCGCGGCTGGAGGCATGGGGTTCTCCCTCGGCGTCAGGTTCCGTCGTCGGCCAGGGCGGGCTGGGTGGGCTGCGCTGGAGCGGCATCCGTGGGCGCGGTGGGTTTCGCGCCGCTGCCAGGTATGGGCGCCCCGCTGGTGTTGATGTAGACCATGGTGCCCTTGATGGAGATGCCACTGGCGTCGATGGTGATGAACCCTCCCGGCCCCCGGATGGTCAATCCACTCGCGGCCTCGATGACGACGTTCGTGGACTTGAGGTGGATTTCCTGGCCGGCCTCCAGTGCGTGTTTCTGTCCCACCGTCACCTGGAGATCCTTGCCCACGGTGAGAGATTGGGTGGCGTCCACCTGCTCGTTGAGGTTGCCCTTCACGTGCAGATGGCTGTTCTTGAGGATGAGCTCCTTCTTGTGGGCCTCGATGATGATGTCCTGGTTCCCCTCGCCGTCGATACCGCCCACCAGCAGCTTCATGTCTCCGCCGATGTGCTCCTGGTGGTGCCGGTGGATCTTGAGGCTCTTGTCCCGGTAGATCATCTCGTTCTGATCGCCGACCTTGCCGTCCTTGAGCTGGCTGCCAATGGTCTGGTGGCGATCATGCAGGATGTTCTCGAAGGAGTCGTTCTTCACATGCTTGTCCATGTTGCGCTGGGCATGCATGAAGATCTGCTCCTGGCCCTTCTTGTCCTCGAAGCGCAGCTCGTTGTAGCCGTTTCCATCCAGGGAAGTGTTGGACTTGATGGTGCTCTTGGTCTTCTCGTCCGGTAGCGGGTAGGGCACCGGGTTGGCGCCGTTGTACACGCGCCCGGTGATGATGGGCCGATCCGGGTCGCCCTCGATGAAGTCGACGATGACCTCCTGCCCGATACGGGGGATGAACATCGCGCCCCAGGACTCGCCCGCCCAGAGCTGGCTCACGCGGATCCAACAGGAGCTGCGCTCATTGCGCTGGCCTTGCCGATCCCAGTGGAACTGGACCTTCACCCGTCCGTACTCGTCCGTGTAGATCTCCTCTCCCGAGGGGCCGACGACCACCGCCGTCTGCACCCCGCGCACCTGGGGCCGAGGTGTCGTCCGGGGCGGGCGGAAGGGCGTCTGCTCCGCGATGCAGGTGAAGTTGTTGGAGTAGTTGAAATCTCCTCCGTCAGACTCCTCGTCGAGCACCTGGGACTGGTGGCCATAATGGCCCACGCTGGTGAGCAGGTAGCGCGCGTTGTAGTCGGTACGGGAGTGCTCCGACAGCGTGAACAGGGAGCCCGGGCAGAAGCGCTCGCAATCACTCTCTCCCTGTCCCACCTTGCGGCCCGCCTGCCATTCCTCCAGCCGCAGCTTCGCCAGACGCTTGCCCTTGGCGGAGCTGCCCTCGCCGGGGTGCTGGTACTCGCCCGGGTAGTCATAGACCTCCAGGTCCGCGTCCACCTGCGCCTTGCCATCCGCGTGCAGGGACAGGTCCGGCTTCTTGAAGTTGAAGTCGCGCAGGCTCACCGTGCCGGGTTGGATCTCCTCGGCGAACCGGAACCGCTGGACGTGCTCCGCGTCGATGACGAAGCCGGCCGGCCGGCGGAACGGCAGCAGCTCGCCGCCCGGGATGGGCTGGTTCGCCGAGGCACTGTCTCCCATGACGAGGACATGTTTGTCCGCGTGGTGCTCGAAGAAATAGAAGATGCCATCTTCTTCCATGAGCCGGCTGACGAACGCCCAGTCCGACTCGCGGTATTGCACGCAGTAGTTGCGCGGCTCGTAGGTGTTGCTCAGGGAGAACTTGAAGTGGTCGCTCGAGATGCCCGCTTTCTCGAAGACCTTCTTGAGGATGTCCGGGGTGGTCTCGTCCTGGAAGATGCGGCAGTCGTGGCGGTGCCGGAGGCGCCACGTCTGGGGCACGAGGCTGGCGTGGTAGATGGCATGGCGGTGCAGCTCGTTGACCTGCTCGAAGCGGCTGACGATGCCATGCACGAAGCGCGGCGCCGACTCCCCCACCAGGGTGAGCAGGGCCGTCTTGCCCACCACGTCGGAGAAGTCGAGCGACTGGTTCTCGCAGGCCA
Organism: Cystobacter fuscus; assembly: GCF_044360685.1. GTDB lineage: Bacteria > Myxococcota > Myxococcia > Myxococcales > Myxococcaceae > Cystobacter > Cystobacter fuscus_C. Next base: position 7,863,020 of record NZ_CP043491.1, on the reverse strand, counting down.
GCTTCAGGTGGAACTCGAACGGGCTCGACATCGCCTCGGTTCCGGAGAACTGGATGACCCGCATCTCGTCCGGACTGCCATTGACGGCGAAGCGGAACAGCGAGGTGCTGCCCAGCAATGAGGCTCGTGCGACCATGACACCTTCCCTGGGGACTCAGCCGCCAATGACGGGAGACTTCCGGACGTACCGGGGAGAACGAAGCTGCTCGAGCATGAACGCGGCCACGTCGGCCCGCGCGATGCGCAAGGGCACCTTGCCCTGATCGATGGACACCTGATGCCGTCCGCTCGCCGCGGCATCGGTGAGCCGCGTGGGCCGGACGATCACCCACTCGAGCGAACTCTCACGAATCACCGCCACGCGCTGCTGCCAGCCGCTGGTGTTCGTCCTCGGGCGCAAGCGGGCCATGAGCTTGTCGAAGAGCGCCGCGGGTCCCCACCCATCTCCCTGCTCGTGGAAGGGGACATAGATAAGGCGCCAGACCTGATGGCGTTGCATCGCCGCGACGATGTTCTCCGTCCCCCGGGCGATGGCCTCGGCGTCCTTGCGCCCCGTGGGGCCCAGCGCGCACAGCACGGCGTGGTGGTTCTTCACGGCGTCCTCCACCGCGCTGGCGTCTTCCACCCGGCCCTGGATGTGCCGCAGCCGGGCGTGGGCCGGGGGGAGCGCACGTGTGTCCCGCGCGAACGCGGTGACCCGGTGTCCCGCCGCGAGCGCCTGTTCCACCAGACACCGCCCCGTGCGGCCCGTGGCACCGAAGACGAGCAGCGGCAGCCCGGGCTCCGGAGCCGGCTCCTTCTTGCGCTCCGGCCCGTACGTGACCGCGTCTCCCCGGCCCGTCACCGAGACGCAGAGCTCCTCTGGCAGGGGCTTCTTCACGGCGTGCTCTTCGCCTGGGCCACGGAGGCAGGTTCGATGGGGATGGCGCCCGCCAACAACTCCAGCTCCATCAACCGCACCCACATGGATGCGTCCGTCGCCACCAGGCGGTTGTTCTCGACCCGGAGCTTGCGCTCGGACTGGGCCCGCCGGTACGCGCGGGGCGGCATGGCGGGGAGCTTGGGATTCAGATCGTCCATCGCCACCTCCTCGTTGATGGAGATGCCCTCGGGCGTGTACTTGAGCGTGGCGGTCTGCTGCACCTTGCGGTGCATCCCGCTGGGCAGCTTGAGCAGCTGCTCCCGGGCGAAGGGGAACCACGCGGGGCCCAGGCACTTGCCGTCCTTGCTCATCACGGACTCGGAGAAGAACCGGCCATTACGCATGGGGAGGATGCGGGCGAACCGCCGGCACACCGTGGGGGCGCTCAGGCTGCACTGCTCGCCCTCGGCGACCAGGAGGGTCGTGTCACCACTGCGCTCCAGCCTCAGCTGGGAGTGGAGGGGAAAGGAGCGGAGGCTGCCAAGCGCGCGCACGACGATGCCCTTGTCCGTGCGCTCCACCAGTCCCACGGGCCCCAGGGCCTCGCCGTTGGCGTAGCGCCGCGCGATGACCCACACCAGCCGGAGGTCCGCCCGGAGTGTCGTCATCACGAGATCCTCGTCCGAGAGCTGCTTGGACATGGGCAGCAGCTCGGCGTCGGGGCCGGCTTCCCGGCACTCGTCCGCCACGGGCTCCTGCCACACCACCGGGGAGCCCGAGCAGTCCAGCGTGGGCCGCGCCAGGGTGTGCGCCTCGCGGTCGAAGCCGTGGAGCAGCAGGTCGAACCAATCCTCCGCGGAGAGGATGGGCCGCTTCTCCCGGGCCACGTCGATGGAGCAGAGGGCCTGGGTGGGAGGCCGGGCCGCGCATCCGAACAGGAGCAGGATTCCGGTGCTCACAAGGGTCGTCAGTCGTTTCATGGTGTTCCTGGCCTCTCGACGCAAGGCATCACGCCCGGGTCTCGGTGAAGTGGGTGTGCCAGCCGCCCTCGGGGGTGAGCCCCACGTGCAGGCGGGCCGGAGCACTTCCTCCGGCCAGGCACTGCAACAGGTTCCGGGAGACCTCGGGCATCAGCGAGCCGCGCAGCAGGTGTTCCACGTTGCGCGCGCCCGTCTCCGACTCGGTGCACCGGCGGGCCAGCACGTCCACGAGCTCGGGGGCGAAGGTCGTTTCAATCCGGTGGGTGGCGCGCAGCCGGTCGGCGAGCACCGTGAGCTTCATGGCGGCGATCTGCTTCATCACCTCCTGGCCCACGGGGAAGAAGGGGACGATCGTCATGCGCGCGAGCAGGGCGGGCTTGAAGTGCTGGCTGAGCGTGGGCCGGATCGCCGCCACCACGTCCTCCGTGCTGGGAGTGGCGCCCCGCTCGTGCATGCGCATCACCACGTCCGAGCCCAGGTTGCTGGTGAGGATGAGCACGGTGTTGCGGAAGTCGACCGCGCGGCCCTCGCCGTCGGTGAGCATCCCCTTGTCGAACACCTGGTAGAAGAGGTTCATCACCTCCAGGTCGGCCTTCTCGCACTCGTCCAGGAGGACGACGGAGTAGGGCCGCTGGCGCACCGCCTCCGTCAACAGGCCTCCCTCGCCATACCCCACGTACCCCGGCGGGGAGCCGATGAGCCGGGAGACAGTGTGCTTCTCCTGGAACTCGGACATGTTGAGCGTGGTCATGAACCGCTCGCCGCCATAGAGGCTGTCGGCCAGCGCGAGCGCCGTCTCCGTCTTCCCCACGCCGCTGGGGCCCACGAAGAGCAGCACCCCGATGGGGGCCTCCGGATCGCGGATGCCGGCCTGGGCGACGCGCAGCGTCTCGGCCACCTTCTGGATCGCCGCGGGCTGCCCGCGCACCCGCGCCTCGAGCCGCTGCTCCAGGTGGAGCACGGCCTCCATCGCGTCGGTGCGCATCTTCCCCACGGGAATGCCGGTCCACCCCGCCACCACCTGGGCCACCACCTCCGCGTCCACGTCCCCGTGCACCAGCGGCTCCTCGCCCCGGATCCGGGCCAGCGCCGCCACCGCCTCGTCCACCGCGGCCCGGAGTGCTCCGGGCTCCTGTCCGGCGGGGACCTCCGACAGGGCCTTGCGCGCGGCCTGGAGCGAGGCCACCGAGGCACGCTCCTCCTCCCACCGTCCACGCAAGGTGGCCACCTGATCGTGGAGGGCGCGCAGCTTCGCCTCCAGGGACTCCAGCTCCGCCGCGTCTCCCGAGTGACCGTCCGCGAGATCCCTTCGCCGCGCGTCCCGCTCCCGCTCCACGCCGGCGATCCGGGCCTCCAGCCCCGTCAGCTCCTCGGGCCGGGTGGACTGCGCGATGCGCACGCGCGCGGCCGCCGTGTCCAGCAGGTCCACCGCCTTGTCGGGCAACTGCCGCCCGGTGATGTAGCGCTGGGACAGGCGCACCGCCGCGGTGATGGCCTCGTCCCGGATGATGACGCCATGGGCCGCTTCGTAGGTGGCGCGCAGGCCCCGGAGCATCAGCACCGCGTCCTCCTCGCCCGGCTCCTCCACCTTGACGGGCTGGAAGCGGCGCTCCAGCGCGGCGTCCTTCTCGAAGTACTTCTTGTACTCGGACCAGGTGGTGGCCGCGATGGTGCGCAGCTCGCCCCGGGCGAGCGCGGGCTTGAGCAGGTTGGCGGCGTCACTGCCTCCCGCGGCGCCTCCCGCCCCGATGAGGGTGTGCGCCTCGTCGATGAAGAGCACGAGCGGCACGGCGGAGGCCTTCACCTCGGCGATCACCGCCTTGAGCCGGTTCTCGAACTCGCCTCGCACTCCCGCGCCCGCCTGCAAGAGCCCGATATCCAGGCCCAGCACCTCCACGTTCTTCAGCGAGTCGGGCACCTCGCCCTTCACGATGGCCCAGGCCAGACCCTCCACCAGCGCCGTCTTGCCCACGCCCGGCTCACCCACCAGCAGGGGGTTGTTCTTGCGGCGCCGCGAGAGGATGTCCACGAGCTGCCCCACCTCGCGGTGCCGGCCGAAGACGGGATCGATCTTCCCCTCGCGCACCCGGGCGGTGAACGACGTGGCGAAGCGCTTCAGGGCGCCTTCCTCGGCGCCGCCCGCGGACGTGGGAGCGGAGGCGGGCCGTCCGCCCTCGGGCGGTGCCACCTCGACCGTCTCCGCCGAGGGCCGCAGCACCTCCGCGAGGCAGCGCTTGAGCTCATCGGCGGGGATGGCGTCCAGCTCCGGGAAGTACTCGGCGGTGTAGCGGCTGCGCCGGAGGATGAACTGGGCGAAGAGCACCCCGGAGCGGATGCGCGAGTCCCCCAGGTGCAGCGACGCGAGCAGCCAGGCGTCCTCGAACCACTGGAAGACGGACTCGGAGAAGACGGGCCGGGCGGCGCTCCCGGTGCGCAGCTCGCGCAGCGCCCGCTCCACGCCCTGGAGCAGCCGCCGCCGCTCCACCCCGAAGCGCTGGGCCAGGAGCGCCGTGTCGGACTCCTCGGCCTCCAGCAGTTGCGCGAGCAGGTGCTCGACGACGATTTCGTGGCAGTGGCTGGTGTTGGCCCGGCCCACCGCCCCCTCGAGCAGCTGGGTCGCGGTGGGAGTCAGTCGCTTCACGAGGGCATGAGGTTCGACGCGCATGGTAGGGGCTCCGGAGACAGCCGGACTCAAGTGGAACCCGGCACGGTGATCCGGTTCTGCCGGTTCGTGCCGAGCCAGGTATCCCGTCCGAGCCGGGAGGGCTCTCGCTGGGTGAGTTGGAAGGTGTGCTGGACGCTCTCGCTGAGGAACAACTCGAAGGAGTACTCGAGGGGATCTCGCACGCAGAGCGACACCACCTCGCGCGCCATCGGGTACAAGTCTCCCTCGGGCATCAACCGCCGCCAGGTCTGGGGCGGGAGCGGACCGATCTCGACCTTGAACCGGCCCGTCCTGTCGAAGGCCCGGCCCCCGAGCAGCGTGTTGCGTCCGAGCTGGTGGTTGGCGCGGCCCAGTTGCATCCTCGCGTCGATCTCCACCCACCGGCCCACGAACTGGTGCACGGTGACGCGGGCGCCGCCCAGGTCCTCCCCGAGCACGTCCTGCAGGGCCATCTCCAGCTTCTCGGCGGTGCGCACGTAGCTGGCGAGGATGGGGACGATGCGCAGCATCTTCCAGGAGGGCAGCTTGCTGGGCCGGCCCTGCTCGAAGGTGTCGAAGCCGGCCAGGGCCAGCAGGCGCCGGGACCATTGGTCGTCACAGGTGGACGTCAGCTCGGTGGTGACGCGGTAGCGCGACTCGATGCGATAGAGCAGCGAGAGCAGCCGGTGGTGGAAGAGATCCAGGAACTCGCGCCGCACGGGGTGGTCGGGATCCTCTTGGGCCACCTCCTCGGCCACGTACATCGGCAGGGGCGACACCGAGCCGGTGAGGCCCAGGAACGAGGTGACGACCTCGAAGAGGGGCCGCTTCGCCAGCACGTCGTCTTCCTGGGCGGGGACCCGGCGCAGCGCCATGTCGCTGACGTCCCCCGAGGAGAAACCCAGGGAGGGATCATGCCGGAAGCGGATCTGCTCCTGGAGCACGGGCCCCAGCTCGCCCACCCGGGCGGCGCCCGCGGTGAGCCGCTCGAGGAACGCCACCAGGGGGAAGAACCCCAGGCGGTTGACCCGGGGCGCCAGGGCCGCGGAGGCCGCTACAAGAGCGTCTGGGTGCCGTTCCTCGGGAGCCACGAATACTCCATCTGCGAGGGCTGGAGCCGGAGCGCCAGCTCGTTGAAGGCGTTGAGGGTGACGTTCGACGCGAGCAGCTCGTCGAGGATGCAGCCAAAGAGGAAGGCGTCGCCGGTGCCCATGAAGCTCGTTCCGTCAATCTCCAGGAGGGTGCGGGTGCCTCGCACGGGCACGCCCTGCAGGAAGCGGGTGCAGGCGCGCACCTCCACCTTGCGCATGGCGTTGATGCGCAGCCGGTTGGCCCGGCCCGTCAGGTCATCCGTGAGGGAGTGGAAGTTGTAGAGCTCCAGCAGGCGGCGCAGCACGTCGGCGTCCGCGAGCGACATCTGGTTGATGGCGAGGTGGGAGAGCAGCCGCCAGTGCAGCTCGGTGCCGAGTGGAGCCCGGGCGGGGCGGCTGACGGGGGTGATGTTCTTGAAGCGCGCCTGGGTGGGCGAGGTGAACGTGGCGAGGCACACGTCACCCACCTGCAGCCGGGTGGGCAGCGAGCGGTTGGTGCACGTCAGGTCGACGGACAGGGTCTCCTCGGAGATCGACGGCACCACGTCCCGGGCGGTCTCCAGGGAGAGGTAGGTGTCGATGCCGTCATCGATGGGCGAGGCCGCGCGCCGCAGGCGGTAGAAGGCGGGCTCGGCGCCCTCGCCCGCGCCGTGCGCGAAGTCGAAGAAGGGCCGGTAGTTGCGCCGCTCGTTGCGGCCTGGCTGCAGCCCCGTCACCTGATCCACCGAGTACACCTCGGAGTGCCGCGGCTCCATGTCCGAGGCGCGCAGCAGGTGCTCGCCATCCAGCGTGTGGTGGCGCAGCGGGTGGGCCGACGCCGAGAAGAGGTTGAGGGCGGGCGTGCAGTGCAGCCGGAACATGTCCCGGCCGATCCGCGCCTCCAGCGGAGGCGGACGCGACAGGTGGAAGGCCAGCTCGAAGCGATCCTCCGCCACGGCGGCGACGGTCTCCAGCTGGTGCACCTCGAAGAAGAGGAACTTCTCGGGCAGGGTGAAGTACTCCTGGAGCTGCCGGTAGCCCTCGGACGAGCGGGGCCAGGGCAGCAGCCGGAAGTCGCGATCGAACCCGATGGGCTTGATGGCCTGCGGCGGCAGCCACACGCTCTGGCCGGAGCCCAGACGCACCTCCACCCCGCGGCAGTAGCGCAGCAGCCACAGGAGGATGAGGGCGCTGGTGGCGAGCTCCGAGTGGATGAACAGCCGCAAGCCGCCGGGCTTGAAGACCTCCAGGCGGCCCTGCTCGTGCGCCAGGAAGGACAGGCGCAGCACGGGCGCGGTGCTGGACGACTTGTCGAGCGACGCGTCCTCCAGCGTCAGGGGCAGCAGGTCCACCGCGGACGTGGTCCGGAAGAGACACGAGGTGCCGTCGATGGGGTTGGCCGCCAGCTCCGCGCCCGCCGGCACATGGGCACGGCCGCGCAGCGCGCGCAGCTGTGGGGTGAACTCGATGATGGTGGAGGCGGGCAGGGGACGCAGGTAGTGCGGCAGCAGCAGGTCCGTCAGGACGTGCACCATCTCCGGGATGTCGTCCTCCACCCGCTCGCGGATGCGCGCCGTGAGGAAGGCGAAGCCCTCGAGCAGCCGCTCGACGTCGGGATCCGCCCCGCGCTCCACCAGCAGGCCCGCGATGGTGGGGTTGGCCAGGCCGAACGCCCGTCCCATCTCCCGGAGGTAGGTGAGTTCACTCAGGTAGTACTTGCTGAACATGCTCCGGCCTCACGGTTCACCACAACTCGAGCTGGCCGCCGGCACCGACCCTCGTCCGGAAGCGGAGGACCTCGCGGCTGCCCCGCTGGGCGAGCTGCGCGGTGATTTCGAACTTCAGCGCCGCGGGCTCGTGCACATCCGGCACATGCACGACCACGACGTTCTTCAGACGCGGCTCGTACTCCTGGATGGCCGTCCGGATGGACGTCTGGATCTTCTGGAGGGCCGAGGGGTAGGAGTGGACGACATCGTTGAAGTCCAGGATGCCGTAGCCGGGGGAAGAAACGGACTCCCCCCGGCGGGTGTTGAGCAGCACCCGCAGGTGCCGGGTGATGGACTCGAGAGGTGCCTCCTTGTGGGAAGACGGATGCAGGTGGCCCTTCTCGAGCCGGGACAGGAGCCCGCGGGTAGACATGAGGTGGAACCTCGGGGGAACGCCCGGTTAGCGCTGATCCGACCAGGTGTCCTCGTGCTGCACGCCACCGTTCGTGTACGTCCACGAGATGGTGTGGAACACGAACGACAGCTCCTCCAGGGGCGGCTCGAAGGAGGTGGCGGGGACGATGGTGCTGGGCACGTACTGCTTGATGTGGTTGATGCGGCCCTGCTTGATGGTGACGGTGTAGAACTGCTCCGTCGTGCCGTCGCCCGTGGGGTTGGGGCGGAAGAACTTCATCGTCCCCTCGATGACGGCGTTCTCCACCAGCGCCTTCATGAGCAGCGGCGAGCTCTTGTCGATGCGCTTGCGGATGAGCAGCGGCGAGTACTGGCGCCGGCCAGACGCGATGCCCGAGCCGCGCTCACGCGCCGTGATGACCTCCTGCTCGTAATAGACGCACTCGATGGAGCCGTCGCGCCCGAGGCTCTTCTGGGTGCTCTCTCCCTTGATGTCCGCGCCATTGGCCTTCAGAAAGAGGTGTACTGTCTCTGCCATGTTGGGCTCTCCCGTTCAGTTGCGTAGGGGTGGGTGAAGCGCCGGAGCACCAGCTCCGGACATGAGGAAGGCGGGACGGGCCGCTGTGCGCCGCGGCGGCCCGTCTGGGATTGCGGCCCTCGGGGGGGCCTATTCCTTGTCGAGCTTGCCGACGAGCGACAGGGTGAAGGACGCGCCCATGTACTTGAAGTGCGGACGCACCTGGATGTTGCAGCGGTACCAGCCCGGCTGCCCATCCACGTCCTCCACCTTCACCTGGGCCGCGCGCAGCGGCCGGCGCGAGCGCACCACGGGCGCGGGATCATCCATGTCGGCCACGTACTGGCTCAGCCAGTGGTTGAGCTCACGCTCCAGATCCGAGCGCTCCTTCCAGCTGCCGATCTGCTCGCGCTGCAGCACCTTGATGTAGTGCGCCAGGCGGCTCATGATGAACATGTAGGGCAGCTGGGTGCTCAGCCGGTAGTTCGTCTCGGCCTGCTTGCCCTCGGGCGTGCCGCCGAAGTACTTGGCGCGCTGGACCGAGTTGGCCGAGAAGAAGGCGGCGTTGTCCGCGGACTTGCGGAACACCAGGCCGATGAACCCTTCCTCGGACAGCTCGTACTCGCGGCGCTCGGTGAGCAGCACCTCGGTGGGAATCTTCGTCTGGATTTCCCCCAGCGCCTCGTACTGGTGCAGCGGGAGGTTCTCCACGGCGCCACCGGACTGGGGCCCGATGATGTTCGGGCTCCAGCGGAACTTGGCGAACGAGTCGGCCACCCGGCTGGCGAGCGCGATGGAGGCATGGCCCCACAGGTAGCGCTCGTGCTCGCCCACCACGTCCTCCTGGAAGTTGAAGGACTTCACGGGGATCGTCTTCTCCCCATAGGGCAGGCGCAGCAGGAAGCGCGGCAGGCACAGGCCCACGTAGCGCGAGTCCTCGCTGTCGCGGAACGAGTGCCAGCGGGCGTACTGGGGACCTCCCAACAGCGAGTTGAGGTCCTTCAGGTTGGGCATGTTGAGGAAGTTCGGCTCCCCGAAGAACTCCGCGCTGGCGTTGGAGAGGAACGGCGCGTGCGCCATGGACGCCACCGCCGCGCACTTGCGCAACAGCTCGATGTCCTGGGGGCCCGGCCCGAAGTCGTAGTTGCCGCACAGCAGCCCGTAGGGCTTGCCGCCGAACACGCCGTACTCGTTCGAGTAGACGAGCCGGTACAGCCCGCTCTTGACCACCTCCGGTGCGTCCTCGAAGTCCTTGAGCAGATCCTCCTTGGAGACATTGAGCATCTCCACCCGGATGTTCTCGCGGAAGTCCACCTTGTCGATGAGGAACTTCAGCGAGCGCCACGTGGACTCCATCGCCTGGAAGTCCTTGTGGTGGATGATCTCGTTGACCTGGGCGCTCAGCCGCCGGTCCACCTCCGCGATCATCGCGTCCACCAGCGCCTTGTCCACGCGCTCCTCGGAGGAGCGCTGGGGCGACAGCATCTCGGTGATGAAGGCCTGCACACCGCGCATGGCGATGTCATAGCCCTCGTCCTGCGGCTTGAGCCGCGTCTCGGCCAGGATGGAGTTGAGCAGAGAGGCATTGGTCTGCGCCGTCTCCACCACGAGGCCGCCATTCTTCACGACATTCGTCTCGGTGCTCATGGGTGTCTTTCCCTCTGGCGACTACTGCTTCTCGGGGGTGGTCTCGTCCTGGATGCCCAGCTCGCGCATCAGCTTCTGCCGGCTGTCCGGATCTCCCAGCAGCGACTGGAGCTTGCGGCGGAACGCGGGGAGGTTGCCCAGGGGGCCCTTGAGCGCGTGCAGCGCCGAGCGCAGCTCCAGCAGCGTCTTGAGCTCCGGCACCTGATTGACGACGCTCTCCGGCGAGAAATCCGCCAATGTCTTGAATTCCAGCGTCATCGGCAGTTCGGCGTCCTTCTCATTGGACAGACGGTCCGGCACCGACAGCGTCACCTTCAACTCCTGCTGCGCCATCACCTCGTTGAAGTTGTCCTTGTCCACGTTGATGGGCGCCCGCTCCTCCAGGGGCCGCGCGTCCGGCTGGTGGGTGAAGTCCCCCATCATCAGGATCTTCAGCGGCAGCTCCACCTGCTCCTGAGCATTGCCGGTGGCGGGCTTGTAGACGATGTTGACGCGTTCAGTGGGCGCGACAGAACTATCCTTGCTCATCGGCAGGGTGCTCCTTTGGGTGAGGGTCGAAGGGAAAACGGCGCGGCGAACGGAGTGGAACTGGGCGGAACTGCGCGCGAGCGAGGATGAGCGAGCAGAGACGTGTCACGCTGCCAGGAGTTTATTGTCCTAAACGGAAAGCAGCGGCCGGGTCAAGCTTTGACAGACGAATAAAATGAGGCCAGGCCTCGCGAGGAAGAGCAGGGGTGTTTTTTTGCACAGTGCGCGTCACGAGGAGGAGTCCTTCCAGGCACTCCGCCGACAACTGGGGCTCCCATTCATCCATCCCCCGGGTGGTGCTCTCGGCGACGAGCGTTTCGTAGAGGGCCTGTGCCATCAAATGTTGTCCGGAAAGGACACACAACCTTCCAAGTAGGAGGCGGGCCTTGAAGCGGGCGCGGCCCGTGGTGGCCGTGGTCACCTGCTGTTGCAGCCGCGCGAGCGCCTCGGCGACCCGGTCCGCGGCGAGGAGCTCCCGGACCTCGGAGGGCAGCGCATCGGTGCCGTCCTCCGGGCGCTCACCCGTGCGCGGCAGGGGCGCCGAGGGCGCGGTGCGCTCCAGCACCTCGGCCTCCACCCACTTCCGGGTGCGCTCGTCGGCGAGCGGCGTCCCATCCGAGGCGAGCAGGCCCAGCACATCGGGCATCCGCTGGAGCAGCGCGCGCACCTCCAGGCGCACGGCCTCGCGCGCGGAGGCATGCGTGGGCCCGAGGCCCGCCAGCGCGGTGGCGCCGTAGCGCTGGAGATCCAGCACGAAGCGGTATTGCTCCAGGTTCGCTTCCGCTTCCTCCAGCAGCTCCGCCCAGCGCGAGTGGGTCTCCAGTCGCTCCAGCTTCTCGCGCAGGGGCGTGGGGAGCGCGGGCACCGGTGTCCTGCCCTCCGCTCCGGGAGCGGGGGGCTGGGTGAAGTGCAACCAGAGACCCACCCGCTGCAGCCGGTAGGCGAGCGGATCCGCGGTGTTCGCCTCGCGCAGCAGCCGGGCGGACTCGGCCAGCGAGGCACCGATGCCACGCAAGGTGTCCAGGACGTTGTCGGCGCTCCTGGGTTGCTCCCCGGGGAGGACGAGCGATGGCGCGAGCACCGCGGGAGTCGTGGCCGGAGCCGGAGGCGGGACTGGAGTTGGAGGTGTCGCTGGACGGGCGGAGGGCTCGGCCGCGGGCGGACGGGGCGACGCGGAAGCGGGGAGGCGGTTGCGCAGCCGCTCGACGCCCTCCAGCAGGGGTTTGAGGGAGGGCCCCTGTTCCTCGAAGCGCACGCGCGAGACCTCCGCCAGCCTCCGCGTGACGGTCTCCAGTCCCTCCACCAGCTCCCAGTCCTCGCCCGTCACCTGGACCGAGGGCAGGGACTCCGTCATGCGGGCCACGAACCAGCTCACGGCGTTCACGCGTCCGCGCAGGCGCTGGGCCTCCGGAAACAGCGTGGGCCAGTAGCGATCCAGCACCTCGGTGAGCACCGTCACGCCCGTCACCGCGCCCCGGAGCCCCTCGGTGGCGTGGAGCCCATGGGCCAGGTACGAGGTGAGCCAGAGATCCTTGGTGCGCCGCTGGAGCAGTTCGCCCGCGTTCGTCACCACCTTGCTCCAGCTCACGGGCGTGCCCGTGGGGGACTCCAGCCGGGCCACTTCCTGCGCGACGAGATCGTACGCGGGCTCGTGTTTGGCGGACCTGCCGGCGGGCGCCTCCTCGGAGATGGGCTCCGTCCAGGTCCGGGCGCGCTCGCGAAGCTCTTCGAGGGAAGGGGGCATGGGAGGGGGCGCGCGGCTCAGCACGACAGGGCGTGGAGCAGCTCCTCGAGGTTCGTGGTGGGCGAGTCGATGCGCTGGCGCTGGGGCTCGGTCAGGGCCTGGGCGGCCTGGTCGATGGCGGCCTCGCGGGGCGTCCGCAGGGGCCACACGCGGCGTCCCCCCTGGTTGGTGCGAGAGAGATGGAGGAAGACGTCGGGCGCCATCGCGCCCAGGCACAGCAGCAGGCGGGGCTCTGGCGCGCCGGACCAGATGAAGGCCGGAGGCGCGGACGTCCAGTGCAGCAGCCGCGCCGCGAACTCCAGCCACGCCGAGGGTCCGAGCCCGGGAGCGATGGGGCACTCGAGGACGACCTGTGCCGGGCCCTGCTGCCGGTGGTGCTCTCCCGCGCAGGCCGTGCGGAAGGTGTGGAAGGCGTAATAGGCGCCGCCCGGCGGATCCTCGGGGTGGCGCAGGGGCTCGAGCAGCTCCGCGCCGCGCCGCCGTGCCAGCACTCCCCGCCAGAGCCGCTCCGCCTCGGAGAAGGCGCCGGACGGGGGGAAGGGCAGGGCGTCCACCCGCGCGGTGAGCTCGGGAAGCGCCATGGACGCGGCGGCGTCCAGGAGCGCGGCCCCCTCCGTGAGGAAGGGGTGGAAGACCATGGGCAGCAGGGCGAGCCGGTGCGCCGCCGTGGAGGCGGGCAGCTCGGTGAAGATCGCCAGGGGAAAGGCGCGGCCCACGCCGTCGGTGCTTGGCGCGAACGCCCCCACCAGCACGTTCTTCTCCTTCGGGGCCGTGAACAGGAAGGAGACCGTCCCGGAGGGCAGCTCACAACGGGCGGCGCGCGCCGCCTCCACCCCCTCGGCCAGCCAGCGCTGGAGCTGGAAGGCGAGGGAGCTGACGGCGTTGATCCTCAGGAAGTCGGGCTGGCAGGGCGCCTTCCCCACCAGGCCGGCCCGGACGGAGAGGGCGCGCATGTCAGGGCACCGCGGCGGCGCTGAACTGTGGCTCGCAGACCTTGTCGCTCCGGGCGAGTCCCTGGGGCGGCAGCACCTTCGGGTCGCGGAACAACTGCATCAGCTTCAAGGAATTGTTCCCCGCGGATCCGAAGAACGGGTGGGCCAGCCGCTCCGGGCGGATGTCGATGGAGACCAGGGCGCCGTTGAACTCCTTGAGCTCCCAGGTGGCCGTGAAGAAGCGCCCGTCCGTGCTGGGCTCGATGTTCTTCACCTGCTCCAGGAGCCGGAACAAGCCCCACTCCCCCATCTGGGTGAGCTCGGACATGTCCCCCTTGGTGTTGACGACCTGCAAGGTCGCTCCCGGCTCACCGGCCTGCCCGGGCCAGATCATCCGCTGCCAGATGTTGTCGGGGCCATTGCGGTAGATCACATCGGTGCCATCCAGGGTGAACTTGATGGAGGCGATTTCCGAGGCCGAGGTGTCTGGAGAAGTTCCCGCGTGGATGCGGATCTGGAACCGTACGAGTGGCAGCACCTCGTCTCCCGGGAACAGCGCCGTCGACAAGGCGTTGAGCCGTTCCATGTAGGTGCACAGGTCATCCTTGTACAAGCCCCTGGAATCGAGCGCGAGGGAGCACCGCCTTCCCTCCAGGATGACATTCTCCTGGAGCTGGGTCTTCACGAACTCCTTCACCCGGCCATTGGCGGGGCGGATGAACTCGGCCAGCTCCGACAGCGGTACCTGTAGATCTGAGTCCTTGGCGAACGGGTATCGGCTGCCCACGATGCTCATGAAAGGATCGGCGACCTCCGCACACCACAATGCGCTCTTCTTCTTGAGGAGGTCACGGGGGACGATATCGGGCCGCAGCGGGGGAAGCAGCAGCCGGGTGAAGAGCGCCTGACTACCGTCTTGATTCTGGACGATCCGTTCGATTTCCTGGCGAGTGGATCGAATGGTGTCCGTCAACCTGGATTCACCCGGCCTGTCGTGATCCTTGATGATGGCGTCGAGCACCAAGCGGAGCTTTTCCCTGTAGTAGGTGATCTGGGTCACCTTCTCCTGCTTGTCGTCCGTGAGGAGCTTCTCGTTCACGAAGGCGTTCACCGCGCTGAAACGGTTCGCCACATCCCTGGGTTCGAACTGGGTCTCTTGTGCGTTCTCGGCGACAGCGTCATCGAACTCCAGGACGCCCTTGCGCTTGGCTTCATCGACTAAATTGCGGAGCACGCCCTGGGGAAAGGGGGCTTTTTTCTCCTCGTCCTTCTTCACCAAGGGCTCAAGCTGGACGTTGTGCGTGACAACCTTGAAGAGCCGCTCCAGGGGAATGACCGCACCGCTGGTGAGGCTCTTCAGGATGCGCTCGGACTGGTCGATGTTCTGGGGTTCCTCGATGGTAATCGACGACAGGAACGCGTCCCACTCCTCGATGTACTTCTGATAGTAGAGGCTGCGCAGCTCGGCCCTCAACTTGCGTCCCTCTTCTTTGGAATCGGGATTGAGGACCCAGGCCTGCCGTTCCTGGAAGGCTTCGTTCAGCACATTCTTGATTCGCTCATCCCAGGCCCGCTTCGTGAAGGCGGGCCGCACCTTCTTCGTGGCCCGCATTTCCGGCACTGCTCCCACGATGTCATTCAGGGTCAGCTCTGGGAACTCCTGACTCGCCTCGGCGCTGATTTGTTGAAGATGCAGTTCCGCCAGAGGGACGCGGTTGAGCGCGCGGCGCGCCTTGATGACCACCTCTGCATCCCGGATGAATCCAAATTTCTCGGGATTCCGGGCCATCATCGCGATGTACATCCTGGCGTGATCGACGAGCTGCTCCTCCACCGACGTGTCGCGATCCTGCCCGCGGATGTTCCTCCAGTGCGTCACGATCTGCCAGACGAGCCAGGACTGGTGGTCCGCGTCGAGTTCGGGCTCCTGGACGCTCCGGGGATGGGTGATGAGCAGGTACATCTTCAAATCATTGAAGCTGCTTCCGTAGGCGGTGGTGCTGGGGACCCATTCGACACGCTCCTGGGGCGCGGAAAAGGCTTGCAGCTCGTACTTGATGCGTGCGTGCTGCTTGCCGAGCAACAGTTCCTTGAGCTGCTTGTGGTAGAACGGCTGCGCTAGGTCGAAGAGCCGGTTCCCCTGGTACATGCCCATGCGCAGCCAGAACGGTGCGCCTTCCTCTTGGTGCCTGGCCAGCACCTCGAGCTGGCGCTGGAGGGGCGTCATCTCCACGATCCGGCCAACGTCATCCACCGCCTCGAGCTTGATCGAGACAATGGTGTCGCGCAGGCCCCTCACCAGCTCGAAGTTGTTGACATACGACACGGCGGGAAGCAGCAGCACCAGGGCAGCCGTGGCCAGGAAGGCCAGGGTGAGGGTGTAGCGCTGCTTGCGCCGACGCATCTCCTCCATGGAGCTGCGTACCGCGAGCTTCTGATCCTGGAACATCACCTTGTTGAAGACATCCCAGAGGAAGAAGCTGCGTCCCTCCGTCTGCTCCGCCGAGGACCGGTGGGTGCCGAAGACCTCGGCCGCCGCCCCTCGCACCTGTTGACGCTCCGTGAGGCGCACGTCCTGGGTGCCACTGGTGAAGTAGAGCCCGCGCATCACGGGTGTGTCCTGGAAGACGCTCTCCATGAACAGGGGTTGGATGAACTCCACCATGTTCTTGCGCAGGGTGTCGAAGCGCTGGGGAAACTGGTAGATGCGCTCGCGCGTCTCCAGTTGGCGCTCCTGCCCGATGCGCCGGATGGAGCGCTGCTCCAGCACGGCCGTCAACTCATCGAAGCGCTTGAGCAACAGCTCCGAGGGGGCTTCCTGCTGGGCGGACAGCGGCACGGTGAAGCCCCAGATCTGCCCCCGCTCGGAGCGGGGCAGGTCCGAGAACATCTCCACGAAGCCGCTGAGCAAGTCGCACTTGGTGATCATCACGTAGATGGGCACCACGACCTTGAGCCGGGTCGTCACCTCATCCACGCGCTCGCGGATGCGCTGGCCCAGCTCTCCGGCCGCCTGTGGATCCACGTTCATGAGATCCGTCACGCTCACCGTGACGATGAGCCCGTTGATGGGCCGGCTGGGACGGTGGCGCGCCAGGATGTCGAGGAACGCCATCCACTCGTCCCGATCCTCCTCGCCTGTCGTGTAGCGGCCCGCCGTGTCCAGGAAGACGGCTTCATTGGTGAGCCACCAGTCGCAGTTGCGCGTGCCGCCCACGCCACGAACGGCGCCGCCCCCCTTGCTCGACAGGTAGGGGAACTTCAGGCCCGAGTTGCGCAGGGCCGTGCTCTTGCCCGTTCCGGGCGGACCGATCATCAGGTACCAGGGCAGCACCGCGAGGGCATCCCTGCCACCGCGCGCGAGCTTGGAGTTCTTGAGCGAGGCCACCGCCCGCGAGAACTCGGCCTTCATGGCCTGGACCTCGGGCTGGAGGTCCGGACGCACTGTCCGGGCCTGCTCCTCGGCCTGGGCGGTGATGTCCTCCTCGAGCTTCTTCGCCGCCGCCTTGCGCGCGCGACGGCGGCGGATGAACGTCCGCACCAGCATCAGCAGGAGCACCGCCCCCGTGGCTGCCAGGCCCATCCAGGGCGCCAGGGACAGCTTGTAGACGGCTCCCCAGACGAGGGCGAGCAGGAGCGCGGCGAGAATCGGAGCGATCACGGCGAGGCCCTCGTGAGGTTGGCGATGTGCAATTCAATCTCGTGGAGCATCGCGGAGGTCCCCCGGTCCAGGCTGAGCAGGAGTCCGCCGTAGACGAGCAGCGACAGGGCCACGGCGCCCAGGGACATGGAGAGCAGGGAGACCCGCCGCTTGGCGGAGGCCAGCACCTCCGAGGGACGCTCCCCGTGAGGTGCGAGCACGCTGAAGTCGAAGGGGCTGGCCCGCTCCAGCTCCTTCTGCACGGTGTCGATGAGCGTGAGCAGCTCCAGCTCTCCGCCCCGGATGCGGTAGTGGCCCTGGAAGCCGAACAGCAGGCAGAGGTAGTAGACCCGGAGGACCTCCGCGCTGTGGGGATCCTTGCGCAGGGCGTTCAGCCGGACGAAGAAGCCGTCACCCGCAACGTTCTCCTTGAAGTAGTGCAGCTGCAGTGGGTGGGTCATCCAGAACTGGCGGTACTGATCGGACTTGCCGAGCACCGTCTCGTCCAGGAGCGCCACCAGGGCATAGGCCATGTCCTGCGCGTCCTGGTGGCTGAAGCCGAGCGCCGCGGCACGCCGCAGCACCTCGTCCACGACGCCCCGGAGGCTGTGGCTCAGCTTCTCGGGAGGTGGCACCTGGCTCGCCTCCTTCTGCCGAAGCTGGATGATGACGTCGAAGCAGTCCTTGGTGGCTTCGTTGACTCGATCCATGTCGCTCCCCCCGGAGCCCTGTGGGTGATGGCGCTCACTGGCCGTTGGTCGGCACGGCGAGCAGCTCGATGGTGGTGCGGCTGATGTCGAAGGGATGCGGCAGGTACAGGGCCACGTTGCGCTCGCGCATCACGTTCTTCCAGTAGCCGTCCTGGACGGAGAGCGTGAAGTACGAGGTTCCCGGCTGCACGGGAATCTCCGGCGGCGGCCGGTAGGTGACCTTGATGGGCACACCCGGCGAGGCGGCATGGACGATGTCGCGGATCTCCGAGCCGGAGGCCACCTTGACGAGTCTGGGGAGCTGCTCGGCCACCTGGGCCTCGGGCAGCTCGCTGCGCACGGTGAGCAGGAACTGTCCACATCGCTCCAGCCGCTCGTCCGAGAGCGAGCCGCGGAAGATGCGATCCGGGCCGAGTTCCATGAACACGGACAGGCATTGCTCCAGGGCCACGGCGCGCAGCAGCTCGTTGATGCGGCGGAAGAGCTCCTCGAAGGTGGCGCGCAGGTGGGTGTACTGGAACGTGGGCAGCGTGGAGGGGTCCGCGTCCGGGGTGAAGGTGCAGAGCTGCCCCGCGCACCGGATCAGCATCTGGTACAGCTCCTGCGGCCGGGCGTTGCCGGCTTCCAGGATGTGCTGGAGGTACGGGATGACGCCATTGAGGGCGTTGAGTTCCAGGAAGAGCGTGACATCCGACGCGGTGAACTCGAGCGCGGACTCGTTGCGGTGCCGCCGCCGCGAGGAGAGCGTGCGCTGCTTGCTGACGATCAAGCGCAGCAGCAGCCGCAGCTCGTGCAGCAGGTAGGGCGAGGCATCGATGCGCAGACAGGGCGGCACATAGTTCGCCACGAGCAGCAGGTTGCCGGACTTGTCCCGCGCCAGCTCAGCGATCTTGATGGCATCGAAGTCGTCGCGCTGCTCGTTCTCGAACAGCAGGCGCAGGTTGCGCTGCGCGAAGGCCACCGGCAGGACCGAGGTGGACGCGTGCAGGTCGCTGATGGGCTGGTTCTTGGGCGTGAAGCGGGGGCTGGCCCCCACCTGCCCACTGGAGCCGTAGCTCTCCACCCCATTCCGCTCCTTGGGGATGCCCAGATAGACATTCAGGGTGTGCTCGGAAACCGGGAAGTGTCCCTCGACGAGCCGGGCGGGGGGGGCCTCCTCCTGCCCGCGCGAGAAGCTCACGGGCAAACCATCCGGCAGCACTCCGGAGAAGCGGAGCAGTTGCACCTGTCCCGCGCGCAGCGCCTCCAGATCGAACTCCTGGGACACGACCCCCCACGTATAGGGAAACAGGGAGCCCAGCCGCGCTTCCACCAGGTTCTCGTGGTACAGGTCCTGCTGCTGCATGTGGTGGGGACTCATGAACATCCCCTCCGACCAGACCACTCGCTGCGGGGGCTTCATGACTTGCTCCAGTGCGGCTTCACGCCACCTTGCAGGTTGTCCAGGATTGGGTCGCTCATGGAGGCGGGCGAGCCCTGGAGAAGATCGATCTGATAGCCCTCGAGCTTGAAGCGCAGTTGCTTGTCCGTGGCTCTCGGGCCGCGCTGGCCCACGGGCTCGTCCGTACACAGATGCTTGGGCACCGAGGGCAGCATGGTTATCTCTCGCCAGGAATCACCCTGGGGCCGCCGGAACAGACCCATCGCCACCACGAACTGGGCCTTGGGATCCCTCGAAATCCACCGCGCCACTTCCTGGCCTGGCGCCACGGTGAACTCAGCCACCTGGAGGAGATCTTCCTTGAGAAGGGTTTCGGGTTTACCCCAGAGATCCCGGAAACTGGATTGCTCCACGCGAATGCTGTCCCGGAGTTGCAGGATTTGCACGAGGGTGGGCATGGCGCGTCCTCGCGGATCGGGATTGACGCGATCAGACGCCACCAACTGGAGATAGAAAGGCGGTGGCTTGTCACACGTCTCGAACCGCTTCGCCGCGCAAGCGTTACAGAGCAGCGCCACGAGCAGCGGCATCACGAACCGGGCAAGGTCCGGACGATCGAGGCCATGGCCTGTCTGTCCCTTCTTTGATCGAACTCCTGGCATTGCCCCCTCTTGTCCCGCGTTACGTTTCCCCGCCCCACCCACGTTCACGCGCGCCAGCATCCAGACGCGATACCCACTGGAGGACGAAGACCTGCGGCTCCAAGGTGGTCCGTCGTGCGCGTTTGCTGAATGACACGTGCCTTCGCGAACTCGCAAGTCCCCCCCCCCATCGGGTTCACTATTCGTTTAAAAGCCCTTGACGATGCCCGGCATTTAACAGAAATCTTGTTGAGTATGTCCAGCAAATAACGCTCGCTGGTGCGCGCTTGGGGTCGTAGGCCTGACGGACTTGCTGTGAACTCCGCAGACCCTGTACCTCCCCAGGTACCGCACCATTCCTGGTTCCGCGAGCAACAGACGAGGGGTTCTCTCGCCTGTCACGGATGCTTTTCTGTCTTTGAATGTGAATCGGGTTTTGCGTGGTTTTTCATCAGGGACTGAACATCCTGTCGAGGGGAGGGGGCATGATCCGAGGTCGGTCCATATGGAACCAGTCACCGATGGGGCTCATGCTGACGGTGGGCCTGCTGCTCGTGGCGAGGCCCGTGGGCGCTCAGGGCGTTGCCTTGGAGCGGATGGAGTTGAGTCCCGGCGCCGCGGGCTCGCTCCTCTTGGGGACGGGAGAGCTGTTGCCCGAGGGTGCTCTGCGCTTGTCCACTGTGGGGCACTATCAGCACAACCCCTACGTTCTGTCCCGTGGCGGCGCCGTGACGCAAATCGTCGGCAATCGTCTGACCACTCACCTGGCGGCGGCCTATTCCCTGACGAACTGGCTCGAGCTCGAGGCCCAACTTCCCGTGGTGGCGCTTCAGCGGGGAGAGGACCTGGTCGACAAGGGAATCGAGCCGCCTGTTCGTTATGGGTTGTCCACCCCGACAGTCGGTGCTCGTTGGGGACTCCTGTCCCAGCGGGCGGAACGATGGGCGGACCTCGCGCTGGGGTTGAATGTGGGGTTGCCATTCGGCAATGCGTCAGGGCTCCCGGGAGAGGCCGGGGCGCATGTGACCCCTCAGTTGATGTTCGGCCGGCGCTTCGGATGGTTCCGGCTGGCGCTGGAGGCGCGTGCGCTGCTGCGCAAGAAGAGCTTGCCCCCAGCCGATTCCACCGTTGGACGATCAGAGGTGGGCAGTGAGCTGCGCTTCGGCGCCGTGGCGGCCACCGTGGGCCGACGGCTGCGGTGGGAACTCAACGTGGTGGGAACGGTTCCCCTGGTGAACCAGCCGAGGTCGCTGGAGTTGTTGCTGGGTCCGCGCTACCTGCTGAATCCGTCCACGGAGTTGTTCGCGCTCGGTGGCGTGGGGGTGGGGATCGCGCCGGGAACGCCGTTGTTCCGTGTGATGGTGGGAAGCGCTTTTGGTGGGGTGACGCCTCCGCGGCTAAAGGGGGAATCGTCCGTCAATTGCTCGATGGGCCTGTCGCACACGGCGGAGGAGTGCCCCGACCTCGACGACGACAAGGATGGGGTTCGCAACGAGGTGGACAAATGCCCCGACAAGCCGGGCACGCTGGAGCGCAATGGCTGTCCCCCTCAAGACTCGGATGGTGACGGAGTCGAGGACGCGTTGGACGAGTGTCCGAAAGAATGGGGCGAGTGGCGTGGGGGGTGTCCCATGCCCGATGAAGATAAAGACGGAGTCGACGACGAGCGGGACTCCTGCCCGACCCTGGCGGGTCCGCCCGAAACGCGCGGCTGCCCGAGAAGCGATCAGGATGGAGACGGTGTCGAGGACGACGTGGATCTCTGCCCAAAACAGGAGGGAGAGCCAAAACTCCAAGGTTGTCCGGAAGCGGATCGGGATGGAGACACCCTCGCGAACCGGTTCGACAGTTGTCCCGATCTCCCGGGGCTACTCACCAACCATGGCTGTCCGAAATACGAGGTTCCGTTGGTGGAGATCACTCCAACGCAGTTGAAGCTGACGAGCAAGGTCTATTTCCTGACCGACAGCTCTCGCCTGGATTCTCGTTCCAACGAACAGCTCAACTGGGTGGTGAAAGTCATCAAGGAACACCCGGAGATCCAGAATATCTCGATTGGCGCCCACACGGACGACCGGGGCTTCCCCAATGCCAACCTGCAACTGTCTCTGGAACGGGCGAGGGCGGTGCGGCAGTACCTCATCCACGAGGGAGTGGCGCCGGAGCAACTGGAAGCCAGGGGATTCGGCGGCACTCAGCCCATTGCGGATAATCAATTGTCGATTGGCCGGGAGGCGAATCGCCGAGTGGAGTTCTCCATCATCTGGCGCGAGTAGGGCTTGTGAGGCACGAGGAGCAATGAACCCATGAACGCATGGTTGCCTGTAGTGTTGTTGTCCGTGGGGCTCGGCTCCGCGCCGGTTCGGGCTGGACCCGATTCGGTTGGGCTGGGCAGCGGACGGGACGGACCCCTGGTGGTGACCGGGGCAGCTCAAGTCATCAACCACTATGCCCAGGTGACAGGGCCGGCTGCTCCAGGGGACGATGTCCTGCTGGTGGCGGACACGAAGGCGTTTTCCGCGGGTGAGTTGGTGCTGGTGCTGCAGGCAACGGGCCTGGTGCCGGAGCCTTCTCCAGGAAGCCGTAAGCCGCTCTCCGTGCCGGACGACTCGGTGGGCCAGTGGGAGTTTGCCAGACTGGCGCGGGTAGGGGAGGGGATGCTGAGCTTGAGCGAGCCCCTGGTTCATTCCTACGCGGCCGAGGTGACCCAGATCATCCGGGTTCCCGAGTACACCCAGGTGCAGGTCCAGAAGGGAGCGAGCCTCCGCGCGGTGCCCTGGAATGGCCGCACGGGGGGGGTCTTGGCGTTTCTCGCCACCGGTCCCCTGCACAATGAGGGGGAGATCAGCGCGACCGGAGCGGGTTTCCGTGGAGGCAGTCATGTGCCGGACCTGTTCAGCCCGATGAGCTGCAAGGAACTGGTCGTGGCCTCGAGGCCCGGGGCACAGAAGGGTGAGGGCGTGGCCGTGACCCAGTTCGGACCCACGAAAACGGGTCGCGAATCCGTGTCCAACGGAGGCGGCGGAGGCGTCTGCCCGCTGGCGGGAGGTGGAGGCGGTGGTAACGGAGGGCCAGGTGGCCGAGGTGGAGGGTCCACGGGACTGGACGAAGACGGCCTGGAACTGGGAGGGCAGGGCGGCTCGAAGCTCGTGTACTCACTGCCTGCCTTCCTGGGGTTCGGAGGAGGAGGAGGGGGCGGGCACGGTTCGGATTGGTCCGTGTCCAGAGGAGGTGCTGGCGGAGGCATCGTTGTTGCCCGTGCTCAAGCGCTGACTGGAGCAGGTTCGATTACCGCTGATGGTGAGAGTGGTGATGCCGCGAGCACGGGGGGCGCTGGCGGTGGTGGGGCGGGTGGTGGCATCTCCTTGCGGTTCTCGGACTCCGCTGAGTGCGGTGTCATATCGGCTCGTGGTGGTGACGGAGGTGCTGGCGGGACCCAGTTCACGGGCCGCGGTGGCGCTGGCGGAGGCGGTGGTGGCGGACGCGTGGTGCTCCTGGCTGACTCGCACTGGAGATGCCCTCTTCTTGTTGACGCGGGACTCGCGGGCGCTGCTATGGCTCCAGCGGTCATCCATGCCAATCAAAACGCTCAGCCCATCCAGGACGAGCGAGCTTCTCTCGCGGGAGTTGTCATTGACTCGCTTTTAGATCCTCCTCCTTCTTGCCCTTCTCCGGGAGAGACGTTCAAGATTATAACTCCGAAGGATGGGGCCCGCGTAAATACAAGCCAAGGCATGGTTGTCACAGGACGCGCACCAGTTGGTTTCCAGATGGTTCTTGATTTCAATGGACCCGCCACAGATCCAGCTGTGTCATCAAACAGCAGCGGGATATGGACAATACCTCTCAGTCGGGTGCCCATTAGTGGTGGAACTGAAGCGTTTGTGGAAGGGATGTCTTATACGTTCTCCGCTCGTGCGGTAGCTTTTCAAAACTGCCAAACATCCAGCGTCACCTTTACCGTGGATACGCAGGCGCCGTCTGTTTATTTTGATTCAGCAGCCGCGCCAAAAACCCCATCAAATCTGGAGATTGTCAATTTCAAGTTTTCTACAACGGACACCGCGAGTACTGGATTCAAAGAATTTCAATGTTCGCTGGATGGCGCCCCGTTCGTGAAGTGCAATTCTGACGATCCGTTTACCATCTCTGGGGATAAGCAGCATGTATTCAAACTCAGGGCGATGGATGAGGCTGGCAATATCAATGAAATGCAACCTCCGTACACCTGGACTACTGACTTCACAAAGCCAGGGGTGAGGTTCGATAACCCTGCGTTGCCCAATGCGCGAACCAACGTGCAGGATTTTGCATTCGCTTTTTCATCGACAGCTCAAGATTGGAAGGAGTTTCAATGTGCCGATGAACGCGATGGCAATTACTCTACCTGTGCTAGCGGTACAGGTCGTCATTTCGATGATGGATCCCGTACATTCTGCGTGAAGGCAGTGGACCATGCGGGAAACATAGGGGAGCCTGCTTGTCATACATGGTTTGTGGATACCGTGAGGCCAAGGGTTGTTCTGGATTTGAGCCCAGGCAAGACGCCTCGCAATCCGACAAACAAAGAATCAGCTAGTTTTGAGTTTTCATCACCAGATGATGATGTTGGAAAGTTTCAGTGTGCCCTGAATGGCAATTCAGAGCAATCGTTTCGTGATTGCAATAGTCATGATTCTTACCCCATCGTGCAAGAGGGCATCCAAACCTTCTATGTTCGGGTTGTGGATGCTGCTGGTAATGTCAGTGAGCCGCCGGCTTCTTATTCGTGGAATGTCGATCTCACAGAGCCAATCATCGCCATAAATCGTGAGCCCAAACCGAGGTCCACCACTCGAGATGCTGAATTTGCGTTTTCGTCTGAACCAGGAGCGGTTTTTGAGTGTGCGCTGGAGGATTCTGGAGGGTTGAGTTTTACGTCCTGTCACAGTCCCTGTCGGTTCAGTGTTGGAACAGATGGCATTCAGAAGTTTTATGTCAAAGCCATTGATCTGGCGGGAAATGAGGTGCTGGTCAATCGCGAATGGGAGGTTGATACGCAACTCCCCGAGGTTCTGGTGACCGAGCCGTCGCGTGAGGCATTGACCAGGGCTAAATTGCCTTTCTTCAGGGGGCAAACCGAACGTAACAGCATTGTTCATATCTGGGTTGACGGCAAGGAGTACGGATTGACGCCTTCGGGTCCCTCTGGAGATTGGTATTTCTTCCCGAGGGATGAGGCGCTTTCCTTGGCGGAGGGCCGTCATACGGTAAGCGCATCGGCGATTGACTCTTTTGGGAACACGGGGAATTTCAGCGAGAGCGTGGTGTTCTTCATTGATTCCATACCGCCAGATACGAATATTGTTACCTATCCGCCCAAGGCGCATAGATCGTACAAGTCGGACTTTTCCTTCTCCTCTACGGAAGAGGGCGTTGAGTATGAATGCCAGATTGATGCGGGTAAATTTCTTCCCTGCGGAAAAAATCACAGTTTTGATTCGCTAGCGGTAGGCCAGCATACCCTTGCGGTTGCCGCCAAGGACAAGGCGGGCAATGTAGACCCGAATCCAGCGACCTATGTATGGTCGATTTATTTCGAGCGGCCACTCTACCCGGACATCTCCGAGCCAGCCGACGGCGCAAGAGTAGAGACGGGAACCCCCACGATTTCGGGCAAGACTGTGCCCAACGGAACCGTCATCATCTTTATCGATGGTGAGCCCAGTGAAAAAACCGCATCGGCGGATGGAAATGGTCTATGGACCTTTCAGCCGCCGGCCCGGTTGGCGCCGGGTCGTCACTCCTTGAGTGGTGAAACGAGGGATGTTGATGGAACGCCCAGTGAGTCACGCTCGCCAGAAATATTTTTCACAGTTGTGATCCCCAGTGAGGTAAATCAAGCGATTGGTGGAGGTCTGGGGGGATGTAGTTCCTCCGGAACCGCTGGTTCTTCCTCCTTCTTCTGGGGTCTGTTCGCGCTGATTGTTTTTCGTCGAAGGTGTCGATCTTGATGTTTTGAACTGGAATTTGCTTGGTCATGAGGCTGATTAGATGAGAGTTTTTCCCAGGCTGCTTCTCTCGACCCTGTTGCTTGGCACGCCAGTGGTCATGGCACAACCTGTCCCCATGGAGCTGGCGAACGGTCTCCTTGCGTCAGGGCCAGACACGTCTATCGACTCTGCTCCTGCGGAGCAGAGCAACAAGGTTGACGCGGTTTTTACTTTTTCCTTGCAGGGTGGCGAGGGGTTCGGGGGGTACGAGTGCTCCATTGACACCGCGACGTACGGGCGTTGTTTCAGTCCGTATACGCGCAAGAATCTCGCCGACGGCCGGTACGTTTTTTGCGTCAGAGGAATAGACTCAACTGGCGCGAAAGATGGGACTCCCGCCTGCCACGAGTGGACTGTCGACACCAGGCCTCCCTCGGTGGCAATTACGTCGCCTGCGGACAATGCTGGTGTGCTCACGAAGGATCCCGAAATCAGGGGGACGACCACCGAGCCGCTCTGCGAGGTTCACGTCTTTGTCGGTGACAAGGATGTGGGCAGCGTGACCTCGAATGAGAAAGGTGACTGGGCATTCTCCGGCGCCTTGAATCTGGGCAATGGAAGTCAGAGTGTGGGTGCGACAGCCAAGGACCGGGCAGGAAACGTGAGCGGACGCACGACTATTTCTGTCAACGTGAGCACGCAGCCTCCGACCACGACCATTGTCGAGCACCCGGAGCAGGTCGAGCGTTCCCACAACGCCGTATTCGAGTTCTCCTCACCCAGTGGCGCCACGCAGTTCGAGTGCCAGCTCGACAATGCCCCTGAGTTCACTCCTTGCGACGCGGTGTGGCTCCTCAAGAAGCTCGAGGCGGGTCCCCATACGCTTCGGGTTCGTGCCAAGGACAGCGCGGGCAATGTGGATCCGGCCCCGCTGGCACATTCCTGGACCGTTGATCCGCAAGCGGCGATCACTTGCTCGCCGGATCCTCAGGGCGGCTGTGCCTCGTCGGGTGGACAGCCGACGCTGGTCCTGAGCCTGCTCGGTGGCCTCCTCCTCGTGTTCACCGCGCGCCGACGCCGTTCGTCCTGAGGCTCGACACACGACACGGGGCGCTCCCTCCTTCTGGCGGGGCGCCCCGTTGTCCGTGAGGGGTGTCCTGGTGCCGGGAGCCGAGTGCTTCCTGGCTCAGGGGGTGGCGGCAGGCGAGCTCCACACCCCCCGGAATCGCTTGGAG
This sequence comes from Cystobacter fuscus, assembly GCF_044360685.1. GTDB lineage: Bacteria > Myxococcota > Myxococcia > Myxococcales > Myxococcaceae > Cystobacter > Cystobacter fuscus_C. Next base: position 7,836,394 of record NZ_CP043491.1, on the reverse strand, counting down.
GCCGAATCCTTCAAGCGCTTGCACTCCACGCCGTCGATCAGGTGGGTCCCGTCATCGCTGAGCACGAGGATCTCGTCCTTGTCCTCGTACGAGACGAAGGCCTCGGGGTTGAGGCCGGTGAAGTCGGCGCCGGTGACGACCGTGGGTCGCTCCGCCTTCCCGTCCCAGACGAACAGGCGCGAGCCCTCGCTGCCGGACGCGGAGCCCCCGATGATGAGGTAGCGGCCCCTCCACCGAGACATGGAGCGGATGCCCTGGCCCCCCAGGTCCAGCAACAGCGCGGGGCCCAGTCGCGCGGGCTTCCCCTGGATCAGCTCCAGCGGATTGAGCAGCGTGACGGTGAGCGCCTTGCCCTGGGACCGCGGATTGCGGAAGCCGATCAGGAAGGACTTCCCATCCTCCATCACCGTCAGGCCCTCGATGTTGAGCCCGCCTTCCTCCTTGGGTGCCTTCTGGGAGGCCGGGGCCAAGCCGAATGGCTCGAGCTGGGGCGCGGCGAGCAGCTCGTCCAGCAGGCGCGTGTACGGCTTGCCCTCGAGCCGCACGTCCTTGCCGTCCTCGGAGGTGCGGGTGGCGAAGAAGCGGAAGCGGTTGGCGTCCGGCTTTCCGGAACTCTTGCGCCCATGCGACGTCATCCAGAAGGAGAGGGGAGGCAGGGGCGTCGCCGCCTCGATGTCCGTCTCGGGCGCCTGCTTCTTCCCCGCGGGAAGCCCCAGCGCCGAGGACAGATCGAACGTTTGCACCGGGGGGCCTCCGGTGTTGCCGTCGTAGACGCGCAGCACGTTGTTCTCGTCATCCCCCACGAGGAACAGGCCGCCCTTGAGCTCCACCGCGCCGGACGCATCACACGTGCCCTCGAACGTCACGACCTTCCGGGTCGCGGGCGGGGCAGGGGTGGCGGGCGCGGGCGCGGCACCCAGGAACGTTGTCAGCAGAAGCGAAGTCGTGAACATGGCCACCAACCTAGACCCTTCTTCTTACGGGGAGATGTCGTGCGGCTTTCTTCCTCGTCATCCGGGCATGCCGAGAGGCGTGTCCGGACCCGGGGGGTGAGGTAGATTGCGGAGCCTCGGATGACCCTCTACGCGGAGATCGCCACCCTCATCGCCGAAGGCCGCGCCTTCGTGCTCGCCACGGTCATCGAGAGCGCGGGCAGTACGCCCCAGAAGCCCGGCTCGAAGATGGTGGTGCTCGAGGATGGTTCGCTGCGCGGCACCGTGGGCGGCGGCGCCATCGAGTTCCAGATCATCGAGGCCGCGCGCCAGCTCCTCGCGTCCCCCGAGCGTACCCGCATCCTCGAGACCCACCTCACCCACGAGCTGGGCATGTGCTGCGGCGGCCGGATGAAGGTGTTCCTCGAGAAACACGAGGCCCCCATGCGCCTCACCCTCTTCGGGGCCGGGCACGTGGCTCGGGAAGTGGCGGCGCTCGCCCTCCACGTGGGCTTCCGCGTCACCGTGGTGGACGCCCGGCCCGAGTGGGCCACGTCCGAGCGCTTTCCGGGCTGCGAGGTGCTCCTGAAGGATCCCGCCGACCACGCGCGCGCCCTGAGTTCCGACGCCCGGGACTGCTTCTGCGTCACCACGCACGATCACCCCCTGGACCAGGCGGTGCTGGAGGCCCTGCTGCCCAAGCCCTCGGCCTACCTGGGCGTCATCGGGAGCCGGCGCAAGGCGGAGCGCTTCCGGATGCGGCTGGCGGCGGCCGGCGTGGAGGACGCGGCACTGGAGCGCCTCCGCTCACCCATGGGCCTGCCCATTGGCGCGCTGACGCCCGCGGAGATCGCCGTCTCCATCGTGGCGGAGCTCATCCAGGTGCACCGGAGCGCGTCCCCCCGGAAGTGAGCCTCAGCGCTTCTTGAAGAGCGCCTCCGCGGCACTCAGGAGCGCGTCCCTCCGGTCGGCGTCGGGCCGTCCGCCCTCGCCCATCTGGAAGAGATCGCAGAAGTTGATGATGTCCTTGTCCGAGGGCACCTCGGCGAAGGGCTCCTTGCACTGCTTGGCCGCCGCCTCGTCGAAGTGGCGGCAGTTGCGGCAGTTGCGCAGCTCCGCGCCACAGTGGGGACACGTGTCACGCCGTCCCACCTGCGTGCCCACGATGTCCAGCCGGCCTCCGCACCGCGCACACCCTGGCATGCCTCACCTCCCGATTGGAGAGGCCCTCAGTCTACTCAGGTGCGCGAGCGCTGGACGCGCGCATGCAGGGGCACCGGCACCGGCTCGCTGGCCTGGGCCACCTGCACGTCCTCGCTGACTTCCTCCAGCTCGCCGTTGAGCTTGCGCAGCAGCCTCAGCACCCAGGCCGCCGCCGCTGCCGCCGCCGCGAACAGGATGCCCAGCGTCTGGCCGCGCTGCCACAGGTACGCCTGCTCCAGCACCGCCCGTCGCCTGGCGAACGTCTCCAGTTGCTGGGTGGCCAGCGTGTCGTTGAAGCTCTCGGCGTACTCGCTGGCCTGGGCCTTGCTCCGCTCCAGCAGCCAGGCGGCCTCCGAGCGCAACTGCTCCGCGCGGTACCAGGACGCACCGGCCCCCGCCGCGGACAGCAGGCACACGCACACCGCGGTCGTCACGCTGAACAGTCGCATGTCCCCTCCAGCCCAAGGAATCCGAGGTTGGAAGACAACCCCTCACTGCTCCGGCTTTGCGAAGACAGTAGCCGATGGTAGGGAGCCCGTCCGCCATGGGCAAGCCCTACCGTCCGAAAGACCATTATTTCAAGAAAGCCAAGCAAGAGGGTCTCCGCGCCCGTTCCGCCTTCAAGGTGGACGAGATCCTCAAACGCTACCCCTTCTTGAAGAAGGGGGCCACGGTGCTCGATCTGGGGGCGGCGCCCGGGGGATTCCTGCAGATCCTCGCCGACACGGTGGGTCCGGGGGGACGGGTGATCGGCGTGGACATCGTGCCCATCCGGCCCTTCACCCAGCCCTTCGTGAAGACGGCGGTGCTGGACGTGCTGGCCGACGACTTCGACGCGAAGCTGCGCGAGCTGTACGACGGGCCCTTCGACGCCGTCATCTCCGACATGGCCCCCAAGACGAGCGGCATCCGCACCACCGACGAGGCGCGCAGCCTGCGGCTGGCCCGCAAGGCGCTCGAGGTGTCCGTCACCCGGGGCCGCCCGGGTTCGGCCTTCGTGGCCAAGCTCTTCATGGGCGGCGAGTTCGAGGAATTCCGGCAGGAGGTGCGTGCCCATTTCGAGGAAGTGAAGCTCGTCCGCCCGGAGGCCACTCGAGGGGCGAGTATGGAAGTGTACGTTATCGGATTGGTTCGCGTGGCCAGCGGGCCGAAATCAGAATAGACTGGAACCATGTCCAACCAGAAACCCCCCACGCGAGGCAATCGCTCGCGCAAGGCGATCACCGCCCTCGATGGCAACGACGAGTTCAGCGTCTTTTCCGTGGAGCCAGAGGCCTACCGGGATCCCGTCGACCTCGGCAGGGGAGGAGACACCCGGGGCCGTCCGGAGGACACGGCGGCGACGAGCTCGGTGGTGCGCTTCTTCCGCCGGATCTTCGGCGAGTAGTCCTCCTCCGGTGGCCGGGCCTCCGCCTCGTGCCGGAGGGGCCGGGGCGCCGGAGTGGATGGCCACATGCGGCCCACGGAGACCTTCGTCGTCGAGGACATCAACGAGGCCCACGGCTTCGCGCGGCTGCGCGGGGAAGGCGGCTCGGGCCTGCTGCACTGCGGGCTTTTCCCCGAGCAGGGTGATGGAGAGCTGAGCCCCCTGCGGCTGCAACTGGGAGACCGGGTGAGGGGCGTGCGCCGGGGACAGACGGTGTCCCAGGTGCAGTGGGTGTCGCGCGCCGCCCCGCCGGAGGCCCTGGTGCGGCGGATGGAGGAGGTGTCACGGCAGCTCGAGTCCCGGGGCCTGCGCGTCGCCGTGGCCCCCGAGTCGCTCGCGGACCACCAGTGGCGCGAGGGTCCCGGCAGTCCGCTCCTGGAGGCGCTCCAACCCCAGCTGCGGCTCTTCTTCGCCTGGGACGCGGCCCATCCCTTCGAGGACGAGCGGCTGCTCGATCGGGTGGAACAGGCCACGGCCGAGCACCTGCCGGGCTTCTCCGTGCTGCCGGTGCCCGGGGTGGCCCGCTTCCGCGTCGAGCCCGGCTCGCACGTCATCGTCGGCGGCGAGCCGGACTGGGAGGAGCCCGCCCGGCTCTTCGAGCCGCTCGTGGAGCACATCAACCAGGAGCTGGGCCGCGCCAGGGCGCTCGTGCGCTGGATGCCGGTGCGCGACAACTGGGTGCTCGCTACCCAGGAGCTGGTGGACCTGCTGGTGTCCAACGGCGTCCTGCAGGGCCGCGCCTCGGCCTGAGCCCCGCCGCAGCCCGTTCTGGGCTCCCTTTCGGGACTTCAGAGGAGGGCGGGCTGGCTCGCCACGCGCTCCACGCACGCCACCACGTCGTTGGTGGGAGAGTTCACCACCCGGCCGACTTCCCAGGCCACCAGGGGCTCGTCCTCGTTGGGCACCAGCAGGGGCTGGAGCTCCGCGGCGTCCTGGGGCTCGGGGCGCAGCCACACCGCTTGCGCTTCCGGGCGGAGGATCACGGGCATGCGATCATGGATGGGCGCCATGAGCCGGTTGGGGCCCGTGGTGATGACGGCGCAGGTGCGCAGCACCTCACCGGTGTCCGGGGCGGTCCACTCCTCCCACAGGCCGGCGAAGGCGATGGGCCGTCCGTCCTCGCGCTTGAAGAGGTAGGGCGTCTTGGGCTTCGTGGACTGCTTCCACTCGAACCAGCCATCCACGAGCACCAGGCAGCGCCGGCGCTTGAGGGCGGAGCGGAAGCTGGGCTTCTCCGCCACCGTCTCGCCCCGGGCGTTGATGAGCTTGTTGCCGATGGAGGCCTCCTTGGCCCAGGAGGGGATGAGGCCCCAGCGCACGGTGTCCAGCATCCGCTCCCCGTCGTTGAGGACCACGGGCATGAGCTGGGTGGGGGCGAGGTTGTAGCGGGGGCGCTCGAGGGCGGAACGGACGCCGGCGAGGCCCAGCTCACGGGCGATCGCCAGGGCGGGGGTCTGGATGGTGACGCGGCCACACATGCGCCCAGTATGCCCGGGAGCGGGGGGCCGCGCACGGGCCGCTCACTCGCCGCAGGTCGGCCGCTCGTCGGTGGGGTAGAGCGAGGCGATGCCATAGGTGCCGTTGCGCGTGCCGCACCAGATCCGCCACGCGGTGGGCCCCAGGTCCGCCGCCGCGTACACGCCGCCCTCCTTGCGGCCCCCGTCGCGGGCGCAGCAGCGGGCGAAGGCGCGAGTGCCAATGGCCACCATCCCCACGGGATCCGCCTGCTGGGTGAAGCCGCCGAGCTTCTTCTCGGCACAGGACCAGGGCGCCACGCCCCGGTAGCGGATGACGTACTGGCCCTCGCGCAGCGCCTGCCGGCCACGCGCCGGCCCGTCGAAGCACAGCTTGCCCTCGGACTCGAGCTGGGCGTAGCGCGGCAGGTAGTGCAGCCCGCCGATGGTGCGCGTGGTCCAGTCATCGCCGCAGAAGACGTGGGTGAAGGCGTTGCGCGGTCCGGTGCTCACCCAGAGGCCGGTGAGCCAGTCGAGCTGGGCCTGGCGCGTGCCCGTCCGGCCCGCCGCGGACAGGGCCCGCTGGAGGCGGGGATCCTCGTAGTGCGCGGCCATGAAGCGCCGCACGTCGCCCGCGCTCACCGAGGCGTCGGGCCGCGCCGGGCACATGCCGAGCACCTCGCGGTCCACCGGCGTGAGCGCGAGCGCCTCGCGCAAGAGGGGAGGGCGGGTGCACCGGGTCTCGCAGCCCGTGGCCACGGGGGCCTGGGCGGGCAGGGGCGCCGCCACGGGGGCCCTGTCCCGCGAGGCCAGGAACTCTCCACTCATGCGGGGCTTCTCCGGCAGCTCCGCCGTGCCGTCGCACTTCACCCAGCCCTCGCCCGCCGCCCCCTTCAACTTGCACCACGCGCGTCCGGGCCCTCCCTTCTTGAGCACCGGGTAGGCGACGCCCGGCTCCACGGTGAAGACGACCGAGGAGGACTCAGGCTCCTTCACCGCGCGCAGGGTCTCGCCGGACACGAAGGCTCCCGCGGCATGGACACGCGCGGGGGCAAGACACAGCAGGCTCAGGACAAGGAGGAGGGCGGAGAGGCGGGCGGATCGCATGGCGGCGGGAGGATACCCTCTCCACGCGGCCCGGATGGGCGGGGTGAGGACCGCGCGGCGTCCTGGCCGGGGAATGCTTCGGGCCGCCACCCATGAGACGCCAGCCAGGCTCGTCCCTCGTCCGCCCGTTCGTCGTCCAGGGCGAAGTCCACCCGGTCTCCCGCCAGGGGCTGGACGGTGTCGTCGTAGAGCCGCACCTGGCCCTCGCGCACCAGCAGCACCGGCAGCAGGGTCTCCTCCAGCATCCGGTTCACCCCCGGGGACGAGGACTCCAGTTGCGGTGCCTCCAACACCCAGCGCTCCAGCGACACCCGCCCCCGCTCGCTCCGGGACGCCCACTCATCCAGACCACGCTCCTCGCCGAAGAGGACGCGGCCGATGTCCCCCGCGTGCTCCTTGCGCACCGCCGTGTGCCCGCGATGCATCGCCACCAGCGGACGCGCCGTGCGGTCATGCTCGCGCACCTTGAGCGCGAAGAGCAGGTTCACCGCCTCGTTGACGGTGAGCCCCACATAGCCCGCGCGGCCCTCCAACTGGGCGCGCAGCAGCGTGCGCTCGTCCAGTCCGTCCCCGAAGAGTACCTGGAAGCCTTCTTCCTGGGCATGGCGGCAGGCCTCGGCCCCCATGTCCACGAGCGTCACGTTCTGCCCCGCGGCTCGCAGCGCGCGGGCCACCAGTCGGGCGAGCCCATTGGCCCCGAGCAGCACATAGCCGCCCGGCGCCGTGCGGCGCACCCCCAGCGCCCCCGCCACCCAGCCGCCACTGAGCCCCTGCAGCACCACCGTCACCGCGATGACGAGGAACACGAGCGCGCGCAGCTCGGGTCCGCCCTCCAGGCCGCTGTTCTCCAGCCGCGTGGCGAAGAGCGAGGCCACCGCCGCCGCGACTATCCCCCGCGGGCCCAACCAGGAGATGAAGCCACGCTCGCGCCAGGACAGCTTCGAGCCGCGCGTGGACACCCACACCGCGAGCGGCCGCGCCACGAACATCAACACCCCCACCGTGACGAGCCCCCGCCACCCGAGCGCCGTCACCTGGGCGAGCCGCACGTCCGCCGCCAGCAGGACGAAGAGCATGCCCACGAGCAGCACCGTGAGCTGCTCCTTGAAGGTCACCAGCTCGCGCCGCACGGGGACGCCGGCGTTGCCCACCACCAGCCCCGCGGTGATGACGGCCACCACGCCACTCTCCGGCGCGAGCGCGCCGCTCACCTGCACGAGTCCCAACACCATGGCGAGGCTGAAGACGTTGCGCAGCTCCTCGGGAATGGCCCGCTCGGACTTCAACCCCCACGCGATGAGCCTCCCCGCGAGCAAGCCCACGCCCAGGCCCACGCCCCAGCGCAGCGCCAGCTCCTGGAGGAAGGTGGAGAACGCCTCGGAGGCCGGACGCAGCGCCACCTCCAGGGCCACCACCGCGGTGATGGCGCCCACCGCGTCCACGAAGATGCCTTCCCCCTCGAGCACCGTCTCCACCGGGCGCACCACCCGGATGCGGCGCAACAGCGGGGTGATGACCGTGGGCCCCGTCACCATCACCAGCGTGCCGAAGAGCAGCGCGTTCCTCCAGCTCCAGCCCATGACCCCCCGGGCCGCGAGCGCCCCGCACGCCGCCGTCACCAGCGCCCCCACCGTGACGAGCTGGCGGATGACCCGCCCCTCCTTGCGCAGCCGGCGCACGTCCAGGCTCAGCGCCCCCTCGAAGAGGATGACCGCCACCGAGAAGCTCACCAGCACGGGCAGCGCCGTGCCCAGTCCGGAGGGCCATACCAGCCCCAACCCCTCGGGTCCCAGCACCACCCCCGTGGCCAGCAGCACCACGATGCCGGGGATGCTCAATCGCCGGGCGAGGATCTGCGCCAGCATCCCCGCCGTGAGGGCCAGGGCAACGGTGAGCGCGGGAGGGTGACTCACATGGTCCATGTCGGAAGGGGCCGCCTGATTGGAATCTCGTGGCCAAGCTAGCCATGACTCCCCACGGGGCAGCCCTCGCGCGGCCCGAAGGTCGGGCAGGCGACGAATGCGTGCTCCATCCGGGGTGATGCGCTCCGTGCCGCGTGCGCCGAGCCGCGCGGGGGGGGGGCGGTGGTGCTTTCGCCGGGGAGCGGCGGATATAGTTTCCGCCATGTCCAAACCCTCGCGCCCCTCTTTCATCCGGAACTACTCGGAGCTGCCCGCCGAGGCCGGGTGCTACCCCGGTGAAACCGAACTCATGAGCGTGGGGACTCCCCTGTCGCGCCCCCTCGGCTTGTCACGCCTGGGCATCCACCACGAGCTGGTTCCCCCCGGCACCCGCACCTCCTGGCCTCATGCCGAGGAGCTGGAGGAGGAGTTTGTCTTCGTCCTCGAGGGCCACCCCGACGTGTGGCTCGACGGCGAGTTGCACCGCGCGGGCCCGGGCGACGCCATCGCCTTCACTCCAGGTACCGGCATCGCCCACACGCTCATCAACAACACGGATCAGCCCGTGCGCCTGCTCGTCATTGGCGAGTCGCTCAAGGGTAATCGTATCTACTACCCGCTGCGCCCCGAGGGCTTCCCCGGCATGCGTCCGGAGCGGCACTGGTCGGACGCCCCCAAGCACCCGCTCGGTCCTCACGATGGCCTGCCCGATGCCAGCCGTCCTGTCTCCCCGGACACGGAGCGTTATCCCTGATTCCCCGGGTACTTGTCGTTTCCTGGCTTGTGCTATTCTTCGGCCCACCCGGTGCCCCGGGGGCGTCCAAGCGCAGCGGACAGGAGAGGAGCTTCACCCGTCTCTCCCTGGAGAAGCCCATGAACAACAAGACCGAGAAGAAGACCAAGATCAAGTTCGTCAGCCGTCTCACCCCCAAGCAGGATCAGGAGCAGGCACAGGAGAGCCGCGTGCCGAGCATTGACGAGGTCAAGATCGGCCAGACGTTCTTCGTGACCGAGGCTGGCCGTACCAGCATCTACTGATGTGCTGAGCGTGCCCTAGAGCACGCTTTCGTCTTTCTGCTTTGCTCCTCTCCTGTGTGATGCGCTTGGGCCGCACTCTGTAGGGGCATGAACGAGAAGGAGGAGTAGTCATGCGGGTCTGCCTTTTGTCTCCTCCTTACGGGGACGGTGGCGAGTCGATGCGGCCGATCGGCCTGATGGCCATCCACTCGTACCTGGAGGGCGAGTTCGGCTCGGCGGTGGAGGTGGAGCTGGTCGACTTCTCCGATTGCGAACCGACGGCCTACGCGCTCATCGACGAGTACGCCCTGTCTGAATACGACATCGTGGGGTTGTGCTCCTACAGCACCAATTTCATGCTCGTGCGGGGCTGGGCGGAGGAGATCAAACGGCGCAACCCGCGCTGCCTCACCGTGATCGGTGGCCCCCATGCCACGGCGTTGCCACAGCACGTGGCCCAGCACCACTCCGACGTCTTCGACTACGTCGTCCGGGGTGAGGGCGAGCGCCCCATGGCTGCCATTGTCCGCGCCGTGCTGGAGGGGCATGCCGAGCGGCCCACCGCGCCGGGCATCTGTTTTCTGGGCCCGCTCGGGGTGGTGGGCGGTCAAACCACGGATCCGGTGCGTGACCTGGACACCGTTCCGCCCCCCGTCACCCGGGTCAAGTCGCCCTACGAGCGCGAGACCTCCTATTTCGACAAGCGCGACAACCGGTTGCGCCGCGCCGTGGCGCTCACCACCAGCCGCGGCTGCCCGTTCACCTGCTCCTTCTGCTCCATCCGCGCTTCCAACTCCAAGTGGCGCTCGGTGAGCGCCGAGCGTCTGTCCGCGTGGATCCGCCGCTCCATCGAGCTGGAGCCGCAGCCCATCGAGCACGTCTACTTCATGGACGCGGACTTCCTCATCAATCGCAAGCGCGTCATCGAGATTGGCGAGATGATGGCGCGTGACTATCCGAAGATGACCTGGAGCTTCTCGGGCCGGGTGGATGACCTGGCGCGCCTGGGCGAGGACGCCATCGCGAAGCTGACCACGCAGGGACTGCGTGCCATCGAGATGGGGCTGGAGTCGGGTTCCCAGGCCTCGCTGGACCGGCTCAACAAGGACGTCACCGTGAAGGAGAACTACGACGCGGTGGCGATGCTCAAGCGGTTCGATCTGGAACTGGTCATCGACTTCATCAACTTCCTGCCGGACTCGACGCCCGAGCACCTGCGCGAGAGCCTGGACTTCGTGCGCAACGCGGGCCTGTCCGAGTTCTTCCCCGCGGATCACCTGTCCACCTACCTGCTGCTGTACCCGGCCACGCCGCTGCGCACCTTCTACGGCAACCTGTTCAACCGGACGTTCTCCAATGATGTGCTGCCGGAGCCGGATGATCTGTTCATCCACGAGGGCACCCGGCGCATCTTCAAGCACTTCGTGCGCGACTTCCGCCCGTACCGCGGCCGCCTGATGGCGCTGGTGGAAACCGTGGAGCGGGGAGCGCTGGAGCACGCGCAGTCGGATCGCGAGCTGGCGCAGTTCCTGCGCATCGAGTTGGTGTCGCTCAAGCACGTGCAGTTCCTGGTGCTGGAGGCGCTGTGCCGTCAGCCCGAGGCACAGTCCCTGCTGGAGGCGGTGCCGTGGCTCGCGCAGTTCGAGGAGCATGCCCGTCAACTGGAGGAGCTATGTGGTCGGAATCAAAGGGCAGCGGCCTAGAGGCGCTTGGACTGGGACTCTCCGCCACGCCCCGCGAGGCGCTGGAGTTCTGCGCCCGCAAGGAGCGCGGAGAGGCGGGGTTTCGTGACCTCGGCTACCTCAACATCGGGGTGGCCTCCTACAGCGACATCCCCGAGGAGCTCCCCGAGCGTCTGCGCCGGGCCGGACTGGGCACGGTGTCCCATCTGGAGGAGTTCAACCTCGTCGAGCCGGACATCGATCTGGGCGTGGCCGAGCGCGTGGCGCGCAAGGCCGCCGTGCTCTCCCCGGCCTGGTTCCAGGAGGACCTGGGCTTGTGGAGCCACGGCGGGACGGCCCTCTTCGGCCACATGATGAACGCCATGCACGCGGAGGCGGACGTGGCGCGCGTGGCGGGCAACATCCGCCGGCTCATGGCCCACACCGGCATGCTCTTCCTCGCCGAGAACGCGCCGGCCTACATGACGGTGGAAGGGATGGATCTGCTCGGCTTCCTCAGCCAGGTGGCCGAGCGGGCGGATTGCGGCCTGGTGCTCGACATCGGTCACCTGATTGGCTACTGCGTGGCGACGGGACGAGACCCGGTGCGCTACGTCCAGCAATGGGCGGGCATCGAGCGGGTGGTGGAGATTCACGTGGCCGGGTTCCAGGTGCTCGACAGTCCCCACGGTCCCATGTGGCTGGACGACCATACGCGCGTCATTCCGGCACGAGGGCTGGAGGTGCTGGGGACGGCGGTGGAGCGGGCGTCGAACCTCAAGGCCCTCACGTTGGAACAGGACGGGGCGGTGCCGGACGTGGTGCTGCACAACCTCGGCGCCGTGTCGGCGGTGGTCGCGATCTCATGATGGAACGTTACGCGGAACTCTTCTCGGCGTACTACACGGGAGAGGTACCTCCGGGCTGGTTGCCGGAGGACCAGCACTCCCGCTTCCGCGTGGACTCCATCCGCCGGCGATTGGATCTGCTGTCGCGGGTGCGCGAGCAGTTCCCCCTGACGAGCTACGTAGCCAATGCGCTCATGGACGAGCGCTTCCTGCTGGGGGTGTGCGAGCACTTCCCCCAGGCGACGCGGGCGACCAGTTCCCTGTCCCGAGCGGTGGCCAAGGCGCTGGAGGCCTGGGTCGCGGGACAGGACGCTCGAATCGAGGCGCTCCACGCCTACGAGTCCCTCCTGCTGGTGGGCCTGCGGCCCTGGTACGAGGGCCCGTGGAAGGAGGCGCTGCGCGAGCGCGGCGGCCTGCCCGAGCGCTTCCTGTTGGCGGAGTTCTCCCTCGACGTGCTGGCGCTGGCCGAGTACGTCGGGTTCCTGGCCCACCACGTGGCACCGGACTCCTTCGTGCGGGAGACCGTGGGGCGTCCCCGCCGCCAGGTGCTGGCCGCCTATCCCTCGGGCAACAGCATGCTGGCGCGAGACGTGACGGCGCTGGTCGACTCCATCGTGGGCCGCGTATGACGTCCGACCTCGTCATGCGGGCTCCGGGCAGGACGATCTTCGGCGTGCCGCTGTGGGCGCCGGAGCAGCCCTGTGACGTGGTGTTCGTGGGGGTTCCCGCGGACATGGGCATGCTCGGCATCCGCTCCACCCAGGGCGGCCCCGGCGCGCTGCGCGACGCCTCCATCGTCTTCCCCGAGGTCCGCGACGACGCGAACAGGCCCGTGGGCTGGTACGACTACCCGCAGCGGCGCGTGCTTCTCGCCGGGCGCCAGCTGCGGGACGCCGGCGATTTTCCCTACGATCGCCGTCAGGGGCCCGAGCAGCTGGAGTCGCTGCCGGACCTGTACGCCGCGCTCCGGGAGTCCTCGCGGCTGCTCGTCATCCTGGGCGGCGACCATTCGCTCTCGTACTGGATGGGGCGGAGCCTGTCGGGCGAGGGCGTGGTCTGGGTGGATGGGCACGAGGACGCGGGACGGGTGCAGGGGGAGGTGCCCCATCACGCCAACGTGGTGAGCTATGTGGAGCGGCTCGATACGGTGGGCTGTGTCGTCCAGTACGGCCTGCGTGGGCTGATCCCCGCGCTTCGCCGCGACCCTCCACCCCAGCGGACGCTGTGTGAGCGGCCCGAGGAGGTGGTCGCGGCGCTGCGGCGGTATGGCATCACCGAGGTGGCCCTGAGCATCGACGTGGACGTGCTGGACCCCTCGGTCATGCCGTCGGTGAGCTCGCCCCTGCCCGAGGGCCTGGGGTTCGCCGACCTGCTGACGCTCGTGAGTACCTTGACGCGGGGAGGCATCTCCATCCGGGTGCTGGAATTGATGGAGTTCGCGCCCGTGGGCGAGGCGGATCGCCTGCCCGCGCTCGCGCTGGTGAAGTTCCTGGTCCGGGTGGTGGACGCGTGTCTGGCCCGGTGAAGACGGACGGAGCCTGGGTGCGTGAGGCCCTGGAGCGCCTCACGGGCTTCCCGCATGCGGTCTTCGTGCAGAGCGGAACGGCGGCCTTGGAGCTGGTGCTGCGGTTGCTGGGGCGCCGGGGCTGGCGGGTGGCGCTGCCCGGGCTCACCTGCTGGACCAACCCCCATGCGGTGCGCAAGGTGGGCCTGCGCCCGGTCTTCTGCGACGTGGACGAGTACTGGGGCCTGCGTCCACCGCGCGAGCCGGTGGAGGTGGTGCTCGGGGTGGACCCCTGGGGGGGCGCGGGCAACTGGACCGTGGGCGGAAAGGAGCGGCTGCGCATCGGAGACGCCACGCAGTCGCCCGGTGCCCGCGTGGGAGGCGCACTGCTGGCCGAGCGCTTCGACGCGGCCATCCTCAGCTTCGGCGTGGGCAAGCCCATCAGCCTGGGCGGAGGGGGCGTGGCGCTCTTCTCCGACGAGCGGGCGGCCGTGGAGGCACGCCGCCACCTCCAATTCGGTTTCTGGGATGGCCGCTGGGCCCTGCACACGGACCGGTATGTCTTCCCGCAGGCCCTCTACCCCCTGCTGGCCGAGCGGCTGCGGCGGGCCCTGGTGGAGCTGCCCCGCGCGCGCAGGGCGCTGCCCGGCGAGCGCGCCGCGCTGACCCGCTTGCTTCCCCACCTGGCCCCCCCTCCGTTGCGTCCGGGGACGGAGCCGGGACTCTTCTCCATGACCCCGTTGATCCTCCAGCGGGGGGCCGCGCTCACCCCGGCGGACCTCGAGGCGGCGGCCATCGTGAGTGGCGTGCCGCTCGTGCGGCACCCCGTGTCGGCTCCCTACCTGGAGGCCGTGTGGCGGGGGCCTCGTCCGGACCGGCCGCTGCGCCGGGTGGAGTCGCTCTCCCCGCGGCTGCTTTTCTTCGAGGGCAGGGGGCCCAAGCCGCGGCGCGCGCTCGCGCGGTTCCTGTCGCTCGTGCTCGGCGCGCCGGAGCGCTTCCGCCGGCCCTACTCGCTGGGCGAGGCGGCCCCCCTGCCGGAGCATGTGCGGCACTGGGCGGAGCGGGGGACGGTCTGCCGCTCGGCTTCGGGTGAGCTCTTCGTGGTCGACCGGGCCCTGGCGCGCGCCTTCCCGGTGCCGGAGGCCATCGCGGCCGAGGTGCAGCGGCACGAGTGGAGCCCCCATGGCCGTTGAGTTGATCCACCTGGGCGGCTCGCCCGAGGAGCTGGAGGCGGCGCTGGGCTTGCGCCGGCGCCGCAACGTCCACGTGCAGGTGGAGCCCGAGGCGGTCCCCCATTTGCGTGCCACCGGCTTCGTGGAGGCACCCGAGGCGGTGAACGCCTTCGTGGAGCTGCCGTACGACGGGGCGCGCCGCTCGCACAACCTGCGCCGCAGCATTGGGACCGCCGTCGAGCGGTGGGAGCAGGCGGAGGTGTCGCTCGAGCTGCACGACGTCTCGTCCTACGGGCTGGAGCGGCTGATCGAGGAGTTCTACTTCCCCATCCTGGTGCGGCACCTGTACACGCGGGGGTTGTCGCCCTTCGGCGCCCACAACCTGGAGGCCTTCCGGCAGATCGCCCGCCCAGATACCTACGTGGTGATGGCCACCCGGGACGGCAAGGTCGCGGGCGGGGGGTTGTTGCGGCGCCGGGCCGGTGAGCCGTTGCGCTCCGTGCGGGGGCCTCTTCCCACGGGTCCCTGGGTGGAGGGGTTGGTGTATGCGCTCGCGCCGGTGTTGGACGGCTTGCAGCGTGCCTTCCTGTACGCCCTGACGGAGATCTTCTCGGCGGAGGGCTTCTCCCACCTCTCTTTCGGCAGGGATCTGCCCTACGCGGAGCCGCGCTACTCAGGAGTCCTCCTGGAGAAGCTGCGCTGGGCGGATTGCATCGCCGTGCATGAGGGCGCGCGGCGCCACCTGTATGCCTTTCACGAGGAGTCGCTGTCGGACTCCGGGTTGTTGCTGCTCGAGCAGTGCGCGGAGGGGCTCGCCGCGCGGGCCCTGGGCCGCGTCTTCGACAACCAATCCCATATCTCACGCCTGCTCGCTCGACGAGCCGAGGACTGATGCGCTCCTTCACCATCATCTGGTTCGGACAATTCCTGTCGATCTTCGGCTCGGCACTGTCGCGCTTCGCGCTGGGCGTATGGGTGTATGAGCGCAACCACTCCGTGTCGGAGTTCGCGCTCATCACCTTCTTCGGCGCGCTGCCCGAGCTGCTCCTGCTGCCCTTCACCGGAGCGCTGGCGGACCGGATGGAGCGGCGGCGCATCCTCCTCTTCTCCGACACGGCGGACGCGCTGCGCACGCTGTTGATCGCGGTGCTGTTCTTCTCCTCGTCGTTGCAGCCCTGGCATGTGTATGCCTCCGCGATGTTCTCGGCGTGCTTCGCGGCCTTCCAGTCGCCGGCCTTCTCCGCGGTGGTGCCTCAGCTGGTGCCCCGGGAGCAGCTGGGGCGCGCGAGCGGGATGATGGAGGTGGCGCAGTCCGTGGCGCTGGTGTTGGGGCCAGGGGCCGCGGGTCTGCTCATGGGCTCCGTTGGCATGGGCGGCGTGCTCCTCATCGATGGGGTGAGCTTCGTGCTGGGCGTGGGCAGTCTGCTGCTGGTGCGCATTCCCGCCCTGGCTCGCGAGCCGGAGCCCGGGCCGCGCAAGTCGCTGGGGGCCGAGGCCCTCGTTGGCTGGAACTTCATCCGCGAGCGCACGGGGCTGCTGGTGCTGTTGGGCTTCGCGCTGATGACGAACTTCCTCATCGGCTTCTTCAGCGTGCTCATGACGCCCATCGCGCTGAGCTTCGCCTCGCCGGAAGGGCTGGGGCTGGTGGTGTCGGTGTCGGGGGCGGGCATGCTGTTGGGCGGGTTGTTCATCGCGGTATGGGGAGGGCCGAAGCGCCGCGTCCCCGCGCTCATCGGCTTTCAATGCCTGGCGGGAGCGGCGATGATCGCCGCGGTGAGCCGGCAGTCGCTCGCGTTGCTGAGCGGCGCCGCGTTCGTCTTCCTCTTCTGCTTTCCGCTGATGCGCAGCTGCAGCCAGGTGATGTGGCAGATGAAGGTGCCCATGGCCATGCAGGGGCGCGTGTTCGCCATCCGCAAGATGCTGGCGCTGTGTGTCGCGCCCCTGGCCTACCTGCTGGCCGGACCGTTGGTGGCGCTGCTGGAGCGCTCCCTGGTGGAGGGCGGGGCCGCGGCGCGGCTGGGTGGGGTGCTGGGCATGGGGCCCGGGCAGGCTCCGGCGCTGCTGGTGATGGTCCTGGGCCTGCTCGTCATCGTGTTGTCCCTGTTGGCGCTGCTGGTGCCCCGGCTGCGGCACCTGGAGCGGGAAGTGGCCGATGAGCCTGGAATCCAAGCCGCCGGAACCCAAGGGTGAACCCATGAAGCTGACGCTCATCAGCCTGCCGTGGTCCGCGATGAACCGCCCGTCGGCCGCGCTGGGCGCGCTCGCCGCGTACGTGCGCCAGCACGAGCCCCGGGTGGACGTCGAGGTCCGCTACGAGTACGCCCACGTGGGGACCACCCTGGGCGCGCGTCTGTATGGCGAGCTGGCGAACCTGGCCTACGAGGCGGGGGAGCTGCTCTACATGCCCCTGCTCTACCCGGAGAAGCGCGACGAGGTGCTGGTGTACGCCGCCCGCGAGCTGGCGGCACGCAACCCCGAGCCGGGGGAGCTGTGGCCCGGTGCCTCCTCGTGGGAGGAGGTCGCCCGCTCCACCCTGGACGTGATCGAGCGGCACCTCGAGGCGCTGGCGCGCGAGGTGGCGGGCGACGCGGACGTCGTGGGCCTCACCACCTGCTTCGGTCAGCTCTTCGCCAACGTGGCCCTGGCCCAGAGGATCAAGGCACTCGCCCCCGACACGAAGATCCTCCTGGGCGGCTCGACCATCTCGGGGCGGGTGGGGCCCTCGGTGATGCGCGAGTACCCCTACCTGGACTTCATCACCCAGGGCGAGGGGGAGCTGCCGCTGGTGGGCTTGTTGCGCGCGCTCCTGGCGGACCGCGCGGCGATGCCCACCGTGCCCGGACTCCTCACGCGCGCCAACATGGCGCTGCACCCCGGCGGCATCGCTCCGGCGGAGGTGCCCGACATGGACGCGCTTCCCGTCCCCCAGTACGACGAGTACGCCGACTTCGCCGAGCGCACCGGCATCTCCTGGCTGGTTCCCATCGAGGGCTCGCGAGGCTGCTGGTGGGATCGGGTGCACCGCGCCAACAACCCGAAGAGCACCTGCTACTTCTGCAACCTCAACGTGCAGTGGCGGGGCTACCGGCAGAAGACCGAGGCGCGCGTGGTGAGCGAGCTGGCGGAGCTCTCGGAGCGCTACTCCAATGGCAGCTTCTTCTTCCTGGACAACATCCTGCGCTTCAAGGGCGTGGAGACGCTGGCGCGCTCATTGGCGGAGCTCGGCAAGGACCTGAGCTTCTTCTACGAGATGCGCGCGCACGTGCGCCCCTGGGAGATCCTCGTGCTGTGGGAGGCCGGCCTCACCGCGTCCCAGTTCGGCATCGAGGCCCTGTCCACCTCGATGCTCAAGCGCGTGGGCAAGGGGACCACCTGCATCCAGAACCTGGAGGTGATGAAGACCTGCTTCGAGCTGGGCATCCACAACCAGGCCAACCTCATCCTCGACTTCCCCACGTCCACGCAGCTCGAGGTGGAGGAGACGTGCCGGATGATCGAGCGCGTGGCGGTGGCCTACCAGCCGCTGGAAATCACCCGCTTCCACCTGGGGCAGGGCAGCACCGCCGAGGTGCTCCAGCGCGAGTTCGGAATCGTCAACGTGCGCAACCGGGACTCGTACCGCGCGGGGCTGCCCGAGGACGTGTGGCGGCGGCTGAGCCTGCTCGATCTGTCCTTCGATCTCGAGGGGCCCCTGGCGGACTGGACGCCCGTGGAGCGCGCGGTGGAGCGCTGGCGTGCGCGCGTGGCGGCGCAGGCGCGGCATCCCGAGCGCGGCGTGCTCACCTACCAGGATGGGGGCTCGTTCTTGCGGATCCAGGATCGCCGCGGGCCCAACTTCGACGTGGTGCTCAAGGGCGCCACGCGTGAGCTGTACCTCTACTGCTGCGAGATCCGCTCCCTGGAGCACGTGCTGGCGCGCTTCGGCGCGGGCTCCGAGGCGGCGCGCCGCTCCATCGAGGGGGTACTCACGCAGCTCACCTCGCACCAGTTGATGTTCCGCGAGGGGGACCGGATCCTCTCGCTGGCCGCGGCGCAGAGCCCGCGGGCGGCCGCGCGGCGCATCCAGATGCTCCACGACGAGGCCGAGCTCGAGGCCCAGGAGCAGGCCGCTCGCGAGCCGGCGGCGTGAGGCGGGCTCAGCGGCCGCCGAGCAATCCGCTGAGCAGACGCCGGTCGTGATAGAAGTGCGCCCCCGGACGCTCGGCCCCGGGGACGAGCCAGAAGTTGACGGCGATCTGCAGCCCCTCCTCGTTGCGCACGGCGTGCCACCAGTTCTCGGGGATGAAGATCATCTCCCCCTCCTGGAGCGCGACCTCGAGGTAGGTGGCGCCGCGCGCGCGGGGGAAGCGCTCCGGCGCCGGGTTGAAGACGTCCAGGTCGCTCCAGTTGCGCTTGCGCAGATCCGCCGGACTCCGGAGCGGGCAGGGGTAGAGCGCCTCGTGCTGATCCGGAGAGAACAACCAGATGCGCTTGCGGCCGCGGATGAGCGCGAGCAGACCATTCTGGGAGTCCCAATGCAGTCCGGTGGAGGTGCCGCCGGGACCCAGCCAGATACCGGACTGGTCCACGGCCTCGGCGGGAACGAAGCGCGGCAGGCGATAGTCGGGGATGAGCCAGGGGCAGCGGGTGAGGATGTCCTGGATGACGAAGCTCTGGGCGGGGCCCTCCCGCCGCGCCGCGAAGAACTCCGCCAGGCTCATCCGCGTCTCCTTGACCTGATGGCCGGTGTAGAGCCCCCGCTCATGGTGGTTCACCTGGACGAGGCGCTGTCCATGGCGCGAGGTGAAGTACTCCTGGCTCCAGTGGGAGAACGCCGGCCAGGTGGGGACCTCGCCGGTCAGCACCACTGGCTGGTTGGCCCGGAGGTGGTGCTCCTGGAACTCCTCCGCGGAGAGCGTCTCCCGGCGGGGGACCTGGACATCGGAGCGGATCAGCATTCCTCGGTCTCCTCGGTGAAGAAGTGGCGCACCGCCTCCAGGGACGCGGGCGGCAGGGCGAGCACGCCCACGTTCTCCTCGACATGGGACTCGCGCCGCATGCCGACCACCGCCGTCCCCATGCCGGGCAGCGAGCGCACCCATTGCAGTCCCACCTGTGGGTCGCTCACGACGGGCCCGAGCCGCAACCGCTCCGCGCGGGGCATCTCGTAGCCGACGTGCCCCCCATCCAGACAGCGCTCGGCCAGGACGTGGAGCCCGAGCGCCCGCGCGGCCTCGAGCGTGGGCAGGTGCTCGCCCCCCACGTGGTGGCGCAGGGCCAGCATGTCCTGGTGGCTGAGGCTCAGGGGCAGCGAGAGGGCACGCAGGTGGTGCCGCTCGCCGGCCACGGCGCGCGCGGCGTCGAACACGTCTCCCACGTCGAGCGCGCCCTGCATGGCCACGCCATAGGCGCGCAGCCAGCCGCGGGCGGCGAGCTCTTCCAGACACTCGCATGCGGCGCGGAGCCGGGCGCGGAAGGTGGGCAGGTCCACCGCCTCCAGGTGGAGTTCCGGCGTGTCGAGGAGCACCAGGTCGAGCGTGTCCAGCCGCATCCGCTCGCGGCTGGTGGCGAGGCTGTGCTCGAGGAAGCGGGGGGCGAGGCTGTGCCGGCCGAGCACCAGCTCGCCCCAGTCCAGCAGCCCCCGGCGCACGTAGTGCTCCTCCAGGGCGAGCACGCGGGGGCCGAAGCGCGAGGGCAGGGCGGGCAGGTGGCCCACGCGGGTGCAGAGGACGAGGGCCTCGCGTTCCGCCAAGCCCCGGGTGGCGGCCTCTCGCACCACCGTGCCTACGAAGTCCTCGTGCTGGCCTTGCTGCGCGTGGGGGGCCGAGACGAGCACGTTGACGCCGAGCTCCACGGCCAGCAACGCCCCCTCGGTGCTCTCGGCGGGGCCGGCGCTCGAGGGGCCAAGTCCCAGGGTCGACACCGCGAGGCCATCGAGGACACCGAAGGGGGCCGTGGCGAATCTCCGGCGGAAGGCCGCCGTTGCCTGGACGGTGGCTCCGCGTTGCGCTTGCTGCTTCACGGGCGTCATGCGCGGCATCGTAGCGCAACCCCTCGCACGTTTCGGGCGGGCGGTTGACGCGTTCGGGCGCCAACCCATACGCTTGGGAACGTGGGCTACATCGGTCTCAATTCGCAGGTGCGCTACCGGATGGAGCTGGGCTTCGCCTTCGTCGACGATGGCGACAAGCTGTTCAAGGTCGATGGCGCCCTGTTCCAGCAACTGGCGGCCCACGCGGTGGCTGCTCCTCCCCCCGAGGGACCCGTGCGCGACCTGGTCGGCAGGCTCACGACCATCTTCCGCGAGTACGACGGGCCGGAGGAGGCGCTGCGCTCCTTCGAGGACGCCGAGCTGTAGGCGGCCCCGGCCGGGCCGCGGGCTCGTCTGGGTTCAGCTCCCGGGCAGGAGCGTCACCACCGAGCGGCGCTCGGGACGCAGATAGCGGGCCAGGGCCTCCCGGACCTGCTCGCCCTGGATGGACTCATAGAGGCTCAGCACGTGCAGGCCCGCCTCCCAGGAGCCCAGGAGCTGCTCGCACAACCCCAGCCAGTAGGCCCGCCCGCTGTTGGTGGACAACTGGCGGAGCAGGTCCGCGCGCAGGTTGTTCCGGGCCTTTTGCATCTCGTGTTCGCTGGGCCCCTCGCGCACGAGCCGCGCCAGCTCCTCGTCGAGCAGCTCCTCCACGCGGCGAGGCTCCACGCCCGGCTTCAGCTCGAGGAAGACGACGAATGCGCCCGGATCGAACCGGGAGGCCCAGTCCAGTCCCACGGAGAGGGCGAGCCGCTCCGTATAGACGAGCCTGCGCACCAGCCGGCCGCCGTTGCCCTTGGCCAGCACGTACTGGAGGACGTCCAGGGCGGCCGTGTCCTCCGTTTCGCGCGCGGCCGGACCGCGCCAGGCGAGCATCATCGCGGGAGCGCTCACGGGCAGGCGCAGCTGCGCGCGGCGTTCACCCCGCTGCGGGGGTTCGGCGTCCACCACGGCGGCGGGCCGGGGGCGCCGGGGCAGGTCGCCGTAGGCACGGCGCACCCACGCGAGCACCTTGTCCGGATCGATGTCCCCGGAGATGTAGAGCGCCGCGTTGCCCGGAACATAGTAGGTGCGAAAGTGCGCCTCGCAGTCCTTCCGGGTGAGGTGCTCGAGATCCTTCATCCACCCGATGACGGGCCAGCGGTACGGATGCGCCTTCCAGGCGAGCGCGTTCAACTCCTCGCTCATCAACCCGACGGGGCTGCCCTCCACGCGGGCGCGGCGCTCCGCCATGACCACCCGTCGCTCCCGCTCCACCACGGCCTCCGAGAGGCTCGGCGAGCGCATCCGCTCCGCTTCCAACTCCAACACCGTCTCCAGCGCCTCCGTGGGGAAGTCCTCGCGGAACACCGTCATGTCGGGCGACGTGTAGGCGTTGGAGCGGCCTCCGTTGGACTCCAGGACGTGGTCGAACCGCGAGGCGCGACGGGCGGGGCCCTCGCCGCCGAACATCAAGTGCTCACACAGATGGCTGAGGCCCGTGAGGCCGGGACGTTCATCACGGCTGCCCACCCGGAAGAAGGTGTAGAGGCTCACCACGGGCGTCTGGTGATTGACCAGGAGCCGCACGGAGAGTCCATTGGGCAGGGTTGCTTCCTGGGCGTGGAGGAGGGATTTCAGCGCGGGATCCACCTGGACGCGGGACGGAGAGGAAGCCTTCGGCACGTGATTCTCCGGCGGGAGGACGGTCGGGGGAGGAAGGAGTGCGCTCCCCACAGCGTACCTGGGGCCTCGTCTGGGAGGAAAGCCGGAAACCCGCCCATCCATGCAATTCTGTTCGCGTCGGGGTACGATCCTCCCGGGACTGACGGAGAGGCTCTGTATGGCGGCAGCCGGCGCGGGTAATGACCTCGAGGTGGCGGCACACGATGTCTGTTTGGATCTGATCCTGGTGGTCCCTCCGGGGTTGGACAAGCAGATCCACCCCTGGGGTGTCGAGTCATTGAGGGACTACGTCACCACGCTGGGGACGGTGGAGAGCGCGCGCATCTGGCGGCTGCAGGAGGAGCCGTGGCTGCGCGAGCTGTTCGACACGTGCCGGGAGCCGTTGTACGCGCTCTATTCGGCCCTGGAACCGGAAGCCCGGGGCGTCTTCTTCGGGCATACGGTCAATCCCTTTCTCTACATGGGATTGGTGGGGGCGGTGGGCACGCGCTTCCTGGAGATCGCCGAGCGCCACCAGATGTTCTCCCTGGCGAGCGGGGAGTTGGGACTCGAGCACCGTGTGGCGGAGGCCCTCACCGTGCTCCAGGAGCAGTACGGCCGGCGGCTGCGCGACGGCATCCAGCAGTTCCTCGAGCCAGTACCGGGCGCGGCGGGGCGCCGGCGCAGGGTCTGGGGCATCAGCGTGTATGACTACACGCTGTTCAACTCGCTGTTCCTGGCGCGGGCCATCCGCGAGCTGGATCCGGACGCGGCGATCCTGCTCGGCGGTGACTACTTCGACTTCCGCGCGGCGGACAAGCTGGTCCGGGCGGTGCCCTGGGTGGACGGCGTGGTGGTGGGCTATGGCGAGGAGGTCCTACGGCAGGTCCTGCTCGGGCTCGCCAGCGGGAAGAGCCCGGGGTCGCTGGGGATGACGGGCTTCGTGACGCGGGGGCAGGGCGCGGAGGCCACCCAGACACACGAGGCGGCGGATCGCGTCCTGGGGCTGGGGCAGACCTCGCGCGAGCACCGGCAGACGGTGGTCAACGTTCCCTCGAGCTACACGGCCCCCTCGCGCACGCCGCCGGTGCGCTACGTGCACCTTCAGCCCGACGGCACCATTCGCATCTTGACGCAGCGGGGTTGCAGTTGGGGCCGGTGCACCTTCTGCTCCCAGCTCGACCGGCGGATGTTCTTTCCGATCGGCATCGAACACGTGCTCGAGGAGCTGACCGCGGTGCTCGAGCAGGCCGAGCCCACCGAGAACGGAGTGCGCCGGGTGGTGCTCGACGCGGACGAGAACGATCTCAACGCGGTGTTGCCGCTCATCGAGCACCTCAACGGCTTCGACGAGTCCTACGTCATCGAGTTCTGGCTCATGGTGCGCAAGTTCGGCGTCGAGCTGCCGCGGCTGCTGGCGGCCCGCAACCGCAACGTGCTGCTCAAGGTCATCCTGAACATCGAGAGCCTGAACCTCTCCACGCTCAAGCGGATGAAGAAGGGGACCGTGCCGCTGCAGGCGCTCGAGGCCGTCAAGGCCGTGCAGGACACCGGGCACGTCGTGCAGAGCAACTACTTCATGAACTACCCGCTGGAGGATCTCCAGAGCGTCCGGGAGGAGGCGGATCTGCTGCGCCGGGTGGTGCACCTGCTGGTGCCACCGAAGATGATGATCTCCGGCTTCTCGTACCTGGCCAACGCGCGGGACGAGATCCATTTCGATCAGGAG
Organism: Cystobacter fuscus; assembly: GCF_044360685.1. Lineage (GTDB taxonomy): Bacteria > Myxococcota > Myxococcia > Myxococcales > Myxococcaceae > Cystobacter > Cystobacter fuscus_C. The sequence goes on along the minus strand of NZ_CP043491.1, from coordinate 7,812,786 downwards.
AAGTACCAGATCGAGTCGAGCCGGGTGGAGAAGGACGTCTGGCTCCAGGAGGTATTCGGGGTCGACCTGCCGTTCTCCATCTGGGCCTTCAACTACCGCAAGAAGCTCCGGGACTACACGGCGGAGGGACTGGTGCCCTACTCGTACCACCGGCTGTCCTTCGCGAGGAAGGAGCTGATGGCCGCGAACACCGCGCGCCTCGTGTTGTTGGGGACGCACGAGCAGGGGGCGCTCTCGGGGCTGGCGGAGAAGGCACGCCACGCGGGCTACTTCCTGTGGAAGGGGGTGCACCGGGTGGCGCAAGAGCTGGCGAAGACGCACGCGTACCAGGAGCGCACGGCGGTGTTCGAATACCTGGAGGGAGTCGCGCGCACCAACGGCCTGCGCCGGCGCAAGGCGGCGCAGACAATGGACGGGGGCACGCCGTCTGGTTTCGCGGATCTGGGGCGGCGGGTGGTGGCCCGGTGGGAGGGGCACCAGGAGCGGGAGAGTTCGCGCCTGCGCATCGAGGGCAATCGCCTCCTCAAGGACTACCATCTGCCAGGGCACGAGGAGAGTTGGTCGCGCGAGCTCGATGACAAGGAGTTGCGCGTGCTGCGCTTCCTCTACTGGCGCCGGCAGGAGCGGCAGGTGCGCGACAGGTTCAAGGACGAGCTGCCCGCCCACGAGCTGCAGGAGATCCTCGACCGGCACACGGCGCTGGGGACCGTTCTGGTCCATACCCAGATGATGCTCTGCGTGGCGCACGATCCGGGCTACTGGCGCACCGAGGAGTGCATGACGAAAGGCCCCTCCGCCAGGACGGACCTGTCTCCCCACCCGAAGCACGTGGAGGTGAGCGTGCCCTTCAAGGGGGCTCAGCTGGAGCCCTCCTCCAGCTGAGCGGGTCCCTCCTCGTCAGCGCGGGGCGCCTAGACGAGCTTGAGCCGGGCCGACTTGTGCTTGCCCACCTGCACGAGGTACTCGCCCGCGGGCAGCTCGTGCTTGGGATCCATGGCCTTCTCGCCATTGACCCGGACGCCACCCTGGCCCATGAGCTTGCGGCCCTCGGTGCCGGACGCCACGAGCTTCGCCTCCGCCAGCGCCTTGGCGAGCGCGATCGTCGGCGCGCCCCCGAGCGATACCTCCACCAGCGGCTGTTCCTCGGCGACGAGCTTCTTCTGTGAGTAGCGCTGCTCCCAGGCCTGCATCGCCTGCTCGGCGGCCTCGGGGGTGTGGAAGCGCGCGGCGATCTCCTGCGCGAAGCCCGACTTGGCCGCCTTGGGGTGCACGGCGCCGCTCGTCACCTGCTCCTTGAGCGTGGCGATCTCCTTGAGCGTGCGCGAGGAGAGCAGCTCGTAGTAGCGCCACATCAGGTCATCCGTGATGCTCATGAGCTTGCCGTAGATCTGATCCGGCGACTCGCTCAGGCCCACGTAGTTGTCCAGGCTCTTGGACATCTTGTCGCCGGTGATCTTCCCGTCGACCAGCCGGGCATCCAGGCCCTCGAGGATGGGGCCCGTCATGATGACCTGGGCCTCCATGCCCTCTTCCTTCATGAGCTGGCGGCCCACCAGCAGGTTGAAGAGCTGGTCCGTCGCGCCCAGCTCCACGTCCGCCTTGAGCGCCACCGAGTCGTAGCCCTGCAACAGCGGGTAGAGGAACTCGTGGATGGCGATGGAGCGGTTGTCGCGGAAGCGCTTCTTGAAGTCATCGCGCTCGAGCATGCGCTGCACCGAGTAGCGAGCCGCCAGGCGGATCATCCCCTCGGTGCCCAGCTTGTCCAACCACTCGGAGTTGAAGCGCACCTGGGTGCGCGCCGGGTCGAGCACCTTGAAGACCTGCTCCTGGTACGTCTGGGCGTTGGCCTTGACCTCGTCGCGCGTGAGGGCGGGGCGCGTGGTGTTCTTGCCCGAGGGGTCGCCGATGAGCGCGGTGAAGTCGCCGATGAGGAACACCACCTGGTGGCCGAACTCCTGGAAGCGCCGCATGCGGGTGAGCAGCAGCGAGTGGCCCAGGTGCAGGTCGGGCCGACTCGGATCGAAGCCCGCCTTGATGACGAGCGGCTTGCCCGTCTCATACGAGCGCTCGAGCTTCTTCTTGAGTTCCTCGGGCACCTGGAGATCCACGGTGCCGCGGGTGACTTCCTCGAACTGCTCCTGGGGGGTCGCCTTGCGCAGGGGGTTTTCGGACATGACGGCGCGGAACCCTAGCCGAAGCAGCCGTGTTTGGCATGTCCTGAAGCCGATGTCCGCGCGCCGGTCTATATACGTTCCCCCCCTTTGGACTCCCCTCGATCCGGCACCATGCTCCAGCTTCCTGGCTATTCGCTTCTCGGACTCCTGCAGTCCAGCTCCTCCAGCCTCCTCTACCGAGCCGTACGCGAGGCGGATCGCCAGCCCGTCATCCTCAAGACCCCGCGCTCCGAGTTTCCCGGCGCCCGGGAGCACGCCCGCCTGCGGGGAGAGTACTCGCTGCTGCGGCGGCTGAAGGGGGCGCCCGGCGTGCTCCAGGCCCACGGCCTCGAGTTCCTCCTGGAGCGGCCGGTGCTCGTCCTGGAGGACGTGGGGGGCCGGGCCCTGTCGGAGGCGCTGGACCGGCCCTTCGGGCCCGAGCGCTTCCTGCCCCTGGCGCTCGCCCTGTGCACGACGCTGGCCGAGGTGCACCGCCGCGGCGTCATCCACAAGGACATCAAGCCCACCAACATCCTGTTGTCGCCCGGGGGCCAGCCGTGGCTCATCGACTTCGGCATCGCGACGCTCCAGCAGGCCGAGCACGTGGAGGCCTCTCCTCCCCAGCTCGTGGAAGGCACGCTGGCCTACATGTCCCCGGAGCAGACCGGGCGGATGAACCGGACGCTGGATTACCGCACGGACTTCTACTCCCTGGGCGTCACCTTCTACCAGGTGCTCACCGGGCGGCTGCCGCTGCAGGGCCGGGACACGCTGGAGTGGTTCCATGCGCACCTGGCCCAGGCGCCCGTGCCCCCCCATCAGGTGGAGCCCTCCGTCCCGCCCATCCTCTCGGCGCTGGTGATGAAGCTTTTGTCCAAGGTGGCCGAGGAGCGCTACCAGGGGGCGGAGGGGTTGCGGTTGGATCTGGAGCGGTGCCAGCGGGGTTGGGAGGCGGGAGCGCTGGAGGACTTCCCGCTGGGGCACGAGGACGTGCCCGCGCGCTTCCAACTGCCCCAACGCCTGTATGGCCGGGAGGCGGAGGTGGCCGCGCTGCGCTCGGCGTTCGAGCGGGTGGCGGGCGGGGGCGGGCTGGAGTGGGTGCTGGTCCGAGGCTACTCGGGCATCGGCAAGTCCTCCGTCGTGAATGAGCTGCACCAGCCCGTGCTGCGCCGCCGGGGCTTCTTCCTCCAGGGCAAGTTCGACCAGTTCCAGCGGGACGTGCCGTACGCCACGCTGGTGCAGGCCCTGCGGGGATTCGTCCAGCAGGTGCTGGCGGGCAGTGACGTGGAGGTGGACGCCTGGCGCCAGCGGCTGCTGGAGGCGCTGGAGGGCCAGGGCCAGGTGATGGTGGAGCTGGTGCCCCAGCTGGCGCTGATCCTGGGCGAGCAGCCCGCCGTCGCCGAGCTGCCTCCGGCGGAGACCCAGAACCGCTTCCACCAGCTCTTCCTGCGCTTGCTGGGCGTGTTCGCCACGCACGAGCACCCGCTGGTGCTCTTCCTCGATGATCTGCAGTGGGCGGACCTCGCCAGCCTCAAGCTGTTGGGTCAGTTGACGTCGCGGCGGGAGCTGCCCTGGCTGTTGTTGATTGGGGCCTACCGGGACAACGAGGTGACGGCCGCGCACCCCCTGGCGTCGTTGTTGGAGCAAGCGCGCGCGTCGGGGGTCCGGCTGGAGGACATCCAGCTCCAGCCCCTGTCGCTCGAGCAGACGCGGCAACTGGTGGCGGACTCGCTGCCCGGCGCCGACGCGCGGGTAGTGGAGCCCCTGTCGGTCCTGGTGCAGGAGAAGACCGCGGGCAACCTCTTCTTCCTGCTCCAGTTGTTGCAGACGCTCCACCAGGAGCGGTTGGTGTTCCGGGCGCCCGGAGGGGGCTGGCGCTGGGACGAGGAGGGCGTGAAGGCGCGCGGCTATTCGGACAACGTGGTGGACTTCATGGCGGGGCGGCTGCGGCAGTTGCCCGAGGTCACGCGGCGCCTGCTGCAACTGGCCTCGTATGGAGGCGGCGTGATGTCCCTGTCCCTGCTCGGGCTCCTGTCCGAGCGGGACGTGGCGGAGGTGGAGAGTGGACTGGAGCCCGCCCTGATGGAGGGGCTGGTGGTGCGCTCGGGGCCCCAGCACCTGCGCTTCCCGCACGATCGCATCCAGCAGGCCGCCCATGAGCTCATCCCCGCCGGGGAGCGGGACGCCCTCCACCTGCGCGTGGGCCGCTTGCTGCTCGACAGCCTCTCCGCCGAGGAGCTCGCGGAACGGCTCTTCGAGGTGGTGGGTCATCTCAACGCGGGCGTGGCGGGAATGGACGATGCCGCGGAGCGACTGCGGCTGGCGCACCTCAACGCCGAGGCGGGCTCGCGCGCCAGGTCCTCCACGGCCTATCAATCCGCCAGTGGCTACTTCGCCATGGCGTTCTCCCTTCTGCCCGGGGATCCCTGGGAGGCGGATCCCGACTTCGCGTTCAAGGTGCGTCTGGCCCAGGCGAGCAGCGAGTTGATGCGCGGCAATCCTTCCGAGTCGCTCGAGATGGTGATGGAGGCCTTGCCGCGGGCGCGCAGCCGCGCGGACATGGCCAGTGCCTATATCCTCAGGAGCGAGCTGCTGCGGACTTCCCAGCGCGCGCAGGTCTCCGTGGAGGGGCTCCTGGAGTGCCTGGCGAAGCTGGGCATGCCGCTGCCGCTCACGCCCTCGCCACGCGAGCTCGAGGAGATGGAAGCGGAGGTGTGGGCGCTGTTGGAGCGCCACCCCATCGAGAGCCTCCTCGCGCTGCCCGCCTTGACGGACCCGGACATGAAGGTGCTCATGAGTGTGTTGTCCTCCCTGGCGCCCATGGCCTATCCCATCGGCGTCGGCTTCGCCGCCCTGGTGTCGGGACGGATGGTGGCCCTGAGCATCCGCCATGGCAACGCGGAGGGGTCCGCGGTCGGATATGTCTCGTTCGCGCTCTGGTATGGCGGAACCCGCGGAAGATACCGCGAGGCGTATGCCATTGGACGGCTCGCGGTGGACCTGGCCGAGCGCCAGGGCCTGTCCGCCTCCAAGAGCATGATTCTCACCGTGTTCGCCTCCATCAACAGCTGGCTCCGTCCGCTCTCCGACACGCGGAAGGTCATGCTGTCGGCCTACCATCATGCCCAGATGACAGGCGGCTACTCGGTGGCGTGTTACAACTGCTTCACCCTCGTCTTGAACGCCATCATCAGCGGGCGGGAGCTGGGCGAGGTCTATCGGGAGGCGGAGTCCTTCCTGCCGTTCACGCGCAATTATGCCGTCGCGCACGACATCATTCTCTATCTGCAGCGCATCGTGCAGCAGCTGCGAGGGTTGTCGCGGACGTTCCAATCCCCGAGCGGCGATGGCATCGAGGAAGACGCGCTCATGGCGCGGATCTCGAGAGGGGAGGGCTTCTTCTACGGCGTCTGGGGATCCATCATCCGGATGAAATCCGCTTACCTGTCGGGGGACCGCGAGCACGCGCTCCGGCTGCGTGCCCAGGTGGAGCCCCTCATGGCGCACACGCCGCTCGAGGCCTCGCACATTCCCTTCAACCTGTATGGGGCGCTCGCCCTGGCCGTGGCCCATCGGAGCACGCCCGAGCCCGGGCGGCCCGCGGTGGTGGAGGAGATGAGGAAGCACCAGCGGCGGCTCGCGGAGTGGGCCGAGAATTGCCCCGCGAACTTCCTCGCGCCCGAGCGCCTGGTGTCCGCGGAGCTGGCGCGTGTGGAGGAGCGGCCCCAAGAGGCCCTGCGCGCCTATGAGGGCGCCATCCAGGCCGCGCGCGTGCACGACACCCTCCCGTACGTGGGACTCGCCAGTGAGCTGGCCGCGCGCTTCTGCGAGGAGCAGGGCCTGCACACCCTCGTCACGGCCTTCATCCGCCAGGCGCGCGAGGCCTTCTTCCAATGGGGCGCGATGGGCAAGGTGCGCCAGTTGGACGAGCAGTGGCCCCTCCTCCTCACCTCCGCGTCGGTGTCCCAGGGCACCACCACCACCCAGGACACGGGCGCCCACGGCGTGGATGCCCTGGCCGTCATCCGGGCCCAACAGGCCATCTCCAGCGAGATCGTCCTGGAGCGGCTGGTGGACACGCTCATGCGCGTGGCGGTGGAGAGCTCCGGCGCCCAGCGCGGTGCCCTGCTGCTGCTCCAGGATGACACGCTCCAGTTCGTCGCCGGGGTGCCTCCGCTGTCCACCGCGGAGGCCGGGACTCCCCCCTCCGAGGAGCTGTTGCCGCTGTCGCTCGTGGCCTATGCGCGCCGCACCGGCGAGTACGTCCTGCTGGATGACCTCGCCCAACCCCATCCCTTCTCCACCGACCCCTACTTCGCCACCAGCGACGCGCGTTCCCTGCTCTGTCTTCCGCTGCGCCGCCAGGAGACCTTCTATGGGTTGCTGTACCTGGAGAACTCGCTCACCACCCAGGCCTTCTCCCATGGGCGCATCGCGCTGCTGGAGCACCTGGCGTCCCAGGCGTCCATCTCCATCGAGAACGCCCGCCTGTACGCCGAGGTCCGCAAGGCCGGGGCCGCCCTGCGTCAGGCCAACGAGGAACTGGAGGTCCGCGTGCGCGAGCGCACCCGGGAGCTGAAGCAGGCCCAGGCCCAGCTCGTGGAGACCGCCCGCATGGTGGGCATGGCGGAGGTCGCCTCCAGCGTCCTGCACGACGTGGGCAATGTCCTCAACAGCATCGTCGTGGACACCCAGCTCATGCGCGGCGCGGTGTCCAGCTCGCGCATGAGCCGGCTCCAGCAGGTCGCCTCCCTGCTGGAGGAGAAGCGCCCGGTGCTCGCGGACTTCTTCACCCGGGACACGCGTGGCCGCCACCTGGTGGACTACCTGCGCGCGCTCTCCGACACGCTCGCCGAGGAACACTGCTCCCTGAGCCGGAGCCTGGAGGCGCTGGACGGCAACGTCTCGCGCGTGCGCGCCATCGTCCAGAACCAGCAGGCCCACGTCACCTCCACCCTGTTGCTGGAGGAGTGCGAGTTGCCCGCGCTGGTGGAGGAGGCCCTGCGGCTGCAGGAGGGCGCCTTGCGGCAGGCCGGCATCACCGTGTCACGGGAGCTGAGCCCCCTGCCGCCGGTGAGGGCCGACAAGCACCAGGTGTTGAAGATCCTGCTCAACCTGTTGAGCAATGCCCGTCAGGCCATGGAGTCCCAGGCGCCCGAGCGGCCGCGCCGCCTCGTCATCCGCCTGTCGGCGGAAGGGGGCTGGGTGAGCCTGCAGGTGGTGGACACCGGCAAGGGCATCGCCTCGGAGGTGCGCCCGCGGCTCTTCACCCAGGGCTTCACCACGCGCGAGGGAGGCCATGGCATCGGCCTGCACTCGAGCGCCCTGGCCGCGCGGCTCATGCACGCCCACCTGTCGCTGGACAGCGGCGGTCCGGGCATGGGCGCCACCGCGACGCTGCTGCTGCCCATCGCGCCCGATCCGTCCGAGCAGGGAAGGGTACAGGGCAACTAGGTGCCCGGCAGGTACTCGCGGATGCGCTGGATGGAGCGCGCCTTGCCCGTCTTGTCATCCAGGTCGAGCACCACGCCCTGGAGGTAGACGAGGTTCTTGGCGACTTCGTACTGGTTGTGGCGCAGGGTGACGAAGCGCTCGATGGACAACTCCTTGCGCACGCCGATGACGGAGTCGAGCGGACCGCACATGCCCACGTCGGTGATGAAGGCGGTGCCGCCCGGGAGGATGCGCTCGTCGGCCGTCTGCACGTGGGTGTGCGTGCCCACCACGGCGGACACCTTGCCGTCCAGGTGCGCGCCCATGGCGTTCTTCTCGCTGGTGGCCTCGCAGTGCATGTCCACGAGGATGCAGGGCGTCTGCTTGCGCAGCTCCGCCACGAGCTCCGGCGCCACCGCGAACGGGTTGTCCAGGGGCTTCATGAACACGCGCCCCTCGAGGTTGAGCACCCCGAGCTTGCGCCCGTCCGGCGTCTGGATGACGGTGTGCCCCCGTCCCGGCGCCCCCTTGGGGTAGTTGGCCGGCCGCAAGAGCAGGTGCGGATGCTCCTCCACCCAGGGAAGGATGACCTTCTTGGTCCAGAAATGGTTGCCGCTCGTCAGGAGGTTGACCTCACTGTCGAGCAGCGCCTCGGCGGACTCGGGGGAGATGCCGGCACCGCCCTCGCTGTTCTCAGCGTTGGCGATGACCAGGTCCACCGAGTGCCGCGCGATCAACTTGGGCAGGAGGGTGCGCACGGCCAGCACTCCTGGCTTGCCCACCACATCGCCCATGAAAAGGACTATCACGTGTCGAGGAAATCCCAGTCGCGGTAGAGCCCGCGCATCGTCTGCGACTCGGTGACGACGAGGTCCATGTCCACGTCGTCATTGGTCGTGGGCAGGGTGTCGACGATCTGGTCGCCGAAGGCAAGTCCCACGCGCCGGCTGCGCGCGGAAGCCGCCTTGAGGGTGGCGTCGTAGTAGCCGCCCCCACGTCCCAGCCGCTTGCCATCGCGCGTGAAGCCCAGGCCGGGCACCACGAAGAGATCGATCTGATCCACCGCGATCAGCTCCGACGAGTTGGTGGGCTCGCGCACACCCAGGCGTCCCGGCTCCAGCTCCGCCTCGGACTTGATGGCGCGGAAGGCCAGGATGCGCCCGTGCACATGTGACAGCGGATAGCAGACGATCTTCTCGTCCTGCAGGGCCGCGATCAGGATGTCCCGGGTGGGCACCTCGCCTCGGATGGGGGCGTAGAGCGCCACCGTCCGCGCCTTGTTGTAGTAGGGGGTCGCCAGGAAGCGCGACTGAACCTTCAATCCCCGCTCGTCGATGATGTCGGGTGTCATCGCCTTGCGACGAGCCGTCAGCTCTTCACGCAGCGTCACCTTCCGACCCACTCCCTCTTGCGCCACCGTCTCGCTCACCTGCCCCACTCCCCGCCAAGAGAAAGAAAAAGCCCCCCGCGAAATGGCCGTGTGCCTAGCGTCCATTGAACCCTAAAAAGCCAGGTGGGGTTCGAAGTCATGGAACCGTAGGCTTCCCTCATCCCCGAAAGGGAGGGCTTGCTCATGGAACCTGAAACGGACCCCGTGATGGACGTATCGGTTCGAATTTCTGCTGGGCATCACGCGCCCCGCAGGGGACAAGACCTTCAATCAAATTCTAACGAACTGCGACACCAGGAAACTCCTGGAAACCCCCAGAAGCATCTAGGGGAATGATAAGGACGTGGGTGTGATGGGTCAAGCCATCGCCGCGCGTTTACAAGGCGGTGGAGGCCCTCGTATGATGCGGCGCTCCATCCATGGTGTCCGTTTCGAGAACAATCAGCCTGGCGGCGTTGCTCGCCACGGTTTCTGGTGCGCGGGGGGCGGAGCTCCCCCTCCAGGGCAGCTACCAGGCGGACATCTGGGGCACGGTGGAGTTGAGCACCGAGGGCGAACGCCTGGTCGGCAGGGCGAGCAAGGGCAATCCCTGCGGGCTCGAGCCCGGGACGCCGGTGCTCGACGGGCTCTTGCAGGGCCGGGTGCTCGTGGGGCAGTTCGAGCTGTGCCTGCAGGGCGAGGGGTGCCCGGAGAAGCAGGCGCTGCCGGTGCTCGGCTTCCACAGCCCCGAGGAGGGCTCGCTGACGGCCTACGTGCGCATCCAGCCGGGGTGCGTGTCGCCGGTGTTGGGTCAGGAGGGCCTGGTGGTGCTGCGCTCGCCCCGGGCGGTGAGCGCGGCCCAGGAAGCCGCCGCCGCGGCGCGCGCGAGCCTGATGTCCGGGCGTGCCGCCACCCGGCGCAACCCCGAGGCCGCCAAGGCGGCGCTGGAGCGGGGCGAGCAGTTGCTGCGCGAGAAGAAGTGGGGCGGCTCGGTCACCGAGTTCGAGCGCAGCATCGCCCTGGGTGAGCAGAGCTGGGTGGCCTTCTTCGGGTTGGGCACCGCCCAGTTGATGCGCAACCAGATCTCCGAGGCCGTCGAGATGCTGAGCCGGGCCCAGAAGCTCAACAAGCGCGATCCGAACATCGCCTACAACCTGGCGTGTGCCTACAGCCGGCTGGGGAAGAAGGAGCAGGCGCTGCTGTTCCTGGAGCTGGCGGTGAAGTCGGGCTACGCGATCAAGGCGGGCACGCAGGATCTCGGGCTGGAGAAGCTCCTGCTGTCGGATCCCGGCTCCATCGCGCGGTACACGGAGAACATCCAGGAGGCCTTCAAGAACGCCGAGGCCCCCGCCAGAAGGCGGCAAGCCCAGGGACCGTGAGCGCGTGAGTTCCTCTGCTTCTCCGAGGGTTCCCCGCATCCTCGGCAACTACGAAATCCTGTCCGCCTTGGGCAAGGGGGGAATGGCCGAGGTCTTCCGTGCCCGGGTCCTGTCCGGACCGCGCCAGGGTTGGGTCGTGGCCCTCAAGCGGCTGTTGCCCGCGCTCACGCAGGATCCCGCCTCGCTCGCGCTCTTCGACGCCGAGGCGCGCCTCACCCAGTTGCTCAACCACCCCAACATCGTCCAGGTGCTGGACGTGGGCTCGGTGGCCGATCAGCACTTCATGGTGATGGAGCTGGTGGATGGGCGCGACCTGGGCCACATCCTGCGCCGCTGCAAGCAGCGCGGCATCTACCTGCCCCTGGATTTCGCCCTCTACCTGTGCCGGGTGCTGCTCGACGCGCTCGCCTACGCCCACTCGCTTCCGGGGCCCGACGGCGGGCCCCTGGGGCTGTTCCACTGCGATGTGTCGCCCTCCAACCTGTTCATCTCCCGCCTGGGTGACATCAAGCTGGGGGACTTCGGCGTGGCGCGCCTGCGCGTGGACGGCGTGCTCCAGGGCGGCGAGGTGCTCGGCAAGCCCTACTACCTCTCGCCCGAGGCGCTCCAGGGAGAGCTGTCCCCGCAGGTGGACCTGTGGGCCGCCTGCGTCGTGCTGTACGAGCTGCTCACGCTCCAGCGCCCCTTCGTCGGAGCCACGCCGGAGGAGGTCTTCAAGAAGATCATCTACCGGGACTACGTGGCGCCCAGCCTCATCCGCCCGGAGATCCCCGAGCCCCTGGAGGAGATCATCGCCCGGGGCTTCAGCATCAGCCCCGCGGAGCGCTTCGCCAGCGCCGAGGACTTCGCCGCCGCCCTGACACCGCACTACGACGAGTGGGTGGGCACGCCCCTGGCCATCGCCGCCGTGGTGCGCGGCCTCTTCGGCATCACCGACGCGAAGTAGGTGGCCGGGCGGGAAGTGATCGCTCGGCGGGTCGCTCGCCGCTGCATGCCGGGAGCACCGTGCGTGCGGAGATTTCCCCCATGAGCGGGCGCATGCGCCCCCACAGGGAGGACGACGATCATGGCGAACCAGGATCAGAAGAAGCCCCAGAAGCCCCAGGAGCAGCGGGAGGCCCAACCGGAGCGCGAGTCCGAGCGCCAGCCGGCCAGGCCCCAGGAGTCCCACGACGGGATGCCGGGCTATGGGCAGCCTCCGGACGAGGTGCGCACGGGCAAGCTTCCCAACCAGAAGTGGTGAGCGCCTCCGGGCGGGAGGCTAGGGCGTGTTGAGCTCCCGGGCCCGGGGCACGTGCCGCACGAGCGCCTCCACGACGCGCTCGACCTGCTCGCGGGTCGTGGTGGGGCCCAGGGAGAAGCGCAGGGTGGCGTGGGTGCGTGCGGGGGTGAGCCCCATGGCTCGCAGCACGTGCGAGGGTGTCAGCGTCCCCGACGCACAGGCCGCTCCCGACGAGGCACAGATGCCGTCCAGATCCAGGGCGATGAGCAGCGCCTCGCCATCCGCGCCCTCGAAGGTGAGGCTGCTCGTGTTGGGCACCCGCGGGGCCGCCTCGCCATTCACCGTCACGTCCGCGAGCCGGGCGCGTACCTCACGCTCGAAGGTGTCGCGCAGGGCGCCCAGCCGCTCCGCGACGGCCGGCTGCTCCTGGTGGGCCAGCTCCAGCGCCAGGGCGAATGCCTCCGCGTAGGGGACGTTCTGGGTGCCTCCCCGGCGCCCGGCTTCCTGGTGCCCGGGCGTCAGCGCCTGCACGTCCACGCCCTTGCGCACCACGAGCACTCCCGCGCCCGCGGGCCCTCCGAACTTGTGCGCCGAGAGCGAGAGCAGATCCGCGTCCACCTCGCCCAGGCGCAGGGGCAGCTTTCCCGCCGCCTGCACCGCGTCCGTGTGGAACAGGACGCCGCGCTGACGGCACGCGCGCGACACGTCCGCCACCGGCTGCACCACGCCCGTCTCGTTGTTCGCCCACATCAGCGAGCACAGCAGCGTGTCCGGCGTCAGGGCCTCGAGCAGCGCCTCCCTCGGCACCTGGCCCGTGGCGTCCGGTGGCAGCCGCACCACCTCCGCGCCCAGAGCCTCCAGGTGGTGGAGCGCCGCCAGCGCCGACGGATGCTCGATGGCCGTGCTCACCACGCGCCGCCGCCGGGGCTCCTTCCTCCCGAGCCACACGCCCTTGAGCGCCAGCGCGTCCGCCTCCGAGCCCGAGCCGGTGAAGCACACCTCCTTCGGCTCGCAGCCCAGCACCCGGGCCACCCGCGCGCGCGCCGCGTCCAGCCGGCCCCGCGCCTCGCGGCCCATCCGGTGCACGCTGGAGGCATTGCCGAAGCCGCCCTCGGTGAAGGCCCGCGAGAGCAGCGTGGCCACCTCGGGCCGCACCGGCGCCGCCGCGTTGTAGTCCCAGTAGATCACGGCGAGGGCGCCGACAGGAGCGCCACCGGCCGCTCGTCTGCGACCCCGAAGGACTCGAGGAAGCGGCGCACCAGCTCGCGCTTGATGGCCTTGCGCTGGTTGGCGCGGCCCGACAATGGAATGCGTGCGCCCGCCATGCTGCCGTGGCCTCCGGCCGAGCCGCCGTAGTCCCCGCAGATCTCCCGGATGAGCCGGCCCGCGTTCATCCGCCGGTCCTTCACCCGCAGCGACAGGAAGAGCTGGTTGCGGAACGTGGCGTACGCCAGCGACCACTTCATCCCCTCGAGGAACATCAGGCGCTCGGCCACCTCGGCCACCATGTCCGGCGAGTAGACCTCCTTGAGGTCCGTGACGATCGCCGTGTCCCCGTACACCTTCGCCCGCTCGTAGGCCGTGTGGTACATCTGGAAGTAGCGCGCGGGCAGCTCCGGGTGTTCGATCTGCCCGAGCAGCTGCTTGTCCGCCCGGGGGAACAACCACAGGTACGTGTCGATGTCCGTCGGGGTCGTCTCGCGCCCCAGGTCGCGCGTGTCCGCCTTCAGGCCGTAGAAGAGCGCGGTGGCCACCTCCGTCGAGGGCTCCAGGCGCGCGGCGCGCAGGTACTCCACGAGCATCGTCGAGGTGGAGCCGTAGTCGCCGCCCACGTCCGCGAAGGGTGCCTCCAGGCTCTCGTCGCGCAGCGGGTGGTGGTCGATGACGATGTCCACCTCGCGGCGCAGCCGGGGCGGCACCGCGTGGTTGCCCGTGGGCGGCTGCGTGTCCACCAGCCCCAAGAGATCGTACTCGTCCAGGTCCACCTGGGCGATGGGCACGACGGGCAGGCGCAGCACCTTCACCAGCGCGATGTTCTCCGCGCGGCCGATGAGTCCGCTGTAGGCCACGCGCGCCTCGGCCACATCCGCCCGCTCACGCAGCAGTTGGGCCAGGGCCACCGCGGAAGCGAGCGAGTCGGGATCCGGGTTGTCGTGGGTGAGCACGAGGGCTTTCTTGTGCCCTCGGGCCACTTGAATCATCCGCTCCAACTTCGCTCGAGCGGGGAGGGTCGCCAGACGCGGTGGCGGAGGCTCGGTTTCTCCACCTCCGGACATCTTCCGGCCATTGGCTGTGGGGGTCGCGGGCATGAGAAGGGTGTTTACTCGCTGTTGGCTCGCTCGGGCGTGGCGATTCGAGGAGGATCGAAAAGGAACCGCGCTCCTCCAAGAATGTTGACGGCGCGCCGCGCCTTCACGGGGGAGCCCCCGGGTGGGGGCCCGAGTGCTTCCCTGTCCACCATCCCGTATCGCCGCCTAGTTGATCGCCTTGTAGCGCCGGGCCATGTCCTTGAAATACTTGATGCCGTTGTCGAGCGAGTTCTCGATGGCATCCATCAGGAGTGAGCGGAACAACCCTTCCGCGCCGCGCAGGGACTCGTAGTAGCGCTGACGATCGATGGAGTGGATGATCGCCGGCATGTAGCCGTGGCGCAGCAGCACCAGGTTGGTGAGCATCCGCCCCACCTTGCCGCTGTTCTCCGTGAAGGGGAACACCTGCATGAAGCGGTGTTGCACCACCGCCGCCTGCTTGATGGGGTGGAACTCGCGGAACTCGGCGCTGCCCGTGTAGTCCACGAGCTTCTCCAGCCCGGGCTGGATCTTCGCCGGCTGGGCGATCTCGTGGAAGTACGTGCGGTGCAGGGGCATGTCCTTGCGGTAGCCGCTGCGCTCGCGCTCCTTGGCGAGCTCCTTCTCGGTGCGATCCCTCCGCTCGATGGTGGCGCGCGTGGCCAGGGCCTCGGGCGTGTTGCCGCAGAGCAGATCGTGGATGCGCTTGATGGTGGTGAGGGTGATCTGCGCCTGCTTCTTGCCCGTGGCCGCCGCCTCCTCGCGCAGGTAGTCGCACGCGGCCTTGTGGTTGCGCACCTCGAGCACCACGGGGATCATCGCGGGATCCATGGTGGCGCGCTCGGGGAAGAGCGCCGAGACCAGTTCCTGCTGGGTGTACACCGTCCCCTCGAGCGCCGCGTCGTGGTAGATCCACGACATCTCGAAGCGCTCCAGGAAATCGCGGCCCTTGTCCTTGTAGATGCCAAGGTAGTCGCGCAGCGCTTCGTTCTTCTCGTCAATCTCTTGGTAGCGTTCCTTCACGGACGTGACGCTCCTTCACACCGGCTCACTATTATATACCGGCGGACTGGGACCGACAGGGCCCGGCCAGGCGATGAAACGGGCACGGGATTGTAGAAATTCCAGGGGGTTAGGACAACCACGACACCGCGGGACTACAGGCTGACGAGGAAGACTTCACACGCTTGGTCCAACAAGTCCTTGGACAGGGCCGGGGGAATCTGCCGGTAGCGGGCGGCATCCCGGATGAGCTGCACCAGATCTCTCGGGTGGCAGGCGCGCATCTGCATGTTGCGCGGCCGGTAGTAGTGCTCGAACAGGTAGGTGACCGCCTGGTCCACGTAGGGAATGCCGGCCGCCTGGCACACCTGAGCGAAGATCTCCCGGTAGACCTCCTCGTCGGGATTGCCCACCTCGATCTTGTATTTGATGCGCCGCAAGAAGGCGTCGTCCACCAGCTCCTTGGGGTCCAGGTTGGTGGAGAAGACGAGCAGCTGATCGAAGGGGATCTCGAACTTCTTGCCCGTGTGCAGGGTGAGGAAGTCCACCCGCTTCTCCAGGGGGACGATCCACCGGTTGAGCAGATCCGTGGGGTGGACCTTCTGGCGGCCGAAGTCGTCGATGAGCAGCATCCCGCCGTTGGCCTTCACCTGGAAGGGCGCCTCGTAGAAGCGCGCGGTGGGCGAGTAGATGAGATCCAACGTCTCGAGCGTCAGCTCGCCGCCCACCACCACCGCCGGGCGCCGGCACAACTGCCAGCGGTGATCCATCTCGAAGGTCTGCCGTCGGCCGGCCGCGTCGCGCTCGGATTCCAGGTGGACGGGGGTGTGGTTGAGCGCGTCGAAGACCTTGATGATCTGGTTGTCGATCTCCAGGCAGTGGGGGATGAAGACCTCGCCGCCGAACATGCGGCTGATGGCCTCCGCGAGGCTCGTCTTGCCATTGCCCGGAGGGCCGTAGAGGAAGAGCGAGCGGCCGGAGTTCACCGCCGGGCCCAGCTTGTCCATCAGGTCCGCGGACACGGTGAGGTGCGACAGGCCCATCACCAGGTCCTCGCGGCTGATGACGGGGCTCTCCTCGGTCTGCGCGGTGATGAGGGCGTTGTACTGCTCGATGGGCACGGGGGCGGGGCCCACGTAGGTGCTGCGCTCGATGGCGCCGCGCGCGTACTCCCGGCCCCGCTCGCTGAGCACGAAGTCCACCGAGGCGCGGCCAAAGCCCTTGCCGCCTCGCAGGTCCACCAGCTTCTCGGTGGTGAGGAAGTCCACCACGCGCTCCATCACGTCCGGCCAGGGCAGGCGCAGCTCCTGGGCGATGTCCATGCCCGTGGCCGTGCCCTGGTAGTACAGGTAGCGCAGGGCGATGTCCGACAGCAGACCCATCTTCAACCCCGTCTCCTCCAGCGACTTCGGCTCGGGCGGAGCGATGTCGAGGATGGCGGGGTTTTCCAGGTTGAAGGGATTGGGTGGAGCGGCGTACTCGGGACGCATCGGTTCCTCTTTTAGCCTATCCGCCCCCCCGGGGGCACGTCTCCCGACGTGGCCCCCTGGTTGCCTGGCGACTCAGATGTAGGTGAGCCAGTGCGTGTAGCGCGGCTCGAGGCCCCGGACGGCGCGGAAGTACGTCTCCTGGACGTACTGGGTGATGGGGCCGGGCTTGCCGGTGCCCACGGTGCGGTCGTCCACCTCGCGCACGGGGGTGATCTCCGCGGCGGTGCCGGTGAAGAAGACCTCGTTGCAGATGTAGAGGGCGTCGCGGGT
Source organism: Cystobacter fuscus (assembly GCF_044360685.1). Lineage (GTDB taxonomy): Bacteria > Myxococcota > Myxococcia > Myxococcales > Myxococcaceae > Cystobacter > Cystobacter fuscus_C. Next base: position 7,796,180 of record NZ_CP043491.1, on the reverse strand, counting down.
GACGGTGACCTCCTCCACCTCGCGGCCCGAGTCGCGCAAGATCTTCAGCACCGAGTCGCGGGTGATGCCGTCGAGGATGGGGGAGGAGAGGGGGGGCGTCTTGATGACGCCCTTCTTGTTGACGAGGAAGAGGTTCTCGCCGGAGGCCTCGGCGACGAAGCCGCTGATGTCCAGGAGGATGGCCTCGTCGTAGCCGCCGAGCACCGCCTCGCGCTTGGCGAGGATGGAGTTGACGTACTGGCCGGTGATCTTCCCGCGCACCATGTTCACGTTGACGTGCATGCGGGTGAAGGAGCTCACCTTGGCGCGGATGCCCTCGCGGATGCCCTTGTCGCCGAGGTACGCGCCCCAGTCCCAGGCGGTGATGGCCACGCGCGTGGGGTTGATGGCGCCCAGGCCCATGGCGCCATCGCCCATGAAGACGATGGGACGCAGGTAGGCGCCATTGGCGAACTGTTCCTTCTGCGCGCGCAGCAGCTCCACGCACGCCTCGGCCACCTGCTCGCGCGTGAAGGGCATCTTCATCATGCAGATGTGCGCCGAGTCGAACAGCCGGTCGACGTGCTCCTGCAGGCGGAAGATGGCCAGCCGGCCATCATGCGTGCGGTAGGCGCGAATGCCCTCGAAGCAGCCCAGCCCGTAGTGCAGGGCGTGGGTCATGACGTGCACCTGGCCCTCGTCCCATTTGACCATCTTGCCGTCGAGCCAGATCTGGTCGGAGCGCAGCACACTGGAGGAGGTGGAACTCATGCGGGGAGCTTCCTTTGGGACGACGGGATGAACTGACGCGGTGGCATTCTTCGCGGGAGGGATTTTCAAGTCAAAGCATCTTCTGGTGGGGGAGTGGCGCGAAGCACCCGGGAGTAGACCCCAGGACGCCTCTCCCGGGGCCTCTTCGTGGGCAAGGGCGGAGCGCTCAGGCCTGGGCGATGCGCGCGAGCTGCTCCCGGGCCTTCTCGAGGTCCGCCTCGTGCTTGAGCACCAGGTTCAACGTCGCCGCCACCCGCTCCGCCGACAGCACCTCGGCGTTGAGCAGGGCGAGGCCACGCACCCAGTCGAGCGTCTCGCTGATGGAGGGCGACTTCTTCAAGTCCAGCTCGCGCAGCACCGCCACCGCCTCCACCACCTGGGCGGCGAGCGTCTGGGACACCTCGGGCAGGCGCTGGCGGATGATGCGCAGCTCGCGCTCGCGGTCCGGAAAGCCGATGTGCAGGTGCAGGCAGCGCCGCTTGAGCGCGTCCGACAGCTCCCGCGCGTTGTTCGACGTGAGCACCACCCGCGGCACGTGCCGCGCCGGGAGCGTGCCCAGCTCGGGAATCGTCACCGCGTTGTCCGACAGCACCTCCAAGAGGAAGGCCTCGAACTCCGGATCCGCCTTGTCGATCTCGTCCACCAGCAGCAGCGCCGGCTTTTCCGAGCGCAGGGCCTGGAGCACCGGCCGCGGCAGCAGGAAGCGCTCGGAGAAGAACACCGCGTCGCTCGCCGCCAGCCGCTCGGCCGCCTCGCCCAGCGTGCCCGCCCCCTGGACCAGCTCGCCAATCTTGTCCTTGAGCAACTGGGTGTAGAGCAGTTGCTTGGCGTACTCCCACTCGTAGAGCGCCTTGGTCTCGTCCAGCCCCTCGTAGCACTGCAGGCGGATGAACTCGCGTCCCAGCGCCCGCGCGAGCGCTCGCGCCAGCTCCGTCTTGCCCACCCCCGCCGGGCCCTCCACCAGGATGGGTTTGGCCAGCCGATCCGCCAGGAAGCTCGCCGTGGCGATCTCCGGCGAGGCCAGGTAGCCCACCTGCTCGAGCCGCGTCGCCGCGTCTTCCACGCCGCGCAGCATGTGGGTGTCGGTCGGAGGGGAGGGGAGACTCACACCCTTCAAATTAGTCGAAGAACTTTCAGGCGACTGCGGCAAAAACGCCAGGGTGTCTGCCCCTCCGCTGCCCAGGCGACACACGGGGCTCGAGGCAAATGGGCGGAACGACTGTGGAATCTTTTTTCCCACACCAGGCACGTCACGTGCATGGAAGCTCGCGCACGGTCGAGCGAGGGAGGCAGTGATGATGTCCTGGGTGTGGCGGATGATGCTGGTGGCGGTGGTGACCCTGGTTCCCGGGGCCTTCATGCTGCTCGTGTCCTACCTCGCGACCCGGACGATGTGGGAGCACTGGCGGCAGGCGCAGCAGGAGTCCCTGGTGAGCGGCGTGCCGGTGTCCTTCCGGGACGTGCTGGCCACGGTGCACCTCAAGGAGCTGGTGCAGCAGGCGCGCGCCGCGCTGTAGACGTGCGCCGCGCGCGGTGAGCGCGGGACCCGGAGGCCCCGCGCTCCTGACGGCCGGAACTACTTGTCCAGCTCGTCCACGAGCGACGTCCAGTCGGCCTCGTCCTCGGCGGCGGCGCCGGGGATGGGCATGATCATGGTGCGCTCGGGAGCGGCCTCCTCATTGGCGAGCGAGGGAGCTGGAGCCGGAGCGGGACGCCTGGCGGTGGCACCCGCGGCGGGCTTGGCGCCGGGACGAGCCGCGGGAGCGGCCCGGGGCGCCGCGGGGGCGATGGTGGGAACAGCCTGCTGGGTGGCCAGCAGGTCATCGTCCTCCACCGGAGGCTTGGTGGCGGCCGGCTTCACCGTGTTGGGGGCGGCGCCGCCCTTCGTCTTGAAGCGGGCCAGCTCCAGCTCGGCGACCTTGAGGGCCTTGCTCTTCTCCTGCACGGACTGCTGCAGGCGCGCGATCTCCTGGGCCTTGAGTGCCTCGCGGCGCTCCAGCTCCGCCTTCTGACGGACGGCGAGATCCTCGAGCTCCTTCTGCTGCCTGGCCTCCAGCTCCTTGCGCTCCTTGAGGGCGGTGGCGAGCTTGGTGGCGGCGTCGGTGGCCTTGGCCTCGGCGGCGGCCAGCTTCGTGTTGAGCTCCTTCTCCGCGCGCACCTTGGCACCCGCGGCGTTCTCCACCGCGAGCTCCATCTCCTGGACCTTCTTGGCGCGGGCGGCGAGCTGGGCCTGGGCTTCCTTGACGCGTTCCTCGGCCTCGGCGGCGCGGGCCTGGGCTTCCTGGCCGAGCTGGGCCACGCGGGCCTCGGAGCGCGACAGCTTCGCGTTCAGCTCCTCCTGGGCACGCCTGGCCTCGGCGCGCTCCTGGGCCTGGGCCTGCTGGAGGGCCTGGGCCTGGGCGTGGGCCGCGGACAGGTTGGCCGCGAGGCCCTCGCGCTCGGACTGGAGCTTGGACTGGGCGGCGGCGGCGGCGCGCAGCTGCTCGTCGCGGGCGGCGAGCTGCTTGCGCAGGGCCTCCTGCTCCGAGTTGAGGCCGGCGAGCTGACGGGACAGCTCCTCCTGGGCGCGGCGTGCCTGCTCCGCCTCGTGCTGGCGGCGCTCCTCCTGCTGCTTGAGCTGCTCGGAGCGGGCGGCCACTTCGCCGCGCAGACGCTCGCGCTCCTGCGTCAGCCCGCTGAGCTTCTGCAGGGTGTCGGACAGCTCCTGGTTCTTGCGCTCGGAGTCCTGCTCGAGGATGTCGATGCGGCGCTGGGACTCGGCGCCGAGCGTGTCGAGCCGCTCCTGCAGATCGTTGCGCTCCCCCTCGGCCTGGGCGAGCTGCGAGCCGAGCTGGGTGACCTCGGAGACGCGGCTGCCCAGCTCCTGCTTGACGAGGAAGAGCTGCTCCTCGAGCTCCTGGCCCTGATCGCGCGCCTGGGCGAGCTGGGCCTCCAGGTCGGCCTGGATGCTGGACGCCTGCTGCTGGGTCTGCACGTGGGCGGCCTGCTCACCCGCGAGCGCGTCGCGCGTGGCGGAGAGGCTGCCCTGGGTCTCGGCCAGCTCGGCGCGCGTGAGGCCGAGCTGCTCGGACAGCTCCTCCTCCATGGCCTGCTTGAGGGCCTCGGTCTCCTGGAGGATGCCGTTGACGCGGGCGATCTCCTTGTTCGCGGCGATCAGCTCGGCCTCGCGCTCGGTGCGCGCCTGCACGGTCTGGGCGAGCTCGTCGCGGGTCTGCTCCAGGTGGCCCTGGGTCTCGGTGAGGGCCTGGGTGGTGGCATCCAGCTCGCCGCGCGTGGCGGAGAGCGACTCCTCGGTCTGGGCCAGGGTCTCCTGGGTCGCGGCGAGGGTGGTCTGCGTCTCACTCAGCGCCTGGGTGGTGGCGTCCAGCTCACCGCGCGTGGTGAGCAGCGTCTCCTCGGCCTGGGCGAGCTTGTCCTGCGTGTCGGTGAGGGTGGCCTGGGTGCTGGTGAGCGTCTGGGTGGTGGCCTCCAGCTCGCCGCGCGTGGTGAGCAGCGTCTCCTCGGTCCGGGCCAGGGTGTCCTGGGTGGTGGCGAGGGTGGTCTGCGTCTCCGTCAGCGCCTGGGTGGTGGCGTCCAGCTCGCCGCGCGTGGTGAGCAGCGTCTCCTCGGCCTGGGCGAGCTTGTCCTCGGTGTCGGTGAGGGTGGACTGGGTCTCGCGGAGCGTCTGCGAGGTGGCGTCCAGCTCGCCGCGCGTGGTGAGCAGCGTCTCCTCGGCCTGGGCCAGCTTGTCCTGGGTGTCGGTGAGGGTGGACTGGGTCTCGGTGAGCGTCTGGGTGGTGGCGTCCAGCTCGCCGCGCAGGGTGGCGATGTTCGCGTCGCGCTCGGAGACGGTCTCCTGGAGCGCCTGCACCTGGCCGGCGTAGTCCGCCTCCATGGCGGCCTTGGCGGCGGTGAGCGCCTCCAGCTCGGCCGTCAGCTCGTTCTCGCGATCGGCCAGGTGCGCCTTGGCGGCCTCGACCTCGCCCTCCAGCTCGCCGATGCGCTCCATCTGCTGCTGGATGTTGGCGTTGAGCTCCGCCTCGTGGTTCTCGTTGCGGGCGATCGTCTCCTGCAGCTCGGTCTCGAGCGTGGCGACCTTCGCGTCGCGCTCTTCCAGGCGCTGGTTGAGCAGCTGCTCCTGGGCGTCCTTGTCGAGCTGGAGCTGCTCGCGCTCGGCGGTGGTGCGCGCCAGGTCCGCGGAGAGCAGGGAGATCTGCTCGTTGAGCCGGGCCTCGAGCTCGGCGCGCTCGGCGGAGATGCGCTGGATCTCCGCGTCCGCCTGGGCGCCATGCTGCTCGGCGGCGAGGGCGCGCGCCTCCAGGGTGCGCACGGACGTGTCGCGCTCCTGCTCGGTCTGGGCCAGCCGCTCCTGCAGCGCCTGGATCTCCCCGGTGAGCTCGGAGTAGCGCTGATCGCGCTCGCCGATGGTGCGCGCCAGCTCGCCTTCCACTTCCTCGATGCGCTGCTGGCGGCGGCCGAGCTCGGTCTCGTGCGCCTGCACCGTCGTGGTGAGCCCCTGCTCCTTCACCTCGAACTCGAGGGTGACGATGTTCAGGTGCTTCTCGAGCTTCTCGTACTCGTCGCGCAGATTGCTCAGCTCGCCCCCGCGACGCGACAGCTCGTCCTCGAGGTTGGTCACCGAGCGGCGCAGGACGTTGATGTCCTTCTCCTTGGAGGCGACGACCTCGATGAGGTCCTTCTCCGCGGAGAACTTCTGCAGGAGCAGATCGTCCACGGTCGCGCCGTGCTCGCGCTCCTTCTGGAGCATGCCCTGCTGGGCCTCGTTGAAGCGGCGCAGCAGATCATCCACCTGCATCTTCAGGCCCTGCAGCTCCACGTCCTTCTCGTGGAGGCGGTCCTCGACCGAGAGCAGCTCGCGCTCGCGCACGTTCCACACCTCGGACAGCCGGGCGATCTGCGCCTCGCGCACCTTCAACTCGTCGCGCAAGAGCTGCACCTTGCCCTCGGGCGTGCCCATCATGTCGCGCCGCGGCGGCGGGCGCCGGAGCTGACGCGACTCGGCGAGCAGCTCGGCCTTGCGGTCGGCGATGGACTGGAAGGCGCGCTCGAGGAAGGTGCGATCCTCCTCGGTGATGGCGCTGCGGCGCTCGCGCTTGGGCAGCCGGGGCGGAGCGCCCGCGGCGGTGGGGGCGCCCTTGAGCGGCGGCGGCGTGGAGGGCGCGCCGTCACGCGGTGCGGCATCCTGCTCGGAGTCGCCCGGCGGCATGATGTCCACGCTCAGCGACGCGAGCTCTCCCATCTCGAAGGGGATGGAGAGGTAGCCGTCCGCGGCGCCCGGCGTCTGACGGTGCTGCTGCAGCCCGTCCGCGCCCGTGTCCGAGGAGAGCAGCAGCACCCGCAGGTTCTGCCCCCACTTGCCCTTCTTGATCTGCCCACAGAGGGAAAAGCCCGACTGGTCTGGCAGCTCGGCGCGGACCACGATGAGATCCGGGCGCCGCTTCTCCATCTCGCGCTGAGCATCGGCGGCGGTGGCCGCCATGGCCGTTTGATAACCCGCGCTCTTGAGCACGGTGGCCATGCTCAGGGCGAAGTCATTCTGGCTTTCAACAATGAGGACGCGACGCTCCATGAGCTCTTTTTTATCCAGGCAAAAAGTTCAATGAAAACCGGCACATCCTAGATCCGGCAGGCAAGCCTTGGAAAGTTCCCCTTCCAAGCTTGGTCGGTTGGCACACGAGTCGCAGGAAGATCTGAATCTTTATGAGGGTTTGCCGCGCGCACCGCCCTGGATCTTGGGGGCAGCAGCCGTGGGGGCGGGCAGCTCGTCCCGGCCGGGGAAGGTGGTGGGAGGGGTATGCCGGGCGAAGTGGGTGCCCTCGGGCGGGCAGTAGCCGTGGGCGAGCTGGGCGAACCACGGGTTGAGCCGCGACTCGGGCGGCTGGCGCGCGGGCGCCTCGGTCTCCTGGATTTCCTCGCTGCTGATCTCCTCGGGCTCCTCCAGCGGGTGGGCATGGCGGGGCGTGGGCGAGGCCTCCTCTTCCGAGAGCACCTCGGCATGGGAGGAGGAGATCTCCTCGGGCTCCTCGGCGACGGGCTGGAGCACGGGGGGCGCGGGAGCCGGGGGCGCGGGCACCGGCGTGAGCATGGGGGGCTCGCTGGGCCGAGAGCTACTGGGAGGCCGGGGGGCCCGGGGAGGCAGCGGCGGAATGACGAGCGAGCCGCGCGCGGGCGTCGGGAGCTCCAGGGACGGCCGGGAGGGCAGGGCGGGGGGCCGGAGCGGCTCGGGCTCGGGGGCCACCGCGCGGCGCAGCTCGGGCGGCGTGGTGCGGCGCAGCTCGGGGGGCACGGGGCGTGAGCCCACCAGGGAGGGCCGGCTGGGAATGGGCGGGGGCGCCGGCACGGAGGGCGGAGCCGTCACGGCGGCTGGCGCCGGGGCTGGAGCCGGAATCGGAGGGGGCGCCGGAATCGGGGGCGGTGCCGGGACCGGGAGTGGCGTCGGAGGCCGTACTTGTTGCTCGGTCAGGCCTTGCTCCTGATCGGCGGCGGGGGGATCACGCAGGGGGAGACCCATGACCACGGGCGGGCCCTCCGGACGGCGGGTGTCGGGCTCGGTCTTGACGAGCCGGGTATCGAGGCCATCTTCGGCCAGCAGTGCCTGGCCCACGACGACGGGCGGATCATCCAGCGCCGGAGGACCCTGTCCGGGATCCGTATCCTGGGTGTGGGTAGCCGGTCCGTTGGGCTCGGCGGCCTTGGCGGGGGCGGGGGCGGGCTCGGGAGCGGCCTCGTCGGCGCTCACCGTGCCCATCATGCCGAGGACGCGGTTGGTGGGGGTGCCGGTGACGGCCGTGAGCTGAGGCTCGCTCTGCCGCTCGCCGGGACTCACGCGGGCCGCGGCGTCCTTGCCGAGCAGCGCGTCATAGATGTCCAGGAGCTGGCCGCGGATGAGCCCCGCGTCGAGCGACTTGCTGGCGAAGGCCCGGGCGTGCTCCCCGAGCGACAGGCGCCGGGGCACGTCGCGGGCGAGGGCGATGAGCTGCTCGGCGAGGGCCTGGGCATCTCCGGGCGGGTAGAAGACCCCCGCGGCGGCCGGGACGAGCTCGCGCGCGAGGGGCAGATCCGCGGCGAGCACGGGCCGGCCCGCGGCGAGGTACTCGGACACCTTGGCGAGCGCGCCGCCCTGGACGCGGTTGCGGTCCACGTCGTCGAGCGGCACCACCCCCACGTCCGCGAGGGCGAGCACCTTGGCCAGGTTGTCATGGCTGACGGGAGGCTGGAACTCGACGTGCTGCTTGAGGCCGAGCTCGGCGACGAGATCTTCCAGGTGGGGCTGCCAGTCGGGGTGGCGCGGGCCGACGAGCGACAGCCGCACGTCCACCTCGCGCACCGCGAGCGCGAGCCCCCGCAGCAGCCCGGCGAGGCCCTGCCAGGACACCTGACTGCCCAGGTACATGAGCCGCATGGGGGCGCCGTCGGGCACGCCGAGCGCCTCGGGCACATAGGGCCCCGTGTCCACGGGGGCGCGCACCACGTGCACCGACTCGCTCGGCACGCCCAGGGACTGGATGAAGTCGCTCGTGGTGGCCGAGCCGGTGATGACCCGATCCGCGTTCATCAGGCAGAACAGCTCCTGGCGCCGGATCTTGGAGAGGAACTTGCGGTCCCCCTCCAACTGCGGATGCGTGTAGCGCAGCTCCTGCGAGGGGAAGCTCTGCGCCTCGTAGACGAGCCGGTAGCCGTAGTCCCCCTTGAGCTCGCACAGGGCGTAGCCGCCGAAGGGATCGGTGAAGTGGGCGAGGGCGTACTCCTCGCTCTCCAACTGGCGCCGCACGGCGCGCTCGAAGGCCTGGATGCGCGAGGCCAGGTCTCCCGAGCCCACGGGCACCCGGAGCAGCCGCGCGTTCTCGTACTTCTCGATATGGGTGTGATCCGGCGTCTTGACCGAGAGCACCACCACCGAGAACCGATCGGGCAGTGCCTTCAAATACTCGGTCAGCCGGCGCGAGGAACCCGACGGGCCGGGGATGACGTCGAAGCTGCACAGCAGGAGTCTGGGCAGATCACTCAAGGCGGGCCGGAGAATACAAAGCCCGCTCCCGCCTTGTCACCGTCCCTCGCCGCCCCGTGAGGTATCCCCACGAACAGTCGCGAAATCGTCCGTTGACCCGGGTTGGCGCCGGCCCTAAGCCCAGGTCCGCTTATGGCCGACCGCAAGAGCGTCATGGTGGAACACCTCCGGGACTTCGCGCACACGCAGTGGGGGCGCGGGGTGGACAGGCTCAAGGCTCGCAAGGGCCTGCTCGGCGCACTGGTGACGCGCGTGGACGAACTCGTCACCCTCCTGGGACTGCGCGAGCGGGCTGACGGCTCCACCGAGGCCCCCTCGGACGTCTCCGCGTCCCAGCCCCCTCCGCAACAGCCCAAGCCGCCCGCCGCGCCGAGGCGGCCCCTGCCCGGGGATGATGACGAGAAGACCCCCGTGTACGTGCCGGCCCGGCCCGAGCCACCCGCCGCGCCGAGGCGGCCCCTGCCCGGGGATGATGACGAGAAGACCCCCGTGTACGTGCCGGCCCGGCCCACGCGTGTGGTCGACTTCCCACCCAAGCCCAAGGCGGAGTCGGACTCGGAGTCGGCGCCCACCTCGCCTCCCGGGCCCGCGAGTACCTCCGCCGAGCCGCTCGTGGAGGGCTTCTTCGTGGCGCGCATCGTCACCGGGGCGTCGAACGCGCCGCCTCCCGATGCGCCAGGAGGGCTGATCTCCAATGGGTCGCTCGGCGCGCTGCCGATGGACTACGCGGACGACACCCTCGTGTTGCTGCCTCGGGATCCCCACACGCTCTTCGCGTTCTGGGACTTCAAGGCCACCACCCGGGAGCGCGCCGCGCAGGGGCTGGAGTACCCACGGGCCGTGATGCGGCTGTACGACGATCATGACACCCCGCTCGGTGTCATCGATGTCGCGCTCGAGTCGCGGAGCTTCTACATCGGTGGGCTCCCAGCGGGCCGGCCCTACCGGGTGGAGCTGCACTTCGTCGGCCGGGATGGCCGTTCGCGCCGCATCGGACACTCGTCCAACCGCGTCTTCCTGCCACCGGCGGGGCCTTCCGCGGACACCTCGGTGCGCTTCCTGCGGATGCCATCTCCCGCCGCCTGGCGCGCCGAGCCTCGTCCCGGCTCCGTGTCCCTCCGGCTCGAGTCCGACCAGGATCGCGACTACATCACCTGGCGCCGCGTGCTCCTGCCGGGCAGCGCCGAGCATCTCGAGCCCCGCGTTCCGTCGCGCGCGGCGCCTCCTGGAGAGCAGGGCGCTCCCGCGCCGGGGTATCTGCACGTCCCGCGCGCCGAGGGCTCCTCGTCGGAAGGGCGCGTGGGGGGGCCGGGGCCCGCCGAGCGCCCCTCTGGTGAGGCTCCCGCGCCGGTGGGGCCCGAGACCGCGCCCCCGGAGCGTTGGGTGTGGTCGCACGGGCCTGGAGGATCTTCCGAGATCTGGCTGGATTCGGCCGGACCGTCGGGTTCCTCGGAGCAGGGGGCCTGGTCGAGGGGCGTTCCCGCGGCGGGTGGTGACTCCCGAGGGCCCGCCGGGCTTTTCGCGCACGGGTTCGTGTCCCAGGGGCCCGTGGGCTCCTCGGAGCAGGCGTCGGGCGTGCCGCGTGCGCGCGAAGGAGTCGTGCAGTGGATCGGCTCGCATGGGCCCGCGGGTTCCTCGGAACAGGGGCCTGACGTGTCGCGTGCGCGCGAAGGAGTCGTGCAGTGGATCGGCTCGCACGGGCCCGCGGGCTCCTCGGAGCAGGTGCCGGGCGCGTCGCAGCGAGGGGAAGGGGTCGTGCAATGGATGTGGGTCTACGGGCCGGTGGCTTCGGAGCAGGGGCCGGGTCCGTCCGGGGCCTCCGGGCAGTGGGTGTGGTCGAGCGGGCCGGCGGGCTCCTCGGAGCAGGGTCCTGGTTCATCGGGTCCTCCTGGCGCCGCCGGGCAGTGGGTGTGGTCGAGCGGACCGGCGGGCTCCTCGGCGCAGGGCCCTGGTCCATCGGGTCCTCCTGGTGCCGCCGGGCAGTGGGTGTGGTCGAGCGGACCGGCGGGCTCCTCGGGTCCGGGGTGGTGAGGGAGAGACCATGAGCATCGGCTCCCTGGCCCTCGTGCTGCATGCGCACCTGCCGTTCGTGCGCCATCCCGAGTACGAGAACTTCCTGGAGGAGGACTGGCTCTACGAGGCCATCTCCGAGACGTACCTCCCGCTGCTTCTCATCTTCGATCGGCTGGCGGAGGAGGACGTCCCCTTCCGGTTGACGCTCACGCTCACGCCCACGCTCGTCACCATGTTGCGTGACGAGCTGCTCATGAGCCGTTATGCCCGGCGCCTGGATCAGCTCTGCGAGCTGGGCGCGCGCGAGGTGCATCGCACCCGGAACGATCCCGTCTTCGGCCGGCTCGCCCGCTTCCACCGCGACCACTTCGAGTCACTGCGCCAGGCCTTCCATGAGCGCTACAAGCGCGACCTGGTGAGCGCCTTCCGCCGGCTCCAGGACGCGGGACACCTGGAGATCATCACCTGCAACGCCACGCACGGCTTCCTGCCGATGATGCAGCAGACGCCCGAGGCGGTGCGCGCGCAGATCTCCGTGGCCGCCAGCCACTACCGGCTCACCTTCGGGCGGGACGCGCCGGGCATCTGGCTCGCCGAGTGTGGCTACTTCCCCGGGGTGGAGAAGTTCCTCGCGGCCGAGCGCATCCGCTACTTCTTCGTGGACACCCATGGCCTCACGGACGCGACCCCCCGGCCCCTGAATGGCCCCTTCGCGCCCATCTACACCGAGGCGGGCGTGGCCGCGTACGCGCGTGATCCGGAGAGCAGCCAGCAGGTGTGGAGCGCCGAGCGCGGCTATCCCGGCGATCCCCACTACCGGGAGTTCTACCGGGACATCGGTTGGGACCTGGAGCTGGACTACGTCCGGCCCTACGTCCAACCCACGGGAGACCGCAAGAACACGGGCTTCAAGTACTACCGCATCACCGGCAGGGAGCAGGACAAGCAGCCGTATGATCCGGACCTCGCGCGCGAGCGGGCGCACGTCCACGCGGGCAACTTCCTCTTCAACCGCGAGAAGCAGTTCGAGTGGCTCGCGGACAAGGTGCGCGGACGCAAGCCGGTGGTGGTGGCGCCCTACGACGCGGAACTCTTCGGCCACTGGTGGTTCGAGGGGCCCTGGTTCCTCGAGGCGCTGCTGCGCAAGGTGGCGCAGGAGCAGAAGACGTTCTCGCTGGTGACGCCCTCGGACGACCTGGCCGCGCATCCGGAGAACCAGGTGGCCACGCCGCCCCTGTGCTCCTGGGGAGCGGGGGGCTATGCGACCATGTGGCTGGATGGGTCCAACGATTGGATCTACCGCCACCTCCACCACTGCGCCCGGCAGATGATCGCCCTGGCGAAGGACTTCCCGGACGACTCGCCCACGCTGCAGCGGCGGGCCCTCAACCAGGCCGCGCGCGAGTTGCTGCTCGCGCAGTCCTCGGACTGGGCCTTCATCATGAAGACGGGGACCATGGTGGACTACGCGGTGCGTCGCACCCAGGAGCACGTGCTGCGCTTCCTGCGCCTGCACGAGCAGTTGCGCGGGGGCCGCATCGACGAGGAGCAACTCACCCGGTTCGAGGCGACGAGCACCGTGTTTCCTGAAATCGATTACCGCGTCTACCGTCCAGAGTGAGACAGCCGGAAGCGGGCACCGCCCGCTCGTCCCCTCTGCTTTCGGGAAGAGGGGGGTGCCCGCGTTGTTATGTCGCACCGACAGGGCGCTTCCGCCTTGCTTCGCTGCCTTCGTGTCTTATGTCGGGAGAGTCATGACCAAACGAACGAATTTTCCGCGGAGTGCCATCGCGGGTGCTGCCCTCGTCGCGCTGCCCTTGCTGGCGCACTCCCAGACGTCTCCGCAGCCTCCCCAGAACGTGCTCCAGCCCGCCACGAAGGAGGCGCAGGCCCTTCCCTCGCTCGCCCCGTTGGTGGAATCCGTCAAGGGTGCTGTCGTCAACGTGGACGTCCAGGCCACCTCCGCCCGGGGACAGGGCGAGCGGTCGATGTCTCCCTTCGATCGCTTCTTCGGAGGCGAGGATCCCCGGGGCTCCCGCCGCGAGCCCATCCGCCAGGGCACGGGCTCGGGCTTCATCATCGATCCCAAGGGACTGGTGCTGACCAACAACCACGTCGTGGAGGGCGCGGTGGCCATCCGCGTCCGGCTGGATGACGGGCGCAGCTTCGACGCGGAGGTCGTCGGCAGGGATCCGCTCACCGACGTGGCGCTCATCCGGGTCAAGGGCAAGGTGGACAACCTGCCCACGGTGAAGCTCGGCGACTCGGACGCGATGCGCGTGGGCGATTGGGTGGTGGCCATCGGCAACCCGTTCGGGCTGGCCTCGAGCGTGAGCAGCGGCATCCTCTCCGCGCGCGCGCGCAACATCCACTCCGGTCCCTACGACGACTTCCTGCAGACGGACGCCGCCATCAACCCGGGCAACTCGGGCGGTCCGCTCTTCAACCTCAAGGGCGAGGTGGTGGGCATCAACACCGCCATCGTCGGCGGCGGCACGGGCATCGGCTTCGCGGTGCCGAGCAACCAGGTGAAGGCGCTGCTGCCCCAGCTCGAGAAGGAGGGCGCGGTGACGCGCGCCTGGCTGGGCATCGGCATCCAGGACCTGGACGAGGATCTCGCCCGGGCGCTGCAACTGCCCGTCAAGGAAGGCGCCGTCGTCAACCAGGTGAACGACAACTCCCCGGCGGGACGCGCGGGCGTGAAGATGGATGACGTCATCGTCTCCATCGACGGGCAGAAGGTGGGCTCGGGCAGCTCGCTCACCCGCTCGGTGGCGCTCAAGAAGCCGGGCAGCACCTCCGCGCTGGAGGTCTTCCGCGAGGGCAAGCGCCAGACGATCAAGGTGCAGCTGGGCACGCGTCCGGACCTGGAGAACCTCGGGGTGCGTCCGCGCCAGGGCCAGGAGGACGAGGAGCAGTCCTCCAAGGCGCGCGTGGGCCTGTCCTTGAGCAACCTGGATCCGCGCATCGCCGAGCGGGCCGGGTTGGACTCGGCCAAGGGCGCGATGGTGACGGAGGTGCAGCCGGGCTCGCCCGCCGAGCGCGCCCAGTTGGAGCCGGGCATGGTGGTGGTGGAGGCCAACCGCAAGCCGGTGGCCAACGCTCAGGAGCTGGCGGGCATCATCCGCAAGGCGCCCGCGGGCAGCACGCTGCTGCTCCGCGTGGCACTGCCGGGCGGGCGCGCGCTGCGTGCCCTGACCCTGCCCTGAGCCCGCCCTTCAGGCCTTGGCCATGGGGGCCGCGGACGGATCATGGGGGCGGCTCAAGCCCCGCTCCCGATCCGGGTGGACCTCCATGCCGGGCTCGTAGCTGGTGACGCGGTTGCGGCCGCCGCGCTTGCTCGCGTAGAGGGCGGAGTCGGCGCAATCCACCAGGTGATCCTGGGCGGCCGCGTCGGTGGGCAGGGTGGCCACGCCAATGGACACGGTGATGTGGCCGCCCGGTTGGGTGGGCGCGGCGAGCTGGGGGGCCTCCACCACGGCGCGCCGCAGCTTCTCGGCCACCTCGTGCGCGTCCTTCTTGGACACGTTGGAGAGCACGAGCATGAACTCCTCGCCGCCGTAGCGCGCGAGCGTGTCCACCTTGCGCACGCGCGCGCGCAGCACGTCGCACACCTTGCGCAGCGCCTCGTCGCCAGCGCGGTGGCCCGCGGCGTCGTTGAGCTTCTTGAAGTGATCGATGTCCACCATGAGGATGGACACGTGGGTGCCGAAGCGCTGGGCACGCGCCACCTCCAGCTCCAGCCGGCTGAAGAGGTGGCGGCGGTTGGGCACGCCGGTGAGGGGATCCGTCAGGGTGAGCCGCACCGCCTCGGTGTGCAGGAGGGCGTTCTTCACCGCCGCGGCGACCTGATCGGCCACCGTGGCGAGCATCTCCAGCTCCTGGGGTGAGAAGCTGGCCACCTCCGGGCGCTGGAAGTTGAGCACGCCGAGCACCGTGTTCGTGTGCACCAGGGGCACGCAGTACATCGCCCCGCGCTCCTGCTCCGGCCGCTCGTCCCGCCGGGCGTACTGGCTCGAGGGCTCCGCCACGTCCGGCACGTACACGCTGCGCTGGGTCGCCGCCGCGCGCCCGCAGATGCCCTCGCCGAAGCGGAAGGTCATCCCCTCCAGCACCGGGTCCGCCGGGAAGGTGCTCTTGATCTCCAGGTGCCCCTCGGCGTTGACGAGCATGATGGAGAAGTCCGGGATGTGGAGCCGCTCGGGGACGAGCTGGGTGATGCGCGCGAGCATCTCCGGCAGCTCGAGCGTGGAGTTGAGCGAGTGTGCCACGTCGAAGAGCAGGCCCAGCTCCGCGACGCGCTCCTCCAGCTCCTCCTTGAGGGAGAGCTTGTGCTTCGTCTCCTCGAGATCCCGGTGGGTGTCGATCTCCTCGGCCTTCATGGAGGTGAGGCGCGCCAGCATGGCGTTGAAGGCCGAGCCGAGCCGCGCCAGCTCGTCCGAGTCCCCCGCCTCGGCGCGCACCAGCACATCCCCCTCCTCGGCGCGCCGCATGGCGGCCATCAGCCGGCGCAGGGGGCGCACGAGGAAGAAGTGCAGCGACGTGCCGGTGGCGACGATGAGCAGGGTGCCCAGCACGAACACCGCCACCAGCGCGCCCATCAAGGAGTCGGTCAGCTCGCGGTGCACCACGGGCTCCGCCGCGCGCAGGTGCAGCAGGCCCACGGGCCGCTCACTCGCGCCCGCGTGACACCCCTCGCACTCCTTGTCCCCGAGCGGACGGAGCACTTCCGTCTGGTGCTCGTCCGCGCGCGCCCACTGGGGCCCGGGCGCCGTCAGCAGCGCCGCCGCCGGGTGGCGCAGGCCCACCTCTTGCGGCCGGGTCGACCAGCGGATGCGCCCCTCGGGTGTCAGCACGTTGAGCTCCGTGGTGGAGCCCAGCAGCCGGGTGTTGCTCGCCAGCAGCTCGGCGACGGGCGAGTGCGGGGGCTTGCCCGCGGGCGTGGTCAACCGGAAGGTGGTGTCCACGAACTCCGCGAGCACCAACGCTTCGTCATGGGTGGCGTCCCGTGTGGCCACGTGGGCCTGCCGCCAGAACAGCGCCACGACAACCAGCGCGGTGCACAGCCCCGGCAGGGCCACGCTCCGCAGGAGCTTCCTGCCGATGGTGTTGAAACCCGATGCCATGGAGGGTGAGGGCCTCGCGAATGGGTAGATTGTCGGCCCGGTTAACGCACACTGTCAAACTGCATTCCTCCTGTATTCTCTGGAAAAGGAAGAACGAGGTTGCGTGGCGCGTCGGAAAGAATATCCGGGGGTGTACCCATCATGAGCCCTTCCTTCATTCAATCTTCTCTGCTCCCGGTTCCTCATGGCTTCACCACCCGTGAGGGAGGCGTGTCCGAGGAGCCCTTCGCCTCGCTCAACCTGGGCTTCGCCGTGGGCGACGTGCGCGAGCGCGTGGTGGAGAACCACCGGAGCCTGGCGGCGCGACTGGGCGTCTCGCTCGCCACGCTGCACACGGTGACGCAGGTGCACGGAGATCGCGTGGTGGAGGTGGGAGCGGGGGAGGGGAGCGAGGAGCCGCGGCCTCCCGAGGGCGAGGCGGATGGTCTCTGGACGGAGAGGCCGGGGCATTGGGTGGGGGTGGGGACGGCGGACTGCGTGCCGGTGTTGCTGGTGGACCCCGAGGGCCAGCGCGTGGCGGCGGTGCACTCGGGCTGGAGGGGGACGGAGGCCCGCATCGTGGCACGCGCGGTGGAGGCCCTGGCCGCGCGCGGCTCGCGCCCTGATCGGCTGCTCGCGGCGGTGGGCCCGTGCATCCAGCGCTGCTGCTACGTCGTCTCCGAGGAACTGGGCGAGCGCTTCACCGCTCGCTTCGGTCCCCAGGTCGTGGTGCGCGAGGGAGCCCAGGTGCGCCTGGATTTGTCACGCGCCGTGCGTGAGACGCTGCTGGGGACGGGGTTGCTCGCGGAGCGGGTGGACGTGCTGCCTCCCTGCACGGCGTGTGACGGGCGCCAGTTCTTCTCCCACCGGCGGGACGCGGGGCGCACGGGCCGTCACCTCAACTTCGTGGTGCACCGGTTCCCGGCCGCGTCCGGGCCGATTTCTTGACGGTCTCCGGCGCTGCTTCCTATCCTCCGCGAGGATCTCCCCCCAGGTCGCTCCGGAGCACCGCGCCATTCGCCGACTGCTAGCCATCGCCCCGCTGTGTGCGTTGACCGCCTGCGCCACCACGAACTCCGCTTCCAACGCGGAGGTGGTGTCGCTGAGGGCCGAGGTGCGCTCGCTGCGCGAGGCCCAGTCGCACCTGGAAAAGCGCCTCGAGCGGATGGAGATGCTCGCGAGCGTGAAGCAGGCCCGGGCCTCGCGTGCCGCCGAGCCCGCCGCCGAGCCCACTCCCACTCCCGCCCCCGAGGCGCCGGCCACCCCGTCCGCCTTCGTCACGCCCGAGCTGGCGGTGGTGAAGCTCAAGCCGCGTGCCGAGCCCGCGCCCGCGCTGCCCGTGCGCGTGGACGTCGTCGAGCCCACGGAAGACGACATGGAGATGTTCGTGAGCGCCTCGCCCGACGAGGGCGCCAGCGGTGACGAGGCCCTGTCGCCGAGGACGTCGGACTCCGGACTGGACGCCGCCTTCGAGCAGGCCGTGGCGGCGCTGCGCACCGGCAACGTGGAGGGCGGGGTGAGTACCCTGCTGGGCTTCGCCGAGAAGAACCCCCGTCATGCCCGCGCCGACAACGCGCTGTACTTCAGCGGGCTCGGGCAGATGGGGCTCAAGGACTATGCCTCCGCGGCCGGCACGTTCGAGCGGCTCATCACCCGCTATCCCGCCGGCGACGCCGTGCTGGACGGCATGCTCCGGCTGGCCGAGTGCCGGCTGCGGCTCGAGCAGAAGGACGATGCCCGGGCCCTCTACACCCGTATCCTCACCCAGTTTCCGGGCACGGCCGCCGCCACCCAGGCGGAACAGCGGCTCGCGTCCCTCTCGCACTAAGCAGTCCGAAAGGAAGTCATCCGAATGCGCTCGCGGATCCTCTCCTCGCTCCTTCTCGCCGCCGTCCTCGCGCCGCCCGTCTGGGCGCAGTCGGACGAGTCGGAGCCCGAGACCGGTGACGAGACCGAAGGCAGTGACGTGGTGGACGAGCCCCCCGCCGCGCGGCCGGGCCGCGTCACGCTCCCCCCGGGGCAGGGCGGCCGCGAGTCCGCTCCCGGTGAGGTCCACACCGTGCAGACCGGCGACACGCTGTGGGACCTGTCCCAGCGCTACCTGGGCAGCCCCTGGTACTGGCCCAAGGTCTGGTCCTACAACCCGGAGATCGCCAACCCGCACTGGATCTACCCCGGCAACAACGTGCGTTTCTTCGCCGCGGGCGAGGAAGTGCCCTCGCGCGTGGAGGCGGGCGTGGGCCCCGTGGATTCCGGTGAGGACGCCGTGCCCTCGGAGACGACGGGCGACGACGTGGAGGTGAGCGGGAAGATCTCCTACGCGCCCAAGTCCGGGCGCTCGGTGATGACGCAGGCCTTCGTCACCGCGCGCGAGCTGGACGAGGCGGGCCGCATCGAGGGCTCCAGCAGCGGCGCGGAGATGCTCTCCTTCCCGGACACCACCTACGTGCGCTTCAAGCGCAAGACGGACGCGAAGCTCGGCGACCGGTACGTGGTGTTCCACACCGCGGAGCAGATCTTCCACCCGGTGACGAAGAAGCCGGTGGGCTACCTCACCGAGTTCGTGGGCATGCTGCGCGTGACGGCGCTGGGCAAGGACTACGTCAAGGCGCAGGTCGTGGAGACGTGGGATCCCGTGGTGCGCGGCGATCTGGTGGGCCCCTACGGCGAGCGCATGGCCGAAGCGGTGGTTCCCCGCCGCAACGAGAAGGAGGTCAAGGGCGTCGTCCTCACCGCGCTCGTGCCCTACCTGAGCCTCACCGCGGAGCATCACATCCTGGTGATCGACCGGGGCAGCGCCGATGGCGTCCAGCCGGGCAACACCTTCACCATCACCCGCCAGGGAGATCCTGCCCGGCAGGAAGTGCTCAAGCTGGAGCTGCCCATCGGCAAGAAGAACCCGCAGGCGCCGCTGCCCACGGAGGACGTCGCCTTGTGCATGGTGACCGAGGTCAAGGAGCGCACCTCCAACTGCCTCATCGTCCGCTCCATCCAGGAAGTGGGCCCGGGCGACCCGGTGGTGATGCGCGTGAACGCGGCCCCCACCGCCCAGCGCTGACGCGCCCGCCCCGCCGCTCGGTCCCGGCGTCCGTGTGGACATCGCACCCACGGAATCGCCCCCGGGGAGCCCTACTTCCAGGGACGTCCCGCTTGACCACCGGCGGTCAGGTGTTTATGTGTGCCGACCTCTTTCCGTCGGACCCATCTTCTATATAGGTGGCTCGGGGAAGGGGGTGGGGCATGGTGGACGTCACGGCGAACAGCTACACGGCGGAGCAACGCGCGCTCCTCGCGCTCTGGTCGGTTCCGGGTCTGGGTCCGAGAACCCTGGAGCGCTTGCGCTCCTTTGCCAGGGGAGGGCTCGCTTCCCTGGCCGCCTGCCCGGTGAGGGATTGGCTCGCCGAGGCGCCGCTGGCTCCTCCCGTTCGCCGCCGGCTCGCCGAGGTCTCCACCCTGGAACCGCTCGCCACCCGGCTGCTGGAGCGCTGTGCCCGAGCGGAGATGGGTCTGGCCTTCCAGGGCGAGCCCGCCTACCCGGCACGCCTGGCCGAAACGGATGATGCCCCTCCGCTTCTGTTCTACCGGGGACAGGTGGGCCCTCCCCGGCGACGCGCCGCGTTGGTGGGCAGCCGTCATCCGGATCAGGGATTTCTTCCCTTTGCCCGGACGTTCGCCCGGCGGGTGGCGGAAGGGGGCGTCGGGGTGGTATCGGGCGCGGCGGCCGGGGTGGACCGGGCGTGCCACTGGGGCGCGATGGATGCCGGGGGCGAGACGTGGGCCTTCCTCGGCTCGGCGCTGGACGAGCTGGATCCCGCCCAGGCCCGGCTGCTGCCGCACTTCCTGGCCCGGGGTGGGGTGTTCTTCAGCGAACTGCCCCCGGGGGTGCGGGCGAGCACGACGACGTTTCCCCGGCGCAACCGGCTCATTTCTGGCGCGTCGGATGCGGTGGTGGTTCTTCGGGCGGGGGTGGGTTCGGGCAGTCTCTACACGGCGGAGGCGGGCCGGGCGCAGGGCCGGGCGGTGCTCGCCCTGCCCGGAGACGTGCTGAACGAGGCGGCGGCGGGGTGCAATGCGTTGTTGCGTGATGGTCACGCCCGCGCGTGTCTGTCCGTTGAAGAAGTCTGGCGGGCCGTGGGGATCCTTCCCCATCGGCACGTGCCGCCAGCGGAGGGTTCTTCATGGGAAGAACTCTCGGTGGAAGCGAGAGGGGCCTATCAGGTGTTGAACCGGGTTCCCAAGTCATTCGATGAGGTGTTGGCCGGCAGCCAGCTCTCCCCCGCGGCGCTCACCAGCGCCCTGGTGGAGTTGGAGCTGTCGGGATTCGTGATCCAGCACCCCGGCAGGTTGTTCGAGAGGGTCTGAGGAAAAGCATGGCGACGCGCACGAAGAAGACAGCGACCGCGGGCGAGCAGGAGGTCGAGGAGACGGCGGCCCCCGAGAAGCCGACCAAGAAGCCAGCGGCGCGCAAGAAGAGCGCCGCCAAGAAGAAGACCAGCGCGAAGAAGGCGTCCGCGAAGAAGGCGGCCGTCAAGCGCGGCAAGAAGGGCGAGCTGGCCACGGTGGAGGCCGACGCCGAGGACGCCGAGGCCGAGGCTCCCCGCCGCGGCAAGGGGCCGCACTACCTCGTGGTCGTCGAGTCGCCCGCCAAGGCCAAGACGATCAAGAAGTACCTGGGCTCGGGCTACACGGTGAAGGCGTCCGTGGGCCACATCCTCGACCTGCCCAAGAGCAAGATGGGCGTGGACCTGGAGCACGACTTCGAGCCCCAGTACGAAGTCATCAAGGGCAAGGAGAAGGTGCTCAACGAGCTGAAGAAGGCCGCCCAGGGCGTGGACAAGGTCTTCCTCGCCACGGACCCGGATCGCGAGGGCGAGGCCATCGCCTGGCACATCAACCAGCAGCTCGGCCACCCGGATGCCTACCGGGTGATGTTCAACGAGATCACCAAGCCGGCCATCCAGGAGGCCATCGCCAACCCGCGCCAGCTCAGCCAGGAGAACTACGACTCCCAGCAGACGCGGCGCATCCTGGACCGGCTCGTGGGCTATCAGATCTCGCCCATCCTCTGGAAGAAGGTGCGCCGGGGCCTGTCCGCGGGCCGCGTGCAGTCCGTGGCCGTGCGCCTCATCTGCGAGCGCGAGAGCGAGATCAAGGCCTTCGTGCCCCAGGAGTACTGGACGCTGGACGCGCTCCTGCAGGGCCAGGCCGGGCCGCCGTCCTTCAAGGCGAAGCTGTCGCGCGTGGACGGCAAGAAGGTGGAGCTCAAGGATCGCGCCACCACCCAGGGCCTGGTCGAGGAGCTGAGGAACGCCTCCTTTACCGTGAGCAAGGTGGACAAGCGCGAGCGGCGCCGCAACGCCCCCGCGCCCTTCATCACCTCCAAGCTCCAGCAGGAGGCCGCCAACCGGCTGCACTTCACCGCCAAGAAGACCATGGCGCTCGCCCAGCGGTTGTATGAAGGCGTGCTGCTCGGCGAGGAGGGCCAGACGGCGCTCATCACGTACATGCGTACGGACTCCACCCGTCTGTCCGAGCAGGCGGTGGCGGGGGTGCGCGACTTCATCCTCCAGACGTATGGCCAGGACTACCTGCCCGAGGAGCCCGTCGTCTACCGCACCAAGAAGGGCGCCCAGGACGCGCACGAGGCCATCCGTCCCACCTCGCTCGAGTACCCGCCCTCCAAGGTGAAGGCCGCCTTCGACGCGATGAACGACGACATGGCCGCGGACATGTTCCGCCTCTACGAGCTCATCTGGAACCGCTTCGTGGCGTGCCAGACGAAGCCGGCCGTGTATGACCAGACGAGCGCGGACATCACCTCGGGCCGGGCCACGTTCCGCGCCTCGGGCTCCACGCTGAAGTTCCCCGGCTACCTGGCCATCTACGGCGCGAGCCTCACCCCCGAGGAGGAGGCCGCCCAGGAGAAGGCGCGCGCCGCGGGCGACGAGAGCGCCGACGACGCCACGGGCGAGCTGCCCGTGCTCAACGAGGGCGACAGCCTCGTGCTGCAGAAGCTGCTCGACGAGCAGCACTTCACCCAGCCCCCTCCGCGCTTCTCCGAGGCCACGCTCGTCAAGGAGCTGGAGGAGCGGGGCATCGGCCGTCCCTCCACCTACGCCGCCATCCTCTCCACCATCCAGGACAAGAAGTACGCGGAGAAGATCGAGGGCCGCTTCCGCCCCACGGACCTGGGCCTCATCTGCAATGATCTGCTCGTCAAGCACTTCCCCCACGAGCTGGATGTGACGTTCACGGCCAGCATGGAGGAGAAGCTGGATCAGATCTCCGAGGGCGAGGCCAACTGGAAGGCCGTGCTCAAGGACTTCTACGCGCCCTTCAAGGAAACGCTCGAGAAGGCCGAGGCGGAGATGCGCGACGTCAAGCGCGAGGAGGTGAAGACCGACGTGGCGTGCGAGAAGTGCGGCAACGTCATGGTGATCAAATGGGGGAAGATGGGCCACTTCCTCGCGTGCTCGAACTATCCCGAGTGCAAGAACACCAAGGACTTCAAGCGCGACGCGGAAGGAAAGATCGTCATCGTGGAGGAGGAGACCACGGACGAGATGTGCGAGAACTGCGGCAAGAACATGGTCGTCAAGCGCGGCCGGTTCGGCAAGTTCCTCGCCTGCTCGGGCTACCCGGACTGCAAGACGTCCAAGCCCATCTCCATCGGTGTGACGTGCCCGGACTGCAAGCAGGGCTACCTCACCGAGCGCCGCAGCCGTTTCGGGAAGATCTTCTTCGGGTGCAACCGCTACCCCGACTGCAAGTTCGCCGCGTGGGACCGGCCGCTGCCCGAGGCGTGCCCCCAGTGCCAGTCGCCCTACCTGGTGCAGAAGTTCTCCAAGCGTGACGGCCCCTTCGTGGCCTGCCCGAACAAGGAGTGCGACTACCGTCGGCAGATCACCGAGCCCGAGGCCATTCCGGCGGCCAACGGGCCCGACGCGTCCTCGGCGGCCTGAGCCTTCCGTTCCGCGAAACCGGGGCGCTCGGGGAGACCCGAGCGCCCTTTTTACCTACCGTCGTGCCTAGAGGGTGGGCACCGACTGGGCGTGGCCCCCGCGCGTCTCCAGCTCGTGGCTCGTCGCGTCCTCCTCGCAGCGGATGGCGAAGGGCATCGCCTCCAGCCGCTCGAGGGTGATGTCCGCGCCGCAATCCACGCACTCCCCGAACACGCCCGTGTCCATACGACGCAGCGCGGCATCGATGAGCATCACCTCGCGCCGCTGCGCCTCCATCAGGCTGGACAGGGTGTAGTCCGCCAGCTCGGCCTGGGCCTGCTCCTCGTACTCGGGATCCCGGTCCGAGTCCTTGAGGGCGGACAGCTCGCGTTGGGCTCCCTCGCTCGTGCTGAGGATGGCGCGGCGGCGGCGCTGGAGGAGGTCCCGAATCTTCATGAGGTCATTGGCTCGCGTCATGGCCTGTCGCTCCATCAAAAGGGTGCACTGCGTTGGACTTCTGCTTCGCGGTTTCGCGAGTCGAACTCGGCAAAAGTAGGAGTCCCCAAAAGGTAGGGTAACTGCCGTCGGCTGTCCCACCTGGAACCCAGGCTGGAGAGCAAGCGGGGAAACGGGCACCGCCGGTCAGTTGGCGTGCCCGGGCGAGCGGAAGGGAGGGACAGGGCGGAAGGGGCCTGCTAACAGAGGCCGGATGGCTCGGGGCGGCGAGGGCCGCGCCCGGGAGAGAGGCAGGCAGCGGTGAAGCATCAGCGGGTGACGGTGATTGGCGGGGGCCTCGCGGGCAGCGAGTGCGCCTGGCAACTGGCGAAGCGCGGAGTGCCGGTGACGTTGCGGGAGATGAAGCCGCAGCGGCGCTCGCCCGCGCACAAGACGGACACGTTCGCGGAGCTGGTGTGCTCCAACTCGTTGCGCTCGGACAACCCGGAGAGCGCCATCGGCCTGTTGCACGCGGAGCTGCGCGCGCTGTCCTCGGTGATTCTGGGCTGCGCGGACACGCACCGGGTGCCGGCCGGGGACGCGCTGGCGGTGGATCGGGATGCGTTCTCGGCGGCGGTGACGCGCTCGGTGTACGAGGCGCCCGGCGTGGAGGTGGTGGCGGGCGAGGTGGAGCAGCTGCCCGAGGGCGTGGTGGTGATCGCCACCGGGCCGCTCACCTCGGACGCGCTGACGCGGGAGCTCGAGCGCTACGTGGGGGAGAAGCTCTATTTCTACGACTCCATCGCGCCCATCGTCTCCGGGGACTCCATCGACATGAACATCGCCTTTCGCGCGAGCCGCTATGGCAAGGGCGGAGGGGACGACTACATCAACCTGCCGCTCACGGCCGAGGAGTACGCGCGCTTCATCGCCGAGGTGAAGGCGGGCCAGAAGCTGCAGCCGCACAGCTTCGAGGAACCCCGGTACTTCGAGGGGTGTCTGCCCATCGAGGTGATGGTGGAGCGGGGCGAGCAGACGCTGGCCTTCGGACCGATGAAGCCGGTGGGGCTGGTGGACCCGCGCACGGGCAAGGAGTCGCACGCGGTGGTGCAGCTGCGCATGGAGGACAAGGCGGGCACGTCGTGGAACATGGTGGGCTTCCAGACGCGGCTCACGTGGGGTGAGCAGAAGCGCATCTTCACCTCCTGCATCCCGGGCCTGGCCAACGCCGAGTTCCTGCGCATGGGGCAGATCCACCGCAACACCTTCATCGACGCGCCGCGGCTGCTCGGGCGGGACTTGTCGCTCAAGGCCGAGTCGCGGCTGTTCTTCGCGGGGCAGATCACGGGGGTGGAGGGGTACGTGGAGTCGGCGGCGTGCGGCTACCTGGCGGCGCTGGCGGTGTACGCGCGGCTCACCGGTGGCGAGTTCGTGCCGCCGCCGGCCACCACGGCGCTCGGCGCGCTCTACCGGCACGTGACGGGCGAGGCGCACCCGGAGGACTACGACTATCAGCCCTCCAACATCATCTTCGGGCTGTTTCCGCCGCTGCCGGGACGGCACAAGAAGGCGGACAAGCGGGTGAAGTACGCGGAGCGGGCGCGGGCGGATCTGGCCACGTGGCTGCCGAGCGTGCCCCCCGCCGAGGCGCCCGGGAGGACGGTATGAACCGACGAGCGGTGTGCATGGGAGCGCTGGTGGCGCTCGCGCTGGTGGGGTGCAAGCGCGGCGGGGACGACAAGGCGGCCGGAGGCAGCGGCCGGGCGGCCGGGAGCGCGGCGGTGGTGGGGGGCGCCGGGGTGCCGCTGGCCGTGGGTCCCGCGGAGGATCTGCGGGTGACGGAGGATGGGCGCTTCGCCTCGTACCTGACGAAGACGCGCAAGCCGACGGTGGAGGGCATTCCGCCGCAGATGCGCCTGGGCGAGCTGTACGTGGTGCCGGTGGAGGGTGGCGTGCCGCGGCGGCTGGGCGATGGGGTGACGAACGTGCCCGGCGGGCAGTTGTTCACCCCGGACTCCAAGCACGTGCTGTTCCTCACCGGGTACAACCTGGCCAACCAGTCCGGGGTGCTGCACGTGCTGGAGCTGAACGAGCCCACGGCCGAGCCGAAGAAGCTCGGGGAGGGGGTGACGTACTTCGTGCCGAGCCCCGACGGGACGAAGCTGGCTTTCGTGGAGGGGGGCGTGCTGAAGCTGGGCGCGCTGCCCGCGGGGCCCTTCCGCCCGGTGGGTGGCGAGGTGTCCACGGCGGGCTTCTCCCCGGATGGGGCGACGCTCCTCTTCAAGCGCAAGCTGACGGCGGGCGGGGGCCTCCTGGCGGTGGCGGTGGATTCGCCCGCGGACAAGCCGGCCGAGCCGCGCAAGCTGGCGGACCAGGTGGGCGACTTCGTGTCGTCACCGGACTCGAAGTACGTGGCCTACCAGGTGCGCAGCAGCGGCAACTCGACGTACGACCTGTACGTGGCGTCGCCGCCGGAGTGGACGGGACTCAAGGCGGCCTCGGGCACGACGTCGTTCGCCTTCTCGCCGGACTCGAAGTGGCTGGCGCGCAACGACGGGGGCAAGCCCGAGCTGATGGGCGACCTGTACGTGGGCCCGGCGTCCGGGGAGCCCGGGCGCAAGGTGGGCGAGCGCGTGAAGGACGTGGCCTTCAGCCCGGACTCGCGCGCGCTGGGCTTCCTGGCGAAGTACGACCAGTCGGCGGGGGCGGGGCTCATGGGCGTGGTGACGCTGCCGGACGGCGAGCCGAAGCTCGTGGGCAGCCGCGTGCCCAACTTCACCTGGGGCAAGGACGGCCAGTACGTGGCCTTCCTCTCGCGCTTCCTCAAGCCGGTGTACTCGGTGGACCTGATGGTCTACCCGGTGGGCGCGGAGAAGGCGATCAAGGCCCAGGCGGGGGTGTTCGGCTATGGCTTCACCCCGGGCAACTCGGCGCTCGTCTTCCGCTCGGGCTGCATCCGCGAGGGCCGGGCGTGTGACTTCCAGGCGCTGCCGCTGCCCCTCTCCGCCGAGGCGGCGCCCCAGCCGGCCACGTGGCTGCAGGGCATCTACAGCTACAAGCTGTCCGCGGATGGGGAGCGCGTGCTGGCGACCTCGGCGCGCATGGACTCGGACGCGTTCGACGTGGCCGTCTATGACGTGAAGACGAAGGCGCGCAAGACGCTGGACCAGGGGGCGCAGTTGCCGGCGTACTTCGCGGGCCCCGGGGACTCGCTGGCGGTGTACGTGCTCAAGGGCGCCAACGCGGGCGTGTACGCGGCGCCGGCCCGGCCGTGAGAAGCTTGCGGGAGGCCCGGCCGCGTCTAGGCTGGGGCCTCCCATGAGCACCGAGCCGCTGTCGCCCCTGTTGGAGAAGTTTCGCGTCCACCTCGTCGACGAGAAGGGCGCCAGTGCGCACACGGTGCGCAACTACTTCATCGATCTGGTGGACTTCGAGCGCTACCTCGTCGAGCGCGCGAAGCTCTCGCTCCTGTCCGCCTCGCACGCCGCCATTCGTGGCTACCTGGGCACGCTGGCGGTGGAGCACGCGCCCGCCAGCCGTGCGCGCCGGCTCGCGAGCATCAAGAGCTTCTACAAGTTCCTGGTGCGCCAGAAGCTCCTGCCGGGCAGCCCCGCCAAGCTGGTGAAGAGCCCCAAGCTGCCCAAGAAGCTGCCCAAGGTGCTGCCGGTGGAGGAGCTGTTCGCCATCCTCGACATGCCCCCCCAGGACACGGTGCTGGGGCTGCGCGATCGGGCCATCCTGGAGATCCTCTACGGCGGCGGCCTGCGCATCAGCGAGCTGTGCGGGTTGGATCTGCTGGACGTGGACCGGAGCGAGCGCATCATCCGGGTGATGGGCAAGGGCAGCAAGGAGCGCCTGTGCCCGGTGAACGCGCAGTCCATCCGCGCGCTGGAGGCCTACCTGGCGCGCCGGGGCGAGCTGCTCGCGGTGCCGCACGAGGGGCAGGACGCGGAGGCGGTGTTCCTCAACTACCGCGGCGGCCGGCTCACGCCCCGCAGCATCGCGCGGCACCTGGACGCCTACGTGCTGCAGTGCGCGCTGCAGCGCAAGGTGAGCCCCCACGCGCTGCGCCACTCCTTCGCCACGCACCTGCTCGGCGGCGGGGCGGACATCCGCAGCATCCAGGAGCTGCTCGGCCACGCGAGCCTGTCCACCACCCAGCGCTACACCCACGTGAGCTGGGAGCAGCTCCAGGCCGTCTACGACGCCGCGCACCCCCGGGCTTGAGCGCGCGCGGCGTGGGCCTTCACCACTCGATGTAGTACTCCGCTTCGTCCATCCCCATCCGACGCACCTCCACCCGGCCCGTGCAACCCACGCCCTGGAGCGCCGCCTCCAGCAGACCCTGGTGGAACTCCACCGGCTGCATGTCGCCCTTGAAGTGCAGGCTCACGCGCCGCTCGCCCACCACGCTGAACTTGCGCTGCCCATAACTCACGGCCGTGGAGTAGGCCGTGGGCGCGCTGGAGAACAGCCGCTTGGGGTCTCCCTGTCCGATGATGGTGGTCAACGTCCGGCCCACCCCGGACTGGAAGAACCCGCCCACCGCCGCCGCGCCACACGCCCGGATGGCCGCTTCCGGCGAGCCATACTGGGGCGCGAGCAACTCACCCGCCGCGAAGAGCACCTGGAGGAAGTCGCGCGCGGGGTACGAGAAGAAATCCACCAGGGGTTTCTTGGCAATCTGCGCTCTCAACTCCGCCGCCGCCGTGGCTCCGCGGTGCTGCTCCACCAACTTGAAGACCGCATTGAAGATGAGTCCTCGCACGGTGGCGGTCTCCGGCGCGAGTCCCATCCTCTGCGTGCACTCCTGGCTATTGAGCGATGGCATGGTTCAGGAATTCTGACACAATTAGCTCTCGGAATCTTCCCCCCTGGGCACCGTGCCTCTCCACGGTAGATAGATAAGCCTTGAACCCTCTCCATCTCCTGGCTTCTGAGTCGTCTTCAGCGTTCGCAACGACACTCGCAGTCTTGGGTGCCTGGCTGAAGGAATTGGAAAATTCCGAGCGAGTCACAAAGACTCCCACGCAATTGGATTCATCTCGTCTGAATGAACTCCTGATGGATGTCTGGAGAGCAGGAGGTGCGTCAGGGGCACCGGGCCTGGCGCGAGGCTCTCCGGACCAGGGCCGCTTCCGCGCCGAGCTCGGGCCCTACTTCTGGAAGAGCGCGGTGCTGCGGCGCTGCTGGGAGAAGCCCCGCGGCTACGCGGGAGACTTCCTGATGATGGAGGCGCTCTACCGGCGCAAGCCCGAGGGCCAGACGCCCCTGGAGGTGTGGATGGACACCTGGGCCCTGGAGCTGCCTGGCTTCCAGGCCGTGCGCAACCGCCGCGACCTGCTCGCCCAGATGCTTCGCGCGGAGCATGCCCGGGGCGCACGCAAAGTGATGAACGTGGCGTCTGGCTCGGCGCCCGAGCTCGTCGCGGTGGCGCGCGACGTCTCCTTCGATTCCGTGACGCTGTTGGATCAAGATCAGGGCGCGCTGGACTCGGCGCTCGGCCACTTCACGCGGGTGGGGGCGATGCCGGCCACGCGCCATCAGGCGCTGCGGCTGTGGTGCGGCTCGGTGCTGGAGCTCTTGCGCAACCGCAGCGATCTGCCCCCGGCCTCGCAGGACTTCATCTACTCCATCGGGCTCTTCGACTACCTGACGGAGCGCTTCGCCAGACGGCTCACCACGAAGCTCTGGGACGGACTGGCCCCGGGCGGCCTGCTGGTGCTGGGCAACTTCAACGCGAACAACCCCATGCACCTGTTCACCGAGACCGCGCTGGACTGGTACCTCATCTACCGGGATCCGGAGGATCTGCTCAGGCTCGTGGAGGGCTTGCCCCGCCTGGAGAGCGCGGAGGTGCGGACCGAGGACACCGGCTGCCTTCACCTCCTGGTGGCGCGCAAGGCGAAGTAGCTCCGCCTCAGAACAGCTGCTCGGGATCTTCCTGCACGCCCGAGTCCTGGCTGGCGAGCTTGAGGATGGGGGCCTCGTCGGGCAGTTGGGTCTCGAAGTGGGTCGCCACGGCGAACCACTCGCCCACCCGGCGCGTGCGCACCACCTTGATGGAAAAGGTCGAGCCCGGGAGCACGGGTAGATGCACGGTGTAGTGCTCCCCCACGCGCATCGCCACCGGGGTGACGAGCAGACACCCCGAACGGGAGATGTTGAAGATCTCTCCGGCGAGCTCGACTTCTCCGCGCAGGATCTTGATGCGCATGCGAACGCGGTGACGGGGATGGCGACGCCGATCAGAACTGCTCAGGTTGCTCACGGTGGATCTCCTGGCTCAGGGGCAGGAATGAGTGTGCCTTTTCGGCCCCCCCGGGCTTCATCATACCGGAGTCCTCGGGCGGCGACCGAGCGCGTTCGTCAGGTGTTGGGTTGAAAGTCGCGTTCCGCGTGCGATGAGGAGCGAACGTTCCACCTCTCTCTCTTCCCAAGGATTCGACTCATGCCCCCCGAGCCTTCCACCCCCTTCTTCCGCACGCTGTCCTGCGAGGGCGCCGCCTACTTCCTGCTGCGGCTCGCCCTGGGCCTCAACATCTTCCTGCACGGCGCGGTGCGTCTGCCCGCCCTGGGCGCCTTCGCCGACACGCTCGTGCAGGGCTTCGCCCAGACGCCCCTGCCGCCGCCGCTCGTGCGCGCCTTCGCGCTGCTGCTTCCCTTCCTCGAGGCCGTGCTCGGACTGCTGCTCACGCTGGGGCTGCTGACACGTGCCGCGCTCTTCGGCGGAGGGCTGCTCATGGTGGTGCTCGTCTTCGGCACCGCGCTGCGCAGCCAGTGGGAGACGCTCGGGTTGCAGATGGGCTACGTGTTCCTCTACGCCGTGCTCCTGGTGACGGTGCGCTTCAATGCGCTCGCCCTCGACGGCGGGTGGAACGTCCACAAGCGGTGAGGGGGCGGACAGGCCGCGCGGGAGTCGTGGAAACGCCCGCCTCGCCTTGTTAAATGCCCCGGCATGTTCCATGGCACCACCATCCTCTGTGTGCGCCGAGAGGCGAAGGTCGTCATCGCCGGTGACGGTCAGGTCAGTCTCGACAAGACGATCATGAAGAACACGGCGAAGAAGGTCCGCCGCATCGGCGATGGCTCCGTGCTCGCCGGCTTCGCGGGCAGCACCGCCGACGCCTTCACCCTCTTCGATCGCTTCGAGGCGCGGCTCAAGGAGCACCAGAAGAACCTCACCCGCGCCTGTGTGGAGCTGGGCAAGGATTGGAGGACCGACCGCTTCCTCCGCCGCCTGGAGGCCCTGCTCATCGTGGCCGATCGCGAGAAGACGTTCATCCTCTCCGGCTCGGGCGACGTCATCGAGCCCGACTTCGGCATCGCCGCGGTGGGCAGCGGGGGCACCTACGCGCTCGCCGCCGCCCGGGCCCTCATGACGCACACCCAACTGCCCGCGCGCGAGGTGGCCACCCACGCCATGCAGATCGCCGCCGACATCTGCGTCTACACCAACTCCAACGTCACCTACGAAGAGCTCTGAAGGGAGCCGCCACCGTGAGCAACGCACGCAAGAGCCCCACCTTCACGCCCCGCGAGGTGGTGGGCGAGTTGGATCGCTACATCGTCGGGCAGAACGCCGCCAAGCGCGCCGTGGCCATCGCGCTGCGCAACCGCTGGCGCCGCCAGCAGGTCTCCGAGGATCTACGCGATGAGATCCACCCGAAGAACATCATCATGATCGGCCCCACCGGCGTGGGGAAGACGGAGATCGCCCGGCGGCTGGCGAAGCTCGCCCAGGCCCCCTTCGTCAAGGTCGAGGCCTCCAAGTTCACCGAGGTGGGCTACGTGGGCCGCGACGTGGAGTCCATGGTGCGCGACCTCGTCGAGTCCGCCATCGCGCTCGTGCGCGACGAGGAAATGGAGCGGGTGCGCGCGCGCGCCACCGAGAACGCCGAGGACCGGCTCGCCCAGCTGCTCTCCGGCCAGGCTCCCGCCTCGCGTCCCACCGGCGGCATGGGATTCATGGCGCCTCCGCCCCCACCGCCCGCCGCGCCCCGGCTCAGCGACACCGAGCGCGACAAGCTCCGGGCGCAGCTGCGCGCCGGCACGCTCGATGATCAGGAGGTGGAGCTGGAGACGAGCGAGGGCGGCTCGCCCACCTTCCTGCGCAACTTCTCCGGCCAGGGCATGGAGGAGATTGGCGTCAACCTGCAGGATCTCTTCAAGAACATGCCCGGCATGAGCCGCTCGCGGCGGCGCAAGGTGCGCGCCCCCGAGGCGCTCAAGCTCTTGGAGCAGGAGGAGGCCGCGCGGCTGGTGGACACCGAGCGCGTCAACCGCGAGGCCCTGGTGCGCGCCGAGCACAGCGGCATCATCTTCATCGACGAGATCGACAAGATCGCCAGCCGCGAGGGTGGGGGCAAGGGCGCGGGCCCGGACGTGTCGCGCGAGGGCGTGCAACGCGACATCCTCCCCATCGTCGAGGGCTCCACCGTCAACACCAAGTACGGCCAGGTGAAGACGGACCACATGCTCTTCATCGCCGCGGGCGCCTTCCACGTCTCCAAGCCGAGCGATCTCATCCCCGAGCTCCAGGGCCGCTTCCCCATCCGCGTGGAGCTCGAGCCGCTCAGCGGAGAGGACCTGGTCCGCATTCTGCGAGAGCCCCGCAATTCCCTCCTGCGCCAGTACACGGCGCTGCTCGACACGGAGGGCGTGCACCTGGATTTCTCCGACGAAGCCGTGTTGGAGATCGCCCGGATCGCGCAAGGCGTCAACGAGCGGACGGAAAACATCGGGGCCCGGCGCCTGCATACGGTGCTCGAACGTCTACTCGACGATGTATCCTTCAACGCCAGTGAGCAGGGCCCCCGGACCCTGTTCATCGATGCAGCCTATGTTCGCGAGCGGCTCGCGTCCGTGGTGCAGGACGAGGATCTTTCGCGCTACATCCTCTAGCAGACCCCAGGTCAGGAGAGTGCCCGTGTCGTCCACGCCTTCGCTGAACTCCACCAAGACCGAGACCACCCCTCAGGCGCCTTCCCCTTCGGCCAAGAACGAACAGTGGATCGAGAAAGCCAAGGCCCACCTGCTGCAGAACTACAAGCAGCAGCCGATCGTCCTGGAGCGCGGGTTGGGCTCGCGCGTGTGGGACGCGGACGGGCGCGAGTATCTGGATCTGCTCGGGGGCATCGCCACGTGCGGGCTCGGCCACTGCCACCCCGAGGTGGTCGCCGCGGTGCGCGGGCAGCTCGACAAGCTGTGGCACGTGTCCAACGTCTTCTACACGGAGCCGCAGATCGAGCTGGCCGCCCGGCTCACCACCGCCTCGGGCCTGGCGCGCGCCTTCTTCTGTAACTCGGGGGCCGAGGCCAACGAGGCGCTCATCAAGCTGGCGCGCAAGGTCCAGAAGGACCGCGGCCAGACCGAGCGCCACGAAGTCATCACGTTCGAGAACTCCTTCCACGGGCGCACGCTCGCCACGGTCACCGCCACGGGCCAGGTGAAGTACCAGAAGGGCTTCGAGCCGCTGCCCCAGGGCTTCACGCACGTGCCCTATGGGGACCTCGAGGCGGTGCGCAAGGCGGTGAGCCCGCGGACCGCCGCCATCCTCGTGGAGCCCATCCAGGGCGAGGGTGGGGTGCGCGCGGCGCCTCCGGGCTTCCTCAAGGCCCTGCGCGCCCTGTGCGACGAGCACGGCCTGCTGCTGATGATCGATGAGATCCAGACCGGCATGGGCCGCACCGGCAAGGTCTTCGCCTTCCAGCACGAGGACCTCCTCCCGGACGCCATCAGCCTGGCCAAGTCGCTCGGCAACGGCATGCCCATTGGCGCCATGCTGTGCTCCGAGGAGGCCGGCAAGAGCCTCACGGCGGGCACCCACGGCTCCACGTTCGGTGGCAACCTCATCGCCGCCGTCGCCGCCAACGTGGTGGCGCGCAAGGTGACCGAGCCCCAGCTGCTGCGCGACGTGACGCAGAAGGGCGAGTACTTCCTCGGCCGCCTGCGCGAGCTGCAGCGCCGCCTGCCCACCATCATCAAGGAGGCGCGCGGCCAGGGCCTGCTCATCGGTGTGGAGCTGTTCCAGGACGCCGCCCCCATCATCGCCAGGTGCCGGGAGCTCGGTGTGCTCCTCAACGCCGCGGGCGAGAAGACGCTGCGCTTCGCCCCCGCCTACACCGTGTCCCACGACGATCTCGACCACGGCGTGCGCATCCTCGAGCGGGCCCTCAAGCCCTGAGCCGCTCGCGGCCCGGAGCGGGGCGCGCTTCCCTCGAGGACGCGCGCCCCTCCGGCGCCTCTTCCACCGGAGAGAAAAAGAGTTCTCCCCGAGTGAAAAAATCCGTTGTCCGTGTTGACGCCATTCCCAGGGAATCGTAGGATTCCAAGACCTCAGAAATTGAGAGGGAAGGGGAGTGGCCGGTGAAGAGAGATGCTCCGCAATCCGCGGCTCTGGGACTGGCGGCGACTCCAACCGCGATGTCGGCCCGTGCGGTCTCCCCCTTCCAGCGCACCCCGCCCGAGGTGGTTCTGCCCGAGCTCGAGGTGAGTGTCGTGCTGCTGGAGGAGGACGAGGAGACGCCGTCCTATGGCACCGCCTCGCTGCCTTCCATCACCGCGGATGTGCTCGCCTTCCTGTCGGAGGGCGACATGGCCCAGGCGGAAGAGGCCCCGTCCGAGCCTCCGGCGCGCAAGGGCCCGGGGGTGAACACGCTGCTGGTGGGCGTGGACGAGCTGCTGTCGCTCGGGGATGTGTCCAGCGCGCTGGAGTTGGTGGGCAAGGCCGAGCAGCTCGATCCGCTGGAGCCCCGGTTGGAGGGCGCGCGCGCGCGGTGCGAGCAGGCGCAGCGCCTCGCGCTGGAGCAGCGGCTGGGGAGCGTGAAGCAGGTGCCCCGGCTGAAGCTGCGCATGGCGGAGCTGATGAAGCTCAGCCTGGATGCGCGCATGGGCTTCCTGCTGTCGCGCATCGACGGACACCTGAGCTATGAGGCGCTCTTCTCCGTATCAGGCATGTCCCGAATGGAGACGATGCGTGTGCTGGTCCAGTTGTTGGATCAGGACATCATCACCCTCGGGCCCCGCTGACGCCGTGTGGGAGGGACGTCACTTCCTCAAGTTCGTCCACACCGCGCCCTCATCTCCGGCACACTGAGGCTTCCCCCAAGGAAGGGAAGCCATCGTTACCGAATTCGCCATCATCCTGCTGCTCGTGCTCGCCAACGGCATCTTCGCGGGCGCGGAGCTCGCGCTCATCTCCATCCGCAAGACACGGCTGCAGGAACTCATCGAGCAGCGCAGCTCCGCCGCGCTCGCGGTCAAGGCGCTCCGGGACAACCCCGAGCGCTTCCTGGCCACGGTGCAGATTGGCATCACCGTCGTGGGCTCCACGGCGGCGGCCTTCGGCGGCGCGTCCATCGCCCAGCGCTTGAGTAGCCCCCTGGAAGGGCTCGGGTTGCCGGCGGCCCAGGCTCACAACGTGGCGTTCGCCCTGGTGGTGGGCCTGGTGTCCTACCTCTCCCTGGTGTTGGGCGAGCTGGTGCCCAAGTCGCTCGCCCTGCGCTACGCCGAGCGCTACGCGCTGCTCATCGGCCGGCCCCTGCGGGGGCTGTCGCGGTTGATGAAGCCCGTGGTGTGGCTGCTCACCTTCAGCTCCAACCTGGTGCTGCGCTTCTTCGGCGACAGCACCTCCTTCACGGAGTCGCGCCTGTCCCCGGATGAGCTGCAGCAGCTCGTGGAGGAGGCGGCCCGCAGCGGCAGCGTCCACCCGCGTACCGGGGAGATCGCCTCGCGGGCCTTCGATCTGGCGGGGCTCACCGTGACGGACGTCATGGTGCCGCGCACGAAGGTGGTGGCGCTGCGGCGGCATGCCACGCCCGAGGAGGTCCGGCAGGTGCTGCTGGAGCAGGGCCACAGCCGGATGCCGGTATACGAGGGGGATCTGGATCACATCTCCGGGTACGTGGTGGCCAAGGATCTGCTGTCGTTCGCGCTCGAGCAGCAGCTCATCCTCCTGGAGGACGTGCTGCGTCCGGCCTACTTCATTCCGGAATCGATGCGCGCCCTGGACGCGCTCCAGCAGATGCAGGCGCGCAGGCTCCAGCTCGCCCTCGTGGTGGATGAGCAGGGCGGGCTGCTCGGGCTCGTCACCATGAAGGATCTGGTGGAGGAGCTGGTGGGCAACATCTCCAACGAGAGCGAGGCCCCGCCCGAGCACATCCGGTACGACACGGACGGGACGGTGCTCGTGGAGGCCACCCTGCCCATCCGGGAGGTGAACCGGGCGGTGGAGCGGCTGGAGCTGCCCGAGGATGGCAACTGGAGCACCCTGGGCGGACTGTGTCTGTCCCTGGCGGGCGCCATTCCTCCGGTGGGGGCGCGCTTCACCCTGGGCGATGGCACGGTGCTCGAGGTGGCGGAGGCCTCGGCGCGCCGGGTGAAGCAGGTGCGCATCCACCCCCCGCCCCCCCGGAGCGAGGCCACCTGAGCCGCGCTCAGCGGTACTCGAACACCCGGAAGGAGTAGGTGCCCGCGGCCTCGTTGGCCGAGTAGAGATCGATGAACACCGTGGTGCTCGAGGCCGCCTGGAACTCCACGAAGGACTTCTGTTGGGTGAGGAAGGGGCTCTTCACGTTCTCTCGGATGAAGGCGGCCAGGGCGGGCACGGTGCGGGTGGTGTCGAACTCGATGCGGTAGGTGGCGTCGCGCACGACGGGGAAGGAGAACCAGTCCTCGTCCTGTCCGTACTCGAAGCGGCCGGAGATGAGGGGGGCGGAGGTGCCGGCCGGGGCGGGCACGAGCGCCGCGGCCTCCTCCGGGATGTCGCCGAAGTCATCCTGCACGGGGGTGGCGAGCTGGAGGGTGTAGGTGCCGATGGCGGGCGAGGGATCTCTCGGCGAGTGGCTCACGCGCACGGTGTAGGGCGCGCTGACGCGGGCCTTGAAGCCCACCTGCACGCCGGGGCTCCCATCCTGCGCGCGGATCCACTTGCCCTCGGGATCGAACACGTCCACGCGGGGCAGGAGCGCGCCCGGTCCCGGCGTCACGGTGAGCACGTAGGCGTTGCGCGCGGTGGCGTTGATGCGGAAGAAGTCATAGTCGCCCACCGGCTCGATGCCCTGCGTGCGCGGCTGCGTGGCCTCGAGCGGCGCGGCCCGGGCGATACAGTCATCCGGCTCGGCGCTGTCGCCGGGGTGCTCGGGGCAGTTGGCGCTGGTGACGACCTCGCAGCTCCCATTGGGCCTGGGCAGCGTGCCCTCGCGGCAGAGGCAGATGGCCCGGCCGTTGTCGTTGGCGCAGGTGGTCTTGTCCGCCTGGGTGCAGGGGTTGGGATCGCAGGGATTCTTGCCGGGGGGCGTCGGCTGCGACGTGTCCGTCAGACAGGCCGGGGCGAAGAGCAGGGTGGAGAGGAGGGCGAGGCGGGGCGTGAGGGGGTGCATGGTCAGCGGCTCCCGGAGCGATCGGCGTCCGGCGCGTCGCGCGAGCCGGGGGGCCGGTGGTCGAGGGGATCCTCCACCTCGGAGGACGCCTCGCGGCGTTGGCGGTACTGCTCGCGCACGTAGGCGACGAGCTGGTCGAGATAGGTGGAGAGGGGAGGGCAGCGGATGCCGGTGCCGTCCAGCAGCTCCAGGGTGTTGTGGGAGTTGTAGATGGCCAGGTGGTTGACGTAGCCGAGCGCGGTGCGCTGGGGGCGGGCGAGCTTCTCCAGCACGGGCAGGCGCATCACCACGTCCGCGGCCCGGGCCGAGAGGTTGAAGCGCGGCAGCTTCTTGTTGGACTGCTCGGCGATGCGCTCGTAGACGCGGCGGGCGCTCATGGGGTTGGGGTCCACGAGGTGGAAGGTGCGGCCCACGGCGCGTGCGTCATGCGCCAGCGCCCACACGGCCCTCACCACGTAGTCCACCGGCACCACGTTGAGCGGGGCCACGCCGTTGCCCGGCAGGGGCATGGGGGCCACCAGCGGGCTCGTCACCAGGAGGATGCCCAGGTAGTAGGGGCCCTCGAAGCGATCGATCTCCCCGGTGCGCGAGTCGCCCACCACGGTGCTCGGGCGGAAGATGGTGATGGGCAGGCTCGAGGCGGCGCGCTGCAGGCGCTGCTCGGCGTGGAACTTGGTCTCCTCGTAGACGTTGCGGAAGGTCTGCCCGCAGTCCAGCTCGTCCTCGGCGATGACGCCCACCCGGTCCCCGGAGACATGGCAGGTGGAGAAGTGGTTGAAGCGCTCGAGGTGTTCGCAGTCGCGCGCCAGCTCCAGCATGTTGCGCGTGCCATCCACGTTGACGCGCCAGGCGGTCTCCTTGGGCACGCCCATGTAGAAGACGGCGGCCAGGTGGAAGATGTGCGTCACCCGCGAGCACAGCCGCTGGTACTCCTGGCCGGACAGGCCCAGGTGCATGTCCACGATGTCGCCGGTGAGCAGCTCCAGCGTGGCGCCCTTGCCGCGCAGGCCGGCGGCGAGCTGCTGGGCTTCCTTGAAGTGCTTGGGCTGCACCAGGGCGTAGACGTGGGCCTGGGGCGCCTCGCGGACGATGTGCTCGACCAGCCGTTTGCCGATGAAGCCAGGGTAGCCGGTGACGAAGTACGTCGGGGCCTTGCCGCTGGCTTCCTTGCGCGTGTCGCTCATGGGCGGCGGAGCATACTCGGCCCTCAGCCGCGCGCGAGTACGGCGCGCCAGACCTCCTCGACCTGGGCCCGGGTGGCTTCCAGGGTGCCCGAATTATCCACCACCCACGTGGCGTGCTCCCGCTTGCCGTCCAAGGGGAGCTGGGCGGCCAGCCGGGCCTCGGCCGCGGTCTCGTCCAGGTCATCGCGCCGCATCAGCCGGGCCCGTTGCAGCTCGCGCGGCACCCACACCAGCACCACGCCCTCCATCGCCCCGTGCAGCCGGTTCTCGATGAGCAGGGGGGCGTCGTAGAGCACGCGCTCCACGCCCGCCTCGGCGAGCGCCTGGGTGCGCTCGACGAAGCGCTGGCCGATGAGCGGGTGCAGCAGGGCGTTGAGGGCGGCGCGCTCGGTGGCGTCCCCGAAGACCCGCGCGCCCAGCGCCGCCCGATCCAAGCGCCCATCGGGCCCCACCACGCCGGGGAAGCGCTCGGCCACGGCCGCCAGTCCGGGAGTGCCCGGCTCCACCACCTCCCGGGCGATGAGGTCCGCGTCGAGCACCTCCGCGCCCAGCTCGCGGAACATCCGGCTCACCGTGCTCTTGCCCGAGGCGATGCCGCCCGTCAGTCCGTAGAGCTTCACCGGCGGCCTACTTCGCGGCCTGCGCGGAGGTGAAGGTGAGCGACTGCACCGTCTTGCCGTCCTCGTTGAGGAACACGGCCAGCCCCTGGCGGGCGTAGAAGAGGTAGGTGCGGAAGTCGTCCGTCAGCTTCTTCTGGTAGCACGGGGAGGGCTGCTTGCCGGAGGAGGGGCAGGCGGGGCCGTAGGTGCTCTCGATGGACTCCTTGTCGATCACCGGCCCCGGAAAGACCGAGATGCGCTCGACGTGCTGCGTGCCCACGTCCACGGTGAACTGCACCTGGCGCGTGCCCTTGATGGCCTTCTCGTCGAAGTAGGCGACCACTTCCTTGCCCTCGCTGGTGACCACGCGTGAGGGCTCCCCGAACTTCTGGATGATGCTGTCGCGCTTGGTCTGTCCGGGCTCGATGCCCTGCCACGGTTTGGCCACCGCGGGCGCGGCGGCGAGGAGCACGGCGACGCAGACGAGGGTCTTCATCCTCCCTGATGTAGCGGATCTCCCCTCGCCCCCTCAAGCGCTCCGGGTGTTGGCGAGCCCCCTGTCGGGACATGGTGTTTCCCACCCGCGCCTTGCCCCCCTTGGAGGCGTCTGCTAGTGACCGGACGCGATGCCTGCTCGTGGCCCCTGGCTCCTGACCCTCCTGCTCGTCCTCGTCCTCTCCGGTGCCGCCGGCGCGGCGGATTTCCTTGGCCCGGAGAGCTGCAAGGGCTGCCATCCGGCCGCCTACGAAGCCTGGATGCAGTCCAAGCATGCGCGCGCCGGGGACTCGCTCGCGCCCACCCAGCAGAAGGACGTGCGTTGCCTGTCCTGCCATGCGCCGGACCAGGCCAGCCAGAGCGTGTCCCACGTCACGTGCGAGACGTGTCATGGCGCCGGCCAGCACTACTCGCCCTCCTATGTCATGAAGGACGCGGAGCTGGCCCGGCTGGTGGGCCTGGTGGACCCCTCGGAGAAGGCGTGCCGCAGCTGCCACGACGCCTCGTCCCCCTCGCTCAAGCCCTTCAACTTCGTCGAGTCGCTCAAGGCGATCGACCACTGGTCCGCCGAACGGGCCGGCAACAAGACGGCCCAGGCCGAGCCTTCCCAGGCCGAGCCCGCCAAGAAGAAATAGCGTGATCAAAATCCTCGACGCCCGCTTCATCACCACGGCGGTGGAGCCCAAGGGCTACCCCACGAGTCTCGCCCCCGAGGTGGCCTTCGTGGGCCGCTCCAACGTGGGCAAGTCGTCCATGATCAACGCGCTCACGGGCCGCAAGAAGCTCGTGCGCGTGTCCAACACCCCCGGCCGCACCCGCACGCTCAACTTCTTCGACGTGGACGTGGAGCGCGACGGCAAGCCGCACCTGGTGCGCTTCGCGGACCTGCCCGGCTACGGCTTCGCCAAGGTGAGCAAGACCGAGCGCGCCGAGTGGCAGACGATGATCACCACCTACCTGGAGAAGCGCCGGGACCTGAAGGTGGTGGTGAGCATCATCGACGCCGAGGTGGGCCCCACCCCGGACGACTTCCAGACGCTCGACTACCTGCAGAACTACCGGCGCATCCTCGTGGTGGCCACGAAGATGGACCGCCTGCCCAAGGCGCGCCGCAAGCCGCGCCTCACCGCGCTCGCCGAGCAGCTCAGCCTGCCGCGCGAGGCGGTGCTGCCCTTCTCGGCCACGGACAAGCTGGGCCTGGACGAGGTGTGGGGCGCCCTGCTGGACAGTGTGAAGTGAAGGGCTGAAGGGCCGGGGGGAACCGTGGTAGGCACGGCGCCATGTCGAATGGCAATAGCGGAAGCAAGGCGCTGAACACCGTGCGCCGGCAGCTCGCGGCCCTCTCCGGCCGCAAGCGGCTGGAGGCCCTCGTCGAATCGGAGCATGCCCGCGCCCTGGTGCGCTCGCTGCCCGCGGAGGACCTGTACTTCACCATCATGGAGGTGGGCCTGCCCGACGCGGTGGACCTCGTCCAGCTCACCTCGCCCGAGCAGTTCCGCACTTTCGTGGACCTGGGCTCGTGGAAGCGCGACACGCTCGATCCACTCGGCACCCTCAACTGGCTGCGCGCCGCGCGCGGGGACTCCGCCGAGGACTTCCTCAAGAAGGTGCGCTCCCTGGACGCCGAGGTCCTGGAGATGCTCGTGCGCGAGTTCACCGTCATCCACGATCTGGAGGAGGACCCGGACGTGAACCCGGCGGGCGTGACGATGGAGACGCCCGAGGGGCGCTATCTCATCGAGTTCAAGGGCGTGGAGGGCGCGGAGCTGGCGGCGCTGCGCGTGCTGCTCAACGATCTCATCGCGGACAACCCCTTCGAGGCGGTGCGCTTCCTGGAGGCCACGCGCTGGGAGGTGCCCGGGGAGCTGGAGGAGGTGGCCTACCGCTTCCGCTCGGCGCGGTTGCAGGACCTGGGCTTCCCACCGCTGGACGAGGCCGTGCAGCTCTTCAGCCGCGTGGACACCGGGCCCGCGCCCACTCCGGCCGCGAGCGCCGCGCTCGCCAGCACGCGCGAGCAGCCCGACTACCTGGAGGCCGCCTTCCGCGAGCTGGACGAGCGCGAGCGCGAGAACCTGGAGGCGGAGCTGCGCTACCTCGCCAACGCCACGCTCGTGGCCGAGGTGGAGGAGCCGGGGGACCTGGACGCCATCCGGCGCGTGGGCGAGATGGCCCGGGACTACCTGCTGCTCGCCCTGGAGCACCTCACCGGGGGAGATCCCGCGCGCGCCGCGCAGGTGGTGCGCGACACGGAAATCAAACGCATCTTCCAGGTGGGCTTCTCCCTGACGCTCGCGCTCAAGTTCCGCGCGGACCGGTTGATGAAGGAGCCCTTCACGAAGGTGGAGGGCGTGCCGCTGCTCTTCGCCGAGGAGGCCGCCGCCGTGGAGGCGCTGCGCCGCAAGCGTCCACGGCGCACCCTGAAGGTGCCCGGGGCCGAGCCGGTGCCCTTCCGCTCGCGGCGCGAGCTGGCCGCCAGCGAGGAGGTGCTCGCCCGGGCCGAGGCGCAGGTGCCGCTGCTGGGCGCGCTGCTCGGGGGCTCGGCCCAGACCGCCCGGGAGCGGCTGTCCCGCTTCGCCGACGCGCCCCAGGAGTTGGGGATGGAGCGCTTGCTCGCGGCCGCCGTGGCCATCGCCCTCCTGGAGGGCCGGGTGGATCCCCGCCCCCTGCCGCGCGAGGGCCGGCAGACGCTCGGCGCGCTGCTCTTCGAGGGCACGCCGGACGCGCCCCGGCTCAAGCCGGGCGTGGCGGAGCGGGCCCTGGCGGTGCTGGAGCCCGCGGTGCCCGAGGCCTCCCGGCCCGAGCTTCGTCGTCAGGTGAACGCCGTCCTCGCCCGGCTGCTGGAGGAGATGGGCGCCGTGTTTCTCCAGGAGGGAAAGCTCAGCGCCATTGCCTCCCTTCTTCTGCCCATGGAGTGAAACGCCGGTAATTCTTCCCGCTTCCCGCCCTGCGGTCTGAGGACCTCCACGGTAAATCCTTGGATCCACTGGGATTTGCCCTCCAGGGCCGTTGGCATATCGCCTGCTAACGCCCTGGGGTGGCCCGGTCCGCGCATGCGGCGACGGGACGTGGGAGGAGGGTCCGGATGGAGCTGGGCGATAAAGCGGAACGCCGGGACGTGGTGGCGTTCTACGCACTGACCACCTTCGCGGCGCTGATGTACATGCTGCCGCAGGTGTGGTTTCCCGTGCTGGCCCCCTTGCGGCTGGCGCTGTTGGCGTCGGGGTTGGCCGCGGGGCTGATGGCCTTGCGGAGACTGGGGCGAGCCGAGCCCCTGTATTTCGATGGAATCCGAGGCGGGGCGCTGCTGGCGTTCTCGGTGTTGGCGCTGGCCTCGATGTCGTGGTCGGTGAACCCGGAGGTGTCGCGCGCCACCGCCATCGAGCTGCTCAAGCTCACGGCGATCTACCTGACGCTGGTGAACGTCATCACGACGCCCCGGCGGCTGGCGGCCGTGTGTGGCGCCATGGTGCTGGGTTCGATCGTGACGAGCTATGGCGTCATCGACTCGCACTTCACCGGCACGCCGGAGACGCTGGTGGAGGGCTACCGGGCGCACTGGGCCGAGGTGTACGCGGACCCCAACCGCTCGGCCATGAACATCGGCATCATCGTGCCGCTGGCGGTGGCCTTCCTGGCGCGCAAGGAGAGCGGCTGGGTGATGCGCTCGCTGTCGCTGCTGGCCATCATCCTGGCGGCGGTGGCCATCGTGTTCACCTACTCGCGCGGTGGCTTCATCGGCCTGACGGTGGCCATGGCGGTGTGGGCGCTGCGCGAGAAGAAGAAGATGCGCTCGGTGATGCTCGGCATCGCGCTGGCCATTGGTCTGGCGGTGTTCGCGCCCAAGAGCTTCTGGGAGCGCAACGAGACGGTGGCGGAGCTGCACCAGGACGCCTCGGCGATGGGCCGTGTGTACGCCTGGCAGGTGACGTCGCGCATGAGCCTGGACAAGCCGTTGCTCGGAGTGGGCGCGGGCGCCTTCCGCCACGCCTGGTTCGACTACGCGCCGCCCCAGGCCACGCGGGCCTACGTGGCGCACAACATCTTCCTGGAC
The DNA here is from genome assembly GCF_044360685.1 of Cystobacter fuscus. Taxonomy (GTDB): domain Bacteria; phylum Myxococcota; class Myxococcia; order Myxococcales; family Myxococcaceae; genus Cystobacter; species Cystobacter fuscus_C. The sequence continues at coordinate 7,753,217 of NZ_CP043491.1, read as the reverse complement.
GTCATCGGTGAGCTGGGCTGGGTGGGCCTGTTCTTCTTCCTGGTGTTCGCCGGGAGCTCCACGGGCGGCGCCTTCGAGGCCTCGAGGGATCCCCGCATGGGATGGATGGCGCGAGGACTGGCGGCGGCGATGACGGGCTACCTCATCTGCGACATGTTCTCCGGCTACATCCTCTCGGCGCACCTGTATGTGCTCTTCGGGCTGGCGGCGAGCGCGCATCGCATCGCCCAGGCGTACGCGGTGAAGGAGACGGAGCGCGACGTGAAGCAGACGGTGGTACCGGGATGGGAGGGCTCGAACCATGCGGCGTGAGGAGACGCGGATGGCGCAAGCGCCTCTGCGCCTGGTGCAGTTCACCAAGTCCTTCTACTTCGGTGGCACCGAGGTGCAGGTGGTGGAGCTGTTGCGCGGCCTGCCCGCCAGCTACCGCGTGCAGGTGTCCGTGCTGGATGCCGTGGGGCCGCTGATGGAGCCCATCCGCAAGATGGGCATCACCCCGGAGGAGTTCTCCCTGCGCGGCTCGCTCGCCCGGCCCAACACGCTCGCCCAGGTGCTGCGCATGGCGCGCTGGCTCAAGCAGGAGCGGGTGGAGCTCGTCCACGTGCACGACTTCTACGCGACGGTGCTGGCGGTGCCGGCGGCGAAGCTCGCGGGGACGAAGGTGATCGTCGGCCGGTTGGACCTGGCGCACTGGCACGGCAAGGTGAGGCGGGCTCTGTTGCGAAGACTCACCCACATGGCGGACCACGTGGTGGGCAACGCGGAGGCCATCCGCGAGATGCTCGTGAAGCAGGAGGGCCTCTCGCCAGAGAAGATCACGGTCATCCCCAATGGCCTGGACATCGTGCGCTTCGACCAGCGCCGGCGCGCGGGACTCCAGGCGCCGCTGCCGGACACGCACGGGGCGCCCGTGGTGGTGCACGTGGCGAACATGAACCACCCGGTGAAGCGGCAGGAGGATCTCCTGCGGGCCCTGGCGGAGGTGCGGCGCGCGGGGCGCACGCTGCATGCCTTCCTCGTGGGGGACGGGCCGCGGCGGCCGGAGATGGAGAAGCTCGCGGGGACGCTGGGCCTCTCGGACACCGTGCACTTCCTGAAGCACCGCGGGGACGTGCCCGCCATCTACGAGCGCGCGGACTTCGGCGTGCTGTGCTCCAGCGCCGAGGGCATGTCCAACGCGGTGATGGAGGGCATGGCCGCGGGGCTGCCCATGGTGGTGACGAACGTGGGCGGCAACCCGGAGCTGGTGGCGGATGGCGAGCGGGGTCTGGTGGTGCCGCCCCTGCGGCCAGAGGCGCTGGGCAAGGCGTTCCTCCAGTTGCTCGTGGACCGGGAGAGGGGCCGGCGCATGGGGGCCCAGGCGCGCGCCTTCGTGGAGCGGGAGCTGTCGCTGACGCGGATGGTGCGCCGGCATGACGCGCTGTACCGGCGCGTGGCGCGAGGCGAATGAAATCACCGGAGCACCGGAGCGTAGGGGGAGGGGAACCCGCTGTTGCCCTCCGAGGAACGCTCCCATGCTCTCCACCGCCCTGATCGTCGTCCTGGCCTCCGCTCCCGCTCCCGCGTCCTGGCGGTTCGACGCGGGGGCCACTCCCGAGGTGAGCCTCAGCGCCATCAACGGCTCCATCCAGGTGGAGGCCGTGGAGGGCCAGACGGTCTCGGTGGAGGCTCGGGGGGAGGATGGGGTGGACGTGAAGCCCTTCCTCGACGTGGAGCATGACGGGGACGAGGTGAGCGTGTCGGTATGCTGTGGCCCCTGCGAGGAGCGGCGTGCGTCCCGCTGCGACAATCCGGCCCCCGTGCACCTCGTGGTGAAGCTCCCGCGGGGCTCCGAGCTGGAGGTGAGCACGGTGGGCGCTCCGGTGAAGGTGACGGGGGTGGCGGGCTCACAGGAAGTGACCACGGTCAACGGTGACGTGTCCCTGCTCGGCTCGCGTGGACATCTGGAGGTGACCACGGTGGGCGGAGGCGTGGACCTGCGGCCCGACGACCTCGAGGACACCGAGGTGAGCACCGTGTCCGGTAACGTGAAGCTGAAGCTGCCGCGCGACGCGGGCGCTCAGGTGGAGTTCTCCTCGGTGGGAGGCCGCTTCAACGGCTCCGGGGTGTCCCTGGGCTCCATCGAGCGGCGCTATGGCAACGGCGGGAGCGCGGTGGAAGTCAACACCGTGAGCGGCTCGTTCGACCTCCAGTCCGACGCGGCCACGAACTGATGACAACGGGGGCGGGGTGCTCGCCGGATGAACTCCAAGGCGCCGGCGAGCGCCTTCTTTTCCTGGCGTCACCAGGGCGACACGGCGTCCCGAGCGGCTGTCCGGTTGAGAGCGTGCGTGTCCTGGGGGTGGAAGTTTCGTGAGTGGCAGGGGTGTTCCAGCGGCGCCACCCCTTCACTCCCGGAGCACAACGCATGCACAGAACCACCTTGCCCCTTGCTCGCTTGTCCGTCGTCGCCCTGATGCTGTCGCTCGCCGCCTGCGGGCCCGAGTCGAATGTCGAACCGAGCACGGAAGACGTGTCCTCGAGCACCGTGGACGCCCTGGCCTCGACTCCGATCGGCAACTTCAAGGATGGCATCATCACCTACTACGACGCGACCGGCGCGGGCGCTTGCAGCTTCGACGCGAGCCCGCAGGACCTGGACGTGGCCGCCATCGCCCAGGGCGAGTACCAGAACAGCGGGGCGTGTGGCTCGTGCGCCGAGGTGCAGGGGCCGCTTGGCACGGTGCGGGTGCGCATCGTGGATGTCTGCCCCGGGTGCACCACCGCGGGCCATCTGGATCTCAGCCGCGAGGCCTTCGCGAAGATCGCCAAGCCCATCGATGGCCGCGTGGCCGTGAAATGGCGCTTCGTCTCGTGCCCCGTGACGGGCCCCATCCAGTACCGCTTCAAGACGGGCAGCAGCCAGTATTGGACGGCCATCCAGGTGCGCAACCACGCCCTGCCCGTCAAGAAGCTGGAGTACATGAGCAACGGCAAGTGGGTGGAGGTCCCGCGCCTGAGCTACAACTACTTCGTGCAGGCCTCGGGGATGGGCACGGGCACCCTCCGTGTCCGGGTGACGGCCTCGAACGGGCAGGTGCTCGAGGACTCCCTGCCGAGCATCCAGGCCGACAAGACGTTCCCCGGCAAGGCCCAGTTCACGCCGTAGCCCGCGCGTGAGCCGGGTGAGGGGAGGGAGCGGGCGGAGGAGCCGGGACACGTGGGCTTGCCAGGGACGGGGCAAACCCGTCAGCCTTCGGCCCTGGAGGTCCTCCGATGAAAGTCGCTCATTCCCCCCTGCATGCCCGCCACGATGGGGGCAAGGAACTGCATCGCGGCGAGCTGGTGCCGTGCTTCGAGATGCCAGTGCGCGCCGACTACATCCTGGCGGCGGTGCGACGCGCCGGCTTCGAGGTGCTCGAGCCGCGCCCGTTCCCGCAGGAGTCGCTGCTGCGCGTCCACGACGCCGGCTTCGTCGAGTTCCTGCGCACCGCCCACGCCGAGTGGCGGGCCGCCGGCAAGGAGGGCTTCATGTTGCCGAGCGGCTTTCCCGCCCGCGCCCTGCGACGGGATCACATCCCCTCCGGCATCAACGGCAGGATGGGCTACTACGCCTTCGATGCCAGCACGCCCATCGTCGAGGGCACCTGGGACGCCGCGCTCGCCGCCGCGCGGTGCGCCCTGACGGCCGCCGCGTGGGTCGCAGAGGGCGACAAGAGCGCCTATGCCCTGTGCCGTCCTCCTGGACACCATGCCGCCCGCTCCGTCTATGGCGGCTACTGCTTCCTCAACAACGCGGCCCTGGCGGCGCAGCACCTGAGGGATCAGGGCTTCGGCCGGGTGGCGGTGTTGGACGTGGACTATCACCACGGCAATGGCACCCAGGACATCTTCTGGGAGCGCTCCGACGTGCTGTTCGTGTCCATCCACGCCACCCCGGAGACCGAGTACCCCTACTTCCTCGGCTACGCCGACGAGCGGGGCGAGGGCGCCGGTGAGGGGTACACCCGCAACTTCCCCCTGCCGCGCGGCTCCACCTGGACGGAGTACGGCACCGCCCTGGGCGCGGCGCTGGATGTCATGGGTGGGTTCGCGCCGGATGCGCTCGTGGTGTCGCTCGGCGTGGATACCTACGAGGGTGATCCGATCAGCGCCTTCAAGCTCGCCACGGAGCACTTCCCGCTGATGGGGAGGCGCCTGGCCGGGCTGAAGGTGCCCACCGTCTTCGTGCAGGAAGGCGGCTACGCGGTGGAGGAGATCGGCACCAATGTCGCCGGAGTCCTGGAGGGGTTCCTGGGCGGGTAGGGCACGCCCCCGCGGCCCGAGGCCCTCACGGCGACTCGTACCCGGCGCCCGTTTCCAGCACCGCGGTGGCCTCGAGCGGCAGCTCCAGGGTGAAGGTGGAGCCGCCGCCGGGCGTCGAGGTGACCGTGATGTCACCGCGGTGGGCCTCCACCACCTGCCGGGCGATCCACAGCCCCAGTCCGAAGCCACCGTAATGGCGTGAGGAGACCGCGCGCTCGAAGCGCTCGAAGATGCGGGAGCGGTCCCGTGGATCGATGCCGATGCCGTGGTCGATCACGCTCACCCGGGCGATGCCCCCCTCCGCCTCGAGGTGCACCTCCACCGGCTTGCCCCTTCCGAACTTCACGGCGTTGGACAGCAGGTTGTCGATGACCTGGCGGATGCGCGTGCGATCACACCTCGCCACGAGGGAGGCATTCCCCCGCGAGTCGAGGGTGCAGCCCGCGCGCTCGGCCTCGTCCCTCGCGTCCTCGACGGCCTCGGCCACGAGCACCCCCAGGTCCACGTCGTGGAAGCGCAGGTGGAGCTGGCCGGTGTTGATCCTCGACACATCCAGGAGCGTTTCGACCAGCGCGGCCAGGTTGCCCACGGCCTGGCTGGCCGTGTCGAGCCGCGCCCCGATGCGCTCCCGGCTCTCCTCGCTCAGGCTTCGCGCCACGAGCTCCAATTGAAGGCGGAAGCGGGTCAGGGGCGTCTTCAGCTCGTGGCTGGCCACGGAGAGGAACTCGTCCCGGGCGTGCACGGCTTCCCGGAGACCGGCCTCGAGCGCCTCGTGGCGGAAGAGCTCCCGGCGCATCCTCGCGAGCTCGAGGTTGGAGCGCACCCGGGCGAGCAGCTCCCGGGCGCAGAACGGCTTCACCAGGTAGTCATCCGCCCCCGCGTCGAGTCCGCTCACGGCGGCTTCGGGACCGGCCTGGGCGGACAGCAGGAGGACGGGGATGGCGCGCAGGTCCGGATCCTCGCGGAGCCGTCGGAGCAACCCCAGCCCATCCAGGCCGGGCATCATCACGTCGCTGACGATGAGGTCCGGGTGCTGCTCGCGCGCGGCCTCGAGCGCGGTGAGCCCGTCCACCGCCTGCTGGACCTCGAAGTGGGGAGCGAGGATGCGGCGCAGGTAGTCGCGCATGTCCGCGTTGTCGTCGACGACGAGCACCCGGCCGGAAGGAGGTTCCCGCGGGGACGGGGAGAGGGGCGGGGCCTGGGGGAGGGGAAGCGTCGCCTCCTCCTCCATGACCTCGGGCAACCACCGGAGCGCCTCCTGGGCGTAGAGCCTGGCCTCCGTCGCGGTGGATGTCCGCGGCGGCTCCTCCTGGAGCCGCTCCTTCGGGAGATGCGCCGAGCCCCGGGGGAGGCACACCGTGAACCGGGTGCCCCGGCCCACCTGACTGTCCACCGAGATCGTCCCCGCGTGGAGCTTCACCAGCTCCCGCACGAGCGCCAGCCCGATACCACTCCCCTCGATGGAGCGGGCCCGGGCGTCTCGCACGCGGTGGAACCGCTCGAAGACGTGGGGCAGCTCGTGCGCTGGAATGCCCGTCCCCGTGTCCTCCACCTCGAGCAGGACGTGCCGCTCCTCTTCGCGCAGCCGCACGGTGATGCCGCCCTCGAAGGTGAACTTGAAGGCATTCGACACCAGGTTGAGGACGATCATCTCCCACTGGCCCCGGTCGACATAGACGGGCTCGGACAGGGGAGGGCAATCCACGACGAGCCTCAGCCCGGCGCGCTCCGTGGCGGACCGGAAGCCGCTGACCAGCTCCGCCGTGAGGGCATCGAGCGCGGTGGGCTGGTAGTGCGCGTCGGCGCGTCCCGCCTCGATGCGCGAGAAGTCGAGCAGGTTGTTGACCAACCGCAGCAGGCGCTCGCTGTTGCGAATGACGACGTTGAGGGACTCGCCTCGAAGCGCCTGCTCCTCGGAGGAGCGCGCGTCCTCGAGCGGCCCGAGCATCAGCGTCAGGGGCGTGCGGAACTCATGGGACACATTGCTGAAGAAGACCGTCTTGGCCCGATCCAGCTCCAGCAGGGCCTCGGCGCGCTGGCGCTCCTCCTCGTAGGCGCGGGCACTCGCCACCGCGACGGCGATCTGCCCCGCGGCGAGCTCGAGGAAGGACCGGTAGTGCTCGTCGAGCGCGCAGAGCGGATTCAGGCCGGCGACCAGGAAGCCACAGGGGCGCGCCTGTCCCGCGCGAAGGAGGGGCAACACGAGCGCGGACCGCGCGGGCCCCGGCGACAGCTCGACGAGTTCCGTGGTGCCCGTCCGTGCGACCTTGGCCAGGGGCCAGGGCGCGTTCTCGTCACCCAAGGAGATCCGGGCGGGGCCCTGGGGTTGTCCCACCAGGAGGCCCGAGGTGCCCACGAGCCGGGCCTGCGTCTGATCCTCTGTCGTCAGGTAGAGCGCCGAGAACGGCACGTCCGCGGTGTTGCGGCTGAGCGAGCGAGCGATCGCGGCGCACGCCTCCTCCACCGTCTTCGCGCCCAGCGCGGCCTCTCCCAGCTCCCGCGAGGTTCGCAGCCGGCGCTCGGCGAGCACATACTGGGTGGTCTCGGTCCCCGAGCAGAAGATGCCACTGATCCGCCCCTCCTCATCGAGCAGGGGCGCGAACGAGAAGGTGAAATAGGTCTCTTCCAGGAACCCCTTGCGGTGGAGCTGGAGCGGAAGCTCTTCCGACCAGGAGGCGACTTTCGTGGAGACCACTTCCCGGAGCTGCGCGCCCAGGACATCCCAGACCTCTGGCCAGACGTCGCGAAAGGATTTGCCGATCGCCCAGGGGTGCTTCATCTGGAGGATGGGGATGTAGCCCTGGTTGTAGAGCAGGACGCACTCTGGCCCCCACAAGACGAGGGTGGGAAGGCGCTGACTGAGACAGATGCTCACGGAGGTGCGCAGCAGCTGCGGCCATTGACCCACCGGACCGAGCGGCGTTCGCGCCCAGTCCACGTTCCGGAGGAACGCGCTCATCTCGCCACTCGAAGCGAAGAGATCGCCGGAAGGCTCGTGGCTCATTCCGGGCTTGCTCCCTCGGACCGGTGCGTCGCGCGGCTGGCGCCACGACGGGCGGCCGACCGCTCCGGCATTTCACTCCCTCGAGCCATGTATCAGCGATAAGACTCCGAGGCCGTCCCGAGCAAGACGAAATGCCTCGGAAGAGTTGAATCCGTGATCCTCCCCGCCTGGCCGCCGTCAGAGGGCCTGCGACTTCACGCTGACGCCTCCTCCCCTGCCTGACACTTCTCGCTTCGCGCCTCATGCCGAGGGGAGGGGTTTTGTCATCGGGCGCACGAGCCGGCCCTCGTGAACTCACGAGGGCCGTCCCATGCCCGGGCCTACGGGTAATCCGCGAGGACGATCGAGAAGGGATGGCGATCCGCGGTCCGCAGATCAGGGTCGTAATCGCCCGTGGGCACGACGGTCACGATGAGGGTGCGCTTCTGATCCGCCGCGAACTTCAGCTCCTTGGGGCCCGTGGAGAGATCCAACACCTCGCCATCGGAGCCCGGCGTCAGTCCGGGCACGGCCTGGACGATGAAGCGGCGCGACGCATCGCTGGGGGCCTCGAGCGACACATAGAGCGTGCCCGGGGTGCCCGCGCCGGCCGACAGCTCGAGGTAGCTCGTGCCGAGCATCATCGGCGCGTTCTCGCCGATGTCGATCTTCCCCGGTTTGGCCTCCTGCTGGGCCGCCAGTGTGAGCCTGGCCGCCTTGAGGTTCTCCAGTCCGTCCTTGAAGTGACGGAAGTGGTTGTCGTCCACGTGGTCGCCCGTATACCAGCGCCAGCGCGAGAACTCGGGGACGCTCTGCACGTAGCTCGAGCCGTGGCTGGCCAGCAGCTCGTCGAGCGCATCGGCGAAGTCTGGATCGTTGAGCGTCTGATCCTCTCCCGCGCCCGGCGGGTTGCGCGACTTCAGCCACATGCTCGAGAGGAAGCGCGCGTCTCCCCCGAAGAAACGATCCTTCAGGTAGAGCAGGTACATGGATGAGCCATACATGTACCAGGTCTCGTACTCGTCGTAGTAGTCGAGCGCCCAGTCGGGGTGGGCCTGGAAGTCATCGAAATAGGTCTTGATGTAGCGGTTGGCGTACACCTGATCCGTGAAGACCGCGGACATCTCGAAGGTGATGGGGGACTCGTACCAGTCGTCCGCGGCCTGCGAGGCATGCGCCATCTCATGGACGACGGTCTCCTCGAGCTCGACCCCGCCATAGGGGCCCCACGGGTCGACGATCATGTAGCCGCGCCGGTCATCCCACGCCGTGGTGGGCTCGCCGGAGAGGACGTTGACGAGGCAGCTGCGGTGCCCCTTCCACACGAACACGTCGAAGGCCTCATCGGGCCCGCACTCTCCGGCATCGGTGATGGCCGGGCGCATGCCGAGCTGGTTGACGTGGTAGTCCCAGCCCTTCTCGACGAATCCGAGCACCTGCTGGGCCGTCTCCCGCTCGCTCTCCTTGTAGTAGTGCACGAGCACCGGAAGGGTCGTGGAGCGGATGGAGTAGGGGAACATCTCGTTGAAGTCGGACCGCCCGCAGATGGGGGTGTTCTCGGCCAGCGGGTGCGTGTAGTCGGGGTCGGGGGGGGTGGGTTTGTCGTCCTCGGTGGGACCGCAGCTGGCGGCGGCGAGCCCCAGTCCGAGCGAGGCCAACCAGGACAAGCGCTTGAGCGCACCAGGACGCTGGGACGAGCGCTTCGGAGCGGGGGCGGGGAACGACGAAGGCATGGATTGGATTCCTTGGAACACGGTGTGGAGACGCCCCTCGCAATGTACGTGCCTGGAGCGGGCTGCTCCCATTCTCTCGAAGTCGAGGCCTCGTGGAGAGCGCGTTCCACCGGGTCTGACGCACGGGTGACGAATCCACGGAGACGGTTGATGGGCGGAGGATGGGTCCCGGCGTCTGCCGGACTATGTCGACGAGACCTTCGCGGCGCTTCCCGAGGTCTTGGCCGCGTCACCGGGCCCGAGCGCTCCCGCCGCGAAGCGTGCCCGGCGATAGCGGCGGCCCGGGGCCGGCCGGGGGCCGTGCTGGGTCCACTCCCCCCACCGCCGGGTGTACGCTGCCCCGCGCGGCGGGCCCGACGTCCGCCGCCCTCTCCCCCGGGATCCTCCTGACATGAAGATGAATGCTTCTGGGCTGCTCGCGGTCGGTGCGCTCCTCCTGCTCCAGGCGTGCGCGGCGCAAGCTCCCGCCAGCTCCCGCTACTTCGACTCGAGCGGGCGCCCGGATGTGCTGAGCGGCGGCGCGCGGCGCATCGAGATCTCCACCTCGCAGGGCAAATTCCACGTCTGGACGAAGCGCGTGGGGAACAACCCCACCATCAAGCTGCTGCTGCTGCACGGCGGCCCTGGCAACACGAGCGAGTACTTCGAGGCCGCGGACAGCTACTTCCCGGGCGCGAGCATCGAGTACTACTACTACGACCAGCTCGGCTCGTTCCGCAGCGACCAGCCCGACGACGCGAAGCTGGCGGCGCTGCTCGGCACGGAGCACTTCGTCGAGGAAGTCGAGCAGGTGCGCCAGGCGCTCGGCCTCGGCCGCGACAACTTCTACCTGCTGGGCCATTCGTGGGGAGGCATCCTCGCCATCGAGTACGCGCTCAAGTACCAGCAGCACCTCAAGGGCCTCATCATCTCCAACATGATGGCGAGCATCCCCGCGTACAACGAGTACGCGAAGAACGTGCTGATGCCCCAGATGGACCCGAAGGTGCTCGCCGAGGTGCAGGCGCTCGAGGCGGCGAAGGACTACGCGAATCCGCGCTACATGGAGCTGTTGGTGCCGAACTTCTACGAGCACCACATCCTGCGCATGCCGTCGGCCCAGTGGCCCGAGCCGGCGTCGCGCGCCTTCTCGCACAGCAATCAGAAGGTCTACGTGCCCATGCAGGGCCCGAGCGAGATGGGCGCGAGCGGCATCCTCGAGAAGTGGGACCGGACGAAGGACCTGCCGGCCATCACCGTGCCCACGCTCACCATCGGGGGGCGGTACGACACCATGGATCCCAAGCACATGGAGTGGATGGCGAGCCAGGTGCGGCGGGGCCGTTACCTGGACTGCCCCCAGGGCAGCCACATGTCCATGTATGACGATCAGCGGACGTACTTCACGGGGCTCATCCGCTTCATCCAGGACGTGGACACGGGCCGCTTCTGAGTGTCAGCGCGGCCAGCGCCACGCGGGCTTCGCGAGGCGGTCGGCGAGGAACTCGACGAGCGCCTCGATCTTGGCCGGGCGCACGCGGGCCGCGGGGGTGACGAAGTAGAGGCCGCCCGCCGCCAGCGTCCAGTCCCTCAGGATGGCCTCCAGCCTTCCGTCGCGGAGGTATTCGCTCGCGATGAACTCGGGCAGCTCGGCGATGGCGAGGCCCGCGAGCACGGTGGGCACCAGGGCATCCGCGTTGGTGACACGAAGCTGCCCGCCGGGCGTGAGGGTCTCCTCGTCGCCGGCGGCGTTGGCGAGCCGCCAGACGTCGCTGCGCGCGCGATAGGCGTAACCCAGACAGTCGCGGCTGTTCAGGTCGCGAGGGTGCTCTGGCCGGCCGTGCCGCTTCAGGTAGCTCGGTGCCGCGACGATGAAGCGTGAGACCGCGCAGAGCCGTCGCGCGACCAGCGCCGGGTCCAGTTGCACCGAGATCCGGAGCGCCGCGTCGAAGCCCTGTCCCACCACGTCCACGGTCGCATCCGAGAGGTGCAGATCGACCGACACTTCCGGATAGGCACGGAAGAACTCCGGCAGGAGCGGTGCCACCCAGCGCACCCCGAAGGACATCGGCACGGCCAGACGGATGAGTCCACGCGGCCGGGCGGACAGCTCCCGCGCCGAGTCCTCCACCTGCTCGGCGTCGCGATAGATGCGGCTCGCGCTTTCCGCGATCGTCCGCCCGAACTCCGTCAGCGCCAGCTTCCGCGAGGTGCGGTTGAAGAGCCGCGCGCCGAGCCGCTCCTCCAGCCGGCTGACGCCCCGCGAGACCGTCGCGACGGACAGGCCCATGGCGCGCGCGGCCGCCGCGAACGACCGCTCCTCGGCCACCTTGGCGAACATCGCCAACCCCTCGAAATCCGGCAGTTTCGACATCGACAATCCTGCAACGATGGTTTGCGGACCTTTCTATTTCGCGGGGGTGCGCATGTCGATACCTCTTGCCCATCGCCGGCCGCGCGAGCCCCTCGCCGACTGACGCCACTGTTCACACCCGGCACGGGAACCCACCATGAAGATCCTCCTCGCACTCGCCACCCTGGCGCTCGTTTCCTCGACTTCGCTTCCCAACCCGGCCCAGGCCGCCCCGAAGCAGACCGCCGCCGTGTCCGACGCGGCGCTGGTCCGCACGCTGCCCGGCTTCACCAACGGTGAGGCGACGGTCAACGGCGTGCGGCTGCATTACGTCGTCGGAGGGAAGGGCTCGCCGGTCGTGCTGCTCCCGGGCTGGCCGCAGACCTGGTGGGCCTTCCACAAGATCATGCCCGCGCTCGCCCGCGATCATCAGGTGATCTCCGTCGACCTGCGCGGAATGGGCAGCTCCGACAAGCCGGCCGGCGGCTACGACAAGAAGACGATGGCCCGGGACATTCTCGAGCTGGTGCGCCAGCTCGGCCATGACAAGGTCGACCTCGTCGGCCACGACATTGGTGCCCAGGTCGCGTTCAGCTTCGCGGCCAACCATCCGGAGGCGACGCGCAAGCTCGTCCTGATCGACGTGCCACACCCGGATGCCCAGCTCGCCACCTGGCCCCTGCTGCCGGCCGTGGGCACCTTTGGCGACAAGATCGACGAGGCCCACCCCTTCGCCTGGTGGTTCGCCTTCCATCAGGTGAAGGGCCTGCCCGAGCAGATCCTCGAGGGCCGCCAGCACCTGGAGCAGGAATGGTTCTTCCGCTATCTGCTCAAGGACGAGAGCGCCATCGATGCGAAGGATCGCGCGGTCTACGCCGCCGCCTATGCCAGCCGCGAGGCGATCCGCGCGGGCAACGCCTGGTATCAGGCCTTTCCGCAAGACATCGTCGATGACGGGACCTACGGCAAGCTGACGATGCCGGTGCTCGGCCTGGGCGGTCCGGGCTTCGGGTGGCTGAAGGCCACGCTGTCCGGCAAGGCCACGGACCTGCGCGTGATCAAGGTCGAGGGCAGCGGACACTTCATCGCCGAGGAGAAGCCCGAGGCCACCCTCGGCTACCTCGCGGACTTCCTGAAGTAGCCACCACTGGCGTCCACCCCCAGGTACGGAGCAGATCATGAACGACATCCAGAGCCCTCCGAGCATTCCCTCCCGCCGTGATCTCCTGAGACTGATGGCGGGAGCATCTGCCCTCGCCGCCGTGGGGGGCGGGACGATCGCCCAGGCGGCGGGTGCCCCCGTGGCCCCCGCCACGCCCCAGGTGACGCCGTTTCGCGTCTCGATTCCCCAGGCGGCGCTGAATGATCTCAAGCGACGGCTGGCGGCGACGCGGTGGCCCGAGCGCGAGACGGTGAACGACTGGTCCCAAGGGGTCCCGCTCGCCAAGGCACAAGCACTGATCTCCTACTGGCGCGACCGTTATGATTGGCGGAAGTTCGAGGCGCGGCTGAATGCCTTTCCTCAATTCCGCACCGAGATCGACGGGCTCGGCATCCACTTCCTGCACGTCAAATCCCCTCATCCCAACGCGCTGCCGATCGTCCTCACCCATGGCTGGCCGGGCTCGATCGTCGAGTTCCTGAAGGTCATCGGCCCCCTGACCGAGCCCACCCGGCATGGCGGAAGGGCGGAGGATGCCTTCCACGTCGTGATCCCCTCGCTCCCGGGGTTTGGCTTCTCCGACAAGCCCGCGGAGACGGGCTGGGATATCGCGCGCATCGCCAGGGCGTGGGGGGTGCTGATGCAGCGGCTGGGTTACACGAAGTGGGTGGCCCAAGGCGGCGATTGGGGCTCCGGAGTCACCCATGCGCTCGGCCATCTCCGCCCGGACGGCCTGGTCGCGGCGCACGTCAACTGGCCGCTCGTGTTCCCGGAGAAGCTGCCGGAGCACCCGACGCCCGACGAGCAGGCCGCGATCGACGCCGCGGGGCGCTTCGCGAACGAGCAGTACGGCTACTTCAAGGAGCAGGCCACTCGCCCCCAGACGATTGGCTATGCCCTGGCGGACTCCCCGGCGGGCCAGGCGCTGTGGATCTACGAGAAGTTCCAGGCGTGGACCGACAACCGGGGCAATCCCGAGGACGCCCTGTCGATGGACGAGATGCTCGACAACATCACGCTGTACTGGCTGACCGACACGGCGGCCTCCTCGGCGCGCATCTACTGGCAGAACTCACAAGGCAAGCCCTCGGGCTTCTCGGCGGGGCGCATCGAGCTGCCCATGGCGGCGACGACCTTCCCGCGTGAGCTCTACCGCGCGCCCAGGAAGTGGGCCGAGGCGCTGTGGCCCCACCTGCTCTACTGGGGCGAGGTGGACAAGGGCGGGCATTTCGCCGCCTTCGAACAGCCGGCGGTGTTCGCGAACGAGCTGCGCGAGGCGTTCCGGACTGTCCGGTAGGCTGACGCGCGCTGAGGAACGCCCTTCGCCCCCGCCCGCACACTCCCCCTGATGGAAGTGTGCGGGTTCTTATCGTCACCGAGGCCTGGAAGCTCTGGCCCGGGAGCACATCGGAGGGCACGAACTGGGAGATGAAGGCGGCATTCCGCCTCCCATTCACGACCAGAGCTCAGGCTGCGCTCTCAGCCTGAGTCGGTGAGCGGTTACTCGATCGCCATCAGCGCGTGCAGGCGATGTTCGGGGCTCTTGATGCCAGGTGCTCCCGTTATCTTGATCTCCGCCCAGTCCACCGTGCCGGTGAAGCGGTTGTTCCCCTTGAGATCCTCGCACAAGGGGCCGCCAGTCTTGTTGCCGACCATCAGGAAGGCGTCCACGTTGAAGATGACCGGATTGGTCTTCGGGATGACGCCCTCGCCGAGTTGGACTTCGCTCGCCCCTTCTTTTCCGTCTTTTCGGAAGAGTTTCACCGTGCCGCCCTGGCCCGTCTCCTCGCCGCCCTCGTACGTGAACTCCATGCGGACCTGGTACGTGCCCGACGGCAGCAAAGGCGCGTTCTCATCCTGACGGACGTAGAAGATCTCGAGCCCCAGGTAGTTGTAGACGTAAGTGAGAACTCCATTCTTGGCATAGAGGCCAAAGCCGCCAAAATCGTTGCCACGGGCGAGGATCACGCCTTGCACTGGCCCAGCTGGCTCGGCTGGCACCGTGAGCTGTGCGGTGATATCGAAAGAGCGGTTGAAGTTGTCGATCACGACCGGGTCGGCAACGAAACTACCGTCGACGTACCTTTGGCTGAGGGCGCCCTTCGCGGGGGGCAGGCGCTCTAGCTTTCGGTCGTCGAGGGGGAAGACGTTGTAACGGGCCGCCTCGATCTGAAAGAGGTTCTTCAGCTCCGCTAGCTTGTCGGGGTAGACCGCGGCGAGGTCTTTTGCCTGGGTCCAGTCCTGCTTGGAATTGTCCTCCAGCTTCTCGGCATACGTGAAGTAGAGTTCCCACTTGTCGTCTGCGTAGTCCGGTAGGTTGTAGAAGTCCCAGGGCTTCGAGTGGAGGGTGACGGCAGTCCAGCCTTCATGGTAGATGCCACGATTGCCAAACATCTCGAAGTACTGGGTCCTGTGGCGCTCAACCGCGTGGATGTCATTGAACGTGTAGAAGAAGCTCACACCCTCGATGGGTTTCTGCAGCACTCCGTCGACGCTCAACGGCTCCGGCAGCCCGATCGCTTCGAGGACCGTCGGAAGCACATCGGTCACGTAGGTGAACTGTTGTCGCAAGCCGCGCCCCGTAATGACCTTTGGCCAATGGACGACCATGCCGTTGCGCGTGCCTCCGAAGTGGCTGGCGACTTGCTTGGTCCACTGATACGGCGTGCACATGGCCTGGGCCCAGCCGACGGCATAGTGATTATACGCTTTCTTGGTGCCGAAATCTTCTATGTGATTGTTGATGATATCTATCTGTTCCTGCTCCGTCATCTCGATGCCGTTGAAGCCGATCATCTCGTTGAAAGTGCCGAGGAACGTGCCTTCGGCGGACGCTCCGTTGTCGCCGAGGATGTAGATGATGAGCGTGTTCTCGAAGATCTCGAGGGTCTTGAGCGTCTCGATCACCCTGCCGATCTGGTGGTCGGTATGTTCGAGGAAGCCGGCGTAGATTTCCATCTCGCGCTTCAGGGAATCTTGGACCTCGGGCGGCATTGTGTCCCAGGCTGGAACACCTTCGTTGGGAGGTGTCAGTTCCGCGCGCGGCGGGATGACGTGCAGGTTTATTTGGCGCTCGAACGTGGCCTCGCGCAGTTTGTCCCAGCCTTCGTCGAACTTCCCCCTGTACTTGTTACTCCACTCTTCTGGGACCTGGTGGGGGGCGTGGGTCGCGCCTGGAGCGAAATACATGAAGAAGGGCTTGTCCGGCGCAAGGGACTTCTGGGTCTCAATCCACTTGATGGCCTGATTGGCGAGATCCGTGGTCAGGTGGTAGTCCCCACGTTCTGGCATTTCGATGTAGGTCGTTCCATCGTAGAGCGTAGGGTAGTACTGGTTGGTTTCGCCGCCCACGAAGCCATAGAACTTCTCGAACCCCATGTAGGTGGGCCAATGGTCGAAGGGCCCCGTGGTGCCAGTTTCCCGGGTGGGCACCTCGTGGCACTTACCGAACTGAGCCGTCGAGTAGCCGTTGTACTTGAGTATCTTGGCGATCGAGGCGGCGCTGTTGGGGATCATCGAGGTGGCGCCGGGCGCCGAGGTCGCCATCTCGGTGATGCAACCCATGCCGACGGAGTGGGGGTTGCGGCCAGTCAGCAAGGCGGCGCGCGTCGGACTGCACAGGGCTGACGTATGGAAACGGTTGAACTTGATGCCCCCCTTGGCGAGTGCCGTGGCTGTCGGAGTCGCGATGGGCCCCCCGAAGGTTTCAGAGGCGCCGAATCCCACATCGTCGATCAGGATGACGATGACGTTGGGGGCGCCCTCGGGCGGGCGGATCGGCAAGAGGGGAGGGAATTCAGGCTGCGGGTCCGCGGCATTGTACTTCGTCGGGCCGACATAGGGACGGTCGGGGATCGGCAGGATTTCGCGTTTGGGAAGGTCTCGATCCAACGGCATTGATGACTCCTGATTGTGGGGCACCCGTGGGGCACCCAAGTGAGCTGAATTCCTGTGCGAACGTCAAGAGTATATTTGGGCTCTGTGCTTGGTTCGTAGCGTTTCAGTAAAGACTGATATTCACGTGCCGGAGTGAGCCTTTTCCTGTTTTGTGGCTCTCCCGGGGGTTGTATGGTTTGTGTAATCGACGCGCTCACGCGATTTGTTATATCAAGCCCTGGTCTCGAGCAGAGGGCGGAGCGCTCATCACCGACTGAAACCGAGCGGCGGCTCTACCGAGAGAGCGCCAGGCCCGGTGAAGGTGTCCGGTGAAGGGGTCAAAGGACTTGTTCCTTCGACCCTACCCATTTTTTCGATACGGCCACTGAAGTGCAGGCGAGGAATCACTCGCCTGCGGGTTCGATGCGACCTTCAGAGAGGCGTTGCGCTCAGGGCAAGTACGCCTCCGCCGTGGCAAGTGGGCGGGTGCCATCCTCGCCACCCACGACGAGCACCCTGCCCGAGGGAAGCAGCGTCGCGGTGTGAGTTCCGCGGGCCGCGGCCATGGAGGCGGTCGCGGACCAGGAAGAGGTGGCTGGGTTGTACAACTCCGCGGTGTTGTAATGGCTGCTGCCGTCGCCCCCCACGACGAGCACCTGGCCCGAAGCGAGCAGTGTGGCGGTGTGGCGGGAGCGGCCTGCGACCATGGCGCCAGCCGCGGACCATTTGTTGGTGCCTGGATCATACAGCTCGGAGGAAGAGGGCCCGGTGAGCGATTGCCCCCCTGCGATGAGCACCTTGCCAGAGGGGAGCAGCGTGGCCGTGTGAAGGCCATGGCTCGTCACCATGGTGGCGGCTGGAGCCCACGAATTGGTTTCCGGGTCGTACAACTCGGCGCTGCTCAAGCTCCCGGTGCCATTGGACCCCCCTGAGACGAGGACCTTGCCAGAGGGGAGCAAGGTGGCGGTGTGGTGGAAGCGGGCGGTGCCCATGGGGCTGGCCCGATCCCAGCGGTTGACGAGCGGATCGTACACCTCCGCGGTGGCCAGGGCGTTGGTGCCATCGGTGCCGCCGGTGACGAGCACCTTGCCCGAGGCGAGCAACGTCATGGTGTGATGGTAGCGGCCCACGTAGAAGTAGCCGGCGTTGAACCAGGAGTCGGTCGCTTCATCGTACACCTCCGCGGCGCGCAGGGGGGTCGTCCCATCGGTCCCCCCGGTGACGAGCACGTAACCAAAGGGGAGCAAGAGGGAGGCGTGAGCGAAGCGGCCATTGGCCATGGCACGGACTGAAGACCAGGAGTTGGTCGCTGGATCGTACGACTCCACACTGCTCAGGGTGGTCGTCCCATTGCGCCCTCCCGTGATGAGTACCCGGCCCGAGTCGGTCAGCGCGGCGGCGTGGTTGGAGCGGCTCGTGGAGAGGGACCCCGCGGACGTCCACCCGGTGACGCTGAGTTGAGCCGTGCCGCTCACGTCTCCCAGGGTGGCGGTGAGGGTGACGGGCCCTCCCCCGGCCACGCCGGTGCCCAGGCCCGTGCTGCTCACGGTGGCGATGGCGGAGTTGCTCGTCGTCCACGTCGCGCGGTTCGTCACGTCGGCCGTGGTGCCGTCGCTGTAGCTGCCCTGGGCGGTGAACTGCTGTGTCGAGCCCGCGACCACCGAAGCCGTCGCGGGGGTGAGCTTGATGGAGGTGAGCACGGGCGGCGGAGGGGTGATGGTGAACTGAGCCGTGCCGCTCACGCCCCCCAGGGTGGCGGTGAGGGTGACGGGCCCCCCCGCGGCCACGCCGGTACCCAGGCCCGTGCTGCTCACGGTGGCGATGGCGGAGTTGCTCGTCGTCCACGTCGCGCGGTTCGTCACGTCGGCCGTGGTGCCATCGCTGTAGCTGCCCTGGGCGGTGAACTGCTGCGTGAGGCCCACGGGCACGGAGGCAGGGGTGGGTGACACCCGCAGCGAGAGGAGGCGAGCGTCGGTGACCTCGAGGGTGGCCTCGCCCGAGGCGTCGTCCGCGTTGACGGTGATGATGGCGCTACCGGGCTGGAGCGCCGTCACCTCGACAGTGCCGTCCGGTTGCGGTTCGACGGAGGCCACTTGAGGAGCGGATGATGTCCATTGCCGTGAAGTGGAGGCGTCGAGGTCGACGACGCGGCCATCGTCATAGACGCGCTGGGCCTTCGCGGTGGTCTTCATCCCCGCGGGGAGGCTGGTCTCCGCGAGGACGACACGGAGCGAGAAATCGTCTGATGGAGATGGAGCGCAGCGGCAGCCATTGACTGCCAGCGCCAAGCAGAAAGCGAGAAGGGAGATAGGTAGGTTTTTCATGCGAAGTGGCTCTGGGTTCATGGTGAGGAAAGGCCCAGATGGCCAGCAGTCAGTCTACCCATACTCGGAATGTCAGGTCATGGATATTGGACCTAGTGCTTACACCGCGCGGGCTCGGCCCAGGCCCAGCCGGTCCACCAGCCGCCCCAGCCCAGTCCGCCACCTCTCAACGGGCCTTCAAACCTTCCGATGCTTCCTGGCTACGGCGCGGGCATCCATGCCAGACCCAGGTTCCTGCCGCTGCCCGAGCTCACGTCCTGGATATCGCCGCCGTCGGCCAGCTTGGCGCTCCGGAGCACTTCACCCAGCCAATCCGCCCAATACAGCCGCCCGGCCGTGACATCGATGGCAATCCCGTGCACTGTGGTCTGGTTGGTCACCAGGGGGGTGGCGTTGGAGCCGTCCAGGTTGGCGACATAGATACTGTTGCCGCGGGTCGAGTAGTACACCTTCCCGCCGCTCGAGTCGACCGCCAGGCCCACGCCCTGGCCGCCCAGGCCCGAGCCGATGGTCTCCAGGCTGGTCCCATCGAGATTGAATCGTACGAGCCTGGTGTTGTTGTAGGTAATGACATACACCTTGCCGCTCGGGACATCGAACGCGATGGCGGACGGGCTATCGATGCCGCCGACGACCTGCGTTGGATTGCCGCCGTCCAGCTCGGCGCGCATGACCCGTTTCCCGTTGAAGTCGGACCAGTACAGCTTGCGGTTCGTCGAATCGACTGCCAGCCCGGAGGGATAGCCTCCGTTCGCCACGATATCGACCGGGTTCGCCCCATCACTGTCCGCTCGAACGATTGCGCTGTCGCGGGAGTAGAAGATGGTACGGGTGACCGGGTCGGTGGCGACGGACGCTGCCCCGCTGATGCCGGTCCGGAGCTCAATGGCATTCGTGCCGTTCACGTCAACCCTCCACAGCGACTTGGCGGCAGTCACCCAGTAGAGGCTCGCGAGACGGGTGACGTCGACCGCGAAGGTGGTGGAGGTGGTGGCGGAGCCGTCACTCACCGAGAGGGTGATGGTGGTGGAGCCGCTGGCGCCGGCGGCGGAGACGACGTTGAGGGTGCGGCTGGATCCGGAGCCGCCGAGGACGAGATGGCCGGGGTCGTTGGGCACCAGGTCGGTATTGGAGGAAGTGGCGGTGACCGTGAGGCTGTCGGCGGCGGTCTCCACGTCGCCCACGGTGAAGGCCAGGTCGCCGGTCGAGCTGCCAGCGGTGATGCCCTGGTTGGCCACCGAGGAGAGGGTGGGCGTGTCGTTCACGGGCGTGATGGTGAGGGTCACCGTGGCCTGGGCGCTTTGGCCCTCGCGGTTGGTGGCGCGGAAGGTGAAGGCATCTTCGCCGTTGTAGTCGGCGCCGGGGGTGTAGGTGACGAGGCCATTGGCGCTGATCTCACTCAGCGTGCCGTGGTCCGGCGCGTCGACGATGCTGAAAGTGAGTGCTCCGTTGCCGCTGGCCGGCAGGTGCACCTCGAGGGATGTGTCTTCCGCCGTCTCGAGGGTGCCGTCTTGGGCCACCGGCGGTGGGTTACAAGCGGCGAGGATGCTGGCAGTCAGTCCAAGCACCAGTCCGGCGCGCAATGCGGTGGCTGGCGCCGCGAGCCACCTCGAAAGCAAATAGGACATGAACTCTCCTCCCCAAAGATGGCGGCGCCGCCCGGGTTCGAGCAGTCGCCGGCACCCCGTGACGCACACCAGGCTCCGCTGGAGACGGCCAGCGTGCGCTTCGCTCTCTACTTTGAATGTCGGGAAGTGGATATTGGACCTAGTACTTACACCGCGCGGGCTCAGCCCAGGCCCAGCCGGTCCACCAACCGCACCAGCTCCGCCACCGAGTCCACGTCTAGCTTCTGGATGACGCGGGCGCGGTGCACCTTGATGGTCTTCTCGGTGGTGCCCAGTCGCTGGGCGACCTCCTTGTTGGTCAGCCCCTGGGCCACCAGCGCGCAGACCTCGCGCTCGCGGGGAGTGAGGACGGCATGACGGGCCTGCAGCGCGGCGGTCTCGGCGCGGTCCGCGCGGACCGCCGCGTCCTTGCGCAAGGCCTCGGAGATGGCTCCCAGCAGTTGTTGCTCATCAAAGGGCTTCAGGAGGAAGTCCACGGCGCCGGCCTTCATGGCCCTGACGCTGGCCGGCACATCCCCGTGGCCGGAGATGAAGATGACAGGCAGGTGGCAGTTCCTGGACTCCATGGCCTGCTGCAGCTCCAGCCCGTTCAGCCCCGGCATCCGCAGGTCCAGCACGGCGCAGCCCGGCGTGTCCCCGGACAGCTGCGCGAGGAACTCGGAGGGCGAGGCGAAGGGCTTCGTGGCATGGCCGGCGGCTCGCAGCAGCCGCCCCAGCCCCCGCAGCACGGACTCATCGTCGTCCACGAGGAAGATGGTGGCGGGGGCTTGTGTCATGGCGAGGACTCCGTGTGCGCCGCGGGAAGCACGAACCGTAGCAGAGCCCCCTGCCCTGGATGGCTCTCGGCTTGCAACTGGCCGCCGTGCGCCTCGACGATGGAGCGGCTGATGGACAGCCCCATCCCCAGCCCGTTCTCCTTGGTGGAGTAGAAGGGCTCGAAGACGAGGGCCAGCCGCGATGGCTCGATCCCCCCTCCCGAGTCCTGCACGCTCAGCTCCACCCGCCCCGGGCCTGGCGAGGCGGTGCGGACCTGGAGCTGGCGCTGGCCCGCGGGGACATCGGCCATGGCATCCAGGGCGTTGATGAGCAGGTTGAGCACCACCTGTTGGAGCTGGATTCCGTCCCCCTGGACGGCGGGCAGCGACGGGGCCAGCGCCAGTTGCAGGGTCACGCCGCGCAGGTGCATCTCGTTGGTCAGCAGGCGCGCCACCTCGCGCACCAGGTCATTGAGCGAGTGGAGCTCCTGCCGGGGCTCTCCTCGCTTGAGCAGCGCGCGCATGCGGTGAATGACTTCGCCCGCGCGCTTGTCGTCGGAGATGATGTCCCCGAGGGCCTCGCGCACCTCGTCCAGCTGGGCGGGGGTGGCGTTCAGCAGGCGGCGTGCGGCCTGGGCGTTGCTGAGGATGGCGGCCAGGGGCTGGTTGAGCTCATGAGCCAGTGAGGCGGCCAGCTCGCCCAGGGCGGCCACCCGGCTCACGTGGGCGAGCTGATCCAGGGTTCGACGCGCCTCCATCTCCGCGAGCTTCTCCAGGCGTTGGCGCTCGAGGAGCTCGGCCTGGGCACGGATGCGGCGGCGGCGCTCCACCACGAGCCCCCCGGCCACCAGCGCCTGCAGGCCGCTGAGCGTCAGGGCCCCCAGGACCCACCAGCGGTAGCGCTCCCAGAGCGTGGGCTCGTCGAAGGCGAGCCGCACCCCGGGAGGCACCCGATCGCGGGGGATGCCCCAGCGCCGCAGCGCGCGGGTATCGACCGTCCGCGTGTCCACGGGGGCCCGCTTCAGGGGTGCGAGGAATTCCTCCTGCTCCCCGCGCAATACGCGGGAGGTGAGCAGGCCCAGCTGTTGGCCCACGGCCTCGTAGCTGACGAGTGCTCCGCCGACGAACCCCAGACCCAGGACGGTGTCGTGGAGGGCGAAGCAGGGCCGGTTGCTGGCGGAGAGCAACAGGCGTGCGACCTCGCGCCCCACGAAGGGTCTCCCGCTGGGATCGGTGATGAAGGTGAAGGTGAGGACCGTGGTGTCGGCCGGCAGGGTCCTCGCGCGCTCGAGCAGCTCGGCCAGCGGCAGGCCGGTCAGGTCGATGAACTCCAGCCCCCGCTGCGCCATCAGGGGCCGCAGGTCTCGCAGCATCCGCTCCTGCTCAGCGCGCTCCCAGGGGCTGGCACCGTTGATGAGCGCCAGCCTCCGCGTGTCGGGCAGCAGCTGCAAGGCCAGCTCCGCGGTGGCCCTCATGTCGTAATGCAGCAAGAGGCCCGCCACCCGCTCCGGGCGAGGGTGCTTTTCCCAGAGCCGCTCGTCCTCGGAGAGGACGATGACCGGGATGTCCGGCCACAGCTCCTGGCGCAGCTCCAGGGTCAGCTGGATGGCGTCGGTGCGGAAGGTGATGAGTGCATCCGGCCGACGCTCCCGGTACTTGGTCAGATACCAGGTCCGCAGGGCCCGTGTGTGTTCAGGCCGGCTCGCCCAGCCGAGATCCAGGCTCTCGACATCCAAGGTGATCGGGCCGTCCCCGGTTTCCCACAAGGAAGAGCGGAGGCTGGCGACGAGCATCGCCATGGCGGGCAGCGCCGTGTCCTCGGGGAGGAGCAGGAGCACGGACTTTCCAGCCGGACGAGCCTCCTGGGCCACTGCCTGGGGGGTCAGCGGCAAGAGGAGGGCGATGAAGAAGACCGTGCGCCAGGACATGGTGGGGCTCTCCGAGTCCCACGAAGGTTATCAGGAGGTCGACTCGGCCGAAGTCCCCGGAGGCCGCGCCGGGCCTCCGCTACAGCCAGCGCTTCTGCAATTGCGCGAGGCTCAGCTCCAGCCCCCTCCAGTGCCACAGCTGGACGTAGGACCACTGGTATTCTCCCTCGGGCGGGAGGCCCTGCTCGACGGCGGCGGAGTACCACGTCGCGGCATCCTCATAGCGCCGCTCGGCCTGGGCCTTGAGGGCGAGGAAGTAGGGCAGCTCTTGTTGCTCGTCCGGCCGTTTCGCCAGGGCCAGCACCTCCTCCTCGGAGGTGAGCCCCAGCAGATAGCGGCCCACCTGCTGGTAGAAGCCCGGGCGCTCGGCTCGGAAGTACTCCTCCAGGGCCCGGCGGTGTTCCGGGTTGTCATCATGAGTGCGGAGGCTGGAGGCCGCCTTCAACAGCCAGACATAGGCGGCATGGTCAGCTCCTTCCGGGGGGCTCTGGACGTACTCCCAGAGGAGGGCGTCCTCGTGGAGCTCAAAGGCAATCGTCGCCAGATAGATGCCTCGCAGGGAGGGGTCCACGCGGGGGCGTAGCCACTCCAGTGCCTCGGCCTTGGACTTCTGTCTCGCCAGGATTTGATAGGTTTGTAGCTGTCTGAACAGGCCGATCCGATCGTTGGGGTATGGAATCCTCGCGAAGATCTCGATCGACAGCCGCCCCTCCTCCCGTTTCCTGAGGGGAGACGCCATGTAATGAAGTGCCGAGACCGAGATGTCCGCCTCCCGCAGCTCGTCGAAGGCGCGCAGCCCCTCCTTCACGGGCCTGCCACCGAAGACCTCGGCGAACCGCTCGCCCACGCGCCTCCAGTCCGTCACGAGCAGACGGCGCACCTGAGAGTCCTTGAGGGTCGCGGCGGCCTCCGCGTGGCGTCCGCTGCGCCAGTGAAGTTCCGCGAGCAGGATCTGGCTGGAAGGGAGGGGGTAGCGGCGCGCCAGCCCTTCCGCCATGGCCAGGGCCCTCTTCTCGTCTCCCAGCGCCTGGAGCAGGCGCGCTCCCTGCTCGAGCACCTCGGACTGGTAGGTGGTCAGCACGGGGGTGAGGACCTCCCAGCCGCGCGCGGGGTGGCCTTCCAGGGCGTGCAGATGGGCCAGCTTCGCCAGGACGGCCCCGCGCGTGAGGTCGTCCAGTTGCGCGTTCCACTCCAGCCAGCGCTCGGCGAGGGCTCGCGCCCGTGGGTAGTCCCGTGCCCGCTCCAGCATCTCCACTCCCTGGAGGGTGAAGGCCCATTGGTCACCGGACGCGACGACCAGCGTCTGCAGCTCACGGGCCACCTCCTCGGCGGTCAATTGCTTCTCCTCGAGCAGATGCTCGAGCAGGACGAGCCGTTTGGTTCCCTCCAGGGCGGGGTCGTGCAGCAACTGCTTCACCTTGGCGAAGTCGCGCTCCCGCCATGCGAGCCAGCTCGCCACCCCAGGGGACTCGTCGGCCTCCAGGCTCGCGCGGTAGAGCCGCTCGGACAGGACGATGTTGGAGAGGGACTCGAGGAGTGCGCGGGCCAGGTGGCGCCGGTGGTCCGGGCGGGTGTCGAGCCGGGCCGCGAGGCGCCGGGTCATCGTCGTGAGCACGGGATCGTTACGCTCGGTCGTCTCCACCAGCTCATCGTGGAGTGTCTTGATCAAGGGCGCCCCCAGGCTCTTCAGGCCATTGAGGCTCTCGAGCAGCACATGCTCCTTCCTCGGGCCTCTCCGTGAGGCGACCAGCCGCGCGTACCACTGCTGGAACTCTCCCGAGGCCCGGGCCTGCTGGGCACCGAAGCTCTCGGCGCAGTCCCTTGTGGCCTCGGGGGTGGCGAGCCCATCCACACAGTGCAGGGCGTCGTGGAAGAGGGCCGAGTAGAACAGGCCCCGGAAGAAGGCCCGCTCCACCTCGGCGTCCAGGAAGACGGCGTCCGGGTGGCCCACCTGCTCGAGCAGCTCGTCGAAGAGGGGAAGCAGGCCGCGCTCCTTCACGGGAAGAAGCTCACGGCCGTGCCGCATCCATTGCTCGAGCGCCTCGTCCGAGTCCTCGGCAGGGGGCCACTCCCGTGGCAGCTCCGCGTACGGACTGGCCACGCCCGGGTTCTCACGGGCGCCCACCCGGGCCACCTCGGCCAGGAGGAAGGGGGCGGCCACCCTCGCGATGAAGTGCTCTTCCGGGTGGGGGCCCTTCATCAGCAGCCTCGGCACCACCACGTGGAGCCCCATCCCGAGCCGCTGCGCGGACAGCCGGCTGGAGCGCTCCACGCGCGTCACCCGATCCATCCGTGCCAGCCGGCGCACCCAGAGGTGACTGGCCAGTCCCGCTCCCGCGTCGCGCTCCGCCAGTGCCTCGAGGACATCATCCTCCTGGAGCAGGAAGGCACGGGCCGCGCTTGCCGCGGGCAGCGCCGGGGCGAGCTGACGCGCCGTGCGCTCGTAGCCCAGGGCATACGCGAGCAGCGCGCGCTCCTCGGAGAGGGCCGCCGGGGCCGTCACGCGGCCCAGTGCCAGCAGTGCCAGGGCCCGTGCTGGGACGGCATCGGCGGTTTCGGTCAGGTCCGTGAGCTGCAGCGCCAGGGCCACCGAGGCCCGCGCGGCGCCCACGAGCGTGGCGGGCTCCCGCTCTCCCTGGGACCAGACCGTGTCGAGCTCGTGCAGGGCCTCCAGGGTCGCACGGCCCATGGGCAGGGGCGAGGCGCTGGAGGGCAGGGGACGTGTCTTCAGCTTCAGCCGTTGGGTGCCCAGTTGGTGGACGCGTGACTCCAGGAGCGACAAGGCCTCGGCGAAGTCGGGGAACTCCGGCAGCCCTCCCACCTGCTGCCCCTCCACCTCGAGCACCCATGCGCCTTCGTGGAAGCGGGACGTCACGGACGCCGACGTGCTGCCTCCCAGCAGGCGCTCGAGTTCGGAGAGGGCGCGCAGGAAGCGCGCGTCCGGCTTGCCGCGGAAGGACGCCTCGTACGCGGCCCGGAAGGACTGAAGGCCCTGGAGCGGGAGATGCGGGTCCCGTGGGAGATCCCTGGGCCAGCCGGGCTCGAGTTCGGGGGGGGTGGTGGGAGGCTCGGGCTCGAGGGCTTGCTGAAAATAGACCAGGCCACAGGCCAGCAGGATGACCAGCGGCAACAGCAGCAGCATCAGCCGCCGCGGAGACAGGGCGCGCACCGGTTCCTCCTCTCAGAAGCCAGGGCACGAGCGCAACCCCCACCGCGGCCGCGCTTTTTTTCCACGTCGCGGCGATATGTCCGCCGCCCCCGAGGATTCCTCCCTGCGTTGCCCTGGAGGTCGCCGTCCGTGCAGAATGCCCTGACACCCAGATTGTTCCGATCGCTCCCCATGCAGGCGAAGAAGATGGACCGCGGCGACGCGGACGTGGTGGAGCGGGCCCTGGCGGGAGAGCGCGAGGCCTGGGGCGAGCTCATCCAGCGCCACAGCCGCGAGGTGCTCGTCTTCCTGCTGGCGCGGGGCGTCCGGTTGGACCGGGCCCAGGAGCTGGTGCAGGAGACGTGGGCCACGCTGCTCGCCCAGCAGGCGCGTGGCGGCCTGCGGCAGTTGCGGCTGCCGGGCCTGGCCCTCACCCAGGCCCACTACCTGCTGCTGCACGAGGTTCGCCGCCGGCCCGAGCGCTTCGCGAGCCTGGAGGATCTGGAGGCCGAGGTGCCGGAGGAGGCCGTTCCTTCCCCCGAGGCCCGGCTGCTGTCCAGGCAGGAGCTGGAGCGGGCCCGGGCCCTGCTCGAGCAGTGCTCGCCCTCCGGCCAGCGTGTCTTCCAGCTCGTCTTCGGCCGCCCGGAATTGAGCCATGCGGAAGTCGCCGAACATGTGGGACTCTCCGTACAGCGCGTGCGGCAGATCCTCTGGGAAATCCGTGGACGCTTGCGCCAGTTGCTGCGGGAGGACCGCCATGAGTGAGCAGCCCCACATCACGGCCGAGCTGGCCGCGCGGTACCTGCATGGCCTGCTCGAACCGGAGCCGCGGTCCTTGTTCGAGGAGCACGCCTCCCAGTGTGACGCGTGCGCGCGGGTGCTCCAGCAGGAGGCGCTCGCGGAGTTGAAGCTGCGCGAGCTGGCGCGAAGCGGGCCTCGTGCTCGCAAGGGGCTGCTGGCGCGCCCCAGGCTGCTGCTGGGCGTGGCGGGGCTGACGGCGGCCGCCCTGTCGTTGTTGTTGCTGCTGCTGCGCTCGCAGGTGTTCTCCCCCGCGCCCACGGGGGCGGGCACGGAGGTGGCGGACCAGGTCATCGAGTGTCTGTCCGGGGACAACCGGTCCGCCTGTCCTCCCGCCGACGAGCGCCCGGGCGCGGGCAAGCGGAACGCGATGCCCTCGCGTGACAAGGCGGCGGCGCAGCTGCGAGAGGCGCCCTCGGACGAGCCGCGGGCCCCCGCGCACGGATACGACTGACGCGATGATGAAGTTTGAAGCCGTTCGCTGGGTCTTCCTGTCCGAGGTGTGGAAGGTCGTCCGTGATTCGCGGGCAGGATAGGAGGGGAGACGTCCTTGTCACGGTTCATCACCCATATTGTCGGACTCAATCTGCTATTCACCCTCGTGATGGTGCTCCTGTTCTTGCCCCTGGAGTGGCTGTCCCTTCCCGCGCGGCGGAAACTGGCGCACGATGTCGGCTCGACCCGGAAGCGGTGGTTCGTGGCCATGTTCCGGGCGACGTGCACGGTGGCTTTCATCCTGTTCGTGGCTCGAGGAGTCACCGTCGCGGCGGCTGTCCGTTCGTCCTCGAGTGCACGCCCTGACGACTGGTGGCCAAGCTGGTATCTGCTCGGTGTCGTGGGGGCCATTCCAACCTTCTTCTTCTTCGATCACCTCATCGACGAACACCATGCGCGGGTGGCCAGATGGCCCTGTTGTGTTGGAGCCATTGGAGGCTACGGCCTCGCCTGTCTCTGCCCTGAAGTCGTGCCCGCGCTCCTTCTCCGCTTGTCTGAAATCCTGGCGGTGTGAGCACGTCATTGACGCTCTTGTCGAATACGGAGGTGAGGCCAGATGCGAGAGCCGGATGAGCCGTTTCCAGGTGGGGAGAGATGGAGGCGTACGGCGTTGCTCCTCGTGGGGACGCTCGTGGGAATCAGCATGGGCGTCGCGGGGGATCTCCTGGCGGGAGATTACCCTGTTTCATTCAAAGATGTTGCCGCTGCGTTGGTGCTGTCTCCATTAATGGTGACGTGCGGAGGGGTCCATGTGGCTGGGGGGAGCCTATCGACCCTCTTCATGGTGGGTGGATTCTTGTTCTGGCCTGTCTATGCGCTCCTCGCACGAAGCTGGCTGAAGAGTGGGAAGCACTGGGTGTGGATGGTGACAGTGCTCTGGTGTGCTCAAGGCTTCTTCAAAGTGGTTCTTCGAACGCTCGTGATGTCGTCCGTGTGAGAATGAAGGCCATGGGGCAGCCCCGGGAGCGCTCATGCGGAGCTTCGATTGTTGAAGAAGTCCAAATAACTCACACGGCCAGCCGACTGCCCGATTCTACTCCTGTCTTATAAGGTATCTTATGTCGAGTCGGAGTGCTCCACAGGTGTCTCCTTGAATCCTCTCTCTCCCTGAACTCCGAAGGGCTGGAAGAGGCCGGGTCACGCGTCCTCCCAGGCCGGACGAGCTGGAGTTCTCGGCCCTTCTGCCGGTCGCCCCGCTGGGTGGCTTGTGTTCACGCTTGGTGTTAGGGTTCATGGCCGCCTGGAGGATAATTCCTCCTTTCTCAGGAGTCATCCGCTCACATGAAGCAGCTACGCCTCTTCTCTCTCCTCCCACTGTTGATCCTGGTGGCCAGTTGCTCCTCCTCACAACCCCCAGCGCCCTCCACTGGCTCGCTGCAGTTCGCCGTCTCCACGCGTCAGGCGCTCGCCTCGGCGGACATCTCTCGTGTCATCGTCAGCTCGGCAGACGAGCCCGCCATTACCCTCGAACTCGTGCCTTTGGATGGGGTGTGGGGCGGCGTCATCGGGGACATTCCAGTTGGGGAGCATCGTACCTTCCTGGCCGAGGCCTTCGACTCCACGGGCGCCCTGCGCCTCCAAGGCCAAGCCTCCGGCGTATCCATTTCCGCGAACCAAACCACCGCCGTTGTTCTCACTCTCAAGGATGTTGCTCCGCCTCCGCCCTACGGCGACGAGGTGCCTCGCATTGATTTTCTAGTGGTCTCGACTACCGCCGTGCAAGCGGGCGCCTCGCTCCTCCTGACCGCCAAGGTTCATGACCCCAACCCTGGGGACACCATCGCATTGGCCTGGACGGCCTCCGCCGGCGCCTTCTCCGCCCCCACTGTCACCACCACATCTTGGACGGCTCCATCCTCCGCCGGCGCACAGACGTTGACCCTCAGCGTGGCGGACTCCAAGGGCCTTACCGTCTCTGTCTCTCTCTCCGTCAATGTCGTCTCCGGCTCCACTACTGGCAACACCCCTGCCAATATCAACTTCAACCTCTGGCCCCACATATCCGCAGTGACCTCCTCTAGCGATCATGTGGACGTAGGCCAAGCCACCGTTCTATCTTCTATCGCCACGGACGCTGACGGTGACTCCCTTCTTTTCTCGTGGTCCTCGTCTTGCTTGGGCACATGGACGACTCCTTCATCCGACACAACCTCCTTCACCCCGTCCTCCCTTCCAGTCGGAACTTGCGACAACTGTCGGCTCTCCGTTACTGTCCAGGATGGTCGCGGCGGACAGACGACGGCCTCCCTATCCCTCTGTGTTGGCGCGCCCTCCACTACACCCTTGCCACCCCAGGTTGGCAACTACAGCCAATCGGCCACTACCGTTGCCTCGTGCGAGACGGTCGCGTTTGACGTCACCGCCATCGACCCTCAGTCCAGTCCTGTGAGTTTTACTTGGGCATCGACCACGGGCAACCTTTACTTTCAAGACGACAACGGCTTCACCAGCCGTATCGAATGGCTGGCTCCCTCCTGCGTCGTCTCAAGCAGCCCGGGTATCACTGCCACTGTAACCAATTCATTTGGCTTGGTGGCCACCCATGCTTTCGCGGTGGCAGGGCTGCCTTCTTGTGACAATTCTGGGTGGACTCCGACTGGTTCCATGACTCCGCGCTACGGGCATGTAGCCACATTGCTGCGCAATGGGAAGGTGCTCGTCTCGGGGGGAGGGGACTACAGCAATCGTTTGTCGGTGGAGTTGTATGACCCGGGTACGGGTTCCTGGACGACGGCTGGCTCCAATCGTGTGGAGCACAGCGATTCGGAGGTAGCTCTGCTGCCTGATGGCAAGGTGCTTACCGTAGGGGGGACTGCCCGCTACTCAAGTTACCTGGAGACTGCGGAGGTGTACGACCCGGCCACGGACATCTGGAACCCAACCGGCTCCATGAGCACCCCGCGTAGATTCCACAGGGTGACGCCGCTGCCCGGTGGCAAACTGCTCGTCTCGGGCGGATCCAGCCATGGTGTCTTCTTGGCAACAGCAGAAGTGTACGACCCGTCAACGGGCACCTGGAGTCCCACGGGTTCCATGTCAGCCCCGCGCGGTTTCCACGAGGTGACACCGCTACCCGATGGCAAGATCCTCGTCATGGGTGGACGAACCACTGGTGGCAATCCCGTGGCGACAGCCGAAGTGTACGACCCGAACAGGGGCACTTGGACCCGCACTGGCTCCATGAGTACAACAAGAGAGGATCATAGGGCGACGCTGCTACCCACTGGCAAGGTCCTCGTCGCTGGGGGGATAAGCTTGTTTTCCTCTGACGCCAGTATGACGGCGGAGTTGTACGATCCGGCCACGGGAACATGGAGTCTAACTGGCTCTCTATCCTTGTCTCGTAGGTATCATACGGCGACGCTGTTGCCCAATGGCAAGGTGCTTGTCATTGGTGGTGAAAGTTGTATCTCTGCAATGGCGGCAGAGACGTACGATCCGGCTACGGGAACATGGAGCCTGGTAGGCTCCATGTTCTCCCCGCGCTCCCATCACACGGCAACGCTCCTGCTCAACGGTAAGGTTCTTGTCACGGGCGGCTCAAATAACAACGGTAGTTTCAGTTTCTTGGCAACAGCGGAGCTTTTCGACCCGGCAACTCCCCCCCGGAATTCGCGCCCTCCCGGCGATGCGCTCAGGTAGCGAGCCCGAATGAGGTGGAGATGACTTTCGGGCGGATGACGATGGTGGGCGGAAGGCGCAGGACGTACAACCGGGGCAAACAGTAGGGGCGCAGTTTGGCTTGGCATGTTCGTCGTGACCCGAGACAGGAGGTGCCCGAAACCGGCAGAGGGCTCGACGTCCAGGACTACGCAGCGCGCAGTTCGCGCGCTGCGCTGTATCGGAAGCGCGATTTGCCGCAACGCCGCTGCGGTTCGGGTCAAGTGGCAATGCGCATGGTTCGCGGGCCCAAGGCCCCAGTGCACGAAGATATGCCATGTCGCGAATGGCGCAGCGAGTTGCTACGGTTTGACGACCCGAGATGCGTCGTCGCGCAGTTGTATGATTACTGTTGGGGCAAAGAGATCGCCAAGGTCAAGTCGCCTGAGCGGCGGGGCAGGCTTGAGGGGGCGGTAGACGAGATACGACAGTTCCTCGCACACGCATGTCGAAACACACGCAGTGACAAGCGCAGCGTAGAGAAGATTTGGAACGCTGTCCAACGTGTCTGGGGCATCGACTGGCCTGGTAGGCCGGTAAGGCCGACCACGACGCTCGTGTGAAGTCGGGATGAGGGCGCCGCTCTACGAGCGCCGCTGACCAGGGGAGCACAATCTGACTCCAAACGCTATGGAGTACGAGGGATCTCCTCTGCTCAGACGTGCCTCCATTGTAAGGCCGCTGTGTCCGTGATGACTTTCGAGCCTTGCCAAGTGCCCGGGTCGCTGCTCCAGCGAAGGAGGGGGAGGGGCATCGCCACAGGCGGCGGGAACGCACTGTATCCCGGCACTCCTGAACTGCTGAGCTGTCGACAGCGAGTCTTGCGCGCCTCCAAAGGTTCCGGCCAGGAGGACACTCGACGCAGCCTCCCACGAACCCCCAGGATTTGATTGGCTCGCGGAGCTTTGGTTATCGAAGGAGCCCGCGTAACCCTCGGCCATCCAACTGCACGATTTCTCTCCTGTCCTATCAAGGCGTCTTCTGGCAACCCGCCATTGTATCCTGTGAATTCGTAGGGCTGCTCGAGACAGGTCATGACGATGCCCTGCGTTCACTTGGGGTGTCACATGGGGTACTGTCAGGAGGACATCCCCATGACGACTCCTCGAAGGTGCATGGCATCGGATGCCCGTGTCTCCCTCTTGCCAGGAGTCGAGCAATGCAAATCAATGCGGAACGATGGTTGACCAGACTGCTGGGAGTCTGGCTCGCGGTGCTGGTGGTGGCTTGTGGTCAGTCCATTGATGCTCCAGGCGCATCGGAGCAGGGCACCCCGAGCAATCACTCGGCACCCGTGCAGATGCCGGGGCCGCGCGGAGTGGTGTTCGTCGCCGCGAATGAGACTCATTCGCTGGTGGAGCTCCCAGATGGAACCCTCTGGGCAACAGGTGCCAATGACTCGGGCCAGCTCGGGCAGGGGACTCCGGGTGACCGCCTGGTGCCAATGCAGGTGGAGGTGGGAAGTCGATTGCTCTCCTTGTCCGCGGGTCGCTCCCATTCGCTGGCGGTGCGCGCTGACGGGACCGTGTGGGCCTGGGGCCGCAACCACTACGGCCAGCTGGGGGCATGTCCTGCGGTTCTACACCGTCGGTCCCCCCGCCCACCCGTATGAGGAGCTTCTCATTGGCCACGGCGTGGACGCGGGGCATGTCATGAGTGTTCACCGCCGCCCCGCGGGTGGCGCCTCTCAGGCCGTCACCACGCGGCCGCCTCGCAGCCCCAGGTACTGCAGGCCGGCGAAGCCCGCGACGGCCACCGCCTGGAACACGGTGAACGCGTAGCCCAGCGCCGTGGGGGCCACCCAGTCCGTGGTCAGCAGCAGGAGGCTGTCCACCGCCCACAGCAGGTTGTAGCCGACGATGGTCCAGACGAGAGGACGCGAGACGCGCGGGCGCACCGCGAGGAACACCAGCAGGGCCGCGAAGGGGAGCAGGCTGAAGCCCGCGAGGCGCAGCAGGCGCTCGTGCAGGCCCAGCAGGCCGGCCAGCGGCGTGGCGGCCAGGAACATCAGGGCGCCGGTGGCTCCGCTGACGACGCCGTCCAGCAGCAGGGAACGGCCGAGCAGGGACTTCGACGAAGTGAGGGGGGTCATGGGTGGGTCCTCCAATGGGGTGGTCAGCGGCGGCGGCAACCGGTGCCGCCGTCGTGATGTGCCCAAATTGCGCGTCCCGGTGTCCTGTCTCAATTACGTGGGAGGTAATTGGAGACCCTACGCCTCACTTCTATCTTTCCGGACATGATGATGCAGAGCCGACCTGTAGGAGAGCTGCTGCGCACCTGGCGCCAGCGACGGAGTCTCAGTCAGTTGGAGCTGGCCCTGCGCGCCGAGGTGTCCGCTCGGCACGTCAGCTTCATGGAGACGGGCCGCTCCAAGCCGAGCCGGGAGATGTTGCTCCACCTGGCGGAGGAGCTCGCCATTCCCCTGCGGGAGCGCAACGCGCTGCTCGTCGCCGGAGGCTTCGCCCCCGTCTATTCGGAGGGCACCCTGGACGAGCCGGCGCTCCGGGCCGCGCGGGAGGCGGTGGACCTGGTGCTCACCGGCCACGAGCCATACCCGGCCCTGGCCGTGGACCGGCACTGGACC
Source organism: Cystobacter fuscus (assembly GCF_044360685.1). Classification (GTDB taxonomy): domain Bacteria; phylum Myxococcota; class Myxococcia; order Myxococcales; family Myxococcaceae; genus Cystobacter; species Cystobacter fuscus_C. Next base: position 7,719,527 of record NZ_CP043491.1, on the reverse strand, counting down.
CTGGTGGCCTCCAACCGCGCGCTGGGTCTGCTGCTGGAGGGCGTGTCCGCGGAGCTGGTGCGGCCGCCCGTCAACGTGCTACGGCTGAGCCTGCATCCGGAGGGGCTCGCGCCGCGCATCGTCAACCGGGAGCAGTGGCGTGGCCACGTGCTCTCCCGGCTCCACCACCAGGTGGACGTCACCGCCGATGAGGCGCTCGCCGCGCTCCTCGAGGAGCTGCGCGCGCTGCCCCCACCCGGCGGAGGCTCCTGGCCGAAGGGGCCCTCCCGCGAGCCGGACATCGCGGGAGTCGTCGTCCCCCTCCGGCTCACCAGCCGCTTCGGGATGCTGTCGTTCTTCAGCACGACGACGGTGTTCGGCACGCCCGTGGACATCACCCTGGCGGAACTGGCCATCGAGTCCTTCTTCCCCGCGGATCGCGAGACGGCGGAGGTGCTGCGCCGCGTGTCCATGGACGCGAGCCCCGGGGACGCGTGAGGGGTGGGACGGCTCAGGCTCCCCGGCCGTGCGCCGCCTCTTTCAGTTTCCCGGTATCCACGCGGACGAAGATCGAATCACCCTGCGCGGTCAGCGTATCGCCGGCGTGGACCTCGCAGATGACCCGGCTCTTGCGGCCGACTTCGCCTTCGACGCGCGCGCGCAGGAGCAGGGGTACTCCCATGGGCGTGGGTTTGATGAACTTGACGCCGAGGTGGCCCGTGACGCATTCGATCCGCGGCAGGCTGCCGGGGTCCCGGCCCTCGACGCGGTAGTGGTAGGCCATGGCGGTCCAGTTCGAGTGGCAGTCGACCAGCATCGCGATCAGACCGCCGTACACCAGCTCGGGCCAACCCGTGTATTTGGCCTCGGGGATGTGCCTGGCCATGACGTGGATGCCGTCCTCATGCCAGTAGCTCTTGATGTGCAGACCGTGTGGATTGTTGCTGCCACAGCCGTAGCAGATGCCTTCGGGTGCGGCGATGTCTTGCAGGGGAGCGGTGTCCATGGCGGGGTCCTCGTCGGGAAGGGGAGCTGTATCACGCCCGGTCCCGCTCAGCCCACCAGGGCGCGGACGATGAAGTAGAGGATGGAGGGGGCCACGAGGCAGCCCAGGCCCGTGTGGAAGGTGGCCGTGAGCGCTCCGTAGGGCACGAGCTTGGGATCCGTGGCGGCGAGCCCTCCGGTCACCCCGCTCACCGTGCCCATGAAGCCGCCGAAGATCATGGCGGAGCGCGGGTTGTCGAGCCCGATGGATTTCGCCGCGAACGGCGTGCCCACCATGACGAGCACGGCCTTGAACACCCCGGTGGCGATGCTCAGGGCGATGACGTCCGAGCGGGCCCCCAGCGCCGCGCCCGTCACCGGGCCCACGATGTAGGTGATGGCGCCCGCCCCGAGCGTGGTCATGCTCACCGCGTCCCGATACCCGAAGCTCCAGGCCACCACCGCGCCCACGAGGAAGGGCAGCACGGTGCCCAGGCCCAGCGCCAGGACGCCGACGAGGCCCGCCCGGCGCGCCTCCACCACGTTCACCTCGAAGGCCGTGGCCACGATGGCGAAGTCGCGCAGCATCGCGCCGCCCATCAGCCCCACGCCCGCGAAGACGGGCACGTCCGCCAGGCCCTGGTTGCCGCCCGTCAGCAGTCCGCCCACGTACGCGAGCACCAGCCCCAGGAGGATGGCGATCGCCGAGCCGTGCACCCGGCCCCGGGTGAGGTGGCGGGAGATCAGGTTGGACACCCACATGAGAGCGCCCACCAGGGCGAAGGCGGTGATCAGCCCGTGCTTGCTCAGGATGGATTGAAGCTCGTGCATGGCGATCTCCGCTCAGGAATGGGATGTCGGCGCGAGGGGCTCCTCGCTCGAGGAGGGAGGCGGGCGGCCGAGCCGGCTGAGCAGCGCCGTGCCCGCGGCGCACAGGGCCGTCGCGCCGAGGCCCGCGAGGATGACCACGGGGCCTCCCCGCACCGCCGCCACCACGTTCTGTTGCGCCGCCATCGCCACCACGATGGGGATGTACAGGTGGGCCCAGAACTCGACGCCGGACTTGAGCCCCGGGCTCAGGCCTCCCCAGCGCACCAGCCAGAGCCGCGCGAGGATGAGCAGCACCATGGCGATGCCCACTCCGCCCACGTTCGCCTTCACTCCCAGCAGCATCCCGAGCAGATCTCCCAGGAGCACTCCCACGAGCGTACACAGCGCCAGCAGCGCCACTCCATAGATGGTCATGTGGCTTCCTCCCTTGGCTTCACTCCAGTTGGCGCAGCACCCAGGAGCACACGCCCTCCAGGGTCTTGAACTCGGACACGGAGCGCACGGACAGGGAGGGCAGGGTGTCACGCACCATGCGGCTCAGGTCGGCGCCCGGGCCGAGCTCCAGCAGCACCGTGCAGCCCTCCTCGGCCAGTCCCTCCAGGCACGCGGCCCAGTCCACCGGCTCGGCCACCTGCCGCGTCAGCGTGGTGAGCGCCCGCTCGCGCGTGGACACGGGCGCGCCGTCGATGCCCGCCAGCACGGGCGTGACGGGCGCCCGGAGGCCACTGTGCGCCAGGTGCTCGCCGAAGACGTGTGCCGCGGACGCCAGCAGGGGCGTATGGGACGCCACGTGCACCGGAAGCACCGTCACCGAGCCCCCCTGGGCGGAGAGCTCCGGCTCGAGCCGCCGCAAGTCCTCTTCCCGTCCTCCGATGACGAAGCGGCCCGGGCCGTTGACGATGGCGATGTGCACCGCGTGCGCCTCGAGCAGTGGCTCCAGCCGCTTGCGGCACAGGCCCCGCACCGCCCGCATGCCGCTGTCGGCCGGACTCGCGCCATCCATCGCCCGGGCACGTGCCTGGGCGAGCGTAAACAGCTCTCCGGCGTCGAGGGCTCCCGCGCACCCGTGGGCGGCGAGCTCCCCCACGCTGTAGCCCGCGAAGACGCGCGGCGTGGGCAGCCGGGAGCGCAGGGCCGTCCACGTCGCCAGTTGCACGGCGCACAGCAGCGGCTGGGCCAGGGCGTTGACATAGAGAGCCTCGGCGGGCGCCTCGGTGGGCCCCTTCATGAGCGTCCAGGGACTGACTCCGAGCACCTCGCTCACGGCGTCGAGCACCGCGCGGGCCTCGGGGTGCGTGCGCAGGGGCTCGAGCATCGCCGGGTGCTGCGCGCCCTGGCCCGGGCAGAGGATTCCCAGGCTCATGGCCGCTCCGCCCCGCGCCGCTGGTGGTGCACGAACCAGGTGGCGGCCAGGAGATCCGCCGAGCCACCGGGTGACAGCCGCCGCGCCACGCAGGCCCGGTGCAGCGCGAGCGCCCGCTCCCGCCAGTCCGGCGCGAGGATGCCTCCCGCTTCCAGGAAGCACCGGGCGCCGTCCCGCACGAAGTCCAGTCCCGCGGCGCCTCCTCGGTGCAGCAGGTTGGTGTCCGGGAGCACCGACATCAACGTGAACAGGGCCTGCACCATCGCCCGCTCGAGGCAGCCCGTGCGCGCGAGCACGCCGTCGAGCGCGGGCAGGGCGGTGGTGAACACGAGGGGAAAGCCCTCGGAGGCTTCCTCCCGGGCGCCCCGGACGTGGTAGCGGCGGATGGCGCGCGCCCCATGGCTGTCGCCGTGACGGGCCGCGTGGCCGGCCTCGACGAGGGCCCGGCCCCAGCGCTCGCGCACGGCCTGGCCCAGGGCGGCGCCCGCCAGGGACTGGCCCTCGTGCTTGAGTGCCCCCGCGGCGGCGGCCAGCAGCCCCAGACTGAAGAGGGCGCCCCGGTGGGTGTTGATGCCTCCGGTGGCCGCCAGCATCCGCCGCTCCGCGTCGAGGCCGAGCGCTCGCAGCACCGGGAAGTCCGCGCCCCCGGCTCCCGCGGCGGCGATGTCGCGGAAGTAGCCGCGCAGCGAGAACAGGCTGCGCATGAAGGTGCCCATGTCCATGTCGTCATGGCTGCCCGAGTCGAGCGGACTGACGAGGCCGGGCTTGGGGTGCAGGGCCAGCTCGGCGTACAGCGCCCGGATCGCGTCCCGGCCAATCCCGGCCGTATCGGGCGCGAACACCACCGGCTGGCGGAGCACGGGCCGCGTCATGCCGGAGCTCCCGCGAACAGCGCCATGAGTTCCTTCCAGGCGCGCAGGCCCGCGCCCCGGGGGCCCTTCACGAGCAACCGGTGGGGCCGCGAGGCCAGCTCCCGCCAGGCGACCGCGCCGCCATCGGGCAGCAGCACCTCTCCATCCAGCCGCACCCCGCTCGGAATCCGGGACGTGGCCTCCAGCGCGGACAGGAGCCGTTCCACGTCCATCCATCGGGTGGGGGAGAACAGCAGGTCCACATCCGACTCCGGCCGGACGTACCTCACGCCGGACAGGTACTCCCAGGCCAGCGAGCCGAACACGCCCACGGGTACGCCGAGCGTCTCCCCGAGGAGGTGCAGGTGCCGCAGGACGGGCCGCCAGGACTCGGGCGCGGCGCGCCACACGTCCCGAAGGGCGAGCGGGGGCCGGGAGGAGAGGACGGCGGCGCGGCCGACGTGGAGCGCGATGCGGCGCTTGTCGGGCAGGGCGAGCCCCAGCCGCAGCTCCTCCTCCGTGTCCGCCGCGTCCGCCCGGGCCACGACGAAGGGCCGGCCGTGGGCCCACCAGGCCATGAGTTGCTCCCGGGCCTCCGGGGCGAGCGGCGAGCGCAGCTGGCGTTCCCAACCCGCGTCCAGCCGCACCCAGTGGTGCCGCGCGAGGGGCTCAGCGCACGTCATGACGGACCCTGTTGGCCACGCGGTGCGCGAGCTGGCGGCCGCCCCGGGCCTCTCCCAGGGCCGCGCGCGGATCCTCCTCGAGGGGTGCGGCGAGCGCCTCGGCCAGGTGGCGCGCCAGGTCTCCGTCCCACACGGCGGTGATGGCACCCATGCGCCGGTAGTTCTCCACGCCCGGAGCGAACACGGGCGACTGGACGCTCAGGGCCTCGAGCCGCGCCAGGGGGATCTTCGTCACGCGGGCCATGGCCGGCAGGTTCATCACCCGGATCTCCGCGTCGGGCAGGGCGTAGCAGGCGTCGGCGAGCAGGCTGCTGGCGAGGAAGCCGCCACTGACGGCCTCGGCCCAGACGAGCCCGAGGATGCGGTGGCCCCGGCGCCGCGCCACCTCCAGGCACCTGGCCAGATGGGCCATGTACCCGTTGATGCCGAGCAGCTCGTCCCGGCGGCTCAGCGCCTGCCCGGAGGTGTCGACGAGCAGCAGCAAGGGGCGGCCCGGGTGCTCGCGGACGACCCGGAGCACCTCGGTGGCCATGCGGTGCGCCAGCGCTGCGCTGATGGGCGCCTTGTCCTGGGTGCCGAGCACCGCGAGCGTGGTCTCGCCATTGCGTCCCGTGCCGGAGAAGAACGGCTCCTCGAAGAGGATGTCATGGCCCTGGGGAAACAGCCGATCGAACAACGTGCGCGCGTCCATGCTCAGGCCCTCTTGCCACGCACGGTGGCCAGGAAGGTGGGGGTGTCGAGCACTGGCAGCCGTTCGGGTTGCTCGACGCCCAGGGCCGCCCAGATGTCGAGCGCGTCGTCACACTCGCCGAAGCGCCGCAGCCGCTCGCCGAGGAACGCATGCTCCGCCTCGATGGCCTCCAGGCTCAGGTCGGGCGCGCGGCCGAGCAGCGCCAGGGCCTCGGCCCGGAACGCGCCAAGGTCGTCCTCGACGAGCGACGTGGCCTCGCCGAGCAGGTAGCGGTGCTTGCCGCCCAGGGTGCGCCACACCAGCGCCCGATCCCTCGAGTCGAACTCCTCCACGCCCTTCGTCGTCTCGATGACCTCGGGGCCGGAGAGGGCCAGCCGCCCCTCCTCGCTCATGATGACCGCGTCGCATAGCCGCGAGACGATGCCCATGCCGCCGAAGCAGCCATACTTGCCGCCATCGAGCACGAGCACCGGGATGCCCGCGCCGCGCACCCGGAGCACCGCGCGCATGACCTCGGACACGGCGATGAGGCCCGCGTTGGCCTCGTGCAGGCGCACGCCTCCGGACTCCACCAGGAGCAGCACGCCCGCGGGGCGCTCGTCGAGCGCGCGCTCGAGCAGCCCCTTGAGCTTGGCGCCGTGCACCTCGCCCACCGCGCCGCCGATGAAGCCGCCCTCCTGCGCGGCCACCAGCACCCGCTGGCCTCCCAGGAGGCCCCGGCCCACGATGATGCCGTCATCGAAGGCGGCCGGCGTGTCGAGCTCCTTCAGGTGCGGACTCATCATCCGCGCGGAAGGGGGCAACAGCTCCTGGAAGCTCCCGGCGTCGAGCAGTCCCGCCACGCGCTCGCGCGCGCTCGCCTCGTAGTAGCTCTGGCTCACGGTGCTCTGGCTCATGGCGTGCCTTTCTCGAACGCCTCGATGGCCTGGTCCAGCCGCAGGCTGACCACCGCGGGGGTGGCGCCCGCGTCGTTGATGGAGATGCGCACGTCGCCAAGTGGCCAGCGCGCGAAGAAGTCATCCATCACCGCCTGCCAGATGCGGCCGAAGCCCACGGCGGCGGTGAGGACCTCGATGTGCAGGGCGCCGCCCAGAGCCGCGGGCTCGACGAGCACCTCCAGGTTGCCCGAGCCGAGCACTCCAGAGATCTCCGGTGCCTTGCCCGTGGCGGGCCGCCCGCCTTGATAGGTGAATCGCAGGGTTTCCATGGGGCAGGGCTCCTCACCAGTTGCGGAAGCGCTTGGGGGGCGAGTAGAGGCCCCCCGAGGAGCGGACCAGATCCTTGATGGACTTCGCGGCGAGCAGCTCCCGGCTCGCCTGGCGCTTGTCGATGCCCAGGTCCTCCGGCCGCCGGATGATGCCCCGGTCGCGCAGGTTCTCCACGGCGCGCTTGTCCCGCCCGAGCCCCACCGGGGTGTAGCCCGCCACGCCCCGGATGGCCTGCTCGCGCTCCTCCGGGGTGCGGCACAACAGCAGGTTGGCGATGCCCTCCTCGGTGAGGATGTGGCTCACGTCGTCCGCGTAGATCATCACCGGAGGCAGGGCCATGCCGGCGCTCTCGGCCAGGGCCCAGGCGTCGAGCTTCTCCACGAAGGCCGGCTGCATGTGCTCGCGGAAGGTCTCCACCATCTGCACCACGAGCTTGCGGCCCCGGGGCATGGCGGAGGTGCCCGCCTCGCGTCCCGCCTTGAGCCAGGTGGGGCTCGCGTGGCGGCGGCCCCGCGCGTCCGCGCCCATGTTCGGCGCTCCGCCGAAGCCCGCGATGCGGCCCTGGGTGGCCGTGGAGCTGTTGCCCTCCAGATCGATCTGCAACGTGGAGCCGATGAACAAGTCACACGCGTAGTGGCCCGCCGCCTGGCTGTACGCGCGGTTGGAGCGCAGCGAGCCATCCGGGCCGGTGAAGAAGATGTCCGAGCGCGCGCGGATGTAGTCCTCCATGCCCAGCTCCGAGCCGAAGGCGTGCACCGACTCGACGAACCCCGCCTCGATGGCGGGGATGAGCGCCGGGTGGGGGTTGAGCGCCCAGTGCCGGCAGATCTTCCCCTTCAGGCCGAGCGACGCGGCGTAGGTGGGCAGCAGCAGCTCGATGGCGGCGGTGTCGAAGCCGATGCCGTGGTTGAGCCGGTTGACCTCGTACTCGGCGTAGATGCCCTTGATGGCCATCATGGCCATGAGCACCTGGATCTCCGAGATGAGCGCCGGATCGCGCGTGAACAGGGGTTCGATGTAGTGGGGCGAGGGGCTGCGGATGACGAAGTCCACCCAGCCGCCGGGGATGTCCACGCGGGGCACGGTGTCGACGAGCTCGTTCACCTGGGCGATGACGATGCCGCGCTTGAAGGCGGTGGCCTCGACGATGACGGGCGTGTCCTCGGTGTTGGGCCCCGTGTAGAGGTTGCCCGCGGCGTCCGCGGACTGGGCCGCCACCAGGCTCACCCGGGGCGTGAGGTCCACGAAGTAGCGGCCGAACAGCTCCAGGTACGTGTGGATGGCGCCAATGGCGATGCGCCCCGAGCCCACCAGACTCGCCAGCCGCGCGCTCTGCGGCCCCGAGAAGGAGAAGTCCAGTCGGCTCGCCACGCCCTTGTCGAAGACGTCCAGGTGCTCGGGCAGGGCGAGCACCGACTGCACCAGGTGCAGCCCGTGCACCCGCTGGGGATCCACCGAGGCGAGCTGCCGGGCGAGGAAGTCCGCCTGCTTCTGGTTGTTGCCCTCGAGGCAGACGCGGTCTCCGGGCTCGAGCACCCGCTCCAGCAGCTCGCGCGCGTCCTTGGCCTCCACGACCTTGCCTCGGGCCAGCCCCGCGGCCCGCGCCATCCGCGCGTTCCGGTTGCGAGCCTGTTGATTCCAGTCGCGCATGCCTCGTCCTCGTGCCTGGAGGGGGCGGCCCGTCGGGCTGCCCGGTCTCGGGAGCCACGGCCCCGCCATGTCTCCCGTGTTCTTCCTGCTGAGGAGAATTGTATACGCGAGCCGGTAAATTCCGGCAACTGTATGCCAGAGTCCATGATGCAGGGCGTTATGTATACGGAGTGGCCTTCCGGTACCGGGGTGGGAGACGATGGAGGAACCCATGCGCGTGAACGAGCAGACGAGGGACGAGGCGAGCGAGGACGAGGCGCTGGAGGAGCAGCGCTCGCTGTTGTCCGAGCGGATCCGCCTGGCGTTGGAGGAGGAGATCGCCACGGGGGCGCTCAAGCCGGGGGTGGCGCTGGACGAGCAGCAGCTCGCCACGCGCTTCGGGGCGTCGCGCACGCCGGTGCGCGAGGCGCTGCGGCAGTTGTCGGTGACGGGGCTGGTGGAGCTGCGCCCGCGCCGGGGCGTGGTGGTGACGCCGCTGTCGCCCGAGCGCATCATGGACATGTTCGAGATGACAGCGGAGCTCGAGGCCATGTGCGTGCGGCTGGCGACCTGGCGCATGACGCCGCTGGAGCGCAGCCAGCTGCAACAGCTGCACGAGGGCTCGGCGGAGATGGTGCGCGCGGGGAACCTGGACGCCTACGACGACTTCAACCGGCGCTTCCACGAGACCCTCTACCGGGCGACGCACAACCAGTTCATGGTGGAGCAGGCGCTCGCGCTGCGCACGCGCATGGCGGCGTTCCGGCGGACACAGTTGCGGCAGGGAGACCGGATGACGCGCTCGCGCTCCGAGCACGAGGAGCTCATGCGGGCGATCGCCCGAGGGGACGGAGAGGAGGCCGCGCGGTGCATGCGCGCGCACCTGCTCAACGCGAGCAGCGCGCTGACGCACTACATTCACTCCTTGTGAGGGGGGCTGTCAGGGAGCCGGGCAGGTCATCGTCCCACCGAGACGCCCCAACTCCCAAAGGAGAAATCCGCCCATGACCCCCAGGCTCTACCTCGAGGACTCGTACCAACGTGAGTTCAACGCCGAGGTGCTCGAGTACGAGGATGGATGGTGTGTCCTGTCACGAACGGTCTTCTACCCGGGAGGCGGTGGTCAACCCTGTGATCGTGGCCAGTTGCTCCTGGAGGGCGGCTCCGTCGAGGTCTCCGAAATCCGGGAGGATGCCGAGGGTCGGCTCTGGCACCGCATCGGGCGAGCGCTCGCGGCGGGCACGGCGGTGCGCGGAGTCATTGACTGGTCCTACAGACACGCACTGATGCGGCACCATGGCCTGATGCACGTCGTCAATACGGTGGCGCGCCAGCACTTCGGTGGTGTCATCACGGGCGTGCAACTCGGTTCCGAGGAGTCACGAATCGACTTCAAGCTGACCGGCTTCTCTCGTGAGCAGACCTCTGACCTGGAGGGCCGCGTCAACGAGGTGCTCCAGCACGGCCACTGTGTGACCTCCTCGGTCATCAGCGAGGACGAGTTCCGGGCACGGCCCGAGCTCATCCGGACCTTGAATGTCCTCCCGCCGGTCGTGGATGGGCGCGTGCGGATCGTGGAGATCGAGGGGTTCGATGCGCAGGCCTGCGGCGGAACCCATGTGCACTCGACACGTGAGATCGGCCGGGCGCGCATCAGGAAGTTCGACAACAAGGGAAAGGACAACAAGCGCTTCTACTGGACGCTCACGGAGTGAAGCGCCGGCCCGGAGCAGCCCCGGCTTCAACCCATTCAGGGCGCGACGGATCGAGCGCATGCGCATGCTCGTCGAGGCGAGCGACGGGTTCTTCGGGCTGGCCAGCGAGGGAGCGGCCGGGACTTCCAGGCGAGCTGTGCGTATTGATTGTCGAGGAGAGCGCGACAGCCCGTGGGGAAGAAGGGAGACATGGCCGACACGCAGTGGAGCGAGGCGGGGCTGGAGGCGACCGACCCGGCGAGTGTCTCGCCGGACTCTCCGCTGCTCTGGCTCGGTGGAGGCCTTCCCCCCCGCTTGCGCTGGGTGAGCCCGTCCCTCCTGCGTGCTCTCGGCCATACGCTGGAGGAGTGCAGGGCACGGGACTTCGTCCAGCGGCTGGTGCACTCGGAGGACCTCGATCGGGTGCTGGAGGCCTGGCGGAGGGTGCTTCGGACCGGTGGGTCGTGCTCGGTCGAGTTCCGAGCGGGGGCGACACGGGGACGGCTCGTCCACCTGTCCGTCGAGTTGAGCGCCGTCGAATCCTCGGCGGATGGAGGGGGAGAGCTCATCGGGACCGTCCGGGTCCTCGTTCCCGCCGCGCGGCCCGTGCTCCAGCAATCGACCACCGCCCGCGCGGTATTGGAGGGACCGTCCGAGGAGGTCGCCCAGGAACTCACCCGCTTCGATCGCGAGCACGTGGAGCTCACCGACACCGTCGATGGCATCGTCTGGTCCACCGATGCGAGCTTCCGCTTCACGTTCGTCAGCAAGCAGGCCGAACGCCTGTTGGGCTATCCCACCCACAAATGGATGCAGGAGCCTGATTTCTGGGTGAAACACCTGCACCCCGAGGATCAGGAATGGGCTCCGGCCTTCTGCATGAAGGCGGCGATGGAGTGCAGGCCGCACGAGCTCGAGTACCGGATGATCGCCGAGGATGGGCGCGTCGTGTGGCTGCGCGACATCGTCACGGTGATCGCCGAGGACGGCGCTCCCCGCGAGCTGCGTGGCATCATGGTGGACGTCACCGAGCATCGCCGGGCGCGCGAGCACCTGGAGCACATGGTCTCGTTGCTGCGCGCCACGCTCGACTCGACCACGGATGGGGTGTTCGTCGTCGACCGGCGCCGGCGGGTCACCGCCTACAACGGGAGGTTCCTGGAGCTGTGGCGGATCTCCGACGAGTTCCGCAAGGACTGGGACAGCGAGAAGATGCTCACGTACGCGCTCACCCAGGTGCGGCACCCGGAGCAGTTCCGCGAGCGGATCCTGGCGCTGTACGCGGCCTCCGAGCAGGAGAGCTTCGACATCGTCGAGATGCTCGATGGGCGCATCCTCGAGCGCTACTCTCGCCCGCAGCGGTTGGGAGACACCATCGTCGGCCGAGTCTGGAGCTACCGGGACGTGACGGCGGAGCGCCGTGCACAGGCGGAGCGCGAGCGGCTGCTGCACGAGGCCGAGGAAGCCATTCGCGTGCGCGATGACTTCCTGTCCATTGCCTCCCACGAGCTGAAGACTCCGCTCACTCCCCTCAAGCTCCATCTGCAAGTGCTGCGACAGCGGGCGGTGTCCGGGCAGCCCTTCCCGCTCCAACACGTGGAGAAGGCGCTCGCCCAGGTCGTGCGGCTCTCCGGGCTCATCAATGATCTGCTGGACACCTCGCGCATCCAGGCGGGACGGCTGGAGCTGAAGCACGAGCCCATGCCGCTCCAGCACCTCACCCGCGAGGTGTTCGCGGACTTCCGCCCGGTCAGCCCGCACCACACGCTCGAGTACGAGGAGCCGGACGAGACGCTCACCATCCAGGGGGATCGGGGACGGCTCGCCCAGGTGCTGGTGAACCTGCTGGAGAACGCCATCAAGTACAGCCCCACGGGGGGAACCATCCGCCTCACGGTGGAGCGCTACGGTGCCCAGGCCCTCGTGTCGGTAACGGACAGGGGGATCGGCATCCCGTCGGACCAGATGGCGCACCTCTTCGAGCGCTTCTTCCGGGCGCGCAACGCCCCCATCTCGGGCTTTGGAGGGCTGGGGCTGGGGCTCTACATCTGCCGTGACATCGTCGAGCGCCATGGAGGCCGCATCTGGGTGGAGAGCGAGGCGGGAGCCGGCTCGACCTTTCGTTTCACCCTTCCGGTGATGGAGGGCGCGGCCGACGCGCATGCGCCACCGGCCGCGCCCCCCGGGCCTTGAGCTCCTGAGCGATGGCCACCGCTCAGGCACGGATGCCCAGGGCCTCGTCCCGCCGCGCGCTACGCCGCGATGGCCACTGGCAGCGTGGCGATGTATCCCGCCGTGGTGCTGCCCGTGACGCTCGCCATCTGCAGGGACGTTCCGTCCCTGAACACGTTGTCCTGGGCGTAGCTCGTCCTGGAGAGATTGCTCGCGCTCGAGGTGTACCCGCTGGTGGCGTACACCGCCTTGCACACCTCCACCGGCAAGGCGAGCTGCGAGGTCTTGATCTTGTTGGAGGCGGAGGTGGCCTTCGCGAGGCTGGGATAGATCTCGAAATGGATGTGAGGCATGCGTCCGGCGTAACAGCCGGGGAAGATGGTGGTGAAGGACACCACGCCATTGGCATCCGTCGCCTGCACACCGCGCAGATAGTTCTGCGAGGGAAGGTCATACATCGAGTACTTGCCGTCACGGTCGCAATGCCAGAGGTAGATGGCATATCCGGACAGAGGGCTGCAGCTGCGCGTGCTGCTGACCAGGGTGAGCTTGAGCGTGAGCACGATGCCCGCTGCGGTGCCGGTCGCGCTGCCGAGGCTGGAGCGGATGTCACCGCGCACGATGCCCGACAGCGTGAGCGCGTTGGGCCCGTTGGAGCCATCACCCGGGTACGGCCCCTGCGTCTCCTCGGGGATCGTCGAGCAGCTCGCCAATCCGTCGGTTCCGGCGCCCTCGGCCCCGGCGCCGTCGAGGCCCAGGCCCTCGGTTCCGGCGCCGCAACCCGCGAGGAACGTGGCGCCCGCCATCCATCGCAAGATTTGTCTGCGATCCTGTTGCCGCGTCAGGATTCTCAGATCGTGCTCAAGGCCCTTGTCGTGACTGTGGTTATCGATACTCATGCCGCCTCCTTGGGGATGCGAACCAAGGTAGCGTGCCTTTCTTAAGAACCTCTTAAGCAGACAAGCAGTTTTATCCGTGATTATTGTAGATATCCGCCAGGTCTGGAGGGGTGCACTGGCGCGCCGCGCCGCCCTTCTATTGCGACGTGCTGGGCGACAGGCGTTGAGTCGCGGGGACACACTCAGGAGCGGGGAGGGGGAGCGGGGAGCCGCGATGCGGCTCGAAGTCATGACGTCCCTTTTGGAGGGGGCCTCCTCCGGAGTGACGCGATGCCATCGCGTACGCTCTGGCGCGCGGCCGTGAGCACCTCGTGCTTCGCGTTGTCCGTCGCGAGACCACGCGCGATCATCACCGCCCCGACACACTGGTTGAGCAGCGCGAAGGCGACCGATGCGTCGCCCACCTTCTCGGAGAGAACAGCCATCAACTCCGAGAGAGCGCGCTCGAACACCTGCTTCGTCCCGACCGGAGCGCGGCCAATCTCCGAGGCCAGCGTTGGCAGCACGCATCCCGCCTCCGGATGCCGCACGTGCGCGAGGCTGAGGTAGGCGTCGAGGGCGCGGAGCAGCTCTTCTTCGTTGTGCGGTTCGAGCGCGGCGAAGCGCTCGCGCGTCGTCTCGAGCTCCGTCTCGACGATGGCGGACAGCAGCTCGCCCTTGCCTTCGAAGTGCCGGTAGAACGCGCCGCTGGTGAGCCCTGCCGCGCTCGCGAGCGCATCGACGCCGCTGCCCGCGAATCCTTGCTGCTTGGAGAGAGATGCACTGGCGCGCACGAGCTTCTCTCGTGTTCTCGACTTCTGTTCAGTGGATTGGCGCATGGGACCTCGGCATGATAACGATCGTTATCCTTCCGGCAAGGGCCCCATGACCACCGAACAGACCGCCTGCATCCTGTGCTCCCGCAACTGCGGGCTCCGCGTCGAAGTCGACGGCTCACGCCTCACGAGCATTCGCGGTGACGATGCGCACCCGGTCTCCAAGGGCTACCTCTGCCAGAAAGCCGCGCGGCTGCAGCACTACCAGGAGAACGCGGACCGCCTCGAGCATCCGCTGCGGCGCGAGCCGGATGGCTCCTTCGTCCGCGTTGGCTGGGACGAGGCGCTCGCGGACATCGCCAGGCGCCTCATCGCCATCCGCGAACGGCACGGCGGGCGGGCGTTCGCGTTCTACGGCGGCGGTGGCCAGGGCAACCACCTGGGCGGCGCCTACAGCCGGCAGCTCACGAAGGCGATGAAGAGCCGCTTCGTCTACAGCGCCCTCGCGCAGGAGAAGACGGGCGACTTCTGGGTCAATGGACGGCTCTTCGGTGATCAGCGCTGCCATCTCACCGAGGACGTGGAGCACGCGGACTTCGTGCTGTTCATCGGCACCAACCCGTTCCAGGCGCACGGCATCCCCAACGCACGCGACACCCTGCGCGAGCTGAAGAAGGATCCCGCGCGCCAGATGGTGGTGGTCGATCCGCGCAAGACGGAGACCGCGCGCCTCGCCGACGTGCACCTGCAGCTTCGCCCCGGCACCGACGCCTTCCTGATGGCGGCCATCCTCGCCATCATCGTGCGTGAGGGCCTGCATGACCGCGAGTTCCTCGCGCGGCGCTGCACCGGCTTCGACGCGTTGGAGGCGGAGCTGCGCTCGATTCCAGTCGAGGACTACGTCCGCCGGGCCGACGTGCCCCTCGCCGACGTCGAGCGCGTGGCCCGGGGTTTCGCCCAGGCCCGCGCGGCCTGTGTGCGCATCGACCTCGGCCTGCAACAGAGCCTCCACAGCACGCTCAACTCCTACCTCGAGAAGCTGCTGTTCCTCGTCACCGGCAACTTCGGCAAACGAGGCGGGAACAACTTCCACTCGTTCTTCCTCCCATTTCTCGGCCACACCGACGAGCGGGACAGCCGGCACCCCCGCACGGCCCATCACAAGATGCACCCCATCGCCGGGCTCTACCCGCCGAACATCCTGCCGAGCGAGATCGAGCACGAGGGAGAGGACCGCATCCGCGCGATGTTCGTCGACAGCGCCAACCCCGCACTCACGGGCGCGAACACCGCCGCCTATGAGCGGGCCTTCTCCAAGCTCGAGCTGCTGGTCGTCGTGGACGTGGCCATGACGGAAACCGCCCGGCTCGCCCACTACGTGCTGCCCGCGGCGACGCAGTTCGAGAAGTGGGAGTGCACCGGCTTCAACCTCGAGTTCCCGGACAACGCGTTCCACCTGCGCCACCCCCTGTTCCCGCCGCGGGCGGAGGCCCTGCCGGAGCCAGAGATCTACACGCGCCTGCTCGAGGCGATGGGTGAGCTCCCGGCGTCATTCCCGCTGCTGCGGCGCATCGCCACGCGCGAGCCCGCGGCGACGAAGCACCTCGTCTTCCTCGCGGCGATGGGCGCCCTGCTGGTGAAGAAGCCCCGCCTTCGGCCCTTCGCCGCGTCCATCATCTACCGCACCCTGGGACAAACGCTCCGGACCCCCCGCGCGAGCGCCTCGCGCGTTCCACCCGCAGCGGCGGCGCCGCTGCTCGCTCTGGCTCTCCAGCTGGCGAGCCGGGAGCCCGCCGCCGTGCGCCGTGCCGGGCACCGGGGCAACCGGCTCACGCTGGGCGTGTCGTTGTTCCACGCCATTCTGGAGCGCGCGGAGGGGACCCTGGTCACCCGGCATGAGTTCGAGGACACGTGGTCGTTCATCCGGCACGGCGACGGGCGCATCCATTTCGACATCCCCGAGATGCTCCAGGCGCTTCACGCGCTTCGTGACGAACCCCTGGCGAACCACCCCCTGGTGCTGGTCGCTGGCGAGCGCCGGGGCTACAACGCGAACCAGATCTACCGGGATCCGGCGTGGCGGAAGACCGACCTCGACGGTGCCCTACGGATGCACCCCGACGACGCGCGTGCGCTTGGGTTGCGGCAAGGCGCGCGAGCCCTGTGCACCTCGGCGACGGGGGAGATCCCCGTCACCATCGAACTCGACGAGATGCTCCGTCCAGGCATGGCCATCCTTCCCCACGGATACGGCATGCGCTACCGCGGGGGCGAGCCGAACGGTCCGCAGATCAATCGCCTCACGGCGAGCGAGCATTGCGATCCGCTCTCGCGCACGCCGTACCACAAGCACGTCCCGGTGAGCGTGCGCGCCCTCCAGGATGCGTCCGAAGTGACGTAGGCCACCTGGGGAAGGTGTCAAAGGACTCGTTCCGGTACCTTTGCCACCTTGATTTTCCCTCGGATGTTGCAAGTATCGTGAGCGCGGATGGGTCGACGTCCGATCCACGATGCGGTGAGGAAGGCCGTCTTGAGCCAGGCGTTTTTCGAAGAGGGCGGGAAGGCCGTCCCCATGGGGTGTTGTCGGCGGTCGAGCTCCCTCGTGCCGATTCCCGCTGACCCCATCAAGGCAAGTCATGACGCTCACCCAGCTCCGCTACCTCATCGCCATCGTCGACGCCGGCCTCAACATCAGCCGCGCGGCTGAGCGCGTTCACGCCACCCAGCCCGGTATTTCCAAGCAGATCCGGCTGTTGGAGGACGAACTCGGTCTGCAGCTGTTCGCCCGCAGGGGAAAGAATCTCGAGCATCTGACCGACGCGGGCCAGGAGGTGGTGCGCCGGGCGCGGCTGATGGTCCTCGAGGAGGCCAACATCCTCGCGCTGGCCGCCAACCACCGCGACCAGAACAGCGGTGAGCTGCGCATCTCCAGCTCGCACACCCAGGCGCGCTTCGTGTTGCCCTCGGCGGTGGCTCGCCTGCGCCAGTCCTATCCATCCGTCGCGGTACACCTGCTCCCGGCCGATGAGAAGAACCTGCTGGAGTGGGTCGGACGGGGCGAGGTGGACCTGTCGATCGTCAGTGCCGTGGGCACGCCACAGGGCTGCGTGGCGGTTCCCGCTTTTCGTTGGCAACGGGTGCTGGTGGTGCCCAGGAGTCATCCGCTGGCCAGGCTGAAGCGGCCGCCGACCATCGCCGCTCTCGCCGCCTGGCCGCTGGTGACCTACGAATCGGCGCTGCGGCCCGAGTCCTCCCTGCGCCAGGCCTTCCAGCTCGCTGGTCACGCGCCCACGCTCGCCTGCACGGCGCTGGACGCGGACCTGATCAAGACCTACGTGCGGGCCGGGCTGGGGGTGGGCATCCTGGCGGAAATGGCCGTGCTGGCCGACGACGCACGTGACCTGAAGGTCATTTCCATCGAGGGCCTGCTACCGGTCTGCACCACCTGGATCGTGCTTCGCCGCGACCAGGTGTTGTGCAACTTCGCCATGGATTTCATCGCCGGGTTGGCACCGCGGGTCGACCCGCTCGACGTGCGCAGGGCACTGGCGGGTGAGGAGGTGGACTGGGGGGCCGTGCCTTCGTGGTCCGAGTTCACCGCGGTGTCGCGCCTCGCGTCCTTGGGATGACACGTCACGCTCAGCTCTCCAGCTTCACGCTGGGCCGGGTGTTGGGGTAGATCTGCTCGATCTCGGGTTCCTTGCCCGGTTCCGGTTTCGGCCAGTGATAGGCGTTGACCGGCTGCGAGCGATTGACCCATAGCGCGTAGTACAGATGATCCGAGCGCGGGTCCTCTGTATTGGGATGCAACAGGATGGTCAGGCCGAGGCTGTTGAGTTGCAGCCAGGGGATGATGATGGGAACCAGGTCATTGGTGAAGCCGAAGTAGAACGAGGGCGTGACATGCGGGCCGCGAGGTTCCAGGTTCCAGTCGCCCAGTTCGACGTTGAAGCGTTCGGCCGTCCATTTGCGGATCAGTGCCGCTTTTTCATGGGTGTCTTCGTCGAAGTAGACGTGCGCGTGGTAGCTCTTGATGTCGGTGTACCGGCGCGGCGTGGTGGGCAGCGTGCTCTCTCCTGGGCGCAGGCTGACCGGGCGTGGTGTGGGTTGTTTGTAG
Source organism: Cystobacter fuscus (assembly GCF_044360685.1). GTDB lineage: Bacteria > Myxococcota > Myxococcia > Myxococcales > Myxococcaceae > Cystobacter > Cystobacter fuscus_C. The sequence goes on along the minus strand of NZ_CP043491.1, from coordinate 7,701,671 downwards.
GTTTCGTATCCCCACGGGCTCTTGCCCGGCGTGGGGCGAGGCGGTGCCGGTGGTGGCGTCGCACCGGGAGTCAACCTGACCTGTTCGGCCGCCAGCGCGTCGGCGGAGAATGCGGTGGAGACGAGCGTGGCGGCGGCCAGTCCGGTGTTGACGAGCAACTGGCGCCGTCCGGGCGACAGCAGGTCGGCCCAGTCCTGATCACTCTGGGTGGTGTAGATGGGTTTTCGTTCTGACATCAGCCTCGCTCCCGAGCCGCGGATCCACCGTCAGTCAAGCCGCGTCCCGGGCACTCGGCCAATGATGATTGGGCATACCCATATACTCGCGCCGGATTCCCTGCCCACGCTGGGTGCGCTGCGGCACCGCGTAGCCCACCACCCCGTCTCCGTGCGGGGCGACGAAGATCGGTCGGGCGTGTGGATGGACCGGTCAACTCGGGTCAGGGCGCGGGTCCTCCGCCCCCAGTCACGCCCCCCACGGCCATGCCCACGAACTGCACGACCGTCTTGGAGAGCTGTCCCGTCAGCGCCGCGCCGAGGGTGGTGGCCAGGCTCGCGCCGAGCAGTGACAGGGAGGCGGTCACCGTCGTGAGGCCCGCGAACCCGAGGAAGGCGCGCCAACGGAAACGCTCTCCCCATGCCGCGCGTGCCACCCACACGTCGAAGCACAGCCCCAGCAGGAGGAAGATCATCACCGAGTGGAGCATGGAGAAGACGAAGAGCACGAGATCGTTCGTGCGCGAGAGTACCTCCAGCCACGAGGGCAGCAGACAGAGCTGTGTCACCAGGCAGAGCCAGAGCGCCTTGCGCAGGCCCGTGCGTCCCCGGAGGCCCGAGAAGAAGAACCCGAACAGGGCCGCCGAGGCGAGGACGTTGACCGTGTAGAAGATGAGCAGGAAGCCCAGACCCTTCCAGGAAAAGGCCTGGGTCAGCCCCCACGCCGTGTAGGCCAGCGTCACCGGCAGGAAGAAGAGGCACCCCAGGCGCATGGCCAGCTTCGCGTTCTCCCAGTCCCCCGCGAGGGGGCCATGCGCGAACACCAGGTCCCTGGCCGGGGTGCCCTCGAACGAGAAGTTCTTCTCGACCTCGGCGATCCGCTGCTCGAGCTTCGAGGCACGCTCCTGGTAGTCGTCCAGCGACAGCTCTCCCTTCGCGAACTTCGTGCCGAGCACCTCGAGGGCGGCGTGCATCTGTTGCAGCCACGCCAGGGGCAACTCCTCCAGCCACTGCTTGCGCAGGGACAGCACCTTGTCCCGTCCGGCGAGCAGGGCCTGGCGTCGCTCGAGTGGAAGCAGCAGGACGGTGGGAAAGAGCGCGAGGCCCAACAGGGCGGGAATCGCCCATCCCCCCAGCCTGTCGTGCAGGCCGATTCCGTGGCTCGCGAAGAGGAGAGCCCCCACCCACGGCGTGGGCCCTGGCTCCCGCTGCTCGGCGGAACTGGCGAGTGAGGCCAGCAGCCCCAGGAACAGGGCATGCCCCAGGACTTCCGGAAGAGCCGTGGAGGAGCGCAGTGCCTCCCAGACGAGGGGGAGGTGGGACGCCTCGGCTTGGGCACGCAGGGCGGGCATGGACAGGGCATAGGTGATCAGCCCCGGCAGCACGAACCAGCTCCATTTCCCCTGGGGCGAGGCCCGGCCGGAGGGCTGGAGCACCAAGGGTGTGAGGCAGAGCCCAAGCAGGCTGGAGGCCATGAACAGCCGCAGCCCCCAGAGGGCGTGCTCGGAGGGCGTGGGCAGCAGGACCGTCACCCCGAGCAGGAGGGCCGAGGCCCTCCAGGGAGCGGCGAGAAGACCTCCCCACCGCGAGTGGAAGGCGGGGAAGCGCCCGCGCACCAGCCGCGTCCCGACCAGCGTCACCAGCATCACCCCGAAGGGCCACAGGGCCGGGGGAAGACGCCGTGGCGGGTCCACCAGCGGGCGCAGCAGCTCGATGAGGGGGACCACCAGGGCGAAGGCGACGAGCCACTCCGCGAGCAGCCGCGTGCGCCAGGCCCGGGGAAGCTCCGGCTCGAAGAGCTGGACGAGACGGTTGGGAACCGGGGAGGGCACGGGGAGCGAGGTCCGGGCCAGCCGGTGGGCCAGCAGGAAGAAGGCCGCGACGAGCAGGAGCAGCTCCGGGCCAGGGGTGAGCAGGAAGGAGGGGAGGGCCGCACGCAGCCGCGCCAGTTGCTGGGAGAACCGGCTCACCCACCCCAAGGGCGTCGTTTCGCCCGAGAAGGCGAGGCGGAGCTCCGTCTCGCGTCCAGGGGCCTGTCCGGTGCCCTTCCACCTGCCGACCCCGCCTTCCAGCGAATCTGGCAGAGGGGCCACCGAGCGCAGCGCGAGCCCCGGACTCTCGATGATGAACTCGTCCGTGGCGCGCGAGAAGGGAAAGCCATCTCGCGAACGGAGCACCAGCCTCTCGAAAACCGGGTAGGCGCGGCGGGACAGCGGGATGGACTTCGAGAGCGTGACCTCGGAAGCGCCGAGGGAGAGGGTGGTCGCGTGCGGCCCGCGCCGGACGAGGCGGTCGACCGGGGTGCCGTTGAGGAGGACGGATTGGAACAAGCGGGCGAGGGCCTCGTTCGTGTCGTCCGCCAGCAGGCCCAGGGACGAGGCTTGCTCCCGGGGAAAGACGGTCTCCACGTACAGCAGGGCGCCCTCCGCCACGGCTCGCAGGCGCAGGACACGGCGCGGGGGCTCGATGCCGAGGAGCTCGACGCTCCGTACCGTCACCCGAGGGGGAGTGCCCACGGAGAACTGGAGCACGTTGCGGCCTGGCGCGAGCGCTACCCCCTGGAAGTGGAAGCGCTCGGAGGCGCACTCCGTGGTGACCGGGTTCCCCCCCAGGGAGAGCTCGATGCGCTGGATGTCCGGGGCACAGCGTCCGGAGATGTCGAGCGACGTGGGGGCTGGCAGCCAGGGCGGGAGCGGCGGCTCCAACGAGAGCACGGCGTCCCGCGAGGGCCCGGCCGCCCTGGAATAGATGCGGAGCCGCACCTGCATCAGCAGCAGGGTCATCACCCCCAAGGCGCCGAACGTCAGCATCAGCCGGAGCCAGGGGAGGGGCACTCTTGATCGGAAAGTCGCCATGGCGGGTGGCCCGCGAGAATAGCCACTTTGTCTCCGCTTGGAGCGCCCTCGTCACCGGCGTGGGCATCAGCGGCGAGGCCTTCTCCCGCGTCCCCGAGCCCGGAAGGCATTTCGTCCTCGTTTACTCCGGATTCATTTCTTTCCCTCACTTCGAGAGACCAGCTTCCCTCCAGGCAATCACAATCCAAGAAGACAGTAATACAACTCAAAATCCAACCCCTCATAAGACAATCTCAAAACGCCGTTCCGGAAGCCTGGTAGTGCGATTGTCGCGAACGAGGACAGGAATGTCCTCATCCAGGACAGCACTCGAGCCCACGAGAAAGCCCTTGGAATCGTGGCGGATGGGAGGGTGGATGTAAAATCGCTTTACATCCTCGGAATGCGCCATGGAGCCTGGATCCACCGACTCACGCTTGTTATTCCATCTATTCCTGGGGTCTGTGCGTTGGCACGATGTCTGCTCAAGGCGGACGCATGACCAAATCACTCATGGCTGTCTCTCTTGGCGGGCTCTCGCTGTTGGCCACTGTCGGCTGCGGCGGGGCCGATGAATTCCCTGTCACCGGGCCGGATACCGAACCGGTGAGCCAGGCTCTCTCGTGGGAGCAGTTCAGCTCCAAGGTCTACGTGGATCCCGAGGGGGCGTTCATCGTCGACGGGGACATTCCCCTCCATGATGAGAAGCAACTGCGTGAGTTCTATGAACTGTACGTGAAGCGCGGGCAGCTCATCCTCAACACCGTGGGTGGATCGGACACGAAGTGGAGCGACACGCAGAAGCTCAACCTCACGTATTGTGTGAGCACCACCTTCGGCACCAACTACGACCGTGTGGTGCAGGACATGGCGAGTGCCGTCGGCGCCTGGGAAGGCGTGACCAACGTCAACTTCATCCATGTGAGCGCCCAGGACGGCAGCTGCACCGCCAGCAACTCCAACGTCCTCTTCGACGTACGGCCGGTGACCACGGGAGGCCAGTACGTGGCGCGCGCCTTCTTCCCGGATGATACGCGCGCCAATCGCAATGTCCTCATCGACAAGACCGCCTTCAGCGGCCTCGCTCCGAGGACGCTGGCCGGCGTGCTTCGTCACGAGTTGGGCCACACGCTGGGCTTCCGCCACGAGCACACCCGCCCCGAGGCGGGCGGCGGCTGCTATGAGGATAGCAACTGGCGCGTCCTGACGGCGTATGACTCGGCCTCCGTGATGCACTACCCGCACTGCAACGGCAGCCAGACGGGGGACCTGGTCATCACCGCCAAGGATCAGCAGGGCGCCGTCAGCCTCTACGGTGCGCCGGGCAGCCAGCCGCCTCCTCCGACGGGTGGTGGCACTCCGGTGTCCGAGACGGCCAGCGGCAGCGTGGCCAAGAGCCAAGAGGTCCATCATGGCCCGTACGCGGTGGTGGCTGGCACCACCTTCAAGGTGACCATGACCGGTTCGGGAGACCCGGATCTGTTCGTGCGGTTCGGCTCGGCCCCCACCACCTCCTCCTACGCCTGCCGCCCGTACCTCTCCGGCGCTTCCGAGTCGTGCACCCTGTCCGTGCCCGCGGGCCAGACCAAGGCCTACATCATGGTGCGCGGCTACTCCGCTGGCAGCTACAGCCTGGGTATCAGCTACACCAAGCCGTAACGAGAATGTCGAAACCACGTCCCCCGCGAGCCGAATCGGGTCGCGGGGACGTCAGCTCCTCGGCGCCTGGTGCACCCGGGTGGTGAGCCCTGCGTAGATGTCGTCGACGTCGGGCTCGCTGAATTGCAGATCCTCCGCGGGCGCCCTCGCGAACGGCGGGAGGCAGAGCATGAGCGCACGGCGGGCGTGATGAATCGCTTGCGAGCGTCGATCCACCGCATGTCTGTCCGGGGCCTCGTCTCTTTCGATGCAGTTCTGGATGAACCTCAGGGCCTGCGTGAGCTCGCCATTGAGCACGAGGGCGGCTCGAGCGAAGTTGTCGCCGATCAGATAACGCTCCGTCCCCAGCGTGCCTTGAAAGCCGTCGATGCGCTTCTGGAGGTCATCCATCCTGCGGACAGCCTCTTGCCGCTGCTCGGTCACCGCCCTCACGTCTGTCTTGGTGCCCAGCAGGCCCACGGCGGACCACGCCAGGGTCAGGGCGAACTCCGTGCCCGACTCCGCCGCGAACACGCGGTGGTAGGCGGCGATGCGTGACTTGGCCAGCTCGGAGGCGTGGGCCTGGTCGCGCTTGAAGACCTCCAGCCGCTTCTGCAGGAAATAGGTGGCCAGAGCGAAGGCGCCACCGAGGATCACCTTGTCCACGACGGTGAGCAGGAACTTCGGCCAGAAGTCGTCCCAGGGTGATGCCACGCATGCCTCCGAAAAGGTGAGGGGCCGACCGTATCATCCTCGCGGCACTCTCACTCCCGGCGCATGGGTTCTCCTGGGCCTGCCCCGGTGACGGGGGCCGGGCGCTCAGGCCCGGGGGCGGTGATCGGCGCCAATGGCCTCGCGCACCGAGCCGAGGCCATCCCGGGCGAGCAGGGGGCCCAGGCCCGCGAGCAGCCGGCGCACCATGCCGGGCCCCTCGTAGATGAAGCCCGTGTACACCTGCACCACCGAGGCCCCGGCGCGCAGCTTCTCGTACACGTCCTCGGCGGTGAAGACGCCGCCCACGCCGATGATGGGCAGCGCGCCGCTGCTGCGCGCGTAGGCCCGGCGGATGACGGCGTTGGCGGCCTCGCGCACGGGGGCTCCGGACAGGCCCCCGGCTTCCTTGGCCACCGGGTGCTCGAAGGGCCGCGCGATCGTGGTGTTGGTGGCGATGAGGCCGGCGAGCCCGCAGGCGCGCGCCACGTCCACCACCTCGTCCACGGCCTCGGGCGTGAGGTCCGGGGCGATCTTCAGGAACAGGGGCTTGCCGGGCGCCACCTGGGCGAGCCGCGCCTGGACGGCCTGGAGCAGGGCGGTGAGGAGTTCGGGCTCCTGCAACTGGCGCAGGCCGGGCGTGTTGGGGGAGCTCGCGTTGACCACCACGTAGTCCCCGAGCGGGGCGAGCGCGTCGACGCACGCGACGTAGTCGTCCACCGCGCGCTCCAGCGGCGTGTCCTTGTTCTTGCCGATGTTCACGCCCACCGGAGCGGGCCGCCAGGTGCGCGCGCGCAAGCGCTCCGCGGCGGACGGGGCGCCGTGGTTGTTGAAGCCCATGCGGTTGATGAGGGCGTGGTGCTCGGGGAGGCGGAAGAGGCGCGGTGGGGGGTTGCCCGGCTGGGGCCGCGGGGTGAGGGTACCCACCTCCACCGCGGAGAAGCCCAGCGCGAACAGGCCGTCCACGGCCTCGGCCTCCTTGTCGAGCCCCGCGGCGAGCGCCACCGGGTGGTCGAACGCGAGGCCCGCCACCCGCACCGAGGCGTCATAGGTGGCGGGGGTGAGCGCGCGGGCGCGCAGGCGCCGGCACAGCCCCAGGAAATGTCCGAGGACGCGCAGGGCGGCCATGCCCAGGCGGTGGGCGCGCTCGGCGGACAGGAGGAAGAGCAGGGCGCGCAGCAGGGAGTACATGGGGCTCACGCGGGGATGAAGGAGGCCTGGCGCGCCCAGGCGAGCGTCTGATCCACCTGGGCGGGGGTGAGCAGGCCGTTCTTCTCGACGAGCTCCACCTCGCGCAGCATGTCCGTCTCCAGCAGGTAGGTGCCGTCGGTGTTGAGGGTGAACTTGACGCCCCGGTCCCAGAAGGTGGCCAGGATGTGCTTGAGCTCGGCGATGCCGTCCACGGCGCGGGTGTGCAGGTTGGAGGTGGGGCAGATCTCCAGCACCACGCCGCGCTCGCGCAGCATCTTCATGGCCGTCTCGTCGTAGGCGGCGCGGATGCCGTGGCCGATGCGGTGCGGCTTGAGCTTGTCCACCACCGCCATGACGCCCTCGGCACCGGTGCCCCGCGTCTCACCCGTGTGCACGGTGCACTTGAGGCCCGCCTGACGCGCGCGCTCGAAGAGCTCCTCGTACTGCGTCACCACCTCGGGCTCCAGCTCCAGCGCGTTCGTCTCCGTGCCGGCCAGGTCGATGCCGTACACGCCGCGGTTGCGGTACTTGATCGCCTTGTCCACGAGGATGCTGTTGAGCCGGTGATCGAACTCGCGCGCCAGGCAGAAGATGAGGCCCGCCTTCACGCCGTACTCGAGCACGGCCCGGTCCATGCCGCGCAGGGCCGCGTGGATGATGTGGTCCAGGTCCAGCTCGGAGTTGAGGTTGCGCTTCATGGGGTTGAAGCGCAGCTCCATCTGCGTGACGCGGCTGCCGCGGTACTCCTTGCCGATGATTTCGTACACGCAGCGCTCGACGGCCAGGGGCGAGCTTTGGAGCTTCTCCGTCCAGGTGTGGAGGATCTTCAGGTAGTCCTCGAGGCTGCCCACCTTGCCGGGACGGGAGGTGATGAGCTCGACGAACTCGAAGTAGTCCTTCACCGGGAGCTTGAAGCCCTGCTGGTGCGCGAGGGACCAGAGGACATGGGGAGCCACGGAGCTGCCCATGTGGATGTGCAGATCAATCAGATCGCGTGCCATGGCGGCATGTATGCACGGAGCCGCCCAGGCGTCCAGCTACCGGCGCAGCAGAACGTAGACCGCGCCCGTTCCACCGTCCTGGGGCCGTGCGGAGGCGAACGCCAGCACCGTCTTGCCGATCCGCTTCTGGCCGAGCCAATCGCGCAGCCACTCCTTGAGCACGGGGATTTGATCGTGGGAGTTCAGCCCCCGGCCGTGGACGATGAGCACGCAGCGCTTGCGGGCGCGGTGACTCTCGGTGAGGAAGCGGTCCACGGCCTCCTGGGCCTGGGCCCGGGTCTTGCCGTGCAGATCCAACTGGCCCTGGAGGACGAAGTCGCCGCGGCGCAGCGAGCGCATGAGCCGCACGTCGAGTCCCGGAGCGGAGCCCTCGATGAAGTCGTTCGAGCCGGCGATGTCGAACTCGCCCTGGCCCGCGACCATCTCGGCCAGCTCGGCGAGCGCCTCGGCGTTCTCGTCGATGATCTCCGGGAGGCGGGGATTGGGCACGGGGGCCTCGCCCCGGTGGGTGAGCTGCTCCACTCCGTCCATGGCGGACAGGAAGAGGGAGGCGTCGTCCTCCTCGCGGACGCGCGAGGCCTTGGTCGGCTTGGGGGGCGGGGGAGGAGCCTGGGGCTTCTTGGGAGGCTCGGCCTCGGCCTGCTTCTTCTTGAGGTCCGTGAGAGCCGCCTTGAAGGGATTGTTGAACGCCTCGTTCTTCTTCTTGGGAGGGCCTCGGTCGCTCATGGTCCTTCTGTAATGCGCCAGGTGGGGCCGCGGTTCAACCGGGTTTTTGCTCGATGCCGTTCCCCCCTTGTGTATCTAGGTAACCCAGACAGGAGACCTCATTGCGTTCCACGCCCCCCTCCACCCTGGTCACCGGAACAGAATACGAACGGCTGTTGTCCTGCCTCCGGCAGAAGAGCCCGTGGGCGCTCCAGGAGCACTCCAGGAGCGCTCCGCTGGAAGGCGGGGACGGGGCGCGGATGCTCGCGCGCGTGCGAGACAGCGAGGTCGACCACGGACCGTGGCGGTCGGCGCTGGACGAGATGGATCGGCAAGCGCGGCTGCATGCCCACCATGTCGCGATCTCGGACGGGACCGTCGAGGTGACCTACGCGCGACTGCACGAGCGCACCCGCGCCCTGGCTGGACGCTTGCGAGCCAGGGGGATCGGGCGCGGGGACGTGGTCGCGGTCGTGATGGACCGTGGCCCGGCTTTCATCGAGACCGTGCTTGCCCTCTGGCGGGTCGGCGCGGCCTATCTTCCGCTGGCTCCGGCGCACCCAGAGGACTGGCGCGGGGACGTCATCAGGAGGGCGGGGGCGGCACTGGTGGTGGGCCCGTCGCGGGCCAGCGCCGTGCCGGGCCTCCCCCATCTCGAACTCGGCGCCGAGCCCGGCACCGACGTGCCAGAGAGCGAGGACGTGGAGGGCGAGGCGGTGCTCGCCCCGGAGGATCTGGCGTACATCATCTGTACGTCCGGCTCGACCGGTGAGCCCAAGCTGGTCATGGCCGAGCATCGGGGAGTCGCCCATCTGCTCCACGCCCAGCGCGACGTCCTGGGGGAGCTGGGGCCGAGGACACGGGTGCTGCAATTCGCCCACCCGTCCTTCGACGCCACCTTGTTCGACATCCTGATGGCGCTGGCCAATGGCGGCTGTCTGGAGACCCTCGACGACTCGAGAACCTCCGGAGAGCTGCTGGCCGAGGTGCTGCTGACCCGTCGAATCACCCACGCGGTGCTGCCCGCGTCCGTTTTGCGCACGCTGAGGCCGGGCCGGTTCATCGACCTCGAGCTGGTGATCAGCACGGGAGACGTGTGCCTTCCGGAGACCGCCCGGCAATGGTCGGGGTTCCACCGCTTCGTCAATGGCTACGGGCCCACGGAGGTGACGGTGGCGAGCACGTTGCACACCGTCGTGGGCGCCCCGCACGGCGAGCGGGTGCCCATCGGCCGTCCCCTCTCCAACTCCCATGTCGTCATCCTCGACGAGCGCCTGCGGCCGGTCGCCGATGGAACCCCGGGGGAGATCTGTATCGGAGGGAGCGGTGTCGGGCGCGGGTATCTGGGGCAACCCGCCCTCACCGCCGAGCGGTTCGTTCCCGATCCCTTCAGCCCCGTGCCGGGAAGCCGCCTGTACCGCAGCGGCGATATCGGCAGGCGACTGGCGGACGGCACGCTCGAGTTTCTCGGCCGGCGTGATGACCAGATCAAGGTCCGAGGCGCACGCATCGAGCTTGGACAGGTCGAGGCCGCACTGGTCGCGCTGCCGAACGTGCGCGATGCGGTGGCCGTCATCGAAGGGCGGGGTGAGCGTCTGCTGGGCTATGTGCTACCGGCCGCGGGGGACGTGCTCTCGGCCGAGGCGCTCCGCGCCGAGCTGCGTCGTCGCCTGCCCGGCTATCTGGTGCCGGACGTGATCTGTGTGGTCGACGAATGGCCGCTGACCACGAGCGGCAAGGTCGACCGGGCCCGGCTGCCACGGCCGCGTCGGCCGGAGCACGATGCTTATCAACCACCGCGCACGCCCCTGGAAGAGTCCCTGGCGGGGATCGCGGCGGAGTTGCTCCGGATGGATCGGGTCGGGGTACGGGACGACCTGTTCGAGCTGGGCGGCCATTCCCTGTTCGCCATGCAGTTCGTCGCCCGCGTGCGCGGCGTGCTGGGGGCACACGTCGAGCTGAGCGCCGTTCTCGGCTCCCGCTCGGTCGCAGAGATCGCGGCGCGTATCAAGGCCGGGCACGGGGGGGTGGAGCCAGGCCCGCGGAGGGCGGAACCCGGCACCGGGATCGCTCCGTCGTACGGCCAGCAGCGGGTGTGGCTGATGCACAAACTCAACCCGGATGCGCGGGCCTACCACTCCCAGGCGGTGCTCCGGTTCTCGGGTGACCTGGACATCACCGCGTTGCACGCCAGCCTCACGGACATGGTTAGGCGCCACGACGTGCTGCGCTCGCGCTTCCCCGAGGTGGATGGAGAGCTGCGGTGTGAGCTGGAGCCGCCCTGGGACGTGGAGGTCCCGCTACGGGATCTGACTGGCGCGGACGAAGCCCAACAGGCGGCCCTGGTCGCCGCGGCCGTTCGCGACATGTTCCAGACGCCGTTTCCGCTCGCCGAGGGCAGGCCCTTCCGCTGGCTGCTGCTCAGGCTCGGCGCGAGCGAGCACGTCTTCGTGCACGTCGAGCACCACATCGTGCACGACGGATGGTCGTTCAACGTCTTCATCCGGGACCTCCTCGAGGGCTACGCCGACCACGTGCGCGACGGCCGGGTGCGGCGCCCGGAGCTGCCCGTGCAGTACTACGACTACGCTCGCTGGCAGCGGGAGTGGTGCGGCACGGAGGCCGCCGCGGCGCAGCGCCGCTTCTGGCGCCGGGAACTGGAGGGGGCCGAGACCGTGCTCCAGCTCCCTCGCCGCGCCGTGTCCACGACCCGGACGTTCCGCGGATGGGCGCCCCGGATGGAGATCGACGGTGAGCTCGCGTGCCGTCTGCAGGACCTGGCCGACCGGAACAAGGCCTCGCTCTTCACCACGCTGCTCGCGGCGTTCTTCGTGTTGCTGCACAGGTACACGGGCTCACAGGACATCCTCGTCGGCTCCGGGGTCGCCAATCGGCGCTGGCAGGACACCGAGAACCTGCTGGGGATGTTCGTCAACACGGTCGTGATGCGCGGCCGGTTGCACGGAGACCCCACGTTCGTGGAGTTCCTGGAGCGGGTGCGGCGGACCACCCTGGCGGTCTACGACCATCAGGAACTGCCCTACGAGATGATCTTCGCGGAGTCGCCCGCGAGGCACCACGGCGGACTCCATCCGTTGATCCAGGCCATGTTCAGCTTTCACGACTCACCGCTGGGCCCGCTCGACGCGGCTCCGCTCGACGTCACCCTCGTCGAGGGGCTGAGCAATGGTTCGGCGAAGTTCGAGCTGTGCGTCGTCGCCGTTCCCCTCCATGCCGAGCCGGGGCAGGTCAGCCGGCTGGCCAGCAACGTCGTGCACATCCCCCGGTCCGAGGACCCCGTACGTGACAGCCCTCGCTCGTCCCTGCGAGGCATCATGCTGGCCTGGGAGTTCGACTCCAACCTCTTCGAGGAGTTCTTCATCACGGGCATGCTGTCCGCGTATCAGCGGCTGTTGCGCGCCATCACCGACGCTCCAGACACGCCGGTGTCGGCACTGTCCCTGTTGGATGACGAGGAGCGCGGGGCGCTCGTCTCCGTGGGGCCCCGGCGAGACGCTCCGGCGCAATGGTTGCCCGAACTCGTCGAGCACTGGGCCGAGCGCACGCCGGACGCACCCGCCGTGGTGTCGGAGGACCCGCCGCTGTCCTACCGCGAGCTCACGCATCAGGCGGCGCGGCTGGCGCGTCATCTGCGCGGCATGGGGCTCGGCCGTGGGGACGTGGTGGCGGTGTGCGTCCCGCATTCGGCCCGGCTCGTCGTGGCCCAACTGGGTGTCCTCCAGTCCGGAGCCGCCTACCTTCCGCTGGATCCCCATCACCCGCCAGCCCACCTGGAGAGGCTCATCCAGGACGTCGGCGCACGAGCCGTGGTCACGACGGCGGAACTGGCCGGCCGGCTACCCGACATCCCCGTCGTGCGGATGGACGGCGTCTCCGACGCGCCGGGGATACCGCTGCGCGCGGGAGACCCCTCCGACCTCGCGTATGTCATCTACACGTCCGGGTCGACCGGCAGACCCAAGGGAATCCAGATCGAGCACCGCTCGGTCGTGGCCCGCCTGTACGGTTTCGACGCGATCGACCTGGCGCCGGGCAAGACGATGCTGGCCATGGCATCGGCTTCCTTCGACGTGTCGGTGCTGGAGATCTGGGGGCCGCTGGTGAACGGCGCGGCGATCCACTTCCTGGGGCCCGGCTGGGACGTGCGAGGCCTGGGGCGATGCCTCACCGGCAACGCGATCACCCACGCATTCCTCACCCCCGCGGTGTTCCACCAGATAGTGGCCGAGGCCCCGGAGGTGCTCGAGCACATGGACCGGGTCCTGGTCGGGGGCGACATCGTCTCCCCGGATGCGTTCCGCGCGCCGCGGAGCAGGGGGTTCACTCGGGTGACGAATGCCTATGGCCCCACCGAGACGACCATCCTCGCCAGCGGTCAGCGGCTCGAGGACTGGCATGACGCCGAGGCGGTCCGTGTGCCCATCGGCCGGGCACTGTCCAACGCCCAGCTCGTCGTGCTGGATGCCTTCTCGCAGGTGGTGCCACCGGGCGTGGTCGGAGAGATCTGCATCGGCGGACCCACCGTGGCGCGTGGATACCTGGGCCAGCCGGGCCTCACGTCCGAGCGGTTCGTGGCGCACCCATTGGGTTCGTTCCCGGGTGAACGGCTGTACCGCAGCGGGGACCTGGGCCGGTGGCTGCCTGGCGGGGTGATCGAGTTCATGGGCCGCCGCGATGACCAGGTGAAGATCCGGGGTTTCCGGGTGGAGCTGGCCGAAGTGAGGGCTGGACTGGCCGCCCATCCCGGGGTGCTCGACGCCGTTGCCATCACCGAGCGGGTGGGGGGCGAGCCGCGGCTCATCGGCTACGTCGTGGCCGCACCGGGGGTTGCGCTGTCCGGTCAGGCCGTACGCGAGGACATGGCACGCAGGGTGCCCGGACATCTCGTGCCGGGTGTCGTCATGGTGCTCGAGGCGTGGCCGTTGAACACCAGCGGCAAGCTCGACCAGACCCGCCTGCCAACGCCGCACGCGAGCGCGGACGCGCCCTTCCTGGCGCCGCGGAACGCGACCGAGGCCCGGATCGCCGCGCTCGTCGTCGAGTTGCTGAAGGTGGACCGGATTGGTGTCCATGACAGCCTGTTCGCGCTGGGCATGCATTCGTTGCAGGCCATGAAGCTCGCCGCGCGGCTGAGCAGGCTGGCGGGCCGGGAGGTGGGCCTCGCCACGATCTTCACCCGCCCGACCATCGCGCAACTGGCCGACGTGCTCTCCTCGTTGCCTCCCTCGCGGCCCACGATTCCCAGGTTGCCCCGCGCATGACGAACGTCTTCCCGATGTCCTTCGCCCAGCGGCGGTTGTGCTTCCTCCACGGGCTCGACCCCACGGGATTCGCTCACAGCACGGCCCGCTGCTTCCGGGTGACGGGTCCGCTGGACATCACCGCCCTGTGCTCGGCCGTGGACGTGCTGGTGGCCCGGCACGAACCGCTGCGGACCGTCTTTCCGCTCGGTGCGAGCCAACACGTGTCGCCACACGGGTGCTGCCAGGTGCGCGTGATCGACGTGCCGGACGAATCCGAGGCGCTGAGACACGCGGAAGTCCTCGCCGCACAACCGTTCGACATCGAGCGTGGACCGCTGCTGCGGCTCTCCGTGCTGAAGCTGGCTCCAGAGACGCACTTCCTCCTGTTGTCGGTACACCTGCTGGCGGCAGACGGATGGTCGTTGCAGATCCTTCTCGAGGAACTGGCCATGGCGTACCGGGCGGCGGTCTCCGGTGAGCCCATCGGGTGGACCGAACTGCCCGTGCAGTACGCGGACTGGGCGGTCTGGCAGCGGGAACAGCTCACCGAGCCGCGGCGCGAGGAATTGTCGCGCTGGTGGCGTCAGCATCTGGCTGGAACCCCGCTGGTGTTGGATCTCGTCCCGCCCCGCCGGGCGATGGGACGGGGACGGCGTGTGCACCGCGTTCTGCCCGCCGAGGTCGCCGCGGCGGTGCGCTCGCTCGCGAGCACCGGGCGTCAGACCGCGTTCACGGTGCTGGCCGCCGCCTGCGGGGTCGTGCTCGGGCACCACGCGGGCAGGGAGCGGGTGTTGCTCGGTCTGGCCGTGGCCAACCGCGAACTGCCCGAGGTCGAGCGCGTGCTGGGCTTCTTCGTCAACACCGTCGCGCTGCGGATCGATCTGAGCGGGGACCCGGACTTCCGTGAGCTGCTCGGGAGGGTGGCCGACGCCACCGCCGCCGCCCATGCGCACCAGGAGCTGCCTTTCGAGCAGCTCGTGGCCGAACTCGATCCCCCGAGAGACCCCGCCCGTTCGCCCATCGTGCAGGTCAACTTCGCCCATCACCCGGCGGGGTCCATTGGAGTTTTGTCACTGCACGGCTGCGTGGTGCGCGAACACCTGCTGGACTTCGCCACCGCCAAATTCGAACTCACGCTGCGTGTCGAGGAGACCGCGGACGGAGCGAGCGTCGTCTGGGCCGAGTTTGATGAGAGCGTGTTCGACACCGGCTTCATCGACGGCCTGTTGTCCTCCTATGAGGAAGTCCTGCGTACCGCCGCTCTCGAGGTGCCGGTGTCCCGCCTGCTGCCCGCCCGAGCCGGGACGGAACGGGTCCTCACCCGGATCTTCGCCGACGTGCTCGGCGTCGAGACCGTTGGTCCGCACGATGACTTCTTTCGTCTTGGCGGCCATTCCCTGTTGTTGGTCGATGTCGCGGTCCGGGTTCGCGCCGAACTCGGTCGTGATATCGGATTGCGTGACCTGTACCAGACCCCCACGGTGGCTGGAGCCGCTGCTCGCCTCGAGCGAGCTGGAGACACACGATGAGCGATTCCTATCCAATGCCCAAGGACTGGCGGTGCCCCCTGGATCCTCCGGCCGGGTTCAAGCGTCTCCGGCAGGAGGCGCCGGTGTCTCGTATTCGAGTATGGGATGGCAGTATGCCGTGGCTGATTACCGGCTACGCGCACGCCCTCGCGGCCCTGGCCGACCCACGGTTGAGCATGGACTTCAGGTCGCCGGGCTTCCCACACACTTCACCCGCGTCGGCGACCCGGAGGGACCGGCTCTTGCCGTTCCCGTTCCGCTCCGATGAAGAGTACCGGGTCCAGCGGGCCATGATCCTCCAGGAGTTCTCGCCGCGGCGGATGGAGGCCCTGCGGCCGTTCATCCAGCGCACGGTCGACGAGACGATCGACGCGATGCTGGCCGGACCGAGGCCGACCGACTTGATGGCGGCCTTCGCGCTTCCCGTGGCCAGTCTGATCATCTGCGAGCTGCTCGGCGTTCCCCGCGAGGACTACGAGCACCTGCACGTCCTCAGCCGCACCATCGGGTCCCGCACCGCGGGGAGGGAGGCGGTCGAACGCGCGCTGGACGAGATGGACGGCTACTTCCACCGCATGGTGGACGCGAACAAGCGCGAGCCCGGTGACACGCTCATGGGCCGTGTCGTGGCCGAACAGGTGCTTCCGGGGAAGATGAGCGAGCAGGACGCGGTCTCGATGTTCCAATTCCTCTTCTACACCGGGCATGGCCCGTCCGCTTACATGTTCGGGATGGGCGCGGTGGCACTGTTGCTCAACCCGGACCAGATCGGCGAGTTCCTCGCGGCGAAGGAGCCCCCCCAGGCCGTCCAGGAACTCCTGCGCTACGTCACCGTCTCACAGAACGCCCGGCAGCGCGCCGTCACGGAGGACCTGACCATCGGTGGCCAGCTCATTCGAGCCGGGGAGGGGGTCCTGATCCAGATCGACTCGGCCAACCGCGACGAGACGATCTTCTCCGACCCGGACCGTCTGGACGTCAACCGTGCTCCCCACCGCAACCTGGCCCTCGGCCATGGGGTCCACCTGTGCATGGGACGCGCGCTGGCCCTCATCGAACTCGAGGTGGTGTTCGGCACGCTGTTCCGACGCGTCCCCACCCTGCGGCTGGCCGTGCCCCTCGAGGACATCCCCTTCAAGCAGGACGAGAACCTGCTCGGCGCGCACGAGCTGCCAGTCACCTGGTAGCCAGGAGCACTCTGGCCGTGGCCGCCAGCCCTACCTTTCCCGTCAGACCTTCCGGTAGAATGTGAGCGGTCAGGCGGGAGTGCCTGTGGGGAGGAGCGGTCATGGGTCGGGGAAAGCGTCCAGCCACCTACGAGGACATCGAGGCCCTGCCACCGGGGTGGGTGGGGGAGATCATCGACGACGAGCTGTGGGCCTTCCCACGGCCGGCGAAGTGGCACGCGTGGGTGGCCTCGGTGCTCGGCGTGAGGTTGGGAGCCGCCTTCGGGGTGGGGGAGGGGGGAGAGGGAGGCTGGTGGTTCGTGGATGAGCCGGAGTTGCACCTCGGCCGGCAGGTGCTGGTGCCAGACATGGCGGCGTGGCGCTACGAGCGGGCCCCGGGGTTGTTCGAGCGGGATGCGCCCTTCTTCGACCTGGTGCCCGATTGGGTGTGCGAGGTGCTGTCTCCCTCGACGGCGGCGCTGGACCGGGGCCGTAAGCTGCCCCTCTACCATCGGGAAGGCGTGAGCCACGCGTGGCTGGTGGACCCGAGGGCCCACGCCCTGGAGGTCTACCGACGGGGGTCACGCGGCTGGCGGCTCTCCCGGTATGGGGGCGACGAGGTGGTCCGCGCCGAACCGTTCGACGCGGAGCCGCTCGACCTGGGGAGGCTCTGGGCACCCCGGTCCATGCCAGTTCCTGGGCCTTGAGCTCGCGCTCGTTTGCTCATCTGCTTGATAGGCTCTCTTGGCACCTGTTGGCGTCAATCGAACCAAGCGTGCAACCGTCAAAACAGGGCGTCTTGACGTTATCGAGAAAACAAGTTTTTCTTTGATTGCTGGTCCGCGATGGGAACGCGCGATGACGTGTCCCGTGAGCCAGACATCAAGGGGAGCCCTCAAATGTATCAGCAGTACGGTTGGCGTCGGTCCATCGTGGCCGGTCTCGTGTTCGCGTTCACCGCTTGTTCTTCGCCCACGGACGTCGTGGGTGCCAATGGCAAGAATGCCTCGGTCCGGCTTGTTCCGGAGTCGCCAGGAGCGAGGTGTCCGCAGGGGGGAACCGCCATCCAGACCGGTCTCGACGACAATGGGGACGGCTCCCTGGGTGACGACGAGGTGGAGCAGACGTCGTTCGTGTGCAGCGGGAGCGGCAGTCCGAGCGGCGGCATGTCGCTCGTGAAGCTGCTGCCCGAGGCTGCGGGCGCCCGATGCGCGAACGGTGGCACCGCCGTTCTGTCCGGCCTCGACGCGAACGCCGACGGGATCCAGGGGGATACTGAGGTCTCGAGCACGCAGTACATCTGCGACAATGGTGAGGGGAAGAGCGGGGGCGCGTACCTGGTGAAGCTGCTCCCCGAGGCTTCCGGTGCGAACTGCTCGCGGAATGGCACGGCCGTTCTCGGGGGCATCGACGTGAACGCCAACGCGCAGCTTGAGAGCACCGAGGTAACCACGAAGCAGTACGTCTGCAACACCTTGACGGAGACGACGGGCACCAACGCCCTCATCCGGCTCGATGTCGAACCGTCTGGAGCGAACTGCTCCCAGGGTGGCACGGCCGTGAAGAGTGGCCTGGACGCCAATGGCAACGGAACGCTCGAGACGAGCGAGGTGTCGAACACCACGTTCGTGTGTAACGGGCTGCGAGGCAATGATGGTCAGAACGGCAAGAACTCCCTCGTGCGGCTCGACCCCGAGCCCGCGGGAGCCAACTGCGTGTATGGCGGCACGACCGTGAAGAGTGGCCTCGACTCGAATGGCGACAGGACCCTGAACGACTCCGAGGTCACGGCGACCCAGTTCGTGTGCAGCGCGGCCAACCTCTTCCGGACGAAGTGGGCGAACAACCCACGGGGAAGCTACACCTCAGGAGAGATCCCAAGCCTGTGGGTCCCCGTATCGCGCCGGGTCACGATCTACAAGACCAAGGATACGTCTCGCATCAAGATTACCGTCTCCGACAACTTCCGGGTAGGTGCCAACATCAACGGAGGAAGTGGTTGGTACTCGGTGCGCATGAATGGCAGTGGGATGGGCTGCGACGCTCGGCAGTACAACTCGAACTCGTCGGGATGGGGTAATAATTACCACCTGCCGTTCGCGAATGTCTGCCTCACGGAGCAACTTCCCAAGGGTCTGTACGAGTTCGACGTGTGGGGATACTCGGATGTGGGTACTGGCTTTATCGGCCATGGAACGAGTGGCAGTGCGTTGCTTCTCGCCGAGGAAATGGATGATACCCAGCCCTACGCGTTTTCAAAAGCAGGCTCTCCGGGGGGGACGACAAGCTCGTCGTTCGTCAAGGCGAGCGGGCGCGAAGTGACCTTCACGAAGCAGTCCGCATCCACGCTGCTCAAAGTGACGCTCGCGGATACTCTTCGCGCGGGTTACGTACAGGATGGTGGAGCGGCGACGGTGATGGTGCGGCTTGATGGGGTGAACACCAGTTGCTACACGGGCAAGTACGATGCACAGGGCACTGGCGGCAACTTCCTCAATCCGTTCGTGATGACTTGCATCCTTCCAAACGTCTCGGCTGCTCAGCATAAGTTGGACGTCGCATTCTCGCTGAACGCAGGTGGTGGTGATGCATACCTTGGCTGGGAGAGGAGCAGCCCACTTCTTCTCGTCGAGGAACTTCCGAACACGGGATTCACCTACTCGAACATGAGCATCGGAAGTGGTGAACTCTCTGGGGACTGGGCTGGTGTCGGTGCGCGGCAGATCACGCATGCCGTCAGCGCAATCGGGAAGACCCTGAAGGTTACCTACTCGGACACGTTCCGGGCGGTTGCCAATTGCAATGGGCGGTGGGGTTTCGTCCAGCTGTATGTCGACTATCAGCCGACCGGTTGCGTCAACGGCCAGTATGTGTGGAACTCGGGTGCTAATCAACAACACCACCATCCGTTGAATATGACGTGCCTGGTTCCCAATCTGACGCCCGGCTACCACACGTTCTCCATCTGGTCGACCACGCAGCACCCGGATGGAAGCACCTGCGGTTCCAATTACTTCGGTTGGAGTCGTGGTCAGAACCTGCTGCTGGTCGAAGAACTGCCGTAGGCGGGGGAGTTCCCTCGGGTGGTGCGTCCCTCATCGTGTGCGGCCGACAGGCTACGCCGGGGGTCGTCCGCACCACCCTCGCTGACCGCCCTGTCAGGCGCGGCCGTGAAGGAGCGGGGCCGGTTCCACCGGCAGGGTGAAGCGGAAGGTGGTGCCCTGACCGTCCTGGCTCTCCGCCCAGATGCGGCCGCCGTGGCGCTCGATGAGGTACCGGCAGATGTAGAGCCCGAGTCCCAGCCCTCCAAAACCCGACACGGGGGCGTTACGGGCCCGGAAGAAGCGCTCGAAGAGAAGCGCCTGTTGGTCCTCCGGGATGCCGATTCCGCGGTCCGAGACGGAGACGAGGGCCTCCGCTCCCTTCCGGGTGAGCGTGACGCGAATCGGTCCCTTCATGGGGCTGTACTTGAGGGCGTTCTCCAGCAGGTGGAGCAGCACCTGCGCCAGCCGGTCCCGGTCTCCCAGGACGACGAACTCCTCCGCGCACTCCTCCGCGTACTCCAGCGGGTGCTGGAGACAGGCCGGGCGGAAGTCCTTCAGGGCCTCGTGGATGATCTCCTGGAGGGGCAGGGGCTCGCGCTCCAGCTCGAGCCGTTCCGCATCGATCAGCGATGCGTCCAGCATGTCGGAGATCAACCCCGAGAGCCGATCCACCTGGGCGAGTGCCTTCTCCGCGTACTGAGGCGGGAGGGGTTGTCCGGTGGCGCACTTCTGTTTGAGCCGCTCCAGGTGGAGCTTGAGGGGGGTGAGGGGCGTCTTCAGCTCGTGCGAGGCGACGCAGAGAAAGTCATCCCGGGTTTGAATGGCCTCCTGGGCTTCGTGGAGCAGCCGCTCCCGTTCCTGCTGGGCGCGGCGCTCCGCCGTGAGCTCGACGACCACGGCACCAACGCCCACGCTCCGCCCGCTCATGGTGCGGACGGGGTAATAGCTGACGCGCCAGTGGCGCAACTGGCCCGGGGTGGCCGGGACCTCGAGCGACAGATCCAACCCGATGAGGGGCTCGCCGGTGGTCAGGACCTGGCGCAAGAGGGGCTCGACGTTGGCCGCGACGCGGGGCGCCATCTCTCGAAGCGTCTGGCCCAGTTCTTCCTCCCGTGTCTTGCCGTGGAGCGCGGCCAGGGCATCGTTGACCTGGATGAAGCGCATGTCGCGGTCGAGGAAGCCCATTCCGATGGGCGCGTTGTTCAGGAAGGTGTCGAGCACGGCGAGCGACTCCTCCAGCTTCTCACGCGCGTTCTTCTCGGCCACGAACAGCCGCTCCTGCTCCGCCTTGGCGAGGCGCTCCTCCGTGACATCCCGGTAGCTCCAGACCCGCCCGATGATGGTGTCTCCCATCCGTTGGGGCATCGTGGTGCGCTCGAGGATGCGCCCGTCGCGGAGCTCGACACTGTCCACGGCCTCCTCGTTGGAGAGCACGAACATCTCCCGGAGCCGTGAGACGAACCGCTCCGGGTCCTTGACCAGGGGCGCGCAGGAGAGGACCGCCTGTATGGCGTCCATGTTCTCCAGCGGCGCGGTTTCGGGGATCCGCCAGAGCTGCTGGAACCGCTTGTTGAAGGCGGTGATCTTCTGGTGGGAGTCCACCACGATCACGCCATCGGCGATGGAGTCGAACGTGGCGCGCAACAGCGAGAACGTCTGCTGCTGCTTCTCCCGGGCCCGGCGCTCCTCCGTCACGTCGCGGTAGCTCCAGATGCGGCCGATGATGGTGTGGCCCATCCGTTGGGGAATCGTGGTGCGCTGGAGGACGAGCCCGTTGTGGAGCTCGACGATGTCCATCCCCTCCCGCTCGGGCGCCGCATACATCTCCTGGATTCGTGCGAGGAAGCGTTCGGGGTTCTTGACCTGGGCGATCGCGGCCGGGAGGGTCTGCTTGGGGTCCGGCGTGCCCTGGAGGGCCTCCTCGGAGTACCCCCAGAGTTGCTGGAAGCGCTTGTTGAAGGCGGTGATGTGCTGGTCCCTGCTCACCACGAGCACTCCATCGGTGATGGAGTCGAACGTGGCGCGCAGCAGCGAGGCCGTCTGCTCCAGCTTCTCCCGGGCCAGACGCTGCTCGGTGATATC
Organism: Cystobacter fuscus; assembly: GCF_044360685.1. Classification (GTDB taxonomy): domain Bacteria; phylum Myxococcota; class Myxococcia; order Myxococcales; family Myxococcaceae; genus Cystobacter; species Cystobacter fuscus_C. The sequence continues at coordinate 7,680,291 of NZ_CP043491.1, read as the reverse complement.
CACCATGATGCCGCGCAGCTTCAGGGACCGCCCGTCCTCGGCGAGCACCGTGACGATGGTCCGCAGCCACACGACGCGGCCATCCGCGGCCAGCATGCGGTACTCGAACTCGTAGGGCCTGCGCTCCCGGCTCGCCTTCAGGCAGTAGGCCTGGGCCCACTCGCGGTCCTCGGGGTGGACGTGGTTCTTCCAGAAGTCCGGCTCCTGGAGCCATTGGCGGGGGGGATGGCCGAGCAGGCGTTCCGATTGTTTGTTGACGAAGGAGAAGCGGAAGTTCACATCGGCTTCCCAGACGATGCCGTCGATGGTGTTGAGCAGCTCCTCGTACTGTCGCTGGGTCCGGGTGAGCTCCTGCTCCAGGGCCACGTGGTGGGCCGACCCGGGCTTCACGGGCGCGCGTTCGCTCAGGCGTGCGCAGGCTCCCAGGCACTGGCCATCGTTTCCGAAGACGGGGAGCACCAGGGCCCTCAGCCACCGGTCCCGCTCGCCGCCCTCGCTGACCGTCTCCGTGCCGGTGAGGGCCGTGCGCAGGGCATCCACGAGCCACGGAAGGAGAAGGAGCACCTCCTCGAGAGGCCGTCCTTCGGGAGGCTCGCCGTCCCCCCACCCAGCGGTAATGGTCAGTGTGCTGTTGATCCGGGCAATCCGGCCCTGGTCATCGACGACCAACGTGGCATGGAGGCTTTCGCCTACCTGGAGGAGCAACTCGGGAAAGGAGCGCACACTTGCCTCCAGCCTCATGTCACCTCCATGCACGTCGGCCTTCGTCATGGGCTCCTCTGCTCCCCGTGCGACGAAGCGCCTCTCCGCCACATCGGATCTGCAACACGCGAAGTCCTTTACAAAGTCGGCTCCTCTCCTGCCTGTCCTGTCTGGCGGCCTCGGGGTGGCCGGGCGCCAAGTTCCGAGGGAACAGGATGAACGGCTCGAGGTCCTCTGCTTGGAGGACTGCCCGCTGGCGATAGACTCCGAGGCCATGGTCCCTCGTCTCCACCCACGACACCTGCTTCTCCTGTTGCTGCTGTCCGGGTCCGGCCTGTCCGCGTGTCGCGAGGAGTCCGAGCAAGCGCGCCAGCAGAAGGCGCTCCAGAAGTCCGTCAAGCAGCTGCTGGAGACGCGGGAGTGTGCTGGCTGCGAGCTCACGGGCGCCCAGCTCGAGGGGGCGGATCTGGAGGGTGCACGGTTGGCGGGCGCGACGCTGGAGAACGCGAAGCTGGCCCGAGCCCGTCTGCGCAACGCCGACCTGAGTGGTGCTTCCCTGGGGGGCGCCGACGTACGCGGGGCCGACCTGCGGGGCGCGCACGTCGACGGCGCTTCCTTCGGGGCCGCGCGATTCCAGGGCGCCATCCTGGAGGGACTCGACCTGCGCAAGGTGACGGAGCTGCCCTCGGCCAACTTCGAGGGGGCCAACCTCCGTGGCATCAATCTGGAGGGAGCGAGCCTCACGGGCACGGGCGGGCCCTATCGTCGCAGTGAGCCCTCGCATGCCTATTCCCTGTCGGCCGGAGGTGCGTGGCTCGTGCGGGCGGATTTCACCGGGGCGAAGCTCCGCTTCGCCGTCCTGGCCCGGTGCAACCTCGAGGGGGCCATCTTCCGGGACGCCGACCTGCGAGACGCCGACCTGACGCACTCCAACCTGAAGGAGGTGGAGCTCCAGGGGGCCCGGTTGGCGGACGCCCTCTGGGAGGATGGGCGCAAGTGCGCTTCTCGCGCCCAGGGCAGTTGCCACCTGGCGCCCCGGTGAGAGCACGCCTGGGCCCAGCCCTCCTCACCCTCCCTTGCTCAGGGTGGTGAGTTGCTGCTTCAGCGCCGTCTTCACGCCCTCGTGGAGGGTTTGCCGGCTGGTGGAGTGCGCGACCATGGCGAAGTACGGAATGCTGCCAGGCAGGGGCTTCAGCGCATTCGCTTCTTCCGCCTCGGGTCGCGGTGCCTTTGGCGCGTGCTTGCCGCAGTCACATGCCACCTGCGCCGAGGCCCCCTCCACCCCGGGCTTCTTCGCGGACTGCAGCTCCTTCACCCCGGGCTTCTCCACGTACTCCGCCTTGATACCGGGCGGAATCTGCACTTCGTCCACCTCCAGCTTCCCGACGTTGCGTGCCTTGATGATGGCGGCGTAGTCCAGCGCCACGGTCAACAGCCGCATCAGCTCCAGCTCGAACTCGCTCGTCTGTCCCCAGAACTTCTTCCACTTGATGGAGGCCTTCATCGCGGTGCTGAACCAACCCACGTACTCGGCATCGATGGGGAAGTCGAAGAGGTCGCGCACGGGCTCCAGGTGCGCCACCAGCGTGAAGAGCAGCTCCATCAGAGGCTGCCGGGCGGTGCGCAAATCCTTCCCCGCGAGCTGCGCCTCGATGCTCTCCAGGCGTTTGACGAATTTGTTGAACGTCGCGTCGTACCGCGCCGCCTCCTTCACCTGGGTGTAGTGGTCCGCGCGGGTGACCTCCACGGGCACGACGGTGAAGGCCCTTCCCTTGGAGTTCACCTTTCCCGCGAGCTGGTTGACCGGGGTGGCGCTCGTGTTGTCGAACACTTCGACCTGCTCGCCGAGAACCGAGGCCAGCAAGTCCCAGAGCGGCCCGCGAAGCGTTTTGGGGTTCACCGAGAAGAAGGTGATCAACGGCTTGAGGAATTCGACGACGTAGATGTCCTGGACGAGGCCCAGGGCGGGGAACCTGCCCTTGCTCAGACGGCTCGTGAAGGCCGCCTTGGTCTTGTTGAGCCCGCCTTCCAACCGATTCAGCTCCAGGATGAACTTCGCGGCCGTGGCCGGGTGCAAGACCTTGCGGGTCATCTTCTTGCTCGGGTGCACCGACTTGTGCACCTCGTAGGTGAAGCCATCCCGAAGCATGATGATGGCCGCGCGCAGCCTCGTGAAGATGTCATGGAGCCGCGACAACAGGCCGAGGACATGGGTGTAGAACCGTTTGGCCTCCGCCGTGCCGTAATGCGCCACCCGGATGTCCAGCTTCTTCATGTCATCCACGAGCGCGCCGGTCACGCCCCGGAGGTCGTCCCAGTCGACGCCGTCCTTCAGGTTGTCCTGCAACGTCTTCCAGGCCTTCGAGCTCGATCCTTCCTTCAGGAACGACACGTTCAACGAGCACACGAGCTCCTTGAAGAGCCGGGGCGTGGCTCCCGCGTCCTTGGCCAGGCACCTGGCGATGCAGCCAATCTCGTCGGAGTCCGCGGCCTTCATCAGGCCCGTCATCGGGTGCATCGAGAAGTCGGCGATGACCCGTTGGGTGATGTCGTATTTGCAGAAGGCGTTGATGATCTTGCAGTCGTCGTCAAAGGCAGTCGTGTCCACCTGGTGCAACTTGGAGAAGAAGGGCGTGGACAGATAGGTGATGGTGCGAATCCTCCACTGCTTGGGCCAGACCTTGGCCGCCTGGCGGGTCAGCTCGTTGATGACGTTGCCGCCGTGCGAGTGACCGATGAAGTGGAAGTGGACCTTCTTTCCGAGGTAGCCCGAGTAGAAGGCGGGCTCGCCCTCGGCCCCACAGAGCCGGTTGGCGAGGTAGGTCCCCGAGATCGTCCGGGCCTGCACCGAGTTGTCGCCCGTCCAGCCGTGCGCCTCGAAGATGTGCAGGTTGGTGTACTGCTTGCGCAGCATCCGGAGCTCGTTCCGGAATTGCCAGTTCTCCTCCCAATACCAATCCTTGTCTTTCGGCTTCTTCGCGGCGGGCTGCGACTTCTGGGCGGCTTTCTGGTGCGCGTCGGAATCGTCCAGGGGCACGAGGCTGGGCGCGGGGTAGCTGACGGAGCGAAGCACCGGATCCATGTTGACGGGATCGACGGTACCGCTCACCAACACCACGATGTTGATGACGTTCTCCTGCGACATGACGAACTCTCCCCTGGTGCGCACCGCGCCCCTGCGCATCCTGAGCTGAGCAGGGGCGTCAGGGCGGCCATGGGCAGCCTAGCGCACGCCGTCTTCCACGAGAACCCATGCCCCCCGTCACCCCGGAGGCCTTGGCTTGTCGTTCTGACAGACGCGCCGCGCGGACCCGCGTCAGGATGGACCGGCCGGTCGTGCGCGCGCCCTGGTGCCTCGGGTTGGCCACATGGGGCACAGGCCTTGCAGTGGGCACCGTCATGAGACCTGAAGGGTTCGCCATCTGGATGGCATTGCTGTTCCTGGGCGCGTGTACCGCTCGCCGTGACGCCACTCGGCCGCCTGCTTCAGCGCGAGCGTCCGCCCTCACCGTGCGGGTCCAGCGCGCCGTCAGTGGGACGGGCACCTGGAGCCTCACCTACGAACTCCCCACTCCCTCGCACTCCGTGCGCTTCACCCGCCCGGGACATGGATTCCGCCAGTCCCATTGGCGGGTAGTGGAGCCCGCGGCGGCCTCCATCGAGCGCCAGGGCGACGAGGACGTCCTCACGGCACCAGTGGGCTCGCCCTTCCGTACCCTGCGGATCGAAGTGTCCTCCTACGAGGTCAAGCCCGAGAAGGATTACCAGGTCTTCCTCCCGTACTCGGACGGCGCGGTCCTGTTCTACACGGGCGTGCTGGGGCTCACCTCTGGTGAGGAGGAGCCACAGCCCCTGCACGTCTTGCTGATCCCCCGTCCCGGAGAGCGGGTCGTCGTGGCCGGACAGAGCAGCGAGAAGGAGGTGCGCTGGGAGAATTCCCCCCAGGGCACCTATGCTTATTTCGGCTCGGGCTCGGTGGTTCGGGAGGGGGTGACGGCGGTGGTGGACCCGGGGATGCCCCGGCCGCTTCGCGAGCACATCGAGCGCCTGCTCCCGCGCCTCTTCACGCTGTACACCGCGCGCACCGGAAGTCCGCTCTCCTTCGAGCCCACCCTGTTCATCAGCTTTGGCTCAACACCGCGTCCCGGAAGCATCAACATGAGCGGGGGGACCCTTCCAGGACTCGTTCAGCTCGACATCCGGATTGGTGCCAACCGTCTGGCGGATCCGGAGGTGACCCGGCGCCTGTCCGAACTCGTGGCGCACGAGGCCGCGCACCTCTGGAACGGGGAACTGGCCGTCCACGAGGTCGCCGGTGGGGACTGGATGAACGAGGGCGGGGCCGAGGCCTTCGCTCTGCATGCGCTCGCGGAACTGGGCACGCTCCCTGGGGAGTACGTCCGCGAGCGCATCTCGGATGCCGTGTCCGAGTGTCTGTTCCTGCTCGAGGGAGCGCCCCTTCGGGAGTCCTCCCGTCCCGGCAAGTACACGAGCTACTACCGGTGTGGCTTGATCATCTCCGCCATGGCGGGGGCCTCCGCACGACAGTCGCGCCCGGAGGCGGACATCTTCACGCTCTGGGGACGGCTGCTCCGGGACGTGGGACCTCGGGGACACTACGACGAGGAGCGCCTGTACGCGGCGTTCGCGTCCGAAGGCGTTTCTCCCCGCACGCTCGCCGTCATCCGGCGGCTGGTGGACGGCCCCAACACAGATGCCGAGTCACGGCTCCTCGCGGAGTTGCGGCTCCTGGGATTCGAGCCACGGGTCTGTGACGGCGATTCCGCGCGTACCTCTTCTTGCGTGCGTGTCGGGCGCGTGCCCTTCCTTCCTTGACTCCTCCGAACGCGACGGAGCCTTGCACTTCGGCGACGCCGCGTGTTGATTGCACCGCCAGCGGAGGCCCTCCTGGCCTCCGTGTCATGTGTCCCAGGACATCGTCACAGGGAGGGGTGCAATGTCGAAGTTCGTTCGTGGAACGGTTCTGTCGGGTGTGATCGCGAGTCTGCTGCTGGCTCCAGCCATGGGCGCGGCGCAGGGCCGTACGTCCGTGAAGGTGGGCAAGGACGGCAATGTGGAGGTGAAGACGGGCGACACGGAAGTGAAGACCGGTGGCGCCGGGACGAGCGTCCGCACGGGTGACACCGAGGTGGAGACGCGGGGCGGAGAGGAGGGCGAGCGCGCCCGGACCGAGGAGCAGTCGGACGACGCGCGGATCGAGATCTCGGGCATGGGCGCCAAGGAGACGCACCGTTGCTCGTCGAAGACCGAGGTGGACGTTAGCGGCAGCGACAACGAGGTCACGCTGACGGGCGAGTGCAAGCGCGTGAGCGTGAGCGGTGCTGGCAACACGGTGAAGGTGGAGGCCGTCGGCTCCATCGACGTGACGGGTGCCAACAACGCCGTCACCTGGAAGAAGGCCGTGGGCGCCAAGAAGCCCAAGGTGAGCCGCAGCGGCGCCAACAACAAGGTGACGCAGTCGCCTTGAGGTAGCGGAACGAGCACACGGGAGGCGCGTATCGCCTCCCGTCCTCGGGAAGACGGGAGGCCCGTTCCACGGCAGCCCGCCGGTGTCTGACTTCAGGCGGGCCGGGGAGTTGTCAGAAGGCCGGAATCACCGCGCCGCCGTAGGTGGATTCGATGTAGCGGCGCACCTCGGTGGACTGGAGCGCCTTCAACAGCGTCTTGATCTCGGGCCGCTCTTCGTCGCCCTTACGCACGACCAGAATGTTCGCGTAGGGGTTGCCCTGCGCGGCCTCCTGGGCCAGCGTCTTCGCGTCGAGCTGGAGGTTCTTCTTGGCCTCGAGGTAGTAGTTGCCGTTGATGATGGCGGCATCCACGTCCTGGAGGGTGCGCGGCTGCTGCTCGGCATCAATCTCATTCAGCTCCAGCTTCTTCGGGTTGCCCACCACGTCCTTCAGGGTCCCGCTGGAACCCACGCCTTCGCGAAGCTGGAGCAATCCCTGCTGCTCCAGCAGGCGGAGGGCCCGGCCCGCGTTGGTGGGATCGGCCGGGATGGTCACCTTCGCCCCCTCGGGCAGGGCGGCGATGGTCGCGTGCTTCGTCGAATAAATTCCCAGGGGTTCCAGATGCACCGCGCCCACGTTGGCCAGCGATAGCTTGCGATCGGCGCTGAACCGCTCGAGATACGGCACGTGCTGGAAGTAGTTCGCGTCCAGCTGTTTGTCCGCCAGGGCGATGTTCGGCTGGACGTAGTCGGTGAATTCGATCACCTCGATGCGAACGCCGTCACGTTCGGCCAGCGGGGCGGCCACGCGCAGGATTTCCCCATGGGGCACGGGGTTGACGCCGACCTTCAACGTACGGACGGCGGTACCGGGCTGCTGCTCGGCGGGCGCGTCGGACTTCTTGCAGCCCGTCATCGTCAGCACGGAGAGCAGCAGGGGAGTGAGCAGTACCTTGGACAATTGCTTCATGGTTGGGTCCTCCAGGGAAATCAATCGAGGGCACGCGCGGGACGTGAGGTGGTGCGATCGAACCGGGCCGCCAGTCCGTCCCCGATCCACTGGACGAACTGTACCAACACCAGCAGCACCACGAGACATCCCAACATGACGTCGGTGCGGAATCGCATGTAGCCATACTTCACGGCGAGGTCGCCCAGGCCTCCCCCACCCACGGCCCCCGCCATGGCGCTGTAGCCCAGCAGGCTGATGATCATCAGCGCGGTGCCACGGATGAGCGAGGGCAGCGCCTCGGGGATGAGCACGCGGAGGATGACCTGGCGATGGGTGGAGCCCATGGCGACGGCGGCCTCCACCAGTCCGGCATCCACCTCCCGCAGGCTCTGCTCCACCACGCGTCCCATGAAGGGGATGGCCGCCACCACCAGGGGCACGATGGCGGCGGTGGTTCCAATCGTGGTGCCCACCAGCAGGCGGGTCAGCGGGACGATGGCCACCATGAGGATGATGAAGGGCACGGAGCGCCCCACGTTGACGAGCGTCCCCAGCACCCGGTGGAGCAGGGGCCGTTCCCACAGTCCTCCCCGGTCGGCGATCGCCAGCAGCACGCCCAGGGGCAGCCCCATCAGGAACACCAGCACCGCGGCCACCGACGTCATGTAGAGCGTCTCGAGGGTGGCCTTCCACAGCGAAACCAACAGCTCGCTAGACATGGGCCCGCTCCTCCACCGTCAGGCCCTGCTCGCGCAGGAAGGCCAGCGCCTGAGTGACGGCCTCTGGCTTGCCCGTGAGTTCGAAGAGCAAACGCCCCACCGAAGCCCCGGCCACGCGATCCAACGAGCCCTCCATCAGATTGGCGTCCACTTCGAAGCGGCGCGCCATGGTGGTGAGGACGGGCTGGCTGGCCTTCTCGCCCACGAAGGTCAGCTCCACCAACCGCCGTCCGGGATGGACCGGCCAGTCACGCGCCGCGAACGGCGCGTAGAACAGCTCATGCAACCGCGAGCCCGGACGCGTCACCAGATCGATGACCTTTCCCTGCTCCACCAGCTGCCCCCGCTCCAGCACCGCCACTGAGTCACAGATGTCCTTCACCACGTCCATCTGGTGGGTGATGAGCAGGATGGTCAGTCCGAGCTGACGGTTGATGTCGCGCAGCAGCCCGAGCACCGAGCGTGTCGTCTCTGGGTCCAGGGCGGAGGTGGCCTCGTCGGAGAGCAGGAGCTTCGGCCGTGGTGCGAGTGCCCGGGCAATCCCCACCCGTTGCTTCTGGCCGCCGGAAAGCTGGGCGGGGTAGGCGTGGGCCCGGTCCGACAGCCCCACCAGTTGCAGCAGCTCCGCCACCCGCTCCTGGATGCGTGGGCGCGGCCAGCCAGCCACCTCCAGCGGATAGGCGACGTTGCCCGCCACGGTCTGCGAGGAGAAGAGGTTGAAGTGCTGGAAGATCATCCCAATGCCCTGCCGGGCCTGGCGGAGCTCATGGGGCTCAAGGGCCAGCATGTCCCGACCCTCCACCCGCACCTCGCCCGACGAGGGACGCTCCAGGAGGTTGACGCAGCGGATGAGGGTGCTCTTGCCCGCGCCACTCTGTCCCAGCACGCCGAACACCTCGCCAGGAGCGACCCGCAGGGAGACGCCTCGCAGGGCAGCCACCTCGCGGCCCTCCTGCCTGTACACCTTGCTCACCTCTCGCAGCTCAATCACGCATCACGGCCACTCCGGCTCCCTCCAGGAAGGAGGCCCGCACCACGCGAGGCCTCCGTGTGTCTGGGCGCAGGGGGGAACCGGGGAAAGCGCTGCGCGTTGGAACTGGCGGAAATATGGGGACGGAGAGGGGATTGCAACGAGGAGCGGGATGAAGATCCCGGTGGAAACGAAAACGCCCCGGTCCGTTGTCGGGAACCGGGGCGGCGCAGAAGACGTCAGGCCTCTGGGGCTGACGTTGCTTCTAGGCATGAAACGCGCGCGCACAAGCTCCTTCTTCACCCGGGCGACAGGTGGTGGAACAGCGACAACAGCACTGGAGGGAGGCGCACACGTGCGGATTGCTACGACGTGCGACGCTCGGTGTCAAGCTGAGCCAGCGCTGATTCGACGGACTTGATGCCCTTGGCCGGGACGGGGCTGCTCCGCCGGACTTTTGCATCGGAGGCGTTCCCTGAAGTCTGGATTGCGTGTGCCTCGGCGCCGCCCTGTTCTCGAGCCCGGCCACCTCCACCACGCTGGCTGCTTTTACCGTCATCTCCTTGGCCGCGACCTTTCATTGGACGCGCGAGGGCCATGCTGGGTGAACGCCTGTCGACGATTTTCGAGACACACGTTGGCCGTAGCCGCCCTGTCCATCACCACGGTCAACCCGTGAGCTCCCAACGCCTTCAGCACCTTCAGCACCTCATTGAGCGCGAAGTGTCGTGATGACAGGTGAGGTGATGGCAGGAGCCGTGCTATGCCCTCGCGTCGGCTGGTTCGGGTGGGGTCCTCTCACTCCACTCAAATACTGGGAACTCAAAGCATGACTGGTTTGAAGCGCCTCGCAACGATGCTCGCCGTACTGACCTCGACCCTTCCGCTCGCCGCCGCCGCGGAAGATGCCGCCCTGCCGCCTGGAACGTTCCTGATTCCCGGCACCGACACGACCCTGAACGTGTACGGGTTCGTGGAGGTTGACGCGACGTACGACCTCGATGGTCGCACCTCGGACATCAACAACTTCGACTGGGCGAGTTTCCTCGCCGTGCAGCCGTTCGACAACCTCGGCGTCGCCGAGCCGATGAAGCGGCAGGTGTTCATCACCGGGCGGGCCTCGCGTCTTGGTGTCATGAGCAATACCCCCACGCCGCTCGGTGCCCTCACCGTGCGGCTGGAGGCTGACTTCGTCGCGCCGAACACGTTCCAGGGCGAGCTGGCGACGAACAGCACCGCGTTCCGTCTGCGCCACGCGTACGGACAGCTCGGCGGTCTCCTCATCGGCCAGACCTGGTCCACCTTCTTCGACGGCGAGTCGACTCCCGACACGGTCGACTTCAACCCCGCCGCCGCGCTCGCCCTCATGCGCCAGCCGGTGGCCCGCTACACGTTCAGCTTCAGCCCCGAGGCCTCTCTCGCCCTCGCGATCGAGAATCCGCAGAGCCTCACCTTCTCCAAGGACTATGACGCGGTGCCCGACTTCATCGGCGCCTTCCGCTACGGCGGGAAGTGGGGCCATGTGTCGGCCCGCGCGGTGACGCATGAGTTCCGCACCACCGAGCACACCAGGCGCGCCTACGGTGTGGGCCTCTCGGGCAGCCTCAAGTTCGCCAATGAGACGCTCGTCGCCGCCGTGCAGGGCGGTGATGGCATTGGCCGCTACATGTTCAACTCGCTCCTCCAGGGCGCGTTCGATACGGGCGACCAGCTCGAGCTGTGGCGGTCCTACGCGTACCACATCGGCCTCACCCACTCCTGGTCCCCCGCGCTCCGCTCGAACGTCATCTGGACCCAGACGTTCTTCGCCGAGAACGATCGGCTCGAGGCCGCGCAGCGCGCGTTCTCCGAGGGCGCCGGGACCACCGACTTCATCCCGAACAAGCGGATCGATCAGCTGTTCGTGAATACGTTCTGGAAGTTCACGAAGAACACCGAAGTGGGTCTCGAGTACACCTACGGCAAGCGCACCACGTTCGGGCCGGAGAAGGGCACGATGCACCGCGTGAACGCCCTGGCCCGCTTCAGCCTCTACTGAGAGGTTTCGGGAAGTCCTCCAGAGGAGGGCGGGAGGAGTCCCCCGGCGAGTCCGGCCGGGGATCCTCCTCGCTGGACGGGGTTGCTCCGCCGCGCTTCCGCCGCGGCGGCGGTCTGGCGGGAAGAGACTCGCGGCCCGAGGTGTTCTCTTGGGTCCGGTTGCCTCGCGGCGGCTCATTCGCCCACGGGAGCCCGGCGCTGGGAGCGTGGTGATGAGTCAGGCCCGGAATGGCCGTTCGGAGTGGTTCGAGTTGTCGGAGGAAGGCTGGCGGCGCTCCAACCGTGCCCGGCCGCTCGGTCAGCTCGTGCGCGAGGCCCTGCAGAACGCGTTCGATCAGCGCGCGAGTCGGGTGAAGGTGCGCCTGGAGGAGGACGAGGTCCGCATCGAGGACGACGCCCCCTCGGGACTGGCGCGCGACGAGTTCGCCTTCACCGTCTTCCTCGGGGAGAAGGACACGCCCCCCACGTGGCGGGGCCGCAAGGGCCGGGGCCTCAAGGAGATGATCGCCGCGAGTGACCGCGCCGAGGTGGAGACGGTGGGGCGCACGCTCGTCTTCGACCACACCGGGCGCCACGTGAAGCCCAACACGCGCGAGGTGGGCACGTGCCTGCGGCTCTTCCGCCGCACGAGCGCGAGCGAGCGCGAGGCCGCCGTCCAACTGCTGCGCCTCACCATTCCCCCGCCCGGCGTCGAGCTGGTCATCAACGGACGCACGGTCCGGCCTCCGCGCGTGAAGGACTCGCTGGAGGACTGCCCGCTGGAGACGGTGGAGCTGCACCGGGGCGTGGAGCGGTACGTCGAGCGGCCCACCCGGGTGGACCTCTACCACCCGCGCCCCGGGGAGACGCCGCACCTCTTCGAGCTGGGACTGCCGGTGGAGCCGCACCACCTGCCATGGCATGTGGACGTGCAGCAGCGCATTCCGCTGGCGGCCGAGCGCGACGCGGCGAGAGACGCCTACAAGCGCACGCTGGCGGCCATCCTCCTCGAGTCGCTGGCGCCCGAGCTCAGCCGCCAGGAGCTGTCGGGGGCGTGGGTGACGGAGGTGCTCGCGAATTTCACGCTGGGCCCGGAGGCGCTCGAGGCCTACGTGGCGAAGGTGTTGCCCGCGAGGGCGGTGCTGTCCGTGGGGCCCCGGATGGATGACCGGGCGCGCCAGCTCGGGGCGAAGGTGGTGGACCTGCGGGGAATGCCACTGCCGGCGCTGGAGCAACTCGAGACGCTGGTGGAGTCCGCGGAAGCGTACGTGGAGCGGATGGAAGGCCCGCCACGCGACATGCGGGTGAACCCCGGGGCGCGGGCCGAGCGCTTCGTGGGGCTGGTGCGCTGTCTCTCGCGCGAGCTCACCGGGCGCGAGGCGGGGGTGGAGTTCTTCGAGCGCAAGGTGCGCGACCCGAGCGCCCAGGTGGACGCGGAGTACGACCGCGAGCGCCACCTGCTGCGGGTGAACATGCGCGGGCAGGTGCGCTTGGACGAGCCGCTGGAGCCTCGCACGCTCGGCATCATCCTGCATGAACTGGCGCACGATCAGGGCGACGAGCACGACTTCGCCTTCATCGACCGGCTGGAAGGCTTCGCGGGCAGGGCGCTGCGCTGTCTGGTGGACCAGCCCGATCTCCTGGCTCCCTACGCGAGCCCGAAGAAGCGGACGGGGTAACAGGAAGTGTTTTCCCGGGGCCCTGGAGAAAGACTCTCGAATATCGAGAGGCGAGATGTCTCGTCACGGAGTCCCTGGTAATCCCATATCAAATGGAAGACGTGAATGGGCTCGAGGGTCGAACCAGACCCTGGACCGTCCGAATTCACGACAGGAAGAGGGGAAGGCGAAACCCCGCGTTTTCAAATGGGTTTCGCTGGATGTGTGTCAATTGAGTTGACATGCTCGTGCCCGCGGTATGTCGCATGCGAGCGCCAGCGGCGCTCCCATTGAAGGATGTATGTCATTGGAATCACGAGGATGAGGGGGATCGGCATGCATCCTGCTCAAGGTCCGCCCCACGCGGTGGCACCCCCGTCACCGCCGAGTTGGAGGTCAATCCTTGATTCGTCATCGCATTCTGGCCGCGCTGCTCGCCCTGCCGCTCGCGGCGTGCACGGTGGAAGACGCGGACACGACGCCGCCCATGAACGACGAAGGTGCTGGCACCCTGTCCACGTCCGATGTGAAGGCCGCCCTGAGTGTCATTCCCGGGGCCCAGGTGCTGGGCACCCATGACAATGGCCTGCCCTTCATGGTCCGTGGCGAGTTCGGTTCCACGGGACAGTCCTCGCGCGGACTGGCGGCGCGTGACGCGCATACCCTTCTGGGTGAGGCGCTCGGACGCATCACGCCCATCTTCCGGCTGAACACGGCGGACCTGGTGCTGGTGCGCAGCCGCGTGGACGAGCGCGGCCACACCCACGTGCGCTACGCCCAGATGAAGAATGGGCTGCCCGTGGTGGGCCAGGAGCTCGTCGTCCATGTGAATGAGTCCGGCCTCGTGTATGCCGCCAACGGCTCCGCCCGTGACGGCGAGCAGGTGGCCACGAAGGCGTCGCTCTCCGAGGCGTCCGCCGCCCGCGCGGCGCTGAGTGCCACCGAGGGCACGAGGCTCGCCGCCGAGAGCACCCGGCTGGTCTACTTCCGCCCCGAGCCGGGAGGCCCCCTCGCGCTGGCCTACGAGGTGGTGGTGACGGGCCAGGCCCCCGGACAGCCCATCCGCGACCACGTCTTCCTCGACGCGGGCAATGGCTCCGTGCTCGGCCGCTCCGCGGACATCCACACCGTGCTCAATCGCGCGGTGTACTCGGCCAACAACAGCTCCTCCCTGCCGGGAACGCTCAAGCGCAGCGAGGGCCAGGCACCCACGGGTGACTCGCACGTCGACGACAACTACACGCACCTGGGCACCACCTACGACTGCTACAAGACGAACTTCAACCGCGACTCGTACGACAACGCGGGTGCGTTGCTGAAGAGCTCGGTCCACTTCGTCGATATCGGCGATGTCTACACCACCAACGCCTACTGGAACTCCCAACTGCTCCAGATGCAGTACGGCGACAGCAATGGCGTGGAATCCGCCCCGCTGGGCAAGTCGCAGGACGTGACGGTTCACGAGCTGACGCACGCCGTGACGGGTTCCGAGTCCGGCCTCGTCTATGCCAACGAGCCCGGCGCGCTCAACGAGGGCTTGAGCGACATCTTCGCCGCCTATTGTGAGAGCTGGACGAAGGGCTGGTCCGTGGATGCCCCCATCTGGATGGTCGTCGACGACGTCTGGACTCCGGGCACCCCGGGCGATGCGCTGCGCTACATGGCCAACCCCACCCAGGACAACGTCTCGTATGACTATTACCCCGAGCGCTACGTGGGCAGCTACGACTACGGCGGCGTGCACCTGAACTCGGGCATCGCCAACCTGGCCTTCAAGCTGCTGTCCACGGGTGGCACGCACCCGCGCAACAAGACGGCCACGGTGGTGACGGGCATCGGCATCCAGAAGGCCGGCGCCATCTTCTACAAGGCCAACACGGAGTACTTCACGGCCTCCACCACCTTCGCCCAGGCGAAGACGTACACCGCGCAGGCCGCGACGGACCTCGGCTACGACGCGGCGGCCGTGACGGCGGCCTGGGAGGCGGTGGGCGTGGGCATCGCGGAGCCGCCTCCGCCCCCGCCCTGCACGTCCACCATCGCGCTGAGCAACGGTGTGGCCATCACCGGCATCTCCGTGGCCGCGAAGGCCTGGAGCTGCGCCTACACGCTGACCGTTCCCGCGGGCGCCACGGCCCTGAAGTTCGACATCAGCGGTGGCACGGGTGACGCGGACCTGTACGTGAAGTTCGGCTCCGCGCCGACCGAGTCGTCCTACGACTGCCGCCCGTATCAAGGCGGCAACACGGAGAGCTGCACCATCTCCACGGCTCAGGCGGGCACGTACTACGTGAAGCTCCTGGGCTACTCGGCGGTCTCGGGCCTGAGCCTCAAGGCCTCGTACACCACGGACAGCGGCGGCGGCGGTGACGTGTTGACCAATGGCGTGGAGACGGCCGCGTACTCGGGCACCTCGGGCTCGTGGACGTGCTTCTCGCTGAGCGTACCGAGCGGCAAGAGCTCGCTGGTCTTCACCCAGACGGGCAAGAGCGGCACCACGGGCGACGCGGACCTGTACGTGCGGCAGGGCTCGAAGCCCACCAGCAGCTCCTACACCTGCCGTCCCTACAAGAGCGGGAGCACGGAGAGCTGCACCATCAGCAGCCCGGCCTCGGGCACCTGGTACGCGTGCTCGTATGGCTACAGCGCCTACTCCAACGTGACGCTCAAGGGCACCTACTAGCCCCTCACGCCCGGGGGGCCCTCACTCCCCGGGCGGTCCCAGGCGGTGGGTTCACGCCGCCTGCTTCTCTTGTCCCGGACAGGGGAGGAAGCCGACGCTACCGCACCTGTTCGGCATCCAGGGTAGAGCCCCCTCCAAATCCTTGAAATGACATGTCTTGCCTGGGCCCTCGACGGGCGGCCGAGCCGCGGGGTGGAGGGGGAAGGGGAATGACGAAAGCCAGCCAACTGTCCGGCGCCCGACCCCCTGTTTCCCGTCGAGAGCGGGGCTCGCACAAGGAGCGTGGATGCGCATCAGCCGTTCGTCGAAGGCCGTCTCGGCCCTGGCCGTCGTGGGTGTTCTGACTTCTGGCACCGGAGTGCTCGCCGCCGCCAATGAGGCGGCCTTCCCCTCGGAGCTGTCCATGTCGGCCGCCGCGGCCACGCCGGAGTTCTCCCGCGTGCTGTGGGTGTCCCCCTCGGGACAGGACACCGCCGCGGGCACCGAGTCGGCGCCGTTTCGCACCGTGGCCAAGGCGCTGTCGCAGGTGAAGCCGGGCGAGGCCATCTTCCTCAAGTCCGGCACGTACACGGAGCGGCCACGGCTCGAGGAGAAGGGCGGCTCATCCAGCCTCTATCTCACGCTCAAGGCCGCGCCCGGCGCGAAGCCCGTCTTCAAGGGCGGCACCGGCAGCAAGACGCCCCTGCTGGACGTGCGGGGCGCGTACTGGCGCGTCGAGGGCCTCACCTTCGACGCGGCGGGGGACAAGGCCTTCGCGGCCTACTGGCGCGGAGGGGGAGCGCATCACGGCATTCTTCGTGGCTGCACGCTCAAGAATGGCACCGAGGGCGCGGGCGTCTACGTCGCCGACAAGGCCCGGGACGTGCTCATCGAGGGCAACTCCATCTCCAATTTCCAGCGCGCGGGAGATGACAGCCATGGCGTGTGCGTGCAGACCAACTCCAAGAACGTGATCGTCCGCGCCAACGACATCCATCACAACTCCGGGGATGGCGTGCAGTGCCTGAGCTCCGAGGGCGGCGCCACCGAGGAGGGCACCCCGTTCGACAACCTGCTCGTCGAGGACAATGACCTGCACGAGAACCAGGAGAACGGCGTGGACATCAAGACGTGCACCCACGTGACGCTCCGGGGCAACCGCATCTGGGGCCATCGCCGCACCCCGTCGTCGGCGGGAGAGGGGGTGGTGGTGCACCTGTCCGCGCGTGACGTCACGCTCGAGGACAACGAGGTGCGCGACAACGGCCGGGGCATCCAGATTGGCGGCATCCGCCAGGGAGAGCCCCCCACCCACATCGTCCTGCGGCGCAACCGCGTGTTCGACGGCTACAACGCCGAGAGCAATGATGGCTCGGGCATCCGCGTGGATGCCGCCATCGACGTGAAGGTGGACAACAACACGGTGTGGAACATGCCCGCCTACGGCCTCATCGTGGGCAACGGGGACACCGGGTCCAGCCAGGGCGTGCGGGTGCGCAACAACATCCTGGGCGCGTGCTCGGCCGCGACGGTGCGGCTGGGCACGACCCTCCAGGACACCGCGTTCGATGGAAACCTGTACGCCGCGCTCAAGGGGGCGGCCGTGCTGCGCAAGGGGGGCAGCTACCTGAACCTCACCGCCTGGCGCTCGGCCACCGGGTGGGACGCGCACTCGCTGGACACGAGCCCCTCGTTCCTGAGCGGGGCCACCGAGGACTTCTGGCTCGATCTCGCCTCTCCCGCCCGGGACGCGGGCCTGTCCCTGGGCGACACCTACTGTGGCAAGGGTCCGGACATCGGCGCGCGCGAGTCCGACTGCCCCTGAGCCCTCTGGCCTCTGTCTTCCCGGAGTGGTGAACTTGCGTCTGGAGATCTCATGCCCGCTTCCACGTCCGAGTTCCCACCCGTCGCCATCCTGTATCAGGCGGTCCCTCCGCCGGAGATCGATGGCATTCGCAAACCCATGAAGCCCGGGGGCTACAGTGACAGCGGGGCGGATATCGGCCATGCCCTGCGCGCGGCGGGCGTCCCGCTGATCACTCCCCGCCCGGACCCCGACCCCGCTCAGGCGATGGACTGGGTCTTCCCCGATACCGCCGAGGGCATCGCCGAGGCGCTCGGCCGGGGAGCCCGCGTGCTGTGGGCCAACACCGTGCTGTTCTCCGGTCACCCGCTGGAGGCCGTGGTGGGTCAGGGCGTGCGCGTCGTCGGCCAGCACCCGGCGCGGGTGGATCGTTACGATGACAAGTGGATCACCCAGGGGGAGCTGCGCGAGGTGGGATGTCCCGTGCCCGCCTCCGTCCTGATTGGCATGAAGGAGGAGTCCGGTGTCCTGGCCGTGGGCGCCCTGTCCGAGGCGCGGCTCCAGGAGCGGGGCTTGCTCTTTCCCCTCGTCATCAAACCCGTGCGCGGGCGGGGCAGCCAGGGGGTGGGGGTGGTGCGCTCCCTCGCGGAGCTGGAGCGTTCCGCGGCTGGATTGCTCGCGGCCCGGGATCCGGTCCTGGACATTCCCCGGTACGGCCAGCGGCTGATCCTGGAGCGCTTCCTGCCTGGAACCGAGGTGACCCTAACGGTGATGCCGCCGGGCTCCTACCTCATCGAAGGCACGGAGCGGACCTTCGCCTCGCACTGGGCCCTTCCCGCCGTCAGGCGTTTCAATCACCACGACGGCATCGCGCCCTACAGCGGCGTGGTCGCCGTGGTGGCCAACAGCGCCTTGCTCTCCGCGCGGGAACAGGGCGAGCCCGCCATGCAACGGCTCTCGGCATGGTGCGCCCTGGCGGCGAGCAAGGTCCAGGCACTCGCTCCCATCCGGATCGACTGCCGTTCGGCCGAGGACGGAGAGTTCCTCCTGTTCGATCTGAACATGAAGCCCAACATGACGGGGCCCGGCCGGCCGGGACGCGACGAGCAGGACAGCCTCTGCTCCCTCGCGGCGCGTGGCGTGGGCTGGTCCTACCAGGAACTCCTGCTCAACATGCTGCGGCAGGCCTGGCCCTGTTGATAGGATTTGGATTGTCTCTGGGGACGAGGGCTTCGCGTACCGGGTGACAGTCCGAGGCGCGGAGCAAAGACTTGTGCACATATGGCTCGGTAGTCCGAGCGCACGCGGTGCTTTGTTTCAGTACCCACCCTGGCATGTGTCCGGTTCCTCCACCCAGGGCTCCCTTCATGTTGAACTTCCGCCGTCGAATCCATCGTGCTCCGCGCGGGTGCGCGCTCGTGTTCCTCTTGCTCCTGACCGGAGTGGCTTGTGCCCCTCTGGCTCAGTCCGAGCAGGGCTTTGGAGTCCTCCCCGTTCCGTCTGGACTCAAGTCCGTGGCTGATTGGGAAGAGGAGTTTCTCTCCCATTGGGATGTCGAGCATGCGGAGAGCTTCCTGCCCGCGAGCAACTCGCGCGACAGTTGGCAGTTCTACAGCCTCGCCTATGGCATCGATGGCAACACCTCCATGTACCGGGCCACGGGCAAGGTCCAATACCTCGACCGGGCCCTGCTCTACGTCGACAACATGGTCAACACGGCCAGGGACTCCTGGTCGCTCGAGGGAAGTCAATTCGATGATGTGTACAAGGGCTGGTCCTCCGGGCAACCGGAGACCCTGGGGGAGGAAGTGCCGTTGTTCGAGAGCTATTGCTGGCGCTATGTGACCCGCCTGCTGCGCGTCATCCGTGAAACCCCCGCGCTCTACGACAACGCCAGATATCGCCGGCAATACGAACAGCTGCTGGAGTTCTCGGAGAAAGAGATTTTCGAGAAATGGTTTCAACGCGGGGCGGACGCCCATATCTACCGGGAAAACACGCACATGGCCTCGCACTGGGCCTCCATCGCCATGGACCTGTCGCTCATGACTTCCGATGCGGCACGCAAGGAGCGCTACCGGGAGGTGTTCAACCTCATCAACCGGGGTCTGCCGAACCACCCCTCGTCGCTGCGTGAGCAGTTGGGCACCCATCCCACCAACGCGGCGGCCTCCTTCTGGAGCGACGAGTGGGGGGTCCACTCCGGCCCTGGCCAGGACGTGTCCCACGGTAACGCCGTGGTGGGGTACATCGTCGAGGCGCATGAGGCGGGAATGGAATGGACGGACGAGGACGTGCGCACCCTCCTCGTGACGCTCGACTCCGTCATCTGGCCTTCAGACGGCCAGTACGCCCAATTCGTTGATGGCTCGGGGAAGGGCGATGGCTGGTTCAACGATGGCTTCATGAAGCTCGGCCGTTACGACGCCAAGCTCCAACTCCGGCTCGAGACCCACATGGTCGGCTGGAACACCCAGTTCTTCGGAAACGCCGCGCTCAATGTGCGATTGCTGTCCGAACGGTCCGCTCATTGAACTCGCAGCACGCGCCCGAAGCCGCGCTCCCGGCCCAGCTCGGGCACGGGCGCGCCGCCGTGCACCGCGAGCCGTCCGTTGATGAGCACCGTCTCCACCGCGCCCCCGTTCTGGTTCACCAGCCGCACGAAGCCATCGAAGCCCTCCACTGGGGACTCGCGGGGCGTGTCCAGCTCGGCGCCAAGCCGCTCCGGATCCAGCACCACCACGTCGGCCCTCCGGCCCGGTGCGAGCGTCCCCGCGTCCAGGCCCAGCCAGTCGGCGATCTCCCCCGTGAGCCGGTGCACCGCGCGCTCCACCGGCATCACCGGCTCCCCGCGCTTGTCCGCCTCGCGCACCAGCCGCAGCATCCGCAGCGGGAAGTTGTAGTGCGCCATGTTGCGCAGGTGCGCCCCCGCGTCGGAGAAGCCAATGAGCACGTCCGGGTGGCTCACGATGGACTCCAGCGCGCGCGGCCGGTCATTGCCCATCACCGTGTACCAGCGCAGCTCCGGGCCGTGGCGCGCCACGAGGTCCAGGAAGGTGTCCACCACGTCCTGTCCCCGCTCACGGGCGATGTCCGCGAACGAGCGCCCCACCAGTGAGGCGTCCGGCGCCTTCAGCACCTCGGACTGGTTGAAGTCCCGGTGGAACACCTTGGGCAGCAGCCGGCTCTTCCACTGCCGCTTGAAGCGGGCGCGATACGCCGGATCTTCCAGCAGCCGCTGGCGCTCGGCCGCGTCCTGCAGGTGCAGCGCCGCCGCTCCCGCGCCGAACTCCTCGAAGACCACGAGATCGATGCCGTCCGACCACAGATCGAAGATGTCCGGCAGCGCCTGCCAGCGGAAGTCCGCCTTCAGCATCCGGTTGAAGAAGCGCGACAACAAGCCGATCTGCCAGTGGATGCCCCGGTTGGCGCGGGTGTCCATCATGGAGATGGCCGTCGTCTTCAACGGCTGGCGGAACAGCCCCATGCTCTCCCACAGGAAGAGCAGGACGTTCACCTTGGTGGTGATGTTGGGCACGCCTTGGAAGACGCGCCGCCGCTCCCGGAGGATGCGCGTGAAGCGGCGGTATTCGGACCAGTTCGCGAAGGTGGAGGGGAGGGGACGGCTGCGGATGTCCCGGTTGCCGCCAATCTTGTCCCACGGCAGCGTCATGATGGAGAGGCCGGCGTAGCCCGCGTCGAGCCCCTCGTGCAGCAGGGCCTCCATCCGGCCGAGTTCCTCCGCCGAGGGCTTCACCCGCTCGTCCAGGCTGCGCTCCAGGCCCATCACGTACGCGCGGATGGCCGAGTGCCCCACGAAGGAGCCCACGTTGGGTCCCAGTGGCAGCCCGTCCAGGTGCGAGAGGTACCCGCCGAGCGAGTCCCAGTTCTTCCCGCGCTCCAGCAGCGCGCGCAC
This sequence comes from Cystobacter fuscus, assembly GCF_044360685.1. Lineage (GTDB taxonomy): Bacteria > Myxococcota > Myxococcia > Myxococcales > Myxococcaceae > Cystobacter > Cystobacter fuscus_C. Next base: position 7,659,425 of record NZ_CP043491.1, on the reverse strand, counting down.
GGTGTCGTAGGGGATGGCTTCCACGCGGCAGAACTGGTCGGCCAGGTCCTCGGGCGTGCCCACCGCGAGGCTGAGCGAGCAGCTCCCCACCATCACCGAGGTGACGCCATGCCGCACGGACTCGGAGAGCGAGGGGGCCAGCTCCACCTCGGCGTCATAGTGGGTGTGCAGATCGATGAAGCCGGGCATCACCCAGCGGCCGGTGGCGTCGACGACGCGCGTGCCGGGCCCGTGGGGAAGGGGAGACTCGCTGAGGGCCGCCACCCGCCCGTCGAGGATGCCCAGGTGCCGCACCCGCGGAGGGCTGCCTCGCCCGTCGAAGAAGAGTCCATTGGAGATGACGAGCTCGTACGGCGACGCGGGCATAGGGCCCTCCCGTGACAGCAACCGACCCCGAGCCTAACGGCCCCCAGGGGCGAAGGCCCAAGGCCATCCTCGGGTCCTCCGGGGGATGTGTTCCAGGGAGTGCTCTTCACGGAGTTGTTGCTCGGCTCCCGGGGACGCTCCCCCAACATGCGCCGCCCGCGCCGCATGGGCGCTGCATCCACCCTCGAGGAGTTCATGTCCGCAAAGCGTCGTGTCCTGGGAAGCGCCTCACTGGCGCTCGTGCTGGTTCCGCTCGCCTCGCTCGCCGAGCCGACCGTCATTCCTCCGCGCGCGGAGACTCCCGTGCTGCACCGCTACGACGAGGCACCGCGCTCCCCGGACTCGGACGACCCGGCCATCTGGATCCACCCGAGCCGTCCGGAGCGGGGTCTCGTCATCGGGGTGCTCAAGGAAGCGGGCCTGCAGGTTTACGACCTGAGCGGACGGGTGGTGCAGACCGTCCTCCCGCCGAACCGTCCAGCGATCTCGGCCGGAGATCCCGTGGCGCCCGGGCCGCGGCCCGAAGCGGCGACCTCCGCGTGCCCGGAGAGCGAGAGCGGCGAGACCTTCGGACGTTTCAACAACGTGGACATCCAGTACGGCTTTCCGCTGCGCGGCGCGGATGGCCGGGTCCGGAAGGTGGATCTGGCGGTGGTGACGGACCGCGGCTGTGACCGGCTGCGCATCTACGCCATCGACCCCGGGCGCGCGGGCGGGCCGCTGTTCGAGGTCACCGCACGCACGGCGCAGCGCGTCTTTCCGGAGCGCTTCGTGCGGCCTTCGCCCTTCCAGCCCACGGGAGAGCCGGAGGGCGTGAGGCCGAACCCGTTGGATGACCAGAACACGGCCTACGGGCTGGCGCTGTACCGCGACCCGTCCGACCGCTTCCACGCGTTCGTGACGCAGCGCAGCCGCGCCGTGGTGGCCTGGCTCGAGCTGTACGAGGCGGGCACGGAGCAGGTGGGCTACCGCAAGGTGCGCGAGTTCCGCTTCGACTCGCGCTTCTCCATTCCCCGGCCGGACGGCGGTGGACACCTGACGTGGTCGCCCTGCCGGGAGGAGCCGGCGGAGGATCCGCAGTTCGAGGGGCTCGTGGTGGATCAGCAGGAGGGCATCCTCTACGCGGCGCAGGAGGTGGTGGGGCTGTGGAAGATCCCGCTGAGCGTGTCGCTCCCCCGCGTGGTGGACGTCCCGCGTGGCCGCCTCATCGAGCCGGTGAAGTCCTTCGGGGCCCCGTACTGGGCCGTGCCGGACGACGGCGAATACGCGTGTGAGCCGGAGGCCCCGGCCCCGGCGCCCGAGGGCACCCTCGCCGTGCCGGGCAACCTCGCCGTGGGAGGCAAGCACCTGGAGGCGGATGTCGAGGGGCTCGCGCTGTACTACGCGGGAGAGGAGAAGGGCTATCTCGTCGTCTCCAGCCAGGGCGACGACACGCTCCACCTCTATGACCGCGAGGGGGGATGGACGCGTGAGCGTGGCAACCGCCATCTCGGCAGCTTCCAGGTGGAGGGCGTGGGCGAGACGGATGGTCATGACGTGGTGAACGTGCCCATGGGCGCCGGGTTCCCCCGGGGACTCGTCGTCCTCCAGACGGGCAAGGCCCCGCCACCGCCGGGCACCGGGCCGGTGAATGGCTACGAGTACGACGGCTCGACGCAGTTCAAGTTCGTGCGCTGGGACGACGTCGCGGAGGCGGTCCCTCCTGGTTTTAAAGTGGATACGGACGATTACGATCCGCGTGATCCGCACGAGGACTGAGGCGCGCGAGCCGGCGGCCAGGCCGGGGCGCGCGGTGTAGCCTCGCGTCCATGTCTCCAGCGCCTGTCCGCATCCTCCTGTCCCAGACGTTCAACCCCTGGTTCAACCTCGCCACGGAGGACTGGATCTTCCGTGAGATGGACACGCGCACGCGCACGCTCTTCCTCTGGCGCAACGCCAATACGGTCGTCATCGGCCGCAACCAGAACCCCTGGTCCGAGTGCAACCTGAAGCGCATGGAGGAGGATCAGGTCTTCCTGGCGCGGAGGACCAGTGGCGGCGGCGCGGTGTTCCACGATCTGGGCAACACGTGCTTCACCTTCCTGTCCTCCCGGGAGGGCTACGACAAGGCCACGAACGTGACCATCCTCCTGGAGGCGTTGAAGCGGCTCGGCGTGACGGCGGACTCCGCGGGGCGCAACGATCTGGTGATCCCCCTGCCGGACGGACCGCGGAAGATCAGCGGCAGCGCGTACCGGGAGACGCGCGAGCGGGCCTTCCACCACGGCACCTTCCTCATCTCCACGGACCTCACGCGCCTGTCCAACTACCTCACGCCCCACCCCAAGAAGCTCGAGTCCAAGGGCCACGCGTCCGTGCGCGCCCGGGTGATGAACATCACCGACCACCAGCCGGACGTCACCCACGAGGCCCTCGTGCAGGCGCTGATGTCCGCCTTCCAGGAGCACCACGGCGCCACGGCCGAGCCCGAGCTGTTGGACCAGGCCTTCCTGGAGCGCCAGCCCTCGCTCGCGGAGACGTTCGAGCGCTTCTCCTCCTGGGACTGGCGCTTTGGCAACGCCCCCCAGTTCAACCACCAGATGGCCGAGTACCTCTCCTGGGGGTTCTTCCATGTGCACCTGGACGCGGAGAACGGCCATGTCCGCCGCGCCCAGGTGTTCTCGGACTCGCTCCACTCCGAGCCGGTGCAGGAGCTCCAGGACGCGCTGGTGGGTACGCCCTACAGCCGGGCCGGGGTGGCGCGTGCCGTGGCCGGGGTCAAGGCCCGCCACCCGGCCCTGGAGCGGGAGCTGGGCGAGTTCGAGGCGTGGCTCATGGCCCAGGTGGAGGTGTGAGGGCCGTCAGCCGAGGGCCGCGCCCGCCTTGAGCGCCAGGACGCGGTAGCCGAGCCGGCCCGCTTCCGCCTCGAGGCTTCTCAGCTCCTCGGTGGCCCCGGTCTCTCCGCCCGCGAGCGCCAGCTCCGCCTGAAGCAGCCGCACCTCCAACCGCACGCCCAGCATCTTTCCCCGGGCCGCGTGGAGGCCGAGCACGTCGAGTTCCCGGGCCGCGGCCTGTCGTTCCTCGGGAGTCCCCGTGCGCAGCGCCACCCGCGCCTCGGTGAGCACCACCTCCGAGGTGACGAGCACGTGCTCGTTGTGCGCCGTCAGCTCCCGGGCCCGGGCGAGCGCCTCGCGGGCCCGCTGGGACTCGCCACCCGCCAGCAGGGCCTGGGCCCGCACCGCCTGGGCCCTGCCCTGCATGGGCAGATGCCGCTGCTCCGCGTAGAGCGCGCAGGCGCGCTCGGCCAGCGCCAGGGCCACCAGGGACCGCCGCGACTCCAGTTCCAGCCCCGCGAGCGCCAGCACCGTCTCGGCGATGAAGAGCCGCATGCCCTGGGCCTGGCGCAGCACCAGGGCCCGTTCCAACCACCGCCGGGCCAGGGTCAGCTCGCCCCGGTCCAGGTAGAGCAGGCCCAGCTCGTAGCTCGCCCAGGCCTCCATGAACTCGTCGCCGAAGACGATGTTCTGCACCTGCCTCGCCTGCTCGAGCAGACGCTGGGCTTCCTCCAGGTCACCGCGCCGCCGCAGCACCATTCCCAACTGCACGTCGTAGGCGGCCTCCTCGGCGCGCATCTCCAGGCGGCGGAACATCTCCTTCACCCGGCGCGTGTGCTTGAGCGCCACCTTCAAGTCCCCCAGGTTGCAGCTCAGCCACGCGGCATTGCCCAGGGCCTCGGCCTCGAGAACCTGATTCTGCAGCTCCCGGGCCACGCGCAGCGCGGTGGCGAAGGAGCTCCGGGCGTCGCGCATCCTCCCCAGGTCGATGAGCACGATGGAGCGCGCGATGATGCTCCGGGCCGCCCCGCCCCGGTCCCCCTTGGCGAGCGACAGCCGCACGGACTCCTCCAGGTGCGCGAGCGCCTGCACATGCTCGCCGAGGTTGCGCATGGCGAAGGCCTGGGCGAGCAGCGCGGAGGCGACGATGAGTTCCTGGCCAGCCCGGCGTGCCCGGGTCACCGCCCGCTCGGCGTGCCGCCGCGAGGCCTGGAAGTCACCCGCCTGGGCCGTGGCCGTCGCCGCCACCAGATCGATGCGCGCGTCCTCGCCCACCGGCAGCCGCTGCAACGCCTCGAGGGTGCTCAAGGCCTCGCGCGTCAGGCCCGCGGAGGCCTGTGCTCCGACGAGCGCCGTGCCGTACTCCACGTTGTCGGGGAAGAACTCGAAGAGCGTGCGGTAGGCCTCGATGGCGAGCGACCACTCGGCATGCATCTCGTGGTGGCGTGCCACCACCAGCAGCCGCTCCTCGCGCGGCAGGCCCTCGGACAGCTCGAAGGCCCGGCGCGCGGAGGCGCGGGCGCGCGTCTCGAGGAAGAAGTGCTTGAAGGCGGTGGCGAGCGCGGAGTGGCCGGGGGCGAAGTTCGGCTCCAGCGCCACCACCTGCTCGAGCCGCTCGACGGCCAGCGGGGCTTCATGGTTGCGCAGCGCGAGGAGCCCCTCGGCGTAGAGGCGCGCGGCGTCGGGATGGGTGGGCATGGCGCCGCGCACCCGGCGTACCTGCTCGTCCGTCAGGGGTCCGATTCCCAGCCGCTCGCGCAGCCGGGCCCCCAGTCCCAGGACGATGGACAGCAGCTCGCGCTCCATCCCGGTCTGGGTCAGCAGCACCGCCGTCTCCCCCGTGGCGGTCTCCTGCAGGCGCAGGTTGAGCCGGATCCCCGCGGAGTCCGCCGCCCCCAACACGAGGTAGGAGCCCGTGAGCACCAGCTCCACGCCCGAGTGGGCGCGGATGCGCTGGAGCGTGTCCGGGGCCAGGTTGTCCACCACGGGCAGGGAGAGTTCCCGGCACATCCGGTCCACGCTCTCTCCCGACAGCAGGCGCACCTGGCTGCCCGCGGTCAGCTCCGCCGACAGCATCTCCGCCAGGGCCGTGGAGAGCCACGCCGAGGAGGCCTGGCCAGAGAGGTTGCGTGGGGCGAGCACGGCCACCACGCGCCGCGCCGCCGCGTAACTCCCCGGCGAGGTCATCACCGGGACGGACTCGACGGAGGGGTGCTTCTCCGGGTGGAGGAGGGCCCGCGGGTGCTCGGGGGCACGGGAGGTGGTGCTGCCCCTCAGGGCCTCGATGAACTCACCCGCCGTGGTGAAGCGCTCCTCGGGCTGACGGGCCAGCCCGCGCAGCAGGGCGGCCTCCCAGGCGGCGGACAGCCCGGGAACGAGGTGGCGGGGCGAGGGCGGTGGCTCGAAGAGGCGCTTGACGGCGACGATCATGGGCGTGTTCCCCTGGAAGGGGAGCTGGCCCGTCGCCATCTCGAAGAGCACCACCCCGAAGGAGTAGAGATCGGAGGCGGGTGTCAGGCTCCGGCCTTCCACCTGTTCGGGGGACATGTAGCCGAGGGTCCCCATCACGGTGCCCTCCTGCGTCGCGATGTCGTCGTCGAGCCCCTCGCCGCACGCCAGGCCGAAGTCCGTCACCACCGCGCGCATGCCCGCGCAGGCCGTGGGCACCAGCATCACGTTGCTGCTCTTGAAGTCGCGGTGGATGACCTGCGCGGCATGCGCGGCATCGAGCGCCGCCGCCATCTGCTCGGCCAGGGGCAGCAGTTTCTCGGGAGCCAGCCGCCCGTGACGCGTCAGGAACTCCTTGAGGGTTTCACCTTCCAGGAACTCCATGGTGAGGAACGTGAACGCGGACGAGGCGGCCCCGGGCTCCGTTCCCAGGGGGTGCTCGCCCAGGTCGAACACCCTGCACACATTGGGGTGCGTCACGCGGCGTGCCAGACGCAGCTCGCGCTTGAAGCGCTTGAGCATCTGCGGAGCGGCAGCCCCGCCGGGGTGGATGATCTTGAGGGCCACCCGCTCGTGCAACGACAGGTCTTCCACCGCGTAGACCGCGCCCATGGCCCCCTCGTCCACGAAGCGGAGGATCCGGTAGCGGCCCGCGATCAGCTCGCCCTCGGTGAGCCGCCGCGAGGACAAGGCGGCGTGGCCGCTGGGAACCGTGCACGTGATGTCCTTGTCGCGAGGGCTCTCCCTGGGCACGGGTTCCTTTTCGGCACTGGGTGAGCGAAGACTCATGATGGACGTGCGACCCCGATGACGAACAGTTCCGCGCGCAGTGTAGCGGATGCGCTTTCACGGAAGGGGCGCGGATCACGACCCATTTCAAGGCTTCCCAGAAAAACAAGAGAGGTGTCCTGATCGAGAAGGTGTCAAACATCTCTCGGGAAGGTCTCGGGAAGGTCTCGGGAAGGTGGCGGGCGCGTGCCGCCCCTCCTTCGCGAGAAGGTAGCGTGGTCGCGGAGGAGGGAAGTCATGCCGATGGAGTCGACGCTGCGTGCCGCGTTCGAGGTCGAGTTGCGCCAGGCGGCCGAGGCGGAGCGGGAGGGGGGATTGCCGCGCGCCTGGCGTCACCTGGAGCGGGCCCACATCTTGAGCCAGGCGTATGCCGGGCCCCATGTCCGGGTGCATTGCCGCATGTTCGCCTTCGGGTGGCGGCGCGGAGACGTGCGCGAGCTGCTCGGACAGCTCGCGAGACTCCTGGTGGCCGGGCCTGGCTCGTGGCTCGGCCGGGCCCCTCTCGGCAACACGGGGGGCGCCAACGTGGGCATTTTCACCCCCATGCCGATTCCCGAGGACCTGCGAGTCCTTTTGGACACGGCCCGCTCTCCTGGTGAACGTAGACGGCCAGGCAGTCCGTGAGCCGTTACACGCCGATTGTCCTGGTGACATTCGGTTCTGGCGGGCGGCTCCGCCGGTAGCAGGCCTTTTTCCAGCCCGGCTCGATCTTCACGTTTCCCCTGCTGGGGCAGGAGAACTTGAGTCGCCTAGTTGCAACAGAGTTGCTTTTGCTATAGGGTTTCACTCGCTTCATTCGTGAAGCGAATCCCCCTCCCCATACATCAGTGGTCACAAAGGAAAACTCCATGCGCGCAATGCGTAATGTGCTGTTCCTTGGCTCTGTGCTGTCCCTGGCGGCTTGCGGTGGTAATGAGCTGGACATGGTGGCCGGGCCCGAGGAGCTCGGTCAAAGCGTGGCACCGTTGCATCAGGCCGTCCCGGGCATGCGCATCGATGGTGACTACATCGTGAAGCTGAAGGATGGGGCGGAGGCTCGCTCCGTGGCGGCCATCCTGGGCGTCTCGCCGAACCTCGTGTACACGCAGGCCGTCAATGGCTTCTCGGTGACGCTGAACGAGACGCAGCTGCGCGCCCTGCGCCGCAATCCCAACATCGAGTATGTCGAGGAGGACCAGTTCGTCACGTCGACCGCCACCCAGACGGGCGCCACCTGGGGCATTGATCGCATCGACCAGACCTCCAGCACGCTCAACAGCACCTATACGTACACCAGCACGGGCGCCGGCGTGCACGCGTACATCATCGACACGGGCATCCTGACGAGCCACTCGAACTTCGGTGGCCGCGCCACCGCGGTGTATGACGCGCTCGGTGGCAACGGCCAGGACTGCAACGGTCACGGCACGCACGTGGCTGGCACGGTGGGCAGCTCCACCTACGGCGTCGCCAAGGGTGTCTCCCTGCACGGCGTGCGCGTTCTGGACTGCAATGGCTCCGGCTCCAACTCGGGCGTCATCGCCGGCATCGACTACGTACGCACCAAGCACGTCAAGCCGGCCGTGGCCAACATGAGCCTGGGCGGTGGCTACTCCGCCACCATCAACACGGCGGTGACCAACCTGGCCAACGCTGGCGTGTTCGTCGCCGTGGCCGCGGGCAATGACAACGCCGATGCCTGCAACTACTCGCCCGCCAGCGCCCCGATCGTCACCACCGTGGCCGCCACCACCAAGACCACCGCCCGCGCCTCGTACTCCAACTACGGCAGCTGCGTGGACATCTACGCCCCGGGCTCCAGCATCACCTCGACCTGGTCCAACGGCAGCACCAACACCATCAGCGGCACCTCCATGGCCTCTCCGCACGTGGCCGGCGTGGCCGCGCTCTACAAGGCCACCTACGGTGATGCCTCCCAGGCCACCATCGACGCGTGGCTGAAGAGCAACGCCACCAGCAACGCCGTCACCAGCAACATCTCCGGCACGCCCAACAAGCTGCTCAACAAGGGCTCGCTGTAGGATTCCGCGGACGCACGGATGAGCCCACCGGGGGCCGTGGTCTCACGCCACGGTCCCCGGTGTGCATTGCGGGTAGACTGGGAGGCCACCGCCATGACCGATTTCATCGAAGTCCACGACGACGTCCTTCCTCCTGGGCTCTGCCAGGACATCATCCAGCGCTTCGAGCGGAGTCCGCACAAGCACCGAGGCCAGACGGGGGGCGGCGTCGACCTGAGCAAGAAGGACAGCCATGATCTCCTGCTCAATGCCCACCCCGAATACCAGGAGCTGCTCCGTCTCCTCCTGGAGCGTGCCTTCCCTCCGCTCCGAAGCTACCTGACCCAATACCTGTACGCCCTGGTCGGCGCCGTCTCGCTGTCGATGAAGCATCCCCAGACGGGTCAGTTGATGACGATCACCCGGGAGAACTTCTCCCAGCTCCAGGGCCCCGTCCTGGATCAACTCATCGGCACGGTCTATCGCTACGGCAACCTCCAGGTGCAGAAGTACCTCCAGGGCTCCGGCGGCTATCCGCACTGGCACTCGGAGATCTTCCCCAAGGACGCGAGCTGCGAGCCCCTGCACCGCGTCCTCGCGTTCCAGTTCTACCTGAACGACGTGAGCGACGGCGGCGAGACCGAGTTCTTCTACCAGGAGAAGAAGGTCCAATCCAAAGCCGGCCGGATGCTCATCTTCCCCGCAGGATTCACCCACACCCACCGGGGCAATGTCCCGCGGTCGGGTGACAAATACATCATCACCTCCTGGGTGTTGTTCCACCGCGCCGAGACGCTGTACGGCGGCAGGCCCCCAGCGTAGGGCTCGCGCGCTCCCACGAGGCCAGCAGGGAGCACGCGGGATGAGTCCCGCCGAGGGCACACCAGCCCCCAGCGGCTTGAATCAACACTCCGTACCGCGAGCCTGGCTCAGAGTGACTCGAGGAACGCCAGCACCGCGGTCCGATCGGCCTTGCTCAGCGCCTCGAACCTGGTGCGGCTGTTGGCCGCCTCGCCCCCGTGCCAGGCGATGGCCTCCATCAGCGTGCGAGCACGCCCATCATGCAGGTAGCGCACGTTCTGCGCGCCGCCCTGGACGTACTTGAGCGAGCCAATCCCCCAGAGCGGGGCGGTGCGCCACATGCCCGGCGCGGCCTGTCCTTCGGTCAGCGTATCGGCCAGCTCCGGCCCCAGGTCGTGGAGCATCAGGTTGGTGTAGGGATGAATGGTCTGGTTGCGCAGCTCGGCGAACGGATGGTTCGCGCCGGTCTTCAGCTGGGGGGTGTGGCAGGTCCCACACTGCGCCTGGGCGAACAGGGTGGCGCCACGGCTGATCTGAGCGGGGTCCACGTCATGCTCGGGCGCGACGCGCATCCCGTCGGGGTAGCCGCTGCGCAGGCTGCGCTGGGCCGGGACCCCGAGCAGCGAGAGGTAGGAGGAGATCCGCTCGAGCTCCGTCTCGGAGATGGAAGTCGCCGCGGTCGACGCGTTGCAATTGGCCACGCCCTTCTGGCAGTCGAGCGTCTTGTAGACGGGGGAGGTGACTCCCAGGTCCTTGAGGAGCGCGGCGCCCGACTGATGACGCAGGCTGGCCTTGCCCGCCTTCCAACCAAACCGGCCGAGGTGCTGCTTGCCGGTCTCCGGGTTGATGGCCCAGTTCGGCACACCCTTCACACCATCGCCGTTCGCATCCGTGGGGTCGGCCAGGGCCAGGAGCGTCGCCTCGTCCACGGCCTCGAGCAGGCCCAGGCCGACGACCTGGGGCGCCTGCCGGACGGAGTACTGCGCGGGCACGGGCCCCTTGAAGGCGTAGACGGGCTTCTGCAGTTCCACGGTCTCGCCATCCGGCAGGGTGCGCACGGTCTTCACATACGACTGCACGGAGACGGAGTAGTCGGGCGCGCCCACGGCCTTGGCCCGCTGCTGCACGTTGACGCCGTAGGTGGGATCCGGAGTGTTCCCCGCGGTGGTGCTCGCCGCGGCGGTTTCGATGGTCATGGTGTCCAGCGTGCCGCCCAGGGGGGTAACCGCGCTGCGCCCGTTGAGCGTGTGGCACCCGATGCACCGGATGTTGTTGTAGCGAGGCCCCAGCTGATTGGCGTGCTGGGTGAACGCGGGGTTGATGTCCGGGCTCTCGGAGTGCTTGCCGTCGACGAACGAGGTGTGGAACAGCCGCCGTCCCTCGACGAAGCGCCTGGTGTTGGCGATGCCGATGTTGCTGGCCATCTGCTGGAACACCCGATGCGGCTCCTCGGAGTAGTTGTAGGAGACGCTGGCCTCGCCACCCAGCAGGGCGCTGTCGGGCACGGGGACGGAGTCGAGGATGGGGGCAACGCCGTACCACGCGCGCATGCCCACGCCCACCTGGTACAGGTTCTCGAAGGAATAGTAACGGCTGCCTCCGCCATCGATGATGGCCTTGTTGTCGGCCGTATGGGGGAGGAACGGCGCGGGGGCCAGCTCGATCACGTCACCCACCTTGAACGGGGTGCCCGGCTTGGGGGCGCGCCAGTTGTCGGTGATGACGACCATGCAGTCTTCGCGCGCGGAGGTCGCGTGGCAGATGTTCTTGTTTCCCTCCTTGGGGTTCTGGAAGCCGACGTTCATCTTCCAGCCGTAATCCCGGATGTCGGGGTCATCGCGGCGGAACGCACTGAGGCCCGTGTTGATGAAGGTCCCGTCGTTCACGCGCAGGGAGATCTCGATGCGCGAACGCCCGGCGGGGACCTGGTCACGGATCATGAGACCAAAGGTCCGGTTCTGGAAATACCACGTCGGGAAGGTGAAGTAGTTGCCCGGGCCGACATCCGGCTCGAACCAGGGCTCGCCCCGCTCTCGGGCATGGCGGTTGGTCGGACGGAAGCCCGCGAGGGTGACGAGGGTTCCATCGGCCTCGGTGTACTGGATCTGCTCGAACACCGGCGTGCCGGCGGCGTAGAGCGGGACATAGTCCGTCGCTCCCAGCCCGGGAATGGGCACGGGCACGGGAGTGGGCTCCGGCACGGCCTCGACCGCCGACGGGGCCGCGGACGCGGGGGTCGGCTGCGGCGAGGCGTCGCTGGTCCTCGAGTCAGCGCCGCCGCACGCGGAGAGCGACAGCATGGCCGCGAACAACGCGGGCAGGGCGGCGGCCGGAGGTGGCCGCGCGAGATTTCTCTCCCGCCCAGCGGATGAGGCCCGGGTCTTCATTTCATTTTCTCCTCAAATGGAATGCATCGGCGCTGCTGATTTCTTTTAACGATCAGCAAGCCAGGAAAACAAGAACTTCTTGTGAATGAAGTCATGGCATGTCTGTCATGGGATGGTTGAACTGTCTTTCTCGAAAAATGAGAGGGATGTAGGGGATTGGCGCAGCGGGCCGGGAAAAGCCGCTGACGGTGCTGACGGAGGCATCCGGGATGACAAGAAGAGTCTTGGCATCGGGCCGGTAGCCAGCCGCCTCCAACAGGGATGCAGCCGAGGAGGGCCGCTGAGAGTGGTGCGGCACGTCCTCGGCTGGAATCCCCAGTCCAGAGTCGTTTACAGCACCGTGAATGGCGCTGAAACCCCTTCATAGGGACTGATCTGCCCGGTCCATCCAGACTTCCAATGGCCCTTGTGGCGGATGCGGTATGTGCCGGCCTCGGCGTTCTTCGTGTCCCAGGTGATCGTGATCTTGGAGTAGGAGATGCCGCTGCGTTCCCACCGGTAGGTCGTTGCCGGATCCCAATCCCACGCGATCGCGACCCATGCGCTGTTCACCTGTTTTTCGATCGCCAGGAACGAGCCCTGCGTCTGGAGATTGTTGTTCGGATGCCCGCCCCAGTACTGCACGGTCACCAGGCTGCCTCTCGCATAGCTCGCGGCCGGCTGGGTGATCACGCTCCCGAAGTCCTTGTCGAGCGGCTTGTCGTCCAGCACCACCTTCGGGGTCAGATCGACCGTCTGGCCCGTCACGTCCTCGGGCGTGGGGCCCGCCGGGACGTCGGCACCGCTGACGATGGCCTTGCTGAGCTTGACATATTCCTGCTGGAAGGCGGCCAGCTCGTTCGGGCCGAACTGCGTGCAGGCGCCCTCATACCACTGCAGGGCGTACTCCTCCCGGGTGGCCAGATAGGACGCGTACGAGTTGGAGAGCCCGGCGATGACCGCCGTGTCGACGCCGACGCTCGCGAGCTCCGTCTTCACCGTGTCCTCCAGGCGGCGGCCCGCCATGGTGGTCACCTCGGTGGGGACGGCGACGATGGCCAGGTTGCCGATCTTCAAGACCTGGAGGGGCATGATCTGCGGGGTCATGGTCGGACCATTGATGTTGAGGCCCGCCACACCGGTCGGGATCAGCACCGGTTTTTCCGCATGGCACTGCTTGTACGCCGCGTTGCTGGTCGCCGGCCACGCGAAGGCGAAGACACCACCCAGGAGGTTGAAGAGCGCTGCCTTGCCGGCGCCCTCACTCCACTGCACGCTGTCCACCGTGGTTCCGTTCGGGAAGAGCGGCGAGGGGCTCGGATTGTCATACGGGCTGCCGGCCGAGAAGGAAGCCCCCATGCCGGCCGCGCAGGTCGTGGTTCCCGCGGAAGCGACATAGAGCGTCCTCATGTCCACCCACTCGTGGCGGAAATCCACCGAGCCGGTCAGCTCCTTCGTCGCGCCGTCGTAGAGCTCCTTCGCCTTGTTGTATTGCTTGAGGGTGGCGTTCTCCAGGCTCTTGTTCTTCTCGAAGGTCAAATCAGGGGGCGCCTGGCCGAACCCGATGTTCGGCGTCACGTCGCCGGCGTTGGCCTGTGCGAACGCGGCCACGAACGTCTTGGACGCCAGGTAATCCGTCCCCTTGTCCTTCTCGAAGAGGTACGACGCCCAGCCCTTGTTGTCGCCGCTGATCAACTTGTTCTCGGGACCGATGCTGTCCGGGTGCACCGCGTACCAGTTCACCATGCCGAGCTCCTCGCCATCGAGGCCGACGAGCTTCAGGAGCGTCATGGTCTTGTCCGTGATGCCGTCATACCGGGCCCGCTCCGCCGCGGGGTTGTTGTTGTAGGCTTCCACCGCGCGGTTGCCACCGACGCCCTCGATCGTTCCTTCGTTGACGAGGATCCTGCCGGGCTTCACGTTGTTGTGGGCGCGCAGGATGGACTGGTAGATGCCGTCCACGATGGCGTCGAAATTCTGTTTCACGAACCCGTTGACGGTCGCGTCATACAGGAAATACCCCGAGTAACCCCCGGGGCCGCTGTGGGTATGCGTCGCCGACAGGAGGACGTTCTTCGTGTTGTAATACTGCGCGAGTTCGGTATTGGCCGCGATCTTCTCGCTCACTTTCAGTTTCACGCTCTGGAAGAGCTGGCCCAGATCGGCGCTGACGAAGACGACCCGCTTGCTACCGTCGCCGATGACGAACGCCCGTGACCTCAGCCGCATGTGGATGCCGGCAGTCTTCTGTTCCGAGACGGCGAAGCCCATCATCGTGATCTCTCCGGCCGGGCCGGTGATGTCATAGATGCCGCTTCCGATGAGAAAGACGTTGCCACCGGCCTGGGCGGTCACGCCACTCACGCCTTGATCGTTCCGGTGATGCACTGTCTCTTCCGATGACGAGCCGTTGTTCCGGGCTCCGTCCGAGCACCCGGGGGTACAGACGATGCATCCCCAAAGCAGCAAGGGCAGCAAGGAAAGAATCCGATGAATTCTGGCTGTGATTGTGCGCATGAACACCCTCCCATCTGTTCCTGGAAAACAAGCAAAAGCATCAAACAATGTACCAACCGTGTGGTTTTAGCAAATACATATGATTTGACATCATGCCCAATGCTGAACAATCCGTGCTTGACCTGAGCGCGTTGGGCTTGGAGCAGCGCACCCGGCCCGGGTCCATCCACTTCCGGCTGTCGTTCCAGACAGAGAGGGCGCGAGCCGCTCGGCCCAGCCCCTTGCCCGGAAGGCGCGGGTGAAGGTAGGAAGCCACCCTCTCTGGCCGGAGAGCAGTCGTGAGAGGGGGTTCTTCATGCAAGCCAGGGTTCTCCACCCGAGTCTTCGCGCGGCCTCACGCGCCGTGCTGCTCGTAGGAGCCATCGTCCTTTGCGCCTGTCCCTCGGGGGGTGGCTCGCGGCCCGAGCCCTCCGACGCGGGCACAGCGCCCACTCCCCGGTTCACCCTCGAGCTGGAAGCGGCTCCGGTGACGGTGGCCCAGGGTGCGCGCGTCACGACGACGGTGCGTCTCTCGCGTCTGGACGGCTTCCAGGAGGCCGTGTCGCTCGAGCTGAGGGACGCTCCTACGGGGCTCTCGGCGCCGCCGCTCACGGTGGGCGAGGGAGAGAGCCAGGCCGAGTGGAGCCTGGAGGCCGCGCCCGATGCCCCCGTGGGAGGCCCTCATGCGCCGCGGGTGCACGCCGTGGGCGGGGGCCTCGAGCAGCAAGGCGTGCTGACGGTCCATATCACCCGGCCTCCGCCGGGCTCGCTCGACCCCAGTTTTGGGCGGGGAGGGCGGGTGGTGCTGGAGGCCTCGCTCGGCTCGCTCCGCGGAGGACGCTCGCTGCCCGGGGAAGCCGGCACGTGGATCATCGCGGCACAGGTCATCGCCAAGGACGGCTACTCCTTTGGCTCCTGGCTCGACCGCTTCCTGGTGGATGGGCGCCGGGATCCGGCGTTCCGGTCGTCCGGGGTCCTCTTCCAGGACTTCCTGGAGACAACGCTCTCGCTCGTGCGGGACGGAGACGGCGCGCTGCTGTGCGCCTCCGAGGGGTCGCTCTCCCGCTACCTGCGCGACGGCGGGGTGGACGTGGACTTCGGCTCGGGCGGCTTCGTGCGCATCAACGAGCTCGACCACCGGCTCTTGCGCCCCCGTGCGCTCGCGGTGCTGCCCGAGGGACGGTTGCTGCTGGGCGGCGGGGTGGCGGACTGCGACCGTGGCTCCGCGCGGTGCCTGGTGGGGTGTAACGGCTGCATGCCCTTCGGACTGGCACGGCTGACCCCCCAGGGCGCGCTGGACACCTCCTTTGGCGGCGGAGGCTTCGTGGCCACGGCGCTGGGTCAGGACGCCGAGGTGCGTGCCCTGCGGCTCCAGGAGGATGGAAGGATCGTCGCGGCGGGTGTGGCGAGGACAGGCGAGCGGCGTCTGCTCTTCGTCGCGCGCTTCCTCGCGGGCGGCACGCTGGACCCGGATTTCCATGGGACGGGCGTGCACGCGCTGGACTGGAGCCCGACCGGGCGGGAGTGGGTGGACGTGCGCGTCCAGTCCGGTGGGCAGCCCGTCGTCGTCGCCGGGCATGAGGGGGACTTCCGGCTGGTGCGCTTCACCTTCGCCGGGGAGCTGGACGCCACCTTCGGCGGAGGAGGCATCGTCACGACCGACTTCCTGGGCGGGGTGGACGAGCCCTCCGTGTTGGTGCCGCTGGCCGGAGACCGACTGCTGGTGGGGGGCACCCGCTGGGCGGACGGGGGCGGCTCCCGAAGCGCCGTGCTCGCCCGCTACCAGCCGGACGGGACGCTGGACACGACGTTTGGCTCCGGCGGGCGCTCGGTGGTGGGCCCTGGCGGGGTCTGGGATCTGCACCTGTTTCCGGACGGCCACCTCTCCGTCCTGCTGCGCGAGGGCTCCGGGTTCGAGGAGTCCCTCGTGCTCGGCCGCCTCCTGCCGTGAGCATGCTCGCGCCGGACACTTTCTCGGAGACCTCAAGGGGTGGAGCGCCCGCCAATCTCCGGGAAGCGCTCGTAGGCCCGTTTGAGCGGGTCCAAGTGCGCGGGGTTGTCCAGGTCGAGCCGCGTGCCCGTGAGCCCGATGCGCGCGACCTCCGTTCTACAATGGCATGCGGTCCTTCGCTCCTCCGAGCAGCTCGAACGTGGCGTCCCACGTCTGGGAATCGGATTCAGCGCGCGGTGGCATGCAGTAATGAGCGGGCCGCTTGTCTTCGTCTGGGGCCCTCGGGTCAGCGCCTGCGGCGAGCAGCAGCTTGATCATGGGGAGGTCCAATCGAAGTGCCGCAAGCCCGAGAGCCGTGTATCCAGAAATCCCGCCCCAGTCGTTGATGGTCCGGGCTGCTCCCGCGTACAGGAGCAGAGCAGCCATGGCAAGGCTGCCCACCTCCGCGCTTATCCGCAGTGGCGTGTCGCCTTCGCCGCTGCGCACGTTGGGGTCGGCCCCCGCCCTCACGAGCACCTCAAGGGCCGCCACCTCTTGCTCGCAGACGGCCGTCAACAGGGGTGTTTGGTCCCGCTCGACATCCCAGGCATTGACGTCCGCGCCGTGCTCGATGAGCACCTTGAGCATGTCGACCTCGCCTCCATCGCAGAGTGCGAAGATGGCCTCTTGCAGTGGACGCAGCCCCCGCCCCTCTGACTGTGGCTCGTTCGGATTGGCTCCCCCTTCTAGCAGTGCCTTGACCCGTGCTGTATCGTGCTGTTTGATCGCAGCGAAGAGATCCTTCGACATGATTTACCTATCCGCCATCGGATGACCTGAGACGCAATTCGTCCCTTCGAGTCGCTTCAGGTACGCGATGCCTTTTTGGAGGTCACCGATTGCTTTATCATGGCCAGCATCGGATTTTCCTCCGATTCGAGTTCGTCGAGCTTACTGTTCTTACAGATTTGACCTTCGTGACGAGGAACACGGTCATACTCCTCGACGGTGGTGTAGAACTTACCTTTCGCTGGATTTACCGTGGTCCGCCAAATCTTGGGTTCCCTGACGGCCATGAGCGGGGCCGAATCAAAGTCCGGCACGACCTCCTCTGCTTCCTGACGCTCAAATTCCTCCATGAGCCGCCGCGACTCCTCCGCCACCTCCCGCAGACGGGCCTCATACTCCCCTTGAGCGTCGACCCACTTCGGGCGACGGTCGATGTTCGGCCCGGCGGTGCTGGAGGGATAGAGCAGGACGAGGCCCACGAGCAACGGACCTACGCGGGGGAGGAATTCAGCCAGCGTCCTGGCGCGTCCAGCCTGCGCGACGCCCTCCGCCCCCCTCACCACCTCGGCGGCCTGCCCGCTCGATTTCGCGGCGCGCGAGAAGCGCTCGAAGGCCCGTTCCGCTGCGGTGAGCTTGCGGTTCAACTGTTCCCACTGACGCAGCTCGATGTCTTGGCGTGCCCGAGATAGCAGTGCCCTGGCCTTGTCCAGGTCCGCCTTTCCAATCCACGACCGTTCCGGTGTCGGTTCCATCGGCGCGGAAACGAGCCGGATGCGCGGGCCCGAGGAGGGAGTCGACGCGAAGGCATGGGGCCGTGGCATCGACTGCGGGGCGGGCGCGCTCTCGCAGGCTGAGGCCAAGAGCAGAAGTACAAGGCAGGCTCGGAAACGCATGGGAAGGTCCTTCATTCGAGCTAGGACCTGGCGGGTCCTGGCGGGGCCGCTCAGAATATGAAAGGGCGCCCCGACAGCTACGGACAAGTGCGCCGGGGGCACGGAACAGGCCAGGGTGCCGCAGCTGCAACTCGGGCCAGGGCGAGCGCAAACGCAGCGGCAGCCCATGCTCGGGGGCGGTGCAGGCTCTAGGCCGCCCCACGGGTGAGCGCAGCCCACGCACGAAGTACTGCGGGAAGCTGCTAAGGTGCCCACCTGGGAGGTCATGCACCTTTGCTCCAATCCTCTACCTTGGCCCTCGTGCTTCTACTCCTCGGGGCCGTGGCACGGGCGCAGCCGGCACCGAATCGCATCCATCGCCAGCGCTCGATCACTGTCACCGGCAACCCCGCTGATCAGCTGCCCGAGGTACGCGGCGCAAAGGGCATCGGGATCACGTTCCACTTTGACGGGCTGATCCATGAAGAGTCCATCAGGGTGGACGAGTCCCGCATCCGCATCGTGGACGTGGGCAAGAAGTCTCTGCTTGTCGAACCCCTCACAGAGCCACGGGCGGATCAGCCCTCGGAAGTGTCAGTCATGTTCGCGGATGGAGAACAGGAGCGCGCCGCGTTCAGGATGGTTCCTCACCCCTCCGATGTGGATACGTGGATTGAAGTGACACGGCAGACGGAGCAACCCGGCGCAGTTTGTCAGGCGCGGATTGATGAACTGCGCGCCCGTTGTGGCGCTCAGCGCCCTACCGCGTTTCGGCGCTCAGGCCTCCTCCCGGACAGGGGCATCCTGGCGCGGACGTTTGAGCGGTACGCGGACACTGCTGGCGGCCTCGTGTCAGAGGGGGGCGTGTCCTTTCTTGGGCGTGATTGGGCTCTCGTGGACGTGGAGATCCGCAACCCGACCGGACAACCGTGGGCGCCGCGCGTGGCGACGTTCAAGAGCAAGGACGGAACGCCCGTAACCGTGCGCCTTGTGACTCCCGAGACGGAGGAGATTCCACCCGGAACGTCCCGGAATGTGCTGGTGGAAACGGACGATCCGCCCGCTGGGGCGGGGGTATTCTTCACCCTCGAAGTGAGCGGAGCGGATGGCCGTTTCCTGCGGGTGGGGAACGTGGAACTCGCGCCACGCACGCTGGAGGGCAAGCGGTGATCGTGTTCATGAGAAGCAAGGGGCTCCCAGCGGGCACCATGGTTGACGGCTGGAAGGTCGTGCGGGCGCTGGGCGGTGGGGGCTTTGGTGCCGTGCTGCTGGTGGAGAAGGACGGCAAGCTTTTCGCTCTGAAATTCGCCCTTCATCGAGAAGCCAGCCGCGACGATAAGCGGACGCACGCCCGCACGCTGCGCGAGTTGGCGATCCTGCTGACGACGGATCATCCCAACATCATCAAGCCGCACGGCTACGGCAAGTATCCCGACGCGCGGAAGGGAAACGTCTTCGTCGTCCTGGACTACGTGGAGGGCTGGACGCTGGCCCAGTGGGTGGAGCGCAAGCACCCCACGGCGGAGGAGATCATCCGCGTGTTTCGGAAGATCGCCGCCGCTCTGGCGTACCTGCACGCGCGGGGCGTGCTTCACCGAGACTTGAAGCTGTCCAACGTGCTGATCCGCAAGAGCGACGGGGCGCCCATCATCATCGACTTTGGGTGCGCGATTCACACTCACTCCGAGGAGTTGACGGACGTTCCCATTCCCCCAGGCACCCCGCGCTACCAGCCCCCGCAGGTGTTTCGCTTTGCTCGGGAGAACAAGAACAAGCCCGGTGCCCATTACCCGTTCCAGGTGGCAGACGAACTCTTTGCCCTGGGGGTGATGCTCTACGAGGTATTAACGGAGCCGCGCCCCACGGAGGAGGACGGGAAACCCGTGCTCAACAGTCTGCGGGAGGTGCCCGCGTCTCCTCGGGTGAAGAATCCCCGAGTGCCCGAGGCTCTTAGCGATCTGGTGATGGACCTGTTAGAGCGCGAGCCCGAAGACCGGCCAGAGAGCGCCGAAGCCGTGGAGCGCGAGCTAGCGGAACTGGAGGAGCACAAGGGGAAGGAGTACGCCGCGCCTGTTCACCCTCCCTCGGAGCAGCGAGCCCCCCCGGAAGACACGAACCTGATCCAGCTTCCCGAGACGGAGCGGCGCGGCTTGGCTGCCCGGCTGGCTCTCCACGTGGGCGCGCTCACTACGCGCATGCTCCGCTGGCGCAAGGGGTTGGCCATGGGGAGCGCGGTGGTTGCCGCCGTGCTGACTGCCGCGTTGGCCCTCTGGCCTTTTCAGGGGGAGGAGCACACGCACCCACCCGAGACGCGCGCGCCCGTTGTCGCATCCGCGCCAAGCGCGAGCCCCACCACGCCGCCTGCGTCGCCTGCCGTCCCTGATTCCCGAGCGGGAACGGCCCAGAACGCTTCGACGCCCCGAAGGGGGCAAGCGATGGACTCAGCGCCCGCCGTTCCTGCCGCCGTACAGAAGGAAGGATCAACCGTGACGACCGAGAAGCCTGACGCCTCCAAGCAACCGCCCACCGCACGGGCACAGAAGCCGCAGCGTGACGCGCACGCCGCCGAGTTCCTCGCGTGGTGCAAGTCCTTTGCGATTGTGGGCACCGTCGCAGCCGTTGCCGCCGGGTGCCCCGGTGCCCAGGTGCGGCCCGAGCCCTTCGAGTGCCCCGCAGGCGCGTGGGAGTTGATGTGGGAGAAATGGAAGTGGGGTGACAACGGGATCCGCGTGCTCCTTGACGACAGGTACAAGGAAGATGGGGACTCTTGGTTGCAGTCCGGTCCCGTTGTCGGCGTGTCGCTTCAAGAGACACAACAGACGCGCTCCAAGAAGCCTGTCCCCGTGGGCACCCGGTTTATCGGGCACCTGTGGGTCGTGCCCGAGCCGTCCCGGAGCGGCAAGCCTGGGCATGTTGTCGTGAGGTATGACCGCATGGAGTTTCCCAATGGGGATAAGGCGCCCGTGTGCCTGATCGCAGGTGGCGACCGGACCCTTCCCGTGGAAGAAGTGAAGGACGGCACCGGGAGAGTCACGGGCATGGTCGGCCGAGCCCGTCCCGTCTACCGCTGGAAGCTTGAGCGGCCCGAGTAGCGCTTCGCGTCCGCCCTCCGCAGCGGCGCACGGGCGCCGCAGCTTCCCGGTCCCGGTGGAGAGCGCGCCAGGGGCGCAGCGGGGCTCTCCCCGGCGCCGCGCGCCCATCAGACACTCCGGGAGCTCTGCTCGGGCAACCCTTCCCGTGGAACATGCGCTAGGGTTCGCAGCAACACCCACCGTGGTACGCGGCGCGCGTCGGACGATCACTCACTCGTGCGCGGCTGTCTTCCTTGGCTGCTACCTCCCAGGTAGGTAGGCAGATTTTCCTCTGTCCCGCACGCTTTTTTCTGACCTCCTACATCGTTCACTCCAGGCCCATTCCTTGGGTAGCCTCCTCTTCCGCGCGCGGCGATTGCGCCCCGCGAGTTCAAGGAGAGTCCCACACATGGATGTTACGGAGTTTCACATCCCGAAAGGGGCCATCCTCTTTTCCGAGGGAGGGGTGTCCTACGAGTTCCGCAAGCACCTGGGAGAGGCCAATCACGGGCTGAGTCTGTTTCTGGCTCGCAAGCGCACCACAGAGGGGCCAGGGGGCCGTGTTCTCCTCAAAGCCATTGGACTGCCGAGCGGGCGGGCTGGCGCGCGCGCCTTCAAGGCCCGCGCGAAGCTGGAGGAGGAGGTGACGCTCTCCATGGCCTTGGAGCACCCGGGCATTTTGCGCGTCCTCGGGATGCACAAGGCGGAGGGAGCTTGGTACGTCATCATCGAGCACCCCGAAGCCAACCGCTTGGAGGATCTGTTGACTCTGGTGATGGAGGGTGACGGGTACTTCTCGCCGTCTTTCGTGCTCTACGTGGGCGCGAAGGTCGCGGACGCTCTGCACCATGCCCACTCCCGCACGGATACGAACGGGCGCCCGCTGGGCATCGTTCACCGTGCGATCAACCCCGCAACCGTCTTCATAGACTGGCGCGGAGGCGTGAAGCTGGCGGACTTCGGTCTAGCGCTCTCCAGCTTGCCCGGTCGCATCGTGTCCACGGTGCGGCGCCCCCAGGGCGATGCCTATTACTCCTCGCCTGAGATGCTCATGGGCGTCAAGCCCGATGCCCGCTCGGATCTGTTCTCCCTCGGGCTGGTGATGCTGGAGAGCGCCACCGGAGAAAACCTGCTCTATGCGCCTGACGGTGTACCGGAGAAGGTCAAAGCGACGCTCTCCCGCAGCAAGCGTGCCCGCGTGGAGCGAGCGATCAGGCGGGCGAAAAAAGCGGGCTGTCCTGATGAGGTGGAGGGCATGATCTGGCGGGCAGCGACCTACACGCCCGAGGAGCTTGACGCGCTGACCAAGGAGCTTCCGCAGTCATTGAAGGTGCCCCTGTGCAAGCTGCTGGCGCGTTCACGCTCGGAGCGCTTCCAGACGGCCGCAGAAGTGGCGGACGCTCTGCGGGGCTGGCTCGGGTCTTCGTTCGGTGCGCGGGAAGCGGCGGACGAATTGGCGAAGGTTGCAGAGGAGGGAGCAGACAGGCTGGCGGAACTCGACATGCCACGGCGCAAGAGTGCACGGAGCGCGTAATGTGTCCCGAGGGGGGCCGCGTGTCCGACGCGGGCGCGCTCTCCCGCCGCTTCCATGTGTCGGCGCGCCATCGAGGCGCGCGTCTCGCCGTCGTTGACCCCGCCCGTTGGAAGGCTGGGGGCCGCATGTGCCCTCAGTGTTCCCCTCCAGCGGGGAATTGAACGGGACGAGGCGGGACGGAGCGGGGGAACGATCCGGTGGATGTCCCCCGGGCTGTGCGCCGGGCCGGTGGGCAGACTGTGGAGGCTCCTTGGGGTACACGCCTGCCCAGGCAGGATCCACCATCTTCCGCTTTGCACGCTGACGATCTCACCCGGTAGGCTGCGTCCGCAGCTACGGGGGCATGCATGGGCAATTTTCTCGCCAGCGGCAACGGACATCAGAACGCCAACCGCCGGAAGGCGCTGGACTACGTGCTCAATAACATTGAAGGCGTCACCGCCGTAGATGAGCGTACTGTGGAATTCCCACCGTATGGCCGGTGCCACTTCGCCGCCTACACTGACCCGAAGGGCGCCATGATCAGCACGCCGGGCCGAGGAGATGACGTGTTCGGCTCGGTCGATTGGCACTTCCGCGATGCGATCATGATGTTCCGAGACTTCGGCGACGGGCGCTGCATCATCTACGTGTGCCCGATCAAACCGCTCTTCAGCGTCCGCACCATCGGACACCACGGAGTTCGCTGGGAAGACGTGCTCAATCTGGCCAGGTTCAAGCACGTCTTCAAGCCGCAGTAGCCGGTCCGCGCGTCCGTACTCTTGGGCGATCCGGCCGATGCACATGGCGATTGGACAGTCCGAGGATCAATGCACTGGCACGGTTGGTGGCCTTACTTGTGCCGTGGCACTGAACGCCGAGGGCTGCGGAGCCGCCTTCCTCGCAGACTTCTACCGGGCCAGAAGGTCTGACGCGCGGGGCTCCATGGGCCCCGCAGGCGAGCCTGGACGCGTGCGCTCCACCGGGTATAGATGGCCGTGAGGATCCGACGAAAAATGACGGTCGAGTCGAGCGAAGGACCGAGGGCTGAGCACAATGGTTGACCAGGACGTGCTGTACAGATTGCTCGTCAGTTGGGCGCAAGGTCTGCCGAGCAGGCAGATCGGGACGTATACGCGGCTCACGCAGGAGTACTACGCGCAAACGAACGTACGGATCGATCCGCACCATGGCTGGTCTGAACCGTTAGGCGAGCTTAACAACCACCTGCACGCGAATCTGCCGGGCTCACCGCCGCTTTCGGCGCTCGTCTACAACGAGAGCGAGAACGAACCGGGAGCTGGTTTCTGGGGTAGCGCCCCTAATGTGCCACCGAGGCCCGCGCAGATGCAGCAGGCGCAGGCGCTCTGGGCGGGAATCGTACAGCAGGTCATCAACTTCAACTGGCCAGCGCAGCGGCCCTGAGAATGTGCTGACGAGGGGAGGTACGGGTCAGTTCGGAGAGCTACAGCAGAGGCTGAGAGCCGCATGTGCCCTCACCTGGACGCACGAAGGCTCCACGAGTCCGGCTCCACCTGCCTGACGCGCGTCCCACGAGCCCAGCAGGTGAGCCAAGAAGTCTCTTCCCAGTTGTCGCGGGAGTGCCTGCTCGGGCAGGGTGCAAGACCCATTTCCAAACGTACCTATAGCCTACAGGGTCCGGGGCGGATTCATGGAAGCAAGCTGGATTTCGCGCTCCCATTGACGGATGGTCTCGAAGGACAACTCCTTCGCACGAAGGCGCCGCCACTCATCGGTCACGCGGTTGATGTGGGCGTTTCTGAAGTCCATCCCTGGTGCCGCGTCCCGCAGTACGGCGGATTCGGCGTAGTCAGCAGATGAATATAACGGGACGTCGTTGAACATGTAGTCGAGGATGCCGACCGTGACCACCACGGCCCGTGGCTTATCGTAGTCGGCCGCAGGATCGACCACCGGTTTCAGAAGTGATTGGTAATCCGGAGTCACGAACGCACCGCTGCTGTCGGTAAAACCGAAGCGTACGCCCAAGAACATGAGCAGGCGGCTGTAATATTGGTCGTGGAGGATTGGCGGCAGCCCAGTCAGGAACTGCCAGAGAGCTTCATTCGGTTTCATGGAGTCACCCTGTTCGCTTCCACAGCGTGGTTTAGCGGACCCGCTCAGAGTCGCAACCGCACCGACCCATTGAACCGGGCAGCTTTGTTGGCATCTGGCCAATATGCACCGAGGCTTAGACGCGCAGTCGGTGATGACGGAGGGGCACTGCATGTGCCCTCAGTGTTCCCCTCCAGCGGGGAATTGAACGGGACGAGGCGGGACGGAGCGGGGGAACGATCCGATATGAGAGCAAGGCGTTAGCCGGTAACAGCGCGACCTGCTTAGGGTTTTGCTTCCGCCTTGTTGCGGGTTCGATTCCCGCTGCCCCGCGCGGGGATTACTCCACCACCACGGTGGCCGTGGTGCTCGCCGCGAGGCCGAAGTCCTCCTGATAGAGATTCAGGTCCACCGTGTGGCTGCCCCACGCGCTCGTGGGAATGCTCTTCGTCATCGTGAAGGTGAAGGCCCCGCCTGGAGGCAGATTCACGCCCCACTCGGACCAGGTCGTCTCCCACGCCGAGGGCAGGGTGGACACGAAGTCGTACCAGACCCAATCGCACGAGGCGGAGTCGTTGTTGGTCACGTTCACCGTCCAGGTGACCGCCGAGCCCGGAGCCGCCGTCCGCGTCGCCGGAGACAGCATGAGCGTGGGCGGTGTCTGGATGCAGCGCTCGACGAGCTTCACCGTGCTCGTGCCCTCCACCGTGTAGCCGTCGCGGGTGACGGCCACGCCCGCCGTGTAGAGGCCGGGCTCCATGCGGTAGGGCACATACGTCTGGAGGGTCAGAGAGGCCGTGCTGGACGCGGCGACCGTGACTCGCGAGGGCAGGGGATCGGCGCTCCAGCCGCTGGGAATGATGGGCGCGAGCTGGAAGGTGCTCGGGCCGCAACCCGCCGAGTCCGGATTGGTGAGGGCGAGCTCGAACTCCGGCTGCCCCCCGGGTGACACCGTGTCCGACAAGGGCGTCGCCTTCACCTGGGGCAATGCCCTCACGCACGGCTTCTGCGCATACCGCACGCTCACCGTGAGCCCCGCGGCCGTCGCGGACTCCACCGTCACGGAGAGGGTGCTGTACGGGTCGTTCCACGTCCTTCCCGGCCGCAGCACGGGATCGCTCCAGGACGCGGTCTCCGGTGTGAAGTCGAGCAGGTCCGAGGACTCCCGCGTCTCCGCGTCCTCGTAGTGCACGAGCGCGCCACCGAAGACCTGGGCGTCCAGCGTCCCCTCATAGGCCCCCAGGGGCTGGTGGTACTCCAACCACAGCCAGCCGCCACTCGTGGCGCCACGGCGAACCTTGAGAGCCTTCAACCCACCGGAGGACACCACCGGCGCGAGCGTGAAGGTGCCCCCCTCGCCCTCCACCTGAGCCACGGAGGCCGCGTCCAGCCAGCCGATGCGTGCCTTGTGCGGTGCCGTGTAATGGCCCAGGTTCCACGCGCCCATGGTCGAAAAGACGTCCCCGTACTCCACCACGGTTCCCGGGGTGCCCAGGTAGCCGAGCGGCTCGGCGCCGAAGTCGCGCGAGCGCGCATGGCCCAGGGAGAGGTTGTGTCCCGCCTCGTGCGTCACCAGCTCCACGGCCCGGTCGTGGTGGGACAGCTCCTCGGCCACGAGCCACGCGCTGGAGGCGGTGACCGTGCCATCCGGCGTCGACAGCGTGCCGCAGGACAGCGAGGCCTGGCCCGAGTAGGAGCAGCCCTCCTGGGGCCGGGGATGGACGATGAAGACGCGGTCATACCGGGTGAAGTCCACGTCCGCGTTCGCCGCTCGCAGGGCCGCGTCGCGCATGGCCTCGGTCTCGTTGCAGGAATAGGCCCGGTCCAGCGTGTACCAGCCCTCCACGTCGCCCGTGGTCGTGGTGCGGCCCTCGGACACCTCCCGCCAATAGCCGGCCAGCGAGCGGCGCGTGGTGGAGAAGAAGATCTCCCGCGTGGCTTCCACCGTGTTGGCCGGTCTCGGCATGCCCGGGAACGCCGCCAGGATGACCAGGGCGCGTTGCTCGCCCATGACGCCGCACGTCCCGGCGGCGGCGGGAAGAGCCTCGGCGTGGCGCTCCACCTCCACCTCCTCGGCGAGGAACTGGTGGCCCATCTCGCGCCCGCGCAGCTTCAGCCGCGCGCCACTGCGCAGCCCCTCCGGCTCGCCCCGGCTGAAGACCACCGGGCGGCGCTGGCCCTCCCGGTCGAGGACGTACTTCAGACGCGACTTTTGGAGCGACGGGGAATCCTCCACGAAGACCTCCAGCTCCCCCTCCCACTCCTGCCGCGGCGACACCTCGTCCTGGGCCGGTGACGGGCTCCTCTCAGAGGACGGCGCCTGCGTGCCACAGGCCATGAGCCACATCGCCGCCAACATGCTCCACGTGCGGGACATCATTCCTCCAGCCAACGGCGGCCCGGGAGGACCGCCGCGCGCCTTCTGCCCGCCGCCGCGCACGGTTGCAACGCCTCTTGAAAAAAACACCTATACTGAGACTCCTCTTCACGTTCACTCGCCTCCGGGGGAGAGCCGATGACGTCCGAGTCACCCAACGAGTTGTACTTCGCCTCACTCCACAGGCTCTTCGAGCGCACGCCCGCGCTGAGCTTCGTGAGGCAGACCCTCGAGGAGCTGGCACCGGGGCGGGCGCGGCTCGCGCTCGAGCCGGATGATCGTCACAACAATGGCGCGGGCTGCATCCACGGAGGCCTCATCGCGACCGTGCTCGACAGCGTGGGCTGGTTCGCCTGTGCCACCCGGAGCGAGGGAAATTGGCTCGTCACGGCGGAGTTCAAGGTGAACTTCCTGGAGGTCGCCGCTCATGAGCGGGTGATCACCACGGGCGAACTGCTCAAGAAAGGCAGTGAGCTGTTCCACGCCCGGATGGATGCGCGGACCGAGCGCGGCCGGCACGTGGCGACCGCCCTGGGCACCTACACCCTGCTGCCGCGGAAGTTCCGGCCATGAGTGCGAGCGGACAGGCGCTGTTCATCGAGGGCCCGGGCCCTCGCATCGCCTGTGAGGTGCTGGGGGCGGGACCGGACGCGCCGACGCTCCTGTTCGCTCATGGCAACAGCAGTCACCGTGGCGTGTGGCGGCCGGTCGCGCGGCTGCTCCCGCGCGAGTTGGACGTGCGCTCCGTCCTCATGGACATGCGCGGGCACGGTGACAGCGAGCATGTCCATCCGCCCGCCTACAACCCGGCCGATCACGCCACGGACCTGGAGCGCGTCGCACGCCACCTCGCGCCGTCACGTCTGGCGGTCATCGGGCACTCGGCGGGCGCGCTCGCCGTCACGGCCTTCGCGGCACGCTGTGCGCGCGGAGAGGCGGACTGTCCGCGCCCCTCGGCGCTCGCCTGGGTCGACATCGATCCGTGTGTGCCCTCCTGGCAGGTGGAGTTCTTCCACGCGCGGGCCGACGGCATCCGGCGGAGCCATGCGGACGCGGACACGGCGATCCGTCAGCTCATCCGTGGCATCCAGAAGACGAGCGTGGGCGTGAGCGAGGAGGCCCTGTGGGACTTCATCGCCACGGGCCTGAAGCAGACGCCCGAGGGCTTCTCGGTCAAGTTCGATTCCCAGACCTATGCGACCTGGAGCCCCGGGGATCTCCGTTCGCTCCTTCCGCTCGTGGACATCCCGGCGCTGCTCATCCGCGCGGGTGACAGCATCGTCACCAGCGAGCAGGGCATGGCCGAGCTCCAGACGGGCTTCCCGCGCTCCACCCGGGTGGACATTCCGGGCGGAACCCATTTCGTCCCGCTCGACCACCCCGAGGAGCTGGCGCGGGCCCTGGCCCGGTTCCTCCAACAGGAGTGGCTGTCCCGGGAGTGAGGGCTCAGAGGCGGAGCTGGAACAGCAGGGACGCATCCCCCGGTCCCTGGCTCCTGCGCTTCATGACGTGGCGCTGCAACTTGCCGCTCGTCGTCCGGGCGATGGAGCTCTTCTTCACGAGCAGCACCTCGAGGCTCGCGAGGCCCACCTTGCGGCGCACCACCTTGCCGATCTCCCGGGCCAGGCCCTCGAGCTCGGTGGGCGCCCGCAGCCCCGTCTCGGCCAGGCAGATGATGCGCTCCTCGCCCAGGGGCCCTCCCACGAAGGCCACACAGCCTCCCCGGTGGACGCCCTCCAGGGGACGGACCACGGCCTCGATGTCCTCGGGGTAGTAGCTCTCTCCCGACTGCTTGAGCACGTCCTTCGCCCTGCCGACGACGTAGAGGCGGCCGTCCTTCTGGTAGCCCAGGTCTCCCGTGCGCAGCCACCCCTCCTGGAAGATCTCCGCCGTGAGCCTCGGGTTGCGGTAGTAGCCCCGCATGACGGCGGGCCCGAGGAGCTGGATCTCTCCCACCCGGTCCTCGCCCAGGACCGCTCCGTCCTCGCCCACGATGCGCAACTGGAGGCCCTCCACGGGCCGGCCCAGGGCCACCACGCCCCGGCTCCCCGGCACCGAGCGCTCCACCCGGCGCACCTGCCTGTCATTGCCCAGGGCCGCGCGATCGACCCAGTCCACGTGCACCGGCTCGCCCACCGCGGGGAAGGTCGCGGCGAGCACCGCCTCCGCCAGCCCATAGACGGGGTAGAGCGCCTCGGGCCGCAGTCCGGCGGGGGCGAACTTGTCGGCGAAGGCCTCCATCAGCCGCGCATCCACGGCCTCCGCTCCGTTGACGGCCAGGCGCACCGAGGACAGATCCAACGCCGCGACCTCACCGGGCTCCACGCCGTCACACAGCCAGGCATAGGAGAAGTTCGGTCCGGTGTAGATGGTGGCCTTCACCTGGGAGAAGTAGGCCAGCCAGCCCGAGGGATCCTTGATGAAGGAGTAGGGCGACCAGACATGCGCCTGACAGCCATTAAAGAGGCTCGTCAACAGGATGCCCACCAGCCCCATGTCATGGAAGTGGGGCAGCCAGCCACAGAACACGTCCTCGGAGTTGAACCCTCCACTCGCCACGATGGAGCGCAGCCCCGCGATGGCATTGGCATGGGTGATGGCGACGCCCTTGGGCGCGGCGGTACTTCCGGAGGTGTATTGGATGAACGCCAGCTCCTGCGGCTCCGGCTCGAGGGGCTCCGGGCTCTCGCCCGCGCCACCTTCCGCGACGAGCTCCTCGCTGGACAGCAGGTGCAACCCCTCGGGCGGCTGGCCCGCGCCGAGCAGCTCCATCAGCGAGGTCTCGACACACAGCCACTGGATGTCCCCATCCCTCAGGATGGGCGCGAGGTGCTCGAAGTAGCCCGAGAGATCCCTGCCGCCCGTCAGGGCGAGGGGAACCGGGACGCCGCCCGCCCGCTGGACGCCGAAGAAGGACAGCAGGAACTGGGGGCCCGTCTTGAGCAGCAGGCCCACGGGCTGGCCGCGCTCAAGCCCCCGCGCTCGCAGCCGCCGCGCCACGACCTCGCTGCGTGTCTCCAGCGCCTCGTAGCTCAGGAAGGCGTGCTGCGCGGGATACGCATAGCCCCGTGTGGGAAACGCGCTCCGGGTCCACCGCAGCGCCTCCACCAGCGTCGAGATGTGCTCAGGTGTCATGGCCCGCTCCTAGGTGGCGCGGACCGCTCGCACCCAATCCGCCAGCTTCTGGGATGCACTGGATGCGTTCGCGGCCCTCTGGACGACGCGCAGCAACTCCGCGTAGGCGACGGTGTGATCATAGCCACCCGCCGTGTCACTGACTTCCAAGGACCATCGCCAGTAATTGTCGAGCTGCTCGGCCAGCGGCATCTTGAAGGACTGGAGCGCCTCCTGGATCGCCGGGAGGACGTCCTGTCCCAGCTCCTCGATGTAGGCCTCGAGGATGCTCGCGTAGAAGGCGAAGTGCCGGGCCTCGTCCTTCTGGATCCGGTTCAGGAGCACCTTGAGCACGGGCTCTTCCACCGTGCGGCCCAGCATCTGGTAGTAGAGCTGGGTGGCCTTCTCCTGGATGACGGTGTACGTGAAGATCTGGACGGGAAGCTCGCGAGGGAAGTGCCACGTCTTGCGGCCCTGCCGGCACAGCTCGGCGTGAAGGGCTTCCTCGCTCTGGATGCCGGCGCGCACCTGGTAGCGGCCAAAGAGATCCGCGTGCCGGTCCTCCTCCTGGGCCCAGCGCATGAGGAAGCGGAACAGCTCCCGGTTGTGCATGAACTGGCCGGGAGAAACCGAGTCATCGGTGGGAAAGTGTTTCAGCACGTCCTGGATGTAGCCCGGGACGTGATCCTCGATGAGGGTGACGAAGCGGATGGCCGAGCCCTGGGCCTCGGTGAGGCGGTCCGCCTGGAGCTGCTCCCAGGGAATGTCCACCGCTCCCCAGGGCCTGGTCTCCCACCGATCGATGTAGTCGGTGACGAGCCGGCGCATGCGCTCAGGCTGGATGTGCGTCTTGTGCATAGGCCCCCCCGGGACGCCGCTAGCGGCGCTTCGATGCGACCAGCGCGTATTGCTTGCTGGTGTAACCCCAACCCGCGTTCGAGATCTCGAAGTACTTGAGCAGCCGCTCGGACAGGTTCGGCTCGATGGCGTCGAGCGCCTGGCTGTTGCGCCGCGCGTTCTCGCTCCACAGCTCGATCGTCCGGGAGTACTCCGCGGTGAGATCCACCAGCCCGCGCAGCGAGAAGCCCGCGTCCTCGAAGTAGCGCACGTAGTCCGAGACGGGGATGAGCTCCGCCCAGCCGAAGGTGTCCTGGAGCACGAACTTCGTGCCGGGCCGGGACTCGAACTCCCGCCGCTTCGCCGCGTTGCCGAAGCAGGTCTCGGAAAGATAGACGTTGCCGGTGGGTTTGAGCAGCGACCAGGCCCTGGCGAGCGTCCCCGGCTTGTCGGGGAAGTGGGTGATGGAGCCGACGAAGCTGA
Organism: Cystobacter fuscus; assembly: GCF_044360685.1. Lineage (GTDB taxonomy): Bacteria > Myxococcota > Myxococcia > Myxococcales > Myxococcaceae > Cystobacter > Cystobacter fuscus_C. Next base: position 7,628,284 of record NZ_CP043491.1, on the reverse strand, counting down.
TGCCCTGGAAGGCCCCCGTGGGAAGCGAGACTTCATGGAAGTGGCCGACCTCGATCCGCACCTTCCCGGCGACGCCGAGCCGCGCCGCGCGCGCGCGGATGTAGTCGGCCTGGCGCGCGGCGGGTGTCACCCCCACCACCTCGCAGCCATACTCCCGCGCCAGGAAGCAGACGAGACTGCCCCAGCCACACCCCACGTCGAGCACGCGCTCTCCGCCCTGGAGTCCGAGCTGCCGGGCAATGAAGTGCATCTTCTTGTGCTGCGCCGTCTCGAGATCCTCGTTGCCCTCTGGAAACAAGCCCGGGCTGTATTTCATCGAGGCGTCCAGGAAGAGCTGGAAGAGACGTGGATCCTGATCGTAGTGCGTGTTGGTGACCCCGTGAGACCAACCTTCCCCCGCCCCAGGCGTCTCATGCTGGCCGGTGGTGTTCACGGCGTCTGCCGCTCCTCGACCAGCTTCGACACCGCGCCCGCCAGTTCCTCGATGGTGCTCACCCGGAAGACGACCTGATCATCGAGCCGGACGTCGAACTTCTTCTCCAGGCTGGCGACGATGCGGAGGATCTTGATCGACTCGACCCCAGGCAGATCCCGGAGGTTGGTGGACGACTCGATTTCGCCCTCGGGTAGATTGAGCGTGCTGCGCACGATCTTCTTGATGGCGTCTTCGATACCCGGCTGGATCATGGGTGGAAAAGGTATGGAAATAAATACCATCATGTCAAGCTATACACGTTTTGCAGGCTAGTACTTACGAGCGAGGGGGAGGTAGATGTCAGCCACCTCACAGGGATGGCCCCAGCGGATTTCCGCTCGCATTGGAGCTGGGAATGGCATTGGACTCCAGTACAGCCCTTCAAGTTGAAGCGCGTCAGCCGACTGTGAGCCGTTGGACGCCGCCCCCTGGCTCCGGGAGTGCCTCAGCCGGGGTGGGCGGAGAACCATTGGAACAACGAGAGTGGGGGACCACTCAGCCGCTCCAGGGTGGCCTCCATGGCGTCATGGTTGCCCCAGAGGATGTCCCCCTCTCCGTGCTGCCCGAGCAGCGCTTGGATGAAGTGGCACCAGGTGCCCACGCCCCGGCTGACGTAGAAGCCATACGTGCGGCAGGCCAGGGGCCGGTGCGTGTACACCCGGCACCCACCGGACTCACGATCCAGGAAGGGGCAGGTATAGGGCCGCTGAGTGCCTTGGAGCCCGGCCACCCGCGTCCGGATCTCCTCTCGCACCTCGGGGGACAAGGCCTGGAATGCCTCCCAGAGGTAGGTCCATTCCCATTCGGAGACGGTCAGCGGCTCCGCCAGGTGGCGGCAGCAGTGATCACACCCCTTGCGGCAGGGCCACCAGTCATGGCCCTCGGAGATGGAGGACGCTCGCGCGTCGACACGCCGGTAGAGGTCTTCCAGGGTGGCTCGGTGTTCCTCGGTGAGTGGCTTCATGGCACGTGCATCATGCCCCAGCCTGGGTCAACTCCCGCGCGGCAGGCGCACGGCGAAGAGGGTGCCCTCGCGCGCCGTCGAACTCACCTGGATGCGCCCCGCGTGCGCGCGCACGATCTGCTCCACGATGTACAGACCCAGGCCCACGCTGCGGCTCTTCTTGTCGGTGCCCTCCACGGCGCGCTGCAGGGGCTGGAAGAGCCGGGGCAGCGCCTCGGCGGCGATGGGCTCCCCCAGGTTGTGCACCTCCAGCCAGACGTCCTCGGGTCCACCCTGGCTGCGCACCGTCACGACGCTGTTCGCGGGGCTGTACTTGAGCGCGTTGCCCACCAGGTTGCCCACCAGTTGCGCGAGCCGGTCCCCATCCCATTGCCCACGGCCGTCTCCCCGCGTCTCCAGCCGCAGCTCGCGCTCGGGGTGCGTCGCCTGCAACTCCTCCACCGCCGCGCGCACCACCTCGTGCACGTTCACCGGCTCGCGCTCGATCTTCAGTCTTCCGCCCAGGCGCGCCTGGGTGAAGTCCAGCAGGTCGCGCACCATGCGCACGGCGCGCTCGGTGCTCGAGTGCAACCGTTTGAGGCACTTGACGGTGTGCGCGTCCAGATCCTCGGGGCGCAGCAGTTGCCGCAGGCCCAGGAGGATGGCGTTCAGGGGGTTGCGCAAGTCATGGCTGACGATGCCGATGAGGTGCTGCTCGAAGTCCCGGCGGCCTCGTTCCTCCTTGGCCATCCGTTGGGCCTCCTGCCGCAGGCGCACCTGCTCCGTCACCTCGAACACCAGCGAGAGCACGCCATCGATGCCTCCACTGGGCGAGCGTACGGGCTGGTAGATGAGATCGAACAGGCGTTCGCTCAACGGCCCGCCGAGCCCCCGGGCCACCCGGACGGGTACGGCCCGAACCATGTAGGGCACCCCTGACTGGAACACCCGCGTCAGGTTGGAGGGAAACCCTTGCGAGGCCAGCTCGGGGAGGGCCTCCAGCGCTTTCATGCCCACCACGTCCCGGCCCACGAGCTGGCGGTAGATGGGATTGGCCGTCTCGAAGACATGCTCGGGGCCGCGCAGGTAGCTCACCGCCACGAGCGTCTGCGCGGAGAGCGCGTCCATCATCGCGGCGCGGGCCTGCTCGGACTCCCGGGTGCGCTGCAGCAGGGTCTCCACCTGCTGGCGGGCGAGCACTCCTTGCGTCACCTCCGTGGCGACGATGATGACGCCCTCGACATGGCCCCTCTCATCGCGCAGGGCGTCGTAGACGAAGTTGAAGTACGCGGTCTCCAACGCCCCATGCTCACCCCGAGCGAACCGGATCGCCTGCTCCTTGGCCACGAAGGCCACGCCCGTGGCCATCACCTCGCGCATCAGATCGTCGAACCCGTGCCCTTCCAGTTCTGGCAGTGCCTCCAGCATGGGCTTGCCCACTATCTGCTCGGGACGGCGCCCGCAGAGGCGGCAGAGCTGGGGATTGGCCAGATCGATGACAGCCCGGGGGCCCCGGACGATGCCAATGGCCACGGGCGCCTGGAGGAAGAGGGCGTTGAGGCGGGCGCGCTCTCCCTCCTCCTTGCGCTGTCGGAGGCGGAGTCCCTCGGCCTCCCGCTCCTCGTGCCGCGCGTGCGCCTGCTGGAGGGCATGCTCCGCCACGGCTTCGGCGGTGGCCATGGCCACGAGGTTCATCAGCAGCCGTATCTCTCGCAGCGAGAGCAGGCGGCCGTCGTCGACGAGCAGCTCCAGCAACAGGTCGCTCAGCAGGCCGTACTCGCGCACGAGCCCGCCCGGCGTGAAGCCCAACCGGAAGCGCTGGGCGCCATGCTCGCGCCCGACGGCACCCATGCCCACTCCAGGAATGGAGCGGCGCCCGGAGTCCCCACCCCGGAGGGCCCTCCTCATCTGGCGCAGGATGGAAGGGAGAGGGTCCTCCAGCTCCGAGCGTGAGACGCCCCCCGGAGCCAGGTGCTGGCGTACGCGCTCGCTCCACTCGTGGAGCACTTCCTCGCCGCGCTCCTCCAGCAGCTTCGCCAACTGACCCATGTCACTCTCTTCTCGCCAGACTGGCCGGAGCGGAGCCCTCTCGCGGACAAACACCCCGCCGCCCGGTTTTCCTCGCGCCGGGCCCGGCCTTCCGCTCGCCCGCCCTCTGGGGTGCACCCTCCACCCGGCTCCGCCTCGCGTGGACTCAGCCGCCGCGTACCTGGCGGATCTTCTCGTAGGCCTCGCGAATCTCCTGGAAGCGGCGCGACGCCTGTTCGACGGCTCCGGGGCCGAGATGGGCGACCCGGTCCGGGTGGTGGATGGCGGCGAGCTGGCGGAAGGCCCGCTTCACGTCCGCGTCACTGGCCTCCGGGGTGAGGCCCAACCGGGTGTAGTGGGCCTGGGCCTCGCCGAAGTGGCGCGCGGTGACGGAGCGTATCTGCGCCTCGGACAACCCGAGCCCCTGGGCGATCCGGCGCAGCGTCTCCTGCTCGGCGCGGTGGAGCTGCCCATCCACGAGCGCCAGCCCGTACAGGGCATCGAGCAGCAGCAGCCGTGCCGACATGGTCAGCTCGTCACGGCACGCGGCGGCGGAATCCTCCAGGGTAGGCGGACGGGCGAGGTGTTCCTTGAGGTAGCGGCGCACGAGCTCGAGTGACTCGGGGCCGTAGCGAAGCTGCTCGGCGAAGTACTCGCGCACCACGCGCACCTCGTCGCGCACCAGGTCGCCATCGGCCCGGGCCACCTCGATGAAGAGGGCGCACAGATGGCGGGCGAAGTGTTGTTGGGCTGCCAGTTCCTGAGGCTCGGGGGCGGCGGGGGCAGTCGTGCCGGCCGGGCGCGCGGGGGGCTGGAGCAGCCCGTCGAGCTGATGGCCCACCAGGACTCCGGCGAGCACGAGCACCACGATGGGCCAGAGGCCGCCGATCAGCAGCCCCACGCCAAGCCCAAGCATCGCTCCGAGAACTTTTCCAGGTGCCACGCGTGCGTCACTCCCTAGACCGGCGGGAAGTTTCGCATAGAGTCCGCCGCGCTATGGGCCAGTTGATCGACGGAAAAGCGGTGGCGGCGAGGGTACGCGCCGAGGTGAAGCAGGAAGTGGAGCGGCTCAAGGCCGAGCGCGGCCTGGTGCCGGGGCTGACGGTGGTCCGGGTGGGGGAGGATCCCGCCTCGAAGATCTACGTCACCGGCAAGAAGAAGGCGGCCGAGGAGGTGGGCTTCAACTCGTGGGAGGAGCACCCGGACGCGAGCATCACCGAGGAGGAGCTGCTGTCGGTGGTGGAGCGGCTGAACGAGGACCCCGCGGTCCACGGCATCCTCGTGCAGCTGCCCCTGCCCAAGCACATCGACTCGGAGCGGATCATCTCGGCGGTGCGTCCGGAGAAGGACGTGGACGGCTTCCATCCGATGAACGCGGGCAAGCTGTCGCTCGGCAAGCCGGGGCCGCGGGCGTGCACGCCCTTCGGGGTGATGCGGCTGTTGCGCGAGGTGGGGTGCGATCCCGCGGGCAAGCGCGCCGTGGTGGTGGGGCGCAGCAACATCGTGGGCAAGCCCATGGCGTTGATGCTGTTGCAGGCGGACGCGACGGTGGTCATCTGCCACCGCAAGAGCAACCTGGCCGAGGAGGTGTCGCGGGCGGACATCGTCGTGGCGGCGGTGGGCGTGCCCGAGCTCATCAAGGGTGAGTGGATCAAGCCCGGCGCGGTGGTCATCGACGTGGGGATGAACCGGATGCCGGATGGGAAGCTCAAGGGGGACGTGGAGTTCGCGGCCGCCCTGGAGCGCGCCTCGTTCATCACCCCGGTGCCCGGCGGCGTGGGGCCGATGACGATCGCCATGTTGATGCGCAACACCCTGGACGCGGCCAAGGGAGGGGTTTGATGCCGACGCGGCGCGAGCGGATCGAGGGCGGGCTGTATGGGTTGCTCATCGGGGATGCGCTGGGTGTTCCCTACGAGTTCCATTCTCCGGACCGGATTCCGCCGCCCGCGCTGCTCGAATTCACGCCTCCGGCGGACTTCCCCCGGGCGCATGCCCAGGTGCCGCCGGGGACGTGGTCGGATGATGGAGCGCATGCGCTGTGCCTGCTCGATTCGCTCCTGTTCCGGGGGATGTTGGATCCGGAGGACCTCGGGCGGCGGCTCGTGAACTGGTTCGAGTGGGGCTACCTGGCGGTGGACGGCGAGGTGTTCGACGTGGGCATCCAGACGCGCACGGCCCTGTCGAACCTGCGCGAGGGAGCGCCCGCCCTGAAGGCGGGGCCGGCGGGCGAGCGGGACAATGGCAATGGCTCGCTGATGCGGGTGTTGCCGCTGGCGCTCTGGCACCGGGGAGATGATCAAGCGCTGGCGCGCGATGCCATGCTCCAGTCCCGGGTGACGCACGGGCACGTGCGCTCGCAGGTGTGCTGCGCGCTCTACTGCCTCTGGGCGCGGCGGACGTTGGAGGGCTCCTCGCGGGCGTGGGCCGATGCGCTGGCCTCCTTCCGGGCGCTGTACCCCGAGGGGTTGGAGCAGCGCACGGAGCTGGAGGCGTCGGTGCGGCCGGACGTGCCCTACCGCGGCAAGGGGACGGGGTACGTGGTGGATTGTCTGCTCTCGGCGCGAGATTGCCTGGAGGCGGACTCCTTCGAGCGGGTGGTGAAGGCGGCGATCGCGCTCGGGCATGACACCGACACGACGGCGACGGTGGCCGGAGGCATCGCCGGGCTGCGCGAGGGAATCAACGCCATCCCCAGCCGCTGGCGCGACGCCTTGCGTGGCCAGGAACTGGTGAAGCCCCTGCTCGACAAGCTCCTCGCGTACGCGGCCTGAGTGCCTCGCCCCGCCCACCACCCTCCCGCGGGTGGCGAGCCTTCCACCCCCCGGGATTCAGGGCACCTGGGTGGTGTTCAGGAAGTTGCGGATGAGCTGGCTGACTTCCTTGGGCTTCTCGAGGGTGGCCCAGTGGGTGGCCTCCGCGAGGCGCTGGATGGAGATCTGGGGCACGAACTCGCGCAGTCCCCGCTGTCCGTCCGGCAGCAGGTAGGTGTCCTGCTCGGCGTGGATGAAGAGCACGGGCTTGTGCACCACGAGCTGGTCCGGCCGCATCCCCTCGGTGAGGTTGCTGCCGCCCACGTGGCCCTGGTGATCGGGCGGGCCCATCTTCGCCGCCCGGTAGTAGTTGAGCGCGCCGGTGATGGCGCCCGGCTGCTTCCAGGCGCTGATCCATTCGGACATGTCATCCTCGGACAGGATGGCGCCGTGCGCCCGGGCGTCGTTGAGCACGGCCTGCCGGGCCCACGCGTAGTCATCGCCGATGATCTGCCCTTCGGCCTGCGGCGTCTGGAAGACGAGCATGTACTGGGCCGCCAGTTGCTGGCGGGGGTTCTCGCGCAGCTCCCGGTCGAACAGGGCGGGGTGGGTGATGTTGATGGTGACGAGCCGGCGCACGTACTCGGGCTGACGCAGCACGAAGCTCCAGCCCACCAGCGCGCCCCAGTCCTGGGAGACGATGTTCGTCTTCTCGATGCCCAGGTGCTCCAGCAGGCAGCGCAGATCCTCGACGAGGTGCCGGATGTGATAGGCCTCGACCTCCTTGGGCTTGGAGGTCAGGTTGTAGCCACGCATGTCCGGGGCGATGACGAAGTAGTCCTTGCCCAGATCGTGCAGCTGCTTCTTCCAGACCCCCCAGTACTCGGGGAAGCCATGGATGAAGAGGATGGGCTCCCCCGCACCGTGCGTGACGTAATGCATGCGGATGCCGTTGATGTCCGCGTAGTGATGATCCATGGACCACTCTCCCCATCGGGTGAATGCCCCGCGAGAATAGGGCGCGGGGCGGGGGAGAGAAAGATCGCTTTCGCGGTGACCGGGAGCACCCGACAAGCGCACTTCAGGTGAAGTGCTTGCGGACGTCCGTGTCGTTCAGCACGAACAGCATCCAGGCGCCCACCGGCACGCCGAAGCAGCACGCGGGGGCGAGCGGCAGCATGACGGTCAGTGAGCCCACCATGCCAATTCCCCATTTTTTCAGATTCACGATGTTGAGCGCCGCCCAGATGGTGATGCCGCGTGCCACGAGCGCTCCCACGATGTTGAAGACGAACGGCCAGAGCTGCTCCGAGGGCACGACGTAGTCGCCCACGTGGAAAAGATGCAGGATCACCATGACGATCCAGAAGAGGATGTCCAGGATTCCCGTACAGAGCAGGAGAAATGCGGGAGGACGTACCCGGCGCAGCGTGGGCAGGCGGGGATCGTTCAGGGGGACATTGAGACCGGGACCACTCATGTACGGGCCCTCAAGGCGCTCACGATCATCCGCGTGGCGGGTGACTTGTTGAGCGTGTAGAAGTGGATTCCCGGCACACCCCGCGAGAGCAGCTCCATGCACTGCACCGTGGCGTGCGCCACCCCCAGTTGCACCAGGGCCTCCGGCTGGTCCTTGAGTTGTTCCAGTTGGAGGGCCAGGCGCATGGGGATGGTGGCGCCGCACATGCGGGTGAAGCGCTGGATCTGCTCGTGGTTGGTGATGGGCATGATGCCCGGGACGATGGGGACGTTGATGCCGACGCGGCGAGCGCGCTCGACGAAGTCGAAGTAGAAGGCGTTGTCGAAGAAGAGCTGGGTGATGACGAAGTCCAGGCCGGCGTCCACCTTGGCCTTGAGGTGCAGCAGATCCTCGTCCCGTGAGCGCGTTTCCACGTGGCCCTCCGGATAGCACGCTCCGCCCAGGCTGAAATCGAAATCCTCCTCGCGGATGAAGCGCACGAGATCCGTGGCATGACGGAAGTCCGTGTTCGCGAGGGTGTCGGGGGAAGCGCCCTGGGGCACGTCACCGCGCAGCACCAGCACGTTGTCGATCTTCGCTTCCTTGAGCCGCCGCAACAACTCGCGCAGCTCCTCGCGCGTGTGGCCCAGGCACGTGAGGTGGGCCATGGCCTCGATGCCCGTGTCGCGCTTGATGCGCGTGACGAGATCCACCGTGCGATCGCGCGTGCTGCCCCCCGCGCCATAGGTGACGGAGACGAACCCCGGCTCCAGGGGTGCCAGGTCCTCCAGCGTCTGCAGCAGGTTGGCGGTTCCCGCGTCCGTCTTCGGTGGGAAGAACTCGAAGGAGAAGCAGGGGTTGGATGGGTTCAGGCGATTGCGGATCTTCATGACGCGAACAGTCTAGAACGTCCCCGGTGGCTTCCCGAGAACCTTGATTGAGGGAGGTACGCGGTTATAGTCCGCGCCGTTTTCACCCCCCTTCAGGAGAGACGAACATGACCCGGCGCACGCCGCTCAACGCCGCCCACCGCGCGCTGGGCGCCCGGATGGTGGACTTCGCCGGCTGGGACATGCCGGTGCAATACAGCTCCGTCATCGGCGAGCACGAGGCCGTGCGCACCGCGGTGGGCCTCTTCGACGTGTCCCATATGGGGGAGATCGAGTTCCGCGGCCCCGGCGCCCTGGAGACCGCCAACCGGCTCATCACCAACGATCTCTCCAAGTGCGCGGATGGCCAGGCGCTCTACGCCGGGCTGCTCAACGAGCAGGGCGGCTTCGTGGACGACGTGGTGGCCTACCGCTTCTCGCCCGAGCGCATCCTCATCGTCGTCAACGCCTCCAACAAGGACAAGGACTTCGCCTGGATGCTCGCGCGCGCCGAGGGCGTCAAGCCCGTGGACCGCAGCGACGACTACGCGCAGATCGCCGTGCAGGGCCCCAAGGCCGCGGCGCTCGTGCAGCGGCTCACCCCGGTGGACCTGTCGAAGATCGGCACCTACCGCTTCGCCGAGGGGCCGGTGGCGGGCCATGCCTGCATCGTCTCGCGCACCGGCTACACGGGCGAGGACGGCTTCGAGCTGTACTGCGCGCCCGGTGACGCGGAGGCGCTCTGGAAGGCGCTGCTCCAGGAGGGGCAGGCCGACGGCGTGAAGCCCTGTGGCCTGGGCGCCCGCGACAGCCTGCGCACGGAGATGAAGTTCGCCCTCTACGGCAACGACATCGACGACGCGCACACCGCCCTGGAGGCCGGGCTCGGGTGGATCTGCAAGCTGGACAAGGCGGGTGGCTTCATCGGCCGCGACGCGCTGGCGAAGCAGAAGGCCGAGGGACTCCAGCGCAAGCTGGTGGGCTTCGAGGTGACCGGCTCGGGCATCCCCCGGCATGGCTACCCGCTGCTCAAGGATGGACAGCGGGTAGGCGAGGTGACGAGCGGCACCCAGGGCCCCTCGGTGAAGAAGCCCATCGGCATGGGCTACGTGCCGGTGGAGCTGTCCACGGAGGGCTCGACCTTCGACGTGGAAATCCGGGGCCGCGCGGTGCCCGCCGTGGTGGTGAAGACCCCCTTCTGGAAGAAATAGAGGAGCGACGCACATGGCTGGCAACATTCCCCCGAATCTCAAGTACACCGAGGAGCACGAGTGGGCCCGGCAGGAGGGCTCCGTGGTGGTGGTGGGCGTCACCGACCACGCCCAGTCGTCCCTGGGTGAAGTGGTCTACGTGGAGCTGCCCAAGGTGGGCGCCACCCTCACCGCCGGCAAGCAGTTTGGCGTCATCGAGTCCACCAAGGCCGTCTCCGACCTCTACTCGCCCCTGACGGGCAAGGTCGTGAAGGTCAACGAGGAGCTGCTCTCCGACGCCTCCGCCATCAACACGGACCCCTACGGGGCCGGGTGGATCCTCGAGCTCGAGCCCTCGGACAGCAGCCAACTGGCGGGACTCCTGGATGCCGCCGCGTACGGGAGCCTGTTGAAGTAGTCCTGACGCCTTTCGGACTGGAACGCGCGAGGCCGGATGTTATCCACGGCCTCCCGGATTCACCCGCACCGCGAGTGCTCGATACCTATGTCCTTGAACTGGAAATACCAGGAGTCTTTCGCCGACCGGCACATCGGTCCGGATGAGAAGGAACTGCAGGGGATGCTGAAGACGATGGGCGTGGGCTCGCTCGACGAGCTCATCGACCAGACCGTCCCCCCCGCCATCCGCTCGAAGGAGCCCCTGTGGGTGGCCGGCGGCTGGTCCGAGACCGAGGCGCTCTCGGCGCTGGAGTCCATCGCGGCGAAGAACCAGCTCTTCCGCTCGTTCATCGGCATGGGCTACCACGACACCCAGACGCCGCTCGTCATCCTGCGCAACATCCTGCAGAACCCGGGCTGGTACACCCAGTACACGCCCTACCAGGCGGAGATCGCCCAGGGCCGGCTGGAGGCGCTGCTCAACTACCAGACGATGGTGATGGACCTCACCGGCCTGGAGGTCGCCAACGCCTCGCTGCTCGACGAGAGCACGGCCGCCGCCGAGGCCATGGCGCTCGCCGTCGCCCAGTACAAGGGCGAGGGCAAGGGCGTCTTCTTCGTGTCCGAGACGTGCCACCCGCAGACGCTCGACGTGGTGCGCACGCGCGCCCAGCCGCTGGGCGTGGAAGTCGTCGTGGGGGACCACCGCACGGTGGACCTGTCCGCGAAGAAGTACGTGGGCGGGCTCGTGCAGTACCCGGCCACGGATGGCGTCGTGCACGACTACCGCGCTTTCGGCGAGAAGCTGCACGCGGCGGGCGGGCTCTTCATCGTCGCCACGGATCTGCTGGCGCTCACGCTGCTCACGCCCCCGGGCGAGTTCGGCGCGGACGTGGCGGTGGGCAGCGCCCAGCGCTTCGGCGTGCCCATGGGCTACGGCGGTCCGCACGCGGCCTTCTTCGCCACGAAGAACGCCTTCACCCGCATCATGCCGGGCCGCATCATCGGCGTGTCCGAGGACGCCCAGGGCCAGCGCGCCCTGCGCATGGCGCTGCAGACGCGCGAGCAGCACATCCGCCGCGAGAAGGCCACGAGCAACATCTGCACCGCGCAGGTGCTGCTGGCCATCATGGCCGGCATGTACGCGGTGTACCACGGGCCCCGGGGCCTCAAGGCCATCGCCGAGCGCGTGCACGGACTCACGGTGCTGCTCTCGCGCGGGCTGGCGAAGCTCGGCTACAGCGCCGCCCACGAGCACGTCTTCGACACGCTGCGCGTGGTCGCCACGCCTCCGCAGGTGCGCGCCATCCTCTCGGCCGCCGAGGCCAACCGGATGAACTTCCGCCGCATCGACGAGCGCACCATCGGCCTGAGCCTGGACGAAGTCACCCGCGCCTCGGACGTGGAGGCCATCCTCTCCGTGTTCGCCGGTGGCAAGGCCCTGGGCTTCTCCCTGGACGAGCTGGGCCAGGGGCTCGACACCCCGCTGCCCGCGAACCTGCGGCGCACGAGCGCCTACCTCACGCACCCCGTCTTCAACAGCTACCACTCCGAGACGGAGATGCTGCGCTACATCCGCCGGCTCGAGTCGCGCGACCTGTCGCTCACGCACTCGATGATTCCGCTCGGCTCGTGCACGATGAAGCTCAACGCCACCGCGGAGATGGTGCCGGTGACGTGGCCGCAGTTCGGTAAGCTGCACCCGTTCGCGCCCAGCTCCCAGGCCTCCGGCTACCGGCTCCTGTTCGAGCAGCTCGAGGGGATGCTGGCGGCCGTGACGGGCTTCGCCGGCGTGTCGCTCCAGCCCAACGCGGGCAGCCAGGGCGAGCTCGCGGGCCTGCTCGTGGTGCGTGCGTACCAGCAGCACCGCGGCCAGGGCCACCGCGACGTGTGCCTCATCCCCTCGTCGGCGCACGGCACCAACCCGGCCTCGGCGGTGATGGCGGGCTACAAGGTCGTCGTCGTCAAGTGCGACGAGAGCGGCAACATCGACGTGGCCGACCTGCGCGCCAAGGCGGACGAGCACAAGAACAACCTCGCCGCCCTCATGGTGACCTACCCGTCCACGCACGGCGTGTTCGAGGAGGACATCAAGGAGATCTGCGCCGTGGTGCACGAGCGCGGCGGGCAGGTGTACATGGACGGGGCGAACCTCAACGCCCAGGTGGGGCTGACCAAGCCGGCGGAGATCGGCGCGGACGTCTGCCACATCAACCTGCACAAGACGTTCTGCATCCCCCACGGCGGTGGCGGCCCCGGCATGGGTCCCATCTGCGTGGCGAGCCACCTGACGCGCTTCCTGCCGGGCCACCCGGTCATCGCCACGGGCGGCAATGATGGCATCGGCGCCATCTCCGCGGCCCCGTGGGGCAGCGCGAGCATCCTCGTCATCTCGTGGATGTACATCGCGATGATGGGCGGGGACGGGCTCACCCGGGCCACGAAGACGGCCATCCTCAACGCCAACTACATCGCCGAGCGGCTGCAGCCGCACTACCCGGTGCTCTACCGCGGCAAGCGCGGCCGCGTGGCGCACGAGTGCATCGTGGACCTGCGCCCGCTCAAGAAGACGTCGGGCGTCGAGGTGGAGGACGTGGCCAAGCGGCTCATGGACTACGGCTTCCACGCGCCCACGGTGTCCTTCCCGGTGTCGGGCACGTTGATGATCGAGCCCACCGAGAGCGAGTCCCAGGCGGAGCTGGATCGGCTGTGCGACGCGCTCATCGCCATCCGGGAGGAGATCCGCGAGATCGAGGACGGCCGGATGCCCCGGGACAACAACGTGCTGAAGAACGCGCCGCACACCGCCCGCGTCATCACCGCGCCCGAGTGGAACCGTCCCTACTCGCGTGAGAAGGCGGCCTTCCCGGCTCCGTGGGTGAAGGAGCACAAGTTCTGGCCCTCGGTGGGCCGGCTCAACAACGTGCTCGGCGACCGCAAGCTCGTGTGCTCGTGCCCCCCCATCGAGGACTACCTGCCGCCCGAGCCGTCCAAGGCGGCGTAGTCGCGACGAGTACCGCCGTTCATCCCAGGGCCCCGGGTTTCATGGAACCCGGGGCCCTCGTGTTTGGGACCTCGTAGGCGGCGGGGCCAGGGACGCCCGAGGCCGCCGGCAGCATCAGGACGAAGCAGGCCCCGCCGGAGTGGTTCTCCGCCTGGAGCGTGCCCCCGACGCGAGCCACGTAGTCGCGGCACAGGGCGAGCCCCAGTCCCGTCCCCTGGCCCGGGGGCTTGGTGGTGAAGAAGGGCTCGAAGAGGCGGGGCAGCACGTCCGCGGGGATGCCCGGTCCGTTGTCCTCCACCCGCACGCACACGGCTCCCGCCTCCTGGTGCGCGCTCACCTTGATGTGGGGACGGCGCGGAGGCCGGGCCGACTGCGCCGCGTCCGCCGCGTTGATGAGCAGGTTCACCAGCACCTGCACCATGTGCCGCTGCCCCAGCCGGACCGCCGGCAGCGCCGGGGCGAGCGCCAACGAGACCTCGCCGCCCTCGCGCAGGCGCACCGAGGCGAGCCGCTTCGCCTCCTTCAAGGCCTCCTCCAGCACACCCGGTTCCTGTTCGCCCAGGGGGTCCGCGCGCGAGAAGCCCCGCAGATCCGTGACGATCTGCTGGATGCGCATCACGCCCTGCTTCGTCTCGTCGAGCACGTCCCGGAACTCCTCGCGCTCGATCTTCCACGCCTCGTCCGCGGTCTCCCGCTGCAGGTAGCTCAGGTTGGCCTTCACGAAGGCCAGGGGGTTGTTCACCTCGTGCGCCACTCCGGCGGCCAGCTGCCCCACCAGCACGAGCCGCTCCACCTCCGCGCGCTCGAGCGCGGCATGCGCGCGCAGGCGCTCGCTCTCCGCGAGTTGCTCGAGCGCCCGGAGCCGCTCCTGCTGGGCTCCGAGCTGCGCATCCAGCATGTGCCGGTACATGCGCGTGCCGACGAGCGCCAGTCCCAGAAAGGTGCTGTAGCTCGTCACCTGGAGGATCACCCGCGGCAAGGGCACCTCGGCCATGGCGTTCACGATGACGATCGCCACGAGCGACACGCTCCCGCTCAGCAGCGTTGGCAGGCGGCTGTCGGGGGTGAACACCGCCAGGATGAAGGGCAGGGCGGCGTACATGCTGAAGTAGGGGCTCTCCGGGCCTCCACTCAGGAGAATGAAGCTCGTGAGGGACACGAACCCGATGACCGAGGCGATCACCCCCGCCCACTTCATCGACAGCCAGCCCGCGCCCACGCAGACGCCCATCAGCGCGAAGACCGTGCTCCATGTGACCTGCAGGCCCACCAGCAGTCTGGGAAAGGACCGCATCACCACGCAATGCAGCACGAGCCCGAGCGTCAGGCAGCCCGCACCAATGAAGTAGTTTCGGCGCTGCATCCGCAGCAGGGCCTTCAAACCCGAGGAGTCGGCCGTCATCGCGCGCCGATGCTAACCCCCGGGGTGTCCTGGTGCCGGGCGAGCCCCCTCGGGGGCTCCGCTCTCCTTCCGCGTGTGTACGGAAGTCGACCTTGAGCGGGTTGCCTTCGTTACGGCCCTGAACACGAGGTGAGTGTCCGGGACCGCGCGACTCAGGCCGCCACGCTCGCCGCCGGGGCCCTGTCCTCGTCGAGCTGAGGGCCGAGCCACCGCGCCGCCTCGTCGACCGACATCCCCTTGCGGCGCGCGTAGTCCTCGAGCTGATCCCGGCCGATCTTCCCCAGTCCGAAATACTTCGCCTCGGGGTGGTTGAAGTAGAAGCCGCTGACGCTGCTGGGCGGCGTCATCGCGTAGCTCTCCGTCAACGACACCCCCGTCGCCTTCGTGGCCTCCAGCAGCGCGAAGAGCGTGCCCTTCTCCGTGTGCTCCGGACACGCGGGGTAGCCGGGCGCCGGACGGATGCCGCGGTACTTCTCGCGGATGAGCTGCTCGTTGGACAGGTCCTCGTGCCTGCCGAAGCCACAGAACTCACGGGCGCGCTTGTGCATCAGCTCCGCCATCGCCTCGGCGAGGCGGTCTCCCAGCGCCTGCACCATGATGGCCGAGTAGTCGTCGTGCTTCTGGCGGAAGCGCTCGGCGAAAGACTCCACGCCGTGCCCCGCCGTCACCACGAACCCCCCGCAGTAGTCGATGCGGCCGCTGTCCCTCGGCGCCACGAAGTCCGCCAGGCACAGGTGGGCCTGCTCCGGCGGCTTCTCGGCCTGCTGCCGCAACATGCGCAGCGTGCCCAGCACCTTCGAGCGCGCCTCGTCGGTGTACAGCTCGATGTCATCGCCCACGGCGTTGCAGGGCCAGAAGCCCAGCACCGCCCGCGCGGTGAAGCGCTTCTCCTCGACGATGCGCTTGAGCATGACGCGCGCGTCGTCGTACAGCTTGCGCGCCTCGGCGCCCACCACGGCGTCCTCGAGGATGCGCGGGAAGGCCCCGTACAGCTCCCAGGCGTTGAAGAAGGGCCCCCAGTCGATGAAGGGCACCACCTCCGCGAGCGGCACGTCGTCGAACACCCGCGTGCCCAGGAACTCGGGCCGGGGGATGTCGACCTGGGCCCAGTCATACGTGGCGCGGCGCCGGCGTGCCTCCTCGAGCGTCAGCAGCTTGCGCTGCACCCGGCGGGCGGCGAAGTCCTCGCGGGCCCGGTTCTGCTTCTCGGCCACCTCCGCCAGGAAGCCCGGCTTCTGCTCGGGGGAGAGCAGCGCGCTCACCACGTTCACCACGCGCGAGGCGTCCAGCACGTGCACCACGCCGGGCTCGTACTCCGGCGCGATCTTCACCGAGGTGTGCGGATGGCTGGTGGTGGCGCCTCCGATGAGCAGCGGCACCTCGAAGCCCAGGCGCCTGGCTTCCTTCGCCACGTTCACCATCTCGTCGAGCGAGGGCGTGATGAGGCCCGACAGCCCGATGACGTCCACCTTCTCCTTGTTCGCCGTGGTGAGGATCTTCTCGGTGGGCACCATCACGCCCAGGTCGATGACCTCGTAGTTGTTGCAGGCGAGCACCACCCCCACGATGTTCTTGCCGATGTCGTGCACGTCGCCCTTCACCGTGGCGAGCAGCACCTTGCCCTGCGTGCGCGCCTCGCCTCCCGCCTCCACGTGGCGCCGCTTCTCCTCCTCCATGAAGGGCGTCAGCCACGCCACCGCGCGCTTCATCACGCGCGCCGACTTCACCACCTGCGGCAGGAACATCTTGCCCGCGCCGAAGAGGTCTCCCACCACCCGCATGCCGTCCATCAGCGGGCCCTCGATGATGTCCAGCGGGCGCTTGTATTGCAGCCGCGCCTCCTCGGTGTCCGCCTCGATGAAGGCATCGATGCCCTTGACGAGCGCGTGGGAGAGCCGCTCGGCCACCGGGGCGTTGCGCCAGGCGAGGTCCTCCTTCGCCTCGAGCTTCGAGTCGCCTCCCTGCCGCGCCTTGAGCTGCTCGGCGTAGGCGATGAGCCGATCCGTGGCATCCGGGCGGCGGTTGAGCAGCACGTCCTCGACGTACCCGAGCAGCTCCTTGGGAATCTCCTCGTACACGCCGAGCATGCCGGCGTTGACGATGCCCATGTCCATGCCCGCGGCGACGCCGTGGTACAGGAAGGCGGTGTGGATCGCCTCGCGCACCGGGTTGTTGCCCCGGAACGAGAAGGACACGTTGGACACGCCGCCCGACACCTTGGCATGGGGCAGGGTGGCCTTGATGATGCGCGTGGCCTCGAAGAAGTCGACGGCGTAGTTGTTGTGCTCCTCGATGCCCGTGGCCACGGTGAGGATGTTGGGATCGAAGATGATGTCTTCCGGCGGGAAGCCGACCTGGTCCACCAGCAGCCGGTAGGCGCGCGTGCAGATGCGCACCTTGTCGTCACGCGTGGCCGCCTGGCCCTGCTCGTCGAAGGCCATCACCACCGCGGCGGCGCCATAGCGGCGGATGAGCCGCGCGCGGCGCAGGAACTCGGCCTCTCCGTCCTTGAGCGAGATGGAGTTGACGATGCCCTTGCCCTGGATGCACTTGAGGCCCGCCTCCAGCACGCTCCACTTCGACGAGTCGAGCATCAACGGCACGCGCGAGATTTCCGGCTCGGCGGCGATGAGGTTGAGGAACTTCACCATCGTCGCTTCACCGTCGATGAGCGCCTCGTCGACGTTGATGTCGAGGATGTTGGCGCCCGACTCCACCTGTTGCCGGGCGATGGAGAGGCACTCGTCCCAGTTGCCGGCCTTGAGCGCCTTGGCGAACTTGGGAGAGCCGGTGATGTTGGTCCGCTCGCCGATGATTTGAAAACGCGAAGCCTGGTTCGTCACGGCGGTGTCCTCTTTCGTCGGGCTAGGGGACGACGAGCGGCTCGAGACCACTGAGCCTCATGGTGTGGGAGGGGGTGATCGCGGAGCGAGGCGCGAAGGACGACACGGCGGAGGCGATGGCGGCGATGTGGTCCGGCGTCGAGCCACAACAGCCCCCCACCATGTTCACCCAGCCCTGCCGGGCGAAGTCGCTCAGGGAGCTGGCCATGTCGGCGGGCGTCTCGTCGTAGCCGCCGAACGCGTTGGGCAGGCCGGCGTTGGGGTAGCAGGTGACATGGCACTCGGCGATCCGCGCCAGCTCCTGCATGTAGGGCCGCATGTCCTTGGCTCCGAGCGCGCAGTTGATGCCCACGCTGAAGGGCCGGGCATGGCGGATGGAGTGGTAGAACGCGCTGATGGTCTGCCCGGACAGCGTGCGCCCCGAGGCGTCGGTGATGGTGACGGACACCATGACGGGCACGCGCGTGCCCAGCTCCTCGAAGCAGGTGTCGATGGCGAAGAGCGCGGCCTTGGCGTTGAGCGTGTCGAAGATGGTCTCCACGATGAGCGCGTCCGCTCCGGCCGACAGCAGCGCGCGCACCTGCTCCGCGTAGGCGTCCACCACCTCGTCCCACGTCACCGCGCGGTAGTCGGGGCGGTTGACGTCGGGCGACATCGACAGCGTGCGGTTGAGCGGCCCGATGGCCCCGGCGACGAAGCAGCGCCGGCCCGGGGTGGCGGCCTCGGCGGCCAGCGCGGCCCGCCGGGCGCACTCCACCGCGGCCACGTTCAGCTCGGTGACGAGCGGGCCCAGCTCATAGTCGGCCTGGGCGATGGACGTGCTGCTGAAGGTGTTCGTCTCCGCGATGTCGGCACCCGCGGCGAAGTAGCGCGCGTGGATGTCCTCGATGACGTCCGGCCGCGTGATGCACAGCAGATCGTTGTTGCCCTTGAGATCCCTGGGGTGGGCCTTGAAGCGCTCGCCGCGGAAGTCCGCCTCGGTGAGCGGATAGGTCTGGACCATGGAGCCCATGGCGCCATCCAGCAGGGCGATGCGCTGGGTGAAGAGCTGCTCGAGTTCCTGGGCGGTGTGGTGGGGCCGGCTCATGGGGCTCTCGGGGCAAGGGAAGTGGGGCGAAGGGGCGAGGGAGGTGGCAGGGCCGGCGCCAGGGGACGCGTGCCCGTGAGGAGGAAGGCCTTGAACGGAGAGGCGGCGTCGCGCGGCGCGGCCACCAGCGTGGGCGTCTCGAGCCCCGCCGCGCGCATCGCGTTCTGGAGCGCCACGGGCTCGAAGCCCAGGTGCTGGTGGCCCAGACGCGAGCGCACCCACTGCTCGTCGTGCGGCATCAGCTCGAGCACCACCATGCGCCCACCGGGCCGCAGCAGCCGCGCCCCCTCGGCCAGCACGCGCTCGCTCGAGTTCACGTGGTGCAGGCTCTGCGAGAGCACCACCAGATCCTGCGCCCCGCTCTCGAGCGGCAGCGCCTTGAGGTCGGCCTCGAGGAAGGTGATGTTGCGCAGGCCCAGGCGCCCGGCCTCGGCGCGGGCCTTGTCCAGCGCGGCCGGGTTGTGGTCGATGGCCGTGACGTGCCGCGCCCAGCGCGCCAGCTCCACCGTGAGCACGCCGGTGCCACAGCCGAAGTCCACCACGTCCAGCGGGGGCAGCAGGCTGGCCAGCGCCGAGGCCCACAGCCGCCAGGACTGGCCGGGCTCCAGCAGCTTCTCGTTGAGCGTGAGCGCGTCCTCCCGGCGCTGCAGCAGCTCCGTCAGCCGAGCCAGGTCGCCGTGCTCGTCGGGTGCGTCCTTCGCCAGGCGGATGAGTGGCCACAGCGGCGCCTTCTCGTCCACCATCAGCGAGTAGTAGGTGAACCCACCCTGGCGCTCCTCGCGGATGAGCTCCAGCGCCTTGAGCTTCGTCAGGTGGTGCGACACCGACGACTGCGCCACTCCCACCAGCGACACCACCTCGGACACGTTGAGGCGGGCCTCGCCCACGAGCCGCAGAATGCGCAGCCGCGTCGGGTCTCCCAGGGCCTTGAAGGTTTCAGTCAGCTCGAGCATTCGACGTATGTCGATATATCGATGCCGGTGCCCCAGGGCAAGGCCGGAGCCGTATTTCCGGGCTATACCGTCAAGAGGTGGGCCTGCTCGCCCGCCCGCGAGGGGTGCCTCATGGACATGCCGCTGGTGACGAAGGGGGACCCGGAGCAGCCAGCCATCCTGTTCCTGCATGGGTCGGGCGTCAGTGGGTGGATGTGGGAGGCCCAGCTGGAGCCGCTCTCGAGCCGCTACCACTGCCTCGCGGTGGATCTGCCGGGGTTTGGCAAGAACACGGCCGCGCCCTGGGAGTCCCTGGCCCACACGGCCGAGCAGCTCGCCCGGCTCGTCGCCACCCGGACGCGGACGGGCTCCGCCCATGTCGTGGGCCTGTCCCTGGGAGGACACCTCGCCCTGCGGCTCCTGGCCGATCATCCGCGGGTGTGCGGCGACGTCATCGTCAGCGGGGTCACCACCCGGCCCTTCTCCTCGCCTCGGGCGATGCGGCTGATGTACGCGGCCGTGATGCGCCTGAGCACGGCGAAGGTGGTGCTCCAGATGAGCGCGCGGGCGATGAAGATCCCCGCCGCCTACATGGAGCGCTTCCTCGAGGACATGCGCACCTCGTCGCCCGTGGTGATGAAGGCGGTGTTCGAGGAGGTGCTCGGCTCGCGGCTCCCCGAGGCGCTGGGGGCGGCTTCCGGTTTCGACGGGGCCGCCCATCGGGTGCTCGCCGTCGCGGGCTCGCGGGAACATCCGAAGATTCGCGCCGAGCTGCCGGACTTCACCCGGCTGGTTTCGGGCGCCTGGGCCGCCCGCGTACCGGACGCGGGCCATACCTGGAACGTGGAGCACCCGGAGCTGTTCACGCGGATGATCGACGACTGGTTCAGCGGGCACCAGTTGACCCCGGGCCTCGCGCGGGTGGAGTAGGGCGCGGCCTGGTGCTCCCGGCTACGTGTTTCCGGGAGGAAGCGCGGCGCGCGAGCGCGTCGGCTCGACGTGCACCACCACGTCCACGACCTCGGGGAACTCCGCCTGCAGCCGTGCTTCCACCGCGTCCGCCAGCTCATGGGCGCGGGCGGTGGACATCTGGGGATCCACCTCGATCTTCAAGTCCACGTACACCGTGCCCTCCATGCCCCGGCTGCGCACGTCGTGGCAGGAGCGCACCCCGGGCACCTGGAGGGTGAGGGTGGCCACCTTCTGTTTGTCCAGCCGTGCCGTGTCCGAGAGGATGCCCACCGCCTGCTTGACGATGCCCCAGGCCACCCGGGCCACGAAGACCATCACCCCGAGCGTCACGAGGCCATCGGCCTTCGGGTAGCCCAGCCACACGAGCCCGAGCGAGGCGAGCACCGCCAGCGTGACGCCCACGTCCGAGAGCGTGTGCCGGGCGTCCGCGAGCAACAGGGGACTCTGGAGCTTGCGCCCCCAGTGGTGCTCCACGCGCGTGACGCACAGGTTGACGAGCAGGGTGCCGACCATCACGCCCAGCATGAGCGGCGTCACCTCGGGGTGGCGGCCGTGGAGCAGCGAGTCGAGCGCCATGCGCCCCAGCTCCAGCATGGACGTGCCGATGAGCGCGCCAATGCCCAGGGAGGCGAGGGCCTCGAACTTGCCGTGGCCATAGGGGTGATCCTCGTCGGCGGGCCGCGAGGCCACGGACATGGCCACGAGCGCGAGCACGTTGGAGCCGCCGTCGATGAAGGAGTGCACGCCGTCGGCCGTCACCGCGGCCGAGCCACTCCTCAGGCCCAGGATGAGCTTGATGAGGGCCACGGCCCAGTTGGCCACGAGGATGGCGGCGAGCACGGTGCGCACCTTGCGGTTGCGCTCGAGTGGGAAGGCGTCCACGCGGCGCACCCTAGTGCCATCAGTTGGGTTGGCGGAAGAGTCTCATCCGGGGGCCGCCGCCCATGTCCATGAAGAAACCAAAGGAGAAGCGCACCTTGGCGTCGTCCTCCAACAGGCCCGGCGGGGGGTTGGGGAAGGGCTGGGCGCGGCGGAAGGACTCGACGGCCTCCATGTCCAGGAAGTCCAGGCCGCAGCTCTTCTCGATGGTGATGTCCGCCACCTTGCCCTGCTCGTCCAGGGTGACGCGCACCAGCGTGTGGCGATCCCTGCCGGCGTACGTGGCGCCCGTGGGATCCCGGCGCATGAGCGCCATGTTCGGATTCCAGTGCGTGCCCACGCTCTGCTTCACCCGGTTGAAGAAGCTCGCGTACTTCCACTCGCGCGTGTTGAGGAAGGTGCCGTCCCCCTCGTCCACGTCCTTGAGGTGATCATTCGGGGCTCCGCCGATGATCTGATCCATCACCGCCTGCGAGGGCATGAGCCGGGCGAGCCCCGACGTGCCCGCGCGGCCCTCGGAGCCCTCGTCGCCGTCGCCCGAGCCCTCCTGGACGCGCAGCCGCTTCGCGTTGCCGATGACCTCGTCGCTCTCATCGCGGTTGGACACGTCCATGCCGGGCCCGCGGTTGTTCGGGTCCTGCCGCATGGCGATCTCCTGCTTGCGCCGGGCATCGGGCAGCTCGAAGGCGGACTTCTTGCCGCCCTCGCTCAAGGGCCGGTCATCCGCGCCCCGGCCGTTGTTGCCCGCCACGTGCCCCGCCTGCTCCTCGCTCACGCCGGAGCCCTGACGCGCCTCGCGCGCCGTCGTGCGGGGCTGGGCCGTCTTGTAGTTCGGCGTCTGCTCGCGCGCGCGCGTCTCCTTCTCCACCTTGTTGTCCTGCTCGGCGAGGTACTTCGCGTCCGGCGCTTCCTGACGGTTGCCCGGCGCCACGTCCACCACCTGCCCATCGGGGCGCTTCTCGGGCTTCTTCTCCTCCTTCTTCTTCGGAGGCGGCGCCTTCGCGGTGGAAGGGGTGTTGGACAGGGGGCCCCGGTTCTTCTCCCACTCCTGGGCCGTCATGGGCCGCAGCGCCACGGCGCTCGGAGGCTTCGGCTTGGACTCGGGGGGCAGGTTCACCTGGATGTACGCCAGGAGGGCGAGCAGGCCCACGAACGCTCCCTGCAACAGCAGGGCCAGGAGCGTGGCAAGGAGGTAGCGGGCGGGGTGTTCCCGCCGACGCCGACGCCTGGATGGCAGCTCTGGATGCGATGGACCCGTCGACACGCGCGTGGATGATAACCCCTGGGCAGGCTCCATACTCCCGAACCGTCGCCAGGACGACAGGAGTCAGTAGATGGGCGCGACCTCGGCGCCGTTGAAGTAGAAGCGCAGGATGTCCTGGTAGCGCTGGCCCGCCTCGGCCCGGCCGATGGCGCCCGTCTGGCACATGCCCACGCCGTGGCCCCAGCCGCCGCCCCGGAAGTGCCAGCCGGTGAGGTGGCCCTCCGCGTCACGCTCCTCGTCCACCAGCGCCATGGAGCTGTTGAGCATGCCGAAGAGGCGGCGGATGTTCAGCTCGCCGCGCACCTGCGTCACCCCGCGCTCTCCCGCCACCGTGAGGGTGCGGGCCCGGCCGGACACGCCCCGCTCCCCGAGGCTCAACGCCCGCACGGGTCCCACCCCCAGGCTGGCCGTGAAGGCGTTCACCTGCTCCACGCTGAAGCGCTTCTCCCAGCGGTACTTGCTCGGCTGCGCGAAGGTGGACAGCCGGCAGGCCGTGGGCAGCTCCGCGCGCAGGTACTCGGAGAGGGAGTCCGGACCGGGCAGTCCTTCCGTGGGGCCCAGCACGTCGGGACGGCCGCGCAGGTTGGGGTTGGGCGGGCCGCCCCAGACGACGTCGTTGTCCTCCGTGTGGCCCCCGCACACCGCGCTGTACACCGAGTCCACCAGCCGCCCCTGCCGGGAGAAGAGGCCCTCGCCCCGGGTGGCCTCCACCGCCGCCGTGGTGCTGGCCGCCTCGCCCGTGCGCCCGCGGTACACCGCGCAGTGCTGCTCGGAGCACAGGAGGAAGGGATCCGCCAGGTGTTTGATGCCCACCTTGGCCAGCACCTCGCCGCGCGCCGTCACCGCCTGCGCCTTGAGGGCCTCCGGGTGCGCCCGCGCGTAGATTTCCGAGGGCACCAGCCCCTTGAGCAGATCCTCCAGCCGCACCAGGTTCACCGCCGCGAGCGTGCCGTGGCGATCCACGGTGAGCTGGAGCGTGCCCCGGAAGCTGCGGTCCTCGAAGCCGTGGTTGTCGTAGCCCACGTCGTGCTCCACCTGCCGCACGTCGAAGCCGGACTCGTCCAGCGTCTCCGCGAGGACCGAGTCCTGGGCGAGCCCCACCACGCCACCGGACTCGTCACGCACCTCGAGGATGGCGCGCGAGGGGACGCGGACCTCCTCGAAGAGGGTGGTGCGCGCGCCGTACTCGCGCAGCAGCTCCGCCTGACGCGCGGGCGCCTCGGTGGCGGAGAGCTGCTCCTGGGACAGCAGCAGGTAGCGCCGGTTGTCGATGACCTTGCCGGCGATGCCGTAGAGCACGCCCAGCACGTGCACGCGCACCGCCACGCCCCGGGCGCGCCACTGGGCCTGGGCCTCGGCCAGTCCCGCCTTGTCCGGGAAGGGCACTTCCGCGAGCTGGAGGTACGAGGACAGCTCGGCGGGCGAACCCTCCGTCACCCGCACCGTCCACACCGAGCCCGCGGGGGCCTCGAGGACCCGGTTCTCCTCGCCGCCGAAGCGCAGCCGCATCCGCCCCCGGGGCGAGAAGCGCACCTCGCGGCGGCCCTGCATCAAGCCGATGGGGACCTGGGGCTCTCCGCCCCGGAAGTCCAGACGCCGGAGCGTGTCCGGCGCGGGCAGGGGCTCGTCGAGGGATTTGAGCTCGGGCTCGGCGGGGAGCGCGAGGGCGTCCGGCGCGGGAGCGGACGCGCCGCCGTCCAGGGAGCGGGGCCCCGGGCCGGGCTCCACGGTGGAGGCGGGCGTGGGCGGCGCCACCGGAGGTGGACGGGGCGCGGCGCAGGTGGCGAGGACGAGCGGGAGGAGGGCGAGGACGGCTTTGTGCAAAGCCCCCCGACGCTAACCGTGGACCGCTCCGCCCGCCATTCCCTGTTCGCGCGCGCGGACTTCAGGCGGCCTTGAACTCGGGCGGCTTCCAGTTGGCGAAGTAGCGCGACTTGAACTTGGCGCAGTAGCGCACCAGGTTCGTCTGGCTCAGGGTGTACTGCTTGAGCTCCGTGTCCACGGGGTTGGCGATGATGCTCACCAGGAACGAGTACACCACCGCGTCGAACGACGAGGGCGTCTCGCTCAGCAGGTAGGGCTTGTTGCCCATGATCGTCGCGATCGAGTAGATGTCCGCCTTGGCCAGCTCCTGCACCTCGTCCATGGCGTGGCGTCCCGTGCCCTGGTCATGGAGGATCTGCAGCATCTTCTGGCGCAGATCCGACAGCGGCACCTGGCCGCCCACGACGTGGGGCACCATCGTCTCGGCGACGGGCAGATAGGCGAGCCAGCCGGCCTCGTCCACCCAGCGCATGTACACGATGTACCAGTAGGTGCACTCCTCCAGCATGCGCCGCACCGCGTGGCCCACCGCCACCTGCTCCGGCGTCAGCTTCGAGTCGAGCGGATCCCCATACTGCTTCTTCAGCCGCTCGATGATGAACTGGGAGTCGCCCATCACCGTGCCGTCGATGTCGGCGTAGGGCGCCTTGCCCTTGGGGGCATAACGAAGGTCCGCCAGCTTCACCTCATAGGGCAGGTCCACCATGCGCAGGTAGGCCTCCAGCTTGAAGCAGAACGGGCTGAGGTTCGGGGTCCCCCAGGCCACGGGGGTTTGATACAGGGTGATCATGGCGTCGTCTCACTCGATCGCGGATTGCCGCGGTTGCACGTTCGTGGTCATTGATTGTACCGGTTGGACCCGCACCTGAATCCCGCTGAATGCGGCGTTTCCACCGATTGCATCCAAAACCTGATCATCGGTGACATCGTTGATGCTGACGCCGGCATGTGCGCCGGCCACCTGCATCTGGATGCCCTGGCGCGCGTGGCCGTAGCCGTGGGGCAGGCTCACCACGCCGGGCATCACCTCGTCCGTCACATTCACGGGGGCCTTGACCTCGCCCACACGGGAAGTGACGAGCGCTTCCTGCCCCTCCTCGAGGCCGAGGCGCCGTGCGTCCTCGGGGTGCACCATCAGCGTGCAGCGTGGCTTGCCACTGACGAGCCGGGGCACGTTGTGCATCCACGAGTTGTTGTCGCGCACGTGGCGCCGGCCGATGAGCAGCAGCGCGTCCTCGGAAGCGGAGGCCGGGGGCGCGGCGGGGAAGGCCTGGCGCAGCCGGTCCACGTCGGCCACCAGCGGCTCGGGGGCGAGCTGGAGGCGGCGGCCGCGCGTGACGAGCCGCTCGGGGAGGCAGGGCTTCAGGGGGCCCAGGTCCACGCCATGGGGCGCGGCCTTGAGGCTCGCGAGGCTCAGCCCCCGGCGCCAGGGCCGCAGCCGCATGCCGTAGGGGCCCGCGCGCAGGCCGAGGTCGAGGATGCCCTCGGGGCCGAGCGCCTTGAGCGCCCGGTAGGGCAGCTCGCCGCGCGTCGGGGGCTCGCCGTTGAGCGAGTCCAGGCGGTGCTTGAGCTCCAGGAAGATCTCCCAGTCCTGGAGCGCGCCCGGCGGCGGCGTGAAGAGGGGCGGCGAGTACTTCACGGTGTTGCGCACCGCGAACGCGTTGAAGACGAGATCGTAGTGGCCGCGCTCGAGCTGCGTCACGGGCGGCAGGATGATGTGCGCGTGCCGGGTCGTCTCGTTGATGTACGGGTCGATGCTCACCATGAAGTCGAGCGACGCGAACGCCTCATCCAGCTGCCGGCCGTTGGGGGTGGAGACCACGGGGTTGCCCGCCGAGGTGACCATGGCGCGGATCCGCCCCTCGCCCGGGGTGAGGATCTCCTCGCCGAGCACGGACACGGGCAGCTCACCGGAGAACTCGGCCAGCCCGCGCACGCGGCTCTTGAAGCGGCCCATGCTGCCGCGGCCAGCCGTCAGGGGGCGGGGGCCCTTGATCAAATCGAAGGCGGGCAGGGTGAACATGGCGCCGCCCTCGCGATCCATGTTGCCCGTCACCACGTTGATGACGTTGATGAGCCACTGGCACAGCGCGCCGAAGGGCTGGGTGGACACGCCCACGCGGCCGTAGCAGACGGCGGAGGACGAGGCGGCCAGCTCGAGCGCGAGCCTGCGCGTGGTGTCCGCGGGAATGCCGGTGTGGACCGCGGCGCGCTCGGGGGTGAACTCGCGCGCGAGCTCCTTCACGTGCACCAGGCCGTCGGTGAAGTCCGCGAGCCGCCCGAGCTTCGGCCCCGCGCCCAGCAGCACGTGCAGCAGCGAGAAGAGCCAGAGCGCGTCGGTGCCGGGGCGGATGAAGAGGTGCTCGTCCGCGATGCGGGCCGTCTCCGTGCGGCGCGGGTCCACCACCACCACCTTGCCGCCGCGCTGCTGGATGGCCTTGAGCCGGCCGCGCACGCCCGGCGCCGTCATCAGGCTGCCATTGGAGGCGAGCGGGTTGGCCCCGAGGATGAGCATGAAGCGCGTGCGGTCGATGTCCGGGATGGGAATGAGCAGCTGGTGCCCGAACATCAGGTAGGAGGCGACGTGGTGCGGCAGCTGGTCCACCGACGTGGCCGAGAACTTGTTGCGCGTGCGCAGCGCCTTGAGGAGGAAGGGCAGCAGGAGCATGGCGCCGTGGTTGTGCACGGTGGGATTGCCCACGTACGCGCCCACCGCGTCCCGGCCGTGCTGCTTCTGCACGGCGTGCAGGCGCTTCGCCGTCTCGTCGAGGGCTTCCTTCCACGACAGGGGCTGCCAGCCCGAGGCGGTGCGCCGCACGGGGTGGCGCAGCCGGTCGGGGTCCTCGTGGAGATCCTGGAGCGCGACGGCCTTGGGGCAGATGTGGCCCTGGCTGAAGGGATCCTCGTCATCCCCACGGATGGAGGTGACTCGGTCCCCGGCGGTTTCGATGCGCAGGCCGCACATGGCCTCGCACAGGTTGCAGGTGCGGAAGTGGACGGCGGAGGGGGCGGGGGAAGGGCTCATCGGGAATCTCTCGGAGAAACCACGGAGGAGGAGAAGGGATGTCCTGGCGATCGGCGGAGGACTGGAGGGGGGGCTACCCTACTCAAGCCCGAGCATCCGTGTCCGGCGGAGTGACGGACCTCGGGCGTGTGTTCACACCGGTCCCCCGCTGTCCTCGACACATCAGCCCCCTGAATGCCTGCTCGTACTGAATCCCGCCCCATGGCCGCGCATTCAACCACACTTCGGCGCGAGATCTCCTCGAATGAGGATGGCGCCTCGGTGATAAGACGCCCGCGTTTTGAACCCATCCCCTCGGCCCCCCTCTCCCAGAGATTCCATGCTCACCCTGCGTGGCGCCCCCGCACTCTCCGAGTTCCGTCTGGCCAAGCTGCTCGCCCTCTGCCGTGAGCGAGAGCCCTCCGTGGGCTCCGTCTACGCCGAGTTCGTGCACATCCTCGACGTCCCCGCTTCCCTGGCCGCTTCCGAGCGCTCCTTGGTGGACAAGCTACTGGAGTACGGTCCCCGGCTCGACCGGAAGGAGCCGCGGGGCAGCCTCCAGCTCGTCATCCCCCGGCCCGGGACGATCTCCCCCTGGTCTTCCAAGGCCACTGACATCTTCCAGAACTGTGGCTTGCTCGGCGTGCGGCGCATCGAGCGCGCCATCGCCTATTGGATCGCCGACGAGGCGGGCAAGGCCCTCGCTCCCGAGTCGCTCGCCCGGGTGCAACCGGTGCTGCACGACCGGATGACGCAGGTGGTGCTGGGGCGCGAGGAGGACGCGGCCATCCTCTTCTCCGCGCACACGCCCCGGTCCTTCACCCGGGTGGGGGTGATCGAGGGTGGCCGGGAGGCGCTCGTCACGGCCAACCGCGCGCTGGGCCTGGCGCTGGCGGAGGATGAGATCGACTACCTGGTGGCGCGCTTCACCGAGCTGAAGCGGGATCCCACCGACGTCGAGCTGATGATGTTCGCCCAGGCCAACAGCGAGCACTGCCGGCACAAGATCTTCAACGCCTCGTGGACGGTGGATGGGGTGGCGCAGGAGCGCTCGCTCTTCCAGTCCATCAAGAACACCTACGCGGTGCGCTCCGAGGGCGTGCTGTCGGCGTACAAGGACAACGCGGCGGTGATGGAGGGCTTCGAGGTGGAGCGCCTCTTTCCGGATCCCGACAGCGGGGAGTACCGCTTCCACCGCGAGCCCACGCACATCCTGATGAAGGTGGAGACGCACAACCATCCCACCGCCATCTCCCCCCATCCGGGGGCCTCCACGGGCGCGGGCGGAGAGATTCGCGACGAGGGCGCCACGGGGCGGGGCGCCAAGCCCAAGGCGGGCCTGAGCGGCTTCTCCGTGTCGAACCTGCGCATCCCCGGCCACGAGCAGCCGTGGGAGACGCCCTATGGCAAGCCGGAGCGCATCGTGTCCGCGCTCGACATCATGATCGACGGCCCCCTGGGCAGCGCCGCCTTCAACAACGAGTTCGGCCGGCCCAACCTGTGCGGCTACTTCCGCAGCTTCGAGATGCAGGTGCCCACGTCCGAGGGCGTGGAGGTGCGCGGCTACCACAAGCCCATCATGATCGCCGGCGGGCTGGGCAACATCCGGGCGGGGCACGTGCGCAAGGGCACGCTCCAGCCGGGAGACCGCATCGTCGTGCTGGGGGGCCCGGCGATGCTCATCGGCCTGGGCGGCGGCGCGGCGTCGTCGATGGCGCAGGGCTCGAGCGCGGCGGACCTCGATTTCGCCTCGGTGCAGCGCGACAACCCGGAGATGGAGCGGCGCTGCCAGGAGGTCATCGACCAGTGCTGGGCCCAGGGGGAGAAGAACCCCATCCGCTCCATCCACGACGTGGGGGCGGGCGGCCTGTCCAACGCGGTGCCGGAGCTCATCCACGACAACGGGCTGGGCGGACGCTTCGAGCTGCGCGAGGTGCCCAACGCCGAGCCGGGCATGTCGCCGGTGGAGATCTGGTGCAACGAGGCGCAGGAGCGCTACGTGCTGGCGATCGCGCCGGAGGATCTGCCGCGCTTCACGGCCCTGTGCGAGCGCGAGCGCGCGCCCTTCGCGGTGCTGGGCGAGGCCACGGACAAGCAGGTGCTGACGGTGGAGGACAAGCAGTTCGGCAACGCGCCCATCGACATCCCCATGGACGTGCTGTTCGGCAAGCCGCCGCGCATGCATCGGGACGTGAAGTCGCGTCCGCTCTCGCACGCGGAGCTGAAGCTGGACGCGCCGGTGAAGGAGCTGCTCGGGCGGGTGCTCGCGCACCCCACGGTGGCGGACAAGGGCTTCCTCATCACCATTGGGGATCGGACGGTGTCGGGCCTGACGGCGAGGGATCAGATGGTGGGCCCGTGGCAGGTGCCGGTGGCGGACTGCGCGGTGACGCTGTCGGCGCACGCGGGCTACACGGGCGAGGCCATGGCGGTGGGCGAGCGCACCCCGGTGGCGCTCATCGACGCGGCGGCCTCGGCGCGCATGGCGGTGGGCGAGGCCGTCACCAACATCGCCGCGGCGCGCGTGGGGCAGCTCGGCGACGTGAAGCTGTCGGCCAACTGGATGGCCGCCGCGGGCAGCCCGGGCGAGGACGCCAACCTCTACGCCGCGGTGAAGGCGGTGGGCATGGAGCTGTGCCCGGCGCTCGGCCTCACCATCCCCGTGGGCAAGGACTCCATGTCCATGCGCACCGTCTGGGAGGAGAACGGCCAGCGCAAGGCGGTGACGGCGCCCCTGTCGCTCATCGTGTCGGCCTTCGCGCCGGTGCTGGACGTGCGCCACTCGCTCACCCCCCAGCTGCGCGATCCGGGCGCGGACACCCGGCTGGTGTTCGTGGACCTGGCGGGAGGCCAACAGCGGCTGGGCGGCTCGGTGCTCGCCCAGGCGTACTCCCAGGTGGGCCCGCGCTGCCCGGACGTGGACAACCCGGAGACGCTCAAGGGCTTCTTCGCCGCGGTGCAGGCGCTCAACGAGACGGGCGCGCTGCTCGCCTACCATGACCGCTCCGACGGCGGGTTGATCACCACGCTGGTGGAGATGGCCTTCGCCGGGCACTGTGGCTTCGAGGTGGACGTGACGGGCCTGGGGGCGGACGCGGTCGCGGCGCTCTTCAACGAGGAGCTGGGCGCGGTCCTCCAGGTGCGGGTGGCGGATCTCCCCCGGGTGCGCGAGGTGATGAAGGTGCACGGGCTGGAGGGGCACTGTCACGAGCTGGGCCGTCCCCAGCCGGCCCTGACGGCCCGGGTGCGCCACGGGGAGCGGGTGCTGCTGGAGGAGGACGTGACGGGGCTGCGCGCGGTGTGGTCGCGCGTGAGCCACGAGATGCAGAAGCTGCGCGACAACCCGCGCTGCGCCGAGCAGGAGTACGCCGCCAAGTGTGATCCGGCGGATCCGGGCCTGTCCGCGCGGCTCACGTTCTCGCCCTCGGAGGACGTGGCGGCGCCGTTCATCGCCAAGGGGGCGCGGCCCCGGGTGGCCATCCTGCGCGAGCAGGGGGTGAACAGCCAGTTGGAGATGGCGCGGGCCTTCGTGCGCGCGGGCTTCAGCGCGGTGGACGTGCACATGAGCGATCTGCTCACCGGGCGCGTGTCGCTCAAGGACTTCACGGGCCTGGCGGCGTGCGGCGGCTTCTCGTACGGAGACGTGCTGGGGGCGGGAGGCGGCTGGGCGCGCTCCATCCTGTTCAACGCGCGGGCCCGGGACGAGTTCGCCGCGTTCTTCGCGCGCGCGGGCTCCTTCACCCTGGGCATCTGCAACGGCTGCCAGATGATGGCGCAGCTGCGTGAGCTGATTCCCGGGGCCGAGCACTTCCCGAACTTCGTGCGCAACGCCTCCGAGCAGTTCGAGTCGCGGCTGGTGCAGGTGGAGGTGGCGCAGAGCCCCTCGCTGTTCTTCCAGGGCATGGCGGGCAGCCGCATCCCCATCGCCTCGTCGCATGGCGAGGGCCGCGCGGAGTTCTCCACCGCCGAGGAGGCGGCGCGGGTGAACGGGCTGGGCGTGGTGCCCGTGCGCTTCGTGGACAACCACGGGCGGGTGACGGAGACGTACCCCTCCAACCCGAGCGGCTCGCCGTACGGCATCGCGGGCCTGACGTCCCGGGACGGCCGGGTGACGGTCATGATGCCGCACCCGGAGCGCGTGAGCCGCAGCGTGCAGTACTCGTGGTGCCCGCCGGAGTGGGGCGAGGACAGCCCGTGGATGCGGCTGTTCCGCAACGCCCGCGTGACGCTGGGCTGATGATCGCGGGACGGTGACGGGGGCCGCGCTACCGGGCCCCCGGCTCCACTGGCGGGGCAGGGAGCGCGGCGAGCCTCCTCCCGCTCGCTCGCGGACGGAACGGACAGTGGAAACACGAAGGCCCGATGAGGACCGGAGTCCACATCGGGCCTTGTCTTGATGAGGCGCCACCCGGATTCGAACCGGGGAATGAGGGTTTTGCAGACCCTTGCCTTACCACTTGGCTATGGCGCCGCGAACCGTGCGTACGGCCTTATATGGACCTGAATCCGCCGGGTCAAGACAGGAGCGTGGGGCCTCTGGCGGTTCCGGGCTTGGGGAGCACCCAGGGCGGCTGCCTGCCTTCGGGATGGGATTAATGGGGCTCCGGGTTGCCCCTACATAGACACCGCAACAGGAGGTTCCGGGTGGTGGATGCCCGTATGCCCTGTGCCGAGCTGTACGTGCGGCTTGGAGATGATGAGGTGCTCGTCCTCGACTGCCGCGAGCCCGAGGATTGGGCTCGCTACGGGCTCCATGTTCCCGGCGCCTTGTGGATGCCCTTCGAGGAGATTCTTCGGGATGGGGCGGTGCTGCCCGACGACGAGCTCATCGTGGTGTGTGGGTGTGCTCCAGATGGCTCCGACGCCCGCCGGGTCTGCCGGCTGCTGCAGCGCCTGGGCTTCAACGCGGTGTGCCTGGAGGGGGGCCTCCAGGGGTGGCTGAGCCACGGGATGCCCACCGAGTGCCATCATGTCCCGCAGGTCATGGCCAGCGAGGCCTGTTGAGAATCCGGGGAGTCCAGTGCACCCCCGGGCATGATGAAGTGCGGTGCCAAAGCGTGTAAAGACGCGGGCAACCCACGTTTCACCCAAGGATGTCACGTCATGGCCAAGCTTCGTGCCGTGCTGATCGGTGCCACTGGACTCGCCGGCCAGCAGTTCATCTCCGCGCTCAAGGATCACCCTGACATCGAACTGACGGGCCTGGCGGCCTCGCCGCGCTCGGCGGGCAAGTCCTACGTGGAGGCGTTGCGCGCCTCCAACGGGATGACGGCCTGGTTCGTCCCCGAGCCGCTCCCGGAGTCCGTCGCGAAGCTGAAGGTGATGAGCGGGGAGCAGATCAACGCCCGGGACTACGACATCGCCTTCTCGGCGGTGGAGTCGGATGTGGCCAAGGAGCTCGAGCCTCGGCTCGCCCGCGACATCCCCGTGTTCTCCGCGGCCAGCGCCTTCCGCTACGAGGCGGACGTCCCGCTGCTCATCCCTCCGATCAACGCCTCCCATGCGCCGCTCATCCGCGCGCAGCAGAAGCAGCGGGGCTGGAAGGGCTTCATCGTCCCCATCCCCAACTGCACCACCACGGGTCTGGCCATCACCCTGGCCCCGCTCGCCGAGCACTTCGGCGTCAAGTCCGTGCTGATGACCTCGCTGCAGGCCATGTCTGGCGCGGGCCGCTCGCCGGGCGTCATCGGCCTGGACATCCTGGACAACGTCATCCCCTACATCCCCAAGGAGGAGGAGAAGGTCCAGGTGGAGACGAAGAAGATCCTCGGCACGCTCAACGCCGGGGGCGCCGCCCTGACCCCGCACGATGTGAGCGTCTCGTGCACCTGCACCCGCGTGGCGGTGATGGAAGGCCACACCGAGTCCGTCTTCGTGTCGCTCTCCCGCAAGGCCTCCGTCCAGGAGGTGGTGGCGGCGATGCGCGAGTGGCGGGGCGCCGAGGTGGCGCGCCAGCTCCCGTCGGCTCCGCCGCGCTGGATCGAGGTGCTCGACGAGCCGTTCCGGCCCCAGCCCCGCCTGGACCGGGACACCCACGGCGGCATGGCCACCACCGTGGGCCGGGTGCGCGAGGACTCGGTGTTGGAGAATGGCTTCAAGTACGTGCTGGTATCCCACAACACCAAGATGGGAGCGGCCAAGGGAGCGATCCTGGTGGCCGAACTGATGCGTGCCCAGGGACTCCTCGGATGAGGTAGAGGAGGCACTCAAATTAGGAGTGCCTCCCCCGTGACAACCCACTACTGTGGGCGCGCACGGTCCTGTCCTATCGGAGATCTCAATGGCTTATGTAGTTGCCGAGCCTTGCATCAAGTGCAAGTACACCGACTGCGTCGAAGTCTGCCCCGTCAACTGCTTCTATGAGGGGGCCAACTTCCTGGTCATCCACCCGGACGAGTGCATCGACTGCGGTGCGTGCGAGCCCGTCTGCCCGACGAAGGCGATCTTCCCGGAGTCGGAGCTGCCCAAGGAGTGGAAGGAGTACCAGAAGCTCAACGCGGACTACGCCCCCAAGTGGCCGAACATCGCCGAGAAGCGCGCGGCCCTGCCGGAGGCGGAGGAGTACAAGGACAAGAAGGGCAAGCGCGACATGCTGGAGCTCAAGCCCGGCAAGTAGTCATCGGGCGGTTAGCCCAGGCCCCGTGCCGTGAGGCGCGGGGCCTTTCCTTTTGGAAAGTGGGGCGCTCAGGCGCTCGACAGGGCCTTGAGCCTCAGTCCGCGCGCGGCCAGCTCCTCCTGGATGCGGGCCAGGTTCTCCCGGGGCAGGGGCCCACGGTGGCCCTGGATGCGCAGCGCCACCTCGCGGGGGCCCGTGCGCTCCACCTCCACCGTGGCCTCCAACGCCCCGCCCAGCCGCATCGCGAGCGCGGGCCGCTGCGAGCGCACGAACACCTCGATCTTCTCGATGAGCTCCAGGGTGGCCTGGACGCGCGTCTCCCCGGGCGAGGCGGCTCCGGCCGTCGCCGGGCCCGAGCCCCCTTCCAGGCGTGTCCCGGGTGGGGTGGGGCGGGCGTCTGGCGGTTCGGCCGGGAGGACCTCCGCGCCTCGCGCCGCGGATTCCCCTTTGCCCGTCACCGGCTCCGGGGGCGATTCCCGCGCGAGCTCGCGGGCGAGGAGCGCCGTCAGGCGCTGGTGGACCCGTTCCTGGCTCGTTTGGTGGGCTTCCCCCCGGACCTCCCCGAGCCGGTGGGCCTCGGCACTCAGCCCCTGGCGCACCCGTCCCAGTTGCTCGGCGCTGGCGAACGCTCCCCGGGGAGCGGCCTGGAGGGCGCCGGGGGCGGCACGGGCGCCGAGGCTTCCCCGGGCGAGCACCCCGGGTGAGCGCACCCCCTGAGCACCCGGCGGTGGGCGCTTCATCGGCTCGGGCGGAGCCCTCTTCATCAGTTCCTGGAAGCGGTCCTTCTCCGGGACGGACCGGGTGGGCGGGGTGTCTGGGCGATCGTCGACCTTCATGCTCCCTCGCGGCGCTGGGGGTGATCCCCACCGGGAGCACGGGGTGTGCCAGGGAGCGCCGCGGGGAGAACTTCGCGGCGAGCCCTCTCCCGTCATGGACGGGGGACTCGCCGCCGGGATGGTGCGTGTCCCGTGAGTCCTAGCGGCGGGGCTGTCCGAAGGCCCCGGCCTGGGTGGGCGCCGCGCCCATCAGATCATTGATGGCGACGGGGCACTGCGCCACGGAGGCGGGGTCCACCAGGGTGTTGCCCTGGGACCAGTCGCGATCCTGGAAGATGAGGGCGTCGCGCAGCTCCAACTCGTCCACGCCCTTGGCGAAGGACCAGAAGCGCCCACGCACCATCAGCCGGGTGCCCTTGGGAATGCGGCTCAGGTCCAGGTACTGCTGGGCGGCGAGCTTCGCGGTGATGCGCACCTCGAGGGGCTTGTACTTGCTGAAGGGATCGATCTTCCCGGCATTGGGATCGGGCGGGTACCACACCATGCGGGCCACAGCGGTGGGCGGCGGGGCTTCCTCCTCGGGCTGGCCCTTGCGCTTCTTGGGCTTCTTGGGTTGCTCCACCGTCACGTCGACGAGCCTCAGGTCACCAAAGGCCACCTGACGGTCGAGGTAGTTCTCGCGGAACATCTTCTCGGCGGAGCGCGCGGCGGTGGCGGTGGCGCGCCGGACCTCGATGTCGTAGCGCTCGCGCAGGGCCGGCAGGGTGAGGAAGAAGCTGTCGATGGGCTGGAGGCCCTCGGCCAGGAAGCGCAGCTTGCCCACGTCGATGGTGAGCACCAGGGGTCCGAGGGTGGACGCGGTCTGGAACCAGCTCTCGGGCAGCTTCCGATCGATCAGCACGCGCCGCACCATGGCCACCAGGTACGCGTTGGCCTGGAAGCGCGGGGTGCTCAGCTGGGTGTTGAGCGCCTGGGCGAGCAGGGGATCCAGGTAGAAGTTCTCGTCGCGCTTGTGCAGCAGGGGGGCGGTCTCGCCGAGCAGCGTGAGCATGCCGCCGAGCAGCCGGGCGCAATTGGCGTCGTTCGTTCCCCGGGAGAGCGCCTGGTAGAAGCCGGAGCGGAGGAAGCGGCGGTCGAAGTCCTCTTCCTTGAGGTTGGGCGCTTCGCGGTTGGAGCCGAAGAAGACTTCCGGCTGGGCCGCGGCGGGGAGGGAACAGAGCGAGAGGACGAGTGCGAGGAGGGCGGATCGCATCGCGCGTCAGGGTAGCACGGCGGAGAGTGCTCGCTGGGATAAGACGGAGAGTGCACTCAGGCGAGCCCGCCTTTTGGCCTGTTTGAGCCGCCGGGTTTTGTGTACCTTGCTCGGCGATATGTCGAACCCGGACAACCCCCAGCCGGTCACCATCGCCCAGATTCGCTCCGAGGCGGAGCTGTTCCAGGCGCTCGCCATCCGCGAAGTGGTGTTCATCGAGGAGCAGCACGTTCCCGAGGGCATCGAGCGCGATGCCGAGGATGCCAAGGCCTACCATGTGCTCGCGTTCCAGGGCGGCCACGCCATCGGGACGGGGCGTCTGGTGATGTTGCCGGAGCCTCCTCCCGGAGAGAAGGGCACGTGGGCGAAGATTGGCCGCATGGCGGTGCTCAAGGCGCACCGCAAGGCCAACGTGGGCGGAAGCCTGCTGGCGGCGCTGGAGGAAGAGGCGCGCAGCCGCGGCGTGCAGGGCATCGTGCTGAACTCACAGCTCTACGCGCTCGAGTTCTACAAGAAGAAGGGCTACACGCCCTGGGGCGAGGTGTTCGACGAGGCGGGCATCGAGCACCTGGAGATGCGCAAGCAGCTCTGAGTCTTCGCGGGACGCCTGTGGGCGCCCCGCCGCGCCTCGTCAGATTCTCCGTCCGCGCTCGGCGGGCGTCTGCGCGTGGCGGGGATCCTCGGGCCAGCTGTGCTTGGGGTACTTGCGGCACAGCTCCTTGCGCAGCGCGGGGTAGTGCCGCTCCCAGAAACCCGCGAGGTCGGTCGTCACCTGCACGGCGCGCATGTTGGGCGCGAGCAGGTGCAGCACGAGCGGCACCCGTCCGGCGCAGACGCTGGGCCCCTGGGCCATGCCGAAGAAGTCCTGGAGGCGCGACTCGACCCAGGGCGGCTTGCCGGGCTCATAGTTCACCTGGGCCTGGCGGCCTCCGGGCAGGGACACCTTCTGCGGGGCGTGCTGGGACAGGAGCCGGGCCTGCTCCTGGGTGAGCCGGGCCTGGAGCGCGTCGAGCAGGGACACGCCCTCCAGGTCCGCGAAGCTCCGGGCCCCGGCGCACAGGGAGGCGAGCGCGTCGCGCATGAAGGCGTCGTCCACCTGGGGGAAGCCCGCCTCGGGGAAGGCCTGGGCGAGCAGCGCCACGCGGGTGCGCCAGTGCAGCAGGGCCTCGGGATTGGCGAAGCGGCCGGGTCCCGCGGCGAGCGCCTGTTCCACGAGCACGCGCGCGGTGGCCTCGGAGGGGGGCGCGGGGGCGCGGGTCTCCTCGAGCACGAGGTTGCCGTAGGCCAGGCGGGTGATGCGCTCGACGCGCCGCGCCTCGGCGTTCCACTGCAGGGTGTCCACCTCCTCGAGGGCGTCGGGGTAGAGATCGAGCAGCCACTCGGGCTCCACGGAACTGGCGAGCCGGACGATGACGCCCCGGCCCGGACGCTCCTCGATGTCCACGGCGACGAGCAGCTCGGGCTCCTGGACGGTGCTGTTCTCGGAGAGCTGCGCGGTGCCGCCGCCGAAGAGGAGGAGATCGGGCGCGCGGGGCTTGCGGCGCCGGGCCACCCGGTCCGGATAGCCCGCGAGCACGCTAAGCATCAGCGCCTGCTCCTGGGCCTCGGGGGTGGGGGGCTTGGAGCCTTGTTCACGCACGGCGCGCCGCAACTGGCGCTGGACCCGGTCCACGGCCTGCACGGCGCCCGGCTCCAGGGAGAGGGACTGCACGCGGCCGGAGGCGAACTGGGCGCGCTCGGCCTGACGGAAGCGCTCGCTCAGGTCCAGCAGATCCGAGGGCCCGGCGACGACGTGGGCGGCGCGGCCCGGGCCCGACATCTGGGTGCGTGCCTCGCGGCGGATGTCGCGCTCGCCCACGAGCGCGGCGAGCAGGGCCGCGTCGGCGCCGACTCCCCGGCGCTCGCCCTCGACGATGATGCGTGCCTGACGGGGGTGGAGGGGAAAGCGCAGCAGGCGCTGGCCGATGTCGGTCACCTTGCCCTTGGGGTCCACGGCGCCCAGGCGGCGCAGCAGCGTCTCCGCGGCCTCGAGCGAGGCGGCCGGAGGGGCCTCGAAGAAGGGGAAGGCGCCGAGGTCCTGGATGCCGGCGGCGCGCAGGGAAAGCACGGTCTCGGCCAGGTCCATGCGGCGGATTTCGGGGGCGTCCTGCTCGGGACGGCCGTCGAAGTCGTGCTGGGTGTAGAGGCGCAGGCAGTGGCCGGAGCGGGTGCGGCCGGCGCGGCCGGCGCGCTGGGTGGCGGAGGCGCGGCTCACCTTGGCGAGCTTGAGGATGGGCAGACCGGACCAGGGCGAGTGCGAGGCCACGCGCGCGAGGCCACTGTCGATGACGGCGGCGACACCGTCGATGGTGACGGAGGTCTCCGCCACGTTGGTGGAGAGGATGATCTTCCGGCGCGAGCTGCGGCGCACGGCGCGATCCTGCTCGGCGGGGGGCAGGTCGCCGTGCAGGGGGAGCAGCTCCATGTCGTGGCGCTCGGCGAACTCGGCGCAGGTGTCGCGGGCGCGGCGGATTTCCCCGGCGCCGGGGAGGAACACGAGCACGTCGCCGTCGAGGCCGTTGGCGTGCAGCCGCTTGATGCCGGAGAGCACCTGGGCATCGAGGTAGCGCTCGTCGGGGGTGGGGAGGTACTCGACGCTGACGTCGAAGCGGCGGCCCTCGGAGCGCAGGGTGGGGCACTGGCCGAGGTAGGCGCTGATGGGGGCGGCCTCGAGCGTGGCGGACATCACCACGATCTTCAGGTCGGGCCGGGGGCCGAGCTGGAGCCGGCGCAGCAGGGCGAGGGAAATATCGGCGGAGAGGTGGCGCTCGTGGAACTCGTCGAGCACGACCACGGAGACATCGCGCAGGGTGGGATCGGACAGGAGGCGGCGGCCGAGGACGCCCTCGGTGACGAAGGACAGCCGGGTCTTGGCGCCGCGCACGTCCTCGAAGCGCACCTGGTAGCCGACGGTCTCGCCCACGCGCTCGCCGATCTCCTCGGACACGCGCTGGGCGGCGAGCCGGGTGGGGAGGCGGCGGGGTTGGAGGACGACGATCTCCTTGCCCTGGCCGATGCCGGCCTCGAGCAGGGCACGGGGCACGCGGGTCGTCTTGCCCGCGCCTGGAGGGGCCTCCAGCACGAGCGAGGAGGCAGCGCGCAGGGTGGTGACGAGCTGGGGCAGGAGCGGATCGATGGGAAGGGCGACGTCGGCCATGGCCAGTTCCTCGATAACGGGGCCCGGGGCCACCGCGCTTCGGGTCTACTCCGGAGTGGGCGCCTTGGACTCGGCCTTCTTGCGGCCGCGCTTGGTGGGTGGCTTGGCGGCCTTCGGCTCGGGAGCGGGCGGGCTCTCGGCCTCGGGCGGCGCGGCGACCTCAGCCGCCGGGGCGGGAGGCTCGGCGGCCAGGGGAGCGGCGGGAGGCTCGGGCTCTGGAGGGTTGGGGGGCGGCGGTGGGACGGGCTCGGCGGACAGGGCCGGTTCCGGGGCGGAGCCGGAGAGCGCCGCGAGTTCGGCCAGTTCGGCGGCACTGGGCTCCTCGGAGTCCGGCTCGCGGGGAGGTGCCTCGCTGAGTTCGATGACCGGTTCCTGGGCTTCGGACGCTGGCAGCTCACCGGACTCCACGAGCGGCAGTCCACGTGCGGCGCGCCTGCGCGGCTTGGCGGCGAGGCCGGAGTTCTCGAAGGCGTCGGGGAGGGGGGCGAGGGCGGCCTCGGCGAGGCAGCGGGCCTGGCGCAGGGCGAGGTCGAGCCGCTTGCCGAGCGCGATGAGCTCGGCGCGCAGGGGGGCGGCCTGCTCGTGGGGAAGCTGCACGGGGGCGAAGCACGAC
Organism: Cystobacter fuscus; assembly: GCF_044360685.1. GTDB lineage: Bacteria > Myxococcota > Myxococcia > Myxococcales > Myxococcaceae > Cystobacter > Cystobacter fuscus_C. The sequence goes on along the minus strand of NZ_CP043491.1, from coordinate 7,588,504 downwards.
TGCCACTGCGCGTAGGCGGAGGCCACCTGCTCCAGCACGGGGCGCACGAAGGCGAAGTCGTCGCGGGCGAGGATGCGCGAGACGTAGGAGGACTTCAGCCGGCGCTCGTAGCCCGCGACGAACTCCTGGAGGGCGTCGCGGGAGGCGCGGCGCAGCTGGGGGAACTTGAGGTGGGGGAAGAGCGCCTCGATGACGGGGGCGCGGCTGCTCGCGCAGAAGGTGATGCCGGCGTGGACCTTCTCCAGGGTATCGACCCAGGCGTTCTGGAGGGTGTAGGCGAACTCCTCGCGCACCTCTTCCAACTCGGGCAGGTCGCGCACCTTCTCGAGCACGGCCTGGGCGGGGGCGCGCTCGGTGCGGACGATCTGGAGGGCGGTGGAGAGCCACTCCTTCTCGCGCTCCAGGCCCGAGCGGCCCGCGAGCAGCTCGTCGGCGGAGGCGAGGCGCGAGTCGAAGGCCTCGGCGAAACGGACGAGATCGTAGGCTTCGAGGGTGGACAGCGACATGGGGGAGGGGCCTCCAGCGGTACCCGGGCGGGGGGCGGAGATACCACACCCGGGCAGAGGGGGGGCTGGAAGTACCGGGGGCTCAGGGGCCGTCGAGCAGGGTGGCGAGGGCTTCGCGCGCGGTGAAATCGGCGTAGGCGTGATCGGCGCCCGCGGCGAGCAGGTCCTCGGGGGAGAAGTTGCCGGTGCCCACGCCGATGCAGCGGGCGCCGATGCCCTTGGCGGCGTCGACGTCCTTGGGCGTGTCCCCGATGACGACGACCCGGCACGCCTCGAGCGGGACGCCGAGCCGGGCGGCCCCGCTCCGGGCGCCATGCCGGATGAGCTCGACGCGGTTCTCGTGGTCGCAGCCGAAGCCGCCGAAGGAGAAGCGATCATGGATGCCCACGCGGCTGAGCTTGATGCGGGCGCCCTCGCGCACGTTGCCCGTTCCGAGCCCCACGGCGACCCCGGGGCGGGACAGGGCGGCGTCCACGGCCTCGCGCATGCCGGGGTGGAGGCGGTAGTCGCGGTCATCGACGCGGAGGACCTGCTCGGCGAGGTGCTGGAGGTAGGAGTCGATGACGGCGGAGATGGCCTCGGGGGTGGCCTCCACTCCGATGGCGGTGAGCGCCTTGCGCACGATGGCCTGATCCGTCATCCCGGACAGGCTGAAGGAGTCACAGGCATCGCGGCGCTGATAGAGCGCGTGGAAGGCCAGTTCCAGGGAGCGGCGGCCCGAGCCCCCGCTGGTGATGAGGGTGCCGTCGATATCGAAGAGGAGCACGGTGGGGCGCATGGCCTCCATCTAATGAATGCAGGGGCGCGCGGGAAGCGAGGATCACCTCCGGGTGCGTTGTCGCACAGTCCTGGCGGGAGGGCGCCCGGAGGCACGGGTGCTTTTCGAGGACACCGTGCGAGGGAGGGAAACCCGGCGAGAGGCGGGCGGCCGGACGGCCTCGCTGCACTCCGCGTCCCACGAGTGGGGGCGTGCCGCTATTGTTCCGCGGCCATGGCTGGACGCGTCTTCTTCTTCTTGCAGCACGCCACGTATGAGCCTGCGTTCCAGGCCGCCTCGATGGGAGTCACCGCGGCGGCCCAGGGGGACGAGGTGTACTTCGTCTTCGCTTTCGACGCCCTGCGCGCGCTGATGAGGGGCCGCTTCGGCTTGCCGCACAGCGAGCGGGAGCAGGTGGAGAGCGAGCGAGCGGAGAGCCTCGGAGTGCCTGGGCCCGAGCGGATGCTCGCGGAGGCGCGCGAGCTGGGAGCTCGCCTGCTGGCATGTGACACCACGGTAAGAATCTGTGGTTACACGCCCGAGGAGTTGCGGGGGACGCTGGACGAGGTGCTGGAGCTGGCGTCGTTGTGGAAGCTGACGGACGGAGCACGCACCCTCACCCTTTAGGGAGGCGGTGCGTTGAGGCTGGCCGTGCGAACCTGGGAGAGGGTATTGTGGGGCCCATTTCGTGGCCGGACACTTCCAGGCGCGGGGTTCTCTCGCGTCCGCCTTCCGAGGAGCGGTTTCAACAATATGCGCGCCAAGCTGACCTTTTTGCGAGCGCTGGTGGTGGGCACCCTGAGCGGTGTGCTCACCTCGGCCTGCCAGACCTATGACTTCGAGCCGGTGGAGCCGGTCGCCATCGTGCAGACGACGGAGACGCGGAGCATCGAGGCGCGGGCTCGCAAGCCCAACCTGATGCTGCTGGTGGACACGTCCGGCTCCATGACCGCGCCGGTGAACCCCAGCTTGCCGGCGTGCAAGGTCAACGGTGCGACCTGTGGCTCATCGGAAAATCCCTGCGACACCACCAAGTGCCCCACGCGCTGGAGCGATCTGCAGGATGCGATGTCGTCCTTCCTCGATCAGAGTGGGACGATCGCGCGCATTGGCCTTGCCACCTATCCAGACCCGAACGACCCGGAAGGCCTCGGCTGCAAGGCGTCCACCAGCCTCAAGGTGTCCTTGCCACCGGGCGATGTGGAGGACAATGCCTCGCTGGATACGAACGCCAAGAAGGTGAAGGCCGAACTGCTGGCCATCAAGAACTCCGGAGGCGCATTGAAGCCGACGGGCGGTACGCCCACCAGTGAGAGCTTGAAGTACCTGGCGAGGTTGCAGGAACTGCAGGGGGAGGATCGCGCTGACTTCGTGGTGCTTCTCACGGACGGTCTGCCCAACTGCAACTCGAACTACCCATCCCCCTTCGGGTCGCCGGGTTCGACCTGTTTCTGCATCCTGACGGGCGGTTGTTCGGACGACTTCGCGCGGGCGATCGGCTGCCTCGACACGGATGCCTCCGTGGCCGCGGTGAAGGCGCTGCGCAATCCGCAGAACGAGAAGCAGGACATCAGGACCATCGTCATCGGCTTCGGCACGGACTTCAAGGCCAGCACCGATGCGGGACGCCGGGGCGCGGCGACGCTCCAGGGCATGGCCGTGGAGGGTGGATTCGATCGCCAGTGCTCGACGAACGCGGATTGCGGCGCGGACGACACCTGCACCGCCGGCAGGTGCAACCGCCGCTTCTTCCAGGCGGAGAACAAGACGCAGCTGTCGGAAGCGCTCCGGGCGATTGCCGAGAAGGTCATCGCCGAGGCGCCGTGCGAGCTGCGCATCGACCCCTCCGAGCGGCCCACCACCGAGGAGCTGGTGGTGGTCTACCTCAACGGGGAGCGGCTGTCGCCCGGGCCGGACACGTGGGTGTTGAAGGAGGATCTGGGCATCGTGTTCCAGGGCTCCACGTGTGCGCAGATCGAGGCGTCCTCTCCGTCGAATCGCGCGAACATCGAGGTTCGCGCCGTCCAGAAGCGGTAGTTCCCAGGGGTGGCTTTACGTGGTGAGGGGGCGGGGCTATGTCTGCGCCGCCTCCGCCCCGGCCCCCCATGAAGATCACCGTCCTCTCGCGCTCCGCCTCCATTTCATCCACCAAGCGTCTGGTCGAGGCCGGACGCGCGAGAGGGCATCAGGTGCGTGTGCTCAACCCGGTGCGGGTGGAGATGCACCTGGATGGGCGGCGCGCCAACCTGTACTACCGGCGCCGCAAGCTGTCGCCCTGCGACGTGGTCATTCCGCGCATCGCGCAGTCCATCAACAACTATGGCCTGGCGGTGGTGAACCAGTTCGCGATGGGCGGGGTTCCGCTGGTGAACACGGCGCGCGCCATCTCCGAGTCGCGCAACAAGATGCGCTCGCTGCAGTTGTTGTCGGCCAACGGCATCGACATCCCGGCGACGGTGATGGCGCGGGACGCGGCGGACCTGAAGGCCATGGTGGGACTGGTGGGAGGGGTGCCGGTCCTGGTGAAGCTGCTGCAGGGCCAGGAGAAGCGCGGGGTGATGGTGTGCGAGAGCCTCCAGTCGCTGGAAGCGGCGCTCGAGGCCATCCTGGGCCTGGGACACAACCTCATCGTCCAGCAGTACGTGCAGCACTCGGGCAAGGACGTGCGGGTGCTGGTGGTGGGGGGACGGGCGGTGGCGGCGGTGCGGCGCCGGCCGCGGGTGGGGCGGCTGTCCTACACGCTCAACCGGGGCGCGCGGCTGGAGGCGCTGCAATTGACCGAGTCCCAGCGGGTGGCGGCGGAGCGGACGGCCATGCTGGTGGGGCTGGAGGTCGCGGCGGTGGATCTGCTCGACGTGCCGGAGGGCCCGCCCAAGGTGTTCGAGGTCAACAGCTCGCCGGCCCTCGCGGAGATGGAGTCGGCCACGGGGCTGGATCTGGCCCGCATCATCATCGAGCGCGCCGAGCAACTGGAGGCCGGGAGCCCCGGGGTGGAGTCCTCCGAGGCGTGGCCGACGGCCGTGCCGCGGCGCAAGCGGGCCTCCAAGGCCGAGGGGTGAGCCGTAAAGAGGCCTGCGAGCGGGGGAGGGTGGGTGATATAGGGGCGGCGCTGGACAGCCCAGGAGACCGTGCCATGCCGCACATCCGACCCCTCAGCACCCTGGCCGCCGCGGTGGTGGCCCTTGCCTGCACCCAGGGCCACGCCGAAGCCCCCGTGGATCCCGCCACGCTCTACGAGGTGAGCACCGCGGGCACGTCCACGCAGCTCAAGACAGGCGGGCAGGGCACGTTCGTGCTGAGCATCAAGAGCAAGCCGGGCGCGCATGTGTCCGACGAGGCGCCGCTGAAGCTGGAGCTCACGGGGGCGCAGCTCTCCTTCAGCCGGGAGACGCTCGCGTTGAAGGACTCGGTGGCGAAGAAGGCCGAGGGACAGGCCTTCGTGGATCCCCGCTTCGAGGTGCCGTTCACGGCGACGGCCGCCGGCAAGGGCACGGTGGAGGCCAGGCTCACCTTCTTCATCTGCACGGAGCAGTTGTGTGCCCGGCAGAAGAAGACGCTCTCCGTGCCCGTCGAGGTTCTCTAGCCCGTGGTGCGCCAGCGTCCGTCGTCGAGGGGTAGTGAGCGGGGAGCAGAGCGCGAGCGCGCCGAGCAGCGCTACGTCTACGGGGTGAATCCAGTCCTCGAGTCGCTTCGTGCCCATGCACAGCGGGTGGAGCGGCTCTTCATCACCGAGGGGCAGGTGGCGGCGAAGGCCGCGGCGGAGATCCTCAGCCGCGCCAGGGAGGAGGGGATCCGGGTGGAGCGGGTGCCGCGCGAGCGCCTGGCGGCGATGGCCGAGGGGGGCGTGCACCAGGGCGTGGTGGCCGAGCTCAAGGGGTTCGAGTACGCGGAGTTCTCCGAGCTGCTCGAGGCGGCCGCCCAGAGCGAGCGTCCGCCCCTGTGGGTGGTGTTGGACGGCATCCAGGATCCACACAACTTCGGGGCCATCATCCGCTCGGCGCACGCGCTGGGGGCGCATGCCGTGGTCATCGCGAAGGACCGGGCGGTTCCCGTGACGGGGGTGGTGGCCAAGGCGTCCGCGGGGGCGGTGGAGCACTGTCCCATCGCGCGGGTGGTCAATCTGTCGCGGACCCTGGAGGAGTTGAAGGAGGCGGGCGTGTGGATTGCCGCGGCCGACCCTCACTCGAAGGTCCCCTTGTGGAGCGCGCGGCTGGATGGGCCCTTGGCGGTCGTGGTGGGGGCCGAAGGGGCGGGAGTTCGCCCCGGAGTCCTGGAGCATTGCGACTTCCGCCTGCAGATTCCGATGCTGGGTCAGGTGGGCTCACTGAATGCGTCGGTTTCGGCGGCGATTCTGCTATATGAGGCCGCCCGGCAACGGGGCAGTGCGCGTCCGGGTGCCACGAAGTGAACCCCCTGGCGCAAACTGCTTGACTTGGATGGCAGGGGCCTCTACAAGGGCGCCCCTCGACGGGGACGGCAGGTGGCTCCCCGGCGAACGGACGGGCGGGTTGGGGAAGCAGCCGGGCAGTGCAGGATGCCGGTGTAGCTCAGTCGGTAGAGCAACTGATTTGTAATCAGTAGGTCGCGGGTTCAAATCCCGCCGCCGGCCAGGGATGAGGGCCGCGGGTGAGGGCCCGGAAGCGAAGAAAGCAGTAGGAAGAAACAGCGGTTGTGCGGTAGTTGAAGAGCGGTACGGAGGGGTACCCAAGCGGCCAAAGGGAGCAGACTGTAAATCTGCCGGTTCACGCCTTCGTTGGTTCGAATCCAACCCCCTCCATCAGAATCGCGGGAATAGCTCAGTTGGTAGAGCGTCAGCCTTCCAAGCTGAATGTCGTGGGTTCGAATCCCATTTCCCGCTCCAGTTGTTGCAGTCGCAAATACAAGCCCTGATAGCTCAGTTGGCAGAGCGCATCCTTGGTAAGGATGAGGTCACCAGTTCAATCCTGGTTCAGGGCTCCATTTTTCGAGGTGCGTTATGTCCAAGGAAAAGTTCGACAGAAGCTTGCCGCACGTCAACATCGGCACCATCGGCCACGTTGACCACGGCAAGACGTCCCTCACGGCGGCCATCACCAAGGTGCTGGCGAAGACGGGCGGCGCGACGTTCCTCGCGTACGACCAGATCGACAAGGCCCCCGAGGAGCGCGAGCGCGGCATCACCATCTCCACGGCGCACGTGGAGTACAAGACGAAGAACCGGCACTACGCGCACGTGGACTGCCCGGGACACGCCGACTACGTCAAGAACATGATCACGGGCGCGGCGCAGATGGACGGTGCCATCCTGGTGGTGTCGGCCGCGGACGGCCCGATGCCCCAGACGCGCGAGCACATCCTGCTCGCCCGCCAGGTGGGCGTGCCCTACATCGTGGTCTTCCTGAACAAGGTGGACCTGCTGGACGACCCCGAGCTGCGCGAGCTCGTGGAGATGGAAGTGCGCGACCTGCTCAAGAAGTACGAGTTCCCGGGCGACACCATTCCGATCGTGCCCGGCAGCGCCGTCAAGGCGCTCGAGGGTGATACCTCGGAGATTGGCGAGCCGGCCATCCTGAAGCTGATGGAGGCGGTGGACAGCTACATCCCCACCCCCCCAGCGCGCCACGGACAAGCCCTTCCTGATGCCGGTGGAAGACGTGTTCTCCATCGCCGGCCGTGGAACGGTGGCCACCGGCCGCGTCGAGCGCGGCATCATCAAGGTGGGCGAGGAAGTGGAAGTGGTGGGTCTGCGCGCCACGCAGAAGACGGTGGTGACGGGCGTGGAGATGTTCCGCAAGCTGCTGGACGAGGGCCGGGCGGGCGACAACATCGGTGCGCTGGTGCGTGGTCTGAAGCGCGAGGACATGGAGCGTGGACAGGTGCTGGCCAAGCCGGGCAGCATCACGCCGCACACCAAGTTCAAGGCGCAGATCTACGTGCTGAGCAAGGAAGAGGGTGGTCGCCACACCCCGTTCTTCAAGGGCTACCGTCCCCAGTTCTACTTCCGCACCACGGACGTGACGGGCACGGTGAAGCTGCCGGACAACGTGGAGATGGTGATGCCGGGCGACAACATCGCGATCGAGGTGGAGCTCATCACCCCGGTGGCGATGGAGAAGGAGCTGCGCTTCGCGGTTCGCGAGGGTGGCCGCACGGTGGGCGCCGGCGTCGTCGCCGAGATCATCGCCTAGTTGGCTGGTGGGCTTCCTGCCTGCCTCTCCAGTGAGTCAACTCCGAGGGAAAGCTGTTTTAAGCAGCTTTCCCTCGTGTTCATCGAGTCCAAGCCATGCCCAAGGGTAACCGCAGCATCATTTCGCTCGAGTGCACGACCTGCAAGGAGCGGAACTACTACACGACCAAGAACAAGCGGAAGAGCCAGGACAAGCTCGAGCTGAGCAAGTACTGCCCCCGCGAGCGCAAGCATACCGTCCATAAGGAAGGTAAAGTCTAGGTCGGCTGTTTCGGTCGAGTGTTCTCTAGGCCAGTAGCTCCAACGGTAGAGCAGCGGTCTCCAAATCCGCGTGTTGGGGGTTCGAATCCCTCCTGGCCTGCCAGTTGTTTAGTTGCAGGGACCCCCGGTACCCACGTACCGGGGGTTCCTGTGTTTTTCGATATCCAGTCGCACTCAGTCAGCGAGGAATCATGGCAGCGGCATCAGAGGCCAGCCAGCAGGCCAACCGTTCGGGAATGGATCCGAAGCGGCTCGTGGTCATCTTCTTCCTCATCGCGGGTCTCATCTTCGCGTTCTTCCTGGAGCACGTCTGCGGCCTCATCTGGGCGCGCCTGGGGTGGAGCGATCCCGTCATCATCGAGGGTCTCGACTGGACGGTCTCGACGCTCCTGGGCTTCGTGATCGCCGCGGGGCTCGTGGTGGGGGCCTACGTGTACCCCAAGACGCACACGCTCTCGCTGGAGGTCGCCTCGGAGTTGATGAAGGTGACCTGGCCGTCCTGGGAGGAGACCAAGGCGTCGACCATGGCCGTCATCGTCGCGTCGATCGTCGCGGCGATCCTCCTCTTCGGCATCGACACCCTCGCCTACAACCTCATGGTCGAGTGGATTCCTGCCATCTGGGGGAAGTTGTAATGGCGATGAAATGGTACGTGGTCCACACCTACTCCAACTTCGAGAACCAGGCGAAGAAGAGCCTGGAAGAGCGTATCCGCCTCGAGAACCTGCAGGACCTGTTCGGCGAGATCCTGATCCCCATGGAGCAGGTCGTCGAGATGGTGAAGGGCGAGAAGAAGACCTCGCGGCGCAAGTTCTTCCCGGGCTACATCTTCGTGCAGATGGAGCTGAATGATCGCTCCTGGCACCTGGTGAAGAACACCCCGAAGATCACGGGCTTCCCCGGCGCGGCGCAGAACGAGCAGCCCACCCCCATCTCGGATGCCGAGGTGGCCCGGCTCACCTCGCAGATCTCCGAGGGCACGCTCAAGCCCAAGCCCAAGATGCAGTTCTCCGATGGCGACACCGTGCGCGTCATCGACGGCCCCTTCGCCAACTTCAATGGCACCGTGGAAGAGGTCAACGCCGAGAAGGGCCGCGTGAAGGTGCTGGTCAGCATCTTCGGCCGCGCCACGCCGGTGGAGCTGGATTTCATGCAGGTGGAGAAGACCACCGGCTAGTCTCAGTCTTCCCCGGTCGCTCACGCACCGGGGATCCCCAGGGTGGGAGGCCCGCCTGTCAAGCGGGCCGCCACAACCACCCATTCGAAAGGCAGTCGTCAGCCGATGAAGAAGGTCACAGGACAGGTCAAGCTGCAGATTCCCGCCGGCAAGGCGAACCCCGCTCCGCCGATCGGCCCCGCGCTCGGTCAGCAGGGCGTGAACATCATGGAGTTCTGCAAGCAGTTCAACGCCAAGACGCAGGCGGAGGCCAAGGAAGGTCTGATCATCCCGGTCATCATCACCGTGTATCAGGACCGCTCCTTCACCTTCATCCTGAAGACGCCTCCGGCGGCCGTGCTCATCAAGAAGGCGGCGGGCCTGCACACCGAGAAGAAGAAGGGCTCGGGCGCCAAGAAGCCGGGCAAGGAGAAGGTGGGGCAGATCACCCAGAAGCAGCTGGAGGAGATCGCCAAGAAGAAGCTCGAGGACACCACGGCCGGTTCTCTGGAGGCCTGCCAGCGCACCATCGCCGGCACCGCGCGCTCCATGGGCATCGAGATCGTCTAGTTCCCGCCACCTTCACCCTTTTGAATCAAGAGGATTTTCCCCATGCCTCAGTCCGGTAAGAAGTTCCGCGCCGCCGCCGAGAAGGTGGACCGCAACAAGCGTTACAACATCGCCGAGGGCTTCCAGGCCCTGAAGGAGACCACCACTCTCCGCGGCACCAAGTTCGATCAGACCGTCGAGGTCGCGCTCAACCTGGGCGTGGACCCGAAGCACGCGGACCAGATGGTCCGTGGCGCCGTGGTCCTTCCCCACGGCACGGGCGCCACCGTGCGCGTGGCCGTGTTCGCCAAGGGCGAGCGCGCCACCGACGCGGAGACCGCCGGTGCCGACGTGGTGGGCGGCGACGACCTCGCCAAGCGCATCGAGGGCGGCTTCCTCGATTTCGACACCGTCATCGCCACCCCGGACATGATGGGCGTGGTCGGCCGGCTCGGTAAGGTGCTCGGTCCCCGCGGCCTCATGCCCAACCCCAAGGTGGGCACGGTGACCATGGACGTGGCCAAGGCCGTGCGCGATGCCAAGGGCGGTAAGGTGGAGTTCCGCGCCGAGAAGGCGGGCATCATCCACGCCAAGCTCGGCAAGGCCTCGTTCCCCGCGGAGAAGCTCCAGGAGAACTTCAACACCCTGGTGGACCTGGTCATGAAGCTCAAGCCGGCCACCGCCAAGGGCGTCTACCTCAAGGGCGTGGCCATCTCCGCCACCATGAGCCCGGGCATCAAGATCGACACCACCGAGATCCTCGCCCGTCACCGGTAGTCAAGGGTAGGCGAGGGTGGTTGCGGAGTCCTGACGAGGGGGCGTGGCTTCGGTTCACGAAGTCCGCCCCGTTGGTTCGCGACCATCCCCATCACAATTTGCTGGACGTTTTGCGAAGCCGCGGGTATAGCGCCCCGGCTTTTGCAATTGAAGCGCCACGTCGATGAGACGACGCGCTTCAGACATCCCTGGTCCCAGACAGCAGGGATCCGGAGCGGGGTTCGTGCTCTCCGTTGGCAACCGGGCAACCGGTCGGAGGCGCGGGCAGTCCACCGGGTTCAAACGGCTCACCCCGAGCCACCCTGCCGAGACTGGAGGTGCGGTGTGGTGCCTTCCGAGGCTCCTCTCGCTCTGCCACCCTGCGTGGCCCAGGTAATCCAGCCCACCCTCGGGTGGGCGTCGTGAGGAGGTGAAACCAAGTGATCAAGAGCGAGAAGGAAGAACTCATCAAGGAACTCAACGAGAAGTTTTCGCGGGCCCAGACCGCGATCGTCGCTGAGTTTTCCAAGCTGAACGTGGAGACGGTCACCAAGCTGCGCAAGAAGTTCCGCGACGGCAAGGTGGACTACAAGGTCCTGAAGAACACGCTGGCCAAGCGCGCCGCGAAGGGTACCCCGGTGGAGGTCATCGCCGAGGACTTCGTGGGTCCCGTGGCCATCGCCATCAGCTACGACGATGTCGTGGCCCCGGCGAAGATCCTCACGGACTTCATCAAGGATCTCGAGACCATCAAGGTCCGCAGCGCGTCCGTGCAGGGCCGCCGCGTCAACGCCGAGGGTGTCAAGGCCCTGGCGAAGATGCCCGGTCTGCCCGAGCTCCGCGCCCAGCTGCTCGGCATGCTCAACCAGCCGGCTGGCAAGCTCGTTCGCACCATCGCGGCCCCCGGCTCCCAGCTGGCCCGCGTGCTCCAGGCGAACGTGGACAAGCAGCAGCCCAAGTAACCGATTCCAGTAGCAAACCCACCGCACACCTCTGGTCCCGCTCGTTCCGGAAGGAAGAGGGGCCGTTACAAGTTGAAAGAAGGACATTCACATGGCTGACCTGAACACGATCATCGACCAGCTCTCCTCCCTGACGGTCATGGAGGCCGCCGAGCTCGTGAAGAAGCTCGAGGAGAAGTGGGGCGTTTCCGCCGCCGCCGTCGCCGTCGCCGCTGGCCCGGCCGCTGGCGCCGCCGCCGCCGCTCCCGCCGAGGAGAAGACGGAGTTCAACGTCGTGCTGGCCAACGCCGGCGCGAACAAGATCAACGTCATCAAGGAGATCCGCGCGATCACCGGCCTGGGCCTGAAGGAGGCCAAGGACCTGGTCGAGGGCGCTCCCAAGACCGTCAAGGAGGGCGTCAACAAGGACGACGCCAAGAAGATCAAGGACCAGCTCGTCGCCGCTGGTGCCACTGTCGAGATCAAGTAGTTCGTTCTCGGGCAGGCGCCGGGTTTCGGGAAATTCCCGGCGCCTCCTGACCGGTTGAGCAGGCCGGCGTGCCCGGAAAGGGTGCGCCGGCTTTGCCCTTTCCGTATCTCTAAATTTCCCGCTGCCGCTGCGCGTTATCCAAGCTCGTCCCGCCCGAGCTTGCTCGCCCCGGAGTTTGAATGCCGACGCAGATCCAGAACAACTTCCGCGTGCGGAAGACCTTCGCGAAGATCGCGAAGACCATCGACATTCCCAATCTCATCAACATCCAGAAGCAGTCCTACGAGAAGTTCCTCCAGGCGGATATTCCGCCCGAGAAGCGTGAGGACCTCGGACTGCAGGGAGTTTTCAAGTCGGTCTTCCCGATCCGCGACTTCAACGAGACGTCCTCGCTGGAGTTCGTCAGCTACCACCTCGAGAAGCCCAAGTACGACGTGGATGAGTGCCACCAGCGTGGCATGACCTATTCGGCGCCCATCAAGGTCGTCGTGCGCCTGGTCGTTTGGGACAAGGACGAGGAGACCGGCGCCCAGTCCATCCGGGACGTGAAGGAGCAGGAGGTCTACTTCGGCGAAATCCCGCTGATGACCCAGAACGGCACCTTCATCATCAACGGCACCGAGCGCGTGGTCGTCAGCCAGCTGCACCGCAGCCCGGGTGCCTTCTTCGACCACGACAAGGGCAAGAGCCACTCGTCCGGCAAGCTGCTCTACAACGCCCGCATCATCCCGTACCGCGGCTCGTGGATCGACTTCGAGTTCGACCACAAGGACATCCTGTACGTCCGCATCGACCGGCGCCGCAAGCTGCCGGCCACGGTGCTCATCCGCGCCCTGGGCGCGGTGCCCGACACGGCCAAGAAGAATCCTCTGGAGTTCCGCGGCTCCACCGAGGAGATGCTCAACTACTACTACGCCACGGAGACCATCTACCTCCAGGGCAACACCGAGTTCGAGAAGTCGGTGGAGCTGGAGCTGTTGCCCGGTCAGCGCGCCACGCGCGACATCAAGACCAAGACGGGCGACATCATCGTCAAGAAGAACCGCAAGTTCACCCGCGCCGCCATCAAGAAGCTCGAGGCGGCCAAGATGAAGACGCTCCCCATCGACGCGGACGAGCTCTTCACCAAGGTGTCCGCCTACGACGTGGTGGACGAGAACACCGGCGAGGTCATCCTCGAGTGCAACGAGGAGGTCTCCCAGGAGAAGGTGGACGAGCTCCTCAAGCGCGACATCAAGGAGTTCAAGGTCCTCTTCATCGACAACCTCAACGTGGGTCCCTACCTGCGTGAGACGTTGATGATGGACAAGATCGAGACCCCCGAGCAGGCGATCATGGAGATCTACCGCCGCCTGCGCCCGGGCGATCCTCCGACGCCCGAGACGGCCACCAACCTCTTCAGCAACCTGTTCTTCAACCCCGAGCGCTACGACCTGTCCAAGGTCGGCCGCCTCAAGCTGAACTTCAAGTTCGGCCTCGAGGAGCCGCTCGACGGGCAGATCCTCACCAAGCGCGACATCCTCGAGGTCATCCGCTACCTGGTGGACCTCAAGAACGGCAAGGGTGTGATCGACGACATCGATCACCTCGGCAACCGGCGAGTGCGCGCGGTGGGCGAGCTCTTGGAGAACCAGTACCGCATCGGTCTGGTGCGCATGGAGCGGGCGATCAAGGAGCGCATGAGCCTCCAGGAGATCGAGACGCTCATGCCGCACGATCTCATCAACGCCAAGCCCGTGACGGCCGTCATCAAGGAGTTCTTCGGGTCCAGCCAGCTGTCGCAGTTCATGGACCAGACGAACCCCCTGTCCGAGGTCACGCACAAGCGGCGTCTGTCCGCCCTCGGGCCCGGCGGCCTCACCCGCGAGCGCGCGGGCTTCGAGGTGCGCGACGTGCACCCGACGCACTACGGCCGCATCTGCCCCATCGAGACGCCGGAAGGCCCGAACATCGGCCTCATCGCGTCGCTGTCCACCTACGCCCGCGTCAACGAGTTCGGCTTCGTCGAGACGCCGTACAAGAAGGTGGAGGCCGGCTCGGTGACCGGCGACGTGGCCTTCTACTCCGCGCTCGAGGAGGAGAAGCACACCATCGCCCAGGCCAACGCGGAGACGGACCCCAAGGGCAAGTTCATCAACGCCCTCGTGTCCTCGCGCCGCGGCGGTGAGTTCGTCCAGGCCAAGGCCGAGGACGTGGACCTGATGGACGTGTCGCCCAACCAGCTCGTGTCGGTGGCCGCCTCGCTCATCCCGTTCCTGGAGAACGACGACGCCAACCGCGCCCTCATGGGCTCGAACATGCAGCGTCAGGCCGTGCCGCTCTTGCGCACCGCCGCTCCGCTCGTGGGCACCGGCATCGAGGCGATCGTCGCCCGCGACTCCGGCGTCACCTGCGTGGCCCGCCGTGATGGCATCGTGGAGAGCGTGGACGCCGGCCGCATCGTGGTGAAGGCCGACTCCGCCGCGGGCGCCTTCGACATCTCCAGCGAGGTCGACATCTACAACCTCCTGAAGTACCAGCGCTCCAACCAGAACACGTGCCTCAACCAGAAGCCCATCGTCCGCAAGGGCGACAAGGTGAAGAAGGGCGACGTGATCGCGGACGGACCCGCCACCGAGACGGGTGAGCTCGCGCTGGGCCAGAACGTGGTCGTCGCGTTCATGCCGTGGCAGGGCTACAACTTCGAGGACTCCATCCTCATCTCCGAGCGCATCCTCAAGGAGGACGTCTTCACGTCCATCCACATCGAGGAGTTCGAGTGCATCGCGCGCGACACCAAGCTCGGCAAGGAGGAGATCACCCGCGACATCCCGAACGTGGGTGAGGAGGCCCTCAAGGACCTCGACGAGAGCGGCATCATCCGCATCGGCGCCGAGGTGAAGCCCGGCGACGTGCTGGTGGGCAAGATCACTCCCAAGGGCGAGACCCAGCTCTCCCCCGAGGAGAAGCTGCTGCGCGCCATCTTCGGTGAGAAGGCCGGCGACGTGCGCGACAGCTCGCTGCGCGTGCCCCCGGGCGTCGTGGGCACCGTCATCAACGCCAAGGTCTTCAGCCGCAAGGGCGTGGAGAAGGACGAGCGCGCCAAGCAGATCGAGTCGATGGAGGAGGCCAAGCTCCTCAAGGACCAGAACGACGAAATCAAGGTCCTGCGTGACAGCGCCTACAACCGCATCCGCACCATGCTCCGGACGAAGGAAGTCCAGGGCAAGCTCGTGGATGACAAGGGCAAGATCCTGCTGAAGAAGGGCGACATCGTCTCCGACGAGCTGCTCGCCACCGTGCCCTACAAGTACTGGACGGAGATCTCCGTCGGTGACCCGCTCGACGGCAAGCTGCGCGACATCCTGCGCAACCTCGAGGAGACCACCGAGGCCGTGAAGCTGGCCTTCGGTGAGAAGATCGCCCGCATCAAGAAGGGCGACGAGCTCCCGCCGGGCGTCATCAAGATGGTGAAGGTGTACGTCGCCATCAAGCGCAAGCTGGCCGTGGGCGACAAGATGGCCGGCCGCCACGGAAACAAGGGCGTGGTGTCGCGCGTGCTCCCCGAGGAGGATCTGCCCTTCCTCGAGGACGGCCGTCCCGTGGACATCGTGCTCAACCCGCTGGGCGTGCCCTCGCGCATGAACATCGGGCAGATCCTCGAGACGCACCTGGGCTGGGCCGCCAAGGGCGTGGGCGAGCAGCTGCAGCGTCACATCGACGAGAACTACAGCGGCGAGGCCCTCAAGAAGCAGCTCAAGACGGTCTACGACGACGCGGCCTTCGGCCGGTTCGTGGACGGCCTGGACGACGACGAGGTGCAGAGCCTCGCCCGCCGCCTGAAGAAGGGCATTCATGTCGCCACGCCGGTGTTCGACGGCGCGCGCGAGACGGAGATCCACTCGCTCTTCGACGAGGCCCGTCTGCCGCGCACCGGCCAGATGGTGCTCTTCGACGGCCGCACCGGTGAGCCGTTCGACCAGAACGTCACCGTGGGCGTCATGTACATGCTCAAGCTGCACCACCTGGTGGACGAGAAGATCCACGCCCGCTCCATCGGGCCCTACTCGCTCGTCACCCAGCAGCCCCTGGGCGGCAAGGCGCAGTTCGGCGGTCAGCGTCTGGGAGAGATGGAAGTCTGGGCCATGGAGGCCTACGGCGCCGCGTACACGCTCCAGGAGTTCCTCACCGTCAAGTCCGACGACGTGGTGGGCCGCACGCGCATGTACGAGGCGATCGTCAAGGGCGACAACGTCCTCGAGTCCGGCCTGCCCGAGTCGTTCAACGTGCTCCTCAAGGAGCTCCAGTCGCTCGCCCTGGATGTGGAGCTGCTGGAGAGCGCCCCGCCCGAGCGGCAGCGCTCGTTCTCGGGGGACTTCGGCGGCGGCGATAGCGACGACCGCGTGAAGACCGGTACCGAGGCCTAGTTCAGCGTGCCTTCCCCCCGGCGCCCGCTCCCCGAGCGGGCGGGCGCTGGCGGGTGGGCGAAACGAATAAGCGCTCACGCGCTCCAAAGAAGTTCGGAGGCAACGTGAAGGACATTTTCAACTTCTTCGAGAAGCCGAAGGATCCGCTCTCGTTCAACGCCATCCGCATCGCGCTGGCGTCGCCGGACAAGATCCGCCAGTGGTCGCATGGCGAGGTGAAGAAGCCCGAGACGATCAACTACCGCACCTTCAAGCCGGAGCGGGACGGACTGTTCTGCGCCCGCATCTTCGGACCGGTGAAGGACTACGAGTGCAACTGCGGCAAGTACAAGCGCATGAAGCACCGCGGCGTCGTGTGCGAGAAGTGCGGCGTGGAGGTCATCCAGTCCAAGGTGCGCCGTGAGCGCCTGGGCCACATCACGCTCGCCACGCCCGTGGCGCATATCTGGTTCCTCAAGTCGCTGCCCTCGCGCATCGGCAACCTGCTCGACATCACGCTCAAGGAGCTCGAGAAGGTCCTGTACTGCGAGAGCTACATCATCATCGACCCCAAGGCGACGCCCCTGCAGAAGGGCGAGCTCGTCAGCGAGGAGAAGCTCCACCGGCTCTACGAGGAGCACGGCGAGGAGTCCTTCAGCGCGGGCATGGGCGGTGAGGCCGTGCGCGAGATGCTCAAGGCCCTGGACGTCATCCGGCTGTCCGAGGACCTGCGCCGCGACATGCGCGAGACCAACTCGGAGGCCAAGAAGAAGAAGTACGCCAAGCGCCTCAAGGTCGCCGAGGCCTTCCGCATGTCGGGCAACAAGCCCGAGTGGATGATGCTCGACGTCATCCCCGTGATTCCGCCCGATCTGCGCCCCCTGGTGCCGCTCGATGGTGGCCGCTTCGCGACGTCGGACCTCAACGACCTGTACCGCCGCGTCATCAACCGCAACAACCGCCTCAAGCGGCTGCAGGAGCTCAACGCCCCGGACATCATCATCCGCAACGAGAAGCGGATGCTCCAGGAGGCCGTGGACGCCCTGTTCGACAACGGCCGCCGCGGCAAGACGATCACCGGCCCGAACAAGCGGCCGCTCAAGTCGCTCTCCGACATGCTCAAGGGCAAGCAGGGCCGGTTCCGTCAGAACCTGCTCGGCAAGCGCGTGGACTACTCGGGCCGCTCCGTCATCGTGGTGGGCCCCGAGCTGCGCCTGCACCAGTGCGGTCTGCCCAAGATCATGGCGCTCGAGCTCTTCAAGCCGTTCATCTACAACAAGCTCGAAGAGAAGGGCTACGTCACCACCATCAAGAGCGCCAAGAAGATGGTGGAGAAGGAGCGTCCCGAGGTCTGGGACATCCTCGAGGACGTGATCCGCGAGCACCCGGTGCTCCTCAACCGCGCCCCCACGTTGCACCGTCTGGGCATGCAGGCCTTCGAGCCCGTGCTCATCGAGGGCAAGGCCATCCAGCTGCACCCGCTCGTGTGCGCCGCGTTCAACGCGGACTTCGACGGTGACCAGATGGCCGTCCACGTGCCGCTGTCCATCGAGGCCCAGATGGAGGCGCGCGTGCTGATGATGTCGACGAACAACATCCTCAGCCCCGCCAACGGCAAGCCCATCATCGTCCCCACGCAGGACATGGTGCTCGGCATCTACTACATGACGCGCGCGCGTGAGTTCGCCCACGGCGAGGGCCGCGTGTTCGCCTCGCCCGACGAGGTGCGTGCCGCATACGACCACGGCGAGGTGCACCTGCAGGCGAAGATCGTCTGCCGCATCCTCGGCAAGCGCAAGGAGACCACCGTCGGCCGCGTCCTGCTCTGGGACATCGTGCCGCGCAAGGTGGGCTTCGACGCCATCAACAAGGTGCTCGACAAGAAGTCGCTCGGCGGCCTCATCGACCTCTGCTACCGCCTCACCGGCGAGAAGGAGACGGTGCTCCTGGCCGATCGCATCCGGAGCCTCGGGTACACCAACGCCACGCGCGCTGGTATCTCCATCGCGCTCAAGGACATGATCATCCCCGCCAAGAAGCAGACCTTCCTGGAGTACGCGGGCAAGGAAGTGGCGGAGATCGAGAACCAGTACCTCGAGGGCCTCATCACCGACGGCGAGCGCTACAACAAGGTCATCGATATCTGGGCGGAGATCACCGAGAAGGTGGCAGCCGAGATGATGCAGCAGATCTCCCAGGAAGAGGCCGTGGGCGACAAGGACGGCAAGCGCGAGACGCGCAAGCAGCCCTCCTTCAACCCCATCTACATCATGGCCGACTCGGGTGCCCGCGGCAGCGCGCAGCAGATCCGCCAGCTCGCCGGTATGCGCGGCCTCATGGCCAAGCCCTCCGGTGAAATCATCGAGACGCCCATCACGGCCAACTTCCGTGAAGGCCTCTCCGTGCTCCAGTACTTCATCTCCACCCACGGCGCCCGCAAGGGTCTGGCGGACACGGCCCTCAAGACGGCCAACTCCGGCTACCTCACCCGCCGTCTCGTCGACGTGGCCCAGGACGCCATCATCAACGAGTACGACTGCGGCACCATGGACGGCCTGTTCATCGGCGCCCTCGTCGAGGGCGGGGAAATCATCGAGGCGCTCGGCGAGCGCATCCTCGGCCGCGTGGCCCTGGACGACATCCTCGATCCGGTGACCAACGACGTGCTCGTGCGCGCCAACGAGGAGATCGACGAGGACCGCGTCAAGAAGATCGAGAACAGCGGGTTGGATCGCGTGAAGATCCGCTCGGTGCTCACGTGCCAGGCCAAGCGCGGCATCTGCGTGGAGTGCTACGGCCGTGACCTGGCGCGCGGCCGCAAGGTGGCCGTGGGCGAGGCGGTGGGCGTCATCGCGGCGCAGTCCATCGGTGAGCCGGGTACCCAGCTCACGATGCGCACCTTCCACATCGGTGGTGCGGCGCAGCGGCGCGCCGAGCAGTCCAGCCTCGAGAACCGCAACTCGGGTACGGTGAAGTTCTCCGGCCTCAACACGGTGCAGAGGAAGGACGGCAGCCTCGTCGCGATGAACCGCAACGGCGAGCTCGTCATCGTCGACGAGAGCGGCCGCGAGCGCGAGCGCTACCAGGTCATCTACGGCGCGCGCATCCTCGTGAAGGAAGGCCAGAAGCTCGAGGCCAGCACGCTCCTGGCCGAGTGGGATCCGTTCGCCATTCCGCTGCTCACCGAGGTGGGCGGCACCGTGCGCTTCGAGGACATCATCGAAGGCGTCACGATGAACGAGTCGCTCGACGAGGTGACGGGCCTCACCCGCAAGACGGTCATCGAGTCCAAGGACCCCGACGCCCGTCCGCACATCACGCTGCGCGACGAGAACGGCAACCTCAAGGACCTGGTGTCCTCCAAGGGCCAGGCGAGCTACTTCCTGCCGCAGGGCTCCATCATCACCGTCAACGACGGCGATGAGATCCACGCGGGTGAAGTCATCGCCAAGGTGCCTCGCGAGACCACCAAGACGAAGGACATCACGGGTGGTCTGCCGCGCGTCGCCGAGCTGTTCGAGGCGCGCAAGCCCAAGGACGCCGCGTCCATCGCCGAGATCGACGGCGTGGTCTCCTTCGGCAAGGACACCAAGGGCAAGCGCAAGCTCATCATCACCCCCGAGGTGGGCGGCGAGCTGCGCACGGACCTGGCCAAGGAGTACCTGATCTCCAAGGGCAAGAACATCAGCGTGCACGCCGGCGACCGCGTCAAGGCCGGCGAGGCGCTCATGGACGGCTCGGCCAATCCGCACGACATCCTCAAGGTGCTCGGCGAGAAGGCGCTCGCGGGCTACCTCGTGGATGAGGTGCAGGAGGTCTACCGGCTGCAGGGCGTGAAGATCAACGACAAGCACATCGAGGTGATCGTCCGGCAGATGCTGCGCCGCGTGCGCGTCACCGACGTGGGCGACACCAGCTTCCTCGTCGACGAGCAGGTCGAGAAGTGGGTGTTCGAGGAGGAGAACGAGAAGGTCATGGCCAACGGTCAGCGTCCGGGCGTCGGTGAGCCCCTGCTGCTCGGCATCACCAAGGCCTCGCTCTCCACCGAGTCGTTCATCTCCGCGTCCTCCTTCCAGGAGACCACCAAGGTGCTCACCGAGGCCGCCATCAACGGCAAGGTGGACTACCTGCGCGGCCTCAAGGAGAACGTCATCATGGGCCGCCTCATCCCCGCCGGCACGGGTCTGCCCAACTACAAGCACCTCGACATCGAGGTGGAGAGCCCCGCCGACGAGATCTCCGAGATGGAGGCCGCCCTGGCCGCCACCCACGGGGACGACCTGGTGCCGCCGATGTCCTCCGGCAGCCGGTCCGAGGGCTCCCAGAGCAGCGGAGCGGCCTAGCCCTCGCTCCTCGTCTCACTGAAGGAAGTTCGAAGCCGCCACTCCCGTTTTCCCTGGGAGTGGCGGTTTTTTTATGACTCTCAACAGTTTTACAGCTTGACCCGGGTAAGCTGGTTGCACTAACTCGTAAAAACGATGGAGATCGACCCGTGCGCTATCCGGGCGAACATCCAGCAGTGGTCGCAGCGAGCAGCTCGGCGAGCGTGAGCGGTGTTTCACACGATCGAGTGCCTGTTGGCTCGATCGCTCCTTACCCCCCCGCCGTCCTGGCCCCGGCTCGGGACGGCCATGCTGGAGAGTGTGTCATGGACAACGTGGAAATCCCCCAGAAGTACCACCTGGCGGAGACGTTCGAGCGCGTGTGGAGCCAGGCCCTGCTGGCCGTATCTACCGCCGAGGACGAGGCCACGCGCTGTGCGCAGCGAGTGGCGGACCTGGCGGGCTGGAGCCAGGACGAGGTGGTGCGCCAGGGGAGGCTCTTGACGGACCGGCTGACGGGCCACCGCAAGGATCTCGAGCACAACGTGGAGGAGGGAGTTCGGCGCGCTCTGTCGGGCTTCATGATTCCGCGCCGCGATCAGATCCAGGACATCGAGAGCCGGCTCATCCGACTGGCCGAGCGCATCGACGCCATGGGGCAGAGCAAGTGATGCCCACCCCCTCGACCCGTCAGCGTTGGGCCGAGGGGCTGTTCCGCGGTTTGCACGCGCTGGGCGCCGGGTGTGGAAAGCTCCCCCTGGTGGCCGGGGTCGCCCTGGTGTTGTCCGCCCGCGCGGTGCCGCTGTTCACCCCTCCGGAGGCGCCCCGTACGGCCGAGTCCTCCCGCTTCGAAGCAGCGCCTCCCGACGCGGCGCTCATCGACGCGGTGCTCGCCAAGCGTGCTCCGGAGTTGGGTCTCACCCTGCGGCGGCAGCTCGTCCACGCCATCGCCGAGGAGGCGGGCCAGGCGGGGTATGATCCGCTGCTCATCCTGGCGCTCATCGACGTGGAGTCGGACTTCACGGAAGAGGCCGTCTCCGACAAGGGGGCGCGGGGGCTGATGCAGATCAAGCCCAGCACGCTGCACTTCCTCGCGGAGAAGCAGGGGCTGCGGCTGTCGCGCGAGGAGGTGGCCGCGGATCCCGCCCTGGGCGTGCGTCTGGGCATCCGCTACCTGCGCACGCTGCATGATCGCTTCGGGGACCTGGATCTGGCCCTCATGGCCTACAATGCCGGCCCCACGCGCATCTGGTTGGCGAAGAAGGCGGGCGAGCTGGACACCTTCCGCCGCTATCCTCGTCTGGTCCGCCGTGACTTCAGGCGTTTCCGGGAAGGGGAGGGGCTGGGCGGCGATTGGGCCATGGCCCAGAGGGAGCTCGAGGAGCCCTCTCCCGAGGTGAAGGGTCCTTAGCGCGCGTGGAGGGGGCGCGTGCTTGTCCGTCCCGGATGGGTGCGCTATCGCTCTGTTCCAGGAGGAGTCCATCACCTCATGCGCCGCGTCATCTCCGCTCTCATCCTCTCGGTCTTGTTGCCCCTGCCGGCCCTCGCCTCGGTGTTCCTCAACGGGGTGCGCATCGACGGCCTGACGAACCAGACCTTCGACAAGGTCTCCTCCGTCCGCATCGATGATCAGGGCAACATCCACATCGTCGCCCCGGGCTACTCCGTCAAGACGATGGAAGTGCCCGCGCCGGCCCCTGCTCCCGCGGCTCCTCCGGCGGCTCCCGCCGCTCCGGCTCCCACGGCCGCCGCTCCCACGGCCGCTCCGGTGGCTCCCACCGCCCCGCAGACTGCGGCGCCCACCGCTCCCACCCGCATCACCCAGCGCTACTGGCTGGTGACGGAGCAGTCCGCCCAGGGCAAGACGGAGTACGACATCGACCTGTTCATCAACTCCGCGTGGGTGCGCAAGCTGCGCAATGGCGAGGGGCAGGTCATCACGGAGCTCACCCGCTACCTGCGGCCCGGAAGGAACACCGTGCGGATGATGGCGTCCAAGGTGCTCACCGGTCCGCGGCGCAGCCAGTCCGCCGAGCACACCTTCCAGGTCATCATCGGCGAGGGCAACGAGGGCGGTGGCCGGGTGATGATCGACAAGCCCCTCATCCGCTTCCAGCGCACCGCCGCGCAGACCGAGGACGTGACCGAGGAGTTCGTCCTCACCACGCGCTAGCGCGGGAGAGGGTGCCCAAACATGTTCGTCATCGACGACAGATTCCGGGGTCTGCCCGCGGCGCGGGAGCAGGTGCTGCTGGTGCACCAGTCCATCAACTCGCCCCACCTGGCCATTCCCGGCAAGCCCGCGGGGCCCGCGCAGGCCTTCGTGGTGGGCCTGCGCGGCGCGAGCGGCTTCGCCGTCTTCATCTACCTGTTCCTGTCCGAGGCCAGGGATTGCGCGGTGTATGCTCCCTCGCGTCGCGGCACGCGCCTCGAGGAAACCCAACAGCATGAGGCCGAGGCGCTCGCCTTCGTGGAGTCCATGGGCTTCATGATGGACAACGCGCACTACGCTTCCCTGTCCACCGCCCAGCAGGATGAGTTGTTGAAGAGCTTGCCCGTCTTCTACAAGGACCCCAAGCTGGCGCCGGGCACCCGGACTCGGGCCGACGAGAAGCGCACGGCCTCGACGAACCTCGGCCGCCTGCTGGCCTCCTTCTGATTTCCCCTTCCGTGACGAGATTCCCCCCAATGCTCTCCCGCGCTTCCTCCCTCTGGTTCCTCGCGCTCCTGCTGGTGGGCTGCAAGCATGTCCCCACCGACAAGGAGCGCGAGGGCGCCGAGATCCACTACGAGCTGGCCCTGCAGGCCCAGCGCATGGGCAACGTGCAGGATGCCTACAAGTCCCTCCAGAAGTCGTTGGAGCTCAATCCGGACTACCCGGAGGCGCACCACGTCATCGGCATCCTCCTGCACCTGTCGTTCAACCGCCCCGAGGAGGCCATCGAGCACTACCAGAAGGCGCTGGCGCTGCGGCCGAACTTCTCCGAGGCGAAGACGAACCTGGCCAATGTCTATCTGTCCCAGGCGCGCTATGACGAGGCCATCACCCTGTACGAGCAGGCACTCAACGACATGCTCTACCCCACGCCCTTCATCGCGCAGAGCAACCTGGGGTGGGCCCTGTACAAGAAGGGCGACAAGGAGCGGGCGGTGCAGAACATCAAGGCGGCGGTGACGGTCAATCCCAGCTTCTGTCTGGGCTACCGCAACCTGGGCACCATCTACGAGGAAAGCGGCGAGCTTTCCGAGGCATGCCGCTACCTGGGGCGTTATCGTGAGGCCTGCCCGGATGTGGCGGACGCCCACCTGCGTGAGGGCGCCTGCCTGGCGAAGCAGGGGAAGGTGGAGGAGGCGCGCCAGAGCTTCACCACATGCGAGGCCAAGGCGACGAGCCAGAACCTCAAGGACGATTGCCACCGCCTGCTCGAGGCCTTGTAACCAGCGAGTCCCATCCCCGTGGATTACGTCGAATTCGGCAGATATCTGTCCCAGCAACGTGAGCTGCGCGGCCTGTCCCGTGACGAGGTGTCGCGGGTGACGAAGATTTCCCCGAGCCTGATCGCCGCCCTGGAAGAAGGGCAGATCGAGCGGCTGCCCAATCGGGTCTTCATCGTCAACTACATCCGCTCCTACGCCACCGTCATCGGACTGGCGCCCGAGGAGGCCATCCTCCGCTACGAGGAGGTGGACAAGGCGGCTCCCGAGCCCAGTCCGGTGACGCTGGAGCGCGAACGGCGCCGGCGCGCCTGGTTGATTCTCGCGGTGGTGTTGCTGGTGCTCGCCGCTGGCGTGTTCGCGGCCCTGGTGGTGACTGGAAAGGTGGCGCTGCCTCAGCCCCGCCCCTGACGCATGGATCGATACACTGACGAGGCGCTGGTCCTCTCCACCGTGGACTATGGGGAAGCGGACCGGCTGGTCACGCTCCTCACGCGCGAGCACGGCAAGCTGACGGCCTTCGCCGCCGGGGCGCGCAAGAGCAAACGCCGCTTCGCCGGCGCGCTGGAGCCCTACATGCGCCTGCGCGTGCAGCTCGTGGAGACGCGCGGCGCCACGGTGCGCCTGGACTCGGCCGACATCGTCGCGGGCTACTACGCGGCCCGCGCGGATCTCCCCCTCATCGCCCGGGCCCTCTACGCCGTGGAGCTGTGCCGCGAGCTGACGCGCGACCACGAGCCCCACCCGGAGCTCTTCGCGCTGCTCGAGGGCTACCTGCACAAGCTCGATGCGAAGGAGGCGGGCCCCACCTCGCTCTTGGCCTTCGAGCTGTCGGCGCTGGCCCACGCGGGCCTCATGCCGCGCTTCGACTCGTGCTCGCTGTGCGGCGGCGCTCCGGGAGCGCGGCCCCGCTTCGATCAAGCCCATGGCGGCGCGGTGTGCGAGGCGTGCGCGGGCCGGGCGCGCGACGCGGTGGCCATCTCCCCGGAGCTGCTCTCCGGCCTCCGGGCGCTCCAGGACGGCGAGCGCACCCCCTTGCCCGCGGAGCTCCGGGCCCGGGCGCGCGCGCTGCTCAACCTCTTCATCTCCCATCACCTGGGCCGCCGCCTCAAGAGCGTGGACTTCATGGATCAGGTGGGGCTGGACTGACGGCGGGCAGGAGGCGGTACATGGCGCAGGACGAGGCGGCCCCGTTCGACGTGGTGTGTGTGGGCGAGTGCCTGGTGGACTTCCTCCCCACGCGGGCCGGTGAGCGCGTGCGGGACGTGGCCTCCTGGACCCCGGGCATCGGTGGCTCGCTGGCCAACGTGGCCGTGGGCGTGGCGCGCCTGGGAGGCCGCTCGGCCAGCGTGGGCGTGGTGGGCGAGGACGAGTTCGGCCACCTGCTGCGCGAGCGCCTGGCCGCCGAGGGCGTGGACGTGAGCCGCCTGCGCCAGACGGCCGAGGGCCGCACGGGGCTCGTCTTCATCTCGCTCGACGCGCGGGGCGAGCGCAGCTTCTGCTACTTCCGCACGCGCTCGGCCGAGTTCCTCCTCTCCGAGCGGGACGTGGACCCCGCCTTCCTCGCCCGCGCGCGGGTGATGCACCTGGGCACCAACTCCCTGGCGCTGCCCGAGGCGCGCGCGGCGATGTTGCGCGGCGTGGAGGCCGCCCGGGCGGCGGGGCGCATCGTGAGTTGCGATCCCAACATCCGCATCCATGCCTGGGAGGACCCCCAGGTGCTGCGCGAGCTGCTCGGGCGGCTGCTGCCGCGCTGCACGCTGGTGAAGCTGTCCGAGGAGGAGGTGGCCTTCGCCACGGGTCAGCCGGGGCCCGTGGAGGCCCTGCATCACCTGGCGGGCCAGGGGGTGCCGCTGCCCGTGGTGACCCTGGGCGAGGCGGGCGCCGTCTTCCTGTGGAAGGGCCGGGTGGTGCACGTGGAGGCCCCCCGGGCGCGCGTGGTGGACACCACCGGGGCGGGGGATGGGTTCACCTCGGGCCTGCTCCGGGGGCTGTCACGGCGCTACCCGGACGCGGCGGCGCTGGAGCGGGCGTCCCTCGAGGACCTGACCGCCCTGGTCCGCTTCTCGTGCGTGGTGGGCTCGCGCGTGGTGGAGCACCTGGGGGCCGTGGCGGGCCTGCCCACCAGGGCCGAGGTGGCCTCCGCCATGCCCGAGTGGCTGCGCGAGCCGTCTTCCTGAGCCGCCCCCCGCTTTTGGATAGGACACGGAGCACGCGGGCCGTTCTTGACGCTCCTGGACCCCATCACTAGGGTCCGCGGCGCCATGTACTTCCAGGATTTGATCCTCACGCTCCAGAACCACTGGGCCAAGCAGGGTTGCATCATCAACCAGCCCTATGATCTCGAGGTGGGCGCGGGCACCATGCACCCGTCCACCTTCCTCCGTGCCCTGGGCCCCGAGCCCTGGAACGTGGCCTACGTGCAGCCCTCGCGGCGTCCCGCCGATGGCCGCTTCGGCGAGAACCCCAACCGCCTGTTCCAGCACCACCAGTTCCAGGTCATCCTCAAGCCCGCGCCCAAGAACGTCCAGCAGCTCTACCTGGACTCGCTGCGCGCCATCGGCATGGATCCGCTCGACCACGACATCCGCTTCGTCGAGGACGACTGGGAGTCCCCCACGCTGGGCGCCTGGGGCCTGGGCTGGGAGGTGTGGTGTGACGGCATGGAAGTCACCCAGTTCACCTACTTCCAGCAGTGCGGCGGCTTCGAGTGCAAGCCCGTGGCGGCGGAGCTCACATACGGCCTCGAGCGGCTGACCATGTACCTGCAGAACGTCGAGAACGTCTACGACATCGAGTGGGTCAAGGGCGTGAAGTACCGCGAGGTCTTCCACCCGAACGAGGTGGAGATGAGCCGCTACGCGCTCCAGGAGTCGGACGCGCAGATGCTCTTCGCGCTCTTCGACTCCTACGAGAAGGAGTGCAAGCGCCTCATCGAGCGCGAGCTGCCGCTGCCCGCGTATGACTACGCGCTCAAGTGCTCGCACGCCTTCAACCTGCTGGACGCGCGCGGCGCCATCTCGGTGACCGAGCGCGCCAACTTCATCAAGCGCGTGCGCGACAACGCGCGCCTGTGCGCCGAGGGTTACCTGAAGATGCGTGAGAAGCTCGGCTACCCGCTGCTCAAGACGCCCTGGACCGTGGGCGAGCAGCCGCCGGTGCTCGAGGGCAAGCCGGCCAGCGACTACTGGAAGACGGTGACGCTCAACAAGCCCGAGCAGGCGGAGGTGGCCCGTGGCCAGTGAACTGTTGCTGGAGATCGGCGCCGAGGAGATTCCCGCCTCGTTCATCCTCCCCGCGCTGGAGGATCTCAAGCGCATCATCACCGAGCGCGCCGCCGAGGCCCGGCTCCAGCTCGGCGAGGTGCGCACCTACGGCACGCCGCGCCGGCTCGCGGTGTGGGTGAAGGGCGTGGCGGAGCGGGGCGAGGACATCACCCGCGAGGTGCTCGGCCCCAGCGTCAAGGCGGCCTTCGACAAGGACGGCAAGCCCACCAAGGCGGCGGAGAAGTTCGCCGAGAGCCAGAAGGTGGCGGTGGACGCCCTCTTGCGCGTGCAGACGCCCAAGGGCGAATACCTGGGCGCCAAGGTGGAGGAGAAGGGCCGCCCGGCGGCGGACATCCTCAAGGACATCCTCCACGCGGCGGTGCACGGCATCAGCTTCCGCAAGACGATGCGCTGGGGCGACGTGGACCAGGCCTTCGCGCGGCCCGTGCAGTGGGTGGTGGCGCTGCTGGGTGGCGAGGTGCTGCCGGTGGTGCTCGGTGACGTGAGGAGCGGCCGCACCACCTACGGCCACCGCTTCCTGTCGCCCGCGGCCATCGAGCTCGCCCGGCCCTCGGACTACGAGGCCGCCCTGGAGAAGGCGAACGTGGTGCCGGACTTCTCCAAGCGCCGCGCCTCGGTGCTAGAGAAGGTGCGCGCGGCGGCCCAGCAGGCCGGTGGCAAGCTCCTGGAGGACGACTCCCTGGTGGATCAGGTGACCAACCTCGTGGAGCTGCCCAACCCCGTGGTGGGCTCCTTCGAGGAGCGGCACCTGGACTTGCCCCCCGAGGTGCTGGTGCAGGAAATGAAGAGCCACCAGCGCTACTTCTCCGTGGTGGATGCCAACGGCAAGCTGATGCCGCGCTTCATCGCCGTGTCCAACACGCCGGTGCGCGACGTGAACCTGTCCCTGCGCGGCTACCAGCGAGTGCTGCGCTCGCGTCTGGCCGACGGGCGCTTCTTCTTCGACGAGGATCGCAAGACGCCGCTCGAGGCGCGCACGGAGAAGCTGGCGCGCGTGGTGTGGCAGGGCCAGCTCGGCAGCTACGCGGAGAAGGTGGCGCGCATGCGCTCGCTGGCCGTGAAGCTGGCGGAGTCGACGGGCCATGGCGCCCTCAAGTCCACCATCGAGCGCGCCGCCACCCTGTCCAAGGCGGACCTCGTCACCGGCATGGTGGGCGAGTTCCCCGAGCTGCAGGGCGTCATGGGCCGCGAGTACGCCCGCGCGAGCGGTGAGCCGGAGGCGGTGGCCCTGGCCATCTTCGAGCACTACCTGCCGCGCTCGGCCGAGGACTCCCTGCCCACCCAGGACGCCGGAGCCCTGGTGGGTCTGGCCGACCGGTTGGACACCCTGAGCGGCATCTTCGCCATCGGCAAGGGGCCGAGCGGCGCGGCGGATCCGTTCGCCCTGCGGCGCGCGTGCCTCACCACCATCCGCATCGTGCTGGATCGGGGCTACCGCTTCTCGCTGTCCCAGGCGGTGGACGCGGCGCTCGAGCAGCTCGCGCCCAAGCTCGCCAACGTCAAGCGCAAGGCCGGCGAGCCCGCCCCGCGTGAGCAGGTGCTCGAGTTCTTCCGTGGCCGCCTCAAGGCGCTGTGGACGGAGCAGTACCGCACGGACGTGGTGGAGGCGGTGCTCGCCGCCGGCTACGACGATCTCGTGTCCGCCCACAAGCGCCTCCAGGCGCTCGCCAGCATCGTGGGGCAGGCGGACTTCGCCCCCCTGGCGGTGGCCTTCAAGCGCGTGGTCAACATCGTCGAGAAGCAGGGCAAGGACGTGAGCCGCGGCGGCGTGGACTCCCAGCGCTTCACTGACGACGCCGAGCGCCAGCTCCACTCGGCCTTCGTCCAGGCGCGCACCCGCGTGGGTGATCGGGTCAAGGCCGATGACTTCTCCGGAGCCCTCCAGGAGATCACCGGCCTCAAGCCCACCGTGGACACCTTCTTCGACAAGGTCATGGTGATGGCCGAGGACCGCGACCTGCGCGAGAACCGCATCCGGCTGCTCACCGAGGTCGGCACGCTGTTCAACCAGGTGGCCGACTTCTCGAAGATCCAGTCCGAGGCCTGACGGCCGCCGGGCAGGGGAGGAGGGGCCCACCCCGGGCCCACTCGGGGCCCACCCGCCCCGAGGGGCCGGAATAGGCCGGCCCCTTTGTAGTTGCTCGAAGGGAGGGGGGTTCCTACACTCCGCCCCCCTTCCGACATGCGCATCCTCCTCCCCAGCCTCGCGCTCTTCCTCGTCGCGTGCTCCGAAGTCGAGCCGCGACCCCCGCCCACGGATCGCTTCGTCTACCCGAGCGGCATCCATTACCGCTCCGTGGCCGGTTCCACGCGGGGCATCCTCTACGTGTCGAGCGCCAACTTCGACCGGTGCTTCGATCAAGGCACCGTCATGGCGGTCGATCTGGATCGCGTGGGCACGGAGGGCAACCGGCTGCCGCTGCTGAGCGAGTCGGGCGCCAATCCCGCCGCCCCCGTGGTGACGATCGAGCAGCTCAACGTGCCGTCCGAATCCCTGGTCTACATCCAGAGCTATGCCGGGGAGCTGGCCTACTGGGAGCGCACGGACGCGGCGCCTCGCCTCTTCGTGCCGGCGCGCGCCGACGGCGACTTCCTCCACTACATCGACGTGCCGGAGCCGACGCGTCTTGCCTGCGTGGGCAGCTCGGGCAACAACTGCCTCGAGGGCGCGCTGTCGCTCACCCAGCTTCCGGGCCAGACGCAGGATCTGCCCCGCGCGCCCGCGCCCTTCGGCGTGGACGTGGGGGCCGAGGGCGA
Organism: Cystobacter fuscus; assembly: GCF_044360685.1. Lineage (GTDB taxonomy): Bacteria > Myxococcota > Myxococcia > Myxococcales > Myxococcaceae > Cystobacter > Cystobacter fuscus_C. The sequence continues at coordinate 7,558,736 of NZ_CP043491.1, read as the reverse complement.
CGTGTGGGTGACTCACCTGAGCGCCGCGGACTCTCCGGCCGGGTCGGCCTCAACGGGTGGCGCCGTCTTCCAGTCCTACGTGGTGCGCCTGCCGGGCGATGAGCCCCGGGTGACCACGTCGGACTTCTTCTCGCTGTCCATTCCGGATCTCCCCCAGGGGGGCAGCAACTCGGTGCTCGTCGACGAGCGCTACGTGTTCGTCTCCGGCCGGTTCGACGGGTATGTGACGAGCAGCTCGGCGGCCCGCCGGTTCCTGCTGCGTGTGCTGGACAAGACCAACCCCTCGCGGCTGCTCGACCCCGGGTTGGATTTGAGCTTCGCGGCGAACGACTCCCGAGGGCTCGCGCTGACGGCGAGGCCCGCGGTGTCGGGGGCGGCCAGCCGCCGGCTCTACATGGCCGTGCGCGGACCGGACTCGCTGCTGATCGTCAACGTGGAGGGCAGTGAAGGGGATTCGCCCCGCCTGACGGTGGTGGGCTCGGTGCCCCTGCCGCTCGGACCCACGGAAGTGAAGCTGGTGCCCCGAGGGGCCGGGCGGGCGGAACTGGTGCTCATCTCCTGCAGCGACGCGGGCGTGGTGGCCATCTATGACCCGGACGTGGGACAGGTCGTGGCCCAGGTGACGGTGGGGCAGATCCGCGGCACCGAGTCGCCCCGGCCCTTCGGCCTCGACGTGCAGCGAGAGGGCAACTCGGCGCGGATCTTCGCCAGCAACTTCGGCGATGGACGCATCTCGGTGATCGACATCCCCAACCTCGACAGTCCCCAGGACGCGCGGCTCGTGGCCTATCTCGGCGCCCGTCAGGACGTGGGGCAGTCCGCGACGTGCAGGGAGGTGCAGCAGTGAAGCGCTTCATGGTGTCTCTGGTACTGGGCCTGGGCGTGCTGCTGTGCGCGTGCACGCAGCAGGCTCCGGTGGCCCTGCCCGCGGGTCTTCAGGGGACGTACGACCTGGTCCTGGTCAATGATCTGCTGTTCGTCACGTCGACGGACCGCAATGAGCTGCGCGTGCTCGAGCTGACGGAGGACGCGATGAAGCGGGGGTATGTGCGCGCCCCCAATCCGCTGGAGCCGCTCGCCATTCCGGTGCTGCCCCGGCCCCAGGCGCTCGCGCGCGACGTGCGCTACGACGCCGAGGGCAATGAGCGCACGGGTTCCTATGTGTACGCGCGCAGCAATGGCTCGGCCATCGTCTCCGTCGTGGACTCCGCCGCAGACAAGCTGCACGAGGTGGCCCGGCTCGACACGCGGCTGCTGACGGGCGTGTCCTCGGGGCCGGTGACGGCCTTCGCGGCGCTCGCCACCGAGCAGGAGGGCGGCTCGAGCACGCTCTACTTCGCCACCCAGGAGACCGCCGGGGCGCGGCTGTGGCGTGCCTCGCTCACCACGGACACCCAGGCCCTGGCCTCCCCCCCGGCGCCCCTCACCGCGGAGCTGCTCCTGGAGCTGGCTTCCGACGAGGCGGTGAGTTCCCTGCTCGTGCTGCCCGATCCCAACCTGCTCGCGGTGTCCACGCGCCGGGGCCAGTCCGGCAACCCGGGAACGAGCTTCATCCTGGAGGTGAACACGAAGGCGCGGCGCACGACGCTCGACTTCGGAGGCGCCCAGGTGCTCCAGCTCGTCACCCACGGCCGGGTGCCCGGAGAGGACACGCAGCCGGAGCGCCGGGCCCCGGGCGCGCGCATCTTCGGCGTGTTGGATCCCTCCAACTGCACCCAGCCCGCCGCCCCCGCTCCGGCCGTCGCATGCCAGTCGGGCATCCTGGCGGCGGACTCCACCACGGGCGCGCTGGCCAAGGACTTCACCGGCTACCCCATGCTGCCCATCAACTCGGGCTCGGGGCTGCCCATGGGCCTGTCGCTGTCCACGAACACCCTGCTGAGCGTGCAGGGCGGCGAGACGCGCGAGGCCGCGGTTCCGCTGCTGGGAATCGTGCCGCTGTCCACGGGCGCCATCCTCTTCTTCGATGCCCTGAACCTCGTCCACCTCAACGTGGGCGCGGCCTGGTTGGCCTCGGAGACGCCGAACACGGCCACCGCCACCATCTCCCTGCTGGATGTCGTGGGCAACAACGTGGATCCCTCCACCCCCGACCGCCGGGCGGACATCGCCTTCGCGGGCACGTTCGGCGTCACCCGGGACGAGGCGTACGTGCTCACCTCCGAGCGCGTGTTGCCCAACGCCTCCCGGTTGGAGCGCGATCCGGCCACCACCACCTTCACGGTCCCCGTCATCGACGCCCTGGAGGATGGGATCGCGCGGCCGAGCGTGCGTCCGGGAGATCTGATCGTGTTGCTTCCCGAGAACACGTCCCTGCCGGCCTGTGCCGAGTCCGTGCTCGTGGGGGAGGTGCAACGCGAGCCCGCGGCCCCCACGGCGAGGCTGGTGCCCGCGGGAGCCCTGCCGGCGGCCTGCGCGGACTACCCGCGCTTCGAGGTCCGCGCCGGGGGTGAGCGCCCGCTCGTGCTCACCGATGCCGCGGGCAACTACCTCCAGCGCATGGGCACGGGCAGTACCTACTCCCGTACCGACACCTTCTTCTTCCACCCCCCGGGCTACGCGGGGCAGGCCACCGGCACGGCCGTGTCCCTGACGGTCACGCGCGACCTGCGCCAGAGCCCCGTGGGCCGGGATCAGAGCTTCGTGGTGACCACCGCGTCCCACTTCTTCCCGTACATCCTCTCGGTGGACCTCGTGAACTACGATGCGCTCCGCGGCTTCCGCCTGCCTGGTCCCGTGGTGAGGGCGAGGGTGGGGGGCACGGACTTCGCCTACATCGTCTATCCCTCCGCCAACGCCATCCTGCAGATGAACCTGTCCACCGTCGTCGCCGGAGCGGCGAACAACCTGTCCTTGGTGCCCTTCCGCTGATTTCGCGTCCCGGGAACGCTCTGTTATCGTCCGGCGCTCCTGGATGAGTGAGTCAAACCGATGATTGACCAGAATTCCCGTCCTGCCCGCAAGGTCGGCATCGCCGACCACCTGTGGGAGACCTACGAAGACATGGCCCAGCAGATGGGCTCGGACCGCGACGCGCTCATCAATCAAGCGTTGTTCATGTTCGCGCGTCTCAATGGCTTCCTCGAGGTGCGCCCGAGCCGCTCCGAGGCGCCCGCCGAGATGGCCTCCGCCGCCCCGGCCACGGCCGCCGCGCGGCCCTCCGCCCCGGCCGCCGCCCGGTCCGCTCCGCCCGTGTTGCAGCCGGTGAGCGGAGGCGGCGCCAAGACGCCCCAGCCGCCGCCCCGCGAGGACACGCCGCTGCCGGCGCCCGCCCCGCAGCGGGCCTCCCCCCGCATCGAGGAGCGCCCCTCGGCCAACACCCTGGACAACGATCCGGCCCGCCGCGAGGTGGCCGAGCGCGTGCTGGAGACCGCCGCCGAGCTCGAGCGCCTCATCAAGGGCAAGAGCAACGAGCCTCGCGAGGAGCTGGACGAGGAGCCCCTGGCCGACGAGCACGACTCGGATCTGGGCCTGCCCGAGGACGAGCCGCTGCCCGAGGACGAGCCGCTGCCCGAGGACGAGGCGCCGCCCGAGGACGAGCCCATGGACCAGGCGGTGGGCGGGCTCTTGCTGTCCATGGACAACGCCGAGCCGCAGAGCATCACCAAGGAGCGCTTCGTGATCGGCCGCGGCAAGCACTGCGACCTGGTCATCAACTCCGGCAAGGTGTCGCGCGAGCACGCCGTCATCGTCCGCGAGGGCGACGACTTCTTCATCGAGGACCTGGGCTCGTCCAACGGCACCTGGTTCAACAAGCAGCGCATCAAGCGCCGCAAGGTCGAGGACGGCGACGAGTACTTCATCTGCAGCGAGCGCGTCCGGCTCACCTATCAGTAGACGCACCGGAAGAAGCTCCGGAGAATCACCAGGAGCGCTGTCTTTTCAGGAAGTTGGGCCGTTGCCTGATTGACGGATGACGGTCTTCCCTGGTTTAGTTGGCCGCCTCCTCCCATCCCCCCGGGGGAGGCGGCCCGCCTTCGATGACGCCTTCTCACATCGCGCTGTGGATCGTCCTGGGCATGGCGCTGGTGATCTCCGTGGTGACGGACGTGCTCCGCCGCCGGATCCTCGACGTCGTCACCTATCCCCTGATGGTGGTGGCCCTGGGCGTGCGCCTGGCGAGCGAGGGGGTGGGTGGGCTGGAGACGGGGCTGGTGAGTGGGGTGGTGTCCGGGGCGGGATTGGCGCTGGTGCTGGTGCCGGCGGCGCTGCGCGGGCGCATGGGGTGGGGGGATGTGAAGTTGATGGCGGGCGTGGGCGCGGTGTTGGGCTTTCCCGCGGTGATGGCCGCGGCGGCCTTCATCTCCCTGGTGGGAGCCCTGCAGGCGGTGGTGACGCTGCTGTGGCACGGCGCCGTCTGGGAGACGTTGGGCGACCTGGTGCGGCGTTGGGCCGTGCGGGTGAGATGGATGCAAGAGGGCGCGGTGGACGCGCCGCGACGCCATATCCCGTATGGCGTGGCGATCGCGCTGGGGACTTTCTGGGCCATGTGGTGGCAGCACGACAGATTGGGGTAGCTCGGATGCGACGCGAAGGAACTCACACGATGCTTGGACGCTTCACCCAGGCCGCCATGATCGGCCTCCTGTTGACCGTGCTGGTCGCCGCGAGCGCGCAGGCCCAGGACAGCTCGCTCATCAACCTGGGCATCGGCGCCCAGAAGGTGCTCTCCATCCCCGGCATGACGCGCATCTCCATCGGCGACCCCGGAGTCGCCGAGGTGAAGGCGCTCGGTCCGGGCCAGGTGCTGGTGCTCGGCCAGGGCGAGGGCAAGACGACGCTGCTCGTGTGGAAGGGCAACGGCCAGCGCGTCACCTACAACATCGCGGTGCGCAAGCAGGATCCCAACGAGGTCAGCTCCGACATCAAGAAGCTGCTCGGGGAGATTGAAGGCGTCAGCATCCGCATCGTGGGGGATCGCATCTTCCTGGACGGCCAGGCGTACACGTCCGCGGACGCCGCGCGCATCGAGGAGGTGGCGGCGCTCTACCCGAACGTGAAGAGCTTCGTGAAGGTGGCGCCCAACGCCAAGAAGCTCGTGGCGCAGAACCTCACCGCCGCCTTCCAGAAGGCGGGCCTGCGCAACGTGCAGGTCAACCCCCAGGGCTCCACCATCTTCCTGGAGGGCTCGGTGGAGAGCCAGCAGGAGATGCAGAAGGCGGAGCTGCTCGTCAAGGCGCTGGGCGAGAAGGTGGAGAACCTGCTCGTCGTGGGCATCAAGAAGATGATCATCTCCGAGGTGCAGTTCGTGGAGATCCGCCGCAACTCGCGCGACCGCTACGGCATCAAGTACCCCACGGACATCGCCGGCACCGTGTCCGCCACGGCCACCATCAACCAGGCGCTCTTCCCGGGCTCCTTCGGCTCGGGCGCGGGCATGGCGTCGCTGGCGGCCGGCGCGGAGTTCGCCGTGGGCTTCCAGGGCAATGACGGCTACGGCCGGCTCCTGGCCCAGCCCAAGCTGGTGTGCGCCAGCGGCGAGAAGGCCGAGTTCCTCGCGGGCGGCGAGGTGCCCATCCCCCTCATCACCCAGAACCAGTTCTCCGTGGAGTACAAGCCCTACGGCGTCATCCTCAACCTGCGCCCCACCGCGGACAGCAACGGCAACATCCAGACGGAGATCGAGGCGGAGGCGAGCGAGCTGGACACCTCGGTGGCCGTCTCCATCGGTGGCTCGGCGGCCATCCCCGGCTTCCGCACCCGCAAGGTGAAGACGAACGTCACCGTGCGCCACGGCGAGACGATCGTCCTGTCCGGCGTGTTCAGCCACGACGAGCAGAAGGCCGTCAGCAAGCTGCCGGGCCTGGGCCACATCCCCATCATCGGGGAGATCTTCAAGAACCGCGCGTTCGACTCCACCAAGCGCGAGCTCGTCATCTTCGTGACCCCGCGCATCGTCACGCCCGACTCGGACAAGATCCACACCCTCATCGAGGACGTGAAGAGCCGCTACAAGCAGGCGCGCTCCGAGGTCACCTTCAACATCTTCGACTGAGCTGCCCGTCGAGGCTCCCCGCCCGCTGTCCGGGCGGCCCGAGGCCGGTCTCCATCCTCCGCGAGGGAGGGGAGCCCGGCCTCGGCGCGTTCAGGGGGGCGGGCGGGCGCGTGGCGGCGCGTCATGTCCCCTTGGTGCCGCACGGGGACGCTTGGTAGCATCCGCGCCCATGTTTCTGATTACGCTCGAGGAGAAGGGTGGCGGCACCGAGCAGATCGAGTTCGAGAAGAACGAGATCACCATCGGTCGCCTGGATGGCAACGACATCCGTCTCGCCAAGGGCAATGTCTCCAAGTACCACTCGAAGATCATTGCCAAGGACGGCAAGTTCATCGTCGTGGACATGAAGTCCACGAACGGCACCTTCGTGAACGGCAAGAAGATCGCCGGGCCGCAGGTGGTCAAGCCGACCGATCAGATCTCCATCGGCGACTACATCCTCAACGTGGAGGCGCTCGAGCTGGAGGCCTCCCAGACGCGCACGGCGCCTCCCGAGGAGGAGTACTACGACGAGGAGCCCGTCGAGGAGGAGCCCTACGAGGAGGAGCCGCCCGCGCAGGAAGCCAACGCGCGCATGCCCGCCTCGCTCGCCTCGGCGCTCGCCAAGAACAGGAAGCGGGTGGATCCCCGGGTGGAGGCCTATACCCGGCTGCAGAAGGAGATCCACGACCGGCTCATCGAGTACCTCGACCTGCGCCGCATGGACATGGACCGGCTCGGGGACGACGAGCTGTGGCGGCGCACCGAGAAGGCCATCAGCGACATCATCGATCAGATGGAGGCGGACGGAGAGCTGCCTCCCGAGGTGGACCGCGAGGATCTGCTCACCGACGTCATCAACGAGGCGCTGGGCCTGGGGCCCCTCGAGGCGTTCCTCGCGTCGGATGAGATCAGCGAGATCATGGTCAACCACGCCAACCAGATCTACATCGAGCGCAAGGGCAAGCTCGTGCTGAGCGAGAAGACGTTCAGCTCGAACCAGGCGGTGCTCGGGGTCATCGAGCGCATTGTCGCGCCCATCGGCCGGCGCATCGACGAGTCCAGCCCCCTGGTGGACGCGCGCCTCAAGGACGGCAGCCGCGTCAACGCCATCATCCCGCCGCTGGCGCTCAAGGGCCCCTGCATCACCATCCGCAAGTTCAAGAAGGACTCGCTGAAGATCCAGGATCTCATCAAGTTCAAGACCGTCACGGCGCAGATGGCCGAGTTCCTGGAGATGTGCGTCAAGGCGCGCAAGAACATCGTCATCTCCGGCGGCACGGGCTCGGGCAAGACGACGACGCTCAACATCATCAGCTCCTTCATCCCCGAGGACGAGCGCATCGTCACGGTGGAGGACGCCGCCGAGCTGCAACTGCCGCAGGATCACTGGGTGCAGCTGGAGAGCCGTCCGCCCAACCTGGAAGGCAAGGGCGCCATCACCATTCGCGATCTGGTGAAGAACTGCCTGCGCATGCGGCCCGACCGCATCGTGGTGGGCGAGTGCCGCGCGGGCGAGACGCTGGACATGCTCCAGGCGATGAACACGGGCCACGACGGCTCGCTCACCACGCTGCACGCCAACACGCCGCGCGACGCCATCGCCCGGCTGGAGACGATGGTGCTGATGAGCGGCATGGAGCTGCCGGTGAAGGCCATCCGCGAGCAGATCGCCAGCGCCGTGCACATCATCGTGCAGCAGACGCGCTTCTCCGACGGCACGCGCAAGATCTGCTTCATCACGGAGATCGCCGGCATGGAGGTGGACATCGTCACCCTCCAGGACATCTTCTATTACAAGCAGGAAGGCTTCACGGACGAGGGCAAGGTGCGTGGCCGCTACGTGGCCAGCGGCTTCGTGCCCAAGTTCTACGATGACCTGCAGCGCAAGGGCATCCCCGTCAACATGAGCATCTTCCGCGAGGACTGACCCCGTCATGCCTACCCTGGTCATCCGTCATCCCGACGGCAGCGAGAGTGAGCAGGAACTGACTGGCGAGCTGAGGGTCGGCCGCCAGGAAGGCACCAACGATTTGATCCTCGCCGAGGGCGGAGTGTCGCGCCGCCACGCCCGCTTCTTCGAGGAAGACGGCGAGGTGAGGGTGGAGGACGTGGGGAGTGCCAATGGCACCTTCGTGGATGGCCAGCGCATCACCGGCCCCACGGCGCTCACGCCCACGTCGGAGGTGGTGCTGGGCGACTATGCCCTGCGGCTCAAGGCACCCGCCCGGCCCGCCGGGGTGCGCCGGAGCGCGAAGCCCGCGGGTGAGGCGGGCGCGGCGCCCGGAGGCGCGAGGCCGGCGCCCACCCGCTCCATCCCCGCCGGAAAGCGGCCTCCCTCGGCGCTCGCCAGGCGCCCTCCGTCCGCCGTGGTGCCTCCCCCCGAGGACCGCGCGGATGGGGAGAAGGAGGACGAGGGCGGGTTCGTTCTCAAGGGCCTCACCGGTCCCTGGGCCAACCAGAAGTACCCGCTCCAGAGCAAGCTCGTCGTGGGCCGGCAGGCGCCCGCCACGGTGCTGCTCGACGACGACTCGGTGAGCCGCCGGCATGCCGAGGTGGAGCTCGGCCCGGACGGGCCGGTGCTGCGCGACCTGGGCAGTGCCAACGGCACGCTGCTCAATGGCGAGCGGGTGGCTCCCCAGGAGCCCATGGATTTGCGGCCCGGTGACGTCATCACCTTCGGCATGGTGGAGGTGGTGGTCGAGCGCACCGGCTCCGCGCCGGCCAGGAAGGGCCGCGCCTCGCGCGCCGAGGCGGCGGGCTCGGAAGTGGCGCCCGCGGCGGCCTCGCGCAAGCGGTTGCTCATCGTGGCCGCCAGCGTGGTGGGCGTGCTGCTGGTGGCGGGAATCATCAAGAGCACCACGGGGGGCTCGGAGGAGGGTGGCTCGGGGGCCCTGGCCGCCCAGGGCTCGCCCGCCGCGGATCCCACCGAGCAGATCCAGGAGTTGCTCAGCCAGTGCCGTTCCTACTCCTCCATGGAGATGGGCGGCGAGCCGGATTGGGGCAGGGCGCAGACGGCCTGTTCGAAGGTGCTCAACCTCGATCCCATCAACTCCGAGGCCGTCTCCCTCATGAAGCGCATCACGCTGGAGAAGGATGCCTCGGAGCAGTTCGCCCAGGGCATCAAGTCGCTCCAGCGCGGCAAGGACGAGGAGGCGCTGGATCTCTTCAAGAAGATTCCCAAGGAGAGCACCTACTTCCGCCGGGCCAAGCCCAAGGTGCAGGAGGCGGTGCTCCAGGTGATGAAGCGCTCCGAGGACGACTGCAAGCGCTACGTGCGCGACTCCCAGTGGAGCGCGGCGGTGCCCCGGTGCGAGCGCTACATGGGCTTCGCCTGCCAGAAGATGTCGCGCGAGGAGCTGGAGCCGCCCATCGGCTTCACCCTGGTGATCGACTCGCGCCGGCGCCTGGGCCGCACCGAGTGGCGGCCGAAGAACAAGCTCTACGTGGACTTCCTCAACGCCCGGCAGAAGTTGGATCCCACCGCCGAGCCCTGGCACTGCCCCGTGTCGGACATCTTCATGGATGACGACGCGGCGCCCAATCCTCGCAAGGTGGTGGAGGAGGCCTTCAAGCAGCGCTACCCCAACAAGTACATGTCCGAGGCGATGCTGGACTACTGGGGTGGACGCGGCAACGAGGCCGTCGCCACGCTGCAGCGGCTGCGCAACAACTACGAGATGGCCCAGTACCACGCGGACGCGGACAAGATGATCGCGGACGTGAACAACGTGGATCAGCTCTTCAAGATCGGCCAGGGCCACCTGCAGAGCGAGGACGTGGAGAAGGCCGCCGAGGCGCTCCATGAGGCGCTGGACGTGGACAAGCGGCTGATGGACAACCTGTTCGAGTCGCGTCCGTCCTTCTACCGCCGCAACATCCAGCAGGACATGGCCGCCAAGGCCATCACCCGCGGCAAGTACTGGGACGAGCGCGGCGACGGGCGCCGGGCCTGCCGCATCTGGAAGCTGGGCTTCAGCTTCTACGCGGGCAACACGGACCTCAACTCGGAGGTGGGCCGGTGCTCCACGCGCGCCCTCAAGGCCTTCAAGACCGCCCAGTCGTGCCAGGACCTGGACCTCGTCCTGGAATACGCCGTGCCCAACGACGGCATGGCGGAGAAGGTCGCCGAGCAGAAGAAGCAGGGCGGGTGTTGACGGGTAGCGCGTGAGCTTCCTACCAACGTGGACAGAGGGGCGTGGGCTCGGTTAAGGCCGGGTCCATGGTCCCCCCTCCCTCGAATGGCGCGCCCCGCCTCGTCCTGATCGACGCCTCCAGCTTCATCTTCCGCGCCTATCACGCCATTCCTCCCCTGACGACCCGCCAGGGGATTCCCACCAACGCCACCCTGGGCTTCACCCGCCAGGTGCTCAAGGCGCTCCGGGAACTCGAGCCCTCCCACGTGGCGCTCGCCTTCGACAAGGAGAGCCGCGCCGAGCGCCAGAAGATCGATCCCAACTACAAGGCCAACCGCAAGGAGACGCCGGAGGATCTGTCCCAGCAGTTCCCCTACATCCGCCGCGTGGTGGAGGGGCTCGCGCTGCCCATCCTGGAGGTGGCCGGCTGGGAGGCGGACGACGTCATCGGCACCCTGGCCCAGCGCGCCGTCGCCGAGGGCTTCGACGTGCTCGTCGTCACCGGGGACAAGGACTTCGTGCAGATCGTCTCCGAGCGCGTGCACCTCTATGATCCGCAGAACGAGCGCTACACCACTCCCTCCGAGGTGAAGGAGCGCCTGGGCATCGAGCCCGCGCAGATGCGCGACTACCTGGCGCTCATCGGGGATGCCATCGACAACGTGCCCAAGGTGCCGGGCATCGGCCCCAAGAGCGCGGTGGAGCTGCTCACCCAGTTCGGGGGCGTGGACGCGCTGCTCTCGCGGCTCACCGAGGTGAAGAAGCCGAAGATGCGCGCGGCCCTGGAGGCGCACCGCGACAGCCTCCTGCTCGCGCGCGACCTGGTGACGTTCCGCACGGACCTGAAGCTGGACGTGAGCATCGCCCAGCTCGTGCGCCAGCCCCTGCGCGAGGAGATTCTGCGCCCGCTCTTCACCGAGCTGGAGTTCTCCGCGCTGCTCAAGGAGCTGCCCGCGCGCGAGCCCACGAAGCTCGAGACGCAGACGGAGCAGGTCACCACGAAGGAGGCACTCGAGGCGCTCGCCACGGCCATCCGTCAGGCGGGGCGGGTGACGCTCTTTCCCGCCTACGAGGGCCTGCCCCTGTCCGCCACGCTGGTGGGGCTCGGGGTGGCGCTGCCGGATGGCACCACGCGCTACGTGCCCCTGCACCACGAGGGGCTGGGCGTGGAGCAGGTGAAGCCCCCGGACTTCAAGCGCGCGCTCGTGGGCGTGCTGGAGGACGAGGGGGTGAAGAAGGGCGGGCATGATCTCAAGGCGCTGTGGCTGCTGCTCGCGCGCGAGGGCATCCAGCTCAGGGGCGGGGAGGAGGACGTCGAGCTGCTGAGCTACCTGCTGGATGCGTCGCGGCGCGATCACACCCTGGAGTTCCTCGCCCGCGAGCGGATGCAGGTGGACCTGCCCGCGCTGCCCTCCACGGGCGGGCGCAAGCCGCGGCCCCTGAAGGAGTTCTCGCCCGCGGAAGTGGCGGTGGCGTACGCGGTGCGCGCGGACGTGGCGCGGCGGCTCGTGCCCGGGCTCCAGGAGGAGCTGGAGCCCCTGGGCCTCAACCGGCTCGCCAAGGAGCTGGAGGTGCCGCTCGTGCCCATCCTCGCGCGCATGGAGGAGCGGGGCGTGAAGGTGGACGTGGCGGCGCTGCGGAAGATCTCCGACAAGGTGGGCGCCGAGTGCGACGCCAAGGTGAAGGAGATCCACCAGCTCGCGGGCACCGAGTTCAACGTGGGCTCCAACCCCCAGCTCGCGGAGGTGCTCTACAAGAAGCTGGAGCTGCCGGTGCTCAAGCGTGGCAAGACGGGCCCGTCCACGGACCAGGAGGTGCTGGAGAAGCTCGCCGAGAAGCACGCGCTGCCGCGCGCCATCATCGAGTACCGCTCGCTGTCCAAGCTCAAGAGCACCTACCTGGACACGCTGCCGGAGCTGGTGACGAAGGACGGGCGCCTGCACACCACCTTCCACCAGGCGGCCACGGCCACGGGGCGTCTGTCCTCGTCGGATCCGAACCTGCAGAACATCCCCATCCGCACCGAGCTGGGCATGGAGATCCGCCGCGCCTTCATCGCCGACGAGGGCCACCAGCTCGTCTCCGCGGACTACAGCCAGATCGAGCTGCGGCTGCTCGCGCACATCGCCGAGGACGAGGTGCTGCTGGACGCCTTCTCCCGGGACGAGGACATCCACAGCCGCACTGCGGCGGAGGTCTTCGGCGTGCCGCAGGCGGAGGTGACGAAGGATCAGCGCCGGGTGGCGAAGATGGTCAACTTCGGCATCGCCTACGGCCTGTCGCCCTACGGCCTGTCCACGCGCCTGAACATCCCCGAGGAGGAGGCGCGCGACATCATCGAGCGCTACTTCACGCGCTACGCCGGCATCAAGCGCTACCTGGACGAGACGGTGCGGGTGGCGCGCGAGCGGGGCTACGTGGAGACGCTCTTCGGACGGCGTCGGCCCATGGGGGACCTGAGCGCGAAGAACCGCCAGGTGGTGCAGGCCGCCGAGCGCGCCGCCATCAACATGCCGATTCAAGGCACGGCGGCCGACCTCATGAAGAAGGCGATGCTGGAGGTGGACGCGGAGCTGGCCCGAAAGAAGCTGCGCACGCGGATGCTGCTGCAGGTGCACGACGAATTGCTCTTCGAGGCACCCGACGACGAGGTGGAGGCCGTGAAGGAGCTGTCGCGCCGGTGCATGGGCGCGGTGATGACGCTCAAGGTGCCGCTCAAGGTGGAAGTGGGGGCTGGAAACACGTGGGCGGACGCGCACTGACGTACGCGCCCGCCCGGAAAAAGTGTCGACCCGTCCGGCCGTCAGAAAGGCTCGCGTGGACCCCCGCCCACGCGGCTTTCAGCGGCCATACCGTGCGCGTTCTCCGAACCCCCGTACGGGAACGCGCCCCGTGAGCGCCTCGGGCCCCCCATGGCCCGTCAGCGCAGCCCCCTTCAACCGCCGGCCCCGGACACCGCCCCCCAAGCGGGGGAGGCGTCAAGCCGGACGGGTCGACCAACCCTTCGAAAAAACTCAGTGCGCCGGTGCGTGCTTCTCCCCGGAGTGCGTCTTCTCGCGCCCCCGGGCGGGCTTCTCGAAGCACTGCACGACGAGCCCCGCGAATGGCACCCGCGGCTTGGGCGCGAAGGGGTTGGCCAGGTGCTCCACCAGCTCCTGCGTCGAGCTGACCGCCTCGTCCAGCGCCTGGTTCACCACCGCGCGCTCCGCGTCCCCTCCGCCGAGCGTCTCCACCGCGTCCAGCATGCAGCGGCGCAGCGCCACGAACTCGTCATTCAGCACCCGCGAGCCGCGCTGGGACGACAGCCGCAGCACCGCGCGCGTCCGGCTCCAGGCGCTGCCCCCCACGCCCTCCAGCGTGCGGCCCACCTCGCGGATGAAGGGCTCCACCACGCTCTCCAATTGGTTGTGGGGAGGAGAGCCGTCCTTGCGGGCCTCCGCGAAGCGCATCCGGCGCCATGCCGCCGCGAGCCGCTCGGGCTGCCCCACGAACACCCTCGCCACCCCTGCCCTTCGCCGTGCGTGCTCCGCCATGACGCCTCTCCTCCCCACTGATGCACGGGGCTTAAGCAAGGCGCTGGCCAACGGCTTCACGCGGCCAATGGACAATGAATTCAGCCACTTGGCGCGGCGCACCGGGGCACCGCCGCGCCCGGTTCTGTAGATTCTACCCGGGGAGAGGGGAACTCAGTGCACGGTGGGCTTCGCCGGACGGGGCAGCGTGTCCTCGTCCTCATCGCGCTCCGCGCCGGGCGGGGAGGCCGGCTCGTACCACTCGGGGATTTCCAATGTCTCGGGCGCGGCCGGGGAGGCGGCCAGGTCCGGGGGCACCAGGGCGGCGCGCTGCTGGGCGAGCTCCGCCTCGAGCGCCTCGCGCATGGCGGCTTCCTCGGCGGCCTCGCGCGCGTCCATCTCGATGAGCCGCTGCTCCTTGATGGCGCGCAGCCTCAGGTACGCCCCCGCGCTGAGCACGATGATGAGCAGCCACAAGAGGGAGGTGCTCGTGGTGAGCGGGAGCCAGCCGTAGCGGGCCGCCAGTCCCTCGCGCCAGGCCTGCTCCTCCACCCACAGCGAGGTGTGGAAGGCCTTGCCGAAGGCCTGCTCGAAGGGCTGGCCCGTGGCGACCTCGTCCACCAGCCGGCCCATGCCCTCGGGGCCGTAGTGCGACGAGAGCCACGCCACGAAGGCCGCGCTCTGCGCGTAGGCGATCTCCACGTCCGTGGGGAGATCCGGCCACTCCTCGGCCAGGTGCTCGAAGCGGAACACCTTCTCCTGCGCCACCGCGCTGAAGAGGGCCGCGTAGTGCGTCATGGACAGGTTCTCCCCGGTGAGGTGCTGCGCGAGCCCCTCCTGGAACCAGCGCGGCCAGCGCGGCGCGAGCTGCCCGAGCGCCACGTGCGCCAGCTCGTGCCGCAGCGTCACCTGGCCCTCGGGGCCCGCGAGCGTCTGGGCGTTGAGCAGGATGATGCGGTGGGCGGGGTAGGCGAGCGCCACCGCCCAGCCGGGCGGCTCTCCTCCGGGCAGCGCGAGCGCCTCGAACTCCTCGCGCCCCATGCCCACGCGCACCTCCGTCGTCCCGGGCCAGTCGCGCCCCAGCACGCTCACGAAGGCGTCGCGGATGGACTCGATGCCGAGGGCGAGCTGGCGCGAGGACTCCTGGGAGCGGGCGGTGTAGAGGATGTGGAAGCGGGGCGTGTCCACCGCGCCGACCACCAGCCCTGGCGGGGCCGTGGGCACCAGGGCGGGCTCCACGTGGCCCTGGGCATGGCCCGCTTCAAGCCGCGGACCGGCGATCTCTTCCTGGGCCCACCCCCGGGGCGAGAGCAACAGCAGCAGCAGCAGGAGCAGGTGGCGCATGGGCGGGCCTCACGTGCCCGAAGACATAGCAGCCTGGGCCCACGCCGCGCCAAGCTCTGTGCCATCCCTTGCTCGCGACGCGTGGCGTCACACGGGGGACTACTCGCCGCTCTGCGCCTTCTTCTGGGTGAGGTAGGCCACGTTGTCCTCGACGCGCGCGTAGTCCTTGTCCGCGAAGGTGCGCCCGCTGAACGTCTCGAGCAGCTTCTGGTGCGCCTCCACCACGGACTTCACCTGGGACTCGAACTGGGTGCGCTGGCGCTTGAGCTCGTTGATGTCCTCCACCACCTGCACCAGCCGCTGGTGCGCGCCGTGGACGATCTTCTCCGCCTGGTGCTCGGCGTCCGCGAGGATGATCTCCGCTTCCTTCTTGGCCGCGCCCTTCATGTCCTCGCTGATGCGCTGGGCGGTGACCATCGTCTCCTGAAGGGTGCGCTCGCGCTCGAGGTGCTGCTCCAGCCGCAGCTGGGTGCGCTTGAGCTCCTCCTTCAGGCCGATGTTCTCCTTGACCACTTCCTCGAACTCACCCGCGATGAGCTCCAGGAAGGCCTCCACCTCTCGCTTGGAGAAGCCGCGCAGGGCGGTCTCGAAGCGCTTCTGCCGGATGTCGAGCGGGGTGAGCTTCATGACCCCGAGTATAGGCCAGCCCTAGGACTTCTCCAGGAACTGCTCCCCGAGCTCCTTCGAGCGGCGCGTGGCCGCCTCCACGGCGTTGATGAGCGTGGTGCGCAGCCCGCCTGCCTCCAGGGTATGCAGGCCAGCGATCGCCGTGCCGCCGGGGCTCGTCACCTGATCCTTGAGCTGGCCGGGGTGCGTGTTGGTCTCGATGAGCAGCTGGGCGCTGCCGAGCACCGTCTGCGCGGCGAGCTTCTGGGCGGTGTAGCGCGGCAGGCCCACCTTCACGCCCGCGTCCGAGAGCGCCTCGATGATGAGGAAGATGTAGGCGGGGCCGCTGCCGGACAGGCCGGTGACGGCGTCCAGGAGGTTCTCCTCCACCACGGTGGTGATGCCCACGGACTGGAAGACGCGGCTGGCCACGGCCATGTCCTCCTCGCTCGCGTGCTCCCCGGGGGCGAGCGCGCACGCGCCCATGCCCACCAGCGAGGGGGTGTTGGGCATGGTGCGGATGACGCGCATGCCCTGGCCCAGCCGCCGCTCCATCACGGAGATGGGCACGCCGGCCGCCACGGAGACGAAGAGCTTCTTCGTGTCCGCCGCGGGCGCCACCTGGCGGAGCACCTTGTCCAGGGCCTGGGGCTTGACGGCGAGCACCACCACGTCCGCCTCGCGCACCGCGGCGACGTTGTCCACGGTGGTGCGCACCCCGTAGGTGCGCCGCAGGCCGTCCAGCCGCTCCTCGCGGCGTCCGGTGGCGATGATGGAGTCGGGCCGCGCGGTGCCGGCGCGCAACAGCCCCTTGATGAGCGCCTCGGCCATGTTGCCGGCGCCGATGAAGGCGATGGTCCGTTCGAGCATCCGCCGGTTCTAGCGCGGAATGGCCCCGGCCGGACGCCGGGTGTGAGCGGATTTTTCCACCGCTCCCCCCGCTCATTTTTTTTGACAGGGGATCCGATCGTGAGACCTTGCGCCCGCTACGAACCTGTAGCGCCTGGACACACACCGAGGTGGACACACCCATGAGCGCGGCGGTTGGGACGAGCTGGAACTGGCGGACCCTGGAGAACGTGGAGGTCGAGTGCACCTATTGCGGTGTGCGCATGGCCCGTCACGAGGGACCGAGCATCAAGTACTTCCGCTGCGGCTCGTGCCACCGTTGGGTGTCGAGTACCTACACGGACGTGTTCCGCGCGGACGCGAAGATGCGTACCCACCCGGTGAAGGACAACACGGAAGGGGACGCGCGCTTCCTGGCGGCCAAGAGCAAGCTGGAGGCGTGGCTGGCGGCGCTGGACGAGCAGGATCCGCACCAGGTGCTGGGCGTGTCGCCGTCGGATCCCATCGAGGTGGTGCGGGCGCGCTTCCGCGAGCTGGCGCTGGCGCAGCACCCGGACCGCGGCGGCTGCGAGGCGAAGATGCGGGAGCTGAACGTGGCGTACGAGAAGATCCTCGGCCACCGCCAGCGCGCGCGCACGCCGGTGCGTCAGCCGGCCGCGGCGCCCGCGCGGGGCCCGGCACTGCCGGCGCGCAGCAGGTAGCCCCAGAAGAGCGCCCCCAGCGCGAGCCCCAGCGAGGCCTTCACCCACCACGGGAAGAAGTCGCCCGGGGAGATGAAGCCCTCCACCACGGCGATGAGGGCGAGGAAGGGGGCGCACCCGAGCACGAGCTTCACGGACTCGCGCCCGCGCAGCACCAGGGCCTGGCCCCGGGGCAGCTCGCCGGGATCGATGAGCGTCTGGCCCACGCGCAGCCCCGCGCCCCCGGCGATGACGATGATGGACAGCTCCACGGGCCCATGGGCGGCGATGAAGTCGAACAGCCTGGCGCCCAGCCCCTCGTGCACGCACAGGGCGGCCACCGAGCCCAGGTGCACGCCGTTGTTGAGGAGCATGAACACCGTGCCCAGGCCGAGCAGCAGCCCCGAGGCGAAGGTGGCGATGGTGACGGTGAGGTTGTTGGTGGCGATGCCCGAGGCCACCGCGCCCGGCGGGGCCACGGACAAGAGGCCGTCCGTCCACAGCTGCTTGCGCGAGATGTAGTCGCGCAGGTTCTCGGGGACGAGCAGCTCCGCGCCCCGGGGCTCGAGCAGCACCACCACCGCGCCCAGGAGGATGCCCAGCAGGAACAGGCCGGCGCTCACGGCCACGAAGGCGCCGTGGGCGCGCAGGGTGCGCGGGAAGTCCTGGCGGAAGAAGGCGAGCAGGGCCGCCCAGCGCTCGCGCGGGGGCTGGTAGATGGCGGCGTAGGCCCGGGCGCACAACTGGTTGAGGAAGCGGTGGACGTCGGTGCCCGGGTGGAAGGTCTGCGCGTGGGCGAGGTCCGCCGCCGCCCGCCGGTAGAGCACGTCGAGCGTGCGCAACTCCTCGAGGCGCAGGGTGCCCGCGCGCTGGCGTGTGAGCAGCGCCTCGAGTGACTCCCAATCCGGACGGCGGCGGGCGACGAAGGCGGGCAGCGAGGAGGCCACGTCAGCGCTCCGCCTGGACGCGCGCGCGCAGGAAGGACTCGGCGCCCCCGGGCATGGCGAGCAGCGTGGCGCGTTGTTGCGCGTCGAGCCCGCCATAGCGCTCCACCAGGCGCGCGCCCAGGCGGGTGCGCGCGGCCGGCTCGAGCCAGGGCGCCCGCGCGAGGAAGGACAGGATGAGCTCCACGTCCCCCGAGGCGAGTCTCGCCGTGGCGCCGGCGGGCGGGAGCGCGGCAGCGGGCGCGGGCGCGGCGGTGTACTTGTCCAGGTCGATGCGCTCCTCGCGCACCAGCAGGGTGCCGGCGAGCAGATCTCCCAGCCGCCGGTGCTGGCGCGTGAGCAGCACGCTCAGGCACCCGACGGCGTAGATGAGCGGGAAGGAGTCCACCACGCGCACGAGGTTGCGCACCGCGCTCTCCAGCACGCCCACGGGCGAGCCATCCACGCGCACCACGCGGATGCCGACGAGCCGCTTGCCGGGCGTCTGGCCCCCCATGAGCACCTCGCACAATGTCCAGTACACCCACTGGGTGGCGAACACGCCCAGCACCATCAGTGTGCGCACCAGGCCGGACAGGCCCTGGAAGAAGCCGACGACGTCACTCACCAGCAGGGTGAAGACGAAGTAGGTGAGCACCCAGAAGGCGAAGAGCAGGGCCAGGTCCACCAGGTAGGCCAGACACCGATAGCCGATGCCGGCCACGGGGAGGGAGAGCGACACGCGCTCGGGCGTGGCGACGTCCAGGCTGGGGGAAGCGGGGGATCTCATGTGTTGGGAAGATTACCTGGAATGGCCACCCTGGCGTGGCTTCTCGTTCCCCGGGAACGGAGGGTTGTCCTGTTCGGACACGCTCCACGGAAGGGGGCCAGTGCCCGCCGCCCAACATCTTCCCGGGCCCATGGGTTCGCCCGTGCACAGTCGCGCGGCACGCGCACTCCGCCGTGGCTGGACAGCGAGACGAGGGATGGCCATTCGTCATGTCGTTGGTCGAGAAGGACCACGGTCGTATCGCGGTCGTCCGGGTGGTGGTTTCATCCCGGTGGTAGTTTGGGAGTAAAGTCGTCCGGGTGACGACAGCAGCACGCAGCACGCAGTCGCAGTGTCGACGGTCGGGCCGGACATCCTCGCGAGCCACAACGCGCACGATTCATCTCGAGATCGCCAGGATGTGGGCCGGACCCTGAGTTTGGTTGGTTTCACTAAAAAAATGGGCAGTACGCCATGATGGCTGGGGGGCCCTCACATGGCAGCGAATCAAGCGGATGTGCGCGTTGGCTTGTTGGAAGGACCTTGGGCGGCCTGGCAGGGTTTGGCCGATGGGTTGAAGGGTGAAGGTCTCAACCTGCTGTGGGTGACGCGCGATGCGCGCACGCTCCTGGATGGGATCGGCACGGATCCTCCGCAGGTGGCCATCCTGGACGTGGAGCCGGGTGGAGACTCGGGCATGGGGTGCTCGAGCATGGAGGGGCTCAACCTCCTGCGCGAGGCGCGCAAGCGCCGGCTGGAGGTGCGGATGCTGGTGTTGTCCTCGGCCAACGCCCAGGACTTCATCTCCCAGTGCTTCGATGAGGGGGCCTCGGGGTATCTCTTCCGGCAGAGCCTCACGTCGAACGCGGTGTGCACGGCCGTCAACGCCCTGGTGCGCGGGGAGCGGCTCTTTCCGGTGCAGCTGTTGCGCAACGACTTCGAGCATTCTCCGGTGACCACCGCCACCGCGAGTGTGCTGCTCACGCTCACGCAGCGCGAGCGCGAGGTGCTCGCCTACGTGGCCGGCGGCGCGGACAACCTGAAGATCGCCGCGCACCTGCAGATCGCCGAGCGCACGGTGAAATCCCACGTGACCCAGCTCTACCGGAAGCTGGGCGCGGAGAACCGCACCCAGCTCGCGTTGCGCGCCTGCCACCTGGGCGTCCGGCCACCGCCGGATCTGTAGCGTTGGACGAATCCGGCCGGGGCGAACACGTCACACACTTGTCAGCCACCGGAGCCGAGAACGTCAGACTCCCCTGGCAGATCAGGGCTCGCGACACCACTGTGTCGTTCCCTTGAGGGCGTCAGGAGGAGGCGGGTCATGCGTGGGGTGATGAGGCTGGTGACGGCACGGGCTGGGCTCGTTCCGTCCAGGCCCTGGCGGTTCGACAAGAGCCCCGCGGGCGGCTTGCCGCGGGTGCGCATCGGACACGTCCCCCTGGACCTGGGCCGCCTGGATGAGGTGCTCCGGGCCGTCGAGGGACTCGTCACGGGCGGACAGGGGGGACGTATCCTCCTGCCGGACGTGGAGCAGGTGGTGCGCGCTGAACGCGACGAGGTGTTGCGCTCGGCGCTCGCCACTGCGGAGTTGTCGCTGGCGGGAGGCCCCGAGATGATCCGCGCCGCCGGGCGCCTGGGGGTGCCCGCGCTCGCCCTGGAGCCGCGAGCGGGCGCGCAGTGGTTGCCGCCGCTGGCGGCCCTGGCGCGGGAGCGGGCCTGGCGTGTCGTCGTGGTGGCCGAGCGTCCGAAGCTCTCGGAGTGGGCGGCGGGCGCGCTGCGCGATCGCTACGGGCTCCTGGCGGTGGGCGTGGCCGCGCCGGACGTGCCGGACAATGGCCGGGGGCCGTGGGTGGACACCTTGATCGATCGCATGGAACTCACGCGGCCCGATCTGGTGTGGGTGTCCATGGACACGCCCAAGCAGGAGCTGTTCTGCCAGCACGCGGCCCAGCGGCTGCACGGGGCGGTGCTGCTGGGAGTGGGCTCGGCGATGGAGTCCCTGCTGGACGGGCGCGGCGGGGCGCGTGCCCGCGGTGTGTTGCGCTCGCCGTGGCGGTGGCTGCTCCAGCGGCTGGCGTTCCAGCGGGTCCTCGCCCACGCTCGCGCCACCTGAGCGCGGCCGGGCGCTGGGGGGTGCTCACGGGCGGGGAACGAGCCGCACGGCGGGCGCCTTGAAGGAGGCGGTGACGGCGCGTCCCTCGGCGAGCCCCAGCTCCTCGCGCGACAGCCGCGTCACCCGGGCCACCAGGGGCACGCCCGCGTCGAGCGTCACGCGCACCAGGGCGCCCTCGGGCACGAGCGAGACCACGGTGCACGCCAGCCGGTTGCGCGCGCTGGTGGGCGTGGCCTCGGGCGGGCCGAGGGTGATGTCCTCCGCGCGCAGGCAGACGAAGACGGCGTCCCCTCCGGGTGTGGACTCCAGGGCGAGCAGGCAGTGGGGGCCCACCTCCACCGTGGCCAGCCCCGCCTCGCGCCGCACCACCCGGCCCGGCAGCACGGTCTCAATCCCCGTCATCCGCGCCACCGCGAGCTCGGCCGGGTGGTTGAACACGTCGGCCACCGGCCCCACCTGGCACACCCGGCCCTGCTCCATGGCGACGAGATCGTCTCCCAACGCGAGCGCCTCGAGCCGATCATGCGTCACCACCACCGTGGGCACGCCCAGTTCGCGCAGCAGCCGCCGCAGCTCGCCCCGGAGTCCCTCGCGCGAGGGTGCGTCCAGCGCCGACAGGGGCTCGTCCAGCAGCAGCAGGCGCGGGCGGATGGCGAGCGCCCGCGCCAGGGCCACCCGTTGCTGCTGGCCCCCGGACAGCTCGCGCGCGCCCCGGCGCTCCAGTCCTTCCAGGTGCAGGAGCGAGAAGAGGGCGCGCGAGCGCTCCTGTCGCTCGGCCACGGGCAGGTGCGCGAGGCCGAATTGCACGTTCTGCTCCGCGCTGAGGTGGGGGAAGAGCGCGTAGTCCTGGAAGAGAAAGCCGATGCGCCGCGCCTGGGGAGGCAGGAAGACGCGGGTGCTCGAGTCGCACCACGTCTCCCCGTGGAAGAGGATGCGGCCGTGCTCGGGCCGGGCCAGCCCCGCCAGGGCGCGCAGCACCGTGGTCTTCCCCGCGCCCGAGGGGCCGAAGAGCACCGCGACCCGGCCCGGCGTGGCGGGCAGCGTCAGGTGGGCCTGGATGGTGGGGCCGTCCCGGAAGCGCTGCTCGAAGTCGATCAGGAGCGCCGCGTCCATGCGCCCTCCCTCCCGCGGCGCAGCCCCTGGGTGAGGGCCAGCACGACGAACGACACGATGAGCAGCACGAGCGACATCCTCCCCGCCGCGTCATAGTCCAGCGCCTGCACCGCGTCGTAGATGGCGATGGAGGCCGTGCGCGTGTGGCCCGGGAGGTTGCCGCCCACCATCAGCACCACGCCGAACTCCCCCAGCGCGTGCGCGAACGTGAGCACCATGCCGGAGAGGATGCCCGTGGCCGCCAGGGGCAGCACCACCCGGAAGAACGTGCGCGCGCGGGACACGCCCAGGCACCACGAGGCCTCGATGAGGCGGGGATCCACGCCCGCGAGCGCGGCCGTGAAGGGCTGCACGGAGAAGGGCAGGCTGGAGATGACGGAGGCGAGCAGCAGGCCCTCGAAACTGAAGGGCAGGGGGTGTCCGGAGAGGGCCTCGAAGGCGGGCCCCAGCGGACCCCGGGGGCCCATGGCCCGCAGCAGGTAGAAGCCGAGCACCGTGGGGGGCAGCACCAGCGGAAGCGCCACCAGGGCCTCGAGCAGGAACTTCCACCGCCACCGCGAACGGGCGAGCCACCAGGCGATGGGCAACCCCAGTGGAAGCAGCAGCATCGTCGTCCAGCCCGCGAGGCGCAGGCTCAACAGCAGGGCGGTCGGGTCCACGCGTCCTCTCGTTCCCGGGGTCCGGACGTCTTATCCGCGAGTGGCCGTCAAGGCCCCGGTTTTCGACCGTCTCGGACCCCACACTGTCCCTCGCGGCATCCGCGTCCCGGCACTCCGGGCCCGAGGGACGGCGACAGGCCTCCGGCCGGGGGACTCTGGAGTTTCTTCCGGACTGTTCGGGAGTGTCCCGGTAAGAAGTTCCACGTTGCGCTGGGGGTGCTCGTCGGGGTTGCATTGACGCGGAGAGTCTTCAACCCGGACAGACCGGGCAACCTTCCGTTTTCCCGAAAGAAAGGAGGGGCCCGGGAAGAGGACCTCACGAGGGGTGTGGGCCCTCCGGGTCCGGCACGCTTCTGGCTTTGAGGCGGGGCATGGCAACCACCTCCAAGCACAGTCATGTCAGGCCGGCCGTCTGGACGACGTGGGCCCCGTCGATGGGTGTTCTGTGCGTGGTCGGCGCACACCTCGTGGCCGCCATGCTGGGTCTGTACACCTCGGCACCCAATGTCACGGTCCTCCAGCCCACGGGCGATGCGTTCCAGGGCCACCTGGAGATCTCCGTCCAGGCGAGTGATGGCCCCACGAGCGCGGGGGTGCGCCGGGTGGAGTACCAGTTCGACTCTTCCTCGGGGGCCTGGACGCCGCTGCGGCTGGAGAAGGAGACGATGACCTACAAGGGTCGCTACGATCTCTCCGCCGTGAAGGGCGGCGGTCATTCCCTGTACCTGCGCGCCGCGGACTTCGCGGGCAACCTGCGCGTCGTGTCCGTCCCGGTGACGGTGAGCCCGGTGGAGGGCGCGGGGCCCACCATGGCGGACGCGAAGCGAGGGCCGCGGGCCGACAAGGGCCCCGCCCAGGGCTGGCCTTCGGAGACTACTGCATCTGGAGTTTCACGTTGAAGGTGTAGATCGCGTTGACCGGCTTGCCCTGGAAGGTCACCGGGCGGTAGCGGCGGCTCTCGAGTGACTCGAGCACCGCCTGATCCATGAAGGGCAGGCCCTTGAGGACGCGGCAGTCGTTCACCTGTCCGTCACGGGTGATGGTGCACTTGGCGATGAGCAGCCCACGCACCCCCGCCTGGAGCGCATCGGACGTGTAGCGCACGGGCACGCCCTCGGAGAGCAGTTGTGGGGGCGTCATGCCGGCGCCGAAGAGAACCACCTCCTCGCCCGTGCCCTGGAGCGAGGGCCCCGGGGGGCAATTCAGGCACGCGGTATCCCCGATCACCTTGCCGATGGCGCTTCCCAGGGGCGAATCCGTGGCCTCGCTGCTCGCCTCCACGTCCGAGGGCGTGGGCTCCACCGGCTCGGGCTCCACCGGTTGGGGCTCGATCGCGGGTGGGGGCGGGATGAGCGAGGGCTGGCGCAGCGTCTTCCGGGGCGCCGGGGGCTTCTTGGCGGCGGGCGCCCTGGGCGGTGGGGGCTTCTGCTCGAGCCGGGGGGGCGTCGTCTGGGGAGGGCCTGCGGGGAGGTGTTGAAAGATCAAGACGTCCGGCTCCTTCGGGGGAGCGACTTCCTGGGCGGCTCCCGACACGAGCAGCGCTCCGCCGAGCACGCCCGCGTGCACCAACAGGGAAACCCAGACGCCCGTGCCGAACCGACCCCTGCCCGCTGCCGACTGCTGGATGACCGACTGAAACATGTGACGCCCTCCGTGGCTGACACACAACAACCTACGGAGTCGCGTGGACGGCGTGGCCTTGGGCCGTCCATGCCTTCGTCATGGTTTCGTCATGGTTTCCAGCTCCAGCCGGTAGCCCACTCCCCGGAGGGTGTGGATGGTGAAGGCGGAGGTGCTCGTCCAGCCGAGCTTCTTCTTCAGGCTGGAGACGAAGTTGTCCACGGTGCGCGGATCCACCACGACGTCGCCCCACACGGCATCGAGGATCTCCGTCCGGGTGAGGGCCCGGTCGCGGTGCTTGAGCAGGAAGGCGAGCAGCTCGAACTCGGTGCGGGTGAGTTCAATCTCCCCGCCCTCGGCGCGGCGCAGCGAGCGCTTGCCCAGGTCCAGGTGGAAGCCCGCGAAGGAGATGACCTGGGGAGGCTCGCCGCCGGAGCGCCGCACCAGGGCGCCCACACGCGCGAGCAGCTCGCGCAGGCGGTAGGGCTTGGTGAGGTAGTCCTGGGCGCCCACCTCGAAGCCC
This sequence comes from Cystobacter fuscus, assembly GCF_044360685.1. Classification (GTDB taxonomy): domain Bacteria; phylum Myxococcota; class Myxococcia; order Myxococcales; family Myxococcaceae; genus Cystobacter; species Cystobacter fuscus_C. The sequence goes on along the minus strand of NZ_CP043491.1, from coordinate 7,533,912 downwards.
CGCACGATGTCGTCCTCCAGCGAGCGCGCCGTCAGCATCATCACCGGAGTGCGCACGCCGTTCGCGCGCAGGCGCCGGCAGAAGGTGTAGCCGTCCTCGCCCGGCAGCATGACGTCGAGCAGGATGAGTTCGAAGGAGCGCGTGCTCAGCAGGGGCTCGGCCTCGCGGGCGCTCGTGGCCACCACCACCTCGTAGCCCTCGTCCCGGAGGTTGTCACACAGGCCAAGCCGCAGGTTCGCGTCGTCCTCGACGATGAGCACGGAAGGGGAGTTCATGTTCGGGATTCGGGGAAGAGCAGACAGAACGTCGTGCCCTCGGGGCTGGAGTTCTCCACGGAGATGCGGCCTGCGTGCAGGGTCATGATCTTGCGGCACAGCGCGAGCCCGAGGCCACTGCCATGCACCTCGGGACCGTTGGACTCCAACCGGTGGAAGTCGCGGAAGACGTTCTCCCACTCGCCCGGGGGAATGCCGATGCCATTGTCGGAGAACATCACCACGCAGCCGTTGTGCCCGGAAGGGTAGGCGCGCAGGGACAGCTCCACCGGGGTGCGGCGGTTGTAGGCGCAGGCGTTGCGCGCGAGGTTGGCCAGCAGCAGGCGGATGAGCGAGGGGTCCGCCTCGATCTGGGCCTCGCCCACGTCCGCGGTGAGCCGGACGGGGACGGACACCGAGTCCCTCAAGTCCGAGCGGAGCATGCCGACGAGCTCCTCCAGCGTCACGAGGGTGATGCGCGGCTGCCAGCGCCCCTTGTCGATGCGGTTGAACGACAGGATGTTCTCCACGAGGAAGCTCAAGCCGTCGGCGGCCTGGAGGATGCGCTCGGGGTAGGCGCGCGTGTCGGGCGGGGCCTGGGCGAGCTTGCGCTCGAGCGTCTCGGCCATGAGGCGGATGGAGGCCAGCGGGGTGCGCAGCTCATGGGAGACGGTGGCCACGAAGTCGCTCTTGAGCTCCACGTAGCGGTAGCGCCCGCGCTGGGCCACCACGGCGAGCACCCCGATGGCCACCGCGAGCGCGCCGCAGGTGGCCACCAGCAGCGTCTTGAGTCCATGGCGTTGCTCGATGGCCTCCTCGGCCGCGCGCCACTGGGGCACGGACACCTCCAGCCGCAGGGTGTCCAGGGGCAGCACCCAGTCCGAGGAGCTGAGCAGCACCCGTCCATCCGGGCCGAAGTGGCCCCGCGCACGCAGCTCCGTGGCCAGCTCGTCGAGCAGCGGCTCGAGCTCCACGGCGATGCCACGCACGACCACGTCCTGTTGCTGGGGCAGGAGGGTGGGCTCCACGTACCAGCGCTCGCCCAGGAGCGTGGGGCCGGTGAGTCCCTCGGGGAGGATGATGAGGCCCGCGTCGGCCTCGCGCGCGCGGGCCAGGAAGTCGTCGGTGGGCTCGCCCAGGGCGGTGCTCACCTTCACGGTGCGCACGAGCAGGAAGGCGAAGTCGGGCGAGGTGAAGCGCTCGCGCTCGCGCAGCAGATCCCTCTGGAGACCCGCGGAGCGTTGGATGCCACCGAAGTCCTCGGGGAGCCCCTCGCGCAGGAGCGCGCGGACCAGGGGAGGGGTGGCCGCTCCCCGCTGGAGCCGCTCGAGCAGCAGCAGCACGAAGGGCAGCTCCTGCTCGGCGGGCAGCGGGTGCTCCGCGTGATGGCGCAGCAACTCCTCGACGAGCGCGTTGGCGCGCGGGGTCTGCTGGCGCTCGAGGGCCGCCTCCACGTCCCGCAGCCGTGTCAGCCGCTCGCGCCAGGGCTCGGGCATGGCGCCCGAGGTGAGCGCGTGGACGAGCGCGCGGTAATTGCGCCGGGCGGGCGTGTCCGTGCCGGGGGCCGAGTGGGTGGCACGGGGCAGGAACTGCTGCCCGCGGAAGCGCAGATAGTAGCCCTCGCCGGGAGCGAGGGGATTGCCCATGGCGGCATGCAGGGCGGGCAGCTCGCGCTCCAACCGGTGGGCGAGCCGGTGGCGCAGGGACTGGGTGGCGGACTCCTCGAGGGCCTCGCGGCTGGTGCGCAGCTGGGCCCGGGCATCCTCCCGCTCCTGGGAGAAGATCCGTTGCAGGCTCACCAGCCCCCAGAAGAGGGCCAGCAGGCCACAGACGAGGGCGGCGAGGGTGGGGAGGAGCCGGCGCAGCATGCGGAGGCGGGATGCTCCTCAGTTCTTCTTCTTCGCCGCGGGCACGGGGAAGCCGCGCTTGCGCATCAGCGCGTCGATGCCCGCGTCCTTGCCGCGGAAGGAGCGGTAGCCCTCGGCCGGGTCCACCGTGTTGCCCACCGAGAAGACATGCTTCTTCAGCCGGCTGGCCACGTCCCGATCATAGGGGCCCTTGGCCTCGGTGAAGGCCTCGAAGGCGTCGGCGGTGAGCGTGTCCGACCAGAGGTAGCTGTAGTAGCCCGCCGAGTAGCCGTCCCCCGCGAAGACGTGGCCGAACTGGGGCGTGCGGTGGCGCATGACGATCTCCTTGGGCATGCCGAGCCCCTGGAGCGTGTCGCGCTCGAACGCGTCCGGATCGATCTTCTTCGTGCCCGCCAGGTGCAGCTTCATGTCCACGAGCGCGCTCGACAGGTACTCCACCGTGGCGAAGCCCTGGTTGAAGGTGGCCGCCTTGGCGATCTTCGCGACGAGCTCGGGAGGAATGGGCTTTCCCGTCTGGTAGTGCAGGGCGTAGGTGTTGAGCACCTCGGGCGTGTCCAGCCAGTGCTCGAGCAGCTGCGAGGGGAACTCCACGTAGTCACGCACCACGTTGGTGCCCGACAGCGCGGGGTAGTTCACGTCGGAGCTCAGGCCGTGCAGCGCATGGCCGAACTCGTGGAACAGCGTCTCCGCGTCGCTCCAGCTGATGAGGACGGGCTCGCCCGGCTGGCCCTTCACGAAGTTGGCGTTGTTGGAGACGATGGTGGTGATCTCCCCCCGGAAGCGCTCCTGCGAGCGATAGGCGTTCATCCACGCCCCGGAGCGCTTGCCCGGCCGGGCATAGGGATCGAAGTACCACAGGCCCACGTGCTTGCCCTGGGCCTTGTCCTTCACCTCCCAGACGCGCACGTCCGGGTGGTACACGGGCACGTCGTTCACCGGGGTGAAGGTGAAGCCGAACAGCTCGCCGGCCACCCAGAACATCGCCTCGCGCAGCTTCTCCAGCTGCAGGTAGGGCTTCACCTCATTCTGGTCCAGGTCGTACTTCGCCTTGCGCACCTTCTCGGCGTAGTAGCGGTAGTCCCAGGGCTCGATGGTGATCTTGTCGCCCTCCTTCGTGGCGAGCGCCTGCATGTCGGCGACCTCCTGGCGCACGCGCGCGACGGCGGGCTTCCAGACGGCCTCCATCAGCGCCATGGCACGCTCGGGCGTGCGGGCCATGGTGTTCTCCAGCCGCCAGTGGGCATGGGTGGCGTAGCCCAGGAGCTGGGCCCGCTCGGCACGCAGCTGGAGGATCTCGGTGATGATCGCGTTGTTGTCGTGCGTGTCCCCGTTGTCACCCCGGTTGACGTAGTGGCGCCAGACCTTCTCGCGCAGATCCCTGCGGCGCGAGTACGTCAGGAAGGGCTCCATGGACGAGCGCGTGTTGGTGATGGCCCACTTGCCCGCCAGCCCCCGCGACGAGGCCGCCGCCGCCGCGCCCGCGCGCACCGAGTCGGGCAGTCCGTCGAGGTCCTTCTCCGACTCGAGCACCACGGCGTAGCCCTCCTCGTCGGCCAGCACGTTCTGGCCGAAGCTCGTGTAGAGCGACGCGAGGCGCTGGTTGAGCGCCGACAATTGCTTCTTCTTCTCCGCGTCGAGCCGCGCCCCCGAGCGCACGAAGCGCGTGTAGTGGTGCCACACCAGGCGCTGCTGCTCGGGCGTCAGCTTCGCCTTGTCGGGCGACTCGTAGACGGCCGCGATGCGCTGGAACAGCCGCTCGTTCTGGATGATCTCGTCGGAGAGCGCCGCGAGCCGGGGAGCCATCTCCCGCTCGATGATCTGGAACTCCGGCCCGTTGAGCGACGAGCTCCAGATGCCATAGAGGGTGCTCACCTCCTCGAAGCGCTGCCCGAGCCGCTCGAACGCGGCGATCGTGTTCTCGAAGGTCGGCGCCGCCGGCTCGTTCGCCAGGCCGGCGATCTCCCGGCGGTACTCGTTCATCGACGTCTCGAGCGCGGGCCGGAAGTGCTCGATGCGGATTCGATTGAAGGCCGGCACGCCGCCATAGGGTCCGGACCATTGATCCAACAGCGGGTTCGTCTGGGACGACGTCGTTTCCGAGGAAGGAGACATGGTGGGCGCTGGGGGGGTTGCGGGAACGGTGGGGTCGGCCCCACGCCCCTCGTGGGATGTCGCCGTGCAGGCGGCGGAGGCGAGCACCAGGATGCCCGCGCCGGTGAAGAAGAGCTGACGCATGGATGGGTTCTCCGGAGGGGTGGGAGAGGAGGCACCAGAGCTAACACGCCGGCCCGCTGGAGTCGGAAGCCGCCTGATTCTCGTCTCATCGCGTCATGGGGGGTTGACGGCCCTAACGCGACGCGTTAGCACTGGGGTACTTACCCTTGCGGAGGTTTCAAACACATGGCGAAGCACCACAAGCACTCGAAATCCCATCAGTCGCACGCTCCCCAGGCCGCCGAGCCCGCACAGCCGGTGAAGGACGTGGAGGAGAAGGTGGAGGCCGCGGCGCAGACGGCGGCCGAGACGGTGAGTGAGGCGGCCCAGACGGTGAGTGAGACGGCGGTTGCGGCGGAGGCCGCGGCGCAGACGGCGGCCGTGGTGGCGGAGAACGCGGCGCAGACGGCCGCGGGCCGAGTGGAGGCCGCGGCGCAGAAGGCCGTCGAGAAGGCGGAGGCCGTGACGCAGAAGGCGGCGGAGAAGGTGGAGGCCGTGGCGCAGAAGGCGGCGGAGAAGGTGGAGGCCGTGGCGCAGAAGGCGGCCCAGACGGTGGCCGAGGCCGCGGGCAAGGCCGAGGCGGCCGCGGGCAAGGCGGCCGAGGCGGCCAAGGCCGAGGCGGCCAAGGCCGAGACGGCGGTGACCGAGGCGGCGGGTCAGGTGGCGTCCTTCGTGAAGGTGCGCCTGGAGCAGGCCCAGAAGCAGCTGGGGCAGATCGAGGCGGATGCGCAGAAGGCGCTGCAGACGCTGGCGACGATCGGCCGGGAGTCGCGCCGCGAGGTGCTGGGGATGCTGAACGTGAACGATCTGCGCGCCAACCCCACCGTGCAGAAGCTGGAGAAGCAGGCGAGCTGGGTGGGCGGTGAGGTGCGTCAGCGGCTGACGGGGCTGCGCAGCCAGATGATCCAGGTGGTGGGCGGGGTGGCGAGCCAGTCCCAGGTGAGCGCGATCAACCGCGAGCTGGATCGGCTGACGAGCCGGCTGGATTCGCTCGTGTCGCCCGCGAAGCCGGCGGAGCCGAAGCAGCAGGAGACGCCCAAGGCGTAAGCTGCGAATCCCCCGTTGGAGACGAAGCCGCCCGGTGGCCCTCGTTGGGGCTCCCGGGCGTTCGTGTTTTCAGGGCCGGGCCAGTTAGAGGCGTAGGTGGTGAACGGCGCTTGCTGGCACGGTTCCTCGCGATGGATAGTCGTCGTCTGGGCACACATGAGTGGGGACTTCGGGGGAACGCGACGCGTGAATACTTTTGAGTGTCGTAGCTGCAAGCGTCAGTTCCAGAATCGGATACCCATCTGCCCATCCAATTCGGCTCACCTCGTGACACTGCTCAAGACCGCGCAGCCTCAGCTCCTTCCCGCACAGACTCGCCTTGCGAAGAACATGTCGCTGCGCAAGGTGGAGGGCCCGAGCCTATCCAGCAGCACACCGTCCTCTCCAGGAGACTGGACGGAAAGCGATCGGGTGAATCGCACTCAACGCTGGCAGGATGCATGCCTCTACAACCTGAAGGCGAACAACTTCCGTCGCTACACGCGCATCATTGAGCGACGGGATTTCTATCTCTGGTTCTACAAATACTCGGTCGACCAGGGGTGCGAGGCGCGGTGGGCGCTCGCTGCGTCCATCGTGGCCACAGGTGCGCATGAAGTCGCCATCATGAACGCGGCCATAGAGGACCTGGGCCATATGGCTGGGACTGTCGGCAATGAGCTTCAGGGGATGATGCGCGAGGGCAATCAGGTCATCTTCGACAACGTCTTTCCCAAACTGCATGAACTCGTGGCGCGCCAGCTTCAAGGCCGTCCCGCCTTTGAGTGGGACATGCGCACCCTCTCCGAGGAGCAGACCCTCATCCAACCGCTCTACGATGGGGTCTCCCAAGCCACGCGCACCCAGCTCAACCGGATTGCTCGCCTTCAAGGGCTGCCTGGTGCCGTCGCGCACGTCTCACCTGGCGCCGAGGTGAAGGAAGAGCTGCCTTATGTCCGGGGAGGCCGCGTCCCCGCCTTCACGGGCACCGCGCTTACTTCCATTGATGATCGCTGGCACTACGGAATGACCCTGGGCAATCTGTTCACCCCTGGCGGCACGGGCTACAACCCGGCGGTCGACAAGCGCCCAACGGTCTCGGCCGGTTACAAGAGTGGCACCGAGCTGAGCCGAGTGCGCACTCGTCCCAACCTCCACCGGCTCGATGCCGCGCTCGATGGTGGCGGCGTTGGCGCGAGGTGGCTCGGTGAACAAGTTGATGCGCTCCTGCGGCGGCTGACGACCGCCGAACAGGCCGAACTCCTACGGGATCGGAGACCCGATGGGGACCGTTACTCCGTGCGTTGCCGTCTCGGCTCCCGTTCAGTCGTGTTCTCCCTTCTGAGCACTTGGCGCATCAGCCTTGAGGCACAGATGCGTTTCCTGAGCGGATACATTGGTGGGGAAAACAATGGGCCGTGGATTGGCCTACGGTACAGCGAGCTCGCCCCCATCATCCGCCCCTTCAGTCAGGCCGAGAAGAACAGGCTTCATACTCCGGAATGGCAGCGGATCTTCACCCTCGTCTGTGACGATGACACCATCCTGGAGGCCGTTAGGGATCTGGGGCTGCCCGAGCCGCTGCGCACGCAGTGGGTTACCAAGGAGCGGAGTTGGTTTTAGTGGGCACAACGGTTCCCAAGAACGACGTCCCCGGGACACTTGGATGGAGGGTGGCACTGGCTGCCCTGGGGCTGCTGATCGCGGCGCTCCTCTTCTGGTCTCGGACGAGCGCGGTGCTTCCTCCGACGATAGGACACGATGACCTGGATTGGGCGCGAGAAGTCGAGCGGCGCAACAGCACTGGACACGAGTCGGCCGAGGGGATCGTCGCGACCGGAAGCGGATTCTCCGTGGTCGGCCACACCAACTCCCGTCAACCCGGGGTTCGGCAAGCCTGGGTGCTCCACTTCAATAAGGCTCCGCCCCCCCGCTGGGAGAAGGTCTATGGAACGAGAGCACTCGGCACCGCCACCCTGGGCCGAGCCATCGCCTTGCTGCCAGGAGGGGGGCTCGTCGTCGCGGGAGAGGAGCAGGTCGCGGTAGGCCGATTCCGAGGATGGCTTCTCGCGCTCTCCCCGGACGGAGAGACGCTCTGGGAGCGAACCCCGGGCCACGAAGGCCTCAACGGATTCAATGCCGTCTCGGTGCTCGAGGATGGATCCATTGTCGCGGGCGGAGACCAGGACGGAGCGGGCTGGGTGGTGCGGGTGAGCACCCAGGGCGAGCTGCTCTGGGAAGTGAATCTTCCACGGCTCGAGCACATCACCGCCCTGGTGTCGCTCCCCGCTCAGCGTGTGGCCGTCATGGGAACGGCGGAGACCTCGACCACCGGATTGGGAATCTCGAGGCTGTTGCTGCTGCAATCCGATGGCCGGGCCACCGCGGAGCAGCAACTGCCGGTCGAGGGCCAGGGAGAGCTGAACGCGCTCGCCTTGCTGCCGGATGGAGGGCTCGTCGCGACAGGTCGACGGAGCCGTCCGGACTCTCCGGATGGGTCGCTCTGGGTCGTCCGCATGGATCCTCGAGGCACGCTTCTCTGGGATTACGTTCCCGATGATCCCCAGGCGGAGGCAGGCCGGGCCTTGACCGTCTTGCCCGATGGGGGAATCGCCGTGACGGGCTACTCCTGGAAGGAACTGCTGGTCGACCGGGAGGCCAAGGTCTGGCGTTTCTCCGCGGACGGCCACCTGCTCTGGCAGCGGACCTATGAGGGAGATGGAAACGACATGGGCAACGGCATCGCGCGCCTGGCGGATGAGAGCCTCGTGGTCGTGGGCGTGACGAACTCCAAGGGGGCGGGCAAAACGGACCTGTGGACCTTCGGGCTGTCCCCCGAGGGGCAGCAGCTTTGGGAGGATACGTTCGGAGCCCCTTGAATGGAGGAGGAGGGGAGGCACGATGGGAGCGAACGTGGACTGGCGACTCGCGAAGGGCGTGACGCGCATGGTGCTGGTGCGGCACGGGCAGCCGGTGGAGGAAGCGCGGGGCCGGTGCTACGGGCGGCTGGACGTGGGGCTGTCCTCCTCGGGCCGGGTGCAGGCCGAGCACGCCGCGCGGTTCCTGGCCGAGGCCCCCCTGTCACGCGTCTACGCGAGCCCGCTGCGGCGCGCGGTGGAGAGCGCGGCCCCGCTGGCGCAACTCAAGGGGCTGGCGGTGGACACGGAGGCGGCGTTCCAGGAACTCGACTTCGGTCTGCTCGAGGGCCTCACCTATGAAGAGGTGGAGAAGCGCTACCCCGAGGTCTTCGCGGAGTGGATGGCGTATCCCACGCGGGTGCGCTTCCCGGAGGGCGAGAGCTACCCGGAGCTGCGCGAGCGGGTGTCGTCGGCGGCCCGGGCGCTGCGCTCGCGGCAAGCGGGAGAGACGTTCGTGCTGGTGTCGCACGGCGGCGTGAACCGGACGTTGCTCGCCGAGGCGCTGGGCCTGCCGGACGCCCACCTGTTCCGGCTGGAGCAGGGGTACTCGGCGGTGAACATCATCGACTTCCACGGGGACGTGCCCATCGTGAAGTTGATGAACATGACGTTCGGCTGAGCCGCCGGGCAGGGCGAGCGGTGGTATGGAGCGCCGCGAGAAAGGGCTTGCCAGGGGCTTGACGATTCATGACGAAACACCGCTTTTCTCCCGCGGAACGAGAAGCCGTCTACCGCGCGATCAGCGAACGCCGGGACATGCGCCACTTCCGGTCCGATCCCATCGCTCAGGAGATCATGGCGCGGCTGCTCCATGCGGCGCATCTCGGGCCGAGCGTCGGCTTCATGCAACCGTGGCGTTTCATTCGCATCACGGATGCGCGGCTGCGCGGTGACATCGCCGCGCTGGTCGAGCAGGAGCGCGCGCGTACCGCCGAGGCGTTGGGCGCTCGGGGCGAGGAGTTCCTGCGGCTCAAGGTCGAGGGCATCAAGGAATGTCCCGAGCTCTGGGTCGTGGCGCTGATGGATCAACGCGAGCGTTACGTGTTCGGCAGGCGCACCATGCCGAACATGGACCTCGCCTCCGCGAGCTGCGCCATCCAGAACCTCTGGCTCGCCGCACGGGCCGAGGGGATTGGCATGGGCTGGGTGTCACTCTTCGAGCCCACCCGGCTGGCGGAGTTGTTGAGGGCACCGGAAGGCAGTGAGCCGATCGCCATCCTGTGCCTGGGCCATGTCGATGCCTTCTATGAGCGGCCGATGTTGGAACTGGAAGGTTGGGACTCGCGCCGGACGCTGGACGAGCTGATCTGGGAGAACCAGTGGTGGAATGCTTAGTCCTTGAGAAAAAGGGGGGGCGCATTCCGTTGACAGAAGCGCGCCGCCTCCGGTACTTGGCCCCCGACAATTGAATCCATAGCCAGGGGTGCCCGCTATCACGGGCATAACAGGGAAGCCGGTGTGAGTCCGGCGCGGTCCCGCCACTGTCAGTGGGGAGCTACCTCCGAAGTCACCACTCGATGCCTCGGCGTCGGGGAAGGTGGAGGTGGCGCTGAACGCCGTCAGGCGCTCTGAATCCACGAGCCAGGAGACCTACCCAGGGCTGTTCGACCCATCTCTCCGTGGATTGAGAGCGAGGTTGCCATGCCGGGTTTCTCCGGGCGTGGGTGTGGTGCCGTCCTCCGGCATTGCGTCCAGGCCTGCCTTCAATCAGCACCTCTCCCTCCGAGCGCGGGGCTCGCGGCACTCGTCCTGTTGCTGCTGCCTCATCCCGCGCATGCCATGCACCTGGCGGAGGGCATCCTTCCCTTCGGGTGGGCCGCGGGCTGGACGCTCTCCGTGCTGCCCTTGCTCGCGCTGGGCGTCACGCGGTTGCGCCAGCGCATGGCCCAGAGCCCGCTCTATTCGCCCTTCGTGGCGATGCTCGCCGCCGCGGTCTTCGTCGTCTCCTGCATGCCCGTGCCGGTTCCCATCATCGGCACCTGCTCGCACCCGTGTGGCACGGGGCTCGCCGCCGTGCTCATCGGCCCGGTGATGACCGTGCTGGTGACGTTCGTGGCGCTGTTGCTGCAAGCGCTCTTCCTCGCCCACGGAGGGCTCACCACCCTGGGCGCCGACATCTGGTCCATGGGCGTGGTGGGCGGCTTCGTCGGCTACGCCATCTTCCACGGACTGCGCTCCCTGCGCGCCTCGCTCGGAGTGGCGGCCTTCGCCGCGGGCATGTTCTCCGACTGGGCCACCTACGCCATGACGTCCTTCGAGCTGGCCTCGGCGCTGCACGGCGCCCAACCGCTGAGCACCACGCTGGGCACCCTGCTGCTCTCCTTCCTCCCCACCCAGCTTCCGCTCGGATTGCTCGAGGGGGCCTTCACCGCCGGCGCCGTCGTCTTCATCTCCCGCCGCCGGCCCGCCCTCTTGAAGTTCCACGCGCTTCCCGCCGCACCCGCCACGCCATGAAGCCGCTCCTCGCCGAGGCCTCGGGCTGGCCGGGTGTCGACGAGCACGTCGTGCTCCCGTTCGCCGAGGCCGCGGGACGCTCTCCTCAGCCGCCCCTGATTCCGCTGGAAGGGGATGTCCTCCTCTTCGCCTTCCTGTGTGCCGGGCTCGTGGGGGGATTCTTGCTTGGCTATCTCTACCGCTCCCTGTTCGTCGAGACGGGAGAGCGGGCGTGAGCCGCGTGGCCCTGCGCGAGCGGGTGGCCGGGCTGGATGCCCGCCTCAAGCTGGGGGGCGCGTTGTTCGCGCTCCTGGTGGCGCTCGCCGGGCCCGCCCCGTACACCGCCTCGGCGGTGGCTACGCTGGCCCTCCTCGCCTCGCTCGCGGTGGGCGAGCGGGCAGGGGTGTTGTTCCGCCGCCTCGGAGTGGCCCTCTTCTCGGGGCTGGCGCTCTGGGCCCTGCACGGGCTTTTGCGGCCGGAGGCGAGTGGAGCCTGGAGACTCGGGCTGGTGCTGGGGACGCGGGTCGCCGCGGGGGCCACCGTCTTCGGCCTCCTCATCGCGCTCACTCCGCCCTGGGCGCTGGTGGGCGCGCTGCGCGCGTGGCGGGTGCCGGCCCCGCTCGCCGAGGTGCTCGCGCTCGCGGTGCGCTACGCCACCGTCCTCGAGCGGGCGGCCCACACCGCGCGCGAGGCGCAGATCCTCCGCCTCGGCTACCGGGGCGTGCGCCGCGGCGTGCATTCGCTTGGGGCGCTCGGCGGGCTCACCCTGGTCCGCGCGTTCGACCAGGCCCACGCCACCGCCGAGGCGATGGCCGCCCGGGGCTGCCGTGGTGCCCACCTCCCGTCCCCGGGAGAGCGGCCGTGAAGGCGGCGCTCGCACTCGAGGCGCTCGCGGTGGGAAACCCCGGCGGCCCCGCCATCCTCTCCGGCCTGACGCTCGAGGTGCGGCCGGGAGAGGTGGTCGCGCTGCTCGGCGCCAACGGGTGCGGCAAGACGACGTTGCTGCGCGGCCTCGCGGGGCTGGTTCCGGAGCGTGCCGGCAAGGTGTGGCTGCGCGGACAGGTGGCCCCGCGTGGAGCGGTGGCCCGGACCGAAGCGGGCCTGGCGCTCGCCTTCCAGAATCCGGATGACCAGCTGTTCGGCACCACGGTCGGCGAGGACGTGGCCATCGGGCCGATGCATCAGGGCCTCGCCCCGGACGCGGTGCGGGCCCGGGTGGACGAGGCGCTCGCGGCCACCGGGCTGGCCCAGCTGGCGGAGCGCCCCATCGAGGCGCTCAGCTTCGGGGAGAAGAAGCGGGCGTGTCTCGCGGGCGTGCTGGCGATGCATCCGGCGGTGCTGCTGCTCGATGAGCCCACCGCCGGGTTGGATCCGGTGGGCGAGCGCGAGACGGCGGGACTGCTGCGGCGGCTGGCGCGCGAGCGCGACGTGGCCCTGGTCGTCTCCACCCATGCCACCGACGAAGTGCCCTTCTTCGCCGACCGGGTGGCCATTCTCGGCGAGGGGCGGCTGCTCGCCTTCGGTGCTCCCGCGGAGGTCTTCCGGGACGCGGCGCTGCTGGCGCGGGCGCATCTGCGCGCACCGGCCGTCGCCGAGTTGTGGGCCCAGCTCGCTCCCTTCCTTCCCGGGTCGGGGGAGGCCCCGCCGCCCCTCACGGTCGCCGAGGCCGCCCGGCGCCTTCTCCCCCTCCTCGTCCCCACCAGCCAGGAAGCGCACCCGTGAGCACTCCTCGTTCCCACCACGGCATCCTCTTCGTCGGACACGGCAGCCGCGATGCGCAGGCCATCGCCGAGGTGCACCGTTTCGTGGACGCCTACCGCGAGGCCCATCCGGAGCGGCGCGTGGGCCTGGGCTTCGTGGAGCTCACCGAGCCGGCCCTCCCCGAGGCGCTGGACGCCATCGCCTCCGAGGTGCCGGAGGTGCTCGTCGTCCCGCTCTTCCTCTTCACCGCGAAGCACGTGAAGAACGACATTCCGCTGGCGCTTGCCACGGCGCGCGAGAATCACCCGGGCGTGCGCTTCCTCGCGGTGAAGGCCTTCGGCGTCCATCCGGACCTCGCGCAACTGGCCTTCGAGCGCACCCAGGCCCGCACCGGACCGCTCTCGCCCCAGGACGCGGCGCGCACGGTGGTGGTGATGCTGGGGCGTGGCTCGTCGGACCCGGACGCCAATGGCGACTTCTACAAGCTGACCCGCCTCTACGCGGAGGGCAGGGGCTTCGCCCAGGTGCAACCGGCCTTCGTCGGTATCGCGAAGCCCTCGCTGGAAGAGGCGCTGGAGTGGATGGCCCGGGCCCGGCCGGAGCGCATCCTGGTGGCGCCCTACCTCCTCTTCACCGGGGTGCTGCTGCAGAAGATCCATGCCCAGGTGGCCCTCTTCGCCGAGCGTTACCCGTGGCTGCGCGCCGAGGTGGCTCCGCACCTGGCGGACGGGAGCATGGCGCCGCTCGTGCAACACGTGGACCGGCGCATCGAGGAGGCGCTCGCGGGCGGGGTGCCGCTGCCGTGCGATGGCTGCCAGTACCGCGTGCCGCTCGCGGGCCTCCAGAAGAACGTCGGTGGGCTCAAGGCGCTGCTCTGGAGCATCCGCCACCGCGAGACGCACACCCAGGCGGCGCCCCATCCGCACGCCCACCGCGCCATGGAGAAACACGTGCTGGTCTGCGGCAACGCCGACTGCGCCGAGCGCGGCAGCGTGGCGCTGATCGAGGCCCTGCGCCGCAAGCTCAAGGAAGTGGGCAAGGGGCGCACGGTGCGCATCACCCGGACGGCCTGCATGGGCCGCTGTGGCGAGGGGCCCACCGTGGCCGTCTATCCGGATGGCATCTGGTATCGCGGTGTCACCGAGGCGGATGCCCAGGAGCTCGTGGAGGAGCACCTGGTGGGGGATCGCCTCGTGTCCCGCCTGGTCGACAACATCATGCAGTAGTGAGGAGAGCACACATGGCCTGTCATGAGCTGGCGGCGTTGCGGTTGTCGCTGATGAACATCCTGGGAGTGGACGATGACACCGAGCGCCAGCACGAGCTGGCCGAGCTGGGCAGCGCGGCGGAGAAGCCGGGGCCGGTGCGCTCGCTGATGCAGGCGCGCGACATGGCGGGCATGCTGCGCTTCTTCGATGCCTCCCTGGTGGAGTTGCAGGAGAAGGTCTCCGCGACCCGGGCGGATGATCCGAAGATGCCCTACCTGCGCTCGCTCCTCGTGCTGACCAAGTCGGTGGAGCTGGAGCTGAAGCGCCAGAACGAGTCGCTCCATCGGCTGTGGCGCGACCTCGAGGAGGTGCACGACTTCACCCACGAAATCTACCCGAGGGACTAGCACCATGGCCGTCTCCCGCACCGCTCGCATCCTCTCCTCCGCGCCCGTGGGCGAGCGCGGGAGGCTCCTCCACCTGCAACTGCGGGGCGAGGAGGAACTCGGCTTCACCGGAGGCCAGTACCTCATCTTCAACACCGGCGTGCCACGCGCGGATGGCAAGGCGCACAAGCGTGCCTACTCGCTGGTGTCGAGCGACGCGGATCAGCGCACCTTCCGCATCTGTGTCTATCGGCTCGCCGAGGGCTCTGGCTCGGCGATGTTGCACGAGGCACCGGTGGGCGCGGAGCTGCCGTTCAGCGGACCGTGGGGCAGCTTCCTTCCGGATGACTCCACGCCTCGGAACACGCTGGTGGTGGCCACCGACAGTGGCATCACCGCCGCGCTGGGGCTGGTGCACGGCCGCGCCTTCGCCCCGCAGCGCGAGCGGACGCGGCTGCTGTGGTTCTCCGAGTCGCCCACGGTGTTCCTGCCCGCGGAGCAGGCCCGCGAGGAAGTGGAGGCGCTGGGCTGCCGCTTCCAGCACCAGGACTGCCCGCCGCCGGGCCATCCGGAGCGCATCGCGCACATCCAGGCGTTGGCCCTGGAGGCCGCGCGCGCCCATGCGCCCGAGCGCGTCTACCTCGTCGGGGATGGGGCGGTGTTGAGCCCGCTGCGGCAGGCCCTGGTGGAGTCCGGACTGACGATGGAGGCCATCCGGATGGAGTCCTTCTTCAACAATCCCTCCAAGAAGGCCGCGGGATGAGCGAAGCGCCTCCTCCTCGGGACAAGCGCGGCTCACGCACCGGTTTCACCACCGGGGCCTGTGCCGCCGCTGCCGCCAAGGCGGCCACTCGCGTGCTGGCGCGTGGCGAGCGTCTCACTCACGTGGAGACGACGCTGCCCAACCGGCAGACGGTGACGTTCGCCCTGCACCGTTGCGAGTGGGACGGGGAGAAGGCCCTTTGCAGTGTCATCAAGGACGCCGGGGATGATCCGGACTGCACCCACGGCGCGGAGCTGGTCGCCGAGGTGCGGCTGACGGACGACGAAGGCCGGGTGGTGCTCGAGCGGGGCGAGGGCGTGGGGCTTGTCACCAAGGAGGGGTTGGGGCTCGAGGTGGGCAGTCCGGCCATCAACCCGGTGCCGCGCCGCAACATCACCGACATGGTGCTGGAGGAGCTGCCCGAGGGGCGGGGCGCCATCGTCACCATTCACGTCCCTCGAGGTGAGGAGATGGCCCTGCAGACGCTCAACGCGCGCCTGGGCATCCTCGGTGGCATCTCCATCCTCGGCACCAGCGGCATCGTCCGGCCGTACTCCACGTCCGCCTACAAGGCGAGCGTGGTGCAGGCCATCGACGTGGCCCGGACGCGCGGCAACACCGAGCTCGTCTTCACCACGGGAGGCAAGTCGGAGAAGTACGCCATGGGCCTCCTGCCCCACCTGCCGGAGGAGACCTTCATCCAGGTGGGCGACTTCATCGGCGTGGCCATCCGCCATGCCGCCCGGCGTCAGGCGGCGTGCGTCCACATCGTGGGGATGATGGGCAAGCTGTCCAAGATGGCCGATGGGCGCATGCAGACGCACGCGGCCGGCTCCGAGGTGAACATGGAGCTGCTGGCCACCCTGGCCGCCGAGGCGGGGGCGCCGGAGACGCTGGTGGCCGACATCCGGGCCGCCAACACCGCCCGCCACGTGCTCGAGCTGTGCGCGGCCAACGGCCTCACCCACATCACAAGGCTGGTGTGCCAGCGCGTCGTCGAGCAGTGCACCCGTCACGCGGGGGGACCGCTCGAGGTTCGCGCCGTCCTCGTGGATTTCAACGGCACCTTGCTCGGGCAATACCCCGAGAGGAGACACGCGGCATGAACGACATGCGGCAGATGACGACGCTCGGGCGTCGCATCGAAGACGAGAGCTTTTCCATCATCGACAACGAGGCCGGTCCTCATTCCTACTCGCCGGGCGAGTGGCAGGTGGTGCGGCGCATCATCCACGCCACCGCGGACTTCGAGTTCAAGGAGCTGGCCCGCTTCTCTCCCGATGCCATCGCCGAGGGCATTCGCGCCCTGCGTGCCGGCAGCCCGGTGCTGGCCGACGTGAAGATGATCCTCGCCGGCCTCAACGAGGAGCGGCTCGCCTCCTATGGCTGCCGGACGCACTGCTTCATCTCGGATGAGGACGTCATCGCCGCGGCGCGCGAGGCGGGTTCCACCCGGGCCATCGAGTCCATGCGCAAGGCGCACCGGCTGGGGCTGCTCACGGGCGCCATCGTGGCGGTGGGCAACGCGCCGACCGCGCTGCTGGAGGTGGCCCGGCTGGTGAAGGAGGAGGGGGCTCGTCCGGCGCTGGTGATTGGCGTGCCGGTGGGCTTCGTGTCGGCGGCGGAGTCCAAGGAGGCGGTGCTCGAGTTGTCCGTGCCGCACATCGCGGTGCGTGGCCGCAAGGGGGGCAGCACCATCGCCGTGTCCATCATCCACGCGCTGCTGATGCTCAGCGCGGATGGGGTGAAGGCATGAAGCCGGTGGTGGTGGTGGGCATTGGAGACGACGGTTGTCTGGGTTTGTCGGCGCGCGCGGCCAACGCGGTGGCGCAGGCCCGGGTGCTGGTCGGCGGCAAGCGTCACCTGGAGTTCTTCCCCCAGTTCTCCGGGGAGCGCCTCTCCTTCAGTGGCGGCATCGGCCCGACGCTGGAGCGGGTGGCCGAGCTCGCCCTGGAGAATCAGGTGTGTGTGCTCGCCTCGGGGGATCCGCTCTTCTTCGGGATCGGCGCGCAGGTCGCCCGGAAGGTGGGCGCCGAGCACGTGGAGTTCATTCCCCATCCGTCCTCGGTGCAGCTCGCCTTCGGGCGCATCGGCGTGTCCTGGGAGGATGCCGAGGTCATCTCCGTGCACGGCCGCCCGCGCGAGGGGCTGTGCACGCGGCTGCGTCTGCTGGCCAAGGTGGCCCTGCTCACCGACGGTGAGAACTCGCCCCCGGCGCTGGCCCGCCACCTGCTGGAGCACGGCGTGCGCGGCTTCACGGCCTGGGTCTGCGAGAGCCTCGGCAATCCGGAGGAGCGCATCCGCTGCTTCATGTTGGAGTCGCTCGCGGAGTGCACGGACATCGGGCCCCTCAACGTGCTCGTCCTCCTGCGCACGGATCCGAGCTGGCGCCCACCGCCGCGCATGTCCTTCCTCCACGAGGACGCCTTCGCCAAGCGCATGCCCAAGAAGGGGCTCATCACCAAGCGCGAGGTGCGCCTGTTGTCCCTGGCCCAGTTGGAGATCCGCCCCGACAGCGTGGTGTGGGACATCGGCGCGGGCTCGGGCTCGGTGGGCATCGAGGCGGCGATGCTCGCTCCCAAGGGGCGGGTCTTCGCCATCGAGGTGGACCCGGAGGGTGTGAGCTTGTGCCGGGAAAACGCGCTCGCCCATGGGGTGGACAACGTGCGCGTCATCGCGGGGCGCGCCCCGGAGGCCCTCGAGGGACTGGATGCGCCGGATGCCGTCTTCGTCGGCGGCAGCAAGGGCAGCATGCGCGACATCATCGACGTGGCCTTCAAGCGCCTGCGCGAGGGCGGCCGGCTGGTGGTCAACGCCATCACCCTGGACAACGTGGCCGAGGCCTACGCGGCCTTCCGCTCGTACGGAATCACTCCGGACGTGACGATGCTCAACGTGTCCCGCGGCGAGCCGCTCGCGCACTACCTCCGTTACGAGGCGCAAAACCCCATCCACATCTTCGCGGCCACCCGGCCCGCGGCAGCACAGGGAGAAGAGGCATGAGTGGCGTGTTGATTGGCGTGGGAGTGGGGCCGGGGGCGCCGGATCTGATGACGCTCCGGGCGGTGAACACGCTCCGCTCGGCGGACGTCATCGCCATCCCCCGGCGCTCGGTCTACGACGAGTCGCTCGCCTGGCGCATCGCCAAGGAGAACGTGGGCGAGGTGCCCGGCCAGGAGCGGCTCTTCCTCACCTTCCCGATGACGAAGGATCCCGAGCGGTTGCGTCCCGCCTGGGAGGAAGCCTACGCGCAGCTCGCCCCTCGGCTGGCCGCGGGCAAGAAGGTGGCCTTCATCACGGAAGGGGATCCGCTCGTCTACAGCACCTTCATCTACCTCCTGGCGGAGGTGCCCCAGCGCTTCCCCGGGACGCGCACCGAGGTGGTGCCCGCGGTCTCCTCGATCACCGCCGTGCCCGCGGCGGTGCAGGTGCCGGTGGCCGATGGCCAGGAGCGCATCGCCGTCCTGCCGGCCACCTATGGGGTGGAGGACCTCACCCGCGTGCTGCGCGACTTCGACACCGTGCTGCTGATGAAGGTGAGCTCGGTCATGCCCCAGGTGGTGGAGGCACTCGAGCGTGAGGGCTTGCTCGATCGCGCCGTCTACGTGTCGCGGGCTTCCACCGGGCAGGAGAAGGTGGTGCGCGACCTGCGCAGCATCCGCAACGACAAGTGCGATTACTTCTCCATGGTGATGGTGGCGAAGAAGGATCGCAGCGGCGTGCTCGCCGGTCGCTTCGCCCAGACGGCGGAGGTGGCTCGGTGAGCCTGCCCCCGGCACGCAAGCCCTACGCCGTCTACGCCATCACCCTGCACGGGTTGGGCATCGCCCAGCGGCTCCTCGCGGGGTTGCCGGGCGCGGAGCTGTACGTCTCCGAGAAGCTCATGGCCAAGGCCCCCGCGGGCGCCCTGCCGATGCCCCTGCCCATGGGGCCCACCCTGTCGCGCACCTTCACCGCCTACGACTGCCACATCTTCATCATCAGCGTGGGCGCGGTGGTGCGCATGATTGCTCCGCTCCTCGAGGACAAGAAGGTGGATCCGGCGGTGGTGTGCGTCGATGACGCCGCGCGCTTCTCCATCTGCGTGCTGTCGGGACACGTGGGCCGGGGCAATGCCTTCACCGAGCGGGTGGCCGGCGTGCTCGGCTCCACCCCGGTGGTCACCACCGCCTCGGACGTGCGGGGCACCCTCACGGTGGACATCCTCGGGCGGGAGCTCGGCTGGCGGCTGGATGATCTGGAGCGCAACGTCACCCGGGGCTGCGCCGCCGTGGTGAACGAGGCCCCGGTGCTCTTCGTCCAGGAGGCGGGCGAGCCCTCCTGGTGGCCCGAGGACAAGCCGCTGCCTCCGGGCGTGCGCTACACGCGCTCTCTCGATGGGGTGGATCCGGCGGCGTGGGAGATGCTCCTCATCGCCACCGATCGCGACATCCGCGAGACGCACCGCGCCCAATGGGAGAAGGCCGTCATCTACCGGCCCCGCAGTCTGGTGTTGGGCATCGGCTGTGACCGGGGCACCCCGGAGGAGCTGGTGGAGCGGGGCGTGACCCAACTGCTCGCCCAGGCCCTGCTGTCTCCCGCCTCGGTGAAGGCGGTGGCCACCGTGGACTTGAAGGCCGATGAGCCCGCGCTGCTGGCGCTGTGCCAGAAACATGGCTGGGCGCTCCAGACGTACCCGGCCGCCGAGCTGGACGCGGTGCCCGTTCCCACGCCGTCGGAGACGGTGAAGCGGCACGTGGGCACCCGCGGCGTGGCCGAGCCGTCGGCGTTGCTCGCCGCTGGAGCCTCCGAGTTGCTCGTCCGCAAGCAGATCTACACCGAGCCCGGCGCCGGACGCTCCATGACGTTCGCCGTCGCGCGCATTCCTCATTCCCCTCGAAAGGAGCCCGCCCATGGCTGAGGGAGGCATCCTGTCTGTCGTTGGAATTGGCCCGGGCGATGGCGCCCACGTCACCCCCGCCGCCCTGGAGGCCATCCACAAGGCCCAGGTGGTGGTGGGCTACCGCACCTATATCAAGCTCGTGCACCACCTCCTCGAGGGCAAGGAAGTGGTGCAAACGGGCATGACGGAGGAGATCGGCCGGGCCCGCTCCGCGGTGGAGCGTGCTCGGGCCGGTGCCAACGTGGTGCTCGTCTCCTCCGGGGATGCGGGCGTCTACGGCATGGCGGGGCTCGTCTTCGAGGTGCTGCGGGAGATCGGTTGGAAGCGCGGGGATTCCCCCACGCTCAACCTGGTGCCCGGCATCACCGCCGCCAACTCCTGTGCCTCGCGCGTGGGGGCTCCACTGGTCCACGACAGCTGCACCATTTCCCTGTCGGATCTGCTCACGCCGTGGGCCGTCATCGCCAAACGCATCGAGGCCGCCGCGTCGTCCGACTTCGTCATCTCGCTCTACAACCCCGCGAGCGGGCGGCGCACCCGGCAGATCGTGGAGGCCCACTCCATCATCCGCCGCTACCGCGAGGGCTCCACTCCCGTGGCGCTGGTGAAGGGCGCCTACCGCGAGGGGGAGAAGGTGGTGATGAGCGACCTCGATCACTTCCTGGACTACGAGATCGGCATGCTGACCACGGTCATCGTGGGCAACTCCCACACCTTCTTCTTCGAGGGCTACATGGTGACGCCTCGAGGCTACACGCGGAAGTACACCCTCGAGGGAGATGTGCTCCCGGGGCAGCAGCCGGGCCGTTCACTCGTCGTTCGCGAAGAGGAGGTTTGAACCATGGCACGCGTGGGACGTCTGGCGGGTGCGTTGCTCGCCTCCACCGAGGGAGCGTTCTTCCTGGTGGGAGATCTCAAGGAGCCGTGTGACTGGGCCGCGGCGGGCTTCGAGCCGCCCGCTCAGCTTCCCGGGGTGGAGCTGCCCTACGTGCGGCTCTCGCCGGTGCGCCCGGTGGAGGTGGCCGCGCCGCTGCTGGTGATGGAGCTCGAGGGGGAGGCCCTGGCGCGGCTGCTCTTCGAGCGGCTGGTCATCCGCCGCAACGGCTCGGTGTCGGAGCGGCTGTGGCGGCTCGTCACCGAGCACGAGGCCCGGCCGGAAACGGACGCCCGCTGGCTGGGGCTCGTGCCC
Source organism: Cystobacter fuscus (assembly GCF_044360685.1). Taxonomy (GTDB): domain Bacteria; phylum Myxococcota; class Myxococcia; order Myxococcales; family Myxococcaceae; genus Cystobacter; species Cystobacter fuscus_C. Next base: position 7,513,070 of record NZ_CP043491.1, on the reverse strand, counting down.
GGACACGTCTGGGACCTGGTGCGCGACTCCGTCCTGCGCTGCTCGTGAGGAGAAGAGAATGAAGGTCTACATCATCGGTGCCGGACCCGGAGATCCGAAGCTCATCACCGTGCGCGGGGCCGAGCTCGTCGAGCAGTGCCCCGTGGTGCTCTACACCGGCTCGCTCGTCCCGCAGGCGGTCATCGCCCGGGCCCGGCCGGATGCGCGGGTGCTCGACTCCTCGTCCATGACGCTCGAGCAGATCATCGACGTCCTCAAGGAGGCCCATGCCGCGGATCAGGACGTAGCCCGCGTGCACACGGGAGATCCGTCCATCTTCGGCTCCACCGCGGAGCAGATGCGCAGGCTCGTCGAGCTCGGCATTCCCTACGAGATCATCCCGGGGGTGTCCTCCTTCACCGCCGCGGCTGCGGTGCTGGGCAAGGAGCTGACGCTGCCCGAGCTGTCGCAGACGGTCATCGTCACCCGCGCCGAGGGACGCACCCTCATGCCGGAGGGAGAGAAGCTGGAGGATCTGGCGCGCCACCGTGCCACCCTGGCGCTCTTCCTCAGCGCGGGCCTCATCCGTGACGTGGTGGAGAAGCTGCTGCCCTCCTACGGGCCGGACTGTCCCGTCGCGGTGGTGCAGAAGGCCACCTGGCCGGATCAGAAGGTGGTGCGCGGCACGCTGGCGGACATTGGCGACAAGGTGCGCGCCGAGCGCATCAACGCGACCGCGATGATCCTGGTGGGCGAGGTGCTGGAGGCGAAGGACTTCGCCAACTCGCGCCTGTACGACCCGACCTTCACCCATCGCTTCCGGAAGGGGACGGAAGATGCGCCCTGAGCGGCCGTGGCGCATTGCCATCACCGGCGCGGCCGGGGTGGGGAAGACGACGCTCGTGAACGCGCTGGCGAGCCGCCTCGGGCTGCCCCTTGTCCCCGAGGAGACGCGGGAGTTCGTCCTGCGCACCGGCACGCGCCTGGCGCAGTTGCCCGTGCCCGAGCGCGCGCGGGTGCTCCGGGAATTGTGGTCCGTGCGCCGGCGGCGCGAGGAGGAGCGGCACGAGGGCTTCGTGGCGGACAACTGCGCCACGGACTTCGCCGCCTATGCGCTCCAGCACGGGTGCGCGGAGCTCATCCCGGAGTTCTTCGAGTCTCCAGCGCCCGGGGGCCACTACGACGCCGTCTTCGTCCTTCCCTGGGGCGTCATCCCCTATGAGCGGGACGGCGTCCGGAGTGACAGCCCGATGGACGAGATGCGCTACCAGCTCGTCCTCGAGTCGCTCCTGCGCCGCTCCGTCTCAGCCTCGCGGTTGCACTTCGTTCCGGACTCGAGCGCCTCGCTGGAGGAGCGGGTGCGCTTCTGCGAGGAGGCGCTCGGGCGTGGGCGGGACGAGCGCCGGGGCGGCTTCGTGTCCCTGGTGGGCGCGGGGCCGGGCGATCCGGGACTGCTCACCGTGAGGGCGCGCACCCTGCTGCAACAGGCGGAGGTGGTGGCCTACGACGCCCTCATCCCCCCGGCGGTGCTCGCGGAGATCGGCCCCCAGGCGGAACGCATCCTCGTGGGCCACCGCAACCAGGGCTCCACCCAGGCGGGCTACCGGCTGCACCCGGCGGTGCTCGAGCGGGCCCGCGCCGGGCGGCACGTGGTGCGCTTGAAGCAGGGAGATCCGTTCATCTTCGGGCGAGGCGGTGAGGAGGCGGAGGAGTTGCTCGAGGCGGGCATTGCCTACGAGGTGGTGCCCGGCATCTCGGCCGCGCTCGGAGCCGCCGCCTGCGCCGGCATCCCGCTCACCCACCGGCAGTACGCCTCCGACGTCTCCTTCGTCACGGGGCACGACCTCGAGGGGCCTCGCAGCCTCACGAACTGGGAGAAGCTGGGCGTGGCCGCGGGCACGCTGGTGCTCTTCATGGCCACCCGGAAGCTCGCGGCCAACCTGGCCCGGCTGGTGGAGTGTGGACGCAGCCCCCAGACGCCCGCGGCCTACATCGCCGCGGCCACCTCGCCCGAGCAGGTGGTGGTGGTGGGCACCCTGGAGACGCTCGCCGAGCGGGTGCGGGAGCAGAACGTGCTGGGGCCGCCGGCCCTGGTGGTGGTGGGCGAGGTGGTGCGGCTGCGCGAGCGCCTCTCGTGGTTCGAACGACAGGAGCGTGGGACATGAACGCGAGACCGACGAAGGGACTGCTGGTCGTCTACACGGGAGATGGCAAGGGGAAGACCACGGCCGCGCTCGGCGTGGTGTTCCGCGCGCTCGGCCGGGGGATGAAGCCCGCGGTGGTGCAGTTCATCAAGGGCAAGTGGAAGACGGGCGAGCGCACCTACGCGGAGAGCATTCCCGGGCTCGTCTTCCTCACCATGGGACGGGGCTTCACCTGGGAGAGCGAGGACATCTCCCGGGACAAGCGGGCCGCCCAGGAGGCGTGGGCCGAGGCCCGGCGGTTGATGACGAGCGGCGAGCACGAGGTGGTGGTGCTCGATGAGCTGACGTACGTGCTCAACTACGGCTTCGTCCCCGTGGACGAGGTGATGGAGGCGCTGGCGGCACGCCCCTCCCACGTGCATGTGATCATCACCGGGCGCTCCGCTCCGGAGCCCCTGGTGGCGGCGGCGGAGCTCGTCACCGAGATGCGCAACGTGCGCCATCCCTTCGAGAAGGGCATTCCCGCGCAGGTGGGGCTCGACTTCTGATGGACGGCGCCCTCCTGATTCCCCGGCTGGTGGTGGCGGGCACGTCCAGCGGCGTGGGCAAGACGACCGTCATGGTGGCGCTCACCCGGGCGCTCCAGGCGCGCGGCCTGAAGGTGGCCACCTTCAAGTGCGGTCCGGACTACCTCGATCCGAGCTACCACGCGCGCACCTCCGGGGCGCCGTGCCACAACCTCGATGGCTGGCTGATGGGCCGCGATGCCGTCGTCTCCACCTTCCGGCACGCCAGCCAGGGCCACGACGTGGCGCTCATCGAGGGGGTGATGGGGCTCTATGACGGGGCCTCGCCGGACTCGGAGGAGGGCTCGGCGGCGCAGGTGGCCAAGTGGCTGGCGGCGCCCGTTCTCGCGGTGGTGGATGTCTCGGGCATGGCGCGCACCATCGCCGCCATCGGCACCGGGCTGGCGGCCTTTGATCCGGAGTTGAAGGTGGCGGGCCTCTTCGCCAACCGCGTGGGCAGCCGCAGCCACCTGGAGCTGCTCCAGCGCGCGGCGCGTGGCACGGCGGTGCCCGTGGTGGGGGGACTGCCCGCCCAGGAGTCACTCGCCTTCCCCGAGCGCCACCTGGGCCTGCTCACCGCTTCCGAGGAGAGCATCCCCACGCGCAACCTCGATGCCTGGGGCACGCTGCTCGCCGAATGGAATGATCCGGAGGCCTTCCTTCGCCTCGCGCGAGAGGCTCCGGCCTTGCCAGAGGCACCAGCGGAAGACCGCTCCGAGGCCCCCGTCACCTGCCGCATCGCGGTGGCCCAGGATGCCGCCTTCCATTTCTATTACGCGGACAACCTGCGGCGGCTCGAGCGGCTCGGCGCCCAGTGCGTGCCCTTCTCGCCGCTGGCGGACGAGGCACTTCCTCCGGACGTGCACGCCGTCTATCTCGGAGGCGGCTACCCGGAACTGCATGCGCGGCGGCTGGCCGACAACCAGTCCCTGCGGCGTGCCCTCTCCGACTTCGCCGCGCGCGGTGGCCCCATCTACGCCGAGTGCGGCGGGATGATGTACCTCAGCCAGGGCATCCGCACCCTCGATGGCCGGGACTTCCCCATGGTCGGGCTGGTGCCCGGAGTGGCGGTGATGGCGCCCAAGCTCCAGGCGCTCGGCTACGTGGAGGTGGAGACGACGGTGCGCACCGTGCTGGGCGGAGCAGGGCTGCGCTTCCGCGGGCACCAGTTCCGCTACTCCACGCTGGAGGGCGTCCCCGAGCAGGGGGGAGTGCTGCGCATCCGCAAGCGTCGTGGCGGCACCATCCATACCGAGGGCTTCGGCCCGCCCAACGTGCTGGCCTCCTACGTCCACGCCCACTGGGCCTCCAACCCCCTGGTCGCCGAGGGACTCGTGGCTTCGGCACGCGCCTTCAAGGAGCAACGGACATGACGGCCGCCCTCGCCACGCCGGAGGGGGAAGCGCCCTCCCTGGAGCAAGGCGGGCGGGTGCTCGTGGTGCGCTTCGCCCGTCCGCACGCCGTCCTCTCGTGGGCTCTCCTCAACGGAGGCCGCCGGCGTGCCCGGGCGGTGGTGTGGCGGCAGGTGCGTGACGACGATCTCGTCCCGGGCGTGGATCCGCTGGCGCTCCTCACGGCCAGCCTCGGCGAGGAGCCGCCGGAGGAGACGGTGGGTCTGCTCACCTCGCGCGACGTGTCCACCTTCGATGACGTGCACCTCGCTTCGGGGGCGCTCTCGGCGCGCTGCGTGGCCACCGTGGGGCTGGGCAACGCGTTGGCGGCCGGGGATGAGCCCGGGCCCCTGCGGAGCGTGGGCACCATCAACCTGCTGTGCCAGGTGTCCCATCCGCTCTCGGAGAGCGCGCTGGTGGAGGCCCTGGCGCTCGGGGCGGAGGCGCGGACGGCGGCCCTCATGGAGGCGCGAGTGCCCAGCCGCCGCTCCCTGCGGGTGGCCACCGGGACGGGCACCGACTGCATCGTGGTGGCGGCTCCGGAAGGGCCTGGAGGAGAGCAGTACATGGGCAAGCACACCCGGCTCGGCAGCCTGCTGGGCGGGGCGGTGCGAGAGGCCACCGCGCGCGGGGTGCGCCGTTGGCTGGAAGAGCGAGGGATGCGGTGAGCGGGAAGATCGTCCTGGTGGGCGGTGGCGTGCGCTGTGGCAAGAGCCGCTTCGCGCTCGAGCTGGCCCAGAAGTTGGGAACGCGGCGCACCTTCATCGCCACCTCCGAGCCCTTCGACGACGAGATGCGCGAGCGCGCGCGGCGCCACCGCGAGGAGCGGGTCGGCCTCTTCGAGACGGTGGAGGAGCCGCGCCGGCTGTGCGAGGTGTTGGAAGCGGACACGGCGGACGTGGCGGTGGTGGACTGCGTGACGCTGTGGCTGTCCAACCTCCTGCTTCGGGGGGATGAGGCGGAGAGCATCCTCGGCGAGGTGGATCGGCTGGTGGGGGTGCTCCAGCGGCGGCGGAGCGCCACCCTCCTGGTGACCAACGAGGTCGGCATGGGGCTCGTCCCCGAGACGCCGCTGGGACGCACCTTCCGTGACGTGAGTGGGGGAGCGCACCAGCGCCTGGCGGCCGCGGCGGACGAGGTGTACTTCGGCGCGCTCGGGCTGCTGCTGCGGATCAAACCGGGCCACTGGGTGGTGGGGGCGGGCGGATGATGGACGGGGGACTGCATGCGGTCCTGGTGCTGGTGGCCGCGCTCGGGGTGGACCTCGCCTGGGGCGAGCCTCCCACGGTGCTGCACCCCGTGGTGTGGATGGGACGCCTGCAACGGCGCCTGCGCCGGCTGGCGCCCCGTGCGCCCGTGCCCGCTTTCCTCCACGGCCTGGTGATGGCGGTGACGGGTCCCGCCGTCTTCGGACTCGGAGCGTGGGCCCTGCTGCGCCTCGTCTCCTCCTGGCCCCTCGTGCAGCTCGCGCTCGAGGTGTACCTCCTCAAGAGCGCCTTCGCGGTGCGGGCCCTCGCCGAGGCGGGCCTGGCCGTCTTCCGCGCGCTGAGCGAGGGGGATGCGCCCGCGGCCCGCTTCGCCTTGCGCAGCCTCGTGTCGCGTGACACCTCGGGCCTCGAGCCCCCGCTGTTGGCGGCGGCGGCGGTGGAGTCGGTGGCGGAGAACACCTCGGACTCGGTGGTGGCGCCGCTGCTCTTCTACGCGGTGGCGGGCGTCCCCGGAGCGCTCGCGTACCGGGCGGCCAACACCCTGGATGCGATGATTGGCTACCGTGGAGAGCTGGAGTGGTTGGGCAAGGCCGCCGCCCGGTTGGACGACGTCCTCAACCTGGTGCCCGCGCGCCTGTCCGCCGCGCTCCTCGTGCTGGCGTGCGCGCTGTGTGGTGCCTCTCCGGCCCGGGCGGTGATCTCCTGGTGGCGCGACGGCGCCGCCACCGAGAGCCCCAACGCGGGCCGCCCCATGGCCGCGGTGGCCGGAGGGCTGGGGGTGGAGCTGGAGAAGGTGGGGCACTACCGGTTGGGCGCCGGAGGACGCCAGCCGGGCGCGGAGGACATCCGCCGGGCGGTCTTCCTCATGGTGGCGGCTTCGTTGCTGGCCGCGGCGCTGACGGCCGCCTATGTCTATGGGGAGGGGTTCCGTGTTGCCCTCGCCTCGCCCTGAGCTGCACGACCTGACGCCCACTCCGCACGGGGGGGACGCGGCGCCCGGGTGCGTGGACTTCAGCACGGGTGTCTCCCCGCTGCCTCCCCCGGAAGCGGTGCTCGAGGCCTTCCGTGCCGCGGACGTGCGGCGCTACCCGCATCCCACCGGGCTTCCCCTGCGCGAGCGCGTGGCCGGGCTGCATGGGCTGCCGCTCGATGGGGTGGTGGTGGGCAATGGCTCGGTGGAGCTCATCTGGGCCCTGGCTCGTGCCTTCGCCGGACCGGGACGGAGCGCGGTGGTGCTCACCCCCGCCTTCGCGGAGTACGCCCAGGCGGTGCGCGCCAGCGGAGCCACGGTGGAATGCCTCGCCGCCGAGGGGCCGCCCTTCGGGTGGAACCTCGAGGCGCTGCTCTCCATGCTCCGCCGCCACACGCCGTCACTGCTCTTCGTGTGCCGGCCGAGCAATCCCTGCCTCGCCGTCTTCCCGATGGAGGCGGTGCGGGCCGCGGCGGAGGCCTCGCCCGGGACGCTGGTGGTGGTGGACGAGGCCTACCAGCCGCTCTTCGAGGGCGTGCCGCCCATGAGCCCGGGAGGCAATGTCGTGGTGCTGCGCTCCCTCACCAAGGTGTTCGCCCTGCCGGGACTGCGGCTCGGCTACCTGCTGGGAGAGCCACGGCTGCTTCGCGCGGTGCAGGCGTCCCTTCCGCCCTGGAACGTGTCGGCGCCGGCGCTGGCGGCGGGCCGGGTGGCGCTCGACTGTCTCGGGCAGGTGGACGCGGTGAGGGCGGAGGTGGCCCGGCTGCGGAGCGCGCAGCACTCGCTCCTGACCGAGGCCGGTGCCTGGGTGGACGCCTCCGGGGGCACGTTCCTCCTGTGCCGGGTGCCCGAGGCTCGCGCCTTCTCCACGGCCGCGGCCCAGGCCGGCATCCGGGTGCGGGACTGCACCAGCCTCGGCCTTCCGCATCACATCCGCCTCGGCGTGAGACTCGAGGCGGACCATCCCCTTCTGCGCGCCGCCTGGCGGCGTGTCCGGGAGTCGCTCGAATGAAGGCCCGTACCCTGATGATCCAAGGCACCGCCTCCAGCGTGGGCAAGAGCCTGCTGGTGACGGCCCTCTGCCGCATCTACGCGCGGCGGGGCTTCAAGGTGGCGCCCTTCAAGTCGCAGAACATGGCCCTCAACTCCGCGGTGACACCGGATGGAGCGGAGATTGGCCGGGCCCAGTACGCCCAGGCGGAGGCGGCGCGAGCGGTGCCGTGCGCGGAGATGAATCCCATCCTCCTCAAACCGGAGACGACGTCGGGCTCCCAGGTGGTGGTGATGGGCCGGGTGCTGGGGAGCATGCACTTCCGCGACTACCACCGGCGCAAGCCCGAGCTGCGCGAGGTGGTGGGACAGGCCTTGGACGCCCTGCGCGAGCGCCATGAGCTGGTCATCATCGAGGGGGCGGGCAGCCCGGCGGAGGTGAACCTCAAGGATCGGGATCTCGTGAACATGTGGGTGGCCGAGCGAGCCGACGCCCCGGTGGCCCTGGTGACGGACATCGAGCGGGGAGGGGCGCTGGCGGCGCTGGTGGGGACGCTGGAGCTGCTGGAGCCCTCGGAGCGGGAGCGGGTGCGGGCGCTGGTGGTGAACAAGTTCCGCGGCGACCCGGCCCTGTTCGAGGGAGGGGTGCGCTTTCTGGAGAAGCGGTGCGGCATCCGCGTGGCCGGAGTCATCCCCCACTTGGGAGACACGGGCATCGCCAGTGAGGACTCGCTGGACTTGCGCAAGGGAGAGCCGGAGGCGCGGGGTGGGGCGCTGGTGTGCATCCTGAGACTGCCGCGCCTGTCCAACTTCGATGAGTTCGAGCCGCTGGCGCGCGAGCCGGGAGTGGAGGTGCGCTGGTGCGAGCGGCCCGAGGAGCTGGAGGGAGCGCGGCTCGTCATCATCCCGGGCACCAAGTGCACGGCGAACGATCTGGGGTGGCTGCGGCGCACGGGCCTGGCGGGAGCGCTGGTGCGGCGGGTGCACGAGGGCCAACCGGTGCTGGGCATCTGTGGCGGCTACCAGATGATGGGCGAGCGCATCCTCGATCCGTTGGGCGTGGAGTCGTCGGAGCCGGATGTGGCGGGGCTGGGCCTGCTGCCGGTGGTGACGCGCTTCGAGAAGGAGAAGTCCACCGCGCCGGTGTCCTTGCGGCTCGGGGAGGGGCTGCCGGGGATGCGCGCCGCGGGAGGCGCCGAGGTGCGGGGCTACGAAATCCATTGTGGGCAGGTGACGGTGGCGCCGGGCGCACAACCCTTCGGCATGCGGGTGCGGCCTGGAGAGGGCCAGGAGCCCGAGGGGTGCGTGGCACGGGAAGGGAAGGTAGCGGGGACTCTCGTGCACGGCCTCTTCGAGAACGTGCCGGTGCGGCGGGCGCTGCTGTCGGAACTCGGTGTGGTGACGGCGGGTTTCTCACCGGCCGACCCTTACGAGGTGCTCGCCGATCACTTCGCGAGTGCATTGGACCTTACGTACATTGACCAGTTGGTGGGGTTGTGAGCCCCAGGGGGAACGAAATGAGCACGTGGACGGTGGAGACGAAGCGAGGACAGTGGAGCATTCCGACGTCGGACACGGCAGCGGCCAACAGCGCACGAGACAGACAGTCCCGTCTCACCAAGCCCCCGGGCAGCCTGGGGGCGCTGGAGGAGGTGGCGGTGAAGCTGGCCGCCCTCCAAGGCACGACACTGCCTCGGAGCCGGCCCGCGGCGGCCCTGCTCTTCGCGTCGGATCATGCCGTCACCCGTCATGGCGTCTCGCCCTATCCCCAGGCCGTCACCGGGGCCATGGTGGAGAACTTCCTTCGGGGTGGAGCGGCCTCCAGTGTCCTGTGCCGGCACCTGGGCGTGCCGCTGCGCGTGGTGGACGTGGGCGTGATGCGGCCGCTCTCGCCGCCTTCCGTCGAGGGGGTCTCCTTCCGGCGCGATCCGGTGGCGGACGAGCCGGGGGGTGACCTGCGGGTGGAGGACGCGATGAGCGAGGCCACCTTCCAGCGTGCGCTGGCGGCGGGAGCTGCGGAGGTGGACAAGCTTCCGGACGATGTCCGCGTGGTGGTGCTGGGAGAGATGGGCATTGGCAACACCACCGTGGCGGCCGCGGTGGCGGCGCTGCTGCTCGGGCGGGAGGCGGAGGAGGTGGTGGGCAGGGGCACGGGCGTGGACGAGGCGGGCCTGGCGCGCAAGGTGGAGGTGGTGCGGGATGCGGTGCGGCGGCTTCGGGGCGTGAGTCCCGAGCAGGCCGTGCGCTCCGCTGGCGGACGGGACATCGCCGCCCTGATCGGCGCGGCGGCGCGGGCCATCGAGCTGCGCAAGGCCGTGCTGGTGGACGGCTTCATCGTGTCGGTGGCCATGCTGGCGCTGGAGCGGATGGCCCCGGGAGCGCGGGAGTGGATGCTGTTCGCCCACCGTTCGGCGGAGGCGGGCCACCGGCATGTGCTGGAGGCGCTCGGCGCGAGGCCGCTGCTCGAGCTGGGGATGCGGCTGGGGGAGGGCAGTGGCGCGCTGACGGCACTGCCGCTGGTGGACGCCGCGTGCGCGCTTCACGCGGGCATGGCCACCTTCGAGGAGGCCGGGGTTCCAGACAAGGGGCAGGGCTGATGCAACTGCCTCCCATGGTGCGGGGAGCCCGTGCGGCCTTCGCCTTCTATACCCGCATTCCCGTGGGAGGCTTTCCCTACACCCCGGCGGACTGGCAGTGGGCCTCGGGCTGGTTTCCGCTGGTGGGCGCGAGCCTCGGTGGGCTGCTGGCGTTGCTCTGGCTGGCTGTCGAGCGCGCGGGGCCCCTGGTGGCCGCCGCGTTGGTGGTGGGCGTGGGGATGCTGCTCACGGGCGCGCTTCACGAGGACGGCCTGGCCGACACCGCTGACGCGCTCGGGGGCGCGTATGACCGCGCGCGCCTCTTCGAGATCCTCAAGGACAGCCGCATCGGCTCCTTCGGCGCGGCGGCGCTGTGCGTCGTGCTGGTGCTGCGCATCGCGCTGCTGGCGAGGCTCGATGAGACCGCGCCCCTGGCCCTCGTGTTGAGCCAATGCCTGGCACGCACCCCTCCCATCTGGCTGATGGTGAGCCTGCCCTACGTGTCGAGCAATGCGACCTCACGCAGTCAGAGCATGGTGCGCGTGTCCGGAGCCCAGGCGATGCTGGCCACCGCCTGTCCCGTCCTGCTGATGGGTGCGCTGCTCTGGAGGGGAGGGTTGGAGGTGGCCACCGCGTGGGCCCTGCTGGCGGCCGCTGGCCTCACCGCGCTCGTGTGTGGCTGGCGCTTCCGGGTGCGCGCGGGGGGCATCACTGGGGACTTTCTCGGGGCCACGCAGCAGGTGGGGGAGTGCGCCCTCCTGCTCGTCCTGGCGCTGTCACGCGGCGAGATGGCCTGACGACGGGCGTCCCTCCCTCTTCAGGCAATCGCCTGAGTCATTGGGAAGACATTTCTGGATGGGGTAGCCATGGATCACTCCTTCGAGTGATTCGGGAGGATTCGGGAATGATTAGGGTGGCGGTTTGAAAGGAAACATCCATGAACACCCAGACGGATTCCCTCACCGCTCACGCGGGCAAGATCTCTGGCAGCTATCTCACGACCCGGGACGGCACCCAGATCTACTTCAAGGATTGGGGCCCGAAGAATGGCAAGCCCATCGTGTTCTCTCATGGCTGGCCGCTCACCGCGGACGCCTGGGAGGATCAGATGCTGTTCCTGTCGGCGCAGGGCTACCGCACCATCGCCCACGATCGCCGCGGTCATGGCCGCTCGTCACAGCCGTGGGACGGCCACGACATGGACACCTATGCCGATGATCTCGCCCAGCTGACCGCCGCGCTCGGTCTCGAGAAGGCCGTGCATGTCGGCCACTCGACCGGGGGTGGTGAGGTCACGCGCTATATCGGCCGTCACGGGACCTCGCGCGTCGCCAAGGCGGTGCTCATTGGCGCCGTGCCGCCGATCATGCTCAAGACCGACTGGCACCCGAATGGCCTGCCCATGGACGTGTTCGACGGTATCCGGGCCGGGGTGCGCGGTGACCGCTCGAGCTTCATCAAGGAGCTGAGCATTGCGTTCTACGGCTTCAATCGCCCGGGCGTGAAGGTCTCGGAGGGTCTGCGCGACAGCTTCTGGATGCAGGGCATGATGGGTGGGCTGAAGGCCGAATACGACTGCATCAAGGCCTTCTCGGAGACGGACTTCCGCGCTGATCTCGCCAGGTTCGACGTACCGACCCTGGTGATGCACGGCGACGACGATCAGATCGTGCCGATCGACGGCGCGGCGAAGCTCACGGTCTCGCTGGTCAAGGGCGCGCGGCTCAAGAGCTACCCGGGCTTCAGCCACGGCATGTGCTCGATCAACAAGGACGTCATCAACCGCGACCTGCTGGCCTTCATCCAGGAGTAGGGCGAGGAGGAGGGCACGTCCCCCGCCTGTTCGACGGGCCGCGCGGGTTTCCGGATGCGATGGAGCCCACTCTTCCATCGCATGGACCTCTTTGGTTCACTTCTGGGGCACATGAACCTGGACCGTCAGATCCGGCGTATCTTCGGACTCGAGAAGTCCTCGAGTCCTCCGCCGAAGCATCCCCTGGCCGACGAGGATGCAACCCTGGCCTACGCGGGCTATCCCATGTTGCGTCAGGCGGACTGGTTCTTGACCCTCCCCGTATTGGAGTGTTGGCGGGCGGAGCGCACACTTACATTTCCACCAGACTGCTGCGTCTGCTCACGAGCAGCGCATCGGTATCTTCCGGCCCATGCCCATCCAGGCTGGCTGGGTTTTCTCCGCCGCGACCAGGTTCTCACACGGATTCCTCATTGCGAGGAGCATGGGCGTGGCGATGAGGCGCGGCTTCTGGTCGTGGTGAAGTCTTGGAGCGAGTGGGTCTGCCATCTCTCCCTGATTGGACTGAACGAAGTCTTTCTCTCGGAGACTCGGAAACTCAATCAAGCGGGAGACATGCCGCCTCCCTGGCGAGCGTTTCCTGGGTATGGGCCCGTCTCTTCGGGATGGCGGCAGGGCAATGGAGAGGCGTGGTTGCTTCACGCATGGTCCCCATTCTGGAGGAGCTTGCCCGAGGAGGAGCGGGAGCAATACCGACGGCGCTGGGATACTCCCACGGAGTGGCGATTCTGGGTGGTGGACTCCGAGTGAAGGGCACGGGTCGCCGCATGTCCCCTCCGTCCACGCTCCACCGAAGCGCGGGCCCCGCCTGTGCGCTAGAGGGGGTTCTTCCTGGCGCACGGCGTGCTCTCACCTGAGGATCTCGTACTGCACGGGGATGACGCCGAGGTCGGTATTGGCGATCTGCGTGAACGCTCCGTAGGTGAGGTCCAGGCACGTCGCGCCGCCAAAGCCTCCGCGATCATTGATGGTCACGGTGACGGACCGGCCCTGGTAGGACACCTTGACCCGGGTGCCGAACGGCAGGGAGTTGTGCGCGGCCTTGAGCGCCATTCGGTGGAAGGGCTCACCGCTGGCGGTCGGCCATCCCTCGGGGATTTCGCCCACCGCTCCGTACCAGGTGGCGTTGCAGGTGGCGAGGGTGCTCACCTGCGATGCATTGGCGGACGGCACGACCAGGGAGCCCATCAGGCCGAGCAGGCCCATGACGGTCACGGCAATGGTGGTTCGACGGACGATAGTCTTGTTCATGATGGCCTTCCTGTCTTGCTGCCGGGAATCGGGGTAGGTCGCGTCTTCCTGCTTCGGCGGGGACGTGATGCCGCCTAGGAGCAATCGGCTCATTTTTTCGGGTTTAAGCGCGCGTCCCCATGACAGCGTGACGCAAAATTCCAACCTCCCGCGACGGTGACGTCATTCGTGTCCAGTAGTCGCCGTTGACATGAACTCCCTCTTGTCTTTTTCCGCCCGTCCACCTCGCGGTGGCTGTGGATGAGCTTGCTGGCCTCCGTCACGGGCTGCGTCAACACCGAACCCCGGCAGCTCGACGTCGAGCAGTTTCTGGACATCTTCTCTGGTCATGCCCCGAGGGCTTGGCCAACCTGCGCGAGCACCACCCGGACGTGTGCGTCTACACCGCCGCGATGGACGAGAAACTCAACGAGTACAGCTTACCCAGCCGAACCTGGGCGACACGGGAGATCGGCTCTTCGGCACGAGGTAGCGCGAGGCCGTTTGGGCATGCATGCTGCCGGGCATGAGAACCCGCTCCTGGCGGCACGTCGTCATGGCCCTGTCGCTCGTCCTATCTGTTTCGTGTACCACGTCCCCGGAGAAGATTTCCCCGCGACCTCCGATGCAGCCGAAAGTGGTGCGGACGAGCACATTACCCGGGGGCGCACTGAAGATCCGTTTCGAGCAAGTGTCACCGGACCCGGTACTGGAGCGACTTCGAGTAGCGGATGCACGGGTAGTGCTCGCGGACTTCCATGAGTCCTTCCCGAGGCAGGAAGGACGTCGGTTCCGGCTTGTACGGGCCTCCACGAAGCCGGGTTCAGCGGAGTGGGAACTGCGGCTACGCGAGGAGTTCCTCTCCCGTTATGGCCCGTCGCGGCTACCCCTGCCCTCGTCACTGGAGGCGAGCCGCCTCTTCATGGCCCTGAAACTCTCCATCCCCTACATGGGCGACGGAGTGCGCGAAGCAGCATGGGCGCTGTTCAGCTCGCCCCTGTTCCTCTCCAGCGTGACGCTATCTGTCTTCATTTACTTCGCGGCGTGGCTGGCGCCCGAGCCTGTTTTCACCAAGGCCTTCGTGGCGGCACTGACGCTCCGGCTGACACTGGCAGTGGGCGCGTGGGAACTCACCCGGGTTGCTCGGGCCTGCATCCAGCTGTATCAAGAGGCGGAAGCTGCGAGAAGTGTGCAGGACCTCGAAGCAGCGGCCGAGCGCTTCGGCAAGGCGATGGGCGGCACTGGGCTGCGGGTGCTGATGCTGGTGGCCAGTATGGGAGTGGCCAGGGGCTTGCCCGAGGTCCCCACGGGAGGACTCGGAGCGTTGCTGAGTGCGCCCCGGTTCTCGTTGCCCGGAGGGATGACGATGGGCGGCGCGTTGACAGTGCAGATGGCGGCCGACGGCACCGTCATCGTCACGGGAGTGGCAGCGGGCACGGCAGCCGCCACCGTGGGCAGCGTCTGCATGGATGGCTCCGAGAGCCAGGACGGCTACCACTGGCACCACCTCGCCACGAACAAGAACGAAGTCTCCACGCTGAACGGAGGACCCTGGACGCCACTGTTCGAGGAGTTCTTCGCGCTGGCTGGGATGAGCCTTGATGCGGCTGAGAACCTCGTCTATCTCAAGGGCCACAAAGGTCCGCATCCAGCGGAGTATCATCAAGAGGTATACAAGAGGCTCGGCGCGGCGACTGAAGACTGTGGAACCGCCTCTCAATGTAGGAGGAAATTGCAAGCGGCGCTCAGGATGATCGCTGAAGAGGTATGCACCCCGGGGTCACTGCTCCACCGGCTGGCGACGAAATCTCAAGACTGAGGCTGGAGTGGAAGACATGTCCAGGTACTACGAGTTGATGGATGACAGGTATCACCCGGGGCGCTGGCACTTGAGAAGTCCCGTGGATGAGAGGGGTGAGCAGATCAATCCCTGGCAATTCTTCAAGGGAAAACAAATTGAGCTTCAGAGGTCGATCCGGTTCCCCGTGAATCCTGATGGTATGGCGTTGGACTTCTGCTGGGCCGCTTTCTCCATTCCCGTGGTCCACGCTCGATTCGTCCAGCTCTTCGAGCGCCTGGACATCCAGGGCGTGCAGTTCATCCCCGCCCAGGTGGAGGGGCACGCGGGACCCTTTTTCATCCTCAACACGCTGCGCGCGATTCGCTGCATCGACGATGCCCGGTGTGAGGAGGTGCATTACTGGAAGCCCGAGGACGGTCAACCCGAGAAGGTGGGAATGTATCGGGTTGTCGCGGGCTTGCGCATCGACCCGTCGAAAGTGGGGGACGCGCGCATCTTCCGCACCTGGGGATGGTCCCAGGGACTCATCATCTCCGAGGACCTCAAGCAGGCCATGGAGGCGGAGGGTTTCAGCGGCACGCGGTTCGCCGAGGTGTGAATCCTCGGTCCAGGAAGGGTCTTGTCCCGCGCTCTTCGCCCGAGGTGTTGTCCCCCTGGCCCTTCGAGGACTTCCCCAACGCGCGTGGGCGATGTAGCAAAGCACGTCGCGGCGTACAGGCCACACGGGAGGTGGAGTTGAAGAACTCTTCTCATGCAACGACCGGCTTCGCTGTCTCGGAGACCTTCTGGGATGGCTACCTCCGCGCTCACCCGCTGAGCAGGCCCGCGGTGGTACGGCGTCCCTTCCCCGCGCCCCTCACGACACCGGAGGCACTCTTCCAGGGCCTCACCCTGGCCGCGGCGGATGCACGCGCGGGGAGGCCGAATGAACTCCGGCTCTACCTCGGGGACCCGAAGATGGTCTACCGGCACACCTCCGAGTACCTGGGAGACAGGTACTGGGAGCTGCTGCCCCGGGCGGAGGATGGCTCGCTCGGAGGGTATGCGGAGCGGCTCCGCGCGCGGCACGGCTACACCTGCTTCGCGCTGATGCTCAACAACTGCCAGACGGTCGTGCCGGGGCTCTGGTCCCGTCTGCGCGACTTCTACAGTGGCCTCTTCGAGCGCACCGGCTTCCTCCAGGGGGGCACGGACTGCAATCTGTTCGCGGGGAACTACCGGGCGACGCCGTTCGGTGCCCACACGGACGACCAGGATGTCTTCACGGTCATCATCGAAGGGCGCAAGCGGTTCCTGGCTTGGCCACCGAAGGTCTTCCAGGGGATGGAGCAGCCGCTAAACGAGAACCCTCACAACTACCAGCGCCACCGCTCGCGCGCGCGTGTCCTGGAGGGGAAGGCGGGGGACCTCCTCTACTGGCCCCGAGAGTACGGCCATGTCGCGGAGTCGGTGGATGAGGGGCTGGTGACGACGCTCTCCCTGGGGCTGGATCGCGGCTCGACGGCGGCCTCCTGGGTGCAGGCCGCCCTGTCCGAGGTCATCGGCGAAGCCCTGTCCGTGGAGCGACAGGCCGCGCCGCTGCCCTTCGGCAAGAGCGAGCGCTCCAGGGCCGCACGCGCGCTCCCTCGTGACTTCTCCGTGGCGCTCGAGGCCGCCCGGAGCCCGAAGGCGGCACCTCGGCTCGAGCGTGCGCTCCGCCTGCGCTGGCTGGGATGGGTGACGGGCCTGGGGCTGAAGCCGCCGCCTGAAGGTCCCGCCCCGGAACTCGCGAAGAACGACCGTGTACGGGCGGACGCGGGCCACCCCATCCTCTGTGTCCCATGGCATGACGAGCTGCACATCGCCGCCAACGGGTTCTCGGTGGCATTTCCCGGCACGAAGGGGCACGCGGCGTTGATCCGCGCGCTGAACCGAGGCAAGCCGCTCGCCGTGGGGGACGCGCTCGAGCGCTTCTCGGAGCGCGCGACGCGCGCGAGCACGCGGCTGCTGCTGCGCAGGCTGCTGGCCTTCCGCGCCATCGAGAAGCTGCCCGCCGGAGAATGAGCGCGCGCGCCGCCCTTCAATCCGTGGTGTGTGTCTCCAGTGGCTCCATGCCCACGCGGAGTTCCCGGCCGCTCCAGGAGTACGTCAGGCGCTGGCCCACCTCCTTCCAGTCGAAGGACACCGCTCCGCGCCGCGCGTCCCGCAGCTCCATGCGGACGCCCCGGCGCGGATCCTCCGCGATGCGATGGCGAACATCCTGGAGGACGAAGGTGACGGCGTCGCGAACGGCCACGCCGAGGTGGGCCAGGGTGATCTGCCCCCCGTCCAGCACACGCTTCGAAGGGGGAGGGTGGGGCTCGAGGAACCGCTGCCGTCCCGCTCGCATCCGCCCGAACGGCTCGGGCGGTGGTGCCAGGTGGAGCAAGGGTCCCCCCTGGGCCTGCCGGAAGAAATACGGCACGTCGAACCGGTGGAGTTGCGTCCACTCCTCTCGGCTGAACCGGCTCCGGCCTCGCGCATGCCCGGCCGGCGAGCGCCCGGGAGACAGGAACAGCCGATCCAACTCCTCGACGTACACGGCCGTGGGCTTGACCAGGACACGGACGAAGCGCCGCCGAGAGGTGCGCTTCAGGAACCGGACAACCTTCGACTGCTCGAGCAGCAGCAGCGTCCAGAGGTCGAACATGCCGCGGAGGTAGGGGAGGAGATAGGCGCCGTAGCCAATGTTTCCTTCCGTATCGGCCACGACGGAGCGAGCCTCCTCACGGGCCCAGGGCTGTGTCCGTCGTCGCAGGCTCAGCCCGCCACCCCGCGACGGGAAGAAGCACGCCAGCGGGCCTCCGGCGGTACACCACCGCGCCAGACGCTCGAACCCCACATGGTGGTTGCCACGCTCGCGCGCGTCCGAGATCAGCCCCGTCTCCGTGAGCCTGCCAATCGGAGCGAAGAAGAGTTCCAGGTCCACCGGGTAGGGCAAGGGCTGTCGTGTCCCCCGCCGGGTGCCCACCAGGACGTTGCCCGCGTGGAGATCCGTGGCTCCCAGGGCGAAGCACGCGGCGGTGAGTGAGCCGGCGTGGTGCCAGAAGCGCTCGGCTTCGGGGGGGGTGAGCCGGCAGCCCTCGAGCCGAACGCTCCCGGATTGCCGGAGGATCCCCCACTGGCGGGGCTGGGGAATCCATTCCTGCCAACTATAGGCGGACCGGTCGCGGCCCTTGCCCTCGAGGATGCGCATCGTGGGAAGGCGGATGGTGCCGGACGCGGCGGGCAGACGGTTGAGCCACTCGAAGAGCGAGCACGCGGCTCTACCGCGGCCTTCCTGGAGGAAGAGGGCCTCCCCGCTGGCGGGGCGGGGCTTGTAGGCCAGTGCACCTCCCTTGCGAAAGCGCAGCCGCAGCACGCTCTGCCGCCCGTTGTGCGTCTCCTCGGGGTGGGCCCACAGGCCGACCAGGGGCCCGAGCAAGCCTTCCCGACGGAACACTCCCGCGCGCTCGTCGCGGGCGAGCCGCTCGAGGAAGAGCGAGAAGAACGCCTGGAAGCCTTCCAGCAACGTTCGCAGGCCTGGATGGGGACGGCCTTCGTCGGCCGCGGCGCACAAGATGAAGGCGTCCGAGATCAGCGGACCGAACAACTCCCCGTTGGTGACGGTGAGCAGGCGCGGCGCGAGCAACTCCGGGTGCCGTCGCGCCGTGCGCCGACACCAACCGCCGAGCTCCTCGAGGAACTCTCTCAGCGGACGAAAGCGGGGCAGTGCCAGGGTGGAGCGGAGGAGCCGGGCGTCCTCCTCGCCCTGAAGGAGCCTCGCGGCCCGAAGCACTCCCTCCGGACCGCGTTGGGCCACGGGAGGGAAGAAGGAAGTAGCACGGCCCTTTCTCACGGCCTCCACCAGACGGCGGGATTGCGGAGGCAGGGAAAGGGCCGGCCCTGAATGCGACGTCGGAAGCTCCAGCAGCAGGTCGGCCTTCCGGGCCCTCGAGCGACTGGGCTCCACGCGCCGTGTCAGACGCAGTACATCCGAGCGCAGGACCCACGTGCCGTCTTGGACGAAGGCTGCTTCGTCGTCGTCTTCTCCACCTCGCGCATCATCTCAACGAGCTTCTGCTTGGCCTGCTTCGACGACCGGGGGGCCTTCACCTTCGCATGAGCCTTGGGCATGTCAGTCTCCGTGGGACCGCGAGTTGGAGCAGCAAGCATGTTCTCCTTCGTGCGCTTCCGTCAAGCGGGCCACGCCGCTAGCGCGCGGCGCCACGTCCGAGTCGGATCAGCGCCCGAAACCCCTGGAGCCTCTCCAGTACGGCTCTCATGTCATCGCGCGTCATGCCCCTCACGCGAGCACGAAACGGCCGCAGAAGCTCGCCGACACGAACCTCGTGTCCCGAGTTCAATGTCTCGAATAGCCGAGCCACGGCCTTCGCGCTTCCCGCTTCGAGCAGCGCATGCCCGTTGCCGGAGCAGATCCAATGCCTTGCATCCACCTGCTCGAAGAGGATCGGAAACCGCGGGTCCACACGGATGCGGTCTTCATCCTCCAGCCGCCGCCCGTGCAGAGGGGGAGGCACGGGCTCGAAGCCGCCCGCGGTGAGGCGCTTGAGCCAGATGGCCTGGATGTGCCTGCGCGTCTCCCGGGGCCGGCTCACGTCGCGAAACGCGTCCACGGCCTCGCGGAGCGCGCGCGGTAGCTCGGGCGAGAGGGGCCCCGCGCGCGTGAGCACGCCGCGCGCCAGGGGTGAGGCGCTCACCTTCGCCAGACGGGTGTTGCGCCACTCCTGCTCGGAGAGTGAGAGCTCGTCGATGGTGCCACGCAGCAGATCGTCGACGTAGTAGACCGTGGGGTGCTCCGTGCGAGGGATGCCAACGTTCACGCTGGTGGCCACTTCCTCTCCCGCGCTCTCCCCCACGTGGTAGTAGCTCGAGGGCCAATACAGGATGTCCCCGGGCTCCACCTCGGCGACGAACGACTCCTTCAGGTAGGGCGCGTAGTCGAGGACCGTGCTCACCGGCGCGCTCCAGGGCTTCTTCGGCCAGAACCGCATCCGCTTGCGTCCCTTCAGCGCGAAGAGAAAGGTCGTGAAGCGGTCCAGATGGACGCCTACCGGGCTGTGCTCATAGTTGCCGTGGAAGAGCGTCGTGATGGCACCGGACAGCGGCATGCCGACGCGCCGCCACAGCTCCGAGAAGAAGGCCCGCTCCTTGGACCAGAGGCCAAATCCGGAGGAATACAGGCTCGCGATGATGAGGGCGTACTTCCGCGAGCCCAACCGCCCGAGGACGCGGGCCTCATAGGACTCCAGGGAGCCGTCGGACGCACGTGGGAGCCAGGGCTCGAGGAAGAGTTGCTGCTCGCGGTCGATCGTGAATTGGAGGTTCGAGCGCGAGTCCGTGGAGTAGCTCTGCTTCAAGTAGCTCCGGGTCGCACCGGCTGCCGCGTCGAAGACATCCGCGGACTCGAACGGTGACGCGGATGTCCCCTTGTAGAGCACCGGGCGCTTGTTCCAGTAGCGCCGCACGAAGGTATCCCAGTCGAACCTTCTCGTGATCTCGATCCGCGGCATCCGTCAGGCCCCTGTCTCGGACACGAGTTCGATTCCGCGGAGCGCGAGGAGCGTCTCCAGAAGCTCGCGGAGCTCCGTACGCCGGGCCCCTCGCCGCGCCACCCGGCAGAGTTCGCCCACCCGCCGCGCGGCTCCAGACTCCAGCGCCTCGAGCACCTGGATGGCTTCGGTGCTGCCCGAGCCGGGGAATACGTGGCCGTTGACGGCCCAGATCCATTGCCCCGAGCTGTCCAGCATCCGCACGATGTGGCCGCGTGGCGCTCCTCGAACGAGGGAGGAGTCGTCCAGGGGCAGCAACTCCCGGGGAGGAGGAGCCGGCTCAAGCCCACAGGCGCTGACGCGACGGGCCCAGATGATGCGCAGTGCTTGCGGAAGATCCGGGCTGCGCGCCACCTCCTCGAATGCACGGGCCGCGCGTTCCAGGGGCTCGACAGGGGAGCGGGTCCCCTTGCGGCGGCGTCCCGGGTAGTCGAGATAGGGAACCGTGTGATCATGCTCGAGCCGCTGGTCCATGAGCTTCGTGAGGAGCTCCTTGACCACATGGGTCGGGCGGCTGCCCCGCGCGGGAATCCACAGCCGCAAGGCCATGCACTTCTCCCTGCACTCCTCGAGATGGAAGGAGCGCGAGGGCACGTACAGGATGTCTCCCGCCTGGGCCTCCAGCGTCGTCGCTTCGCAGAGGTGACGGTCGAAGCCGACGGTCTCGTTCGGTGGAGCGCCCCAGAGCTTGTCCCAGACACGGATTCGCATCCGACCGTGGAGGACCAGGATGAAGACCGAGTGATGGAGTCGCTTCGCGACGCCCTGCGGTGAACGGGCGAAGTTGCCCACGAGCAAGTCACTGACGATGGGGAGCACGGGGACGCCGACGCGCTCCAGCAGGCCCCGGACGAAGTCCCGGACGTCATTCCAGAGGGAGAAGTCGAGCAGGAGCGGCTGCTCGACGAGGAGCTGGAACCCCTTCTGCCCCAGCAGGGCGGAGGCTCGGCGGATGTAGCCGTCCACGTCCCGCTCCCGGGCTCCGGGGAGGAGCGTGCCAGGGGAGCGCAGTTGCGCGTTCTCGACGAAGAACCGCACGTCGGGCAGGGCCCTGAAGCGTGTGCCATGCCGGAAAGGCTCGCTCGCCGTGATGAGGCTCCGGAAGGCCCGTGCCGACGGGACGACGGGAAGGGCAAGGGGGAGGTGCGCGGGAGCCTTCTCCCAGTGGCGCCGCACGAACGTCTCCCAATCGGGTCCGCTGCTCATTGCTGCCTCGTGGGTGACAGCAGGTAGGTCCGCTCGAGCCGGCGAGCGTATGCGCGCAGCGGCTCGAGTTCCATCTGTTTGCGTCGCTCGTCGACCTGGGACTCCTTCTCGATGGGATACGGGACGAGCCTGCCCTCGTGCTTGCGGAACTTCGTCCCGAAGAGCTGCTTTCTGCCTGTCCGCATGCGCAGCACGTCGGTGAGATAGGCCACGTGCCGAGGGGGAACATCACCTCTCGCCGCGGCGTCCTTGAGCAGGCGCAGACACCGTTGCTGGAAGGCCAGGGAGCAGTCGGCATGCTGGATGAGCCGGCTCGCGGCATCCGCCGCTGCTTTCCCCACCAGGCTTCGCCCGGGCCACCCGTGGAGTGCGATCACCTCGCGCAGCCAGTCGATCGCCGTGGTGTTCAGCGCCTCGAGCTTGCGCTCGAGCGCGCGATCCTTGAAGTCGGTCGCGACCCAACGGGAACGCAGGACGCTGTCGATGCGGTCGAGCCGCAGCAACTGCGCACGCACCTCGCGGTTCAGTCCGCCGTTTTCCTCGCGTGGCTTGCTGGCACCTCCCGGCGGCCGGTGCCGTTTCGCCGCGACGCTGCGCATCCCGTGCCTCCGTCATCACCCATGGGCCAGAAGAAGATAGCCCACGCGTCTCCCATGTGGATGCCTGCCCGGTCCCCGAGTCACCGCCGTGGCACGCATGGCCAGGCACACTGGAGCAAGTCACGACGGAGGTCGGCGAGAATGGACGAAGCGCACGGCCTCCACCACGACCTCGGGCTCCGTGAGCTGCGGGAAGTGTCCGCTCCGGCTGGCGATGATCTGCTTCCCCTGGGGTGACAGTGCGGCGAGGCCCCGCTGGTGTTCCGCCCGTGCGGCGAGGGCTTGCGCCGGGGTGGCCCATGCCATGGCGGGTCTGCCTCCCGTCACGACGACGAGTGGGACGTCTGGGAAGGAGCCCGCGCGCTGGATGAGGTCG
The DNA here is from genome assembly GCF_044360685.1 of Cystobacter fuscus. Classification (GTDB taxonomy): domain Bacteria; phylum Myxococcota; class Myxococcia; order Myxococcales; family Myxococcaceae; genus Cystobacter; species Cystobacter fuscus_C. The sequence continues at coordinate 7,490,651 of NZ_CP043491.1, read as the reverse complement.
ACGGTGCGTGAAACGTGTTCCGTCTCTCCGAGTTCATCCTTCCCGAGGATCGCATCGAGCGTGCGCTGGGCGAAACGCTGAAAGCCGCCCTGATGCCTGGCCATGACGCTGACGTCCTCGGGAGCGGTGGCCTCGAGCAGCACCACGCCCGACACCTCCTCTGGGAATGTCCGGGCGAAGAGGTTGACGGCGAGGCCACCGAGCGAATGACCCACCAGGAGGTAGGGCGGAGCCAGGTGGGCGTGACTCAGGAGCGCACGAAGTGACTCGACGATGACCTCTCCGGTCTGCGGGACCACCGGCTTGCCGCTGCCGCCAATACCTGGGCGGTTGTACGCGAAGACGGTCCCCAGCGTGGACAGCGGCTCCAGGACCCTGAACCATCCCTCGATGGGGCCACCGGAACCATTGACGAGCACGAGCGTGGGGGAGCCCTGACCCGCGATGATGTACTCGAGGGTCTGTCCGTTGATGCGGGCGCTCTGCTTCGGGGGAAGAGGCTTCATGATGGGAGGGTGCCATCGATCCGGGCCATGGAGGAACTCTTCGCGATTGTCCTCCAGCCTCCCTATTCCCCCTGGATTCTGTTGAAGGCGCGTCCCGATGCGTTAGACACCTCCGTCTGGAACTGGAGGTGGCGCATGGCCGTGCAAGCTGTCGACATCAAGACCCCCGAGGGAACGCTGGACGCCAGGCTGTACCACCCTGACGGAGAGGGACAGTGGCCGGCGGTGCTCCTGGTCACCGACGCCATGGGCATCCGTCCCGCGTTCGAGGCCATGGCGAACCGGCTGGTGGCGGCGGGCTACGTCGTGCTGCTGCCCAACGTCTACTACCGGGAAGGCCGCGCGCCGCTGCCCGGCCTGACGGAGGGCTCGTTCGAGGACGAGGCGTTCCGCAAGCGCATCTTTGGACTCATTTCCTCGCTCACGCCCGAGCGCATCAAGACCGATGCCGCCGCGCAGCTCGACTTCCTCGCCGCCCAGCCCCAGGTGAAGGGGTCTCGCGTGGGCGTGGTGGGCTACTGCATGGGGGGCGCCATCGCCGTGCGTGTGATGGCCGACTTCCCGGAGCGAATCGTCGCGGCGGCCTCGTACCATGGCGGGCGGTTGGCCACGGATGAGCCTTCCAGTCCCCACCTCCTCGCCAGCAAGCTCAAGGGCGAGGTCTATTTCGGCCATGCCGATCAGGACTTCTTCATGCCCGCCGAGGCCATCGCGCGGCTGGAGGCGGCCCTGAAGTCGGCGGGCGTCAAGCATCAATCCGAGCTCTACGTCGGCGCCCGCCATGGCTTCGCGGTGGAGGGCACGCCCGTCTACGACAAGGATGCCTCCGAGCGGCACTGGCAGACGCTGCTCGCGTTGTTCGGCCGGACGCTCAAGGGCTGAGGCGCTCGACCCCAGGCGCTCGTACCTCGGCTCGCGGGGTCTGGTCCCGCGCCGGGTGGCTATGGCTGCCGTGGCTGCGCGCGTACACCTGGGTGAACTCGGCCCCGAGGAAGAGGATCTGCGCGGAGTAGTAGACCCAGAGCAGCACCACCGCCAGCGAGCCCGCCGCGCCGTAGCTCGACGCCACGGCGCTGCGGCCCAGGTACAGCCCGATGAGGAACTTGCCCAGGCTGAAGAGCAGCGACGTCACGGCTGCCCCCAGCCACACGTCCCGCCAGGACACGTGGGTGTCGGGCAGCAGCTTGTACATCATCGCGAAGAGCACGGTAATGACGCCAAAGGAGATGAGCAGGTTGACGCCCTGCCACATCACCGTCCAGCCGGGCAGCAGGTTGGAGAACCAGGCGCCCAGCGCCGCCAGCACGGCGCTCACCACCAGCGACACCAGCAGCAGGAAGCCAATCACCAGCACCATGGCGAAGGACAGGAAGCGGCTGCGCAGGAAGGCGATGACGCCGTTGCGCGGCTTGGGCTTCACGTTCCAGATGTGGTTGAGCGAGTCCTGCAACTGCACGAACACGCCCGTGGCGCCGAAGATGAGGGCGACGAGACCAATGGTGGTGGCCAGGATGCCCGTGCCCGGCTTGCGCGCGCTGATCATCATCTGCCCGATGACCTCGGCGCTGCTGCGGCCCACCAGATCATCCAGCTGTGCCTGGATCTGCCCCCGCGCGGCTTCCTCGCCAAACACCATGCCCGCCACGCTCACGGCGATGACCAGCACCGGGGCGATGGAGAAGAGGGTGTAGTAGGAGAGCGAGGCGGCGAACATCGGAGCGTTGTCGTCACTCCACTCCGAGACCGCCTGCTTGCCGAGCTTGAGGATGTTCCGGGCACGACGCGCGATCGTCATGCCCAGGCGTTCAGCACATCGTGTGCCAACACCCGGTGCGCCAGTCCGGCCCTCGCGTCCGAGGGAAGCCCCGCCCCCGGGTCCGAGGACTCCCCCACGGGGCCGTAATTCTTTCAGGCCTCTTCCAACACCTCGACGGGATCGCCCACGCGCAACACGCCCCCGTGACGCGGGATGACGTTCTGGCCGAACAGCACCTTGTTGTCGCGGTTGCGGTACGTGGCGAGGGTGCGCAGGGGCTGCTGGTTGGGATCGGCCCGGGCCGTGCTCGCATCCACGTTGATGAAGGTGCAGCGGGAGCACGGCTTGACGAGCCGCATCTCCACCTCGCCGATGCGCAGCCGCTTCCAGCGGTCCTCGGCGAAGGGCTCGCAGCCGCTCACCACGAGGTTGGGGCGGAAGCGTTTCATCTCCACGGGCTGGGGCAGACGCGTGTTGAGGTCGGCGAGCGAGGCCTCGGAGATGAGCAGGATCGGATAGCCGTCGGCGAAGCCGACCCGGTCCTCGGGCGCGGCGTACTTGGGATCCACGGGGCGCTGCATGCGCGCGTCCACGTACACCAGCCGCGCGGGCTCGCGCAGGTACGCGGAGAGCCACCGATCCGCGTCGTCCCCGGCCCAGGCGACCGAGCAGGAGTCTCGCCAGAGGGTGATGTCGAGGCGGGGCGCGTCGGCCGGAGGCACGGCCACCACGAGCTCGGGCATGCCGGGCGCCGACAGGCGGAGGCCCTCGGGTACCGGCACGGCTCGCAGGTGCACGAAGCGGGGCTGCTCGCGTCCCGTCATGAAGGAGCCGTCCGGCCGCACCGCCATCCAGCGGCGATCATGTTGCAGCCCGAGGGGCTCCACCGTGGCGTGGGTCAGCGGCAGCTCCGCGCAGGACTTGAGCGGGTAGATGGACAGGGCGGAAAGCGTGGGCACCTGGCCTTTGTGCCTGATTTCATGCCCCCGCGCACCTGGGCGCCTCCTGGGCAGGAAGGCAGGAGGAGACCGTCCGTCATATTGGCGTTCCCTCCACCTTGACGGAGAAAGGGCCGGGCGGTAATTACCGCTCTACTCATGCTGTAGCGCGCTTCGCTGGCCGCCGAGGACCGGGGGCGCGGTGAGAAATCTCGCCGGGGGCAGTCGGTCCAACGGGGCCGTTGTCCGGCGACACGTACGGCCCGGCCTCGCTCGAGGGGCGGGCCGTTCTTTTTTCCGTCGGGGTCAGCCATGTCCGCGTCTTCCTTGTCATCGCCCGCGTTTTCGCCCGAGGAACTGCGTGCCACCTCCGAGGAGCTGCTCGACGCCCCCGCCGAGCGGGTGCTCGCGTGGGTGGAGCGGCGCTTCGGGGCCCGTGCGGTCATCGCCTCGAGCTTTGGGGCGGAGGACATGGTCCTCATCGATCTGGCGCGAGCCCACGCGCCGAGCGTGCGCCTGTTCACGTTGGATACGGGACGGCTGCCGCCGGAGACCTACGAGGTGATGGACGTGGTGCGCCGCCGCTATGGCGTGGAGATCGAAACGTTCTTCCCCGAGCGCGCGCGGGTGGAGGCGCTGGAGTCCACCAAGGGGTACTTCTCGTTCAAGCAGAGCATCGAGGAGCGCAAGGAGTGTTGTGGCGTGCGCAAGGTGGAGCCGCTCAAGCGCGCGCTGTCGGGGCGGGAGGCGTGGGTGACGGGGTTGCGGCGCGAGCAGTCCGTCACGCGCACGGAGGTCCAGGCGCTCGAGGCGGATGTGACGCATGGCCTGCTCAAGGTGAACCCGCTCGCTCGGTGGACGTCCCGGGAAGTGTGGGCGTACATCAAGGCCCACGGAGTCCCCTACAACGCGCTGCATGATCGCGGCTACCCTTCCATCGGCTGCGCGCCCTGCACGCGCGCGGTGAAGCCGTATGAGGACGAGCGTGCGGGCCGCTGGTGGTGGGAATCGCCCGACAACCGTGAGTGCGGCCTGCACGTGAAGCGCTGAATGAAATCCAGGATCCAGTTCCGAGTGATGGTCTCATGAGCACGCCCGTGGACTTTCCCGTCTGCCTTCGTCTGGAGGGCCGGCGGGTGCTTCTGGTCGGAGCCGGCACCATCGCCGAGGAGCGGAGCCGGCAGCTCGTCGAGGCGGGAGCCCGGCTGCGCGTGGTGGCGCCGGTGGTGGGCCGTGGCATCCGCCAGCTCGCGGACGCGGGCCGTCTGGAGTTGCTCGAGCGCGCCTGGGAGCCCGGAGACACCCGGGGGCAGGAATTGGTGTTCGTGGCCACGGACGACTCGCGGGTGAGCGAGGCCGTGGCGGCCGAGGCCCGCGCGAGCGGCGTGTGGCTCAACACGGCGGACGTGCCGGAGCTGTGTGACTTCACGCTGCCGTCGGTGGGCCGGCGCGGGCCCATCGTCGTGGCGGTGTCCACCTCGGGCCAGGCGCCCGCGCTGGCGCGGCTGCTGCGCAAGCGGTTCCTGGAGCAGGTGCAGCCCGGGCACGTGCGGCTCGCGCGGCTGATGGGGTGGCTGCGCAAGCGTCTGCCGCAGGGGCCCGCGCGGATGCGGCTGCTCAAGGAGCTGGTGGAGGGCGAGGCGGGGGAGCTGCTGGTGAGCGGACGGCGCCGGGAAGCCTGGGCCCGGGTGCGCGCCGCGCTGAAGAACTTTGGAGAGACGACATGAGTCAACACGTCGAGGGCATCGTGTACCTGGTGGGGGCGGGCCCGGGAGATCCCGGCCTGCTCACGCTGCGCGCGGCCCGGCTGCTCGCGAGCGCGGACACGGTGGTGTACGACCGCCTCATCCACCCGGAAGTCCTCACGCATGCCCGGCCCCACGCGCGGCTGGTGTTCGTGGGCAAGGAGGGCGGGGGCGAGTCGGTGGCGCAGGAGGAGATCCACGCGCTGCTCATCGCCCAGGCGCGGCTGGGCCGCTCGGTGGTGCGGCTCAAGGGGGGAGACCCCTTCGTGTTCGGCCGGGGTGGGGAGGAGGCGCTCGCGCTGGAGGCGGCGGGCATCGCCTACGAGGTCGTCCCGGGCGTCTCCAGTGGCCTGGCGGCTCCGGCGGCGGCGGCCATTCCCGTCACCCACCGGGGGGTGTCGGGCTCGGTGACGTTCGCCACCGCGCACCGCACGGGCCAGGCGCCGGACTGGGCGCACCTGGCGGGCGCGGAGACGCTGGTGCTCTTCATGGCGGGCCGCCGGTTGGAGGAGGTGACGCTCGCGCTCATCGCCGCGGGCCGCGCGCCGTCCACCCCGGCGGCGATCGTGGAGGCGGGCACCTGGGCGCACCAGCGCGTGCTCGAGGCGCCGCTGGCGTCCGTCGCCGCGCGGGCCCGGGAGGAGGCGGTGGGTTCTCCCGCCCTGCTGGTGGTGGGCGAGGTCGTTTCCCTCCGGGCCCAACTGCCCACGCTGGCCAGGACGCGGCCGGGCATGGCCGGGCCGGAGCAATTTCTCAAGGTCGAGGCGGGACATGAGTGAGACGTTGGCGGCGAGGCACTCGCACCTCTCGGTGCTCGAGGCGGAGAGCATCCACATCCTCCGGGAGACGGCGGCGGAGTTCGCCCGTCCGGTGATGCTCTACAGCATTGGCAAGGACTCGCAGGTGCTCTTGCACCTGGCGCGCAAGGCGTTCCATCCGGCGCCCCTGCCGTTTCCCCTGCTCCACGTGGACACCACGTGGAAGTTCCGGGAGATGTACAGGTTCCGGGACGAGTTCACGGCGCGCCACGGGTTGAACCTCCTGGTGCACCAGAACAAGAAGGCGCTCGCCGAGGGCATCAACCCCTTCGACCATGGCAGCCAGAAGTACACGCACGCCATGAAGACGCAGTCGTTGCTCGAGGCGCTCGCGCTGCACGGCTTCGACGCGGCCTTCGGCGGCGCCCGCCGCGACGAGGAGAAGTCCCGGGCCAAGGAGCGCGTGTATTCCTTCCGCGACCGGCACGGGCAATGGGAGCCGCGCAAGCAGCGGCCCGAGCTGTGGAACCTCTACAACGGCCGCATCGACGCGGGCGAGAGCATGCGCGTCTTCCCGCTGTCCAACTGGACCGAGCTGGACGTGTGGCACTACATCCTCAAGGAGCGCATCCCCGTGGTCCCGCTGTACTTCGCCGCCGAGCGCCCGGTGGTGAGCCGCAACGGCCAGTGGATCATGGTGGATGACGAGCGCATGCGGCTGCGGCCGGGCGAGAAGCCCGTGAACAAGCGGGTGCGCTTCCGCACCCTGGGCTGCTATCCGCTCAGTGGCGCCGTGGAGTCCTCGGCGGCGTCCGTCGAGGACATCATCACGGAGATGGTGGAGTCCCGCGTGTCCGAGCGGCAGGGCCGGCTCATCGATCACGACGAGGAAGGCTCGATGGAGCTCAAGAAGCGCGAGGGGTATTTCTAAGATGAGCGCCGAGACTCAGGTTCAAGGTAGGACGGACGTCCAGGGCTTCCTCGCCGAGCACGCCGAGAAGGAATTGTTGCGCCTGGCGGTGGTGGGCTCGGTGGACGATGGCAAGTCCACGCTCATCGGCCGGCTGCTCTACGAGTGCAACGGGCTCTTCGAGGATCAGGTGGCGGCGGTGAAGCGCGCGAGCGCGGGCGGGGAGATCGACTTCTCGCTCTTCACCGACGGGCTGCGCGCCGAGCGCGAGCAGGGCATCACCATCGACGTGGCCTACCGCTACTTCTCCACGAAGCGGCGCAAGGTGATCGTCGCGGACACGCCGGGACACCTCCAGTACACGCGCAACATGGCCACCGGGGCCTCCACGGCCGACGCGGCCGTCATCCTGGTGGACGCGCGCCTGGGCATCCTCCCGCAGACGCGGCGGCACGCGTACATCGCCTCGCTGCTGGGCATTCCCTACCTGGCGGTGGCCATCAACAAGATGGACCTGATGGACTTCGATCAGGCGGTGTACGAGCGCCTGACCACGGAGTTCGAGGACTTCTCCCGCACGCTCGGCTTCGAGCAGGTGCGCTTCTTCCCCATCAGCGCGCGCACGGGTGACAACATCACCCAGCCGAGTGCCCGCACCCCCTGGCACGACGGCGAGACGCTGCTCGGGTGGCTGGAGACGCTGCCGCACGAGCGCCGGCAGGAGGACGCGGCCTTCCGCTTCCCCGTGCAGTACGTGCTGCGCCCGGACCTGGACTACCGCGGCTTCGCCGGGCAGATCGTCTCCGGCAAGGTGCGCCTGGGGGACGAGGTCGTCGTGTATCCCTCCCGGCGGCGCACGCACATCGCGTCCATCGACACCTTCGATGGCCGCCTGGAGGAAGCCAGCGCGCCCGCCTCGGTGACGCTGCGCCTGACGGACGAGGTGGACATCAGCCGGGGAGATCTGATCGCCCACGCCGAGCAGCCCCCGCGGGTGCTCCAGGACATGGAGGCCATGCTGGTCTGGTTCGGCGAGGAGCGCCTGGACACCTCGCGCCGCTACCTCGTGAAGCACACCTCCAAGTACGTCCCCGCCCACATCGAGCAGGTGCTCTGGCGCAAGGAGTTGGAGGACTTGTCCGAGCAGCCCGCCCCGACGCTCGGGCTCAATGACATCGCGAAGGTGCGGCTCGTCTGCAAGCGGCCGGTGGTGTGCGATCCCTACCGGGACAACCGCCGCACGGGTGCCTTCATCGTCGTGGATCCGCTCACCAACGACACCGTCGCCGCGGGGATGATCCTCGGCGGCGCGGGCGGGCAGGGCGCCGGCGAGACGCGCTCCCTCGTCTCCGCCAGCGAGCGGCGCGAGCGCCTGGGCCAGTCCGGAGCGGTCCTCCTGCTCACGGGCACCCCCGAGGTGCGTGACGCCGCGCTCCGCCTGGAGCGTGCCCTCTTCGCTCAGGGCCGGCACACCGCCACCGTGCGTGGGGACGCGGAGAACGCCCTCGCGCTGGCCGAGGCGGGACTGCTCGCCATTCTCTACACCCCGGTTCCCCAGGCGCGTCTGGTCTTGAAGGAACAGCTTCGTGGCGCCGGCGTCCCCTGGCTCGAGTTGGAGCCCTCGGAGGACGTGGACACGCAGGTCAAGCGCGTGCTCGACGCGCAGGAGAAGACGTCTTGAGTGCCTCCGTGAATGCATCCTCCATCGCCACCCTGGCCACGCCGCTGGGCGCGGACAAGGGCGCGCTGCTGCAGCGCCTCGTCGAGGGGCTCGATGCCTCGGCGCTCAACTGGCTGAGCGGGTACTTCGCCGGGCTCGCCGCCCGGTCCCTGCCGGTGTCCGCGCCCCAGTCCCAGCCGACGGCCGTGCCCCAGGCCACGCCCCAGACGCCGGTGACCGTGGTCTACGGCACCCAGACGGGCAACAGCCGGCAGCTCGCCGAGCGCCTCAAGCAGCGCCTGGAGTCCGCCGGGGTCGCCGTGCGTATCTTCCGCGCCGGGGAGTACCCCACGCGCGAGCTGAAGAACGAGCGGGTGTTGTACGTGGTCATCAGCACCCAGGGGGATGGCGATCCCCCGGATGACGCGCGCGGCTTCTTCGATTTCGTGATGGGCAAGCGCGCCCCGGCGCTCAACCAGCTCCAGTTCTCGGTGCTGTCGCTCGGGGACTCGAGCTACGCCAGGTTCTGCGAGGTCGGCCGCGTGCTCGACGAGCGCTTCGCGCAGTTGGGCGCCGCGCGGCTGTTCTCTCGCGCCGACTGCGACGTGGACTTCGAGCCGGTCGCCGAGCCCTGGCTGGGACAGGCCCTGGAGCGTGCGCGCACGGAGCTGGGCGCTCCCGTCGCCACCGTGACGCAACTGCCCACCGCGTCCATGGCGCCCACCTTCAGCCGGGAGAATCCCTATCCCGCCCAGGTGCTGGCCAACCAGCGCATCACCGGCCGCGGGGCCCTCAAGGACGTGCGCCACGTGGAGCTGTCGCTCGAGGGCTCGGGTCTGCGCTACGAGCCGGGAGACGCGCTCGGGGTGGTGCCGCGCAATCCCCCCGAGCTGGTGGACGCGGTGCTCTCCACGCTGAAGCTCGATGGCGCCACCGAGGTGTCTCGAGACGGCCGCGCGCTGCCGCTGCACCGCTGGCTGTCCGAGGGACTGGAGATCACCCGCCTGAGCCGGCCCTTCCTGACGAGCCATGCCGAGCGCACCGGTGACGCGGAGCTGAAGCGGCTGCTCGCCCCCGAGAACGCCGCGGGCCTGCGCAAGCTGCTCGACAGCCATCAGGTCATCGATCTGCTCCGGGCCCATCCCGCCGAGTGGAACGCGAAGGAGCTGGTGGGCGCGCTGCGCCGTCTGACGCCGCGGCTCTACTCCATCGCCTCCAGCCAGAAGCGGGTGGGGGACGAGGTGCACCTGACGGTGGCCCGGGTGGACTACGAGGCCTTCGGCACCCGGCACTTCGGCGCCGCCTCCTCCTATCTCTCGACGCGTACGGCGGAGGAGGACGTGGTGGAGGTGTTCATCGAGTCCAACGAGCGCTTCCGCCTGCCGGCGGATCCCTCGCGGGACATCCTGATGATCGGCCCGGGTACGGGCGTGGCGCCATTCCGCGCCTTCGTGCAGGAGCGGGCCGAGACCGGAGCGAGTGGCCGCAACTGGCTCTTCTTCGGCGAGCAGCACTTCCGCAGCCAGTTCCTCTACCAGGTGGAGTGGCAGGAGGCGGTGAAGAAGGGCGAGCTGCACCGGCTGGACGTGGCGTTCTCGCGGGACCAGGGCCAGAAGGTCTACGTCCAGCACCGCCTGCGCGAGAAGGGGCGTGACGTGCACGCTTGGCTGGAAGGCGGCGCCTCGCTCTACGTCTGCGGCGAGGCCCAGCGCATGGCCCCGGACGTCCACGAGGCCCTGATCGACATCTACGTGGCCCATGGCGGCAAGAGCCGGGAAGACGCCCGGGCCCATCTCGAAACCCTGCGCGAGCAGCAGCGCTACCTGCGCGACGTCTACTGAGGCGAGGTCATCCCATGAGCAAGAATCCGACGTCCGCCCCCCTGGCCGAGGTGGAGCACATCAAGGCGCGCAGCCGGCACCTGCGCGGCACGCTGGCGGAGAGCCTGGCCGATCCGCTCACGGGCGCCATCGCCCCGGCCGACACCCAGCTCATCAAGTTCCACGGCAGCTACCAGCAGGACGACCGGGACATCCGCGAGGAGCGCCGGCAGCAGAAGCTGGAGCCCGCCTACAGCTTCATGCTCCGCACCCGCCTGCCCGGCGGGGTGTGTACCCCCAAGCAGTGGCTCGTGCTGGACGAACTGGCGCGCACCCACGCCAACGGGACGCTGCGGATGACCACGCGTCAGGCGTTCCAGCTCCACGGCGTGCTCAAGGGCGATCTCAAGCCCACCATCGCGGCCATGAAAGCCACGCTGCTCGACACCATCGCCGCCTGCGGCGACGTCAACCGCAACGTGATGTGCAATCCCAATCCGGTGGACTCGCGCGCGCACGCGCTGGTGCAGCAGTGGACCCAGCGCCTCTCCGAGCACCTGCTGCCCAAGACGCGCGCCTACTACGAGATCTGGCTGGACGAGGAGAAGGTCGAGGGGGGCGAGGAGGAGCCCATCTATGGCTCCACCTATCTGCCGCGCAAGTTCAAGACGGCCGTCGTGGTGCCGCCCCTCAACGACGTGGACGTCTTCTCCCAGGACCTGGGCTTCATCGCCATCCTGGAGGCGGGGGAGCTGGTGGGCTTCAACGTCGTGGTGGGCGGCGGCATGGGCGCCACGCACGGCGACAACGCGACCTTCCCCCGGCTCGCGGACGTGATTGGCTTTGTCCCGCCCGAGCGGCTGCTCGTGGTGGCCGAGAACGTGGTGAAGGTCCAGCGTGACTACGGGGACCGGACCAACCGCAAGCACGCGCGGCTCAAGTACACCATCGAGGATCGCGGCATCGCCTGGTTCGTGGGCGAGCTGGAGCAGCGGCTCGGCTTCAAGCTGGAGGCCGCGCGCCCCTTCAAGTTCGACCACAACGGGGACCGCTTCGGCTGGACCGAGGGGTACGACGGCAAGTGGAACCTCACGCTCTTTATCGAGAGCGGCCGGGTGGCGGACCGCGAGGGGAGCACGCACCTGACGGGCCTGCGGGAGATCGCCCGGGTGCACCGGGGTGACTTCCGGCTCACGCCCAACCAGAACCTCATCATCGCGGGCATCGCCTCCGAGGACCGGCCGGCCATCGAGTCCCTGGTGGCGGCGCATGGCCTCGCGGGCTACCAGCGCGCGAGCCCCCTGCGGCGCAACGCGCTGGCCTGCGTGGCGCTGCCGACGTGCGCCCTGGCGATGGCGGAAGCCGAGCGCTACCTGCCCGACCTCGTGGGCCTGCTGGAGACGCGCATGGCGGCGCACGGGTTGGAGAAGGACAACATCCACCTGCGCATCACCGGCTGCCCCAACGGGTGTGCCCGGCCCTACCTCGCGGAGCTCGCGCTCGTGGGCAAGGCGCCGGGCCGCTACAACTTGTTCCTCGGCGGAGACGTGCGCGGGCAGCGCCTCAATCGGCTGTACCGCGAGAACATCGACGAGGCGGGCCTGCTGGAGGCGCTCGAGCCGGTGTTCGCCGCGTACGCGAAGGACAGGCGGCCGGGTGAAGGCTTCGGCGACTTCACCGTGCGCTCGGGGCTCGTCGCCAGCCCGGGCTCCTCCCGGGAGGTGAGCGGGTAGAGCAGGGTGCCCGGCATGGCTGGGAGCGCTGCTACCGATGCCAGCGGCGCTCTCTCTTGACGAATTCGTACCACTGTTCCAGTCGACCTGGCCCTCCTCGAGGAGAAGGACACATGCGCTGGCGAGGAGTGCTCACGTTCACGGCATGGATGGCGATGGGGACGGGGTGTTTAGAGACGTGGCGGGAAGGTGGCACCATCGACCGGGCGATGGCGAAGGACCTCTCGGAGGAGATGCACCGGCACGACTGCCACTTGAGTGAGGAGGAGTGGAAGAAGCGATGTCGAGTTCCCCCTGAGGAGTGGAATCAGTCCGGGTGCCCGCATGCGTGTCAGTTCAGGGTCGACCCGTGATGCGTTGGCGTACGCTCCTTGCTGTTCTGCCAGGTATCTTCCTGGTCCTGCCATTGGCATGGGTCATCTATACGGCCATGCTGGGAGGATTTCGGTCGGCTCCCGCGGCGAGGCTTGTCCCGATGCTCTCTCCCGGAGAGCGCCAGAGCCTGATGACCTACGAGCGCCCCTGCGCGGACCGCAAGGACTGTGAGCCACCGCTCGCTTGCTTCTTCAATGCACGGTCCATGTGGACGTACTGCACCGACAGCCGGTGCATGACGGATCAGCAATGCGCAGAGGACATGGTGTGCCGCACGGTGGAGACAGTAAAGGGAGGGCCTCGACTCCGCCAGTGCACGCTCGTGGGTGAGCGAAAGGAGGGGGAGCCCTGCTTGGACATGTCCGATTCACGTGAAGCCTCATGCGAACGAGGCTTCCTCTGCCAGAACCGCCGGTGTGGTCGGCCGTGCCGGGTGGAAGAGCCCGGGAGCTGTCCGGAGGGATTCTTCTGCCGCGAGGGCCTCGATGGGCCTTCCTGCCTGCCCACGTGTGAGGGCCGTACGTGTCCCGAGGGTCAGGACTGCATCCGGCCCAACAGCGAGGAGGGCGTGTCGGTCTGCACGCAGGTGTATGGCCAGAACTGCCAGGAGACCCCCTGTCCCGAGGGCCAGAAGTGCCAGGTGTGGAATACCTACAGCCGCCCCCGCGAAGCCTGGGGAACGTGTCTCATCCGTTGTGGTGAGGAGCACACGCCTGCCTGCCCCGAGGGCTTCGTCTGTCAGATGAGCTATTGCAGGAAGGCCTGTGACCCGGCCGTCCCCGAGGACTGCGGCCCTCATTACAAATGTGACCGTTACTACGAGAAGTTCGCCTGGACGTGCGAGCCGGACATGTGAGGCGCGCGAGGACAGCCCTCTACTGGCGCTGGAGACGGTGTCCCGGAGACGGTGTCATGAACGCCTCCCCGCCCTTTCCGCCTTTCTCCTTCCCGCTGCGGGTGGTGCCAGGTCGCGTCGCTCGAGTTCTTTGACACCCGGATCGGACCAACCGCAAGCACGCGCGGCTCAAGTACACCATCGAGGATCGCGGCATCGCCTGGTTCGTGGGCGAGCTGGAGCAGCGGCTTGGCTTCAAGCTGGAGGCCGCGCGCCCCTTCAAGTTCGACCACAACGGGGACCGCTTCGGCTGGACCGAGGGGTACGACGGGAAGTGGAACCTCACGCTCTTCATCGAGAGCGGCCGGGTGGCGGACCGCGAGGCCGCTTTTGTGGACATACCTCGTAAGTCGGCTACACGGACAGTCGCCGCACATACGGCAGCCCGCGAGTGCATGCGGAGTTGCGCGCCCAGCCCATAGCGCCCAATGTGCTCGCGAGGGATTTCTCTCCCGCGCAACCCAACACCACCTGGGCGACGGACATCACCTACGTGGGCACGCGCGAGGGGTGGCTGTACCTGGCAGAAGTTGGCAGCATAACCCCACTGTCCACGTCAGCGGATCAAGCCCACTCTCGGGCCGTGGTTCCGCCTCAGGCTCCGGGCCGCGCCTGCTTTCGGACCTGCTCCCAGGCCTCGATGATGCGGCGCGTCTCCTCCTGGGCCAGCACCTGCAGCTTGGGCCCGAGCTGAGCGACCTTGTCGGGATGGTACTGCGCCACCAGGGCCAGATAGGCTCGCTTCACCTCCGCCAGCGGCGCTCCGGGCACGACGCCGAGCACCTCCCACGGCGAGGGCGGTGGTGCTTCCGGCGGAGCCTCCTCGCGCGGCTCGGGCTCGGCCTCGGCCTCCACCTCGGGCTCGACCTCCTCGTCATCCGCCTCGTCGGCCGGCGCGAAGTCCGCTCCACACTCGGAGCACAGCAGCCGCTCGTGTCGCTCCCCGGACTCCGCCGGGACAGCGCGAAGGTCACAGCAGTCTCCGCACACGAGGTGGTGACACTGCTCGCAGCGGGCGGCGGAGGAGGCCTCGTCCAGCCCCAACCCACACCGGGGACAGTCGTCGGGGAGCGGTGCCTCCTCGCCACAGCGCACGCAGAAGGCCCACGCCCGGTCGAGGCGGCTCTCGCACTCCACGCACTCCAGGTCGCCAGCCTCCGCGTGCTCCCAGCGCTTCGCCTCGCCACACCACGGACAGTGCGGCATGAGCCACGCCAGCTTCCCCGTGCACTCGCTGGAGTCACAGTCGAACTCCAGCCGGTACCCCCGCGCGACAGGGGAGGGCTCGTTCTCCTCGTCGAACGACTCGCCGCAGGCCCAGCAGCAGTTGAAGCGCTGATGCGAGGGCGCGCCGCAGCCCGCACAGGAAGGGTTGCCGTGCTCGGCCTTCCACGGGACCTCGTCACCACAGGCGGGGCAGAAGCCCATGCACGGCTTCACGTCCGGGTGGGCGCAGGCCTCCCGCGCGGCCCGAGCGGCGCGCTCGCGTTGTCCCCGAGGCGCGGCAAAAGGCGGCGTCTCGCCCCGGTCCGTCAGGACTTCCCACAGGCAGGATCGGCACACCCGTCCCTTCACGTGCCCGCGCTCCTGTCCGGACATGCCCGCGCGCTTGCGGAGGACGCCGGCCTCCAGCACGTGGAGGCCCAGGCACGCCTGGCAGACGGCGTCGCCACATGCCTCGCAGTGCCCGGCGAGGCGCCGGCCCCCGAACCGCAGGATGCCGGGCGTCAGCATCTCCATGCAGCATGGACAGGCTCGCATGCACTTCCTTCGTCGGGTGGGGCCCCGTCCCTGGAGCCGGTGAGTGGAGTCCTCCGGCATGCCTGAATCAGCGTCCGGGGTCCAGAAAGCAGCCGGTCCCGTTCCGGCGGGGTGCCTCCGCCACCGGCCGGATGACTTCAGTGACATCGTCCACTGCCGCGAGCGCCTCGTGGAGCGTGACGGCGGGTGCCTGCTCCCCCTCCGAGCTGACAATCTATACATGTTTTACATGCTCTTTTTGAATCACGGAGAGCTCATGTATTTTCCGTTGCTACGGACCTCCTTCCGGACGCGTCCCAAGCATCGCCCAAACCCCGCCTGTCCCGGAGTCATATCCATGTTCCAATTCCCCACGCGCCTGCTCTCCCGTTCCCTGCTCACCGTCTCCATCGCCCTCGCGGGATGTGGTGGCACCGAGATGGACGAGATGGACGACGCGGAGCAAGTGTCCGACGCCCAGCAGGAGGACCTCGCCCAGGTTGAGTCCGCGGCCTGTGGCCACTGCAACAACTGCGTGCTGCACGCGCGGTGTCTGGCACCCCGTCTGCCCTACGGCCTCAACACCTGGAGCGACAAGGTTGCCATCATCAACAGCAGCACCGCCCGCAAGGGCTGCGTGGCGATGATCCCCTCCTCCCAGTCGGCCGGCCACGTGGCCTACGTGTCGAGCGTGAGCGGCAGCACCATCCGTCTGAACGAGGCGAACTGGAAGGCCGGCACTTGCTCCACTCGCTCCGGCACCAAGTCCAGCCTGAACATCCGCGGCTTCTGGTGCCCCTGAGCGTCCAGCGCTGAGAAAGTGTCAGACGATTTGTACCTGCTGCCCCTGAGCGCCGTCGCGGTGCAGGGGCAGGCTCCCTCTGGTGCTCTACCCGGCCTGAACACAGCACCGCGCCGATCCCCGCCCCTACCAGGGCCAGCGCCGACAAGCGCCACTGCCCCCCTGGTTGCAGCCACACCCCGGCGGCCAGCGCCACCACCGTCACCAACGCGCGGGCTCCACCCACGCGCAACGAGGGAGGCTTCCCTCCGCGCGGCGCCGTGGGCACCTTCTGGACCGATGGAAGGCCCCTCCACCCTCATCGGCTGTGCCGGATGGAGCCTCGCGAGCGCGGTCGCGGGGTTCTTCCCCGACGGGGGCAGCCACCTGGAGCGCTATGCCCAGGTGCTCCCCGCGGTGGAGATCAACTCGTCCTTCTACCGCTCGCACCGGCCGGCCACCTACGCGCGCTGGCGCGACAGCGTGCCCGCCGCCTTCCGCTTCGCGGTGAAGGTGCCCAAGGTCATCACCCACGAGCGTCGGTTATGCGACGCGGAGGAGCCTCTCGCGCGCTTCCTCGAGGAAGTGGGCCACCTGGACGAGAAGCTGGGCTGCCTCCTGGTGCAACTGCCGCCGAGCCTGCGTTTCGAGCGGGCGGTGGCCGGAGCCTTCTTCGAGGCGCTGCGTGCGCGCACGCGGGGGGATGTGGTGTGCGAGCCGCGCCACGAGACCTGGTGCTCGGAGGAGGCACAGCGGCTGCTCGCGGACGTGCGCGTGGGGATGGTGCGCGCCGACCCACAGGTGGTGCCCGAAGTGCCCGTACGGGGCGAGGTCGCGTACTACCGGCTGCATGGCTCTCCCAGAATCTATCATTCGGACTACTCCGAGCCGTACCTGGACGCGCTCGCCCGCGAGTTGTCGGCGCACCAGCGGGTGGGCCGGCGCACCTGGTGCATCTTCGACAACACGGCGAGCTTCGCGGCCGTGCCCAACGCGCTCTCGCTGCTGCGGCGCTAACGCGAAGAGGCGCCCGGAAGCCGCCCGGAGCGCGGGCCGTCACGTCGGACCATGCCAGGTTCACAGCCATTCGTATGCAAGGGTCAGTGGAGAACGCCACGTCGCGCGTTTCTCTCCTCCGAGGTCTCGATGCGTCCTCTCCGTCGACTCGCGGTCAGGCCTCAGCCGCTGATTGGCGAGAGTTGCAAGCTTTGGTCAGCGCTGGAGCGCTTCCGGCACCGGCCGGATGACTTCAGTGGCATCGTCTCTCACGTTCACGGCATGGATGGCGATGGGGACGGGGTGTTTAGAGACGTGGCGGGAAGGCGGAACCATCGACCGGGCGATGGCGAAGGACCTCTCGGAGGAGATGCACCGGCACGACTGCCACTTGAGTGAGGAGGAGTGGAAGAAGCGATGTCGAGTTCCCCCTGAGGAGTGGATGCAGTCCGGGTGCCCTCATGCGTGTCAGTTCAGGGCCGACCCGTGATGCGTTGGCGTATGCTCCTCGCCGTTCTGCCAGTCTCATCCATTGTGGTGAGGAGCACACGCCTGCCTGCCCCGAGGGCTTCGTCTGCCAGATGAGTTACTGCAGGAAGGCCTGTGACCCGGCCGTCCCCGAGGTCTGCGGCCCTCATTACAAATGTGACCGTTACTACGAGAAGTTCGCCTGGACGTGCGAGCCGGACATGTGAGGCGCGCGAGGGCAGCCCTCTACTCGTTGAGGATGTTCCAGGATGCGGGTGTCTAAATGGAGGAGGCAGGGCGGCGACGGCGGCCGCCCTGCCCGGGATGCACTAATGCGACGCGTTGAGGAGGACGCTGCCGCTACCGCCGGTGTAGTTCGCGGTGACGATGTCGCGCTTGCCGTCGCCGTTGAGGTCGCCCACCGCCATGTAGAAGGGGCCGGTGCCCACGGCGAAGTTGCTGGCGGACTGGAGCGTTCCGTCGCCGTTGCCAAGGAGCACGCCCACGGCGTTGGAGCCGTAGAGGGTCCCGGCGATGTCGGCTCGGCCGTCGCCGTTGAAGTCGGCGATCTTCAGATCGCCAGCACCGTTGGCCACGGGGTAGTCGATGGCGGACTGGAACGTGCCGTCGCCGTTGCCGATGAGCACGCTCACGAGCTTGTCGTTGAAGAGGCTGGCGGCGACGTCGGGCTTGCCGTCGCCGTTGAGATCGCCCACCGCCGCGGCCTGCACGAACCTGCCCCCCAGTGAGATGATGATCGTCACTGCCGGCTGGAACGTGCCGTCACCGTTGCCGAGCAGCACGCCCACGTTCCTGCCGTTGTAGTTGCCCGTGACGAGGTCGAGCTTGCCGTCGCCGTTGAGGTCGGCCGCGGCCACGGAGTTGGGAGTGCCAAGCATGAGATAGGTGACGGCAGACTGGAACGTGCCATCGCCGTTGCCGAGCAGGATGCTGACCGTGCTGCCGACGAAGTTGGCGGTGGCGATGTCGAGCTTGCCGTCGCCGTTGAAGTCCGCCACCGCCGCGCCGCTCGGGTCGAAGCTGTTCACGTTGTAGTTGGCGCGGCCCTGGAACGTGCCGTCACCATTGCCGAGCAGGATGCTGACGTAGTGCGTCGCGACGGTGCCGCCGCTCACGGCGAGGTCGGCGTTGCCATCGCCGTTGAAGTCGGCGATCTCCACGAACTTGGGGTTGCTGCCCACCGCGAACGTGCTGGCGGCCCCGAACGTGCCGTCGCCGTTGCCGAGCTGCACGCTCACGAGGTCGGAAGTGATGAGGGTGAAGGCGACGTCCGGCTTGCCGTCGTTGTTGACGTCGCCCACCGCCACGCCGAAGGGCCGGGTGCCGGCGGGGAAGTCCTGGTGGGTCTGGAAGTCGAGGACCGGCGCGCGGCAGGTGTAGCTGCTCGGGGTCTGGGAGCAGATTGTGCCGGTCGCGCAGAGGTTCGGAGCGCAGTGGCACTTGCCGGCCGTGCCGGCATCATAGATGCCGGCGATCTGCGCGGCCGTGAGCTCGGCACCCCAGACAGCCGGCTCGTCGATGAGGCCCGTGAAGAAGCGACCCGAGACCGTGTTCTCGCTGCCGATGGTTAGCGGCAAGGTGCTGTCGCCCAATGCGCTGTTGGGGGCGCTCGTGGAGGTCGCGTCGAGGACGCCGTTGATGTAGAGCTTCACCACGTTGGCGTTGCGGGTGGCGGCCACGTGCGTCCACGTGTTGGCGGGCAGCGTGGTGGTGCTCGAGAGCGTGAAGTTGGTGCCGTTGTTGAAACCGAAACCCAGCTTGCCGCCGCTGATGCCGAAGTTGTACCCGGTCCCGCCGTTCGCGCGGTTCTTGCTGACGATGATCTGCAGCGGGTTGACGTTGGTGGGGTTGATCCAGGCTTCGACCGTCAACGTGGTGGGGAAGGTCAGCGAGGGAGAGTCGGGGATCTTGATGTCATTGGCGCCGTTGAAGACGAAGGCCTGGCCGACCTTGCCGGAGGCGAAGGTGACCCCGCTGCCCAGCGTCCCGTTGAGCGCACCATACACGTCGTCGGCGTTGTCGGCGCCCGCCCAGAAGCCCGTGGGCTGGGGGTGGCCCCCGTAGCAGACGGGGGTCTCGAGGGGCTGCGCGACCCCGCCGATGGGGTCGTCGGTGCGGCTGTCGGTCGTGTCCAGCGTACGACTACAGCCGCCAGCGAGCAGCGCGACGGGCACGGCGAGGCCGAGTGTCGCAAGGAAGCGTACGTGTCTCATGCGGGTCTCCTTATTCGGCCGGGGAGAGCGTGGCGAAGTGGATCGCCATGCGGGCCGGCCCGAGCGGGTGGAAAGTAAAAGATTGCTGCTGACCACGGACTACGGGTTGCTCTCGCTTCACCCGTAGAGTGAGAAGTTATAGCCTTCATGGCAATTTCGACAAACACTACCTCGTGACCGCGGTCGGATTCCTGCCGATTTGGCACAATGACTGCGGTTTTCGCACAACGAAGGCTCGTGCATTTTCCGGCGCGAACCCATCACGTTCGACGTGGAGCCGGACGCGCGTCGGCGGCGACGAATGATCTGTGTATGAAATGAATGGAGCGGTGGGGCTCAGCAGGCTCTGGGGGAGCGCTTCGTCGTCGGCCCCGCGGGCCCGCGCGAGGCTGCGAGGGTATCCGACGGGCTCTCGTCGAAGAGCCTCTTGTATTCGACGCTGAATCGCCCGCCGGACACGAAGCCGAGCGAGGCCGCGACGCCGGCGACGGTCGTCCCCGGCGCGCCTGCGAGCAGCCTTTGTCGCGCAATCTCGAAGCGACGGCGGCGGAGGAACGCACCCGGCGGCATCCCCCGAGCCGCGATGAACGCAGCGCGAAGCGAGCGCTCCGGCACCCCGGCGGCAGCGACGATATCGGCCAGGGAGATGGGCTCGCGGAGCGGGGCGGCAGTCCGTTCCTCCCTGAGGTCGAGCAGTCCCTGCGCGCGAAGAAGGGCCTTTGACTGTACGTCGCGCGCGCCCGCTCCTGCGCCGCCGCCTGGCCTCGCGCTATTCGCGGTTCGCGGCGGCGCGGGCCGCGAGGTCCAGCGCGGGCTCTTCGACACCAGGCCGTTGTTCAGCCGGGCGCTTCCACAATCCAGCGTTCTTGATGCCGAGCTTGTCGGGGTCGAACACCGGCTCGAGCCCGGCCTCCCTCTGGGCCTCATAGTCCTTCAGCGCCACCAGCGCGGGCTTCTGGATGATGAGGATGGCGATGATGTTGAGCCAGGCCATGAGACCCACGCCGACGTCACCCAGATCCCAGGCAACTCCCGCGCTCTTCACCGAACCGTAGGCCACTGACGCCATCATGGTGATGCGCAACACCATGAACATCCATGGCCGGTGCGCCTGACGGTTGATGTAGGTGATGTTGGTCTCGGCCATGTAGTAATAGGCCACGATGGTGGTGAAGGCGAAGAACAGCAGCGCCAGCGCCACGAAGCTCGCACCGTAGCCGGGCAGTACCTGCTCGAAGGAAGCCTGCGCATAGGCGGGGCCCGCACCGACGCCAGGCAGGTTCTCCACGATCGCTTTGCCGCCCGGATCCACCACGTTGTACATGCCGGTCGACAGCAGCAGGAAGGCGGTCGCCGAGCACACGAAGAGCGTGTCGACGTAGACCGAGAACGCCTGTACGTAGCCCTGGCTGGCCGGGTGGGACACCTCGGCGGCCGCCGCCGGATGCGGGCCACTGCCCTGGCCGGCCTCGTTGGAGTACACGCCGCGCTTGACTCCCCACTCCACCGCCAGGCCCAGCACCGCACCGAACGCCGCCTCCATGCCGAAGGCGCTCTTGAAGATGAGCGCGATCATGCTGGGGATCTTGCCGGCGTTGAGGAACATGACCACCAGCGCCACCATGATGTAGGCGAGCGCCATGAACGGCACCACGACCTCGGCGAAGTGGGCAATGCGCTTGACGCCACCAAAAATGATGAACCCGAGCGCCACCACGAGGGCGGCTGCAGTGACGCTGGTTGGCACCTTCCAGGCGTTCTCGACCGCGGCGGCGATGCCGTTGGCCTGCACGCCGGGGAGCAACAGGCCCATGGCCACCACCGTGGCGACGGCGAAGAGCCACGCGTACCACCTCTGCCCCATGGCCTTCTCGATGTAGTAGGCCGGGCCGCCGCGGTACTGGCCCTTCTCGTCGACCTCCTTGTAGATCTGTGCCAGCGTCGACTCGACGTAGGCGGTGGAGGCGCCGAGGAAGGCCGTCATCCACATCCAGAAGACGGCGCCAGGGCCACCGAAGGTGATGGCGGTGGCCACGCCCGCGATGTTGCCGGTGCCCACGCGGCCAGCCAGTGCCATGGTGAGCGCCTGAAACGACGACACGCCGGCCTGCGACTTCTGGCTCTTGAACATCAGCCGCATCATCTCGCCCAGACCACGCACCTGCATGAATCGGGTACGGAGCGAGAAGTACAGCCCCACGCCCAGGCACAGGTAGATCAGCGGACGGCTCCAGACGATGTCGTTGAGCTGTCGGATGAGGTCGGTCATGCGTGCTCCTCTTTCGGGATGGCGGCCGGTGGCGAAGCCGACGGGCGCCGGACCCTAACCCAGGGGAGCGTCGAGAAGGCTGAGAAGGTGTCAGACGATTTGTGCCTGAGGCGGAGGGTCGGGCCGTGCTCGCTCCTGGATGGAGCCTCTGCTCGATTCCACGTCGCGGAGTGATGAGGGCCGCTTCTGACTCGAGGAAGCGCCCCTGAAGTTCTACCCGGCCTGAGCACTGACGGGCTCGGGCCTCGCGCGCCCCCAACTCCGGCGGCCACCGGGGTCTAGACCGAAGAGTGGCCGCAATTGGATGCCCATCCAGCTGCCCGCCAAGGCCAGCGCCGCCCAAGCCCAACCCGACAGGCTGCCCACGGAGATGGCGCTGAAATAAGCACCGATGTTGCAGCCATTGGACAACCGCGCGCCGAAGCCCATGGCCACGCCGCCCAGGAGCGCGCCGGCCCAGGCGCGAAGATCTCCGCCCCAACGCGGGCGGAACACGCCGGACCCCGCGGCGGCCAGGGTCGCCCCCAGCAGGATCGCCACGTCCATGATGCTGGTGATGTCCAGCGAGGTCGCGCGATCCAACTGCGTATTGAAGCCAGGACGCCGCCAGTACGCCCACGAATGGGCATCGATGCCGGCGGCGGTGAACAGCTTCGAACCCCAGAGCGCGAAGGCGGACGTCTCGCCCCAGGGCTTGCCCGCCAGCAGCAGCGTGAGGGCGTTCAACAGCGCCAGGGCCAGTCCGCCCGCCACGAGCAGCCGGGAGGGCGCCTTGACGCCACGACCCAGACGCCAGATCAACCCCAGCACGGCCAGTTGCAGGACGAGCGCCGGGCCGAAGCCGATCAGCCCCTGCAGCGTCACGCCGGGCAGGGTGGGCAGTGACCACCAGAACCCCATGCTCCAGGCGCCGAGCGCCGAACCCAGCACGAACCCCAGCAAGGTGCCGAGCAGCCTGGCGTTGCCGCCGCCCAGCGAATACAGCGTGCCCGACGCGCAGCCTCCGCCCACCTGCATGCCGGCCCCGAACAGCAGCGCGCCGACGGCGAAGCCGATGCCCACCGGCGTCGCGTCCCCGCGCATCGCCTGACCGAAGAGGTGACCCTGGGCCAGCATCGGCAGCATCAGCAGACTGGCCAACGCCAGCATGGCGGCATGAGCCCGGAAGCCGCTGGCATCCCGTTCCTGGATCAGCGCGCGGAAGGCGCCAGCGAAGCCGAAGCTGGTGCGCAGCAGCACCGCGCCGATCCCCGCCCCCACCAGGGCCAGCGCCGACAAGCGCCACTGCCCCCCTGGTTGCAGCCACACCCCGGCGGCCAGCACCACCAGGGCGACGATGCAAGTGGCGGAGATGAGTCGATTGAGCCCGAGCCCCGTGGACACCACGGGCTGGGCAGGCAAGGCGGGGCGACGAAGTGATGAGAGCATGGGCGGGTCCCGGCGAACGGAGCGGCGATACTGCCATGTGGGACGGCAGTGAGCACGGGGTCCCGAGTGGACTGGGCTATAAGTCAGGAGTGGGGACGAGGCGCCGTCCGGTCGGAGCCCACCAGTCGCGCCACGCGCGGGAGACACGTCATGTCCAATCGGGAGCTCATCGTCCTCGGGACCGCCAGCCAGGTGCCGACGCGTCACCGCAACCACAACGCCTACTTCCTGCGCTGGGAGGACGAGGGAATCCTCTTCGATCCGGGAGAGGGCACACAGCGGCAGATGCTGCACGCGGGGCTCTCGGCGAGCCATGTGACGCGCATCTGCATCACCCACTTCCATGGAGACCATGCGCTCGGGCTGCCCGGCATCATCCAGCGCCTCTCATTGGACACGGTGTCCCACTGCGTCGAGGTCTACTACCCGGCCTCGGGGCAGGCCTACTTCGAGCGGCTGCGGCACGCGACCATCTTCGCGGACAAGGCGACCATCGCGCCCAGGCCCATCACGGAGGATGGCCGGCTCGTGGAGACGAAGGGCTTCACGCTCTCGGCGGCGCGGCTGGAGCACTCGGTGGACACCTTCGGCTTCCGGCTGGAGGAGCACGCGCGCGTGCAGCTCATCGCGAGCCGGCTCCAGGAGCACGGGCTGTCGGGGCCCATCGTCGGGGAGCTCCAGCGCAAGGGAGTGGTGGAGGTGGGAGGCCGCACCGTGCGCCTGGAGGACGTGGGCGAGAAGCGCGAGGGACAGGCGTTCGCGTTCATCATGGACACGCGCCCGTGCGCGAACGCGGCGCGGCTGGCGGAGGGCGTGGACCTGCTGGTGTGCGAGTCGACGTACCTCGAGAGCGAGCACCAGGAAGCGCACGACCACTTCCACATGACGGCGAAGCAGGCGGCGGAGCTGGCGCGGGACGCGAAGGTGCGGCGGCTCGCGCTCGCGCACTTCTCGCAGCGCTACGAGGACACGGACGCGTTCGTGCGGGAGGCGCGGACGGTGGTGGAGGACGTGGTGGCGGTACGGGACCTGGACCACGTCGAGGTGCCGAAGCGCGTCCGGGTGTCCTGAGCCACCGCCCGGGCCCTCCGCCCATGTTCGCATCGCTCGAGTTCTTTGACACCCTCTCGCTCGAGGGCGAGCCCTTCCGCCAGGGGATGGTGGCCCTCATGACGCAGATAAGGTTTTTCACTGGAATTCAAGTAATAGCTGGAAGCATAATCTTCCTCGAACCCCCGTCGCCACCTGCTTCGAGGAGAACGACATGTCGCTGCCCCCGCTGCGCGCCCTCGCGCTCACGCTTCCACTGGCTCTCACCGCCGCCACTTCCGCCCCCGCGGCCTCGGGCGCATGGGAAAGCCAGACCTACAACGGAAATGCACCAGGACTCGAGTCCAATCCCCTCAAGGGCTTCGTTCCGTTCGGAGCGGCCACCAATGGCTTCCCGTACAGCATGGAGTGGTATTATCTGCCATTGAATTCACTGATGACGGGAGGCAACTCTTCGTCGGGAACCTACTCGTATAACTGGGCCGGGCTCGACAGTGCGATGGCCGCGGCGGCCAGCCGGGGCAATCAGATCGCCTTTCGCATCTACCTCGACTACCCGGGCCAGGCCGTGGCCACGCCCCAGTTCCTCATCAACGAGGGCCTGCCCATGCGGTCCTACTCGGACTATGGGAACTCGAGCAGCAAGGCGCCGGATTGGAATAACGGCAATCTGATCAAGGCGCTGGAAGCCTTCATCGGCGCGCTCGGCCAACACATCGACGGGGATGCGCGGGTCGCCTACGTGACGGCGGGCCTGTATGGGTACTGGGGCGAGTGGCACACCTATCCGCAGGACTCGGACACGTCCGATGGCAAGCCGAACTGGGAGATGTCCCAGGCGAACAAGGATCGGCTGCTGGCTCGGTACAAGTCCGCCTTCACCCGGACTCACGTGCTGGTGCGCGACCCATTGGCCAGCCAGACCTACAAGAATGACTTCGGCTACCACGATGACTCGTTCGCCTATGAGACGCTGCCAGGCGTGAGCTGGCACTTCTGGCCCAAGATGCAGAGCGCCGGCCTCACGGAGAACTGGCGCAGCCGGCCCATGGGGGGAGAGCAGCGGCCGGAGATGCAGCCCACGATGTGGAACAGCTGGCCCAACCCGGTGGAGTACTACTACGGCACGCCCACCGAGAACGAAGAGACCGCGATCAAGACCACGCATGCCACGTGGCTGCTCAACAACTGGATGTTCAACAACACCCTGAGCTCCACGCAGAGGAACAATGCCCTCCGGGCGCAGAAGCTGCTGGGATACGAGCTGTTCGTCTCCTCCGTCCGGCTGCCCAATCCCACGAAATCCACCCCTCTGTCCGTGGACATCAACCTCGAGAACCGGGGAGTGGCTCCCTTCTATTATGACTGGAAGTTGGAGTTCGTCGTCTTGAACGCGTCCAACACCTGGCTGAAGACCCTGGGGACGACCCAGGTGAACCTGCCCGGGATCCAGCCTGGAAGCGCGGCCTCCACGAAGAGCTTCAGTGCGACCCACGGGCTGAGCGCGGGCACCGGCTACAAGCTGCTCATGCGGGTCGTGAATCCGCTGACCAATGGCAAGTCCGTCAGCTTCGCCAATGCGAAGCAGGGCCAGGACTGGGGGGGCTGGTTGACGCTGGGCTCCTTCGACGTGACGAACTGACGACGGGAGCCGGAACTCGGGACCCCCACCCGAATGCGCCCCTCGTGACCTGGAGCCGGGCCTATAGTGGATCTCTTCGATGAGGGAGGTGAAGGGATGCATGCTTACGTGCTCGGTTTCCAGGAGGTCGACCGCACCCAAATCATGGTTGTCGGGGGGAAAGGGGCGAGCCTGGGGGAGCTTTCCAGGTTGGAAGGGATCCACGTGCCGGATGGCTTCTGCGTTTCGACCGAAGCCTTCAAGCGGATCCTGGGAGAAGCGCCGGCGCTGGGCGAATGGCTCGATCGGTTGTCACGTCTGAAGGCGGAAGATCGGGATGGAATCCGGGAGCTCAGCGCGGAGATCCGCACGCTCATCGAAGGGATGGCCATCCCTGAAGACGTGCAGGAAGCGATCACCCGCATCCTTTCCAGGCTCGGCGAGCAAGCTGCCTATGCCGTCCGGTCCAGCGCGACAGCGGAGGATTTGCCGACGGCTTCCTTCGCGGGCCAGCAGGACACGTACCTGAACGTCATCGGGAAGCCGGCGATCCTGGCGCACGTCAGCCGGTGCTGGGCGTCGCTCTTCACCGAGCGGGCGGTCATCTACCGCCTTCGACACGGCTTCGACCACCGCAAGGTCCACATGGCGGTGGTGGTGCAGAAGATGGTCGCCCCACAGGCGGCCGGAACCTTGTTCACGGCCGATCCAGTGACCTCGAACCGGAAGGTGTCATCCATCGAGGCTGGCTTCGGCCTCGGTGAGGCCTTGGTCTCCGGCCTGGTGAACGCCGATGGCTACAAGGTGCGCAACGGCCAGGTCACCGAGAAGACGGTCGCCACCAAGAAACTGGCGACCTGGGCCTTGGCGGATGGCGGTACGCAGGAACGGGTGCTCGAGCCCGAGCGGCAGAACAGCCCCGTGCTGACGGATGAGCAGATCGTGCGGCTCGAGCGCCTGGGCCGGCGGATCGAAGGGCATTTCGGTCATCCCCAGGACATCGAATGGTGCCTGGCCGACGACGCGTTCTACATCGTCCAGAGCCGGCCCATCACGACCCTGTACCCCATCCCGGATGTGGGGGATCGAGGCAACCACGTCTTCATCTCCGTCGGCCATCAACAAATGATGACCGACCCGATGAAGCCCTTGGGGCTGTCCTTGTGGCAGTTGACCGCCGCTCGTCCCATGTATGCGGCGGGTGGGCGGTTGTTCGTCGATGTCATGAAGGAGCTGGCTTCACCGGCCAGCCGGGGCGTCCTGATGGATGCCCTGGGCCGAGCCGATCCGCTCCTCAAGGACGCCCTCATGACCCTCATCGAGCGGGGCGATTTCATCGAACCGTCGCCCGCGGCTCCACCAGCACCGGGTCCCGCTCAAGGCAAGCCAGGTATGTCGCCCGGGGGTTCCCACCCGCCCATCGACGACGATCCGGCGATCGTCGCCGAGTTGATCGCGAGCAGCCAGACGTCGATCGAAGCGCTGAAGCGGAACATCCAAACGAAATCCGGAGTGGAATTACTGGATTTCATCCTGGAAGACGTTCAGCACTTGAAGAAGAGCTTGTTTGAACCGCGGAGCGTCAGCGTGATCATGGCCGCCATGAACGCTTCGTCTTGGATCAACGAGAAGATGATGGCGTGGTTGGGCGAGAAGAACGCCGCGGACACGCTTTCTCAGTCCGTGCCGAACAACATCACCTCGGAAATGGGGCTGGCGCTCCTGGACGTCGCGGACGCGATCCGGCCTCATCCGGAGGTGATCGAATACCTGAAAAATGCCAGGGATGAAGGCTTCTTGGAGGGTCTGACCCGGTTGGAGGGTGGACAGGCAGCCCACGACGCCCTCTCCGCCTACCTCGACAAATTCGGCATGCGATGCGTCGGGGAAATCGATGTGACGAGGACGCGTTGGCGCGAAAAACCCACGACCCTCGTTCCCTTGCTCCTCGGCAACATCAAGACCTTCGAGCCCGGGGCCGGCAGCCGGAAGTTCGAGCAGGGACGGCAGGAGGCCTTGAAGAAGGAGCAGGAACTCCTGGCGCGATTGAAGCAATCGCCGGATGGGGAGCAAAAAGCCGGAGAAGCGCAACGGATGATCCGTCGGCTCCGGAACTTCATCGGCTACCGTGAATACCCGAAATACGGCATCGTCAATCGATACTTCCTCTACAAGCAGGCCTTGCTGAAGGAAGCCGATCAGCTCGTGCGGGCCCACGTGCTCCATGAAAAGGAAGATATCGGCTATCTCACCTTGCAGGAGCTTCGCGAAGTCATGCGCACGAACCAGCTGGATGGCCAGCTCGTCAGCCGGCGAAAGGACGAACACGAACGATACCGGAAGCTGACGCCACCGCGGGTCATCACGTCCGAGGGTGAGATCGTCGCAGGTGCGTACAAACGAGCGGATCTCCCCGCCGGAGCCCTCGTCGGTCTAGCGGTCTCCTCGGGCGTGGTGGAGGGACGAGCCCGCGTCCTCCTGGACATGGCGGACGCCAACCTGGCAGAGGGGGATATCCTGGTCACCTCCTTCACGGACCCGAGCTGGACGCCCTTGTTCGTGTCCATCAAGGGACTGGTGACCGAGGTGGGGGGACTGATGACCCATGGCGCGGTGATCGCCCGGGAATACGGTCTGCCGGCTGTCGTCGGCGTGGAGCAGGCGACCAGGCTGATCCAGGATGGGCAACGCATCCGCGTGCATGGAACGGAAGGGTACGTCGAGATCCTGCCCTAGCATCCCGTTGGCCGGGGCGTAAACGATTTGTTATCAAGCCGCATGTCACGAGAGCCCCAACCGTACACACACCTCCCCGGCGCGCGGTTTCAACCCCTGGCAACCGCGCTTGGCCTCGAGCGTTACAATCTGCTCGAGGTCAGCGACGATTCGGTCAACTACGAGGATCTCTTCGGCGGCAACGAGGTCGCCTTTGTGGTCCACGAGGGCACGCTCAAGCTGAGCGGACCGACCTACGTTGGCAATGTGGACCCGATGGTGTGCGTCATCGAAGGCGACCTGATCGTCGATGGGCCGCTGGTCATCCGCGACCTCGATCTCTACGTGCCGCTGTGGATCAAAGGCTCGCTGAGCGCGCGTGATCTGTTGCTCAGCGCCGACGCCCAGGTGTTCATCGAGGGCGACCTCGAGCTGACCGGCAACCTCATCACGGATGGCACGGACGCGACCCACCTGGTCGTCCACGGCGAGGCGCGGGTCGGCGCCTGGCTGCGGCCAGGTCACCGCGGTGCGATCTATCTCCCGGCATCGGTGCCCGACCCGATCGAAGGCGATACCCTGGCAGCGCGGCTCGCCACCACGCTCGTCTCGCACGCAAACCGCTCCCTCACCTTGTGCGAGCACGTGCTGGCGGGCCAGCCGCTGCTGCGCGACTGACGCGCGCGTGACCCATTCGAGAAGGCGGCGTTGGGCCCGCTCGCGGTCATGTCATGATGGCTTTGGCCGCGTCCCACGAGCTGGGCGCCGCCTGTGCGCGAGTCCCGCGAGAACGGCCAGACACAGCCCCAGGCCCGAGGGATCCGCGCCCGCCGCGGCACACGGGCCTCCGCGCTCCTCGGGCTGCGGCGGCGCGGGCTGGACTTCTATGCTCACCGTGGCGACCTCGGACTCGAGCAGGCCGTCGGACACCTTGAACCGCAGGGTGTCCGTTCCGACGAAGTCGCTGGTAGGCGTGTAGGTGAGCACTGGAGGCGTCCCCGCGAGCGTGCCGTGCTGGGGAGGCTCGACCAACGTGTACGTCAGCGAGTCCCCGTCGGGATCGCCCGCCTCCAGTCTCACCTCGAGGCGCGAGCCCTGCCTCGTCTGGAGCGCCTGCGTAGAGGCCGCGGGGCCTCGCTCGGCGTAGAGCTCCGCGGGGGCCACGTCGTCCGTGTGGTACCCGCCGGCGACGAGCACCACGCCCGAGTCGAGCCGCACCGCCACGGCCTCACTCCGGCGCAACGCGGCCTGCGGCCCCTGTGTCCACTTGCCGGTCTCCGGGTGGTAGAGCGCCGTCTCCGACAGGACCTGGCAGGAGTTCGTGGTGTCCGAGTCGGACCTGCACGAGTTCCCGCCCGCCACCAGCACCTTGCCCGAGGGGAGCAGGGTGGCGGTGTGCGCGTCCCGCGAGCGCGCGAGCGGCTCGCCCGTGCTCCAGGTCCCACTCGCCGGGTCGTACAACTCCGTGCTGGCGAGGGACACTTTGTTCTTCCCGCCCACGACGAGCACCTTCCCGGAGTCCAGCAGCGTCACCGAGTAGTCGTACTCGCGGTAGACCGAGAGCCCTCCTGTCGGCGTCCACCTGTCCGCGTCGGGGTCGTAGAGTTCGGCCGACGTGGATGCCGCGTCGCCAGGAGCCGCGCCACCGATGACGAGCACCTTGCCTGTCTTGAGCAGCGTCGCAACCGGACGCCACCGCGCGGTCGCCATGCTGGCGGCCGCTGTCCAGACACCGGTCCGCGGGTCGTAGAGTTCGGCGCTCGCGAGCCGCACGGATGACGAGAGTTTGGTCATCCCGCCGACGACGAGCACCTTTCCGGAGGGGAGCCGCACCGCGGTATGCCCAAGCCGCGGCGTGAGGAGGCTGTCCGTCGGGCTCCAGGTGCCGCTCACCGGGTCATACAACTCGGCGCTGGCCACGGCGGTAAAGGAGGGTGGAGGTCCGCCACCCGCGACCAGAACGCGCCCGTCGGGCAGCAGGCTCACCGAAGGGAGCGCGCGCGCCGTGGCGAGGCTCCCGGTCGGGCTCCAGGTGCCCGTGGCCGGGTCATACAGCGCCGCGGTGGTTGAGTACGTCTCCAACAACCCGCCCACGACGAGCACCTTCCCAGAAGGGAGCAAGACCGCGCTGGGCGCCAGACGCCGCGCGAAACTGCCCGTGGTCGACCAACCCGGAGGAGCCGCGAGCGAAGAGCGGAGAGCGGACGACTCGCCCGCCTCATCGAGCGAAGGCGTCGCGGAAGGACTGCCACACCCTGGCAGCAGTGCAACGAACAGGACGAGCAGCGGCATGGTGGAGCGCATGCGCGGACCATAGCGCGGCACTTCGATGCCTCCACAATGCGCCTGCGATGCACACGGCCCCGCACTGTCTGCTCATGTGGGAACGCCTGCCCCCATGACTCACGAGGTCAGCGGCCGCACGAAGTCCAGATCTGGCCCGACCGTCGACGGTGATCGCGCTATGAAGACACGATGAGTCCAGCACGAGGAGAAGGTGTGGGGTTTGTCGGCGACTGGTCCACGCGAATCGTCACCCTCGCCCTGCCGCGTCCGAGCGTGGAGCGGATGCTCGCCCGCGAGCCGCGCCTGGGGCGTGATCTGGAGTTGCTGCCCCAAGGACTGACTCCCGAGGGGAGCCACCCCGTGCTGTTCTCATTCGGCACGCTCCACCGGTCGCGCATGAGCTGGTCTTCCGCGTCCGCCTCCTCCCTGACGTACGAGGAGATGGCCGTGGTGGTGCCCTTCGTGGCCTCGCGGCGGCGGTCGGCGCGCACGGGCACGCCGCTCCCGCGGGTGTATCTGCCCCGGCTGTTCCTCAATGCCTCCATGCCCACGGTGGGGGGCTGGCTGTGCTGGGGCTTCAACAAGGTCCTGGCGCGCATCGGCGACACCCAGGAGGATCCGGGGCGCTATGACGTCCGCTCGCTCGTGGCCGGAACGCCCCTGCTCTCCTTGCAGTGGGAGGCACCCGCGGAGCCCTACCATCCCGTCTCCGAGGTGCCTTCCTTCCAGGCCATGCGGGAGATCCACGAGCAGTCCCTGCTCGGCACGGTGGGTCCGCTGCTGACGTCCGCGCCGTGGACGAAGGATTGGAGCCAGGGCACCGTTCGCGGCCTGTCGGCGGAGTTGCGGCTCTCCGCTCCGTTCGTCCCCGGACTCGAGCCGGGACACCACACCTGTGCGCCGTTGGGACCGGACCACGTCCTGGGTGCCTACCAATTGCGCGTCCCCTTCGTGCTCTCCCTGCCCCGGCTGGAGTGACCGGGGCTCGTTCGTTTCCAACGGGAAGCGGGTTGGGGTGAGGGCATGGGCTTATTCCGGGACGGCCCCCAATACCGGCGTCAAATCCGGCTCGGCCTTCTGCATCGCCCGACGATAAGCCGGCCGCGCGCCGATGCGTTGCAGATAGGCCAGGATGTTCGGCCAGGGCGAGAGATCATACGGCTTGAACAGCCGCATCGTGGTCAACGAGAACACGGTCATGATGTCCGCCGCGGTCAACTCTTCGCCGGCCAGATAGGGCGCCTCCCCCAGCCGCTTCTCCAAGGTCGAGAAGATCAGCTTGAACCGGTCCTTGGCCGTCTGTAGCGGCGCGTTCTTGTCCGAAGGATCGACGCGCTCCAGACTCCTCACCTGCAAGACGACCGGTTGCAGCGTCCCGTTGGCGAAGTGGAACCAGTAGAGATAGTCGGTGAAACCAGGTTCGCCGCGCTTCACGGCGAGCCGGCCATTGCCATGGGTCTGGATCAAATACTCGCAGATCGCCCCGGATTCCCCGAGGACGAGGTCGCCGTCGGTGAGGATCGGCGCCGTGCCCATCGGATGAAGCGCTTTGTACTCCGGCGGGGCCATTCGGTTGTCGGCCCGGCGCTGATAGCGTTTCAGCTCATAGTCGAGCCCGAGCTCCTCACAGAGCCAGACGATCCGCTCCGATTGTGAACGTCCGAGATGATGCAGCGTCAGCATACGAACTCCGTTCTGAACTCCCTTGCCCGACGCATTGTCGTGGTCATGAGCGAACTGTAGGCTGCACGAGTCAGTTGGAAAAGGCGTGCCCGCATACCGGTATGGCGACTACCACCCTCCCCGAATTTCTCCGTGCTCACCGCGAGCGGCTTCACCCCGAATCGACCGAGCGGCGTCGCACTCCCGGACTTCGTCGCGAGGAAGTCGCGGCGCGCGCCGGCGTGAGCGTCACCTGGTACACGTGGCTCGAACAAGGTCGCGGCGGCGTGCCGTCCGACGACGTGCTCGAACGCCTCGCTCGCGCACTCGAACTCGACGACACGAATCGCGAGATGCTGTTCCTGCTCGCTCACGATCGCCCGCCACCGCGCCGCCACACGCCGCCCGCCGAGGTCACGCCGGCGTTGCAGCGCGTGCTCGACAACCTGCACGTGCCCGCGTTCGTGAAGACGCCGACGTTTCAGATCGTCGCGTGGAATCGCGCCGCCGTGGCGGTGATTGGCGATTACGCCGCGATTCCCGAGCGCGACCGCAACATGCTGCGCCGGGTCTTTCATCCCGAAGCCGCCACGTTCCTGCCGCATGCCGATGACATGCGGCGCACGTGCCTCGCCGCGTTTCGCGTCGACATCGCGCGTGCGGGAGCCTCGGAAGAAGCTGCCGCGCTCGTCGACGAGTTGATGGAGACGAGCGCGGACTTTCGCCGGCTGTGGGCCGAGAATGAGCTGCGCACGCACGGTGTGAGGTACAGGCGACTCGTCCGGCCGGATGTCGGCGAGCTCGTGTTCGAGACGTCGGTGTTTTCCGTCGACGACAGCGACGGCCTCAGCATGTTTGTCCTCTCACCGGCGGATGACGTTTCCGCGCGTGGGGTCGAACAGCTGCTCCGCGAGCTTGCCGGGTAGCGGCCTCACACCGGCTTGAGCTCCAGCCTCGAGCACAAGCTGGGCTGGAGCAGTGCCTCGCGCTTCTGCCTCCAGACGGCGCGCGGGGTGGGCTACCGCCTGGTGGAGGTTGCTGAGCTTGGGGAGCTTCTCGTACTTGACGCCGGCTTTCGAGGTGTACGAAGCGGACGGGACCGCCACGGCGCCAGCGCCGCCGCCGGCCTCAGTGAGCTGCCCCTGGACGAGTGCCTCCGCGGGGCCTCAGCGCTGGTTCGCCGCCTTCCATGCCTCCAGCGCCTCGAGGTTGTCTCCCGCCCGGGCGATGGCGAACTGGTAGATGTCCCAACTGGTGACCTTCACCCCATGGTAGTGGGCTCGCGCGCGCGCTTCGGTCTTCAGCCGGAGGATCAGATCGCGATCGCAGGTGGCGAGCTGCGCGCGGAGCGCGGCCTCACGTGCCCGCCGCACGGCGTGGTCGGCCGGTGCCCAGCCCCACAGGTCGATCTTCCAGGGATTGCCGACGAAGTCCTTGAAGTGGAGACCCCAGTAGAGGCCGGCGCCGAGTGGATGCGGATCCACATAGTCGTTGACGTAGTCGGCCTTGTGGAGTCCGAGCCCGATGCCGTGGAACCGCCGGGCGAGTATTCCTCCCAGGGCCATCCATTCCGGCCAGCGTTCGGCTTCGACCGCGAGGTGGATGTCGATGTCGCGCCAGACCATCAGGTCGTACCCGGTGCTGCCCGTCACGCTCGGCTCGCCAAAGGTGTCGCGCAGCAGGGGAAGGAGGCCGGTGTCCGAGAGCAAGGCGTGCGCTTCCTCCCTCAGGGCTCTGGCGGTCTTCGCCCGTTGCTCGGCGGTATCCATACGAGTCTCTTCCCTGAAGAAACGAACCAAGGGCATCGCTTCCGTTTCCGTTCGTGGATGCCTACTCCAGAACCCTGCTATCGTCAGCCTCCCACGCTGGCCGACGGGCGGACGCTCAGTGCTCGCGCGGCCAGAGAGGTCAACTCCTCCCGCGAGGCCCCGAGCCAGGGCAGGATGCCCGGTATGGCACGGATCGCCGTACTGGGAGCGGGTGGAGTGGGCAGCGCGGTGGCGCGGTTCCTCGCTCGCGAGGGACACGCCGTCACCGTCGTGGAGCAGTTCTCGCCCGACCATGATCAGGGCAGCTCGTATGGCTCCTCGCGCATCATCCGCAAGACGTACCCGGATGGCTTCTACACGTCGCTGATGGGCGAGGCCTACCCGCTCTGGGCGGAGCTGGAGCGCGAGGCGGGGGAGCAGCTCTTCGCGCGCACGGGTGGCCTGTTCTTCGCCCCGGTGGGGCACCCGGACCTGACCGCCATCCACCAGGCGCTCGTGGACAACCAGGTTCCCTTCGAGGAATTGGACCCCGTCGCGTGCACGCGGAAGTTCCCCGGCTTCCGGCTGAGGGAAGGGGAGGCGGGGGTGTTCGAGCCCGAGGCGGGCTTCCTCCGGGCCTCCGCGTGCGTGCGCGCGCAGCTCCGCCTCGCGTCGGCGCATGGGGCTCGGGTGCTCGCGGGCACGCGGGTGGAGGCCCTCGAGTCCCGGACGGAGAGCGTCGCCCTCGTGCTCGCGGGGGGCGAGGTGCTCGAGTTCGATCGGGTGGTGGTCTGCGCGGGGCCGTGGACGGCCCGCCTGCTGGCGAGGGTGGTGCCACTGCCGTTCACGGTGACGCGGCAGGTGTACTGCCACTTCGAGCCGACGGAGCCGCTCGAGCGGTTCAGCGCGGAGCGCTTCCCGGTGTGGATCGACTTCGGCACGAACTTCTACGGCTTCCCTCACGACGAACACCTGCCCGGCGTGAAGGTGGCGCTGCACGAGCCGGGCTCGCCCACCGAGCCCCACCGGGTGGACCGGGAGATCCACGAGTCGGACCGCGAGCCCCTGCGCCGGGCCTGCGCGGAGCACCTGCCCGGGTTGTCGCCGCGCGTGGCGTTCGAGAAGGTGTGCCTCTACACGATGACGCCGGACCACGACTTCGTGGTGGACAGGCTGCCCGGAGAGCCCCGGGTGACGGTGGTGGGGGGACTGAGCGGGCACGGCTTCAAGTTCACCGTGCTGCTCGGCCGGATCGCGGCCTGGATGGCCACGGACCAGCGGGTGCCCTGGGAGCTGTCGCGCTTCGCCCTGGCCCGCTTCGCGTGAGCCCTCGGGTGGGATGGGACTACGGCGTCTTCTTCTCGGGCATGGGCGCGGGCGAGGGTTTGCTCGCCGAGGTCGCATCCACGCTGACGAGCTGCCGCCACTGACGCACGCGCGGGCTCCCTCTGCCTGGGCGCAGCCCGGGGGGCTTGTGCCGCCCACGTTGACACCACTGCCCAGTGGTGTTACTTATATTGACACCACTGAGCAGTGGTGCCGAGCCGGGAGAGTCGGCGACAACGTCCGGGAGCGACCGCGGTGAAAACAGGGACAGAGGTGGAGGCTTCGAGCACGGACCTGGCGAGTCTCGGGCTCAACGCCTACGAGAGCGGCGTCTACCTCGCGTTGCTCTCCCGGAGCGGTCAGGGCTCCACGGAACTCGCCGAGCGGGCGCGGGTGCCGCGGCAGCGCATCTACGACGTGCTCCGCTCGCTGGAGGCCAAGGGCCTGTGCGTCGCGCGTGACACCACCCCGCGCACGTTCTTCCCCACGGATCCCGCGACGGCCCTGCCCGCGCTCAGCGCGAAGCGAGCCATGGAGCTCGAGCGCGAGCGCGAGCGGACGGCCGCGGTGGCCCTGGAACTGGCGGCGCAGCTCGGCCCGCTCTTCCAATCGGGGAAGGGGGAGAACGATCCGCTGCAGTACGTCGAGGCCCTGGCCGACCCCGCGCGCATCGCCGCGCAGGCCTTCGCGCTCGCGAGCGCGGCGAAGCACCACGTCCACGCGCTCATCAAGCGCCCCCTCATCCTCTCCTCGGAGCAGAACCGCCGCTTCCTGGAGGTCCCGCTCGAGCGAGGCGTGCGCTACCGCGCGCTCTATGAGCGAGAGGCCCTGGACGATCCGGAGCTGCGCGAGTGGATGGGCTCTCTGAGCAAGAAGGGGCAGCGGATCCGGGTCGTCCACACCCTGCCGGTGAAGATGCAAGTCTTTGACGACGAGGTCGCGCTGCTGTCGATGCAGGACCCGGTGGGTGGCCCGCCCAGCTTCACCGCCGTCGCCCTGCGCCACCGGGGCGCCGTCGCCCTGCTGAACCTCGCCTTCGAGCGGCTCTGGGAAGAGGGCACCCCCTACGAGGACCTATGAGCACCCCCATGGGAGATGAGCACATGACAACCGAGCACGTTAGTACCGCGTACATGGGACCCGAGTACATTGAAGGCTATCGACCGGGTCTCCTGGGCAGGATCGCCGAGTTGCACGGCATCTACTACGCCAAGGTCTGGGGCTCGGGCGTCGAGTTCGAGGGAATGATGGCGCAGGAGCTGCACGAGTTCCTCGCGCACTACCAGGTTGGCCGCGACCTCCTGTTGACGGCCCACGTCGACGGCCGGTTCGTCGGTTCCATCGCCGTCGCGGGCTCGAAGACGGATCAACCGGGGGCGCGCTTGCGCTGGGTCATCGTCGAGGAGGCGTACCACGGCCGGGGCATCGGCAAGGAGCTCCTGCGGCGCGCACTGGAGTTCTGCCGCACCACGGGCTACTCGCGCGTCTATCTCTGGACGGTCGAGGGGCTGCCGCAGTCGCTCGGGCTGTACCTGAACGCGGGCTTCCGTATCGTCGACCGCTTCCCCGACGACCGCTACAGCGTGCCGCGCGTGAACCTGCTGCTGGATCGCGACCTGCCCTGAATGCCGGGCCCAGGGAGGAGAGCTGGCGTCGCCGGGTGGGGTTGCCCGGCGAGCCTGGGTGGAGGGCCTCAGGGAGCGGGCCGGTAGCCCTGGAGGACGGAGGCGTCCGCGGGGTTGAAGGCGTCCGCGGGGGTTCCCGTCCAATCGGCGCGGGGGGCCCGGAGCGGCACCGGGGTCGCGGCCGCCCCGTCACAGATCCGGCTGTTGACCCACTCCAGGGTGGTGCCGCCCTCCTTGGTGGCCACGCTTCCACAGGCCGTGGCGTCCGAGGCGATGGAGTTCACGATCTTCACGCGCGCCGCGGGGGTGGCGTTGTTCTCGAGCAGGATCTCACTGCCCGCGTTCGCGTAGAACGTGGAGTCGTACACCTCCACGTAGCCCTGGGACCACAGGCCCGCGGTCGAGTAGCTGTCGTGCTTCTGGGCGTACGCGCTCAGCACGTTGTTCAACGTCGTGGGCTGGGCGCTGTCATTCCAGAGGCGGAAGTTGCGCTTGTTGCGCAGCGCCACGCAGTTCTCGTAGTAGGCCGCCTGGGACTTGTCATCCCAGCCGCCGTCGGTGTTGTCGAGCGCGGCCG
The DNA here is from genome assembly GCF_044360685.1 of Cystobacter fuscus. Classification (GTDB taxonomy): domain Bacteria; phylum Myxococcota; class Myxococcia; order Myxococcales; family Myxococcaceae; genus Cystobacter; species Cystobacter fuscus_C. Next base: position 7,453,029 of record NZ_CP043491.1, on the reverse strand, counting down.
AGTTCAAGAAGGAGATGCCGAAGGCCGAGCGCTCCAACGAGAAGCCGTCCCCGTTCTGGTAGTCACCCGCGGTCGCGGTCGTGAACGTGTTGTTCCGGGCGGTGACGCGGTTGAACACCACGTCATGAGAGGGCAGGGTGGGATCCGTGGGATTCTCGATGGAGACGCCGAAGGGGTAGGCCTCCGTCGGCCAGGTGGCGTCTCCCAGCGTGGCATCCGCGACGAAGTCCTCCACGAGCAGGCCGGACACGTCCTCGATGAAGCGGATTCCCCGCTTGGTGTACTTCCGGGCGTCGGATCGCGACACCTTCGAATCCGAGACGTGGCTCAAGGCGAGACCTTCTCGCACCTGGCTCAGGTGCAGCTCGCTGAGCTGGAGGTGGGACGAGGTGTCGGCCCGGACGCCGTAGTAGTAGTTCTCGGCGCTCAGCCGCTCGATGTCCCAGTAGTGCGCGCCCGTGAACCGCAGGAACGCATAGCTCTTGCCGGAGGCGCCCGGATTGGCCGGATTCCACAGCCCCTTGAAGACGGGCAGCCCCTGACCCAGGTCCACGCCCACCACCTTCTTGTGCAGCGTGTCCGTTCCGCTCGTCGTGAGCGAGAAGGAGAAGGGCGTACTGCTCTGGTAGACGCCTCCCGCCACGTACAGCGTGTCCCCGGGCTGCAGCGTCTGGTTCAGGGTGGTCTGGAGCTGCTCCGCCGAGAACGCCTGGCTCCAGCTGGATCCGTCCTTGGCACCAGCACCCGAGCGGCTCAGGTAGAAGGCCCGGCCGGCGAGCCGCGCCGAGCTGAGCTGCCTCACGTAGAGGTCTCCTCCGGCGAACGTCAGGCGCAGCACGTGTGTGCCCTGGGGGATGTCGACGGGCACCGGCACCTTGTAGCTCTGGAAGGTCCCGTGGCCGCCCGTGGCCGGAAGGGTGACGGGGACTTCGTTCGCACCATCCCAACCGATGCGGACCTCTCCCGTGCCGCTCGGGAGCGAGTAGGAGAGGGCGAACTCGTAGCGTCCGCCCTGCGCCACGTTGACCGTGTACTCCAGCCATTCACCCGGAGAGGCGCGGACCTCGTAGGTGCCCGAGCCCCGGATGCCGATGTCCACCGCCTCGTCCGGCCGGTAATACGTATAGGAATTGACCGCGTCGGAGTCGTGATAGGCCACGCCTTCTCCGCCCTGGTCGAAGTCCTGGGCCTTGATCACTCCTGGAATGCCATTGGCTCCAAACGGCGTCTGGCTCTGCGCGGCGCTCGTCGCCCCGGACAGACACAGACACAGCGCAAGCAAGCGGGGGCGGGCCCCCGGATGAACGCTCCTCGAGATGAATGGCATGGAAGACCCTTTTACACTCCGTGAAATCCAGGAACTCCGTGACAGAAGTTCGTTCCCGTATTAAGCGGAGTACCATGGCTTCTGGCTGAAGGGGAATCTTCTTATACAGACGTCATCTAGAACGGAGGGGGTGGCTCGTCCGCCGAGCTATCGATGATCTTCTTCGCCAGGGCGAAGGAGAAGCCCGCGCGGGCCATGGCGGCGAGGTCCCGCTGCCGGTTGTCCGGCCGGGTCTTCAGGTCGCGCCGGAAGGGCCCCAGCCGTTTCTTGCGCGCCCAGATGCGCGCGGCCTCTTCCTCGGACACCTCCGCGGAGGCCTCGGCCACCTTCTGCTCGACGACCTCCTTGGCCACGCCCTTGAGCTTGAGCTTCTGGGCGATCACCCGGGCGCTGCGGCCCGAGGCGCGCAGCGAATGGGCCTTCGTCTCCGCGTAGGCCTGGTCGTTGACGAGCCCGTTGCGCACGAGCTTCTCCACGAGCGCGTTCACCCAACCGAGCGCCTCGGTGCGCTCGCCGCCGTGGAAGCGCAGGGATCTGTCCACCCTGCGCATGAGCACGGTCTTGAGCTGGCTCACCGTCGCCGAGTACCGCTTGAGGTAGTGCAGCGCGGCGTTCTCCAGGTAGCGCGGAGACACCTTCCGGGGCTGCTTCTTCTTCCCCTGGAGCTGGCCCCGCTCTCTTCCCGTCGACTCATCCATGAGGGGGATGTAACACCCCGGTCCGACCCTGGGTATGGCTCGTTCGCCCGGCGTCCTGGCGTGCGGCTACTCGTAGAAGTCCGGGGCCCTGGGGCGTGGGTGCACGTCGTTGGGGTCATGGAAGAGGACGAGGTCGCCCCCCGTGGCATCGCGAAGCGCCTTGAGCTTGCGGATGGAGGCGATGCCCTGCGCGGGGTCCGGACATTCTCCCGGAGCCAGCTCCTGCTCGAAGTTCTCCCGCAGGTCCCCCGCGTCGGCGACGAGGAGCTTGGTGCCACCGCGGGGTAGCTCGACGAGCAGGGATTGATGCCCCGGCATGTGGCCGGCGGTCAGGATGCCGCGCACGCCGGGCATCAGCTCCCAGTCCCCGTCGACGAGCCGCCACTCCCTTCCGGGCAGCCGCAGATCATCGTCGAACACGGCCGGGTTCCCATGCGCCCCCATGGCGTGCTCGTACTCGAGCCGCTGCATGTAGAGGGCGGCGCGGGTGAAGTGTTTGACGTGGCCGGTGTGGTCGTAGTGGGTGTGGCTGAGAATGACGGCGTGGACGTCCTCCGGTGCGACACCCAGGCGCGCGAGCTGCGGCAGCAGCTCATGTTCCGGCAGGACGATGGGGGCCGCCACCGCGCCCGGTGAACTCAGGAATCGCCGTTCGCGCTGGAGCGGATCCTTCAAACGCGAGGAATCAATCCCCGCATCGAAGAGCACCCATCCGCGCGCCGTCTCCAGGAGATAGGCACAGACCGGCTCGCACATGAGGAGCGAGGGATTCGCCCCCCGCACGGAGACCGATTTCGGGAGGATCTCGTAGCCGCACAGCAGGATGTAGAGTCGGCGGACGTCGGTCATCGGCCTCTTGCCCCGGGGTTCTCATCAAGGGTTGACCTCCGGGCACGCGGGCACAAGCGGGGGCCTTCCCGAGGCAAAGCAGACGGCCGGTCAAACGCTCCCGAGCCCCCGCCCCCTTGGGTGCTCTCGCTTGTCCGCGCCTGTCGGTGACCCAACATTGAGCGCGCTGCATGACACCCTGACAACGGAGAGAAGGCCATGGCCAAAGTCGACAAGGCGGGGACTCGTCCCCTGGCGGTCGTGACGGGTGCCTCGAGCGGGATTGGTTACGAACTCGCCAGGCAGTTCGCCCAGAATGGATTTGATCTGCTGGTCGCCTCGCAGGGGGCGGGCATCGAGGAGGCCGCTCGGGAGTTCGAGCGCCTGGGTGCCCGGGTGTGGAGCGTGCAGGTGGACCTCGCCCAGTACGAGGGCGTGGAGACGCTGTACACGCGGATCCAGGAAGTAGGCCGTCCGGTGGAGGCGATCGCCATCAACGCCGGAGTGGGGGTGGGCGGTGACTTCGTCCGGGACACGGACCTGAAGGCGGAGCTCAACCTCATCAACCTCAACATCACGTCCTCGGTGCACCTGGCCAAGCGCGTGCTCAAGGACATGGTGGCGCGGGGCGCGGGCCGCGTCCTGTTCACCTCGTCCATCGCCGCCGTCATGCCGGGACCCTTCGAGGCCGTGTATGCCGCCTCCAAGTCCTTCCTGCTGTCGTTCTCCGAGTCCCTGCGCAACGAGCTCAAGGACACCGGTGTGACGATCACCGCGCTCATGCCAGGCCCGACCGAAACCAACTTCTTCCACCGCGCGGACATGGATGACACGCGCGTTGGCACGGAGAAGAAGGACAGCGCGGAGCTCGTCGCGCGTCAGGGCTTCGAGGCCCTGATGGCGGGCGAGGACAAGGTGGTCGCGGGCTCGGTGAAGAACAAGGCGATGGCCGCGGTGGCCTCGGTGCTGCCTCAGCCCGCCTCGGCGCAGCTCCACCGGGGCCTGTCGGAGCCGGGCTCGGGCCGCCGGCACTGAGCCCCCGAAGAGGGACGCTGACGGGGAGCGAGCCGGGTGGAGCCTATCGGCTCGCTTCCGTCAGGGTCTTCCACGTCTTCATGGCGAGCCGGGCCATGGCCTGCAGGTCCTCTCGAGTCGCACCATCACGGGCCTGGATGGACATCGCCTGCTGGACGCCCGCGTAGAACCGGGCGATGGGCAGCGGCTCCACGTTCCGTGAAAGCTCCCCCTCGGCCACGGCTCGCTTGAGGCGCTCATGGATGCGCTGGAGGGTATGGGCGCGTTGCTCCACGAGGAGCGCCTTCAGTCCGGCATGTCCCTCATCCCCCACGGAGGCGAGCGTCACCATGCATCCCAGGGGTTTGTCGGGCCTGGGCAGGGCCTCGGCGGAGCAGAGCAGCAAGGACTCGATCGCGTCGCGCGCGGTCGGCGCCTCGGAGAACCCGCCCCAGACCAGGGGACCATGTGCCTCCTGGTACTGCCGGATGGCCGCCTCATAGAGGGCTTCCTTGCTACCGAACGCCGCATAGAGGCTGGGGGAGTTGATGCCCATGGCGGCGCACAGCTCCGCGATGGACGTCGCGGTGAAGCCCTTGCGCCAGAACAACTCCATCGCGGCGCACAGTGCCGCCTCCCGGTCGAACTCTCTTGGGCGGCCACGCTTGGGCGCCCTCTTCTCTTTTTCTGTAGTGGCCGGCACAGAAACCTCTTGACGCTCGTACCTTCATCGAGCATTTTGTGTCGACCATCACAAAAAGGGAACACCATGTCGAAGCTTGCCGGCAAGAAGGCGCTCGTCACCGGAGGCAGTCGTGGAATCGGTGCGGCGATCGTGCGAAGGCTCGCGGCGGAGGGCGCGGACGTCGCCTTCACCTATCAGCGCTCGGCCGAAACAGCCCAGGCGCTCGCGCGAGAGCTCGAGGGGCTTGGGAGGAAGGTCATCGCGCTCCAGGCCGATAGCGCCGAGCCCGCGGCTGTTCAGCATTCCGTCTCGGCGACGGTCGAACGGTTGGGCGGGCTGGACATCCTCGTCAACAACGCGGGCATCGCCCGGGGGGGTCCGCTCGAGGAGATGGCGCTCGAGGACATCGACGCGCTCTTGAACGTGAACATCCGGGCCGTGGTGCTGGCCTCGCGGGCGGCGATCCCGCACCTGCCTCGCGGCGGTCGCATCATCAACATCGGCAGCAATCTCGGCGAGCGCGTGGCCTACGGTGGCGTCACGGTGTACTCCATGACCAAGTCGGCGTTGGTTTCGCTGACCAAGGGCCTGTCTCGGGACCTGGGGCCGCGGGGGATCGCCGTGACCCTGGTCAACCCAGGCTCGACCGACACCGACATGAACCCGGCGAACGGACCGAGAGCCGAGAAGCAGCGCGGGCTCATCTCCTTGGGGCACTACGGCAAGGCGGAGGACATCGCGGCCGCGGTCGCGTTCCTCTCCGGGCCGGACGCCGCTCATGTGACGGGGACCAGCATCACGGTGGACGGGGGACAGAACGCCTGAACCGGCGGGCGCCCCCGTGCGTGGCCCCATCGAGCCCGTTGCTGACCGCGCAACTGGACCGCGTCAGCGAGCCGCCTCCATTCGTTCCAGGCGAGGTGGCCGGCTGGCGTCGACGAGTGCCGCCAGTTCCGCGGGCGTACAGGTGTAGCTGGGCTTGCCGGGTCTCCCGAACGCGACCGGCTCATTCCGGTCATAGAGGGTTCCCTTGGGGACTAGGTCTACCCATACCTGGACGCCATGGTCTCGCCGTAGCTGTTCCAGGAGCCCTGGCTGGATTTGATCCCCGTCCCGCTCCTTCTCCACGATGAAGCGCAGCCTTCGCGGCTCAGCGGCTGCCTTCCAGAACCGGCGGCTCGGGAGCTTGGACACGATCGCTTGCAGTTCCCAGAGGTCGAACGGCTTGCCCTGGACCCACAGGATGTCGTCCGCCCGGCCGCGGACCTGCAGCGTGGTGTTCTGGCCACACGCACAGGGTTGCGTCAGAAGCCTCACCCTGTCGCCGGTCACGTACCGGATCATAGGGGTGGCCTCGGCGGTCAGGGACGTGACGACCAGGTTTCCCGTCTCCCCCTGCGCCACCTCCTGCTCCAGACGATCATCCAGAACCTCCATCCAGAAGTCGCCCCAGGGGTGCAGCCCGTGCCGCGCGCAGTCCATGGCCTGGGGTCCCGTCTCGGTCATTCCATAGTTGTCATACACGGGGACTCCCCAGATTTCGTGTAGGAGCTGACGGCGGTAGGGGGTCAGGGGCTCTCCGCCACAGCAGATGGCACGCAGGTGGGGGAAGTCGCGGCGAGTGTCGAGGCCCGCCATCTCCGCCGCTTCGGCGATCACCACTGCCTGTAGCGACAAGGTGGCCAGGACGCTCACCTGCAGCTTGCGCAGCAACTGGACCACGCGCGGCAGGGGGGTGATCGGGGTCCCGGTGTCCGCGGCAATCACACACGCCCGCTTGCGATGGACCGCCGCCTGGACGAAGTGCGCGATGGAGGAGAGCGCATACGGAAACCGGATGAGCACCCGATCCTCTTCATTGAAGCCGACTCCCCATTCCGCCAGCTGCGTGTGGATCCGCGCCATGCTCTCGCCGCTGTACCAGACGGACACCGGCTCTCCCGTCGTCGCGGAGGTCTCGTGGTACTGCAGGACTTTCTGGCGCGGAACGCATACCAGTCCCTCCGGTGATTGCTGGCGCAGGTCTTCCTTCTTCAAGAAGGGGAGCCGTTTGAAGTCTTCCCAGGACTGGAGCCGCGTGCTCGGCAGATGGTTCCTGTAGAAGGGAGAATTGCGTGCATGCCGCAAGACCAGATTGATGGTTTCCAGTGGGTAGAGTGATGCCATGTTCCCGCTCTCTGGGTGGATGTTCATTCGAGGCGAAGCAGCTCGCGGATGTTCTCGCCGAGGATCCTCTCGCGCTCCGGTTCGGAGATGGGAAGCAGGAGGATCTTCTTGAGCTCCACGGCTGGGTGGGACAGGGGGTACTCGGACCCGAAGAGCACCTTGTGGGCTCCGGCCTTCTTCACCGATTCGTGGATGTGTAGATAGGTGCCGAGCGAGGTCTCCAGGAAGAAGTTGTCCAGCTCGGAGGCGGCGGCCGTCGCCTCCTGGTCGGCCGGTCCATGTCCCATGTGCTCCAGGACGAAGTTCGTGTGAGGGAAGCGCCTGGCCAGCTCGGCGAACCGGGCTGTATCCACCCCCGGGCGCGGCACGACATGCGAGTAGACAGGTACCCCGCGCTCGCCGCAGAGCAGCACCAGGCCGGCGACTGCTTCGCTGTCGAACGACAGCGCGTGAATCAGGGGCGCCAGCTTCAAGCCTCGAAACCCGTTCTTCAGATACTGCTCCAGCTTCTGCACTGCCCGCGGCTCGAGTGGATCCACACAGGCGAGCCCATGGAGCTGGGAGTGGGTGTGGAAGGACTGCTCCACATAGTCGTTGGGTGGAGGCTGGTTGAACGGCTCGGCCTTGCCAGTCAGGTAGTCGCTCATCCGCCTGATATCCAGCATGCCTCCTGGGCCGATGACGCCTTGCTGGATGTCGCTCTGTTCGAGCTGTTCTAGATATTCCTTTGTCTCTCCAAAGAGGGTGGGAGAGACGTGGGCATGTGCATCAATCACCATGGAAGTGCTCAAGAGAAGAGGGAGGGCCGGGAGTGGCTGCTCCCTTCTGTCATTCGGGTTGGAGGCGCGCCGGAAGGGATGTGACGGGCACGAGCCCATCGCTCCAGCAGCCACGCCAACCCCTTGCCTACCCGTCCGAGGCCGTCCCATCACATCGACCTCCTGGCGACTCAGGTACAGGGATCGCGTGGCTCGCTCACACGGGCATGAATCCAGCATGTGCGCACGCGGCCAGCGCGGTCATGAGGGCAGACTGGCTTCTTGAAAACCAGGGGAGATCACAAATGAGACAAAACGAGACGGGCATTCCGCAGGCGGGAGTTGGCGTGCGAGGAGGGAGAGGGCTGCACACCTTCCGTTCCTTGAAGGACATGCTCCTGCGTGGGTGGGATCGTGGGCCCGGACACGAGCATGGACACGGACACGAGCACGGGGGCATCTGGGAAAGGCAACCCTCGTTGGAGCTGTACCACGAGCTGACGGTTGCCTATGCCACCCACAAGATCCGCCGCGTGCTCGATGATGGTCACGAGCAGGTGGATGAGGTCCGGCTGCGTTCCTACAATGGGCAACTGGTGGGACCCACCCTCGAGGTGCGTCCAGGGGACACGTTGAGAGTCCTCCTGAGGAACCAGCTCCCCTTCAAGGAGGAGCTGGTGGGCGATCATCCGCACGTCGGCCCGCATGGTGCCAACGTCACCAACCTCCACTTCCACGGGATGCACGTCTCTCCCGCGGGAAATTCGGACAACGTCCTGCTCGCGATCGGACCCAACCAGGAGCTCGAGTACGAGGTCAAGATACCGGAAGATCACCCCGCCGGCACCCACTGGTACCACGCCCACAAGCATGGCGCGGTGAGCATCCAGCTCGGCAGCGGCATGGCGGGCCCGTTGATCGTGCGTGGCGACATCGACCAGCTCGAGGGCATCCGCGAAGCCAGGGAGCGCATCATCGTCCTCCAGCAGATTCCCTACGGGCGGGTCACGGATCCCTACGACAACACCCGGCAGGCGAACATGGTGGAGGAGTTCTCGCAGCTCTTCGAGATCACCTGGCAGCGTGATCTGGTACCCCAGGGGCGGCGTGTCACCCTCAATGGAGAGATCCTACCGACCTTCCGGATGCGGCCTGGAGAAGTGGAGCGCTGGCGGTTCATCCACGCGGGCATCCACTTCCCGTTCCGGCTCCGGCTGGTCCGCGAGGGCGGCAACCCGGCCACCGAGAGCATTCCCTACTACCTGATCGCCATGGATGGCATCACGACGGGTCGCCTCGACCGGGTGGACGTGACCGAGATGCATCCCGGATACCGCGAGGACGTGCTGGTTCATGCGGTGGGCAGGGATGGCAGGCCTCTGGCGCGGGGAACCTACCTGCTCGTGGACGAGGTGGAGCAGAATCCCGGGGCCCGGGTCCTGGCCCGCGTCGTCGTGGAGGGCCCGCCGAAGATGATGAGGCTGCCCAGGCCGGAGGCGTTGGCCGCGCTGGCTCCGTTCGAACCCATCGGGGACGAGGAACTCACCAGCACGACGCCCCAGGAGGCTCGCTTCGAGGTCCAGATCGTCAAACCGCCTCCAGCTCCGGAGTTCAGGTTCCTGCTCAATGGCAAGGAGTTCAGCCCCCATGATCCCCCGCGCCAGCTCACGCTGGGTGCGGTGGAGGAGTGGGTCGTCTCCAGCGTGGGTGCCGCCGAGTTCTTCCCGGGCCACCCCTTCCACATCCATACCAATCCGTTCCAGCTCCAGGATGCACAGGGAAGAGCCATCTGGAAGGACACGATCTTCGTGCCCGTCGGCCAGCAGGTCCGGTTGCGCACCCGTTACCGGCGCTACATCGGCCAGTTCATGCTGCACTGCCACATCGTGACGCACGAGGATGAGGGCATGATGCAGTTGCTGGAGATCGTCCCGCCCAGACAGGACGCGGGGGGGACGCCCGGTGGTGGTTCGGGCTCGCATCATTAGAGCCCTCTGAAGCGCTCCGCTTCGGCGAGCGCGTCGTGCTCGTACAACCAGTCCATCCGGTGTGCGAGCACGTCGGGCCGGAACCGCTGGGTGAGCCGGAGCCGGGTGTTGCGCTTGAGCACCTGGAGCGGTCGGTCCAGGTGGAACAGTTGCGCACTGCCCCGGGAGGTCATCTGGACCTGGTGGGTCCGGGGCTTGCGCAGCCGCTCGTATTCCTCCAGCGCCTCCTGGGGCCGTCCGGCATGCCGTGTCAGGCAACTCGTCAACACCACCGCGTCCTCGATGGCCTGGGCCCCCCCCTGCGCCTGGAAGGGGAGCATGGGGTGGGCGGCATCCCCCAGGAGCGTGACGCGCCCGCGGCTCCACCGGGGCAGCGGGTCGCGGTCATACAGGGCCCACTTGAACACCCGGTCCGTGGCGCGGATCAACTCCTGGAGGACCGGGTGCCAGCCCTGGAACTCCGAGAGGAGTTCTTCCCGGCTCCCCTCGACCGACCATGACTCCAGGTGCCACGTCCGGGTGGGAACGACCGCGACATAGTTGAGCTGGCGCCCTCCGGAAATGAAGTAGTGCACGAAGTGCCGTCCCGGGCCCCACCAGGACGTCAGGTCACGCTGGAGCCGGAGGCCTTGAATGCGCTCGGCCGGGAGCACGGCGCGGAAGGCCATGTAACCCGAGAAGCGAGGTTGCTCCGGCCCGAAGGCGGCGGTGCGGATGCTCGAATGGATGCCATCGGCGCCGATGAGCATGTCCCCCCACGCGTGGGAGCCGTCCTCGAGTTCCACGCGCACGCCGCCCTCCTCCTCGACGAAGCCGGTACATCGGGCGCCCAGGTGGAGCGGCTCCGGCCCGAGCTCCTTCAGGAGCACCGCGTGCAGGTCGGCCCGGTGGACATGGTAGTAGGGTGCCCCGTAATCCTGGAGACAGCGCGTACCCAGAGGTGTGGAGAAGATGTTCCTGCCGGTGCGCCAACTTTTCACATGGAGCGACCCCGGGGCCACGGCGACGTCGCGCAGCGCCTCCCCGCACCCGAGCTGGACGAGGGTCCGCGTTGCATTCGGGCTCAGCTGGATGCCGGCCCCGACGGGCTGGAGGCGGGGGGCCTGCTCGAACACTCGTGGCTCGAACCCGGCCCGTTGCAGTGCCAGTGCCGCCGCCAGTCCGCCAATGCCGCCGCCGGCGATGAGGATGCGTGGACGGCTCACCATGAGGCCTCCTCCGCGCTCATGGGGCGCGTTTCCGGGGCCTCGGCGCGTGCGAGCTCGAAGGTCTCATGCAGGATGCGCAGGGCCTCGTCCGCCCGACGCGCTTCCACCAACCCGCTGATGCGCAGCTCGTTCACGGCCAGGTCCGACATGGGGATGCCATGCTGGGCGAGGCTGCGGCACACGCGGGCGGCGACCCATGGATCCGAGCGGACGCCGATGCCCACCAGTGACACCTTGCTCAGACCCGTCGAGACCTGGATGGCGGAGGCACCCAGGTAGTCCACGAGCCGTTCCAGCGAGGGTTTCGCACGGAGCAGCTCCCCCTCGGGGAGGGTGAAGGAGATGCTCTCCCGGGTTCCCTCCTGGCGGTGGCGCAGCAGGTCCACGCTCGTGTTCAGCTCGGCCAGCAATTCCAGCAGCTCCGCCATCCGCTCGGGGTGGTGCTCCAGACCCGACAGCTCCACCCGAGCCTGATGGCGCTCACAGGCCAGCCCCGCCAGCACCCGGGCCTCGAACGCCAGCTCCCGGGACACCAGCCACGTGCCTTCTTCCTGCGTGAACGTGCTGCGCACGTGAACCGGAACCTCGTATTTCATGGCGATCTCCACGCTGCGCACCTGGAGGACCTTGGCTCCCAGGGATGCCAGCTCGAGCATTTCCTCGTAAGAGATGGACTTCAGCTTGCGGCCGGAAGGACAGACGCGGGGGTCGGCCGTGTAGATGCCCTCCACGTCCGTGTAGATTTCACAGACGTCCGCGCCCAGTGCGGCCGCCAGGGCCACCGCCGTGGTGTCCGAGCCTCCACGCCCCAGGGTGGTGATGTTGTCGTTGGAGTCCACGCCCTGGAACCCGGCGACCACGGCGATCCGGCCGCACGTCAGGGCCTCGCGGATGCGCTCCTGCTCCACCTGGAGGATGCGAGCCCGGGTGAAGGCGCTGTTGGTGCGCAGCGGGAGCTGATGGCCGAGGAAGGAACAGGCCTGCCCGCCCTCGGCTTGGATGGCCAGGGCGGTCAGCGCGGTGGAGACCTGCTCCCCCGTGGCGGCAATCACATCCAGCTCCCGGGCATCCGGGAGCGGGAGCACCTGGTGGGCCAGACCCAGCAGACGGTTCGTTTCCCCGCTCATGGCACTGACCACCACCACCACGTCGTTGCCCGCCTGCTGACTCGCGAGCGCCAGCCGCGCGACCTCGCGGATGCGCTCGATGTCCGCCACGGACGTGCCACCGAACTTCTTCACGAGCAGGGGACGCCGGCTCCCCGGGTTCTTCTCAGGTGCGCTCATGGGTTGTCTCTCAGGTCTCGATGATGTGCTCGTCGACCTTGATGCCCACGTGCCGTCCAGGCAGGGCCATCTGGCCGAGCAGCTTGTCCCCGGGACGCAGCTCGGTGATGTTCAGTGGCCTGGCTTCGTCCGAGAAGATCCGGACGTGCCAGTCGTCCTGCATGATGACGTTGATGCGCTCGCCGCTCTGGAACTCGGCCTCGATGAGGCGCAAGGGACGCATCTCCGTCTTCATCCGGCCGACGCTGGAGCGGCGCGTGGTCCCGGTGCGGTCGACGATCATCACCGGTGAGCCCGCGCGCAGCTCGCTCATGTAGTCCGTGCGGTTGCCGAAGTTGTAGACGTAGCTGTGCACGGCTCCGGCGTTCACCCGGAAGGGACGCAGCTCCATGTACGGCAGGAAGAAGACCTCGGGGCAGCACAGCAGCCCACCCTGGGAGGTGGAGCCCACCAGGATGCCTTCCGTCGGAGAGAAGAGCGTGGTGGTGTCGATGCAACTGCGGTAGCCCATCCCGATGGGGACGGTGCGCACCAGGGTGGCCACTTCCAGCTTCACCGACGTGCGCTCCAGCCGGCCCAGACGCGAGACGAACTCGCTCAGCGCGCCGTGCGAGCGCGGCGAGAACATGACCCCGTCCGCCCCCACCTCCATCACCCCCAGCGTGACGATGGCGTCGTCCACGTCCGAGGGGGCGCTGATCTCCTTGATGAGCACGGTGTTCGTGGCCTGCAGCGAGGCGATCACCAGCTCCAGCGGGATGTTGGTGGGATCCCGGAAGCGGATCATCAGGTAGTCATGGTGGCTGCCCTCCCGGATGGACTGGTGCAGACTCTCTCCATCGTCCACGTACGCCCGGTAGCACGTCTTCCGTCCCAGCTCCGCCGCCCTGGCCAGCACCTGCGCGTCCGGGCTGGTCACCACGAAGTCCTGGCCGCCCTGGGGCAGGGAGGCGAGTCGCTCCAAATCCTCGGCGTGCTCGGCGTGGAAGACCTTGCGGACGCGCGCCGGGATGACGGGCGCGAGCGCGGACAGGTTGTCCGGGTAGAGGATGAGGCCGGTATACGACAGGTTGAGCACCCGCTCGAGCAGGCCTTCATTGTCTTGGGGGGTGGACAGTCCGGCCGAGTCGAACCAGACGATGAGGGAGCTGGTCTCCTCCGAGCGGTTGCGGTCGCCCTCGAGCCGCTCGAGTCGGATGCGCTCGCGCTTCTGCATGGTGACGACTTCGCTCATGTTGATGATGGTCTCTGGGCTGCTCATGATGATTCCTGTGTGGGAGGATGCCGCGCGGTCCGGACTGCTCGTCGCGCGGCGGCTCTTCAGGAAGAGAGGGGAGAGCGCGAACGTGACGCGCTGCTCACTTCACGGCCTCATCGAAGCTCTGGGCCAGGAAGTGGGCGGCCCCCTGGCTGCTTGTACCGCTCGCCCGCCGGGCGAAGGGAACCGGTGCTTCCGGCACCTCTCCGGAGTCCTCCCGCATGAGTTCCCACAGTTGGTCGAGGAGGGTGGTGGGGGACTCGCGTTGAAAGACATTGCGTCCGACGCACAGCCCGGTGGCGCCGCGGCCCACCGCCTCCCGGGCGAGCGCGAGGAACTCCTCGTCCGAGCACTTCGAGCCACCCGCGAAGAAGACGGAGGTGTGCTCCTGGATGCCATCCAGCAGCACTGGCAGCAGCGCGAGCCTGGCGGGCGCGGCGATCTTGAGCGCATCCGAGCCCAATTCGACGCAGGCGCGCATGAGGTGCCGCATCCGCAGCAGGCGCGGCTCCTCCCGGGCGGTCTCGACCTTGTCGTAGACCATGGTCATCACCGGCAGCCCGTAGTCATGGGCCTCGTCCACCACCCGGCCCAGCATCACCAGGTTGGAGGCGTCGTTCGTCCCGTCGAAGTTGAGCTGCACGGAGACCGCGTCCGCGCCGAGGCGGATGGCTCTCTCCACCGAGGTCAGCATCTCCTTGCGGTTCGGCGAGGCGGACAGCGAGGTCATTCCATTGAGGTGGACCATCACCCCCTGGCCTCGGAGCAGCCCCTGGCAGCCGAGTCGCTCCACCAGTCCCTTGTGGGCGAGGATCCCGGTGATGACCGGATGATGGATCCATCGTCCGATCTGCTCCATCCGCTCCAAGCCCTGGATGGGGCCCATGGTGAGACCATGGTCGATGGGGACAATCACTCCCAGGTTGGACTGCTCGTGCAGGAAACGTGACCAGCGGATCTTCTTCGCAACGCCATCCATGGAGTGCGGCCTCTCGAGTGGGGCCGGAGCTGCACGGATCGGCAACGTTCTCCGGCTCTCGGAGATGGAGGGCGTGAGGGCGGGATGTGATGGGGCCGGGCTCCTGGCAGCCAGGGGGCGGGCCGTTCTCCGGCCGCTGCCACAGCGCGCCTCCAGGCTCCAACGCACGCAATCCAGGCGTCAGCCGGTGCTGACCTCTTCGGCCACGCCCGGTCGCTTGCAGCCCGGCTTCATGCAGGGCTCCACCGCGACCGAGGTCCCGTCCTCTTCAGAAACTGTAGCCCACGCCGAACTGAACGCTGCGCGGCGGTCCCACCAGGCTCGTGGGCCTGCCGAAATTCGGGTTCGCGGGCTCGGTCCCCGGAGGAATGTACCCGTCGTATCCGCCGAAGTTCCTGGTGTTGAGGAGGTTGAAGCACTCGGCGAAGGCGCTGAGCCGGTGGCCTCCCTTGGCGAGCGTGAAGTCCTTGGCCAGCCGGACATCCACCTGGCTGAACTGGAGGAGGCCCCGCGCCCGGCCTCCATTGGTGAGGAGCAAGAACTCGGTGGGACCGTAGCCCCTGGAGGCATCGGTGACGGTGTAGGGCAGGCCGCTGCCCAGGGTGATCAGCGTGGACAGCTTGAAGTCCAGGGGCAGCCCCACGATGCCAGAGAGCACGAGCCGATGGCGCTCGTCATTCCAGGTGGGGGTGACGGGGCTGTCCTTGACGGTCGGATAGTCGAAGTTGAAGTCCGACCCACGCTCCCGGGCGACCCCAAAGGTGTAGGCCAGGGAGGCCCCCCACTGAAAGCCTCCCGCCGAGAGCTCGCTCGAATAGGGCTTCTCCGCCGAGACCTGCACGCTGCTGAAGTCGGCGGTCCGGTCGTCGACCGAGATCATGACAGTGCCGAATCCGCCCGGCACGGGGAGGTAGTCGCGGGTGCCTGTCGACAGACGGTTGGCGGGATAGAAGCCGAGGCCATTCTGGCTACGGATGTGCGTGACCGTCATCGAGGTGTTGACCGGGCCCACCTGTTGCCGGACACCCGCGCTGAACTGGTCACTGAACTGCGGTTTGGTGTCGTTCTCGAGCAGGTAGATTTCCGGGGCGGGGGCCACGCCGCTGCTGATCAGCGAGTTGAGACCCTCCCGGCTCATGTACTCGGGCCGCCAGGCGATGGTCGGCAGCCCGTTGCGGGGGGCGCCGTCCGCCGAGAAAAAGAACGTGCGGACCTGGTACTGAAGGCGAAACCGCTCGTCCACGCCGCTGTTGAACAGGGTGCGATCGTAGTAGCGCCCGGCGCCAGCGAAGAGAACCGTGTGGCCGTTGCCCATCATGTCGAAGGCCGCGCCGAGCCGCGGCTGCACCGCGCCCAGGAAGACAGGGCGCTGCTTGCCGTTGGTCAGGTAGTTCTCGACGCGGAAGAAGTCGGGCCCATTCGTCTGTGCGACGGTCTTCGCGAGCTCCTCCACCGCCGCGCGGACCTCCGCGGGTGTCACGTAGTCGTTGTTCAGGGGGTTGGTCTCGACATCCCAGCGCAGGCCCACGTTCAGGGTCAGCCGCTTGGCGATCTCCCAATCGTCCTGGAGGTACACACCCACCTGCGTGTTGTTGGCCGCCGCCCTCGGGTCACCGACGCCATAGGCGGCCTCGGCCGGGAAGTCGTAGCTGAGGCCGTTCTCGGCATCCTGACGGAAGCGGAACACGGGGTTGCCGAACTGCGTGCGCTCGATCTGGTAGTGCTGGAAGGCGAGCTTGGCGCCCGCCTTCACCACGTGCTGGCCGGCCCAATCGAAGTTCGCGAACGTCGTGTCGTTGCGCAACGTGAAGGACTGCTGGCGGATGTCCTGGCTGGTATCTTGGCCGCCGAGCCGGATGACGCCCTCGTAGTCCTGCCCGACCGCGCCAGAGGACGTGGCGGTCGGGTGCCAGCGCGAGTCGAGGTACTGAAGCGTGGCCTCGTTCGTCAGCGAGCCCAGCCGCAGCTGATGCCGGGCCGTGGCGGTGAGGACATCGTTTCGCACGTCCTCGGCGCTCTCGAAGCTCCGCTGGCCACCGAAGTTGCGGACGTCGGTCTCCCGCCTGAGGCTGGCGCTGACATCCACGGTCTGGTTGTCCGCCGGCCTCCAGGTCAGCTTCCCGAAGCCGAGGTGCTCCCGGAAGGGGCTGGTGAAGCTGCCCTGGAACTGGCCGAACCGGCTCAGGTTCTCCTCCGTCGGATTGCCGAGCGTCACCACGTTCACGCGGTTCTGCACGTTGCCTTCATAGGTCGCGAAGAAGTGCAGCTTGTCCTTCACCACGGGGCCCCCCAACGCCGCCCCGAACTGGGAGCGAAGCTCGTTGGGCCGCACCAGCTCGCCACGCTGCACGGCGAAGTAATCCCGCGCCATCAGCGCCTGGTTCTGGAAATTGAAGAGGAGGTCGCCGTGGAATTCGTTGCCGCCCGAGCGCGTGATCGCGGAGATGATCGCCGAGTTGGCCTGCTCGTACTCGGCCTTGTAGTTCTGCGTGATCACGCGGAACCCGCTGACCGCGAGCTGGGGGAAGGGGTTTCCGCGGCTCGAGTCCTGACCGACCAACCCGCCTTGGATGACGTTGTTCTTGAGACTCACGCCATCCACGAACACGTTGGTGCTGCTCGCCGCGAGCGCGCCAGACGAGAAGTTCTTGTTGAACTCATCGTTGGAGACGCGGACGCCGGGCGCGAGGGCCGCGAAGTTGAGGAAGTTGCGGTTGCTCTGGGGCAGGTTCGCGATCTGTTCGCGGCTGACGTTGGTGGCGACCTCGGAGCTCGAGCTCTCGGGGGTCCTGCCTTGGACGAACAGGGTCTCGCCCTGGCCGAGATCCAGTGCCGCCTCCTCCTCGACGTTGATGTTCAGGTCCACCGTCTGGCCGACCTGGACGGTGACCGTCCGATAGGTTTCCTTGCCATCGGGCTGGGTGACGGTGATGACATACTCACCGGGCGCCAGGCCGGTCAGGTAGAAAGAGCCATCCGCGCGCGCGATCCCCTTCGTCGCGAAGCCGTTCTGGGTGTTCACCGCGAGCACGGTCACGCCGGTGGCCGGCCCGCGGAGCGCGCTGAGGCCAACCCGGATGTCCGCCGTCGTCCTCTGCGCGAGCGCTGGCGCGGCCGTGAGCAAGACGGCGAGGCCCCACACGCTCCGGATGCGCATGACTCGCGACACCCGCGCATTGGAGTCGCGGGCATTGCGAGTCATGTCCTTGATGCTGTCCTCTGAGTGGTCCCGCGAGATTCTGGTCATTCTGCTGCGCCATGTAGACGCATCCCCGCTGGGTGTAAACGGCTTCACGGTGAGGAATGTCCCCTCAGGGTGAAGCAGTGTGAGCTTTGACGCAGTGTGCTCAAGTTGGGACCCCTAGGAGCCGGGCCGGACCCGGCCCGAGGCCGGGGATGGGCCCGGCGAACCGCTACCGCTTCTCCGGTAGGAGGGTGTAGTCGGGGAAGTTGCCGAAGAGGCGCTCGCCAGGAGGGCCCTGCGTCACGGCCTGCACGAGGTAGGCGCCTCCCACGAAGCAGCCCTGCCAGGACTGGCCGATGCCACCGAAGGCCTCCTCCCGGTCGCCGCGGGAGCGGGTGGTGTTGTAGCCCACCTTGAAGGCGCGCAGCTCGGAGGCGATGCGGCGGGCCGTCTCGGGCTCATCGCAGGCCAGCGAGGCCACGAGCGCTCCGTTGGAGACGTTCATCTCCGTGACGAGCTCCTCCTCCGTGTCCACGACGACGATGGAGTCCACCGGGCCGAACGGCTCGTTGTGATAGAGGCGACAGTTCCTCGGCACGTGGAGGAAGGCGCAGGGACCGAGGTAGGCCGACACGTCCTGGTCCGGCAGGAACAGGTCTGGCTCCAGTCGGCCCTTGTACAGGGGAACGGCTCCCTTGGCCTCGGCCTCGCTCATCATGGCGTGCAGCTCCTCGACCTTGCGGCTGTTGATGAGCGGACCGAAGTCCACCGAGGGGGGCTGTGCCGCCGGCGTCTCCCCGAGCAGCGGGTGGCCCACCTTCAGTGACGTGAGCACCGGCAGGTACATCTCGAGGAAGCGGGGCACCAGGCCGCGCTCCACCACGAACCGTGGGTAGGCCGTGCAGCGCTGCTTGCCATACTCGAAGCCCTTCTTGAGCTGCTTCGCCAGTTGATCCCAGTCACTGAAGCGCCAGATGCCGTAGGTGTTGACCCCCTCCATCTCCAGCATGTAGCGCTTCTTGCGATCATAGAGGCTCGCGGCGATGTCGCGCCCGTTGACCTTGCCGCCCACGAAGGACAGGCAGGCGATGTGGGGGTCTCGCACCAGGGCCTCGCTGAGCTTGCCTCCCGAGCCGCTCACGAACGACATCGGGAGCCCGCAGCGGCGGGCGAAGGCCATCGCGAGGGTGAGGGCCAGGAGGCCTCCATCCGTGGGCGACTTGGCGATGACGGCGTTGCCCGCGAGCACCTGGACCAGCGCGGCGTGCATCAACACCGACATGGGGTAGTTCCACGAGGCGATGTTGGAAATGAGCCCGAGCGGCTCGCGGCCCGTCATCATCGAATCGATGTTCTCCACGTACCACTTCACGCCGGAGATGCACCGCTCCACGCTGACGCGCGACTGGGGCACGGGCTTGCCGATCTCCCACGAGAGAAGCAGGGCGAGCAGCTCATGGTTCTCGCGCAGCAGGTCCAGACAGGCGCTCACACGCGCCTTGCGCGTGTCGAGGTCCACCCGGGCCCACTCCTCGGCCTCCTCGGCCGCGGAGGCCACCCCGTGCGTGGCGGTGGTCAGGTCGATCATGGGCAGCAATCCCAGTTGGGAGCCGTCCACCGGAGAGAGATAGGGCTTGCCGTGGCCTGGATTGCCCCACTCGCGGGCAATCAGGTTGAGCACGCGGCCCTGGCTGTCGAAAGCCTCGGGGGCGAGCGCGCGCATGCGAGACAGCAGGAGGGACCACTCAGCGGAAGCAATCAAGGACTTGGGCACAGGGCACCTCCAGGACGCGGCGCGATCGTGACGAATGGCTCCACGCACAGTCCGACGTCGTGCGTCAGAGTTGTGACGTGTGTGCATTCGTCGCAAGGCGCCCCCATGGACGATGGCAGCCGAGGCCCGTCACGAAGGGAGGGCCGGCCTCTCACACCGTGCTCGAGGGGGCCAACCAGGGTGGCGGATGCGCTCTTGGCCGCGCGTGGGCCCGGTGGCTCGGGGGTGGAGCCGCTTCAGGTGAGGCGCCCGTGCTGCTCGAGGTGACTCACCAGTCCCATCAACCCCAGCACATAGCTCTGCTTTCCAAACCCGCCGACCTGTCCGATACACACCGGCGCGATCACCGTGTGTCCGCGGAACTCCTCTCGGGCGTGGATGTTGGACAGGTGGACCTCGACGGTGGGCAGGGCCACCGCGCTCAAGGCGTCCCGGATGGCGATGCTGTAGTGGGTGAAGCCCCCCGGGTTGATGAGGATGCCCCGGGCGGTCTCCATCGCCCCCTGGATCTTGTCGATGAGGGCGCCCTCGTGGTTGCTCTGGAAGAACTCCAGCTCGACCTCGTGCCGCCGCGCGACCTCCGTCAGCACTCGGTTGATTTCCGCCAGGGTGTCCGAGCCGTAGATGTCCCGCTCCCGTCTTCCGAGCAGGTTCAGGTTCGGACCATGGATGACCAGGATTCGCGCCACGGTGTCTCCTTCTCGAGGACCCGTGGATGCCGTACTACGGCGACACCGGGAGGAACCATTGCCCCTGGGGCGGAGGGACTCGTCCGCTCAGCGGGGCGACCGGACCTTGCGGGCACGCACGGCTTCCGTGCCCCCGAGGGAGTCGAGCGCGCGCGCCAGGAGCTTGCGCGCCTCCTCCACCGCGCGGCTCCCATGGTCCCGTCGCAGACGCTCCTCGAGCCCGGCCCGCGCCGCACGGCTCTTGTCGACGGCGGCCTGTCCACGTGAGGACAGGCGCACCCGCCGCACGCGTGCGTCCTCGGACCGCGTCTCCTCGACGTAGCCCAGCTTCTCGAGCTCGGCGATCGTCTTCGACGCGGCCTGCTGGGTCACCTCGAGCAGCGCCGCGAGCTCGCTGATGGATCGGGCACCTCCCAGCAGGTGCTGGAAGACGAACCCATGCGCGTGGCGCAGGCCCGTGAAGCCCGCCGCGTGGATCTCCTCGAGCACGAGGTCGTTCACCCTCATGCCCACGAAGAGGGCGAGGTGTCCCAGATCCAGGGACTCGGGCTGCACGGGGGCGGCTTGCTGGCGGCGTGGCATGGGGAGACCCTTGCATCCACAACCCAGGTTGTGCAATCTGGGTTGTACAACCTGGGTTGTGAAAATGAAGGGAGAACACGCATGTCCACGACGAATCTCGACTTCGCGCGCCGCTACCTCCGTGCCATCGAGGAGGGGGCGACCGGAGAGGCGCTGAGCGCCTTCTTCCACCCCGAGGTGACGCAGCGGGAGTACCCCAACCGGCTCGTCCCTCAGGGGGCGACGAGGGACCTGAGGGCCCTGCTCGAGGCCGGGGAGCGGGGCCAGAAGGTGATGTCCGCCCAACGCTACGAGGTGAAGAACGCGTTGGCCCTGGGGGACCAGGTGGCCCTCGAGCTCGAATGGAGCGGCACACTCAAGGTGCCGGTGGGCTCGCTGCCAGCGGGAGGAACGATGCGCGCATCGTTCGCCGTGTTCCTCACCTTCCGTGACCACCGCATCTACTCGCAGCACAACTACGACTGCTTCGAGCCGTTCTGAGTGTCCACGGAGTCATGGGCCGCTCGCGTCCCGGGAGGGCCTGCCGGAGTGGCGCGCTCGCGGCTCAACCGCCTGTCGCGGTGGGACCCGAGCCGCCCGGCGGGGCCGGCTCCCGAGCGAGCAGCGCCGACAGCTCGTACCCTTCATGCCCCGCGCCGTGCTTCCCGGAGAGGGAGCGCGGGCGCTCCGCGGAGCGCACGCTGTAGCGCGAGGAGGGCGGTTGCGCCGGCAAGAGCGGGGGGCGGGGAGGGAGGATGAAGTCGGAGAGCGAGCGGATGCCCCCCGTGAGGACCGCGCACGCCAGGCGCAGGAAGCCCACCGGGGCAAGTCCTCGTGCATGCACCGCCGCGGAGAGGCCCAGGGAGAAGCTCACGGTCAGGTTGAACACTCCGACCAGGAGGATGCCCGTCACCGCCCAGAGGAAGGACGGCTCCAGGAGCCGCTCGGCACCCAGCGTCACGCCGGCGAAGGCGAGCGTGCCGGCACTGAGCGTGACGTGCCGCACGTCCATGGGCAGGCCGAAGAACCGGCACACCGCGGGGGTCATGCCCAGCAGCAGGCCGAGGCTGACATTGGCGCCCAGGCCGCACGCGTGGTGCGCGATGGCCCTACCCAGCCGCTGGGCCCGATCCTCACCCAGCCAGGCGCGCAGCCCGTGGTGGCGCGCGAGTGCCTCGGGCAGGCGCCGGTAGTGCACCCAGTTCTCCAGCCAGCCGCCGAAGACGCTCGAGCACCACAACAGCACGCCCGTGAAGGCGGCGAAGAGGAGCGTGGCGCTCTTGAATGGGTGGAGCGAGCGCACCACGTACTCCGCCTCGTGCACCTCCAGCAGGGGCCGGCCCCGGATCGCCTGGAGCACCCACCCCACGAGGGTGACGGTGGTCACCACCGCGCCGATGTTGCCGAAGACCGCGGCCAGCTGGGAGCGGGTGATACAGGCGAGCTGCTTCACCAGGCTGTGCATCCCCTTGTCGCCCGCCTTCACGTCCATGGAGGCCGCGAAGGCCGCGGCGGTCATGGACGGTTGCTTGGTGGCCAGGGCGAAGCCGAGCAGTTGGATGAGCAGGAAGCAGACCGCGTAGTTGGTGGCGGCGGCCAGTCCCTCGAAGAAGAGGGGCAGCGCCGCGAAGGTGATGGCCAGCTTGAGCGCGGCGGTGCCCGCGGTGAGCAATCCTCCGCCCGCCGCCGCGCTCACCATCCGGTGGTACTCGTCCTGGGTGGTGGTGATGTAGTGCCGGCCCACCTTGCCCGTGTGCTCGAAGATGCGCCGCGAGATGCTGCGCACGCCGCTGCGGAAGAGCTCCACCACGCCGCGCTCCCGGGTGTGAGCCTGAAGCAGGGAAGAGAGCAGCCGGGTGGCGGCGCGGGGCAGGGAGCGGGGCTCCTCGGGGGCGAGCAGCCAGAGCAACGACTCCAGCCGATCGATCGTGTGGCCCAGTTGCTCGAGCCGGTAGACGAGATCGATACACACCGCGTGTTCATCCATGTGGCACAGCACCTGCCGCGCGGCGGCCCGGCAGCCGGCGATGGCCTCGGCGCAGGCCCTCCGTCTGGCTTCCACCGTGGAGGCCTCCGCGCCCGCTCGCACCGCCATGCGCAGCGCCTCGCACGCGCGCGGCAGGTGGACGAAGGGAGACTGCTCGAGGGACACGGGAGCGAGCCGCGACAGCACGTCGCTCGCCAGCCCGCGGGCACTCACGCGCGCGGCGAGGATGACCACCGCGTCCTCCACCGCCGCCTTCAACGGAGCGAAGGACTCCGCCCCCAGCAGGGAGCAGAGGGCCTCCACGTGCTCCGCGGACAGCTCGTCCAGCCAGGCTTGCCCCTTCTCACCCGGGAGCAGGTTCCACACCAGCGGCGCCAGATCCCGCTCGTCCGGTGCGAGGGGCAGCAGCCGTTGTCCGAGCCGCGTCAGGGCGTCCTCCATGAGGCCCCGGCCCGCGGACAGGCCCGGATCGGTGAGCAGCCGCAGCATCGACGTCTCCGAGAGGACCGAGGCGAAGACACCGCGTACGGCCTTGCTCCACGCGGAGGACTCACCGAGCACCTCCAACAACAACCGCAGACGTGCCGAGCCGGCGGACTCCACGGGGGCCAGCCGGCCGCGCCGTGGCGGCGGGGCGCCTGGCGCCTGGAGCCAGCCGGCCAGCTCCTCCAACCAGGCCATGCGCGTCGCGAGCGGCGCCTGGGGACGGGCAGACGTCAGCAGCGCATGCAACTCGCGCAGCCTTTGATTCGTCTCGGAGTTGCTCGGGTAGTGGGCGAGCAATTGCTCCACTGACGGCGAGGTGAGAACAGACGCGGGGGTCGAGGCGTGAACGGGATATGCGAGCATTGTGGGTTTTGAACTCTGTCATTGGATCAACAGAATGTGAAACAGCGCGCTCGTGCCTGCCTGTTGTCCGGACGTTCTTGGCCGCGAATGAGCTTGCCCCGGTGACGTGAGCGGTAGAGTTCCGCTATCAACCTCCGGGGTGAAGCTCCCAACTCGAAACCCAGTGAACTGGCCGCGTCTTGATCCGCCATCGTCCAGGCGATGGCCTCACAGAGCGGCTGGGAAGGTCTCCTCGCCGTCCGTGGCATGTCAGGGGGTCGTCGTAGTCTCCGCCACGCCTCGCGAGGCGCGGGGCTCGATCCGGGAAGGGTGTATTCAAAGACATGGAAAGTCTGTCTGTGCGTCAATGAGCGCGACGTGAGCAGTGTGCGGAGAAACCAAGACAATTCGAGGGTGGGTGTCACGGGCAGCACTCGTTTCCAAGGAGAGAGCACATGTCGAAGCAAGGCATTCTTCGCGTGGCGGTGTCGGGTGCCACGCTGTGGTGGGTGGGTTGTGGTGACGTGTCCGAGCGGGCGGAGGAGGTGGTGCCGGTCTCCCGGGCGGTAGCGACGCGGGCGGACGTGCCCTCCAGTCCACTGCGGCTGCGGACGCTGGATGACGCGTTGCTCGAGGTGGATGCCGCGGTCCCCGGCTTCGGAGGCATGTACTACGACGAGAAAGGTCAGCTCGTCGTGCGCCTGGTTCACGCTTCCGCGGCTCCGGCCGCCTCACGGGCCATCGCCGCGGTGTTCGGGCAGGAGAAGATCCCGGCGGAGGGTGTGGTGACGGAGCCAGCGGCCCGCACCTTCTCCCAGCTCAAGGCGCTGCACGCGCGCATCACCCCCAGCGTTCTGTCCCAGGCCGGTGTCGTGCTCACGGACGTGGATGAGAAGACGAATCGCGTCGCCATTGGCATCGAGCGGGCCGAGGTGCGCTCGGGCCTCGAGAAGATCATCGAGCGGCTGGGGGTGGCGCGCGACGCCATCGACATCGTCGAGGTGGGCCCCATCCTCCCAACGAACGTGCAGGGCGGCTGGCGGCCCATCAACGGAGGAATCCAGATCGAGACGCCCGGCAAGTACTGCACGCTCGGCTTCCCCGCGCTCCAGGGCGGCACGCTCGGCTTCGTCACCAACTCGCACTGCACCCAGACGCAGGGCGGCGTCGAGTCCACACCCGCCTATCAGGCCGTCTATCCGGACCTGGCTGGCACGGAGACCACCGATCCCGTCTACAGCGGTGGGGGCAACTGCCCCGCGGGGCGCATCTGCCGCGACAGTGACAGCGCCTTCTTCAGCGCCAGTACCCCCGTCAACCCGCTCGTGGCGATGACGCCCGGCGCCTTCAACCTGTCCATCTCCAGCTGGCTGGATGTGCCCGGCAAGGTGCTCTATCCCTCGCAGGGACAGGTCGTCTACAAGACGGGCCGCTCCAGTGGCACCACGAGCGGCACCATCCAGTGGGCGTGTGCCACCGTCAACTCGGGCGGTACGCCACACACCTACTTCTGCAACTACATCGCCACCAGCCCCCAGCAGAACGGCGCGCCGGGTGACAGTGGCTCGCCGGTGTACTTCCTGTCCGGAAACACCGCCCAGTTGACGGGTCTGATGTGGGGCTCGGGCGCCGAGCCGTGGAACTTCGCGTTCGCCCCGCTGGGCTCCATCCAGAACGAGCTGGGCATCGTTCCCTACTGCCAGGGCTTCGTGGGCTGCTGAGCGCCTCGCGATGAAGCGAGTCAGTCAAGCGCACACGGACTGCGCGCGGAATGGTTGCATTGACAATGAATGCGTGTATACTCCAATCACCGGGCGTCTGGGTCAAACCAGACTTCATTTCCCGCGGGACTGTCTGAGTTGAGGACAGTCGTGGTGCGCTGGCGAAAATATTTGGAATCAGGCTGTTTTTCGCCGCCAATGCAAAATTCCCATACATCTTGGAGCGGGGCCGGTGAGACATCCATGCTCCACTCGGCCATGGGGAAAAACCCTCATGGCAGGGATTCCAATGAGTTATGGGTTGGCCCGATAACTGCTTATGTGTCCTGCGTCCAACAGCACCCCGCAGTTGGACAGGAGGACCGCCCCTTGGTTCGCACCCGATTCCTTGCCGCCGCGCTGCTCGCCCTTCCCCTCGCCGCCTGCGAGGTCGACAACTCGCAGCTGCCCGACGGCGCCCAGAAGTTCGACGAGGCCGCTGAGTCCCTTGGTGATGTGCAGGCCTCGCTCGCGGCGCTGCCCTCCGCCAGGGTTGTCGGCGCGGAGAATGACTTTCCCTTCATGATCAGCGGCAAGCTGGGCACCGCCAGTAGCGCCGTGCAGGGACTCGCGGTACGTGACGCGCACAGCCGTGTGAGCGGCGCGCTGCCTGGCATTGCCGCCGTGTTCCGTCTGAATGCCTCGGACCTCGTGGCGAAGCGCTCGCGCGTGGACGAGCAGGGCGTCACCCACATCCGCTACGGCCAGATGATGAATGGCCTGCGGGTGGTGAACGAGGAGCTGCTCCTGCACGTGGCGCCGGACGGCACCATCACCAGCGCCAACGGGACGGCGCGCGGCGGGGAAATCGTCTCCTCCAAGCCGGGCATCTCCGCGGAGGCCGCCGGGTTCGCCGCCGTGAACAACACCGAGGGCAGCCACCTGTCCGCCGGGCGCGCCGAGCTGGTGTACGTGCGCTCCGAGGGCAAGCTGCGTCTGGCCTACGAGGTGGCGCTCAAGGGCGAGGGCCGTGAGCTGCCCATCGACGAGCTGACGTACGTGGACGCGTACCAGGGCACCATCCTGCGGCGCGACTCGAAGATCCACACCGCGCTCAACCGCAAGCTGTACTCGGCCAACAACGGCACCAGCACCCCGGGCACGCTCAAGCGCTCCGAGGGCCAGGCGGCCATTGGCGACACCCACGTCGATCAGAACTACGACAAGCTGGGTGGCACCTACAATTGCTACAAGAACAACTTCGGCCGCGACTCGTACAACAACGCGGGTGCCACGCTCACCAGCACGGTGCACTACAGCACCAACTACGTGAACGCCTACTGGAACGGCACCCAGATGGTGTACGGCGATGGCGACGGCGTGAACTCGACCATGCTCGGTCTGTCCGCGGACGTGACCACGCACGAGCTCACCCACGCGGTGACCTCGAGCGAGTCCAACCTCACCTACTCGGGTGAGTCCGGCGGCCTCAACGAGGCGATGAGCGACATCTTCGGCGCCTACTGCGAGAGCTACGCCTCGGGCACCTGGGCCACCACCAACGCGGTGTTCATGGTGGGCGACGACATCTGGACCCCGGCCACCCCGGGTGACGCGCTCCGCTACATGTACGACCCGGCCAAGGACGGCGCCTCGTTGGACTACTGGACCAGCAGCGCGGGCAGCGTGGACGTGCACTACAGCTCGGGCATCGCCAACCTGGCCTTCACGCTGCTCTCCAAGGGCGGCACGCACCCGCGTAGCAAGTCGACCATCAACGTGACGGGCATCGGCGTGCAGAAGGCGGGCGCCATCTTCTACAAGGCCAACGTGGACCTGATGACGCCCAGCACCACCTTCGCCCAGGCGAAGACGTACACCGAGCAGGCCGCCACGGCGCTCGGCTACTCCACGGCGGACGTCGCGTCCGTCACGGCGGCCTGGAACGCGGTGGGCGTGGGCGTGGTGGTGCCTCCCCCGACGTCCTCCCCGCTGACCAACGGCGTGGCCGTCACCGGCCTCTCGGCCTCCACCGGCGCGGCGAAGTACTACTACCTGGACGTTCCGGCCAGCAGGGCGTCGACCTTCGCCATCAGCGGCGGCACGGGTGACGCGGACCTGTACGTGAAGGCGGGCTCCACGCCGACCACGTCCTCGTACGACTGCCGTCCGTACCTGTCCGGCAACGCCGAGACGTGCAACATCACGGCGAAGAGCGTGGCCACCCGCATCTACGTCATGGTGTACGCGTACTCCTCGTACGCGAGTGTTTCGCTCAAGGGCTCCTACACGCCCTGAGCCTGACCCTGGCCCGGGCGGGGGAGGGCGCCTCCTTCGAGGAATCCTCCCGCCGCTCGGAGCAGTGCAGTGGCGGGCCCCTCACCGGGCGGTGAACCAGGCCAGCGCCTCGCGGGCGATGTCCTCCGGGACGGTGTGGGGTCCGTCGAATTCGCGGTAGAGCACCGAGTAGCCCGCTCCCTGCACTCGCGGGACGATGCGCCGGCTGCACGGTCCGATGCGCAGCACCTCGTCCTTCACCCCGTGGGAGATGAAGATCCGCGGCTCGCCACGCTGCGCCGCCGGGGCGAGGAAGCCCGGTGAGAACGCCACCACGTGGGTGAACAGCTCCCCGTTGGTGATTCCCAGGGACAGGGCATACGACGCCCCATCGGAGAAGCCCTCGAGGGCGAGGTGCCTCGGGTCCACCGCGTAGCGCTCGAAGACGTACGCCAGCGCCCGGTCGATGAAGGCCACGTCCTGCCCGTAGTCGTCCTCGGCGATGATGTCCCAGGTCGGGCCCCGGGACTCCGGCGCGAGCAGCAGGAGGCCCGCCTCGTCCGCGAGCTTCTGCCAGGGGCTGAGTGCGTGGCGCGCATTGCCTCCCGCGCCGTGCAGCATCACCACCAGGGGCGCGGGCTGATCCTCCCGGTACCCCTTGGGCACGTAGAGAAGCCCGTCGCGTCTGGCGCCGAGCCCCAGTGGCCTCAGGCCCCGCTCGGGCGCCTCCACCGTGGGCGGATGGGGGCGCGCGCGCAACTGGCCGGTCTTCGCTTCGTCATGCGGGGCTCGCGCCCGCGTTTCATTGCCTGGCATGTCCTTCGATTCCTTCGAGAAGCTGACTCCACACGCGAGCAGCAGCACGGCTCCGGCTCCGCCCATCCAGGCGAAGACGGCCCGAGCCCCTCTCCGCGCGATACGGGTAGGGGGGGTCATGTCGTCCCTGTCTTCGTCATCCCGCCTCACCGGCGCGACCTGAACTCTGGGCAACACCCCCGCCCCGCGCCTTGCTCCCGTACTGGAGGGGCTCTCTGGCTGGGGAAGCGGCCGGACGAGCGGACCACTGGATGACATGCGCGAGGGGGAGACCGCACCTTGGAGCAGGAGGTGTTCACCATGGCCGACGAACCCATCGACAGGCAGCACCAGCGCGAGCGGGAGCAGGAGCGCCAGCGGTTGCGCGAGCAGGAGGAGAAGGATTTGAAGGTGGAGGCCCACCGGGGGTCACGCCCGCTGGAGGGCTTCGCGGGAGGACACACCACGTGGACGGGAGCGCAGGACGACGAGGCCGCCGCGCGGGTGCACGCGGGAGATGCCGAGGCGTCCTGGCGGGCCAGTGAGCGTCAAGCGCGCCTGGAGCCCGAGCCCGAACGTCGCGACGAAGACGAGGACGCGTAGGGGGCGGGCTGGGGTGATGGTGTCACCGCATTGTCCCGTGCATGGAACAGTGTGTGCAGGGGTTCCGGCTTATGGGTGAAGTGTTGGAGATGTATATCCACTTCACCGGTCGCTGACCGGGGGGCCAGTCCAGCGGGCCAGCCCCTCTCCATCGGGGTTTCGTACACCCCGCCCAACCCTTTCTTTGACGCCATCACCGCGCATCAAGCGCACACCGAGGACAAGATCATGAGCAAGCCCTACAGCCGTCTCGACATCAACAACGCGGCGGTTCTGCTGGTGGACCATCAGGCCGGTCTGCTGTCGCTGGTCCGTGATTTCAGCCCGGACCAGTTCAAGAACAACGTGCTCGCCCTGGCCGACCTCGCGGCCTATTTCAAGCTTCCCACCATCCTGACGACCAGCTTCGAGGACGGCCCCAACGGTCCGCTGATGCCGGAGCTGAAGGAGAAGTTCCCCAAGGCGCCCTTCATTCCGCGCCCCGGGCAGATCAACGCCTGGGACAATGAGGACTTCGTCAAGGCGGTGAAGGCCACCGGACGCAAGCAGCTCATCATCGCGGGCGTCGTGACGGAGGTGTGCGTCGCCTTCCCGACGCTGTCGGCCATCGCGGAGGGCTTCGAGGTGTTCGTCGTGACCGATGCCTCCGGCACGTTCAACGAGGTGGTGCGCCACTCCGCGTGGAACCGGATGTCCGAGGCGGGCGCGCAGCTCATGACGTGGTTTGGCGTCGCCTGCGAGCTGCACCGCGACTGGCGCCGTGACGTCGAGGGTCTGGGGACCCTGTTCTCGAATCACATCCCCGACTACCGCAACCTGATCACCAGCTACAACACGTTCAAGGCGGTCAATGCCGCGCCCAAGGCCATGCCTTGAGGAGGAGGCCCGGAGTCAGGGCGTGGGAGCGGGGGGCTCGGTGGCCCGAGGGGGCTGGATCAGGGGCCAGGCCCGCTTGAGGGTCACGGCGGCGGAGGCGGCGAAGGCCGCCTTCACGCAGTCCCCGGGGAGGAAGAGCAGGGAGCCCCACGCGGCCTTGGGGAGCGGCAGCCCCGCGGAGGCCGCCAGCCAGGGGATGCCCACGGCGTAGATGACGCCGATTCCCCCCAGCACGTTGATGGCGAAGGCGAGCGGCACGGACAGCCGGTGCCAGGCGCGCTCGGTGAGCCAGCCGATGACGAAGGCCGCGGGGACGAAGCCCACGAAGAAGCCGCCCGTGGGTCCCGGGTAGACGGCGAGCCCGCCATGGCCTCCAGCGAGCAGGGGCAGCCCCGCGGCCACGAGCAGGTGGAAGAGCAGCAGGGACAGGCCCGCCTTGCGCGCCCCCAGCGTGGAGCCGGCGAGCATCACGCCCAGCGTCTGCGCGGTGATGGGCACGGGGATGACGGGCAGGGTCAGCGGGGGCAGCAGCCCCAGCGCGGCCATGAGGGCGGCGAACAGGGCGACATGGACGAGATCACGGGTCTTCACGGAGGATCCTCGGCGTCGAAGCAGCGCGCGTCGATGGCCTCGGCGAGCGCGTCGGCGGTGCGCAGGGTCTTGACGAGCAGCGGAACGAGCACGGCCAGCGGGTGGTGCTCCAGGCCGCGAGCACGCTGGGCCTCGCGCACCTCGTGCACCCAGGTGGCCACCAGGGGGATGAAGCGCAGGGTGAGGGCGAGCAGCAGGCCCAGGCGCGCGGGACTCACGCCGAAGCGGGCCAGGGGCCGCAGGGCGCGCTGGAGCGTGTCGAGCTGATCCGAGGCGCGCGTCGTGAGGGAGACGAGCATCGCGAGCAGCACCAGCACCGCGAGCCGCAACACCGCCCGGGTGGCGGTGTCCCAGCCGGACAGCACGCCTTGCAGCACGAAGAGCGGCAGGAGCACCCAGGCGGACAGGGGGAGGACGAAGGCGAGCTCGCGCGGGCCCAGGCGCGCGAGCGCGTAGAGGCCGAGGGTGGTGGCGAGCGCCGCCGCGAGCACGGGCGGCGAGGAGAAGAGCAGCAGGGCGATGGCCGCCCCGAGCAGGCCGAGCATCTTGGCGCCCGCGGGGGTGGCATGCACGGGGGAGGCGCGGTGGACGTAGAGGCCGAGGCTCATGCCATGCTCCGCACGTAGGCGTCGAGCGCGGTGGCGGGCACGTCGTCGTGGACGATCCGGCCCTCGTCGAAGACGAGCACGCGCTCGAAGTCGCGCAGCAGCTCCAGATCATGGGAGACGACGATGGTTGTCTGGGGCAGCTCGTGGATGGCCTGGGCGAAGCGGCGCCGGTTGCGCAGGTCCAGCAGCGTGGTGGGCTCGTCGAAGACGATGTAGCGCGGCGCCATGACGAGCACTCCGGACAGGGCGAGCAACTGCTTCTGGCCGCCACTGAGCAGGTGGGCCGGATGGTGGCGCAGCGCCTCCAGATCGTAGCGCCGCAGGGCGGTGGTGACGCGCTCGGCGATGTCGGCGGGGGACAGCTTCAGGTTCTTCAGCCCGAAGGCGAGATCCTCCTCGACGGTGGGCAGGACGATCTGATGGTCCGGATTCTGGAAGACGAAGCCCACCTGGCGGCGCACGGCGCGCGCGTGCGTGCGGGTGTCGAGCCCGTCCACGAGCACACGGCCACGCTCGGGTACCAGCAGGCCATTGAGCAGCCGCGCGAAGGTGCTCTTGCCGGAGCCGTTGCCGCCCACCACGCCGATGCGGCGCTCGGACAGGGTGAGGTCGAGGCCCCGGAGCACGGGGCGCTCGCCGAAGTGGTGGTGGACGGCGTGAAGCTG
Source organism: Cystobacter fuscus (assembly GCF_044360685.1). Taxonomy (GTDB): domain Bacteria; phylum Myxococcota; class Myxococcia; order Myxococcales; family Myxococcaceae; genus Cystobacter; species Cystobacter fuscus_C. The sequence continues at coordinate 7,421,696 of NZ_CP043491.1, read as the reverse complement.
GATCATCGCGGCGACGGAAGGCCGCACTCTATAGCGCCTTTTGGGCGCCAGGAGGGGAAGAGGCAGGGGCTCAGGTGGGCGAGGAAGCGAGCCGCACGACCATCTTGCCCGTGTTCTGCCCACGCAGCAGGCCGATGAAGGCCTCGGGGGCCTGCTCGATGCCGTCCACCACGGTCTCCTCCAGGCTCACCTTGCCCTCGCGCAGCCAGCCGGACATGTCGCGCAGGAAGGTGGGGAACTGGTCGCGGTGGTCGGAGACGATGAAGCCGCGCAGCGTCAGGCGCTTGGTCACGGCGAGAAAGAGGTTGCGCGGGCCAGGGGGAGGCGTGGTGGCGTTGTACTGGGAGATGGCTCCGCACAGGGCGATGCGCCCGAAGTTGTTCATCTTCCCGATGGCCGCCTCGAGCTGCTCGCCGCCCACGTTGTCGAAGTAGATGTCGATGCCCTCGGGGCAGGTGCGCTCCAGGGCCTCGGCGGTGGGCCCGGACTTGTAGTTGAAGGCCTCGTCGAACCCGAGCTTCTCGCGCAGGTGCTTCACCTTCTCGTCCGAGCCGGCGCTGCCCACCACACGGCAGCCCTTGAGCCTGGCGAGCTGCCCGACGAGCCCGCCCACCGCTCCCGCCGCGGCGGACACGAACACCGTCTCCCCCTTCACGGGCTTGCCGATGTCGAGCAGGCCCACGTAGGCCGTGTGGCCCGGCATGCCGAGCACCCCGAGGTAGGCCTGGAGCGGCGCCAGCTTGGGGTCCACCTTGGCGTAGCCCTTCGCGTCGCCCACGTTGTACTCACACCAGCCACCACTGCCGACGACGAAGTCGCCTTCCTTGAAGTCGGGCGAGCGCGAGTGCAGCACCTGGCCAACGGTGCCTCCACCCAGGGCCTGTCCGAGCTGGAAGGGCGGAGCGTAGGACTTCGCGTCGTTCATCCGGCCCCTCATGTACGGGTCCACGGACATGAAGTGGTTGCGCACCAGGAGCTGACCCTCCGCGGGCTCGGGGATGCTCACCTCCGTCAGCTCGAAGTTGGCCCGCGTGGGCTCGCCCTGGGGGCGGGACTTCAAGCGGATCTCTCGTCCCTTGTACGCCTTGGTCATTGCTGTTCCTCGCTGTGTGGGTTTCCGTCCGCGTGCCCGATGCCTGGCCCGGGACGCGGGCGGTTGGATGCCCCACGGCGTGGGATGGCTCGCGGAAATGCCACTCAAGTGAGCAGTAGTGGGCAGTTGGAGGCAGGGGGATGCCCGTGCGCCCCCGCGTCATTGCATGTTCCAGACTTGAACCGTCCATCAGGTGCGCTGAGGTCGAGTGCCGATGGAGCGTCTTGGTGAAGGGTCGAACCCGTGACTTCACGCTGCTCGCCGCTCACTCTGGGTGTAGCCTCTCTAGAAATGCCGGTGGACGAGCGCCAACGCCTCGAAGCCCTGACCCGCTCGGGGCTTCTCGATACTGCTCCCGAGCCCGATTTCGATGACATCGTGCGGCTCGCCGCCGAGTCGTGTGGAACGCCCATCGCCCTCATCAGCCTGTTGGACCGGGAGCGGCAGTGGTTCAAGGCGAACGTGGGCCTGGAGGGGGTGGAGGAGACGGATCGGAACATCTCCTTCTGCACCCATGCCATCGAGGGGGAGAGCCTCTTTCTCGTCGAGGACGCGCGGGCGGATGTGCGCTTCGCCACCAACCCGCTCGTCCAGGGGTTTCCCTTCATCCGCTTCTATGCGGGCGCCCCCATCCAGACGGAGGATGGCTACAACCTGGGCACCCTGTGCGTCATTGATCCGCGGCCCCGGACGCTCAGTGACTCCCAGCGTCACATCCTGCTCGGGCTCAAGCGGCAGGTGGAGTTGTTGCTGCGCCTGCGTGCCCAGATGCAGAAGATGAGGGAGCACAACGAGGAGCTGGAGCGGACCCAGGAGAAGATGCGCCTGCTCAACGCGACGCTCGAGGCGGAGATGCGCGAGCGCCAGCGCGTCGAGACCCGGCTGCGCGAGAAGCAGGCCCTGCTGCGCAGCATCCTCACCCACATTCCGTACTCGGTGTTCTGGAAGGACCGCAACAGCGCCTACCTGGGCGCCAACCCGCAGTTCGCGCGGGACATGGGCGTGGCGTCTCCCGCGGAGCTCCTCGGGAAGACGGACCTCGAGCTGCCCCTGCCGCGCGAGCTGGCCGAGAAGTACCGCCAGGATGACGCCGCGGTGATGGAGTCCGGCGTGCCCCGGCTGTCCTTCGAGGAGCCCCTGCGGCTGCTTGGCGCGAAGGAGGATTCCTGGGTGCTCACCAGCAAGGTGCCACTCAAGAACGAGGATGGCTCCGTGCGGGGCATGGTGGGCATCTACGCCGACATCAGCGAGCGCCGGCGCCAGGAGGCGGCGCTGCGCGAGGCCAAGTCGCTGCTGGAGCGCTACGCCGCGAGCCTGGAAGCCCAGGTGCGCGAGGCGCACGAGCGCAACAACTACCTGATGGAGAACTCGGGCGAGGCCGTCTTCATGCTGCACGAGGACGGGCGCGTGCTGCACGTCAACCCCGTGGCGGAGCGGCTGTTGGGCATTTCCGAGGAGCGTCTGCGGGGCACGGTGCTCGAATCGCTGTGCCTGGAGAACGAGCGCGAGACCCTGCGCCAGGCCCTGAGGGAGCTGCTCGCCTGCGGCACGGTGCGCCTGGAGAACCAGGGCCTGCGCTCGGCCACGGGCGAGCGTGTGGTCCTGAGCATCACCGCCTCGCTCCAGGTGACGGGAACGCAGCGGCGGATGCTGCTCGTGGGCCGGGACGTCACCGAGAAGTGGCGGCTGGAGCAGCAGTTCATCCAGAACGAGCGGCTCGCGTCCATGGGCGCGCTGGCGGCGGGCATCGCCCATGAGATCAACAACCCGACGGCCTACGTGCTCTCCAACCTCACCTATCTCCAGGAGTGCCGTGACGAGCTGGAGGCGACCCTGTCGGCGATGCCGGGACTGCCGCCGCGCGTGGGGGAGACGCTCGCGGAGGTGAAGGACATCCTCTCCGAGTCCCTGACCGGAGGCCGGCGCATCCGGGACATCGTGCGCGACATGCGCTTCTTCTCCCATACGGCGGGCGAGGAGGTGGCGCCCGTGGACCTGCATGCGTGTCTGGACGTCGTGCTGCGCATGGCCCACGCCGAGTTGAAGCACACGGCGCGGGTGGAGAAGCACTACGCGAGCGTGCTGCCGCTCGTCCCCGCCAGCGAGGGCCGGCTGAGCCAGGTCTTGCTCAACCTGGTCATCAACGCCGCGCACGCCATGCGCTCCGGGACGCCGGAGCACAACCACCTCCGGGTGAGCACCGGGGTGGAGGGGGATTGGGTGCGCATCGACATCGCCGACACCGGCACGGGCATCCCCCCCGAGGTGCTGCCCCACATCTTCGAGCCCTTCTTCACCACCAAGCCCGCGGGCGCGGGCACGGGGCTCGGGCTGTCCATCAGCCAGTCCATCATCCAGAAGATGGGGGGGGAGATCCGGGTGCGCAGCGAGCTGGGCCGGGGCACCACCTTCGTTCTGCTCCTGCCGGTGAATGGCCGGGGCACGAGCGAGCCCGTGCACGACTGAGGAGGCCGGGTGTCCGCCAGGAACATGGTGTTGCTGCTCTTCACGGCCGTCTGCTTCGCGGGGGGCGGCATCTTCATGAAGCTCTCGGAGGGGGTCTCCCGCCCCCTGCCGACGCTGGCCTTCCTGGGGCTCTTCGTGTTGGGGGCGGTGCTCCAGGCGTTCGCGCTGCGCCAGGCGGACCTGGGCGTCGTGTACGTGGCGGTGCTCGGACTGGAGGCGGCCCTGACGCTCGTCTTCAGCGTGGCGCTCTTCCACGAGAGCCTGTCGCCCAGGCGGCTGCTCGCCGTGCTGCTCATCCTCTGCGGCGTGGCGTTGCTGCGCGGTGACTAGGGGGCGTGGTAGAGGGGCGCCCGTCCCATGTCCGAGCACAAACCCCTGCGTCTGCGCCAGCTCTCCGCTTCCGTCTTCTCCACCATGGACGAGGCGCGCCAGCGCAAGCTCGCCACCGGCGCCGACGTCCTCAACCTGTCCATCGGCAGTCCGGATCTGCCTCCCGCTCCCCATGTCATCGAGGCCCTCGCACGGGCGGTGCGGGAACCGGGCCATTACGGCTACCCGCTCAAGGATCTGCCCGCCTTCCGGGAAGCGGTGGCGTTCGCCTATCAGCGCCGCTTCGGCGTGACGTTGGATCCTGGCACCGAGGTGCTGGGGTTGACCGGCTCACAGGAGGGCCTGGCCCACCTCACCCAGGCGTTCACGGATCCCGGAGATCTCGTGCTGGTGCCGGATCCGGGCTACCCCATCTACACGGCGGGGCCCGTGCTGGCGGGGGCTCAGTTGTATCCGGTGCCCTTGAAGGCCGAGCACGGCCACCTGCCGGACCTGGAGGCGCTGCCGGAGGACGTCAAGCGGCGGGCCCGGCTGTTGCTGCTCAACTACCCGAGCAACCCGCTCGCGGCCATCGTCCAGCCGGGGTTCTTCGAGAAGGTGGTGGCCTTCGCGCGCCGCTACGGCACGGTGGTGTTGCATGACGCGGCCTACAGCGAGCTGGCCTTCGACGGGTACCGGCCGCCGAGCTTCCTGGAGACGCCGGGCGCGCGGGAAGTGGGCCTGGAGTTCAACTCCCTGTCCAAGACGTACAACCTGGCGGGAGCGCGCATCGCGTACGCGGTGGGCAACGCGAGGCTGCTCGGACTGCTCGCGGAGGTGAAGGCCCACCTGGACTACGGGCTGTTCCGTCCCATCCAACTGGCCGCGGTGGCTGCCCTGACGGGGCCGCAGGAGAGCGTGGTCGAACTGGCGGCCACCTACCAGCGGCGCCGGGACGTGCTGGTGGACGGGCTCGTGCGCGTGGGCTGGAGCGTCCCCAAGCCCCGGGCCACCATGTTCTGCTGGGCCCCCATTCCCCGGGGATTCGAGTCCAGTCTCGCCTTCTCCATGGCCCTGCTGGAGCGGGCGGGGGTCACCGTGGTGCCCGGCAGTGGCTTTGGCGCGATGGGCGAGGGGTATGTGCGGCTCGCGCTCGTGCAGGGCGAGGATCGCCTGGCGGAGGCCGTCGAGCGGGTGGCGCGCTCGGGCCTGCTGGCTCACGCGAGCATGTAGCGGTAGAGCCCCTCGGCGACGCAGGCCGGCTTGGGCTCGCCCTCGATCTCGATGGTGGCGATCATCAGGGCCTCGACCCCCTTGGGCAGGTCCTTGAGTTCCTTCAATTCGAGCGCCAGCCGGTAGCGGGCGCCGGACTTGAGGGGGGCGGGGAAGCGCACCTTGTTGAGGCCGTAGTTGAGCACGAGCGAGAAGCCGCGCACCTCGAGGACCTCGAAGAACAGGCCGGCGATGCGCGAGACGGTGTAGTAGCCATGGGCCACGGGCACGCCGAAGGGCGACTCGCGCGCGCAGCGCTCGCGGTCCAGGTGGATCCACTGGAAGTCGCCCGTGGCCTCGGCGAAGCGCGCGATGTCCGCATCCGTGAGCGTCTTCCACTCGGAGTGGCCGAGCTTGCGCCCCACCGCCGCTCGCAGCGCTTCGAGTCCCTCGATGATGGTCTTGTCCGACATGGGCCGTGATTCCTTTCCGTGCACTCGGGTGGATACAAAGCAGAGATGGACGCTTCAGGCGCCGCTATTTTCTGAAGGAGTGTCCTGGCGTCTGGTTTGCGGCTGGATGGGTAGCTCGAGGATGAACGTGGCGCCCTGACCGGGTCCCTGGCTGCGAGCCACCAGCGAGCCACTCATCTCCTGGGCGGCCAGGGCGCTGGAGTGCAGACCGAAGCCGTGTCCACCTTCCCGGGTGGTGAAGCCATGTTGGAAGATGCGCGTGAGCATCTCGGGCGGGATTCCCACCCCATTGTCCTGCACGGAGAGTTGGATCCGCTCGGCGTCGAGGCGTCGCAGGCGCACGGTCACACACCGCTCCTCCTCGGGCACGGACTCCACGGCGTACTTGGCGTTGCTGATGAGGTTGACGAGGATCATCAACACCTTGTGCTTCTCGAGCATCACCGGGGGGAGTGCTTCGAACTGGCGTTCCACCCGGACGGAATGCCGGCCGAGCGCGGCCTGGTTGATGCGCAGGGCATCCTCCAGCAATTCCGCCAGGTCGACCGACTCGTAGAGGTGCTGGGGAGTCCGGGCGTACTGCTGCTGCAACTTGACGATGGCGCCGATGTGCTCGGTGTACCGGTTGACGTCGTTGAGCAGGGTATGGATTTCCTGGCGCTCCTCCTGCATGTGCTTGCCCAGCCGACTGAGGAAGGGCAGCACGCCGCGGCCGCGCTCGTCCTGGGTGAGGAAGGTCGCGAGATCTTGCTGATGCGCCTCGAACAGGCCCACCACGCGCTCCACGCTCTCGACCTTCAGTCCCGCGAGCCGCTCACGGGCCATCAGCGCCGAGGTGTGCACGCTGTTGAGCACGTTGCCCACGTTGTGCAGGACGTTGGTGGCGACCTCGGCCCGGCCCACCTGCCGCGCGGTGTCGACCAGTTGCCGGTGGACCGCTTGCAGCTCCCGGGTGCGCGACTCCACGCGCTGTTCCAGCCCCTCGTTGGCCTGCCGCAAGGCCTCCTCCCGCCGTTGGAGCTCACTGGCCATGCGCTGGAACGCCTGGGCGAGCCGTCCCAGCTCGTCGCCGCGGGAGAGATCCAAGCCGACCTGGAAGTCACCGCCCGCCAGCCGGTCGGTGGCCTGGGTGAAGGCCAACAGGGGGCGGGAGATCTGCTGCTTGAGCACCCAGTACATGATGCCGAGCTCTAGGAGCAGCGACAGCACGCCGAACGCCAGGATGTAGCGTGCCACGCCCAGGGCGGTCGAGGAGACGGCCTGTTCGGGCAGGATCGTCACGAAGATCCACCCGGGCCCCTTGAGCGGGGCCGTGGCGGCGTACTCATTGGATTGGGGCAGTTTCTTGATGACCTGCTCGGGCGAGCGTCGGATGGCCTCCAGGATGGCGTTCACGTGCTGCTGGTAGGGGGTGGGGTTGAACTCGGCGAGCGAGATGCCTGACGCGCCGGTGTTCATCTTCATCGCGGGGTGGGCGAGCAGCTCCCCATTGTCACGCAGGAGCATGTTGTAGGCGCTCGGCAGGTGCTCGTTGATGGTGCGCTCGAGCAACTGCTCGATGAGGATGTCGTGGGTGAGGGTCGCGATGTGCTGGCCGTCCAGATCGACGGGCGTGGAGGCGGAGACGGACCACGTGTGGGCGACGGGGTCCGCGATGATGCCGGTCCAGACGGTCTGGCGGAGTGGATCCTTCTCGGGCGTGCTGAGGGCGTAGAAATCGAACTCGTTGACGTTGAACGAGGGCGTGGCGTCATGGCACCAGGTGGGCTGGGCGGGCCAGTAGAGGACGATCGCGCCGCCGGGAAACGAGATGTACGTGTCCGTGAAGCGCACGTGGAAGGCGGGGCCATACTGCGAGAGCACGTCGTAGGCGGCCAGGAGTGAGCGCTGCAACTGCGCGTCGACGTTCAATCCCCGGGGGAGGAAGAGACAGGGCATCCGGGTGCCATCGAAGCCCTCGAGCCGGCTGCGGGTGGATCCATCGGGCAACTGGACGAACAGCCGGTCGAACGGTGCGCGGGGATCCTCCTGGCGCCAGAAGCGGACCCGTTCCTCGAAGACCTGCTTGAGCAGGGCGTGGTTGTCCTGGGCGAGCACGAAGATGGCCTGTTCGCGCTGCACGCGCTCGAGGACGCCGCGCTCCAATTGGACGAGCGTTTCGGTGCGCAGGGCATTGAAGATGTGGAGGTAGCTGAAGAAGGTGGTCAGCGCGATGATGATCGCGATGCGCACGCCCATGTGGATGAGCGTCGAGCGGGCCAGAGAGGAGGGCGGGGGGGCGGAGGGCGGCGGGGGCATGGAAGAGGATGGGCGTTACCCCCAGGGGGGTGCAGCTGTGGGGAGTTCCGCCGGGCGTCGAGGCCTGGCGGCTCCCGGGTGTGGCTTAGGGCTCGTCGCCGTCGAGAACCCCATTGAGGTTCCGGTCAATCCCGATGCGCTGCCCGGAACCGGGAGGGACACAGGTATAGGTGAGGGCGCCACGGGTGATGGAGACGAGCTGGCGGAGGGCTGCTTCGGAGAGTGGCGGCAGGGCCGCGTGGTCGGGCTTGAACCCGCCGTTGCGCAGGTAGAGGAAGCCCACGGGTCTGGAGGCCAGTTGTCCCTTGGCGACCAGATCGCACTCTCCCACATGGGCGCGCGCCATCAGCAGGTGGAGGCGGGAGAGCGCCTCGGCTGGGGAGGCGTCCGTGAGGGTCACCTGCTGGCCGACGATGGGAGCGAGGTTGCTCTCGAAGGCGAGCATGTACAGCTCCATGTTCGCCTTGGCGGCGAGCCCCTCGGGCGTGTTGGGGATGCCGGAGGGGTTGTCTGGGATGACATCGAAGCTGCTGTTGAAGCGGAACAGGGTGGGGATGGCACCATCGCTGTTGAAGCCGAAGCCGCGGATCTGCTCCCCGAGGAAGGGATCCGCGGGCTGGAGACCGAAGGGGAAGCCGGCGCCGAACATGCCGACGCGCTGGTAGAGGTTGCGCAGGTGGGGCACCTTGGGGAACAGCGGCTCGGCGTCGAAGGACGAGCTGCCGTTGGTGCCGAAGAAGCCGGCGAAGGCGCCTTCCTGGGGGTTGGCGGTGGGGTCGAGCTGGTGGCAGCTGCCGCACGGACCATGGAAGAAGCTGGTGGTGTTGAAGAAGAAGTCGCTTCCCGCCTGCTGCTGGGGGGTGAGGGAGTTGTCCAGGTTGCGGATGGGGTTGGGCGGGTAGGTGATCTGAAGGACGAAGTCGGAGAACTGTTGCATCTCCGCCGGGGAGAGCTGGGCGGAGCGTCCGAGCAGGTCCATGAAGGCGGGGTTGAACTGCTTGAATGCCGCGGCCTCGTCGAGCGCACCGCCATTGGGCTGGGCGTTGGGGGCGTCGTTGCCGCCGGTACGGTCGCCGCGCCAGTGCATGGGTCCGTGGTTTGCCATGCCGCGCAGGCTCTGGGTGAGCAGGGGGCCCTTGAGCGGATGGAAGCCAGGATCCTGACCGAAGGTGGGATCGGTGCCGAACTCAGGCAGCACGGGGACGATGGGGTTGGGGTTGTTCGCCACGGCGGCATCCGGGTTGCCGAGATCCCAGGCGAGGCTGTCGAAGTCGCCGAAGATGTGGCAGCTCGCGCAGGACGAGTCGCCATGGCTGGAGCTCCTCCTGGCGTCGTAGAGGAAGGGGCGGCCGGCCACCACGCTCGGCGGCTCGGGGTTGAACAGGGGCAGGTGGGCGATTTCCCGCTTCGTGGCGGTGTTGACGACGGAGATGGCGTTGTCGAAGCGCGTCAGCACGTACATGCGCCCGCGCGCCTCATCGAGCACCAGGCCCGTGGGGCCGCCGCCGCTCAAGGGGATCTGGTGGGCGGTGTCGGGCACGAAGGTGTCGGCCTCGAGCGCGGCGGTGGAATAGACGCCGAGCTTCGAGGAGCCGAACGCGGCCACGTACAGGGTGGTGCCGTTGGAGCTCACCGCCATGCCAAGCGGCTGGGCGAGGCTCTTGTCGTTCTCGGTGTTGGGGAGGGCGGCGCAGCAGGCGGCGTAGTTGATGTGCTTGTTGAGGTGCCTGGGCGCGACGCCCGAGGCGCTGAGCACCGAGATGCGGCTCTCGTGCAGGTGGCCGCGCAGGCTGGTGCCGGCGAAGGTGCCGGGCCCCTCGAAGCGCAGCTCATTGCGGGCCTCGGTGTTGCTCACGTACACCTTGCCGCTCACCGGGTTGACGGCCATGTTGAACAGGATGGTGCCCACGCCGGAGTAGAAGCCGGACGAGCCCGCGAGCTGTGCCGGGGGATTGGCGGTGGCATCGATGACGAACACGTCCTTGTCCGGCAGGGAGAAGCGCACCTTGTCCGTCCAGGTACGGTTGAGCACGTCGCGCCAGTCCGTGCCGTCGAACTTCACGAGGACGGAGACCTCGGGCCCCCGCAGCCCCTGGGAGTTGACGTTGGGTCCGGGAACGCCGCCCACCGACTCACCGCCATTGGGAACGAGGCTCTCGTGAATGACCGAGCTGCGGTTGCCTGAGTGGAAGACGGCGGCGTAGACGCGCGAGCCATCGGGAGTCACCGCGAGCGCGCGGGGCGTATCGCCAAAGAGGGTGAGGAGGGTGAGGGGGTCGCCACCGAGCGAGGCGCCTGTCCTGTTGGCATCGAAGACCCAGACATCGGCCCGGCCGACGCCCGGCGTGGTGAACTGAGGGTCGAAGGGCACGTTCTGGCCGCGGTGGGCGGCGGTGATGAAGGCGCGGCTCTTGTCCGGTCCGGCGAAGACGATGTCGCGAGGCTCGTCACCGACGAGCAGGGTGCGCACCACGGCGCCGCGGGTGTTCCTGTCGTCGAGCTTCACGATGCTCACGCTGTCGGACAGGTGGTTGACGACCCACACCTCATCATCGCTTCGAGCGGCGACCGCGACCGGCTCGAGGCCGACGGGAATCGACACGAGCGGCACGAGGCCCGATGGCTTGATCTGGAAGACCTCGAGGCGGTTGTCGGGGGTATTGACGGCGTAGAGGAACCGGCCGCTGGGTGACAAGGCGAGGGGTCGCACCTGCCCGCTCTCGAAGAGGGTGAATGGCGCGGCGAAGGCTCCGGTGCTTGCCGCCATGAACAGAAGCCACGTCACGGCGAGGGCTGCTTGGGACACGACCGGAGGAACAGCCTTGATGCGAGCTACCATGCGGCCACCTCGCGGGGAGCGAACCGTAGGATTCCGGGGACGGTGAAAAGACGAAGATACACTGATTCAACGAGCGCTCGATTCCACGGCAGGTCAGCGAGGGAGGGTGAAGCGCCTTGAGCCGGTGGTCGCTGTGCCCTAATGATGATGGCCGTCGCGGCTTCGAAGGACCTTCCCCTCGAGACGTTCGACCCACGAGCGCACCATGCATCGCACCGTGCTGATCATCTTCTTTTCGCTGTGGGTCCTGTCGCCGGGGATGGCGCGAGCGGAGGACGACGTCCTGACGCGGTTCCGGGATTGGTTCTCGGGCATTGGCAAGCCGAAGCCACCGGTGGAAGAGGACCTGGGGGCGCGCAATACCTTCACCATCAATCCCCTGGCGCTCTCGCACTCACAACTTGGGATCGAGTACGAGCGGGCCTTTGGCCGCGGCTTCTCGTTGTACGTGGCGCCGGAGTTCGCTTACGGCCGCACACCGGAAACCTGGAGTCTGGGTTTGTCGGGGACTCTGGGTATCCGGCTCTTCGTGTTGGGCACTGCGCCGAGTGGCATCTACTTTGGCCCCGAGCTGAGTGCGAACTACCAACTTCGCTCACAGGAGCGGGTGCGACGCAGGGGGATTGGGGTGGGGCTGGGCGGGAGCGTGGGCTGGACGCTGGTGTTGTTCAATCGGTTCACGCTCGCCGCGGGCTTCTCGGCCCAGTACCGCTCCATTCCCGACCTGGAGTCCCCGGCGGGGGAGGGTGCACTCCGGGTGGAGATCGTGCCCACGCCTCGTCTGGCCTTTGGCGTGGCGTTCTGAGGCCGCTCACGCGTTGCGTACGAGCTTGCCGAAGGGAGCGAGGGCGAGCAGAGCGAGCTTCACGTGCTGGATGGCGAAGGGGATTCCGATGAGGGTCACGGCGAGCCCCAGGGCGAGCCCGATGTGACTCAAGAAGATCCACACGCCAGCGGCGACGATCCAGAAGACGTTGAGCACACAGCCCAGGGAGCTGGCGCCTGGCACGTCGACGATGTCCTTGCCGAAGGGAAACAAACCGAGTCCGGCGAGCTTGAAGCACTGCACTCCAAAGGGGATGCCGACGATGGTGAGGCAGAGCAGGAGCCCACCGAGCAGGTACTCGAGCGCGATGATGAATCCACCACCGAGTACGACCCACAGGAGATTGAGGAGCAGTCGCATGGAGTGGGAGCTTATCGCGTGGGTGCACACCGAGCGATGGTGGTGCACATGGAAGCGCGAACCCTACAAGCGCTCGTCTCTCTGCCTGCAGCGAGGATGAGCCCGGAACGTTCGAGATGCTGTGTTCCCCAACCACCTTCCCGATGCGCGGGTGGAGTTGACTCCTCGAACGAAGCTGTTAGATACATCAGCCCCTCGGCAAGACGACGTCGCGCAAGCCACATCGCGGTGACGACTTGGCGAGAAAGACGAAATAGGGAGTCGACGAAACACTGTTGACTCAAGACGCGGCGGTGGTAGAAGCCGCGCCCCCACGAACCGGCGACGTCACGCAGGCGACAGAAGGCGGAGAGCGGGGAAGAGGAAGTCGACGAAGGTGGTTGACTCCTCTGGGGCGAAGCGATAGAAGCCGCGCCCCCTCGGAAAGAAAGGCGAAGCCGCACTGGCGGTGGGAGCCTCTGGCCGAGCGAAGCACAACAGAGCGAAATAAGAAGTCGACGAAGCGGTGTTGACTCGAAACGCGGTGGTGGTAGAAGCCGCCTCCCCCCAAGCCGAAGAAGTCACGCAGGTGACGAAAGCGGCGGGCGGGAAAAAAACGAGTCGACGAAGCGAGTTGACACGAGGAGCGGAAAGGCAGTAGGTTCCGCACCCCCGACGAAAGAGAAAAGCAGCTCTCCTTCGCGGTGAACCGAAAAAGCGAGGCGGCAACGGCCGCTTGACAGCGAAAACGGTTCAGAATACAACAGCCGCCCCGCTGGTTGAAAGCGGTGAAGCTGAGAAACACGGTAGCACAGCAGGACAGCCGGAAGCAAGCGGCTCGGTCTTTGAAAACCAGATAGCAAACCCAAAGAAGACAGATTGCGGAAACCGCAGTCAATTCTTGAGACGGGTTCCGCAGCGAGTCGGCGTGAGTCGATTGGCAGGAGCCCTGATGAACACAGCGAAGTCAGGTAACCCCTTAGCCGGGACCTGGCCTAGCCGGTTCAACCCTTCAAAAAATTCAATTGGAGAGTTTGATCCTGGCTCAGAACGAACGCTGGCGGCGTGCCTAACACATGCAAGTCGAGCGCGAATGGAGCAATCCTAGTAGAGCGGCGCACGGGTGCGTAACACGTGGATAATCTGCCTGGGTGTCTGGGATAACCAGTCGAAAGATTGGCTAATACCGGATAAGCCCCCGGGAGCTTCGGCTCTTGAGGGAAAAGGTGGCCTCTGTATACAAGCTATCACATCCAGATGAGTCCGCGGCCCATCAGCTAGTTGGCGGGGTAATGGCCCACCAAGGCGACGACGGGTAGCTGGTCTGAGAGGACGATCAGCCACACTGGAACTGAGACACGGTCCAGACTCCTACGGGAGGCAGCAGTGGGGAATTTTGCGCAATGGGCGAAAGCCTGACGCAGCAACGCCGCGTGTGTGATGAAGGTCTTTGGATTGTAAAGCACTTTCGACCGGGACGAAAACCCGTTGGCTAACATCCAACGGCTTGACGGTACCGGGAGAAGAAGCACCGGCTAACTCTGTGCCAGCAGCCGCGGTAATACAGAGGGTGCAAGCGTTGTTCGGAATTATTGGGCGTAAAGCGCGTGTAGGCGGCTTTGCAAGTCGGATGTGAAAGCCCTCGGCTCAACCGAGGAAGTGCGTTCGAAACTGCAGAGCTTGAGTACCGGAGAGGGTGGCGGAATTCCCCAAGTAGAGGTGAAATTCGTAGATATGGGGAGGAACACCGGTGGCGAAGGCGGCCACCTGGACGGTCACTGACGCTGAGACGCGAAAGCGTGGGTAGCAAACAGGATTAGATACCCTGGTAGTCCACGCCGTAAACGATGAGAACTAGGTGTCGTGGGTGTTGACCCCCGCGGTGCCGTAGCTAACGCATTAAGTTCTCCGCCTGGGAAGTACGGTCGCAAGACTAAAACTCAAAGGAATTGACGGGGGCCCGCACAAGCGGTGGAGCATGTGGTTTAATTCGACGCAACGCGCAGAACCTTACCTGGTCTTGACATCCTCGGAATGCCTCAGAGATGAGGCGGTGCCCGCAAGGGAACCGAGAGACAGGTGCTGCATGGCTGTCGTCAGCTCGTGTCGTGAGATGTTGGGTTAAGTCCCGCAACGAGCGCAACCCTCGCCTTTAGTTGCCGCGCAAGCGGATCTCTAGAGGGACTGCCGGTGTTAAACCGGAGGAAGGTGGGGATGACGTCAAGTCCTCATGGCCTTTATGACCAGGGCTACACACGTGCTACAATGGCCGGTACAAAGCGTTGCCAACTCGCGAGAGGGAGCTAATCGCATAAAACCGGTCTCAGTTCAGATTGGAGTCTGCAACTCGACTCCATGAAGGCGGAATCGCTAGTAATCGCAGATCAGCACGCTGCGGTGAATACGTTCCCGGGCCTTGTACACACCGCCCGTCACACCATGGGAGTCGATTGCTCCAGAAGTCATCTCACCAAGAGGTGCCCAAGGAGTGGTCGGTAACTGGGGTGAAGTCGTAACAAGGTAGCCGTAGGGGAACCTGCGGCTGGATCACCTCCTTTCTAAGGAGACCGGGTGCACGGTCGACGCTTCGGCGCGACAGGGTGCACCAGCGGCGCAAGCCGCCATAGGTCAACCAGGTCAACGTTTCTGCAACTGTCGAGGGTTTGCTGTCTGGTTTTGAGAGGCCGAGCGAAGAGGCTCGGTTCTTTGAAAGAGACGGTAGCTGGAAATCCACTGGGCCTATAGCTCAGCTGGCTAGAGCGCGCGCCTGATAAGCGCGAGGTCGGTGGTTCAAGTCCACCTAGGCCCACCAGTTTCCCACCGGGGAGATTGGGGACGCGACGACAGCCGGCAGGTGGAGGGACAGCGACACATTCAGGGGCTGTAGCTCAGTTGGGAGAGCGCCAGCTTTGCAAGCTGGATGTCGTCGGTTCGATCCCGTCCAGCTCCACAGTTTTCCGACACGCGTCGGAGACGTTCTTTGACAAGTTCATACGAAGGGTAGAAATCAATTTCTGCTGAGAAGTTCTCAGCGTCGATTGAGGTGACAGCCCGGCTGCGATAGCGGCCTGGCGGTGACACGACGACGCATCAAGTGAATTCTTTCGGGTCCGCGGCGAAGAGCCGGGGCCTGGACCTTGGTCTCGAGTTTCAATGCAACCCGCCGGGAGGCGGGCTGATGAGGGATTAAGGTAAGTAAGCTACTAAGGGCGTGCGGTGGATGCCTAGGTGCCAAGAGGCGATGAAGGACGTGGGTGGCTGCGAAAAGCTCCGGGGAGTTGCCAACCGAACGTTGAGCCGGAGATGTCCGAATGGGGAAACCCAGTGAGGTGAAAGCCTCATTACCTCAGTCTGAATCCATAGGGCTGAAGGAGCGAACCAGGGGAAGTGAAACATCTCAGTACCCTGAGGAGAAGAAAACAACGAGTGATTCCCAGAGTAGCGGCGAGCGAAATGGGAGGAGCCTAAACCGGTGTCATGAAAATGGCATCGGGGTTGCGGGTCCGCGGTAGGACTCTGGTTTGTTAGCGGAACCATCTGGAAAGGTGGACCAAAGGGCGTGACAGTCGCGTACGCGAAAACGAACTGGAGCCGAGCGGGGTACCCAAGTAGGGCGGGACACGTGCAATCCTGCCTGAATCCGCCGGGACCATCCGGTAAGGCTAAATACTCCTTGGCGACCGATAGTGAACTAGTACCGCGAGGGAAAGGTGAAAAGAACCCCAGTGAGGGGAGTCCAAAGAACCTGAAACCGCATGTCTACAAGCAGTCCGAGCACTACGGGGCAACCCAGTGCGAGGGCGTACCTTTTGCATCATGATTCGGCGACTTAATGTACGTAGCGAGGCTAAGCCGATAGGTGGAGCCGGAGCGAAAGCGAGTCCGAAACGGGCGACACAGTTGCGTGCATTATAACCCGAAGCGGGGTGATCTACACATGGCCAGGTTGAAGTGAGGGTAACACCTCATGGAGGACCGAACTCATGAAAGTTGAAAATTTCTGGGATGAGCTGTGTGTAGGGGTGAAAGGCCAATCAAACTCCGTGATAGCTGGTTCTCCCCGAAAGATATTTAGGTATCGTCTCGAGTAATTCAATGCTGGAGGTAGAGCACTGGAACGGCTAGGGGTCTCACCAGATTACCAAACCGTACCAAACTCCGAATGCCAGCAATTGTTAGCTCGGGAAGCAGTCAGTGGGTGATAACGTCCATTGGCAAGAGGGGAATAACCCAGACCGACAGCTAAGGCCCCCAAGTCTAGTCTAAGTGAACACTAGAAAGGATGTGGCAAGTCATTGACAACCAGGAGGTTGGCTTAGAAGCAGCCATCCTTTAAAGAAAGCGTAATAGCTCACTGGTCGAGACAGGCCGCGCCGAAAATGTAACGGGGCTCAAGACTAGCGCCGAAGCTTCGGATTGCATGCACCCGGTGCATGCAGTGGTAGGGGAGCGTTGCAACAGCTGAGAAGCTAGACCGCAAGGGCTGGTGGAGCGGTTGCGAGTGCTGATGCCGAAATGAGTAGCGATAAAGGGGGTGGGAAACCCCCTCGCCGTAAACCCAAGGTTTCCTGGGTCAAGTTAATCTTCCCAGGGTTAGCCGGGACCTAAGCCGAGGCCGAAAGGCGTAGGTGATGGCAAGCAGGTTAATATTCCTGCGCCATCTTGTAGACGTTGAACCGAGGAAGGACGGAGAAAGCTAGGCGAGCTGACCGGTGGTTGTGTCAGTCCAAAGGCGTAGGGGTGTCGCGTACGAATAAAGGCGCGGCAGCTATCCCCGAGACCCCATGGCCCCCCTCACGGGGCAAGTCGCTGATGCTCGGCTTCCAAGAAAAGTTCCGCGGGGAGTCTACAGGGTGTCCGTACCGCAAACCGACACAGGTGGGTGAGGAGAAAATCCTAAGGCGCTTGAGAGAACTCTCCTCCAAGGAACTAGGCAAATTTCCACCGTAACTTCGGAAGAAGGTGGGCCTCTGACAGGTGTAGGCGTACAGCCGAAGCCGAGAGAGGTTGCAGAGAAATGGCGGTAGCGACTGTTTACCAAAAACACAGGACTCTGCGAAGGCAAGAAGCCGACGTATAGGGTCTGACTCCTGCCCGGTGCTGGAAGGTTAAGGGGATTCGTCAGCCGCAAGGTGAAGCGATGATCCGAAGCCCCAGTAAACGGCGGCCGTAACTATAACGGTCCTAAGGTAGCGAAATTCCTTGTCGGGTAAGTTCCGACCTGCACGAATGGAGTAACGACTTCCGCGCTGTCTCGGAGAGGGACTCAGCGAAATTGAAATAGCTGTGCCGATGCAGTTTACCCGCAGCAAGACGGAAAGACCCCGTGAACCTTTACTACAACTTGACAGTGACACTAGGGTTCGACTGTGTAGGATAGGTGGGAGCCTTTGAAGCCGGGCCGCTAGGTTCGGTGGAGGCAACGGTGAAATACCACCCTGTCGGATTCTGGTGTCTAACCATGCTCCCTCACCGGGAGTTGGAACACTGTCTGGTGGGTAGTTTGACTGGGGCGGTCGCCTCCCAAAACGTAACGGAGGCGCGCGATGGTTCCCTCAGCCCGATTGGAAACCGGGCGGCGAGTGCAATGGCATAAGGGAGCTTGACTGCGAGACGGACACGTCGAGCAGGTGCGAAAGCAGGTCATAGTGATCCGGTGGTCCTGAATGGAAGGGCCATCGCTCAACGGATAAAAGGTACTCCGGGGATAACAGGCTTATCTCCCCCAAGAGTTCACATCGACGGGGAGGTTTGGCACCTCGATGTCGGCTCATCGCATCCTGGGGCTGGAGCAGGTCCCAAGGGTTTGGCTGTTCGCCAATTAAAGCGGTACGCGAGCTGGGTTCAAAACGTCGTGAGACAGTTTGGTCCCTATCTGCTGTGGGCGTAGGATACTTGAGAGGCTCTGACCTTAGTACGAGAGGACCGGGTTGGAGACACCGCTGGTGTACCAGTTGTCTCGCCAGAGGCATCGCTGGGTAGCCATGTGTCGATTGGATAACCGCTGAAAGCATCTAAGCGGGAAACCGACCTCAAGAACAGGTATCCCGGGCGCAAGCCCCCGAAGACCCGTCGAAGACGACGACGTTGATAGGCCGGGTGTGTAAGCGCGGTAACGCGTTGAGCTAACCGGTACTAATAGGTCGAGAGGCTTACTTTACCTCAATCTCTCAGCAGCCCCACCTCAAGGGGGTGCACGAGACACGAGGCCAAGGTCGAGGCCCCGAGCGAGCGCGAGAGCGCGGCGCCGGGCCCGGAAGAAGGCACGAGAGCTTCGCAGTGGAAGTTGATTTCCCTACCCTTTGTATGAACTGTCCTGTTTTTCCGGTGGCAATGTCGGAGGGGTCCCACCCGTTCCCATCCCGAACACGGAAGTTAAGCCCTCCAGAGCCGATGGTACTCCGCGGGAAACCGCGCGGGAGAGTAGGTCGCTGCCGGATTTTTTTTGAAGGCCCCGAGTCCACACCCCTGGTGTCGACTCGGGGCCTTCGCCTTTGCGGGCTTCGGCAGACCCGACTTCTTCAGCTTCCTCTTTTGGGTCCCATTCTCCAGGCTTCTCGCTGGACGGCCTGGCGGGCCCAATCGCCGTCCGAGGCGAGCCGTCGGCGCCAAGTGGCTGGAACTCTTAGAGAATCGCCGTCGGGAGGAGTTTGACTCCCTCTTCGCGCTCCGTCTAAAGTCCCCGTCTCGTCCGTTTTTCACCCACCGTTTCCCCCTTCAACGGAGCAGTGGCCTCGCAGGGCGGGCGAAACCACGCAATGAAGAAGCCGACCCTATTTGGGAAGTACCTCCTCCTCGAGCGCATCAACGTTGGCGGCATGGCGGAGGTTTTCACGGCCAAGGCCTTCGGCGTCGAAGGGTTCGAGCGCATCCTCGCCATCAAGAAGATCCTCCCGACGATGGCGGAGGACGATGAGTTCATCACGATGTTCATCGACGAGGCGCGGATCAGCGTGCAGCTGAACCACGCCAACATCGTGCACATCCACGAGCTGGGCAAGCACGAGGACACCTACTTCATCGCCATGGAGTACGTGCCCGGGCGTGACCTGCGCACCATTCTCGAGCGCTACCGTCGGCGCAAGGAGATCATGCCCACGGCCCAGGCCGTCTTCCTGGCCTCGAAAATCTGCGAGGGCCTCGATTACGCGCACCGCAAGAAGGACGCCCGCGGCCAGGACCTGAACATCATCCACCGCGACATCTCTCCGCAGAACATCCTCATTTCGTACGAGGGAGAGGTGAAGCTCATCGACTTCGGTATCGCCAAGGCGGCGAACCGGTCGCAGAAGACGCAAGCCGGCATCCTCAAGGGGAAGTTCGGGTACATGAGCCCGGAGCAGGTCCGCGGCCTCCCCATCGACCGGCGCAGTGACATCTTCGCGGTGGGCGTCATCCTCTACGAGATGTTGACGGGAGAGCGGTTGTTCGTCGGTGAGTCCGACTTCTCCACCCTGGAGAAGGTGCGCAACGCCGAAGTGCCCGCTCCGCGGCAGTTCAACCCGAACATCCCCGCCGGACTCGAGAAGGTGTTGATGAAGGCCCTCTCCGGAGAGGCCGATACCCGGTACCAGTGGGGCTCGGACCTGCAGGAGGACCTGATGCGCTTCCTCCTCGCGGGCGATGCCATCTACTCGTCCAAGCACCTCTCGGCCTACATGAAGGAGGCCTTCGCCGAAGACATCCTGCGCGAAGCCGAGAAGATGGAGCGCTATGCCTCCATCGAGCGCCCAGAGCAGATCGAGGCCACCGGCGTCACCGGCGACATGTTGCGTGCTGCCCGCAAGCCGCAGGCGGGCCCCTCCCTGCCGGCGTCTACTCGTTCCGCGCCCTCCTCGGCTCCACCCTCCGCGCGCGCGGAGTATGAATCTCCGTCCGAGGAGGATGAGGAGCCACAGGACGAGGAGATTGGTGCGGGAGACAAAACGCAGATCGTCGATTCCTCCTCCTTTGTTTTTCGAGGACAGGAAGAACGAGAGAGCAAGCGGCCCGCCACCGTCCCCTCCGGGCCTTCGGATAGCGTGCTGGTCGATGACAGCCTGACGGGTGAAACGGCGTACATCGCCGATTCGGAATCCACGTTGGCGCCCTTGGCCCGCAACAGCGGCAAACCCCAGGTGGTCATCGGGGAGGGCGAAGGCTATGCCGGGGCGACGGTCATCGGCCCCGCGCCCACCTCCCGGCCGGAGCCGGAAGAGATGGAGGCCCCCAACGCCACCCGGGTGGGCCCTCCGGGCTCGCGCAGCACCATGTTGAGTCCGGCGCTCACGGGCGAGCGGCCACGGCTGGACGACGAGGATCCCGACACCTACGACGACCCGTCCGAGGATGAACGCACGGACGCCGGGAGAGATCCTCGGGAAGAGGAGATGACGGGACCCATTCACGTCCCGGAAATGGAGCAGGAGGAGCCGCCCGAGAAGGTCGCTCCACTCCCCAAGAAGACGCCCAAGCCCGCCGTCCAGAGCGGCCGGAAGCCGCCGCCCAAGGTGCTCATCGCCAGCGCCGCGGCCGCCGTTGTGCTGCTGCTCGTCGTTCTCGGGGCCGTGTTGTTCTCCGGACCCAGCACGGGCAGCTTGATGATCTCCGTTCAACCCCCGGGCGCCGAGGTCCAGATCGATGGGCAGGCCTACCCCCAGAACAAGGTCATTGAACTGCCGGAAGGCGTCCATTCGCTGACCGCGTCCTCCCCCGGCCACCTGTCGGCTGTTCAAGAAATTCGCGTCACCCCGGGACAGCAGCCTCAGCTCATCTCGCTCGTGCTGAAGCAGGAGCCCTCGGCGCCTGCCACTCCTCCCGCTGATGACCAGGCGGTGGCGGCCACGGGCACCGGGACTCCTTCCTCCAATCCTCCATCCGAGCCGCAGGCTCCCGCCTCCGCTCCGGGCGAAACCGTCGCGGGCACGGGGACCGGTACCACGGCGCCCCCGCCTGCCGCGGAGGAGCCGCCCAAGCCGGCTCTGTTCTCGGCGGTGTTCGTGGGGGAGCCGGGCGGCGCAGAGGTCGAGGTGGGTGGCAAGCGCGTGGGAAAGACGCCCGATGCCACGCTCGCCAATCTCACCGTGGGTAAGACCTACACCTTCGTGGCCACCCGTGCCGGCTACCAGTCCTACTCGGGTGAGTTCCGCTCCAATGGCGAAGAGCAGGTCAAGGTCTCCTTCGTCCTCAAGAAGGAGGAGCCTCCGCCCACGGTCGCCGAGCGTCCCTCGACGCCCAAGCCCGCCGTCGATCGCCCCGCGGCCAAGCCCGCCGCGGCGAAGGTCGCCGCCGCCAAGCCCCAGGCCGTCGCCAAGGGCAAGCTCGCTTGCAGCTCGCGTCCGCTCGGCGCCCAGATCTGGGTGGATGGCAAGTACTCGGGCCGCGATACTCCCGCCGCGCTCGGCAACCCCCTCGTGCTTCCCGTGGGCAGCCATACCATCGTCTTCAAGCTCGGCTCCCAACAGAGCAAGCCCCAGAAGGTGAACATCACCGAAGGGGACATGGCCAAGCTCGTCAACGTGCAGCTCGAGTAGCCTCTCCTGGCAGGCGCTCCCTCCAGTGTTCTCCCCTGGAGGGGGGTCCTCCGCGCCCCCTGTTTCCCGGCCTTGGTTCCGCTAAGGTAAGACCATCATGACGACGACGCCCATTCGCGGAAAGGCCGCCTCGGCCGGCCCCGCTCAGCAGCCTTTCTCCTATCCGCTTCGCCGTGAGTTCGTGGAGCCCGATTGGAAGCGCCTGCCCGGGTACAAGGACGTGACCCAGGCCGAATGGGAAAGCTCCGTCTGGCAGCGCAAGCACACCGTCAAGAACCTCAAGGAACTCCAGGCCGTCCTCGGCTCCCACCTGCCGCAGGAGCTCCTGGCCAGCCTGGAGCGCGATCAGCGTGAGCGCGCGACGATGTCCATCCTCGTGCCGCCCCAGATGATCAACACGATGGATGAGACGGACCTGTGGAACGATCCGGTCCGCCGCTACATGCTGCCCGCCTTCGACGACCGGCACCCCGACTGGCCCAACCACCCCAAGGCCAGCCGCGACAGCCTCCACGAGGCGGAGATGTGGGCCGTCGAGGGTCTCACCCATCGCTACCCCACCAAGGTGCTGGCGGAGATGCTCCCCACCTGCCCCCAGTACTGCGGCCACTGCACCCGCATGGACCTGGTGGGCAATGACGTGCCCCAGGTCCAGAAGCACCGCTTCCACCTCGGCCAGAAGGAACGCTACGAGCAGATGCTCGACTACCTGCGCCGCACTCCCACCGTGCGCGACGTGGTCGTCAGTGGCGGCGACATCGCCAACCTGCCCATCCAGGCGCTCGAGCCCTTCGTCAGCGCCCTGCTCGACATCCCCAACATCCGGGACATCCGCCTGGCCAGCAAGGGCCTCATGGCCATCCCCCAGCACTTCCTCCAGGACTCCGTCCTCCAGGGCCTGGAGCGCCTCGCCAAGAAGGCCAACGAGCGCGGCGTGGACCTCGCGCTCCACACCCACGTCAACAACGCACGCCAGCTCACCCCGCTGGTCGGCAAGGCCGTGCGCAAGCTGCTCGACATGGGCTTCCGCGACGTGCGCAACCAGGGCGTGCTCCTGCGCGGCATCAACGGCACCCCCAAGGAGCTGCTCGAGCTGTGCTTCACCCTGCTCGATCACGCGAAGATCCTGCCGTACTACTTCTACATGTGCGACATGATCCCCAACTCGGAGCACTGGCGGCTGAGCGTGGCCGAGGCCCAGCAGCTCCAGCACGACATCATGGGCTACATGCCCGGCTTCGCCACCCCGCGCATCGTGTGTGACGTGCCCTTCGTGGGCAAGCGCTGGGTCCATCAGGTCGCCGAGTACGACCGCGAGCGCGGCATCTCGTACTGGACCAAGAACTACCGCACCGGCATCGAAGGAGATGACGCCGCGGCGCTCACCCGCAAGTACGAGTACTTCGATCCCATCTACACGCTGCCCGAGTCCGGACAGCAGTGGTGGCGTGATCAGGCCCAGGCGGCGTGATGTCCTCCTCGCTCCCGCCCTCCAAGGGCGCTCCCGCGCGGCCCGCCTCCCAGGCCGGCCGCGCGGTGCTGTTTCCCGAGGCCACCGACGCGCAGTGGGCCGACTGGCGCTGGCACCAGCGCAACGCCGTGCGCAACCTCGCGCAGCTCGAGAAGGTCATCCCCCTCACGCCCGATGAGCGCGCCGGCGTGCAGGAAACCTCCTCGCTCTTCCGCGTGGGCATCAGCCCCTACTACCTGTCGCTCATCGACCGGGACCATCCCCTCTGTCCCATCCGCATGCAGTCCATCCCCGTGCGCGCCGAGGCCCGCGTGCGCCCCGGGGAGCTCGCGGATCCGCTCGGCGAGGACAAGACCCGGCCCGAGGAGGCCATCGTCCACAAGTACCCGGACCGCGTCCTCTTCCTCGCGCTCGACACCTGCTCCGTCTACTGCCGCCACTGCACCCGCCGCCGCATCACCAAGGGCGGCGAGGCGGAGCTCTCCAAGGAGCAGATGCGGCGCGGCATCGAGTACATCCGCCGCCACCCCGAGGTGCGCGACGTGCTCATCTCCGGCGGAGATCCCTTCCTCCTCACCGAGGAGCGACTCGAGGAGTTGCTCGCGCCCCTGTACGACATCCCCCACGTGGAGATGGTGCGCATCGGCACGCGCGTGCCCGTGTGTCTGCCCATGCGCGTCACCGACTCGCTCGCCCGGCTGCTGCGCCGCTACGCCCCCGTCTACGTCGTCACCCACTTCAACCATCCGAAGGAAGTGACTCCCGAGGCGCGCGAGGCCTGCGAGCGGCTCGTGGACCATGGCGTCCCCGTGGAGAACCAGGCCGTGCTCATGCGGCGGCTCAACTCGGACGCGCGCATCATCCAGGAGCTGTCCCACGCGCTGCTGCGCATCCGCGTGCGCCCCTACTACCTCCACCAGATGGATGTGGCCGAGGGCTGCGAGCACCTGCGCACCCCCATCGCCAAGGGCGTGGAGATCCTCCAGCAGCTGCGCGGCCATACCTCCGGACTCGCCGTGCCCCACCTCGCCGTGGACCTGCCCGGCGGCGGCGGCAAGGTGACGCTCCAGCCGGACTACGTGGTGGAGCGCGGCGCGCACGAGACCGTGTTCCGCAACTACAAGGGCGAGCGCTACGTCTACCCCGAGCCGGAAGAGCTCGACTGCTCCTGCCCCTACGACGCCGTGTGGCGCGAGCGGCGCTGGGGGTAGGGCAGGGCGCTCACGGCTCCCCGGCCGGCACCGGTTCGCCCTCGGGCGCTCCGGCCTCGTCCACGGCGGGCATTTCCCCTCCCTCGATCGGCACCTGCTCCTCCGAGGGCAGCCCCGGCTCCACGATGGGCATGGCGCCCTCCGCGCCCTCCTGCTCCACCTGTTGGTCGCTCCCCCAGCCCCGCTCGATCGGAATCTCCCCGGGCGACGACGCCTCCGCGCCCTGCTTGCGCGCTTCCAGCGCCTTCTCCGCGGCATCCACCTGGGCGTTCTGCTTCGGCCCCATCCGGGCCGTCTGCCGCGCGTAGTCCTTGTTCGACACGCCGTGCTTGTCCAGCACCCCCTGCAGGGCCTGCTGCTGCTCCTCGATGATCTGCCGGCGCTCGGCGGTGTTCATCTCGGAGGACTTCTTGCCTCCATGCGCCGCGTTCACCTTCTCCAGCGCTTCCTTCTCGTCACGGCGGATGCGCGCGAGCTTCTCGGGCGGGAGATCCTCCGCGAGCGCGAGCACGGGCACGCTCAGCCAGGTGGACAGCAGCAGGACACTCAGACGGCGGGACATGGAAACTCCTGATCGAACGGGGCTCACCGCTTACCAGCGCTCCCCCGGGTGCTCTGTTTCAGCCGGGCCTTCACCTTGACCATCTCATCCCGGGGGCAGGTCGTCCGGTGGGTCGTGCTCTCGAAGCCACGCCGGGAGAACGTGATGACCACCGGTTCGCCCGGCTCGCATTCGAGTCCCACCATGACCGGGGTTTCCCCCTGATCCTTGCCATTGACCTCGACGGTGGCTTCCTCGGGCTGGGACTCGAGCGAGAGGATGGCCCCCTCGAAGGCGGAGCGCGACTCCTGGATGGGATTGTCGGTGGGCGCCACCTCCCCTTTCACTTCCTCCCTGGCCTCCGTCTCCTCGTCCTCGGAGGTGATGGGCGTCAGGGTGATGTCGCGCGGCCCGGTGCGCACCTCTCCTCGAACGAGGGGCAGGATCAGCAATCCGGCGGCGGCCATCGCGCACAAGGCGGAGCCGAACTTCAACACCGCGGCGACCTTCTGGCTGGCGTGCTCCTGTTGGCTCACGGGTTCTTCCTCCCCAGTCCCGGCTTCATCCGACCACCCGGAAGACTTCCTTCAGCGTCGTGGCGCCGGCGTGCACGCGCTCCAGACCCGCCGCGAGCAGGGACACCATGCCCTCCTTCACCGCCATGTCATGGGTCTGGGAGGTGGGCACCTTGGTGTTGATGCACTCGCGAATGGTCGGAGTCACACGGAGGACCTCGTAGAGCGCGGTGCGTCCCAGGAAGCCCGAGTCCCCACAGCGCTCGCAGCCCGTGGACCCATAGAAAGGACCCGAGGTGGGCAGGCCCGCCGCGTGCAACCGCGCCACCTCCTCGTGCTCCGGTTGGAAGGGCACGCGGCAGTGGGGGCACAGCGAGCGCACGAGCCGCTGCGAGATGCTGGCCACCGAGGCGGACGCGAGCAGGAAGGGCTCGACGCCCATCTCGATGAGCCGGTTGAAGACGCCCGCCGCCGAGTTCGCATGCACCGTCGTCAACAGCAGGTGTCCGCTCAGCCCGGCCTGGATCGCCGTGCGCGCCGTCTCCGCGTCCCGGATCTCTCCCACCATGATGACGTTGGGATCCTGGCGCAGCACCGAGCGCAGCCCTTGCGCGAAGGTGAAGCCCTGCTCGGTGTTCACCTGCGTCTGGGAGAAGAGCGGGACGTCGTACTCGATCGGATCCTCGATGGTGGCGATCCGCGTCATGTCGCCGCGCGTCTCCTTGATGTAGCCGAGCGAGGCGTACAGCGTCGTCGTCTTGCCACTGCCGGTGGCGCCAGCGACGAAGATGACGCCCTGGGGCAGATCGAGCACGCGCTGGAACGGCGCGAGCAACGGCTGGGGAAAGCCCAGGTTGGACAGCCGGGGCAGCCGCACGCTGCTGCGCGCGATGCGCAGGGCCACCGACTCCCCGTGGTTGGTGGGCAACAAGGACACCCGGATGTCCGCGGGGCCCTCGGGGGTTTGAATGGAGAAGTGGCCGTCCTGGGGCCGATCCGTCCGGAAGAGCACCACCTTGGAGAGCACCTTCAAGCGGTTGATGAGGCGTGGGTGGTTCTCCCGGGAGAGCATCATCACCTCCTCGAGCACGCCGTGGACGCGGAAGGCGATGCGCGTGCCCATCTCCAGCGGGTGCACGTGCACGTCGCTGGCTCCCACCCGGATGGCCCCATCGAGCAGGCTATCCACGAAGGCGATCATGTCGGGCTCGGCGCGCAGCACGTAGCGGCGCAGCGTGGCGTTCAGCTCGGCGAGCAGCTCGCGCACGGCGACCGCCACCTCCGCGTTCACCACCTCCAGCGGCGACAGGACCGGGCGTTGCTCGCGGGCCTGGGCCGAGCGGAGGCTCCGGCGCTCCAGCCACCCTCCGCCCACGCCCAGCACCAGCGACAGGCCCAGCAATCCCAGCGGAAGGGTGGAGCGTTCGCGCAGGTGTCCACCCAGCGCCTGGAGGGTCGTCATGTCCCGTGTGGGGTTCTTCACCAGCCAGAGGCTCAGCCCGCCGGCGAGAATCAGCAGCGAGACCACCCAGATGCCTCGCGAGAGGGTGCGCAGGAAGTCGGTCATTCGTGCGCCCAGCCTAGCAAGGCGGAGCAGGAGCGTCGCGGTGGTGTCTACCTCACGGAGCGCTTTCCTCCCGCTTGTGCGGCAACGGGGTGGCTTGTAGAGGCCCGTCCGTGGACTCTTCCTCTCGCCTGCGCCCGGGCCTCGTCTGGTTGATGGCCCTCGCCTCGGGCCTCGCGGTCGCCAACCTCTACTACCACCAGCCCCTGCTCGGAGACATCGGCCGGACGTTCCAGGCCTCGGATCGGGCGGTGGGCCTCGTCGCCACGGTGTCCCAGGTGGGCTACGCCCTGGGGCTGTTGCTCATCGTCCCCCTTGGGGACAGCCTCGAGCGGCGCCGCGTCATCGTCCTCATGACGCTGCTGGTGGGTCTCGCGCTGACGGGCGTGGCCCTGGCCCCCAACCTGCCCACGTTGGTGCTCGCCAGCGGCCTGGTGGGCGTGACCACGGTGGTGCCCCAGTTGCTCGTGCCCTTCGCCGCGCACCTGGCCGCCCCGGAGCAGCGCGGACGCGTGGTGGGGCAGGTGATGAGCGGCTTGCTCATCGGCATCCTCCTGTCGCGCACGGCGGCGGGCCTCGTTGGCGTGCAGTTCGGCTGGCGCTCCATGTTCTGGTTCGCCGCGGGCTTGATGCTGGTGCTCGCCGGGGGGCTGCGGCTCACGCTCCCCCATCAGCCCGCGAGCACCTCCTGGTCCTACCCGGCCTTGTTGCGCTCGCTGGTGGTGCTGGTGCGCGAGGAGCCCGTGCTCCGGCTCCACTCCCTGCTGGGCGCGCTCACCTTCGGGGCCTTCAGCGCCTTCTGGAGCACGCTGGCGCTCCACCTGCACGCCCTGCCTCAGCACTACGGTGCGCGCGTGGCGGGGCTGTTCGGCGTCGTGGGCGTGGCCGGAGCCATCGCCGCGCCCCTGGTGGGCCGCTACAGCGACACCCGCGGGGATCGCCGCATCAACGCCTTCTCCCTGGGCGTCCTGCTCGTCTCCTTCGTCGTGCTCGGCGTGGCGGGCCAGTGGCTGTGGGGCATCGCCCTGGGCGTCATCCTGTTGGACCTGGGCGCCCAGGCCAACCACATCTCCAACCAGGCGCGCGTCTACGCCCTCCGCCCCGAGGCCCGCAGCCGCCTCAACACCGTCTACATGGTGACGTACTTCGTGGGCGGGGCGCTCGGTGCCTGGCTGGGCAGTCTGGCCTGGAGCAACCTGGGGTGGACAGGCGTGTGCGCCGTGGGCGGGTTGCTGCCGCTCGTGGGCTTGCTGATCCTGGGGGCCGCCGCTCCACCGCGCCAGGTGGAGCAGCCCCGGGCGTAGGGCTCGGCCTGGGCTCCCTCGTCCCTCGCCAGTCACTGGGCTCGGCGTGACGTGTCGCCCTGGTCCTGCCCGGTGTTCGTCGCTCCGCCGCTGCCCTGGGTTCCCGTACCCTGGGTGCCCGTGCCCGGTGTCGGCGTGCCGCTTCCCTGGACGTCGCCGGTGTCCGTGCTTCCCGCGCCCACTCCGCCGCCGCCCGTCCCGCCCCGCGAGCTGTCCTCCGGCTTCGGCAGGTTGTCGTGGCCCCTGGCTCCCGAGCCTCCCGTTCCTTGCTGCTTTGTCGCGTCACCAGCGCCGCCCGTTCCCTGTCCCTTCGGGGCCGAGCTCTCGTAGTGATCGGCTCTGCACCCCGCGGTCAGCAGCAGGGCCGCCGTCATGGCGCCAACGAGCGCCACCTTGATTTGCCTCATGGTCGTCTCTCCCTCCCCATATGGGGATGTCCCTTCAAGGGGGAAGCTGGGCGCTGCCGGGAAGGACGACATCACCCCGGGAAACACGCGTCCTCCCGGTGGGTCGCTCACGTGGGAAGGGAGTTGCGGCGCTCAGCGCTGGATCGAAGGCGGAGGATTGGGACGCTTCGGCGGTTCCTCCACGGGGCGGGTGAAGTACAGCCAGGCCGTGAGCGCCAGCAGTGCGAGCACCGCCAGGCGCCGCAGCAAGTCCTCCCGCCGTCTCCTGGGGGAGTCCTCCTCCTCGCGCTCGGCGGCCTGGAGCGCTTGCGTCACCTCGTCGCCCTGTGCGCGCATCCGCCGGCACAGCGCCAGCGTCGCCGCCAGGGCAGGAGGCACTCCCCCGGTGTCCTGCTCGAGCGCCCCAGCCAGGGCCCGTGCCCAGACATCCTCTTCCGCGTCGTTCTCCGGTGGCCGGCAGGGCACGGACGCCGCCCGGGACAACCCCAGCGCCGCGCGCAGGAAGTGGACGGAGAAGGCCTCCGGGGAGATGCCGTAGAAGGCCGCGCTCTCCTCCTGGGAGCGGCCCTGGGTCAGCCGCGTGAGCAGGAAGGCGGCCTCCCGGTAGGGCAGGGCTCGGAGCGCCGCGAGCAGTTGCGCGGTCGAGAAATGGGAGGCGTCGGGGGCAGGGGACACGGGCGCGGCATTCTCCGACATCCGGCGGCTGATTTCTTGAGCCGTGATCAGCCCCCCCTACACTGGCGTCCATGTGGCGACCTGTTGCACTGATGCTGCTCCTGCTCGTGCCCCTGCGCGCGCCCGCCGTGGAGACCATGCGCATCGCCATGGGTGACGCCCAGGGCGAGGTGCGCGTGAGTGGCAAGGGCCTGTCCTTCGGCTCCGATACCGAGGACGCCTCCTTCACTCCCCTCCAGCAGGACGGGGTCGTCGTGCGGCGGCGGGGCTCGCGCCTGGAGCTCAACGGGGCGCCCGTCATCGGCTCCGCGGTGCGCTTCCGCGCCGGAGTGGAGTCGTCGGACGCGGGCACGCCGGGCGACTCGGCCATCCGCGCCGGGGACATGGAGGTGCGCGGCGACGTCGTGGTGCGCCTGTACAAGGACGGGCTCCAGCTCATCAACGTCATCGCCCTGGAGGACTACCTCGCCGCCGTGCTCGGCAGCGAGATGCCCGTGTCCTTCCCCCCCGAGGCCCTCAAGGCCCAGGCCGTGGCGGCCCGCACCTACGCCCTGCAGAAGAAGCTGGAGACCTACGGCGCCCCCTTCCACATGGGCAGCAGCGTGCTCCACCAGGTGTATGGCGGACTCAACCGGGAGGATGCCCGCACCCGCGCGGCCGTGGAGGCCACCCGCGGAGAGGTGTTGACGTACGAGCTCGCCCCCATTGAAGCCTACTTCCATGCCTCCTGTGGCGGCCGCACCGAGTCCGGCTGGGATTCGCTCCAGCGGGACCTGCCCTACCTGAAGGCCGTGGACTGCCCGTGTGGCCGCCTGCCCGCCAGCCGCTGGAGCGCCACCGTCTCCGATGCCGAGCTGCGTGCCGCCCTGGGCCAGTCCACCGAGGGCTTCCGGGTGACGAGCCGCACGTCCACGCACCGGGTGAACCGGGTCAGCGCGGCCGGCGGGGCCTCGGTCGATGGGGTCCAGTTCCGGCGCAAGCTCGGCTACACGAAGCTCAAGAGCCTGGACTTCGACGTGGAGCACACCCAGGGCAAGTGGCACTTCACCGGCCGTGGCTATGGCCATGGGGCGGGCCTCTGCCAGTGGGGGGCCAAGGCGCTGGCCGACAGCGGCAAGTCCTACCGGGACATCCTCCTGCACTACTACCCGGAGACCGAGCTGCAGCAGCTCTACTGAAGCTCCGCCGACACATCCCGTTTCGTCCGAGGCGCCCGGGCTGTTACAAGCGGCTCCCGCCGTGTCCTCCCTGCTCTCCGATTACGACTTCGCGCTCCCCGAGGCGCAGATCGCCCAGGCCCCCCTGGCCGCCCGGGATGCCTCGCGCCTCATGGTGGTGAGCCGCGCCTCGGGCGCGTGGAGCCACCGCCACTTCGCCGAGCTGCCCGAGCTGCTGCGCGAGGGCGATCTGCTCGTGGTCAACGACGCCCGCGTCATCCCCGCCCGGCTGCTGGGCTCCAAGGTGGGCACGGGCGGCCGGGTCGAGCTGCTCGTGGTGCGTCCCGCCGCCGCCACGCTCACCTCCCAGGCGCTTGGCGGTGCCCCCGAGGCGCTCGAGTGGATCTGCCTCGGCCAGGCATCCAAGGGCCTCAAGCCCGGGGCACGCGTGTCCTTCGCCGGTGGCCTGGAGGCCGAGGTGCTGGAGGCGCTCGGGGGAGGGGAGTACCGGGTGCGCTTCCATGCGGCGCCGGGCGCGTCGCTCGCGCGGCTGCTGGACACGGCGGGCCGCCTGCCGCTGCCCCCCTACATCACCCGGCCTCCCGAGGACGCCGACGCCGAGCGCTACCAGACGGTGTACGCGCGGGCCTCGGGCGCCGTGGCCGCGCCCACCGCGGGGCTGCACTTCACCGAGGCCACCTTCGCGGCGCTCGCCGCCCGGGGCATCCAGCGGGTGGAGGTGACGCTGGACGTGGGGCCCGGCACCTTCCTGCCCGTGCGCGAGGAGAACCTGGAGAAGCACCACATGCACCCGGAGCGCTACACCGTCCCCGAGGCCACCGCCCGGGCGGTGAACGCCGCCAAGGCCGAGGGCCGCCGGGTGGTGGCGGTGGGCACCACGGTGGTGCGCACGCTGGAGTCGGCGTGGGATGCCGCGGCCGGAGGGCTGCGCGAGGGTCCGGGAGAGACGTCCATCTTCATCCGCCCCGGCTTCACCTTCCGCGCGGTGGACGTGCTCATCACCAACTTCCACCTGCCGCGCTCCACTTTGGTGGTGCTGGTGAGCGCGCTGCTCGGGCGCGAGCGCACCCTGGCGGCCTACCGGGAGGCGGTCGCCGCCGGCTACCGGTTCTTCTCGTACGGCGACGCGATGTTGGTGACGGAGTAGGGAGACGACAGACGCCATGGCAGAGCCGCGCAAGGAGAAGGGGGACACCCGGGTCGCACCGGGTCTGGTGCGCTACGAGCTGTTGCACGAGGACGCCTCGGGCACCCGCGCGCGCCGGGGACGGCTGCACACACCGCACGGCCCCGTGGAGACGCCCATCTTCATGCCCGTGGGCACCGTG
This sequence comes from Cystobacter fuscus, assembly GCF_044360685.1. GTDB lineage: Bacteria > Myxococcota > Myxococcia > Myxococcales > Myxococcaceae > Cystobacter > Cystobacter fuscus_C. The sequence continues at coordinate 7,390,135 of NZ_CP043491.1, read as the reverse complement.
GGCAGCGTCAAGGGCGTGGGGCCGGATGATCTGCTCACGCTCGACGCGCAGATCATCCTCGGCAACACCTACCACCTGATGCTCCGGCCGGGAGACGACCTGGTGGGGCACATGGGGGGCCTGCACCGCTTCATCTCCTGGGAGAGGCCCATGCTCACCGACAGCGGGGGCTTCCAGGTGTTCAGCCTCTCGGAGAAGCGGAAGATCACCGAGGAGGGCGCCGCCTTCCAGTCCCACCTGGACGGGCGCCACCTGATGCTCTCACCCGAGCGCTCCATCGAGATCCAGGAGACGCTCGGCGCGGACATCATCATGGCGTTCGACGAGTGCCCGCCGTCCACCGAGAGCCGGGCCTACCTGGAGAAGTCCCTGGCGCGCACCACGCGCTGGCTGCACCGGTGCGTGAAGGCCTGGAGCCGCGAGCGCTCCTCGCTCTTCGGCATCGTCCAGGGCGGGTTGGATCAGGAGCTGCGCAAGCGGCACACCGAGGAGGTGTGCGCGGTGGACCTGCCAGGCTACGCGCTCGGGGGCTACGCGGTGGGTGAGACGCCCGAGGCCATGTACGAGGGGGTGGCGTACTCCGCGCCGCTGCTGCCCCGGGACAAGCCGCGCTACCTCATGGGGGTGGGCACGCCCGTGGACCTGGTCACCTGCGTGGAGCACGGGGTGGACATGTTCGACTGCGTGCTGCCCACGCGCTGCGCGCGCAACGGCCTGCTCTTCACCTCCGAGGGCAAGCTCGTCATCCGCAACGCCACCTGGGCGAGGGACGAGCGGCCGGCGGACCCGGCGTGCTCCTGCTACACCTGCCGCAACTTCAGCCGGGCCTACCTGCGCCACCTCTTCGTGGCGGGGGAGATCCTGGCCATGCGGCTCAACAGCCTGCACAACCTGCACTACTTCCTCACCCTCATGAAGCAGGTGCGCGAGGCCATCGCCCAGGACCGCTACGCCCAGTTCGCCCGGGACTTCCGGGAGCGGGCCCGGGCCCAGGAGACCGAGCGGACTCGGACGAAGTAGGGCCCCGGGAGGCCGCCGGGAAGGGCGCCCCTGGCCGCCTGCCCGACGAGAATGACGCGGGGCGGAAGTGTCCGGTTTCCTCGGTTTGCTTGCCGGGGGCGTGGGGCTGCTGCTAAGAGGCCCCCCTTTCGGACTTATTCGCCGACCGTGAAAATCAGGGGCGGCGACCCGGTACAAATTTCATCCAGCGACGAGGCGGTTCGTGGCAGACAGCATTCCAATCCTGGCTCAGGCGGCGGGCGGTCCCAGCGGGATGATGAACATCGTCTTCATCATCGGGCTGTTCGCCATCATGTACTTCGTGATGATCCGCCCGCAGCAGAAGCAGCTCAAGAAGCACCAGGAGCTCATCTCCAGCCTGAAGAAGGGCGATGAGGTCGTCACCCAGGGTGGCCTCATCGGGCGCATCCAGAACGTTCTGGAGCGCGAGGTGACGCTCGAGGTGGCCAGCGGAACGCGCATCCGCGTGCTCAAGACGTCGGTGGCCGGGCGCTATGCGGTTCCCGAGGCGGCCGGGGCGACCAAGGCCGAGGACAAGAAGGAGGAGAAGTAATGGATCGCGGCTGGTATTGGAGGCTGAGCCTGGTCATTGGCGTCACGCTGGTGACCCTGTGGCTCCTGATGCCCTCCTATTATTCCTTGTTCAAGGTGGACCGGAGCGAGCGCAACAACCTGGCGGCCATCGAGAAGGCCATGCCCAGCTGGGCGCCTCCCGCCAAGTACCGCATCAACCTGGGGCTCGACCTGCAGGGCGGCATCCACATGGTGATGCGTGTGGACACCAAGACGGCCCTGGAGAAGCGCACCGAGCGCCGGGGCGATCAGATCGCCCGCTACATCAACGAGAAGCAGCTGGGCCAGGTGACGGTGAACACGGACGTGGAGCGGCTGCAGCTCACGTTGACCGCGCAGGACCCCGCCACCATGGACGCCATCGAGAAGGAGGTGCTCGCCACCTTCACCGACTTCACGCGCGTGTCGCGTGACGGCGCCAACCTGGTGCTCACGCCGGACGAGGGCCAGGTCAACCGCTTCCGTGACGAGTCCGTGGATCAGGCGATGCTCGTCATCCGCCGCCGCATCGACAAGTGGGGCGTGGCCGAGGTGGACGTGCGCAAGCTGGGCACGGACGCCATCCAGATCTCCCTGCCGGGCCGCAATGATCCCGAGCAGGCCAAGGAGCTGGTGGGCACCACGGCGCAGCTGGAGTTCCACATGGTGGACGACACCACGGACTTCTTCCGCGAGCACTACCAGAAGACGCCTCCGCCCGAGGGCAGCAACATCACCCTCACCACCGCCGACGGCTTCCCCCAGCTCCAGGGCCCCAACCGCGAGGCGCTCCTGGCGTACGTGAAGGACGCGACGCCCCAGGGCCGCGTGGTGATGCTCGAGTGCATCGCCAGCGCGACGCGCAAGGGCGTGTGCGACAGCTACCGCACCTACCTGCTGGAGAAGGAAGCGCCGCTGACGGGCGAGAGCCTCACCGGCGCGGACGCCTCGCTCAGCCAGCTCAACGAGCCCGAGGTGAACATCAGCTTCGACGCCGCCGGGGCGCGCCAGTTCGAGGAGCTCACCGACAAGGGCGTGGGCCGGCGCATGGCCATCGTCCTGGACGACTACGTGCAGTCGGCGCCGCGCATCAACGAGCGCATCGGCGGTGGCCGGGCGCGCATCACCATGGGCCGCGCGGGAGGCCGTCCGCTGGAGCAGTGGCTGGCGGACGCCCAGACGCTGGCGCTGGCGCTCAAGGCGGGCGCGCTGCCCGCGCCGGTGACCACGGGCGAAATCCGCCAGGTGGGCGCCTCGCTGGGTGACGAGCTCATCCGCAAGGGCAGCCTCGCCGCGGCGGTGGGCGTGCTGTGCGTCATCGTCTTCATGGGGCTGTACTACCGCGCCTCGGGCCTCATCGCGGACGTGGCCCTGCTGCTCAACGGCCTGCTCATCCTCGGGGGCATGGCGCTCTTCAACGCCACGCTCACGCTGCCGGGCCTCGCGGCCTTCGTGCTCACGCTGGGCATCGCGGTGGACGCCAACGTGCTCATCAACGAGCGCATCCGCGAGGAGCTCAGCCACGGCAAGACGGCACGCGCCGCGGTGGACCAGGGCTATGACCGCGCCTTCTGGACCATCTTCGACGCCCACGTCACCGCGATCGTCGCCGGCCTCATCCTCTTCTTCACCGGTACGGGCCCGGTGCGCGGCTTCGCCACCACGATGATCATCGGCCTGCTGGCGTCGCTCTTCACGTCCATCCTCGTGACGCGCGTCATCATGACCTACTTCGTCCACGGCCGGAACGCCCAGACGGTGTCCGTCTAGGCAGCACCTCGGGGTACAGCCGACATGCAGATCCTCAAGAACAAGACGAACATCGACTTCATCGGCAAGCGCAAGCCGGCCCTCTTCATCTCCACGGCGATCAACCTGATCATCCTCGTGGGCATCGCCGTGGTGGGCTTCAACTTCGGCGTGGACTTCGCTGGCGGTACGGTGGTGGAGGTGCAGTTCAACCACCCCGTCTCCGCGAGCGAGGTGCGCCAGCGCGTCGAGTCCACCGGGCAGCTCCATGACGTGTCCGTGCAGAGCATCGGCTCGGCGTCGGAGAACTCGTTCCTCGTGCGCCTGGGCGGCGTGACGCAGCTGACCGAGGAGGGCGCGGCCAAGGCGAGCCAGGCCATCCAGTCGCTCGGGCAGATCGATCCCAAGGCCATCCGCGTGGACCTGGCCAACGGCATCATCAACCTGCGCTCCAAGCAGCCGTTGGACGTGGCGCAGATCGAGAAGACCGTGGAGGGCACCGGCACCGGCGTGGAAGAGGTGCGCGACATCGGCCAGGCGCAGTCCGGTGACTACGACTACCAGGTGGTGGCCAGCGGCATGGCGGACCGCATCCGCGGCGCGCTGATGCAGGGCCAGGCCGCCGACAAGCCGGACTTCGAGATGCGCCGCACCGAGTACGTGGGTCCGCAGGTGGGCAAGCAGCTGCGCAACCGCGGCATCCAGGCGCTGCTCTTCTCCATGGTGGCCATCCTCATCTACGTGGCCTTCCGCTTCGACTTCAAGTTCGGCCCCGGCGCACTGCTCGCCATGGTGCACGACGTCATCATGGTGGCCGGCTTCTACCTGTTCAGCCGCGCCGAGTTCGGCCTCACCGCCATCGCCGCGCTGCTCACCATCGTGGGCTACTCGGTCAACGACACCATCGTCATCTACGACCGCATCCGCGAGGACATGGGCAAGTACAAGGGCAAGCCCCTGCCCGAGGTCATCAACATCGCCGTCAACGACACCCTGGTGCGCACCATCCTCACCTCGGGAACCACGTCGCTCTCGCTCGTCGGTCTGCTCATCTTCGGAGTGGGGGAGATCCGCGACTTCGCCTGGGCGATGCTGGTGGGCATCATCGTGGGCACCTATTCGTCCGTGTACATCGCCAGCCCCGTCACCATCTGGCTGGATGAGCGCGAGCACGCGCGCGGGAAGAAGACGGGCGTCAACCAGCCCACGACGGCCTGAGCTTCCCCGGACCGTCCAGGTAGCGCTCGCCGAGGCCCTCGGGCTCCGTGACTCCACGGACCCGCGGGCCTCGGGTGTTTCCAGGGCATGGGAGGCACCTCGCGCGAGCCCCGTGAAGGCGTGTCCTACCCCCCGGCGAGGGGAGGCGAGCAGGGGAGCGAGCAGCAGGTCAGATCAGTCTGGACAGACCCCCCAGGTAGAGTGATGAAGATTTCTGGCCTGGACGCTTCCACGGTAGGAGGCTCCGGAGCGGAGGTGACTGTGCGTTGGATGATGCCGGAAGTGCCCCAGGAGCAGGCGGCTTCACTGTCCGTGGAGCTGGGTCTCCATCCCCTGCCGGCGCGAATCCTCATCCACCGCGGACTGCGCACCCCCGAGGCCGCCTCCGCCTTCCTGTCCGACCGGCTGGCGGACCTGCCCGACCCCTACCGGATGAAGGGCATGGCCGCGGGCGTGGAGCGGCTCACCCGGGCGCTCCGGGAGAAGGAGCGCATCACCCTCTATGGCGACTATGACGTGGACGGCGTGTGCTCCACGTCGCTCATGGCCCTGTTCCTCCGGGAGCTGGGCGCCCGGCCCGCCACCTACATCCCCCACCGCATGGACGAGGGCTACGGCCTCAACCTCCAGGCGGTGGAGAAGATCGCCGCGGACGGCACGCGGGTGCTGGTGACGCTCGACTGCGGCATCACCTCCGTGGCGGAGATCGCCCGGGCGAAGGAGCTGGGGCTGGACGTGGTGGTGGTGGACCACCACACGGTGCCCCCCACGCTGCCCCCCGCGGTGGCCGTGCTCAACCCCCACCAGCCGGGCTGCGAGTACCCCACCAAGCACCTGTGCGCCGCCGGCGTGGCCTTCAACCTGTGCATGGGCCTGCGCAAGCGGCTGCGCGACGACGGCTTCTTCGCCACCCGCAAGGAGCCCAACCTCAAGGCGCTGATGGACCTGGTGGCCATGGCCACCGTGGCGGACGTGGTGCCACTCACCGGCGCCAACCGCATCCTCGTCCACCACGGCCTGCAGGCGCTGAGCGCGGGCCTGCGCCCCGGCGTCCGGGCCCTCAAGGAGGTGGCGGGGCTCGATGCGGACAGTCCCGTGTCCGCCGGGCAGGTGGGCTACCGTCTGGGCCCGCGCATCAACGCCGCGGGCCGGTTGCATGACGCCTCGCTGGGCTTGCAGCTGCTGTGCTCGGAGACGCTTGAGGCGGCCCGTCCGCTTGCCCAGGTGCTGGATCGGGCCAACGCCGAGCGCCAGGGCCTGGAGAGCAGCATCCTCACCGAGGCGCTCGCCCAGGCCGAGGAGCGCGCCGAGCAGAACGCCCGGGGCTTCGTGCTCTACGCGGACGGGTGGCACCCGGGCGTCATCGGCATCGTGGCCTCGCGCGTGGTGGAGCGCTTCCACCGGCCCACGGTCATGGTCGGGGTGAAGGACGGGGTGGGCAAGGGCTCGGCGCGCAGCATCGAGGGCTTCCACCTGTACGACGCGCTGAGCGGCTGCGCGGACCTGTTCGCCCGCTTCGGCGGCCACAAGCACGCCGCCGGGCTCACCATCGAGGGCAAGCACCTGCCCAGCTTCCGCGAGGCCTTCGAGCGCATCGCCCACCAGCGCCTGACGCCCGAGGATCTCATCCCCCGCTGCAAGGTGGACGCGGTGGTGGGGGTGTCGGAGCTGGACGAGAAGGCGGTGGAGGCGCTGCAGAAGCTCGGGCCCTTCGGGCAGGGCAACCCCGAGCCCGTGCTGGTGCTGCGCCGCCAGGTGGCGCGCCCGCGCGTGCTGCCGCACAAGACGGGCGGCTCGGGGCACCTCAAGCTGGCCCTGGTGGACGCACCCACTGTGGACGCCATCGGCTTCGGCATGGCGGACAAGCTGGCGCTGACCGAGGGTCCCGTGGACCTGGCCTTCCAGGCCGGCTTCGACACCTTCCGCGGCCAGCGCCGGCTGTCCCTCAAGCTCAAGGACTTGCGGATCGCCGCGTAGTTAGAGCAGTGGCGACGGCAAGGGACGCCATTCAAATGGAACGTCGAGTCGGCTGTTCAGCCAGTCTTTGTCTCGCCAATATCCAGACTCGGCATTGAAGACGAGCTGCCCGCCGAAGCGCTGAAACTCGGTTCGCTCTCCATTGAAGAGCAGGAGTGCGTCTTGCGATTCGTTCAGCAGCAGAAGGGACGCATCCAGCAGGAGCCGTCTGAATCCATCCCAGTCCGCATCATGCGCGCGGCGGAAACTGACTGTCAGTGTCGGAGTGAAATGGAATGCGGACTCGATGGTCGATTCCGTCCCACTTTCCGTGGCGCAGATCGAAACTGTGGCGTCGAACAAAAAGAACTTGTCTTCATTCCACGCCAGCCCAGCGAACCGTTCAGCCAGCTTCTTCATGGATTGCATGGGCTTCATGCGAGTGGATAGAAAAAGGTCGTAGTCCAGCGCCATGTCAGCCACCTCTCGGACGGTTCATCAGGGATAGCGCAGGATTATTCTTCCGCCTTTGACCACGATGAGGGGCGCCGCCGCTCCTTCTCATACAGAGTCCACGGCAAAGGAGAGTGCCAGCCGTAGGCGTGCCAGCGTCTCCGGTGGTGGCGCGTTGCTTGGCAGAGCCAGGCACTCCTGTGGGGCCTCCCCGTGCGTGCACGAGAGGTCCAGCCAGTCCTGGGCCGTGTCCCGCGCGCTCAAGTCCCAGGAGGCCCTCACCACCCGGCCCTCCCGCCTTGGCAACTCGAGCGACAAAGGCATGTGCAGCACCAGGTCCGTCAGGGCCGAGACGAACTCCTCCTGGCGTACCTCCACTGGCGGAGGCTCTTCGGCTGGGGCCGTATAGACGAGGGGCTCGCCATGGCCCGTGTCCAAACGGACCTGGGGCCCACTCACGCATCCCGCCAGCCAGGGCACCACCAGTAGCAACCCGAGTCCGCTCCGCTTGTCGTGCATGTGCTCCCCCCACTCCCTGGCTAGGGAGCAAGGTGGAGGCTTTCACAGGGTGGATCTGAAAGGGAGAGGGACGGGGTTGATGACCCCCCTCGCGACACCTCCCCTGAGTGGACTAGGCGATGCCCCATCGCACCCGGCCGGGCGTCAGCAGCGCTCCCGCGCGCGCCAGGTCGTTCATCCGGAAGCGTTCCGCGCGCTTCTCGAAGGCCGTGCGGCACCGCTCCGAGCAGAAGAAATACCGCCGCTTCTTGTACTCCGTGGATGGGCGGCCCTCGGGCGCTTCCAGGTGCTTGCCGCACACCGGGTCCAACTGCCGCTTCTGCGTGCTCTTCATCTCCCGCCTCCCCAACCCCATCGGTCTGACGCGCCGTTACAAAAGCAGCACGCGTGCCAGGAGCGGAGTTCAGTGGATTCGCGGGTTTACACGTGCATCACACCTGAAAGGGACGGTAGATCCCTCCAGCGGGGGGAAAAGTTTTCCCTGATGCGGCGGTGGGATGGCCCGCCCGCTCGGTGCCATGGGGGGAGGGCGGACGAGCGCCCGTCCCCCGTTAGAAGCCGAGGCCGGCGCTCAGGCCCGCGTAGGTGTCGTCCTGGTAGCCGCGCCGGAAGCGCATCAGCTCCAGGCGCCACGCGAGCCGCAGATTCGACGCCGTGGGCAACTTCGTGCGGCCCCGGAGGCCCACGCCGTATTGGATGAGGGGCTTGATGCCCTCCGCTGGCGTCAGCTTGCCGCCCACCTCCACGCGTGAAAGCTCGTAGACGATGCCGCCGCCCACCTGCGCGTAGACGCCGTAGTCCGAGCCCTCCCCGAAGGTCAGCTCGTACGCCGGGGCGAGTGAGGCGTAGTGCCGCTGCACGTCTCCGACGACGAGCGCGGTGCCCTCGCGCTGGCCGACGAAGCTGTAGCGCGCGTCCAGCCAGAGCGCCTCGCGCAGGGGCTCGGAGTTGAGCAGCCGCCCGTACTCCCAGGTGAAGCGTCCGCCGAAGGCGGGCTGCGGATCCCCGAACATCTGCCCGCGCGGGCTGCTCAGCAGCATCACCCCACCGAGCACCTCGAAGGCGATGCCCGTGTTCGGATCATCCATGCGCGCCAGCCGCTCGAAGTCCTTCTCCTCTTCTTCCCCGCGCTCGGCCCGGCGGAAGTCTTCCCGGTCCCTGTCCTCCGAGTCCCGTGCGGGATGGCGCTTGGGACGCGAGGCCGCGTCCTCGTCGTCGGGGTAGGCGTAGGGCGTGTCCTCGGGGGGCGCGCGGCCCCTGCGAGAGGGTGCTTCCTCCTCGTCGTCCGGGTAGCGGTAGGGCTCATCCGGGCCCTGGGCGAGCGCGGGTGAGGTGAGCGCGAGACAGCCCAGGAGGGAAAACAGCGGCCAGGCGGGGGGGGCGCGGGTCGTCATGGGGTGGAGTAGATCGTGGGGCAGTCGCCGGGGACGGTGCTGGCGGGGCAGGCATTGGCGCCGGCCAGGGAGGAGGCGGGGATCTGCAGGATGTTGACGAAGTTGTTGCACACCTGCGCCTGCAGGGTGCTGCCGGCCGGCAGGTGCTGCACGATGGCCTTGGCGGCCACGGCGAGCGTGAAGGACTCCTGCGAGTTCAGGAAGCCGCTGGCGAGCTGGTTGAAGCCGTACTTGTTCCCGTCCGGGTCCGAGTAGGTGTCCACCAGGGCGCGCACCAGCGCCTGGCGCTCGGCATCGGTGCCCGCGGAGCGGTAGAGCGCGTGGGCGATGAGGGTGCCCACCCGGTACTCCAGGCCGGGCGCCTCGGCGAGGTTGGCGTTGAGGAGCTGGTTGTACGTCAGCGCGTCCATGCACCGGGGCGTGGCCAGGTCGCGCGAGGCCACCAGGGCGTCATCGTAGGTGGTGGACAGCACGCGGGTGTTGCAGCCGAAGCGCGTGGCGCACGAGGCCACGTAGGCGTGGTAGTCGGCGATCCCCTCGTCCATGGCCTTGATGACGTTGAGGCCGGGGGTGAAGCCCTCCTGGGACCAGACGGTGAGGGGAGGGGGCAGGGCGCGGCCATCGAAGACGCGGCGGTTGAAGACGAGGTGGGCGTACTCGTGGGTGAGGATGGAGGCGTTGATGGCCAGGGGCGCCTTCTGCAGCGTGTCGAAGGGCAGCACCATGAAGGCGCCCATCGGTGCGAAGAAGAGGGCATTGTCGCGCTGCGGCTTGTCACTGAGCTCCCCGAGGATGAACTCGGGGAAGTAGTAGACGGGCGTCTGGGGCAGCTGCGCCTGGGGCACGTTGGCCACGGTGTTGAAGTACTCCCAGGCCCGCTCCAGGTTGTAGTACGTGGTGGTGACGTTCCAGGAGTGGAAGTCCGCGGGCGTCAGCACCCCCTGGGCGTCGGGGATGAAGCTGGCGGTGATGGAGCGGCCCGAGTCCTTCGTCATCGCACGCCGCAGTGCGTCTTCCGTCGTGGCCGCCTGGACCCCGGGATCGTTGCCGGAGAGCTGGATGCTCGCGCTCCCCACGAAGCGGGCCACCTTGCCCTCCAGGGAGGCGACATCGGTGAGCGTCTTGAGCTCCACCTCCGTGGGCGTGTACTCCCCATTGCTGGAGAGCACGAGGGCGCGCACCTTCGTGGGCTGGCTCGTCTCGGGCGCGCAGGAGACGACGAGCGTCGCGAGCGCCGTGGCGGCGGCTGTCAGCTTTCGGACCATGCCGGGCTTCTTACTACGGGTCCGGCGGGCACCAGAAGCGGGCCGGGAAGCGCGGTACCTTCCTTCCGGAGTCCTTGACGCGTCGTTTCCGCGCTCTCTATGGTGCCGCCCTTTCTTTCCCTCCTGGCAGGCGGTGTCATGGCGGTCCCGTTCATTACCGAGGTCAAGCGAACCCATACGTGCGGGCAGCTCACCAAAGCCCAGATTGGCGAGGAGGTCGTCCTCTTCGGCTGGGTGCAGAACCGGCGTGATCACGGTGGCGCGGTCTTCATCGACCTGCGCGACCGCGAGGGCCTCACCCAGGTCGTCTTCGAGCCGGACATCGCCAAGGAGGCGCACGACCTCGCGGGCCAGCTGCGGCTGGAGTACTGCATCGGCATCAAGGGCAAGGTCGTCTCGCGCGGCTCCCAGGTCAATCCCAAGCTCAAGACGGGCGAGATCGAGATCAAGGCGTCCGATCTCACCATCTTCAACCGCTCCGAGCCCACGCCCTTCCTCGTCGAGGACAACATCGACACCGCCGAGGAGAAGCGACTGGCGTACCGCTTCCTCGACCTGCGCCGCCGGCCGCTGCAGCAGTCGCTGATCACGCGCTCGAAGATGAACGCGCTCACGCGCAGCTACCTCAACGAGCACCGCTTCCTGGAGCTCGAGACGCCCTTCATGGGCAAGTACACCCCGGGCGGCGCGCGCAACTTCCTGGTGCCCAGCCGGCTCAACCCGGGCAAGTTCTACGCGCTCGCCGAGAGCCCCCAGCTCTACAAGCAGCTCTTCATGGTGGCGGGCTTCGACCGCTACTTCCAGATCGTCAAGTGCTTCCGCGACGAGGACCTGCGCCTGGACCGGCAGCCCGAGTTCACGCAGATCGATCTCGAGATGAGCTTCGTCACCCAGGACGACATCTTCACCATCGTCGAGGGGCTCATCAAGAAGCTGTGGGGCGAGGTGCTGGGCATCGACGTGCCCACGCCCTTCATGCGCATGGACTTCGACGAGTCCATGGCGAAGTACGGCAACGACAAGCCGGACCTGCGCTTCGGGCTGGAGCACGTGGTGCTCACGGATCTCATCCGCCAGCACGGCGCCGCGGGCGGCGTGCCCATGATCTGGGAGGCGGTGGAGCAGGGCGGCATCGTCAAGGCGATGGTCATCCCCGGCGACAAGCCGCTGAGCCGCGCGGAGAGCGACAAGCTGGAGGAGTTCGCCAGGCAGAACGGCGCCAAGGGGCTCGCTCGCGCCAAGGTGGGCGAGGGCGGCGAGTGGACCCAGTCCCCGCTGTCCAAGACGATCACCCCCGCGCTGCGCCAGGCCATCACCCAGGCGTGCGGCGCGAAGACGGGCGACCTGATTGTCTTCCAGTTCGGCCGCGAGTCGCTCGTGCACACCGTGATGGCCAACCTGCGCGTGCACGTGGCCAAGAAGCTCGGCCTCATCCCCGAGTACGGCAGCGGCGGCGTGTGGAAGTTCCTCTGGGTGGTGAACCCGCCGCTGTTCGAGTACGACGAGGAGACCAAGACGTGGGCCGCGGCGCACCACGCCTTCACCCGGCCCCACGACGAGGACGTGCAGTACCTGCACACCGAGCCGGGCCGCGTGAAGTGCCATCGCTACGACGTGGTGCTCAACGGCTTCGAGATCGGCGGCGGCTCCATCCGTCTGCATGATCCCAAGGTGCAGGCCGAGGTGTTCAAGGCGCTGGGCATCGGCGAGGAGGAGGCGCGCGCGAAGTTCGGCTTCCTCCTGGACGCGCTGAAGTTCGGCGCGCCGCCGCACGGCGGGCTCGCGCTGGGCATGGACCGGCTGGCGTTCCTGCTCACGGGTGTCGAGTCGCTGCGCGACGTGATTCCCTTCCCGAAGACGAAGACGGGCACGGACCTGATGACGGGCGCGCCGGGCGACGTGGACGATCGCCAGCTGCGCGAGGTGCACGTGCGCACCGCGCCCCTGCCGCAGAAGTAGAGGACTCACAAGCCGATGAAGACGTTCCTCGTGGTGAACCCGCGCAGTGCTGGTGGAGAGACGGGCAGGCGGTGGGCCGAGATCTCGGGCCAGGTGACCCGGGTAATAGGTGACTTCGGCTTCGGGTTCACCGAGGGAGTCATGGACGCGGTGCGGCTGACGCGGGATGCGCTCGCGGATGGCTACGAGTGCATCACCGCGGTGGGAGGCGATGGCACCGTCAACGAGGTCGTCAACGGCTTCTTCGCGGACGGCAAGGCCATCAACCCCCAGGCGGCCCTGGGGCTCATTCCCCGGGGCACCGGGGGCGACTTCCGGCGGGCCTTCGGGTGGGATCTGGAGCTGGACTCCGCCCTGGCGCGGCTGCGCAGCGACAAGACGGAGCCCTTCGACGTGGGGCTCGCCGAGTACGTCAACCACCAGGGGCAGCCGGAGTCGCGCTACTTCGCCAACATCGCCTCCTTCGGGGTGAGCGCCGCCATCGCCCACGAGGTGAACGTGGGCAGCAAGGCGCTCGGCGGCAACCTGAGCTTCCTGTGGGGCACGGTGAAGACCCTGGCGAAGCACAAGGACGTGCAGGTGCGCCTGCAGGTGGACGGGGGCGAGCCCGAGGCGATGGGCATCACCGCCATCGCCGCGGCCAATGGCCGCTACTTCGGCAGCGGCATGTGCGTGGCCCCCAAGGCCGTCACCCACGATGGCCGCTTCGACCTGACGCTCTGGCGCGACTACACCCTGGGCGACTTCGTCATCAAGTCCAAGGGCGTCTACAACGGCGACCACATCACCTGGACGAAGACGCGCTACACCCAATGCCAGACGCTGCGCGCCGAGAGCGACGAGCAGGTGTTCCTGGAGATGGATGGGGAAGTGCCCGGACGGCTGCCCTGCCGCATTTCCATCCTGCCGGGCGCCATCCGCCTCAAGGTGTAGCGCGCGCCCCGCCGGGCCGGGAGCGCCTCCTGGCCCCATGTGCCTGCGAGCTGGTGAGTCTATCCCTCCTCGGCCGCTTGTATGGCGAGGCGAAGCCGCTCACCCTGGCGCGTGCCTGCCATGAGGCCACGGGCATCCACCTCAAGCAGCCCAATGTCTAGCGCCGTGGCCCGGAGGCCAAATGAGAGCGTTGGCGTTTTTATCTCAGTTGCTGAGATCCTTCTTCTTTAGGGGCATCTGATGTGCGATTCGCTGGATGAATTCAAACGTATGGGTGTCCTCACTCGATGCTGAATTCGTCGATATGGAGCAGTTGTTGAACTCGCGAGTCACTGGGGAGTATTGGTTATGGCTGAATTTCATCAGGAACTTGTCAAGATCGTGATTGATAAGGTGCTGTTGTGTGGCAGCGGGGTTCTCGTGTCGCTCATTACCGCCAAGTGGATAGAGCGACACCGGCGCGAACAAGCAATTATCGTCGAGCTGGGCAAGCTCCGTGCGGCAGCTCTCGTACGCCTCATATCGTTTCTTAGCGAGGCAGATTTGTTGCTAAATACCATCCTTTCGCTTGGGCCGTCTGAGGCGCATGCCGGCGCCAGGCAGATAGCAGAACAGCGCTTTGCTGAGCTGAAGGAGAAAGTCAGCGAAACGATAGGAGGGAGTGGGGCAATCCTTAATGATGAAATTGCGCAGGAGATCGCAAGGTATAATTTTCTGGTTTTTGTGGAAGGCGTTGGTGCTTTGAGTGGGACAGATCCAATTGCTCCAAAGGAATTGGAGAACAAAAGGGAGCAGACACGCGAAATGCGCTCCAAGCTGTTGGCGTATCTGCCACCGCTTCAGCCCATTGATCGAAAGCGCAGATGACTAATCCATTGAGGAGCGCCTGTCCGCCATATCTTGAAACACATAGAAGAGGGAAGAACCGTCCCATTCCGACTGGAAGCCGATGATGTTGCTTGCCATTCATGACGCAATCGGGAAGTACATTGGATCGCGCGATGTGTGAGGGGTGAAATGAGCTCCAAGCTGGAAGATCTCCTGAACTCTCTCGAAGCTCTGGCCGGGCAGCATCCCAACGAGCCGGAAGCCGTGGCGACGATCAAGACTGCGGCCAAGGCGCTCCACTTCATCCGGAGCCTCGGCAAGCTGGAGGACTTCTGGAGTTACGAGAAGGTTTTTGGCACCCAAGAGCATTGGCCGAAGCCTCTCAAGTCCTTTTCCAGCAAGGATCAGGCTCGGTCCTGGCTGCAGGCCCAGCCGGATGTTCCCTACGCTGCCGTGGTGGATGTGGCGGGTTCGCTCCATTCCGTCGCCCGCACGCGCGAGGGTGAATGGGTGCTCGTTCGCCTGCCTTCGATCGAGGAGTTGGAGGGCTGAAGGGTCCCGTGGCCCAAGCGCCAGGCCGCGTCACCTGGCCTCGGTGGCGAGCTGCCGGCGTAACTCCTCGGCCAGGGCGAGCTGCTCCGGGCTCGGGGACCGGTTTTGGGCTTCCCGCTCCAGCAGCGTGAGCGCGCGTCGTGGCTCTCCATGCCGGGCATGGAAGCGCGCCAGGTTCAGCAGGGCCTCCTCGGAGTGCTCGAGGGCGAAGGCCCGTTCGAGCATGACCTGGGCCTCCTCGGTGCGTCCCTGCTGGTCCAGCGCCACGCCGAGCAGGCCGTAGGGGCGGCCATACTCGGGGTCGAGCGCGATGGCGTCCCGGGCGCATTGCTCGGCCTCCGCCCAGTGGCCGAGTCTCACCCAGGTCTCGGCGGCGAGCATCTGGAGCACGGTGCTTCGGGGTTGCACCTCGATGGCCTGGAGGGTGAGCGAGGTTGCATCCCGCCAGTCCTCATGCCTCGACTGCACGGCCAGGGCGTTGCCCACGCCGAGCGCGACGAGCATCCCCCATGCGAGCGCGGGCCGAGGCAGACGGGCGGCGAGGAGCGACACGGCATGGGCCAGGGCCACCGTGGCGCCCATGAGGGGCGCGTAGAGCAACCGTTCGCCATACACGGACGGGCCCACCACGAGCAGGTTGGAGATGGGCAGGAACAGCAGCAGGAACCAGGCGACGCCCGCGCTCACCAGGGGCGCCCGGCGCCAGGTGCTCAGCACCAGGGCGACGAGCAGCCCGAGCGCGCCCAGGCCGAGCCAGGCCCCGGCGCTGTCCACCCCCACGGGGGCGCACGCGGGCGCCGAGCACATGTAGAGCCGGCGCAGGGGGTTGGCGATGCCGGCGAGGTACTGGGACCAGAAGATGTCGGCCGCGCCGAGCACGCGCCCGCTCCAGGAAGCGGTGACGAGCGGGTTGGTCATGTCGCCGATGGTCGCGCCGAGGAACGTCCCCAGGGCGTGCTTGCGCATCCCCAGGACGGCTGCCGTCACGATTGCATAGACGCCCAGCCGGCCCCAGGGCTGGGCGCGCCAGCGGCCCGTGCGCAGCGCCTCCATCAAGCACCACACGAGCGGGTAGAGCAGGGCGCTTTCCTTGGAGAAGAGCGCCAGGGTGTAGCAGCCGGCGGCGAGCGTGGCGGCCCGGAGGCCCGGGGTGCGGTGGGCGGCCCAGCCAAGCAGTCCGAAGAGCGCGGCGAGCACATCCGCGCGTCCGACGATGGAGTGCACGGCCTCGGCGGGAGCGGCGAGCGCGGCGAAGAGGGCGGCGGCGGCCCAGGCGGGGGTGTCGCCCGCCCACGAGCGCCACACGCCGAACAGGGCCAGCACGGCGAGCACATGCAGCAGCACGTTGGTGAGGTGGAACACCCACGGCGCGCCGCCGCCCACCCGCGCGTCGAGCACGAAGGTCAGCACCGCGAGTGGCCGGTAGGTGCCAATGGTCCCCGGTGGAACGCGGCCCCAGTAGTCGCGGGTAAAGGCCTCGACGGGAGACACCTCGCCCTGGACGACGGGGTTGCTCACCACGGCGTAAACATCATCCACGACGAAATCCGAGGGCACGGCGCCCGCGTACACCAGTGCCGTCCACGCGCCGAGCAGCACCCACCCTCGTGTCTTCACGGACCGCCTCCTCGCGTGCCGTTATACAAGGTTCCCGGGCTCGGGAATGTCGAGCAGTGGGCCGGGCGGGCGAGCGAGACGCACGCTGCTGGACACAGCAATTCCACCAGGGTTCGATGTGGGCCCCCGGTGTGCCATACCCCCGAGGACGATGCCGCCATCCCGCTTCGCTTCGGCGCTGAGTCGCAGGCACTTCATGACGTGGGCGCTCGGCACGGGGGCCGCTGTCGCCCTCGGCGGGTGCCAGGAGTCACGCGCGCCCAGGGAGTCCAAGGACTCGAAGGTCACGCTCACGTTCTGGAATGGCTTCACCGGTGGCGACGGGGCGTACATCAAGAAGCTCGTCGAGGAGTTCAACCAGACGACACCGGGCATCCAGGTCAAGATGAACATCTACCTGTGGGCCGACTTCTTCCAGAAGGTCCCGGGCGCGGTGATCAGCGGACAGGCTCCCGATGTCTGTGTCATGCACCTCGACGGCATCCCCACCAACGCCGCGCGCAGCATCATCATGCCCATCGATGACATCGCCCAGTCGCTCGGGCTGAAGTCCTCCGATTACACCTCGCAAGAGGTCTGGGAGGGCGGCCTCTACAAGGGCAAGCGCTACGGCATCCCGTTCGACATGCATCCGCTCGGCATGTACTACAACAAGGGCGTCCTGCGACGGGCTGGCCTCGACCCGGAGAAGCCACCGCGCACCGGCGACGAGTACATGGCGGCGCTCGAGCAACTCAAGGGCAAGGGCATCCAGGGCCACTGGATGGCGCCCTTCCTGTTCACCGGGACGTTCCAGTTCGAGTCTCTGCTGTGGCAGTTCGGCGGGGAGCTGTTCGACCCGGGCGTCACCCGGGCGACCTTCGACTCCGACGCCGGCGTGCAGGCGCTGACCTGGCTGGTCGATCTGGTGAAGAAGGGCTACAGCCCGCCGAACGTGGGCCAGGACGCGGACTTCATCGCCTTCCAGAACGGACAGAACGCCTTCAACTGGAATGGCATCTGGCAGATCAACGCGCTCGACGAGGTGCCAGGGCTCGAGTGGGGGGCGGCGCCCATTCCGAGGATCGGCCCCCAGGAGGCCGTCTGGGGTAACTCCCACCAGTTCGTGCTCATGCGGCAGCGCTCGCCGGACGAGCGCAAGCTGGAGGCCGCGCGCACCTTCATCCAGTGGATGAGCCAGCGCTCCGTGGAGTGGCTCGCCAGTGGCAAGATTCCGGTGCTCCAGCGCGTGGCGGAAAGCCCGGAGTTCAAGTCGCTCGAGAAGCAGGGCCAGTTCGCCCGGCAGGCTTCCTACATCCGCTTCCCACCGGCCGTGGCGGGCATCAGTGACGCGCTGGCCATGGTGGACAAGGCCGTGAACCAGGCCGTGCTCGGCAAGGCCTCGCCCGCCGAGGCGCTGAAGGCCGCCGCGGCGCAGGCCACCCAGGTGGTGCGCGACAACCACGAGAAATACGGCGACTGACCTCATGGACACGCAAGCTCCCATCCGGCGCGCGGGACGCGCGACCCCGTACCTCTTCCTGGCTCCGTACCTGGTGCTGTTCGGGGTCTTCGTGGTGCTGCCCGGCCTCTATGGGTTGTGGATCAGCCTGCACGACTGGGACTTCCTGCTGCCGCGCAAACCCTGGGTCGGGCTGCGCAACTACCAGAACCTCTTCTCCCCGGAGTCGCGTGACTTCGGTGACTTCTGGCAGAGCATGAAGGCCACCGGGCTCTTCACGCTCTTCAGCGTGCCCTTCCTCGTCACGGTGCCCCTGCTCGTCGCGCTGCTGCTCAACCGCGAGTTCCCCGGCCGCACCTTCTTCCGCGCCGTCTTCTTCGCGCCCTACGTGCTCGGCGTGGCCGTGGTGGGCGTGCTCTGGCGCTTCCTGCTCGATCCCAACATCGGCCTCATCAACAACATGCTGTCCTCGTCCATCCCGTGGACCACCGACCTGCCCTGGGCCTGGGTGTCGCTGGTGGGCATGACGGTGTGGTGGACGCTCGGGTTCAACGCGATCATCTTCCTCGCCGGGCTGCAGGACATCTCCCGGGAGCTGTACGACGCCGCCAGGGTCGACGGGGCCAACCGCTGGCAGCAGTTCTTCCATGTCACGCTGCCGGGCTTGAAGCCGGTGCTGCTGCTCGTGCTCACGATGACGATCCTCGGCTCGGCCAACATGTTCGGCCAGTCCTATCTCGTCACGCGCGGGGCTCCGGCCAACGAGACGCGCACCGCCATCATGTTCATCGCCGACACGGGCCTGCGCACCTTCCGCATGGGCAACGCCGCGGCCATGAGCTACATCCTCGCCCTCGCGCTGCTCGTGGTGAGCGCCTTCAACTTCCGCTTCCTCCGGCACGAGGACACGTGATGAGTGCCACTCCCGCCCGTTCCCTCCAGCGGCTCTCCTTCTACGTCCTGCTCGCGCTGCTGACGTGGATCTTCGTGGCGCCGCTGCTCTGGATGCTGAGCACGTCGCTGAAGACGAATCCCGACGCGACCCGGCAGCCGCCCTCGTGGATTCCGCACCCCGTCACGACCGGGGCCTACGTCCCCCTGGTCACGATGGAGTCCGAGACGCCGGTGCTGCTCTGGTTCTTCAACAGCCTCGTCGCGGCCACGGCCAACGCGCTGCTCGTGGTGGCCACGTCGGTCCTGGCGGCGTACGCCCTGGCCCGGCTCGAGTTCCCCGGCAGGCGGGTGCTGTTCGGGCTCATCGTCGGGACGTTGTTCATCCCGACCTTCGTGTTCCTCATTCCCAACTTCTTGATCGTGAGCCAGCTCGGCTGGCTCGACTCCCTGTGGGCGCTGATCGTGCCTGGGGCGGGGAGCGCCTTCGGCGTCTTCTTCATGCGCCAGTTCTTCGCGACCCTGCCCCGGGAGCTGGAGGACGCGGCGCTGCTCGAGGGCGCCAATCAATGGCAGATCTTCCTGCGCATCATCCTGCCGCTCGCCCGTCCCGGCATCGCGACGCTGTCCGTGCTGGCCTTCCTCACCAACTACAATGACTTCATCTGGCCGGTGTACGTGTTGTTCAGCCCGCGCAACTTCACCCTCCCGCCCGGATTGTCCATCCTCCAGGGCGCCTACACGACGAACTACCCGGTGATCATGGCGGGCGGCGTCGTCGCCAGCATCCCGGCGATCCTCCTGTTCATCCTCGCCCAGCGGCACGTCATCGAGGGGGTGTCCCGCAGCGGCCTCAAGGGCTGAGCCACTCGAGCTGTGCCGTCACCGCCAGGTGGTCCGACACGCGCTCGGCGAGGGTGTGCTGCTCCCGGAAGCGCAGGGCCCCGGGCGCGAGGATCCAATCCAGCCGGAGCGCCGGACGGCGGGCGGGAAAGGTGGGCTCACCGCCGCCGGGCGAGGGCGCGTGCAGCGCCAGCGCCCCCACCAATTGAGCGAGAGAGCCTGTCGGTGAGTCCCCGGGCGAGTTCAGGTCCCCCAGCACCAGCCGGGGACGCGGAGGGCGCCGCCCGAGTGCCTGGAGCAACCGGGCCACCTGCCGTTGGCGACAGCGCTCGGAGAAGCTGTCCAGGTGCACCGAGACGACGTCGAGCAGGCGGCCCGCGTCCTCCACCGCCGCCACCACGTAGCCCTTGTCCACGGCCCGGTCCGCCTCGAAGGAGTTCCACTCGGGCTCGAGCAGGGGCCGCCGGGAGAGCAGCGCGGTGCCCCGGGCACAGACTCCGGGCAGGTGCAGGTGGGGCCCATGCAGCAGGTGAGGGTAGCCCGCGCGGGTGGCCAGCCGCTCCAGGGGATCCACCGCGCCGCTGAAGAGCCCGGCCCGGTCCACCTCCTGGAGCGCCACCACCTCCGCCCGCTCGCGCGCGAGCAGGTCGGCCATCGCATCCAGGTGGCCGAGCAGCCGCCGGCGTGGGAGCAGGAAGGGCAGGGGGATGGGGATGGACGGCACGCCGTGCGCGATGTTCAGCGTGAGCACCTTGAGCATGCGTCCCGTCCTCCCGCCCGTGTCACGGCGCGAGCTGGAAGTAGAACAGGTCGGCCGAGCCTCGGGGTGTATACATGGCCCCGTCGAAGATCACGGGCGTGCTGAAGTCCGTGCCCACCAGCACGGAGCCACCGGGCTGGGGCGCCAGCTGGAGCACGGGGTAGTAGACCGGGCCGCCCTCGAAGTTCCGGTCGAACAGGCGCGACCAGCGGTGCAGTCCCTCCGGGGTGTACTGGACCACGAAGGCGGTGGGGCCCGCGGGATTGGAGGTGCCCAACACGCCGCCGCCCAGATCGTACATGTCGCCATGGCCGGAGACGGTGATCGCGTCATCGCTGCCCACGGCGAGCTGTTGGACGCTCGCGGGGTAGAGATCTCGTAGCCACGCATCCGAGCCCGTGGCGCTCAGCGCGCCCACGAAGGGACTGGTGTTCTGGGGGGTGGTGGGATCGCCGTCGTCATGGCCTCCGCTGAATTCCGAGTCCTTGAAGACGAAGATGCCGCCCACGTCCGCGATGAAGGCCACGCCGCCCGTGCTCGTCGCCCGGAGGCTCACGACCTCACCCGCCGGGGCATTGGAGAACAACCGCTTCCACACGAGCACCCCGCTCGGGGTGTACTTCGCGATGAAGGGCGTGGCGGCGCCCAGGACCCCATCTCCCAGGTCCGAGAGACGGCTCGCCCGGCCGCCCAGCAGGACGTTGCCAGCGGCATCGGTGCTCACGGTGCGCACCCGCGCCGTGGGCGTGGCGACGGCCGCCTCGAGGGCCCTGGACCAGACGTGCTCGCCCCGCCAGGTGAACTTCGCCACGAAGCCCCCCCAGTACGCGTCGTTCAGGCCGACACTGGCCTGGCCCGCGAAGAGGGGACCGCCGCCGAAGTCCACCACGCCGTAGAAGTTGCCGGCGACCACGAGGCTGCCCTGGGCATCGGTGGCCACCGACTCCGGCAACACCGAGAGGTAGCCGAAGTCATCTCCGGTGCGGCCCGTGTTGGAGACGAAGCCACGCGACCACACCGTCTGTCCGGTGGGCGAGAACTTGGCGATGAAGAGGCTGGGGAAGTAGGGCGCGTTCGTCAGCGAGCCCATGCCCAGGTCGGGCGTGCCGGTGTAGGTGCCCACCGCGAGGATGTTGCCCTCGGGCGTCACGGTGAGCGCCCGGACGGTGACCGCTTGGGTGGTCACCTGCCGGCTCCACAGGGCCGTGCCGCTCGCGTCGTAGCGCGCCAGGGCGAAGCCCTCTCCCGTGGGGAAGGGGGCGTCACCGAACTGGCCCGCGGCCACGAAGCCGCCTTGCGCGTCCGTGGCCAGGGCCCCCAGCCGCTCCGGGCCCACGCCGCCGTAGTGCTTCGTCCACCCGGTGCTCCCTCCGCCCCCGCCCTGGTAGGTGCAGTAGGGGTCCGACTCGAGCGTGACGCGCAGGTGGGGGCGCTGCTCGAGCACGGGCGCGGTGGCCGAGGCGAAGTCCACCCCATCGGACGAATCAGGCAGGAGCGCGAAGCCATACTGCATGTTGGGCGTGGTCATCACGCTCGTCAGGTCGTGCTCCACCCAGGTGCCGGGCGAGATGGCGCCGAAGTTGGCCAGTGCGTCCCCCATCAGCGCTGGCCGGGTGTTCCAGTCGAAGTCCTGCCAGGTGGGGCTGGCGCGGTGGAGCAGCGGGCCGTTGGACGAGCCATCCGTGGCGAACAACCGCAGCGTCACCTGCTTCGGGTGCCAGCCGTCGTCCAGGTTGAAGCCGAACTTGAGATAGCTCTCCAGCCGCGTGGGCGCCGCGTCCACGAGCACGGTCGGTGTGCCGTCGAAGCGGCGCGTGGGCTCGGCCTGGGACGCATACGCGGTCGCGGACGCCAGGCGATCGAAGACCTGGGTGTCCGTGCGCGGCTGGCAGTCCACTGTCGACTCTAAATTGAGAACGAGCTGGGGCTGGTACTGGGCGCGCTCTCGGGAGGCGAAGTCCGCTCCATCGCTCGAGTCCGCCACCAGGGTGAAGTAGATCGGGCCATTGCCGCGCACCGCGGCCGTCACGTCGTAGTCCACCCAGCGACCGCTCGACAGGGCACCCAGGTCACCCAGCGGGGTGGCGCTGTGCGCGGGCGCGTTGTTCCAGGTCAACCCCGTTTCCGACCAGCTATTCTGTGAGGAGAAGACCTTCGGGCCGTCCTTGGTGCCGTCCGTGACGAACAGCCACAACCGGGCCCGCGTCACCTTCCCCGACAATCCACTGATATCGAAGCGCAGGTAGCCTCGCTGTTGGGGCGACAGGTCCACGCCGAGGGTGTCCGCGCTTCCGAAGTTCTGGCTGGGCGCTGTCGCATCCGTGAAGGCGTCGGCGCTCGCGATGAACGCCATGCTCGACTCAACCCCCTGTCTCAACACCGGGAGCGCTCCCTCCTCCGTCTCCGCCCGCTCCTGCGTGCTCGCGCCTCCACAGTGCGTCAGGAGCGCCAGCGCCGCGACGCCCGCCACACACGTCCCTCCCCATCCCATTGCCCTGTTCATCCCGTCCTCCCATGCCGGTAGGGTGTTGCCCGTCGAGGATCTGCACCCCTCGTGCCCCGAGGGGGTTGTCATCGGGAGACGTTGGTGCCAGGGGGCTGCTCCCTTCAGGACAGTTCAAGGCCTCGAAGGGAATGGGAGTGAAAAAGAGTCGACCGGAGTGAGAAGGGCCGGGGATGGCGTGTGGAAAGCGAGTTCATCACGGTCCAGCGCAACGTGCTTCAGCGCAATGCCAGGCGCTGGCATGGAGGGGAACCAACAAGTCACCAGGCTTCTTTGACGGTGCCATCTTGCCCGGCCCGGGGCAGGAGCCTACCTCCTCGTCAACACGGCAAGGAGGTAGGCATCATGCAACGGGTGGCACTCGTCGTCGGGGCCAGCGGCATCGTGGGCAACAATCTGGCCCGGCGGCTCGCCTCGGGGGGGTGGACGGTGTACGGGCTGGCGCGGCGTCCACCGATGGACCTGCCGGGCGTGCATCCTGTCGCCGCCGATCTGTTGCGCCCGGACATGCTGCGCTCGGCCCTCTCCGGAGTGAAGCCGACGCACGTCTTCTTCTGCACCTGGCTGAGGCAGGCCACGGAGGCCGAGAACTGCGCGGTGAACGGGGCCATGGTGCGCAACCTCCTCGAGGTCCTGAGCGGGGAAGAGTCCTTGCAACATGTCGCCCTGGTGACTGGCTTGAAACACTATCTCGGGCCGTTCGAGGCCTACGGAAAGGGCGTGCTTCCGGACACTCCCTTTCGCGAGGAGCAGCCGCGCCTGCCGCTCGAGAACTTCTACTATGTCCAGGAGGATGAAGTCCTCGCCGCGGCCAGGCGGCAGGGCTTCTCCTGGAGCGTGCACCGGCCGCACACCATCATCGGCTTCGCCGTCGGCAATGCCATGAACATGGGGGTGACGCTCGCCGTCTACGCCACGATCTGCCGCGAGACCGGGCGTCCGTTCCTCTTCCCCGGCTCGCCCACGCAGTGGAATGGCTTGACGGATGTCACCGATGCACGACTGCTCGCACGGCATCTGGAGTGGGTCGCGACCGCGGAGGGTGGACGCAACGAAGCCTTCAATGTCGTCAACGGGGATGTCTTTCGTTGGCGGTGGCTGTGGCCGAAGCTGGCCGAGCACTTCGGGGTCCGGGCGGCGGATTACCCGGGCCAGGCCACACCGCTCGAGCGGCAACTGGCTGACGCCGGACCGATCTGGAAGGACATCGCCCGCGAGCACGAACTGGCCGAGAGCGAGCTGGACCGGCTCATCTCCGCGTGGCACACGGATGCCGATCTCGGACGTCCGATCGAATGCCTGGCCGATATGTCGAAGAGCCGCCTGCGCGGGTTCTCGGATTACCAGTACACGCCGGACTCGTTCTTCGAGCTCTTCTGGAAGCTGCGCGAGGCGCGGTTGATTCCCCCCGCTCGGCCAGCGGGCAGTGCCTGAGCCGGTGTTTCGACGCGGCTGGCCAAACCGTGAACTTCGCTGCTTTCTCAGGTATCACCCGCCGTGCGATGTGGCTTACACTGCACAGCACATACACGAGGCGGAACCATCATGAGAACGCGGAGTGCAGTGGCGAGCAGCGGCCTGTGGGGATTGCTGGTGGTGCTCGGAGCGACGGGGGCACTCGCCCAGGGCTCGCAGGTGCCGGCGGCCACGGTGCCACGGCAGGAGGATGCGCCCTCGCGAGTGATTCCACCCCTGCACACCTTCTACCGGGTGGGCATCGCCGCGCGCGCGAACCCCACGGGCCTCTTCACCAACCTCACCTTCCAGGTGCGCTACCGCCTGTACGAGAGCGAGTCGCCCCTGCTGAAGGACAACTACATCGGCCTGGGGCCGGTGGCCTTCGTGAGTCCCGCGCTGGTGCGCGGCGGCATCGGCGTGGAGTTCCAGCCGCTCCCCATCTTGCAGCTCTCCGCCTCCTACGAGGGCATTGGCTGGTTCGGCAACTTCAACTACCTGCAGTCCTTCCCCAGCCCCAACTCGGACGCGAGCGATCGGCGCCTGGCGGAGCTCGGCGGGGTGGGGGGGTCGAACTATGTCTCCAATGGCACCCTGTTCACCCTGGCCGCGCTGGTGCAATTCAAGGTGGGCCCCCTCGCGGTGCGCAGCAACCCGCGCGTCTTCAACTTCAACATGAAGCTGCGCGACGGAGACCGCGTCTTCTACGAGCCGGTGCTGGACGTGGTGGCCCCCAATGGCGGCTGGGTGGCGACCAACGACGCGGACCTGCTCTACCTGGCGGGCCGCTTGTCGGTGGGCGTGCGCTACACGGCCACGGGCAGCTTCTACCAGCCCGAGCACTACCCGGCCGGAGAGACGGACCTCGGGCTCAACCCCGCCATCCACCGGGTGGGCCCCATCATCTCCTACACCTTCTATGACGAGCCCGACCGGCTCTTCAACGCCCCCTCCGTGGTGCTCATCTCCCAGTGGTTCCTCAGCCACCGCTACCGCACGGGCGCGGAGGTGAGCCAGGCCGTGCCGTGGTTCGCGCTCGGCTTCCAATTCAAGGGCATCCCCTGAGTCGAGGGGGTTTTCGTGCTATCCTGGGTGAACCCCAACAACACGTTGCTCAACCAGGAGAGGCCGATGCGAGTGAAGATCCTTGGTGGTTTGCTGGCGATGGGACTGCTGTCCGCGGGCTGTGGTGGATCGGTCGCGGACGTGAGCGCCGATGCCGCGGCGCGGAGCACGGAGCTGACGAGCCAGGAGCAGGCCCTGGCTCCGACCTGTGCGCCCGGCTACACCGCCTACGACGTCTGGGATTGCGAGCGGATGTGCACCGGCTACGGCAACGCCCTGAACCGCTATTGTTACAACGGCACGGATGAGTACTTCGCGGGGAACGTCCTCAAGTCCTGTGGAGCTTGTTACTGATTCACGCCGTGCTTCATCTCCCCGGTCCTCGGGCAGCAACCGAGGCCGGGGGGCCCCGCTGAGGGCCTGCTCTCCGTCTGGCGCGAAGTGTTCCTCGCGGCCGGGAGGCGGGCCCTCCTTCTCCGTCATGTGTTGAGCGTTTCCCGCCCGGAGCCCGTGCGCTCGGGCGAGGGAGCGACGCCATGCACAATCCCGTGTTCTTGTCAATTCAGTGAAAAGCTCATGGGGCCGGTGCCGGCCGCTGGGCTATGAGATTGTCAATGCGCTCGCCCAGGACGACCCTGGGCACACTGTTGTGGAGCCGAGCATGAGCGATAAATACATTCACGTGTCGGAAGCCAATTTCGACGCGGCCGTGTTGAAGGAGCACGGCCCGGTCCTGGTCGATTTCTGGGCGGAGTGGTGTGGCCCCTGCTCGAGGATTGCTCCGGTTCTGGACGAGATCGCCGATGAATACGTGGGCAGACTGACCATCGCCAAGCTGAACATCGACGAGAACCGCTCCATCGCGCAGCGGCATGGCGTCCGGCGCATTCCGGCGTTGCTGCTGTTCAAGCAGGGACAAGTCGTCGCGGTCAAGGAAGGGGTGCCGTCCAAGCCCCAGCTGAGCGAGTTCCTGACCGCCCATCTGTAGTCAAACACAGTCCAACACGTAGAACCCGAGGAAAGGAAAAGCCCATGGCTGGTTCCAGGTATTTCTCATTCATGCAGCGGCAGGATCAGGAGTTCGTCTTCGAATTGACCGATCCCGCGAAGATCCAAGAGGCCCTCGACATCATCTCCGGGAAGGAGACGTTCAAGGTGCACGTCATGGGCAGGCTCGTGAAGAGCCGCAAGCCCTACAACCCCCAGTGGGATTTCCATCTCGATCCGGCCACCATCTCGTTCTTCGCCATGGCCATCGAAGTGTGTGATGCGGACATGAGCTACGTCCAGGATCATCTGGACGAAGCTGGAGGCGCCTTCCTCCCGGGCTTCCACTGGTGCCCGTGGAACTCCAAGCTGCTGCGGGAAGTCACCCCCAAAACCTGACGGCCGAGGAAGGTGTCAGGCAAGTGGCTTGACATCTTCGCCAGCGGCCGGCTGGGGACTCAATTCAGTGTCCCACAGTCGGCGATTCGCTGAACCCGGAGCGCGGCCAGCCGCTCCAGCGGTGCCGCGGTGTCCGGTCCCTCCAGGAGCGCCACCGCGCGGGCGACCGCGTCCAGGGTGGACATCCCGGAGGGGTGTGTGGGCTCGCGCAGCCGGAGCGTCCCGGGGGTGGGCGGCGGCAGCACCAGCCGGGGGAGCGTGCGCAGCGCGGCGATCCGCTGGGTCATCCGCCGTGTCTGTGACCAGCTCCCGTCCAACACCACCAGTTGACTGGGCGCGGGGGCGCCGGGCGGCGCGGTGGGGCCATCGGGAAAGAGCAGCCAGGTGCCGGGCTCGCCGAGCAGGGCGGTGTCGAGCGCCTCGTCCGGAGCGCCATAGGTGAGCAGCCTGGAATTCGTGAGGGCCAGCGTGGCCAGCCGCCCGGTGTTGCTCTTCTTCCGCGGTTCCACCACATGCTGCACGAGGAGGATCCGGGTGCGTGTCTCCACCCGGGGGAGTTCGGCGCACAGGCACAGGTGGGGCGGGAGGTTGCAGCGGTCACAGCGGGGACGGGCGGCGGGGAGGGACATCCTGCGTCATCCTGTTCCGGTGGCGGCGGGAAGAGAAGCGTTCGTTCCTGGGCCACCTCAGGACCCCAGGGGGAGGGACACGGTGAAGAGCGCGCCGCGCTCCGGCTCGCTCTCCACGCTCACGCCGCCGCCCAGCGCGCGGACGATCTCCCGCGTGATGTAGAGCCCCAGCCCCAACCCGCCATAGTGCCGGTCGCTCACCGCGCGCTCGAACTTCTCGAAGATGCGCGCCTGGGCCTCGGCCGCGATGCCGATGCCTTCGTCCCGCACCCCCAGCAGCGCGCGCCCTTCCACCGTGGCGAGCGTCACCTCCACCGGGCGGCCCGCGCCGTACTTCAGCGCATTGGTGAGCAGGTTGGTCACCACCTGCTCGAGCCGCAGCCGATCCCACCGCCCCACCACCGGCGCCTCGGCCAGCCGCAGGCGCAGCGCGCAGTCCGCCTTGGCCGCCTCGGCCTCGAAGGCATGGGCCACCTCGCGCACCAGCGCGGTCAGGTCCACCGGCTCCAGGCGCAGCTCGAGCCGCCCCGTGCTGATGCGCGACACGTCCAGCAGGCCGCTCACCAGCACGCTGAGCTTGCGCGTCTGCGTGCTCACCACGTCCAGCACCGAGCCCACCTGGCGCGCGGGCAGCACGCCGTCCGGCTCCGCGCACACGCGCCGTTGCAGGGCCTGCACCTTGAGCTGGATGGGGGTGAGCGGCGTCTTGAGCTCGTGGCTCGCCACTCCGAGGAAGTCGTCGCGCAGCTGCACCGCTGTTTGCGACGCCGCGTACAGCCGCGCGTTGTCCACCGCGAGCCCCGCGCGCCGGCCCAGATCCTCGGCGAGCCTCACGTCCGCCTCGTCGTAGCGCCGTCCGGACTCCGAGTGGGCGAGGATGAGCACGCCCAGCAGCTTTCCGCGCGCCACCAGAGGCACCGCGAGGAAGGAGCGCAACCCCAACTGACGCGCCATCCCCAGCCGCTCCGGGTCGCCGCCCGTCGCGGCGACGAGCATGTCTTCGGTGACGTCCGGCACCCACGAGGTCTCGCCCGTGCGCAGCACATGGGGCACCCCATGCTGGGCCTTCAGGTTGAGGGCGTAGCGGCGGGCGATCTCCCAGGCGAGCTGCACCTTGGCCGGATCCGCGTGGCTCACCGCGAGCCGGCGCAGCGAGCCGTCCTCCTCCAGCATGTCCACGGCGCACCAGTCCGCGAGCGTGGGCACCGCGAGCCGTGCCACCTGCTGCAGCGTGGCCTCGGCCTCCAGCGTGCTGCCCAGCAGCGCACTCGCCTCGGCGAGGAAGCGGTGGGCGTCGCGGGTGCGGCGCGCGTCGTCGATGTCCGTGGCCGTGCCGAACCACTTGAGGGGGCGGCCGTCCGGCTCGCGCATGCAGGTGGCGCGGGTGAGGAACCAGCGGTAGGCGCCGTCCGCGCGGCGGATGCGGTACTCCACCTCGAAGGGCTCCCCCGTGCGCACGCTGTGTGTCCAGCGCCGCTGGGTCTCGTCGAGATCCTCGGGGTGGATGAGCTGCGTCCACGAGTTGCCCAGTGCCGCCGCTTCCTCCTGGCCGATGTAGTGGGTGAGCACCTGGTTCACGTAGTCGAGCTGCCCGTCGGCGCGGGCGGTCCACACCACCTGGGGCATGGACTCGGCGAGCGTGCGGTATTCCTGCTCGCGCTCTTGAAGGGCGCGCTCCGCCTCCTTGAGCGCGGAGATGTCCTGGAAGGTGACCACGCCCACGGCGGGGCTGCCCTCCATGGCGGGCACCTGCGAGGACTCCACCAGGATGGCGGTGCTGCCGTGTGGGGTGTCCAGCAGCATCTGCAGCCCGCTCACGCTCTCGCCGCGCGCCGTGCGGGCCGAGGCCATCTGCTCGGACGGAATGGGGGTGCCATCCAGGTGGCGCACGGTGACGATGCGGTCGTACTCGGCGCGCGTCTCCGGCCGCGGATAGGTGCCCCCCCACATCCGGTCCGCCGCCGCGTTGGCGAAGGTGAAGCGTCCGCTGCCGCGCTCCACCAGCACCAGCGGGACGGGGATCCGGTGCAGGACGGCCTCGAGCCAGTGCTGCTGCGCGGTGAGGCGCTCGTTGAGGGACTCCGCGTGCTGCTGCGCCCGTAGCTGGGCCGTCACATCCAGGAAGAGCGCGCCCACGGCCACGACGGCGCCATCCTCGCCCCGCACGGGGAAGTAGTTCACCAGCACGTGGCGCCGCTCACCGGTGTGCGAGAAGTCCACGTGCGTGGGCAGCCCCATCAGGGTCTCGCCCGTGCGCAACACGTGCTCCACGCGCTGCTGGATGCGGTGGGCCTCCTCCGGCGGTGACACCTCGTGCACGGTGCGCCCCACCACCTGCTCCGGGGTGCGGCCGATGGCGTGGGCGATCCACGTGTTGCAGCGCACGTAGCGCAGCTCGCGGTCCACCAGCGTCATGCCCACGGGCGCGGCCGCCAGCAGCGCGTCCACCAGGGGCAGGGGCCCCACCGCGCGCTGCACCTCCTGCACCGCCGCCTGCACGCGCGCCGCGCTCTCGCGCTCCAGCAGCTCGCGCTCGCGCCGGCGCATCTCGGCCTCCTCGCGCTGCAACTGCCGGCCACGGCGGTAGAGGTCCACGAAGACGCCCACCTTCGCGCGCAGGATGTCCGGATCGTAGGGTTTGACGATGTAGTCCACCGCCCCGTGCGCGTAGCCCTCGAGGATCGCCCCCTCGTCGCGGCTCACGGCGCTGAGGAACAGGATGGGCGTGGCGGCCGAGCGCTTGCGCTGTTTGATGAGCGTCGCCGTCTCCAGCCCGCTCAGCCCCGGCATCTGCACGTCCAGCAGCACCGCGGCGAAGTCCTCGGAGAGCATGGCCTTGAGCGCCTCCTCTCCGGACGTCACCTTCACCAGGGGCTGGCCCAGCGGCGCGAGCACCGCCTCGAGCGCGATCAGGTTGGGCGGGTAGTCGTCCACCAGCAGCAGCGGAGCGGGCGGCAAGGGGGCGGAAGGGGAGGAGGGCACGGAGGGCACGCGCGGGCGGGGGCAGAAGGAGAACCTCGCACAGAAGCGCGCCAGGCGCGCGGGTTGGCGTGGAGGGGCGGTCTGGCGCCAGACCGTCCTCATAACGCCGAGTCGCGCGCGCGCCCCGGGGCGCTTCCTGCTCGCTCGGAGTGCGGCCCGTTTCCACTTCGCGAGGCAGTCCCCCTGCGAGGGGAGGCTGGGAGGGCGAGCGTCCAAGGACCCCCTGGGGCAGGCGCTCTCGCTTCAGCCAGGGTCTTTCATCGAGGAGCCAGCATCAGGTTTCGCACGGCGGGCCCGGTGGCTGCCTGTCAAGCAGGGCACCTCGTGAAGCCCCTTCTCCCTTCACCCGGGTGGACCCAGACTGGGGGGCGTCGCTGAAGACGCCATTGCAAGACAATCACGATGGAACGCGGGGTGGATGCCTCATCAACCGCGACCGCCATCCGCTTGTGCACGCCATTGCTCGAGGAGCTCCAGGGCCATTTCCCGCGTGGGGACGAATTGAACCGTCGTTCGCGGCGGATCATCCGGTGACCGGGTGAGCGCGGCGGCGATGAGCAGTCCCTTGGCGATGGCCCTGTGCAGCAGTCGCGTATTGAAGAGGATGACTCCCAGGAACCACCCGGGCCGGAGGTTCTCGCTCATGTAGCGTTTGGCCTCCGCGTCCATCCCCATCGACGCCCGCATGTCGCTCAGGACGAAGTAGGGCTGTTGCTCGGCCAGCTCCCGGTAGAGATTCACGATTCGAACGGCTTCCTCCCGCGAGCACTCCCCTTGGATCTTCACCCAGAGCAGATCAGGGGGCTCGAAGCGGAAGGTGTTCGCCCCTATCGTCCATTCACGTGGGCCGGGCGTCATGCGCGGGCCGATGGTAGCAAGAATCGACCCGCGACAACGAAAAGGTTATCCATGGGGAAGTGGCGCGCGCGGGTGCGCGGGCCGCTACAACCAGCAGTGTCCTCACCTCCCTCACTCCCCGTGACACTTCCTCTTTCACGAGACGACATCCGCGCCGCCCACGAGCGCATCCGCCCCTATATCCGCCGCACGCCCGCCTGGAGACTGCCGGACGGAGCGCTGGGACATGACGGCCCGGTGAGCCTCAAGCTGGAGCTGCTCCAGCACGCGGGCTCGTTCAAGCCGCGAGGGGCCTTCAATACGTTGCTGACGCAGCGGGTGCCGGAGGCGGGCGTCGCCGCGGCCTCGGGAGGCAACCACGGGGCGGCGGTCGCCTACGCGGCGAAACGGCTGGGCGTTCCGGCCCGCATCTTCGTGCCAGAGATCTCCAGCCCCGCGAAGGTCGAGGTCATCCGCCGCCTCGGCGCCGAGGTCGTCATCCAGGGGCTGCGCTACTCCGACGCGCTCCAGGCCTGCGCCGCGTACATCGAGCAGACGGGCGCGCTGTCCATCCACGCCTATGACGCGCTCTCCACCATCCAGGGCCAGGGCACCGTGGCGCTCGAATGGGAAGAGGAGGAGCCGGGGCTCGATACGGTCCTCGTGGCCGTGGGCGGAGGCGGGCTGATTTCGGGCATCGCGAGCTGGTGGGCGGGGCGGGGCGTCAAGGTCGTCGGCGTGGAGCCCGAGGGCTCACGGGCCCTGCATGCCTCGCTCGAGGCGGGGCACCCCGTGGACGTGACGGTGGAGTCGATCGCCGCGGATTCACTCGGCGCGCGCAACACGGGAGGGCTCGTGTTCTCCATCGCCCGCGCGGCGGTGGACCATGTGGCGCTGGTGAGCGACGCGGCGATCCGCGAGGCCCAGCGCACGCTCTGGCGGGACTGGCGCATCGCCTCGGAGCCCGGCGGCGCGACGGCCCTGTCCGCGCTGCTGTCCGGAGCCTACCGGCCGCGCCCGGGTGAGCGCGTCGGCGTGCTGCTCTGCGGGGGCAACGTGGAGCTGAGCAAGCTGGCGGAGATCCTCTAAAAGCTCACATGCCCATGCCTCCGTCCACCGGCAGGCCGATGCCCGTGATGAACCGCGAGGCGTCCGAGGCGAGGAACACGGCGGCATCCGCCATGTCCGACACCTCGCCGAGCCGGCCCAGCGGCGTCTGGCCAAGGACGTCGCGGACGGCCGCTTCCGTGCTCGGTGCGAGCCCGAGCTTCACCATGCTCTGGGCGAGCCCGGTGCCCATCTCCGTGGGGACGAGCCCGGGGTAGATGCAGTTGACGCGCACGCCGTAGCCGAGCTTGCCGGATTCCTGCGCGGCAACGCGGGTCATGCGGTCCACGGCCGACTTGGTGCCCGAGTAGCCGGCAACACCCGGCATGGCGATGGTGGCCGATACGGAGGAGATGTTGATGATGCACCCGCCAGCGCCCGCCTTTCCCCCGGGACGCATGGCACGCAGGCCGTGCTTGAGGCCGAGCGCCACGCCCACCACGTTGACGTCCAGCATGCGGCGCAGTTGCTCGGGATCGATGTCCACGACGAGCGCGGAGATCTCGATGCCCGCGTTGTTGACGAGGACTTCCAGCCCGCCGAGCTCCTCCAGGGTACGTGCGACGCCTCGCTCCCAGTCCGCCTCGGATGTCACGTCGAGTTTCACGAAGGAGGCCCGGACCCCCGTTCGGAGCAGAGTGTCCACCGTGGCGCGCCCTTGCTCCTCGAGCAGATCGGCCACCATCACGTCCGCGCCCGCGCGCGCCATCGCCTCGGCGATGCCGGCCCCCAGGCCTCGCGCTCCACCGGTGACCAATGCCCTGCGACCCTTCAAGCTGTAGTTCGTCATTGTAGCCTCCTGTTTAGCAATGCCTATGCCACTGGACTCGCTGGGAGGGAGGCCCTCTTGGAGTGTCAGCCGTGTCGGTGACGCGTCAGCCGTGCCGCGTTCGACGTGTCACTCCCCTGGCGCTGGCGACGGTCGTCCGTCAGGTGACTCTCCACGAGCCCGAGAATGGCTCTGGACTGATATCCCCGTGCCAGTTGGATGACCTTGGTGGAGAACGGACCATACTGCTCACCGAGGTCCGTGAGCTGCGTTGCCCAGTGGAGGATATCCCGCATGCTGCCGGCCAGCGCGAGTTGGTGAAGCACCGCCAGCTGCTCCTGGGGAGGGAGGGTCAGCTGTTGGGCGTTGTAGTCTTGCGCGGCGGGTTGTTGCCGGGGGGGCTCGTAGGTCCAGCTCAATCCCAGGCAGGCGCTCATTTCCTTCAACAGCACCCCGTGATCGATGGGCTTGGCGATGAACGCGTTGGCGCCAGCCGCCAGACTCCTGTCCCGATCATCCTGGGCGGCGCTGGCGGAGACGACGAGAATCGGCACGTCCCGTCCATACGGCAGCTGGCGGATCTGGTGTGTGGCTTCCAGACCATTCATCACTGGCATCATGGTGTCCATGAGGATCAGGTCTGGTTGGAGGCTGCGCACCTTGTCCAATCCTTCGCGGCCGTTCTCCGCCTCGGTCATCTCGAAACCAAGCCGGCCCAGCAACTCGACCACCATTGCCCGGTTCTCGGCCACGTCGTCCACCACCAGGATCTTCTTGCGCGGCCCGTGGTAGCCAGTCACGACGCCGTCCGGTGATGGCGCCGTCGTCTCGCTCTTGACCACCGGCAGCTCCAGCTCGAACCAGAAGGTGCTGCCCTGGCCGACCCGGCTCTCGACCTGGATGTCCGCGCCCATCAGTCGCACGAACTGCCGGCTGATGGCCAACCCCAGGCCGGTTCCCCCCTGCCGGCGCCGCGCCTCGCCCACCTGTTCGAACGGCTGGAACAGGATGCCCAGCTGGTCCTCGCTGATGCCGATGCCGGTGTCCCGCACCTCGAAGCGTATCCGGTCGGGAGCCGTGAAGCGCACGCTCAGCCGTACCTGGCCGCTATCGGTGAACTTGACCGCATTGGAGAGCAGGTTGAGCAGCACCTGGCGCAAGCGCTTTTCGTCGGCCCGCACCCAGGTGGGCAGGTCCGGTGTCATGTCGCAGCTGAAGTCCAATCGCTTCTGCGCCGCCCTGACGCTGATCATCTCGGTGATGGTGCGCAGGAAGCGGGTGAGCTGGAGGTCCGTGACGTAGAGCTCCAACTTGCCCGCTTCAATCTTGGCGAAATCCAGGATGTCGTTGATCAACGTCAGCAGATGCTCGCCGCTTTGTTGGATCACGTTCACCCCCGCGAGCTCCCGTTCACCCAGCCTCTTGTCCCGGCGCAGTAGCTGCGCGTAGCCCAGAATGCCGTTCAGCGGGGTACGCAATTCGTGGCTCATGTGGGCCAGGAACGTGCTCTTGGCGAGGTTGGCTGTTTCGGCCGCGTCCTTCGCGCGCTGAGCCTCGGCGAATACCGTTTCCAGGTGGCCGATGGTCTCGGCCAGGCGCTGCGTCATGATGTTGATGCTGAGGGCGAGCACGCCGATCTCATCGCTCGATTCGACCGTGGCGCGCGCGGACAGATTGCCGGCCGCCACTTGTTCCGCCACGCCGGTCAGACGGTGCACCGGACCGACGATGTTGTGCCGGAACAGGAAGGCCATGGCGAAGCTGAAGATGACGGCCACCAGCCCGCCCGCCACGGCTTGCAGGCGCGCCTTGTCGAGGCTGCTGCGCGCCCGTGCCAGATCGGTCTGCAACTGGGCCTGCTGCCGCTCGGTCACCTTCCCCAGCAGGCCGAGCAGGGTATCCGCCTGCGGCGTGACCTGGGTGCGGTACAGGTACAGGTCTTCATACGCGTGTTCGCCGCCGAGGATGCTGACGAGTTCCAGCGCCAGCTCCGCGAATCCGGCCCGATCCCGCGCGATGCCATCGAGCGTGGCCCGCTGCTCGGCGGACAGCAGGCGGCGCTTGCCGGACAGCTCATTCCAGATCGTTGCGTTGGTCGCCAGCTGGGGCCCGTAGGCCAGCTTGAAATTGAGCTCCCCCGAGGCGCCATAGGCCATCAGGTTGGTCGCCATCGCATCGAACGAGGTCTGGAAGCCCACCATGTCGGCCAGCAGCTCGCGGTTCTGCGGCGAGGCACCACGTGTCTTCTGCGCGTCGATCAGGGCATCGACCTTCTCGAGGATCTGGATCCGCAGCGCTTGAATGTCGACCCGGGCGAGCCGGAGCGCGGGCCGGTTCTTGAGCGGGTTGTCATGAAGCTCGAACAAGTGCTGTGGCAGCTGGACCCAGCGCGTATAGGTTTCGGTCAGTTCGGCCACCCACCTGGCTTCTTCGTCGGGCCAGTTGACGGACATTGCCTGCAGCGAGGCCAGACTGCCCTCGAAGGACTTTCTCGCCATGTGGTATTGCTCGATGTCCAGCGGATCGGACAGCACCAGGTAGCCGCGCACGTGCAGTTGCATCCGCAACAGGCTGGCCTGCGCCTGAGCGGATGCCAGCGTCGCCGGTGCGCGCACGCCCTCGGTGCGTTTGATGTCTTCGGTGGCGCTGCGCCCGGCCATGAAGCCCAGTGCCACGACCAGCAGTGTGACAGCGGCCAGCGTGCCGAAGCCGAGCGTGAGCTTGCGTCCAATGCCTAGGGGATTCAAGCGGTCACAACCCCATCGATGTCCGGTAGGCGCGCCGTTGCCGCTCGCGCCCGAGCCGGAGGGTGATTTCCTCGAAGTCGACGGCGGCCGCCTTCAAGGCCGCTTCCGGGCTCAACTGGCCGCTCTCGGCTTCCGCCAGGTGGACGTCGAGCGCCTGCCAATAGCTGAAGGCGCCGGGAACGCGCAGATAGGGCAACTGGAGCCGGTTGCCGAAATTGTCGGAATAGGCTCGCAGGTAGTCGCGGACGTCCGCCTCGTCCCAGCCCGCCTTCAGGTACGTGTCGAGCTGTCCACTGCCGCTCGGGGGCAGGAAGTGGAAGCGGCGGCCCGGGTCGATGCCATCCCAACCGCGCGCCGCATACACCTGGGACTTCTCCTTGCTCGCCATCAGCGCCAGCAGGTAATAGGTCGCTTCCGGCGCCTTGGAGTACTTCGAAATCACACCCGCCCACGAGCCGCCGGTGGTATTGCCCACCAGGTTCGGCTGTCCGGTCTTGACCCACTTGTGCTGCGCGATGTTGTAGTAGCCGTGGGTACCCGGAATGGGCGCGGCGCCGACCTTTCCCTTGACCTTGCTTCCCTCCTGCTGTGACAGCGCGCCCAGATCGCCCCAGGTGAAGGTGAGCGCGGAGCGCCCCGCCAGGAAGTAGTCCCAGCTCTTTCCCATATCCCAGGTCAGCATCTCCCTGGGCCCGAACCGGACCAGCTCGACCAGCACCTCGAGCGCCCGCACATGGCCGGGGCCATCGATCAGCGGCTTCATGGTCTTCGGATCGAACCAGTACAGCCTGGGATTGTCCGGTCCAATCACGAAGGGCGCCGACAACGACATGAAGTTGAACATGCCCTGCGCACCGGGCTTCAGCCCTATCCCCAGGCCATGGTCCGGCACCCCATCCCCGTTGAGATCGTGGCCGTTGAAGTATTCAGCCACATCCCGGAACTGCTCCCAGGTAGTGGGCATGGCCAACGCATAACCGAACTTCTGCTTGAAGGCGGCCTGGTGCCGTGGGTCCTCGAGCAGGTCGCGGCGGTAGTACATGACCTGCCCATCGTGGTCGTTGGCGACCATGTACTTCTTGCCGCCGTAGGAGAGCAGATCGCGCGGGCCCGGCAGCACCTCCTCGATGTCCCACGCCGGAAAGCGCGGGTCGTTGTAATACTTGTCGTAGGCGATGATGTAATGACCAGCCACCAGTTCGCCCAGCCACCAGGAGCAGGCGATTGCCGCGTCGTACTTGCCAGCGCCATTGAGCACGTCGGAATAGAATTTGTCGAAATGCTCGTTGAACGGAACCGGGACAACCGTGAGGGTGGCGCCCGTGGCGGCCTCGAACTCGTCCTTCAACTCTGGTATGGCCCAGGAGATCGAACCGTTGGTCACGATCACTGTCACGTGCTGGCCGGCGAACGGGCAACTGCCGGGTTTACACGCGGGTGCCACCCGAGGAGGGATGAGGTCGCCTGTCTTGACCACCGTGACCCCGGTACCCTCGGGCTTCAAGCTTCCGGGCAGGATGCGCGCGGGAGCCGGTTGCGCTTCCTTGGATTCTGGCGGCTCGCCGGCTTGTGCTGCTGGAGCAACCAGAAGCGCCAGCAGGATGCCGAGCCACCAACTCTTGGCCCCCCTGTCCGCGGGATGGCTCGACACTCGGATACTGGGCCCGCCTGCCTTCGAGAGTTTCATGAGCATACTCCTATTGCCCGCTAAAGCCCCATCGATGTCCGGTAGGCGCGCCGTTGCCGCTCGCGCCCGAGCCGGAGGGTGATTTCCTCGAAGTCGACGGCGGCCGCCTTCAAGGCCGCTTCCGGGCTCAACTGGCCGCTCTCGGCTTCCGCCAGGTGGACGTCGAGCGCCTGCCAATAGCTGTAGGTGCCGGGAACGCGCAGATAGGGCAACTGGAGCCGGTTGCCAAAATTGTCGGAATAGGCCCGCAGGTAGTCGCGGACGTCCGCCTCGTCCCAGCCCGCCTTCAGGTACGTGTCGAGCTGTCCACTGCCGCTGGGTGGTAGGAAGTGGAAGCGGCGGCCCGGGTCGATGCCATCCCAACCACGCGCCGCGTACACCTGGGACTTCTCCTTGCTCGCCATCAGCGCCAGCAGGTAATAGGCCGCTTCCGGCGCCTTGGAGTACTTCGAAATCACGCCCGCCCACGAGCCGCCGGTGGTATTGCCCACCAGGTTCGGCTGTCCGGTCTTGACCCACTTGTGCTGCGCGATGTTGTAATAGTCGTGGGTACCCGGAATGGGCGCGGCGCCGACCTTTCCCTTGACCTTACTTCCCTCCTGCTGTGACAGCGCGCCCAGATCGCCCCAGGTGAAGGTGAGCGCGGAGCGCCCCGTCAGGAAGTAGTCCCAGCTCTTTCCCATATCCCAGGTCAGCATCTCCCTGGGTCCGAACCGGACCAGCTCGACCAGCACCTCGAGCGCCCGCACATGGCCGGGGCCATCGATCAGCGGCTTCATGGTCTTCGGATCGAACCAGTACAGCCTGGGATTGTCCGGTCCAATCACGAAGGGCGCCGACAACGACATGAAGTTGAACATGCCCTGCGCACCGGGCTTCAGCCCTATCCCCAGGCCGTGGTCCGGCACACCATCCCCGTTGAGATCGCGGCCGTTGAAGTATTCAGCCACATCCCGGAACTGCTCCCAGGTAGTGGGGACGGCCAACGCATAACCGAACTTCTGCTTGAAGGCGGCCTGGTGCCGTGGGTCCTCGAGCAGGTCGCGGCGGTAGTACATGACCTGCCCGTCGTGGTCGTTGGCGACCATGTACTTCTTGCCGCCGTAGGAGAGCAGACCGCGCGGGCCCGGCAGTACCTCCTCGATGTCCCACGCCGGAAAGCGCGGGTCGTTGTAATACTTGTCGTAGGCGATGATGTAATGACCAGCCACCAGTTCGCCCAGCCACCAGGCACCGGCGATGACCGCGTCGTATTTGCCAGTACGATTGGTCATATCGGAAATCAAATTGGCGAACAGTTCCTCGTTCGGCTGGTAGACGATGTTGAGCCTGGCACCTGTGGCGGCCTCGAATTCATCCTTCAACTCCAGCACCGGCCTTCCGATCAGGCGGCTGTTGGCCACCAGCACCGTCACGCGCTGGCCAGCGAAGGGGCAGTTGCCGGGCTCGCACGGTTGCGCCACCCGGGGCGGAACGCTGTCGCCCATCTTGACCACGGACGCGTCCACGGGAGCGGTTTGCATCGATTGTTCCTGGTTCGCGCCCCACGCGGACAACCCGAGCAACGAGAGCAGTCCCCCCAGCCACATCATCTTGCGGCTCATGTCACGTCTCCTCCCGAATACGGGCGAGCGGGGGGCTGAGCGCACGCAGTCCGAGAACCCGCTTGTCGGTCTACTTCTTCTCCCTGCTCATGCGCTCGGCATCGCTTCTCGATAGGTACGGCCGGCCAGACTCGCCACATAGGTCATCAGTTCCAGGGGCTCCACCGGCTTGGCCAGATACATCTGGTATCCCGCGAGGATCGCTCGCGTCCGATCCTCGGCGCGCGCGAACGCCGTCAGCGCCAGTGCCGGCACGGCTCCCCCTTGCTCCTGCGGCAACCGACGTACTTTCTGGATGAACGAGTACCCGTCCTCCCCTGGCATGCCGATGTCGCTCACCAGCACCATCGGATGGAAGTGGGCGAACTCGGCGAGCGCCTCCGCCGCCGAGCACACCGTCCGTACCTCCGCATGGTGCTCCGCCAGAATCAACTCAATCAACTGGCGCGTGTCGGGCTCGTCGTCCACCACCAGCACCCGCACCCCTTCCAGATCCACGAACTCGCTGCTGAGGCTCGAGGAGGCTTGACGCCGGGGCATCATGGCCGCCCGTCCAGCCTTGGCCCCGATATGGATGGCCTCCCTGGGCAACTTCACCGTGAAGCTCGCACCCTGGTTCTTCCCCGCGCTGGCCACCTCCACCGTCCCCCCGTGCAACTCCACCAGGCTCAGCACGATCGCCAGACCCATCCCCAGCCCACCGTGCCGTCGCGTGCTCGACGCGTCCTCTTGCCGGAACGGCTCGAACACGTGCGGCAGGAATTCGGGTTCAATGCCGATCCCCGTGTCGCTCACCGCGAGCTGCACGTGTGGGCCCTGTTGATTCAGCGCCACCTTCACCCGCCCGCCCTGCGGCGTGAACTTGATCGCGTTGCTCACCAGATTCCAGGCGATCTGCTGCAAACGATTCGGATCCGCCATGAGCTGCCCGACCGACGGGTCGAGCTCTTGTTCCAACTGGATGGCCTTCGCCTCCGCCGCCGGTTTCAGCGAGTCCACCACCGCCTCGAGCACTGCCGCCGGACCGACCACCCGCACGTCCAGACGCATCCGGCCGGAGACGATGCGTGACATGTCCAGGAGGTCGTCGATGAGCTGGGCCTGGGCCCGCGCGTTTCGCGCGATCGTCTCGAGCCCGCGACGCAGATCCTGGGTCAAGGGGTGGCGGGAGAGGAGCAACTGCGCCCACCCGAGGATCGAGGTCAGAGGCGTCCGCAGCTCGTGGCTCAGCGTCGTCAGGAACTCGTCCTTCATCCGGCTGGTGCGTTCGATCTCCCCTCGCGCCGCCCGTTCACTGGCCAGGAGCATCTCCCGCTCTTCCTCTATCCGCTTGCGCTCGGAGATGTCCGTCGAGATCCCACAGAGCCCATAGGGGGACCCCGACTCATCATGGAGCGGGCATTTGATCGAGAGATAGGTGTGGAGCCCATCCTCCTGAGGTACGAGCTCCTCTGCTTCCAGCGCCGTCCTGCCCGCCACCACTTGCTGGTCGAGAGTGCGAAATGCGTCGGCAGTCGCCTTGGGGAACAAATCATGGTCGGTCTTGCCGAGGACCGACTCCCGGGTGAGGTGAAACAGCGTCAAGAAGCGGCGGTTGGTCAACAAGTAGCGGCCGTCGACGTCCTTGACGTAGATCACCGCCGTCGAGTTGTCGATGATGGCTTGAAGCAGGCGCTGGCTCTCACGCAAAGCCTCTTCCACCCGCTGGCGATCGGCGATCTCCGCCTTCAGGGTGGTGTTCGCGCTGGCCAGATCGGTCGTGCGCTCCTGCACCCGTTGCTCCAGCTCATCCTGGATGCGCCGCAGTGCCGCCTCTTTCTCGAGGCGCATCGCGATCTCCCGTTGCAGTTGCGCGTTCTTGGCTTCGAGCTGTTTTCGTGCCTCACGCAGGGCCAGGTGCACCCGGGTCCGGGCAACCAGTTCCTCGATCTGGAACGGCTTGGTGACGAAATCGACTCCCCCCGCCTCGAACCCCGCGAGCTTGTCGGCCGCGTCCGAAAGGCAGGTCATGAAGATGACCGGAATCTCGCGGGTGCTTTCAGCCACCTTCAGGCGCCGGCAGGTCTCAAAGCCGTCCAGTCCCGGCATCACCACATCCAGCAGGATGATGTCGGGCCGCATGTGCTCGGCCCGCTCCAATGCTTCTTCACCATCCTGGGCGACCAGCACCCGATAGCCCATGTGCTCCAGATGCTCCACCGCCACGCCCAGGTTGGCGGGGGTGTCATCCACGATCAGAATGGTGAAGGGACAGCCGTCAGGCGTGGTAGTGCTGCTCATGCTCCTCGCCCCCCATGCACCGCGACGGCGGGCTTCGTGGTCCCGGTGCGCTCGGATGCTCGCCTCCCCATCCATGTGCTTCATGTCTCTGGCCTGAAACAGGCTTCCACGGAATGGGTCGGAAGCGCGGCACGGATCGATCCTGCAACTGGAGCGTCATTCCTTTCTCCTGGTGGACGACCCTGGCATGCGCCGCGGCCAACCGATCCTCACAGGCGCAACATGCGCATCCCCAAGGGTCATTCCTCCCAGGGCCGTCTGGTTCTTCTGTTCTCGAGCCCATGAAAGAGAGCGCTCGATACTCCAGGGGCCTGTCTGACGGGTTGCCATGGCCTGACGCCTGCTGGGGCGGATGGCTCCACCGCCAGCCAGACCATGGACGTCAAGGCTCGAACTGCACGACGAAGGACGTCCACCGCGCCCGGCCCTCGAAGGAATCCCGGATGATCCGCAGGCGGTTGGGCGAATCGAACTCGAACCCCGCCAGCGACTCGCTGATGAGATCATCCGCCGCATAGGACGACTCGCCTCCGGCCTGGCCGTTCATTCCCTGCCCGCTGGCGAACACCACCGAGCGGGACTCATCCACCGGGGAGATGGCGGGGTAGGCCTCGTATTCACCCCGGTTCATGGTGACCGGCACCGTCTGCACGCTGGCGCGCGGCCCGAAATCGATCCGCTCCCAGGAGATGTCATTGATGACCGCCGTCGTGCAGCCCGCGCTGGAGCCCGCACCTCGCGAGAAGGAGATCTCCGTGGGAGAGGTGAGCGTGCCCCGCAGGACCCGGTCGCAGAGGCTCGCCGTGCCCGCGTTGGTCACCCGGTGGGTGAAGAGCAGCACGCTGGTGGAGAGGTCCACCGTCGGCAGGCCCGAGACGGTGGCCTCGGTCTGGGTTCCGGTCATCGTCACGCCCGAGCCCCGGGTGACCCGGAGCCCCTCGGCCTCCACCACCTGGAGCGAGCCCTTCCAGCCGACGGCGCAGGCCACGGGCCACTGCAGGTCCACGCGGGTGTACGACTCGGACAGCTTCGCGGTGAAATAGTCATCCTCGCCGAGGATCTTGCCGCTCTGCTCGCCAGTCACCAGCAGGAAGGTGTTGTCCGGCGACACGCGCTGGATGGGAACCTGGAGGAGGCTCTGGGCCTGGCAGGTCGGCTGCAGGTGCTGCACCTTCAGCCCGGTGCCCAGCTCCACCGTATGCCACACGATGTAGACGATGCCCGTCCCCCGTTCGTTCCGGCCACAGGTGAAGGCCTCCCGGGCCGAGAGCATGCAGCGCACGCTCGAGGCGTCGGGATTGGTGCCCGGAGGGCTGATCGAGACGAACAGCATCGTCTTCGACAGATCGAGCTGGGCGGGCGAGATGGGACACGTCACCGAGAGGCCGTCGGCGGGCATCTCACAGACGCCCTTGCGCACCGCCGGCCGGATGGTCTGGTCCTGCTGCGCCGTGGGCACTCCCGAAACCGCGGCGACCAGGGGGAACGTGCCGCCGCTCTTCCCCTTGAAATAGAAGGAGGCGCGGGTCGCGCCCTGGGCGAACACCGCCGCGGACAGAGGGCTGGTGCAACCCGGATCGGAGAAGAACGAGAACCCCGAGCCCGAGAGCGTCACGTTTGTCGGGCCGGCGAAGGGGAGGGGT
This sequence comes from Cystobacter fuscus, assembly GCF_044360685.1. Taxonomy (GTDB): domain Bacteria; phylum Myxococcota; class Myxococcia; order Myxococcales; family Myxococcaceae; genus Cystobacter; species Cystobacter fuscus_C. The sequence continues at coordinate 7,347,491 of NZ_CP043491.1, read as the reverse complement.
TTGCCGCCGCCATCGCGCGCCTCGAGCTCCACCAGGGCCGAGCAGCCGCCCGCGGGCAGCGTCTGGGTGGTGGTGACGAAGAAGATGTCCGTCGGCTCGTCGGACTGGCACATGCCCGCGCGGCAGGTGTAGCCCGCGGCGCACTCGTCGCTCTGGGTGCAGGGGTAGCGCCGCGTGTCGGCGCCGGTGGAGCCGGATTGACACCCCTGCAGCACGGCCAGCAGCGCCAGGGCGAGCCAGCAAGACACTCCAGTCCATGGCAACCGCTTCATGGGAAGGCACCTCCGACCACCACCCCGGTCGGAGTGGCTGAAACGCCCACGGGTGCGCCGAGCACCCAGAGGGTTCCTCCCGCGATGGCCGCGGCGCCCGCGACCCCAAAGAGGATGTTGGCCCACCCGCCCTGGGCGCGTGCCCGGGCATCGAGCGCGAAGGCCTCTCGCTGGGTGAGGCCCTGGGTATAGCCCGCCTCGTCCACCGGCGCACCCACTACCCGGGCCCGGGCCTGGTTCGACTGCCAGCCGAGGTACCCGCCCGCCGCGCCCGCGCCCACCGCCAGTCCCAGGCACGCGTAGGCCACGGTCCGCAGGGGCGAGCCCGGTGCCCCCGCCACCCGTGGAAGCTTCTCCGGCAGGGGAGACACGGGCGCGGGTGCTGGCGCGGACGACACGAGCGCGCCAGGAGCCAGGGCCACCAGGGGCGACGCGTCGCTGCCCACCGAGGTGAGCACGGCCCGCCGTTCATCGAGCAGTTCCGCCCACCACTCCACGCGTCCCCCCTTCCTCTCCACGGAGGCCTTGCCCTCGACGAGTGGTTGCTCCTGTGCGCGCCACGCGTCTCCACCCTCGCGCAGATGGAAGCGCACGAGACGGCCCAGGTTCAGCACGTCCGTCTTCACCTGGACCGAGAGCAGGCTGGCCTCCGCGCTCGAGGGCAGCGCCTCCAACCCCAGTGCCGCGCTCTTGTCACTCACCCAGCTTTTCGCCTCGAAGAAGGGCGTGACCACGCGGGGAGCGTAGTCGCCCTCGAGCCGGTGGTCTGGCGCGAGCACCAGCAGTGTCTGGAAGGCGGAGCGGGCCTTGGCCGGTTGTTGGAGCATGCCGGCCACCACGCCCTGGAGTTCGAGGATCTCCAGCAGGGTGTCTCGATCGTTGCCTGGGTGCGCGCGGGCTTGCTCCAGCGCACGGGCCGCGTCCGGGTAGCGCAGCTCCTCGAGGAGCTGGCGAGCACGTGGCAGATAGGGGTTGGAGGTCTCACCCCATGCCGACGAGGTCAGCAACAGGGTGGCAGTGAGTACGACGAATCGATGAAGGGCGACCAAGGTCCCTTCATCTTAATTGGAAATCGGCATCAGCGCGCGCCGGTCGCGGTGCCCGGCCCGTCCACCTTCTGGTGTCCGGTCACCGACACCTCCGTACGGAAGCGCAGCTTGTAGAAGAGGACTCCGCCCGCGCCGGCGATCTTCATCTGCGTGGGCTGCCACTCGCACGGGGTCTGCGTGTAGGCCAGGAAGTCCATCTGGAGCTCATCCAACATGGGGGGCATGTCGGACGGGGAGATGCGCAGGGTCATCACCTTCCCGGCTCGCGCGTCCACCACTGACTGTCCCTTCATCCGCTTCTTGTCTGGCTTCAAGGGGGAGAACTTCACGGTCACCAGCCCCTCGCTCGGACCCGGTGTGGAGTCGAAGCGGTAATCCGCCCTGGCCCGCGGATGGAACGGGGACAGCCTCGCCTTGTCGTCCTCGTTCTTCGGCGGATCCTTCGGCTCCGCCTTGAGCTGGCTGGTCAGGTCCCCCTCTTCCTTCTGGGAGAGGAGCTTGCGTGCGATCACCGTGGTTCCGGAGCGGGTGACCTCGTAACTGCGGGTCAGTCGTCCCTTTACCTTGCCCTCCTTGTCCAGCTCCTCCGTGACCGAGCTCTCCACGCTACGGCAGGCGGGGATGGTCAGCTTTCTCTCCTCCGCCTCGCCCAGGCGTTGGAGGAGGTCATCCAGTGGTGCTTCCGCGCGAGCGGAGACACCGAGGAGCAAGGGAAGAAGGACAAGTGCGCGCATGGCGCGGACATTAATCTCCGCCCGCCTTCGAGCCGCAATCGAATTGAGGTGTCCTCCCGAGGGCATCGCTTCCGTTTCCGTTCGCGGATGCCTAATCCTGAACCCTCCTGGCAGGGTCGCGCCAGGGAGGCTCCCCCTTCGTCTATAGCTCAGGGCCCCCATGTCCACCTGCTCGCCCCTGTGTGACTCATCCTCTTCGTCCTTTTCTCGCGACTGGGAGGGTTTTCGGGAGCCCACCTCACGAGTCCTCAACCATCTCCTCGCGGATTCGCCGCCCCTGTTTCCGAGCGCCTCCGAGGTGCTCCGGAACGAAACCCGTGAGCTTCTGCGACGGGCGGAGTTCCTTCTGCGGCCCGAGCACTGGGGCTCGGGTCCGATGGTGGGGGAGGAGCCCGCATTGGGTGAGGTCCGCGCCCACTTCCAGCGCCTGGCGGCCCAGCCTCCCTTCCACACGACGGCCGCGGGCTCCTGGCGAGGACTCGTGGAACTGGCGATCAGCTATTCCGCCTACACCTTCCGCCCTGGACGAGAAGTGAAGCGGGAGGAGGCCGAGGCGCTCGTCGCGTGGTTTGTCTGTTTCTGGAAGCTCGATGACCTGGTGGACGCGGACCGGAAGTCGATGCCCGCGCACTACCTGCCCGAACTGCGTCGGATCCTCGCCCGGGCCTGGTGGGGGGAGGAGACGTCTCCCCATGGGCTCTCGCCCCAGGAGGAGGATCTGTTCAACTTCCCCTCGCAGGCGGCGGCCCTGTTGCTGTCCCACCGGCGGCAACTGCATGCGCTTGGCCATCCATTGGAAAACCATCCCCGTTACCAGCGCGCGGTGTGGGAGCACATCCTCAACCAGACAGGAGACGTGCCCCGGGTGGACTCCCTGGGCGAGTACTTCGGCGTGCGCCGCATCCGCGGCGGCATGGAGTGCGTCTTCCACATGTTCCTGGCGCTCCAGGGCGTGGAGTGGCGGGACGAGTTCGAGCGCGTCGTCGACGTGGCCAATGTCGTCACCTGCATGACCGATGATCTCTTCTCCGCGCCGCGAGACGCACGGGAAGGCGTGGTGGGCGCGGTGGCCCTGTGCGGCCCCGAGCGCGCGCTGCGCGCCGTGACGTCCCTGCACCAGGAGTTGCTGGAGCGTCTGGAGGGACTCCTGCGCTTCGACAGTGGCCTGTCCACGCGCCTGTTCGTGCGCACGGTGCTCGACGTGGTGCTCGGGATGATCGACTGGCAGGAGCGCAATCCCCGCTACCGCGAGGGGGCACGCTGGCTGGCGGACGTGCTGTGCGCCGGGGCATCGTCCACCGCCGCCGAGCACTGACGGTGGCGGTGCGAGCCGGGCCTCAGAGCACCAGGTTCCGCTCCCAGCCATGCCGGGTGATGAGGATGTTCACGTCGGTGGCCACCTCGGACACGCTGCGCGACACCTCGTCCATCTCACGCGCCTGGGTGAGCGTGTCCACCATGATGCCGCTCAGCTCCTGGATGGCGTCGAAGATCTGCGACACACCCGTGTCCTGCTGACCCACCGTGGCGCTGATCTGCCGCACCGAGTTGGCGCTGTCCTGCACGAGCGTGGTGAGCGAGCGCAGGTTGTCGCCCGTGGCGCGCACCTGCTCCACGCTGGCGTTCACCGCCTCCGAGCCCTTCTCGGTGAGCTCCACCGTCTCGCGGATGGCCTCGGTGAGGCTGGTGAGCATGTCGCGCACCTCGCTGGTCGCCTTGTTGGACTGGTCCGCCATCAGGCGGATCTCCCGCGCCACCACGCCAAAGCCCTTGCCGTGCTCGCCCGAGCGCACCGACTCGATGGCGGCGTTGAGCGCGAGCATGTTGGAGCGCGTGGTCAGGTCCTTCACCACCCGGACGATGGAGTCGATCTGCCGGGCGCGCTCGCTCAACTGGCGGATGCTGCCCGCCATGCCGCTCACCTGCGAGTGGATGGCCTGCAGACTCTCGATGCTGTGCTGGATCGTGGCCTCGCCCCGCGTGCCCAGCTCCTGGAAGCGCGTGGTCTGCTTGAGGATGTTCTCGGCCTTCTGGGCCGTCACCCGCGACGTCTCCTGGATCTCCCGGGCCGTCTCCTGGGCCTGTTGCAGCGCGGCGGCCTGGCGGGTGATGGCCTCGTTCTGCTGGTGGTTGGCGTGGTTCAACTGGGCGGCGCTGCTGCCCAGCTTGCTCGCGGTGCCATCCAACGACAGCGCGAAGTCCCGCAGCTGGTGGTAGGCGCGTGCCGTGGCGCGCGACAGGTCGCCCGTCTCGTCCGTGGTCACCCAGGCCGGCATGCGGGGGGCGCCATTGGCGAAGCCCTCGATGGCGTCGCGCACCGCGAGCGTGCCCTGCTCCTGGTGGCGCGTGAGCAGCCACGCCGCGCACGCGCTGGTGACGAGCATGTAGAGGCTCACGAGCGCCAGCGGGATCTCCGCCTGCTGAAGGGCGCTGGAGATGGCCGCCTGGACCGACGCGAGCAGCCCCACGGGCAGCAGCGCCATCACCTTCGCGTACAGGTCCATGCCCATGCGCACCACGATGGAGGACAGGGAGAGCACCGTACATGTCACGAACAGGCCGAAGCAGTAGGGCAGGTACCAGCTCTGCCGCGGCCAGAGCACGCCCCGGGCGCCCCGCAGTTGCGCCTGGGGGGCGCGGAGAAACTCCTCGACGGCGTGGGGCATGAGCAGGCGCTGCACGAACACGCGCGTCCAGATCATCACCAGCATCATCATCACCAGGATGACGCCCGAGCCCCACGGCACGATGTAGAGCGGCTTGTCCAGGCGCACCGCGAGCCACAGCAGGTAGGCCGAATTACCGAGGTTGTAAGCGGAGAGGATCCACACCTCGAGCTGCTGCGGCAGCTTGAGCAGGCGCACGAGCCGGGCGCCGGGAGCCTCGCCCGGGTTCACGGCGAAGGCGCGATGGGTCAACCACCGCACCAGGCCCAGGGGCGCCATGATGCCGCATACGAGCGCGAACACGGGGATGGGCATCATCGCCACGGCGGCCTGCTCGCGCGGAATCTGGGCGATGAGCAGGATGATGTAGATGGCGCACGGCAGTGAGGTGAACAGGTTGATCTGTTGAAGGATGAACAGCCTCCACGCGATCCGGCCCACCTCCGGGGTGGACACCTGGGGCTGGGCAACGGCGGGGGCGATCATCGACATGGATTCACCAGGGGAGGGTGGCTGGGTATGAATTGTCACGCTGCGTCGGATCTCCAACCCGCTTCCCACGAGGACCTTCGATTTTCCGACACAACAGGGCCGCCGGTACCGGAGCCACGGTTGACCGGATTTTACAGACAATTTTGAACCGTGACACAGGCTTCGCCAGGCAAGAGCCCGAGGACGTCGGCTGATGGACGGGAACGCTCCCGCCGCGCTTGTCAGGCAGCGCTCCTTGGCCCAGGGTCGTCTGGATTCAGCGTTCCGAGGGGGGGAATTCATCAATGGGGAACATTCGCGAAGTGTTCGCCGTGGTGTCCTCGCCCTGGCTCGCCTGCGGGGGCGAGCGGGACTCCGGCGAGTCTCCTTCGACGCCCACGCCCAGCCTCTCGGTGTGTGTCTTAGCAGCCGGTTCGCCAACACCATACGCTCGTCTTCACCTACGCGCCGCGATTGGTGCGCGTGGAGCAGTACGATGACAACGGCGTGTCGGAGGGGTCGCGGGAGCTGAGCTACGACGCCTCCGGACGTGTGTCCCGGGAGCTGTTCTCCGGGGCCATGGCGTTCGCGGACGAAGGCGCCGGCCCGAGGTGGACGGGCCTCCGGGAAGATGCCTCCCGGGAGCCTTGCCGCTGGGATGGCCGCAGCGAAATTTTGAGTTGTGGCTAGAACGATTCTGTTTCAGAATGGATGAATCTTTCCCGCGGATGGCGTGAGAAGTGTTTCAGCACGCACGGGAAGTGTTTTGTCCTGAATCAGGACAGGCCTGTCCTTGAAACAGACAGTCATGTCGCGGAGCGTCAAACACTGTGAATCACAGGTGTTTTTTCCCGGGGTGTAAGGTGGTTTGACATCCCGTGCAGGGTGGCATTTGACATACACACTCCATGTACGGGAAGCCCACGGGCCCGCGGGGCTGTGTTTTCCATGATTTAGCGGGTGGTCCGCTTTGTGCTCAGGGGGAGTCCCGCCCAACGGCACCTCGCCGTTGTCTAGGAGGCATTCCCCGCTTGGTTCGCACCCCCCGTTTCCTTGCCACCGCGCTGCTCGTCCTGCCCCTCGCCGCTTGCGAGGTGGATTCCGTCCCGCAGCCCGAACTGGAGCCGAAGGTCGACTCCCTCGCCACCATCCACGCCGCGCTCGCGGCGCTGCCCTCCGCGCAGATCGCCGGCGCCGAACTGGACGGCACGCCGTACATGATCACCGGCAAGCTGGGCACCGCCACGGCGGAGAAGGGCCTGGCCGCCAACGCGGGTGGCCGTCTCACCCAGGCGCTGCCCGGCATCGCCTCTGTCTTCCGCCTCAACGCCTCGGACCTCATCGCCAAGCGCTCGCGCACCGACGAGAAGGGCATCACCCACGTGCGCTACGGCCAGACCAAGAATGGCCTGCCCGTGGTGAACGAGGAGCTCATCGTCCACATCGCCGCCAACAACACCGTCATTGCCGCCAACGGCACCGCGCGCGACGGTGAGATCGTCCCCGCCAAGGCCCGCATCTCGGAGGAGGCCGCCAAGGTCGCCGCCCTGGACAGCACCGGCGGCCGGCACCTGGAGCTGGAGGGGATTCGGTTGGTGTACGTGCGCTCGTCCGAGGACAACAAGCTGAAGCTGGCCTATGAGGCCACGGTCATCGGCGAGGCCCGCGATGAGATGCCCATCCGCGACCTCGTGTACGTGAGCGCGCTGGACGGTGGCATCGTGGCGCGCCACGCGCAGATCCACACCATCCGCAACCGTACGGTGTACACGGCCAGCAACAAGACGACCCTGCCCGGCACGCTCAAGCGCTCCGAGAATGGCGCCGCCACGGGTGACGCGCACGTGGACGGCAACTACGACGCGCTGGGCGCCACGTACGATTGCTACAAGGACAACTTCGGCCGCGACTCGTACGACAACAATGGCGCGACGCTCAAGAGCTCGGTGCACTACAGCACCAACTACACCAACGCGTTCTGGAACGGCACGCAGATGGTGTACGGCGACAGCAACGGCACGCAGTCGCTTCCGCTGGGCCTGTCGGGCGACGTGACCACGCACGAGCTGACGCACGCGGTGACCTCGAGCGAGTCCAACCTCACCTACTCGGGTGAGTCCGGCGGCCTCAACGAGGCGTGGAGCGACATCTTCGGCGCCTACTGCGAGAGCTACGCCTCGGGCACCTGGTCCACCAGCGACGCGGTGTTCCTGGTCGGCGACGACGTCTGGACGCCGAACACGCCGGGCGACGCCCTGCGCTACATGGCCGACCCGGCCAAGGACGGCGTCTCGCTCGACTACTGGACCAGCAGCGCGGGCAACGTGGACGTGCACTACAGCTCCGGTATCGCCAACCTGGCCTTCACGCTGCTGTCCAAGGGCGGCACGCACCCGCGCGGCAAGTCCGACACCGTCGTGCCGGCCATCGGCGTGCAGAAGGCCGGAGCGATCTTCTACAAGGGCAACACCGACTACTTCACGGCGTCCACCAAGTACGCCCAGGCCAAGACGTACCTGGAGCAGTCCGCCAAGGACCTCTACGGCGCCGAGTCCCCGGAGCTCGCCGCGGTGTCGGCCGCCTTCATCGCGGTGGGTGTCGGCGCTCCCATCACGCCTCCGACCGGCCAGCTCGTGCAGCTCGACCTGAGCGGGGCCAGTGGCGCCCAGCTGCGCTACTACCTGGACGTGCCGGCCTCGAAGGCCTCCACGTTCTCCATCACCGGTGGTTCGGGTGACGCGGACCTGTACGTGAAGTCGGGCACGGCGCCGACCACCTCCTCGTACGACTGCCGCCCCTACAAGAGCGGCAACGAGGAGTCCTGCTCCGTCACGGCCAAGACGGTCGACACGCGCGTCCACATCCTGCTCAATGCCTACAGCGCCTTCTCGGGCGTGACGCTGGTCGGCAAGTACTGAGAACCCCCCGCCTTCGGGCACCGGGTTGAGGACGAACCCCTGGGAGGCATGGCCCTCCCGGGGGTTTCTCGCTTTATTTGAGTGGCGTGAAGCGGATGGCCTGCCCGCCGCCGGGAGCCAGCTTCAGCTTCAGCACGTCGGTCGAGGTCACCGTCTTCTTCTTCTCGACCACCAGGTCGAAGCGCTTTTCGGTGCGGAAGTCGGCCTGATCTCCGTCGCGGTAGATCTCCGCCTGATAGCGCTTGCCCGCGTCGAGGAAGCTGAGCGGCAGCTCGAGCGTGCGGGCTTCTTCGTCCGTCACCGCACCGACGTACCAGTCCTGGCCATGGCGGTCCTTGCGGGCGAAGGTGGCGTAATCACCCGGCTCGCCGTTGATGACGCGCGTGTCCGCCCAGTCGACGGGGACGTCCTTGATGAATTTGAAGGCGGCCGGATACTTCTCGTAGTTTTCGGGCAGGTCGGCGGCCATCTGGATGGGCGAATAGATGACCACGAAATTGGCCAGCTGCCTGGCTTGGGTCGAGTGGATCGGACGGCCCTTCTGACCGGCGAGGCTCAGGATGCCCGGCGTATAGTCCATCGGGCCGGACAGCATGCGCGTGAAGACCAGATTGGCTTCGTGGTCGGGGGCGTTGATCGGGTTGCCCCAGGCATTGTACTCCATACCGCGCGCCCCCTCGCGTGACACCCAGTTGGGATAGGTGCGGCGCAGGCCGGTGTCCTTGATCGGCTCGTGGGTGTTGACAGCGAGCTTGTACCTGGCGGCCTCGGTCACGGCCTTCATGAAGTGGCGCGTCCCTTCCTGGGAGTCCGAGAAGCCATGGTGGATCGTACCGTCCGCCCCCTTGAACTGCACGGTCCCCGCTTCGGTCACGTAGCCCGACTTGACGCTGTCGACGCCGTGCCTGGCGTAGAGCTTGTAGGCCGCGTCCATCTGGTCTTCGTAGTGGGCGGCATTGCCGCCGGTTTCGTGGTGGCCGATCAAGCGCACGCCCTTCTTCGCGGCGTAGGCGCTCAGCGCCGGCAGGTCGAAATCGGGATGGGACTCCGTGAAACTGAAGTCCCCGCCGTTGCCGAACCACTCGCCGTCCCAGCCCTTGTTCCAGCCCTCGACCAGCACGCCGCGGAAGCCGTGCCTGGCGGCGAAGTCGATGTAGCGCTTGACGTTGGCCGTGGTCGCGCCGTGCTTCGGCCCGGTGCCCCAGGTGCTCTTCTCCACGTGCATCTCCCACCACACGCCGACGTACTTGTAGGGTTTGACCCACGACACGTCGCCCAGCTTGTTGGGCTCATTGAGGTTGAGGATCAGGTCGGACATGTAGAGGCCCGGTGCGCTGTCGGAAATCTGCATCGTCCGCCACGGCGTCGTGAACGGGGCCTGGCGCTCCACGGCGGGCCCGGTGGCGCCTGGCGTCAGATAGGCGCGGAACTTCTGCCCGTCCACGCGGCGCAGCCACATGGAAGCGAAGTCGACCAGAGCCGCCTCATGGAAGGCGATATAGACACCCGTGTCGGTCTTCACCGTCATCGGCGTGTTGGCCAGGGCCACCGCATGGAGCGGTGTCTTCTGCACCGGATACTCGAGGTTCTCTCGTTCACCCGCCACGCTCCACCAGGCGGTGGCTTGATCGGCGACGACGAATTCCGTCAGTTCATCGCTGATCTTCACGCTCTTGAGTTGCGGCTGCTCGGGGAACTCGTAACGGAAGCCGACACCGTCATCATAGATACGGAAGACGACGAGTAGGTGACGATCGCCGCGCGCCTTCTGGACCGCATCGACGCGTAGCTCACGATAGCGGTTGCGCACGAACTGCCGCTCACCCCACGGCTGCTCCCACGTCTCGTCATGATCGCTCACCGACTGTTTCGCCAAGGAGAAAGCGCGGTCGAGCTTCGGCGCGTTGGTCAGGACGAAGCCCAGTCGCGACGGCGCGATGACTTCCTTGCCGTGGCGCTTGACGGTGTAGCCGAGCCGTCCGGTGGCATCCAGCAGCACCTCGACGCTCAGCACGTCGCCGGGTGAGGCGGCTCGAGCGATCACCTCATCGGCGACGGTGGCCGCCGATGCGACCGAACCGCCAAGACACAGACATAAAACGAACGCCAGCTTACGAAGACAGGCAATCACAAGCACACCTCTCATGAGGAAAAGAGGTGCGTTCTATTATGTTGTCCGCGGTGACGGAAGACCAAAAACATCATGTATGGGCATCGGGCTCCATCCTCGCGGAGCGAAAGCAGCTAAAAGTAAAGTATGGGCGGAACGAGGGCGACCTCCACCGGAACCGGCAGCGGTGGAAGGTCGAGCGGTCCCCGGCTGCCAGACCCCCTCCAAGGGCAGCTTCTCGAGGACGGTCCCGTCCGAGCCCAGGCGCATGGCACCACGGAAGCCGGGATTGTCTGCATCCATGACCGGGAAACGCGGCGTGCCGCAGGACTTGCCCGAGGGCGTGAGGCCGTGCTGACGCATGGGTTTGCGCGGGTGCGCTGCCGAGAGTTGCAAGCTTTGGTCAGCTCTGGAGCGCCCCCTCCACCGGCCGGATGACTTCAGTGGCATCTTCCACTGCCACAATCGCCTCGTAAAGCGCCTCGTGGAGTTGTCCGGGGTCCTCGGAGAGGGCGAACCCGAGAGCGGAAGCTGCGCGAGCCTTCGAGAAGAGCCGGAGCACCTCCGGCCTCGTTGCTTCATCGCCTTGCTCATCCAGGCAGAGGTACTCGTCATCGAGCCGGGCCGCGAGGCTCTCGATCTTCCGGAGCAGATCGCGAGCCACCTCCCCACCATGGCGGAGGTGCTCAAGTGCGGCGACGACCTCTTCACCTTCAAGACCAACCCGTGAGGCTACAAGCGTGCAGGCAACCAGCGTGGCCTTGCGTTGGCGCGCGGGTGTCGCCTGCCTGAAGCTTTCGGCCAGCTCGGGAGAGATCGAATCCAAGCGGAACATGATCATGGCACCTTCAACGGCGTCACGGGGACCGCTCCGGCTTCCTCAATGGCAGCCGCGCAGGAGGGACAGATCGGACGAGTCGCGCCGACCTCGAGGAGGCGCAATCCGTACTGCTGAGTGAAGTTCACGATGTCGGCCTCCGCGTGACCAAGGCCCGGAGCGAGCGTCTCTCCTGACTTCAGGAGCACACCCGGCCGCAGGTAGCCACGCGGCTCGCTCGTGCCGATCAGCATGCGCTGTGCACCGCTGGCGTCCTCAGCCAGTCCCACGCCCATCGTGATACGCCCCTGTTGAGCGGAAGGAAGCGCGGCCCGCAGCTCTGCCACTCTGGCGGCTGTTCCTCCTAACTCCGTGGCCCCCGGGCGTACCCCGGCTCCGGCTGCGCTGTCCAGCACACTGCCCATCATCAGGATGCTCAAGACCGAGGCGAGGACGGCGTTCTGCACCCCTTTGAGTCTGGCGGCGCGCTCGAAGCTTTGTGCAAGCACGTGGCGCAGCCTCATGCCGCCCGCTTCGCGAGAGGGAATCAACTCATCGAGGAAGCTCCAGCTCACGGTGCAGGCGGGCAGGGAGGTACACACCAGGCCCAGGGCTTGGTCCGCCAGGGGACCACCCGTGGCGGACACCTGAGTCTCCAACTGGCCGAAGAGTGTCCGGGCACGCGCGTCCCCCCGTTGAGAGTCCGCGTACACCTGCTCAAGGTGCGCGGAACGGTGCACCAGCAACACGTCGGAGCCCTTGGCCCGCAGCCGCCCCTGCTCGTCACAGTACAGGGAGTAGTCGAAGGGAGGCGCCACATCCTGGCGCAGTTGCTCGAGTGTTACCGCCTCGTCCTCATCGCAACTGCTGCCTGCGAGCACCAAGCTGAGTCCCGCCAGCACCAGGAGTCGTACCCAGGAATGCATGGCGTACATTCTTGCACTTGCCCGCACGAAGCCTCAATGCCGCTGTGGCCCCCGAGAGGTGTCCCCGAGAGGTGTCAAAGGACCCCCGAGAGGCCCCGAGAGGTGTCAAAGGACTCGAAACGCGGGACTCAAGCCAGAACGAGGCGTGGAGTGGACGGTGAAACCCACCTGCTTCAAGTGCTTCCGCGGACTTGCGAGTTGGCGCGCGCGGTGCATCCGGCCTCGATGTGCTTACGAGGGGGGAAGGGGATGGGTTGGCCGCTGAGGATGTTCCAGGAGGAGGGTTACTACTTCGTCACGTCCAGGTGCTTCCAGGGGCGACTGTTGCTACGCCCCAGCGCGGAGGTGAACGAGGTGGTAGGAGGGGTGCTGGCGCGAGCCGTCCAGCAGAGCGCGGGCACCATCCGGCTGTACGCCTTCACCTTCGCCTCCAATCACTTCCACTTGTTGGTGTGGGCGCGAGGGGCCTCGCTCGCCGGCTTCATGCAGTATCTGCGCACCAACCTGTCCAAGAAGGTGGGCAAGCTGGTGGACTGGAGTGGAGGTTTCTGGGAGCGGCGCTACTCAGCGGAACCGGTGCTGGTCGACACGGCACTGTTGGGCCGGCTGCACTACGTGCTGGCCCATGGGGTGAAGGAGGGCCTGGTGGAGAGGAGTGCGGAGTGGCCGGGGCTCACGTGCCTGCCGCAATTGCTGGGGCCGGCGCGCAGAGTGTTCCAGTGGTTCAACTGGACGAAGCGCTGGAGCAACCGGGGAAGCGAGGACATGGCGGGTGAGGGGCGCTTCGCACAGGAATGGGCCGAGCCGGTGGAACTGGAGCTCGCGCGACTGCCGTGCTGGGAAGGACTGAAGGAGGAGCAGAGGCAGCGTGCGGTGCGGGGGATGGTGGAGCAGGTGGAAGCCAAGGCTCGAACCCGGGGCACGCCTGTGCTGGGGGCGCGAGCCGTGAAGGCGCAGCACCCGCATACCCGGCCCGAGCACCTCAAGAGGAGCCCGAGGCCGTTGGGCCATGCCTCCACGAGGCAGGCATTGAAGGAGCTACGCGAGCAATATCGGGCCTTCGTCGCGGCATTTCGAGAGGCGGCGGTGCGGTGGAGACGGGGGGATTTCTTGGCTTGCTTTCCTCCCTTCTCCTTCCCGCCGCGTGTCGCACCTACTCGAGTTGCTCAAGTTCTTTGACACCCTCTCGGGGCCGCGTGTCGCACCTACTCGAGTTGCTCAAGTTCTTTGACACCCTCTCGGACACCCTCTCGGACACCCTCTCGGGACAGAGCTCAAGTTCTTTGACACCCTCTCGGAGCTCAAGTTCTTTGACACCCTCTCGGGGACACCCTCTCGGGGACACCCTCTCGGCAAGTTCTTTGACACCCTCTCGGCACCCTCTCGGGGCTGTGCCGTGCCTGTCTCTCCTGGGGGTCGTCAGCCGCGCCGCCCGACCCATAGCCCCGCGGCCGTGCCCGCGGCGAGGTGCTTCTCATAGCTCGCGACCTTCGCGTCGATGAGCTCCCGCGCGCGCTGCAGGTCGGCGAGCTGTGCGGCGATGCGCTCCTGGTGCTCGCGGAGCACGACGAGGCGCTCGCGCTCCGTGCCCTCGCCCTTGCGGATGAGGCGAGCGAGCTTCGCGATCGTCGCGAGCGGCATGCCGGAGGCGCGGAAGATGCGGCAGTTCACGATCCACGCGACGTCGGCATCGGTGTAGACGCGGCGGCCGCCCCCGTCCCGCGTGACGGGGAGGGTCAACAGGTTCTCGCGCTCGTAGAGCCGGAGCGCGTGCACCGAGAGCCCCGTGCGCTTCGACACTTCGCCAATCGAATAGGTCATGCCGGAATCCTAGCTGCTTGACCTAGACCGCGGTCTAGCTCGTAGCCTCGTCGCATGACCTCAGCACTCCTCCCCAAGGCACTTGACGTCGTCTCCGGTATCGACCTGGCCGGCCGCCTCGCGATCATCACGGGCGGCCACTCCGGACTCGGACTCGAGACCACGCGCGCCCTCGCCTCCGCGGGTGCACGCGTCGTCGTCGCGGCGCGTGACACCGCCGCCGCGACTCGCGCGGTCGGCGACATCGCGGATGTCGCGGAACTCGATCTCGCCGACCTCGGCAGCGTGCGCCGTTTCGCGGACTGCGTTCTCGCCTCCGGCCCGCCCGTGCACTTGCTCATGGCCAACGCGGGCGTCATGGCGATGCCCGAGACCCGTGTCGGTGATGGCTGGGAGGCACAGTTCGCCATCAACCACCTCGGGCACTTCGCGCTCGTGAACCAGTTGTGGCCAGCGCTCGTGAAGGCGGGAGGGGCGCGCGTCGTGGTGACGGCCTCCGGCCTGTCGCGGATGCACTGGGAGGACCCGCAGTTCGAGCGGGGCTACGACAAGTGGGCGGCCTACCTCCAGTCGAAGACCGCGAACCGCCTCTTCGCCGCCTCGCTCGACCGCCGCGGCGCCCCGCATGGCCTGCGCGCCTTCTCGGCGACTCCCGGCTACATCCTCACGCCGTTGCAGCGGCACCTCAGCCGCGCGGAGATGGTCGAGGCCGGCTGGATCGATTCCTCTGGCGCTCCAGTGGATCCGTCGTTCCGATCACCCGAGCAGGGTGCGGCGACCCAAGTCTGGGCAGCCACGTCGCCCTCGCTTGTTGGGAAGGGTGGGCTGCACTGCGAGGACTGCGCGGTCATCGGGCCGGCGCAGTCGGGGTTGCCCGAGGAAGAGGCCGAGCGATTGTGGGAATACTCGGTGGGGCTCGTCGGCGATTAGCCCCCAGCGGAGGGGACCCGTGAATGCCTCCACATAAAACACTCACATCTTCCTTGGCAGCAACGGCATGATGTGCCGGAACCAGGCAGCATCACGCTGCTTGGTCTGGGCCTGGCGGGCTTGGCCGGGATGCGCCGCCGCAAGGCCAGGTGAAGATCGCCTGGCTCGCCGACAAGACCCAGGACAACAGCATCTCTCCGGCAAACCCGCCGATTTTCCGGCATCATCGCTCTCCCAGATAGAACTCACACAAGGAGAACACGATGACCGGTAGCAGCTCGAACCCATTCTCGCCTTACGTCCCGCCACGGGTCTGGTCCCCGGCCACCCCGTCGGGCGGCGCCTTCGCCAACATCAACCGCCCGATCGCCGGCGCCACCCACGAGCAGGAACTGCCGATCGGCAAACACCCGCTGCAGCTGTATTCGCTCGGCACACCGAACGGCCAGAAGGTCACCATCATGCTCGAAGAGCTGCTCGCGGCTGGCCACAGCGGTGCCGAATACGACGCCTGGCTTATCAAGATCAACGAAGGCGCCCAGTTCGGCAGCGGCTTCGTCGCCATCAACCCGAACTCCAAGATTCCGGCGCTGGTCGACCGCAGCGGGGAGACGCCCGTGCGCGTGTTCGAGTCCGGCTCCATCCTGGTCTACCTGGCCGAGAAATTCGGCGCCTTCCTGCCGAAGGACATCCCGGCGCGCACCGAGACCTTCAACTGGCTGATGTGGCAGATGGGTTCGGCGCCCTTCGTGGGCGGCGGATTCGGCCATTTCTATGTCTACGCGCCAGAAAAGATGGAATACCCGATCAACCGCTACGCGATGGAAACCAAGCGCCAGCTCGACGTGCTCGACCGCCTGCTGGCCGAGCGTCGCTTCGTTGCTGGCGACGAGTACACGATTGCCGACATGGCGATCTGGCCCTGGTACGGCGGCCTTGTGCTGGGCGAACTGTACGGCGCCGCCGAATTCCTGTCGGTACACAACTACCAGCAGGTGCGCCGCTGGGCCGACGAAGTCGCCGCCCGTCCGGCCGTGATCCGCGGCCGCAAGGTCAACCGCGTGCGCGGCGCGCCGGATGAGCAGGTAGCGGAGCGCCACGACGCTTCGGATCTCGATTGATGCAGCCGCTCCACCTCGCCTTGCATGGGCGGCGGCAACGGTTCGAAGCGCACGCCGCCTTCTCGCGGCACGAAGACGCCGTCCGGTAGCACCCGCATACCCGGCCCGAGCACCTCAAGAGGAGCCCGAGGCCGTTGGGCCATGCCTCCACGCGGCAGGCATTGAGGGAGCTACGCGAGCAATATCGGGCCTTCGTCGCGGCATTTCGAGAGGCGGCGGCGCGGTGGAGTCGGGGGGATTTCCTGGCCTGCTTTCCTCCCTTCTCTTTCCCGCCGCGTGTCGCACCTGCTCGAGTTCTTTGACACCCTCTCCGGACACCCTCTCCGTTCTCTACGGCCCGATCTGGATGTCGTCGATGAAGCCGCGGAAATTGCCTGTCGAATCCGGCCGATCGAAGCCGACCAGAATCCTCTTGACGGTTTTTCCTGCCGCAACTCTGCCGATATCGCTCTGCACCAGGTTCCAGCTGTCGCTGACCAGGCGGCCGCCTTTTCCTTGCAACTCCGGGTGCACTCTGACGCCGTGCTGATCGACTGCACCGGAGTCACGCAGACTGGTGCCGTCGTGGAATATCAGGTCAATGGCGACATAGGTGCTGCTGCTCCCTTGCGACTGGGGATAGATCCAATAACTCAGTCGCGTTGAGCTGGTCACAGGTATGTTCACGTCGAAGATCCTGTTGTAGGAATAGGAGCCGCCTTCGGAAGCATTGTCCGTCCCCGCGTAGAGCAGAGCGGTTTTGCCACTGTGCGCCTTTTCGGTTCGGGTGGATGACTCCATGTGGTCCATGTTGCAGCAGTAGCCGCTGACATTTCTCGAGGCCTTGGCATTCGTGAAGAAGTCCAGGTCTACCTTGTCATTCCAATCCGGCTGGCTGAAGATCGACTCGAAGTCCGCGAAGAAGCTCTGCTGGCTGAGGCTGGACCGCGGACCGTCGAACGACGGCGGAGCGTCCGAGGGGTTCGTACCCCACCCGAAGTTCGCAGTCCCAGCGAGCTGGAATTCGAGGGTCGTGTCCCCGTTCAGGGATGACAGGGGCAGCCATGTCCTGGTCGACGGTTGTCCGTTGACCTTCAGGCCGTGGATATAGACGCCGTTCGCTCCAGCACCGTTGCTGTTGAGCGTCAACGTATGTCCGTTGCCCATCTTTATCTGCACGGACGGGAACAAGGGAGAAGTGATGGCGAATCCGCCGAGGCCTGGAATCGAAGGGTAGATCCCGAGGGCCCCCCACAGATACCATGCCGACATCGCGCCCAGGTCGTCATTGCCGGCAAGGCCTTCGGGCTTGTTCGAGAACAGCTCGTTCATGATGCGCCGGACCAGCGCCTGGGTCTTGTAAGGCGCGCCCGCATGGTTATAGGCCCAAGGCGCCCAGAGTTCGACCTCGTTGCTCATGAACGCATAGCCCCCCTGACTCTCCCCACCGTCGTTCAGTTTCTCGAAGTGGCGATCCAGTCGCGCAATCGCTTTTTCGTTCCCGCCCATGCGGTCGATGACGCCGCGATAGTTGTGCGGCACCATCCAGACATATTGCGAGGCGTTTCCTTCCAGCCAGCCCGCCGCGACATTCGGGTTGTAAGACTCATACCAAACACCATCCTCCCGACGCAAATGCGCGATATCACTGTAGTTGGAGTAAAGCGTCTTCCAGGACTGTGCGCGCTGCAGATATTTGTCGCGGCGGACGGTATCGCCCAGTGCGTCGGCGAAGTGTCCGATCGCGGCATCAGCAACGGCGTATTCGTAGGTGACGGCACCGGGAGCCCAAGCGTTGACCGGAACAAAGCCATAGACAAGGTAGCGGTCGAGGTCTTGCCGGGCCAGACAGTTGTTCGTCGGTGACGTCCGGAGTCCCGGCTTCGTCGCGGCGACATCGATCACCTCGAGGGCGGTCGCTGCATCGAACTGACGCCCGCCGAAGGCATGGATGCTGGAGACGATGGCTGCCCCCGGGTCCCCGATCATCACGCAGGAGTCGTTGTTCGCCACCGGCCATTTCGCGAGTCCACCGCCTCCGGCCTGCGCATCGACGATCAAAGAACGGGCCATATCGCTCGCGCGTTTCGGTTCGAGCCATGCGACCAGTTGGATCTGCGAACGGTAGATGTCCCAGCCTGAATAATTGGCGTACTTGTTCCAGCCCTGCGCGGTATAGGTCTTCCCATCGAACCCGATGTACTCGCCGTTCACGTCGTTGAAGACGTTGGGGTGCAGTTGGGTGTGATACAGGGCCGTGTAGAACGTTTCCCGCTCGGCGACGGTCCCCCCCGTCACCCAGATCTTGCTCAGTTGGTAGCGCCAGGTATTTGCCGCGGTGTCTCGGGTGGCGTTGAAATCCCACCCGGGGTTCTCGGCCTCGAGGTTCTTCCGGGCATTCGCCATGCTGACGTACGAAACGCCGACGCGCATCTGCACCTGGCCGCCGGCCGAGAACCGCACCCAGCCGCCGTTCTGCTGAGCAGGCCCCACACGTCTCACGCCCGGAGAAACCGAGTCGCCCTGATAAACACCGAACTGGTCGAACGACCGATCGAACTCGCCGTAGACGTAGACGGTGTAGGGGCCCTTGGTGCCTTCCTGGGTGCAAATGCCGTTCGTGGTGATCGCACCCTGGAACGCACGCTCGCCGAGCAGCTCCAGTTGCGCACCCTTGGCGCCGCCACCCGTACGACCGATGTTCAAGAGAACCGTGCCGGCGCTCGGGAACTGGAACCGGGCCAGGCCGGTCCGCAGCGTGGCCGTCAGCTCGGCATTCACGCCGTTGTTCATGCCTACCCGATAGTATCCCGGGATGGCTTTCTCATTCGTGTGAGAGTATCCGACCTTGTAGTCGTCGAGATGCGTGCCCGGAGATCTTCCAATGGCGCCGACGATCGGAAAAAACGAAAGATCTTGTGCAACCTGGCATCCTGGCCCGCTGATGTGGGTCAAGCTCATGCCCTTCAAGCTGCCACGGTCATATCCATAGCCACCGTATGCCGTGAAGTCTTCGTCTCCGTAAGTCGTGTCGGGGCTGAACTGCACCATGCCGAACGGCAGGGTGGCACCGGGAAACGTGTTGCCGATCGCGCCTCTTCCCGTGCCGTCCTTCGTTCCAATGAAGGGATTGACCCAACGCAGGATGTCGTCGTCTGCCGCCGCCGCGGAAATTTCTTGGTTCGGTGCTGTTCCGGCGTTGGAAGAAAGGCTTTGCGCTTGGCTTCCTTCTTTCTCCGCGCCGCCGCATCCGACCAATAGAAGAGCGGAAATGGCGCTTGATACCCGCCGCAAGTCCAACAGGCGCATCTTGGCTCCAGAAAGGGATGGATGACGCATTTGATGGCGTCCACTGCAATATGACGAAAAGCAATCAGGGTTCAGCCTGATTTTCACAGAATTCTTGTTAATCCGTCAATACAATTTCTTCGATGGAATTTCCAATGTCGAGGGGATTGAAGAATTACTGGGGGGCGGCAACGGTTCGAAGTGCACGCCGCCCTCCCTCCGCGCGAAAGCACCGTCGGAGCGCGGGCAGTTCCTCCAGCATGGCAGGCTCCCGCTCTGGCGTGAGCTGGGAGGCCAGCGAGCGCCCCTGGAAGCGCGCCGGAGTCTCCACGCCCAGCAGCTCCAGCAGGGTGGGCGCCACGTCGATGGCCCGGGCACGCGTGGCCACCTCCCGGCCCTCCGCCACCTTCCCGGGCCAGCGCAGGATGAAGGGCACGCGCAAGGCCTCGCCGCCCCACAGGTGCTCCCCATGGCCCATTCCCCGGTCGCTCTCCTCCAGGTGCTCGCCATGGTCCGACAGCACCACCACCAGCGTGTCCTCCGCGGGCCCCCGCCGCTCCAGCTCCTCCATCGTCCGCCCCACGAATGCGTCGAATGGCGAGCACGCTCGCGTCGTAGTTGGTCACCAGCGCCGTGCTCGGGCGCTTAGACTTGCCCCATGGGCGTGTCCTTCTTCTGGTTGTCTCTCCGCATCCCTCCCGAACTCACCACCAGGGTCGCCACGCGTTTCGCCGAGGCCGTGGCTGCCTCGCCCGTGAGTCCGACCGCGCAGCGGGTGCTCGAGCGCTGGCGCGAGTCTCCCGACTCCCTGATTCCTGAGTTCGTTCCGGATCCCGCTCGTCCCGGTGCGCTGACGCATGCCGAGGGGACCGTGGATTTTGAGGAGTTGTTCCGCCCGGAGGCACTGAGTGGATTCGGGCGAGAATTCTTCCTGAGAGGGGTAGCGCCTGAGGAATGGGGCATCGAACTCGACTGGGAGCGTGCAAGCATCATCATCACCGACCGCATTCCAGCCGCCGCGGCCTTGTACTTCGGACTGGGAGCGGAGCGAGTGGCACGACTCCCGGGCCACTTTGGCGCCCTCTTCGTGGCGCCGAGCGATGTCGGTCAGGTCCTGCCCCTCGTGGACTCCGTGATCGAAACACCCTCGCCGGAGATGCTCACGCGAGCCCGGCGCTGGTTGGACCGTGGCAATAACGAGTTCACCCAACCCGAGGGGCTGTTCGCCTTCATTCCCCGCGCTCTGCGGACCGCGCACGCACGGCATGAAGGATTGTTGCTGCTCACGGCCAGAGGTTGAGCGGCTGTTGCACGGAAGCTGAACCTCCGCGCCGACCGAGCGAGGTGAGCCAGAAGGCAAAACCATGAGCCCGGCTGCCGCGGGCCGACCGAGCCTCAAGGCAGTGTCCTGCGGTTGAAGAATCACCTCTTCCTCGAAGTGAAGATCGATGATGTGAACCAGCAGCCCTGGGCGTGGACGGGCACTTCATTCAGGCTGACACTGGAGGTTGAGCCGCTCCATGCGCTCGTCCGCCCTGACTGTGAGAGACTGCCTATTTCAGGCGTACTTTCAGGTGCTCCACCGTGGCGTTGGGCCGCCTCATGAATGTGTCGAGCAGGCGTTCTTCGACTGCCTGCTGTTCCCAAACAGCCATTTGCTCCAGTCCAATACACTCGTGGGGTTCGGCACTCCTCGAATGACCGTCCAGGTCGAAGATCGTGCAGTTGCGGAAGTCCAATATATCCTGTCTGAATGAGATAATCGGTTGAGTCAGCGGTTCCTCAAGATCTCTCCACCCGATGACCTCCCACAATTTGGGATCCAAATGACGGACAGCCACCTTGAAGAGGATGAGCTTGGATGCAATCCGATCGAGATCTGTATCAGGGCTCTCCGTCTTGTAGTTGTAGAAGGCATCATGCGTTCGCGTCAGTGCCCTCCCGTAGCCGAAAGAGCCGTCCGAGAGGCGGATTCTCAAAAACGTCCCTGGCCTATAAAATCTCGGCATTCGCGCCATTTCTAATACCCTGTGTAAGAGTAAAGTTGACCCCACCGCTCCTTGGCAGCGTCGTGAAACCGTCTGCCCCACGGATTGTCTTTCGCCACGCTGCGGATGACATTCTCGGTCCGATAGCGCTTCTCGGTGTCAGACCAGGCACCACCAAGAGAATCAATCAACTGCTGCTCTCGTCCGCGAATCCGCCAATATGCGACGTCATCATATCTTTTGCTGTAGTCAATAGCGCTCCCAATACAGAGGGCCCCTGGCGCCGCAGCCCCAACAATGATGGGGGAAGCCGCCAGGATTCGACACACGAAGTTCGAAGCGGGGGAGCCATCATCAGAGGGAAAACTGGGGGTGAGCTTCTAATCCCAAGGGAGGGCGGCTCCACCCTGAGTGGCTTCGATTCCCGCCGCCTCCACGCCGTGGCGGAGCGTCAATACGATTCGGTGGACTCACCCCAGGTGCGCTCCCGGTGGAGCCGGGCGCGTAGTTCGGCCACCACCTCGGGATGCGCGGCGGACACCTCGTGCCGCTCCTCGGGGTCCGCTCGGACGTCATAGAGTTCCACGCGCAGCCCCTCGCGCGTGGGCAGTTCCAATAGCTTCCAGCGGCCCAGGTAGAGACCCCGGTGCCTGGCGCGCTCCACCGTCTCCTCCCACTCGGGCTTGAGCGAGAGGTCCCCCGTGCCGGGCTCCGCCCTCATGGTCTCGTAGAGCCAGGGGTAGGGCAGGCGGAACTGTTGGTAGCGCTGGCCATCCCGATCCGAGAACCAGAGGTCCGTCTCGAGGAGCGCGGGCAACTCCTCCAGCACGGCAGGCTCCCGCTCCGGCGTGAGCTGTGAGGCCAGCGAGCGCCCCTGGAAGCGCGCTGGGGCCTCCACGCCCAGCAGTTCCAGCAGGGTGGGCGCCACGTCGATGGCCCGGGCGCGCGTGGCCACCTCCCGGCCCGCCGCCACCTTCCCGGGCCAGCGCAGGATGAAGGGCACGCGCAGCGCCTCGCCGCCCCACAGGTGCTCCCCATGGCCCATTCCCCGGTCGCTCTCCTCCAGGTGCTCGCCGTGGTCCGACAGCACCACCACCAGCGTGTCCTCCGCGAGCCCCCTCCGCTCCAGCTCCTCCATCGTCCGCCCCACGAACGCGTCGAAGGCGAGCACGCTCGCGTCGTAGTTGGCCACCAGCGCCGCCTTGTCCGAGTCACTCGGGGACACGCGCGGTGGCTCCATCTGGGGCGTGGCCCCGAAGCGCCAGGGTCCCCGCTCTCCAGGCGCGAGGAACTGGCCCTCGTGCGGATGCGGCGCGGCGTAGGGGAAGTGCGTCACCGAGGCGAACACGAGCAGCGCGAAGGGCTCGTCGGAGCGGAAGCCGTCGAGCGCGCGGCGGGTGCTCGCCGCGAGCGGGGAGGGGTCGGTGAGCTCGGGAAATTGCTGCCGCTCGGGGAAGAACGAGGGCACGAGCGCGGTCCACGGCAGCAGCGTCACCTGGGTGATGAGCATGCGCTGGCGGATGAGCTCGGGGAAGTTGAAGGCCGGGGCGCTCACGTGCTCGAAGCCCAGCGGCAGGCGCGAGAAGATGTCACCCGCGTAGTCGGACAGCACCTCCGTCCGCCAGCCCGCCTCGCGCAGCGCGGTGGCGAGCGTGGGAAAGGATTGAGCGCGTGCCTCGGGGCCCACCATGGTGTGACGGATGGGGTGCTGGCCCGCCCACTGGGAGCTCAGCAGCGTCGTCCACGAGGGCCCCGTGCGCGGAATCTGCACGAGCGTCTCCTCGAAGTGACTGCCCTCGCGCATGAGCCGATCGATGTTCGGCGACGTCAGGCGGGGATAGCCGTTGCCCGAGAGGTGGTCCGGCCGCAGCCCATCCGAGGCGAGGATGAGCAGGTTGGGGCGGCGGGGCCGCTCGGAGGCCACGGGGCCGGGGTTCCACGCGAGCAGCAGTCCCATGAGGAGCGCGCCCAGGACGGCCACCCCCAAGGGCTTCAGCGCGGCCGGCGCGCGCCGCGGCGTCCGGACCTCCCCTCGGCGCTCCCGCCCGAGGCGCCAGAGCGCCAGCACGGGGGAGATGGTGATGAGCAACGCGGCCAGGGCCCGCCAGGGCGCGGGAGACGTCTGGCTGACCGCCAGCAGCAGGGCCCGTGTCCATTCCGCGCGGGTGTAGAGCGTGGCGGCGTAGAGGTGGGGATGGTGCGCCATGTCCCCCAGGAGCGCGAGCAGCGCGAGGAGCAGGCTTCCGCCGAGCCCCCACAGGAAGGCCGCGCTCCAACGCTTCACGCCCACTCCCCACGCGCCCAACCCCAGGCCGAGCCCCGCGAGCAGCCCCAGCACCGTATGGGCCGTGAGCAGGCGGGCCACCTGACCCAACACCACGTGCCGCCACTCCCGCCACACCAGGGCGGTGAGTTCGGTGTTCTCATTGCCCTGATAGCCCAACTGCATGTTGAGCACGGCACACAGGGTATAGAGGCCGATGAAGGCGCACAGCCCGCCCCGGCAGGCCCAGGTGAGCACACGCACGAAAGGGAGCGGAGTCGCGGGCCTCATCTCTCTGGAGAGGTGCTCATCGGGCAAGCGGTTGACACCCCCTCGCCTGAATTTCAGGCGACCCGCCGGGTGATGTCCGACACCTCGGAGAGAGGCGAGCGGGCATCCTGGGCTCGTCTGGTTGCTCGGGCAGGGTGTCCCAGCGGACAGGATTCATCGAGCCGGCGCGGTCAGCCCCCGCTGCTCGAGAACCGCGAGGACGCGGGCCACGCTCATGTCCACGCTCTCCGAATCACTTCGGATCAAGAGCTCGGGCGACTCGGGCGGCTCGTACGGATCCGAGATGCCCGTGAAGTGGGGAATCTCACCCGCCAGGGCCTTCTTGTAGAGCCCCTTCACGTCTCGACGGATGAGGACCTCCAGGCTGGCTTGCATGTACACCTCGAGGAAGGGGATGCCCTCCTCGGCCGCCAGCCGCCGCACCTCGTCGCGCGAGTCGCGATACGGAGAGATGGCGGCGGAGAGCACCGCGATGCCATGCCTGGCGAGCCGCCGCGCCACGAAGCCGATCCGCCGGATGTTCTCCTCGCGATCCGGCCGGGTGAACCCCAGCCCGCGCGAGAGGAAGTTGCGGATCTCATCCCCATCGAGGATGTCCACGGAGTGCCTGGGCACCAGTCTGCGGCCGACCTCCACCGAGAGCGTGCTCTTGCCCGCGCCGGACAGGCCCGTGAACCAAAGGATGAAGCCTCTCGACCGGACGGCGTCGTCCCCTGATGGTTTCACCACTGCCTCACGTCCCAATCACCCTCGTCTCGAAAGCCGAGCGTCCAAGGTACCACGACCCATGTCTCTCCACATCGAGATGCCGGGCGAGTGAGGTCGAGCTCCGCGCGGGGGGAGGGCGCATTGCCGCCGGTGCGAGGCTGGACCTATCCTCCAGGTCCTTTCTCGAGTCCCCTTCATGACCCATCGACCCCACGTCTACGCGCCCGAGATCTGGAACAACCCACACCCCTTCTATGCGGCACTCCGGAGGGAAGCGCCGGTGAGCCAGGTGGAGCCGGGAGGAATGTGGGCGGTGACCCGCTATGAGGACGTGCTCTACGTCCTCAAGAATCCGCAGCTCTTCTCGTCCGAGGGCTTCCGTTCCGCCGTGCAGCCGGCCTGGCTCGAGCAGCGCAACCCGGTGATCGACTCCATCCTGATGATGGATCCGCCGACCCACACCCGCTTGCGCTCACTCATCACCCGGACCTTCTCGGCTCCGGGCGTGGCCCGCCTGGAGTCTTCCATCCGCGCCTCGGCGGAGTCGATCGTCGCCGACATGCTGGCGCGCCGCCGGGTGGACTTCGTCGAGTCGATGGCCCTGGCGCTGCCCTCGCGCGCCATGGGCGTGCTGCTGGGGCTGGATGCCTCGTTGGCGCCGCGCTTCAAGAGCTGGGCGGACGCGGTGACGGGGGTCGGCATCATCCCCGCGGACGCCACGGAGCGACGGGCCGAGCTGGTCGCGGCCCTGGACGACATGAAGCACCACCTGACCGGCGTCCTGGAGCTGCGCCAACGCGAGCCCGGCAATGACGTGGTGAGTGATCTGCTTCAGGCCAGGGCGCAAGGCGGGGTGATGTCGGATGACGAGCTGATGGGCTTCCTCGTCCTGCTGCTCGTCGCGGGCCTGGAGACGACGTATGACTTGCTGGGGCTCTGCGGGCTGACGCTGGCGGACAATCCAGACATCTGGGCGCGGCTGAAGAAGGACCGGACGCTCGTGCCCAGGTTCGTCGAGGAGGTGCTGCGCTTCGAGTCCCCCTCCCAGTCCACCATCCGCACCACCACCCAGGAGACGGAACTGGGCGGGGTGAAGCTGCCCAAGGGGGCCACGGTGCTCGTGCAGTTCGTCTCGGCCAACCGGGACGAGTCCGTCTACCGCGACGCCCACCGCTTCGACATGGATCGCACGGGCGTGCCGAGTCTGGCCTTCGGCCAGGGCATTCATTTCTGCGTGGGGGCTCCCCTGGCACGGCTGGAGGCGCGCCTGGCCATGGAGGTGCTGCTCGAGCGGTGTGACCGGCTGGTGCGCGAGCCCGGTCCCGTGACGTGGAACGTGGCGGTGACGACCCGTGGGCCCGCGGTGCTCCCCATGGAGCTGCACCCGGCCTGAGTCAGGCCCGCATCAGCCGGCGCGTATGGCGGGCGATCTGCTCCTCTTCCTCGCTCGGGAGGATCTGGATCGTCCCGCGCGAGCCGGGCGCCGAGATGATGCCCTGGCCGTCCCGGTTGCGGGCGTCATCGAGCACCAGCCCCAGATGGCCGAGCATCGCGCAGACCCGCTGGCGCACGATGGGACTGTTCTCGCCGATGCCTCCCGTGAAGACGAGCAGGTCGATTCCTCCGAGCACCGCCGCATAGGCCCCGATCGTCTTGGCGATGCTCCGCACGAAGACCGAGAGCGCCAGCGCCGCCGGAGCATCACCGAAGCCGGCGGCGCGCGTGAGCTCGGACATGTCGCTCGTCCCTCCGGAGAGCGCCTTGAGCCCCGAGTCGTGGTTCACCAGGGACTCGAGCCCCTCGGCATCCGCGTGGCCCTGGCGCAGCAACCAGAGCAGCACGCCGGGGTCGATATCACCCGTGCGCGTGCCCATGGGAATGCCGCCGGTGGGGGTGAACCCCATGGTGGTGTCCACGGAGAGGCCGTGGCGGAGCGCGGCCAGGCTGGCTCCGCTGCCCAGGTGCGCCACGACAGTGCGCTCGGGCACCCGGGGTTTGAGCCGCTCCACGATGGATTCGTAGGAGAGCCCGTGGAAGCCATAGCGCTCCACGCCCTGGTCCCGGTATTGGCGCGGCACCGGGAAGACGGCCGCGTCCTCGGGCAGGGTGCGGTGGAAGACCGTGTCGAAGCACGCGAACTGGGGCACGGACGGGTAGCGCTCGCGCGCGTGGCGGATCAGCTCGAGCGCCGGCGGCACATGGAGGGGCGCGAAGTGCGTCGTCGCCTCCAGGGTGTGAAGGACCTCGTCGGTCAGTGCCCGGTGCTCGCGCAGGTGCGGCCCCCCATGGACGACGCGGTGGCCGATCGCCACGGGTGAGGTGTGGCCGAGGGACTCCAGCCGGTCCATGGCCCGATCGAACGCCTCGCGCTGGGTGGGGTAGGGCGCGGACTTCTCGAACACCTTCTGTCCGTGGGCGTCCTGGAGGGACAGGCTGCCCCGCTCGCCCCCGATGTGCCGCACCGCGCCCTTGAACAGCACGGCCTCATGGCCCTCGCGGTGCGCATACACGCCGAACTTCAGCGAGGACGAGCCACTGTTGATGACCAGCAGGGGGCCGTTCATCGCGCCGTCCAGTTCCAGTCGCGCACCTCCGGCAGGTCCTCGCCATGTTCGGAGACGTGGAGCTTGTGCCGCTGGAGCACCTCCGACAGCCGCTGCTCGGCGTCCTTCACCCGGTGGGCCGTGGTCCGGGAGTGGCGGATCGCATCGAGCGCCAGCGTGTAGCGATCCAGCTTGTTGAGCACGGTCATGTCGAAGGGGGTCGTGGTGGTGCCTTCCTCCCTGTAGCCGTGGACGTGGATGTTGCCGTGGTTGGCCCGGTTGTAGGTGAGCTTGTGCACGATGGTGGGGTAGCCGTGGAAGGCGAAGACGACGGGCTTGTCCCGGGTGAAGAGCCGGTCGAAGTCCTCATCGTTCAGTCCGTGGGGGTGGCCGCCGACGGGCTCCAGGGTGAAGAGGTCCACGACGTTGACGACGCGGACCTTCAGCTCTGGCGCCCACTCGCGCAGCACCGTCACCGCGGCGAGCGTCTCCAGGGTGGGCACGTCCCCCGCGCAGGCCATCACCACGTCCGGCTCGCCTCCCGCCTCGTTGCCCGCCCACTCCCAGATGCCGATGCCCGCGGCGCAGTGGCGCACCGCGCTCTCCATGTCGAGCCACACCGGGGCGGCCTGCTTGCCCGCGATGATGACGTTCACGTAGTTCTTCGTGCGCAGGCAGTGGTCCGCCACGGACAAGAGCGTGTTGGCGTCCGGGGGCAGGTAGATGCGCACCGTGTCGGCGCGCTTGTTGGCCACGTGGTCGATGAAGCCGGGATCCTGATGGGAGAACCCGTTGTGATCCTGCCGCCACACGTGGGAGCTGAGCAGGTAGTTCAGCGAGGCGATGGGCTTGCGCCACGCCAGGTCCCTGGCGGACTTGAGCCACTTGGCGTGCTGGTTGAACATCGAGTCGACGATGTGGATGAACGCCTCGTAGCAGGAGAAGAAGCCGTGGCGTCCGGTGAGCAGATAGCCCTCGAGCCACCCCTGGCACAGGTGCTCGCTCAATACCTCCATGACGCGGCCCTCCACGGAGAGCGACTCGTCCACGTCCTCGTAGCGGGCATTCCACCGCTTGCCGCTCGCCTCGTAGACGGCCTGCAAGCGGTTGGAGGCGTTCTCGTCCGGCGCGAACATGCGGAAGTTGCGCTGGGAGTGGTTGCGGCGCATGACGTCGCGCAGGTACTTGCCCAGCACGCTCGTGGCGCTCACCAGGTGGGAGCCCGGCGTGCCGCACTCCACCGCGTATTCGCGGAAGTGGGGCAGCACGAGCGGCACCAGGAGCTGCCCCCCGTTGGCGTGGGCATTGGCGCCCATGCGCAGCCGCCCCTTGGGCGCGAGCTCCGCCAGCTCCTCGCGGAAGGTGCCGTGCTCGTCGAACAGCTCGTGGGGCCTGTAGCTGCGCAGCCACTGCTCGAGCAGTTTCAAGTGCTCGGGGTTGGTGCGCACCTCGTCGAGCGGAACCTGGTGGGCGCGCCAGGTGCCCTCTACCGGCTTGCCGTCCACGACGGCGGGGCACGTCCAGCCCTTGGGGGTGCGGAGGATCAACATGGGCCAGCGGGGCCGGGTGGCGTCGTTGTTCTCGCGCGCCTGGCGCTGGATGTCGCGGATCTCCCGGTAGAGGGTGTCGAGCACCTCGGCCATCCGCTGGTGCATCGTCCGCGGGTCATCCCCCTCCAGGACGTAGGGGTGGTAGCCGTAGCCGCGGAAGAGGGCCTCGAGCTCGTCCGGGTCGATGCGCGCGAGCAGCGTGGGGTTGGCGATCTTGTAGCCGTTGAGGTGGAGGATGGGCAGCACCGCGCCATCGGAGATGGGGTTGAGGAACTTGTTGGAGTGCCAGCTCGCCGCCAGCGGGCCCGTCTCCGCCTCGCCGTCTCCCACCACGCAGGCGACGATGAGGTCCGGGTTGTCGAAGGCGGCGCCGTAGGCGTGCAGCAGGCTGTAGCCCAGCTCGCCGCCCTCGCTGATGGAGCCGGGCACCTCCGGCGAGTCATGGCTGGGGACACCGTAGGGCCAGGAGAACTGGCGGAACAGCCGCTTCACCCCATCGGTGTTGCGCTCGATGTTCGGGTAGGTCTCCGTGTAGGAGCCCTCGAGGAAGGTGTTGGCGATGATGCCGGGGGCGCCATGTCCCGGGCCAATCACATACATCATGTTGGCCTGGTTCAGCCGGATGATGCGGTTGAGGTGGACGTAGATGAAGTTCAACCCGGGCGTCGTGCCGAAGTGCCCGAGCAGCCGGGGCTTGAGGTCGTCCAGCACGAGCGGGCGCGTGAGCAGCGGGTTGTCCTTGAGATAGATCTGCCCTACCGAGAGGTAGTTGGCGGCGCGCCAGTAGGCGTCGATCTTCTCCAGCTCCGAATCACTCAGTGGACCGGACATGCGCGGCTCCTCGCGGGCGGTGGGGTGTGGCGGGTGCGGCCACGGAGCCGATTACCAGCCGCGCGGGAACCGGGGGTCGCGGGCGGAAGAGGGGCGTTCGACAGATGACGCTGGCGCGAGAAGACCGTTCCAGCTACGCACGCACCGAACACGGGCCGTTAGTCTGTGGTGGAGGAGAGAACAGTGATGACAGAGCACGGTCCAGGTCCTCAGGAGCGGATTTCAACGGGCGTCCCGGGCCTCGATACGGTGCTGCACGGGGGGTTCCGCCGGGGCCGGACCTACATGCTGATGGGGCTGCCGGGCGCGGGAAAGACGATCCTCGCCAACCAGACCTGCTTCCATCACATCCGGCAGGGACTCGGGGTGCTGTACGTCACCTTGTTGGCCGAGTCGCACACGGATCTGGTCTCCAACCTCGAGCCGCTCTCGTTCTTCGATGCTTCCCGCATCGGGCGGGCCGCCACGTACGTGAGCGCCTTCAACGTGCTGGAGCAGGGCGGACTGGATGCCCTGCTCGCGCTCATCCGCAAGGAGATCAAGGCCCGCGACTCCTCGCTGCTCGTGCTCGACGGCCTGGTGGCCGCCGAGGAGATGGCCCCGTCCCCCCAGGCGCTCAAGAAGTTCATCCACAACCTCCAGGTGGTGACGGGCATGTTGGGGTGTACCACCCTCATCCTCACCACGGGCGGTGGCAAGGGGCTGCGCGCCGAGCACACCATGGTGGATGGGTTGATCGTGCTGCGGCAGCGCACGCAGGGCGCGCGCATGCTCCGGGAGCTGGACGTACGCAAGTTCCGGGGCAGCGCGCACCTGCTCGGCTGGCACGGCTTCGACATCACCTCCGATGGGCTCGTCGTCTACCCCCGCCTGGAGTCGCTTCCGCGCGAGGATGTCGCCCATACCCCCTCGGGCCACACGCGGTGCGCCTTCGGCATCGCCGGGCTGGACGCGATGTTGCACGGGGGCATTCCGTCCGGTTCCTCCACCCTGCTGTACGGCCCTCCGGGCAGCGGCAAGACGCTGCTGGGCGTGAGCTTCCTCGCGCAGGGAGCGCGCCAGGGTGAGCGCGGCCACCACTTCGCTTTCTACGACTCTCCGGAGCGCATGCGGGTCCAGGCGCGCGGCGTCGGTCTGGACCTCGATGCCCTGGTCGAGCGCGGAGAGCTCGAAATCAGCTACCACCCGCCCCTGGAGAACGTCCTCGACAAGCTCGGGGTGCAGTTGCTGTCCCTCATCCGAGAGAAGGGCGTGCGCAGGCTCTTCCTCGACGGGTACGACGGGCTGCAGAAGGCCAGTGGCCAGCGGGGCCGGGTCACGCGCTTCCTGGCGGCGCTCGTCAACGAGTGCCGCCAGCGGGACGTGACGTTGATCTACACGGCCGAGACGCCGTCCGCCTTCGGTCCGGAGCTGAAGTTTCCCCTCCAGGGCCTGTCCCTGGTGGCGGAGAACATCCTCTATCTGCGCTCCGTGGAACTGCGCTCCCAACTGCGCCGCTTCATCTGTGCCATGAAGGTGCGCAACAGCGGTTACGATCACTCCTTCCGCGAGTTGATCATCGGGGACAAGGGGTTGGCCGTGGGTGAGATCATCGAGGATGGACAGCAACTCCTGACGGGACAGGCACGGGTCCCGACGCATCGGGGCCAATAGGCATGGGGCCCATCCTCATCGTCGATGACGAATTCGGCATGGTCGAGACCATCAGGGATCTGCTCCAGGACGAGGGCTACCCGACGATGGTGGCGTTCGACGGGCGCCAGGCGCTGGAGTGCATGGCGGCGGAGCGTCCCTCCCTGGTGCTCGCCGACTACATGATGCCGTTGATGAATGGACCCGAGCTGCTGGACGCCATGAAGAAGACGCCCGAGCTGCGGGACATCCCCATGGTCATCATGAGTTCGGCGCCCCCGAGCTTCTGGCGGCACCTGCCGTGTGCCGCCTTCCTGCCCAAGCCCTTCCGGTTGGGGCCCTTGTTGGCGGTGGTCCACCAGGTCATCGGTGCGCCTCCGGGGCGTTAGGCGTCGATGGGGGGCGAGGGGGGATCGGGCTCCCGGTGGAACATCCTCGCCAGGAGCCGCTCCGCGGCGTCCGCGAGCGCGTCGCGAGACAGGCGCGACTCCTCGCCGAAGAAGCGGGTGCCCACGTTGGTATCGAGCACGTGGGTGGCCAGCAACGCGAAGGAGGCCTCCTCGTCGAAGGTCGTCTCGGCCGCCAGCACGCGCTTGCCCGGGTCGAGCCCCTCGTGGTCGAAGCGGCCCTCCCAGCGCTCGCCGAGGGTGACGGAGAAGTACTGCACGGCCACGTTGCCCGGGCGGGACATGTGCGAGACGGCGACCACCGCGCGCAACTGGTCGCGCTCCTCCGGAGTCATCCGCTGCTTCCAGGCCTCGACGGTGGCGTGCATGGTCTCGAGCTGATCCCGCGCGGCGTCCTCGGCGTTGCGCAGCAGATCCGGCGCCTGGGCACGGACATAGGCGGCGAGCGTCCCGGCGGGGACGCTCGCGCTCGAGAGGACCTGGTCGATCAGGTCGCGCGCCTGGCCCAGGAGGCGATGCTGGCGGGTACGCTCCTCGGAGGAGAAGGTCCGCCGCGCGAGGCTGGCCTCGGTGTCGGTGACGAGCCGCCGCAGGGTGGTGAGTCGCTCGCACGTGGCCTCGTCGAGCACGCCGAGCTGGCCCGACAGCAGCACGTAGAGGGCGAGGGGCAGGTGGGCGAGCGACTTGAACTCGTGGTAGCGCCGGGTGCGCGCGGGGCCCTCATGGCGCTCGCCCCGCATGCGCAGGATGAGCAGGTCGTCGATCTGGGCGATGACGGGGCCCATCCCCGCGAGGACGGCATCCCGGCGCGCCGCGTAGGCCTCGCGGAAGGCCGCGTTGAGGGTGGCGAGTGGATCGGAGGATGGCAGCGCGGCGGGCAGCTCGGACATCCTCGAAGCCTAACGCCCCCCCGGTCCGCTCCGCCGCGCCTCGTTCAGACTCCGCCGCATGTGGACATGCGGAATGTTCACCTCCACGAACGGCTCGCCATACACCTCGTAGCCGAGCGTCTCGTAGAAGCCCGCCACGTGGGCACGCGCGTGGAGGGTGACTTCCCGGAAGCCCCGCGCCCCCAGCTCCTCCTCCAGGGCTCGCACCAGCCGGGCCCCCAGGCCGGTCCGCTGCCGCGCGGGCTCGATGGCCATCTGGAAGAGCCTGCCCGAGTGCTCGCTCTCCGGGTGGAAGAGCACGCACCCGACGACCCGCCCCGCGTCCACGGCGACCAGGTGCAGGCTCTGCGCGTCGAAGGGGAACTTCACCGAGGACCGGTCGAAGCCGAGGGGGGCCCTCAGCACCTGGTAGCGCAGCTCCAGCTCCTCCGGGTACAGCGGGTGCTCGGTATCGATGAAGGTCAGCTGCACGGCTCGCTCCTCGCGCGCCCGGGCTCTCGGAGGGGGGCGCGGGGGCGGACCCTACAGCATCTCCCCGGCCGGGGGCGCGGGGGTGAGGATCTCGCAGCCCTCGCGCGTCACCAGCACGGTGTGCTCGAACTGGGCCGACAGGCTCCCGTCCTCCGTGAGCACCGTCCATCCGTCCGGCAGCACCCGGATCTCCGGGCGCCCCAGGTTCACCATGGGCTCGATGGTGATCACCATGCCCGAGCGCAGCGTGATGCCCGTGCCGCGTCTGCCCACGTGCGACACATGGGGCGGCAGATGCATCTGGTGGCCGATGCCGTGTCCGCCGAACTCGCTCACCACGCTGCAGCCCTCCTGGCGGGCGAGCTCCTCGATGGCGGCGCCGATGTCTCCGAGCCGGGCCCCGTGGCGCACCACCGCCACGCCCGCGTCGCGGCATCGGCGCGCCACGTCCACCACATGACGCGCCTCCGCGGACACCTCCCCGATGAGGAACGTCGCCGAGGTGTCCCCGTGGAAGCCCCCGAGGCACGTGGTGACGTCCACGTTGATGATGTCTCCGGGCGCGAGCCGCTCGTCCGGGCGGGGGATGCCATGGCAGACGACGTGGTTGCGGCTGGTGCAGACGGCCGCCGGAAAGCCCTTGTAGCCGAGCTGGCTGGGGGTGCCGCCCCGCCGCGCCGTGTCCTCGCGCACCCACATGTCGATGTCCGCCGTCGAGATGCCCGGGGCGAGCCGGGCCGCGACATGTGCGAGCGTCCCGGCCGCGGCCCGTCCCGCGTGCCGCAGGCGCTCGACGTCCATTCCCTTGAGCAGTGGAATTCCCATGGCGGGCAAGGTGGACCTGGGGCGTCTGGGCGTCCAATGCTGTCTTGGCATTGGGACCGGAGTCCGCAGAGGCGCTAGACTCGGGGCCGTGAGCCTCACGCACCTCCAGTCCTTCGTCGCGGTGGCCGAAGAGGGCCACGTGGGCCGCGCCGCGCGCCGGCTGCACCTGTCCCAGCCCCCGCTCAGCCGTCACATCCTGTCGCTCGAGGACGAGCTGGGAACGCCGCTCTTCGAGCGCACGCCGCGCGGCATGCGGCTGCTGCCCGCGGGTACGGCCTTCCTCACCCACGCCCGCCGCATCCTCGCCGAGGTGGACGCCGCGGTGCTCACCGTGCGCAAGGCCGCGGCGGACGTCCCGGAAACGAACTGACGGCCCCGCGCGCGACGCGGTGCATCGCGGCCGGGTGCCCGCCCCCCCGGCCTGCCGGCCCCCGGTGTTTCGGCGGAGAAGACCTTGGAAGTGTGGCCGCTCGGGCTTACTCTAGAAATAGAGTCCACCGGAGCGCACATGGCCGATTCCTCCCAACTCGATCTCTTCACCGGGGCGCCGAGCCCCACTCCCGCCAAGGGACGGCGGCGCGGGCAGGGCGAGCCCGTCGGTCCCGCCGAGCTGCCCGACGACGTCCGGGCCCTGGGTGAGCGGCTTCCCCCGGCGCTCTACCTGGGCACCTCCTCGTGGACGTTTCCCGGGTGGAAGGGGCTCGTCTACGACCGGGAGGCCACGCCAGCGCGGCTGTCGCGCGAGGGGCTCGCCGCGTACGCCCAGCATCCCGTCCTGCGCACCGTGGGGGTGGACCGGACCTTCTACGCGCCCATCCCCGCCGCCACCTTCGCGGACTACGCCGCCCAGGTGCCTCCGGGCTTCCGCTTCCTCGTGAAGGCCCACGAGGCCTGTACGCTCGCGCGCTGGCCGGTGCATGCGCGCTATGGCGACGTCCGAGGTCAGCCCAACGCCCGTTTCCTCGACGCCGCCTACGCGGCCGACCTCGTCGTGGGGCCGTGTGTCGAGGGCCTGGGGGAGAAGGCCGGGCCCATCGTCTTCCAGCTCCCGCCGCAGGACGTCCAGGAGCTCGGTGGCGTGGGCCCCTTCCTGGAGCGGCTGCACACCTTCCTCGCCGCGCTCCCGCGGGGCCCGCTGTACGCCGTCGAGGTCCGCAACGAGGCCCTGATGACGGACGCCCTGGGCCAGTTGCTCGCCGACGCGGGGGCCTGCCCCGTGCTCGCCGTGTGGAAGAACCTGCCGCCCGCCGAGCGGCAGGCCGTCCGCCTGCGCGCCTTGCAGGCACCCGCGCTCGTGGTGCGTTGGATGCTCCCGCCGAACCTGGACTACGAGGAGGCCCGCAAGCGCTACTTCCCCTTCGACAGGCTCGTGGACGAGGACCCGCGCACCCGAGAGGGCATCGCCCGCGTCGCCACCGCCGCGCTCAACCTGGGCCGGCCTGTCTTCGCCACCCTCAACAACAAGGCCGAGGGCAGCGCCCCCCTGTCCGCCATCCACCTGGCGCGCAGCGTCATTTCACGCACCGCGTCCAGTTCCGCCGTGGCGCCGTGAGCCCCCACCCGGTGTGGAAGGGAGTGGGGCAATGTGTGTGATTGAAGGGGCTTGGAGCATGGCACGTGGCTTGCTGAAGGGGAGGGTATGAGATCGGTCCTTGTTGCGGCTTTGGTGGCACGCATGGCAGCGGCCGGTGGTGCGGGCCCTGGTGCCGAGGCGCAGGCGCAAATCGCGCCAGCGGGTGATACCTGGGAAGACGTGCGTAAACATTTCTCCGCCCTGCGAAACGAAGTCTCCACCTTGGAGGCCGAGTTCCAGGCGGCCCGGGAACAGCGGCGCCTGGACGCGGTGCGTCGGCACGAAGAGGCTGACCGCATGCGTCGTGGCCAGTAACGAGGGGGACGAGGACGCTGGGTTCGATCCGGAGGCGCCGGTGGCGCTGCCGTTGGATGGGAACCTGGATCTGCATCCGTTCCACCCCCGGGACGTGAAGGACGTCGTCACCGAGTATCTCTGGGCGTGCCGTGAGGCCGGGGTGCTCGACATCCGCATCATCCACGGCAAGGGCACGGGCGCGCTGAGACGCACCGTCCAGTCACTGCTCCCCAAGCTTCCCGAAGTGGAGTCCTTCCGGTCCGCGACCGAGGCGGATGGCGGCTGGGGCGCGACCTGGGTGCGGCTCAAGCCCCGGGAGTCCTAGGCCCTAGTGCGTCTTGGGATGGTCCTCCGGAAGAAGTTGCAGGACGCGCCGGTAGAAATCTTCCCGCTCGTGGAGGGGATCCACCGCGTAGCAGCCGCCCGGCGAGCCCTCGGGCCCCGGTGGCACCACGGCCATCACCCGAGCCTTGGGGCAGATGTCCATGCAACTCACCTTGAGCACCTTCACCTCGTCGCCGTGGCCTTCCGCTTCCAGCCGGCGCTCCAGCCACTTCCTCAAGTCCAGGTTCTTGTTGCCCGAGCACTTCTTGCACACGAGCACGAAGCCAGACTTCCAGGGCGGGCGCACGGAACGAGCGTCGGACATGAAGGCAGGGTAACGACCGGCCTTCGCTTTGGCTCGTACACGGCGTGTGGCCCCCTCGGAAGGCAGGGGGCCGGGCGGCCTCAGGACAGCCAGAAGTAGGCGGAGGCGATGAGGGAGCGCTTCTCGGTGACCTTGGCCTTGTTGGCGAGGTCCGCGATCTGCCGATCCTTGGCCGCGTAGCGCTTCTCCTCCTCGTTGCGCAGCGAGGCGAGCTTCTTGCGGTACTCGCGCTCGAGCCGCTCCGCGTGGGCGCGCGCCTTCATGCGCTCGGCGGGATCCTCCTGGGAGCACACGTGGCGGCGCGCCTCCTGCCAGGCCTCGCGCGCGCGCTCCACCGCCTCGCGCGACTCCAGGAGGCAGTCCTCGGCGAAGCGGTCGGCACGCTCGCGCGCCAGATCCAGCTCCAGGGCATTGCGGCGCTCGGCGGCGCGCAGCACCTCGTCCTTGGCGGCCATGAGCGCCTGCTCCTGCATGAGCGTCACGGACACGGGAGGCGGCTGGCGGCGCCGCTCCTCCTTGCCCACCAGCTTCATGAAGTGCTCGCCGTCCTCGAGCGGCAGGGCGCGGAAGCTCTTGCCGTCGCGCTCGAGCACCAGCACCAGGTGGAGCATGCGCTCCTCGGCCTTGAGGCCCGTCGTCTCGCACTTGTAGACGAACCACCAGCCCTCGCTGCCCGCCAGCCGCGCGAGCCGCGCGGGCAGGCCCGCCGCGTTGAGCTGCAGGTAGTTGATGGCGTCGTGCGTCCTGTCGCGCACGGCATAGGCGGCCTTGGCCACCTGGAGCCGGCCCGAGGCGTGGCTGCCCAGCACCGAGCCCGTCAGCGCGCGCGCGCCCTGCTGGCGCTTCTCCAGCGCCTCCTTCGTCTGCGCGCCCGCCATGCGCAGCCGCCGCCGCACGTCCCCGTCGAAGCGCTCCATCAGCACCGAGCGCGCTTCCGTCATGCGCTCGCTGATGCGGCCCTCCATGTCCGAGCGCAGCTTGTCGAACGCGGCGTTGATGTCGTCCGGGTGGCGGCAGGACTGGTAGATGTCGAGGATGCGCCGCTCGAAGTCCACGCCGCTCTCCAGCGCGCCGAGGATTTCATCCGACGCGCCGAACACGCCGTCGAAGAGGTTCAGCTTCTTCTCGAGCAGCTCGTACAGCCGCGCGTCCGCGGCGTTGCGCCGGTTGAGGAAGTTGATGACGAGCACGTCGCGCTGCTGACCATAGCGGTGGCACCGGCCGATGCGCTGCTCCACGCGCTGCGGGTTCCACGGCAGGTCGTAGTTCACCACCAGGTTGCAGAACTGGAGGTTGAGGCCCTCGGCGCCCGCCTCGGTGCAGATGAGGATCTGCGTCTTCTCGCGGAACTCGTTCACCAGCGCGCGGCGCTCCTCGGGGCCACCGGCCGCGTCACCCGAGAGCAGGGAGATCTTCCCCTCGTAGCCGTTCTGCGACAGCAGCGTGCACAGGTACTGCTGGGTGCGCTTGGACTCGGTGAAGATGAGCGCCTTCTCCGGCCAGCCCTGGCCCTTCATCACCTTGAAGGTGCGATCCAGCGCGCGCAGGAGCGCCTCGCCCTTGGCGTTGACCTTGATGGAGTCGGCGAGGTCCGCGTACTGCTTGAGCTCCCACATCTCGTTCTCGAGCGTGCGGATGCTCACGGGCTTGCTGGAGGAGTCCTCCAGCCACTCCTCGCCCTCCTCGGCGAACTGCCTGGCCTCCTCGGGCTCGAAGAAGCCCAGGGCGCGCTGGCCCAGGCGCGCCGCCTCCAGGCGCTTGGTGAGGTTCTCCGAGAGCCGGCGCAGGGTGGGGGCGATGGCGTAGGTGGAGGAGGCCAGGAGCTTGCGGTAGCAGAGCGTGAGCAGCGTCTTCTTGCCCGGCTCGATGGCGGCCACCTCGGAGCGCCGCAGGTACTCGCTCACCTTCTCGTAGAGATCATGCTCCTCGGGCGAGGGGGCGAAGTCCTCCACGATGGAGCGGCGGTTGGTGTAGCGCACGTACTCGCGCACCTGTCGGCGCAGCGTGCGCTGCACGACGGGGGCCAGCCGCTCCTTGAGCTCGGTGGCGACGTCGCCGGGCAGTCCGCCCGTCTCGCCCTCCAGCCGGTAGCGGCTGCGGAAGGCATGCTCGGGGCCCAGGATCTGCTCGTCCAGGAGCGTGACGAGGCCGAACAGCTCCATCAGGTCGTTCTGCAGGGGCGTGGCGGTGAGCAGCAGCTTGGGGCGGCCCTGGAGGGAGGCGCGCAGGGCCTGGCCCGTCTTGTGTCCGGCCTTGTAGGCGTTGCGCAGCCGGTGGGCCTCGTCGATGACGACCACGTCCCAAGGGATCTCCGCCACGAGCGCGGCCTTGTTGGCGGCGAACGGGTGCGAGCAGATGACGGGGAAGGGCTGATCGAAGCAGTTGCCGGTGGCGCGCACGGTGCGGCCGTCGACCATGACGGACTCGAGGTCGAACTTCTCGCGCAGCTCGCTGTTCCACTGCGCGCGCAGCACGGCCGGGGCGAGGATGAGGATGCGCGTCTTGCCCTCGGCCATGAGCTGGGCGAGCACCATGCCGGCCTCGATGGTTTTCCCCAGGCCCACCTCGTCCGCGAGCATGCAGCCGCCGCGCGAGAGCGAGTCCAGGGCGAAGCACGCGGCCTCGAGCTGGTGCGGGTTCAAGTCCACGCGCGCCTCGGCCAGCGCCCCGGCGAGCCGTTCGCGCGAGTCCGAGCTCTTGATGGTGAGCTCCTCCGCGAGCAGCCGCTCGTGGAAGGGCGTCAACGCCTGCGCCTGCTGCCCGGCTTCCGAGGAGAGTGCCTCCTCCGACGCCATCACCGCCGCCGCATCCGCCACCACCCGCAACTCCCTGAATTCCCTCGCCTCCGCCAAGCGCCTGTCTCCGTCCGTGTCGTGCGTCGCTACACAGGCGTGTAGCACGATTGGGCGGCCATTTTGGGGAGCGAAACGCATCTGTAAAGGGGGTCTTCGCGGGGGCCAACAAATCGGCTCCGGCGGACTTGGCACGGATTTTTTTTCGGGAACCCGATGCGCAAACCGGGTCCACGGAGGTTCGTGCGCCTCGCGGAAGCCTGGGGTACATGGGGCTCGATTCACTCCAGGTGGTGCAGGTGTCCACCTCCTGGTGCGCGAAGACCACCTTGACATGGACGCAGCGGACACCGGCGCAACCCCGAGAATCCTACATGACCACCAGAACGCTTCCTCGGAAGCTCATGGCGCTGGGCCTCAGTCTTTTCCTTGTTTCCTGTAGTGTCACCCGGCCCACTGTCGCGGCTTGGGGCCCCACCGGTCAGCACGACCTCGCCAGGTACGCGCTCCTCATCCAGGAGATGCCGGACGGGCGGGTGACGCACGATTGGAAGCCGCTCGAGGACTTCGACCTGACGACGTTCCCGTACACCACGAGCGCGA
The DNA here is from genome assembly GCF_044360685.1 of Cystobacter fuscus. Classification (GTDB taxonomy): domain Bacteria; phylum Myxococcota; class Myxococcia; order Myxococcales; family Myxococcaceae; genus Cystobacter; species Cystobacter fuscus_C. Next base: position 7,308,076 of record NZ_CP043491.1, on the reverse strand, counting down.
TGAGCTCGAACCGAGGCACCGTGCGCGTCTCCTCGACGGGGCTGGACGAGTACTGCGAAGGCCGACGAGTCCAGTGCGTGGAGGACTGCCTCGCGAGTAGCAGGCCGGTGTGGGTCGGGCATTGGCGATATGACGCCATCAAGATACAGCCGTGGCGCGAAGCCAGGAAGTGGTGGTGTCCAGAGCATTGCATGAAGCAGGCAGACATGTGCAAGCGGCGAATGGGCAAATGGGCCGAGGAACATGCCGCGGAGTTCAATGCGATAGAGCCCGCGGTGGATTGGATCAAGAATCACCGCGAGGAGATTCTCGCGGGATCCGTCATCGTCATCGCCGGAGTCGCCTTCGTTGCCGCGGTCGCCGCCTCGGGCGGAGGTGTTCTCATCCTGATGCCGATCGTGCTCGTCGCGGAGAATCCCCTCGCATTCCCTGCCACCCCACACATCGCGGAGGCGACCTGGTGAGAATCCATGACGCCTTGATAAGCGCATCGCGATTCGCCGCATCCCGGTGGCAAGCAGCTCGACTCGAGGGCAGAGAAGAAGAAAAGCGGCTCTGGCCCCAGGTTAATGAATACAGGGCATTCATCGGCGAAACAGGCCAGGTCTACCTGTTTGAAGACTACCTCAAGGGGATTTCTCCCACGCCACGCCCCCAAGTGAGTCCCGCCCTCGACGCGAGCAAGGATGCGACCTCACATGAGATCATGAGGCTTCTCTTGAAGGCGTTCGACGAGGCGCCTGAACCTGAACAAAAGCAGTCCGCGGCCGTCCTCATCAACCTGGTCAACTTCATCGCCGACACCGAACAACTCGCCGCCGTCGAGGACTACGTCAACAATCGACCCGAGTATGCTCCGCTCGCCATCGCTCATTTCATGAAACGCGACGAGGCGGAGGCCTGGCTGAAGGGGCTCGCGGAGCCACCCAGTCCGGCACGCATACTCATTGGCGATGAGTATTATCTGGCCTGGTATTCTCGTGAAGAGAACGCTCGCGACATGTACCGGGACTACATCATCGAGCCATACATCGAAGAGCTCGCCGCGAGAGGAATACCTCCCGCGACGCCCACATTCGAAACCCGTGCGGAAGCAGAGGGGTGGCTGAAGAACCACCCCGCCTCTCCCTTTGCCTTCGTGTCCATCGCCGGGGAGCACTACCTCGCGGTGCACCACAAGCGGCTGATGCGCCACACGCTCCACCCCGTGGCCTCCGCCCTGACGGAGTGGGAAGAGACGAAGCAGGCCGCCGAGCGTGAGCAGGCCCGGGGTGCGGCGGCGGAGACCGAAGGAAGGGGAGAGTAGCCCCACGCCTCCGTAGCACATGGCACTGGGGCTCCTGAGTTGGAGGTCGTCTGGAGAGCCTCGTCCAGCAGCGAGACCACCACGGACAGGTGCCGGGGGCGCGGGAGCGGGAGTCCAGTTCCACTTCCGAGCATTCTGACCCATCGGGTCTGGACAGCGGTCCTACATCGCGAGTAGGAAGAGTCGCTCTTGGGAGGCATGGACATGAGCGACACGCCAGAGAAGAAGGGACGTCGTCTGGGCTCGTATGAACTGGGTGAGCTGTTCCCGGACATCCCGGAGGACGAAGGGCGCCTCTATGCGGCGCACCATGTCGACACGGGGGAGCCCGCGCTGGTCGTGATGCCGGGCTCTGGCGACGACTGGAGTTCGTCTACCCCCTGGTGTGCGGAAGCCACGAGGTTCACCGAGCCGGACGCCCTTGTTCTTCACCCCAAGCACACGGACCGGGCGAAGCCGCCCAGGTTCCACGAACTGACCCTGGGCTTCATCCGCCTCGCGGGCTCCCTGGCGCAACTCGAGGAGCGGGCGGATGTGCGGGCCCACTTCATGCGTGGGCCACGGCCCATCCGTTCACGGCACCGGGCGACGCGCTGGGGACTCGCGGGCGTGGCCCTGGCGGTGGGACTCGCCTTCTTGCTCTGGCCGCGCACGTCCACGCCTCCGGAGATGCGCGACCGGGCCGATGACACTCCTACCTTCATGAACGGACAGAAGCTCTCTTCGCCAACCATCGCCTATCCGATGCCGGAGAAACCCTTCAAGCAGCAGCGCAAGCCCCCCTGCATGCCCGAAACGGAAGTGGAGATCAGGGGTGGCTGCTGGATGCGCCATCACCGCGATGCCCCCTGCCCACCGGGAACGGCTGAGTACCAAGGTGGGTGCTACGTGGCTGTCAAGAAGCCAGACCCCGAGCCGACCTCCATTCAGCCCTGAGCGCACGTTCCTGGCGGGCCGTTGTCGGCTATACGGAACAGAGGACAACGCTGGAGACAGGCCATGCTGAATGGAAGCGTCATCGGGCTCGCGGAAGCATTGGAACAGGTCACGGAGTATTGGACTCCGCGCATCATCGGGCGAGTCAATGACCAGTACATCAAGGTCGCCAAGCTGAAGGGTGAGCTGGTCTGGCACGACCACGCCGACGAAGACGAAATGTTTTTCGTCATCTACGGCAAGCTGACGATCCAGTTCGAGGATCGCGACGTGTACCTCTCGCCCGGCCAGTTCTGCGTCGTGCCGAAGAAGACCAGACACAATCCCGTAGCCACCGAAGAATGCGGCATCATGCTGATCGAGACCGTCACCACCCTGCACACGGGAGATCTGATCGTGCCGCGAACCGTTCCACTGGAAAAGCAGCTGGGCACATAGGCGGGGGAATGGCTCGGCCTGGGGAGAGGTGAAGCTCAAGCCTCCTCGTCTGGCAAGAGCGTGCGCAGCAGCTCATCGTCGGGACCGAGTGGCCGCCAGCCGGGCGGTGGCGGAGTGGAAAGGAGAGCTGCGATGACCCGCTCGGAGCGCTCCTGATGGGCTTCGGGGGTATAGCCAATCCAGCGGCCGAGTGCCTTGCCAACGGCGAAACGGGCCTGGTCGTCCATGACGGACGGCCAGCCATCGGGGAGACTCTGGGACAGCATTCGAACGAGCACATCTCGCTCGAAGCGCGTCACCTGTTTGCGCTGCTCGGCCTCGGCGAGCAATCCACTCAATACCTGCACCGCGTTGATGTCGTCCTGCCCGAGTTCTTCCGCCAGTGCCACCAGAGGGACGGTGGGGCGCGCTTCGGCAAAGGCGGTGAGCGAGGAGTATCCGCGCTCGCGGACGCGCTCATGGAGGCGCACCTTCCAGTTCCCCTGCCAGGAACGATCCTCGTTCATGGCCCTCTCCAGGGGATGAAGTTCATCGGGACTCCGTACTCCTTCATATTCGCCGCGACGATGTTCAGGATCTCGCTTCGCGTCAACCTCCGACCGGTCGCCATCTCCGCCCCGCGCAGCACACGCATGATCATCCGGTTCCATTCGCCAGCCCACATTCGACCCAGGCGCCAGTCGCCGCCGCCATGAATCGCCTCATGGCTTGCCTGCTCCATCTCGACGCAGAATTTGTCGATGCTCATTTCGCCGGTGAAGCCGCGCTGCTCGAACCACTCGCGGAATTCTCGCGGCAGGACGTGATGTCGCGGTGGCTCGGCCATGCCGGCCCCCGCTCGATCCGTCACGCGCATGCCGCGCACCTCGGGACCGTCGCCCAGTGCGTCACGCACGCCCTTGGGCAGATTGTCATGAGCCTGCGCCATTTGCACCTGGCCGGCCTGAATCCGTACAGCCGCGCTGACCGCAGGAAGGGAGAGGACGCCCGCCTGTACCAATCGGTGCATCATCTCCACCCACTCGGCGGAGACAACCAGCCGCGTGCCCATCATCACGCCATCGCGTCCCACCACCAGGCTCAGTCCGACCGTGGCGGGAGCGGACGGCGGCAGTGAGGGCAGCGAGAACTTCATCGCCGACATCATGGTGACCATCTCGACGAGTTGCGCCAACAACATCACCTGCTCGCCGCGCTTCATTGCGACGCGCGCGGATTCAGCGGCCGAATTGAACTCACCGGAGAGATAGCCCATCAGCGCGGGAATGTCTTTCGCCGCGGCCTCCACCTGCCCTGGCTCCAAGGAGGAGAGCGCGGTCATGGAGGGATCAATCATCTTCTGCCAGCGATCCATGTCTATGAACAGCATCTCCACGCTGATGAAGCCTTGCTTGAGCACGACGTCGACGAAATTGAGGAAGTCGAGCCATGCCGCGAGCAGGAGCGAGCCCATCATGGCTGCTTCGAGTCGTGGGCCGGCGAGGCGGAGGAGGGCAAGTTGCATGTCCGGGTCCTCCACCTCCGAGGCAGTGTTGGCCAGCCGGGTGGCAGTGGCGAGTTCGGCGTCAATGCATTGCCGTTGACGTTCGCCATGGTCGACATAGCGCGCGAAAGGGCCGGCACCCAGGTGGCCTGCCTTGAGTCGGGAGAGTTCTCCAGAGACGCTGCGCATGGATCCGGACACGTCGCCAATAGCACCGCGAAACGCCAGTTGGGCCGCGAGTGCGTGCTGCCACTCAGTCCCCTTGGCGTTGCCAGGGCTCACTGCCGTCACTGCCTCTCGGGAGCCCCGGCGACGGTTCAGCAGTGCTGGCGCGCTGGGCTTGGACTGGGCGGGTGGTCGTGACGCGAGGGGATGCGGAAACTCCTCGCGCGGCCCTTCAGCCAAAGCAGGCTCCGCGGCCTCACGCGGCGTGCTGCGCAGGTTCCTCCCCGATGGTGGCTGAGACGCACAGCCGGTGGACAGCAGGGCCGTGGCGAGCAGCAGGCCCGCCCAGAGGGCTCGCAGCGAGTCGGTGCTCATACCGGTCGGACTCCAGCCACGGGGCACGGGGCGCTACAGCAGTCCCCGCGCCTTCACGTGGAGATAGGTATTGACGGCGGCGGCGCCAAAGCCTTTCGCGGACGCGCGCACGACGAGCGCTCCCGCGTCGCGCAGGGTGAGGGCGGTGCGCTGGTAGTCCTCCTCCAGGCGCGCGGCGGCCTGGCGCGCGTAGGCATCCGGAACGGAGTTGGGAATCGCGGTGGCGGCCGTCTGGAGATCCGCGTCCAGCAGCGAGGCCACTACGGGCAGGTGCCGGGGGCGCAGGGCCAGCGTGCGCGAGAGCAGCGTGCCCGAGGCGTCCGGATCCACCAGGTCCGTGAACAGCACCACCAGTGAGCGGCGCGAGGAGCGTGCGAAGGCGAAGTCATAGGCGCGCCCGTAGTCGCTCTCCTCGAGGGCGGCCTCGGCGCGGTAGAGCGACTCGGTGATGAGGCGCAGGTGCTCGTGGCCCTTGCGCGGAGGCAGGCTCGCGCGCACGTCGCTGGCGAAGGCGAGCACCCCCACCAGGTCCCCCGCGTCCAGGCTCACCTTGGCCAGACGCAGCGCCGCGTCCACCGCATGGTCGAGCTTGCGCCGGCCCTCCACGCGGCCCGCCATGTGCCGCCCACAGTCGAGCATCAGCAGGACGGGCTGGTTGCGCTCGGGCTGGTACACGCGCACGGTGGTGCGGCCCCGCCGCGCCGTCGCCTTCCAGTCCACCGAGCGGTAGTCGTCACCCGGGCGGTACTCGCGCAGGGACTCGAATTCACGGCCCTCGGCGGAGCGGCGCAGGAGTCGTTCGGCGGGCGCGTCCGAGGCAAGCGTGAGCGCGAGCGCCTCGCGCGACAGGGCGGTGAGGTCCGGGTACACCTTCACGCTCTGGGCCGCGGGCACTCGCACCTGCCGCGCGCACAGGCCCAGCGGCCCCAACAAGCGCAGGTGCACGTCCCCCAGGCGCAGGTCTCCCCGCGTGAGGGGCGTGAGCGAGTAGGGAAGGGTGGCGGAGGGGGCCTCGGGAGTGAGGGAGAAGGGCTGCTCGTGCCCGCGCACGTCCACGCCCGTGGGCACCTCGTCGCGCACCCGTCCGCGAAGGGCCCGCGCGCCGCGCGACTCCACCACCAGGCGCACCGTCTGGGCGACGCCCGAGGAGAGCACGGGCTCCACCTCGCGCCGCACCGTCACGTCCGAGGCGCGCGGCGCGGCGAGAAAGTCCCCCACGCACAGCGCGAGCACCGCCCCGTCCAGGGCGAGCGCGAGCCAGAGGAAGACATCCCCCGCCACGGCGAGTGCCGCGGGCACCAGGGCGAGCGCGACGAGGGCCACGGCGAGTCCCGTGGGGACGGGCCGGCCGGCGCTCACCGGGGAACCTGGACGCGCTCCAACGTGTGGCGGAGCACGTCATCCGCGGTGAGGCCCTCGACCTCCGCCTCCGCCTTGAGCAGCAGGCGGTGGTTGAGGACGCTCGGGCACACGGCCTTCACCTCGTCCGGGGTGACGAAGTCGCGGCCGTGCAGGGCCGCGCGGGCCTTGGCCGCCGCGAGCAGCGCCTGCGCCGAGCGCGGCGAGGCCCCCAGGCGCACGCGGGGGTTGGCGCGCGTCTCGCGGATGAGGCGCACCGTGTAGTCGAGGATGGAGTCGTCACAGGCCACGGCCGCCGCGCGCGCCTGCAACTCCAGCAGCGTGGGCGCGTCCAGCACCCGCTCCACCTGGGGCGGGCGGCCCTGGCGCTGGTGGAAGGCGCGCACCATGTCCAGCTCCGCCTCGGGCGACGGGTAGCCCACGCGCACCCGCATCAGGAAGCGATCGAGCTGGGCCTCGGGCAGGGGATAGGTACCCTCGAGCTCCAGCGGGTTCTGCGTGGCGACCACGAAGAAGTGCGCGGGCAGCGCGTGCGCGGTGCCCTCGAGGGTGACCTGACGCTCCTCCATGGCCTCCAGGAGCGCGGACTGCGTCTTGGGCGGGGTGCGGTTGATCTCATCGGCCACCAGCACCTCGGTGAAGATGGGGCCCTTGACGAGCTGGAAGGCGCCCTCCTGGGGCCGGAAGACGTGGGTGCCGAGGATGTCGCTCGGCATCAGGTCCGGGGTGAACTGGACGCGGGTGAAGCCCAGGCCGAGCGCCGAGGCCATGCTGCGCGCGGTGAGCGTCTTGGCCACGCCGGGCACGCCCTCGAGCAGCACGTGGCCCCGCGCGAGGAACGCGGTGACGAGGTCGGCCACGACGTGGGCCTGGCCGAGCACCGTCCCGCTCAGGGCCCGCAGCAGCCGCTCGAGGGAGGAGGCGGCGCTGGCTGGCGCGGGGGACGGCGTCATGGTTGCGGCTTCTCCTTGATGCCGAGCACCGTGCCGGCCACACAGCCCAGCGAGCCCAGCAGGGCGAGGACCGCGCCGAAGCTCGGGGTGGAGTTGTAGATGATCTCCCTGCCCACGGCCGAGGGCACCTCGGTGTGGTCGGTGGAGAGCTTCATGAAGATGAGGCACCAGAGGACGCAGGCGATGGACAGGCCGAGCTGCGCCATCCAGGGCACGAGCACGTTGAGGCGCGGCATGATGCGGCGCACGCGCACGGCAAGCACGCCCACGATGCCGAGCGCGCCCAGGATGGCGATGATGCCCAGGCTCATGAGCCCGAGGATGTCGCCGTCCTCGGCCGTCTCCTTCCAGGGGGTGAAGGCCGAGAGGACCACGGCGACGGCGCTGAAGAAGACGATCTTGTCGGAGCGGCCCAGGTCGCCGAGGAAGTCCTTGAGGTCCGCGGCGAGCTCCTCGGGCGCCATGATCTGCCCGGTGGTGTGGACGGAGGAGGGCGCGGGCCGGGGAGGGACGTAGTTGACGTCGGAGGGATCCAGCTCGGTGGCCGTCTCACGGCGGGGGGGCACGGCGGGACGCGAGCCCGTGGCGCCTCCGGAACGCACGGCCGGGATGGGGCGTCCGTTCGAGGCGCGGGGCGGGGCGCTGCGGACGATGTCCTCCATGGAGCGGATGTTGGTGACGTCATCGGTCGGGGGCACGGCGGGACGCGAGCCCGTGGGCGTGGACACGGCGGGACGCGAGCCCGTGCCGGAGGCGCCCTTGGGGCGCACGCCCGAGGCGGTGGTGACCCGCATGCCCGAGGACGAGACCCGCACGCCCGAGGACGTGGTGACCTTCGTGGGGGCTCCGCGCGTGCCGGAGTTGGTGCTGACGGGCCGGGGCGGAGGCGGAATGGCCGAGAGCGACCCGGTCATCTCCTCTTCTCCCTCTTCCACGAGACTTCTCCGGGGAGCATCCGACGAGATGAACGAGGCATCGATGATGTAGTCGCACGAAGGGCAGATGGCGGTGCCATCCGCGACCTTGATGCCGCAGCCAGGGCATTTCAGGACCGGTACTCCTTGAGACTGGAAAGCGCCCCACATCTTCTGGTGCCCGGGAGCCCCAAGTCAAACGGCAAGCGGGCGCTAACCCCTGGATTTTCGCGGGGAATTGGCCTACGCGAGCGCACCATGAACTCTGTGTATGCCTCGCTCGCCGCCTGGCTGTTGGCGGGGGCCGTGCTCTCGGGTTGTGTCCACTCCTCCCCGTCCCCCACCCAGGAGGAGGCCCTCGCGGAGATCGCCCGGTGGGAGGATCGCCGTTCGCTGGCGGATGGACGGCTGGTGGAGCGGGCGCTGCGGGGCAGCACGCCGGTCCGGATCCGGGCGTTTCTCGCGCTCGCCCGCCTGCAGGCCCCCTCGACACTGGACGCGGTGGAGGTGGGCCTGAAGGACGGCGAGCCCTCCGTGAAGCAGGCGGCCGCCTTCGCCGCGGGGGTGCTCGCGTTGTCGTGGGAGCCCCTCACCCCGGAGGAGAAGTCCCGTCTGGCCCAGGCGCTGCTCGCCAGCGAGTACCGGATGCACCAGGAGGCGGGCGGCGAGGCCCGCGTGTTGGAGGCGGAGCCGGGCGCGTACCTCACGCTGATCGACTCCCTGGGCAGGCTCGGCACGCCCGAGGCGGTGGCGCGTCTGGTGGAGCGGCTGTCGCTCGGGCCCGTCCTCGCGGGTCGCGCGGCCCTGGCGCTCGGGGTGGCGGGGCGCCGGGGCGCGTCGCTGGCGGAAGTCCCGCTCGCCCGGGTGGAGGGGTTGCTCCAGGCGGGCCTGCCCGAAGCCACCCGGTATGGAGGGGCCTATCTGCTGGCGAACCTCAAGCGCACTGACGCCCTGGGCCCGCTGCGTGCCTGCCTGGGGGACGGGGCGCCGGATGTCCGGGCCGTGTGCGCGAAGGGCCTGGGCGACGTGGGCGCCCCGGAGGACGCGGCGGTGGTGGGGGCACGGCTCGCGGACGAGGTGCCACGCGTGGCGGCCGAGGCGGCGCGGACGCTCGCGAAGCTGGCCGCGCGGTGCTCGGGAGACTGCACGGCCCTGGATGCGCTGGCGGGACTCGCACCGGGGGCGGGACGCGTGGCCCAAGGGGACTCCGCCGCGGGCCATGCGTGGCTCGCGCTCGCGCAACAGGGCCTTCCCGAGGCGGGGCGCCGGGTGCTGGTGTCCTTGCGTCGCGCGCTCCAGGAGGCGGCGCCCGGGGCGGTGTCCGAGGGCGCGGCTGGGGATTTGATGAACCTGGACTGCCGTCTGGCGGCGGCGATGGATCGGCAACACGGGCGGCTCGACGAGGTGCTGCGTTGTGGGGGCGGCCGGGTGGCGGAGGCCTCGCGGTTGGCGCTGGGGCTGCGCGAGGTGGCGCAGTCCAGTGCGGCGGGGGGCGCGGGCGAGGGGGTGCGCTACCTGAAGCACGCGGATGCGCGCGTGAGGCTGGCGGCGCTCGCGGCGGTGGCGGCGCGGCCCGTGCCCGAGGCGGCCGGGCCCGTGCGCGAGCTCCTGGCGGGAGAGGACGCGGTGGTGGCGGCCTCGGCGGCGGGCGCGGCCGCGGAGTTGAAGGATCTGGAGGCGCTGCCCGGGGTGCGTGCGCTGGCCGAGCGCGTGCCGCGGGAGCCGGATCTGGCCGAGCCGGTGGCGGCGGGACTCGTGGCGCTCGCGGGGCGGGACGCGGAAGGGGTGTTGCGCGGGTGGCTGGGACATCCGCATGCGAACGTGCGCCGCGTGGCCGCCGAGGCGCTCACCCGCCTCACGGGACAGCCGGTGCGGGCGCCCTGGGTGGAAGTCCCGGAGGAGGCGCACCGTCCCGAGCCCGCGCCGGAGGGAACGTCCCTCATCTTCCGCACCCACAAGGGGGACATCACCGTGGCGCTGGACGCCGAGGCGCCGTTGACGTCGGGCAACCTCGTGGCGCTCGCGCGCCAGGGCTACTTCCGGGGCCTCACCTTCCACCGCGTGGTGCCGGACTTCGTGGCCCAGGGGGGAGATCCGCGAGGGGACGGGGAGGGGGGACCGGGCTACTCCATCCGATGCGAAATCACCCACCGGCGTTATGCGCGGGGGGTCATCGGCATGGCGCTGTCGGGAAAGGACACGGGGGGCAGCCAGTTCTTCTTCACGCACTCGCCGCAGCCGCACCTGGATGGCCGCTACACGGCGTTCGGCGAGGTGACGCGCGGCCTGGAGGTGGTGGATCTGCTGCTGGAGGGCGACACCCTGATCGACGTGGAGGTGTCGCCCTGATGCGGTGAGGCGGGCGGGGCGGGCGTCTCAGCTCGCCACGCGGTTGGGGACCTTGCCGGGCGTGAAGCCGGCCCAGAGCGCGTTCTCCGCGTTCTCCATGTCCTCGACCTTCTTGCGGATGCGCTGCCACTCGGCGTCCTGGATGCGCAGGAAGGCCTCGGCGATCTCGGGATCGAACTGCGTGCCCGAGCAGCGCCGGATCTCATCGCGCGCCACGGACAGCGGCCGCCCCTTGCGGTAGGGACGATCCGAGGTGATGGCGTCCACCGTGTCGGCGATGGCGAAGATGCGCGCCCCGACGACGATGTCCCGGGTCTTGAGCCCCTGGGGGTAGCCCTTGCCGTCCCAGCGCTCCTGGTGGTGCAGCACGATGAGCGAGGCGTCGTGCAGGTAGGGCATCTTCGCGAGGATCTTGTAGCCGTACTCGGGGTGCTTGCGCATCTCCACCCACTCCTCGGGCGAGAGCGGGCCGGGCTTGAGCAGGATGGTGTCGCTCACGCCGATCTTCCCGATGTCGTGCAGGAGCGCGCCCTGCTCCACCACCTCGAGCTGGGTGGGCGTCAGGCCGATCTCCTCGCCGATGCGGCGCGAGTAGAGCGACACGCGGCGCGAGTGCCACTGGGTCTCGGTGTCGCGGTAGTCGAGCGCGCTGATGAGCCCATCGAGCAGGCCGTTGGTGCGCTCGACGACCATGCGCTCCAGGTCGCGGTTGATGGCCGTGAGCTCCGCGTTCTTTTCCGCCACCTCGCGCGTGAGCCGCTCATTGGACTCCACCAGCCGGTAGTGCTCGATGGCCTGGCGCACCGCGCTGGTCAGCTCGCTGAGCGACCACGGCTTGCCCAGCAGGCGGAACACCTCGCCCCGGTTGACCGCCTCGGAGGCGGTGCGGAAGTCCGCCGCCGCCGTGAGCATCAGGCGGACCGCACGCGGATTCTTCTCACGCAGCGTGCGCAAGAGTTCCACGCCGTTGAGCAGCGGCATCATGAAGTCCGTCAGCACCACCTGGAATCCCTGCTCCTTGGCGGCCTGGGCGGGATCCGTGTGGGTGACGACCTCGTAGCCCTCCGACTGGAGGATCCGCGACAGCGCGGCCAGAATGAGCGGATCGTCATCCACTACGAGGATGCGGTCCATGAATACAGCCTCCCAACCCTGAAGAACGGATGTTGAAGAACCGGGCTGTTATACACGGCTTCCCACCCAAAGGTCACACCCTCGGGTCTGCCCTGCCGTGCACCAACCTGCCCGACGAGCCCTCGTGATAGCCCGGGGTTTTCGGAAAATGAGCACCCCCTCGCCTCACGAGCCGCTTGCCTGTCCGGCGGGGGGTGGTCTATGGTGCGCCGCAGTGCTGCACCGTGTTGTAACTCCTTGAAATTTGGAGAGTTCTCCGATGCCTAGAGCCTCCGCAGGGCCGGTCCCGGTGGTGGTCATGGGGTTGGGAGTCATCGGTCAGGAGATCGTCAGGGCGGCCCTGCTTTCACCCGAGGTCGAGCTGCTCGGCGCGATGGACGCCAACCCGCAACTGGTGGGGCGACCCTTGTCGGACGTGGTGGGGGTCGCGGGACTGAAGGGCAAGGTCGCGAGCAGCCTGGAGGCGGCCGTGGGACGGCGCAAGGGCGCCGTGCTGCTGCATGCCACGGGCTCGCGCCTGGAAGGCGTCATGGATCAGCTGCTGCAGGCGATCCAGCTCGGCCTGTCCGTGGTGTCCACCTGCGAGGAGCTGGCCTTTCCCTTCCTCAAGTACCCGGAGCTCGCGCAGAAGCTGGAGCAGGCCGCGCAGCGCGCGGGGGTGGCGGTGCTCGGCACCGGCGTCAACCCCGGCTTCGTGATGGATCGCCTGGTGGCCACGGCGGGCCAGGCGTGCGGTCCGGTGCGCCATGCCACGGTGACGCGCGTGGTGGATGCGCGCCACCGCCGCGAGGCCCTGCAGCGCAAGGTGGGCGCGGGCCTGAGCGAGGAGGAGTTCTTCGCCCTGGTGGACCGCGAGCAGCTCGGCCACGTGGGGCTGGTGGAGAGCGCGGCCCTGTGCGCGCTGGGGCTGGGCATGGACTGCGACGACTTCGAGGAGGAGATCGTCCCCGTGTTCGCCGAGGAGGACATCACCGGAGGCGCCTTCCCGGTGAAGAAGGGCCGCGTGGCGGGTATCTTCCAGTCCGCGGTGGGGCTGGAGGAGGGGCAGGAGCGGGTGCGGTTGGAGTTGACGATCGCGGTGGGCGCGGACGACCCGGGCGATCGCATCGAGATTGAAGCGGAGCCGAAGCTGGTTCTGGAAATCCGTGGGGGGGTGCCCGGCGACCGGGCCACCGCACACATGCTGGTGAATGCCGCCCCGCGCGTGACGGCTGCCGAGGCCGGTCTTCTGACCGTGCTCGAGCTGCCAGCCGGTCGTTAAAGGGAGAGGGACATGCTGGACAAGAATGCGATTGGCCGGGCTTCCCCGCCATTCCTGAACGAGGTGGAGAAGGGCGCCATCCGGCGCTTCGCCGAGTCCCTCGGTGACTACAACCCCATCTACTACGACGAGGAGTACGCGCGCGCCTCGGGCTACCCCACCGTGGTGGCCCCGCCCACGTTCCCCGCGTCCTTCAGCTCGGCGGCGGACCTGCGCGAGCTGCTCGGCGTGGGCATCAAGAGCCTGCTGCACGCCGAGCAGTCCTTCGAGTACGAGCGGCCCATCTTCGCGGGCGATCGCATCTTCGTCGCCACGCGCGTGGCCGAGGTGCTCGAGCGCACGGGGCCCGCGGGCAAGATGGACGTCGCCGTCATCGAGGACGAGGGCCGCGACGAGGAGGGCAACCTGGTGTTCCGTGCCCGCCGCACCCTCATCGTCCGCGCCGCCAAGGAGAATTCGTGATGCCCGCGCGCAAGCTCTACTTCGAAGGCATTCGCGTGGGTGACGAGCTGCCCGCGCTCGCCAAGGCCCCCATCGATCGCGTGCAGCTGTCGCGCTACGCCGGCGCCTCGGGTGACTTCAACCCCGTGCACGTGGACGAGGTGTACGCCAAGAGCGTGGGCATGCCGTCCGTCTACGCCCCCGGTATGCTCGTCATGGGCATGCTCGGCCAGCTCATCAGCGACTGGGCCCGCGGCGGCCAGCTGCGGCGCTATCACGTGCGCTTCATCAAGATGGTGTGGCCGGGCGACACCGTGGTCTGCAAGGGCCGGGTGAGCGACCGCTATGGCGAGGGCGGCCGCTACTTCGTCGAGGTGGAGCTGTGGGCGGAGAACCAGCGCGGTGAGCTGGTGATGAAGGGCCACTCCAGCATCCAGCTCTTCTATTCACTCGAGGACGAGAACCGGCAGCGCTCGGGCCAGTCCCCCATCGTCGTGGACGTGCCGCGCGAGAGCCTCCTGCAGAACGCCGGCACCGCCGCCCCCGAGGGCACCGAGGAGGAGGGCGCGCTGTCGGGCAAGAAGACGACAGGCTCCAAGCCCGCCGCCAAGACCGCCACCGCCCCGGACCCCTCCAAGAAGACCAAGAAATAGGGTCTTTCCCGCCTGTCGGCCGCCCCGCGGGATGGTGGGCATTGTCCCACCCAACGCGAGGCGTCATTCCGGGTTGACTCTAGAATCAATCGACGTAACCTTCCCCTCATCCCACTTGGGGCCACGCGCCTTTTTCCGGCCGTGAGCCCCGTCTTACGGGGTTAGGGGAAGCGCCATGTCCGCCGGCATCAACACGTACAAGATCGACCTTCGGGAACTCTACTTCACGCTGTTCGAGCAGTTCGGCTTCGGCCAGGTCGCCGGACAAGCGCCGTTTGACGCCTGGGGCCCGGATGAGGCCAAGGCGGTGCTCGAGCAGACGTACCGCTTCGCCAAGGACGTGCTCGGGCCCCTGAATGCCTCGGGCGACCGCGAGGGCTGCCGGGTGGAGAACGGCTCGGTCATCACGCCCAAGGGCTTCAAGGACGCGTGGAAGGGCGTCTACGAGCAGGGCTTCAAGTCGATCGCCGCGAGCCCCGAGCACGGCGGCCAGGGCGGCCCGATGATGCTCTCGGTGCTCGTCGAGGAGATCCTCTCGGGCGCCAACTCGGCCTTCAACATGTACCCGGGCCTGGCCTACGGCGCCGCGGAGCTCGTGGCCGAGTGCGGCACGCCCGAGCAGAAGAAGCTGTACGTGGAGCGCATGCTCAACGGCACCTGGGGCGGCACCATGTGCCTGACCGAGCCCCAGGCGGGCTCGGACGTGGGCGCGGCCAAGTCCACCGCGCGCAAGAACGCGGACGGCACCTACAACATCCGCGGCACGAAGATCTTCATCTCCGGCGGAGACCATGACCTCGCCGAGAACGTCATCCACCTGGTGCTCGCGCGTATCGACGGCGCGGTGCCCGGCACCAAGGGCCTCTCGCTCTTCATCGTGCCGAAGATCCGCGTGAAGCCGGACGGCTCGCTCCTGGGTCCCAACGACGTCACCCTGGGCTCCATCGAGCACAAGATGGGCATCCGCGCCTCGGCCACGTGTGTGCTCAACTTCGGCGAGAACGACGGCTGTGTGGGCGAGCTCGTGGGCGGCATCGAGAACGTCGGCATGAGCCAGATGTTCAAGATGATGAACGGCGCGCGCATCGCGGTGGGCATCCAGGGCCTGGCGCTGGCGAGCACGGCCTACTTCAACGCGCTCGAGTACGCGAAGGATCGCAAGCAGGGCGCGCCGGCGCACAAGTGGAAGGATCCCACGGCGCCCCGCGCGGCCATCATCGAGCACGCCGACGTGCGGCGCATGCTGCTGGACATGAAGGCGCACGTGGAGGGCATCCGCGCGCTCATCGTCAAGCTGGCCATGCACACGGACAAGGCGCACCAGCTCTCGGGCAAGGACGACACCCAGGCGGCCTACCACCGCGGCCAGGTGGAGCTGCTCACCCCGCTGGTGAAGTCCTACGGCTCGGATCAGTCCTTCCGGCTGTGCGCCCAGGCCATCCAGGTGTTCGGCGGCGCCGGCTTCTGCCAGGACTACCCGGTGGAGCAGTACACGCGTGACTCGAAGATCTTCTCCATCTACGAGGGCACCAACCACATCCAGGCCATGGATCTGGTGGGCCGCAAGATGGGCCAGGCCGGCGGCGCGCACTTCCAGCAGTTCATGTCGGACGTGGGCGCCTTCATCGAGGCCCAGCGCGAGCACAAGATCTACGGCGAGGCCGTCAAGCAGCTCGCCGCCGCGCAGGAAGGCCTGATGGCCAGCGCCATGGCGATCCTCGGCTGGTCGCAGGATCCGGCGAAGATGACGCTCATCCCGCTGTCGGCCAACCGCTTCCTCAACATGATGTCGGAAGTGGCCGTGGGCTGGCTGCTGCTGGACGCGGCGCTCATCGCCGAGCGCGCGGGCGAGAAGGCCACGGGCGACGAGAAGGCCTTCTACGAGGGCAAGAAGTGGAGCGCGCTGTGGTACGCGCGCAACGTGCTGCCCAACGTGGAGCAGGCCGCGCGCATGATGGCCCTCGAGGACACCTCCTCGGTGGACATCTCCACGCAGGCGTTCGGCTCCATCTGAGCCCGCGCCCACGGGTGTGACGCCCGCCGCCCCCGTTCCTCCTCCTTCCGGGAAGAGGGCGGGGGCGGTTGCTTTGCGGTTGCTTTATTGGGGCTCGCGCACGCCGATGGCGAGCTGTCCGAGTCCCGCGCCCTTGGCCAGCTCCATCACCTGCACCACCGTGCCATGGGGCACGCCCTCGTCCGCCTGGACGATGACGATGGTGTCGGGATCCTTCTGCTGGGCGTCGGTGAAGGCGCGCTTGAGCTCGTCCTCGGTGACGACGTTGCCGCCGAGCACGAATCTCCCGTCCGAGAGGATCGCCACGGACATGTCCGTGGCGCGCGCGGTGACGTCCGTGGCCCCGCCCTTGGGCAGGTTCACCTTGAGGCCCGTCTGGGCTCCGCCGCTGGGCGCCTGCTGGACGATGACCGAGCTGGTCACCATGAAGATGATGAGCAGCACGAGGAAGATGTCGGTCAGCGGGGTGATGTTGATCTCCGCGAACCCGACCTCGTCACCCCCCTCGGAGTCTCCGGGTATCTTTCCCATCGCCATGTGAACGAACCTCAGGTGTCCGAGGGGGAACGTGCTTCCGCGGAAGCCGCGGGGGCGGCGGGAACGATGGCGGCGGGAGCGCCCAGGGGCCGCTCGCGCAAGAGCTCGACGAACTCTTCGCCCAACAGCCGCAGCTCCACGAGCACGCGCGACAGCCGCGCCTGGAAGTAGTTGTAGAAGGCCATGGCCTGCACGGCCACGAGGATGCCCACCGCGGTGGCCACCAGCGCCTCGGAGATGCCCGTCATCACCGCGCCGGTGCCGCCCGTGCCTCCCGCCGCCACGTCCAGGCCCAGATCCTTGAAGGACTTCATGATGCCGGCCACCGTGCCGAACAGGCCCACGAACGGCGTCAGCGAACCGATGGTGGCCAGCAACCACAGGTTGCGGCGCAGGCGCAGGCCCACCTGGGCACGCTCGCGCTCCACCGCCGAGTCCACTCCCTCACAACTGCCGCGCGTGCGCTCGAAGCGATCGAAGCCCGCGAGGAAGATGTCGGCCACGGCGGCGTTGGAGCGCTCGGTGGCGGAGCGGGCCGCGGCGATGTCTCCGCGCAACAGGTGCTTGTGCACGGTGTCCCCGAGCAGCCGGGAGCGCTCGCTCACCCCCCAGAGGGTGATGAGCCGCTCGATGGCCACCACCAGCGCCACCGTGGAGGAGAGCAGGAGGAAGGCGAGGGTGAAGCCGCCGATGCGCAGGTAGTGGAGGATGTCGGAAAGGCTCATACGGGAGTGGCCAGGGAGGTCGCCGGGCGCGAGACTTAAGCCATGAACCGCGCTGCCGTCGCAATCTTCCTGGCCCTCGTTTGTTCGGGCTGTCCCAAGCGCCTGGATTTCGGGCCTCGGGGCCGCATCACCCAGCCCGAGGAGCTCTTCCGCCTCACCCGCGAGGCCCAGGACGTCACGGCCACCCTCCAGGGGGATGGCAAGCTGCGTGTCGAGTCTCCCCAGGGCACGGGCACCGTGTCGGTCTTCCTGGCCGCCTCCCTGCCGGGCCTGCTCCGGGTGGAGATGTTCGACTTCTTCAACCGCCCCATCGCCGTGCTCGTCACCGACGGCCAGCGCTTCGGGCTGCTCCAATTCCAGGAGAACAAGTTCTACCAGGGGCCCGCCACCCCCCAGAACCTGTCGCGCTTCCTGCCGCTCGCCCTGCCGAGCGAGGAGCTGGTCTCCGTGATGCTCGGCCGGGTGCCCTTCATCCCCGCCGAGCGCATGACGCTCGGGGTGGACGAGAAGGAGGCTCTCTATGTCCTCACCCTGGTGCGCGGCGGGGTGTCCCAGGTGCTGCACATCCACCCCCGGCACCTGCGGGTGGTGCGCAGCGAGGTCCAGGGCGCGCGCACCTACGCGCTGGAGTACGGCCGCTTCGAGCCCCAGGGCGACGCCGTCTTCCCCCACCAGGTGACGCTCCGGGCGGCCTCGGCGGACACCTCCCTGGGGCTGCGCTACACCGATGTCACGCTGAATGAGGCCCCGGACCTCACCCTCTTCGATCTCTCCGCCCCCGAGGACGTTCCCGTGGTCGAGGTGGACGAGGGAGGACAGGCCCTGCCCCCGGTCGCCCTGCCGCCCGCCGCGCCGGGCTCGTGAGCGGCTCAAGAAAAGAGCAACCCCCGGCATCTCGGGGTAGAGTGAGGCGACCGGCGGGTCCGTTCGGGCCCCCACGACCGTGACATGGCACAGATCAAGCTCGGCGAACTGCTGATCAAGGCGAATGTGCTCCAGGAGAGCCAGCTCAAGGCGGCGCTCGCGGAGCAGGCGAAATGGGGCGGCAAGCTGGGAGAAATCCTGGTGCGGATGAACTTCGTGTCCGAGGACATCCTCGTCCGGGCGCTCTCCAAGCAGCTCGCCATACCCGCGGTGAACCTGGACGCACTCAAGGAAGTCCCCAAGCACGTGCTCAACCGGGTTCCGGTCCAGACGGCACGGGACTTCGCGCTGTTGCCCATGCAGCTGCGGGATGACGGCAAGACGCTGGTGGTGGCCATCGCGGATCCGCTCAACGTGCGGCAGTTGGACGAGCTGCGCGCCATCACCAAGTGCCGCATCGTCCCCAACGTGGCGGGCCGCACGGCCATCGCGCGTGCCATGGCGCGCTTCTACGAGGACTCGGGCGAACTGGAGGACGCGGACACCAACTTCAAGGTGGTGGACTCCCATGGCCGCACCGTCGTGCGGAACATGAAGGACTCGCCCGCCGCCCAGCCCGCTCCGGCCCCGGCCCCCATGCCGCCCATGGCCTCGCGCGAGTCGCCCTCGGTGCGCTCGGGCGCCAGCCCCGTGGAGATGCTGCGCGGCGTGGAGGAGGTGCAGCGCAAGGAAGTCGCCGCCCTCAAGGCCATGGTGGAGCTGCTCATCGAGAAGGGGGTCTTCACCCGCGACGAGTACCTGGCGAAGGTCAAGCGTTAGGCCGTCCCCCCTCGGTCCTCCATGCGCAAGAAGATCGGCGAGCTCCTCCTCGAGTCCGGCGTCATCAACCCGGAGCAGATCCGCAAGGCGCTCGGTAAACAGCAGCGGACCCGGGCCCGTGGTGTGCGGCTGGGCTCGGTCATCGTCACCCTGGGCTTCGCCTCGCTGCCCGAGGTGGCCCGGGCGCTCGCCCGGCAGGCCAACCTCCCCTTCGTCGAGCTGCCGGAGATTCCCCCCGAGGTGCGCGCGCTCGTGCCGCTCGACTTCCAGATCGAGCATCGCCTCGTGCCCTTCCGGCTCGAGCGCGAGGGGCGCGTGGAGCGGCTGCACGTGGCGGTGGATGATCCCTCGGACCTGCGGCCCGTGGAGGAGCTGAGCTTTCAGCTCAACAAACCCATCCGCGTGCACGTGGCCGCCGAGGACGATCTGGATCGCGTGCTGGAGCTCGTGAGTGGCCGGGTGGTGGATGGGCTCGAGGACGACGGGGATGAGCCGCTGGGAGGGGAGCCCAGCGGCCGGGCCGATGTGTCCATCCTGGATTGGGAGCCGCCTGTCTCCGCGCCGCTCAGGCCCCCGCCGCCTCCTCCCTTCTCCGACGAGGACGAGGACATCACCCTCATCACCCCTCGCGCTGCCACGAAGGCCCGGAACACCGCGCTGCCGCCGCCCCCGCCTCCCCAGGAGAACGGGGAGGTGCTCGATGAGCTGCTCGGTGGGGGGGTGCACGAGGCCGGCGACGCGGCCCCCGAGGAGGAGTCGAGGAAGGGCGTGCCCGTGGTCGTCTTCGGAGGGGCCGCCAAGGGCACGCCGCTGCCGCCGCCCCGGCCCGAGCTTCCCGACATCTCCGAGGAGGACCTGAAGGTGCTCGAGGACCTCGAGCGCATGGCGGATGGCGCCGAGGCGCAGCTGCACACGGAGAAGGTGAAGCCCGCGCGCATGGTGGCCAGCCTCATCCGCCTGCTCATCCGCAAGCGCCTCATCCACGAGGAGGAGTTCCTGGAGGAGCTGTCCCGGAAGTGAAGGCCCGGGCCGGCTGTTCACAGGCCCTCCCGTGCACCCCATGTCCGAACCTCTTCTCGACGTCCGCGGATTGAAGACCCAGCTGTCGCTGGACGCGGGTCCCGTGCTGGCCGTGGATGACGTGTCCTTCTCCCTTCCGCCGGGGGGCACCCTGGGCGTGGTGGGGGAGAGTGGCTGCGGCAAGAGCCTCACCGCGCTCTCGGTGATGCGCCTGGTGCCCGAGCCTCCGGGCCGGGTGGTGGGCGGGCGCATCCTCTTCCAGGGCGAGGATCTGCTCGCGCTCCCCGAGGAGAAGATGCGCCGCAAGCGCGGGCGCCACCTCTCCATGGTCTTCCAGGAGCCGATGACGTCCCTCAACCCCGTCTACACGGCGGGCGAGCAGATCGCCGAGGGCGTGCGGCTGCACCTGGGTCTGTCGCGCTCCGCCGCGCGCGAGCTCGCCGTGGAGATGTTGCGGCAGGTGGGCATCCCCGCTCCCGAGCAGCGCGTGGACAGCTACCCCCACGAGCTGTCCGGCGGCATGCGCCAGCGGGTGATGATCGCCATGGCGCTCGCCAGCGGCCCGGAGCTGCTCATCGCGGACGAGCCCACCACCGCGCTCGATGTCACCATCCAGGCGCAGATCCTCGATCTGCTCAAGCGGCTGCAGGCCGAGCGCCGCATGGCGGTGATGCTCATCACCCATGACCTGGGCGTGGTGGCGGGGCACTGCGACACGGTGGTGGTGATGTACGCGGGCCGCGTGGTGGAGCGGGCCCCGGTGAAGGCGCTCTTCCGGCAGCCAGCGCATCCGTACACCGCGGGCCTGCTGCGCTCCATTCCGGCGCTCCAGACGATGGACGGGCCGCCGGGAACGCGTCCGCGGTTGAAGACGATTCCCGGCATGGTGCCGGGCCTGCACCGGCTGCCCGGGGGCTGCCGCTTCCGCGACCGGTGCGAGCGCGCCCTGGACGTGTGCGCGCGGGTGGATCCCCCCTTGGAGTCCAAGCGCGAGGGCCAGGAGGCCGCATGTCACAACCCGGTGCCCGTGCCATGACCGAGCCCCTCCCCGCCGAGCCCCTCCTCCAGGTGCGCGACGTGAAGACCCACTTCCCGGTGCGGGGCGGGCCGTGGGGGCGCGTGCGCGGCAGCGTGAAGGCGGTGGACGGGGTGAGCTTCGACGTGCGGCGCGGCGAGACGCTCGGGCTGGTGGGCGAGAGCGGCTGCGGCAAGAGCACGCTCGGGCGCACCCTCTTGCGGCTCGTGGGGCCCACGGCGGGCTCCATCCGCTTCGAGGGCCGGGAGCTGACGGGCCTGTCCCAGCGCGAGCTGCGCCCCTTGCGGCGGCGCATGCAGCTCGTCTTCCAGGATCCCTATGCCTCGCTCAACCCGCGCATGTCCGTGCGGGCGTTGCTCGGCGAGCCCTTCGCCATCCACGGGCTCGAGCGGGGTGCCGCGCGCGAGGCGAAGGTGGCCGGGCTGCTGGACATGATGGGCCTGCCGCGCGAGGCCCTGGACCGCTACCCGCATGAGTTCTCCGGAGGCCAGCGCCAGCGCATCGGCATCGCCCGGGCCATCGCCCTGCGACCGGACCTGGTCGTCGCCGACGAGCCCATCAGCGCGCTCGACGTCTCCATCCAGGCGCAGATCGTCAACCTGCTCGTGGATCTCCAGCGCGAGCTGGGGCTCACCTACGTCTTCATCGCGCACGATCTGAAGATCGTCGAGTACGTCTCCACGCGCGTGGCGGTGATGTACCTGGGCCGCATCGTGGAACTGGCGGACGCGGCGGACCTCTACCGCACGCCCCGGCACCCCTACACCCAGGCCCTGTTGTCGGCGGTGCCGGTGCCGGATCCCGAGCGGCGCCGCGAGCGCATCCTGCTCCAGGGCGATGTCCCGTCTCCGCTCGCGCCCCCGCCCGGGTGCGCCTTCCATCCGCGCTGCCCCTTCGCCATGGAGCGCTGTCGGCGGGAAACGCCGCCCCTCTACTCGCTGGAGCGGGGGCATACCGCCGCGTGCTTCCTGGTGGAGAACGACGCGCGCGAGCGTCCGGCCTCTACCCCGGATGCTTCCCCCCGCCACGAGGGAGGGTAGGGTGTTCTGGCTCAGTCACCATCATCCCGAGGAGTACAACCGCACCTATGTGCTCGGGGGCGTGCGGGTATGTGCCCGCTGCCTGGGCACCTACCCGGTCCTGCTGGCCATGCTGGTGGCGCTGTTCAAGCTGCGTGCCCCGCTGACCTGGTCCTGGGATGTGCCGGTGGTGCTCGGCCTCACCCTGCCCGCGCTCGTGGACTGGGCCGTGGGCCGCTTCCGTCCCACCGGGGGCTCCAACGCCGTGCGCACGCTCACCGGAGTGCTGCTGGGCATGGCCCTCGGCCGCTCGCTCTTCATCCACCTCCAGCGGCCCCTGCCCGCGGTGCTCCTGTGGCAGGCGGCCCTGGTGGCGGGCGTCGCCGTGCCCGTGCTTCTCGCTACCTCCCGGAAATCCAACCCGGGCCCCTGAGGGATGACAGCGGCGGCTCTCCCTGTCATTCTGCCCACTTACGGGGCCCGCCGAAGACCGTAGACCTGAATCCTTCTTCATCCGTTGAAGTGGGCGGATGGGATGAGGCGGGGCGCGGGGCCCCGGGCTTGGGGGAATGTTGGAACCGGATCTCTCAGACGAACGGTTGATGCTCGCCTTCCGGGCGGGAGACCCCCGTGCGTTCGAGGTACTGGTGCGCAGGCACCGCACCCCGGTGTTCAACTTCATCTTCCGCTTCACGGGCCACCGCGCCCGGGCGGAAGACGTCCTTCAAGAGACGTGGTTGAAGGTGGTGCGCGGCGCACCGGACTACGAAACGAAGGCGAAGTTCACCACCTGGCTGTACACGATCGCGAGGAACCTCTGCGTGGACAGCGCGCGCAAAGAGAGCTATCGGCAAGCGGCCTCGCTGGAGTCGCCCACGGCGGGCTCCGAGGGAGAGGACAGCCGTCCGCTGGGCGAGGCCCTTCCCGATGAGGGCGCGAGCCCCGAGCGAGGCGCCTACAACGCCCGGGTGAGACCCTTGCTGGAGCGCGCCCTGGCCGGCCTTCCCGAGGAGCAACGTGAGGTCTTCGTGTTGCGCGAGTACAGCGGCATTCCCTTCAAGGACATCGCCGAGGTGACGGGCGTGTCGGAGAACACGGTGAAGAGCCGCATGCGCTATGCCTTGGAGGGCCTGCGACGGCGGCTGGCCGAGCTCGGCGTGGATGGCGATCTGGCAGAGGATGGAAGGACGGTGGCGGGATGAAGACCCAGAATGCCCATGCGCACGAGGAGCGGCTGCTGGACTTCGCCTATGACGAACTGCCGCTGCCCGAGGCCCATGCCGTGGAGCAGCACATTCAAGGTTGCTCGCGGTGCGCGGAGACCCTCCGGGGGATTCGCGGCGTGCGCCGCTCCATGGCCCGCCTGCCCCAGGAGGCCGCGCCCGAGGCGGGACTGGACTCCCTGCTCGCGTATGCGCAGCAGTCGGCTCGCCGGGCCGCGGCGGGCGCGGAGCCCGCCCCACGCTGGTGGCGCCGCCTGATGGCCCCCGCGTTGGGCATGGCGGCCGTGAGCGTCTTCGGGATCGTGGTCCTCCAGGTGAACCGCGACGTGGACCTGAGTCCCTCGCTGCAGAGCCCCGCGCAGGCGCCTGGCTTGCGCGCCAAGGCCGAGGCGGCCTCGGTCCCGGCCCCTGTCGTCGCCCCCGCGCGACCGTCGCGTCTCGCGGAGGCCGAGCCCCTCGCGGCGCCCCAGCGCACCGACAAGCCCGCCTACGCTTCCCCGCGCGACATCCCCCAGATGGCCAAGTCGAAGCCGCTACCCGCGGCGCGAGGCCGGGCCGCTGAGGGAAAGGTCAGTGCGCTGACCGGGATGGGGGGGAGCGCCTCGAAAAGGAAAGGCTCGGTGGACTCCAACGTCGCCTACGACTCCGTCAGCGAGCCGCCAGCGGAGATCGCCCAGGGAATGTCCGAGCCGATGGCCGCGGCCCCCGCCTCCGCGATGGACGACGACAGCTTCAAGAAGGAGGAGGCGAGGCGCGCCCCCTCCGCGGCTCCCCCGCCGCCCGCCGCTCCGGCGAGTCCGCCGGCCCGCGTGGCCAAGGCTTCGCCGCGACCGGAGCCGTCCAAGGCGGGAGTGGATTCCGAGGCGGCTGATGAGGCCGAGAAGGCCGGGGGCGTGTCGGTTTCCAGCGGGCGCTCGGCCTCGCGGGCTTCTCCGTCCCCGGCGGAGCTCGTGCGGCAAGCGGACCTGGCCCTTCGCTCGGGAGATCGTTCCCAGGAAGTCGTCTTCCTGCGCGCGGCGCTGTCCGCTGGCGCCCAGGGGCCTCAGGCCCTGTCGGTGCTCTCGCGGTTGTGCGACGCGGAAGCCGCGCTGGGTCGGCGGCGCAGCGCCATCGAGGTCTGCAGGCGGGTCATGGCGACGGCGCCCGGCTCCAGTGAGGCCCGGTCGGCCCTTCGCGTCTTGGAAGGCCAGCTGCGGTCGCCCGAGCCCGAGGCCGGCGGCGAGGTCGAGAAGCGCTAGTCCCGCCGCACTGACGCGGCACGCCGCCAACTCACGGCGGTACGGACGCGCCCTCGCCGGAGGCCGGAGCGAGCTCCGGATTGTAGGCCCCCCGGAAGACCACGGGCTCGCCGTTCGGTGCCTGGAGCCGCCACGGCTCTCCCTCGGGAGACAGGCCCACCGCCTGGAGCTCGTAGGCCACGCCGCCCTCCACGACATAGAGGAACACCGTGCCTGGCGGAGCCTCCGGGGGCAGGGCCTCGAGCGAGTCCACCTTCTGGATGCGAAAGGGCAGGGACGCGAACGAGCGCGTGCGCACGGGCGTGGGCTGGCCCTGGGCCACCTGCTGGAGCGCCTGTTGCCAGCTCTCCGCGTCCTCGGGGAGGGCGCCGCGGGTCTGGAGCTCTTCCACCATGCGGCCATGGAGCGCCCGGGCCACCTGGAGGATCTTCAGGTTGGCCGAGGGGGTGCTGCGCCCCGGCACGGGTCCCTCATGAGAGTCCCAGAGGGTGAACACCAGGCCCGCGAGGACGAACAGTGACCACAAGAGCCGCGCGCTGCGCCCGCGCAGGCTCTGCACCAGGATGACGCCCATGCCGAGCACGGTGGCGAGCACGGCCAGCACCAGCGCCGGACGCGGTGGCGGCCCGGCGTGGAAGGGCTGCGTCTGGGTGCGCCACAGGTGCTCGAACTCCGCCATGCCGGCCACGACACAGATGGCGGTCAATCCACCGAAGACGATGCCGTGGATGACCCGGAGCGCGAGCGGGGAGGCGGAGGCGGCGCGGGACGGGGCGGGCTTCACGGGAACGGCAGGTTGAGCACGAAGTAGAACGAGTCGTAATAGATCTGGTACGCGCGCAGGAAGGCGTCGATGACGTTCATCTTCTCCTTCCCGTTGCCCAGGTCGACGCTCATCATGACGATGAGGCCGAACACCAGCACCCAGTTGATGAAGGAATACTCCACCATGGCCTGGCCACGACGGGCGCGGCGGCGGAGCGTTCGAGTCGGCACGGGCGTCTTCATGGTTGGTTGTCCTTCGACCCTGAATCGGTTTCGGGGGGAGACTGGAACTTGAAGCGCGAGGGTAGCTGCTCCTCGGTCCCCAGGAACATCTTCTTGTCGTTCGGGGAGGGGCGTACCATGCGGGGCCGGGCATCCACGCCGTAGTCGCGCACCTCCATCACATAGTGGATGGGGGGAAACTCGATCTTCGCCAGGCGGAGGATGGGCACCTCCCGGCTGACCCAGTACCGCTTGATGACGAGTTGACGGTAGCGGACCTCCATCGGCTCGGCCTGCACCGTCCCCGCGAGCGTCATCACCCGCGCGGGCTTGCCCCGGGTCACGCTCGTGTCCGGACCCGCGGACAGCTGCTCGGTGGGCGGAAGGGCCGCCGAGGGCGCTTCCGGTTTGGGCGTCCCCATGAAGTGGGTCACGGCGTCCTGCTCCAGCTCCTGCAACTTCTCGTAGCCCTGGCTGACGAACATCCGCGTCACGCCTTCCGAGCGCAGCCCCACGTCACGCGTCACCAACATGAGGTACTGCGCCAGCGGCGCCTTGAGCTCCGAGTGCCTGCCGAACTCCAACTCCACCCACACCGCGTCCCGCCCTCGCGCGTCCTTCTCCTCGCCGACGACGGCCATGCGCATGAAGCCCTGTTGGGGCCCGCCATCCATCTGGTACGTCACCCACTCCCCGACACGAGCCTCCAGCCGGGCGGGCGCGTTCTCGA
The DNA here is from genome assembly GCF_044360685.1 of Cystobacter fuscus. Lineage (GTDB taxonomy): Bacteria > Myxococcota > Myxococcia > Myxococcales > Myxococcaceae > Cystobacter > Cystobacter fuscus_C. Next base: position 7,282,097 of record NZ_CP043491.1, on the reverse strand, counting down.
AGAGCATCCGGCTCTCGCGGGACAGTTGCGGCGGGGCCGCCGCCACCAGGGCCACCGCCACGGCACACAGCAGCGCGCTCATGGCTTCTTCTCCCGGCGCTGCTGGACTTCGCGCGCGTGCTCCTCGCGCGCCTGGCGCACGGCGTCCGCGTTGGGCATGCCGTCCGGCCGGTCCGTTCCCACCCAGCTCTGCGACACGGCCACCTGCGAGGGCGCCAGCTCCACCAGCGTGGTGACGGTCTGCTCGGCCCCGCGCGTGAACTCGAGCACGATGTTGCGCTGGCCATCCAGCTTGCCTCCGGACTCGCGCACCAGCTTGTAGCCCGTGGCGGTCATCTTGGAGACGAGCTCCTGCCGCACCACGTCCAGTCCCCGCTCCACCACCTGGGTGCGGTGCTGGGTGCTCCCGGCCTCGTCCCTCGAGCCCACGTCCGCGCTGAAGAGCGAGCCCTCGATCTGGATGAAGCGGCCCTTGCCCGCGTCCGGAGGCTTCTCGTACAGCCAGAGATCCTTGAGCACGGTGAAGCCCACGGTCCTGTCCCGCTCGGCCCGCAGCACCACGGCGCGCTGCAGCCCCTCGCGGGTATAGAAGGCCGACACCACGGCCTCGGTCTTCAAGTCTCCCTCCACGACGACCGGGTAGCCCTGCTTCCTCCAGTAGCCCTGGAAGTACTTCGCCACCTTCTCCAGGGAGTCCTTGGTGGTGAAGTAGGCCATGCGGTGGTACTGGCCGTCGATGAGCAGATCATTGCCGATCCGCGTGTGCACGGTGCCAGGGTAGACCGCGAGCTCCTGCTCGGCCCGCGACAGGGGGGCCCAGAGGAGCAACACCAGGAGGGGGAGGGAGCTTACTCGCACGACACCTTCTTCTTGTTCTTGTCCTTCTGGACGCTGGGATCAGGGGCGGGCGTGTTGGGCATGTCCGCCTGCTCGTTCTTGCAGCCCATGAAGCTGTTGCCCCGGGCCATGAACACCTTGCGGTAGAGCGAGTCGTCGTACTTCTGGGTGTCGCGGAACGGGGCGGTGTCGAAGCAGCGCTGGGCGTCGTCGTCCAGGCCGGGATACTCGTTGAGGTTGTTGAGTCCCAACGAGGCGCCGTGCCCCGGCTTGTTGCACTTGTTGCCCTCGGCCGAGGGCTCATAGTTGTTGGCGACCACGAACGGTCCGAAGAAGTCGGGGAACACGAAGTTGGCGATTGCGCCGAGCCCGTCCAACCCCACTTTGTCCGCGTAGTTTCCTACACCCAGGAACGTCATCCGGTCCACCTGCACGGCCATGCCGTGCTGGTCCTTGCCTCCGCTGTGCACGCCCGCCCGCTTGGGGGCCATGACGGCGTTGGCTCCGTCCGGCAGGTGCCAGCCGTTGGCGATGAGGGTGTAGCGGTTCTTCACCGGCAGGTTGCTCAGGTCCTTGCCGCCCCAGTTGTCGACGTCGAAGAAGCCCTTCTGCTCCTGCTGCAGGTAGTTGCGCGGCAGCCCGAGGCTGGCGAGCTTGCTGGTGATCTCCACCTGCACCTGCCCCTTGGTGTTCATCTTGAAGTGGTCGAGGAAGAAGTTGAGCGTCTTGCCCACCGCGTTGCTGGCCTCGTCGCCCGTGCCCCCGTTCCCCTCGAAGACCCGGCTCAGGTCGACGCCCGACACGGTCTGGTTCTCCACCTTCACCTGCACCGGCTCCGCGCCGAGCATGAAGCCGAACTTGCCGTCCGGCTCGAGCGAGTCCAGGTCCTTGTAGCGCTCGGCCGCCTCGTCCACCGCCGCCTTCTGGGCGGTCTCGAAGGCCTTGTCATGGTCCGCGCTGCCGTAGTCGCTCAGCGTGTAGCTGCTCATCTCCCACGCCGTGTAGCGGCTGGCCTCCTGCATCTTGAGCTTCGCCCGGATGATGTCGCTCAGGAACATGCTGAACATGAGGATGGACACCAGGAGGGGCACCACGAGCGCGAACTCCACGATGGCGGCGCCGCGCCGGACGGTCTTCTTGTGTGCGCGTGAGCGGAGCATGACGGTTCTCAGTGGGTGATGATCTTCGCGGGCGTGTCGCGCACGGACTCGGGCAGCGAGTTGGTGAGCTTGTTGATGAGCGGCAGCGACTCCCGGCCCTGCCAGACGGCCGCCAGGCGCGGTCTCCAGTAGGGGTTGAAGAAGTTGGGCTGCTCGGTCCAGTTGCCGGGCCGGTGGTAGTACGTCTGTCCGCGCGAGATGACGCTCATGCCCGAGGAGATCTGGAAGCCGGCGATCTCCAGCTTCTTGCGATCGTTGTCCAGGTCCAGCGTCGTGGACGAGGAGCCCATGGAGAAGGTGAGCTTGCCGCTGTCGTTGAGCAGACCCGGCGTGTTGTGGGTGGCGCCGGTCTGATCCCCCTTGGAGTTGTGCAGCTCGTCCGTGCTCTTGTTGAGCAGCACCCAGGTCGACGGCTGGTTGAAGTCGTGCTTGCGCTGGGCCATCTCCGTGGTGCTGGGGGTGGAGTTGAAGCCCCCTCCGCAGTCCTTCGCGTAGTCGCCGGGCTCGAAGTGCGGGAAGGGCATCAGGCCTTCCCAGGCGTGGTTGGTGTCATCCGGATCGATCCGGGTGTTGGCCACGAACACGGACATCTTGAACAAGCACTTGATCGGCGTGTCCAACAGACAGGGCTTGGTCTCATTGATCCCCACCTTCTCGTCATCATCGTCGGAGGCCTGGCCGGGGAACACCACCCGCCAGTGCGCGCCGCCCTTGCGCTCATGCTTGCTCAAGGCCCAGATGCTCGTCTTGAGCGTGCTGTCCTTGTCCTCGCGCGGATCTCCCCAGCAGTCGCGCCACGTCCGCTTGTCCCCCGAGCTGCGCTGCTTGGGGCAGTAGAAGGGGTTGTTGAGCGGGCCGAGACTGCTGCCCGGCCCCAGCTTGATGTAGTACGGGTCGTCCGAGGCGAGGATGTCTCCCTGGGCGATCATGCCCATGGGGAGGTTGGGCAGGTCGTTCATCTCGCGGATCTTGTTGCGCTTCTTGGACTTGGCCCCCGTCTGGTCCTCATCCGTGCCGTAGCCGAGCTTGTAGGTGAGAAAGCGCGTCTGGCCCCACTTGGGAACGCTGTCGAGGAAGGTCTCCAGGGGCTTGAGCCAATCGGGGATGGGCAGCAGCGCGCCCAGGGTGCGCTTGGTGACCAGGGTCTCCGGGCACAGACTCGTCTTCGCGTCACAGGGAAAGCGCGTGGCGTTGGTGATCCCCGCCATCACCCGCTTGGCGCGGGCGATCTTGCTGGACTCGTCCCGCTCCCTGGGGTCCAGTTCCTTGAAGGGGTTGACCGGCGCGAACGGCGTGCCGTTGGCCTGCTTGTAGTGGGTGCGGTTGTAGAGGCACTGATTGATGACCCCCGCGAGCGTCTGCGGGATGAGGGAGTCCACGTTGGGATCGTTCGCGGCGATGATCGTGTTGGAGGTGCCCAGCACGTAGGTGGACGTGGACATCATCACCGCGGTGGACGCCCCGGCCATCACCCCGTTGAGCATCCGGTGCCCAGGCACCACCAGCCTTCCAATGGCGCGATCGATGGACGGGAAGACCTTCTTCATGACCTCCAGGATCATCCGGACCGCCTTGAAGACGATGTCCAGCGCCTTCATGAGGATGCTGATGTAGGGCAGCTTGTCGAGGACGGCGCAGATGATCTTCCAGCGTCCACTGCGTGAGTCCGAGGGGAAACACGGACCGATGGTGCGCATGAACCCGAAGATGTCCGTCAGGAAGGCCTGGATGGAGAACAGGAACGAGTCGAGCGACTGCCACATCATCGCCGACACGTAGTGCGACACCTGGGTGCGGTTGGTGAACGCGTAGAAGTTGAACGCGCGCGCCTCCATCGCCGCCGTGGAGTAGGCCGCCGCGTCCGCCGTGTTCTGCAGGCGGATGCGCTCGTGCACCCCATGGCCGATGTTCACCGTCGTGATGAGCGCGATGCTCAGGATGAGCATCAACAGGCACGCGAGCACGAGGGCCTGGCCCTCCTGCCGCTTCATGCCTCGTCGAAGAGCACGGGTCATCATGGCGTTACAGTCCCCACTCCGGTTCCAGATGCATCAGCCACTTGTAGTAGAAGTTCGACTGCATCCGCATGCTGTAGGTGGCCGTCAGCGGGATGAAGTAGCGCTTGCCCACGTACTTCGAGAGCAGGGGGATGCTGCCGGTGGCCAGCATCCAGAGCACGGTCATCTCCGGCTGGTAGAGCGAGTTGTAGCCGCGCTGGTGATCGAGTCCCTTGACGGGCACCGCGCCCACCTCGCTCATGCCGCCCTTCTTGCTGGTGATGCGCGCGCTCGAGTCGGTCGTGGGCTTGTAGATGGCACCGCCCAGGGTCACCCCCGCGTTGGCCGCCCACCAGGACGTGAAGATGATCCAGTTGGCGAAGGGCACGCGCAGCTCGTACCAGTAGCGCACCCGGATGCTCAGCACGGTGGCCTTGCGGTAGACCTCCTCGTCGTTGTCCGGCAGCGCCAGGTTGAAGAACTTGGCGAACTTCGACTCCAGCGAGGGCACCTGCGGGTAGGTGTCCGGCCCGTCGAAGTCCAGCTCCTTCCAGCCCGCGCCCGAGCGCAGCTTCCACACGCTCTTGATGGGCGAGTACCAGGAGGGGTTCACCGTGTCGACGCGCACCTGGCCGAAGAGGTTGGAGCCGTTCACCGACGCCGGCACGCTCGAGGTCTGGGTCGAGCCCGCCTTCGGATCATCGCTCTGCTTCTTGTTCGGCCAGGCCAACAGCTGCAGCGCCTCGTCGTAGAGCTGCGCCAGCGCCCACGTCTTGCCCAGGTGGTACAGGGTGTCCGTGCGGCCCATGGTGGGCAGCAGCGCCATGATGGCCGCGTCGTGCATGCGCTCGTTGTTGCCGTTCCACACGATGCCCGTGCGCGCCGCGCAGTACGCCGCGTACTCGGTCATCAACTTCGCCTGCTGCATCATCGTCAGCTGGATGAGACCCAGACCCAGGAAGACCATGAGCGGGAGGACCAGTGCCGATTCGACCGCTGCTTGTCCTGATTCCCGGGATGGGGGGCAGTGTTCACTCATGAATACCGCCATCTAGCGACATCCATGCCAGGGAGTGTATCGGTCAGGTGGCCGTCCGAGGGGAGTCCACCGGCGAAACAACGTGTCAGGTCTCTGGACGGTTGACGCGTGGGGTAGGGCAAGCAGCCAACCGCACTCTCGCGTCTTTGACACCTTCCATGACTACTGGATAACATCGCCGCCCGCTGGTGCCTCGGGCCCCCGCTTTGCAAACAGCTCCCGCACCGCCGCATTCCCGCCCCCCGCGGGCGACCCCCCGCTTTTGGAGGTCCTCAAGACATGCTGAAGGGTAAGACTCCTCTGATCATCGCGCTGGGCCTCGGCCTACTGGCTGGAATCATCGCGTGGTCCGCCATCAAGAAGAAGGAGGCGGACGTACGCCGGGGCTGGAATCTGGTGCCGGTGGTGGTGGCCACGCAGGATCTGCCCGAGGGGACCGTCATCACCTTCGAGATGATCAGCCAGCGGCAGGTGCCCGAGCAGTTCGTCACCTCCTCGGTGGTCAAGCCGGACTCGGCCAACTACGTGGTGGGCCAGAAGGTGCTCGTGGCGCTGCAGACGGGCGACCCGCTGCTGTGGAGCCAGTTCGAGACGACCAAGGCCGCCGAGCGCCTGTCCACCAAGGTGCAGAAGAAGGTGCGCGCGGTCACCATCGACTCGCGCACCACCACGTCGGTGGGGGGCTGGGTGCGTCCCAATGATCACGTGGACGTGATCGGCACCTTCCGCGACCCGCAGACGGACGAGAGCGTGGCGGTGACGCTGCTGCAGAACGTGATCGTCCTGGCCACGGGCAAGGTGACGGGCACCACGAACGTGAACCTCATCCCCGAGTCCCAGCGCGAGTACAACAACATCACGCTGATGGTCATCCCCGAGGAGGCGGAGATCCTCACCCTGGCCTCGGAGCTCGGCAACCTCACGCTGTCGCTGCGCAACGAGGAGGACGTGGACATGATCGAGGAGCGCGGCCGCGCCACCATCACCACGCTCCTGTCGGGCGAGCGCACCCGCGTGCTCGAGCAGAAGCGCCGCGAGATCATCCAGATCATCAAGGGCAGCGCCTCGGAGAAGAGCGCCGTGGGCTCCTCGGGTACTCCCTGAAGCGCCGCTTGATTCCTTCCTCCCCGCTGCTGGCCTCCCCCCGTCGCTGAAGGAAGTCCTCGCCCATGCTGGCCGGAATCGTCCTCCTCCTCGTCACCGGATCGGTCTTCTTCTTCAGCCTGGTGATCTTCACCGTGCTGGCGAAGGCCTACGAGCAGTACCAGGAGCGCTACGTCGTCAAGTCGATGAACGACTTGAGCGACATGTTCCTCTTCATCGATGCCCGTCAGCTGCTGGTGCTCAACATCGCCAGCATGTGCCTTCTGGGCATCCTGTCGTACATCATCTTCAACCCCATCCTGTGCGTGGTGTGCACCATCTTCGGCTTCTTCCTGCCGATCATCCTGGTGAAGCACTACCGCAAGCGGCGCATCAAGAAGTTCAACGTGCAGCTGGTGGACGCGCTGCAGGCCATGGCCAACGCGTTCAAGGCGGGCCTCACGTTCCCGCAGGCCATCGAGCACGTGGCGCGTGAGGCCCAGCCGCCGCTGGCCCAGGAGTTCGGTCTCTTCGTGAAGGAGATCAAGCTGGGCGTGCCCCTGGAGGAGGCCCTCATCAACATGGGCCGCCGGGTGGGCAGCGACGACCTGGAGCTGGTGGTGGTGGCCACCAACATCGCGCGGCAGCTCGGCGGCAACATGGCGGAGATGTTCGAGACCATCTCGAGCGTCATCCGCGAGCGCTTCCGGCTCGAGGGGAAGATCGACGCGCTCACCTCCCAGGGCAAGCTGCAGGGCTGGGTGGTGGCGGCCATGCCGGGCGTGCTCGGCCTGGTGCTCAACTACATGCGTCCGGACCTGATGGAGCCGATGATGGACCACTGGTTCGGGTATGTGCTGGTGACGATCATCGCGCTCATGGAAGTCATGGGCGTGCTCATCATCCGGCGCATCGTCAACATCGACATCTAAGGAACGGCCATGAGCGATGTTCTCACCACGACGCTGATGGGCGGCTCGGCGCTGATGTTCGCGGCGTCCGTGGGCTTCTTCGGGTTCGGCGTCTACCAGAACTACTTCTCGCAGTTCGTCTCGGAGGTGCGCGACGAGTCGGCGGGTGGCGTCGCGGGCTTCAGCTCGGTTGCCATCCGCAAGCTCGGCGTGATGAACCGCCGCTTCATGTGGCCGAGCTACGAGTCCAAGATGCGCCGCAATCTCATCCGCGCGGGTGAGCCCCAGGCCTTCAAGCCCGAGGACATCATGGCGCTGCAGGAGATCTCCGCCGCGGTGGGTCTGCTGGCGGGGCTCATCCTGGTGAACGCCATCGGCGAGAACCTGGCCTGGGCGCTGGTCTTCATGCTGTTCGGCATGTACTACCCGCTCATCTGGGTGAACGATCAGGTGAAGAAGCGCCACCTGCTCATCTCCCGGGCGCTGCCCTACAACCTGGACCTGCTGACGCTGTCGGTGGAGGCGGGCCTGGACTTCACGGGCGCGCTGGCCAAGGTGGTGGAGAAGGGCAAGGCGGGCCCGCTGCGCGAGGAGCTGCAGATCGTCCTCAAGCAGCTCAAGATGGGCAAGACGCGCGAGGAGGGCCTCAAGGCGATGATCGCCCGGGTGGACCTGCCGTCGCTCACCACCTTCGTCACCGCGCTCATCCAGGCGGACAAGATGGGCACCAGCCTCGGCAAGGTGCTGCGCATCCAGTCCACCCAGCTGCGCATCGACCGCACCCAGCGGGCCGAGAAGCTCGCGGGCGAGGCGCCGGTGAAGATGCTCTTCCCGCTCATCGCGTGCATCTTCCCCACGGTGTTCATGGTGCTCTTCGGGCCCATCGTGTTCCAGTTCATGTTCGGCGACGTCGGCAGCTAGCCCGCTCAAGGCCACCGAGCGGGCGGCCACGGTGCGCGACGACATCAACCGGAGCTTTCCTCCCGAGGCGCATCGCTGTCACAATCTGGCGGCCGAGAAGGCCATCGAGCACGGGCCGTGACGCCCGTGCTCGTGTACGAAATGAAGCGGTGACTTCCCATGTCGAACGGTTCCCCTCCCACCCGTCGTCGCCCCACGACCAGTTCCTCGTCGGACGCCCCCTCGGGCGGCGCGCGTCCGCGTCCCACGGCGCGCAGGAGTCCCACCGCCGCCGCCGCGCCTCGTCCCTCCGAGCCGGAGCCCCTTCCCCCGTCGGCCACGAAGCTGGTGTGCACCGCGGGGCCCTGCGCCGGTCAGGAGTTCGGTCTGGAGGATGGCGAGTACGTCATCGGCCGTGCCAACGACAACCCCATCTGCATCCCGGACTCCTCGGTGTCCCGCCGGCACGTGCTCATCCGGCGCCTGGGCGGAGGCTGGACGGTGAACGATCTGGGGTCCGGTAACGGTACCCTGATGAATGGCGAGCCCCTGAGCGAGGAGACGCCCCTGGTCTCCGGCGCCGTGCTCACGCTGGGTGACACCGAGCTCACCTTCAACGACGCCTCCAATGCCACGATGATGATGCCGATGCCCTCGGCACCGCCCGCGCGCCCGGCCCGTACCCGCCCCGCGGCCGCTCCGGCGGCGCCCGCCGCGGAGGAGGAGGAGGGGGACGGAGAGGTGGCGATCGCCCCCCGGCGTCCTCCGCCCCGTCCCGAGTCGCGGGTGCGCCCGGGCCGGGGCCGCACGGCGGCGGCGGATCCCGAGGCGCAGAAGCGCAAGAAGCGCCTGCTGGTGATCTCCGCGTCCGTCTTCGTGCTCCTGGCGGGCGTGCTGCTCGTCATGAAGTTGCAGCAGCAGCGCCAGGCCGAGGCGCAGCGCCAGAGCGCCCAGGCCGCCATGCAGCAGCGCGAGCAGATCGCCGGTCTCTTCCAGGAGGCCAAGAACCTCATCCGCGATGGCAAGTGGTCCGAGGCCAAGGAGCGGCTGCTGGCGCTCAAGGAAGCCGAGCCCGATCACCCGCAGGTGGGCGACTACCTGGCGCGCGTGGAGAAGGAGATTCCCAACCAGCTGGCGCTCGAAGCGGCCCGGACGGCGCTGGAGCAGAACCAGCTCGGCCCGGCGTCCACCTCCCTGGCCAAGGTGTCCCAGGACACCCAGATGTTCGAGCTGGTGGGCTCGTTGCGCCGGGGGCTGAAGGACAAGGCCGACAAGCGCGTGGGCGAGGCCCTGTCGCTCCTGTCGCAGAAGCAGTTGGATCAGGCCAAGGCCATCACCGACGACGTGCTCGTGGCCTTCCCGGAGCACCGCGACGCCAAGGTCGTCAACGAGCAGGCCGCGCGCGCCATCGCGGAGCGTGACGCGCCGCCCCCTCCGCCCACCCCCAAGGCGGTGCCCAAGCCGTGGGAGGTCGCGGTGGATCGCTACCGCGATGGCGATCTGCAGGGCGCCATGGCCATGGCCAACGACTGCGCGGCCAAGGCCCCGCAGTGCAAGACGCTCACGAGCCAGCTCGCGGACTTCGGCATGCTCCACAAGCGCATGGAGGATCTGGATGACCGGGGCCTGACTCGCCTGCTGGAGCTGGACCGGAGGATCACCAACGGCCGCGGCAGCAAGCTCGTCGCCGGGGCCGGCAAGCGCGCCGCCAACAACTATTACAAGATGGCCTCCTCGGCGAAGGTGTCCGGGCAGTGGGGCCGCGCGATGGACTATGCCCAGCGCGCCCTCCAGGCGGACCCGAGCAACACGGGCGCCGCCAACATCGTCAGCGAGATGCGCCAGAAGGCGAAGGACGTCTACATGAGCGCCTACGCCATGAAGGACACCGATCCCGAGGAGGCGCTGCCCAAGTTCCGCGAGGTCATGTCCATGACGTCGCCGGATGACGAGACGCACCAGAAGGCCAAGGGCTGGGTCGAGAAGCTCAAGCGATGAAGAAGCGGCGCGCGACGGGCGAGGCGCCTCCCGCCCCTCCGGCGGGGCAGGGCGATCTGTTCGGCGGGGCTCTGCTTCCCCTGGCTCCGCCGCCGGCGGAGGCCGTGGCGCCCAAGCCGCCCGAGCCTCCCGCCCGGCCCCCCGCGCCCGTGCCGCCCGCGGCGCTGGCAGACGTGTCCACGTCGCTGTCCCCGCTGCCCGGAGCGCCCCCGCGCCCGGCGGCTCCCACGCGCACGGTGCTCACCGTGGGCGAGCTCACCCAGCAGATCAAGACGACGCTCGAGTCGCGCTTCCCCCGGGTGCTGGTGCGCGGCGAGGTGTCCGGCTTCCGGGGCGCCAACGCCCGTGGCCACCTGTACTTCACGCTCAAGGACGCGGAGGCGTCCATCGACGTGAAGATGTGGGCCTCGCAGGCGGCGCGGCTGCGCTTCCACCTGCGCGACGGGCTCGCGGTGGTGGTCGAGGGCAGCGTGGACCTCTACGCGCCCTCGGGCCGCTACAGCCTCATCGCCTTCAAGCTGGAGCCGGAAGGGGAGGGAGCGCTGGCGCTCGCCTTCGAGCAGCTCAAGGCGCGGCTGGCCGCCGAGGGGCTCATTGGCGACAACCGTGTCCGGCCGCCCCGCCCACTGCCCTTCCTGCCCCGGCGCATCGGCGTGGTGACGAGCCGCACCGGCGCGGCACTGCAGGACTTCCTGCGCGTGCTGCACTCGCGCCACCCGCGCCTGTCCGTGCTGTTGTGCGACGCGCGCGTGCAGGGCGAGGGCTCCGCCGAGGAGGTGGCGCGCGGCATCGAGCGCCTGTCGCGCACGGACGTGGACGTCATCGTTGTCACGCGCGGCGGCGGCTCGAAGGAAGATCTCTGGACGTTCAACGAGGAGCGAGTGGCGCGCGCCATCTTCGCCTCGCCCGTGCCGGTGGTGTCCGCCATCGGGCATGAGATCGACTTCACCATCGCGGACTTCGTGGCGGACTGGCGTGCGCCCACCCCCAGCGCGGCGGCGGAGCGGCTCGCGCCGGTGTTGCAGGAGCTGGAGTACGGCCTGGCCACCTGGTCGGTGCGGCTGCGCAAGGCGGCCGAGCGCCGCATGCTGGAGCTGCGCGGCGCCCTGGTGCAGGCGCGCGGCGGTCTGGTGGATCCCCGCCGGCGCCTGTCCAACGAGCGGCTGCGGCTGGCGGACGCCGAGGAGGCGATGACGCGGCAGATGCGGCTGGTGCTCCGGCGGCACCGGGAGGATCTCCGGGCCCACACCGAGCACCTGCAACGCCAGCGGCCCCAGTCACGGCTGGCCGAGCAGCGCGCGCGGCTGGTGCAGCTGTCCGCCCGGCTCAAGGACGCGCTGCGCGCGGACGTGGCGGCGCGCCGGGCCCGGGCGGCGCAGGCCCGCTTGCGGCTGGAGCGGGTGTCCCCGGCGGCGCGGGTGGCCGAGCTGCGCGCCCGGCTGGCCGATCACAAGGCCCGCCTGGTGGCCCTGGAGAAGGACGCGCTCGCCCACGCCCAGCGTCACTTCCAGGGGTTGGAGGGCCGGTTGGATGCCCTGAGCCCCCTCAAGGTCATGTCCCGCGGCTACGCCGTCACCGTCCGGCGGCGCGACGGCGGGGTGGTGCGTTCCATCGCGGACGTCCAGCCCGGCGAGCTGCTCGGCATCAAGTTCGCCGGCGGCGGGGCGAAGACGCTCCAGGGATGCGAGGAAATCGAGGCCACCGTGACGGCCGTGAAGGGTCCGGTGGATTGCTAACCAACCCCCCTCAGGTCCCTCTGGAACCCGGAGAGAGCCTCCTCTATAGAGTCCGCCGGCTCTTTCTCTCGAGGTGGACACGCCGTGGCGAAGGACAGCAGGGGCAAGGGGGCGGAGGCGGTACCCGAACAGTACGGGGACGTGGTGCAGAAGCTCGAGGAGATGGTGGCCCGGCTCGAGGGCGGCACCCTCTCGCTCGAGGAGTCGCTCAAGTCCTTCGAGGAGGGCATCAAGCTGGTGCGCCGGGGTGAGCAGCTGCTCAACGCGGCGGAGAAGCGCATCGAGGAGCTGCTGTCCGCGGATGGACAGGACGAGGTGGTGGCGCTGCAGACGGGCGTGAAGCCCCCGGTGGTGTCCCCGGCGCCCGCCACCCCCGCTCCGGCCCGGAGCAGCCCGGCTGCTTCCCGAGCGGCCACGCCCCCTCCCGAGGATGATGTGCCGTTCTAGTTTGTCCAGGGACGACGACCCCTCACCCCGGCCATCCCATGTCCAAGCCCAAGGTCACCATCGTCGACGATGACCGCGACACGCGCGAGTTGCTCTCGCTCGCCCTGGAGTCCGAGGACTTCGAGGTCAACGCCGCCGCCAACGGTCTGCGGCTCATCGCCTCCCTTCAACTCAAGCGGCCCGACGTCATCCTCATGGACGTGAACATGTCCTGGATCGACGGCTTCGAGTTGTGCAAGGCCGTCAAGAAGAACGAACAGTTCCGCGACATCCCCATCATCTTCATCAGTGGACGTGGGGAGCCCGAGGACAAGCGGCGCGGCGCGGAAGCCGGCGCCGCGGATTATTTCGTGAAGCCCCTGGACCTGGAGGCGCTGATCCGCCGTCTGCGTCAGCTCCTTCCACAGCCCACGCCCGAGGTTACCTGACATGTCGTCTTTCGATCTGGATGCCTACCTGAACACCCAGCAGCAGAGGGTGGAAGCGCTGCTGCGCTCGCGCATGGAGGAGCTGGGGACCCACGTGCCCCCCCGTCTGCTCGAGTCCATCCGCTACTCGCTGCTGGCCGGTGGCAAGCGGCTGCGTCCGGTGTTGTGCCTGAGCTTCGCCGAGGCCGTCCTCCAGCAGAGCACCGTGTCGCGCGTGGTGGAGGACTGCGCGTGTGCGCTCGAGTTCATCCACACCTATTCGCTCGTGCACGATGACCTGCCGTCCATGGACGACGACGATCTGCGCCGGGGCGTGCCCACCAACCACAAGGTGTACGGCGAGGCGATGGCCATCCTCGCGGGCGACTCGCTGCTCACGGATGCCTTCGCCCTGGTGGCCGGCGGCCCCGAGCCGATGCGCGCCACGCTCTGCCGCGAGCTGGCCGTGGCCGCGGGCTCCTCGGGCATGGTGGGCGGCCAGGTGCTGGACATCGCCGAGGATCGGCCGGCCCACATCGACTACCTCACCCGGATGCACCGCCTGAAGACGGGCGCCCTCATCCGCGCCGCGTGCCGCATGGGCGTCATCGCCGCGGGGGGCAGCGCCGACGCGCTCGCCCGCGCGGACGCCTACGGGGACGCGGTGGGACTCGCCTTCCAGATCGCCGATGACGTGCTGGACGTCACGAGCGACGCGTCCACCCTGGGCAAGCCCGTGGGCGCGGACGCCGCCGCCGGACGTCACACCTTCCCGGCGGTGCTGGGCCTGGAGGAGTCCAAGCAGCTCGCGGCGCGCAAGGTGGCCGATGCCATCGCCGCCGTGGCCCCGCTGGAGCCCCGCGCGGGTCCGCTGGCGGCGCTCGCGCGCTACTCGGTGGAGCGCAGCTCGTGACGGAGCGGCTCCTGCCGCGCATCCACGAACCCAAGGACCTCCGGGCCCTGCCCGAGTCCGACCTGCCCCGTCTGTGCGAGGAGCTGCGGGAGGACATCATCACCCTGTGTGGCCGCGTGGGCGGCCACCTGGGGGCCTCGCTGGGCGCGGTGGAGCTCATCGTCGCCCTGCACCGCGTCTTCCACTCGCCCCAGGACGCGCTCGTCTTCGACGTGGGCCACCAGGCCTACGCCCACAAGCTGCTCACCGGCCGGCGCGAGCGCATGGACACCCTGCGCCAGGCCGGGGGCATTTCGCCCTTCCTGGATCCCCGCGAGAGCCCCCACGATGCCCTGGCCGCGGGCCACGCGAGCACCGCCGTCTCCGCCGCGCTGGGCATGCTCCAGGGCCGGCGGCTGCGCGGACTGCCCGGGCACGCGGTGGCGGTGGTGGGGGACGGAGCGCTCACCGGCGGCCTCACCTTCGAGGGGCTCAACAACGCTGGGGGCGCGCACCTGCCGCTGGTGGTGGTGCTCAACGACAACCAGATGTCCATCTCCGCCAACGTGGGCGCCATCCCCGCCCTGCTGCGCACGAGCGGAGCCCGGGCCTTCTTCGAGGGGCTCGGCTTCACCTACCTGGGGCCGCTGGACGGACACGAGCTGCCCACGCTCCTGCACGCGCTGCGCGAGGCGCGCACCTCGTCGCGTCCGGTGGTGGTGCACGCGCTCACGCAGAAGGGCCGGGGCTTTCCCCCCGCCGAGGCGGATCTCCAGACGCGCGGCCACGCCATGGGCCCGTACGAGTGGCGGGATGGGAAGCTCGTGCGCTCGCGCGGGGGCCAGCGCACCTTCAGCGAGGCCTTCGCCTCCGCCGTGGAAGAACTCATGGCGCGCGACGCGCGCGTGGTGACGGTGACGCCGGCCATGCTGGAGGGCAGCGCCCTGGTGCGGCTCCAGCAGCGCTTCCCCGAGCGCGTCTTCGACGTGGGCATCGCCGAGTCGCACGCCGTCACCTTCTGCGCGGGCCTGGCCGCCACGGGACTGCGGCCCGTGTGCGCCATCTACTCGACGTTCCTGCAGCGCGCGTACGATCAGATCATCCACGACGTGTGCCTGCCGGGGCTGCCCGTGCTCTTCGCCGTGGATCGCGCGGGCCTGGTGGGCGCGGATGGCGCCACGCACCAGGGCACCTACGACGTGGCCTCGCTGCGGCCCATTCCCGGCCTCACGATCATGGCGCCGGTGACGGGCGAGGACGTGCCGGAGTTGCTCGCCACCGCGCTCGCGCTGCCGGGCCCCTCGCTCATGCGCTTTCCCCGGGGCACGCTGCCGGAGTGGCCGGCCGGACTCGCGCCCGAGGCACCGGAGACGGGGCGGGGCGCGCGCTGGTTGAAGCGGGCGCGAGCGCCGCGCGTGTGCCTGCTCACCCTGGGGCCGCTCGCCCTGTCCGCGCTGGAGGCCGCCGCGGCGGAGCCGGACTGGAGCGTGGTGGACGCGCGCTTCGTCACCCCGCTGGACGAGGCGGCCGTGCTGGAGGCCGCCGCCTGTGGGCGGCTGGTGGTGGCGGAGGAGGGCACGACGCACGGGGGTCTGGGGAGCGCGGTGTTGGAACTGCTCGTCGCCCGGCGCGTGACGGCCCGGGTGACGCGGCTGGGCATGCCGGATGTCTTCGTGCCCCATGGAGACGCGCGCGTGCAGCGGGCGCAACTGGGCCTGGATGCCGCGGGGTTGCGACGCGCGGCCCAGGCGTTGCTCGAGGAGGACGCACCATGAAGCCGCGCAAGGAGCGGCTGGACGTGTTGGTGGTGGAGCGGGGGCTCGCGGAGTCGCGCACCAAGGCCCAGGCCCTCATCCTCGCCGGCCAGGTGGTCGTCGGGGACCAGCGCGTGGACAAGCCCGGCTCGCTGGTGCCCGTGGAGGCGGAACTGCGGCTCAAGGGCGAGGTGTTGCCCTACGTGTCGCGGGGCGGGTTGAAGCTCAAGGCGGCCATCGATCGCTTCGGCCTGGACATGCGCGGCCGGGTGGCGGCGGACATCGGCGCCAGCACGGGTGGCTTCACCGACTGCCTCCTGCAAGAGGGCGCCGTGCGCGTGCATGCCATCGACGTGGGCTATGGGCAGCTCCACGAGAAGCTGCGCACGGATCCCCGCATCCGCTCGCGCGAGCGCGTCAATGCCCGCTACCTCACCGAGGAGGATCTGCCCGAGCCGGTGGACGTGGTGGTCATCGACGTGAGCTTCATCTCGCTCACGCAGGTGCTGCCCGCGGTGCTGCCCTTCCTCAAGCCCAAGGGCCTGTTGGTGGCGCTCGTGAAGCCCCAGTTCGAGGTGGGGCCGGACCGGGTGGGCAAGGGCGGCGTGGTGCGGGACGTGGCCGCGCGTCAGGAGGCCATCGACTCCACGGTCGCCTTCGTCCAGCGGCAGGGCCTCACGGTGCGCGGGGTGATGGACTCGACCGTGCCGGGCCCCGCGGGCAACGTCGAGGCGCTGCTCGTCGCGGACCGGCCCTGAGCCGAGCGGCGCGGGGGTTCAGCGCTCGGGTTCCGGCGGGGGGAGCTCCGCCGGGGAGCGGTGGCGCAGGAAAAAGGCGGAGAGGAGGGCCAGGACCCCGGCGAAGCCCAGGGTGAGGGTCATGGAGTTCTTCTCCGTGTTGGCGGACGCGAGCAGACACGTCAGGCCCACCAGCCACTGCGCGAGGTTGGCGATGCGATGGAGCGACGCGAGGTCGAGCCATTTGGCGAGGACCGAGACCGCCGCGGGTCCGAGCAGCAGCACGGAGAGCCAGGCCTTGTACTCCTCCGGGACATCGGGCTGGTACACCACCCAGACCCACGCGGCGCTGCCCACGGCCGAGCCCACTCCTCCCAGGAGACCGGTCATGGGCATGGCGACGGCTTGATGCTCGCGGACCCGGGCGAGCATGGCGGGGGTCACCTCGAGCGCGTAGGGAAAGCCCAGCCCCTGCAAGGCTTCCAATGCCGCGCCGCCCACCCGCTGTCCCTCCGTGGTGCTCAGGGTGCACAGCCGCTCGTCCTCCAGCACCTCCAACAGGAGGTCCGCCCGGCTCCGCGCGGACTCATCTGGCGCCAGGGGGAGCGCGAGCCCGTTCACGAAGAACTCCACCTGGTTCGGTGTGACGTCCTCCGAGCGCAGCGCGCCCAGCCGCTCGAGCAGCGGAACGGCCCGGGGTTTGACGTCCGGCACCTCCAGGGAGGAGGGGAGGGACGGAACGTCCTCGGAGGTGACGGTGGACGGGGTGGAGCGGAGGCGTTCCATGCCCCTCAGTCTAGTCATCACGCGGGCCCCCGTGGAAACAGGCGCCGGGCCGGTAGGATGTCCACCCCTTTTGCCCGAGGTCGCATCCATGAAGACTCGAGTCCTGAGCGCCCTGTTCCCCGTGTTGCTGTCCCTTCCAGCGCTGGCCGCCGAGCCCGTGCGTGCGGACCTCGATGGGGATGGCAAGCCGGAGTCCATCACCGTGAAGTGGGACGTGGATCAGGGGAGCTTCACCCTCCAGGTGGGAAGCGCCAGCGTCCGGGCGAAGACCGAGGATCCCAACGAGGGCGGAGTGGAGGTCGTGGACCTGGACAGCGGCGACAAGTGGAAGGACATCGCCATCACCACGGGCCAGACGGACAGCGACCACCGCGTCTTCCTCTATGGCTTCGATGGCAAGACGCTCAAGCCCCTGGGCGAGGTGCACGCCCTGACCGAGGCCAAGGGCAATGGCATCATTCTCTCGGACTCGTGGATGGGCTTCTGGAACAAGCGGGAGAAGTACGTCCTGGACCGCCCGGCGTGGAAGATCCGCGCGGTGCCCCAGCCCCTCTACGCCGTGGGCGTCGAGTGCAAGGTGAAGCAGTCCTTCCCCCTCGTCCAGGGCCGGAGTGACAAGAGGCAGGTGGCCACCCTGGCGCAGGACTCGCGCATCCAGGTGCTCGCCGCGGACACCTCGGGGCGCCCGGGCGAGGAGTTCTACCTCGTGAAGTCCTCCACCGGGCTGTTGGGGTGGGCCTCGAGGGCGGACCTCGAGGGCAAGACCGAGGGCCTGCCCTTCGCGGGGTGAGCCTTCCCCCGGGGAAGGCCGCTCAACGCAGTTGCCGGTACTCGGCGAGCGAGAAGGGCTTCACCAGCTTGCGGCCCGCGCGCATCCAGAGCGTGCCCGCATCGTCCAGGGTCCCGTAGAGGCTCAGGCCGCCGGGGATCTGGTAGCGGTAGAGCAGGCCCTGCTCGGCCGCGTCCGTGGCGAGGATCTCCACCGGGTAGGGGTTGGGGACATCGTTCGTGCCGGGCGAGCTGTTGAACATGAAGAACGCATCGCCCTTCCCGGGCTGGGCGAAGCGTCCCACCAGCGCGCCGGTGGGCGTGAGGGGCTGCTGATCCTTGTTGATGACCCGGCCCTCGGTGAGCGACTTGCGCGTCACGTCCATGAACCAGAAGCGGTTGGAGGTGATGACCGCCAGGCGGTTGTTGTTGGCGTACGGAATCAGCGCGGCGAGGGAGCCCGGAATCGGATCGCTGATCCACAGCCGGGACTGGGGGTTGGAGGCGACGCAGGCGGGGAGGTTCGCCCCGAAGGCACAGGCACGGACGGTCGCCGACCCCTGTTGCTGCGTGCCCAGGTACATCACCGTGCCGGTGTCGTTGAACGCGGTCCAGGCCGCCTGGATGGGACTGAGTTCATCGATCTCGTACAGGCCGAGCTGTTCTCCGTTGGCGGT
The DNA here is from genome assembly GCF_044360685.1 of Cystobacter fuscus. Lineage (GTDB taxonomy): Bacteria > Myxococcota > Myxococcia > Myxococcales > Myxococcaceae > Cystobacter > Cystobacter fuscus_C. The sequence goes on along the minus strand of NZ_CP043491.1, from coordinate 7,263,968 downwards.
GGTGCTGGCGTATTTCAGGACCAGCACGCGGAGGTTGACGGTCTCGGTGTGCTCCACGCGCAGGGGCACGAAAACCTTGCCCGCCTGCGGCCCACTGGTGATGTGGACGGGATCTCCGGCGGGCCGGCCGGGAAGAGGGTTGGCCGCTCCGGTGTACTCCCGACTCCATTTCACATCCCCCTTGGGTGTGACCAGATAGAGGCCCGTGATGTTGTAGATGAAGGCGTTGCCGTCGGCGGCCACCACGAGGTTCTCCACCTCGGCGTTGACCGAGTAGGTGACCTTGAAGTTCGCGTCGAGGGAGAGCAGGCCCCGGCCCGGAGTCCAGACCCAGCGAGTGCCCGTGCCGGCCGGCTTGCGGTCGGTGATGAGCGTGGTCGCGTCACAGGGGAAGTTGATCTCCACGCGCTGGGGCGTGTTCGGGTTGTTCTTGTCCACCCGGTAGAGGTACGGGCGGGCGCCATCCATCGCGCAGCCGATGAACGACACGGAGTTGCCGCTGCCATCGGCGACGAAGTAGTCCGGCACCACCTGGCTGTTGGCGTTGGGCGGCTCCACCACCTCCTCCACGGGGAAGAACGTGGCCACCTGGCCCTGGGAGACATTGGTGCGTCCATCCGCGCAGGTGACGCGAGCGTTGAGCGACAGCGGCACCGCGAGGCCCAGCCCGTAGCTCAGCTCGGTATGTGCCAGCTCCACCGGGGTGGGATTGCCGCCGTAGGTCACCTGCTTGATGAACCGGGTGTCGTCGAACAGCTCCAGCCGCTGCACCTGATCGCACCCGGAGGTGGAGATGGAGAGCTTGAAGCTGCGTGCCACGGTGCTCGTCTCCTCCAGGCGCACGGTGACCTGGGGCGGATCCGGAGTGGTGACGGGCGGGGGGTTGTTGCACGCGAGCGCCAACAGGGACACCAGCGCCGAGGCGGGCACTGCCTGACGGAGAGGGGAGTGAGCCATGATGGGGGCGCACTCTAGGTCAGGAGGAGCCGCTCCTGTCAGGCCGGACCGCGTCAAACCTGGAGGGGCAGGTGGACCGAGAAGGTCGTGCCGCCCTGGATCGTCGATTGGGCGCTGACCGTGCCGCCATGCGCGCGGACGATCTGCTCCACGATGTAGAGCCCCAGGCCGATGCTCCGGCCCGCCTTGTCCACACCCTGCCCGCCGCGCTGCAAGGGCGCGAAGAGCAGGGGGAGCAGGGCCGGGGCGATGGGCTCGCCGCCGTTGTGCACCTCGATCAAGGCCTGGTGGGACCGCTTGCGGACCTGGATGTGCACGGGGCTGGGCGCGGGGCTGTACTTCACCGCGTTGTTCACCAGGTTGATCACCACCTGGGAGAGCCGGTCCGAGTCCCACTCGCCGTTGGGCATCTCGTCCATGTCGAGCAGCAGCTCACGCCCCGAATGCGCGAGCTTCACCTCCTCCACGGCGTGCCAGACGATGTCATGCAGCGCCGCGGGCACGCGCTCGATGCGCAGGCCCCCGCCCAGCCGCGCCTGGGTGAAGTCGAGCAGGTCGCGGATCATCCGGTTGGCGCGCTCGGCGCTGGCCTGGATGCGCGCGGCCATCTTCGCCGTCTTCTCGTCCAGGTCCATGCGGCGCAGCATGAGCTGCGTCGACATGAGGATGGCCGAGATGGGGCTGCGCAGATCGTGGCTGACGATGCCGATGAGCTGCTGCTCGAGCTGGATCCGATCCTGGGCCACGCGCTCGCGCTCGGTGCGCTCGCGCGCCAGCCGCACGGCGCTCTCGACGCGGGCGAGCAGCTCGGGGGCGTTGAAGGGCTTGACGAGGTAGTCGTCCGCGCCGGCCTGGAGCCCCTCGATGCGGGCCTCGGTTCCCGCGCGCGCCGACAACAGGATGAGGGGCACGGAGCGGGCGCGGGCATCCTCCCGGAGCTTGCGCAGCAGGCCGAAGCCGTCGAGCCTCGGCATCATCACGTCACTGAGCACGAGGTCCGGCGCCCACTGGAGCACGAGGGCGTACGCCGCCTCTCCATCCTCCACCGTGCGCACCTCGCTGGAGCGCTGGAGCAGGGATTTGATGTAGCCGCGCATGTCCGCGTTGTCGTCGGCGATGAGGATCTTCGGCCGAGAGGGGAGCTGGAACCCCTCGGTCCTGGAGGGCGGGGCGGCGGGCTCGGCCGTGGGGGCGGGCGCCGGGGCGGGGGGACCTTCCACCGCGTCGGGCAACCAGCGCAGCGCCTCCTCGGCGAAGGCCGAGCTCAAGGACTGCGAGCCCAGGGTTTTCTCGCGCGGATCGACGCGGGTGGGATCCAGGTGGGCCTGGCCGAAGGGCAGCTCGACATGGAACGCGCTGCCCTGTCCCTCCACGCTCTCCGCGCGGAGCGAGCCGCCCTGCAACTTCACCAGCTCCTGCACCAGCGCCAGTCCGATGCCCGTGCCCTCGTAGGTGCGGCCCCGGGTGGCCTCCACGCGGTGGAAGCGCTCGAACAGACGAGGCATCTCGGCCTCGGGGATGCCGGTTCCGGTATCCCGCACCGTCAGCCGCACCCGGCCCCCGAGCGGGGTGAGCTGGACCTCGACGCCGCCCTTCAGGGTGAACTTGAAGGCGTTGGAGATGAGGTTGAGGACGATCTTCTCCCAGAAGTCGGTGTCCACGTAGACGGGCTCGGGGAGGGCGGGCGCCGTGACGGTGTACGTGAGTCCCGCCTGGGCCATCGCCGACTCGAAGGCGCTCGCCAGGTCCACGGTGAGCTGGGACAGATCGGTGGGCCGGTAGCTGGCCTGGACCCGGCCCGCCTCGATGCGGGAGAAGTCCAGCAGGGAGTTGACGAGCTTGAGCAGCCGCAGGCCGTTGCGGTGGATGAGCTGCTGCCGCTGGCGCTGCCCGGCGGACAGCGGCTCCAGGAGATCCGCCAGCGAGTCCTCCAGGGGCCCCAGCATCAGGGTCAGGGGCGTGCGGAACTCGTGGGACACGTTGGAGAAGAAGGCCGTCTTGGCGCGATCGATCTCGGCGAGGGCCGCGGCGCGCTTCTGCTCCTCCTCGTACGCCCGGACGTTGGTGAGGGCGGTCGTCACGGTGTTGCCCAGCAGCTCGTAGAAGGCCCGGTAGCTCGCGTCCAGGGCACGCCGCACGCTGACACCCGCCACCAGGCACCCGGTGGGAGAGGCCGCGCCCACCGGCTGCAGGGGAATGAGCAGCGCCTGATGGGGCGGCTCCTCATAGGGCTCGCAGCTCCAGGCGCCGAACCGGCTGCGCAGATCCTCCACCGGCTCCATCCGCCGCGACTCCAGGACACGGGCCAGTGGCCAGCACGGCGCGTCCGGGCCCCCGAGGTCGAGCCCGGCCGGCCGGGCCACGCTGTCCGGCGCGAGCCCCGTGCCTCCGAGCAGCCGGGCATGCCGGCCCGCCTCGTCAAACTGGTAGTAGAGCAGGAAGGGCAGATCGAGCACGGACTCCCCGGCGGCCTGGCTCAGCCGCTCGCCCACCTCGGCCAGGGACTTCACGTCGCCGAGCCGCGCGGCCAGGTGTTGCAGCGCCTGGGTCCTCCGGGCGCTGAGCATCTTGTCGGTGGTCTCGGTGATGGGGTGGAAGAGGCCGCCGACGTTTCCCGTCTCGTCGCGGATGGGGCTGAACGAGAAGGTCATGAACGCCTCCTCGAGGTAGCCGTACCGGTCGAGGATCATGGGCAGGTTCTCGAGGTACGAGCCGGTGCCCGCCTGGGCCCGATCGACCACGGCGCCGACGGCGGGGAGCGCCGAGGCCCAGCACTCGTTGAAGCGCTGCCCCATGGATTGGGGGTGTTTGGCGCCGCAGATGGGGCGGTAGGCGTCGTTGTAGATCTGCACGCGCTCGGGTCCCCAGGCGATCAGGATGGGGAAGGTGGAGGACAGGCAGAGGCTGACGGTGGTGCGCAAGCTCTGGGGCCAGGACTCGACGGGACCCAGGGGCGTGGTGGACCAATCCATGGACCGGATGAGCTCGCCCATCGCGCCACCGCCTGACAGCCAATCCATGCGGGAGGTCCGCGCGGTGTTCTCGAGGTCCATCTCCAAGGGGAGGCCGGGTCGCGTCATGGGGGGCATCATACGGGTCTACCCACGGCGGACCGCGCCCAGGGGCTCGGCTGCCGGGGAGGGGAGGGTTCCCATCGGGTAGGGAGGATGAATCCCTCCCCATGTGTTGGATTCAGGGCAGACGAGAAAGGAAGCGCTTTGTCCCGGGGCCGGTGGGGTTCCTACGTGGGGGAGTTGAATCATGACGCTTGCCCTGACTCGCGCGGTTCGCCACGCTGGCCCCCCACGCGCTTCGACGGCATGATTTGGAGCCGCGCATGACGGCTGACGCTACGTTGGAAAATCGCTGGTCTTTTCACCCCTTAGGAAAGGACCAGGCACCATGGGGGATTCCTTGAGAGCGGAACTGGCGGGGCCTCGTGGCCGCGTCCTGGTGATTGGAGCACGTAAGACCAACGAGGTCCTGCTCGCGCATTTGTCGCATGCGGGCTTCCAGTGGGTCATCACCGAGGACCTGGACGAGTTGCCGCGCCTGGCCGAGTCGTCGCGGCCGGATGCGGTGCTCGTGTCCGCCACGGGCAAGCGCGCCACCGAGGCGCTCGAGGCCATCCGCCGGGATGCCCGGCTGCGCGAGCTGCGGGTGCTGGCGGATCTCACCCGGACGCGCTCGGAGGTGCTGCGCAAGCTGCCCGCGGATGACTGGGTGCGCAACCTCGAGGAGCTCACCACGCGGCTGGACACGGCCCTGCGCGAGCGGCGGCTCATGGCGCGCACGCGCAACCGCATGGAGCGGCTGTTGGAGATCACCCAGGTGGCCACCAGCTCGCTGGAGCTGGAGGACATCCTGCGCCTGGCGGTGGAGAAGGTGGGCGCGGTCATCAACGCGGACCGCTGCTCGGTGGTGCTGGTGGAGGACAGCAACTCGCGCACCGCGAGCGTGGTGGCCACCATGGAGGACCCGGGCCTGTCGCTGGACGTGGACCTGGCGCGCTACCCCGAGCTGCGCCGGGCGCTGGAGACGCGGCAGCAGGTGTTGGTGGAGGAGGCCCAGAGAGATCCGCTCATGGCCGAGGTGCACCCCGCCATGGCGTCGCTCGGCGTGCGCTCCATCCTCGTGCAGCCGCTGGTGTGCCAGGACGAGCTGCTCGGGGCGCTCTTCCTGCGCATCTCCCATGGCACCGAGGGCTTCAACCGGGACGAGCAGGAGTTCGCCCAGGCGGTGGGCGCGGCGCTCGCCAACTGCATCCGCAACGCGCGCCTGCACACCAGCCTGAAGAAGAAGCGCGACGAGCTGGAGCTCGCCTACGTGGAGCGCTACCGCGAGCTGTCGGACGCCAACCGCCGCCTCAAGGACTTGAACCGGCTCAAGGACGAGATCATCGCGGTGTGCAGCCATGACCTGCGCGCCCCGCTGCAGGTTCTGCTGGGCCATGGGCGGCTGCTGCTCGAGGGCGAGCTGGACGAGATGCAGAAGCAGTCCGCCGAGGCGATGATCCGCCAGGGCCGGAAGATCCTCGGGCTGGTGGAGTCGCTGCTGGAGCGGGGCAAGGGGGACGTGGCGCGCCTGTCCATCGAGCCGCGCGTGCTGGACATCTCGGTGCTCTGCCGCGAGAGCGTGAGCGAGCTGGGAATCCTGTCCAAGGAGCGGGGTGTCGCGCTGAGGGCCGAGGCGCCCGAGCGCATGATGCTCATCGGCGATGAGCTCAAGATTCACGAGGTGTTGCAGAACCTCATCACCAACGCCATCCACCACGCGAAGGACGCGGGGCAGGTGGTGGTGCGCGCCTCCCGGCTGGTGCGCCCGGACGGGGACGTGGCGCGCATCGTGGTGCAGGACGATGGCAAGGGCATTCCTCCCGAGGAGCTGCCGCTCGTCTTCGATCGCTACCGCAGCGGAGCCAAGGCGGGCGGTGGCACGGGGCTGGGGCTGGCCATCTGCAAGGAGTTCGTGGAGCTGCATGGTGGGGAGATCTGGGCCGAGGCCCCTCCCGAGGGCGGCGCCGCGTTCATCTTCACGCTGCCCCTGGCGCACGAGGTCCAGCGCGCCGTGCAGAACCTGCCCAACAAGGAGACGACCGAGCAGCCGCGCGTGCTGGTGGTGGAGGACGAGCCGGAGATCGCCGCGGTGCTGGTGGAGGTGCTGCGCTCGCGCTACCGCGTGGACGTGGCGCGGGATGGCGCCGAGGGTCTGGCGCGGGCGCGCTCGTCCAAGCCGGATCTGGTGGTGATGGACGTCTTCCTGCCCAAGCTGGACGGGCTGGACGCGGCCGTGGCGCTCAAGTCCTCCTCGGACACGGCGGGCATTCCCGTCATCCTCCTGTCGGCCCATCAGGGCGTGGCCGACAAGGTGCGCGCGCTCAACCTCGGCGCGGTGGACTACATGAGCAAGCCCTTCAACGCGATGGAGCTGCTCGTGCGCACCGAGCGTGCCCTCAAGCTGCGCAAGGAGGAGGGCGAACTGGAGCGCGCCGCCCCGAGCGCGCGCCGCAGCGGCAATGATGCCATCACCGGGCTCTATGACCGGCGCGGTCTGCTCCTGCGCCTGGATCACGAGGTGGGCCGGGGACGGCGCTACAGCCGGCCGGTGAGCCTCGCGGTGCTCCGTCCGGACCGCCCCGTCGCCAACGAGTCCTTGGTGGGGGTGCCCCCGGTGATACGTGCCCGGCTGCGCACCCAGGACATCCTCGGCCACATGGGGGACGGGGTGCTCGCCATCATCCTGCCGGAGTGCAATGTTGAAGCGGCACGCAATGCCATTGGCCGCCTGCTGCCCGATGTCGAGAAACAGACGCGGATGGAGTACCGCTCGGCGGTGGCGGACGTGAGCCACGACAGCGAGCCTGTGGAGCGCATCCTGGAGCGGCTGGGGGCGCCGTCCCCGGTTCCCCGGTTGTAGAGGCCCCCCTGCGTGGGCGCCGCCTCCGCGCTAGAATCGGAGGCGTGCGCATCCCGCGAAACGCTGCCCGCGCCGTGCCGTTGCTGCTCCTCCTCGGGTGGGGGGCGGCCGCGGCGCCCGTTGCCCGCCGGCCGAAGGCGGATCGCTCGGCCATTCGCGAGGCCACGTCCCCGACGTCCCCAGCGGTCGGCTCCGCGTCGTCCGCCAGCTATGCGCATGCCTTGAAGGCGAAGCTGCTGCACCTGGAGGGTCAACACCAGGGCGCGGCGGACGAGCTGCGGCTGGCGCTGGCCACCGACGAGGCCAACCCCTACCTGCTCACGCGCCTGGGTGAGGAGTACCTGCTCCTGGGAGAGCTGGAGCGGGCGGAGCGGGAGTCGCGGCGCGCGGTGGAGCTCCAGCCCCGCTACTACGAGGCGCGGTTGATGCTGGCGCGCGTGCTGAAGGAGGCGCGCAAATCCCGGCTCGCCCAGCAACACCTGCGCCGCGCCATCCGGCTCAAGCCCCGCGAACCGGAAGCCTACCTGCAACTGGCGCAGCTCCATCTGGAGGCACGGGCCCACGACAAGGCGGTGAAGGCGGTGGAGGCGCTGGCGGCGGCGCTTCCCGGCGAGGTGTCCGGCTACCGGCGGCTCGGGATGGCCCTGGCCGAGCGGGGAGATGCCGTGCGCGCCGAGCGGATGCTCAAGCGGGCGCTGGAGCGCGACCCGGGCGACGTGGAGGCGTTGATCACGCTGGCGCGGCTCAACGAGAAGGCCGGGCGCCTGGCGGCGGCGGAGGAGTACCTGGCGCGGGCGCTGGAGCGCGACCCGGACAACGTGGCGATGTTGGAGGGGGCGGGGCGGCTCGCCCTGCGGCTCGGCTCGTCGGTGCGGGCCCGGGCGTACTTCGATCGGCTGCTGGCGGACGCGGGGGATCCGGAGCTCACCGTGCAGGTGGCGCTGCTGTTCCTGGCCGCGCGGGACAACCCCTCGGCGCTGGAGGTGCTGGACGCGGCGCGGGGGGGCCGGGGCGCGTCGCCGCGCGTGTCCTTCTACGCGGGTCTGGTGCACGAGCGGTTGCGACACTTCGAGCAGGCGGCGGCCGCCTATGCCGAGGTGCCCGATGGCTCGGTGCTGGTGGCGGATGCGCGCTCGCGCCGGGCCCTCTGCCTGTCCCAGGCGGGACGGCACGCGGAGGCGCTGGCCCTGCTCGCGGAAGCGCTCGAGGAGAATCCCGAGGACACCGGCCTGCGTATCCAGCAGGCCCGGGCGGTGGAGCGCGGTGGAGATCCGGAGCGCGCGGTGGCCCTGCTGCGCGAGGCGCTCGGGCGCAAGCGGACACCGGAGCTGCTGGAGGCGTTCGCCTCGACCCTCAAGCGCCAGGGCCGCCCCGGCGAGGCGCTGGCGGCGCTGCGCGAGGCGATCTCCCAGGCCCCGGAGGACGTGGCGCCGCGCTACGTGCTGGCCACGGTGTTGCTGGACATGGGGGACGTGCCGGGCGCCCTGTATTCGATGCGCGGCGTGTTGCGGTTGGAGCCGGACCACGCGGCGGCCATGAACTTCATCGGCTATCTGCTCGCGCAACACGGCCGGGACTTCGCCGAGGCGGAGCGGCTGGTGCGGCGGGCGTTGACGTTGCGTCCGGACACGGGCTCGTTCCTCGACTCGCTGGGGTGGATCCACTACCAGCGTGGCGACTACCCGAGCGCGGTGCGGACCCTGGCGCGCGCGGCGGAGTTGGAGCCCGAGGAGCCCGTCATCCTTGAGCACCTGGGGGATGCCTACCAGCGGGTGTCGCGTCCGGAGGCGGCGGCGGAGGCCTGGAAGCGGGCGTTGGAAGTGCTGGAGCGGATGCCGGAGGCCGCCGATCCCGCGGATCAACGCGCCCTCATCGAGCGGAAGCTGAAGTTGCTATCCACTGGTGCGGCGGGTCGCTAATGTCCCCGGCAGCCATGGCGCGCTTCGACGAGGGGTTCTTCACCAGCAGGGACGGGCTCCGGCTCTATTGGAGATCCGATCAGCCGGAGCAGCCTCGTGCCCACGTGGCCGTGGTGCACGGCTATGGCGATCACATTGGCCGCTACCTGCCGACCATCGAGGCGCTCACGGCGCAGGGCTTCGCCGTGCACGGCTTCGACTACCGGGGCCATGGCCGGGCGGACGGGCGGCGGGGCCACTGCGATGCGTGGCCGGACTATCTGGACGATCTGAACGCCTTCTGGGAGCGGGTGCGCGCGGCGGCGGGCGGCGGCAAGCTCTTCCTGCTCGGGCACAGCCACGGAGCCTTGATGTCCGTGCACCAGTGGGCGAGGGGAGGGCTGCAGGGGCTGAGCGGCATGATGTTGTCCTCGCCCTTCTTCAAGCTCGCCATCACTCCGCCCCGGGTGAAGCTGCTGGCGGCGAAGGTATTGGCGCGGGTGGTGCCATGGGCGCCCCTGCCCACCGAGCTCAAGCTCGAGCAGCTCAGCCGGGACGAGGCGGTGCAGCGCGCGGCGGACGCGGATCCGCTCTACGGCCGGATCGTCACCCCGCGCTGGTTCATCGAGTCGGCGAAGGCCCAGGCGCGGGTGCTGGCGATCGCGCCGGGCCTCCAGGTGCCGCTCCTGCTCTTCAGCGGAGCGGAGGACGGCGTGGCGAAGGTGGAGACCGGACGCGCCTTCTTCGATGCCGTGGGCTCCCGCGACAAGGTGTACAAGGCGTATCCGGGGATGCGCCACGAGCCGCTCAACGAGCTCGGGCGCGAGCAGGTCTTCCGGGACATCTGCAACTGGATCTCCGAGCGTCTCTGACGTAGGTTGGAATCTCACAGCCGAGGCTTCACCGCATGGCACAGGGCGATCAAACGGGCATCATCGGCAAGGGCATCGTCATCCGGGGCAATCTCACCGGGGGCGGCGATCTGATCATCGAGGGACGGGTGGAGGGGCAGATCGCCCTGAAGAACCACCTGACCATCGAGGGCACCGGCAAGGTGCAGGCGGACATCCGCGCCGAGGAACTGACCATCAATGGCGAGGCGAGTGGCAACATCGACGCCTCGGGGCGCGTGGCCATCAACGCGTCGGCGAAGGTGGCCGGAGACATCAAGGCCCCGCGCGTGGTCATCGAGGATGGAGCGGTGTTCAACGGCTCCATCGAGATGGACGTGAAGTTGCCGGACGACATCTAACACGGGCCTCGCGGCCAGCAGCATGCCTCTCGGGAGGGGTGGACAACACTCATGGCGAATACGGTCATCGGTTCGAGCATTGTCATCGATGGGGAGATCTCCGGCGACGAGGACCTGGTCATCCAGGGCACCGTGAAGGGGAAGATTTCCCTCAAGGAGAGCCTCTACGTCGAGGGCAGCGGCGTGGTCGAGGCGGACATCGAGACGCAGAACGTGGAGATCGCCGGCCGGGTCACGGGCAACATCGCGGCCTCGGACAAGGTGGAGCTCAAGACGGACTGCCGCGTGGTGGGCGACATCCGGGCGCCGCGCATCCTCATCGCCGACGGAGCCTCCTTCAAGGGCAACGTCGACATGGACATCCCGAAGGAGCGCTGATCCTTGGCCACCACGAAGGAACTGGCCTCTGGGGCCAACGTCAACAACACCGTGGTGGGTCCCTCCATCCTCATCAGCGGCAAGCTGACGGGTGATGAGGACCTGACCGTGCGCGGCCGGGTGGAGGGGGAGCTCACCCTCAGCCGGACGCTCATCGTGGAGCCCACGGGCGTGGTGAAGGCGAACGTGGCGGTGAAGAACGCCATCATCAGCGGCGTGGTGGTGGGCAACATCAACGCCACCGAGAGCGTGGAGCTCACCCGCGAGGGCCGCATGGTGGGGGACATCCACTCGCCGCGCGTCATCATCGTGGACGGGGCGAGCTTCCGCGGCCGTGTGGACATGGGCGAGGTGGAGCCGGGCCGCGTGCCCGCCGAGCGTCCCGCCCTGCCGCGTCCGGCCCCCGTGCGCACGCCGCTGCGTCCGGGCACCACCGTGGCGCGTCCCGCCCTGCCGGGAGGCCGTCCCACGCCGCCGCCCCCCGCGCCGGCTCGTCCCGCGGCCGCTCCGCCGGCCCGGCCCGCGCCGCCACCGGCTCCGGCGTCCCGGCCCGCGCCGCCTCCGCCGCCCGCCGCCCGGGCCGCCGAGCCGACGCGTCCCGAGCCTCCCCGGCCGCCCCCCGCGGCTCCGCTTCCTCCCACGGTGGCGGAGGGGGCTCGCAAGAAGGTCGTCGTGAAGAAGAAGGGTCGTTGAAGCGTTGGGGGTACCCGTCCCTAGGGGGCGGGTTAGCCAAGGGTGCGGATGAACGCCATGAACGCCGAGAACAGGATCGACGAGGTGGACGCGGAGCCGAGCACCCAGGCGGAGGCCGCGCCCGGAGTGGACGCGGCCGATCCGTCCGGCGCCTCCGCCGATGCCGTACAGGAGCCCACGGGCGCGGTGTCCGGGGGCGAGCAGTCCAACGCCGGGGCCTCGTCCGAGGGCGAGGTTCCCCCGAAGGCCGCTGACGAGAGCCTCGAGTCCGCCACGCTGCGCCGTCGCGGCCACGTGGCGCCCGCCCACCTTCCGTTGGAGCGGATCGACGAGGACACCACCTTCCAGATCCGCCCCGTGGGGGAGTTGTCCGCGCTGGCCACGGATCTGGCGCGGCTGGGCCAGCTCTTCCCGGTGGACGTGCGCTTCCGGCCGCCGGATCGCTTTCAAATCATCTCCGGCTTCCGGCGCGTGGCGGCGCTGCGCTTCCTTAAGCGTGACCGCGTCCTCGCGCGCCTGCACACGGATCTGTCCGACGAGGACGCGCTGCTGCTGGCGCTCGCCTCGGCCATCCATGCCGAGCCGGTGAGCCGCGAGGAGCTGGAGGCACGCCGGGACAAGCTCGAGGCGGAGGGGCGGCTCACGCCCATCGCCCGGGACATGCTGGACAAGGCGCTGGCCACCGACGAGTCGCTGGCGCCGGAGACGGTGGAAGAGGAAGTCGACGCGGACGAGCTGGCCGTGGAGGCCACCCAGCGGCTGGTGGACATCAACCAGGATCTGGCGCTGCTGGCGGACGTGTTCGCCGACCTCGACGAGACGCGCAAGCAGGAGCTGATCACCCAGCTGCGCTACTCCGCGGATCTCGTGGCCTGGCTGGAGAGATTGTGAAGATGGACACGCCCACGCGTGACAGGGACCGGCTGCTGCAACTGCTCACCGAGCGCTCCTTCGAGCGGCGCAAGGTGGTGCTCTCCTCGGGCAAGGAGTCGGACTTCTACATCGACTGTAAGCGCACGGCACTGCTGGCCGAGGGGCACTACCTCATCGGCCGGCTGCTGCTGGATGCGGTGCGCCGCGAGGCTCCCGAGGCCGTGGCGGTGGGAGGCCTGACGCTCGGCGCGGATCCCCTCGCCTCGGCCGTCAGCCTCACGAGCTACCTGGCCCAGACGCCGCTGCATGCCTTCATCGTCCGCAAGGAGCCCAAGGGCCACGGCACGGGCCAGTGGATCGAGGGCATGAAGGCACTCGGGCCCGGCGCGCCCGTGGCCATCCTCGAGGACGTGGTCACCACGGGGGCTTCCACACTCAAGGCCATCGAGCGCGCGCAGGTTGAAGGGCTGCGGGTGCTCGGAGCCTTCGCCCTGGTGGATCGGCTGGAGGGTGGGCGCGAGGCGGTCGAGGCCAGTGGCCACAAGCTCCACACCCTGTTCACCCGCCGGGACTTCATCCCATGAGGATGGGGTTGCGGTTCGGGGCGCTGCTGCTGGCGCTCGCGGGCTGTGTCACCGTGCCTCCCCAGGTGGGGGACTCGGCGCCGGTGAGCAAGGACGAGCGCCTGGAAGAGGCCTACCAGAAGATCCTCGCGCGCTACTCGGGCCGGGATGAGATCTACAAGGGCTTCGACACCATCCTCTTCGCCACGGCGACCTTGCAGACCGAGGCCTTCCGCGAGGCGCGTCTCCAGCGCCAGGCCCACTTCAAGGCGCTGCCGCAGGAGCGCGTCCGGGAGAGTCTCGCCCAGGAGATCTCGGCGGCGACGGGGACGCACGAGCTCTTCCTCGGCGTCTACGTCTACGACTACCACTACGACGACTTCGATCGTCCCAACTCCATCTGGAACGTGGAGCTGGTGACGCCGGCGGGCACGGTGCGGCCCCTGAGCGTGGAGCGGGTGGGCCGGGCGGACATGGAGATGCGCGCCTACTATCCGTACACGGGCGTCTTCTGGGTGGGCTACCGCCTGCGCTTCCCCACGCTCTTCACCAATGGGGCCTTCGTCATTCCGGCCAACGCCGAGTGGGTGATGCTGCGCCTGGCGTCGACGCTCGGCAAGGCGGAGCTGCGGATGCAGACGCGCTGAGGCGGGGCCGTCCGGCTCAGCTCTGCGCGGGGCCCAGCACGGGCGTGGCCGGGGTGAGCGGCTGCGCCGCCTTCAGGAGCGTTTCCAGCAGGGCGGCCGGCGAGGCGTCGTGGACGAAGGGCTGGGCGCGAGTCTCCGGAATGAAGCCTTCCTCCACCGCGCGCCGCATGAGGGCGAGCAGGGGCCCGTAGAAGTCCGCCACGTTCAGCAGGCCGATGGGCTTGTGGTGCAGGCCGAGCTGGGCCCAGGTGGTGATCTCGAAGAGCTCCTCGAAGGTGCCCACGCCGCCGGGCATGGCGATGAACGCGTCGGCGCGCTCGGCCATCATCGCCTTGCGCGTGTGCATGGAGTCCACCAGGTGCAACTCGGTGAGGTTCTTGTGGGCGATCTCCCGGGATTGGAGCAGGTGGGGCAGCACGCCCACCACCTGGCCGCCCTCGGCGAGCACCGCGTCCGCCATGGCGCCCATGAGGCCCACGCTCGTGCCTCCATAGACGAGGGTGAGCCCCCGCCGGCCCAGCTCCGTGCCCAGGGCGCGCGCGGCCTCGAGGTACTCCGGCCGCGCTCCCACGCGCGAGCCACAGAAGACGCAGATGGATCGAATGCTCATGGTTCGGGGCTTTCCTCGAGGTGGGGGGTTCACGGATCGCGGCGTACCACGGTGTCGTGCTTGCCGCGGTGATCGTCGCGCTCCGGGTAGTCCAGCGTGAAGTGCAGGCCGCGGCTTTCCTTGCGCCGGCTGGCGCAGTCGACGATGAGCGTGGCCACCTCGCAGATGTTGCGCAGCTCGATGACGTCCTGGGTGACCTTGAAGCGCCAGTAGTAGTCGCGGATCTCCTCGCGCAACAGCTCCAGCCGGCGGCGCGCGCGCATGAGGCGCTTGTCCGTGCGCACGATGCCCACGTAGTTCCACATGAGGCGGCGGATCTCATCCCAGTTGTGGGCCACGACGACGCTCTCGTCCGAGGCCACCGCGCTGCCCTCGTCCCACTCGGGTGGATCCACCTGGGGCGCGGCGAGGGCGCGCGCCTCCTCGGCGCAGACGGCCGCGGCGCGATGGCCGAAGACGAGCCCCTCGAGCAGCGAGTTGGAGGCGAGCCGGTTGGCGCCATGCAGGCCCGTGTGGGCCACCTCGCCGATGGCGAACAGGCCGGGCAGGGTGGTGCGGCCATTCAAGTCCGTCACCACGCCGCCGCACATGTAGTGGGCCGCGGGCACCACGGGGATGGGCTGCACGGCCATGTCGATGTTGAAGGCCTTGCACGTGGCGTAGATGTTGGGGAAGCGCTCGGAGACGAAAGCCCGGCCCAGGTGCGTCATGTCCAGGTAGACGCAGTCGTCACCGGTGCGCTTGAGCTCGGCGTCGATGGCGCGCGCCACCACGTCGCGCGGCGCCAGCTCCCCCATGCGGTGATAGCGCTCCATGAACTGCGCGCCCCCGCGCAGCCGCAGCTTGCCGCCCTCGCCGCGCAGGGCCTCGCTGATGAGGAAGCTCTTGGCCTCGGGGTGGAAGAGGCAGGTGGGGTGGAACTGGTAGAACTCCATGTTGGCCACCTGAGCCCCCGCCCGGTACGCCATGGCCACCCCATCCCCCGTGGCCACGTCCGGATTGGAGGTGTAGAGATACACCTTGCCCGCGCCGCCCGTGGCCAGCACCGTGCCCTTGCCCAGGAAGCGCTCGATCTTCCCCGAGGGCATGAGCGCGTACACCCCCAGGCAGCGCCCCGGCGCGCCCGGCCCGTGCCGCCGCTCGAGGATGAGATCGATCGCCGCGGTGTTGGGGAAGAAGGTGATGTTGGGCTGCTCGGCACACGCCGCGAGCAGGGCGCGCTGAACCTCGCGCCCGGTGATGTCGCCCGCGTGGACGATCCTGCGCTCGGAGTGTCCGCCCTCGCGCGTCAGATCGAACTCGCCGGAGGCCCGCCGGTTGAAGTCGGCGCCCAGCTCCACCAGCTCGCGGATGCGCTCGGGCCCCTCGCGCACCGTCACCTCCACGGCGTCCAGGTGGTTGAGGTCCGCACCGGCCTCCAGGGTGTCCTGGATGTGCGCCGCGAACGTGTCCGTGGGGGACAGCACACTCGCGATGCCTCCCTGGGCATAGGCGGTGTTGCTCTCCTGGGGCTCGCGCTTGCTGAGCACCGCCACCGTGCCGTGCCGGGCGGCCTGGAGGGCGAAGGACAGGCCCGCGACGCCACTGCCAAGGACCAGAAAATCAAACCGATGGGGCATGTGTGGGAGCCTTAACGACTGTAAGTGCCGGAAACAAGGCGATTTCTTGAGGACTTTCGGGCGGGGAATTAAGGTTGGAGCGCTACCATGCGACCCTTCTTCCTTCCCTTGCTCTGCGCGCTGCTCCTGGCCCCGCTGGGCGCCCGTGCCGAAGGTGGCATCTACCGGTACGTGGAGAAGGATGGAACGATCGTCTACACGAACGTGCCTCCGGGGGGAGCCAAGAAGGCGAGCCGGCTCAAGGGCACCTTCTCCGAGGCGCCCGCGGTCAGTGCGCCGGTGAAGGGCCGCGCGCGCACGCCCGAGGAATTCGAGGCCCACATCACGGCCGCCGCGACGCGCTACAAGATTCCGTCCGCGCTCGTGCGGGCCATCATGCACACGGAGAGCAACTTCAACACCAACGCGCTCTCGCCCAAGGGAGCCAGCGGGCTCATGCAGCTCATGCCCGCCACGGCGTCGGACATGTACGTGCGCGACATCTTCGACAGCCGGGAGAACATCGAGGGAGGGGTGCGCTACCTCCGGGTGCTGGCCAACCTCTTCGAGGGCGACATGGTGAAGATGGTGGCCGCGTACAACGCCGGCCCCGATGCCGTGCGCAAGTATGGGGGCCAGGTGCCGCCCTACCCGGAGACCCAGGCCTACGTGCGCAAGGTGCTCCAGCTCTACTTCCATTACAAGGAACGCGAGCGGCTCTCCAAGGACGAGCCCCGCGGGACGACTTCCGATGCCAACGACGCGCGTGACGGGGCGGGGGCCCAAGAGCCCCGTTGACGAGGACTTCCTCAAGCAGCTCTATCAGGGAGGCGAGTTGCTGGCGCAGGGCCGTCTGGACGAGGCCCGGCGGTTGCTCGAGCGGGCCCACCAGCTCCAGCCCCGCAACGAGAAGGGCCGCAACATGCTGGGCCTGGCCTACTTCAAGCTGGGCCACTTCGACCGGGCGGCGGAAATCTACGAGGCCCTGGTGCGCGACAACCCGGTGGACGCCACGCTGCGCGTCAACCTGGGGCTCGTCTACCTGAAGACCAACGCCCTGCAGCGCGCGATGCGCGAGTTCGCCACCGCGACGGATCTGCAACCGGACCACAAGAAGGCCCACAACTACCTCGGGCTGGCACTGGCCCAGGCCGGCGAGTATGGCCGGGCCCGGCAGCACTTCCTCGTGGCCGGCAGCGAGGCCATGGCCCAGAAGATGGCCCGGGCCATCGCGGGAGGCTCCTTCGCCCGGACGCCCCCCAGGGCCGCCACGCCCGCGCCCGTCCCAGCGTCCGCGGCGCGTCTTCCTCCTCCCCCCTCCGAGGGCCAGTGGGGCGCCCAGTTCGGCCTGGACGAGCTGCCCCCGGCCACCGACGACGAGCTGCGCTTCGCCGAGGACGAGGGACCCGGAGCACTGCCCGCCTCCGACCCGGAAGACGGCGCGCGCGCACCGGACGGGACACCCGGGGACGAGGCCCGAGCGGCCTTCCAGGCCTCGGCCTCGCAGCCGGACGGCGAGCGGTTGCCCGAGTCCCTGGATGGGGCCACGCCCGAGCTGCCCCCGCAGTCGCCGGGCTTTGCTCCCACCGAGGAGGTTCCGCTGCTGGCGGAGCTCACCCCCGCGCTGGCGCTGGAGGGCGCGAGTCCCACGCAGCGGCTGCGCGTGGGCGGTGGCAGCTTCTCCGTCTACGTGGAGGGCGAGCTGCTCACGCGGCTGGAGGGGCTGGTGGCCTTCAGCGGACAGCTCGAGTTCGAGCCGGAGCGCAAGCGCTTCCGGGGCCGCGCCACGGACGAGCCCTTTGGCCAGGGCCCGGCCCGGTTCACGCGGGCGAGCGGCCGGGGCGTGCTCTTCCTGGAGGCCGCCGAGGGGCACTCCTTCCTCGCGACGGACCTGGGGGACACGGGCGTCTACGTGCGCGAGGAGTGCGTCTTCGCCTTCGAGGAGGTGGTGGCCTTCGAGAATGGCAAGGTGCCCTCGGACGTGCCGCCCGACCTGGACCTGGTGTACCTGCGCGGGCAGGGCAGGGTGGTGCTGCGGGTGCGCGGCGCGCTGCGCTCGGTGGGCGTCTCGCCCGAGGCGCCGGTGACGGTGCCCATGTCCTACCTGGTGGGCTGGCAGGGCTCGGTCACCCCCCGGGTGGTGCCGCTGTCCCGGGACAACCCCCCGCCCGGGGTTGGAGTGGAACTGAGCGGCGAAGGATTTGCCCTCATCTCCCTGCCACTCCGCTAGAACGCTCCGCCATGGATCGAGCGGAGCGAGCGGTACGGAAACGGCACAAGAAGGAGGAGCGGGCGCGGCGTCGCGCGGCGCGCCAGCCCAGCATACTGGTGCAGGAGTTCTGGAACCTGCCGAACATGCTGACGCTCGGGCGCATCGTGCTCATCCCCCTGTTCGTCTGGCTCACCTACGAAGCGGACCCGTTCGACTCGCTCCTGGCGGCGGCGGTGTTCGCGGTGGCCGCCATCACCGACATCGTGGATGGCTACCTGGCGCGGCGCTGGAACCTCATCACCGTGGTGGGCAAGTTCATGGATCCGCTGGCCGACAAGCTCATCGCCATGGCGGCCCTGGTGATGATGGTGCGGCTGGGGCGCATCGCGGCCTGGGTCGTCATCGTGCTCTTGGCGCGCGAGTTCATCGTCAGCGGCCTGCGCACCATCGCGGCGAGCGAGGGCATGGTCATCGCCGCGGGGCAGGAGGGCAAGTGGAAGACGTCCCTGCAGCTCGTGGGCATCATCTCCCTGTGCGTGCACTACGAGCACTGGGTGGACATGGGCTTCTACGCGGCGCCGGTGAACTTCAACAAGGTGGGCCAGGTGCTCGTGTACCTGTCCGGGGCGTTCTCCGTGTGGAGCGCCGTCGTGTACTTCCGGGCCTTCCTCTCCATGCTCGCCCGGCGAGGTGGCGGAGGCGGTGAACAGAAGGCTTGACGCCTCCGGATGCGGGGGGTATACCGCCCTCACTTTCGACGGCGCCGCGAGGCAACGCCGGAGGTCATCAGGAGTCGAGACGCGGGAATAGCTCAGCGGTAGAGCATCGCCTTGCCAAGGCGAGGGTCGAGGGTTCAAATCCCTTTTCCCGCTCCACAACTCCAATCTGATGCGGGAATAGCTCAGCGGTAGAGCATCGCCTTGCCAAGGCGAGGGTCGAGGGTTCAAATCCCTTTTCCCGCTCCACACAAAGGCCCCCTGGGAAACCAGGGGGCCTTGTCGTTTGTACGTTTCACCGGGCCGGCACGTCCGCTGACCGCCGTGCTCCCGCCGGACGCGTGGAACGCCCTGGATCGAAGGGCTGCCTGCCCTGCGGAGCGGGGAACTGGAGGGCGGTACCTCCTGCCGCCCCTTTATGCTGTATGAATGGGCCCCGCATGCTTCGCAACCTCCGAGAGCTCTACCAATACCGGGGTCTGCTCCTGAGCCTGACCCAGCGCGAACTCAAGGCGCGCTATCGCAACTCGGTGCTCGGGTTCCTGTGGACGTTCCTCAACCCGATGTTGCAGATGGCCGTCTACACGCTGCTCTTCTCCGTCTACATGCGGCAGAAGCTCGAGGCCTACACGTTCTTCGTGTTCGTGGGCCTGCTGCCGTGGATCTGGTTCTCCAGCTCGCTGAGCGCGGGGGCCAGCTCCATCAGTGACCGCAGGGATCTGCTCACCAAGGTGCGCTTTCCGGCGCAGGTGCTCCCGGCCACCGTGGTGGTCACCAACCTGGTCAACTACCTGCTGTCGCTGCCGTTGATGATCGTGCTGGGCTTCTTCTTCGGCCGCTGGCCCACCTGGCACATCGTGGCGTTCCCGGTGGTGCTGCTCATCCAGTTGTGCGTGACGCTGGCGCTCTCCTACCTGTTGTCCGCGCTCAACGTCTTCTTCCGGGACCTGCAGCAGATCGTCACCAACCTGCTGACGCTCTGGTTCTTCGTCACGCCCATCTTCTACCAGTCCCTCACCATCCCCGAGCATGTGCGCACGTTGGCCGTCCTGCTCAACCCCATGGCGGTGATGGTCACCTCCTACCAGGCCATCTTCTACGAGCAGCGCCTGCCCGACGCGGGGCCCCTGCTGTTGTGGATGGCCATCGCGTTCATGCTGCTCATGTTCGCGTCCGTGCTCTTCGAGCGGCGGCGTGAGGAGTTCGCGGAGTTCGTCTGATGCCCCAGCCCCCCATGGATGCCATCGTCCTGCGCGACGTGGTGAAGAGCTTCCGGAAGAGCACCATCCGAGGCGAGTACACGACCTTCAAGTCCGAGCTGGTGCGCTGGTTGCGCGGCCAGCGCCGGCAGCAGCCGGACACGGTCATCGAGGCGCTCCGGGGCATCAACCTGACCATTCCCCGCGGCAAGACGGTGGGAATCATCGGCCGCAATGGCTCGGGCAAGAGCACGCTGCTCAAGCTCATCACCGGCATCTACTCGCCCACCTCGGGCTCGGTGGAGATCAACGGCCGCATCTCCGCCCTGTTGGATCTGGGCGCCGGCTTCCACCCGGACTTCTCCGGGCGGGAGAACATCTTCATCAACGGCGTCATCCTGGGCCTGTCCCGCGCGGAGATCCGCGCGCGCATGGACGGCATCATCGCCTTCAGCGAGCTGGGCGACTTCATCGACGAGCCGGTGCGCACGTACTCCAGCGGCATGTACATGCGCCTGGCCTTCGCGGTGGCCACGCACGTGGACCCGGAGATCCTCATCATCGATGAGATCCTCGCGGTGGGCGACGAGCACTTCAGCCGCAAGAGCCTGCAGAAGATGACGGAGTTCCAGAAGTCCGGGAAGACGATCGTCATCGTCACCCATGACCTGGGAACGCTGGAGCGCTGGTGCGATCTCGCCGCGTGGATCGACGGCGGGCGCATCCGCGAGATGGGAACTCCCGCGGACATCATCCGCCACTACAAGCAGGCCGTTCATCTGGCCGAGTCCCAGGGCAATCCGATGCTGGCGCCCGCGCTGGCCGCGGATGGAGGCGCGCTCCCCGAACTGGTCACCACCCCCCAGGTGGCCGCCCAGGCGCAGTTGCGGCTGGGCGAGATCCGGCTGCTGACCCGCGAGGGCGTGTCCGCCACCGAGGTGGACACGGAAGACGGGCTGGAGCTTCAGCTCGACTTCTCCACCCAGAGCGAGGTGAAGCTGGGCGGCTTCGGCTGGCGCCTCCAGCGGGCCGATGGCTCGCTCGTGTACGAGACGAGCACGCTCGTGGACGCCGTGCCGCTGCCCCAGCCCCTGCCCGCCCAGGGCATGGTGCGCTTGATGCTGGAGCGGCTCGGGTTGATGCCCGGCCAGTACAAGGTGGCGGTGTCCGCGCTCGCGGCGGATGGAACGCCCTATGAATCACGTCCGGAGGCCTGCACCTTCAACGTGCGCTCGTCCCTGACGGACCAGGGCATCACCCGTCTGCCGCACCGCTGGGAGCTGTTGGCCCACGACGCCGCGGTCGTTCCCTCGACCTCGGAGAAGGCCGTCAGCGCGTGAACACGCGAGTAACCATCGCGTTGGGTGTCGTCCTCTACCGCAATCCACCCGAGGAGCTGCGCCGGCTCGTTGCCTCGCTCGAGCTGTGCCGCGACACCCCGGGCACGCCCTCCTTCCAGGTGCGTTGGTGGGACAACTCGCCCGAGGACTCCCTGCGCGAGTCCCTCGCGCGGCTCGTCCCGGCACCCGACTACCACTTCGCCGGTGCGAACCTCGGCTTCGGGGCCGCGCACAACCGGATGATGGCGGAGGTGTTCGCCTCGCCCGGTGTGAGCCACTACGTCTGCGTGAACCCGGATGGGGTGCTGCACCCGGACTGCCTGGCGCAACTGGTGGAGGAGGCCAGCCGGATGCCCCGGACGGGCCTGGTGGAGGCCCGGCTCTTTCCGGACGAGCACCCCAAGCGCTACCACCCGGTGACGCATGAGACGCCCTGGTGCTCGGGCTGCGTGCTGCTCGTCACCCGGGAGCTGTGGCGGGCCGTGGGGGGCTTCGACGAGCGCTTCTTCATGTACTGCGAGGACGTGGACCTGTCCTGGCGCGCCCGGGCCGCGGGCTTCTCGGTGCGCCTCGCCCCCCGGGCGCTCGTCCACCACTACACCGTGACGCGCGAGACGAGCCGCGCCCGGGAGCTGAGTGTGCGCCGCAGCGCCGCCCTGCTGGGCGCCAAGTACGGCGACTCCGGATTCATGCGGGCCCGCCTCCAGGAATACCAGGCACTGGGAGGCGAGCCCTTCGCCCTCCCTCCGGTGACCCGGACGGAGCGCCGCTTCGCGCGGATCGTGGACTTCGCCCACCTCTTCGACTTCGCCGAGGCTCGCTGGTGATAGGCTCGCCCGATGCGGTACAGGACCCCTCCGGGGAGAGCGTCCAGTTGCGCGCATGGGTGCTCGAGCGCGTGCGGGCTGGCGGCCGTGTGGCCCTGCTCGGCCGGGAGCCGGGATTATCCACTGCCCTGACGGCGGTGAACCACGCGGTGCTCGAGTTGAGCCTGGACGACGGCGCCCCGAGCTCCTCGGCTGCGGCGTTTCCGGCCGAGGCGCGAGAGGCCCTGGCTCGCTTCGCGCCGACCCACGTGGTGCTCCCCCTTCGTTCTTCCTGGCCGCTCGAGACGTGGCTCGAGGTGCTGCGGCGGGAAGTGCCTGGCACAGAGGTTCTCTTCGGCTTCTGGAACGCCGGCTCCGCGGCCCATCTCCTCGCCACGCTCGTGGGCCGGCTTCCCGGGCGGGCGGGGCCCTCCGACGTGGAGGTCTCCCGGCTCCTCGTGGACCGAGGCTTCCATGTGCGGCAGCGGCGAGCACTCCCCGCGCCCGCTGGACTCTCCGGGCTCGCCGAGCGCACCGAGGGGGCCTTCCAGGCCCTGCTGACCCAGCTCAATGCCTCGGCCGAGGCGGACCTGGTCCTCTACGCGGTGGCTTGCGCTCCGGAGCCGAGCCCCGCTCAAGGACACCTCGTCCCCGGGCTCTTGAGCGTCCTGGTCTGGGCGGAGTCCCCCACGCGTCCAGGGCTCCTGGATGAGACGCTGTTTTCCCTCGCCTGCCAGGAACATCACCCCTTGGAGGTGCTCCTGCTCGAGGGCCTGGGCGCCGAGGGGGGCGATGGGGTGGAGCGCCACCGCCAGTTGGGGGGCTTCCAATTCCAACGGCTCGAGGGCGCGTTGCCCGGTGCCTGGACTGAGGCCCTGAGACGGGTCCGGGGCCAGTACGTGGCCTTCCTGGGCGCCGGCAGCGTGGTGTACCCCGCGCACTATGCACGGCTCGTCGACGCGCTCCGGCGGGGCTCCGCCGCATGGAGTGTGGCACGGGCCTTCCGCGCGACCTGCCCTCCCGGCGCACCCGGAGACGTGCCGTACATCGAGAGCAAGCGGCCTTTTCCTCTTGGCGAGCACCTGGAGTTGACCCATCTGCTCCAGGAACCCGAGCTGCTCCAGTCGCTGGTCATCGACCGGACGCGGGTGGGATCCCTGTGCCTGGAGCCGGCTTCCGCGCGAGCGCAAATGGCTCCGTTGCCCGTGCGGCTCCGCGCGCTGTTCGAGCCCCTGTTCCTGGCGGAGGGACTGGCGACGTGCGAGGTGCGCTCCTTCACGTCGGAGCCACCCGCCGCGGAGCGTCCGTCCCCGGACTTCCAGCTCCTCGTTCCATGGCTCGCCGTGGAAGAAGGGCTCGCGCGCGCGCAGGCCGAGGGCGCGAGTGCCCGCGGCCTGCGGTTCCGCGTGGTGGATGGCCTCAATACGCGCCTGCGCGAGCGGTTGCCCTGGCTGCATGGTGCCCTGCGCTCCGTGGCGAGAGGGCTGCGATGATGGACGCTCCTGTTGAAGCGCCACGAGGCGGCCCGGCGCTCTCGCATCTGACCGAGGTGCGTGGCTTCGACATCCCTCCCTCCCACCGGGGGGGAGTGGGACGTGCCATCACCTTCCTCAAGAGGCGGCTGGGCCACGAGCTGGAGCCCCTGCTGCGCGAGTTGTTGACGCCCCAGGTCCACTTCAACACCGCGCTGGCGGCACTCCTCTCCACTCCTGGACCCCACCTCGCCCAGCGGTCCTCCGCCGTCCTCCTTCCCCTGGCGGATCCGACACGCTGGCGCGAGCCGGGGGCGCATGCGCTCTGGCGCGACGTGCTCCTGGAGCCAGTGCTCCACGCATTGAGCCCCCTGCTCCGAGCGCAGCACCAGTGGAACCTGGAGATCCTCCACTGGCTCTCCGAGGCGGGCGCCGCGTGGCCTCCAGGCCAGGGCATGGGAGGCGAGCGGCTGGACGGACTCGAGGCTCGCTGCGATGTGCTCGCCGGGATGGAGCGGCTCCAGGGGTTGCGGCTGGGCGGCCCGCTCTGGCGCGAGATGCTGCGCCGGCAGATCGCCTTCAATCACGCCTGCGTGAGGGCGCTGCGCCGCCTCTCGGGGACCGCAAGGCCAGAGCTGGCGATGCCTTCCCCCGAGGACTACGCGGCCTGGTGCCGCGAGCGGGAACCCGAGGCGCGGGCCCGGGCCGCCGCCGCCGTCGCGCGGCTCGAGCGCCGGCCGCTCCTCAGCCTCATCACCCCGGCCTACCAGACGCCGCCGGACGTGCTGCGTGCGTGTATCGAGTCCGTCCAGGCCCAGTCCTACCCCCACTGGCAGCTGTGCCTCGTGGATGATGGGTCCCGCGATCCCGAGGTGCGGCGCATCGCCCTTCATTACGCACGCGCCGATGCACGCATCCGCTTCGAGCGGCTGGAGCGCAATGGCGGCATCGCCCTCGCGACCAACGCGGCCCTCGCGCTCGCCACCGGTGAGTACGTGGGCTTCCTGGATCACGATGACGTGCTCGCGCCCCACGCGCTCGCCGAGGTCGTCCAGTACCTGGAGGCCCACCCCGACACGGATGTCCTCTACACGGATGAGGACAAGATCGACGCCGGGGGCCGCCGGTTCAACCCCGCCTTCAAGCCAGGCCCCTCGCCGGATCTGCTGCGCGCCGTGAACTACATCTGCCACTTCCTCGTCGTGCGTGCCTCGCTGGTTCGCGAGGTGGGGGGCGTGCGCACGGGCTTCGAGGGCGCACAGGATCATGATCTCGTGCTGCGGCTGCTGGAGCGCACCCCGCGCTTCGCGCACCTGCCCCAGGTGCTCTACCACTGGCGCACGCTCCCGGGGTCGACCTCGCTGGACTCCAGCGCCAAGCCCGCGGCCTCGGACGCGGGACGCCGCGCCGTGGCCGATCATCTGCGGCGCCTGGGCGAGGAGGCGTGGGTGGACGTTTCCTCTCCCGGCCTCTACCGGGTGCGCTATCCCGCGCGGGGCCAGCCGCTCGTCTCGCTCGTGCTCGTGCCAGGGCCCGCGAGCGACTGGACGGAGGAGGAAGTCCGCGGCGTCGTGACGAGGACCGCGTGGCCGAGGCTCGAGGTGCTGCGGCCAGGGCCCGAGGTCCTCCAGGAGCCGCGGGCGACGGCGGCCGCCAACCGGCTGGCCCGTGAGGCACGCGGCGAGGTGTTGGTCTTCCTGCGCTCGGGGTACGTGCCCTCGGAGCCGGGCTGGCTGGAAGAGCTTGCCTCGCAGGCGCTGCGTCCGGAGGTGGGCGTGGTGGGCGCGCGACTGGTGGAGGCCGGGGGCACCCACCGGGGCGGAGCGCTCTGGCTCGGCGCGCGGGGAGAACGGGTGTCCGCCTTCGCGGGGCTGCCGGATCCGTCGCTGACGGCCGCGGGAGGCTCGCACTGGACGCGCAACCTCCTGGCCGTTTCCGGAGACTGCATGGCGTTGCGCCGTGAGGTGTTCGAGCGGCTGGGACGCTTCGATGAGCAACAGGAGTTGAGCGGAGGGGACGTGGCGCTGTGCCTGCGCGCGGTGGGAGAGGGCTTGCGCGTCCTCTACACCCCGCATGCCCGTGTGGTGAGAACCGGAGCATGGCCCGCGGAGGCTCCTTGCCGCGCTTGCCAACTCCCGGTCCCTCATGATCCCTTCCACAACCCCAACCTGTCCCTGGGCCTGGCAGGCACCGGAGGCGTCGTGTTGGGTGGGGCGGAGACAACGAGATGAAGAGCAGTGCGGACGTAGCGGGACTGCTGCGGCGGCTTCGAGCGGTCTCGGGGCCGGAGTTGCTCCGGGAACTGGAGCGGACCGTGGTGCGGGCGCGGCACGAACTGGACATACGCCCCCGGGAAGACGTGGTCCCCCGGAGCCAGGAGGGGTTCTCCTGGGAGGCCACGGGGAGCAACCCGTCGTTCGAGCTCGTCTCCTCGCGGGGCGGGCTGCCCACCGGCTGGGTGTGGCTGCAGGTGCCCCTGCGCCGGGAAGAGGAGACGGGGGAGTCCCTCCTGCTCCGGGTGATGAGCGCCACCAGCGCCGAGGTCATCCGCCTGCCTGCTCCCCAGGAGGGCTTTTCGCGCGCGCTGGTGTTCCTGCCGCGCGACGTGACGGCGCTACGCCTCGACGTGGCCAGCCGGCCCCTGCGCTTCCATCTGGACCGCGTGCGCGTCTGGGAAGTGGGTCACTCCGAGGCGACGCTCCGGATGGCGATGCCCTTGATGACCCGCCTCGTCTCCGAACCGGAGCGGGTGAAGCGCGCGGCGAACAAGTGGTGGGGTATCTGGCGGACCGCGGGCGGTGCGGGCGTGGCGAGGGCCTTGAAGGAGAAGTCCCAGGGCGAGCGGCCGCTCGTGAGCTACGAGAGTTGGATCCAGCAGTACGACAGCTTGGATGACGCGGATCGCGCCGCCATCCGCCGCCGTCTGGAGGGGCTGTCCTACCAACCGCTGGTGTCGGTGGTGATGCCCACGTACGAGACTCCAGGGCCGTTGTTGCGGCTGGCACTGGATTCCGTGCGCCGGCAGCTCTACACGAACTGGGAGCTGTGCATCGCGGACGACGCGTCGCGCTCCGCGCACGTGAAGGCCATCCTCGAGGAGTACGCCCAGAAGGATTCGCGCATCCGCTTCGTGGTGCGGCCTGAGAACGGGCACATCTCCGCCGCCTCCAACTCCGCGCTCGAGCTGGCCCGGGGCGAGTTCATCGCGTTGATGGACCATGACGACGAGCTGCCCGAGCACGCCCTCTACCACGTCATCGAGGAGCTCAACGCCCACCCCGAGGCGGACATCGTCTACAGCGACGAGGACAAGCTGGACATGGAGGGGCGCCGCTTCGACCCCTACTTCAAGCCGGACTGGAGCCTGGAGCTCTTCCGCTCGCAGAACCTCATCAGCCACCTGGGCGTCTACCGCGCGGCGCTCGTGCGCGAGGTGGGCGGCTTCCGGCGGGGGCTGGAGGGCAGCCAGGACTATGATCTGGCGCTGCGCGTGCTGGAGCGCACGAAGCCCGCGCACATCCGTCACATCCCCCGGGTGCTCTATCACTGGCGGGCCATCCCGGGCTCGACGGCGCTGGATGTCAACGAGAAGGACTACGCGGGACGGGCGGCGCGCCGGGCGCTGGAGGAGCACTACGCGCGCGTCAGTGGCGGGAAGATCCGCTACGTCCCGAGCAGCAGCGGCGCGCTGCATGGCTCGGTGTACCCGCTGCCCGAGCCCCGTCCCCTGGTCAGCATCCTCATTCCCACCCGCGATGGGGGCGAGCGGCTGCGCCAGTGCATCGACAGCATCCGCCGGCGCAGCACCTGGAAGCCCTTCGAGTTCATCCTGGTGGACAACCAGTCACGCGACCCCGCCACGCTCGAGTACCTGGCCAGGCTGGAGAGCATGGGCGCGCAGGTGATCTCCTATGACGCCTCCTTCAACTACTCGGCCATCAACAACCTGGCGGCGTCCCGGGCCCGGGGCTCGGTGCTGGCGCTGCTCAATGACGATCTGGAGGTCCTCACCTCGCGCTGGCTGGAGGAGATGGTGGCCCACGCGCTGCGCGAGGACGTAGGCGCCGTGGGTGCGCGGCTCTATTACCCGGACGGGACGCTCCAACATGCCGGCATCGTGTTGGGCATGGGCGTGGATGGCGTGGCCGCCACCCCGCACCGCACCCTGCCTCGCGGACAAGGTGGCTACTTCGGACGCGCCCAGCTCCCACAGGAGTTCTCGGCCGTCACGGCGGCCTGTCTGGTGTTGCGGCGCTCGGTCTTCGAGGAGGTGGGCGGCTTCGACGCCGAGCACCTGCCCGTGGCCTACAACGACGTGGACCTCTGCCTGCGCTTGCGTGAACGGGGCTACCGCATCGTCTGGAATCCTGCCGCGGAGCTGTACCACCATGAGTCCGCGACCCGTGGTCCTGAGGACACTCCGGAGAAAAAGGCTCGCTTTGCCCGGGAAGCGGCATACATGAAACACCGCTGGGCCGCATGGCTCCGGGAAGACCCTTTCTACAATCCCAATCTCGCACTTGACCGGGACGACTTCGGGCTCGCCTGGCCTCCTCGGGTGCGGCGTCCCTGGAGGGAGTGATGCGCAAGTCCGTCAGTTCAAATGGAGCAGGTCCAGAGGAGGGCTCCAGCGGTTCCTCCACCCATGCCCCCTCGAGCGCCACTGTGTCCTCCGCCTCCAATCTATATCGAGCCGCTCTACCTCCGATGTTCAACCCACTGGCTCATCCTCTCTGTCTCTCCGCTCCCCGGTGGCGTGGTGCCGCGTCCGATTGGACCGAGCATGTGCCCTTCGCCTTGTCGCTCGTGGACCTGGCCCGGCCACGGCTCATCGTGGAGCTGGGAACGCGCTCGGGAGAGTCCTACGCCGCCTTCTGTCAGGCCGTGGAGGACTTGAAGCTGCCGTCCACGTGCTACGCGGTGGGCGCCTGGCCCGACGAGCATGCGCCGGAACTCCAGTCGCTCCGGGCGCAGCATGATCCGCTCTACGGTGGCTTCTCACGGCTGCTGGTGGGCTCGCGCCAGGGCGCGCACGAGCGCTTCGAGAAGGGCTCCATCGATCTGCTGCACGTGTGCGCGCTGGACGGTGACGAGTCGTCGCGGCGGGTGCTGGAGGACTGGCTGCCGCGGATGAGCAGCTCCGGACTCGTGCTGTTCCACGGCATCAATCAGCGCGAGAGCGACACGGGGATGTGGAAGCAGTGGAGCGAGCTGGCCATCCACCATCCACACTTCACCTTCGCGCATGGCCAGGGCCTGGGCCTGCTCGCCGTGGGCGCGGAGCCTCCAGAGGGCGTGCGGTTCTTGTTGGAGGCACGGCCGGTCGAATCCGCGCGCATCAAGAGCTTCTTCTTCGGCCTGGGCTCCCGGCTGGTGTTGCAGTCGCAGGCCGAGCTGGCGCGGGAGGCCCAGACGAAACTGGCCGACGAGCGCCAGCAGGGCGAGAAGCTGCGCGAGGAGCTGAAGCAGGTGGTGCAGCGCAACACCCAGGCGGATGCCTTGCTGCGTGCACGCAACCTGACGCTGCGCCTGCACGAAGAAGAGTTGCGCCATTTGAAGGAGGAGCTGCGCACCGCGCGCATGGCGCACGATCACCAGGGCGCGGCCATGCAGCAGAAGCTGACGGAAATCACCGCGCTGCGTGACTCCCTGAACACCATCTCCGCGAGCATCAGCTGGAGGCTGGTCAATCGCTATTGGGCGGCGCGCGAGCGGGTGCTGCCTCCGGGCACCCGGCGGGGACACCTCTATCAGCTCGGCAAGCGGACGCTGCAGCGCGTCCTGCTGGGCGCCGAGGGCCCCCGGGCGGGTGGTCCCCTGGCCCGCGGCCAGGAGTCCGCACCCGCCGCGCGCCCCGTGCCTCCTTCCCAACTGGAGCGCGGCGCTCAATATGCCTTGTGGCTCGAGCGGAACACGCTGACAGAGGCGCAGTTGGCGCGTCTGCGCACGTCGGTGCGCTCCTTCGAGTACCAGCCGCTCATCAGCATCGTCACCCCGGTCTACAACGTGGACGAGGTGTGGCTGCGTAGGGCCATCAAATCCGTCATCCAACAGATCTACCCGAATTGGGAACTGTGCCTGGTGGATGATGGCTCGACCCGGCCGCACATCCTGCCGCTGCTGCGGGAGTACGAGCAGCGGGAGTCCCGCATCAAGGTCATCCACCAGGAGAACGGGGGGATCTCCGCCGCGTCCAACGCGGGGCTGAAGCTCGCCCAGGGAGAGTTCGTGGCCCTGATGGATCATGACGACGAGCTGTCCCCGGATGCCCTGTACTCGGTGGTCCAGCGGCTCAACCAGACGCCGGACGAGGATGTCCTCTACAGTGACGAGGACAAGCTGGATGCCCGCGGCAAGCGCGTGGAGCCTTTCTTCAAGCCGGATTGGTCGCCCGAGCTGCTGCTGTCGATGAACTACCTCTGCCACTTCACGGTGGTGCGCAAGCGCCTGCTCGAGGAAGTGGGCGGCTTCCGCTCTGCGTTCGATGGCAGCCAGGACTACGATCTGTTCCTGCGGCTGTCCGAGCGCACGAAGCGTATCGCCCACATTCCCAAGGTGCTCTACCACTGGCGGATCATCCCCCAGTCCGCGGCGTCCTCGCTGGAGGCCAAGCCCTACGCGCACCAGGCCGCCAAGAAGGCGCTGGAGGAGGCACTCGAGCGCCGTGGACGTCCGGGAACCGTCACCATGGCGCCGAGCGGTGCGTTCTCCGTGCGCTACAAGCTCGAGCAGCGTCCGTTGGTGTCCATCATCATTCCCACCAAGGACAAGGTGGAGCTGCTGCGCCAGTGCGTGCTGAGCATCCAGGCGCGCAGCAGCTATACGAATTACGAGCTGGTGGTGGTGGACAACAACAGCACGGAGCCGGAGACGTTCCGTTTCTTCAAGGAATTGCCGCCTCCGCACCGGGTGCTGCGCGACACGCGGCCCTTCAACTGGGCGGCCATCAACAACTCCGCGGCGGAGCAGGCGCAGGGCGAGTACCTGCTGTTCCTCAACAACGACGTGGAGGTCATCGACCCCGACTGGCTGGAGGCGATGCTGGAGCTGGCCCAGTGGCCGGAGATGGGGGCGGTGGGGGCCAAGTTGCTCTTCCCCAACGACACCCTGCAGCACGCGGGCGTGGTCATGGGCATTGGTGGCGTGGCGAACCATGCCTTCAAGCACCTGGGCGCGGAGCAGCCCGGCTACTTCAACCTGGCCCAGGTCATCCGCGACTACAGCGCGGTGACGGGGGCTTGCATGATGGTGCGCCGGAGCGTCTTCGAGGAGCTGGGAGGCTTCGACGAGCGGTTGCGCGTGGCCTTCAATGACATCGACTTCTGCCTGCGGCTGCGCGAGCGCGGCTACTCCGTTGTCTACACGCCGCACGCGAAGCTCTACCACTACGAGTCCGCCACCCGCGGCACCCTGCATCCGCCCGAGGACGAGCGCTTCATGCGCGAGCGCTGGGAGCAGGTGCTGAAGGGGGGAGACCCCTTCTACAATCCCAACCTCACCTTGCAGCAAGAGGACTTCGGGCTGCGGCTCTGATCAGGGGGACTGGTTGCTGTCGGCCCGGGCGCTCTTCTCGAGCGCCGCCAGCCGCGCCAGGACCTCGCGGCGCCAGGCGCTCTGGGTCCGGGACTCCTCGCGTTGGTGCTCGTAGAGGAGCGCCAGGGAGTCGAGGATGGCCTCGTTGAACTCCACCTGCTTGCGCAGCACCTCGTTGATGAAGGGCTGGAAGGCGAGCCGGAAGGCGCGCTTGGCCCCCACCAGCAGCGGACCCGTCAGGCCGGAGCGGTGGGACGTGGGCGGCTCCGCGTAGCGGCTGTCCTTCTTCTCGCGGGGCGTCTGGAGCAGGGGAGGCCACTCGCTCTGAGCCGGAGCACGCCACGAGGCGTCGAGGAGCTGGCGCACCGACTCCACCTGGGCGGCGGGGGGCGTGGGCAGCCGTCCGGCCTCCTCGGCGAGGCGCTCGGCGAGGGGGGCCGCGGTGAGGAGATCTTCAGGACGCACGGGAGGCTCCGGTGGGCCGCAGGGCCTGGATGAGCGCGGACACGGCGGGCTCCGGCTGGTGGAAGTCGACGGAGAGCAGCCGCGAGCCCAGGTGCGACGTCACCTCGGGCGCGGGGGCCGCTCCCTTCACGTCGCGCACGCCCCAGGCCCGGCTGGAGACGAAGGGCAGGGTGTCGCGGGCGAGCAGCGAGTCCGCGGGGAGGAAGAGCAGGGGAGCGCGCGAGGTGCGCAGCGCCATCTCGAGCGAGGAGGAGCTGGGCAGTGGCCGCGCGGGCTCCCTCGACAGGGGCTCGTCGGGCGAGAAGGCGAGCACCTCCTGGTCACCCACCCGCTGCGTCCGAGGTGCGCGCTGCGTGGGCCGTGGGGAGGGATCCAACGTCAGCAGGCGGCGGGAGGAGAGCCGCTGCGCGAGCCGGAGGGCGAGCCGGGAGCCCGGCGCCTCGGGGAAGGCGGCGAGGCCGGGGCACACGAGCGTCACGCCCGCCGGCTCGTCGACGGAGGGGCCCGGTGGACTCGAGGGGCTGCTCGAGGGGCCCGAGACGAAGGGCTGGAGCGCCTCGCGCACGGCCAGGGCCACGGCTTCCTGGCTCAACCGCGCCACCCGGGCGTGCTGGGCGGCGAGCATCTCCTGCTTGAGGGTGGGGTTGCGCTCCAGCGCCGCGAGCAGCCGCGCCACCTCCAGGGGCTCGTTCGTCAGCGTGGCCACGCCCGCTCCGCCCATCGTCTCGGGCACCGCCGCGGCGCCGTACGCCACCACGGGCACGCCCCGGTACATCGCCTCCAGCAGCGGCACGCCGAACCCCTCGTGCCGGCTCATGGAGAGGTACACCGAGGCCGTCGCGTAGCACGCGGAGAGCTGCGCCGCGCTCACGCGTCCGAGGAACCGCACGCGCTCGGCGCCGAGCATCTCCTTGAGGCCGTACAGGTACGCCCCATAGGGCGTCTCGCGGTTGAGGTAGCCGGCCACGACGAGGCGGGAGTGGGGCTGGTACAGCCGCTGCCAGGCGGTGAAGACGCGCAGCACGTCATCCATGCGCTTGCTGGGCACGGCGCGGCCCACGAAGAGCAGGTTGGCGCACCCGTCCTCGAGCTCGGCGCGCAGCACCGGATCCGGCGCCACGTCGAAGGCGCTCCAGTCCACCGCGAAGGGCAGCTCGGACACGTGTGGGAAGCCCGCCGCCACCAGCTCCTCGGCGCTGAAGCGCGAATAGGCCCAGGCGCGCTCCACCAGGGGCCGCAGGGCGAGCAGCTCCTCCCGCGCGGCCTCACACGCCCGGGCCACCTTGTGCTCGAAGCCCTCGAAGAGCCGGGCCGGGGTGATGTTGTGGTAGATGAGCGCCTTGCGTCCCGGCGCCCGGGCCAGCAGTGGCACCAACCTCGATTCGAAGCTGTGGTGGATGAGCAGCGCGCTCGAGCCGTCCGCCTCGGCCGGATAATCCCGGGCGGGCCGCACGAGGTCCCGGCACGACTCGTCCCACTGCTCCGCGTAGATTTCCGAGGCGTGGCCCCAGCCCCGCAGCAGCTCGCGCAGGTAGCGCACCTGGTTGCCCACCGCGTCGCCCCAGGCGAGCCGGGGCACGAATTGATGGACCGCCCGGGACGAGGAGGGCCCGGCCGTCCGTCTGCTTCTGGGGATTCTCACGATGGCTCCAGCGTGTACCCGGGGTATGCCTGGCGCACAAGGCCGCCTTGACGTCCCGGGGCCCCTTCGCTACTGAGGCGCGCGGTCTTCACTTCTTCACTCTTCGAGTTCGTCGATGAACGTCCTGGTCACTGGTGGTTGTGGTTTCATTGGCTCCAACCTCGTCAAGTACCTGCGCCGGGTGCGTCCGGACTGGACGATCGTCAACCTCGACAAGCTCACCTACGCCGGCAACCTGGAGACGCTCAAGGAGCTGGAGGCGGACCCCAAGCACATCTTCGTGCGCGGGGACGTGGCCAACCGCGAGCTCGTCGAGCACCTCATGGGCGTGCACCAGATCGACGCCGTCATGCACCTGGCGGCCGAGAGCCACGTGGACCGCTCCATCCTGGGCCCCGAGGCCTTCATCCAGGCCAACGTGCTGGGCACCCAGCAGCTGCTCGAGGCCAGCCGCGTGCGCGGCATCAAGCGCTTCCTGATGGTCTCCACGGACGAGGTGTACGGCTCGCTCGGCCCCACCGGCTACTTCACCGAGACCTCGCCGCTGCAGCCCTCCAGCCCCTACTCGGCGTCCAAGACGAGCTCGGATCTGCTCGCGCTCGCCTGGCACCACACCTTTGGCATGGACGTGGTGGTGACCCGCTGCTCCAACAACTACGGCCGCTACCAGTTCCCCGAGAAGCTCATCCCCCTCATGGTGGTCAACGCCCTGCACGACAAGCCGCTGCCCGTCTACGGCGACGGCGCCAACGTGCGCGACTGGCTCCACGTGGAGGACCACTGCTCGGCGCTGCTCACGGCGCTGGAGAAGGGC
The DNA here is from genome assembly GCF_044360685.1 of Cystobacter fuscus. Taxonomy (GTDB): domain Bacteria; phylum Myxococcota; class Myxococcia; order Myxococcales; family Myxococcaceae; genus Cystobacter; species Cystobacter fuscus_C. Next base: position 7,230,384 of record NZ_CP043491.1, on the reverse strand, counting down.
AAGGCCGGTCAGGTCTACAACATCGGGGGCAACTCCGAGCGCAAGAACATCGAGATCGTCAAGGCCATCCTCGGCCTGCTCGGCAAGCCCGAGTCCCTCATCAAGTACGTGAAGGATCGCCCGGGGCATGACCGGCGCTACGCCATCGATCCGACGAAGATCCGCACCGAGCTGGGCTGGACGCCGGCGCACACCTTCGAGGAGGGCCTGAAGGAGACGGTGCGCTGGTACGTGGACAACACGGCCTGGTGGGAGCGGGTGATGAGCGGCGCCTACCGCCAGTATTTCGAGACGCAGTACCGCACCCGCCTCAATGGCTGAGCAAGGGACTCCTTCCATGCGATTTCTCGTCACGGGTTCCAATGGATTGGTGGGCAGCCGGGTGTGCGCGCTCCTGGAGAAGGGGGGCCACCAGGTGGTGGGGCTGGGCCGTGGGCCGCGGCGCACGCAGGGAGCCTATCGCTACGTGGAGTGCGATCTCACGCGCGACACGGACGTGGCCGCCGCCCTCGAGGACGCGGCTCCCGAGGTCATCATCCATCCCGCCTCCATGACGGAGGTGGACGCCTGCGAGCGTGACCCCGAGCAGGCGTACGCGGCCAACGTCGCCGCCGTCGCCGCTGTGGGCCGGGGCGCGCGCAAGCTGGGCGCGCACCTGGTGCACGTGTCCACCGACTACGTCTTCGACGGTGACCACGGCCCCTACGACGAGCAGGCGCTGCCCAACCCGCGCGGTGTCTACGCGCTCACCAAGCACATGGGCGAGCAGGCGGCGCGGACCTTCGTTCCGGGCTGTGCCATCGCTCGCACGGCCGTGGTGTACGGCTGGCCCGCGGCGGGCCGTCCCAACTTCGGCGCGTGGCTGGTCGGAGCCTTCGAGAAGGGGCAGCAGGTGCGCCTCTTCGAGGACCAGTTCGTCTCCGCGAGCTTCGCGGACAGTGTGGCCGCCATGCTGGTGGAGCTGGGCGAGCGCAAGCTCGGCGGCATCTGGAACACCTGCGGCGCGGACGTGGTGGACCGCGTCAGCTTCGGCCGCTCGCTCTGCGAGGTGTTCGGCTTCGACCCCGGACTCATCACGCCCACCCGTCTGGCGGACATGAAGCTGGCGAGCCCGCGTCCGCTGCGCAGCGGGCTCAAGGTGGACAAGGTCCGCTCCCAATTGAGCACCCAGCCCCTGTCGCTTTCCGAGTCGTTGGCGCGCTTTCACGCGGCGTGGATGGCGCAGCGGGGTGCTTGAACCGGGTGCATCGGGCCGGGTATAGCCCGGTCAGGTCTGCATTCGAGCGCGTCGAGGGCCGGAGTGCATCGCTGAGAGCAGGACCTGCGAGGGACACGTCAATGAAGGGAATCGTTCTCGCCGGGGGTTCCGGCACGCGGCTGTATCCGCTCACGCGCGTGGTCAGCAAGCAGCTGCTGCCCATCTACGACAAGCCGATGATCTACTACCCGATCACCACGCTGATGCTGGCGGGGATCCGGGACATCCTGATCATCTCCACGCCCACGGACCTGCCGCGCTTCGAGGAGCTGCTCGGCTCGGGTGAGCAGTGGGGGGTGAACTTCCAGTACGCGGTGCAGCCCAGCCCGGACGGACTCGCCCAGGCCTTCATCATCGGCCGCGAGTTCGTGGGCAGGGATCCCGTCTCCCTCATCCTGGGCGACAACATCTTCTACGGCCACGGCCTGAGCGAGCAGGTGCAGCGGGCGGGGGCCCGCACCTCGGGCGCCACCGTCTTCGGCTACTACGTGAAGGATCCGGAGCGCTACGGCGTGGTGGATCTGGACGAGAATGGCCGAGCGTTGAGCCTCGTGGAGAAGCCCGCCCAGCCCAAGTCCAACTACGCGGTGACGGGCCTGTACTTCTACGACAACCAGGTGGTGGACATCGCCCGGGAGCTCAAGCCCTCGCCGCGCGGCGAGCTGGAGATCACCGACGTGAACATCGCCTATCTGCGCAAGCAGCAGCTCCACGTGGAGCTGCTGGGCCGTGGCTACGCGTGGTTGGACACCGGCACCCACGAGTCGCTGATGGAGGCCTCCAACTTCATCCAGATCATCGAGCACCGGCAGGGGCTCAAGGTGGCCTGCCCCGAGGAGATCGCCTTCCGCATGGGCTACATCACCGCGGCGCAGGTGGCCCAGCTCGCCCACCCCATGCGCAAGAACGAGTACGGGCGCTACCTGATGGATCTCATCGAGAAGAAGGGAGCGCGGACATGACGCGCCTGGAGACGGCATTGCCCGAAGTCATCCTGCTCGAGCCCAAGCGCTTCGGGGACGATCGCGGCTTCTTCATGGAGATGTTCCATGCGAAGCGCTACGCGGACCTGGGCATCCCGGGCCCCTTCGTGCAGGACAACTTCTCGCGCTCGGCCAAGGGGATCCTCCGCGGCCTGCACTTCCAGGAGCCCAACGCCCAGGGCAAGCTGGTGCAGGTGCTCGCGGGCGCCGTCTACGACGTGGCGGTGGACATCCGCCGGGGCTCGCCGACGTTCGGCCGGTGGGTGGGCGTGGAGCTGTCTGCGGACAACCGGCGCCAGTTGTGGGTGCCCGCGGGCTTCGCGCATGGCTTCTGCGTCCTCTCCGAGAGCGCGGACTTCCATTACAAGTGCACCGACTTCTACTCGCCCGGCTCCGAGCATGGCATCGCCTGGAACGACCCGGACCTGGGCATCCCCTGGCCGGTGACGTCGCCCCTGTTGTCCGCCAAGGACAGCGCCGCCCCGCGCCTCAAGGACGCGCCGCTGCTGCCGGCCTACGCGGGCTGACGCCCCCTCGCGCGGCCTGGGAGTAGACAGGCGAGCACCTCCACTCCAACGGGAGGTGGGGTGAGGTAGGCCAGCCGAGTGCGCATCCTCTTGGGGTTCAGTTCACGGGAGGACGCGCGATGGTCTGGCCTGGCAAGGGGATGAGCTGGAAGGAGTTCTTCACCGAGCTGAAGAACGAGTACGTCAACGACAACGTCAGCAACGTGGCGGGCGCGGTGACGTTCGCCGCCCTGCTCGCCATCTTCCCCTTCCTCCTGTTCCTCGTGGCCCTGGCGGGCCTCATCATCGATCCCGCCCAGGCCCAGGTGCTCATCCAGGAGCTGGGCAAGGTGGCTCCCGCGGCCGTGACGGAGATCCTGGGCCAGCGGATCAATGATCTGGCGGCGAGCAACAGCGTGGGGCTCTTGACGGTGGGCGGCCTGGGCGCGGTGTGGGCGGCCTCGGGCGGCGTGGTGGCGCTCATGGACGCGCTCAACACCGTCTACGACGTGAAGGAGAGCCGGCCCTTCTGGAAGATCCGGGGCATCGCCATCCTGGTGACGCTGTCCGGCGCGGTGCTCTCCATCCTCGCCTCGGCGGCCATGGTGGCCACGCCCGCCGTGGCGGGATGGCTCGGCGAGCCGCTCGGCACCGTGGTGATGTGGCTGCGCCTGCCCTTCGCCGGCCTGGTGATGATGCTGGTGTGGGCGATGATCTACTACGTGCTGCCGGACGTGGAGCAGGACTTCAAGTTCATCACCCCCGGCTCCGTGGTGGGCGTGATGCTCTGGCTGCTCGCGTCCTTCGGCTTCTCCGTCTACGTGCGCAACTTCAGCAGCTACGACGTGAGCTACGGCGCGCTCGGCGGTGTCATCGTGCTGCTCATGTGGATGTGGATCTCCTCCCAGGTCATCCTGCTGGGCGCGGAGATCAACGCGCTGCTCGAGCACAAGTCGCCCGAGGGCAAGGCCCCCGGCGCCAAGCGCCTGGACGAGTCGGGCCCCAATGTCACCAAGGGCGAGCTGCGCCGGGCGGAACAGGAGGAGATTGCCCTGCTCCGCCAGCAGCCGCCCCCCCCGCCGCCCGTGCCCCCGCGCATGTCGCCGCTGAGGGCGGCGCTCACCTGGGCCACGGGCTTCGGCATGGGGCTGTTCCTGATGCGCCGCTCCGAGCGCTAGCGACGCGCGGTGTGCACGGGGTGCTTCGCCGTGTACTCCGCCCAGTTGCCGTTGAAGTCGACGATGGGCTTGCCCGCGCCTTCCAGGCTCCAGATGCGGGTGGCCACCTCGGACACCAGCTCCTGGTCGTGCGTCACGACGATGACCGTGCCGTCGAACTTCTGCAGGCCCTCGGACAGCGCGCTGATGGACTCCAGGTCCAGGTGGTTGGTGGGCTCGTCGAGGATGAGCACGTTGTCCTGGTCGAGCATGAGCTTGCACAGCAGCAGGCGCACCGTCTCGCCTCCGGACAGCGTGTCCGTGGGCTTCATGCGCTCCTCGCCGGAGAAGAGCATGCGGCCCATGACGCCGGAGATCTCCTCGTTGGTGAGCTTCACCTTCACGTCGCGCAGCCAGCCGAAGGCGGTGGTGCCCTTGCGGATGGTGCCGTGGTGGTCCTGCGGCAGGTAGCCCACGCTCGCGTTGTGGCCCCAGATGAGCTTGCCGGTGTCCGGCTCGAGCTGCCCGGCGAGCATCTTCACCAGCGTGGACTTGCCCACGCCGTTGCGGCCGATGACGCAGATCTTCTCGCCTTTCACGATGAGCGGGCTGAAGGGCTTGATGACCTTCTGGCCGTCGAAGGACTTGCTGAGGTCCTCCACGGTGAGCGTCTGCTTGCCGCTGGGCTCCGCCTGATCGAAGCGGATGAAGGGGCGGGCGATGTTCGAGCGCTTCAGGTCATCCGACTTGAGCTTGTCGATCTGCTTGATGCGGCTCTGCACCTGGGAGGCGCGCGTGCCGGCGTGGAAGCGGGCCACGAAGTCCTGCAGCTGGGCGATCTTCTTCTTCTTCTCGCCCACCTCGGCCTCGATGCGGCTGCGCACCTGGGACTTCTGCCGCACCATGTCGTCGTAACCACCCGTGTACTGGATGATGGTCTCGTAATCGATGTCCGCGATGTGCGTGCAGATGGAGTTGAGGAAGTGCCGGTCGTGGCTGATGGTGATGAGCACGCCCTCGAACGCGGTGAGGAACGACTCCAGCCAGCGGATGGAGTCGATGTCCAGGTTGTTCGTGGGCTCGTCGAGCAAGAGGCCCTCGGGCTTGCCGAAGAGCGCCTGGGCGAGCAGCACGCGCAGCTTCAGGCCGCCCGTGAGCTGCTTCATCGGCCCCTCGTGGCTTTCCGTGGGGATGCCCAGACCCTCGAGCAGCGAGGCCGCCTCGGACTCGGCGCTGTAGCCGTCCTCCTCGGCGATCACCATCTCCAGCTCACCCAGCCGGTTGCCGTCGTCCTCGGTGATGTCGGACTTGGCGAGGATGGTGTCCTTCTCCTTCATTGCGTCCCACAGGGCCTTGTTGCCCATGATGACGACGTCCAGGACGCGGTTGTCCTCGTAGCGGAACTGATCCTGGCGGAGGATTCCCAGCTTCTTGGGCCGGGAGATGGTCCCCATGTCGGCTTCCTCGTCTCCGGCGAGGATCTTCATGAAGGTGGACTTCCCCGCCCCGTTGGGGCCGGTGAGGCCGTAGCGGCGTCCGGGCGAGAACGCGACGTTGACGTCCTCGAAGAGCTTCTTGGGCCCGTAGGCCTTGGAGACGTTGGTGATGGAGAACATGGGGGGCGCTTTCTAGCGGAAGGGGAAGGCGTCCGGAAGACAGGTGACGCATCGAGTCGCCGGATGGGCGGCGGACAAAGGTCTACAACCCCCCGGAGGGCCCTTTCATGCCCTCCGGGGAAGTCTCACCTGATACCACCCCGGTCTCCAGGCCCCTGGATGCCCGCCCGGCCACACCCGGGGGCGTCAGTTCTTCTGGAGCCAGAGCGAGCGGGGGCCGCGCAGGACGAACGAGGGCCCGTAGTCGAGGTGCTCGGGCTGGCGCGGCGAGAAGCCCAGACGGGGGGTGCGTGCCATCAGCTCCTGCAGGGCCACCGGGGCCTCCACGCGGGTGAGCGGAGCGCCGAGGCAGAAGTGGATGCCGTGGCCGAAGGACATCAGGCCGGCCGTGTCCCGCCGCGGGTCGAAGCGCTCCGGGTCGGGGAACTTGCGCGGGTCATGGTTGGCCGAGCCGAGCAGGAGCGTCACCGTCGAGTTCGCGGGAATCTTCCCGCCACTCACCTCCACCTCCTGGGTGGTGCGGCGCGACACCGCCAACACCGGCGAGTCGAAGCGCAGGGTCTCCTCGCACACGGCCGCGCAGGCGGCGGGGGAGGGATCGCGCCGCAGCCACTCGTACTCCTCCGGGTGGCGGATGAGGGTGTGGAGGGTGTTGCCCAAGAGGTTGGTGGTGGTCTCGTTGCCGGCGATGAGCAGCAGCACGGTGAAGGCATTCACCTCCTGGGCGCTCAACGCGGGCACGCCGTCCGTCTCCTGCACGAGCAGGGAGATGAGGTCGCCCTGGGGCTGGCGGCGGCGCTCCTCGGCCACCTGGGTCATGTAGGTGAGCATCTCCTCGCGGCTGCGGCCGACCTCCTCCGGCTCCTGGCCCGTGCGCAGGCTCGCGCTCAAGCCGGCGATGAGCGTGTCGCTCCAGCGCTTGAAGTCGCGGCGGCGCACGGTGTCGATGCCGAGCATCTCCGCGATGATGGTGACGGGCAGGGGCGAGGCCAGCCCGTCCATGAAGTCGAACTCGGGGCTGGCCGTCATCTCCGCGATGAGTGCCCGCGACAACTCGCGCACGCGCGGCTCCATCGCGGAGATCTGCTTGGGGGTGAAGGCGCGGCTGACCAGGCCGCGCATCCGCGTATGCACCGGAGGGTCCGAGGTGAGCAGCTCGGCCACCGACTCGACCTGGAAGAAGCCCCGCTTCCGGGTGCCGAGCTGGACATTGGCGGAGGAGAACAGGGCGGGATTCTTCAGGGCGAACGCCACGTCCTCATGGCGGCTGAGCATCCAGGACTTGAAGCGCTCGTTCCAGAACAGCGGAGCCTTGTCACGCATCTCGGCGAAGTAGGGGTAGGGGTGCTGCTTGAACTTCGGATCGAGGAAGTCGAAGCCATCGAGCAGGCTCATGGGACGCTCCGGGAAGAGACGGCGAAGGGCACGACGGCCCGCCCGGGCTCAGTTCTTCTGGAGCCAGAGCGCGCGGGGGCCGCGCAGGAAGAACGAGGCCCCGTAGTCGATATTCTCGGGCTGGCGCGGCGAAAAGCCCAGACGGGGGGTGCGCGCCATGAGCTCCTGCAGGGCCACGGGGGCCTCCAGGCGGGCGAGCGGGGCGCCGATGCAGAAGTGGATGCCATGGCCAAAGGACAGCAGACCGGCCGTGTCCCGCCGCGGATCGAAGCGATCCGGGTCGGCGAACTTGCGCGGATCATGGTTGGCGGACGACACCAGCACCATGAGCGTGGTGTTCGCGGGCACCTTGCCCCCGCTCAGCTCCACCTCCTGGGTGGTGCGGCGGCTGAGCGTCAACACGGGCGAGTCGTAGCGCAGCGTCTCCTCGACCACGGCGGCACAGGCCGCGGGGGTGGGGTCGCGCCGCAGCCACTCGTAGTGCTCCGGGTGGCGGATGAGCGCGGTGAGGGCGTTGCCCAACAGGTTGGTGGTGGTCTCGTTGCCCGCGAGCAGCAGCAGGATGGCGAAGGAGTTGACCTCCGGGGGCGTCAGGGCCTCCTGGCCCTCGCTCTCCTGCACGAGCAGGGAGATGAGGTCGCCCCGGGGCTCGCGGCGGCGCGCCTCGGCCACCTCCGTCATGTACGCGAGCATCTCCTTGGCGTTGCGCACCACGTCCTCGGGGGCCTTGCCGGTGAAGGTGACGTTGCTGGAGTTGACGATCGCGTCGCTCCAGCGCTTGAAGTCGCGGCGGCGCGAGATGTCCACGCCGAGCATCTCCGCGATGATGGTGACGGGCAGGGGCGAGGCCAGCCCGCTCATGAAGTCGAACTCGGGCTGGATCGTCATCTCCGTGATGCACTCCCGGGACAGCTCGCGCACGCGCGGCTCCAGGGCGGAGATCTGCTTGGGAGTGAAGGCGCGGTTGACCCGGCCGCGCAGGCGCGTGTGCACGGGCGGATCCGTGGTGAGCAGGCTGTCCACCCCGTCGAGCCCGGACTCCTGGCTGCGCTCCGTCGGGAGCTTGCCGGCGATGCGGACGTTCGAAGAGGAGAACAGGGCGGGGTTCTTCAGGATGTACGACACGTCCTCGTAGCGGCTGACGAGGGTGGACTGGAGCTTCGCGTCGTAGAAGAGGGGAGCCTTCTCGCGCATCTCCGCGAAGTACGGATAGGGATAGCGCATCACCTCGGGGTTGAAGAAGTCGAAGCGGCTCAGCAGATCCATGTGTGGCTCTCCTCGGAGAGGAACCAGTGGGGTGGGACGGCGGAAGTTCAGGGGACTCAGTTCTTCTGGAGCCAGAGCGAGCGGGGGCCGCGCAGGAAGAACGAGTTGCCGTAGTCGATGGCCTCGGGCTGGCGCGGGGCGAAGCCCAGGCGGGGGGCGCGCTCCATCAACTCCTGCAGGGCCACGGGGGCCTCCACGCGGGTGAGCGGGGCGCCGAGGCAGAAGTGGATGCCGTGGCCGAAGGACATCAGGCCATTGGTGTCCCGCCGCGGGTCGAAGCGCTCCGGGTCGGGGAACTTGCGCGGGTCATGGTTGGCGGAGGCCAGCAACACCATCACCGTGCTGTCCGCGGGCAGCTTGCCCCCGCTCACCTCCACCTCCTGAGTGGTGCGGCGCATGAGCCCGATGACGGGCGAGTCGTAGCGCAGCGTCTCCTCGGCCACGGCGGCGCAGGCGGCGGGGGAGGGATCGCTCCGCAACCACTCGTACGCCTCCGGGTGGCGGATGAGGGCGTGGAGGGCGTTGCCCAGCAGGTTGGTGGTGGTCTCATTGCCGGCGATGAGCAACAGGACGGTGAAGGAGTTGACCTCCTGGGGCGTCAGGGCCGCCACGCCATCGGTTTCCTGGACGAGCAGGGAGATGAGGTCGCCCCGGGGCTCGCGGCGGCGTGCCTCGGCCACCTCCATCATGTACGTGAGCATCTCCCGGGCGCTGCGCTCGACCACCTCGGGCGTCTTGCCCGTCTGCAGCGCGGCATTGCCGGCTTGGATGAGGGTGTCGCTCCAGCGCTTGAAGTCGTGGCGGCGGGAGGCGTCCACGCCGAGCATCTCCGCGATGATGGTGACGGGCAGGGGCGAGGCCAGTGCCTCCATGAAGTCGAACTCGGACCGGGAGGTCATCTCCGCGACGAGCGCGCGCGACAGCTCGCGCACGCGCGGCTCCATGGCCTGGATCTGCTTGGGGGTGAAGGAGCGGCTGACGAGCCCCCTCATGCGCGTGTGCACCGGAGGATCCGTGGTGACGAGGTTGGAGACCGAGCCCAGCTCCTGCACGGTGGCGCGCTCCTCCTGGAGCTTGCCGGCGACGCGGATCTTCGTGGAGGAGAACAGGGCGTGGTTCTTGAGCACGAACGACACGTCCTCGTAGCGGCTGAGCACGTGGGCCTGCAGCTTCGCGTCGTAGTGGATGGGCGCCTTCTCGCGCATCTCCGCGAAGTAGGGGTAGGGGTTGCGCATCACCTCGGGGTTGAAGAAGTCGAAGCGGCTCAGCAGGTCCATGTGTGGCTCTCCTCGGTGAGGAAAACGACGGGGGGACGGCGGAAGTTCATGATGAACGAGAGCAGGCCAGGGAGCGAGCGGGCGCGGAGGCGCACGCCCACCCTTCTTCGTCCCCGTACTCCCTGGCTCGAGGGGGGACGCGCTCAGTTCTTCTGCAGCCAGAGCGCGCGGGGGCCGCGCAGGGCGAACGAGGCGCCGTAGTCGATGTGCTCGGGCTGACGCGGCGAGAAGCCCAGACGGGGGGCACGCGCCATGAGCTCCTGCAGGGCCACGGGGGCCTCCAGGCGCGCGAGCGGCGCGCCCAGGCAGAAGTGGATGCCGTGGCCGAAGGACATCAGGCCGACCGTGTCCCGCCGCGGATCGAAGCGATCCGGGTTGGGGAACTTGCGCGGATCGCGGTTGGCGGCGGACACCACGGCGAACACCGTGGTGTTCGCGGGCACCTTGCCCCCGCTCAGCTCCACCTCCTGGGTGGTGCGGCGCACGACCGTGATCACGGGCGAGTCATAGCGCAGGGTCTCCTCGGCCACGGCGGCGCAGGCGGCCTGCGTGGGGTCGCGCCGCAGCCACTCGTACTCCTCCGGGTGGCGGATGAGGGCGGTGAGGGCATTGCCCAGGAGGTTGGTGGTGGTCTCGTTGCCGGCCAGCAGCAGGAGGATGGCGAAGGAGTTGACCTCCGGGGGCGTCAGGGCCTCCTGGCCCTCGCTGTCATGCACGAGCAGGGAGATGAGGTCGCCCCGGGGCTCGCGGCGGCGCTGCTCGGCGACCTCGGTCATGTACGCGAGCATCTCCTTGGCGTTGCGCACCACCTCCTCGGGCGTCTTGCCGGTGATGCTGGCGTTGCCGGAGTTGGCGATCGCGTCGCTCCAGCGCTTGAAGTCGCGGCGGCGCGAGGTGTCCACGCCGAGCATCTCCGCGATGATGGTGACGGGCAGGGGCGAGGCCAGGCCGCTCATGAACTCGAACTCGTTGCTGGCCGTCATCTCCGCGACGAGCTCGCGCGACAGCTCACGCACGCGCGGCTCCAGGGCGGAGATCTGCTTGGGGGTGAAGGCGCGGTTGACCCGGCCGCGCAGGCGCGTGTGCACGGGCGGGTCCGTGGTGAGCAGGCTGTCCACCCCGTCGAGCCCGGACTCCTGGCTGCGCTCCTTCTGGTGCTTGCCGGCGATGCGGACATCCACTGAGGAGAACAGGGCGGGGTTCTTCGTGACGTACGTCACATCCTCGTGGCGGGTGAGGATGTGGGCCTGGAGCTTCGCGTCGAAGTGCAGGGGCGCCTTCTCGCGCATCTCCGCGAAGTACGGATAGGGGTTGCGCATCACCTCGGGGTTGAGGAAGTCGAAGCGGCTCAGCAGATCCATGATGGGCTCTCCTGTTGGGATGGAGTGATGGGGGGAGTGGTTGTTGTTGGGGGGACGACGGAAGCTCACCGGGGGCGCGGGCTGGCGCCTTCCAGGAAGCAGCGCAGCAGCAGGGCGATCTGCTCGTCGACGGGCGTGGGCTGCCGATCGAGGAATTGCCGCAGCAGGTTGCTCTGCAGCATGCCCAGCAGCAGCGTGGGGTAGTGGGCCGCGTCCTCGGGACGCAGCACCCCTTGGGCGATGCCCTCGGAGTTGATCGAGCCGAGCCGCTCGGTCAGCGAGTTCGCGAGCCGCTGATGGCGATCCAGCTCCTCGCTCGAGGCGGCCACGCGCAGCGCTCTCTCCTCCAGCAGCAGGGAGAGGAAGCGGAAGTGCTTCTGGGCGTGCTCCAGGATGGAGCGCAGCAGGCCATGCAAGCGCGTGCGGTAGGGCGCGCCCCGGCTGCGCTCCAGCTCCGCGTCCAGCACGGCCATCAACTGTTGCGCCTGCGCGTCGAGCAGCGCCTGGAGCAATCGCTGCCTGTCCTCGAAGTAGTTGTAGAGCGTGCCGACCGAGACGCCCACCCGCGCGGCGATGTCCTCCATCCGCGTGGCGGAGGGGCCCTGCTCGGCGATCACCTGCTCCGCGGCCTCGAGGATGGCCACCCGGGCCTCCTCCTTCATCCGCTCCCGGAGGGGCTGAGGCTTGCTTCGTGGTGCTGAGCGGGAACTCATGGCGGTGAATATGATTCAGAAAACGGTAATTCGCAATAGCCCTGTGGGGTGGGGAGAACGGGGGGCTGGTGGTCTGGTGGGAGGGGGGCCGGGCGGAGAGGGGGCGTGCCCGGACGCGGGCACGGGTATAAGGGGACGCACATGGCCGTCCGCTTCGAACTCGTCACCACCGACCCCACGGGAGCCCGCGCAGGCGTGCTGCACACCCGGCGGGGCTCCATCCCCACGCCGGTCTTCATGCCCGTGGCCACCCACGCCTCCTTTCGCCACCTGGGCATGGAGGAGATCAAGGCCACCGGCTCGAAGATCCTGCTGTCCAACACGTACCACCTGATGCTCAAGCCGGGCATCGACGTGTTCCGCCGCTTCAAGGGCATCCATCCCTTCATGCAGTGGGACGGGGCGGTGCTCACCGACTCGGGCGGGTTCCAGATCTTCTCCCTGCCGGAGGATCGGCTGATCACCGAGAAGGGCGCCCACTTCCGCAGCTTCCACGACAACAGCCGGCAGCTGCTCAGCCCCGAGTCGAGCATCGCCATGCAGCAGGCGATCAACTCGGAGGTGATGATGGTGCTGGACGTGTGCATCGACTCGCGCACGGACGAGGCGGGCACGCGCGAGGCGATGGAGCGCACCCACCGCTGGGCGCTGCGCAGCCTCGCGGCGAAGAACCAGGTGGACACGGGCCAGGCGCTCTTCGCCATCGTCCAGGGTGGCGTGCACCCGCACCTGCGCGACGAGAGCGCGGGCTTCCTCACCCAGCACCCCTTCGACGGCTTCGCCATTGGCGGGCTCGCGGTGGGCGAGACGAACGAGGAGCGCAAGATGATGACGGCGCGCGCCGCCGCGCAGCTTCCCCAGGACAAGCCGCGCTACCTCATGGGGGTGGGCACGCCCACGGACCTGCTCGAGGCGGTGCTGCGGGGCGTGGACATGTTCGACTGCATCATCCCCACGAAGATGGCGCAGCAGGGCTACGCCTATACCTTCCAGGGGCTGGTGCGCATCACCCGCCAGGCGTTCCGCCTGTCCGACGAGCCGCTCGACGCGACGTGTGACTGCTACGTGTGCAAGCGCTACAGCCGCGGCTACCTGCAGCACCTGATGAGCGGCAAGCACCACACGGGCTCGCGCATGCTCTCGGTGCACAACGTGCATCACTACCAGATGCTCACCTGGAAGATGCGCGACGCCATCCTCCGGGGCTCCTACGCGCAGGCCTACCGCGAGCTGAAGCAGGCGGTGGCGACGCCCAAGGATCTGAAGGACGCGCAGCTGGAAGCGGGCGCCAACGCGGTGACGCTCAAGGAAGTGGGCTGAGTGGAGAGCCAGAATCCGAGGGACGGGGACTTCGAGCTGGTGACGCTGCGCAATGGGGCGCGCGCGGTGCGCCACCTGGGGCACGGGGAAGTGATGCACCCGGCGACGGGCCCATGGGAGGAGGCCCAGCGGCTCTACGTGGAGCAGCCGCGTCTGGCCGAGCGCCTGCGCACGCCGGGCGAGCCGCTCGTCATCCACGACGTGGGGTTGGGGGCGGCCACCAACGCGGTGGCGGCGCTCACGTGCGCGCGGGAGCTGGGCGCCGAGCGCCGGCGGGGGCTGGAGGTGGTGAGCTTCGAGGTGGACCTGGCGCCGCTGCGGCTGGCGCTGGCGGACGCGGCGGGGTTTCCCTTCCTGCAACCCTTCCGGGAGGCGGCCGAGGCGCTCATGCGCGACGGGGCCTGGGAGGAGGCGGGGCTGCGCTGGCGGCTGCACCTGGGGGATGCGCGGGGGCGGATGGAGGGGGTGCCCAGGGCGGACCTGGTGTTCTTCGATCCGTTCTCCCCGGCGAGCAACCCGGAGATGTGGACGGAGGAGGTGCTGGCGCGGGTGAGGGCGGGGTGCCGGGAGGACGGGGAGGGGGCGTTGCTGATGACGTACAGCGCGGCGACGCCCACGCGGGTGACGCTGCTGCTGGCGGGCTTCTACGTGGGGGCGGGAGTGTCCACGGGGACGAAGGGGGAGACGACGGTGGCGGCCACGCGCCGGGCCGCGTTGGGCTCACCCCTGGGCGAGCGCTGGCTGGAGCGCTGGCGCCGCTCGTCCTCGCGCGCTCCCCACGGGCAGCCGCTGACGCCGGAGGCCGAGGCCCGGGTGCTGGCCCATTCTCAGTGGAGCCAGGGTTGAATCCATGCGGCATAATCCACGACAGGTTCGAATCCCGTTGGGGACACAAAATCCAGCCCGTGGACGACTTGAGCGTGAGCCGTCCCCGGTCGGCCTCCTGGATGAGCTTCTAGATGTTGGCGTAATACAGATCTTCCTGCCTCAGATGAGGTAGCGGGGCCCCACGTAGAGCCGCTTAGGCTGCCGGATGAGCACCAGCGCCACGATCCCCAGGATGAATCTCAGAGGGATAAAGACGAACAGCGCTCCGACGGCGACGGCCACGACGAGTAGGAGCCAAATCCACGGGGCGCCGCTCAAGCTCATCGGCACGCTATGGTCGTATTTGATCATGGCGAACTTCTTGCGATCCATGGTTGCTCCTGATTCGTTGCGGGCGAGCCTTGCAACTCCCATTGAAGGGACTAACCTGCGTGGAGCAGAGCCCTACGCTGTGGCGTCACCCCAGTGTTGGCGGGCAAGCTCCAGCGTCCGCGCGTTCTCGGGCACTTGGCGCAGGAAGCGCTCGCGGGCCTCGGGCGCGGGGAAGTCACTGGCGCGGGCCCGCACACACCGCAGGGCCTTGCGCAAGGTTTCTTCTCCCGCAGCCGCGTCCCCCTGCGCGAAGCATGCTTCCGCCAGCGCCAAGTACATGCCCACCGCGTAGACTCCCTTGCCGCGCATCCGCTCCAACGCCGCCACGCCCAGCTTTGCCACATCCCGTGCCTCTGCGGCACGCCTCTGGGTACGCAGGATTTCACTGAGCACCGTGCGCGCAAACACCATGTAGACCGGGAACGGCACCAGCATTTCACACGCCTTGCGTGCAAAGGACTCGGCTTCGCTCAGCGCGCCACCCGCCGCAGTCATCTGCGCCAGCAAGGCATGGATCATTCCCGGGATGAAGGGATGGGCGCACTCTCGCCCCACCCAATCGAGCGCCCAGACGTGCGCCTCCTGCCGCTCCTCCTGCTCTGGGCTCCTGGACAGCACCGAGCCCAGGACGAACAAGGTGCTCTCCACCAGGAAATGTTGTTCCGTCCGTCTGGCGATGGCCAGTGCCTCTCGAAGCAGCTTCACGGCATCAGGCAGGTCTCCCGCCGCCACCAAGCTCGCCGCCGAGATGACCTGGATGACATTGATGTTCCGCTCCGAGCCCACGGCGCTGAAATCCCGCCGCCCCTGCTCGAACACCGTAAAGCTCCGCCATGGGCTGGCTTCGTAGCAATAGAGGAAGTAGCCCTGCAGCAAGCTCACGACCCCCCGCGCCATGGGAGAGTGGGTCATCACGTCAGCGCCCACTTCCATGAGCCGCCCGAGCAGGGCTTCCACCTTCTGTCGCTCGCCGGACCAGATGAGCACGCCTCCCATAAAGGAGACGGCCTCTAGATAGGCTTCTACCGCCTCGGGCTCTGGTGAGGTGCGCACCAGCAACTCGCCCAGCCCCGCCATCTGCTCCGCATGGGCAACACTGGCGCCGCCGACGAACAGGTTTCCAATCAACCTGCACCACAATGGACTGCCGGCCTTCAATCCGGCCAACGCCGGGATGCCCAGATCCACGGCCCTAGACATCTGCGCCATCCAGAAGAGCACCATGGCCTGGAGCGCCCGCAGCCGGGCGATCTCCTCGCCGCCCACCTCACAGGCCAGGGCCGCCTCCACGCACCGTAGCGTTCCCTGCAAGTCATTGCGCTCGAAGAGCCGCTCCGCGGCCCGGGTGTAGAAGTGAACAGCACGCTCGGACTGCTGTCCCCGCTGAGCATGAGTGGCGAGCACCAATGCATCGGGCTCGCCTATCCGCTCCAACCAGGCCACCGCGAGTTGGTGTCCCAAGGGCCGATGGCTCTCGGGCACCAAGCCATAGGCCGCATCCCATACCAGCGCGTGGCGGAACCGATACTCGGCCGCAATGGGAAAGCGGCTGTCAGGAAGCGGCTCGATGACCTCTTGCTCCACCAATATTTGCAACTGCTGCGCCAGCAGTGCCTGCTCGGTGTGGCGGCCCAACAGCACCTCAACTCCCTCCAACCAGAAGGTGCGGCCGAAGATGCTGCAGGCCAGCAGCACCTGACGTATTCCATGCTCCATCCGCAACAGGCGTGCCTGGAGCACCGCCAACACCGTCTTCGGTGCCTCCTTCCCACGCCCCTCCGCTGCCATGCGGATGAGTTCCTCCAGGAAAAGGGCGTTGCCGTCCGATTGCTCCACCGCCCGCTGCACCACGGACTCGGGTACCTGCGGCCCCAACACCTCACGCGCCAGCCGCGCGCACGCCTTGCGGCTCAGGCCATTGAGAGACAACTCCTGCAGGCGCCTCGCCCATAGTCCCGGGAAGACCTCCTTCACCTCGGGCCGTGCCAGCGCCAGCACGAGGAAGGGCTGCCCAGCTAGTTCCCGCAGCATCCCGTCCACCAGCGTCACCGTCAGCGCATCGCTCCAGTGCAGGTCCTCCAGCACCAGCAGCACTGGTTGCTGCTCACACTCGGCCTTTAAGAAGTCCACCAGCGCACGGCCCACCTGCGTACTCATCAACCGCGGATCCCCGCGCGCTGCGCGCAGCCGGGGGCTGTCCTCCTCGGGAAAGGGAACGGCGCACAGCTCTCCCAGGAACTCTGCTGCCTCCTGCGCCCTGGCTTCGGGCAGGTGTAGGGCCACCCGCAGGTACAACCGCGTCCGCCGTGCCTCCAGGTTCTCCCCTTCCCCCACTTCGCACAATTTCCGTAGTGCTTGGCCCAGCAGGCCGTACGAGGCGCCCGTGTGCATCGGGTCTCCGCGCCCCAGCAGCACCAGTGGCGGCTGCTCCCTACTCTCCAGGCGGCGCAGGAATTCGTGCCGCAGCCGGGATTTGCCCGTGCCGGGTGGGGCCGTCACCAATAGAACTCGGGCGGTAGATTCCTCCACACACGCGGTGAAGGTGAAGTCGAGCAGCGCCAACTCCTGCTCGCGACCCACACACTGGGTAGGCTTGCCCAACAACGGGCGGGATGCGTCGGCATCGAGCCGCTCGCCTTGTAACACGAATGCGCCCGAATCGGAGCGGGCGAGTTGGAAGCCCGGCCCGAGCAACCCGGCCGTGACATCGTCCATCACCACGCTGACCGAAGGCGTGCACTCGAGCTGGCGCAGCAGGCGCCCCGCCCTGTCCATGGCCTCGCCCATCGGCAGCCGCTTGTTGAAGACGCCCAGGCCCATGGTCAGAACCACCGCAGCCTCCGGCCAGCGTTCCTTGAGGGTGAGGGCACAGCGTGCCGCCAGCGCCGCTTGGTCTGTAGCGGAGCCGCGCTCGGCCACCAGCGTGGCCACCAGCGACCCATCCGCTAGCAGTTCCACCTGGGCTCCCGAAAGGGGCGCCAAGTCTGTGCGCAGCGAGTCTCGCCGCGCCAGGCCCTGGTTCCAATCCGTCGTCTCCTCCTGAGAGTTGGCTTCCAGAGACACCAACAGAACACTGATGAGCGACTGCTCGGCCTCCCGCCCACTGTTGAGGCGCGGCTGCGTCCCAGCCGGTGGCAGCAACTCGGGGATGGATTCCACTGTCCCGAGCGCCTCCAACAGGCTGGCGGCGTCCGACAACCTCCGCTGCGGGTCCTTGGCCAGCATACAATCCACCAGCCATTGCAGGCCCGCGGGCAGGCCCGGGCGGAGCGTCTCCAGGCGCGCTGGCTCGGCATGCAGAATCTTGGCCAGCGCAGCGGCGAAGTGCGGCGCAGCGAAGGGGGGTCGACCCGTGAGGCACTCGTACAGCACGCATCCCAGCGAGAAGATGTCCGCCGCAGGAGAAATCTCCGGTGCACTGGAGGCCTGCTCTGGCGCCATGTACCCCGCTGTGCCCACCACCGTGCCCGTCGCCGTCACCGCCATCAGCGTGGGCTCCGCATGGCGCGCCAGCCCAAAGTCCAGCAGCACCACCTGCTCGGGCCGACCCGCCCTCATGAAGAGGTTGGAGGGTTTGAGATCACGGTGGACGATGCCTTGTTGGTGGGCCACCGCAAGCGCCTCTGCAGCCTGGCGCAGCAGGGACAGCGTTTCGGGCAGGCCGAGCGGCTGGCAAGCTAGGCGCCGTAAGAGATCCTCCCCTTCGAGCCACTCCATGGCTAGGTAGGGCTGGTGCGACTCGGTGGATCCATGTGCCACGTAGGCGACGATGCCGGGGTGATGCAGCTCGGACAGCAGCACCGCCTCCCTGTTGAAGCGGTAGGCTCTCTCCGGTGAGGTAACGCCATGCAGTAGCTTGAGGGCGACGGTCCTCCCCGTGGAGGAATCCGCGGCGCGATAGACACAGCCCATGCCTCCCCAGCCCGCCACCGACTTGAGGATGAAGCGACCAGCGATCACTGTCCCATTGGGCAGGGTTCCAGGTGGTTGAGCGGATGATGAGGCGATCTTGTCTTCGTCCATGAGGTGCGTCTGCGCTGGCCATCATATCCGAGCCGTCCTCCATGTCCGAAGTAACACCCGGGCCAGCGTGGAGGCGATGACACCCTCGTTGCAAAAAGCCTACGCCGCAGCATCACCCCAGCACGGGCGGGGCAATCCGAGTCCTGGAGCGCTTGACAGCTGAGGTTGGCCCATGACGGCTGGCGCGCAACTCCACCTTGTGGTAGGTACTTGCTTTGTTTCCCCGGGGGGCCTTATGGACACCAGTGTGGCGCTGAAACTCCGCATTCAGGCGGTCACCGAGAAGGATGTGCTGCTCGGCATGTTCTTCGACAGCTCGATGACGAACCTGGGCTTGCCCCGGTTACGTGGCTCTCCCGCGGTTTGTGTGCATTCCATGCGCATTCGGCTGGCTGCACGAGAAATGCTTGCCTACCCGTAGCGGGTGAATCACATGAAGTGCGGGGGCTCTCCCTCACTTCATGTGCTCGAGGCGCGTGAAACTGCCCTCCCCAGATGAGGTTTGCGAGCGGGCAAGTAGGGGGTAACGGCAGGCAGCGAGCGTGACGCGTACAACCGGCGATGAGCCAGTTGTACCCGATTCTCGGTTGCCGGGTGGAGCAAGTTGTGCGTAGGGAGTCCACACGAGCTGTCCTCGTCGTGCGAGCTAAACGTCGAGGAGCGCAGTGCCCCTCCTGCGAAGAGCACAGCGAAGTGCCGCACAGCATCTATATCCGACGGCCAGCCGGCCTGCCCACCGCGGGCCGCTCGGTTCAGCTCGAGCTGCATGTGCGTCGCTTCCGCTGTCGCAATGCGAGGTGCGCGCGCCGCACGTTCTCCGAACGCCTGCTCGACCTGCTCGCTCCGAGTGCTCGGCGCACGTGCCGACTCGCGCGGGCCCAATGTTCGGTGGGCATGACGGCCGGAGCTGAAGCTGGAGCCAGGCTGCTGGTGCCCCTGGCCATGCCGACGAGTCCTGACACGCTCCTGCGACTCATGCACCGCACTCCACTGCCTCCGTCCACTCCACCCCGGGTGCTCGGCGTGGATGATTGGGCCTGGCGCAAGGGACGCACCTACGGCTCCCTCCTGGTTGATTTGGAGGCGCAGCGTGTCGTCGACCTGCTCCCCGACCGGTCCGCTCCCACTCTGACGTCATGGCGTCGTCGCCATCCTGGCGTCGAAGTGGTGACGCGAGACCGTTCGACGGAGTATGCGCGCGCAACCATGGAGGGAGCACCCCACGCCCAACAAGTCGCGGACCGCTGGCACCTGCTGCTCAATGGGCGGCAGATGGTGGAGCGCTGGTTGGCCGGGGCGCATGCGCGTTTGCGTACACTTCCGCCAGTTTCAAGTGCACACGACTCCGCCAAGCGCCGTCACGCCAGTTTCCCGCGGACTCGGAGCGAGGGGCTGGCTCGTGAGGACAGTCGTGCACGACGCTTTGCCGTCTACCAAGCCGTGCGTGAGCGCCACCTCGCCGGAGAGTCCCTGCTAAAATCAGCCGCACCCTGCGACTGGCGAGGGGAACGGTGCGCAGGTACGCCTCGGCGCCGAGCTTTCCCGAGCGCGCGGCGCGTGTACCGGGTACGAGCATTCTCGACCCCTATCTGAAGCATCTGGCCCACAGACATGCCGAAGGCTGCGAGAACGCATCGGCGCTGTGGCGGGAAATTCGTGCTCTGGGCTTTGGTGGGACGTCACGACAGGTGCATCGCTGGCTACAGATGCGGCGCACCTCGGTGGCTCGATGCCTCGCACCATCAAGCGTCAGATGTACGGCCGCGCCAGCTTCGGCTTGCTGCGCCGTCGAGTGCTGCTCGCGGCCTGAACGCCGCGAGCACATAAAGTGCGGGAGAGCCACAAAACCGGGGCAGGCTCAGTGACGAGCTTCACCCCGGGCTTGTGAAGCCGCGCACATCCTCTGGACGACGGAAAAGGCAGAGTGGTTCTCGTCAGCGCGGCGAACCTAGCCCTTGATGTGACAATCCCTGTCTCTTACATCAGGAAAAGATCATGAAGAAGCAGATTGGAATGATGGCTCTCGCAATGTCGGCGATGCTCTTCTTTGGACCACAGGCGGAGGCCGACTCGCCCAACACTGAGGCAGGCAATCACAGGGACGACGTGGAGGCGGGCCCCATCTATGGCGACACTGCTGCCCCGGGCAAGTGCCCCCAGACGTGCTCCAACAACAGTCGCTACTGGACGGGCCACTGGCGGACGACCGTCAAGAATGAGATGTCCGTCTGCCGGTGTGCCACGCCTCCTTTCAAGCACCTCGTCATCGACGCGGGCTCTTCAGGTACCCGGTTCCTGCTCTACAATGTGGAGCGGGGTCCCCGCGGTTGCCAAGTCAGCCTGTCGTCGGACTTGAGTCCGAACAAGGGCCCGATTGAAGAAGAAGGCTTGGCGGAGATGGACGTGAATGAGGCGGAGAAGATGCTGAAGGCGAAACTCGAGGAGTTGGGCGAGCCTCTGACCAGGGTGGTGCTGTTGGGTACGGGGGGCTTCCGTCAGAAGGGGGTACTCGGGAGTGAGAAGATGCAGGAGTTGAGTGGGCGCCTGGCGCAGCGCATTGATCACATGGCCATCATCTCAGGGGATACGGAGGGCATGCTTGCGTGGAAGGCCACCAAGTCAACGATGAATCTTCCCGTTCAGCCTTTCTCAATTCTAGAGATCGGAGGTGTCTCGGTACAATTTGCCACCGGCAGTATGGACAGTGACTTTACCAGCATCAGTGATGAGGTGGGCTTCAACGTCATCGCCAAAAAGATGAAGAATTGCTTGGAGAATGAGGATCCCTTCACGAACTGCGAGGCCGCCATTAGTCGGCGGCTGAAGGACTCAAGGCTGCTTGAGGTGGGGGGACGGTTTCCGGAAGGTAAACCTCGTCCGGTGTATATGATTGGACCGGAGTCGGCTAAGCTGTTCAATAAAAAGGCAAAATTGCGCCCCGCTGACCTTGCGAAGATGGGAAAGGGGACTTGCCGTCAAGAGAAAGATAGAAAATGTTTGGGTATGGCCCACTTGTCGGCCGTGATGAAAGCGCTGAAGGTTGAGTCCATTCAAAAGGGCGCCGAATCCTGGGCGGAAGGAGCTGCGGTGAACTCCGAGTACTTCCCGAATTGCAAATGAAGATTCAGGCGGGTAAAACCTGCCCCATGCAACTGGGGCAAGCCCACTCATCACGGAACCAAGGAGGGAGATTGGGCGGTACGAGGAGGATCTCTCCCGAATCTTCATGAGGTGACTCTGCGCCAGACTCTTACGCGGTCTCTCCGCTCGGAGAATAAGGATAGAAGACCGGAGAGAAGGTGTCAGACGAATTGTACGAGACGGTTCGTCTGACTCGGGCGGGCCTGTGAGAGACCCATCCCGGAAGAATGGCGTCTCACCGACGGGACCAAGAGCGGAAGCGGACGTCCACGGCCTGCTGGCTCCCTGCGGGGTGGTTGTCCACGGGGACGAAGGGGAGACTACGGTGGTGGCCACCCGCCGGGCGGCGTTGGATTGGACCGCTGGTCACTCACGGGGTGGGGCGCGATGGTCCCAACTCCAGAGGATCCCAGATGTAATCCTCGGTGGGGATCAGCAACATGTTCTTCAGAGCGTGCCGCTCCACGAAGTGAACGAAGCGCGCGGAGACCACTGCGCTGCCTGGCAGGCCGCGGGCGAAGAAGACGTCCTCACCCCGCCAGCTTCCCTCCTCCAGGGCGAAGCCATGGATGGTCTCCACGTTGGTCTCCCTGCACCAGTCGCACGAAAGGGGAGACGCACGCCGGATGCGGCTCTTGGACTCATCCACCGCCGCGCCACCAAAGACAGGAGTGACGTGGAAATAGGGTGGAGGAGAAGAGGCGAGGGGAGAACGCCGTCGGCCGCGAACCCGGACCACCTCGACGGGCTGGAAGTCAGGGAGGCCTGTCAATCCCTCGGCGCGGAACGCCTTCGCGAATGGCTCGGAGACAAGAGCACCACTGCCAGGTCCCCTCACGTAGTCCCCGAAGCCCTCGCCGTTCAGCTTCAGTTCGCCGCGCCGGGGTGGCAACCACGTCCTCATCCCAATGAAGGCGCCACAGCGAGGGCACCGGGGGGCATCACCCAGATTGTCCTCTCCCACGGTCTCGAAGGAGGTGTCGTGGCTGGAGCCAAGGGCATGCCTGAGCACGAAGAAACGGGAGGAAGCATCACGGGCCTCAGAACCCATGGGGAAACCTCGCACGCAAGGAACGCCGGCTGTGAGAGAGCGAAGAAACGCCTCGAACTCCTTCGCGGTCACGGATTTGTGGGTGTCGAGCCAATTGACGACCTCTTCATCGACCTTCCGGTGTCAGTCCTGGTTGCCACAGTGGGCGGCTTCGTCGACGGCACGGGTGACGAAACGTGAGCTGGTGGTCATCCGTTACCTGCTGTGGACCGGGGACAAGGCCGTCCAAGACGCCACGGGACAGGTGCTACATTCAGTGCTGGATGAGCAACGCGCGGAGGAGTGGATGCGGAGCTATGGCGAGGAACTCATCGAGCAGGGACGTCAGCAGGGCCTGGCTCAGGGTCTGGTGCGAGGCAGGGAAGAGGGTCTGGCACGGGGACGTGCCGAGTCCCTCCTGCGGATTCTCGCCTTCCGCGGGATTCACGTGGAGGAAGCAACCCGGCAGCGCATCCTCGACTGCACGGACATGGACACGCTCGACGGCTGGTTCGACCGGGCCCTCCAGGCCATGACCCTGTCCGAGGTGCTGGACGGCGGGGCCCACGCCTCTGGGCGCAAGGACTCGTGACCCGGCCTCCGCTCGCGTGCCTCTGACGTGGTGGCGGCGGTAATCGAACCCATGAACAAGGCCGGGACTTCGTCCGGTACTTGCACACCCCGGTCGCTCACGAGGCAGCCCCGCCGCCCCGCTCCTCGCTGGAAGGGTGCGCGTCACAGCGGAGGGCACGTGGCTTGAACCTGGAAGCAACGGGCCTTGAACCAGCTTGCTTGTGATTACCCGCGAGGATGGCCCTCACGAGTGTCCTTTCATCCAGGGCACCAAACGGAAGAAGTTGTTTCGGAGTCTGTTGTACTGCTCCACCAGTCCGGAGCAGCGACAAGGCCATGATCAACAGGGCACCGAACCCTGCGTGACTGTCGAGAACGATTCCTTCTACAGCCATGCGCCTGTATGAACAAGGATGTATTGTGTTACATAGTCCATTTCATCGAAGGTAGAAGGAATACCGCTGGTCATGTACGCGTTTCTTGAGCATTCCATCTCAAGCCCAATCCAGATTTAAAAGAATGCGAGAAACCACCGTCTGGTTCCAGAAGGAGGACCCGCACGGCCCCGTCGGCCGCGGCCCGAAGGCTTCTCGCGGCGATCCGATGGGGAGCATAAGTAGGACGGAGAGGGCTGTTCGAGGAGGTGTTGGGTCGTCGGTTTGCTGTTTGACATATACGAGTTCTTGTCCCAAAACAGGAAGGGACGGAACTCTCCGTCTGCACTCATTCCAAGAGGTTTGCACCATGATGAAGACACTGAAGATGGGACTGTTCGGACTGGCGCTGGGCGTGGCCGGGGCCCTGGTTCTTCCCTCGACGGAGGCCGTGGCGCAGACGGATCAGGGCAACGCCTCCAACACTGTGTGCTGCTCACGCTGCAACCCCAACTACGTGGGATGCATCGGCAATGGCAGCAACTCGGCGGTGAACGCCGTCTGTGGGATGGTCCGCGCCGTGTGTGAGAACACCTGTAACCGCACCTGCTGACGCGCCACGGGCCGGGCAGGTGTGCGATCTACAGCCCGAAAATGAGCCACGGGGGCGGAGACCGTATTAGAGAGAGCGGTCATGACGACCCAACGCATCTTCATTACAGGTGGTGCCAGTGGCCTCGGCCGGGCGATCGCGCTGCGCTATGCGCGGGCGGGCTGGCGGGTGTGCATCGGCGACGTGAACGCCACGCGCGGCGCCGAGGTGCTGCGTGAGCTCCAGCCGCTCGCGGCCGCGGCGCTCTACCTGCCGTGTGACGTGACGCGCGCGGAGGACCTGCGCGCGGTGGCCGAGCGGCTCACGGCCGACTGGGGTGGGGTGGACGTGGTGGTGAACAACGCGGGCGTCGCCGCGCCGGGCGCCCTCGAGGACGTGCCCCTGGAGGATTGGGAGCGGGTGCTGGACATCAACGTGATGGGGGTGGTGCGCGGCTGCCACGTGTTCACCCCCTTGTTCAAGCGCCAGGGCCACGGCCACTTCGTCAACGTCTCCTCGCTCGCGGGCCTGCTCGATGTGCCCCGCGCCTCCTGCTACAACGCCTCCAAGGCGGCCGTGGTGTCACTGTCGGAGACGTTGCAGAACGAGTTCGCCGGCACGGGGCTGGAGGTGACGCTCGTGTGTCCCTCCTTCTTCAAGACCAACCTCGCCGAGTCCCTGCGCAACGTGGACTCCGCCACCCGCGCGGCGGTGAACCGGGTGCTCGAGCGCTCGAAGGTGTCCGCGGAGGACATCGCCGAGCAGATCTTCCAGGCCGTGCGCGAGCGCACCTTCTACGTCCTGCCCCACGCGCAGGGCCGCCAGGCCTGGCTCATGAAGCGCCTGCTGCCGCGTCCGCTCTACATGCGCGTCATCAACAAGCAGATGCGCCGGATGCGTGGCTCCGACTCCCTCAAGGACGGCTGAGCCTCCATCCCTGGTGGATTCAGTCGAGCCCGTGCTTCCCCGCGGACCAGTACGCCTTCACCTTCTGCGCCGCGCCCACGCCGTCTTGCCGGAGCCGTGCGCGCAGCGCCTGGATGGCCTGCGCCCGACCCGTCATGACGAGGTGCGCGCCCGGATGCCGCTTCAGTGCGGCGCCCAGGCGCTCCGCCACCGCGGGCAGGTGTCCCTCGTCGGGCGCGCGCTCCACCAGGGCGCTGTCCGACAGGTGGAACTCGCGCAGCACCGACTCGGACGCGTCTCGGGAGGAGACCTCGAACACCTGCTCGACACCCTCCGCACCGGCCCGCAGGTTCCGCAGCGTGTGGGCCACGGCGAAGGACGTCTCGTCTCCGAACAGCACCACGGGCCCTTGAAGGGACGAGAGTGCCAGGGAACCGCGAGGCCCCATGAACTGGCAGCGGTCCCCCACCCGCACGTGGCGGCCCCACTCCGCGCCGGGGCTGTTGCCATGGAGGTAGACGAGCAACTGCGTCGCCCCGCGAGCCGAGTCCCACGCCAGGGGCGTGTACGTCCGCATCCCTTCGCGTGGAAGGAACACCTGCACCTTGTCCCCCGCGCTCCAGGAGACGCCGCGCAGCGCCTCGCCTTCCAGCTCCATCCAGCGAAAGCGAGG
The DNA here is from genome assembly GCF_044360685.1 of Cystobacter fuscus. Classification (GTDB taxonomy): domain Bacteria; phylum Myxococcota; class Myxococcia; order Myxococcales; family Myxococcaceae; genus Cystobacter; species Cystobacter fuscus_C. The sequence goes on along the minus strand of NZ_CP043491.1, from coordinate 7,205,020 downwards.
TGAGACGTCACGCACCTGCGCTACCCGCGCGTCGCGGAACAGGAACCGCCCCAGCATGCCTCCGAGAATCGCCTTTCCTGACGCCATTCCGTATCACTCCCGGGGCTTCCTGCCCCTTTCACGCGGGCCATCCTCGCACCGGCCCGCCAGAGTGGGAATGAACTCGTGTGACGGGAAGATGAAGAAGCGTGAAGCACTCGGGCGCGACCTCCGGAAAGGCGAGGAGAGGACACGTGCCCGGGTGAGGAGCGGGCGGAGGTCCGGATGGCGCTGGACTCCCCCCTATACGCAGCACTCCAGGTACCTGGCCGCGCGTTCCACTCCACGTACCGGAGCAGGCCAAGCCCCACCTCGCTCGCCTCCGCCAGTTCGGGAACAGGCGGGTCGACTGCGCCAGCGCCCCCTCCAACTGTGGTTGGTAGGGTAGGCCCCCAGCTGACACACGTCCCTCTCCCGCGCAAGTGACAGGCTCGCATTCAAGCATCGCCGACGACTTGAACGCCGAATTGTTTGAACCGTGCGAGCGCCTCGTCAGGCGCCACGAGCGTTTCAGGGAGATACAGTCCGCCGTCGGCGGCGGGCCGACCGTCCAACCCCAGGACGCGCTCGATGGCGACCAACACCCCCAGGGCCGTGAGATGCGCATTGCCAGAGGGGCCGGACACCATCGTCCGACGACTGGCCCGCTGACCGTCCCTCAGGAGCCCCTCGATGTCGATGTAGAGGTCATGGGAGGCCTGGCGTCCGGAGCGAGTGCCGAGGGACTCGCCTTGCAGGAAGTCGAAGCGGACGTTCGCCGCGCCGGTGATCGCCGCGAGGCTCGGCACGTCGAGTACGGACATCGGAACACCCTGTACGACGCTCTCATCCGAGAGACGAACAGGTCTCGCGTGCCGTGTAGCGTCAACCCAGGCCCACTTCCCGGCTTCACGTAGCAGCGCCCGGCCGACGAAGTGCTCGACGTCGCCAGCGGTCATCGGGCCAATCGGATCACGAGCGTCGAAGAGCCCCGCCACCTGGATGGAGTCGACACGGCTGAACACTTCGGCTGCCTTGCTCGCAACGAGGGTCAGCACGCCCGCCTGCCAGTGGCCGAGCAGAACGAGGGGGCGTTTCGGGGGTGTTCTCAATGCCGTGAAGGTGATGGGTGCAATGTCCTCGGCCTGCTTCGTGATGCCAATGTGGGCGATGCCCTGCGCGAGAGCGGCGTGGATGAGACTGTCGCCCGGGTCTTGCATGGCCGCGACGATGAGGTCGATGGGCCCCACCTCGCGCAGTCCCCGCGCGGAATCCGCCACATCGAGATGGGCCGTCGTGGCACCGCCCAACTCCTGGGCGAGCGCCGCTCCCTTCTCGGGATTCCGCCCCGCGAGGATGAGTTCGACGTCCTTGCTGACCTTCCTGACGTGCCGCGCGATGGCGCTGCCCACGAGTCCGTAACCGCCTGCGATGAGAATGCGTGACTTCATGACGACCCCCTGTCATCCGCTACCTACCAAAAGTAGGTTACCAGTAGTAATATAGGGCGTGGGTATCCGGGTCAAGCGAACCTCTTCGATGACTCGGGAAGCCAGCGAACGAGCGGAGCATGCATTGGCCACAGCGAAACGAATGGCGAAGGAGCAGCGAAGGCGTCGTGGATGAAGACGGCCGGACGCTGCTGGCCCTTGGTCTACCCCTTCTCTGCGCGCTGGATGGCAGTCGGCGGGGCGACTTCTTGAATTCTTATACGCGGATTATCAGCAGCGCACCCAGCCAATCCGCGACGAGAGCGACCCGGGCATCGATGCTTGCCGCTGCCGCACTCACCCAAAGCATATTGTCTGTCATGGCACGCCGTGCTAGCCACGACGCGACGAGCGCGCCCCGACGTCGATTCGTCATTCATATTCAAGGAGCTCGATCATGAAGGTTGTATCTCAGATTCTTGTCTCGCTGTTGTGCTCGGCCGGTGTTGCGGGCTGCCTCTCGCCAGAGGAGCCGAGCGGTCAGCCCAACACCGCACTCTCGCAGACCGCGGCGGCTGTGACCGACGGCGCCAGCGTGGAGCGCACAGTGCTGCCGCCGCATGATGTCTACGCGGTGAACGCTGGCGGTGACGCGGCGGGTGGCTTCACCGCGGATGACTACTTCACGCAAGGCGACGTGTTCTCGAATGTCTCCCAGCCAGTGAACACCACGGATGTGTACCTCGCGGGGCCGCCCGAGCTCTACTCGGATGCGCGCCAGGGTGGTCAGTTCGGCTACTCGTTCACGGGGCTGAATCCGGGGATCAATTACGCCGTGGTTCTCCACTTCGCGGAGCTGTACTTCTCGTTGCCGGGTCAGCGCCGGTTCAATGTGTCCCTCAATGGTAGGGTGTATACCAACATCGATATCGTTTCTCTCGCGGGCGGTCCGTTCAAGGCAACGACTCTGCTGTACTTCGTGCGTGCGGACGCCAACGGCACCATCAACGTGGACTTTTCGCGCGGAGCGAACGATCAGCCGATGGTGAACGGCATCGAGGTGCGTGTCATCGAGTGAGAACATCGCGCCGCGGGGGGGGGGCGATGCGCATGTTGTCCGGGGGGGCGGCGTCCTTCTGGTTGAAGCAACCGAATCACCGTGCCTCCGCAGGGCGGAAAGCCCTGGACGTGTTCGCGTGCGTGAGGTGTGGAGGCGGGCGGCGGGTTCTGGCGGACGTGAATGAAGCGGGAGGGGAGCGCGCGATGCTGGTGCACCTGGGCCTGCCCCCGGCAGGTGCGAGGCGGGCCCTGGCGCGCGAGTTCCCTCAGTCCGCGGGGTGTTGAGGCTCGAGCCGCCCCAGCCCAGAGCGCCAGGCCCCGCCGCGCACCTGCGGGGAGCGCGGCCAGGGCCGGCGTGTACCCCAACGGGCTGCGCGGCTTCTCCACCTCCTGGCGCACGGCTCGGGCCGCCCCCGTCCGGGACCCTCCTCGGCCCCTGCTCTCCAGTCCACCCCCTCTCCACGGGCCTTCCCTCCTTCCTATGCTCGAGAAGTACGTGACGCGGCTGACGTCGGGCGAGGCGGTGGCGGGCTCGTTCACGCTGTCCGAGCCGCATGCGGGCTCGGATCCTCGTGCCATGCCAACTCAAGGCCCCGGCTGCGCGGCATCGCCCAGGCGCTCGACAGCGCCATCATCGCGGACATCGTGTAGACCTACCCGATGGTCGATTTGTTCCTCATCCTGGTGGACCGCGATGGCGAGGAGATCGAGGTCCGGAGGCGCTTGCTGCCCGTGCGCAAGGCGGAGCACTTGCCGCAATCCTTCAAGCAGTGACTTCGTAACGGTCGAGCCAAGCCGCTCAGGGACCGCAGACCCATTGGCCGACAATATTGGAGGTCGTGCTGCCGCTGCGCTCATGACGCAACGTGGCCGGCCGGGGCGGCGATTCGCCTCCGCCAGTCGCTGGACCCGTGAGGGTAATCCGGAGGGTGTGGCCACTGCCGGTAAAGGTCGCGCCCTTCACCATCCCGTTGAAGCCGCCCGGACTGGAAACGCGCGCCACCACACCGTCAATCTTGACGAGCGCCTCGGCGGGCACCTTCGACGCCACATTCCCGGCGGCAATCAGTAGGAGCGGTCCATTCGCTGTCGTTCCAAAACCGCACCGGAGTTCGCCGTTCAGTGGCTCGTTCTGCATGTCTGACTCTGAAAGCGATGCCAGACCCGGCTGACTGCCCGCTCCCTCAGGAGGGGGTCCACCATCCGTGACGGGCGGTATTGCTGGTGCAGGTGTTTCAGCCACTGTGCCGGTCCCCGTCCCACTGTCCTGGGGTGATGGAACAGCGACGGTGGCCCCGGGTTCACGATGAACCGCCGCGCCATCCGGTCTTGTGCAGCCGAGCAGCAGAAGTCCCGCGGCAAGTGAGCTCATGCTGGCGCGAACGTTTTTCGCGGGCTTCGCCGGGGCCCATTTTCGAGAACGCATGGCGCCAACCTATGGCTCGTCAGGAACGTTCGCCAGTGGGCCCTGGTGTCACCGCGCAATGCCCGACGGCACGTCAGCGAGGTGGCTTCTCCTCCCTGCGAGGAGTGGGTGCTGGCGGACGTGAAGGAAGAGGGAAAGGTGCGCGCGAGATGATGCGCCCCTTGCGCCCCTCGCGACGGTGAAGGGGCGGGGGCTCAGGCGGACGTCGCGTGCCCCACGTGGGAGTAGTCCGGCAGGGTGATGCTCTTGTCGGAGGTGGAGACCAGACGGCCCACCAGCCGGCTGATCACGGGCCGGGTGGCGACGCGCAGCAGCGCGTGCTCGAGGGCGATGCCCGCCCGGGTCTTCGGGTTGGCGAGCCGCGGGAGGCCTGGGGGCAGCGACTGGGCGCGCGTGACGTAGGGGCGCAGGATCGCCTCGTAGGACTCGAACGCGGCGCGATGGTCCGCGTGCCGCGCGAGCTCTCCGGCGAGCACATAGGCGCCCACCATCGCGAGGCTGGTGCCCATGCCGGTGAACCCCGAGGGGCAGTAGCCCGCGTCGCCCACCAGGGCCACTCGGCCCCGGGACCATCTCGGCATCTTCACCTGGGCCACGGTATCGAAATAGAAGTCGGGCGCCGTCTCCATCTCGGACAGCACCCGCGGCACCTCCCAGCCGACATCCGCGAAGACCCGCCGCAGCCGGGCCTTCTGCTCGGCCGGCTCGAGCCTGTCGAGTCCCCGCTCCCGAGTGAAGAAGCCCAGGAAGGCCCGGGTCGTCCCCTGGTTGTCGGGACGAAGGATCACGCTGCGGCTCCCGGGCGCGTTGAGCATCCGGCTCCACGTGCCATCCGAGCCGAGGCGCGGAATGGTGAAGTAGGCGACGTAGGCGCCAAAGCTCTTGATCTCCGCCTCGTCGGCGAACACCAGCTCCCGGGTCTTCGAGCGGAGGCCATCGGCGGCGATCACGAGATCGAACGCGCGCTCGGGCCCCTTGAGGAATTGGACGTGGACCTTGTCTCCCCGCTCGACGAGGCCGGCCACCCGGTCTCCGAAGAGATACTCGGTACCATCGCGCGTGCGCTCGTACAGGAGCTTGGCGAGCTCCCCGCGGAGGATCTCCAGCTCCGCGACCGGGCCTTCCCCGCCGAAGGCCGTCGCGGGGAGCGAGGCGCGCGTGCGGCCCGCCTCATCCACGAAGTGGATGCCCTCCTCCGTGGTGTTCCGCGCGCGGACCTCGTCCTCGAGGCCCATGAGGCGCGCGACCTCCCGGCCTCCGCCGCGCAGGTCCACGTTCTGGCCACCGGTGCGCAATTCCTCCGCGCGTTCCACGAGGGTGGTCTTCATGCCGTAGCGGTTGAGCCAGTAGGCCAGCGCGGGTCCGGCGATGCCCGCTCCGGTGATGAGGATGGATGCGTGTGTCATGAGGTTGCTCCTGCCTGTGTTGACTGCGCTCCGGGCGGCGACCGCGCCGCTGGAGGGTTACTCCTCGGACCGCGCGGGACGGACCGCGGCCCGGTAGAGCTCCACGAGCTGGCCGAGAAAGCGTTCGATCACCTTGCGCTCGGACGCACTGAGCTGGCCGAAGAGCGCCTCCAGGTCGTTGAACGCCGGGGTCATCTCCGCGAGGGCGCGTTGCACGGAGGCCGCGGCCGGCACGACGAGCACCTTGCGCCGATCCGCGTCATGTCGTTCCCGGGAGACATGGCCCGCACGCTCCAGCCGATCGGTGATCTGGGTACTCGCGGCGGTGGTCACCCCGAGTTGTGTGGCCAGGACGCCAGGGGTCAGCGGCCCATGGGTGATCAACTGCTCCATCGCCGCCAGGTCCGTGGCGTTCACCTCCAGGACCTCGCCCAGCTTCCTCTCGATCTGGCGCGTGAGCATGGAGATCTCCTGCAACCGCTGGCCGATCGGATCCTCCGCGACTCGCGCGGCACTGCCCGACAGCCCTCCTCGAGATGAACCCTTTTTCGTCATCGCTGGACCACCGCCGGAGCCCTGTCCGGAAAATCTAAATTTATTTATTACTAAGTTTCTTAAGTATATAGGTATGAGGAGGAGGGCGCGCAAGGGAATCTTCCGGGAGGGGGGCGCGCGATGCTGGAGCACCTGGGCCTGCCCCCGGCAGCGGCCCTCCTCGGCCCCTGCGATCCAGTCCACCACCTCTCCATGGGCCTTCACTCCTGCCTATGCTCCAGTGGTTCGAATCTGGCGCCAGGCAACGCAGAGCAGAAAGACATTCATGACGACGACACTCATCGACGGTTTCAATCTCAGCGCGGAACAGGTGGTCGCCATCGCCCGCGATCCCTCCATCAAGGTCGGTCTGGCGGATTCCGCCCGCGCCGCGCTCAAGGAAAGCCGCGACTACATCGAAGCCACCTGGATGCATGACGAAGCGCCGATGATGTACAGCTTCAATACCGGCGTCGGCCTGCTCAAGGACACCCGCATCAAGGTCGAGCATATCGAGCTGTTCCAGACCCAGGTGATCATGGCGCATGCGGCCGGTCTGGGCGAGCCCTTCTCCGAAGAGGTGAGCCGCGCCACCCTGCTGCTGCGCGCGAACGCCTTCGCCAGCAATTATTCGGCGTCGCGGGTCGAGGTGCTCGACCGCCTGCTGGCCTTCCTGAACGCCGGCATCCATCCGGTGATGCCGCAGAAGGGCTCGGTCGGCGCCTCCGGGGACCTGGCGCCGCTGGCCTACCTGGCCGCCGCCATCACCGGCTTCGACAAGGCGGAAGTGATCTACCAGGGCCGGCGCATGAGCGCGCCGGAAGCGATCGCCAGTGCCGGCATCACTCCCGTCAAGTTCGACCTCAAGGCCAAGGATGCGTCGGCGCTGATCAACGGCTGCACGGTGTCACTGGCGGTGGCGGCGCTGGCCGCGAAGGATGCCCGCGACCTGCTGGCCGACGCCTGCCTGTCGCTCGGCCTGACGCTGGAAGCGCTGCGCGCGGAGATGTCCGGCTTCGACGAGCGCATTCACAAAGCGCGCCCGCATCCGGGCCAGATCAAGACCGCCGCCATCATCCGCAAGCTGCTCGAGGGCTCCACCCGCACCAGCCACGAGGCGCGCGCGGTGCGGTTCCCGGAAGAACTGCGCCGCACCGATATCCCGTACACGCCGCGCATCCAGGATGTGTATTCGCTGCGCTGCGCGCCGCAGGTCTACGGCCCGGTGTTCGATGCGCTCGACTATGTCGACACCATCATCGGCAACGAGATCAATTCCGCCACCGATAATCCGCTGATCTTCGGCAAGGAAGGCGGCGGTTTCGAGATCATTTCAGGCGGTAACTTCCACGGCCAGTACCTGGCGCAGGCCATGGACCTGCTGGCCATGGCGGTGACCGACCTCGGCAGCATCTGCGAGCGCCGCATCGCGCGCCTGATCGATCCCACCCTGTCCTGGGGCTTGCCGCGCAATCTGATGACCGGCATCCGCGGCGTCAACACCGGCTATACGGTGGTGCAGTGCTCGATGAGCGCGCTGGTGATGGAAAACCGCACGCTGTGCATGCCGGGCAGCGTGGACAGCATTCCGGCCAAGGGCAACAGCGAAGACCACATCTCCAACTCCACCTGGTGCGCGCGCAAGGCGGCCACCGTGGTGGCCAACACCCAGTACATCGTCGGCGTCGAAATGCTGATGGCGGCGCAGGGTCTGACCATGACCGAAGCGCTGCTGCCAGGCTTCGTGCTGGGGCAGGGCACGCAGGCGGCGTATGAGGAAGTCCGGCGCCAGCTCCCGGCTTGCCTCGACGGCGACCGCTGGTTCCATGACGATATCGCGACGGCGCGCTCCTTCGTCACCACCGGCTCGGTGCGCGCGGCCGTGGAAAGGAAGATAGGCAGCTTCGCCTGAAGGCAGGGCGCTGCTCACGGACACCACTCCCGAGGAGCCATTCGTACTCGCCCGGCCTCTGCCGAAAGAGCCCTATGGCAGCTCTCCTGCCTATACGGCATCGCGCCTTATCTCTAACAAAAAGAGAATACTGTTCGCTCTTGGATATTCCAGCCTGAACCGATACAGTCACATGCATCGAGCGGATCGCCGCTCCTGATCGGTCACGAAACGGTCACGGGTCGCTCGTCGTGAAGGTCGCGGCACCAACGAAAGGCAATTCAACATGACTGTATTTTCTCGAGTGGGCATGGGCCTTGGGCTCATGGGCCTTCTCGCGTGTGGTGGACCTGGCGACACGCAGGGAATGGACTCCAAGCAGTCGGAGTCCGCGGTAGCGCTGCCGACGTCGCGGTCGTGTACCTCGGTGCCTTGTCTGCCCAACCTGGCACGCTCGGCGACGGTCACCGTCTCGAGCACGACGGGCAGCAGTTCGACCCAGCCCGACACCCGTTGGGCTATTGACAAGGCACTGGACGGCAATCGGGACTCGGTGGATGGCGCCTATGGCTGGTCCTCCATGAGCAGTGGTGCGGAGAACACCACCCAGTGGATCAGCTTTGATTTTGGGGCCCAGCGCTCCGTCAACGAGGTGCAACTCTACGCACGCAATGATGCGACGTATAGCACCGTGCTGGGTGATGGTTTCCCCCGGGACTTCGTCATCGAGATCTCCCAGGACGGGGCGAGCTGGACCCCGGTGGTGACGCAGACCAACTACCCCACCCCCACCGAGCAGCTCCAGGCCTTCCGCTTCGGGACGGTGCAGACCCGCTTCCTGCGCATCCGAGCCACGCGGCTGGATGCTGTCGCGGGCGGGAGCTATTACTTCCAGCTCGCCGAGGTGGAGCTGTATGACAATCCGGACCAGCTCACCTATACCTTCTCGGACGGCGAGCAGGTCGCGCTGACCATCGACGCTGGCGAGGCGGTGGCGAGCGAGGACGTGCTCGTGGCGGATGCCTCGGAGCTGGATGGCCTGTTCCAGGAGTATCAGGCCTATATCAACCAGGTGGGAAGCGCCTCGAGCGGAAGCTCCGAGGGCAGGGTCAGCGGCCTCTCCGCGGGCGTCAACACCCACCAGCGCTGCAAGTTCTGGCAGGTGGGTTGCTGGAAGCGGAAGATCATCGATCCGCGCTGGCCCGACAACACGGTCTACTTCGAGTTCCACCGGGAGGTCAGTGAGGCCAACCGGCAGGCCATCCGTGGCTTCATCAACGACTGGAACAACCGGGTCCCGGTGCGCTGGGTCGAGGACACGTCCCGGTTCTCGCGCGTGATGTTCAAGGTGAAGAACCTCTCGGGCGCTTGTGGCAACTCCATCGTGGGCCGCAGCGGGCTGCCGCAGAAGATTCGTATCGATCCGGACTGCGTCACCCAGCGGACCGTGCAGCATGAGATGGGACACGCGATCGGTCTCATTCACGAGCAGCAGCGGTGCGACCGCGACTCCTTCATCACGGGCATTGGCAGCGACAGCAACAACAAGAAGGAGTGTGGCGCCAAGTTCACCACCTTCGGGCCCTATGACTACAGCTCCGTGATGCACTACCGCTCTGGGACGGCCATCAGCCCACAGCCGCAGGGCAGCGTGGGCGAGCCCTGGAGCCCGGGAGGTCTGCTGCTCGGGTGCCATGATCGGCTCGGCATCCACAAGCTCTATGGGGTGGCGGGGGGGCCGGCTCCTACCTCCACGGATGCGACCGTCTGCAACCTCTCGCGGACCGCGACCGTGACGGTGTCCAGCACGACGGGCTACAGCGCGAGTCAGCCGGACGCGCGGTGGACCGCCAACTGGGCAGTGGAGGGGAACCGCAACTCGGTGTCTACCGGTTATGGCTGGTCGAGCATGGCCGCCTCCAGCGCGGCGACGACCCAGTGGATCCGCTTCCAGTTCCCCACCGAGCGGCGGGTGAGCCGCGTGGACATGTACCCGCGTAACGATGCCACCTACGGCACGGTCGTGGGCGACGGCTTCCCGGTCAACTTCAACATCGAGCTGTCGATGGATGGTGTCAGCTGGACGCCCGTCGTCACCCGCACCAACTACCCGCGGCCCACCGGTGTCCAGACCTTTGAGTTCACGGCGCAATCCGCGCGCTTCGTCCGTGTCCTCGCCACCAACCTTCGGAGCGTGGGCGGCAGTTACTACTTCCAGATCGCCGAGATCGAGGTGTTCTGAACCACGGCCCCGGCCGTGAACCTCCCTCCCGCTGGCTCAGCGCTTCACGTCCGCGCGGGGGAGGACCAGCAGGAACTCGGTGTATTGCCCTTCCACGGAGTCGAGCCGGATCTCTCCCCTGTGCTGCCGGACCACGATGTCATGGCAGATGGCCAGCCCCAGTCCTGTTCCCACTCCCGCGGGCTTGGTGGTGAAGAAGGGGCTGAACACCTTGTCGTGGAGCTTGCGCGGGATGCCGGTGCCGTTGTCGCGGATGAGAAGCCGCACCCGAGCGCCCTCGCTCCGGATGCTCACGGTCACCTCGGGAGTGAAGCCCGGCCCCACCTGCTTCCTCTTCTCCGCCACGGCGTACAGGCTGTTGTTGAGGAGGTTCAGGAGGGCCCGCCCGAAGTCCTGCGGAGCCAGCTTCACCCACCCCAGGTCGGGATCCAGGTCCTTGTGGAAGAGCACCTCCAGGCCCGGGTGGGTGCTCCGAAGACTCTGGGAGCTCAGGCTCAGCTGCTCCTCCACCAGCGCATTCAGGTCCGTGAGCACTCGCTCGTTGGCCCGCACGTGGGAGTGTAGCTGCATGGTGCGCAGGATGCTGTCGGCTCGCTTGCCATGCTCTTCGATCTTCCCGACGTTCTGCTCGAGCCAGCTCAGCAGCTCATCCATCCGCTGAAGCGAGGAGCCCCCCTGGTCTGACGGCTGCTCCTTCAGCTCCTCGCGCAGCTCCTTGACGAGACCCGCCGAGAGCTGGGCGAAGTTGTTCACGAAGTTGAGCGGATTCTTGATCTCATGGGCAATGCCAGCCATCAGGGCACCCAGGGACGCAAGCCGCTCCTTTTCCACCAACAACTCCTGCGCCTCCTCGAGCTGCGTCATCGCCCCCTCGAGCTCGAGATTCTTCTCCCGCAGCTCCCGGGTTCTCGCCTCGATACGGCTCTCCAGCCCTTCGTTGGCCTCCCGCAGGGCCGCCTCGCGCCGTTGGAGCTCGTGGGCCATCAGCTCGAAGCCCCGAGCCAACTGCCCCAGCTCGTCGTCGCGCGAGTCGCGGAAGACGACCTGGAAGTCACCCGCCGTCACCTGATCGGTCGCCTGGGTGAAGGCCCTCAGCGGATGGGAGATCTGCCGCCTCAGCACCCAGGACATGATGAGCAGCTCCATGACCAGTGACGCCAGACCAAAGACCAGGACATAGCGCGCGGCCCCAAAGGCCGCCGAGGACACGGTGCTCTGGGGCAGCACCGTCACGAGGTTCCAGTCCGAGCCCTCCAGCCACGCCACGGCGAGGTACTCGTCGTACTCCGGCAGCACCAGCACGGTTTGTCCGGGCGCGCGGCTCTTCACCCGCTCGAAGATGGTGCGCACATGGGCTCGCTCCTCCGTGGAGAGCGCCTGATCGAAGATGGCGTCCAATGGCCGCTTCTCGTTCAGGATGTCGTAGGCGAAGGCGCCGGTCTTCATCTTCATCCCGGGGTGGACGATGAGCTCGGCCTGGTTGCTGAAGATGAGGTTGTAGGCCCCAGGTGGGCTGTCGTTGAGGGTGCGGGCCTTCAACTCCTCGATGAGGATGTCATGACCGATGGACGCGACGTGGCGGCCGTCCAGATCCACCGGTGTGGCGAGCGAGATGGAGATGGGCTCCACCGTGATGGCCGTCCAGGTCATCCGCCGCTGGGGATTGAGCCTGGGCGTGCTGACGGTGAAGAGCTCGAAGTCAGGGTCCATGTTGGCTGGATCGACATCCCGGCACCACGTCGGCTGCTCCGGCCAATAGATGGCGATCGCCGCCTCCGGCAGGAGGATGTATGTATTCGTGAAGCGAACGTGGAAGGCAGGCCCATACAGGTCCACCACGTCATACGCGGCCAGGATCCGGCGGCGGAAGTCGTCATCGACCGTCACGCCGCTGGGAATGAAGACCCCTGGCATGCGCGTGCCATCGAAGCCCTCGGGGCGATTGCGGATCGTCCCATCCGGCAAGGAGATGAACAGACTGTCGAAGCGGGGCCGGGGGTCCAGCGCTTGCCAGGCCCGAAGCCGCTCCTGCATGGCCTTCCTGAGAACGACGTGGTGGCCCTCCGCTTGAGCGCGGATGGCCTGCTCCTGCTGGCCTCGCCTGAGGGCACTGCGCTCCAGCTGTCCGAGGGCTTCCTCGCGGAAGGCCCTGAAGATGTGGAGGTAGCTGAGGAGGGTGGCCAGGGCGATGATCACCGCGACACGCACGCCCATCTGTGTGAGGGTCGAGCGGGCGAGCGAGGAGCGTGGACGGTGAGCCGACAGCATGAAGAGGCCTCCTGCGCTGCCTGACGAAACCCACCGTTGTGACACGGCGCCCCTCCGGCCCAAGAGGCGCCCGGAAAGCCCAGATACACAATCGCGGATCCCGCGGCAAGGCGGGCCCGTCCCCGGTGGGCTTCACCGGGTTGGGGAGCCGCGCTGACCAGAGCCGCCGGGCTGCATGGCCACGGGGGCCCGGTCCTGGTACCATCGGCGCATGGGGGCAACGTTGAGCTGACGGGAGTCCCCACGAGATGTGCGCACTCAAAGTCCCGCCCCCCGTGCCCCACCCCCTGGAACCAGCCGAAGAGTTGCTGCAGGTGGTGCTCGGCCTCACCGACGGCCTCGTCTTCGAGTTCGACGCCGAGGGTCGCTACCTCGCGGCGTGGGCCGGGTCCGAGGCAATGCTGGCGATGCCACGGGAGACGTTCCTGGGACGCCACATTTCCGAGGTGATGGACCCCGCGACCGCGGCGCGGACCCTGGAGAGCATCCAACGCGTGCTGGCCCGGGGAGAGCCCGAGCGCTTCGAGTACTCATTGGAGCTGGAGGGCGGACGCCGCTGGTTCAGCGCCGATGCGAGGCGGGTTCCCCAGCGTCCGGGCGTGGCCTTCCTGGTCCGGGACATCACCCGGCAGAAGACGCTCGAGCTGAGCCTGCTCCAGGCGGACCGGCTGGCGGCCCTGGGGACGTTGGCCGCGGGGGTGGCGCACGAGGTGAGCAACCCCTTGGGTTACATCTCCTCCAACCTGAACTTCCTCGAGGAGGGACTGGCCGAGGTTCGCCAGGCGCTGGCGGGCGCGCCCGGACTCGACCCACAGGCGCGCACGCTGGAGGAGTGCGCGGAGGCGCTCACCGAGGCACGGCAGGGCATCACGCGCATCCGCAACGTGGTGGGCGACCTGAAGACGTTCTCGCGAGGAGAGGACACGTGCCCGGATGAGGAGCGGGCGGATGTCCGGCGGGCGCTGGAGATGTCGCTCAACATGGCCATGCCGGAGCTCCGGCACCGGGCCCGCGTGGTCTGGCAGGCGCAGGAGGTGCCCCCGGTGCGGGGCAGCGAGTCGCGCCTGGGGCAGGTGTTCCTCAATCTGCTGCTCAACGCCGCCCAGGCCCTCCCCGAGGGCGCCCTGGGAGAGAACACCGTGGAAGCCCACCTGCGGGCCGAGGACGGCAAGGTCGTGGTGGAGATCCGGGACACCGGCCACGGCATCCCTCCCGAGAACCTGAAGCGCATCTTCGAGCCGTTCTTCACCACCCGGCCCGCGGGCGTGGGGACGGGCCTGGGGTTGGCCATCTGCCACAGCATCATCATCGCGATGCGGGGCGAGCTCAGCGTGGAGAGCACCGTGGGCAAGGGCACCTGCTTCCGCGTGCGGCTGCCCACCGACTGACCTGAGCGTGCCCGCGCACAAGCGCATCATCGTGCTGGAACGAGTCCCGGCGCGCGCGTCGGCACGAACGTCACCACCGGAGCCGTCTTCCCCGCGACGGGAAGCGGCTCCGCGGGCTCGAAGCGCAGGGCGTCGTCACAGCGCGTCCGGGTGGCCTCGGACACGAGCAGCGACACGCCGACCTTCTTGGTGAGCCCCTCGATGCGGCTGGCGAGGTTCACCGCGTCCCCGATGACGGTGTACTCGCGGCGCTGCGCCGGGCCCACGTCGCCGATGACCACACGCCCCGTGTGCACGCCAATGCCGATGCGCAGGGGCTCCTCACCGCGCGCCTGGCGCTCGGTGTTGAGGCCCTCCAGCGCCTCGAGCATGGCGAGCCCGCAGGAGACCGCCGCCTGGGGATGGCCAGGCAACTCCAGGGGCGCGCCGAAGTAGGCGAGGATGCCGTCGCCGATGAACTTGTCGAGCGTGCCCCCGTGGCGGAACACCACCTCCACCATGCGCGAGAGGTACTCGTTGAGCAGCCGCACCACCTGGGGGCTCTCCAGGCGCTCGGACAGCGAGGTGAAGCCGCGGATGTCGGCGAACAGCAGCGTCACCTCGCGGTGCTCGCCCTCGGCGTGGCCCTTGCCCACCTCGATGATGCGGCGGGCGACCTCGGGGGAGAAGTAGCGGCCCAGGCGCGTGCGGCGCGTCTGCTCCTGGGAGACCTCGAGCACCAGACGGTACATCTGCCGCCGGGTGAAGCCCGCCACGCCCGCGGCGAGGGTGAGCACCAGGGTGACGCCGGGCAGCGTGTGCTCCACCGGGAGCCCCGCCCGCCAGGTGAGCGCCGTCTCCAGGACGATGCCGAGCCCGGTGGCCAGCACCAGCCTCGGCCAGGAGGTCCCCAGGAGCGCCATGAGCATCCCAATGAGGATGAAGATGCCCACCGAGATGCCCGAGATGACCTGGGCCTCGGCGGAGATGGACACCGACGACCACTGGATGAGGAAGATGGCGGGCATGTCGAGCAGCAGCACCGCGAGGTCCGGCTGACGTCGCACCAGCGGCACGACGCGCGAACCGGCCCACGAGGCCGCGGCGAACAGCAGGTAGGCCGCCACTCCCGCCAGGGGCATGGTCCACTCGAAGAAGTAGACGCACACCAGCCATCCGAGCGCGCCCAGGGTGCGGAAGCGGTACACCCAACGCCCCATGCGCTCGCCCTGCGCCTCGAGCCGCTGGCTCAGGATATCGTCGACCATGGACTCGGGGAGCAGGGGGGCGCGCACGACCTGGCAGGCTAGTCTAGCCCACCCGGCTTCTCCAGGTGACAGGACGGCGCCCATCCTCGATTCCGTGGTTCATGGACTCTGGGCCTCACCCGCCGCGCTCCCGCTGACTCAGTGCCACGCTTCCCAGGATCAGTGCGCCCGCGAGCAGCATGGGGAGCGTCAGTGGCTCGTTCAGCAGCAGCCAGGCCCAGGCCAAGGCGAACAATGGCACCACGTAGGTGACGGTGACCGCGCGTGCCGCGCCGATGCGCTGGATCAAGCGGTAGTACAGAGCGTACGCGAGACCGGAGCAGACCACCCCCAGCGCCCCGGCCGACAGCCAGGAGACTGCCGGAATGGGATGTGACGGCCACGTGGCGACCGCGAACGGCAGCGTCATCAATGCCGCGCACGAGAGCGTGGCCGAAGCAACCGCGCCGGCTGGCAGTCCGGTGAGATGACGGCGCACCATGTTCGCGCCGATGCCGTACAGGAACGCGGCCGTCGTGCCTGCCGCCACCGCCCAGCCGATGCTCGCGCCCGCGACCTTGCCGCTGGCCAGCACCACCACGCCGACGAAGCCCGCGAGCAGCCCCACCACCCGCCGGGTTCCGATGCGCTCGCCATAGAACAGGAACGCCACCAGGGCGGTAAACAGGACCGCCATGCTGTTGGTGATCGCGCCGATACCGGCCGGTGCACGTTGCGCGGCCCAGGCGAACAGCACGAACGGCACCGCGGAGTTGAGGGCGCCAATCAGCGCCAGCTTCGGCCACAGCTTCGGCGTGAAGGCCTTTCGGGCTCGCCACAGGAACGGCACCAGCACGAGCGCTCCCAGGGCCAGCCGGAGCTCCACCAGGGGCAGGGCGCCGAAGTCCTTGGCGGCGATGCGCATGAACATGAAGGACGCGCCCCAGATCGCACCCAGCAGCCCCAGCTCGAGCAGCGTGAGCCAGGTGCCTGGGAGCACGGGAGAGGTCGTACGGGTGAGCGCGGGAGAGCTCATGGAGGTTGCCTGTCCTTGGGCGAGAGCGCCGTGACATCAACGTGGTTGGTGTCTGCCCTCTTATTGCCGCCAGCCATGGCAGCCCACAAGCGCATCTTTTTGCTACCAGCCTCAAATATGATTTGAGGCTCGCCATGGCCCTTCGTACGGACTGGATCCCGGCCCTGGCGGCGTTCGAATCCGCTGCCCGCCACCAGAACTTCGCCCACGCGGCGGAGGAGCTGCACCTGACCGCCAGCGCGGTCAGCCACCACGTTCGCAAGTTGGAAGCGCAGCTCGGTGTCGCCTTGTTCCAGCGGCACGCACGTGGCGTCTCGCTGACGGCGGAAGGCCGCCAGCTCGCCGATGCCGCCAGCAGCGCGATCGCCAACATGGACGACGTCATGCGCGGGCTGCGCGACACGCGGGAAGAGCGAGACCGCGTGCGCATCACCACTCTGCACTCGCTGACCTACACCTGGCTGGTGCCGCGCCTGCCGCGGTTCACCGCCGCGCATCCGCACATCCGCCTCAACGTCGACACCGAATTGGCGCTGACCCGCTTCGAAGAGGGTGGCCCCGATCTCGGCATTCGCTACGGTCAGGGGCATTGGCCGGGATTGACCGCGCACCACCTGATGGACGACGCCCTGTTCCCGGCGGCATCGCCGGCGCTGGCGGGCATCCATGGCGTCCATGAAGCGGCGGATGTCGTTAAGCTGCCGCTGATCTCGGATCTTTCGCTCCAGGGCTGGCAGGACTGGTTCCGCGCCGCGGACGTACGCGGCGCACAGCTCGACGAGCGTTACACCTTCAGCGACACCACGGATGCGCTGAAGGGTGCGGTGCATGGACTGGGTGTTGTGCTCGCGCGCGAGCAGATCGCCGTGCCCTACCTTGCCGACGGCCGCCTCGTGCGGCTGCCCGGGCCCAGCGTGCCCACACGTTTTGGCTACTACGTGGTGTATCCGGCACATCGACGCTTGCGGCCGGCTGCGCGGGCCTTCGTTGATTGGGTGCTGAAGCAGCCAGGCCAGCCCGCCTGATCAGCCTGATCATCGCCCGCCCGCCGGAGGTGTCGCCGGAGGTGTCAGACACTTCCGGCGCTGAGGTGTCCGCGCTGAGGTGTCAGACACTTCCGGCTGGCGGGTAGCGAGCCTGTGCTAGCGTGGGCTGCATCCACGTGACGCGGGTCCGGAGCACGGGCCCTGCGCGGGGGGACATGCGCATGGACACTCGACCCGAGGTCGTTCGTTTTCGTACCTCCGCCGAGAGCGGAGAGACGCGAGAGGTCTCCGCCTGGCGCATGGGCCCGGACCTCTACCTGACGGCTTCCACCCACTTGCTGGGACCCCAGTTCCGGGACGTGCGGCGCGTGGTGGTCCGAGCACCCGGCCAGGCGGAGCAGGTGCTCGTCCTGACGTCGGATGACGAGGCCAACCTGGCGCTGCTGGCCCCGGCGGTGGAGGGCGGCGCTCCGATGGGAGGCTCGGAGCTCGTCGTCGAGGTGCTGGGGGCCACGGCAGACGCGAGGGATCAGTGGTCCCTGCTGGCGGATGCGCCGACGGAGAGTGCGAATTGCCTCGTGCTCCTTTCTCCCGCGCAGGGCGGACAGCCTTTGCTGGGCCGGCTCTCTCCACAGGGGGACATGCTGGAGGTGACCACGAGCCCGGAGGCCAACGTGGACATGCGGGAGCTGCCGGGCTGCCCCGTGGTGCGGGGCGGCAAGGTGGTGGGGCTGGTGACCCAGCGGACGCGAGAGGAGGGCCGGGTGCTCGCCGTCACGGCCTCGACCCTCCTGTCACTCTGGTACCGGCGATGCGGTGCCGGGCCGCAGGGGTGGCGGCAGCGGAGCTTCGCCTACGGGACCATCAAGCTGTTCGTGGCGGCCATCGCGGACGCGGAGGGGTGGAAGCGCGAACTCGCCTCCGTGGACCCTCGGTTGGCTCTGGGGTTCGGGGCCTACCAGCTCTCGGTGACGCAGGCCAGGCAGATGCCTCTGCTCATCTTCCTGCTGCGATGCCTGTTGGGACCACTCGTCACGGTGCTCCTGTTCGACCTGGCGCTCACCGGCCCGTTCCTCGTCTACGCCGACGCGTTTCCCCCTGGCATGCTGGAGGGGATGACGCGGGAGCTCACGATGTCCTACTGCATCGCGATCGTGGGCGCGCTGGGGCTCAGCATGCTCACGGGGGTGGGGGCCGCCGTGGGCGCGGCGACGTTGGGGGGCCTCGCGGGCGCGGTCGCGGTGCTCGTCTCGATCCCATTGAGGGATAGCTCCTGGATCGTGGCGGGCATCACCATGGGAACCATGTGTGGGACGGCCTGTGGTGTGCTGTGGATGCAGCGGGCGGACATCCGGCTCTTGCCCTCCCGGGATCAGCTACAGGCGATGGCGTGGGGACTGGCCGAGAGCCTCGTCCTGGTCGCGTCGCTGAGCCTCATCAGCCTCCAATTCATCCAGGCCCAGCTGTTCTGGGGCATGGAGCGGGAGCGGGCGATGGGCGCCGTGCTCGGCCTGCTGCTCGTCACCCCCTGCCTGCTGGCCTTCTTCCTGCGGCGCAAGGAGGCGCCGGGGCAATGGTTCGGGACCGTCCTGCTGGGCATGGTCGCGGTCTTCGCCTTTCTGGGGGTTGTCCTCCAGCCCATCCTGGCGAGTTCCACTTCCTCTGGTCTCGCGTTCGGCATGAGCGTGGGCCTGCTGGTGGGGGTTGCCGTCTGTGGACTCTTCAGCATGATGCATGCCCTGGCGGAGAACTTTGGCGCGGGTCCGTGGAGCGACCTGGCCCCTGTCCTGGGCAACTGCTTGCTGTTGCCACTGCTGGGCCTTGCCTACGCGGGCTCGGCGGGGCTGTTCCTGTCCCGTCTCTCCTGGTGCCTGCTCACCAGTGGCCTGCTGAGCTTCGTGATGATCACCATCCGCAAGTGGGCGCCGATCCGGGCGCGTCACGTCGGTGCTGGCCAACGCGGTTCGGGGCCATGGGTGAGCCCGGGTGTGTAGAGCGGCGCGCTCACGGCGCGGGCCGCCGGGCCGGAAGTGAGGTGCCAGGTGGACTGCTCGATGCGGGGCCTGGGCCTGGGAAGCGGCCTCGAGGACAATATTACGGAGGCAACAATTGGGGGGCCTGGCCGATATAACCATAGGGCTCTTCACGACTGAGGAGCTTCTCTCCCCACCCGGGATTGATCTTGTTCGAGACCGATCCCTCAAGAGGTTCCGCCATGTCCCGTCTTGGCCTCGCAGCCGCCGTGCTCATCGCGTGCGCGCCTGCACTCGCGTCTCCCCCCGCACTCACCGAAGCTCAACAGCTCGCGTCGGTCAGCACACCGTTCGCCGTGTCGCGCGAGCACATCACTGATGACCTCTATCACTATCAATTCGATCTCCGCGTGGGTTCCACGCCGAATGCACGCGTGCGCATCCACCGCGTCGTTCGTGAGCTCTCGCCGTGGCGGCCGCGCCCGACCTCGCAGGCGGTGATGCTGCTGCACGGAGACTTCGCCAACTTCATCACGAACTTCGTGCCGTCACTCGGCCATCCCGCGTCGTCGGCCCCGGGGCTCGCCCCCTATCTGGCGTCGCGCGGCATCGATGCCTGGGGCGTTGATCGGCGCTGGACGCTGCCCACCACGGACGGTGATATCTCCGATCTGGGCGAGATGGGCATCCACCAGGCGATCGGGGACACCGCTGTCGCGCTCGCCTTCGCGCGGGCGACGCGGACCCTCACTGACCGCGATCCAGGCCGGATCGTCCTCGGCGGATTCTCGCATGGCGCCCAGCTCACCTACGCCTATGCCGCCGCCGATGGCCGCCACATCTCGGCGATCGCGGCGCTCGACATCTACTACGACATCGCTCCCGAGGATGCCGACCTGAAGGCCCTGGCGTGCGCCAATGCCGCGGCGGAACGCGATGCCCTGGCCCAGGGGGTCACCGACTCCAGCAACAGCCTCTTCATCACGGCGGGCCAGTTGGCTCGGAGCGCGCCCGAGGAGACGTCACCCCTGTTCTCCGGCTACACGAATCGCGGAGTGGCGCTCACGCTGTCGGGTCTGACCTGGTGGCTCGCGCCGTACACGCCGGTGTACCACCTGAGTGCGCCCATCTTCGACGCCGAGGGCAATGTCACGGGGTTGCGCGAGTCGTCCGAAGAAGACGTGACCGCGTGGTTCGCCAGCGCGCCGCCGCACCAGTCCATGCTCGAGACCGCGGAGTTCGATGAGATCTGGTGCGGCACGACCCCCAGGCCCGAACTCGCGAAGATCCGCGTCCCGCTCTTCTACCTCGGCGCCGCGGGCGGGTTTGGCGACCACGGGCTGTACTCGACGACGAAGGTCTCGTCGACCGATATCACCACGCACGTCGTTCGCCGGTTCGGGCCAGAGCGAGTGGCCGAGGACTTCGGCCATGGTGATCTCTTGTACGCGAAGGACGCGCCCACACTCGCCTGGGGACCGCTCGCGGCGTGGCTGCGGCGCCACTGACCTTGTTCTTCCGTGAGCTGCCTCTCGTCTGGAGGAGAGGCAGCGCGCGGTGCTCGGACGGGCCGGCTCAGTTGCACCCCTGGCTCGACAGCCAGTTCACGCCACGGGTCCGCTCATTCGTGCCGTTTGTGCCACCGTAGTCCACGTTCGAGAAGGACATGGACACGGAGCTCCCCGTGGACTGGTTGCTGATCTCCATCGTCATGTTGTTGGGAATGAGCGCGGTGGAGTTCGGGTAGTTCGCACCGAGGGAGTAGCGCAACCGGCCGCTCGGCAGACTCCCGCATTTGGCCATCTTGTTCTCGAGCTGTACCCAGTTGCCACGGTTGAAGTTGGCATCCTGTGGCACCAGGTTCGCCCGCCCGCCCCAGCCCCCGAGCTGCGAGCCGATGAGATGCCCCCCGTCATAGTCATTGCTGGGGTTTTCCGCGTCGCCCCACTGCCCCACACTCGTCTGGCAGGAGTCGATACGCGGCGCGGCGACGATCGGCGGCAGGTACTTGTACGCCCGGTTCGGCCGGCCCGCACTGTCGATGAAGAAGTACTCGCCGTCGAAGTTGTGCCAGATGCTCCGGTCGCCCGACGGGAAGTATTTCGGGCAATCGCTGATCACCGCCGCGGTGACCCGCCCGCGGTTGACGTACCCGACTCCGTAGGGCGCCATCGCTTGACGGATCTCCTCCTCCGTGTGGCTCTCGAAGAAGTCCATGAGCCCGCTCGGGCCACCGAAATCCCGCTCGAGCTGACTGGCGACCCCATCGCCGCCCAGGTCCACGTCCTGCACACCTCCGCAACCGACGAGACCCAGGCCCCACACCGCGATGACGGACAGCTTGTCCAGGGTGCGCATTCTCTTGGTTCCTCCTCAGCGAGTGCTTGCTCGGAGTTTCTCAGATACCAAGAATCTGGTATTTCTTGTGTGACTTTTCCGCGAGGAGCCTCGAGCAGTTGCCGTCTCCGAGGGCGCGCGCGTCAGAAGTTCACGCAGAGGGCGGCGCCCGCGTTCTCTCCGTCTCCGCTCGGGCGTCTGGCCTGCCGCAGGATGTCGGTCGAGCATCGGGGTCCCAGGCAGCTCACGGCGAGGAAGACGTCCTCCGCCGGGCTCGTGCCGGGCGCGGGCAGCAGCCAGTAGTTCGTATGCGTTGAATTCCTTCCCACGGGCGGCGGTGGATCCAACCTCGCCACCTCGTCTTCGCTGGGAATCCGCCACTGGCTCCCCAGCTTCGAGCAGAGGGCCTGGACCTCGCTGAACCGGACCGAGCCGCCCCTGAGGGGAATGCCCCAGTTCTTGCCTCGGCTCACGAAGCCCGCCTGGGGATTGAGCGCCTGGACCAGGGCCAGGCTCGTACAACAGAGGACGGCGAGGGGCGGCAAGGGTCCGAGGACCATCAGCGGCCGGATGATGCCGCGCGCAACGGGGCCCATCGCGCGCCAGAGGGATCGCGCGATTCCCAGCGCGACAAGCCCCTCGAGCCCCATGACGAGGAAGACCCCGACGGCGGCGAGATCCCTCGCGGAGCCCACGAGGGTCATCGTCACGCCCCACATGGCCAGCATGAGCACGCCCCCCATCGCCATGATGGCGGTCGCGCCGCGGGGCGTGCTCCGCCAGGGGGACTTCTTCCCCGGCGTCCAGTGGAGCTCCTCCTGGAGCTGTTCGTCGTCGTTCCCCATCATCCAGCCTCCTGACCCACCACTTCAGCACTCGGACGGCTGGGACAGGAAGGGCACCGAGCGTTGGCCTCTCTCCTTCTTCGCGCTCGTTCCTCGGCTCGGCCGTGCGTCACTTCGTGGAGGGCTCGGCCGTGCTGGCGGGCAGGGACTGTCCCTTCACCAGCGCGAACACCTCCTCGTAGCGCCCTTCGGCGAAGGCCCTTCTCAGTTCCGGGAAGCCTCCCTTCCTCAAGGCGCCGAGGTGGCGGTACTTGGCGGAGTGGTAGACGGACACGGCCCAGGCGAGCCGCAGCGCATCGAGTCCGCCGCGCCAGAGGGCGCCATGCACGAGGCAATCGCGGAGCAGATGCGCCGGACGTTGAAGGGCCGCGGGCTTGAGGCGCTTGCCCTCGGCGAAGGCGCGAACGGCCCACAACAAGGCATAGCGCTCTTCCTTCGCCTCCCGTCCCTGGAGGGACGTGGCGAAGCGGTGCTCGATGGGGGCATGCAGGCGAGGCGCGTGCATCCGGGGCAGTGCTTCATGGACGATCATTTCCGGACGCCACACCGCGGCATCCCCCCGGACCAGGCGCGCGCGCCACTCGGTGCGGTAGAGGAAGCGGTGCCCGTCCAATTCGGCCCAGTCCCGGCGGGGCAGGCGATACGCGGGGGCGGTCGGGGCGGAGCTCCGCCAGGCCCGAAGGGTCTGGAGGGCTTCGGGTTCCAGGTACTCGTCCGAGTCGAGATAGAAGACATAGTCATACGAGCCCAAGGCCTCCATGGCGGCGGTCCGGGCGGCTCCGTAGCCCCGCCATGGGCGCGACACGGAGCGGGCGCCCATCTTCCGTGCGAGTTCCACCGAGCCGTCCGTGGACTGGGAGTCGAGCGCCACCACCTCGTCGCAAACGGCGGACAGGCTCGCGAGACACCTCTCTAGGGTGTCACAGTTGTTTCCGTGAATGACATAGCCACCAAGTCTCATGAACCCTGTTTCTCCCGGCGAAACCCAGAGGCCCTGGCCGAGGGCCAGGAATGTGAACTCCGCCTGTCCGCCTCCACGGCTTCCTGACCGGGGCCCATGAGACCCTAGCGAGGCTTCCATGTCATCGCCTGAAGCGGCTCTGGCCGCGGCCGAGGCGGGGTCAGCCGTGCTTCATCACCCAGTCGAGCGCCATGCGCACCCGGGCGGGCAGTTGCCGCCGGGACGGGTACACCGCGAAGAGCTCGCGCGGCTCGACCGTGCGCCCGGTCAGGGTGAGCTGCACGAGCGCCTGGCCCTGTTGCTCGATGGCCTCTTTCGGAGCGCAGACGACCCCCAGCCCCTGCACCGCCGCGGCGATGGTCATCCGCGGATCGTTCACGCGGAGGCGCTCGCATGGCTGGAAATCCTCGACGGAACCATCCCGTCGGCGAAGGCGCCAGACACCGCCGGGCCGCCCGAGGATGGCGGGCACCGAGCCGAGCAACTCGCGATCGAGCTGGGTCCGGCCTTTGAGCGCCTGTTTCACGAACCGGGGCGATGCGGCGAGCGTGAAGGGGACCGACCAGACCCGCCGTGCCACCAGTTCCGCGTCGTGGATGGGCCCCACGCGGAAGGCCAGATCGAAGCCCTCCTCGATCAGGGACACCCTGGCGTTGGTGAGCTCGAGTTCCAGCGTCACGTGGGGGTGCCTGGCCGCGAAGGCGAACAGCGCCGGCGCGATGCGCTGTGAGCCTGTCATCACGGGCGCCGTGACCCGAAGCCGGCCCCTGGGCTCGTCCTCGCGCTCCATGCTCGTGTCGAGCACGGAGGTCAGCCCCTCGAGCAGCGGCCCGGCGCGCTCCAGCAGGCGTTCCCCCTCATGGGTCAGGCCGACACTCCGCGAGGTGCGCTGGATGAGGCGGGCACCCAGCGCTTCCTCCAGCTGAGCCACCCTGCGGCTCACCGTGCTGGTGGGGACTCCCGTGCGCCGCGCCGCCTCCACGAAGCTCGAGTGCCGCGCAACGGCCACGAAGAGCCGCAAGTCGTCCAAGGAGGTCATCCCATTCATGGGATGGAGCTTGCCACACCATCCCATGGCTGGCAGCGGGAGGGTGCGCTACTTCGAAGGCATGAACCTGAAAGATCAGCACGTCATCGTGGCAGGGGGATCGTCTGGAATCGGTCTTGGGGTGGCCAAGGCCAGCCTCGAGGCCGGAGCCTCGGTGACCCTGGTGGGCCGCTCCGCACAGCGGCTCGCCGCCGCCGCCGCCCAGCTCTCGGCGGCACACGGAGTACGTACCTTCGCCGCCGATCTCACCCAGGAGGAGCAGGCCCGGCGGCTCTTCGAGGAGTGTCCGCCCGCGCACCATGTCGTCGTCACGACGGTGGAGCCCTACTATCAACCTGTTCGTCAGCTCGAGCTGGACATGGCGCGCCGAAGCCTCGACTCCAAGCTGCTGGTGGCGCTCCACGTCGCCAAGCATGCACGGCTCGAGTCCCAAGGCTCGCTCCTCTTCACCGGAGGCATCGCGGCGGTGCGACCGGGGCCAGGGGGGTCGGTCGTCGCCGCGGCGAATGGCGCGCTCGTGTCACTCGTGAGGGCCCTGGCCCTCGAGCTCGCGCCCGTCCGGGTGAACCTGCTGTCTCCCGGCTGGGTCGACACGCCCGTGTGGGACAGCTTTGGCGAGGGCGTCAAACAGCAACGCTTCGAGCAGCATGTGCGCAGGCTCCCGGTCGGGCGCGTGGGAGTCCCCGCGGACATCGCCCACGCCGCGCTCTTCCTGATGGGCAACGGCTTCACCACGGGCGAGGTGCTGCACGTGGATGGTGGACACCGGCTCGTGTGAGCCCCCGCGACAAGGTTTTAGGGCCTGTCTCCGCCGCGCAGTAGGCTGCCGCCGCCCCTCGGGCCTGGAGAAAACCCCCATGAAACGACCCTCCCTGACTCCTTCCCTCATCACCGCGTCGGCGGCGCTCCTGCTCTCCGCCGCGCCGGCGCGCGCCCACTTCAGCATCCAGCAGCCGGCGAGCTGGGCGGCGCAGGATCGCCTCGGCAACCCGCAGAAGAGCGAGCCCTGCGGCCAGGCCGATCCCGGGCAGCCGGCCCAGCCCACCGGCGCGGTCACCACCTACCGCCCGGGACAGACGATCACCATCGACCTCACCGAGACGGTCTTCCACCCCGGCCACTACCGCGTCTCGATCGCCCAGGACATGAACTCGCTGCCCGCAGACCCGCCGGTCGTCCCCGGCGATACGCCGTGCGGCAGCACGACCATCAACGCAAATCCGACGCTGCCGCTCCTCGCCGACGGCCTGCTCGTGCACTCCTCGCCGTTGTCCGGTCCGCAGTCCGTCCAGGTCCAGCTGCCGCAGGACTTCACCTGTGACAAGTGCACGCTGCAGATCACCCAGTTCATGTCGAACCACGCGATCAACAACCCCGGCGGTTGCTACTACCACCACTGCGCCACCGTCACGATCGCTCCGCCCAGCGACGGCGGCACGGGCGGCGACGGCGGCACGCCGGGCGACGCGCCGGGCAGCAGCGGCGGTGGTTGTCAGCTCGGCGGCGTTTCCGGCACCGCGGCCGCGCCGGCCGCGGGCCTGCTCATGCTGGCGCTCGGGCTCCTCCGCCGCCGCCGCGCCTGAGCCTCACGTCAGCGCTCCGCGGGGGGTGCTCGAGCGGCCAGGAGGGGGGCGGCTACTTCCGCTCGAGCAGGGCGAGCCGCAGCCCCAGCCCCACGAACACCAGCCCCGTGGCGCGCTTGAAGTGGGTGGACGAGCCCACGCGGTGCTTCGTCCACCGGCCGGCCCCGCTCGACACGAGCGCCACCACCGTGTTCACCAGCGTGCCCGAGGCATTGAAGAGGAACCCGAGCAGGACGAGTTGCGCCGACACGGGGCCGCGCTTGGGGTCCACGAATTGAGGGAGGAAGGCGAGGAAGAACAGGGCCACCTTGGGGTTGAGCACGTTGGTGACGACGCCCTGGCGGAAGATGGCCCACAGACGGGCGCGCTCGACGGTGGGCGCGGCCATTCCGGTGTCGCGGCTGAGGAGCGCGCGCACGCCGAGGTAGAGCAGGTAGGCCGCGCCCGTGAGCTTCACCACCTCGAACGCGAGCGGCACGGCCATGAGCAGTCCCGAGAGCCCCGCGGCGATGGCGAAGGTGTGCACGAGGCATCCGGCCGCGATGCCCAGTGCCGAGACGATGCCCGCCTTGCGGCCCTCGCTCACGCTGCGGGCCACCACGTAGAGCATGTCGGGGCCGGGCGTCACGTTGAGCGCGAGCGTCGCGGCCAGGAAGAGCATCGAGGTCGTCAGGTCGAGCATGGCGAATCTGTATCACACGCCGTTGCACGCGCGGCCCCCCGCCTGCTCACCTGGCTCCGGGAACCCGCTCGAACATCAGCGTCGGCTCGCCCTTGTACGTGCCGCGTGCGAATTCGCGGAACCCGCACTTGTGCGCGAGCTTGAGGGAGGGCTCGTTCCCCGGGTCGATGATGCACACCACGCGCTCCGGACCGAACCTGCCGTCCACCCACCTCAGCGCCGCGCTCACCGCCTCCGTGGCGAAACCCTTTCCGTGCGCCCATGAAGACAGCGCCCAGCCCGCCTCCTTCGCCCCGTCGAACGAGGGGTCGGTCTCCCGCCGGAAGTCCGCGAGTCCCACCTCGCCGACGAACCGGCCCGTGCTCTTCTCGCGCACCACCCAGAACCCATACCCCATCACCGCCCAGTGGCCCACGTAGCGCAGCAACCGGGACCACGTCTCCTCGCGCGTGAACGGCCTGCCGCCGATGTACCGGGTCACCCGCGGGTCACTCCACATCTCGAACGCTTCCTCGAGGTTCTCGCGTCGCGGGCCGCGGAGCGTGAGGCGCTCGGTGTCGATGGCGGGAATGTCGATGGCGGACACGGGCTCCACTCCTTGGGGGTTGAACCCCTCCTACATTACTCGCGAAGCCGTTGCCTTTCCTCACTTGCCCTCGAGTGAATGGTCCTCGGGACCTTTCCGCGGCTCTGGCACACGAGGGCAGGGGATGCTCAGAATACAAAATGCCTGAATCCACCCAGATCGACCTTGGTGGCATCTGGTCGCTCGATGCCGAAGGCCAGCGGCCGGACCTCAAGATCACCCTGCCGGGCGACGTCCATTCCGCCCTGCGGGAGCAGGGCATCATCCCCGAGCCCTATTTCGGCAAGAACGAAGCCGAGGTGCAGTGGGTGGCGCACAAGGACTGGAGGCTCTCGCGTGGCTTCCGGCTGGACGCTTCCGATTTGGAGGGCCGCTGGTATCTCGACCTGGATTTCGTCGATACGGTCGCGACCATCCGCGTCAATGGCGAGAGGGTGCTGGAGGCCGACAACTGCTTCCGCCGCTACCGGCCCGACGTGTCGGAATTCCTCGTCGCGGGGGAGAACACGATCGAGGTTCTCTTGCATTCCCCCATCGAGGCCGGCAAGGCGGTCCATGATCGGCAGCCCTTCGAGGTGCCGTGGACCCGGAACTCGCCGATTCCATACGGAAACATGTTGCGCAAGCCGCAATGCCACTTCGGCTGGGACTGGAACATCGCGCTCGCGCCGCTCGGACTCTATGGCACGGTCAAGCTGCGCAAGCTGGACCCGGCGCGCATCGAATATCTCATGGTCAAGCAGCTCCATCGGGCGAACGGCTCGGTTGAACTCGATGTGGTCCTGACCCTCTTCGCCTTGGACCCTTGCGTGCTGCCAGTCGAATTCCAATTCGATGGCGAGAGGGTGCGGCTCGACTGCGGTGCGAATGCCGGCGAGACGGTGATCCACCAGCGCTTCGTCGTCGAGCGGCCGCGCCTCTGGTGGCCCGCCGGCAGCGGCAAGCAGGAACTCTACGAACTCGAGGTCACGATCCCTGGCGAGACCGTCGTCCGCCAGATTGGCATCCGCACGATAGAACTCATCACCGACAAGGACGAGGCAGGCGCCCGCTTTGCCTTCAGGGTCAACGGCCGCGAGATCTTCTGCAAGGGCGCGAACTGGATTCCGGCCGACGCGCTCTTCTCCAAGACGAGCCCCGAGAAGACCGAGGCGCTCCTGCGGTCGGCGGTCGACGCGAACATGAACATGATCCGCGTCTGGGGCGGAGGCTTCTACGAGCACGACTGGTTCTACGACATCTGCGACCGGCTGGGCCTGATGGTCTGGCAGGACTTCATGTTCGCCTGCAATCTCTATCCCTCGACGCCCGGATTCCTCGACAATGTCGCGGCCGAGGTGGACTACCAGGTGCGGCGGCTCTCGCATCACGCCTCGATCGCGCTCTGGTGCGGCGACAACGAACTCGTGGGCGCGCTCACCTGGTTCGAGGTCTCCCAGAAGAACCGCGATCGCTACCTCGTCTCCTACGACAGACTGAACCGGACGATCGAGGCCGCCGCGAAGAAGGCCCATCCGGAGATCATCTGGTGGCCATCGAGCCCGTCCTGCGGCTACCTCGACTTCGGCGATGCCTGGCATGCCGACGGCTCCGGCGACATGCATGTCTGGTCGGTCTGGCACGAAAACAAGTCGTTCGACCATTACCGCAAGGTCAAGCCGCGGTTCTGCTCGGAATTCGGCTTCCAGTCCTACACGTCGAACCTGCTGATCAGCTGGTTCGCCGAGAAGAAGGACCTCAACATCGCGTCTCCAGTGATGGAGGTGCACCAGAAGAACCCTGGCGGCAACGAGCGCATCGCGGGCACCATGTTCCGCTACTTCAGGTTCCCAAAGGATTTTGCGAATTTTGTCTATCTCTCGCAGATCCAGCAGGGTCTGGCGATCAAAACCGCCGTTGAGTCCTGGAGGTCGCTGAAGCCCCATTGCATGGGCACGATCATCTGGCAGCTCAACGACACCTGGCCGGTGGCTTCTTGGGCGAGCCTGGATTACGGCGGCAACTGGAAGGCCATGCATTATCTGGCACGGCGCTTCTTCGCGCCCGTCGGCATCTTCGCGATCCCGTCAGCCGACGGGAAGGTGATCGACATGGCCATGGTCAACGACACCTCCCAACCCACCGAGGTTTCGGCCGAGTTCTTCACCGTCTCGATGGATGGCCAACGCTCGCCGCTGACTACCGCGCACGGCACCTGCCGGCCGGATGCCGCCTCCACGCTGATTTCGCTGCCAGCCGGCAGCGTGCCCGAGGGGCACCTGCTCGTGTGGTCCTATTCGGCTTCGGACGGTTCGTCGGGCAGAGGGCACCACGTCAACGGCACCTACAAGCAGCTCGAACTGGAGCCGCCGGGGATCTCCGCCCGCACGGTCCGGAGCGCCGATGGCGGCTACGAGCTCACGCTTTCATCCAAGGGGCTGGCACTCTTCGTGATGATCGAGGCCAATACCGAGGGCCGGTTCTCCGACAATGCCTTCGATCTCACCGCGGGCGAAAGCCGGACCATTTTCTTCACGCCGGCAGAACAGGGGGCGGAAGCAGAATTCATCATCCGCGACCTCTACTCCTGCCAGGCGGTCGACTGAGCGTGCCGAGGGGTGGGAAGCGCATGACAGCGCGCGGCCCCGATGCGCGCCGCCTCGCCGATGCACACGCGACCCGGCTCGGGCCACGCGAGCCTTCCTCCCTCGGGTGAAGGCGTGACGTGGGGCGGAAGGCCCTCCTGCTCCAGGACGAGCCGACGCTCCTGGAGGCGCCAGGAGTAGCGCCGCCATGGGGTCTCGTCCTCCACGTCCCGGCAGGGCCGCTCCTCCTGCTCCAGTGCACAGGGCGTCGTGAGTTCGAGCCGCGTGCCATCTCTCGAGAACTGTGTCTGGACGTCACCTGGAGGGGAGAACTCGAAGCCCAGGACCGCGGCCCCGGAGTGGGTCAGACGGACGCTCCGCATGCCCTCCGCCTCCGAGAAGAGGGTCATCCATTGATCCGGGCCGGGGTCCACCTGGGTGAGCTCGACGAAGTCGCCCTCGGGACATCCTCCGGCGGGCCTCCATGCCCCGGTCGCGGAGTCGAAGACGTCGCAGGTGGGCGACGCCTCCGCCTCGAGCCGATGTTGGTAGAGCCACAGTTGCTCCTGGTCATCCCAGAACAGCAGTCGCGCCTGCCTCGGGGCGTCCTGGGGAAGCGGGGGAAGGGAGAAGGGTCCCCTCGGCGCCGAGTCCACCGGACCAAAGCTGAACTGGCGCGAGTCCCAGACAACGATCCGCGCGCCGCCTCGGGACAGGGAGATGCCCAGTTGCTCCGTGCCGCCGCCCTCGACGGGCCGGGACGTGGTGTAGGGGAGCGCCGTGTAACCGCCGCCTTCCGGATCCAACAGCCACTGGTTGTCGACCAGGAGGCGCGAGCCCCCGAGCACCCAGCGCAGTTCCGCGAGAGACTCGGAGGGGCTGGGGGTGGGCGCCACGAGCGGCGCGGGGGGACGGACGTCTTCCCGATGGCGGCACGCGGTGGCCAGGGCACCGAGCGCGAGGAGGGACAGCGAGCGGAGATTCACCATGGGGAGGGGCGGGCGCCTACGTCGTGGCGATGGGGCCGGTGTACTGCGACAGGAAGACCCTGCTCGCGTTGCTCGGAGGCGTGAGGGGCAGGGGACGGATGACGGCCAATTCCTTCAGCTTCTTGATGAGCGCCTTGAGGCCCTCGAGCTTCGCGCCCCGCCAGTGGCTGTCGTGCAGCAGGAGGATGCACTGGGAATGGGGAATCCGGGCATGGGAGGAGGACACCCCGGGGATGCCCTGCCAGTCCCGGTAGTTGACGTGGGCGAAGGTCTTGTTGGGCGCGAACTCCATGTGCCAGCCGAAGTGCGGCACCTTCTCCTGGGCGACGATGGCGCGGACGATGTCGTCGATGAAGCGGCCATCCCCGGGCAGGCGCGCCGCGCGGAAGCCGGGAAACACATCCTGGTGGTTCTTGAAGAGTGTCTCGAAGTCCTCGCGGTTCTCGCGGAAGTCCTTCTGCGGATCGCCGCGGTTCTTCTCGGCCAGGTAGTCCCGGCGCGAGGCGGGGTAGTGGTCGTCCCCGTGGTTGCCCAGGAGGTGGTTGCCCTCGATGGCCTTCTTGACCGCCCGGTACTGCGCGTCCTTGCCGAGCCCATTGCTCGCCGAGCAGAAGAAGAAGGTGGCGGGCACGCCGTTCTCCTTGAGTATCTCCAGGATGCTCTCGGTGCTGGGGTAGGGGCCGTCATCGAACGTCAGATAGATTTCGGGCTTGGGAGTGGTTGTGTCCATGGGCGTGAGTATAGGTCCGAGCCTCGTCCCTCAGGGGCTCGTGTCGGGCGTGCCCTGCCAGGGAGACAGGACGTCGGCCAGGAACTTCTGGGCGCGCGGGTGTTCCGGCCGGCTGAAGAAACGCTCCGGCGTGGTGCGCTCCAGGACGCGGCCCTCGTCCATGAACAGCACGCGGTTGCACACGTCCCGGGCGAAGCCCATCTCGTGCGTGACGACCACCATGGTCATGCCATCGCGCGCCAGCCCCTTCATCGTCTGCAACACCTCGCCGACCATCTCGGGGTCGAGCGCGCTGGTGGGCTCGTCGAACAGCATCACCGGCGGATTCATCGCGAGCGCCCGGGCGATCGCCACCCGCTGTTGCTGTCCTCCGGAGAGCTGCGCGGGGTAGGCGGAGGCCTTGTGCGCGAGCCCGACGCGGTTCAAGAGCGACATCGCCAGCTCGTGCGCCTCTTTCGGCGGGAGCTTGCGGATGCGGGTCGGCGCCAGCGTGCAGTTCTCCAGCGCGGTGAGGTGGGGGAACAGGTTGAACTGCTGGAAGACGAAGCCGATGCGGCTGCGCAGCGCGTTGACGTCGACGCCCTGGCCGTAGATGTCCTGGCCATCCAGCAGGATGCGGCCCTTCTGGATCGGCTCCAGCCGGTTGATCGTGCGGATCAGCGTGGACTTGCCGGAGCCACTGGGGCCGCACACGACCACCACCTCGCTCCGGGTGACCTCCTCGGTGATGTCGACCAGGGCGTGATAGTCGCCGTACCACTTGTTGACGTTCTCGAGCTTGATCATCGCGTTCCCGGGGATGAGGCGCCCGCGGCCAGCCGCCGCTCCAGCCAGAAGGCGAAGCGCGACAGACTGAAGCACAGCACGAAATAGGTGAGCCCCAGCAACAGATAGACCTCGGCCGGCCGGGTCAACAGCTGGGTGTTGATCTGGGTTGCGACGAAGGACACCTCGCCGAGGCTGATGATGTAGCCGAGCGAGGTCTCCTTGATGGTCGACACGAACTGGTTGACCAGCGAGGGCAGCATGTTGCGCAGCGCCTGCGGGAGGATCACCAGCCGCATGGCCCGCAGGTAGTCGAACCCGAGCGAGCGGGCGCTCTCCATCTGGCCCTTGGGGATGGCCTGGATGCCGGCGCGGATGATCTCCGCGAGGTAGGCACCGTCGAAGATCACCAGCGCCGCCAGCATGGTGTTGAACTGGTCGGTCATGTGCCCGGTGATTGTCGGGAGCAGGAAGTAGGCCCAGAACACCACCATCAGCAGCGGCGTGCCGCGCACCACGAACACCACGGCGGTCACTGGCCAGCGCAGGAGGCGGTAGGGCGAGAGGCGGCACAGCGCGAGCACGATGCCGACCGGGAGGGCGAGCACCAGGGCGAGCGCGGCCAGCACCAGCGTCAGCGCGAGGCCCCCGAGCGGACCGTCCGGATACTGTCCGATCAAGTAGTACAGCCAGTAGGTCTGGAGGATCTCCCACATCAGGCGCTCCGCACCGGATGGTGATGGTGGTACCAGGCGGAGACGCCGGTGATGGCGAGCGAGATCATCAGGTAGGCCCCGGTGGCGAAGGCAAAGGACTCGAAGCCGCGGAAGCTGGCGCTCTCCACCTGCTGGGCCTGGTACATCAGCTCGGCGACGCCGATCACCATGGCGATGCTGGTGTTCTTCCACAGGCTGAGCGTCTGGCTGATCAACGGGGGCACCGTCAGGCGCAGCGCCTGGGGGAGGATCACCAGCCGCATGGCGCCGAGGAAGCTGAAACCGAGCGCGCGACTGGCCTCCATCTGCTCCTTGGGAATCGAGCGGATGCCGCTCCGGATGTCCTCCGACATATAGGCGGCGGTGTACAGCACCAGTGCGATCACGGCGCTGGCGGCCTCGACATCGTGCTCGTACAGCCAGACCTTGAGCGGCTCTGGCAGCACCTCTGGCGCGCCGAAGTACCAGAACAGCATGTGCGCCAGGAGCGGCACGTTGCGGATCGCCTCGACGAACACCACGCCCACCGCACGCAGCACCGCGAGCGGCGCGAGCCTGAGCACCGCCACGAGCAGTGCGAGTGGCAGTGCGAACACCAGCGTGATCAACGCGAGCTTGATGGAGAGGACGAAGCCGCTCACGAGCCAGTCGTGGTACTGGCCGGACAGCAGCATCGAGACATCGAATGAGTTCATGGGCCGCTCGGGACGACGGCCCGCCCCGTCGGGGGCGGACCCTCCGCCGGGCTCAGTCGACCTTGTCGGTCTCGATCTTGAACGGGCGGCTCGGGAACTTCATCTTGGTGGCTGGGCCGAACCACCGGGTGAACAGCTTCTCGGCCTCACCCGAGGCTTCCAGGTCACGCAGCACCTTGTTCACCTGCTCCCGGAACGCGGACTCGCCCTTCTTCAGACCCAGCGCGAAGTGCTCGGTGGACAGGTTCTGGGGAAGGATGGCGTAGTCCTTGGCCACGGGGCCCAGCTTGGAGAAGTCGTCGATCAGCGAGGTCTCGTCGTTGACGTAGGCCACGCCCTTGCCCTGCTGCAGCGCGAGGAAGGCCTGCGGACTGTTGTCGAAGGAGACGATGACGGCCGTCGGCACCGCCTTCTTGATGCTCTGCTCCATGGTGGAGCCCTTGACCGTCAGCACCTTCTTGCCGGCGAGCTGCTCCAACTGGGTGATGCCGCTCTGCTTCTTCACCATGACCTTCTGCCCGGTGATGAAGGTGGACAGCGAGAAGTCGATCAGCGCCTCGCGCTCCTTGTTGTGGGTGAGCGAGGCGGCCAGCAGATCGACGCGGCCCTGCTGCAGCTCGGGGATGCGCGCGGACACCGCCAGTTGCTTGAGGGTGCTCTTCACGCCCAGGTTCTTGGCCACCGCGTTGCACAGGTCCACGTCGTAGCCGACGATCGCGCGGCTGGCGGGATCCTGGATGAAGCTGAAAGGCTCATCGGTACCGAGCACGCCACAAGTCAGCTCGCCCTTCTTCTTGATGTCCTGCAACTGGTCGGCGTGAGCCGGCGACAACGGAACCAGCGAGAGGGTACCTGCCACCAGCAACATCAAACGCTTCAGCATCATGGACATCTCCTTCGGGCCGAAGGCGCCGCACGAGGGGGGAGCGGCACGAGTAGGGGGAGGCGCAGCCTAGCCTGGGGCAGTGGAAAGCCCAACAGGCAAGGCGATCGTCGATGCGGGGGGAGGGCGGTCCGCACCGTTGCACCGGGGCGAAGTGCCGCTGTCACCGCACCTGAGCGGGGGCGTGGAGCTCCTCGTGCACGTGGTCGCGCGAGGCCACCGCCACCCAGTCCACCCAGTACCAGGGCGGACTCATGGTGCACTTCGCGCGTGCGTGGAGACCACCTCGTAGAGGTGTGGCTCGAACTTCTCCACCAGCGCCGCCGCGGCCCGCATGTGCGTCTGCGCCTTCGGGTCGCGCAGCATGGCCTCGAAGTGCTCGCGGCTCGCCCACTGCGCGTAGTTGGCCACCCGGGTGCCCTCCTGGTTGCGGTGGAGGTTCGCCGAGATGAACCCCGGCAGGTGCCGCATCACCTCCTGCGTTGCCTCCTCCAGCAGCTTCACCAGCTCGGCCTGCCGCTCGGGCGCCACGGTGAAGACGTTGATGAGGGTGCACACCTCATTGCCGGGAACGATGCGCGTCGTGGTTTCTTCCATGTGATTAGGCTCCTAACTACCAGGGTAAAAAAGGGGCTCAGGGCTCGCGTACGTGAGGGATGCCGGCGGCGACCTTCGTGAGCAGGGCCTTGAGCTGCTGGCGCTCCTCGGCGGACAGGCCGCTCATCAGGTCTGAGGGCTCTACCGTGGGAAGCGCTCGTACTTGTGGAGGCGGTCGGGATCGCCGGAGCGGAGGTCCTCCTCACGCTGGTGCTCGTACTGCCTCCGGTACTCCGCGCGCGTCATGTGGTTGGGCGCGCTGAAGCGCGCCAGTTGCTCGGGCCCGTCATCGAAGGACTCCTCACCACCATCATCCTCCCACGAGCAGACGGGACACACGTCGTACTCCCCACGCCACTCGAACGTGCGAAAGCCGCAGCAGGGGCAGGGCTCGGCGGCCGCGGGGGTACCCTCGACACGGTCTACTTCGACTCCCAGCGCTCGGGCCTCCACGAGCAGCGCCTCGTTGCGCACCAGCTTGCGTGCCTCTTCCTCGGCGATCTCGAAGAAGGTGTCATAGGTCGAGCGCCACAGCTTCGGCGGAGAGCCCGGGCGATGGAGCATCTCCTGGCGGACCGACGCGGGCAGCCGCCACCAGTCTGGCGAGTCCTCGTCCCAGCCCCAGTATTCGTACAGCCCCGATAGCTTCTCGTGCGGAGCGCGGCGGGCCACCACCTCCCGGGCAATGAGCCGGACGAGCTGTTCACGTCGCACTGGAACCCCTCCGCGGCGATGCGAGCCCGCGCTCAGTCCTGCTGACGCGGGGAGTGGTAGTCCTCCGTCCCCAGGTCCGCCAGCGGAACATAAGACGGAGAGGGGGCTGGCACATGGCACAGCTCACGGTGCCACCCGGCTGTGCCAGGGGAGGCACTCGGGAGCGCTCCCGGCATCGGGAAGAACGGCCCCCATTGGCCATCCTCCCGGAATCCTTCGAGGCGGCTGGGCCTCCTCTCTCCACGCGCCGTGGTCGCGCTTTCGGCATGGTTCCTGAATGGATGATGATTCGGCGGCTGGGGCGTTGTACGCGCCCACTGAACGCAGACCATCCGTTACCCCGGGGGAATAGACGTGAACATCGCGACGAAGAGCAACTCCATGAAGCCCGGGTCCGGGCTGCTGGCGGCGACCTTGAGCAGCCTCGTGGCCGTCGCGATGGGAGCGGGCTGCGGCGAAGGACTCGTGGAGCAGGAGCCCCTGGCCCTGCGAACGGCATCGAGGGGGGTGGATGAAGTCTGTACCACCGGCACCTGCGACAACCCCACCAACGGCCAGGGCATCTATGTCTCCCAGGGCTCGGGCTACTGCATCCGCATGAGGGGAGAGCCGAACGTCTTCTGCCCGGAGTCCTTCGACAATCTCGCAGGTGGTGGCATGGTGCTGAGCGGACAGCGCGTCTATGTCGACCAAGGCTTCCCGGCCCAGCCGCACGCCATCGCTCTGAAGGCGGGGGGGTGGTTGGACGGACAGCCCGTCTTCGTGGCCAGTGTTTACGCCAAGGAAGGGGGCCTCATCGTCACCGTGCGCGATGACACCAAGGAGCGGTCTTTGTCAGGGGGTGAGCTGGAAAGTCTGGAGTTCGAGTTCCCCCAAGAGGCGCCCCAGTTCCGGCTGAAACTGCGCCTCGGCAGCGTGGACAACGGCATCCAGCTCTACAAGGCGGACTACGCTCTGGGCGGCAAGAATGTCTGGCAGCCCTACTGCGACGATGACGTAGGGCTGGCCGCGTTCCTTCCCGGCAACCGCGTCCACAGTGTGAGTGCCAGGGTCACGGAGGCCGCGGAGACGACCACCATGGCCTGCCGTACCGGCGCCATCACCACGTGCATGCTCTGGGGCTACCAGCCCTGGACGGAAGAAGGCGCGCAGCGGGACGAGGCCAACATCCTTTATGGCTCCTGTCTGCAGGCAAAGCGCGCCGCCTATTTCGTCGGAAGTGGGGACTTCAAGAGCTACACCGTGGGCGGCACCCCCCTCGCCGTCCAGGACAAGTACGAGATCATGAATGCCGTCATGCCTGGGGTTGAAGCCGTCTGGAGCCCCGATGGGGCGGTCTGCCTGAGCCCGCGGTTCCGCCGGATCCCTCCCCTCGGAGCAGACCCACTCCCCGCGCTTCCCGCCTCACACGAGCTGCCGGAGTGCGACCCCGCTCTGCACAGCGCCGCGAGTCAGGGACAGCTGTCGAAATTGCTCCAGACCAGCGCGCCGCTCGTCACGGGGCCGAGGAACGCGCAGGTCTCCGGGCAAGCCGCGCCTCCACTTCAGCCAGGTAGGGTTCATACTCCCAGCGCAGGAATGGATTGAGTTCGAGGGCCCGTTGGAGCGCGGCCTGGGCCTGCTGAAGGGTGTCGAGACGCTCCGTCCCTTCGGGCACCCGCCGCACCTGGACCAGGAGCAGTCCCCCTCGGATGGCGTGGACGTGCGCCAGCCCTGGATGGAGCCGAAGCGCCAGCTCCACCTGCTTCAGCCCCTCGGCCACGGCCGGGAGCGACGGGCCCGGTGCGGCGGTCTCCGCCAGGTGCCAATACACGCGAGCCAGCTCCTGGTGGGTCTCGTAGTAGGGATACAGCTCCACCGCGCGTCGCGCCTCCGTGAGCGCCTTCTGGAGCAGCGGCGATCCGGAGCCGCCGCGCCGCCGCGCCCACGCCGCCGCCGTCAGCTCCAGCCGGGCGCTCTCGATGCGGCAGGCGACGCAGCCCGCATCGGACTGGAGGGCCCGCGCCAGGGCCCGCCGCCCCTGGTCGAGCGCGGCACCGGGATCACCCCCCTCGCGCAGGGTGTGGGTGGCCTCCAGGGAGAAGCATGTCGCCCGGTAGAGGTGGGTTCGCCGATAGTCCGGGTTGGTACGCGAGGAGCGTTCGAGCAACCGCAGCGCCCTGTCGAGCGCCGGGCGCGGATCCTGGCCCACCGCGAGCAGGTAGCGCGCGGAGGCCAGCTCCGCCATGGAGCCCTCCGTCATCGCCCAGTAGTAGTTCGGGTCGAGGGAGAGGCTCTGCTCCATGGCCTCGAGCGCCGCCTTCACCTCCGTCTCGGGGTTGAGCCCTCGCGAGAGGGTGTACGCCGCCAGCGCGTTGTGCGCGGAGCTCAGGTTCGCGTGCGCGTAGAGGTATTTCGGATCGACTCGCACGGCCTGCTCGAAGCGGCGGACCGCCGCCTGGTACGCGGGGCGCGGATCCTGGCCGTGCTCCCACAGGTAGGAGCCTTGGGAGAGGTGGATGACGCCCAGATCATTGAGCGCCCATGGATGGTTGGGCTGGAGCTCGAGCGCTCGGCCCAACCGGGCGATGGCCTCGTTCCACGAGGCGCCGGGATCCTGGCCGTTGCGTGCCTCGTGCTCTCCGCGCTTGAAGTAGCCGATTCCCAGTGCGTCGTGGGCGGACACATCCCGGGGATTCAACTCCACGGCGCGCAGGCCCGAGGCAATCCACTCCTCCAGGAGAGGCCTCGCCTCCCGGGCCTCGAGCCGATGGAAGTTCGCCCGAAAGCGGCGCATCAGGGCGTAGGCTTTCTGGGTGTACCCCTCCGAGCGCAGCGGCGCCGCCTGGAGGGCCTTCTCGCTCGCCGCCAGCGCACGCTCCAGCGCCAGCTCCTGCGACTTGCCCTGCTTCTCATCGAACTCCGACTGCCGCAGCCACACCTCCGCCAGGGACTCATGGTTCAGCGCGTCACTGCGCCCCAGCTCGAGGGCTTGCTCGTAGCGCTTCGTCGCGTCCTGGAGCCCGGCGCTCGCCGCGTCGTAGCTGAGCTCGAGCCGCTCCACCGCCTGGGCCCGGGCCACGTCTCCCGCGAGCTTCCAGGCCTCCGGCATCCAGGGCGCCTCCTGGGAGGCTTGGGCCGCGGCCCTGGCCGCCACGTCGTACTCCCCGCGGTAGAAAGCAATGAGTCCTTCGAGGTAGCGGGGAGACTCCAGCTCGATGCCCTGGCTGCGCTCGAGCGACCGCAGCGCGGGCTCGAGGTACTGCGTCTCGAGCTCCCGCCGCCGCTGTTCCAGCCAGTCCCCACCGCCTCGGTGCCGCGCGTCCTCGAGCGCCCGGTGGTACAGCTCCCCGAGCACCCGGCCCAGCGCGTAGTGCAGCTCCGGTGAGTCGAGCCCCAGTTGCCGCGCGCGGAGCAGCTCCGCGTGGGCCTGCTCGAACTCGTGCAGCGCCAGGTGGCCACGTCCCACGGCATAGTGGGCGAGCGCTTCGCCCGAGGAGCCCAGGTCATCGCTCCGCCGGGTGGCGATTCGCGTCATGCGCTCGCGCACGAGCTGTTGCTCCCGGCCCGTGTCATGCAGTGGCATCGCGTAGGACAGACGCAAGAACCACTCGATCTCCTTGACCTCCTGCCCGAGCTGCTCGGCCAGCCGAGCGCGCTCCTCGGAGTGCTGCTGGGTGCGCCGGGCCTCCAGCCACGTCCGCGCGCCGAAGGTGGCGAGGATCAGGATGATCGCCAGGGACGCCGCCGAGACTCCCACCAGGACGCGGTGCTTGCGCGCGAGCCTTCGGAGCCGGTACGTCAGGCTCGGCCGCCGCCCGAGGATGGGCTCGCCGTCGATGTAGCGCGAGAGATCCTCGGCCAGCGCGCGAGCGGACGGGTAGCGCTGGTGGGGCTCCTTGCTCAGGCACTTGAGGACGATGATCTCCAGATCCCGCTCGATCTGGGGCACGCGCGTGTGCAGCGACGGCGGCTCCTCATGCAGCACCTTGGCCAGCGTGCCCATGAGCGTGGCGTCGGTGAAGGGCGCCGTGCCCGCCAGCAGCTCGTAGAGCGTGGCACCGAGGCTGTAGACATCCGTGCGGCGATCGATGCTGCCCAGCTCGCCACGCGCCTGCTCGGGCGCCATGTACGAGGGCGTGCCCATCAGCGCGCCAGCCAGGGTGAGCCCATGGCCGTGGCTGGCGTCGTACGCCAGACCAAAGTCCATGACGATCGGGAAGTAGCGCCCGTTCTCGGTGCGCTCGACCATGATGTTGGTGGGCTTCAGATCGCGGTGGATGACGCCCTGCCGGTGGGCCTCGTGGATCGCCGTGGCGACCTCCTGCATGGCCCGCACCTTCTCCTGCTGGGTCATGCGGGTGGCCACCTGGTCCAGCCGCTGGCCCTCCACGAACTGCATGGCGATGTACGCCTTCCCCTGGACGTCGCCGACCTCGTACACCTTGCAGACATTCGGGTGATCGATGCGGGCTTGCGCGCGGGCCTCCTGAAGGAAGCGCATGACCAGCTCGGGATCGGAGCCGCGGATGAACTTGAGCGCGACGGTGCGGCCCAGGCGGCGATCCCGGGCCTTGTAGACCTCGCCCATGCCGCCACGGCCGAGCAGCTCGAGGACGTCGT
The DNA here is from genome assembly GCF_044360685.1 of Cystobacter fuscus. Classification (GTDB taxonomy): domain Bacteria; phylum Myxococcota; class Myxococcia; order Myxococcales; family Myxococcaceae; genus Cystobacter; species Cystobacter fuscus_C. Next base: position 7,164,840 of record NZ_CP043491.1, on the reverse strand, counting down.
AGCGCTCCCAGCTCGAGACCGGGAACCCCTCGCTCACGCCGGGGCCGGGAGCCGGCGCCGCGAGGGCCGCCGGGGTCTCACCGGGCATCGTCGGGAGCTCCACCTGCGCGGGGACGGAGGGCTTCTCCGGGACGCGGTTCGAGTCGGGGACCGGTTCTTCAAGAGGCTCCGGCAGGTCCTTCTCCACGTGCACCTCCAGGGTCGTGGCCCTCAGCGGGAGCGCGAGGGATTGCTCCGGCGCGGTGTGGCGGGGACGTCTTCCCCCGTCACCGCCCGGGCAATCCGCTCCGCGTCCGCGGTGGTGATGCCGAGCGAAGCGAAGACGCCACTGACGAAGAGGCTGGCCACGCCTTGAGCCAGGGCTCGGCCTTGCAGTTGCCGCACCAGGGCATGGGAGGCGGGGAGGGCGGCACCCGAGCGCACCAGGGCCGCCAGCTCCGGCCAGAACGTCTCCATGGAGCCCTTGAGGGCTTCCGGGGCATCGACCTCATGAGACGTCGCCGTGTAGTCGACGTGGGCGGGATCCGTCGCGATGCGGTAGAGGGCCGGGTTCTCCGCCGCCCAGCGGATGTAGGCCACGCCCGAGAGCCGGAAGGCCTCGCCCGGGTCGGTGCTCCCCTGGGTCGCCGCGACCATCGCCTCGCCAAGCCGCCGGTTGCCCTCCTCGGCGAGCGCGCGCAACAGCGCCTGGCGGTCCGCGAAGTGCTTGTAGGGAGCGGCGGAGGACACGCCAACGCGGCGGCCGACCTCGGCCACGGTGAGCGCGTCCACGCCTTCCTCGCGGATGAGCTCGAGGCTCGCCTCCAGCAGGGCGCGCTTGAGGTCCCCATGGTGGTAGGGGCGCGTGGGCGTCTTTCGAGTCATGGGTGGCACCGGATTGGACCGGAAACGATGTCCATTGCAAAGTAAGTAAGACTCACTTACTTTCAATCCCGTCGCGGGTCCACCCTTCCTGAGGAGCAGTGTCGATGAGCAGCCAGAACGCGGTGAGTCCACTGCTGCGGTCCCTCTCGCGGCCCCACGGCTTCGAGCCGCTGCGGGTCGAGGGACGGCTTCCCGAACAGCTCCGGGGCACGCTCTTCCGAGCGGGACCGGGCCTCTTCGAGCGCTTCGGCGCGAGCCTCTCGCATGCGTTCGAGGCGGACGGAGCGATCACGGCGGTGCGTTTCGAGGGCGGTGGCGCGCGGGGCGCCTGCCGCATCGTCGAGAGCGCCGGCTACCGCGCGGAGGAGAAGGCGGGGCGGTTTCTCTTCAACTCGGCGGCCTCGTGGCTGGACCGCATGCGCGCCGCGCGCAACGCCACGGCGAAGACGACGGGGAACACCTCGACCTTCTGGTGGCAGGACCGGCTCTTCGCGCTGATGGAGGGTGGACTGTTGCAGGAGATGGATCCGGGCACGCTGGACACGCTCGAGGCCACGGATCTGGGCGTGGTGTCAGGCGCCTTCTCCGCGCACCCGCACCGCGTCGCCTCGCTGCGGACGACCTTCAACTTCGGCGTGCGCTACGGCCCGAAGATGCTCATCGACCTCTACGCGCTGCCGGATGAGGGAGCCCCCTCGAAGCTCGGCACGGTCGAGGCGCCCTGGCAGGCCATGCTGCACGACTTCATCGCGACCGAGCGGCACCTCATCCTCTTCCTGGGGCCGGTGAAGCTCAATCTCCTGCGCGCGATGATGGGCCTCTCCGACTTCACGAAGCTCTTCCAGTGGAAGCCGGAGCTGGGAGCGCGGCTCATCGTCGTTCCCCTGGACGACATCCAGAAGCCCCGCACCTTCGAGCTCGATGCCTTCTGGACCTGGCACTTCGCGAATGCCTTCGAGGAGGAAGGCGGTCCGTGCATCGACCTGTGCCGCTACCCGGAGTTCTCGCTCGACGGCATCGGCGAGGTCGAGGAGAAGGGAGCACCCCCGCTGCTGACTCGCCTGCACCTGGACCTGAAGACGGGGAGGGTGCGGGAGACGAAGCTCTTCGATGCCCCCTGTGAGTTCCCACAGCTGCACCCGCGGGTGCACGGGGCGCGTTACGGCACGCTCTTCGCGCAGACCGAGCGCCAGGGCGCGGACCGCAAGTACCCGGGGATTACGCGCATCTCGCTCGACGGCGGGAGCGGCGCGGAGTGGGCCGTGCCGGCCGGGCATGTGCCGAGCGAGCCCGTGCTCGTGCCGCGCGGCGAGGCGGAGGATGACGCCTTCGTGCTCGACCTCGTCTACGACGCGGCGAGCGACCACTCCTACGTCGCCGTCCTGGACGGACAGCACCTCGAGGACGGTCCCGTGGCGACCGTGCACTTCGATCACCCCATCCCCGTGACGTTCCACGGGGGTTTCGCCGCCGCGAGCTGAGGCACCCCGGCGTACCCGCTCCCAGAAATGCGGAAACACGGCTGATGCCGGGCGCGGCGTGTCAGGTGCCCGCGTCGTGCACCTGGGCCTTGCTCATGACGTGGTCAACCGCCAACTGATGCCACGCCGTTTGAGTGATGCGGGCGAATTGTTGGGGCTCGGAAGCAAAGACGGCGGTGGCCTTTTCCAGCGGGACACCGGTGGCCATGGCCTCGGCCTGGATGACCTCCAGCACCTTGGCCGGAGTGAGGATGAGTCCGTCACGCTTGCAGATGGCGCCCAGTGCCAGGCTGATGCGCAGCCGCTGCCTGGCCTCGGCCCGGGTCCTCTCGTCCGCCAGCCACGTCTGGAGCGACTCCTCCTGATGCTTGTTGCTGAACTTGAGCTTGGTCACGGAGTGACCCTCGCTCGTGGCCCAGCGCAGGCGGATCTCCTCGTCGACCAGCTCCTCGGGGATGTCCACCTGGGTGCGTGCGGCCACCTCATCGAGCACCCGTTGCTGGCCCTCGAGCAACCGTGAGCGCGCGGCCTCCTGCTGCAGTTCGCGCACCACACCGCGCATCACTTCATCCAATGTTGCCCCGCGGCCAAGGGCCTTGAGGAACTCCGGATTCGTTGGATCGGGGTACTTCACCTCGCGCGCGGCCTGGATGAGGAGGGCGAAGCGCGCGGGTTGACCCCGCAGCGCCTCGATGGGGTAGTTCTCGCCCAGGACGAGCTCCACGAGCACGCTCTCGCCCGGCAGGTGACCCACCCACTGCTCGTACAGGCCCGGCAGGAGGGGATCGGGCGCCAGCGGGAGCCAGACGTCGGTGCGCACGCTGAAGGGGATGAGGCGCCCATTCGAATAACCCGCGATATCGACCAGCACCTCATCACCCCAGGTGATGCCCTCCGTGCGGGAACGCATGCGCTCGGAGGCATGCGCGCGCGCCAGTTGCTGGAAGCGCTCCTGGACCCGCTGCTCGGTGATGGGCTCCGGGGCGGGAACGGTGACGGAGAGGCCTTCCAGTGACGGCGCGATCACTGGGGGCAATTGGACCTCACCACCTTGCGCGGCCCTGCGGGCCAGCGAGGTGTTCATCGGAAGACCGGAGCGCTTCTTGGCGGGGGGCGAGGATTTCTGGTTCGAGTCCACGAAGGCATCCTTCCAGACAAGGACCCTACCCGAGTCGCCGGAGGTCCGCATGAGGCACGGGTCCGCCCGTGCCCCCCTGGCGATGTCGAGGCCTGGGTGAAGTGGCCGGACAGGCCCCGCCCGCTCCTCAGGCCATTCGAGTCATGAGCATGGGCCGTGGCTTCGGCCGTGCTTCATCCATGCCCATTCGCGAAGTTCCTGGCGCCCACCGCGCCCGCGAAGCCCTGAGCCAGCGCACTCACCGCGCCCGCGAAGCCCTGGGCCAGGGGCCCGTATCCACTCGCGGCGCCATGGGCCAGCGAGCCCACCGCACTGGCGGTCCCATGGACCAACCCATTCGGCCCCCCCGTGGCGCCATGGGCCAGCGAGCTCACCGCGCTCGCGAAGCCCTGGGCCAGGCCCCCATGTCCACTCGCGGCGCCATGGGCCAGCGAGCCCACCGCGCTGGCGGCCCCATGGACCAACCCATTCGGCCCACCGGTGGCGCCGTGGGCCAGCGAACTCACCGCGCCCGCGAAGCCCTGGGCCAGGCCCCCATGTCCACTCGCGGCGCCATGGGCCAGCGAGCCCACCGCGCTGGCGGCCCCATGGACCAACCCATTCGGCCCCCCCGTGGCGCCATGGGCCAGCGAACTCACCGCGCCCGCGAGGCCCTGGGCCAGGCCCCCGTGTCCACTCGCGGCGCCATGGGCCAGCGAGCCCACCGCACTGGCGGCCCCATGGACCAACCCATTCGGCCCCCCCGTGGCGCCGTGGGCCAGCGAACCCACCGCGCTCGCGATGGCCTGGGCCATGGGCCCGTGTCCACTCGCGGCACCATGGGCCAGCGAGCCCACCGCGCTGGCGGCCCCATGGACCAACCCACTCAGCCCACCCGTGGCGCCATGGGCCAGCGAGCTCACCGCCCCCGCGAGGCCCTGGGCCAGGCCCCCGTGTCCACTCGCGGCGCCATGGGCCAGCGAGCCCACCGCGCTGGCGGCCCCATGCTGCAGCCCAGTCGACCCGCCCGTGGCGCCATGGGCCAGCGAACTCAACGCGCTCGCGATGGCCTGGGCCAGGGGCCCGTGTCCACTCGCGGCGCCATGGGCTAGCGAACTCACCGCGCCCGCGACGCCCTGGGCCAGGGCTCCCGTGGCCCCCGAATGACCCAACGACTTCGTGGAGTCCTGGTGCGGCGTCCGCGCCATCGCGAGAGCATGCAGGATGCCGCCCGGAACGGTTCCGGACTGAAGCACCCCACTCATCAGTTTCTGGCCGATCCCCTTGTTGGCGAGGCCCAGGACGTTGTTGGCGGTCAGCGCGAGGCTCTGTTTGCCGCTGGCCACGTTCGCGAAGCCATCGTTCTGCCCGAGGTGGGAAAGAGCCTGCTTCACGCTGGTGCTGCCAGAAGCCAGCCCCTCCATGAGCTTCGGGAGCGGCTTGGAGAGCTGCGCCAGGGGCTTCTGGGTGGACGTGAAGAGGCCAGGGAGCTGAGCGCGAATGCGACCGGACATGAACGATTATCGCGCCCGGCCTCGCGAAGTTGCGGATCGTTTCTGCAAGACTTTTGCCAATTCTTGAGAAGGGAGAGGAGCGTCTAGGCGGGAGAGACGCCATTTCGCCGGGCGACCTCGATGAGCTGTTCGCGCAGCCAGAGATGCCCGGGGTCCTCCTGGCAGCGCGGGTGCCAGGCCGCCGACAGCGTGAAGTCCGGGAGAGTCAGCGGCAGCTCGAAGCAGTCGAGTCTGTCGGCGAAGCCCGCCAGGAAGCGGGCGGGCAGCGTACACACATAGTCGGTGGCCTCGAGCACCATGGGGGCCAGGGTGTAGGTGTGGACCGAGACCGCGACGGTGCGCTGGTGACCCTGTTTCTCCAGGTGCTCATCCATGAAACCGTGGAAGCTTCCGCCGACGGACGACACGAGCACGTGCTGGAGCCCGCAGTACTCCTCGAGGGTCAAGGTGCCCGTTCCTCGGGGATGTCCCTTGCGCTGGGCCATCCGGAAGCGCTCGTCGAGGAGCTTGCGCATCTTCATCCCCCGGGGAATCGTCCGCTCCGAGCCGAGCAGGACATCCACCTCGCCTCGCTCGAGCAGGCCCGGCAGGAGATCCGAGCGAGGGCTCTGGAACGAGACGCGGATCCCAGGCCCCGCTCCTGAGCGCAGGCGGTGGAGCAGGCCGAGCCCGAGCATCACCACCGCGTTGTCATTCGCCACGATCGAGAAGACGCGCTGGGCGGTCATCGGATCGAAGACCGGTGGGCGCTTGACGATGCGCTCCAACTCCTCGAGGGCCGCTCGCAGGGGCTCCTTCAACTCGAGCGCGCGGGCAGTGAGGGCCATTCCCCGCCCTGTCTCCGAAGGGACGAGCAGCGGATCCTGGAACACCTCGCGCAGCCGGGCGAGTTGGGCGGACAGCGCGGGCTGGCTGAGGCCCAGCCGGGCCGCGGCCCGCGTGACATTGGCCTGCTCGAGGAGCGTGTCGAGCGAAACCAGCAGGTTGAGGTCCACACCGCGAATATCCAGCATGTTGATGGGTCCCATCCAGGTAATCGATTTCAAGCATCCATGGGGCGTCGGTTATTGAAAATTCATTCAAACAAAGGAGACGTCCATGACGATGAATACATTTCTTGGGCCCGCCACGATGGCGGCCCTCCTCACCGCCGTGACGGGCGGCGTGTTCACGGCGACCGCTCACGCCGCCGCGCCCCAGGTGGGAACCCAGGCGCCGGCCTTCTACCGCATGAAGCTGGGCGACTTCGAGATCACGGCGCTCAGCGATGGCACCGTGTTGCAAGCGACGGACAAGGTGTTGACCAACATCCGGCCGGAGCTGATCGCGCCACTGCTGGCCGCCTCGTACCTCACCGCGCCGGTAGAACAGTCGATCAATGCCTTCTTGATCAACACGGGCTCCAAGCTATTCCTGGTGGATACGGGGGCGGGTGAGCTGTTCGGACCGGGAGCGGGCCACCTGGTCACAAACATGCGGGCGGCTGGCTACGAGCCCGAGCAGGTCGACGCGGTCCTCCTCACCCATATCCACACCGACCATTCGGGCGGGCTGGAGCTGGCGGGCAAGCGCGTCTTCCCCAACGCCTTCGTGTACGCGAACAAGCGCGAAGTGGACTTCTGGCTGAATCCGGCCAACGCGGAGACGGCCTCGGACATCCAGAAGCCTCTTTTCCGGCAGGCGATGATCGCGCTGACCCCATACATCGCGGCGGGAAGACTCGGTACGTTCGAGGCGAACACGGAACTGGCACCTGGCATCAAGACCTTCGCTGCTCCGGGCCATACGCCCGGGCATGGCTTCTACGTCGTGGAGAGCCAGGGCCAGAAACTCGTGTTCTGGGGGGACGTGATGCATCAGGCCGCGATCCAGTTTCTCGAGCCCTCGGTGACCATCAAATACGACGTCGACTCCAATGCGGCGGAGACCCAGCGCCAGAAAGCCTTCGCCGACGCCGCGCGGCAGGGCTACTGGGTGGCGATTGCTCACGTCCCATTCCCGGGCATCGGCCATCTGCGCCCCCATTTCAAGGGCTACACCTGGTTGCCAGCCCACTACAGTCGCGCTCCGTGGGGTGGTTCGCCCTGACGGCCGTGCAGCCCCTTTGGGATTCACGGACAGGAGGGTTTGTACTGCCCGCTGTCCACGAGTTGCTTGAAGTAGCGCCAGCTCGTGGCGTTGCCCTGGCCCGCGGGCCACTCGGTGGGGGCGTGTTGGTACTCGGGGAAGGAGCGGGTGACGTAATCCCGGAGGTGCTGGGGCAGCTCGGCCCAGCCGCCCATCAGCTTGCGGCCATGGGTCTGGTAGATGAGCTGGCCCGGTTGGGAGCCCATCTGCATCCAGGGAAGGTAGGGGCCCACGCGCGTCCAGGAGAGGTCCGCGGGGACGGTGTCGAGCCTCGAGTCCTCCAGCGCGGCGCGCGAGACGTAGAAATTGAAGAGCTCGGCGGCCTGGTAGAGGTTGCCGCCGGAGTAGTCCGGGTACTGCGCCACGGGCAGCGGCGAGGGGTAGGCCAGGAGGATGTCGGTGCTGTAGACGACGCGATCCCCGTCCTCGGTGTGCGCCAGCAGGGACGTCTCCTTCTCCCCGAAGCGGTTGTTGACGGGGTCGTTCCACACGTGGACGACGGACACGGACCTGCCGTTGAGCGGGTTGTTCCAGCACTCGAGGATCTCCCCCGTGGTGGGGTCTTCATAGAAGGAGGCCTCGCGGCTGAGCTGCTGGTAGCCCTCCGCCGTCTTCTGGAAGCGGGTGATGTTGTAGCCCTCGAGTTTGAAGAGCACCTTGTTGCTCTGCGTGACGGGGAGACTGCTCTCCTGGACCGACGAGTAGATGAAGCCGGTCCAGTAGAAGACCACCTCCTGCTCGGGATCGAGCGAGCCGCGCGTCTTCACGAAGCCGAGCAGGGTGTCCCCCGGCTGGGACAGATCGAGGGGCGCGCGCGTCTCGGTCTCGCCACACGCCAGCGCTCCCGCGAACGTGAGCGCGTACACCAGGGAATGAACGTTTCTTGCCATGTAGATCTCCTGCACGAGGGGTGGTGGGTGCGCACCGTAACGCACGCGCCCCACCCGCCAGGATGCGCGCGGGCCCACCGGCGCATTATAGAGAGCCCTCGGCGCTGGACCTTCTGGAGGATCTCACCGGATGACGCTGGGAAACATGCAGGGCAAGGTTTGTCTCATCACCGGAGCCACCTCGGGCATCGGACTGGAATCGGCCCGGGCGCTCGCGGCGCAAGGGGCCACCGTGGTGCTGTCGGGCCGTGACCCGGGCCGCGGCGAGGCCGCGCTCGCCGAGGTGCGCCGCACCGTCCCCGACGCGAAGCTCGACCTGATGCTCGCCGACCTCACCTCACTGGCCTCGGTGCGCAAGCTCGCCGGGGACTTCCAGGTGAAGTACTCGCGGCTGGACGTGTTGCTCAACAACGCGGGCCTCATCCTCAACGAGCGCAAGCTGACGGTGGATGGCTTCGAGACCACCTTCGCCACCAACCACCTCGCGCACTTCCTGCTCACCCACCTGCTGTTGGACCTGCTCAAGGCCAGCGGCGCCTCGCGCGTGGTGAACGTCTCCTCCGAGGGCCACCGCCTGGGCTCGCTCGGCTATCTCGACGACCTGCAGGGCGAGCGCAGGTTCAACGGCATCCTGGCCTATGACAACTCGAAGCTGGCCAACGTCCTCTTCACGCGCGCCCTGGCCCGGCGCCTGGCGGGCAAGAAGGTGACCACCAACAGCCTGCACCCGGGCGTGGTGCGCAGTAGCTTCGGCCTCAACAACCAGGGCTTCTTCAAGTTCATCTTCCAGATGGCCGGCCCCTTGATGATCTCCGCCGAGAAAGGCGCGCGCACCTCGGTGTACCTGGCCTCCTCACCCGAGGTGGAGGGCGTGAGCGGCAAGTACTTCTCCAAGTGCAAGGTGGCCCGCGAGTCCAAGGCCGCCCAGAGTGACGAAGGCGCCGAGAAGCTGTGGCGCAAGAGCGCCGATCTGACGGGCGTTGGATGCTGATGCACGAGCGCACCCGGGAACCAGGACGGGGGAGGGGCGGCCTCGAACGGAGGCGCGCCCACGGCCTGACCTCCAGCCCCTACGTCATGCGCCCAGGTCCAGCACCACGCGGCCCTCGATCTTGCCGGCGTGCATGCGCTTGAACACGTCGTTGATGTTCTCCAGCTTGTCGGTGGACACGGTCGCCTTCACCTTGCCCTGCGCGGCGAACTCCAGCGACTCCTGCAGGTCCAGGCGGGTGCCGACGATCGAGCCGCGCACGGTGATGCCGTTGAGCACCATGTTGAAGATGGGCAGCGGGAAATCACCCGGAGGCAGGCCGTTGAGCGAAATCGTGCCGCCGCGGCGCACCATGCCGAGCGCCTGCTCGAAGGCCTTCGGCGACACCGCGGTGACCAGGACGCCGTGGGCGCCGCCAATCTCCTTCTTGAGGTAGGCCGCCGGATCGCCCTCGCGGCAGTTGACGGTGACGGTGGCGCCGAGCTTCCTGGCCAGTTGCAGCTTGCCCTCGTCCACGTCCACCGCCGCCACGTTCAGACCCATGGCCCGCGCGTACTGCACCGCCATGTGGCCGAGCCCACCGATGCCGGAGATCACCACCCAGTCCCCGGGCCGGGTATCGGTGACCTTGAGGCCCTTGTAGACGGTCACGCCGGCGCACAGCACGGGCGCGATCTCGGCGAAGCTCACCTTGTCCGGCAGGCGTCCGACGTAGTTGGCGTTGGCCAGCGCGTACTCGGCGAAGCCACCGTTGACCGAGTAGCCGGTGTTCTTCTGCTGCTCGCACAGCGTCTCCCAGCCCCCCAGACAGTGCTCGCAGTGGCCACAGGCGGAGTACAGCCAGGGAATGCCCACCCGGTCGCCTTCCTTCACGTGGGTGACGCCCTCACCGACCGCCACCACGTGGCCGACCCCCTCATGGCCGGGAATGAACGGCGGACTCGGCTTGACCGGCCAGTCGCCCTCGGCGGCATGCAGATCCGTGTGGCAGACGCCGCACGCGTGGATCTTCACCAGGATGTCGCCGCGCCCGGGGCGTGGGACTTCCACCTCCTCGATCCGCAATGGCTTGCCGAACTCACGGACGACCGCGGCCTTCATGGTCTTGTTCATGTCTGGCTCCCTGTTTGTCTGTAGATGAAACGCTGCGGGTGGATGCTCCGGTGACTGCCTAGAAGAAGCCCAGTGCCTTGGGGGAGTAGCTGACGAGCAGGTTCTTGGTCTGCTGGTAGTGGCTCAGCATCATCCGGTGGTTCTCCCGGCCGATGCCGGACTGCTTGTAGCCCCCGAAGGCCGCGTGCGCCGGGTACTGGTGGTAGCAGTTGGTCCAGACGCGGCCCGCCTGTACTTCACGGCCGACGCGGTACGCGGTCGACGCGTCACGGGTCCACACACCAGCGCCGAGGCCGTACAGCGTGTCGTTCGCGATCTTCAGCGCATCGTCCAGATCCTTGAAGGACGTGACGGAGACGACCGGTCCGAAGATCTCCTCCTGGAAGATCCGCATCCGGTTGTGGCCCTGGAAGATGGTGGGCGCGACGTAGTAGCCGTTCTCCAGCTCACCCCCATGGCGCAGCCGCTCGCCGCCGAGCAGCAGCTTCGCGCCCTCCTGCTTGCCGATGTCCACGTACGAGAGGATCTTCTCGAGCTGATCGTTGGAGGCCTGGGCGCCGAGCATCGTGGCGGTGTCGAGCGGGTTGCCGGTCTTGATCTTCTTCGTGCGCTCGATCGCTCGCTCCAGGAACTCCGCTTGGATCTTCTCGCTGACGAGCGCGCGCGAGGGGCAGGTGCAGACCTCGCCCTGGTTGAGGGCGAACATGGCGAAGCCCTCCATCGCCTTGTCCGCGAAGTCATCGTTCCTCGCGAAGATGTCGTCGAAGAAGAGGTTGGGCGACTTGCCGCCGAGCTCGAGCGTCACGGGGATGAGGTTCTCGGACGCGTACTGCATGATGAGCCGGCCGGTGGTGGTCTCGCCAGTGAAGGCCACCTTCGCCACGCGCTTGTTCATGGCGAGCGGCTTGCCCGCTTCCACGCCAAAGCCGTTCACGATGTTCAGCACGCCGGGCGGGAGGAGATCTCCCACGAGCTCCGCGAGCATGAGGATCGACACGGGGGTCTGCTCCGCGGGCTTGAGCACGACGCAGTTGCCGGCGGCGAGCGCCGGCGCGAGCTTCCACGCGGCCATGAGCAGGGGGAAGTTCCAGGGGATGATCTGCGCCACCACGCCGAGCGGCTCGTGGAAGTGGTAGGCGACCGTGTCCGCGTCCAGCTCCGACAGGCTGCCCTCCTGTGCGCGGATGCAGCCGGCGAAGTAGCGGAAGTGGTCCACCGTCAGAGGCAGGTCGGCGGCGAGCGTCTCGCGGATGGGCTTGCCGTTGTCCCACGTCTCCGCGATGGCGAGCTTCTCCAGGTTCTGCTCGATGCGGTCCGCGATCTTGTTGAGGATGAGCGCGCGCTCGGTGGGCGAGGTCTTCCCCCAGGCTGTCTTCGCGCGGTGCGCGGCGTCGAGCGCGGCCTCGATGTCGCTCGCATCCGAGCGGGGAACCTCACAGAACACGCGGCCGGTGACCGGCGAGATGTTCTTGAAGTACTGGCCCCGCTTCGGTGGCGTCCACTCGCCCCCGATGTAGTTGGCGTAGCGGGACTTGAACTGGACTGGCGAACCCGACGTGTTGGGGGCGGCGTACACCTTGCTGGACATCTGCGCTCCGGGGGTAGGGGCCGCGGAATCGCGGCGGGTCCTGACTCCCTTGTGCAGCGTGCGTGCCGGGCCTTTCTCCTCTCAGTGGGTGTCGCGGGTTGGAGCGGAAGCGGTCACTCGCACGAGTCAGTTGCAGCGTTTCGCGACATGACGCGCGACGTCACATGAAATGGCGCGGGGCGGGCGTGCAATCTCCTGACGGATTGAAACAGAATTCGGAATGTCCAGCTGGGGGCGTCGGTAGCGAACCAGGAGGAGGAACCGGGATGCTCAAACTGGTCGAGCCAGGGCCACGACTCTGGGAGCGGTTCGTGTCGGGGGCCATCGAAGCGGAGGAGCGCGCGCACTCCCTGCTTCGCCGGTGGTCGCGGGCGGTGGAACTGGGGGCGAAGGCGGACGGTCCCTCGCACTCCGAAGGTGTCACCGATGCCGAGCTGCATTCCCGGCGCGAGTCGTTGACCGAGCGATGCGTCGATGCGGTCCAACTCGTGTCGCGGCTCGCCACGGAGACGAGCGCCTCGGAGTTCCGCGCGGTCCTCAGCGATGCGGATGGGGTCGTGGTGCTCGCGCGGGGCGGTGTGGGCGCGTCCCTGCGTTCAGCGGATACGTCGCGGCTGGTGGAGGGCGCACGCTGGGCGGAGAGCACGCGCGGCACGAACGCCATTGGAACCGCGATCGCGGAGGGCGAGGCGGTGGCGGTGGTCGGTCGCGCGCACCTCGAGGAGCGCAACCACGGCCTCGCCTGCTACGCGGCGCCGATTCGAGATCCCTTCGGTGAGCTCGTCGCCGTGCTGGATGTGAGCGGAGCCGTGACCCAGGCCAACCCGCTGCTCGAGGCGCTCGTGCTCGCGTCCGCGCACGCCGCCGAGCAGTCGCTCCGGCTGCGCGGCTATGAGGAGATGCTCGCGGGGGGCCGCCGGAGTCTCGAGGCCCGGCTCGAGGGCTCCGCGTCGCTCCTGGTCGAGGCGCCCGGCGTGATCAGACAGGTGAGCGCGGATGCGGCGGCGAGGCTCGGGCTCCCCCCCGCCTGCGTGATGGGACGGGCCGTCGAGGACGTTCTCTCGTTGTCGTGGACCGCGCTCGTGGAGGCGGCCCTGGGCGGCAGGCCGTGCCGTGTCTCCGGCATGCGTCTGCACCCCGTGCCACATTTCGATGCGCGCGGACGTCCGCTCGCGATCGCCGTCTTCGTCGAGCGTGACGTGCCCCAGGCGCGTCCGGTGGGTCCGCTGCCGGGCTCGTTCGACGTGCTCCTGGGAAGCGACCTGGCGCTGCGGGACGCGAAGCAACGGGCGGCCCGGGTCGCGGGGAGCTCGCTTCCGGTCCTGTTGCTCGCCGAGACGGGCACTGGCAAGGAGTTGTTCGCGCGCGCCATTCACGAGGCCAGTGGCAACGCGTCCGGTCCCTTCCTCGCGCTCAACTGCGGGGCGCTGCCCGCGGGGCTGCTCGAGGCCGAGCTGTTCGGCTACGCACCGGGTGCGTTCACCGGCGCGCTCGCCGCCGGAAGCAAGGGCAAGCTCGGCGTGGCCGATGGGGGAACACTGTTCCTCGATGAGATCGGCGAGATGCCCGAGTCGTTGCAGGCGCTGCTGCTCCGGGTGCTCGATGATGGCCACTACTTCCGGCTGGGTGAGACAAAGCCGCGGGAGTCACGATTCCGGCTCATCAGCGCCACCTGTCGAGACCTGCCCGCGATGGTGGAGGCGGGGAAATTCCGCCGGGATCTCTACTACCGCATCCGTGGCGCGGTGCTCTCCCTGCCGCCCCTGCGCCGGAGGACGGACAAGACCGAGCTGGCGCGCGCTCTCGTGGAGAAGCTCGCCCGGGAGCAGGGCCGCGAGGCGCCCCCGCTGTGTCCCGAGACCGAGCGGCTCATCGAGGCGCACGCGTGGCCGGGGAACGTGCGGGAGATGAAGTCCGCGCTCGCGCATGCCCTCGCGCTCGCGGGAGATGGCGAGCCGCTGGCTCCCGAACACCTCCCCGAGGATGTCGTGGAAACGCCCGGCGCGGCGGTGACGCACGCGGGCGGAGGCAGGAAGGCCGCGGAGGCCCGTGCGCTGCGCGAGGCGATGGCCGCCGCGAACGGCAACCTCAGCGAGGCGGCGCGGCGCCTCGGCGTGGCGCGGAGCACGCTCTACCGGATGCTCGGCCGGCAACACCTCGGATAGAGGGGAGCCGGGCGGCGAGTGGCGGGGTGGGGCGGCCGGCCACTCAGGCGCTCGGCTGGGCGCTCGAGTCCGCGAGCAGCACGTCGAGCTCGCCCGAGTTCTCCAGCTCCAGCAGCTCATCGCTGCCGCCGATGTGCCGGCCCGCGATGAAGACCTGCGGCACGGTCGTCTTCCCCTTCGTGGCGGCGATCATCTCTCCCCGCTTGGAGGGGTCGACGTCGATGACGCACTCCTCGTACATCACGCCCTTCGCATCGAGGATCTGCTTGGCCCGCTTCGAGTAAGGGCAGGTGGACTTCGTGTAGATCTTGACGTGGCTCATGCGGGGAAACGTAAGCACTGTTCCCGCTTGAGAGAGGGGGGGCGTACCTGTACGCCGGAGCAATAGCGAGCCTATTCGCTGTCGGGGGGAGCGGCGATCGCGTGGCGCTCGAGCAATCGCCGCAGCTGGGTGCGGTGCATGCCGAGCGCCCGGGCCGTGGCGGCCACGTTGCCCCCGTGTTGCCGCAGGGCCTGCTCGATGCGGGTCCGCTCGTCGTCATCCAGTTGCCGGGCCCGTGAGGGGGCCTCGCGCGTGGGCTCGGGAGGCTCTGGCGGAGGCGTGGACGGTGGAGGTGCCGCGGCCCCGGTGCCGAACGCGGTGCCGGCTTTCGGGCTCAGGTGGCGCGCCTCCACGCGCGGGGCTTCCTGCATGAGCGCCGCCTGGATGGCGCCGCGGACCTCGACCAGCAGCTCCCGGACGTTGCCCGGCCAGGGCCGCAGCAGACACGCCTCCACGAAGGAGAGGTGCAGCCCCAGCGTGGGGGCCACCTGCCTCACCTCCCGCTGGAGCAGCAGGGCCAGCTCCTCGGGGCGCTGGCGCAGGGGCGGCAGCGTTACCTCCGGGCGGCCGATGCGGAAGTACAGATCCTCGCGCAGCTTGCCGGCCGCCACGAGCGCGCGCAGATCCCTGTTGCTCGCGGAGCAGATGTGGATGTCCACCGTCTTCGGCTTCGCCGCTCCCAGGGCGAGGACCTCCTTGGTCTCGAGCGCCCGCAGCAGCTTGGCCTGCACCGCCAGGTCCAGCTCCACCACCTCGTCGAGGAAGAGCGTTCCGCCGTCCGCCGTCTGGAGGTAGCCCGGAGCATCGGCATCCGCCCCCGAGTAGGCGCCGCGCCTGGCGCCGAAGAGCAGCCGCTCGGCGATGCCCTGGGGAATGGCCGCGCAGTTGACCGCCACGAAGGGCCCCGCGCTCCGCGGCCCGCTCTCGTGGAACGCGCGCGCCACGCCCTCCTTGCCCGTGCCGCTCTCGCCATGGATGTGCAGTGGAAAGCCGAGCTGGGCCGCGCGGGTGACCTCCTCGAGCAGCCCCTGCAGGGCCGGGCCCCGGAGGAAGCCCTCCCGCGTCACCACCCCGCGCCGCTCGAGCGGCCCCACGTCCGCGCAGGGAACGAAGAGCGAATCCCCCATGCGGATGACGCGCTGCGCCTCGCGAGGTGACTGGGCGGGCGCGGGCTCTCCATCCACGACGGTGCCATTCTGGCTGCCCAGATCGGTCACCCAGAAGCGCCGCCCGTCGAACTTGACCCGCGCATGGCGGCGGGACATCCGGGGATCCTGCGCTTCGCCCAGCGCCGGGGAGCCTCGTCCCAGCTCCAGCTCGCCGTCCTTCAACGGCAGGGCCACCGCCATCGCCGTCCCCGCGGCGAACAGCCGCATCAGACCTGGGACGCGCTCCTCGGAAGCCTGCTTGTCACCCAGAATCCCGCTCGGCTTCAGGGTCGACCCGTTCTGTTCCATGCGCGGGGATTATAGGCCGGTGGGTCTGGCACGGCTCGCCGTGCCAGCAACCGTGACGCGCGGCGAGTCAGCGCGTGCTGGGCCTCAGTCTCGCACCTTGCGCACGAACAGCAGGGCGGCGGCGAGCGGTAGCGCGAAGGGCAGGTAGCGCCGCGCGTGGTAGCTCCACGAGTCGACCCGGTCCCCGAGCAGCATCAACAGCCAGTGGCTCGGGTAGTGGTCCGGAAGCCGGTAGGCGAGCTTGCGGACCACTCCGGACAGGCCGTGCAGGGGCACGGCGGTGCCAAAGACAGGTGGCATCGTCTTGTTGGGGCGGCCGTGCATGGGGACCGCCGATGGGCCGCGCTGGGGTTCCGGTGGGAAGCGCGTGTTGGGCCACGGCTGGGGATCCCTCATCATGGGGACTCCCGGCCGGCGCGAGGGCTCGAGGTCGACGCCCCAATAATCCGGCCTCAGCACGGGCTGCATGGATTGGTAGCCGGAGCGCCGCTGGATCGTCTCCGGAGTGGTCACCTCTGGTACGGGTTTCATCAGGCGTCTCCGTTCCTAGTGAAGGGTTGCGTTGGGGAAGAGCGCCACCTTGATGCAGCCGTCCCGCTTCTGGGCGAACGTGTGGTAGCCCTGGGGCGCCTGTTCGAGCGGCAGCCGATGGGTGAAGACCTTGCTCGGGCGGATCCGCCCGGCCCGGACGTGCTCGAGCAGGTGCGGCATGTAGCGCTTCACGCTGGCCTGGCCGGTGCGCATCGTCTGCGCCTTGTTCATGAAGGTGCCGATGTCGACGCCCGCGTACGGAGGGCCGTAGCCCCCCATGAGGGAGATGGTTCCGCCCTTGCGCGTCGCGTGGATGGCGAAGTTGATGGCCTGCGGAGAGCCGGCCTCCAGCTTTCCATAGACGCCGAGCACGCGATGCACCGGCGAGCCCGCCGCCTCGCAGCCCACGGCCTCGATGGTCACGTCGGCGCCGCGGCCTTCCGTCATGCCCTTCACCGTGGTGACGAGGTCGAGATCCTTGAAGTTGAGCGTCTCGACACCGAACCAGTTCCTCGCGAACTCGAGGCGGTAGTCGACATGGTCCACCGCGATGACCCGGCCGGCGCCCATGGCCCAGGCCGACCACATCGCGAACAGACCGACCGGGCCACATCCGAGCACCAGCACGGTCTCGCCTCCCTTGATGTCGCCCATCTCCGCGCCCTGGTAGCCGGTGGAGAAGGCGTCGGTGATGGGGAGGGCGTCGAGGTCCTCGACGTCATCGGGAATCTTCTCGGCGTCCACGCCGATGAAGGGCACGCGGACGTACTCGGCCTGGCCCCCGTCATAGCCGCCCATGGTGTGCGAGTAGCCGTAGATACCCGTCCCCGCGTCGGTCGCCGGGTTGGTGCTTTCGCAGCACGAGGTCATGCCCTGGGTGCAGAAGTAGCAGCCGCCACAGAAGATCTGGAACGGCAGCATCACCCGGTCGCCCTTCTTGATGCCCTGGGCGTCCGGGCCGACCTCCTCGACGATGCCCGTGAATTCGTGACCGAAGGTGAAGCCGATCCGGGTGTCGGGCATGAGCCCGTGCAACAGGTGCAGGTCGGAGCCACAGATCGCCGCGGACGTCACGCGGACGATGCCGTCCTGCGGATGCAGGATCTTGGGATCGGGCTTGTTGCGCACCGCGACACGATAGGGGCCTTCATAGGTAAGCGCTCTCATGCGCCAAGGCTGTGGACGCCACCGGGGATTGCCAATCAGCCGCCTCCCCGGCAGGTCTGCCTTCAGGGGTCTGCCCATTCTGGCCCGCTCGGCTGTCCCTTGACTCGGGGCGCCACCGCTCCGGCCGTGGCCCTCGCCGAGACGCACTTCAGTCTCACCGCACGATTGTATTTTTCATGTTCCCAACAATCGATAATTCAAGAATTACTTGCCTAAGCAGTTAATCGCCAATACCGTGTCTGTCCCTATCACCCAGGAGAACCCAGCATGGCCTTGCGCAACACCCTGTCCCTCGCCGCGTCATCGTTCATCTTCGGATTGTCCTTCGTTGGCTGTAACGCGGGTCCCGAGGCCTGGGAGGACGGAGCTCCCGCAGAGGGCGCGGGTGTCGAGCAACGGGAGCTGTGCTCGCGCCCGACGGACTATCCGTGGGAGGAGCCGGACTTCGCCAACGTCAAGCAGGCGATCACGGTGGCGCGCGACCAGATCTGCAAGCCGTATGTGCAGGGAAGCGCGGGCCCGGACGGGTTCGACAGCCCGGGTCTGGTCTATTACGCCTACAGCCAGGCGGGCTTCAATGTGCCGCGGGTGGACACCTGGGCCATTGACTCCTGGGGCCGCAGGGTGAGCCCCTTGGAGAAGCGCCCGGGGGATCTCATCATCTACCGCGCCTGCGCCGCGGGGAACATCTCGCACGTGTCGCTCTACGTCGGGCGCAACAAGAGCACCGGCGCCCCGCAGGAGATAAAGGCTTTCTACGTGCAAGACGGCGTGGGCGTGTATGACGGCCCCTCGCCGTGCTCCATCCCCTCCACCGCTGTCCGGGTGCAGGGCTGAGCATTCCCGAGGGCGTGATGGGGCGCGGCATGTCCATTCCCGCCGCCCCGGATGCCCTCGAGAGGGAAGAAGAATGCCCTGTCTGGCCTCGAAGCGCGGAGGCCGGACGGGGTGCTTTCTTCCCGTGAAGCCGAGTCTTAGGTTCCCCTCCAGTTCGAGGGAGGGGAATGTCAATGATCATCGGTTCGGTCGCGGTGCTCGCGGCGGTGCTCGCGAGTACGTCGCCTGTCTTGCCTGTCAAGGTTGGCAATGCACTCACACTGCCCGCGC
The DNA here is from genome assembly GCF_044360685.1 of Cystobacter fuscus. Classification (GTDB taxonomy): domain Bacteria; phylum Myxococcota; class Myxococcia; order Myxococcales; family Myxococcaceae; genus Cystobacter; species Cystobacter fuscus_C. The sequence continues at coordinate 7,146,406 of NZ_CP043491.1, read as the reverse complement.
AAAGGCACGCGGTGCGGCTCGAGACCGGAGGGGGGCGACCGGCTACCTGGCTGCTCGCCGTCCAGCAGGAACGAGTGGAGGGGCGAGGCTTGTCCTTCTATCGCTCGGAGGACGAAGGCCGCACGTTCCGCTTCTACGCCCCCATCCAGCCGGATGGAAGCCACGCGGACCGCGCGGATCTGGTCGCGGTGGGGCGGGACGTGGCGCTCGTCTATTCGTGGGAGTCCCCCAGCCTGAAGGCCTCGTCCCGGCATGACGTGTACTTCCAGTGGTGGCGCTACCAGCCGGACACCCATGACTGGGCGCCGGAGCCCGCCGTGCGGATCTTCAACGCGGATGACTCCACGGCCTATACCCGGGCGCTGCTCGCGCGCGACTCGCGAGGCCGGCTGTGGGTACAGGCCTTCCGTCTGGAAGCGGATGGCAGCTCCACGGCGGTGTTGTCCGTGTCCACGGATGGAGGCGCGTCCTTCCAACTCCAGGCGAACCTGGGCCGGGTCAAGCGCCGCGGGGGTGGGCGGCTGTTGAGCGTGGGCTCCAAGCTCGTCTTCCTCTACGCCATGCATGACGGCTTCGAGCCCACGCGCATGCGCATCCGCAGCGACAGCGATCCGGTGGAGTCCTGGGGAGACGTGAAGACCGCCTTCTCCGACGGCATCTACCATGGCGCCGCGTTGAGCGCGGTGGCGGACGGGGAGGGGGGCATGCACCTGGTCTACAAGGACGAGACGGAGCGCCTCTATTACCGTCACTTCGACGGCACGGGCTTTGGTTCGCGCATGCTGCTGGAGTCGTCGCGGGACTGGGCGATGCAAGCGGCCACCACCCGGGTGGGCAGGACGCTGTATGTCTTCTACAACGTCATGCGCTCCGCCGGCAAAGCCTATGAGATCCACGCCCGGACGCTGAAGGATGGCCGATTCAGCGACCCGGTGGTGCTGGACTCGAAGCGGACCTTCAAGGGTTATCCCAATGCGCTGGAGACCCTGCCCGAGGGCGTGGACGACGTGCCCTGCTTCTTCGGCGAGTCCCCCGACGACAACTCGCGGGGGAACATGGTGCGCGTGAAGCTGGACGGGCCCGGCGGCGGCGACTCGGCGGAGCCCCCACGGCCCGAGCCCTCGGACGAGCTTCCTTCTCCGGGCCGGGAGCTCTTCCGCGATGGCTTCTCGCGCGACTCCTCGCACGGACTGGGCTCCGACTGGTCGCTGAGCGGGCTGTGGCTGGCCAATGGCAAGCGCGCGGTGAGCGACCTGGACAACACCGAGGGAAGCAACCAGGCGCTGGCCCCACTCTCGCGCTGCCGGGACTGTCAGGTGGAGGCGTGGTTGCAGCACTTCGCCGCGGACGAGGCGGGCGTGGTGCTGCGCGCCCAGGGGGACGCGTTCTACGCGCTCGTGTATCTGCCCTCGGGGCGCATCCAGATCCGCCGCTATCGCGATGGGAAGTCCACCGTGCTCGCGGAGGCCGCCAGTGGCCAGTCCTCCGCGTGGGAAGGCGCGACCTTCACCCTGGCCGCGTGGGGTACGCAGCCGGTGCGACTGGCCGCCTCCGTCAACGGTCAGGTGCGCCTGAGGGTGACGGACACGAGCTCGGCCGCCCCGAGAGACGAGGGCCTCGCGGGCCTGCTCACGCCCATCGCGGGCATCTGGTTCGATGACTTCCGGGTGCGCGCGCTGGAGGACTGACGGGGCGAGGCCGCCGCCTTCCCTCTGACCAACCCTCTCCCGTGGTTCTTCACCGGGAGTCGCATCTGGACCCGCTCCCCGCGGGTGAAGTGTGCGAGTCTCGCGACGATGCGGTCCCGGAATCGTCTCCTGCTCCTGGTCGTCGTGGGGTTCTTGGCCCTATGGGGTGCGTTCCTCTTGTTCGCCCCTTCTCCGGACGTGGGCACCTCCTCGGAGGTGTCCGCGCCTTCTCGGCCGAGGGCTTCCGTTTCCAGCACCCGGCCCCTGGAGAGGGCGCGTGACTCGCGCGCCGAGGTGCGCACCGAGGGGCGGCCGACCGTGGCCGGGAGTGTCACGCCCGCTGCGCGTGCCCCGTCGGCGCCTTCCCCACAGCCTCCTCGGCTAGAACAGGGTCAGGCGCAGCCCTCGGACGAGGTGCGCTCCGATGATCCCCGGCTGCGAGTGCGCTGGGGGAAACCGGGCCTGTGCGAGGAGGGGACGCGTCCGCTGGTGGACCGCGAGGCGCTCCTGTCGCGCTTCGTGGCCGGACCGGAAGGCGCGGAGCACATCCGCCGTGATCCGGTCCTGCCGGCCTTGTCCGCGGAGTTCGCACGCCAGGAACTCGATCGGGCGCACCGCCTCCTCCGCATTTTGTTGGGGTCTCAGGTGGACGCGGTCCGTGCTCCGTCCGTCTTCCTCTACTCGAGCGTCGAGCAACTCGTGAGCGCTGCCTGTGTCAATCGCGCGACCCGCGGCTACTACGACGGTGCCATCCACGTGGCCACCGAGCGGGATCTCAGCGAGAGCCTGCTTCACGAGTATACCCACCATGTTCTCAACCAGCTCGGCGTGCGCAAGCCGATGTGGCTCCACGAGGGGATGGCGATGCTGGTCGCCCGCGAGACGTGGTGGCAGGACCCGCGGCTCGGGTTGCATGACTGGCTGCCCGAGGGCCATCTGCCCTTCGAGGCCCTGGTGGAAGCCTTTCCCCACACCGCGGATGAACTCTTCGCGGGCGCGGCCTATTACCAGAGCATCGCGATGGTGTTCTTCATTCGTGTCCGTGGAGCACAGCCGGATCTCGGTGTGCTCGTCGAGCAGCTCGCCCGGGGGGAGGTGTCGCCGCGGAGTGCCTTTGCGTACGCGGCCGGACGGGAGGGCCGTGCACTTCACGAGGCCTTCCGCGACTACGTGCACATCCTGCCCGTGGCGTCTCTACCTGGGGCTCCTCCAGAGGGGAGGGGAGAAAGGGCGTTGGAGCAGTAGCCCCGGAGGGGAGTGAGTCCAGGCCGAAGCGGGCTCAGGCAGTTTCGTCGGGCAGGAGCGTGAGCAGCAGTTCATCGTCGGGCCCGAGTGGGCGCCAACCGGGGGGTGGCGGCATGGCGAGGAGCACATCGCCGACCTGATCGACTCGTTCCTTATGGGTTTCTGGAGTAAAGGTAGACCAGAAACCGAGAGCCTTAGCGACCTTGAAACGGTTTGCGTCGTCCAGCACGGCCGGCCATCCATTCGGGAAGCTCTCTGATAGTTCACGCACGAGTTGTCCGCGCACCAGACGCGTGAGCTGTTTTCTTCGTTCTGCCTCGGCCACCAACCCGCTGAACACCTGCACCGCGTTGACGTCGTCCTCTCCAAGCTTCTGGGCCAACTCAACCAGAGGGAGGGTAGGGTGCGCCTCAGCAAAAGCGGTGAGTGAGTCATAACCGCACTCACGGACCCGCTCATGAATGCGGACCCTCCAGTTGCCCTCCCAAGAACGTCCGTCGCTCATCGCTCTGTCCCGGGCGTGGACTCTGGGGTGATGAACTCAGTGCCAGTGAAGAGTTTTCCCCCCACGCGGCGGGCCAGTTCCAACGCGGCTTCGAGGAACACGTCTTCCGAGAGGCCGATGCCCTCCGTGGTTCCCACGATGCCGAGGAGCCAGCGAGTCTCTCCCACGAATCGCAAGATGTCCTTCTTCGTGGACGCGGAAAGATCGTCGCGCCGCCAGAAATAACCGCTGGTTCCAAGCAGGAGCTTGCTGAACGAGTCCTGGGGAGCGGTGAACTCCTGGGAGGAGAGGACAAGCGTTCCTTGAGGGTTCATGAACCGCGCAGCGGTCCACTGCTCAGGCTCTCCCTCCAATTCCAGCGACCAGCTGGCAAGGATGTTGCGCACCGCTTCGATAGCATGTCGGTCAACTACGGGACTGAAGAGGGTGCAGCGCAAGGTTCATGCTCCTCATTTGGGACGTCCTCCAGAGGTTTCTCGTCCTCCAGAATGGCCGGTCTTCACGCGGAGACGGAGTGGGATTACTCTTCCTGGCGGCCACGCAACACCTTCACGGCTTCATCGAAAGCCTCGGCCAGGATCGGCTCCGCCGGGCGATGTGCCTCGAGCAGCGTTGCGTCCTCGGACTGGCCGACGAACTGGAGCAGGATCGCGGCGCGCAGGGAACTGTTGGGTTCTGTGGCCACAATCAGCTTCCGTGCCATGTCGCGCAACTCGGAGCGGAGTTGCGCGGGAAGTGCGGAGAAGAGCCGCTCCTTGTGTTTGATCAACAGGGAGCAGAGACGCTCGGCGTGGTACACGGCTGCCGTCTCCAATCCCAGGGCCTTCTCGCACGAGGCACGGGCTGCGGAGATGAACGAAGGAAGGATGGCAATCGATGCTTCCGGCAACTCTTCCTCGAGGAGTGCGAGGACTCCCGTCTTGTCTTCGATGGGGACGGAGGGGTCGAGCACCCATGTCCGGAGCTCGTCGGGTGCCTTCTCCAGGAGAAGGAGCAGGCTGTTCAAGGCGTTCGGTGCTGGTCGAACAAGCCGCTCCAGACTCTTCCGAACAGGGGGGATCAGGTCTGGATGGCGCTGGCGCCAGAGTTCGTAGGCCACCATGGTGACATCCGCGGAGTTTGGATTGCCCGAGGCAAGCCGCTCCAGTCTCCGTATCAGGCTCGCCCGTGCACCCGCTCCTTCGATGCGTCCCAGCGCCAGGGTGATGGCCTCCGCGACGGATGCTCCATCGTGATCTCTCCGGGCTTCTTCGAGAACGAGCTGTTGTTCCAGTCGCCTGGTGCTGGCTGGACCTCCGAGTTCGCCCAGGCCGAAGACAGCGGCTTGCCGTGCTCGCGAATCAGGGGCTTGCAGCAGTGCTTCCAGCAAGGTTCTTGCCTCCAGAGGTTGCTCGCCAAGCGTCAACAGCAGGGCACGCGCCCGAGCCTCGTCTCCGCTGGAGCAGGCCTCTACCAGCTCGTCTTCCAACTGCTCCGGGTTCGTCCGGCGAGCCATCTCTCACCCATCTTTTCAGGGGCCACTGACGCCTGGAGGCCATGCCTCCGGAGCAGGGAGTGGCTGGGCTCCGACGCGGGCTGCGACGTGCCGCCCATGACCCCTTGAGTCTGTACAGCATCCTAACATCCGGAGTAGGAAAAGGGGAGTTCAGGGAGAGACGGACATGAGCGACAACTCTGATTGGAAGGGCCGCCAGATCGGTCCGTACTTAGTGGGCGAGCGCTACCTGGATATCCCCGAGGACGAGGGGCGGCTCTACGAGGCACACCATATCGGGACGGGAGAGCCCGCGCTGGTGCTGATGCCCGGAAGCGGCGAGGAGTGGCACACCATCACGCCGTGGAGTGCACGAACCACGCACTTCACCGACCCTCCGGCGATTGTTGTGCACGCCGATCGATCGGTTCAGGCGGAGGCGCCGAGCCTCCACGATCTGACCTTGGGGTTCATTCGGGTATCGGGGGGCTTGGCGCTCCTTGATGCTCGGGATGATGCACGGGCCCTCTTCGGGCGGGAGGCTTCGCTACCGGAAGCACCTCTCTGGAAAAGGTGGTGGCGTGTTGCGGGCGCGGGAGTGGCCCTGGTGGCGGGAATCGTGCTGCTACTCTGGCTGTGTGCGCCCGAGCAGTTGGAGACGTGCCCCGAAGCCAGTGAGTGGGCTCGAACCGCGCCCAGGGAACCCATCGTCTTCTCCGATAGAGATGACGCTCCACCCATCATCGGATACCCCATGCCGGAGAAGCCCTTTAAGGAGCAGGCGACACCGCCATGCATCCCTGGGACGGAGACAGAGATCCGGGGAGGATGCTGGAACCAGCACAAACTCGATGCCCCGTGCCCTCGTGGATTGGCCGAGTACCAGGGTCATTGCTACATCCCCGTTAGGAAGAAGGCCCCTGAGCCGCGCTCTGTTGAACCATGATGAGGTGCGTGCTTCTTGCGCCGCGCCAACGACAAGATGAGGAGAACGACTTGATGAAGCGAGAGCCCCAGCGCTAATGCGGGAGAGGCGGCGTTGCGCCCAAGTGCTCTGCTTCGTCGTCTATGGGAACGCTGCCGGGTAGCCATGTGGCGCGCAGCCGCTCTGTTCCAGTCTGTTGCCTGTTGGGTATCCCTACTTTCTCCAGTGGACAAGGGAGAGAAAGGGCAGGATGGTTGTGCTCATGACATCGACTGAACTGATTCAAGAAGAGCTTGCCCGCTTCCTGTCGACCAAAGATCCCGAGGTTCTCTGTGTCAGCGGAGAATGGGGGGTAGGAAAAACTTTCATATGGCAAGCAATGTTGGACAAGGCAAAACAAAAGAGGATGCTCGGATTGATGCGGTATGCCTATGTGTCCCTCTTTGGAATTGGATCGCTCGAAAGTCTAAAATTCACCATGTTCGAGAATTCTGAATTTCTACTTCCGGAGGGCGCAGACAATCTTCTGGCCAAATCGAAAAAGAGTGGAAACTGGTTTTTAGGACTCATGCAAAAAACGACGCCCGTAGCTAACGAGTTGCCATATGTAGGGGGCATTATCAAAAGTGCTGGTCCGCTATTCTTCTCTTTGGTTCGAAATCAAATTGTTTGTATTGACGACCTGGAGAGGCGAAGCCCTGATCTTCCTGTCAAGGATGTGCTTGGCCTGGTTTCTTTTCTGAAGGAACAGAGGAAATGCAAGGTTATCTTGCTGCTTAATGATAAGGAGTTTGATGGGGTTGGTGAGGAGGAATTTAGGAGTTACTTCGAAAAAGTTGTCGATATCGCCGTTAAATTCACGCCGACCCCTGAGGATGCAGTACGGATTGCGCTACCAGGAACGGACAAGGCGAGCCAGTTGATTGGAGAGCATTGCAAGGCGCTGCAAATATCAAATATTCGAATCATCAAGAAGATCGAACGCTTTGTGCGTATTGCTGAGCCACTGGTTGCAATGTTTGATGAAAGGGTTTTTCGGCAGGCCGTTCAGTCACTGGCCTTGCTCGGTTGGAGCAAATACCAGCCCGGAACAGCTCCGTCAATAGATTATCTTAAATACAGGAATAGGTCGGTTGGGTTACCGAGAAAGAAGGATGTCTCTCCGGAACAAGAATCGTGGAATGCGCTTTTGGATGCGTATGGGTTCGTAGGCATGGATGAATTCGATGTCGTGCTGCTCAAAGGAGTTGAGAATGGATTCTTCGATCCAGGGGAGGTTGAGATGCGTGGCGCTGAGCTAGATAGAAAGATCAAGGCGCAAGAGCAGAGTGGGGATTTTGAAAGCGCATGGCGGGCATATCATGAATCATTTGCAGACAATGAAAGCGAGGTGGTTGATGCGATCTACTCTTCTTTCAAGAAGAATGTTCAGGTCATCTCGCCGGTCAACTTGAATGGTGCTATAGATTTGCTCAAAGAGCTTGGGAGTGAACGCCAAGCAGATGAGTTGCTCCGTTTTTACATGGATACAAGAGAGGAAGGGCGAAATTTTTGGGATCTCAGTCAGTATACTTTTGCCGACCATGTGACGAATCCAGGAGTCGTGAAGGCCTTTAACGACAAGCTTCAGACATTTAGGGTTGAAATAAATCCTGTTGAGGTTCTTTTAAAGATTTCCACACAAAATGCATGGAATGAACACGAACTCGTCGCACTGGCGTCACTGCCTTCTGAGGAGTATTACAAGATTTTCAAGTCGCATTCGGGGCGAGAACTCTCAAGAATAATATCCGGTGCCTTGAGCTTTTTGAGGGTTGTTAATGCTTCGGATGAAATGAAGGATATTTCAAGAAAGGCGAAGGATGCGCTAACGCTGATTGGCAAAGAGTCTAAGATCAATGCCCTGCGCGTGAAGAGATTCGGGATCAGAATCAACGAAGATGCCGCAATTTCTGCGCTAGTCAGTCCAGTTGGTCCCAGTAGTGATTGAGGTGGATGCGATTCCTGCCTAGCCCCTTATGATTAGGAAACCGGAGTGCGAATACCATCCTCTTCCTTGGGTATGGTTGCTTTCCGGAAGGTGGTGCTCTCCAATGAGCTTTACACCTGCTCCTATCTGGGTCGAAGAGGAATGCTTTCTTTCCACTGCGCCTAAGTCTGGGCTTACGTGATCAAAATCAGCGAGGCCACGCATACTGATAGTGATGACGTAGAGCGCGAGGCCTGCGCGAGTGCCGTGGCAGCTGGATAGCCTCTATTAGGTAGGAATGGAGAGCGTTGATAGGGCAATGGGGAAACCCCGGTGGCGGCCATCTGCCGCGCTTGCCTGGTCTCACCCCTGAGCAGGGAGCACGGACGGGAGCGCTGTTTGGCTCCTCGCTCGCGCGCTCCCCACGGGAGAAGCAGCTACGCCGGAGGCTGGGACTCGGGGGCCCGCCCACCCACGGAGGGGGGAGGCACGAGCGCGGCCTCCACGGCCGTGTCGGTCTGCTCGGACCAGCGCACGTGGTAGGTGGCGGACTGGCCGTCGAAGCCCTCGGGGAGCGCGACCACCCGCTGCCCGCCGGTCAACTCCGCCGTCCGGGCCAGCACTCCCGCTACGAACGTCGGCAAATCCGCGCCGATGTCCGTCAGCCACACCTCCACCTCCGTCGGCCCCCGCTCCACGATTCGCACCTCACTGCAATTGGCGCTCGTACGGAAGCACAGCCGGGCCTGCGTCAGCGTCCGCCGGGGACCCATCAGCCGGGCCATCCCGAGCAGCGCGCGCCCGAAGAGGGTGGAGAAGTAGCCGTCGATGAACCGCTCACCGAGCGAGTAGTACGCCGCCTCCGCGGGCATCCCCGCGTAGACGTGGTCGGCCGCGATCCGCAGGAACTGCTTCCATTGATCGAGGGTGTAGGTGGGAGAGAGCTTCTGCTCGAGATCCAACCCCGCGTCCGCCAACCGCTGCCTGCATGCGGGCGTGAGGCGGTTCTCGAGGGCTCGGAGAAAGAGCGCTTCGACGGTTCCTGCGTAGACGAGCTTGTCGCCGGTCATAGGAATGCAGGTATAACTGGTCTCGCGGGTCCAAAGCTACATGCCTGTTCAGCAAGCGTGCAGTTATGTACCCTTTGTGTATTCCCTGGTGCGCTGATTCAGCCTCCCCGCGGCGTGTTCTCATGTGGGGAGATCAGCGAGCGCGGATGCACTTTTCCCGGCGGCCGAGAGAGTCACCCGCCTAGACTTCCCTTCTCCATGCAGACGATTGAATCCCCCCGGGCGCCGCTCGCGGCCCTGCTACCCGACCGCTCCGCCGGCCCCCTGGCCTCCGACGACATCCTCACCCGCTTCGTCGGCTGGGTGGAGTCCACGGGCCTGTCCCTCTACCCGGCGCAGGAGGAGGCCATCCTCGAGCTGCTCGGGGGCAAGCACCTCTTCCTCAAGACGCCCACCGGCTCGGGCAAGTCGCTCGTCGCCATGGCGCTGCACTTCAAGGCCATGGCCGAGGGCAAGGTGTCCTTCTACACCTGTCCCATCAAGGCGCTCGTCAACGAGAAGTTCTTCGCCCTGTGCGAGGCCTTCGGCGCGGAGAACGTGGGCCTGCTCACCGGTGACGCGGCCATCAACCGCGAGGCGCCCATCATCTGCTGCACCGCGGAGATCCTCTCCAACCTCGCGCTGCGCGACGCCATGCTGCGCGCCGACTACGTGGTGATGGACGAGTTCCACTACTACGCGGACCGCGAGCGCGGCATCGCCTGGCAGCTGCCGCTCATCACCCTGCCGTCCACCACGTTCCTGATGATGTCGGCCACGCTCGGCGACACGCACCTCATCGAGGAGAAGCTCCAGGAGTTCACCGGCCGCGAGGTGGCGAGCGTGCGCAGCGCCGTGCGCCCGGTACCCCTGGACTTCGAGTACCGCGAGACGCCCCTGCACGAGACCCTCCAGGAGCTCATCCGGCAGGGCAAGGCGCCCATCTACCTGGTGAACTTCTCGCAGCGCGCCGCGGCCGAGCAGGCGCAGAACCTGATGAGCGTGGACTTCTCCACCAAGGAGGAGAAGGAGGCCATCCGTCAGGCGCTCCTGGAGGCTCCCTTCGACACGCCCTACGGCAAGGACTTCCAGCGCTTCTTGCGCCACGGCATCGGCATGCACCACGCGGGCCTGTTGCCCAAGTACCGGCTGCTCGTGGAGCGGCTGGCGCAGACGGGCCTGCTCAAGGTCATCAGCGGCACGGACACGCTGGGCGTGGGGGTGAACATCCCCATCCGCACGGTGCTCTTCACCCAGCTCTTCAAGTTCAACGGCGAGAAGCTCGCCACGCTGAGCGTGCGCGACTTCCAGCAGATCGCCGGCCGCGCGGGCCGCAAGGGCTTCGACACCCAGGGCAGCGTGGTGGCCCAGGCGCCCGAGCACGTCATCGAGAACGTGAAGATCGCCCAGAAGGAGGCCAAGGGTGGCAAGCGTCTGCCGCGCAAGCCTCCGCCGCAGAAGGGCTTCGTCAACTACGACAAGAACACCTTCGAGCGCCTGCAGACGGGGCTGCCCGAGCCGCTCGAGTCCCGCTTCGAGGTGACGCACGGCTTCCTGCTCAACCTGCTCCAGAGCGAGATGGTGGGCGGCGCCGAGGGCTACCAGCGCCTGGTGCGGCTCATCTTCCGCTCGCACGGCTCGGAGTACATCAAGCGGCGCAACCTCAAGGAGGCCGCGGCGTGCTTCCGCACCCTGCGCAACGCGGGCCTGGTGCTCGTGAACAAGGGCGAGGGTGGCTCGAGTGCCACCGTGACGGTGGCGCCGGGCCTGCAGCGCGACTTCTCGCTCAACCAGACGTTGTCGCTCTACCTCCTGGACACGCTCAACAAGCTGGACCACGAGGCGGAGACGTACGCGCTGGACGTGGTGACGCTCGCGGAGTCCATCCTGGAGAACCCCGAGGTGGTGCTCTACGCCCAGCTCCACGAGCTCAAGGGCCAGAAGATCTCCGAGATGAAGGCGCGCGGCATGGAGTACGACGAGCGCATGGAGGAGTTGGAGAAGCTCGAGTGGCCCAAGCCCAACCGGGACTTCATCTACACCACCTTCAACGCCTTCGCGGACAAGCACCCGTGGGTGGGCGCGGAGAACATCCGGCCCAAGTCGATCCTCCGCGACATGTACGAGCGGTACATGACGTTCCACGACTACGTGCGCGAGTACGGCCTGCAGCGCAGCGAGGGCGTGCTCATGCGCTACCTGGGTGACTGCTACAAGGCCCTCACCCAGACGATCCCCGAGCGCTACCGCAACGACGAGCTCAAGGACATCATCGAGTGGCTGCGGGCGATGATCCGCCACGTCGACCAGAGCCTCCTGGACGAGTGGGAGCGGCTGAAGAACCCGGGTGAGGCGATCCTCCCCCGCGCCGAGGCCCCCGAGCGCCGTCCGCAGGAACTCACCGACGATCCCCGGGCCTTCGCGGCACACGTGCGCAACGAGCTGTACCGGCTGGTGCGCATGCTCGGCCTGCGACGCTACGCCGACGCGGTGGCGCTGCTGCGTCTGGACGCGGGCGGCGAGGCGTGGACCGCGGCGAAGCTGGAGGCGGCCATGGCGCCGTACTTCGAGGAGCACGGCAGCGTGGTGCTCACGCCTCAGGCCCGCCGGCCCGCGTACACCCTGCTCAAGGAGACGGGCCCGCGACAGTGGGACGCCCAGCAGCGCCTGCTGGATCCCGAGGGCCATGGCGACTGGATGCTCGACTGCGCCATCGACCTGACCGACCGCAAGGTGGATGACGGACCGCTGCTCATCCTGCGCCGCATCGGTACCTGAGCACCCGGTGGAGGAGGGCAGGGCGGGTCGGACGGGCTCGCCCCACCCACCCCGGGCTCAGAATCGACAGGTGTAGTTCGCGTCGCAGTAGCCCTGGTACGTGCCGCAGACGCATTGCCAGTCATCCGTGCACATCATGTCGGGGCAGAAGGGGCCGTGGCCTCCACCGCCGCCGCCCCCTCCGCCGCCACCGCCCCCAGGGCCATACGTGTACGTGCAGGCGTTTCCATTGCAGGCGGCGGTGGAGGCCGTGGGACACGCGTTCCAGCAATCCGCGACCGTTTCACACAGGCCCTCCGCGCACAGGGGTCCCCAGCTCTGGAGGGTCTCGGACGAGACGGCCTCGGACGAGACGGCCTCGGACGACACGGCCTGGGGGTTGGCGCAGATGGCGGCCGGGGGCGTGGCGGCGGCGGCCGTGGTCAGCAGGACGACGAGCGCGGCGCTCCAGCGTCCGGCGTGGCGAAGCAGGGACATGGCGGGACTCCTCTTCGTTCAGGGGTGGAGCTTCATTCTGTCGCTGGCGTTGGCACCAGGATAGTTCCGTTTCCCCAGTGGATCGGCGCGTGAGGGCGGCCTAGCGTGACGCGTCATGCCTCCCATTCGTCATGTCGATCTGCCGTTGCGCCAGGACGTCCGGCTGTTGGGCCGGCTGCTCGGGGAAGTGATCATCGAGCAGGAGGGCCAGGCCGTCTTCGAGCTGGAGGAGCGCGTGCGCCGCCTCTCCATCGAGCGGCGCCGGGGCCCCAAGTCCGGACGCCGGGCCTCCGCCTCGGAGCTCGCCGCGCTGCTGCGCCGCATGCCCCTGCAACAGGCCGAGCCCGTGCTGCGCGCCTTCTCCACGTACTTCCGCCTCGTCAACCTCGCCGAGCAGAACCATCGCATTCGCCGCACCCGCGAGCATGAGGTCGCCGGTTCCCGCGGCCCCCAGCGTGGCTCGCTCGAGGCGGTGATGCACTCCCTGCGGCAGGCGGGCGTGAGCGCCGCGCGGTTGCGCGAGGTGCTCCAGTCCATGCGCGTCACCCTCACCCTCACCGCGCACCCCACCCAGGCCGCTCGCCGCACGGTGTTGGAGAAGACGTACCGTCTCGCCCGGCTCCTCGAGAACCGCGACCGCTGCCAGCTCACCCCGCGAGAGAAGGCCGACACCCACGCGGCCATGCGCGAGGAGATCTCCGCCCTCTGGCAGACGGACGAGCTGCGGCGCGAGCGCCCCACCGTGGGCGACGAGGTGAAGAACGTCCTCTGGTACGTGGAGGAGGTGCTCGCCGAGCAGCTCGCGCTCATGCCCGAGACACTCGATTGGGCCTTCGAGCGCGCCTATGGCGAACCGCTGGGCGTGCTCGCCACCCCCGTGCGTCTGCACTCGTGGGTGGGCGGGGACATGGATGGCAACCCGCTGGTGACTCCCGAGGTGTTCGCGGACACCCTGCGCGCCCACCGCGCCCGCGGACTGCGCGCCCTGCGCACGCAGATCGCCCGGCTGGGTTGGGTGCTCACCCAGTCCGAGCGCCATACCCATGTGTCCAAGGAGCTGCGGGCCTCGCTCGAGGAGGACGCCCGCGCCCTGCCCGAGGTGATGGCCCGCTATGGCGCGCGCACCGAGGGCGAGCCCTGGCGCCGCAAGCTGCGCTTCATCGAGGGCCGGCTCCAGGCCGCCCTGGTCTACGTCGAGGGCCGCCGCGCCGGCCGCTCCGAGCCGCTTCCCGAGGCCGCCTACCGCTCGCCCGCGGATCTCCTCGCGGACCTGCACCTGCTCGAGCGCTCGCTGACGGAGGCCAAGGCGGGGCACGCGGGCGTGCGGAAGATCCAACGCCTCATCGCCCTGGTGCGCGCCGTGGGCTTCCACCTGGCCGAGCTGGAGGTGCGCGCCCCCGCCGAGGACGCGCGCAGCGCCGCCGCGTCCCTCAAGGGCGGCCCCGCGCCGACGGAGGGCGGCAAGCGCCTGCTGGCCGTGCTCCAGCGCATGCGCGAGGCCCAGTCCGAGTCGGGCGAGGGCTGCTGCCGCACGCTCATCCTCTCCATGGCCTCGAGCGCCGAGGACGTGCTGGCGGCGTTCGAGTGCGCGCGGGCCTCGGGGTTGTGGGACGAGGCGCGCGGGTGCGCCACCGTGGACGTGGTGCCCCTCTTCGAGCAGCTCGGCGCGCTGGATGATGGGCCGCGCGTGCTGCGCGAGCTGTTCACCCATGCCGAGTACCGCCGGCACCTCTCGGCCCGGAACGTCCAGGAGGTGATGGTGGGCTATAGCGACTCGGGCAAGGAGGTGGGGCTGCTCGCCGCGAGCGCCGCGCTTTACCGCGCCCAGTCCTCGCTCACCCAGGTGGCACGCGAGGCGGGGGTGCGGCTGCGCCTCTTCCACGGCCGCGGCGAGACGGTGGCGCGCGGCGGAGGTCCCGCCCAGCAGGCCATCCTCGCGCTGCCTCCGGGCAGCGTCGGTGGCACCTACAAGGCCACCGAGCAGGGCGAAGCGTTGGATCACAAGTACGCCCGGCCCGAGCTGGCCCGGCGCACCCTGGAGCTGGTGCTCGGCGGCGTGCTGCTGCACTCGCTCGACGCCCAGCCGCGCCTGTCCCCGGAGGAGGAGCCCGCCTTCCGCGCGGCCTTCGACGAGCTGGCGGAGATGGGCCGCCGCGCCTACCGCGCGCTCGTCTGGGAGGACGAGGACTTCGTGCCCTTCTTCCAGGCGGCCACCCCCATCGAGGAGATCTCCGCGCTGCCCATCGGCTCGCGTCCGAGCAAGCGCGCCGCCGGCGGTCTCGAGTCCCTGCGCGCCATCCCCTGGGTGTTCTCCTGGACGCAGAACCGCGCCATCCTCCCCGGCTGGTACGGGGTGGGCTCGGCGCTGGAGGAGCTGGGCTCGCGGCCCGGGGGGCTCATGCTGCTCACGCGCATGTACCGGCAGTGGCCCTACTTCCACGCCGTCATCGACAACGTGGCCATGGTGCTCGCCAAGTCGGACATCGCCATCGCCTCGCGCTACGCGGCGCTGGCGCCCGAGTCCACGCGGCCCTTGTGGGAGCGCATCCGCGCCGAGTACTCGCGCACCCGCCGTTGGGTGAAGCGCGTGACGGGCGAGAAGCGCCTGCTCGCCAACAACCGCCAGCTCCAGCAGAGCATCGCCCTGCGCAATCCCTACATCGATCCCATGTCCTTCCTCCAGGTGGAGCTGATGCGGCGCAAGCGCGCGGGGGAGGACCACTGCGATCGGCCCCTGCTCCTCACGCTCGCCGGCATCGCCGTGGGCATGCGCAACACGGGGTGAGGCCCCATCTCCGGGGCCTCCCATCCTCCGAGGCCCCGGAGACGCAGGGAAGGGCGCGCTACCGCACGCAGACGCCCACGCCGGGGTAGTCCTGGAGGGCCCGGCACGTCTGGTCGCTGCCGCAGCCCGGCGAGCCCGAGGGCGCGCGGCACAGCCGGCGGCACACCAGGCCCGCTCCGTCCTTCACGCAGGCGCTGCCCTCCTGGCAGTCATTCACGTACGCGCACGGCTCGCCCTCGGCGATCGTCCCCGCCGTCACGCACACGCCGCCGCTCTTGGGCGAGGGGTAGCACCCGCGCGAGTCCGTGCAGTCACGCGCGAGCACGTCGCACGTGGCGCCGGGCGCGCCACACACCCTCGGCCGCTCGTTGGAGCCCTCGAAGCGCAGCACGTCGATGCAGTCGCGGGGCGCGGTGCACTGCTCGCCGCCGTGGCAGAAGCGCTGGCAGGTGAACGTGGTGCCCCCCGAGGCGGTGGAGCGATCCGTACAGGACAGTCCCGGCGCGCACGTGTCGTAGAAGTCGCCCTCGGCCGTCGCGACGCTCTGGCAGGCGCCGCCCTCGGCCACCGTGCCCGTGCTCGCCGGGATGCAGCGGCGGGCCGTCACGTTGCCGTGCCGCACGTAGGCGCACCGGTTGCCCTCGGGACAGTTCTGCGCCACCGGATCGCACTCTCCCGTAAAGCACAGGTTTCCCAGGCCCCCATCCGCGAGCACGCCCCGCAGGCACACCGCGCCGGCCTCGCAGCCCGTCTGCGCCGCCACGTCGCAATCCGTTTCCCTGCCCGGATCCGGATTCCCTCCGCCTGAAGTTCCTCCATCTCGGAACACTCCGGAATCAGCGCCCGTGCCCGCATCCGGAGTGAGGACATCGCCGCGGCAAGCCGCCATCAGTCCGACGATGAGGACACCGCTGCACACGAACAAATCCGCTCGCATTGACGCTCCCGTTGCAGAGACGAACGGGACTAATAAGACGTCCGAGGAGAAACGGCCCCCCCTTGAACAGGACATGGAGGACAGCGGACACTTCTCTTCACTTCGAGGTCCTCGAGTGGATGCGCTCCCGTGCGGGGCTCCCTATAAAAGGACCTCACCGACTCACACGCCCGAGGGAATCAGTGCGCATGACCACCAAGTCTGCCGATATGACGGAGTCACCGGCGGCGTTGTACGCCAACCGGAGATCTCACGAGCGGGTGGCCGCGACGTTCGACGTCCGCTTCGAGCAGACGCAGGACGCGGCGCGCGCCCTGCGGGCCTACTCGCTCAACCTCTCGGCGGGTGGGCTGTGCCTGCGCACGCGCCGCTCCTACGACGTGGGCTCGCGCGTGCGCCTGCAGATGTCCGTGAGCGGCGAGGATTTCGAGCTCGACGGCATCATCTCGTGGGTGCGGGATGACGCCGAGGCGATCGGCGTGCGCTTCGTGGACGTGAAGGAAGAGGATCAGCTGCGCCTGCAGCGCGTGGTGGGCAGCTTCAAGCGCTAGGCGCGGCCCGCGAGGGGCCACCCGGCGTCAGCCGTGCTGGCCCTCGAAGTCGGTGTAGCGCATCACCGTGCGGTCCACGAACGCGAAGCCGCACGACGCGTAGAAGTTCTGCAGGGACTCCTGGGCGTAGGCGCTCACCTCGATGCGCTTGACGCTCAGGGCCCGGGCGCCGCACCGCTCGATGACCTGCTGGATGAGGGCCCGGCCCACGCCGCGGCGCCGCCAGCTCTCCGTCACCACCAGCTCGTCCACCGTGGCGATGCGCCCGCGCAGCCGCAGCTGTGGCCGGTGTGACAGGGACACCATCCCCACGGGACGATCCTGCGCGTCGGCCGCCACGAAGATTTCGATTTCCGGATGGCTGATGACCCAGTGGACCGTCTGGGCATCCGAGCCATGGGGGTAGCCCATCTCACGCAGCAGCGTGGCGAGGCTCTCGGCATCTCCTCGGCGCGCACGGCGGATGCGGAAGGTCGGCGCGTCGGGAGCAGGGGTTCGAGTGGGCGTGGGTTGCACGGCACCTCAGTCTACACCATGGATCCACCCCCCTCGCAAAGGCCCTGAGCCAGGGGGGCGGGAAAATCAGGGCTGCTCGGAGGCCAGCGCGCGCACGGCGGCGGTGATGTCCCCCTGCTGGGGCACCGACGCCATCTCCAACGTGTCGGCCAGGCCGATGCCCGGCACGAACTTGCCGGCCAGCAGCCGAGGCGGCGCGAGCAGCTTGTAGAACAGCTCCTCCACCGTGCGGCGCACCAGGTGCTCGCCGAAGTTGGTCACCTCGGTGTCCTCGTTGACGAAGAGCACCCGGCCCGTCTTCTCGATGGAGCCCCGGATGAGCTCCCAGTCATAGGGCCAGAGCGAGCGCAGATCGATGACCTCGGCGTCCACTCCCTCGCTCGCCAGGTCGTCCGCGGCCTTCTTGCACAGGGGCAGGGTGCGGCCGTAGCTCACCACCGTCACCTGCGAGCCCGGGCGCACCACCTTGCCCTTGCCGATGGGCACCGCGTACGCCTCGAGCTGCGCGGGCCACTGCGGCTTCCACTGCGAGCGGTCTCCCAAGGGCGCGTCGATGAGCCGCGACAGCTGCTTGTCGTCGTCGGGCTCGCCCGGGATGCGCTCCTCGCCCTTGATGCGCAAGAGCGCCTTGGGCTCCAGGAACATGACGGGGTTGATCTCCTGGCACGCGGAGATCATCAGGCCGTACGCATCCAGCGGGTTGGAGGGGATGACGATCTTCCAGCCGGGGATGTGGGTGGCCATCGCGTCGAAGGAATGCGAGTGGTAGATGGAGCCGCGGATGCCACTGCCCACCGGGGTCTTCACCACCATGGGCAGGTTCCAGTCCCCATGGGTCGCCCAGCAGGTGTTGCCGGCGATCTTCAACAGGTCGATGGTGTTGAAGATGTAGTCGGCGAACTGGATCTCCGCGACGGGGCGCTGGCCGGCCATGGCCAGACCGATGGCCATGCCGATGATGCCCCGCTCGTCCAGGGGCGAGTTCCACGCCGTCTTGAGCCCCTGCGTCGCGGTGAAGACGCCGCCCAGGGGGGCGCCCACGTCCTCGCCGAAGATGTCGGTGACGCCCAGGTTCTCCTCGGCGTAGTGCAGCGCCATGCGAATGGCTTGAGCCATGTTGGCCATGGGTTACTTCCTCTCCGCGTAGATGTGGTTCCAGATGGTCTCGGGGGCCGGCAAGGGCTCCTCGCGCACCTGGCGGGCCAGGGCGGCGATGTCCTCGGTGTAGCGGCCGCGCAGCGCGTCCATGTCCGCCCGCTTGAGCACGCCCTGCTTCTCCAGGCGCTCCTCGAAGCGCGTCAGGCAGTCCTGCTCGCTGCCCACCATGTTCGCCCCCGACGCCGACGAGTGGCCGTACAGGCGCGACACCATGGCCTCCATGAGGAAGGGCTTGCGCTCGCGGCGCACGTACTCCATGGCCTCCTTCAGCTCCTGGTAGGCGACGATCGGATCATTGCCGTCGATCGTCCGGGTGCGGATGTTGAAGGCCTTGCCGCGGTCGGCGATGTGCGTCTCGCCGTGCTGGGTGTCGGCCGGCGTGGAGATGCCCCACTTGTTGTTGGTGACGATGATGAGCACGGGCAGCTCCATGCCCGGGCGCGAGCTCCACACCAGGCACGAGGCGAAATCCCCCTCGGCCGTGCCCGCGTCGCCGCCGGTGACGATGGTGATGCCCTCGCCCCCGTGGCGCTTCTGCGCCAGGGCCGTGCCCGGTGCCATCGTGTACTGCACCTCGATGGGCGAGGAGACCGGGGCGATGTTCCACTCGCGCTTGGAGAAGTGGCCCGCGAAGTTGCGTCCCCCCGAGTACGGGTCCGACGCCGTGTTCTTCATCTGCCGCAAGGCCCCGATGGGCTCCTCGCCCAGCGCGATCATCGTGGCCGACTGCCGGTAGTGCGCGTGCAGGTAGTCGTAGGCCGGGCCCTGGCCCTTCTTCATCAGCAGGCCCAGCGGCACGTTGAAGGCCTCCTCGCCGGGGCCACCAATCCAGAAGTAGCCATGCCCCTGCTTGTACATCTGGATGAGGCGCTCCTCGAGCACACGCGCCTTCACCATCAGGTCATGCATCCGGACCAGCAGCTCCCGGTCGAGCGGCAGTGCTTCCTCTTCGCGGTTGATCAGGCGGGGTTTGGACACGTGCATCTCTCGATCATGGAAGGAGAACGCGCCCCCTATACCGCAAAGGGGCTCCGGAATCTGCCTCGTGAACCCCGGGTCTCCCTCTGGAAGACATGCCGCAACGCGGCACCGGCGCGGCCCGCGCTCCGCGTGTTCCGCGACGGTACGCCCGGTGGGTTGCCCGCCTGCCAGGTTCTCTGGAGACCCGCGGGGGGGGCTCGAGGGGCCTCTCCCCGAGAACGAGGGGCGGCGGGGGCGTCAAGCACTTCCCTGGATCCGCCCAAGACCCCTCCCACCGAGGTCCGGTCCGTCCTCACGTGCCGGGGAAAATACGCTACAGTCCCCAGGTTCCCCATGACTGGATGACGCCGTGCGCGTGCCCCCCGCGCCGGAGGGGATGTTCTGGACTCGCGAGGAGTTGGGCCGGTGGAGACGCAGGGCTGCAGTGCCACGATCAACCGCGTGCGCGTGGGCACCATCCACCACGTCCGCATCGCGGGCGTCATCGATGAGACGTTCCCGCTGACCTCGAAGATCAGGGATCTCGTCGGCTTCATCGTCCTCGATCTGGGCCAGGTGGAGCGCATCAGCTCCTTTGGTGTCAGCAAGTGGATCGAGTTCACCAGCAAGCTGCCCCCCGGGGCCCTGTCGCTCTATCTGGTGAACACGCCCCCGGTGATGGTGGATCAGCTCAACATGGTGGAGGGCTTCGCGGGCGTGGCGCGGGTGCTGTCCGTGCTGGCCCCCTACCTGTGCCGCGCCTGTGGCGAGGACCGGCTGCGGCTGGTGGATCTGCAGGCCGAGGCGGCGGTGATCGCCGAGGGCCGCGCCCCCGTGCACACCTGCCCGGTGTGCGCCGGCAAGCTGGAGTTCGCGGACCTGCCGAGCGAGTTCTTCGACCACGCCCGGCGCCAGCACTTCGGCACGGTGGACCCGCTGGTGATGCGCTACCTGCGCGCCATCATGCCCAGCGCCCCCGTGCCGCTCACCACCCACCTGAAGATCGTCCAGGACGACATCACCTACATCACCCTGGCCAGCGAGCTGACGGGGGACCTCAACGTGCGGCGGCTGGCCACGGGCCTGGAGGGGCGCGTCGCCTTCGACTTCTCCCACGTCTCGCGCGTGGAGCCCGACGCCATTCCCAAGCTGGAGCAGGTGCTCGACACCGCCTCGCGCGGCGCCCAGGTGGTGCTCTGCCGCGTCACGCCGCCCGCGCTCACGGCCCTCGCGCGCTTCGGCCGGCCGCTCGCCGCGCGCATCAACACCCTGTGGCTGCCGAGCGAGTGCCGCCACTGCGGCAACGAGAACCCCCAGCGCACCCTGGCCTCCGAGTACCTCGCCCGGCTGCTCGCCAACGCCAGCCCCGAGCGCGAATGCCCCGTGTGCGGCGGCACCGCGCGCCTGCCCGCCATCCCCCAGCTCGTGCAGCTGCTCAGCCAGGCCTCCCTGGTGGAGACGCGCCTGGAGGACATCGAGGCGCTCGAGCCGCGCGCCCTCAGCCAGTACCTCTTCTCCACGAACGCCGAGCCCTCGGAGAACAACGAGGGCAAGGAGAGCCATTCAGACCTCAACAACGACATCGGCGCCACCCGGCTGCGCGTGCTGCGGCGGCTGGGGCAGGGCGGCATGGCGGAGGTGTTCCTCGCCCGGCAGGCGGGGGTGAAGGGCTTCGAGAAGTACGTGGTGATGAAGAAGGTGCTGTCCCAGTACGCGGAGAACACCGACTTCGTCGACATGCTCTTCGCCGAGGCTCGCGCCAACGCGCGCCTCACCCACCCCAACGTCGTGCAGACGTTCGACATGGGCATGTCCGAGGGCGTGGCGTACATCCTCATGGAGTACGTGCGCGGGCCGGACCTCAAGCGCCTCATGACGGAGATGAAGCGCAAGGGCATCTCCCTGCCGCTCGAGCACGCGCTGCGCATCATCTCCGAAACGGCCGCGGGCCTGCACTACGCCCACAGCTACGTGGACCCGGCCGGCGTCTCCCACCCCGTGGTGCACTGCGACGTCAGCCCCCACAACATCCTCGTGTCGCTCGATGGCGCCATCAAGCTGGGCGACTTCGGCATCGCCAAGGTGCAGGGCGAGGAGGTCGCCCGCTCGGGCGTGGTCAAGGGGAAGATCTCCTATATCTCCCCGGAAGCCGCCGCCGGCCGGCCCCTGGACGCGCGCAACGACGTGTTCTCGCTCGGCGTGGTCTTCTTCGAGCTGCTCACCGGCCAGCTCCCCTTCAAGCGCGACCACGACGCGGCCACGCTCAGCGCCATCGTGCGCGACCCCGCCCCCGTGCCCTCGCAGCTCAAGCCGGAAATTCCCCAGGACGTGTCGGAGATCATCCTGCGCACCCTGGAGAAGGATCGCATGCGCCGCACGCCCTCGGCCGCCGCCCTGCGCGAGGAGATCGAGGCGGTCATGGTCCGCCTCGGCCTGCACTCCTCTCCCGCGGAAGTGGCCCGGTTCTTCCTCACTACGCTGGGGGATCGGCTCGCGGAGTTCGGCCCCATCTCGCCCGCCACCGGCTCGTTCCCCGCCGTGGTGTCGGCCTCGAACAGCCCGACCCGGACCGGACCCTCGCCCATCTTGAAGGGGTCCACCGGAGAGACCCCCATGGAGCCTCCGCCCCCCGGAACGGCCTTGAAAAGCCCGAACTGGACCGGACCCTCGCCCATCCTGAGGGGCTCCACGGGGGAGACGCCGATGGTTCCTCCGCCCCCCGAGACGGTCCTCTCCGCCGTCCTGGCCGCGCCCGTTCCGCCCGCCACCCCGGCCGCTCCGCCTCCGGTCTCGCCGGCCCAGGCCGCCCCCGCGCCCACCTCCCTGGCCGCTCCTCCGCCCAAGGCCGCGCCGGCCCCGCCCGCCATTCCGTCCCCGGCGGAGGCGGTGCCCGCGGCCTCCCGCGCCTTCCCCGTGCGCTGGGTCGTGGCCGGCGTCATCGGATTGCTGGCCCTGATCGCGGTGGGCGTGGCCCTGGCCGTGAGGCGCTCGGATGCGAGCGTCGAGGTGCTCAATCGGGAGCCCGGGGAGCAGCTCTACGTCGCCGGTCTGCGGGTGGAGGATCCCCAGACGCTCGATCCGAAGGAGGTGCGCCAGCGCATCATCTCCACCTCGGTGGAGGGCCGCCTGCGCCGCTTCGGCCTCGCGGTGCGCGAGGACGTCCTCGACGTGCACACCCTCACCGAGACCCAGCCCGTGCCGGGCAGCCAGGGCACGTTGAAGGTGAGCGAGCCCACGGGCTGTCTCGTCGAGGTGGATGGCCGCATGGCGCCGGGAACGACGCCGGTCTCCCTGTCCATCGAGGCGGGCCGGGAGCTGGAGGTGCGCGTGAGCTGCCCCCAGCATCCCACCTGGTCGCGGCGGGTGATGGCGGTGCCGGGACAGGAAGTGGTGGCCGTCGCGCGGGCGCGCGAGCCCGTCACTCCTTGAGAAGGGGCCACGGGGAGACGCGCTCGCGTCTCCCCGTCACCCGGGACTAGGGAGTGAGCCGCAGGTAGAACAGGTCGGAGGCTCCGCGCGGCGTGTACGTCACCCCGTCATGCTGGAAGGGCAGGGCGAAGTCGCCCCCGATAAGCACGTCCATTCCGGTCGTCGGAGCCAGGAGCATCCGGGGCCAGTAGTAATCCCCCGTGAATCCCTCGAGCGAGCGGGACCAGAGGTGCGCGCCCGTCGCGGTGTAGCGCGCCACGAAGGCCGAGTTCGCGACGCGCCCATCTGGGCCCACGACACCACCGCCCAGGTCGACATTGCTGCCAAAACCCGAGACCGTGTAGGTGTCATCGCTCGCCGCGACGAGGTTCAGGATCCGGGTCCCCTTGAGGTCGCGCAGGGCCTTGTCGCCGCCCGTGGCGCTCAGCGTGCCCGTGAAGCCATTGAGATTGCCCGGGTAGCCCTGATCCCACGGAACACCTCCCGTGTACGTCCCGCCTCCGAAGGTGAAGGTGCCGCCCAGGTTGGCGCCGAAGGCCACGTCGCCATTGGGCAGCGGCCGGACGGCGATGACCTCGCCGTAGACCCAGGAGGAGGAGGGGCCCTGGAACACCCGCTTCCACTGGAGCGCACCCGTGGCGCCGTCGTACTTCGCGAGGTAGGGCGAGCTCCAAGCGATCGGCTGCCCATCACCGAGGTCCGCGCCGGAGTTGGCCCGGCCCGCCACGAAGACATGGCCCGCGTTGTCGGTGCTCACCGCCCGGGTCTCCGCCGTGGGCTCGGCAGGCGCCCCCTCGGTGGCACGGGACCAGACGTGCTGGCCCTGCCAGTCGAACTTCGCGATGAAGCTGCCCGGGTAGGCATCCTCGCTGTAGACGCTGTTGCGACCCGCGAAGAGTACGCCGCCTCCGAAATCCACCTCTCCATGGAAGTTGCCCACGACGATGAGGCTGCCCTGGGCATCCGTGGCCACCGACGCCGCCTGGACGGGCCAGTACTGGAGTTCCTGGTCCGGGACGTAGAAGTAGGTGGCGACGAAGCCGTGGCTCCACACGATTTGGCCGGTGGGAGAGAACTTCGCGATGAACGTCCCCGCGGTCCACGCTCCGGGTACCGTGGGCAGCGCGCCCGTGCCGAGGTCGGGCGAGCCGGAGTAGAGGCCCACCACGAGGATGTTGCCCTCGGGGGTGACCGTGAGCGCCTGCGGGCGGACGTTCGCGGTGGTCACCTGCCGCGTCCACAGGGGCGAGCCCGCCGCGTCGTAGCGCGCGAGGGCGAAGCCCGTCTCACCGGGGAAGGGGGCATCGCCAAAGCGGCCCGCCGCCACGAAACCGCCCTGGGAGTCGGCGCCCAGCGCCAGCAGCCGCTCCTCGCCCGCGCCGCCGTAGTGCCGGGTGTAGTTCGTGCGACCCCCCGCCGTGCCCCGGTAGGTGCAGTAGGGGCCCGACTCGAACTCGACGCGCAGTTGGGGATGCCGCTCGGCCGCCGCCGCGTTCGACGACACGAAGTCCACCCCATCGCTCGAATCCGACAGGAGCCCGAAGAAGGTGGCGCCCCGTTGACTGGCCACGGTGCTCGTGACGTCCGCCTCCACCCAGGTGTTGGCCGCGATGGCGCCGAGATCCGCCAGCGGCGGGCCCACGATGGCCGGCCGGGTGTTCCACTCGAAGTCATAGTCCGGCCAGCTCCAGCCGCCCTGGGTGGTGTGCACCCGCGGACCGTTGGAGGTGCCATCCGTGGCGTACAGCCGCACCGTGGCCCGCTTCACGTTCCACGCGTCGAGGTCGTAGATGTACTCGTTGGAGAAGAACAGGTAGGACTCCAAGCGCGTGGGGCTCGAGTCCACGCGCAGCACGGACTCGCTTCCGAAGCGTTGCGTGGGCTGGGCCTCGGACACGTAGGTGTCCCCGTAGGGTTGCTCGGTGTGGCTCTTCGTGTAGACGCGCGGCAGGCAGGTGGGCTCGGAGTCCACCGTGAGCACGAGCTGGGGCCTTCTGTCCGCCCGGCTGTTCTCGCGCGAGGCGAAGTCCACGCCATCCGCCGAGGTGGCCTCCAGGATGAAGGAGTAGTCGCCATCTCCATGCACCGCGGCCGACACGTCGAAGTCCGCCCAGGTGCCACTGGAGAGCGCCCCCTTGTCTTCCAGCCACTGCTGCTCGGAGGTGTACGGCGACCGGTACCAGGTGAGCGTCGAGTCCTGCCAGTCCCAGTTGCGCGTGCCGTAGAGCCGCGGTCCGTCCACGGTGCTGCCCGTGACATACAGGCGCAACCTCGCGTGGACCACCGTGCCCGGCAACCCGGTGACGTTGAAGCGCAGATACCCGCGTTCCTCGGGTGACTGGTCCACGCTCAGCGTTTCCCCGCTTCCGAAGTTCTGCTCGGGCGAGTCCCGGCGCGCGAACGCATCCGCGCTTGGCGTGAAGGTCACCGTCGTGACCAGGGCCTGCTCCACCCGCGAGGCCGGTGCCTCTTTCCGGGGCTCCTCCTGTCCGCTCTCCCCCGTACCGCAGTGGGTCAACAACGCCACCGCCGCCACTCCGCCCATCCACCTCGCGCCCCACCCCCATCCACGTCTCATCGCGTCCTCACCTCGTGATGCGGCTCGTCCGCCGCACACGCGGGGTATGCACCCACTGTGCCCGTGAGTGTCATACGGGTGGAAGACATTGGCTCTTCGGGACGGGTGGTCCCGTGTCACGTTCGTGTCGTGCGCGGCCCACGCGGAGAAGTGGGGTGCCCTGGAAGGCGAGGGACGGAGTCTGTTCGAGGAAGCAGATTTCCGAGGCCGGGCTCCCGCGCGGGGAGGGTGGGCGGCGGCGGTCCGTCTCCTCGCCCTTCGAGGTGCCTCGCTCGTGCCGTGGCTTCTGGCGGGTAGGCGTTGGAGATAGGGTAGGCGGCATGACGTTCACGCGGTGCGTCGTGGTTGCGCGGACCCTGGAGGGCCGCCGGTTTCCGGAGACAGGTGCGTAGAGGGTATGGCCGCGTCCATCATCTTCGACGACTCGCTCTGGCCCCTGCTCGTGTCTCGCTTCGAGGGGCAGGTCTCGGACGAGGCCTATGAGGAGTACCTTCTCCAGGGTTCGCTCTACCTGCGGCGCGGCGAGCCGTACGTCAGTGTGCTCGACACGGCGCGGCTCTCCCTGCCCACGGCGCGTCAGCGCCAGCGCCAGTTCGAGTGGCTGAGCCAACACGCGCAGCCCATGCGCGAGCTGCTGCTCGGCTGCGCGTTCATCATCACCTCGCCCCTCATCCGGCTGACGATGAGCACCGTCTTCCACGTCATGCCCATGCCCACGCCTTATGTGGCCGTGCAGGACATGGCACGGGCGGTGACCTGGGCCACGGACCGGCTGAGGGACGCGGGCCACGCCGAGGCCGCCGCGGGCATCCTCGAGCGCTTCCGCCGCTGACCTCGGCGGAGCGGGGAGAGTGTCGCCCCGCCATCACCGGGAGCGCCCGGATGCCTGGGGGGCTTGCCGGCATCACGCGTCCTCGGGAAATTCGGAGGGAGCGCGAAGGGCCTGAAGGATGGATAATTCATTCCAGGTCCTGGCCGGTCGCCGCGGTGTCTTCCCCATGCTCTTCCTGGCTTCAGACGATGAGTCGAATGTTCCGGGCCCCCGGACGAACCTGGGTCCCGTGGATCCGGGGGCCTCGACGGTCCTGTCCTTCCGCCACCTGCTGTCGGAGGCGATCTCTTCCTTCCTCTCCGAGGCCGGACTGGGCTCCGCGCAGGTGGGCGAGCCCCTCAGCGAGCTGCTCGTGACGCTGTCGCGCTACCGGGAGGAGGGCGAGCCGCTCTTCCCGGTGGCGTTCCTGGGGGACGACCTGGACGGGATGATGCGGGTGCTCAACGGCAAGGATCCGGTGGCGGTGGGAACGGGTCCCCGCACGCGCGAGACGGTGCAGCGGGCGCTCAAGCAGTGCGCACCGCTCGGCCAGGGACGCTGGTGGTCGCTGTACCTGCTGCTCGTGCCCGAGGGCTTTCGCTACGGCATCTTCCGCACCGAGCCCTCGCCGCTGGTGGAGACGCCGCTGGAGCGCATGCGGCGCGCGGGAGATGGCGCCTCGCGCATGGTGGGCGTGCTGCAACTGGCGGAGAACGTCGTCGAGCTGCGCGCGCTGGGCGGACTCACGCGGCACGTGTTCCTGTCGGGCGCGCGGGCGGAGAACCTGCTGCCCACGGTGGCCATGGACGAGCTGGCGCTGGGGTTGACGGCGGACGTGCGCGAGCCGGCGCGAGGCCTCACGCGCGACTTCTACCGGCGCGTGCTCTTCGAGGCCATGCAGTCCTCGCACGGCACGCTGGTGGCGGTGCTGCCCAAGGGGGGCTCGGCCCTGCCGCTCTTCGTGGACGGCGTGCTGCTGGACGCGCCCATCGACATGGTGGCGCGGGTGATGCGCCACCACGAGGCGCCGGAGGTGGAGTCGGCTTCCGCGGTGAGCGCCATGGCGCAACTGCTGCGCGGGATGATGGCCACCGACGGCATCACCCTGCTGCGCTCGGATGGCGTCATCCTCGGCTACAACGTCTTCATCCGGCACCCGGAGACCCTCAGCCGCGAGGCGGCACGCGTGGGGGGCGCCCGGCGGCGCACCTACGAGGTGCTGTGCGGCTGGGTGGGGCGGGAGCTGACCACGGCCTTCTTCCGCTCGCAGGACGGCGCCATCGCCTGCTGCCGGGACTGAGCGTTTCGGCCCTGGCCGTGACTCCGGGCGTGTGACAGGCTCGCGCCGCATGCGAGTCCTCCCCGTCATGCTTCGGGTGTTGAGCGCGGCCACCGTGCTCCTCGTGGGGTGCAAGAACGCCGCGCGGCCACCGCCTCCCCAGGAGCCGGCCCCGCGCACCGGACGCGAGGAAGAGGTCCTGCCGCCGCTCCGGCCCGTGTCGGACTTCTCCACCATCGCCGATCCCCGGGCCCGTTCGATCGCGCTCTTCACCGAGGCCGGCCGGGTCATCACCCATCCGCGATGCACCAACTGCCACCCGGCGGACGGGGTGCCGCGCCAGGGGCTGGAGCAGCGGCGTCACCTTCCCGTGGTGTCCGGAGGGGAGGAGGGCCACGGCCCGCCGGGACTGCCCTGCGCGACGTGCCATCAAGCGGCCAACCTCCCCGTGGTGGGCGAGACGCTGCGCGGCGTCCCCGGCAACCCCAAGTGGGCGCTGGCTCCGGCGGAGATGGCGTGGGTGGGCAGATCCCTGGGCTCCATCTGCGTGCAGATCAAGGATCCGGCACGCAACGGCGGCAAGGATCTGGCGCGGCTGCACCACCACATGGCCGAGGACGTGCTGGTCGCCTGGGGGTGGGATCCGGGGCCCGGGCTCCAGGCGGTGCCCGGCACGCAGCGGGTCTTCGGGGAGCTCATCCAGGCGTGGATCGACACGGGGGCACACTGTCCGGAGCCCTGAGCGCTCCGGGGATTCGAAGCACTCCACCTGATTGTTCAGGATGCCAACCATGCAAGACAAACCGCACGCCCTCGAACAGCCCGTGACGTCCGAGCCCCAGCAGCCGGCGTCCCCGCCGAAGCAGAACAGCCACGGCAGTGCGCGCCCGCCCGCGCTGCTGGACTTCATGATGAAGGACTGGAAGCCGGCCACCACGAAGCCGCCGCCCCGCCTCAAGCACGCGGAGTCCTTCCTGGCGCGGCGCCGGGCCCTGTCCAAGCTGTTTCCCGGGGAGACGCTCGTCATTCCCACCGGGCACGAGAAGGTGCGCGCCAACGACACCCACTACCGCTTCCGCCCGGGCAGCGACTTCTACTACCTGACGGGCAACCTGGAGCCGGACTGCGTGCTGGTGATGGAGCCCAAGCAGGGCGGCGGCCACACGGACATCCTGTTCGTGGAGCCCAACCCCGGCCGGAGCGATCCCACCTTCTTCACGGATCACGTGAAGGGCGAGCTGTGGGTCGGCCCCCGGCTGGGCGTGGAGCAGAGCAAGGCCCGCTACGGCATCGACGAGTGCCGGAGGCTGAACGAGCTGCCCGCGCGGCTGTCGTCCTTGCGGGGCGGGGCGATCCATCCCTGGCGCGTGCTCCGGGGCTTCTCGGCCAAGGTGGACGGCGTGCTGCCCGAGCAGACCGAGAGGGATCGGGCGCTCGCCACGGCGCTCTCCGAGATGCGGCTCCTCAAGGACGCCCAGGAACTGCGCGAGCTGTCCGCCGCCATCGCCTCCACGCATCGAGGCTTCGAGGACGTGATCCGCTCGCTCCGGTCCGCCCAGAGCGAGCGCACGGTGGAGGGCATCTTCAACCTGCGCGCCCGGGAAGAGGGCAACGACGTGGGCTACGGCATCATCGCCGCCTCCGGCCAGCACGCCTGCGTCCTGCACTGGAGGCGCAATGACGGGAAGCTCGAGCCGGGAGAACTGCTGCTCCTGGACGCGGGTGTGGAGGGCAAATCGCTCTACACCGCGGACATCACCCGCACGATGCCCCTCAGTGGCCGCTTCACGAAGGAGCAGCGGGAGATCTACACGCTGGTGTTCGAGGCCCAGGAGGCGGCGTTGAAGGCCGTCAAGCCGGGCGTCGACTTCATGGAGCCCAACCGCGTGGCGATGCGGGTGCTCGCGCAGGGACTGGAGCGCCTGCGCATCCTGCCCACCTCCGCCGAGGAGGCGCTCAAGGACGAGAACCAGTTCCACAAGCGCTACGCGCTGCACAACATCAGCCACATGCTCGGGCTGGACGTGCATGACTGCGCGCAGGCGCGGCAGGAGGTCTACAAGTACGGCAAGCTCCAGCCCGGCATGGTGCTCACCGTGGAGCCCGGCCTGTACTTCCAGGGCGATGACCTGACCGTGCCGGCGAAGTACCGCGGCATCGGCGTGCGCATCGAGGACGACGTCGTGGTCACCGCGCGGGGCATGCGCAACCTCTCCGAGGCCATTCCCCGCGAGGCGGACGAGATCGAGGACTGGATGGCCCGCGTCTGGAAGGAGAGCGACAAGAAGGCGGGTGGCAAGCGCGGAGCCGGGAAGAAGCGCTAGCCCGTCACTGCCCGGCCGTCTTCCGGAGCGCGGCCAGACGCTGGGGCGTCAGGGGCAACTCCCGCGCCCGGAGGCCCGTCGCGTCGAAGACGGCGTTGGCCAGGGCCGCCGCCGTGGGCCCCTGCGCGGCCTCTCCGGCTCCCAGGAAGGGCTCGCCCGGGCGGTCGATGAGCGCGACCTCCACGGGCGGCACCTCCGAGAAGGTGAGCACCGGGTAGCTGCTCCAGTCGCGCGAGAGGATGCGCCGCGTGTCGTGACGGACCTCCTCCTTGAGACACCAGCTCAGGGTCTGGATGAGGCCGCCCTCGAGCTGATTGGTGAGCCCGTCGGGATTGACGATCTCCCCCGCGTCGGCGGCCAGCACGGCCCGCGTCACCCGGAGCGCGTGGGTGGTGGGCTCCACGAAGACCTCGAGCCCCACCGCGCAGTAGCTCGCGAGGTTCTTGTAGCGCGCGAAGGCGAGGCCCCGCCCATGGTGGGGCGGTCGGGCGGAGTCACCCAGGAGCGCCGCCGCCTTGCGCAGGACGTCCTTCGCGCGGGGATCCTCCAGGTGGCGCAGCCGGTAGGTGAGCGGATCCACGCCCGCCGCGTGGGCCAGCTCGTCCATGAAGCTCTCGATGGAGAAGACATTCGCGTGGGCGCCGAGCGCGCGGTGGGACGAGGTCCGCACTGGCATCTCGGTGACGAAGTGCGTGGTCACCCTGCGCCCGGGAAACGCGTAGAGCGGAATGGCGTTGCGATCAGCGGCGTAGTTGGGCGGCCCGCCATTCCTGGGGATGGGCTGGGGAAAGGGCTCGGCCAGGGAGCGGCCCGCGAGCAGGTTGCCGGGCTCTCCCCCCGGGCGCGTGCCATGCGACGTGGACCACAGCTCGTACGTCCAGTCGAGCACGTTGCCCGCCGCGTCCACGCTGGCGCGCACCTTCGTCACCATCGCCGGGCCATAGGGCTCGCACGTGTGCTCGTCCTGGCGCGACCACTGCACCCGGACGGCGCGGCCGGGCAGGGCGCGGGCCAGGAGCGCGGCGTCCGCGGCGGCATCATCCGCCCCGTTGTGGCCATAGCAGCCCGAGCCGCTCAGGTGCCGGCCCCACACCTTCTCCGCGGGCAGGCCCAGCATCTTCGCGATCGCCGCGCTCGTCTCGAAGATGGTCTGGCTGTGGGAGTGGAGCGTCAGCACGTCCCCGTCCCAGTGCGCCACCGCGCACGACGGGCCGATGGAACCGTGCATCACGTACGGGCGGCGGTAGCTCGCCTCCAGGGCGCGCGCCGGGGCGGGACCCTCCGGGCGCTCGGCGTGAGCGATGACCGTGTCCTGGGTCTTCTGTCCCAGAATCCAGGCGTAGGGGTCCTCCGGAAGACGGGCGTGTTCCCGCCACCGGGCGCTCGCCGCCAGGCGCGTCGCCGCCTTGTGGGCCTGCCACTCCTTCTCCGCGATGACGCCCAGGAAGTCCCCGTCGCGCACCACCCCGAGCATCCCCGGCAGCTCCCGCACGGAGGCCACGTCGGCCTCGAGGAGCGTCGCGCCCTGGGACGGGGCCCGCACGACGCGGCCATGCGCCAGCCGGTCGGGACGCAAGTCGTGCACGAAGCTCGGCTCGCCGGAGAGCTTGCCGGGAAGATCCACGCGCGCGATGGGCCGGCCGATGTAGCGCCGCGCTGAGGCGGGCTTGGGCGCGACGGTGCCCGTGGCCTTGCGGTTCCAGGTGCGTCCTCCCATCAAGCGCCAATAGGTGATGGAGCCGCCCCCGGTGGAATCGGTGACGGTGCCGTCCTGGACCGTCAAACGGGTGACCGGAACACCCAGCCGCTCGCCGGCCATGGCCAGCAGGAGAGAGCGCGCCTCGGCGGCGGCGGCGCGCACCGCCGTGCCCCCCTCGGGCATGGACATGCTCCCCGCCGTGGCTCCCTGGCGGGGCGAGTGCCGGGTGTCACCGGAGACGATGACCAGCCGTGACAGCTCGATGTCCAGCTCGTCGGCGCACAGCTGCGCGAAGGCCGTCAACACGCCCTGGCCCAGTTCCACCTTGCCCGTCTTGAGCGTGACCCCGCCGTCCGCACCGATGCGCAACCAGGCGTCGAGCTGGGGATTGCGCTGGAGATCTCCCGGGAGCTTCCCGGGGGCCGTTTGGGCTCCGTGGCCCGGTGGAACCGCCAGGGAGAAGGCCAGCACCAGCGCGCCCTGGAGCACGGCTCGCCGCTCGATGCGCGCGCTCATCGCTGGCGCTCCGCCGCGGCGCGCTGGATGGCGCGCACGATGCGGTTGTGCGAGCCACACCGGCACAGGTTGGCGTCCAGGGCGGTGCGGATCTCCGCCTCGCTCGGCGTGGGCTTTTCCCGCAGCAGCGCCTCGGCCGCGAGGATCATCCCCGGAATGCAGTACGCGCACTGTCCCGCCTGCTCGGCCAGGAAGGCGCGCTGGAGCGGGTGCGGCGTTCCGTCCGGTGCGCGCAGACCCTCGAGCGTGGTGATCGCGCGGCCACTCAGCGAGGCGGCGGGAACGAAACACGAGCGCAGGGGGGCGCCATCGCTCAGTACGGTGCAGGCACCACACTGGCCCACGCCGCATCCATACCTGGCGCCATTGAGCCTCAGCTCGTCGCGCAGGACGTAGAGAAGGGGCGTGTCCTC
The DNA here is from genome assembly GCF_044360685.1 of Cystobacter fuscus. GTDB lineage: Bacteria > Myxococcota > Myxococcia > Myxococcales > Myxococcaceae > Cystobacter > Cystobacter fuscus_C. The sequence goes on along the minus strand of NZ_CP043491.1, from coordinate 7,114,340 downwards.
GTCGGTGTCGATGGAGTGGGTGGCTCCATTGACGGTCAGCGTGAAGGCCATGGCCGAGTCTCCTGCCCGGCGAGCGGGCTCGTGGAGCCTAACAAGCCCCACTCCTCACGCTCTCTCGCTGGCGAGGAGAACCCGGCGAAGTGTCCACTCATGCCATCACGCACCGGCGGGGCTCCGCGACTCCGGACGGCGTCGGGATTGCACGGTGCGCGGGACATACTCCATCTTCCACTCATGGCTCCGCGCCACCCCGATGATCCCGAGTCCACCGAGCCAAACTCCCCGTCCATCGAAGCCGCTTTCCAGGCGGCGCCTCCGGAGATGGTGACGGAGATCCTCGGCGGCGAGCTGCACCTGAGCCCTCGCCCGGCCCGAGCGCACACCAACGCGGCGTCGCGCCTGGGCGCTCTGCTCTCGATGCCCTTCTTGTTCGGCAGAGGGGGTCCGGGCGGATGGGTCATCATCGATGAGCCCGAGCTGCACCTCGGCCCCCGGCCGGACAAGCTCGTGCCGGACATCGCGGGGTGGAGGCGCGAGCGCCTGCCGCGGGCCGTCGGAGGAGAAGACGCCCCGGCGCACTACGACCTCGCCCCGGACTGGGTGTGCGAAGTCCTCTCCGAGCGCACGCGTCGCATCGACAAGGTGCAGAAGATGCGCATCTACGCCCGGGAAGGTGTGCGCCACGTCTGGCACGTGGACCCGATCGCCCAGACGCTCGACCTCTTCCGGCTCGAGGGACGCCACTGGCTGCTCGTCGAGACCTTCGCCGGAGACGAGCGGGTCCGCGCCGCGCCGTTCGAGGCCGTCGAGCTCGAGCTGGCGCTCGTCTGGTCCGAGTAGAGGCGCGGCGGCCTCCCCTCATGTGGAGCGGTCTTCCAGTGGCTTGACGGGTCCATCTGCATTTTCGTGTAGTTCCGGAGCAACGGTTTTTGACTGCGTCGCTTCCGGAGGTGCGCTGTGTCCACTCGTCTTCCTGGCGCTCGCCCTGTGAGCGCGGGGTTGAGCCCCTGCGTTGGCGCCTGGGCCCTCCTCCTCTCCCAATTGTCGTGTGCCTCGGGCACCCCAGGGGACAGCTTCGTGGCTTCCCGCTACCACTCGCTGACGCCCCCACCAGCGCCCAAGGAGCGTGTGGCCGCTCCGGCGGAGCCCGGCCTCGAGTCCGCCACGGTGTACGACGTGGACTTCCTGGAGCCCGGCGCTATCGCCACCCGGCCGGTGCGCATCCCCAGGGCCGAGTTCCAGCAGGCCTTCCTGCGCTTCTCCCGCGACGTGCGCCTGGGGACGAAGATTCCACGAGCGGCTGCCCGGGCGCTGCTCCATCTCCTGCCACCCTCCGAGGGCGTCGAGACGGTGGACAGCCAGGGAGACTGGCTGCTGGAGGTGTACCGCGACCAGGCCTACACCCTGGTGCCCGAGCGCCAGGAGGGCCCGGTGGTCCTTACCCCCGCAGCAGATGAAGCCTTGAGGGTCAGGTACCTCCAGTGGTGCGTGCCCCGGGGAGGAGGCGACTGCCTGGGCCTTCTGGACGACGGGCCCTACCTGCGCACGGATGATCGGCGGGCGTTCGCCCTGGCCCTGGCCTTTGGCCACGTGCTCGACGAGACGCGCGGGGCCCTGGTGCACGAGCTACTGGGCGACGGAGGGCGCCTTGGCCAAGGCCATAGTGACGGCGGAGACGGTGGCCACCTCTCCCCAGGGCCCCCTGGCCGTGGTGCTGCTCAAGAAGGGGCAGGGCAGTGGGGCGGGACAGGCCCCAGGGGGCCGCTATGCGGAAACCGTCATTCGCCACCGGGGCGGCAACCGGCAGGTGGAACTGAGCGACGGCCAGCGCTGGCACTTGCCCCGGGGCAAGTCGGCCGCGGACATTCCCGCCGAGGACAAGGTGGGGGACATGCTCCAGGAGGCCGTCACCCAGGCCGCCAAGAAGTGGGGGCCTCACCGCTTGAGCCAACAGGAGAGAGCTGCCATCAGAGAAGCAGAAAAGCAGGGCGAATACTGGCTGGCGAGACTGCTGGAACGCGAGGCCCGGGGGCGGTTCGTGCACGAAGAGGTGAAAGCCCAGTTGCGAGGCAGCCTTCAGTTCAAACACCAGGGAGTGGACGTGGTTGACCTGAAGACGGGCCGCCAGTACGAGATGCTCTCCGGCACGGAGTCGAATCTGGCTCGTCACGGCAGGCGCATGGCGGGCGAGTTGTTCCGGATGCTCACCTTCTGAGAGGAGCAACCATGGGGTGGCTGGAGAACGTCCTCATTGAGAACAAGGAGATTGAAAACGAGCGGCTGGAGCTGTCGGACAAGAACTCGCTCTATTTCCTTGGCCCCAACCTGTCGCTCAGGAACTGCACCGTTGTCCTGAAAGTGTCCGCCAGGAACCTGATCATCATTGGAGCACGGTTCATCGACTGCACTTTCGAGGTGAAGCAGGAGTTGAAGAACCACCAGCAATGGGTGAAGGCCTCCCTCAAGAGGTGCCGCTTCAAGGGTCGCTTCTCGGGGTGCGACTTCGGGCACTGGCCCGACTACGGTACAGGTTGTGAATATGGGGCCATCGAGGACTGCGACTTCACCGAGGCCCGGCTGGATGGCTGCCGCATCATGGGCTCGGACCCCGCCACCCTTCGCTTTCCCAAGTGGCCCTGCTTCACCCTCCTGGACCCCATTGGGCGAGCCCGCGAACTCAACAGCGTCCAGTGGCCGGGACGCTTTGGCTCTGTTGTCATCGAGGACCTGTACGACCAACCGCCTTCTACCAAGGCCCTGACACTCTTCGCCCCATCCGAGGCGCAGCGGTACGACGCCAACCCGGAAGAATTCCGCGCCATCGTCGAAAGGTTCGACTGCATCCTCTACTGAGGGGCGATCCGGGGTCGCGCGGGGCCTCGCGGAGAGCCCTTGTTGAGGGGCTGCGACGCGACCGAATAGTCCCTCACGCGGAGGAGACGTGCTCGCTCGCGGGGGCCTGAGGGGTCGGGAGCGCCTCGGTGTTGTCGCCGGGGGCCTTCCAGGCGGGCCCGCGGAACACGAGGCCCAGGCGGACGCGCAGTGGGGCGGGGCGGCGCACGTCGCGCAGGATGGCGGCGAACTCGTGGAAGGCGATGCGCACCGGGTTGTACGTCTTCAGGTTGTGGGTGAGGCCATAGACGGGGCGCTCGTCCTCGGCCTGGAAGGTGCCGAAGAGCCGATCCCAGATGATGAAGATGCCGGCGTAGTTGCGGTCCAGGTAGCGCGGGTTGGCGCCGTGGTGCACGCGGTGGTGCGAGGGCGTGTTGAGCACCCACTCCAGGGGCCCCAGCCGGTTCACCGCCTCGGTGTGGATCCAGAACTGGTAGAGCAGGCTGATGGCCTGCTGGGTGACGATCATCACCGGGTGGAAGCCGAGCAGGGCGAGCGGGGCCCAGAACAGCGTGTTCGTCATGGGCGTCCACGTCTGGCGCAGGGCGGTGGACAGGTTGTAGTGCTGGCTGGAGTGGTGCACCACGTGCGAGGCCCAGAAGAAGCGCGACTCGTGATGGATGCGGTGGAACCAGTAGTAGCAGAGGTCGTCGGCGAACAGCAGGGCGACCCAGACGAGCGGCCCGGTGCCCAGCCGCAGCGGGGTGAGCTGGTAGAGCGCGGTGTAGAAGGCGAAGGCGATGCCCTTCCACACCATGTTGATGGCCGAGTAGCCGAGCCCCATGGACAGACTGGCCGCGGTGTCCCGGGCGGCATAGCCCTGGAGGCCCGACTCGCGATGACGCCAGAGATAGAGCCCTTCCACGGCCATCAGGAAGATGAACGCCGGGATGGCGTACAGGGTGAGATCGATGGGCGTGTCGGCCATGGGGAGGCTCCTTGTGCTCAGGCGGGAGAGGAGAAGGCGCGGCGGGAGAGCTGGACGAGCAGGGTGAGCATCGCGCGGTGGTCCGGATTGGCGGGGAGGGCCGCGCCTCCCACGGCCGCGCCCTGCACGGCGTTGAGGATGAGCTCGATGAGCGCATCGAAGCCGGGGTGGGCGGCGGCGACCTCGGGGAAGAGCTCGCGCGCCACGCGGTGCAGGTGGCGGCGGTGGGGCGGGTCCACCACGCTCAGGGCCGCGGCCAGCTCGGCGTCGGTGCGCGCGGCGACGTACAGCTCGATGGCGGCGAGCAGCTCGGGCCGCTGGTAGATGAACCACAGCCGCTCGATGGCCTCGGCGATGCGATCCTCCGCGACGGCCGGCAGGTCGGCGAGCTCGGCGCGGTAGCGGGCGATGAGGAGGGGGAAGAGGCGCTCGACCGCCGCGGCCAGCAGCGCCGCCTTGGTGGGGAAGTGCTTGAACAGGGCCCCGTGGGACACCTCGGCGCGCTGGGCGACCGCGATCGTGGTCGTCCGCGCATAGCCCAGCTCCACGAGGCACTCGACGGTGGCGTCCAGCAGCTTCTGGCGCGTGGAATCCCGGCGCTCCTGCTGGGTGCGCCGGGCGGGCGGCGCTCCGTCGATGGGGAGGAAGGAATCGGACATGTCAGAAGTATGAGTGGCTCCGCCCCAAAAAGAAAGTGAGTACTCACTTCCTGTTTTGGGGCGCTCGTTTCCCTGGACAGAAGGGAGGGTTCCGAGGCCGGGGCGGAGTACCTCCTCGAAGGTACAGACGAACGGGGGAGGGCTTCCTTATTCCTTGGCTGTGACCACGCGGAGCCCGGGCTCGGAGCCGTTGTTGCGCCGCGTGGCGAAGGGAGAGGCGCGGATGTGCCCGTCAGAAGCGGGGGAGCGACAACAAATTGTCTGTGGGACGGCCGTCCGCGTAGGTCCGCAGGTAGGGAGGATTGGCTCGAACGACGAGCACCTGCACGTCGCCTCGATGGTCCTTCACCCGGACGTCCTGCCCCCGATCGATCTTCCTGACCATTTCCGCCCGGGTGTCCTGGCTGCTTTGTCGCGTGGTCGTGTCCAGCCACTTGACGTCCGAGATGTGCTCGTGACTGGTATTGGCCCCAGTGGCCAGACGGATGTGTGTGATGTAGAGCATTGGGTGCGTCCTTTGTCGGGACACGGCCTCGTGCCGTGTTCGAGACTGAAGATGCACCTGGACGATGACCAGGTCTGTACCATCAAGGTGGTAGCAGGCGCTGGCTTCCGGAGCGAAGAAGTGGGGGGATGATCATGATGCGCCTGTCGGACATGGAAAAGTGGGAACGCGATATCGCCAGCGAGTGGGTGGATGAGCTCCAGTTCGCGCAAAGCCTCGCGGATGTGCAGGAGGTCTCCGAGCGACCGTTCCGCCAGATGTTCCAGGCGGATGGCTCGGCCATCTGTCTCTCCCTCCTGGGAGATCCCAGCCGATACGAGTGGCGGACGCGGCTGTCCGCCCCCCTGCTCGAGGACTATTCCGCCTGGGCGTACAGGGATTTCGTGCTCGGCGCCGTGATGCGAAACCCCAACGTTCCCTTGTGTGAAGACGACATGCTCCGGGGCGAGAAGGTGGAGAACACCTTCACCTATCGGCTGAGCCGCGAGCGTGGCATGCGGCTGAAACATGTCTTGTCCGTGGGAATCCTTCGCCCGGGTGAGGCGTGGCACGGAGGCATCACGCTGTACAGCGAGCGCGATCCCTTTCACTCGAGGAGCCGGCAGTTCCTCGAATGGGCGAGGCACCGGATCGAGAATTCTTTCTGGAACATTCGCAGGTTCGCCGATGCGCACCGGGGCCAATTGCTGGAACTCATCTCGAGCCAGACCCATGCCGCCCTGGTCCTGACGCCACGGGCCGAGGAGGAACTGCGAACGGCTCACGCCGAGAGGGTGCTGGAGCGGTGGTTCACCCCTTCCGACCTGGACTCTTCGGGCATTCCCCTCGTCCTGTCGGAGCGGTTGGCCTTGTTGGTGAAGACGCAGGGCGCGGCCAGAGCGGACGCGCGCATCATGGAATGCCCTGGCGCCGACGCGACCCTGCGAGTGGAGTTCAACCCCCTTTGCCCCGTGAATGGACGGGTCTACTGGGAGCTGAGAATGCAGGAGATTCCCCATCCCTTGCCCAAAGCCTGGCGAGATCGGTTGAGCAAGAGGGAGGCGCACATCGCGACCCTCCTGCTTCAAGGCGGACAGAACGAAGACATCGCCGAGGCGGCCGGGTGCTCGGTGGGGACGGTGAAGAAGCACCTGAGCAGGATCTACCAGAAGGTGGGGGCCGATAGCCGGGCGGACTTCATCGCCCGGGCCTCGGTGCGGTCGTGAGCGGCGCCTGGATGGCTCAGTGCGTGGGGTGCTCCGGAGCCTTCCGCGCATCACTGGAGAAGAGCCCCAGGTAGAGCGAGCGGGTGGTGCGCGCGGACAGGAGCATGGCGGACTGTTCCCGCGGGTCCTTCATCGAGCGCAGCAGCCGGGTCAGCTCGGCCACGTGCTCTCCATCCGCCTCCCCATGCCCGCGCAGGAAGGTGACGGCCTTGTGGATGTTGGGGATGTTCCGGGCCGCGAGCAACCGCTCCACCGCCTGGGGCGCGCGATGCACGGCGAGGTACTCCAACACATACGCGGTGCCGAGGAAGGCGAGGGGGATGCCCGCCAGCGCCGTGTACCGGTTCCAGGCGATGTAGGCGTTGACCGCCGGGCAACGGCCCGCCGCCGTGACCCGCTCGGCCGACCAGCCCAGGTTCTTCAGGTCCGAGAGCAGCCAGCGCTCGTGGCCCCGCTCCTCGGCGGCCTTGTGCAGGAACAACTCCCCGAGCGCGGTGTGGCTCCCCGCGCGCTTCATGCGCTCGCCCGACTCCATCAACAACGGCGTCGTCCACCGCACGTAGTGGTAGGCCTGCACCAGGTAGCGGCTGTAGCCGGCCGCGTCGATGCTGCCGTCGAAGAGCTTCCGGGCGGTGGGGTGCGCCTCCAGGTCCTCCACCAGCGTGCGCGCCTCGTGCTCCAGGGTCTCCATCCAATCCATCCGTGACTGCGTTCCATTCTGCGTGTGCATGTACGTCTCCTGTTCGGGGCCGTGGAGCGGTCCCGTTCGTGGGGGTGAAGGGGTGAGGGGAGGGGTGATGAAAAGGCGTCCGGTTCAGGACTCGCGGACGTTCAGCGACTCGAAGTGCGTCAGGGTACGGGCCGGAACCTCATCCAGCGCCGCGACCAGCGGCAGGGAGAAGCGCCGGAAGCCGGAGTCATAGAGCGGGTCGGCGATGAAGCGCGCGCCCATCCTGCGGGCGAGGAAGGACAGGACGCGGGGCAGCCGGAGTCCCTCGAGCCGCCCCTGCCGGGCGCGCTCCCGCTCCAACTCCGTGTAGATGGGCGTGTGCGCGACGGCCGGAGGCGTCTGGGGCGCGAGGGCCCGGGCCCGCCAGTGAGGACTCATCAGGCGTTGATGGCAGGCCACCTGGGCGGCGAGTCGCGCGTCCTCGGCCCAATCCGTGTCCATGTTGGCCGAGGCGATCCAATGCGTCACACCCCGGCGGCGGCTCTCCCGGTAGATCCCGGCCTGCAACCACAGGATCGCCTCGGAGTTGCGCCAGGATTTGAGGATGCACAGGCGCGTGGTCTCCGCGAACACCAGACCCGGTCCCTCCATCGCCGACAAATCCAGCTTGCGCTCCAGGTCGATCCCCAGCCGCCCGCCCATGGCGCGTGCCACCTCGGCGTTGGGCAACAACAACCGAGAGGTGGCCACCGGTGCGTCGCCCGCATAGACGATGAGGTGCACGGTGGTCTCCAGCGTGTCGAAGCAGTTCACCTCCCGCGGCGCGGGCGGAAGGGTGCTTCCGAGCAATCCCAGCTCCGCGCCGAAGACAGCCCAGCGGATGCGCAGCGCATCGTCCAGCTCACGCTGGGTCGTGGCGACGCGACAAGACAGCGGTGTCATGGTTCCCCTCCGTAGGGAATGAGCGACACGGCGTCTCGCCGTGTCTTCTTCCTTTCATTCGCCGCCAGAGGCCCGAGTTCGCCACGCGGTGTTTTTTATTCCGCCCGCTTCTTCCTTCCTGGCTCAACCCCACACGTGGGGTGGCGGACTGTGCGTCGAACTCCCCGGTACCGGAGCGAAGGATGCGGCGAGACACCGTGAGCGCGAGGTCGACCGCACCTGGCGAGGAGAGGGGATGAGGATGCCACCACGAGGAGTACCACCGAAAGATGAACAGGATCTGCACAGACGAGCACTTCGACGAGATCCAGTCACCCTGTCTGATCTCTACGGGTTCTTCGCCCAGCAGATCACCCAGTTCCTGAGAGACGATCTGGGGTGCGAAGAGTACGCGGCTGACAATGCCATTTTCGATACGTTCCTGGCCTACGTGGAGCAGCCCGAGCGGTACGATCCCCAGAAAGGCCGTTTGCTCTCCTACCTGACCCTGGCGGCCAAGTGTCAGGTGAGGGATCGGCGCAGGTCGGAAATATCGACAGCCCGGCGGGAGCGCGAATTTGGCCGCGTTGTCGAACTCTGGCGAAGGACTCCGAAAGAGGAAATGGAGAACCTCGTGGAGGCCATACGTGCACTGGAGCGAATCGTCAAACGAGGTCAGCTGAAGGACGAGCGGGACGTGGCCTTCCTCGGGCTGATCCTGAGAGGGGAGCGGTCCACCGAGCGGTTGGCGGAAGTACTGGGACTGGGTTCATTACCCCTGGAGCAAATGCGGCGGGCAGTGAAGCGGCATCGGGATCGACTCATGAAGATACTGGAGCGTTTCGGAAAGGAGGACTCCGATGAGCCAGCCTAGCTGGTTGAAGACCGCGGCCCGGCGGAGCGAGGAGCACGCGTGGATGCTCGGTCATGTGTTCAAGAAATACCGGCAGCTCGAGCGCAAATCCTCCGAGGAACTCGCCATGCAGTTGGGTTGCTCGTTGGAGACGCTGGCCTGGCTCGCGCTCTGCCACCGTCCCGACGCAGGCCGGTTCGACGAGGAACTGAACGTCATCGCGGAGCGCTTCAACGTGGATCCCAACGGCCTCGCCGAGGTGATCCGACGTGTGGAGGTCGTGGGCGTCCTCACCACCCGCCAGACGACCTGGAGCACATCCACCCATCCGGGCATGTTCGCGGCGTACGATTGGAATGACCATCAGATCATCCGGCAGGATGATTTCTCCTTGTGTGTTTCGGGACATGCCGAGGCCGTGAACAGCAGGGCGTTCTTCCAAGGCAGCCAGCTGATCGGCATCAAACCGCCCGTGCTCATTCGCGTCCCCACGGCCGCGCGAGCCGAAGCCCCACGCCAGGCTCCGCTGATGGGTGCCAGAGCACCTTCTCCTTCGATGCATGCTCGCGACGATGTCACCCCGCCACTTCCGGAACAGGAGTGGAGGAAGTCCCTCGAATTCGGGAAGCAACCCAAGCTCAGCGCGGCGATGGACCCCGAGCTGGACAATGCCGTGGGTTTCACCCACTTCGACTCCACGGCGAGCCACGACGACCTCATCACGGTCCTGGCGACCCGGGAGGACCTCCACCTGCTCTCCTTCCAGACACTCGTGCGGATCAAATCGAAAGAGGACAATCGCTCCTATCTGGGGGTGGTCGTGCGCGGGCCGTTCGCGGAGTCCGATGCCATCTCCGCCGGTTCCACCCTGGCCTTCGGAGTGGTGGTGCAGGGCAAGAAGCTTGCCTACACCTTCGACTACCATGGACGCGTGGAGGTCGAGCTCCTGGGCGAGGAATCGGGTGGAGAGCTCCTTCCGCCTGATCATCGGCCCCGGCCCAGGAGTCCGGTCTTCCTGTTGGGCGTGGAAGAGAGCGCGGTGGTCCTCGGCATGGCGGGTGATCTCTGCCTGGGAACGGTCTCGGGTCATGACCGGATGGAGGCCCGCTTCGATTCCCGGGACAAGTCCATCCTCCCCCGGCACACGGGCATCATCGGGACGACCGGTGGTGGCAAGTCCACCACGGTCGCCACCCTCATCCATCGCGCGCAGGCCGCGGGCATCGCGACCATCGTCTTCGACTTGGAGGGCGAATACACGCACGTGGATGAACCCACGGACCACGCGGCGATGATCGAGACCCTCGAGGGCCGGGGCCAGAAGGCCGAGGGCGTCAAGGATCTCCACATCCACCACCCCACCGGCCGCGACAGCCGCAATCCCGGTCACGACAACCTGCACGGCTTCTCGCTGAACTTCTCCAGCCTGTCGCCCCATGTCATCGCGGAGATCCTCAATCTCTCCGAGGCGCAGCAGGAGCGCTTCCACGAGGCCTATGACGTCACGAAGCTGCTCCTGGAGGACTTCGAGATCTTCCCCCGGCCCCGGAACGAGGAAGACCGTCAGCGCATGCTGGATGTCGATGAACTCACGACGGGCTATCCCCAGATGACTCTCCAGCACCTGCTGGACGTCGTGAGCGCGTACCTCTACAGCCTGCGCTCCCCGTCCAAGCGCAAGGGGGCCTCCGAGGAGTCCACGCCCCGTGGCCCGCGCCTGCTCAGCGAGTTTGGCCGCAACGTGGGCCGTGTGATGGCCCGCGTCTACGCCCAGAGCAGCAAGAACGAGATCAGCTGGACGGCGCTGGCGGGCAAGCTCCACCAGTTGCGTCGGCTGAACATCTTCGACGTCGACACGGCCCCCGGTGTGGACCATGAGGCCATGCTCACGCCCGGGCGGGTGTCGGTGATCGATCTGTCGGGCACGGACTCGCCCCAGCTCAACAACCTCGTTATCGCCGACATCCTCCGAGGGCTTCAGGAGACCCAGGAGGCGCGCTACCAGCGGGCGAGCGCTGGAGGGGAGCCCGTCACCCCGGTCCTCATCATCCTCGAGGAGGCACACGAGTTCCTGTCCGCCAGCCGCATCTCGCAGATGCCGGTGTTGTTCGAGCAGGTGGCGCGCATCGCCAAGCGCGGACGCAAGCGCTGGTTGGGGCTCGTCTTCGTCACCCAGTTGCCGCAGCACCTCCCCAACGAGGTGCTGGGTCTGCTCAACAACTTCATCATCCACAAGATCACGGACAGCTCCGTCATCTCCCGCATGCAACGGACCGTGGGCAGCATCGACGCGGGCCTGTGGGAGCGGGTTTCCCAGCTCGCTCCTGGTCAGGCCATCGCCTCCTTCAGCAACTTCACCCGTCCGTTGATGGTCGCGGTGGACCCCGCCCCCGTGAAGCGCCTGCTCGTGGACTGAGACCCTCCGCCTGGGCGGGAGGCTCCGGTGGGCCTCCCGCTCAGCGCAGGCTATCGCACATGGTCCTCGAGCCCCCGGAGCGGATGCGGAAAGGCCTTGGGGGCATGCGATAGTGTCGCCCCATGAAAACGCTTCGGTTCGTCGCGGGCTGTCTTGTCATGGGGATGATGGGGTGTGGCGGGGACGCGGACTCCGTCGCGCCGGTGAATGTCCGGGTGGTGGAGGGGGTGACGCCAGGCGAGCGCGTCTCGGGCTCGCGGATCCTCCGGGCCACCGCCGAGGACAACTCGGGCACGGTGGCCCGGGTGGAGTTCTCCGTCGCCGGCTCGCCAGTGTGCATGGACGACATCGCACGGCGCTCTGGTTCGACCTTCTCGTGCACCTGGGACTCGTCCACCACTCCCGTAGGCGACCACCAACTCACCGTGAAGGCCCAGGACGCCGCGGGCAACAGCGCCCTCTCCGCGCCCATCTCCATCACCGTCCTGGCGCCCAACCGTGCTCCCACGCTCGGTCCGGTGACCACGACGCGGAAGACCCTCGACGAGGGCTCCGCCGCGAGCCTCGCGGTGACCGCCACGGATCCCGATGGCGACACGCTCACCTATTCCTGGACCCAGAGCCCGTTCGCGCCCCTGGGGACGTTCGCCGAGGGCGGCAACGCCACCCCCTCGTGGACCGCGCCGTTCATCTCCCGCGACACGACCTTCCTTCTGAAGGTGACGGTCTCGGACGGGAGGGGCGGCTCGACCCAGGGCACGGTGTCGGTCACCGTCATGAACGTCCCCGCCCTCAACCAGGCGCCCAGCGTGGACGGGGACATCGTCGCGGACCCCGAGGGGCTCGTCGCGGGCAAGTCACTCCCCCTGTTCATCTCCGCGAGGGATCCGGATGGGGATCCGCTCACCTATTCCTGGACGACGGAGCCTCCAGGAGCGGGGGTTTTCACCTCTCCGGACCAGGCCTCTACCGAATGGCGCTCGGGGGAACTCAGCCAGCCCGCCTCCTATACCCTGAAGGTCACCGTGTCCGATGGCACCAGCTCGGAGAGCCGCTCGGTGCCCGTGCAGGTGGGCATTCCCTCCTATGCCCAGGACATCGAGCCCATCTGGAGTGCGAAGTGCTCGAGCTGCCACAACGGGAATGGCCCCGAGGGACTGAACCTGCAGGTGGGCAAGTCCCACGCCTCGCTGATGGCATCCGGGGGGGGGTCGTGTGCCTCGGTCCCGCGGGTCTCGCCCGGCCGCCCCGAAGTGTCCCTGCTGGTGTGGCGTATCAGTGCCGAGGATTGCGGCATCCGGATGCCCATGGGCAATTCCAGCTACTTCGACTCCAACCAGGGAGAGCTCACCCAGATCCGCTCGTGGATCCTCGCGGGCGCGCTCGACAACTAACGGTGGTTTCGTTCCACCCGAGGGGAGGACCCGATGAACACGGCTGACGAGGCTCAACTGAGCCAACTCGAACAAGACATGTTCAGCGCCATCCGTACACGGGATCGCCAGATGCTCGAGTCCATCCTGGACGAGCGCTTCGAACTGCGCATTCCGGGGAGTCCTATGGCGGATCGCGCCGGATTCATCGAGGCCATCCTCGCCATTCCTGGCACCATCCTGTCCGTCGGGTCCGATGACCTGCGAGTCCATGTCTACGGAGACGTCGGAGTCCTCACGGGCCGGCAGTACGCCCGGGTGCGGTTGGAGGACGGCACGACCGTGGACGATGTAGGTGCCTTCACGGATATCGCCCTCAAGCGCGGAGGACGGTGGCGGATGGTTCTCGCCCACAGCGTCCCGCTGCCGGCCACCCCCTGATTTTTCGCGGGCCCGAATGGGTCTTGCATCCGCTGCGGCAGGGGGGTGATGGCCACTTCAGTCGAGGAGGCCCACGTGGCCCGAGGGTTTGACGACTACATCACCGCTTGCCAACTGGCGCCACGCAATGGGGTCCAAGATGGTGAAGCAGGGCCACTTGGGAAAGCGAAGGGTGGCAGGGTCACAGCGTGGGCGGCTTGCCGTGGCGTCTTCGCGCCCAGCCGCACATCGCGGGCGCGCTGTGGGAATGCTTGCTGGAACTCGGCACTAGGAAATGGGCACTAGCCGCGTTGCGACGTTACCGGGCTCCATGAAGTCCACCCCGTACACGGTGGCCGATTCGAGCCCGGGCTCCGCCGTGGCGGCCACACGCCCCTTGGGGACCGGTAGGCCGCCATGGGGCGAGCCCACGCGAACTAGAACAGGACGATGAGGGCCCAGGCGTGAAAGCAAGGGGCCAAACGCGCTCCAGTAGGGCGAGAGTGAGGAAGACGGGTGCACACAGCGTACCTCCGGAGGCAACGCAGCCAAAAGTCGTCGCTCCGGAATTACTTGGAATTAATGGTACGCTCGTCAAGCCACCGGGTTGGCCAGCGGTGGGAGGAAACCCGGAGAAGGCCCGAGAAGGTGTCAAAGGACTCGTGTTCGGAAGGTGTACAGGAGCGCTGCTCGGCACGGGTGGAACTGCGCTCTTCGAGTAGATCAACGAGGGAGCGGGGCTGGGACATAAGCGCAGGAGCAGGAAAGAGGGGGCTGGAACGTCCAAGTGGTCTCTCTGGAAGTGGAGATTACGTTACTTCGGGGCTAAGTCCGCGAGGGTAGTGGCTCCAGGCACAGCATCTCGAATGAGCACGGTCGGCCGGGTGGTCGGCACATAGATAGGCTCCCTCCTGTCAAATGTTCAGGGCGAATCAGGCCGGAGTTGAAATTCTTCCTCGATAGCTTGAAGGTGTGATTGAATTTCGATCTTGAACGATGGGTACTTACACACGTATCTCGCCCGAGGTGAACGCAGCATATGGACGACAATCTGCCTCGACATTCTGGGGCCACAACGTGTGTGTGCCGGTCGATGCAGGGCAGAATCAGAAAAGCAGGTCGGCTTGGCTCCTACGGTCTATTTCAGGTGAAAGATGGGAACACTCACCCACGGCCCCATTGTACGCGGCATGCTCGCCTCCTCAGGCGCTCTGCGGACGTTTTTTAATTTTTAGAATTCACTCCTGATGTACGCAAGGTTGATTAGGTGGGCTTTAGTTAGAATTCTACTCAAGCCAACCCGCATAAGGACTCTTTTCAATGCCTGAGACGCCTTCAACGACGCCCATGCCTTGGGCAACTGCTCTCTTAGTTGATTACGATAATGTGCGACGAAGAGCACTTCCAGAAATGTGGAAGCACACGGTCCCCAACTTGGGGGAATGGGTGGGATACGCGACCGGCAAGTTCCGGTTGCCATGTCTTATTCGTTTTTATCATGGATGGTATGATGCGCGCCTAAGCCCAACAGCGGAACTACAATCATTCAATAAAGTGCGCAACGATCCGAAGTTGACGGCAATTATTCATGATGCATCACGCGCGGCGGGTGTGCCGGGAGTTGTGAATATTCAAGCTGCTTTTGGTCCATGGAACGACCAAATTCAATTGCCAACAAGCCGGAAACACACGCGAAATGACTGCGAGTTGAATGATTGCCCCAGACACTCCAATCCACTTCAAAAGATTGTTGATACGCTGCTGACCCTGGATGTGGCTCAGTTGAGTGCGGCTGGGGTGGCTGTTAATGTAATTACAAGTGACGATGATTTGACAGCCGCCTTTCGACTGGCTGAGCGCTACATTTTTCCACCTGGAATTGATTTGCCCCCAGGGTTGGCATTGGTAAACAGCAGAAGAAATGGACTGGTGGAGTTTCATTCGTTTCCTTATTCGGCTAGGGCTTGGACCAAGCCTCTTGGCATGAGGTGAGAGCGTGATGAATTCGATTTCTCGTCTGGTGTTGGATGATTTTCAAACGCTCTTGCCTGGTGTCGAGGTGAGCATTGAGGATGATAAATATATATTGATCCGAGATCTGGGAGCCGGCACTGAAGATATTTATGAGTATTCAGCAGTCGCCAACGAACCTGGTCTTAAGCCGGATATCTACATTCGAGCCGGCGGCCCAAATTTCGAACGTTACAGCGATTTTTGGCGGCGGCGCTTGAATTTCCAAAAAATTGGAACACGGATTCGACAGCAACTGGTTGAAAAACTCGAAGGCACGAAGGTAGTAAAGTCGAAACTAGTAAAAAGGGCCTTTACCGACGCAAAAGAAGAACCTCTTTCTAATATTCGAGAATTACTTAACTCAAGTCCGAGTGGTCGGGAGCTTGAACTCCTTTTCGTGAGCGCAGATGGTGGTCGTGGGAAATCGACCATGCTCCGTCAGTTCGTCGTAGAAGAACTGACCAGTGGGGAGGGAAGACTTTATGTTTTTGTTGATATTCACGGGAAGTCGTTTGCCTCTTTGTCTGAGCATATTGCGTTGGAGCTGGACAGGTCCGCCCCGTGGATCACATTTGATGGGTTTCTTCGTCTTCTTTCGATTGGGCTGATTCGTCTTGTTTTGGATGGGTTTGATGAGCTGGGCGTTGAACTCGGAGAAGATATTGTTTTTGAGCGGTTGCAGGATTTTTTGGCGGAGGCGCTGAAGCTTCGGTCTTCCTATGGTAAGTCAATAGCTATTGGAAGGCGAGTGGTCGTTGTGTTGTCTGGTCGTACTCAGTATTTTTCAAATGTGAATCTAAAGCAAAAGCTCTCGCGTTTGGTGGAGGGGGCTTCGACTTGGATTGAGTTTCAACCGTGGTCTCCCGAGCTTGCTGTGAAGTTTGTTCGAGATAATCTCTCCACGCTCATCCCCAGCCCGGAGTATCTGCTTAGCCTAGAGGCAGCGTTAAGTAAAATCGAGAGCGAGCAGTCTCGTTTGTATGGGATTGTCGTGCATCCGGTTGTGCTTAGAGTCTTGGCCGAAGCTGAGGTGTCTTTCGAATCTGTTGGTTTTAGCGCTGCATCCGGGGCGGAACCTGCAATCCGGGGGCTAGTCTCCCTTCTGAGTCACGGAATAGAGGCGTTGATGCTTCGCGAAGAGCGAAAGCACATATCTGCTTCGGGTGTTTCCTTGTTCCCAATAAACATCCAACGTCAAATACTAGAGTTGGTGTGTGCGGAGGTTATAAAGCACAACGAGGATCCGCTGGCATTCGACCCGTTTTATGTCGAATGGTCGGCAACTCTTGTTGCTCAGAATGAGGCTCTGGATCAGGACGCGCAGCGGAGATTGGCTGGAGCAGCTCCTCAGCACGTATTGTTCGGCCTGGGGGGGTCGGCAAAAAGCAAGACGCTAGGTTTTTTGCATCAAACAATCTTTGATGTGATTGGTGGATGGGTGGTGTCAGAGCGCATCAAGAGCTCTGATTCGGTTGCTGCTTCTGCTATTTTGCAGGTGAAGTATTTGAGTGATGAGATGCTGGCCAGTGCCGCACTTCGCCTGCAGCGTGCAGTTCATTCCATGACCAGAACTGCGGATATCACGCAGGAGCTTTTGCAGAGCCGACGTGACCCTACAGTCGCGTGGAATCTCGCCAAGCTATGTTTTGAGAGGCGTTTGGTTGCTGGCAGGCCAGCTATCCCTTCCTCCGGGAAGTGGTCGGTTTCTGGTGCGACATTCGTTCAAATATCCTTTGACCCGCTTGCCATGGAAGGTGCGACGTTTAGCAGGTGTGAGTTTAGTTTGTGTGAACTGTCTCTTCCGACAAATGAACCCGCTCGATTTGAGCAATGCGCCTGGAGTCAATGCAGCTTTTCGTTCGAAGTTGATTCGAAGGCAGTAATTGTTCGAGACTGCAGGGCGACAATGTTGGTGCCTGTTTTGTATGGAAGGGAGTGTGAGATTGTCTCCAACCTGGAGGACTTGGGTGAGTTGTTGGTAGACCAGTTTAAAGGTGTTTCTTTTGTGCAACCTCCGCAGAAGCAGAGGCAGTTGACAGATCGCCAAAAGACAATCGTCCGTTTTGTGAAAGAGCTTCGAAGAAATCAAAAAGTTAAGATTGAACAGGTGAGAAATCGGATGCAGATAGATGAAAGGCTGGTCTGGGAGCTTGTTGGGAGGCTAAAGCAACTGGGTTATATTCGAGAGCACGGCGGTCCACATTCGGGAAAAGAGAGTTATTATCAAGTGGTTGGCGACATAGATGCTGGTGTTGAACAACTTTTTGAGCACGGTGAGTTTTGATGTGTGATGTGTGCGTTGGCATTCCAATTGATGCGTCCTCGATTCTGTTTGATTGGGGGGCTGCATGAGACTTGTGAGATTTCAACTTGAATGCGACAACGTCCTGAGGGGGTAGATAGCTCTCGACTGCATGATTCACTCCAGAAGTGATATACGGATGATTATTGTGCAGGAGGTAGAAGGCGAGGCACACCATGTCTCGTACGAGAAGTTCTCTCCTCATGCTCGGTGAGACTTCGGCGGAGATTCTCTGGTGAATGAGCGCTGTTCCACGATGATGGATGCGTGGAAGGGGAACGCTCATTCTTCGAGGGAGTCGAGGTCCTTTGGTGATACGGCAGCCGCGGGACAGCGCCTCATGGGCCATTGATCGCCCTGAGCTGACATCGAGAGCTGGTTCCTATTTCTAGCGCCAGCGCCAAACGGCAGTCACCGGAAATTCGCGGTTGAGCACGGCGGCACCGGGCTTCGAACTCTCGAACTTGGGGACACGCCCATCTTCGTTGCCCAGCGCGATGCACACGGAAAACCTCCTGGTAGCGCACCACCAGTTTCTCCTCCGCGCCCAGGTCCACTGAAGGCTCCAGGGCGATGAGGGTGTCCCCAACATCAACCCATTTGAAGCGGACGTAGTGTTCCTCCACATCCACTGCGGCCCTGTCCAGGGTCGCGTCGAAGCGCAGGTACGGAGATCCGGAGTCCGCCCGTTGTGCCCGGGTTCATAGCGGCACTGTGAAGCCCGTCATGGCCTCCTGGCCCCTGTCGCGCCGCGCTTTGACAGCCCAGGTCGCGCGAACCCATGCTCGGCTCACCAGGAGCCTCCATGAGCACCATGCGACCCACCACAGAGACCTACGACGCCATCATCGTCGGCGGACGTCCCGCGGGAGCCAGCCTCGCCATGCGTCTGGGCCGCGAGGGCATGCGCGTCCTGATCATCGATCGGGCGAACTTCCCCAGCGCGCCGCCCGTCTCGGTGCCGTTCCTCATGAACAGCTCCATGCGCCTGCTCGACGAACTCGAGGTCCCCGAGTCCGAGTACGCACACGACGCGCCGCACCTGCGCCACTTCTTCGTCGAGTACAAGGACTACTTCCGCGCCCACTACACCGTCTCCGAGGTGGGAGGCCGCGATTACATCTACACCGTCGATCGTGAACGCCTCGACGGCTGCCTTTGGAACCACCTCTCCCGTTTCGACTCGGTCACGCGACTCGAGGGCGCCCACGTCCTCTCGCTCGAGCGCGACACCTCCGGGCGCGTCTCCGGGGTCAAGCTCCGCCTCGAGGACGGCGAGGAGCAGGTGGTCGAGGGCCGCTGTGTCGTCGGCGCCGATGGGCGCTACAGCCTGGTCGCACGTCAGGCCGGTGCGCGCGTCACCGAGCAGCGCACGGATGTCGATACCTCGGCGCTGTATGCCTATTGGTCCGGATTCGCGCCCTACGACGCGGATCCCACCGGCATCCAGATCCACTCCGCGGGTGATGGGTTCTGCATGATCATCATGCCGACCACCCAGGGCCGTGCCGGTGTCGTCTTCCAGGGGCGCTCCGACCGCTTCAAGGTGTCCGGGGATGCCCAGGCCTATTACCTCGAGAGTCTCCGCCGCTATCCCGCGATCTGGCGGCGCCTGGCCCAGGCCACCCAGGTGTCTTCCATCCGCGGCATCAAACGGATGGGAAACCTCTACCGGCAGGCGGGCGGTCCCGGTTGGGCGCTCGTCGGTGACGCCTTCCACCAGAAGGACTCCATCGACGCGCAGGGCATCTATGACGCCCTGCTCGAGGGCAAGCTGCTCGCGGCCGCGCTGGTCGACTGGAAGCGAGGCGCCATCAGCTGGGAACAAGCCATCGAGCGCTATGAGCGGGAAGCGCTCTCGGCCACCCGCGCCATGTTCCACGCCACGCTCGACCGGGTGAAGCGGGAGATCTACACCGAGCTGCCCTCCTGGGCCGCCCGGAGCCTGCTCCGGTGGACGATGACCGACAGCGAGTACATGCGGCGCTTCTCGCTCCTGCTCGCGCGCCGGCTCGACCCGGAAGGGTGGGCCTCGCCTGGCGTCCTTCTCGGCGCAGTGGCTCGTGGGCTCACGAGCGATTTGCGCCGGCTCGTCTCCAGCCCGCGCGGCTGAGCATGAACCCAGACAGACGCCTCACAGGCGCGACCGCGCGCGCACCATGCGCCGCACGGCCTCCGCGAGCTCGGACTCCTTCAGGGCCGCGAAGCCCAACCGCACGGCGGGCACGGGACGCCCGTCGAAGCTGTAGGTGCTTCCCGGGGTGAAGATCACGCCTTCCTCCCGTCCCGCGCGGGCCCAGGCGTCGGCCTCCACGTCTGGCGCGCACCGTGCCCACAGGGCCATTCCCCCCGCGGGGGGAGTGACGGTGAGCGCCCCCGCCAGCTCCCGCTCGAGCGCCTCCACCAGGGCATCGCGCCGGTCCCGGTAGATGCCTCGGAGCTTGCGCACGTGGCGCTGCACCTCGCCCTCCTCCAACAACTCGGCCACGGCCAGTTCCACGGCGAAGTCCCCCTGCCGATCCACCGCCTCGCGCACCCCGAGGGCGTGCTCCAGGAAGGGGCGTGGCGCGGCGAGGAAACCCAGGCGCAAACCGGGCGCCAGCACCTTGGACAGCGTGCCCACGTACAGCACCAGCCCGTCCCGATCCGCGCTCGCCAACGGCAGCACGGGGTGGCCGTCGTAGTGGAACTCGTGATCGTAATCGTCCTCGAGGAGGGCCACGCGGTGGGTGCGCGCCCACGCCATCAACGCGAGCCGCCGCGCCGGGGAGAGGGTCACGGTGGTGGGGTAGTGGTGGTGGGGCGTGAGGTACACCGCGCGCACCGGCGTGCGCCGGGAGAGCGTCTCGAGTGCCTCCACGCGCAGTCCCTCGCCATCCACCGGGACGGGCGCGAGGCGGGCTCCGGCGAGCTGGAGCGCGTGCCAGGCGGGACGGTAGCCAATGGCCTCCACCGCCACGGTGTCCCCGGGGCGCAAGAGGGTGCGTGCCACCAGATCCAACGCCCCCTGACTGCCCCGGGTGATGATGAGCTCGTCCGCGTGGACGGCGAGCCCGCGCAGGGAGGAGAGCATCTCGGCGAGCGCGGCGCGCAGGCGTGGGTGGCCGCGCGCGTCGCCGTAGCCGAGCAGCCGCTTGCCACCGAGCTTCAACGCCCGGCGGTAGGCGCGCGCGAGGGAGGAGGAGGGGAGGAGCCGGACGTCGGGCTCGCCTCCCACCATGACGAGTGCGCCGCGCGGTGACTCGAGGCGCTCACGGCGAAGGGGGGAGGCGGCGGGGAGGGAGAAGCCCACCCGTGAGGGCATGGCCGCGCGGGGAACGCCGGTGGTGGAGCGGGCGGGCACGTCTGGCAGCGTGGGAGAAACGGAGGTGGCCCGGGCCGCCGAGGTGGTGACCCAGCCCTGCGTCGCCAGCTCCTGGTAGGCGGCGAGCACCGTGTTGCGGTGCACGCCCAGGGACTTCGCGAGGGTCCGGCTCCCGGGCAGCGGCGCGCCGGGCGGGAGCCGGCCACGGCGGATGTCCTCCTCCAGCGCGCGGGCGATGCGCACGAAGAGGGGAGTGGGTGACGGAGCATGGAGGTCGAGTGTCAGGTCCCAGCCCTTCATGGGCGGGAGCCTGTTCCGGGCGGTGGGCACTGGTCCATCGGAATTGGAGGAACTGGGTCTGTTGGATGGACCAGTTCGGAGTGATGAACAGGCGCATGAACACACCGCCTCCCAGTGAACGCGGCACCGTCCGCCGGCTCCCGCAGCGCGCCTCCTACGACGAGGCCGTCATCCACTCCATCCTCGATGAGGGCCTGGTGGCTCACGTGGGGGTGGCGGTGGAGGGTCAGCCGTATGTCATTCCCATGGTCTACGGCCGCATCGGACGGCACCTGTACCTTCATGGCGCCTCGGTGAGCCGGCTGGCCCGGCAACTCGCCCAGGGCGTCCCCGTGTGCTTCACGGTGACGTTGCTGGATGGCCTCGTCCTCGCGCGCTCCGCGTTCCACCACAGCGCGAACTACCGCTCCGTGGTGGTGCTCGGCACGGCGGCGCTGGTGACGGACGAGGCGGAGAAGACGCGGGCGCTCGAGGCCATCACGGATCACGCCCTGCGCGGCCGCTGGGCCGAGGTGCGCCCGCCCAACGCCCAGGAGCTGAAGGCGACGTCCGTGCTGCGGCTGCCCCTGAACGAGGCCTCAGCGAAGATTCGCACCGGACCGCCTCGCGACGATGACGAGGATCTGCCGCTCGGGTGTTGGGCGGGGGTGCTCCCGCTGCGCCTGCTGACCCTTCCACCCGAGCCCGCTCCGGATCTCCGTGAGGGCATCCAGCCCCCCGCGGCCCTGTTCGAGTACCGCGCCAGGCAGGGGGGCCCCGTGAAACCCGGATGAACCACCGGGTTGGACGAGCCGTCAGCGGCTCGCTGGTGCGGGGGCGGACAGCTCGGGTCCTCGCCCACTGGCTCGCTGGGCAACCCGGGTCTCGTGGGTGAAGCCATGTTCATCCATCAATCAACCATCGGCCCGGGCGCTTCGGTGACAGGGGTGGGCATTCGTGATTGCGTCCCCCCCAGCGGTGCCGAATGACGAGCCCATCCCGGATTCCTGAGTTCTCCGAAGAAGAGCTGAAGCACCTGCGGCTCGGACAGTTCCTCCAGTTCATGTTGCCCATCGCGGTGGGCTTCCTCCTGGTCTACGCCGTCTTCGCGGTCGTGCTGCGCAGCGTGTCCCTGGTGGGAGGAACGGGGGCGGTGCTGGTGTATACGCTGGCGCTCACGCGCTCCCGGCGGCTGGCGGCCCAAGGGCACTCGGAGCGCGCGGCGCTCCTGAGTGGCTACGCGCTGCTGGTGATGGTGGCCCTCGGGGCGATCTTCGTGCACTTCCTGTTCGCCGCCCTGGTGGTGATGGCCATCGCCGGGGTCGTGCTGGTGCAGCCCTATGCCGAGCGGCCCGCGCTCGCCCGCTACATGTTCGCCGCTTTCGGCGTCGTCGCCTGGGTGGTGGGGGTGGATGTCCTCCTGCCGCCGCTCGTCGAGCAACCCCCGCCAGAGCTCCAGCGCTGGGTGATCGCCCTGGCGGAGCTGGCGAGCGTGGGGCTGATGCTGCGGATGATGTGGGTGGATGCGCTCCGGCTGCGCCAGAGCCTGGCGCGCGCGGAGCAGGCGGTGGCCATCCGCGACGAGTTCCTCTCGGTGGCCAGCCACGAACTCAAGACACCGCTCACGCCGCTCAACCTCAAGCTGCAGGCGCTCCGGCGCGAGCTCTCGGCGGCCTCTCCTTCCGCCTCCCCCGAGCGCAGCCTGGGCCACATCGAGATGGCGCAGCGTCAGGTGAAGAAGCTCGTGGAGTTGGTGGACGATCTGCTTGATGTGTCGCGCATCGGCGCGGGACGGTTGGAGTTGCACCCCGAGAAGGTGAATCTCGCGGCGCTGCTCCAGGAAGTCGTGTGGCGCTTCGAGCCAGAGGCCGCTCGCGCCGGGTCCACCCTCGAGCTGGAGGCCCCCCAGCCGCTCATGGCCTGGGTGGATCCCTTCCGGTTCGAGCAGGTGCTCGACAACCTGTTGTCCAACGCCCTCAAGTATGGGGCGGGCAAGCCCATCCGGGTGCGGCTCGAGCCGCAGGAGGGACGCGCGCTGGTGACGGTCCGCGACGAGGGCATTGGCATCCCCAGCGCGGCGCTCGAGCGCATCTTCCACCGCTTCGAGCGGGCGGTGTCCGGCAGGCACTACGGCGGCCTGGGGCTGGGGCTCTACATCACCCGGAAGATCGTCGAATCGAGCGGCGGCGGCATCGTCGCGTCCAGCGCTCCCGGGCAGGGCGCCACCTTCACGGTCGACCTGCCTCTGGTGGAGGCGGATGCGGCCTCGGCCACTTCCGCGTCATCGCCGACCGGTTCGATGCCTCGCCTCTCGTGAGGGGCGCCAGCCTGGAGCCACCTCATTGCGCTCGACGGTGTTGAGCACAATGAGGTGGGGTCATCCTTCGGCCTGCTGTTCCTCAGGGTCTGGCGAGCAGCTCGACCTCGGCGAGCGACATGCCCGCCGCGCCCGTCAGCGCGAGGCGGTAGTACGCGTAGGTGCCAGGGGTCGCGACCCGGAAGGCGCGCGTCTGCGTGCGCCAGCGGAACGTCTGGGCGCTGCGCTGATCGAGCGTCGTGAAGTTCACCCCGTCGTTCGAGCCGCTCAGCGTCCAGCCGGTCGGGTCGACCGTGCCGGTGCCGGACGTCAGCGTGTAGAAGGTGACCTGCCGCCCGCCCGAGGCGAACTGGTACTGCAACACGGGATCCTCCGCGGTGAAGCTCACTCTCGTGGCCGAGGTGTCATCGAAGAGGTTGCTGATGTTCGTGCCGTCGCTCGACGTGGCCGTGCCGCCCGTCGCGGTGTCGCGCAGCGGGTTCGGGACGTTGCCATCGGTGGTGATCGAGGGCGGCGCGTCCTCGGCACCGGTGCCCCAGCTGGAGGGCGAGGGGCCCATGTCGAAGTCGAGCGTGATGCCGGCGGTGAGCTGCTCGTGCGTCAGGTAGGTCTTCGTCTGCGCCTGCCCGTTGACCCTCAGCGCCTGCACGTAGACGTTCTTCGGGCCGTTGTTTGGCGCGTTGATGGTGATGTCCTTGCCGTTCTCGAGGTGGATGACGGCCTTGGTGAAGAGCGGCGAGCCAATGACGTAGTTCTCGCTGCCCACGCCGAGCGGGTAGAAGCCGAGCGCGCTGAAGAGGTGCCACGCCGACGTCGCGCCATTGTCCTCATCGCCGAGGTAGCCCTGGCCGATGTTGCTGCCGATGAAGAGGCGTGCGAGCGCGTCGCGGACCTTCTCCTGCGTCTTCGCCGGCTGACCGGCGTGAACGTACATGTACGGGATGTGGAACGAGGGCTGGTTGCTCAAGCCGAGCTGCCCCATGCGCACGTCGCGCGCCTCGACCATCTCGTGGATCACCCCGCCGTAGCCGCCGCCGAAGGTCGCCGTCTCCGGCGTGGCGAAGAACTGGTCGAGCTTCGTGGCGAGCCCGGCCCTGCCGCCGTACAGGGCCGCGAGGCCGAGGCCGTCGTACGGCGCGTCGAAGGCCATGTTCCAGCCGTTGGTCTCGGTGTAGTCGTAGCCCCAGACGCGCGGATCGTAGTCTGCCGCTGACTTCGCGAAGGCGCCGCTCGCCGTCCTGCCCTGGAAGAACTGGATCGACGGATCGAACAGGTTCACGTACTGCCGCGAGCGATCGAGGAAGTACTCCGCGTTCTCGACGAACTCCTGGTGGCGCGGGTTGCTCGCGTCCGTGGCGAGCACGCGCGCCATGTTCGCGATGCCGAAGTCGTTCAGATAGCCGGCCATCGCCCAGGACAGACCGGCGCCGAGCGAGTTCGGGGTGTAGCCGAGGAAGATCGACGACTCGAGTCCCTTGCGTCCGACGCCGTTGTTGGTCGGCCGGACCGTGGCGTTGCGCAGGGCCGCGTCGTAGATCGCCTCCACGTCGAAGTTGCGCACGCCCTTCACGTAGGCGTCGGCGAAGGCGACATCCGAGCTCGTGCCGGTCATGAGATCGGCATAGCCGGGCGAGGACCAGCGCGCGATCCAGCCACCTTCCCTGTACTGCTGCGCGAAGCCGTCGATCAGCTCGCCCGCGGTGGTCGGCGTGAACAGCGCGTAGGCCGGCCAGGTCACCCGGTAGGTGTCCCAGAAGCCGTTGTTCACGTAGATCTTGCCGCTCACGATCTTCGCGCCGGTCTGCGTGGGCGTATTGGTGCCGCTCGGCGCCGCCACCGGGCTGGCGTGCGCGTAGACGGGTTCGGCCGCCGTGCCGGTGTTCTCGAAGCCCGAGTTCGGGTAGAGGAACAGCCGATACAGGTTGGAGTAGAGCGTGGTGAGCTGGTCCTCACTGGCGCCCTGGACCTCGATGATGCCGAGCTTCTGGTCCCAGAGCTTCTGGGCGCGCGCCTTCACGTCATCGAAGCGGTCGCCGTCCGCGATCTCGAGCGCGAGGTTCTTCTTGGCCTGCTCGACGCTGATGAGCGAGGTGGCGATGCGCATGGTCACGGTGCGGTCGTCCGCCGGCACGGTGAAGCGGAAGTAGCCGGTCACGTTCGCGCCGCCGCCGCCGGAGAGCATGCCGCTCGTGGACACCGGCCGGTCGAACGTGGCGTAGACGAAGATTCGCGAGGCACCCACCGACAGGCCGCTGCGCGCGTCGGAGTAGCCCGTGATCGTGCGCGACGCGGGGTCGAGGGTGAGCCCGCCGCTGTTGTTGACGTTGTCGAAGATGAGGCTCGCGTCGTCGCCGGGGAACGTGAAGCGGAAGAGCGCGGCGTGATCGGTGGGAGTGAGCTCGGCCTGGACGCCGTTGTCGAACTTCACGCCGTAGTAGTAGGGCCGCGCGATCTCGTTCTCGTGCAGGAAGGAGAGGGCGCGCGTGGCGCGGTTGGCGTTCGGCGTGCCCTTGGCCGCCGAGGGCATGACCTGGAAGCTCTGCCGGTCACCCATCCATGGGCTCGGCTCGTGGCTCAGGGAGAGCGCCTGGAGCGCCGGGTGGTTGTCCGCGTTGTTGCGGCGGTGATACTCGTAGAGCCAGCTCGCCGAGTTCGCGTCGGTCACCGGGGTCCAGAAGTTGAAACCGTGAGGGATCGCCGTCGCGGGGAAGTTGTTGCCGCGCGAGTAGCTGCCGCTCGAGTGGGTGCCGCGCAGGGTGGTCGCGTAGTCCGACAGATGCGTGGGGGCCGTGTGCACGGGTCTGGCGGTGATCCGCACGTCGTCGATCCATCCGCCGAAGCCGGCGACCGGCCCTTGCGGTTGGTCGTAGCCAATCAGGATGCGCTTGATCGTCTTGCCGGCGGCGACGTCACCGATGCGGGAGACCTTGTAGTTCCACTCGTTGGGGTAGAGCGTGCGCGAGGCACCCTGGCCCGCGGGGCTCAGCACCGCGTGGTGCTGGTCGACGGCGTTCAGCTCGCTCAGGTAGGTGCCGTCGTCGAAGGCGAGATCGAGCGCCGCGTAGGTGCTCGGGTAGTTCGGGTTGTTCGTCGCCGCGTCGACGAAGAGCAGGTACGACAGCTCCGTCGTCGGCGTGACCCGCACGTCGACGTCGAAGAGCTTGTTGTAGGAGTAGCCACGGCCGCTCGCCGTGACCGCGCCCGAGAAGCGCAGCGCGTGCGTGCCGGTGAATCCGGCGCCGAGCTTGGAGTTCCACGAGCCGCCAGGGCCGTTGCCGACCTCGCTCTTCATGTCGGTCACTGGCGGCGGCGTGTCATCGCCATTGGAGAGCTGGAGCTCGGCGATCTGCACGATGTTACCGCTGTGGTTGGCGGTGACGTTGAGCCGGTAGTAGGGGTAGGCGGTGGTGTTAGTGAACTCGTAGGTGTGGGTCTCGAAGCGGTCGGCGAACGACTGGTTGCTGCGCTGGTCGAGCGCGGTCCAGCTTGTTCCGTCCTGCGAGCCCTCGAGCGTCCAGGCGGCGGGGTCGCGCTCGGCCGCGTCGTTGGCGGAGGAGAGGGCGTAGCGCTTCACGGCGATGGGCTGCGCGAGCTTGAACTGCACCCAGCCCGTGCTCGTGAACGTCAGCCACTTGGAGTTCACGTCCCCGTCGGCGATGCGATCCGCGGTCTCGTTGGGAGGGTTTTCGCCGTTGGCGGCCACCTCGGCCACCTGATCCATGATGTTGCCGCGGATCCGCGTGTCCTGCTCCCCGGTGACCCCGAAGGACTTCTTCTGTCCCTTCGCGTCGACTTCGACCGTGGAGTTCCAGGTGGGTTGTGGATCCGCGTTCTCGAACGACGTGTAGAAGTCCTGGGGCTCATCGGGGGAACCGCCATCGGTCCCCGCGTCGGTATCGGAGCCCGCGTCGGTATCGGAGCCCGCGTCGATGTCGGAGCCGGCGTCGGCCCCGGGGTTGGGCGGAGGGCCGCAACCGATGGTCGAGGCAACCGCGAGGGTGAACAAGAGAGAGCGAACAGTCATGCGTGAACCCTTGAAGGCATGGGGGGCCGTGCATCCTAGACGAAGCACTCTCTCTGGGGCGCCGCGTAAAACGCGCGAGCGCCAACAAACCGGGCAGGCTCACTCGGGTTCAGTACTTGGAGATATTGACGTCTTCCAGGAACACCTTCTTCACGGGCACCTTCTCCTTCTTGGTGGAGAGGGTGACGTTCTTGTTCTTCTTCTCGTCGAACTGGAGCTTCTCGGAGATCCGTTGTCCGGTGAGCAGATTGGTGCTGGTCTTGCTGCTGCTGCCGGTTGCCCGGTCCACGTGCTCGATGTCCTCGCCGATGAGCAGGAAGCGTTTGTCCTTGGGCTCGAAGCGGAAGCGCAGCAGCGAGTGGGTCATCTCCCGCGAGCCGCTGCTCTGCTCGATGAGGAGGACCCCCTTCTGCAGCTTCACCTGTCCCCCGGCGCCCGGCGCGCTCAGCGTTCCCGCGCAGGTGGTGCAATAGAGGACCTGGTTGGAGGCGCCCGCCCGGCGCAGCGTCGCGCCGTCGGTGAGCAGGACGAGCAGGGCGCGGGCGTGATCGATCGCCACTCCCTCGGAGTCGCTGTCCGGCCCCGCTTGGACCAACTGGAGGACGACGTCCTCGCTGCCATTCCTGTCGAGGTCCCCGCGCACGGTGTCCTCGATCTTCCAGCCCGAGGGAACGAAGTCCTGGGGCGTCTTTCCCTCCTGGGGAACCTTGGAGAGTTCCAGGGGTATGGGCTCCTGCGCCAGGGCGGGAAGTGACAGGGAGAGCAGCAGTCCAAGGACCGTGGGTGTCATTCGCATGCGCGCAGCTTGCCTGAATCCGTCCGGACGCCAAGCAGGGGCATCGCTCTGGCGTGGGCGTTGCACCATGCTGGAGCCCATGATCCTTTCGATTTCCAGGTGGTGCGTGTCATTGCTGTTGTGCACGGGGCTCGTGTTGCCCGGAGTGAGTCGGGCCGCCCAGGAGTCCGCGGCTCCCATCGCGGCCGAGGAGCGTGAGCTTCCCGGGACCCAGGATGATGCACCGCGGCGATTGATGACGGAGCAGGGGTACGCGGACGGCTCGGGGGAGCCCGTGCGTTCGGGAGCCCCCCGGGGCGTGCGCATGCTCGCGGAGGTGGGGGGAGGGCTGGTCACCTCGGCGGCCCTGGGGATCGCCGGTGGGCTCACGGGCGGTCTGCTCTGCCTGGGCGGAGCCCAGGATGACTTCGACGCGCTCCTCTGCCTCATTCCCGCCGGCCTGGGAGCCCTCGCGGGCACGGCGCTCGGTTTTCCCCTGGGCGTGTGGTGGGCGGGGGATGCGGTGGGCGGCGATGGCTCTCTGCTCGCCACGTTCGCGGGCGGCCTGGTGGGAACGCTCGTGGGAGGGATGGTGCTGGGGGTCGCCGCGGTCCGGGCATCGAGCGATGGAGGGTCGGTCCCGGCGCTGACCACGGCCAGCCTCCCGCTGTTGAGCGTGGCGGGCTGCATCGCCGGGTACGAGCTGTCCCAGCGCGAGCCACGCCGGTGGGCGGCGCGCGGGGGGCTCCAGCCGCTGCTGGCCGTCACCCCGAGCGGCGCGGTGCTGGGCCTGAGCGGCCTGTTCTGAGTGACAGGGTGTGCACACCACGGCGCACGCGTGTGCACGGCGGCGTACGGCCGGGCCCGTTCGACGAGCCGCCGTGGATCAGAGGACGTTGCCGCAGCGCTTGCAGTGGCGCGCGTCCAGATCGTGGCCCTCGAGGCCGCAGCCGGGGCAAGCGCGCGGATCGATGGCGTGCTGCCGGGTCGCCTGGGCGAGCTCCACGGACACGATGCCCGTGGGCACCGCGAGGATGCCGTAGCCCATGATCATCAACACCGAGGCGATGAACTGTCCGGGCACCGTCTTGGGCGACAGGTCTCCGTAGCCCACCGTGGTCATCGTCACGACGGCCCAGTACATCCCCCGCGGGATGCTGTCGAAGCCGTTGGCGCTCCCCTCCACCATGTACATCACCGAGCCCATGATGACGACCGTGCTCAGCACGGCCCCGAGGAAGACGATGATCTTCTGCCGGCTGGCTCGGAGCGCGGTGAGCAGCACGTCCGCCTCCCCGAGGAAGCTGGCGAGCTTGAGCACGCGGAAGACACGCAGCAGGCGCAGCACCCGCACCACCAGCAGGGACTGCATGCCGGGCAGCACCAGGCTCAGCACCGAGGGCAGGATGGCCAGCAGGTCCACCAGCCCGAAGAAGCTCGACGCATAGAGCAGGGGCCGGTTCACCGACAGCAGCCGCAGCACGTACTCCAGCGTGAAGAGCACGGTGAAGCACCACTCGAGCACGCGGATGGTCTGCCCATGCTGGACGCGGATGGACTCCACGCTCTCGAGCATCACCGCGAGGACGCTGAGCACGATGGCCCACAGCAGTGCCACATCGAAGGCGCGACCGGCTGGGGTGTCCGACTCGAAGATGATGGTGTGCAGCCGCGCCCGGAGTCCCGACGGAGCGCTCTGCTCGGATGGATGTGGCACGAGGGCAGTCTAGCCCTCCACGGCGCGGCGGGGGCGGAATGCTGTCCGCCCGCCGCGACCCGCCGGCTACTGCGAGCCCGCCTTGGAGCTGCCGGGGGCATGCAGTTGCCGCCGGTCTTCCTTGCCGCCCTTGTTGGGACCGCCGTGGGTGCCGAACTCGCCCGCGTTGCGCTGCTTGGGATATTCCTCGTCGGGCCGCCGCTCGCGGCCCTGACCCGAGACGTCACCCGAGTCAACCTTCGGATACAACTTCTCCTTGTCCTCGTCGGAATGCAGCTTCTCCCTGTCCTGGTCCTGTGCCATCGGGCACCTCCGTGTCCTGGAGGAAACATGGGGATGGAGGACGGGAGCGGCTCAGGAGAGCCGCCGCTCCGCAGGGCGGGCGTGCCGCCGGGCGTTTGGAGAGGGGCCGCCGTTGCCAGCCCGGCTGACGGATTCCCCCCTCGCCGAAGGCTCAGCGCTTCTTGGCCGACTTGCGCGCGGTGGCGGTCTTCACCCGCGCCACGGTCTTCTTCGCCGCGACCGCGGCCCGGGTCACCACCTTGCGCCCGATGTTGCTCACGAGGCCCGTGGCGGTCAGCTTCTTGCGCGCGGGGGCCTTCGTCTCGGGCTCCTCCCGCGCTTGACGGGCAGGGGTCTTGGCGGCGCCTTCTTCCGCCGTCACCTTCCGGGCGGGCTTCGCCTGGGTGGTGGCCTTCTTCGCCCTGGCCACGGGGACCTTGGGCTCCGTGCGCTTCTTCTCCGCGCGGGCGCGGTAGCGCTTCACGGTCTCGGCGTGGGCTTGTCCATAGCCGGCGGGAGCGTCGGGCAGGGCCGCCTTCTCCTCCTCCTTGGTGAGGGCGATCTTGTGTTCTTCATTGCCGAGCCGGGGCCCCGAGCCTTTGTAGGTCTGCGCGGGTTGCTGCGACAAGAAGGGTTCGAAACTGTAGGTTCTCCCCATGGCTCTCTCCTGCCTGCGTGACTGGGATGTTTTAGAAATAAGGAGTGGTCCCTGATTTTGGAATGGGGCCCGCTCAAGGATCCTCGCGCTCCCCGTACCAGGCTTCCTCCTCTTCCCCGTCCAGGTAGCGCACCACGAGGCCCGCCGGCTTGTGCTGGCGAGCCAGCCTGCGACCGCGGTGGATGGCCTGGGTCACGTTGGAATACCGGCCGAGTTGGTGGCTACCCTCGAACCGGACGGACCAGCCCCGGCCATCCGCCGCCACGATCACCCGACGCTGGTGCGTGGCGGAGCCCACCTCGTGCTGCTCGCTCTCCATCCGTCTTGCCAGGCTCATGGAAGCAAACTGTCAACCCGGAGCGGCGGTCGCATTGTCCCAGGGATCAGGGGGGCGGATTCAACTCGCCTGGGAGGGCACCCGGGGCCTCGGCGACAGCAGGTGCCGCCGCGGGCTGGGACAGGCCGCGCTTGAATGAAGCAGCCCCGGGGCTCGATCGGCCCCTGGGGCCCTCCTCCTGCTTGGCGCACGGGCCCCACCAGCGAGCCGGCGTGAGCCAGGGAACGCGGCGTCAGCGGTTGATGTCGTCTTCGCCCGTGCCACTCGTGCTGCTGCTTCCGCCCACGCTGCCGGAGCCGCCCAGGTCTCTGCGCGAGTTCGTGCTTCCGGTGTCGGAGCCGCCCACGTCACTGCCCGAGCCGCCGGTGCTGGAGCCGCCCAGGTCACTGTCCACGCCCGAGGCGTCGGGGCTGAAACCGCCCGGTTCACTGATCTCGCCCGAGCCGCCGGTGTCGCCAGCACCAGTTCCTCCGGTGCCTCCGCCCGTGGTGTCACCACCCGTGGTGCCTCCGGTCGTTCCGGTTCCAGTGGTTCCTCCTTCACTCGTTCCGGTTCCGGTCGTTCCAGCTCCAGTCGTGGTGCCGCCCTGAGACGTATCGGTCCCGCCCGTTCCTTGATTCCCAGCACCGCCCGTCGTCTGACAGCCCACGCCGAAGAGCAGCGCCGCGGACAGCGCACCCACCACCACCGCCTTGATGTGTTTCATGATCTTCCCTCTCCTCCAGTTGGACCACGGTGTGGAGGCTAGGTATGGCTCCTCACGGGTGCATTGGACGTGAAGACAGCTCCCACGCTTGGTGGTGCAGCGGGCCGTACGAGGGCTCGGGGACCGCTTGCTCCAGCGGCGATGGCTCGGGTTCTTCCTTGCTCTCCGAGGTGGAGTTCGACCGGTGAGGGGAGGCCCGGCGCGCGAAGCCGTGAGACTTCGCGCGCCGGGCCCGGTCCGGCTACTTCCAGGTGTCGTTGAGGGTCGCGGTCCCCGAGGCGGGGATCGTGGTCGCGCGGTTGGCGCCGCTCTCCCAGGTGACGTTCCCGGAGCCGTCCTTCTTGATGTACTTGTACTCGAGGGCCGTTGAGCCGGGCAGGCTGAGGGTCACGCTCCACTTCGGGTAGCTGGCCGAGGAGAGGAGGATGGCGGCGCCGGTGTTCCAGTTGCCGATCGCGGCATGGTTGCCCACGAGGTAGATGTTCTGTCCCACGACGGTGCTGGCCGTCACGTTGAAGGTGACGGAGGTGGCCGAGGTGGTGCTCGTGGTGACGCTCAGGGCGGTGCTCTGGGCGGAGGCATTGCCCGCGGTGTCGCGCGCGCGCACGGTGTAGCGGTAGGTCGTGCCGGCACTCAGGTCGCTGTCGGTGTAGCTGGCGGAGACGGGTGAGCCCACCAGCGAGCCATCGCGGTACACGTCATATCCGGCGATGCCGCTGGCGTCCGTGGAGGCGCTCCAGGTGAGCGACACGGAGGAGGACGTCTTGGACGCCGCCGCCAGTCCGGAGGGGACGGAGGGCGGGGTGGTGTCGAGCGCGGGCGCTCCGCTGGAGACGACGCCGTCCTTCACCGTGGAGATGCCCACGGGCAGGAGGTAGTTGGTGCCCTTGTTGTTGTCCCAGGTGCCCTTGCCATCGTTGAAGACACACTCGAGCTGGGTGGCCGCGCCCAGGTTGACGGTGTATTTGGCGTAGCCCGGCACCTCGGAGTTGGCCATGACGTTGCCGGGCACGGTCGTCCACGCGCCGCTGCCGATGCGGAAGTGGATGTATTTGAGGGTGAAGTTGTTGTTGGAATAATAGACGGTGGCGCTGTTGCCCGTCTGGGTGGTGACGGACAGGGCGGCGCTGGGCGCGGAGACATTGCCCGCCGCGTCCCGGGCGCGCACGGTGTAGCTGTAGGCGGTGCTCGGCGAGAGGCCGGTGTCCGAGTAGCTCGTACCCGGGACGGAAGCGACCTGGGTGCCGTTGCGGAGCACCTCGTAGTTCGCGACGCCGTAGTTGTCGGTGGAGGCCGACCAGGCGAGGGCCACCGAGGAACTCGTCGTGCCCGACGCCGTCAGCCCCGAGGGCGTGGAGGGCGGGGTGGTGTCCGGCGTCAGGGTGGCGACGGTCAGGGCGGTGCTCTGGGCGGAGGTGTTGCCCGCCGCGTCCCGGGCGCGCACGGTGTAGCTGTATTGCGTGCTCGAGGAGAGGCCGCTGTCGGTATAGGCCGTGCTGGTGCTCGAGCCCACCTGGGTGCCATCGCGGAAGACGTCATAGCCGCTCACCGCCACGTTGTCCGAGGACGCGCTCCAGCCCAGGGTCACCGAGCGATCCGTCTTCGCCGTCGCGGTCAGTCCCGAGGGAACGGAGGGCGCGGTGGTGTCCACCACGAGGAAGGGATGGGTGCCCTGCACGGTGCCGTTGGGGTCCTCGATGTACTTGCCGCCCACCAGGTTGTAGCGGCCCGAGCCCACATAGACGGACTGGATTTCTCCTCGGGTGACGTTGCCGCGGCTGTCGGTGGCCTCGATGTAGTAGTCGAGGAGCTGGTCGCGGTAGTTGCCCAGGTAGACGTAGTAGAGATCGCCGATCTCCTGCGCGGGCACCTTGGCCATGACGGGCAGGTAGGCCGGCTGCCAGGAGACACCATTCATCACGGGCTTCAGGTCCCGGCGGGTGAGCGGGTAGTCCACCCAGGCGCCCACGCGAGCCGGATCGATGTTGGGAACACCCGCGGCCTTGAGCGCCGCCGGATCATAGACCTTGGGGGTGTTGTCGAGCGGATCGATGCTCTTGTTGGTGTGCACGCGGACGCGGGCCTTGATGGAGGAGATGCCGCTCACGTCGTAGGCGTAGGTGTAGAGGGCGAAGTGGTTGTTGAAGAAGTGGAGCGTCCAGCCCTCGGACTTGTCGGTGTTGGCGCTGCCGGGGTTGTAGGGCCAGCGCTGGGCCCACCAGACGGAGGGGCCCGTCTTGTCCTGGGCGAGGCGCTGCTGGACGTAGGGCTTGGAGAAGTAGAGGGATTGATTGAAGGACAGCGTGGGTTTGACGTTGTCGTCCTGGTTCTCGTCGTAGTAGCCGAAGCCCGAGTCCATGGCGGGCAGCAGGAAGTACCAGGCGAGCTCGGCGGGGTTGGCGCCGCCCGCCCAGTCGTTGTTCATGTCGCCCTTGACGGGGAAGGACATCATCCACGGGTTGAGCTGGTTGCCCGTGTGGGTGATCTGCTTGTCCAGCGCGGAGGTGGGAGCCCAGTGGTTGGGGTGGGCGCCGAGCCAGATCTGCTCGGCGGTCTTCGCGTAGTTGAGGGCGGCCTGGAGCAGGGCGAAGTTGCGCTCGAGGTAGTGCCAGCCGTGCTCGAGCGAGACGGTCATGCCTTCCTGCACGCCGCTGAGGTTCGTCTTGGGGGAGAGATTGAGCCCGGTGGCGGCGTTGAAGGCGGGGAACTGACCCTTCCAGATGCCGAAGGGCAGCTTCCAGTGATGCCATTGGGGATCCGAGGAGGAGTCGCGCGTGTCCACCCACGAGCCGTCCTGGACGTGCACCACGTCGGTGGAGGCGGGGGTGTGGTTGACGAGGTACTCGGAGATGCCCACGCACTGCACGCCATTGGCGCAGGTGACGGAGCGGCCGTTGTACCAGGTGGAGTCGGAGCCGGCGCGTCCGCTCGAGTTGTCGCCGTCATGCGCGATGACGAAGAACTGCCGCTGGGGGACGAGCCCCTCGAAGCTCTTGAGGTTGACGACGTCGACGGTGGCCTCGCCTTCCCAGCCCTCGAGCCAGGAGCCGTTCTGGTTGACGGGGACGCCGACGATGCGCGACTCGGAGCCCGTGGTGGGGTCCACGTAGCGCACCCAGTGAGGGGTGGAGGCGAAGGGGTACTTGTTCTTGATGACCTGCTGCTCGTGGGCCATCTGCGCGCTCACCCAGGAGCCCACGGAGCTGGTGTTCTGGAGGTCGGCGCGGTTGGGCGGGGAGACGAGCGTGTCGGAGCCCGGGTCGTTGAGGTAGGGGTAGTCCTTGAGGGTGCGGGAGAAGTGGTTGTCGCCGATGACGGCCCACTGCACGCCGAGCTTGGAGAGGGTGGGGATGAGGCGCTCGGAGAAGCCGAGCTCGGTGGGGAAGAAGCCCTTGGAGGACTGGAAGGAGCCGCCGAGGAAGTAGGGCTGGGCGAGCGTGGCGCTCTGGTAGATGAGATCCTTGAGGAAGTAGTCCGGACCGACGAGGGGCCCCATGGAGTGGTGGCCGGTGAAGTGGATGAGGTCCAGGGTGCGGTTGCCCGCGGGGGTGAGCAGGGTGCTGTAGCGATCCTTCCAGGAGGAGCCCCAGCTTGCATTGTCATAGCCGGGGACGTTCTTCAGGGTGACGAGATCCTGGACGTTGTTCACCACGGCGCCGGACATGGTGACGTGCACCTGGCCGGTGGGGGCATTGGTCTTCATGTCCGAGGCGACGCTCGGGGGCCAGTACAGGTAGGCACCGGTCTTCGCGTTGTGCGAGTAATAGGTGACGAGGTCATCGTGCGGCATGGGCGCGCCCGATGGCAGGTAATACGTGTAATTGGACGGGGGGTTCTTCTTCAGGTTGATGACCTGCGCGTCATACATGTACCGGATGGGGCCGCCAGTGGACGTGGACGCGTATTGGCTCAGGTCGTAGTACGCCCAGAAGTTGGGCATGTGGTTGTGGTAGACGTGGGCGGCGGCGATCTGCGCGCTCGCGGGCGTGGCGCACAGCAACAGCGCCGACAGGACGGGCCCTATCGACTGCTTCACTCGATGCATGGGGGTTCCTCTGGGGTAAGAGGAGGCGCACCCTAGTGGAGCTGTCCTGGCCTTTCTCGTTTACTCAGGAAAAAATGGCTTGCCGCATCGCGGCAATCGTTCGGGAAGAGCCCGGAATCCGACTGATTCGATTCAGCTCCGGTGTCGCTCGGCTGCGCGGTAGAGCTGGGTCAGGGAGTAGTCCAGGAGTGTCTGTCGCGAGGTCATGTAGCGGCGAGCCCGAAGGAAGGGCAGCCAGACGCGGTTGCCCACGAGAACCTGCGCCTCTTCGAGCTTCTGGCGCGGTATCCACCTGCCGCCCAGATTGCGCACCAGCACCTCGCCCAGGTACGCGCCAATGGCGGGCACCGCGTGCTCGTCAATGGCTTCCCGCAAGCGGCTCTTCGGGAACTCCTCTCGCCAGAAATAGAAGTCGGCATCCGTGAGCGACTCGGGTGTTCCCTTGAAAACCGAGGGTACCTTCGAGTGCAGCAGCGCCACGAGGTGCTCGGCGTAGAGGCTGTACTGCTGGAGGGCGCTCTCTAGATTCTCTACGTCTGGAAGCAGGGCTGAGTCGGTGGGGCGCCACTCCTCGGGCTCGGGTGGTTGCCACGCGTTGAGCTCGGCAATCCTCCGCTGACGCTCGTAACTCGCAGCGCGGTCCACCACACGAGAAAGGAGCGGAGCCAGGTCCGGGTGGAAGCGGGGCTCCACGGGGGCGAGCATGACACTCCGCTCGTGCAAAGTGCGCAGCACGGCGTCGAAGTCGAGGTCCGGCCGGAGGTGGGCGTGGGCGCGGGCTTGGGCGAGCCGTGCCTCCTTGCTGGCGAAATCCGCCACGGTGGGCCATGTCACCAGGAGGACGGAACCATTAGACAGTTCCTCCACCCGGTGGGCTGGAGTGGACAGCATGCGCTCGCGTCCCACGGTTTCCACCAGCTTGGGGCCGAAGACGTTGAGCCAGCACACCTCGTAGATTTTGTCGAAACCGTCTCTGTATTCAGTTTCATCGTCGCGGCCGAAATTGGGAGCGCCCGCCAATGCTCTGTCATCGGTACTGTGGGCCATGGCATAGGTTACGGGGTAGCGAGAGGCCCAGGTGCGCACCAGTTCCACGAAGTGGTGACATCGCTCCGCTTCCGCGAAGAAAGAGAGCGGCTTCACCGTGAGCATGATGCCCAGGTCGGGAGCTCGCGGTGGGAGCCAAAGCCTGAGCCACATGTCCAACGCGGGCCACTCCGTCCGGTAGAGCCCGATGTCCGTTCTGTTCTCATCGCGTTCCTCTTCCAGGGACTTCCAGACGGCGGCGCGGGCGTACTTGCGTTGTCGCTTGCCTTTGACGACGTCCGGCATCCACCCATCGGCGTACTCCTCGAGCGCCTGAAGAACCGGCGCCAGCTCGCGCTCCAGTGGCACTTGTGGACTGAAGACGCCGTCGAAGGTTAGCAGGAGGCTGTCCTCCGGCTTCAAATCGTGCACGCTCATCACCTTCATTGGAATAGCACCTCCACTCCCGGAAAGGCTTTCTTGGTTTCGTTCACGACTGCCCTCAAGGCGCCTACAGCCGTGGGCTTGAGTGCGCCTCCCTCGTAGACGAGGCGGACCCGCTGGACGGGCACCTCGCCAGCTGTGCCGAAAAGACGTTGGAGGGAGTCGCGGCGGATGTCCAGCGTCTCTCCGTACTTCCGCAGAGCTTCCCTGGCGTCCTCAATCATCTGCGCTGCCGCTGCTTTGCTGTCTAGTTCCGAGAAGTTGCGGCTCTTGAAGCTGAACGTCTCCACGCGCCGTGGCCGCCCGCCGAACTCGCTCTCTTCGATGACGAGCACATCCGCGTAGCGCAGGCCGGAACTCGCCTTCCTCACGCCCACCTGCACTTCAACACGGGGCTTGTCGAAATCTCCGAGGAAGCAGCGCTGTAACCGAGGCCTCGTCGCGTCCTCTCGCAGCAGCTTCACCATGTCACGCTCGAAGGCCATCCCCCGGGCAAACCACGCGCGCATCCGCTCGTAAGGCGCCCACTTGAGGGGGCCCTCGGTGGCCGTGCCCTTCACCACCTCCCACTGGCGATTCTCGTAGTAGTCGACGTACTCGCGCCAGCGCGGGTTGCCCCGGGCCTCGGGCGGCGGGGCGTCGAGGGAGGGGCGGTGCTTCTCCAGCACGCCCACGTCCTTGGGAAGACGCGGGCCCGTGGCCTCGAGCTCCGCGGCCGCGAGCTTCGCCTCCACCACTGCCGGCGTGTGGCCGACTCCCTCGTCTACGAGCGAGGCCAGTGTGCCCAGGCGCCCCGCGGCACTGGCCTTCGTAGCGGAGGGGCGTGCGGCCTCCCCGGCACCGGTCTCCGCGCCGGCCTTCAGGGGCTGGGAGCCCGTAGCCCCGGGCTTCGCCCTGGACATGAGCGGCCGAGCCCTGGCCACATCTCCCCCGGCCTCATGCAGCGCCAACGCGGCGTCGGCCCCGCCCACGGCGACGAAGCGGCCTGCCTCCCGGCTCGCTCGAACCTCCCGCACCAGTTCCCGCAGGCCCTCCAGGCTCATCGCCCCTTTGAACTGTCGTGCCGTCTCTGTCAGGGCCCGCAGGCTCGCTTGCGCGACCTCAACCCCGGAAACGATGCGCGAGCGCACACCCGCGGCGCCTTCTGCCTTGGAGAGATTGCGCAGACCCTTGCCACCCGCGATGAGGCCCAGCACCAGTGCCGGAGCCACCTCGCGTGTGCCCTCCTCCAGCTCTCCCCGCCAAAGCAACTTCCCGCCATGGAGGGTGGTGGCGACAGAGTGGTAGGCACCCAGCGGCACACCAAAGGTGAGGTCGTCAAAAGCACTCACCGCCATGCTGTCCGCCGAGGCGTTGCGCACCAACTCCTGCTCGGCCGTGGCGAGGGCCTCCTGGTACTCCGGCGGCAGTTGGAGTCGGATGGGGAGGAAGGCGAAGTCCCGTCCGCCCCCGGCCATGAGTGAGCTGGAGAGCACGTCCTTCCCAGCTCGCGCCAGGCCCCGGCCCAGGTCTCCGAACTCGGAGTCCCGGTCCACGCGGGTCGTGGGCTTCAGACCCCGCTTCTCCAATGCCACCTGGAACGCGGGCAGCAGCGCGAGGGTTTCCGCCAGCCGCTTGTCCTGAGCCAGCAAGAAGAGAATCTCCCTCAAGTCATCGTCATAGGCGGAGTCGACGCTGTAGACGGCAAGCACCTGCGCGTTGAGGCGCCCATAGGCCTCGGGGGCCTTCACGAGGAGGGACTTGCGCTTCTCGTTGAGCTGGCGGGCAATGTCCTCGCGCGGTGGGCCCAGGGCGCCGAGTCGCACGGCGCTCCAGTCGTCCAGCGCCTCCAGCAGCCGGGGCATGTCCACCCGCTCCTGGAGGGCGAGGACTTCCCCGGGCGAGGTGCAGGTGAGGAAGGGGGCCAGTATCTCGTCACTGCTGGATGAGAAGTCAGGCCAGCCCGGGGGCACGGCCCGACCTCCGCACGAGGGCGGGCCTTCGTAAGTGGACCCCGCGCTGGCCACCTCGTACGCAGGCGCCTTGTCAGCGCTCACCAGGGCGGCACCCAACCCGCGAGCGCTCCGGCGGCGGAGCAGTCGCTCCTGCTCGCCCGACTCGGTGGAGAAGAGGGCTTTCTGTTTGCCCCCCTCCTTCGTGGAAGCAAGAACGGAGGAGGCCTTGAAAGGCCGCGTGCTGTTCCCCGTCTCTCGCAACGAGTAGAGGGCGCGCGGGCCTTCTTCAGAGATGCCTCCGCCGGGCCGCGACGCCAGGGTGACGCAGCCGCTCGTCAGCAGCGCGGCCCAAAACAGCAGCGCCGTCCACCCGTGCGCCCGGGCCTCAGCGCGCATGGTCCACCCCCAGTCCCAGGGAGGCGTAGGCGTCCGGGCGCTGCACCCCGTCCGCCCGCAGGTACAGCAGGGTGCCGCCCTCGGCCAGCGCGTACAGCGCGCCGCTGAAGTGCCAGCGCACCTGGCCCGAGTACAGGTGGCGAGCCTCCGGCTGACCGAGGCCCTGCGCCAGCCCACCCAGGGCCACCTCCACGGTGCGGTGGGCCAGCTGCGCGGCGAGGCGCCCGTCCACGTCAACCCTGCTCCAGTCAAACACCTCCGCACCCAGGGAGAGGGACAGGTAGCGTTGCAGCAGGTAGCGCCACCTACCCGCCGTTGAATCCGCGAGTGGAGGCGCGGCCCCAGCAATGGAGGGCGCAGGCTGTTCCGCCTGGGACAGCAGCACCAGCGATTTGGACGTCATGAAACCATCGTAGTGGGGGTGCAAGGGGGCCACACTCTTCGACACCTGAGTTCGATGGCTCACCTGCCGCAGACAGAGGAATCGAACCTCCCGGGGACATGTCTCCATGCCCCCCCACCGGTTTTGAAGCCCCGCTGCCCGGATCGGCAGGGTCCTCGTGGATGTTGGCTTCCCTCTGGATCGGGGTCGGCGGTGCTTCCGGGGAGGTCCATCCGCGTCCGGTCTTCCTGCCCTCAGCCTCTGCGCCTCCTGCCGGAACTGCTCCAACTCCTTCTCCACGTGCAGTGCACCTCCAGGTTTGTGGCCCGGAACTCTCACGTCGACACCTCTCTCGTCACGACGGGGCCCGGCGAGCAGTTACGAACTTGTAGACGGTAGCCCGCGAGACGCCCAGGTAGCGGGCGATCGCCATGACCGTCAGCAGCTCGGCTCTGTGGGCAGTAGGTCCCTAGCACGAGCCTGAGCGGCTCCCGAGCCAGCGCGCGGCTTGCCCTCCTAAGCGAGCAGGCACTGCGGTGACGGGCACTCCCATGTGCCTCCACTGAGCCCCTCCAGCGCGGATTCAGGGGATGACGAGGTGGCACAGGGTGGGAGAGGGCGGGACGACTAACCCGAGTAAAATCAAGGGGAGGGTGGGTAAAGACGCGTGGCACTCAGATTAAGCCTCGAAGTCCTTGAGACTTGGGGACTTTTCGTTTCGAGACCGGCTCGTCCATGAGGTCATGGCAGTGCTCGCGGATTCCCGAGTCCCGGTCTACGTACTCCCCGGCAACCATGATGCCCTGAGCCCCGACGCCGTCTACCATCGGCCGTCCTGGAAGCAGCGCCCCGGTCATTCGGTGGGATAAGCTCAGCCCTGTGGCTGCCGCCGGGGGCGGGTGGCTAGGAGAATGTATTCGGCGTGAACAAGCACTTCTTCGAACGCTTTGAGCGAGAGGTCAGTGGGCGAAGCACTGCGCCTGCATTCGCGATGCTGGGAGTGCTTGCCTCGTACCCGGAAATGGGTCTTGAGCACCTCCGCCCTGGGGAGCGCCTCACGCTCAGTGGATTCATTCCGGGCGAGCCGCTTCGGTTCGGATTCTCCCCGCGAGACCGTGCACTCCTGGAGCAGTTCCACGCACTCTGGCCCATGTGGGTCGACGGACTGGCTGCCAACTGGGCGAACTTGGTCTCGGAGTTCGGACCTCCGCGGATTGAAATTGCCCAAGACGATGAGAACCCGGAGGTGCTGGCCTACTTCGCTGAACTGCTTGCTGACGCGTCCGTAGGGGCGGGGTCGGTCTATATCCGGGGGGGGGAGCCGCGGTGGGAGGGCCCCCTCTCATGGCCGTTGGAGATAGTGGCGCAGTCCTCGGAAAGGCGCCTCATCGAGGTTCTATGGGAGAACGTGTCAGGTGGTGATTCGCTGGTGCGCTGGCTTCCCTTGGAGAAGTCGGCCGTCGGCCATGTGCTCCTGGTTCCCCCGGATATCTCCTTCGTACCAGGTGCGCCAGGGACCCAAGCCTGGGAGATGCCTTCCAGTGCTATCGCTATCGCCTTCGTCTCAGAACGCAAGACCGCGGTGGAAGCGATGGCACTCGGGCTCAAACTCCGCTACCGGCTGGACACGGACGCGGTGCTGGTAGTCCGCACACCCATGAAGAGGCGCGAGGAATGCTGGCTCGCGCTACTCGCCGCGCTGAGCAGTGGTCGTGCACTCGATGAGGCAGTCCTGGTTGCGAGTCGTTCGCTCGCCGTGCCGTTCCTTCTCTCTTCCTGGAAGTTCCTCACGAATGCGAAGTTGGCGGCCTGGGATGAGCAGGGCGCTGCAAGCGAACTCCTTCGATTTTCCGAATTGCTGCGGGACCGTTTCGAATTGGTCGATGTCGTGGTTCCGGAACCGCTGGCTCGTGCTCTGGGGGTGGAGAGCTCTCAGTTGAGCGCCCCTGAACTGGCGGCTGCCCTCCGGCGGTTCTTGTCGGAGCCAGGCGTCGAACGCCAGCCCTGGCTGGGCGCGGCACTCGCGCAGTTGCGTTGGGCTGTACGTGCCGCGGAGGAGGGCTTGGAAGTGCCGCTGTCCCAGAATTCCAGCACTCCCCCTGCTTTGGATCCGAAGCCGCCTCGAAAGCCCCAGCCTCGCTATCTTCAGGCGAACATTTTCTCCACCGACGAGGATGCGGCGGTGCACGAGCCCGGTGCATTGCTGGCCGACCGTACCTACCAACTGGAGGTTCACATTGGGCCGGTGCATTTAGGCTCGCGCTTCGTGTGGAAGCCATTCCCTGAAGCAGACCTGCCTTCATCTCCTGGAGATAATGAACTCACCGTCGTCTTTGCGGACATCTCCGGCGGGCGTAAGCCCCCGCCGCCGCAGTTGGCTCGCATCCATCTACCTCTCGAGGGGGATAGCACTCCCTGCTCGTTCAAGTTTTCCACACCAGCGCTGGAGGGGTTAGATCCGTCCGCTGAGCGCTTCTCCGCGCGTATCGCCGTCTTGTACCGTAATCGAGTCCTTCAGACAGCCTTGCTCTCTGCGCCTGTGGTGTCGTCCGTGGAAGCACGGACGCGAGTATGGCGTGGCGTGGAACAGGACATGGAACTGCCACCTGTTTCTTCAAACGAGGCCTTGGATGAACGGACGCATTTCGACGCTGCGCTCGTGCTAAACCATGATGCAGTGGGTGTCGCGGGCGCCATGGTGGTGGAGGACGAAAAGGCCCGCTGGCTCAATATTGATCAACCGGACCTAGAGGAGTCCATCCGTCAGCTCCGCGCCCGGCTGGATGTGCTGACTCAGAGTGCTGACCGTCCCGTGGGCCTGGAGGATGGGCGCCTTGTCAGTCTCCTTGTGACGCTGGCAAACCAAGGGGCGTTGCTCTGGAGAATTGTGGTCGATCAGCCTGGGGTTGGTCCTGGTTTGCGTCAGGGGAAACGGCTCCAGATCCTCGAGGCGAGATGGGGAACATTCCTTCCCGTTGAGTTCTTCTATGAGTTCCCTGCGCCACACACCAAGGCTCAACTTTGCCCCAACGCCCGGCAGGCACTTGAGACAGGCGAGTGTGACCACGAGTGTCACTGGGACGAGGAACTGGCCGAAAACTACGTGTGCCCTGCGGGATTCTGGGGACTCACCCGCGTTCTCGAGCGGCAGCGCGTAGTCGATCCCGAACAGGCGCGCGGTGATGTGGGGCTGAGGTCCATGCCCAGTCGGGAACTGCGGACCATCCCGCTTTTGCTCAAGGGGCTCGTTGGAGCTAGCCACCGGGT
This sequence comes from Cystobacter fuscus, assembly GCF_044360685.1. Classification (GTDB taxonomy): domain Bacteria; phylum Myxococcota; class Myxococcia; order Myxococcales; family Myxococcaceae; genus Cystobacter; species Cystobacter fuscus_C. The sequence continues at coordinate 7,071,290 of NZ_CP043491.1, read as the reverse complement.
GGACAGCCACGACATTGGCAGCATGGACAAGGTGAGACATGCGCTCAGAACCTTGTGGCCCGACTGCACACAGGAGGTCACGGGGTGGAAGGAATGGGCGAAGGCGGTCCAGCAGCACGCGCCATCCCTTTTGGTGCTCCTCGTCCATACGGGCATAGAGGAGTGCACAGATGTTGCCACCATCGAGATCGCGGATGAGGCGCTCGCGGTCTCGCGTCTCCACGAGCGCCACGTGAGGCAGAAGGACTCCAGTGGCGGCGTCCTCGTGCTGTTGCTGGGATGCAGCCCGGTGCTGCCTGCGGTGAAGTTCCAGAGTGTAGTGGGTCAGTTCCTGTGGGCTGGCCGCGGCTCAGCCGTGGTGGTCAGCAGCATCGCAGACATGTTGGGACGACATGCCGGCCCCACCACCGCAGAGTTACTCACAGGGCTGGGAGATTTGGTGCGCCAAGGGGCCGTGAATGTGGGGGAGGCATTCGTCCGGTTGCGGCGCAAGCTTCTCGCTGGAGGAGATCCGCTCATGCTCGGCCTTGCTGTCTACGGGGACGTAGACTGGTACTTGGTTGCGCCTACGAGTCCGAGGGAGGACGTTGATGCTGAAACTGGAGATGTTGCCAGCCGGATGCGGGGACTGCCTGATTCTGGAGTATGTGCATGATGGGCGGCCCCACCGTATCCTTATCGATGGGGGAACATCCGCTTCGTACCCAGCACTCCGCGCTCGTCTCTCTCTCGAGATACGGCCGCACTTTGACCTGATCGTCGTCACCCATGTGGATGTGGACCACATCGGGGGTGTTCTGGAATTGCTCAGGGACACCACGCTTGGCGTCACCTACGACGATCTGTGGTTCAACGGGTTTCTCCACATGAAGCCCTTTCTGGCTGATGCTCTCGGTTCAGCGGGAGTGGCCACTCCCGCTCGAGAAGGGCATGCCACCGATGATTTGCTCGGCCCCGCTCAGGGGGATGCGCTGGCAGTGCTCGCCAAGGCGGGGCGCTGGAATGAGGCGTTCCACCGAGGCCCTATCGTCGCGCTGGACGCGGGCGCGCTGCCGCGCATCGAGTTGCCGGGGGGCTTAGTGCTGACGGTGCTGTCGCCCACGCCGGCCACGCTTCAGAAGATGGCGCTCGTCTGGTTGCAGGAGGTTCGATCTGCGGAGGAAGAACTGGCCCAGCCTTTCTCGTCAGGAGGGGAGCAGGCGGATCGACTGGGGGGATTGGATGTGAAGGCCTTGGCAGCAGAGCCGGAGCGGCGTGATGATGCACCTGCGAATGGCAGCAGCATCGCATTGCTCGCTGAGTTGGGGCCGCATGCATGCCTTCTTGCGGCAGATGCCTGGCCGAACGTTCTTGCCACGACGATCCAACGGCTGCTCCGGGAGCGCGGGCTGCGCAGGTTGCCGGTTGGCGCAGTTAAGCTGCCCCACCATGGCAGCAAGCGCAACGTCACTCGCGATTGGCTCGATCTCGTGGAGTGTAGTGATTTCCTCATCTCCACGGACGGCACGCGCTTCCGACACCCGGATGCCCAGGCTATCGCCCGGCTCATCTCCGCTAGGCGTGATGTCCGGCTCCACTTCAATTCCGCGTCGCCCTCCGCGCTGCGCTGGCAGTCTGAGAGTCTCCAAGTTCGCTACGGCTTCACTGCCGTGTACCCAGGCAGCGGAGGCGAGTCACTCGCGCTGATTTTGGGCTGAGCATCTCTCGCGAGCCCACAGACTCGCAGTCTCTTGGTACTCTCGTGCCTGCCGGAGAGACTCGCGGTATAGACTGCCTCCGAGGGGAATGCACATGGAGGATGCTGGAGCGGGTAGGAAGCTGGATGTCGCGCAGGAACTGCTGGGCATGGATGGGCCAGGGCGCGCCTCGCAGGCAGCCCAACTCGCGCGAGAGGCCCTCGAGGAGCTGCCGGCGGGGGTCAACAAGGAGGAGCGAGCCCGAGCTCATTCGGTGCTTGGGCAGGCATTGCTCGAGACCGGAGAGAATGCACGTGCGGTAGGGCACCTGGAGGAAGCCCTGCAACTTCTGGCGCCGGACGCGCCCTCTCGGCTCCGGGTTCAGACCCGGATGGCACTGGCCCGCGTGTATGCGGCCATGGTGCGCCACGATGATGCGACCGCCCAGCTCATGCGTGCGGTAGAAGATGCACGCGCCTCTGGCCTCATGGGGCCACTTGCACTGGCCTCGCTGCGCTTGGCCGAAATGGAACGGCACTCAGGTGACGCTCAACGATGGCGTGAGCGCTTGAAAGCTGTCGAGCGTGAGGTGGCGGGTACGCCATGGGAACAGGTTCTGTTGCTGGAGCGACTTCGTCCTACACGCCACGGTGAGCGGCTAGCTAGCGAGGTGATCGAACTCCTGCGGCGGTACGGAGAAGGCTCTCTTCTTGTCAACCCCGCGCTGGAGCAACAACTCGCGATGCTCTTGATGAACCACGTTGAGGAAATCCCGGAGGACGTCCGTCGCAGGCTTTTGGATGGAGTGGGACGCACTCGTGTCGAGCCCGTTGCCCGTGCACGCCTCCTCGCCAGTGATGGCCGGTTGAGCGAGGCGGTTGCACTGCTCCGAGGGGCGCTGTTGAAGGCCAAGTCGGACTCTGAGCAACTGCGCTCCGCCGGTCTGTTGCTTGCTCTTCTCCCGGACGACGCTCGCGACGATCGCCTTCAGGCTTGCGAACTGGTGGAGAAACTGCTGGCCGGTCCAATGGACGATCCCGCCATGCGCTCGGACTTGGCCGCAGCGTTCTGGAAGTGTGCACGCGGGGATCGAAGCCTACTGGACCGGGCTTGGCGTCACGCAGAACATGCGGCAGAGAGACTAGCCGGAGACGCCGTGGCTCTTGAGGTGAACGTACGTGTCTTAGCCAACATCCGAGTGGAGCAGCTCGCATCCGGGGCGTCCACTTCCACACCTGAGCAGATCTCCCTGGCGCTCTGGTTTGAGAAGCCTCTTCCCTTGCCCGCAGCGGAACTTGCTCGCTACCGGCATGAAGCCGCCGCGATCCTTCTCCATCCGGGGCCCTTCGCTCTTCCTCGAGCGCTATCTATAGCCGAACGACTGCTCGGGTTTGTCCCGGACTCGGCTGGAGTACGCGCGACCCGTACCCGGCTCGACTGGGTCCGTTTGAGGAGTGGTCCCCCTACCCAGGAAGGAGCATTGGGGCGGGAGGTTCCACCAGGAACCGGTGGTGTTCGAGGACCCTTTGACGATGCAGCAGCGTGGGCAGTCGCGCTCGCGCAGGGGATGCGTCCCCCCCGGGCCTCTTCCCTTGGGGACGGGGAACTCACGCAACTCGGCGCGCTCATGAGGGCTCGCCCGGACCGCGCGGAGGCGTGCTTGGATTGGATGTTCGAGAACATCTCGCACGGGGCTTCCGAGGACCATACTTCCCTCGCTTTTCTCTTGGCGCTTGGGCCGAGCAGCGCTGTGGGGCCCAAGCTGCTCGAGCGCATCGAGAGTGCGGTGGCCCGGTCTCCAAGCTTTCCGCTGTTGCGATTGAGGGTGCAGATCCTCTCACAGTCGATGGGGTGGGGGGATGAAACGCCCTATACGCGCGCTGCGGACGCGCTACTGGCAGCGGCGCGCACCCCAGAGGAGCGTATCGAGGCGAGCTTCTTCAAGGGGGTCGAGCGGCTGAACGCGCTACAAGTGCTGTCTCCGGCCGATGTACGACGCAGGAGTGTCTTGGATGAGGCTCGTCGGATACTCCTTCAAGCCGTGGAGGAGACCGGATCCGCCCGTGTTCCGGAACACCTTCGCTTCGCCCTGTTCATCTCGGCGGGCAATGCTTGGCGGGAGGGCCACTCGCCTGATGTCGAACGTGCTCTTCGCCTGTACGAACAGGCCAGAATCATAGGGGCACCCAATCGGTTTGAAGCCGCGAAACTTTCGAAGGTTACGGCAGATGCCCTGCTCTTGAGCAAGAGCCCTGGAGATGCCGTGCAAGCCATGCGGTTGCTGGAGCACTCGCTCGGGATTCGGAGGGATGGCCCCTACCGTGCCGAGACGCTGATGTCCGCTGCACGGGCCGAACTAGCGCAGCCAGATCGCCCAGAGGAGGAGCGCCTACGGCGTGCCATCGACAGGCTGGAGGAGGCGCTGCTCCACTGTGATGAGGGAAACCTACTCGGCTTGGCCTTGATGCTGATTGAGCACATCGCTCAGTTCATTCGGCACCGGCCGCACGATGCGACGCTTCACCGGCGGTTGGATGAGCTTGGGCGTCTCGATCCAAAGCTGGCGCAGGAGGCGGTGCGCGCAAAGCGGGGGCTGATAGGGCCGCTGCCGGATGACATGTACCGCTTCGTCAGTGACTCAGCCTCGCATCCGGCTGTTGTTGCCTATCTCGAAGGCACGCGCCCGCTGAAGCGGTCGGAGGACCTCATCGCTGAGATGGGCCTGGAGCCCGAGAGTCCTATGGCCAAGCTGGTCCGGGCTGCGGACGCGCCTGCGGAGGAGCGCACGCCTCAGGCACTGAAATCTCGCGCCGAGCGTCTGTCCCAGGTTGGTGATCCTGAAAAACGCCCGGGAGCGCAGGCCGCGCGCGCGATGTTGCTGGCACATCTCGCCGGGCTCGGACATACCGGCGCAGAGGAGGCCCGGCTATCCGCTGAGGAGGCCGAGCCTCTAGTCCGGGCCATCGAATTGCCGGCTGCGCGCCATCAACTCCTGCTGGAGTTGGCTCGTTTCTGGGTGCCTATAGAGACGTACGTTCACCCGGTCGTTGACTGCGTGCGCGGGGCGCGGCTGTGCCGCGAGGTGCTCGATGATTCCACCGCAAGCGAGACCGCGTCCTTGGACGCGTTACAATGTTTCGCGCGGGCGACGCGCTACCGGAGGGATGGTGACCGGCACGCCCACCTGCGTGAGGCGGCTCGGCTCTACGAGGAGTGTGCACGCCGGTACGAGCAGGCAGGCATGGAGGATGCTGCAGCCCTCATGCGAACGAACCTCGCCGAGGTTCGGGCGGAGCTCCGGACCGGTGGGAGTGAACCAGAGCATCACGAGGGAGTCTCCGCCGCACGTGAGCGCTTGGCCTTGGCCCGCAGCCCCTCGGAGAAAGCGGTCGCACAGGGCAACCTCGCTGTCGAGCTCACGCGCCTGGGCTCGCAACGCCCGCCCCCCGAGGGAGACGCGCTGCTTTCCGAAGCGCGGGGGCTCTTCGAGTCGATGCCGTGGGGTGACGTCCCTGCTCTCAGAAGGTTCTCCGTGGAGAACTTTCAGACCATGTGTCTCGTGGAGATTGCTGTCCGCGCGGGGCAGCGCGCCGAGGCCATTGCGCTGTGGCGCAAGCGCTTGGCCGGCCTGGACCGCAAGACCCATCCGGTCGAATGGGCCATGACCGTCCACAACCTCGCTGACACACTGATCGAGCCCGACCGGCATACAGGAATGATGGATACGCGGCACGTCACCGAGGGACTGCTGTTGTTTGAGCAGGCGCTCCAAGTCCGGACGTTGGAGGCGTACCCCGAATTTCATTGGGAGACCACCGATGACATGGGTCGGGCAATTACGGCGGTGATGCTGAACTGGTCTTCCTCGCTGCCCTGGCCTCGCGAATTGTGGGAACGTGGGGAGCAGGCACTTCGCAGTGCCATTGAGGCGGCCCGGCGGCTTGGAGGGGGCGAGCGACTTGCCAAATCGGCGCTCTCATTGCTCAAGCTCTCGCTCGCGGCCGGCTCTCCCGATCAACTCGAGTCCACAGCTGAATTCGCTTGGACTGCGCTCGACGGAGCCCGACCGTTCCTGCTGGTGGACGAGAGGGCAGGCTTTCAGGAGGCGGTGTTCGCGGCTGATGTAGGCGCCACGCTGGGTCGTGGACTGGCAAGCCGCACCGCTGCGGGGATCATGGAGGGGTTCCACTACGTGTTGGCCGGAGAGTCGGCGGAGCGTGTCCTGCGCTGGCTCGCCCGCGCGTCGGGTGCCGCCCAGCGTGCATTGGCAGGCAGGGTGTCCCGACCCTCTCGCGTGCCACCCGGTGACTGGGTGGAGTGGCTCGAGGCCGTACGTAAGGGGGCCCCGGGTGACGTGGCCCGTGCCCTTGAGAAGGTACGCTTCGCCGAGCCGTCCTTCCTCCGCGGCGAGCCGGACCTGTCCGGGACGTGGAGCTGGTTGCGATCCCGGCCCGGCTCTGCTGCCGTGGCTCTCGTCGGCAGTAACAGGGGATTGATGGCGGCGGTTCTTGAAAATGTGGAGCAGCCCAAGGTCCTGGTGGGAGCGCTTCGGGCTGACTCGCCCCCGGTTGGAGAGGCTGCGGTCGCGCAAGCGCTCAGCGCAGGTGAGAGTGGCCAACCCTATCGTGACCTGCTGGCCTGGACCCAGACGAACATCCTCACCCCCGTGCAGCGACTGCTCCCGTCTTCTCCCGCGCACCTGCTTTGGATTCCTGCTGGCCCTCTCCGATTGTTGGCTCCGGCGGACCTCTGGCCGGCCTCTCCAGTGACGCTTGCGACAAGGCTCGACCTGGAGACGCGTCCATTCCCGGAGCGTCCCCGGCGCACGTTGCTGGCTGTTGCCGATCCCGGGCCTGGCCGGCCAGGGGAACTCAAGGGCGCGGTCAAGATCGGCGCGCAACTCGCCCAATTGGTGTCGGTCGCCGGTACACCGCGTGCATTGTTGAGCCAGGGGGGGAAGTTCGGCACGGCACTGCGCTTGTCGTGCCCGGGGCTTGTGGAGCGCCCAGCTTCTGCCGGAGATGTCCTTCGGGAACTCGCCGAGGCGGACGTGGTCATGTTCCTCTGCCACGGTGGAGTTCAGGGGCCCCGAATGGCGATGCTCCAACTCCTTGACGAGGCGGGCTCAAACTCCGAACTGGCGCTGGAGCAGGTCGGCGCGGACCCTCGCCGCATCGCTGGCGCCACGGTGGTGCTCCTCTCGTGCGAAACGGGGCGCGTGGGGGATTGGCTGCACCGTGCCGCAGGATTGGCTGGAGCCTTCCTGGCGAGCGGTGCCCGGCAGATTATCGCCCCACTCTGGGAAGTCCGGTTGGGGGCGGCGCTGCACGTGGGACGGGCAGTGCTCGATGCGCTTATTCAGGAGCGAGAGCCGTCCCTGGCGCTTCACGCACTCCATTCTCAGGATGTGCAGGCAGGGGGAAGTACTCCCGGGAACTTCGGCCGCGCTTGGTCACTCAAAGCCTTCGTGCATTGGGTGGGGTGAGCCAATGAGTGGGCTTGTGCAGGCTATGAGGAACTTGGCGAAGGCCAGTGCCCTTATCTCCAAGGCTCCGGGGCCAGGAGCCTGCGGCAGGCCTCGGTGGGCCCAGCCAGATAGAGCCGGGACTTGGCGCGAGAGAATGCCACGTAGATGAGCTCGCGCTCGTTCTTCAGGTCCAGCTGATCGAGCCCCCAGAGGATGGTCACCGCAGCCTCCAGGCCCTTGTAGCGCATGGCGGTGTCCATCAGGACGGTACCCTTCGAGCGGTGTATCTGCTCGGCCCATGCCACGCCGTTGGGCAGGGGCTTGTTCTTCAGCAGGTCATAGTAGGTCTGCTTCGACTTGCTGTCCGCCACGAGGATGGCGATCTGCTCCGGGGGTACGCACTCGTCCTTCAGGAGCCTGGCCACCGTCTCGTAGATGAGGTTCGCCTGGTCCTGCAGGCGCGGTGCATTCAGTTGCTCGATGGGCGCGCCCTCGATGTCACAGGCGTCTGTGTCGTCACCGTGGAAGTACCGGTAGGCCGCCTCGTGGATGAAGCGCGTGTTCCGGCAGTTCTTCGTGAGCACGAACGGCCTTTCCTGAATGGGGCACTTGTCCAGGTGCTTATAGACGGCTTGGTTCTGGTCGTAGAAGACCATGAAGACAGGCTCCGGCTTCAGGAGCCGTTTCAGGGGCAGCCAGAAGTCGGGATGGAAGTCCTGCCCCTCGTCCACGATGCACGCGTCGAAGGTCTCCTTCACCACTTGGGTGGCCAGGGCGAGCGCCATGGGGAAGTGGGCATCGAATTTGTCCGCACCCGGGAACGAAGCCCGGGCCTCCTGGAGCACGTCACGCCCTGTCTCGTGCTTGGCGAGCCGCACGGCCCACTCGCACAGTTGATGGAAGTTCATGGGCAGCAGGTTAGGAGTATCGCCCGCTGTCGCCTTGAAGTGCTCGACCAGGGGCTTGGTCACGCACAGCAGGAGCGTGCGTTTCCCCTGCACCGCGAGCTGCCGGGCCTTCTCGATCGCGAGCACGGTCTTCCCCGTCCCTGCGCCACCGCAGATCTTCGCCTCCGTGCGTGAGCCCAGCGAGCGCAGCAGGCGGCTCTGCTCATCAGTCAGGATGATGCGCCGCTCCTCCTCATCCTCGAGAAGAGAGGACATGAGGGCACGCGCGGTGGCCTTCTTGCTGAAAGTCTCCTTCACCGCCTCCAGGCCAGCCTCTCCCAAGGGACGGAAGCGCCGGTCATTGCCAGCCCAATAGCGGCACGCGCGCATGAACCACCCTGGCAGATCATCGAGATCAGCGCGCCCGCCTACGATCTCCGGTGGGATGTCCGAAGCGATCAGGGGGTTCACGTCCACGACATTGGGGAAGAACACCGTGTGACCCTCAAGGATCCGGTCCGCGGAGTTCTTCCAGCGCGGGTGCTTCCGGAGCTCGTCTCGGATGGCGTGCTTCTCGCGCTTGGCCTGCTCCACAGGATTGTGAGGAAGCTTGTTCCTGGTACCGGCCGCGTTCTCGGTGAACCACTGATCGGCCTGGCGGTCACGGATGATTCCTCCACCCTTAACCTCGACGACCAGGAAGCCTCCCTGGGGATCGAAGATGACGAAGTCCGCTTCCCCATCGATCGGAGCAGCGGTCGGGCGCTGGCGAAGGAAGCAGATGGAGTGGAAGACGAGCAGCCGCTGGTCGAGCTTGTCCCGGCAGGCCCGGTAGAAGCGAGCCTCCGCGCGATAGCGAGGGGGAAGGGCGTTGAGCTGCTCCTCGGTGCGATGAGGGATCATCTGGGCCATGGCGTCTCACCCTTCATTCGGCAGGAGCTTCATCTTGTTGGGCTGGTAGAAGGCCTGCCGCTTCGTTCCATCCAGCATTTTCACCTGGAGCGACAGGATCAGGCTCTCGCCTTCCACGCTAGTAATCACGCCCTCCACGCCATCCTCCATGAGGATTCGCCCGCCCACCTCGGGGCGGGGCGGCGCGGCCTGGGGCAGGGACGCACTGGCCAGCCCCCTCCAGCCAGGATCCAGCCGGTATTGGGTGATCAGACCTGCGGGGTTGCAGATGGGGTGGACCACGGAGCTCGCCTCATCCATGGCATATTCCACGACGTACAGCCAGAAGCCGTCTCCCAGCTTCTGGGCCCGATCGAATTGGCCGGGGGACAACCAGACACCGTTCTCGGTCCAGGGGCCGCTCAGTCCCTTGACCTCGATATAACGGGCCCCGCTTCCGTCCACTGACTCAAGGCTGCAGCCCGACGCGTCGTCTCGCGGCGGCTGAGACTGACGGTGCTCGGCGTGCTCATGAGCCAGCACGCGCTTCAGCGCCGCTTGCCGAAGCTCCGCAGCTGCTTGCGGATCGATGTGCCCCTCCGCCGCTTCGGCTCCGGGAACGTTCGGATGAATGTAGGTGACGGCGCGATGGCGGGACACTTCGGTGCCCCTCCTGAAGTTCGTCCGGGTGGAGTGACCGTGGCCTGGCTTGATGGGAGGCAGAATTCCCATGGGGTTCAGGCTCGGTTCCTGGGAGGGGCGCTGCTCGGAGCCGACGAAGGTGCTGCCTTCCGGAGGCACGACGAGCGAGTTAGCCCCGGAGGAAAGCGCCTGCATGGCACCGCTGCTCGCCAGGGCGGACGCCGTGGGAGCCGCCGCCAGCGATTCCGGACGGGGGACAACGAACCCCTCCGCCATGGCCGGAGCGTTCCGAGGTGGAGCTGGACTTCGAGGGGACACACCCCGCCAGCCCGCGCCATTCCTTGGCCGGGGCGACCGGACCCAGGGGCCTTCCGGACGAGTGGGGCCAGGCACGGGCGTCTCCAGGGGAGCCTCCTCGACGTTCTCGGCGGGAACCTCGTCCACGGCGGACTCATCCACGGCGGACTCATTCGAGGGCTCTGGCTCGGGGGGCTGATCCTCGAAAAACGTCGTGGGAGGCTCCGGCTCTAGGTCGGCGGGAGGAAGCCCCCAGGAGTCCTCGCCGGATGGCTGCTCGGTGAGCTGGGGAATCTTGAGCCGTGTCAACAGGCTGTCGATTCCCTTGGGATAGCTCTCAAGGATCTTGGTGAGCGCCGAAGTATCCGAGAGGCGCTGCTCTTCATCGAGCTCCTGTTTGATGGCCTGCGCGAGGTGGAAGGAAGCGAGGTCGGCGGACTCCTCCCGGAGGAAGATCTGGTGATGGGGCCGGTCGACGTAGAAGTCGGCGGCGGCCGAGCCCACCAGTCGCTTTCCCAGCCAGAGTCTCGAGTCCAGCTGTGCCGCCGGAACTACACTGAGGGTGGAGAGCCAGCCCAACGGCTTCGGATCAGCCTTCTCGTGTTCTGCCTGGATGAGGCGCCGCAGTCCCCGGGTGAACTCCTGCGAGCGGAGGAGTTCACCCAGGGTCTCGCAGTCCTCGATAAACCTCGGATCCTGAGATAGCTCCGGCTCCTGGGACAGCTGTTCCTTGAGCTGACGGGACAGCCGCTGCACTTCCGCCGCACGCAGCAACTCCATGGGCACCTCGTCCTGCACCAAGAGCACTGCGCCGGGAGTCAGCTTCTCGGCATACCAGGGGGCATCGTCACGGAGCACCTCGGTGGCCCGTGCGAGCTGGCCCCCCTTCACGGGGAGCCACAACCGGGCGCGCATGGGCTCCAGCATCGCTGCGGTCTCGAAGCTCAGGCTCAGACGGCGAAGCACTTCCAGTACCTGGGTCAGCAGCTTCGGGGGCAGCGGCTCGCCGCTGTGCAGTGCGGCCACGTCCTCAAGCCAGGCGATGAAGTCGTCGTCCTGTGGCAGCTCTCGACGCCCCAGCACGGCATAGCCCTGATCGATCAGAGGCTCCGCGATCCGGAGCTGGACGCGGAGAGGCTCGAAGAAAGGCACATGCTCAAGAAAGACGTGCCGCGGCTGCCAGAAGCGGTGTCTGCTCTTGTCCCAGAGGCAAGGGCGGTTCGCATAGTGGGCCCGGACCTGTTGCACCGCGCCTGGGTTCTTCTGGAAGAGGGTGCCGAAGTACTCGTAGATCCTGGCTAGCGAGTCCCCAAGGGCCTTCATAGCGGTGTCAGGCGCCGCCTGGTGGCTCACCAGCAGGGAGTCGAAGTGCGTCATCACCAGCGCGAGGGGAGCCTCCGAGGGGATGCCTAGCGCCTCACGGAATGAAGCGAAGTCCCTCTTCACGAAGGGCATGAGGGGGCTCTGGCTGGCAACCAGGTGCCCCAGGTGGACCGGGTAGAGCTCCGAGGGCGCATAGAGCCTCGCCTGGGGAAGCTTGGCGGCCGCGTACTGGCCCAACGCGGCCGGATCGGTCTGGGCCGGAAGCCAGCGGCGGTTCGCCAGCGCTTGAGCCAGCGTCACAGGATGACCGTTCCCGTTCCGCACCGTGGCGTCCTTGAGCTCGCTCCAGTGGTCGGCGACATACTCGTAGACACTGATGAGGCTCTCCGAGACGCCTTGGGGGCCCTCGGCCTCGGCCTGCTTGATCAGCTTGTCCACGTGGACGAGCAGGTCCTGCGGGTGGGGCGCTTCGGCCATCCCCAGCGTGGAGAAGAAGGAAAGCCAGTCCGCAGTGGCGTCGGAGTAGGTCGCCTGGGTGTCGGGGATGAGTGCCGTGTCGCCGAGCACGTCCTTTACGAGCTGCTTCCGCGGATCGTAGAGGCTGGTGGCGGGGTAGAGCTTGCCATCGCGGCACCTCACGAGCGGGGCTTGCATGACGAGCTTCTTCAGGGCGGCCCCGCCCTCGTCGCCGGCCTTGCTTGCTTCGGTGCACGCTTTGCGGAGGTTGTCGCGGAGCCAGTCCAGCACCAGCACCTGCTCCGGCGGTGGCATTGCCACGTAGCTGGGCAGGAGCACATTACGGATGAGCAGCTCGCGGCTGAGGCTGAGGACCCCAAGCTTGGTGAAGAGCTTCCGCCGAGCCGTGGAGACCTTGAGAAGGTGCGTCTGCCCGGCTGTGGGTGGCGGCGTGGAGTCCGCAGGCTGGTAGACCTGAGGAGCGTCCAGCCGGACGAGTTGGAGGTCCGCTGTCGGGAAGATCGGCAGTGCGCGCAGGACCTTGATGTGCTGCAGCGTCAGGCTGTCCAGCGAGGCCGGCTGGGAGAGCCAATCGAGAAGCACGTCATGGATCTTGGGGTCATAGCTCTGGGCCTGCTCAGTCCATGCCTTCTGGGAAGCGGCGAGCGCATCGACCAGCGTGGCAGCTCCCAGCTGACGAATACCTCCCTGCGGGTGAGTGAGGGTGAACGCCCGGATGGCGCTGATGAGCCCCTCGGATCCGGTGATCCGGGGGATGCTGAACGCCTCCAGGGCCTGACACAGCTCCGTGTCCCGGGCCTGTTCCTCGGTCAGCAACAGGGGAGTATCCGTCCGGCCAGGCCGATGCAGGTGCCCCCGCTCGTCTGGCACCACGGCGAGTTCCTTCAAGCCGCCCAGGCTCGCGTTGCGTGCTTTCTCGCTGGAGAAGTAGCCATAGAACTCGGTCAGCCAGGGCGTATTCGGAGGCTGAGGGCCGGCGGGATTCCAGGGGCATGGGGAGGCCGCGCCAAGCTGGACGAACGAGGCCTTCACTCGCGCTACCAGGTGGGCGGGCGTCATCTCGATCAGCCCTGCCTGGGGCAGCTCGTTGAGCTGCGTCTCCTTGCGGAACTGTTCCTCCAGGAACCAGTGTGGCTGTCGAACCAGTGCGCGCTCGACCTTGTCGGCCAGGTGGATCGTCCAGGTCCAGAAGGTGCAGAGCTGACCATCCTCGAGGATGGCCAGCGGCAAGCCGACCAGCTCAGCTCCGGTCTTGATGTCCTTCTTGCAGAAGTTGAGCAGGTGGACCACCCATTCACGTCGGCGCAATGCGGGATCCGCCGCCTGCTCCAGCGGAGTACTCACGGGTTGCTTCACGCGCAGCCACTCGCGCAGCGTGGCCGACGTCAGGTAGTTCAGCTTGATGCCAGTTGCGGTGAAGCCCTTCGCGATGTGCGCGGGCAGAGGCGGCTCCGGGATGGGCATGCCCTTTGCTTTTAGCGGCTCCTGCAGCTGGGGTTGCCACTCGGCTGGCGGGGGAACGAGGTCGCCAATCCGGGCCCACGGTGCGGAGGGGCCCACGCAACGGATGACGCGCTCCTGGGCCAGGAGCGTGTAGACGTGCTGGGGGAAGAGCTGCAGCGCTCCCGGCAAGGCCCGTTCGGGATCGGGGAACAGTCGGTAGAGCGTCTCCGCCGAAAGGGTGTTCACCTCCTTGGTCAGCTCAGCGAGTAGGGCGGTGTACGCGGGCGCCACCGCATGTTGCAGCAGCGCCTGGTTCCAGCCGTGCCGAACTCCGTCCTTACCGAGGAGCGACGCATCTGCCGTCAGCCCCTGGCGCGCGGAGTCCACGTCGAAGAAGCCGTTGAGATGCACGGGGAAGCAGCTGTCGCCTTTGGCGAGCGGCAGAGCACAGTAGAGCTTGCCCGGGATGGCCTTGGCCGCGAGTTCCCCACCCGGTCCCTTTTCTAGCCGGGCAGCTGCGCCAGCCCATGGGATCGCCTTCTGCCCGAACTTCTGCATGGCCTCCGCAGCGGCCCGCAGCTCTCCCTTCGGATCTGTAAAGAGGCCGCCCACCACGCGCCAGAGCGCGGTCTGCTGGGCCTTTCCCCGGGTAACTTGGACCTCGTGGAGATAGCTCACGCGTTCAGGGGCCTGGGACGCCTCTTGGGAAGAGCGGCTCATGGCCTGCCGGACACGGCTGCGGTGGGCTTCCACCGTCTCTACATTGAGCGTCTGGACGTGGAGCCGCTGGCGCAGGCGCTTTCCAGGCAGGATCTCGTCCACACGGACTTCGAGGACGTGCTTCAGGAAGAGCAGCAACTCCTCGCCCAACTGGGAGAGCTGCTCAAAGATCTGGTCACAATCCTCCAACGTGAACGGTTCTGGGCAGATCTTGCTCTGGTGCTCTGCCATCCGGAGCGGCAGCCGGAAGACGGTGCCTTCGAAGGAGACCTGCCCGGGCGTCAGTCCCGCCACCTCGAAGGGCCTCAACAGGCCTGGAGACTGCTCCCAGAGCTGGTTGGTCAGCTCGTAGCCAACGGCCGAGCGTTCGGGGTTTCGCCGCGGCAACCGCTTATGCGGATCGAACAGGATGAGCCGATTCCGCGAGAGCAGGCACGGGTAGTCCGTGACGTTGTAGCAGGAGTTGAATCCCAGGCCGAATCGCCCGGTCTTCGTCTCCTCGCCCACCTTGGCGCTGTCGCCGATGCAGCGGATGTTGGCGAAGTCCGTCTCTTTGAAGGGCTTGTCGTTGAAGACGAGCAACGAAGGCCCCTGCAGCACGGTCATCTCCTGTGCGAGCAGGGGTCCCGTGTGCTGGCGCCCATCGAGGATGATACGGACCTGCGAGGCCTCGGCGTCATCGGCATTCTGGATGAACTCCTTCAGGATGCCGACGTTCTTCGGGTAGGTCTGGATGAGCCCTTTGAGCCGGACCGTGAGGGGCTCGTACTGCCCGACGTCATCAAGCTCGACAATCTCATCCTCGGCCATACCGTGTGTTCTCTCCGCGGAAGGGGTCCTGCGCCAAGCTGGGTGAGTGCCGCGATTTTACATCCCGCGCAGTGACGCGGCAGGCAGTCCGCGCCTGACAGCAAAAGCAAAGGCAGGACAATGGCCTTCCTGCGGGCGGCGGACGCAGGGGGGCTGCCGTGTCGCTAAAAGGGCGGTAGGCCCCGCCGCTCCATTGACCGTAGACCTCGCCTTTACACGCCTGTTCTGACTGCGGTCCCATGAGGGGGCGACGCAGGGCGTATGGGTACTTCGGCTCCGGGGTCCCGGGGGCCTCTTGTGATGTGCTGGAGGGCAGGGCTGAGTGAGCACGTCTGCTCGGCAGGCGTGGATACCGCTGCCGCTCGCGGATAGCAGCAGAGGAATGCGCCACTGAGGTTGCTGCCATCAGCCAACTCGGCTGATGCGCGAGATGGGTCTGTGCGCTCGAAGTCTGTACGCAATTTGTACGTAACCGACTGAACGCCTGCGTACCCGTCCGAACACTTGGACTCAGCGGTCCAACGGCCCCAAGTGCCCGTTTTTAGAGGAGAAAAAGGTCGGTAGGACAGAGGAATCGAACCTCCCAGGGACATGCCTCCATGCCCCCCACCGGTTTTGAAGACCGGGCCAGCCACCAGGTCCAGTGGTCCTACCGCGCGCGATTACCGCCACGAGCGCGGCGCCCCGTCAACGCCCGCGTCTCAGTCCAGCCCCCGCTGCCACAGGTCCTCCTCGTCGAGCCCCATCAAGTGTCCGACCTCGTGCATCACCGTGATGCCGATCTGCTCGATGAGCTCCTCGCGCGTCCTCGCGAAGCGCTCGAGGTTCTTCTGGTACAGCACGATGGAGGCCGGGTAGGGGTCGAACGTGCCCAGGATGCTGTGGCGCTCGCCCACCGGCGAGCCCCGGAACACCCCCAGGATGCACGGAGAAAGGGGAGGGGACTCGCCCATCAAGTCCTCGTCCTTGGGAATCTCCTCCACCGCGAGCGTCACGTTGTCCAGGTACTCCTTCACGTGCCCCGGCAGCGCCTTCACCGCGTCCTCGACGGCCTTGTCGAACGCCTCCTCGCCCAGTTCCACCGGGGGCGGGAACTCCTCGGGCGCCAGGGCGCGCGCCCTCGCGAAGTGCCCGAGCGCCCCCTTCCCATCCCCCCGCCGCTCCGCCATCAACCCCAGGTAGTGGTGCGCCCACGGCTCGTCCGGCGCATCGCCCAACAGCTCCTCGAGCGCCGCCTCCGCCTCGCCGAAGCGGCACAGCTCGAACAGGGCAATGGCCCGCTCCAGCCTCGCCTCCACCGAGCGCGGCACGTGCCCGAGCGCCGCCTCCAGGCTCGTCAGGGCCCGCGCACATTCTCCTACCTGATTGAGTCCAATGCCCTCCCAGAGGAGGAACTCGAAGAGCAGCTCGACGTCCCCGGCGCGCTGGGCGAGCTTGCGTCCGCGGGCGCACAGGGCGAGCCCATCCTCCACCGCCTCGCGGTCGTCTCCCACCCGGCCCACCAGGCATTCCGTGGCCGACAGCAGCAGCTCCAGGTCATCCGGGGCGACCTTCACGGCGCGCGAGTAGGTCTCCAGGGCCTCGTCGAGCCGTCCCAGCTCGGTGAGGGCCGCCGCGCGCCAGTGCAGGGCCTCGGTGAGGGAGTCGTCCTCGGCCAGCAGCGCGTCCGCTCCGGCCAGGGCCTCCTGGTGGGCGCCCCGGTCGAAGGCCGCCGCCACCCCCTCGAGCCGGGCCTCCCAATCCGCCGGCGCCCCCCGCTTCGACGTCCGCTTCCCCATGCTCGGCGACATACGAATCCCTTCCGCGCGTTGTCAACGTAGCTCTCGGCTGTTACCTTCCGCCCCCTCCGCACACCGCTCATAAGGGTCCGTGAACATTCTGGTCGTGGATGATGATGTCGAGCTGTGCACCCTGCTCTCGCGCTTCCTCGAGAAGCACGGGTACACCGTCTATTCCGCGTCCGATGCCCTGCAGGCCCTGGACATCCTCGAGCGCCATGACGTGGGGCTCATCATCAGTGACTACCGGATGCCCCACATGGACGGCATCCAGTTCACGGGGATGCTCAAGGCGGACCCCCGGCACCAGGGCACTTCCGTCATCCTCATGACGGGCAACGCCGACGGCAACGTGCAGGACAAGGGCCTGCGCAAGGGCGTGGCGATGACCCTGGAGAAGCCCCTGGACTTCAACCAGCTGCTCAACCTGGTGCGCTTCGCCGAGTAGCGCCCGAGGCGCCCGTGCGTCCCGCCAGCCGTCCGCTCCCCCACATGCCAACCGTTCCGTGTTGACAACCCGGGACCGTCTCTTATTTTGGCGCTCGCCTGGGCCGAGTGCTAACTCAAGGGCTCCTGGCCCACGACGTACATTCATCAATCTTTTCAGGAGGTTACGATGGCAGCGAAGGAGATTTTCTTCCACCAGTCGGCGCGCGAGGCGATTCTGCGCGGTGTGCGGATCCTCTCGGACGCGGTGGCGGTGACGCTCGGCCCCAAGGGCCGCAACGTGGTCATCGAGAAGTCGTTCGGCTCGCCCACGGTGACCAAGGACGGTGTGACGGTCGCCAAGGAGATCGATCTCGAGAACAAGTTCGAGAACATGGGCGCCCAGATGGTCAAGGAGGTCGCCTCCAAGACCAGCGACAAGGCGGGTGACGGCACCACGACGGCGACGGTGCTCGCGCGCGCCATCTATGAGGAGGGCCTGAAGCTGGTGGCCGCCGGCCACAGCCCGATGGACCTCAAGCGCGGCATCGACAAGGCCGTCGAGGTGGTGGTGGCGGAGCTCAAGAAGCTCTCCAAGAGCACTGCCGACAAGAAGGCCATCGCCCAGGTGGGCACCATCTCCGCCAACGGCGACGAGACGATCGGCAACATCATCGCCGACGCCATGGAGAAGGTGGGCAAGGAGGGCGTCATCACGGTGGAGGAGGCCAAGGGCCTGGAGACCACCCTGGACGTCGTCGAGGGCATGCAGTTCGACCGCGGCTACCTCTCGCCCTACTTCGTGACCAACCGCGAGCGCATGGAGACGGTGCTCGAGGACGCCTACATCCTCATCAGCGAGAAGAAGGTCTCGTCGATGCAGGACATGATCCCCATCCTCGAGCAGGTGGCGCGCGCGGGCAAGCCGTTGCTCATCATCGCCGAGGACGTGGAGGGCGAGGCCCTGGCCACGCTGGTGGTGAACAAGATCCGCGGCGTGCTCAACGTGGCGGCGGTGAAGGCGCCGGGCTTCGGTGACCGTCGCAAGGAGCTGCTCAAGGACATCGCCACGCTGACGGCCGGCACGGTGGTGAGCGAGGAGCTGGGCCACAAGTACGACGCCCTGACGCTCAACGACCTGGGCCGCGCCAAGCGGATCACGATCGACAAGGACAACACCACGATCGTCGACGGCGCGGGCAAGCGCGAGGAGATCGAGGGCCGCATCAAGCTCATCCGCTCGCAGACGGAGACGACCACGAGCGATTACGACCGCGAGAAGCTGCAGGAGCGGCTGGCGAAGCTGGCTGGCGGCGTGGCGGTCATCCACGTGGGCGCGGCGACCGAGACGGAGATGAAGGAGAAGAAGGCGCGCGTCGAGGACGCCCTGCACGCGACCCGCGCGGCCGTGGAGGAGGGCATCGTCCCCGGCGGTGGCGTGGCCTACCTGCGCACCCTCGCGGCGCTGGAGAAGCTCAAGCTGGGCGGTGAGCAGGACTTCGGCGTGGACATCATCAAGAAGGCCCTGCAGGAGCCGCTGCGCAAGATCGCCAGCAACGCGGGCCTCGAGGGCGCCGTCATCATCAACAAGGTGCGCGAGGGCCAGGGCGCGTTCGGCTACAACGCCCGCACGGACGTGTTCGAGGACCTGGAGAAGGCCGGCGTCATCGATCCGACGAAGGTGGAGCGCACCGCGCTGCAGAACGCCGCCTCGGTCGCCTCGCTGCTCCTGACCACGGAGGCCATGGTGGCCGAGCGCCCGAAGAAGAAGGCCAAGGGCGCCGGGGCCGGTGGCGCGCCGGACTACGGCGGCGATGACATGGACTACTGAGCCGCTCGTCCACACGGGCTCATGAGGTTCGCGGCCCCGGGTACCTCCCTCACGGGAAGGTGCTCGGGGCCGTGGTTTTTCCGGGGTGGAAGCCGGGGGCTCAGGCGGCGTGGAGCAGGCGTGACAGCTCGCGGCTGAGCTCCGGTGTCTCCAACTCCCGGGGCAGACACCCGGAGGCGCCCGCGCGCAGCGACTCCAGCATCGTCTCCTGGGAGAGGTACTCGGCGAGCACCACGAAGGGCGCCCCCTGGCTCAACTGTCTGGCGAGGGCGAGGGCCTGCCGTCCATGGGCGGCGGCGAAGTCCCAGCTCACCACTACGGCGGCGGGAGGCTCGATGGGGGGGTCGGCCGGGGGCTCGGCGGGGGCGGTGGCCAGAACCCGGGCCTCCAACCCCAGCAGGGCGAGTGCCTCGGTGAGCCGTCGCGCGGAGACCGGGCTGTCCTCGAGCACGTCCACGCGGCGGTTGCCGGGGCGCAGTCCCCGGGGGAGCGGGGCGGCGCTGGTGAGGGCCTCGCGCAGCCGGACGCGCACCTCGCGGATGTCGTCGAAGGGCTTGAGCAGGTAGTCGAGCAGTCCGAGCTCGAGCGCCTCCTGGGCCGTCACGAGCGAGGGGTAGCCCGTCATGAGGATGACGCGGGAGTGGGGATCGAGCTGGCGGGCGCGCCGCGCGAGCTCCAGGCCCGACAGGCCCGGCAGGTTCTTGTCCGTGAGGATGAGATCCACGCGCCCGCGCTCCAGGAGCGCGAGGGCCTCCTCGGCGTGGGCCGCCTCGAGCACCTCGCACTCCCGGCCCATCAAGTCCTTGAAGACACTGCGGATGATCTCCTCGTCATCCACCACCAGCAGGCGGCGGCGGACCGCGGCCGGGGTGGGGGAGGGCGTGAGGGGCGCGGGCGCCGGGAGCGGGGTGGGCGTCGGCTCCGGGGGAGGGAAGCGGACCCGGAAGAGGGTGGTGGGCGCGGGCTGGAGGGACAGCACCGAGGGCGGGGCGAGCTCGAGCTGGGCGTGGTGCTCCTGCGCGATGCGGCGGCACACGGCGAGCCCGAGCCCCGTGCCGCGCTTGCTGCCCGTCACATAGGGCTCGAAGAGGCGGGGGAGCACGGTGTCGGGAATGCCCCGGCCCCAGTCGGCCACGTACAGCACCGGCGCGCCGCCCTCGTGCGTGAGCACCACCTTCACCTGTCCGGGCCCCGTCACCGCGTCGCGCGCGTTGTTGAGGAGGTTGAGGACGAGCTGCTCCAACAGCCGGCCATTGCCGTTGACGGTGAGCTCCTCGGGGGCCTCCACCTGGAGGTGGATGCGCGCGGAGTCGGGGTTGAGCGCGAAGGCGCGCGTGGCGGCCTGCACGTGCGCCACCAGCGACACGGCTTGTTGGGGAGCGGGGCGCTCGCTGGCCAGGCGGGTGAAGTCGGAGATGATCTGCTCCATCCGCTCCACCTGGGCGAGCATCTGCCGCAGGGCGCCGCGCGAGCCGATCTCCTCGGAGAGCATCTGGGTATAGGCCTTCACGCCGAGCAACGGCTGACGCAGCTCGTGCAGCACCTCGGCGGCGAGCTGGGTGGCGCCCTGGCGGGTGCGTTGCAGCTCCGCGGCGGCGGCCCTGGCGGCCCGCAGGTCACCGGCTTCCAGGGCCTGGAGCAGAAGCGCGAGCGAAGCCGGGGTATCCATGGCGTCTCAGCATGACCGAGCCGCTGGCCTGGCCGCAAACGCGGGGGCCCGGATTCCGAGGCCCGGCGTCCCCTGGGCCAGGCGTCCTGGCTGGCCGCTCGTCCTGTACTCAGCCGCCAGTGGGCTGGCTGTGGCGCGCCGGAGGCGTGGCCTCGAGGTCCTTGCCGGCCAGGTACACGACGTTCCGGCCGCCCTTCTTGCCCCGGTACATGGCCCGGTCCGCCAGGTCCAGCAGCGTGGCCTTGTCCTGGGTGTGCTCGGGGAAGCTGGCCACGCCGATGCAGGTGGACAGCGACAGCGCATGGCCCTCGGGGACGAGGAAGCGGTGCTTCTCCACGGCGTGGCGGATGCGCTCGGCCACCTTCATGGCCGCGCCCGAGTCGGTGCCGCGCAGCAGCACCACGTACTCGTCCCCGCCGTAGCGCACCGCCACGTCGCGATCCCGCACGCACCCCTTGAGCACGTGCGCCATCTCCACGAGCAGCTGCGAGCCCATGAGGTGTCCGAGGGTGTCGTTGACCGTCTTGAAGTAGTCCAGGTCCAGGAAGAGCAGGCTGAAGGCGCCGTGGGTCTGCTGGGCGCTCTTCACCTCGCGGTCCAGCACCAGGTGCAGGTAGCGGGTGTTGAAGAGGTGGGTGAGATCGTCCAGGTAGGCCAGGTCCTCCACCTGGGCGAGGCGGCCCTGGTTGCGCAGGGCGAGCGCGAGGCTGCGCGCCAGGAAGCTCGTGGCCTCGGAGATGTCCGCGGGAGGCCGGGAGGGGTAGAGCAGCAGGGCGCACCCGAGCAGCTCCTCCCCATCCTGCGCGGGCACGGCCAGGCCGCAGGGCCAGGGGCCGGGCAGTCCCTCCAGGAGACGCGCCTCGCTCAACGCCGGCAGGTACGGGGCGAGCCGGGAAAGGAGCATGTTCTCGTGGGAGGGGCCCGTCAGGTTCTGCGAGCCCAGCACCCGCGCCTTGCCCTGGGCATCACGCTGCACGAGCACCACCGCGCTGGCCGCGGCCAGGCCGACGAAGGCCGCGCACGTGGTCGTCACCAGGCGGCCGCGATCGAGCGTGGTGGAGATGCGCTGTCCGGTTTCCAACAGCGAGACGTAGCGGCGCAGCGCGGCGTTCTCCTGCAGCAGCTCGCGCGTGGCGAGCGCCCGGTTCACCGCGTGCTGGAGGACCTCGGGGGCCACGGGCTTGACGAGGTACTCGGCGGCGCCGCTCTTGAGGGCGCGCACCGCGGGGTCCACCTTGTCCAGGCCGGTGATGACCACCACCTCGATGCCCGGGTGGTGTTCCTTGGTGTAGCGCAGCACCTCCATGCCGTTGCCCTCGGGCAGCAGCAGGTCCGTCACCACCACGTCGTAGCGGCCGTGCTCCAGGGCCTCCTTGGCCTCGGCGATGGTGGCGACCGTGGTGACCTCATGGCCGACTCCCCGCAGGGAGTCCCCATAGAGGACCCGAGCCATCTTGTCGTCATCGACGAGGAGGAGACGCGCCATCGCACGCGGGGCTTAGCACCAAGGTCCCAACGCTGCTAGCCTGCCCAGGTGCCCCTCTTCGAAAGCGGACGCCGGCTCTGTCTTCTGTTGGAAGCGGGCGGCACGCGCTTCAGCGTCGAGGCCACCTCCGTCACGGAAGTGGCCGCACCGGACCCCGACCAGACGAGCCTGCGCGGCGTGCTGGAGGTCCAGGATCTCTCGGTGCTGCTGGGTGGAGAGCCCGAGCCGACCCCCGGCATGGTCGTGGTGCTGGACGTGAGCCCCACGCTGGCGGTGCGCGTGAGCGCCATCGTCGAGGTGGCCGACGTGACCCGGGCCGTCCACTTCGTGCTGCCCTCGGGGTTGGGCGACTCGCTGGCCGCGCTCAGCCACAGCGCGGTCATGCACAAGGGGCGGCTCTACCTGGAGCTCGGCGCGGACGTGCTGCCCCACGAGCCCGGCATCGTCACGCCGCCCCCCCTGCCCACCCTCCACCTGTTCGGCTTTCCCCCCGAGCGCTCGCTCGTCTTCGAGTCCCAGGGGCGGCTGTTCGGTCTGCCGCTGCCCTTCATCTCCCAGGTGGTGATGCGCGGCGAGTCCTTCAGCGCGCTGCCCGGACGGGGAGGCGCCATCGCGGGGCTCATGCCCCATGGTCAGGTGCTCTGGCCCCTCTACTCGGTACCGGCGCTGCTGGGGGGCCGGGCCGCCGCGGAGGACTTCCTGGTGCTCGCCGAGGTGGAAGGACGGACCCTGGGCCTGTGCGCCTCGCGGGTGATTGGCGTCTATCCGCGCTTCGATCCCACCGGAAATCCCGGGGAGTTCACCGTCTCCGGCGTGCCGGACCCCATCCTCTTCGTGGACCTGTGGCGCATGTTTTCCTGAACCCCGCTTGTTTTCTTGAAGGCGTGGGTAGGCAACCGTAAGCTGCCCGGCCTGCCGGTGGCACGTGACGTGCCACCGTTCACCGAATTCTGAGGGGGAGTGCTCCCCCGAGGCCCGAACCGATGCCCAAGACTCTGCTGGTCGCCGATGATTCGCTCACCATCCGCAAGGTGATCGGGATGATCTTCGCGACCGAGGACTTCCAGGTCACCGCGGTCGACAACGGGCTGGACGCCATCAGCCGGTCGCGGGAGCTGCGCCCGGATGTGGTGCTCGCGGATGTGATGATGCCGGGCAAGAACGGCTACGAGGTCTGCGAGGCGCTCAAGCATGATCCGGCCACGCAGCACATTCCCGTGATGTTGCTGGCGGGTACCTTCGAGGCGTTCGACGAGGCCCGCTCGCGCGCCGCCCGGGCGGATGATCACATCACCAAGCCCTTCGAGAGCCAGGTCCTGTTGGACAAGGTCAAGACGCTGGTGGGTCAGAAGTCCAACACCATGCCCGCGTCCGCCGCCACGCAGGTCACGGCTCCCGGCCCCGCCGCCGCCCAGCCTCGTGCGCCCGCGGCCCCTCCGGGTCCTGGCGCGCCGCGTCCGCCCGGACCGGGCATGCCGGGCCCGGGTGCTCCGCCTCCGGGAATGGCCCGGCCGGGCGGTCCTCCGGGACCGGGTGCGCCGCCTCCGGGCATGGCGCGTCCGGGCATGCCGGGGCCTGGGGCTCCGCCTCCGGGCATGACTCGGCCGGGTGGTCCTCCGGGACCGGGCGCTCCGCCTCCGGGCATGGCCCGGCCGGGCGGTCCTCCGGGACCGGGCGCTCCGCCTCCGGGCATGGCGCGTCCGGGCATGCCGCCCGCGCCTGGGGCACCGCTGCCGGGCATGGCGCGTCCGGGCATGCCGGGACCTGGGACTCCGCCTCCGGGCATGGCTCCGGGTGCGCGTCCGGGCATGCCGGGGCCTGGGGCTCCGCCTCCGGGAATGGCCCGGCCGGGCGGTCCTGCGGGACCGGGCGCTCCGCCTCCGGGCATGGCCGGCGGTCTGCCGCGTCCTCCCGGGGCCG
Organism: Cystobacter fuscus; assembly: GCF_044360685.1. Lineage (GTDB taxonomy): Bacteria > Myxococcota > Myxococcia > Myxococcales > Myxococcaceae > Cystobacter > Cystobacter fuscus_C. The sequence continues at coordinate 7,047,547 of NZ_CP043491.1, read as the reverse complement.
GGCCGCTGCCGGGTGCTCCCGTGGGCCGGGGACGGGATCCCTTTGGTCTGGGAGGCGGCGCGCCGCAGCCCGCTCCCGTCGCGCCGCAGCCCGTCGAGGCCAATGGTCTGGAGGAGCTGTCGCTCGATGAGCCCATCGCTCCGGAGCCCGTCTCGGTCCCCGAGTCCAGGCCCTCGGCGCTCGCCCCTTCCGCGCCTTCCGCCGATGGTGGCGAGGCGCTTCTGCGCGAGGCCCTCTCGAAGGCCTCCCGCGAGGTCATCGAGAAGATCGCCTGGGAGGTCGTTCCCCAGCTCGCCGAGACGATCATCCGCGAGGAGCTGGAGCGGCTCATCAAGGATCGCGAGACGAAGCACTGAGTGCCCAGCCCGCTGACTCCGTGGTTTCTCACCCCGACCGGCCCTCGTCGGGCCGGTCCTTTCACCGGCCCGAGGGGCCGGTTGTGTTTTTTCTATGAGCGACACGACCGAACTGCCGAAGTCCTATGATGCCAAGGAGGTCGAGGCCCGTTGGTATGCCTGCTGGCAGGAGCGCGGCTATTTCCGCGCCGACGCCGACGCCGACAAGCCCGCCTTCAGCATCGTGCTGCCCCCGCCCAACGTGACGGGCAGCCTGCACCTGGGCCACGCGCTCACCGCCACCATCCAGGACATCCTCGTGCGCTGGAAGCGCATGAGCGGCTTCAAGACGCTCTGGGTGCCGGGCACGGACCACGCCGGCATCGCCACGCAGATGGTGGTGGAGCGCGAGCTCAAGCAGACGGAGAAGAAGAGCCGCCATGACCTGGGCCGCGAGAAGTTCCTCGAGCGCGTCTGGGAGTGGAAGAACAAGTACGGCCAACGCATCAACGAGCAGCAGAAGGTGCTCGGCGCGAGCCTGGACTGGAGCCGCGAGCGCTTCACCATGGATCCGGGCGTCTCGGCCGCCGTGCGCGAGGTCTTCGTGCGGCTGTACGAGGAGGGCCTCATCTACCGGGCCCAGAAGCTCATCAACTGGTGCCCCTCGTGCCTCACCGCGCTCAGCGACCTGGAGGTCGAGCACGAGGAGAAGCAGGGCTCGCTCTGGCACATCCACTACCCGGTGAAGGGCAGCGACCGGCGGCTCACCGTCGCCACCACCCGCCCGGAGACGATGCTCGGCGACACCGCCGTGGCCATCCACCCGGAGGATCCGCGCTACCAGGGACTTGTGGGCCAGTCCGTGGTGCTGCCGCTCATCGGCCGGGAAATCCCCATCGTCGCCGACGCCGAGCTGGTGGATCCAGCCTTCGGCACCGGCGTGGTGAAGGTGACGCCCGCCCATGACTTCAACGACTACCAGACGGGCCTGCGCCACAAGCTGCCGCAGATCAGCGTCCTGGACGAGGCGGCGCGCATCAACAGCGAGGGTGGCCCCTATGCGGGCATGGACCGCTACGCCGCGCGCAAGAAGATCCTCGAGGATCTCACCGAGCAGGGCCTGCTGGAGAAGGAAGAGCCGCACAAGCTGTCCGTGGGCGGCTGCCAGCGCTGCGCCACCGTGGTGGAGCCGCGCCTGTCTCCGCAGTGGTTCGTGAAGATCGAGCCCCTGGCGAAGCCCGCCATCGAGGCGGTGGAGCAGGGCCGCACGAAGATCATCCCGGAGTCGTGGACCAACACGTACTTCCACTGGATGCGCAACATCCACGACTGGACCATCAGCCGCCAGCTGTGGTGGGGCCACCAGATCCCCGCCTGGTACTGCGAGGAGTGCAGCCCGCGCCTGGAGGCCACCGGCTCCATCGACTACTCGCGCGCCGAGCCCATCGTGGCGCGCGCGGCGCCGGACAAGTGCCCCAAGTGCTCGGGCTCGCGGCTCACGCGGGACCCGGACGTGCTCGACACGTGGTTCTCCTCCGGCCTGTGGCCCTTCAGCACCCTGGGCTGGCCCGAGCAGACCGCCGATCTGCGCGCCTTCTACCCGAACTCCGTCATGGAGACGGGCCACGACATCCTCTTCTTCTGGGTCGCCCGGATGATGATGTTCGGCCTGCACTTCATGAAGGACGTGCCCTTCCGCACCATCTACCTGCACGCCATGGTGCGCGACGAGAAGGGCGAGAAGATGTCCAAGACGAAGGGGAACGTGATCGATCCCCTCGACATCGTCCTCGGCGCGCCCCCCGAGCAGCTCAACAAGAACCTGCGCAACAAGTACCCCCAGGGCATGCCCCCGCACGGCGCGGACGCGCTGCGCTTCACCCTGGCCTCACTCACCCAGCAGGGCCGCGACATCAAGCTCTCGCTGGACCGCGTGGCCGGCTACAAGGCCTTCGCCAACAAGCTGTGGAACGCCAGCCGCTTCGCCCTCATGAACATGGGCGACTTCACCCTGGACTCCCGGCCCCTCACCGAGCGCCCCCTCACGCTCGCCGACCGGTGGATCCTCTCGCGGCTGCAGCGCACCATCGCCGTGACGCGCACCTCCCTGGAGGCCTACGCCTTCGCCGAGGCCGCCTCCACGCTCTACCAGTTCCTCTGGAGCGAGTTCTGTGACTGGTACATCGAGCTGGCCAAGGGCTCGCTCTACGGCGAGGACGCCCAGGCCAAGGACACCACCCGCGCGGTGCTCGTGTACTGCCTGGAGCGCATCCTGCGGCTGCTCCACCCGTTCATGCCCTTCATCACCGAGGAGATCTGGCAGAAGCTGCCCCTCACCCGGCAGACGGACTCCATCATGATCGCCCCGTTCCCCGAGCCGGACGTGTCGCTCGAGGACACCGCCGCCGAGGCGGAGATCGGCACCGTCATCACCGCCATCGAGGGGCTGCGCAACATCCGCGGCGAGAGCAACCTGGCGCCCTCGGCCCGCATCACCGCGCACGTGCAGAGCGCCGACGCGCGCACCCGCGAGCTGCTCGAGCGCTGGCGGGGGGATGTCACGCGCCTGGCTGGCCTCGGTGAGCTGCACATCGCCGCGCCGGGTGCCAAGCCGCCCCTGTCCGCGGCGTTCGTCAGCGCGCAGTTGGAGATCTTCGTGCCGCTCGCGGGCCTCATCGACGTGGACGCCGAGCGCGAGCGCCTGGGCAAGGAGATCACCCGCTCCGAGCAGGAGCTCGGTGGCATCAAGCGCAAGCTGGACAACCCCAGCTTCGTCGCCAAGGCGCCCCCGGACGTGGTGGAGAAGGATCGCGCCCGCGTCGAGGAGCTCGAGGCCCGCGTGACCAAGCTCCGGGACAACCTGGAGCGGCTCTCGCCCCAGGCCGCGGAGCCCACCTCCGGACAGACGGTGGCGGACTTAGAGGGCCGGGACTCCGCGCCCGCTTCCACTCCCGCGTCCCAGCCCGTCACGGCCGAGATCGTCGGCGTTGACGACGTCGTCGAGGCCCAGCTCGTCCAGGCGGAGGTCATCTCCTCCGAAGCGGTCGTCGAGGAGGACGATGAGGACGATGTCGTCGAAGCCGTCGTCGACACCGAGGATGACGATGAGGACGACGTCGTCGAAGCCGTCGTCGACACCGAGGATGACGATGAGGACGACGTCGTCGAGGCCATTTCCGACGAGGACGAGGACGAGGAGGAGCCCGCGGCGCCTCCTGCCCGGAAGTCTGGGTCCTCCAGGCCGGTGAAGGCTCCGGCCAAGAAGGCGGCGCCCGCGAAGAAGGCTCCGGCCAAGAAGGCGGCGCCCGCGAAGAAGGCTCCGGCCAAGAAGGCGGCGCCCGCGAAGAAGGCTCCGGCCAAGAAGGCGGCGCCTGCGAAGAAGGCTCCGGCCAAGAAGGCGGTGCCCGCGAAGAAGGCCCCGGCCAAGAAGGCGGCGCCCGCGAAGAAGGCTCCGGCCAAGAAGGTGTCCGCGAAGAAGGCGGCGCCCGTTAAGAAGGCTCCGGCCAAGAAGGCGGCGTCGGCGAAGAAGGCTCCGGCCAAGAAGGCGGCGCCCGCGAAGAAGGCCAAGGGAAAGCCGGCGAAGTCCCGCCGGTAGAAAGCCACGGGAGACACGACGCGCATGGATGCCTTCCTGGATCGCCTCATCTCGCTCGCCCTGGAGGAAGACCTCGGGGCGGCGGGGGACATCACCACCCACGCGCTCGTCCCGGCGGAGGCCCTGGGCTCCGCTGAGCTGATCGCCAAGGAGCGGCTCGTCCTCGCTGGATTGGACGCCTTCGCCCGCGTCTTCCAGCAGGTGGACCCCGAGGTCCGCATCGAGTTGCTCTCGTCGGATGGCCAGGAGGTCCAGGATCGGGCGCTCGTGGCCCGGGTCCATGGCCGGTTGCGCTCGCTGCTCACCGCCGAGCGCACCGCCCTCAACATCGTCCAGCGCACCTCGGGCATGGCCACCATGGCCCGCCAGGTCATGGCCACCGTGCAGGGCACCCGCCTGCGCGTGCTCGACACGCGCAAGACGTCCCCGGGCATGCGCTCGCTGTCCAAGCTGGCCGTCAAGGCGGGCGGGGCCTTCAACCACCGCTTCGGCCTCTTCGACGGCATCCTCATCAAGGACAACCACATCGCGGCCGTGGGGGGCTCGGTGCGCGAGGCGCTCCGCCGCGCCCGGGCCAACGCCCCCCAGCTCGTGAAGATCGAAATCGAGGTCACCACCCTGGAGCAGCTCGCCGAGGCGCTCGAGGAAGGCGCCGACGTGGTGATGCTCGACAACATGGACGACGCGCAGATCAGCCGCGCGGTGGAGCTGACGGCCGGCCGGATTCCCCTCGAGGTCTCCGGCGGCATCACCCTGGAGCGGCTGCCCCGGCTGGCGAAGCTCGGCGTGGACTTCGTGTCCATGGGGGCGCTCACCCACTCGGCGCGCGCCATGGACCTGTCCCTGGAGATCCTCCAGGCCCCGTGAGCCGCCTCAGCGTCCGGTTCCGAGGGCCTCCGAGCGGGGGTGTCCCTCGGCGGACGCGGGGAGGTTCATCTCCAGCGCCGCCGCCACGGTGGGTGCCACGTCGGTGGTGCTGATCTGCTGCGTGTACGTGCCCGGGCGCACGCCCTTGCCCGCGAGCACGAAGGGCACCAGTTGATCATACGCGTAGGGCGCGCCGTGGTTGGTGCCAACGGTATCCGCGCTCATGACGTGGAAGGGCTTCACCACGAAGAGCACGTCGCCGCTGCGTCCCGGGTAGTAGCCGCGCCGCAGGGCCGTGGCGAGCCCCGCCATGTCCGGCAGCGTGGGTAGATCATCGCTCGCCACCGCCAGGGAGATGGCGGGCTGCTTCCTCAGCCAGCCCGCCGCGGCGCGCCGCACCGTCGCCCCGTCCACCTTGCCGCCCTCCAGCGTCTTGCCTCCCAGGTACACGTCCAGCTCCTCGACGGTGGCCGTCACGTCCCCACCGAACTGTTGGCGCAGTGCCTCGGTGAGGCCCTTGGACAGCTCCCTCGGGTTCACGCGGTGCGCCTCCATGCCCTGGGCCGTCCAGTACTCGGGCGCCGCCGCGCCACCATGGTCCGCCGAGAGCACCACCAGCAGGTTCGCGCGGCCCCCCGCGGCGCGCTCGGCCAGCGCCACCAGATCTCCCACCGCCTTGTCCAGGCGGAACATCGTGTCCTGCATCTCCCAGGAGTTCGGGCCGTACTGGTGGTAGACGCGATCCGTGGCGCTGAAGCTCACCGCGAGCAGATCCGGCACCTCGTCCTTGCCCAGCCCCTCGCCGGCGATGGCGGCCCCGGCGGCGCGCACCACCAGGTCGAGCGACAACGGGGAGATGGCGAAGGCGCTGTAGGAGTCGGGACCCGGCGCCTTGAGCCCTCCGGTGAGCGGGTGGGGGAAGACGCGCCCGAGCTCGTAGTACCCCCCCTCGTAGGGGCGATCATCCTCGCCGAGGTACTCGGTGCGCGGCCGCACCGGCTCCCACGTCTTGCCGAACCAGGTGGTGGGGGGGTTGGCCGCGTTGAAGTCCTTGAGCCAGCCGGGCAGCTCCTTCGTGTACCAGGTGCCCGTGACGAACTTCCCCACGGTCTCGTCGAACCAGTACGCCTGGCCGAGCCGGCCCGCGAGCGGAATGGCCGAGCGCGCCTTGCCCGACAGGGCCACCGCCTTGCCCTGCTCGTTCGTGGCCAGCCGCAACCGGTCCGCGAGCGTCTCCGCCAGGAGGTTGGCCGGACTCACGTCGTCCTCGGACAGGGGCGCCTCCAGCACCGGGTGCTGCGCGTCCGGGAAGACGCGCGCGGGCTTGCCCGTGGCCCGATCGATGACGCGGTTGTCCACGATGCCATGGCGCCACGGGTTGGCCCCGGTGGCGAGCGTCGCGTGGCCCGGCGCGGTGCGCGGCTTGGCGTAGTCGTAGCGCGCGTACGGGTAGAAGGCCCCCGAGTCGATCAGCTTGCCCAGGCCCCCCTGGAGCCGGGGCCGGGTGCGCAGCAGCAGATCCGAGCCCATCGCATCCACGGTGATGAAGAGCGTCAACCGGGGAGGCTTCGCCCAGGCGGGCAGCGCGAGGAAGAGCAGCAGCAGGGGGAGGGGAGCGCGGGGGCGGAGCATGGGCTCGCATCCTCCACGCCTCGTGCTCAGAAGCAACCAACTCCCAGGGCTCATGCTTCCCGGTCGGACACTGCCTTGTTACGGTCGGCGGGACTCATGGTCGAGGCACGAATCCGAGTCATCTACGGCGACACGGACCAGATGGGTGTCGTGTATCACGCCAATTATTTCCGCTACTTCGAGTTCGCCCGGGGCGAGTACTTCCGCGCGAGGGGTGGCAGCTACCGGGATGTGGAACGCGAGGGACTGATGCTGCCCGTGGTGGAAGCTTCCATCGCCTACAAGTCTCCCGCGCGCTATGACGACGTGCTGCTGGTGCACGTCCGGGTGAGCGAGCTCAAGCGGGCCTCGCTGACCTTCCAGTATGACGTCCGGCGCGAGGGGGCTCCCGAGACCCTGCTGTGCACCGGACAGACCGTTCATGCATGCGTGGGCCGTGACGGCAGGCCCACGCGCCTGCCGCCCGTGCTCGTGCAGTTGTTGCAAACGGCGGCTTGAGTCTCCACCTCTTCACACCCGTTTCCTCAGGAGGAACCCACAATGGATCGCAACCTGGCCATGGAGGTCGTGCGCGTCACCGAGATGGCGGCCATCGCCTCCGCGCGGCTGATGGGCCGCGGCGGCAAGAACGAGTCGGACCAGGCCGCCGTGGACGCCATGCGCCGTGCCTTCGACGCCCTGCAGATCAACGGCACGGTGGTCATCGGCGAGGGCGAGCGCGACGAGGCCCCCATGCTCTACATCGGCGAGGAGGTGGGCCGGCGCCACGCGGATGATCCCTCGGTGGACATCGCGTTGGATCCCCTCGAGGGCACCAACCTGTGCGCCTACGGCCGCCCGGGCGCCATCGCCGTGGTGGCCATGGCCGACAAGGGCAAGCTGCTCAACGCGCCGGACACGTACATGGAGAAGATCGCCGTGGGCCCGCGCGCCCGGGGCGCCATCGATCTGCGCCGCAGCCCCACGGAGAACCTGCGCTCCATCGCGGAGAAGATGAAGGTCTACGTGGCCGACCTCACCGTCATCATCCTCGAGCGCGAGCGTCACGTGGAGCTCATCAAGGAGGTGCGGGCCGCGGGCGCGCGCATCCGCCTCATCGACGACGGGGACGTGGCGGGCGCCATCGCCACCTGCTTCGAGGACACGGGCGTGGACGTGCTCATGGGCACCGGCGGCGCGCCCGAGGGTGTCATCTCCGCCGCGGCCGTGCGCTCGGTGGGCGGGGACATGCAGGGGCGGCTCGTGCCGCGCAACGCCGAGGAAGTCGCCCGTGCCGCGCGCATGGGCATCACCGATATCTCCAAGATCTACTCCGCCGAGGAGCTGGCCAGCGGCGACGTGATGTTCGCCGCCACGGGCGTTACTTCTGGCGACTTCTTGCGTGGTGTGCGCTTCTTCGGCGGCGGGTGCGAGACGCACTCGGTGGTCATGCGCAGCAAGACCGGCACGGTGCGCTTCATCCAGTCCCGTCACAAGTTCGACAAGAAGCCGGGCTACAACTTCTAGGCACTCTCTCAACCTCTTCAGAGCACTTTTCTACCCCTCGGAGACACACACCATGGCTGGCGCCTCTCGCTCCATCGTCATCAACGCCCCCCCCGAGAAGCTCTTCGACGTCATCACCCAGTACGAGAAGTACCCGGAGTTCCTCTCCGAGGTGAAGAAGATCCGCGTCCTCGATCGCAAGGAGAACACGGTCAAGCTCCAGTACGAGGTGGATGTCATCAAGACCATCCGCTACACCATCCTCGTCACCGAGGAGCGCCCCAAGCGCATGTCCTGGACCTTCGTCGAGGGTGAGGTGATGAAGGACAACAAGGGCAGCTGGGTGCTAGAGCCCGACGGCGAGGGCCGCACCAAGGCCACCTACACGGTGGAGCTCGCCCTGGGGCCCCTCGTCCCCAAGGCCATCGTCAACACCCTCACCGAGTCCTCGCTGCCCAAGATGCTGGACTCCTTCAAGCGCCGCGCCGAGGGAACCTAGGTCCCCTCCTCGGTCCACCAAGGAGCGGGCGGGAGACCGGGCCCCCCTCCCGCCGTACCTGTCTTTTCGGGGGGTGCATGACGGGGCCCCAGGCATCGCTTGCGGGCCCGTACAAGTTTATTACAATCTACCTCACGTTCTGAATGTCGGGGGGTGGACGACCCTTGGACAGGGGAACGTTCCACCGGGTCCGGCTGTCGGGTGGAGGACGGACAAGCGGGCTTGCCAGCCCAGGAGTCCTCCAATCGCGAATGGGGCCCTTACTTTGCAGTGGAAGCACCCGTGGCGGCGGCCCCTCCCGAGGGAGTGACGAGCGTCCACAGGGGTACGTAGGTTGAGGGAGAAACCGAACCCATGCTCGACGCCTTCATCATCGAGGAAATCAAGCGCCGGGAACGGAACCGGGATGACCGGGATCGTCCCGTGCTGGAAATCCCCCTGCCTCGGCCCGATGAGCGCCCCCGGCGCCGTTCGGACGCCGAGGATGACGAGAAGCCGCCGCGCGGCGTCGTCATCATCGATCTGCTCGGCTGAGTGCCGGGGGTAGAGCCCCCTGGGCCTTCAGGGCACGAGCAGCATCATGTCCTTCGGGTGGTAGAGGGTCCACAGCGGCCCGGCCCGGAAGTTGAGTGCCTCCAGGACGGCCTGGCGCCAGGCCACGGGAATGGCCTCCTCTCCGTAGAAAGCGCCCAGCAGCGCTCCGGTGACGGCACCGTTCACGTCCGAGTCTCCTCCCCGGTTGACGACGTCCACCAGCGCCGCCTCGAACGAGGGCGCGTGCCACAGCTCCCAGTAGGCCAGGCGGAACGCCACGCGCACATGGTCCAGCTTGCGGTGCATGTGCAGCTCCGGCCAGTACAGCAGCGGATCATTCTGGTTGGAGACCGCCAGGTCCTCCCGGACGTCGGCGGTGGCGGAGGCAACGTCCTTGACGACGGCGCTGATGGTGCGCCCGAGCAGCGCGCTCATCACGGCCAGCTCGCGCAGCGTGGCCTTGATCAGGTCCTCCTTGTTCAGCTTGTCCCCCGCGTGGATCGCATGGGCGATGGAGGCGTTGAGGGTGGCGCACGCCAGCAGACAGCGCGGATCGTAGTGCGTGATCATGCTGTCGGCGAACGAGGCCAGGGCACGCGTCTGGGCGTCCTTGGAATAGAACACGCCGAGGGGCGCGGTGCGCGCCAGGCTGCCGTTGAGCGCCCGCTTGCGCCCGTCCTTGACCCACAGGCGCTGCGAGGCGGCCGCCTTGGGCAGGGTCGACTCGGCCATCTCGGTCAGCACTTCCCGGGTGTAGTCGTCCATGCCCACGGCATGCTGGCGCCACTTCAGGTAGCGGCGCAGCTGGGCTTCCGTGTCATAGGCGCCGGTTTCCCGCAGGCCCCCGGCCAGGCAGCAGGCCATCTGACCGCTCTCGCCCACCTGGCCCGGCTTGAGGGAGAACGGACCGCCTCCGCGCATGTTCCGGTGGACGCCGTCGGACAGGTGCGGGAAGGCCGGGGCGACCAGCCGCCGGCCCTTCAACGTGGTGCCCAGCGCGTCCCCGACGGCGAGGCCCAGGAGGGCGCCCCGGCCTCGCAGGCGTGGGGAGAGGTCGGGAGGGGACTCGGTGGGGCGGCGCGGGGGCATGGCGGGAGAGGGGGCGGGAGTGAAGTGCCCGCGAAGTGTAGCAGTCTGCTTGCGAGCCTGGGGGACGTCCTCTAGAACCCCGCGCCATGACCGAGATCGCTCAAATCGTGGCACGTGAAGTACTCGATTCCCGCGGTAACCCCACCGTGGAGGCCGAGGTGTTGCTGGCGGGTGGGGCCAAGGGCCGTGCGGCGGTGCCCTCGGGTGCCTCCACCGGCGAGCACGAGGCGCTGGAGCTGCGCGACGGCGACAAGGGCCGCTACCTGGGCAAGGGCGTGCGCAAGGCCGTCGAGCACATCACCGAGAAGATCGCCCCCGAGCTGGTGGGCATGGACGCGGCGGATCAGTACGCCGTGGACCAGCAGATGATCGAGATGGACGGCACGCCCACCAAGGGCAAGCTGGGCGCCAACGCCATCCTCGCGGTGTCCATGGCCACGGCGCGCGCCGCGGCGGATGCCCACGGTCTGCCCCTCTACCGCTACATCGGCGGCTCCCAGGCGCGCACCCTGCCGGTGCCCCTGATGAACATCCTCAACGGCGGCGCCCACGCCGACACCCGCGTGGACGTGCAGGAGTTCATGGTGGTGCCCGCGGGCGCTCCCACCTTCTCCGAGGGCCTGCGCTGGGGCGCGGAGATCTTCCACGCGCTCAAGAAGATCCTCAAGGGCCGCAAGCTCAACACCGCCGTGGGCGACGAGGGCGGCTATGCCCCGGACCTGCCGGCCAACGAGGAGGCGCTCAAGCTCATCATGGAGGCCATCTCCGCCGCGGGCTTCAAGGCCGGTGAGCAGGTGTTCCTCGCCATGGACGTGGCCGCCAGCGAGTTCTTCGACAAGGGCTCCAAGAAGTACAAGCTCAAGGGCGAGGGCAAGGAGTTCGACGCCTCGGGCCTGCTCGACTACTACCAGCAGCTCGTGTCGCGCTACCCCATCGTCTCCATCGAGGACGGCATGGCCGAGGACGACTGGGACGGCTGGAAGAAGATCACCGACGTGCTCGGCGGGAAGATCCAGCTCGTGGGAGATGATCTCTTCGTCACCAACGTGGAGCGACTGAGCCGCGGCATCGAGGCGGGCACCGCCAACTCCATCCTGGTGAAGGTCAACCAGATCGGCAGCCTCACGGAGACCTTCGACGCGGTGCGCATGGCCCACAAGGCCGGCTTCACCTCGGTGATGAGCCACCGCTCGGGCGAGACCGAGGACACCACCATCGCGGACCTGGCCGTCGCGCTCGATTGTGGACAGATCAAGACGGGCTCGGCCTCGCGCTCGGACCGCATCGCCAAGTACAACCAGCTCCTGCGCATCGAGCAGGAACTGGGCGCGGGCGCCCGGTACGCGGGCATGAAGTCCATCAAGGGACTGAAGGCCAAGTAGGCCCCGGGTAGACAGACAACCTGAAGAAAGGCGGAGAAGTGGCCGGCACGCAGCAACCCCGCATCCTGGTGTGTAACGATGACGGCTACTTCTCCGAGGGGCTCAGGGCCCTGGTGGACGCGGTCAGTCCCCTGGGCGAGGTGTGGGTGGTGGCGCCCGATCGCGAGCAGAGCGCGGCCTCGCACGCCATCTCCCTCTGGCGCCCCCTGCGCCTCACCGAGGTCCGCGAGCGCTGGTTCTCCGTGGATGGCACCCCCGCGGACAGCGCTTATCTGGCGATCCATCACCTCCTGAAGGATGATCGCCCGAAGATCATGGTGTCCGGCATCAACCACGGGGCCAACCTGGCCGACGACGTCAACTACTCGGGAACGGTGGCGGCCGCCCGCGAGGCGGCGCTGCTGGGCATCCCCTCCATCGCCTTCAGCCTGGTGTCGCGCGCCCCGTTCGACTTCACGCACGCGGCGCGTTTCGCCCGCTCGCTGGTGGCCGCCGCGCTCGCCCAGCCCCAGCTTCCCTCGCGGATGCTCTTGAGCGTCAACGTGCCCTCGGGCGAGCCCCGGGGCTACGCCATCACCCACCTCGGCCGGCACTCGTACGGCTATGACGTGGTGGAGAAGGAAGACCCGCGCGGCCGCAAGTACTACTGGATCGGCGGCAGCACCTACGCGCACGAGGATCTGCCCGGCAGCGACTGCAACGCCGTGCACGACCAGCGCCTCATCTCCGTCACGCCGCTCAACTTCGAGCTCACCGACACCCGCACGTTGAAGGACCTGGAGGGCTGGACCCTCGAGGGCTTCCCGGGCGCGGGCAGGGGAGGGGATTGAGGTTGCGGGGCGCGGCGGCCAGTCCGGCACTGCTCGCGCTGTTCGCGCTCCTGACGGCCTCCGGCTGCGCCGTGGCGCCCGCCGCCCTGCGCCCCTCCGCCGTGCCTTCCTCTTCCGCACCTCCGATCGAGCTCGCCGAGCTGCACGAGCCCCACCCGGAGCTGGAGCTCGTCTCCGAGCCGCCCGTGCCCTCCTCGCGCACCCACACGGTGGCCCCAGGCGAGACGCTCTACCGCATCGCCGTCAACCACCAGCTGAGCGTGGAGCAGCTCGCCGCGGCCAACGGCATCAAGGATCCGCGCACGCTCTCCGTGGGCCAGGAGCTGGTGATTCCCGGTGCTCCCCGGCCCATTCCCGTGGCCACCGAGTCCTCGCCGCCACCCGCGCGCGCACCCGCGACGTCCAACCCCACCACCTCGTCCCGGGGGCCCCTCGTCTCGTCGCCGTCGCGCCGTCCGTCGTCCCGGCCCCCGCCCCAGAAGCCCCCCAGGCCCGTCCCGGAGACGAAGGGCACCCTGGATTGGCCCCTGCGCGGCGTCCTCTACGCGCGCTTCGGCAAGAAGGGCCGCGAGCCCCATGACGGCATCGACCTCGCCGTGCCCGTGGGCTCTCCGGTGAAGACCGCCCAGGAGGGCGAGGTGCTGTACGCGGGGGAACAGCGCGGCTACGGCCTCATCGTCATCGTCCAGCACTCCGCGCACCTCATCACGCTCTACGCGCACAACCGCGACCTGCGCGTGCGCAGCGGCCAGAAGGTGCGCCGCGGGCAGGTGATCGCCACGGTGGGCGAGTCGGGCAAGACGAGCGGCCCCCAGCTGCACTTCGAGGTGCGCGTGGATGGCAAGCCGGTGGATCCGCTCGACTACCTGGGCGCGCTGCCCTCCTCGTGAGTCCCATGTGAGTCCCGTGTGCGTCCGATGATGGACCGAACGGGAGGGGCGCCTCTCTCCGTGCCCCACCCGGAAGCGTCAGGCACTAGAGTGTCGCGCGTGTGCCGTCTCCCGCCGCTGCTGCTCCTCCTGCTCCTGCTCGCCCCGGCCGCCGACGCCCGGCCCGCCTCCGAGGCCCCGGCGCCTCCTACCCCCGAGGCGGAGACTCCCGCGCCCATGCGCCTCGTGCTCCTGCCCCTCAAGGCCGACGCGGAGGCACGTGAGGAAGCCCCTGGCCTGACGGCGCTCATGGCGAGCCGGCTCGCCGAGTCCCCCCGCCTCGCCGTGTCCACCGAGTCGGATGTCCAGGCCGTGCGCACCGCGGGCGCGTGCGCGGACGGCTCGTGCGAGCAGGAAGCCGCGCGCGCCACCAAGGCCCGCTATGTCGTCACCGGCCGGCTCGATGCCTTCGGCTCGCGCTTCCTGCTCACCGCCACCCTGATGGACTCGGAGAGCGGGCGTGCCCTGCTCCGGCCCCGCGCCGAGGTGGCCGCCCGCGAGGCCCTTCCCCGCGCCGCCGTGTCCCTGGCGGATCAGATCCTCGCCACGCTCGTGCCGGACCCCAATGCCCGCGCCACGTCGCCCTTGCCCGAGGAAGGCCGCCCGAGCCAGGGCTCGTTCCTCGCCGGCGTGCGCATCAACAACAGCCTCATCTCCAACCTCTCCACGTTCAACCCCGGCGGCGACGTGGAGCTCGGCTACCAGTTCCATCCCGAGTGGGTGGTGTTCGGCCAGCTGGGCCTCACCTTCGTCACCTCCACGCAGACGGGCACCAAGGGTGGTCTCAACGTGGTGCCCGGCGTGCTCGGGCTGCGCCACTACCACGGCATCGAGAACCCCCTGCGTCCGTACTGGGGTCTGGGGCTGGGCGTGCAACTGTCCTTCGGCGAGTTCGGCATCTTCCGGCAGACGGGCCCGCTGCCCACCGTCATCGGATTCGTAGGGCTCGAGTACCTGTTCTTCAATCACCTCGGCGTGCAGCTCGAGGCCTCCACCAACATCGCCCAGGCGACGCTCGGCCTGGCGGATGGGGGGCTGGGCAGTGGCCTCAACCTCGATCTCAACGCCGGCATCGTCTGGCACTTCTGAGCCTGGAGCCCACCCTCCCATGCATCCGCGCTGGCGCGTCCTGTCCCTGCTCGTCCTCCTGCTCGCGGGCTGCGAGGACGGTCCTCCCAAGCCCGGCCCCAAGGAGCGGGCGGAGGGCTACTACATCAAGGGCACCACCGAGTACCTCCAGGGCAACTTCGAGCAGGCCCTGGCCTCCTTCGGCTCCATGAAGAAGCTGTCCCCGGACGACCCCCGGCTGCCCGCCGCCATGGGCGAGGTCTACCTGTCCATGGGCAAGCTCAACGAGGCGCTCACCCAGTTCCAGCTCGCCCTCCAACGCGATCCCAAGCGTTCCACCAACTGGAGCCGGGTGGGCTTCATCCATGCCCAGCTCGGTCACTCAGAGGAGGCCCAGAGCGCCCTGCGCAAGGCCCTGGCCCTCTACCCCCGGGACTTCAATGCCCTGGAGCAGCTCGGGGAGTTGGCGCTCAAGCGCGGTGAGAAGGACTCCGCCGTGAAGCACTTCCTGCTCGCGGCTGACGCGAGCCCCAACGCCGCCAAGGCCCCGCTCGTGTTGCGCGCCGCCGAGGTGTTCATCGCCGACGGGCGCCACGCCGAGGCCCTGTTGATGCTCGGGGAGTGGACGGGCCCCAAGGGCGTGAGGGATCCGGCGCTGCTCTCGGCGTTGGGAGACGAGCAGGTGCGCGCCGGGCAACTGCTCCCCGCGGCCGAGTCCTACCGCGAGGCGGCGCGCCAGTCGCCGAGGGATCCCACGCTGTGGGAGCTCGTCGGGGAGATCTACACGCGCCTGGACAAGCCGGGTGATGCGCTCGCGGCCTACCGCGAGTCCCTGCGGGTGAAGGAGCGCGCCATCATCCACGTGGCCATCGCGCGCATCCACCTGGGCCGTGGCGAGCGCGAGGCGGCGGAGGAGGAGCTGGGCAAGGCGCTCGAGACGGTGTCGGGCTCGGATGTGCGCGAGCTCATGGATCTGGCCGAGCTGCTCTCGACGCTCGGGCGCAAGCCGGATGCGCTGCGCATCCTCACCAACCTGAGCGCCGAGCCGGACCATGCCCGGGACGCGGAGCTGCAGCGGCGCACCGCGGCGCTCGCCCGGGAGTTGAAGGACGAGGCCGTAGTGCGCGCCGCGTGCGCTCGCCTCGCGGGAGATGGGGGCACGCCCAACAAGAAGTGCCCCTGAGGGCGGGGCTCAGGCCCCTCCGAGGTCTTCTCCGTCCGAGGGGTACTTCAGCGTCTGGTCCTCGTCATTGTCCGAGGGGTACTTCCGCGTCGCGTGTTGTCCATTCTCGGAGGGCTCGGTGCCCTGCGCCTCGAGCAACCGCGCGAAGAAGGGTTTCTGCTTCGTCTCCTGCTTCATGGTGCGCCTCCATGAGGCGAGGGCTCACTGCCTCGCCGGCCTGGGTGATGACGAAGAAACCCGGGGTGGCGCGGGGAAAGTCTCCGACCGGCGTCCACCTGCCTTTCCACCTGGACAGAGACCTGAGGAGCGGCGCGTTCCTGAGATGGAATTTCTGGTCAAACTCCATGTCTGACGTCATTCGGCCTTCCGGCATCCCCGAGCGATGATGCGTGTCCTGACACGCGCGGGTGCCGCGACGGTGGGTGCGCTCAACGCAACTCCGCGCGCTCGAACACGCGGGTGCCGAGCACGAGTGCCCCCCAGCAGCCCAACGCGGCCACGGTCAGCGCCATGGCCGTGAGCAGTGGCACCGCCGCGTCATACCAGAGGAGGTTCGGGCCCAGGACGAGCAGGTCTCGCAGCCTGTCGCGCCCCTCGTACAGGTCGGGGCGGTAGAGCAGCAGCGCGGTGGGGAGCATCGGCAGGAGCCACATCGCGAACGCGATGAGGAGTCCCTGGAACGCGTCACGCACCAGGAGCAGCGGGACGACGAGCACGCAGAGCAGCACCACCGCCAGGGCCGTGAAGATGAGCCCGGCGCCCACTGCTCCCGCGACGCTCACGTCGGAGCCCTCGCCGGTGAAGGGCCGCACGGCGAGCCCCAGGGCCAGGGACATCACCACGCCCACGGCCGTGGAGGCGAGTAGGAGGGGGCCCACCCGGGCCATCAGGAAGGCGCGGCGGGAAATGGGCTTGCTGAGCAGCATGTCGAGGGCCCGGTTCTCGCGTGGCTCGACGAGGGCCCGCATCAGTCCCGCGGCACCGCCGAAGAAGACCATGAAGTAGATGCCGACGTATTCGTTGAGCAGGATGACGGCGCCCATTCCGCGGATGAGGAACGCGCGCTCCATGAAGGTGATGACGGGGGAGGGAAACAGCGGCATGAGCACGGCCGTGAAGACGACGATGGCGATGCCCACGAGCAGGGACACGAGGGGCAGCCAGCCGAGGACATGGCGGGCCTCGATGAGGCGGTAGCGGCGATGAGTGGCCGGCATGGCGTCACACCTCCCACTGGCGCACCCGGAGGGCGCCGAGCGCGAGTACGGCCGCGTTCATTCCCAGCAGGAGGGCAATGGGCGTCAGCACGTGCCCGGGGCGCAGGTCGTCCACGTGGCCGAGCACGGAGATGCCCTGGGTGAGGGGGTTGAAGGCGGAGAGGCCACTCCAGGCGGGGTTGTAGAAGCCCATGAAGGCCATACCCACGAGCAGGCTGAGCACCAGCAGGCTGGCGAGTCCCGCCATGGCCCGCCGCTGGATGAGCACGGACATGAGGGCGCTGAAGCAGACGGTGAAGAACGCGGCGAAGAGGTGCACCGCCATGGAGGCGAAGAAGAGCCCCGCGCGGAACCCGGGCACGCTCCGGGCGAGCAGCGGCGCGGCGGCCAGGTGCGTGCCGACGTAGAGCACCGCCATGACGGCACAGGCCGACAACGTCCGCGTCAGGAAGTACGCGGCGGGCGAGATGGGCTTGGACAGCAGCACCGCGAGCTGCCCCGTCTCGCGCTCCCGGATGAGCAGGCTGCCCGCGAGCACCACCCCGAGGATGAGGATGCACTTGTTCATCGCCAGGTCCGTCCAGATGAACAGGAAGAGGAGGAAGGGATCCGACGTGGAGAACCACCCCCCGAGCGCCGAGCGCACGTGCTCGGGCGGCTTCGCCGCGACGAAGGGCATGGAGATGGCCGCGTAGAGCATCAGGCCCGCGGCCAGCCAGGTCTTGCGCTCGCCGAGCGTGGCCCGCATGTCGAGCCAGAGAAAGCGCGCCTTCATGCGGCCCTCCGCGCGAGCGACAGGTAGAGCTCGTCCATGTTCGCCGAGCGGTGCTCGTGCTTGAGCGCCTCGACAGGGCCGAAGGCGACGAGCCTGCCCTGGTGCAGCGCCGCGACGCGCCGGCACAGCGTCTCGATGTCCGACAGGATGTGGCTGGAGAAGAGCACGGTGACGCCGCGCTCGGAGGACAGGCGGCGCAGGTGAGCGAGCAGCTCGTGGCGGCCGAGCGGATCCAACCCCGAGGTGGGCTCGTCCAGCAGCAGGACGCGGGGTTCGTTGACGAGGGCCTGGGCGAGCCCCACCTTCTGGGTCATGCCGGTGGAGAAGCCGCCGAGCTTCCGGTCCGCCGCGGCCTCGAGTCCGAAGAGCTGGAGCAGCGACTGGATGCGCGCCTCGGCCACGCTGGCGTCGAGGTCGAACATGGCGGCGATGTAATGGAGGAACTGGCGGGCCGTCATGTGGGCCGGGAGCGCGTAGCTGGCGGGAAGGAAGCCACATTGACGGCGCACCGCGAGGCTCTCGTGCACCACGTCGTGGCCGAGCACCCGGGCACCACCCGAGGTGGGACGCGTCAGCCCGAGCAGCATCCGCAGGGTGGTCGTCTTCCCCGCGCCGTTGTGACCCATGAAGCCGAAAATCTCTCCGGGCTCCACGTGGAAGCTCACCCCGTCCACCGCCCGGACAGAGCCGTAGACGCGGGAGAGCCGCTCAATCTCGATGGCATGCATGGCCTTACCTCTTGGAACCCCCGCCTGGGCGCTTGCGCGGGGGCGGAGCAGGGGGAGTGGGCGCGGAGAGACCCGCGATGAAGATGTCGATGACGGCGTCGAGCAGGCGCTCGCGGGAGATGCGGTCTCCGGTGGTGACGAGCCCGGTGTGGTAGTGCAGGAAGCGCATCAGCCCCAGGACGAAGGGCACCGCTTCGATGTCCAGATCGGCGCGGAACTCACCCTGCTCGATCCCCTCGCGCACCCAGCCGCGAATCATCTCCAGTTGGGCATCCGCCTTGCGCGGGTTGTCTCCGGACTCCGCCAGGGTGCGGAGCACCGCCACCTCGGGATCCTCGCGGACGAGCCGCTCGAACAAGGTATCGCGGGCAAGCTCGCGGTAGGAGAAGCGCAGCGTGGCGCGCAGCCGCTCGCGGGGCGACTCCAACACCATCACCTCCGCGGCGTACCGGCGCCCTATCTCCTCGAACAGGGTGCCGATGACCGCGTGGAGCAGGACCTCCTTGCTCTCGAACTCCAGGTAGACGGCCCCCTTGGCGATGCCCGCCTCGCGGGCGATGTCCTCGATGCGGGTACGGCGGAAGCCGAAGCGCTCGAAGTGGCTCTTGGCCACCTGGAGGATGCGCTGGCGCCGGAGCTCGGCGGATGTACGGCCGGCAGGCGCGGCCAATGGGGGAGAAGACGCTGCCATGCGGACAATATGACCAGGTTCGGGTTTTCGGTCAAACGGTCACGAATTGTCTCCACCTCGTGCTGGCGGTGACCCTCCTGTCCAACCTGGGAAAGATGTTCCCGGCGCTGTGCTACCGCCGGGAGGCAAGCCCGCGCGAACGGCTCGCCCTCGCCATTGGCCTCTTTCCACGAGGACTCATCGAGAGCATCCCCACCGCGCTCCTCGTCGTGGGGCCGCCCCCGGTATGCCCGTACCGGCGCCCCCTGGTGGCCGTGGACCTCACGGAAGCCTCCACCTACAGGCGGCCGGACGACGCGTACCCGATGAACAGCTCGCTCGTGAGGCGCGCGCTCTCGCCCTGTTCGGCCTTGCGGATGTAGTCGTTGAGGACGCGTCCCCCCGTGCCCTGGTGCCCGGAGTGGCGCAGGTTCATCCGCGCCCGTCCCACGCCCTTGCCGCCCCGGTGCACGAAGACGACGGTGCCGTCGCGGGCCACCGACTCGATGACGCCCACGTGCGTCACCCCGTCATTGCGCAGGCCATCGCGGTTGCGGTCATACGTCTCGCGAAAGAAGATGATGTCGCCGGGCTGGGGCGTCTTGCGGTGCAGGGCCCCCTTGGCCTGGGCACGCCGGTACATGGCGCTCGCCGCGTTCTCTCCCGGGCGGGTGCCGTGCGAGAGCAGCTCCACCCCCACGGACTGGTAGGCCAGCCGCACCAGTCCCGAACAATCATCCGGGACGCGGTAGGAGGAGAGCGACGCGCCCACGAGGCCCGTGGCGCGCTGGGCCACCCGCCGGCCCCGGGAGGGACGCACCACCTTGCGCTTCGTCTTCGCGGGCGTGGACTTCGCGGGCGTGGACTTCTTCGCGACGGCGCCGGACGTGGTGGACGTTTGTTTCGCCTTCACCTCCGCCGGCTTCGCGGGCGCGCGAGGCGCCGCCAGCGCGGGAGAGGCGAAGGACACGCCCAGCAGGCAGGCCAGCAGGAGCGGACGAAACGTCATGGCGTTCTGATACGGACCCTCCGCTTCGGGAATTCAAGGCTCCCGCGGTGCGTCCGGGTGGCTCCCGCCCGCCTGGTCATCAGGCAACACGGCGCGGCCTCCGGCTCCTCTCTTCGCCCAAGGTAGGCACGATCCGTGTATTACGCGAAAAACGGACCGTGCATTCCGGAGAGGGGAGCGCTCAGTTCTTGCCGCCGGGCAGCTTGCGGTACACGCCCACCACCTGGCCGAGGATCATGGTGGAGCGGAAGTCCGCCCGGTTCACGTAGATGGGCTGCATGGTGGCGTTGGCCGGCTGGAAGCGGATGCGATCGCCCTCGGGGTAGTAGCGCTTGACCGTGGCCTCGTCCTCGATGAGCGCCACCACGATGTCGCCGGGCTGCGCCTGCGCCGCCTTGCGCACGAAGAGGTAGTCCCCGTCGAAGATGCCGTCGTCGATCATCGACTGGCCCTTGACGCGCAGCGCGAACACCTCGCGCCCGTTGCCCCCCAACAGGAAGCTGTCGATGCGGACCGAGTCCTCCGCGTTCTCCTGGGCGAGCAGGGGCGCGCCGGCCGCCACCTTGCCGAGCAGGGGGACTTCCACCATCCCCGATTCCTTCTTCACGCCCAGGCCCAAGAGCAGGCGCGCCCGCTTGGTGGGCACCAGCGAGCGGCTCTGCTGCTCGCCCCGGTTGAGGTAGCCCTTGCGCTCGAGCGCCTTGAGGTGATCGTTCACCCCGTTGGTCGAGCGGATGTCCATCTCCTCGCCGATCTCCCGGATGGTCGGCGGGAAGCCCCGCGACTCGGTCTCCTTCACGATGAAGGCGAGGATTTCCCGTTGACGTTCGGTCAGCTCTTCCATGATGCCCGGCTCCCTCGGCTGGTGGGCAACCCACCTGCGAAACAGGCTTTCAGTCCCAGCATGCTCCCTGAACATACGTATAGAGTCAATGCGTTCAAGGGTCCTCCGGCCCCCCGAGGACGGATGCTGAGGGGGCACCCCGGCTGGGCGTAGACTTGGCCAACCGTGTCCGACACCCGACATACCCTGCTGTTGGTCGATGACGAGCCGGATGTCATCGATCTCCTCCAGCGCATGTTCCACAAGCGCTACCAGGTGCTCTCGGCCTCCTCGGGTCGCGAGGCCCTGGAGCTGCTCAGACGCCACCCCGTGGACGTGCTCATCACCGACCAGCGCATGCCGGAGATGACGGGCATCGAGCTGGTGACGGCCGCGCGCTCCGAGGGCATCGACGTCACGGCGCTGCTGCTCACCGGCTATACCAACCCCGAGGACATCATCGCGGCCATCAACCGGGGGCAGGTCTACCGCTACATCACCAAGCCGTGGGACCTGAACGACCTCGTCTTCACCGTGAAGAACGCGGTGGACTACACCCAGCTGCGGCGCGACAAGGAGCGGCTCTTGCGCCAGCTCCACCAGCGGGTGGAGGCGCTCGACGTGCTCTACGAGGTGAGCCGCGCGAGCGCCGGGGAGCCGCTCGACTACGACGCCATCATCGATCGGGTGCTCGTGGCGATGTCGCGCGTGCTGCCGTACGACTGCGGCGCGGCCCTCATCGCGGTGGGGTGGGATCGCACGGCCACCCTGCGCCTGCGCTGCCAGGGGCTGGCCGTGGGCGAGCAGGCCCTGCTCGGCGTCAAGGAGTCCATGCTGGGCGCCTGGAGCAAGCGCTCGGGGCTGATGTTGTCCGAGGATCGCGTCATCACCCATGTCGAGGGCTCCACGTCCCCGGACACCGCCGCCCCGGTCGTCTGGGGCAGCCAGCTCACCGTGGCCCTCACCGCCGAGGGCCGTCCCGTGGGGCTCTTGTCGCTCTTCTCCGAACGCGCGAACGCCTACTCCGAGGAGGATGGCGCGCTGCTCGACACGCTCGCCAACCGGACGGCCGCCGCCATCCAGGCCCTGCGCGCCTCCGAGGAGGCCTCGCGCCAGCGCATCGAGCGCATGGTGCAGTCCATGGCCGATGGCGTGCTGCTCACCGACGAGAAGAACGAGGTGGTGGTGCTCAATCCCGCCGCGCGCCGCATGCTGCGGCTGGGGGACGGCTCCCTCCCGGACGCCGGAGCGCGGTTGCGCGAGCGGCTCGGGTTCGATCCCTTCGAGCTGGTGCATGGCTGGGAGGCGGGCAGCACCCAGGTGCTGCGCGAGGAGCTCACGCTGGATGCGCGCACCATCCACACCACGGTGACCCCGGTGCACGATGGGCGGGGCGCGCTGCGCGGCGTGTGCGTGGTGCTGCGCGACGTCACCGAGCAGAAGCAGCTCGAGGAGCGCAAGGACGAGTTCGTCCACATGGTGAGCCACGAGCTGCGCACGCCCCTCACCTCCATCTCCGGCTCGTTGGATCTGGTGCTCAACTTCCTCACCACGGACATGAACGAGAAGCAGCGGCGCTACCTCATGCTCGCGCGCGACTCGACGGAGAAGCTCAACGCCATCGTGGATGACCTGCTGGACCTGGCCAAGTTCGCCAAGGGCCGGCTGCGGATGAACTTCGAGTGGACGCACGTGGACGAGCTGGTGCGCCGCGCGGTGGAGAAGTACGGCCCGGCCTTCCAGGCGCGCGGCGTGACGATGACCACCGCCCTGCCGCAACATGGCCAGCGCGCCCAGGTGGATCCCAACCGCATCACCCAGGTGCTCAACAACCTGCTCACCAACGCCGCCAAGTTCACCCCCGAGGGCGGCCAGATGCGGCTGGCGCTCAAGAGCACCTCGGCGGTGCCTGGCTACTTCGCCATGTCGTGCTGGAACAGCGGCGAGCCCATCGCCGAGGAGAACCTGGAGCGCATCTTCGACCGCTTCGAGCAGGCGCGCACCCAGGCCAACCGCACCGTGCGCGGCACCGGGCTGGGGCTGGCCATCTGCCGCAACATCGTGCAGGCGCACGGCGGCCACATCTGGAGCGAGCCGTGCTCGGATGGGGTGCGCTTCATCGCGGTGTTCCCCCTGGAGCCCGGCGCCGAGCCGCCCCGGCCCGAGGAGCTGGACTCCCCACGCAAGCAGGACGCCGCGCCGCGCGGCCTCCTGGTGCTCGTGGAGTCCGATCCGAACATCGCCTTCATCACCAAGGCGCTCTTGCGCGCGCGCGGCTACGCGGTGCGCATCGTGCCCAACGCCGAGGAGGCCCTGTCGCTCGCGCGCACCCTGCCACCGGACGCGATGCTCGTGGATGCCCGGCTGCCCGTCATCGATGGGCTGCGGCTCACGGAGCTGCTCCGGCAGGATCCGCGCACGCGCCTGTTGCCCGTGCTCGTCCTCTCCGCCTTCGACGAGCGCCCGCGCGCCTTCCGGGCCGGGGCGGATGCCTTCCTGTCCATGCCCCTGAGCGCCGAGAGCCTGGTGGCCACCGTGGACTCGCTCGTGCGCGGACGCGCCGGCAAGTCCCAGGGGCGCGTGCTCCTCGCCGACGCCGACGAGAAGATGGCCTCGCTCTGCCACGAGGCGCTCGGCGGCCTCGGCTACGAGGTGCGCGTGGCCACCTCCCTGGTGCTCACCCACCGCGCCCTGGGCGAGTACCGCCCGGACGTGCTGCTGCTCAACGAGCAACTGCCCGATGGCGATGGCTACCACTTCCTCGAGGAGATCAAGGCCGAGCGCGCCAGCGGCTCCATCTCCGTCCTCTTCCTCGCCCCCTCGGCCGACACGTCCATCAAGGTGCGCGCCCTCAAGCGCGGCGCCGATGACGTGCTCGCCAGGCCCTTCGACGCGTTGACGCTCGGCTCGCGCGTGGAGGCGGTGCTGCGCCGCAAGCAGCGCGAGCGCGGCGCCTCGCCCACCACCCAACTG
This sequence comes from Cystobacter fuscus, assembly GCF_044360685.1. Taxonomy (GTDB): domain Bacteria; phylum Myxococcota; class Myxococcia; order Myxococcales; family Myxococcaceae; genus Cystobacter; species Cystobacter fuscus_C. The sequence goes on along the minus strand of NZ_CP043491.1, from coordinate 7,023,924 downwards.
CCCGGTCCGGGCGCCATCGAGCGGGAGATCCAACGCCGCTGCGCCGAGCGCACCCCGTTCGCCTACTGCTACCTGGATCTGGACAACCTCAAGGCCTACCAGGACTACTACGGCCTGGCGAAGGCCGATGGCGTCATCCGCCAGACGGGAGATCTCCTGCGCGAGGTGCTCGCCCGCGAGGGGCTGCCCGGCGACTTCCTCGGCCACATGACGGGGGATGACTTCGTCTTCGTCACCTCCGCCGAGAGCGTGGACCGGGTGTGCCAGCGCGCGCTCGAGGTCTTCGATCGGCTCATTCCGCTCTACTACGACAAGCAGGACCGGGAGCGCGGCTACATCGAGACGCAGGGGCGCTACGGGGACACGCGCCGCTGTCCCATCATGAGCGTGTCGGTGGTGGCGGTGCTCAGCGACAGCGTGCCCGGCCAGGCGCTCACGGAGCTGGCGCGGCGGGCCTCGGACATGAAGAAGCGCGCCAAGTCCATTCCGGGCTCGGTCTACCTGCGCAGTGATCGCGACCAGGCCTTCGTGCGGACGAGCGTGGGATGAGACTCTACCAGCAGCTCATCCTCTTCATGCTGGCCGCCTCGGTGCTGCCCCTGGCGGCCGTGGGCTTCTCGCTGCTGTCGGAAGCCGAGTCGGAGCTGACTCGCCGCATCGTCTCCGAGCAGGGCCTCATCGCCGAGACCACCGCCGAGGCGCTCTCCGGGGAGCTGATGAAGACGGCGGAGGCGCTCGGGCGCTCGGCGGGACTCATCGACTGGGAGCACATCACCACCCCCGCGGAATTCGAGGGCGGGCTGAAGCTGCTCTACGGGCAGTCCTACGCGGTGAGCGCGGTGCTGGCGGTCGACGCGGAGGGCAGGCCCCAGGGGGCGCCGCTCTACCAGGCGGAGGGAAGGAACGACCATCCGGCCTTCGAGCCCACCGCGGCGCTGGCGCTCGCCCAGGCCGTGCCGGTGCGCTCGCTGCGCAAGGCGGAGCGGGGCCAGGTCTTCCTGGGCGGTGTCTACGCGCACCAGCCCTCCGGCCAGACGGCGATGGCCATGGCGGTGAAGCTCGCCGATGGCGAGAACTCCTCCTTCGCGCTCGCCGAGGTCGTCTTCTCCGAGCTGGAGTCGCTCCTGGCGCGGCGCGCGCGGCCCGAGCTCGGACGGATAGAGCTGGTGAAGGTGTCGGCGGGAAGCATCCTGCTCAGCACCCAGGCCGGACGCCGCTTGCAGGCGTTGGAGCCGGCGCTGGCCTCACCCCTGGTGGCCGCGGACGGCACGGCGGGGCGGAGCTTCCGGGTGGAGCCGCTCGCCCTGAGGGTGAGCACCGCGCGGGTGCCCCAGGTGCCCGACTTCGCGGTGGTGGTGTCCCTGGACGAGGCCTCCGTGCTGGCCCCGGTACGGGCCATGCGCCGCACGGTGCTGTTGTTCATCCTGGGCGCCTTCGTGGTGCTGCTCGGCGTGGGGGCGCTCTTCACCCGCCGGATCAACCGCCGGCTGGCCCGCGTGGTGTCCGGCGCGGAGGCGTTCAGCCGGGGCGAGCTGCACCAGCGCGTCCAGGTGGATGGGGATGACGAGCTGAGCGACCTGGCCTCCACCTTCAATGCCATGGGCGGCGAGCTGGAGCGGGCCCGGGAGCGGATGCTGCGCTGGAACGACGAGCTCAAGGCGCGCGTGGACGAGGCCACCGCGGAGCTGAAGACCGCGCAGAGCCAGTTGCTCGAGGCCCAGAAGCTCGCGGCGGTGGGCCAGCTCGGCGCCGGCGTGGCGCATGAGATCAACAACCCCCTGGCGGGCATCCTCGGCAACACGCAGTTGCTGATGCTCGAGCGGGGCGAGAAGGATCCGGACTTCGAGACGCTGCGGAAGATCGAGCTGAGCGCCAAGCGGTGCAAGGACATCACCCAGAACCTGCTGCGCTTCTCCCAGCAACGCGCGCGGCCCGAGCTGCGCCCGGTGGACCTGGGAGTCGTGCTGCGCGACGCGCTCTCGCTCACGGAGAACCAGATTCAGGCGGAGGGCATCCAGATTTCCATGGAGCTGGCGAGCCCGCCCGTGCGGGTGCGGGCGGATCCGGGGCACCTGTCCCAGGTGGTGCTGGCGCTGGTGTCCAACGCGCGCACGGCGATGATGAAGTCCGAGCAGCGCCGGCTCATCCTGCGCACGGGGGAGCGCGACGGGCGGGGCTTCTTCGAGGTGGAGGACACGGGCAAGGGCATCGCGCCCGAGCATCGCTCGCGCGTCTTCGAGCCCTTCTTCACCACCAAGGACGTGTGGAGCAACGTGGGCCTGGGGCTGTCCGTGGCCTGGCGGGTGGTGAGCGAGGCGGCGGGCACCATCGAGCTGCGCACGGAAGTGGGGCAGGGCACCTGCTTCACCGTGTGGCTGCCCAAGGCGTGAGGCGCGCCTGCTGTACACATACATGGGCCTCCAGCCTCTTGTGCTGTCCCGTCTGGCTGTGTCCGTGCATGACCTGAGAAGTCAGGTCGTGCTGGCTCACTCATCCATCCACATTTCGCCGGGGTTGGCGCACAACGCCTGAAAAGGCGCTTGTGCCGCTCTGGCGAGTCGGGTCGGAGTCATGACCTGCGCGGTTGGATTGGGCTTTCCTTTGTCCATGGGCCGTGTTACCCGTCTGGGCACCTCCTGGACGAAACCCATGGAGTATTGCTTGGAGCCACGCATGTCCCAGCCGTCGGATTCTGGCGGGTCCCCGTCTCAACTCACTTTCGAGTCGGGCGGCTACCTCTACTCCATTCAACGTCCCCTGGTGTCGCACCCCGACTACGACACCCTTCTGCTTTCCTCGCGCCAGCTCGCCAAGGGCGGCCCCTTCAAGCTGGTTGTCCTCAAGCCCGTTCACCTGGAACACGGGCGTGAGGCCCGCACGCGAGCCATGGAGGAAGTGCGGCTCTCCAGATCCCTGCGCCACCGCAACATCGCCCCCGTGCTCGGCTCCGCGGTGCACCACGAGGTGGCCTACGTCGTCATGGACATGGGGCATGGCCGCTTCCTGCTCTCCCTCATGGACGCCGCCGTGTCCGTCAACCGGAAGCTGTCGCACGACTTCGCGGCCTATGTCGCCGCCGAGGTGGCGGACGCGCTCGACTGCGCGCACCGGGCCGAGGACGAAGAGGGCCGCCCCCTCCACCTCGTGCACCGGGCCGTGGGGCCCATGCGCATCCGCGTGGGCGACGACGGACGCATCCAGCTCACCAACTTTGGCGCCGCCTATTCGGAGCTGCTCGGCCGCATCCGCACGCCCCCGGACCTGCTCCGGGGAGACCCAGCCTACATCGCCCCGGAAATCCTCCTCGGCTTCTGCAAGCCCGAGGCGAGCCAGACGGACCCGCTCACCCCCAAGAAGCTGGACGGACGGGCCGACGTCTTCTCCCTGGGGCTCGTCCTGCTCGAAATGCTGCTGGCCCGCTACCCGTTGGATCCACCTGACACCCTCTGGCTGGACGTGGAGAGGCGCTTTCCGCCCGAGGTGCGCGGTGAGCGCTCCTCGCTCCTTCCCCTGGAGACACTCGCCAACCGCGTGCTGCACTTCGGCCCGGATGAGGTACAGCGTGCCGCCGAGGAGCTGCCCGCGCCGTTGCGGCGGATTCTCTCCAAGGCACTGCGCCCCCATCCGGACGAGCGTTACCAGACGGCGGGGCAGCTGCGCGACGAGCTGCGCGCCTTCCTCGGCCGCCCGGAACAGCGGAAACCCTTCGGCGCGAAGGAGGCGAAGGCGGAGGCGAATGCCCTGTTCACTCAAGCCTCGAATCTGGAGCGGTTGGATGCCTACCCCGTTGTCGAGCGGGGCATCCTCCCGTTGCCCCCGGACATGACGCTCGAAGGCTCCGACGAGTTCGACGATTGAGGCGCACCATGACCCAACTCCCCAAGACACCGGCCGCACTCGCCCGCCACCCGGGAAGGGTGGCTCGCGAGGCGCGGCAGAGAGCCGCGTTGACGCAGGCGGAAGCCGCCGAGCGGATTGGCCTGGCGACGGAGGTGTACGGACGCCTGGAGCGCGGCAAGATGCTCCCGAGCCTTCCCACCCTGCTGCGGCTGTGCCGGGCCCTGGCCCTGGACGCCAACCCCCTGCTGGGATTTTCCTCGTCGCAGCCGCCCGCCTGGCTCACGCTGGACGCTCCCGCCGTGGACGAGCCTCCCGCGATGCGCCGCCTGCTGCGCACGCTACGCCAGTTGAAGCCGCGCCAGCTCACCGCCCTGAGTCGCGCGGCCAGCGCGATGCTGCCCGCCCCAGCCGCATCGGCCCCACGCGAGGCCAGGCAGCGCGCGCACTGACATGGAATACGAAAGGCTCTCGAAGACCCTCGGGGAGGTGGCCCGTCTCGCCCGCGAGCGGCTGGGGCTCACCCAGGCCCAGGTGGCGCGCCAGACAGGCCTCGCCCCCAACGTCTACGGCCGCATCGAGCGCGGGCACATGATGCCCGCCGTCCCCACGCTGCGCCGCCTCGCCTTGGTGCTCGGCCTCTCCGCCGATGTGCTGCTCGCGCTCACCCCCGCGCAGGTGGCGCCCACGGTGGACGCCCCAACCCCCGAGGGCAACCTGCCCCCGGAACTGCGGCGGACGGTGCGCATGTTGCGTGGCTGGCCCGCCGGCAGGGTGAAGCTCCTCAACCGCATTCTCCGCTCCATCGAAAACACCCCCGAGCAAGAGTGAGGGCTCGAGTCAGGGCCGGAGCCAGGGGCGGCGAGCCGCGGACCATGCGCCCCCGCCGCCTCGGCGTGGGGGGTGATGGCCCGTGCTAGCTTCCGCGTCCTGGAGGTTGTCTCCACCCATGCGAGTCCCGCCTTTCACTCCCCCGAAAAAAGGCGACAGGGTGGGGGAGTACCGGATCGTCGAAGTGCTGGGAGAGGGCGGCTTCAGCGTCGTCTACAAGGTGGAGCGCGCCGGGCTCTTCTTCGCGCTCAAGCTCCTCCGGGCCCGTGCGCTGGAGGGCTGGGGCCAGCGGGAAATCAATATTCTGCGGCACCTGGCGCATCCCAACGTCGTCGGCTTCCATGCCTACGACAGGTGGCCCGTGCCCTTGTATGGCTACCTCTACTTCGTCATGGACTTCGTGGAGGGCCGGACGCTGGAGGATTGGGCGCTGGACGAAAACCCCTCCGCGCGTCAGGTGGCCCATGTCCTCCTCGAGGTTCTCCTCGCGCTCGCGGCGGTGCACGGGCAGGGCGTGTTCCACCGCGACTTGAAGCGAGACAACATCCTCATTCGCGACGCGGACGCGCGGCCCATTCTCGTGGACTTCGGGATTGGGTGGCTCGCGGGCGAGCCCACCGTGACGCGAGATACCCTTCCTCCCGGCACGTGCGAGTACCGCGGCCCCGAGGCCATCCGCTACGACAGGGACCCCGCCAACAAGGGCACGCACTACAGGCCCGACGAGGGGGATGACCTGTGGGCCATGGCCGTCACCTTCTACTGGTTGCTGACGGATGTGCTGCCCTTCGGCACCCGGCGCGAGGGAGGGTTGAATGACAGGATTCTCGCCCTCACCCCCAAGGCCCCGCGCGAGTTGAACCCGCGTGTGCCCGAGGCGCTCTCCAACCTCTGCATGCGCATGCTGGCGAAGGAGCGCGCCGAGCGCTTCGCCGACTGCGCCGAGCTGTGCCGTACGCTGGAGGCGGCCCTGGCTTCCGCCGAGCTGGACGGCCGCTGGGACTTGCCGCTGTTGGACCCGGACGCTCCCGACAGGGCACCCACCGCGTGGGACCCCGACAAGGCGCCGCGCGACGCGGAGGCGTTGGAGGTCCTCCAGTGGAACGTGGCCAGGCCCCGACGTGGACGCAAGGCCGGGCGTAAGCCGGGCCCGGAAGGGGAGAAGCAGCGCACACCCGTGGTGGATGCTCCGGCTCCGCTCCTGGCCGCCGAGTTGCCCGCCGGGGTACAGGTGGCCGAGGAGCCCGCGCCTTCTCCGGAGGCTCTCGTGGCGCTCCTCGCGGACGTGCCTCCGGTCCCCCGAGGCGGAGCCCTGCCGCCTCCCGTGGCCGACGTTGCCCGCCCTGACCCCAGGGCCGCGCCATCGCCCCCTGGTGCGTTGAGGCGAGGCCTCTCCCTCCTCCTGCCCACCAGTGTCGGTGCGCTGCCGGTGCGCTCCGTGGTGGTGGAGGCGGTGAAGCCCGCGGCCCAGGTGGTGGCTTTCCTGGCGGTGGTGGCACTGGCCTGTGCCGCGGCCTTCGTCATCCGACCGCGCATGGCGCCCGTGTCGCCACCCGCTCCGGTGCCCAACGCGACACCTTTCGCGGCGGCGGTTCTTCCTGAAGGGTGGCTGCCAGAGTGCCCCACGCCTCGGGCGTGCCCCGTCGCTGAATTGGCTGTTTCCCCTGAAACGGCTGAAGCTGGAGCGGGCGCGGCGCCACTCGTGGCCTCCACCACCCCCGCGCTCGCCACCGCCATGCCTCTTCGCAAGCAGGAGTCCCGTTTGCCGCCCCAGGAGATGCCCGCGCCTGCGCCTCAGCGCCAGGGCGAGCGCTGCAAGAAGTGGCAGTGCCTCGCCGCGAGCTGCGGCTGGGTACTGGTCGCCTGCACCAGCGGCCCCCAGGTGCGCGCCACGCCGGGGCCCGAGGACTGCCCGGCCGATGCCGTGAAGACCATGAGGGAGGAGTTGAGCCTCGGCCTCAGTGACAGCGTTTCCGCCGACATCCCACCGGGCACACGAGGGGAGGTGGTCACGGTGCGCGCGGGCGACGCAGCCGTCACATTGCCAGCGCAGTACGGCGCGCTGGACGAGGGCACCGTGCTCATCGGGAGGTTCATCCTCGGCAAGGAGCGCGTCTACGGTCGTTTCACGCGGGCGCAAACCCCCAGAGGCAAGACGTACCCCGTGTGCATGGAGATCGCAGCGCCAGGCGGGGCCGGCGAGCCCATCGATGCCGATGCCGGCTCGGATGCCGTCAAGGTCCACGCCCGAGTCCGCCTGTTCGTAACGAACAGATTCGAGTAGGGCGCCCGGGCACTCGACTGCCAGCAGGCATGGGTCCCTCATACAGCGGTGTGTGTTAGACGCCAGCGCCGAAGGGGGCCGCCACGCGCCCCTGGAGAGGTTGACCCCCCGTGCCCTTCGCGTCCTCCGCTGGCCTCCTGTCCTTGGCCCTGCTCACCTCGACCGCTGACGCCGCCGAGCGCCAACCATTGCCCGTGTGCGAAGCGGGTGACATTCGCATCGAAGTGGACGCGAGCGCACCAGGTGGGGGGCCAGCGCTATGCATCACCCCGGAGCTGACGAGCACGCTGCTTTTCGACGCGAAGCTCTCGCGCGTGGAACTGGAGGGGCGCGAGCACTTCCGTCGAGTGACGGAGGCAGTCGATTCGCTCATGGTCGTTCCCTCGGAGGCCATGCGCGACCTGGAGCCGCGGAGGCTCACCGTCTACTTCGCGGATGGAGCGGCCCCAGCGAGCCTTACGTTTCTCCTGGTGGTCCACCCCGCGCGGGCCGCACGGCAGGTGGACGTCATCCGTCAGACACGCCCGGTGGCCTTCTACGAGCAGAAGGCGCGGGATGCGGAGTCGAAGGCCCAGCGCTGCGAGGAGCAGAAGGCTCGCCTCCAAGCTGAGCAGGGCGGCCCGGGCGGACTCCGGGGTCTGCGCACGGCGGGCCTCCTGGACGAGGTACTTGGCGTCACCGTCAAGCAAATCACCGGATACCTCAAGCCGAGGCCGCGGGCTGTGCTGGCTCTGGCGGAGGTGTGGTCCTCCCGCGCCGGGAATGACAAGAAGGGCCGTGTAGCGGTGGAACTGGAGTTGAAGAACCCAGGGACGAAGCCCTGGACGCTCGCGGGTGCCATGCTGCGTGGGGCCAAGGGCGAGGAACTGACGCCACTTCCGGACGCGACACCGGTTTCCATCCTCCCTGGCTTCCCTAGTCGCGTCATGGTGGAACTCGAGGCCACAACGATGCAGGCCCAGGGCGAGTACACCCTGACGCTGTGGGATGCAGACGGGCGCTCAATCATTCTGGAGAACGTCACGTTCCCGTAGCGCCGCCCCGGAACTGGTGGCGCCGCGCCTGAAACTCACCTGTTGCATTCTCCAACCCCTGCCCAACCCAATGACTTGACGGGCGTACCCACATTTCCATGTAATTCTGGAGCGACAGCTTTGTGGTCACGTCGCTTCCGGAGGTGCGCTGTGTCTACCCGTCTTCCTGGCGCTCGTCCCAAGGACGCGCGTCAGAGCCCCCGCGTTGGTGTCTGGGCCCTCGTCGTCGTCCTCTTCCAGTTCTCATGCGCCACGGGCATCCCCCACGGGGGGTTTGCCGGCTACCGCTACCACTCGCTGACGCCCCCACCGGCTCCCAAGGAGCGTGTGGCTGCCATGGCAGAGCCTGGCTTCGAGTCCGCCACCGTGTACGACGTGGACTTCCTGGAGCCCGGCGCCATCGCCACCCGGCCAGTGCCCCTCCCCAAGGCCGAGTTCCAACAGGCCTTCCTGCGCTTCTCCCGCGACGTGCGCCTGGGGACGAAGAGTCCACAAGCGGCCGCCCGGGAGCTGCTTCACCTGCTGCCGCCCTCCAAGGGCGTCGAGATGGTGGACAGCCAGGGAGACTGGCTGCTGGAGGTGTACCGCGACCAGGCCTACACCCTGGTGCCCGAGCGCCAGGAGGGTCCGGTGGTGCTTACCCCCGCGGCGGATGAAGCCTTGAGGGCCAGGTACCTCCAGTGGTGTGTGCCCCGGGGAGGCGGCGATTGCCTGGGCCTGCTGGACGACGGGCCCTACCTGCGTACGGACGACCGGCGGACGTTCGCTCTGGCGCTGGCGTTCGGCCACGTGCTCGACGAGACGCGCCAGGCCCTGGTGCACGAGCTGCTGGACGTGCGGATGATGGTGTCCATGGTCGTCTGGACGGTGGCGCTCTACTGCATGATGTGGGTGGTGCCCGAGCCGACGACCAAGGCCCTGGCCGCTGGCATGACGCTCCTGCTGATGGGCTACCTGGGCCTCCAGACGCTGTACGGCCTCATGGACGGGTGGGCCCGCATGGCCGACACGGCGCACCACGCCACCACCTTCGAGGAGCTGCGCGCGGCGGGCGAGCAATTCGGCAAGGTGCTGGGCGAGGACGCGGCCCGGGCCATGATTCTCGCCGTGGCCACGCTGGGCGGGCACACGCTGGGGCAGGTGCTGCCGAGAGTGAAGTCGCTCCCGCGCTTCAACCTCGCCGGGAAGCAGTTCGAGGCGCAGGGCGGCGCCGGCGTCATGGGGCGCCTGGAGGTGACGGAGGCGGCGCTCGCGACGGAGGGAGCCCTGGCCAAGGCCATTGCGACGGCGGAGACGGTGGCCACCTCTCCGCAGGGCCCCCTGGCCGTGGTCCTGCTCAAGAAGGGGCAGGGTAGTAGCGGGGGACAGGCGCCTGGGGGCCGCTCCGCGGTAACCGTCATCCGTCACCGGGGCGGCAACCGGCAGGTGGAACTGAGCGACGGCCAGCGCTGGCACTTGCCCCGGGGCAAGTCGGCCGCGGACATTCCCGTCGAGGACAAGGTGGGCGATATGCTCCAGGAGGCCGTCACCCAGGCCGCCAAGAAGTGGGGGCCTGACAGGCTGTCGCGCGCCGAGCGAGAAGCCATCGACGAAGCCCTGAAGAAGGGCGAGTACTGGCTGGCCCGGCTGCTGGAACGCGAGGCCCGGGGGCGGTTCGTGCACGAAGAGGTGAAAGCCCAGTTGCGAGGCAGCCTTCAGTTCAAACACCAGGGGGTGGACGTGGTTGACCTGAAGACGGGCCGCCAGTACGAGATGCTCTCCGGCACGGAGTCGAATCTGGCTCGTCACGGCAGGCGCATGGCGGGCGAGTTGTTCCGGATGCTCACCTTCTGAGAGGAGCAACCATGGGGTGGCTGGAGAACGTCCTCATTGAGAACAAGGAGATTGAAAACGAGCGGCTGGAGCTGTCGGACAAGAACTCGCTCTATTTCCTTGGCCCCAACCTGTCGCTCAGGAACTGCACCGTTGTCCTGAAAGTGTCCGCCAGGAACCTGATCATCATTGGAGCACGGTTCATCGACTGCACTTTCGAGGTGAAGCAGGAGTTGAAGAACCACCAGCAATGGGTGAAGGCCTCCCTCAAGAGGTGCCGCTTCAAGGGTCGCTTCTCGGGGTGCGACTTCGGGCACTGGCCCGAGTACGGTACAGGTTGGGAATATGGGGCCATCGAGGACTGCGACTTCACCGAGGCCCGCCTGGATGGCTGCCGCATCATGGGCGCGGACCCCGCCACCCTGCGCTTTCCCAAGTGGCCCTGTTTCACCCTCCTGGACCCCATCAGGCGAGCCCGCGAGCTCAACAGCGTCCAATGGCCGGGGGGTTTTCGCCCGATCATCGTGGAGGGGCAGTATAGGGATCCTCCCTGCACAATGGCCGTGACGCTCTACGCTCCGTCCCTCGCCAAGCGCCGCGAGACGACCGAGGAAGCATTCAGAGCGGTCGTTGAGCAGTTTGACTTCATCGTCTACTGACGGGAGCGCCAGCGCGTCGACGCGATTGACCCCAAGACGGGCCGCCAGTACGAGATGCTCGCCGGAACGGAGTCGAACCTGGCACCGCACGGCAGGCGCATGGCGGGCGAGTTCTTCCGGATGCTCACCTTCTAAAAGGGGCGGTGGCCATGGACCGGTTCGGTAACGTCCTCTTCGAGAACACGGAGATTGAAAACGAGCGGCTGGAGTTGATGGATAAGGAGGCGCACTACTTTCTGGGCCCCAACCTGACGGTGAAGAACTGCACTCTCGTGCTGAAGGTGTCCGCCCGGCGTCTCTTCTTCGATGGAGCGCGCTTTATCAACTGCACCTTCGAGGTGAAGCAGGAGTTGAAGAACCACCAGCAATGGCTGGCGGCGTCGCTGAAGGGCTGCCGGTTCAAGGGACGGCTGTCGGGGTGCGACTTCGGGCACTGGCCCGAGTACATGAGCCTGCCGGGGTTTCAGCACGGCTCCATCGAGGACTGCGACTTCACCGAGGCCCGCTTGCAGGGTTGCCGCATCATGGGTTCAAACCCCGCTACCCTTCGCTTTCCCAAGTGGCCCTGCTTCACCATCCTGGACCCCATTGGCAGAAGCCGTGAACTCAACAGCGTCCAGTGGCCTGGACAAGTTGGTCCTATCATTATTGAAACGCTGCGAAAGCAGCCGCCCGGGACAGTGGCCTTGACCGAGGACGCCACCGCCATTGCGAAGCGGTTTGACACCACCCCAGAAGAACTCCGAGCCGTCATCAAGAAATTCGACTGCATCGTCTACTGACGAGAGCACCAGAGCGTCGACGTGATTGACCCCAAGACAGGCCGTCAGTACGAGATTCTCGCCGGAACGGAGTCGAACCTGGCCCGCCATGGTCGCCGCATGGCGGGCGAGTTCTTCCGGATGCTCACCTTCTGAAAGGGGCGGCCATGGGATGGCTGGAGAACGTCATCTTCAAGAACCAGGAGATTGCCAACGAGCGGCTGGAACTGACGGACAAGAATTCCCTCTACTTCCTCAGCACGGGCTTGACGCTGCGCAACTGCACCGTTGTCCTGAAGGTTCCCGCCAGTCGTCTGGTCATCAAGCAGGCCACGTTCATTGACTGCACCTTCGAGGTGAAGCAGGAGTTGAAGAACTACCAGCAGTGGATAAGTGCCTCCCTCAAGGGATGTCGGTTCAAGGGTCGCTTCTCGGGGTGCGACTTTGGCCACTGGCCCGAGTATGGCAGTGACCCCTGGTTTCAATTCGGCTCCATCGAGGACTGCGACTTCTCCGAGGCTCGGTTGGATGGCTGCCGCATCATGGGCGCAGACCCTGCCACCCTTCGCTTTCCCAAGTGGCCCTGCTTCACCCTCCTGGACCCTATTGGGCGAGCTCGCGAACTCAACAGCGTCGAGTGGCCGGGAGGTTTTCGCCCCATCATCGTGGAGGGGCAGTACAGGGATCCTCCCTGCACAAGGGCCGTAACGCTCTACGCTCCGGCCCTCGCCAAACGGCGAGAGACCACCGAGGAAGCATTCAAAGCGGTCGTTGAGCAGTTCGATTGCATCGTCTACTGATGCGTGCGCCGGACCATAGGGGACCCCAGACTCTCGCCCAACGAAAAAGACGCCATCGAGCAGGCCATGAAGAAGGGCGACTACTGGCTGGCGAGGCTACTCGAACGCGAGGCCCGGGGGCGCTACGTGCATGAAGAGCTAAAACGACAATTCCAACATCTCTATCGTTTCAATCAGCAAGGGGTCGATGTGGTTGACCTCTCGCCGGGCGGATATAAGTACGAAATTCTCTCCGGCACACAAACGAACCTGGCGCGGCATGGCCGCCGTATGGCGGGCGAATTCTTTCGGATGCTCACCTTCTAACAGGGACGGTCATGGACTGGCTCGGTAACGTCGTCTTCAAGGACCGGGAAATCGAAAACGAACGGCTGGAGCTGACGGACAAGAATGCGAACTACATTCTCGGCCCCAACCTGACGGTGAAGAACTGCACCCTTGTGCTGAAGGTGGCCTCCAGGCGTCTGTCCATTGACAGAGCCCGGTTCGTCGATTGCGCCTTCGAGGTGAAACAAGAGTTGAAGAACTATCAGGACTGGATAGGGGCAGCTCTCAAGGGATGCCGGTTCAAGGGGCGCTTCTCGGGGTGTGATTTTGGCCACTGGCCTGAATACAGCAGCCTGCCATGGTGTCAGCTTGGCTCCATCGAGGACTGCGACTTCACCGAGGCTCGCCTGGATGGCTGCCGCATCATGGGCTCGGATCCTGCCACCCTTCGGTTTCCCAAGTGGCCCTGCTTCACCCTCCTGGACCCCATTGGGCGAGCCCGCGAGCTCAACAGCGTCCAGTGGCCTGGACAAGTCGGCCCCATCGTTATCGAAACGCTGGGAAAGCAGCCACCCGGCACAGTGGCCTTGACCGAGGATGCCACCGCCATTGCGAAGCGGTTTGACACCACTCCGGAAGAACTCCGAGCCGTCATCGAGAAGTTCGACTGCATCCTCTACTGACGCGGCAGTGCCGAGGGTTGCGTCTGCCCCGTGTTGGCGGCTCTCCCTCTGGTTGTGTGAACTCAGCGCGCATGCGGATGGCCGCACGACTGAAGCTCGCCTGCTCGCCGCCGCGGAACCACACGAAGGGCGGGAGCGCCACACACGGGGCAGGGCGCCTGCCTCACCGTGTGGCCACCGAAGGTGTGAGGCGCGTGCCCCCGGCTGAGGTAGCTTGCGGTCCCGTATGGACGCTTCCCGCTCTCGCCGGCGCCGCGCGCCCTTCCTGGTCGGACTCCTCGCCATCCTCACGGCCCTGCCCGTGGGCTATTTCCTCTTCCTCCACGACACTCCGACCCCCACCCCGGTCAGCGTGCCCGCGCCCACCTCCGAGGTGCACGCCCCCCCACCTCCGCCCGCCCCGGCGCCTCCGCGCCTGGTGGAGCTGACGCTGCAGGAGATCCGCGGCACCGTCGAGGTGCGCCGGGGCGGCGGCGCGTGGCGCGGAGCCAGCGTGGGCGAGGCCCTGCGCGCCTCCGACGCGGTGCGCACGCTCGCGGGCTCCTACGCGGTGCTCATCGGCGGTGAGGCCGTGGAAGTGCGCATGGAGCCTGGCACCGAGGTGACCGTGGCTGAGCTCACCGACAAGCTCTCGCGGCTGTTGCTCGAGAAGGGCATGACGACGGCGCGGGTGCGCGCCGGCTCCGGCTCCCCTCACGCCCTGGAAATGACGGCCAGCGGCAGTGACGCCGTCGCCCGCTCGCAAGGCGGCGCGTTCTCCGTGAGCAACAACGGCGCGGGCACCGTCGCCCTGGCCACGCTCGAGGGGGAGACCACGCTGTCCGGCCAGCAGCGCAGCGTCCTCGTCCTCGCGGGCCAGCAGTCCGTCGTCCGCCCCGGTCAGGCTCCCTCCGCCCCCACCCCCATCCCCACCAGCCTCCTGCTCAAGGTGAACTGGCCTGATCGTCCCCGCCGGCAGATCCTCGTCTCCGGACAGACAGAGCCCGGCACCCAGGTGCTCGCCAACGGCGAGGGCGTGCTTCCCGACGCCCAGGGCCGCTTCTCCTTCCCCCTCACCCTCAAGGAAGGCTCCAACCCCGTGCACGTCCAGGTCCGCTCCGTGGGCGGTTTACGACAAGAGGAACAACGCGCACTCCAGGTAGACACCACGCCGCCCAAGGCGGTCACCGTCGACCCAGGACTCTGGAATGACCCCGCTCCCCCACCGCCTTGAGTGCAGCCCTTCTAATGACTGTGTTGACCCCTGTTGGCATGGTCTGTAGCTTGCAAGCCAACACCTCAGCGGGAATTCCTGCACAGGGACAATCCAGGTCGGAGCCCTGGAGCACCAGGCCATGAGACGGCGAGTCGAGGGGCCGAAGTCCTCCAGGTGAATGCGGGGTGGGGACGTGCCGCGAGCAGCGGGCACGGGATTGAGCCCAGGCACAGGGAGTCCCCTCTTCTTCGAGCCGGAGGTCCCTCACGATGCCGCGGATGGTTGCTGCTCTGTTGTGCCTGATACCCGCGTGGGCATTGGGGGAGGGGACCGAAGGGGTCCTGGTGGGAACGCCCCGGGTGGTCAACACCTCGCCGGGAGATCAGACGGATCCCCACGTGAGCGGTGAGTGGGTGGTCTACACGAACCAGCCGGTCCGCGACGTCAGTGAAATCCGCTACCACCACCTGACCACGGGCGCGGATCTGCCCCTGCCCACGGGGGGATGGCTCGACTCGCTCGCCGACATCCAGGGCCACCAGGTGGTGTTCACCCGCACGAGCCCCACCGATGCCACCAACCACGTCTACCGCTTCGACGTGGGCATGGGCGGCGTGGCCCAGGAGATCGCGCCGCGGCCCGGCACGGATCGCCGCACCGCCACGGTGGGCGGGCACACGGTGGCCTGGCAGGACGTGGCCATCAGCCCGAGCGCCCTCTCCCCGGAGATCCACGTCTACAACCAGGACACGCTCGCGCTCACCCGGCTCACCGCCGATGCGAGCGTGGACCGCACCCCCGCCGTCAGCGAGGACGGCCGGGCGGTGGTGTGGTCGAAGTGCGCCACCAGCGTGGATGGGTGCGACATCTGGGCGGCGCGCGAGCTGTCGGCCGGCTACCACATCCGTCAGCTCACCGGCTCCGAAGGGGAGGAGACGCAGCCGGACACCAATGGCGAGGTGGTGGTGTACGTGAGCCGCGCCTGGGTCCATGGCGTGTTGGAGTCGGACATCGCCTGGACGTCCCTGGAGGGGGGCGAGGCCCAGCGCCTGTCCCTGCCCGGCACGGACACCAACCCCTCCATCAGCGGTCCGCTCATCGCCTTCGAGCACTGGGATGCGACCAGCCCCACGCCCAACTACGACATCCACCTGTACGATCTGCGCACGCGGATGACCTACCGGCTCACCGAGACCCCGGCCAGCGAGTCGCTCAGCGACATCAGCTATGGTGCGAACGGCCAGGTGCGCCTGGCCTGGGCGGTGCGCCAGAACGGCGAGTACAACGTCTACGCCTACGAGTTCCGCCTGCCGGTGGACTGTCACGAGGCGCCCAGGACCGAGAGCGCGCAGACGGTGTGCGCCACGCCCGGCAACCGCCAGTTGCAGGGGGTGCTCCAGGTGACGCACTCCGCCGGGCAGCCGGTGCCGGTCTCCACTCCCATCTCCGGCCATGGCACGGGGGTGGTGTGCGTGGACAACGGCTACGGGGGCCCGGCCGCCACCTCCGGTTGGGTGTGGCTCGGCGAGGGCGTGGCGGTGGATCCCCACGACTTCGCCCAGGTGCCGGCGGGCGTGGCCCGCAAGGTTCCGCTCCAGGGCTCGCGCCCGCTGTCCGCCGAGGCGCGGGGGCAGG
Organism: Cystobacter fuscus; assembly: GCF_044360685.1. GTDB lineage: Bacteria > Myxococcota > Myxococcia > Myxococcales > Myxococcaceae > Cystobacter > Cystobacter fuscus_C. The sequence goes on along the minus strand of NZ_CP043491.1, from coordinate 7,008,126 downwards.
AAGGGAGCACCTTCCGGGTGCGGTTCTACGGCTCCCTGGTGTGCGAGGTGGCGGCACAGGACGCCACCTTCCAGCCCACCGAGGTCCGTCAGGGCGAGGAACTCCGCTCGGAGCGCCTGAGCATCCAGTACGCCCGCGTGGGTGGCTCGCGCTACTTCGTGCGCCTGGGGGACGAGGCCGGAATCGCCTGGCGGTGAGCCCGCGCCGCCCGCCTCCGGGGGTGAGGTGGGGAAACGTGCCGCGCCCCGGCGATAGCATTTCGGGCGCGGCATGGACGCTGATAAATTACCGACACTCTGATCCGTTTCCTGTCAGTCCTGCTGCTCGCGGGCACGGTGGCCTCCGCGGACACGCTCGACATCCTGGGGCCATCGGCGGCCGTGGCGCCCGAGGGGTTTTCCATCGCCCTGGTGCGACGGGACGCCTCGGGCACCCTCGTGTCCGCCGAGGACGCCGCCGTGTCCGCGAGCGGAGCGCGCCTGTTGCCTGGAGCCGGGCAGCCGCCGTTGCGCACGTTCCTCGTCGTCCCGGAGCCGGGTGCGCGGCGGGTGCGGGTGTCCGCCCAGGCCGGGGAGGCGCGGAGCCAGGCCGACTTCACCCTGGGCCCGCCCGCCACCGAGGTGTCGCTGTCGTTGGAGCCGCCCGCGCCCGTGAAGGGACGGGACAAGGAGGCGCGGCTCACGGTGCGCATCCTCCAGCCGGACGGCTCGCCGGAGGACTCCGGGGCGCCGCCCGTGCTGCAGGCCAACGTGGGACGGGTGGAGGCGCTGGTGCGCGCGGGGCCCGGCACCTGGACGGCCCGCTATGTGCTCCCGGACACCCGCTACCCGGAGGTGGCCGTGCTCGTCGCCCTGTCGGCGTGGCCCCACCCCCAGTCCATCCACGGCGCCTATGGCAAGGTGCTGGTGCCGCTGGCCGCCGCGGTGGAGCTGCCCGGCCGCACCGAGCCGAACGCGCAGCTGTCCGTCTCCATCGCCGGGGCGAGCTTCGGGCCCGCGAAGGCCGCCGCGGATGGGCGCTTCCGCCTGCCCGTCATCGTCCCGCCCGGCCATGACACCGCCGAGGCGAGCGTGGTGGACAAGGCGGGCAACGTGCGGCGCACGAAGATGAATCTGGGGCTGCCGCCCACGGACGGGCTGGCGTGCGTCCTCCACCCACAGCGGCTTCCCCCCGACGGCGTCTCCCAGGCCCGGCTGCTGTGCGCCACCAGCGACGCGCTGGGCCAACCGGTGAACCGGGCGCGCGTGGAGGTGAGTGCCCGCCATGGCACCCTGCGCGGGCCGACGCACGCGCAAGGGGGCCTGCTCGAGTGGCGCTACACCGCGCCGGCCTCTCCACCCAGGACGCCGGAGCGGCTGTTGGCCACGTGGCCGGAGCGCGGCGCGGGCTCGCGCGAGGAGCTGCCCCTGCAACTCGAGCAGGGGCCGGTGGCGCGGGTCGCCCTGGAGCTGGCCGAGCCGCTGGTGCACCTCGGCTCGACGGTGCGCGTGACGACTCGCGCCTGGGACGCCGCCGGCCAGCGCAGGCCCGGGGCCGTGGTGCTGCCGCGCTCGCCCCTGGGCACGTTCTCCGCCCCTCGGGAGGAGACGCCCGGCGTCGTCGAGTACTTCTGGAGCGTGCCGTCGCTCGCGCGGGAGCATGAGACGACGCTGGAGGTGCTCGCATATGGCCCGGTCGGCACGGAGCCCGCGCGGCTGAGCGTCTGGGTGGACGAGGGCGTGCTGTACGCGGGCGTGACGGATTCGTGTGGCCTGCCCGTGCCGGAGCAGCCGCTGCGCGTGGGCGACGCGCGGCTGGTGACGGGGGCGGATGGCACGGCAGTGCTCGGCCCCGCGCGCCCGGGCCGGCTGGAGGTCATCCACGAGCGGTGGCCGGGACTGCGGCGCACCCTCGACGTGCTGGCCGAGGGCGGTCCGGTGTTCCCCGTCGATCCGTCCCCGCGCGCGCCCCGGGAGACGCGGCGGGTGCGGCTGGCGCCCGAGGCGCCGGTGAACGTGCGGTTGAAGGTGGACGGCGCGCGGGTGACGTATTGGATGGAGGACGCGACGGGCCGGGTGCTGGAGGGACGCGAGGCCCATGTCTGGTTGTCCGCCGGGGAGAAGAGCGCGGTGGTGGTGGAGGGCGGACGCGGCAGCTTCGTCGTGAAGAACCCGGGCCCCGTGAGCGTGTCCGTGGCGGACGTGGCCACCGGTGTCACGGCGATGGTGGAGGTGCGTCCTTGAGGCGCCGGCTCCTGCTCGGCGCGGCGGTGGGCGTGCTGGCGTGGCCGGGCACCGCACGGGCGCAGCTCGCGCGGCAGGAGCCTCCGGAGCTGGCGGCGGCCATCACCGGGCGCGTGTGCCGCGACGAGGACGCGGATGGGCGGTGTGCTCCCGGCGAGCCGGGCCTGCCCGGCATCCGCCTCGTGCTGGCCTCGGGCCGCGAGGTGCTCACGGACGCCCGGGGCCGCTACCACTTCACCCAGGTGGACGCGCGCGGCCCGGATGCGACGGGCGGCCTGCACCTGCGTCCCGGCCGTCAGCGGCTGCGCCTGGACACGCGCACCCTGCCCGCCGGCAGCATGCCCTCGCCCGAGGCCGTCACGCTCGAGGTGCCCTGGGCCGCCGGGGTGCTCCAGGACTTCGCGGTGCGCTTCCAGGGCGAGACGCCGCCCACCCTGCGGTTCGCCTATGACGCATCGCCGCCCGCCGCGCGGGGCGTGCCGGGCGGGGTGGAGTTCCTCCTGGCGGGCCATGTGGAGCCGCACGAGGAGGTGACGGTCGGCGGCGTGAGCGCGAGCGTGGACGCCCGGGGTGACTGGAGCGCCCGCGTCCAACTGGTGCCCGGGGAGAACGTGCTGCCGCTCGTGGTGCGCGGCACCGGGGGCGCGCTGCGCCTCTTCCAGCAGCGCGTCGACGTGGTGCCCCGCGAGGTCGGCGTGCTCGTCATCCCCCGCGCGCCCGAGCCCCGCGGAGTGCTGCGGCTGCCGGGAAGCAAGGAGCGTCCACCGGCCAGTGGCCTCACGTCGTTGAACGCCGAGTTTCCCCCGGGCACGCGCGTGCGCTCGTCCGAGGGCGAGGTAACGGTGGGCAGCGACGGCTCCGCGCTGCTGCCCCTGGAGCTCGCTCCGGGCGGCAATCCCGTCGTCCTGGAGGTGCAACCGCCCGGCGAGCCCGCCTGGAAGATGACGGTGCCCGTGGAGGCGGTGCGGCGGGACTTCGCGGTGGCCTTGTTGGACGTGGAGGCCACGTTCGCGCCGGCCACCGGGGGCGTGCGCCTGCGCGGACGGGGCTCGGCCCATGTGGAGGCATACCGGGGGCCCTTCTCCCTGGTGGGCGAGCTGGACGTGCGCGACACGGACGTGGACACCTTGCGCGGGCGCCCGCTGGTGGATGCGCTGCGCCCCCAGCTTCCCCGGTTGGATCGGGTGCCGGATCCGGACTGGGTGCTCCCCGAGTGGGGCGATACCTCCGTGGGCCTCACCCCCAATCCGGCCGAGAGCCGCTTGCGGCTGGAGCTGCGTCATGACGCCCTGGGCCGCGTGGGCCTGGGCACGTACCGGGCCCGGTGGGAGGAGGGCGAGGTGGGCCGCTACCACCGTCCCCTGTTCGGCCCCTATGCGGAGCTGGCGACTCAGCTGGGCCCGGTGCGCGCGGGCGTGACGGGCTTCGCCGGGGGGCTGGCGGATCCTCTGCGCGCCCTCGCCGCCCGGCCCGCGTACGAGGAACTGCGCGCCACCGGCGGCAGTCTCTACTACCTGGGCTCGGTGCCCATGGCCGAGGGCTCCGAGGTGCTGCGCGTGGAGCTGCGCGATGGCCTCACCGGCCTGCCGCTCGCCGAGCGGCACCTGGTGCGGCACCGGGACTACGACATCGACTACGTGTCGGGGCGCATCCTCCTGGCGCGGCCGTTGTCCTTCGTGTCGGGCGAGGCGCTGCTGAGCGCCGCCGCTCCGACGGCCGCGCCGGAGCCCGTGCTGTGCGTGGAGTACGCGGTGCTGCGCTCCGGCGCGCCCACGGACGCGGTGGGCGGCGAGGCCTGGGCCGAGTGGAAGGGCGGACGGGTGTCCGTGTCGGCCGTGCGCGAGCGGAGCTACCAACTGCTCACCGGGCATGCGCGCACCACCCTGGGCGCCTACACGCTGCTGGCCGAGGTGGCGCGCAGCGAGGGCGCGGCGGTGTCGCCGGAGTCCTTCGGGGTCTCGGATGACGGGGGACTGTCCTTCCTCCGGCCCTCGCTGGCCTGGGCGCCGGCCGGAGGGGACGCCTTGAGCGTGCGCGTGCGCGGGCCGGGCCTCTTCGGGCGCGGCTCCGTGGATGCGGCGTTCCGTCGGCGCACCGCGGGGTTCTCCGATGGCGCCCACGCCGATCTCCAGTCCTCGCGTCAGCTCTCCCTGCGCGCGGTGCAGCCCCTGGGGCCGTGGCGCCTCACGCTGCTCGGGGATGAGCGCCTCACGGCGGATCCGCGGCGTCCCTTCGAACCGGGGGAGGTGGGGGCGCGCACGCTGGGGCTGGGGCTGGGCTACGAGTGGGAGCGGTGGGGCGTGAGCGCGCAGGTGCGCGACGCGCGGCTGCGCGCCAGCGTGCTGCCCGGCGAGGACACCCTGCTCGAGGGAGGACGGACCTCGGTGGGGCTCGAGGGGCACTACCGGGTGAATGACTGGCTGCGGGTGTCGGCCAGCCACCAGCAGACGGTGGGCCTCCACGGCGAGGGACTCGGCCGGGTGGCGGACACCTTCGCCGCGGTGGGCGCGGACGTGACGGCGGGCGACGCCACGCTGGGGGTTCGCGGAGGCTGGGGGCCCGAGCTGGGGCCGCTCGCGTGGGTGCGGGGCGGTTGGAAGCGGGGCGAGGACGTCTACTACGGCGGCTATTCGGTGGACGTGGACGGGCCGGACTTCGGCGCGCGCCGCATGGTGAGCGGCGCGAGCACCCAACTGGCGGACGGCACCAGCGTCTTCGTGGAGGACGTCGCCTCCCATGACACCCAGGGCATGCGGCTGGCGCGCGCGGTGGGCTTCCAGCGCACCGTCTTCGGCGCCCTGGACCTGAGCGCGCGCTACGAGCGGGGCGTGCGGGGAGTGCTCGACGTGCCGGACACGCTGCGGCGGGACGCGGCGGGGGTGTCCGCACAGCTCGTCCTGGAGCGCCTCCGGCTGGGGGGCCACCTGGAGCTGCGCTCCGAGCGGGGCACGCCCGGACGAGGCTCCAGCGCGCCGGTGGAGCGCCTCCAGACGGTGGCGATGCTCGCCGCGGAGGCCGTGCTGCGCGAGGACCTGTCGCTCTCGGGCCGGATGAACTTCAGCCGCACGGGCGAGCGGGAAGGCGGACGGCTGGAGGCCCGGCTGCTCGAGGGGTACGCCGCCCTGTCCTGGAGGCCGGGGCCCTTCATGGTGGTGGCGCGCTACGGCATCAACCGGGAGCTGTCGCCCGGGGAGCGCCGGGTGTTTGGCGAGCGGGTGCAGCAGATCATTTCACTCCTGCCAGCCGTGCGTCTGGGAGAGCGCCTCGCGCTGGGGGCGGGTCTGCATGCCAGCCGCAGCAACCGGGGCGAGGTTGCGATATGGGTGTTCACCGGCTCGTTGCGCCCCTCGGTGCGAGTGGTGGGCGGACTGGAAGTGGCGGTGGAGGGCGCGGGGCGGTCGGTGTCGACCGACCATGAATCCTTGGGTTCGCTCCGAGGCGAGATCGCCTGGCGCGTGGATGACCGGATGCGGGTGGGCGTGGGCTACACCCTGCTGGGGTTCACCGGAGCGGATTTGTCACAGGAGACCCAGAATGAGTCCGACAGGCTCTACCTTCGAGCGGAGTTCGCCTACTAGGTGGCGCACGCGCGTGCGGCTCGTGTGTCTGGCCGCGGCGGGCGTGCTGGCGATGCTGGCCGCGTCCCGGGCGCACGCGGGATGGCGCGAGGTGACCGCCGTGACGGAGCGGCCCAACGGCGTCCTCGACGTGTGGGGGAAGGGGACGTTCTCGCTGGGCTATCTGGCGGATGGCGGGGGGGGCGCCTACCTGTTCGTGGACGGTGGCGTGGCGCGCAAGCCGAGGGGCTCCGAGGCGAGCGAATCGGTGGGGACCTCCTACCAGCCGGACACGGACTGCTTCGTGAGCGTCAGCTCGTACGGACAGCGCACCTCGATCGGTGCGGATGGAGGGTTGTGTGGAGGTGTCAATCCCAGCACGCCCATCAACTACACGGACGATGGCATCAAACGGGTGAAGCACACGGCCGGGGGCGGTGCCGCCATGGTGACCGATGGCCAGAAACAACACACGCTCTACCTCTCGGACGCGGGTCTCACCACGCCCGCCGATACCTTCTCCGCCGTGTTGAGCCTGGATCAGGACTCGAGATGGGGCGCCCCCTTCGCCGTGGCGCGGGTGGGCGACTCGGTCTACTCCGTCATCGGGGTCTCGGGCTCGGTGCCGGCGGGCATGTGGGAAGCCATTCCCTCCAGGACGAGGGGAGAGTGGAAGCTCGGCACTCCGGAGGCGGGCCTGGTGCAGGCCGTGGAGCTGTTTCCCGTTCAGGGCAAGCCCGTCCCCTTCGCGATGGTGGGCGCGCGTCATGCCTTCATCCGGGGGTCGCTCGACAACACCACCCCTCCGATCGAAGTGGTCCAGGAACTGGGGGCGGGCGAGGAACTCGTCGCCCTGTCCATGAACGTGCGGGAGGGGGGCGATGGGGGCCATGGCTTCGGCATGGCCCTCGTGAAGCAGGCGGATGGCGGCCTCCAGGTGATGAGTCCGGTGCCCATGGAGTCCGAGGAGCGCGCGGGCACCATCTGGCTCCCGCGCGTGATTCCACCGAACGTCCTGACGGCGAAGCTCGAGCAGGTGGCCTGTCATGGCGCGTCCTTCTGCGTCCTCACCGCTCCGGGCGAGACGGTGCACAACGTCTTCACCTACTCCAATGAGGCGGGCCCCGAGCTCGCGGTGCTGGGCTCGGACGGCGGAGTGGTCACGGAGATGGATTTCGAGGAGAACACGAACCTCCAGTTGACCTTCCTGGGCAAGGACTCCGACGGAGATCCGGTGCGGCTCGCCACTTCGTCCTCGGTCACGGGCCCGTGGGAGGTGAAGTCGGTGTCCGGGGCGCCAGGCGAGCCTGTGGTGATGGAGATCTCCACGAAATCCATCTGCCAGACGACGGACGTGGGCCACCTCGAGGTGACGGCCTCCGACGGCCTGGCGGCGCACGCGGTCCGGCGGACGATGCCGGTGAGGGTGCTGCATACGTCGCCCCCGGAGATGCCCCAGGTGGTGCGGTCGGATGGAGGCGTGGTGGGTTCGGGGCAACTCGCGGGTGAGCTGGTCGCGGGCGGCGAGTTCCTGACGCTCGACGCGGTGGGGGACATGACGTCGGCGAAATGCCGCTGGAAGAGCAAGAGCTGGAGTCGGGTGTCCGCGGACGGCCCGCTGCCCATGCCGGACACGGACAACAGCGCCCGCCTCAAGCTCAAGCCCCCGGCCTTCTTCTGCGAGGCGGGAGGCCGGGACTACCAGTACCAGCTCGACGTGATGGACGAGGGCGACCTCTCCAACTTCCAGCGCTACACGGTGCACCAGAAGCCCTGGGGTGCTCCGGAGCCCGTCTTCATCCCGGACGGCGTCGTGCAGCGGGTGCGCTCAGGAGAGCGGGTGGAGTTGTCCCCCGAGAAGCCGCACGGCTGCGCGAACACGCCCGGGTTTCCCGGCATGGTGAGCCGCTGGGAGGTGAACCTGGATGGGGGCGGGGTGCCGGGACCGGAGCTCTCCATCCAGAAGCGGGAGGGCGGCGCCGTGACCAGCTTCCCGGTGGACGCAACGGGGCTCGTGATCCAGACGACCGCCTGTCAGCCCCCGGCCCAGGTGCGGGTCCTCGCCACGAGCGCGGTGGGCGCCGATCGCGGAAAGCCTTCCCACCGGGATCTCCTCATCGAGTCGGCCTGGACGCCGCTGAGGAATGACTCGCTCCAGGTGTCGTTGAGCGAGAGCGCCCAGACGCTGCGGGTGGACTCGCCCCTCGACTGCGAGGTGGAGCGCAAGCTGAGTGCGAACCTGCGCCTGGAGCCGGAGGACGCGAACGTGCCGACACGGACGACGAACGTGGCGGTGCCGGGCGAGTGGTCGCTGACGGACCTGGACTGCGGGCTCTACCATCTGCGCGCCACCCTACAGGACTCCACGGGCAGCTCCGTGGAGCAGCAGGAGCGCTCGATGGTGCTGCCCGGCCCGGGGGTGTCCCTGGAGGCTCATCCCCAGAATGGGATGAAGGCCGTCTGTGGCCAGGGCGCCACCCTGTCCCTCGCGTCCCTCGTCACCCCCACGCCGGGGTTCTGCCAGACGCCGGACTACACCTGGACGTATGAGTCGGCCGTGGAACTCGAGCAGCTCTCCGAGCCGGATGGCACCATCCGGCTCGTCACGAAGGAGAAGGAGCTGGACGCGCTGCTCGGCGGCTCCGTGCGGGTGGGCGTGACGGCGAGCAAGGGGCCCGCGCGCACGGAGCTGTCGTTCGACGTGCCCATCTCCGTGGATCCCTTCGTGACGGTGGGCCGCCGCTCCGAGCTGCCCGTCGCCTCGGAGACGGGCCTCGTGAGCGTGCTGGTGGATCTCACCAACACCACGGCGTGTGACGTGAGCGGGGCGCGCTACGTGGAGCACCTGGAGGGGCTCGCCTACGTGGAGGGCAGCGCGACGCTCGACGGAGCGCCCGTGGAGACGCACTGGAATGGCCACGCGCTCCAGGTGGACGGGCTGCTGCTGGCGGGCGGCGCCACCCGGACGCTCGGCTACGTGGCGCGGCCGCTCCTGGTGGGCGAGCGCCGCATGTGGGGCGAGGCCAGCAAGGGTGACGTGCGCCTCTCCGTGTCCGAGGGGAACGAGCCGCGTCCGTCCGGCTGTGGGTGCGCCAGCGCGGAGTCGGGGCCGCTGCTCTTCGTGCTCGCCACGATGGGCGCGGCCCTGCGCCGCCGCCGCCGGTGAGGGCCGCGGCGTGCGGGCGCCCTACAGCCCGAAGCTGATGCGGCGGCGGCTGCCGGGCTCCTCGCGCCGCTCCTCCAGCACGCCGAGCAGCTCCAGGCCCCGCAGGGTGGCGAGCCCCTCGCGCTCGGACAGCTCCGTGAGGGTGAGCAGATCCTCCACCGTCTTGGTGCCGTCCGCGTACGCCAGCAACAGGGCCTGCTGTCCCTTCAGCTTCAGCTCGTGCAGGGCATAGGGGGGGGCGGCCGAGGGGAAGAGACGGCGGGAGCGCGGCATGTGCTGGCGCAGTGCCACCAGGGGCTCGGAGCGCTGGATGCCCTCGAGGATGAGATCGCCGGGGAAGAGCGACAGGGCTACCCGTCCCGCGCTGGGGGGACGCAGGGCGCTGAAGCCATAGGCGCCTTCCGTCCACGGGAAGGTGGACCAGAGCACCTCCTTCACCTGCTCCTCGAGCACCTGCTGGCGCCGCCGCGCGTCCACGAGCCCCAGCCGCGCGAGCGCCTCGCTGGAGCGCAGGTTCTGTTCCCGGGCGAGCGCGAACGCCGCCTGGGCCTGGGCCTCGCTCACCACGCCACGGCGGACGCAGAAGCGCAGGAAGCGCTCCGGGGCGAGGTTGGAGGCGGCGTACACCGGCCGCCCGGCCTCGAAGTAGACGACCTTCTGGGTGGTGCCCTGCCGCAGCTTGAGCTCTCCGCTGTGGCGCGCCTCATAGTAGGCGTTGAGCAGGCGGGGGACGCTGGTGTCCTTGAGGTTTCCGGAGAGCGACCACGCGGGAGGCGCGCGCGTGCGGGGCGCGGTGCTGGGCGTCTTGCTCCACACCTTCTCGCGCTCCCCGAAGGGCAGGGCGAGTCCGGGCTCGGGCTCGGGCTCCGGCGTCTCGGAGGAGGACTCCCGTGGGGGAGGGAGATCGTCGGCGGTGGGCTCGGGGAAGGGTGACTCCTCGGCGGGACCGAGCGCCTCCAGGGCCTGGAACTCCTCGACGGAGACGACGGACGTGGAGGACGACTCCTCGGTGGGTCCGGTCGCTTCGGCGAGAGGCGCGGGAGGGGACGGCTCCTCGGCGGCGGGCCCGAGTGCTTCCAGGGCCTGGAGCTCCTCGGCGGAGACGACGGGCGTGGGAGGCGGCGCCTCGTCCGTCCCGAGTGCCTCCAGGGCCTGGAGCTCCTCGGCGGAGATGGCGGGGGTCGGGGGTGGCCCCTCGTCCGTCCCGAGCGCTTCCAGGGCCTGGAGCTCCTCGGCGGAGATGGTGGGGGTCGGGGGCGGCGCCGTGTCCGGCCCGAGTTCCTCGAGGGATTGAAGCTCCTCGGCGGGGAGGGCGGACGTCGCGGGGGGCTCCTCCTCGTCCGGTTCGAGCGCCTCCAGCTCCTGCAGTTCCTCCTCGGGCGGCTCCTCCGGGGCGAGGGGTTCTTCCCGCGCGTCGGGGGAATCGAGCGAGGAGAGATCCACGAGCCCCGCGAGCTCCACCGTCCTGAGGGTGATGGGGGTCTCCCGGACGAACGCGGGCGTCGACTCCACGAAGGAGCGGAACGGAGGGAGCGGAGGAGGAAGGGGTCGCTCCTCGTCGCTCAGCGGATCCTGCGCCTCCTCGATGACGGTGAGGCCCTGGATGACGGGGGACGAGGGCTCGGCGGGCGCGAAGAGGGGCTCATCCTCCTCGGTGACGGCGAAGCCCGGCTCGTCGTCCAGCTCCATGAGCGTGGCGTCCTCGAAGACGACGACCTCGTCGGAGTCGTCGTCGGAGGGCGGGGGGGGCGGGGGGCTGTCCAGGCCGCACACCTGCTCGACGTACTCCAGCAGGTGCAGCAGCTCGAAGGGCTTCTCGAAGAAGGCACGCGCGCCGTGCACCTCGGTGGCCTCGCGGGCGAAGCGATCGCCCTTGAAGACACCGCTGACGGCGATGGCGGGAATGGCGTTGTCCCGGAGCGCGGAGAGCACGGCGCTGCCCCGCATGTCGGGCAGGAGCAGATCCACCACGGCCGCCTCGAAGGCCTGCGGACGCACGAGGGCCAGCGCGGCTTCGCCGGTATGGACGGCCGTGGCCTCATGGCCGCGGCTTTCGGCCGCGGCGACCATGAGGGAAGCCAGCTCGGGGTGATCCTCGACGATCAGCAGTCGCGCCATGGGGGCCGGGCACCATATAGCATCCGCGTCATGGACGTTCAGGGCTTCCATCATCTGGCCATCCAGGTACGCGACGTGGAGCGGGTCACCGCCTTCTACCGGGACGTCCTGGGTCTGAGAGAACTGCAGCGCTACTTCCGGGCGGACGGCTCGCTGCGCAGCGTGTGGGTCGGGGTTCCCGGCGGCGGCTTCCTCGCCTTGGAAGCGGTGGCGGGCGAGCCCGAGGCCGGCTCCTTCCGCCACGAGCGGCCGGGCCTGTTGCTGCTCGCCCTGCGCATCGCTCCGGCCGAGCGGGCCCGGGCGGTGGAGACCTTCGCGCGCGCTGGGATTCCCTTGGAGCACGAAACGCGCTGGACGGTGTACGTCCGGGATCCCGAGGGCAACCGGGTGGCGCTCAGCCATCACCCGGAGGATCCGGTCTCCTGAGAAAGCGGATGGCCGCCTGGCGCGTCTTGCGGAGAGCGCCAGCGGGCGGCTACAAGCCCAGGCCGTCATGCGCCTGGGCGAACTGCTCCTCCACGAAAAGCTCATCACCCCCGAGGCGCTGGAGGAAGCGCTCGAGTCCCAGGTCGTCCACGGTGGACGGCTGGGGACGAACCTCGTGGAGCTGGGCCTGCTGTCCGAGCAGGAGCTGGCGCGCGTGCTCGGCCAGCAGCACGGCGTGTCCGCGGCGTCGGGCGAGATGGTGCCGGATCCGCGAGCGCTGGCGCTCGTGGACCCGAGCGACGCGGACGACAAGGACTACCTGCCCATGCGGGTGGACGCCACGCGCATGAGCGTGGCGATGCTCAACCCGGGGGATATCGCCACGCGCGACGCGCTGGCGTTCAAGACGGGCAAGCGCGTGGTGCCGGTGGTCATCCCCGAGTTCCGGATGAACCAACTCCTGCGGCGCTACTGCAAGGCGTTCCGCGCGATGCGTTCCATCGACATGAACGCGGTGCGGCCCTCGCGGGCGAAGCAGGAGGAAGAGAAGGCGATCTCGCGCGCGCGGAGCGAGGATCTCATCAGCGAGGAGGAGTTCCAGTCGCTCTACGCCCAGGCGCTCAAGGGCGGGCGCGCGGCGAGCCAGGAAGAGCCGGTGTTGGATCTCGTGGAGACGGTGGAGGAGGAGCCGGCGCCCGAGCCCGTTTCCGAGCCCGTCCTCGAGCCCTCCGAGACCATCCTCGAGGGGGAAGTGCTCGAGCCCGAGCCGCTCCCGGAGCCCGAGCCGCTCCCGGAGCCAGTGCCGCCCGTGCACCGCGAGGCGCCGCGGCGCATGTCGGTGCTGGAGCTGGAGGAGGTGCCGCGCCCGAGGGTGCCCGCGCCGGAGCAGGTGTACACGCCGCTCACCTTCGCCGAGGCCCAGGCGGAGCTGTCGCGCAGCGTGGATCGCGAGCAGGTGGCGACGACGGTGCTGCGCTTCGCGCTGGGCAAGTGGAAGCGGTGTCTGTTGTTGAGCGTGCAGGGCAGCCTGGTGACGGGCTGGCGCGGGATGGGGCAGGGGGTGCGCGAGGCGGCGGTGCGGCGCATGGGCATTGGCCTGCAGGGGCCGAGCACGTTCCGGCTGGTGCGCGACACGCGTGCGCACTACGTGGGGCCGGTGAGGCGGGACGCGGCCTCGGGCCTGTTCTACAAGCTGCTCACCGGGGACTATCCGACGACGGCTGTCATCCTCCCGCTGCTCGTGCGGGGCAAGCTGGTGCACATGCTGTACGTGGACAATGGCCCGGGGCAGCTCACCCCGCCCGACGTGGGTGAGCTGCTCATCCTCTCGCAGGGCGTGGGCCGCTCGTACGAGGCGATGATCCGCCGCCGCAAGAGCGCGTGAGGCGCGAGCGGGGGGGGGAACCCGCGCTTGCCACCACTCAATACGGCGTGACGCGGAAGAGTCCCGCGCCATCCACCCGGCTGCCCGAGTAGGGCTTCTCGATGGAGACGAACGAGTTCACCTGGAAGGGCTTCGCGGCGGGATAGCCCTCGCTGTCGAGCACGGACTCGAGGACGTCCTGCTCGCGCAGGTTGAAGAAGAACATGCGATCGGGACTGCCATTGGTCCCCATCCCGAGGCGCAGGCCCATGAAGCGAACCCTTCCAGCGGACGTGGCCTCCAGGACGAACTCGGCCGTCGTGCCATTCAACGCCGGAGCGACGCGGCTCGTCAGGGCCTCGGAAGGCATCCCTCCGAACTGCAGGGTGACGGGGCCCGTGGTCACGTGCAGCCGGCGCACGTATCCATCGCTCGACTTGCTGAGCGTGGAGGTCTCGAAGCTCAGGGTGAAGGGCACCGTCTGACCCGCCAGTGAGTCGAACAGGAGGCCATCCCGAGGATCCGAGGAGGCGGCCTGAACCTGGATGTCGCCCGAGATGGAGCCTCCGCTGTCCACGTGGATGCCCACGTCCGCGCTTCCCTCGCCCTGCAGCTTGAACAGGAAACGCACCTGGGACGTCGCTCCCTTCTCGATGGAGAACGACAAGGGATTGGGAGAGATCAACTCCGCCTGCAGCCGCTGGCCCGGCTCGTTCGCGCGCTCCAGCTGCCACCCGCTATGCAACCGGATGGAATAGGCGCCGATGGCGAGCGGCACGCTCACGGTATCCGCCGACGTGTCCGTGATGAGGATGTTCTGCTGGGGGCCCATGATTTCGAACGCCGCGCCCACCAGCTTGAAAACCCTGCCGTCCGCGCTCGTCGCCGTCAGGGGAAGCTTCAACGTGCCTTCCGTCTCCGGCGTCTGTGTTTCGGTTTCCGTTACTCCACCACAAGCCACTGCCATCAGCGCCAGCACATACGCGCCGAGCTTCCACATCCGCATGGTCTCTACCCCCTCTTGGGTGCTCAAACCTATAGAGGAGGGCTCTGTTCATTGTCAAACAGGACGGAATCTTCCAGCTCCACCGTCCATGTCCCGGTGCGTCACGGCGGGGTGGGCGTCGCGTCGAAGGTCAACTGCTGGCCGGGCTCCAGCCGGAAGCTCTTCTCCCAGCGGCCCTCCCCGGAGGTGACGACGAGCTGGTGCTCTCCCTCCCACGGAGACAGCTTGCGCCCCGCCTTGTGTCCATCCAGCAGGATGACGGCGCCCGGAGGCGCGTTCACCTGCACCGAGCCCCGGCCCAACAGGAAGCGCTCGGTCGTCACGCCCTGGGGGTTCACGGTGAGGGTGCGGGTGGTGCGCACGCCCTTGGCGGGGATGCTCAACTCCAGCGTGTGGGCACCGGGCGGCAGCGGCACCGACAGGGGCGTGTGGCCCAGCGGCTTGCCCCCGAGCGACACCTCCACCTCGGGCAGCACGAAGAGCTGGAGCCGGGTGGTCACCGGAGCGCTCCCGGCCGTGGGCGCCTCCGCGTCCCCGGGCACGGGCGGCGAGGGAAGCGTGCCCGCGGCGAGCACCACGGAGTCCGAGGCCGAGGAAGCCTCGGTGTCCGGCGCGGTGGCCACGGCCGGGACCGTGTCCGAGGGCGCGTCCGGCGCCTGGGCCGTCGCCTCCGGCGGGGGCTCGTCCCGAGGGGGCGGCTGCGCGGAGGGCTCCGCAGTGGCGACAGGGGGGGCCACGGGCGCGGCGGGCGGCACCCGCTCGCCCGAGAGCCACACGAAGACGCCTCCCGCGGCCACGACGGCGAACGCGATGGCCAGCGCGCCGGCGATCAGGGGCAGGTGCGAGCGAGGCTTGCCCGGCGCGGGCGCCGGGGCCTGCTCCTGCTTGGGCGCGGGGGACGGGGGGCGCTGCCGCGGGCGGACGGGAGCGGGCTCCGGCTCCTCGCGGGGCAGGGGCTTGGCCACGCCCGGACGGGCATGCCGGCCGGTGATCTCCAGCACCGAGTCCACGGCGTCCGCGTCCTCGTTCTCGAAGGGCACGTCCACGAAGTCGGTGCTCACGTCGACCGCGATGTCCGGAGCGGCGGGGGGAAGCGGGGCCGCCATGGCGCCCGAGGGCCGCCGCGGCGGGGCCGTGACGGCCAGCATCGCTCCCGAGCTCCCGGGCGAGGCGCGGCGTCCCACTTCCGCCAGCCCCATCTCCAGCATCTGGTGCCGCGTGGCGCGCGCATCGCGGTCCGGCGGGAAGAGCTGGGCGAGGAACTCGGCGAAGACGCTGGCCGGGGGGATGACGCCATCGACGGCGGCCAGCAGGGCCTCGCGGAACTCGAGCGCGTTGGCGTAGCGCTCGTGGACGCGCTTGGCGGTGGCGCGCGTCACCACCGCGGCGAGCTCGCGCGGTACATCGTTGGGCAGGGCGGGCAGTGGCGCGGAGAGCACCGCCTGATCCCCATCCGGCGCGTCGTGGAAGGGCATGTGCCCCGACAGGCACTCGTGCAGCAGCAGGCCCAGGAGGAACACGTCGGTGCTCGGGGTCATCGCTCCCCGGCCGCCGTTGAGCTGCTCGGGGGCGCTGTAGTTGCGGCGGTTGCGCACGCGCCGGCCGGTGCGCTCGCGGGGCGCGACGCTCAGGGCGCCATAGCCCGTCACCTTGCACACGCCATTGAAGGAGACCATCACCGTCTCCGGCCGTACGTCCCCGTGCACCAGCGGCGTGCCATCGTCGTTGCCCGCCAGGTGCGCGTAGTGCAGCCCCATGGCCACGTCCGAGGCGATGAGCGCGGCGAAGGCGGGGGGGATGCGCGGACGCACCTCCAACACCCGGCGCAGGGACTCGCCGTTGGCGAACTCGGTGATGCGCGCCAGGCCGGGCTCGAGCTGGGCCAGGCCATGCACGCGCAGGATGTTGGGGTGCTCGAGCGCCGAGGCGCGCTGGGTCTCGCGCTGGAGCTGCACGGAGAGCTCCGCGTCCCGGGCCACATCGGGCGGTGCCCACACGAGCACCACCGGCCGGGGCGCCCGGCCCTCCTCGAGTGCGAGCCCGAGGAAGGCCCGCGAGCCCTCTCCCGAGAGAAGAGGCCCCAGGGAATGGTAGCGAACCGAATTCATTGGGGCCCCATGCTAGAGGTCCCGGCCCGGGCTTCGCTAGGGCCCCTGTCTAGAAAGGCAGGGTAACGTGGTAGCCGTAACGTCCGCGCCGCACCAGCAGCAACACGCTGCGGCTGCCCCGGGCCGACAGGAGCGCTTCCTGGAAGGCCGCGGGCTCGGCCGTGGGCTGGTTGTTGATGCGCGTGATGAGATCTCCCGGCTCCAGGCCCACCTCGTCCGCCGCCGAGCCGGGACGCACCGACTGCACCGCCATGGCGCCGCGCACCGGCTTCACCCGCAGTCCCAGCCGGTTCCAGCCCAGCGCCTCCACGAGCTGGGGAGGGAACTCCACGGGGGTCACCTGGAGTGTCTTCGCCTCGCCATCGCGGAAGACGACGAGGGGGAAGGCGGCGCGCGCGGGGTAGCCGCGGGCGCGGGTGACGTAGTCCTCGGCGTCGGAGATGCGGGAGCCGCCCATCTCGGCGATCACATCGCCCCGGCGCACGCCCGCCTGCTCGGCGGGGCTGCCCGGCTCCACCTCCCGGGCGACGACGCCGTAGGTGCGATCCCAACCGAGCTGCCGGGCCAGCCGCGGCGACAGCCCCTCCACCTCCAGGCCGACCCAGGCGGGGCGCACCTTTCCGAAGCGGGTGAGCTCCTCCATGATGCGGCGCACCTTGTCCGCGGGGATGGCGAAGCCGATGCCCTGGGCGCTCGCGAAGATGGCGGTGTTGATGCCGATGACGTCGCCGTCCACGTTGAGCAGCGGACCGCCCGAGTTGCCCGGGTTGATGGCCGCGTCCGTCTGGATGAAGTCGTTGTAGGTGCGCCCGTCCGCCTTGAAGGTCCGGCCCGTGGCGCTCACCACGCCCGACGTCACCGTCTTGCTCAGCCCGAAGGGGCTGCCGATGGCCACCACCGTCTCGCCGATCATCAGATCCGCGCTGGTGCCCAGCTTCGCCGCGGGCAGGGGCTGCTTGGAGTTCACCTTGAGCACGGCCAGATCGTTGTTGGCGTCGCTGCCCACCACCTCCGCTTCCAGCTCACGCCCGTCGGCCAGCACCACGTGGATGGCGGAGGCACCCCGGATGACGTGATCATTGGTGATGATGACGCCGCTGGCGTCCACGAGCACCCCGCTGCCCAGCCCCTGGGTGCGCTGGGCCTGCGGTGGCGCGCCGAAGAACTCCTCCATGATGGAGCGCCGTCCACGGAACGGGGACTCCACCTCCTGCTCGGTCCCGATGAAGACAACGGCGGGGGACACCTTCTGCACCACCTCCACCACCTCGTTGCGCCGCCGGGCCAGGTCCGCCCGGGCCTCGCCTCCCACCACCGCCAGCACCGCCAGCATCCCCAGGCCCCTGAGCACTGCTTGGGTCGTCTTCACGTCCTTGGTCTCCTCTGTTGCGCGGACGCCCCGCGGCAGGCGGGCCGCCCGTTGAATGTCGGGAACTCCGCAATGATAGCGGCATTCCCCAAAACGGGCTGGACGGGTGGGGGGGCCGCCTGACTGGATGGGGGATCTATGAGTCTCGTCCTCGTGGTGGACGATGAGCCCGCGGTGCTCGAAGTTCTCAGTCAGGTGGTCGAGGATCTCGGTCACGATGTGATCCAGGCGCGTGATGGCGAGGAGGCCTGGAGCCTCGCGCGCGCGCGCCGGCCCCAGCTGGTGGTGACGGACCACATGATGCCGCGTCTGAGCGGCCTGGATCTGTGCCGACGCATGCGCGGCGACGAGCTGCTGGGCCCGGTGCCCATCATCCTGTTGAGCGCGGTGCTTCCCCACGGAGCGCCCGAGGCCTACGCCTTCCTCCACAAGCCCTTCGAGATCACGGATTTCGAGGGGCTGGTGCGCAAGGCGCTGGCGCACGCGCCCAAGCCCAAGCCGCTGGAGGGCACGTCCGCGGTGGAGCGGTTGGGAGACTGGGTGGCCGAGGGCTTCGCGCGGCCATTGTCCTCGGCGCGCTCCGAGCTGGAGCGGCTGAGCGAGCAGGGCCGGGCGGACGGCGAGGCGCTGCACCGGCTCGGCGAGCACCTGCGGACGCTGGAGGGCCTGACGCGCGACTTCCAGGAGGCGGCGCACCTGGCGGCGCACGCGGTGACGCTGCGGCCGGTGATGGCGGATCTGGGGGCCCGGTTGCGCCAGTCGTTGGAGTCCTCGCGCCAGCGCCTGCCCGGGGTGCGCTTCAGCGAGCAGGTGCCGCGCGAGCCGGTGGAGCTGCGCTTCGATGCGGAGCGCGTGCAGCGCATGCTGGACGCGCTGCTGGAGCAGGCGGGGCGGCATGGGGGCGAGGTGCGGGTGGAGCTGGAGTCCACGCCCTCCATGGTGACGATGCGGGTGAGGGATCAGGGGCCGGAGCTGACGGACGAGGATCGGCAGCGGCTCTTCGAGCCCTTCCGGGCCCAGGGCTCGACGGGAAGACTGGGGCTGTACATCGCCTCGGAGCTGGCGCGGCTGCATGGAGGGGGGCTGTCGGTGGAGTCCACGGGCCGCGAGGGCACGACGTTCTGCGTGGTGCTGCCCCGGGGTTGAGCGGAGGTGGTGGTACGAGCGCCTGCCCCAGGTTCGTGGGGAGAAAGGGTGGGATGACGTTTGCGGGCTGGCGATCTTCCCGAGGAAGTCCGGCGGCTCATCGCCGAGAACATCGACTCCGTGGAGCAATTGGAGATCCTGCTGCTGCTGTTGCAGCACCCGGAGAGGGTCTGGAACGCGGAGTCGGTGGCTCGCGAGCTGCGCATCTCCCCGCTCTCCGCGGGCGAGCGGCTGGAGGACCTGACCTACGACGGGTTCCTGACGCGGGCCGACGGCGGCGAGGCCGGGTACCGTTACGGTCCGGAGAGTGCCGCGCTGGATGCGGCGGTGCGCGGTCTGGCCACGGCGTATCCCACGCGCCGGGTGACCGTCATCAACCTCATCTTCTCCAAACCGGTCGACAAGATTCGAACCTTCGCCGACGCCTTCCGGCTGCGGAAGAAGGGGGATGACAATGGCTGATGCGGTCTTCCTTCTGTGCGCGGTGACGAGTCTGGCCTGCGCGGTGTTGCTGCTGCGGGGCTATGCCCGCAACCGGGTGCGCCTGCTGCTGTGGAGCAGTCTGTGCTTCGTCGGGCTGGCGGTGAACAACGCGCTGCTGGTGCTGGACAAGCTGGTCTTCCCCGGCCGGGATCTGCTGTTGTTTCGCAACCTGTCCGGGTTCCTGGCGCTCGCGCTCCTGGTGTATGGCCTCGTGTGGGATTCCGAATGAACGATTTCCTCTCCGGCATGACCTCGGGTCTGTGCCTCGTCGCGGGGCTGTTCTTCCTCCGCTTCTGGAGGAAGACGGGTGATCGCTTCTTCGGGTTCTTCGCCGCCTCCTTTTGCATGATGGCGTTGCACCGGGTGATGATGATGCTCCTGAGGGGCAGCGAGAACGAGCACGTCCTCGTGGTGTATCTCATCCGGCTGCTCTCCTTCGTGCTCATCCTGGTGGCCATCGCGGACAAGAATTGGGCGAGGCCTCGCGGCAATCGCCGGACGACGAGGTGAGGCGCCCCCGCCGCGCGGGCGGCTCCGCGCGCGAATGATTCAATTCTGACGACGGCAGGCACTCCAGGACAAAGGAGTGTTCGCGGGGCCTGGTGCTATTCATTTCCTTGTACCAGGAGACAACCCATGCCGACACCGCATCGCGCCTTCGTCGTTTTGTCATTGGCCGCCCTTCTGGGGGGTTGTGACTCTGAAGTGCCGTTGGACAATCAGGGGAGGGGCGGCGCGAGCCGGGGAGAGGCTTTGATTCCCGAGCAGCCCGCGCTCGGGGATTCTTGCGCGGACGCCATGGGCCCGGGCACCTACAAGGGCTATACGTGCGGCACCTCGTCCCACTTCATCACCACCGAGAGCATCTCCTGTCAGGATGCGCGCCGCAAATGCATGCGCAAGGCCGAGGCCAATCCCGGGACGAGCTTCTACTGTACGTGGAATGACCGGCTCGTCTACCGCAAGGAGGTGGCCGCCGGGGCCTGCAATCCGCTCGTCTGCCAGATCTCCTCGGGAACCGGCACGTACCAGGGCTACATCTGCGGCTCTCACAACTTCGTCACGACCAACAACATCCCCTGCCAGTACGCGCTGGACAACTGTGCCCTCAACGCCGCGAACAATCCCAGCCGGAGCCTGGTCTGCACGTGGAATGGCATCGAGGTCTTCCGCAGGGAACTGGTCCCAGGCAGTTGCAATGGCCTGCCGTGATCCGCTGCTTCGCACGGGGGCCGATAACGAAGGGCCGAAAGGCTTTCCATCACCGAGGGACTGTCATGATGCGCCGCCTGCTCATCCTTGAAGTGTTTCTGCTGGCCGCCGGTTGTGGGGGGGGCCTGGCGCCTCCCGAGGAAGAAGACCCGGGGCCTGGGACCGTGAAGAACAGCCTGGCGTTCTTCGATTACAGCGCCTCCAACACCCACAGCGCGCAGGACCCCGACAACTCGGCGAGCAGTGAGCTCTCCCTGACCAAGGGGGAGACGATCATGCTGGGGACCTGCGGGTTGACCGACAGCGCGTTCACGGGCGATACCTACCTTCGCCTCTACGGCTCATCGATCCAGGTGGCCGCCAGCGATGACTCCGAAGCCTGTGGATGGGACTCCACGGGCTCCCGAATCGTCTATACGGCCCTGGTCTCGGGGATCTACACGCTCCGGGCGGGATGCTTCGACGTCGGCGCCTGCTCGGGCACGGTCGCGCTCTCTCGCCGCAAGGCGACCTTCACCGCTCCCAGCTTGAGCAACACCCACAACGCGACCGTCAATACCTTCAACAAGCAGTATTACTTCAACGGAGGAGAGGTCATCCGCGTCAGCACCTGTGGCACGACGGCCTTCGGTGCCAGCGCCAGTGGGGACACCCTCCTGCGGCTCTTCCGGCAGAGCAACGGCGGCTACACGGCCGAGGTCGCGAACAACGACAACGCGGGAGCGGCCTGCGCGAGCGCCGCCGAGCTCGTCTATGCCGTGCCCTCCGCCGGGTACTATCAGATCCGGGTGGGCTGCGCCGCCAACACGGCGTGCAGCGCGACCGTCGCGGTCTACATCGAATAGCGCTGGGCCCCATGGGTCCGCCCCGCCGGGGAGGGGGGCGGCCGGATGCACGGCGGAACGCGCGGGCTCTGCCTTCTCAGGAACTCAACCGTAGGGCATCGCGGATCGCCCGTTCGACGGGCGAATAGGCGGCGTCCGGCCGCTCGAGCCGCAGCGGCTGCGTGGGAAGCAGCGGCGGCTGCGCGAGGAACCGCGGTCGCGTCCCGTGATGGGGCTGGGCCGAATGAACGAGGAAGGGATGGCAGAGATAGACGGTTCCCGCCTCCCCGGTGGCCAGCACTTCCGGCAGAGCCTCCGTTTCGGCGAAGCCGTTGGCGGCCAACTCACGCAGGGTGAGACCGGCTTCTCCTGCTGGCGCCAACCTGCGGGCCATCTCCAGATGGGAGCCGACCCGGATCCGCGTAGGCGCATCCTTCTCTCCCACATCGGAGAACAGGAAGAGCATCAGCAGCGCCCGTCCTTTCGACGTGACGTTCGCGCGCCAGGACATGAAGTCGGGATCCTCGGTTCCAAAGCTGACATCGATGTGCCAGCCGGCATCACCGGGGTCCTCGGAGGAGGGGAAGCGGATGGGGAAGGTGCCGAGTGTCGCGCGTGGCGCCCACCGTCCCGGTCCAACCAACTGGTCGAAGGCCCGATGCAGGAGGGGGGTATTGGCGGCCTCGACGAAAGGCGCCTGTCCGTATTGGTTCAGCCGGATGACCGGCCGGGTCCAGGTGGACGGCTCCTCTGGATGGCAGCCCGTGTCCCGCCACAAGATGGCGCGGGCCTCCTCGGCCAGTTGCCGGGCAAAGGCCTCGTCGATCCTGACGAAACCCTCCTCGATGAACCGCTGAACCCGCGCATCGCTCAGCGCCTGTGCGTTCTGATGGAGTGTCATGGAGGGAAGGGTGACGCCCCGCGCGTTCGTCACGCCCAGGCCTTGCGGACCTCGGCGTAGTAGTTGCGGAAGAACGGCACCATCGCCGCGCGGTTGCTGTCGACGATCGCCAGGAGCTCGGGTGGCAGAACGAACTCTTCTTCTCCCAGCTCCGCGTAAAGCGAGTCCAGCATCTGCTTGTAGAAGCGCGGGAAGGCGCGGTGCCAACCGACCTTCGGCAGCCGGATGCCGTGCTCCCAGCCCATGGCCAGGTAGTGCTTGAGCGCCTCCGCGCGCGCCTCCTCCAGCGTGTAGAGGGAGATCGGCTTGCGCTCCGGCGGGAAGTCCTCGTTGATGAGCCCGGGTTGGCCACACAACCGCCGCGCCAGGTGCTGGCCAAGCAGCGGCGACAGGAACAAGCCGTCGCGGTACGTGCCGGTGAGCAACCACAGGCCCTCCAAGGACGTCGGGCCAATCAGTGGGCACGTGTCGACCGTGACGGGCCGGTTGCCCGCCTGCCACCCGACGAGCTGTGCCGCACAGAGATCCTGATCGATCTGTTCGAGCACACACTCGAGCAGGAAGAACATGTCCGCGGGGGTGGTGCGCAGCATCGGCCGCGCCATCAGGATGTTCGTCGCGCCGAAATAGAGCTGGTTGCCCGCGCGGGGCAGGCCGTGGAGGCCGCAGGCGAACGCGCGGTTCGGTGTCCGCACCACGTGCTGGAGCGTCGGCCTCGGCGTTTCGAGCAGCAGGGACGTACCGCCTCCACAG
Organism: Cystobacter fuscus; assembly: GCF_044360685.1. Lineage (GTDB taxonomy): Bacteria > Myxococcota > Myxococcia > Myxococcales > Myxococcaceae > Cystobacter > Cystobacter fuscus_C. The sequence goes on along the minus strand of NZ_CP043491.1, from coordinate 6,985,472 downwards.
AAGATGCGCGGGATGCGGCGGGCGAGCTCCGGGAGCTCATCGAGCACGGCCTGGGTTCCAACTCCCATGGCGAGCACGACACGGGGCGCCGCGAGTGTGCGCCCGTCCTGGAGCCGGACCCCGGTGATGCGTCCGCCCTGGACATCGAGCGCCTTGAGCGTCCCGTCCACCAGCGACAGCTTCGGGGACTGCTCGAGCACCAGGGTGAGCCCCCTCAACAGGCGGCTGGCGTCCACCGAGCCCTCGCGAGGCAGGAAGAGCGCCCGCTTGGGCCGGCAGTCCTCCGCGGGGTTCAATCCGGGAACCTGGTTCGGGTCGAGCTCCTCACAGGGCTCTGCGCCTTCCTTCACGGCTTGTTGAATCGCGGCGTAGTTCTCGTCCTCGATCGTCCCGGATTTCGCGTTGCTGAACACGATCGTGCCCGGGTTGATGTGCACCTGCTCGGAGGAGGGCAGCTCGCTGTTGAGTTCTTCGAGCCACGCGGGCCAGAGGCGCGCGGCGAGCATTCCCTTGGCCAGTTTTGCGCGGCCCGGGGCCGTGCGCAGCAGTGGCGCCGTCACCTCGCCATAACAACCGAGCATCGCCCCCGCGGCCGCGGACGCCCCTGCGGTTCGCGCCACGGGACCCACCACGGCGATCCTCAGCTGCGGATCCTGTCGAGAGAGTGCACGCGCGGTCGCCAGGCCCAGCGCGCCGTTGCCCGCTACCACGATGTCATAGGTGTTCATTCGCTCGCCGGCCCTCGGCAGGTCAGAAAAGTCAGTCATTCGCCGGCGCTCGCGATGGTGCCCGCCGCGTCCGCTGCTGCTGGACACGGCGGGCGGGCCATCAGGCCGACCAGGAAGTCAGGTCAGGCCTACTTCTTCTTCGTCTCGACGACGTAGGGCGGCCACCACTGGCGCTCCGCGCTCGACCCGCACGTCACGCTCGGCGCCTGCAGCTTCTGCTTGTCGGCCACCAGGTTCTTCACGGTCTCAAGCCACTTCGTTCCATTGCTCATGCGGCTTCTCCTTACTGCCAGGTTGGCTCTACGAGGGTACTGCGTACAAGGGTGTCGAGCCCGGAGCGGAGCTGGCGCCGCGCCTCGTCGTGATCGACGCGACCGCCGACGACCTCGAGGTACGCCCGCTCCATCTCGGGGAACGTGAGCCCATCGCTGAGCTCGAAGATCAGCCACGCGTTCAGATCGAGCCAGTGGATCTTCGGCGACCCTGGCGAGAACACCATCAGGCACTCCCCCTGGGTCGAAGGACGCGCCCGCACGCCGTTGACCTTGCGGTAGGCCGCCCGGGTGGGATCGCCCGCGCTCGTGGCAGGGGCCACCTCGCCAAAGACCTCGCGATCGACAGGCGAGAGCGAATCGCTCAGCCACCGGACGAACTCCCGTCCCTGGGGCGTGAGCAGGTGCGACCAGGCGTTCTGGAGCCGCTCTCCGAGGTAGCGCGCCCGGTCGATCGAGCGCCCGAAGCGGGACGCGTTGTCATTGTTCACCACCGACATCGCATGCGGGCGCACGACGTAGGCCGACGGGTCGCCGAAGCGGTCGATCAGCGCGCGATCCGCCGAGAGCGCGGCCGCCTTGAAGAGCGAGAGGTGCACGTACACGTGGTAGGCGAACACCGTGCGCACGATGGACCAGCGCACGTTGCGCCAGGGCACCTGGATCGTCTCGTTCGGCTCGGCCGCGACCGAGACCGAGCGGGTGGCATCGAAGAGCTTCATGTGGAGCCCCTCGTGCAGGAGGCACCCGGCGATGTCCCAGGGGTTGCCGAGATCCTCGAGCGACAGGAAGATCGTCGAGGGCGTCAGGTCGCCCCCCGCGGCCGACAGGACGGTGCCACCCTCGAGGCGGGCGCTGAGCAGCGCGATGGCCTCGATGTGCGTGAGCGCGGCCGCGCCCGAATGCGGCAGCAGCTGCGAGAGCAGCTCGATGGAGTCCTGGATCTTCCGCTGGGCGGACGCGTCCGGGCTCAGCAGTGTCCCGCCACTCGTGGGGTTCGCCCCGAAGATGCCATCGAACGCCGAGTGGAGCGCCTTGGAGTAGGGGTCTGCCGGCCTGGCCACGTCCCACAACCACTTCGGCACCTCCGAGCCCACGCGCCAGCGCGACGGCATGCGCGACTCGCACAGGCCGAGCGGAAGCGCCTCGAGCGCCCCGGGCAGCATCTCCTCGAGCGGGTGGGGCGACGCCAGACGGCCGGCCTCGAGGTCGGAGAAGGCCCGCTCGAGCATCAGCCGCACGAGGGGATCGAAGAAGATGCGGCGCGCGTCGGCATCACCGAGCGCCTCCACCGCGGCCGCGGCGCGAGCGATCGACGGCAGCCGCTCGGCGAACAGCTCGAGACCAAAGCGATAGCGGGCCAGCACCTTGGCGAGGATCCTCGGCGAGTCCCCGAAAAAGGGGTGGTCCGACAACGCCTTGTCCGACGCGTGCACGGCGTCCGAATGGTTCTTCACGGCGACACCCCTTCCACGGACCGGGTCCCCGTGGAGACCCGCTCGATCATTCCGCTCGACACGAGTCCCTCGAGGGTGGGGGCGAGCTGCGCCCAGGCGTGCTCGGTCCCGAGCCCCAGCGAGGCGGCGTACCCGGAGAGCACCTCGTGCTCGGTCTTGTCCTCGCAGAGCTCGAACGCGAGCCAGGCCGCGAGGTTCAAGGTGACGATCTTCCGCGAGGCCGGATCCAGGGCGAAGAGCACCTGGGTGGAGGGCGAGCGGCGCAGGGAGAGGCCCTGGCCCTGCCGATAGCGAGCGGAGGAGGGCGCCTGGCTGGGGGCCGGCGGCGCCTCGGCGGTGGCCTCGGCGCGGGACACGGGCCGCTCACCGACGAGGGCCGCGAGGGGACGGATCGTGTCCCAGAGCCACGCGACCAGCTCGCGTCCGTACGGCGTCACCCGCGGAGACAGGGGCCCCGAGAGTTGCTCGTGCAGGTACTCGAGCCGCTCCTGTGCCCGGGAGAAGGGGGACGTGGTCTTGTTGTTCACCACCGACATGGCGTGCGCCGGTGCGTCGTAGTCGTGAGGCGCGCCGAACTCGGCGTGGCACGAGGGCCCGAGGTTCTGCACGGCGGCGCGAAACACCTGCATGTGCGCGTACGCGTGGTAGGCGAAGACGCTGTTGGAGAGCGCCGTCTTGCGCCCCCACGGCAGCTCGATGGGTCCGTCCTCCGTCACGATGGCGCCCGTGCGGATCAGATCCGAGAGCTTGAGGTGGATCCCCTCGTGCAGGATGTGGCCGGCGGTGTCCCAGGGGTTGTCCAGCTCATCGGGGTCGATGAAGATCATGCACGGGGTGCCGTCCCCCCCGGAGCCCGTGAGCATCCGGCCCCGCGGACCACGGATGTTCGCGACGGCAATGGAGTGGAGGTGCTGGAAGACGCTGTCGGCTATCCGTGGCACGAGCCGGTAGAGCAGGGCGCATGCGCGCTCGAGCCCCTCGATCATGCGCGGCGTCGGGCGGATGATCTCGACACTGCTCTCGGCGCCCGGCATGAACCCCGTGCGAATGCTCTCGCGCAGCAGGTCGCCCACGTGCGTCGGCTCGTCCGGGAGATCCCACACCCAGGTCCGCCTGGCCGGCCCCACGGCGAAGTCGCGCTTCATCGCCCCGCGCGAGACGCCCATGCTCCGGTCTCGAGCGAGTGACGTGAGCGCCTCGCCAAGAAGCCAGGGCAGCGACTCGCTCGACGCGCCGGCCGGTCCCGTCGTCTCCAGCCGGTTGATCGCTGCCTCCAACTCCGCCCGCACCAGCAGGTCACCGAAGAGAACGTCCGCCGACTCGACGTCCAGCCCCTCGATGCGGCTCGAGAACTCGCGGAGCCGCTCGTCCCGCCGCGCCAGCACCTCCAGGGCGAACTTGTAGCGCTCGATGACGCGCCCCACGATCCTCGACGAGTCTCCGAACTGCTCATGCTGCTGAAGCCGCCCGTCGAGTTGCTGGATCACTTCCCCTGGTTGCACGCTGTTGTCTCCTCGAATCCCGGCCAGCCCAGCATTGCCTCGTGATGTTACTGGGCCAAATGATCCTGCCGCAAGGGTGCCTCGCGAAGACGGAGGCGCGGCATGGTTTCCACGGCCTCCCAGGGCGTGGGCGGGAACCGAGGCGGCGTCAGTAGGTCCGATAGTAGATCAACTGGCCGGCCTCTCCCGGCTTCGCGCCCTCGCTGGGAAGGAAGATGCTGACGGCGATGGCCCTCTGTCCGTTCGGCGCGGTCAAAGCGGTGAAGGAGGGATTGGCGAACGCCGTGCTGCCCTTGTCGGTGCGCATGTTCAGCGGCTCGGCGTTTCCCGTCTGGTGGTCGAAGATGAAGACACGCCAGGAGCCGAAGTCGTTCTTGGTGTACTGCCCTTCGATGAGGCCATAGACATTTTGTTTGTAGTGCAGGGCATCCCTGTCGCCGATGTTGCCCCCGACCCCCCAGTACAACAAGGAGTTGTCCACGTTGTTCTGGGCGCTCGTGCTCCAGGAATTGAAGTTCGTCAACCGTCCGAGTTGCTGCCGGTCCCGGTCGCAGTTCCAGTAGTAATGGCCGCCCACATCAATGGTCGAGTGGTCGACGTCGGGCAGGAATTGCACCGAGTAGAGGTTGGGCGTTCCCTCCGCGCAGGAGGACAGGGTGCGCGACGTGTCGAAGCTGCGCGAGGCCACGCCGTTGAGCAGGTCACCGCGGTTCGCGTAGTAGCGGAACGCGATGTGATTGTTCGGCTCCTGCTCCCAGGCAAGCACGTAGGAGCCATTGGGCATGGCCCGGATGTCGGGCTGGGAGGCGTTCGTGCCAAGCTCCCGGAGAAAGGTCCAGTTGATGAGATCGCTGGAGGCGGCCACGCTGACGCGCGGGCTTCCATTGATATAGGTATGGTAGACGGCCAGGTAGCCACCGGCGGGATCCTTGATGAGCTTGGCGGTGTCCATGGAACGGCCCGCGCTGTCCGTCGCTCCGTATCGGCGCGCATTCGCCTGGGTGACGTTCTCGACGAGGACGCGCAACTCGCCCCGTTGCGCGTCCGACGGCGCCGCGACCACTCCCGTGGCGGAACCTACGCTTGCCAGGAATGAAATGCCGAAGAGAAGAGTCCGCGCTCGCCGATGAACAGTCAATGACATGAAGACCTCGCTGATGACATGAAATACTTGTCAGAGAAACTCCATCCTCACCATCTCCCACGATTTTGTCGTTGAGAAGTTATATTGTCAAACTGAATTTATACCCTGATACGGTTGTTGGTTTCTTGTTATTTGAGAGTTGTATTCCGCCGGCCCGATGGGTCGAGGTACCAGTCGAGGGCATCGAACGGCGCCGTGCTTTTGGTTTCGTGGAGTTCCCGAAACACGACGAGCCTTTGGTTGCTATCGATCAGCGCGCGAATCGTTGGCCACTTGCAGCGCCGCGGTCCCCAGCCCACGAGGGCCAGGCGTGCCCGGGTGCCGGGGCGTCCGGCGGGGTGGGGGGCTCGGGAGCGGGACTCACGGGGCCCTCCGCGCGGGCGGTGCCCGTCCCCGGGTAGGAGGGTGGATACTACACGGAGGGTAGGGGGACGGGCACGGCCACGCGCGGCACGAGGGTCTCCTCACGGGGCACGGGGAGGTACTCCTCCTGACACCTCGCGTCGAACGCAATGGAACGGGTCGACAAACCCGAGGGCGATCGACAAAGTGCGACGGTCGCCGACTCGGGGCCCACGATCCGCGTGCGCACCGCGTCCGATGACCACCGTGCGAAAGAAGGAAGGAAACATGGCGAACATCAAGGATCCGGAAAACACCATCATCATGGAGACGACCAAGGGAAAGGTCGTCATCGAGCTGCGCCCCGATCTCGCTCCGAACCACGTGGCCCGCATCAAGGAACTGACGCGCGAGGGCGCCTATGACGGCGTCGTCTTCCACCGCGTGATCTCCGGATTCATGGCCCAGACGGGTGACGTCAAGTTCGGCAAGTCCACGGGCCCCGAATTCAACCCGGGCCGCGCCGGCATGGGCGGCTCCTCCAAGCCGGACCTGAAGGCCGAGTTCAGCAGCGCCAACCACGGCCGCGGTGCGTGCTCGATGGCGCGCGCGCAGAACCCCAACTCCGCCAACTCGCAGTTCTTCATCGTCTTCGACGACGCGTCCTTCCTGGACCGTCAGTACACCGTCTGGGGACAGGTGATCGAGGGCATGGAGAACGTCGACAAGATCAAGCGCGGCGAGCCCGTCGTGGATCCCGACAAGATCGTCTCCATGAAGGTCGCGGCGGACGTCAAGGGCTGAGCGGCGCCACCGCCGTCCAGACGCGGCGGGTGCCGGCGTTCTCCCGGCTCCGCCGCGCGGAGGCGTGCCCCGGTAGCCCCGGGCCACGCCTCGATTCATCGGCTGCTCTTCGGCCAGGCGCGTCCCTGGACACCGTTCCCCCAGCGTCGAGGGCGACACAGGTTTCCCGTGTGTTCTCTCCCCAAGAAGGGAGTGCACCCGGGAGGATTCCATTTCTGCCAGGAACTGGCTGGAAATCGACGTCGAGCGGAGTGGTGCCGGGCTGAGGGCCCGGGGGCTGGGCTCTCGCCAGGAGCAGCCCGGGATGCACCTGCTTGGCCCCGGCTTCGATGTGGACGCGCTGCATGCGCTCGCCAGGCGCCTGAAGACGGCGGCCGAGAGAGGCTTGCCGCTCGAGCCCGAGCTCGCACGGCAGGTCCAGGCGCTCCACCGGGCCCTCCTCCAGGGAGAGCTCCAGGCGGTGCTCGCACGTCTGCGCGAGGCCTCCGGTGGAGGGCCCGTCCTGCTGCGGCTCATGCTCCAGGATACGGACCTCCAGGGCTTCCCCTGGGAGGCCCTCTGTGAGCCCGGGAGGGACTTCGAGTTCCTGGGGAACTCGGCGAGCCTCCTGCCGGTGCGAGGCGTGCGCTCGCCCGAGCCCTGGCAGCCGCGCGAGGTGCGGGGCGCGGTGCGGCTGCTCGCCCTCGCGCCGCTGCACCCCCAGTCCCTCTCCCGGTTGCAGGGGACGCTTCACGAGAGTCTCGCCTCGGGTGAGGTCGAGTGGCTCGAGCCCCTCACGGGTCCGAGGTCCCGCGAGGCCGCCCTCTTCGAGCGCCTGAGGCGCCAGCCCGAGCCCCACATCCTCCACTTCATCGGACATGGGGGGGTGCACGAGGGCAGGCCCGTTCTGCGGCTGGCGGACGAGGAGGACGAGGAGCGCTGGGTGCCCGTGGAGCTGCTGGCGCAGCAGCTCCATGGAGCGTGGGGCCAGGGCCCCCTGCGGCTCATCGTCCTGGAGGCCTGTGAGGGAGCGAGCCCCGGCGCCCTGGCGAGCGCGGCGGAGCTGCTGGCGCGCACCGCGGCGGATGCCGTCGTCGCCTACCTCTGGCCGGTGAGGATGGACGTGGCCCTTCGCTGCTCGCGTGCGTTCTACCGCGCGCTCACGAGTGCGGCCCGGGAGGAGGGTGACGTGGCGCTCAGCCTCAACGAGGCCCGGCGCAGCGTCCTCGCGGAGCTGGAGGGCAGTGCCGAGGCGTTCTCCCCCGTGCTGTACCTGCGCGGACGCGATCCGGTGCTGTTCGATTTCAAGACGCGCAAGGTCTCGCCTCCACCCCTCGTGGCCGCACGGACGGAGGCGTCCCCCCCGCCTCCCGCCCTGGGGCGGCTGCTGGAGCAACCCTTCACGCTGCTGTTGGGAAACCGCTGGGAGGAGGAGGCACCCGACTTCCGGGGTCTGCGCGAGCGGCTTCAGGGCGAGCTCACCCAGAAGGAGCTCCCCGTGCCACGCGAATCGCCACTGAGCACCCTGGCGCAGCACTTCGCATTGCGCATCGGGCAGGAGGAACTCGACTACGAGTTCCAGGAGGTGTTCGGCCAGGCGGATTTCATGCCCCCCCTGGTGCGGCTGTTGGCGCGGCGTCTCGGGACCGGGGTGCACATCACCCTGCTGCGCCTGCCCCTGCTGGAGCAGGCCATCGCCGAGCTGCATCCACGGCTCACGCTCTACGTCCTCCAACCCTCCTCGAACGCGGACGGCCACGCCGTGATGATGCGGCGCGAGGCGGGCGGCGTCCGCTGGGAGCGGTTGCGCAAGGTGCCGAGCGAATTGGATACCGAGCGGGACGTGGTGGTGCTCCGGCTCTGCTCCGGCTACCTGCCAGCCCACCTCTTCAGCCATCCATTGATCACCGAGGATGATTACCTGCTGGGCGTCCGTGGCCTGTCGAGCCTGCTGCCCTTCGAGCTCGTCGAGCCCATCCAGAGCGCCCTGAGCCTGCGTCCGCTCCTGCTCACCGGGATGTCCATGTTGGACTGGAGCCACCGGATGCTGCTCTACCAGCTCTTCGGCAGGCGCACGCTGATGCGTGGCAGCATGGCCGTCCTCGATCCCAGGAGCCACGAGCAGGAGCTGTGGGAGGAGGGCAGGGGACTGCCTGGACGGACCGGGGTGAGGGCGCTCGAATCGACGGACGTGGAATTGGAGGACTGGCTCGAGGCGCTGGCGGCCGGGGGGCACGGATGAGTGGCTCCGCCAATCCCTTTCTGGGACCCCAGCCCTACCGCGCGAGCGAACGAGACCGCTTCTTCGGCCGCGAGGAGTCCACGCGCAGGCTGGTGCAAGGCATCCTCTCCTGGCCCTGCTTCCTGCTCTTCGGTCCCTCGGGCGCGGGCAAGTCCTCGTTGATGCGGGCCGGAGTGATTCCCCTGCTGGAGGAGAAGCATGAGTTCCGCGTGGTCCGCGTCGAGGGCTGGCTGGCCAGCCACGCGCCCCTCGAGTGGCTCGTCCAGGCGATGTTCGCGGACCTGCGCCTCGGTGCGCCGCCCGCGGGGATGCGCCCGGACGAGGCGCTCGAGGAAGCGGTGCGGCTGGCGGAGCGGCGCTCGGACCGGCCGGTGTTGCTCTACCTGGATCAGCTCGAGCAACTCCTCCTTCCCGGGCGAGACCCGGAGCAGACGGACGCGTTGCTCGAGGGCCTGGTGCGTCTGGTCCGCAGCCCCTTCCGGGGACTTCAGCTCGTGCTGCTGCTGCGCGAGGACTACCTGGGGCGTTTCCGGGAGCGGTTGCGCGGCGCGGCGGAGTTGTTGGAGCACGGCAGCCGGCTCGGCCCGCTCACGGTGCGCGAAATGGCGGAGGTGGCGCGCCGGCTGGCGGCCTCCGGCACCCCGGCGCAGCACTGGCCCCCGCGCGAGCTGCTGGAGCTGATGCTTCAGGTCCGGGTGCCGGGACAGGACGCCACGGAGGAGGCGGAGGTGCAGGCCGCCTTCGCGCAGATCGTCTGCCGCGCCCTCTGGGAAGAGCGCGCCGCTGGGACGGAGGTGCCGGGGCCGGTGGCGGCCGAGCCCATCCTGCACCGCTACCTGGATGCGACGTTGGAAGGGCTGGGGCCGCTGGCGGGGGATGCCCGGCGGCTGCTGGAGGAGCACCTGGTGGCCAGCGACGGCAGCCGGGCGTTGCTGACGGAGCGGCAGGCCCAGGCCGCGCTCCCGCCGGGACAGGCCGAGCGGGTGCTGACCACCTTGGAGAGCACCGCGGTGCTGCTGGCCGGAGAGCACCACGGCAGCCGCTACTTCGAGCTCGGCCACGACTGGCTGGCGAGGAAGGTCTTCGAGCTGCGGCGGGAGCGGCTGCGGGACGAGGAGTCACGGCGGGAGCTCGAGCGGGAGCGGGCCCGCTGGCGGCGGTTGCGGCGCATCTCCGTGGTGGCACTGGTGGTGGCCGAGGTGATGGGGGGCCTGTTGCTGTGGGCGCTGGCGCAGACGGAGCGGGCCCGCAACCAGTCCTTGATGTCGGGGTCGCGGGAGTTGCTCGAGCGCGACCAGTCCGCGATGGCGATGAAGCTGCTGCTCGAAGTTCGCCGGCCGGAGCGGGTCTGGGGGTGGGCATCCCTCGCGCACGGAGCCCTGGCGAGTAGCACTCCCGAGGTGACGTTCCGCGCCCCGGGAGTGGTCTACGCGGCCCGTTTCAGCCCGGATGGCCAGCACGTCGTCATCGCCAGCGCGAAGGGGACGGCGCAGATATGGCGGACGGATGGCACGGGCCAACCCGTGGAGTTGAAGGGACGAGAGGGGTATTTCACCTCCGCGGCCTTCTCTCCGGATGGCCGGTTCGTCGTCACCGCCTTGTCGGACGGCACGGTGCTGGTGTGGCGAGTGGACGGGATGGGTCAGCCCGTGGAGTTGAAGGGACACACCAAGCCGATCATGAGCGCCACCTTCAGCCCGGATGGGCGGTTCGTGGTCACCGCGTCCTTCGACAGGACGGCGCGCGTATGGCGGGCGGATGGAGCGGGCCAACCCGTGGTGCTGAAGCACGCGGCACAGGTGTACTCCGCCGCCTTCAGTCCGGACGGGCGGCGCGTCGTCACCGCCTCGTGGGATGGCACGGCGCGCGTGTGGAGGGCGGATGGAATGGGCGAGCCCCTGGTTCTGCGGGGACACGCGGGACAGGTCCTCTCCGCCGCCTTCAGCCCGGACGGCCAGCACATCGCCACCACTTCCTGGGATGGGACGGCACGCGTGTGGCGAGCGGACGGCACGGGTCAGCCCGTGGTGCTCAGGGGGCACGTGAGAGCAGTCATGTCCGCCGCCTTCAGTCCGGACGGGCGGCGCATCGTCACCGCCTCGTGGGACGGCACGGCGCGCGTGTGGCGGGCGGATGGAGCGGGCGAGCCCGTGGTGCTCAAGGGGCATAGGGCGCGGGTCGCTTCCGCCGTCTTCAGCCCGGATGGACGGTTCATCGCCACCGCTTCCTGGGACGGCACGGCGCGCGTGTGGCGGGCGGATGGAACGGGCCAGCCCGTGGAGTTGCAGGGGCACAAGGGGGTGGTCACATCCGTCCTCTTCAGTCCGGATGGGCAGCGCGTCGTCACCGCCTCGTTTGACGGCACGGCGCGCGTATGGCGAGCCGAGGGCTCGACGGAGCCCAGGGTGCTTCGTGGGCATGTGGATTCGGTCTCCTCCGCCGCCTTCAGCCCGGACGGCCAGCGCATCGTCACCGCTTCCTGGGACGGCACGGCGCGCGTGTGGCGGGCGGATGGGACGGGCGAGCCCCTCGTATTGCGAGGACCCAAGGTGCAGGTGCAAGCCGCCGCCTTCAGCCCGGACGGCCAGCTCATCGTCACCGCTTCCTGGGATGGGGCAGCCCGTGTGTGGCGGGCGGATGGAACGGGCGAGCCCCTCGTGCTGCGGGGGCACGAGGGACAGGTCCTCTCCGCCGCCTTCAGCCCGGACGGCCAGCACCTCGTCACGGCGGGCAGCGATGGGACAGTGCGGGTGTGGCGGGCGGATGGAACGGGCGAGCCCCTGGTGTTGCGAGGACATGTGGGACAGGTCCTCTCCGCCGCCTTCAGCCCGGACGGTCAGCGTGTCATTACCTCGGGAGAGGACGGGACGGCTCGGGTGTGGCGGGCGGATGGGACGGGCGAGCCCCTGGTGCTCATGGGGCAAGGGGGCGCGGTCATGTCAGCCACCTTCAGCCCGGACGGCCAGCGCATCGTCACCTCGGGAGAGGATGGAACGGCGCGGGTGTGGCGAGCAGATGGGACGGGCGAACCTCTCGTTCTGCGGGGGCACCAAGGACCGATCCGGTCCGCCGCCTTCAGCCCGGACGGCCAACACCTCGCCACCTCGGGAGAGGATGGGACGCGGGTGTGGCGGGCGGACGGATGGGGCGAGCCCCTCCTCCTGCAGGGACACACCGGGCCGGTCCTATCCGTGGCCTTCAGCCCGGATGGCCGGCAACTCATCACGGCCGGCAGTGACTGGACAGCGAAGCTCTGGACCCTCCTGTCGATTCCGCAACTCCAGCAACGTCTGCGTCAGGACAACAAGGACTGCCTGCCGCCGGACCTGCGCGAGACCTACCTCAATGAGCGCGAAGCGCGGGCCCAAAGGCGTTTCGCCGACTGCGAGCGCTCCCAGGGCCGTACTGCTTCCTGAACGCGCCGAAAGCCTCCTGCCTATTTCGTGGCTCGCCGGAGCTGGAGCCGGACCGCCGGATCTCCCAGCAGGAGATAGCCTCGCAAGTCATTGCGGAGCATCCAGAGATAGCCGAGCCGCTTGGGATCGGTGGGATCCGGCCGCTCCTCCTCGAGCGCCTCCTGCCGCTCCTGGTAGACGGACATCAGGCTGTCATTCACGTCCCGGAAGGAGCGCATCAGCGCATCGAGCGCGACCCCCACCCGGCTGCCCTTCGCCAGGACCTCGAGCGCCGAGAGGATGCGAGACGCGCGGCTCTCGGCGAGGTTGACCGGGTTGGCGAAGCCGAAGTTCCAGGCCAGATCACTGTGCCCCACGAAGGCCAGGGGACCGAGCGGATTGGCCAGCAGGGCCTGGGGAAGCGCGGCGAGGAAGGGAGGCTCCCCGGGCCGGGGCAGGCTGTCGAGCACGGCCTCGGGGCGGCCCGGGAAGAGCTTCTGCTTCGCCAGCATCGACAGCCAGGCGTGGAAGGTGCTCTTGCGCGGAGTGGCCGCCCCGAAGCACGCCACGCAGAACCACACGCCTCCGGGGAGGAACGACGATTGCCGGACCGTGTCCGCGGTGAGCTCCAGCTCGGGCGTCAGACAGAGTGCGCCCTGCCGCGCCCGCTGCTGCTCGGCGGAGGCCCAGCCGCCACTCGGCGCCCCCAGCCCATGGGACACCGAGAGCAACACCCCCGAGCGCACCGCCCCCGCCACGCGTGGCAGCGCCTCTGGCTCTTCGCCGCGGAGGACCTCGAGCCGCCTCGCGAGCTGCTTGGGGAGCCATCGCGCCTCCACCATCTTCCGGCAGGGCTCCATCAGGAGCTGGTGGCCCTGCACGGTGGCCTTCGAGCCATCCGCGGCCGTGTAGAGCAAGACGTCGGCGGCCTCGGCCTGCTCGGAGGCGTGCTCGTGGGCCAGCACCTTGTCCACATAGGCGCGATGGCTGGCGAGCTCCGGTGCTCCCTCCGGCGTCGCGAAGTGCAACCGTCCCACGAAGGCGCCCTGGGCCAGCACGTGCTGGAGTTCGAAGGAGACCTGCTCCGGACTCCCGAGCACCAGCAGGTATCTGGGCCGCTCCTCCGAGGGGACGCGCTCGTCCCGATACACCCGTTCCCTCCAGGCGACTGCCTGGACCGCGTCCATGTCCGGCGGCACCCGGTAGAGCTTCACCTCCGCGTCCTGCTGCCGCGCCCGGTACTCCACCAGCGGGGCAATGGCTCGCAGCAATTGGTCACCCTCGCCCCCTTCGGGCGCGATCACGCCCCAGCGCTGCTCGGGCAGTGCGTTGGGGTCCGCGTCGGGTCTGTCGAGCAGGGGGACCTCCGCCCGCCGTGGCAACCGCTCGGGCCGGGGGGCGCCCTCGACGGACGCCGGATCCAGCCCGGAGGGCAGACTCGGCTGATGATCATCGGCCCTGGCGAGCAGGAGCTCGAGTGTTTCCTGGAGTGGTTCCGACACGGTGTGCTGCTCTCCCTGGGGTCATCGCTCTCCGCCCGGCAGCGAATAGAGGAGGTTCATGGCGAACCCCAGCTCCCCGGATGCTCTCCCCACGAGGGTCCAGTTCATGCCACCGGACACGGCCACCCCGCTCCGCCCGAGGGGAAGGCTGGCACCCCACTGCGCCTGGAGGTAATTGCCAGGCCGGCTCGCGAGGCTGAGGACACGCACCTGTGCGTCCTGGCCGAGATGGCCCCTCAAGCCGATGCTCGAATGCAGTCTCGGCAGGCCACGCGGGAGCCGTGCCCTCACGGCCAGCGCGGCGGCCAGGGACACGCCCAGGGCCCGCGTGTCTTCCTGAATCAGGCAGTCCGGGCCGAGCGAGGCCATGGCGTCGATCCGCCACGGGGCGCGCGCATCCTTGATGAAGCCGTACGTCCCAGCGCCCAGGAGCGCCGCTCGAAAGGGCACGGTGCTGGAGCGGGTCGCGGGAACATCCAGTTGCACGTTGAGCCCTCCGTGGGAGGTGTCGACCGCGCCCTGGAAGTCGCCGAGGGCCTTCTGGTACGGGGCGCTCGCGGACGCCGCGGCCAGGAGGCGGGTGGGAAGCTCCGGGGAGCAGGCGGCGAGTCCCTCGAGCGTGACGGGTGTGGCGAAGAGGGCGTCGAGACACCGTGCGCGCTGCGCGGGAGTGAGCGTGTCGAGCGCGCGCCTCAAGTCCTCACGAAACCAGCCCTCGGTGGTGAGCACTTGACGCCAGGCCTGGAGCAGCGAGGCCGATAGGGACTCGAACGCGCGGTGGGCCGCCGCGGCGCCGACGAAGTCGAGGTTGGCCCTCACGCCGAAGAACTCGGGCAGCGGCGATTCCTGGAAGGGCGCGGGCAGCACGACACCGATATCGAAGAGACGCGAGTGCCGCACGAAGGAACCTCGGCCCGTGCTCGAGATGGCGAGCGGGTTGACCGAGAACGAGAGGAGAGCGACCCGGTTGGAGGGGGTGACGACGATGCCCAGCGAGGCCCCCGCGAGCCCGACCGTCTGGACCTGGGCCGGGGCATCGATCTGGCCGGGCGTGCCGGCGATTCCAGCACCGAGGATCGGTTGGATCGCCTCGGGATGGATGACCTCGACGGCCTCGTCCTCCTGGAGACGGAGCCCGAGGCGTGATTCCTCCACCGGGAAGGCGCTGGTCAGGCGGGCACAGGCTTCCTGCTCAGTCGAGGGGCAGCTCGCCGCTCCAGGACAAATGGGTTGCAGTGCGCGATAGCGCTCCAGACAAGGCGTTGGAGCCTGTGCCACGACGAGTGCCAGGACGGCGACAATCATGAAGGAGTTCCCCTGCCCGAATTTCTCCCCGGGGGCAGGAATTGACCAGCGGGCCAGGAGGGCAGGGCATTCGTGAGCCAGGGACACCCGTTGGCACGGTGTTCACTCAAGGTGAACAGTGGGTCATGACTGGCTCTGGCGATCCTCGCGGAGGGGTGTCACCTCCTCGGACGCTCGAGGTGGCCCCAACGGTGACCAGGGGGGCATTCCCATTCTCGCGCTCGAAGGAGGAACCCCCCATGCCAGACTGGATGATCAAGATCGAGAGGAAGAACCAGAGAAGAAGAAAAGCATCCAGGCTCTCTCGTATCGACTTCACTCCCAATCCCCAGGAAGCTCTGGCGGGCGACGTCATCAACTGGAAGAACACCGACACCGAGCCCCACTGGCCGGCTCCGTTCGATGAGTATGGGAAGCTGAACAAAACGGGCTACATGACGCATAAGATTCCGCCAGGTGCGACGTCCGACATCGGGTTCTCTCCTGATGCGGCCGACAAGGGCAAGGAACTCGAGTATGGCTGTGTGCTGCACCCGGGTGAAAAAGGCATCATCAAGGTGCTGCTGAGTCCGCCGGTCCTGGTTCTGCGGAGCCTCCTGTTCGTGACCCTGGCGGTGTTGCTCCAGCCGCTCCCGGTGTACGCCGAAGGGTCCTTCGTGCCTTGTCCGGAACCCGGCGCTCTTCCCCTCTACAAGATGCCGGAGATCACGCGGGATCCCGCGAAGAAGACCTTGCAGGCGGTGATCACGGTCCGGGATGAAGAGCGGCTCGTGTGGTTCCGGTCGGGCGACGAACCTGGTGCTCCCGCCTTCTGCGCGCCCCAACGCCTGCGATTCTTCACGGGCCCCGCTTCATCCAACAATTCACAGAGCGCCCCAACGGCGCAGGGGCTGCCCGAACCGGTTCCCGGGCCGACACTCCGGGCACGGGTGGGGGACTGGGTCAACATCACGTTTCTCAATCATGTGGACGTGAATAATTTCCAAGGCTCGCTCGACCGGGGTGATCAGGGCCTGGGCTGCGACCAGGTCAAGAGCCAAGACCCGTACCCAGCCAAGAACAACGAGATGCCCAACTGCTTGCACGGGTCGAGCACCGCCAATCTGCATTTCCATGGGCTCCACGTCACCCCCAACACGACCGGGGACAATGTCCTGCTCATGATCCGGCCCTCGCCGAGGGACCCGAAGGGCAACCCGCAGGTGACGGAGGCCTCGGTGAAGGACGTCTTCAAGCGCGTTTTCGACAAGTGCGAAGCCAAATCGCCTCCCAAACACTGGGAGGAGCTCCCAGCGGAGTGGCGCAAGAAGCAGGAGACCCTGCTGCGGAAGTATGACGAGACCGGGCCGTACCAGGGCAAGTACCGCCCTCTTCCCGAGGCGGCCCAGTTGTGGCCTCGGAACAAGATGGCGATCGAGCACGGCTTGTGGCCGCAATACCAGATGGGGGCGTACCCCTACTGTTTCAACATCCCGGAGTACAAGGAGAAGAACGGCAAGCCGGAGGGGGTCCGGATGGGACAGGCTCCGGGGACCTACTGGTACCACGCACACAAGCACGGCTCGTCGGCCCTCAACGTCGCCAATGGCATGGCCGGAGCCTTCATCATCGAGGGGGAGTACGATGACACGCTGAGGGCTTTCTACAAGCCCAAGGGGGGATTGACGGAACAGGTGCTCGTCATCCAGCAGATCGGCGTCTCTTCCAGCCTGATTGCTCCACCGGGACCCACCCGGCCCTTGTTGTCCATCAATGGCCGACGCCAGCCCGTCATCGAGATGAAACCGGGCGAGGTTCAACTGTGGCGCTTCGTGAACGCCGCGTGGGTGAGTGGCGTTCAATTCTTCGACCCGAAGAGCTACGACCCCAAGAACACCACCGAGTGGCGCCAGACCGCGCGAGATGGCATCCAACTCAGCCCGGAAAACTACGCGAGAGCCGCGAAGGACAATCCACCCTTCCTGCTGTCACCTGGGAACCGGGTGGACCTGCTCGTCAAGGCTCCCGCGGTTGCTGGGAGGTATGATCTGCGGTTCGCCGATGCCATCAGCACCAACACCCCACAGGACAAGGTCAATGATCCGATCCTCCTGACCATCCAGGTTTCAGCGGCCCCCAGCGTGGACATGCCGTTCCCCTCGAAGGAGGACTTTCCCAAGCTTCCCAGCTTCCTGGAGGACATCGCCCCCGAGACGATCCACATCTCGCGAGAAGTCACCTTCAACACCAAGGTGACGCCAGTCGAGGGCAAGGCTGCCCTGAGAGATGAAACGATTGACGATAGGCTATTCAAGGACCAGACGATCTCTCAGTCCATGCTTCAGGACACCGCGGAGGAGTGGACGCTCCTCAACACGACTCTCCCGCCACCGGGCGTCGCGCATCCCTTCCACATCCACGTCAATCCATTCCAGGTGATCGAGGTCTTCGATCCCAACGATCCCAGAGAGCAGGGAGCGAATTGTTACAAGGCCGAGGACCCATCCACCTGGAAGTCGTGCCAACCCCCCCTCGAGAAGCCTTATGTCTGGCGGGACACGATCGCGATTCCAGCGGCACGGCAGATGGGGGAGGTTGTCGTCCCCGGCCATGTCAAGATGCGAACCCGTTTCGACGACTTCCCCGGCCTGTTCGTCCTCCACTGCCACATCCTCATCCACGAGGACCACGGAATGATGCAGTTGATCCAGGTCGTCCCCAACAATGTGATGATCAAGCATCACTGAAACGGGACACGCCGGAGGCGGATGACGAGCCCGAGCACCGACAGGGCCATCATCGCGAATCCCCCGGGGCCGCCCGTGGAGCAGCCCCAGCCCAGGGGCGCCTCCAGGGGGCCGCCGTCATCGGGAGTGCCCGCGTCGGGAGCCGTACCCGCGTCGGGAGCAGTACCCGCGTCGGGAGGGGTTCCCGCGTCCGGCGGAGTGTCAGGCGCACCGCCATCGGTCCCCGCGTCGGGGGAGGGGATTGTGCCTCCCGGGGTGCACTCTCCGCCGGGAAGCGGGGCGGGTGCTCCGTCCGTGTTTCCGTCCTTGGGCAGGATGAGGACACCATCCGAGGACACATAGGTGGCCAGGCCCGCGCCGTTGGTCGCGCGAATGGTGACGTAGTAGCGCTGCCCGGGAAGGAGGTTGAGGTCGTACAGGGTGTACGACACCACCAGCCCGACGGGTTCGAACCCGCGCACCTCGGTGCCACACGGCCGGGTACCGACGGCGAGCGAATAGCCGATGATGCTCGACTCGGGATCGGAGAAGCCAGGCGGCTGGCTCCAGTCGCTCTGGAGGATGCCGGCGTAGTCCTGCTCGTCCTTGTCGATGCCAATCCCATCCAGGACGGTCCCCGGACGCGGTGGCGAGGTGTCCGGCTGTTGGCTCCAGGCGGCGAGCGGGAGAAGGGCGAGACTGGCGGCCAGGCCGCCGCCGAGAGCGCGAGGGAACACGGATTCCTCCAGGAATGAGCACGACGTGTCCCGCAGCCTCTCCAAGAAGACCGCGGGGCGCCAGCCCCGGAGCCCACGAGCCCGTTCACCCACGCGCGGGGTGAACCTCAGGCCTGGCGGCGGGTGCCGCCGAGGGGCAGCTCGAGGGTGGCGGTGGCGCCCTGGCCCGGCCCTTCGCTGTCCACCGTGAGCCGTCCGCCCAGCAGCCGGGCCGCCAGCGCGCTGGAGTGCAGGCCGGTGCCGTAGGTGTCCTTGCGGGTGCTGAAGCCTTGCGTGAAGAGGCGCTCGCGGACTTCGGGAGTCAGGCCCTCGCCATTGTCCACCACCTGGATGCGGGCCCACCCGCCCTCCGCCGTCAGCCGCACCTCCAGGCGCCGTGCTTGCTCGGGCACGGACTCCAGGGCCGCGCGGGCGTTGTTGAGCAGGTTGGTGAGGATCTGCAGCACGCGATGCCTGTCCACCCGCGCCATGGGCAGCGCGGAGAGCTCCTTCGTCACCGACATGGGGAAGTGCCGCGCGGCCAGCATGTGCAGGGCTTCCTCCACCAGTCCGGCCAGGTCACACTCGTCTGTCAGCACCGTGGACGTCGCGTAGGTGCGCTGGGTCTGGATGATGGTTCCCACCCGGCTCACGTGTCCGTGCAAGGACTCGAGGCTGTTCCTCAACGACTCCTGCTCGCGCAGCAGCTCGCCCGCGAGCGTGGACAGGTAGCCCGGCAGGATGCTGCCGCGTGGATCCTCGGTGAGGAAGTTCGCCAGGCGATCCTGGCTCTCCACGAGGAGATCCGCGACCTGCTTCACCCGGCCCACGCGCGAGGCATTCACCGAGTCGCGGAGCAGATCCGTGTCCACCACCACGCTGGTGAGGGCATTGCCGGCCTCGTGGAGGATGTTGGAGGCGACCTCCGCCATGCCCGCCACGCGCGCCGTCTCCACCAGGTGTGCCTGGGCTTGCTTCAGCTCGCGGGTGCGCGCCTCCACGCGCTGCTCCAGCTCGTCATTGGACTGACGCAGGGCCACCTCGGCCCGCCGCACCTCCGAGTACAGGCGCGCGTTCTCCATGGAGATGGCGGCCTGGGAGGCGAGGTGCCGCAGCAGGACGAGGCGGCCCGGGGAGAAGGCCTCGGTGGCCAGGTCGTTCTCCAGGTACAGCAGTCCGCCGAGCTCCTCGGGGCGTCCGAGGGGAAGGCACAGCACGCTGCGCGCCGGGCCACTGGAGAGGTACGCATCGGAGGAGAAGGCGTGGGGCTGGGCGGTGTCGTTGATGAGGACGTGCTCGCCCGAGCGCCGCACGTACGTCAGCAGCGACCAGGGCAGGGGCCGGGCGGACTCTCCCTCCAGCAAGGCCTGGGGGGAGAAGGTGTCCACGAGGGCCGCCACCTCCAGCGTGTCATGGCGTGGCACCAGCAGCGCGCCGCGCTGGGCGCCGGCGTTCTCCAGCGCCACCCGCATGAGTGTATTCACCAACCGCTCCAGGACGATCTCACTGGAGATGGCCTGCTGGGCCTTGACGATGGAGAGCGCATCCAGGTGACTGGTCTGGGTGTCGTAGCTGGTGCTGGAGTTCTGTGCCTTCGCGGAGGGCGAGCCCAGGGCGGGCCACTTCTCCTCCAACTGCCGCGCCTTGCCCTCGGCCCCCCACAGCCACCAGCTCTCCCGGGCCTCCCTCGCGAAGAGCAGGGCGGTGGTGGACAGCCCTCGCTCCTTCCAGAAGCGCGCGGTCAGCTCACTCACCAGGGCCACGTTCAGCAGCGAGCCCTGCTCGCGGGCGGAGCGGATGGCCTCCTCGTACGCGAGGCTGGCTTTGTCCGGCTGTTCGTTCAGGCGCGCCCACTCGGCGTACACCAGTCTTTCGGCCGCGCGGAAGTTCTCCGGGCAGTTCCCGGCCCACTCGGCCAGTTGCCGGTGGTGGTGCTCGATGCGCTCCAGGTACTCGAGCCGCCGTGGCGGCGGGGCATCCCGGCAGCACGCCGCCAGGGTCAGCGCCCGGAAGAGCTGGTAGAGATAGGAGAAGATCTGTCCGGCGTTGGACCAGACCAGCTCCGAGATGCCCTCGAGCGTCTGGTGTGCCTCCTCATGCGCGCCAGAGATGAAGCGCGCCATCGCCTTCACGATGCCGTAGCTGGAGCGCAGCGGCACGACCTCGCCCTCGAGCAGCCGCGTTTCGAAGGCCTGCTCGTCGAACCCATCTCCGTTGAGGGTGGTGAGGGCGTCGGAGCGGCCTTGGAGCTGTGCCACGTAGCGCTGCCAGACCACCATCATCTGGGCGACATCCCAGAAGCCCACCTTGGACGCGAAGTCGTAGCCCGCGAGGGCTTCGCGTTGCACCTCCGCCAGCTCGCGTCCCACGGCCAGGGGAATCAGCGTGCTGTGGTTGTAGCAGAGGCAGGCATTGCGGAACTCACCCGCCAGGACGGACTGCTGGATGCCCCGGAGGATGAGCTCCCGCGTGGAGGCGAACGGACTCACCCACACCCCGTTCATCGCCCGGGCGTGGAGCGCCTCTCCTTGATAGGCGGCGTTGCCCTGGAGGGCGGCGAGCCGGCAGGCGAAGTCGCTGAACGCCAGGCCTTCCCGGTAGCGCTTGAAGACGTTGCTGCTCAGGTAGCCGAACCACGCGTACGCATGTGCGGAGGCCTCCACGTTTCCATGCTGGAGGCAGAGCGTCACCATCCGGCAGATGTGGAAGACATGCAGGCTCCTGCGGCAGAAGAACGCGGGGGCGAACAGGGCCGAGAGGACGTTCATGACGGCCTTCATGTCCGGATCCCTCATGGGCGGCAGCTCGAGGAGACTCTCGACGGAGCGCGTCCCCAGCAGGGACCACACCTCCTCATAGGCCGTCACCACCTCCTCCCAGGAGGGGTCCGGCGGCAGGGGCATGCCGAACTTCTCCAGGCACTCCAGCAGGCAGTCGATGGCGCCATGGGGATCACTGGCCTGCAGGAACAGATCGCTCTCGAGGCGATAGGCGGCCTCCATCTCCGCGCGGGTGCGAGCCCGCGGCAGCAGCTCCTCCAACAACCGGCGCGCCTCGGCGACATGGCCGTTCATCACCTCGCTGGTGGCCTGACCCAGGCACAGCTTGAAGGCCAGCTCCCGCTCTGCTTCCCAGGGATCGCCGGGCAGCAGGGTGAAGGCGGTGGCGAAGTGGGTCACGGCCGAGCGGTGGGCACAGGCGGCCTTGGCCTTCCCACCCGCCTCGGCATTCAGGTACGCCAGGCGGTAGCGCTCCGCGTCGTCCTTCATCAACTCCGTGCCGGCGTTGAGGTGTCCCACCACGTCGAAGAGGCGCTCGCGCAGCTCCTCTGGCGAGAGGCTCTCCAGCAACTGACGCCCGATGCGCAGGTGGACGGCCTGGCGCTCCTCCTCGGGGATGAGGCCATGGGCGGCCTGTTGGATCCGGTCGTGCGAGAAGCGGTAGCGCGAGCCCTCCATCCGCACCAGCAGCTCTTCCTGGAGCGCGGGCTCCAGCTCCTGCTCCACCTGGGACTCTTCCTGGTGGGAGAGCAGGGCCAGCATGCGCGTGGGGAAGACATTGCCCACGCACGCGGCCAGGCGGAGCAACCGCCGGGCCGGCTCGGGCAGCAGCAGCAGGCGGCCCGCCATGAAGTCGATGACGTTGTCCGAGTACCCCTTGGCCCGGACTCCGTCGACGTCCCAGCGCCAGCCGCCCTCCGGGACACGCTCCACCAACCCATCCTGTTGGAGCGTCTGCAGCAACTGGAGGAGGAAGAAGGGGTTGCCGCACGTCTTGTCCTGGACGAGGGAGGACAGGCGCACCACCAGCTCGTCGGCGGCTCCGGGGAAGGCATCCGCCACCAGCCGCCGCGTCTGCTCCAGCGACAAGGGCGCCAGGTGGATGTCCCCCAGGATGGCCCCCTCCGTGCGCGCCTCGGCCAGGGTCCTCGCCAACGGGTGGGAGGGGCTCACCTCGTTGTCCCGGTAGGCGCCGAGCACCAGCAGGGGCGGCGTGTCCGGGTGCGTGACGAGGTAGCGCAGCAGCTCGAGGCTGGCGACGTCCGCCCATTGCAGATCGTCCAGGAAGAGCACCAGGGGGCGCTCGGTGCTGGCGAAGACGCCGAGGAAGCGCTGGAAGACGCGGTTGAAGCGGTTGCGCGCCTCCACCGGGGGCACGTCGGCGAGCACGGGCTGCGCGCCAGCGAGCTGCTCGAGCTGGGGCACCAGGTCCACCAGCGCCCGTCCGTTGCCCTCCCACGCCTCCAACAGCCGCCGACGCCAGTCCGCGACCTCCTCGTCGCTGCCGGCCAGGAGCTGCCGCACCAGCTCCCGGATGGCCTGGGCCAGGGTGGCATAGGGCACGTCGCGCTGGAGCTGGTCGAACTTGCCGCCGAGGAAGAAGCCGCGGTGCCGCAGCACGGGGCGGTGCAGCTCGCGCGCGACGGAGGTCTTCCCGATGCCGCAGTAGCCATGGACGAGCACCCACTCGGTCCGGCCCGTGCGGGCCACCCGCTCGAAGGCCGCCAGCAGGGCTTCCACGTCCGCCTCGCGTCCGTACAACCGCTGGGGAAGCTGGAAGCGGGCGGGGAGATCCCGGCTGCCCAGGGCGAAGGGCTCCAGCGCTCCGTGCCGCAGCGCCTCCTGGCACCACTCCAGATCCGCCCGCAGTCCCTCGGCGCTCTGGTAGCGCTCCTCGGCCACCTTGGCCAGCAGCTTCATCACCACCGCCGAGAGCGCGGGGGGAAGGGAGGGCACCAGCTGGTGAGGAGGGTGGGGTGACTGGGCCAGATGGGCGTGGAACCACTCCAGCACGTCCTGTCCCCGGAAGGGCAGCTTGCCCGTGAGCACCTCGTAGAAGGAGACACCCAGCGAATAGAAGTCTGTGCGGTAGTCCACCGTGCGGTTCATCCGCCCCGACTGCTCCGGGGACATGTAGGCCGGAGTGCCTTCGATGAGCGAGTGCTGGAGGGTGGCCTCCACGTGCTCCACCCGCTGGGGGGTGGCGATGCCGAAGTCGATGAGCCAGGCCCCGCCCGAGGGTGACACGAGGATGTTGGCCGGTTTGATGTCCTTGTGGATGACCCCGCGCCGATGGACCTCCGCCAGGGTGGCCGCCAGGGAGATGGCCAGCTCGAGGAACCGGGCGGGCGCGAGGGGGGAGGCGGTCTGTGCCGACAGGGCCGTGCCCCCTACATCCTCCAGCAGGAGGACGGGGCGCTCCTGGAACTCGCGGTGCGCGTAGGCGGCGAGCACCCCGGGGGTGCCCCGCAGGCGATGGAGGATGTCGTACTCGCGCTGGTAGCGGGCGCGCTCGCGCGGGCCGGGGTGCCGGGCGCGCGGCGTCTTGACGATCACCGGCAGTCCGTCGGCGTCGCGCACCGCGCGGTAGAGGACGTTGTTTCCCGTCTCCTGCAAGGAGCCCAGGAGCGTGTAGCCCGGGATGACGAGCGGAGCGAGGGAGGTAGGGGAATCGCTGACGATCATGGGTGGAGCTCTGCCCTTCCCCGAGGAGGCGGGCGTGAAGGCGAACCATACCGCACCAGGACGTGGCCCCATCACGCCTTACTCCACGTGCGTCCCGGGGGGCGCGCGGGCCCACGCAGGGGGAACCCAGGGACGAGGCCCGCGGGGGGGCCCGGTGGCGGGGGGCGGTGCTGGGGGAGGCCAACCGTTGACGAAGACACGCACGGGGCGTTGGGCAGAGGTCACTGCACGGCCTCCAGGGCCATGGCTTGCGCGCTACTGCACGCCTTCTCGCCCGCGTGATTGAGATTCTCGCGCGGTTCAGCACCATGACGGTCCCCCGTCTCACGCGGAAGGACATCTCATGAACGCCCAACAGGCCCGGGAACTCTACGAGCGGTACCTGACTCGCCTCTATGTCCAGCGCGATGTCGAGAGCATGACGGACTTCTTCGCTCCCGACGTCGTGGCGCAACCCCTGCCAGCCGGCGTCCCGGCGGGTGTGCCGGGATTGAAGCTCATGGCGCGCGTGTGGTTGGAGTCCTTCTCGGACATTCAATTCACCATCCGTTCCTTCCTGTATGATCAGGACATGGTGGCCGTGCGCCTGCTCGTGACGGGCGTGCACACCGGCAGCTTCATGGGCATCGCCCCCACCGGGCGGCGCGTGGAGATCACCGATCATCCCCACTTCCGGCTGCACAACGGCAAGGTCGTCGAGATCTGGGATCAGCTGGACATGATGTCCTTGTTGCAGCAACTCGGCGCGCTCCCGCCCGCCGTGCAGGCGGCCTGATCTCTCGTTGAAACCCGGAGCACGTGTCTCGGACCTGACGTCTAGCGTCCCGCGCCGGGAGTGCGAAGCCCCTTCATGGAAGAGAGGAAACTGGGCAGGGGAGCACGCCCCTCGGTGGAGGGCGCCAGGAGCGTGCTCGTCTCCAAGCGAAGCAGGTACCATCCTGCCAACAGCCATGAATCCAATCGCGGGCTATTCCATCCGGGAGACGCTGTTCACCAGTGCGAAGTCGATCATCTACCGCGCGACGCGCACCGCGGATGCTCGGCCGGTCATCGTGAAGGTGCTCAACGCGGAGTTCCCCAGCACCGAGCAGGTCGCCCGTCTTCACCGCGAGTACCGGCTGACGCGAGCCCTCGCCATGGAGGGTGTCATCGAGGTGCTCGGACTGGAGCGCTTCGGCACGAGCGTGGCCATCCTCCTGGAGGACTTTGGGGGTGAGTCGCTCACCCGGCTCCACCAGGGTCCCATGGCGCTCCCCCGCTTGCTGGGCATGGCCGCGCGGCTGGCGGACATCCTGGGTCATGTCCACCAGCGTCAGGTCATCCACAAGGACATCACCCCCTCCAACATCGTCTGGAATCCGAGCACCGACGTGCTCAAGCTCATCGACTTCGGCATCGCGACGGAGCTGCTGCGCGAGACCCCGGCCGTCTTCGGTCCCGGGGTGTTCGAGGGAACGCTTCCCTACATGTCTCCGGAAGCGACGGGCCGCATGAACCGGGCCATCGACTACCGCACCGACCTCTACTCGCTCGGGGTCACCCTGTACGAGCTGCTCACCGGGCAGCTCCCCTTCACGGCGGACGATCCGATGGAGCTCGTCCACTGTCACATCGCACGTGTGCCGGTGCCTCCTCACGAGCTGGTGCCGGGCCTGCCTCCTGTCGTCTCCTCCATCGTGATGCGCCTGCTGTCGAAGCGGGCGGAAGACCGCTACCAGAGCGCCTTCGCGCTGGCCCGGGATCTCCGGCGCTGTCTCCAGGACTTCCAGGCCACCGGCGGTGTCGCCCCCTTCGAGCTGGGGCGCGGAGACGTGCCCGAGCGCCTGCAGCTCTCGCAGAAGCTCTACGGCCGCCAGCGGGAGCTCGAGGAGTTGCTCGCGACCTTCGACAGGGCGTCCCAGGCAAGGGCGGAGCTGATGCTCGTCGCCGGCTACTCGGGCATTGGCAAGAGCGCGCTCGTCCACGAGGTCCACAAGCCCATCGTGAAGCGCCGGGGCTACTTCGTTTCCGGCAAGTTCGATCAGTTCAACCGGGACATCCCCTATGCCTCCCTCCTCCAGGCGTTCCAGGAGCTCATGCGGCAGCTCCTGGCCGAGCCCACGGAGCGGCTGGCGCACTGGAAGGAGAAGCTCCTCGGAGCGCTGGGCCCGAACGCCTCGGTCATCGTCGACGTCATTCCCGAGGTCGCGTTCATCCTCGGGCCCCAGCCGCGGGCCCCCGAGTTGTCGTCTCCTTCCGAGGAGCGCAACCGCTTCCACCTGGTCATGGAGGGCTTCGTCCGGACCTTCGCCGGGCCGGAGCACCCGCTGGTGGTTTTCCTCGATGACCTGCAGTGGGCCGACCAGCCGTCGCTCGAGCTGCTCGAGCGATTGCTGACCGAACCGGGGACACGGCACCTGCTCGTGATCGGCGCCTATCGCGACAACGAGGTGGACGCGTCGCACCCGCTCCTTCCAGCGCTCGCGCAGATGCGCAAGGCGGGTACCCCCGTGAGCACCATCACCCTCGGCGCGCTGGGGCGAGAGCACTGCCTCGAGGTGCTCGTCGATGCACTGGGCCGCCCCCCCGCGGAGGTCGAGCCGCTGGCGGAGCTGTGCCTGCGCAAGACGGAGGGCAACCCTTTCTTCCTGGGGCAGTTCCTGCTCTCGCTCCATCAGGAGGGGATGATCCGCTTCGACGCCCAGGCCGGCGGGTGGGCGTGGGACATGGACCGGATCGTCCACACGCCCATGACGGACAACGTCGTGGCGCTGATGGCCACGAAGATCCAGAAGCTGCCAGAAGACACGCAGCGCACCCTCTGTTTGGCGGCGTGTATCGGCAATACCTTCGATTTGAAGACGCTCGCCATCGTCGATGAGCGCTCTGCCCAGCAGACGGCGGACTCGCTCTGGGCGGCGCTGCGCGAGGGGCTGCTCCTGCCCCTGGGGGACGCCTACAAGTTCATCGAGGATCGCTCCGCCGCCGCGGCCTTCCTCGTCCACGACGAGGCGTCTGGAGCGGGCGTGAGGGTCGCCTACCGCTTCCTGCATGACCGCGTGCAGCAAGCGGCCTACTCGCTCATCCCGGAGGACGCGCGGCGGGAGGTCCACCTGCGCATCGGCCGCATGATGTGCTCGGCGCTCACCGCCGAGGAGCGGGACGCGGAGATCTTCACCATCGTGGGGCACCTCAACCAGGCCGCGGAGCTGCTCACCGGGCAGGCGGAGCGGGATGAGGTGGCGGCGCTCAACCTCCTGGCCGGGCGCAAGGCGCAGTCCTCCGCCGCGCATGTGGCCGCGCTGGGCTACCTGGAGATGGGGCTGTCGCTGCTGGGCCCGGAGTGCTGGACGCGGTGTTACGAGCAGGCACTCCGGCTCCACACCCACGCGGTGGAGGCGTGCTTCCTGTGCACGGACTTCCAGCGCATGGAGCACCACGCCGCCGAGGTGCTGGAGCATGCCCGCGGCACAATCGATCAGGTCCGGGTCTACGAGGTGAAGATCGAGGCCTCTATCGTCCAGAACCGGTTCAAGGACGCGGTCCTGGCCGCGCGCCGGAGCCTGGCCCTGCTCGGCATCACGCTGCCGACGCAACCGACCCCCGAGGATGTACAGGCCGCCCTCGCCAGGAACAAGGCGCTCCTCGGAGAGCGCAGCATCGAGGCGCTCATCGATCTGCCCCTGATGACGAATCCCGTGATGCTCGCGGCGTCACGCATCTTCGCCATCAGTGCCTCCCTCATGTACGCCACGGATCCGATGCTCTGGCCCATCGCCGTGCTCCGGCAGATCGAGATCGCGGTCGAGCACGGCAACACGGGGGTGTTGGTCTATGGCTATGCCGCGTACGGCCATGTCCTCGCGGCCGTGCCGGGCGATTTCGACTCCGCCTATGCGTGCGGGAGGCTGGCATTGCGGCTGCTCGAACGCTACGAGGCCCGGGAGTACAGCGCGCGCACACGCTACGTCTGGTTCCAGTTCATCCAGCACTGGAAGGAGCACGTGCGGGACTCCCTCTCCGGCCTCCAGGCCATCTACCAGACGGGATTGGAGGTCGGGGATCTCGAATTCGCCGGGTGGAGCGTGGAGGGCCAGGCCATCCATGCCCTCTTCGTTGGACAGGAGCTCGCGGAGCTGGATCGGAGCACCACCAGCCGGGCCGAGTCCCTCGCGCAGATCAAACAGGCGAGCGCGCTCCAGTACCTGCAGATCCTGCATCAGGTCATGCAGAACCTGAGGGGCCTGTCCGGGCAGCCCAGCCTGCTCATCGGCGCCGCGTACGACGAGAGCAAGATGCTGCCGGTCCACCTCGAGCGGGGCGATGCCTTCGGGCTCGCCCTGCTCTTCATCCACAAGCTCGAGCTGTGCGTCCTCTTTGGACGCCATGCCGAGGCGCTCGAGAACGCCGTGAGGGCCGAGCCCTACATGGGAGCGGTCGTGGCGAGCACCATGGTTCCCAGCTTCCACTTCTTCGGCACGCTCGCGCGCCTGGCGCTCCACGATGGGATGGCTCCCGGGGTGCGGGAGCGCGCGATGGAGCGCATCAACGAGAGCGTGGAGAAGATGAAGGGGTGGGCCGGGCACGCGCCGATGAACTACGGGGCGAAGCACGCGTTGATGGAGGCGGAGCGCCACCGTGTGCTGGGCCGGACGGAGCAGGCCCGGACGGAATACTACCGGGCCATCGCGCTCGCCCGGGAGCACGAGTACCGCAACGACGAGGCGCTCGCGACGGAGCTCTTCGCCGCCTTCCTGCGCCAGCGCGGGGAAGGGGAGGTCGCGCGGCTCTTCCTCGCCAAGGCGCGCCACCTCTACCACCTGTGGGGGGCCGAGGCGAAGGTGCGGGAGCTCGACGAGGCCTTCCCGGAGCTGCGGGTGGCGGCCCTGGGAGGGGAGGGGCACGTGTTGCGCACCTCCGTGAGCAGGACCACCACCTCCGAGGGCTCCCACGCGTCGCGGGCCCTGGACCTGGCGAGCGTCCTCAAGGCCTCGCAGGCCATCTCCGGGGAGGTGGTCCTCCCCGAGCTGCTCAAGAAGCTGGTGCGCCTCGTCGTCGAGAACGCCGGAGCCCGCTCGGGGCTGCTCGTGCTCGAGGGCGAGCGGCCGCTCATCGCCGTGGCGCGGGGCTCACCCCAAGGCGATGCCAGCGCCGTCACGCTCCACGAGAGCCTGGAGCAGCTCCCGGTCGAGTTCTCGCGCGCCATCCTGCGCTATGTGGAGCGCACGCACGAGGTGCTGGTGCTCGGCGATGCGTCGAAGGCCGAGGCCTTCCAGTCGGACCCCTACGTCGTGGCGCACCGCCACAAGTCCGTGCTGTGCATGCCCATCCTCCACCAGAAGAAGCGCGTGGGCCTGCTCTACCTGGAGAACGAGCTGCTCGCGAACGCCTTCACGCCCGACCACTGCCAGGTGCTCTCGCTGCTCGCCGCGCAGGCCGCCATCTCCCTGGAGAACGCCAAGCTCTACGACACGCTCGACACGCGGGTGAAGGAGCGCACGCGCGAGCTGTCCGAGACGCTCCAGCGCCTCCAGCAGACCCAGAAGCAGCTCGTCCTCCAGGAAAAGCTCGCGTCGCTCGGCAGCCTCACCTCGGGCATCGCGCACGAAATCAAGAACCCGCTCAACTTCGTGAACAACTTCGCCGAGCTCACCGTGTCGCTCGTCTCCGAGCTGCGCGAGGAGCTCCACCCCCGGGACCGCGCGGTGGATTCCGCCGCGGTGGAGCAGCTCCTCGGGGATCTGGAGCACAACGCCACGAAGATTCACGAGCACGGCACCCGCGCGGACCGCATCGTCCAGGCGATGCTCGAGCACGCGCGCACGGGTCCCGGGACGATCCGGGAGGCGAACGTCAACGAGCTCGTCCGCGAGTACGTGCACCTCGCGCTGACGAGCCATCGGGCGAACAGCGCCCATTCCATCCCCTCCAGCGCGCTGCACACCGGCTTCGACGAGTCCCTGGGGATGGCCATGGTCGCTTCCGAGGACCTCGGGCGCGTCATCCTCAACCTCACCCACAACGCCCTCTATGCCCTCGTGGCCCGCGGCCGTGAGGTGGGCCACGGCTTCACTCCGCTGCTCGAGGTGACGACGCGGGACCTGGGGGACCGGTTCGAAATCCGCGTCCGCGACAACGGCGGCGGCATCCCGGCGCAGGCGAAGGGGAGGATCTTCACCCCCTTCTTCACCACCAAGCCGCCCGGACAGGGGACCGGGCTCGGCCTGTCCATCAGCCACGACATCGTCGTCCAGGGCCATGGCGGGACGATGACCTTCACCTCCGAGGAGGGCGAGGGCACGGAGTTCGTGGTGGCGCTGCCGAAGCGCGCGAGCGCCACCACCTGGGGCCAGCACTAGATGCTGGTCGAGTTCAGGACCTGCGAGGGCACCAGGTACTGGTAGGCCCAGGGGCGCTGGGTATTGCGCAGCGCGATCTGCGACCCGGCCTGCTTGAGCGTGTCCTGGAACCGGCCAATGAAGCCATTCACCCGCGGGTCCGTGAAGTCTCCCGGTTGGTATTGGCCGAGCTGGTCGAAGTGGTAGGTGGCCATCGTGTACATGGCGCTGAGCTGCATCAACGCGACCGAAGGCGGCGGCATGAGGCCGCGCAACATGTAGGTGTCCAGCAACGTGGCGCTTTGCCCGGTCGCGTTGGAGAGCGGGGGCCCGTACATGGCGGGAGTCATGTTCGGAGCGAAGGCGAGCTGCCCGTACTGCGGGTAGTTCAACGCCGAGTGCAGCGGGCCGCTCGCCCAGATGATGCGCTGAAGCAGCTGGGCGAGCTGCTCACGCGAGCCGAGCCGGTCCGGCGCGCCCTTCAGGTGGGCTCCCGCCGCCGAGGTCAGCTCCGCCATCCAGTCCTGGAGTTCCGTGTCGCCCGCGACCGCGGCGTCGCTCACGTAGTACACATCGACGTACTGGGAGACGAAGGTGCCAATCGCCTCCCACAGGAGCATCCCGTCGTCGCGGAACGGGTACTCCGCGAGCGCCGAGTCCTTGTCGAAACCACGGGAACGCAACTCGCGCGGGTGATCCCAGGCCTCGATGGACCACGGCTCGACGTGGGCCTGCGGATGGCCCGAGTAGCTGCGCGCGAGCAGTTGCTTGTCGCCCGGCACGCCTCCGGCGAGCAGCTTCGTCGCGACGCCCGTCGTGTTGATCAGCTTCTCGCGCCCCTGCAGGTTGTTGAACACCACGTAGCGCAGATGCGGCTTGAGCAGCACGGCCAACGGATGGCGCACCGACAGCGTGCGGGCCAAGGCGACGACCACCCCCTCGAGGGCGAAGTGGGTGCCGCACAGGTGCGGGCCCATCTCATGGACGTTCACGTCCGCGGTCTGGAACATCATCTTCGCCATGCGCCACGCTTCGCCGTCCTTGGGCGTATAGACGTTCGTGGCGACCGGCTGCTGCCCCAGTTGGATCGCAGCGGCCCGCGGTCTTCCCTGGTCATCGCTGAAGAACAGCCCGATCGCTGGCACGATGTATTTGGCGAGCCCCTGGGTGGACTGCAGGGTCACTCCCTCCAGGATGGCGTAGTCACACAGGAACAGCCTGCCCGCGGCGGCCAGGCCCGCGAGGGTCTGTCCCTCGGGGAGCACACCAGCGAGGCGGGCATCGTCCACGGCGAGCTTCGCGGGAATCTTCTCGAGCTTGCGCAAGGCAACCGGGTTGAGGCCCGCGACCCGCTGCCAGGCGAAGTAGCGATCGTCCTCCCAATAGGGCAAGCACTCGGGCTGCTGCGGGAAGCCCTCGAAGAGCTTCACGTAATCGTCGAACGAGCTGAAGGTGGAGTTCTTCGCGATGAACGCCGCGGCCTGCGTCGCGGCCTTCGCCAGCTCCGCCCCCACCGCCGCCCGCTCTGTCAGGTACTTCTCGCCAGGCCACTCCGGAGCGGGGAGTTGGAAGGTCCACCCGACCGCGATCTCCTGGTCCGTTGGATTCTCGGAGATCTTCTCCTTCAGCATGGCGAACGGGGGGAGGTAGTCGTGGTCCCAGACATACTGAGCCCGGAGGGCCAGGATGTCATTGCTCCGTTGCTGGGGGTTGGAATCCTGCTGGGGCAGGCAAGGCACATCAGGAAGGGAGCCATTCGGGTCGGTCAACGGCATGGAATCACCACGAGAGAGGAGAAGTGGGGTGGAGCGGGAAGGAATATGCGCAAGACGCCGCGGGGGCTGTGATGCGGCTCACAATCTCGAGGTGAATCCTATCACCGCGCGCCCGCCACTTGGCTGTGGCGGGCGGCGTCTATAGCGGTCGTTCGACGGGCTGCTCCTCACGAAGCGTGTTGGGGTCAAACCTTCGCGGACCCGCCGGAAGGGGACTTCTCTTTTGTCACTACCCGCGGTGGACGCAATAGAGCTTGCTGTTGAATGCCGCGAGGGCCGGGGTGGTGGACGAGGTCAGGGAGAACCTGGTGAACGAAGTCCAGGAACTCCCATTGAAGGTCGCGTGGTACAGGTCTTCAACTCGGCCAAGACGCTGGAGGGCGCTTCTATTTCGCGATCCACGCCGCGAAGCGCTCGTCGAGGAGCGGCGCCGCCTTGTCGACGGCGTCCCACGTGTCGTCATCGAGCTTCGGCTGGTCGTGACCGAACGGGCCCGCGCGCTTTCCGAACGTCTTCTTGAGGTCGGCCGTTATCCAGAGGCCGTTCATGTTGTGGAACCAGCGCCACGCCATCTCGCGCAGCCCCGGCACATCACGGAGGTGATCATCCCAGAGGCCACGCACGAGCGCCTGCTTCACGAACTCCGACCCCTTCGCCTCGCGTGTCTTGATCGCCGCGAGCAGCGCACGGTGCACTGGGAATCGCGAGGTGTCGAGAAGGCCTCGTGTCACGGCATAACCGACGAAGAGCCCGGTCGTGACGTCTGGATACCGCACGAGCGCGCCCGCGCTCTTCACGGAGAGGGTGACGGAGAGCAACTCCTCGAACTCGAACTCGAGCCACACGTGCTCCGCGGTGTCGAGCGGGTAGGTCCAGTAGGCGACGGTGAGCTCATCCTCGTTCGTGAAGGCGGCCCGGCGGCCGGTGGGCGGGCCGAGCAACTTCGTGACCTCCGCCTCCGAAGCCGCCTTCCACGGTACGTCCAGGAGATTCTCGCCAATCCCCGCTCTCACCCACGCGTAGGAGACATAGGGGATGAACGTCTTGGATGTCTTCGGGATCGGCGGATAGGCCTCGTTCAGGATGTCGTGAGAGAGGACGAGTTCGACGCCGTGCCTGGTGGCCGCGACGTTCACCGCGTCATTGTTCTCGCTGGTGGACGGTGGAACCTTCTTGCCGAGCACTCCAGTCACGTAGGCGATGACCTCGGGGGCATCCGCGCGCTGTCCGAGGAGTGACGCCAGCCGCTGCGTCTTCGGACCGAGCTTCTTCATCACCGGGGTCGGCGCGAACGTGTGTGCGGCAACGGCCGCCGCGGGCGGGGGCGCGGCGTCTCCGTCGAGCCAGGCCGCGAAATCGAAGGACTTCGCCTTCGGCGCCTTGACCTTCTTCGCTTTCAGCCACGAAGCCAGCGCCTTGCGCCCGGACGCCCCCTCTTCGTCGTCGAGCTCATGGATCTCCGTCTCGCCCCGGGACCACAGGAGCAAGAACTCCTCGAGGCTGTTCGCGACCGTCCGCGCCTCGCCCTCCGAACCGAGCAGCGCCACCGCGTGCGGAGCGTTGGCGCCGGTGTTCACGAGCGCGAGCAGCGAGCCGTCAGGAAGACTCAGGAACGCGAAGGCGTCGCGGCGGAGCTGGTCCGCCTGCTCGGGGTTCCACTCCCTCGGAATGGCCTCGGCCACGAGCGCATCGAAACAGCCCAGCGTTCCGTGGGTCTGCTGACCCATCCAGTCGCCGACGTCCTTGAGCAGCGGCGGAACCTCATGACCTCTTGGGGGCTTGGTGAGCTTGACAGTGTAGTTCGCCATTCCATCAGCTTCGGTCATGGGCTCGATGCCGTAAAGATTCGGCTCGGCCCTCCTGGCGGAGCGCCTCGAAGCAGGGAGGAAGTCGGGGACCAGGTGGCAACTGGACCCGGTGGAGCGAAGGCGGCTCGTATTAGCAGTGATACAAACCTAGAGAAAAAAGAGGATGCCTCATATCAGGGGGGTTGTTTTTTATTGGCGAAAGAAGGAACTCTTCAGCCGACTCCCGCTGCCCGGCCAAGGGGATTCCTGAGAGGATTCTAAGCCAGGCATCGGCGGGATTCCTGAGAGGATTCTAAGCCAGGCATCGGCGGGATTCCTGAGAGGATTCTAAGCCAGGCGCTACAGCTCGCCCATACAGGGGCTGCGCATATTCGCCGCCAGTCCACTCCTGCTCGCCCACACGAACGCTCCCCGCAGGGGCTTTCCTCAGAGATTTCTTGGCTATGGCCACATGACAGGCTCTCCCCCGAAAGAGCTCGCGAGGTTACGGATTTGCTTTACTTCATTGGCTCTCTTTCACTATGAGGCCCCTCCCTTGGCTGTCGTCTCGGAAGCACTTCGAGCCCTCGCGGAGTCGCGCGATTTCGATGCGGCCTGGCCAAGCCCTTGTTACCAAGCGCTCGAGCGCATGCTCGGGCAGTAGTTGTCCGAATAGATTCGATAGCCTTTAGCCTTTGCGTCACACCTCGCCCCGGCGGATTCAGCCCATACATATGCCCAGCCGGGCATCCAGCAGTCATGGCTCGTGAGCCAGCCACAATCACACACCACCACGGAAAGGGAGTCATGGAAGATTCCGTGAAGTTCGAGCCCAGGTTTTGCGTCACGGCGCCCGTCGAGGCGCTGGTGAGCGATCTCGGCATGTCAGGGGAGCGGTAATGTCCGGGATTGCCGGGTGGATTGATCGCGAACGCGATCTGAGGTCCGAGGGGCTGACCGCATCCCAGCTCGTGGCGGCGCTCGTCACGCGTGGGCGTCACGGCGAGGGACTGTGGCTGAGCCCACGGGCCGCATTGGGGCAGCGGACGGATGCCGTCTGGGTAGGGACGGCCCAGCCAGCTGTGATCGAGCAGAACGGCCAGGCGATGGTTGCGGCGGTCTGTGATGGGTACCTTCACAACGCGGACGACCTGTGGGCCGCCGCGGCTGCTGGCTCCCGTACGGGAGGGCCACCGTCGGTGGCCGAGGTTGTGCTGCATGCGTACCTGCGGTGGGGGCACGAGGCGGTGGAGCGGCTGGAGGGCAACTTCGCCTTTGCCATCTGGGACGTTCGGACCGAGGAGTTGCTGCTGGGACGAGACCGGCTGGGCATCAAGCCGCTGAGCTATGCCCCGCTACCCCATGGCGTCGTGTTCGCTTCGGAGGTCGCGGCCCTGGCGGCGCACCCCCTGGTGACTCCGGAGATCGACGACAATGGGCTGTGCGCTCTCCTTACCCAGTTGCGCAGCCCTGGGCGCGGGGCGCTGCGCGGCGTGTACGAAGTGCCGGCGGGTTGTACGGTCCGCTTCACGCGCGACCGGGAGCTCCACCGCCGGTACTGGACGCTGGAGGCCCACCCCCACACCCTCGGCCGCGAGGACACCGTAACGCGGGTCCGTGAGCTGCTGGTTGACGCCATCCGCCGAGATTTGCGCGGCCTCGAGCCCGCGGTCCTGCTCTCGGGTGGTCTGGACTCCAGCGCGCTGACGGGTCTGATCGCCAACAACTCCAGCACGCCGCCGCGGACGTTCACGGTGATGTTCGGCAACACGGCGGCCGCGGTGCCCGATCGACCGTTCGCCGAAGAGGTTGTCCGGATGTGGGGCTGCGAGCACCATGAGATCGCGGTCCGCCCACAGGAGCTGTCTGATCCAGTGATCCTGTCGTCCGTGCTCGCGGCGAAGGACCATCCGTCGCCCTTCGGGGACAAGAACATCACCCCGTTCATCTTCAGCCGGCGCGTCGCGCAGCTGGCGCCAGTGGTCCTCAGCGGAGAGGCCGCTGATGCCATCTTCAGCGGCCTCTCCGGTGCGACCGACGGGATGCGCGAGCCCTCCATGTTTCCGTGGATCGCGCGAGCCCGCGGTTTCGGCATGGAGTACGGAATTGGCACCGGCCTGTTCGACGAGGCGCTCCTGCGCTCGGTGGATGCCGCCGGCTACCTGGAGCGGCTGTATCGCGAGGCCAAGGCGGAGGTACCGCAGCTCGCGGGCTCCCCCGCCGTCGACCGTGCGGCGCGGGAGGTGGACTACCTCCATATGACGCGCCTGTTGGAGCAGGCGGTCTATCATTCGGAGCGGCTCGGAGCGGCGGCGGGGCTTCAGGTTCGATTCCCGTTCGCCGACCACCGCCTGTTCTCTTATCTGTACAACGTTCCCTGGCAATTGAAGCGCTTCGACGGACGTGAGAAGAGTCTGCTCCGGGCCATTGCCAAGGACCTGGTGCCCCAGTCGGTGCTCACGAGGGCCAAGGTTCCCTACCCAATCACCTACGACGCGCATTACAAAGCCTCGCTCGTCACCCGACTGCGGATGCTGCTCGATGACTCGGCTGCTCCCGTACGTCCGCTGATTGACCTTCGTCGCGCCGCGGAAGTCATCGAGAACCAACGCCTGCTCGACCGCGGCGGCTGGCTCGGCCGGGCTGACGTCGAGATGGTCCTCCAACTCGACAGCTGGCTTCGTCGATTGCGTGTACGCGTCAATCTCTAGTCTCTTCACAAGGCAATAGAATATGTCGACGACATCAACAGGTGACCTCTACCGGCTGTTCTCTGATCAGGCCGCCAGGTTTGCCGCCCGGGATGCGGTGCGTGACCAGCGCGGCGGTTTGACCTACGCGGAGCTTGCCCACCGCGCGGATGTGCTCGCGGTGGCGATCCGCGAGCTGTGTCCGAAGCCGGGTATCCGCATCGGTATACACATGGGACGCACGGCCGACGTGGTGGTGGCGGTGCTCGCGATCATCTCGACCGGCCACACGTACGTGCCGCTCGATCCGGCGTACCCACTCGAGCGGCTCCAGTTCATGGCCAGCGACAGTGGACTGTCAGTCGTCATCTCCGACCGGGAGGTGCCTGACGGACTCGGCGTCGCGCGCGTGCTTCGTCTGGACCGGGTCGACTGGTCCGTGGACGTCCCCGCCGCACCGGGGGTCGAGGCCGATCCCGAGAGCGCCGCCTACGTCATCTACACCTCGGGTTCGACGGGAGTACCGAAGGGCGTGGAGGTACGCAGGCGCAGCGTGGTGGCGCTGGTGAACGCCGTGTGCTCGCGGCACTCGTTTGGCGAAACCGACGTGTGGACGCTCTTTCACTCCTACTGCTTCGACTTTTCGGTTTTCGAGATGTGGGGAGCATTGGCCACGGGTGCCACCCTCGTGGTGGTGCCGGCGGAGGTCGCCGCCTCGCCGCGCGCCAGTGCCGAGTTGCTCGTACGGGAGCGGGTCACGGTCATGAACATCGTGCCGTCGGTCTTCCGCTACCTGACCGCCGCCGCGCGGCAGCTCGCGCAGCGCCCCGTGACCGTGCGCCGCATCATCTTTGGTGGCGAGTCGATCGACGTGGCCGACGCCCGCTCCTGGCGGGAAGCCATCCGCGCCGACTGCGAGTTCATCAACACCTACGGCATCACGGAAACCACGGTGTTCGTCACCACTCGACCGCTGCTGCCCGCCGAGCTCGAGTCCACCGGCGATGACCGCGAATTCGCCACCGATCTCGGCGAGCCATTGAATGGCTGGGAGCTTCAGGTCCTCGACGAGGGTGGCGCCCCCGTCGAGCCGGGAGGGATTGGCGAGATCTGGGTTGCCGGTGATGGAGTCGCTGTCGGCTACCTCAACCGGCCCGAACTCACCGCGGAACGGTTCCGCCAGCTGGCGCTCCCGGGCCATCCGCCGAGGGTTTTCTACCGCAGTGGTGACCTGGCCACGCGGACGAAGAACAACGTGTATTGCTATTCGGGTCGAGCCGACGATCAGGTGAAGATCAACGGCTTCCGGATCGAACTCGGAGAGGTCGAGGCGGCGCTGCGCAAGGCCTCCGGGATCCGGGACCTGGCGGTGGTCTGTACCCGTAGCCGGATAGGCGGCCGGATGTTGTCGGCCTTCTACGTCGCCGACGCCGTTTCGACGCCGGAACTCACCGCGCTGGCCCGCGCGACGCTCCCCGCCCACATGGTGCCCGGACGATTCGTCCAGTTGGCGGAGCTGCCGCGCAACGCGTCCGGCAAGACCGATCGGCGGGCGCTGGCGGAGCGCCAGTAGCCCCGCCCAGACCCGCCGCCATTCCCGAGGAATCCGATGAGCAAGAAACCCCGTAACTTCTCCAGCGACCCGAACCGGCCCAGCTTCCTGGAGGAGCTCTATCAAGGCAGGTTTCGCTGGGACCTGATCCGAGACTTTCCCGTCCAGGAGGCACAGGACCGGGCGAAGGGCGACCGCCTCGTCGAGCAGTTGACCGCTCTGCTTCGCGAGCGAATCGACCCCACGGCCGTCGACCGCGACCGCCAGCTCCCCGAGGGCTTCCTCGCGGAGATGGCCACGCGCGGCTACTTCCGGCTGCAGGCGAATCGAGAGGTCGGCGGGCATGAACTCTCGCACTACAATACCTTCCGGGTCGTCCAGGCGGCCGCGAGTTGGTGCACGCCGGTTGCACTGTCGATCGCGATCGAGAACGCGCTCGGCGCCAGCGCGTTCCTCTCGGTCGTGCCCGAGGGGCCGCTGCGTGAGCTGTTGAGCGCGCATGTTGCGCGCGGCGGCCTCTCGGCCAGCGCCGACAGCGAGCCCCAGGGGGCGGCGAACCAGCGCCGCGCCACCACCGCCACGCGAGTCGAAACGGCGGATGCCTATCTGCTGAACGGCCAGAAGGTCTTCGTGGGGCACGCGCCCGTCGCCGAGCTGGTCAGCGTATCGGCGACGATCCGCGAAAACGGCCAGGAGCGGGTCCAGATGTTCTTCGTGCGGACCGACAGTCCTGGCGTGACCGCCGGACAGTGGCACGAGTACATGGGGATCAAGGGCTTCCCCAACGGCTGGCTGAACTTCGACAACGTGCTCGTCCCGGCGAGCCAGATGTTCGTGGAGCGCGCCTCCGAGCACCAGGTCCGGGTGACCCCGGAGACCGCGAAGATGGTGGCTCGGGGCCGGCTGCACCTCATCGCGGCGCCGTCGCTGGCGATCGCCAAGCTGTGCGTGCAATGGGCGCGAGACTTCGTGCTGCGGCGGGAGATCGACGGCCGGAAGCTGGCGGACTACCAGGAGATTCAGCTGCAGCTGGCGGAGTCGCTCGCGCAGACCTTCGCGATCGAGGCGATGTCGCAGTGGTGCCTGCTCCCGGATGACCAGGATCGGCGGCTCAATCAGCGCTTCGAGCAGAACGCCGCCAAGAACGTCAGCTCGCTGCTCTGCTGGGATGTCGTCGAACGGACGATGTCGCTGCTGGCCGCGGAGGGCTATGAGACCGCGCACAGTAAACAAGAGCGGGGCGCGCCGCCGGTCCCGGTCGAGCGGTTCCTGCGCGACGCGCGCAACCTGCGGATCTCCGGGGGCGTGGACTTCCAGATCGACAACTGGATCGCCCGGATGTCGATCCTGTCGTACTACTACCCCGAGCCCGATCACGCGGACGAACTGGCGAAGAACGAGCCCGTCCGGCGCGATTTCGACGGTGCCGTCCTCTCCGGCCGCAACCTCGGCCATCTCCGCTGGGTCGCGGACGAGGTCCATCGGTTCGGCGCGACCTGTCTGGAATTGGCGCGCAACAACCCAGACCGTGCCTCGCTGATGGAGCGCGAGCGGACGCTCATCCTGCTCACCAGCATTGCCCGGGAACTCCTCGTCATGTCCCTCACGCTCGCTCGCGCCTCCAAGATGGCCGCGACCGGCGACGACAGCGGGCAGGAGCTGGCCGACGTGTATTGCGTATCGGCCGGACACCGCATCGCCGATTTGCGTCGCCGGCTCTCCGCCGACCTTCCCGCCCATGTCTCATCGCTCAATGCCTCCTGGCTGAGCGGCACTTCCCTCGAGCACCTCACTTCCGACGCCGCCACCGGCTCCCGGCGCTGACCGGTCAAGAAAGAACAACCCATGAACACCGCACCACAACAGATTCCTCTCTCCGTCGGACAAGAGGCCATGTGGATTGGCTGGAAGCTGGATCCCGGCCAATGGTCGCACATCATCCCGACTCCATTCCTGGTGCGCGGCACGCTCGATATGACGCGGCTGCGCGCGGCCATCGCGGCACTGGGAGAGACCTACCCGCAGCTTCGGGCACGGATCTCGTCGGGCTCCGACGGGCTCGTGTTGGATTGGTCCGACGCGCCGCCCATCGAGGTGCGGGAGTCGACCTTCGTGGGCGACCGCGACGCGGCCATCCGCCGGACCTGGCAGCTCCCTTTCGACCTTCGTCGAGGACCGTTGGCCCGGGTCGATGTGTTGCATGGGCCGGACGAGACGGTCCTGCTGCTCGCGATACACCACATTGTGTATGACGGGGCCTCGATCCTGATCCTGCTCGATGCCTTGCGCCGGGCCTACGCGGGCGAGTCGCTGTCTCCAGCCGACCCCACCGAGGCGTTGACGGCGTACGCTCGCCGCTCGCGGGAGCTGGCCGATACCACCGCCGGGGATGCGTCCCGGGAGTACTGGCGCCGGGTCCTGGGCGCGCCGACCCCGGAGTTCTCCCTGCCCGCCACCGTCGACACACCGCAGTACACCGTGCGGAGTGAAACGCTCGAGCCACGGCTCGTCGCCGACTTGCGCGGCCGCGCCGAGGACCTGGGCGTTTCCTATGTCACCGTCCTGATGGCCGGCTATTTCGCGCTGCTGCGCCAACACACCGGCGCCGAGGACGTGCTCGCGTTCCTGCCATTCCACGGGCGGACCACCGAAGCGCTGCGCGACCGGATTGGCTACTTCGTGAACGCCTTGCCGATCCGCGGTGAGGTGCGCGCTTCGGACAGCTATGCCGATCTGGTGCACCGCCTGCGCGGCCGGGTCAAGGATGCGATGCGGCACGGCGAGCTGCCGCTGCCGGCCATCATGCGAGCCGCTGGGCTGACCGGCCCGGCCGCCCGTGCCCGGACCCACCAGACCGTATTCCAGTACTGGAACGCGGGATTGCGTGATGACGTCGATGTGCGGGCACTGCGGCTGTGCGCTCCCGAGGCGGTTGCCACCTTGAGCCTGCTGGACATGGAAAGCAGCGCGGGGTTCACCCTCGCCGTCATGGTCCGCGAGGACAGCTCGGGAACGCATGTGCTGTGGAAGGATCCGGCCGGGGCCGTGGGACCGACCAGGGTCGCCACTCTGGCGGCCGACTACCGCGCGATCCTGCGCGAGCTGAGTACGAACCCGAACGCCGCGCTGCCCGCGCTGGCCGCGCCGAGCCCGACAGCTCCTTCCACCACCAGTGCCATCAGTGCCAGCCCCGCGGCCGCGTACCCCGCCGAGGTCGCCGCGATGGTTGGCGTCTGGCAGGAGGTATTGGGGGTCGGCGGGATCACCCCCGAGGACTCGTTCTTCGAGCTGGGCGGGCATTCGCTGCTCGCGGAGAGTCTGGTTCTCGCGGTGTCGCGTCACTTCGGCACGGAGGTCTCGATCCGGACGTTGTTCGAGTACCCGCGCCTGGCCGACTTCGCGGAGCAGGTCCGGGCGTCGAAGCCGGACGTGGCCGCAGAGAAGAGTTCTCCGCCCGCTGCCTCCGCCGTGGAGGTCCCAGCGTCCAGCTTCCAGCAGCGCATCTGGTTCGCCGAGCGGGTGGAGTCCGGCCGTGCCGCCTACAACGTCCCGCTGGCGTGGCGGGTTCCCGGTGGCGGCCTCGATGCGGTGGAGTTGTCCCACGCTCTGGCCAGGATGGTGGCGCGACACGAGTTGCTCCGCACCGCGTTCCAAGAGCGCGACGGCGAGTTGTGGCAAGTCGTCGGCGAGCCGTGGTCACCCCACGTCGACAGCGTGGACCTGCGCGATCGCGCGGACTCGGAGGCGGCGCTGCGCGACTGGCTGGCGGGTGCCTCGAACCATGCGTTCGATCCGACGTCTGGACGCCTGCTGACCGCGGCCCTCGTTGAGCTCCCCGGGGCCGATCAGCTGGTTTTCTTGTGTCTGCACCACCTGCTGTGGGACGGCGAGTCGATGGGGGTCCTGCTGCGGGAGCTGAACGCCTGTTACAGGCCCACGGCCGCCGGCAGCACGGTGGTCGTGTCTGCTCCGCCGGCAACCGACTCCGGTCTCCCGTCGGTCGTGCGCGCCGCCTCGGCCCATCAGGAACGCATGTGGTTCGTCGACCGGTTCGAGGCCGGCCACGTGTATCCGACGTCGCCCGTGTACCACAACCTGCCGCTGTTCCTTCGGGTCGACCGTCTCGCCGCCCCCGACGTGCTGGCCAAGGCGCTCGACACGGTCGTACGGGCACATGAGTCCCTGCGCACCGTGCTCGACAGCGTCGATGGCCGGATCGTGCAGCGAGTGCGGGCCGAGGCGACGGTCAGCCCACAGTGGCTGCCGGCGCAGCCCCGGGTGGCGGGCTCCGGTGTGCCCCAGGTACTGCTCGACTGGGCGGCGGCCCCGTTCGAGCTGACGAGCGGTTCCCTGCTACGGGTCGCCGTGTTGCCCGGGGAATCCGGTGACGGCTGGCTGGCACTGGTTGGCCACCAGGCGGTGGTCGATCGCGCCTCGCTGCGGCTCATCGCCGAGCAACTCCTGGCTGGCATGTCCGGTCAGGCCCCCGTCCAGAGCAGCTTCGCCAACTGGTTGGATGAGGTCTCGGCCGAGGTCAAGGCCAGGCACCTGGACGCCCGTGCGGAGCGGCTGCAACCCACCGTCGATCCGCTGCGGCTCCCCGAGCGGCGGACGCGCGAGGCGATCCACGTCTACGAGGAGCGGCGCATCGCGTTCTCGTTGCCCGCCGCCCTCGCGGGCAATGTGGGGCGGCTTGGCTTCAGCGCCTCGGACGTACTGCTGGGCGCCTTCGCCGCGCTGCTCGGCTGGTATTCCGGCCAGCAGGACATGGTCATCGGCGTCAGTCACCCCGGGCGGCGCGCGGCGACCCGGCATGTGGTCGGCCCGCTGTCCAACATGTTGCCGGTGCGGCTGCGCCCGACCGTGGACATGCCTTTCACCGCGCTCGTCGCGCAGACGGCCGCCGAGACGGCCCACGCCCGAGCGCATGATCAGGCGTTCTTCGACGAGCTGGTACGCCGGGTCGATCCGTCCAAGGACATGAGCCGTACGGCCTTGTTCGACGTGCTGTTCACGTACTCCGAGGAGCCCGGGCTGAGTCGTACCGCCGACGGCCTCGTCGCCCAGGAGGTTCAGACGGCCAGCGGATACGGCAAGTACGATCTGCACCTGTTCCTGCAGCCGGGCTCCGGCGCGATCGATGGCTGGCTTGTCTTCAATGGCCGGTACTTCGACGACGACCAGTTGCAGGCGATGACCGAGCACTATCGCGCGCTGCTCGAGCAGCTCATCGCCGCGCCCGAGCGGGCGATCGGTGATGCCGATCCGTTGACCGAGGACGAGCGGAGCACCCAGCTGATGGTGTGGAACGCCACCGATGCCGGGTACCCCGAGACGGCGGTCCACGAACTCATCCGGCAGCGGGCACTCGCCCGGCCCCAGGCGGTGGCCATCACCGCGGGGGACATCTCGCTGACCTACCGCGAGCTGCTGGACCGGGCCGAGACACTGGCGCGGGCGCTGGTGGCGAAGGGCGTCGGCCGTGGCGACCTGGTGGCCCTGCTGCTGCCGCGCGGCCCCGAGCAGGTCCAGGCGATTCTGGCCGTCCTGCTGGCCGGCGCCGGGTACCTGCCGATCGATCCCGCGCTGCCCCGTGATCGCGTGCAGTTCATCCTCTCGGACTCGGGCACCCGGTGGGCCATCGTGGCCAGCGATGCGGTGATGCATCCGGGTCTGGACGGCTTCGCCGGACAGGTCATGCACCCGACACAGTCCGATGGCGTCGGGGCGGCGCTGCCGCGGGTCGCGCTGGATTCGCCGGCGTACTGCATCTACACGTCCGGGACGACGGGCCGGCCCAAGGGCGTCGTGATCACGCATCGCAACCTCGTCCGGCTGATGCACAACGACCGCTTGCCGTTCAGCTTCGGTGCGTCCGACGTCTGGACGATGTTCCACTCCTACGCCTTCGACTTCTCGGTATGGGAGTTGTTTGGTGGCTTGAGCCACGGCGGGCGGGTGGTGCTGGTCTCCGAGCAGCAGGCGAAGGACCCC
The DNA here is from genome assembly GCF_044360685.1 of Cystobacter fuscus. Classification (GTDB taxonomy): domain Bacteria; phylum Myxococcota; class Myxococcia; order Myxococcales; family Myxococcaceae; genus Cystobacter; species Cystobacter fuscus_C. The sequence continues at coordinate 6,941,799 of NZ_CP043491.1, read as the reverse complement.
GAGCAGTTCTGGGAGCTGCTGCAGCGCGAGCGCGTCACGGTCCTCAACCAGACGCCCAGCGCGTTCCGGCGGCTGCTCGGGTTCAAGCCCCAGTCTCCGAGCAGCCTCAGCCGGTTGCGCTACGTCATCTTCGGCGGAGAGGCGCTGCGTCCGGCCATGCTCGGACCGTGGATGGAGCGTTACCCGCATGTGCGGCTGGTCAACATGTACGGCATCACCGAGACCACCGTGCACTCGAGCATCCGCACGGTGACCCGGGCCGACGTCGACTCCGACGCCAGCATCATCGGCACGCCGATCCCCACGACGACGCTCCTGCTGCTGGACCCGGTCACCCGCCGCCGGCTGTTGCCCGTCGGCGCGGTGGGAGAGATCTTCGTCGGCGGCGCGGGCGTCGCCGGTGGCTACCTGAACCGGCCGGAACTCACGGCGCAGCGCTTCGTCGCCTCGCCCGTCGGCTCCGGCACCCTGTTCCGCAGCGGGGATCTCGCTCGCTACACCCCCGACGGCGCGCTGCACTTCATTGGCCGCGCTGATTCCCAGGTGCAGCTGCGGGGCTACCGCATCGAGCTCGGCGAGATCGAGTCCTGTCTGCGCGAGCATCCCGCGGTCGTCGAAGCCGTCGTCATCGCCGAGGAGGATCGCCTCGTCGCGATCGTCCAGGGCCGGGCAGGGGTCGCCTTGGCCGAGCTGCGTGTCCACCTGGCACGCAAGCTGCCCGAGTACATGATCCCGTCGGTGTTCCAGGTCGTCGACAAGATGGTGCTGACCTCGAACGGCAAGCTCGACGTCGCCGCCGTGCGTGCCCGTGCCGTCGCGCTGGACAGCGCCGCCGGACCCGAGCCTCGCACCCCCACGGCTGTCGCCATGGCGGGCATCTGGTCCGAGCTGCTCGGTGTCGACGGGGTGTCCGCCGATGACTCCTTCTTCGCCCTCGGTGGTCACTCCATGCTGGCGGTCCGGCTGGTCAACCAGCTCCGCCGGCGGTTCAAGGTCGACCTGCCGATGAAGACGCTGTTCGAGCGTCCCCGGCTGCAGGAGCTCGCGGACCTGATCGATCAGAAGATCGGCGGGCAATCCGCCGGGCAGCCCGGAGCGTCCTCGGCGCGCGCCGCGGACGAGTTGGCCGCCACCGCCTTCCAGCGGCGCCTGTGGCTCGCCGAGGCCGTTGACGAGCAGACCCGCAACAACGTGGTCCTGGCCTGGAAGGCAGCTGGCAAGCTCGAGGGTGAGCTGCTGGGCCGAGCCCTGACCCAGCTCGTGGCCGGGCACGAGTTGCTGCGGACGGCGTTCGTGGCCGACGACGACACCGTCCGGCAGGTGGTGAACGGCGGATGGCGGCCCGAGGTGGAAATGCTGGACCTGCGCGCCTCGCGCGACCCCGACGCCGGGCTGGCGCGGTGGCTCGACGAGGCCGCCAACAGGCGATTCGATCTCGCCTCGGGCCGGCTGCTGCGAGTGGCCGTGGCCGACCTCGGCGCGCGGGGGCACGCGCTCCTCTTGTGCCTGCACCACCTCGTCATCGACGGTGAGTCCGTCCCCGTGCTCCTGGCCGAGCTGGACCGTTACTACCGTGCGGCCGTGGCCGGTGAAACCGCGGCGCCGCCAGCCGTGCAGTACCGGGACTTCGTGGCCGCGCAGGAAGCCCTCCAGGACACGGCACGGCGCAAGGCCGAGCTGGACTATTGGCAGCGCAAACTGGCCGGTGCACCGGCGAGCCTGGCGTTCCCCACGCCGGTTCCGGCGGGTCCCAACGGCGCTGTTCGCGTGCCGCTCCCGGCGGATCTGCCCGAACGGCTGAAGCCGCTGCAGACCCAGCACGGAGTCACGTGGTTCATGGCGTTCGGCGCCGCGCTGGCCGTCGCGCTGCACCGGTGGACGGGACAGCGCACCGTCACCCTGGGGGTGCCGGTCTCGACCCGGGATCCCGCCAGCTTCGCTGGGCTGCTCGGACCCTGCCTGAACACGCTCGTGCTCCGCTCGGATCTGGCCGCCGACGCGACCCTCGGTGACGCGCTGAACGCGATGCGCGCCGAGATGCTCGGTGCGCTCGAACACGCCGGGGCGCCGTTCGAGGAGGTCGTGAACCGGCTCTCCCCGGCCCGCGGCGTGGGGCACACGCCCTTCATCGACGTGACGCTCAACATGAACCTGCGCAGCGCCCGGCGGGCCTCGCTGGGCGGGGCCGAGCTGACCCCGCTGTTCTTCGACTCGCTGTGGTCTCACGAGGCGAAGTTCGGTTTGACCCTGACGGTCGCCGAGCAGGACGGCGAGCTCACCGCCATGCTGTCGTATCAGGGGCAGCGGGTGTCGGCCGCGGACGCCGAGGCACTGGCCGGCAACATTGCCCGGCTGCTCGGCGAGTTCACCCAACCGCCACGCGGCCGCTCTTCCAAGGGCATCACGACGAGCGCCACCGATGACCGGGTGCAGTACCGGCACTTCGTCGCCGCGCAGCTCGCGCTGCGCGACAGCGTGCAGCGCCGCAACGATCTGGCCTACTGGGAGAACAAGCTGGCGGGTGCCCCGGCCTACGTGGAGTTCAGCGCCCCGGTGGAGCCTGGGCCCCACGGCTTCGTGACGATCCCGCTGCGCGCCAACCTGCTGGAGCGGCTGCGACCGCTGCAGGCCCGGTACGGCGTCACCCCGTTCATCGTCGCGGCGACGGGCCTGGTCGCTCTGCTCCACCGCTGGACCGGCCATGCCGACGTGGTGATCAGCAACCCGATCGCGAACCGTGACAACACGGACTTCGCCGAGCTGCTGGGGCCGTGCCTGAACACGGTGGTACTGCGCTCCCAGCTCGCCCGCGACGCGACGTTCCTGGACGTCTTGCACGGCATGCGCGCGGAGGTGCTGGAGGCTTTCGAGCACGCGGAGGCACCATTCGAGGAGGTGGTGGAGCGGCTCAACCCGCGCCGTCGACCCGGTCGGACTCCGTACGCGGACGTGTCGCTGACCTTCAGCGCCGCGCCGGCACAACCCGCCTCGCTGGCCGGGCGCCCGTTGCAGGCCGCCGACATCAGCCACGCGGGTGCTGGCTACGCCGGCAAGCTCGGCCTCACCGTGAGCTTCGCCCTGGACGGTACGAAGCTGTCCGGCGCCGTTGCGTACCATGGGGCGCGCTATCGCCCCGATGACGTGGAGCGCTTCGCCACCATGCTGGGCCGGCTGCTGGAGCTGATGCCGGACCACCTGGACCAGCCGGTGGCGGCGCTCGATGTCGCCGAGGACGAGCTCGCGCAGCTGCGCCGGTGGGAGCGCGGACCCGAGCCCGAGCCGATGACGCCGGTCCCCGCGCTGGTGTTGCGGCACGGCCGCGACCGGGCCTCGGCACCGGCCGTCGAGTCGCTGCGTGGAACGCTGGACTACCAGGGACTCGTCGGGCGTGCACGGGCGCTGGCGGCCCGGATCCGGCCGAGGTTGCGCGGCGCGGACCCGGTGGTCGCGCTGCTGCTGCCGCGCGGCGAGGACTTCACGGTGGCGATGCTGGGAACCTGGCTGGCTGGCGCGGCCTTCTGCCCGATCGACCCGGCGTGGCCAGACAGCCGGGTGAGGTTCGTGCTCGGCGACCTCGACGCGCCCGTGTTGCTCACCGACGAGGCAGGCGCGGCGCGGTCGGGCTCCGTGCCGGCCATCCGCGTGGACGAGACCGACGCGACCGGCGGGAGCACCGAGGCGGACGACCCGGACTGGAGCGCCGGATCCACCGCGTACGTGATCTACACCTCCGGCACCACGGGCGAGCCGAAGGGCGTGGTCGTCACGCACGGGGGGCTGGCCCAGCTGATCCAGTGGACCGCGCGCCGCTACGCGATCAGCGGCCGCGACCGCTGCTCGCATCTGTTGAGCGTCGGGTTCGACGCCTCCCAATGGGAGGTCTGGTACACGCTGGCGATTGGTGCCTGCCTGGTGCCGCACGAGGCGCCGGTCGTCGCATCGACGGTCGGAGCCTGGCTGGACCAGCACCGCATCGACATCGCCTTCCTGAGCACGCCGCTCGCGGAGGCCGTCTGGCGGGCTGGGAATGGCCCGAAGGGGCTGCGCTGGATGTTCATCGGCGGTGCCGCGCTCTCGGAGTGGCCGCCACCCGGGCTGCGCTACGGGGTATGCAACGCCTATGGCCCCACCGAGAACACGGTGGTCGCCACGGTCCACGACCTCGAGGCGGAGCCGCGGCCTCCCATCAACCGGATCGGCCGGCCCATCGCTGGGGTCCGCCTGCTCGTGCTCGACCCACAGGGGCGCCGGTGTCTCGTGGGCGTCCCCGGTGAGATCTGCCTGGCTGGCGGCGGTCTGGCGGCCGGCATTCTCCGGCGGCCAGATCTGACCGCTGACCGGTTCCGCTCGGTGGAGCTCGATGGCGAGTCGATCCGGATCTACCGGACCGGCGATCTTGGCCGCTGGCTCACCGATGGCACCGTCGAGTACCTGGGCCGGGCCGACCGGCAGCTCAAGCTGCGCGGGTACCGGATCGAGCCCGGCGAGATCGAGCAGGTGCTGCTCCGCCAGCCGGAGGTGGCCCAGGCGGTTGTCCATGGTGATCCGCGACAGACCCCCGCGCTGGTGGCCTACGTGATTCCCAGCCAGGCAGACCGCACCGACACCGCGCGGTTGCTGGCGCGACTGCGGTCCAGCTTGCCGGCCTACATGGTCCCCGAGGCCGTGGTGTGGCTCACGGAGCTGCCCCTGAACACCAGCGGCAAGGTCGACGTGGCCCGTCTGCCCCGTCCGGCCCGAGCGGACCTCGTTGGCGGGAGCGGATTCATCGCCCCTGGCAGCGAGCTCGAGCGCCGCATCGCCGCGGTGTGGTCGGAGGTGCTGGGCACCCAGGAAGTCGGTGCGCACGACAACTTCTTCGACCTCGGCGGCAACTCGCTGAGCCTGGCCCGGCTGCATGGCCGGCTGGTCGCGGAGCTGGGCCGCGACATCCCCATCGTCGACCTGTTCGAACACCCCACCGTGGCGGCGCTCGCCACGGCCTTGGAGAACGGTGAGCAGCTGGCACCGGTCCGGCCACGCCGTGCGGCCCGGCCCGTTCGCCGCGGCCGAGGCACTACGGATGGAGCCTGACATGAGCAGCCTGGAAGACAGTTCGCTTCGGCTCAAGCGCCAGCGCACCCTGCGGGTTCTGCTCACCGCCGAGTTCATGTCGATGCTGGGGACCCAGCTCAGCGCCGTGGGGATGCCGTGGCTGGTGCTTCAGCTCACGGGCTCGTCGCGCGACATGGGCCTGGTCATGGCGGCGCAGCTGGCGGCCATCGCCGTGTTCGGCGTGTTCGGTGCGTCGCTCGTGGGCCGCATGGGCCCGCGGCGGGTGATGCTCGTCGGCGACACCGTCCGAGGGCCACTCGTCGCCCTCCTGCCGCTGCTCTACTACCTGGGCTGGTTGAACATCGGCGTGTTCATCGTCGTGATGTTCGCGGTCGGTGCGTTCTACGCGCCCTACCTGGCCAGCCAGCAGTCCATCCTGCCGCTCGTGGTGGGAGAGGACGAGGCCCTGCTGAGCAGGGCGACCGCGACGCTGCAGACCGCCACACGGCTCAGCGTGCTGATCGGCCCGCTGCTGTCCGGCGTGCTGATCACCGCGCTGGGCGCCCCCGTGGTGCTGATGCTGGACGCGGCGTCCTTCGTGGCGTCGGCGGTGCTGCTGCGGCTGTATCTGCCCCGGACGGAGCCGGGCATGGAGCCGGTCAAGGCCGGTCGCCAATCCGTGGGCGCGGGAGCGCGCATGCTGCTGTCGGACCGGCTGGTCGGGAGCTGGTCACTCGGGCTCGTGATCGGTGAAATGGTCTGGCAGGCCCTGTTCGCCCTGCTGCCCGTCATCGCCCTCACCCAGCAGCACGGCTCTCCGATGGTGGCGGGTGTGTTGCTGGCGATGTTCGGCGGCGGAGCCGTCACCGGGACGCTGCTGGTGGGGCTCCTGCTGCGGCGAGTACCCGCGCTGACCCTGGCGGTGGCGGGCCGGGTGGCGCTGGGCCTGGCCTTCGTCATGCTGCTCTTGCCGTTGAGCATCGAGGCCCTGGCGGGTTGCTTGTTGCTGGCCGGCTTGCTGAACGGAGTCTCCAGCGCTCCGATCGCGGCGGTGCGCGCCCTGCGCATCCCGCCAGCGAAACGCACCGAGAGCCTGACTGTCGCCACCGCGCTCGCGCTCGCGGCGGGGGCGTTGGGCTGGGCCCTCGCGGGCACGGCGGCGCAGAGTGCTGGGCTGCCGGCCATCTTCCATGCCCTGGCCGTCCTCCAAGTCATGGCCGCGGCGCTGTTCGTGTTCGGCGCCAGGGCCCCGGCCCAGGAAACCCAGAAAGGCTGACCATGGCACTTCCATCCCCCTTCGATGCACTTCGCCCCGGCTGGACGCCCCAGTCCGTGGGTGCCCCCCTGAGCGGGGTCCCGGACCTCGCCGACATGATCGCGGCCGGCATCCTCACCGGGGGCTCGCGACCGGCCCTCACCGACCGCGACGGCACCCACTCCTACACCGAGCTCGACCAGGCGGCCTCCGCGCTCGCGCTCGAGCTGTACGCCGCTGGAGTCCGGCCGGGGACGCCCGTGGTCATCCACTGCTCGCTGTCGCGATGGGCGGTGGTGGCGATGCTCGGCGTGCTCCGCACGGGCGCGCAGTACGTGCCCGTGGACGCTTCCTTCCCGGTCGAACGGCGCACGGCGATGATCCGAGAGAGCGGCGCGGTCGTTGCCGTCGTCGAGCCGCGGTCGCGTACCGAGCTCCCCCCCGGCTGCACCTTCCAGACCGTGCTTCGGATCCCGACGCACCTCGATGGGACGACACCGGCTTCGCCGCCGCGCCACGAGCCCCACCTGGCCGCGTACACCCTGTTCACCAGCGGGTCGAGCGGGGTGCCCAAGGGCGTGGTGGTGTCCAGGCACTCCCTGGCGTACTCGACCCAGGCCCGGCTGGCGTACTACCCCTCGGCCCCGTCGGTGTTCCTGCTCTGCTCGTCGATCTCCTTCGACAGCTCGGTCGCCGGCATCTACTGGGCGCTCGCCACCGGGGCGCACCTCGTCATCCCCAGCCCCGCCGTGGTCGACACCGTCGCGATCCGCGACGCGTGCCAGCAGTACGCCGCCTCGCATGTCCTGCTCATCCCGTCGCTCTACCGCATCCTGCTGGAGAGCGACGAAGACGACAGCCTGTCCTCGCTGCGGGCGGTGATCGTCGCTGGCGAAGCCTGCCCACCGGAGCTGGTACGGCGCCACTTCGACCTGCTGCCCGATGTCGCGTTGTACAACGAATATGGCCCCACCGAGTGCACGGTCTGGGCCCTCGTCCACCAGTGCCAGCCGAGCGATGGTGACGCCACCTCAGTGCCCATCGGCCGGCCCATCCCCGGCACCGAGGTCTACCTGCGAACCGACAACGGACCGGCCGCGACCCATGAGCTCGGCGAGCTGTGGCTCGGCGGCCCCGGAGTGGCTCTCGGTTATACGGCCGAGCCGGCCACCTCGCGGGGAGCGCACCGGCTCTACCGCACCGGAGATTTCGCCCGGCTGGATGAGCGGGGCCTCGTGCATTATCACGGCCGCCAGGACGGGCAGCTCAAGCTCGCGGGTGTCCGGCTCGAGCTCATGGAGGTCGAACACGCCCTGAGCGCGGCTTCTGGCGGCCGGAGCAGCGCGATCGGCGTGGTTCGTCAGGCCGGCACCCCGATCGCACTCGTCGGCTTCGTCGTCTCGGCACCCGGCGAGTTGCAACCGATGGCGCTGCGGCGCCACATGCGCGGCATGTTGCCGCACGCCGCGGTGCCCGCGGCATTCTGCGCCATGGACCAGCTTCCCTGTCTGTCCAACGGCAAGCTCGACAGGCGCGCACTCGACCACATGGCAGCAATCCACATCGCAGCGTCCTCCTCATCGGCGCTCCAGGGAAGCACGACATGACCGACATCGCTTACGAGGACAATGACCAGAGCCGATACATCGCCGTCACCGGCATGGCGGGACGATTTCCCGGAGCCGCCAGCGTGACGCAGTTCTGGCGGAACCTGTGCCAGGGCATCGAATCCATTTCGGTGCTCGGCGATCAACGCGACCCGGCGCACCCGGAGTACGTCCCGGCGTATGGCGTGCTCGCGGGGGCGGCCGAGTTCGACGCGGAGTTCTTTGGCTACTCGCCGAACGATGCGCTGATCCTCGATCCGCAGCACCGCCTGGTGCTGGAGTGTGCGCACGAGGCGCTGGAGAGCGCCGGGTACGGCGGCTCCGGCCGGCCGGTGACCGGGGTCTTCGTCGGCGGCTCCGGCACCCACTACGCCGAGCACGTCCGGGCCCGGCTCGACCAGCTGCCCTTCGTCGACGAGTGGCAGCTCCGGCAATCCACGGCCGTGGACTTCCTGAGCAGCCGGATCGCCTACCAGCTCGGGCTGACCGGTCCGGCCGTGACGGTGCAGACGGCCTGCTCGACTTCGCTGGTGGCCGTGCATGTCGCCATTCAGGCGCTACTCGCCGGCGACTGCGACATGGCGATCGCGGGTGGGGCGAGCGTGATCGCGAGCCTGCCGCGGATGCGGTACACGCCCGGCGGCATCGTGGCCCCCGACGGACACTGCCGGACCTTCGACGCGGCCAGTGCCGGGACGGTCAGTGCCAGCGCCGTGGGGTTGGTGGTGCTCCGTCCGCTGGCCGACGCGCTCGCCAGCGGCGACCACATTCACGCGGTGATTCGTGGTTCGGCCATCAACAACGACGGCCGAGGAAAGATCGGGTTCACCGCGCCCAGTGTTTCAGGGCAGGTCGAGGTCGTCCGAGCCGCGCACGACGTGGCCGGGGTCCACTCCGACGAGATCGGCTACGTGGAGGCGCACGGTACCGCCACCGCGCTGGGCGACCCGATCGAGGTCGCGGCGTTGACCAAGGCGTTCGGTGCGGGGAGCGGCTCGCGCGACCGCTGCTGGATCGGCTCGGTCAAGACGAATATCGGCCACGCCGATGCCGCGGCCGGCGTCGTGGGGCTGATCAAGACCGTGCTCGCCGTCGAGCACGGCGTGCTGCCCCCGAGCTTGCACTTCGAGCGGCCCAATCCGGCGATCGACTTCGCCTCGTCGCCGTTCGAGGTCAACACCCGGCTGCGCGAGTGGGGCACCCCGGGCCTCCCTCGGATCGCTGGCGTCAACGCGCTCGGGGTGGGCGGTACCAATGCGCACGCCGTGGTGGCGCAGGCCCCCACTGCTCCCGAGGTCTCGGAGGGGCGGTCGCATCAGCTTCTCGTGCTGTCGGCGCGCACCCCCAGCGGCGTCGAGACGGCGGCGCGTCAGCTCGCCGACCACCTGCTGGCCCATCCGGACGTCAACCTCGCCGACGTGGCGTGGACCCTCCAGACCGGTCGCACGGCGTACCCGCATCGCCGGTTCGTGGTCTGCACCGACGCGAGTGAGGCGGTCGCCGCGCTCCGCGGGGGCAGCCTCGAAGGCAACATCGCGAAGGCGGTCGGTCCCGCGCCGGTGTTCATGTTCCCGGGGCAGGGGGGCCAACACGTTGGCATGGCCGCCGCGCTCTACCGTCAGGAACCGGAGTTTCGCCGTGGCCTGGACCAGATCGCCGAGCTGGCGGGCCCGTCACTGGGGCTGGACCTGCGCGACGTGCTGTTCCCCGAAGGCGAGCGCCAGCGCGACCTCGCCGGACAACGGCTGGACACCATCGCCGTCAGCCAACCCGCGGTCTTCGCCGTCCAGTACGCGATGGCCCAGCTCCTGATGTCCTGGCGGCTGCGGCCGGGTGCCGTGGTCGGGCACAGTCTGGGGGCCTACGCGGCCGCCTGCGTGGCTGGCGTGTTTTCCCCGGCCGACGCCGTCAAGCTGGTGGTCGAGCGGGGACGGTTGCTCGGTCTGGTCCCCGCTGGCGGTATGGCCGCCGTACGGCTGTCCGAGGCCGAGCTCACGCCACTGCTGCCCGGAGGACTGTCCGTGGGCGCGGTCAATGGACCCCGGCAGTGCACGGTCACTGGCCCCGTTGAACAGGTGACCCGATTCGTGCGGGAGCTGACGGAGCGAGCGATCGAGGCCCGCGTCCTGCGGATCGCGACCGCCGGGCACTCCTCGCTCGTCGAGCCGATCCTCGACCGGTTCGCGGAGGTCGTCGCCGGCCTGCGCCTGAACCGACCCGAGTTGCCGATGCTCTCCGACACCACGGGAACCTGGGCGGACCCCGACATGCTGCGCACGGTGGATTACTGGGTGGCGCACCTGCGTCAGCCGATCCGGTTCGGCGAGGCGCTGTCTACCCTGTTGGCGGCGGAGAACCGGGTCCTGGTCGACGTCGGGCCCGGACGTACGCTGCAGACACTCACCCGGCAGCATCCGGATTTCGAGGACCGGCACGTCGTCGTGAACGTGTTGCCGCACCCCGTCGATGCCGTCTCTGACCTGGGCACTGCCCTCACCGCCATGGGCAAGCTCTGGGCGGGTGGCGCCAGCGTCGACCTCACCGCTCTGCATGCGGGCGAGCGTCGCCGGCGAACCCCGCTGCCCACGTACCCGTTCGAGCGGCGTCACTACCTGGTGCCTCCACCCGAACATGCCCGCCCCACCGCCACGGGCAGCACTCCTGCCTCCTGGATCGGTGCGAGGGCCCAAGGGACACCCGATGCGGGAACGCGCCGCGACAACCAGCCCCATGCACCGGTGCTGGCCGCGATCCTCATGGCGTTCGGCAAGGCGCTGGGGGTGCCGGACATCGAGGCGCAGGACAGCTTTTTTGATCTCGGTGGCGACTCGCTGATCGCGACCAAGGTTGCCTCCTGGGCGCGGACGGAGTTCGCGGTCGCGGTAACGGCCGCCGACATCCTGCGCAGCCGCAACGCCGCGACGCTCGCCGCGGTGATCTCGGAACGCCGGGACGGCGCCGCCTCCTCCGTCGAAAGGATCAACCCATGAGCGACAAGAGCCCATGGCTGGTGGGTAAGACCCTCCCTGGAGATCCCCCGGTTCGCCTGTACTGTTTCCCGCATTCGGGAGGCCTGCCTGGCGAGTATGTCCGGTGGGGTCGCGAACTGCCCGGCGTTCAGCTCTACGGAGTCTGTCTGCCGGGGCGTGGGGAGCGCGTCGCGGAGACGCCACCGGCCAGCATGCAGGAGCTCGTTGACCGGTTCCTCGCTGAAACCGACCTGACCCCGCCCTTCGTTCTCTTCGGTCACAGCCTGGGTGCACTCGTGGCATTCGAGGTGGCCCGCGAACTGGCCGTCCAGGACCGGCCGCTCCCCGAGCGGCTCATCGTGTCCGCGTACGCCGCCCCGCACCTGCCTCGGACGGCCTCCAACCTGCACGCCTTGCCAGACGCGAGCCTGGCCAGGGCCATCGGCGAACGCTACGGAGCAATCCCTCCACACGTCATGGCGGACCCCGAGCTGCTCGCCCTGCTGCTACCGGCCTTCCGGGCGGACTTCACGATACTGGAGACGTATCGCTACAAGCCGGGGACGCCTCTGACGGTACCGCTGGAGGTGTTTGGCGCCGAGCAGGACGCCGTGTCGCTGGAACAGCTCGAACTCTGGCGTGACCACACCACCTCGGACTTCCGGCTCCATCGCTTCGCTGGCGGCCACTTCTACTTCCGGGAGAATCCGCGGGCGCTCATCGAGGTACTGGGTGCCGTTCTGGGTGTGTAGGGCGAACACCTCGAGCGGTGGAGGCTCGGAGGCTAGGGTCCACCTTCCCGCTCGACTGAAACCTCGATGATGGTGCCCGCCACGACCATGGGCGCCAGAGCACAGAATGTGACGCGCCTGCTCGCGCTGTCATATAGGAAGCTCAATTCATCGAGCGTATAGCGTGGGCGGCCGGTCTCCTCGAGGAACTCCTGGAGCGCCACGGTCGCCCTCTGTTTGAGCGCGCTTGCTTCCGCTGGCGGCAATACTTCGGACAGCCCTACCTCGCGGCCAGTGCGGCGATCCCAGGTTCCACAGGTCAGTTCGTTATTGGCGTGAGCACCACCTGAGAATTCCGTAAAGCCTTTGTAGGCTGACAGGTAGGACTCTTCGAGGTGGGCAATTCGCACTGCACGCTCGAACTCGGCGGATGCCGCGACGAGTTCACTCTCCTCCACGGTGAGTGCCGTTGGCAGTAGCTCCAACCCGCTTCGCGAGTCCCGAAGTCCGTCAGTGCAGTAGTGGGGCCCGCATTGCGTCGTGACGATGATGTCTCCCACCTGCTCGCGCTGGCCAGAAGAAGGCATGGAGCGGGCGCGAAGCATGGCCGTCGTAGGTACGGCGGAAGGAGGCGTGGGAATGATCTCGCTTAGACGCACCAGACGGGTGCGCCTTCTGTCTTCACGAGCCTCCGTGGAGGCGTTGCTCGCCCCAGAGTCGGGCAGGAGGCCTCCGTCGCCTACCACAGCACCCGAGTCCTGGGGGGCGGCACCGCAGCGGCAGCCCGTGTGTGCCAGGACACCTCCCACGAGCAGCGCCATGAAAAGCCGCCGCATCAGGGCCTCCTTCCCCCTGTGAACGTTCCACTGTTTCATGGCGCTTTGCCTCTCAGTCATTGCCCACATCGAGCGGCGTCTTCGAACCGGCACGGGCCATGACCCTGTTCCGGTAGCCCTGTGCTCTGGGCCCGCTTCCATTGTAGGCGCGCACTGCCTCCTTCCAATCTCGCTCCACTCCTTCGTATTTGACGAACAACCAACGAATGGCTGTGCGCAGCCAGAAGTCGTAATCCTCGTGCAGATCCCGCGAGTGACCCATGAGGTTGAGCCCTTTCTTGTCGCGAAACTTGAAGAACTTCTCCATGGCGGCCACGAACTTACGGCCCTGCCAGGAATAGAACTCAGCTCGCTTGAGCCCCGCACTCTTGTGCTCCTGCTTCAGTTTGTCCAATCCATGGGGAATGAATATCTCCTTGTGTGCCATTTCTTCCATCATCAGGAGTTGTTGTTCTTCGGCGGAATCGATTGCTTGAATGATGTTGAATCGTGCCTTCAAGAAATGATGTTCGCTCGTTGACCAGTCATAGGGCGGCAGTGAAAGATGTTCGCCAGATGTCCCCATGCGGCTCTCCTCGAAAGCCATCGACTTGATGATATTTGGGTCAAGTGAATTGGAGGGGGAGAGTTTCTTGCTATAGTGGTCAACCCATTTGGCAATGGTCTTGTCAAATCGATTGTACATGGTCTGTCGGACCAGCATCCGGCTAAGTACTTGCTGTCGGCCAGCGATTTGATTTCTCTGCCGGGCGAGTTCTTTCTCGAGGACTTCCTGCTGCGCTTGCCAGCCTTTGGTGTTGTTGAATTTATCGTACTCGCTCTTTTTCTTGATGTGTGCGTCGATCTTCTGCTGATGCCCGAGCAGTTGTGTCTGATTGGTTTTGATTTTCTGCCGCTGTTCTTGTAGCCCAACATCATAGCGGCGAAGGCCATTGACTGCGGAGTACTCAGGTTCAAGCTCGGCCTTGGGTACATTCTTGAGCTTGACAGTCGCATCGGGCGAAGTCCCGTTCCAGTTTGTCACCACCACGAAGGTGTTGGCCTTGATGAGACCGCCATCCAGAGAACTCAGGGCTTTGAATCTCATGCCGTTCATCTCTTGTGCTGCGATGTCAATCATCTCCGCCATGTTCCTCCCCGGTGTGCGTAGTGCAGATTCCTGACGCGATTCAGGAGTTGTAGGTTCGTGTAATGCTCCCATGCGAGCTTTGGGCTTGGCAAGTGAGGGAGACGTGCGACGTGGCCGCGAATGCCACGGCCAGCCGCTACGACGTGATGGTGCGTGACTTCACCGCATCACCCCTCCTGGAGCGGCAGTTGCACCGTGAAGGTCGCTCCGCCGCCAGGCGTGTCCGTCACGGAGATGGAACCCCCGTGCGCCTCGACCACCTGGCGCGACACCCACAACCCCAGGCCCAGGCCCCCGAAGTGCCGCGCGGAGACGGCGCGCTCGAAGCGGTTGAAGATGCGCGCCTGGTGCTCGGGCTTCACGCCCATGCCGTGGTCCACCACGTCCAGGCGGGCGTGGCTCCCCTCCCGGCGCAGCCGCACCTGCACCGGCTTGCCCGCGCCGTACCGGGCCGCGTTCGACAGGAGGTTGCGCAAGAGTTGCCCCAGGCGGGTGGCGTCGAGCCGGCCGGGCAGACTCGCCTCTGACTCGAGCGAGAGGGCACACTCCTGCCGGGCCAGCTCCTCGCGCATCTGCGCGACGCCATCCGCGACAAGCACCGCCAGGTCCACCGGCTCCAGCTTCAGGCGCAACCGGCCCGCGGCCACCAGGGACACGTCCAGCATCGTCTCGATGAGGCCCGCGAGCCGTTGGATCTGCCGGCGCACCGCGAAGATCCGCTCGCTCACGAGCGTGCGCACCTCGCCGGGCAGCGTCCGCTCCAGTGACTCGAGTTGAAGACGCAAGGCGGCCAGGGGCGTCTTGAGCTCGTGGCTGGCCACCGACAGGAAGTCGTCACGCGCGTGGACGGCTTCTCGCAGGCTCACCTCGCGGGCCTCGTGCGCCGCGGCTTCCCGGCGCATGCGCGCCAGCTCCAGGTGGGACTGCACTCGTGCCAGCAACTCCCGCGCGCTGAAGGGTTTCACCAGGTAGTCGTCCGCTCCGGCCTCGAGCCCCTCGACGGAGGCCTCCTCGCCGGCGCGAGCCGACAGCAGGATGAAGGGCACGGTCTTGAGGGCGTCGGTTGCCCGCACCTCGCGCAGCAGGCCGAAGCCGCCCAGCCGGGGCATCATCACGTCCGAGAGAATGAGGTCCGGCGGGTGGGCCCGCATCAACTCCAGGGCCCGGGCGCCATCCCCCACGGCCTCCACCTCGAAGGCGGGGTGCAGCAGCCCCGTGACGTAGGCGCGCATGTCCGCGTTGTCGTCCACGACGAGCACGCGGGCCCGGGAGCCGGTGGAGGCCGGTGCCGTGGCGGGGGGCGCTCGCCGCGGGTCCGCTTCCGAGCGCATCCAGCCCAGCGCCTCGGCGACGTAGGGCTCGGCGCGTGCTTCCGTCGTTCCGGCTTCTTCCTCCGCGAGCACGTGCCCGCTGGGAAGATGGGCGGTGCCCAACGGCAGGTGGGCGGAGAAGGTGCTGCCCTCGCCGAGGACGCTCCGCACGTGGACGTTGCCGCCGTGCAGCTTGACGAGTTCCTGCACCAGGGCGAGCCCGATACCACTGCCCTCATGGCTGCGCGCGCGCGCCCCCTCCACCCGCTGGAAGCGCTCGAAGATATGGGGCAGGGCCTGCTCGGGAATGCCGGTGCCGGTGTCGCGCACCCGCAGGACGGCCTCGGCTCCCTCCGCGCGCAAGCTCACCGTGATGCCTCCCTCGAAGGTGTACTTGAGCGCATTGGACAGCAGGTTGAAGACGACCTTCTCCCAGGCCTCGCGATCCAACCAGACGGGCTCGGGAACCTCCTGCAGGTCCACGGTGAGCAGGAGCCCCGCGCGCCGGGCGGCCGACTCGAAGTGGCTCACGAGCTCGGCGGTGAAGGCCGCGAGCGCCGTGGGCTGGAAGGCCACCTTCGCCCGGCCCGCCTCCAGGCGGGAGAAGTCCAGCAGGCTGTTGACGAGCTTGAAGAGGCGCACCCCGTTGCGGTGCACGAGCGACAGGCGCTCGCGCTGGCGGGAGGGCAGGGGCTGCTCGCCATCGGCGAGCGCGTCCTCGAGTGGGCCGAGCATCAGCGTCAGGGGCGTGCGGAACTCGTGGCTGACGTTGCTGAAGAAGGCCGTCTTGGCCCGGTCCAGTTCCGCGAGCTGCTCGGCGCGGCGCTTCTCCTCCTCGTAGGCCCGGGCGCGGGCCGCGTCCGCCGCCACCTGACGCGCGAGCAGTTGCAGGAAGTCGCGGTAGCCCTCATCCAGGGGCAGCCGGGGGCTCAGTCCCGCCACGAGCACCGCGTTGGTCGCTTCGCTCGAGCCCAGGGACACGGGGAGCAGCAGCGCCCGGGTCGCCGGCTCGGGCCAGGGCCCTCCGGGCAGCGCGCCCAGGCGCGAGCCCAGGTCCTCGACGAGCACTTCGCGGCCCGAGCGCAGGACCTCGGTCAGGGGCCAGGGAGCGTCCTCCGCGAGCGCCAGCTCCACCGGCGCGGCTGGCCCGCCACGTTCCACCCCCGTGCTGGCGACGAGCCGCGCCTTGCCCGCTTCCACCGCGTAGAGCAGCGCGAAAGGCACGTCCGCGCCGGCCTGGGCGAGCACCTGCTCCAGGGAGCGGAAGACGCCCTCCACGTTCTTGTCGAGCGCGGTGCGGATGGACAGCTCGCGGATCGTCTTGAAGCGCCGGTCGCTGAGCACCTGGCGCGTCGTCTCGCTCGCGATGGTGAAGACGCCCACGAAGCGGCCCGTCTCATCGCGGGTCGGGATATAGGACCAGGTGAAGAAGCACTCCTCCGCGAAGCCCCGGCGCTCCAGGAAGACACACAGATCCTGGACGTACGAGGGGATCCAGGTGGTCCTCACGCCCTCGAGCATGGGTTCCAGGACGTTCCACACCTCGGTGAGTGCCTGCCGCGCGGGCACGCCGACGGAGGTGGGGTGCTTGCTTCCGAGGATGGGACGGAAGGCGTCGTTGTACATCAGGACGTACTCGACCCCCCAGTACAGCGCGATGGGGTAGGGCGAGCCGAGCATCGTGCTGACCGAGGTGCGCAGGGACGCGGGCCAGCCCTCGACGGGGCCCAGCGGCGTGCGGCTCCAGTCCACGGAGCGCAGGAGCGCGCCCAGCTCGCCTCCGCCCGCGAGCACCGTGTCCACGTCGCTCATGGCCGTGCTCCTGCCTGGTTGGGGGGCACCGGGGCCGTGCGGGGCAGGCGCACCCGGAAGGTGGTTCCCTCGCCCGCGCGCGAACGGACCTCGATGGTGCCACCATGCGCCCGCACGATGTGGTCCACGATGTAGAGCCCCAGCCCCACGTTGCGGCTCGCGTTGTCTCCCGTCTTCTCTCCGCGCTGCATGGGCTGGAAGAGCCGGGGCAGCAGCTCCTCCGGGATGGGGACTCCCTCGTTGTGCACCTCGAACACGACGGTCTCCGCTTCTGCGTGAGCCTTCACCCGGACAGGGGTCCCGGGGGGACTGTAGTGCAGGGCATTGCCGATGAGGTTGGTGAGCACCTGGGCCATCCGGTCCCCATCCCAGTGGGCCTGACCGTCGCCGCGCTGCTCGAGCAGGATGACGCGCTCGGGGTGGGCGACCTGCAGCTCGTCCACCACCTGCCGGCCGAGGGCATGGACGTCGAGGGGCACGGGGTGGATGGGCAGGCCTCCGCCCAGGCGGGCCTTGGTGAAGTCGAGCAGATCCCGGATCATCCGGTTGGCGCGCTCCGCCGACGCGAAGATGCGCCCGAGCGACTTGCGCTGCCGCTCCTCGAGCTCCGTGCCGCGCAGCAGCGTCGTGGCCGTCAGGGTGATGGCGGCCAGGGGGTTGCGCAGATCATGACTGACGATGCCGATGAGGTGCTGCTCGAACTCGGCGCGATCCAGGGCCAGCCGCTCGCGCTCGGCCCGCTCGCGCGCCAGACGCAGGGCGCCTTCCACGCGCGCCATCAGCTCGCGGGCGCTGAAGGGCTTCACGAGGTAGTCATCCGCTCCGGACTGGATGCCTTCCACCGTGGCCTCCTCGCCGGCGCGCGCGGACAGGAGAATGATGGGAATGGCCGCGGTCCTCGGGTCCGCCCGGAGCGCACGCAGCAGGCCCAGGCCATCCAGCCCCGGCATCATCACGTCCGAGAGCACGAGGTCCGGCAGCCGCTCCCGGACCGCCTCGAGCGCCGCCCGTCCATCCGCCACCGCCTCGACCGTGAAGCGCGTCTCCAGGAGGCGGCGCACGTAGCCGCGCATGTCCACGTTGTCGTCGGCGAGCAGGATGTAACCACCCGGGGCCGGACCTCGCCCGGGAGGTGCCTCCAGCGCGGCGGGAGCGCGCACGGGAGCTGGGGGAGGGGAGGCGAGCCAGCTCGAGGCCTCGTCGAGGAAGGGCGCCGCGCCGGGTGCGGTCGACTCCCGCGGGCGTGGAGCCTCGAGCCGCTCGCGCGGCAGGTGGGCGAAGCCGGTGGGAATGCACACGGTGAAGGTGCTGCCCTGGCCTGGCGTGCTGTGCACGTGCACGTTGCCGCCGTGCAGCTTGACGAGCTCGCGCACCAGCGACAGGCCGATGCCGCTGCCCTCGTGGCTGCGGCCCCGCGCGCCCCGCACCTGGTGGAAGCGCTCGAAGATGCGTGACTGCTCCTCGGGGGGGATGCCCGTGCCGGTGTCGCTCACGGACAGCTCCACGTGATCGCCCCGCCAGCGCAGGCGCACCGCGATCTCCCCCTCGAAGGTGAACTTGAACGCATTGGAGATGAGGTTGAGGACAACCTTCTCCCACATCTCCCGGTCCACCCAGATGGGCTCTGGCAGGGGCTCGCACTCCACCCGCAGGCGCAACCCCACCTTCTCCATGGCCGAGTCGAAGGCGCTGGCGAGCCCCGCGGTGAGGACGGCGAGGTCCGTGGATTGGTAGCTGGCCTGGACACGGCCCGCCTCGAGGCGGCTGAAGTCCAGGAGCGTGTTGACGAGCT
Organism: Cystobacter fuscus; assembly: GCF_044360685.1. Lineage (GTDB taxonomy): Bacteria > Myxococcota > Myxococcia > Myxococcales > Myxococcaceae > Cystobacter > Cystobacter fuscus_C. Next base: position 6,923,324 of record NZ_CP043491.1, on the reverse strand, counting down.
TGAACAGGCGCAGGCCATTGCGGTGGACGAGCGCGAGCGCCTGACGCGCCTCGTCCGGCAGCCGGCCCGTGGCCAACAGCTCCTCCAGTGGGCCGAGCATCAGCGTCAGGGGCGTGCGGAACTCGTGGCTGACGTTGCTGAAGAAGGCCGTCTTGGCCCGATCCAGCTCGGCGAGGGCCTCGGCGCGCTGTTTCTGCTCCTCGTAGGCCCGTGCATGGGCGAGGGCGGTGGACAGGTGGCTTGCCACGAGTTGCAGGAAGCCCTGGTACTTGTCGTCGAAGTCGAGCCGGGGGCTCAGACCCACCACGAGAAAACCCGCCAGGGACTGGCCGGTCTCTCCCTCCACGGGCAGGACGAGGGCCCGGGTGGGCACCGGGAGGTCTTTACCCGCGAGCGCCGGGAGCAGGCGCTGGGGCAGTGGCGCCACCTGGACGGGCCGGCGGGTGGCGAGGACCTCGTGCACGGGCCAATCCTCCTGGGCGGTGGCCAGGTCCAGCACGGGCGGGAGCGTGGAGAGTTCCTCCTCACGCAGCCCCCGGGCCGCCACCCGCGACGCGTGTCTGCCCTCCGCGTCGCACAGGTATAGAAGCGCGAAGGGCAGGTCATTCGGGTTGCCGTCGAGCGCCCGTATCGCCAGCCGTGCGGCCTGCTCCATGCTCCGGGCCTGGAACGAGTCCGCCGCCATGCGCTGCAGGGTGTACAGCCGCCGCTCTCCCAGTACCTGGCTGCTCGTCTCCTGGACGGTGACGAGCACGCCGCCCCGCCCTCCGGCATCATCGGGAATGGGGCTGTACGAAAAGGTGAAATAGGTCTCCTCGAAGAAGCCCTTGCGGTTCATCAGCAGCAGCAGGTGCTCGGACCAGGTGGCGGGGCCGCCTCGGAGGACGCCCTCGGCCATGGGACCGATCGTGGACCAGATCTCCCTCCAGACTTCCGCTCCCGGCGCACCCATGGACGCGGGGTGCTTGTCCCCCAGGATGGGCCGGTAACCATCGTTGTAGAGTTGGACAAGATGCTCTCCCCACCACATCAACATGGGGAAGCGGCTGCCCAGCACCACGCCGACCATGGTGCGCAGGGCGGCGGGCCAGGTGTCCACGGGTCCGAGTTCCGTGCGTGACCAGTCAATGGCACGCATGAGCGCGCCCATCTGCCCACCGCCCGCGAACACTTCCGCGGCGGTGGCGGGCGCCTGGGACTCTGGGGGATTCTGGCTCATTCGGCTGTGATCTGACTTCGTTGACGTCAACTACCAGCCAGGGTGCACATCCCTCACCCTGTAAACCACGGGTTCGTGCCGGAATCGTGTTCGTGCGAGGACATTCGGCTCGGAGCTCCCCGGGCACATCGCCATGCCATCCCTCCGTGTCATGCACGATGCTCACGCCCTCGCCCGAGGAGGGAGCTGTTCGGCGACCCCTCGCTCGTTCGTGGTCCGGGCGGGGTGTTGCGGCCGACGCCTCGCGCCGAGGCCCTGGTGCCCGCGGTCCATCGCGCGCTGACCGACCTGGCCGCGGTGGCGCGGCCCGTGCCACCGTAGGTAGCGCCCTCCCGTCATTCCCCCGCGCGGGGAATCTGGGTGGGCGTGAAGGATGGCCCGAGCACGCGGGGGCCGTCCGGGCTCCACAGGACGGGATCGATGCACATCCGGCGAGCCGTCCGCTCCGGATTCCACGCATGGTAGACGATGACGTCCTGGCCGTCGGGGCCAGTGACCACGCAGTTGTGCCCGGGGCCGATCACCCGGTCCGTCACGGTCCGCAGCAGCGGAGGGACGCCGGTCGGCTCGACCCATGGCCCGAGCGGGTGATCGGCCACGGCGTAGGCGACGCCGTACGTGGGCTCCAGCCAGGAGCCGCCGGAGTAGAAGCAGTAATAGCGGCCCTCGTACTTGCGGATGAACGGGCCTTCCAGCGTGTGCCAGTCGTAGAGCTGCCCATACATCTGCCGTTGGCGCAGGAACACCTGCCAGTCGTCACTGGGCCGCAGGATGGTGCGGGACTGCCCGCGCAGCCGGGTCATGCCGTCGAGCACGTTCACGGCGAGCATGGTGCCGACCCGGTCTCCCTCGAGCACGTCCCGGGCGTGGAAGAGGTACCAGGTGCCGTCGTCGTCCCGGAAGGGGCTCGCGTCGATGGCGAAGCGTTCGTCCGGGGTGAGGTTGACGCCCTGATCGACGAACGGGCCCGTCGGATGATCGGCGACGGCGACCCGCAGGTGGTGGCCGACGTCCCCATGGCCCACGGAGTAGTACATCCACCAGCGGCCATCCGCCTCGGCGACTTCGGGTGCCCAGTAGTCGCCGCCCAGCTCCGGGGGCAGCAGCTCGAGGGCGCCCCCCACGCTGCGCCAGGTGACGAGATCGGAGGAGGTGAGCACCTCGAAGGCGCGCCCGTCGACCACGCGGCCGGTGCCGTAGGCGACATAGCCTTCCCCGACCCGCAGGACGAAGGGATCCGCGAAGTAGGCGTCGTGCACCGGATTGCGGTAGCGAATGGGCATGAGGCGATGACTACAACGTGAGGGCTTCGCCCGCCACGAGGCGATTCGCTCGACGCGGAGCGGCATCGCTCGCCAGCGGATAATTCGAGGGGCCCCGTGGGCCGTTCTTGCTGAAGCGAGGTGGGTCGCGTTGACTGCCGCCCATGGGAATCTGGTCGAAGAAGAGCATCGCTCAATTGCAGCAAGAGGAAGGTCACGGACATGGGTTGCGCCGCACGCTCAGCGGCCTCAACCTGGTGATGCTGGGCGTGGGAGCGATCATCGGCGCGGGCATCTTCGTGGTGACGGGCACGGCGGCGGCCCAGCACGCGGGGCCGGCCATCATCCTGTCCTTCATGCTGGCGGGGTTGGGCTGCCTGTTCGCCGGACTGTGCTACGCCGAGTTCGCGGCGATGATTCCGGTCGCCGGGAGCGCGTACACCTACGGGTACGCCACGATGGGCGAGCTGGTCGCGTGGCTCATCGGGTGGGATCTCATGCTCGAGTACCTCTTCGCCGCGTCGGCGGTGGCGGTGGGCTGGTCCGGGTACTTCACCGCCTTCCTGCGTGACCACCTGCACATCGCGCTGCCCCATGCGCTGGTGAACGCTCCGTTCGACGTGGCTCCCGGAGGGCACGTCCCCCATGCCACGGGCGCGCTCATCAACCTGCCCGCCGTGGTGCTGGTGGGGGTGATGACCGTGCTGCTCATCACGGGCATCCGCGAGTCGGCCCGCGCCAACAACATCATCGTCTTCGTGAAGCTGGCGGTGGTGCTGCTCGTCATCGGCTTTGGCGCGCCCCACGTGGATTCCGCCAACTGGACGCCCTTCATCCCGGAGAACACGGGCAACTTCGGTCAGTTCGGCTGGAGCGGGGTGTTCGCGGGGGCGGGTGTCATCTTCTTCGCCTATATCGGCTTCGATGCCGTCTCCACGGCCGCGCAGGAGACGCGCCATCCCCAGAAGGATCTGCCCGTGGGCATCCTGGGAGCGCTCGGCGTCTGCACGCTGCTGTACATGCTCATGTCGCTGGTGATGACGGGGCTGGCGCCCTACAACACCCTCAACGTCCCCGAGCCAGTATACGTGGCGATCTCCAAGGCAGGGCCCTCGCTGGGGTGGCTGCGGCCCATCGTGAGCCTGGGAGCCATCGCCGGACTGGCCTCGGTGGTGCTCGTCATGCTGATGGGCCAGGCGCGCGTCTTCTACGCGATGTCGCGGGATGGCCTGCTGCCTCCTTTCTTCGGCCACGTGCACCCGCGCTTCCAGACGCCCCATGTCGCCTCCCTCATCACGGGGGGCGTGGCCATGTTGGTGGCGGGGTTGTTCCCCATCGGCCTGCTGGGAGAGCTGGTGTCCATCGGCACCTTGTTCGCCTTCATCGTCGTGTGCGCGGGCGTGCTCGTGCTGCGCTACCGGCGGCCGGAGCTGCACCGGCCCTTCCGCACGCCCTTCGTGCCGCTGGTGCCCGCGCTGGGCATCCTCACCTGTGGCAGCCTCATGCTGGGTCTGGGCCTGCCGACCTGGATGCGGCTCGTGGTGTGGATGGGGCTCGGCCTCGGCCTCTACTTCGGTTATGGCCGCAAGCACTCGCGCGTCGGCCACGAGGAGGCCGTGCCGGCCAGCCCCAGCGGGACGCGCTGAGGAGTGGCTTCCGCAAGAGGGCTTGGACACCTGGGGACCGTGGAATCGGATTAGGGTGCGCGCCCATGAGGAGGGCTCTCGTCCCATGAAACATGCCTCGCTCAAGAGGTATGGCCTGGAAGCATTCGGCTTGTGCGTGTGGCTCGCGGTCCTGGGGCGGGTCTTCACCCACTTCGATCCGGGCAGTCAGGCATTGGTGACGTGGAACTCGGACACGGCCATTCCGGTGCTCCAGTCCAATGACCCCGTCTTCGACACCTTCCGCCTGTACTACTATGGCCAGGATCGCCTCGGCGCCTGGCCCTGGCTCCTCGCCCAGGCGTGGCGCGCGCTCACCGGTTTCGACTGGACGCCCCACCGGCTGTTCCTCTGGCATGCCACCTGGGCCTGTGGGGCGTGCCTCGCGCTGCGGGGCCTCCACCGGCAGGTGGGCTGGGTGCTCGCGGCGTGCTTCGCGGCCCTGGTGCTCCTGTCACCGCTCTGCCACGCGTACCTGTTCGATCTGGGTCAACCCTATGGGTGGCAGCTCACGGCGTTGTTTCTCGCGGGGTGGGCCTTCAACCGCCTCGTCGAGGCACTCGCCCGGCCAGCTCCGGGCCGGGTCACCTGGGGCTGGGCCGGCCTGGCCTTGCTCTTCTCCACGCTGGCCTGCTGGACCTCTCCCATCTCGGGTCCGTTGTTGCTGGTGGGTCTGGTGGTGCAAGGGACCCTGGCCAGCGCGCTGAGCCCACCGGGACGCGCCCGCTGGCGCCCGTGGCTGTGCCTGCTCCCCTTGGTGGTGGGCTTCCTCTTCGAGGCCAGAGCGCGCTCCGTCTTCCACCGCTTCTCCCGTGCTCACTTCAATCATGGCTACCGCACGAACTTGCGGCTGGATCTGGATCACCTCCTGGAGAACGTGCATGGGCTGTTCGCGACGTTCTTCGCGCAGGCGCTCGCGCCACTCGTCGTCCTCGGGTGGCTCCTGGGGTTGATGACGCTGGGCTTCCTGTTGCACCACCTGCGCTGGCGCACGCTGGCGGCCCGCTCCGCTCCAGTCGAGCTGGCCGCCCTCACGCTGTCGCTCGCCGGAGCGGCGCTCGGCAACCTGCTGCTGTGCCTGGTGGTGCAGCACGTGCGCGAGAATGGCTACAGCATCCGCTATCTCGTGCCCTCCTTCGTGCTGGGGGTGTTGGCGGCGCTCTCGGGCGTCCTGTTCCTGTTGGGGCAGGTGCCCGCCCTGCGCGAGCGGATGGGGGTGCTCTGCGCGGTGTTCGCCGGAGGGCTGGTGGCGGGCGGCCTCCTGCTCGTGAAGCCGCGCCTCGAGAATCCCTATCTGGCGACGGCCCAGGCGGTGACGGACACACTGGTGGTCCGTGCCCCGGGCGCGGTGCTGCTCGGTGGCTACTGGGACAGCTATGTCCTGGGGGGCCTGGATCCCGCGCGCCGCCTGCCCACGGTCGTGCTGGAGGGGGATTATCTGCGCACCCCCTTCTGGGTGTCGCGGGTGCGGGAGGCGGATGAGGTGTTGGTGTCCCTGGCCCAGTCTTCCCAGCCCGAGACCATCCCGGATCCTCCGGCGTGGCTCTTCCAGCATGGCACGCCCTTCCAGCTCGTGGATGCACGCTGGCTTGAGCGCGCTCCCTTCCGGATCGCGCGGTATCGCGGGGTGCGGGACGACACCCGGCCCGTGCGGCTCGAGCCCTCGCGGGGCTTCACGCCGTGCGAGACCGGTGCGTCGCTCACCGTTCACTTCGACCCGCCCGTCCAGCGCGGGCTGCTGGTGATGGGCGCCGAGACGCCACCGGAGGGAATCGAGGTGGAGGCTCCCAGTGCGCCCGAGGCGCGGTTGGAGGGCGTGGCGGGGGTGTGGTGGCTGCACCTGAACTCGGGAGAACAGCCCCTGCGCCAGGTGTCCCTGCGGGTGCGCTCCGGGAGTGTGGCCCAGCCGTGTGGGTTCAGGGGAGCGGCGCTCGTGACGGGCGCGCCGCTCGCGTCCCCTACGCCTTGAAGGACGCGCCTCGGGAGTTCAGGGAATGAACGCCTCGTTGGCGACGCCCGGCCCGAGCCGGGTCTGCACCGCGCCGCCCGGGACGTAGATCGTCGAGCCGATGGTGGCCGCGCCGGTGCCGTGGCGCGGCGTCGGCATGGGCGCGAGCACCTGCCAGGAGTCGCTCACGGTGTCATAGGCCTCGGTGTCGGCGTAGACGCCCAGGGAGCCCGGGGCCGGATTGCCCTCGCCGCCGATGACGTAGATCTTCGTGCCGACCGCGGCCGCCGCGACCCCTCCGCGAGGGGTTGGCATGGCCGCGCGTGACGACCAGGTCCCCGTCGAGAGGTTGTAGGCGAAGACGGTGCCCTTGACGTTCTCGACGCCGTTGGCGCGTCCACCGAGCACGTAGAACGTGCCGTCCACGACGGCGCCGCCGACGTGATCGCGCGGCTCGGGCAGGCTGGGCAGGGTCTCCCAGGTGTCCTGGGCGACGTCGTACGAGGAGAAGGTCGCCACCGTGTCCTGGAATTCGGGCGCGAGCGAACGCAGCCCGCCCGCGAGGTAGATCTTCGTGCCACTCACGCCGACGGCCGCGCTGCCGCGCTCGGTGCTCGCGGGCATGGGGGCCCGCTCCGTCCAGAGGTTCGTCCGAGGATCGAACTCGAACACGTTGCCGACGGCGGTCCAGGGGAAGTCGCTGACCATGCCGCCGACGACGTAGATCTTCTCACCCACCACCGCGATGTTCGGATGGTTCATGGGCAGGGGAAGGGGAGCGGCCTCGGTCCAGGTATTGGAGGGGGGATCGTAGACGGAGACGCGCCCGGTGTTGGCCGTATCGACACCGGCGATGACGTAGACCTTGCCGCCGAGCGCGACGACGCCGTGCTCCTGCCGTGGACCGTTCTGGAGGGGCGCGAGCCCGGTCCAGCGCGACGAGTCCGAGGGCGGCGTGCCAGGTCCGGGTTCGTTGCCGTCACCGCAGGCGAGCGAGAGCAGGCAAAGACAGAGGGACAAGCAGAGGGTGGAGAGGGGACGCATGTGGCGCTTCCTGGGTGGGGGAATGATCCTCGCCAATCTGCGTCCGCCGCGTTCGTGGCACAAATCAAACGGGTAAATGTTCGGCATACATGGCGTGCATGAGCCCGTCCCTCGTGCCGGTGAGTCGCTCGACGCCCCCGCCACCTCGCGAAGGGAGCTGGTGCGGTGGTTCTAAGGAACGAATCGCGTGGGGTAGTGTGCCCGCGTGAGTTCCCCCTTCCTCGATGTGCCCGAGTCCAGTTGGGTGGCGTCCAACACCCTGTCCTTCGCCATCCGGGACAAGTACCCGGTGAGTCGGGGGCACACGCTGGTGATTCCGCGCCGGCTCGTGGCCTCCTGGTTCGAGGCCACGCCCGAGGAGCAGCGGGCCCTCTTCGAACTGGTCGACGTGGTGAAGCGCGGCCTGGATGGAAATGACCCGAAGCCGGACGGGTACAACCTGGGCATCAACGTGGGTGATGCGGCGGGGCAGACGGTACCGCACCTGCATGTGCATGTGATTCCGCGCTACCAGGGAGACATGGCGGACCCGCGGGGTGGGGTGCGCCACGTGATTCCGAGCAAGGGGAACTACCTCAGGCTTCCGACGAAGCCACTGGCCACGGGAGGCGTCAAGGATCCCTTCCTCTGGCACCTGGAGCCGCTCTTCGCCCAGGCCACGGACGTGTCGGTATTGGCGGCCTTCGTGCAGGAAAGCGGCCTCGCGGTGCTGTACGCGCTGGTCCAGGACGCCTTGTCGCGAGGCGCGCGGGTCCGGCTGCTGACCGGGGACTACATGTCCATCACCGGGGCATCCGCTCTTCGCCAACTCCTGGACTGGATGAACGCCAACCAGGCGCAGCGGGAAGAGGGGGCGGGCGTGTTCGAGGCACGGATCGTGGAGGTGAAGGACATCGGCCGCGCATTCCATCCGAAGTCCTGGCGCTTCGAGGGACCCGAGCTGGCGGTCGCGTTCGTGGGCTCGAGCAACGTCTCCCACTCGGCGCTGAAGACAGGTATCGAATGGAACCTTCCCGTCGAGCGTGACCAGAACCCCCGGGCCTACCAGGATGCGGTGGACGCCTTCGAGGAATGGTGGTCGCGGGCCAGACACTTCGACGCGGCATGGATCTCCCGGTACGAGCGGGAAGCGGCTCGATCACGACCACCCCGTCAGGCCCTACCGCCCGAAGCGGAAGGCTTCGTGGAAGAGCCGGTGCCCGTGCCCAGGACACGCGAGCCCCACGGGATTCAACGGGAAGCACTCGCCGCGCTCGAGAGCAGCCGTCAGAGAGGGAGGCCGCGAGCACTCGTCATCATGGCGACGGGCCTGGGCAAGACCCTCGTCGCGGCAATCGACATCTCGAAAGTCGAGGCCGCGTTGGGGCGGCGCGCTCGCGTCCTGTTCCTCGTGCACCGCTCTGAATTGCTGATGCAAGCCGCGGCGACGCTCCGCTCCTACCTCCCGCACTCGGAGTTTGGTTGGTTCGTCGGCGCCCGGAGGGAACTGGACGCCGATGTGCTCTTCGCCTCGGTACAGAAGCTCTCGCGCCCTGAACACCTCGCATGGCTGAGCGGGGTTCCGCCTTTCGATTACGTCGTCATCGACGAGGTTCACCATGCCTCGGCGCCGGGCTACCGTGGCATCCTGGCGTGCTTGCGGACCACCTTCCTGCTCGGGCTGACCGCGACCCCGGAGCGGACGGATGCAGGGGACATCTTCGGCCTGTTCGAGGACAATGTCGTCTACCGGGCCGACCTCGCGGAAGGCATTTCACGCGAGCTGTTGGTGCCCTTCGCCTATCATGGATTGAAGGATGACGTCGCCTACGAGAACATTCCGTGGCGCAACCGGCGATTCGATCCAGCGAGGTTGGCGGCGGCGGTACAAACAGAAGCTCGAATGCGGAAGATGTGGGAAGCCTGGGAGCAACACCCGGCGACCCGGACTCTGGTGTTCTGCGCTTCCGTGCCTCACGCCGAGTATGTCCGTGACTGGCTGCGGCAGAAGGGTGTACGGACCGTGGCGGTCCATTCCGGAGCGGAATCGGATGACCGAGCGGAGGCCCTGTCCCGTCTGGTCAACGGCGGCCTCGATGCCATCTGCGCCGTGGATATCTTCAACGAGGGAATCGATCTTCCAACCGTGGACCGGGTGGTGATGCTGCGCCCCACCGAGTCTCCCGTGGTCTTCATGCAACAACTCGGACGAGGTCTGCGCAAGGCTGACAAGAAGACGTCCGTCACGATCATCGACTTCGTGGGCAACCACCGGATGTTCCTGGACCGTGTCCAAACCCTGCTCTTCCTTGGCGCGGGTCCCTCGGTCCCATTGCTCCAGGACTTCCTTGTCCATGACAAGGAGCCAACCCTTCCGCCGGGCTGTTCCGTGGAGGTGGAGTTGGAAGCCAAGAGGTTGTTGGCGAAGCTGATGCCCAAGGGGAGCAGCGAAGTCGCGCGGATGTACCGCGAGCTTCGGCACGCCTGGGGAAGACGACCCTCGATGGGAGAGCTGTACCGTCTGGGCTATCTCCCGTCGACTCTGAAGCAGGGCTGGTTCCAGTTCGTCGGGAGCCAGGGAGATTTGACGAGCGCGGAAGCGAAGGCCCTGGAGAATCGAGGCAAGGACTGGTTCGAGGCTCTCGAGAGCACCCCGATGAGCAAGAGCTTCAAGATGGTGGTGCTCCAGGTGCTCCTGGATGCTCATGCTCTCGAAGGAGGAATGCCACTCGCGGAACTGGCCTCACGCAGCTTGAGCCTGCTCCGACAGCGTCCCGAGTTCGGCAAGGATCTGGAAGGGGTCAAGTCTCTCGAAGACGCGAACGCGCTGGACCCGCGGCGCTTCCTCACCTATTGGAAGACGAACCCGATCAATGCGTGGAGCAGTGAGCAAGCCTGGTTTCGCGTTGATGGGGAGCGATTTGTCTCTCTCCTCCCCATCGGAGCGGAAACACGGGATGCTTTCCATGCCATGACCCAGGAACTGGTGGATTACCGGTTGGCGAGGTACGTGGGCCAAGGGCACGCGAGCACCCATCCAGATGGCTTCGACGCCAAGGTGATCCACAACTCCAGCGATATGCCCATCCTGATGCTGCCTTCACGAAGCGGACGGCCGGGCATCCCCGACAGCAAGAAGGAGGGGCCAGTCCCTGTCACACTGCCTGATGGCAGTCGATGGAAGTTCCTCTTCGTGAAGATCGCCGTCAACAAGGCCTGGCCGGCGGGCGCGGCCATGGAGACCAACCGGTTGCCAGAGTTGCTCCGCCAATGGTTTGGTCCCAAGGCGGGCGCCTCGGGAACTTCCTTCCAGGTGCGCTTCCGGAAGGACACGAGCGGCTGGCATCTCGAGCCGCTCGGGGCATCGGTCATCCCGCTACGTCGCATGAAGGCGCTCGTCACGTTTCCCAGCTTGAAAGCCGCCGCGGGCGCTGCCCGCGATTCGGTGGTGAGTGCACCCGAGGAGGGGGGCGTCCATCTGCCACTCGTGTCGAGTGCGGACGAACTTTTCGCCGTACGTGCGTCGGGCGATTCCATGAAGGGTGGGGAGCGGCCCATTCGGGACGGGGATTGGTTGGTGATGCGGTACGTCCGGGGCATGGGTGTTGGCGCGCTGAGCGGACGTGTCGTGCTCGTCCAGGTGCCTGACGCCTCGGGGCATGCCTACCAGCTCAAGCGCATCGTGCAACATGGCGCGCATTGGCTCCTTCGCTCCGATAATCCAGACCATCCTTCTTTCGAGGTGACGGAGGGGGTGACTCCCATCGCGCAGCTGGTAGAGGTCATTCCTCCAGAGCGAGTGGGCCCCTTTACTGGCGTGCTGCTCGACGACGAGGGCGCCATGCGCGCGTTCGGACTCCCCTCGGCTCCGAAAACGGGGCGTTACCATGGCCATTTGTTCCTCTGCGTCGACCAGCCGGGCCGCCTCAAGACACCTGAGCGCCTCGAGCTGATCATCTCCGGTCGAAATCCAGCGGAGACCGCCTTCGTGCTGACGTGCATGGAACCTGGTGGCCCCTGGAGGTACGCCGGTGTTGCACGCTGGAATGAGAGTGAAGGAGCCTGGGTTCTTCCTGAGCCCGTCGACTCCGATACCTGGAAGGCGCTCGGTGCTCCTTTCGATGTCAGATAGGTCTTCTCTGATTCTCATCGGGCTTCTGGCGTTCCCGCATCGACGCTGGTGGGGATGCCAGGGTGGGGTTTCGGTACGGGCCAGAGGCACTTGGCTCCATACGCGACCGTCTGGGGTGGGCAGTTCGGCGGCCTGTCCCAAAGCCGAAGCCAACACGCGCCGGAGACCTCCACTTCGAGCTTCGCCGTGCACGGTGCCAGCTTCTGGTTCTGCATGGGCAAGGGGGCCTCCGTGGATGGCTCGGAGGCGGGACCGACATGGACATCCGTCACCCAACTCCTGTTGACCCTGGCGTCTCTGCGCGCGAGCGTCATGGGCACCATCGCCAGCAGCACCGCCGTGGCGAGTGCGAGCCTCCGCGGCCAATGGCGTCTTCTCTCCTCGCGGGCCGCACGGGGGAGGGGAGGAAGAGGAGAGAACGTCCAGGAGGGTCTGGGTCCCTCGGGCCGCAGGATGCGCCGCTGGGGTTTGTCTCCTTCCTGCTCTGGTGGCACCTCTTCCGTGTCGAAGATGGGAATGTCCCACTCCCCCAGTGCACGTGAAGCCGCGTCGACCAGCGCCGCGTGGACCTCCGCGCCACTCGCGTAGCGCTCGCGCGGGTTCTTCGCCAGCAGGCGGACAATCACCTCGCTCAGGGCGCGAGGTACCCGGGGATTGACGTCCACGGGCACGGGCACTCGCTGGTGGACGATGGCGTACTGCAACAGGTCCGATGGCAGCCACTCGGAGAAGGGGTAATGCCCGGTGGTGGCCCGATACAGGCACACGCCCAGGGCGTACAGCTCGGTCCGTCCATCACGCGCATGCAAGGCGAGCTTGAGCGCGTAGAAGTCGCCCGGATGGTCCATGTCCTCCACGCGGTAGACGGCGCCCTGGCCGCCCACGCCCAAGGACTCCACCACGCGCCAACGGCCCACTTGCGTTCCTGGCTCCAGGGCGTCCGGATACACGGCCATCTTTCCAGGGTTCATGCGCAGACACTCCTTGAGCAGTGTTTCCGGTGGAATCGAAGGCCGCGGCATCACCCCGCGCATTCGCCCCACCTCCCGAGTCGCTCCTGGGAGCCTACCTCCTCCGTCTGGCCCATTGAACCGCTTCCTCCGACTTCTCGTACGGCTTGTCCTTCCGGGGGGAGCAATCCCAACCCGCGTCAGGTCGTCTCTTGTGCGCCAGGGTGGTTCATGCACCCCGGTGTCTGTTTTTCACTGTCAGCCTTTCTTTCTCTTCTCTCCGTGATGGAGGATTTTTTCAATAAGAACAGATTCTCCATTGTTGATTCTCTTTTCTTGAGATATAAGTACTTCCAACTTTTCCCGAGGAGCTGGAATGTTCCGTGGCGTTGTCTCGATGAGTGGAAAGTTCGCGGTGGTTCTGGGTTCGATGCTGGCGCTCGGTGGGTGCACCGAGGTGGAGCAGGCGCCCGCGGAGGAGGCGACGCAGCAGGCCGTGGTGCGCGGCTGCGCGACGCAGGAGCTGAGCGCCGAGGAGAAGCAGAGCGTGGAGCAGGCCCTGGCCGGCCGTGTGCGGGCGCAGGCGCGCGCCGCGGGCTCGGTCAACATCAAGGTCTACTGGCACGTCATCAACAACGGCACCAGCACCTCGCAGGGCAACATCTCGGACGCGGATATCGCCAGCCAGATCTCCGTGCTCAACGCCGCCTACAAGACGACGCCCTTCACGTTCACCCTGGTGGGCACGGACCGCACCACCAACTCCTCCTGGTACACGTGCAGCGGTGGCGCCTGTGAGAAGAAGATGAAGGCGGCGCTGCGCAAGGGTGGAGCGGGCGACCTCAACGTCTATTCCAACAACATGGGCCAGGGCCTGCTGGGCTGGGCGACCTTCCCCTCCAGCTACGCCTCGCAGCCGAGCCTGGACGGCGTGGTCATCCTCTACAGCTCGCTGCCCGGCGGCAGCGCGGCGCCCTACAACGAGGGCGACACGGCCACCCACGAGGTCGGCCACTGGCTGGGCCTGTACCACACGTTCCAGGGCGGCTGCACCACCACGGGTGACTACGTGAACGACACCCCGGCCGAGTCCTCCGCCGCCTACGGCTGCCCGACCGGCCGCGACACCTGCACCACCGCGGGCGTGGATCCCATCACCAACTTCATGGACTACACCGACGACTCGTGCATGAACACCTTCTCCGCCGGTCAGAACGACCGCATGGACTCGCTGGTGCAGCAGTACCGCGGTCTGTGATTCGAGCCTGAGTTTCCGAAGGACCGACGCCGGGGCGCTCCAAGCGCTCCGGCGTTTTGCTTTTCATCCCGAGCGCCTTTCCAGGCGCGGCATCGCTCATCCGGCCCGGACGAAGTACGCGACCGTCAGCAGGAGGGACAACCCGGTGACGCCGAGCCGCAGGTGCCGGGAGTCCATCCGCCGGGCGAGCCGAGCGCCCGCGTAGCCCCCCACCACGGCGGCGCCCAGCACGAGCAGGGTTTCTGGCCAGGACACCGCGCCCAGCACGGCGAAGCAGAGCACGGCGATGGTGTTCGTGGCGGTCACCAGTAGCGCCTTGAGGGGGTTGAGGACCTTCAAGTCCGAGCGGCCCAGCAGGCTCCAGACCGCCATCATCATGATGCCGACCGCGCCCCCGAAGTAGCCGCCATAGATGGCGAGCAGGAACTGGAGCGAGAGCAGCACGGCGGGGGAGGCGCGGACCCGCGGGCCGGGCATGAGGCCCGGCCGGGCCCCGAGCGCGAACACGCCGCTGGCCAGCAGGAGCAGCCAGGGCAGGAGCTGGTCGAAGGCGGCACGGGGGGTGAGCACCAGCAGCAGCGCGCCCACGAGGCCCCCGGCCAGACTCACCGCCACCAGGGCGCGCAGCGACACGCCTCGCGGGGGCGAGAGGTCGGCGCGATAGGCCCAGGTGCTGGCGAGTCCTCCCGGGAAGAGGGCGACGGTGCTGGAAGCATTCGCGACGACCGAAGGCACACCGGCCAGGACGAGGGCGGGGAGGGTGACGAACGTGCCACCTCCCGCCACGGCGTTCATGGCCCCCGCGAGCAGGCCCGCACCGAGGAGCCAGGGGGTCGTGGAGAGCAGGTTCATGGCGTGAGCTTGCGGACGTCCCTCCCTCCGGACAATGTGGAAGAAGCGCGGGCAGCCTTCGCTTCTCACGAAGGCAGGAGGAGCGATGGGCTTGGACCTGACGGATCTGCGGCTGTTCCTCCTCGTGGTGGAGGCGGGCAGCATCACCCATGGGGCGGAGCGGGCCCACCTCGCGCTCGCCTCGGCCAGCGCACGCATCCGCGGACTGGAGGACGAGCTGGGCGTGGCGTTGCTGGAGCGCGAGCGGCGCGGGGTACGGCCCACGCCGGCGGGCCGGGCGCTGGCCCAGCATGCCCGCTCCGTGCTGCGGCAGGTGGAGAACCTGCGCGGTGAGCTCGGCGGCTACGCGGGTGGGGTGCGGGGCCAGGTGCGCCTGCTGTCCAACACCGCGGCCCTCACCGAGTTCCTCCCCGAGGCGCTCAGCGCCTTCCTCACCGCGCATCCCGAGGTGGATGTCGAGCTGGAGGAGCGGCTCAGCCATGAGATCGTCCAGGCGGTGGCCGAGGGGCGGGCCGAGGTGGGGCTGGTGGCGGACACGGTGGAGCTCGGCGCGCTGGAGACGTTCGCGTTCCAGGAGGACCGGCTGGTGGTGGTGGTGGCGCGAGGGCACCCGCTCGCGGCGCGCCGGACACTCGCCTTCGCCGAGGTGCTCGACGCGCCCTTCGTGGGCCTGGGCGAGGGCAGCGCGCTCCAGGAGCACCTGGCGTGGCATGCGGCGCGTCTCGGCCGGCGGCCTCGCTACCGGGTGCGCCTGCGCAGCTTCGATGCGCTCTGCCGCATGGTGGAGCGCGGCGTGGGCGTGGGGGTGATTCCGGAGGCCGCGGCCCGGCGCTGCCAGCGCTCGATGGCGATCCGCCGGGTGGCGTTGAGTGACGCCTGGGCCACACGCAGGCTCATCCTGTGCGTGCGCGACCACGCGGCCCTGTCCGTCCAGGCCCGGCTGCTCGTCGACGCACTCCGGGCGGATGGGTCCAGCCGGGGTGGACGCGGATGAGCCATTGGATGGGCCATGCGTTGAAGGAGGTGAGCGGACGAGCATGCGGTGCCTCGCGTGGAGGCATCGGGTGTGGGGCGGAGTAGCCCCCCGGTGGGGGAATGCCTAGTTCATCAGGACGGCTCCGAGAGGGCTTCGCAATCCACACGGGGAGGGACCGATGAGGCACTGGATGCGGGTGGGCTGCATGGTGTTGAGCGCGAGCGCGATGGCGTGTGCGAGCCAGTTGGCCCGTTCACCGGCGCCCACGAGCGCGGACGAGGCCGCTCCCGTCGCGGTGAGCGTCGGCGGCGGTGGCGGGGCGACCGTGGACACGGGACAGTTCCCCACGGAGGAGAACACCGTGGCGGAGCCCGCGGGGGCGAAGCACGAGCTCTATGAGCAGGTGGCCCGGGAACTGAACATCAAGCGTGAGAGGCCCAAGAGCCTGGACGAGGGCGTGGGCGGCTCGGGCGGCTCGGCGGAGGAGAAGCACCTGTGCGCCAACGCGCTGAACTCCTCCGAGCAGGTCACGGTGGTCTCCGGCATCATCAACTTCCGCTCCAGCGGGCTGGTGGTGGTCGACGTGCCGGGCAAGGGACCCGTGAAGCTGCGCACGGATGACGTCACCTGCACCGTGCAGGCGGGCAATGCCCTGCCTCCCGAGGCCCTGAGCGAGGGCACCGAGGCCCGCGTGGCCTACGTGGAGGACGCGGGAGAGCCCACGGCGCGGGTGATTCGCGCGGAGCCCATGCGCTCCCTGCGTTAGCCGTTCACGCCCCGCGTGGGCCCGTTTCCCAGGCTCACCTCAGGACGTCGACGACATACCAGAGCAGCGCGGTCCCGAGGCTGAAGGGGACCACGGGGGCCACCCCTCCCGAGGAGGAGAACACCCCCACGTCCCAGGACAGCAGGGAGAACGCGGCCGTCACCACCCAGGTGGTGCCCAGGGCGAGCAGGCGCATCGTGGGACGTTCAGGCCGGGGCAGGCGCTGGAGCACCCGGTGCTGGAAACCGCCATCGGACAGCTCGGACGGTGGCCGCCGCTGGAGCATTGATTGGATCCAGGCCTCGTCATCATGGCCGTTCATGGGGTCTCCTCGAATCGCCGGCGCAGCTTCTCCTTCGCGCGCGCGACGTGGGTCTTGAGCGTGCCCAACGGGCAGTCGAGCACGACCGCCGCCTCCTCGTGGGTCAGCTCGTTGGCGTAGGTGAGCACGAGCGCGGCCCGCTCGCGTGGCTTGAGCGTGGAGAGCGCCCGCTCCAGATCGTAGCGCTCCAGGAGCGCGTCCGGCAGGTACACCGCGGAAGGGAGCTCCTCCTCCACCGTGGGTAGCGCCAGGGGCTCATTTCGGCTGCCCCGATCATGGCTGAAGTACGCGTTGCAGGCGATGCGATAGAGCCAGGAGGAGAACTTCGCCCCGCCCCGGTAGCCGCGCAGCCCTCGATAGGCCCGCAGGAAGGTCTCCTGCGCCAGATCATCCGCCTGCGCCACGTCTCCCCCGGTCAGCCGCCGCAGCAGGCCGCGCACCGCGGACTGGTGCCGCGCCACCAGCTCGCCAAAGGCGCCCCGGTCATCCCGCGTGAGCACGCGCGTGATGAGCTCGGAATCCGAAAGGGTTTCAGGAGGCGAGGACATGGCTCTCGACGGCTACAGCGGGGACTCGGGCGAGAGGTGCGACGCGAGCGGACTCCGGCCCTGCTGCAGGCGCCAGACGAGCAGATGTCCCAGGCCGAGGAAGAAGAGCGTCACCCCCACGCCCCAGGCGCCCTCCGAATCCGGAAGGACGGCCAGGAAGATCGTCAGCCCCACGCCCGTCGTGGACAGGATGATGCCCCGCCGCAGATCCGAGGGCTTCTTGGGCGCGGGCGCGAGCAGCCCAGGAGGAATCTCCGCCCCCTTCTCCACCATCATGCGCACCGTCTGGTGGAGCTGGTGGTGCTTGCGGTTGCTGGCCAGCAGCCACGCGAGGAAGCCCATCAGCAGGCTGCTGAAGAGGGAGACGCTGATGATGGCGGGGGCGATGTCGGGATCGCTCTCGCGCGCCCGCCGCTCGCGATCCTTGAGGAGCTCGAAGAGCTGCTTGGACTCGAGCCGGCCCTCGGGATCGATCCGCTGGGCCTCGGACTCCAACCGCTGGATGTCCGACTCCAGCTCCTGGCGCTGGGCCTCGAGCCGAGGGGACTGTGGCACGGTGGGAGGCGGGGTTGCGAGGGGCGCTTCAGGCGCCGCGGGCGCTTCCGGTGCGGGTGTGGACTGGGCCCAGGCGGGGAGGGAGGCCAGGAGGCACAGGGTGAGCAGCTGGGATTTCATGAGGGAGTCCTCTCGTCGGTTTTATCGACGGGAGGACTCCCGGTCCCAGCCTCTTGGATTCAACCCCGGATTTTTTTCCGCGCCGGTGCTCAGGGATGGCTGAGGGGGTTGGCGGGATCCGTCCCGTTGGTCCGCTCGTCACCGTCCAGGTGCCCGTCGAGGTCGCGATCGATGCCGATGCGCTGGCCCGAGCCCGGAGGCGTGCAGGTGTAGGTCAGCGCCCCCAGCCCCGTGGTCACCATCAGGCGCAGGGCCGCGTCGGCCAGGAGGGGCTCGGCGTGCCGGTCGCTCTTGAACATCCCGTTGCCCACGTAGGCGAAGCCCACCTCGTTCTGGGCGTTGCGGCCCTTGGCCACCAGGTCGCACTCGCCGACGTTCGCGCGCGCCACCAGGAGGTTGACGCGGGGGCCGGCCACCATCGCGTTGAGGGGGGTGAGCGTCACCTGCTGTCCGACGATGGGCGCCAGGTTGGTGTCGAAGGCCAGGAGGAACTCCGCCATGTCCAGCTTGGCCTGGTGGCCCGCGGGCGTGTTCGGAATGCCGACCGAGTTGAAGATCGGATCGTGGTCGAACCCGCTGTTGAAGCGCATCATCGTATCGATCGAGCCGTCGCTGTTGAAGCCGAAGCCACGGATCTGATCGCCCATGAAGGGGTCCGCGGGGAGGAAGCCGAAGGGGTAGGCCACGCCGAACATGCCGATCTTCTGGTACAGGTTGCGCAGGTGCGGCACCTTGGGAAAGAGCGCCGTCGCGACGAACGCCGAGCGGCCATCCGTTCCGAAGAAGCCCTTGAAGGGACCCGCGCCGGGGTTGGCGTTGGGATCCAGCCGGTGGCAGGACTGGCACGGGCCATGGAAGAAGCTCGTGGTGTTGAGGAAGAAGTCCTTGCCCGCCTGCTGTGCCGACGTGAGCGAGTTGTCCAGGTTGCGCACGGGATTGGGCGGATAGACGACCTGGAGGATGAACTCCGAGAACCGCTGCATCTCCGCCGGGGTGAGCTGGGCGGAGCGTCCGAGCAGATCCATGAACGCCGGGTTGAACTGCTTGAACGCCTCGGTCTCGTTGAACGCGCCGCTGTCGGGCTGGGCGCTCGTCGCCGTCTCCCCGCCGGAGCGGTCCCCCCGCCAGTGCATCGGACCGTGGTTGGCCATGCCGCGCAGGCTCTGGGTCGCCAGCGGACCCTTCACCGGGTGGAAGTTGGGATCCTGGCCAAAGGTGGGATCGGTGCCGAACTCGGGCGGCGTCGTGACGATGGGGTTCTTGTTGAGCTTGTAGGCCGCATCCGGGTTGCCCAGGTTCCAGTCCAGGCTGTCGAAGTCGCCGAAGATGTGGCAGCTCGCGCAGGACGAGTCGCCATGGCTCGAGCTCTTGCGCGCGTCATAGAGGTAGGGGCGGCCAGCCACCACGCTCGGCGGCTCGGGGTTGAACAGGCGCAGGTGGGCGACCTCCTGCTTCGTGGCGGTGTTGACGACGGAGATGGCGTTGTCGAAGCGCGTCAGCACGTACATGCGCCCGTTGGTTTCATCCAACACCATGCCGGTGGGGCCGCCGCCGCTCAGGGGGATCTGGTGGGCGGTGTCGGGCACGAAGGTGTCGGCCTCGAGCGCGGCGGTGGAATAGACGCCGAGCTTCGAGGAGCCGAACGCGGCCACGTACAGGGTGGCGCCGTCGGCGGTCACCGTCATGCCGAGCGGCTGGGCGAGGCTCTTGTCGTTCTCGGCGTTGGGGAGGGCGGCGCAGCAGACACCATAGTTGATGTGCTTGTTGAGGTGCCTGGGCGCGACGCCCGAGGCGCTGAGCACCGAGATGCGGCTCTCGTGCAGGTGGCCGCGCAGGCTGGTGCCGGCGAAGGTGCCCGGTCCCTCGAAGCGCAGCTCATTGCGGGCCTCGGTGTTGCTCACGTACACCTTGCCGCTCACCGGGTTGACGGCCATGTTGAACAGGATGGTGCCCACGCCGGAGTAGTAGCCAGACGGGCCCGCGAGCTGCGCCGGGGGATTGGCGGTGGCATCGATGACGAACACGTCCTTGTCCGGCAGGGAGAAGCGCACCTTGTCCGTCCACGAGCGGCCCAGCGAGTCGAGCCAGTCCGTGCCGTTGAACTTGACGAGGACGCCGGTCTCCGGCGCTGGCTTTCCCTCGAAGTTGACGTTGGGGCCGGGGACGCCGCCCACCGACTCGCCGCCGTTGGGCACGAGGATCTCGTGGACGATGCTGGTGCGGTTGCCCGAGTGGAACGCGGCGGCGTAGACGCGCGAGCCATCGGGCGTCGCGGCGAGCGCGCGGGGCGTGTCGCTGAAGAGGGTGACGATCGACAGCGGGTTGCCCGCGAGCGAGGTGCCCAGGTTGTTGGCATCGAACACCCAGACGTCCGCCCGGCCGATGCCCGGCGTGGAGAACTGGGGATTGAAGGGCACGTTCTGGCCACGGTGCGCGGCGGTGATGAAGGCGCGGCTCTTGCCCGTCCCGGCGAAGACGATGTCGCGAGGCTCGTCGCCCACGAGCAGGGTACGCACCACGGAGCCCCCATGCCCATTCGGGGAGAGATCCACGACGCTCACGCTGTCGGACAAGTGATTGACGACCCAGACCTCGTTGTCACTGCGCGCCGCCACCGCGACGGGCTCCAGTCCAACGGGCACCGAGGAGATGTGGAGCAGGCCCGTGGGCAGGACCTGGAAGACCTCGAGCCGGTTGTCCGGGGTGTTGACGGCGAAGAGGCGGGTGCCAGAGGGCGAGAGAGCAAGCGGCCGGACCTGACCGCTTTCGAAGAGGGTGAAGGGCGCCGCGCACACCTCGCGTCCCACCAGGCCTCCCACGAGGAGCATCGCGGTCAGGACCGTCTTCCACACATCACGCTGCAACGCCATGTCTCTGGCTTTCATGCCACCTCCACGCCGAGTGCGAATCCCTGTTCGCGAATACAGCGAAGAAAGAAAAGAATGGCCAGGATGGTGCGCTTTCACGACGTGTTCTGTAAAGGACGGATCGCCGGACAGGGCGAACAGGCGGCCTTTTCCGCTTATGGCATTGAATGGCTGTCACCCCCGGTGAGAAGGTGCGAGGACAGCGAGTACGTTTGTCACTCCCTGTGTCTGGCTGGTGTCGGGGGGGAGTGGGCCTCACCCCTTCCGCCGCTCGCCCGAGAGCTGGCGGCCAGCCGGAAAGCAAGGGCGGGATGTCTGACTTCAAGAAGCAGACACGGTCCTCGTACCGCGGGGCACCCGGGAGAGACCCTCTTCATCGCGGCACGGCGGGCCTGCTAGGGTGCGCAGCCCCATGAAACCCATCTTCTGCCTCATCCCCGCCCTCATGCTCGTGCTGCCGGGCTGCATCTACGTCCGTGACGCCACGCATTCTTCTTCCTCCAGGAAGGGAGTCCGGTCCCAGTCCCGGCCGGAGTGTCATCCCAGCGAGTACTGGGATGGAGACCAGTGCCGGCACAAGGGCAAGGGCCGCGGCGCGCGCAAGCACGACCACTGACGCCCGGGCCCAGGCACCTTCCCTGGGGCTGACGCCCTGGATTTAGAAGTCCAGGTATGGGATGCCGCCGCCCGTGAGGAGCCGGTGGATGAATGAGCCGGTCCCCGCGGACCCCGTGCCGTAATCCGTGGAGACGCGGAGGAGATCCTCGCCAGGGAAGACGAGACCGGCCGGCCGCTCGAGCGCGAACAGCATCACCCGCTCCAGGAACCGTCGGGCCTCCGTCCGCCAGACCTCCTCGCCGGTGTACCGATAGAGGTCCACGAAGAATCCCCCCAGGCCCGCCATGCCCGCGAAGTTGGTGGGAAACACGGTGTAGTTGCCCGCGAGCGACGACGCGATGCTCCGCGCCTCCCGGGCGTACCGCTCGTCCCGGAGCACGTCGTAGAAGCGCAGCGCGACACAGCCAATGCCCGCGCTCCCGATATGCCAGTACGGGTAGAACACCGACTCCCGCCGGGAGCGGTGGAACCGTGGATGACCGTTGCTCCGCTCGGCACTCGACAGATCGAAGTCCAGGAGCCGGATCGCGGCATCGAGGTGCTCCTGTCGCCCGGTCGCCTGATGGAGCTTCAGACAGAAACAGGCGAGCCCGGAGGCGCCATGCGCCAGGCCATGGTAGACATCTCCGTTGTTCTCGAAGAAGTACCCTTGTGCGGATGACTGGAGGCCTGGCTTCAGCGTGTCGAAGACCTGGATCGCCCGCTGGAGATACCGCTCATCCCCGAGCCGGTCGAAGAAGAACAGATTCGTGAGCCCGAATCCGCCACCTCCGTAGAAGAGATCGGCATTCTCGAAGAGCAGGGGAGAGCGCGCCGCGACATCCAGGAGCGCCTCGGCCTCTTTCCTCCGCCCCAGTTCCAGCAGCGTCCACGCGATTCCAGCACTGCCGATGTAGAGACCGGGTGCGTAGCGTTGGTTGTCGATCTGCGAAGACTCGCGAAGCAGGGCCTCGAGAAAGCTCTCGGGAGGCGGCCTGCCCACGCGTTGGAGGAAGAGCGCGATACCAGACGCGCCATAGGCGGCACTCAAGCGATTGGTGGTGAACCGGCGGTAATCCGTGGGCAGATCCAGGGGATCCTCCCCCGTGTGGATCTGGTCGACGATGTAGCGGACGATCCCCTCGAGGGACTCTCGCAACGCGTCGTCATCGCGACGGGGAGTGACTGGCCGCGCCGAGCGGATGCCCCCCAAGCTCCGCTCCGCCTCGGCCAGCAGCTCGTCCGCCCGCTGGAAGTCCTGCTCGATTCCGAAGATGAGCCGCACGAAGGCTTCCGGGATGCCCTTCTCCTGGGCGAAGTGCGTGAGCATGGGCTCGCGCTGGTGGGGGGCGAGCGTGAAGAAGGGGGTGGGAGGGTAGAGGAAATCACCGAGCACCCGGCTCAAGGCATGGTGATCATCCCGGAAGGTGGGAACAGAACCCGCGGGTTTTTCCACTCCGAAGCCGGGTGTGAACAGCCGGATGACGGGTCCCTGATCCGGGTTCTGGAGGTCGAGCGCGGCCTCGAAGTCGATGAACGTGAGCTGATCGCGCTCCAGGTCGAACAGGATGTTCTTCGGGGAGATGTCCTGGATGACCACGCCCTGTGAGTGGATGGTGCGGAGCGCGGAGATGAGCTTCCTGGACACCGTGAGGAATGTCTCACCGAAGCGCCTCACCTCGTCGGCACCCGGCGTGGGCGACGCGACGAGGGACAGTTGTCCGGAGGCGATGTGGGCACTGAGCTTCCTGCCCCGCGCGAGCTCCATGACGAGGAAGCTGTGCTCCCAGTCCTGGAAGAAGTCGAGCGCACGGGGGGCCAGTCCCGTTGCCTCCAGCCGCTTGAGGATCCGGTACTCGTTCTCGAGACAATCGACGGCGTCACAGGGGTTCTTGCGCCCCCGGTTCACCAGGGGCCGGGCCTCCTTGAGCACCACCTCCGCCCGGGACGTCAGATCGAGGCACCGATAGACTCCTCCCTTGGAGGAAGAACTCATGGCCGAGAGAGCCTTGTAGCGGCCATGGAGGAGGGGTTCCTCGGTGGCCCCCTGGTCGTCATCCGGGAAGGGATCGATCACTCCCGGGGGCAGGGTGAAGAAGGGGGGGCGTGGATCCGGAAGCAGGCGGCCATCGGTCATCCGCAGGTGGGGCACCTGCTCTCCGTAGGCGTTGAGGCGCCGCAGGCCCCGGAATGCACCGTAACGGTAGAAGAGGACGTGGCTGCCTTTGTACCGCTTGTCCGACAGGATATAGGGGCCCACGAAATCCTTCGTGACGCAGTGCAGTTGCTCCAGGATCCGCTTCATCTGACCGACATCCGCGGGATAGAGGGTGATGAATTTCCCGCTCGCGCCCCGTGCCCACATGTGGGAATTGCTCAAGTCGAGCACGAACTCGTCGACGAGCACCTTGAAGGCCACCCGCTCGGCGACGAGCAGGGGGACGACCGTCGTCAGGAGTTCCCGGGCGCGATCGTGCGCCGTGGACACATGGATCTTGAAGCCGGTGTCTGGGAAGGAGGGCTCGGGGGGTTGGGCCTCGCACCAGATCCCCGGCTTCCTTCCGATCGTCCAGGATGCTGGTAGCAAACGAGCCAGAAGCTCCCGGAACCCGGCGCTCTTCGATTGATAGGCATCCAGGCTCCCGTAGCGCTCCGGATGCAGAAGCGTGAAGAGATGGATGTTCTCCCGTGCCCGCCGCTCAATGCCGCGCATGCATCCTCCCCGGACCTCCCGAAGGCAGATGCCCTCGGGAGGTGCTTTCCTGTCAACAGGTGGCGCTGCACCTCGACTGGTGCCTGCTCACTAACACAGCAGGAGACTCAGGCTCGAACTTGCTTCACAATTAACCAAGCTGACGTTGGAGGCCGTGGCCTCCTGCCCTCCATCCGCCGAGTCGCCTCCAACTGCCTCCCCACCTGTATCCGCGGGGAGCTTCTGCAATGCGAGGACGTTGTTCATGACCAACCGCCTTTCGATTCGCCACCATGGCGAGTTGCTGAACGTACCGGTGAGAAGATACGGATTCAACCGCCGGGACTTCTGGGCCGAAGAACACATCCATTGAGAGACAGTCTGGCGCCGTGCTAGTCAGCCGCGGTGAGGTTCTTCGAAAGAGGGGTGAACGGATGCGGCTCGGGATGTTCTGTGCGGTGGGTGCCCTGCTGGGGGCGATGAGCGGTGAGTCGAGGGCGGCGGCCCCGTCCGCCTATGACGCGGTCGATCCGTTCATTGGAACGGGCGGCAAGGGCCACACCTTTCCCGGCGCGGTCGCGCCCTTCGGCATGGTGCAACTCAGCCCCGACACCGACGTGCGACCGTTCAAGCAGAGCTACGACTGGGCCGCGGGGTACCGTCACGATGATCCGACGATCCTGGGCTTCTCGCATACCCACTTCTCCGGCGCGGGCCACTCGGACCTGGGTGACGTGTTGCTCACCCCGTTCTCGGGTACGGTGAAGCTGGATCCAGGCGAGGCGGACAAGCCGGGCTCGGGCTACCGCTCGCGCTTCAGCCACGACGGGGAGGTTGCCCGGCCGGGCTACTACGCCGTCACCTTGTCGGACTCGCGCGTGCGCGCCGAGCTGACGGCGGGGCCGCGCACCGGGATGCACCGCTACACCTTCGAGGGCAAGGCGCCGGCGGGCGTGCTGCTGGATCTGCGCTCGTCCATCTACAACTACCCGGGCAAGGTGCTGTGGTCGCGCGTGCGCGTGGCACAGGACGGCACGGTGACCGGCTACCGCGAGACGCGCGGCTGGGCCCCCGGGCGCAAGCTCTTCTTCGCCATCCGCTTCAACAAGCCGCTCGTCTCCCACTCCCTGCACGATCGCGATGAGGCGATCGTCTACAAGGGCTTCCGCCAGCCGGGGCGGACCCCCGCGGACAAGGCACAGCTCGAGGGGCGCGCGCTGGAGGGCGTCTTCGAGTTCGGCGAGCTGGATGGCCCGCTCATCGTCAAGGTCGCCATTTCCGCTGTCAGCGAGGACAACGCCCTGCTCAACCTGGACAGCGAACAGGCCGGCTTCGACTTCGAGGCCCTGCGCGGTGCCACCCGCGCGGCCTGGGAGCAGGCGCTGGGGGCGGTGGAGCTCGACGCGCCCGCGCCGATGCGCACCAGCGTCTATACCGCCCTCTATCACAGCCTGATCGCCCCCAGCGTGTTCACCGACGCCGACGGCCGCTATCGCGGCCCGGATGATCAGGTACACAAGGCCGAGGGCTTCACCTTCCACTCGACCTTCTCCCTGTGGGACACCTTCCGGGCCGAGCACCCGCTGCTGCTCCTGGTCCAGCCGGAGAAGCGCAACAGCGACATGGTGAATTCGCTGCTCGCCTCCCAGCGGCACAGCCCCTACGGCATCCTGCCCGTCTGGCAGTTCCACGGGCTCGAGACCTGGACGATGATTGGCTATCACTCCGTGCCGGTGATCGCCGATGCCTGGCTCAAGGGCATCCGGGGCTTCGACGCGAACGCCGCGCTGGACGCCATGGTCAAGAGCGCGACCTACGCTCCCTATGGGGGACTCGGGGACTACATGTCCCTGGGCTACGTCCCCATCGACAGGGAGCCGGAGGCCGCGTCCAAGACCGTCGAGTATGCCTATGACGACTGGACCATCGCCCGCATGGCCCGCGCCCTGGGCAAGGAGGACATCGCCCGGACCTTCGAGGCCCGCGCGGGCAACTGGCGCAACACCTTCGATGCCAAGAGCGGCTTCATCCGTGCCCGCCGGGCGGACGGGGCCTTCCGCACGCCCTTCGATCCCACCGCCATCAACTATGGCAGTGATTACACCGAGGGCAACGCCTGGCAGTATTCCTGGTTCGTGCCGCAGGACCTGGGGGGGTTGATCAAGGCCATGGGAGGTGACGCGGCGGTCGTCAAGAAGCTCGACACCATGTTCGAGTACGACATCTCGAAGCTGGATTACTCGCACGCCGAGGACATCGCCGGGCTGATCGGCCAGTACATCCATGGCAACGAGCCCAGCCACCATGTCGCGTACATGTATTCCTTCGCCGGGGCGCCGTGGCGCACCCAGGCCCGGCTCAAGCAGATCGTCGACAGCCAGTACAAGCCCACGCCGGATGGGCTGTCGGGCAACGACGACCTGGGCCAGATGTCCTCCTGGCTGGTCTTCACCGCGCTCGGCTTCTATCCCGTCACGCCCGGCTCGAACGAGTATGTCATCGGCCGCCCCTTCGTGGAGCGCGCGGCGCTGAACCTGCCCAACGGCAAGCGCTTCACCGTGACGGCCGAGGGCCTGTCGGAGGCCAATGTCTATGTCGGCAAGGTGTCGTTGAACGGCCGCCCGCTGGAGCGCGGCTTCCTCCGGCACGAGGAACTCCTGGCGGGAGGAAGCCTGCACTTCGTCATGCAGGCGAAGCCCAATACGTCCTGGGCGACCAAACCCCAGGCGAGGCCGATGAACAAGGCGCCCTGAGCAGGTACGGACCATGCGCGCTGAGATTCTGGCTCATCGGTGGGCGGCGCTGCGGCTGGCCGCCGCGCTGCTCACCACGAGCTGTGCCTCGCTGACTCCGAGTCCGGACGTCGTCAGGGCGAGTTCGGACGAGGCCGCTCCGCGCGCATGGGCCTGTGGGGAAGCCGTCCCTCACAGTCCTCCCAATTGCGGAGGCCAGCACGTGCCTCCGGGTTGGCCCGACTTCTCTTCCGATGATGGAGAGGCGCTCCTCGCCCCCTTCCTGACGTGTGCCTCGCCTGCGGAGTTCCTCGCGTTGCAGGACAGGGTGGACATGCCCCGGTTGGTGGCGCGGCTGGATGATTGGGGCGCCGTGCGGCTCGGGTCACTGGGAACACCGCTTGTCCGAAGCCAGGTCCGAGCACTCGGGAGCCCCTGTGGCCAGGGGTGGTGCGGCGAAGAGCCCCGGGGAACGCCTCACCTCGAAGGACGCCCACGCGGCGGCGCGCCCGGGAAGTCTGGCCTCCCTGGTGGACGAACACGCGGGCCTCACCGCGGAGGTGGTGGGGGCCAAACTGGCGTGGGTGGAGTCCGAAGCTGTGGGCCCACGTCTGCCCAGGGACGTGGTGGTGCTGGAGAAGCAACGCCCCTCTCTCGAGTCGCCACCATTCGAAGCGCAGAGCAACCCGCGTTGGCCTGAGTATGTCGCCTATTACGAGAGGCGTCTTGGGGAGCTCAAGCAGGGCATGGCGGTCGAAGGGCCCCTGCGCTGGGCACCCTACGAGAAGATGTGGCATGGTTTCGCCCGAGGTCTGGCCTTCGAGCGTGCCATGTTGAAGCTGTTGTACGCTGACGCGGAGCTGCCCCGGGCACAGCGCCGCTTTCTCGCGGATTTCGACATACCTCGTATTGAGAGATACGTGGGTGTGAGAAAGCCGGGCCCCGGCTTGCGCTTCGTGGATGTGCTCGTCGTCGAGGAGAGCGAGTTCGCTGGGCGACCACCTCGCGTCGAGACGTTCAGCTTCAAGAGCCGGAATCTCGTGCTGCTGGAGGAAGAGGCTTTGACAGCACAGATGATCGCAGACGTGAGAGAGGCCCTGGGATATTACGGCGAGACATTAGACATCCGCCGACTATCCCTGAAGCATCTTCTCCCGGAAGGAAGCAGAGTGCTGGTTCCGAGGGTTCGCCTTATCTACGAGGACGGCGGACTCAAGCCCAAGCGCGTAGACGTGTTGAAGAGAGCAGTGAGAACAGCTCAGGAAAAGGCTCCGGGAGTGGAGGTGTTGTTCCAATGAAGGTGTTGAAGTTTCATGACTTGAGGCAGGAGGACCACCTTCGACTCACTTTCGACGGAGCCTTCGACCAACAAGCGGCCTTGGAACAGGAGTTGGAGCCCTTTCTGCAGGCACTCGAAGACCATGCCGACGGGTGGATGCCCGATGTCGTCAATGGCAAGCGGCAGCGGAAATATTCTCGTCCCTCCTGTTGGCGGTCCTTGGAGGAGCGGCGTGATGGGAACAGCACAGCCCTGGGGTTCTATCGCACCACATGGCCCGCTCTGGACATGATGCTCTGGCTCTGGCTGCCCCCGCGACCTCCCGAACTGCAGATCACGGTCAACGTGCAACCGCTCTCTTTGTTCACGGAGGAGAAGCGCTGTCGCCAAATCGTGGACATGGTGCGTGCATGGGCTTCTCGCTACCCGGTCTCCCATGCGGCTGCCCACAGTGGTGATGACAAGGAGCTGACTTATCTTCCCAGTCTTGGTCTGGACGATGAGGCGCGAAACAGAGACGGTTTCGACAAAATCTACGAGGTATTCTGGCTCAACGTCTTCGGTCCGAAGCTGGTGGCCACCGTCGGCCGCGAGCGCATGCTCTCCACTCCGGCTCACCTCGTGGAGGAACTGCCCAACGGCTCCGTCCTCCTGGTGACGAGGCCCACGGCCGCGGACTTCGCCAGCGATGAATCACGTGAGGCTCAGGCTCGTGCCCATGTCCACCTCCGCCCGGACCTCGACTACGACACCGTGCTGCGCACCCTCCGCGCGCGCAGTGCCAGGCTCACTCCCGTAACTCCCCAATTCCACCCGGATGTGGCGCCGCTCCTCTCACGTGTGGTGGAGCATGTCGTCAGCCACGAGCGCCAGCAGAGGATCTCCGAGCTCAACGCCTGGCTGCCGCCCGAGCCCGGGGAGTGGCGCTCCGCCGATTCCGCCCTGCCTCCGGATGTGGAGGATCCGGAGCGGACGCTCGAACACTACAGCTCCCTCGCCGAACTCCTGGTGGCATTGCTGCACACCGAAGTGGCCTCCGTCTTCGAGGCGACGCCCGAGTCGCTCACGGACGTCGACTTCTATTTCTGGCGCGAGGAGTTCCCGACCAGCCGTCTTCGGGAAGTCATCGAGGAGCGCGCGGTCCCCGCCATTGGTGCGTACCTGGGCCAGGTGCTGGTTCGCCACCTGGGCGGTCAGTGGATACCGCGCGGGAATCTCATGGAGGCTCAGGTGCTCGTGGGCAACCGGGTCTGGTTGCCCTTCGTGAGGGCCCACCACTACATGCGCTCGCGACAGGCGCTGTTGGACTGCTCCCTCACCCAGCTCTACCGCGTGGCCGAACGGCATCGCTCCTGAATAGGAGCGCGCGCTACGGCCGCTCGGACTTCAGCATCCAGCCGATCATCTTGTAGAGCAGTCGGGCGCCCACGTTGCCGTCCCACTCGCCGCCCTCGGGATCCGGGGCGACCTCGGTGAGGTCGAACCCGACGATGGTCCGCCCCGAGCGCACCACCCCGGAGATGAGCGCCACGGCCTCGGGGAAGGACAGTCCGCCCGGCACCGGCGTTCCCGTGTGCGGGCACAGCGTGGGATCCAGCCCGTCGATGTCGAAGGACAGGTACACGTGCTGGGGGAGCTGCTGGACGATCTCATCCACCTGGCGGTTCCACGGAATGCCATCGAAGCGCTTGCGCTGCAGCTCCGTGTCGAAGAAGGCCTTCACGCGGCCTCCCGAGGACTCGATGTAGCGGTGCTCGTCCTCGCTCATGTCGCGGATGGCCACCTGCACGAGGCTCTTCACCCCGGGAATGCGCTCGGCCACGTTGTGCATGATGGAGGCGTGCGACCAGGCGAAGCCCTCGTACGCGTCGCGCAGGTCCGCGTGCGCATCCAGGTGCAGCACGCCCAGGCCGGGGTACTTCTCCGCGTGCGCCCGGATGATGCCGTAGGAGATGGAGTGGTCCCCGCCCACGGCGCCCACCCGCTTGCCCTTGCCGAGCCACTCCTTCGCCGTCTGGTACACCGCCTCGTGAAGCTGCTCGCACAGGCCGTTGACCTCCTTGGAGGCGGCCATGAGCTCGGGCTGGGAGGCATCGATGCCGCCCGCCTCGATGATGGGCACGGCGCGCTCCTTGGCGCGGGTGTTCCAGGCGCGCCACTGCTCGGGCTCGGGCAGCAGGGCGATGCCCCGCTCGTAGGGACGGCCCGTGTCCACGTCGAAGAGGTCCACCTGCCGGCTGGCCTGCAGCACGGCCGAGGGACCGTCCGAGGTGCCTCCGCCATAGCTGGTGGTGGCCTCGAAGGGCACGGGGATGAGGACGACGTGGGCCTCCTCGGGCGTGTGGGGGAGGCCGAAGATGCCGGAGTCCTGGGGAGCGGCGGCGCTGGGATCGAAGGCGGCGGGCATGGTGGCGGCGGAGGATAAGGGCCCGGGCCGCCAGCGCAACGGTCCCGTGGGGGGTTCTTCGCCCGCCCAAGGGGCCGCCAGGCCCCGTGCGGCCTTGCATGCACGCCCGAAGCCCGGCATGGATGGTGGGATGAACGCCCGCCCGCCCGCGTCCACCATGCCGAGCCACCGACTCTCCGTCGCGCCGATGATGGATTGGACCGACCGGCATGACCGCTACTTCCTGCGCCTCATCTCCAAGCGCACGCGGCTGTACACCGAGATGGTCACCACGGGCGCCATCCTGTACGGCGACAAGCCCCGGCACCTGGACTTCTCCAAGGAAGAGCACCCGCTGGCGTTGCAGCTCGGCGGCAGCGACCCGGCCCAGCTCGCCGAGTGCGTGCGCATCGCCGAGCAGTGGGGCTATGACGAGGTGAACCTCAACGTCGGCTGCCCCTCGGATCGGGTGCAGAACGGCATGTTCGGCGCGTGCCTCATGGCGAAGCCGGACCTCGTGGCCCGCTGCGTCGAGGCCATGCGCGGCGCGACCCGTCTGCCCGTCACCGTCAAGCACCGCCTGGGCATCGATGACCTCGACTCGTACGATCTGTTGACCCGATTCGTACGCACGGTGAGCGGGGCGGGGTGCGACACCTTCATCGTGCACGCGCGCAAGGCCTTCCTCCAGGGTCTCAGCCCCAAGGAGAACCGGGAGATTCCCCCGCTGCGCTACGAGTGGGTGCGCCAGCTCAAGGCGGACTTCCCCCACCTGACCCTCTCCCTCAACGGGGGCGTGAAGTCCCTGGAGGAGGCCCGGGCACACCTGGAGTGGGCGGATGGGGTGATGATCGGCCGCGAGGCGTACCAGAACCCCTACATGCTCGCCCTGGCGGACTCGGTCATCTTCGGCGAGACGGCCCCCGCGCCCACGCGGCGCCAGGTGGTCGAGTCGCTCCAGCCCTATGTGGAGGAGTTGCTCGCGCGGGGCGAGTACCTGTCGCGCGTCACGCGCCACATCCTGGGGCTGTTCGCGGGACTGCCGGGTGCGCGGGGCTGGCGGCGGGTGCTGAGCGAGCGCGCCAACAAGCCCGGGGCGGGCCTGGAGGTGCTGCGGGATGCGCTCGCGCAGGTGCCGGCCCACGTCCTGGACGCGCCCGCCACGCCGTCCCCGTCAGGGGCTGTCCCCGGATCCCGGAGCGAAGGGGTCTCCGACGGCGTACAGGCGCAACCAGCCGCGCTCGCGCAGGAAGCGCTGGAGCCGTCCGCGCAGCGCCGCGTGTAGCTCGAGCGGCGACAGTTGCCAGACTTCTCCGAGGAGGGCCGCGTCCCGCGAGGCCCCCGCCGGAACGAGCCGCAGCACGAGGATCGCCTGCCGCGCGCAGGCCTGGGCCCCCACGGACCCTTCGTCGGAAGGAGGCGAGGCGATGGCCTGGACGCGCGCCGGGGCCGCGAGCCGGTTGAGCAGCGAGGCCGCGAGCTCGGCGACGCCCTCCTGGGGAGACAGGCAGATGATCGTCCAGGGTCCCGGTGGCGAGGCGCGGGCGGGCCGCTGGAGCCAGCGGAAGAGGCAGACCGCGAGCGCCGCGCCCAGCAATTGGGAGACGACGAGCGTCTCCACGTCCAGCGGGTGCACGGCGCTCGTCTGGCTGCTCGCCGCGCGCGCGAGGACGAGGGCGGGGTTGGCCAGGGAGCGCGAGTCGGTGAACCACACGGTGGCGGCCACGTAGGCGGCCACCGCGAAGGGCGTGGCCG
The DNA here is from genome assembly GCF_044360685.1 of Cystobacter fuscus. Taxonomy (GTDB): domain Bacteria; phylum Myxococcota; class Myxococcia; order Myxococcales; family Myxococcaceae; genus Cystobacter; species Cystobacter fuscus_C. The sequence continues at coordinate 6,891,421 of NZ_CP043491.1, read as the reverse complement.
AGGGGCGGTTGCGCGCGCACCCGCGCACCACGACGAGCAGCCCGAAGGTGGAGACGAGCTCCGTGAGGAAGTGCGCCGAGGTGGCGGCGGGCGCGAGGACGGTGAGGAGCAGGGGCTCGCCGCACATGAGGTGGGCGATCAACCGGCCCGCCAGTCCTCCCGAGAACTGGGCGAGCACGTAGAGGGGGACGTCCTTCCAGGGGGTGCCATCCTCCAGCGCGTCGGCGAAGGTGAGGGCGGGATTGAAGTGGGCGCCCGACAAGGGCCGCAGCACCAGCGAGAGGCACGCGAGCACCGCGCCCGCCGCCAGCGACATGAAGAGCCGGCCCTCCGTGGCGCTCACGCCCAGGTGCTCGGCGCCATGGTGGGCTCCCTCCAGCGCCACCACCAGCAGTCCACAGCCCAACGCCTCGACCACGAGGCGGCGGGGTCTGTTCACGTGTTCCTCGGTGGGGGTCGCGAGGGCCGGTTCCGCTGAGACCATTGGCATGGCTCTCCGCTCAAGGGGGGGTGGGGGACACCGACGGTATGTCACGCTCCAGGGGGGAGCAAAGAGACACGTGCGTGTCTGTTCACTCCCACCGCAGTACGAGCTTGCCCACCGTCTCGTTGCCCGCCATGCGGGTGATGGCCTCGCGCGCCTGCTTCATGGGGTAGATGGCGTCCACCACGGGGGTGAGCGCCTTCGAGTGGAAAAGGGGCAGGAGGCTGCGCTCGGCGGCCTGGACGAGGGCCATCTTCTCCTCGGGCTGCCGGCTGCGCAGCACCGTACCGGTGAGGTGCAGCCGGCGGGCGAGGATCACCTCCAGGTCCACTTCCGCCTGCCGGCCCGCCACGAGTCCCACCAGCAGCACCCGTCCCTGGAGGGCCATGGCGCGCAGCGTCTCCGGCAGGTAGTCCCCGCCCACGAGATCCAACGCCAGGTCCACGCCGCGCCCGCCCGTGGCCTCCTTCACGGCGTCCGCGAAGCGTGGGGGCTGGGTGTCACACAGCACCGTCTTCTCCACGCCCCACTCGGTGGCCCGCGCGAGCTTCTGCGCGTTGCGCCCCGTGCCGAGCGCCCGCGCTCCCATGGCGCGGCAGATCTGCGCCGCCGCCGAGCCCACGCCACTGGCCACCGCGTGGATGAGCACGGACTCGCCCATGCGCAGGCCGCCCTGGAGCACGAGCGCGTCAAAGGCGGTGAGGTACGCCTCGGGCAGCGCCGCGGCCTGGGTGAAGTCGAGCGGGGAGGGCACGTGCATGGCCTCGCGCTCGTGGGTGATGAGCTGCTCGGAGAAGGCCCCGCCGCCCACCAGCCCCATCACCCGGTCGCCCACCTGGAAGCGGCGCACCGCCGGGCCCACGGCCAGCACTTCGCCCGCGTACTCCAGGCCCGCCACGTCCGCGGGGACTCCCGGCGGCGCGGCGTACCTGCCGTGGATTTGAAGCAGATCGGCGCGGTTGAGCGCCGTGGCGTGCACGCGCACGAGCAATTCCGAGCCGAGGGGAGTGGGCGCGGGGCGCTCCTCGAACTCGAGCACCTCGGGGCCGCCAGGACGGGTGATGCGAAGGACCTGCATGGAAGGATTCTCCGGGAGAGCGCCTCTAGCCGAGCAGGCGGGTGACGAGGGTGAAGTACGTGAGCAGGGTGATGTTGTCGGAAATGGCGAGCACCAGCGGGGCCGAGGCCAGGTGCGGATCCACCCGGAAGCGCTGGAAGGCGAAGGGCAGGAGGGCGCCCAGCCCCGCGGCGAGCGAGGTGGAGAGGGTGATGGCGATGAAGAGCACGAAGGGGAAGGCGAGGTGGGGGGAGTAGAAGCTGCCCAGCAGCGCCACCACCCCGGCGGCCATCATCCCGGCGAGGCTCGTGCCGAGCACCTCGCGGCGCACCTGGGGCACGTCCACGCGCTGGTTGGCAATCATCGACGCGGACACGGCGGTGGTCTGCACGCCCAGGCTCTCGGAGAGCACGAGCACCATGGGGATGAAGGCGGCCACCACGACGAGCCGCTCCACCGTCTGCTCGAAGAGCCGCGACACGGTGGCCGCGAGGAAGCCGCCGCCGATGTTGACGAGCAGCCAGGGAAAGCGCCGCAGGGCCATGTGCACCGGGCGCGTCTGCGTCATCTCGTTCTCCGGCAGACCGACGAAGCGGAACACCTCGTCGCGCACGCGGCCCTCCACCTCGTCGAAGAGGGTGTCGGAGAAGGTGTCGACGAAGTTGCCCACCTCCACCACGCCGACGATGCGGCCCTCGGCATCCACCACCGGGAAGGCCAGGAAGCGGTAGGTGACGAAGAAGTCCTCCACCAGCGAGTCCGGCGCGTCCACCGGCAGCTTCACCACGCGGGTGAACATGAGCGAGGCGATGCGCTCGTCGGGCGCCGCGCGGATGAGCTTGCGGATGGGGACCACGCCCACCAGTCGGCCCGCGGGATCGCACGCGTAGCAGTAGAAGATCTCGTTGCTGCCGGGCGCCGCGCGCATCTTCTCCAGGGCCTGGGCGACGGTGTCCTCGACGCCCACCGAGACGAAGTCACGGGAGAGCCGGTCACCTTGCAGGAGGAAGTGCGCTTCACCGGGGGCGTCCACGCGCGGGACTCTAAACGCGCTGGCCGTGGGCCACATCAAGGCTTATGAGTACGCCGTGGCCATGAATGTTCGAGAGTGCTCCATCTGCCGGAAGCCGGTCGCTCCGCGTGCCGAGAACCCGGCGTTTCCGTTCTGCTCCAAGCGCTGCCGCATGGTGGACCTGGGGCGCTGGCTCGGCGAGGAGTACCGGGTCCCGGATCGTCAGGTGGACGAGCAGGAGGACGAGCTGCCGACGGATCAGCACCCGGACCGGACGCCCGGAGACGCCTGAGCGAGAGCCGTTGCCGGCGGGACCGTTGGGGTGCCCCACGGCCGGGGCCCTGGTCTCCTGGCAGGGGAATAGACAGGGAACCCCTGGAGTCCGGGCAAGGGGGGCGGTATACGGGCGGGCGTGAAACGTGCCGTGAAACTCATCGCCAGCCTGGTCGTGACCCTGCTCTTCTCCTGGTGGGCCTTTCGGGAGACGAACTGGGAGTCACAGATGTCCAGCCTGAAGTCGGCCAACTACGCGTGGGTGGTGCCGTACTTCGGCATCCTGTCGCTCATCCACGTGGCGCGCACCCTGCGCTGGGGCTGCCTGCTGTCGGGGATGGAGCGGGTGCCGTTCGGCAAGCTGAACGAGGCGTCCGGCATCGGCTTCATGATGCTGCTGGTGCTGCCGTTCCGGTTGGGTGAGTTCGCCCGGCCCCTGCTCATCGCTCAGCGTAGCTCCATCCGGCGCAGCGCGGCGATGACCTCGGTGGTGCTCGAGCGCATCACGGACGGCATGTTCGTGGCCGTGATGATGCGCCTGCTGCTCTTCTTCGTGCCGACGAACGTGCCTGGCATGCGCTACGTGAAGCTGGGTGCCAACCTGATGTTCGCGGGGTTCGGGGGTTTGCTCGTCTTCCTGCTGTTCGCGCTGTGGCACCAGGAGCGCGCGGTGCAACTGGTGCGCTCGACGGTGGGCCGGGTGCTTCCAGGCCTCGCGGACAAGGTGGCGGACGTGGTGGACACGTTCGTGGGCGCCATGCGGCAGTTGCCCGGGCCTCGCCAGATGGTGGGCTTCTTCCTCTACACGATCATCTTCTGGGCGCTTAACGGCGCGGGCATGGCCGTGCTGTCGCGCGCGTTCGGCGCCATGAACCTGACGCTGTTCCAGGCCTACGTGCTCAACTGCGTGCTGGTGGTGGGCATCATGATTCCCGCCGCGCCCGGCATGCTCGGCACCTTCCAGGCCGCCATGAAGGTGGGCCTGTCGCTGTTCTTCCCCGCCTCGGTGGTCAACAGCACCGGGCTGGCGTACGCGAACGTGCTGTGGCTGTGCCAGATGTTGCAGCAGGTGGGCTTCGGGCTCCTGCTGATGTCCATGGGCCACCAGTCCTTCAAGGACATCGCCGGCAAGCTGAACAAGGAGCAACAGGCCTCCTCGCTGCCCTCGGCCTGAGCTTGCGCTCAGGGCCGCGGGAAGACCCGGTCCCCCATGGCAAGACCTCTGGAACTTGGATTGGACACCTTCGGGGATGTCACCCTCGGCCCCAACGGCGAGCCGCTCTCGCAGGCCCAGGTCATCCGCGACGTCGTGGCGCAGGCCGTCCTCGCCGACGAGCTCGGCCTCGACTTCTTCGGCGTGGGCGAGCACCACCGCGCCGACTTCGCCGTCTCCGCGCCCGAGGTCGTGCTCGCGGGGATCGCCACGCGTACGAACCGCATCCACCTCGGCTCGGCCGTGACGGTGCTGAGCTCGGATGATCCCGTGCGCGTGTTCCAGCGCTTCTCCACGCTCGATGCCCTGGCCAAGGGGCGTGCGGAGGTGATCCTCGGGCGCGGCTCCTTCACCGAGTCCTTTCCGCTCTTCGGCTACGAGCTGCGCCAGTACGAGACGCTGTTCGAGGAGAAGCTCGACCTCTTCGCGGCGCTGCTCCGCGAGGAGGCCGTGACGTGGCGGGGCACGACGCGCGCCGCCCTCCAGGGGCAACGCGTGTTCCCGAAGATCGAGACCGGTTCGCTCAAGACCTGGATCGGCGTGGGGGGAAGTCCGGAGTCGGTGGTGCGCGCGGCCCAATATGATCTGCCCATGATGCTGGCCATCATCGGCGGCGACCCCGTGCGCTTCAGGCCCTATGTCGAGCTCTACCACCGCGCCTTCGGGCAGCTCGAGCGCCCCGTCCAGCCGATCGGCGTCCATTCACCTGGCTACGTGGCCAGAACGGACGCGGCGGCGCGCGAGGAGTTCTGGCCGCACTACAAGCGGATGCGCGACCGGATCGGCGCCGAGCGCGGCTGGCCTCCGATGAGCGCGGCGGAGTTCGAGCGGGAAGTCGAGCAGGGCTCGCTCTACCTCGGCTCTCCCGAGACAGTCGCGCGCAAGATCGCCGCGACGGCCAAGGCCCTCGGCCTGTCCCGCTTCGACCTGAAGTACAGCGCGGGCCCGCTGCCGCACGACAAGCTCATGCGCTGCATCGAGCTCTATGGCCGCGAGGTCGTTCCCCTCGTGCGGGACATGCTCGGCTGAGAGCCTCGCGGGCCTCCCTTCGCACTCACCACGGTGAGCCTCACGTCGCCGCGATCCACCGAGCCCTCCTCGAGCAGTGGGCTCCGCGAACCCGACAGGTGCTTGTCGAAGAAGGCGACCAGGTACTCCCTCATCAACTCGAGGCCACGGGCGGCCTCGAGCGTTCCAACCTCCAGCGCGTCTTTCGGATCGACGCCAAAGCTCCGCATGAGCTCGAGCCCGAAGGGAAGGTCGCTGAAGCTGGCATGTCCGGCCGTGGGGAACGTCAGCTCGTAGCCGACCGCGCGAAGCGCGCGGAGGAACTCCTGGTGCGTTCCGTCCTTCTGCCCCGAATGCATGAGCAGGAAGGGCTCGTCGCAGCCGCGCGAGTAGTCCTTGCCCTGAAACGTGCCATCCAGATTCGCGCCGGCCTTCACCCGGTCGTCGCTCACGCAGGAGTTTCCCGCGGTGGCTCCACCGAAGGAGTGCCCGAGCATCCCGATCCGGTCGAGGTCCAGCCTTTCGGTGAATCTCCCCCGCGGCTCCGCGCCATCCATCCGCTCCAGCTGGTCGAGCACGAATCGCGCATCCGCCAACCAGACCTCGGCCACGGGGTTCGCGTTGAACAGCCCGAGTTCGACGGTCTGCCGGGCCACGCCGCCGTCGGGGAAGACCACCGGGCCGCTGGCATGTGTGTGTGAGATGGCCGCGACCACATACCCATGGCTCGCGAGCTCTTCGGCGAAGCCGGAGTACAACGCGGGCGCCATGCCGTATCCGGGGGACAGCACGAGAACGGGGAACCGCTCGGTCGAGCCCGCCAGCGGAGCCTCGAGCACGGCGTGGCCGTAGAAGAAATCGAAGAACCGTGAGGGGAGCTTCCGTGACGTCGCCGCCAACGCCCCCTCGTAGGTGTCGAGGAAGTACGAGCCCGGCTGTACGTGCGGCCGAGGGACCGAGGGGTACCAGAACCGGACCATCAGCTCGCGGTTCTCATGGACGGCCCCACTGAAGGTCTCCCGGCGTGCCGCGTCCTTCCAATGGTAGACGGTCGTGCCCACCGCGTGAGTCCCTCCTGGCATGGGCAGCCTCACGTGGGCGCGACCAGCCGCCACGATACGATCACAGCCGGTGAGCCTCTCTCCCGAGGTGGTGCTGATCCTGAATGTCAGGCGAGCCGCGTCGAGGTGCAGCACGCCCGCGTCCACCAGGGCGGGAATCGAGAAGCGAAGTACCCGGTCTGGGTGGCCATCCGCGTTCACGTCCCGTTGCTCCAGCATCTCGAGCGCGCCTGCCGTCCTGGAACCGTCTGGACTCTCCAGGGTCGCGGTGCGCGGGTCGACCTCGCCCGCGGCCAGACCCTCGGTGGACAGGACCGCTACCTCCAGGTTCGCGTTGGCCTGGAGATCGACTTCATTCGGGAACTGCCCAGGCAGGAGATCCACTCCCACCGTTGCCACACATCGATCGTCTGGCGGCGGCTCCACCTCACCGGAGCCGCCACAGCCGCTGAGCCAGCCAATGCCCATCCACAGGAGAACCGCGCCCTCCATCTTTCGCATACACGCACTCCCTCAGTCGAAGCTCAGCCCAAACGTATGTAGTGGTTTCAACCCGTCATCGAACCGGTGAGCGAACTGGTAGTAGAGGCTGAGCGGGAGGTATCCGCCCACGTTGAGGCGGAAGAACGCGGCCCCCCCGGCAACGCGGTGCCAGTGTCTTCCGGTATTGTCGGCCGCGAGGGCGGCCTGGGCGAAGCCTTCCAGATCCAGCTCACGCACGTGCACCGACGGAAGGAGGTACGCCAGCGAGGACCACCCCCGATCGATGATCAGCGGCACCCTGTAGCGCACCCCACCGACCGCCGCGTGGTTGACGAACAGGGAGAAGTCTTCGTAGCCGCGAAGCGGCTCCTGGAAGGTCGCGCCCGGTGGCAGGAAGGTGTCCCGCGGCTCCCGAGGTGGGGCGGCTCCGATGTTGTACAGGCTCATTCCCTGGGAGAACCCTCCGAGCTGGAGCAACTCCTGGCTCGAGCCCGGCATGGCACGTGCCGTCACCTTGAGCTCCAGCTCGTCGCGCCGCAGGACGGGAAGCGGCAGGAAGACAGTCATTGCCCCGCGCAGATCGAACAAGCCCTCCGTGCTCACCTGGGAGGGGAACGCCGCACCGGACAGGGAGAGGACGAGCCCGCGGCGATTCACATACGCGGTGGAATCCACCACCGAATAGCCCGCGGAGAGCCGGGGTCCGGCCAGACGCACGTGCCGGGAGGAGGAATGCTCCGTCGCGCCGAGCGTCCGATCGAGCAACTCCCCCGCGAACCGCAGGTCGATGGAGTTCCACCAGGACCTCGAAGCGGAGATGCTCGCCGTCCAGTCGAGCAGGGCACCGTCGGTGCTCCGGCTTCCGCTCACGTCCAGGTACCACGGCGCGAGCTGGTAGTTGCCATAACTCAGCGACAGGTTCGTCCGCATGTTCTCCGAGTCGAAGGAGAACCAGGCGAGGTAGTTGTGGAACCCGAGCCGGTCAGCCCCCTGAAGCCGAGCCATGCCCACGAGGCGATTCCACCGCACGGACCCGTTCGGCGCCTGCGTGTTCCACAGGCCGAGGAGGGGCAGGTGCATCGTCGGACGCAACAGCCCGTCCAGCGGCGCGTACGGCTCGTCGGAGAGGACCTCCACCTCGGGGGGCGTGTCGTTCGGTAGGGCGCCACTCGCGCCGAGCACCTTGGACAGCTCGAGGCTCCCCGGGTCCGAGGCCGCCGGGGGCGGAGCCGAGGACGTGGGGGAGGGAAGGGCGAGCTCGTCCAGCGACCAGCTCAGGCCCTCCCGGTTCAGGAGGAGCACGCGCGACCCGTCCAGCGGCGAGGGATCCATCGCGATCCACGGCACGTCGCTGAGCCGCTGGACGTGTCGGTCCTCGAGATCGAGCAGATGCACCTGGGCGAGCTTCTCGTGCTCGCGCAGGAACACCAGCCGACGCCCATCCATCCAGCGCGACCCGAGGTTGAAGCGGCCATCGAAGGTGAGTTGCTCGATCGCGCCGTCCGGTCCGCGGACGAAGAGATCGAAGCCACGCCCCGTCCAGCGGGAGAAGGAGATGCGGTCCCCCGTGGGCGAACAGGCTGGCGCCGCGAGCGACTCCGTCCCGGTGAAGTTTGTCAAGGACGTGCGCGTCCCGGTCTCGAGCTCCAGCTTCACGAGGTTGGCGGTGTCTCCCTTCACCTCGACGTAGACGTACGACGAGCCATCCGGGTGGATCGCGCCACCGACGCCCTCGATCCCATCCCAGAGCCGCACCACCTCTCCGGTCCGCGCGTCCACCTTCCAGAGCCGGGCGATGAAGTCCCCCAGTTCGGAGTAGTCGGCGCTGACGAAGAACAGCCAGCGGCCATCGGCGGTGAAGCTCATGCCGCTCGTCGCCGTGGGCCCGGCGGCGACCCAGCGGCGCCCCGGAAGGAGGGGCTTCAGGGTCCGCTCGAAGCGGATGGCACCCGACCGCTCCTGGATGCGCAGCGTGGCCGTCGCGTCCAGGCCGGAGCGGATGAGCGCCACCGCGCCATCCGCGGGCGACACGGCGAGCCGGGCTTCACTTCCGAGCGAGGCCTCCAGCACGCGCTGCTCCGCGGGGCGCGTGCGCGGATGGAAGGTCCCGGCGAGCTCCTGGTTGTACTCCTCGAGCAGCCCGTCGATGGTCTTGCCGTACACCTTCGAGAACCGCAGCGTCACCCCGAGCAGGGAGATGATGGAGTGGCCCTGGAGATCTATCAGCTCCCAGAGCTTCTCCTCGCCGTACTTCCGGGCGAGGAAGTCAATGAAGTAGCTCCCGGCGAGGTAGGGCCCATTGGGGACGTCGCGGGCCCCGAGCAGGTCTCCAGCGCCGATGCGGCCTCCTCGCTGCTGCAGGAAGGAGTGGTACCACCCGCGCCACATCGGGCTGTTCAGGCGCCCCTGGCCCTCCGCGAAGGTGGCTTCGTACCAGGTGGCCAGTCCCTCGCTGAACCAGGCGTCCAGCACGGCATTGGGCGACCAGACGTTGCCGGTGACCAGGTCGATCGCGCTCCACGGTCCGTCGGTCTGCTGCAGGTGCACGTAGTGCACCGCCTCGTGGCAGGCGATGGCCTCCATGTGCGTCAAGGGCACGCCGAGCAGCATGATCTGCTCCGCGTTCACGGAGGTGCCCAGCACCATGTGCTCGGACAACCCGAACGCGGCCGGCTGCACGTTCGCGTTGTTGAGCACGGCGGGGGTCAGATAGATCACCGGTCTGGCTCTCCTGGAGCGGCTCCGGGCATGCGCCCGCAGGGGCTTCAGGCACCGCTCCAGCTTCGCCACGAGCCGGTAGGCGTTCTGCTTCTGGCTCGCCACGTAGTACACGTCGAGCTCCGGGGTCTCCAGCTTGCGGACGTCCTGGTGTGCGAAGCGGGTCGTCACGTGCTGCTGGAATCTGGGCCCGGAGCAGCCGAGTGCGCCGAGCAGCAGGAGACTGGAGACGAGCAATCGGTTCATGTGGATCTGTCCTCTGTCGGCCCGCGGCGCACCCTGCCAGCACCGGCGAGGCCGCACATCGGGCTCGGGCCGGGGCCGCCGCTCCGTCTGGAGGCGGAGTGCCGCACCGGCCTGGAGACGGTGGGAGGCCCGGCGCTCGCGTGGCAAGCTCCCGCCGTGATGCGTTCCGTTCGTCCATGGCACCGCCTCCAATGGAGGCTGACGCTCGCCTATGCGGGGGCGACGCTCGCGGCCACGGTGTTGCTCTTCTTCGCGCTGCTCATGGCGCTGGGCTACCTCCTGCTCCGCACCGAGTTCCCCGTCATCGCGATGGCGGAGGAAGCGCTGGCGTTCGCGCCGCGGCTGGCACCCGCGCTGGTGTCGCGCCCTCCCGATGTGGCGGTCCTGCAGGAGCAGCTCTCGCGTGAGTTCGCCCGGGTCCGTTCCACCGGGCTTCCCAAGGGTCCCATCGAGGTGAAGCTGGAAGTAGCGGGTCCTCGCCAGGGGGTCGCGCGCGTGTTCGACTCCTCCGGTGGCGAGGTGCTGACGCTCTCGGTCGAACCGGAGGGTCTGGTCCGGGTCGCCGAGTCGGCGCGCACCGACGAGGAGACGGTCCTGCTCGAGCGGGCCTTGAGCGGAGCGAGCGAGCCCGAGCACCTGGCTTCACGCGGTGAGGACGGCGGCAGCTTCTTCGCCGCACCCATCCGCGGCCAGGACGGCCGGGTGCTCGGGGCCGTGGTGGTGCGGCTCGATGCTCCCTTCGCGATGAGCGACTTCGCCGCGTCCGTGGTGCGGGTGATCACCTCCAGCGGGGTGGTGCTCGCGCTGCTCAGCGGGCTGGCCAGCTTGCTCTTCGGCGCGTTCGTCACGCGCCGGCTCGTCCGCCGTCTCCAGCCGATGATCGACGCGACCGGCGCCTGGGCTCGAGGGGACTTCGAGGCGGTGGCCAGGGTTCCGGGAGCGGACGAGCTCGCGGCGCTGGCCGAGCATCTCAACCAGATGGCCGGTGAGTTGAGGACCCTGGTGGCGCTGCGCCAGGAGCTCGCCGCGAGCGAAGAGCGCAACCGCCTCGCGCGCGACCTCCACGACACGGTGAAACAGCGGCTGTTCGCCACCGCGATGCAACTCGGCGCCGCCCGGACGCTGCTGCCGCGCAATCCGGAGAAGGTGGAGGCCCACCTGGTGCAGGCCGGCGAGCTGGTGGGCGAGTCGCAGCGCGACTTGATGGCCATCCTGCGGCAGCTCCGGCCCTCTGCTCAACGGGAGTCCTGGACGGTGCAGCTCTCCCGCGAGGTGGAGACCTGGTCCAGGCGCACCGGCATCAGCGCCGAGACGCACCTGTCCGAAGACGCCTTGCCCGCGCACGTCGCCGAGGCCCTCACCCGCATCGTTCAGGAAGGCCTGGCCAACATCGCGCGTCACAGTGGGGCATCCCGTGCGCGGGTGTCGCTCGAGCGCGCGGGTCCGTCGCGGTATACCCTCGAGATCGAGGACGATGGCCGGGGGCTGCCAGCCACCCGCTCGGGCGGCATGGGCCTGGACATCATGCGTGAGCGGGCCGAGGCACTTCCGGGGGGAGGTTTCTCCATCGGCTCCGAGGAGCGTAAGGGCGTTCGGCTCCAGGTGATCTTCAACGCCCAGGCAGACGGGAGCTGAACCCATGTCCTCTTCGATCACCGTCCTCATCATCGATGACCACACCGTCGTCCGGCAGGGCGTGCGCGCACTGCTCGGGGCGCAGGAGGACATCGAGGTCGTGGGTGAGGCGGGCTCCGGTGAACAGGCCCTCGAGCTGGCGCGTGAGCACGCCCCCGACGTGGCGTTGATGGACCTGATGATGCCCGGCATGGGCGGTATCGAGGCGACACGGCGGCTGAAGGAGGTGAGCCCGCGCACCCAGATCCTGATGCTCACCTCGTACCACGAGGACGAGCACATCCTCCCGGCACTCCGGGCCGGTGCGCTCTCGTACCTCCTCAAGGACGCGAGTGCCGACGAGCTGGTCCAGGCGGTGCGCAAGGCGGCCGGTGGCGAGGCCACCCTCTCTCCGCGGGTCGCGAGCCAGGTCATCCGCTCGCTGCGCCAACCCACCCGGGAGCGGGAGACCCCGCCTCTTCATTCCCAGCTCAGCGAGCGGGAGCGACAGGTGCTGCTACTCGTCGCCGACGGCCTCACCAACACGGACATCGCCCAACGGCTGGGCATTGGCGAGAAGACGGTGAAGTCCCACGTGAGCAACATCCTCGGAAAGCTCCAGGTGGAAGACCGCACCCAGGCCGCGGCCTTCGCCTGGCGCGAAGGACTCAAGCAGCGCTGATGGCGCTGTCGCGGGAGCGTTTGGGCGCTCAAGGCAGTTGGTGGACGCGGTCCTCGAAGTCCTGGGTGAAGCGCTGCCCGTCCTCGTCCACGAGGGGTTGGCCGACCGCGTCCACCGCGGTGGTGCAGGGGTACGGGTTGGCGGCCTGGGCGGCGGGCCGCACGAACATGGGCTGCACGAGCCACGTGCCCCGGGCGTTCGCGTAGGCGTTGCACATGAGCTGGACCTTGTTGCGGTTGAGGGCGAGCTTGAGCCGCGTCGCGTCCTGCATGAAGGCCAGGTCCGTGTCCGAGTCCCCGGCCGCGAAGACCTGGCGCTGGCGCTCGTCCGGTTGACGCGCGAGCTGCTGCTCCGTGGGCAGGTGGTAGATGGCCTTGTTGATCCAGCAGCGCTTGCCCTGGTCGTAGGTGATGAGGGTGTCGTCGCCATCGGCCACGGGCCCGCAGCCCTGCAGGTGCGCCGTCAACCGTCCCTGGGCGTCCGTCACCGAGCGGATGCCCACCACCCGGTTGGGTTTGACACCGATGAGCTGCTCGGAGACGGCGTCGATGACGAACTGGGGCGAGGCGGTGAGCACCCAGACGTCGAAGCCGTTGTCCTGCATCGTCTCGACGAGGTCCACCATCTCCTCGTACACCCGCACGTGGTAGGCGAGCCCCGTGACGCTCCCCACCGTCTGCGTGGTGCCGACGGGATTGAAGGCGTTCTCCGCGTAGGCGGACCGGGCGAAGCCGCGAACCTCCTCGGGGGTGTAGCCCGCCTGGAGCTGGGCCACCCAGGCGTAGGCGGTATTGAGGGTGAGGGTGATCTGCTTGTCCCAGGCCCTCTGGGCCGCCCGCGTCTTGCCGCTGGAGTAGATGCTGACGAGTTCGTCGGCGCACGCGGCGTGTTCGCTCGTGCGCAGGGGCTGCCCCGGCTCGCCGGCCAGGTCACACGCGGTGGAGAGCGCCGCCCGGGCCTCCGCCGTCAGGTGGCGGCTGGTGGTGCTCCAGTCCTTGCCCGTGGGTTGGCGCACCTTGTCGTGCCGGAGCATCCAGAAGAAGGTGGCGTCTCCCAGATCGTTCTTCACCACGGTGTTGTCCCAGTCGAACACGGCCACGGGGCGGTTCCTGGGATCGAACGCCGGGCTGGTGATCCCCACGTCCCGAATCAGCGCGTTGAGCCGCTCGCGGTTGTCCGGCAGCCAGCGTCCGATCTTGTCATCCAGCAGCCGCCGGGGCGTGGCGGGGCCATCCCCGCCCTTGGGACCAGCGGGCCCTTCGGGTCCCGGCGGGCCCATACAGGCGAGGGGCGCGCTGGCGAGACAGCCGGCCAGGAAGAGCAGGGACAGCTGTCTGTAAATGGGGACGCAGTGGGGGATGGGCATGGGCGCATTGTCGATTCCCCCCGAAGCCACATCAATCAAGGTTGGCCCGCGTCCGTGCTCCCGGAGGCACTCGCTCCCCGGCACCAGGAGAGTTCCTGGCGGAGGACCTCCAGGGGCACCGCGAGCTGCACGCCGAGGTGGTCGTTCATCGCGCTCGTCCCCGCGTATTCCAGGACGCGGGCGAGCTCCGTCTGGCCCTGGCTCTGCGCCTCGAAGCGCGCCAGGGCCATGGCCGCGCCGATGGCCTTCGCCATGTCCGCCGTCCGCTCCGCGTCCGGCCCCTTCAGGCCCAACGACAGCGCGAAGTCCGAGCTCACATCCAGGTTCAGCCGCGCGCGGGGCGCCAGTTGCTTCAGCCGCTCGCCCAGGGCCCGCTGCTCCGGCGGCAGGCTGTCCGCCAGTCGCTCCACGGACACCACGCCATACACGTCTCCATAGGCATACTGGCCGCCGAGCACCGGCGGCTCCGAGGAGCCCCGGCCCTCGATGCGCTCCAGGATGCCGTGCACCTCCTCCGGCGTCCGGCCGATCACCAGCATCGAGTCGCCCCAGGTGCCCACCGCCGCCGTGTCGCCCTGGCTCGGGGTGGGGGGCCTGGCCGGCACGTAGACGCGGCCCTTGTCACCATGCTCCGAGGCCCGCCACTGCCCCGGCAGGAGCGCCTCCATGCGTGCCTGGCCGAACTGTCCGGAGATGACGAGCCCATCATCCATCACGGCCACCCGGTCCACGCCCTCGAGCGGATCCACGCCCGCGTGCTGGCGGAACGCCTCCAACTGCTCGCGTGCCTGGGGCTGCATCAGCAGGCACTCCAGCAACAACTCCCCCAGGGGCGAGTGCCGCACCGCGTTGGCCTCGATGACGACGGCGGTGTGGTTCTCGCCGCGCGGCAGGGCCTCGAGGAAGGGGTCCACCGGCTTGGGCGGCTCGGTGCCCGCGTCGTGCGCGGCCGGGGGCACATAGGTGGTCCGGGCGAGCCTGCGCCGCATCGCCTCGTTCGAGTTCGCCGCGGCGAAGCGCACCGGGCGCGGGGGCGGAGGCGGGGGTTTGTCCTCCGTGAGGCGCATCGCGACGATGCCCAGCGCGAGCAGCACCAGCGCCAGGGCGAGCCACGGCCAACGCCGCCGGTTCATGTCAGTAGTCCTTTCCCTCGAACCACCAGCAGCCCACCCCCATCACCGCCAGCGCGTAGGCGAAGGCACCCACCAGCAGCAGCCCGAGCACGCCGGGCACCAGGGGCTCGGCTCCGGCCAGCGCCGCGCCGGTGGAGGCGAGGGTGGACAGCCGGGGCTGCGGCATCGTCAACAGGAGGAAGCCCTCGCGCAGCAGCCCCTCGTTGATCATCGGGGCGATCGCGTCGCGCTTGCCCGCCACCACGCCTCCGCCGAGCGAGAACAGCCCGAGCGCCGCGCTCAACGAGGCACTGCGCGCGAAGGTGGCCGTGGTCAACATCACCGCGTACACGGGCGCGAAGGCCGCGCACGCCAGCAGCGACGACTGGAGCAGGCCCGGCATCCACACTCCCGTCTTGAAGCCCAGCAGCACGGTGAGCCCGCCAGCTCCGTAGAGCGCGCCGCCCACCGCCAGCGTCATGACGCCCAGGAAGGTGCCGGCGATCAGGTGCCAGCGCTGCAGGGGCAGGGCGAGCAGGTGCTCGATGCGGCCGGGCGACAGCAGCGAGGGCGCGAAGTCCGCGCACGCGACGATTCCGAAGAGCAGGCCCCAGTAGAAGAGGCCGTAGGCGGCGGCCACGAAGACGGGCCGAAGCGCCACGTCCACCGCGTTCACCTCGATGCCGAGGGGGCCGCCGAACAGGCGCGTGGCGGCCAGGGCCCCGTCCACCACCTCCAGCCGCAGGCCGATGGCCATCAGGATGAGCACCCAGGTGATGCCCAGGAGGAAGGCCAGGATGAGCTTGCGCGCGACCGCCTCGCGCAGGACGTACAGCGCCACTCTCAGCACGTGCCTCATGCCGCGACTCCCACGGTGGACAGCAACACCTGCTCCAGATCCTGGCCCTCGCGCCGCAACTCCATCATCAGCGCGCCCGAGGCCCGGGCCCGGTCCAGCGCCGCGTTCAGCTCCGGCAGCCCCGGCGCCTCCAGGTGGTAGAGGCCCTCGCTGTCCCCCGGCTGGAAGCCCGCGGCCGCCAGCGCGCCCGCGTCCACGCCCGGGGCGAAGCGCACCGTCCACCGCACCCCGCCGCGCAGCAGCTCCTCCAGCCGGCCCTGCCGCACCACCTGGCCTCCCGAGAGGATGGCCACCCGGTCGCACACCCGCTCGGTCTCCGCCAGCAGGTGCGAGTTGAGGAAGAGCGTGGCCCCGCGCCGCACCTCCTCCTGGAGGATGCGCCGCACCTCCACCCGGCCCATGGGATCGATTCCATCCGTGGGCTCGTCGAGGATGAGCAGCTCGGGGTTGCCCAGCAGCGCGGAGGCGAGGCCCAGGCGCTGGCGCATGCCCTTGGAGAACTCACCGATGCGCTGGCGCGCGGCCGTGGCCAGGCCCACGCGCTCGAGGAGCTGGCCGTGCACGCGGGCGTCGGGCACCAGGTCCTTGAAGCGGGCCATCATGTCCAGGAAGCCGAGGGCACTCCAGGAGTGGGGCAGGTGCAGGCGCTCGGGCAGGTAGCCGATGCGCGCGCGGACGTGGGCGTCCAGCGGCGAGCCTCCCAGCACGCGCACGGTGCCGTCCGTGGGCTGGATGATGCCCAGCAGGCTCTTGATGAAGGTCGTCTTCCCCGCGCCGTTGGGACCGATGAGTCCGAAGGCACTGCCCTCCGGCACGCTCAGATCCACCCCTCGCAGGGCATCCACCGGCGGACGCAACAGACGCCGGTACCTCTTTCGCAACCCCGTCACTTCGATGGCCGACACGGCCCGTGAGTCTTTCCCGGCCGTGGGCGCTTGTCGAGCGAGGGCCGGTCAGAGCTCCTCGTTGAGCCAGCGGACGATGGCCTCGCGCAGGGAGCCGGGGCGGTCCGAGGCGGGCCGCGCGCCGAAGAGCCGCTCCACCTCGGCGTACACCGGGGCCTTCTCGCGGCTCATGGCCGGGTGACGGGACGACTGCGGCGTGGTCGCCCTCACGGCGTGCCTTCCCCGTTGGGAGGGCGGACGTACTTGGCGAGCAGATCCTCCACCGCCTCGCGCAGGTACTCGCTCTGATGGATCCGGGTGCGGCGGGCGAGTTCACGCAGCTTGTGGACCTGCTCGATGGGGACGAGCACGTGGGTGGAAACCACGGACTCCGAGGCGTCGGGACCGTTCGAATCGGCCGAAGCCGGGGTGGCCTCGGGGCTCATCGGGCTGGCGCTGGCATCCTGCATCGGAACTACCTCCTCGTTACTGCTACAGGCCACTACCGGCCTGTGGGCGGCATTAGGGGGGCAGGCAGGGGAGCCGTCAAAAAAACCACTTCCCCGGACGCGCACTTGACGTCCGCGCGAGCCGCCTGCTACCTGCCGATTCCAGTAAGGGGAGTAGTTCGCGCCGGGAGTGAACGGCGCCGGGGAGCTCGACACACTGGCCCGTGAGGGCCCGGGCCCCCACCTCGCCAGCGCGCGAGGCGAACGAGACCTTCGGACAGGGTTCAACCTGGCCGAGGTCCGTCGTGCGCGCGAGCGCTCCCAACGACTTCCTCGGCCCGAGTGGTGCGACAAGGAGTGTCGTGGCGATGGAAGCGATTATCGGTTCATTCATCCTCGTGGCCGCCAGTGAGATGGGGGACAAGACCCAGCTGCTGGCCTTCTCGCTGGCGACGCGCTTCCGCAAGCCGTGGGTGGTGCTCGCGGGCATCTTCGTGGCCACGCTGGCCAACCACGCCCTGGCGGCGGCGGTGGGAGACATCGTGTCCTCGTATGTCCCGCCGCGGGTGATGGCGGGCATCCTGGCGGTGCTCTTCATCGCCTTCGGCCTGTGGACGCTCAAGCCCGATACGATCGAGGACACGGCGAGCCCGGCGCGCTTCGGTCCCTTCCTGACGACCGTGGTGCTCTTCTTCCTGGCGGAGATGGGGGACAAGACGCAGCTGGCCACGGTGGTGATGGCGGCGCGCTACCAGTCGCTCACGCTGGTGACGGTGGGCACCACGCTGGGGATGATGGCCGCCAATGGGCCAGCGGTGTTCCTCGGCGACAAGCTGGCGGCCAAGGTCCAGATGAAGTGGGTGCGCTGGACGGCCGCCGCGCTCTTCTTCTTCTTCGGCATCGTCTCCCTGGTGGCCGCGGTGCGGGGAGGCTGAGCCCAACCGCACCCGGGGCGATGACGAGAGACGCTGGCAGCCGGCGGGGCTCACGGTCCGTCGGCTCCCGCATGCCCTCGCATGGTTGCCCTCTCGCCTCCGCCGAGAGTTGAGCACGCCGCCGACCGATGCCTGCCTTCCTTGAGGCCGCCCTGCCTTGACGCGCTCGGACCAGGACAACACGTTCTTGGGTATGAAACCAGCGGCGGTCTTGATTCCAAAACACGATGACGCGTGGGAGGTCGGGAAATACGGCCCCATCTGGCCGAGGACCCCGGCGTGCTACGGCTTCACCCTTATCGCCAACGTCAAGCCGGGCAGGGCGGAGGCCATCCGTGGCTATGGGCACAAGCTGGCGAAGGCGCTGGAGGGTGACCCCGAACTGCTCGCGCCCCTCAAGCTCCACTACCTGCGCTGGGTGCTCTTCGACGACGACACGCGGTTCATGTACCAGGGCATCTTCGATACCGACTTCGACAAGTACACCGATGACGCGATCGTGCTCTTCAAGAAGGCCGGCGTCGACACGGTCTTCGAGAACCTCGAGGGCTTCCCGATGGACTGGAAGACGAACCCCGAGGCGTTCATCAAGTTCGTCCGGAAGCACCAGTGCCCGAGCTTCATGGAGTACGGCGAGTATCCGTATGTCACCTCCGACGAAATCAAGAAGGCCCTGAAGCTCAAGGCCGCCTTCTCCGAGATGCTCGAACAGATGCAATGAGGCGGATGGCGCCTCTGTGAGGACACGGTCATGAGCGAACCCGCGCGGACGTACAACCAGGAGCATGTGCCGCGGAAGTACGTCAAGGGCCGGCGCCGCGTCAGCGTCTACATCTCATGGAGCTACCCGGGCGAAGCCAACCGGGATGTGACCGAGATGGATAACCGCTATTCGACCATGACCGAGGTCCGCCGGGTGCTCTGGCCCGAGTATGAGTCCCCGAGGTTCGCGGACCCGTTGATGTTCCAGCAGGGGATCGCGGGCTCGCTGGAGTTGTTCTTCTGGGCCTGGGCGCGGTTCCAAAAGGTCATCCAGGAGACCACCGGGCACGGGGTCCCCGTGTTCCAGCGCGTCGATCAGGCCGGCTTCAGGCTCCCGCTCGACGAGCGGGTCCTCGCTGACGCCGACACGTTGCTGGTCTTCGGGTTGGACCACATGGTCACCGAGCAGGACGCCTCCACGGAGGAGATCGAGGCCGTCCGGAACTTCCTCGAGAGGGAAGGCACCTGCCTCATCATCGGTCCCCATCATGACGTTGGGGCCTCGCCGGAGATGGCGGAGCGCGCGATGGAGTACGCCCACCACGGTGACGCGTTGGTGCCCCGCCAGCAGCGCTTCGGGCGGTACACGCGCTCGCTGATGCGGGGGCTCGGAATCCCCGTCGAGAATCGGCACGGTCTCCGTCCCGCGGTGATGGCCGGGAGCCGCCGGATTGCTCCGCTGACGGTCATGCGGGAGCTGGATACGCGCGGCTGGCTCGAGGGAGTCACGAACTTCAACTTCCACCAGCATCTGCCGCACTACGCGGTGACGGACGGAGCGACGGAGGCCATCCATGTCCTGGCCAGGCAGCCCATCGACACGTCCAGGCCACATCCGTTCACGCTGGCCGGCAACCAGGAGTTCAATGCGCTCGTCTGGATGCCGCCGAGCGGCAACCGGGGCGGGGATGTGCTGGTGGCCGACTCCACGGTCTTCAGCACCTTGTTCGGCCACGACGAGAGCCTGGAGCGCTTCTGGAGGAATCTCGCCACGGCGAACTGAAGTCAGGAGGGGTCATGAGTGACGTCGCGGACACACCTCTCGAGCTGGATGACATCCAGAGCGGAACCCTCCGCCCTCGACCCACTCCCTATGCGGCGACCTACCTCCTGCTTCGGATCGACGACCGCGAGGCGGGGCGCAAGCTGATGGAGCGGCTGAGCACCGCGGTGGCCTCGGCGGGCAACCCGCGCAGCCCGGTGGGCGATACCTGGCTGAGCGTCGCGCTCACGTTCCACGGATTGAAGGCCCTGGGGGTCCCACAGGCTTCGCTCGACAGCTTCGCGTGGGAGTTCAGGCAGGGAATGGCCGCGCGCGCCGAGGCGCTGGGAGACACGGGCGAGAGCAGTCCCGAGCACTGGGAGAAGCCGCTCGGGACGCCGGACGTCCACGTCGTGCTCGTGGCCGTTGCCCCGGACGCGCAGCGGTTGGAAACGGCGCTCGCTCGCGTGCGGAAGGCGATCGAGGAGCTGGACGGGGTCGAGGCGATCTGGCGCCAGGACTGCCATGCGCTGCCCACTCAGCGGGAGCCCTTCGGGTTCCGGGATGGCATCAGCCACCCCGCCATCGAGGGGAGCGGCATCCCCGGGACCAACACCCGGGAGAGTCCGTTGAAGGCCGGTGAGTTCGTCCTCGGCTACCCCGACGAGATGGGTGGCCTCCCCCCGATGCCCCAGCCCGAGGTCCTGGGGCGCAATGGGACGTACGTCGCCTTCCGCAAGCTGTATCAGCGCGTGGCGGCGTTCCGTCAATACCTGAGGGCGAACTCCTCCAGCCCCGAGGATGAGGAACTCCTCGCGGCCAAGCTGATGGGGCGCTGGCGCAGCGGCGCCCCCCTGGCTCTCTGCCCGTTCCATGACGCCCCCGAGCTGGGGGCCGACCCTCGACGCAACAATGACTTCCTCTACCGGCAGGACGACCCGACGGGATACGTGACTCCTCCCGGATGTCACATCCGGCGGGCGAATCCGCGAGACGCTTCCGTGGCTGGCGTCGTCCGCTTGCACCGGATGATCCGCCGCGGAACCGCCTACGGCCCAGCGCTCCCGGAAGGTGTCATCGAGGACGATGGCGCCGACCGGGGACTCATGTTCGCCTTCATCGGGGCTCATCTGGGCCGGCAGTTCGAGTTCGTCCAGTCGGAGTGGGTCGACAGCGGTGAGTTCCTCGGACTGGGGTCCATCAAGGATCCCGTTGTCGGGGCCAGCGAGGGCGCCGGCTCCTTCTCCATCCCGCGCCGGCCGATTCCGAGGCGCCTCCAGGGCCTGCCGCGGTTCGTCGTCACCCGGGGTGGTGAGTATGGCTTCATGCCCGGACTGCGCGCCCTGCGCTGGCTCGCCGACCTTCGGACATGAAGAGGCCGACGACGCTGGGCAGGGCGCGCTCCTTCCGTGACGAATCCGCTTGCAAACAGCGTGGGTCCGGAACACTCATCGCGCGCTTTTCCCACCCGAGGAGATGACGACATGAAGCGAGTGCTGGGTGTGCTGGCGGGACTGCTGGCGATGACGGCGGTGGCCAAGCCCGTGCAGAAGCCGGTGGTCTATGAGCTGGAGGGAACGAAGTTCGAGGGCGTGCTCGTCTATGACGACGCCGTGAAGACTCCCCGTCCGGGGCTGGTGCTGGTGCCCAACTGGATGGGCGTCACCGAGCCCAACGTGAAGCAGGCGGTCCTGGTGGCGGGCAAGCAGTACATCGTCTTCGTCACCGACCTGTATGGCCAGGGCGTGCGTCCCAAGAACACCGATGAGGCGGGCAAGGCCGCCGGCGCGGTGAAGGGCGACCGCAACCTCATGCGCGCGCGCGTGAACAAGTCCCTGGACGTGCTGCGCACCGAGGGCAAGGCGGTGGGGCTCGACGCGAAGAAGCTGGGCGCCGTCGGCTTCTGCCTGGGCGGCACCACCGTGCTGGAGCTGGCGCGCAGCGGCGCCCCCGTCGCCGGCGTGGTGTCCATCCATGGCGGCCTGGACGCGCCCCTTCCCGCCGCCGAGGGCGCCATCACCGCCAAGGTGCTCGCGCTGCACGGGGCCGAGGATCCCTTCGTTCCCCCCGCCGAGGTGAAGGGCTTCGAGGACGAGATGCGCAAGGCCAAGGCCGACTGGGAGCTGGTGTCCTACGGCGGCGCCGTGCACAGCTTCACCGATGTCGACGCCAACGCCGCGGGTCAGGCCCAGTACAACGCCAAGGTGGCCAGGCGCGCCTACCTGGCGATGAACAACTTCTTCGCCGAGGCCTTCGCGAAGTAGTCACCGTGGGGGCTCGCGTGTTCCCTCCGCGAGCCCTTCGTGGGTAGGAAATGTCTTCCGACAGGGCAATGTGTTTCCCATCGCCCTGTTCGCTCCCAGTGCGAGGGGTGGGGTTCACCCGGCACTTCAAGTGCATCGGCCGCCGGACGGACGAGGAGCCGGGAGGCGTGGGTGCGCGTGAGCAAGTGGTCACTGGCGGTGGGGTTCGTGTGGGGCCTGGCGATGCTGGGCGGGTGTGGAGAAGGCGCCTGGCCCGAGGAGGCGGTGGACTCGCTGAAGACCCAGGCGCAGGCCAGGAGCGCTACGCCCACCCCGGCGTGTGAGCCCGAGACCTTCTCCTACGATGTCCAGGTTCATCCCTCGGATGACACCTCCGTCACCGCGGACGCGCCCAGCTCGTTCTTCGGGATGTCCCGGACGCTCCTGTCCGACGCCAATCCCCGGCAGGAGGCGTACCTGCGCTTCACCACCGCCTTCAAGGGCTTCCAGCGGGCCCGGTTGCTCCTCCACGTCGCGGACGGTTCCTCCGATGGCCCCGCCCTGTATGCCACCGAGTCCACCTGGAACCAGAACGCGCTGACGTGGAGTACGCGCCCGGCTCCACGAGGACAGGCCCTGGGCAACCTGGGCACCGTCACCGCCGGCGCCCAGGTGGAGTACGACGTGACCGCCGCCGTGGCGAACGGGGGCACCGCGCACGCCTTCGTCCTCGTGCCCGACAGTGGCGATGGCACGGACTTCTATTCGAAGGAGGAGCCCCGGTACGAGCTGCAACCGGTGCTCGTGCTCACCTTCACCACCAGCGCCTGCACCCGTCAGGGCAGCGGGGGGACCGTCACCGGCATCTCGCGAGAAGGCGGTCCGGGGGACGAACAGGCGAGGGACCTGGCCCTGGATGCGAACGGCGGGTTCGTCATCGCGGGCGAGTCCAGCACGGACCGGCGGGGGCTGACGCTCTCGCGCTACCGCGCGGATGGGAGCCGGGAGTGGTCGCGTGTCTTCGCTCTCGAGGACGGCTCGTCCCTGAACCCCTCCCGGGTGACGATCACCCCCCTGGGCAACATCCTCGTGGTGGGCCATTACGCGGGCTCGCCCGATCTGGGCACCGGGCCGCTCCCCGCGGCCCTCGGGTCGAACCTCTTCATCGCCAAGTTCACGCCCAACGGCAGGCCGGTGTGGCTCAAGGGCTTCGGCACGGGCGATGGGCGGACGCCCTCGTCCGTCTTCGCCTTCGCCGTGGCCACCGATGCCCAGGGCAGCCTGCTCGTCACCGGCTACTTCCACGGCGCCATGAACCTGGGCGGCACCACCCTGGACGCGGGCAGCCGCAGCCGCGAGCCCTTCCTGCTTCCGGGGATGTTCCTCGCCCGGTTCTCCTGGGAAGGCGAGCACCTCTGGTCCCGCGCCTGGGACGCGGGCAGCCTGGGCACCGAGGGGCATGCGCTGGCGACGGACAGCGCGGGCAACGTGCTGCTCGGTGGCGTGGTGAGCCCGGACTTCATCACCGGCGACAGCGAGCTGGGGGCCACGGGCGCGCGGACTCCCTTCGTCGCCTCCTTCTCCCCGGCCGATGGCCAGTTGCAATGGTCACGGCCGCTCCAGGGGGCCAGCGGGCTCGTGAAGGGACTGGCGGTGCTGGCCCGGGACGCGGTGGCCTTCACCGGGCAGTTCAGTGGAGCCTTCCGCTTCAACGAGCAGACGGTGTCCAGCTCTCCGTCGTCGGACCTCATGCTGGGCGTCCTGGATGCACAGGGCGCGGATCGCTGGGCTCGCCGGTATGGAGGGGAGGAGGCCTCGGAGTACCCGCGGCGGCTGGCCACGGACGCGGCGGGCAACCTCGTGGTGATGGGGGTCGCCTCGGGCGTCGCGGACCTCGGGGGCGGACCGATCAGCCCCTCCTGGTACGACGTCCACGGCTTCGTGGCCAGCTATGGCCCCACCGGCGAGCACCGCTGGTCCCGGAGCCTGAACTCGTGGATGGAGCCCTCCCTGCTGGGCGTGCGGCCCTCGGGCGAGACGCTCGTCGGGGGCCCCTTCGAAGGACCGATGACGTTCGCCGGCACGACGTACACCCCCGTGGGGGCGTCGGACTCGCTGTGGCTGCGGCTGGCGCCTTGAGGGGCGCGGTCACCGGGGAATGTGCTGTTCGAGCGGCAGGGTGACACGGAAGGTCGATCCCTCTCCGGCCCTGCTGCTCGCCTCGATGCTCCCGCCATGCTGCTCGGCGATCTTCCGGCAGATGGCGAGGCCGATCCCCGTGCCCTCGTAGCGCTCGCGGCCGTGCAGCCGCTGGAACAGCTGGAAGAGGCGGTCGGTGTATTTCTCGTCGAAGCCGATGCCGTTGTCCTCCACCGCCAGGACGAACCGCTGGCCCCGGGCGTCCACCTGTCCGTGAACGCGCAGCACGGGAGGCACTCCCTCGCGGCGGAACTTGAGGGCGTTGCCCATCAGGTGGCGCAGCAACTGGCGCATCTGCGTGGTGTCGGCCTCGAGCACGGGCAAGGCCTCGAGCGTGACACTCGCCCCCGTCTGCTCGACGGTGCTCTTCAGCTCCTCCAGCACCTCGCGGGCGACGACGGACAGGTCCACCCGGGTGAAGGGCCGGGCCTTGGACGACACCCGGGAGTAGGTGAGCAGATCGTCGAGCAACCGGCGCATGTGCGCCGAGGCCCCCTGCATCCGCTCGAGGCAGTCGCGGCCCTCGGGGCCCAGCGCCTCGGAGGAGAGCTTCGTCAGACGCTCACCGAAGGCCAGGAGCTTGCGCAGGGGCTCCTGCAGCTCGTGCGAGGCCACGTGGGCGAAGCGCTCCAGCTCCTGTCTGGCGCGCTCCAGGCGCTGCTGGGTCACCTTGTGCTCGGTGATGTCGGTGACGATGACGGTGAAGCCCACCACCTGGCCGTCCCGCGAGATGGGGCCCACCTGTCCCGCGTACCACTCGGAACCCACCTCGAACCGGCTCTGGACCTCGAACGGATGGGGCTTCCCGGTGGAGCGCACCTCGAGGAAGGCTCGGCGGCACTTCTCGGCCGCCTCGGGGTTGAGCCAGTCGTAGAGGGGCTTGCCCACCACGCGCTCCAGCGGGAGCTGGGGTTGGACGTAGTTGATGAAGCGGATGCGCCCGTCCAGATCGCAGGTGAACATGTAGCCAGGCGCCTGGGCGAGCAGCTCCCGCACCCCGAAGAGCTCCTCCGTGGGGGACTGCCGCGCCTCCTCCCGAGGCCCACTGCTCGCGTCCATGATGTCTTGCCCCCGCCGGGAGCGCCCGGCCGCTTCATCGTAGGCAGCCGCCTGGGGGCTGTAAAGCAACCCACGGAGAGCCCTTGCCTTGACGCGAGCCGGCACGGCATAGGCATCCCCGCGCATGATTGACTACGACCCGCATCGCTGGTGGACGTACTTCCATTACCTCCGGGGCTCGATGATCAAGGAGATCGTCTACCGGGTGATGGCCTGTGTGCTGTGGTCCGTGGGGGTGACGGCCGTCCATCTCCATGTTCGCCCCATGGACATCCCGGCCACGGTGCACACGCTGGCGGGCATCTCGTTGAGCCTCCTGCTCGTCTTCCGCACCAACTCCTCCTACGACCGCTTCTGGGAGGGGAGGAAGCTGTGGGGCGGCATCGTCAACGAGACGCGCAACCTGGCGCGCGCCGCCAGCGTCTTCCTGCGCGAGGATGCGGCCCTCTACGGCGCGCTGGTGCGCTGGACCACGGCCTTCCCGTACGCGTCCGCCGCGGCGCTCCGGGGGAGCCCGGTCGATCTGGGGCCCCGGGCGGCCGAGCTGCCGCCCGAGCAGGTGGCGAGGGTGCGCGACGCCCAGCACGTGCCGCTCGCCGTGGCGCGGCGGATGAGCGAGGTGCTCGACGAGGGCCGGCGCCGCGGCCACTACGCCGAATACGTCCAGTTGCAGCTCGACCAGAACGTCCAGCTCCTCATCGACTACCTGGGTGGCTGTGAGCGCATCCACAAGACGCCCATGCCCTTCGCGTACATGCTGCACTTGCGCCGGGCGCTCGTCCTGTACTGCTTCTCGCTGCCCCTGGCCCTGGTGGACGCGTTCGGGTGGGCCACGGTGCCGGCCACGTTCGTCGTCGCCTACCTCTTCTTCGGCATCGAGGAGATCGGCGTGGAGATCGAGGATCCCTTCGGCAACGACGACAACGATCTGCCCCTCGAGCGCATCTGCGACACCATCCAGAAGAACCTGACGGCGCTGCTGCCCGCCGAAGGGGACGCGCCCCAGGTCAGTCCCACCCCCTGAGGGCCACGCTCGCGCGCCGCCACAGCAGATCCACCCGCTGGCGGTGCAGGGTGGCGAGCACCCGGCCACCCACGATGACGAGCCCCGTGAACGTCATCACCCCGAAGCCGACGCGGTGATCCCTCAGCCCGGCGTGCACGAGCGTGGCCGCCACGTCGAGCGTGAGGAACAGCGTGCCCAGCGCCAGATAGGCGCGGATGCGCAGGGCCATGCCCACCATCACTCCCAGCAGACACACCGCGCCGAAGAGGACGGCGTACGTGCCGTCCTCGGCGAGCCCGAGCCGCAGCGTCAGCTTCGCCGCCGCGGGCACGTACAACAGCAGGCCGCCCACCACGCGCACGGCGTTCCTCGCCGCCTGGGGGAGGCTGCTCGTGAAGAGCTGCCCCAGCATCAACAGCAGCAGGCCGAGCGGCGCCAGGTAGACCTCGACGCCCTCCAGGTCCATGGAGAGCGCGGCCACGAGCAGCGCCGCGTTGCAGGCGGCCGCCGCGAGCGAGCCGAACAGCCGGCTGCGCTCCACCGCGCCCAGCGCCGCGTACAGGAGGCTCGAGCCGCCCGCGAGCAGCGCCGCCTCGCCGGTGGCCTCGCTCGGAAGCACCAGGGCCATGCCCAGGGGCAGCAGCGCCGCGAACCGGCGCGTCGCCAGCGCCACCGGGGGAATGCCCGCCCGCCGCGCCAGCACCGTTACCCCCACCAGCACGAAGCCGAGCACCAGGGCGAAGAGCGCATCGTGCTCGGGGCGTAGATCCCGCGCGTACAAGAGCCGCACGAGCGCGTACACCCCCACCGCCGCCACCTGCACGAAGTACACGTGCCGGCCCGTCCGCTCGCGCCAGGCGCAGTGCAGCGCCACCGCCACCGCGAGCCCAAGGGCGCCCAACGCCAGCGGCAGGGCGCTCTCGTCCGGAGGACTTCCCTGGGCCGCCATCAGTGCGAGCAGGGCTCCGGTCAGCACCAGCCACGCATCCCGGCCCCAGGCGAGTCCCCCGGTGAGATCCTCCCGGGTGGCGCGCAGCCAGCGGCCCGCGGTGTGCGCGAGCGCCGCGACCCCCGCCACGCCGAGCGTGAGCGCGGGGCCGTGCAGGGAGAGGAGGTCCGTGTACTCGTCGCGGCTGCCGAGCCCGGCGACGAACGCCACGAGCGCCACCGAGAGTCCCGTCACCGCCGCGAGGCCCGCGCTCATCGTGCCCCACGCCGCGCCCAGTCCGGCCAGGGCGCCCTTCCACTGCGCCGCGCCGAGGAACAGCGTGGTGGCGAGCAGCGCCAGGGTCACGGGCAGGGCCACGCTCTGGCTCCAGGCCGCGTCCCAGCTCCGCATGACGGCCTCGACGAGCACCCAGGGCATGGCCACCTCCGGCTTCGGACTTCCTCCGGTGGCCAGGGCGTACAGCAGCGCGTGGACCCCGTAGAACAGCGCCCCGAGCTGGGCCTGGACCCGGGACCGTTCCGGGTCGTGCTTCCTCCACCGGGCCACGTGGGGGCTCAGGAACACCGCCAGGAGCCCCACGAGCGCGAGCACCGGCCCCGGCCAGACGGAGAACCGGGGCTCGCGGTGTGCCAGGGCATGGACGAGCAACAGCAGCGCCCCTCCGCACACCAGACGCCCCAGGGCCCGCGCCCGGCTCGCGCTCAGCAGCAGCAGTCCGGCCCCGAGCGTGAGCACGGCCGCCTCCAGCCCGGGTTGGAGGAACGCCGCCAGGAAGACGAGCTCCGCGGCGAATCTCGCCCACCACTGGAAGAGGTTCGCGACATGGGGAAGGAAGCGGTGCCGGGCCTCCACGCGGGTGAGCACCTGGCCCACGCCAGCGTAGACGAACCCCGCCGCGGCGATGCCCCCGAAGGCGCGGTACCACACCGAGGCGAGGGTTTCCCCGGACTTCAGCCACGCCCCACGAGCGAGCCACGACAGGCCCTGGGTGAGTTCCAAGGTGTCGGCGCGAATCCACCGGCCTCCCGGTGGATCCATCGCCACGAGCGCATGTCCCAGGGGCGTGCCCTGCACGGCCCACAGCGCGGCGCCCGGCAGACCCAGCAGCAGGGCCGCCTTCACGAGCGGCCGCGACTCGAAGGCCGTGGCGAGCAGCAGGGCCAGGAGCGCGGCCCCCAGGGGGAACAGGGGCGGCACCACCGTCAGCGCGCGGGACAGGACGGGCCCGCCCACGAGGAAGGGATCCCCCGCGAGCAGCACCGCCAGCACGGCCACTCCCGCGAAGGGGACGTACTGGTACAGGGGGCCGTGGCGCTCGTTCTCCAGGAGGAGTCCCAGGGCTGGGCCGAAGCGCCGCGTGGCGAGCGCCAGCAACCAGAGCCCCCCACCGATGCACGTCAGCCGCAGGGCGACCACGTCGGGAGGCAGCGGGCGCCCCAGGCGGTTGAGCACCGCGGTGAGCGCGATGAAGAGGCCCACGGCGGCGAGCGTTCCCACCGAGCCGCGCAGGCGCCACGTGACGAAGCCTCGCGACAGGAAGGCCAGCGCCGCGCCCGCCACGAGCAGCGCGCCCGCGAGCACGACGTGGGGGCGGCCCTGCTCGGTGGGAAACACCATCCACGTCGCGAGCAACAGCAGGGAGAACACGCTCCCCACGAGGGCCGCGGAGGCGAAGCCATCGGTGTACAGCGCCCGGCCGGATTCGGGGAAGGGCAGCCGGGGCCATCCAATCAACCGCCGGCCCTTGGGGCGCGGCTCCTGGGAGCTGGCCTCCCCGTGGCGCAGGGTCGCGATGATGGAGAATCCCAGCGCCACTCCCGCGAAATGCAGGGCGCGGACGTCGAGGAGCAACCCCACCGGGACGAAGCGGACGAGGGGCAACCAGAGCGCGGTGGCGAGCGCCCAGGCCGCCAGGGTGCTGACGATCCGGCTGCGATCCCGTCTCGCCCGCAGCAGCAGGAGCCCCGAGAGGAAGAGGGCCGGAGCCGCTCCCAGGACAACCTCCTGGAGGGCGTCCAGCGTGATGGGCGCGTGCGGCAGGAGCTTCTCCGCGTCCACATCGAGCAACAGCGTGGAGCACAGGGCCCCCAGCGCGGCCACCGCGAGCGAGAGGTCATCCAGGGGCAGGAACTCATCCGTCTTGCCCGCGCGACGCAGCCACGCGTCCTGGAGCAGACCGGCTCCGGCGTAGAGCGCCGCCATCACGCCGAGCAGTCCCAGGGCCGGAGCGGGGCCAGGCACCCCGAGCATGTCGACGAGCGCCAATCCACTCACGAGCGCCCCGAGTCCTCCCAGGTAGTGCAGGCCCCTCCAGCGATAACCTCCCGTGAGGTGCGCGGAGAGAGTCACCAGCGCGCCCGCTACGAGGGAGGGCCTCGGATCGTCCGAGCCCTCGCCCAGGACATCGAACGAGGTCAGGGCCAGCGAGGCCACCGAGAGCGCCACGCTCCAACCCAGAAAGCGCAGGCGGGCCGGTTCAATCACGCGCGCCACGGGCAGCAGTCCCGCGCCTACGACCGCGAGTCCCACCATCCACGCGCGGGGCTCTTCGGGGGTGCCCAAGCGCGCCAGCAGGACACTGGCCAGCGCCAGGGACAACACCCCGGGATGCGCGAGCGCGGGGCGCCGGGGCTCGAGGACGAAGAAGGCCAGCGCCGCCACCAGGGGGGTGAGGGCCGAGGCGAGATCCACGTCGGGTGCCGCTCCGGGCGACAGGCCGAGGGCCACGGAGGCACTGGCGAGCGCTCCGCAGGCCACCACCGCGTGCCCGATTGTCTCCACCACGGGGGCCGCCCGCGGATGGGTCTCGTGCGCGAGCGGCTGGGCCGATACGCCCGCGACCACCGCGGCGAGCACCATGCCCCAGAGTGTCATGCCACTCAGGAGCGGATTGCCCGGGGAGAGGGCGGCGAAGCCCTCCGGCGCGCTCGCCACCGTGAAGAGCGCCAGGGCGGCGGCACCGTAGAGGCCGGTGGAGAGGACCGCCAGCGAGGCCCGGCTCGCGGCTTCCTTCCGGACGCGCCACGCCGAGGCCGCCAGCGCCGCCACGCCCACGAAGGCGCAGAGGGTACGGGCCTCGGGGGCCTCGTCCAACGCCATCAACGGCAGTCCGGCCAGGAGCGAGGGAATCAGCGCCCCCCCGAGCGACACTGGGGACGCTCCGTACAACAGCCGCGCCGTGGGCCGCAGGGTGACGAGGCCCAGCCCGGTGAGTCCGGCGGCCACGGCGCCTCCCAGCAGGGACTCCAGCGCAACGAGGGAGGACAGCGCGACGTAGACGACCGGCAGCAGCGCGATGCCGATGCTCGCGAGCACCCGTCCCACCGAGGCCGAGCGCCGGGAGAGGAACACGCCGAGCCCGATGAAGGCCGCGTGGTAGGCGAAGAGGGCGCCCGTCACGAGCAGTTGCCGGGGCACGCCCCCGAGTGCCCGCCACGCCTCGCGCACGCCCATCAGCGAGCCGCCGAGCACCAGCACCGCGCCGAGGAACCACCAGACATACTCGTGCAGCCTGGGCGCGGTGTCGCTCGTGTCCGCCGTGTCGCCATCGAGCGCGGCCATCGCCTCCAGGCCGCCCAGCGCGCCCGCGTCCACGCGGTGGAAGAGCGCCTGCCCCGAGTCCGAGGCGAGATCCAAACCGTCCTCCTCACCGGGGGGACGGCGCTCGCGCCGGAGCGCCTGTTGCCGGGCCTCGCGCTCCTCGCGGGCCCTGTCCTCCAGCGACTGGAAGAACGATCGGCCCCAGGTGGGGCGCCAGTCCTCGAGCGCCGCGAGCTTGTCGGCGAGCGCGTCGGCCTTCTGCTCCAGCGTCAGTGGCTCCTCGAGCAGGGGGGCCGCGACGCTCATGGCGGTTGCGCCCACCAGCGCATCGGAGAGCCGGGTCGCGGTGGGCTCGTCGAGCAGCCGCGTGGCGCGCAGAGCGGAGATCTTCCGCTGGAGCCGCTCCTGGACGAGCGACTCCAAGCTGTCCGAGGTGAGGGGTTGGAGCGGGGCGCCACACACCGGACAGGTGGACTCGGGCGCCTCGAGGCGGGGTTCGGCGCAGGTCAGACAGAGCATGGGCACGGACAACACTAGACGGTTTACCCTCCGGCCCGAAAGCGGGGGGCGCCTCACGCGCTCGTGCCGCCCCGTTGCCGGGCTTCCTCGGCCCACCGGCTCTCGAGCTCGCCCCAATCCACGACGGCCCCCAGCCGCGTGAGCACCGCGTACAAGCCGAAGCGCAGGCGGAACAGGAACAGGAAGCGGCCGGGGAGCGAGAGCTTCGCGAGGAACCGCTTGTCCCGGAGCAGTTGTTGGGCTTCCAAACTCGGCCCCGGGTGCATGGCGTGGGCGCTGCGCTCGAGCAGTGGCGCGAAGAAGCCGCGCAGCAACGTGCGCAGCATCACTTGCCCCTCCGCGTCCCTGGGGGGTCTGGCGCCGAGCGCCTCCAGGGCCTCGCTCATTCCCGGTGACTCGTCGGCGCGCACGGCCTCGAGGAGCGCCGAGAAGGCGAGCACCGTCGCGGGATCGAAGCGGCGGACGCAGCCGAAGTCATAGACGACGACACGGCCATCCTCGCGGAAGGCGTAGTTGCCCGGGTGCGGATCTCCGTGGAAGAGGCCGTGCCGGTAGAGCATCCCGACATAGAAGGAGAACAGCGCGACGCCCATCCGGTCCCGGATCGCCTGGGACGGATTCGCCTCGAGGAACACATCGAGGGAGCGCCCGGGCGTCCAGCGGGTGGTGAGCACGGTGGGGGCGCACCAGTCGGGCTCGACAGCGGGGATCAGAATCGTCTCGTCGTCCGCCAGCAGCCGCGCGAAGGTGGCCTGCCGCTCGCGCTCCAGGGAGAAGTCACACTCCTCGAGCATCACGGTGCGGGCCTCCTCGATGAAGCCGCGCACGGACGCGGCGGCCCCGGGGACGAGCAGGCTCGCGAACGTGGAGCCGGCGCCCGCGGTCCGGAAGTCACTGCGGAACGCCTCGTCGATGCCGGGGTGCCGCACCTTCACCGCGACCTCGGTGCCCTCGGGAAGACGCGCCCGGTGCACCTGCCCGATGCTCGCGACGGAGATGGGCTGGCGCTCGAGCCCCGCGAGCAACAGATCCGCGCGCGCCCCCAGGGCCGTGCGCAGCTCCGCCTCCACCTGGGGAAACGGGCTGGCGGGGGAGGCCGTCTGCAAGACGGAGAGCAGTCCGCGAAGCTCCTCCGGGAGCGTCGGATCAATGTAGCCGAGGATCTGACCCGCTTTCATCGCGAGGCCCTTCAGCTCACCGAGCCGCGACACGAGCTGGGAGACGGCGAGCGCATCCGCCGCCGCGAGCCCCTCGCCCTTGCCGCGCAGCCGCCCGCCGAGCGCCGAGAACGCCAGCCCCGCGGCCCCGCGTCCCGTCTTCCACAACCGCTCGGCACCAGAGCGGGTCAGGCTCCGCTCCGTTCCGAGCAGCCGTTCCCGAAGCGACTTCGCCTGATCATCCTCTTTCACTTCCAGCCTCCGTTCACACCATATCCCTGGGGCGCTCGTGCACGGCCACGGGGTTGTTCCTGGTGAACAGGGAGACGTTATAGAAGCCCGCCATGGACAAGAACCTGATGGCGGACCTGCGGGGGTTGGAGGCGTTGTTGGAGCGGGCGAGGACAGAGGCGTCCTCCTTCCTGAACCGGCTCGACGAGCTGCCTCCCGCGGTGAAGGCCACGCCTCGGGAAGCGCTGTCCCTGCCCGAGCAGGGGCTGGGCGCGGAGCCGTCCCTGCGGCTCTTCATGGACCGATATGGGCAGGAACTCGGAGGGAGCGCGGGGCCCCGCTATTTTGGTTTCGTCCAGGGCGGGACCACCCCCGCGGCGCTGGCGGGGGATTGGATGGTGAGCGCGCTCGATCTCAACTCCTCTCATCCGGGAAGCTCCGCCGCGCCCCAGGTGGAACAGGAGACGCTCCACATGTTGCGCCAGCTCCTGGCCCTGCCCGAGACCTTCTCCGGCGGCTTCGTGTCGGGGGCGACCATGTCGAACTTCGTGGGCCTGGCTTGCGCGCGGCAATGGGTGGCCCGTCAGCTCGACGTGGACGTGGCCGAGCAGGGACTCTACGCGCTGGGGCCCATTCCCACCCTGAGCGCCACGCCTCATTCCAGCACCCTCAAGGCACTGTCCATGCTCGGCATGGGACGCGGCTCCCTGGTCCGGGTGCGCGCCCAGCCGGGGCGGGAGGCCATGGAGGTCGAGGCGCTCCGTGCCCAGCTCGACGCCCTGGGCGGCAAGCCATGCATCGTCGTGGCCAGCGCCGGAACGGTGAACACCGGGGATTACGATGACCTGGAGGCGCTTGGCCGGCTCAAGGAGCGCTACCCGTTCTGGTTGCATGTCGATGGCGCCTTCGGAGGCCTCGTGGCGTGCTCGCCCGAGCTCGCCCATCTGACGCGTGGCCTGGAGCTGGCGGACTCGGTGACGGTGGACGCGCACAAGTGGTTGAACGTCCCGTATGACTCCGCCTTGCAGTTCACCCGCCACCCGGAGCTGCTGCTGGAGATCTTCCGCAACAACGCGCCCTACCTCGATGTGCGGCAGGGGCCTGCCCCGTTCGCGGATCAGGGGCCGGAGAACTCGCGCCGCTTCCGGGCGTTGCCCGCGTGGATGACCCTGATGGCTTATGGCCGCTCGGGGTATCGGGACATCATCGAGCGCGACTGCCGGCTCGCGCGCATGTTGGGCGAGCGCATCGAGGGCTCCACCGCTTTCAAGCTGCTGGCCCCCGTGCGGCTGAACATCGTCTGCTTCACCCTGCGCCAGGAGGGGAGTGCCACCCAGGAAGACATCCGGGCCTTCCTGGATCGGCTCCGCGATGATGGGCGGGTCTTCCTCTCGCCGACCGTCCTGAACGGGGTGCCGGGGATGCGTGCCGCCCTCTCCAACTGGAGGACCACGGAGCGGGACATCGAGACCGCCTGGTCCGCCCTGCTGGAGATGGCCTCCCAGGGCTGTCCGGCGCCCGCCCGC
Organism: Cystobacter fuscus; assembly: GCF_044360685.1. Taxonomy (GTDB): domain Bacteria; phylum Myxococcota; class Myxococcia; order Myxococcales; family Myxococcaceae; genus Cystobacter; species Cystobacter fuscus_C. The sequence goes on along the minus strand of NZ_CP043491.1, from coordinate 6,857,792 downwards.
TGACCTGGGGCGACTTGTCCCGTGCGGGGCAGATGCACCTACACGGCAAGCGATGCCGGGGGGCGGACGGGGTTCTGTCCGCGTGCCAGCCCCTATAGTGGCGGCTCTTCTGCTTGGGAGCCGTCATGCGCCGCCGTACCTTCCTCGCCGCTCTTCCCGTGGGTCTCTCGGCCGTCGCCCAGGCGACGTCGGAGCAGCCCAGGCCCACGCCGCCCACCGCGCCCATTCGCACCACCGATGACGCTCCCGCGCCGGCTCCCTCCCGGGCCGACGCCGGAGCCGTGAACCCGAACCTGAAGCGGCCCGATGTGCGCTCTGGGGATCGCATCGCCGGGGCGAGCTACGCCAGCCGCTCAGCGGCCTGGGGCATGAATGGCGCGGCCGCCACGGCGCATCCCCTGGCCACCCTGGCCGCGCTCGACATCCTGCGCGCGGGGGGCTCGGCGGTGGACGCGGCCATCGCCGCCAACGCGGTGCTGGGCTTCGTGGAGCCGGTGAGCTGCGGAATCGGCGGGGACTGCTTCGCCATGCTGTGGGATCCCAAGGCGCGCAAGGTGGTGGGACTGAATGGCTCGGGCCGCTCGCCCCGGGGCCTGTCCCTGGAGGAGGTGCGCCGGCGCGCGGTGAAGGGGTACGTGCCCCGCGTGGGCATGACGTCGGTCAGCGTGCCCGGCGCGGTGGATGCCTGGTGGTCCCTGCACCAGCGCTATGGCCGACTGAAGTGGGCGGAGTTGTTCCAGCCGGCCATCGCCCACGCGCAGGCGGGAGTCCCCCAGGTCCAGACGATTGGCTACTACCTCGGCCGCAACCTCGCGCGCTTCCTGAAGCCGGACTCGGGAGTGGAGGAGACGGCCAACGCCGAGCGCGTCTACGGCCCGGGCGCCGCGGCGGCCGAGGGGGACGTCTGGCGCAACCCGGATCTGGCGCGCACCTACCAGCTCATCGCGCGGGGCGGGCGGGACGCCTTCTACGCGGGTCCGATCGCGCAGGCCATCGAGCGCTACTTCCGCCGCATCGGCGGTTGGATGACGCGCGCGGACCTGTCCGCCCACCACTCGGAGTGGACCGAGCCGCTGTCCACCGACTATCGCGGCGTGGACGTCTATGGGCTGGCACCCAACAGCCAGGGGCTGAGCACCCTGCAGATGCTCGGCATCCTGCGCCACTTCGATCTGCGTGGCATGGGCTTCCAGAGCGCTCAATCCATCCACCATCAGGTGGAGGCCAAGCGGCTGGCGTTCGAGGACCGGGCCCGCTACTTCGCCGATCCCACCTTCTTCCGCGCGCCGCTGGAGCAGCTCAACAGCCCCGCCTACGCGGCCGAGCGCGCGAAGCTCATCCGCGCCGATCGGTTGCTGGAGCGCGTGATGCCGATGGACGCGCCGAGCCGGGGCGACACCACCTATCTGTGCACCTCGGACAAGAACGGGATGATGGTGTCGCTCATCCAGTCCAACTTCCGGGGCATGGGCTCGGGCCTGGTGTCGGACGGAACGGGCGCGGGCCATCCCACACTGGGCTTCATGTTCCAGGACCGGGGCGAGCTGTTCTCGCTGACCGACGGGCACCCCAACCTGTATGCGCCCGGCAAGCGGCCCTTCCAGACGATCATCCCGGGCTTCGCGGTGCGCGGGGGCGAGCCGTGGCTGGCGTTCGGCGTCATGGGGGGAGACATGCAGCCCCAGGGACAGGCGCAGATCATCATCAACATGGTGGACTACGGGTTGGACTTGCAGGCGGCCGGGGACAGTCCCCGCTGGCACCACGAGGGCTCGTCCGAGCCCACGGGCGAGGCACAACAGACGCCGGGCCTGCTGCGTCTGGAAACGGGCGTGCCCGAGGCGACGAAGAAGGCGCTGGTAGCGCTCGGGTGGAAGCTGGGTGAGCCGGATGGGGGTTTTGGCGGCTACCAGTGCATCGAGCGCCGGCCGGGCCGTTACGGCGCGGCCACGGAGATGCGCAAGGATGGCGTGGCCCTGGCCTACTGAGCCAGGTTTGGGGGGCACGAAGAACAGATCACCGAGGTACTCATGCGGATCGCTGTCTCGGGCACTCATTTCGCGGGTAAGTCGACGCTTGTCGAGGAGTTGTCCGTCGCTCTTCCGGAGTACACCGCCGTCGAGGAGCCCTACTACCTTCTAGAGGAAGAAGGGTACGAGTTCGCCGATCCGCCCTCGCTGGAGGACTTCGAGGAGCAGCTTGAACGATCCCTCACGAGCCTGGCGTCAACCGGGTCGAACGTGATCTTCGACCGGTGCCCAGCAGACTTCCTGGGTTACCTGCTCACGCATCGTGATGCCGATGCGTTCGAACTCGAGGCGTGGCTGCCACGTGTGCGATCCGTGATCAAGACACTGGATCTCATCGTCTTCGTGCCTGTCGAAGGTCGGGATCGGATGGCGCTTCCTCGAGCGCAGGATGCCCGCTTCAGGCTTCAAGTGGACGAGAGGCTCAGCGAAATCATCCTGGAGAATTCGCTCGACTTCGACGTTGAGGTGCTCCCGGTGGAGGGCGCTCCTCACCAGCGCTTGCGGCAGGTGCTGAACCATCTCCGCGGCGGTCGGAGCGACTGACCCCAGCGGCTGTTCTGGGGCATCAGGCGCGCCGACTGGTGGCACGGCTGTTGGACCAGGCCCGCGAGGAGACGGCCGCGGAGTGCTTCGCGGACACCGGGCCGCCGTCTATCCTCCGCGGCATGTCGAACTCCTCGCAGGTCCGTGTCGCCGTCGTCCAGGCCGCTCCCGTGCTCTTCAATCTCGAGGGAACGCTCGAGCGCGTCGCCTCGTGGACCGCCCGCGCCGCCCACACCGGCGCGCGCCTCGTGCTCTTCCCGGAAGCGTTCATCCCGGCCTATCCCCGCGGACTCGGCTTCGGCTTCGTCGTGGGCAGCCGGAGCGATGCCGGCCGACGGCTCTGGCAGCTCTACAACGAGCAGTCCATGGAGATCCCCGGCCCGGCCATCGAGCGCCTCGGAGGCATCGCCCGCGCGCACGGCGTCTTCCTTTCCATCGGCGTCATCGAGAGGGATCGCCTCACGCGCGGAACGCTCTACTGCACGCAGCTCTACTTCGGGCCCGATGGAGCGCTGCTCGCCAAACACCGCAAGCTCAAGCCCACCGGCTCCGAGCGTCTCATCTGGGGTGAGGGCGATGGCAGCACGCTGTCGACGGTGGACACGCCCTTCGGCCGCATCGGCGGGCTCATCTGCTGGGAGAACTACATGCCGCTCGCTCGGGCGGCCATGTACGCCAAGGGCGTCGACATCTACCTCGCCCCGACCGCCGACAGCCGCGACACGTGGCAGGCCACCATGCGCCACATCGGCAACGAGGGCCGGTGCTTCGTGCTCGGGTGCAACCAGTTCGTCACCCGCGACATGTACCCGCCCGAGGTGCTCCGCGAAGAGGCCCTCCCCGCCGAGACCCCGCACATCATGTCCCGGGGCGGCAGCGTCATCATCTCCCCGTTCGGCGAGGTGCTCGCGGGCCCGCTCTGGGGCGAGGAGGGCGTGCTGACGGCCGACCTGGACCTCGGGATGCTGACGCGGGCGCGGCTCGACTTCGACCCCTGCGGCCACTACAGCCGACCCGACATCTTCCGCCTGGAGGTGGACGAGCGCGAGCGGCCCGGTGCGACGTTCCTCCGTCAGGAGTCTCCGTCGCCGGGGGACAGCTCGGGATCCTGACAGGGAAAGCGGGGCAGCAGCAGCCGGAAGGTACTGCCCTGGCCGAGGGTACTGCTCACCTCGATGCGTCCCCCCATGGCCTGGATGATGGACTGGGAGATGTTGAGTCCCAGTCCCGTGCCCTCGCCCGCGGGCTTGGTGGTGAAGAAGGGGGTGAAGAGGCGCGCGAGCACCTCGGGCGCCATGCCCCGCCCATTGTCTTCCACCTCCACCACCACCAGGCCCTTGTTGCTCACCCGCGACGCGATGCGGATCCGGTTGTGCCGGGGCGCGCTCTGGACGAAGGCCTGGAGCGCGTTGACCAGCAGGTTCACCAGCACCTGGCCCAGGCGGGCCGGATTGCCCAGCACCTGTGGCACCGGCTCCAGCTCGAGCTCCCAGTGCGTGTGCCCCTCCAACTGGTGGCGCACCATGCGCAGCGCGCTGCCGATGACCTGATGGATGTCCATGGGCTCGACGCGCTCGTCATCCGCGCGCGCGAAGGTCCTCAGGTCCTGCACGATGGTGCGCACGCGCCCCGTGCCCTCGAGCGCATCGGCCACCGCCTCGCGCAGCTCGTCCAGCGACAGCCGCGAGGCGTCCTCCTGGGCGAGCTGCTCGCGCAGGAAGCAGAGGCTCGCGTTGACATAGGACAGCGGGTTGTTGATTTCGTGCGCGACGCTCGCGGCCAGGGTGCCCACCGTCACCATCCGGTCCGCCATCCGCAGATGGGCCTCCATGCGCTTGTGCTCGCTCACGTCGCGGATGACGCCGACGAGGAAGGGTTGGCCCTTGGCGCTGGTGAAGCTCGCCTTCAGGGTGACGAGGGTGCGGGTGCCCCGCGCGCCGTCCGTGTGGGTCTCCTCGTTCTCGTTGGCCTGGCCGGTGGTGAAGACCTGTTCATCCTGTTGCCAGAAGACGTCCGCCTCGTGGGGGGGCACGAAGTCATGGTCGGACCTGCCGAGCAGGCTCTCCGGGGAGGCGCCCATGAAGCGGCAGAACGCCTCGTTGGTGAGGACGAACCGGTGCTGCCGGTCCTTCACGAAGACAGGCTTCTGGATGGCGTTGAGTGTCTTGTGCAGGAAGTCACGTGCCTCGTCCAGCTCGGCCCGTGTCTGGAGATACTCCAGGGACGTGCTCGCCAGCAGGGTGAAGGCCCTCAGCCAGGCGAGGTCCGTGGAGGCCACCTTCAAGGGCGCGTCATGCATCAGCACCAGGGCCCCGAGCACTTCCTCCCGTGAATTCCTCACACTCATGCCCAGCACGCCCTGGGGGCCCAGGCGCCGCAGCCATCCATCCTCGGGAAACCGCGCGTGCGCGTCCTCGGGGCAATGAAAGACGTCCTGGCGCAAGATCTCGTCCAGCACGCTGCCCCGGGGCATGACGGCGGGCTCCTCGTGGGACTGGCCCCGGCTCCAGAGCGCGAGCGGGTGGAGCAGCTCCTCGCCGGGGCTGCGCCGCACGAGCACGGCACTGGTGACGCCGAAGATGTCGGCGACATGCCGGACGAGCCCGTGCAGGAGCGTGGGGTCCGTGCCCGATCGGCGCCTGGACAGCAGCACCTGGAGCGCTGCTTCCGAGGAGACCCTCCGGACGGCCCCCTCTGGATTCTCGGACCCAGCGCCTCCGGACGCCGTCGTATCCATCAATCCTCTCCTTTGATTCTCAATCGATACGGTGCCCCGGGCCGGGTGCTCACGCGAGAATCCGGCCATAATGACATATTTCCGCTTCATTGGAAATCACACCCCGCCTGCTCTTCCTCCAAGGAGAGACACGGCGTGAGAAAGCCCGTGCCCTCGGTGGAGAAGGCAGACGCGGGGGCGGGTGGACTTCTACGGGATGTCAGGGATTGCCCGTCTGGTGGGCGGCTCGACGAGAGGAAGGAGAGACAGGGCGGCGGGTCGTTTCAATGCGAGACGTAACCCAGGTGCCCATCGGGACGCACCAGGAGCGAGCTCCAGGCGCCCAGGCCCGGCACCTCGCGCGACAGCTCGGCGGTGAGTGGGGTCGTCCAGCCGCGCCAGGACGTGGGCAGCTCGACATGCGAGGAGGCAGGCCGGCGCAGCAGCAGCCACTTGCCCTCGTGCAGCAGGGAGTAGAGCGAGCGCGACGTGCCTGCCTCACCGCACAGGGGCTGGTCGGCCAGGCGCGTGCCACAGACGCCGGGCTCCACCTTCAGTCCCTCCGGGGCGGGCAGGGGAGGGGAGGGGTAGGCCACGTCGAAGGCGGAGATCTGCTCGGCGAGCACGCGGTTGACGGGGGGCCAGGTGAGCAGCGCCGAGAAGGTGTCGCGCAGGGCCATTCCCGCCGGGTTGAACTGGGTCATGAGCGCCGTCTGGCTCAGCGTGTTCTGGATGAGCCGCGCGCCCACGGGGTGGCGCTCGTGGTGGTAGCTGTCGAGGAGCGACACGGGCGCGAGGCCGCGCAGCACGCCCGCCAGCTTCCAGCCCAGGTTCATCGCGTCCTGGAGCCCCACGTTGAGGCCCTGTCCACCCGCCGGCATGTGGATGTGGGCGGCGTCACCCACCAGGAACACGCGGCCCTCGCGGTAGCTGCTGGCATGACGCGTCTCGTTACCGAAGCGAGACAGCCACATCGGCGAGTGCATCCCGAAGTCCGTGCCCACCACCTCGCGGGTGGCGCCCGCCAGCTCCTCCAGGGTGACGGGCTCGGACAGCGGGACGTGCTGGCGGCCGGGAGAAACCACCACGATGCGGTGATGGACGCCGTCGCCCAGGGGGACGAGCATCGCGCCGCCGTTCGGGCTCGTGCGCGACATCACGGGCCCCGGGGGCGGCTGCGCGAGGACGACATCCCCCAGCATCTGGGTGCTCGTCACGTCGGTGCCCGGGAAGGGGATGCCCGTGAGCGTGCGCACCGCGCTGCGCGCGCCATCCGCGCCCACCACGTACCGGGCCCTCACCTGGAACGTCCCGTCCTCCCGCTCCCCCTCGAGCCGCACGCCCTCGGCGTCCTGCCACAGCCCGCCGACGCGGTAGCCGCGGTGCAGCGCCACGCCCACCTCCCGCGCGCGCTCCTCCAGGAGCGCCTCGGTGAGCGCCTGGGGGATGAACAGCGAATAGGGGAACGTCGTGTCCAGCACCGAGAAGTCCAGGCGCGTGTCCAGCCCCGCGTAGTGCCCCGTCGGCAGGGGCGTGCCGCGCGCCAGGAACCGCTCCGCCAGCCCCCGGAGCGCCAGGATCTCCAGGGTGCGCGGGTGGACGGACAGGGCGCGTGACTGAGCGATCCGCTCCTTCCTGCGCTCGAACACCGCCACCTTCACGCCCACCAGGGCCAGCTCGCTGGCCAGCATCAACCCCACCGGGCCTCCCCCCACGACGGCCACTTCCACCTGCTCTCGTGTCATCACCGCCTCCAATCTAACACCGTTAGTTGTGGACTAACGGTGTTAGGCTGTCAAGCGCGGGCCCGGAGGAGTCATGCGCATTCAGAGGGAGCAGGTGGTGCGGGAGGCGCTGGTGTTGTTGGACGAGGCGGGAATCGAAGGGGTGACGATGCGCAAGCTGGCGCAGCGCCTGGAGATCCAGGCGCCGTCGCTCTACTGGCACTTCGCCAACAAGCAGGCGCTGTTGGATGGGATGGCGGACGCGCTGGTGGAGCCGGTGGCGCGCGACGTGGAGCCCACGCTGCCCTGGGACGAGGAGCTGCGGCGGGTGGCGGCCGGGCTGCGGCGGGCGCTGCTGTCGCGCCGGGACGGGGCGCGCGTCTTCGCGGGCACCTATATCGTCACGGAGAACATCCTGCGCGTGAGCGAGGCCCTGATGGGGGCCTTGCGGCGCGCGGGCGCCTCCTCGCGTGTGGCCGCCTGGGGCTGCTTCTCGCTCGTCTATTATGTGATCGGCTTCTGCATGGAGGAACAGGCGCTCGATCCGCGCTTCAACCCCGAGCCCGTGGACCTGCCCCGGAGCCGCGCGCGCTTCGCCTCCTTCCCCCAGGAGCGCTTCCCCCACGTGCTCGCGGCGCTCGACGCCATCTTCGACACGGACCTCGACACGCGCTTCGCCTTCGGCCTCGAGCGGTTCATCACCGGCCTGCGGGCCGAGCTCCCCGGCGCCTCTTCGTCCTGATTCCAGCAGGAACGCGGAATGCTGATGACGCGGCTTGTCGGGTGCGCCTGCCTGGTGTATTGGGGCTGGATTTTTACACCCCCATTGCAAGTCGTCCCTCCGCCCATGTCCTTCTCCTCGCACATCGAGTTCCAGGTCGATTCGCCCCCCGCGCTGCCCCCGGGCTTGCTGGCGTTGGAGGCCCAGGGCGTGGGGGGCGGGGCTTCCCGGGAGTGGGAGGCGCGGGGCGTGGGCTTCCGGCGGGTGGAGGAGGTGTCCGTCACGGACTGCGTGGTGGCGCACCTGGAGGCGGAGGAGGTCGACGCCGTCTTCGGGATACCGGGGGGCAACATCGCGCCCTTCCAGCAGGCGCTGCGCCGGCATGGCGCCATCCGCTTCGTCATCGCCTCGCACGAGGGGGGCGCGGCCTTCATGGCGGACGGCTATGCGCGCGCCACGGGCAAGCTGGGCGTGTGCCTGGTGACGGCGGGCCCGGGGGCCACCAACGCGCTCACGGGCGTGGCCTCGGCGCACCTGGACGGCGTGCCGCTCCTGGCCATCAGCGGGCAGGTGGCCACGGATCGCTTCGGCCTCAACGCCATCCAGGAGAGCACGGGCACGCACGGGGTGAACACGGTGGAGGTGTTCCGCCAGGCGAGCGCGGTGTCGGCGGGCATCGTGGACGCGCAGAGCTTCCAGCGTCTGCTGGCGCGGGTGATGCGGGTGGTGCATGGGCTGCCCGGTGGGGCCGCGCACCTGAGCATCCCCTCCAACATCGCGCGCCAGCGCATCCGCCACGCCCTGCTGCCCACCACCCGGGGCGCCTTCCGCGCGCGCCCGCCCGCGGCGGCCCCCGAGGATCTGGACGAGACCTTCCGACTGCTGCGCACCGCGCGCCGGCCGCTCATCGTCCTGGGCTCCGGGGCGCGCGAGGCCCTGGGGAGCCACGGCGAGGCCTTCACCGCCTTCGTCTCCGAGCAGGGGATTCCCGTGGCCACGAGCCTGCGCGGCAAGGGGCTGTTCTCCGAGGACGAGCCGCTGTCGCTGGGGGTGCTGGGGCTGGCGGGCAGCCGGCGCGCGGAGGCGTATGTGCGCGAGGGCGTGGACGTGCTGCTCGTGCTGGGCAGCCGGATGGGGGAGTGGGCCAGCCGGGGCTTCAACAAGCACCTGCAGGCCATCGACAGTGTCATCCAGGTGGATGCCCAGTCGGCCCACATCGGGCAGTTCCTGCCGGTGCGCCTGCCCATCGTCGCGGACGTGGGCTCGGTGGTGACGGGCCTGGTGGAGCGGGGGCGGCGGAGCGGCCCTCCCGGGGGAGAGCGGCTGCGCGAGCGCTGGTCGCGGATGGTGGAGTCGCGCGAGCCCGTGCCGAGCCTCCGCGCGCCCCAGGCCGAGGGCATGGTCAAGCCGCAGCAGCTCATGGCCGAGCTGAACGCGCACCTGCGTCCGGACATGGACCTGTACATCGACATGGGCAACTGCACGGGCTGGGCGTCGCACCTGCTGCGGCTCACGCCCCCCACGCGCATCTTCTTTCCGTGCGGCTTGTCCTCCATGGGCTGGTCCTGCGGAGCGGTCATCGGCGGCAAGCTGGGCCGGCCGGAGCGGGCCGCGGTGGCCATCACCGGGGATGGCGCGTTCCTGATGAATGGCACGGAGCTGCTGACGGCGTCGCGCTACCGGGTGGGCACGGTGACGCTGGTGCTCAATGACAACTTCCTCGGCATGGTCAACCACGGGGAGCACGCCCAGGACGCCACGGTGCCGCTGGAGGACGACTTCTACGGGCTGGGAGATCCGGACCTCGCCGCCTTCGCCGAGTCGCTCGGTGCGCGCGCGTATACCGTGGATGGGCCGGGGCAGCTCGCGGCGCTGTTGCCCGAGGTGTTGCGCCGCGCGGACGAGCTGGGACAGCCGCAGGTCATCATCGCGCGCGTCGACTACCGCGAGGTGCCGCCGTACGGGGACCGGTTCGCCGCGGTGGCCTCGGACGGCAGGTAGACAGGTCCGCCATGTCGGGTGACTTCGCGCTGTTGGGTGTGGGGGCGGCGGTGCCGGAGCAGGTGCGCCGCAATGACGATCCCCTCTTCGAGCCGCTGCGGCGTGCTGCGGCCCGGGGTGGAGGGGAACATGCGCTCTTCTATGGCAACCGGGAGCGCCGGGTGCTGGCGCCCGGGGAGTCGCTGGCGGCGCTCACGGCCAGGGCCGGGCGGGTGGCGCTGGAGGACGCGGGGGTGCGGCCCGAGGCGGTGGAGCGGCTGTATGGCTACGTGTCCGTGTCGGAGTTCGTCTCGCCCAACGCGCTCTACGCGGTGCACCGCGAGCTGGGGTTGGGGCAGGGGACGCTGGTCATCCCGGTGCAGGCGGACTTCACCAACTTCCTGATGGGCGTGGTGCTGGCGTGGGAGGCGTTGCGGGCGGGAAGCATCCGGCACGCGCTGGTGGCGGTGGGCTCGGGGTGGACGCGCAACATGGACTACGGCCAGGGCCATGCCATCGGCATCGGGGATGGGGCGGGCGCGGCGGTGGTGGGGGCGGGCGAGCGCCTGGTGTTGGTGGACTGGGCGGCGGACACCTTCAGCGGCGAGTACGGCGCCATGACCATGGCGTCGCGTCCTGGCTCGGGGGTGGAGCATCCCACGTATGGCATTGCGCCGGATGCGGGCATCCAGGCCTTTCTGTCCTCGGGGATGGATGGGCCGCCGAGGCTCGTGGCGCGGTTGCTCGCCAGGCATGGCATCCACCGCGACGACGTCACGCTCATCTCCCACCAGGCCACGCGCAAGCTGATGGACCACTGGGCGGCGCAGCTCCGCCCGCGCGAGTACCTGGATACCTACGAGGACTTCGGCAACATGGTGCACGCCTCGCTCCCCGTGACGCTGGCGCGCTTCCATCGCGAGCTGCGCACGAAGTACCTGGTGATGGTGGGTCTGGGTATCGGCGCGCACCAGTTCGCCCTGCTCGTGCGTGTCTGACGTGGATGGTCACCTACCGCGGACGGGTGCCAGCAAGGGATCTCGTCGTGGTGGGCAACCGGTTCGCGAGCAGGTCGGCAATCTCCTGGAGTGGCGTGGTGTCGTGGTCGAGCAACCATGCCGTGAGGGCCAGGGAGTGCTCGACCTTGTTGTATTCGAGCGTGTTGCCCGAGAGTTCCGAGAAGAGATCGCCGAGGAGCCGGGGGGCGTCGATGTCCTGGAGGAAGTCCCGGGTCTTGGATTTGCGGTAGTAGTCCGCGTTGGATGCGTGCGTGTCGATCCATGTTTGAATTTGAGCGGGCGTGGTCTGTTTGTCCTCGAAGCCGGGCTGTCCGTTGATGACCGACGAGAGGGCCCCCGCGTGAAGCAGATAGTTCTCGTAGGTCCTCCGCTGGAGGAAGCTGACCTTCCCTTGACTCAATCGGACGAGATCCTCTCTGGCTTTCTCGGGGCGGAGTTCGCGGTCGAAGATGAAGGCGATGGCGGGCGGAAGCAGCGCTTGGCCCTGGGTGAGCTTCTCATAAAGACGGAAGGCGGAGCGGGCGTCCTCCGAGTCGAAATCTCCGGTATGGAGGACTCCCACGATGCTCACTCCGGACAGCGGGCATTTGAGCATCTTCTGGACGATGAGCGGAAAGCAGATCTCCTCGGTCTTGCCCTCGACCCACAGGATGCTGTCCGAGCCAAAGACATCCGACAGACGGGATCCGACTTCCATGAGCAGGGCCCGGAGATGTTGCGACTCCCGAGCATCGGCCTTCTCGATGGCGGTTGACCCCTCCTTCTTGCGGAGGATGTGGATGGTGGAAGGGTTGCTGGCGGAGATGAGGTCAGGCGAGTGGGTCGAAACGATGTACTGGTGCTGTGGGTGCTCGCGAAAGATCTCGATCAGGGCGCGAGATGCACCGGGGTGGAGAAAGCTGTTGGGCTCGTCAATGATGAGGACGCGCGGGCTCTCGGCGGTCACCAGAACATAGAGCATGGCAAGGACTTGGCTGATGCCTGTTCCACTCTCCGTCAGTGGAACAGCCAGATCCTCTCGTTCCAAAGCGGGGTCGTATGACCAGACGAGAATCTCGACTTGCTTTGCTCCCATGGGGCGCACCGTGATGCGCTCCACTTGGGGGAGTACGCGTTTGACGAGCTGGTTGTATCGCTGGAAACGAGCGGGATTGCTTTGGAGGATGTTCAGGACTTCTGGCAGGTTGCTCGCATCGGGCACGAGTTCACGGTTGGGTCCGAACGTTGAGATTCCTACGTTCATGCGTTCGGCACGGAAACTGTATATTCCAGACAGGAAGTGCTCGCCGATAGCATTTTCGAGGGGTTTGTAGATGTTGTTGCCGTGGAGGTCGCCCTGTACGTGAAGAAAACTGCATGTTGGCTGGTTGTCTTTGTTTGTTTTTATGAGTAGCCACTGAATCGGTCCGCTTGATATCCTTTCGTAGCAGCCGAAGGCGGGATCGGAGGTTGTTGCGAATATCACCGAGCTTGGATGCTTTTCGAGCGTGACTTGAATGACTTCATTTTGAAGAAGCTGGAAGAGTGGCATCGTGCCTGAATTGCTCAGTGCCCTCGGGGGATTCTTGGGGTAGGGAATGACCCATGTTGTTTTGTGAAGGCTCATGAACTGAAGCACTTCCGTCAAGCTGAGGATAAGGCGGAAGCGCGCGCGTGAATGCTCATTGAGTGCATGGGCGGGCGTCGGAAGGGTCGTCAGGCTGCGATGCGGCTTATCTTGGAATCGAAGCCCCAACCCCTCCAGGAGGGCGGTCTTCCCGGCGTTGTTTTGTCCCGTCAGGATGTTGAAGCCGGGCTTGAATTCGATGGGGCCCGAATCTTGATAGCTTTTGTAATTATAAAGCTGGAATTCCGATAGGTACATGGCTGTTGATTTTCTCCAGGAGAGATTCAAGATCCTGTCACAATTCTTCTCCCTGTCCACCCCGTTGTTGTCCTCGGTCTGGATCCAACCGCTCCTCCTACGTTGCTCCCGCTCTACCGAGGGCGTGCGCCGCCCCGTCTCCCCAACGGCTCCTTGTTCTTCTATGCTCCATGAATGACCGCACCTCGGCTCCGCGCCTTCTTCCTGCTGCTCCTACCCTGGGGGCTCGCCACGCTGGGTCTCAACGCGCTGTTTGGTGGGGACGTGGTGCACCAACTCTGGATGATGGGGGCTCCGTCCGTGCCAGGCACCATCCTCTCCAGTTCCGTGCTGCGGGACTCCTCCAGAGAGGAGGCAGGTTACAAATGGGTGGTGCATACCGCTACACCGTAGATGGGCGGACCTACGAGGGCGAGCGCTATCGTGACAATCCCTCGACATTCTCTCGCCGGGGGGGCTGGACGAACTGGCCGGGCGCTACCCACCGGGAGCCCTCGTGCCGGTGTTCTATCGCCCGGAAGCCCCGGAGGACGCTGCCCTCCTGCGAGGCCTGGAAGGGGCCGATTTGCTGTTCTTGCTCTTCGTGGCGACCCTCACGCTGCTGGGGTTCCTCGGCATGTACGCACTGGTCTATTTCTCCCGGGCACAGGCGGCCCAAGTGGCCGAGTTCGTAGTCGATGGCCGTACCCACGTCACACTCAACGCGCTCAGCCCCATGGTCACCGGGTGGTGCGTCATGGCCGGCGTGGCGCTCGTGCTGTACCCCCTGTTAGGGTTGGCCACGCAGTTCCATCCATCGCTGCGCACTGCGGGGCTCGCCTGGGGCTTCGTGCTCACTTGTGGCGTGCTTGTCACATGGTGGACCCAAGCGCGGATGGTCTCGGGGGAGTGGGATCTCATCCTCGATGAATGCAATCGGCGCTTGTCCCTGCCGCCGATGAAGAACCAGAACGGGGCGTTCGAGCGCCCGGCGCGGGTCGAACTTGACTGGACACGAGTCCAGGCCGTCACCTTGGAACGGCACACCCGCAAGGATGACAAGGGTGACACCTCGACGCACTACCGGCCCACTGTCACCTTCCTGGACGCGCGAGGCGAGGTCCAGCGCGAGCCCATTGCCGAATGGAGCCTTGAGGGCCGCGCCAGCGCGCTCGTGCTCTGGTTGCAATCGCGGCTCGCGAACTCCACGCCCGGCCGCGAGCCATGACCACCTTGACGATCCTCGCGCATCGGCCTTTCCTGGAGGTGAAGCTCAGGCTTTTTCGTCAGGCAGGAGCGTGAGTAGTAGCTCGTCGTCAGGTCCGAGCGGCCTCCACCCGGGCGGTGGAGGTGAGGCGCGGAGCGCTGCCCTGGCTTGCTTGACACGCTCCTTATGCGTTTCCGGTGTGTAGGTCGTCCAACGGGCGAGTGCATGGGCGGTAGCGAAGCGGGTCGAGTCGTCCGACACGGCCGGCCAGCCATTCGGGAAATGCTGAGACAGTTCGCGCACGAGTTGTCCGCGCACCAAACGCGTGACCTTGCGGCTTCGCTCCGCTTCGGCGACCAACCCGCTGAACACCTGCACTGCCGCGATGTCATCCTCGCCAAGCTCGTCCGCCAATGCCACCAGCGAAGCGGTGGGGCGCGCATCAGCGAAGGCCGTGAGAGAATCGTAACCACGTTCGCGAACCCGTTCGTACAGGCGAGCCTTCACGTTGCCCTGCCAGGCACGTCCGTTGCTCATTTTCCTCTCCAAAGGGTGAAAGTCAGACTTCTTTGTCAGGCAGTAGAGTGAGCAGCAACTCGTCGTCGGGCCCAAGGGGACGCCAGCCTGGGGGCGGTGGCGTGGCGAGGAGGGCTGTTCTGACCTGTCTGACACGCTCCTTATGGGTTTCAGGGGTATCGGCAATCCACGAGCCGATCGCCTTGGCGACTTTAAAGCGATTGGCGTCATCCAGCACGGCCGGCCAGCCGTTGGGGAGACACTCGGACAATTCGCGTACAAGTACATCACGCACGAAGCGTGTGGTCTGCTTGCGCTGCTCCGCCTCGGCGAGCAACTCGCTCAACACCTGCATCCCGGCGACATCGTCCTCGCCAAGCTCCTCAGCCAGCGCCACCAGCGAGGCTGCAGGGCGTGCGTTCGCGAAGGCGGTGAGCGAATCGTAGCCGCGCTCACGGACCCGTTCGTACAGGCGGCCCTTCCAATTCCCCTTCCAGGAATGGTCCCGGCTCATAGTCCTCTCCAGGAGGTGAAGTTCAGGCATCCTCGTCGGGCAGGAGCGTGCGCAGCAACTCGTCGTCAGGGCCGAGCGGGCGCCAGCCTGGGGGCGGCGGTGTAGCGAGCAGGGCTGTCCTGACCTGTCTGGCGCGCTCCTTATGGGTTTCCGGGGTGTAGGCAATCCACGAGCCGAGTGCCTTGGCGACCTTGAAACGGTTGGCGTCGTCCAGCACGACCGGCCAGCCATCGGGGAGACTTTGAGACAACATGCGCACGAGCACACCGCGAGCAAAGCGCGTGACCTGCTTGCACTGCTCCGCCTCGGCGAGCAATCCGCTCAACACCTGCACCCCGGCGACGTCGTCCTCTCCAAGCTCCTTGGCCAGCGCCACCAGCGAGGCAGTGGGGCGCGCTTCGGCAAAGGCGGTGAGCGAAGTGTACCCGCGCTCGTGGACCCGCTCATGCAGGCGAATCCTCCAGTTGCCCTCCCAGGAACGCCCACCACTCATCGCCCTCTCCAAGGGATGAAGTTCATCGCGAGGTTGTACTCCTCCATGCGCTCCGCGACGATGTCCAGCACCTCGTTGCGCGTCAACATCCGTCCAGCCGTTACCTCGGCTTCGTGCAGCGCCTCCATGATCATCCGGTTCCATTCGCCGGGCCATTGGCGGCCCAGCTTCCAATTCCCACCGCCGTGGATGGCCTCGTGGTTCGCTCGCTCCATCTCGACGCAGAACTGGTCGATGTCCATCTCGCCGGTGAAGCCTCGTTTCTCGAACCACGCGCGGAACTCCTTGGGCAGCACGTGGTGTCGCGGGGGCTCGTTCATGCCGGCCCCCGCTCTGCCCGTCACGTGCATGCCCCTCACCTCGGGCCCATCGCCGAGCGCCTCGCGCACACCCCGGGGCAGCTCGCCGTGAGCCTGCGCCAGCATCGCCTGGCCCGCCTGAATCCGCACGGCGGCACTGACGACGGGTACGGAGAGGACGCCCGCCCGCACCAGGTGGCGCATCATCTCCACCCACTCGGCGGACACCACCAGGCGCGTGCCCATCATCACGCCGTCGCCTCCCACCACCAGGCTCACGCCGAGCAGAGCGGGAGCGGACGGAGGCACCGAGGGCAGCGAGAACTTCAACGCCGAGAGCAGGGAGAGCGCCTCGATAGTCTCCTTGAGCAAGAGCACCTTCTCGACCCTCTCCGCCCCCTTGCGCGCGACTTGGAGGGTGGCGGTGAACTCGCCGGTGAGGTGGCCCACCAGCACCGGGACGTCTTGCGCCGCGGCCTCCACCTGCCCGGGCTCCAGGGAGGAGAGCGCCGTCATGGCGGGCTCGAGCCGCTGCTGCCAACGCCCCAGGTCCGCGAACATGCGCTCCACGCTGTAGAAGTGCTGGGTGCACACCGCGTCGGCGAGGTGGAGCAAGTCGAGCCAGACGGAGAGCAGCAGAGAGCCGAGCAGGGAGGCCTCGAGCCGTGGCCCGGCGAGGCGCAGCAGGGCGAGCTGCATGTCCGGGTCTTCCACCTGCGAGGCGGCGGTGGCGAGCCGGGTGGCGGCGGCGAGCTGGGTGTCCATCCACCGCTGTTGCCGGGCGCCATGGTCCACGTAGCGGACCAGAACGCCGTTGCCGCCAATACCCCGCCCACCAGCCTGGAGTCTGGAGAACTCGCTGGAGAGGCGGCGGGTGGTGCCTGACACGTCGAGGATGGCACGGCGAAAAGCCAACTGGGCCGCGAGGGCGCTCTGCCGCGCTTCCCTCTGGGCGCTGTCCGAGCCCACCGCCGTCGACTCCTCCCGGGAGGATTGGCGCCGGTATGGCCGCCACGGTGCTTCGGGCTCGGACGGGGAGAGGAGGGCGCCCGGAGTCTCGACGCTGGACCCCGCGGCCGATATGAGCGGCGCCGTGTAATGCAGGCTCATCCTACTGGGCTCCGGTGGTGGCAGCGACACGCAGCCGGTGGACAGCAGGGCCAGGACGAGCAGGCCCACCCACGTGGCCCACGACGAGTCAGCGCGCATGGATCCCCCCCAGCCTCACGGAGGCGAAGGCCCCCTTGCCGCACTCTACTCCTTCTTGTGGGTGTCTCGCCCTTCGGACAGGGAGCGTACGAACTTCGCGTCGATGCCGTGGATTCTCAGCTTCACCAACTCCTCCGGTGTCAGCTTCGTGTACCCCGCCTCGCGCATCTCCCGGATGAACTCCGGCGTCACCCCGTGGATGCTCATGGCGAGGAGATCCTCCAACTCCAGGGCCTTGTAGCCCTCGGCCGCCAGCGCGCGGATGCGCTCGGGCGTCACGCCATGGATGCGTGACTGGATGAGCTTCGCGAGCGTCAGCTTCGTGTAGCCGTGCTGGGTGAGCGACTGGATATACCCGGGCGTCACCTGGAAGATGCCCACCTGGATCAGCTCCTCCAGGGGAATGTCCTTGAAACCGAGCGCCGACAATTCCTTCACCCGTGCCGGGGTGATGTCGAAGACGGCCAGCAGGTAGTGTTTGTCCGGAGCAATGGCCGAATAGCCCAGCGCGGCCATGGCTCGGACATATTCCTCATTGTGTGTGAAGCGCAGGTGTCCCGCGCCCTTCGCGTCGGAGAAGCGCCCCTCGAAGGAGAAGACCCCCGCCTCGCGCTCGAGCCGGAAGGGCGCCGTGCCGCCATCCGCGATCGACAGGCCCTGGAAGGAGGCGAGGGGCACCGTCATGTTCAACTGCTGCGTTGTCTTTGGTTTCTCCGTCGACGTGCGCAGGAACAGCTCGAGCGTGTCTTTCCTGACGTCGGCCGTCCAGGTGCCGGTGATCGACGGCTCGGCGAACACCGGAGTGGCGGCGAAAAGCACCCACGTGAGCAGCGAAAAGAAGAGGGACGAGACTTTCATGGGACGGACTCCTCCGGGCGGACGCCGCGATGGACCCGGTCCAATATACGAACTTCTTCGTAGAAATCAACGAAGCCCTTCGTAGATACTCGGTCCACAGCGGGCGGGACGAGATGCGCGGTGCCAGGGTGTGGGCCCGCCCAGGGCCTGCTTTCTCGGATGCCCGTCAATGCATGGAGCGCTTGAGAACGGTGAGCCGCGTGCCCAGCTTCCAACACATGGAACGACAACTTCGGACGGTCCCTGTTTGGATGTTGTTGCTGCTCGCCCCCGTGGTGGCCTTCGCGCAGAGCGGGCCCTCCTCCGGTGACGAGTCCTTGAACCAGCAGGTCGCCCACAGTCCCCTGACCTGGTCCTGGGTGGTGATGCTCGCCGTGGCCGTGGTGGCCTTCGTGGCCTACACCGTGAAGATCTCCAGGAACCATCGGCCCCCGGATCATCCCGTCCCCTGATCCCACCCGCCGGGCGTGGTATGGGTCCTCGCTCTGGAGGGCCTCGCCGTGGCCAGACGCACCAAGGGTCAGTATTCCCCCGCGCTCTTCGATGTCGCGCAGGACATCGTCGGGGGCCTGCCGATCAAGCTCATCGAGCAGTGGCTGGGCAGCGAGCAGACCCACGTGGACGCGCTGCGCCTGCTCCAGTCCTTCCAGGTGAAGGGCTACAACGTCGTCTCGGACTCGGCGGGACTGACCCGCCTGTCCCAGCAGCGGGGACTCATCGAGATCCTGGCGCTCATCGATCAGCCCAAGCAGCTCGTCCATGGACTGGGCACCGCGCTGGGCGGGCGGGGGGTGGGTATCTGGGCGGCCGACAATACCCAGATGTTCTACCCGCCCTCGGTGCGCCCCGAGTCGCTCGTGTCCATGCTGTTGACGCTCCAGGACGAGATCCACCGCGGCTGTCAGATCCGCATTGGCCTGGGCGCGCACTTCGGCGAGTTCTACGGTCTCAGCGGGGGCTTGTACGGCGCGCAGTCCGATGCCATCGAGGAGCTGGCCGAGAATCACACCGAGGGCGGGGAGATCGTCATCACCCAGGCCCTGCGTGAGCTGCTGCCGGAGGGGCACGCCTTCACCCTGGCACCCAAGGACGCGCCGCCGTCGCTGCTCGGCCCGTGCTGGGCGGTGGTGGATGGGCCCCGCCTGACGGACCTCCGGCGCTCGAGCGAGCCCTATCCCATCCCGTACTCCCAGGCCTTCCATGCGGATCTACTCGCCTACCAGTCTCGCCTGGAGGACGTGGCCTTCGGCAAGCACCTGGCCGGCAAGTACCTCCAGCACAAGACGGTCGTGCTCATCGAGCGCGAGGCCCAGCAGGCGGACACGCCCGAGCTGGCCCTGTTCGACAACCTCTCGCTGTCCGCGAGGATGAAGGACACGGGCCTGCGGCACCTCGCCTCCCACCAGGGCGAGGAGGTGAAGGTGGTGGGCCCCCTGGGCATCTACGTGTTCGACGCCATCCCCGCGGCACTCGGCTTCGCCCAGCTCTTCCGCCGCGAGCTCGCACGCGAGGACATCTCCTGCCGCATCGGCATCGACGTGGGGCCGGTCCTCCTGTTCGAGCTGTCCTCGGGAGGCCGGGACATCGCGGGCATGCCGGTGAACATCGCCTCGAAGCTGGCGCAGGACCTGGGCCGCCCGGGTGGGCTGTACCTGAGCGAGGCCCTGGCGGAGCACGTGGACCTGGAGGGCTTCACGGAGCGGCGCGCCACCGTCTCCGGCGTGGCGCTCACCTTCCATGAGGGCTGAGGCCCGGCGCGCCGTCCTCCCCGCTCACCGGGCGGGGGTCGTTCCCGTGGGCGCCTGGGCGGCGTCCTTCTCCGCGAGCCCCGCGTAGACGGCATCCCGGATGGCGGCCGGGAACGCCCCGGACATGCCCTCGAAGGCCGTGTTCGTCAGCGCGACGACGCTCAGGCGCTGCTTCGGATCGACGAACCAGCTATGCCCGTAGGCGCCTCCCCACTGCCAGGTGCCCACGGACTGGGGCGTGCCCGCCTTGGCGGGATCCACGAGCACCGAGCCACCGAAGCCGAACGTCCACCCCGGGTTCGCGGGCATGTCCAGCGAGCCGATCTGGCCGGTCGTCGCCTGGGTGGCCGTCGCGGGCTTCAGCACCGGCGCGCCCCCCGCGCGCACCGCCTCCAGGAACTTCAGGAAGTCACCGGCCGTGCCCACCATGCCGGCGCCCCCCGAGGGGAACGAGCGGGTGTTGAGCACCCGCCCGGGGACGAAGCGCACGCCACTGGCGCCCAAGGACACGACATGAAGCTCGCCCATGCGCACGGGCTCCGGCTTGCCGTCCGCGTAGGGCGTGGCGAGCCGCTTGGGCTCCTTCACCGTGAAGCCGGTGTCGCGCAGGCCCAGGGGGCGGGTGACGAGCCGCTCGACGACCTTGGGCAGCGGGGCGCCTCCCGCGCGAGCCACCACCGCGCCCAGCACGTCGATGGCCACGGAGTACCCCCAGCGCGTCCCGGGCTCGTAGGACAGGGGCACCGAGGCGATGCGGCGGAGGTTCTCCTCCAGGCCCAGCCCGGGCGCATCCAGTCCGTCCGAGACGCCCGCGCGGTGATAGGGGCCGTCCTCCGGCTCCAGGATGCCGTAGCTGAGCCCCGCGGTATGCGTCAGCAACTGGCGCACCGTGATGACGGCCTCGCGGCCATCCGCGAGCCGGGGCCGGAAGTCGGGCAGCCACCGCGTCACGGGATCCTCCAGCCCCAGCTTGCCCTGGTCCACGAGCGCCAGTGCGGCCGCGGACACCAGGGGCTTGCTCATCGAGGCGAGCCGGAAGACGGCGTCCTCGCGCAGGGGGATATGCGCCTCGCGATCCGCCTCGCCCGCGGCCCGGTGGTAGATGACCTTCCCATCCCGAGCCACCAGCACCACCGCCCCCACCACGCGCTTGTCGGCCAGCGCCTGCTCGATGACCGCGTCCAACCTCGCCGACACCGCGCGCTCCTCGGCGGCGGCCAGCCCGCTCAGCAACAGCCCCAGCGTGACGGCAGCGGATATGCTTCCAACCTTCATGCGCATCGACGAACCTCCCTTTATTCGTAGTGAACGTTCGGGAAATAAAGGCGGGTCGGGGAAATTTCAGAGTAATCGTTATGAAAAAAGCCAATCCCACGGAGGGCCGGGGCCGGGGTCGGCCTCGGGAGTTCGATCGGAGCGCCGCGTTGGAGCGGGCCATGGAGGTGTTCTGGGAGCGGGGCTACGAGGGGGCGTCCATCGCGGATCTCACCGAGGCGATGGGCATCACCGCCCCCAGCCTGTATGGGGCCTTCACCTCCAAGGCGGAGCTGTACCGGGAAGCCCTGGAGCTCTACCAGCGGACGCATGGGTCGGCGGGCGTGCCCGCGCTGGTGGAGGAGCCGACGGCGCGGGGTGCCATCGCCCGCGTGTTGGAGGAGGCGGCGCGTGCGTTCGTCGACCCCCGGCATCCGCACGGGTGCATGGTGTCCACGGCGGTGCTCAACTGCGCGACGGAGAACCAGCCGGTGGCCCGGCATGTGGCCGGGCTGCGCGAGACCTCGCTGGAGCGGCTCCAGGCCCGGTTCCAGCGGGCCATCGTCGAGGGGGAGCTGCCCTCCACCACGGATGCCGAGGGCCTCGCCCGGTTCTTTGGCGCCATCCTCCAGGGCATGTCCGTGCAGGCCCGGGATGGCGCGAGCGAGGAGGAGCTGCGGAAGATCACCTCGCTCGCGCTGAAGTGCTTTCCCCGGAGGTGACAGGTGGCGGTGTCGGAGCTGCCCAGCGGGTTCGCTCTTCGGGTAAAGGGGAAGGAGTTCAACAAGGACGGTCATTCATCGATGAAGCGAAACACTCGCGTTGAACCCCGCTCCGCTCCCTTCCACGGACTCCTGACGGTGGGCCTGCTGGCGCTGTCCCTGGGAAGTGGTGCGTGCTCCGATGCCACGGATACGGCTTCCCGCCGGGGGGCCAACGTCCCCTGGACGGAATACCAGGCGGAGGATGGCAAGACGAACGCGACGGTGCTCGGACCCAGTCGGACGCGCTATGACCAGGCGTTCATCGAGGCCGAGGCCATCGGGCGAAAGGCGGTCCGCCTGGACAAGACGGGCGACTACGTGGCCATCACCGCGAAGAAGGCGGCCAATTCCATCGTCGTGCGTCTGTCGATTCCGGACTCGCCGGACGGTGGTGGCATCGATTCAACCCTGGGCCTCTATGTGAATGGCAAGCGCGTCAAGACGCTGGCGGTGACTTCGCGCTACTCGTGGGTCTACGGCGGTGAGGAACTGCGGACCCCCAACACCCCCAGCGCGGGCGAGCCGCATGCCTTCTTCGATGAGACGCGGGCGTTGCTCGAGCCGATTCCAGAGGGCGCGGAGGTGAAGCTGCAGAAGGACGCCCAGGACAGCGCGGCGTTCTACGTCATCGACCTCATCGACTTGGAGCAGGTCGCCGCGCCGCTCGAGAAGCCCGCGGACCTGGTGTCCGTCACCGAGTACGGCGCGCTGCCGGACGACAACGTGGACGACGGCGAGGCCATCCAGAACGCCATCGACGGGGCCGTCGGGGAAGGGAAGAAGGGGCTGTGGATTCCCCGAGGCACCTACCTCGTCAACCAGGTGAAGCAAGGCCAGCTGGGCCTGTCGCTCAAGGGCATCGAAATCCGGGGCGCGGGCATGTGGCACACCACGCTCAAGGGCGCCAAGGCCACCTTCTACTGCTGGGGGGAGGGTGGCTGCCGCTTCTCCGACTTCTCCATCCTCGGCGAGGTCGACTTCCGCGACGACGACATCCCGAACAACGGCTTCAACGGCGGGGTGGGCAAGAACACGAGCATCGAGAATGTCTGGGTGGAGCACGTCAAGGTGGGCTTCTGGTGCGGCACGGACGCGGACCCCTACGGCACGGATGGGCTGGTGGTACGCCACTCGCGCTTCCGCAATCTCTACGCGGACGGCATCAACCTGGCCAACGGCACGCGCAACTCCGTGGTCGAGCACAGCCACTTCCGCAACACGGGGGATGACGCCATGGCCATGTGGTCCAACAAGGGGGCGGGAGATCCCGCGAGCCACGACAACGTCTTCCGCTACAACACGGTGCAGATGCCCTGGCGGGCCAACTGCTTCGCCATCTACGGGGGCTACAACAACACCCTCGAGAAGAGCGTGTGCGAGGACGTGCTGACCTACTCGGGCATCCTCATCGACAACGAGTTCGGCGCGCACCCCTTCGCCCCGACGACGACCCTCGAGGACATCTCCCTCATCCGCGCGGGGGGTCTCATGTTCGGCATGAACCACGGCGCGCTGCGGTTCTTCACGCGCCAGGGCCCCGTCAACGACATCACCGCGAGGAACATCGACATCATCGACTCGACGTTCGCGGGCATCCAGTTCCAGAACCACCCGGACAGCCAGGGCGCCACGTTCTCCAACCTCCTGCTCGAGAACGTCTTCGTCACGGGCTCGCGCACCTACGGCATCGAGGTCCTCGGCGAGGCGGGGGGACGGGCGAGCTTCGAGGACGTGGTGGTGAAGGACTCCGGGAAGGGCTCCCTCCACGCCCCGGGCGTGCCGGGGTCCTTCTTCGACAAGCGCTCGGGCAACATGGGCTGGTAGCACCCGCTCCGAGAGGACGGCCTCCCGGTCCGGGCCCGGCGGGGCCGCCCGTGCTTGACGCGGGGCGGCAAGTGACACGCGCGGTCAACTCCGCAAGCGTCCTGAGGGGAGTTCTGCCCACTGTTTGACATTGAGCGGCGCCGAATTCGTTGGGTTCGCCGGGGAAATTGGGGATGCTCCCGCGCCGTTACCCCCTCAGGAGGCAGAACCGAATGCGTCACGTGTTCATGGCGATCAGCCTCGCCACCACCCTGGTTGTTCCCACTGTCGCCGCCGCGGAGACCGTGGCCATTTCCTGCGGCACCGTGGGTAAGGAGTTCGAGCTCTGCAAGCAGGGGGCGGAGGCCTGGGCCAAGAAGAGCGGCCACGAGGTGAAGCTCGTCAGTGGCTCCACGGATGCCAGCGAGCAGTTGACGGTATTTCAGCAGCAATTGTCCACGGGCTCCTCGGACATCGACGTCTTCCGGGTGGACGCGGTGTGGCCCGGCATCCTCGGTGCCCACTTCATCGACCTGAAGCAATACATTCCGGACGAGGTGGTGAAGCAGCACTTCCCGGCCATCGTGGAGAACAACACGGTGGACGGCAAGCTCGTGGCGATGCCGTTCTTCACGGACGCGGGCGTGCTGTACTACCGCAAGGACTTGCTGGAGAAGTACAAGCAGAAGCCCCCCACCACCTGGCAGGAGCTGGCCACGACGGCCAAGCTGGTGCAGGACGCCGAGCGCAAGGGCGGCAATGAGAAGATGGTGGGCTTCGTCTTCCAGGCGAAGGCGGCCGAGGCGCTCACCTGTAACGCGCTGGAGTGGATCGACTCCTTCGGGGGCGGGGCCATCGTCGACAAGAATGGCAAGGTCAACATCGACAATCCGAAGGCGGTGGAGGCGCTGAAGACGGCGGCCTCGTGGATTGGCACCATCGCGCCCCAGGGCGTGCTCTCCTACGAGGAGGAGGGCGCGCGCGGCGTCTTCCAGTCGGGCAACGCGGTGTTCATGCGCAACTGGCCCTACGCATGGGCGCTGGCCAACTCGCCGGACAGCCCCATCAACGGCAAGGTGGGCGTGGTGGCGCTGCCCAAGGGCGGAGCGGACGGCAAGTCCACCGGCGCCCTGGGCGGCTGGAACCTGTCGGTGTCGAAGTACTCCAAGCACCAGGAGATCGCCGCGGATCTGGTGAAGTACCTCACGAGCACCGAGGAGCAGAAGCGCCGCGCCATCCTCGGCTCCTTCAACCCCACCATCGTCAGCCTCTACAAGGACGCGGACGTGCTGAAGGCCAATCCCTTCTTCGGCACGCTCCTGGACACCTTCACCAACGCGGTCGCGCGGCCGGCGAAGGTGACGGGGGCCAAGTACAGCCGCGTGAGCGCGGACTTCCGCAACACCGTGCACTCCATCCTCTCCGGTGGCGCGGCGCAGGCCGACGCCAAGGTGAAGGATCTGCAGAAGAAGCTCGAGCGCATGGGCAAGAACGGCAAGTGGTGAGCTCGCCCCTGGCGTGAAGAAAAAGGGCCGCCCCTGTCTCCAGGGGCGGCCCGATGTTTTTCCAGGGGGGAGCTTCAAGCTACCAGTTGTTGCCGCCGCCGTTGGTGATGGTGAAGCCGCCGTTGCTCTGGTTGACGGCCTTGCCGCTGGGCGCGTTGTTCACCGTCACGTTGCTGAACGTGGCCCCGCCCTTCGCCGTGGACAGCACCTGGATGCCGTAGGTGGTGGGGTTGGTGATGGTGACTTGATCGAACAACACGTTGGTGAAGGCGCCCCCGTTGTTGTTCTGGATGCTGATGCCCTGGTAGGTCGGGTCGACGATGTCGACGTTCTTGATGGTGATGCCGTTGGTCGGGTTCTGGTCGCCGCGCAGCCAGATGGCGCCGAACTGCTGACCACCCCAGTAGGTGCCACCGGTGCGGGTGAGGGTCAGACCGTCGATCGTCGCGGACTCCATGGGGTAGGGGTTGAACTCGGAGCTCACGGTCAGGCCGGGGTAGGTGAGCACATCCGCGGCGGTGCTGTTCTCGATGCGGTTGCCGACGCCGCCGTAGATGGCGTACGCGGCGGCGCGCCAGACGATCTGCACGCTGCAGTTGCGGATGACGTTGTTGCGGTCCGGCTGCGGGTAGAGGTCCGTCGCGGACCAGATGGCGAAGGCGTCATCGCCGGTGTTCCGGGCGTGCGAGTTCTCGATGACGCTGTCCTTGGTGCCGTTGCACAGGTTGATGCCGTCCGCGCCGGTGTTGCGGATACGCACGTTGCTGATGCGCAGGTTCGTCGACTCGGAGGGGCCGCCGACCCAGTAGCCGCAGTGGACGTGCTCGATCCACATGTTCTCGATGACGGTGTTCTTGAAGGCCGAGTTCACCCAGGCCTTGCCGCCCTGGGTGCGCAGGCCGTCGGTGTTGCCGAAGATGGCGAAGTCGCGGAACTTCGAGTCATCGCCGGTGATGATGAAGCCCGTCTGACCCCAGCCCGCGTCCTCGGCCAGGCTGGCGTTGTAGAGCCGGGTGTGCCACAGGCCCGCGCCCTGGATGGTGACGCCCTTGACCTGGATCTTGTTCGTCTGATCGTAGATGCCCGGCGGCAGGTAGACGCCCGTGAACTTGCCGGCCTGGACCGCCCAGATGGCCTGGCTGATGGCGTTGTCGTCGGCGATGCCATCGTTGGGGATGGCGGGCTCCCAGCCATTGCCCGCCTGGGTGACGTCGACGTAGCCCGCGGGCTTGGCGATCGGCGCCGCGACGAGCTCGAGGTCGATGAAGTCGATGGCGTAGTACGGGGAGGTGTCGCCCGAGTCCTTCTGCAGGCGCACGGTGGCGCCCGCGGGGATGGTGGTCTTCAGCAGCTTGCTGGACTCGTCGTAGATGCGGCGCGGGGGGCCCGCCGAGGGGTTGTTGTACTGGGTGGCGTCGTCCCCGTAGACCCAGGCCTCCTTGGAGGAGAGGGTGAGGGTGTCCACCTTGCTGCCGTTGACGTAGAGGCTGAGGGTGGCCCGGGTGCCGCCACCGCTGGGCGCGTCGGGGATGCTGTTGCGGATGACGATGGCGTTGGCGGGCGCGGTGGTGGTCCACTGCACGTAGTGGCCGGTCGAGCTGAGCACCACGGCCTTGCGGCCGGAGGCCTCGCCCGGGATGGTGCCGAGCGCGCGGCTGGGACCCTGCACCTGGGCGTTGGTCGTCCCGTCCTCGGCCTCGTACTCGATCCACGGCACGCGGGCGCCGCGGCCGACGTAGAAGCTGGAGTTCAGCGTGTTGTTGCTCTCCACCGCCTCGGAGATGGCGTTGGCGGGATCGATCGTCGCGACCAGGGTGTGGTTGCCGTTGGTGGCCGTCCAGGAGCCGCCGAGGCTCACGACGGCCGAGGCGCCCGCGGCGAGCGCCGTGGAGGTGACGCCCGAGAGGTTCGTCGTTCCGTCGATGGTCAGCTTGATGGCGGCGGAGCTGCCGGCCGCGTCGAGGCCCTGATTGGCGACGGTCACGTTGAAGGTGACCGGGCTGCCCGCGGTGGGGTTGGCCGGATTCTGGGAGATGGACTTCACCACGAGGTCCGGGCCGGGCTGCTGCGTCACCGTGAGGTTCTTGGTGGCGCTGTTGTTGGCGTCGTTGAACTCGGCGATGGCGTTGTCCGGGTCCACGACGGCGGTGACGGCGTAGGTGCCATTGGCGGTGGACCAGGTGGCGTTGGCCGTCAGGGTGGCGCTCGCGCCGGCCGCGATGGACGTCGTGGTGGGCAGCGTCGAGGCGGCGATCTCCTGGTTGTTCACGCGGAAGGAGACCTTGTGGACACCGCTCGGGCTGGCGGCCGTGCCGGCGTTCCTCACCACGGCCTTGAGGGTGATGGCCTCGCCCTCCTTGGGCGGGTTGCTCGCCGCGCTCCACTGGATGTCGGCCACGGTCAGATCGGCCTTCTTGGCGGCCGTGGCTCCGACGGTGATGTAGTCCAGGTTGACGTTCGCGATGTCGCCCGCGTCGTACTGGTAGGCGATCGAGTTGCCACCGGCGTTCAGATAGAAGGTCTCGACCTTGGTGGCCCAGACGTCCCAGTTGCCGGTGGTGGGCAGGGCGCTCTGCGCGCTGCGCGTGCCGTTCACATAGACGGAGAGGTTGGAGTCGGTGAAGCCGTTGCCATAGCGCAGGCCCACGTCATACCAACCCGCGCTGGTGACGGAGACGTTGAAGCGGGTGCTCGCGCCCTGGGCCCAGTAGCCCTCCACGAAGCCCGAGCCGCTGTAGTTGGCGTGGTTGGTGGTGGTCGCCGCGCCGCCGCTCAGGGTCGCCGCTTCCGCCTCGTACTTGGAGCCGCCCGTGCCCGCCGTCGTGT
Organism: Cystobacter fuscus; assembly: GCF_044360685.1. Classification (GTDB taxonomy): domain Bacteria; phylum Myxococcota; class Myxococcia; order Myxococcales; family Myxococcaceae; genus Cystobacter; species Cystobacter fuscus_C. The sequence goes on along the minus strand of NZ_CP043491.1, from coordinate 6,830,220 downwards.
AGTTGGCGGTGAGGGTGGCCGCGGCCGCGGTCGTCTTGTACGTGGTGGACGCCGAGGAGATGTTGCCGAAGTTGGCCGCGATGCCACCCGACCAGGAGCTGAAGACCTGACCGGTGGGCGCCGGGTTGGCCGAGATGTTCACCACGGTGTCGGCCGCGTAGGCGCCGCCACCCGTGCCGTTGTTGACGGTCAGGGCATAGGTCGCCGTTCCACCGGCCGGCGAGCCGAGCACCTGGAACTCCGCGACCTGCGCGCCGGGGGCGCCCGAGTTCGACGCGAAGCGCAATTGGAGCTCGCTCGCGGTGGTGCTCAGGGGAATGGTCACCTGATTGCCGCTCGCGGGATTGAAGGTGTAGTCCGCCGCGGCCACCAGGGTGGCGAAGGTGCCACTGGCGGAGTTGCGCCCCAGCACCGTGATGTTCTGGGTGCGGGTGCCCCAGACGCTGTCCGGGTTGAGCTGCAGCACCACGGCGCTGACCGTGTGGCTGGCGCCGAGGTTCACCGTCAGGGTGTTGGGATAGGCATTGGGCGCCCCTTCCCAGTAGGTGCCGCGGTTGCCGTCGTTCGCGTTCGCCGCGACGTAGACCTGCGTATAACCCGAGGCCGTGATGCTCTTGCCGAGCGCGACGTTCTGGTCCAGCTTCGAGGCCACCACGCCCATGCCGGGGAGCGCGGACGGCTGCTGCTGGGGACCGCAGGCGGTCATCATTTGAAGCAAAATCAATCCAGCACCGGGCCCGGTGCGAGCCCAATGCCGTGCGTGCCTGTCCTTCACTGAGACCTCCAAGGGGGTAAGGGCGTGACACACGCCCACTTGTGTCTTCCAGGTGCGTTGGAAGTTCAGCTCTAGAGAGCCTCAACGCATTTTTCAGGTTATTCCATGTTAACCATGAATAAAAGGAATACCTGCCCAGGCAGAAAATTTCACTGGCTCTGGGCTCGCCGCGACCGGGCAAGACGCAGCAAGCCAAGGAGGGCCCAGGGCCACAGCGCCGCGGACGCCGCCGCCTGGCAGCCACAACCCGAGGGAGAGCCGGGCTCGCTGGGAGCGGGGTTGCCGGAGCCCGCGTCGGGCTCCACGCCTCCATCGCTCTCTCCCGGCGGCACGAACGAGGACTGGGCGACGTAGATGGCGGAGCCCCATTCCTCCTGGTCGTCCTTCGGCGGGGCCAGTCCCGCGCAGAAGGAGATGTCCCCGCGGTCGTTGATCATCGGGGCGCCGCCGAAGACGGGATTCGAGGGCGTCTCCTGATCCACGCGCGCGGAGCCGAGATCCGAGGGGAGGAGATCGTGCTCCGTCACCACGGGCTTGAGGGACGCGCCATCGCTCACCCACACCGCGCGCAACCCATCGGCGCGGAACGCACGGAAGACGACGAGCCCTTGATCATTGATGTCCGGCGGGAAGAGTTCCAACTCCTTGATGTCTCCCTGGCCGTCTTGCGCGAGCGTTTTCAGCTCGGCCCCATCCCACAAGAAGAGCGCGGTGGATTGCTTCCCCGACGCATCGCGCAACGACGCCAGGAACGCGACCTGCCCCTGGTTGTTGAGCGCGGGTTGGACCGAGGCGAAGCGGTAGATGGAGGAAGAGGAGTCGCGCCCGCGGGACTCCGCGATGAGGTGGGACGTGCCATCCGGGTTCCACACGCGCAGCTCCTGGAACCACTCGGTGGTGTAGCTCTGCAGATCCACCGCGGCGACGAGCTGTCCCAGATCGTTGAGGTTGGGCGAATAGAGGTAGGTATAGGGGCTGGCCGCGTCGAGAGTGCGGTCCTTGGCGAGGAGCGTCGCCTCGTAGCGACCTTCCCGAGGGGTGTACAGGGCGTAGGCGTTGCCGTTTCCGACCCGGGCGCGGGCCGCGAACTGCTGCGCCTCGTTGAGGACGAGGCTCGACCAGTAGGAGGCGCCCAGTGGCTCGCGGATGACACGGACCTGCTTCGGGTCGTCCACGTTCAACAGGTAGATGCCATTCTCTGTGGTGTCGACGCTCGCGCCCGTGACGGCGAACACCACGTTGCCCCGTGAGTCGAGGCTGGGGTCCCCCATCCGGACATCCGGGTCGGTGCTCGGCAGGGTGTAGATCCGCTCTCCCTTTCCCTCCACGCCATACCAGAGGCTCGGGGAACCCTCGGGAGTGATGGCCAGGGTGAAGCCCACCCTCCGGTCCTTCGTGATGGGAAGCGTATAGCTGCCGGAGAGCAGGGCGCCCGGCTCCAGGTTGTAGGCTCCGGAGCCATTGCCCACCATGTTGGTCCGGGCCTGGAGCAGGAAGGTGTACTCCGGCAGCGCGGCGAGGGCCGGCGCCGCGAGCAGGAGCGTACCCAGGGCGGCGAACAGGGGATTCCGATCAACCAATGCACGGTGTTTCATGGCACTTCACCTCTGCTGTGCGGGGAATCACTTGCCGCGCGAGCGCAGCCACTTCTCCAAGCCCACCACCGGCAACACCACCATTCCCGCGAGCACCGAGAGGCCGACATCCTCGAGCGACAGGGGCGCGGAGCCGAAGAGCCGTTGCAGGAAGGGCACGTACATGAAGGCGGCCTGGAGCAGCACCAGGATCCCGATGCCCACGAAGAGGGTGTGGTTGCTGAACAGGCCCACGGCCCGCAGGGAGCCCGCCAGGGTGCGGCACAGCCACAGGTAGAAGATCTGGAAGCTGATGACGGTGTTGACCGCCATCGTCTGGGCATGGGCCAGGGCCCGCGTGGGCTGTCCGGCGCCGTCCTGGCGGTACGCCCAGAGGAACAGCCCGAGCGCCCCCGCGGCCATCAGCAGCGCCACCAGGCCCGTGCGCATCACCACGAAGTGGCTGAGCACGGGCGCGTCCGGGGCCCTCGGTGAGCGCTGCATCACGTCGCGCTCACGCACCTCGAACGCCAGGGGCAGCGCCAGGGTGACGGTGGCCACCAGGTTGATCCACAGCAGTTGCGTGGGAAGCATGGCCATCAACGGCACCCACTTCCCCTCGACGTGCTGGATGGGGAAGAAGGCCACCCCGAACATGAGGATGAGCGCGAGGCCCAGGTTGGTGGGCAGCACGAAGGCCAGGGACTTGATGAGGTTGTCGTAGACGCGCCGGCCTTCCTCCACCGCCGCGACGATGGAGGCGAAGTTGTCGTCCGTGAGCACCAGGTCCGCCGCCTCCTTGGACACCGCCGTGCCGGTGATGCCCATGGCCACGCCGATGTTGGCCTGCTTGAGCGCGGGCGCGTCGTTGACGCCATCGCCCGTCATGGCCACCACCTGTCCCTTCGCCTGGAGCGCGCGCACCAGCCGCAGCTTGTGCTCGGGCGCCACCCGCGCGAACACGTTCGTGTCCGCCACGACCTCGGTCAGGCGCGCGTCATCCAGGGTGGACAGCCGCGCGCCCGTCATTCCCGGCCGATCCGGGGCGTGGATGCCCAGCAGCACCCCGATGGCCTCCGCCGTGGCCTGGTGGTCGCCGGTCATCATCTTCACGCGGATGCCGGCGGCGTGGCAGGCCTTCACCGCCGCGAGCGCCTCCTCGCGGGGCGGATCGATCATTCCCTCCAGCCCGAGCAGCGTGAAGCCTCCCTCCACGTGCTCCATCCGCAGGTCGTCTCCGAGCGAGGGCGCGGCCTTCTGGGCCACCGCGAGCACGCGCATGCCCTGGCGCGCCAGGCGCTCCACCTCCGCCAGCACCGGCTCCGGGCCGCCCTCCAATGCGCAGCGGCGCAGCACCACCTCGGGAGCGCCCTTGAGGAGGATGCGCCGGCCCTCGGGCTCCCCCGCGTGGAGCGTGGCCATGAACTGGTGCTCCGATTCGAAGGGGATGGCGTCCACGCGGACGTGGCGCGTGCGCTCCGCCTCCAGGCGCAGGCCGACTTTTTCCGCGGCCACCACCAGCGCGCCCTCGGTCGGGTCTCCTGTCATCTCCCAACGGCCGTCCCGGGAGTGGAGCGCGGCGTCGTTGCACAACGCGCCCGCGAGCAGCAGCGCGCGCACGTCCTCGGGAGGGGGCTCCACCGGCTGGCCCTCCACCTGGAGCTGCCCTTGCGGCGCATAGCCCACCCCGCTCAGGGTGTAGCGCCCGCGAGGAGTCCACATCGCCTGCACCGTCATCTCGTTGCGCGTGAGGGTGCCCGTCTTGTCCGTGCAGATGACGGTGGTGCTGCCCAGGGTCTCCACGGCGGGCAGCTTGCGGATGACGGCGCGGCGGGCCGCCATGCGCTGCACGCCGATGGCCATCGCGATGGTGACGATGGCGGGCAGGCCCTCGGGAATCGCGGCCACCGCCAGGGTGATGGCCACCAGGACGGCCTCGCTGAGATCGTAGCCGCGCACCAACCCCACGCCCAGCAGCACCCCGGACAGGACGATGATGGCGCCGGTGATGAGCTTGCCGATGTGCTCGAGCGCCAGGGTCATGGGCGTGCGCAAGTCGGTGGCCTGCGCCAGCAGGTGCGAGATGCGGCCCAGCTCGGTGGCTCCGCCAGTGGCCACCACCACCGCGGTCGCCGCTCCGGACGTCACCAGCGTGCCGCCGAAGGCCACGCTCGCGCGATCTCCCAGCTCCGCGTCCTCCGCGACGGCGTCCACCTGCTTGCGCGAGGGCACGGACTCTCCGGTGAGCGCGGCCTCCTCGATCTGGAGGTTGCGCGCGCGCAGCAGCCGCAGGTCCGCGGGCACCCGGTCTCCGGACTCCAGGTGCACCACGTCCCCGGGGACCAGGTCCGCGGCCGGCACGGACTGCTTGTGCCCGCCGCGCAGCACGGGCGTGGTCTGCGGCACCATCTGGCTGAGCGCCTCGATGGCCTTGCCGGCGCGGTACTCCTGCACGAAGCCCACGAGCGTGTTGAGGACCACCACGGCGGCCACCACCAGCCCGTCCGTCACCTTGCCCAGCAGGACGGCCAGCACCGCGGAGGCGATGAGCACCCAGATGAGAGGGCTGTTCACCTGCCGCCACAGCAGGGTGAGCACGCCATCGCCCCGCTCGCGCTTGAGCACATTGGGTCCGTGGCGGGCGAGCCGCTCCCGGGCCTGCTCGTGCGAGAGCCCGGCCTCCGTGCTCTCCACCCGGGACAGCACGGACTCGGGGTGGAGGGCATGCCAGGGAGCCGTGTGTCCGGACGTGCCCGGCGGAGGCCGGGTGCCCGTCTGCTCCTGGGACGTGGTGGGATCCTGCATCGCGCGCGCTCCTCACTCCGGGGAAATCCCGAGGATGCCCTGGCTCCTGGAACGGGTGCTACCAGGAGTTCGGTTCTCATCGCGCGAGAGCGGACGCGGGGTGTCTACTTCCGGGTGAATGGGATGAGGCAGCGGGAGGCGAAGACGTCATCCTCTGCTCGCTGTCCGGGCTCACCGCCGTCGCCTCCTGGGAGGTCCGGCGACGGTGTGGCCACCGGGATGCATTGAGCTCGGGCGGGGAGGGTGCCTGGAGCCTCGACGCTGGGCGTCGCCGAGCTCGTTCGAACCCCGAGGGCAAAAAAAAACCCCGGAATCACTCAGGGAGTGACTCCGGGGCCTTGGCCAGGGTCGGACTTGAACCGACTACCTGCGGATTATGAGACCGCCGCTCTAACCAGGTGAGCTACCTGGCCATCAGGTAATGGCGGCGCCCTTCTACTTCTCCTCCTACCGCCATTGCAACTACTGAATCCGGGCGAGCGGAGGTGTCGGACGCGCGACCACGGGCGGCTCTATACCACAGGGCTCGCCGAGGGCAACGAGAAGGATGCACTCGCCGGTGGGCTCTCTTCCAGCGTGGCCCCGCCACCTGCGTGGTCCGTGCCCAGGAGACCAGGCTGCCAATAGGGTACCCAATTGGAGTGGCTACCCATCAAGGGTGGTCATCGTCAGGGGGGAATTCCCATGAAGCTGGGCTGGACGGCGGTGCTGCTGGTGCTCCTTGCCGGGTGTGCTACCGCTTCTCGGGTTGTTCGCCTGGACACGGGTCAGGCCGACACTCTCGTTTTCACCCTACGCTCCGGTGCCGAGCCGGTGAACTTGAACGGCGACGAGTTCAAGGAGGCCGTGGCGAAGCGTGCCAGAGAGGTTCGGCCCTCCACTCGGCCCCAGGAAGCCGCCCGGAAGTTGTTCGAGGTCGAGGCGCGGAGTGGTTCGTACACCTACGAGACACGCAGCCGCCGCGTCACTCCGCTCAGGCCGGACGAACATCTGGAGGGGGCACCACCGGGGGCGGAAGTGGAGTTGACTCGCGCCTACCTGCGCTGGTGTGAGCGCACCGGCAGGCCCGGAGACGGCCTCCGCCTGTTGACGGAGAGCCCCGTCGTCAACGGAGACGGCCGTTTCGCTCTGGCCCTCGCCCTCGCCAAGGGGGCCGTGCTCGACGAGATGCTGGCGGCGTTCAAGGACATGACCGACCCCCACGCCATGGTGTCGGCGGTACTCTGGACCTGGACGACGTACATGGTCCTCATCTCGATTCCCGACGTGACGGTTTCGAAGGGTCTCGCGGCGGTGATGACCGCCACCCTCATCTCCTACGTGGGCGTCGACACCTTCTGGGGCCTCGTCGTGGGCTTCAAGCGGCTGATGGACGAGGCGGATCGGGCCGCCACGTTCAACGCGCTGCGCGAGGCCGGGGAGCGGTACGGGAAGGTCATGGGCCGCAACGCGGCGCGAGCGTTCGCCATGTTGGCCACGGTGGCGCTTGGCAACACCGCGACGGGGTTGGCTGCGAAGGTGCCGACGCTGCCCGGTGCGATGCAGGCGGCGGCGCAAGCGGAGACTCAGGTGGGTATCCGCCTCGCGGCAGTGGGGGAGGTGGAGTCGGTTGCCGTGAGTGCCGAGGCCGTTACCATCACCCTCGCCCCCAGTGCGGTCGCAATGTCGGCCAGAGAGGGTCGAGGCAACGGCCATGTCACGGGTGAGGTGACAAGAGGCGCGTCGGATATCCACGTTGACAAGGTGGTCAACAGCAACATGCCGCACGCGGCGGAACGTGCGGTTGAACGGGCTGGTTTCTCGAGCGTGCAGGATGCTCGCGCGGCCTTGCAGGAGTTCGGCCGGCAGATCGAGAAGTCGGGGCTTCCGCCCGGAACCATTCGGGACACGGCCCACGCGGACCGCGTCATCGTTCCTGGCTTTGGCCGAGGTGGTGCGGTCGTCTATCAGCTCAGGGATGGTGTATTGAAGCTGAAGACCGTTTTGCAGTGGAGGCCGTAATGGGGCAGACGGATTCCAAGAAGAAGTTCGGGCGCTTCGAACTGAGAGTCTCCGAAGACGATCAGGACGTGGCTTATTTGCGCCTCCCGAGTCACCCCGGTGAGACCTGCAAGATGTCGAAATCAATCAGGCTGGCCGAACTCATGGGGTCCTACACGGGCCCCGATGTGGTGCTCGACTTCGACCAGGATGGAGTCCTGGTTGGAATTGAGATCCTGGCGTGATGGCCCGTCGATGAAGACACGCATGGCCCCGCTTTGAGCTGAGCACCCAGTGGTGGGCCTCTACTTCCCCTTCGGCGCGGGCCCGCACCAGTGCATCGGCAACGAGCTGGCCCTCATGGAGTCGCAGCTCATCCTCTCCATGAGGGCGCAGCGCTACCGCCTGGAACTGGAGCCGGGGCAGAACATCCGTCCCCGCCCGGCCATTGCCCTGGCGCCCAACCCCTCGCCCCGCATGCGCGTCACCCCCGTGGGCGCCGCCTCCTGAGGCGCGAGCCGCCCCGGTGGTGAAGATGGGCCGCGGCGGTTCGCCTGATGTTCGGTTCCGGCATCGGCGCGAACGCCGCGGGCGCTTACTGAACACAGACAGCGGATGCCGGGCGGTGAACGCCCCCTCGCAGGGCTGCCCTGCCGGACGATTCCATCCCCTGGTCAGGTCTGCTTCTCCTTCGGGCATGTGAGCCAGCGCCTGCCCTTCGTCCTCTTGTTCAGAGCCCGAGAACTCATCGGCACCTGAGAACAGAATTGATGCATCGGGCCCCTGTGTCGACCATGTGCGTCGTAGGAACCGGTGTACATGTGTGCTTGATGTAGGGAGATGAAGTCGCCGTGTGGGCTGAAGTTCAATGGTGCATGAGGAGCGGAGTCGCCGCCATGAGATGCGGACGGCTGCTGCTCTGAATTGCTGATCGAGTTGAGCGAACGCACGAAGACAACGCGCGTGAGTCAATTCGGCATGGGGATGGGGAAGATGTCATGAAAGCAAAGCAGGGGTTGATGGTGTTGGGGGTTGTGCTGTCCGCGGGGTCCGCGCTCGCGGTACCCAAGACGATGACCGAGGCGCTTCCTCAGGAGAATACGGTCCTCCTCAGGTTGGCGGAGACGGATCAGGGCAAGAACGCGCTGAAGTTCATCCTGAGCCTGGGCACCTACCAGGATCACGCGGATCCCACGAAGTTCTATTACTCGCCCACGTTCCGGGTGTCACCCAACCCCGCGGGCGCGGCGACCGTGGTCGCGAATGACTCGGCCATCGCGCGCCGCAGCGAGATCGACACCATCAGCAAGGAAATCAGCCTGCTGGCCACCGAGGAGTTCATGGCGATCCGGAGGGCCTACTCGGTCCTCACGGCCAAGCTCCAGGATCCGAAGTTGACCCAACAAGAGCGCGATACCATCAACGCTGCTCGGACCAAGCTCGCGGCGGAGTTGGAAGTACTCAAGACCCGCGCCCAGAACAACGAGAGCGAACTGCCCTCCTATGTGCTGGACGCCAAGTACGGCCGCATGGCGGATCTCTTCGGCCTGTCCGGATTCCCCCTCTCGTCCTCGGACGTCAAGGACGTGTCGGTGCGCACGAAGCAGCTGGGAGACCTCAGCCAGTCCAATGGCGGCATCTTCTCCGGCAACGTCTATTCGGGCTTCACTCCGGAGGAGATCGAGTACCTGAAGTTCTACAAGCAGGTCCGGGCCGATCTGGGGCTGTACCAGGTGAGCCTGGTCAAGCTCCCCATCCAGAGCATTTCGTACTTCTCGCTCGCGGAGACCATGACCGGGAGCAATGATCAACAGCGTATCGGCGTGCCGCTGTTCCGCTCCATGAAGGGGAGCGGGGATGGCTCCTCGGGGACGTACAACTTCGACCTGACGCTCGACGGTGCCGAGAAGTTCAGTTCCGCGCCTCCCCCCATCGTCGTGCCCGTGGGGCTCAAGGCCCAACTGACGGTCCGCCCGCCCGCGTTGAAGGCAAGGCTCTCGTGTGACTTCACCACGGGCTGGTCCGTCCAGGGACGCGCGGACATCAAGGATGGATTGATCATCTTCAACGATGACATCTACTCCTCGATGGTGGCGAAGTCGGTGGCGGAGACGAACAAGCCCTGCCGGGTCCACGTCGAGGGGGGTGATGGCAGCGCGGCGCAGCTCGTCTACGCGCAGTCCCTGGTGGCGCTGCAAGAGCGCTTCACGAACCTGTACTTCGAGCGCGTCTCCCTCTCCTATAGCGAGAAGCTGACCTACTGGGACAAGGTGCAGGAGGACATCGCGGCACACCGTCACCAGGGGGCAAACGATGGCTGGTCCAGTCTCTTCGGGAGCGCGCGCACCCTCGGGTACATCGGGACGATTGTCGGAGCCTTCTCCAATGCGGCGCGCTTCTACTGGCACACCAACACCCAGAACATCCAACACCTGAACACGGTGAAGTTCGAGCAGGAAATCATCATCGACCAGAACAAGCAGATCAACGTCGAGTTGGGGACGGCCGACATGTGTCTGGCCTGGAACCCTGGCCTGAAGCGGTACCTCGCCTGCACCCCATCGGAGTGGTCCACGAGCCAGCCCGTCGAGGACGCCTATTCGGAAGCAAGGGACTCCTATCTGTGCGACGAGAACGATACGACGCCGGAGTGCGCGGAGCACCGCAACCAGGATGCCCCCGTGGACGACCAGGGGAACATCGAGTCGGAGGACCCTCCGCCGCCTCCTCCTGAGGTCTCGCTGCCAGACGAAATCTGACCCACAGTTATTGAGAGTCGAATGCTGTTCAGTGGCCAGCCCCTTCGAGGGCTGGCCAAGTGCTTTGTGTTGGACTCAATATCCTTGGAGAAGAACATGCGCTTGCATTGGGTGATGGCCGCCGTGATCGCGTTTCCAGCGGTTGCCTTGGCCGCCGAACTCCCCGAGTATATCGGGAAGCTCCGGCGTACGACGACCTCGGAAAACGTCTACCGGCTGCATGTGTCGTATGCGGGAGCCGATGTGACGGACAGTCTTGCCCCGGAGCTGAAGAACGCCTTGCAGAAGCAGTTGAATGTGTTCGCGGCGAGTGGTGTCTCCGTGCCATCCAGCCCCCTCGTGAACATGAACGTGGACGTGCTCAATGGGCTTCAACTCGCCATCGAATTCCGTCACGTCCTGTCGTCGCAGCGGGCCTACCTGTCCTGCTTCCAGGCGTGGTACCTGTCCCTCCCGCCCGCGGACGTCGACGTCCCGAGCCGCACGGTCCTCGCCGGGAACTTGAGTGAGGCCTCGGCGGAAGCCAGGCAGGAGCTCGCGACCGTCTACGCTCCGCTCTTCGCTCAATTCATCCGGCAGGAGTACGTCCAGTGCGCTCCCCGGTTCGAGCAATTCGAGATTCCGGACGACAACGGTACGTTTCTCTATACGGGCGTCACCCGCTGGCTCAATGGGACCCTCACTCCGAGCTACGCGAATTTCGCGACCTTGCTCGAGCCGAGCAAGCCTGGCTTCAATGCCGCGCGAAACAATACGCTCGCCCAGGTTCCGCGGCAGGAGTACCTCATCACCTGGCTGAGCGGAGTCAAGGCGAAGGCCACCCCGCGGGACTATTTCGAGAGCTTTCCGCTCGTCACGAATGTGGAGGATGAAAACGCGAAGCCGGCATTCCTGGCGTTGAGCGCGCTTCGTCACTGGGCAGCGAGCGACGACGTGGCGGCGTATCTCGATCGAGGTGTGCTCACGGATGAGCTCGCGACCGGGTTGCGTCACGTGAACGTCGTTCTGGAGGCCTGCTACCCGCTTGTCGATGGGCAGCAGGTGTACCGCTGTGGAGCCAAGGAGGATGTGGGCTCACGTCTCGTGAGATTCACGCTGGCCAACGACGCGGTGGGATCGTTCGGGTTCCTCGTGAAGCCGTGAAGTGTCGAGGAAGGAGCCAATCATGACGAAGAATCGCTTGGGGCTCATCGCCGGGCCCTTGGGAATACTCGTGCTCGTCGGAATGTCCTGGAGGGACGCGTGGGTGTCTGACCAAACCGCGCCCGCCGGCAGGGTGAAGGAGTCGCGGCAGGCCAGCAAGCCCAAGGAGGGTCAGGCGCAGCGCCCACCGCCGCCCCGTGCACGGGAGGCCGAGGTCCAGCGGCGGGAGGAACCCTCGAACGAGGAGGGCCGATTCCTGGTGTTGGGAAAGAAGCAGCAGATCAAGCTCGAACTCGACAAGCTTCAACTTCATCGTGTCTTCGACGATGGCACCACGCAGTACACCTACGAGGGGGGGACGGTGGTCACCATCCTCCCCGATGGGGAAGTCCTCCTGCTTCCGGAGGAGATCTAGGAGCCCATGATGCGGAGCCCCGTGGTCGCATTGTTGCTGAGTCTTCCGTCGCTTGCCCTCGCGGATCCCCTGGTCGTCCTTCCCAACACCCTGGTCGTGGCGGAGGAGGACGGACGGCAGTTCATTTCAGTGCGGGAGAACGGTCCGGAGATCGAGGCGAGTATTCAGTTCGTCACCAGTTGGAGCGAGTCCATCGGTCTGCTCCGGGCGCGCCAGGGAGAGGCCTTTTATGACCTGGACGTGGTGAAGGTGGATGTCCTTCCCACCCGTATTGAGCTCGCGTCGTCTTTTTTCACCCAGGACAATCCGGCGTTGGTGGATGTCCGGTTCGAGTACGGCGTGAACAGGGCGACGGCCAGGTTCCGCTTCAACAGGGACTATGACGTCCGTCAAATCCGTGAGGCGTTGACCTTCCCGGCCTCGCTTGGAACCGTGGATGGCCGGGTCATCTGTCTCGGGTCCCTGGTGAGCCCGCAGTGTGATGCGGACATCAAGCGCATCCCGCTCATCAACCCGCGGGCCGTACGGATGAATCCCGCGGAGAATCTGCCCAGGGCGCACTACGTCTACCTCCGTGCCTATGCCACGCAGCTCATGATGACGGCGACACCCTATCTCTCCGAGGCGTTCTCCAACACTGTCCGGGCGCGCTACTGGGCGGGTGGAAACTGCGAGCAGGTGGGAATCGAGTGGCATCGGGACGCCTGCCTCATCGCACGCCGTTACTCCGGCGCCTCGCACGTCTCCCTGGGTGAGGCGATCCTGGGGTTGAGGCTGCAACTCTACCCGGAGGCGTCCTTCGAGGACGGAGAGGGCTTCCTGGTGGAGGGCGCGCATTTCGGTCTCCGTCATCTCAACTCGAAGTTCGATTTCGAGAGGCTCCGCCAGAAGCTGGACCAGGAGTTCGTGCTCGAGAACTCCGTGAGAAACATCCGTTCCGCGCTTCCGCTCGTCAATCCCGTGGAGGGCCTGCATCGCTGGCGCTTCGACATCCAGGGAAATGCCCTGTCCTGGAGAGGGCGGAAGATCGCGCTCGCGTCCGGTTCTCACATGCGGGGAGAGACCCAGCTCATGCTCTGGACGGGCGGGCGAAGGTACCGTGTCCCCGTGAGCTACAGTGTCCACCTGGGCTTCACGTATGATCCCCTGGCGCGAAAGGTGACACTCGAAGACGTCCACGTCGAGAACCTGAAACTCCTTGGACAGGATTCGCCAGGCTACAACCCAGCCGTCCGATACCGGAGCGACGTGGAATTTTTCATCAACGGTTACTTCACATCCGCACGGGAGAAGGCAAAGATTACCAGGAGTATCGAGGTTTTCCTGACACGGCTTCAGAATGAACACACCGGGTTCGAACCTTTCCTGAATCCTTGAACTGGAGAACCGCGATCCCAAGCGAAGCGCCCACAAGGAGTGGGAGTGATGACGGGATGCTGGACTCTCCTGGTGTTGTCCCTGGGTGTCTGCCTGTCCGGGTGTGCGGAAGTTCCCGTGAGACAGGCTGGCACCAATATCGAGGGTGGTTTTGAATACCCAACGGGTGGCGGAGGCGGGACGGTGGATGGCGGAAGTGGGCCGTCGTGTGTGGATCTCGACAAGGATGCGTCATTCGAATCCGTCGTGGACAGACTCGAGTCGCAAGGCCTCGTCCATGGCCGCGCGATCGCGCTTGGGTTGTTCGTGAGGGCGGGGCGGCTCGACGCGGGGATGGCGCAGTGCCCGTGAGCTACCCGCCGCCTCGCTCCTCCAGCAGCGCCAGCCAGTCCCGGCGCGTGTCCCCGAAGGCGAGGAAGGACGGGTTGGTGAGCCGCTCCTTGTTGTAGGCCAGCCGGCGGCCCTCGGTGTCCGTCACCGCGCCGCCCGCCGCTTCCAGCACGCACTGCGCCGCCGCCGTGTCCCACTCGCAGGTGGGCTGGAACCGGGGGTAGAAGTCCGCCTTGCCCTCCGCGATGAGGCAGAACTTGAGCGAGCTGCCCATGTTGGCCGTCCTCGCGGTGGGCAGCCGCGCGAGCAGCGCCTCCACGCGCGGTCCCGCGTGATCCCGGCTCGCCACGATGACCAGCCGCTCGGGATCGGCGGGCCGCGTGTGCAGTTCCACCGGTGCCTGGCCCGCGTCCGCCCGGAAGGCGCCCTGGCCCCGCCGCCCCCAGTACGTCACGCCCGAGACCGGCACATGCACCACTCCCAGCTCGGGCTCCGTCCCGGAGATGAGGGCGATGTTGACGGTGAACTCGCCGCTGCCCTTGATGAACTCCTTGGTGCCATCGAGCGGATCCACCAACCAGTAGCTGCTCCACTCGCGCCGCCCGGTCAGCTCCCGTTCGTCGGATTCCTCGGACAGCACCGGCAGCTCGGGCGTCAGCCGCCGCAGGGCCTCGACGATAAGGGTGTGCGCGGCCTTGTCCGCCGCCGTGAGCGGGGAGTCGTCCGCCTTGTGCTCGACGTCCAGCCGCCCTCCATGAAACCGCAGCGTGGCGCGTCCCGCCTCGCGGGCCACGTCGCACACCGCGGCCGTCAACGCTTCCTCTGTCCGGCTCATGCGCGCTCCCTCAGTCCTCCTCGCCGGAGGGCTTCACGGTGGAGGAGGGGACGAGGGGCCGATCGAAGGACTTGTCTGGAAGCCCCTCGGACGCGGCCCGGAGCCGCTGGGCCAGCAGCTCCACCGTCGGCCCTTCCTGGAGGCTCACGGGAGGTAGGGGCACTCCCGTCTTCTCCCGCACCTGGGTCATCACCGTCATCCCGGTGCGCCAGTCGCCGCCCAGCTCGAAGAAGTTGTCGTAGATGCCCACCCCGGTGATGCCCAGCATCGACTCCCACACCTTCGCAATGGACTCCTCCACCGCGTCGCGCGGAGCCACATAGGCGGTCTCCAGGGCGGGGCGGGACGCCTTGCGCGCGGTGCTCGGGTCGGAGGCGGCGGGCTCGGCCCGGGGCGTGCCGTGCTCCGGGGGGCGTGGCGGCGGCTGGGGCGTGGCGGAGGCGGACGGGTCTCGCGGGGTGACGGCCACCCGGGCCACGCCGCCGAGCGAGAGCACGCCGGTGAACAGCTCGGCGCCCTCGGCCGCCGTGATGGGCCGCGAGCCCAGGGGGCCCACGGTCGACGCAAACGCGTCCGCGTCGCCGGCCCAGCCGTCCCAGTCCACACTCACCCACGGCACTGGCGAGCGCTGCGCCTGGCGCAGGGCGAACGCGTCCACGAAGTTCATGGCCGCGGCATAGGCGGCGCTCGCCCCGCGCCCGTACACCGCCGCGAGCGACGAGGCGATCAGGCAGAAGTCGAGCGGCCGGCCTCGCAGCACCTCCTCGAGCGCGTACAGGCCGCGCACCCGGCTCTGGAAGAGGACGCGCACGTCCTCTTGCGTCAGGTCCGCGAGGGAGCGCGAGAGCGAGGGGTTCATCGCGCCCACGCAGAACACCACCCCATGGAGCGCGCCGAAGTGGGCGAGCGTCTCGTCGAGGGCGGTCCGGAGCTGATCCCGATCCCCCACGTCCGCGCTGATCACCCGCACCTCGGAGCCCAGGGCCTCGAGTGCCCGCACCTGGTGGATCCGCCGCGAGAGCGGATCGCTCGCGTCGTGGGTCGCCAGCCAGTCCTCCCAGAGGGTGCGCTCGGGCATCAAGGAGCGGCTGACGAGCACGAGCCTTGCCCGGGCGTGCCGCGCGAGCGCCTCGGCGTGGCTGGAGCCCAGGGTGCCGAAGCCCCCGAGCACGAGGTAGACGCCCCGCTCGCGCGGGGACAGCGGACCGGGCACGCGCGCGGAGGACTGGGTAGCCTCGGGGAAGTCGATGGGCGCGAAGGCGCGCACGTGGCGCTGCTGGCCGCGGTACACGACGTCCTCGCCGGACGAGGCCGCGGCGCACTCGGACAGGAGCCAGCCGGCGAGCCGGGCCTCCTGCCAGCTTCCGGGCGCCGGGAGGTTCACGTCCACCGAGCGGCAGGCGACGTGTGGGGACTCGCGGGACGCGGCGCGCACGGCCCCGAGCACCGTGGCTCGTTCGGGGCAGGGGGTCTCCTCGCCCAGGGCCTGCATGCGGTGGGTGAGCACCACGAGCGACAGGGGCCGGGGCGCCTGGCGCCCGAGGGCCTGCAGCAGGAACATCAGGGACTGGAATCCCCCCTCCTGGGCCGGCTCGAAGGCCGCCTCCAGCTCGCCGGAACTCCCAGGGGGAAGGAGGCTCCAGAGGTGCAGCACCCGGTCGGGCGCGAGACCCTGGGGGAGCAGCAAGCGCAGCAGCAGATCGTAGTCCGCCGCCTCCGTGGGCTGGAGCGACCAGTGGTGTTCACCGAGCTGGGCGAGGCGGGGACCGGGGGTGAGCAGGATGACGCGCTGACCGGCCCCCTCGAGGCGCTGCTTCAGCCGGGCCCCGATTCCCTCCGGCCCGGGGGGCTCGGGCAGCAGCAACCACCAGCATGCCCGGGGGGTGTCCCAAGCCGCCGAGGGAGGGAGGGTGGGCCGCCACGAGGGAAGCGAGAAGCCCCCTGGCATGTCCTGCTCGGCATCCATGGTGGTGGGGGGCTCTCGCGCTCAGGAAGCGCGGGGCAGCGTGCGGCGGGCTATTCCATCCTCCGCGTCGTCCGACTCGTAATAGAGGGTCGCCCCTCCCTCGTCGTAGACGACCAGCACGCGCTCGCTCTGGTCCAGCAGGCCGGTGGCCGCCGCGGCCGCCTTGCGGACCAGCGGATCGGCTCTCAGGGGGCGCTTCTTGGTGTTGCCTGTACGTACGGACGCACTGGGCATGGGGGTTGATGACTCCTTGAGCCCGCCCGTCAGGGAGGGGGGGGTCCCGTGCTATAGCCAACGGAGGACTTCGTTGACAAGCGCTTGACATGCCCTGCCTGGAAACGAGGTAAGGAAGCGGCATGAATCGCCGTGTCCTCGCCGTCCTGGTGTTCACTCTCTGTCTCTGCACGACGGCGAGCGCCCAGACCCCCCGTTCCGCCGAGCTGTCGGCCTCGACCACGCCGCCCTGGTTTCCCCGGGCCGCCTCGCTGAGCGTGTCCCTGCGCGAGGGCGCGGTGCTGCCCGAGGCCCGCGTCCAGTGGCAGTTGCTGTTCTTCCGCAGCCGGAAGGACTCGCTCGGGTTGCTCATCGAGCCCTCGGTGGCCTTCGCCGCCGCCCGGCCCGCTTCCATCCCGGACGCCAGCGGCGCGCTCACCTCGCTCCAGCTCTACTCGCTCCTGTTCGGCGTGGGGTACACCAACCGCACCGAGTCCGGCCTGGAGTGGGGCTTCCAGGTGAGCACGGGTCCCACCTGGACCCGGGGGCGCTTCACCACCTCGCCTGCCCGGGAGTCTGCCTGGATGGGCCTGCTGGAAGGCCGCGCGCGGATCGGCTACCGCTTCGGTTCCGTTGGCTCGGGAATCACGGTAGGGTATGGTGATCCCTACAACTACAAACGTTCGAGCCGCTCCCGGCCGTTCATCGGGGGCCTGCAACTGGGTCTGTACGCGGACTGGCGCTAGGCCCCACTGGATCCTGTGCCCCCTGGCGGGGTGAAGTGTGTACTGAAGATGCTCGAGCCTCTCAGCCTGCATATCGGCCGGTTCCATCGGGAGCGGACGGAGTACGAGCGGACGCTGCCTCCCGCCCTGCTGGTGTACACGCCCGCGCTCGGGGCGGAGCGGGTTCCGGACGATGCCGACTCGGACCGGCAGTTCCGCACCCTCAGCCATGTGTCCAAGCCCATGATGGGGGTGGGCGAGCCGGTGGTGTTCCCGGTGATCAAGACGCGGGAGAATGCGTTCGGCCGGGGCATTACCGTGGGACGAACGGGCAACAACGACGTGGTGCTCGAAGATGGTACGGTGTCGCGCTTCCACGCGTGGTTCCAGCGTGAGAGCCAGGGGGGCTATCTGCTCACCGACGCGGGCTCGAAGAACGGCACGTTCGTGGAGGGGGTGCGCCTGCTGCCACGGCGCGCGTGTGCCCTGAACGACGGAGCGCGCGTGCGCTTCGGTCATGTGGAGCTGACGTTCTATCTGGCCAGTGGCTTCACGAAGGTGCTCGCGCGGCGTCTGGGTCCGTGAGCTTGTCAGCCCTCGCGGGGGCTTCGTAACGTAAGATGGGACCCCTCGACGAGGGAGCAGGGAGCGTTCGCGGTGCCATTGACGACAGAGGCGTTCGGCCTGACGGATGTGGGCCGGAAGCGGCAGCACAATGAAGATGCGATGCTCGTGGACGCCCCGCTTGGCCTGTTCATCGTGGCCGATGGCATGGGCGGCCACGCGGCGGGTGAAGTGGCCAGCTCGCGCGCCACCGAGGTGGTGCGCCAGCACATGGTGTCCAACCGCCATCTGCTCAAGGACTTGAGCACCAACACGAGCCAGGACGCGCGCAACGCGGCCCAGGCGCTGATGGAGGTGGCCATCCAGCGCGCGTGCGCGGACATCTTCCGCATGGCCCTGTCCGATCCGTCCAAGCGCGGCATGGGCACCACCTTCGTGTGCCTCGCGGTGAGCGGGAACAAGGGCGTCATCGGCCACGTGGGCGACTCGCGCATCTACCTGGTGCGCCATGGCCAGTGCCACCGGCTCACCGAGGATCACACCCTGGTGGCCGCCCAGCTCAAGGCCGGCACCATCACCAAGGAACAGGCCGCCACCTCCCAGTACCGCAACGTCATCACCCGCGCGGTGGGCATCCAGGAGTCCGTCCAGGTCGACACCCTCATCGTCGATCTCTTCCCGGGCGATCTCTTCCTGCTGTGCTCGGACGGCCTGCACGGCTACCTGGACGATGACGAGGTGTTGCCGCTCGTGCAGGGCTCCACCCCGGTGGACCTGCCCAAGCGCTTCGTGGATCTGGCCAACGAGCGAGGGGGCAAGGACAACATCACCGCCGTGGTGGTGAAGGTGTCCGGCGAGGGCACCCTGGAGGCGGAGACGAGCGAAGCGCAGAGCCGCATGGAGGCGCTGCGCAAGATTCCGCTCTTCCGCCACCTCACCTACAAGGAGCAGACGGCGGTGTTGTCCATCGCCACCACGCGCACCTTCCCCGCCGGCCGGGAGATCGTCGTGGAGGGCCAGCCGGGCGAGGAGCTCTTCGTCGTCATCCGTGGCCGGGTGGTCATCGAGAAGAGCGGGGTGGAGATCGCCGAGCTGCGCCCGGGCGGGCACTTCGGGGAGATGGGGCTCATCGACAACGCCCCCCGCTCGGCCACCGTGCGAGCGGTCGAGCCCACCCGCACCATGGTCATCTCCCGCTCGGATCTCATGGGGCTGATGAAGCGCGAGTCCATCCTCGCGGTGAAGATGCTCTGGAGCTTCGTGCAGGTGCTGTCGGATCGTCTGCGGGCCACCAACTCGGAGCTGAGCGAGGCCCGGCAGGAACTGGCGGTGGCCCAGGCCATCCAGCCCTTCGCCGAGGAATAGGGCCTCCAGGACAACTCCGGGCCGGAATGAAAGGCCCGGAATGTCCGTTGGCAGGCCGGTCGCGGGGTGAACGTCCTCGCGCCGTCCGCCCACACCATGCGCAAATGGCTCGTCATAGGTCTGGCCTTCGCCATGCTGTCCGTGGCGGTGGCGGTGTCGTGGCCCCGCTCCGGCGTCCCGGCGTCCACCGGGGGCGCGGGGGCTCCCGCGGTCCGCGCGCTGCCCGAGTTCGAGCCGGTGGAGGTGTCCTCCGGCGCGTCCGAGGGGCTCACCCTCACCGGGCGGGTGATGGATCCCTCCGGCCGGCCCGTGGCGGACGCGGAGGTGTCGCTCGCCGCGAGCGCGCAGAAGACGCTCACCTCGGTGCGCTGTGACGAGTGTGGACAGGCGCTGCTGGCCTGTCCGGCGCGCGAGAGCGGCATCCACGCGTGGGCCTTCTTCGAGCAGGCCCGGGGTTTTCTCCAGGCGCGGGCCAGCACGCGCACGGACGCGCAGGGCCGCTTCCGCTTCGATCACCTCTCCGGCGTGTCCTTCTCCGTGTGGGCCCGGGCCGGGGGCTTCGGTGCCGCCCTGCGCGAGCGCGCGGCCCCGGGAGAGCCGGTGGAGCTGTACCTGTCCTCGCCCCGGAGCATCGGCGGGCAGGTGGTGGACGACGCGGGCCGGGGTCTGCCGGGCGCCCGGGTGTACGCGGTGTCGCGCAAGGTGCCCGTGCCGTCCGAGGCGGTGACGGGTCCGGAGGGCTCCTTCACCCTGTCGGGGCTCGGCGAGGGGCCCTTCTATGTCGTGGCCTCGGCCCAGGGCTTCCTGCCCTCGGTGGAGCACCAGGTGGAGGCGGGCCCGCGCCCCGTGCGGTTGCGTCTGGAGCCCTCGCGCACCCTCGAAGTCCACGTCACCCACCGGGGCCAGCCCGTGGAGGCCACGGTGCGGCTGCGGGCGGATCACCTCGCCCGCGAGGCGCGGACCGAGCGCGGCGTGGTGCGCTTCGAGGACCTGTACCCGGACTCGCTCGTGGTGTCCGCCGAGGCGGGGGCGCTCGGGGCCGAGCCGCGCACCCTGACGCTCAGCGAGCGCCTCACGCGGGTGACGCTCGAGCTGGAAGAGGCCGGCACGCTGCTCGTCACCGTGGTGGACGAGGCCGGGCAGCCGGTGCCCTCGCCGACCCTGGTGCTGCGCACCTCGCGCGGCCCCCTGCCCATCCACACGCAGAAGCCCCAGACGGGCGCGCTGGTGCAGTTCGGCCCCCTGGCCGTGGGGGACTACGTGCTGGAGGGCAAGGCGCCAGGCTACCAGGACGCGCAGCTGCCCGCCCGCGTCAAGCCGGGCGAGACGACGCTGGAGCTGGAGATGTCGCGCGCCACGACCATCTCCGGCCAGGTGTTGGATCAGTACGGCCGGCCCGCGCCCAACGTGTCGGTGCTGGTGCAGCCCACCGGGGAAGCGGTGCTCGCGGACGAGGAGGGCCACTTCTCCGTGCCCGTGCCCACGCCGGGCCTCTACGAGCTGCACGCGCACCACTCCGAGTGGGGCGGCGGACAGGTGAAGGCGACGGCTCCGGCGGAGGGCGTGAAGCTGGAGCTGGAGCCGCGCGCGGCGCTGGAGGTGACGGTGACGTCCGAGGGGCGCCGGGTGGAGGGCGCGGACGTGATGTTGTGGGTGGAGAGCGAGGGCATCTTCCGCAGTGACTCCACCTCGGGCTCCGATGGCGTGGTGCCCATGCGCGGCCTGCCCGCGGGCACCTACGCGCTGGTGGCCACGCACCCGGACTACCTGCCCTCGCCCCGGCAGAACGTGGTGGTGGAGGACGGGCAGACCCAGCGCGTGACGGTGTCGCTCGAGCCCGGGGCCGTGCTGCGCGGCGAGGTGGTGGACACCCAGGGCGTGCCCATCGCGGGCGCGACGGTGTCGGTGCTGCCCCGCGCGTCCGAGGCCGTGACGACCGATGCCCGGGGGCAGTTCGAGATGCGCGCCCTCAACCCCGGACGCCCCTATCTCGTGGAGGCACGGCACTCGGCGTACGACCAGGGCGAGCGCGTGCAGGGCTCGGCCGGAGGCGAGCCGGTGCGGGTGGTGATGAATGCGCGCACCCTGTTCCGCGGCCGCGTGGTGGCCGAGGACGGCGAGCCCGTGCGCCACTTCCAACTGGAAGAGCACGAGGTGACGAGCGCGGACGGGCGCTTCGAGGTGGCGCTGTCCACCGTGGAGGATCGCGTCATCGTGTCCCTGGAGGCGCCGGGCTTCGTGCCGCTGACGGTGGACAAGCCGGCGCGGCCCAATGATCTGGGCGAGCTGGTGCTGCAGCGAGCGGCCCAGGTGACGGGCCGGGTGCGCGACGAAGGCGGAGGGCCCGTGGCGGACGCGGTGGTGGGGTGTGACGCGTGCGATGACTCGGTGATGACGGGGCCGGATGGCAGCTTCACCCTGGCCAGTCCCTCCTTCGTGAGGAAGTTCAACGTCTCCGCGCGCAAGGGGCGCCTGAGCGCCTCGGCGCCGTTCTCCACGGAGGAGCGCCGCCCGCTGGAGCTGGTGCTCAAGCGCGCCACGCGGCTGTCCGGCACGGTGTACCAGGCCAACGGCACGCCCGCGGCGGGCATCCAGGTGGAGGCCATCAACACGGAGCGCTCAGAGCCGCTGAGCATCGTCACCGGGCCGGATGGGCGCTACTCCGTGGACGTGGCCCCGGGCAGCTACCGCTTCATGATGGGCGCGGGGCGCGAGTTCTCCGGTCAGACCGTGTTGCTCATCCAGGTGGGGGAGGGGGAGCAGCAGGTGAATTTCGGGCCCGCTCCCGGCACGCACCCGTTGACGGTGGTGCTGCAGCCCGGACGGGGAAGGGTGCTCTGGGTCGTCGCCGGGGACATGCGCGGGGTGACCCGTCCCCAGCAGGAACTGGCCCGGGTGGCCTACGGGCAGGTCATCTTCCAGCCGACGAGCGAGCGCGTCCTCCTGCAGGGCCTCGCCCCGGGGCGCTACACCCTCATCTGGGCGAGCCTGCACACCGACGAGGAGCCCCCCGTCGCGCGCACGGTGGATCTGCCCTCCTCGGCGGAGGTTGTCCTCACTCCCTGAGTGAAGTGCTAGCGTCGGTGGCATGCGCCCGCCTCTCTCTCGCGTCCATGCCCTGCGGCTGCGCAACCGCTGGAAGTTCATCCTGCTGGTGACGGCGCTCGCCACCGTGGGCGCGGCGCTCTGCCAACGCCACGGTTGGCTGCGGATTCATGACGCCGAACTCGCCGCCTATGATCAGGGGCTCACCTTCTTCACCCGGGGCCATGCGCGCTCGCGGGACGTGCTCATCGTCGGCATCGACGATCGGACGTTGCAGGGCATCCGCGACAACGCGCGCTACGTGCGCAACTACGGCGTCTATCCGTACTCGCGCAACCTGTGGGCCCGCGTCTTCGAGCACCTCATGGACGAGGGAGCCCGCGCCATCGTCTTCGACGGGGTGATGGACGAGCGGGGCACCGACGAGAGCAACGACCTGGCGCTGGTCCAGGTCCTGGAGGAGCGCGGCATTCCGCTCACCCTGGGCTTCAGCGTCAACGCGGGCCAGCCGCCCCTGCCCCGGGTGGAGCCCGTCAACCGCTTCCCCCGGCCTCCCGCCCGCGAGGGCCCAGCTCCCTCGCTCCCCGGGGCCGGGCTGGCCCCGGATCCCTTCGCCGAGCCGCAAGAGTCTCCAGCGCTCGCCCCCGAGGACGTGGCGCGGGCGCTCGCGCTTCCCGTGGAGCATCCCGGACTCGTGCTGCCCGCGCTGGTCCAGAAGCCGGGCGGCACCGGACCCCGGCTCCCCCTGCACCCCGTGCCGCCCCTGCCCATGCTCGTGCCCTCCGTGCCGGGCTTCGGTCTCGTGACGATGGAGGAGGACGCGGATGGGAAGCTGCGCCGCACGCGCTTCGCGTACTCGGACGGGGCGAACACGTACGCCACGCTGCCGCTGGCCGCGGCGGTGGATCTCCTCGGCGCCGAGCGGGTGGAGCTCGCACCGGGCCGGCTGCGCCTCGGTGCCCGGGAGCTGCCCATCAACCTGGACGGCACGGCGGAGCTGGACTTCGGCGGCCCGTGGCAGGAGCGCTTCCAGGCCATCAGCGTCTACGCGGTGCTGGAGGACTGGGCGCGCCGCCGGGAGCATCGCGAGCGGGGCACGCCCTTCCTCCCCGTGCTCCCCGAGGGCACGTTCCGCGACAAGGTGATCGTCGTGGGGGGCCTGTCGGTGGGCACCAGCGACGTGAAGGCTACCCCCTTCCAGAGCGAGGCCCCCGGGCTCGTCAAGCAGGCGGTGGTGCTCGAGGCGCTGCTGTCCGGGGGCTTCATCACCCAGGCGCCCTTCGCGCTGTCGCTGCTGCTCACCTGCGCCGTGGCGCTGCTGTCCGTGGCGCTGCTCACGCTCGCGCGCTCGCCTCTCCTGGAGATCGTCTGGCCGCTGGCGCTCTGCTTCGGCTTCTTCCTCTTCACCGGCGTGTTCCTCGAGCACGGACGGGTGCACGTGCTCAGCGCCATGCCCATCTACGCGGGCGTGTTCGCCTCCCTGGCCTCGGTGGCCGTCAACCACATGTTCGCCAACCGCGAGCGCGAGCGGCTGCGCCAGTCCTTCAACCGCTTCCTGGACAAGACGCTGGTGGATCAGCTCGTCGAGCAGCAGCGGCTGCCCTCGCTGGAAGGCGAGACGCGGGAGATCACCGCCTTCTTCTCCGACATCCGCGGCTTCTCCACCTTCAGCGAGCGCTTCAAGGACGATCCCCGCGCCCTGGTGACGCTGCTCAACCGCTACCTCACCCGGGTGAGCTCGGTGCTCATGGCGCACGGGGCCTGCCTGGACAAGTACATCGGCGACGCGGTGGTGTGCCTCTTCGGCGCTCCCTTGGACATGGCCGACCACGCGGTGCGCGCCTGCCACGCGGCGCTCGCCGTGCGTGACGAGGTGGACGCCCTGCGCGCCGAGCTGCGCGCGGAAGGCCTGCCCGACGTCTACACCCGCATGGGCCTCAACTCCGCGGAGATGTTCGTGGGCAACTTCGGCAGCGAGCACCTGCTGGACTACACCGCCATCGGCGATGGGATGAACCTGGCCGCCCGGCTGGAGGGCGCCAACAAGGCGTACGACACGGTCATCCTCATCGGCCCGCGCACCTATGCCCTGGCACGCGAGCACATCGAGGCACGCGAGTTGGATCGGGTGCGGGTGGCGGGCAAGGCGGAGGTCGTCACCATTCATGAACTGCTCGCACGCAAGGGCGCGCTGTCCGCGGCCCGGCGCGCCACCGTGGAGCGCTACGCCGAGGCGCTCGCGCTCTACCGCGCCGCCTGCTTCGAGCCGGCGATGCGCGTGTTGGAGGCGACGCTCGCGGCGGATCCGGAGGACGGCCCCAGCCGGGCGCTCCTCGCGCGCTGCTCGCATCATGTGTCCCATCCCCCTGCCATGCCCTTCGAGGGCGTGACGAACCTGGAGAAGTGACGTGAGGCCCCAACGACTCTCCTTCTGGCTGGCCCTGGTGGGTCTGTCCCTCGGCGGCCCGGCCCTGGCCGCCGAGCAGCCCGTCCGCACGCTGTACGTCAAGGCGAAGAACACCCACCTGAAGGCCTCGGGCAGTCCCACCGCGGACACCCTCCGGGTGCTGCAACCGGGCCAACCGGTGAGCTACCTCGGACGCGAGGGCACCACGTCCTGGCACCGCGTGTCGGTGGCGGCCGACCAGGGCCCGCTCCAGGGCTTCATCTACCAAGCCAATCTCTCCTCCTCGCCCCCCGCGCTGGAAGTCCTCAGCAAGGATCCTCAGAAGCCCCTGTCTCCCGAGGCCTTCGCGTCCTCGGGTGCGGCCATCAAGGCGATCGGCCCCGGCACCATCGAGTTCGGCAAGACGCTGGAGCACTCCGAGAGCGTCCAACAGCTCATCCGCCTGTCCGAGCTGGCCAGCCAGATACAGGACGCCGACGTGGCCGCGTACGCCCGCGCAGGCGGGCTGCCCGAGGTGGTGGGTGAGGGCGGGGTGACTCCGCCCCGGCCGGTCAAGGCACAGAACAAGAAGCGCAAGGGGAAGAAGTGATGCGCCGCCATCTGCTACTCGTCGCCGTGTGTCTGCCGCTGTGCGGCTTCGGCTCCTGCACCCGCTTCATCCAGGCGGACCAGCAGGCCAAGGTCCGCGCGAGCGAGATGCGCCAGGAATGCGTGGCCCTGCGCGAGCGGGTCATCACCTTCGAGGAGGAGCGCTCGTTCGGAGACGCGGTGAGCGCCCAGTGGGTGAGCGAGGGCGGGGGCCTCACCACCCAGGGCGATCCCGCGGCGCTGCATGTGCAGCTCAACAAGATTGGCAGGAACCTCGCGGCCCAATCCAGCCGGCCGCACCTGCCCTGGGTGTTCGGCGTGCTCCAGTCCGAGGGCGTCAACGCGGTGAGCGGCCCGGGTGGCTACGTCTTCGTGTCCGAGGGGTTGCTCGCGCGGCTGGACAACGAGGCCCAGCTCGCGGGCGTGCTGGCACATGAGATCGCCCACATCACGGGCAAGCACGCCCTGAACGAGTACCAGGACTATCTCGTGGGGCAGTGCGAGAACGCGGCGAAGGTCGAGGAGGGGAGCGCGTACCAGGAGGCGACGGCGCGGGTGGTCTCCTCGGCCGGGCAGCGGCTGGGACAGGGGATCCAGAACCTGTCCCAGGTGCTTCCGGCGAGTACCCTGCGGGACGCCTTCGCGCGGGCGGGCAGCAAGGCCCAGGGCTTCGACTTCGACCAGTCGGGCCGGGAGTTCATCCGCGCCGTCACCCGGGGCTTCGTCGAGCGCATCAACCGCCAGGGCTTCCGCCAGGAGGACGAGTTCGCCGCGGATCTCCAGGCGGTGGAGCTCATGGCGGCGGCCGGCTACGCGCCCGGCGAGTACGTGACCTTCCTGGCGAAGCTGCCGGAGCGGGGCGGGCTCTCCACGCCCCATCCGGCGAAGACGGAGCGGCAGGTCCGGCTGCTCAAGCACCTGGAGCGGCTGCGCGAACAGAACCTGGCCGCGGACTTCACCACGCCCGTGGACCTGGCGGGCACGAAGGTCGTGCCCCTCCGGGACGAACTCCTGGACCGGAGGAACCGCACCGCCACGCGCTGAGCACGAGCCGCACGCGTGTCAGGGATAGGTCGCGGGGAGCAGGGTGTCGCCCAGCTCTCCCAGCTTCGCCTGGTCGAAGCTCGTGTTGCTCATCACGATGACGGTGTGGCCGTCGGCCAGGACCCGGCGGGCCAGGACTCGAAAGCCGCCGGTCGAGCCGCTCTCCCACGCCACGCGGCGCTCGGCCCCGGCGATCTTCTCGAGCCGCGTGCGACCGCCCAGCGCGTAATGCTGTTCGGGAACGAGGACGGTCATCAGGGCCTCGCGCGAGGCGGGCGTGAGCACCTTGCCATCCAGCACTCCGTCCATCAGCTTCAGCAGGTCCTCCGCCGTGGTGGAGTACCCGCCGGCCATGGCCATGAAATCGGGAGTGGGCGAGACCTTGCGCTCGGGCGTGGGCGTCAGCCTGGCATAGCCCCTGGCCATGTCTGGCACCTTGGACAAGTCTCCCGAGTGGATGCCGCTGTGCTTCAGGCCGAGCGGCCGGGTCAGGAAGTCCCGGACCAGGACCGCATAGGACTTGCCGGAGACCCGCTCGACGAGGGCCTTCACGATGATCCAATTGGAGTGGGAGTAGTCCCACGCCTCTCCTGGTTGGAAGGCCAGGTCGCCACTGGCGTAGCGGCGCACGGCCTCCATCTGCTCCAGTTCGACACGGCCGATGGAAGGATCCGCCTTGTGGGCGGCGATGATCTGGTTGGGCACGCCACTGGAATGGCTCATCAGCCGGCGCAGCGTGAGTTGGGCGCCGGTGTCGGCGCGGTAGTCAGGCAGATAGGTGGTGATCGGCGCATCCAGCGAGAGCTTGCCCTGATCGACCAGCTTGAGCACGACGATGGACGCGACCCACTTGGAGATCGAGCCGACCTCGAAGCGGGTCCTCGGGGTGACGGGCACGTGGGCCTCGGCGTCGGCGAGGCCGAATGTCTGGACGTCCTCCACGTGGCGGCCCCGGCCCACCAGGACCACGCCGTTGAAGCCGTGCTCGGTGGCGAACCGGCGGGTGATTTCCCGGTAGTCCTCCGCCTCCGCCCTGGTGCCGAGGGCAAGGGTAGCGGCCATGAGCAGTCCCGCGAGTGCACGTCGCATCATCTTCCTTTCGTCGTCCTCCCTCGTACTACGGTGTGAGGCTCGTGCCGCTTGCATGCCGGGTCCACCCGGGCCACGAACACCTCCCGGGTGCCGCGGGAGGACACTCCCGGGTGGTCCGGTCCCGCGAGAAGGTTGCGAGCCCGGGCCATGGCGCGTAAGGAACGCGGCATGAACGCTTCGGCTTTGCAGGGGCGCCGGGTGATCGTCGGAGTAGGCGGCGGCATCGCGGCTTACAAGGCGTGCGAGCTGGTGCGGGAGCTGGGCCGCGCCGGGGCCCAGGTGCGCGTGGCCATGACGGAGGCGGCCCAGCAGTTCGTCACGCCGCTCACCTTCCAGGCGCTCAGCGGCCACCCGGTGCTCACGGACTATTTCGATCCCTCGCAGGAGGGCAACTTCGGCCACCTGGATCTGGCGCGCTGGGCGGACCTGTTCGTGGTGGCCCCGGCGACGGCGGACCTGATGGCGCGCATCCGCGCGGGACTCGGCGGCGACGCGGTGACCACGTCGCTGCTCGCCTTCCGAGGGCCGGTGCTGCTCGCGCCCGCGATGAACGTGGCCATGTGGGACAACGAGCGGACCCAGGAGAACCTCGCCGGGCTGCGCGCCTCGCCCCGTTTCCACTTCGTGGGCCCGGGGGCGGGAATGCTCGCGTGCGGAGACGTGGGCGCGGGCCGGCTCGCGGAAGTGCGCGACATCGTCGCGGCGGCCAAGGAGCTCTTCGCCCCGGGGCCGCTCGCGGGCCGGCGGGTGCTCCTCACCGCGGGGCCCACGCGCGAGTACCTGGATCCCGTGCGTTTCATCTCCAACCCCTCGACGGGGAAGATGGGGCTGGCGGTGGCGCGGGCGGCGCGGAGCCTCGGGGCGCACGTCACGGTGGTGCTCGGTCCGGTGGGCGAGGTGGATCGGACGGGCCTGGAAGTCGTGGACGTGGTGGGCGCGGAGGACATGGCGCGCGAGGTGCTCGCCCGGGTGGAGGACGTGGACCTCTTCATCGCGTCCGCGGCGGTGAGCGACTGGAAGCCCCAGACGCGCGCGGAGCACAAGGTGAAGAAGACCGAGGGGCCGGAGACGCTGACGCTGGTGCGCACGCCGGACGTGCTCGCCGAGGCCTCGCGGCGGGTGGCGGGGCGCGAGCGCAGGCCGGCGCTGGTGGGCTTCGCGGCGGAGACGCAGCGGGTGTTGGAGTACGCGCGCGGGAAGCTCGAGCGCAAGGGGCTGGACGCCATCGTGGCCAATGACGTCACCGCCCCGGGCGCGGGCTTCGGCGTGGACACCAACCAGGTGACGGTGCTCACCCGCGACGGGGGTGAGCATGCGCTGTCCGGCACCAAGCACGAGGTGGCTCGCGCCCTGCTGGACCTGGTGCGGGGCTACCTCCCCGCGCTGCCTCAGTAGGCGCTCCAGCCTCCGTCCGCCGTCACGACCGTGCCGTTGACGAAGGACGACTCCTCCGAGGCGAGGAACAAGGCGACCCGCGCCACCTCGTCCGGATGGGAGTTGCGGACATTGAGCGCCAGGCCGGGCCCCATCCGCTCCATCACCGCCGCGGGCACCTTGCTCATGTCCAGCCCGGCGGCGATGTTGGTCATCATTCCTCCGGGGGCGATGGCGTTACAGCGGATGCCGGCCTTGGCGTAGAAGAATCCGGTGTTCTTGGTGAGGCCAATCACCGCGTGCTTGCTCGCGGTGTAGGCCGCTCCGGCGCGCGCGCCCTGCAGGCCTCCCACGGACGCGATGTTGATGATGTTGCCCGCCTTCTTCTCGAGCATGATGCGCAGGGCGCTCCTCATGGCGCGGAAGGGCGCCGTCAGGTTGATGCTCATCAGGCGCTCCCACATCACGTCCGTCACGTCGCCCACCGGGCTGAAGTCATCCATGACGCCCGCGTTGTTCACCAGGATGTCCAGGGTGCCGTGGGTGCTCAGGGTCGTCTCGAACATCTTGTCGAGGTCCGCCTGCTGGGAGATGTCGACGTGCAGCGGAGTCACGACGCCGCCCGCGGCCCGGATTTCTCCGGCCAGGCTCTCGAGCCCCGCCGGGTTGATGTCGGTGGCGACCACGCGGCTGCCTTCGGCGGCGAAGAGCCGGGCGATGGAGCGGCCCAGGCCCGAGGCCGCGCCCGTGACGATGGTGACCTTGCCTTCTAGTTTCTTCATGGAGGAGTTCCCGAGGAGGAGGGGGGAGGACGGCGACTGGATGCGGACTTCTCTCGTGTCACTTCGGTTGTTTCCGACGGTGAGCCACTCGGGTCACCGCCGGGCGGAGACGGGGGCCAGCCACACTCCGACGAGCGCGTCGACCAGTCCGGCCGCGGTGGACTCCCACGTCGAGCGGGGCGGGGCGGTGCCCTCGTGCAGCGCGCGTTCCCGCTCGGCGCACATGTGCACGATCATCAACCGGCTCATGTAGCCACGCTCCTGCTGCACCTCCGCGGGGAGCCGCGGGACCAGCCGGAAGGTGCCCTCGATGGTCTGCTGCATCGAGGGCGAGGAGATCGCCTCGTTGATTACGAGCTCCCGGAAGGAGGGATGGGTCATCACCTGGGCGATGAACCGCGCGTACCAGGAGGGGCTGCCCAGCGAGGCGAGGTGCTCGGTGATCGGCCGCACGAGGCAGGACGCCCAGTCGCGCAGGTCCGGCGAGCCGGAGATCTCCGCGAGCAGCTCCGTCCGCCGCCGTTCGATCGACTCGAAGTGCCGGCGCACGATCGCCACCACGAGATCATTCTTGGAGCCGAAGTGGTAGCCGACCGCGAAGTTGTTGGACTGGCCCGCCGCCTCGCTCACCTGGCGGTTGGAGACCGCCTCCACGCCGTGCTCGGCGAACAGCCGCTCCGCGGTGACGAGGATGAGTTCGCGGGTCTCGCTGCCCCGGTCGGATTTGCTCGGACTCACCCGCGCACCCGGACCTGTTTGCTGTCGTCGGCACTCATCATGACCTCCGGGGAGAGCCCGTCCTCGAGCCCACGTGAGGATGATTAAGTCGAACGACTGATGAAGTCAATTGACTTAATCGGTAACGTGAACTTCCACCTCACCTGCCGTAGATGCCGTCGCCAGCGCGTTGCGGATCATGGGCATGGAATGGAGAAGTCATGGGGCTCCGGAAGGTGTAGTCCATGAACGCGGAGTATGAATGGGTTCACAGACCGGTGGGGTGGGGTTAGAAGGGGTCTGCCACCTTCACCCCTCCAGGGAGCCGCCCATGAGCCAGTTGTCTCCTCCCACGCTGCCGCAGAATGACACCCCGGACAACCGCGCGAGCCGGGCGCGAATACTGGCCGAGAAGCAGACCCAGTACGTGTTCGACTACCCGGCCATCGTCGCCGGGCTGCCCATGGCGGCGGCGCCCGTCCCCGTGGACATCTCGCTCAACTGGGCCATCCAGATCGCCGGGACGGCCATCCTGCTGGGGGAGAACTTCGTGGATGCGCTGCTGCCCAACCTCTTCAGCTTCGACGTGCAGATCCCCGTCAAGCTCGGCCCGGGGACCTCGAGCGCGACCACGGCCGCCATCTACACCGAGGCCGCCCCTCCGGAGGCGAGCGTGTTCGACGCCTCGCTGAAGAACCGGGATTTCGACAAGCGCGACGTCCTGGCCTTCCAGTCCATGCTGAGCGATGCGCGTGAGGAGCTGGCGGGGCTTGCCCAGAACGCGCATGCGCGCAAGGTCACGCGTCCACCGGAGGGCGCGCCGGGTGGCGACGGGGTGCTCGACACACCCGCGAACGCGGGGGCGCCGATGCTCGACAAGACCCTCGGGCAGGATGCCAAGAGCATCGAGTCCTGGCTGTCCCAGCTGGTCAAATCCGTGCTCGACTTCGTGCTGACGAAGGCGGGCCTCTACGGGCGCGCCACGGATCTGCAGGACTACGACGCACAGTTCCGCAAGGTGGTGCTGCCGTGGACCGCGGGCGTGTACCTCACGGACGAGGCGTTCGCCGCGCTGCGTGTCGCCGGCCCCAACGCGGGCATCCTCCAGCGGGCGACCCTCGCGGATCTCGCGCAACTGCTGCCCTCGGACGCGCTGTTCCAGCGCATCACGGGAGAGACGGGGTGGACGCGCGAGCAGGCCGTGGAAGCCGGGCACTTCTACCTCGTGGACTACAAGGCGCTCGCGCAACTGGTGCCGGGCACCACGCCTCAGCAGAAGTATGTGTTCGCGCCCAAGGCCCTCTTCTATGTGCCGCGCCTGGGAGGGGGCCGGGGCTCGCTGCGCCCCGTGTCCATCCAGATCGGTCAGGACACGAGCAGCCCCGTCTTCTACCCGGACGGAGGGCTCGCGTGGACGCTCGCCAAGACGTGCGTCAACATCGCGGATGGCAACTACCACGAGCTCATCAGCCACCTGGGGCTCACGCACCTGCTCACCGAGCCGTTCGTGCTCGCCACCGAGCGGCAGTTGGATCCACAGCATCCGCTCTACGTCCTGCTCACTCCTCACTTCGCGGGCACGCTGTTCATCAATTACAGCGCGGCGACCTCGCTCATCACCCCGGGAGGGCCGGTGGACAAGCTCCTGGCGGGCACCATCGACTCGTCCAACCAGGTGGCCGCCAACGCCGTGAAGGCGGTGCGCTACAACGAGTCGTTCTTCCCCGAGAAGCTCGCCCGTCAGGGCATCGGCTCACCGGAGGAGCTGCCCGACTACCCCTACCGTGATGACGCGCTGGCCCTCTGGAAGGCCATCCATGAATGGGTGTCGGATTACACCGCGCTCTACTACTCCGGGGAGGCGGACGTGGTGGGCGACTACGAGTTGCAGGCCTGGGTACAGGAACTGGTGAGCGCCGGGCACCTGCAGGACATCGGCGAGGGGGGGGCCGGTGGAACGCCGTGCATCTCCACGCTCGACTACCTGTGCAAGCTGCTCACCCAGATCATCTTCACCGCGAGCGTGGAGCACGCGGCGGTGAACTTCCCGCAGCGCACCGCGATGAGCTACACGCCGGCCATTCCACTCGCCGGCTACGCACCGTTCCCGGGCCCGGCCACTTCGGGCGCCGAGGCGACGCAGTTGTTGGATCTGCTGCCTCCGCTCAACCAGTCCATCCTCCAGCAGGCGGTGTTGGCGGGCCTGGGCAACGTCTATTACACGGTGCTCGGCGAGTACGGGGGCCAGATGTCGGATCCCCGGGCGCTGCTGGTGCTGGGCAAGTTCCAGCGCGCATTGCAGTCCATCGAGAAGCACATCCAGGCGGCCAATACCGTGGGAGGGCGCACGCCCTACGCGACGCTCCTGCCCTCGGCCATTCCCCAGAGCATCAACATCTGAGCGACGGGGGGAGCAGGGGGCCGCGGGCGGAGTCACGCCTCCGCCCGCGCCTGCCCGCCGGCCCCTGGAGGCCGGCGGAGTGAAGGCGGTGCTGGCTCAGGGGAGCCGGAACACGCGCAGGTTCTCTTCTCCCTTGCGCACGTAGACGAGGGCGTCGTGCGTCGCCAGGTAGAAGAAGCGGTTCTTGACGAGGTCGTGCCATCCGCCGAAGGCGCCGGCCTCGTACTGTGGCGCCTCGCGGAGCTTGAGGGCCACCGGGTCGACCTCGAAGGTCCGGTACTCGAAGCGCCCATCCCCGTCGCGGTCGTACGGGAACGCGGCGATGTAGCGATTGAGCGGTGGCACGTAGGTGAAGATCATTCCCTCGAAGTAATCGGTATAGGTGCGTGAGAGCTCGAGGTCGTGCTCCAGGTTGAGGAAGTCCCACTTCCCCGTGTCCATGTCGACCGTGATCAGCCTCGGAGGGAAGGTTTTGTGTTGCGACTCGGGGTAGGGGAAGCTCACCAGCTTGCGATCGACCCGGACCATCTGGGCGAAGAACCACACGGGGGGAGTGATGACCTCCCAGTTCCAGGACTGGTCATCGGTGTCGAAGGACCACCACTTCGAATAGTCGTAGTTCTCCGTGGGACCGAAGAGGTAGCGGTGTTTCACCTCGTCCCAGAACGTCCAGCCGGCCGAGCCGCCGTATCCCGTCACTCCGTCGTAGGTGGCCCCCGGGGTGTTGAAGGGGTTGTGGCGCTTCCAGGTATGGGTGGTCAGGCTGTAGCGCCACATCCGCCGGACGCCAAAGGCCACCTCCTGGAGGTCCGGGTTGTAGACGAGCCCGTTGTACGTGTGGCGGGCCACCGGGTGGCCGGTCGACGCGGCGGGCCGGGCCGGGTCGAAGAACTCATCCGCGTAGACGTCACTGTCCGGGTGGGCCTTGGCGTACTCCGCGGCGGGCGGGTAGTAGCTGTACGTGTTCCCATAGACGACCCCCGTCCAGTTCGCCGGGTTGTCGGGGAGCTGCTCGATGCTCCAGCGCATCTTCGCCATGTCGAAGCGGTAGAGGCCGTTGTTGGAGCTGTCGGCGTGCCCGCCGCCGAAGGCCCACCAGCGGGCGCCAGGCGCGTCGACCGCCACGCCGGAGTAGGCGTTGATGACCGCGGCGATCCCCCCGGAGCCGAGATCCCGGAAGCCAGGAAGCGCCGCCTTGACCTCCGCGTCCAGCGAGGTGAGCGGCGTTCCGGCGACCTCGATCCACCGCCCCTTGGGGACGAGCGCCCACGACGCCGCGTTCACGAGCCCCGTCGTGTCACGCCCAGGTGTCCACACGTTGCCCGTGAGCGTGCCGGTGTCCGTGCCGGTGCCCCAGGTGAACGAAGGCGGAGTGCCCCCATCGGGTGCGGGAGTGCCGCTGTCGGGTAGAGGAGTCTCGCCGGACGAGCCCTCCGACGGCGAAACACAGCCAGCGAACACGCCCGCGACGGAGAGCGCCAGGAAGAGACTCCAAGATGACGAACGTCGGCCCAGACGGACTGCACTCATGCTTCACCTCTCGGTGGGATGGCTGAACGGCCTCGCTACGTGCGGAAGGCACTCTCGTGAGCCCTCCCCATTGACATGGCTCAGGGCGTGTAGAGCTCCACCGAGCCGAGCTGCTCACCATTGCCGTCGTCCCCTCCCGCGACGAGCACCTCACCCGACGGCAACAGCGTGGCCGTGTGGGAGCGGCGCGAGTGCGCCAGGACACCCGCGCTCGTCCAGACACCGCTGGCCGGGTCATACAGCTCCGCCTGGGCGTTGCCTCCACCCACCACCAGCACCTGGCCGGAGGGCAACAGCGTGGCCGTGTGGGAGCGGCGCGAGTGCGCCAGGACACCCGCGCTCGTCCAGACACCGCTGGCCGGGTCATACAGCTCCGCCTGGGCGCTGCCTCCACCCACCACCAGCACCTGGCCGGAGGGCAACAACGTGGCCGTATGATCATCGCGAGGCGTCGACATCGAGCCGGTCGGCGTCCAGGTGTCGGTGCTCGGGTCGTACACCTCCGCATCGGCGGAAGTGCTCGAGTAGCCGCCGCCCGAGAGGAGGACCTTTCCGGAGGGAAGCAGCGACAGGGCCGACCCCATCAGGAGCCGGGAGTTGCCCCGGGCGGGGCTCCAGCTTCCCGTCGCTGGCTCGTACAGCTCCACGAAGCCAGGACCGGCGGGGTTCGCGGCAACACCTCCCACCATCAGCACCTGGCCCGAGGGCAGGACCACCGCCTGGGGGAACTGCCGATAGGCGAACGTGGAGCCGGTGGGAGTCCAGACGCCGGTGCCCTCGTCATAGAGCTCCGCCGCGTTCGAGAAGCGGGCCTCCCCCATGCTCAGGACCTTGCCCGTGGGAAGCAATACGGCGGTGGGGCCGATGCGCGGCGCACTCATGGAGCCGGTGGACGTCCAGGTGCCCGTGGCTGGATCGTAGATCTCGGACGAGCTCAGGCCCTCTATAGGCTGGACGCTGGAGCTGACGCCACCGGCGACCATCACCTTCCCGGAGGGGAGCAGGGCCGCCGCGTGGCTGGAGCGGGCCGTGCGCAGGGGCCCCGTGGAGCGCCACGTTTGATGAGCCGGGGGAGTCTCGGAGTCGTTCCCCCCGCCAGGAGGGGGCGGCGGCACGACTCCCAGGAAGTCCACATCGAAACATCCCGTGGTGAGGGCCAATGACAGAATGATTCCAGCGCGAGCGGCGAGCCTCATGCGTGAACTCCTCGGTGGGCCAGACTCCTGGCCGAGGCAGCCTATACGAGAACCTCACGCGATATTCATTGAAATACATTTCGGAGTCGAACGCGACTCCAATCGCAGCGGAACAATCCGCCCGCCGGGCTCCCGCGAATGCACTCGGAAGCCCGGGGCCGCCCCTCGTCACTGCTTGGTGAACGTCAAGTCATCGAGGTTGAACGCGTCACCAAAACGCAGCTGGAGGATGTGCTTGCCAGCCTCCAGGTTCACCTGCGTGCTCACCGTCGTATAGGTCTGCCATTCTCCGGTGTTCGGCACGGCGAGGGTGCCCACCTTCTTTCCGTCGAACAGCAGGCGCAACGAACTGCCATTGGCCGTCTGCGACGCGACCCGGGCCGACACGGTATACGTGCCGCTCGTCGCCACGTTCACCGTGTACTCCACCCACTCCGAGGTGCTCACCCAACCGACGTGGAAGCCTCCGCTGGGAATCGTGCCGACATCGACACCTTCGTTCGGCCGGTACGCGCCGCCTTCGTTCTGCGGGCTGCCATCGCTGTACGCCACGCCTTGCGCACCGTTGTCGTAGTCCTCCGCCTGGATCCGTCCCGGAATCGCCAGCGGTGTGGCGAAGCGTGGCGTGCCGTGCTGCTTCGTCTGCTTGACCAGTTGGATCGTGCCGTCGCCGTTGTAATACAGCTTGTCGGCGCTGACCGAGCGGAGCCAATCATTCCCCGACAGCATGCTCGTGTGGTAGAAGGCATACCACTGCCCCTTGTACTGCACGATCGAGCCGTGGTTCGTATAGCTGTCGGTGGAGTCGATGTAGATGCCACGATAGGTCCACGGACCGAGCGGGCTCGTGCTCGTGGCGTACCGCATGCGGTTGTGGTCGCCGTTCTCGTCGTGGTTGTCCGAGTACGACAGGTAGTAGATCCCGTTTCGCTTGTGCACCCACGAGGCCTCGTGGAAGTCGACCAGGCCCTGCATGGTTTGCATCTGGCCGTCGATCTCCATCATGTTGGCCTTGAGCTTGCCCCCCTTGGCGATGCCTCCCCCCCCGTAATACAGATACGCTTGGCCATCGTCATCGACGAACACCGCGGGATCGATCAGCGATTCGAGTCCCTGGATGTACCCCTGCACGGTGAAGTTCGCGGCGGGCTGCGTGCTCGTCGCCACGCCGATCTTCCAGGTGTTGTTCCAGTCCGTTCCGCTGGGATGGGGGAAGTAGAAGTAATAGATGCCGTTCTTGTAGGCCACATCGGGCGCCCACATGAAGCCGCCCTCCGGCCTTCCCCAGGGCACGTTGGCGGCGCGCAGGATCTCGCCGTGATCGACCCAGTTGACCATGTCGTCCGTCGAGTAGACATGGTACTCGTCCATGAGGTCGGCACCGCGCGGTGGGGCGATGTCGTGCGATGGATAGACATAGAGCCGTCCGTCGGCCCAGACATGCGCCGAGGGATCGGCGGTATACATGTTGCGGAAGATCGGGTTCTGTGGGTCGCCGACGGTCTGCGCGACCGCCGGGGACACGGCGAGCGACACACCGGTGAGCACCAGCGACAGCATGCAACGCCTGGTCATGGATGGCTCCTGGGATGAGGGGAGCACGCTCGCTCCCGTATGCCCATCCCTTTCTGAAGGAGATTACATGGTATTCCGGGTCAACCTGGATCTCAATGATAATCCAGAGCGGGCCCCTGTCCTTCAGTCGGTGAGCGTTCGATCCCTCTTTTGGGTGATTTCCATCAAGGCCTGACACGCTACCCTGAGTGCGCGTTCGGGACGCCTTGAGCCAAGAACGCCCCATCGCTTTCGACCCCACGAAGTACCATTGGGGTCAGCCATGGGGCGTCTGGTGGCCTGGACTGTTTGTCATTCTTCCAGCGGCCGGGGTTCAGCTCAGTCGATCGGGATCGGACGGCACGTCCTGCCGTCACAGTAGTACCCCTCCGGGCAGGGCTGGGGGACATCCACCTTGCACATGGGCAGCATCTGCTCCTGGCTGGCGAGGTCGGACTCCGTGTCCGTGGCCTCATCCACCGGGCCACCACAGCCCACCAGCGCGATGACCGCAACGAACCCCAGCCCCTTGAACAACATGTCTCTCAGCATTGCGTTCCTCCAGTTGAGGTCCCGAGGATCCTCCACTCCCGAAGGAAACGTCAATGCATCAAGCTGCCCCGAGCAGGAGGCGCGCCAGGCCCCCACGCCGAGCAGAATCAAGAACAGCACATCCATGACGGGTTGGTTGAACCTCAGGCCGCCCAGGCGGGGGATGCGCTCAACGAATTCCGGGTCCACCAAGGCGGTGCCTGGAAAGAGGATGGAGCCGGCCTGGGTCACCCAGTAGAGCGACGCGAGGAGCGTCCCGGGGAGACCAGTGCGGGTTGCATGCCTCGAGGGCATGGAGCACCGCACGTCGCGCTCCATGCGCACCTGTCCCCCGCGCCGCCGACGTCAGGGCCCCCATTCGAGTCCGACCATCAGGCGGTACTGGCGGTAGGCGAACGGAGTGCCGCGCAGCTGCGGGATGGGCACCACCATGTCCGGCTTGAACTCAAGCCAGGTGCTCGGCGCCACCCGGACGGCCGCGCTCAGGGCGCCCAGGCCCAGATACGCCCCCACGGAGCCCATCGGCGCGCCCACCGCGCTGAACAGCAGCAGGCTCGTCCCCAGATGCACCGTGGTGCGCAGCTCCACGCCCTCTACCTGCGTCCAGCGGTAGATGCCCGAGCCCACCAGGCTCAAGACTCCGGGCGCGAAGGAGCTGGAGAGCAGATCGATCCACGGGTTGAACTCCAGATCCACCCCCAGCGCGAGGTGGGCGAGCGGTGCCCAGCGGACGCCCGCGTCCACGCTCAGGGCGGAGCGGTCGAGGGAGGCGCCGGCCGCGACGTGGAGGCGGGGAACGAACGTCTCGGGCGTCCCGGCGGGCGCGGCGGAGGGCAGGGCGGCGGCAACCAGAGCGAACCAGAGCAGGAGGGGCCGTTTCATGGCCGTCCCCGGTGGCCCTCGCGGCGCTGTCGCTGGCGGAGCAGGCCGAGCCCCGCCAGGAGGGCGCCCGCGGAGAGCGCGCCGGGCGCGGCGGCACACCCTTCGGAGCGGGTGGGGCTCGTGACGTAGCTCTCCAGCGCGCCGCACCAGCCATTGCCGACGGAGCACCCGGGCGCGACCTGGAGGTAGCCCTGGAGCACGGCGTCCGCCCGCGCCAGGCGCCCCTGACGTCCCCCGCTCCCGTCGGCCAGGGCGGTCAGCAGGTCGGCCGAGGCCTGGGTGGCCGCGGCCACTCGCGCCTGACCGGGCGCGTCATCGTCCGTGCAGCGGTCGAAGGCCGAGACGTGCGCCCGGCCATCCCGTGCCGGGTTGTAGTCGGGGGCGAGCGCGGGGTCGACGTAGTTGAAGACGCTCCAGATCTGCCGCATGTCGGGCGAGCGGTAGATGTGGGTGAAGCTGTCCTGGAGCGCGTGAAGGGCGCGTCCGAGCCGGTAGGCGTAGCGCGGCAGCGGCACGAGCGCGCGCTGGTACTTGAGGGCGAGCTGGACCGGCTCGGTGGCGTCCAGGTCGACGGCCTCGGCGTCCCCCAGTGCGAGCGCCACCTGCTCCAGGATGGAGTCGTGACACGCCTGGGCGGCCTGGACGTCTCCGGCCGCGAAGTCCTGGTCCGACGTCCGCAGGCAGTGCTCGGGCTGCGAGGTGGGGGCGAGGTCCACCTCCACGTGCTCGGGCAGATCCGTGGCGGCGGCACCATGGAGGTCGTTGTCTCGGACCCCGGCCAGCATCGCCACCGTCCACGCGTCGCGAGCCGTCGGCAGGTGGAAGGGCAGGTTGTCCACGAGGACCTTCTGTCCGGCCGTCGGCACGGGCGGCAGCGCTCCGTCCGGCCAGCCCGCCCGTGCCAGCGCGGCGGCGGTGATCCGCTCGTGGCAGCCCTCCGTCACGGGCGTCTCGATGGTGTACGCGCGTGCCGTGGTTGTACCGAGAATGAGGGCGGCCAGCAGCGTCGAAGCAGCCAGCGGAAGGTAGCGGCGGAGGGAGGGCACGTGTGGAAACCGAAGAGGCCAGACTGTACCACCGGGCGGGGCTTGGGAGGAATTGGCCCCGGGGCGCGAGGTCGCGGCTGCTCGCGGAGCAGGCCGTGCACCGGGCGGACAAGGCCCGGCGGGCGACCTCGATTGGAGGCGGCGGGAATCGAAGCCGTGAATCAAGAAATGGACCTGAGAGGTCAGGTAAGATGCCCTGCCTATTCAGGGCCACTTCGTAAATGGCGCTCAAGCACGCGATAGACTGGCAGCGTGCCAACGTTGGCACTGAAATTCACCCGCCCGGTGGCAGGGCCCTCTTTCACCGGGGCGCGCTCTTCGTTGCCTCCCTTGTATCCGTGCAGCACGATCTGGCTTCCACGAATGCCGTATTGGGCGTGTGTATCCTTCCAACAGGGCCGCGAACCCACAGCAGTTCCAGTGCGCGCCTTGAGGCCTGCGGCTACTCCGTGGCAGCACCCGCCTTCGGCGTTGCCCGCGCGACGGGGAGGACGGCACACCGCACCTCAAGGAGTGGTGCGCCCGCCAATCTCCGGGAAGCGCTCGTAGGCCCGCTTGAGTGCGTCCAGGTGGGCGGGGTTGTCCAAATCGAGCGGCGCATCGGTGAGTTTGACAACCCACCCGCCCGTCGCGGTACGCCGTGAGCGCGACAGCAGCTCCGCGTCGCGCGTCAGGTCTGGGAAACCGATGGCTCGTTCGGCAGCGGGCGACCAGTAGTTCAGCCACCCTAGGTGATGCGGAATCTCAGGCGAGCGTATGGCAGTGGGGGATTTGATCACCGGCAAGCCACGAGGAGGCGTCTCCAGATCGTCTGGCAGATTCTTCGTCTGGCGCGCGATGTCCACCCCCGCGTTGAAAGGCGTTGCATGCCCCCAGAATGCGCGAACACCCTCCGCTATGGCCTCCAGCACCTCTACTGCCGCCGCGATGCCGGTTGCGTCGAGCGGCAGGACCGCATGGACTTCAAACTGTGCCTGTCCTCCCGGGGAAATCCCCGCCGGGCTGTTCCATCCAGACACCGTTACCCGGTAGTTCTCGTCGCCATTGCAAATGAGCCGAAACCCCCTTCCGGTCGGGCGCCCCTGGGCGAGCCATGCCTCGCGCTGCGGTAGCCGGATGAGCTTCCCTTCGCGGGAAATCGTCCACTCCATGCGCAAGCCAGGGAACGCGCGCTCCATTCCATGAACAACGGCTAATGGGCGGACATCGTTGCTCACGAGTGCAGGTGCATAGACAATAATGGCAATGTCCGTCTCTTGTGTCGCAGGCATTTCAGCACCACTCCATGACGACGATGAAGCCAGTGAGTCGTCGATCCGCGAGCTCCAGCGCGGCTTTGTGCGCGGCGCTGCGCACGCCGACCCGGAAGTTGAATCCACAAGCCAGAGCAAGGGCTCGCTCATACTGCAACTCCGGCACTTGGTCCTCGATCACAATCCGCCGAAGGTCAGGCGGGTACGTGTCGAAGTTGTCGGTCTTGACCTCCCACAGCGTGCGCGTGGCCAGTTGCAGCGCGTCGAAGTCTTTCCCATTCACGAACACATCCCCGCCGGGAAAACTGTTGTTCGGAATTCCGTCGGCGCACTTGTTGTGCAATTTATTACCGCCGCGATGGTACGGCCGTGGGACGGGCTCGCACCTATTGCGATCTCGCTCCGAAGTTTCGGGTGGCTCCACAGGAGGAACATCCGGCCCCTTTGGCTCTGGCTTGGGCTTCTGTTCCGGCGAGGCGGGCTTCGCTATAGGCACCGGGCGTATCTCGGGCTCCGGGCGCGTCTCAGGTGCGGGCCTAACCTGGGGACGGCCTTTCCTCAGCTCATACGCCTCCAGGGCCTCTTTGATGGCGAAGCCCACGACCACCACGCCCATCACCACCACCGCTCCCACCGCAATTTCCGGTGCTGCCAGGACGCAGACACCCAAGCCCACGGCAGCGGCCCCAGCATGGGCCACCGAACATCTTCCCGTGAGGTCGTGAAACTCAACCCGGTCATGGTCGAGGGCCTGATAGCACCTCTCCGCCAGTACGGGCCAGGGCTGCGACGCCTCCTGGACCACGCACCGTCCCCCATCCGTCCAGGGTAGGGCCGCCGCTCGCTGGAGGTTGGCGTACCTCGGCTCCCAGTCCACGGGCTCTTCCGGACTCGGCGCTGACGTGGCGCAGGCGGAGACATGGAGCAGCAGTGCGATGCATGCTCGGAAACGCATGGCTACATCCTCCAATTTAGTGACGACCCTATGAGTTCTGGCGGGGCCATTCGGAATATGCCATCGCACTCCGACACCGAGGATGCGCGGAGGATCCACGAGCAAGGTGGCTTGGCGTGGGCCTCGGGTGTGGCTGGGCTGGTGTCAAAGGACTCGAAACGCGGGACCCAAGCCAGAACGAGACGGGGCGTGGACGGTGGAACCCACCCGCTTCAAATGCTTCCTCAGCCTTGCGAGTTGGCGCGCGTGGTGCGTCCGGCCTCGATGTACTCACGAGGGGGGAAGGGGATGGGTTAGCCGCTGAGGCTCCAACCCTCTCCCTCAATACGGCCCCCATCCCGCCTATACGCCGGGGCTGAACCGTGCACTCCGGGTGACACCCGCCCTCCATGCCGTACAGCCCATGGCACACCCTCCCCAACGCCCCCAGGCATCGGGGCATGGCGTGGTCCCTGCTATCCCCGTGGGCATGACCAAGTGCCTTCCTGTTCTCGTCGTCACCCTCCTGGGCTGTCAGGCCGAACCCGAGCTCGTGGAGGTGGCCGTGAGCGACCTGCCCCAGCCCGCCCTGCGCATCACGCGGGAGTTGCATGACGACGACGAGTCCGCCTCCATCTGGTTCATCCAGGACTCCACGCTCGGGCCCTGCCATCGCGTGCCCGCCGCGACCCGGCTGACCGCCAACGGGCGGGACTTCGTGATGAAGAGCCCGGGAGGCACTTCCTCCACCACCACGAGCACCGGGATCCGCTGGTCTTGTACCGTCCCCTGGTTCATGGGAGCCCCCCTCCCGGACGAGCCGCGCACCGAGTTCATCCTCTCGGATGGCAGGGGCTCGCGCCGCGCCGTCTTCCAGTCCCTGCGCGCCCCCCGCTCCTTCCGGATCAAAAGTCCCGAGCACGCCACGGCGCGCCCCGGCCAGGAACTGGAGCTCGAGTGGTCCCCGGCGACGGACCAGATCGATGGGGTGGGGTTCTCCCTGCGCCAGGAAGACGGCACCATCCTCAGCTATCAGCAGACCCGCCGGAGCGAGGGCAACCGCCTCTTCATCACCTTCAACCCGACCGCGGCGGGCCACTATCGGGTGACGGCGACGGGCTTCGCCCATGCGGGCGAGGAGAGCTGTGAGGACTTCAGGGGATGCGAGGCCGTCATCGACCTTCCCTATGCTCAGCCGCTCTCGGTGCCCCTCATCCTCGAGGCCCCCTGAGCGGGGCCCGCCGGGCCGAGACGAGCAGCAGCGCGACGAGTCCCGCTCAGGCCACGAAGTCTCCCGCGCCGCCTCCGGACGTCCCGCACGCGCAGCCCCGGGGCGCGTCGTCCACGACCGTCTCCGACACCGAGGCCTGGAAGGCCAGCTGCGTCTCCCCTCCGTCATCGTCAAGCACCCGGGTGCCCACGGGGGTGAGCCCACTCCTCAGTGAGCCGCGTGGGGCTCGGCCGGCTGGCGCACGTCCTGCCCGCGCGCATCGAGCGCGCCCGGACTCCGCCGGTTCACTCCCGCGGGCGTGCGCCGGTCCCGCGAGCGTTGTAGACGAGCGCGTCAGAGCGGCCGTATTCGGCGAAGACGGCGATCGCGTCACTCCGCAGCACTCCCGAGGTGACGCTGATTCCGCGGCCCTCAAGCTCCGCTCTCCAGTCCGTGGGCATGGGCCCTTCGTCGAAGCCCGTGAGCGCCTCGCACTCGGGGCCGTCGCCCGCGATGAGCAGGTGTTTGACCCCCGACCAGACGAGCGCGCCATAGCACATCGTGCAAGGGCGCCAGTTGACGACCAGCTCGAGTGGGCGACCGCCAGCCGAGCCAAGATCCCAGGTCCCAAGACGGGCCTGGGCGAGCGAGAGCGCCATGACCTCCGCATGCACGGAGGACAGGCCCGAGCTCAACACGACGTTGACGCCGACCGAGACCAGTTCACCCGTCGCGGGGTCGACCACGAGCGCGGCGAACGGCCCGCCGTTGCCCTCCTTGTAATTGCGCGCGGCGAGCCTGTTGGTGAGGCGGACGCGATCCTCGGCGGTCGGCAGGAGCGCGTTGTACGTGTGCAACTCTTTCACGAGCCAGCCGGGCAGCTGGGCGTTGACTCGTGTCGCGAAGGGATGTGTTTCTTTCATGATCGCTCCGGCCGGACGTGCTCGAGGCGCTGGGCAGTTGGAGCCAGTTCGTGGGGATGCTTCCGGTTCATTGACTCACCTCTTCCTGCCTCACCTCCCGCTTCATGGCTTTGATATGCCACCATTCATTGAAACCCCGCGATGGCAGGCTCGGCATCCGGAGGACGGTGAAGGGGGCGTCCCGGCGGTTCTGTTCCGGGTAGGCACTGCCGTCGGGAACGCGGAAGAACTCGTAGTCGAACTGATCCTCACGCTGCTTGATCCACTCCTCGACCTGCGTCTCACTGGCGGCGAGCGCCAGTCCGTATTCATGGTCGAGATAGTCCGGAAGCGAGACCCAGACCTCGAGCTGGTTCCAGTCGGAGAGCCGGGGAAGGGAGAGCTCGGTGACGGAGGCGCGGTCCTTGAACAGCGTCGCGCCGAGGCCAAACGTTTTGGGGGGGCCCCCCTCGAGGGGGATGGCGTAGAAGAAGAGGCGCTTGCCCTCCGGGTGCTCCGTGAGCTGCCGGGGCCGGAAGTAGAGGTAGGCGGAGGAGTCGAAGCGGGCGGCGACCTTCTCGCTCCACCGGCGGTACATGGGCAGCAGGACGGTCGAGTAGGTGGACTGCTCCTCGCGCAGCTCGGCGGGGGGCTCACATTCGCTATCGAAGCAGAAGATGTTCGGCTCCATCGGCTCACGCAGGTCGATGCCTCCGATGCAGGCATGGGGTTCCTTCATCACCCCTTCGGCCGCTTCCGGGCCGGCCCATCCATACTGATCGAAGTCAGAGTAGATGCCGCCGGCCTCGATGAGCTTCAGGGTGAAATCGTAGACGCGGGCCTTGGCGAGCTTCCCGT
This sequence comes from Cystobacter fuscus, assembly GCF_044360685.1. GTDB lineage: Bacteria > Myxococcota > Myxococcia > Myxococcales > Myxococcaceae > Cystobacter > Cystobacter fuscus_C. Next base: position 6,786,027 of record NZ_CP043491.1, on the reverse strand, counting down.
GGCAGCCCAGCAGGATGACCGGACGGCGCGGAGACTCCATGTCCTCCTGGGTGGGCTTCTGCTGCCTGAGGGAGGTGAGCCACTGGAAGAGGCTCTCGAAACGTCCGCTGGCGAAGCTGGCCCGGACCAGGGCGGCGTAGGCCTCGCTCACCATGGCGGCCTGCGACATGGAGGCGGGGGTCGGGTCCATGCTGTCGGCCGCGAGCGCTCGATGCAGGAGCACGTTGGCTTCCTCGGGTCTGCCCGCGCTCAGGGCGTCCTTGCCCTGGGCGAGGAGCGGCCTGAGCTCGAGAGGTGTGCGGCTGAGGAAGCGCAGCGAGGCCCACCCGGTGACAGGCGGCTGGTCCACGAACTCCACGTCTCCATTGGAGATCTTCACCTTGCGTCCGGGATAGGCGGTGACCTTCGCCCACTCTCCGTCGATGGAGCGCAGCTCGAGCGGCTGGTTCATGTTCAGGAGGAAGAGGGCCTTCGCCGAGGTACTCCGCTCCTGGCGGATTCGCAGCCCCACGGCCGCGGAGTAGACCCGGGGACCTTCCGCGCTCGTCTTCTCCTCCTCGCTCAGGGTGAGGAGGGAGGCGACGGGGAGATCGGGAAGGGGCGCGAGTCCAGGCAGGGCCCCCGAGGTCGTGGGCGGCTTGCTTCCATTGAAGGCCGCGAGCGCTTCGAGCAGCCGTTGGAGGCGGGCCTCCTGGGGGAAGTGCTCGAAGGCGCCGCGGGCGAGCCGCTCGGCCTGGAGGAACTCGGAGCGGGTGAGAAGCGTGGCGAGGTGCTCCGCGTAGTGCTCCACGGCGGGGGGGTTCTCACTCACGGCTTCCGCGGGGACGAAGCCGAGGAACCTACCCTCGTAGATCAGGGCGACGTGACCCGGGCGGACCCAGGGCGCGTGGGCCGGGGTCAGCGCTTCGACGGCATCCCCAAAGCCCTTGGTGGAACCGGCCGGTTGCAGCCCCGTTCCGATGGGCTGCTCGACGGGGACGGTGGTCGTCTGGATCCATCGAGGCTCTCCCTTGAGAGGATACGGCGCGACACAGCTCTCGGACAGGTAGAGGTCCGCGCCGCTGCCCTGGGCTTCGAGGGTGTGCAAACGATCGTTGAAGGAGCCGCCCTGGACCTTGAGGATGGTTCCGAAGGAGAGGGAGCCCTGGCCCTCGGAACCCCAGCGGGAGGAGTAGGTAGGGGTCGCGATACAGATGATCTGGACGGACCGGAGTGCATCGCTGGTGCAGCCCGAGGCGAGGAGGTACAGGCCAAGCTGGAGCGGGAGGACGCGGGCGCGTGTCATGGCACTCGCCAGCATACCCGGACGCTCTCTCCGCGCGATTCCATCCGGCCAGGCGCCGAGCCGAAGCCCCGAGCCAGGGCGCACGGCCTACTCGCCCCACTCCACGAGGAGCTGGCGGGGCCCGCGGTGGAGGAGACTGGGCAGGTAGGTGACGGGCGCGCCGGGAGACAGGCGCAGGTCCGGAAGACGCTCGAGCATGAGCTCGAGGGTGATGTGAGCCCCGAGCCGCGCGAGCGGTGCGCCGATGCAGTAATGGACGCCGTGGCCGAGGCCGAGGTGGCGCACGGCAGTGGGGCGATGGATGTCGAAGCGCTCGCCCTGCTCGAAGATCTGCTCGTCGCGGTTGGCGGAGGCGAAGAGGGGGAGCACCCGGCTCCCGCTGGGCAGCGACGTGCCCGCGAGCTCCACCGGCTCCGTCGTCGTGCGCATCATGCCCACGATGGGAGGATCGAAGCGCAGCGTCTCCTCGATGGCGTTGCGGATGAGGGAGGGGTCCTCGCGCAGCTCCCGCCAGAGGCCGGGGTGGCGCAGCAGGTGGTGGAGCGCGTTGGTGAGCAGGTTGGTGGACGTCTCGTGGCCGGCGAACAAGAGCACGGAGATCAGCGCCACGAGCTCCTCGGTGGTGAGGGGGCGCTCCCCCTCGGTTCTCGCCTCGAGCATCGAGGAGATGAGGTCATCGCGGGGGGACTCGCGGCGGTCCTCGACGAGGTCGCGCAGGTAGATGCGGAAGTTGGCCACGCCCTGGGCGACGCGCAGGTGTTGCTCGAGAGGCAGGGGGGTGAAGCAGAGCTTTTCGTCTTCGCACCACTGTTTGATGCGTGCATGGTCCGCTTCGGGGATGCCGAGCAGCTCCGTCGTCACATACATGGACACGGGGGTGGCGAGACGGGCGACGAGGTCGGCGTCGCGCGTTCCGCGCGTCAGTGTGTCGAGGCAGGTGGTGGTGACACGCCGGATCCGCGGCTCCAGGGATTGGACGCGAGCGAGGGTGAAGGCCTTGCCCAGGAGGGTGCGCAGGCGCGTGTGGGCGGGCGGGTCATCACCCAGGAGGGGGTAGTCCGGCGTGTAGCCCGCGGACTCGAGGATGGCCCACACCTCGGGGGGAGGAGCGACAGGGGGGCGGAGCGTGTCTCGCGAGCTGAAGCGCCTGGCATCCTTCAGGACCGCCATCACGTCCTGGTATCGGCTGACGAGCCAGAGCTGGAAGGCGGGGACGAAGGTGACGGGGGCCTCGCGGCGCAGCCGCGCGTAGAACGGGAACGGATCTTCCTGGAAGAGGGGATCGAGAGGGGTGTACTCGAGTCCGAGAGAAGGGGCGGGCATGGCCCCATCTTGTCTCAGTCGTGCCGGGTCGCGCCGCTCGAGTTCTTTGGTACCCTTCCTGGCGCTGGCGACCCTTCCATTCGACCTTCAGCGCGAGAAAGACATTCATGTCCCACCATCCCCCCGTGCAGCCCCTGCCTCAAGAGCCCCTGGGACGCTTCCGCCATTACCGCGGCGGCGAGTACGAGGTGATCTGCCATGCACGGCACAGCGAGACGGAGGAAGAGCTGGTGGTGTACCGCCAGCTCCATCCCGACACCGGGTTCTGGGTGCGCCCGAAGACGATGTTCTTCGAGGACGTCGAGCATGAGGGGATCCTGCAACCGCGCTTTCGCAAGATTGAAGGCTGAAGAAGGCCAACTCAAGGTGTCAGGCGACTCGTAGGGCCCATGCTTTTTGGAATCAAGACTTCAGGAAGTTATTGTTCTCGCTGAACCGTTGATGGTGCCAGAAGGGGTAGGCGGGAGGCGTGGCGCTCGCCGCGTCGAGCTTCGCCACCTGCTTCGTGGTGAGGTTCCAGCCGAGCGCGCCCAGGTTCTGGCGCAGTTGCTCCTCGTTGCGTGCGCCGATGATGACGCTGGCGACCGTCGGCCGCTGCAGCAGCCAGTTGATGGCCACCTGCGGCACCGTCTTGCCGGTCTCCGCCGCCACCTCGTCGAGCGCATCCACGACCCGGTAGAGGTGCTCCTCGGGGATCTCGGGGCCGCCCGCGGCCGTCTGGGCGTTCTGGAGCCGGGTGCCCTCGGGCAGGGGCTGGCCGCGGCGGATCCTGCCCGTCAACCGGCCCCAACCCAGCGGGCTCCAGACGACCGCGCTGACCTTCTGGTCGAGCCCCAGGGGCATCAGCTCCCACTCGTAGTCGCGCCCAACGAGCGAGTAGTACGCCTGGTGGGCCACGTAGCGCGCGAGGTTGTGGCGCTCCGACACGGCCAGCGACTTCATGAGGTGCCAGCCCGGGAAGTTCGAGCAGCCGAGGTAGCGGAGCTTCCCGGCGCGCACGAGGTCGTCGAGCGTGTTGAGTGTCTCCTCGACGGGGGTGATGGGGTCGAAGCCGTGGAGCTGGAAGAGGTCGATGTAGTCGGTGCCCAGGCGGCGCAGGCTCCCCTCGACCGCGCGGATCAGGTGGTAGCGCGACGAGCCCACTTCGTTGGGACCGGGGCCCGCGCGGAGGGTGGCCTTGGTGGAGAGGATCGCCCGCTCACGGCGGCCCTTGAGCGCCTGGCCAAGGATCTCCTCGGCCATTCCGCCCGAGTACACGTCGGCCGAGTCGAACATGTTCAGCCCGCAGTCGAGTGAGATGTCGACGAGCCGGGTGGCCTCCTTCACGTCGCTGCTGCCAAAGCCCTTGAAGAACTCGTTGCTGCCTCCAAACGTCCCCGTGCCGAGACTGAGGACGGGAACCTTGAAGCCCGAAGCGCCGAGTTGTCTGAATTCCATGGGGGAGACCTGCTTGTTGGGAGCCCGCGTTCGTGCGGAGCGGTCCCCAAGTTACCCGCGCGAACAGAGAGGATTCCAGGGCACGGCAGTAGACTCGTCGCCCTACCGGGTCTTCATTCGCTCGAATCCCTATCAGCGTAGACGGGCGTCTGATGCTTCGAAGGCTTGGCCGGCGGCCGGGTCTTGGGAATAGTGGCGGCCTCAACGCAGCTCCTGGGAGGACAACCATGGACGACTCTTCGAACTCCGCGGGCGGCGTGGCCGCCGGGGCCGTGGTCGAGCACGACGTCGAGATCAAGACCCCTGCCGGTACGGCCGACGCCGCCTTCTTCCACCCGTCGGGCAGCGGCCCGTGGCCGGGCGTGCTGCTGTGGCCGGATGCCTTCGGCCTGCGCCCCGCCATGCGCGACATGGGTCGGCGGCTGGCGGCCGAGGGTCATGCCGTTCTTGTGCCCAACCCCTTCTACCGCACCCGCAAGGCGCCGGTGTTCTCGCGGCCGATGGACTTCGCCGTCCCCGCCGACCGCGAGGAGATCATGAAGGTCGTGGGCACGCTGAATCAGGACACCACCTTCACCGATGGTGGCGCCTTCCTGTCCTGGTTGGACCAGCAGCCACAGGTGAACAAGCGCGCCAAGATCGGGGTGCAGGGCTACTGCATGGGCGGGCCGCTGACCATCCGTACCGCCTCGTTGTCGGAGCGGGTGGGCGCGGGCGCCTCGTTCCACGGCGGCGGCCTGGTCACCCAAGCGCCTGACAGCCCCCACCTGCTGGCCCCGAAGATCAAGGCCGAGATGCTGATCGCCGTCGCCGCCAACGACGACGCGCGCGACCCGCAGGCCAAGGTCAGGCTCAAGGAGGCGTTCGACGCCGCCAAGGTGAAAAACAAGATCGAGGTCTACAACGGCGCCGAGCACGGCTGGTGCGTGAAGGACATGGCCAGCGGCATCTACAACGAGGCCGCGGCCGAGAAGGCCTGGGCCGAGCTGTTGGCGCTCTACAAGCGCGCCCTGGTCTGATCGGGACCCGCGTTCGAGATGACGGCCGCCTCCTCGAGGTTTCGGCACGCCAGACGACAGGCACTTTGGCCGCGAGGCACGTCAGCTCCGTTGACACCCACCGGGTCCGGCGCACGGGCACGGAGCTCGAACAGGTAGCGCCGCTGCCGGTCATGGGGTAAGCGTGCGGGCACCCTACCCGGTAGGCGGTTGAATCAAGGCACCCGGACCCGTAAACCACCCTCGTGAGCGAAGCCCCCCATCCCTCGCAGGCGTTGAGCGAAGTCCTCGAGGATCTGCGCCGTCACCTCCTCTGGCAGCAGGAGGAGGGTGGCCGGTTCCTCCAGGTGGACGCACGTGTGGCCGCGGAAGCGCGTGCCGCGGGTCTCCCCCGGCCAGCGGCCCTGGCGCGCCCCCCTGTGGCCAGCAAGCCCGCCCCCGCACCCCAGGCGCCTCCCCCGGTGGCCCCTCCGCCGCCCCCTCGTGCGGCGGCCCCCCAGGCCGAGCGCCCCCCCGCGCCGCGAATCCAGACCCCTCCGCCTCCCGCCCTCATCGAGGTGCCGCCCCAGGCGCGTCCGTACGCGGGCGCGCTGCCGGGCGTGGTGGAAGGCGAGCGGCCCCGTCTGGACGACATCCGGCGCGAGCTGGGGGACTGCCGCCGGTGCAAGCTGTGCACGGGCCGCAAGAACATCGTCTTCGGCTCGGGCAACCCCCGCGCGGAGCTGGTGTTCGTGGGCGAGGGTCCCGGGGAGACCGAGGATCAGCAGGGCGTGCCGTTCGTGGGCGCCGCGGGCCAGCTGCTCACGAAGATGATCGAGGCGATGGGCTACCGCCGCGACGACATCTACATCTGCAACGTGGTGAAGTGCCGCCCGCCGGGCAACCGCAACCCCGAGCCGGACGAGGTGGCGGCGTGCGAGCCGTTCCTGCGCGCGCAGCTCAAGGCCATCCAGCCCAAGGCCATCGTGGCGCTGGGCAAGTTCGCGGCGCAGACGCTGCTGCGCGACAACACGCCCATCACCCGGCTGCGCGGCACCTGGCGCCAATACGAGGGCATCCAGCTCATGCCCACCTTCCACCCGGCCTACCTGCTGCGCCAACCGGCGGAGAAGCGCAAGGCGTGGGAGGATCTCCAACAGGTCATGAAGTTCTTCGGCAAGCCATCCGGGCAGCGCGGCTGAACCCAGGGTGGGCTTATCCGGGAGGGGACGCACATGAAGGGAGTACTCGAGACGCAGGAGATGCACTCACCGGCGCTGGAGGGCAACCCGCTGGGAGACCCGGCGCGGCGGGCACTGACGGTGTACCTGCCACCCGGTTATGCCGCGGGCACCCGGCGCTACCCGGCGGTGTACTTCCTCAACGCCTACAGCGGCAGCGGCAGGACGTGGACGAACTTCTCGCCGTTCTCGCTGAGCGTGCCCGAGCGGCTGGACGCGCTCGTCGCGGCGGGCTCCATTCCGCCCGTCATCGGCGTGTTCCCGGATGGGTGGACGTCGCTGGGCGGCAGCCAGTGGGTGAACAGCGACGCCATCGGCCGCTACCGTGACTTCCTGGCCAAGGACGTGCTGGGCTTCGTGGACCGCACGTACCGCACGCTGCCCAAGGCGCTCTCTCGCGCGGTGGTGGGCCACAGCTCGGGCGGCTACGGCGCGCTGGTGATGGGCCGCTACCACCCGGATCTCTTCTCGCACCTGAGCGCCCAGTCGCCCGACGCCTACTTCGAGTACTGCTACCTGCCGGATCTGCCCAAGACGGCCTCGGCGCTGCTCAAGGCGGGTGGGGTGGAGGCCTGGTACTCGGACTTCGTCCAGCGCTCCCGGGAGACCAAGGCGCGCGGCGAGGACTTCTCCATCATCAGCGCGCTAGCCATGGCCGCCGCCTACTCGCCCAAGAAGGGCGAGCCGCTCAACCTGGAGCTGCCCTTCGACACGCAGACGGGCCGGCTGCGGCCGGAGGTGTGGAACCGCTGGCTCGTGCACGATCCGGTGCGCTTCGTGCCCAAGTTCATCGACGCGTTCCGCAAGCTGAAGACCGTCTTCATCGACTGCGGCACGCGTGACGAGTTCAACCTGCGCTGGGGCGTGCGGATGGTCGCCGAGGACTTCAAGAACGGGGGCGTCGAGGTGACCCACGAGGAGTTCGAGGACGGCCACATGGGCGTCAACTACCGCTTCGAGCGCTCGCTGGCGGTGATCGGCCAGCGGCTGGTGCTCGACTAGCGGCGCGCTCAATCCATCGCGGCACAGGCGGGAGGTACGGTGATGTTTGGCTCGTTGTTGATGGCGGTGCTCATGGCCGGGGAGCCGGCGGAGCTCACGAAGCACGAGGTGAAGACGCTCACGCTGCAACTGCCCTCGGACTGGAACCAGTCCGAGGCGGATGGCACCCAGCGCTTCGCCGACCCGTCGGGGGATGCGTACGTGCTGGTGGACGTGGGCGCCGTGCAGAGCGCGGGCATGAAGCCGCAGGCGTGCGTGGACAAGATCCTCACCGCCATGGGCGGCAGCGAGGGCTGGAAGCCGCTCAAGCTAGGCAAGGCCCCGGCGGCGCGGCGCGTGGACTCGGACACCACCCCGGATGGGGCGGAGTCGGTGCGCACGGTGACGTACGTGGGGTGCGACGGGAAGACGACCTGGTCGCTCGTCTTCCACATGGACACGAAGGAGCGCGAGCACTTCGATCCGCTCGTGGAGAAGATCGCGGGCAGCGTCGCGTACGCCAAGGCCGCGCCCACGAAGAAGGGCAAGTAGGCTTCACGCGGGAGCGGGGCAGCGCATGGACACGGGGCTTCAGGGCAAGAGCGTCCTCGTCACCGGGGGCGCGGGCGGAATCGGCAGCGCGGTGGTGCGCGCCTTCGCCGAGGAGCAGGCGAAGGTGGCGGTGCACTACCACCAGAGCGCGGGCAAGGCGGAGGCCCTGGCGCGGGAGCTCGGCGGCGTGGCGCTCCGGGCGGACCTCACCTCGGAAGCCGACGTGGACGCGCTGGTGCCCGCGGCGGTGAAGGCCCTGGGCCGGCTGGACGTGCTGGTGGCCAACGCGGGCGTGTGGCCCCCCGCGGACGAGCCCGTGTGGAAGATGCCGCTCTCGCGCTGGCGCCGCACCCTGGCGGAGAACCTGGACAGCGTCTTCCTGAGCTGCCGCGCCTTCCTGCGCCACGTGGAGACGACGGGCTCGGGCAACATCATCCTCATCGCCTCCACGGCGGGCCTCTTCGGCGAGGCGGGCCACTCGGACTACGCGGCCGCCAAGGGCGCGCTGGCCAGTGGCTTCCTCAAGAGCCTGAAGAACGAGCTCAACCGCATCGCTCCGCTCGGCCGGGTGAACACCGTGTGCCCCGGCTGGACGGGGGTGGAGCGCAACCAGCACAAGCTCACCGATCCGGCGTTCGTCGAGCGGGTGACGCGCACCATGCCCTTGCGCAAGCTGGGCCGTCCGGAGGACGTGGCCCGGGTGGTGGTGACGCTCGCGTCCGATCGCATCTCCGGCCACGTCACCGGCGAGGTCATCACCGTGGCCGGCGGCATGGAAGGCCGCGTCCTGCACGAGTCCTGAGGCCCCGCCTCACGCCAGGGGGCTGGTCGTCGGGACGGCTTCCTGGGGCTCGCGGGTGACGCGCACCGCCAGCCCCAGGGCGAACATCAACAGCAGCGCGGCGCACAGGAAGGGCGCCCCGGGCTGATGGATGCCGCGCTCGGGGGCGATGGCGTACGCGAACGTCTGCGTGAAGAGCCCGGGGCCCATGAGGCCCGCGACGCCCATCAGGCTGGAGAGCGCGCCCTGGAACTGGCCCTGCTCGGAGGGCGCGATGCGGCTGGTCATCAGCCCCTGCGACGCCGGCGAGAAGAAGCCCCACAGGGCCATGATGGGAATGCCGAGCCCGCAGAAGAGCACGGGGCTCGGCGCCAGCGCGTAGACGGAGAAGCCCACCGCGCCGAACACCAGCCCCATCATCAACGTGCGCCGCTCACCCAGGCGCTTGACCACGGGCCGCACGAGGCCGCCCTGCACCACCAGCGAGCACAGCCCCGAGCCCGCCAGCGCGAGCCCCACGGCGCGCTCGTCCCAGCCGAAGCGGTAGCCCGCGTACAGCACGAACACGCTGGGCAGCGCGATGTGGGCCAGGTTGTTCAGGAAGTGCACGCTCACCAGCCCCAGCACCTCCGGGGTGGCGCGCAGCCGCAGCAGGGCGCCCACCGGATTGGCCCCGCTCCAGCGGAAGGGCTTGCGCTTCTCGGGAGGCAGGGACTCGGGCAGGACGAACAGGCCATACAGGGCATTGGTCAGGCTCAGCGCCGCCGACACCCAGAAGGGCAGGCGCGGATCGATTCCCCCCAGCAGCCCGCCCAGTCCGGGCCCCAACACGAAGCCCACCCCGAACGCCGCCCCGAGCATCCCGAAGCCCGCGGCGCGCTTGTCGCTCGGCGTCACGTCCGCGATGTAGGCGCTTGCCGTGCTGATGCTCGCCGCGGTGATGCCCGCGATGACGCGGCCCGCGAACAGCCAGCCCACCGTGGGCGCCCAGGCCATGAGGATGTAGTCCAGCCCCATGCCCACGTTGGACAGCAGGATGACCCGGCGGCGGCCATAGCGGTCCGACAGCGCCCCGAGCACCGGCGAGAAGACGAACTGCATGAGCGCCCAGGCCGTGGAGAACACGCCGAAGAGCTGGGCCGCCCGGCTCGTGTCTCCGTCCATGAAGCCGACGAGGAGCTTGGGCAGCACGGGGATGATCATTCCCATCGCCAGGATGTCGAGCAGGACGGTGATGAAGATGAAGGCCAACGCGGCACGGCGTGGGGCCCCGGATGCGAGGGGAGCGGTCATGGGCGCCCCCGTCCTATCACTTCCCGGGGCGTCCTGCCCGGAGGGCCGGGGAACCCGTCTCGCCGGGGAGACTCAGTTCGTCACGGTGAAGCGGATGACGAGCGGCACGCCGCCCAGTCCTCCCCCCTGGCTTTCGCTGTAGGGCGTGGCGCGCAGCACGTGGCTGCCCACGGCGCGCGCGCTGAGCGTGCCCAACCGGTAGGGCGCGGTGTCGTCGTCGGATGCGGCCCCGTCGTAGACGAAGCGGACGCTGCCCACCTTGGGCTCATAGGTGACGGCCTCGATGGCGGGATGGAGGATGCCCCAGGCGGCGAGGTCGGACAGATCGATCGTCGCCCCATTGTACAGCGGGGCGAACCCCGGTACGGGCTGGCCCGTGTCCGCATTGACGAGGAGCAGGGCGGTCACCGCCGTCACCACGTTGGGCAGGTTCGGACTGTTGGCGGTAATGGTGAGGGTGTTGCCCCCGAAGGTGCGCACGCTGAAGCCCGGGAACTGCTCGTTGTAGAGCCGGGACATGTCCTGCAGGGTGCGCAGCGCGTAGAGCTCGCCCAGACGCACCACGTTGTCATGATCGCTGCGCCAGTGCACCCCGGCGAACAGGCGCGCCACGCCGATGTTCGACGCCAGCTTGTCCAGCTCGTCGTACATCATCAGGGGGCCACCCTCGTAGGGCGCCAGGGCCAGGCCGTCGTCGACGACCACCTCGGGGTTGCGCAGGGGGAAGTTCGAGTAGAAGGCCTTGAGCATCGTCACCCCCGCGCCGATATAGGTGGAGTGACCCGAGCCATAGGCGGGGTGCAGCGGAGCCGCCTCGGGGAAGGCCTGGGAGAGCAGGTAGGTGCCGCCTCCGGACAGGCCCCGCGTGGCGTTGAGCTGGGCATTGCGCGCGAAGACGAGCGGGAGCACCGGGGAGTTCAGCAGCTCTGGGTTGATGGGGTAGGGCTGACGCCCCGCCAGCAGGTTGTCCACGTGGCCGCCGAACTCCTCCGGGCGCAGCCGCCGGTGCACCAGCCACTTCTGGAACCAGTCCGCGCGCAGGGCGGTGTTGGTGACGAGCACCGCGGCCGACTGGGCGTCGGAGTTGCCGAAGGTGACGAAGGCCTCCTGCTTGAGGTACTGGCGGTAGGGGCTCAGCTCGTCGAGCGCCCGGAACGAGGACTTGGGATCCGGATCGTAGTTGCCATTGGCCAGGAAGTCGCCCTGGCGTGCCAGCAGCAACGCCGCGCTCAAGGTGGACTCGAGAGGGTAGTCCGTGTGCACGTACTCGGTCAGGTCGCGGGCGTTGCGGATGTGCCGGCGGAGCGGTTCATACTCGTCGCGCTCGTCGATGAGGCCTCCATTGAGGGTGGGGACCCGGCCGTTCTGGATGTCCAGCCACTCGGCGAACTGGGTGACCCGATCATCCCCGCTGGGGCGCACGAGGTTGCGCTGGGGGAGCGTCTGGTAGCCCGTGGGCTCATCGCGGAAGAGCACGAACGGGCCGGCGCTGTAGGGGATGTCCTTGATGAGGAATTGCGACAGGAAGGGGCCCTTGAGCGCCCCCTCCACGTCCGCGCGGAAGATGACCTCGGGCGTCACCACGCCGTTCGCCTTGGCGCCGCGGTACAGTCTCAACTGATTGAGCCGCTGGGCGGCGGCGGCGATGAGCGGTGAGGTGGTGTACTCGTCGAAGTTCACGTCGCGCGCCAGTGCCATCCAGTACAGCTCGTCCATTTCTCCCGCCGTCTCGTTGCTGGCGTAGCGGGGCGCGGGCTGGATGGCCGTCGCCTGGGGATCCGCTCCCTCCAGCGTGAAGGCGTAGGCGGCCTGGGGGTTGACCAGCTTGCGCTCGCCTCCGAGAGGAATGGCCTCGAAGTCGAGCGGATTGCCCGTCCGCAGCGCGGACAAGTACTGCTGATAGGCGGGGAGGGAGACATTGCCGAGCGCGTCGTGCGGCAGCCCCTTCGTGTAGTTGGCGAAGCGCGTGGAGTAGCGCTGCTCATCCCCATTGTTGGGATGCTCGGGCAGTGGCTGGTTTCGCTGGGCGTTGGCGGCATCCACCCGGATCTGCCGGGCACGCTCCGCGCGCGATACGTCTCCGATCTGTGCTTCCGCGGCAGTTGAAACAGACATCAACAGCGGAATCACGGGGAACAAGAGTGGGATTCTCATCCGAGGCACTCACCATCAGGGCATGTGGGGGTACACCTGGGGCGCTCGGGAAAAACGGGCGGAGGTGGGCACCAGGTGCCTTGTTGATAGCACTTCGCCGTGAAGTATTTTCCTGACCGGATGAACAGATGAGAGGGATTTGTTGAGTGCTGGGTCATGCCATTCCCTGTCGTGGACTTGAGACGTCGTGTCTCGAATAGACAGGCGAATTGAGGAGCAGGATAGACTTGCGGCGTTGAAGTGTTTGTCCGGTCTACGTGGCGGTTCGAGGCCGCCTGCCCCCGGGACGCCGGGCTCGCCCCCCGGGGCTGCTTGCGGAGTTCGTTTCGGAGCGATAGAGCTAGGAACGTGATGACCCGCTTCGCCGCACTCCTTCTCGCCCTCCTGGTCTCGGGGCAGGCCGCCTTCGCCGGCGGGAGTGAGCGCGTGTGCCGTTACACCGGCCGCCGGGTCGCTCCATGCGCGGCGTGCCCCGGCAAGAAGCAGATGCAGGACGCCCGGCTGCTCGCCCAGGACTGCTGCGAGCTGCGTCAGGGTCATCCCCTGGACGTGGGAGCCCGCCTGCCCGCCGTCGACGCGCAGATCCAGGTCCACTGGGTGGAGCTGCCCGAGGGCATCGACTGGGCGGCTCCCTCGCCTCCCGAACAGCCGGGGCTCCGCTTGCGCTCCGGGCACGACCCGCCTCCGCGCGAGCGCCTGTTCCTCTCCCTGCGTCAGCTGCTGATTTGAGCCGGTCTCCGTCTCCGTCTCCGTGAGGGCCTCGCGCCACTCCGGACACGCGAGGCGTGCGTCCAGAAACCGTTGCTCGACTCATCTCTTTCGCGGAACACCTTCCATGTCTCTTTCGATGAAGCTGCTGACCGGCGCCCTGGCGCTCGGTCTGTCCGCGTGCGCCCTGAGCGCCGCGGAGCGTGCCCCTTCCTTGCTGGATCCCTCCAACCCCGCGGCGCCCGAGTCCCCCATGCGGGCCATGCTCGCCCTGCACGGCTCGCCCTCCGCCGCGCCTCCCGCCACGCTGGCCCAGGCCGAGAAGACTCCGGACGCCGGAACGCCCTCCTCGGCCCTCTACGTGTGTCCCATGCATCGGGACGTCACCTCGCACGAGCCGGGACGCTGCCCGAAGTGCGGGATGAAGCTCGTGCTCCAGGCCCCTGCCGCGCCGAAGGAGAGCGCCTCCCGGGAGGGGCTGGCGCCGGGCGCGTCCTCCATGCAGGGTGGTTCCCCATGAACCGCCTCCTGCTCACGGCGGCCGTGTGCCTGTCCGCCATGGGCTGCGCGACGCTGTCTCCCGAGCGGGGACACGCGGAGCTCGGAGCCCTGGTGCAGGAGCGGGTGCGGGTGTCCACGGGCTGGGAGAAGGGCTCGCCTCCGGCCGAGGCCGTGCGCGAGCGCGTCCACGCCCTGCTCCAGGACGGACTCACGCGAGAGGAGGCCGTACGCTTGGCGCTCGTGAACAACCCGGGGCTCCAGGCCTCCTACGAGTCACTCGGCGTCTCCCAGGCGGACATGGTGGAGGCGGGGCTGTTGCGCAACCCCACGCTGGGCGCGGCGGTCGGCTTCCCGAACACGCCAGGTGTCGGCCCCCGCCTCGAGTTCTCCCTCGTGCAGGACGTGCTCGATCTCTTCATGCTTCCGGCGCGCAAGCAGATCGCCCGGCAGCAGTTCGAGGCGGACGTGCTGCGCACCGCCCATGAGGCGCTGGCCGTGGTGGCCGAGACGCGCGAGGCCTATACGGCGGTCCAGGCGGCCGACAAGCTGCTGCGCTACCAGACCCAGCTCGTGGCCGTCTTCTCGGCGGCGGCCGAGCTGGCGCGGATGCAGCACGAGGCGGGCAACATCCCCGAGTTGGATCTCTCCCTCTCGCGCGCCGCCTGGCAGGAGGCCCGCGTGGGCCTCGCCCGGGAGGAGCTGGCGCTCGTGGAGAGCCGGGAGCGGTTGAACCGGATGCTCGGGCTGTGGGGCGAGGACACGGAGTGGACCGTGAGCGAGTCCCTCCCCGAGCCGCCCGCCGAGGAGCCCACCCTGGAGCACCTGGAGCGGCTCGCGATCGAGCGGCGCCTGGACATCGACGCCGCGCGCAAGGACGTGGCGTTGATGGAGAAGGCCGTCTCCCTGGCGCGCGGCTCCCGTTTCTTCGGCACGGTGGAGGTGGGCGTGGACGCCGAGCGCGAGTCGGATGGGCTGCGCATCATCGGCCCGAGCCTCGTGTTGGAGCTGCCCCTGTTCAATCAGCGGCAGGCGCTCATCGGCGGGCTGGAGGCGCGCGAGCGTCAGGCCGGGCGGAAGCTGACGCAGCTGTCCGTCGATGCCCGCTCCGAGGTGCGGCAGCGGCGGGCGGCGCTGCAGACGGCGCGGCGGTTGGTGGAGCACTACAAGGTGGAGTTGTTGCCCGTGCGCCGGCGGGTCGTGGAGCAGTCGCAGCTCCAATACAACGCCATGGTGTTGAGCCCGTTCCAGCTCCTCGAGGCCCGGCAGGAGGAGGTGCGGACGTATCGGGAGTACGTGGAGACGCTGCGGGACTATTGGAATGCCCGGAACGCCCTGGAGAACGCGGTGGGTGGCCGGCTGACGGACGACGTGGGAGAGAAGCGATGAGCGAGACGAAGGGATTGAGCCGGCGGCGCTTGCTCGTCGCCAGTGGCCTGGGCATGGCCGGGACCACGCTGTTGTCGACCACGCAGGCGCGGGCCCAGGAGCCGTTCTCCGGGACGCCGGCGCGCGAGGGCTCGGCGGCGGACACGGGCAAGCCCCAGGCGAGCGGCAAGCACCTGCCCCCGGGGCGGCCCGGCCGGGACTACACGCCGGTGGTGGTGCCCAACGGCACGAAGCTGCCCTGGAAGCTGGTGGACGGCGTGAAGGTCTTCCACATGGTGGCCCAGGAGGTGGATCACGAGTTCGCGCCGGGGCTCCAGGCGCGGTGCTGGGGCTACAACGGCCGCGTGCATGGCCCGGTCATCGAGGCGGTGGAAGGCGACCGCGTGCGCTTCTACGTCACCAACCGGCTGCCCGCGCCCACCACGGTGCACTGGCACGGGCTGCTCCTGCCCAATGGCATGGATGGGGTGGGGGGACTCAACCAGAAGGCCATCGCCCCCGGCGAGACGTTCAAGTACGAGTTCACCCTGCGCCAGTCGGGCACGCTGATGTACCACTCGCACCACGACGAGATGACGCAGATCGCCCTGGGCATGACGGGCATGTTCATCGTCCACCCCCGCCAGCCGCCGCGGGGGCCCAAGGTGGATCGGGACTTCGCGCTGATGCTGCACGAGTGGCGTCTGGACCCGGGCGCCCGGCGGCCCAACCCCAACGAGATGACGGACTTCAACCTGCTGACGATCAACGGCAAGGCCTTCCCGGGCACGGCGCCGCTGGTGGTGAAGAAGGGGCAGCGGGTGCGCATCCGGCTGGGCAACCTCGGCCCCATGGACCATCACCCCATCCACCTGCACGGCTACCAGTTCCGCATCACCGAGACGGACGGGGGACGCGTCCCCGAGTCCGCCCAGTGGTCGGACACCACGGTGCTGGTGCCGGTGGGCAGCACGCGCGGCATCGAGTTCGTGGCGGACGAGCCCGGGGACTGGGCGATGCACTGCCACATGACCCACCACGTGATGAACCAGATGGGGCACGGCATGCCCAACCTCATCGGCCTCAAGCCCGAGGGCTTCGACGAGAAGGTGCGCGAGATCTTGCCGGACTACATGACCATGGGCCACACGGGCATGGGGGAGATGGAGGACATGGGCATGGCCGTGCCGGCCAACAGCATCCCCATGGTGGGCGGCAAGGGCCGCTACGGCGGCATCACCATGGGGGGCATGTTCACGGTGCTCAAGGTGCGCGAGCACCTGGAGGGCTACGGAGATCCGGGCTGGTATGACAACCCGGTGGCCACCCTGGCGAGCACCGCGCAGAAGGCGGACCTGCTGCGCGACGGCATCGACGTGAACGCCGACCCCGGCGTCACCGACGGCGGCGCCTGAGCCGCCATCCCCTCACTTGCCGAGGAACCCGAGCAGTGCCTCGTGCCACTTCTCGGGGGCCTCGAAGTGGGGGATGTGCCCCACGTTGGGCAGCTCCACGAGCGTGGCGCGGGGGAAGGCCTTCGCCGCGCGCCGGCCCAGCTCCGGGTACTGGCCCAGCTTCGTGAGGGCCTCGGGCGACACGCGCGCCCGGCCAATCGTGGTGCGATCCGCCTGCCCGATGACGAGCAGCACCGGCGCCGTCACCTGCGGGAACTCATGCACCACCGGCTGCTGGTAGATCATCTGCTCGGTGGCGGCGGACACCCACGCCAGCCGCGGGTACTCGCCCCCGAGCGTCTGGCGGTAGATGACCTGGACATACTCCTCGTACTCGGGACGCCACGTGACGTAGTAGGTCTTCTGGTACTTGCGCACCGACTCCTCGGTGGTGTCGAGCTGGCCCTTGTAGAGCTCCTCGGTGGAGCGCCAGGGCACGAGGACGCGGTAATCCTCCAGGCCGATGGGATTCTCCAGGATGAGGTGCGTGGTGCTCTCCGGGAACAGGAGCGCGAAGCGCGTGGCGAGCATGCCGCCCATGGAGTGCCCCACGATGGCGGCCTTGGAGATGCCGAGCTTCTCCAGCACCCGCTTCGTCTGGGTGGCGAGCAGGTGGAAGCTGTAGTCGATGGCCGGCTTGGAGGATTTGCCGAAGCCGAGCTGATCCGGCACCACGACGCGGTAGCCCGCCTGGCCGAGCGCGCGGAGGGTGTCGCGCCAGTAGGCGCCGAAGAAGTTCTTGCCGTGGAACAGCACGACGGTGCGCCCGTTGGCCTTGCCGCTCGGGGGCACGTCCATGTAGGCCATGCGGACGTCCTGGCCCTGAATCGTCAGCGGGAGGAACTGGACGGGGGCGGGGTAGGCGTAGCCCTCGAGCGCGATACCGAGCGGCTCGGGGGCCTTCTTCTCCTGGGAGAGGGCGGGCAGGGCACTCAGCAGCAACGCGAGGGTGAACACGGAGCGGATCGCGGAGGTCATGCCCGAGGAATACCGCCTCGGTGGGCTCTTCGAGCACGGAAGCGTGATATCGCGTGGATCCGGTCTTCAGTGTTCAACAAGGAGCCGTCATGGGGACGGAGTGGAAGCGCGGTATGGATCTGCGTGCCTACAACCGTGAGGCCTGGAACCGCCAGGTAGCCAAGGGGGATCGGTGGACGATTCCCGTGGGACCCGAGGTGATCGCCGCGGCGCGCCGGGGGGAGTGGAGCGTGGTGCTCACCCCGTGCAAGCCCGTGCCGCGCGAGTGGTTCGGCTCGCTGGCGGGCAAGGACGTGCTGGGCCTGGCGAGCGCGGGTGGTCAACAGTGTCCGGTGTTCGCCGCCGCCGGGGCCCGCGTCACGGTGTTCGACAACTCGCCCGCCCAGCTCGCGCGCGATGCCGAGGTGGCCGAGCGCGAGGGCCTCAACATCCGCCGCGTGGAAGGTGACATGCGCGACCTGTCCGCCTTCGCGGACGAGAGCTTCGATCTCATCTTCCACCCCTGTTCCAACTGCTTCGCGCCGGAGATCCGCCCCGTGTGGCACGAGGCCTTCCGGGTGCTGCGCCCGGGCGGCGTGCTGCTCTCGGGCTTCTCCAACCCCATCGTCTTCCTGTTCGACCCGGAGCTGGACAAGCAGGGCGGGCCGCGGCTCAAGTACCGCATGCCGTACTCGGACGTGGCGAGCCTCACCGACGAGGAGCGGCGCCGCTACACCGACGAGGGCGAGCCCCTGTGCGTGGCGCACTCGCTGGAGGATCAGATCGGCGGGCAGCTCGACGCGGGCTTCCTGCTCACCGGCTTCTACGAGGACAAGCACACCGAGGGAGACCGGCTGTCGGAGTACCTGTCGGGGTTCTGCGCCACCCGGGCGCTCAAGCCCGCCTCCCGGTAGCGGGGGCGTCGCGGGGAAAATGCCCCGCCAAATCCTCCAGGAATAATCCCGCCCCGCGTCGTACTAGCGATGGGGCGGGGAGTTCGGGACCCCTGGAGATGACGACATGCGGAGTATTCTGCGCGGTGCGTTGGCATCGCTCGTGATGGTTTTTTCGGCCGCGAACGCGGGCACGCTGCCGGTGCCACTGTTCCCCCAAGAGACGAACCAGTGGTGCTGGGCTGGCAGTGGCCAGATGATCATGAATTATCTGGGCGCCACGCGGGTGTCCCAGTGTGATCAGGCCAACCGGCGCCTGGGACGCTCGGATTGTTGCAACAGTCCCGTGCCCTCGGCGTGTGTACAGCCCGGCTGGCCCGAGTTCGAGAAGTATGGCTTCGCGTACAACACCACGTCCAACAGCGCGCTGAGCTGGTCGTCGCTGGTGAGCGAGATCAACGCCAACCGGCCCGTGGGCTTCTCCTGGGGATGGACTGGTGGCGGCGGACACATGATGGTGGCCAGCGGGTATCTCACGCTCCTCAACACCAATTATGTCTACGTCAATGATCCGTGGGCGCCCAACGTGGGGGATCAATACTATATCACCTACTCGGAGTACGTGAGCGGCGCCGATCACGTTCACTGGCGCGACTACTACAACATCCGCGAGAACCCGCCCTGCTACAGCGACTTCCACAATCTGTCCGCGAGCAGCTTCCAGGGGTGTTTCGACCACCACGCCTGGCGTGATCGCTGGCCGGTCACCCTGACCGCGTACAACTCCTCGGGCAGCCGGTTGATGGCGGGCTCCTTCCAGGCGGCGGGGAGCCGTCCGGTGCGCGTGTTGATGACGACGCAGCAGTTCCAGTCCTACTTCGAGACCTACCGCGCCCAGGGCTGGCGTCCGGATCGGGTCAGCGTGCTGCCCACGTCCAGCGGCCCGCTCTTCTCCGTCATCTGGGCGCCCATCGACGGCGCGTTCCTCTCCCTGGCCAACCTGACCGAGGCCGAGATGTCCGCGAAATGGAGCGAGATGTGGAACGCCGGCTACCTGAACGTGGACCTGGCCGTCTACAACGACAACGGCGTCATCCGCTTCTCCGGCGTCTGGGTGAAGAAGGCCCACAACGGCTACGCCACCTACTGGCACATGACGGCGGCGGACTTCGAGTCGAAGAAGCAGAGCTTCGCGGCCCAGGGCCTCATGCCCGTGCGCTTCAACTCCTACTCCACGCCCAATGGCATCCGCTACGCGGCCACCTGGCACCCCTCGTCGTCTGGCTTCTATCAGGCCTACAACATGACGAGCGCCGGCTATCAATCCACCTACGACTACGTGGCCGGGTTGAATCAGGGCTACCGCCTGTCCCACGTGAGCGCGCTGGACGGCGTGCTGTCCGCCCTCTGGACGAAGTAGCCGCCCGGCCTTTTCTCCCTCTCGATTCTGGAAAGACATCCCATGAAGAACCTCCTGCTGTCCGCATGCCTCCTCGTCCTGGGCTCCGCCCCCGCCTCCTTCGCGCAACCCGATGACGCCCGCGCCGCCGCGGCCCGCACCCTCCAGGACTTCGCTGGACGGGTGAGCGCCTCCAACGCCCGCTCCCTGGGATTCCAGGGCCCGGAGGAGGCGGGGACCGGAACCCTCGGCGAGCCCCTCGCGGTGTTCATGGTCTCCCTCGAGCAACTCCAGCGCTACCAGGGCGAGGACCCGGGCCGGCTGCTGCGCGATCTCCATCGCGTCGTCTACCCGGTCCAGGTGGAGGGCGAGGTCCGCTCCCTCGTGGAGGTCCAGTCCACCCGGGGCCGGTGGGAGACGGTGCAGCTCGGCGGCGCCCAGAAGAGCCGCCTGCTGGAGAAGCACCGGCGTGGCGTGATGCGCACCGCCGGGGCACGCGCCTCGGACTTCTTCGAGCTGCGCGTGCCCGCCCTCCACCTCGTCTTCCTCGCCCACCACGGCGCCGAGGGACTCGTGGTGACGCCGTTGCTCGATGAGGCTTCCCTGGGGCTGCGGGCCGGCCAGCCGGAGCTCGCCAGTCAGGTCTTCTCCCGGCTCGCCCCCCGGGCGCGCGAGACGCCCCTGCTCGTGCCTTGAGCTGTCTCTCGACGAGGAGTGAAGTCCCCGGAGGCCCTTTCGCCGGGATGCGTCCCATGCGAAGTAGTGCCCTCGTGGACTTCCCGTTTCGATTCACCCGCACCCGGAGTCCGGCACGGACCCCCGTCCCCGCGAGCGCCACGCCCGGCGCTCCCGGCTCCGCGCGGGAGTTCCAGGAGGTGGTGGCCCGCTGCCAGCCTCAACTGGAGGAGCGCGCCCGGTTCCTGTGCCGGGGCCGCAACCCCTCGGATGCGAAGGACCTGCTCCAGGACACCTACGAGCGGGCGTTCCGCGCCTTCCACACCTATGACCGGTCCGCGCCCCCCCTGCCGTGGCTGGCCTCCATCCTCGTCAGGCGATTCCTCGACATGTGCCGGCAGGACAAGCGCCATCCCCAGCAGGAATTCACCGAGGGCCTGGACGTTGCCAGCGAGGAGGCGGCTCCGGCGGAGACGTGGGCGGGCTATACGCTGGAAGACGTCTGGCGCGCGGTGGAGAAGCTGCCGGAGGAATTCCGGGACGTGGTGCGGTTGAAGGACATGGAAGGTCTGTCGTACGCGCGCATCGCCGAGCAGCTCGGCATCGCCCCCATGACGGTGGGCACCCGGTTGTTCCGGGCGCGCAAGCGGCTCAAGGACATCCTTCTCGAGCAGGCACAACCCGGAGGTGTCGAGTGATGGCTTGCGAGCGGATCGCCGCCTTCGTGGATGGAGAGCTGTCCACGAGCGAGGCCGAGGAGTTCCAGGCCCACCTCGCGGGGTGCGCCGACTGCCAGGCCGCCCTGGAGGATCAACTCCAGGCGAGTCTCGCCGTGCAGTCGGCCGCGGCCTCGCGCCGTGCCCCGCGCCGCGAGCCCTTCCGCCCCTCCTGGGCCCACCGCACCACCCGGATGTGGAGCGCGGGCGTGGGAATGGCGGCCCTCGTGCTGCTCGGCCTGCTGGCGGCGTGGTGGATGCGGCCCGCGTCCCCCGAGGTGGGGGCCCAGCTGCTCGCGCTCGCGCCGACGCGCTCCCTGGACGGCCGGCTTGGCTACCCGGGCCTGGATGGCTACCGGAGCTCCGGCACGCTGCGCGATGGGGCCTCGGGCTCCGCGGAGCTGGATGTGAAGCTGCTGGCGCGGCTCGAGGAGCAGGGGGACTTCCACGGCCTGGCGACGGCGTACCTGCTCGCCGGTGAGTTCGAGCGCGCCGAGAAGGCCCTGGAGCGTCTGCCGCCCTCGCCGGACGTGGACAGCGATCGCGCGTTGGCGGCGCTGGGCCGGGGCGAGCCCGAGCGGGCCCTCGAGGCGCTGGATCGCGCGCTGAGGGCGGCGCCAGAGCACGCGCGCGCCCATTGGAACCGCGGTGTCGCGTTGCGCGCGATGTCGTTGGAGCTGGCCGCCGCCATGGAGTTCCAACACGTGGCGGACCGGGGCGAGCCGGGGTGGAGCGAGGAGGCGAAGCGGCTGGCGGAGGGGCTGCGCGCGAGCGCCGCGTCCCGGAGCCGTGCGTGGACGGACATGAACGCCGCGGGCATGGCGCTCGCGCTGGAGGGACGGACGCCGCCGGCCGCGATGGTCCGCCGCAATCCGGACCTGGCGCGGCTCTACCTCTACCATGCGATCCGCGCCGCGGTGTCCCGGGAGCAGGTGCTCGCGCTGGCACCGCTGGCCAGCGCCCTGGACGCCGCGGCCCGGAACTCCACCGCTTCCAACTATGTGCAACGCGTGGCCCGGGCCGACTTCGCGCGCCGCGCACCGCTGGCCCGCACGTACCGCGCGCTGTTGGAGGATGCCCGGGCCCTGTCGGGCGAGGAGGCGCAGGGGTACCTCACGCGCCTGCGCCGCGCGGGCGAGCGGGAGTTGCTGCTCGGCGCCATCCTCCTGCTGCGCGTCGAGCGCCAGCACCTGGAGGAGTTGCGCGCGCTCGTCGAGGAGTCGGGCGAGGCCGTGTGGTACCGCGCGCCGCTGGTGAAGGCCCAGGTGGCGGAGGATCTGGCGCATGGAGACGGCGCCCGGGCCGAGCAGCGGCTCGTGGCGGCGATCGACGAGTGCCACCGGGCCCGGCTGGAGTACCGGTGCGTGTCGCTCCAGGCGGAGCTCAGCGGCCTCTACAACCAGTTGGATCGCCGCCAGGAGGCGATGGGGCCCGCGCGCGCGGCGCTGGACGTGGCGCGCCGCCTCGGGGACTGGCACCACGAGGAGGTGCTCGTGCTCGCGCTCATCAACAGCGCGCGCCTGAGCCACGAGCCCGCGCTCGCCCGGGCCTACCTGGACGAGTACCTGCAACGGCAGCCGGAGGACTGTGAGCGGCGCGCGGACTACCACCATCAACGCGCGCTCCTGGCCATCGAGGCGCTGGACGTGGCGGAGGCCCGGCGCGAGGTGGCGCGGGCCCGCGAGTGCGCGGCGCCGCCCTCCCTGTTCGAGCTCGCCGTCTACGGAGATCTCCTGCGCTTCGGCACGACCGCGGACGAGCGCGCGTACGTGGCGCGGCGGGTGGAGCTGTTGCGCGAGGATGCGTCGTTCACGCCGGGCGCGCGCCTGCTGCTGGATCAGATGGCGGCGCGCATCCTCATCGAGACGGACCGGCGCGAGGGGCAGCGGCGCCTGCGCGAGGTCATCGCGGCGGCCGGGCCCATGCGGGCCACGGACATCGAGGCGCGCAAGGCCTGGTCCTACGCCCACCAGACGCTGGTGATGGACGCCGGGAAGGCGGGGGAGTTCGACGAGGCCCTCACCGTGCTCGCCGCCGGACAGGAGCGCGCCGCGCCGGCCTCGTGCCTGCTCGCCGTGGCGGGGCAGGACGAGCGCGTCCTCTTCGTGGCGCGTGGCTCCCGGGGTGACGTGCGGGGCGAGTACCTGGGGCAGCGCACCCGTCCGCTCCTCGAGGACTTCCCCGCGGTGCCTCCGGCGGTGCTGGAGGGGCTCACGGGGTGTGACGCCGTGCGGGTGCTCGCCGAGCCCGTGCTCCTGGGACGTCCCGGACTGCTGGGACCCGAGCGGGCCTGGAGCTACCTGGTTCCCGGGGGCGGAGAGGGGAAGGGGCCCGAGGCCGGACTGCCTCCCAAGCACGTGGTGGTGTCGGATGTGGAGCCGCCAGCTACGCTCGGTCTGCCGCGCCTGCTGCCGTGGAACCGCGCGCCGCGGCCGGGAGAGGTCCTCCTGCGGGGCGCGTCGGCCACCCCCGACGCGGTCCTCGCGGAGCTCGAGGACGCCACCGAGGTGGAGTTCCATGCGCACGGCTTGATCCGCTCGGGCTTCTCCGACGCGTCCTTCCTCGCGCTGTCTCCCGAGCCCGACGGCCGCTACGCGTTGACGGTCTCGGACCTCCAGGGGATGTCGCTCCGGGGCGCGCCGCTGGTGCTGCTCGCCGCGTGCCGCGCGAATGGGGGCGCCTTGCGCTACTACGCCGTGGCGAGCCTGCCCGCGGCGTTCATCCAGGCGGGTGCCCGGTCCGTGGTGGCTCCCGCCTCGCCCATCCCCGATGCCGAAGGGGGCGCCTTCTTCCAGGCCCTGCTCGACGAGGTAGGGCGGGGAGCCACACCCGCCCAGGCCCTGGCGAGGACGCGCTCCGTCTGGCTGCGTGACCGGCCGGCCCCCTGGGTGTCGGAGCTCGTGCTTTTCGAATGAGGGAATATCCATTTCCCCCGGCGTAGAGAGGGTGGACGTTCACCTTGAACAGCAGGGGAGATGGGTCATGAAGCAGGGTGTGCTCGTGGTGATGCTGCTGAGCGGCATGGCGGGGAGCGCGGGAGCGGCGGAGCTTTCCTGGGGGAGAATCTCGCCCTCGGGGAACGTTTTCACGCGGGCGGCCATCGAGGACGATGTCTTCCAGCGCGTGGGGCCCGAGACCTTCGATCTCGCGGTGCGGCCGAGGGATGGGCGGGGACTGCTCATCTAC
The DNA here is from genome assembly GCF_044360685.1 of Cystobacter fuscus. GTDB lineage: Bacteria > Myxococcota > Myxococcia > Myxococcales > Myxococcaceae > Cystobacter > Cystobacter fuscus_C. The sequence continues at coordinate 6,762,149 of NZ_CP043491.1, read as the reverse complement.
CGGTATCACCGCGCCAGGATGAGCGCGTTCCTGGTGGAGCGCGTGGCGGAGATCGACATCCCGATCAGGACGGGGGGGTTCAGCAGCGTGTCCGATTCGAGGATCGTCCTGACGCCCGAGGGCTACAAGAAACCCATTCCGCCCCAGCCTCCTGGAGGGGAGCCCGTCTGGGAGCTGCCCGCCGTGGAGCGCCGGGCCGCCCTCGCGGCCGTCTGGGCCGTCGATCCGGGGGGGACGGTGATTTCCATCGGACAACTCCCGGCGGTGACTCGCTGAGCGCCTGACTCCCCGCCCACCAGGGAAGGCAGCGCATTTCTCCCCCGGGCAAGGGCGCGGTAGCGTGCGGGCCGGATGGACAACGCCCTGATTCGCGCGCTCGTGTGTCTTGCTCTCCTGTGGTCCGTGACGGTTCGGGCGGAGGAGGGGAGACCCGACGCCGCCGCCCGCTCTCGCACCGTGCTCCTGCTGGGTGACAGCCTGATCGTCACCAGCTTCGGAGAGTCCCTCGAACAACTGCTCAACGCGCAGCCGGGATTGCGCGCGGTGCGGCGGGCGAAGTCCTCCACGGGACTGGCCCGTCCCGACTTCTTCGACTGGATGAAGGTCGGGCGGGAGGAAGTGGAGCGCCATCAACCCGACGTCGTCGTCGTCATCCTGGGCGGCAACGATGGGCAGGGGCTCACGGATGAGCAGGGCAAGGCGAAGGTGCAGTGGGGCGTGTCCGGGTGGGAGGCCGCCTATCAGCAGCGGGCCACGGAGTTCCTGCGCACGTTGTCGGCGCCGGGGCGCAAGGTGCTCTGGGTGGAGTTGCCCTTCACCGGCCTGCCCCGCTTCGAGCGCAAGCTGGAGATCATCCGCCGGGTGCTGCGCGAGGCGGTGCGGAGCGACAGCGCGTCGACGCACCTGGAGACGCGGCCCTTCTTCGTCGATGCCAGGGGCCACCTGCTGCGCGAGGCCCCCGTCGAGGGTTTCCGCAAGCCCATGCGGCTGCGCATGGCGGATGGGGTGCACTTCACCGTGGCCGGGGGCCGCTACTTCGCGAACAAGGTGCACCCGGTGGTGATGTCGTTGCTGGAGGCCCCCCCCGAGCAGGCCGTCGCCCCGATCGGCACGGGCTCGCGTGAGGCGGGGAGCACCTCGCTCGTGCCCTCTCCCCTGGTGCGCGGCACCCCGTGACGGGGGAGCGCACACCGGACATCACCTCGGCATCGTCTCCGGCGAGGCCCGCCGGTCCAGGCTCAGCAGGCCGGGCGACCAGAAGCCCAGGAGACTGAGACATCCGCCGAGCACGCCCTGCAGCACGAAGAGCCAGCGGATGCCAATCAGCTCGCCGATCGGAGTGGCGGCAGCCAGACCCATGGGCGCCGCCAGACCCGTGACGGTGCTGAGCAGCGAGAAGATGCGGCCCTGCAGGTGGTTGGGGATGGTTGTCTGCAGCAGGGTCGTGAGCGGAGCGTTTCCGAGGATGAAGGCGGCGGCGCTCACCACCCACCATGCCACGGCGAGCCAGAAGAAGTGGCCAGGCGCCAGGGCTGTCAGGGCGAGCGCGAAGCAGGAGACGGCGAACCCCCAGAGCACCCACCGCACGTGCCGCCGCGGCGCGAGAGCCGTGACGGCCAGGCCGCTCACGATCATGGCGAGGCCCGCGAGCCCCTCCATCAGCGCCACCCCTTCGGCGCCGCCCGCGAAGTGCTGCTTCACCAGCAGCTGCACCAACGTGAAGGACGGCATGATGACGAGCACGACGACCCCCAGGAGCACATAGAGGGGTCGCAGGCCGGGATGGTTCCAGACCAGCCGGACTCCCTCCTGGAACTCCGCCCAGATGCCGGTTCTCCCACCCTCCGGCGCGTCGGGTTGCGGAATGCGGAAGACGAGGAGCGGCACGATTCCGATCAGCGCCGTGATCACGTCGATGCCCAGCGCCAGCCCGATGGGCATGATGCCGAGCGCCATGGCGCCGAGCGGCGCGGCGGCGACCGTCATCAGGCCGATCAGGGTCTGATTGAGCCCGGCCGCGCGCGGCAGGAAGCCGTGAGGCACCAGCATGGCCGTGCTCGCCGCGGCGGCCGGGGACTGGAACGCCTGCATGGCGCTGCGGATGAACATCATGGTGTAGATGTGCCAGAGCTCCACCCGCCCGGTCAGGAAGAGCGTGATCAGCAGCAGCATGCAGAGCGCGCTGACGCTGTCCGCGGCGATCATCAACATGCGGCGGCTGTAGCGGTCGGCGAGGGTGCCTCCGAGAGAGCCGAGCAGGGCTTGCGGCAGGAGCGCCGCCATGCCCGCCGTCGCCAAGGTCGAGACGCTGCCGGTGGTGTCCGTGATCCACCAGAGCAGGACGAACTGGGTCAGGGCGGAGCCGATCAACGAAAGCGCCTGGCCGGTGAAGATGGCCCAGAACCGCCACTGCCAGCCGGGACCCGGATCCCGATGGGCGGCCGCGGGCGCTTCGTCGAGCGCGGTGAAGGACTGCATCGCAACCTCACATCTGGTATCGAAAGCGTCACTTCTGCCCCGGTGCGCGGCAAACCGTGACGCGGGGCGGCGTGCCTCACGTGCCCGAGACGTCCGGAGGGGGCGGGGCCGCCTTGCGCTTGGGAATCAACGAGCGGCGCGGGGAACCCTTGATGGCGTAGCCCAGCAGCATGGACATGGGCAGCAGCATGCCCAACCCCTGGGTGAGATCCTTGGGCGGATGGACCACGGCGCCGAGCGCCATCGCGGCGAAGAGCAGACCACACACCAGGCGTATGAGAAGGGCGTTCACCGCGTTGCTCCTTGGGGGCGGAAGGCGGAGATAACCCTATCAATTCCGAGCCGCACGGGATCAATTCTTGACGCGCCCGGTCGACGCAAGCCCCCTTCACTGGGGGGCCGGGGAATCCCTGTCGTCGTTCTGTTAAAGTCGCTTGCTCTCTCGACCGCTGTGCGGGGCCGCGCTCGACGGCCTCTCCAGGAGGTTCTCCATGCATCTGCTTCACAGGTCAGGCCTGGCACTCGCCACGGCCTGCGCGGCGCTGCTTTGCGTCAACGGCGAAGCCCAGGCCGCGGGTCCCGGCGTGGTCTTCATCCATGGGACGGGCGATCAATCAGTCAGCTCGGCGACGACGGGCTATTGGACGCAAAGCGCCCTCACCACGATGAGCAATGGTCTGCCCTACCTCGTCGTGGGCTATCCCGGTGCCTCCTGCGCGGGCTTCAGCCAGTGCAGCTGGGGCTCCATCGTCGACCAGATCGTCCCCTGGGTGAACGCCAAGGGCATCACCAGCTTCACCGTCATCACCCACTCGAACGGCTCGAGCCCGGTGCGCTACATGCTCGGCCACACCGGCGCGGTGAGTGCCCAGGGCAACGTCGTCAGTGCCGTGACGAGCAAGATTTCCCAGGTCATCTTCTCGGCGCCGGACCTGGCGGGCACGCCGCTGGCCGACAAGGTGACCACCAGCGGCTCCTTCCTCAACATCGCCAACAGCGTCGTCGAGTTCTTCGGCGGTGGCAGCTACAACAACCCGGCCGTGGTGCAGCAGCGCACGGACAACATGCGCCTCTACAACTCCAACGGCACCTTCGCCGGAGCCCAGGGGGCCACGTCGGTGGGTGGCAAGCCCATCTCCGTGGTGCGCGGCAACAAGGTCTACGCCAACCTCTTCTCCAGCGACGCGCACTGCGGCGGCTATCTCTACGCCGTGGGCCTCAAGGCGGCGGCGCTGTTCGGCTGGGGCAGTTGGAACGCCAGCACCGATGGCTTCATCGGCGCGGACAGCTCGGGCTACTTCGGCAACATCATCATCGACGATGGGCGCCTCAACCATCACCAGTCGCGCCGGGGCTGCCACAACAGCGGCGCGCTCATCGCGAAGAAGGTGGCCAACGCCCCCATCCCCGCGCCCTCGCAGCAGACGTGGACGCCGGAGACCAACGTGCTGGCCGCCGGTCAGGCCTGCAACAACTACTACTCGGGCTACGCCTACGACTACTCCACCGGGAACACTGTCTGGAAGTACGGCTGCACCAGCGAGGATCTCAAGAACGGCTACCCCGAGCCGGACTGCCTCGTCGCCTACGGCTACTCCAGCTCCTACCGCATCCCCAGCACCGAGAGCTGGAACCCGTATCTCAATCCCGCCAGCTACTCCACCGCGGGCGCGGTCTGCCCCGACTCGTGGCAGGGCGATGGCATCTGCGACGCGTGCCTGGTGGCCAAGTATGGCTTCGACGCCGCCGTGGGCTCGACGGGCGCCAGTGACTGTGTCCAGGCGCCTCCGGGCGGCTCCAACTTCTGCGGCGCGCTGTCCTGGGACTACACCCTGAACCGCGAGAACTACTCCGTCGTCGAGGCCCTTCACTGATGCTCCCCCGAGAGTCCAAGACCATGACCTTTCCACGCTCCCTCGTTCAGTCCTCCGGCTGGGCCCTGGCGGTGGTCCTCCTCGGCGGCTTCACCCCGAATGCCCCGGAGTCCTCGTCCTCCATGAGCCTGGCCACGAGCGCCCGGCGCGTCGCGGGCGATGTCGCTCCCGCGCGTCTGTTCCCGCGCGAGGTGCGTGAGCCCCTCGCTCCGGGCCTCGTCTCGGTGTCCAACCCCGGCGCGCCCCAGCAGCCGCTCGTGCCGCCCCTCGCGCCGGAGACCCGGAGCTCCAAGTCCACCGTGCTGCACGTGGCTCCGGGCTCGGCGCCCCAGCAGCTCTCGCTGCCCATCGACACGCCCGAGGACGCCTGGGTGATGTTCATCCCCAAGGGCACGGACGCCCAGCGCGGCGAGCAGGCGCTGCGCGACATGTCGATGTTCGACCCCCGTGGCGTGCGCGCGGACGTGCGCGCGGCGCGCTCCGCCGATGAAGCCCTGGGAGTGAATGCCTCGCGACTGAAGGCTGAGGGCATCTCCCGGCCCGTCACCCTGATGCGCATGAGCCGGGAGATGAGCGCGGGCGCCTATCAGGTGCGGGTGGGCGCCGAGGCGGCCCGCGTGGGCATGGCCATCGAGGTGCGCCTGCCGTCCTCGCCCACCGAGCTGTCACTCACCGCCTCGGCCATGCAGTTCTTCCCGGGCGAGGAGGGCTACGTGACGGTGGACCTGCACTCCACGGCCCGCCTGGACAAGGTGCGCTTCGAGGCCACGCTCTACAACCCGCGCTTCGAGCGGGACCGGACGGTGCCGGTGGTCCAGGTGGGCCAGGAGTACCGGGCGCTCGTCTCGCGTGTGCTGAGCGAGCGCGATGAGCCCGGTGCCTGGGTGCTCGAGGTCCGCGCGACGGGCCGCTCGGAGGGCAAGGACTTCGACCGCCTGGCGCAGACGTCGGTGGGCTTCGCGGTGCCCACGGCGCGCATCGTCTCGGCGGGGCGTCCGCGCCTGGTGCGCGACGCGGCTGGCAAGGTGGCGTCCTTCGAGGTGGACGTGGTGCTGGAGAGCCAGGCGCGCGATCGCTACGAGGTGTCGGGCACGCTGGTGGCCACGGATCGCCGGGGCGCGGAGCGGCCGGTGGCCGAGGCGCAGGTGACGGACCAGCTCGGAGTGGGCTCGCACACCCTGACGTTGCGCTTCGACGCGGGCCAGGTGGGCCTGTCGCGCATGGAGGGCGCCTATGCGCTGCGCGAGCTGCGGCTCTTCTCGCTGGGCACCAACGCCCTCTACCACCGCCTGGGCCGGGGCCTGGAGCTGCGCATGCCGGCGGCGAGCGTCGCCGAGTTCGCCGCGCCGGTGATGACCCCCGCCCTCGAGCACCGGCTGAAGGCGGGCGACTTCAACGTCCTGCCGTAGTCCCGCGCTGGCCGGCTGCTGGCCTGCCCACCGGCGGTCGGGCCCTCTGGCGCCCGGCCGCCCCTCGAGCCTCTGGCGCCCCGCTCCGCGCTCCGTATGCCCAAGCGGGCGGGGGAGCGGTCGCGGCCAGACGCCGTCCCTCCCGAAATGTTCCTCAGCCCCCCATGCCTGAGTCGCGCGGAAGCCGGAAGGCTTTTCCCGCGCGGCGGGTTCGTGTGCTCGGTTCGTGTGCTCTTTGTGGACTGATGAACGGATCCGCCGGCCGCGAGCCGGGTCTGGAATGGGAGCGATACGTTTGGGTAAAAGCGCCACCGGGCTGGATCAGTTGCCGTTCCAAGGTATGGGAGAGGGGGGCACGGGCCCTCGTGGAAATATGTCGGTGACTATTGACTATCAGAGGATCTTCAACCTCTCGCCCAACCCCTACATGATCCTGGACCGTGAGCTGCGCTACGTGGCGGCCAACGAGGCCTACCTGCGCGTCACGGCGAGCCGGTTCGAGGACATCGTCGGCCAGCACATCCTGGCGGCGTTTCCCAATGATCCGAACGATCCGGACAACCTCCCGGCGCGACTGCTGCGCGAGTCGTTCGAGCGGGTGCTGAAGCGACGGACGCCGGACACGCTGGCGCTCATCCCCTACCGGGTGCCCCTGCATACGCCCGAGGGCATCGTCGTCCGGGAGCGTTTCTGGAGCGCCACCCACACGCCGCTGCTCGACGAGGGGGGCGAGGTGGCCTTCATCCTCCAGCACACCGTGGACGTGACGGAGTTGCAGGAGCTCAAGCGCACGGTGCGTGCCGCGCGGGTGGCGCAGGAAGACGGGCCCCTCCGGGATCAACTCGAGGCCGGTGTGCTCCACCGCGCGCGCAGTGTCCAGGACGCCAACCGCACGCTGGATGAGGAGCGCAACCGGTTGCGCCGGCTGTTCGAGCAGGCGCCGGGTTTCGTGACGGTGCTGCGCGGGCCCGACCTCGTCTTCGAGATGAGCAACCCCGCCTACTTCCAGCTCGTGGGCCACCGGGACATCCTCGGCAAGCCGATCCGCGAGGCGCTCCCGGAGACGGTGGAGCAGGGCTTCCCGGCGCTGTTGGAGAAGGTGCTCACGACGGGGGAGCCGTTCGTCGGCCGGGGCATCCTGGTGCGCCTGCAGCGCACGCCGGACGCGCCGCTCAGCGACGTGTACGTCGACTTCGTGTACCAGCCCATCGTCGAGCCGGATGGGACCATCTCGGGCGTCTTCGCCCAGGGGCAGGACGTCACCGAGCAGAAGCGCGCCCAGGACGAGCTGCGCCGCTACCAGGAGCACCTGGAGGAGCTGGTGCGCGAGCGCACCCAGGCGCTCGAGCAGAGCGAGGCCGAGCGGCGCGAGACCGAGGCCGCGCTGCGGCAGGCCCAGAAGATGGAGGCGGTGGGCAAGCTGACGGGTGGGGTGGCGCACGACTTCAACAACCTGCTGCAGGTCATCGGGGGCAACCTCCAGCTCTTGCAGAACGAGGTGGCCGGCAATGAGCGGGGCCAGCGGCGCCTGCAGACGGCGGTCGGCGCGGTGGATCGCGGCGCCAAGCTCGCCGCGCAGCTGCTCGCGTTCGCCCGGCGCCAGCCGCTCGAGCCCGTGGTCATCAACCTGGGCCGCCTGGTGCGCGGCATGGATGAGCTGCTGCGCCGCGCGCTGGGCGAGGACATCGAGGTCGAGACGGTCATCTCCGGCGGGTTGTGGAACACGTTCGCCGATGCGAACCAGTTGGAGAACGTCATCCTCAACCTGGCGATCAACGCCCGGGACGCGATGGAGGCCCACGGCCGGCTGACGATCGAGGCGAGCAACGCCATGCTCGACGATCACTACGCCCAGTTGCACCAGGACGTGGTGCCCGGCCAGTACGTGCTGCTGGCCATCTCCGACACGGGCTGCGGCATGTCTCCCGAGGTGCTCGAGCGCGCGTTCGAGCCCTTCTTCACCACCAAGCCCGAGGGCCGCGGCACGGGGCTGGGGCTGAGCATGGTGTACGGCTTCGTCAAGCAGACGGGGGGCCACGTGAAGATCTACAGCGAGGTGGGCCACGGCACGACGATGAAGATCTACCTGCCCCGCGCCTTCCAGGCGGAGACGGCGCCGGCCGAGGTGCTCGAGGGGCCCATCGAGGGGGGCAACGAGACCATCCTGGTGGTGGAGGACGACGTCGCGGTGCGCACCACGGCGGTGGAGATGCTCACGGAGCTGGGCTACCGGGTGCTCAAGGCCGGGGATGCCCAGAGCGCGCTGGCCATCATCCAGAGTGGCATGCCGGTGGATCTGCTGTTCACCGACGTGGTGATGCCCGGCCCGGTGCGCAGCCCCGAGTTGGCGCGGCAGGCCAGGCACTTCCTGCCGGAGCTCGAGGTGCTGTTCACGTCGGGCTACACGGAGAACGCCATCGTCCATGGCGGGCGGCTGGATCCGGGTGTCGCGTTGCTGGTCAAGCCCTACCGGCGCGAGGACATGGCGCGGAAGATCCGCATGATGCTGCGCAACCGTCAGCAGCGGCAGAGCGCGCGGGACATGCTGGCGCTGCGGCGCGAGCGGGTCCGGGCCGCGCGTGCCCCCGAGCCGCCGAAGAAGACGCGCCTGCGCGTGCTGCTCGTAGAGGACGACGAGGACATCCGCACGTCCGCGTACGAGTTGTTGGGCATCCTCGGGCACGACGTGCTGGCGGTCCCGAGCGCGGAGGAGGCTCGCGCGGCGCTGTCCACCAGCCACTTCGACGTGCTGTTCACCGACGTGAGCCTGCCGGGCATGTCGGGCGTGGAGTTGGCGCGCGAGGCGGTGCGGCGCGTGCCCGGCCTGCGCGTCATCGTCGCCTCGGGGTATGGGAACGCGACCGAGGGCCTGGACAAGGGCTTGAGCGCCGTGGTGCTGCCCAAGCCCTATGCGCTGCAGCAGATCGAGCGCGCGCTGGAGCAGGTGGGGGAGGGCCTCTAGACGGGGGAGATCTCCCGGCGGCGGAAGGGGCGCTCCACCTTCTTGTTCGCCGAGCGCTTGAGGGCACGCGCGAGCAGGCGCCTCGTGTCGCGGGGATCCACCACGTCGTCCACCATGGCGAGCGCGGCGGTGCGCTCGATGCGGATGTGCTGGCGCAGGCCCTCGGCGAGCTGCTTCTTCATGGCCTCGGCGGCCTCGGGGCTTTCGGCGCCCTGCAGGAGCTTGCGCGCGGCGATGGCCACCATGCCCTCGGCGCCCATGACGCCGATCTCCGCGCCGGGCCAGGCGATGAAGAGATCCGGCTCGAAGGCCCGGCCGTTCATGACGTAGTAGCCCGCGCCGTAGCCCTTGCGCACCACCACGGTGAACTTGGGCACGGTGGCGCTGGCGGCCGCGTACATCATCTTCGCCCCGTGGCGGATGATGCCCTGCTGCTCCACCTTGGTGCCCACCATGAAGCCCGGCACGTCCTGGAGGAAGAGCAGCGGCACCTGGAAGGCATCACACAGGTTGATGAAGCGCGCCGCCTTGTCCGCCGCGTTCACGTCCAGGATGCCGCCCAGGTACATGGAGTTGTTGGCCACGATGCCCACGGGCCAGCCGTCGATGCGCGCCAGGCCGGTGATGAGGTTGCGCGCGAAGCGGGGCTTGAGCGGGAAGAACTTGCGCTCATCCACCAGCGACAGGATGACCTTGTGCATGTCGAACGCCTGGCGCGGGCTGTCGGGCACCACGGTGAGCAGGGACTCGTCGCGCCGGTCGAACGGGTCCGCCGTGGGCCGGCGCGGAGGCCGCTCCTCGCAGTGCGAGGGGAAGAAGGACAGGTACTCACGGATGGCGCTGAGGCAGGTGGCGTCGTCGGGGTACTCGGCGTCGGCCACGCCGGACACCTCGGTGTGCACCTTCGAGCCGCCCAGCTCCTCCTCCGTCACCTTCTCGCCCACCACGGACTCCACGAGGTAGGGGCCACCGAGGGCGAGCGAGCTGGTGCCCTTCACCATGGGCACGAAGTCCGCGAGCGCCGGGATGTAGGCGGTGCCGGCGGCGCCGGGGCCCACCATGGCGGCGATCTGGGGCACCACACCGCTCATCACCACCTGCTCGCGGAAGAGGTAGCCGGTGTCCGCGAAGCCCGCGAGGCGCCGGGGGTCCACGTCGCCGCCCGCCTCCAGGCGCGCGCCCGCCGAGTCGACCAGCCACACCATGGGGATGCGGTGCTTGAGGGCCAGGTCGCGCATGCGCGCCACCTTGCGCTCGCCCACCGTGCCGATGGAGCCGCCGAACACCGTGAAGTCGTAGATGGCCGCCGCCACGGACCGTCCGTCGATCTCCCCCACGCCGGTGATGACGCCGTCCGCGGACGAGGGCCGGGAGGGGTCCTCCTCCTCGGGCAGGTGGCCATCGGCTCCGGCGAGCAGGCCCATCTCCTCGAAGGTGTTCTCGTCGAAGAGCCGCTGGAGGCGCTCGCGGGCGGTGAGCTTGCCCTTGGCGTGCTGGCGCTCGATGCGCTCCGGTCCTCCCAGGCCCTCGTTGCGGCGGCGCTGCTCCTCGAGCTTCTCCACCCGTTCCTTCATCTTCATGGTGTGGCCTCCCCGGCAGGACTGGCGGCTACCTTGCCAGAGCGGCGCGCCGGGCCGGAAGAGGGGAGGGGCGTCTACGGTCGCGGCTTGTGCAATCGCGCGAGCTCGCGATCCAGGGCGGCGGCGAACTGCTGGCGGTCCTGCGAGGAGAAGCCGCTGGGGCCCCCCGTCATCACGCCGCTCTCGCGCAGCTCCTGCATGAAGTTGCGCACGGACAGGCGCTCGGAAATGTTGTCCTCGGTGAACAGCTCGCCGCGGGGATCGAGCACGACGACGCCCTTGGGCACGAGCAGGGCCGCGAGCGGGATGTCCTGGGTGACGGCGAGATCTCCGGACCGGGCCTGCTGCGCGATGTACTGGTCCGCGACGTCGAGCCCGCTGCCCACGCGCACCGAGGAGACGAGCTCCGAGCGGGGCAGGGAGAGCGTCTTGTTGGCCACGAAGACGATGGGGAGCCCCAAGCGCTGCGAGGCGCGCAAGAGGATGTCCCGCACGGGACCGGGACAGGCATCGGCATCCACCCAGAGTTTCATGTCGCCGCCCATCCTCTCATGTCCTCAGCGCGTCTTCAGGAGGACAGGCGGCGCACCCACTGGAAGTAGGTGGCGCGCGGGTCCTCGAGGGGATCCCGGAACAGGGCGCGCACCTCGGCGCGCTCGACCCGGCCCGTCTCGAAGCCCTGGTAGAGCGTGTCGCCCAGCAGGTAGCCCAGCGCGTGGCTGACGCCATGGAAGAGCCGGTCCTTGCGCAGGGGCAGCAGCTTCACCGCCTCGTCCGGCACCTCCACCTCGGCCGCCTTGTGCGCGAGCACGAACGCGGCGATCTGCCGCTCCACGCCCCGGGCCTGGCCAAAGCGCAGGGCCCACTCGCCGGCCCCCACGCAGACGCGCCGGGGGTTCACCAGCTTCGAGCCGAAGAAGCCCAGCGCCTCCTCCACGCAGCGCGCGTAGAAGGCATCCGAGGCCCGGCGCGGCGCCTCCATGGCGTCGCCCACGGCGCAGTGCCGCACGAAGTGCGCCGCCTCCTCGGCCGCGTGGTTGAGGGACAGCGACGCCAGGTACGCCGTGCGCGCCCGGGGGATGTAGTAGCTCTCGCGCGAGAGGATGTGCCGGCGCAGCTGCACGAGCTCACCTTGGGTGAAGCGGCCCCGCTGCTGGATGCGCTCGAGCGCGTCTCCCTCCGCCGCCGTCACCACCTCGGCCTCGTCCAGCCAGCGGCCCACCGGCACGCCCGCGAGCCGTCCGATGAGGCCCGCCATCTCCCGGAAGCGCTCGGCGGCGCCGCGTTCACGCAGCGGCGAGTCCCCGGACTCGGCCTCGAGGTAGTCCAGGAAGCTCTGCTGGCACACCACGGGCGAGGCGTTGAGCAGGCACAGCGCCCCATCCGTCAGCTCCACCGCCTGGGCCGCGCCCACCTTGCCCTCGCGGGCGAGCCGCCAGTAGACGCCCTCGGCGTTCTGGTACACCACGAGCCCCTTGAGGCCGTGCGCCTCGCCGAGTGCCCGCTCCACCTGGGCGGGGAGGTGGCAGGGCGCCACGTGGTACTGGCCCACGAGCACCACCACCCGGGGGGAGTCCTCGGCCCGAAGTGCCCGGGCGATGCGCTCGGCCGCGTACGCGTCCCGGAGTTCCAGGGAGCGCTCGCCCTGGGCGCGGCGGTCGATGCCCACCACGCGCAGGCGGTGGCGCCGGGCGTAGGCGAGCAGCGTGCGCGCCCCGGACCAGGCACCTTGTCCCGCGCCGAGTCCCAGGCGGGAGAGCAGGGCGCGCTCGGTGAGGCGTCCGGCCAGGTACGCGTCGACGGACGCCTGGTGCCGGCCCTCCACGCACTCGAGCGCGAGCACCACCGGGCGGCCCGCCTCCCGGACGCCCTCCACGAGGTTCAGGTAGGTCTCCTGCGCGAGCGGCAGCGTATGGTAGTCGCCCACGTAGATGACGTCCGCGGCGCGCACCTGCTGGGAGACGGCGTGGGCGGAGAGGATCTGGCGGTAGTCGGAGGTCCGCCGGCGGTAGCGGGCCTCGTAGGCGCGAAAGGCCGCCGACTGTCCTTCGACGGCCCGGGCGATCTGGGCCTTCTGGCGGCGGAACAGGGCGAGGTGGAGGGCGAGCGACGCGCGCATGGGCGGTCACCACTCGCATGCACCCGCCGGACCGGCAAAAATTCAGCGACCGCGTCCCCCTTCCTTGACGCGTCCGGGCCCACGGTGGACGATCCGAATCCCCGTGGCCTGCTCACGCCCCCGCTCCATCCTCCTCGCGCTCGTGCTGCTCGTGGCGCTGCCCGTCCACTCGCAGGAGAAGTCGACCCTGCTTCACAACCCCCCGGATCAGGCGGAAGCCGGCCAGGCCCTGGTGGTGGATGGCGTGCTCACCGGCACCCAGCGCATCCTCCGCGTGGTGCTGCGCTACCGCGGCTCCGGCGAGCCCTACACCGAGACGCCCATGGAGTTGCAGTACGGCGATCTCTACCGGGGAGTCATTCCGGGCACGCACCTGGCCGCTCCCGGGGTGGAGTACTACGTGGAGGGCTTCACGCCCGGTGGAGAGCGGGTGCCGCTCTTCAAGAGCGCCACGCGTCCGGCCCGGGTGCTCGTCGCGGGCGCGGAGCCTCCGGCCCGGGTGCCGCCCCTGTCGACCCGGACGCCCCCGGAGCCGGAAGCCCCCCCGCGTGCGCCCCCCGCTTCGCGAGCCCCCGAGCCCGCGAAGTCCGCGCGCAAGCCCGAGCCCACCCGGTCCGAGCCCGCGCGCAAGCCCGAGCCGGCCCGGAAGTCCGAAGCCGATGACGCCATGGCGGCGCTCAACGCCGAGCTGCCCGCGGACACGGAGCCGGCCGCCGCGCCCCCGGCCCCGGAGCGGCCCTCGCGCCCGCTTCCTCCCGAGCCCGCCCCCGTCGAGTCGGCGCGCTCGCAGATGGAGGAGGATCTGGCGCTCTACACCGCCGAGGACACGCTGGCGCTGGCCACGCGGCACGAGGAGTCGGTGAAGAAGGTGCCCGCCATCGCCGCCTCGTTCGGGCGCGAGCAGATCCGCTCACTCGGGGCGCGCACGGTGGCGGACGTGCTGGACGTGGTGCCCGGGCTGTCCATCAGCCGCGACGTCCAGGGCTTCCACCGCACGGCCGTGCGCGGCCTGCGCAACGACGCCGAGGTGCTCTTCCTGCTCAACGGCCACCGGCTCAACAACTTCTTCGACGGCAAGGCGCTGATGAACCTGCCGGTGGACAACCTCGAGCGCATCGAGGTCATCCGGGGTCCGGGCTCGTCGCTGTATGGCGCGGGGGCCTTCCTGGGCGTGGTGAACCTCGTCACGCAGCGCGAGGAAGGCCTGTTCTCCTCCGCCTCGGTGGGCGGTGTGCCCAAGAAGGTGGAGCAGGGGCTCGCGCCCGCCGCGGATCTGCACCTGGCCGGTGCGCTGGGGCTCGATCGTCTCAAGCTCTTCGGGGACGGGGACGTCTGGTACCAGGAGGGGGGCTCGACGGCCGTCGAGAAGGACGCGCTCGACGCGGACACGCTCGCGCAGAAGCTGCGCGAGCCGTTGGAGCCCGCGGGCTACACCCATGATGACCGCTTCCTGCTCAACCTCGGCCTGGGCGCCGAGTACGCGCTCTCCTCGCGCAACCGCCTCACCGCGTCCGTGCGGGTGATGTCCGAGGACCGCGCCGCGCTCCTGGGCCTGTTCGACACCATGGGTCCGGGCTCGCGCCTCAAGTGGATGATGTTGCTGGGTGACATCACCTACGAGCGCCAGGTGAACGAGCAGACGCGGGTGCGCGCGCGCCTGTCCGCGGATCGGCAGTCCACGGACCGGCTCTTCCAGATCGGTCCGGACAACTTCCGCACCGGCCCGGATGATCGCACCCAGCTCTTCTCCGAGGGCATGCTCGAGCAGACGCTCGTCACCGTGAGCTCCCTGGGCGCCAGCGTGGACGCGGACCTGTCGCTCTTCGAGGGCAACCGCCTGTCCTTCGGCGCGGTGGGGGAGCTGCAGACGCTGGACGACTACTCCTACCTCACCAACTACACCTCCGACAGCCGCCGGCGTGACGAGCTGGCGCCGCCGACGGGGCTCGTGGACATCCAGGACATCGCCGAGGGCGCGGTCTCGCGGCGGCTGGCGCTCGGCGCCTTCGTGCAGGACCAGTGGACGGTGGTGGAGCCGCTCACGCTCACGCTCGGCCTGCGCGCGGACGTGACCCAGTTGCCCCTGGTGGACAAGGACAGCCTGGCCATCACCGGCACGCACCTGGTGACGAGCCTCAACCCCCGCGCGGGGCTGGTCTTCTCGGCCACCGACTCGCTCGTGCTCAAGCTGCTCTACGGCCGGGCCTTCCGTCCGCCCACGCTCCAGGAGCTGCTCGAGCAGATCCCCAACACCTACTACAACCAGGGCCGCTTCGTGGGGAACCCGGGCCTGCAGCCCGCCGTGGTGGACACGATCGAGCTGGGCGCGGACCTCATCCAGACGGCGGGCGAGGCGCGCGTGCGCCTGCGCGGCAATGCCTTCTACGAGGGCTTCTCCCATCCCATCGCCGCGGTGGACACCTCGGGCAACATCGTCCCGGTGCGCAACCGCGAGCTGGGCGTGCGCGTGTACGGCGTGGAAGGCGAGGCCCGGCTGGAGGCCAGCAAGCGCGCCACCGCCTGGGTCAACGCGAGCCTCTTCCGCGCCGAGGACCTGGAGCTGCCCGCCAACCACCTCTACCTCACCGACACGCCCCAGGCGCGCTTCAATGCCGGCATCTCCATGCCCATTGGAGACGTCATCAACTTCGATCTCGTGGTGCGCGCGGGCGCCGAGCGGCGCAACAACACGCGCTCGGTGCTGGAGCTGGTGCGCCGCTACCGGATCCCCGCCTACAACCTCATCACCGCGCAGGTGCGCACCGAGCCCATCGCCGATCACTTCGAGCTGGCGCTGCTGGTGCAGAACGTCTTCGACTTCGACCTGCGCGATGATGTGCCCCGTCCGGACCGCATCCCCAACCTGCTTCCCCGCGAGGGCTTGTCCGCCTTCCTGACCTTGAGGGCCCACCTGTGATGTCCCGACCGTTCACCGTCGCGCTGCTGGCGCTGGCCCTGGCTCCGGGCCTGAGCTGCCTGCGCTACAACGATCAGTGCCAGCCCCTGGTGGAGGATCCCGAGACGGTCCTCGGCAACCTGGGCGTGGATGTCTACCTGGACCGCATCTACACGCGGCATGACAACCATGCGCTCGGGCAGCTCGCCGCGGACGCGCTGCGCCACGCCGAGGATGCTTCCCGGGCTCCCGCGGACCTGGGCATCCTCAACGGAGGCGCGCTCCGGGCCGAGGGCCTGTGCGTCACCCGCACGTCCATCCCCCGGGGGCCGCTGAAGAATGGCCTCCTGCACGAGGTGATGCTCTTCGAGAACTTCGTGGTGACGGTGGACCTCACCGAGAAGCAGCTCGTGGCCATGTTCGAGCACTCGGTGGAGGGACTCTCGCCGGCGGGGCAGCCCATCCTCGCGCCCTCGGGCGCCTTCCTGCAGGTGTCCAAGGACATCAAGATGCGCGTGGACTGCTCGCGCCCGGTGGGGCAGCGCGTGCAGGAGCTGAGCGTGAACGACCGGCCGGTGCCCTTGCCCCCGCGGGACAATGCCCCGTACTACCGGGTGGCCATGTCGTCGTTCCTGGCGCTGGGAGGAGACGGCTAC
This sequence comes from Cystobacter fuscus, assembly GCF_044360685.1. GTDB lineage: Bacteria > Myxococcota > Myxococcia > Myxococcales > Myxococcaceae > Cystobacter > Cystobacter fuscus_C. Next base: position 6,746,175 of record NZ_CP043491.1, on the reverse strand, counting down.
GGCGCCATCTTCAAGGACGCGGCCTCCGACGTGGCGCGCAACCCCGTCACGGCGAGCTCGTCCGCGGGCCGGACCTCGGACGTGACGCTCACCGAGGCCTGGATGCGCAGCCAACACGCCGACCCGAAGCCCCCCTTGTACGAGGAGGAGCGCGTCGTCTTCGAGAACTGCGCGAAACCCTCCCGGCCCGTGGTGCGCTAGGGCCGGGAAGGGTGCTTCGGTCCTACGTCCCGTCCGACGAGCCGTCGGGGCGGGGCGGCGGGGCGCCGAAGACATCGTTGGGCGAGGGCATCTTGCGCAGATCGCCCCGGGCCACCTTCCAGGCCTGTTGGACGATCCACGACAGCGAGCGGTCCTGCCGCGTCGCCTCGCGCTGGATTTCATCCAGCATGTCTTCGGGGAAGTAGAGGCTTTGTTTTCGATGATCAGTAGCGGCCATGGGCTCTTAGGACCTTCCTTCCTCACGTGGGTCCTGCCGCTCGTCACCCGTCACGTCGTTGACGGCGGGGAACGACTTGATGCGGTCACGAGCGATCTTCCAGGCCTGCTGGACGACCCACGAGAGCGAACGGTCCTGACGGTTGGCTTCCTCCTGGATCTCCTTGAGCATCTCCTCGGGGAAGTAGAGGGACTGCTTGCGCTTGTCGGTGCCTGCCATCCTGGGTCTCCGGAACGGATACGAGGTGACGACCTGAACACACTGGAGCCGTTATCCGACAGACCTCCCGACGGGTCAACGGTTTAGGAGTGTGTCCCCACCGTATGACGCCGGGTATTCCGCGTGTGCGAAAAAAGCCCGCGAAAAGAGAACGCCCCGGATCCTGGCAGGCAGGATCCGGGGCGTTCCGGAAAGAAGGACCGCCAGGACGTGTCCCAGCGGCCCCGTGGGCCCAGAGGGGGAGGGGGGGGACCCCTAGGCCCAACTCCGTTGAAAATCCATCATTGTAACCCTTCGTGTCGCCCGGCCATTCCGCCCCCGCCCTCTTTTCCCCGACCGTCGCGACCCCCAGGAAGAGCATAGGAATCGTCTTGGGCTGCTTCAACCAGCCGCATCTGGTGTAACCCGGCCCGCGCGATTCTGATTCCCTCGCGTGTTCGATGCCGGTCATGGGTGAGACGAGCCTCTTGTTTTCGCGAAACCTCTCGGGGTGCTACCGCCAGCTCGGCCTCGCGGGAGGCTCGGTGCTGCTGGCCGTCTCGGGGGGAGCGGACTCGTGCGCCCTATTGGTGGGAACGGCGCTCGTGCGCGAGGCGCTGTCGCTGCGGGTGGAGGTGGCCACGCTCGACCATGGTCTGCGGCCCGAGGCCCGGCGGGACACCGAGGCGGTCGTCCGGCTGGCGGCTCGATGGGGGCTGCCGTGTCATGTCCGCGAGCTGGGCCTGCGGCCGGGTCCGGGAGTGGAGGAGCGGGCCCGGCACGCCCGCTACACGGCGCTGGAGGCGTTGCGCCGCGAGCGGGGGTTGGACGCAGTGGCCACGGCGCACACGGCGACGGACCAGGCCGAGACGCTGCTCATGCGGCTGTTGCGAGGCACCGCCCTGCGCGGTGCCATCGGCATCCACCGGGCGCGCGCCGCGCTCGTCCGTCCGCTCATCGGGTGCACGCGCGAGGAGGTGGAGGCGTTTCTCGCCGAGCAGGGCACGAGCTTCGTGCACGACAGCATGAACGAGGACAGGACCTTCCTCCGGGTGCGGTTGAGGCACGATCTGCTGCCCGCGCTCTCCACGGCCGTGGGCTTCTCGGTGGTGCCGCACCTGGCGGCCTTCACCCGCCTGGCGGCCGAGGACGAGGCGCTGCTTGCTCGCATGGCCGACGAGGCCTGGGGCCGGCTGGTGCTGCCGGATGGGAGTCTGGACGCGGTGGGCGTGCGCGCCCTGGAGCCCGCGCTGCGCCGCCGGGTGCTCGTCCGCCTGTTGACCGAAGCCGGGGTGGAGGTGGATGGGCCCTCGCTCGCCCGGGTACTGGACGCGGTGGCCGACGGGGGGACGGTGACGCTGCGCGGAGGGCACCTGCCCGGGGGCCTCCAGCTCATGGCCATGGGGGGACGGGTGCGCTGCGTGCGCCGGGAGGAGCCCGCGCCCGAGGCCGCGGCCTGCCTGGTCCTGGAGGGAGAGGGGAGCCAGGGGGTGCAACCCGGAACGCAATGGCACTTCGGGGTGGGGTCAGGGACACCGCCCCTGGGGGCGCTCGCCCTGTCCCTACGGGAGGAAACCCGGTGGCCGCTCATGGTGAGGACGCGCCGCGCCGGGGATCGGGTGCGCGGCCCCGCCGGCTCCCGGAAGCTGCAGGACGTGCTGGTGGACGGCCGCGTTCCCCGCGAGCAACGGGACCGGGTGCCGGTCGTCACGGACGCCGGGGGGAGTGTGCTCTGGGTACCAGGGGTGTGGAATTCGCCGGACGCGGGCGCTGTACGGCTGTATCTCTGGGCGCTGCCTCCTGGCACGGGCATGCGCGGGGGCTGTGCGTTATAGAGTTCGGACACTTCGGGGGCGTGCCAGAAGAGGAACCCCCAAAATAGTTGAGGCGTTTTTGTTGTTGCTGTTACCGTCAGATACACGGGCAATACGCCCGGTGTCGTGACAACCGGTCGGAAGTGTTGGGCTTTTCCGTCCGTGCCCACCTCTGCCGCCGAGCACCGAAAGGGCTGCTGCCACGTGCGTTCGACTTACAAAACCATCGGCCTCTGGGTCATCCTGATCGTCCTCTTCGTCGCCTTCTACAACTTCTTCAACACCAACGGCGTGCAGGTGGAGGAACCGACCTTCACCCAGTTCCTCGCCAAGGTGGAGGACAAGAAGGTCCGCGAGGTGTCGGTCAAGGGGAATACCTACACGGGGAAGTTCTCCGACTCGCAGACGGACTTCCGCACCACGGGTCCCGCGCCGGACGCGGCCATCCTCGAGCAACTGCGCAAGAACGACGTGGACGTGAAGTACGAGCGCGAGGAGCAGAACAGCCTCTGGCTCACCGTGCTCGGTCAGTGGATGCCCGTCGTCTTCCTGTTCCTCTTCTTCATCTTCTTCATGCGCCAGCTGCAGGGCGGTAGCGGCAAGGCGATGACGTTCGGTAAGTCCAAGGCGCGGCTGCTCAACGAGAGCCACAACAAGATCACCTTCGCGGACGTGGCCGGCGCGGACGAGTGCAAGGAGGAGCTCGAGGAGATCGTCGCCTTCCTCAAGGATCCCAAGAAGTTCACCAAGCTGGGCGGCCGCATTCCCAAGGGCGTGCTGATGATGGGCCCGCCGGGAACGGGCAAGACGCTGCTCGCCCGCGCGGTGGCCGGTGAGGCGGGCGTGCCCTTCTTCTCCATCTCCGGCTCGGACTTCGTGGAGATGTTCGTCGGCGTGGGCGCCAGCCGCGTGCGCGACCTGTTCGAGCAGGGCAAGAAGAACGCCCCGTGCATCATCTTCATCGACGAGATCGACGCCGTGGGCCGTCACCGTGGCGCGGGCCTGGGCGGCGGACACGACGAGCGCGAGCAGACGCTCAACCAGCTCCTGGTGGAGATGGACGGCTTCGAGTCCAACGAGGGCGTCATCCTCATCGCCGCCACCAACCGTCCGGACGTGTTGGACCCGGCGCTGCAGCGTCCCGGCCGCTTCGACCGGCGCATCGTGGTGCCGCGCCCCGACCTCAAGGGCCGCCTGGGCGTGCTCAAGGTGCACACCCGCCGCGTGCCGCTCGCCCCCGAGGTGGAGCTGGAGGTCATCGCCCGCGGTACCCCCGGCATGACGGGCGCGGACCTGGAGAACCTCGTCAACGAGTCGGCGCTGATGGCCGCGCGGCAGAACAAGGAGCGCGTGGACCTGAGCGACTTCGAGGCCGCCAAGGACAAGGTCTTCATGGGCCCCGAGCGCAAGTCCATGATCATGACCGAGAAGGAGAAGCGGAACACCGCCGTGCACGAGGCGGGTCACGCGATCATCGCCAAGCTGCTGCCCGGCTGCGATCCTCTCCACAAGGTCACCATCATCCCGCGCGGCCAGGCCCTGGGTCTCACCTGGAGCCTGCCCACCGAGGACAAGGTCAACGGCTACAAGAAGCAGATCCTCGATCAGATCTCCATGGCCATGGGCGGCCGCATCGCCGAGGAGCTCATGTTCAACGAGATGAGCTCGGGCGCCTCCAACGACATCGAGCGCGCCACGGAGACGGCGCGCGCCATGGTGTGCCGCTGGGGCATGAGCGAGAAGCTGGGGCCCCTGGCCTTCGGCAAGAGCGACGGTGAGGTGTTCCTCGGCCGCGACTTCAACTCCTCCAAGGACTACTCCGAGGAGACCGCGCGGATGATCGATGCCGAGGTGCGCAGCATCGTGATGAGCTGCTACGAGAAGGGCAAGGCGGTGCTCACCGAGAACCTCGAGGGCCTCAAGCGCGTCACCGACGCCCTGGTGGAGTACGAGACGCTGGACGCCGAGGACGTGAACATCCTCCTGCAGGGCGGTCAGCTCACGCGCGAGCGCCCGCCGCCCCGCGTCATGGCCCCGCCCACCAAGTCCACCGAGAAGAAGGACAAGCGGAAGATCCTCGACGCGCTCGAGGGACTGCCCAACATGGAGCCGAACAAGGCTTAAAGCCGCGGCCCTCCGCTCGGGTAGAACCCAGGCCCTCTCCACTCTCGTGGGGAGGGCCTTCGTCTTTTCCGCACGTCCCGCCGGAGCCGCTCCGCCCATGATTCGAGCCCGTCCCGTCCGCCTCGATCGCCCCGCCGACCTCGAGCCCGCCCTGCTGCGCCTGGGGCTGTCCCCCTCCGCCCGCGCGGAGCTGCGCGAGAAGGTGCCCGCGCTGCACGTGCTGCTCACGGGGCTGGAGGGCGAGCAGGGCCGCGTGCTCACGGAGCTCCTCGCCAGCGGCACCCACCCGGGGCGCGAGGAGTGCCCCTCGTGGATCGCGGGAGAGGCCCTTACCCGGCCCGGCACGGGGCTGCTCTCCGGACGCAAGGAGCAGTTCGAGCGCGTGGTGGCCCGCGCCCGCGCACGGCCGGAGCTGGCCGGACTCGCCGACGCCGTGGCGCGCGTGCTGGAGGCCGCGCGGCCCCCGGTGCCGTTGACGCTCGGGGGGCGCACCTTCACCTTCGGCGCGCGCACCCACGTCATGGGCGTGGTGAATGTCACCCCGGACAGCTTCTCCGACGGAGGGCGCTACCTGCGCGCCGAGGCCGCCGTGGCCCACGGGCTGCGGCTGGCCGAGGCGGGCGCGGACGTGCTGGACGTGGGGGCGGAGACCACGCGGCCCGGCTCCGCCCCCGTGCCCGCCGAGGAGCAACTCGCGCGGTTGATGCCGGTCATCGAGGGGCTGCGCACCCGCACGGACGTGCCGCTGTCCGTGGACACCACCCTGGCGGCGGTGGCGCGCGAGGCGCTGCGCGCGGGCGTGGTGCTCGTCAACGACATCAGCGGGTTCCGGTTCGATCCGGAGCTGCCCCGGGTGACGGCCGAGGCGGGCGCGGCCTGCTGCCTCATGCACATCCAAGGCACCCCCGAGACCATGCAGCTCGCCCCCCAGTACGGGGACGTGGTGGACGAGGTGCTCGACTTCCTGGAGGAGGGCGTGGCGAGGGCCGTGGCGGCGGGCATTCCGCGCGAGCGCGTGCTGGTGGACCCCGGCATCGGCTTTGGCAAGACGCTGGGGCACAACCTCTTCCTGCTCAGGCGCCTGGGAGAGTTGCGCGTGCTGGGCCTGCCCGTCCTGGTGGGCACCAGCCGCAAGAGCTTCCTCGGGAAACTGGCGGGAGGCCGTCCGGTGGATCAGCGGCTGGCGGCGACCCTGGGCTCCGTGGCCGCCGTGGCCGCCGCGGGAGACGCGGACTTCGTCCGGGTCCATGACGTGACCGAGGCCCGGGATGCCCTCGCGGTGGTGGACGCCGTGCGCGGGGCGCTGGATGGCGGCTCGCTCTACTAGAGGGCGATGCAGGCCCACCATGAACGCGAAGGTGCGACCCGTACCGACCGCCCTGGAGTGCGAGCCCATGTTGTGGAGTCGCACGCTTGTCCAGGGAACTTCCACTCCCTAGCTTCGGGCTCTGTGGAGGGCACGCTATAAGCCCTCTGGCGTGGGCGGACCGGCCCGCGTGGCCGGCCAGGGAAAGGTGGAGCGGTAATTTTATGGCGTACAGGATGAACATGCCCCCGAACGAAGAGAGGGCGTCGCAGCGGCTGTTCGGCACGGATGGAGTGCGGGGTGTCGCCAACGTCTACCCGATGACGGCGGAGGTCGCGATGCAACTGGGCCGCGCGCTGGCCCACCTCATCCGCAATGGACCGCACCGCCACCGCGTCATCATCGGCAAGGACACGCGCCTGTCGGGCTACATGCTGGAGCAGGCGCTCGCCGCGGGCCTCATCTCCATGGGCGTGGACGTGGACCTGGTGGGTCCGCTGCCCACGCCGGGCATCGCCAACCTCACCACCTCCATGCGGGCCGACGCGGGCGCCGTCATCTCCGCCTCCCACAACCCGTACCAGGACAACGGCATCAAGTTCTTCTGGCGCGACGGCTTCAAGCTGCCGGACGAGACCGAGGCGAAGATCGAGGAGCTGGTGGCCAGCGGCGCCATCGACTCCATCCGCCCCACGGCGACCAAGATTGGCCGGGCCTTCCGCCTGGAGGACGCGCGTGGCCGCTACATCGTCTTCCTCAAGACGACCTTCCCGCGCGAGCTGACGCTCGAGGGACTCACCGTGGTCGTCGATTGCGCCAACGGCGCCGCCTACAAGACGGCCCCCGCGGTGCTCGAGGAGCTGGGCGCCAAGGTCATCACCCTGGGCGTGCAGCCGGACGGCAAGAACATCAACCACAAGTGCGGCGCGCTCCACCCGGAGAACCTCGCCAAGTGCGTGGTGAAGAACGGGGCGAACCTGGGCATCGCGCTGGACGGCGACGCCGACCGCCTCATCGTCGTGGACGAGAAGGGCCAGGTCGTGGATGGCGACGCCATCATGGCCATCTGCACCGGCGAGCTCGTCACGCGCAAGGAGCTCAAGAAGAAGACGCTCGTGGCCACGGTGATGAGCAACATCGGCCTGGAGCGCGCGGTGGCCAACTACGGCGTCAAGGTGGTGCGCACCAAGGTGGGTGACCGCTACGTCGTCGAGGAGATGCGCAAGAACGGCTACAACCTGGGCGGCGAGCAGAGCGGCCATCTCATCTTCTCCGACCACACCACCACGGGCGACGGCACCCTCGCGGCGCTCCAGCTGCTCGCCGTGATGTGCCGGCAGCAGAAGCCCGTGAGCGAGCTGGCCTCCATCTTCCAGCCCGTGCCCCAGACGCTGCTCAACGTGGTCGTCAAGAACAAGCGCGAGCTGGGCGAGCTGCCCACGGTGATGCGCGCCATCCAGGACGTGGAGAAGAAGCTGGGCAAGGACGGCCGCGTGCTGGTGCGCTTCTCCGGCACCGAGCCCAAGGCCCGCGTCCTCATCGAGGGCACGGACGCCGCCCGCAACGAGCAGTACGCGCAGCAGATCGCCCAGGAGCTGTCCACGGCGCTCAACGGTTGACATCCCCTCCCGGGCCGCGAATAGAAGGGCGCGCGCCCGGGCGGAAGCGGTGTAGGACTTCCGCCCGGTGTGCCCTCGTGAGGGAGAGCGGCCGAAATGGGACAGCGACTGGGTGTGAATGTGGACCACGTGGCGACGCTGCGGCAGGCGCGTCGCGTGTCGTATCCGGATCCGGTGACGGCCGCCGCCATGGCCGAGCTGGCCGGTGCCGGGCAGATCACCATCCACCTGCGTGAGGACCGCCGCCACATCCAGGAGCGCGACCTGCGCATCCTGCGCGAGACGGTGCAGACGCTGCTCAACCTGGAGATGGCGGCCACCCAGGACATGGTGAAGATCGCCTACGAGCACAAGCCGGACGTGGTGACGCTCGTGCCCGAGCGGCGCGAGGAGCTCACCACCGAGGGCGGCCTGGAAGTCAACGGCCAGAAGGACGCGCTCGCGAAGACGATCAAGAACCTCAAGGACGGGGAGATCACCGTCTCGCTGTTCATCGACCCGGACCTGGATCAGGTGCGTGCCTCCCACAAGGTGAACGCGGACCGGATCGAGCTGCACACCGGGCGCTACTGCGAGGCGCGCAACGAGCGCGAGCGCGAGCGCGAGTTCAGCCGCATCGTGGACGCGGCCAAGGCGGGCGCGCGGCTGGGCATGGGCGTGGCCGCGGGCCATGGGCTCAACTACGACAACGTGCGCCCCATCGCGCGCATCCAGGAGATCGACGAGCTGAACATCGGCCATGCCATCGTCGCGCGCGCCGTGCTCGTGGGCTTCGAGCGTGCGGTGCGCGAGATGCTCGAGCTGATGCGCAACCCGGGCTAGGGGCGAGCACGCGCGCCATGGCGATCATCGGCCTGGGGTTGGACATCTGCTCGGTGGCCCGCATCCAGCGCATCCTGGACGGGGCCCGCGCCGAGCGCTTCCTCGAGCGCGTGTACACGCCGGCCGAGCGCGAGCTGTGCAACGCGCGCTCGGACAAGGCGAGCGCCTACGCGGCGCGCTTCGCCGCCAAGGAAGCGCTCATCAAGGCCCTGGGCGCCCCCAAGGGCCTCACCTGGCACGACATGGAAGTGGTGCGCGCGGGCGGTCCCCCGGGCTTTCGCCTGTCGGGTGTGGCGCGCATGGAGATGGAGAAGCGGCGCGCGGAGGCATTCCTCGCGCTCACCCATGACGCGGGCGTCGCCGCCGCCACCGTCGTCCTGCAAGAGAGGAGCTGAACGTCATGCGCCGTGTCCTCACCGCTGATCGGATGCGCGCGGCCGACCGCGCCGCCGGAGACCAGTTCGGCATGCCGTCCCCCTTGTTGATGGAGAACGCCGGACGGGAGCTGGCGGAGGTGGCCCGGGCACTGGGCTCGCCGGGTGGGCGCTTCCTCGTCGTGTGCGGACCCGGCAACAACGGGGGCGACGGGCTGGTGGCGGCGCGCCTGTTCCATGCCTGGGGCCGGCGGGTGACGCTGGTGCTCGTGGGGCCCCGGGAGAAGCTCACGCCGGACTCCCAGCGCAACCTGCTCGCCCTGGGGCCCTCGGGCCTCGAGCCCCAGGCGCTCGGGGAGGTGGAGGAGCCACGGGTGGGGGACGTGGTGGTGGATGCCATCTTCGGCACCGGGCTCACCCGGCCTCCCAGCGGAGAGTTCGCCAAGGCGATCGAGTACGTGCGCCGTTGGCGCGCGGCGGGAGCGAAGGTGGTGGCCGCGGACGTGCCCTCGGGGTTGCACTCGGACACCGGAGCGCCCTTCGAGCCGTGCGTGGAGGCGGACGCCACCGTCACCTTCGGCTTCCTCAAGCAGGGACAGGTGTTGGAGCCCGGCGCCACGCTGTGCGGCGAGGTGCGGTGCGTGGACATCGGCATCCCCGCCGAGGCCGTCGAGGCCCACGCGGGCGCGGAGGTCTTCCTCGTCGAGGAGGCCGATGCCCGGGGAGCGATCGCCCCGCGCCGCTCGGACACCCACAAGGGCACCTACGGGCACGTGCTGGTGGTGGCCGGCAGCCTGGGCAAGTCCGGGGCGGCGGCCCTGAGCGCGTTGAGCGCCCTGCGCGCCGGAGCGGGGCTCGTCACCGTGGCCACGCGCGCCCAGGTGGTGGAGTCGGTGCTCGGCCATGCCCCCGAGCTGATGGGCTGGCCCCTGGAGGATCGCGGCCCCCTGGGCCGGGCGGACCTGGAGTCCCTGCTCGCCGCGGCGGCTCAGAAGGACGCGCTCGTGGTGGGCCCTGGCATCCCCCGGGGAGAGGAGACGACGGCGCTGCTGGGCGAGTTGCTCGAGCGCGTGGACGTGCCCGTGGTGCTGGACGCGGACGCGCTCAACGCCGTCTCCACGGACCTGGGAGTGCTGCGCCGGGCGAAGGGGCCCGTGGTGCTCACGCCCCACCCGGGAGAGATGTCGCGGCTGTCCGGTCTGCCCACGAAGGAACTGCAGAAGGACCGGGTGAAGGTGGCGCGGGACTTCGCGCGCACGCACGGGGTGACGCTCGTGCTCAAGGGGGCGCGCACGCTCATCGCCCACGCGGATGGCACCGTGTACGTCAACCCCACGGGCAACCCGGGCATGGCCACCGGCGGCACCGGGGACGTGCTCAGCGGGGTGCTGGGCGCGCTGCTCGCCCAGGGCCTGAAACTCCCCGAGGCCGCCTGGACGGCCGTGTACGCGCACGGGCTGGCGGGAGATCTCGCCGCCGAGCGGCGGGGCCGGTTGGGCCTCATCGCCTCGGACGTGGTGAAGGGGTTGTGCTCGGTGTGGACGCGGTGGGAGCGATGAGCGCGCCCACGCGGAGCCACACGGTGCGCTCGGGCTCGCCCGAGGAGACCCACGGCCTGGGGGTGCGGCTCGGGCGGTTGCTCCAGCCGGGAGACTTCGTGGGGCTGGTGGGCGATCTGGGCGCGGGCAAGACGCACCTGGTGCGCGGCGTGGCCGAGGGCGCCGGAGTGGAGCGCTCGCAGGTGGCCAGCCCCACCTTCGCCATCGTCTACCCCTACCAGGGGCGCCTGACGCTGTACCACGCGGACCTCTACCGGCTGGCCGACTACGACGAGCTGTACGCCACGGGCTTCCTGGACATGGTGGGCGGCGAGGGCGCGCTGCTGGTGGAGTGGTTGGATCGCATCCCCGAGGCCGCGCCGCGTGAGTACCTGCGGCTCACCCTGCGCGAGGTGGGCGAGGAGTCCCGGGAGCTGGTGGCCGAGGCCTGGGGCGCGCGGCCCGCCCGGTTGCTCGAGGACTGGTTGCTGGCCGAGCGCTGACCGGGCCACACGGGCGGCGCCCGGACGTACGTGCAGCGAACAACAGATGAACGGGCCGTGCGCTCCGGAGCGGGGGGGTTGGCATATCCTGCGCCCATGAGCCCCTCCCACGCCCTGAAGTGGTTCCTGCTCATCCCACTCGCCAGTGTGGTGCTGGTGGGGTGTGGCGCCATCGAGCCTCCGCCTCCGGAATACCCCCACGCCACCGTCACCTTCGACGTGACGGTCCCCGACGGGACACCGGCCGAGGCCGTCATCACCGTCCTGGGCTCGCATGCCTCGCTCGGCGGGAACGTGGCCCCGGGCTTCTACCTGCGCCGCCAGGCCGACGGGCACTACACGGGGATGGTGCGCCTCCCGGTGGACGCGGAGGTCTCCTACACGCTCTGGCGGGAGGACGTCTGGATGCCGGAGCTGTCCACCGAGGGCTCGCCCATGCCGCCCCGTTCCTTCCAGGTGAAGGGGAACATGACGGTGAGCGCCCAGGTGGCCCGCTGGGGGGAACCGCTCCAGGGTCCCCCGTCTCCCTAGGGCCGCCTCGCCGCCCGGGACTCAGTGCCGCGGGTCCAGCTCCTGCACCTTCCACTGGTGGAACACGAGGCCGCTGTCCACGCCGATGACGCTGTCCTCGGCCACCTCGTGCCAGTGGTCCTCGCCCGACAACCGCTCACTGGCGAGCACGAACTGCTCGAGCCGATCCCCCGGCTTGGGCGCTCCCACGTCCTTGCGGTGGGGGCAGCGGCCCGTCTCGGGGGCGGTGTCCGACAGGAAGAGCGAGCGGTTGCGCCGCGTGGCCACCATCACGTCCCCGTTGGTCACCAGGAAGTTCATGGACGAGCCATCCTGCCCGGGCTCATCCGTGAGGCGCGACACCAGCCCCATCGTCTCCGCCAGCGCCCGGGCCACCTTCTCCACGCACGCCGGGGCCTCGAAGTGCTGCCCCTGCTCGGCCAGCCGGGTGAGGAAGAGGTAGAAGCAGCGCTCGGTGTCCGTGGCTCCCTGGATGAGGGCGCGCAGATCCTCCCGGATGAGCGCTTCCATCGCCGCCTGGTGCCGGGCGAAGTTCCTCACCGTCCCGTTGTGGACGAAGCACCACCGGCCATGGGTGAAGGGGTGGGCATTGCGCTTCTCCACCTGGCCCACGGACGCCAGACGGATGTGCGCCACCACCGTGCGCGAGGACACCCGGCTGCTGACCCGCTCGAAGTCCGGGTCGCAGTGCGCCGGACCCAGTCCGTGCGCGACAAACGGATTGTCTCCCGCTTCATAGGCGGCGATACCCCACCCATCCTTGTGCTCCCGCGACTGACGCAGGAGGGAATTCTTCTCCGTGACCAGGGAAGGATGGACGGCGACGGGAATAGCGGATCGGAAACCAAAGAGGCGGCACATAGGCTTGCTTGTTTGATGATAACGGCCGGCCCAGGGCGGAAGTTCCCTCGAATGCCTCTTGTGCAACCAGAATCATGCACAAAGGGCTCGTTCCTGCTCTACCACGACATGGCCTCCCTTGATCACAATCCGCGCGTGATTGATTCCCAGGTGATAGGGAAGGTGGCGATAGTTTGAACACGAAAAGATGACAAGATTGGCGGGGTCGCCCACGGCGATGCGTCCTTCGGACTTCAAACCCAGCGCGAGCGCGGCCCCCCGGGTGGCGGCCCAATAGGCCTCGGCGGCCGTCAGCCCGTTCTCCAGGCAGGCGAGCCCCAGGGCGAGGGGAAGGTTCTCGCTCATGGCCGAGCCGGGGTTGAGGTTGGTGCCGAGCGCCACGTTGACGCCCGCGTCGCGCAGCTTGCGCCCGGGGGCATAGGGGCGCACCCGGAGGAAGAGGGTGGCGGTGGGCACGAGCACGGCCGACACCCCCGCGGCCGCCAGGGCCTGGATGCCCGCGTCGCTCACCTGCTCCAGGTGATCCGCGCTGGCCGCGCCCAGCTCGGCCGCCAGCTCCGCGCCTCCCGAGGCGCCGAGCTGATCCACGTGCAGCCGCAGCTGCAACCCCCGCTTCCGGGCCGCCAGCAGCACGCGGCGCGCCTCCGCGTGCGTGAAGGCGCCCTGCTCGACGAACACGTCGCAGAAGCGCGCCAGGCCCTGCTCGGCCACCGCGGGGATGATCTCCTGGATGCACAAGTCGAGGTAGGACTCGCGCCACTCGCGGTACTCCTCCGGCACCGCGTGTGCGCACATGAGGGTGGGGATGAGCTCCACGGGCTGGAGCGTGGACAGCCGCTGCACCACCCGGAGCATCTTCAGCTCGTCCTGGAGCGACAGGCCGTAGCCGCTCTTCACCTCGGCGGTGGTGATGCCGTACTCGAGCATCAGCTGGAGCCGGGGCAGGGCGAGCCGGATGAGATCCTCCTCGCTGGCGAAGCGGGTGGCGCGCACGGTGTTGGCGATGCCGCCGCCGGCCTGGGCGATCTGCAGGTAGGTGGCGCCCTGGCAGCGCAGGTCGAACTCCGCCGCGCGCTCGCCGGCGAAGACGGCATGGGTGTGGGGGTCCACGAAGCCCGGGCCCACGAACTGGCCATGTGCGTCCAGCACCCGGGTGCTGGGGCCCACCGCGCCCGGGGGCAGGGCGCTCTCGGAGCCCACGTACCAGACCTTGCCGCGGCGCACGCCGACACAGGCATGGGGCTGGGGCGTGAGGGCGCGCTCGGCGGGCTCCTGGGGGGAGCCCTCCACGGTGAGCACCTCGGAGGTGTTGCGGATGAGCAGCTCCAGGGTTTCCATCGTGTCACTCGGTGAGGCCGGGGATGCGCACGCCCCGGGTGCGCGCCGTGTCATGGGCCTCGGAATAGCCCGCGTCGGCGTGGCGCAGCACGCCCATGGCGGGATCGGACGTCAGCACGCGCTCGATGCGGCGCGCGGCCTCGGGGGTGCCGTCGGCGACGATGACCTGGCCGGCGTGCAGCGAATAGCCCATGCCCACGCCCCCGCCGTGGTGGAAGGACACCCACGAGGCCCCGTTCACCGCGTTCACCAGGGCGTTGAGGATGGGCCAGTCGGCCACCGCGTCCGTGCCGTCCTTCATGGCCTCCGTCTCGCGGTTGGGCGAGGCGACCGAGCCGCAGTCCAGGTGATCCCTCCCGATGACGATGGGGGCCTTGAGCTCGCCCTTGCGCACCATCTCGTTGAAGCGCAGGCCGGCCTTCGCGCGCTCGCCATAGCCCAGCCAGCAGATGCGCGCGGGCAGGCCCTGGAACGCCACGCGCTCGCGCGCCAGCGTGAGCCAGCGGCGCAAGGACGCCTTCTCCGGGAACAGCTCCAGCACCGCCTCGTCCGTGCGGCGGATGTCCTCGGGGTCTCCCGAGAGCGCCACCCAGCGGAAGGGCCCCATGCCCTCGCAGAAGAGCGGGCGGATGTAGGCGGGCACGAAGCCGGGGAAGTCGAAGGCGCCCTCCAGCCCGGCCAGCTGCGCCTGGGCCCGGATGTTGTTGCCGTAGTCGAACACGTGGCTGCCCGCGCGCGCGAAGTCCAGCATCGCCTGCACCTGCACGGCCATGGACTGGCGCGCGCGCTCCACGTAGCCCTGGGGGTCGCGCTGGCGCAGCTCGGCGGCGGCCTCGAGCGACAGGTCCGCGGGGATGTAGCCGTTGAGCGGATCATGCGCGCTCGTCTGGTCCGTCACCAGGTCCGGCTTGAGCCCCCGCTGGTACAGCTCGCGGAACACCTGGGCGGCGTTGCCGATGACGGCGATGGAGCGGCCCTGGCGCCTGGCCTGCGCCTCCTTCACCAGCGCGAGCGCCTCGTCGAGATCCTTGGCGACGACGTCGAGGTAGCGCGTCTCCACGCGGCGCCGGGCGCGCGTGGGATCGATCTCCACGCCGAGGAAGACGGCGTTGTTCATGGTGGCGGCCAGGGGCTGGGCGCCGCCCATGCCGCCGAGGCCGCCGGAGAGCACGAGCCGGCCGGACAAGTCATCCGAGCCGAAGTGGACGCGGCCGGCCTGGGCGAAGGTCTCGTAGGTGCCCTGGAGGATGCCCTGGGTGCCGATGTAGATCCACGAGCCGGCCGTCATCTGGCCGTACATCATCAGCCCCTTCTTCTCGAGCTCGAAGAAGTGGTCCCAGTTGGCCCAGTTGCCCACGAGGTTGGAGTTGGCGATGAGGACGCGGGGGGCATCGGGGTGGGTGCGCAGGATGCCCACGGGCTTGCCGGACTGGACGAGCAGGGTCTCCTCGTCGGTGAGGCGCTGGAGGCTCGCGACGATGCGCTCGAACGAGGGCCAGTCGCGCGCGGCCTTGCCGATGCCGCCGTAGACGACGAGATCCTCGGGGCGCTCGGCCACGTCGGGATCCAGGTTGTTCATCAGCATCCGGAGGGCGGCTTCCTGGACCCAGCCCTTGCAGGACAGGGTGGTGCCACGGGGGGCACGAATGGTGCGGGACATGTGTTCCTCAGGGGTCCTTTGTGTCCGGACAGTAACCGAAGAGGTGGGCGGATGCGCGTTCCGCGACGGCGGATTGTACGAAATCGCCTGCAATTCTCAGGGCTTGTGGGGCGCTCGGCGTGAGGTGACGAACTCGTGGGCGCGATCGAGCAACTTCATGACCGCGCGCTCGTGGTCCCCGCCGCACTCGCGCAGGAATGACACGTGCCAGCCCTCGTAGCGCGCCGCGGGTTCCACCTCGTCGAGCCAACGCCGGAAATCACGCCACTCCTGATCCGTGCCACCGTTGAACTGCGTGTTGGAGGCCCAACCGATGGTGAACGCGACGAGCGACTCAACGGTGTCAAAGCCGGTGACGGACCAGAGTCCCCGTCCTTCCAAGATGGACTCGCGTGCGTGCAGCAGGGCATCCATGAGCCCCACCTGGCGCCCCTGCCACTTGTCGGCAAGAGGCACCTCCTTGCCCACCTTCCATTCACTCATGGCGCTGTCACCACTTCATGAAGGACCTGGCTCACGCCTGATGTTCCGAGTCTCGTCATGTATTCCGTCAGTGGGAGGCCCTTCAGACCAGTATAGGCATCAATGACTTTATCCCCGAGCTTCACGGCGAGATGATTGCCTGTGATCGCGACTTGATAGCTCTTGACCAAGGCGCCCTTGGTGGAAATGTCGTTGAAACTCAGCAAGCCGGACTCTCCTTCGACCCTGAAGCGGATGTACTCAGGCCGTTGACCCAGCTTGGTCAATCCCTCGTGAACGGTTCGTGCGACCCGCTCGCACTCGCCCGCCTTGCGGTTGGCGATGCTGAAGGCGTTCTGGAACGCCACCAGCCACCCCGGCATCCGTCCGATGTCCTGGAGCGCCAAGTACTGGTCGACGACACACACCATGTCCCCCGCCAGCAGGCACGCCTTGAGCCGGGCCCGGATCGAGTCGTCCCCCGGTAAGGGGGGATTCCCGAGCACCCGCAGGGGGAGCAGGCAGAGCAGCAGCAGGGCGGGGCACGCTCCACTCCGTGTCGGGGTCGGGACCCTCATGGCGGACGCCGCCTGAAGCTATAGCTGTTTGAAGGCGGCGTTGAGGTTCGTGGCGTTCTTCAGGATCAGTGAGCTCAGGCCGAGCAGATCCGCCGGCGTGATCTGCTCCTTCGCCGAGGTTGTCTTGATGGCATCACCCAGCTCTTGCAGGCCCTGCCTCAAGGGGCCGAGCGCCTCCAGGGCAATCCTGCCTTTATTCACACCCTCGTCGAGCTTGGCCAGCAGCGCGCCGTGCTGCTGCGACAGATTGGACATCGTCGACGCGTTGGGGGCGAAGGCGAGGCTGTTGCCTACTTGCTGGGCTGGGGCCGAGGCATGGGCCGGGGTTGGCGTCTGTGGGGCTGGGGCGTTCAGGCTACCCACCAGCCCGCTGAATTGCTGCAGCAGGCCGCCCAGTTGCTGGAGCGTCGAGGCGGGGGCGGGGGGCGCACTCGTTCCGGCGACGCCTCCAGTGCCCGCCACGGAGGGCTGGGACACGGCATGGCCCGCGCCCGCTGGTGAACCAAACTGCTGGGAAATGAGCTTGCTCAAATCGCCATCGCGGATGCTGCCCTGCTGAACTTTCTGGCTGAGCTCGCCCACCTGCTGGGCCAGGGTCATCTGGGCTTCGGACGGCTTCTTGGACGAGAACGCTGAGAAGAAAGAGAAGACGCCTGGCTTGTCCAAGGCCTTCATGACCGTGGACTGGTGCTCCGCGAGCATCATGCTCAGGTTCTTCGTGTCGTCCGGCATGAACTGCTCTTTCGCCGAGGCTTCCCCGGAGGCATGGGCCAGCTTCTGCGCGCTCTCCATCAAGGGGCCCAGTTCCTCCTGGGAAATCCTTCCCGCCTTCAAGCCTCCGGCGATCCGGCCCAGCAACTCCCCCTGCTGCTGATTCACGAAGGACAGCACGGCCTTGGCCCTGTCGGGGGCCAGGGGGCCGTTGCCCGTTGCCTGCGTCTGGGCGGACGCCTGTACGTTTCCCGAGGTCTGGGGCCTGGACTGGTGGGCCGGACCCGTCACCCCAGCATGGGCGTTCGGCTTGGAGACCGTGAAGCTGTCCTGTGGCGCGGAGGCCGATGGAGTGTGGACGTGGCTGGAGGTGCCAGCCGCGTGGGTCGTCCCCTGCTGCTTGCCGGCGGTCTCCTCGGGCTTGCCTGGTGCCTGGCTGGTCTGTGCTTGCGCCGGAGTGTTCCGGGGTGGCAGCGGGGGGGCTGAAGTGTTTCTGGTCGAGGAGATCGTCACGAGAGACTCCGGTTGTTCCGAACCCATGAACCACTCGGTGAGGTCATTTCCTGATAATCCGAGAAAAAGACAGGAAAGCAGTCATCCATGGATATATGGAATATTGCGTATTCATGAAATAACACAAACGTTCGTGGATTTCCCAGGGTTTCTGTAGTCGTGACCCGATGGGGTTGCGCCACGGCGTCATCGGCTCAGGAGACACGGGACGTCCGGGTCATTCCGTGCTAGGCGCCGCGCCATGAGCCGCATCTACCGTTCGCTTCCTCCCGCTGGTACCCGCATCGGTCTCGCCTTCTCGGGCGGTCTCGACACCCGCGCCGCCGTCGCGTGGATGTCCCGCAAGGGACTCGACGTGTACGCCTACACGGCCGACCTCGCCCAACCCGACGAGAAGAACCCCGCCGACATCCCCCCCATCGCCCTGGGCCACGGTGCCAAGCAGGCCAGGCTCGTGGACTGCCGCGAGGCCATGGTGCGCGAGGGCCTCGTCGCCATCCAGTGCGGCGCCTTCCACCTGTCCGTGGGCGGCAAGAAGTACTTCAACACCACGCCGCTCGGCCGCGCCGTCACCTCCACCGCCATCGTGCGCGCCATGCGCGAGGACGGCGTGCACGTCTTCGGCGACGGCAGCACCCACAAGGGCAACGACATCCAGCGCTTCTACCGCTACGGCATCCTCGTGGACCCGGCGCTGCACATCTACAAGCCCTGGCTGGATCCCGAGTTCGTCAGCGCCTTCGGTGGCCGCAAGGAGATGAGCGAGTACCTGCACTCGCTCCAGCTGCCCTACCGCATGGGCACCGAGAAGGCCTACTCCACCGACGCCAACGTGCTGGGCGCCACGCACGAGGCCAAGGATCTGGAGCACCTGGACAAGGGCATGAACATCGTGGAGCCCATCATGAGCGTGGCGCACTGGCGCCCCGAGGTGGACATCCGCGCCGAGCGCATCACCGTGGAGTTCGCCCAGGGCCTGCCCGTGTCCCTCAACGGCAAGCGCTTCGACTCCCTCTTCGAGCTCTTCCTGGAGTGCAACCGCATCGGCGGGCGGCACGGTCTGGGCTCGAGCGATCAGATCGAGAACCGCGTCATCGACGCCAAGAGCCGTGGCATCTACGAGGCCCCCGGCATGGCGCTGCTCCACATCGTCTACGAGCGCCTGCTGTCCTCCATCCACAACGAGAACACGACGGATCTCTACTTCACCCTGGGCCGCCGGCTCGGCCGGCTGCTCTACGAGGGCAAGTGGTTCGATCCCGAGGCCCTGCTGCTCAAGGACTCGCTCACCCGGTGGGTGGCCCCCAGCATCACCGGCAGCGTCACCCTGGAGCTGCGCCGCGGCGACGACTACACGCTGCTCGACACCCAGGCCGAGCACATGGCCTACGATCCGAGCAAGCTCTCCATGGAGAAGGTCGAGAGCGCCTTCAGCCCCGAGGATCGCATCGGCGCCCTGGAGATGCAGAACCTCTCCGTGGGCGACAACCGCAGCCTGCTCCTGCACCACCTGTCCAGCGTCCGCCGCCTGCCCGGCGCCACCGGCACCGGCATCTCGCAGCTCCTGGAGGAAGGCGAGGAGAGCTGAGCCGTTCCAAGGGCCTCCCGGAAGGGGGGCCCCGCCCGGTTGCTCAGGCCTCGCGTGAGAACGAGAAGGAGCCGTACACCGAGACGAATCCCGTCGCCACCAGGCCCACGAGGAACAACATGGGCCCCCACGACAGGACGCCGTTGAAGATCATCCACGACAGGCACACCACGAGCACCCCCAGGGGGGCGAAGCGCAGCGGCTCGGGACGTGGTACCTCCGGGCGCAGCGCCATCAAGCCCAACACCCCGACGAGCAGCAGCGCCACGAAGACGGCCAGGGGCTGATCCCAACCCGCGTCGTGCGGCATGTCGAGCAGGTTGTAGACGACGTCGGACGAGGCGGGTGTCTGGTCCATCACGCGCAATTGCGGCGGCCCCGCGCTCGGGCCCCGGAGGGTCGCGGAGGTGGGCCTGGACTCCCAGGAGAGGAACAGCGACAGCAGGCACAACGCCACGCCGGCGAGCGCCACGGGGGCCAGTCCGACCCGCAGCTGGCGCGGATCGAAGAAGCGGCTCCAGCCATCCTCTCCCACGTACACCTTGCGATACTGATCGAAGCCGATCAACGCCGCGCCTCCCGCCCACAACACCGGGGTGATGCCCACGCCGAGCATCCGGAGCGCCAGCACCGCCACCACCACCGCGTACAGCGCGGGCACCGCCGGGTGCAGCAGGGAGTCGGGCACCCAGTCCACCAACGCGTGCCGCTGGTCCACTGCGCGCAGCTCCCGCGCCACCACCAGCCAGCCTCCCGCCAGCGTCACCAGCGACCAGAGCGGTCCGACGTCCGCGAAGAAGGGGAGGATGGAGAGCACCACCGCCACCGCCAGCAGCCCCACGCCCAGCACGCTCGGCGAGTGGGCCGGTACGTGCGCCAGCCAGATGGGACCGTCGTAGGGCGGACCCCGGGGCTCCTCCGGCTCCGCGCGCTCCGGTTCCCGCGCGACGCGTCTGACCGGAGCGATCTCGGGCTGCTCGTCGGTCTCATCTCCAGGAAGGGCGGCGCGCGCCGGTGCGTCGCGCCTCTCGGCCGCAAGGGCGGGCCGGGCGCCGGTGCGGCGCGCTCCGGGCGGGGGCGTGGGCATCTTCGCCCCACAGTTCTCGCAGTAGCGCAGGGCGACGTCCCGCGCGATCTCTCCGCACTCCTGGCACTGCATGGGTATGGCCTCCGCTCCCCGGGTCCTTCACGCCGCCCCGAGCCGGAGCGGCGCCTGCCGACTCACTGCTTCGCGGTGGGCCCTTCCGCGGTCAACTCCTTCATCCACGTCGCCAGCGTCTGCGGATCGATCGGGCCCACGTGCTTGCCGCGGATGATGCCCTGGCGGTCGATGAAGTACGTCTCCGGCACGCCCGCCACCCCGTAGTCCACCGCCATGCGCGAGCGCGGATCCACCAGCTGCGGGAAGCTCGCGCCCATCTGCATCAGGAACTGCCGCGCGTTGTCCTCGGTGTCCTCGAAGACGATCCCCAGGAAGCGGGCCTGGTGGCCGAACTCCCGCGCGCCCCACTCGAGCACCGGATGCTCCATCTTGCAGGGGCCACACCAGGACGCCCAGAAGTTGAGCACCACCGGCCGGCCCCGGAGCTCCGCCAGGCTCACCCGCTCGCCGCTGTCCAGCGCCGCCAGGGTGAAGGAGGGCGCCGGCTGGCCCTTGAGCATGAAGGGCACCTCGTGCGGGTTGCGCCCGAAGCCCTTGTAGAGCACCCCCACCAGCGCCAGACACAGCGCGATGAAGCTCAGCGTGATGCGCCACTTCATGCCGTCCCCCGGTTCATCTCACCCGCCTCGGGAGGTGCACCCGCCACGGGGGCGCGCGACTCCACCACCGCCCGGGCCCGGCGCGCCGGCCACAGCGCGATGAGCGTGCCCAGCACCAGCAGCGGGATGCTCCACCAGATCCACCCCACCAGCGGGAAGATCCACGCGTTGAAGCTCGCCGTGCCCCGGTCCTCGGAGAAGGCCATCAACGACAGATACAGGTCCTCCTTCGGCGTCGAGCGCACCGCGGGCGTGCCCACCGGATCCGTCATCGTCTCGTAGTAGTTCATCCGGGGGGCCATCTCGCTGACCTCGCCGTTGGGGGCCGTCACCTCCACGCGCGTGGCCACGAAGGTGCGGTGCGGCTCCTTGCCACTCGTGAGCCCCAGGTACTTCACCCCGTAGTCGCCAATCTTCAGCGTCTGGCCCACGCGCACCGTGCCCGAGGTGCGCGTCACGTAGGCGGACGAAGCGCCCACCGCCACGAGGATGACGACGATGCCCAGGTGGACGATGTAGCCGCCGAAGCGCCGGCGCGCCTTGGTGGCGCTGCCCACGAGCGCCGTGACGAAGCCCTCGCGGTGCTCGCTCATGCGCACCTTCACCGGCAGGAAGAGCTCGCGCAGGGTGATGACGGTGACGAAGCCCGCCAGCCCGAAGGTGAGCAGCGGATAGAAGCCCCTGAGGCCCCCGGCGAGGCACGCGGCGACGATCGCCACGCCCACCGCCGCCGGAATCCAGAAGCGCTCCCTCACCGTCTTCGGATCCGCGCTGCCCCAAGGCAGCATCGGCCCCACGCCCATGAGGAAGAGCACCATGACGCCGCCGGGCACCGCCATCTTGTTGAAGTACGGCTCGCCCACGCTCACCTTGATGCCGCGCACCGCCTCGGAGATGAGCGGGTAGAGCGTGCCGAGCAGCACCGTGAAGGTGATGGCCACGAACACCAGGTTGTTCACCAGGATGGTCGTCTCGCGCGACAGGAGCGACTTGATCTGGCTCTCGGCCACCAGCAGCGGCCCGCGCACGGCCAAGAGCGCGATGGACACGAAGAGCAGGATCGCGATGAACACCAGGAACGTGGGCCCGATGTCCGACTGGGTGAAGCTGTGCACCGAGTTGAAGATGCCCGAGCGCGTCATGAACGTGCCCAGCACCGTGAGCACGAAGCTGGAGAGCACCAGGCTCAGCGTCCACAGCTTGAGCATCTTCTTGCGCTCGTGCACGAGCGTGGAGTGCATGAAGGCGGTGGACGTCAGCCACGGCAGGAAGGACGCGTTCTCCACCGGATCCCACGCCCAGTAGCCGCCCCAGCCGAGCACCGCGTACGCCCACCACGCGCCCAGGATGATGCCGATGGACAGGAACAGCCAGGCGAAGAGCGTCCAGCGCCGCAGGGGCGCCATCCACGCATCCCCCATCTCCCCGCGCAACAGCGCCGCCACCGCGATGCCAAAGGGCACCGTCATGCCCACGTAGCCCAGGTACAGCATGGGCGGGTGGATGATCATCAGGTAGTGGTTCTGCAGGAGCGCGTTGGGGCCCGGCCCGTCCGGAGGCACCGGCGACATCGCGTGGAAGGGGTTGGCCGGCCCCGCGATGAGGAAGCTGAAGAAGACGCCCACCGCGAGCATGGTGCCCAGCGCGAGCGACATGTAGCGCGCGTGCTCGCGCCGGTGCGTGAGGGCGAACGCCAGCACGTAGCCGCCCATGATGAGGCCCCAGAAGAGGATGGAGCCTTCCAGCGCGCTCCACAGCGAGACGATCTTGTAGATCGTCGGCGTGGCGCGGCTGCCCACCTGCGCCACGTACTGGACGCTGAAGTCATCGGTGAGCAGCGCCCACTCCATGACGAGGTTGGCGCCCACCATGCAGGCCGCGAAGCCGTACACGCAGCGCAGCACCCAGGGGAAGGCCGCGTCGTTGCGGCGCATCCCGCTGACCAGTCCCACCAGCGCCCCGAAGCTCGCGAACGCGAGCCCCCCGAGCACCAGCGCGTAGCCGAGTGTCGCCGTCACGGAGTCCTCGCCGCCGTGGTGGCTTCCTGCTTCTGCATCTCCTCGAACATCTTCTTCACGTCGTCATCCGTCTTGGGCGCCCGGTACTCGTTGGAGTGGTTCACCATGAGCCGGCTGCCCTGGAACGTCTGGGACGCGTCGAAGGTGCCCTCCACCACCACGCCGATGCGCTCGCGGAACATCTGCGGCGGCACCTCGTTGGTGCGCACGAGCACCTGGGGCGCCCCTGGCTTCTCGTCGTCCATGACGCGGAAGTGCAGGGTGGTGTGCTGCTCGTCCCACTGGATGCTGCCCGGCTGCACCTGGCCGCCCAGGCGGATGATGGGGCCGTAGGCCTTGGAACCCTGGGCCAGCATCTCCGAGGGCCGCCAGTAGTAGACGAGGTTCTCGCCGATGTTGCCAAAGGCCACCAGGGCCAGGCCGCCGCCGGCCACCAGCAAGGCCACCACGGCGATGAGACGGTTGCGCGTCTGCTGCGTCATGGCGCTACTCCTTCGACTCGTTCACGGCCTTGCCGGGACGGCGCAGCCACAGGGACAGGGCATAGAGCGCGAGCGAGCCCCAGGCGATGGCGTAGGAGCTCCAGATGTAGCCCCAGCCTCCCTGGATACGACCCACGCCCACCTCGGCGAGCACGAGACCGGTGTGCATTGCCGACATCATCAAACCACCTCCGAGGCATTGGCGCGCGTGTCCGTGGGCAGCGCCGAGGGCAGGGCCACCTCCGCCTCGCGCGTGGCGAGGGCGATGCGGTAGCGGTGCAACAGGAAGAGCACGAGCAGGATGAGCGAGGCCCACGCGTTGACGCGCAGCGCCAGCACCATGTCCGGATCCACCGTCTTGGGCGTGGACTGCACCTGGTGCAGGCTGCGCCACCACTGCACGCTCTTCCAGACGATGGGCATGTTGATGCCGGAGATGATGCCCACCACCGAGCTCCACACCGCGCGCTTCTCCGGATCCTCCACGAAGCGGCGCAGCGCCGTGTAGCCCACGTACGTCACCAGCATGATGGCCATGGCCGTCAGCCGCGGATCCCAGTCCCAGTACACGCCCCAGGTGGGCTTGCCCCAGATGGACCCGAGCACCAGGCCGTAGGTGCCGAACAGCAGCCCGATCTCGGCCGCCGCCTCCGCCAGCGCGTCCGTCTTCCAGCTCGCCTTGAAGAGGTAGGCGATGCAGCAGCCGAAGTTGATGACCAGCGCCAGCATCGCCATCCACATGGCCGGCACGTGCACGTAGATGATGCGGTAGACGTGCCCCATCTCCCGCTCGGGCGGCGTCCAGACGAGCCCCATCCACGACCCCAGCGCCAGCAGCACCACCGCCGCCCCCGTCATGGCGTAGAGCGCCGGCCGGGCGTTGAAGCGCGAGCCCACCGGCGCCCACTTCACGCCCAGGTAGATTCCCAGCGCGACGGACCCCAACGCCGCCGTCGTCGATACCAGCTGCAGCACCGTGTTCATGACGATTTCAGTCCTCGATGACCCGGGGGAAGAGCGCGAAGCCTAGCCCCCAATAAATCAGGTTGAACCCGGAAAGCAGCCCGTACCATGAGGCGAGCTGTTCCATGGGATCACCCTGGAGCACCAGTGACGTCGCCTTGGCGGCGGCGAGCAGTGCCGGAATGATGAGCGGGAACAGCAACAGCGGAAGCAGCACATCTCTTGCCCGCGCGTTGCTGGCGATGGCCGAGTACACCGTGCCCGGCGCGCTGATGGCCATGCAGCCGAGCACCAGGGTGAGCGCGAAGGGCAGGGGGCCCATGGTCACCTGCACGCCATAGAGCGCCACCATGACGGGGATGAGCAGCGCGCCCAGCGCCACGAGCAGGAGCGTGTTGCCCACCGCCTTGGACAGGAAGATGGCGCGCGCGTCCGCCGGGGCCAGCCGCAGCCCGTCCAGGGTGAGGTTCTCCTGCTCCACCCGGAAGGACTCGCCCAGGGCGAGCACGCTGGCGAAGAGCAGCGCGAGCCACAGGTAGCCCCCGGCGTTGCGCGCCAGCAGCTTCGTGTCCGGCCCCACCGCGAACGAGAAGAGCAGCAGCGTGGCGAGCGCGAAGAAGATGAGCGCGTTGAGGCGCGCGCGCGTTCGCCACTCGATGAGCAGATCCTTGGCCAGCAGGACTCCCACCGATCTCGGCAGGGAGATGGCGCGCCCGGGCCTCATGCCGCCACCGCCCGTCCATCCGACAGGTGTAGCCGTTCCTCGCACAGGCTCAGTCCCTGCTCGATGAGGTGCGTGGCCAGCACCACGGTGACTCCGGAGTCCTTCAGCTCGCCGATGATCTTCTCCATGGCCTGGATGCCCGAGGGATCCAGCTCGCCGAAGGGCTCGTCCAGGAGCGCCACCGCGGGCGTCTTGAGCAGCAACCGGGCGATGGCCAGGCGCTTGCGCATGCCGGCGGAGAACTGGCGCACGGGGCTCTGCGTGCGCTTCGTCAGGCCCACCTTGGCGAGCAGCGTGTCCGCCACGTCCGTGGGGGACTCCATCCCGAGCAGTCGCGCGAGCACCATCAGGTTCTGCCGGCCGGTGAGGTCCTCATAGAGGAAGCTCGCGTGGGACAGCAGGGCGACCTCGCGGCGCACGCTGTCGCGCTGGGCCACGCAGTCCAGGCCCCGCACCTCCACCCGGCCATGGGTGGGGGAGAGCGCCGTGGCCACCAGCCGCAGGAGCGTCGTCTTTCCGGAACCGTTGTGACCGGTGAGCAGCAGCGAGCGGCCCTGGGGCAGGGCATAGCTCAGGCGCGCGAGCGCCCAATGGCGGCCATACCGCTTGCTGACGTCGTGGAGGGCGAGCGCGGGGGGCGCGGCGGGGGAGGCGTCCATCGGCGGGAGCGTTCGTAACTGGAAACTTCTTCGCACTCCAGCGAAAGCACCTCCGGCTGCCTGGATAGGAGACGGGACGCACGGTCAACGAAGGTTGCCCCGCGGGGTAGGAGATCGCCCTGGGAGGGCACTTTCCCCCTCCCGGGCTCCTCCTTGCCCTCTCCCTACATCCGCCTACGAAGTGGAAGTTTTTTCAGAGCCCGAGACACGTGTCTTCAGCTCTCCCGGCCCCGAGAGCAGGCGGCCAGCCGTGCACGGCCCCCCTTGTCTTCGGCGGAACGCATGCTCTTTCCGGCCGAAGACACCTCACTTGCACCGATCTTTCCGCGTGGACTTCATGGTGAGGGAACAGACTTACCCTTCTCGATGACTCGCTTGCCCGGTGTGGGCGGGCCTCGTGGATGGCACACCGTGTGCAAACCATCCGGGGCGGGAAGCATGCGGCGTCATCTGGAGAGGAATCAGCGATGGACATGCGAGGGGTTGTTCGGAGGGCGATGAAATCCGCGGCGGCCGGGGTGTTGCACCACAGCGGGCTGCGCAAGGCGCTGGCGGCCTACCGGCGGCACCAGTCGGGTGGGCGGCGGATCCTCATCGTCAGCTACCACCGGGTGGTGGAGGATTTCTTTGGTGAACTGCAGCGCTCCATTCCGGGGTTGCTCATCTCCCAGGAGACGTTCCGGCGCCACCTGGAGGGCCTGTCGGCGGCGGGCTACAAGTTCGCGACGATCGGCGAGGCGCTGGACGTGATGTCCGGGGCCCGCACCGCGCACGAGGACCTGTGCGTCGTCACCTTCGACGATGGCTACCGGGACGTGTACCGCTATGCCTATCCCGTCCTGAAGGAGATGGGCGTGCCGGCCATCACCTATCTGCCGGCGGATCTCATCGGCACCAACCACCGCTTCAACCATGATCGGCTCTTCCACCTGGTGAGCAGCGTCCAGGCCAAGGGCTACCAGCCGCTGTTCGACGTGCTGCCCGAGCCGGCCGCGGGGCTGATGGTGGAGGTGATGTCCGGGCGCAAGCGCCTGTCCGCGGCGCTCGATGACTTCATCGGCGTGCACTCCTCGGCCACGCTCATGGACACCATCCGCGCGCTCGAGGAGCGGCTCGGTCCAGACGCGCAGCTGATTCCCGAGCAGGGCGACTTGATGAACTGGGACGAGGTGCGCGCCATGTCGCGCGACGGCTTCGAGTTCGGCGCGCACACGCTCGGCCACGTGGTGCTCACGCACGAGCCGCTCGACGTGGTGGAGCGCGAGGTGCGCGAGTCCAAAGCGGTCATCGAGCGGGAGCTGGGCAAGCCCGTGCGCGACTTCGCCTACTGCAACGGCTGGTACTCGGACGACGTCATCGACGTGCTGATGCGCAACGGCTTCCGTTCGGCCGTCACCACCGAGGACATGAACAACCGCATCGGCGGCAACCCCTTCACCCTCAAGCGCAAGGTGCTGTGGGAGAACTTCAGCGTGGGGGTGACGGGCGGCTACTCGTCGAGCCTCACGGTGTGCCAGCTGGATGACTGCTTCGGCACGCTCGGCATGCGCGAGCCGGTGCTGGGCCGGCGTCCGCAGCGCCTCAAGAAGGAGGGACAAGAGGTCCTTCCGTCCGGGGCCAACACGCCCAATCCCATCATCATGACGGAAGGAGCCGCCTGGTGAGTGAGAAGTCGGGGTCCGCCGCGCCCGCCGCTTCCTTCATGGGGAAGGCGGGCCCCCTGGTGTTGGCCCGGTTGTTCACCGCCGGGCTGACGTTGTCCATTCCGCTGGTACTGGCGCGGGTGCTGAGCCTCGAGGAGTACGGCACCTACTACCAGCTCTTCCTCATCGCCACGACGCTCTACTACGTGCTGCCCTTCGGGGTGGTGCAGAGCCTCTACTACTTCCTGCCGCGAGCGGAGGAGAAGCGGCCGTGGCTGGGGCAGACGCTGCTCTTCATGTCCGGCGCGGGGGCGGTGGCCGCGGCGCTGGTGTGGGGACTGCTCGGCCTGGTCGCCAACCATTTCGGCAACCCGGCGCTGCTCGAGCACCGGGCAACATTGGCGCTCTATACCGCCTTCCTGCTCGGCTCCTTCCCGCTGGAGATTTCCCTCACCAGCCAGGGCAGGACGAAGCAGTCGGCGATCGTCTATCTCGTGTCGGACGCCGTGCGCGCGGCCGCCATGGTGGTGCCGTGCCTGTTGGGCACGGGCCTGCATGGGATGATGCTGGCGGTGGTGGGCTTCACCTTCCTGCGCTTCGTGGCCACGTGGGTGGTGGCGTTGCGGGGCACCACCGGACCGCTGATGCGCTCGGAGCTGTGGCGTCAGCAGCTCGTCTACGCGGCTCCCTTCGGGGCGGCCATGGCGCTCGCGATTCCACAGCAGAACGCCCACCTCTATATGGTGGCGGGCGTGGTGAGCCCGGCCCTGTACGCGCTCTACCGCGTGGGCTGCTTCCAGTTGCCCGTGGTGGATCTGCTCTACACGCCCACGAGCGAGGTGCTCATGGTGCGCCTGGGCGAGCTGGAGAAGCAGGGCCGTCTGGAGGAGGGCGTGGGAGCGTTCCGCGAGGCCGCGGGCAAGCTGGCCTTCCTCTTCCTGCCCTTCGCCGCGTTCCTCTTCGCCGCCGCGCCCGAGTTCATCGGGGCGCTGTTCGGCGCGAAGTTCCTGCCCGCCGTGCCCATCTTCCGCGTGAGCGTGGTGGGCGTGGTGCTCGCCATCCTGCCCATGGACGGGGTGCTGCGCGCCCGGGGACACACGCGGGCCATCTTCCTGTCCTACCTCATCAAGGCGGTGGTGACGGTGCCGCTCGTCTGGGTGGGGGTGCGCCAGTTCGGAATGATGGGGGGCGTGGTGTCGTGGGCCCTGGCGGAGCTGGTGGGCAAGTGCTCGCTGCTCGTCCGGGTGCCGGCGGCCCTGTCCACGCCGTCGCTGCGCCTGCGCATCCGGGACATCATCCCCTGGCGCGAGCTGGGCAAGGCGTCGCTCGCCGCGTTCGCCGCCGCCGCGGTGGTCTTCGTGCTGCGCCTGGGGACGGAGCATGCCTGGGGGGGTCTGCCCGAGGGCTTCGTCTGGAGGACGCTGCCGTTGGCCGTGGCCGGACTGCTGTTCGTGCTGGGCTATGTGGGTGTTCTGTATGCCACGGGTGTGCGGCCGCTCGGGCTGCTCGCGCGTGCCCGCCGCGGCGGGTGATCGCGCCGAGCTTCGACTACCCGACACCGGGAGTTGCGGGGGGACTCCCGGCCCTCGGGGGGCATATCTAGCTTGGGGCTCTATTCAACAGGGGAGAGGCGTGATGGGGATCGATGCGATGTCGCTGTACCGGCTCGGACACAAGCTGCACCGGAGGGGCGTGCCTGTTCTTCCCGCGGTGCTGCGCAAGGCCATCCACTTCCTGCATGGTTCGTATCTGCCGCCCGAGGCGGAGATCGGCGAGGGGACACAGCTGGGTTATGGCGGCATGGGCATCGTCATCCACAAGGACGCGAAGATCGGGCGCCACTGCCTCATCTCGCACCAGGTGACGGTGGGCGGCCGCTCGGGGCTCAAGGATCTGCCGGTGATCGGCGACTACGTGCGCATTGGCGCGGGCGCCAAGATTCTCGGCAACGTGCGCATCGGTGACTTCGCCATCATCGGCGCGAACGCCGTGGTGGTGAAGGACGTGGCGCCCGGCTCGGTGGTGGGTGGCATTCCGGCCCGGGAGATCCGCAAGGATCCGGATCCGCTCGCCACCTACGAGCGGGAGATGGGCCTGCGGCCTCCGATGGCTCAGCGCAACGAGGTGGTGCAGTCCATCCCGTCCGCCGCGCGCTAGCGCCCGAGGAGAGTCCACATGCGAGTGCTCCTCGTTGGCGACTATCCGCCACCGCATGGTGGCGTGGCGGTCCACGTGCAGCAACTGCACGACTCCCTGCGCGAGCGCGGAGTGGAGTCAGTGGTGTTGGACATCGGCAAGGGCGGCCGTCCGGCCCCGGGCGTCATCTCCGTGCGCACTCCGGCCCAGTACGCCCGGCGGCTCGCGGGGTTCATCCGCGAGGGGTGGACGGTGCATGTCCACACCAGTGGGAACAATCCGAAGGCGTGGGTGCTCGCGGCCACCGGGGCCCTGCGCGTCCCTGGCTCCAAGCGCGTCATCACCCTGCACTCGGGGCTGTTGCCGGACTACCTGGCCGCGTCCCCGTCACGGCGGGCGTTCGCTCGCCTGGTGCTCATGGGCTACTCCCACGTGGTGGCCGTGTCCGAGGCGGTGCGCGCGGCGCTCGTGCGCTGCGGAGTCCCCGCGGAGAAGATCCTCGTGTACCCGGCCTTCTGCGGCTCGCAGGTGCGTCCGGGCGAGGTGACCCCGGCGATCCAGGCGGCTCGCGAGCGCCGTCAGGTGCTGCTGGCCATGGCGCACCACCCCTCGCCCGTCTATGGACGCGGGTTGATGTTCCGCGCGTTGCGCCAGCTCGCGGACGCGCGGCCCGGCGTGGGGCTCGCGGTGTTCGGACCGGGAACGCATTGCGAGGAGTTCCAGCGGGACGCCCGGGAGCACGGGGTCGAGTCGCTGCTGGAGAACCTGGGGGAGCTGGCGCACCCGGAGGCGCTCGCGTTGATGAAGCGCTGCGACGCCTTCATCCGGCCCACCACGCATGACGGGGATGCCATCTCCGTGCGCGAGGCGCTCGCGCTGGGGGTGCCGTGCGTGGCGAGCGACGTGTGCACCCGGCCCGAGGGGACCTTCACCTTCCGCGCGGGCAGCGCGGAGGAGCTGACCCGGCGGGTGCTGCAGGCCCTGGACGCCGGACCCGCGCGGGTGGTGTCGCCCGATGCCGGACCGGTCTTGATGAAGCTTTACGGTGATTTGACTCAATCGACGATTGTCGGAGGCGAGCTACATGCGGCGCAGTGAGGAAATGGATCTGGCCCGCCGGGCCCTTCGTGGCAGGGATCTGGTGGTGTTCTCGAACGACTGGGATGGGGACCCGCTGTCGAAGGTCCACATCATGCGCATCCTCTCACGCGACAACCGCGTGCTCTGGGTGAACAGCATTGGCAACCGGGCGCCCAAGGCCAACGCGCATGACGTCAAGCGCATCTGGAACAAGCTGGCCAAGTTCACCGAGGGCGTGCGCGAGGTGGAGCCCAACCTCTTCGTGCTCGCGCCGCTGGCGGTGCCCTTCTACGGCTCGGAGGCGGTGCGCGCGTTGAACCGCTCGCTCCTGCGCGCCCAGGTGCAGCGCGCCATGCGCCAGCTGCACTTCAAGCGGCCCATCTCCTGGTCCTTCCTGCCGGCCTCGGCGCCGGTGTCCGGACGGCTGGGCGAGGAGTTCGTCGTCTACCACTGCGTGGACGAGTTCTCCGCCTTCAGCGACACCAACGGGCGCCACATCGCGGAGATGGAGCAGCAGTTGCTCAAGCGCGCCGACCTGGTCATCACCTCGGCCGAGCGCCTGCGGGAGAACAAGGCGCGCGTCAATCCGAGCACGGTGCTGGTGCGCCACGGCGTGGACTTCAACCACTTCGTGAAGGCCTGCGACGCGTCCACGCCCATCCCGGCGGACATCGCGAACCTGCCCAAGCCCATCCTGGGCTTCTTCGGGCTGGTGGCCGACTGGGTGGACACCGAGGCGATCGCCGCGGCGGCCAAGGCGCACCCCGAGGGCTCGGTGGTCATCATCGGCAAGGTGGCGCCGGACGTGGATCCCTCGGCGCTCAAGGCCCTGCCCAACGTGCACTTCCTCGGCCGCAAGTCCTACTCGGAGCTGCCCGGCTACTGCCGCGCCTTCGACGTGGCGCTCATGCCCTTCCGGGTGAACGAGCTCACGCTCAACGCCAACCCGCTCAAGGTGCGCGAGTACCTGGCGGCCGGCCTGCCGGTGGTCTCCTCGGACATCCCCGAGGTGCGCAAGGTGGGGTTGTGCAAGCTGGCCACGGACGAGGCGGACTTCGTGCGGAAGATCGACGAGTGCCTCGCCGAGGGGGCCGGCCCGTCCCGTGAGCGCGCCGAGCGCATCCGCCACGAGAGTTGGGAAGCCAAGGTGGAGGAGATCCGCCAGCATGTGGGCGAGGCCATGGTGAAGGCCGGTCGCGGGCTGTAGGCCCTCGGGCCCCAGGGGTTCATCGGTTCAGCACCGCGCGCCGCCTCCCGAGAGAAGGGGGGCGGTGGCGCGGTTTTTCCGTGCTCGGGAGTGATGGCGGGAGGGGGGCGAGTCCGCCTAGTATGGCGCTTCGCGGCAATCGGCCGGAATCGTTCATGGGCTACGTCCACATCATCCGAGACTTCGCATCGCCCCAAGAGGGGATTTCCCGCACCGTGCGCATCTACACCCCGGACGCGTATGACCACGCGCCGGAGCGGCGCTTTCCGGTGCTCTACATGCACGACGGGCAGAACGTCTTCGCCCACCCCGAGTCGGCCATCTACGAGACGTGGTGTGCCAACGCCACCCTGGATGCGCTCGTGGCCGAGGGGCGGGTGGAGCCGTGGATCATCGTCGCCGTGGACTCCACGCACAACCGGCTCGCCGAGTACTCGCCCTGGGACGAGCCACGCAGCCACGTGCGGGCACAAGGCGAGCCCTACGTGCGCTTCGTCACCCAGACGCTCATGCCCTACGTGGACTCCGTCTACCGCACCCGCACGGGCCCCGAGTCGACGGCCGTCATGGGCTCGTCGCTCGGGGGGCTCATCTCCCTGTACATGGGCTGGCGGCACCCGGAGCTGTTCGGCCGCATCGGGGGCCTGTCGCCCTCGGTGATGTGGGGGTGGGGCCGCTTCTTCTCGGAGTGGACCCGGCACACCCGGCGCTGGTCGCGCATCTACCTGGACGCCGGCCTGCACGAGACGGTGGATCCCGTGGGCTACGTCATGCGCTACGGCGAGGCCACGCGCGACTTCTACCACCACCTCAAGGGCCTGGGTTACGGCGACCACGAGCTGGCGCTCGTGCTCGAGCCGGGGGGCCACCACCACGAGAAGGACTGGCAGCGCCGGCTCCCCCTCGCGATGAACTGGCTATTGAGCTGAAGCGCCGCGCGGGCGGCGCCCCGTTCAGCTCCGGGCCTGGACGAGCCGCATCGCCTCGCGCATCGCCTCGATGTCCCGGTGGCGGGTGAGGTACATCTCATCCCCCAGGGCGCTGGTGAAGACGGAGGGCAGGGTGGTGTGCTGCAGGAGCGTCTCGCCCAGCCGCGCCACCACCTCCGAGTGCCCGTAGCGGTAGGTGCGGCCGGTGCGCCGGGCGATGTGACACACGTGGTACTTGGGCTCGTAGCGATATCCGCTCAGGTCCTCGCCGGTGATGAGGCGGGCCCACAGCCGGTACACGTCCGTGTCCCCCGCGTAGTTCATCATGTCCGTCACGAAGGCGCCGGGGGGCCGCAGGTTGGCCTCCAGCGCGACGAAGCTGCCGTCCTCGAGGCGGAAGAACTCCAGGTGGAACCAGCGCTCGCGCAGGCCGAGCGCCTCCACCATCTTGCGCCCCATGTCGTCGAGCGCCGAGGGCAGCTGCCGGTGGCTCCAGATGGCCAGGTCGCGCTGCTCGAGCACGGACTCCATGATGCCGTCGCTGTACTCGTGGCTGGTGGTGAAGACGATGTGGCCGTTGCCGTCCACGAGCCCGTCATAGGTGACGATGGTGCCCTTGACGAAGGACTGGGCCACGTAGCCGGCGAGCGATGGCCCGCGGAAGGCCTCGTCCACCTCCGCCTCGCTGGACACCTTGAAGGTGCGCGCGGCGCCCACGCCCACGTCCGGCTTGAGCACGAGCGGGTAGCCCACGCGGCGGGCGAAGTCCTTCACCCCGGCCGCGTCGCGCACGGCGATGGCATCGGGGTGGGGCAGGCCCGCCTGCTTGAACAGGTCATGCATGCCCAGCTTGGAGCGCAGCCGGGCGATGTCCGCGGGCAGCAGGCCCGGGACGTGGAAGGCCTCGCGCAGGTGCGCCTCCACCTCCAGCCACGTCTCGTTGAGCGAGTCGATGCGGTGGATGCGCCCGTGCCGCCAGGTGAAGTAGCCCACGGCGCGCACCAGCGCCTCGGTGTCGTGGAGGTTGGGGGTGAAGAAGTACTCCGACAGCGACTCGCGCAGCTCCCGCCGCAGGGCATCATAGGGGCAGTCCCCCAGACCCAGGACGTTGACGCCCCGTTCGCGCAAGGCGGCCACGAAGTGGAAGAAGTGGGGCGGGAACTGGGGCGAGATGAAGACGACGTTCATGGCGGGCCCTTGACGGCGACTCCTTCGGGAGGGGGGAAGGGTGCACGATACCCGACTTTTTCCAGTCTTACAGGGGAGAGTTGACGCGAGGCGGCATGTCCGCCGGGTCGCTCCCTTGCGCCTGCCCGCTCGCGAGTTACCGAGACTTGACACTCCCTTGGGGCCAGCGTTAGTTAGTTTCCCGTTACTAACTATCTCGGCCGAGGAGCTGCCCAAGAGGGCGGGGCCTGCGGGAGTGACGGTATGCGGAAGTTTCATCTTCATCGACAGGGCAGGGCGTTCCAGGGCGTGGTCGTGGGCGGGCTGGTGCTGACGTTGGGCGCGGGCTGTGGGTCGCGGGTGGACGCGGCGGAGAACAAGCCCCAAGCCGCGGCGCGTCAAGCCGCCGCGGAGAGCGCGGTGAAGGCGGACACGGTGCCGGTGGGCGAGCAGAAGGTGCCGCGCTTCCTCACGCTCACCGGCTCGCTGCTGGCCAACGAGGACTCGGACGTGGCCGCGGGGGTGACGGGCAAGGTGCTGTCCGTGCACGTCGAGCGCGGCAGCGTGGTGAAGAAGGGGGACGTGCTGGCGAAGCTGGACGCGCGCGCCTCCTCCGCCAGCCTCGAGGAGGCCCGGGCGCAGGTGGTGCAGGCCAAGAGCCAGCAGGTGCTGGCCAACGCCGACTGCGAGCGCAACGAGAAGCTCTTCGCCAGCGGCACCATCTCCGCGGCGGATCATGATCGCGCCCAGGCGCAGTGCCGCAACGCGGCGGCCCAGGTCGCGGGCACCCAGGCGCGCCTGGCCCTGCTGGAGATCAACGTGGCGGACGCCTCCATCCGCGCGCCCTTCGACGGCGTGGTGGCCGAGCGCGCGGTGTCCGTGGGCGAGTACGTCCAGCCGCCCTCCAAGATCGCGACGCTGGTGTCGTTGGATCCGCTGCGCCTGCAGCTGTCGGTGCCGGAGTCCTCGGCGGCGTTCATCCAGAAGGATCAGCCGGTGGAGTTCACCCTCACGGCGGCGCCCAACGTGGTGCACAAGGCCAAGGTGACGTACGTGGGCGCGGGCCTGCGCTCGGGCAGCCGGGACCTGGTGGTGGAGGCGCTGGTGCCCAACAAGGAGCGCGCGCTGCTGCCGGGCCAGTTCGCCACGGCGCGCGTGCAGCTGGGCGAGCAGCCGATGCCGGTGGTGCCGCGCACGGCGCTGGTGGACGAGGGCGGGCGGCGCAAGCTCTTCGTGGTGAGCGATGGCCGGCTCGAGGAGCGCTTCGTGCAGGTGAGCGAGGGCTCTGGAGACGAGGTGGGGGTGATGGCGGGCGTGCGCGTGGGTGAGCGCGTGGTGGCGGTGGCGCGGCCGGAGCTGCGCGACGGCGTGAAGCTGCAGTAGTCCGAGGGTCTCGATCCATGCAATGGCTCGCCAGTATTTGTGTCCGTAAGCCCGTCCTCGCGTCGGTGCTCATCCTGCTGATTCTCGTGCTCGGCGGCGTCGGCTACTCGAAGCTCACCGTCGATCGTTTCCCCAAGCTGGACTTCCCCACCGTGGTGGTGGTGACGCGTCTGCCGGGCTCCGCCGCCGAGGAGATGGAGACGGACATCACCGACAAGGTCGAGGAGGCGGTCAACACCGTCGCCGGCATCGACGAGCTGTCCTCCATCACGTCCGAGGGCGTCAGCACGGTCATCATCACGTTCGTGCTGGAGAAGGACGTGGACGTGGCCGTGCAGGAAGTGCGCGACCGCATCAATCAGATCGCCTACGAGCTGCCCAAGGACGTGGAGACGCCGATCGTCCAGAAGTTCGATCCGGACGCCGTGCCCGTCATCATCCTGTCCCTGCAGTCCAACCGGCCGGTGCGGGAGATCACCGAGTACGCGGACCGCGTGCTGCGCCGCCGGCTGGAGACGGTGCAGGGCGTGGGACAGGTGTCGCTCATCGGTGGCACCAAGCGCCAGGTGAACGTGTGGTTGGATCCGGTGAAGATGCGCGCGGCGGGCGTGAGCGCGGCGGAAGTGCAGCGCGCCATCGCCGGTCAGAACATGTCGCTGCCGGGCGGCAGCATCGAGACGGGTCCGCAGAACCTCACCCTGCGCCTGCGGGGCCGCGTCACCAGCGTGGAGGAGATGGGGCAGCTCGTGCTGCGCGAGAACGGGGGCAACATCCTGCGCGTGCAGGACGTGGCCCGGGTGGAGGACGGCCAGGAGGAGGCGACGACGGCGGCCCGGCGCGATGGCAGTCCGGCGGTGCTGCTGTCCATCCGCAAGCAGTCGGGTGAGAACACCGTGTCGCTCGTGCAGGAGGTGCGCCGGCGCGTGGGCGAGCTCAACGCGACGCTGCCGCCGGGCTACACGCTGGACGTGGTGCGCGACAACTCGGAGACCACCATCACCAGCGTGCACGCGGTGCAGGAGCACCTCATCCTCGGCGCGTTCTTCGCCGCGCTCGTGGTGCTCCTGTTCCTGGGCAGCTGGCGCAGCACCGTCATCTCCGCGCTCGCCATTCCCGTGTCCATCATCGGCACCTTCGGGATGATGCAGATGGCGGGGCTCAACCTGAACACCATCAGCCTGCTGGCGCTCGCGCTCGCGGTGGGCATCGTCATCGACGACGCCATCGTGGTGCTCGAGAACATCCACCGCTTCATCCACGAGAAGAAGCTCAAGCCCTTCCCGGCCGCCATCCTGGCCACCAAGGAGATCGGCCTCGCGGTGCTCGCCACCACGCTGTCGCTCATCGCGGTGTTCCTCCCGGTGGCCTTCATGGGCGGCATCCCCGGGCGCTTCCTGGCCAGCTTCGGCTGGACGATGGCCTTCTCCATCGCCGTGTCGCTGGTGGTGTCCTTCACGCTCACGCCCATGCTGTGCGCGCGCTGGCTGGTGGGCGGCGCGGCGGGGCCCGACCATGGGCATGGCCGCAAGCCGCTGCTCGAGCGCATCACGGACAAGGTCTACTCGCCCATCGAGCGCGCCTACGAGCACGCCCTGCGCTGGGTGATGGCGCACCGCTGGGTGGCCGTGGTGGCGTCGGTGGCCGCGCTGGGCTCGTGCGTCCCCCTGGCGAAGTCGGTCCCCGCGGGCTTCCTCCCCAAGAGCGACGAGGCCCAGTTCCAGGTGTCCCTCCGCACGCCGGAGGGCACGAGCATGGAGACGACCCTCCTGGAGGCCGAGCGCGTGGCGCGGGAGATCCGCGAGACGATTCCGGAGACCACCTCCACGCTGGTCACCATCGGTGACAACACGGACAAGACGCCCAACGTGGCGGCGCTCTTCATCAAGATCGTCAACCCGGATCAGCGCACCGATACCCAGGACGACATCATGAACCGCGTGCGCCGGGACATCACCTCGAAGCTGCCCAAGGAGTACCGGGTGAGCGTGACCAACGCGCCGTTGTTCGGCGGCGGTGGCACCCAGGCCGCGGTGCAGTACGTGGTGCGCGGGCCCGACTTCGACGAGCTGGGCAAGCAGGCCACGATCCTCATGGAGAAGCTCAAGAGCATCGACGGCGTGGTGGACGTGGACAGCAACCTCATCATCGGCAAGCCCGAGGTGAGCGCGTACATCAACCGCTCGCGCGCCGCGGACCTGGGCGTGCAGGTGTCCGACGTGGCCACCACCATGCAGATGGTGGTGGGTGGCCTCGAGGTGTCCAACTACGCGGAGGCCGGCAACCTGTACGACGTGCGGCTGCGCGCCGAGCGCGATGCGCGTGACAGCATGGAGGCGCTCTCGCAGCTCACCGTGCCCTCCACTCGCCTGGGCTCCGTGCCGCTCACGGACGTGGTGACGCTCCAGCGCGAGGAAGGCCCCTCGCAGATCAACCGCATGAACCGTCAGCGGCAGATCATGATCAGCGCCAACACGGTTCCGGGCGTGAGCACCGGCCAGGTCGTCGAGCAGTTCAACAAGCTCATCGCCGACACGCAGATGCCGCCGGGCTACTCGGCGGCTCCCGCGGGCATGTCGCGCGAGATTGGCCGCACGTTCCAGAACTTCATCGTGGCCTTCGGCATGGCCTTCGTCTTCATGTACCTCATCCTCGCGGCGCAGTTCGGCTCGTGGATCCACCCCATCACCATCCTCTTGTCGCTGCCCCTCACCGTGCCCTTCGCGCTCATCTCCCTGGTCATCTTCAGGCAGCAGCTCGACATGTACTCAATGCTCGGCCTGCTGGTGCTCTTCGGCGTCGTGAAGAAGAACTCCATCTTGCAGATCGACCACACCAACCAGTTGCGCGGCGAGGGACTGCCGCGGCTGGAGGCCATCGTCCACGGCAGCAAGGACCGCTTGCGCCCCATCCTGATGACCACGTTGTCCTTCGTGGCGGGCATGCTCCCGCTGCTGTTCTCCCGCGGCGTCGGCGCGAGCTTCAACCAGGCCACCGCTGGCGTGGTGGTGGGTGGCCAGACGCTGTCGCTGGTGCTCACGCTGCTGGTGACCCCCGTGGCGTACTCGCTGATGGATGACGCGTCGTCGTGGTTCAACCGCAAGTTCGGCTCCAAGCGCACGCCCGAGGAGACGGGCGAGGCCGAGGTGGAGCGGGCCTATGGCGGCGACACCCTCGCCGAGCTGCGCCCGGCGCACGGCAAGGAGGCCGCATGATCTCCCTGCTCACGGTGATGTCCCTCGCCCTGGGGGCCGCTGAAGCCGCTGAAGCCACCGAGCCCACGAACCAGCCGGTGCTCACGCTCAATCAGGCCCTCGAGGAGGCGCGCGAGAAGAACCTGGACCTGAAGGTGGCGCGCGCCCGGTTGGATCAGGCCCTGTTGCAGACGCGCCGGGCCTGGGCCGGCTACCTGCCCACCATCACGGTGGGTGGCAGCTACACGCGCAACTCCGCGGAAGCCGTCTTCGCGCTGCCCGGCGGTGGTGAACCGATCACCATCCAGCCGTATGATCAGCTCGGCGCCCAGGCCGAGGTGCGCCAGGCCATCATCGCGCCGACGCTGTGGCCCGCCATCCGCAACGCGGGCATCGCCCAGGAAGTGTCCACGCTGAACACGGAGTACTCGCGCCGGGAGATCCTCTTCGGCGTGACCCAGGCCTACTTCAGCGCGGCGAGCCTCCAGGAGGCCATCCGCGCCACGCAGTTCCTCCTGGAGGTCAACCAGGCGCGCGAGAAGGACACGCAGACCCGCTTCGACGCGGGCACCGTCACGCGCGTGGCCCTGTTGCGCGCGCAGCTCGACCGGGCGCGCGCCGAGCAGGATCTGATCCGGGCGCGCAACTCCTATGACTCCGCGCGGCTGGCGCTCGCCACGCTCCTGCAGCGCGAGTCGCCGAACTTCTCCCTGCAACTGCCCGAGGTGCCCGAGGTGCCGGCGGTGGACCAGGAGCTGTCCCGCAAGGCGCAGGATGCGCGTCCGGACGTGCTCGCCGCGCGGCGCAACCTGGACCTGGCGGTGGGCCGCCGCACCGGCGCGTGGTTCGCCTACCTGCCCAATGTGGGCTTCTCGGGCGTCTACCGGGTGACCAACGCCGCGGGCTTCACGGGCCAGGCGGGCACGTGGACGTTGACGCTCAACGGCTCGTGGACGCTGTGGGACGGCGGTCTGCGCGAGGTCGCCCTGCGCGAGGAGTCCGCCCGGGTGGCCGAGGCCTCCGCCCTGCAGACCCAGGCGGAGACCCGGGTGACCCAGGAAGTGGCCACGGCGCGGCTGGATTACGACAACGCCCGCTCCAACCTGTCCAAGGCCGAGGAGGCCCTGGCGCTGGCGCGTGAGACGCAGCGGCTCACGGAGATCAGCTTCAAGGCGGGCGTGGCGACGTACCTGGAAGTGGCGGACGCCAACTCCGCGCTGACCAACGCCGAGGTGAGTGCCATCTCCGAGCGTTTGCAGACCTCGCTCGCCGCCCTGCGGCTGCAGCGCGCCGCCGGCCTCTTCGCCGCGGACGTGAAGGACTGATGTGCCCGGGACTCCGCTCGCCCTCGTGGTGAGCGGAGTCCTCGTCTTTCTTCAGGAAGGCCCGGCGGGACGTGCCGCCCGTCCGGTGAGGATCGCCTCCAGCCGCGCGTAGCGGCGCACCAGCCGCGCGTAGTCCGCGGGGCGGATGTCGCGCTGCTCCAGGGTGCGGATGAGTGCTTCCCGCTCCGCCAGGTAGTCCGCCGCGCTCAGCCCACAGCGCTGTTCCACGAGCCGTGCCGCCTCCTCCTCGGGCAGCTCGGGGGAGATGCCCAGGCGCTCATGCATGTGCCGCCGCAACTGGCGCCCCAGCTCCGGCACCAGCTCCCGCTCCACCCGGGCACGCCGCGCGAGCCAGCCCAGGGAGCGCACGTACTCGAGCGACGAGCGGTGCCGCTCTTCCACCAGGGGCCGGGGCGTACCGAAGCGCGTCCCCCGGGACACCGCGTAGAGCAACCCCACCGCCAGCAGCTGCGCCGCGAAGAGCCACAGGGCCCGGGCCGACGGGGGCTCCCGGGCGGGCTCCAGTCCCTGGTGGTACTCGTCGAAGCCGAGGGGCCCGCGCACCGCCAGCGCGTCCCAGAAGCGCAGGTTGTCCAACATCTCCAGCCGCCGGTTCTCCGCCAGATCCGTCCCCGCCAGCACGTACACCGCGCCGCGCCCCTCGGGCACCCGCCACGCCACCGCCATGCCCCGGGCCCCCGCGAGGGGCACCGCCTCGGGCCGGTCCACCGTGAGGCCCTGATCCAGCGACACGCGCAACCTCTCCAGCTCCTTCGTCGCGCCCACGGGCCCCCAGACGCGCACCGTCGTTCCCGTGAGATCCTTCTCCCCGGGCCGCAGCCCCTCGGCGTTCGCGGGCACCAGGGGCGCCTCGGACAACGGAAGCCAGTCCTCCAGGGCCGAGGGCCGCAGCCCGGCCTCCCTCGACGCGAGGTAGACGAGGGTTCCGCCCCGGGACACCCACTGGCGCAGGGCCCGGGCCTCGGCGGGCGTCATGGACCGGCCCAGGGGCGTGGCCACCACCAGCGTGCGCAGCTCGTCGGACAGCGGGGCGCCCTCGAACGACTCTCGAAGCGTCGACACCCGGGCTCCCGACTCCTCGAGGTACAGGTACAGCGCCCGGAGCCCCAGGGCCCCTGGGTTGTCCACCGAGGGCCGCGTCGAGGGGGGCGCTGCCTGGTTCGTCGCGAGCCCCAGCGCGAGCGCCAGCGTCACCAGCACGCCGTAGAAGGCCACCCACCGGGCCGTCTTCATGCCGTTCCTCCCACGAGGCCCTGGTGCAACCGCTCCACCTCGTCCACGAAGCGCGCCGCGTCCTCGGCGGGCACGGGCTCGAGCGAATAGAAGGCCCGGTCGTACCAGCGCACCAGCCGCTCCACCTCACCCGTGACGTGGGCGGGAGCGCCTCGTCCCGGCAGCTCCTCCACCAGCTCCCGGTTCGTCCTCACGCGATCCGGTCTCGCCAACCGCCGCGACTCCAGCGAGGACAGCAGCGCCAGCAGCCCCTCCCGGATGGCCGAGCGCGGCTGGGACGCCAGGGCCGCCCGGGCGCGCTTCAGGTGCTCCCCGGGCGGATCGAGCCGCATCGGGACGGGCGCCGCGTCCGGGCGGCCCGCTCGCTTCGTGGGTGCCCGCCGCCAGGAGCGCAGGCGCAACGCGGTGAGGAGCACCACCGCGATGCCCAACACCAGCACCAACGTGCGCGTGCTCGTCGCGAAGCTCTGCGCGCCCCGCGTCTGCAACAGCTCCTCCAGCCAGCCGCGCACCATGCGCAGCAAGCGCTTGAGCACGTCTCCCTGGCGTTGCCGGGCCTGGGCGAACTCGGGCCGGGAGAGGATCTCCTCCAGCCGTGCCCGATCGGTCGTTCGCGCGGAGGCACTGGCGTTCTCCTCCTCGAGCGGGGTGCAGACTCCCTGGAGACGAACGCGGACCGTTTCCACGTGCTTGGAGGGCGTGTCGTCGCCGGGCGCGCGTAGCGGCAGACCCTGCCACCGGGCCTCCAGCGCCTCGAGGGCGCCTTCCACCGCCTCGGGCTCGCTCCGGGCCAGCTCGGAGAGTTCCTGGAGGTCCCGCTCGGCGTCCGGGCAGGGCAGGGCCGCGAGCCACAGCAAGGCGAGCCCGATTCTCATGCGGCCCCCACGGGCTGGGCGAGGGAGGGCGTGGAGGCGTCCAGACGGCGCTCGATGTCCAGGCCCTCGCGGCGCACGCGCATGTCCAGGTAGAGCATCGCGTACACGACGAGGCCCAGGGGGTTGAGCACCGCCTGTCCCACCACCTGCAACAGCTCCGCGGGGATGAGGATGAACTGGGGCGCGAGCGAGAGCAGGGGCTGGCTCGGGTCGCGGTAGGCGAACTGGATGACGAGCGCGGGCAGGCCGAACAAGGCGCTCACGGCGAGGAGGATGAGCGACACCACGGTGACGAGCAGCATCGCCCGCACCGTCACCCGCCCGATGAAGCCGGGCTCCACCCGGCCCGAGAGCAGCTCGCCCGAGCGGCGGAAGGAGCGCGCCGCGGGGAGGTCCTCCATGGCGAGCACGGGCGCGAGCAGGGAGAAGCGCAGGAGGTACCAGAGCAGGGCGCCCACGAAGCCCAGCGACACCACGATGACGCCGCCGATGAGCAGGGCCGCGCCCGCCAGTTGCGGCGCGCCGCGGCCCGCCTGGGCGACGAGCACGCCGCCGCCGCCGAGCATCAGCCCGCCCGGCAGCATCATGAGCAGGAGGATGCCCATCCCCCACAGCAGCGAGAGCAGATAGGCGCCGGTGAGGGCGCCCAGCCGTTTCCAGGCCCGCTGGAGGCTGGACGCCGGAGCCGCCTCGTCCCCGAGCTGGGTGGGCACCACGTAGCGCGCCACCACCAGGGTGTTGAGGTAGTAGAGCCAGAGGGACACCAGGAAGACGCCCCCGAGCGACACCCCGGTGCGCAAGAGCGAGGCGCTCAGCTCCTCCAGGTCTCCACCGCGCGTCTGGAGCACGAGGTTCTCTTGGAGTGTCAACTGGAGGACCTTGGTGAGGATGTAGGTCGTCAGGTTGAAGCCGAGGCTGAGGAGGAAGAGGGGCCGGAAGTGCCTGCGCCAGAAGGTGGCGGAGCGGTCGATGATCTCACCGAGCGCGAGGGGTCGCAGGTCCGAGAGGGGAGGGCTCACGGGGGGAGAGCATACCCGCTGGCCCTTGGCGGGAGGGCGCGGCATTCTGCGCGGCCATGGGACGCATTTTCGAGACCCGTAAGACGACGATGTTCGCCCGCTGGAACAAGATGGCGAAGCTGTTCACGCGCATCAGCAAGGACATCGCCATCGCGGTGAAGGCCGGAGGCCCGAGCCCGGACAACAACCCCGCCCTGCGCCGGGCGCTGCAGAACGCCCGCCACGGCAACATGCCGAAGGACAAGGTCGAGGCGGCGATCAAGCGCGCGAGCGGCCAGGACGTGAAGAACTACGAGGTGGTGCTGTACGAGGGCTACGGCCCGCACGGC
Source organism: Cystobacter fuscus (assembly GCF_044360685.1). Classification (GTDB taxonomy): domain Bacteria; phylum Myxococcota; class Myxococcia; order Myxococcales; family Myxococcaceae; genus Cystobacter; species Cystobacter fuscus_C. Next base: position 6,703,051 of record NZ_CP043491.1, on the reverse strand, counting down.
ATTCCCATCATCGTGGAGACGGCGACGGACAACGTGGTGCGCACGGTGGCCAACGTGCGCCATGCCTTCAAGGATGGCGGCGGCAACATGGGCAACACGGGGAGCGTGGGCTTCCTCTTCCAGCACATGGGGGTGTTCCGCCTGTCGCCCGAGGGGGTGGATCAGGACGCGCTGGAGCTGGATCTGATCGACCACGGGTTGCAGGAGATGGGCGAGGGGACGGGCGAGAAGGGGGAGAAACAGCTCATCATCCGCTGTGCCTTCAACGACTTCGGCCGTCTGCAGCACGCCATCGAGGAGAAGGGGCTGTCGCCCTTGTCCGCGGAGTCCGAGTACATCCCCCTGAACCCGGTGACGCTGCCCGAGGAGCAGGCCCAGGAGGTGCTCAAGGTGGTGGACAAGCTCGAGCAGGACGAGGACGTCCAGCGGGTGTTCCACGGCCTGGCGTGACGAAGTTGCCATCACTCTTCGCAGAGGGTCCTGCCCGGGTCTTCCGGCCCTGGGCGGGAGTTCTCCTCTCTACCGTGCCCCTCATGTCCTGCCACGTGGGCATGGGGGGCCACGTCGTACCGAGTCATTACGCGCAATCCTTCGACTCGGCCTCGAGTTCCTGCAGGACCAACCCGGCGCTCTGCGTCCAGGTGGCGGGTGAGGAGACGGTCATCCCTCGCGCCGGGCAACGGCTGGCCGAGTTCGGTACTGCGGTTGGCACGATCCGGGCGGCATTGGGTCCCGAGCAGGAGGCTCGCATCAATCAGGTGCTTTCGGAGTGCGCCAACGAGGCTCGCTTGAAGGTGCTCCTTGAGCACATGGATGGCAAGAGCCCCACTCCGGTGGAGTGTGACGAGAAGAAGAAGTTCGGAGGCAAGGTCAGGACGCGAGCCCAGTTCTTTGGCGAGGAAATGCACCGGGCCGCGTTCCAATGCGTCCAGGAGAAGCTGAGCGTGTTGCGCCCGGGTGGCTTCAGCCTAGAGCCTCGTTACCGCTACGACCAGCGGACCAGACAGCGCGAGTTGATCAGCGCAGAGGAGGAGCAGGCCCTGCTGGAGGAGGGATGTTTCAACGAACTGAAAGGCACGATCAAGCCAGACGTCGTCATCCACTCGGGTGATCCGCTCCAGCCGCAAGCCGTCTATGACTACAAGTTTCCTTGTAAAAACACGGACAAAGCCTTTTGGTGCCAGTATGCCCAAGGGCCGTATGCTGGCCTCTGGCAAAACGCCGTATACAAGGAAATATTGGGTATACAACCCCATCAGGTTCTTCCATGGATAGGAGTTGTGCCATGAGAGAGTACGCGCCTCGCATTCGCCTCAAGGCTCAGGCTGGATTCGGCCTATTGCGCGACAGCCTGAACTTTTCTTTTTTCATCCGGCACTCCCACCAGGAGATAGCGCGCGGGGTGCTTCGTTCCCTGGAGATATACCTTCAGGCGGTGGGACCCCGGGCGCTCGGCAAGTACTTCGATGAAGAAGGGTACATGCAGGATCTCAATGATGTCGAGTGGAAGCGCATCCGGCGTGAATTGCTTGAGGCTGAATGGCCCATGTTCATGCTGCGAGATGAGTCCAGCAGCGAGGACCGGTATGGATTTGAATATGCCGGTAAACCGCTTGGCACTCCGTCCTTGGCAGACAAGCCGGATGCGGCATGCGCGGTGAGCTTCTGGCTCCCCACCGAATACCTGGAGGAGCACGGCCCGGAGCGGGTGCGTGAGCTGGCATTGCAACTGGCCGCTCCGCTCCCTTTTTGCTTTGGACAGGCGGGCCTCGCCTTCAACGGCGCCACGAACCTGATGGGCGTCATGCGGTTAATCCACCAGCGGTGCTTCCGCTACCCGGGCATGGACATTCCTGATCTGGGCTGGCTTTCGTGGCGCCTGGGGACGAAGGTACGCGGCCCCTCGTGGATGACCTTCCTGGGCCAGCCGGTGCTGGGTGAACTGGGTGGTGCGACGCAACTGCGTTCCCGCCTGTCCTCACCGGGAACCACGGTCCAGGAAATGGAAGGGGAGCGCGCCGTCGTCACCCTGGGTCCATGGCCAGACGCGGGAGACACCGAGCAGGGCCGCACGCTCCCCGCCTATCGCGAACTGGCACGCGTGCTGGAGCCCTGGCTCTATTACGACACTCACAATTACGGATTCGAGTTCCCTTCCGAGGACGTACGCCGCTGGGAACGCCGCTTCCTCGATTAGGGTATACGAAACAAATGCACCCATGTGGATGACTGCATCGACCAGGGAGCTAATTTCCGCTGCGCGGGGTCGATTCCTGCCGTTGCGGCGAGCGGCTCATTTTGTTCAACGACTTGCTGTTCGCGGACGAAGACGTGCAGCGGGTGTTCCACGGCCTGGCGTGACGAAGTTGCCATCACTCTTCGCAGAGGGTCCTGCCCGGGTCTTCCGGCCCTGGGCGGGAGTTCTCCTCTCTACCGTGCCCCTCATGTCCTGCCACGTGGGCATGGGGGGCCACGTCGTACCGAGTCATTACGCGCAATCCTTCGACTCGGCCTCGAGTTCCTGCAGGACCAACCCGGCGCTCTGCGTCCAGGTGGCGGGTGAGGAGACGGTCATCCCTCGCGCCGGGCAACGGCTGGCCGAGTTCGGTACTGCGGTTGGCACGATCCGGGCGGCATTGGGTCCCGAGCAGGAGGCTCGCATCAATCAGGTGCTTTCGGAGTGCGCCAACGAGGCTCGCTTGAAGGTGCTCCTTGAGCACATGGATGGCAAGAGCCCCACTCCGGTGGAGTGTGACGAGAAGAAGAAGTTCGGAGGCAAGGTCAGGACGCGAGCCCAGTTCTTTGGCGAGGAAATGCACCGGGCCGCGTTCCAATGCGTCCAGGAGAAGCTGAGCGTGTTGCGCCCGGGTGGCTTCAGCCTGGAGCCTCGTTACCGCTACGACCAGCGGACCAGACAGCGCGAGTTGATCAGCGCAGAGGAGGAGCAGGCCCTGCTGGAGGAGGGATGTTTCAACGAACTGAAAGGCACGATCAAGCCAGACGTCGTCATCCACTCGGGTGATCCGCTCCAGCCGCAAGCCGTCTATGACTACAAGTTTCCCTGCAAGAACACATCCGAATTTGGTTGGTGTCTGTATTCTCGGGGTCCGTACGCGGGTCGCAGGCAAAACGCCGTGTACGAGGAAGTCCTGGGTACGCGACCCTCCCAGGTCCTTCCATGGATAGGAGTCATCCCATGAGCAATCACGTTCCACGCATTCGCCTCATGGCACAGGCCGGATTCAGCCTGCTTCGCGATAGTCTGAATATTTCTTTCTTCATCCGGCACCCTCACCAGGAGATAGCGCGCGGAGTACTTCATTCCCTGGAGATATACCTTCAGGCGATGGGACCCCGGGCGCTCGGCAGGTACGCCGATGAAGAGGGCTACTTTCAGGATCTCAATGATGCCGAGTGGAAGCGCATCCGGCGTGAATTGCTTGAGGCTGAATGGCCCATGTTCGAGCTCCGAGATGAGTCCAGCAGCGAGAGTCGGTATGGTTTTGAATACGCTGGTAAACCGCTCGGCTCTCTGTCCTTGTCCTTGACGGATGAGCCGAATGCGGCATGCGCGGTAAGCTTCTGGCTTCCCACCGAATACCTGGAGGAGCACGGCCCGGAGCGGGTGCGTGAGCTGGCATTGCAACTGGCCGCTCCGCTTCCCTTTTGCTTTGGACAGGCGGGCCTCGCCTTCAACGGCGCCACGAACCTGATGGGCGTCATGCGGCTAATCCACCAGCGGTGCTTCCGCTACCCGGGCATGGACATTCCTGATCTGAGCTGGCTTTCGTGGCGCCTGGGGACGAAGGTACGCGGCCCCTCCTGGATGACCTTCCTGGGTCAGCCGGTGCTGGGTGAACTGGGTGGTGCGACGCAACTGCGTTCCCGCCTGTCCTCACCGGGAACCACGGTCCAGGAAATGGAAGGGGAGCGCGCCGTCGTCACCCTGGGTCCATGGCCAGACGCGGGAGACACCGAGCAGGGCCGCACGCTCCCCGCCTATCGCGAACTGGCACGCGTGCTGGAGCCCTGGCTCTATTACGACACTCACAATTACGGATTCGAGTTCCCTTCCGAGGACGTACGCCGCTGGGAACGCCGCTTCCTCGATTAGGGCAAGCGTGCCTCCCGGCTGGCTCCGCGCACTCGGGCTCCATCCCCGCGTCCCTTCTCGGGTATAGTCACCTACCATGCACTCCGTCCGCAGTCGGCTCCTGGCCGCCTTCCTGGTGCTCGCGCCGGGCCTTCCGGCCCTCGCCGCCGAGCCGTCCGCCTCCGCGGCCCCCACCGCCATGGATGCCCCCACTCAGGCGCCCTCGGGCCTCCACGGTCATCGCTATGCCTTCGTCGGCGGGGGGGTGTTGCTGCTGGGCGGCATCGGCTTTGGCTACTTCGCCCAGGGCGAGGCGGCTCGCGCCCGGAACCTCGCCTCGGCGAGCGAGTCCAGCGCCGCGCTGGGCCGCGCCCGCGCGCAGGCCGCCACCGCCAACGTGCTCTACGGGCTCGCGGGGGCCACGCTCCTCTACGGGCTCGTGTTGGAGCTGCTGCCCGAGCCCGCCGCCGAGAAGGCGAGTCTCACCTTCCACTTCTGAGAGCAGACACCATGCGCCTTCCGTTCACCCCCGGGCTCCTCGTCTGCGCCGTGGCGGCCTCCGGGTGTTTCATCTCCGAGAACCCCGTGCCGCCCCAGGTCTGCGCGCAGGACGCCGATTGTCCCTCCACCCACCGCTGCGTCACGGTCTCCGAGGGCGAGCGCCTGTGTGAGGTGCTCTATCCGCCCGCGCCCCTGGACTTCGATGCCGGGAGCCCCCCCGACGCCGGGCCCGCGCGCACCCCCACCTGGTGCAATGACATCCAACCGGTGATGGCCGCCAACTGCGTGTCCACGTGTCACGGCGCGACGACGACGGGCAGCGGCCACCCGGAGTTCCGGCTCGACGTGTACTCGTCCGCCTCGCCCAAGGGCGCGCTCGAGATGGCCGAGCTCATCAAGGTCCGGACGGTGGATCAACGCAACATGCCGCTGGGCGTTCCCCCCACCTCTCTCTCCGCCGAGCGCGATCTCATCAAGCGCTGGGTGGCGGCCGGCTCCCCCTTCTGCGACGACGCGGGCACTCCCTAGGGTCATCATGAAACGCATCCGCTCGAGCATTCTGGCCCTGGGGACCGCCATGGCCACGGGCTGCACCATCGAGGCCCCTGATTTCACCGGCAAGTCGTGCGCTGCCGCGGCCGACTGTCCCGCGCCCTTGACCTGTGTCGCGGCACGTCCGGGAGAGGGGCGCACCTGCGAACTGCTACGGGGGCCCGGAATCGCCGAGCCGCCTGGCGGGCCGGTGCCCACCTGGTGCAATGACATCCAACCGGTGATGGTGGCCGGGTGCGTGGCCGGGTGTCATGGCGCCTCGGGCATTGGCCCCAAGGGCTTCCGGCTCGACGTGTACGAGGGCGATGGGGGCGTGCTGGGTGCCCGAGACATGGCGGCGCGCATCAAGGCGCGCGCCGTCACCGAGCGCAACATGCCGCCTCCGGGCAGCACCGAGTTCACCGAGGAGCAGCGGGTCCTCCTCGACCGGTGGGTCACTGGAGGCGCGCCCCTGTGTGGAGACGAGGGGACGGCCGACGGGGGCACTCCGGATGGGGGTTCTCGCGACGGTGGCGCCTAGCGCCCGCCCGCCGCCTCTCGTGGCGGCAAGGGCCGTCTTCCTCCACTGGTAGAGCAGGCGGGCACCCGAGCCGTTGTCGGCCGGGCTGGCCCCATATGTTCCCGGTGTGTCTTTGGCAAGTCTGTACATCCCGGGGACAGGGTCCCAGTTTTCTGCCACGCGGGGGGGGAGGGTTCCCGCGCTCAGAACCGAAAGGTTCTCACGCAACCAACAAAAGGAGCGGCACATGCGGAAGCTGATGGCGGCGGTGATGGTGGTGTCGGGTCTGGGGCTGGTGACGGGGTGCGAGCGCAAGGGCGACGTCCAGCGGCAGCAGGAGAACGTGGCCGAGGCCCAGCGCGAGGTGGCCGAGGAGCAGCGCGAGGCGAGCCAGGACATCGCCGCCACCGCCCAGGACAAGCAGGAGGACGTGGCCGAGGCCCGTCAGGATCTGGCCGAGGAGCAGAACAAGCTCGCCGACAAGCAGTACGAGCAGCTCTCCGATAACCAGGATACGGCCACGGGTGGCAGCGGCATGGTCAGCGACAAGCAGGCGAAGCTGGAGGAGGTGAAGGGCACCATCCAGTCGGCGTCGGGCAACAACCTCACGCTCATCGTCCCCGACAAGGACAATCAGCTCATGCGCTTCAAGTCGGACTCGCAGGTGAAGGTGATGCGTGACGACAAGGCGCTGTCCCTGTCCAACCTCAAGGCGGGTGACGAGGTCCGCGCGTCCTACCAGATCGACCCGAATGGCCAGATGCTGCTGCGCAGCGTCGAGGTCACCAAGACGAGCGCCAAGAGCCTGCCGGACATGCCCGACACGGCCAAGTAGCGCTTGATGTCTGGAAGACAGCACGGCCTCCGCTCTCGGGCGGGGCCGTGTTTTTTTATTCACCGCACGCGCTCCCGGGCATCCTGTTCGAGGGGGATGCGTGCGTGCGTGTGCTCGTGCGTCAAGGCTTCTCCTGATGGGGGGCGGAAGCCAGTTTTCTTTCAGGGCCCATGGAAAGGGACCGTGTCGGGGAACAAAACCTGAAAGGGAATGGCACATGCGTCAATGGATGATCGCGGCAGTGGCGGTGACGGGGCTGACCCTGACGATGGGGGCTCAGGGCGTGGCTCATGCCCAGGGGCAGGAGCGCGGCACCATGCAGGCGGACCGACCCATGAACTCAGGGGCAACCTCGGGCCGGGGGCCTCTCGATCGGATGCTGGCGCCATTCGAGGATGAGACCGGGGCCTCCGTCGTCACGCTTCCGACGCCGGGCTGGAGCAACGACAACCAGGCCACGGGCCAGGGTCAAGGTCAGGGCTCGGGTCAGGGCCAGGCCGCGGGTCAGGGCCAGGGCACGGGCGGCAGTGGCATGTTCAGCACCGACACGTTGCAGGAGAAGGGCGTCATCCGCTCGGTGTCGGACAAGGGGATGACGATCTCCGTTCCCAAGAAGAATCGCATCGTGACCCTGCGCGTGGATGATCAGGTGCAGTTGCTGCGCGATGACCAGCCCCTGGCCCTGTCGAGCCTGCAGGTGGGCGACGAGGTGCGGGCCACCTATCAGTTCAATGAGGATGGGGACAAGGTGCTGCGCGGCCTCGAGGTGACCAAGGAGCGCGCCGAGCAAGCCAAGAAGAAGAAATAGGGTGCCCGCGCGGCGCGGGGGACGGACATCGCGTCCGCTCCCGCGTGCCCCGCGAGGAATGCTTGAGCTGGAGCGCGCGAGGCCCGAGACTCACAGGCCATGCTTCCCTCGATGCAGGATGTGATGGAGTTGCACCGGCGCTGGTGCATCGCGGACGGGCACGCGGACTCGCTGATGTGGAATCGCGACCTCTGCGAGCGCTCTTCCGAGGGGCACGTGGACTTTCCCCGCCTGCGCGAGGTGGGGATGAAGTTGCAATGCTTCACGATCGTCACCCGTGGCTTTCCCTTCATCGGCGGCTTCGAGACCTTCGCCCTGATGCGCGGGTGGCCCCGGGCGGCCCGCGCGAGTGAATGGTCGCGCGCCCTGTGGCAGATCGAGCGCCTGGAGGAGTTCTGCCGCCGCTCCGAGGGGCAGGTGGGCATCGCCACCACGGGACGCGCACTGGAGGACAACCTCGCGCGGGGGCGGCTGTCGGCCGTGCTCGGCATCGAGGGCGCGCATGCGATCGAGGGGCGGGTGGAGCGCGTGGCGGAGCTGCACCAGCGCGGTGTGCGCTTCATGGGGCTCACGCACCTGTCCAACAACGAGGCGGGAGGCTCCTCCTTTCCGCTGATGGGCAACCGGCCCCTGTCCCCCCTGGGGCATGCGGTGCTGGAGGAGATGGCGCGCGTGGGCATGGGGGTGGATCTGGCCCACGCCTCCGAGCGGACGCTGACGGACATCCTCGCCCACCCCACGGCCCGTGTCTTCTCCTCCCACACGGGGGTGCGGGGCGCGGGGGGGGGCTGGCGCAACCTCTCGGACGAGGTGCTGCGGGGCATCGCCCGGCGCGGCGGCGTGGTGGGCATCATCCTCGCGCCCGTGTACCTGGGGGGAGACGCCCTCGATGATGTCGTGCGCCACATCGAGCATGCGCTGGACGTGATGGGGGAGGAGGGGGTGGGGATCGGCTCGGACTATGACGGCATGGTGGCCCTGCCCAAGGGCATCCACGACGTGACGGACCTGCCCAAGCTCACCCAGGTGCTGCTGCGCCGGCACCCCGAGGCGCTCGTGGAGCGCGTGCTCGGCGGAAACTTCCGGAGGTTCTTTCGCGAGACCCTGGGCGGTTGACTTGGGTTGACCGGACCCCCGGCGCCTGGGATCGTCCCGCGCCGTGATGAATCGCACCTGGGTCCTCTCTTCGTTGCTGCTTGGCTCCTTCCTCCTGTCCGCGTGTGGCGCCAAGGCGGGCGATGCGTGCAAGGACAGCTCGGTGTTCAGCTGTGCCTCCGAGAAGGAGGCGCTGGAGTGCCGCAACGCGCAGTGGCGCGCGCTGCCGTGCCGGGGAAGCGAGGGGTGCGACGAGGCCTCGGGCAAGGTGGTGTGTGACATGCGCGGCAGCGTCGAGGGGGATGCGTGCGCGCTCACCGCCGAGGGCCGGGGGTTGTGCACGGAGGATGGCAAGGGCGTGCTCGAGTGCCGCATGGGCACGCTGGTGCGCACCCGGACGTGCGGCACGTGCACCATGGACAACGCGCTCGTCAGCTGCGTGCCGTGAGCCCGGGGCTCACAGCTCCGCCAGGAAGCGCTCGAGCACGGCGTTGAAGGCCTCGGGCCGCTCCTGGTTGGCCAGGTGGCCCGCGTCCGGGATGATCTCCAGCCGCGCGCCGGAGATGAGGTCCGCCATCTGCCGGGCCTTGTCCGGCGGGGTGAGGGCGTCCTTCTCGCCCACCACCACCCGCGTCCTCGCGCAAGAGCGCCATGCTGGCGTAGCCGCCCATGGACACGCCGCCCACCACCGCCGACTCCACGCCCAGCGCGAGCAGCACGGGCGCTCCGCGGCCCTCGTCGCGGTAGTGCAGGGGGACGCCCTCGACGGTGAGGGTGGGCATGGGTGCTCCCGGGAAGAGGGGTTAGAGCCAGTGCTTGCGCCGGAACCAGAACATGAGCCCCGTGGGCAGGCCGACCACCGACAGCATCATCAGCCAGAAGAAGCCCCGGTGGGACAGGAAGTCGAAGTTCTGTCCGAAGAAGCCCGTGATGAAGGACAGGGGCAGGAAGATGGTGGAGAAGATGGTGAGCTGCTTGGTGATGTCGTTGGTGCGGTTGGCCACCATGGACAGGTAGCCGTCCATCACGTTGCCCAGCAGATCCCTCCCGGAGTCGATCTGCTCGTACAGCCGCACCAGGTGATCGTACACATCGCGGAAGTAGAGCACGGTGCGCTCGCTCACGTTGGGGATGCCCCGCCGCACGAGAAGCCCCACCACGTCGCGCTGGGGCGAGAGCACCCGGCGCAGTGTCACCAGCGCGCGTTTCATCGCGAAGACGCGCTGCAGGTGCTCCGGCTGGGGGTTCTCGAAGACCGCGGACTCCAGGTCCTCCAGCTCGTCGTTGAAGCGGTCGAGGATGGGGAAGTTGCCATCCACCAGCGCGTCCGTGAACAGGTAGAGCAGCACGTCCACGCCGCGGCCCAGGGTGGCCTCGGGATCGGCGCGGATCCGCTGGCCCACCGCCTCCAGGCCCGGAAAGGGCAGCTCGTGCACGGTGATGATCCAGTCCGGGCCGAGGAAGAAGTGGTGCTCGTGCAGCGTCAGCTCGCACACCTCGTCCGCGAGCGCGGTGAACCCCTGGAGCACGATGAACTGGTGGTTCGGGTACTCCTCCAGCTTGGGCCGCTGGTCCAGGTGCAGACAGTCCTCGATGGCCAGCCGGTGCAGGCCGTAGCGCTCACCCAGCCGCGCCATCACCTCCTCGCTGGGTTGGAGGACGTCGATCCACTTGCGCCCCGGCTGTTCGAGCAACTCCTCGCCTCCGGTGAGGACGCGACCTTCGTTCAGCAGCAGGACCTGGATCATGCGCGCGAATGCATAGATCGCACCCCCGCCGAAGTCGAGTACAGTGGGAGGCGCCGTGTCCGCCGATACCTCGCCCCCGCCCGCGCTGTCTCCCCGGCTCGAAGAGCTCCTGCACTCCCTCTCGGATCAGGCTTTCGCCCAACGCATGCGCGAGGTGTACGCGGCCGCGGGCCAGGCGATTGTCCGCCTGAGCGATCTGGATCTGCTGAAGTACGAGTCGGCCAGCGTGGAGGACAGTCCGGATCTCTCGCTGTGGGAGGAGATGGCGCCCGTCATCCGGGACACGGTGATGGACGTCAACCGGCTGCTCAACGTCATCCGCGAGCAGTGCGCGTCGCGGCCAGCGGCGAGCGCCTCGGGGGGGGAGGTGCCCCTGCAGGCCAGCGTGGAGGCCCGGCGCGCCAAGGACGCCACCGAGCTGCTCCAGGGCTGGATGCAACAGCTCGCCCAGGGCATCACCCAGCTCGGCGAGACGATGCGCAACCCCGCGGTCGTGTCGGACCGGTGGACGCTGCTGGCGGAGATCCAGCGGCTGCGCGAGCGCTTCCGTGAGCAGATTGGCAACCTCGTCTTCGAGTCGGCCAGTGCCTTCGGGCCGGTGACGCGGCAGCAGGTGGTGCCCGGACACGAGGCGGAGGTGCAGGCGGCGGTGATGGTGCGGGCGATCGTGGCGGACCTGTCGCGCATCGTCGCGGCGCGGCTGGGCCGGGTGCGCGAGGCCGAGCCCGAGGACGTGCAGTGGAACGCCCAGCAGTTGCAGACGGAGCTGGATGCGTTCGGGCGCACCGTGGCCTACCGCCACCTGCGCGCCCAGGACAAGCGGCAGATCATCGAGCTGCGCGGCCGGGTGGGCAAGCTCGCCCTCCAGGCGTCGCTGCCCAAGCAGGAGCTGCTGGCGCTGATGGAGGAGCTGGATGGCTTCGTGCGCTCGCTCTCCAGCGTGAACAAGCGCCAGATGCTCATCGCCCATGACCGCGAGGTGTGGGCGGGGTGCGGCGTGCGACTGGAGCGGGCCGTGGGGTTGTTGGGCACGGAGCCCTCCGCGGCGGCTCGCACCGTGGCCGAGGCCGCCGCCAGCGCCCAATCCCTCTACGGGCGTGATCCCTCGCTCGACGCCTTCCTGCGCAAGGCGCGCAAGACGCAGCTCGCCCAGCTGTCCGTCCCCGAGCTGCGCACCACGATCGAGTCCCTCCAGTCGCTCCTGGCCGGCCTGGACGTCCTCTGAACCTGGACGCCGCCCGAAACCCGGGTGGTTCAGACACGAATCTTTCCACTGCGGTTTCAATTATGTATATGGCCTGTACGCAGGGCCCGGAGACGTGTGTGCCCAAGGGGGTGTCCTGATTCAGGACAGCCTGTAGCGGATTCGGACACCCAAAATGGAGGGGTGTTAATCACCTTGAATTCCTGGGGTTTTTTTTCGAGGTGTAAGAAGGTTTTACGACGCGGTGCGGAAAAGGCGTGACATTCACGCTCCACAGCGACTCGCCGGGAGAGTTCACAAGACTGTCATTCCCAGGCTTTGGCGGCTGGCCCGGTTCCTGCTCATGGGGAGTGGGCGTGTGACGGCATCCCCGCTGTCGCCCAGGAGGAGTCCCCCCAGTGACTCGTATTCGCTTCCTTGCCGCTGCGTTGCTCGCCCTTCCCCTCGCCGCCTGCGAGGTCGACAACACCCAGCTGCCCGAGGAGAAGTTCGATGAGGCCGCCGACCTCGGCGACATCAAGGCCGCGCTCGCGGCGCTGCCCTCGGCCCAGGTCGCTGGCCAGGAGGCCAACGGCATCCCCTTCATGATCACCGGCCAGCTGGGCAAGGCCGACGAGGTGCAGGGTCTGGCCGCTGGCGCCGGTGGCCGCGTGAGCAAGGCGCTGCCCGGCATCGCCGCGGCGTTCCGCCTGAACTCGGCGGACCTGGTCGCCAAGCGCTCGCGCACGGACGAGCAGGGCGTGACCCACATCCGCTACGGCCAGACGAAGAACGGCCTGCCCGTGGTGAACGAGGAGCTCGTCGTCCACATCGGCCGGGACAACACCATCATCGCGGCCAACGGCACGGCGCACGACGGTGAGATCGCCCCCGCCCGCGCCAGCATCTCCGAGGAGGCCGCGAAGGTGGCCGCCCTGGACAGCACCACCGGCCGCCACCTGCAGGTGGACGGCATGCGCCTGGTGTACGTGCGTCCTTCCTCCGACGCCAAGCTGAAGCTGGCCTATGAGGCCACGGTGAGCGGCGAGGGCCTCGACCTGCCCATCAAGGACGCCGTCTACGTGAGCGCCCTGGATGGCTCCATCCTCGCGCGTCACTCGAAGATCCACTCGGCGCTCAACCGCAAGGTGTACACGGCCAACAACGGCTCCAGCACCCCGGGCACGCTCAAGCGCTCCGAGGGTGGCGCGGCCACGGGTGACGCCCACGTCGATGGCAACTACGACAAGCTGGGTGAGACGTACAACTGCTACAAGAACAACTTCGGCCGCGACTCGCTCAACAACGCGGGCGCCACGCTCATCAGCACGGTGCACTACAGCCGCAACTACACGAACGCCTACTGGGACGGCACCCAGATGGTGTACGGCGACAGCGATGGCGTGCAGTCGGCTCCGCTGGGTCTGTCCGGTGACGTGACCACGCACGAGCTCACCCACGCGGTGACCGAGAACGAGTCCAACCTCACCTACTCGGGTGAGTCCGGTGGCCTCAACGAGGCGCTCAGCGACATCTTCGGCGCCTACTGCGAGAGCTACGCCTCGGGCACCTGGGCCACCACCAACGCGGTGTTCATGGTGGGCGACGACGTGTGGACGCCGAACACCGCGAACGACGCCCTGCGCTACATGTACGACCCGGCCAAGGACGGCGTGTCGCACGACTACTGGACCACCAGCACCAAGAACGTCGACGTGCACTACAGCTCGGGCGTGGCCAACCTGGCCTTCACGCTGCTCTCCAAGGGCGGTACGCACCCGCGCGGCAAGTCCACCATCAGCGTGCCGGCGCTCGGCGTGCAGAAGGCCGGCGCCATCTACTACAAGGCCAACACCGAGTACTTCACCGCCTCCACCAACTACGCCCAGGCGAAGACCTACCTCGAGCAGGCCGCAGCGGCGCTCTACGGCGCGGGCTCGGCGGAAGTGGCCGCGGTGACGGCCTCCATGCAGGCGGTGGGCGTCGGTGGTGCCACCACGCCTCCCAAGACCGTCTACCTGAACCAGACGAACCTGAGCGCGGCCACCAATGCCTCGCTGAGCTACTCCCTGTCCGTGCCGGCCAACAAGGCGCCCACCTTCGAGATCTCGGGTGGCACGGGTGACGCGGACCTCTACGTGCGCGCGGGTGCGGCTCCGACCACGACCACCTACGACTGCCGTCCGTACAAGACCGGCAACGCCGAGGTGTGCGACCTGGCTGCGAAGACGACGACCACCACGTTCTACGTGCTGGTGCGCGCCTACAGCTCCTTCTCGGGTGTGACGCTGAAGGGCAGCTACTAGTCCCTCACGAGCACTTGAGCTGAAGATGAACCCCTGGGAGGCCCCGCCTCCCGGGGGTTTCGTTCTTGCGGGCCTTCCCGCCGGGCCGGGAAGGGGGGTGTCCTGATTCAGGACAGCCTGTAGCGGATTCGGACACCCCAAATGAAGGGGTGCTAATCACCTTGAATTATTGGGTTTTTTTTCGAGGTGTAAGAAGGTTTTACGACGCGGTGCGGAAAAGGCGTGACATTCACGCTCCACTGGGACTCGCCGGGAGAGTTCACAAGACTGTCATTCCCAGGCTTTGGCGGCTGGCCCGGTTCCTGCTCATGGGGAGTGGCGTGTGACGGCATCCCCGCTGTCGCCCAGGAGGAGTCCCCCAGTGACTCGTATTCGCTTCCTTGCCGCTGCGTTGCTCGCCCTTCCCCTCGCCGCCTGCGAGGTCGACAACACCCAGCTGCCCGAGGGTGCCCAGAAGTTCGATGAGGCCGCCGATTCCCTCGGTGACATCCAGGCCGCGCTCGCGGCGCTGCCCTCGGCCCAGATCGCCGGCCAGGAGGCCAACGGCATCCCCTTCATGATCACTGGCCGTCTCGGCACGGCTGACGCCGCCCAGGGTCTGGCCGCCGGTGGCCGCGTGAGCAAGGCGCTGCCCGGCATCGCCGCGGCGTTCCGCTTGAACTCGGCGGACCTGGTCGCCAAGCGCTCGCGCACGGACGAGCAGGGCGTGACCCACATCCGCTACGGCCAGATGAAGAACGGCCTGCCCGTGGTGAACGAGGAGCTCGTCGTCCACGTCGGCCAGGACAACACCATCATCGCGGCCAACGGCACGGCGCACGACGGTGAGATCGCCCCCGCCCGCGCCAGCATCTCCGAGGAGGCCGCGAAGGTGGCCGCCCTGGACAGCACGGTCGGCAGCCACCTGCAGGTGGACGGCGTGCGCCTGGTGTACGTGCGTCCCTCCTCCAACGCCAAGCTCCAGCTGGCCTATGAGGCCACGGTGAGCGGCGAGGGCCGTGACCTGCCCATCAAGGAGGCCGTCTACGTGAGCGCCCTGGATGGCTCCATCCTGACGCGCCACTCGAAGATCCACTCGGCCATCAACCGCAAGGTGTACACGGCCAACAACGGCACCAGCACCCCGGGCACGCTCAAGCGCTCCGAGGGCGGCGCGGCCACGGGTGACGCCCACGTCGATGGCAACTACACGCAGCTGGGTGCCACCTACGACTGCTACAAGAACAACTTCAACCGCGACTCGCTCAACAACGCGGGCGCCACGCTCATCAGCACGGTGCACTACAGCCGCAACTACACGAACGCCTACTGGGACGGCACCCAGATGGTGTACGGCGACAGCGATGGCGTGCAGTCGGCTCCGCTGGGCCTGTCCGGTGACGTGACCACGCACGAGCTCACCCACGCGGTGACCGAGAACGAGTCCAACCTCACCTACTCGGGTGAGTCCGGCGGCCTCAACGAGGCGCTGAGCGACATCTTCGGCGCCTACTGCGAGAGCTACGCCTCGGGCACCTGGGCCACCACCAACGCGGTGTTCATGGTCGGCGACGACGTGTGGACGCCGAACACCGCGGGTGACGCGCTCCGCTACATGTACGACCCGGCCAAGGACGGCGTGTCGCACGACTACTGGACCACCAGCACCAAGAACGTCGACGTGCACTACAGCTCGGGCGTGGCCAACCTGGCCTTCACGCTGCTCTCCAAGGGCGGCACGCACCCGCGCGGCAAGTCCACCATCAGCGTGCCGGCGCTCGGCGTGCAGAAGGCCGGCGCCATCTACTACAAGGCCAACACCGAGTACTTCACCGCCTCCACCAACTACGCCCAGGCGAGGACCTACCTCGAGCAGGCCGCCACGGCGCTCTACGGCGCGGGCTCGGCGGAAGTGGCCGCGGTGACGGCCTCCCTGACGGCGGTGGGCGTGGGCGTCTCGGCTCCTCCCCCCACGGCGACCGCGCTGACCAACGGCGTGGCGAAGACGGGCCTGGGTGCTTCCTCGGGCAGCGAGCTGTACTACTAC
Source organism: Cystobacter fuscus (assembly GCF_044360685.1). GTDB lineage: Bacteria > Myxococcota > Myxococcia > Myxococcales > Myxococcaceae > Cystobacter > Cystobacter fuscus_C. Next base: position 6,687,405 of record NZ_CP043491.1, on the reverse strand, counting down.
CTGGACGTGCCGGCCTCGGTGGCCTCCACCTTCACCATCAGCGGTGGCACGGGTGACGCGGACCTGTACGTGAAGACCGGCTCGCAGCCGACGAGCTCCTCGTACGACTGCCGTCCGTACAAGTCCGGCAACGCCGAGAGCTGCACCGTCGCGGCGACCTCGACGGCCAAGAAGGTCTACGTGACGCTGCGCGCCTACAGCACCTTCTCGGGCGTGTCGCTGACCGGCAAGTACTAGTCCTCGGAGCGGGTGTGAACCCGAGCTGAGCTGAAGACGAACCCCTGGGAGGCCCCCACCTCCCGGGGGTTTCGTTCTTGCGGGCCTTCCCGCCGAGCCGGGAAGGGTGTAGGTGCGGCGGACCGTATGGCACCTCCCCGTCCCCTGCGTGAAGCGGACCTCTCCCGAGTGGAGGGTGTCTTCACCGATGTCGATGGCACCCTCACCACCGCGCACCGGTTGCGCTCCACCACCATCCGCGCCCTCGAGCGCCTCACGGACGCGGGCTTCAAGGTGGTGCTGGTGACGGGCCGGCCGGCGGGCTGGGGCGAGGCCTGGGCCCGCACGCTGCCGGTGGAGGGCGTCATCGCGGAGAACGGTGGCCTGTTCTTCCTGCGCGGCGCGGGAGGACGGCTGCGCAAGGTGTACGCGGAGTCCCCGCGCGTCCGGGCCCCCAACCGCGAGCGGCTCCAGGCGGAGGTGGCGGCGGTGCTGCGGCAGGTGCCGGGCGCGCGATTGTCCGTGGACAGCGCCTATACCGAGGTGGACCTGGCGGTGGACTGGAACGAGGAGGCGCGGCTGGGCGAGGCGGGAGCCGAGCGCCTGGAGGCCCTGCTGCGCGCGCGGGGTGTGACGGCGGTGCGCTCGTCGGTACACATCAACTGCTGGCTGGGCCGCTTCGACAAGCGCTCGGCGGTGCGCCGCTTCCTGAAGCTCGCCTGGGGGGTGACACCCGTGCCGGGCGAGCCCCGCTTCGTGTACGTGGGGGATAGTTTCAATGACGCTCCGATGTTCGGGGAGTTCGCCCTGAGTGTCGGGGTGGCCAACGTGCGGCGGGTGCTCGAGCGCATCGACACGCCGCCGGCCTTCATCACCCGGGCGGAGGAGGGCAGGGGCTTCGAGGAGCTCGTGCGGGCCCTGCTCGCCTCCAGGGGAGTCAAAAGGGGAGTCAGACCGTGAATGTCGTGAAGTTGGAGCTCGCACCGGGGCTGGGCCGTCACCTGCGCGCGGGGCACCCGTGGGTGTTCCGCAAGGCGCTCGCCCAGGTGCCCAAGATTCCCCCGGGCAGCGTGGTGGACCTGGCGGAGAACGGGAAGTTCGTGGCGCGTGGCTACTTCGATCCGCACTCGGCCATCGCCGTGCGGGTGCTCACGCGCAACCCCCGCCAGGCCATCGACGCGGCCTTCTTCGCCCAGCGCGTGAAGCAGGCGCTCGCCGAGCGGCGCTCGCTCATCGACTTGAAGGACACGGACAGCTTCCGGCTCCTGCACGGCGAGGGGGATGGGCTGCCGGGCGTGATCGTGGACCTGTATGGCCGCTACGCGGTGCTCAAGCTGTACTCGGCGGGCCTCACGCCCTACCGAGGGCTCATCGTCGAGGCGCTCAAGGCGGCGGTGCCCGAGCTCCAGGGCATCATCGGCCGGGACGAGGTGGGCCGGGACGACGTGGAGGACGACGACGGCCGGGGCGCGGGGCGGATGCTCTGGGGCGAGAAGGCGCCGGAGTTGCTCACCATCCGCGAGCGCGGGGCGACGTTCCTCGTGGACGCCTGGAAGGGGCAGAAGACGGGCTTCTTCCTGGATCAGCGCGAGAACCGCTACCTCATCCGGCGGCTGGCCGAGGGCCGCGACGTGCTCAACTGCTTCTGCTTCAGCGGCGGGTTCTCGGTGAACGCGGCGCTGGGCGGGGCGAAGAGTGTGTTCTCGGTGGACCTGGATCCGGAGGCCATCGCCCTGGCGCGCGAGAACTTCACGCGCAACGGCCTGCCGGCGGAGAAGTATGACTTCCTGGCGGCGGACGTGTTCAAGCTCCTGGCGTCCTTCCGCGAGGAGGGCCGCACGTTCGATCTCATCATCCTGGACCCGCCCGCGTTCGCGAAGAGCCAGAAGGCGGTGCAGGCGGCGATCGACGGGTATGCCTCGCTCAACCGCCAGGCGCTGGGGCTGTTGCGGCCCGGAGGCCTGCTGGCGACGGCCTCGTGCTCGGCGCGCGTGGGCCCGGACGACTTCCTGGGCGCGGTCAAGGAAGCGGCCTTCAAGGCGGGAGTGGACCTCGCCCTGGTGGAGGAGCGCTACCAGCCGCCCGATCATCCCATCCGGTTGCAGTTCCCGGAGGGCAAGTACCTGAAGTTCTACGTGATGGCGTCCGTGTGAGGGGCGGCCCGGGGGCGGGCGCCCACGGGCCTCAGTTCTTGAACACGCGCGAGGCCACGCGGTCGAGCACCTCGGTGCTCCACTGGAGGCTGGCCTTCATGAGCTGGTCCATGTCCTGCTGGAAGGTCTCCACCGAGGGCACCGAGGCGTAGGAGCGGCTGAGGAACAGGCTCTTGTTCTCCGGCTCGTAGTCCACCACGCCGCCGCCAGTGGGGGTGCCGGCCTTCTCCTCGGCGTTGAAGCCCTCGAGGATGCCGGGCTTGGGGCGATCCCGGAACTTGTAGACGAGGGCGCTCGCCTCCAACTGCTGCGTCTTGCCGTGGTACTCGAAGTAGAGCTGGGCCTCGCCGATCACCGCGCCACCAAACCCCTGGGGGTTGAGGCCCTCGCTGGGTTGCTTGAGGGCGAGCAGGTACGCCTGCACCAGTTTCTGCGCTTCGTCGCGAGTCATGGGTCCTCCCCCTCCAAGAGGGGTGTGTCATCTCTCCAGAGGTTAACAGCAGCGCGCGGGAGGCCGCGAGGAATGCACCGCGCTTCGCCGCGGGAGGCACATGGGCCGTCGCGCCGCGTTAAGCTGCCGCCCCCTATGGTCCTCAAAGGTCAGTACCTCGAGCGCCCGGCGCTCATCCCCGTGGGGCGTGAGGTGATGGAGGGCGTGGCACACCGGGGGCAGGTGCGTCCTCCGCTGCTCGTGCTGTCGCCCACGCCCGAGGAGGGAGGCGGCATGGATCATGTCATCGGGGCGGAGCTGGCCTTCGCCGCGGCCACGGCGGACCATGCCACGCTGCGCTTCAACTACCGCGGCGTCGGTGGCAGCCAGGGCGAGCGCGGCACGGGCGCGGCCCTCGTCGACGAGGCCGAGGCCGCGTTGACGGTGGTGTTGGAGAACGCCCAGGCCCCCACGGCGGCGGTGGCCGCGATGCATGGCAGTGCCCGGGTGGCGCTCGGGCTGCGGGCGCGGCATTCCGGGGTGGCGGGCCTGTGTCTGGTGAGTCCGCGCGGGGTGACGCCCGGGGAGCTGACGGGCCTGGGGCGGGAGCTGCTCGTGGTGGTGGGCGAGCTGGACACCACCCTGTCGCGCGCCGAGCTGGCCCGGGCGGTGGACGCGGCGGGCGGCACCCTGGAAGTCGTGGAAGGGGCGGGCGCCCACCTCCACCATGCCCTCCCGATCGTCGGCAGGCAGGTGCGCGCCTGGTTGAAGCGGCTGTCGGGCAACTGACCGATGCCGCGTAAACCATTGAATCCACTAGCACTCCCCGGCCGGATGACGGCTTGTCCTCCGGGCGGGAAAACGAGCAGATTCGAGTGAGACCCAATCGTTCCGCGGTTCGTTCGTAGGGGTCGTCACGAAGGAGCACCCATGCCCATGAAGCGTTGGATCCTGGCGAACGCGGTGTTGGCCCTGGCGCTGGCGGCCTGCGCGTCGCCTCCGGAGTCCTCGGAGACGGCGGAGCGAGCGGCCCTCGAGGCGGACACCTCGCGGCGCGTGCTGTCGGAGGAGGAGCCCCACGGCATCGTGGTGGACTTCAAGGATGGCACCTCGCAGGAGGAGATCGACGCCTGGGAGGCGGAGTGGGGGGTGGATCTCACGTACAACTCCGTGGAGGGGCCGCGCTCGGGCGTGACGATCGCGCACGGGGTGGAGGACGTGGACGCGGCGCTCGAGCGCATCCGCCAGCACCCGGCCGTGGAGTCCGCCGAGCCGCTGCGCGTGTACCGGGTGCCCGTGGGCGAGGAGGCCGTGTTCGAGGAGCCGGCGCCGGCGCTCGACAAGGAGGGCTTCCAGCCGAACGATCCCGAATATCCCCGGCAGTGGAACCTGCGGATGATCCACATGCCCCAGGCGTGGCAGCGCAGCCACGGCAAGGGCGTGGTGGTGGCGGTGCTGGACACGGGCATCGCCTACGAGGACCACGACGATTTCAAGCAGGTGCCGGACCTCAAGGGCGTCCGGTTCAAGAAGGGGTATGACTTCGTCGGTGACGACACGCACGCCAATGACGACCATGGGCATGGCACGCACGTGGCGGGCACCATCGCGCAGGCGACGAACAACGGGGTGGGCGTGGCGGGCGTGGCGTTCGAGGCGACGCTGATGCCCGTGAAGGTGCTCAACCACTTCGGCGCCGGCACGTCGGCGGACATCTCCGATGCCATCCGCTTCGCGGCGGACAACGGCGCCCAGGTCATCAACATGTCCCTGGGTGGTGGGGGCTACTCGCAGGTGATGGCGGACGCCGTGGCGTACGCCCGGAAGAAGGGCGTCACGGTGGTGGCCGCGGCGGGCAACGCGGGCCGTCCGCGGGTGGAGTTCCCCGCGGCCTATCCGGGCGCGGTGGCGGTGGCCGCGGTGGGCCCGAGCGGCGTGCGCGCTTTCTACTCGTCCTATGGCCGGGAGCTGGACATCGCGGCGCCGGGTGGAGACAAGCGCCAGGGTGACGCGGGCGGCATCCTGCAGAACACGATCGATCCGCGCGACGTCTCGCGCTCCGTCTATGCCGCCTATCAGGGCACGAGCATGGCCACGCCCCACGTGGCGGCGGTGGCGGCGCTGCTCTACGCCGAGGGTGCCAGCGGACCGGACGAGGTGGAGCGGGCCCTGTTCGCGGGCGCGGCGCGCGCGGGGGGGCAGACCTGGACGGAGGAGTACGGCCACGGGCTGCTGGATGCCGAGGCGTCGCTCAAGGCGCTGGGCGGCGCGAGCTCGCGCTGGCCGTCGCTGTGGTGGGCCCTGGCGTTGCTGGCGCTGGTGCTGCTGACGCTGCGCGGGCGTGAGCGTCCGGGCTACCTCAACATCCTCCTGCGGCCGAGCTTCCTCGTGCCGCTGGTGCTGGCCACCGTGGGGGCGTTCTTCCTCCGCTCGTGGGTGGGCGGTGTCCCGGGCGCGGCGGGCGAGGTGGTGCAGGTGGCCTGGCTGCCCATTCCCGACTGGCAGCGCATCATCTTCGGCACCCGCACGGTCAGCCCGCTCTTCTACAGCGCGCTCATCCCCCTGGTGCTCTCCATCTTCGCCATCAAGTTCAAGGGCCTGCGCCCCGCGCTGGGCGGACTCGCGCTGGGCTTCGCTGGCTTCCTCGCCTACACCGCCTGGGTCAAGGCGCCCGCGCTGGCGTGGATGCCCTTCACCTTCATGGCCCGGCCCTGGCTGGTGGTGAACGTGCTCATCTGCCTCTTCATCTCGCGCGCCATGCTGCGCCGGGAGTCGCCATGAAGCTCACCGGACGCGTGATGTTCCGCGACATCGAGACGGGCGTCTGGGTGCTGGAGGGCGATGACGGCCGCACCTACCAGCTCGCGGGCGGGGACCGGAAGATCAAGAAGGACGGCCAGCGCATCGAGGTGCAGGGAGACGTGGACCGTGACGCGGTCACCGTCGCGATGGTCGGCCCCGTGTTCACCGTGAGCTCGTACCGCTTCCTCTGAGGCCCGTCCTCATCCCTCCAGGGCGCGCGCGAAGGACACCACGCTGCGCGTCAGGGAGGGAAACCCCATCTCGCGCGCGAGCTGGGACAGCTGCCGCCGGAACTGCGGCTCGGGGGGAAGGGGCTCCTGGGTGCCCACCAGGAGCAGGTTGATGAACTCCGACGCGCCGCGCAGCATCGCGCAGTCCTCGAAGCAGCCGGCGAAGGTCCGCACCCGCCACGCCACCTTCGCCGGATCCTCCAGGGCGATGTTGAGCACGGCGACGCCCCCCGGCTGCAACCGGCGCCGCACCGCCTCGAGGAAGAGCGTCTCCTTCAGGTGCTCCGGCGTCCCTTCGCCCGCGAACGCATCGAGGAGGATGAGATCGTAGAGCGGCCCGCGCTGCTCCATGAAGTGGGCCGCGTCCCCGAGCTGGATGTGCAGCCGCTCGTCCTCGTGGACGTGGAAGTAGCGCCGGGCCACCTCCACCACCACGGGGTTGAGCTCCACCACGTCCACCCGTGTCCGGGGCAGACACCGGTGCAACAGCCGGGGGAAGGCGCCTCCCCCGAGTCCCACCACCAGGACACGCGAGCGCCCCTGGGTGAGCGCGAGCCCGGCGGTGGCCACCCGCACATAGCTCGTGGGCACCGCCAGGGGATCGCTCTTGCGCAGCGCGCTCTGGATGGCGCCACGGGGACTGTCGAAGCGGAGCGTCCGCAGGTCACCCGCGTCCACCACGAACACCGTTCCGAGCGGCGAGGGCGCTTCGTGGACCACGGTGGCCGAGGCCCTCGGGCTCATTCGCGGCCTCGCCGCCCGCTGGCGGGCTCCATGCTTCGATCTCGAGTCGGACATGCGCGGGAAGCGACTTTCTCACATCAACACGTACGACTGGGGCTGCAGCGGTTCGGGAACGGGCTCGCCCAGGGCCTCGCGCAGTCCCCGTTCCGCGGTCCGGGCCATGGCCAGCAGGGGCAGTCCATTGGGCACGTGGGCGAAGGGGTTCTCCAGCTCGTCTCCCAGCGCGTCCAGTCCGAAGAAGGTATAGGCCAGGATGGCGGCGAGCACCGGGGCCATCCACCCGAGCAGCTCCGCCAGCCCGAAGGGCAGCAACAGGCAGAACAGGTAGGCGGTGCGGTGCAGTAGCACGGTGTAGGCGAAGGGCAGGGGGGTGAAGCGGATGCGCTCGCAGGCGGTCATCACCGAGGACAGCCCGCCAACGCGCTCGTTCAAGGTCTGCCAGGGGATGTCGGTGAGCCGGCCCGTGCGCCGCAGGGTGGCGAGTTCCCGGGCCATCTCGCGCAGCAGCGCGTCCGGCGGGTTGGTGCTGGCCTGGACCCGAGCCAGCTCGTCGGGAGCGAGGACGCGGGCGAGGTTGTCGCCTTCGTCGTGCCCGCGCAGATACCCGGCGAGCGCATGGGCGAAGGCGATGCCGTGATGGACGAGCCGCCGTGCGTCGTGACGTCCTCGCACGGCAGTTCCCGGGTCCGCGCCGTCGTCGAGCAGGGCCACGGCATCACGGGCCAGGGAGCGCAGCTCGATGATGAGCGCGCCCCAGTGCTTGCGCGCCTCCCACCAGCGGTCGTAGCTGGCGTTGTTGCGAAAGCCCAGGAAGATGGAGAGCGCGAGCCCCAGCAGGGACATGGGGACGGCGGTGCTGGAGGGCAGGTGGAGCCACCCATTGCGGATGGCCAGGACCGCGAGGCAGGACAACAGCGAGATCCCCAGTACCTGGGGCAGCACGAGGGGAAGCACCGAGCCGCGCAGGATGTAGAGCAACTGCCAGGCGGTGGGACGAGGGCGGATGATCATGGTGGAGTTGCCGGGGCGTGTGGGTCATCGCCCCGCGAGGTGCCTCCCTGGCATACTGTGTTCCCCGCGCATGTCCAACACAGACCGAGTCCGCTTCGACAGCTCGAGATGGCCCCTGCTCTCCCTCGGCTTTCCCCGGGCCCTTTCCCCCGAGGAGTACGAGTCGTTCCTCGTGACCCTGGGCGAGCACCTGGAGCGCGCCGAGCAGAAGCTCATCCTCCTCATCGATCTGCGCCAGATCTCACGGATGTCCATGGACCCGGAGCAGCGCCAGCGTCAGTTGGCGTGGTTCAAGGTGCATGAGGCCCACCTGCGCGAGCGGATCCTGGGCGCGGGAATCATCCTCGCCTCGCCCCTGGCCCGGCTGGCTCTCCGCGCCATCCTGGCGGTCCTGCCGCTGCCCACGTCCGTGCTCACCTTCTCCACCCCCGAGGAGGCCGAGTCCTGGGTGGCCGGACTCCTCCAACAGGCGGGGCGGCAGCCTGCCCGGTGAGGCGAATGACGGCGGATGTCGGTGGCTTCCCCGCCCGGGGACATTAGTATGCGCTCCTACCTCTCGCTGTAAGGAGCCTTCACCGTGGCCGGATCCAGCCTGCTCGCCCTGATCGACGACATCGCCACCCTCCTGGACGACGTGTCGGTGATGACCAAGGTGGCGGCGCAGAAGACCGCCGGGGTGCTGGGTGATGACCTGGCGCTCAATGCCCAGCAAGTCACCGGCGTGAATGCCGACCGGGAGCTGCCGGTGGTGTGGGCGGTGGCCAAGGGCTCGATGCTGAACAAGGCCATCCTGGTGCCCGCGGCGCTGGCCATCAGCGCCTTCGCGCCCTGGGCGGTGACACCACTGTTGATGGTGGGCGGTCTGTACCTGTGCTTCGAGGGCTTCGAGAAGCTGGCGCACAAGTTCCTGCACAGCCATGACGAGGACGAGGCCCACCACAACAAGCTGGTGCAGGCCGTGGGCGATCCGAAGGTGGACCTCGTGGCGCTCGAGAAGGAGAAGATCAAGGGCGCGGTGCGCACCGACTTCATCCTTTCGGCCGAGATCATCGCGATCTCGCTGGGCGTCGTGGCCAACGCGCCCTTCATGACCCAGGTGCTGGCGCTGGTGGGTGTGGCCGTGCTGATGACCGTGGGCGTCTACGGACTGGTGGGAGGCATCGTCAAGCTGGACGACGCGGGGCTCGCGCTGAGCCGTCAGACGGGCGAGGGGGCCTGGCCGCAGACGCTGCGTGGCCTGGGCAGGGGCATCCTCAAGGCGGCGCCGCTGCTCATGAAGTTCCTGTCGGTCGCCGGCACCGCGGCCATGTTCCTCGTGGGCGGAGGCATCCTCACGCACGGCATCGAGCCGCTGCACCACGCCATCGAGGGCGTGGCCCAGGCCGCGGGCGTGCTGGGGGCGCTCGTGTCGCCGCTGGCCAATGCCCTGGTGGGCGTCCTCGCCGGCGCGCTGGTGCTGGGCGTGGTGAGCGTGGGCTCGCGCGTGCTGGGCCGTGGCAAGGAGAAGAAGTAGGCCCGCGCTGTCCCTCTCCCCCGTGAAAGACGAAGGGCGAAGGGAGCGGAGAGCCCGCCCACCTTCGCCCTCGGGTAAAACCCGGACGCCGCTTTCACCGCCGCGGCGCCTGGGGGGTTCTCAGCCCTCGCGCTCCTCGCGCTTGCGGTCACGCTCGGCGCGGTAGCGCTCGCCCGAGGCCAGCGCCTTCTTGCGCATGCGCACCGACTTGGGCGTCACCTCGACGAGCTCGTCGTCGGCGATCCACTCCAGCGCCTTCTCCAGCCCCATCTCGCGAGGAGGCGTGAGGATGACGTTCTCGTCGCGGCCGGCGGCGCGGATGTTGGTGAGCTTCTTCTCGCGGCAGGCGTTCACGTTGAGCTCGGAGGGGTGCACGTGCTCGCCGATGATCATGCCCTCGTAGATGGTGACGCCGGCGCCCACGAACAGGTGGCCACGCTCCTGGATGCTGAAGAGCGCGTAGGGCACCGTCTCGCCCAGGCGGTCGGACACGATGGCGCCGTTGGCGCGCTTGGGGATGTAGCCGAACCAGGGCTCGTAGCCGTCGAACTGGCTGCTCATGATGCCCTCACCCCGGGTGATGGTGAGGAACTCCGAGCGGAAGCCGATGAGGCCGCGCGCGGGGATGCGGAACTGCAAGCGGGTGCGGCCACCGCCCAGCTGGGCCATGTCCGTCATGCGGCCCTTGCGGGGCCCGAGGCGCTCGGTCACCGCGCCCACGCTGTTCTCCGGCACGTCGCAGAAGAGCAGCTCCATGGGCTCGTGCAGCACGCCGTCGATCGTCTTCGTCACCGGCTCGGGGTTGGAGGCCGTCAGCTCGTAGCCCTCGCGGCGCATCGTCTCGATGATGACGGCGAGCTGCAGTTCGCCACGGCCCACCACGCGGAAGGCGTCCGGCGTCTCGGTGTCCTCCACGCGGATGGACACGTTGCGGTAGGCCTCGCGGTACAGGCGCTCGCGCAGGTTGCGGCTGGTGACGTACTTGCCTTCCTTGCCCGCCAGCGGCCCGTCATTGACCTTGAAGATCATCATCATCGTGGGCTCGTCCACGGTGATGCGCGGCAGCGCCACGGGCTTCTCCGCGTCGGCGATGGTGTCACCGATGGAGATGTCCTCGATGCCCGCGATGGAGACGATCTCTCCGGGGCCCGCGTCGGGGATCTCCGTGCGCTTGAGGCCCTGGAAGCCGTAGAGCTTCACGATCTTGCCCTGGGCGATCTTGCCGCCCTCGCGCATCACGGCCACGGGCATGTTGGCGGTGATCCGCCCCGCCTGGACGCGGCCCACCGCGAGGCGGCCCACGTAGTCGTCATAGTCCAGGTTGGCCACGAGCAGCTGCAGCTGCTCCTGCTGCGGCGCGGGCGGAGGCGAGATGTGCGAGAGGATCGCCTGGAAGAGCGGCTCGAGCGTCTTGCCCGGCACTTCCAGGCTCGTGGAGGCCTGGCCCTGGCGCGCCACCGTGTAGAGCACGGGGAACTCGAGCTGGTGCTCGTCCGCGCCCAGGTCGATGTAGAGCGAGTAGACCTGATCCAGGATGTCCTTGGCCCGGGCGTCGGCGCGGTCGATCTTGTTGATGACGAGCACCGTCTTGAGGCCCATGCCCAGCGCCTTGCTGAGCACGAAGCGCGTCTGGGGCAGGGGACCTTCGGCCGCGTCCACCAGGAGGATGACGCCATCCACCAGGCGCAGGCCGCGCTCCACCTCACCGCCGAAGTCGGCGTGGCCCGGGGTGTCGATGATGTTGATCTGCTTTCCCTGGTAGGTGACGGCGGTGTTCTTCGCGAGAATGGTGATGCCCTTCTCGCGCTCGAGGTCGTTCGAGTCCATCACCCGTTCGGTCAGGGCTTCGTTGCTGCGGAAGATGCCCGCCTGGCGAAGCATGTGGTCGACGAGGGTGGTCTTGCCATGGTCGACGTGGGCGACGATGGCGACGTTGCGGATGTTCTCTCGGGCAATCATGGATGCGGGGGATCTGCGGGGGGAGGGCCGAGGCACGAAGCCCGGCGCAAGAAGTCGTGGTGGGCAAGGCGCCCAGGGCCCCAGGGGGCCTGATGGAACCCCTCAGAAACGCGAAGGGCGGGCGCTTATATGCCGTGAGTCCTTCCCCTGCAACGTGGCTGGACGAAAGGCGTGCCGACAGCCAGTCCCTGGCTCCGGCGCGGCCCCTCGAGCCCAGCCTCCTCCCACCAGGTAGGTGTGGAGGCGATATGCCCCCCTGCGGCCCGAGGCTACGGGAAGGCCGAGAACTGCTCGTGCTCGGAGGTGCGGTAGCGCGCCGGAGGGGGCATGAGGTGGTGCTCGCTCAGGAAGCGCTGCACCCGCCGCTCGACGGTTTCCCGGTATTCCAGGGGAGCCACGTGAGTCCCCTCGGGCAGCAGGAGCAGCTCGGCCCCCGGGATGTGGGCGGCCATCCGACGAGACAGCCAGGCGGGGGTGAACTTGTCGAGCTTGCCGGCGATGACGAGGGTGGGGACGTTCACGCGCGGCAGGTGCCGCCAGGCGTTGTGGTGGGCGGCCGAGCGCAGGGTGCGCACGAAGACGACCGGGTCCATGTTGGCCAGGTGCGCGAAGTAGGGGATGAGGTCGCTCTTGGTGAGCAGGGAGCGGTTCATCTCCACCGACAGGGCGACTTCCAGGGCCAGCGGGGTGCTGAGCAGGGCGCGGGTGAGCCGCGCCACGCGGTCCGGGAAGTGCTCCACGGTGAATTTGATGAAGGGGAAGAGCCGCTTGAGCAGCGGGCCGTCGTGGAAGGTGTCGAGCAGGGTGCCGTAGCTGCCGCACACCAGCACGAGCCCCTTCACCCGCTCGGGAAAGCGGCGGTGGAACTCGAGCGCCACCTGCACGCCCATGGAGTGGCCGAAGAGCACGGCCTGCTGGATGCCCGCCGCGTCCATCACCCGGTTGAGGTCATCGCAGGTATAGGACAGGCCGATGCGGTTGCGCTTGTCCGGCACGCCCGAGCGGCCATGGCCCCGGTAGTTCCAGCGCAGCACGCGGTGGTGGCGCGCCAGCGCGGGCTCGAGGTACTTCCACACGAAGCCGTCGCAGCCCAGGCCATCGCACATCACCGCGCCGGGCTCGCCCGTTCCACTCACCTGGTAGTACAGCGCCGCCCCATCGGGAACGGTGAGGAAGTCCTGCCGGAAGAGATCGCTCATGGTGTCATGCGTCCGCCTCGGCGTCGGGTGGAAGACCCGCGTCGAGGCCGTAACGGGCGATCTTCAAGATAAGGTTGGAGCGGCTGATGCCAAGCTCCCGGGCGAGCCGGCTCTTGTTGTTCCCAGTACGCAACAGTCCCTGGTGGATCATCTCCCGCTCGAGCGCCTCCACGGCCTCGTGCAGGCTGCCGGTGAGGCGGGGGAGGGGAGAGGACGAGCCCCCGGGCGACACCGCGTCGCGGATGCGGCTGGAGATGAGGTCGGCGGGCAGCAGCTCCAGATCCCCTCCGAGCACCAGCAGGCGCTCCATCTCGTTCTCCAGCTCGCGCACGTTGCCCGGCCAGGCATAGCGGCCGAGCAGGGCGAGCGCCTCGGGGGACAGGCCGCGGGCGCGCTGGCCCTCGCGGTGGTGCTTGCGCAGGAAGTGGTCCACCAGGAGCGGCAGATCGTCCCGGCGCTCGCGCAGGGGCGGCAGGTGCACGCGGATGACGTTGATGCGGTAGTAGAGGTCCTCGCGGAACTCGCCGCGCTTGACCATCTCGCCCAGGTCCTTGTGGGTGGCGGCGACGACGCGCACGTCCACCTCGCGCGGCTGGGTGCCGCCCACGGGCAGGAAGGTGCCCTCCTGGAGCACGCGCAAGAGCTTCACCTGGAGCGCGGGCGACATGTCGCCCACCTCGTCGAGGAAGAAGGTGCCGGTGTCGGCGGTCTCGAAGAGGCCCTTCTTGTCGCGCACCGCTCCGGTGAAGGCGCCGCGCATGTGGCCGAACAGGGCGCTCTCCAGGAGGTTGTCGTTGAAGGCCGAGCAGTTCTGCACCACGAAGGGCGCGTTGCGCCGGGGGCCGTTGTCGTGGATGGCGCGCGCTACCAGCTCCTTGCCCGTGCCCGACTCGCCGTTGATGAGCACGGTGGCCTCGGAGTTGGACACCTTCTCCAGCACCTTGAAGATTTCCTGGAGCGCGGCCGAGCGGCCGATGATGTGCCCGAAGCGCGCGTTCGCGCCGCCGCGGGCGGGCGCCTCCTGGGCACGCTCCACCTCACGGGCGCGCTCGGCCTCGTAGGCGGCGATCTCCCCGGTGCCGTACTCGAGCAGCACGGTGAGCTTCTCCAGGTTGTCGTCATCCAGCACGAGCAGCCGCTCCACGGCGCGCTCCACGTCCAGGGCCGCCGGTTGCAGCTCGCGCAGCCGCGCCCGGAGGCCTTCGCGCGCGCCCGCTGTCAGGGGCTCGCGCAGCAGGCCCTCGACGAAGAGGAACCCCTCGTACTCGTCCTGCACGTACAGCGGCGCGGCCACGAGGCTGAACTGGAGATGGCAGGGCTGCACGATCGCCCGGCGCAGGCGCCGATTGCCCAGGAACTGCTCGTGCAGCTCGCGCACCGATTGGTTGCAGCGCCGCAGCCCCTCGCGCGAGTTGCGCGCGAGCCGGCAGCAGGCACTGGCCGCGGAGGCGATGGCCTCGCCCCGGTTCCAATCCAGCACCTGCCCGTGCCGATCCGCGAAGTGCAGCTCCGCGCGCCACCACTTGCGGATGATTTCCCGCAGCATGATGATGCTCTGAAGGTTCTGATGCCGCTCACGGTCCATTTGCCGTGGCTTGGGAATGTTCAACAAGAGGAGACCTTGAGCCCGCGAGGTTCGTCGATTCTACCCACCTGGCGCCCCCACGTGTGGGCGCGGTGGAATACCCTGCACCCGTGACTCCTCCTCGTCATCCGCACGCAGCGTCCTCCCATGACCATGATCACTCGCACGAAGAGGCGTGTGGTGGCCATGGGCACGGCCATGGACACGGTCATGGACAACCCCCGAGACCCCCGCCTCGTTCCTTGAAGGAGGAGCGGCGCAAGGATCGCAACCGCCTGCTCGTCGCGCTGGCGCTCACGGGCACCATCGCCGTGGCGGAGGCGGTGGGGGGATGGCTCACCCGCTCGCTGGCCCTGCTGTCGGACGCGGGCCACATGCTCACCGACATCAGCGCGTTGGGCTTGAGCCTGCTCGCCCTGTGGTTCTCCGGCAAGCCGGCGGACCAGAAGAAGACCTACGGCTACTACCGGATGGAGATCCTCAGCGCGCTGCTCAACGGCGTGCTGCTGTTGGTCATCACCGTGGGCATCGTCCTGGAGGCCTGGGAGCGCTTCCGCTCGCCCACCGAGGTGAACCTGGGGCCCATGGCGGTGGTGGCCACGGTGGGCCTCATCGCCAACCTGCTGGCCCTGAACTTCCTGCACCACACGCACTCGATGAACGTGCGCGGGGCCTTCCTGCACGTGCTGGGCGACACCCTGTCGAGCGTGGGCGTGCTGGTGGGCGCGGGGGTGATGTGGTTGACGGGCTGGTACATGGTGGACCCGCTCATCTCCGTGCTCATCTCGGTGGTGATCGTCGTGGGGGCGGTGCGGCTGGTGCGCGACGCGGTGGACGTGCTGCTCGAGGCCGTGCCCGCGCACGTGGACATGCCCCAGGTCAAGGAACTGCTGCTCAAGGTGCAGGGCGTGCGCGACGTGCATGACCTGCACGTGTGGACGATCGCCAGTGGGATGTACGCGCTCTCGGCGCACCTCGTGGTGGCGGACCCGAAGGTCAGCAACAACGACGACATCCTCTCGGCGGTGAAGCACGAGCTGCTCGAGCGCTTCAAGATCGATCACACGACGATCCAGATCGAGAGCGAGACCTACGCCCACGTGGGCGAGGTGCACTGAAACTCGGGGGCCCTCCGGGGGCCGGTACCGGGAGGACCCCAGACCTCGGGTCCTCTCGCGGTACCGGCTCCGGTTCACCTCACGCCCGGCCGGCGGCCTGGCGTCCGCGGCGGGACACCGCGTCGACCGAGGCGGCCACGAGCAGCACGCTGCCCGTCACCATGAACTTCACCGACGAGGAGAAGGCCAGCAGATCCATGCCGTTGGCGATGGAACCGATGACCAGCGCGCCCAGAATCGCCGACCAGGCCGAGCCGCGCCCGCCGAAGAGGCTGGTGCCGCCGATGACCGCCGCGCCGATGGAGTTGAGCAGCACGTCGCCGCTGCCCGAGGACTGATTGACGGCGAGCAGACGCGAGGCGGCGAGCATGCCGCCCGCGGCCGCCAGGGTGGAGCCCATCGCGAAGATGGTGATGCGGATGAACTCCACGCGGATGCCCGCGCGGCGCGCCGCCTCGGCGTTGCCGCCCACGGCGAACACGTGACGGCCAAAGCGCGTGTTGCGCAGGAGCAGCTCCAGCGCCACCACCACGCCCGCGAAGATGAGCGTGGCCAGGGGCAGGCCGCGGTCTTGCGTGAAGATGCCCACCGCCACCACCACCGCCCCGCAGATGATGATCATCCGCAGGGCCACGTTGCGCAGGGGCGCCTGGATGAGCCCCAGGGACGCACGCCGCCGCCGCTCCAGGAACACGCTGCCCACGTAGGTGGCGATGATGACCGCCACGATCGCCCAGGACACGGGGGTGGAGAAGAACGTCGAGGTCAGCCCGGTGATGACCGGATCGTACAGGTTCACGCTGCCGGTGGAGCCCAGCACCGAGAACAGCGCGCCCTGCCAGGCGAGCGAGCCCGCCAGGGTGACCACGAAGGAGGGCACCTTGAAGCGAGTCACCCACGTGCCCTGGAAGGCGCCGATCGCCGTGCCCGTGGCGAGCCCCGCGAGCAGCGCGGGCACCGCCGGCACGTGCATCTTCACGTTGAGGATGGTCATCACCGCCGCGGCCAGACCGCTCACGGCGCCCGCCGACAGGTCCGTCTCCCCGAGCAGCAGGATGAGGACGATGCCCGCGGAGATCATCCCCATGGCGGAGATCTGCAGCATCAGGTTGGTGAGGTTGATGGCCGACAGGAACCGCTCGTTGGCCAGGTAGAAGATGATCCAGATGGCGCTCAGGCCGATGATGACGGGCAGGCTGCCCAGCTCACCCTGGGAGACGCGGCGGCGGAACCCCGCCCACGCTCCCGCCAGGCCCGGCGCGTCCTGGATCAACCGGGGATCGATCGCGGTTTGATTCGCGGAGCTCATGCTTCCTCCATCTTCAGCGTACTGGCGACCTGCGCGGGCCGGGCTCCGGTGATGGCCGCGACGACATCCACTTCCTTCACGTTCTTCACATCGAAGGTGGCCACGCGCTTGCCCAGCCGCATCACGATGATGCGGTCGGCCACCGAGAACACGTCCATCATGTTGTGGCTGATGACGACCACGCCCAGCCCCTGCTCGCGCAGCCGCCGGATGAGATCGAGCACCTGCCGGGTCTGTGCCACGCCGAGCGCCGCGGTGGGCTCGTCCAGGAGCACGACCCGGGGCGAGCCCATCATCGCGCGCGCCACCGCGATGGTCTGCCGCTGACCACCCGACAGCGCCGCCACCTGCGTGCGCACGCTGGGGATGCTCACCGCCAGCGTCTTGAGCAGCGACGAGGCGCGCTGCTCCATGGCCGTCTCATCCAGCCAGCCAAAGGCGTTCCCCTCCTCGTGGCCGAGGTAGAGGTTGCCCACCACGTCGAGGTTATCGCACAGCGCGAGGTCCTGATACACGGTGGCGATTCCGAGCGCCGATGAGCGCTTGGGCGTGCCCAGCGTCACGGGCTTTCCATCGAAGAGGACCTCTCCCTCGTCGATGGGGATGCTGCCCGAGATGATTTTGACAAGGGTTGATTTTCCCGCCCCGTTGTCTCCCACCAGGGCCACGACCTCACCCGGGTGGACCTCGAAGTCCACCTGGCTGAGGGCCTGGACGGCCCCGAATCGCTTGGAGATGTTACGGAGCGCCAGCAGCGCGGTCGCCGTCATGGGTGCCTCGTATCCTTACTGCAGCTGCGCCTGCGCACAGGCTGCCTGGAAGGAGCCCTCGCAGATCTGCGCCGTCGTCCAGAAGCCATCGGCCACGATGGTGGACTTGATGTTGTCCTTGGTCACCGCCACCGGCGTGAGCAGCACGGAGGGCACGTCCTTCTGGCCGTTGTTGACCTTGCCGTTGACCTTGCCCGCCGCCGGCTGGCCCCCGCGCGCGAGCGCCACCGCCAGCTCCGCGGCCGCCTCGGCCTCGGCCTTGATCGCCTTGTACACCGTCATGAACTGCTCACCGGCGACGATGCGCTGGATGCCCGCGAGCTCCGCGTCCTGGCCCGTCACGGGGGGCAGGGGGTTGATGCCCGCGGCCTTCATCGCGGCGATGGCTCCACCCGCGGTGCCGTCGTTGGCGCAGTACACGCCGACGATCTTGTCCTTGCCCAGCTGGGTGATGGCCTGCTCCATCTGCTGCTGCGCCTTGTCCGGGCTCCAGTCCGGCGTGTCGTACTCGGCGCCGATCTTCGCGCCGCTGCCGTCCAGCACGCTGTGCGCGCCGGCCTTGAACATGGCCGCGTTGCTGTCGGTGGGCGAGCCGTTGATCATGACGATGGTGCCGTCCGACTTGCCGTCCGCCTTGAGCTTGTCCGCGAGCGCCTGGCCCTGCAGCTTGCCCACCTTCTCGTTGTCGAAGGAGATGTAGTAGTCCACGTCCGCCTGGGCGATGAGGCGGTCATAGCTGATGACCATCGCCTTGGACTGGCGCGCGCGTCCCACGATGGCCGCCGCCGACGCCGCGTCCACCGGATCCAGCACCAGCACCTGCGCGCCGTTGGTGATGGCCGCCTCGGCCTGGTTCTGCTGCTTGGCCGCGTCCTGATCCGCGTTGCTATAGATGACCTCGCACTCGGCGCACAGCTCCTTCACCTTGCGCTCGAAGTGCGGCCGGTCATGCGACTCGTACCGCGACGTCTTGGACTCGGGCAGCAGCAGGGCGATCTTCGCGCCCGCGGGCTTGGCCGGGGCACCACCGCCCGCCGGGGTGGACTCCTTGTTGTCCTTACAGCCCGGAGTCAAGAGCATCAGGGCCGCGAGCGCCGAAGCGCCGAATGGGGGGAAGTAGCGCGTGTTCACTTGTGCCTCGTTCTTGTGAAAAAACCGTGTCGGGAGCGACAAAGGCGCGCGCATCCTCCCTGTCCCCTCGGGCCGCTGCAAGTCATAGTCCTATGCCGCGGTGCGGCGTAGGGTCGCCGAGTCCGTCCGGAAGTAGACTCTCTCGAAAGTTGATGCTCCCTCCGCGACACTTCTCTTCCAGACGCACCCTGGCTTTCTGGTTCGTCGGGTTCTCGTTGCTCGCCCTGGCCGTCTGCGCCCGGCTCGCGGACGCGCGCAACGTCTTCACCGGGGAGCACGTGGAGCTGGTCGCCACGGACTCGCACTACTACGTGCGCTTCGCCCACCTCCAACAGGCCGCCTTCCCCCGCTTCGCGCCCTTCGATCCGTACATCAATGCACCCGTCGGCGCGTCCATCATCTGGCCCCCCCTGCACACCGGGCTCGTGGCCCTCTTCCTGCGGCTCGCTCCCGAGGCCCCCGAGCGCGCCGCCGCCTGGGTGGATCCGGTGCTCTCGCTCTGCGGGTTGGTCCTGCTGTCACTCCTCGTGAGGCGCTGGCGCGGCGAGGCCGTCGCGCTCGGGGTGCTCGCCCTGCTGGCCCTGGTGCCGGCGGCGGTGGAGGCGGGGGCGCTCGGCAACGCGGACCACCATGTCCACGAGCCCTTCCTCGCCGCCCTCTGCGCGCTGCTGCTCGGCCAGGCGTTGAAGACGCGCGGCGTCATGCTCGGAGCCGTCACGGGCGCGGTGCTCGGGCTCGCGCCGCTGCTCACCACCAGTGGCTTCGTCCTGCTGCCGGGCCTCGCCGCCTCGCTCCCCGTCGCCGCGTGGCTCCAGCGCGAGCGGGTGGGGGCGGGTGTGGGCCGGGTGGGGCTCGCCCTGGGCGTGGGGACCGCCGGGGTGCTGGCCCTGGGCGTGGTGCTGTTCGGCGAGCCCCGCTCGCTCGCCTACCACGGCCTCACCGCCTTCGCGCCCCTGCTCGCCCTGGGGCTGTGGTGTGGGGCCTCGGGGCTGGCCCTGCTCCTGGAGCGCCACCGCGGAGGGTGGCTGTCGCTCGGCCTCGCCGTGCCGTGCGTCGTGCCGTTGCTGCCGGAGCTGTCCCGGGCCTGGCAGCACCTGCGGCGGGGGGATCCGCTCCTCGCCCTCGTCATGGAGTCCACGCCGCTGTGGAAGGATCCGGAGTTCGCCGGACAGTTGCTCGGCCCGGTGCTGGTGCTGCTGCCGGTGGGGCTCGTCGCCGTGAGCGCGCGGGCGTGGAAGGAGCGGGACGCGAGCGCCGCGCCCCTGGTGCTCGGCGCGCTCTCGCTTGGCGCCGCCGCGCTGCTCCAGGCCCGCTTCTCCCAACCCTTGATGGGGTGCGCGGCCCTGTGCGTCGCGGTGGGGTGGGAGGGCTTGTTGCGCGGCGCGGCGCCTCGCGTCCGGAGCGTCTCGGCCGTCGCGCTGGGGCTCGCGGGACTGCCCCTGCTCGCCGGGGCCTTGCCGCACCCGCGACAACCCGATGCCAGTCCCATTGGCCGCGTGCGCTCCACGATGGAGTGGATGCGCGAGCACACGCCCGAGCCCTCGCCGCCGTGGGACGCGAGTGTCCGCCCGGGGTGGAGTGTCATCGCGCCCTATGACATGGGGCACCTGCTGGTGCTGTGGGCCGAGCGCCCCGCGGTGGCCACGCCCTTCTCCCAGGTGCCGGTGCACCAGGAGGCCAATGCCCGGGCCAGCGCGGTGCTCGGCGCCACGTCCGAGGAAGAGGCCTATGTGCTCGCGCGGGCGTCGTCCGCGCGCTACCTGCTGCTCACGCCCATGGATGGGGTGCTGGGACGCCCCGAGGTGAAGCTGTCCGACACGCTCGCGTTCTGGCTGCGGGAGCACGCGGGGCTCGCCACGGGAGCGTGGGCCGCGAGCGCGCGCTTCCGCCTCGTGCATGACTCGGTCGAGTCGCGCCGCCAGCATCCGGAGCTGCCGCATGCGCGCGTGTTCGAGGTCGTCCCTGGAGCCGAGCTGCGCGGCCGGTGTTCGCCCGGCGCGTTGGTGACGGCCTCGTTGGAGCTGGAGACGGGGCGGGGGGCGACGCTCCGGTACGAGCCCCGGGCCACCGCAGGTGCGGAGGGAGGCTTCTCCCTGCGCGTGGCCTATCCAACGGTCCGGGACACCCGCGAGTCCGATGTGCTCGCCCGGGGCGCCTACCGCGTCCAATGTGAGGGAGGCGGAGGCACCGCCCAGGTGTCCGAACGGGCCGTGCGCGAGGGACAGGCGGTGGACGTAGGGGCGTGAGCGGCCGGACGCCTCGAGGCTGAGAAGGAGAGGCGGATGGAGCCACTCATCGTGACCTTGAAGCTCGACGCGGACACGTTCGCCCACTTCGACCGCCTGCGCCGGGAGCACTTCCCGGCGAAGCTCAACCACCTCTCCGCGCACCTGACGCTGTTCCACCATCTGCCCGGGGAGGAGCGGGGCAGGGTGGAGGCGGACCTGCGCGCGGTGGCGCCCACGGCCGCAGTGGAGTTGCAGGTGACGGGCCTGCGCTCACTGGGGCGAGGGGTGGCATTCGAGCTGGCCTCTCCGCCATTGAATTCGTTGCGCGCGGAGCTGGCCCAGCGGTGGGCACATTGGCTGACGCCCCAGGATCGGCAGGGATTCCGCCCGCACGTGACGGTGCAGAACAAGGTCACCCCGGAGGAGGCCCGCGCATTGAAGGCTTTACTGTTGGCGGACTTCTCGCCCTTCACGGCACGAGGAGAAGGCTTTCAATTGTGGCGCTATCTGAACGGGCCCTGGGCATTGGATGCCGAGGTCGCGTTCAGTCCCTCTTTTGGTGGGAGAAAAAGTGCTTCTCCAGTAATTTCGGACACCTAAGCCGAATTGATGGGGTGAGAATAGCGGAAATTAAGGTTTGCTCTAACATTCTGCTGAAAAAGGGTCGGAACCTCTGTTGTTGCGCATCCAATATTTGGGGTTCGGTCCCGATGCTTTATCCATCTAGTAGTGGATTGTCTGGGGGCCGAAGGACTTTTTCAGCACCTTGCTAGCGCTCGAAGCTACATCTGTAGGTAACCACATGAGAAAGGGTCGTCAAAACCATGGAATTGGAAGAAAAGGTAAAGGACTGGCTTCTCAAAGAGGGTTACCCACTCGAATTCAAGACGGGAGCTCTTTTCGAGAAACACGATTTCTTGGCAGGACATGGGATTTATGCCCGCGCCACAGATGATTCCCCCCTAGAGAAATCGATGTATTGGCATCAAGAACGCAAGACATCGGCGATAAAGGATTCCTGCGTATCGAGTACGTAGTCGAATGCAAATGGACTCGTGATAAGCCCTGGGTCGTTTTCGCATCCAAGCGCGGCATACATCCAGCCGCAGCAATCGCACAAACAATGGGTTCTTCATTAGGTGAGGCGTGCTTGTGGTTTGCAGCAGACAATGCCGAGATGCAGAATCTTGATTTGTTCAAGAAGTTGCCGAGGAGTGGATTCAGCGGAGTACGTGCATTTGGCGCCGGTGAGGATTTGTTTTACAATGCGCTTCGAGGAGTGGCGGAGCGCGCATGGTGTCGAGTTGCCTATTATGACAGCCCTCCGACCCCTCCAGATGTTCTTCCTGAAACGACAGTTATCGTGCGCCCCGTGATTGTTATCGACGGAGATCTGCTCGAGGCCTATTATGATGATTCAACTCAGAAGCTTGAGCTTGTGCGAGCGTCCAAGGCGCGCATTCATTGGCGGGGCGCTGAAAAATGGAGTCTTCA
The DNA here is from genome assembly GCF_044360685.1 of Cystobacter fuscus. Lineage (GTDB taxonomy): Bacteria > Myxococcota > Myxococcia > Myxococcales > Myxococcaceae > Cystobacter > Cystobacter fuscus_C. Next base: position 6,665,513 of record NZ_CP043491.1, on the reverse strand, counting down.
TTGCTTGGTTGATGTCGTAACCGTGGATGGATTGGAGGAATACGTACAGACACAGGCCAAGCAAGTAAAAACGGTGTTCTCGGTGTTGGGGCGAGCGAGAGAAGATATTGAAAAATGCTTCATCGAGAAAAGTCTGGACGTGCTTAGGCCAACCAAGGGACCGCGTGGAGTTTTGAACTTGCCACCACTGCTGGCGCTTTTCCAGGAACACCTGGAGGGCAGTCACCGGACACTTCCAAAACACCCCCCCAAAAAAAAGAGGCAGACCCGACGTAAATAGATGGAGTAGGAAGAGGGGCAGTTGTTTTGGCATGCCGCTTCAATTGGTGCAGTTCCTCTAGGAGCTTGTCGGCGAATCGGCTAGGAGCACGTCCGAGCGTAGCAGGCACCAGGAGGTGCCTGTCTCCGCGGCTCGACGGGCGTGGGGCCCCGCCCGTCAGGCGGGCTGCGCCACCAGCACGGGCAACTGCCTGCCCTTGCGCCACAGCTTCTTGAGGTTGTGCACTGCGCACGCCAGGGAGAATTCTCCGCTTACCTTGTGCAGACCCCGCAGAGAGAAGCGCGGCAGCGTCCCATTCTTCACCTGCCCGATGACGGGCTCGGCCGTCACCTTGCGTCGGGCATAGGCCGCACGGCCTCGCTTCGTCAGCAGCTTGCGCTGCATCCGCCCCTTGAAGCTCAAGTCCTTGGGCGGGCGTCCGCGGGGTGCCGCTTCTGGCTCCTGTCCGTGCTTGGAGCGGCCCGTGGCGACAAAGCACTCCACTGCCTGGGCCTGCACCTTCTCTATGTCTTCCTGGCACAAGTAGCCCGAGTCCGCGCTCAACTGCACGGGCAACAGCCCCGTGTTGTCGCGCGTCTGCTCCACCATCGGCTCGAGCTGCCGCGCATCGTTGCCGCTCTGCCCCACCTGCTGCGCCACTATCAATTGGCTGTCCGCGTCCACCGCCACCTGCGCGTTGTAGGACTGCTGGAAGCTGCCTGCCCGGGGCATGATTCTGGAGTCCGGGTCGGTGAAATTGCGCTGCGCCTTCTCGCCAGGCCTGGCCTCCTCGGGGTTTTCTCCCCGGGCCTCGGCCTTCTCCCGGGCCTCCTTCTCCAAGTCCTTCTTGGCCTGGCCAATCTTCTCCCGGCGCTTCTTCTTCTGCGCCGCCAGCTCGCGCTTCTTCTCCGCCTCCAGCTGACGTGCCGCCTGCCGCAGACGCTCGGCCCGCTTCTCTGGATTCTTCAGCTCCTCGGGCAGCTCGTCCCCGCGCCTGCCCTTGCCGTAGCGCTTGTCCTCCTCGGCATCCAGTGCCGCGGCCTGCTCCAATAGCCTGTCAATCTGCTCGTCCAGCTTCTTCATGGCCTCCTCCATGCGTCCGTAGCTCATGGCCTTGTGCTTGCTGGCATTGGCTTTCACCTTCGTGCCGTCCACCGACACATGCCCCAGCTTCTTGAGCCCCGAGCCGCGCGCCAGTCTCAGCGTGTCCACGAAGAGCGCGCGGAAGGCTTCCAGGTGCCTCACCCGGAAGGCGCAGACCGTGTCATGGTCGGGCCTCCCTCCTCCCGTCAGATAGCGGAAGGCGATGTCCGTCTCGCACCGCCTCTCAATCTCCCGGCTGCTCGTAATGCCTCGTGCGTACGCGTACATGAGCAGCAGCGCCATCATCACCGGGTGGTAGGCCGGCTGGCCGCACTCCTTCGTGTACGCACTCAGGATGGGGCTGAAGTCGAGCGCCTTGCGCAGCTCGACGAAGAAGCTCGCCAGGTGTCCTTCTCCCAGCACCTCCCGCGCATACTGCGGCAGCAACTGCCCCTGCTCCGGTTGCCACTCCCGGAACGGCCTCGGCGAGCTGAACCGGGCGGAGCTCTTCGTCTCCTCCCGCCTCGGCTTCTCCTTGGTGGCTACTTCCAACAGCGCGGCCTGCTCCGGCTTCTTCGTCGACGGGGTGCTCACCCTCCACCTTCAACCAGAACTCGCCTCCCCTCTGAAGGACCACCTGGGGCATCACCCCTCCGGCCCACCCTCTACGGTGGGATTCTCCGACAAGCTCCTAGGCATGCCGATGAGTGTCAACGGAGTTGTCGCGAGAAGCTGACTCAAGCAGTCAGCCGAAATGAAGGCACTGCAGGGGTGGAGTGCTGGGAGGGGCTGAGGCGGACAGGGCCAGCCGGTCAAGTAGGAAATGGCCGACGAGAATACGTCTTCGAATGCCCGGCGCTATCAGTCCCAGGTAACAGGTTCCCCTCCAGGTTGGGTGTACCGCGTATGGAGGAATGGAGAGAAGGTTGACTTCGACGGTTACAGTCTCAGCGAGGGCTTGCTCCTGGACGCCAAGGCGTTCAGTTACGCCAAGCACTTCGACGAGAATCTCGACCCCAAGGCGTACTATCAGGGAGCCAAGAAGCTGATTGATATGGCTTGGCGTCAGAGCAGGGTCGCCAATGGGGTTCCCATCCGGTGGCATGTGGCGGAAGCCAGGATGGTCCCGATCCTCCAGAAGATGCTCGCGGGACAAAGAATCCGTGGTATCGAGGTTGTCTACACCGCGCCATTGCCGAGAGTTGATTGATTATGGCAGATAGCTACCACGCAGCCGTATATTGGCCAGATCGTCAGGAGTCCGCAGCGGCGTGCGCCCGGCGCGCTGAAGATTTCTTTCATCTCCTCTCACGATGTGATCCCATCTACTCGCGATGGTTTGAGCAGGCGGATACGCCCGAGGAGGCACTTCAGCTCCCGTTTGAGCCTACCTCTGACGTGTTCCTACGCTTTTTCGCACAAGAGAGGTATCAACTTGGTCGAGAAGGATTCAGTTTCGGCGCCTGGACGGGACACCCAGAGGATGGGCGGGGTGGGGGTGTCCTGTTGTACTGTGGCTCTGCCGCTGAGGTCGCGCCCAACAGTTGTCAACTTCACCTGCCCTGGCCTCAAAGAGAGCCAGAAGGGCCTCGTGTCTTGAATGTCCCAGTTCTGAAGGAAGTGTTGCGAGCCTTGGTTCGCTCCTGGGAGCCGGAGGTGGGAGTCATCGTCTCCGATGACTTCCGGGAGACCATGAGGACTCAGGGGGATTGGCGGGAGAGCGTGGGCTGGCTCATGTATCTGTCGCGGGCCCGGGGGGAGGTGCCTCGCCTCCCAGCACCCGTGCACGTGGAACCCTTCGAGGACAAGGGGACACTCATCATCCTCACCCCGGAGCGACTCCAGGGCACAAACCCAGAGCACCTGGAACTCGGGCTCCGTGTTCAAGCGCTCATGGATGAGAAGGACCTCCTCCGGCCGGTTGTCCCGTGACCCCGCCGCTTCGTGATTCAAGGATGGCTGGAGCGGGGCTCGCGGTCCCGTTTCTTTGAAACGGGCAGGTAACACTTGCCCTGGTATTCCGCCTGGACCTCGGTGCACGGAGGCCGCCGAGCGATTTCCACCCAACAGCCACCATTGATCTCTTCTTCGCCCATCTTGAGTCGGCAAGGAGTTGATGATTGATCCCTGAATGGCTTCGGGGGCAGTGGATAGGCGATGCGTTCCTCGTTTGGTTCATTGGCATGGGACGGTCCCATGTCAGTCAACGAATGAGGCGCATCGGCTAATGTCAGAGCATCGGATGTCAGGGTGGGCATGGGCTTCTGCGGCTGCGCGCATCCAGCACCCCTCGCCGCGTGGAGCCAGACCCCCAGGGTGACCACGGCCAGTCCCGCGACCGCGACCCCCTTCCAGGAACTCCCGAGGTGGCGAGCACGTCCCGCCCACTGTTTGGCGAATCCTGCCGAGCCTCGTGCGAGGTGGGCCTGGACCTGGGCGTTGTTCTCCACGCGTTCGACCGAGGCCGCCATCAGGACGAGGATGTTGGCCAGCTCCGACACCCGAGCCGCGGAGGGCGCCTGCTTGACCTCCAAAGTCACCCGGGTGGGTGCCGGCCGACACGTGAGTTGCACCCGCCACGGGCCTTCGGGCTGCCAGTCCACATGCTCTCCCAGCCGCAGCATCAAGGCCGCCGTCCCCGTGCCCACATGCCGTGCCTCGTAGAGGAGGCCCAGGTCCGGCCCCACCTCTTCGCACCTCCTGACGAGGTGGAAGGGTCCCATCCATCCACCCGCGATGCTCTTCCCGTCCGCCACGCGTCCTCCTTACTTTGGAAGTAGGCACGTCGTAGCAGATCATCGGACGTGACTCAAGAGGTCATGGTGCGTGGCCATCCGGAGAGGTCATGTCGTGTGACTACTCCGGGTCGAGAGCCCAGGTGCCGTCATCCCAGCGCTTCAGTGTCATGACCGCTCCGATGGCGGCCACGCCTCCTTCTTTCGCCGCCTCTTCCAGGACTGCCCTGGCTTCGGCTGTCCGGTAGCGGAGTAGGAACGCAGCCGCCATGGTGCGAACATCCATTCGGGGGTGCTTCAGCAGCACGGCGAGGGCATCGCGTCCGGCATTTCCCCGCGCGCGTAGTTCCTGAAGCGCGGCGGTGTATTGCCTGGCGTGTTTGTTCCCCGTCCTGGCGTTGCCTTGCCGAAGGGCCTCGGTCTGCGCGGCCACGTTCCGGGCGAACTGTTCGACCAACTCCTCCATCTCCATCACCAGGACCCCTTCGTCACGGTCGCGCAACACGGCTTCATGGAGACTCCTCCTGGCCCCGCCATCCTCCCTTGACTCCCGGCCCCCGGGTGAAACCCCGGGCCGCTCCCCCTGTCCAGCGGTGAACCCGACCCCCGTACGGGCGTACCGGTAAGGGGCTGAACGGAAGCGCTACGGGAATGTTGCAGCGGACCCGGGGGAAGATGATTCTCCGCGCCGGATGAACGTACTCGACAAGGTACTGACGTTGCGGCCGACGAGCGTGGTGAGCCGGCTGGGCCCCGCCTCGCGGCTGCCCGTGCTCAGTCCCCGCGAACTCGCCAAGGCACTGGAGAACGCCCCGGCGGCGCTGCCGTGCCTGCCCGTGCCCGCCCGTCCCATGCTGCCCGGCCTGCTCGCCGCCGCCCGGGGCGAGGACGCGGTGCTGGGGCTCGTGTGTCCCCATCCCCTCGCGGACCGGGGCGCCGCCGAGCGCTTCGTGGCGGCCGTGCAGGAGGTGGCCGAGGCCGATGGTCACGCGCGCCCGCTCTTCCTCCAGGCCGGGCCCGTGCGTGTGACCGGTACCGCTCCGGCGAGCCTGGCGCCCGTGCAGGACGGCCTCTTCCGGCTCGTGGACACGGGCTTCTCCCTGCTGGCACTGGACGTGTCGCGGCTGCCCGCCAGTGCCGCGGTGGAGGCGGTGCTCCGGCTGTCGGAGACACTGGTCGAGCGCGAGTTCGCCCTGGAAGTCTCCCTGCCGGGTGGCCCCGAGGGCGAGGAGCTGGAGGGCGCGCGCATCCTCCTGGAGGGGCTCGCGCCGCGGATGCCGGGCCTGCGCTTCCTGCGCGTCTCCGAGTCGGTGCTCGGCGACGAGGTGCAGGACGTGCAGTTCCTGCGCTCCCTGGTGGAGCTGGCCGGGCAGTACGGGCTGGGCATCTCCGTGGGCGAGGCGGGGCGGCGCTCCACGCGGGTGCTGCCCACGTACGTGGCCGCGGGGGTGAAGAAGGTGGAGTGCGCGGCGCCCTTCGAGCACCTGGCGCTGGCCGCCTGGCCCGCGGAGCGCGAGGGCCTGGAGCAGAAGGCTCAGAAGGCCGGACTGACGCCGGGGGAACTGCTGGGGGTGCTGGGTGGACAACTGTCTCCGTTGGAGCCCGCGGACGCCTCGCGGCTCGAGGCGCTCACGTTCGCCGAGGCTTCCGAGGTATTGGAGTCTCTGGGTGCGAGCCGGACGGGCTGGAAGTCCATGCTCTTCCTCGCCGAGAACCGGGGAGATTGATGCGGATTGTTGCGGGCAGTGCGAAGGGACGGGCCCTGGCGGGCCCCAAGGCGACCTCCAAACATATCCGTCCCACGGCGGATCGCGTGCGCGAGACGCTCTTCAACGTGCTCGGCCAGTGGTTGGAAGGGCAACGGGTGTTGGATCTGTACGCCGGGACGGGCGCGCTGGGCCTGGAGGCCGTGTCGCGCGGGGCCAAGGGCGTGGTGCTGGTGGACTCGGATCGCGAGGCCCTGGCGCTGTGCCGCGCGAACACCGACACCCTGGGCTTCTCGGCCCGCGTGGAGGTGCTCGCCCAGCCCGTGGCGCGTGCCCTGGAGACGCTCGGCCGCCGGGGAGACCGCTTCCAGCTCATCTTCGCCGACCCGCCCTACGCCGCGCGCGTGGTGGAGACGGTGCTGGAGGGACTCTCGGCCCACCAACTACTCGCCGACGGGGGCACCGTGGTCATCGAGCACGACAAGCGCGAGCCCGCGCCCGAGGCCCACGCGGGCTTCACCCGGGTGGATCAGCGGCGGTTCGGCGACACGTTGGTGAGCCTGTTCCGCATTGCTTGACCCTTTGCCGGGGTGCGTCGAGACTGCGCCGACATGCGTATCGCCATCTATCCAGGCTCGTTCGATCCACTGACCAACGGGCATCTGAGCATCATCCATCGCGCGCTGCAGATGTTCGACCGGGTGATCGTCGCCGTGGCGGTGAACCCGAAGAAGACACCGCTGTTCACCGAGGAGGAGCGCAAGGCGTTCATCCGCGAGGCCTGTCCGGACCCGCGCGTGGAGGTGGATGCCTTCCATGGCCTGCTGGTGGAGTACGCCAAGGCGCGTGGGGTGAACGTGCTGCTGCGCGGCCTGCGGGCCGTGTCGGACTTCGAATACGAGTTCCAGCTCGCGAACATGAACCGCAAGCTCGCCCCCGGCGTGGAGACGGTCTTCATGATGACGGGCGAGGACTATTTCTACGTGTCGTCGAACCTGGTGCGCGAGGTGGCGCTGTTCGGCGGAGACGTGGAGGGGTTGGTGCCTCCCGGGGTCTTCCAGGCCCTGCGCGCCAAGTACACGAAGAAGTAGGGCAGGGTGCCCACCACCGTTGTCTCCACCGTTTTCTCTCTCTTTTCCCAGGTCGATCATGAACCTCGCGAACCGGCTCAAGGCCATCAAACCGTCCCCCACGCTCGCCCTCAACGCGAAGGCCAAGGCGCTGGCGGCCCAGGGCGTGGACGTGGTGAGCTTCGCCGCGGGTGAGCCCGACTTCGACACGCCCGACTTCATCAAGCAGGCGGCGATCGACGCCCTCAACAAGGGCTTCACCAAGTACACGCCCACCGCGGGCATCCCCGAGCTGCGCGAGGCCATCTGCGCCAAGCTCGAGCGCGACAACCACCTCACCTATGCACCGGAGCAGGTGCTGGTGTCGGTGGGTGCCAAGCACTCGCTCTACAACATCTTCCAGGCGCTCCTGAACGAGGGGGACGAGGTCATCATCCTGTCGCCCTACTGGGTGAGCTACCCGGACATGGTGCAGCTGGCCGGGGGCAAGCCCGTCATCATCGAGACGCGCGAGGAGGACGGCTTCGCGCCGGACCCCGAGGCCATCCGCAAGGCGCTCTCGCCGCGCACCAAGGCGCTCATCATCAACAGCCCGAGCAATCCCTCCGGCGTGGTGTTGTCGCGCGACACGCTCTCGAAGATCGCCGACGCGGTGCGCGGGCATGAGTGCCTGCTGGTGAGCGACGACATCTACGAGAAGCTGCTCTACACGGGCGAGTTCGCCAACATCGGCAACGTGGCGCCGGATCTGGTGCCGCGCCTGGTCGTCGTCAACGGCATGAGCAAGGCCTTCTCCATGACGGGCTGGCGCCTGGGTTACACGGCGGGGCCCAAGTGGCTCATCGCCGGCATGCAGATGATCCAGGATCAGTCCACGTCCAACCCCTCGTCCTTCTCGCAGAAGGCCGCGGTGGCGGCGCTCAAGGGGCCCGAGTCCATCTTCGAGCCCATGGTGAAGGAGTACCGGGCGCGGCGGGACATGGTGGTGGAGCTGCTCAACTCGTTCGACGGGGTGCGCTGCCGCTCGCCCGAGGGCGCCTTCTACGTGCTGCCCAACATCTCCGGCCTGTACGGGCGCTCGTACAAGGGCACGCCGCTGCAGGGCTCGCTCCAGGTGTCGGAGATCCTCCTCAACGACTTCCGGATCGCCGCGGTGCCGGGCGCGCCCTTCGGCGTGGACGCGAACATCCGCCTGAGCTTCGCCACCTCGCGCGAGCTGCTGCGCAAGGGCCTGGAGCGCTTCCGGGAGTTCACCGCCTCCGTGCGCTGAGGCGGCGCGGGGGTCCCCCCAGGAAGAGGGGGGACCGCCCACCCTCAGTCCGTGTAGGCGAAGGCCTTCCAGCCGTCCTCGGTCTGCCGGTAGAGGATGACCGCCGCGTGCCCCGAGAGGTTGGCCACGGCGGCGTACACCTCGGTCCCCCGTGGGATGATGGCCCCCAGCCGGGCGGGGGGCTTGCCGTACTTCCTCTCCAGCTCCGCGTAGGGCAGCACCTCGATGTCGTACAGGGTGACGAGATCCGTGCGCTTGTTGCGCAGCTCCTTCACCCAGGTGGCCACCAGGGGCTCGGGCGCGTCGAACCGCCGCTCCTCCAGTTGAAAGGGGAAGGCCAGGTGCCCCACGGAGCCCCGGACATCCCCGGCGAGCAGGGAGTCGACCAGCTGGTGTGCATCCTTGCGGATGCGCTCCGGCTCGTTACCGGTCCGTGATGTGGGCCGTGGCTCGGGCGCCTCCTCGGCGGGAGCGGGGGCCGGTGCGGGGGCAGGAGCCGGGGTGGGGGCCTCGGTTCGGGTCCGGGAGCGGCGGCGAGAGGGCCGGGTGCCCTCGGAGGCGGGCGGAGGGGAGGTGGGAGCCTCGGCGGCGGGCGCCTGGGCGGGCGGGGCCTCGGTGGGCGGGTTTTCCTGGGAGAGGGCGGGAGCGGCGGACAGCAGCAGGAGCAGGGACCAGCGGCGCATGGGACCTCACGAGAATCGGTGCCGAGCCTACCAGAGGCCGGCGGGGGACCGACCCCTTCACACGAGTTCGTGCAAGCGCGGGTGAACGTGCTATGGGCCCCCCCTCGATGCCTAAGCGAAATGATATCCGGAAGGTTCTCGTCATTGGCTCGGGCCCGATCGTCATCGGGCAGGCGTGCGAGTTCGACTACTCAGGGACCCAGGCCATCAAGGCGTTGCGCGAGGAGGGCGTCGAGGTCGTCCTGCTCAACAGCAACCCGGCCACGGTGATGACGGACCCCGAGTTCGCTCACCGGACGTACATCGAGCCCATCACCGTCGAGGTCGCCGAGCGCATCCTCGCCCAGGAGCGTCCCGACTCGGTGCTGCCCACCATGGGCGGCCAGACGGCGCTCAACCTCGCCAAGGCGCTCGCCGAGCAGGGGATCCTGGAGAAGTACGGCGTGCGGCTCATCGGCGCGTCCCTCGAGGCCATCAACAAGGCCGAGGACCGGCAGCTCTTCAAGGCGGCCATGCAGAAGATCGGCGTGGCGCTGCCCAAGAGCGGCTACGCGACGAACATGCAGGAGGCGCTCGCCCTCATCGACGAGGTGGGCTTTCCCACCATCATCCGCCCCTCGTTCACCCTGGGCGGCACCGGCGGCGGCATCGCCTACAACCGCGAGGAGTTCGAGGCCATCTGCCGCTCGGGCCTCAAGGCGAGCCCCAACTCCACCATCCTCGTCGAGGAGAGCGTGCTCGGCTGGAAGGAGTACGAGCTGGAGGTGGTGCGCGACTCGGCGGACAACGTCATCATCATCTGCTCCATCGAGAACCTGGATCCGATGGGCGTGCACACCGGCGACTCCATCACGGTGGCCCCGGCGCAGACGCTCACCGACCGCGAGTACCAGCGGCTGCGCGAGGCGTCCCTGCGCATCATCCGGGAGATCGGCGTCGACACGGGCGGCAGCAACATCCAGTTCGGCGTGAACCCCAAGGATGGCCGCATCGTGGTCATCGAGATGAACCCGCGCGTGTCGCGCTCCAGCGCGCTCGCGTCCAAGGCGACGGGCTACCCCATCGCCAAGGTGGCCGCGAAGCTGGCCCTGGGCTACACGCTGGACGAGCTGCGCAACGACATCACCCGCGACACCCCGGCCTCCTTCGAGCCCACGCTGGACTACGTGGTGGTGAAGGTGCCGCGCTTCAACTTCGAGAAGTTCCCCCACGCCGACCGCACCCTCACCACCAGCATGCGCGCGGTGGGCGAGGTGATGGCCATGGGCCGCACCTTCCGCGAGGCCTACCTCAAGGCCATGCGCTCCATGGAGTCGGGCCGCACGGGCCTGGAAGCGCCCGAGCTGCCCACGGAGAAGGAGGAGCGGCGCAAGGTGCTGCGCGACTACGTGCGCGTGCCCCGTCCCGAGCGTCCCATCTACGTGGCCCAGGCCTTCCGCGAGGGGCTGAGCGTGGAGGACGTGCACGAGCTATCCGCCATCGATCCCTGGTTCCTGCGCCACATCCAGGGCCTCGTCCAGGAGGCCGAGTCCATCCAGGCGCTCGGCGGGCTGGACAAGCTGCCGGATGACACGCTGCGCGCGGCCAAGGCGGATGGCCTCTCCGACAAGTACCTCGCGTCGCTGCTCGGGTGCACCGAGGCGGAGGTGCGCGCGCGTCGGCACGCCAAGGGCATCCGCCCCGTGTACAAGCGCGTGGACACCTGCGCCGCCGAGTTCGAGGCCTACACGCCCTACCTGTACTCCACCTACGAGGAGGAGGACGAGGCGCCCCCCACGGCGCGCCAGAAGGTGCTCATCCTGGGCAGTGGCCCCATCCGCATCGGCCAGGGCATCGAGTTCGACTACTGCTGCGTGCACGCGGCGTTCGCACTGCGCTCGGCCGGGTACGAGACGGTGATGGTCAACTGCAACCCGGAGACGGTGTCCACCGACTACGACACGTCGGACCGGCTGTACTTCGAGCCGCTCACCATCGAGGACGTGCTCGAGGTGGCCCAGCGCGAGAAGCCCGTGGGCGCCATCGTCCAGTTCGGCGGCCAGACGCCGCTGCGCCTGTCGGTGCCCCTGGAGAAGGCGGGCCTGCCCATCCTCGGCACGTCCCCGGACGCCATCGACCGCGCCGAGGACCGCGAGCGCTTCGCGCAGCTGATCGAGAAGCTGGGCCTCACCCAGCCGGAGAACGGCGTCGCGCGCAGCCACGAGGAGGCCTACAAGGTCGCCCAGCGCATCGGCTACCCGGTCATGGTGCGCCCCTCCTACGTGCTCGGCGGCCGGGCCATGGAGGTCGTCTACGATCAGCAGAGCCTGGAGCGCTACATGCGCGAGGCGGTGAGTGCTTCGCCCGAGCACCCGGTGCTCATCGATCGCTTCCTCAAGGAGGCCATCGAGGTGGACCTGGACCTCGTCGCGGACCGCACCGGCGCGGTGCTGGTGGGCGGAGTGCTCGAGCACGTGGAGGAAGCGGGGGTGCACTCGGGTGACGCGGCGTGCACGCTGCCGCCGCACTCGCTGTCGCCCGACCTGGTCGAGCGCATGAAGGATCAGGCCATCGCCCTGGCGCGCGAGCTCGGGGTGGTGGGGCTGATGAACGTGCAGTTCGCCATCCAGGGAAAGAAGATCTACGTGCTGGAGGTCAACCCGCGCGCGAGCCGCACCGTGCCCTTCATCTCCAAGGCGACGGGCGTGGCGCTCGCGAAGATCGCCAGCCTGTGCATGGTGGGCAAGACGCTCGCGGAGCTGGGTGCCACGAGCATTCCCGAGTTCAAGCACGTGGCCGTCAAGGAGTCCGTGTTCCCCTTCGCGCGCTTCGCCGGCGTGGACGTCATCCTCGGCCCGGAGATGAAGTCCACGGGTGAGGTGATGGGCATCGCCGCGGACTTCCCGTCGGCGTTCGCCAAGAGCCAGCAGGCCGCGGGCGTGAAGCTGCCCCGGAGCGGCAAGGTCTTCATCTCCGTGCGCAACGACGACAAGCCAGCGGTGGTGGACCTGGCGCGGCGCCTGCGCGCGCTCGGCTTCAAGCTGGTGACCACGGGCGGCACCCACGACTACCTGGCGAACAAGGGCATCGAAACGGAGAAGGTGCTCAAGGTGGCCGAGGGCCGTCCGCACATCGTGGACAAGATCGTCGACGGGCAGATCGTCCTCGTCATCAACACCACGTTCGGCAAGCAGGAGATCTCCGACAGCTTCTCCATCCGCCGCGAGGCGCTGATGCACAGCGTGCCGTACTTCACGACCGTGCAGGCGGCCCGCATGGCCGTGGGCGCCATGGAGTCGTTGATCCACACCGAGCAGACCGTCAAGCCGCTCCAGGACTACCTCGGCGCGAACGCGAAGTAATCCAGGCGCCCCGGGCCTGCGGCGGCGGTGGCGGGCCCCCACCTGATCAGGACTTCAGGTGGGGGTTTCCCCGTCGCCGTCATTGCGGCCTTCCTCTTCCTTCCCCTTTTGTGCGTACGCTGTTCACCGCCAGTCCAGGGCAGGCCCGTGGGCCCATCCTGGCTGGCGCGAGAGCCGTGAACCGCAGGGGACTCACATCCGAAGGGGGAAAATCATGTCGAAGGCGAGCAAGGCACTGCTGCTCCTGGCTTCTCTGGGACTGGGCTGCGATCCGAAGAGCGAGCCGCAGCCGCCTCCTGTCGAGGACAAAAGCTTCCGGGTACGCAGCGTCCAGTACTTCCACACGGCGAGCGGTGTGGAGGAACGCCCGGCGGACTTCTCCACCGACCCGATGAAGCTGTTCGTCTTGGCGGATGGGAACTTCATCGCCCGTCCCGGCGCGCGGACGAGCGCGGAAGAGTATGCGTTCGCGGACGTGCCAGACGGCACCTACTACCTCAAGTGGGGAAACAGCTATGTCGTCACCTCCGCACGGCGTGTGGACCGGAGTTCCCACTGGCTCGGCCGGGCGGATGCCCAGGAACTCCCCGAGTCCACTTTCCCAGTGCGGGTCCGGTTGGACATCAACGGGCTCGAGCCATGGGCGGAGGACGTGCAAAGCCTCTGGGGGAACATGCAGCTCGTCTCCGGGGAGCTGGACGTCGCGGGGTCCATCAACGCCGACGAAGTCATGCAGCCGCAGAGCACGTCGGTCCGTGGCGCAGTCGTCTCGTTCAACATCCACTCCAACCTGCTTCCGTTTCGCTTCGAGCAAGCGCGCGGAGACCGGGCCTGGGTGAACCAGCTCGTGCCCCGGGTGGCGGGCAAGCTGGCGGATGGCAGCTCCCTGCGCTACGCCACCCTCGCTCGCTCCCTGCACCTGGCGCCCTTCTCCTTCGATGGGAGCCAACCCCTCTCCGTGAGCGGGACGTTCCAGGCGCTGCCCCAGAAGCCGCTCTCCCTGAGCTGGGCGCTGTCCTCCTTCGCGCCTCATGCCGCGGACGTGCACCCGGCCGCGAGACTGGACGGCGCGACGTTTTCACTCGTCGCGGCCGCGCACGGAGTGGAGGACGCCGGGTGGGTGGGTTTCTCGGGTGAGCTGCTCTCGTTCGTGCTGCCCGCGGACTACGCCACGGACGTCCGTGACACGCTCGTCTACGGCAACCCCTTCCCGTCCACCTGGGGTGAGGTCGCCTGGTTCGATGCCCCCTTCGCAGTGAACTACCCCATCCCAGGCACCGAGTCGCTGGTCACCGTCTACGCCAGCATGGAGGTCTACGAGCGCGTCTCCTCCCTGGCCGCCGGCCCCATCCAGCCTCTCATCCTCCCTCCTCGTGGCTTGAGGCTCGACGGAGAGGACACCTTCCCGGCACGGCCCGTCACGCTGGGGAGCCACGTCATCTCGTGGCAACCCCCGGCCTCGGGCCAGGTGAGTGCCTACAGGCTGATGCTCCGACGGTATGTGGTGGACGGGGACTCCGCCCGATTCGTGGATCGGGTCTCCTTCACCCTGGGGGGACAGTCCACCTCCATGCGGCTGCCGCCTGATGTCCTGAAACCCGCGAGCCATTACGTCGTCCAACTCGCCGCCATCTCCGCGCCCGGGTATTCGGCGGAGAACACGGGCGCCCTCTACCACTTGCCCAAGGGCCAGGCGGAGACCCTGAGCGGCCTGCTCTCCACGCCGTGAACTCGTGGGGACTGCCGCCTGGAGCCCCACGGCCTCCTGTGCCCGGCGGGCTGCCCTCCGCCGCGGGTGCATCGCACTACCAGACGCGGACGCGGTCCTCGGGGGCGAGGTAGAGCTTCTGGCCGGGTTCTACCTGGTACGCGGCATACCAGGAGTCGAGGTTGCGCACGGTCCACACGCGCTCGCGCGCCGGGGCGTGCGCATCCGACAGGAGCTGGGCTCTGAGCGCGGGCTCACGGTACTTGCTCCGCCTGCTGCGCGCATGGCCCAGGAAGAAGCGCTGGTCGCCCGTGGTGCCGCCGAGCACCGGGGCGGGCTCACCCCGGAGCGACCGGTGATAGGCGTCATATGCCACCGCGAGTCCGGCCAGATCGGCGAGGTTCTCGCCCAGCGTCAGCGCGCCTTGGATGTGCTGCCCGGGGATGGGCTCATAGGCGTCATATTGCGCGATCAGCTTGTCGGTGCGCGCGGTGAACCGCTCGACGTCCCGCGGCGTCCACCACTCGGCGAGCCGGCCCGACGCATCGAACTTGCGTCCCTGGTCGTCGAAGAGGTGGCTGAGCTCATGGCCAATCGTGGCGCCGATGCCGCCATGGTTGATCGCTGGATCGGCGTTCGGGTCGAAGTAGGGCGGCTGGAGGAGGGCCGCGGGAAGGATGATCTCGTTCGCGGTCATGTGGGCGAAGGCGTTCGCCGCCGTGACCGGGGACAGCCACTCGTCGCGATCGACGGGCCGCCCGAGCCGTCCCACCAGCCGCCGGTATTCGAAGGCGTTGGCGCGCGCCACGTTGCCGACCAGATCGTCCGGCCTGATCTCGAGCGCGCTGTAGTCACGCCAGGTGTTCGGGTACCCGATCTTCACCCGGACAGTGCCGAGCTTGGTGCGTGCCTTCGCTTTCGTCTCGGGCGTCATCCAGTCGAGCCGCTCCAGCCGTTCTCCCATCGCGGCGATCACGTTCTGGACCATCGCCTCGACCTCGGTCCGGGCCCGTGGCGGGAAGTAGCGCGCGACGTATTCCCTGCCCACCGCGTCGCCCATGTAGTTGCTCACGAGCATCACGGCGCGTCTGGCACGAGGTTGCGGCTCGGGCGTTCCGGCGAGCGTCGTGCCGTAGAACGCGAAGCGCGTCTCCTCGAAGGGCTTGGAGAGATAACGCGCGTAGCTGCTCAGCATCCTGAGCATCAGGTAGTCCTTGAGTACCGGCAGCGCCGTGGTGGCGAAGACCCGCGCCTCGCCGGTGAAGGCGCTCGGTTGCTGAGCGATGTAGGCGGGCTGGGGGGGAAGCTCCATCGCGGCGAAGTAGTCGCGCCAGGGGAAACCCGGAGCCTTCGCCTCGAAGTCGGCGAGTGACCACTGGTTGTAGGTCTTCTCCACGTCGCGTGCGTCCGCGCGTGTCCAGTGTGCCTGCGCGAGTGCCTTCTCGAACGCGAACACGGCCGCCGCGCGCTCGTCCGCATCGCGCTCCCCCGCGAGCGTCAGCATCTTCGCCAGATAGGCTCGATAGGCGGTCCGGATCGACGCGAGCCGCGCGTCCTCGTCGAGGTACAGCTCGCGATCCGGCAGCCCCAGGCCCGACTGGCGCAGGCTCGCGACATAGACATCCGGATTCTTGTCGTCCCGTCCGACATTGGGCGCGAAGAGTCCGCCGATGTCATGGCGCGCGAGCGTCGCCATTTCGATCGCGAGCGCCTCGCGGGTGGTGGCGCCCGCGATGGCCTTCATCCACGGCTTGACGGGTTCGAGGCCCCTGGCCTGAATCGTGGCTTCGTCGACGAAACTCGCATGGAAGTCGCCCAGCTTGGAGCCTCGCGTCTTCGCGGCCTCCTCGATGATGAGACGGGTACGCTCGGTCGAGAGTTCCTGGAGCGTCTGGTCCACGCCGTAGAAGGCGCGATCCTCCGGGATCGGCGTGTCCCTCAACCAGCCGCCGTTGGCATGGGCGTAGAAGTCGTCGCCTGGAGCGACGCTGCTGTCCATACCGGAGGTGTCGCCTGATGCCGTGCCCGCTCCGGTTCCGCTTGCCCGCGTCATCGCACCGCACGCCAGGTTGAGCAGCAGGTACGGCGTGAGCCAGTGAATCTTCATCCCAGAACTCCCTTCGTCGGTTCACATCGACGTCAGGACTCCCGAGACCCCCACCTTGGATTCACCCGGCTTCAGATTCCAGGCACGAGTCCCTGGCCGGTGAGCTTGAGCGCGAGCTGGCGCACTTCCTGGCTGTTGAAGGGCTTTCTCAGCTCCTTGAGCAGCTTGAGATCCCTGAACTCGCGCATCAGCTCCGCCCAGGAGTAGTCGGAGTAGGCCGAGCAGAGCACCACACCCAGCGAGGGATCCACCTCGCGCAGCCGCCGCAGCGTCTCGGCGCCATTCCAGCCAGGGGGCATCCGGTAGTCGAGGAAGACCAGCGAATAGGGCCGGTGCGCCTTCAGGGCCGCCTGGATCTTGGCCAACCCTTCCTGCCCCTGGTAGGCGGAATCCACCTCGAACATGTTCTCGTCACAGACCACGGCGCGAACGGGCGCCGAACCGAAGAGCGCCGCCTCCAACTCGTCGATGTCGCTCTGGCACCGGCGCTGGGGCGGACCGAGGATCCGGCGGAAGTCGGTGTGAATGGCCTCGGAGTCGTCGATGACGAGAATCCGCTTCTTGCTCGCACATGCGCTCATGCGGCCTCCTGGTGGGGCAGGTAGGGGAGTTCCAACGTGAAGGTGGCTCCATGCCCCGGGCCTTTGCTGTGGACGGTCAGCGAGCCCCCCATTTCCTGGGCCGCGATGGCACTGGAATGCAAGCCGAAGCCATGGCCCTCCTCCCGGGTGGTGAAGCCGTACTGGAAGATGCGGGTGAGCATCTCCGGCGCGATGCCCATGCCGTTGTCGTGCACCTGGATGCGGACACGGTCGGACTCCGCGGACTCCAGCTCCACGCGGAGTGTCCGCTCGGCGGGCGGCACCCCATCCATGGCGTATTTGGCGTTGCTGACCAGATTGACGAGGATCATCAGCGTCTTGTTCTTGTCGGTGAGCATCGGCGGCAGAGACGCCAGGTGCCGCACCACCTTCACCTGGTGACGGGTAAGTCCGGCCGAGTTGATGCGCAGCGCGTCCTCCACCAGGTCGGCCAGCTGGACGGACTCATGCAGCCGGGGCGTGCGCGCGTAGTTCTGCTGCACCTTGACGATGTCGCCCACGTGCTCGGTGTAACGCCCCACTTCCTCGAGCAGCGTGACGATCTGCTGGCGCTCATCGAGCAGGTTCTGTCCCAGCTTGCTCAGCAAGGGCAGGACGTTGCGTCCGCGCGTGTCCTGGGTGAGGAAGGTGCCGAGGTCGGACTGTCGCTCCTGGAGCAGCAGGGCGACGCGGCCCACGTGCTCCAAGCGCAAGTCCGCCACGCGCTCCTTGGCGAGCTGGGCGGAGGTGTAGACGCTGTTGAGCACGTTGCCCACGTTGTGCAGCACGTTGGTGGCGATCTCCGCCATGCCGGCGCGGCGGGCGGTCTGTACCAGCTGCATGTGGACTTGCTTGAGCTCGTGCGTCCGCTCCTCGACGCGCTGCTCGAGCCCCTCGTTGGCATGACGCAGCTCTTCCTCGCGCCGTTGCACCTGGTTGGCCATGCTCCGGAAGGCGTGGGCCAGTTGCCCCAGCTCGTCGCCCCGGGAGGTGTCCAGCTCGACGTGGAACTCACCGGCGGCCACCCGATCCGAGGCCTGGGTGAGGGTGAGCAGTGGATGGGTGATCTGCTGCTGGAGCACCCAGTACAGGATGGCCAGCTCCAGGCAGAGCGAGAGGATTCCGAGCAGCAGGACGATCCGGGCCGCCTGGAAGGCGGGCCGGGTCACCGTGGATTCAGGCAGCACGGTGGCGAAGTTCCAACCGGGGCCCCGGAGCCGGGCCAGGGCGAGGTACTCGCCGTACCGGGGCAGCTCCAGCACGGTGTCGTCGGGGGAGCGGTTCTTCGCCTGCTCGATGATGCTCCGCAGGTGGCTCTGGGTGTCCGTGGTGCCCGGCTGCTCGGGATGGGCGATGAGCTCCCCATTGTCGCGGAAGATGAGGTTGTACGCACCCGGCAGGTGATCGTTGATGGTGCGGGCCATCAACTCCTCGAGCAGCACGTCATGGCTGAGGGTCGCGAGGTGGCGGCCTTCCTGCTCCACCGGCGTGGAGACCGAGGTCATCGGCTCGTGGCTGACTGGATCCTCGTAGACGCCGGACCAGGTCGTCTTCCGCTCGGGAGCGTTCTGGGGGAGGCTGATGGTGAAGTGCGTGAAGTCGGTGATCCGGAAGTCCGGCGCGACCTGCTGGCACCAGGCGGCGTTGGCGGGCCAGTAGAGGACGAAGGCCCCCTCGGGCAGCGTGATGCCGGTGTTGGTGAAACGGACATGGAAGGCCGGTCCGTACCAGGAGACCACGTCATACGAGGCGAGCAGTCTCCGGCGCAGGTCCGTGTCGGCCTTCACGCCCCGGGGGACGAAGACACACGGCTCCCGTGTCCCATCGAAGCCCTCGGCACGGTTGCGCAGGGTGCCGTCGGGCTCATGGACGAAGAGGCGATCGAAACGGGCGTCCACCTCCTCCGGCGGGAGGGCCTGGAGTTGCTCCTCCAGGGTCTTCTTGAGCAGGGCATGGTTGTCCTCGGCCAGCACGAAGATGGCCTGCTCGCGTTGGCCGCGCTCCGCGACATGCTGCCTCAGTTGCGCGAGCGCCTCGGTGCGCAGCGTGCTGTCCATGTGGAGGTAGCTGAGCAGCGTGGTCAGGGCGATGATGACCGCGATGCGCACGCCCATGTGGACGAGCGTCGAACGGGCCAGCGGAGCTCGGAGGCGGGAGGGATGCGGCATGGCGAGCAGTCGACGTGGCCCGGGCAGTCTATTTCAACTGGTTGTCGATTTGATCTACCCGATAACGACTCCACCTTGGCCATTCCGTCCCGGATCGTGCCAGAAGGGGCTTGTCAGGCAGGCCGCCGGTCATCCGGGGCGTGCCCACGAGGAACGGTACACTCGAGACGAGGGGGCAGTGACATGGCGGAACGCATGGTGAAGTCCAATGGCATCGAGCTGTGGACCGAGAGCTTCGGCGAGCCCGGTCACCCGCCGATCCTGTTGGTGATGGGTGCTTCGGCCCAGGGCCTTCTCTGGCCCGAGGAGTTCATCGGGTTGCTCGTCGCTGGGGGGCGTTACGTCATCCGTTACGACCATCGGGACACCGGCCAGTCGACCTGCCTCGACTTCCAGAAGAATCCCTACACGCTGGAGGACCTGGCCCAGGACGCGCTGGGGGTGCTCGATGCGTACGGCATCGCCGCGGCCCACCTGGTGGGCGCCTCGTTGGGCGGGATGATCTGCCAGCTCGTGAGCACCCTCCACCCGGAGCGCGTGCTCTCCCTCTCGGTGATGATGTCCACGCCGCTGCGTCCCGGAATCATGGAGACCTTCCAGCAGGCCTTCCAGGGGAAGACTCCGGAAGGGGCGCTTCCACCGCCCGCCCCCCGCGCGATCCAGGTGCAGTTAGCGGCGGCCAGCAACCCGCCTCGCAATCGCGAGGAGTCCATCGACCTCCAGGTGAAGATGGCTCGAGCGATGGCCGCCAGCGCGGCTCCCTTCGATGAGCAGGAGTGCCGGCGCACCGTGGAGCGGATGCTCGAGCGCGCACGCAACCCGGCCGCCGCGATGAACCACGGGTTCGTGCCTTCTCCCACGCAGGCGCAGGCCGAGGCGCTGAAGCACCTGCGCGTGCCCACGCTCGTCATCCACGGGACGGATGACCCGATGTTCCCCTCCGCGCATGGAGTCGCCGTGGCGGAGCGCATCTCCGGCGCGAAGCTGCTCATGCTCGAGGGAATGGGCCATGATCTTCCCCGGCCGCTGTTCGGGGAGATCTCCCGGGCGCTCCTCACCCACACGGGCGCGAGGGCCTGAACCGGTCGCGAGGGGGCGGGCCTCCTCCGGGGAGGAGGCCCGGGCGCGTCAGCACTCGATGGCGTCGACGTCGACGAAGTAGTTGGCCGAGGCCGGATTCTTCGTGTCCAGGCTCTTGATCGTCAGGGTGAAGTTCCCCACGTACCCCACATAGTAGCCGCCACCCAGCAGGGGGACCTGCCGATCCGTGTACGGCGAGTACCCGTCGAAGGTGCCGAGCTTCACCCCATTGAGGTAGACCTCGAAGTGGCCGCGATTGAAGGCCCGGGTGACATAGATCTCGAAGGCGGCCGAGTTCACGCAGGTGAACGTCGCGACGGAGCCGGGAGTCGACGTCAGGTGGAGCGTTCCATTGTATGCATCGGCATACGCGCCGCCCGAGACGACGCCCCACCCGTTGCTGTAGATCCAGGACGGGTGCGTGTCGTCATACACCGTTGCCTGCGCGGCTCCCGCGCCCAGCGTGGCGGACACGACGGTGGCACCCAGAACGGCCTTGAGACCCTGGCTGAAGAACGAACGCATTGTGGCGACCTCGGAGGGGAGGGCAGTGCCTCCCGCGACGGGCGCGAGCTATTTCGCGCCGCATGAACAGGACGTGGTGCCTTTTTTTTCTTACGTGCGCCGATGCGGAAAAGCGAAGGGCCCGGCCGTGTGACACGAACCGGGCCCTTTGCTGGGGATGCGTCTCACGTCAGGGTTCAACTCGCGCTTCGTCAGGGAGGACGCGGTGCCCGCGACTTCCTACCCGCGTCCTTTTTTTCATCCGCCCGGGGCCCTACTTCGGCTTGATCTTCGTCATGACACCACCGGGATCCTCGATCCTGCGAGGAGGCGGCTCGGTGGACTGGTTCTCGTCCATATCACCGCCCAAGGTTCTCGGCCGGTTCTTGTCCCCTGGACGCCGGATGGAA
Source organism: Cystobacter fuscus (assembly GCF_044360685.1). Lineage (GTDB taxonomy): Bacteria > Myxococcota > Myxococcia > Myxococcales > Myxococcaceae > Cystobacter > Cystobacter fuscus_C. The sequence goes on along the minus strand of NZ_CP043491.1, from coordinate 6,644,808 downwards.
GGCTTGTCTTCCGACGTGGAGCCCGAAGAGGAAAGCCGGGAAGAGGTAGGAACGTCTGCCATGTGTGTCTCCTGCGTGTGAAACGGAGTGCCGCGTCGGATGAGACGGCCTCCCCGTGGTTTCTTACCTGGGCTCATTCGTAGAGCAGCACACCGCCGAGCCACCGCTGTCCCTGGCCCTGGGCGAGCCACTGGCGCCGCTCGTCCCTCAAGGCCGAGGCCGGCGAGCTGCCCTGGCGGATCCGCTCCCGGACGGCGTTGAAGAACCCGGCCGCCTCCAGATCCGGGATTTCCTCGGTGGCGGCGATCACCGCCCGGGCTCCCGCCTGGATGAAGGCCGCGGGCAGTCCCGACGGCTCGTGGAGGATGTGGGCGCCGCGCGCGGCCCGGCAGGCGGCCAGCACCACCAGCGGCGCTCCCTCCAGGTGCTGCTCCCGGATGTGTCCCGCGCGCAGCTCGTCACTCGCGCCCTCCTGGGCGAGCACGAGATAGGAGAAGCGCGAGGAGGTGATGATGCCGTGGGTCACCAGATCGATGTCCGTGGCATCCCGCATGGCCTCGAGCACCCGGGAAGGTGTCGCCTCCGTGCCCACGAGCACCCGCTGTTCCTCGGTCGGGCCAAAGGCCGTGCTCCAGGCGTTGAGCTGCCCCAGGGCTCGCACCCGCTCGGCCGAGAGCGCCACGTCCTTCACCACGAGGTGGATGCCCCGTCCCGTCGGGGGGGAGGGCGGGAGTCCCGCGCGCAGCCTGTAGCTCCAGGCCATGTCCGCTGGCAGCAGGCCCGGCCGATCCATCAGGGGCGGCCGGGCGAACGCCTCCACCTTCTCACACCCCTGGAGCGCGGCGAGCGCCTCGCCGGGGACGAAGCCGCTCAGGTTCTCGGGTAGCGGGTCGCGGCGCGCTCCTTCGTGGTAGCCCAGGAGCTGACCCGCGGCGCCCCGGACGATGAGCAGGCTGCGCTCACTGTCCTCGGTCGCGGCGACCAGACACCGCGTGGGCAGGGAATGGCCCAGCTCCCGGCCGAACAGCTCCAGTGCCGCGCCATGGTCGCCCGCCTTGCCCGCGTCGAGGATGAGCGACGTGAAGGTATAGGCCCGGACCTTCTGGGCATCCGCGTCCCGGGCCACGCGCTCACCGGACTCCAGCTCCTGGAGGAGCTGCTCGAGCAGGGCGCGGCCCTTCTGGCGATCCCGCTCGAGGGTGAACCGGCCCAGGGCATGCCGCAGCATCGAGCGTTGGGCCTGCGTGGTGCTGGCGGGCGCCTCCGCGATCGCCCGGAGCAGGGCGGCCTCGTCCCCGGGGGCGGGGCGCTGTCGCGACAGGTCCGCGAGCGCCAGCGCCCCGACGAACGTCAGGGGAAGGCCCGTGGCCATCGCCCGGTCGAGCTCCACGCGCGCCAGGTCGAAGCGCAGCCCGCTCAGCGCGAGGTTCGCCAGGATTTGATGGGCGAAGCGCTCGTACTCCTTGTCCCCTTCGTGCCGTGTGAGGAGCTCCGCGAAGTAGGCACGCGCGAGCGGCTCATCGTCGCGCAACCGCGCGAGCTGCGCGAGGTGGCCGAGCGCGAGGTCCTCCTTGTCCCGGCTGTTCGTCGCGCGGGCGCGCCGCCAGGCCTGCTCCGCGGCCACCCGCGCCTCGTCCAGCCGCAGCTGCTTGGACTCGATTCCGGCGAGCTCCAGCTCGATGAACTGACAGCGGTACTCGATGCGGGTGGTGGCGCAGAGCGAGTGGGCGCCCAGGAGCGTCTTCCGGGCCTCCTCCTCCTGTCCTCGCGCCACCTGGGCCGCCGCGCGCTCCTGGGCCGCGAGCAACCGGAACCAGGGATCCTGGCTGGCCTCGGCCCGTGCCTCGAAGTCCTCCAGGTGGCTGCCCACGGCCTTGGCGTAGACGAGCGCGCCCATGAGCAGATCTCCCTCGGGGGAGTGGAGCAACCGCGCGATCAACGCCTGGACCTGCTCGGGCGGGAGGGCGCCCTGACGAAGCTGGCCATAGGCCTGGGCCAGGGGGGCCCGGCGCGCGAAGTCGCTCGCGGCGATGCGCTCGACGTAGCGGGCCAGCACGTCTCCTCCCGCCTGTTGATCGAGCTGCCGCGCCAGGGGCAGCAGCGCCTGGACCTGCTCGGGCGAGGTGCGGGTGCGGACGGCGTCATAGAAGTACAGCCGGAGGTGGGGGGAACGCTCGGCGAGCAACTCCGCGGAGGGCGGCGTGCCGTTCGAGGCGAGCGCCCGCCCCGCGCTCAGGACGCTCTTCCAGCGCTGGATGCGGGCCTGTTCGGCCGCGCGGAGTGTCTCGGCGCGCTGGCGTGCTTCCTCCGCCCACCCGGGCTCTCCCCGCTCGGCGATGTCGCGGAAGAGGCGGGCCGAGGGCTCCAGGAGATCCAGCTCCCTCAAGGCGAGGGCCTTGTTCCAGAGCGCCTGGGGGAAGGTGGGATCCTGGTCGAGCGCGCGATCCAGGTGCCGGAGTGCCTCCTCGGGAGCGCCCTGGAGCAGCAGGGCCGTGGCCCGGAGGGTCTCGTTGGGAGGCGTGGCCGGCAGGGGCGCGAGATAGGTCAGCGCCTGCTCGGCGAGGCTCTTGTCGTTCCTCGCGAGCAGGGCGGCGGCCAGCCCCGCGGCGTCGCCGTTCCGTTCGAGTTCCGCCAGCGTCTCGAGCGGAAGCCTCGCGTCTGGCGAGGGCGCCTGCCCCATCTTCCGGGCCGCCAGGGGGCGGTGGTGATCGGCGTCCGCGATGGCCAGCCGCATCTCGAGCCGTCGCTCCGGCTCACGCATCAACCACGGATCCGTCCGCGAGGCCCCGGGCCGAATGAAGATGACGGCGGCGAGGAGCGCGGCACACGCCCCTGCCACGAGGGCCGCCATGCCCCAACGGGGGGAGGCGCGGCGGGCGGGCACGGGGAGGGAGGCCGGGTGCCGCTCGGCATGGCGCGAGGCCATCATCTTGAGCTGCAAGAGCTCGCCGAGCCCCGCCTGGCACCGGACGCAGTCCAGCAGGTGCTCGCGGAAGGCCTCCGCCTCGTCGGGAGCCAGCTCGCCATCCGCGAAGCGCTCGAGTCGTTCACAGTGCGCGGACATCAGTTGTCTCCCACTTGGATGAGGGGTTCGAGCAGCTTGCGCAGCCGCGAGCGGGCATCGTGGAGCCGCTTGGCCACGGTGCCTTCCTGGATGCCGAGCTCCTGGGCGATTTCCTTGTACTTCCGGCCTCGGGCATGCAGTTCGAAGGTGGTGCGCGCCACCGGGCTCAGAGCCTGGACGGCCGAGCTGAACTGCTCGTCGGTGACGCGCTCATGGAGGGGGCGAACGGGGGGGTCGGGATCGACCGGGAGCGCCTGCTGGGCCAGCTCCTCGGCGCTCCGCTCCCGGGTGCGCTGTCGGCGGAGCTGATCGTAGAAACAGTTCGTCAGGGTGGTGACGAGCCAGCTGGCACAGACATGCTCGTCGGGCAGCTGGGAGACCTGGCTGAAGGCGGCCAGAAAGCGGAGGATCGTCTCCTGGGTGAGGTCCTCGGCATCGGTGGGATTGCGGCAGAGGACGCGGGCCTGGGCGAGCAGCCAGCGTCGTTGCCGGGCGAGAAGCTCGTGGAGCCGCTGGGCAACAGCCTCATCGGCATCTGACGGGAGGGTCATTAGCACTCACGAAAGGGACGGAGAGCGAGGAGCCTCTTACCCTCGAATCGCTAGAGCGTTCAAACCCGGACGGATGCTTGGGGAGGTGTCATGCCTCCAGGGGCACCTCGATGGTGAAGGTCGCCCCCTGGCCGGGGCCCGGGCTCGACCAGGAGGGCGAGCCGCCCAGTGCCCGGACTTCTAGAGGTACAGGCCTCCGGAGACCTCGATGCGCTGGGCGGTCACCCACCGGTTCGCATCGGAGAGCAGCGAGGCGATCATGGGACCGATGTCATCGGGAACACCGGTCCGGCCAAGCGCGGTGTTCGCGGCCACCTCCCGGTTGATCGCGGGATTGTCGCGCACCGCGCCGCCAAGGAAGTCCGTCTCGGTGGCGCCGGGCGCGACCACGTTGACGGTGATGCCGCGCGGAGCCAGTTCCTTGGCCATGTAGCGCGTGAGCACCTCGACGGCCCCCTTCATCGAGGCATAGGCCGCGCTGCCCGCGCTGACGAAGCGAGTGAGACCGGTGGAGAGATTCACGATCCTTCCGCCTTCGGCGATCAGCGGCAGGAGTTTCTGCGTCAGGAAGAGCACGCCCTTGAAGTGGAGGTCACAGAGCCGATTGAAGTCCTCTTCGGTGATCTGGCCGAATGGGGGTGGATGGTGTGCCCCCGCGTTATTGACGAGATGGTCGAAACGGTCTCTGGCCCACACGCTCCGCAACGCCCCTCGTACCTGCTCGGCGAAGCCATCGAAGGAGGCGATGTCGCTGGCGTCGAGCCTCAGGGCGACGGCCTTTCGTCCGAGCGCTTCGACGGCCGTGACGACACTGTCGGCTTCAGCGCGATTCGAGTGATAGGTTACAATTACATCGGTGCCGCACTTGGCCAGGCTGATGGCCGTGTTGCGTCCAAGGCCGCGACTGGCACCGGTGACGATCGCCACTTTTCCCGTCGAGTTCACTTGCATCTCCTTTGGCCTGGGTCGCTCCCAGGCGTGTTGGGTGAGCACAATCATGCGAGAGGCCCCTCGGGCCTTCATGCCCGAACCCTTGAATTTCTTGCCTGATCCTCCAAATCGGGTGGGTGGTGCCTGGGGTCCGCGGTACAGTTGGCTGGAAAGAAGGCATTCGGGTCGAGCGGCTCGTGCGCGGAGACCCCCTGTATGTCGTCAGCCTTGAAGAGCGCCCTGGCGCACTACATCGAAGCGAGTGGCGGCGGCGATGGTGTATTCCCCACGCCGATAGAGGGCCTCGCCCTGATGAGGACGAGCAAGGAAGTCCTGCCTCATCATTTGATCTACAAGCCGGCGCTCTGCATCGCCGTGCAGGGGGCGAAGCAGGTGTCGCTGGGCGACAGGGTGTTCGACTACACCGAGATGCAAGCCCTTGTCGTCGGAGTTGAACTCCCGGCGTTCGGAAGGGTGACCCAGGCGAGTGCCACCGAGCCCTATCTGGGCATGACCGTCGAGTTCGATGTCGGTGTCATGCGGGAAGTCCTGGAGCAGCTCGATGTTTCGCACCAGCCGAAGGGGCAGGTCGGTTCCGCGGTTTTCGTGGAAGAACTCACCGCTCCCGTGGTGGATTGTCTCACGCGGCTGGTGCGCATGCTCGCGACGCCCATGGCGATCCCCGTGCTCCATCCCTCCGTCATGCGGGAAATCTGCTTCTGGTTGCTGACGGGTCCCCATGGTGGTGGGTTCCGCGAGCTCGCGCTCCCGAATGGTCACATGCAGCGCATCGCCGACGCGGTCTACATCCTGAGGCGGAATTTCTCGCGACCCATTCGCATCAAGGAGCTGGCCTCGGCGGCGCGGATGAGCGAGTCCTCCTTTCATCAACACTTCAGGGGGCTGATGTCCATGACCCCACTTCAATATCAGAAACAGTTGCGGCTGCTGGAGGCACGGCGTCTGATGGTGGCGGAGGGCGAGAACGTGATGCAGGCCGCTCTTCAGGTTGGCTATGAAAGCGCATCTCAGTTCAGCCGGGAATACGCGCGCATGTTTGGGACGCCGCCCAAGCGCGATACCATGAAGGCACTCCAGACGCCGCGCGCCAGGGACGTGAAAACACCTGGCGGGACGGGCCGCCGCGGCCGCCCAAGCAGACGCCCTGGGGGCAGACGGTGGCCTATGTGAGGGAGCCAGATGTTGGCGCCAGCACGCCTCGTCTTCCCCCAGCGCGGTGGGGCGGGACGGCAGGCGCGGCGACGCGGAGCGCCGGCACGGCCGATGGCTCTGCGCGGGCTCGCTGCTGTCCCTGCTGCCGGTGACTTCCAGCATGCCCATGGGCCGGTTGCTGTTCGTGCCAGGCCTGGGCGCCTCGGTCCTCCTGGCCGCGGTGCTGCGTCAGGCGTGGCGCTCACGGGTGGGGGGCTGGCGCCCACGCGGCGTGGCCGTGGCGGGCGGCGTGCTCGCGCTGTTCCACCTCGTCCTCGCACCGCTCGGCTGGCCCGCGATGGCGATGATGATCCGTCAGCTCGGCACGGACTCCGAGCAACTGGCCTGGCGGGTGAGGAGCGAGCTGGATCCCACGCTCCTGCCGTCCCAGCGGGTGGTGGTGCTCGATGCCAGGGACATTGGCACGCTCCTCTACGTCCCCGTCCGGTGGGCGCTGCGGGGCCAGGAGATGCCTCGCGCGTGGTGGCCCCTGTCGATGGTGGGGGAGTCGCCCATCCTCACTCGCACCGGCGCCACGTCCCTCACGCTGGAGCTGCCCCGGGGAGGCCACTTCCTCACCACCGAGGCCGAGCAGACGCTCCGTGCTCCGGAGTACATGCTGGGGGAGGGCGCGCGGGTGGAGTTGGAGGGAATGCGGGTGACGGTGCTGGCCGCCGACGCCCACGGGCCGACCCGCCTGGGCTTCGAGTTCGATGTGCCGCTCGAGGATCCCTCGCTCGTGTTCCTGCACTGGCGGGAGGGGACGCTGCGCCGGCTCACGCCGCCGCCAGAGGGCACACGCTTGGAGCTCTCTGCCGTGGCGGGAGGAGGGGCGGATTGACGCCGCCCACTTCCTCGGGGGCAGCCACATGTGGGGAACGCCCATCCGCCCTTCAGTCGGGAGTGCTCCGAACCGGGAAACGGACGAACTCAGCCCCATCCGTTGCCAGGAACCGATCCAACAAGCGGAGGATGTCGGTGGGGGAATTGAACTCACTGGGCTTCAGCCTGATTGGCGCTCTAGACGCCGAAGCTCAGTTCGCGTCTCCTCAAGGCCAAGATGTCCGATACGCATACGGGTTTGTTCAGCTGTCTTGAAGCAATTTTTCGCGTTAGCGATGTCTCCCAACCTTCGATGTGCGATACCCAAGACATGCAGTGCATCTGCTTCTCCCCGTGCATAGCCACAATCAGCATGTCTTGCGCGCGTCAGTGCGGAAAGGGCGGCATCGCGTGCGTGTGTTGGCTTTGCGGCATCCAAGCAGGCAAGGGCAAGAGCGAGGCGGAGTTTGATGGAGTGAATACCCATCCCGCATCCATCCGCTACCCGCACCCCCTGATTCGCCTCAACCATCGCAGTTTTGGAATCACCCTCATGAAGCGAAATACAGGACGCCAACTCATGACTACGCGCCACAATATCGATGTCCCCTGTGCGATCGGACCATGCCCGGGCTTTGTCAAGATAACTTCTCGCCCTTGGCAGATCCGTGGGAATATTCAAATGTCCACGGAGTATGTAACAGTGCGCCATATAACTGCCATCATGATGCTCTGCCAATTGCAGGAGTTGTCTTACTTGACGAGCGGCGATTTCGCGAGGCTTGACATCCAATAGGAACTCAGCATACCGAAGCGTGGAGAATGCAGTCAAATGCAAGCTTCCAAGAAGGATCGCTGAGTTGTAATGTTCGTTCGCTTGATTCATTTCGCCCAAGCCATGCAGGGCAGCCGCGACGAAGTCGGGACGATTTTTCTGGATGTATGTTCGATTGTTGTTGATGTCATGTGCATCCAATGCATATTGGCGCGCACGACGCAGGCGGCCTTGCAATAGATAGATCTCCGCGAGATGCTCGGACCAGCGCTTGGAATCGATGACACCCCATTGGCTTTCATCTTCTCTGCCTGCAATGAAGCATTGCTCGGCAGTTTCCAGATCGCCAAGCCCCTTTGCAAACAAGCCCCAGTGAAGAAGTAATTCGTAGGTTCGTGTTCCGACCGCGGTCAGTCCTAATCCTCCCATCTTCCTGGGCGTTCCATCGGAGGAGAAGCCGCGAAGGATGCGAACTCCCCGGCCATAGTCTCCGAGGTCGAGGCCCAGGTGCGTGTAGCCTCCGAGCCCCTGGAAATACAGCCGGATGGCATCACCCACACGGCCTGCTGCTGCGGAGTGTTGAATCAGCCGCTCGTAGCGGTCGAGGATTTCCGCATGAACAGGGTAGGATGATGGTTTCTCCTCGAGACTGGGGGCGAGCCTGACGCGTATGGCCTCATGGATCTGCTCTGTTTTGACTTCTAGCTGTTCGCGGAAGTAATCTCGAAGAAAAGGGTGTGCCGAGTATGTCTTTCTCGTCCCCTCTCCGTAGATGTAGATTAAACCCAGGCGGCGCAGGCGCTCGCCAATGACCGCGATTCTAGAGCCATTCATGCCTGACAAAGCACCAGCAACCTCCTTCGGCGCGTCGGCGATGAACTGGAGAAACTCCATGCTGATGCCTTCGGAGAATGTCGAGAGGCGAACCAGCAAATCACATTCGCTGTCGTCGATGACGTTCAGGTACGCCTTCAGGATGCGAGCAAGCTTTGCTGCTTTTTTATCTGCAAGGGAGGCATCATCCAACTTGAACTGAAAGGCCGCGGTGGGGTCTCCTCCACAGAAATTACCCAGATATGAGCCCAGAACAGATAGGGACAACGCGTGGTACCCCACCTGCCTTGCCAGCTTCTCCAGGCTTGCATCACTGCCTTGGACACCCCAGGCGTGCAGAAGCCCGCGTGCGGACCGCGGGTCCAGGTCATCTAGAAGCCTTGGGCTGTAACCTTGCCCTTCCCAGTTTTGCAAATCAATGAGTGGAAAACGAGACGTGACCAATGCGCGTGTGTTGCCGAGGCCGTCCGCGAGCGCCCGGAGAAAGAGCTTGAGCTGGTGCTCCTCCACTGCTCCCCGGTTCGCGTTGGCTTCCACTTGAACTCGCTCTAGTCCATCCAACACCAGCAGATGGGGCCGTTCGTCGGAGAGAGCTCGCTGTAAGCGCTCAAGCTGGCCTGCCAGCTTGCTGTCCTTGTCACTTTCGTCGCAAAAATATTCGCAAGCAGAGCCCAGGAATTGAGCAGAACTAGCAGCCTCATAAAAAGACCAGACGAACACTCCTCCAGGGCGTTTTTGTGTCTTGAGCCCTCGGATGATCTGCTCTGCCAGGGCGGTCTTACCGGTTCCACCAGCCGCTATCAGCGATATAATCTTCTCTGTTACCACTGATTCTTGACACCAGTTTTTCAATTCAACAACCAGCTCTTCACGTCCTTGGAAATGGTTCGCGGGCTGTAGTGCATGCGCGAACCATGGAGCCCATTCTTCCAGAGCTCGTTTGGAGTCAGAGCGGTGCTTGGGTATACCCACGTCCATCTTCTCGCGGAGGAACGCCAGCAAGCACTCAGCCGAGGCTCGCGCTGCATACTCCTTGAATTGGTCATCCCGTCCGTGATTGGCGAAGTCCATCACGCCCTTCATCACCAGTGCGTCGAGCCGATGGTCGCGCTGCGCATGCGCCAGCGCGCCGAGCGCCGCCGCCTCCATCTCCAGGCCGAGTGCCTTGCGCATGTGCTCGGACACGTAGCTCCACACGCGAGCGTCCTCGACCACCTGGCTGCCACTGCCCATCGGGGCCACGTGCACCTTGAAGGGCAGGAGTGAGCCCGAGGGCGACAGGTCCGGCAGGCCGTTGCGATGCTTGACGAGTACCCGGCCAATCTTCTTGCGTCCCTCCTCCGTCAGGAGGAGTTCTCCATCCTGAACGGCCCCCGACATCCAGAGCGACTCGATGACCTGTTCCCACCGGGGACAGAATCGCTCGAACTCGGAATCGCTGACCAGATCAGTCACACCCGCGTTGAGCTTCGCCAGTACCCAGTTCTCCTGCCACTCGTAGGGAATGGGCCGCTGCCGCCACCACTCCTGTTCCTGGAAGCGGGTGGCGAAGTCAAAGCTGTCGAGCGCGATCTTCCAGTCGTCGCGCAGGTTGTACGTCTTGGGATCCTGCTGCACCTGGTCTGGCAGCCGTTTTCCTGTGTCATGGAAGAACAAGCGCTCGGCGGCAATCACGTCCCCGAGATTTGTCTTGCCTGGGCGACCTGCGCACACTCCGCACATGGCCACGCACCGGGGCCCGTAGCGCTCCACCAGGGGTAGCAGTGCGTTCGTCGCCGCACCTGCCCCCATGTCTCCCGCCTGCGCGACCGCCACCCGCAGGGGCCGCTGACCTTCACGCGTCTTGAACTCTCGGAACGCCACTGGAAGACCGTTGGGCCCCTGCTCTTCCACCCACCGGCTCCCCTGACACGCCCCCGTATCCACCCGGAGCACCGCCTGATACTCCAATGTGATCGCAGTCAGCACCACGACATCGACACTTAGCTGGGGCACCCCACGCGTCGCCATTTCTGGAGCCTAGCCGTCCGCTCCGCGCACCGCCACCTGCTCCTTCGTCAAGCAGTGGCCCCTGCCTCGCGAGCTGGGCCTGAGATGTTCATTGACCCCCCCGGGCATGTTGAGCGTCCGAAAGCACCTGCTCCCGGACGGACAACGCACCGTATGCGGTACTACTACGGCGGGGTCAACGCGTGCCCTCGCCGGGGGGTACTAGAACGACAACCGGAAGTGGATGGACTTGGGCCGGGTGAGCTGATCGAAGCCCAGCGCGCTCAGGCTGTGTCCACGGCCCGAGTTCTTCACGCCAATCCACGGCAGCGCCGGATCCACCGAGTCGCACCGGTTCATGTAGACGGTGCCGAACTCGAGCTGGGTGGCGAAGCGCGCGGCGCGCTCCCGATCCTTCGTCCAGACGCTCGCCGTCAGGCCGAGGTCCGACTTGTTCATCCGCGCGAGCGCTTCCTCGTCCGAGTCCACTGGCGCGATGGGCAGCAGCGGCCCGAAGGACTCCTGCCGCATCAACTGCATCGAGTCGTCCAGGTCCGTGAGGAGCGTGGCCTCGAAGAAGCGGCCCTTGCCGTCCACCTGGGTCCGCTTGCCGCCCACCACCACCCGGGCCCCCTTGCCGCGGGCATCCTCCACGAGCTGCTCCAGCTCCTGCGGGTGGTTGGGCTGCGCGATGGGGCCCAGCGTCGTCTTGTCACTCATCGGATCGCCGAGCACGTACCCGCGCACCAATGCCTCGCACGCCTCGGTGAAGCGCTTGTAGAGCGAGCGGTGCACGTAGACGCGCTCCACCGCGCAGCAGCTCTGGCCCGCGTTGTAGATGGCGCCGTCCACCACGTTCTCCACCGTCTTGTCGAAGTCACAGTCCGGTGCCACGTACGCGGGATCGTTCCCGCCCAGCTCCAGCCCCATGTGCCGGAAGCGCGCGGAGCCCGCCAGCGTGAGCCGCTGTCCGCCGTACACCGAGCCGGTGAACACCACGTGGTCCACCCGCGCGTCGCCCACCACGCGCTCGCTGGTGGGGTGATCGCAGTGCATCGCCTGGACGAGGTGCGGAGGCGCTCCCGCCTCGACGAAGGCCCGGGCGAAGTGCTCTCCGCACAAGGGCGAGCGCGGCGAGTGCTTCACCACCACCGCGTTGCCCGCCAGCACCGCCGGCACCACCACGTTCACCGCGGTGAGCAGCGGGTAGTTCCACGCGGGCAGATCCACCACCACGCCCAACGGCTCCTTGACGATCCGGCGCTCGAAGCCCGCCTTGGGCGGCAGCACCACATCCGCCAGCGCCGTGTCCGCGATGGAGATCATGTACCGGGCCCGCTCGGCCATGCCGCGGATCTCCCCCCGTGCCTGGGCGAGCGGCTTGCCCATCATCCGGGAGATGTCCGTGGCGATGGCATCCGCCTTCGCCTCCATGGCGGCGACCATGCGCTCGCACCAGTCCTTGCGCTGGGCGAGCGGGGTGGCACGCGCCGCCCGGGCGGCGGCTCGTGCCTGATCGAGCACGGTGTTCACGGTGGCCTCGTCCGCGAGCGGAACGGTGCAGGCGACATCGCCCGTGTAGGGATTGTCGACAGTCAGGGTGGTCATGGCCGGCAAGGGTAGTGCGTCGGGACACGTCTCGTCCCGGGGGATGTCCAGCGCGGTGCTCTTCGTGCGTTCGCTCCTGGACGGCCGGAGGGCCGGGACGTACGGTGCTTCCATGCGCCGTCCCCCGTTCGCGAGCCTTCTGCTCGCCGTCCTCGCGCTACCTGCCTGTCTCTCCTCGCCCCCCCTCCGTCCTCCCGCCCCGACCCTGAGCGCCGTGGCGGACGAGCTCTTCGAGTTCGTCGAGCGCGAGGGCACTGGCGTGGGCGTCCTCGTGGTGGACGCGGCCACGGGCACGCCGCTCTATGCCCGGCGCGAGAACGCCCGCTCGCTTCCCGCGTCCACCATGAAGGTGGTGTCCACCTCGGCGGCCCTGTCCGCGTTCGGCCCGGACTTCCGCTTCCATACGCCCGTGTGGTTGGAAGGCATGCAGGTGGGCAACCTCTTCCTCGGAGACCTCGTGGTGGAGGCGTCCGGAGATCCCTCCCTGGGCTCGTGGCGCTTTCCCGAGACGGCCCTGGCCTGTGAGCGGCTCGCGGACGCGCTGCTGGCCCGGGGCATCCGGCAGTGGCACGGGGCGCTCCAGGTGAGCCAGACCAACCCGGGGCCGTACGATCTCTATGGTCCGGGCTGGGCCTGGGACGACGCGGCCTCGGCCTACAGCGCGGCGCCCACCACCTTCGTCTTCCGGGAGAACGTGGTGGACCTCACCCTCACGCGCCCCGAGGGCCAGGACTGTGCCTCGCCCCTGCGGCGGCCCCTGGAGGTGCGCTACACCCCGCCCATCGATGCGTCCTCGACCGTGGTGTACACCGACCCGGGTGCCCAGCGGGCCGGGGTGGCGTGCGTGCGCGAGCGCGGGACGGGACGCACGCGCTGCGTCTGGCGCGCGCCGGGAGGGCAGTGCCCGCGCCAGGCGTCCCTGCGTGTGTCCGTGGACGAGCCCCAGGCGCTGTTCACCGCCTGTCTGGAAGACGCCCTGCGCGCGCGGGGCATCTGGCGCGTGCCGGAGGCCCTGGCGCAGGCCGTTCCCCCCGCGCTCCTGCGGCGCGAGCCGCTGCTGGACTTCGTCAGTCCCTCCCTCGCCGAGCTCGTGAAGGTGACGAACAAGGAATCCCTCAACCTCTACGCCGAGCGGCTCGCCTTGCGCTTCGCCCGCGAGCGCACGGGCAACGAGAGCTACGCCGCGCTGCGCGAGGCGATGGAGAAGGAGCTCGCGCGCCGGGGCATCCCGCCGCGGCTGTTGCGGTCCGTGGATGGCAGTGGCCTGTCCCGCTACAACCTGGCCACCGCGCGGGGGATGGTGGGGGTGCTCTCCACCAGCCTCCAGGAGCCCTCCGCGAGCGCGCTGGTGGACAGCCTGCCCATCGCCGGCGTGGATGGCACGCTCGCGGGCAGTGCGCTTCCGCCGGAACTCCGGGGCCTCATCCGCGCCAAGACGGGGACGCTCTCGGGGCAGAAGGCCTATGTGGGGATCGCCGAGCGCCCTCACGACCCCGAGCACCCCCGCGTCGTCTTCGCGCTCCTGCTGAGCAACCTCGACGAGCAGCCGGCCTATACGGCGGGCCAGGTGTTCGAGCGCTTCGCCGAGGCGATGGTGAAGCTGCCTCCGCGCTGAACACCTGGCTCTTCTCATGCTTGAGCGAAGCGAGTCCCGAGGCGAGGTCCTGGAGAGGCGGATGAGCCACGTGGGAAGCATCAGGAGGGTTTTCGTCACCGGCAGCTCGGGACAGCTCGGCGCGGAGATCTGTCGGCAACTCTCCGGCGAGTACCAGGTGACGGGCCTGGACACCGCACCTGGACCCTTCACGCAGGTCATCGGGAGCGTGGAGGACCGTGCGCTCGTCTTCGCCCAGGTCGCGCGGGTGGACGCGGTCATCCACGTGGCCTCGCTGCACGCCCCACACCGGGAACAGCTGCCGAAGTCGCGCTTCGTCGACGTGAACGTGCAGGGAGTGCTCCATCTGCTCGAGGCGGCTGCGGAGCACCGCTGCCAGCGCTTCGTGTACACGAGCACGACCTCGGTGTACGGGCGCGCGATGGAGCCCCGAGCGGATGCCGCCATCTGGGTGACGGAGGAGCTCGCGCCCGGGCCGCGAGACATCTACGACGTCACCAAGCTGGCCGCGGAGCAGCTCTGCCGGCTCGTCCACGAGGAGACGGGGCTGCCCGTCATCACCCTGCGCACTTCGCGCTTCTATCCGCAGCCGAGGGAGTTGATGGCCATCCACCGGCTCCACCGGGGGCTGGACGTGCGCGACTGCGCATGGGCCCACCGGTTGGCGCTCGAATCCCCGGTGCCCTTCGGGCTGTACAACATCTCCGCCCGCTCGCCCTTCCGGCGCGAGGACCTGACGGAGCTGCTGCACGACGCGTCGGCCGTCATCCGCCGCCGGGCCCCCACGGAGGCCGGACTGCTCCTCCAGCAAGGCATCCCTCTCCCCTCGCGCCTGGACCGGGTCTACGTCATCGAGCGGGCCGAAGCCGAGCTGGGCTTCCATCCCCGATTCAACGCACTCGAACTCCTGCGGGACGAGTGAACGCCGACCTCCTCACGAGAAGCGGGCGCGCCACGGCAAGGCCGAGCGCGCGCCGCCCGTTTCCTCCCTGGCCGAGGAGGGCCTCTCAGGGCTTGAGGTAGGGGCCGTCCACGCCCACCTTGCCCGGCGCCGGGTTGCCCGCGAGGTCGAGCACGTACACCCTCAGGTTGCCCTTGCCGGAGACGCTGGCGGTCAACGTGCCGCTCGTCACCGTCTTCACGTCCCCGGTGACGGCGTCCTTGTAGGTGCCGTTGGGGATGCCGTTGAAGGTGGCGCCGCCGGAGACGGTGACGAGCGCGAAGCTGTCCACGCCCTTGGCCGAGTCCGTGAAGCGGCGCTTGAAGGCCATGCCGCCCACGACGCCGTCCGTGGAGTACTGCCCCTTCTGGAGCGCGGGGATGCGCCGGCGGATCTGATTCAGGCGTTGTAGGTGCTTGGCCAGCGGCTTGGCGAGCGTCTCGGCGACCTTGCCCGAGGCGCTGCCCACCACGCCGAAGTCCGAGGCCGAGACACTGCCCTCGAGGTGGTCGCCGTAGTAGGCGCGGCCGGTGGTGGCCAGGGGGCACGTGGGGCCGCAGTCGATTTGCTTGCCAGCCTGGAACTCGATCTCCGAGCCGTAATACAGTGTCGGGATGCCGCGGAAGGTCCACATGAGGCTCATGTTCTCCGCCCAGGCGTCGGTGCCTCCGGCGTAGCGGGTGCTGGACTTGTTCGGGCCGTAGTCGTGGGAGTCGACATACACGACGTTGTAGGTGGCGTCGTTGTAGCTGTCGTCCGAGTCCTTGCCGTTGAAGAAGGCGTTGCTGGCCTCGCCGAAGTTCATGTGCATGCGCATGTCGATCACGCTCATGCCGGAGAACTGGCTGTGATCCGGCGTGTGATAGACATTGCCCTGGAGGAAGGCATTGGTGGAGGTGGGCTGCGAGGCCGTGCCCTGGGCCTGCTCGTAGTTGTACTGCTCGCGCGCGGCGGCGGTGTCATCGGCGCTGTAGGTCCGGCGCTCCTTCCAGGTGAAGAACTGCGCGGAGTGGTTGGGCGAGCCGCGGTTCCACTTGTCATTCACGAACGAGCCGACCTCGCCGAACATGAAGAAGTCCTTGCCCTTGGCACCGAACTTGTCCTGGGCGTGCTGCTGGGCGGCGGGCAGCAGGCGCCGGTTCCAGGTGACGCGGGGGATGTGGACCGCGGTGTCGATGCGGAAGCCATCCACGCCCATGTCGATGTACTTGTTGTACACGTCGATGAGGAAGTTCTGCACGGGCGTGCTCTCCGTGTTGAAGTCCGCCAGGTCCTCGTGGATCCAGCAGCTGCGCGAGTCCTCGCCTTCCCAGTTCCCAATCCAGCACTGGTGGAAGTACTGCGCCGGGAACATGCCGGAGGTGGGGTTGGGCCACTGGCAGTTGTAGAGGCGGTAGCCCTCCTTGCTGTAGCCGCCGGTGGCGACGCCCCAGTTGCGGCAGGTGTTGCCGGCGGGCTCGGCCGTCGACCACAGATCCCCATTGTAATAGGACTTGCCGGAGTTGGGCTCCACGGTCAGACCGTCATAGGTGAAACCAGACACGGGCGCGTCGTAGTACCAGCTCCACTGGCTGTCGCGCACGCCGTAGACCTTGGGTGAGAACAGTCCCTTGGCGCCCCAACGGCTGGAGTGGTTGTAGACCACGTCCTGGATGATCTTGATGCCCTTGGCGTGGGCGGCGTTGATGAGATCCTGGTAGCTCGCGCCGGAGGACTCCAGGCGGGGGTCGACCCGGTAGAAGTCCCAGCCGTGGTAGCCGTGATAGTCGTAGTCGGAGCGGTTGAGCACCACGGGGGTGATCCACACGGCGGAGAAGCCCAGGGCCTTGATGTAGTCGAGCTTCTGGATGAGGCCCTTGAAGTCACCGCGGAACATCGGATCGTTGTTGGCGGCGTTGCCCGACTGGGTGTGCATGCTGCCGCCGCGGTTGTTCGAGGAGTCACCGTCGTAGAAGCGCGCGGTGAGCACGAAGTAGATGGAGTCCTCGCGGATGTCTCCCCCCAGCGGCTGTCCCGCGGCGGCGGGAGGCGGGGCGTCGCCCGTGGTGGCCGAGGCCGTGGTGCTCGCGGCGGACTTGTTGCCCGCGGCGTCGAAGGCCTTGACGGTGTAGAGGTAGGCGGTGCGGGCGCTCAGGCCGGAGTCGCTGTAGCTCGTGGCGGTGGTGGTCCAGGTCTTCGTGCCCTGGGTGCCGCCGGTGCGCACCAGCTCGTAGCCCGTCACGGCGCGATCATCGGTCGAGGCGTTCCACGACAGCGTGATTTGAGTGCCGGAGGCCGAGGCGGTGAGCCCCGAGGGGATGGATGGAGCGCTCGTGTCGGGGGGGAGCGTCACGCACGGGGAGGCGGCGTTGGCGGTGACCACGCCATCCTTGACGGTGATCCGCCCCGTGCCCAGGGAGTAGTCCGAGCCACCGTTGTTGTCCCAGGTGGTGCCGTTGTTGAACGCCGCCTTCATTCCCGTGGCGGAGCCCAGGGCGACGGTCTTCCTCACCCAACTGGTGCAGGCGGTCTCGTTCATCGCCACACCGGGCGAGGTGGTCCAGGTGCCACCGGTGGGCGCGTAATGGATGTTGACGGTGCTCCAGCCGCGCGTGCCGGTGAAGTAATACACCTCGGCCTGGTTGTTGGTGGAGGTGGTGCAGGGCGAGCCCGCGTTGGCCAGGAGCTGGCCATTCTTGACCTGGTGGGTGCCGCTGGTCGGGAGGTTGTAATTAGCACCGGACTGGTTGTTCGGGTTGTCCCAGTGGTTCTGCCCATCGGTGAAGACGGCCTGGAAGGTGCTCGCCGTCCCCGTGGTGAGCACCTTCGTCACCCAATTCGTGCAGGCCGGACTCAGGGACTCGCCCGGCGAGGCCGTCCAGCTTCCGCTGGCATTGTGATGGATGTAGGGCGTGCTCCACACCTTGTAGGGTGTGTAATAATAGACGGTTGCCGTGCCGGCGAACGCGGATGGACCTGTCAGCATCAGCGCCAGCAGGGCACTTCCTCTCCAGCGGATTCTCATGTGCTCGCGACCTTTCCAGGGGGTAAGGACAGCGGGCGCCGGTATAGTCTTTTCCAGATTTCTTGGAAATCTGGATGGGCTGTTCAAGCCGGTATGACTTGATGCGTCACGGGGAGGAAACCATGCGATTGCCGTGTGTCGTGCTGGTGTTGGTCTCGTTGGGAGGGGCGGGGGCCTGTCGTTCAACCGGGGAGGTGTACGAGCCCCTGAGTGGGAACGCGCCCGCTTGTGTCGATGATGCGCGGGAGGATGACGACACCCTGGAGCAAGGGTTGGCCGCCGCTCCCATCTCCCATGTCTTCAACCATGGGCCCGCGAGACTCGAGGGGCAGGTGGCGTGCCCCGGGGACGCGGACTGGATTCACGCCTATGCGGACTGCTGCAACCCGTCTGGTGCGCGGGTCCGCTGGGACGCTTCGCGGGGGCCTCTGGAGGTGGAGCTCTTCGACTCCGAGGGAAACCCGATCCCGCTGGGCGCACCTGGCGACATCGTCCAGCGGCAACCGGGCGAGGTGTACCTGCTTCGCGCCGAGTACGGGGGCCGGTTCCTCGTGCGCGTGCGCACCAGCGGCGAGGTGGCGGTGCCGTACTCCGTCGAGCTGTTCGCGCCCGTGTTCGTCCGCTGAGCCATCCTCCATGGCTCCGCAGGCCACACCCGCGTGCCCTCCTTGTTGCTCCGTCGTCGACAACACTGGGAGCCGCGGTGTGGCCTCGCTCTCCGAGAATGCCGCGAGGACGGCTCCGCTCGTGCTGGTACGCGCCGTGCAACTCCCGCCGCGTCCACCCCCCGGAGAACCCGATGATGAGACGCTCTGCGCTTCTGCTCTTCCCAGTCCTGTTCGGCCTCGCCTGTGGCGAGGGCACCGCCCCTTCTTCCGCCGAGGAACTCCAGGCCCGCCCCGCCGCGCTGTCGGCGGTCTTCTCGGGCAGGGTCCTGGATGCCAACAACCAGCCCATCGTCAATGCCCGCGTGACGGTGAATGGCATCATCCGCTACACCAACAGCACGGGGGCGTACTCCCTCTCGGTGACGGAGTCGCCCACGGGTTACGTGCTCGACATCCGCAAGGAGGGGTACGGCCCGGTGAACAAGCTCCAGATGTCGGGCCAGCTCAGTCAGGAGTACGTGCTCCGCAAGGCCTACACGCAGCAGATCAGCCCCACGGCCAACACCGTCATCCAAGACCCGGCCTCGGGCATCCGCGTGGAGGTGGTCGCCAACACCCTGCGCACCGCGGCGGGCGGTCTGCCCGAGGGCGGCGTGCTGTTCTCCATCGTGCCGCACGGCCCGGACTCCATGCCCGGTGACTTCACCGCGCGCAACGCGCTCGGCAAGACGGTGGCGCTCGAGACCGTGGGCGCGGTGACGCTGTCGGCCGTGGATGGCCGGGGCAACACGCTCGTGCTGGCCGCCGGGGCCTCGATGAACGTGCTCCTGCCCGTGCCCGCCGTCCTCGGCGGCACCATGCCGGCCTGCGTGCTCAAGGGGAGCTGCCGGACCGTGATGTGGCGGTTCAACCCGTCCACGGGTCTGTGGATCGAACAGAGCGCGAGCCCCCAGTTCTCCACCACGGCCACGACGTTCCGGATCACGGGCGCACGCCAGGGCGGCACCATCGATCCCCTGGATGGCCTGGGCTCCTGGAACACCGACATCGAGAAGGTCAACCCGTCCTGCTCCATCATCGAGTTCGTCAACATCCCCCTGTCTTGCTACAACCCGCTGGGCACGACCCCCGAGCCCGGGCTGACCCTGAACCTCTCTCAGATGTCCTCGGGCGGCACGACGTGGCCGAGCATCGCGACCGTGCGCTCCAGCGCGACGTACATCGCACAATACAACCTCCTGTCGAATGCCTCCCTGACGTTGCAGGTGGGGTTCCCGACGGGTGCTCCCCCCTATTGCGCCACCAACCTGACCCTGACCGCGACTCCAGGGTCGACGGTCTCGGGGAGTGTCATCTCGTACAACTCGGGCGCGCCCGCCTCCGCTCCGGGTTATCCGAAGGACTCGGCCGGCAACCCGATCGACTTCCAAGACGTGGTCGACGGCAACCACACGTGCAGTTCGCACATCTACATCGAGACGCACCCGTAAGGCGGCTCGCGTGGCACCCGGCGGCGTGCGCGAAGCGGGCGCACGCCGTGGCCCCCGCGGGGATGATCACACGCCAGGAGGGAGCGTCTTGTTGTGGGTGCTCAGCAACTGGAGTTCCCACGCGAAGTTGGTTCCCACCGCGCCCATGTGCTCGAGCATGATCTGCGCGACCTTCGGGACGGTCGCCTCGCGCGCCCAATCCCGCTGGAGCTCGCCCATGAAGGCCCCCGAGGTGAGGGGCACCGCGCCCGCCTGGACCATTCGCTGGATGGCCACGGTGTGGGCCTCCACGCTGACGCCGCCCGAGGCGTCCGTCACGATGTAGACCTCGTAGCCGTCACCCAGGGCGTGGATGACGGGGAATGCCAGGCAGATCTCCGTCCAGAGCGCCGCCATCACGATCTTCTTGCGGCCGGTCTTCTTCACCCACTCGACGACGCGCGGATCCTCCCAGGTGTTGATGGTGGTGCGGTTGATGGGCTTCTGCTCGGGGAAGACGTCCTGCAACTGCTTGATCAGATAGCCCCCGCGCTCCTCGATCACGGTGGTCAGCAGGGTGGGGACGTTGAAGGCCTTGGCGGACTTCGCCAGCGCGACCACGTTGTTGATCATCAACGCGGGATCGATGTTCTGCACGCCACTGACCTGGAACGGCTGGTGATCGATGAGGATCAGCACGCAGTTGTCCGGCGTCAGCAGCGCGTTGAGTCCGACCTTGTTGTTGGGTGAAGCGCCCATGTTCGTGCTCCTGTGTCTCGAGGTGGTTGGGAGAGACGGGCACCACCGTATCGAGGGAGGGGCGGCACGGGATTGACCCGTTTCGGCGCCGTTTGACGGAAATCGGCGTCACCCGCACGAGCCCGGTTACCACCTCCGTGCGCGCCGCCAGGCGCCGGGGGAGGTGCCCACCACCCGCTGGAAGACGCGCGTGAAGTGACTCTGCTCGGAGAAGCCCGTGGCGAGCGAGATCTCCGCGAGCGACAGGCGGCCGTCGAGCAGCAGCTCCCGCGCCCGGGCGATTCGCGCCTGGGTCTGCCAGCGGAAGGGCGTCATGCCGGTGGAGACCTTGAAGGCCCGGCCGAACTGCGATTGGGACAGGCCCGTGAGCTGGGCCAGATCCCGAAGCCTCACGCCGTCCGACAGATGGGCCTGGAGATAGTCTTTCGCCTTCCGGAGCTGCCAGGGGGCGAGTCCCCCCTGCTTGCGCTCGTTGGGGGGCCGCCTGCCCATTCGCAGCAGATCGATGAACAAGGCGGTCGTCAGGCTGTCGCCGTAGAGCTGGCTGAGCGAGTCGGGTGTCTCGCATTGGGCCGCCAGGAGTTCTCCGAGCCGCCAGATGCGGTCATCTCGGAACGTCAGCAGGGGCGTCTCGAACTTCCGCCGATCGAGTTCCTCGCCCAGCACCGATTCGAGGGGAGCGAAGTTGAAGTCGAGCCGGGCTTCGCGTACGCGGCGGCTGTCTTCCGCATGTCCCCAGAGCGTCATGCCCTTGGGGATGAGGCTGATGGGGCGGAGGGTCTGGTGATGGGCCGGATTGGGCAGGTCGAGCGTCTGACGTGTCTCGACGTGCCCCCCGCCTGTTTCCAGGATGATCGACAGGCTGCCCTGCTCGGACGTGAGATCGATCCACGCCCGGCCCGGCAGCACCTCGATGTCCAGCGCGTACACGGTGACGCCGTTCCAGGTCCGGCTCTTGCTCCTGACGGTCTTGATGCCATGCGCCGAACGGATCTTCGGCGAGTCGGGGGGCGTCACCGCACGGGAGGGTTCCAACAACATGGTGGCTGACGATACACGACAACCGCCCGTCGGCCTCGGCCAGCAGCGTCAGCTCCCTCGAGCGGGGGCGGAGCCGGGTCTTCATTGAATAACCGTGGAGGGGCGGCAGTCTGGGCGCGTCCAAATGCGCCAATCCTTCCGATTCAAGAGTGTGTCGCTCGCGCTATGTGCGTGGGCTTTTGTCGTGGGTCTCATCAGTTGCTCCGGAGACAACAACGAGCCCGTCCAGACGCCATGCGAGGGCGTCGCCTGTGGTCCCGGACGCTGCGAGGTCTCCGATGACCGTCCCGTCTGTGCCTGCGATCCAGGCCACCACGCCGAGGGCCTGACGTGCCTGCGCGACGGCACGCCCCCGTTCGATCCGTGCGCGCCCAACCCGTGCATGCACGCGGGCCGGGGCCAGTGCTCCAACGTGCAGGGCCAGGCCGTCTGCGCGTGCGATCCGGGCAAGGTGGAGGACGGAAGCGGGCAGTGTGTCTCGCTCGATGCCTGCGAGCCCAATCCCTGCACCGCACCGTACAAGACGAATTGCTCCGTGGTGGAGGGGCAGCCGGTCTGCGCGTGCGTGAGCGGCTACGTGCCCCAGGGCGAGGCGTGTGTGCTGTCGGTTCCGGATGACCACGGCGACACGCCGTCCGCGGCCACCCCGGTGACGCCCTCGAGCACGTCCGTTGGCGCGATCCTCCACGCGACCACGGACGTGGACGTGTTCTCGTTCGAGGCCGCCGCGGGCCATGTCTACGAGCTCGCGTGTAACACGTCGGCATTCGACTGTGACCTGGTGCTGCTGAACGCACTCGGCACGGTGGTGGCCTCGGACACCACAAACACCACGTACGCGCGGGTCCGCGTGGAGTTGAACACGCCTGGCACCTACTTCTTCCGGATCGAGCCGGGAGGCTCGACGGTGGGTGCCTACACGTACCGGCTGCAGGACCTGGGCGTGGATGACCATGGGGACACGCTGGCCACCGCCACGCCCATCACCCCGGGCACGAGCGGGGTGCCGGCGCAGTTCGAGGTGTCCAGGGACGAGGACTGGTTCTCGTTCACCGCCACGGCGGGCCGCCTCTACGACTTCACCTGCTCGACCGCGTCCATCGACTGCGACGTGTACCTGCTGGATGCCCATGGGAACGTGGTGGCGGCGGACACCACGTCCACGACCGTCACCCGGGTGCGCAGGAAGTTCACCACGGGCGGGACGTTCTCCTACCGGGTCGTGGCCAACTCGGGCTGGAACGTCTCGTACACGAGCTACACGTACCGGCTGCAGGATCTGGGCGTGGATGACCATGGGGACACGCAGGCCACCGCCACGCCCATCACCCCGAGCGCGAGCTGGGTGCCGGCACAGTTCGAGGTGTCCAGGGACGAGGATTGGTTCTCGTTCACCGCCACGGCGGGCCGCCTCTACGAATTCAGCTGCTCGACCGCGTCCATCGACTGCGACCTGTACCTGCTGGACTCCGAGGGGAAGGTGATTGTGGCGAACACCACGTCCACGTCCACGACGCGGGTGCGCTGGAGGCCCACCACCGGCGGGACGTTCTCCTACCGGGTCGTGGCCGCCAGCGGCTGGAACGTCTCGTACACGAGCTATTCGTACCAGTTGCAGGATCTGGGCGTGGATGACCACGCGGACACGTTCTCGGGGGCCACGGTGCTCACGCCAGGCACGGCGACCTCGGGCAATCTCGAGCTCTCCGGAGACGTGGACTTCTTCGAGGTGAGCCTGGCGGCCAGCACCGCCTACTCGGTGACCACGACGGGTAGCTCCACCACGCTCACCGTGTATGCCACGGACAAGACGACGGTCCTCTCCACCGGCGCCAGCCCGCGTGCCTTCACCAGCAACGCGGCGGGAGGCGCGCACTACGTCCGCGTGTCGGGCAGCACGACGGGGGCGTACACGGTCAAGGTGCAGTAGTCCCGCGGACAACGGAGACCACGGGCCGCTCCGGTTTCAACACGGACGCGGCCACGCCGCCCAAACCCATGAGGCTCACTTGCTCGGGATTCCGGTATGTCTTCGTCGGCGCCCACGCAGTGCGAACAGGCCGAATTCCGGCAGCCCATCAACGCGATGGTTCAATTGGAGCTCTGCTTGAATTCAAGCTTTCCGCTGAGGATAGCGTCCATGAGCTTGTCCACGTTGCCGTGTATGATTCAACTCCGGCTCCCCGAGGTCTTCAGCCGGAGCGCCGGAGCCGTGCCCGCGCCTACTGGGGGCTACCGCCCCCGTCCCCCACGCGTTCAGAGATGCAATCGACGGGTTGGCCAGGTGATCGGAGTCGTCTCGAAGCTAATGGTTTTACCGGGGCCTGCTCGGGATTGACAGTCAATGGGTTGGGGGGATTTACTCAGACTCTCGGAAACCTCGGAATAGGAAAGCTCCATGTTTCATTCCACAGTGGAACTTGATGACATCGCGGGTGGGAAACTTCATGTTGGCTTCGTGTGTTGTTTTGGCGAGCCGTCAGTGGAGTGGGCGTTCGTAGACGCCGAAGGCCAGCCATCAGGGCTGGGATCGATTCGGGTTTCGAGAGTCGAAGAGTTCATCGAGGCCTTGCGCCGTGCCAGCCAGCAAGCCCGCGCCAACGACCCTCGCTAGTCCCCTCGATGCCGTCGACCGAGAAGCTGCCCCAGCGCAGGGGCGCCCCTGACTTCGAGCGCCCCTGCGCCCCTCGGCTCAGAAGGCCGAGCCGTTGGCGCGCTTACCGGGCGAGGACGTGAGCGTCGAGAGCGAGTTGTGCAGCACGAACCCTACCCCCGCGCTGGCATCCGGGCTGCGGTTCATGGACACCCCATCTGCTCCGGCCAGCGAGCTGGGATAGGTGAACGTGTCGATGGTGGCGCCCGCGGCGTTCTTCACGGTGACCGTGTCGGTGGTGTTTGCCAGGTTGAGCGTCCCGGTGGAGGACGCCACCGCGTTGGTCACTCCCGACGGGATGCCCGAGGCCCCACCGAATACCACCCGGGCCGTGCCCGGAGCGAGCACGGTGCCCGCGGCGAAGGTATGGCGCACAGCGGTCTCGTCGGAGATCGTCCAGCCGCTGATGTCGATGGAGGAGCCGCCCACGTTGACCAGCTCGACGAACTCGCCCGCGGTGCTCGAGCCGGGCTCGTTGGCGAGGATCTCATTGACGAGGATGCGTCCGGACGCCGCCTGGCAGGTGAGCCCATCCCCCGTGTAGCCCGCGTTGCAGGTGCACGTGCGCGAACCGGGGAAGTTCGTGCAGGAGGCGTTCGCGCTGCAGCCGCCGTTGTTGACGAGGCACTCGTTGAGATCATCGATGACGTACTGCCTGCTCGTGGAGCCAGAGAACGTCTCGTCCGGGAGCCAGGTCTGCAGGTAGCCGGCGGCCGAGGAAGGACTGAGCCGCATGGAGGCGTAGGTGCCCGGGAGGATGCGGATCTGGAAGCGGCCATCAGAGCCCGAGGTGGGGACCAGGTAGCTGGTGCCTTCCGTGAAGTAGCCGTAGCCGGACAGCTGAACGCCCGCCACCGGCTGGCCGCTGCTGTTGAGGATGCGGCCGCTGAGCAGGATGTCCTTCACGGTCAGGTTCAGCTGGGTGCTGGTGGTGATGGAGCGCGCCTGCGCTACCAGCTGAGTGCCGGAGTAGCCGGGCACGGAGTACTGCACGACGAAGTCATAGGTGCCCGGGGCCAGAGGCACCGAGTAGTTCCCGGCCGAATCCACGCCGACGTACAGGGATTCACCGCTGGAGGTGGGCCGGGCGTAGATGGAGGCGGAGCTCACCACGGTGCCATCGGCGAACTTCACCTGTCCGCTCACGATGGCGGCGTTGGCCAGCACATAGTCCCGGGAGACCGAGGCGGAGAACGTCTCATTGGGCAGGTTGGTGACGGCATAGGAAGTGCCCGAGGGAGGATTGAGCCGCATGGAGGCGTAGGCGCCCGGGAGGATGCGGATCTGGAAGCGGCCATCAGAGCCCGAGGTGGGGACCAGGTAACTGGTGCCTTCCGTGAAGTAGCCGTAGCCGGACAGCTGAACGCCCGCCACCGGCTGGCCGCTGCTGTTGAGGATGCGGCCGCTGAACAGGATGTCCTTCACGGTCAGGTTCAGCTGGGTGCTGGTGGTGATGGAGCGCGCCTGCGCTACCAGCTGAGTGCCGGAGTAGCCGGGCACGGAGTACTGCACGACGAAGTCATAGGTGCCCGGGGCCAGAGGCACCGAGTAGTTCCCGGCCGAATCCACGCCGACGTACAGGGATTCACTGCTGGAGGTGAGCCGGGCGTAGATGGAGGCGGAGCTCACCACGGTGCCATCGGCGAACTTCACCTGTCCGCTCACGATGGCGGCGTTGGCCAGCACATAGTCCCGGGAGACCGAGGCGGAGAACGTCTGATCGGGCAGGGGGGTGACGGCATAGGGAGTGCCCGAGGGAGGACTGAGCCGCATGGAGGCGTAGGCGCCCGGGAGGATGCGGATCTGGAAGCGGCCATCAGAGCCCGAGGTGGGGGTCAGGTAGCTGGTGCCTTCCGTGAAGTAGCCGTAGCCGGACAGCATGACGCCCGCCACCGGCTGGCCGCTGCTGTTGAGGATGCGGCCGCTGAGCAGGATGTCCTTCACGGTCAGGTTCAGCTGGGTGCTGGTGGTGATGGAGCGCGCCTGCGCTACCAGCTGAGTGCCGGAGTAGCCGGGCACGGAGTACTGCACGAGGAGGTCATAGGTGCCCGGAGGCAGGTACATCGAGTAGTTCCCGGCCGCATCCGCGCTGGCGGACAGGGAGTTATCGCTGGAGGTGGGCCGGGCGTAGATGGAGGCGGAGCTCACCACGGTGCCATCCGCGAAGCGCACCTGCCCACTGATGACCACCTGCTCCGCCCAGGCGGAACCTGGCAGCACCAGCAGGGCCAGGGCGATGAGCAAGAGCTGGAGGGGAGAAGCGGAGGCGTTCGGGCTTCGATGTGTCAGCGAGGGGAAATGATGTTTCAAGGCGGGGACTCCATCTTCCTGACGGGAAAGGACAGGAGGCAGAAAGCAGCCCATCAATACCGGAACAGTCTGACAGACACGCTTGATGGGTCTGGTTGGCACCTCCACCCAGCAGCCTCACTTTCCGGCAGGAGCCGTACGAAGTGTCCGACACCCTTCCTGTGGCGCCGCTGACGCTTCGACGCCGCCGTCGTGCACGTTGCCGCCGCCTCCGTTCCAAATCGCCACGCCCTTCACCGCGAGTGCGCCCTTCTTCGGCGCGATGTCGAGCACGTTGTCGAAGTACCGCCATGAGCTCTTCCAGGCATTGAGCCCCGTCGGCGTCGCGGACCTCTTCACCTCGAAACTCACCGCCGGCAGCCACCCCACGGTCGGAGGGGCCTTCTTCGGCTGGAACCACGCGCACACGAAGGCCTGGTAGCGGTGGGCCACGACGACGGACTTGCCTGGGCCCATCAGATCCACCACGGCCCCCAGCGACCTTGTACCCGCAAGGGGGGGCGGCGGTAGCGCACCCGAGTGCACAGCGCGGTATATGTGCCCATCCCCCTTGGTGCTGAGGTAGCGTTGGCGCCATGTCCAATGGCTTCATCTGGTCCAGCGCTGACGAACCGCACGCCGCGCGGCGGCGCGAGATGCTTCGCACTCATCCCGAGATCAAGGAACTCTACGGCCCGTGCTCGCGCACGAAGTACGTCTGCACGCTGCTCGTCGGGCTGCAGCTCTCGCTCGCCTTCCTGCTGCGTGACGCGCCCTGGTGGCTGATTGTTCTGGTCGCCTATGCGGTGGGCGGAGTGATCAACCAGGCGCTACTCCTGGCCATTCACGAGCTCTCTCACAATCTCGCGTTTCGCAAGCCCTGGCACAATCGCGTGTTCGGCGTCTTCATCAATCTGCCCGTGGGTGTGCCGGTCTCGGAAACGTTTCGCTACTACCACCTGCGCCATCACACCCATCAGGGTGACGAGCGGCTCGACACGGATCTACCGACGGAGTTCGAGGCGCGCTTGCTGCGCAATCGCGCAAGCAAACTGCTCTGGCTCTCTTGCCAAGGCTTTGCCTACGCGCTCCGCCCGCTGTTCGTGGATCCAAAGAAGCCGGGAGCTTCCGAGATCGCGAACCTGCTCGTGCAGGTCGCGTTCAACGTGGCCGTGTTCCATTTCTGGGGCGGCAAAGCGCTTGCCTATCTGCCAATCAGCTCACTGATCGTCATGGGGCTCCATCCGATTGCCGGACACTACATCTCGGAGCACTACGTCTTCCGCGAAGGGCAGGAGACCTACTCGTACTACGGGCCGCTCAACGTGCTCGCGTTCAATGTCGGCTACCACAACGAGCACCACGACTTCCCCTACGTTCCTGGCTCGCGCCTGCCGAAGCTACGAGCGATGGCGCCGGAATTCTACGACGGCCTCCTGTCGCACCAATCGTGGACGGCGACGCTTTGGAACTTCGTCATGAGCCCCAGCCTGGGCGGTTACAGCCGCATCAAGCGGCGCGTGGAGCGGCGGCGAGACTAGCGCCCCTCCTATAACGCGAAGCGGGCGCAGGTGACGGCGGCGCACCTGGTGGAGCGGGTGCTGCCGCACGTGCCTTATCGACAGTGGACGCTGTCCTTTCCGCACCGGGTGCGGTGGGTACTCCTCAAGGACGCGCGGCTGGAACTGTGAAGGCTCTGGTCCCTGGCTCGACCACTACAACTACGCTCGACCCCACACCGCATGCGGCGGCCAGCCACCCATCAGCCGACTGTCACCAACCTGCTGACCGAGTACACCTGGCGTGTATGGCATGTCTTCAAATAGCTCAGGAACGATGCCTGCAGCCCGGTGACGTGTGTCTCGTGTAACAACGCGCTCGAAACATCCTGCGATCGTCCCTTGCCGTGCAGCTCTTCCACGACCGAGAGCACGTTGCGCGCCATTGTTCGATAGATCGGAATACCCCCTAGAAGTTCAGACTCATTCAGCGTGACGTGCAACTTCGGAGCCGCTGAGTCCACACTGCGCTCAGGCAGGGCCTCGACTAGCTTGAACACCTGGCTGTCCGCACTCGCGACTCCGGGGGTGCCCGCACCAAAGGTCGCGAACGGGGCTGCCGCCCGCAGCCATGCATAGAGGGCGAAAAGACCTCCGTAGGAGTAGCCGAAGAGGCCATGCCCGGACTCGCTGACACGCAACCGCGATTGCAACTGAGGGTGGAGCTCGGCAGTCAGGAAGTCGAGGAAGATGTCCGCGTGAGTGTCCGCTAGATTCGCGAGGTAGGCGTCCGCCTGCTCCTGAGTCATCGCACCCGTGTCGCGAGCCGACGTGACTGTGGCCACCATCTCGTCGCTGACAGGCTCCCCCGGCGGCACCAGATCGCGGTTGCGAAGCTGTGCCCAGGCCGCGGCCTCCTCACCGGCGTAACCGATGCTGACTTGAATGTACGGGGCGATCGTCAAATATGGGTCTGCCTGGGTGACGATGAGGGGTGCGGTGAGGCCAACGGTCCAGTTGCCGTCTACCACGTAGATCAGCGGCAGGGGATCTGTGGAGTCCGCATAACCGGGGGGGGTGGTCACCCAGACGCCGTAACGGTGCCCCGACCGTGCTGTGATCTCAAAGTACTCCGTGTCCGGCAAGCAGCCGTGCAATATCTTGCTCATCGAGCTTCCTTCTTCACAGTGCGGCCTGCCTTCACAACGAGGGCGGCCATATCTGGATCGGCGAACACCTATGCGTCTTGAAGCGGGTCTCGTTGCCAGGCGGCCATGTCTGCCTGCATCCCCACGCGGAGAATCCCGACGTACTCTACAGTGGTGAACCTGTCAACGGAGGTAAGGTGAGGTCACCGGTGGGGGAAGGGACACAGCGCTGCTGGATGCGCTGTTCGACGAGTTCGATGAGAACGGCCCGAGCCCGATCGATTTGGTCCCCCAAGGCGAGCCGCGCATCCTCTTTGGGAGTAGGCTCGGCTCACAGCGGCGGGTAACTTCTAGTGGGAGCGGCGGGAATCGAACCCGCCAAGAGTGGATCCGCCTCCACTCGGGACCAGCTCACCTTCCAACGTGGAGACTTCATGAACAAGCAGATCATCTTCAACCTGCCGGTCAGGAACCTGGACAAATCCAAGGCCTTCTTTTCCGCTCTCGGATTCAGCTTCAATCCGCACTTTTCCAACGAGAGCTCGGCGTTCATGGTCATCGTGGACGGCAGTATCAATGCCATGCTGATGACCGAAGCCTTTTTCAAGAGCTTCATCAACAAGCCCGTCGTGCAGGCGAAGGAGGCCAACGAGGTCATCATCTGCCTGAGCTGTGAGAGCCGGGAGGAAGTCGACAGCCTGATCGCCAAGGCCACCGCCGCCGGCGCCCGCATCCCGCATCCGCCGGAGGACCACGGCTTCATGTATGACCAGGGCTTCGAAGACCTCGACGGCCACCTCTGGAACCTGGTCTGGACGGCGCCGCAGGCTTGACCAGGCCGGCTGACGGTAGCGTGTGTCTATGAGTGCGATGGAGACGCGGGCGGCGGATGGGGAGGGGGTGGGCTGGGGCGTGACCCAGCGTGACAACCTCCTCTGTCTCCTTGTCCCATCTGGGTCAGAAGCACCTTGCGATCCTCTTCCTTGAGTGCAAAGAATCCGTACTCTTCGTGAGGGAGGGGACGATGACGAGTCAGGCCGCCATCCAGGTCGAGTTGCTGGGACGAGCGCGAGTGATTTCCTCAGAGCATCCCCCCAGGCATCTGGAGCGCAAGACGGCGGCGCTGGTGACCTACCTCGCCCTGGAAGGTGCGACCGAGCGGCGCCGGCTCGCGGGTCTGCTCTGGCCTGAGAGTTCCGAGGAGAAGGCCCGTGGCAACCTGCGCCAGCTCCTGCACCGGCTGAAGGGGAAGTTGGGAGGGCACGGTATCGAAGGCGACGACCCCGTGTGGTTGTGCGACGGGCTGAGCGTCGACGCCGTCCTGCTCCGCGAGGTCATCCTGGCCAGGGACTATGCACGGCTCTCGAAGTTCCATGGAGAACTGCTCGCCGGCTTCACCTTCGATGATTGCACCGAGTTGGATGAGTGGTTGAGCAAGCAGCGCATCTACTTCCATCAACTGAGGATCCGTGCCGCCGAGGAGCAGGCGCTCCAACTGGAAAAGGAGGGACGGTTCGATACCGCCATGGATGCGGCTCGGCGCCTGCTCAACCTGGATCCCGCCTCCGAGGAAGGGTGGCGGATCGTCATGCGGTTGCACCTGCATCAAGGAGACCGCTCCGCCGCCTTGATGGCCTATCGCGCTTGCCAGGATCTGCTCAAGGAATTGGGTGCCAGGCCATCACCACCCACCGAGGAGCTCGCCCGGAAGATCGAGCAGCAACCCAATCCGGTGCGAGCACCTCCCAGGACAGAGATGAGCGCGCTGCCTCTTTCCATTCTCTCTCCGCCGGAACTC
Source organism: Cystobacter fuscus (assembly GCF_044360685.1). Lineage (GTDB taxonomy): Bacteria > Myxococcota > Myxococcia > Myxococcales > Myxococcaceae > Cystobacter > Cystobacter fuscus_C. The sequence goes on along the minus strand of NZ_CP043491.1, from coordinate 6,614,200 downwards.
ATTGGCCGCGAGCGGGAATGGGCCTTCATGGAAGAGGCCTGGGCTGCCAACCGGCCAGTCTATGTCTGTGGAGAAGCTGGCATCGGAAAGACACGGCTGGTCAGTGAGTTCTGCAATGCCCAGGGCTCCTGGCTCCTGGTTCCGGCCAGACCGTCGGATCCCTCGTTTCCCTATGCCACTTGCGCGCGGATGATCCAACTGCTCCTGGAGGTCACCTCCGCCCACGGCCTGGAGCGAAGGGTTCTGCAGGATCTCTCCCGGATCAGCCCGATGCGAGGCCTCGACGGGCGTGGTCCTCCCACCACTCCCGAGGAGAAGCTGCGTCTCTCTGAATCCTTCGCGCAACTGCTCTCGCTGCTTGGCCATGAAATGGAAGCACTGGTCCTCGATGATGCGCACCATTGCGATCCGGCCAGCTTCGAGTTGTATTTGCGCGCACAGGATCTGCTGGAGCAGAAGGCTTCTCCCAGGAGACCACGCATCATCACCTGCTTCCGGAGCTTCGAACTGCCGGGCACGTTCGAGAGCCTGCTCAATCGTTATGTGGAGACGGGTCTCGCCCGGAGGCTCGTGCTGGAGTCACTCCCCCCGGGAGCGGTGGGCCCCCTCCTGGCCAGCATGGCGGTCCCGGGCCTGGAGTCACTCGCGGAGGAGATGGCGAGCTACACGGGCGGCAATCCGCTCTTCATTGTCGAGACGGTCAAGTCGCTCGTGGAGACCACGCATGTCTCGAAGCTCGCCCTGATCTATCTTCCGCCGCCGCTCCGGTTGGTGCTCATTCTCGAGCAGCTCTTCAAACGGCTCTCTCCAGATGCCTTGCGACTCGCCCGTATCATCGCCGTCGCCGGCACTGCCTTCCGGTCCAGACATGCCTCCCGCATCCTCGACCTGTCGCTCGAGCAACTCGCCACGCCCTGGAAGGAACTGGAACGGGCACGGTTGCTGAAAGGCACCTCCTTCACCAGCGGTCTGGTGCGAGGGCTCGTCATCGAAACCATGCCCCAGGATGTACGGGATGGCGTCGTCCATTGGATCCTCCGCCTCCTGCGAGACGATCGCTGACCGCCCCGTGCGCGCCAACTCGCAAGTCCGCGGAAGCATTTGAAGAGGGTGGGTTCAACCGTCCACGCCGAGTCTCGTTCTGGTTCGGGTCTCTCGTTTCAAAGCCTTTGATCCCTCCGGCGGAAATATCCGTATGACTTTCAGATCGCCCGTCGAACCTCTTGGGGAACATGGGGCGCCAGAGTGGAGAACCCCATTCGTCAATCAGTAGACTACATTGAGGAGTGGAGAAGTCACTCACAAAGGAAAACGGCGCATGACCCGAAAGACAGTCCTCGTGACTGGCGCAAACGGCTACATCGGAAACGCGGTCGCCAAGGCGTTCAGCCGCGCCGGGTGGAAGGTCTACGGCCTGGTCCGGCGCGCGGAGGCGGCCAACGATCTGGCTCGTCACGAGATCCACCCGGTCATCGGTACGCCGGAAGAGCTGTCCTTCCTGGAGCAGACCGAGGGCGCGGTGTTCGACGTGATCGTGTCGAATACCGAAGACCCCAAGAATGCGGTCGGCCATCTGGCGAAGGTTCGCACGATGATGAACACGATCGTGCGCCGGAGCGAGGACGCCGGAGTCCGTCCGCTGGTCATGTTCTCCAGTGGTTGCAAGGATTACGGCATGATGGCCGAAAAGCACGGCGATGCAGCGCTTGCCCCCCACACGGAAAACAGCCCGCTCAATCCTCCTGAGGTGCTGATTGCGCGGTGCACGCTCGGCGCGACGCTGCTCGACAAGGCTCAGACGCACTATGACGCGATCGTCCTACGCCCGACGATCGTCTATGGATTGTCATCCAGTCTCTACGGTTCGCTGTTCGATCTGGCAGCAAAGAGTGATGGTGTCCTCAGGCTCATGGCCGATCCAAACGCCGTGATGCACTCCTGCCACGTCGATGACTGCGCCGAGGCCTATGTGATGCTCGCTGAGCATCCGAACCGCAGTGAGGTTGTGGGCCAAGCCTTCAACATCTCAAACGCGCGATATGAGACGGCGCAGCAGATCGGACAGGCGCTGGCGCGCGCTTATGGGCTCACGCTGGAGTTTGCCGCGCCGGAAGACGGTTCGGGTTTGAATCTCAACTCCGTGCACGGCCTCGCCAATTTCTGGCAGTGGGTTGGCTCGGACAAAATCCGCGCCGTCATCGGCTGGAGGGAACGGCGAGCGACCTTCGCCGAGGCGATCGAAGAATACCGCCTCGCCTACGAGGCGATAGTTCCCGCCAAGAACTAACCTGCCGGCCGCACGCGTGCTGGCAGCGAGAGAACGCAGATGAAGTTCGTCGTTCCGGAGAGGGTGCGCTTGAGGAACTCGGGCCGGGTATGCGGGTGCTGGGCCCTCACCGTCCAGCTGAACCACTGGAACAGTCGCCGAGCCGGGCCCAGCAACTGTGGCAGGCACGTGAGGCCCGGCCACTCGGTACTCCTCTCCACCAGGCTCTCCTTCACCCCATGGGCCAGGACGTAGCGCAACCGGCCTACCAGCGCCTCGGCTCGTGGGTACCGCATGGCGGAGTAGCCCCGCGAGGCCCAGGAGCCGAAGAGCACCCGCCAGTCCTTGCGCGGTGCCGCGACCTCCTCGGCGGAGTGCTTGCGCACCAGGGCCGTGGCCCCGCTCGTCTCGTGCGTGGCCAGATAGAGCTCCACCTGGCTGTCATGGGACTGCTCGTCTGACACCCTTCCTGGCTCCCCATACGCCGGGTTCCAGTTGCCCATGGCCGAGTAGGGCACGGCTTGCGGGTTGGCCACCTATGTGCCACAGGAGGATGACACTCGTGAGGGAGGTCATTTCGTGAATACGCAGGGGAACCCGAGGCGGTGGCCACCACCGCCGGAAATGGAGCAGCAGGTCAATCAGGACCGCGAGCGTTTCCGCAAGTGTCTCGACTACATGCGGGAACACGCGGCAGGCGAGACCGAGGGGGTCTACGGCCCCGACAGCGTGACCTGGATGATCTATCGCGAGCCGGTGATCCTCCTCGGTGGACTGCGCGCCATCCTGCTGCAGATCGCCCATCCGGCAGTGGCCGACGGCGTCTCCCAGAACAGCAACTTCCGCAATGACCTGCTCGGCCGTGCGCGACGCACCTATACGGCCATGTACCAGCTCAAGTTTGGTGGCCTCCGCGAGGCGACGGGCGCCGCGAAGCGGATCCACAGCCTGCACAGCCGCGTCCACGGCTCACTCGCGGATGGCGCCGGACCCTATCGCGCGAACGATCCTTCCTTGCTGCGCTGGGTGCACGCCACCCTCATCGATACCGCCATGCTGATCTTCGACACCTTCGTGCGGCCGCTCAGCATCGAGGAGAAGCGCCGCTATTATCAGGAGACGCTGCGTGCCGCGGCGTACTTCGGGATCCTGCCGGAGCAGCTGCCACCCACGCTCGAGGACTTCTATGCGTGGTATGACGGAGAGCTGGCGGGGGAGCGGCTGCGCGTGGGAGACACGGCGCTCGAGCTGGCGGGCCTGCTCTTCAATTCGCCGTTCACGCGGGGACAGGTCGATGAGGTGCTCACCGCTGGACTCCTGCCGGAGCGCTGGCGCGAGGCGTACGGGCTGGCGTGGGGTCGGAAGGAACAGCTCGCGTGGAAGCTGCTGAAGGGCTCGATGCGCCGGGGAATCAACCTCACCCCGCCCGAGCTTCGCTCCGTCACGGCCTGGCATCAGGCCCAGATGCGGGTGGCCCTGGCTCGAGGAGAGCGGCCGACGGTCATGGCCCGGGTGCTGAACACCATCGACTCCTACGTCGACGTGCCGTTCAGCATCCGGCCGGTCGCGCCGAAGGCCCCTGCGGACAAGGATTGAGATTGGAGGCCTCCTGGCAGGAGCGCCGGGAGGGAGAAGAGGCCTCGACACGCGAGCGAACTCGCCTCGAGTCAACAAGCGCAACTGGAGGCCTTTGCCACGGCCGTGCGTGAGGGGCACGACGCGCTCGACTCCGAGGGCAGGCAGCGGCTCGTGCGCCTGCTCATCGAGCGCGTCGTGGTGACGGGAGAGCATGTCACCATCGAGCACGCGGTCCCCCTCTCCGGCCGGCTTTGTCGTTTGCGGAAAAACGACGAAGTCGAACGTCTTCCTCAGGAGTTCCGCGAAAGTCCACTCGCGGCGTCCTCTCCTTCTGCGGCTCCTTCCTGGCCGCTGCCTCGAACGCCACGCTCGCCTCCTCCTCACCTGCTTGGGGGACCAGAAATGGCCGCAGGTGTGCGCCTGGAGCGAAGACGCCGTGAAACCTCGTGAGGTTTGCCCGAGGCGGAGGCACCAGGGACGCCACACGCCGTAAAAATTCCAGCCCGGTGAAGAGCAGGTGCGTGGTGCCGTCCGGCAGCGGGCGCTTCATTCGGGAGGCGATGCGGCCGTCCTCCGCCCGACGCAAGGTGACGGCCGAGCCCGTCATCGGGCAGGTGAAGAATGGGACGCTGCCGCGCTTCTCTCTGCGGGGTCTGCACAAGGTAAGCGGAGAATTCTCCCTGGCGTGCGCAGTGCACAACCTCAAGAAGCTGTGGCGAAGGGCAGGGAGTTGCCCGTGCTGGTAGCGCAGCCCGCCTGACGGGTGGGGCCCCGCGCCCGTCGAGCCGCGGAGACAGGCACCTCCTGGTGCCTGCTACGCTCGGACGTGCTCCTGGCCGATTCGCCGACAAGCTCCTAGCGCTGTAGCGTCAGCAGACCCGGAAGGTATGGCAGACGACCGTAGTCACCACCAGAGTTGGGATTGCGTCCCTGATACAGCAATTGCAGATTGCACGCGTCGACGGTCATGGTCTGGTCGGGGTTGCTGCGGACCAGATCGCCGTGGCTGATGTCATTGGTCCAGGTGGCGCCGCTGTTGGCCTTGCCCGCGAAGGGGTTGCTCTCGTTTGCGGCCTGCGGCGTCCACGATCCGGCAAGACTGGTTGCCGTGAACGAGCGGAAGTATCTGCCGTTGGCGCCGATTGCCTCGACGATCATGAGGTACTGGTTCTGGCCCTGCACCTTGTAGACCTGAACGGCCTCGAACAGGTTGTTCGTAGTGTCGCTCAAGACGATTGTCGACGCCGTACCGAAGCTGGCCGGGAAGTTGCCGATCGGCATACTGGCTCGGTAGATCTTCCCATTGTCCCCGGCGAAGAACAGGTACATGTTCGTGTCGTCGCCGATCAGCGTCAGGTCGATGGGCCCGGTGCTGGAACCGGAGATCGTTCCGGAGAACAGCTCGCGCGGGGACGACCACCCATTCGCGTTGCTGGGGTCGGTCGACGTCCGGTAGATGAAAGCGGTTGCGCCCCACTGGTAGGCCAGTACCCAGATGTTCTTCGGGGCGAAGTAGAAGAGCGAGGGGGCGACGGCGGAAGAGGACATCCCGTTCTGGGGGGCGGTGGCCATGTCAGACCAGTTGGTGAAGAGGCCGAAGTTCATCGAACCCCACGACGTTCCCGTGTCGTGCGTCGTCGCGTAGACGAGATGCTTGCCGTTGTAGACGACGTTGGTGAAGTCCTTGAGCGAGACCCAGCCCGATTTCGGACTCGCGAGAGGTCCCGTCGAAGTCCAACGGTACGTCGAAGGAAGGGCGCACGTCCCGCCCGACGAATTGTTGACGAACGAAGCGTCGTCGATGAAGAAGCTGTCGGTGTCGGCAAGCGTCTCCACATAGAGCGTCGCGGATGACAACGTCCCGGTCCAGGACACGGTTGTGGTGCCGGTCAGCTGCGTCCAAGCGGATGCGTTCACCGCGCCCTGCGCCAGGGTGATGTAGTTCGTCGTCCCGTTGGCGGTCAAAGCCAGAGCGACCTTGCCGGTGGGGGCTCCGCTCTGCGTTCGCATCCATACGCTCGTCGTGAAACTGGCACCATTGGCCAGCAGGGATGTCACATTCTGGCTCGGTCCGTTCCACGAAGCCGTGCGGCCCGTGTACGACAGCGACCGCGTGCCGCCATGGACGACACTCGTGTTCGATGCCGGCGTTCCAGCGCCCATGGCAGACCAACCGGTCGTGCCGCTTTCCATGCCGGCGTTCGTCAGAAGATTCCCACTCGCCGCAATGGCGGGGGCATCATCAACCGGTACTTCCCCGAGCGAGTCCCGCGTCAGTGCAACGGCCGGAGCCGGCCGGAACGTGAACAGAAGAAGGAGGGACAGCCCCAGCGTCGTAAGGAGGGATGACCTCGAGCGCCGCTCTTGATGGGACGCTGGCTCGCCGATACCTGGAAATGTGAGCGCTAACATTTTTGCGGAACCGATTGCCACGTTCCTTCGACTCATGGGGATCCTCCGGTGGGGTAGGGGCGCTCGGGGCGAACATCAGCGCCCGATTCACGCCAGTGTGGCTCTATGAGGGCTTTCTGTCAAGGTTGTAAGTCATGATTACTCTGGAAATGCATTAATGCATTATGGCGTTCATGTAACCATCCTCGGCTTCGACGTGGAATGGGGACGCGCGTAGCCCTGATCGCAAACCACTGCCGCACGAGAAGACGAAGTGGGTACACGTAACGACCGTGGACGAGGTGCATACCCTGGAGGGCTTGCGCATAGGAAGGACAGGAGCCCTATTGGGCGTAGCTGGAGGGCTTCTCCCTGCACGCCAATACGCACCTGCATGCCAACGACAGGCAGGGCCTGGAGCGGCTGTGCCGTTACGGGGCGCGTGGCGCGCTGGCGCTGGAGCGGTTGTCCCGAGCGGAGGACGGCCGCATCGCTTACCGGATGAAGCGCCCACTGCCGGACGGCACCACGCACCTCTTCTTCACCGGGCTGGAACTCTTACGGCGCGTGGCCTCCCTGGTGCCTCCACCGCGGGCGAACCTCACGAGGTTTCATGGCGTCTTCCTACAAGGACGTGGACCGGGTGGTGGACGCGGTGGAGACGGCGGGCATCGCCCGGAAGGTGGCGCGGCTGGTGCCTCTGGCGGTGCTCGAGGGCTGAGCGGGGCCATCGGCGACACCGCCCGTGCGGCGGACGCGGGCGTCATGCGGACGCCCGCGTCACTGCTCCGCTCAGGTCCTCACGACGCCCTCGAAGACGCCGTAGCCCCCCGGGATGAAGAAGTCCTTCCCGGGCAGCAACCCGTAGGCGCGGAGCACCGTCGCCGCGATGTCCTGCGAGTTCGGCGTCCGCGTGACGATGTCCCCGGACTCCTCGACGAGCCTCACCGGAATGCCCATGGGCGAGCCCTCCATCCTCTCGTCGTAGCCGCCGATCATCTGGTTCCCCTGGATGCCGCCCCCCACCAGCAGCGCACACGTCGCGGGGTGGTGGTCGCTGCCCACCTTGGGGAACGTCCGCCCGAAGTCGCTGTAGACGTAGACGAGCGTCTCATCCAGCAGCGAGCGGGACGGGTCCGAGCGGCTCGGAGTCAGGCTCATCTCCAGGCACATGCGCCCCACCATCTCGAACGCGATGCGCAGGTACTGGGCATGCACGATCTGCCCGTTGACGAAGTGGGAGTCGAAGGTGAAGCCTTCGATGCTCGTCCCCCGCAGGGTGACGGTCGACACCAGGTCGGACTTCAGCAACTGGAGCGCGAACGCATAGTCCCCCATCGACTGCATCATGCCGCAGGCATCCGCATAGCCGGTGCAGGCCATCCAGTCCTCGGGATAGGCGGGGTCGGCCTTGAGCTTTTCCCAGGCGGGCGTCTTCTCGAGCACCGACAGCATGTCCCGGCGAATCGTGCGGCTGGCGCCCTTGTACGTGTCGTAGAGCTGCTCCAGGTACGCATCCGTGCCAGCGGTGGAGGTGCCGCGCTCGCGCCGCACTGCCTTGAGCAGGGCCGAGTCCACCGCCGTCGCGGGCACCGTGCCGGACATCGGCGTGCCATCGAAGGCGAGATTCGGCTCATCCTTGCGCGCTCGCAGGCCGTTCCACGTGCCGTCACGCCGGTCGGAGAGCGTGGGCTCCACCGTCGCGCTGGAGGAGAGCAGCGTCGGGTTCGCCAGCGCGGGCAGCCCGAGCGCCATCGGCAGTGGCCCACCCAGGGCGACATTGGGCAGGGCCCGGTCCGGGAAGCGTGACGCCATGGCGTTGGCGACGACGGCCTGCACCGCCGGGGCCCGGAAGGTGGAGCCGGCGACACCGGACATGCTCGCGATGAGGCCGCTGGCGTGCGCGGCCGTCCCCTGGTCCGCCCCCACCAACAGCACCGCCTTCTCATAGAGCTTGTAGGCCGGGTTGGCCCACACGTATCCCTCCGGCCGGTAGACCTGGGCATTGCCGACGACGGGATTGTTCCCGCTCCTGTCCGCCGGGTTGGCCCAGTTCCAGTAGACGGGCACGCGCAGCTTGCGCACGGGCCCGGGCGCCATCAGGTCCACCGGAGAGCGGTCCAGGTGCGCCACCTGCTCGGGGTTGTACCCGTAGGCGTAGTTGCCTCCCTGCGCGGGAGGAATGAACTTCTGGATGCCCGCGCGGGTCATTGGCGCGAAGAAGGACTCCCAATGGAGTCCGCCCACCAGCCAGATGGCCAGCATCTTCGTGGGCCGGCCCGACGCCGACTGCGCCATCGCCGTCGGTAGTCCATACCGCGCCAGCAGCCCGACCTGCGCGGCCCCGAAGGCCGCTTGAAAGAGATTGCGACGAGAGAGTTTCATGGGGGCCTCAGTAGAAGATCCAGTGCGGGTGGCGGACGAAGTACGAGCAGACCCCCACGTAGGCGGGCTCGGTGTCGGTCGGAGTCGCGAGCGGCACGAAGACGTCCGTGTACAGCTCGTCCACCTGCGCGTCGGTGAAGCGCTCCCCCAGGAAGTGGAGGGACCAGCGCTTCAGCGTGGCCTTGACGTCGGCCGGGTTCGCCGTGCGCGTCGCGCCCTTCGGGAACAGCGCCGTGTTGTCCGGCTTGGAGAGAGCCCGCCGGCACCAGCGCTGGGAGACCTGCGTCAGCGTCAGGGCGAAGGTGGGCGCGGGGGTCCGGTCCGCGGAGACCTGGTTCATCACCGAGCCTCCGCCCAGCCCGTGGTAGCGCTCGCCGGAGATGTACTGCCGGGGTGAGGGGATGGCGTCCGGCGACTGGAGCGGGAGGTGGTCCTCGCCCCGGGACTCCGCCATGTCGAAGCCGAACTCCTTGGCATTGACGAAGAAGTCGTCGTACCCCAGCCCGAGCTGCTGGTAGAGCGCGCGCTGAACCTGGTCGGCGCTCATGCGGGTGATGCGCGGGGCGTCGGGGTTCGGCCGGGAATCGCGCTGCTGCGCGCCGAGCCCCTGAATCCATGCGCGCACCGCCTGCACGGGGAGCGTCGCGGTGCCTTCCGAGACGAGCTGCGCGTAGGATTTCTGGCCGATGGGCATCTGCTTGAAGGCGCCGGTGCCCCGGCCCTCCAGGAGCCTCACCAGCTCGCTGTCATCGGGGCTGCCCGCCTTCACCAGCCGGGAGTCCGAGACGAGCAGGCTCTGGAAGGCCGCCACCGAGGCGAAGTAGCCGCGCGTGCCCTGCGCGTGACACCCCTCGCAGTGCGGCTTGAGGCCCTCCATGACGCGCATGGTTTCGGTGGTGGCGGGCGTGCCGCAGGTGGTGGACGGGGGCTGGGACTGGGGCGCGATCGCGGTGCCCTCGCAGCCGGACAGGAGCACCAGGGGGAGGACGAGGAGGAATGCGAAGCGGTTCATGTCAGAGCCCCCTCTGGAACAAGCTCGACTGGGTGAGTGATTTGACGAAGGGCCGGACCTTGCGTCCTCCCTCGATGAAGCGCGCCACCTGGTCCTCCATGTAGCCCGCCTCCTTCGCCGGGTCGATGTCCCGCCCCATCACCTGCGCGTGCAGGTGGCGCACGACACACCGGTCGAACGAGCCCGAGGCGACGATGAGCTTGGCGAAGCCCAGCGGCCCCACCGTCCCGTCACTCACCTGGCCTAGCAGGTTCTGCTCCGGCGGGAGGAAGTCGATGAAGACGGCCTCCGGGTTCGCCTCGGCCTGGGCCTGCGTGACGGGCGTCAGGAGCGTGTCGGGCATGTACCAGCGGTTCCAATGGATGAACGGATCGGTGTGATAGGGGTACTCGCTGGTGCGCCACCGCGCGGGCCAGTGCCACACCTTGCCCACGCCCGGCATCGGGTAGGTCGCGCCATGGCCCTCGAACCCGTGCCCTATCTTCGCGTAGCGCTTGAAGTGGATGGCCGCCGGATCCACCCGGCGGTGGCAGTGCTGGCAGGGCCCCTCCGTCCCCGGGTCCCTCCGGTACTCGTTGAACTCCTGTCCCTGCGGCGGGGAGAGCTCCTCGCACGCCAGCATCTCCAGCGCCCGCGCGCCGCGCACGCGCTCGCGGGTGAAGGCGCTGAGGAAGCCGAGGCTGGTGAGCATGCCCGCGGCGGGGATGCCCTTCATGGCCGTGGACTGCGTGCGCGGGTCGTACCGGTAGTCTCGTTCCTCCAGGAAGAAGGGGTTGCGGGCCGGGACGGAGTACTCGCGCCAGGCGGTCGGATCGCCCTGGGAGTGCTCGGGGTCGACCGGCGCGTTGGCGAAGCGTGACGGCCTCCACCAGGAGTCGTCGTCGAGCAGGTACGTCAACTCGCCGGCGAGCCCCTGCATCACGTAGGCGGCCTGCAGGCGCGTGGGCCCCACGGAGTAGCTGCCGAGGAGGAGGTCCGTCATCGGCCGGTCGTGCCAGCCGAGGTGCGCGAACAGCCGGGCGGGTTCCTCGGCGACGAGCCGCCGCTGCCCCTGCGGGTTGTGGAGCCCGTAATCCTCCCAGCCCGGATAGCTTCCCGTGTCGGCGTGGCAGCGCACGGCAGCGGGCCCGCAGCCACAGTTCGCGACCGGGCCCGCGGTGGCGCAGGTCACCGTCACCGGGAAGCCGCTCGCGTCGTAGGTCTGCCCCGTGGCCGCCACGCTCGCCGCGTAACCGACCAGCACCGCCGTCGTGCCCGGCGCCCACCAGGGCTCGAGGGAGCGCTCCTGCGCGGGGGTTCCATCCGGCTTCTGGCCCTGACAGGCCTTCTCGTCGCCGCGGAAGTACTTCCAGGCCCCGGCCTTCGGGGTGCCGTCCGCGCACCGGACAATGGAGCGCTGCTGCTGCAAGCCATACTCCGGCGGATCCGCCGACGGCCCCACGGGCGGGATGTTGAACCAGTCGCGCGCCGTCTCGAACAGCGTCCGGTAGAACGCGGGCTGCTGGAGCGTCTGGTCCACGAAGGCCGAGACGTAGGCGCGCTGCGCGGCCTCGTCCCCGGCGGCCTCCTGCGCGGCGTACTCCTCGTCCGTCGGAGGCGTTCCCCTCAGCGCCAGCGCGGCGCGCCGCAACTGGCGGCTGGGGGAGAGCACGTCGGCCGGCACACCCGCGTCGGAGCCGCCCTCGGACGGGGGCTCGACGCAGCCGGCGTCCTCGCCACCGGGATTGTCATGGGGGGCCGTAGTGCTGCCGGTGGAGCATCCCAGCCAGAACAGCACGGGAAGGACCCACAGCAGGGAGTGCGCGCATCGCGCGGCTGCCAGCCATGGAGGGGGGAGCTTTCGGTTGGAGATGGAAGAAGTTGAGTAACCGCTCATGGGTTCCCGGCACAGCATCCCCAGGATGGCGAGCTGGCACGTGTTCTCTCTGGCCACGGTGACCTCCTGTCCCTTATATATCAGTCTGATACAAATGCGCCAAGAGGGATGACACCCCATGGAGCCACCCGGTTGTTGCGCGAGGCAGGCACTGGCTGGCGTTGCAGGCCTGTGCATGCTCCACAGGTCGCAGCGGGCGCCTGATGACCGCCGTACTACAGAAGTCACACTGAGACTGCAGATGCCCCACAAAAACAGAGACACTCGCTCACGAAAACTATCGAGGATGGAAGAGAGCACCGTAGGACTGCACACGCGCATGCTGCTTCGACCGCTCGTTCGAACCCTTGTCGTCAGTGTGTTGGTTCTGGCCTCAGCCGGCTGCACCGGCTCGGGCAATGGAACAGATGACGGCGGAGTTGTCGGGCGAGCCGACGCCGGCGCTGACGCGGGGTTCGACGCCGGTGTCAGCGCGTGCGGTCCGAGGCCGGCGCGCCCCGCCTCGCCGACGAAGCTCGCCGCGGCAAGCGTCTCCTCCTTCGAAGTCTCACTGGCGTGGGAGCCGTTGCCGGATGCCTCGGTCAAGCGCTACCGCGTGCTGCTGGGCGCGGCGCAGGTCGGACAGGTCGATCGGTCGTCCTTCACCCACCGCCCGGCCGTCCCGGGCGAGACGTACACGTACACCGTCACCGCGCTCACCGACGACGGGGGAGAAAGTGTCCCGTCGAACCCGGTGACGGTGACCATCCCGAATCCCCAGCCGGATGCACTCTCCGGGCTGGCGGCGGGACACTGGTACGAGTTCCCGGCTTCGAACCTGCGGGCCGCGGCCCTGAAGCCGACGCCCGATAAGTATCAGTGGCTCGCTTGGGGCGAGGGCATCAGCGGAATCATGAACGACTGGTCGAGCGGTGCCTTGGACACCCAGCGCGACCGGCTCTACATCACCGGCGGCGGCCACAACGGCTACTTCGGCAACGAAATCTACGGCTTCGATCTGCGCACGGGCGCGTGGCTGCGCCTGACCGACCCGGACCCCGTCAAACAGGGAGATGAGTGTCCCTCCCGGTCGTTGGGGGTCAACTGCGCCACCCACACCTACGATGGGCTCGAGTACCTGCCTCCGCCCTTCGACCGGTTCCTCGCGGTCGGCTGGGATGGCTGGCCGCAGACGGCGCTCAACCTCGACACGAACCGCTGGGAGAATCACCCCGACCTTCCCCAGCTCGGAATGCGCACCGGCGCCAACTGTGCCTACGACCCCGGCACCCGCGTCCTCTGGTACCACGCCGGCGGAGGGGCGATGTCGTTCTGGGACCCGGCCACCGGCAAGTGGACCCTCCGCGGTGAGACGGATGGCTTTGGCTATTACCGGAACGCGGTCGTCGACCCCCGGCGCAAGCTGTACGTCGCGGTGGGTCAGGGCTTCACCGAGACCTGGAGCATCGACGCGCTGGGGAAGTTCGTTCCGAAGCACGTGCGGCTCGCGACGACGGGCGACAGGGAGATTGAAGACGGTGGCAATCCCGGCGTCGACTACGATCCGGTGAACGATCGCATCGTGGCGTGGAAGGGAGGAGGGGACATCTACACGCTGGACATCGACACCCGCGTCTGGACGAAGCATCCGGCACTGGGCACGGTGGTGCCCGGACCGGCCAACATGAACGGGACCTTCGGGCGGTTCCGCTACGTGCCAGGCTTGAACGTCTTCGTGGTGGTCAATACCGTCGACACGAATGTCTTCGTCTACCGGCTCGATTCGAGACCCCCTCGCCTGTTGCGGCGCATCGACGTGAAGGCGCCCAAGGCCTCGGTCGAGACGAACACGACCGGCAAGCTGCAGGTGACGGCGGTGTTCCAGGACGGAAGCTCGTTCGTCGCCACGTCGGGGGTCACGTTCAGCTCGCTCGACCCGGAGGTGGCGACCGTGGACGAGGGTGGCACCTTCCGGGCAATCAATCCGGGCCGGGCCCGGCTGCAGGCGAGCTACACCGACTCGCTCACCCGGCGCGGGCTGGTCGGAGCCCTGGAGCTCGAAGTGGTGCCGATGGCCGGTGACGTCGTACTCGACGCGCTGAAGATTCAGCCAGCATCGGCGCTCAAGGCACTCCGCGGAATGCCGGCACGCTACACGGCCGTCGGCTCCTTCCACCGCGGCGCCGACGTATTCACCCGCGACGTCACCTGCGAGGCCACCTGGAGCTCCGACAGTTCGTCCATTGCCACGGTGACCAGCGGCACGGTGCAGGGACTCTCAGAGGGAGGCACGACGATCCACGCGAAGGTCGGGCAGGTCGACGCCCAGGCAGCCCTCGAGGTCATTGCGAACGCGACCCGGGAGCTCTTCGCCCTGAACTTCCAGCCTCCGGGACCGTCGGCGGTGGCGGGCTGGGCGGTGGCCGACGACTCCGCCTTCGACGCGGCCCGTGGTTGGGGCTGGCAGGGCGCGGCCGGTCTTCTGACCCGGGGCGACCGCAACGGCACCAAGGATCCGCGCCTCGCCAGCTTCGTGCAGACGACCGGAGGGAAGTTCCGGCTCCAGGTTCCCGATGGCCGGTACCACGTGGCGGCGTCCGTGGGAGACAACACCTTCGGCGCGGGCCTCGCGAGCGTGGAGCTCGCGGGCGCGGGCATCGTCTACGGCGTCGGCGCGGGCAACACGGCGGGAGTCGGCATCGTCGAGGCCACCGGAGGCAAGGGCCTCGTCTTCGACGTCGTGGGGCCCATCAACTGGCTCGCGGTGATGCCAGTCAACGGCCTGGATTTCGACGAGGCGCTCGCCGCGGCGAAGACCTGGTAGCGGGCGAGCAGCCAGTGGACCCTGGAAGACGTCCAGGGATTATTACAAGCGGTTCCGCAACCGCTGGCAGCCCAACGCCTACGTCCACATCGAGGACAAGCTCGGCTACGCGGAGTACGCGGACAACATCCCCGCCTCCAACACCAGCAGCCAGTGGTCGTTCGAGCCGGTGCAGTGAGACGAGCTCGAAGGTCCCCTCGGGCCACGCGTCCGGCAGCAGCCGCTGCTCCACCCGCACATGCGGCCAGGGCGCCAGGCGCCTCCGGGCCACGCGCACCGCCGCCTCGCTGCCGTCACTCACCAGCAGGGCGTCACAGCGCGCCGCCAGCTCCGCGCTCAGCTCGCCAATCGAACACCCCGGCTCGAACGCACGCGCATAGCGGGCATGCGGCAACATCGCCAACGTCAGCGCCCGCTTGCGCCGCTCGTACCAGCGCCGCCGGTACTCCCAGGGGTCCTCGCTGTCGGCGTACATGCGCTCGAAGTGCGCCATGGGCACGCTCATGTGAACACCACCTCGAAGGGCCGCATCAACCGCTCGAGCGCGTAAGGGGGCACGATGGGCGGGTTTCCCGTGGTGGAATCCGGCTCCAACTGGCTCACGTACGCCTCCATGGCCCGGCGCTTGAGCGCGAGCGTGGCCTCGTCCAACTCGATGCGCCGCGCCCGGGACCAGGGCACCCGCGTGTCTCCGGGCCGGGCCCAGTGCCACATCCAGATGGGGAACTCCACGCAGCGGCCGTCCAACGCCGCACACGCCCGCGACGCCGCCCGCCCCACCGCCTCATGGTCCGGGTGTCCATCCAGGCGCCACGTGGCCAGCACCACGTCGTCCGGACGAAGCCGCGCGCCCAACCACTCCACCAGCCGCTCCTCGTTCTCGGTGACGGCGCCATCGGGAATCCCCACCCGCTCCACCCGCGCCCCGCCCAGCCCGAGCCGGTGCAGCGCCTCCTGCGTCTCCCGGGGCCGCGTCCGCGCGAGCCGCTCCACCGGCCAGGAGGTGGACCCCGGATGGCTCGCCGTCCCATCCGTGACGGCGAGAACCAACACGTCCCGCCCGAGCCGGCCAAGCCGCGCGAGCAGCCCTCCGGTCCCGAGCACCTCGTCATCCGGATGGGGCGCGACGATGACGGCACGCCGGCCCTCGGGCACCAGCAGGGCGGGCTCCAGGGAAGGCAGGACGTCCAGGCCACTCCAGGCCTCCCAGTCCCGAGCCGAGGTGCCCTCGTCGAAGATGCGCCGCGAATTCACAGGCTCCATCCACCCGCTCCTTCCTTCACCACGAGTCCCGCCAGGGCCTCCAGGTCCCGCTCCGCGTGGCTCTGGCGCAAGAACACCGGCAGGTCCGCCATCCGCCGGGCCACCCGCGCGTCCCGACAGTAGGGACCCGCGCCCACGGCCCGGCCCGTGTGCCGCAGCACGAGCTCCGCCGCGGCCTCCACCCCGGCTCGCGCCCGCCAGGCGACGAGCGACGCATCCTCCCGGGGATGCGCATCGATCCACGCCGCGGCCTCACGCAACAGCG
This sequence comes from Cystobacter fuscus, assembly GCF_044360685.1. Classification (GTDB taxonomy): domain Bacteria; phylum Myxococcota; class Myxococcia; order Myxococcales; family Myxococcaceae; genus Cystobacter; species Cystobacter fuscus_C. The sequence goes on along the minus strand of NZ_CP043491.1, from coordinate 6,598,361 downwards.
CCCGCGCTCCACCGAGGGCGGTGTCCACCGCGCCCAGGTGCGCGCGGGCGTGGGGCTCCTCGCGCCGGGCACAGTGCGCGCGCAGCGTCTCGCCCACCGCCGCCGCCGCGCCATACCAGCACGCGGCGATGCCCGCGCCGCCCTGCCAGAAACCCGGCCGCGCCGTGTAGCCGCCCGGCGGGCCCACGCGCGTGCCCACCGCGCCCTCGAAGAGCACGTCCACGCTGGCCGAGGACGCCATTCCCACCGCGTGCCACCCCTCCTTCGTCACGCGCACGCCCGCCTGCTTCATCGCCACCGCCACGAGGCACTGACGCTCCTCGGCGTCCCAGGCCGTCAGGTTCATCAGATAGAGGGCACTGACCCCAGTGAGCAGCAGGAGGAGATAGATCATCGTCAGCGGACCCGGTTCATGTCGCGCAGGGTGAGTACAGGATACGGGCCTGCCTTCCTCAAGTGGCGCGAGTGCCGGCCGGCTCAAGTGCCGGCTCTCGCGGAGGGCAGCGGCCCCGTGAGGCCGTGGAAGAAGACGAGGTTGTTGTGGTCCGCCTCCGGGAGCCGCGCGAACCCCATCCGCGCGAAGAAGGGCGCCGCCTGGGCGTTCGTTCCCATGTGCACGGAGTGGGCTCCCGCCGCGGCCGCCGCGAGGAAGAAGGCCTCGAGGAGTCGTCGGCCGTTCCCCCCTCCCCGCGCCTCGGGCAGCAGGTCCAGGTGCAGGTGCGCCGGATAGGGGGCGATCTCGGGGGTGAGCATTCGCTCGGGATGGTGCAGCGTGGAGACCAACCACTCGTCGGTGGTGCGGGTCGGCTCCACGGGGGGTGGGTAGCGCGAGGCCACGCGCGGCAACCATCGCTCACGCCACGTCTCGATGAACGCCGCGGTGTTGGCGGTCCCCAGCGTGTACCCCACCACGCGGCCCGCGTCCTCGACCACGAAGGCCAGGTTCGGCTCGAAGGTCAGGTAGGGACCGGCGTAGATGTCCGGCAACAAGGAGGCGTCGGCGAGCAGGCCCCGCGCGTCCTCTCCCATGGCGCCCGTGCGCACACAGATGTCGTACACCGCGTCCCAGTCTTCTGCCTGGTAGGGACGAATCCGCTGAGACGAGCGCGAGGGACGAGGCGGGGTGGGAGGGACCTGGGTGGACATGGACTGGATTGTCGGGTCATTGCCCTTTCGACTCAATGTCGAGCCCACAGGAAAAACCGGACTGGGCCTGATCCGCTTTTGTGGACATACCTCGTAAGTCGGCTACACGGGAGGTAGTGTCCATGGAGAGAAGAAAGAGGCGGAGCTTCAACGCGGAGTTCAGGGCCGAGGCGGTCCGGCTGGTGCGCGAGGGCAGCAAGAGCCTGCCCCAGGTGGCCAAGGACTTGGACTTGACTGAGTCGGCCCTGCGCAACTGGGTGCGCGGGGCCGGCCTCGGTCTCCCTCTCGGGCACGACGTCGATGACCCACTACAAGCTCCACACCGCGGAGTTCGACCTCTCCAGCAAGGACGGGCGCGCCGCCTTCGACAAGTACGCCTCCTCGGGTGAGCTTCCCTTCAAGGATGGAAACGGCGTCTCCGGCGCGGCGAAGCTCGAGAAGCTGGACCTCAGCTCGAAGTCCACGCTGGAGGCGGTGCTGGGGCCCCTCAAGGGATCCGTGGACGTCGTCCCCGAGAGCAACTCCTCCATCGTCGAGACGACCCATCCTGATGGCTCGAAGGACGCCTCGCTGGAGCTCAAGCGCTCCAATGGACACGAGCTCAACTACGAGCGCCACATCGACGCCCATGGCAAGGAGGACTACTCGAAGCAGAAGTTCTCCCTGTTCATGAAGGGCGTGGAGGGCGACGTCGAGGAGATGTAAGATGACGCAGCTGTCCCAGCGCGCCCGCGACTACGTGGCGAAGATGGACAAGAAGAACCCGGGTGACGTCGCCAATGCCCTGACGCAGTACTCGGACGCCCCCAACTGGATGGGGGATGCCATGGCGCGGTTGAGGTTGGGCTCGAACCGCGACACCCCGCTCCCGGGTGACATCACCGCGCAGAACCGGAACGACTGACCGCACCTCGCTCCGGCCCTGGGGCGCCCGTGAGTTCTTCCCCCAGGGTGCGGAGGTGGGCGAGCAGGCCCAGCGTCTCGGCCTCGGTCGTGCGGTGGTTGATGAGGCACGCCCGAAGGGCCGTGCGACCGTTCAGTTTCGTTCCGGTCAGGAAGAACTCTCCGCGCCGTTCGCACTCCTCGAGGAGCCGGTCATTCAGCCGGTCCAGCTCGTCGTCGGTCAACGAGGGCCCATGGGCGGGGACGTATCGGAAGCACACGATGGACAGTGGCACCGGCGCCATCCGCTCGAAGTCGTGTGCCCGGTCGATCTCCGCCCCGAGTCGCCGCATGAGCAACACGTTCTCCTCGATCACCGCCTTGAGCTTCCGGCTTCCATAGACCTGGAACTGCATCCAGACCTTGAGCGCGCGGAAGCCGCGTGACAGTTGGAACGTGTGGCTCATCCAATCCCATTTCTCCGCGCTGTCGCTCTTCGCTCGCAGGTAGGGTGCGGCGTAGCTGAATGAGCGTCGGATGCTGGCCCAGTCCCTGACCAGTGCACAGCCGGCCTCGAACGGCACCTGGAGCCATTTGTGGGGATCCAGGGCGACCGAGTCCGCTCTCTCGAGCCCCCGGAACATCTCGCTCGTGGGGTCCACTGCCGCCGCGGCGGCCCCATAGGCACCATCCACGTGGAACCAGAGCCCGTACCGCGAGGCCACGTCCGCCAGCGTGTCGAGGTCGTCCACCGCCCCGGAGTTGACGGTCCCCGCGTTGCCGATGATGCAGAAGGGCTGCAGGCCCGCCTTCAGGTCCTGGGTGATGTGTTCCTCCAGCTTTCGCACATCGACCCGGAAGCGGGAATCGACCGGGACCTTCCGCAGGTGCCGGCTGCCAATCCCGAGCATCTCCACGGACTTCGTGATGCAGGAGTGCGTCTCGGTCGACGCGTAGAGCGTCAGGGGAGGAGCGGAGCGGCACCCGTCCTCGCGCACGCCCGGCGCTTTCTCGTCCCTCGCGACACGGAGGCAGTACAGGTTCGCTTCGCTGCCTCCGCTCACCAGCGCGCCCCCCGCGTCGGCGCGGTAGCCGATGAACTCCGACAACCACCGGATGACCGCGCGTTCGATCTCCGCTGCCGCGGAGGCGAGGTGCCACTTCGCATGGTTCACGTTCAGCGCGGCGCCGAGGAGCTCGGCGAGGATTCCGACCTGGCTGCCTCCGGACATCACGTAGGCGAAGAACCTCGGGCTGATGTTGAGCGTCGAGTGCCCGATGATGAACGGGATATCTCGCGCGAGGAGCTCCTCGGGCTCGCGTCCCTCGGCGGGGAGCGGCCCGGAGAACCTGTCTGCAATCAGTTGGGGGCTACTGGCGTGGGTGACCTTTCTCTCGCCGAGTGACCCGTACAGCGAGAGCACCTGCTCGCTGGAGAGCTCCAGCAGCCGGCGGAAGCGTTGCAGATCGAAGTCCAGGTTCATGTTGTCTCCCGAGGGGCTCACATCCGCGGGCAAGGTAGTGGCACCCTCGTGAGAGATACAGAGGCAGAAATCCGGGTTTCGTGAGATACAGTTCGGAGCGCCATGAAGAAATACGAGCGTCTGGCCGCCGAGCTCGAAGTGCAGATCTCCAGTGGCCTGGTCGGGCCCGGGGAACGGCTCGACTCCGTCCGCGAGATGAGCCGCCTCAAGAAGGTGGGACTGAACACCGTGGTCCGCGCGTTCGAGCTCCTCGAGGACAGGGGCCTCATCGTCGCCAGGCCGCAGTCCGGTTTCTACGTGCTGGGCCCGCGCACGCCGTCCGGAGTCACGACGCCGAGACTGCGTCTGTCCCTCCCGAAGGAGGTCTCCGTTCCGGAGATGGTCTCGAGCGTCTTCGAGTCGGCGAGGGAACAGGGGTGGATCCAGCTGGGCGCCGCGTGCCTCGCGGCGGAGCTCTACCCCTGTGAATCCCTCAACCGGTTCACGCGCCGCGTGGTCCGGGAACAGCCGCGTCTGGTGGGCACGTACGAGTTGCCTCCGGGCCACTTCGAGTACCGCCGGCAGATCTCTCGCCGGCTCGAGAGGTCTGGCTGCTTCGTGGAGCCCTCCGAGCTCGTCGCGACCAACGGCGCGATGGAGGCCCTCGGGCTGGCGCTGCGGTCGACCTGCTCGCCGGGGGACACGGTCCTCATCGAGTCACCCCAGTACTTCGGTATCCTCCAGGCGCTCCAGCAGCTCCAGCTCCGGGTCGTCGAAGTGCCCGCGCACTCGACCGATGGCGTCGCCCTGGAGCGAGTGGAGGAGGCACTCCGGAAGTTCGACATCTCGGCGGGCCTCTTCATCCCCAACTTCAGCAACCCCATGGGGGCGCTGATGAGCGACGAGAAAAAGGCCGCGCTCGTCGAGCTCTTCTCCCGGTACGACGTCCCGCTCATCGAGGACGACATCTATGCGGAGCTGTCGTTCCAGGGGAGCCGCCCCAAGCCGCTGAAGGCGTTCGACACGCAGGGGTGCGTGCTGACCTGCTCCTCCTTCTCCAAGACCGTCTCGCCGGGACTCCGGGTGGGGTGGCTCGCGCCGGGCCGGTACCTCGAGAAGGTGAAGGCGCTTCAGCTCTCCTCGACGATGGGGTGTGGCTCGCTCGCGCAACACGTGATGGCGAGCTACCTGGCCTCGAGGGAATACGAACGGCACCTCGGGGATCTCCGGCTGCACTGTTCGCTGCAGATGGAGCGGTTCTCGCGCTTGATCCTGTCCAGCTTCCCCGAGGGCACGCGGCTCACCCAGCCCCGAGGGGGCTTCGTGCTCTGGGTCGAGTTGCCGAAGCGAGTGGATTCCGTGGAGCTGTACCGCCGGGCGCTGGAGGAGGGCATCTCCATCTCCCCGGGCGTTCTCTTCTCCGCCAGCGGCGGGTATCGGAACTACATCCGGCTCAACTGCGGAAACCGTTGGACCGCACCGCTCGAGCGGGGGCTGAGCCGGTTGGCCGAGCTGGCGACGGCGCTCCAGCGGACAGGCGCGTGAAGGTGTCGAAGAACTAATTTTTCGACCCCCTCACTGGCGAGCAGGTGTCCGCGGAAGTGTCTCACGGTGTTTCATCCGCGAGCCCGGGTATTTCACTCACGGGGGCGGACCAGATCACGCACGCATGGAGCGCCGAGACGGCGGGGAGATGATTCACGCTCCGTGGCGGGAGCGGTAGATGGGCCGACCCCGCCAGCAGTTCATGCGTACGTGACCTGGAATAGCAGCGCCGCTAGCATGTGGGGTCGCTCGTCATCTCATCACAGAACGAAGTGCGACGGGGCGTCCAGCGATTCGGCCCTGCCTCCGGTAATGGACTGGTTGACGAACGGGTCTTTCCTGAACTTGTGGGGATAGCCGAGCGGGATGGCACTGACCTTGTCCAACCGCTCGATCTGCTCTGCGCTCAGCTCGAGCTCGGCAGCCCTCAGGTTCGTGATCAACTGCTCCGTTGTTCTTGGGCCGACGATAGGGATGACTCCCTTGGTCATCGACCAACGGATTGCGACCTCTCCAGGTGTCACGCCCGCGTCATCGGCGATCCCCTGGACGACATCAAGGATCGCGTTCTTGTTTCCATCGTCTTCCTTATGCACGAAGACGCTCAGGAACGTCTGCGCCCTGCCGCTCTCGCCGCGCCGATACTTGCCGGTCAACATGCCGCCGCCGAGCGGCGAATAGCCGAGGACGCCGATCCCGAAGGCTTCGGCCATGGGCAGGAGATCGCGCTCAGCCGCGCGTTCGACCAGGCTATATTCGAGTTGTATCGCCGCAAGCGGCGCCCACCCGCGCAAGCTGGCCACGGTCGCACCGGCCGCGATCCGCCAGGCCGGGAAGTTGCTCAGGCCGACATACAGCACCTTGCCCGACCGGACGAGATCGTCGAACGCCCGCAGGATCTCCTCGATCGGCGTGGCATTGTCGGAAGCGTGCGCCCACAACAGATCGATGCGATCGGTCTTCAAGCGCCGCAGGCTCGCCTCGACCGATTGGATCATCGACTTCCTGCCGTTGCCGGTCAGTTGCAGACTGCTGTCCGCCGTGGTTCCAGTCGTGTACTTGGTCGCCAGCACGACATCGTCGCGGTCGGATGCGATCATGTCCGCGAGGTAGACCTCGGCCTCGCCGAACTGATAATTGGTGGAAGTGTCGATGAAGTTTCCGCCCGCGCCGCGATAGTGATCGTACATCGCTTTCGCGTCGGCTGGGCTTGCACCATGCCCCCACGCGGTCCCGAAGTTGCCTGTCCCCAACGACATGTTCGACACGCGAAGGCCCGACCGTCCCAGATATTTGTAACGCATCGTCAGATTCCTCCAAATGGGCCCGGGCCCTCACGCCTCGCGCCGTTTGCGAACGCACCCCCATCGCGCTACATTCAGCGAACCGGGGCCGCACTCCGCTTATTAAGGGAGTGACACTCCGCTTATCAAGGATATTTTCTACCGATGCCCGACATTGTCCCGCCTGCGCCACGAAAGGCGCGCGCTGATGGCCAGCGCAACCGTGCCCTGATCCTTAAGGAGGCCAAGCGCGTGCTTGCGGAAAAGGGGGCCGGCGCGAGTCTCGACGAGATCGCCCAGGCTGCCGGCGTGGGGAACGGTACGCTCTACCGCCACTTCCCGACCCGGGCCGCGCTCCTGGAGGCGGTGTGTGCCGAGGATGCGCGCGGACTGATCGACACTGCCACCGAACTCGCTGCCACCCATGCACCTGTGGATGCACTCGTTGAATGGATGAAGGCGTTTGTGGAGTGCCTCGCCACCAAGCAGATCGTCGCGGAAACCACGAGCGCCTTGCTGTCGACATCGTTGGACCGCGACGATGAATCGTGCGCCGATGTCGGAGAAGCGCTGACAATGCTTTTCAACCGCGCTGTCGAGCACGGATGCATACGAGGCGATTTCGACCCGTTGGACCTCGTGCGTGCGGTGACCGGGGTGGCGACGGTTTCTCCAAGCCCGGATTGGCAGGAAAATGCGAGAAGGTTGAGCGGGGCGATTATCGCGGGTCTCAGGACCTGAGCGGCTGTCGAGCCGCCTGCATCGTAGCGGCCCCTGACGAAGGAGTCAGCGCGGTCCGTCGTCGAGTCGCCGTCGAAGATACGACCCATGGCGTCTCCCTCGGCCACTGTTTCCGGAAGTTCTCGTCGAAAATCTCGTGGCGATGCTCTCGCAGGAACACGAACAGCTTGCGGCTCTTGCCCACCAGCCGTAGCAGTCGTGTCTCCCTCTCACTGCTCTTCACTCCAGGGGTCCAGCTGTCCATGGCGTTCCGCCTTCATCTCCGCGAAACGCAAAGCACAAGGCCCTCGTTCTTGTCGATCCGTCCACACCACTGGACTATCCACGAGACTGGACCTCGTCAGGCGTTTTCAGCCTGATCGGTGCTCTGGTACTACTCGGTGAGCGTATAAGAAGGATGGGAGGCGTGTTGAGGGAGAGGGCTGGAGCGTATAGCCCGGTTGCCCCAACCCACTTCTCGGCCTCGGCCGAGAGCCGCATGACCTACGGCTCTCGGCTGCCCAAAAATGGCGAAAGTCGAGTCAAAGGATTTGAAACGAGAGACCCGAACCAGAACGAGGCTCGGCGTGGACGGTTGAACCCATCCCCTTCAAATGCTTCCGCGGACTTGCCAGTTGGCGCGTACGGTGCATCTGGCCTGGCGGAACGCAAGCAGGGGGATGGGGAGGGGCTGGCCGCTGAGGATGTTCCAAGAGGAGGGTTACTACTTCGTCACCTCCAGGTGCTTTCAGGGGCGACTGTTGCTGCGCCCCAGCGCGGAGGTGAACGAGGTGGTGGGAGGCGTGCTGGCCCGCGCCGTCCAACAGAGTGCCGGCACCCTCCGGCTGTACGCCTTCACCTTCGCCTCCAATCACTTCCACTTGTTGGTGTGGGCACGAGGGGCCGCGCTCGCCGGCTTCATGCAGTACCTGAGAGCCAACCTCTCCAAGAAGGTGGGGAAGTTGGTGGATTGGAGTGGAGGCTTCTGGGAGCGGCGCTACTCCGCGGAACCGGTGCTGGACGACACCGCGCTGGTGGGCCGGCTGCGCTACGTGCTGGCCCATGGGGTGAAAGAGGGGCTGGTGGACAGGAGCGCCGAGTGGCCGGGTCTCACCTGCTTGCCGCAACTGCTGGGGCCCGCACGGCGGCTGTTCCGGTGGTTCAACTGGACGAAGCGCTGGAGCAAACGCGCAAGCGAGGACATGGCGGGGGAGGGGCGCTTCGCTCTGGAATGGGCCGAGCCGGTGGAGTTGGAGGTGGCTCCACTGCCGTGCTGGGAAGGACTGAAGGAGGAGGAGAGGCAGCGAGCGGTGCGGGCGCTCGTGGAACAAGTGGAAGCCGAGGCTCAATCGCGGGGCAAGCCCGTCTTGGGGGAGAGCGCCGTGAGGGCGCAGCACCCGCATACCCGGCCCGAGCACCTCAAGAGGAGCCCGAGGCCGTTGGGGCATGCCTCCACGCGGCAGGCGTTGAAGGAGCTGCGCGAGCAGTACCGGGCCTTCGTCGCGGCATTTCGAGAGGCGGCGGCCTGGTGGAGTCGAGGGGACTACTTCTCGGCGCTCTTCCCGCCCTTCTCCTTCCCGCCGCATGTCGCTCCAGCTCGTGCTGCTCAAGTTCTTTGACACCCTCTCCTGGCTCGACGTGCTGGCCCCGTTGGGAGGACGGAGGGTCATCCTTCGGGGGTACCTGTCCACGGCGTGGGCGCCATCTCCCGGCCCTGTTGTAGGCGCGTAGCACCTCGTTAGGTTCCCTCAATTCCGGGTCATCAACCGTGGTGGCGAGCTGGGCGTCGTTGGGGTCGAACAGCGGCACATCCCACGCAGGGTCATCATCCGCCGTCTTTAGAGCACCTTCCAACGCCGCGCACAGCTCGGGAACATTTGGGTAGCGCTCAGCAGGCCATTCCGAAAGCATCTTCATGCAAAGGCGCGAAACGGCCATCGGAACACAGGGGTTGACCACGTGGGGAGCCGGGGGCGCTGGTGAAGGATCCTTTCGTGTAGTTCCTTCCGTTCGCAGCTGGGCGGAAGCTCACCAAACGGAAGCTCGTTTGTCAGGAGCCAATGCAAGTCATCGCGGGCAGCTCATCGGCGCGCGAGTAAGCTGCGCGACCAGACCACGCGCGTTCAGTTGAAGCTTCAAAAGGGACAATGGTATACTACGAGTTACCATGCTCGAAGATCTAGTCGAACTGCTTGAGAGGCAATGGAATTTTCTCCTCACGCAAGAAGGCACCGCATTTCATCGCCAACTTCGCCGCTTTGTGAGGCTCGTGCAGGAGGAGCCTCGCCTAGCCGCATTGATTAACGACATGCGGCGCGAAGGGGACGAACTAGTATCTCAACATCTCCGGCACGACCAAGACTTAACCCAACGCTTAGTAGCGCTAAAAAAGGAATTTATTAAGCAGGTTCCTGAGGAGGACGACTCGGCGATGGCGTTTCCAGCCAGCGGATGGTCAACGCTCGCATACGAAGCGAGCCTCGCCAACTTCGACACAATAGCGAATAGCTCACGCAGCAGGTCAATCTGGGTGGACACGGCAACGGACAATACGAAGTCACAAAAGCTGCTCGGAATATTAACGGGCAAGTTCAACAAGCTTGAATATACAGAAAGCCAATCTCAGCAACCGGCCACACGCACCATAGAACAGCTGTCGAGAATAGATGAATTGCGGCATCAGTTGCTCTATTTTCAGCAACAGCACCAGTACGCGCATCGTAACTTTGTTGACCAAAAATTGACATCGCCAGGACTCTTGTTCAATGGAGTTCTTCGGCTTCTGCGTGATTTTAATCGAGAGCCAGCACCTCTTCCAGCAGACAAGCAAGAACGGGATGCACAGGTGCTCGCCCAGGTAAACGAATACTTGAACGAAGGACTAATGACGCCCGGCAAGCACCATCTTGAGGAGGCTCTTTACGAAGATCGTGCGCTGTCAAAGGACGAACGCGAAGCGGTCGAGCACTCTACGCGAGCGCTCAAACTTCACATGACGCGCGTATACAAGGATCTCCGCCTCAGAATTGGCACGCGTCAGTCTTTGCTCGGACTTGTCAGCCGGTTTCAGCATCGGTGCCAGTGGCATGATCGCACGCGCCTGTATAATCTGGCGAAAGGCGCAAAGCGCAGGGCTGAAGAAGTTCTCACCGCAGAACTGGCCCTATGGCTTTTTGATCAAGGCTTGTCCCCCGTATCCAAGCCCATGATGGCAGGACTTCAGCCCGATCTCACAGATCCGTCATTCAGATTCAACCTTTACGTAGAGGCAAAACAGTACAACGTCGGCGCAAAACAGTATCTCATCGATGGCTTTCACCAACTTTGGGACACCGTTAGTGGACTAAAGGGTACTCCTTACGAGGTGAAAGAAGCGTTCTATGTTGTATTCAGGCGCGGTGGCCCTCGCTATATCCTTCCAGATCAACCGCTACCCGGAGAGGGTTGGACAGCGCACCTCCGGCTTATTGATATTGCTCCAACGGAGGAGCGAGGGAGTCAGGGCGCAAAGAAGCCCATAGTGATTTCGGAAGGCGAGCTTATGCCCGCGCGCACGTAAATGCCTCTAACTAGACATAGCTTTAGTCTGTCCTTTCGGCGAGGCAGTGCCGGGAACGCGCGAGTGAGCCCGGAGAGGGGGTCAAAGAATTCGTGTGGGGGGACTCGGCACGACACGCGGCGGGAAGGAGTAGAGAGGAAAGGGGGCCGAAAAGTCCCCGTGCATCTACTGAGCTGCCGCCTCGCGGAACGCCGCGACGAAGGCCCGATACTGCTCGCGCAACTCCCTCAGCGCCTGGCGCGTGGAGGCATGACCCAAGGGCTGCGCTTGAGGTGCTCGGGCCGGGTATGCGGGTGCTGGGCCCTCACGGCTGGAGGTGGAGCTCTTCGACTCCGAGGGCGCCCCGCTCCCGCTGAGCGCCCCCGGTGACATCGACCAGCGGCAACCGGGCGAGGTGTACCTGCTTCGCGCCGAGTACGGCGGCCCGTTCCTCGTGCGTGTCCAGGCCCCTGTCGCGGTGGCGGTGCCGTACTCCGTCGAGCTGTTCGCGCCCGTGTTCGTCCGCCAAGCCATCCTTCATCGCTCCGCAGGCCACGCCCGACGCGCGAGGCGAGCTTTCCTGTCATGCTCGCTGACGCCGTCCTTTCCGGCTGCGGCCTGGTGCTAGGGTGCCGCCATGCCCGACGAGGCGACCACCTTGACCGACCCCGATCTTCCCGCCCTCTACCGGCGTTACCTCGACTGTCTCAACCGGCGGGATCTGGCAGGTCTGGGCGAGTTCGTCGACGACGACGTGCGCCACAACGATCGGCCGCTCGGCCTGGCCGGGTATCGAGACATGCTGGAGCGCGACTTCCGTGAAATCCCGGATCTCCGTTTCGATCTTCGCCTGCTGGTCTGCGAGCCGCCCTGCGTCGCGAGCCGCCTGCACTTCGACTGCACGCCGAAAGGGACTTTCCTCGGCCTCCCGGTCGACGGCCGCCGGGTGACGTTCGCGGAGAACGTGTTCTACAGGTTCCGTGGCTGGAAGATCGAGGAGGTCTGGTCCGTCATCGACAAGGCGGCGATCGAGGCGCAGCTGTAGCGGCGAGGGCATGCCGGACCCTTCATGGGATTCCATGGATTCGAACGCTTCAAGGCAGGAGCCCACGCCCCGAGGTGCTACGTGATGCGTTGTTCACTGGTGCTGCTCTGCGTGGCCCTGATGGGGTGTGGCGGCGCTGCGCCAAGCGTCCGTCATGCTGCGGATGAGCAGAGGCGCTGCGCCTATGTCCCGTCCCGTGACGAGGCGGCCGGAGACAGGAAGGAGGAGGTCTCCTCAGCTCGCGCGGGTGTTCACGTGGTGCTTGTCGCGGCGGCGGGGGCTTCGCCCGTGGCTTCCCCTTCCCCCAGTCCGGCCCCTGTCCTGGAGGGGCTGTCGGGTGAGGGGTTGGGGAACGGCATTCCCCGAGGCGTGCTCCGGTTGGTGCCTGAAGGAGGCGCGGGCGCGGAGGTAGGGGCTGGCGGTGCCGCAGGGGAGACGGTGGTGTTGGGGGGCGCGTTCGTCGCGGCCGTGGGCAGCGGGTTGCTGGTCTGCTTGACGGCCCATGCGGCCTTGGATGGGGAGAAGACCCCCATCGAGATTGCGGACGAGTATTACGGCACACACTTCGGAGACGTGAAGGGGTGGGTTCAAGGTCAATACCCGGCCCAGGTTCCTCCTCCTGGCGCAGCACCCAGGTCGAAACCCGACGAGAACACCGGCAAGAGGCTGGGGCGCATCTATGTCACCTACACGAAGCTCAGTAAGATGACCCACCACTACTACGCGGGGCGGACCAGCATGATCGTCGATCTTGCTGTGTCCCTCGAATTTCAGGCCGCACTGGCGGTTCTCCTCCGAGACAGAAACCACCACCTGGACGAGAATGCTGAACCGGGTGGCGCCATGTTCGGCCTGGCGCAGACTGATCGATTCGATGTCGGCACCGCCGTTGACTATAGCCAGAGATATGTCGACGTCGCTTATTGGCGGATTCGCGGGAGAGAGCAGCAGTTGATTGATTCCCTTGGAGGAGCCCGCTCCGACACCGGAGAGCCTTATCGCACCGAGAATGCCGTACGCGGCGTGGCGAAAGAAAATCCACAAGGCAGAAGGTTCCACGCCGCCGCGACGGAGTCGTGGGGCCAACTTCACCATTACACGGGGTACTAGGGATGCCGCGAATTTACAAACCGGGCTCGTTTTTGAGAATCCCCCTTGCCGACGGCTCTTTCGGTTACGGCAGGGTGCTCAAACTGCCGCATGATGCCTATTACGATTACAGGACCGACACTCCAGATTCCGATCTGGATCGGATTGCCTCCAAGCCTATCCTTTTCAAGATCATGATTCGCCATATGGAGGAGAGGGCATGGGAGCTCATTGGGTGGAGAAAGCTGGAGGAGCAGTTTTCTCAACCGATCGTCCAGTTCATGCAGGACATTGGGAACTTCCGCGACTGCACGATCTTCGACACCGTCGGCAATTCGAGGCGCGCGGAGCCCCAGGAGTGTGTCGGACTTGAGCGCTCGGCTGTCTGGGAAGAGGTGGGAGTCGAGCAACGCCTGCTCGACACCTTCATGGGGCGGCCCAACGATGACGTGGAGCGCTTGAAGGTGCGCCTGAAATAGGCACGCTCATAGGAGCGGACGCGGCTCAAAGCGGCGGGTTGTTCTGCGTGGAGGCGGCCGGAATCGAACCCGCAACAAGGCGGAAGCAACACCCTAAGCAGGTTGCGTTGTTACCGGCTAACGCCTTGCGCTCACACCGGATCGTTCCCCCGCTCCGTCCCGCTTCGTCTCGATCCTATCCCCACTGGAGGGGCACATTGGGGGCACATGCGGCTTCCTTCCTGCTCTCCGGTCCCCTCTATGAGCAGAAGAAGAAGAATGCCCGGGGGTTCTCCCATACGCCCACATTATAGCCGTCGCTCGTCGGGGACATTAAAAGATATGGAAGTCAGAAGCAGGCACAGTGCGCGGTGCCTGCTCGGAGGCCCGTTGGGCATAAGCTCCTAGTACTACAGTTGGAGTTCCTGGAGCGGACAGAGCCTCCCTGACCTGCTGCCGCTGCGGTGACTTCCCTTCCGCTCTCGTTCGTGGGTCGCTGCGGCCCCTTCCTTCTTGAGATAATACAGCCCCTGAGCCACGCAACTGCGCAAGTGGGGTGATGGGCCCCACCTGTCTGGTGGGGAGCCAGGAGAGGAAGCGAAACGCGGGAGCGGGTGACGTCGGAAGTGGCGTGGTTCCAACCCATGGGAGAAGTCACTTTCCACTGGGGGCCGCCATGTCGAGCAGCGCGAGCGTCTTGAGCGACAACGAAGAAGCAGTTCTCGTCGGGAAATGGGAAGAAGAGTGGCGTCGTGTGCGGGAGTGGGTCCAGCCTCACTTCGCGCGTCCGGAGACACGCGCCTCGGCGGAGGCCCTGCTGCAAGGGCTCCTGGCCCGAGTGGAGCGCAAGAACTCCTGGGGCCTGAGTGAGGAAGCGGGCCGACGGACGCCCTACGCCTTTCAACATCTGCTCAATGGAGCGCAGTGGGACGAAGAGGCACTCCGGGACGACGTGTTGACGTATGCACGGCGGCGACTGGGCGAGGGGGGCGTCTTGGCGGTGGATGAGACGGGCTTCATGAAGAAGGGGGACAAGTCCGCGGGAGTGGCGCGGCAGTACAGCGGCACGGCGGGCCGGATTGAGAATTGCCAGGTAGGTGTCTTCCTGGCGTACGTCACCGACAAGGGGCACACCCTGGTGGACCGAGAGTTGTATGTGCCCGAGGGCTGGTTCGAGGAGCCGGAGCGCTGTCGCCAGGCGGGAATCCCCCCGGAGGTGCGATTCCAAACCAAACCAGAGTTGGCGCGAGTCATGCTTCAGCGGGCGTTGGGCGCAGGGCTGAGCCCGGCGTGGGTAGTGGGAGATGAAGTGTATGGCCGGGATGGAGAGTTGCGACGCTTTCTGGAGAGCCAGTCGCAACGGTATGTGCTGGCGGTGGCCTCCAATACCTACGCCTGGCGCGGGGAGGCCCACGTGACGGCGGGCGAGGTATTGAAGGAGGTGAAGACGTCAGAATGGAGGAGGCTGTCGGCGGGGGCGGGAGCCAAAGGACCGCGGATGTATGACTGGGCTCGAGTCCAGCTCAATTCGCCGAAGAGGACCTGGGCGCGATGGCTGCTGTTTCGCAGAAGCCTGTCGGAGGAGAGCGATGTGGCCCTCTACCTGGTGCATGCACCGGTGACGACGCCGTTGGCGGCCATGGTGGAAGCGGCCGGTAAACGCTGGCCGGTAGAGGAATGTTTCGAGTCGGCCAAGGGAGAGGTGGGACTGGACGACTATGAAGTGAGGCGATGGCGAGGGTGGTATCGCCACATGACGTTGTGCTTGGTGGCACATGCATTCCTGGCCGCCGCGCGCGCCACGGCCAATGCACCCGAGGAGGAGACCCAAGTCCCAAAACGCCTGGGCCCGCCGCACCGAAGAAGTCGCATGGGAGCGTTTCGACGGCGGCAGGGCCTTTGCTCATCCGCTTCAGTCTTCAAGAAGTGAGACGCCTGCTGAGGAGTCTGGCCCGCTGGGTGGTGAGACCCACGTGGAGCTTCATCCAGGGGTGGAGTCGCTGGCGGCGCCACCATCAGGCGGTAGCCAAACTTTGTCACTACCGCCGCAGGGCCCCCAGAATCCAGGTCCAACTGTAGTACTAGGCTAACCGCATGATCCCCCCTACTTGGCAGCTTCTACGTTTACAAGATGTTATGCGCCTGCATACTGCTGAGTAGACGCCGCATGGCAGGCGCACGGTCGCTCGCCCCAATTCGATACCCTGTCGGGCACTTGATTCGATGCCGCATCAGGAAAACGAATAGAAACAAGCCTACTTGAGCAAGAACTGTTGGTTTGCGCCATCATGGCACGGATGCTGTACAATCTTGGAATCAACAGTCGAATTTCCAAAGAGCACATCCAGGCACTGGCCGCTATGTCTTGCGGTTATACGGAAGATGTTGTTGGTTGGTGGGTTTAGAGGGGTGAGGGAAAATTGTTGGTTTGCCCCTCCGTAGCACGGATGCTGTACTACTGGGGAATCGACAGTTGAGTTTCCATAGAGCACATCCAGGCACTGACCACTGTGGAACGCGGTGATTTGGTAATACCCTGGAGCCACCTGAGTGAACTTGAACTGCTGATTTCCACCGTAATGACACGGATGCTGCACGACATTAGCATCAACGGTCGAGTTCCCGCCGAGAACATCGAGGCACTGACCGCTGTGAAGCGCCGTGAGCACGTTGTAACCAGGCTGGATGAAACCCGCCGTCGAGAGTGCGAGCTTATAGGTCGCTAAGATCGGGTTGATAGGTTGGAAGAACGTCGTCCCCCCATACGTGCAGTTTCCCGAACCGCCCGAGGTCACTCCCTGCGCCTGAGTTCCTGAGATAAAGGATCCGCCAGAGTCGCCAGGCTCGGCGCAGGCGTTGGTTCGTGTGAGGCCATAGACCAGACCCTGGGGATAGTTGACCGTCGCGTTCTTTGCTTGGATCGAGCCGCAGCGCCAACCGGTCGTAGCACCGGACCGGCAGACCGAACTGCCCACCGGAACTTCCTGGGAACCCTGGACAGAGGCAATGCCACCTGCATAGTTGGTCACCCACGGGCGAGACACCCATGAGGAGTTGACTTGGACCCAGGCGTAATCATTCCCAGGGAAGGACGAACCTTGGACAGTGCCTTGGGCGGCACCATTGAACCCTAAAGTGGATGTGCCAACACCGCCGCAGTGGCCCGCAGTGACGAAGCCTCCATTCACGGGAAATCCGATCGAGCAGAGTCCATTACCGGGATAGTAGGCATCACCGCCTCGCAGAACATCAAACGTGCGGAACTCCTCGGCAGAAGGCTCCACGCGGACTGCGTTACCCTTGGCACCGATGATGGTAATGAAAGACTTAGCTTGAGATTTAGACACAGCCGAATCCCCGGAGACCACGACGACACTGTTGGTGGTCAGGTCGACGTACCAAGCCCGGATCGTCTTGTCTGCCCACTTCGCGCTGCGGTCCAGTGCTACCTTCACCTCCTCAAGTTGCTCGGCATTCCAGGTAACCTGTTTGGGTTCTGCCCCAGCACGACGCACGAGTTCTGCACTGGTTGCATCTGTGACGCCGACAATGAGTTGACTGCCATCCCCATTCAGCCATGCCCCGCCGAAACTAGTTCCCAGTTCATTGCGCAGGCTGGCTTCAAGGGCAGGGGCTCTTGCTTCAAAGGCCAACCGACGACGAGCTTGCTCTTCAGAGAGCCTGAGGTCTCGTTGCATGGCTGAAAGGACTTCTGGCGACACGTCCGGCGTGTGCCCAGCAGCATGCGCAGGAGCAACTTGGGCGGCAGCCGGAAGACTTAAGATAGTGCCAAGCCCTGCTAACAATGCAGCCACAGTAGTGAGCACTTTGAGCTTTTGATTCATGAGAAGTCCCCAACCTCTTAGAATATGGAGTTGTTTCGGCCAGCCTGGGTGCGTAGAGGCACGACCAATGCTAATAGGAACAACGCGCCACTTCGCACTCTCCGTTCACTGCCTTCGTCAGCGAACCAACGAACTTAAAGGCAATCATTCAGCACCTATCAGGATGCGGGTATAGTACTTAACGGATTGCAGCGAGAACCGAAGCTATGGCAAGGCGGAAGCACAACCTTGAGCAGGTCGCACTGTCACCGGCTGAAGCCTCGAACTTACATCGAATCGTTCTTCCGCGCGGGGCGTGGCCCTCAAGGTCATTCAGGAGTTGATGGGGGGCACGCCACCATCGAGATGACCATGAGGTACGCGCACCTGTCGCCCGAGGCGCGGGAGAGCGCGGCGCAGGAACTGGATCGTCCCATCCCCCAGCCGCGCGCCGCTCTGGGCTAGAGACGCCAGAGGGGCACACTGAGGGCACATGATGAAAACGAGGACAGAGAAAAACCCAGCAACCCGTTAAGATTGCTAGGCTTCTCGGGATGGAGGCAGCGGGAAGCGAACCCGCCGCCTGGCACTCCCAGCGCGGGCCTGGCGGAGTTTCGTGGGAGCCTGGCGGTAGCGTGTGTCTATGAGTGCGAGGGAGACGCTCCCGGCGGGGAGAGGCCGCCGGGAGCCTTCGGGGCTCAGCCGAGGATGAGCCGCTCGATGAGCGCCTTCTGCACGTGCATGCGGTTCTCCGCCTCGTCCCACACCGCCGACTGGGGACCGTCAATCACCCCCGCGGAGATCTCCTCGCCGCGGTGCGCCGGCAGGCAGTGCAGCACGATGGCGCCCGGCTTCGCCTTGGCCAGCAGGGCCTCGTCGAGCTGGTAGCCATTCAAATCCTTCATCCGCCGCGCGGACTCGGCCTCCTGGCCCATGCTTGTCCACACGTCCGTCACCAGCACGTCCGCGCCCTGGACGGCCTCGGTGGGGTCCGCCGTGACGTGCACGCGCCCGCCGGCCTCGGCCAGCAGCGACGCCGCCGGACGGTAGCCCTCGGGACAGCCCAGCCGCAGGTGGAAGTCGAAAAAGCGCGTGGCCTCCACGAACGAGCGGCCCATGTTGCTCGCGCAGTCGCCCAGGAACGCCACCGTCTTGCCCTTCACTCCGCCCAGCCGCTCCTCCACCGTGAACAGGTCCGCCAGCACCTGCACCGGATGGCCTCCCTCGGACAGGCCGTTGATCACGGGCACCGCCGACGCCTTGGCGAACGCCTGGAGCCGGTCGTCCCCGAAGGTGCGGAACATGATGCAGTCCGCATAGCCGGAGATGACGCGCGCGGTGTCCTCGATCGTCTCGCCGCGGGCAATCTGGCTGCTCGCCGAGGTGATCGTCGTCACCGTGCCGCCGAGCTGGTACATGGCCGCCTCGAAGGACAGGTGGGTGCGCGTGGACGCCTTCTCGAACACCGCCACCAGGTGGCGGCCGGCCAGCGTCGTCACCACCTCCTTGCGCTTGCGACTCGCCTTGAGGGCATGTGCCCGGTCGAAGAGGGACCGGTAGTCAGCCGCGGACAGGTCCGCCAGGGAGAGGAAGTCTTGCTTCACAGTGCTGCCTCCTGCAACGAGTCGAAGAGGGTGGCGAGCCGGGGAATGGCCTTGGCCATCTCCCGAGCGCGCGCCGCGTGGGACTTCAGTTCCACCAGTTGTTTCTCCACCGACGCGGGGCCGGTGCCCCCCGCGTTGGCCTTGCGCTCCACCGCGCGCCGGGGATCCGCGCTCTTGAGCACCTCGGCGTCGAAGCGCGCATCCACCGACTGGGCCAGCTCCAGCGTCACCTGCGCCAGCGGCAGCCCCTTCTCCTGGCACGCCCGCACCAGCGCGCCCGTGGCCTTGTACGCCGTGCGGAAGGGAATGCCCTTCATCGCCAGCGCCTCGGCGATGTCCGTGGCCTGCATGTAGTCCGACTCCACCGCCGCCAGGCACTTGTCCTTGTCGAAGTACACCTTGCCCAGCGCCAGGTGGAGCATGGACAGCACGCTGGTGAGCAGCGGCCCCGTCTCCAGCAGCACCTGCCGGTCCTCCTGCAGGTCGCGGTTGTAGCCGCCCGGAAGGCCCTTCACGAGCACCGCCAGGTTGGTGAGGTTGCCCACCGCGCGCCCCGCCTTGCCGCGGATGAGCTCGAAGACGTCCGGGTTGCGCTTCTGCGGCATCATGCTCGAGCCGCAGGCGATCTCCCCGTCCAGCTTCACGAAGCCGAACTCGGGCGAGGAGAAGTCGAAGAAGTCCGTGGCCACGCGGCTGGCGTGCAGCAGCGAGCGCATCGCCGTGTACGCGAAGTCCAGGGCGAAGTCGCGGTCACCCACCGTGTCCAGGCCGTTCATCGTCACGCGGGGGAAGCGCAAGAGTTCGCGCGTCACCTCGCGATCGATGGGCAGCGACGTGCCGCCGATGGCACCCACGCCCAGGGGCAGCGACGCCACGCCCTGCAGCACGAAGCCGAGCGCGTCCACGTCCCGGGAGAACATGGCCCCGTAGCCACAGAGCTGGTAGGCGAGGGAGATCGGCTGCGCGCGCTGCCGGTGCGTATAGGAGGGGAGGATGACGCCGCGCTCGGCCTCGGCCCGGGCCGCCAGGCCCTCGATGAGCGTGGCCAGCACCTCGAGCGTCTCGGCCACCTTCTCGCGCACGTGCAGCCGCAAGTCGAGCGCCACCTGATCATTGCGCGAGCGCGCCGTGTGCAGGAGGCCCGCGCGCTCACCCAGCACGCGGGTGATCTCCACCTCCACGGCCATGTGCACGTCCTCCTCGTCGGGGAGCGCCAACGTGCCGGCCTGGGAGGCCTTCCAGATGGCCACGAGCTGCTCGCGGATGGCGCGCGCGTCCTCGGAGGGGATGAGGCGGGTGCGCGAGAGCATGGTGAGGTGGGCGAGGCTGCCCACCAGGTCCTCACGCAGCAGGGCTCTGTCGAGCGCCAGCGAGCTGGTGAAGGCCAGCACCTCCGGGTGGAGGCCGGTTCCGCCCGAAGCGGCCGTCTTGGCAATCGTCACGGGATGTCTTCCTTTCCAAAGAAGGCTTTCAACTTCCGGTTCAACGTGCGCGTGGAGCGGCCCCGCGCCGGGGCGACGAAGATGGTGTCATCTCCGGCGAGCGTCCCCAGGCACTCGAGCAGCCGCGCATGATCGATGGCCGAGGCCACCAGGGGCGCGGAGCCGGGGCGGGTGCGGACGACGACCAGCATCTCGTTGTCCTCCACCGAGAGGATCATCTCCCCCAGCTCCATCAATCGGGACTCGCCCCCGCGCGGGGGCGCCGCCTCCAGCCCGTACACCGTGCCGCCCTCGGGCAGGGACACGCGCATGGCGCCGAGCTGCGCCAAGTCCCTGGAGAGCGTGGCCTGGGTGACGTCGAAGCCCTCGCGCGAGAGCAGCTGCCCCAGTTCCTCCTGGGTGCCCACCTGGTGCGTGCGCACGATGCGGCGGATGGCGTCCTGGCGCGCGGCCTTGTCTCCATTGTTCCGAAGCGGACTCACGTTGTGGGGCCTCCGGGGTCCTGGCTCAACGGGTGACAAGTGTTCCCACGCCCTTGTCGGTGAAGAGCTCGGCGATGAGGCTGTGGGGCACCCGTCCGTCGATGACGTGCACCCGCTCCACGCCTCCGCCAATGGCCTTGATGGCCATGTTGGCGCGCGTCTGCATGCTGCCGGTGAAGGCACCCGCGTCCAGGTGCTCCTGGAGCTGCGCGGCCGTCAGCTCGCTGAAGAGCTCCTTGTCCTTGAGGATGCCCGGCGCGTCGTGCAGGTAGACGAGCTTGTGCGCCTTGAGGGCCTTGGCCACCTCGGCGGCCACCACGTCCGAGCCCAGGTCATACGTGAGGCCGTCCTCGCCCAGGCCCACCGGGGAGATGACGGGCACGTAGCCCTGGCCCAGCATCATCTCCAGGAAGTCGGGGTTGACGCGCGTCACCTCGCCCACGTGCTCGCGCGAGCGCCCATCCTCGCTGGACATGCGCCGGGCGCGGATCATCGCCCCGTCCTTGCCGGACAGGCCCACGGCCCGGTCCCCCATGTTGTTGAGGATGGTGACGAGATCGGAGTTGACCGAGCCCGACAGCACCATCTCCACCACCTTGAGGCCCGAGTCATCCGAGATGAGCATGCCCTCCTGGCGCAGGCCCAGCTTGTCCAGCGTGCGGGTGAGCTCCGGCCCACCCCCGTGGACGATGATGGGCTGCAGGCCCGCGGAGCGCAGCAGCTCGATGTCGCGGCAGAAGGCCTGCTTGAGCGACTCCTTCACCATGGCCGCGCCGCCGTAGCGGATGACGCAGCGCTTGCCGCGGAAGCGCGAGATGTACGAGAGCGACTCGACGAGCAGCGTCGTCTTGAAGGCGGGGCTGTAGTTGGCCAGCCGGTCATCCTTGCCCACGCCGCCGTCCGGCTTGGACACGATGAGCGAGGTGTAGTCCGCGTTGATCTTCACGTAGTCGTACGAGAGATCGCACCCCCACGCCACCGCGGACGCCTCGCCGTCGGTGAGGTGCACCTCCACGCGCACCTCGGGCTCGCGCATGCGCGCCTTGAGCACCACGGCGTCATACGGCAGGGGCGTGCCCTCGTAGACGCAGACGCCCTGGATGGTGACGCGCGCGGGGTAGGGGTCCACGGCGTAGCCCTGGGTGCCAGCGCGCGCGCCCACGGTGGCCAGCACCCGGCCCCAGTTGGGATCGGCCCCGAAGACGGCGGCCTTCACCAGGGTGGAGCCCGCCACGGCGCGCGCGAGATCCTGCGCGATCGCCGGGGTGGGCACGCCCGTCACCTCCACCTCCAGGAGCTTGGTGGCGCCCTCGCCGTCCGCGGCGATCTCCCGCGCCATCTCCTGGCACAGCTCCGTCAGGGTGCTGGTGAAGGCGTCCCACTCCGGCCCGGTGCCGGTGAGGGTGGGGTTGCCCGCACGGCCGTTGGCCAGCGCGTACACGGTGTCGTTGGGGCTCATGTCCCCGTCCACCGTCAGGCTGTTGAAGGAGCACGACACGGCCTGGCGCAGGGCGGTGGCGAGCGGCTCCGGGGCGATGGCGCAGTCGGTGACGATGACGGCGATGACCGTGGCGAGCGACGGGTGCATCATCCCCGAGCCCTTGAAGATGGCGGACACCGTCACGTCCCGGTCGAAGAGCCGTACCGAGCGCCACACCTGCTTGGGGCGCGTGTCGGTGGTCATGATGGCCTCGGCGGCGGCATCCGACTCGGGGCGCAGGCCCTCCTTGAGTGGGGCGAGCACCGCGCGCACCTTGGACACGGGCAGAGGATGGCCGATGACGCCCGTGGAGGCGCAGAGCACGGCGGAGGGGGAGATGGAGAGAATCTGGCCGAGCTCCTCGCGCAGGGTGCGCACGGCCTCGAGCCCCGCGGCGCCGGTGAGCGCGTTGGCGTTACCCGAGTTGACGAGCACGGCCTGGACGTCCGCGGCGGGCAGGCGGGGCCCGGCGTCCTGCACGGGCGCGGAGCGGGCCTTGTTGGCGGTGAAGCAGCCCGCGGCGGCACAGGGGGTGTCGCTGTAGACGAGCGCGACGTCCTTGCGCTGGGGTTTGAGGCCGGCGTGTTGACCGGAGAAGAAGAATCCCGGAGGGACCCTCACGGCGTGAAGCCCCGGAGGGTGGACAGGCCGAGCGTCTCCTCCCAGCCCTTCATGAGGTTGAGGTTCTGCACGGCCTGGCCCGCGGCGCCCTTGACCAGGTTGTCGATCGCCGCCGTCACCACCACGCGGCCCGGATCATGTCCCGTGGCGTCCACGGCGAGCCCCACCGTGCAGCGGTTGGTGCCCACCACGGCCTTGAGACCCACCGCGTCCGGCGAGGACTCCACCGAGAGGAAGGGGCAGTCCGCGTAGCTCTTCTCCAGGGCGGCGCGGGCCTCGGCGGCGGTGGCGCCCTTGGCCAGGCGCGCGTAGGCGGTGACGAGGATGCCGCGCTTGAGCGGCAACAGGTGCGCGGTGAAGGTGAGCGGCACCGTGCGCCCGGCCACCCCCGCGAGCGTCTGGGCGATCTCCGGCGTGTGCTGGTGGCGCAGCACGCGGTAGGCGCGGAAGTCCTCGTCCACCTCGCTGAAGCTCATGTCCTCGCTGCCCTTGCGGCCCGCGCCCGTGGTGCCCGAGGCGGCGTCGAAGATGATGGAGCCCTCGTCGAGCAGCCCCGCGCGCAACAGCGGCGCCACGGACAGCGCGCACGCGGTGGCGTAGCAGCCCGGGTTGCTCACCAGCCGCGCCCGGGCGATGCGCTCGCGCGAGACGAGCTCCGGCAGGCCATACACCGCCTCCGCCAGCAGCGCGGGCGAGCCGTGGGTGAAGTTGTAGAAGGACGGGTAGGCGGCCGTGTCCTGGAGGCGGAAGGCGCCCGAGAGATCAATCACCCGCACGCCCGCCTCGAGCAGCCCCGGCACGAGTTCCAGCGAGGACTCGGCGGGCGTGGCCAGCAGCACCACCTCGCACTCGCGCGCCAGCTCGGCGCTCTGGTCCAGCGGCGCATAGCGCAGCTGCCCCACGGGGCCCATGATTCCCAGCCGGCGGCCCACCGACTCGCCCTTCCAGCGGTCGCTGGTCACCAGGCGCAGCTCCACCTGCCCGTGGGCCGCCAGGATGTGGGTCGCCTCGACGCCGGAGTAGCCGGACGCGCCAATGATGCCGATCGCCGCCTTATGCATGAGCGTGCATGGATATTCGCAATGCTGCATACACGCAAGGGGCAAATACGTGGCGAACATGGCGGCCAGCCCCTCTCCGTGCCCCGGAGGGCGGAGCCTCAGGGCAGGGGCAGGGTGATGTAGAAGGCGCCGGCCGCGTCCGACGTCGTCTCGCCGAGCAGCAGGGCGGAGTTCTCCCCCTCCACGGCCACCAGGCGGTAGAAGCGCAGGGCGGCGTTGGGCACGTTGGGCCGCGCCTGGGTCCCCTCGCTGTGGCGGACATAGCCGGTGACGCGGCGGCCCTTGGGCAGCGTGACGGAGACTTCCTGGGGTGGGGGGGGCGTGGCCGCCGTCCAGGGGTGCACCGTGACGATGCGGCTGAAGCGGGGCAGGTTCTCCAGGGAGGCGAAGTCGAAGCGGTAGACGCCGGGATCCAACCAGAGCTCGAAGTGGCCCGCCTCGTCCGTGCGGCGGTCCGCCGCGACGCGGCTGGAGGCGGGCCGGGGCGTGCCCACCACCTCCTTGAGCAGTGTGGCCTCCACCTGGACGCCCGCGGCGGGCAGCGAGCCGACGGGCCCCAGCACGGTGCCCACCACCTTGCGCCGCTCCTGGCAGACCACGTCCCCGAGCTTCGAGACGCTCACGCGCGGCACCACGAGGCTCGTCTCCGTGGAGCCAGCGAAGTTGCCCGCCCGCGGGAGGATGGTCAGGACGAGCTCGCGGCCGCTGCCCAGCGGGGGGCTGGGCAGGGTGAGGAGCTCGAAGGTGCCATCCCCCTGGGACTCCACCTGCGGGCTGCGGTACTGCCCGCCGCCCAGCACCGAGCCCGACACGAAGAGCGTGGCCCCGGCCACTGGCTTGTTCGCCGAGTCCACCACCCGTCCCTGCAGCCGCACCGGCTCCCCATAGTCGGGCAGCAGGATGGGCTCGGTCAGCGCCCGGCCCGG
The DNA here is from genome assembly GCF_044360685.1 of Cystobacter fuscus. GTDB lineage: Bacteria > Myxococcota > Myxococcia > Myxococcales > Myxococcaceae > Cystobacter > Cystobacter fuscus_C. The sequence goes on along the minus strand of NZ_CP043491.1, from coordinate 6,573,752 downwards.
ATCGAGGTGGACGAGCATCTGAGGCACCAGGTAGTTCGTGGAGGTGACCTGCAGGGTGAGCGAGCCGTGCTCCAAGTCCGTCCGGAGCAACACCAGGGTGAACAGTCCCGTGTCCGGATCCACGGACACCCGTTGGGTCAGCGGATTCTTCTTCTCATCGAGCACCTGCACACTCAGGGGCACGTCCCTGGGCATGAGCTTGTTGTCGTAGCGCAGCACCTTGCCGGTCATCTGGACGAGCAGGGAGGCATCGGGCAGGGAGAAGTCGAGCGTGGCGCTGCTTCCCGGCTGCACGTCGCCGCTGCTGGACAGGGGCGGAAGCTCGGAGTTGGTGGTGAGCAGCTTCACCGTGTAGCGCCCCGAGGCCACCGACAGGGTGTAGGCGCTGTAGGTGCCCTGCGGGCTGGGCTCCAGCGTGCTGTCTTCCTGCCAGCGCGGCACTCCGGGGATGAGCAGGCTCTCGCCCGTGATGCGCAGGGTGACGGGGGCGGAGTAGGGCGTGCTGGAGGTCGCCCCGACCACCCGGACCCGCGCCTGGAGCGTGGAGGGGCCGTGCAGCAACAGCGTCTGCTGATCGCGCAGCTCGTCCACCCTCAAATCCTGGGCGAACAGGCCCTCCTTGGCGTTGGGGATGACCTCCACCACGAGGTTCCTGCCCGGATCGCCGCACCCGTCGACGAAGCACACCTGGTCGTCCGCGCAGTTGCTGTCATCGCGGCAGCCGATGGGCTCGTTCGGATCGAACGCGCTACAGCCCAGCAGCAGCACCCCCGTGAGCACGACCCCTAACAGTCCCATGCTCGAGCGGTTCATGGGCAATTTCCCTGCTCGGTCCGCACGAACCACACATAGGACGTGGCGTAGCCGGGATTGGTCAGGATGTCGCCGTTGGGCAGCTGGACGATGTCCGCCTGGGGCACCCGTCCCTGGAGGGCCCGGTCGGAGACGACCACCTCGACGACATGGTCGCCCGGGGTGTTGAGCCGGCTGAACTCGGCCGAGTTGAAGATGGGCTTGATGGTGGGGCGCTCGTCCCGTCTCGGATCGTTGCCCTTGGGCAGCAGGGTCACTTCCCGGTCCGCGCCACGCGGTTGGTTGGGATCGTAGTCCACGTACCAGTACGCCGTGAGCGTGTCGCCCACGTTGGGATCCTCCACGATGATGCTGAACTCCAGCTCACAGCGTGTGGACCCGAAGCCTCGGAGGATGCGGTAGGGGGGTTGCACCAGGTTCTCCACGATCCGGGGGGCGTCGTTGCGTGGGAAGGGCAGCCCGTCCAGGTAGTACTCGTCCTGGGGAAGGACGCAGCCACCCAGGACCCAGACGGCGGTCCCCAAACCCCACCCCTTTCGGAGGCAGAGTCCTAGCAATTGGCTGGCCAGCCGACTCGGGGGGGATTTCGTCGTCGCCATGCGCATTTACCCGGGGGTCACGGGAGCGGGGGGGAACGAACCGTGACAGCCCTGTCATGAATTACAACAACTCCTCGTCGCCGTCTGCGGCGGGAGGCAAGGGCTCGCCGCTCTTGTCCGCTTCCAGCTTCTCGAAGTGGCGGAAGATGGTGCGCGGGTCCACGCCCAGGTCCTTGGCCGTCTTGGTCTTGTTGCGGTTGTTCCGCTCGTAGACCTCCTGGATGTACTGCTTCTGCCAGCGCTCGCGCGCCTCGGCCAGGGGCAGCACCGGCTCCAGGTTCTCCGGCTTGAGATCCAGATCATCCGGCCCGAGCAGCGGCTTGTCCGAGAGCACCACGGCCTTCTTGATGCGGTTCTCCAGCTCGCGGATGTTGCCCGGCCAGCCGTACTTCTTCATGGCCACCGTGGCCGAGGGGGAGAAGCCCTTGGCCCGGGCGCCGAACTCCTTGGCGTACTTCTGCAGGAAGTACTTGCCGAGCACGAACAGATCCTCGCCGCGCTCGCGCAAGGGGGGCAGCTTGAGCGTCACCACGTTGAGCCGGTAGTAGAGGTCCTCGCGGAAGGTGCCCTTGCGCACCTCGTCCTCCAGCACCCGGTTGGTGGCCGTCACCACGCGGATGTCCACGGGCTCGCCCCGGTGGTCTCCCACCTTGTAGACGACCTTCTCCTGCAGGGCGCGCAAGAGCTTCACCTGGAGTTGCAGCGGCATCTCGCCGATCTCGTCGAGGAAGAGCGTGCCGCCGATGGCCGCCTGGAAGCGGCCCACCTTGGTGTTCACCGCGCCGGTGAAGGCGCCGCGCACGTGGCCGAACAGCTCGCTCTCCAGGAGGTTCTCGGGGATGGCGCCGCAGTTGATGGTGACGAAGGGCCCCTTGGCGCGGGGCGAGTGGCGGTGCAGCTCGCGCGCGATGAGCTCCTTGCCCGTGCCCGTCTCGCCGGTGATGAGCACGGAGATGTCCGTGGGGGCGATCTTGTCGATGCGCTTGTACACGTCGAGCATGCCCTGGCAGGCGCCGACGATCTCCCCGTAGCGCGTGTCATCCAGGCGCTTGCGCAGCTCGGTGTTGTCCAGCTTGAGATCATTCACCAGGAGCGCGTTGTGGATGAGCAGGAGCGCCTGGGCCGCGAAGATGGTGAGCATGTCCAGGCTCTTGGGCTCGAAGCGGTTGACCAGCCGATCGTTGCCCACGTAGAGCACGCCGAAGAGCTCGTCGTCGCGCACCAGCGGCACGCACATGACGGAGAGCATCTGCAGGTTCACCACGGACTTGCTCACCTTGAACTCGGGATCCTCCAGCGCGTCGCTGAGGATGAGCGGCTGGCGCGTGCGCACCACCTTCTCGATGATGGAGTCGGACACGCGCTCCACCGCGTCCTCCAGGTTCTCGCGCGAGAGGTTGCGTGCCACCTTCACGCGCAGCTCGCCATTCTCCCGGAGGATGAGGAAGCCCTTGTCCGCCCGCGTCACCTCGATGGCCTCGTCCAGGAGGCTCTCCAGCAGCGTGTCCCGGCTGGCACCGCCGCCGAGCACCCGGGCGCTGAAGGCGGTGAGGCGGCGCAAGAGCAGCAGCTCGCGCCCCACCACGCCGGGCACCTCGCGGGTGGTGGAGTCGGGATCCGCCGTCGGCTCGGCCTGGTGGGTGAGGGACAGCGGGGGCGAGGCCGTGGGGGCGGGGCCGGGCGCGGCCTCCTCGCGGGTGAACACCAGCTCGGTGGCGCCCACGCGGATGACGTCGGAGGTGGCGAGCACGGCGCTGTCGCGCTTCTTGCCGTTGACCTGGAAGGTGGCGCCCAGGCTGCCCAGTTGGTAGCGCGCGCCATCGAAGAGCACGTGCAGGGCGCTGTCCGGCACGGACGTGTCCTCCAGCGTCACGTCATTGTCGGCCGAGCGGCCGATGCTGGTGATGCGCTTGTGCAGCAGGACCGTGCGGACCTTGCCCTGGGGGGAGCGGATGGTGAGGCTGGCCATGAGCGGACGCGTTCCTAGAAGGCGAGGGTGAAGCCGGCGCTCGCGCCACCGGACGAGGGAACCAGGTGCAGCCGGGCCCGGGGCGCGGCCGGGTCCGGGGGCGTCTCGATGCGCGTGCTCACCACCTCGTCCTGGTGACGCCACAGCGCCTCGAGCACGCCCAGGGCATACACTCCGTAGAAGCCCAGGGCCGTGTTCCTGTTGATCGTCGACAACAGCTCGGCCTGATCCTTGTTGCTGGTGGGGATGTAGCGCACCTGCACCTCCCGGGGACCGCGGACATCATCCACCGACACCTTCTCCGTCCTGTAGAGCGCCTGGTGGGCGAAGTAGGTGGCGAGGCTGGTGGCGGCGAGCAGGCCCTCGGTCGCCGCGAACAGGGCGCCCATGGCCGGGCGGCCCTGCTGGAACTGGCCCGCGCCAAAGGGGACGAAGTTCACCAGGAAGCTGCGCTTCTCCACCAGGCGCACCGTCACCTGCCGGGACATCTCCTCCATGCGGCGGCGCTGCTCCTCGGCCTCCACGCGCTCGCGCTCCCGGCGCTCGGCCTCCGCCCGCTCGCGCTCCAGCCGTGCCCGGCGCTCCTGGCGCACCCGCTCCAGCTCCTCGCCCATCCCCTCGCGCAAGGTGTCCAGGAAGTTCACCGCCGGGGGCGGCACCGCGAAGGGATCCAGGTGGAAGTCGGGATCCAGGCGCAGGAGCGCGCGGAAGTGGCGCGTGGCCTCGTCGGTGTGGTGCAGATGGAAGGCGCTCAGCCCCGCGAGCTTGTGCAGCTCCAGCAAGTCCTGCTCGGACAGCCGCCCCCGGTCGATGCGGCTCGTCGCGCGCTCGAGCACCTCGGCGTAGTGGCCGTACTCGTAGGTGGCGCGCAGGGCGGGCACCTCCTCGTCCACCCAATCCGCGGCGAGTGTGAGCCCGGGCACCCACAGCCCGAGCACGGCGAGCAGGCGCAGGCAGCGGCTCATTCGGGGACGAGCACTCCTCTCACGATGTCGGACTTGCCCGGCTCGACGTAGGCCACGCGCTTCTCGGTGCGGTAGCCCGAGCGGCTGATCTCGTACTCCACGCGGTGCTGGAAGACCGCGGGGCCGCGGACCGAGGGAATGTCGAAGGGGCGGGCCTGCGTGTCCCGCGCCGTGCGCGTCACTTCGCCCACGCGCACCAGGGCATCCGCCGGCTCCAGGTCGAAGGACAGCCGCGAGGCCTTGAGCTGGGCGCGCAGCCGGAAGACGTTCTCCGCGCCCGGACGCACCTCGATGCTCTCGCGCGCGTCCTCGCAGTAGTCGCAGGAGATGGTGACGGTGTGCGTGCCCGCCAGGAGCGCCGCCGAGTGCTGGGCGAGCGGCTCGGCGCTGCGCGCTCCGTCGTCCACGCGGATGTAGCCGTAGGGCCGCACCAGGATGGAGACGGGCACGGGGGCCTGGGCCACGGGGGCGAGGGCCGCCACGGGGCGCGAGGGAGGCTTCTTGTCGCTCGCGGGCCGCCGCTCGAGCGGGGCCGGGGTTGGCCTGGCGGTGGGCACCGCCTCGGGGGGGACGGAGGGCGTCGCCACGGGCGCCTCGGCCGCCGGGGCCGGGGGCCGAGACGGGACGGGGGGCGTGGGCGGGGGCGCCTCGGAGCGCCGCGGGGCCACGGGCCGGGGCAGGGCGAGGTGGACGCCCACGCCGAGCGCCGAGACCAGCAGCAGCCCTCCGCCGAGCCGCGCGCCCCGCGTGCGCCAGCGCTTGCGGCGGCGCTGCCGCTCCAGACCCTGGAGCAGGGTATGCGCGCGCGCGTTGGTGCCATCGAGCGCGAGCACCTGGTTGAGGTTGGCCAGCGCCCGGGGCGTGCGGCCCTCGGCGAGCAGGCGCTCGCCGCGCTCGAGCAGGGTGGCGATGATGCGCGGGCGCATCAGCTTCTGGTACGAGGGCGGGTCGGCGAAGAAGGACACCAGCTCCTCGCCCACGCGCGCGAAGCCGAGCCCGGCGAGGTAGTCCGCCAGCGCGTCGCGCAGCGCGCCCGCGTGGGCGTAGCGCCGCGAGGGCTGCCGGGCCAGGCACGTGGCGCAGATGTCCGCCAGCTCGTCCGACAGCGTGGGCACGCGCTGCCGGGGATCCTCGTAGGCGCCATCGAGGATGCGCTTGAGCGTGGCGGTGGCGTTGGCGGCGGTGAAGGGCAGCCGTCCGGTGACGAGCCCGTAGAGGATGGTGCCCAGCGAGAAGATGTCCGCGGCGGGCCCGGCCTCGTGGCCCTCGATGATCTCCGGCGCCATGTGCGCGGGCGAGCCCACCAGCGCGCCGGTGAGGGTCATCCGCTCCTCGGAGTCGAGCAGCCGGGCGATGCCGAAGTCCATCAGCTTGATCACCCCGTCCTCGCGCACCATGACGTTCTCGGGCTTGAGGTCGCGGTGGATGACGCCGGCCTCGTGCGCGTGGGCGAGCGCGGCGGCGATCTCATGGACGACCATCGCGGCCAGCTCGGGGGGCTCGAGCGGCCCCTGGCCGTCCACGTACTCCTTGAGGGTGCGGCCGCGCACGTACTCGGTGACGAGGAAGGCCTCGCGCGCTCCCTCGGCCGAGAAGTCGAACACCTCGAGGATGTTGGGGTGGTGCAGCCGCGCCACCGCCCGGGCCTCGCGCGCCAGGCGCTGGCGCGACTCGCTCTTGTGCGCCAGGTGGGGGTGCAGGACCTTGACCGCCACCTCCCGGTCCAACGCCGTGTCGAGCCCCTTGTAGACGACGCTCATGCCCCCCGAGCCCAGCTCCTCGAGGATGCGGTAGCGCCCGATGTGGCTGCCGATGAGCGTCATGGAGGCGGAACGAGGGTGAAGGACGGGCGCCCGTGTCAGGGACAAGGCGGCGGGTATGACAGCGAAGTCGGGGTGCGGAGTCTAGAAGCCGAGCCCGCTGGGGCGCAACGCATCAGTCGCGCTTGAGACGGCGGCGCGCGGCGAGCCTGTCCAGCAGGGCGTGCAGGAGCGGCTCGGCCTGGCGGGGAAGCGAGCGGTCCGTTGGCGAGTGAACGGGGAGGGTGCGCGCCATCCGGTAGAGCTCCTCGAGCCGTTCGCGGATGAGCTCGCTGTCGGGGCGCTCCTGGAGGGCGCGGCGGTAGGCGGCGGCGGCGCCGGCGTAGTCGCCCAGGCTGAAGAGGCGCTCGCCCTCGGCGACGGGCGAGGAGGGCCCCTGGGGAATGGACTGGGGCAGGTTGCTGGCCTGGAGGGCGCGCGCGGCCTGCAATTCCTGGGGATCCACGCTCTCGCGCAGGTGGGCGAGCTTGGTGGCGAGGGCGGGATCGTCGGGGAAGGCCTGGCCGAGTGTCTCGTAGAGGTGCAGGGCCTCGTCCAGTTCTCCGCGGCGCAGGGCGCGTTCGGCTTGGGCGACCATCTCGGCGCGGGCTTCGGGGGTCATCTGCGCCTCAGGTTACCGTGCGGGGCGCGGAAGTCATCTCCAAGTCTCGGGCACTTACACACCCCGTGGCGGCGCCTTCACCTGTGGCGAGCCCCCTGGCGGGGAGGGAACGGGTCGCACGGTCCGTCCCCCGACTCGCGGCTGGGCTCCGGGTCCGCGGCGGTGGCCGCCCGCCGCCCGACCTGGGAGGTGGGTGGCATGGACGACCCAATGAAGTGGGCGGCCTGGACGTGAGCCCCTTCACGGGGAGCGCGACCCGGTGGCCCGTTCCAGGCTGAGACGCGCGAGCCGGAGGATTTCCTCCTCGGAGAGTTGCCGGGTGGGGATGAGGTTGCGATCCGCCTTGAGCTGGCGCGTGGCCCCCTCGGCCTGGAGGTGGAACTGTCCCTGCTCCTGCGTGGCGAGCTTCTGGGTCCCATCCGCGCCCCGGCCGTTGGAGAACAGCGGCTTGAGCTTCTTGAGCGCCGTGTCCTCCTTCACGCGGCCCACCAGCCAGGTGCCCACGTTCTCACGGCACTTGTAGTCCAGGTCCCCCGGGCTCTGGGTCGCCAGCATCACCCCCACGCCCGCCGAGCGCGCGCGCTTGAGCAGGCTCTCCATGGGTTGCTTCGTCGCGGGCTGACTCATCGCGGGCAGGTACAGGTCCGCCTCGTCGAAGAGCAGCACCGCCTGGAGCGTGGAAGAGGGGTGTTGGCTCGCCCAACGCAAGGTCTCCAGCAGGAACTGGGACACCCAGAAGAGCACGCTCGGGGTGCCGCCCAGGAACTTGGTGCTGATGACGCTCAGCCGCGTCCGCCCCGTCCCCCCCGCGCCGCTCCGGCCGAGCAGTGCCTCCAGATCGAGCCGTTCCCCACTCGCGGACAACAGCACGCGCGAGTTGAGGCGCAGCATGGTGAGATCCTGGGTGAGCTTCGTGAAGGACTTGGGATCCAGACCTTCCGCCTCGCGCACGAGCTCTGGATCCGCCGAGTGGACGAACTGCTGGAGCATCTCGAGCGACACGTCCCGGCCACCGAGGGGCCGGCGCACGAGCAACTGGAGCGCCTGGCCGAGCAGGGCGCGCGCGGCTTTGTCCCGTGGACTGCTCTTGTACTCGAGCATGCCGGCGATGGCGTCCGCCGCCTGCTGCACGGCCTGCTCGCGCTCCTCGAGAGGCAGGGTGTCCAGGCCCCGGGGCACCACGGGAATGGCCAGCGGACGTCCATCCGAGCGACCCGGGGTATAGAGCGCCACGTCCAGGTGCTCGCGCAACTGGCGCCGACGCTCCTCGAGGGCCGGGTCCGCCAGGGGCTCGCGCCATGCCTCCTCGCGCGCGTACCCGGCCAGGTCTCCCTTGCGGTCCACGAGGATGACGGGGATGCCACGCGCGAGCAGTTGCTCCGCGAGGTTGAGCGCCACCGTCGTCTTGCCGCTGCCGGTGCTCCCCAGGAAGGCGCTGTGCCGGGTGAGCTCCTCCGGCTCCAAGGTGATGGCGCTCTCGAAGATCCCCTCCTGGCTGCCCAGCCGCAACGGACCCGTGGGCTTCCGGGGCTCCGGCGCACTCGTCTTCGGAGGCGCGTCCGGGGTCTTCGATGCGGAGTCCGTGGCGTCCTGGCGCGGACGTGGCCCGGACGTCGCCTCCGACCCGGAGGGCGGCTGGGTTTGACGGGAGCCGAGATGGGGGTCGACTCCCAGGATGTCTCCCAGCAGCTTCAGGCGGGTGAGGGGCCGTTCCGTCTGGCGCCACGCCGCCAAGGTGCTCGCGTCGTGGGGCTTCTGGAGGAAGGCGCGCAGCGCCAGCAGGTCGCGCAGATCTCCATCTCCGAGCACCACCCGGCGTCCCCCCTTCTTCTGCAGCCGCAGGAACTGCTCGGCCACGACGGTGCCCGTGCTCGCGGGGAACTCGGTGGTCCGCACCAGCACGGGCACCTGCCCCTTGGCGGACTGGAGCGCCTCGGCCATCTGCCGGCCCAGGTGCCCGCCCCGTGAGGACTTGTTGCAGAGCGCGACGAGGAGCCGCTGGCCCTCGGGCCCCGAGGTGAGCTCCAGGGAGGCTCCATCCCGTGTCCGCACGGTGACGCGCGCCGCGCTGTCCAGCTCGTCGTTGGCCGTCTTCAGGCTCCAGGCGAGCAGGATGGAAAGATCCTCGTCCTCCGTGGGGACCTGCGCCTGGAAGGTCGCGCGGAAGTCGATCCACGCCTGCTCCAGCTCCGCGACCGGCGTGGGCTGGGGCGGGTGCCCTCCCGTCTTTCCTCCGCCCTCCTCCACTGGCTTCACGTCTTCCAGGGGGAAGCGCTCGGGCAGGCGGCCCTCCTGGATGGCACGGTCGCGGTAGCGGCGGAGCAGATCCAACACGTCGCGGGGACGCCAGCCGCTCAGCGACTCGAAGCCCGCCGGAGGGAAGGGCCAGGTGGGATCGCCCGGATTGAACGCGGCGCCCCGCCGCTCGTAGAGGACCTTCAGGCGCAGCGCCGCGATGTCCCTCGCCGTCTGGGCCGTCACCAGGTGATCGAGCTGCACGGGCTCGGGATCATGCTCGATGCGATCGAGCATGGGGCGCATGAGCCCCTCGCGCGCACTGACCCAGAAGTCGGACAGGCAGCACACCACGATGATCGCTGTGGGCACGTTGCCCGCGAGGTGCACGAGGAAGTTCATCGCCCGGCGGAAGGGCGGCTCCATTCCCGGCCGCAAGGCGAAGTCGGCGATGTCCTCCACCTGATCCACGCACAGCACGAACGCCTGACCCAGCACCCCCAGCAACTGGCCCACCTGCTCCAGCATCCACTGCGGCCCCTCCTCGTCGGCGTGGGAGACGAGGTGGCCGAGCACCCGGGCATCCGCCGGGGACAGCTCCCGGCAGCGCATCCACTGGAGCACCGCGTGGTGCAGGCGCACGTCCCGGTGCTGGAGGAAGATCAAGGCGCGCAGCAGATCCACGGACACCCCACGGAAGCGGGGCTCTTCCCGATGCAGCTCGTAGGCGACCGTGGACACCATGTCGTGCAGCTCCTCGTCCTCGAGGATGCGCTCGGCGGCGATGAGCGGAGCGAAGACGCTCTTGCAGGCGCTCATCACCGCGTCCGACAGCTTCATCAGTCCCGAGGTCTCGTCCACGCGCTCGTCATAGGGACGGTCGAGCGAGTCCATCACGCAGCGCAGCACATGGCGCCCGTAGTGGGGCGTGTCGACCGTCATCGGCAGGTAGCCGACGTAGCCTTGGGTGCGTCCGTGCACGAGGTTGCGGAACGCGCGGACCAGGTGCGTCTTGCCGCTGCCGGACTCGCCTCGCAACAACAGGAGCTTGCCCGTGTCGGGTGGGGGTGAGGCCACCGCGCGATTCAACAGCCGCTGGAAGGCACGGCGCGCGGTGGCGTTGACGGACTCCACGTCGAAGGGATCCTGCTTCCACAGGTGCTGGCCCTGCTGGATGCCGCTGAACACCTCTTCGCCCTCGGTGAGGAAGGCATCGAGCCGGGGATCGGAGGTCATGGGAGTTCCTGGGCGGGGGAGTCGACGACGACGAAGTGGAAACGGGCGCCCGGGGTGCGCACCTCGGACTCGGCCACCACGCGGGGATCCATGGCCGACACGAGATCCGCCCGGCTCAGCGACAGCCGCCGGGCGCGGTTGGCCTCCAGGAGCGCGGCGTTGAAGGCCTCGCGGTCGCGCCACGCCGGTTGGAGGGCCCGCCACACATGGGCGATGAACACCTTGTCCGGTCCGAAGCGATGGCCCGCCGGAAGTGCCCGGGCCGTCGCGAGCACCTGCTCCGCGAAGCCCGGGGCGGCGCTCGGACGCGGAGCCGGAGCCGGGGCCTCGGGTGGGGGAGGCGGCGGCTCGGTGGTGGACGGGGGTTGTTCTCCGGCGACAAGCCAGGCGCGCGCGTTGGCGAGCCGCACGGCGTCCGCGTCCACACGGGTGGCCCCGACGGCCCGTGCGGCGAGCTGCTCCAGCGCGTGGTCCGGGTCGGTCACGTCCAACTCCAGCAGGGTGCCCAGCAGGTGCGCCTGGACGGCGTGCAGCGTGAAGGGCCGGTGGGTGTCCACGCCGAGCTGGCGCCACAGGAGCCGGTCGCGCACCTGGCGCAGCGTGGGGTGGGGCTTGCCCCCGCCGCCGAGCTGGCGCTGGAGCACGGCCGCGCGGACCCCCTCGGCGTCCGCGAGCCACGCGAGCGTCGCGGGCGAGGAGGGCAGCCCCAGGCCGAGCGCCTGCAAGGAGGTGGCCTTGAACTTCTGCCACGTCAAGCCCCGGGGCCGGGAGTCCGTGCCGAGCAGGCGCAAGCCCCGGGCGAGGCCCCCCTCGGACAGGGTCAACCCCCCTCTGGGGCCCACGGTCACGAGCGACTCCTGGCGCAGGTGCTCGACGAGGGTCCGGCAGCGCTCCTTCCACTGCGCGCGGCCGAAGTGGTGCTCCACGAGGGGCCAGAGGGCCTCTTCCAGCTTCGAGCGGGAGCCGTTGCGCTTGGGGCGGGTGATGAGCCAACAGAGGGCGAGCCCCGTCAACCGGGTATCGAGCGTGTCCATGGGAGCGCCCACACTCCCGCGAGCACCCCATGCCCTCAATCCCTCCGAAGGGGTATGGACAGGCGGACGCGCTTCCCCGTGCGGGTTGAGCGGGCAATGCGCGGCCGTTCCGCTAGTGTGGGCCGCGCATGTTGACCTTCCTTCTGCTCGCCACGCTGGCCCAGGCCCCGGCGCTTCCCGGAAGAGCGCCCCCGGAAGACGCTCCGGACGAGGCATCCCCGGACGAAGCGCCCCCGGCCGTGGTGCCTCCCCTGCCGGTGGCCACGCTGCCCCCGGCCACCCATGAACTCTTCGAGCGCATCAAGCGCCGAGTGGCCCAGGTGCGCATCATCGAGCGGCGCAGCGGCACCAAGTCGTCCATCGGCTCGGCGTTCTTCGTGGACGCCCAGGGCCACGCCGTCACCAACTACCACGTCATCTCCAGCATCGTGCACCAGCCGGAGGACTACACCGTCGAGCTGGTGCGCGAGGGCCAGGACGCACAGGCGGTGCCGGTGCGGGTGGTGGACGTGGACGTGGTGCATGACCTGGCCGTCATCCAGCAGGACGCGCCGGTGAAGGACTGGTTCGAGCTGGCGGCGACGGAGCCGCCCCAGGGCACGCGGCTGTACGCCATGGGCAATCCGCACGACCTGGGCACCACCATCGTCGAGGGTACCTACAACGGCCTGGTGCAGGACGCGCTCTACGACAAGGTGCACTTCAGTGGCGCCATCAACCCGGGCATGAGCGGTGGCCCCACGGTGACGAGCGAGGGCCGGGTGGTGGGGGTCAACGTGGCCACGCTGGGCAACCAGCTCGGCTTCCTGGTGCCGGTGGCGCATGCCCGCGCGCTGTTGGAGCGGGCCCGGGCGCAGCGGGGAGGAGATCCGGCGGCGCTGCTCGCGGTGGTGGGCGCGCAGCTCCTGGACAACCAGCAGCGCATCACCGAGCGCCTGCTGGCCGAGCCCCTGACGTCTCAGGGACTCGGGGACTACCGGGTGCCGGGCCGCTGGCTGCCCTTCCTCAAGTGCTGGGGCGACACGCCGCTCGAGCCGGAGAATCCGTACACCGTCACCCGCTACCAGTGCTCCTCCGAGGAGGACATCTTCCTGAGCGGCGAGCACCGCACGGGGGTGGTGGCCTACGATCATGCCTTCGTGTCGAGCGACGAGCTGGGACCCTTGCGCTTCGCGGCGCTCTACTCGGCCACCTTCGGCGACGACGCGGGGGGCGTGGACGCCACGAAGGCGGACGTGACGAACTTCCGCTGCAAGACGGAGTTCGTGCAGGTGGGCGGCATGGCGGTGCGCGCGGCGCTGTGCCTGCGCGCCTACAAGAAGTTCCCTGGCCTGTACGATCTGTCACTCCGGGCGGCGACGAACAACGCGAGCACCTCGGGGGTGCAGACGAGCCTGGACCTGGCGGGGTTCTCCGCGGACAACGCCCGCGCGCTGGCGCGCCGTTACCTGGAGGCACTCGCGTGGACGAAGTGATCTTCCTGGAGGTGTTGGAGGGGGATGACGTGGTGGCCTCGCGGCACCGGCTGGAGCGCTTTCCGGCGACGGTGGGACGGGGCTACACCAACGACGTCATCCTGGACGATCCGAAGGTGTCGGCCTCGCACCTGCGCATCGAGCGCACGGAGGAGGGGGCGCTGGTGCTGCGGGACATGGGCAGCCACAACGGCACGTTCCGGGTGGCGCCCTGGGCGCGGCTGGCGGAGCTGGTGCTCACGGACGATGCGCGCGTGGCGGTGGGGGACACGATCCTGCGCTTCCGCGGTCGCAACCACGCCGTGGAGGACACGCGCATCTCGGCGGCGCCGGTGGCGCCACACCATCACCTCTTCGAGCGGCCCTTCGCCTTCCCGGCGACGCTGGCGGTGACGGTGGTGGTCGCCCTGCTCGACGAGTATCTGACGAACTTCCAGAAGACGAACTGGGGCGCGCTCGCGCTGGCGGTGGTGCTGCCGGTGTCCGCCGCTTTCGTCTGGTCGGGGCTGTGGTCGTTGGCGAGCAAGGTGACGCGGCGGCACTTCCACTTCGGGGCCCATGGCACCATCGGCAGCCTGGGGCTGCTCGGGGTGATCGCCGTTCCCATGCTGCTGCACCTGGTGGTGTACAGCCTGGCGCTGGGGGCGTGGACGCGGTGGCTGTTCCTGGCGGGCACCCTGGGGTGGGTGGGCTTCGTGCTCTTCCACCACCTGCGCTACGTGACGCGAGCGGAGCCCCGGAAGCTCGGCTTCATGCTCGGGGGCGTGCTCGTGTGCCTCGGGGCGCTGACGCAGGCGGACTCGCTCCTGGACGAGGAGGATTTCTCGTCCTCGCTGCCGGTGGAGCGCACGGTGTTGCCGCCCGCGTTCCGGGTGGTACCCGCCCGGAGCCTGGACTCCTTCTTCGAGGACACGCGCGAGCTGCAGACGGAGGTGGACGAGCTCGCGAAGGAGAAGCCCTGAGCGGTCAGTGGCCGCGCACGGCGTGGGGCTGGTAGGGGGCCTCCAGGGCCTTCACCTCTTCCGGGGACAGCTTCACGTCCACCGAGCGCAGGGCGGCCTCGAGGTGCTCCAGTTTGGTGGCGCCGATGATGGGCGCCGCCACGGCGGGCTTGGACAGGAGCCACGCGAGCGACACCTCGGCGGGGGTGTTGCCGCGGGCCGAGGCCACCTTCTTCACCGCCTCCACGACGTCCCAGTCATGGGGGTTGTCATAGAGCGTGTTCGCGAATGGATCCGAGCCCGCGCGTGTCGTCGTCTGCTTGTCGTCCAGGGACTTGCGCGTGCCGGCGAGCAGGCCGCGCGCGAGCGGGGACCAGGGGATGACGCCGATGCCCTCGGCTTCGCACAGGGGGAGCATCTCGCGCTCCTCCTCGCGGTAGACGAGGTTGTAGTGGTTCTGCATGGACACGAAGCGTGCCCAGCCATGGCGCTCGGAGAGGCTCAGGGCCTGGGCGAACTTCCACGCGGCGGAGGAGCTCGCGCCGATGTAGCGCACCTTGCCCTGACGCACGAGCAGGTCCAACGCCGCGAGCGTCTCCTCGATGGGCGTGTTCGGATCCATGCGGTGGATTTGATAGAGGTCGATCGTCTCCACGCCGAGCCGCTTGAGGCTCGCCTCGCACCCCTGCACCACGTGCTTGCGCGACAGGCCACCCATGTTGGGCTTGTCGCTCATGGGGTTGAAGACCTTGGTGGCGAGGACAATCTCCTCCAGGCGTGCGTACTTGCGCAGGGCGCGGCCGGTGACTTCCTCGCTCATGCCGAGCGAGTACATGTCCGCGGTATCGAAGAAGTTGATGCCGGCCTCCACGGCGCGTTGGAAGAAGGGCTGCGAGGCCTCCTCGTCCAGCACCCACGGGCGCCACTTGGAACTGCCGTAGCTCATGCAGCCCAGGCAGATGCGCGACACCTTCAGACCGGTATGTCCCAGGTTGACGTAGTCCATGGGCGCATTCCTCGTGGAGGCCTCATCGCCGCGCAAGGGCGAAGGGGTAGATTGCGCGATGATGGACGTTGCGGTGGTGCACCGCGAGGTAGGGCTCGTTCCCGATCTGGATGACGCTCTGGGCGGGCGGATCGGCTTGCTGGCCGAACCACGCGTCTGCCTCCGATCGCGTATTGAACGTGGCGACCGCTGGCGGAAGACCCGCTTCCAGCATCTCCTGGAGATGGTAGGCGAGGGCGGGGTGTGGGCCGAGCGAGCGACGATCGGGATCGCGCAGATACACGACCATGTAATACGCATCCGCGATGAGCACATAGGTCAGATGAGGCGGCTTGGGATGCGCATGCAGCCATGCGTCCGCTTCCTCGCGGGTCTTGAAGACGGCGACGACGGGAGGAGGCTCTTGCGCGGAGAGGCTCTTGCGGTAGTCCTCGAAGTCGTAGGAGTGGCCCGTGGATGAAATGAATCGGATGGCGTCGATGGCGACGAGGAGCAACTTCTTTTCTTCCGGTGATGGGTTGTCCTCTCGGAGCCGTCCGAGCAGTCCCTCCACTTCAAGAGAAAGCTCTTCAATCGTCATGGTGCTACCGCCATTGGGGCTTGCGTTGAAACATCCGCGGAGGCCATCAGTGTCGCGGGAATGAGGATGAGGACTCCCGCGCCGGCGGAGGCCACGACAAAGGCCACCCCCGCGATGACGAAAACGCTTCCGACCAGAATGGATTGGTGATGGCGCCTCAACCAATCGGTGGCCGCTTCTCCGGACGAGAACTCCCGCGGTTTGAGATCCTGCAAGTCCATGCAGTCACGATACGGTCGCATGCATCGCTTGTTGCAGTACTCCTCCTTCCCGCCTTTCCCTCGCCCTTGTGTGGTGTGCCCGAATCCGCGGGGAAGAGGGCGGCTCATGCACTCGCGCATGCACTCCAGGAGTTCCGCGTAACAGTCCCGCCCGGAAGCGAGCACGATTCTCGGTGCATCGTTCAATGATGGGTGGACGTCCTCGATGGAGCGCCAGTCATGGTGTACCTGGCCAGGGCGCTCTTCCTTCAAGATGAGCACGAGGCGAGCGAACTGCTCGGTCTTCGCGACCGTCGAGTCATGAGAAGGTATCGCATGCTGGCTGGTGCCGCAGGACATCAGCAGCGCTGCCATCACCACGATCATGTGGCTTCTGAGGTTCATCTCGAGCCTCGTATCCCGGGCCCCGGTACCTGGAAATTCCGAAATCAACACCGCGGGAGTCACCCAACACTTCACTTCTTGGCCAGCGCGTCCACCAGCCCCTGGGCCACCGCCGCCGCGAAGGACTCCAGCGTGCGCTCCTCGCGCCAGCGCGCCTCCTCCTCGAAGTCCCAGGCATGGTGCGTCTCGATGATCACCGAAGGCATGCTCGGCTTGCGCAGCACGAAGATGCGCCGCCCGGGCTCATGCCGACTCACGAAGGTCCCCGGTTGCTCGGGATCCGTGGCGTACAGGCCCACGTAGTCCTCGCCTCCGTAGGGCAGGAAGCCCGCCTCGCCCATGCGCCTCGCCAGCGCCCGGGCCAGCGCCAGCCTCCGTGACACCAGCGGCGTACCACTGTCATCCGCGTAGAGCACGCTGTACCCAGGGGCCGCGTCGTTGCGCGCGCACCAGCGCTCCGGCGCCGCCAGCCATTCGCTCGCCTCGCCCCGCGCGTCCGAGTGCAGGCTCAGGAAGAGCGCCGCCCGCCACTGCTCCGCCTCCTGGAGGCGTTGGGGATAGGCGGGCCGTTGGCCCGGCTCGCGGCGGCTCAGCTTCACCTGGAAGTGGCCCGTCGCCTCCAGCCGCCGCGCCAGCTCCCGCGCCACCCGCAGCGTATAGGTCTCCTCCGCCTCGCAGGTGACGGACGAGTTGCCCTCGTTGCCGGGCGCGCCATGTCCCGCGTCCAGGTAGATGCGCGGGCGCCCGAAGCCCCGGGGGAACTCCACCTTGGCCACCGTGAGCGGCGCGCTCGCCGAGGGCCACGGGGCGGCGGGGGGAATTCCCGGAAGGGCCGGGATGGGGGAGGGCGGAGGGGACTCCGCGCCGTGGGCCGACAGGCTCGTGGCGATCAACAGGAGCCCCAGGAAGGGTTTCAGCATGGCACCTCGGACACTCGGGGGCCCGCGGACGTTCCCCGCAACGACGACGGGCGGGCCCCCGGTGAGGAGAACCCGCCCGTCATCACTTCACCGCCCGGCTCTCAGCCAGGCGCGCCTTCTCAGGCACGCACTTCAGGAGTCGCCTCGGGCTGCGGAGGCAGGCTCTTGTCGGCGCCCTCCTTGAACGGAGACTTCTCCAGGGCCGCCTCGAGCACCTCGTCCATCCGCGTGGCGAAGATGAACTCGATCTCGTTGCGGGCCTGCTCCGGCACGTCCTGCAGATCCTTGCGGCAGCGCTCCGGGAGGATGACGCGCTTGATGCCCGCGCGGTGCGCCGCGAGCACCTTCTCCTTGATGCCGCCCACCGGCAGCACCAGGCCACGCAGCGTGGCCTCGCCCGTCATCGCCGTGTCGCCGCGCACCCGGATGCCCGTGAGCAAGCTGGTGAGCGCGGTGAGGATGGTGACGCCCGCGGAAGGACCATCCTTGGGGATGGAGCCCGCCGGGAAGTGCAGGTGCAGGTCCGTCTTCTCGAGGAAGTTCGGGTTGATGCCGAGCGACTCCGCCTTGCTGCGCAGGTAGCTCAGCGCCGCCGTGGCGCTCTCCTTCATGACGTCGCCGAGCTGGCCGGTGAGCGTCATGCCGCCCTTGCCCGCCATCTTCGTCGCCTCGATGAAGAGCAGATCTCCACCGGCCGCCGTCCAGGCCAGACCCGTGGACACGCCCGGCACCTCGGTGCGCTCGGCCACTTCCGAGTAGAACATCTCTGGCCCCAGGATCTCCTTCACCCGGTTGCCATCCACGTCCTGCTTCTCCGTCTTGCCGCCCGCGACCTCCACGGCCACCGCGCGGCAGATGTCGGCGATGCGGCGCTCGAGGTTACGCACACCGGCCTCACGCGTGTACGCCGTGGTGAGGATCAGCAGCGCCTCGTCGGTGATGGTGATGTGGTCCGGCGTCAGACCGTGCTCCTTGAGCTGCTTGGGCACCAGGTGGATGCGCGCGATGCTCTGCTTCTCCTCGAAGGTGTAGCCCGTCAGCTCGATGATCTCCATACGGTCGCGGAGCGGCCCGGGGATGGGGTCGAGCTGGTTCGCCGTGGCGATGAACATCACCTTGGACAGGTCGAACGCCACGTCCAGGTAGTGGTCGCTGAACGTGCTGTTCTGCTCGGGGTCGAGCACCTCGAGCAGCGCCGCGCTCGGGTCGCCGCGGAAGTCCGCGCCGAGCTTGTCGATTTCGTCCAGCATCATCACCGGGTTCTTCATCCCGGCCTTCTTCATGCTCTGGATGAAGCGGCCCGGCAGCGCGCCGACGTAGGTGCGCCGGTGGCCACGGATCTCCGCCTCGTCACGCACGCCGCCGAGCGACAGGCGCACGAACTTGCGGCCCACCGCCTTGGCGATGCTCTGGCCGAGCGACGTCTTGCCCACGCCCGGGGGACCCACGAGGCACAGGATGGGGCCGCGCATGTCGTTCTTCAGCTTGCGCACGGCCAGGTACTCGAGGATGCGCTTCTTGACCTTCTTGATGCCGAAGTGGTCCTTGTCCAGCGTCTGGCGCGCGTTCTCGATGTCGAGGTTGTCCTCGCTCATCTTCGCCCAGGGCAGGTCCGCGATCCAATCCAGGTAGGTGCGCGCGACGGTGTACTCGCTGGAGGCTGCCGGAATCGTCTTCAGGCGGTTGAGCTCCTTGTTGGCCACCTTCTCCACGTCCGGAGGCAGGCCCGCCTTCTTCAGGCGCTCCTGGAGCTCGTCGAGCTCCTCCTCCTCCTCGCCCATCTCGCCGAGCTCTTCCTTGATCGCCTTGAGCTGCTGGCGCAGGTAGTACTCGCGCTGGGTCTTCGACATCTCGCCCTTCACGGCGGAGTCGATCTTGTTGGAGAGCTTGAGGATCTCGCGCTTGCGGTTGAGCAGCTCGAGCACGAGGTTCATGCGCGCCTTGAGGTCCACCGTCTCGAGGACGGCCTGCTTCTCCTCGATGGGCACGTCCACGTTGGCGGCGATGAGGTCGGCCAGGTGGCCCGGGTGGGTGATGGACTCCACCAGCTCGGTGGCGGCCGCGGGCAGCTCGGGCATCAGCTCGATGACCTCGCGCGCCAGCTTCTTCAGGTTGATGCCGAGCGCCTCGACCTCGACGTTCTCCGAGGCCGTGCGGTCCTCGACGGCATCCACGCGCGCCTTGAGGTAGGGGGCCTCCTGCACCAGGTCCAGCACGCGGAAGCGCGCCAGGCCCTGCACGACGAGCGAGTAGTTGTCCTCGCCCATCTTGAGCAGCTTCACGATGCGGGCGACGGTGCCCATGGTGTAGAGGTCGGACGCGCCGGGATCCTCCTCCTCGGCGCGGCGCTGGGTGACGACGCCGATGACCTGGTCATCGCGAACGGCGTCCTTGATGAGGGCGATCGTCTTCTGACGGCCCACGGCCAGGGGCAGCACGCCCCCGGGGAAGAACACGGAGTTGCGCAGGGGGAGGATGGGGAGGACCTGCGGGATGTCCTCCTTGTTGATCATCCCCGGAGGCGCCATGGCGGCCGGCATGGCCGCGGCGGAGGAGGGGCCCTTCTTCTTTTCGTCGGACATTGTCTTCGCTGCCTCGATGGGCGGCCCGGCCGGATTGTCGTCTCTCCCGGGCTCGTCAAGTGGTTCTAGTGGCGAATTTCTCTTCGGGGGTTGTTCCAACGTAGCAATCAAAACGGACATGGCAAACGCGACCTGTACTTTTCCCCCTCGTCGTCGGCTGCCGGACGGTTACCCGTCCCTCGATTCGAAAGGGGCGATACGGCGTGGCACACGCTACGCTGCGCCGCATTTCCCCTGGAGACTCCATGCGTCATTCCATCCCCCTGAGCGCACTGCTGGCCCTCACCCTGTGGAGCGGGGGCTGCTCCACTCCGGTGGACGAACCCGGCTCCACCCTGCCTGGCACCTGCCAGGCCAACGCCCCCATCCTGTCGGCGCAAAAGACGGATCTGCTCTTCGTCATCGACAACTCCGCCTCGATGGCCGAGGAGCAGGCGGCGATCGCCACCGAGCTGCCCGCCTTCCTGGAAGAGCTGCGGCGGGACAACGGGTTGGAACAGGACTTCCGCGTGGGGGTCATCACCACGTCGGTCTACCTGAACGCGGACATCAATGGCCACGTCCAGTTTTCCCTCTATAACGATCAGGCCGGACGGCTGCAGCCGGTGCCGGATGCGCAGGGCCGGCCCACCGCCGAGCGCTACCTCGAGGGGACGGATCCGGAGCTGCTCGAGAAGTTCCGCCGCCTGGTCAAGCAGGGCACCCAGGGCAGCGGCCAGGAGACGCCCTTCGAGGCCGTCCGCCTGGCGGTCACCCCTCCGCTGTCCACGGCGGTCGTGGGGGCGGGCGGCAACGGGGGCTTCCTGCGTGATGGCGCCCGGCTGGTCGTGGTGGTGGTGTCGGACGAGGAAGATTGCAGCTCCACGCAGCGGCCCGCTCCGGTGGCCCTGACGACGGACACCTCGCGGGACTTGTGCAGCGAGCAGGCTGGCCAGCTCACGCCCGTCCAGGAGTACTACCAGCTCTTCCGGGGGCTGGTGGATGGTACGGGCGCGACGCGCGAGGTCCTGTGGGCGACGATCGGCCCCGTGGGGCTGACGGACAAGCGGGCCGAGCTGGTGACGGACACGACCTCCCAGGGCACCTTCGTGCGCAACGCCGACTGCCCGACCTCCTACGGGCCCGGCTACCGCCAGCGGGAGATGGCGTCCCTGTTCGACTCGGGACTGCGCAACCTGGACTCCGTCTGCCGGGCGAGCTTCCGTGACACGTTGGTCTCCATCGCCTCCGTGGCCCGCACGTCCCAGAGCATCGAGGTGATGAACCTGCCCGATCCCCGGCTCGCCCTGGTGCGCGTGACGCGCGAGGATGGCTCGATCCAGACTTGCAGTGTGGCCGGGGGAGACGTGTCGTATGTGCCGTCCGCGCAAGGCCGCGCCGCGCGCCTGTACTTCCAGTCCTCGTGCCCGCGCCGGCTGACGGATCAGAAGATCGAGGTCAAACTGCTGTGCGCCAACTGAGAGGCGCCCGCTGAAGGCGTCCCCCGCGCACCTCCCGCGAAGAGGAGCCGTGCGTGGGGGTGTGTGATCCCCCCGCGCACCCACTCGATCGTCCGCCCCCAGCGACATTTGCTGGCGCATGTCAGAACGCCCGGCATACTGAACCTTGTTTCAGGTCCAGTGCGGGGCAGGTGACGTGATGAGTGCGACGGCCGGGAATCTGGCGGTGACGGTGGAGGCGTTGAGGGAGCAGATCCGTCGGTTGCAGGCGGCGCCGAGGAAGTACCTCGCGGCGCTGCGCACGGGGGTGGAGCCCTTCGACGCGCTGTTGCCCGGTGGCGGATTGCCGCTGGGGCAGGTGGTGGAGCTGTGGGGCGAGCGGGCCTCGGGGCGCACGAGCCTGGCGCTGCGGGCGGTGGCCTCGGCGCACCGGGAAGGCCGGCTGTGCGCGTACGTGGATGGACCGGGAGAGCTGTATCCGCCCGCGGCGGTGGCGGCGGGGGTGGATCCGTCCCGGCTGCTCATCGTGAGGCCCCGGACGGTGGAGCACCTCGCGTGGTCGGCGGTGCAACTGGTGCGCAGCGGCGCGTTCGCGTGCGTGGTGCTGGATTTGACGCGGGCACCTCCGGGGACGGCGCGAGGCGAGGACGGGGTGCGGCTGTCCCCAGCGGAGGGCAAGCGGCTGATGGACGCGGCGGGACGGGGCGGAAGCCTGCTGTTGCTGCTGACGGCGTCGGAGGCCCCCGCGGACGGGATGTTGCGGCTGCGCACCGAGTCGCGCGGGGACCGGGGCCTGTCGGTGGAGGTGGTGCGCAGCCGGCAGGGCGGGCTGGGCACGAGGACCCTCCTGCCCTGGCGGGCGCTCTATCCGGAGTTGACCGAGGGGGAGGGCCCCTGGGGAGCCCAGCTGCCGCCGACCGAGGCGGTGACGGTGCCGGAGCTGGTGCGCGAGCCGGGCCCCGAGCGCGAGGGGCACCGGGGCATCCTGGGACAACGTCCGGGCCGGGACGTGCCCATGCCGTCGCTGCGGCCGATGCTGGCCGCGGAGCCGGGGCTGCACTGAGTCGAGGGGAGGGAAACGGTCATGCGCCTGGCATATCTGCACTTTCCGCGCTTCGCGGTGCAGCGCAAGGTCATCGAGCTGCCGGAGCTCACGGGCAAGCCCTTCGTGCTGGTGGAAGAGGTCCGGGGCCAGCAGCGGGTGGTGTGCGCGTCCACGAGCGCGCTGAAGGCGGGCGTGCGTCCGGGCACGACGCTCACGGCGTCGACGGCGCTGGAGCCCTCGCTGCGGCACTTCGCGTGGAAGCCCGAGGAGGAGCGGCGGGCGCTGGTGGCGCTGGGCGAGATGTTGATGGGGCTGGCCCCGGGCTTCCAGCTCTCGGCGCCGGATGGGATGTGGCTCGACGCGGGCGCGGCGAACCTGGTGAATGGCGAGGAGGGGCTGTGCGCGAAGGTGCTGGCCCAATGCGCGGAGCTGGGCTGGCGGGGGCGGGTGGTGGTGGCCTCGGAGAAGTTCACCGCGCGGGCCCTCGCCCGGCATGGGGAGAAGCGCTTCGCGGTGGTGCCGGATGGGGAGGAGGCCCGGGCGCTGGCGCCGCTGCCCCTGAGCGCCCTGGAGGGTCCGGAGCAGACGGCGTTCGCGGCGCTTGGGTTGAGCACGCTCGGGGAAGTGGGCGCGCTGCCCGTGGGCGCGGTGACGGCTCGGGGCGGGGCGGCCGGGATGCGGGCGCACGCGCGCTGCCGGGGCGGGGATGAGACGCCGTTCATCCCGGAGGTGCTGGAGGAGGTATTGGAGGAGCGGCTGACGCTGGAGTGGCCCGCCGAGTCCCTGGAGCCCCTGCAGTTCGCCCTCAAGACGGTGTTGGATCGCCTGTGCGGGCGGTTGGGGGGCCGGCGCCGGGCGGCGGTGCGGCTGAGCCTCACGTTGAAGCTGGATCCCTCCGGGCAGGCGGTGGTGCCACTCACCCTGGCGCGGCCCACGGCGCAGTCGAAGATGTTGTTGGATCTGACGCGGCACCGCCTGGGCGACGTGCGGCTGGAGGGCCCCGTGGCGGGGCTGATCCTGCGGGTGGAGGAGGACTGCGAGGACCGGGGCCAGCAGCTGTCGCTCGGGGACGCGCCGGAGGGAGACGCGGCGCTGGAGGTGGTGCTCTCCCGGCTGGCGACGGCCCTGGGCGAGGAGTCGCTCTTCATGGCGGCCCTGGAGGACTCGCACCGTCCCGAGGCGGGGTACTCACCGCGCGCCTTCCGGCCGCCCACGGTGAGCCGGGGCCTGGAGGGGGAGTTGCTCCAGGCGGTGGAGGCTCCGGAGGCCGTGCCGGAGGTGCTGCGCGAGCGGCCCTCGCGGATGCTCAGCAGCCCGACGCCCATCGACGTGGAGATGACGGCCGAGGGGGAGTTGCTGGCGGCGCGGGTGGGCGGGAAGAGGCGCCGGGTGGTGGCGTTGATGGGTCCGGAGCGGCTGAGCGGGGACTGGTGGGACGAGCGCCCGTACAGCCGCGACTACTACCGGGTGCACTTCGAGGGGCTGGGTCAGGCGTGGGTGTTCCGTGATGCGCGTGACAGCCGCTTCTATCTCCAGGGCCTCTTCGATTAGCGCGGCTCCCTGGCCTCAGGGCGAGGTGCTCCGTCCTCCGCCCGCGGTGCTCACCCGCACGCGCACGTCCCGGGAGGGATGGCCCTGTGTCAGGACGAACACGGGCTCGCGCGAGGAGAGAACCCGCTCGCCATCCGTGATGCGCGCCCGGATGAAGTAGGAGGCCTCGGGATGGATGTGCTCCGGGGCCAGCTCCACGGCGAAGGAGATCGGCACCTGTCCGGCGTCGCGGAGCGTCTGCCCTCCAACGCGCTCCCCCTCGTCTTCCTTGCCGGGAGTTCCCCGCACCACGTCCACCTGAACCACGGCCTCCGGCGTAAGGGCGATGCGCTCGAGGTAGAACACGCTTCCCGTCACCTGGACGGTGCGGGACGGCGCGGTGTCCGTCGTTGGGGCGGGCGGGGGCGCCAGCGTGGAGGAGGCGCAGCCTCCCAGGGTGGCGAGTACGAGGCACCCAACGAACACGGACATGCGGTGGATCACGGTGGACCTCCAGAAATACGCCGGACGCCTCGAGCGGAGGGGAGCCCGAGGCGTTCGACGCAGCGAGAGTGGGGGAGGAGACGTTAGTAGATGGTCGCGCTCAGCGTCGCCTTGAAATAGGCGGAGTAACCGTAAGGTGTTTGAACGTCTCGTGTTCACCTCGCGGAGGGGAGCAGCCGCAGCTTCCCGCGCAGCCCGGGTGAGGTGAGCACCTCGCCCTCCGCGGTCACCACCACCGCGGAGGCGCCATGCTTCTCCGCGAGCGCCAGTCCCGCCTCGCCCCCGAGGATGAAGACGGACTTGGTCAGCACCTCCGCGTCCACCGCGCTCGGCGCGAGGATCGTCGCCGAGCGCGAGGCCATGGCCGGGTAGCACGTCCGAGGATCGATGATGTGGTGGTAGCGCTTGCCGTCCAGGAGGAAGAAGTTCTCGTAGTCCCCGCTCGTCGAGAACGCCGCGTCGGAGACCTCGAGCACCGCGAAGATGCTGCCCGGCTCGCCCCGGGGCTCGCGGATGCCCACCTTCCATGGCCGGCCCGCCTTCTTCCCCGCCGCGTAGAAGTCCCCGCCCGCCTGCACGAAGAAGTCCCGGAAGCCCAGCGCCCGGAGCTTCTCCACCGCCCGGTCCACCCCCCAGCCCTTCGCCAGTCCCCCCAGCCCCAGCTGCATCCCCGCGCGCGCGAGCCGCACCCCACACCCCACGCCGCCTCCGTCCGCCTCCGGAGCGAACTCCAGGCCCCGATAGGAGATGAGCGCGCAGCGGTTCTTCAGCTCGGCCGGGTCGGGCAGGGCGGGCGTCAGCTCCGTGCCGAAGCGCCACAGCCCCCGCAGCGCCGCCCACGTCGGATCGAACAGCCCGCCCGTCTCCTCCGCCCCCCGCACCGCCCGGCGCAGCGCCGCGCACAGATCCTCGGGCACCGGCACGAAACTCCCGTCTCCCGCCCGCCGGTTCACCTCCGAGAGCGCGCTGTCCGGCCGCCACTCGTTCATCACCTCGTTCACCCGGGTGAAGGCCGCGAAGGCTCCGTCGAAGCCCTCGCGCGCCTTCTGGGACGTGCCCCCCACCAGCGTCACCGTCACGTGCGTCCCCATCATCGGACGCGTCTCGGTGCGCACGCGCGGCTCGGGCGTGGCGGCCAACATCACCAGCAGGACAGGGAGCACCATGGCCTCGTTCTGTCCCACGCGTGTCCTTCTCGCACCAGCCCCCTGGTTGGCTTGACCGTTTGCGTGGGTGCGTAGTACGCCCCTGGGCCTTTTGTTGAGACTGAGTTTCAACATCATCCCCTCCCCGGTGGAGGCACCTGACGCGGCGCGGGGGACGATGCCGCCGCGCTCCTTCCTGGTGCTGTTGCTGGGGCTGGTGGGGGCGGCCGTGGGGGCCCGAGTGTTCGCGCTGCCCCCGCTCCTGCCGGATCTCGACGCGGTGAACTTCGCCCGCTCCCTCCGGGGCTTCGATCTGGCCACCCAGGCGCCGCACTTCCCGGGCTACCCCGTGTATGTCGCCCTGGCCCGCCTGGCCTCGGCCGCCGGAGCCTCCGAGGTGGGCGCTCTCGCCGTGCCCGGCATCGTGCTCGGAGCCATCTGCCTGGGAGTGCTGGGGCTCGTGGCGCGGCCGTTGCTCGGAGCGGTCGGGGCCCTGACGGCGACGGCCCTCCTGGCCCTGCTGCCGCTTCCCGTCCTCTTCGGCGCCACGCCCGGTTCGGACGGCACGGGGCTCTCCCTCCTGGTGCTCGCGGCCTGCTCCGTCCTGGGCTCGGAGCGCTCCCACCGCCACGCGGTGCTCGCGGGCGCGGTGGTGGGACTGGCCCTCGGCGCCCGGCCCTCGTTCCTCCCGGCCTTGTTGGGACTCGCGCTCCTGATTCCCCGGCGCCACGGGCTGGCGGCGGCGGGCGGATTGGCGCTCGGGGTGGGCGCGTGGCTCGTGCCCATGGGCATCCTCACCGGCCCGGAGCGGCTCGTGCGCATCGGCTCGGGCTTCCTGCTCGGCCACGCGGGCGAGTGGGGTGGCACCGTGGCGGTGCGTCCGGAGCTCGGCTGGCGGATGGAGCGCTTCGGGTTCGATCTCGTGGCCGCGGGCTTCGGGTTGCCGTGGCCCGGGAGCCCCACGGAGCCAGCGCTCCTCTTCGCCGCGCGCCTGCTCCTGGCCCTTGGCTTCTCCGCGACGCTGGGGGCACTCGTCCTCGCGGGGGTGCGCTCCTCCCTGTCCGCCTCCGAGGGACGGATCCTCCGGCTCGCCCTCGCGATGGGCCTGCCCTATGGGGCGTGGATGTTCCTCGGTCAGAACCTGCTCAAGGCCCGGCATGCTCTTCCGCTCGTCTTCGCGGGGGCCCTGCTCGTGGCGGTGGGCGTGGCGGTGCTCGCGCGCCGCTGGCCGTCACTCACGGGGCCGCTCGCCGGCGTGCTGACCGTGGCGTGCGCGGCCGTCATGCTGCCCGTGGCGCTCGCGCAGGGACGCGAGCCCTCGCCCGCGGCGCGGCTGGTGGCGCACGTGGCGTCCACGCTGCCTCCCTCGGGCACGCTGATCTTCACTGGCGAGGAGGCGCGGCTCTTCGAGCACTACGTGCCCCACTACCGCGCGGGCCGTCCGGCCACGGGCGAGCAGCTGCGCCGCGAGGTGACGCGCGTGGCCGCCGCGGGCGCCGACGTCTACGTCACCTCCACCGCTCCCGGCGTCGAGGCGCTCGCGCCGCACCTGGAGCCCGTGGCGCGCTTCTCCTGTGATCCGCGCGTGCGCTCGCACGCCCACGACATCGTCCTCTACCACTACCGGCTCGCGGCCCTGGCCGCTCCGCACGAGGTCCTCTGATGCGCGTCCGTGTCTTCCTGTGCCTCGCGCTCGGGCTCACCGCCTGCGAGGAGACACTTCCCGCCGGGTTCCGGCCCGTGCAGGACTCGGCCGAGGGCGCGGCGCGCGTCTCGGTGGCCTTCAACCGCATCACCTCCGGCCGCTACCGCGCCGTCGCGCCCACGTGCATCGGCCAGCGCTACGGCTTGCGCTCGTCGCTGGACACGGCCATTCCCCCGGGCGAGCCGCTTCCGCTGGAGGGGGGCCTCGCCATGAAGCCCGGGCAGATCGTCGAGTTCCGCAACTACCAGCCGGACATCCCCACCAACGTCACCTCGCTGTCGGCGCCCGCGCCACTCTTCAGCCCCAACCTGGTGCGGCCCTACAACACCCGCACCGAGGGCAAGGAGACATTCTCCTACTGGCGCTACGCCTTCCCACAGCCCGGGGCCTACGAGTACTTCGACACCAACATGGGCACGCCGGGCCGCCAGGTGGTGGACTCGTACTACGGCACGGTCACCTACGTGGGCGAGTCCAATGCCCCTCGGGCCGTCGTGTGTGTGGATCCTCCCGCGTGTGTCGCGTCCGCCGATTGCCTCGCGGGCACCGCGCCCGAGGGCACCGTGTGCTGCACGTGCCCAGGCGTGTGCTGCGAGACCGATCTCCACTGCTCGCTGGACAGGACGTGCCTGCGTGGCCGCTGCGTGGACAAGGACACCGGCGAATGAGTCCCTCCCTTCCGAGCCCATCTCCGAGCGCTTCCATGACGCCGCGCCGACCGCTGCTCCTCGTGCTGTCGTTGTTGCTCGCGCCCCTCGCCGCCCGGGCCCAGGACGAGGCCCCGCCTCCGCCCGCCCGGGACACGCCGCGCGCACCCGAGCTCCAGCCGCCCGCGCCCCCGGAGGGTCCGCGCCTGGAGCTGGAGGGACTGGAGGATCCCGCGAATCCCTCGGGCACCGCGCCTGCCACGGAGGCGACGCCGGGGACGAACGAACAGGACACCTTCCGCCAGCGCCTCCAGCCCACGAGCACGCTGTCGCAGCGCGCGGCGGCCATCCTCGATCGGACGACGCTGGGCGGCTACGCGGAGCACGACTTCATCGTGCCGGGGCAGGGCCGGAGCACGTTCCGCAACCACCGCTACGTGCTCTTCGTCTACAGCCACATCTCCGAGCGCATCTCCACGGCGACGGAGATCGAGTTCGAGTTCGCGGGCAGTCCGCTCAAGCGTGACGGCGTGCTGACCACGGGCGAGGTGTTGCTCGAGTTCTCCGTGGTGGACCTGAAGCTGACGGACTGGATGACCTTCCGGGCGGGAGTGATCCTCGTGCCGGTGGGGGCGTACAACCTGCGGCACGACGCGCCGGCGCAGGAGCTGCCCGAGCGGCCCATCGCGTACACCACGGTGGTGCCCACCACCTGGTTCGAGTCCGGAGCGGGCTTCCTGGGGGGCTTCGATCTGGGGCGGGACTGGCGGCTGTCCTACGAGGCGTATGCCATCAACGGCCTGGACGCGAGGATCCTCGATGACCAGGGCTTCCGGGCGGCGCGGGGCAGCCACCTGGAGGACAACAACCACGACAAGGCGCTCACGGCGCGCGTGTCCCTGTCCCCCTTCCTGGGCCTGGAAGGAGCGGTGTCCGGCTACACGGGGGCGTATGATCTCGAGGGCCGCCGGGTGAACATGCTCAACGCGGATGTCTTCTGGCGGATTGGCGCGTGGGATCTCACGGGCGAGGTGGTACGCGCCTTCATCGACCCCGGCTTCGTGCAGGGCTTTCCCGACGGCTCCACGGCCAACACGCGCGAGCGCGTGCCCACGGGCATGTTCGGCTTCTACGCCCAGGCCAACTACCGCTTCCGCATCGAGCCCTTCTTCCGGCTGCTGCCGGACGAGTGGCATGATGGCCACTTCACCGCCTCGCTGCGCTACGAGGAGAAGGACACGGACACGGAGTTCATCACCGTGGGCGACGCGGCGCGGCTGACGCTGGGCCTCAACTTCCGGCCCCTGCCGCCCTACGTCCTCAAGACGAGCGTCTGGTGGGAGAAGGGCGGCGGGGATGGCCTCCAGCCCCATCTGTGGACGCGGGACTTCTGGAGCCAGGGGCATTGGACGGCCCTGGCCAGCGTGGCCTACCTCTTCTGACCGGGCACTCCTCCCATGCGCTTCTTCCCATTGCTCACCGCGCTCCTGCTCACCGCCGCGTGTGCCACGCCGCCCCGGCCCGTGGGCGCCCCGTCGCGCGTGGTGGTGGTGGGAGCCTCGACGGTGCCCCGGCCCGCGCCGCGCGGGGTGGTGGCCGACGTGTTCGGCGGCGAGGAGCCGCGCGACGTCGTGGCCCGGGAGGCGGCCGAGGCCCTGCGGGCGCGGGGCTTCTCGGTGCTGGGGGTGGAGACCGTCGTGGGGCAGGCGCCCACGGTGGAGGAGGCGGCGCGGCTCGCGCGCGAGCGCCAGGCGGACGCCACGGTGGTGCTCGTGCTCACGCGGTTGGATCTCTCCGCGCTCCAGCCGCTCGGCCAGGTGGAGGTGGCGCTCGAGTCGCGCATGGTCGGCCCCACGGGGCAGGTGTGGACGAGCCAGGAGCGGAGGACGGCCACCGCGGAGCGGCTCTATCAGTCGCGGACGAATTGGCGCTCGCACGTCCGGCAGGCCGTCATCCAGTCGGTCCGGGAGCTGCCATGAGCATGCTAAGGGGAGGAGCCGTGAAGCACTTCGTGTTGGCGTGGATGGTGTTCCTGGGTGGAGTGGCGGCGCTGCCCGCGCGCGCGGCGGCGACGTACTTCACCACGCCGCAGGTTCTCAAGGAGTTCTTCCCCCAGAGCCAGCGCGTCACCTACCGCAAGGTGAAGCTCGGTGCCGCGGAGCTGGCGGCATTGCAGGCGCGGCTCGGCTACAAGCCGGCGAAGCCCGAGTACGTCTTCTTCGTGGCCACCACGGGCGAGCACGTGGACGGCTACGCTCTCATCGACGAGGAGCTCGGCCAGCACGAGCAGATCACCTTCGCCGTGAAGCTGTCGCCCGAGGGCACCGTCGAGCGCCACGAGGTGATGGTGTACCGCGAGGCCTACGGGCAGGAGATCTCCGACGCGCGCTTCCGCCGCCAGTTCCAGGGCAAGACGGTGAAGGATCCGGTGCGCGCGGGGACGGACATCGACGTGGTGACGGGGGCGACCATCTCCTCGCGCTCCATGGCCGTCGGCGTGCGCCGCGCGCTCATCCTCCTGGACGAGCTCGTGCTCAAACCGAACGCATCCCAGAACACCAAGGGGTAGCCCGCTCGTGCGCCAGTTCGCCCGGCCTTTTCCCATCACCCGCCTGTCGCTCGAGGCGCGAGTCCTCTACAGCGGCTTCCTGCTGTTCCTGGTGCTGGGGCTGGCCTCCTCGGTGTGGCTCTACGCGGACTCGTTCGGGGCGCTGTCGGCCCGGAGCGCCGCGGAGTACTACCGGGGTGGCGCCGCGCCCGCGCCCGTGGCGGACGAAGCCGGAGGCCCCGCGCTGGAGCTGCCCGACGAGGCCTCGGCCCCCGAGCCCCTGCGGCTGGAGAAGCCGGCGCGCCAGGTGATGGAGACGTTCCACTTCCACCTGTTCACGGTGCCCGTGGTGCTGCTCATCGTGGGGCACCTGTTCATGCTCACGTCGTTGTCGGTGCGGCTCAAGGTGGGCGTCATCGCCTTCTCCTCGGCGGCGACGTTCGTGCACCTGCTGGCGCCGCTGCTCGTGCGCTTCGGCGGGCCGGGGTGGGGCGCGCTCATGCCCGTGTCGGTGGTGGGCGCGGCGTTGGGCTGGCTGCCCATGCTGCTCTGGCCGTTGTGGGAGATGTGGCGGCCCCTGCCCGTGGAGGCGGACGGGGAATGATCAGCGTCGTCATCCCCGCGCGCGACGAGGTGCACGCCGTCGCGGGCGTGGTGCGGCGGGTGCGCGAGGCGCTCGCGCACGAGGCGCATGAGGTGCTCGTCGTGGACGATGGCTCGCGCGACGGCACGGGCGAGGCGGCGCGGGAGGCGGGGGCGCGGGTGCTGACGGTGGGCGGAATCGGGTACGGCGCGGCGATCAAGGCCGGGGCCGCCCAGGCGCGAGGCACGTGGCTGGCGCTCATCGACGCGGATGGGACGTACCCGGAGGCGGCGTTGCCCGGGCTGGTGGCGGCGGTGCGCGCGGGCGCCCGGCAGGCCATCGGCGCGAGGCCGGGCTTCGGCCCCGGGGAGTCGCTGGCGCGCTCGGTGGTGAAGGCGCTCTTCCGGGGCGCGGTGCGGTGGGGGGGCGGCTTCGCGGCGCCGGACTTGAACTCGGGCCTGCGGGTGCTGCGCACGGCGGATCTGCTGGCGCTCGCGCCGGTGTTGCCGGATCGCTTCTCGCTCACCACCACGCTGACGCTGGCGCTGGCGGCGGCGGGAGATCCCATCGTCTTCCAACCCATCGCCTACCGGGCGCGCGTGGGCCGCTCGAAGTGGAGGCCCGTGCGCGACACGTGGCGCATGGGCCGCACCGTGGCGCGAGGCATCGGCTGGCTTCGGGAGGGCCGGGCCCCGAGGGTGCTCGCGGCCCTGGAACTGCCCCCGGTGCGAGGCACGGGGTGAGCGCGCCCACGGTCGTCATCGGCGCGGGCCCGGCGGGGCTGTCCGCGGCGCATGCGCTCGTCCGGGCCGGGGAGCGCGTGGTGGTGCTGGAGGCCGAGGAGCGGGTGGGGGGGCTCTCGGGCTCGTTCGACTTCGCGGGCTTCCAGGTGGACTACGGCCCGCACCGGCTGCACCAGGCGGCGGCCCCCGAGGTGCTGGCGCTCTACCGGCTGGCGCTCGGTGGGGCGCTGCGGGTGCGGGCGCGCCGGGGCCTCGTGCACGTGGGCGACAAGCGCCTGCCCTATCCCTTGTCCCTGCTCGGTATCGCGCGGGGGTTGGGGCTCGCCGAGGTGGCGCGGCATGGGGTGTCGGCGGTGATGGCGCGGCTGAGGCCACCCGAGGGCCAGCACTTCGGCGCGGAGGCGGCGCGGCGGCTGGGACGGCATGCGGCGCGGGTGCTGTACGAGCCCGCGGCGCGCAAGGTGTGGGGCCTGGAGCCCGAGGCGTTGGACGAGGCGCTCGGCCGGGCACGGGTGGGGAAGGGCGGCCCGCTGGAGGTGTTGCGCGCGGCGCTCGGGCGGGGAGGGGCCTCGGCGGGGCGGCGCTACTTCTACCCGGAGGCCGGGGTGGGGGCGCTGGCCGAGGGCCTCGCGGAGCACATCCGCCAGGCGGGAGGCGAGGTGCGGTGTGGCGCGGAGGCCGAGGGCCTGGTGCTGGAGCGCGGGCGGGTGCGGGCGGTGGTGGTGGCGGGGCGGGAGGTGCCGGCCCGGGCGGTGGTGGCGACGGTGCCCCTGCCACGGCTGTGCGGTTGGGTGGGCCGGCCCGAGGCCGCCGAGGGCCTGGACTACCGGGCGCTGACGCTGTTGTACCTGCTGCTCGCGACGGAGCGGGGCAGCGAGCGGGACGTGCACTACTTCGCGGACGGACGGCTCCCGGCCAATCGCCTCTTCGAGCCGCGCAACTTCTCCGGGCAGGGTCCTCCGGGGCGCACGGTGGTGGGGTTCGATCTGCCGTGCGCGGTGGGGGACGAGTTGTGGAGCGCCTCGCCCGAGGAGCTGACGCGGCGGGTGCGGCCCGCGTTGGAGCGCACGGGCCTCGGGGGAGTCGAGGTGCTCGACAGCCGCGTGCGCCGCGTGGCGGCGGCCTATCCGCTGTATCGCCGGGGCTTCGCGGTATCCCGGGAGCGAGCGCTCGAGGCCCTGAGCCAGGTCGAGGGCCTCTATCCCCTGGGAAGGAGCGCGCTGTTCATCCACGACAACGTGCACCACGCCTGCGCGGCGGGTCTGGCCTTGGGCCGACTGCTCGCGGACGGCGCGAGCAGTCGGGACTGGCGGGCGCGGCAGAAACCCTTCCTCGAGACGCGGATCGAGGACTGACCGGATGGCGGCACCTGCACGACGACATACCCTTGCCACGCATGCCCACTCGTCCTATTAACGAAACCCAACCGTTTCGTTAATTGAGGACAATGGCCATGACCTCGCAGAGAGCACAGCGAACCCTCGACCAGCTCGCCGCCGGAACGACCCTGGCCGAGGCGCTGGACGTTTACGACTCTCTCGCCCCCGCTACGCCCACCCAGATGATCGGCTCGTGGAAGGGGACCGGCATCAATACCGGCAACCCCTTCGACGGACTGCTGGAGCACTTCGGTTGGCACGGGAAGCGCTTCGAAAGCCTCGACGAGGCGCACCCCCTCATCTTCCGCTCCGGGCAGGGTCGGCTGGTCAGCGTCAATCCGGGGCTCATGCCGATCGGCCTCGTCGCGCGGTACGGACAGCGGTTCCTCGGGTCGGGTTGGGCGACGGCGTTCCGTCTCGCGCGTCCACTCCTCACCACGACCGCACCCAAGGCGCGTCTTCGCCCCGTCGAGTACCGCGGGGTCGTCTCCATGGCGATGAGCTACGATCAGTTGCCGATCATCGATGTGTTCCGTTCGGTCGACGAGGACACGCTCATGGGCGCCATGGATATGCGCGGCCTCGCCGCTCCCTTCATGTTCGTCTTGAGACGCGAAACCAACTCGGCCGCTGGGAGCGTCGCGTGACCCTCCGCACCGCTATCGTCACGGGAGCCGCGAGCGGCATCGGCGCCCTCGCGGTGCAACGCCTGCGAGCGCGCGGCGTGAACGTCGTCGCCGCCGACCGCACGCCAGCGCTCACCGGGCTGTACGCCGGTGACCGGGGCATCGTCACGGCCGTCGGCGACGTCACCGATCCCAGCTACGCGCCCGACCTCGTCCGCACGGCGGAAACGGCTTTCGGTCCTGTTGACCAGTTGTTCCACTCGGCGGGGATCATGCCCGCCGGCGAAATCGGCGACATCCCCATCGAGCAGTTCCTCACTGTCGTCGACGTCAACTACATCGGAACCGTGCGCATGACCCGAGCCGTGCTGCCCTCGATGCGCGAGCGCCGCAGCGGGCAGATCATCGTACTGGGCTCCATCACGGGCTACATTCCGAGCAAGGGCTTCGCCGCCTATTCGGCAAGCAAGGCCGCGGTCAACAGCTACACCGAGACGCTCGACCAGGAGGAGCGCGGGCACGGCATCCATGTTCTTCTTGTCGCCCCGAACGCCGTCAAGACACCGCTGCTGGGCCAGATGAGCGGAGGGCCCGCGGCCATCGCGGCGCTCGCCCAGAAGGAGTCCTCCCCGCTCATGATCACCCCCGACAAGGTCCTCGATGACATTGAGCGCGCCCTGGCCCGGCGTCGGCACGTCTGCCTGCCCGGTGCCCGCGCGGCCTACGCTCTGCGCCGACTCTCCCCCGCCCTCACCTGGGCATTGAACAATCGGCTCAATCAGGTGTGAGCGCCGCGCGATGAGGGCCGAACAACCCGCCGGCCGCAAAAGCCGGTTCAGCGAGGAACGACGTGCCGAGGTGTACCGCGCCACCATCGCGCTGATCGCGGAGCGCGGTTACCAAGGAGCGAGCATCGACGAGATCGCGGTCCGCACACAGACGAGCAAAGCGACGCTCTACCGTCAGTGGGGCGATAAGTCGAACCTGGTGCTCACCGCGTTACGGGCCGAAAGCGGTCTGGCCGTCGAGACCATTGACACCGGTTCACTCGACGGCGACCTCACCGCCCTCATGGATATGTTTGGCGCCCGCGCGGGCCAGAACGTGCGACTGGTCCTGACGATCGCCGATGCCGCTCAGCGCGACCCGGAATTGCACACCACGCTCGTGCGCTACGGCATGCCCGAGCTTTCCGGCATCGAGCGTATCCTCTCGCGCGCGGTCGAGCGCGGCGAACTGCCGGCCGACCACCCGGCGATCCCTCACGTGCCGAACCTGCTCATCGGCGCCCTGTTCGGCGTCGCCATCATCGAAGGACCGCAGGCGCGCATCGACTCCGAGCGCATGCGCGGATTCTTGAGCGACGTACTCCTGCCGCTACTCGTCTCGTCCGGTCGGTAGGGGTGTCCAGGCGGCCGATGGGTCTCGGAAGGTGCGAGTAGCGGGGATTGGCGGGAGCGGCAGAAACCCTTCCTCGAAACGAGGATCGAGGACTGACTCGGTGGTATGTCGTCGGCATTGTGGGGGGGGACAGGGCCGGGCACGGCAGCGTCCGAGCCCTGTCATCTGGTCGTCAGGGAGCGGGACATGAAGGTGCTCGTCACGGGAGCCGCGGGTTTCATCGGTTATCACGTCTGTGAGCGGTTGCTGGCCCGGGGTGACACGGTCATCGGGGTGGACAACCTGGACGTGTCGGGAGACGTGACGCTGAAGGCGACGCGGCTGTCGCGGCTGAGGTCGGCGCCGAACTTCGGCTTCCACCGGATGGACATCCGGGACGCGAGGGCCTGCCGGGAGCTCTTCACGGGGGCGCGGCCGGAGCGCGTGGTGCACCTGGCGGCGCGCGTGGGGGTGAGGGCGGAGCCGGTGGACTCCCAGGACTACGCGGAGACGAACGTCTCGGGCTTCCTCCAGGTGTTGGAGTCGTGTCGGCGCACGGGGGTGGAGCACCTGGTGTTCGCCTCGTCGAGCTCGGTGTACGGAGCGGACACGCCGGCGCCTTTCTCCGAGCAGGCGGCGGCGGCGCACCCGCTGAACCTGTACGCGGCGACGAAGCGGGCGGACGAACTGCTGGCGCACGCCTACAGCCACCAGTACGGCCTGCCCATCACCGGACTGCGGCTGTTCTCGGTGTATGGCCCATGGGGGAGGCCGGACATGGCGCCCATGTTGTTTCTGCGGGCGATGCTGGAGGGCCGCCCGCTGGTGCTGCATGGCGAGGGCAAGCCCCAGCGCGACTTCACCTACGTGGACGACGTGGTGGAGGCGCTCATGCGGGTGCTGGACACGCCGCCCACGGGAGGTCCGCCGCGCTACCGCGTGTTGAACGTGGGCCGGGGCGTGCCCGTGGCGGTGGCGCGGCTCGTGGATCTGCTGGAGGAGCTGCTGGGCAGCAAGGCGTGGGTGGAGCTCCAGGCCGCGCCCCCCGGAGAGATGCACGTGACGTGCGCGGACGTGACGGCGCTGGAGCGCGAGACGGGCTTCCGTCCCTCCATTCCCCTGGAGCAGGGGCTCGCCCGGCTCGTGGCCTGGTACCGGGGCCACGAGGGCTGAGCAGCCACTGCTCCCATGGCCGCGTCCCGTCTCCGACGCTTCAATCGCTGGCTGGACTTTTGTTCAGGTTGTGAATACTTCTCTAGCGAATGCAGTGGGGAAGAGGAACGCCCATGAGCGATGCGCGCACGCCTGCCGAGTCCGAAGTCATGGAGCCCACGTTCTGGAGGAAGAACGGCTGGGCGGCCAGGGTCATCAAGAACGAGGAGGACGACGGCTGGGCCGTGGAGATCCGCAAGCAGGGGATCTCCGAGCCCGTCCTCATCAGCCCGTGGGTGATGGGCCGCGACAAGAAGAACCCCAAGCCCTTCGATGCGACGGCGTTCGCCACCTTCGTGAAGACGGCCTCGGAGGTGCTCGATCGCTCCGCGCGACAGCGCGACCAGGCCCTGACCCGGAAGCTCTCCATTGCCTGGGAGGGCCGCTGGTACGAGGTCCGGCTCCAGATCGTGGCCGATGAGTACGAGCCCCACGCGGTGCTCTCGGCCATCGACGACGCGGGCGAGACCGTCGCGAAGCATCACGTGCCCGTGTCCTTCAAGTTCACCCGGGACATCGCCAACGAGTGGGTGCGCGGCGGATTCGGCGAGCCCTGAGCGAGCGCTCCTCGGCTGCGCATGCCGGGCGGTCGACGCCGCCCGGCCCACCGGGTTGTCTCCCCCAAGCATGGGCAGGGCCGAAGCCACGCTGGCGCAGCGGGAAGTTTGTGTAGCAATTGTGTGGTCAAACACTTGCAGCCAGATGTCAGGCTCGCGTATTGGTTGAATAATGCACGGTGTCTCGTAATGAACGTTGACGCCTAAATACAGGCACGAAGATAGTCACATGATGAGGAATTCAAGGATCTGGATTCTGGTCATGGTCTTGTTAGGTGTTGCCTGTCGGTCTTCACATGAGCCACCCGAGGATGGGGGAGTGGATGGGGGGACAGGAAGTCCGGACGCGGCCACCGAGGAGCCCGATGCTGGAGCGGAGACGCCGGATGCCAGCGTCGATGGGCCGAACGGACAATGGGTTCCTCCGCCGCCCGTGAGCGTTCCACCGCTGCCCCCCCCGGAAGACTATTCAAACTACCCCGTCGACTCCGAGGGACGTCCCATTGTCTCCCGCAGCGGGAATATCGAGCTCGTGGTCCGAGCGACTCCCGATGCGATCTCGGCACGTGACCGGTGCGCGAACGTTGTCACCCACTGCTTCGAACCGGGCGTGCGCTCGCTTGACGCGTGCATGCTATCCGCACCGCGCTGTGGTACCGCGCAGCCCTGGACCGAGAGCGGTGCCTGCTGCGCGCAGGCCTGCTGGACGGCATATGCCGGACTTCGCACCGGGGGCGTGGATCCGCTCACGGCCACCCTGCGTGTCCTCTATGACAGCCCGAGCTGCATGCCCGGCGTCGATTCCCTGCTGGGAGGTGCCCCATGAATCGCCTGGGCGTTTTTCTCGCCGTCACGGGGGCCGTGTGGGCTCAGCCCGCCGCGGCCTGGGATTCAATCTGCTACAACTACAAGGATGCCACCGCTGACGTCGACAAGCTCCGGACGACCCAGCGCGGCTGTGAGGGAATAGAGGCCGCGCGCGGGCGCTGGCGAGATCCGGACTTCCGTGTCGACGAGCACCGTGGCCTCTTCGAGGTCGCTTCCAAGCGCGCGGGCCTGCCCGCGACGGTCCTCGAGACCGTGCGACTCTCGGTCCTCACCGGCCCCACGTCCCAGGTGGTGCGCGGTGCCACGGGCGACTTCCCTACCGTCGCCCCCACGGAGCCCGGCAAGGCCCGGCGCGCGGTGGTTCGTGCGTTCAGCATCGATGAGTTCGCTCAATTGCCTGACTTCTCCTACGCGCTCTGGGACTGGGCGCGCGGCAACGAGACGTGTCCGCTCGATCTGCCCGTGCCCCTCAATGATCCCCAGGCATGCCATGTCTTCAAGACGCATATGGGCGCGGTGAATTCCAACCACTTCCCGCCGCAGAGCGACCAATGGTTCGACTACTACCATCGGCTCGCGCTCGACCGCGCGACGACCTGCCGCACCACCCGTGCCGCGGTGTGGAATGCCGAGCCCAGCGCCCGCCGTGAAGCCACCGACGCCCGCTTCGCCGCCCATTGGCGGGCGTGCGAGGTGGAGGCGCTGGCCTACGAGGCGGTCGCCCAGCACTACCTGCAGGACTCGTGGAGCGCCGGCCATATGTGGGAGCGCTGGGGCTCCACCCATGTCGACGCATTCCCCGCCATTACCGCGAAGGGCGACACTGTCGAGGACCACGCTTGGAATGACACCGACCTGCGGCAGCGCAAACTGGTGGTCGCCGAGATGGTCGCCGCGTTGGCTGGAACCATCCATGGCTCGGATGCCGCGCTCTTCGAGGCGGGCAGATTGTCCCTGCACGATCCGCTCTGCTATCCGCACGAGGACGTCTTGGCCAGCCGCGGCGGTGCTCCGCTCCAGGTGGTGGGAGATCTGCACCTGCACGACGTGGTCAGCGGGCTGACCACGCACAACAACATCTCCTCCTCCGGACTTCCGTACGACACGAGCGTGCTCAGCGGACAGTCCGACAGGCTCCTGGCTTGTGTCACCGGGGCGCTCGGAGCGGTCTATGCCGCGCTCGGCGACCTGGGCCCGAACCGGTTCGGTCCTCCCGTTCTCGGTGCGAGCACGGTGTCGCCCCCGCCCTTTGATCGCGAGGCCTGCCGCGCCTTATCCGTGACGAACCGCGCCTTCAACACCGGTATCAACGAGGATCTCGACATCCAGCTCATCATCGCGAAGAAGCTCGCCATGGTTGAGAAGGTCCCCAAGTCCGTGGAAGCCATGTTCCGCAACGACTATAGCCGTCTGAGGACGGCGGCCTATATCCTCGGCAAGTCCAATGCCAAAGGCACGGAGATGGCTTCGCTCGAGATTCCCGGCGATTTGAAATACGACGATTGGTTCTGCTCCCTGGGTGGCTGTCATGTCGTCACGTACACCGCCAGCCGTGGCCTGTTCAAGATGGTCGATGTCGAGCCGAACCGGTGTTACTCGGCTGGTGGGGGGCGCGGTTGTGGTGTGCGCGCCCCGGAGGAGTTGCCGGCGCCTTTCGCGGACCCGGCGCTCACCGGACCGCTCGCGCCACCCGATCCGAGCAAGGCCTCGGGTGCACTGGCCCTGGCCTTTCACCTCTCGCGTGCGCCCCAACTGTGCAACGCATTCACCGCCAGCGACCTCGCCGCGCTCCCCGCGCTCGTCGCCTCCGTCCGTGGCTCCGACCGCGACGCCACTTGTGACGCCTGCGCCGAATTCGTGGTGCCATTCCTTCGAATGGGCACCGGCCCGGACAACTATGACAAGACGGCCGAGCCCCTCTGCGCGTTCTCCGCCGCCAACCCGCGTTCCGTGCCCTATCTCTATGAGGCTTCCGTTGGGAGCACGAACCCCGTCGCGCTGGCCCGGCGCTACTGCGGTTGCAAGGGGCTCGTCGCGGCGACGGGCGCCGGACTGCAGCGTCTCGGTATCAGCCACAGCGACACGGGCGTGCGGCTGTCGCCGGTCGGCACCCGCGTCCCGGTCGGCTCCGTCCCGCGTGATGTCGCGGCGGCCAGCGGCGGTCGGCTCCTGGTCACCAACAGCGTCGGCGAGATCGTCGGTGTGCGGGAGGACACCGAGGTGGATCTCGATGGCAACGCCGACAACGGGATCACCCGGCTCTCCTTCCCGGGCATCAGTGATCTGCAGGGCGTGACGGTCGCCAATATCGGGGGCAAGGAACTCGTCCTGGCCACGTCCCCCATCGCGGGCGAGCTCATCGCCTACGATCTCAACGCCCATCGGCTCTGCGATCGCGTCCTGGTCGGCCGGGTGTCGGGGGAAGGAGCCTATGACGTCGTGATGACCGCCGATGGCACGAAGCTCTTCGTCTCCTTGCGCAAGACGTCCCCCCTGTCCGGTGGGATCGCCGTCGTCACGCCGAGCGCGCTGGCCCGCTGTGATGGCAGCGCGGCGGCGACCCTTCGATACCTCGCACCGCCAGGGGCCGTGGCGGGACTGGGGCCCATGGCGCTGTCTCCCGATGGAAGCAGGCTCGCCGTCGGCGGCCGGTATGCCTCGACGTGCCTCGATCAAATCCTCAATCGCTCGGGAGAAATGCTGGACATCCAGGTCGGCTGCGATCGCGTCTTCATCATGGATGTCGCGACCGAGACGTTCCGGACCTATGGCACCGCCGCCAGCCTGCCCACCCGCCCGGGCCGCTACCCCTACGCCGTGGCCTGGTTCGGGGATAGCACCCGCATCGCCTATGCCACCTTCCAAGGCATTGATGCCGGAGGGATTTCCAACAGCGCCTGGCCGATGGGGGCCATGACCCCTCTGCCCCTGGGCGGCACCCTCCGGCTCGCGGACACGTCCACCGCAGCCTACCAGGCAAAAGGCGCCGGGTTGAGCCGGTACTGGACCTATAATATACCGCTCGACTCCACGGTCATCGGGGAGTCCGTCGTGGTCGATGGCAACTGGGTGTATGTCGGCACCAGCAGTGGCAGGATCTCGGCCTACCAAGTCGCCCAGCATGATGCCTCGCAGGATCCCTTCTGGGAGGGCCACCCGGCGGATCCCGAGACATCCCTGCACAACTCCACTCACGGCTCCTGGTACGGGGGCTGTTACACCTTCTGCGAGGTGACGAATGGACCATGTCCCAGCGTGTGCCCGGAGGGGAGCGTCCCCGCCGGGTTCGGCTCGGTCGAGCTGGGCTCGAACGTCCGTGCGTTGATGAGCTATTGATCCCTCGCGTCCACCTCACCTCTCGTCGGATGAACTCCTCCATGACCAAGCTGTCTGCTTTCCCGATCACCCAGAAATGGCCCCCGCAGCACCCCGAGTGGATTCAGCTCTACTCGCTCCCCACGCCCAATGGCGTCAAGGTTTCCATCCTGCTCGAGGAAATCGGCTTGCCCTACGAGGCGCACAAGGTCAGCTTCGAGACCAACGACCAGCTCTCGGCGGAGTTCCTCTCCCTCAACCCGAACAACAAGATTCCGGCGATCATCGACCCCGACGGCCCGGGCGGCCAGCCGTTGGCGCTGTTCGAGTCCGGGGCGATCCTGATCTACCTCGCCGAGAAGAGCGGCCGCTTCATCCCGCGGGATGCCGCCGCGCGCTACGAGACCATCCAGTGGCTGATGTTCCAGATGGGCGGAATCGGCCCCATGTTCGGCCAGCTCGGGTTCTTCCATAAGTTCGCCGGCAAGGACTACGAGGACAAGCGCCCACGTGATCGCTACGTCGCCGAATCCAAACGCCTGCTCGGCGTGCTCGACCGCCGCCTGCAGGGCCGCGACTGGATCATGGGTGAGGAGTACAGCATCGCCGACATCGCCATCTTCCCCTGGATTCGCAACCTGATCGGCTTCTACGCAGCGGGCGAGCTGGTCGGCTTCGACGGCTTCACCAACGTCAGACGCAGCCTGGAGCGCTTCGTCGAACGTCCGGCGGTGAAGAAAGGCCTGACCATTCCGGGTTGAACGCCGCATCGGCGAACCCCCACGGACCGATCGAGCCCGAGCATCCGGGCTCGTTGTGCCGGACGTGAAGAAGTCCTCACGCACGAACTGGAGGTTGGGACGGGGGGGCGAGGCGCTGGCGCAGCCGCGAGGAACGCACAGGGGCGCGGTGACAGTTCGTAGGCCACCACCTGGGCCGGTGCCCACCGTGCTCATGGCTCGAGTTCCAGCCGGTAGCCCACGCCCCGCACCGTCTGGAGGAAGAAGCGCGAGCGGCTGTTCCATCCCAGCTTGCGCTTGAGGCTGGAGACGAAGTTGTCCACCGTGTGCGGATCCACCACCACCTCGCGGCCCCAGACCGCGTCGAGGATCTCGTCCCGCCGCAGCACGCGCTCGCGCTCGCGCACGAAGAAGGCCAGCAGGTCGAACTCGGTGCGGGTCAGCTCCACCTGCGTCCCCTCGGGCGTCTCCACCTTCCGCCGGTCGAGGTCCATCTGGTAGCCCGCGAAGCGCAGCACCCGCGCGGGCGCGGCGCCGCCTCCTCGCCGCACCAGCGCCCCCACCCGGGCGAGCAGCTCGCGCAGGCGGTAGGGCTTGCCCAGGTAGTCCTGCGCTCCCGCCTCGAAGCCACGCACCACGTCGTCCTCGAGCGTGCGCGCCGTGAGCATCATCACCGGCGTCGTCACCCCCTCCTGGCGCAGCGTCCGGCACAGCGTGTAGCCGTCTCCATCCGGCAGCATCACGTCCAGCAGCACGAGCTGGAACGTGCGCCGGGCGAGGTGCGCGCGTGCCTCGGCCACCGTGGTGGCCTCCTCCACGCCGTAGCCCCCCTGGTTCTCCAGGTTGTCTCGCAGCGCGAGCCTCAGGTTGAGATCGTCCTCCACGATGAGGAGGGCAGGGGAGTGGGTATTCATTCAGCGCCGCTCCGCGAAGGTGAATTCGAAAGTGGTTCCCTCGGGACTGGACGCCGCCACGCGGAGCCGTCCCCCATGCAGCCGCACGATGCGCTGGCACAGCGCGAGGCCCAGTCCACTCCCGGGCACCTCACGCCCCTGTCCGCGCAGGCGGTAGAACTCCCCGAAGACGCGCTCCCACTCCGCCTCGGCAATCCCCACGCCGTTGTCCGAGAAGCGCACCCGCCCGTCCGCCCGTGCTTCCACGTGCAGACGCACGGGCTCGCGCGTGTTGTAGGCACAGGCGTTGCGCGCCAGGTTGGCCAGCAGCAGCCTCATGAGCTGCGGGTCCGCGAGCAGCTCGCGCTCACCCACGTCGGCCGTCAGCTCCACCGGCACCCGCGCCCAGCCCTCCAGGTCGCGCTGGAGCGTGGCCACCAGCTCGTCCAGCCGCACCCGCGAGAGCTGCGGCACCCACCGGCCCTTGTCGATCCGGTTGAAGGACAAGAGGTTTTCCACCAGGAAGCCCAGTCCGTCCGCCTCGTGGATGATGCGCGCGGGGTAGTCCTTCGCCTCGGTCCCCTGCGCCAGCCGCCACTCGAGCGTCTCGGCGAGCAGCCGGATGGAGGCCAGGGGCGTGCGCAGCTCGTGGGACACCGTGGCCACGAAGTCGCTCTTGAGCTCCAGGAAGCGGTACTTGCGGTGCTGGCCCAGGAACGCGAGTCCCGCGATGGTGAGCGCCAGCCCCGCGCACAGCACCACCATGCCCGTCTTCAACCGGTAGCGCTGCTCCAGTGCCGCCTCCTCCCGTGCCCACAGCGGCGTCTCCACCGCCAGCGGATTCGATGCGAGCGGCAGCACCTCCTCGCCCAGCAGCCGCACGTCCCCCTCGGCATCGAGCAGCCCGCGCTCGCGCATCTCCCGGGTGAGCGTCTCCATCAGCGCCTCGGGCGACACCGCCACCCCTACCGCATGGCCTTCCCCCCTTGACTCCAGGTACCAGCCGGAGCGCACCAGCGTCGGGCCGGAGAGGGACTCGGGCAGGCGGAGGGGCTCGGCGGTGAGTTCCACGATGCGCGCCTCGAAGTCCATCACCGGCGTTCCCGTCCGCTGGGACAGGGCCACCACGCGCTCGCGCAGGAAGTCGAAGTCCGCCGGGGTGAAGCGCGAGCGCTTGAGCAGCAGCATCCGTTGCAGCCCCTCCAGCCGGCCCCCCTGGCCGTCCTCCATCCCATCGCGCATCAGGGAGCGCATGAGCTCGGGCACCGGCTGGGCCCGCTCCGCCAGTCCCTCCAGCACCACCAGCAGTGTGGGCACGTCCCGCGTGGAGGCGATCACATACCGGGCCCGGTGCTGGAGGAACGCCAGGAGCGCCAGGGTGGCCGTGCGTCCCTCGTCGCGCGCGAGCGCCCGCTCCACCGCGCGCGTCAGGGCGAGCCGCTCCACCCACGGCCCCTCATCCTCGTCGGGCAGTTCGGTGCCCGCGTGCAGCCGCTGGTAGCGCTCGCGCGCGGGCGTATCCGCCGCCGGCTCATGGTGGGCCAGCCGGGGCAGCACCTGCTCCCCCCGCTCGCGCAGATAGAGATCCTCGGCGGGGGCGAGAGGGTCGGCCGCCGCCAGCTCCAGCGCGGGCCGGGCCCGCTCCAGCTTCTCCTTGAGCGCCTGCGCCAGGGAGACGCGCGCGTACTGCGCGAGCGCCTCGCGCCGGGTGCGGAGCGAGGCGCGGGCATCCTCCCGCTCGTCGGCGAAGATGCGCCGCAGGTTCCACAGACCCCACCCGAGCCCGGCCAGGCCGAGCAGGAGGGCA
The DNA here is from genome assembly GCF_044360685.1 of Cystobacter fuscus. Classification (GTDB taxonomy): domain Bacteria; phylum Myxococcota; class Myxococcia; order Myxococcales; family Myxococcaceae; genus Cystobacter; species Cystobacter fuscus_C. Next base: position 6,529,745 of record NZ_CP043491.1, on the reverse strand, counting down.
GCGAGGGTGGGCAGCAACCTGCGGAACATGCGGCGCTTCTACTTGACGACGGGAACGCGGTCGAAGTCCATGGTGCTCACGGGCGAGAGCTGCTCGAAGCGGTCCGTCCGGTGGTCGAGCGCCTGGGCCTGGTGGATCAGCTCGCCCAGCTCCTTCACGTCCGGCCGGTCGCGCAGCGGCTCGCCGATCTCCTCCCACAAGGCGTGGAGCCGGGCGTAGGACAGGGGCCGCACCCAATAGGAGCCCCGGAGCTTCTCGGCGAAGGCGGCCGCCACGTAGGACAGGCGCGTGGGCGAGGCCGTGGCGCCATACGCGGGCCGCAGCACGCTGGCGGGCAGCTTCTTCTCCACCAGCCGCGAGCTGCCCCCCTCCGGGGCCTTGTAGCGGATGCGCAGGGTGCCGAAGGCGCCGGTGGGCTCGCGCAGCTTCACCTCGTAGATGGCGGTGACGGCATGGCCCGCGCCCACTTCGCCCGCGTCCACCCGGTCATCGGCGAACTGCTCCTTGGTGAGCATCCGGTTCTCGTAGCCCACCAGCCGGTAGCGCGCCACGGCCTGGCGGTCGAACTCCACCTGCAGCTTCACGTCCTTGGCCACCACCTGGAGCGTGCCGGTGAGGTTGCGCACGAAGATGCGGTGCGCCTCGTGGAGCTCATCCACGTAGGCGTAGTTGCCCTCGCCCACCTGGGCCAGCCGCTCCATCAGCACGTCATTGTAGTTGCCCATGCCGAAGCCCACCGTGGTGAGCGTGACGCCGCGCGAGGCCTGCGTCCGCACCCGCGCCCAGATGCCGTCCGCGTCGGTGATGCCGTTGTTGGCCACCCCGTCCGAGCACAGGATGACGCGGTTGATGCCCCCCTTGATGAAGTGCCGCGCGGCGAGCGAGTAGCCCAGCTCGATGCCCGCCTGGGCGTTGGTGGAGCCCTCGGAGTCGAGCGAGTCGATGGCCCCCAGCAGCTTCTGCGTCTCGGTGGCGCTCGTGGGCCCGAGCACCTGGTGCGCCGTGGTGCCATAGACGGCGATGGACACCCGGTCCCGCTCGTCCAGCTCGTTGACCAGCAGCCGCAGCGCCTGCTTCACCAGCCCGAGCCGGTTCTCGATGTCCATCGAGCCCGACACGTCGATGACGAAGACGAGGTGGGCGGGCTTGCGCTCCTGGCGGCTCACCTCGTGCGCCTTCAGTCCCAGGTGCACCACGTGGTAGCCCTTGCGGCTCGGCGAGGGAAAGCCCTCCACGTGCACGCTGAAGGGCTCGCTGGAGTCATTCGTGTAACCGTAGTCGAAGCTGTTGACGAACTCCTCCACCCGCACCGCCTGCTCGTCCGGCAGCGCCCTCCGCTGGAGGTAGCCGCGCGCGAGCGAGTAGGACGCGCTGTCCACGTCCACCGAGAAGGTGGAGAAGCGCTCCTCCTCGGTGTCGATGGTGGGGTTCACCCCGTAGCCCTTGAAATACATGTCGAAGAAGGGCTTGTCGGCGGGCGCCGCGGTGCGCTCGGGAGGCGGGGTCGCCCGGTAGACGGGCTGCGGCGTGCCGTCGCGCGAGGTGATGAGCATGTGCGGCAGGGCCCAGTTCGGGGCATTCAGGGGGTTCTTGGGCTCGGAAGGCCGCACCACCACACGCCCCTGGCCCCCCACGGGCTTTGCCTCGGAGTCGCGCGGGTTGACCTGGTCGGGAGCCAGTTCGGCCAGCGATTCGAAGGAGCGCGCGCCCCCCTCCTTGCCGCCAGGACGGTTCACCGCGATGCGCTTGATGAAGTACTGGTCGATGTTGACGCCCGACGAGGCCGAGCCGATGTCGATCGTGGGAGGGAGGGCGTCGACCATCTCCGGGGTGAAGCCCTCGGGCAGCAGTTCCACGTTCACCCGGATGGTGCGGTCCAGGCGCAGCTGGACCTCCGAGCGCGTGAAGGGTTTGAACGCCTCCTTGTCGAAGCGCAGCGTGTAGACGCCCGGAGGGAGCTGGGGGATGCGGTATTGGCCCTGGCTGTCCGTCACCACGGTCTGCTCCCCCTGGAGGTTGGGGGAGCGCGCGGTGACCACCACGTCCGGGAGGGGTTTTTTGCTCTCGGCACTGACGACCGCCCCGACGATGACGGAGTCGGCCAGGGCGGGCGCGGACAGCAGCAGGAGGACGCTACAAAGGATGCGGGGGAGCGCGGACGTCATGAGCGGGGCCACCTCGAAGCAATGGGACGCGACCCATCATCCAGAGGTGGCCCTCGGGGTGCCTCACGCGGGGCTCCTCTCTTCATCACGGTTTCATCACGGCGCCGCCCCGGCTCCCGGGAGAGGGGCATGCCGGGAAGCGCGCGGGCCACCTCCATCACGTGCCGCAGCGCGATGGGCCGCACCGCCTGGCCCGAATAGCCGCCCGGCACGGGAGAGTCTTCAGCGAGCCTGGGGCGCCGGTTTGTCGGACTGCGTCAGGTTCTTCATGTTGGCCGGGTAGCGGTCTCCGGCGGCGGCACCCGGAGGCACGATGGCGTCGATCTCGGCCAGGTCGCGCTCGGTGAGCTTCACGTCCAGCGCCCCCAGGTTGTCGTCCAGGTACTTGCGCCGCTTGGTGCCGGGGATGGGCACGAGGTCCTCCCCCCGGGCCAGCACCCAGGCGAGGGCGAGCTGTGCCGGCGAGCACTGCTTCTTCCGGGCGAGCTGCTCGATGTGCTCCACCAGCTTCAGGTTGCGCTGGAAGTTCTCTCCCTGGAAGCGCGGGCTGTTGCGGCGGTAGTCGTCCTGGGCCAGGTCCTCGAAGCGCTTGATCTGCCCGGTGAGGAAGCCACGGCCCAGGGGGCTGTAGGGCACGAAGCCCACGCCCAGCTCGCGGCAGGTCTGGAGCACGCCGTCTTCCGGATCGCGGCTCCACAGCGAGTACTCGCTCTGCAGCGCGGTGATGGGGTGCACGGCGCACGCGCGGCGCAGCGTGTCCGAGTTCACCTCGGAGAGCCCGAGGTAGCGCACCTTGCCCTGCTTCACCAGCTCGGCCATGGCGCCCACGGTCTCCTCGATGGGCGTATTCAGGTCCACGCGGTGCAGGTAGTACAGGTCGATGACCTCCATGCCCAGCCGCCGGAGGCTGGCCTCGCACGCCTGTTTCACGTACTCGGGGCGGCCGTTGATGGTGCGCGCGTTCGGGTTGTTCGGGTCCCGGACGATGCCGAACTTCGTGGCCAGCACCACCTTCGCGCGGTGCGGGCGGAGCACGCGGCCCACCAGCTCCTCGTTGAGGCCCGGGCCATAGGCATCCGCGGTGTCGAAGAAGGTGATGCCCCGCTCCAGCGCGTGCAGCAGCGTGGCCTCCGACTCCGCGTCATCCCGCCCGGAGTAGAAGTCCGACATGCCCATGCAGCCCAGGCCGATGGCCGAGACGGCGAGCCCCTGCTTCCCCAGCTTTCGAGTCTCCATGCTCCAGATCTCCCTACGGCGTGTGCACTCGTCCCGAAGCGCGAGCAGTCTCCTGGCCTGGGCGGTAACGTCCCACCGGGCCCGGACCGAGGCGTTCGGGTGGGTCCTTTACTGTTCTCACATATGAGAAATGTCAAGCCGAGTTCGAGTGGAGCGGGAGCGACGGAGCTGGAGGCGGCGGAGGCGTCGCGGTTGGGGGCGCGCATCCGGGAGCTGAGGCAGGAGCGGGGGCTCACGCTGGAGGCGCTGGCGGAGCGCTCGGAGGTGAGCCGGGCGATGATCTCCAAGGTGGAGCGGGGGACGAACAACCCCACGCTGGTGGTGGCGGTGCGCATCGCGAAGGGGCTGGGGGTGGGGCTGTCGGAGCTGATGTCGCCCCCGAGGCCGAAACAGGCGCGGATGTTGCTGCCTCCGGCGCAGCAGCCCACGTTCCGGGATGGGGAGAGCGGCGTGCTGCGGCAGCTCCTGTCGCCCCCGTTCGAGACGCGGGGGGTGGAGTTCCTCCGGTTCACGCTGCCGGCGAACACCTCGACGGGGGAGTTGCCGGGCAAGGACTTGCCGGTGGGCAAGTACCTGGTCGTGGAGAAGGGCACGCTGCGCATCGACTTCCCGGACGCGAGCGTCACGGTGGAGGCGCAGGACGCCTTCTATTTCGAGGCGGACGTGCCCCACGCGTTCGTCAACACCGGGCGTGGCGTGTGCGTTTGCTACATCGTCATGGCGCGCGAGCCGGGTTGAGGCGTCCTCCTCGCGTGAAGGCGCCCTCACTCTCAGACAACTGTCTTGCAATTGCCACTGTGTTGCATTTAATCCTCGTGCTGGGACAGGGGGGGCCGCGGGTGATCGCGGTTCATTCGGAGCGAGGAGAGCATGTCCGACATCGTGAACACCGGTGCGCTCGAGGCCGTCGGGCTCGAGCACCGCTATGGCTCGAAGACCGTTCTTCGAGGGCTGAACTTCACCGTGGAGCCCGGGCGGATCTACGCCCTGCTCGGCGGCAACGGCGCGGGCAAGTCGACGACGCTCGGCATCTTCCTGGGCCTGGTACGCCCGACGGCGGGGCGGGCCCGGGTGTGTGGCCAGGAGGTGGCGGCCGATCCCCAGGCCGCGCGCTCGCGCCTGGCTTATGTCCCCGAGAACGTGGCCCTCTACGAGCACCTCAGCGCGCGGGAGAACCTCGACTACTTCCTGACGCTCGCGGGGAGCGAGCGGCGCGCGCCGGCGGACATCGACGCGGCGCTGGAGGCGGTCGGCCTGGCGCACGAGGCGTGGGGCAAACGCGTGGGTGGGTTCTCCAAGGGCATGCGCCAGAAGGTGGCGATCGCGCTGGCCATCGCGCGGCGCGTGCCCGTGCTGCTCCTGGACGAGCCGACCTCGGGCCTGGATCCACGGGCGACCGGGGACTTCAACCGCCTGCTGGATACGGCCCGCTCCCGGGGTGTCGCCACCCTGATGGTGACGCATGATCTGCTGAGCGCCGCCGAGATCGCCGACCGGATCGGCTTCCTGGCCCAGGGCCGGCTCGAGGAGGAGCTGGCCGCCACCGGCGCGGAACGGTTCGACGTCCGGGCCTTGCATCAGCGCTACGCGCGGGCAGGGGAGGCGGCATGAGCTTCCGATACACGAAAGTGCTCCGGGTGGCCGCCGAGGAGTGGCGCGCCCTGGTGCGCAACCGGGTGGCGGTGATCGCCAGCCTCACGCTGGTGGCCCTGCTGGTGACCTCCGCCCTGCTGGGCCTGGAGCAGCGCGAGGCCACGCGGGCGGCCCGGGCGCGCTACCAGGCCACGGCGGACGAGGCGTTCGACGCCCAGCCGGACCGCCATCCGCACCGGATGGTGCACTACGGACAGTTCGTCTTCCGGCCCCTGTCGGCCCTGGCCTTCTTCGATCCGGGAGTGGATGGCTTCACCGGCAACACGGTGTTCCTGGAAGGCCACCGGCAGAACAGCGCCAACTTCAGCGAGGCGCGGCAGTCCTCGCTGCTGCTGCGCTTCGGCCAGTTGACGCCGGCCTTCGTGCTGCAGACCCTGGCGCCGCTGCTCATCGTCTTCCTCGCCTTCGGGGCCGTGGCACGCGAGCGCGAGCAGGGGACGCTGCGGCTGCTGCTGGCCCAGGGCCTGCGCCCGTCCGAGCTCGCCGCGGGCAAGCTGTTGGCCCATGCTGGCGGCGTGGCCGTGATCGCCGCGCCGGCACTCCTGGTGCTGGCGGCCGTGGCGCTCGCGGGCTGGGCGCCCCCCGTGCCCAGCCTGCTGCTGGTGTCCGGCTATCTCGTCTACCTGTTCATCTGGGCGGTGGGGGCCCTGCTCGTGTCGCTGTGGGTCCGGCGCGCGCGGGATGCGATGATCGTCCTGGTCGCGGCCTGGATGGGCGTGGTCATCCTCGTGCCCCGGCTGCTTCCCGAACTCGCGGTGGCGCGCCTCCCCACGCCGACGCGCATCGAGACGGACGTGACGATCCACCGGGAGCTCAAGCGGATCGGCGACAGCCACAATCCAGACGACCCCTACTTCTCCGAGTTCAAGGCGAAGACCCTCGCCCGCTATGGCGTCGACAAGGTCGAGGACCTTCCGGTCCAGTGGGCGGGGCTGGTCGGCATGGAGGGCGAGCGCCTGACGAGCGGGCTGTTCGATCGCCACGCACAAGACGCCTTCGCCCGCGAGGCGGCGCAGAACCAGCTCGTGCGCCAGCTCGGAGTGCTCAGCCCGCTCATCGCCGTGCGCCAGCTCTCCATGAGTCTGGCCGCCACCGACACCGAGAGCCACCAGGACTTCCTGGAGCAGGTGGAGCGGCACCGCTACGCCTTCGTCCAGGCGCTCAACCTCCTGCAGGTGACGAAGATCCCCAACCAGAACGCCGGAGCGGACCCCCGGATCTCCGCCGAGCATTGGAAGACGCTGCCGGGCTTCACCTACCGGCAGCCGGATGTGCTCCAGCTCGCGGGCGAGCGGATCCAGGCCAACCTCCTGGTGCTGGTCTGTTGGTTGGCGGTCTTGCTCGCCGGCTGTGGCCTCGCCGCCCGGCGCCTGGAGGAGGCCTCGCGATGAGCACCTGGACCGCGGAACTCCGATTGTTGTTCCGGGCGCCGTTGAGCGCCGGCGCGCTCGTGCTGCTCCTGCTCCTGTCGGCCCTGTCCGTGGCGGCTGGCCTCGCGGCGACCGCCCGGCAGTCCGCCGTCATCGAGCGGGTGGAGGCCACGCAGGAACTGGACCTGGCCTCGGTGACCCAGGAGTACGGCAAGCCCGGCGTGGAGGCGGGCTCCGCCGCCTACTACACCTTCCACCTCACCACGGATCCACCGTCGCCCCTGGCCTTCGCGGCGCTCGGCCAGCGGGACGTGCAGCCCTATGTCCTGCGCGTGCGGCTGTTGGGCCTGCACTCGCAGCTCTACGAGTCCGAGACCCTGAATCCGGAGCTCGCGCTCCCCGGCGCCTTCGACTTCGCCTTCGTGCTGATCTACCTGGCGCCGCTGGTCATCATCGCCCTGATGCACGAGCTGGTGTCGGGCGAGCGGGAGGCGGGACGGCTCCGGCTCCTGGTGTCCCTGCCAGCCTCCGGTCTCGGGGTGTGGGGACGCCGCGGCCTTTTGCGCTACCTGCTGGTCCTGGGCGCCTTGCTCGTCCCGTTCGGGGTGGGCGCAGCGCTCTCCCGGGCCCCGGTGGCGGGGACCCTCGCCATCGCGCTGGCGGCGGCGCTCTATGCCGCGTTCTGGTCGGCACTGGCGCTGGGGGTCGCCACGCGGGGCCGGAGCTCGGCGGCCAATGGCGCGGCGTTGATGGCCTGTTGGATCGCGCTGACCCTGCTGGCGCCCGCGCTGGCCAACGCCGTCATCTCCCGCGCCATCCCCGTGGCCCAGGGCGTCGAGCTGACCCTGGCCCAGCGCGAGCGGGTGCACCGCGCCTGGGACATTCCCAAGGAGGAGACCTTCCGGCCCTTCTTCGTCAAGCATCCGGAGTGGCGCGACACGCCGCCGGTGCTCGGCCGCTTCCACTGGAAGTGGTACTACGCCATGCACGAGGTGGGGGATGACGGGGTCGCCGCCGAGGTCGCGGACTACCGCCAGAGCCTGACGGCCCGCGAGGACTGGGCCGCCCGGCTCGGCTGGCTCCTCCCGGCGGCCGCCGTCCAGACGTTCCTCCACCGCGCCGCGGACAGCGACCTGCGGGCGCAGCTGGCCTACCAGCGCGGCATCGAGGCGTTCCACACCCGGCTGCGCGACTTCTACTACCCGTACCTGTTCCACGAGCGGCCGTTCCAGCGGGCCGACTTCGAGCGGCTGCCTCGCCATGAACCCCGGCCATCGAGCGCCTCCCTGCCACTGGCTCCGCTGCTCGGGCTGCTGGTGCTGACGGCGCTCGCCTCCGGCGCCGCCATCCGAGGCGTCCGGGCCCTGTCCTCGTTCGCGGCCCAGGAAGGACGGTGAACCTCAGTGGGAGGTGCGCGTGCCGGCGGAGGCTGCTGGCATGTTCCACGAGGTAGAAACAGAATGAGCGCCTTTCTGACGTGCGGCGAGCGGGTGCGGCGCGCCGCGAAGGAGTGAGGAATTCATGACGGGTCGAGCTCTCTCCCGGAGGACGTTGCTCCAGGGTGCGTTGGTGGCCATGGCATTCAACCCCGCGAGCCGGAGCTGGGCCGCCACGCTGGAGCCCGGCTCCGTCCCCCTTCCTCCGCTGGAAGGGGCGCTGCTGATGGACGCGGCGTCGCTCGCCGCGGCCGCGGAGGACTTTGGCCACATCGTCCACCGCACGCCCCAGGCCGTGCTCGTCCCGGGCTCGGTGGGGGACATCGTGGCCATGGTCCGCTTCGCGCGTCGCCAGGGCCTGCACATCGCCGCCGCGCGAGGGCTCGGCGAGAGCCACAGCACTTACGGTCAGTCCCAGGTGCCAGCGGGCATCGTCATCGACATGTCCGCGCTTTCGACCATCCACGAGATGGGCGAGTCGAGCGCTTGGGTGGACGCGGGTGTCCGGTGGCGCCAGTTGCTGGAGGCCACGCTTCCTTCCGGCAGGAGCCCTCCGACACTCACAGACTACATCGAGTTGAGCATCGGTGGGACGCTGTCGGTGGGCGGCATTGGTGGGCAGGCGTTTCGCTGGGGTCTCCAGGTGGACAACGTCCTGGAGCTGGATGTCGTCACGGGGGAGGGCGAGCTCGTGCGGTGCTCGCCCTCATGCGAGCGGCACCTGTTCGACGCCGTGCGGTCGGGGCTGGGCCAGTTCGGCATCATCGTGCGTGCCCGGGTACGGCTCGTCGAGGTGCCACCCCGTGCGCGGACCTATACCGCGCTGTACGGCGACCTCCACCGCTTCCTGGACGACCAGCGGCGGCTGATCGAGGACGGCCGTTTCGACTATGTCGAGGGTGCCGTTGTCTCCTCCGCTGGCGGATGGGCCTTCCAACTCGAGGCGGTGAAGTACTTCACCCCTGGTGCCGAGCCGCAGGACGACAGGCTGCTCGCGGGCCTCGGCTTCCAACCCGGGACGCTCCAGGTGACGGACAGCAGCTACTTCGACTTCGCCAATCGACTCGCGCCGTTGGTGGCGATGCTCCAACAGCTCGGTATCTGGGAGTTTCCGCACCCGTGGATGGACATGTTCGTTCCCGCCCGGTCCGCGGCCGCGTTCGTGGAAGAGGTGCTATCGCAGACCACCGAGGCAGACACGGGGCAGGGGCCCATTCTGCTCTACCCCTTCCGCTCAGCAGCGCTCACCGCCCCCTTCCTCCGAGTCCCCACGGATCCGCACGTCTTTCTCTTCTCGCTGCTGCGTACCGCCATTCCGCCGACGCCGGAGAACGTGGCGGCCCTCGTGCAGAAGAACCGCGCCATCTTCGAGCGGCTCACCGCCATGGGCGGAAAGCTGTACCCCGTGGACGCCGTTCCTCTGAGCCATGCCGACTGGCGCCGCCACCTGTACCCCTATTGGGAGCGCTTCGAGTCCGCGAAGCGTCGCTTCGACCCGGCCCGTATCCTCACGCCAGGGCAGGGCATCTTCTGAGTCAGGCTGCCCTGGCGGGCTGCTCACGCGCTTGCCTTGTGCCGCGCCTTCTCCTCCGAGTAGAGCGCCCGCTCCTCCGCGAAAGCCTTCGCCACGCTCGGTCTGTCTCGCAGGCGGGCAACGTATGCGCTGATCGCCGGCCACTTCTTCAGGTCGACCGGCGTCACCACGGACCAGTTCAGCACCGCGAACAGGTACGCGTCCGCGACGCTGAATCGCTCGAGGAGGAACTCACGGCCGGTCAGGTACGTCTCCAGATGAGAGAGGCGGGAGGCCCCCTTCTCCAGCGCGTAGGCCTTCGCCCCTTCGGGGGCCTTCATGTCGAGCAGTGGCATGAAGAGTGTCTTGTGCAGCTCGGTCCCGATGAAGCACAGCCACTCGTGCAACCGGGCGCGCTCCATGCGGTCCGTCGGCGCGAGCTTCGCCTTGGGGAAGAAGTCGGCCACGTACTGAAGGATCGCCGCGTTCTCCGTGAGGATGCCGCCGTCGTCGGTGCGGAGGGTCGGGACGAGGCCGAGCGGATGGATGTCCCGGAAGTTTTTTCCGTCGCGCGTGAGCTTCGTCTTCGGGTCGATCTCGATGAACGTGGCGTCCTCTCCCGCCTCGTAGAACGCGATTCGGGTCGCCATCGAACAGGACAGGGGCGAAAAATAAAGTTGCATGGCATTTCCTCCAGGGGTCGTTTTCGTTCCATTCACTGGAACGAGCGCCACTCTGCGCATTCTGGGGGAATGCGTCCAACGCATCCTTGGCATAGACTCAATGCATGAATGACATTGCGCCTCCTCCGAGTCCCCGCCTCGACGTGCGCGACCTTCGCGTCGTGCTCGCCCTGGCCTCCGCCGGCACCACGGCGCAAGCCGCCTCCGTGCTGCACCTCACGCAGCCAGCGGTGAGCCGCGCGCTCCTCTCGGCGGAGGACAAGCTCGGCACGCGCCTCTTCGACCGTACGCCTCGCGGGCTCGTCCCCACCGCGGCGGGGCAGCGCCTCGTCACCGGCGCGACGCGCCTTCTGGTGGAGATGGGCGACCTCGAGCATCTCGTGCGCGCGCCGGTGGCTCCGCCCATGCGCCTCCGCCTCGTCTGCGAGTGCTACACCGCGTACCACTGGCTCCCGTCCACGCTCCTGAGGCTGCGCAAGAGCCTGCCGGAACTCGAGGTCGCGTTGGCGGTGGAGCACACACTCGCTCCCGTCGCGGCGCTCGAGGCCGGGGAGATCGACGTCGCGCTCGTCACGAGGTCGGTGGTCCCACGCGGCAGGCTCGAGGCGCGTCAGATCTTCTCCGATGAGGTCGTGTTCATCATGTCGGCGTCGCACCCGCTCGCTGCGCGCAAGACGCTCACGCCCGCGGACATCCGCGAGAACACGCTCCTGATCGGGCAGAGCGCGTCGGCGGAGTCGCACTGGTTCATGGCGAGCGTATTCGGCCGGGCGAGGCCACGGCTTCGCTTCGAGCGGCTGCCGCTCACGGAGGCGATCCTCGACGTAGCGCGTGCGGGCATGGGCATCGCGGTGCTCTCCGAGTGGATCGCCAACCCGCACCTCGGCAAGGGAGATCTCGTCGCGAAGCGTCTCGCGGCGGGACCACTCCGCCGGCCCTGGCGACTCGCGTGGCGGCGGGAGCTCAATGATGCCGCGCTCCGCCTCTTGTCCGCACTCGAGGCCGCGGCCCCCCGAGGACTTCTGGCGGGTTGAGGATCCGTCCGCGGATCGCCGACGGCGAGGTCAGCGCGGAGCTGCGGGTGCTGCAAGTGGATGGATGGCGCGTTCCGCCCGGGACTGAGGTAAAGGAAGACGCGATTTCAAGCCACCCGCCACGGAGGAAGACATGCTGCAAATGCGTCCGGGCTGCGAATGCTGCGACAAGGACCTCCCTCCGGATGCGAGCAATGCCCGCATCTGCACCTTCGAATGTACGTTCTGCGCCGATTGCGCCGACTCCCGGTTGGGCGGCAAATGCCCCAACTGCGGCGGCGAGCTGGTGACGCGGCCGCGTCGTCCGGCGGAAAAGCTGGGCAAGTATCCGGCATCGGTCGAGCGGGTGTACAAGCCGCGGGGATGCGAGGCGGCCGGCGTCTCCTGAACCGACGTGGCCGGCGAGGTGCGGCCTGCTCGGGCAAACGGCGGCGGCAGGAGGACGGTGCTGTTCAGCGCCTTGCCCTCACTCGACCGTGAGAACGATCTTCCCTTGGATGTGCCCTTGGGTGGCTCGCTCATGCGCTTTGCGCGCATTCGCGAGCGGAAACGTGCTGTCAATCGCGACGCGAACCGTGCCGGCGTCCAGCAAGGCTGCGAACTTCGCGAGCTGAGCCCCGTTCGAGCGCACCTGCGTCATCGACACCGTCACCCCTCGCTTCGCGGCCTCCTCCGCGTCGGAGAAGCCCAGGAACACCGGAAAGAGCGCGCCGCCAGGCTTGAGGGTGCGCAGGAAACGGCCGGTCGTGGGACCGCCAAGGGTGTCGAGGACGAGATCGACGTCATGCGCGACGTCCTCGGGCGGGCTCTTGGTGTAGTCGATGAACTCGTCGGCGCCGAGACCGCGCAGGAACGCCTCGTTCTTGCCTGACGCGACCGCGATGACGTGGGCGCCCTTCCACTTCGCCAGTTGCACCGCGATGTGCCCCACGCCGCCCGCGGCACCATTGATGAGCACGGTCTTGCCGTCGAGAGGTACCGGGCGGTGCTTCTCCGGTTGAAACGGGTTCGCCGCGTCGTGCCCAAGCTCGATCAGGAACTGCCACGCGGTGAGCCCCGCCATCGGGGCACCCGCGGCCTGGACGTGATCAATGGCAGCCGGCTTGAGGCTGAGGTCCGACGCGGGCGCGGAGATGTATTCGGCATAGGCCAGGCTGCCCCCGAAGCTGGGAAAACGAATCATGCCGAAAACCTCGTCTCCGACCGAAAAGCCCCGCACGTCCTCGGCGACGGCCTCGACGATGCCGGAGACGTCAGACCCCGGAATGACGGGGAAGGGCACCTGCGGCCGCCAATCGGGTGGCAGCGACTTGTAGCCTTCGCGCAGATACCAGTCGGGGGGATTGATGCCGGCGGCGTGGACGCGGACCAGCACCTCGCCCGGCTTCAGCTCGGGCTTCGGCGCATCCTCGTAACGCAGAACCTCAGGGCCACCGAACTCGTGGAACCGGATCGCCTTCATCGTTTTCATCGACATTGCTATCCCCTTCACGAAAGATGCGCTATTGGATTCGGAGCGGTGCTCCGAATATCCGGAGCAGTGCCCCGTATATGCGGAGCAGTGCCCCGCTTGTCAAGCCGAGGTCATGCGAGCCGACGCGAAGAAGAACTACGAGCAGTTGCTCACCGCCGCGCGCGACGTCGTCGCCGAGCAGGGCGCCGACGCGTCGTTGCGCGACATCGCTCGCAGAGCCGGTGTCGGGCTCGGCACGTTGTACCGTCACTTTCCGACGCGAGAGGCGTTGCTGGACGCTTTGCTCCGCGCGTGCTTCGACGAGCTGACGACGAGGGCAGGCGAACTCGAAACGTCGAAGTCCCCCGGCGACGCCCTCGTGTCGTGGCTGCGCGAAGCCGTGACGGTCTCGCGAAACTATCGCGGAGTGACGGAGTCGATGATGGCCGCCATCGCCGACCCGGACTCAGCTCTCCATGCTTCGTGCGTCACGATGCGCACGGCAGGCGCGCGGCTTCTCGCCCGCGCTCAGGACAAAGGCCTGGCTCGACCCGACATGGATGGCACTGACCTGTTCGCACTGATCGGAGCGCTTGCGTGGCTCGGAGACCAGGCCGCGCTCGCGCAACGCGCCGATCATCTTTTCAATATCATCGCGAGCGCGATCCTGACGGAGCGAGCAGGGTCCGAGCGGACGTGAAGCCCGATGGAGCGCGAGTCGGCCCGTGCCCCCTGGAGCAGAGGCTCGCCCGGCGCGTGGCATGGTGCCGGGGCCACGAGGGCTGAGCCTGGCGGAGCCTGCTACCCCCTACGCTGGGTGAACCACGAGGGGAGGTGAGGCGGGCGGCCGAAGGTCGGGATGCCATGACGGCTTGCGCCCAGGTGGCACTCACACGGGCCAGGTGTTCCTCCTCTCGCCACGCCCCACCTGGGGCGGCATACGATTCGATGTGCTGGCGCCCTCCGCCTCGAGGAGCGACTCCCGCCACGAGGACACCTCTTCATGTTGGACATCCCAGGTTTCAGGATTCTCGGCACGCTGCGCGCGGCGGGTTCAAACGTGCTGTTCCACGCGGTGCGTGAGGCCGATGGCATTCCCGTCATCCTCAAGACGCCCATGTCCCCCTCGCCCGGCGCCAGGGAGAACGAGCGGTACCGAAGGGAATTCGTCCTCCTGCGGAGACTCCAGGACGTGCGCGGGGTGGCCAGGGCCTATTCCTGTGAGCGCATCCACGAGCGGCCCGTGCTGCTCTTGGAGCGGGTGCGAGGCGAGCCCTTGTCCGAATCCAGCGGTCAGCCGATGGAGCTCTCCCGGTTCCTGCGCCTGGCGCGCTCGTTGGCCTCCACCCTGGCCGAGGTCCACTGCCGCGACATCATCCACAAGGACATCAAGCCGTCGAACATCATGCTGGAGCCGTCCGGAGAGGCGCGGCTCATCGACTTCGGCCTGGCGACGCTGCAACAGGTGGAGCGCCTGGAGGCGGCGCCCGCGCACCTCATCGAGGGGACGCTGGCGTACATGTCGCCCGAGCAGACCGGACGGATGAACCGCGCGGTGGACTACCGCACGGACTTCTATTCTCTGGGCATCACCTTCTATGAGCTGCTCACGGGGCGCAGGCCCTTCCAGGCGAAGGACGCGCTCGAGTGGTTTCACGCGCACCTGGCGCAGAACCCGAAGCCGCCCCACGAGTTGAATCCCCAGGTGCCGCCGGCCTTGTCCGCGCTCGTCATGAAGCTGCTGGCCAAGGTGGCCGAGGAGCGCTACCAGAGCGCCGAGGGCTTGAAGGCCGACCTGGAGCGCTGCGAAGAGACGTGCCGGAGCACCCAGGAGGTGTTCCCGTTGGGGACCCAGGACACGCCCCGGCGCTTCCAACTGCCGCAACGGCTCTACGGGCGTGAGACGCAGGTGAGCACCCTGCTCGAGGGCTTCGAGCGCGTGGCGCGCACGGGCCAGCCGGAGCTGTTCCTCATCCGCGGGTATTCGGGCATCGGCAAGTCCTCGGTGGTGCACGAGTTGTACAAGCCCGTGGTGCAGCGGCGCGGGTTCTTCCTGCGCGGCAAGTTCGATCAGTTCCAGCGGGACATTCCCTACACCACCCTGGCGCAGACCCTTCGTGGCCTGGTGCAGCAACTGCTGGCTCGGAGAGAGGAAGAACTCGCGAGGTGGCGCGAGCAGGTGAACCGGGCCTGGGAAGGGCAGGGACAGGTGCTGGTGAACCTGGTGCCCCAGTTGGAAGTGCTCGTGGGCCGGCAACCCGCGCTCCAGGAGTTGCCCGCCAGCGAGGCGCAGCAGCGCTTCTTCCGGGTGGTGCGCCAGTTCGTGTCGGTGTTCTACACGAAGGAGCACCCGGCGGTGGTGTTCCTGGATGACTTGCAGTGGGTGGATCCCTCCAGCCTGTGGCTGCTCGAGCAGATGTTGTCACGGCCGGGGGGCCCCACCGTGTTGTGGCTCGTCGCCTACCGGGACAATGAAGTGAGCCCTTCTCACCCGCTGATGGCGATGTTGGAGCGGGTGCGCCAGGCGGGAGCGCGTCTCACGGACGTCCGGTTGGAGCCGCTGAGCGTGGCGCAAGTGGAGCAACTGGTGGGCGACACGCTGCCGGGCGCGGGCCGGGAGGTGGCCGCCCCCCTGGCGGTGCTGGTGCACGAGAAGACGGGGGGCAACCCCTTCTTCCTGCTGCAATTGCTGGTGACGCTCCACCAGGATGGCTTGATCGTGCGCCTGCCAGAGGGCGGGTGGCGATGGGATGCCGAAGGGGTGCGGGCCCGGGGCTACTCGGAGAACATCGTCGACTTCATGGTGGGCAGGCTGCGCCAGCTCCCCCCGGACACCCAGCACCTGCTGCGGCTGGCGGCGTGCGCGGGCCGCGTCTTCTCGCTCCAGATGTTGGGTACCCTCTCGGCTCTGTCCGAGGTGGAGGCGGTGGAGCAGGGCCTCGAGCCCGCGCTGCGTGAAGGCATGCTGGTGCGCGTGGGGGTGGAGAAGTTCCGCTTCCTGCATGACCGCATCCAGCAGGCGGCGCATTCACTCAGCTCCGAGCTGGAGCGCCAGGAGGTGCACCTGCGCATCGGCAGGTTGCTGCTCGCGAGCCTGTCTCCGGAAGAAGTGCGCGAGTCGCTCTTCGAGGTGGTGAGCCAGCTCAACGCCGGGGTGGCGCTGATGGAGGATCCCACCGAGCGCCACCAGCTCGCGCGACTCAACGCCGAGGCGGGCAGGAAGGCCCAGGCCTCGCTCGCGCTGCGCCCCGCCCGCACCTACTTCGCGACGGCCTTCGCGCTCATTCCCGCGGATCCCTGGGAGACGGACCCCGCCCTGGCCTTCCAGGTGCGACTGGCCCAGGTGCGCACGGAGTTCATAAGCGGTGCCCTCTCCGAGGCACGACGTCTCGCCGAGCCACTCCTCTCCCAGGCACGTACCCGCGCGGACACCGTGACCGTCTACTTCCTGCTTCAGGAGCTCCACCTCGCCACGGGTGAGTTCCTGGAGGGAATGAACCGCCTGCTGGAGTGTCTGGCGTTGCTGGGCATGCCGGTGTCGCGGCATCCCACCTGGGAGGAGGCGGTGGCCGCCCATGAGGAGGTGTGGACCCTGCTGGGACAGCGTCCCATCGAGAGTCTCACCGAGCTGCCCCCCATGACGGATCCGGACATGAAGATGGCCAGCGTCGCCCTCTTGATGCTCTTTCCCGGCGCCCAATCCACCGACCCCCACCTGCTCATCATCATCATGAGCCGGCTCGTGTCCCTCAGCCTGCGCCACGGCTTCGTGGACGCCGCCGTGAACGGATATGCCTGGTTTGGCGTCATCACCGGCTCGTTCTTCAAGCGCTACCGGGAAGGCTTCGCCTTCGCACGGCTCGCCCTCGGACTCGTCGAGCGCTACAACCTGTCCGCCTATCGGGGGGCGGTGCTGTTCGGCATGCAGTTCAGCAGCTACTGGGTCCAACCCCTTGCCCGAGCGCAGGAGATCGCCCTCGACGGGCTGAACCATTCGCTTCAAGTGGGTAGCGTCGGGCCCGCCGCCTACAGCAACATCTACCTCGTCACCAACCGTCTGGCCATGGGACACCCCCTGGACGAGGTCTACCAGGAGTCGCTCGTGCGCGCCGAGTACCTGCGCAACACGGGCTTCGTGGATCCCCAGGAATGGCTCCTCCTGGCCCAGCGCCACGTGCAACAGCTGCGCGGCCATTCCCTGTCGTTCTCCACCCTGAGCGGAGAGGGCTTCGACGAACGGGCCTACGAGGCGCGGATGACGCCCGAGCGAACAGGCAGCACGCGCTGCCATTACTGGGTCCTCAAGATGCAGTCGCGCTTCATGTGCGGCGCCTACGGGGACGCCCGTGAAGCCGCGGACCAGATGGCCGGGTTGATGTGGGCCAATTGCGGCTCCCTGGATAACCGCGAGGGCCACTTCTTCCGCGCCCTGACCCTGGCCGCGTGCTTCGAGGAGGCCACGCCCGAGCAGCAGCGGGAGTGGCTCGAGGCCATCGAGCGGCACCACCAGCAGCTCGCGGAGTGGGCGGAGAATTGCCCGGAGAACTTCCGCGCGCTCGAGCGGCTCGTCTTCGCGGAGCGGGCCCGCCTCGACGGGCGCTCGGAGGAGGCGACGCGGGCCTACGAGGAGGCCATCCGCTCGGCCCGGGAGAACGGGGCCACCCAGTACGTGGGGCTGGCCAGTGAGCTGGCGGCGAACTTCTGGCGCACGCGCCAGGCACCCATTGTCGCCCACGCCTTCGCGCGAGAAGCCCGGGCGGCCTACCAGCAGTGGGGGGCCCGGGCCAAGGTCCAGCACCTGGAGTCCCAGTGGCCGGAGCTCATGTCCACGCGGGGCTCCCAGGACGCGCTGAGCACCAGCAGCACGGACTCCACGCGCCTCGACGCGCTCACGGTGGTCAAGGCGCAGCAGGCCGTTTCAGGCGAGATAGAGCTGGAGCGCCTGGTGACGGCGCTGATGCGGGCGGCGATGGAGAACGCGGGGGCCCAGAAAGGCGCCCTGCTGCTGCCTGGGGAGAACACGCTCTCGGTGGCGGCCCTCTTCCAGACCTCTTCGGAGGGGGCCCTGGTGCCCTCGGACGAGGGCGGCGCCCAGGACTTGCCGTGGACACTCCTCGCCTATGTCCGGCGTTCGCGGGAACATGTGCTCATCGGGGATGCCTCCCAGCCCCATGCCTTCTCCTCCGATGCGTACCTGGCGCGCAGCGCGGCACGCTCGGTGTTGTGTCTGCCGTTGCTGAGGCAGGAGGTGTTCTCCGGAGCTCTGTACCTGGAGAACGACCTGGCCACCAACGCCTTCAGTCCGGCGCGCCTGGCGCTGCTGGGACACCTCGCCTCGCAGGCGGCCATCTCCATCGAGAACGCGCGGTTGTACGCGGACGTGCAGCGCGCCCGGACGGAGCTGCGCCTCGCCAATGACGAGTTGGAGCGGCGGGTGGAAGAGCGCACGCGAGAACTCACGCAAGCCCAGGCGCGCCTGGTGGACACCGCGCGTGAGGTGGGCATGGCGGAGGTGGCCTCCAACGTGCTGCACAACGTGGGCAATGTGCTCACCAGTGCCGTCGTCAACATGGAGGTGATGAGCAAGGCCGTGGGCGCCCTGCGCGTGGGCCGGGTGAAACAGGCCGGCGCCCTGCTGATGGAGCACCGGGAGGCCCTGGTGGACTTCCTGACGAAGGATCCACGGGGCGGCCAGATGCCGGAATACCTGGTAGCGCTCGGCGACGAGATGATGCGCGAGCAGACGCGCCTGATAGAGGACATGGCGATGATGAACCGGCACATCGAGCACATCCGCGCCATCGTCCAGGTGCAGCAGACCTATGCGCGTCACTCGCTGATGACGGAGGAGTGCGAGCTGTCCCAGCTCGTCGACGACGCGCTGCGCATCCAGCTGGCGTCCCTACGGCGTCACGGCGTCACCGTCCATCGGGAGGTGTCGGAGCTGCCCCGGGTGAAGATGGACAAACACAAGGTGCTGCAAATCCTCATCAACCTCATCAGCAACGCGAAACAAGCGCTGGACGGAGTGCCCGAGGGCCGGCGCAACCTCTGGGTGAGGCTGGCGGCCGAGGGCAACGTGGCGCGCATCCAGGTGGCGGATGATGGGGTGGGCATCGCGCCGGAGCTGACGGGGAGTCTGTTCGCCCACGGCTTCACCACGCGCAAGGACGGCCATGGCTTCGGGCTGCACTCGAGCGCGCTGGCGGCCCAGCTGCTCAAGGGCCGCCTCACCTTGGAGAGCAAGGGCCTCGGTCAGGGCGCCGTGGCCACGCTGGAGCTTCCGCTCGCCTGAGCCTACCAGCGGCCCTGGACGCGCTGCATGAAGTCGTACGGGTAGCCCAGCTCCAGGGCGCTCGCCTCGTCCAGGCGCTTGAGCTGGGCGTCATCCAGCTTGAGTTGCGCCGCCTTCAGGTTGTCGTCGAGCTGCTCCACGGTGCGCGCCCCGAAGATGACGGAGGTGACGGCGCGCTTGCGCAGCAGCCACGCCAGCGACACCTGGGAGGCCGAGGCATTCAGCTCGGCGGCCACCGCGTCCACGGCGTCCAGGATGCGCCAGTTGCGCGCGGTGTCGAACTGGGTGAACCGGTCCTTCCACTTCGCCAGCCGCGAGGCCTCCGGAGGCGGCTGCCCCTTGCGGTACTTGCCGGACAGGAAACCGCCCGCCAGCGGGGACCACGGCAGGATGCCCAGGCCGAACTGCTCGCACACCGACACGTGCTCGCGCTCCAGCTCGCGCACCACCAGGCTGTACTGCGCCTGCAGCGCCACGAAGCGCGAGAGGTTCTGGGTCTTGCTCGTCCACAGGCTGTCCACCAGCCGGTAGGCCGCGTAGTTGCTCGCGCCGATGTAGAGCACCTTGCCCTGGCGCACCAGATCCTCCAGCGCCCGCAGTGTCTCCTCCTCGGGCGTGTCGATGTCCTGCATGTGCAGCTGGTACAAGTCGATGCGGTCCGTCTTCAGCCGGCGCAGGCTCTGCTCCACCGCGGAGCGCAGGTGGTAGCGCGAGGCGCCCGTGTCGTTGGGGCCCTTGCCCATGCGGAAGCGGAACTTGGTGGCCAGCACCACCTCGTCGCGCCGCTGGGTGCGCTCGAACCAGTTGCCCAGCACGCGCTCGGTGAGGCCGTCGTTGCCGTACACGTTCGCGGTGTCCCAGAAGTTGATCCCCGCCTCGAGCGCGCGGTCCATGATGGCGAAGGACGTCTTCTCGTCGGCCCCCACGGCGTGCATCATCGAGCCCTCGGACGCCTCGCCGAACGTCATCGTCCCCAGGCACAGGCTCGACACCTTCAGCCCGCTGTGTCCCAGCTTGCGGTATTCCATCGTGCTCCTCCGTCTCTCGGTGCTGAGGAGCCCTTAGCAACTCACGGCGGCTTGTCCAGGGTGATGGGCAGCTCGCGCCGGGTCAGAGCAGGGCGCTGGCGCAAAGCACCGCCACCAGTCCGACGACTGAAATCACGGTTTCCAGGAGCGACCAGGTGCGGAACGTGTCCGGGGTGCTCGTCCCGAGATAGCTTTTGACCAGCCAGAAGCCGGGATCGTTGACGTGGGAGAAGAACACCGAGCCCGCGCCAATGGCGAGCACGACCCACTCCGGGGCGATTCCCGAGGCGGTGACGACCCCGGACATGACGCCGACGGTGGTGATGGTGGCCACGGTGGCCGAGCCCGTCGCGAGGCGGATCGCCACCGCGACCAACCAGCCCAACAGGAGCGGAGAGATGGCCTGGGCCGAGGCCAGCTTCGCCAGGAGGTCGGACAGGCCGGCCGTGACCAGGACCTGCTTGAGCGCTCCGCCGGCGCCGATGGACAGCAGGATGGCGCCCGCCGACTTCATCGTGTCCGTCCAGATCGCGTTCTGGATCTGCGGGTCGCGCAGCTTCCGCCCGAAGAGCAGCGGCAGGGCGACGAGGTTGGTCAGCAGGAGCGCGGGCACCGGATGGCTCACCGCGCTCAGCCAGCCCAGCCCTGACGCGGTCCCCGGCGGCAGCAGTCCGCGCAACTCCCCCGCCGCGATGAGCACCACCGGCATGAGGATGACGAAGAGCGAGCAGGCCTTGGGCGGCGCGGCGAGCGCGAAGTCGTGCCGTTCGATGACAGGCGCCGTGAGCCGGACGTTGCGAGAGGTGAAGAACGCCAGGAGCGGACCGGCGACGACCGCAGTGGGGATCGCGACCAGGATCCCATAGAACATCGTGCGGCCCATGTTCGCGCCGAGCGCGTTGACGGCGAGCAGGGGGCCGGGATGGGGCGGCACCAGCGCGTGCACGACGGACAGGCCGGTCAGGGCGGGCAGCATGAGCTGGAGCTTGGCCGCGTCCGGGTTCGAGCTGTTGGGCAGGGTGGCCGCGGCCGCCACCACGATGGGCAGGAGGAGCACGAGGCCGGTCTCGAAGAACAAGGGCAGGCCGATCACCATCGCCACGAACAGGCTCGCCCACGGGGCTCCCGCCGGCCCGGTGAGCTTCAGGCTGGCCTGTGCCAGCGAGGACGCGGCATTGGAGAGCTGGAGCATCGCGCCGAGCGACAGGCCGAGCGCCACGACCAGCCCCGTGCTCCCGAGGATGTCACTGACGCCCTTCTGGACCGCCTTCGCGGTGTCCTCCATCGGCAGGCCCGCCACCAGGCCGACGGTGAAGGCCCCGCAGAGCAGGGAGATGAAGGGGTGCAGGCGCCCCTTGACGATGAGCCCCACGGCCGCCGCGATGCCGAGGACGGCCGCGAGGATCAGCCGGAGATCCGCGAGGCTCAAGTTCGCACGCTCTCCGACAGGACCGCGTTGAGCGCCAGGAGCAGCCGGCGCACGGCATACCCCTCGAAGTCCTCCACGGGGTCCACGGTCGCGGGAAACACCTCGAGCGCGCTCTCGATCATCGCCAGGGCCGGCCGGAGTCCCTCCGGGCCCGGGCCCCTTGGGGCCTGGTCCAGGAGGAAGGCGGTGTTCACCAGGTTCGCCCAGCGGTTGTCATCTGCCATGGCCTGGCCGCCTCCTCGCTCACAGGTGGAAGTCGCCGGATGCCTCGGGCTGGTAGAGGATCTCCACGATGCGGAATCGGGTACGGCGTGCATTCGGCAACGGCCATTCGATGATGTCATCCTTCCGGAGACCCAGCACCGCCAACCCCGCCGGTGCCAGGACCGAGAGCTTCGACTGTTCGATATCCGCCTCTTCTGGATAGACCAGCGTCGCCTCGCGGCGGCGGCCCGTGTCCAGGTCCTCGAAGAGGATGCGCGATCTCATGGTGACGACATCGGGCGGAATCTGGTCCTGCGATTCCACCACCGCGCGCTCCAACTCTCCGTCCAACTGTTCGGCCGCGGCCGCCAGGGAGCCATCGAGGTGCCGATCCACCACCGCCCGCAGGCGCTGCAGGTCCTCGGCGGTGACTCGCACGGTGGGAGCGGATGTCGTGACGCGCTGCTCGATCTCTGGACGTGAGTTCATGGTGGACCTCGGAGCCCCTGACACGCCACGGCGCGCCAGAAGCCCTTGGGAAGAGGGGTGATGGGGAGGAAGGCTGTCTTGCTAGGAAGCGGGGGAGCGGTGCGCCGTCGGCGGTGGGATCAACCCGTCACCATCGAGGCGCGCCCCCCAGGGCAAGGCGTTTTCCGGACACACCTTCCCTGAGCGCCGCGCCGGGGCGTCGATGCTCTGAGCGAGAAGGTGAATCGGGACAAGACGCCTCCAGGTGCCACCCTGAAGGTATCTGTTCAAAGCTCCTTCCGCAACCCATGGGAGCGGGCGGAGCCGGCTCCCCGGGCGAGCCCTCCTCGGGGTTCGTTGCTACTCGACCTTCGGGAGCCGCTCGGCGAGCCAGGCCGTCAACGCGTTCGAGTCCGTGTCGATCAGCCCGAAGTGGAAGCCGAGTTCCTTATCGTGGGTCGGCGAGACCAGGAGGTACAGCTTGTAGTCGACCTTGTCGTTCCCGTTGGTGGCCTTGAGCTGCTCCACGAGGATCGTGGTGAGGGCCGCGTTCACGCGCTTGTCCGGGATGGACTGTGAGATCCGGATCGGAGCCTCGATGGAGAGGTTCGGGTGCATGGCCTCGAACTGATTGAACAGCGCGGTCCTGCTCGCGTTCTGCTCCTTCTTGAGCAGCTCGCACCCCGCGAACTGGCCCCAGGAGTCCGTCTGGCTCAGCCCCAGCCGGCACCGCTCCTCGACATGGGGGTACAACGCGAGGGCCTCCGGCGTCAGCACGTCGGCCAGTTGGATGCTCGGGTCTCCGGCGAGGGCTCCGGTGACGAACAGGGCGATGAAGGCATTGCCGCCATCTGGTTTCTCGGTGCTCAGATCGGCGAGGTTGACGAGCGTTCCGACCGCGGAGGCGGGGGCCATGGCCGCCACGGCGAGCAGCTGGAGCTCGGGGGTCCACTCCGGCGCGTGGTGCGCGCCGAACAGCGCCGCCTGGCCTCCCTGGGAGTGGCCGACGATGGCGAGCTGGTTGGAGATCTCCGGGTGGAGCTGGCGCGCGGCGCGCACGATGTCGAGGATGCCGCGGGCCTGGGACTTGCCGAGCAGGTAGGGGTGGGGACCCGCGGTGCCCAGGCCCTCGTAGTCGGTCATGACCACGGCCCAGCCCCGGTCGAGGAACTTGTTGAGCAGGACATGCGGGAAGGCGTTGAAGGGGTGTGCCTGCGTGCCCGCGACGTCGCGCGACGGTGCACAGTCGTCGGCGCAGCCCACGGTGCCGTGCGCCCAGCTGATGACCGGGTAGCCTCCTGGGGGGGCCGCCTTCTTGGGCAGGGCGATGATGCCGGAGACGGCGATGGGTTTGCCGTGAACACTCTCCGAGACGTACACCACGAGCTCGTTGCTCCGAGCGGAGGCGAGGCAGGCCGGACTCTCACTGTCCAGATCGCGGTACCAGATGACGTCGCCGTGCGTGCCCTTGATCAGGGATTCGTCGGGGTAATAGCTGGCTTTGCCCTTGGGGGCTTTCTGCGGAAAGGTGATGGATGCGGACATGCGTGCCTCATGGGGTTGGGAGTGGCAACGCTCCTAATAGCCATCCGCCGCGGAGGGCCCCTATCTGCTTTTTCAAGCATTGACAGCGGGAGCGAATTGTATTCCGCCCGGAGCGGGTGGGCCATGCATGGATGCGCATCCGTTGTCAATTCAGCTTAAAGCTCATCACTCCACGCCCACGTGATTGGCTATAGACAGCCTCCACCGTCTGACACTCCAAGATCCGAGGCGCGAAATGACCCTTCCTTCCGGCAAGCAATTGAAGATCCACGCGGACCGCATCTATCGCGGCGGTCCCATCCTGACCATGAATGATGCCCAGCCCCAGGTGGAGGCCCTGGCGATCAGCGGCAAGCGCATCCTCGCCGTGGGGACCTGGGACGAACTCCAGGCCCTGGTAGGCGAGGACACGGACGTGGTGGACCTCCAGGGCCACACGCTCTTGCCGGGCTTCATCGATGCCCATGGCCACCTCATGGGCTGGCTGCTCTACTGGGGCACGCCGAACCTGGCGCCACAGCCCGCTGGCCCCATTACGTGCATCGGGGACATCCTCCGGGACTTGAGGGCATACATCCAACAGAAGGCCATCCCCGAGGGCACGCTCGTGCTCGCCAATGGCTATGACGACTCCCTGCTCGCCGAGAAGCGGCATCCGAACCGCGAGGAGCTCGACTCCGTCTCCACGCGGCACCCCATCTGCATCGTGCACACCTCGGCGCATCTGGCGGTGTTCAACAGCCACCTGCTGGACGCGGTGGGCTACCACCAGGCGAGTGACGCCCCGAAGGGCGGCGTCATCCGGGTGGACGAGAACGGCCGGCCCACGGGCGTGGTGGAGGAGGAAGCCGTCAATGCCTACAATCAATTGATGCCGGAGGATCCCGATGTCCCGGGCCTGCTCGCGGTGCTCGGTGAGTTGCAAGCGTACTACGCGAGCCTGGGCATCACCACGGTGGAGGATGGCCTGGCGACGGCGCCCGGATTCCAACTGCTGCGGGCCGCCGCGGATCTGCGATTGCTCTACCTGGACGTCGTCGTGTTCCCCAAATACACGGAGACGGAGGTCGTCGATCAGATCCCCCCGCTGCCCGGGAGCCAATACATCAACCACCTGCGGGTGGGCGGGGTGAAGATCACCCAGGATGGTTCACCGCAGGGCAAGACGGCGTTCCTGTCGGAGCCCTACTTCAAGCCGCCCGCGGAAAACCCCCGGGGCCAGCCCATCCTCACGCAGGCGGAGCTCGACGCGGAGGTGGGGATGGCCTTCGAGAAGGGCCGGCAACTGCACGTGCACTGCAATGGTGACGCGGCAGCGGACATGTTCCTGGACGCCGTGGAACGCGCCACCACGAAATATGGCCCGGGAGACCGCCGGCCCGTGATGGTGCATGCGCAGACGGTGCGTGAGGACCAATTGGGGCGCATGAAGGCGCTGGGCATCCTGCCCACGTTCTTCGTGTCACATACCTTCTTCTGGGGAGAGTGGCACCGGAGCGAGACGTTGGGTGAGGAGCGGGCCCGGCGTATCTCCCCGCTCAAGTCCGCGTCGGACCTGGACATGCGCTACACCATCCACAACGACTCGCCCGTGGTGCCCCCGGACATCCTTCCGCTCCTGTGGAGCGCGGTGACCCGCACCACGCGCGACGGGGTGCCCCTAGGCGCCGAACAGTGCATCGATCCCCTGCGGGCGCTCAAGGCGGTGACGGCCTGGGCCGCGTACCAGAACTTCGAGGAGAGCCAGAAGGGCACCCTGGAGCCGGGCAAGCTGGCGGACCTGGTGGTGCTGTCGGACAACCCGCTCACCGTGGACCCGAAGACGTTGAAGGACCTGAAGGTGATGGAGACCGTCAAGGACGGAAGGACCGTCTACCAGCGTCCCCCCGACGCCGCCCGCCTGGGCCGGTCGCTGCGCACCACCGCGCCCATCAAGCGCTCCCTGTCCCGGCACACCTGCTGCTGAACCCGGGAGCGCGTACGACTCGCATCGGCTCAGTGGCAGTCGATGCCCTGTCAGATGGTGCCCGAGCAATCCGCGCCCGAGGTGCAGTAACGGGAGGATTCGGGTCATGGGCAGGGGACTGTAGCTCAGGACGGACTGGGTATCCCGGGCTGCGCGCCGGGGAAGGAGCCGAAGCCTCCCTGCTGCTGAAACCGGGCCAGATCGGCGAACCCACCGATGTGCCGCCCGGCGATGAAGACCTGTGGCACCGTGGTGTGGCCGCCCGAGCGCTCCACCATCTTGGCGAAGAGGCTCTCGTCCTCGGTCACGTCGATGTCCTCGAACCCGATGCCCTGATCCCGCAGGAGCATCCGGGCCGCCTGGGAGTAGGGGCAGTCCTGCTTCGTGTAGAGCGTTACGTGCGCCATCCGTGGGTGCCTCCATCCACACCTGCCTCCAAGCTAGTCACCCCGGGCGCGCGGGTACTCCCGGGGTGACAGTGGCTCGGAGGGCGGGCGGGCTAGAAGGTCACCGCGGCGCTCACCGACAGCGAGGTGTCCGTGGGGAATTTTCCCGGCGCGGGCATGCTGTCGTACTGCACGAGGAAGGTGGTGGCGACGGCGAGCGCCCGGGTGAGCCGCACGTTGAGCTGCGCCTGGTTGGTGACGAGCAGTCGCGATCCCTCGATGAGGCTGGGCAGCACGCTCACCTCATCCACGAAGGCCACGTCCTTGGTGAGGCCATGGCGGAAGGCCAGGCCGGCGCGCGGGCCGCCCAGCGACACGTCCGGCAGATCCGTGCGCTCGGGGTAGTACTGGAAGCGCGTCTCGCGGGCGTAGCTCAGGGCCAGGTCCGTGCGCAGGAAGGACTCGCTGCCGTCCTGGCGCTTCACGTCCCACCAGATGACGCCGATACCCGCCTCGCCGCTGCCCCGGAACTCCACGCTCTTCACGTGGTCCGTCTCTCCGCGGCCGAGGATGTAGCCGCTGATCTGCGGGGTGAAGCGGTGATCCACGCGCAACTGCAGGGCCGCGTTGAGCGCCACCACCTGGTTGGGCGCCTGCTCCTGTCCCTCCAGGGTGGGCGCGCGGCTCTCGCCATACGAGCCCGAGGCCTGGGCGGAGTAGATCCAATGCTCCGACTTGCGCTCCGCGGTGGCCGCGCCGTTGAGCGTCACGGTGGACGCGTTGCCGGAGATGAAGATGAGGCCCAGACCCACCGTGGCGTTCCAGACGTCCGGCTTGGGCGCCGGCGGCGGGACGGGCTTGCCATCCGGGCCGGTCGTGGTGAGGTCGGGCGCCGCGCGGGAGATCTCCTGGGCGAGCAGCTTGATGGCCTCGGTGATGCGGGCGTTGGCGGCGGCGGCGCGCTCGGCGGCGGCGGCGGCGCGCTCGGCGGCGTCCGCGGCGGCGGTGGCGCGCTGCTCGCTGGCGGCGGCCTTGTCATCGGCGGGCGCCGGAGTCTCGGTGGGAGGAGTCTGCAGCAGGAGGACGGTGGACAGCAGGGTAGGGACGGAAATCACTGTGAAACATCCTGAAGAGGGCTGAACGGCGCGCAGTCTTCGCCCAGGATGGGTCCTGGTTGCAATGCCCCGCATGGAAGTGCGACGAAGGCACACCGGGCGGGACTCGCCACGAGGGGTCGCGGGAGAGACGGGAGATGGACCAGAAACGAGGGATGACACACGCGCCCGGAGGAGGACGGGCCGTCTGGCGGGCGCTGGGGTATCTGCGGCGCTACCGGGGTGAGACGGTGGGTGCGTTCGTGTCGCTGTTGGTGGCCTCGGGCGCCAACCTCGCCGCGCCCCAGATGGTGCGGCTGGCCGTGGACGAGGGCCTCGCCCGGGGGTCGCTGTCCGTGGTGCGCGCGGCCGTGGGCGGGCTGGTGGCCATCGCGCTCGTGCGGGGCTTCTTCAACTTCCTCCAGGGCTACCTCGCGGAGCGGGCCTCCCAGGGGGTGGCGTTCGATCTGCGCAACGCCCTCTTCGCGCGGCTGCAGCGCTTGAGCTTCAGCTACCACGATCAGGCGCAGACGGGACAGTTGCTCACGCGGCTGACGAACGACGTCGACCAGGTGCGCACCTTCGTGGGCGGCGGGGTGGTGCAGGTGGTGGCCTCGCTGCTCATGTTGGTGGGGTGCTCGGGGTTGCTGTTCCTCACACACCCACTGCTCGCGCTCGCGGCGCTGGGCGCCATCTCCCCGGTGCTCTGGGTGCTCCGCCGGTTCATGGGCCGCATCTCCCCGATGTTCGGCCAGATGCAGGCCACGCTCGGACGGCTCAACTCGGTGTTGCAGGAGAGCCTGCGCGGCATCCGGGTGGTGCGCGCGTTCTCGGGCGAGGGGCGCGAGGCGGCGCGCTACGGGCGCTTCAACGACGAGTTCCTGGAGCACAACCTCCAGCTCATCCGCATCATCTCCTCGCACTTTCCCCGCGTGGGCCTGTTCGCCAACCTCGGCACCTGGGTGGTGGTGGGACTGGGCGGGTGGCTCATCTTCCACGAGCGGCTGAGCGTCGGCGAGCTGCTCGCGTTCAACAGCTATCTGGGCTTCCTGTTCATGCCGCTCGTGTCGCTCGGCTTCCTCGCCGCGCAGATGTCGCGCGCGGGGGTGTCGGCGGTGCGCATCTTCGAGCTGCTCGATACGGCGGCGGAGGTGGTGGACAGGCCCGGGGCCCGGGAGCTGCCCGCCTTGCGTGGCCGGGTGGAGTTGCGTGACGTGCGCTTCCGCTACGCGGGGGGCGAGCGGGAGATCCTCCGTGGGGTGAGCTTCGAGGTGGAACCGGGACAGCTCGTGGCGATTCTCGGCACCACCGGCTCGGGCAAGAGCACCCTCATCAACCTCATTCCCCGCTTCTACGACGTGACGGGTGGCGCGGTGCTGCTCGACGGCCAGGACGTGCGCGAGGTGACGCTCGCGAGCCTGCGCTCGCAGGTGGGCATCGTGCTCCAGGACGCGATGCTCTTCTCGGGCACCCTGCGCGAGAACATCGCCTATGGCCGTCCCGAGGCCACCCTGGAGGAGGTCCAGGCGGCGGCGCGGGCGGCCCAGGCGGAGGAGTTCATCGCCGCGCTGCCCCAGGGCTACGACACGGTGGTGGGCGAGCGCGGCGTGGGCCTGTCGGGCGGACAGCGCCAGCGCGTGGCGATCGCCCGCGCGCTGCTCACCCAGCCGCGCCTGCTCATCCTCGATGACAGCACCTCGGCGGTGGACGCGCGGACCGAGGCGGAGATCCGCCGGGCGCTCGATGAGCTGATGCGCTCCACGCGCAGCACGGCCATCGTCATCGCCCAGCGGCTGAGCACCGTGCGCGACGCCCACCTCGTCATCGTGCTCGACGAGGGGCGCGTGGCCGCCCGGGGACGCCACGAGGAGCTGCTCGCCACGAGCGCCCTGTACAATGAAATCCTCGGCTCCCAGCTCCAGCCGGACTCCGTGGAGGCCGCATGAGACGGCCCGCGGACCTTCGGGGCATGGCGGAGCTGGAGGTGGAGCGCGCCCGGAACCGGGGCGCGGTGGCGCGGCGGTTGTTGGGGGAGACCCGGCCCCATCGCCGCTCGCTGCTGCTCGCCCTGGGCTTCGTCGTGGTGGGCGCCCTGGCACAGGCGGCCGGGCCCTACCTGGTGGGCCACGCCATCGATCACGACATCATGGGCCGAGATGGGCGGGGACTGCTGCGCGAGCTGGCGCTCCTGCTGGTCGTCTACGCGGTGTCCATGGTGGCCCAGCGGGAGCAGACGCTGCGCATTGGCGAGACGGGACAGCGCGTGCTCGCCGGGATGCGCGCGCGCCTCTTCGATCGGCTCCAGACGCTTCCGCTGTCCTACCTGGACCGGCGGCCCCTCGGGGACTTGATGAGCCGGTTGCTGGGGGACGTGGATCTGCTCAGCCAGTTCTTCTCGCAGGGGATCGCGCAGCTCCTGGGCTCGGTGCTCGGGCTGGTGGGCGTGCTGGTGGCGATGGTGTCGCTGGACGCGCCGCTGGCGCTGGCCTGCTTCTCCATCATCCCGGTGATGGTGCTGACCACCTGGGGCTTCGCGGCCCGGGCCCGGCGCGCCTACCGCAAGACGCGCGAGACGGTGGGGGACGTGACGGCGGGGCTCCAGGAGGAGCTGGGCGGCGTGCGGCAGGCCCAGGCGTTCAACCGCACCGAGGTGAACATCGAGCGTTTCCGGGCGCGCAACGCCGCCAACCGCGACGCGAACGTGTCCGCCACCGGCATCACCTCCGCGTTCTCGCCGGTGATCGACGTGCTCTCCACTCTCTCCATCGCGTTGGTGATCGGCTATGGCGGCTACCGGGTGCTCGAGGGCCATGTGAGCGTGGGCCTGGTGGCGGCCTTCCTGCTCTACACGCAGCAGTTCTTCCGGCCGCTGCAACTGGCGTCCTCGGTCTACACGCTGATGCAGTCGGCGCTCGCGGGCGCCGAGCGCGTCTATGCCATCCTCGACGAGGCCCGGGAGCCGGAGGACGCGCCGGACGCGGTGGAGCTGGAGCGGGCGGCGGGGCGGCTGTCCTTCGAGCGGGTGTCGTTCGGGTACGACGCGGCGCGGCCGGTGCTGCACGAGGTGAGCTTCGAGGTGGAGCCGGGCCAGACGGTGGCGCTGGTGGGCCCGACGGGGGCGGGGAAGACGACGGTGACGAGCCTGTTGCCGCGCTTCTACGACGTCACCGGGGGCGTGGTGCGGCTGGATGGACGGGACGTGCGTCACATCAAGAGGGCGAGCCTGCGCGCGCAGATGGCCACGGTGCTCCAGGAGCCGGTGCTCTTCTCGGGCACGGTCGCGGAGAACATCGCCTACGGCCGGCCCGACGCGAGCCGCGAGCGGATCGAGGCCGCCGCGAGGGCGGTGCACGCGCATGACTTCATCACCGCGCTGCCCCAGGGCTATGACACGCAACTGGCGCCGGGCTCCACGACGTTGAGCCAGGGGCAGCGGCAACTGGTGTCGTTCGCGCGGGCGGTGCTCGCGGACCCGCGGGTGCTCATCCTCGACGAGGCCACGGCGAACATCGACACGCGCACGGAGTCCCTCATCCAGCGCGCGCTGACCACGCTGCTCGCGGGGCGCACGAGCATCGTCGTCGCGCATCGTTTGAGCACCATCCGTCACGCGGACCTCATCCTGGTGCTCGAGGGCGGGCGGATCGTCGAGCGGGGGACCCATGTGGAGCTGATGGCCCGGGGAGGTCTCTACGCCACGCTGTACGGCCAGCAATCCCCGGTAGTCCCAGAAAGGAGCGTTAAATAGCTTAAAAGGCTTTTTAATGAAAAACGGTATTCCAGGTTAGACTCTCGGCCTTCCCGACACCGAAGGAGCGGGTCCCATGGAGTCCTCCCCCGAAACCACTACTCCTCGCGTGAAGAAGTTCACGGCGAGGTCCCTCATGGCCTGTCTGGGTGCCGTCCTGCTGTGGGCGCCCTCCGCCTCGGCCCAGAGCGCCGCGGACTACCACGCGCGCGCCGACAAGGCCTTGCAGAGCTACCTGCTGAAGTTCTGGAAGGCGGATGCGCAATACCTCCAGGCGAGCTACCCGTCGAATGGCTCGACCACGGGCTATTGGACGTATGCGAATGGCCTGGACGCGGTGCTGGATGGGGTGGAGCGGACGAACAAGCAGCAGTACCTGGGCCTCATCGAGACGTTCTACCTGGGCCAGGAGCAGCGCGGCTGGTTCGTGGATTATTACGATGACGAGACCTGGATGAGCCTCGCCCTCATCCGCGCGTATGATCTCACGGGCGACGCCAAATACCTGAACAAGGCGAAGGAGCTCTACGCCGACATCCGCAACGCGTGGGACACCACGTGCTGTGGCACCACCCGGGGTGGCATCTGGTGGAACCGGGCGCACACCCAGAAGGCCACCGCCTCCAACGCGGGGCCGGTGATCGTGGGCGTGCGGCTCTACCGCCGCACGGGGGATGCCTCGTACCTCTCCTTCGCCCAGCAGGTGTATGACTACTGGTTCAACACCATGGTGAACACCTCGACGTGGCAGGTCGCCGACCACATCGATCCCAACGGGACGAAGGTCTGGTGGAAGTTCACCTACAACGAAGGGTTGATGATTGGCGCGAGCGTGGAGCTGTACGAGGCCACCCAGAACGCGACCTACCTCACCCGGGCGCACGGCTTCGCGGGCTTCATGGTCAGCCAGGAAGTCACTTCCAGCTTGTATGGCAATGTTTTGTACGACGGCACGAACACCGGCTGCGCGGGGGACTGCCATGAATTCAAGGGCCCGGGCTACCGGTATCTCCTCCGCCTGTACCAGAAGGACACCAGCAGGACGGCCTATTACAACGTGCTGAAGGCAAGCGCGGAGGCCCTGTGGAACCAGGCGCGCAACACCACGAACGACACGTTCGCGGTGAACTGGGCCGGTCCGACCATGTCCGGGGCCTCCGAGCCCCAGCAGAGCGCGGCGACCGCGGCGCTCAACCGGTTCGCCCAGCTCTATGGCGCCTATCCCGGCTCGGGTATTCCCTCCAACCGGTACGAGGCCGAGAACGCCGTGCTGCACCGCCTGGGCTTGGAAGCCAATGGCTCGGGCTTCACGGGCTGGGGGTACATCGCGGGGTGGAACGGTGACAGCCAGTGGATTGACTTTCGGGTGTACAACGCCACGGCGGGCACGCGCACGCTCACCTTCCGGTACGCGGGGGGCGCGGGCAATGCCAGCCGGCTCGTCTTCATCAACGGCGCGAACGCGGTGGCCAACAAGAGCTTCCCGGGCACCGGCTCCTGGAGCACCTACGGCACCGTGAGCGTCACCTACAACCTGCCCGCCGGGTGGAGCACCGTCTCGCTCATCTACAACAGCTCGCAGGGCAGCTCGAACTACCTGAACCTCGACAGCCTCACCGTGAATTGAGGCGGCGGAGCCGGTGCTCGCCCCGGCCCGGTTGAGTGGAAGAGGTGGAGGAGAACGGCCCTCCACCTCCCGGGTGCCGCGAGAGACTCCGGATTAGAGCTTCACGAGCTCCACGTCATCCATGTGGATGAAGTTGGCGCCGTCCGCCGTGGTGGCCTGGGTGTGGAAGCCGAACTCCAGGTAGCCGGTGGTGACGTTGATGGTGGGCGTCTCGACCAGCGTCCAGGCGCCGTACGTGCCGAGCGTGGTGTAGACCGGGGCGGCCGAGCCGCTCGTCTTGCCCTGGAGCCGGGCGATGGCGAAGTTGCCACCCTTGCGCACCCAGGCGCGCACCTTGTAGTTGCCGTTGGCCAGTCCCGTCTTCACCTGGTACGTCCAGGTCTCGAAGGGCGAGTTGCTCCAGTGCGTCAGGTGGTAGGAGCCCGAGTGCCCGCCGTTGTAGGTCTCGCTGAAGGCCGCGCCGGCGGTGCCGTTCGGCGTCCAGGTCGCCCAGTCGGCCATGCCGGACTCGAAGCTCGCGTTGGAGACCCCGCTGCCCGTGGGCGGGGGCGGGGTGCTGCCCTGCTGGTACCAACGCACCCACTCCACTTCCATGGTCTTCGGCTGGCCCTGCGTCAGCGCGATGCTGCTGGCCGCGGGGAAGCCATACCAGTTACCGCCCATGGCCAGGTTGAGGATGATGTAGTGGTTCTGCTGGAACTCGGTCTCGTTGTGGTAGAACGTCGTGCCCGCGTACTTGCCATCCAGCCGGAACACCATGCTGCTGGCGGTCCACTCCACCTCGTAGGTGTGGAAGGAGTCGGCCAGGTTGTAGCCGCCGCTCTGGCCCGTGCCCCAGTCCGCCTGGCCACCGTTGTACCAGTGGTTGGCGGACTTCATCCACGTGGGCTCGTTCGAGTGCCACTCGAGGATGTCGATCTCACCGCTGGAGGGCCAGCCCACGGCCTGGACGTTGCTGCCCAGCGTCCAGAACGCCGGCCACATGCCGTAACCCGAGGGCACCTTGATGCTCGCCACGAGCTTGCCGTAGCGCCGCTCCACCTTGCCCTTGGAGTGCAGACGGCCCGAGAACAGCGTGCGCTGATGGGCGCCACACCGGGTGTCGCTCACCGTCGTCGCCGCCGTGCGCTCGGCCTTGAGGATGAGCTTGCCGCCGCTCACCGACACGTTCTGCGTCCGGGGATACTCGAGCTCCCCCGTGCCGAAGTTGCAGTTGTTGGTGACGGGATCGAAATCGCTGTTGAGCGTGGTCCAGTTGCCGGTGTTCAGGCTGGTGCCCTCGAACTCATCCGACCACGCGAGGCTCCATCCGGAGCCCGGGTTGTACTCGAGCTCGGACTGGGTTTGAGCCACCGCTTCGGCCCGCGCGGTGGGCTCGGACTCGGAGGCGTCCAGCCCACATCCGGAGAGCGCCACGAGGCAATAAGCTGCCATGAACTTCGAGGAGAAGACCTTGGGGGACATAGTCGTACCTGGGGCAGGGTGATTCGAGACAGAAGCGTGTCGGTTCCGAAAAAACCGTGAAACATGCCGATTATCGGAAGTACTAGAAAACCTGTTGCTTGACCAGACTCTTTCTCGGGAGCCAGGAATTGAGAATGCGCGCTCCCAGCTGGTCCGCTCGCGTCAATGTTTTTTGGCTCAGCCATCTCACTGCCTGCGGAGGCAGGTGATGAGAACATTCAAAACGTTTCGATTCACCCCGGCTACCGCTGCCCTCCTCTGGGGGTGTGGCTCCCCGCCGGCGGACAACGCCGCCGCTCACGCCATGTCCCACCGGGCGCGCTCCAGGGGTGAGGAAGTCCATCGTGACCACCGGGGAGCCAGGACTTGATCTTCCGCTCACGCGGGCGTGAACTTCCGGTGCATTTCCCACGGACGCTGGGAGTTCCGACATGGGTGGTTTGAAGGACAAGGTCGTGATCGTGACAGGGGCGAGCTCGGGCATCGGCCGGGCCACGGCCCTGGCGCTCGCGGACGAAGGGGCCAAGGTCATCGCGAGCGCGAGACGCGAGGCCCAGGGCCAGGAGCTCATCGCGCGCATCCGGGAGCGGGGCGGCGAGGCCACCTGGGTCAGCGCCGATCTCCTCGTCGAGCGCGACATCGAGGCGCTCGTCCAGACCGCGCTCTCCACCTATGGCCGGTTGGATGGCGCCTTCAACAACGCGGGCGGCGGTCTGTCCAAGCCCTTCCTCGACACCACCACCGAGGAATTCGAAACCATCCTCGATATCAACCTGCGCGGGGCCTTCTGGTGCATGAAGTACGAGCTGCGCGCCATGCTCGCGGGGGGAGGGGGCTCCATCGTCAATTGCGCGTCCGTGGGCGCCTCGCGCGCCATGCCAGGACTGTCCGCCTACAGCGCCTCCAAGGCGGCCCTGGTCGCGCTCACCCAGGGCGCCGCCGTCGAGCACGCGCAGAAGGGCATCCGGGTCAACGCGGTGAGCCCCGGGATCATCGAGTCCGAAATGGCCACCGCCGGCTGGCGCCTCAATGAGCGCATGGGGCGCGCCTTCGCGGCCTCGCTCCACCCGATGAACCGCGTCGGCACCCCCGAGGAGGTGGCCGGACTCGTCTCCTTCCTCCTCGGTCCCCAGTCCTCCTTCATCACCGGCCAGGACTTCGCCGTCGATGGCGGGTTCACCGCGGCGAGCGTCTCCGCCACCCTGATGAACCGTCCCCGGTGAGCACACCTCTCGCCACCGTGATTCTCAAATCAGTTCTTCGAGGACGCGTTTTTCGAGAAATTGACAGATACCCTGTTGTCATCACATTCCGTTCAGTGTAGAACCCTTCACTGTAGGGGAAGTTGGTTCACGGCAAGGACCGGTGGAGCGGGAGGCCTCCCGGCGGCTTTCCATTGCACCGGAGGGATTGCCGCCTGACAGGGATTGCGCCTGCTGGGATCCGCTGCCCCCCAGGCCTCGCCTGGCGAACTGAACGCTGACGAACCTTCATCACGGGAGAAGTGTGTCGATGGCCGCAGACCCGGTCCATGGAGCGCAGTTCCATAGTCTCATCGAGCTCGTTCGGCACCACGGCGAGCGTCGGCCCGACAAGACGAGTTTTGTTTTCCTGGAGGACGGCGAGAAGGAGTCGGGTGTCCTGACGTTTGGCCAGCTCGAGCAGCGCGTGCGCGCCGTGGCCGCGCAGCTCCAGGAGCTGGGTGCAACGGATCAGCGGGCGCTGCTCCTCTATCCGCCAGGGTTGGACTTCATCATCGCGTTCCTGGGTTGTGTCTACGCGCGGGTGACCGCGGTTCCGGCGTATCCGCCCCGCAACAACCAGAACCTCACACGGTTGCGGACCGTCATCGAGGACGCGGGCGCGAAGTGGGTGCTCACGACGTCCTCGCTCGCGTCCAACCTGGGTACCCAGTTCGAGCGCGTCCCCGAGCTGAGCTCGCTGCGGTGGCTCGCGACGGATGGCATTGCGGTGGAGCGGCGGGATGCCTGGAAGGAGCCGGTGGTGGGCCCCGACACGCTCGCCTTCCTCCAGTACACCTCGGGCTCGACGGGCGCGCCCAAGGGCGTGATGGTGTCCCACGGGAACGTGCTGCACAACGAGCGGATGATCCAGCTCACCTTCGGCCACACCGAGCGGACCGTGTTCGCCGGCTGGCTGCCGCTGTTCCATGACATGGGGCTCATCGGCAATGTGTTGCAGCCGCTCTACCTGGGCATCCAGTCGGTGCTGATGCCTCCGGCGGCGTTCATCCAGAAGCCCGCGCGCTGGCTGCACATGATTTCGCGCTACCGGGCGACGACGAGCGGCGGGCCGAACTTCGCCTACGAGCTGTGCGCCCGCAAGGTGTCCGCCGAGCAACGGGTGGGACTCGACCTGAGCAGCTGGGAGGTGGCGTTCAACGGCGCCGAGCCCGTGCGCCCCGGCACGCTCCAGCGCTTCGCGGACGCCTTCAAGGAGCACGGCCTGCGCGTCTCCTCCCTTCATCCCTGCTATGGCATGGCGGAGACGACGCTGCTCGTCTCCGGAAAGGTGCCCGCGCAGCAGTCCAGCCTCTTCTCCATCCAGGCGGATGCCCTGGAAGAGGGAAGGGTGGTGCCCGTGGAAGGGAGCGCGGCGGCCAGCGCGGATGGGGCGCGGGTGTTCGTGTCCTCCGGCCGCAGCCTGCTCGAGAAGGTCCGCATCGTGGATCCGGCCTCGTGCACGGAGTGCCCGGAGGAGCGGGTGGGTGAGGTCTGGGTGTCGAGCGCCAGTGTCGCCCAGGGCTACTGGAACAAGCCGGAGCTGACGCGGGAGGCCTTCCAGGCGCGCCTGGCGGACACGGGAGAGGGCCCCTTCCTGCGCACGGGAGATCTGGCGTTCCGCCGGGGCGAGCAGTTCGTCATCACCGGCCGCCTCAAGGACGTCATCATCATCCGCGGCCGCAATCACTACCCGCAGGACATCGAGCAGACCGTGGAGGAGAGCCACCCGGCCCTCAAGGCCAACGGCGGCGCCGCGTTCTCCGTCGAGGTGGAGGACGAGGAGCGCCTCGTCATCGTCCAGGAGGTAGAGCGCAGCTACCTGCGAGACCTGGACGTGGGCGAGGTGGTGGGCAGCATCCGCCAGGCCGTCTCCGAGCATCACGAGCTTCAGGTCCACGCCGTGGTGCTCATCAAGACGAGCAGCATCCCCAAGACGTCCAGCGGGAAGATCCAGCGCCATGCGTGCCGCAATGGCTTCCTCCACAAGACCCTGAACGCCGTGGGCGAGTGGGTGGAGAACCTCCAGACGGAGACGAAGCAGGCTTCCGCCGCGGCGGCGCCCGCCAATGGCCACTCCGAGGAGGCCATCCAGGACTGGCTGCTCAGCCGCATGGCCCAGTACCTGGGCGTCGCCGCCGAGGAGATCGACGTCCAGGCGCCCTTCGCCCGCTACGGGCTGGATTCCGCCGTGGCCGTGAGTCTGACGGGTGAGCTGGCGGGATGGTTGGGCCGGGAGTTCGAGCCCACCCTCTTCTGGGAGCATCCGAGCGCGGAGGTCCTCGCTCGCCACCTGGCCGATGAACTGAAGGCTTGAGCGAGGGTTCTACGGCCGCGAGGCCCGACAAGTGAGGAGGTGCATTCGTGGAGTCAGTGGCGCGTCCCAGCGTTGACGTCAAGGAACTGAGTACACCCAGACGCTCTTCCATCAAGTTCAACATGTTCGACCCCGCCTTCCACGCGGACCCGTATCCGGTCTACGCGCGGCTGCGGGAGGAAGAGCCCGTCCACCGCACCGTCATGGGGGCCTGGATCATCACCCGCTACGCGGATGTGAAGGCCCTGCTGCGGGACAACAACTTCGGCGTCTTCGACATCCCGACCCGCATCGAGCGCAAGAGCCCATTCCTCGAGCGCAAGAAGATCGGCGAGCTGCGCACGCTCGCCTCGGCCATGCGCCGCTGGCTCATGCTGTGCGATCCGCCGGATCACACCCGGCTGCGCAGCCTGGTCAACCGCTCGTTCACCCCCACCGCCGTCGAGTCCCTGCGCCCGCGCATCCAGGAGACGGTGGATGGGCTGATCGCCCGCGTCCGGAGCTCCGGCCGGATGGACATCGTCAATGACCTGGCCTGCCCCCTGGCGGTGACGATGATCGCCAGCATGCTCGGCGTGCCGGAAGAGGCCCACGCCTCGGTGACCCGCTGGGCCGACGGCCTGTCCCGCGTGCTCGATCCGCTGCGCTCGCTCGAGCAGTACGCGGAGATGAACAACGTGGCGCAGGAGTTCCTCGCCTACTTCCGCGAGCTCTTCGCCGAACGCCGGAAGAACCCGAAGAACGATCTCATCAGCAGCCTCATCGCCGTCACCGACCAGGGAGACCGGCTGACCGAGGACGAGATGCTCTCGGTCTGCATGCTGATGTTCATCGCGGGCGAGAAGACGACGGTGAACCTCCTTGGCAACGGCATGCGCGCGCTGCTGAGCCACCGGAGCGAGTTCGAGCGGCTGCGCCAGGATCCGGCGCTCATCCGTGGAGCCATCGACGAGATCCTCCGCTACGACAGCCCGGTGCAGCTCAACACGCGCGTGCCCAAGAAGGACGTCGTCCTGCACGGGCAGACCATTCCGGCGGGGGATCTGGTCTACTTCTCCCTGGGCGCGGCGAACCGGGATCCCGCCCAGTTCGAGCAGCCGGACACGTTCGACATCACCCGCCGCGAGAACCGTCACCTCGCCTTCTCGGGCGGCATCCACTACTGCCTCGGTGCGGCCCTGGCGCTCATCGAGGGACAGATCGCGATCGGCACGCTCGTCCGGGAGTTCCCGGACATGGCGCTCGTTCCCGGTGAGACCGAGTGGATGAAGGAAATCATCTTCCGCGGTCCGCAGACGCTGCCCGTCACCTTCACCCCGTGAGGGGTTCTCCCGGGGGGAGGGCTGGCTTTTCCCCTCGGGTTGTCAGTTCAATCCACGAGAGATCTGATGAACCGCGAACCCATTGCGATCATCGGCCTGGGCTGCCGTTTCCCGGGTGCGAGGGATTCAAGGGCATTCTGGAAGCTCCTGCGTGATGGCGTGGATGCCATTACCCCCGTCCCCCCAGGACGCTGGGACATCGACTCGTTCTACGATCCGGACCCCGGCGCCGAAGGCAAGATGAGCACCCGCTGGGGCGGGTTCGTGGAGCAGGTGGATCAATTCGATCCGCAATTCTTTGGCATCGCCCCGCGCGAGGTCACCACCATGGATCCCCAGCAGCGGCTGCTGCTGGAGGTGACGTGGGAGGCATTGGAGGACGCGGGCCTGGTTCCCGAGCGGCTGGCGGGCTCCCGGACGGGTGTCTTCGTCGGGATGTCCAGCTACGACTACTACACGCTGCTGAGCCAGGACTCGCGCAACATCGACGCCCACATCGGCACGGGCAACACCAACTGCATCGCGGCCAACCGCATCTCCTACCTGTTCGACTTCCAGGGCCCCAGCCTGGTCGTGGACACCGCGTGCTCCTCCTCGCTCGTCGCCGTGCACCTGGCCTGCAAGAGCCTGTGGAGCGGGGATGCCACCCTCGCCGTCGCGGGTGGGGTGCAGCTCGTCCTGTCTCCCTGGGTGACGGTGGGCTACTCGAAGTCGGGGTTCATG
The DNA here is from genome assembly GCF_044360685.1 of Cystobacter fuscus. GTDB lineage: Bacteria > Myxococcota > Myxococcia > Myxococcales > Myxococcaceae > Cystobacter > Cystobacter fuscus_C. The sequence continues at coordinate 6,490,345 of NZ_CP043491.1, read as the reverse complement.
GCCGCGGATGGCCGCTGCAAGGCGTTCGACGCCTCGGCCAACGGCTATGTCCGCAGCGAGGGCTCCGGCATCATCGTCCTCAAGCCGCTGTCCAAGGCGCTGGAGGACGGTGACTCCATCTACGCCCTCATCCGCGGCGGCGCCGTCAACCAGGACGGGCGCAGCAACGGGCTCACGGCGCCCAACCCCGCCGCGCAGGAAGCGGTGCTGCGCGCGGCCTACGAGGATGCCGGTGTGCCTCCCTCCCGGGTGCAGTACGTGGAGGCGCATGGCACGGGCACGAAGCTAGGCGATCCCATCGAGGTGAAGTCACTCGCCGCCGTGGTGGGCGCGGATCGCCCCGAGGGCAACGTCTGCGCGCTGGGCTCGGTGAAGACCAACATCGGCCACCTGGAGGCCGCGGCGGGCATCGCGGGCCTCATCAAGGTGGCCCTGTCGCTCAAGCACCGGCAGATCCCTCCGAGCCTCCATTTCAAGGTCCCCAACCCCTACATCCGCTTCGACAAGATTCCCCTGCGCGTCCAGCAGGAGCTGAAGCCCTGGCCCGAGCGGCCGGAGCCCGCACTCGCTGGAGTGAGCTCGTTCGGTTTCGGCGGGACCAATGCCCACCTCGTCCTGGAAGGGGCTCCCCCCCTGGCGCCTCCCGAGGACGAGGGGTGTGAGCGGCCCCGGCACGTGCTCGCCCTCGGAGCGAAGAGCCCGAGCGCGCTGCGCGAGCTGGCCCGCCGCTACCAGGCGTATCTGGAGGAGCAGCCGGAGGTGGCGCTGGGTGACCTCTGCTTCAGCGCCAACACGCGCTGCCCGCCCTTCGCGCACCAGCTCTCCGTGGTCGCCGCGTCTCCCCAGGAGCTGCGCGAGCGGTTGGTGTCCTTCGAGCACGAGCAGGCGACGGCGGGCGTGACATACGCGCAGATCAACCGCCGCAAGCGCCCGAAGGTGGCCTTCCTTTTCACGGGGCAGGGCGCCCAGTACACCGGCATGGGGCGCGAGCTCTACGAGACGCAGCCCACCTTCCGGGATGCACTCGACCGCTGCGCGAAGATCCTGCGCCCGCTCCTCGGCCGGAGCCTGCTGGAGATCCTCTATCCCGAGCCGGGAAAGGCCTCGCCGATCGACGAGACCGCCTTCACGCAGCCGGCCCTGTTCGCGCTGGAGTACGCGCTCGCGCGGCTGTGGATGTCGTGGGGCGTGGAACCCGCGGCGGTGCTGGGACACAGCGTGGGGGAGTTCGTCGCGGCCTGCGTCGCGGGCGTGTTCCGCCTGGAGGATGCACTGCGGTTGATCGCCGAGCGGGGAAAGCTGATGCAGGCGCTCCCCAGCGGTGGCGCGATGGCGGCCATCCTCGCGCCCGAGCCCCGCGTGGCGGCAGCGATCGAGCGGTATGCCGGCGCGCTCGACATCGCCGCGATCAACGGGCCCGAGAGCATCGTCGTCTCCGGACAGAAGGAGGCGCTCGACGCCGTCATCGCCGCGTTCGAGGCCGAGGGCGTGCGCTGCCAGCGGCTTCGCGTGTCCCATGCGTTCCACTCCCCGCTCATGGAGCCGATGCTCGATGGGCTGGAGCGGACGGCGGGCGCGATCCGTCACCAGGCGCCCAAGCTGCCCTTCATCTCCAACGTGACGGGCGAGGCCCTGGCCTCGGGACAGCTCCTCGACGGGGCCTACTGGCGGCGGCACACCCGCGCTCCGGTGCGGTTCCTCGAGGGCATCCGCGCCCTGCACGCCCAGGGCTGTGAGCTGTTCCTGGAGATCGGTCCGAAGCCCATCCTGACGCACCTGGGAGCGCGCTGCCTCCCGGACGTCCAGGCCGGCTGGCTGCCCTCGCTCGCGGAGAATCGGAACGACTGGGCCGTGATGCTCGATGCGCTCTCCGCCCTTCGCGCGGGGGGCGTGGAGCTGGATTGGAAGGGGTTCGACAGGGACTATCCCAGGAAGCGCGTGTCCCTGCCGCATTACCCGTTCGAGAGAAAGCGCTACTGGTTCAAGGAAGGGGCAACCGAGGTGAGTGAGAAAGCCGCCGCAGCCACAGTGTCCAGGCCCCAGCCGGCCGAAGCCGCGAAGCCCAAGCGTCTGGAGGCCATCACCGTCGCCGTGCGCAAGATGGTGGCGGACCTGCTCAAGGCCTCTCCCTCCGAGATCGACCCCCAGGCTTCCTTCCTGGAGATGGGCGCGGACTCCATCTCGCTCATCGACGCCATCCGCCTCATCGACGCCAACTACAAGCTCAAGCTCTCCGTGCGTCAGCTCTTCGAGGAGCTCACCTCGATCGAGGCGCTCGCGGCCCACATCGAGCGCCACCTCCCGCCAGAGGAGTCCGTGCCCGTGGCCGCTCCCGTGGCCGTGCCGCCTCCGGCTCCCGTGAGGAGTCCGGCCCCGGTGCTGGCGGCAGCGGAGTCACCGCGGGACGTGGTCGCGCCAACCGCATGCTCCATCTCCCAGGCCCGGGTCTCCAACGTCGTGAAGGCGCCGCCCACTGGCAATGGCGTCCCGGTCCAGCCGCCCGTGTTCCAGCAGCCCGTGCTCACCGCCCAGCCCCCGCCGCCCGCCCCGGTGGCTCCGGCCCGGCAGGCTCCCCCGGCGCTCCCCGGGAGCTCGCTCGAGCGGCTCTTCGCGCAGCAACTCGAGATCGTCTCCAAGCAGCTCGATCTGCTCAAGGACGCGGGCGGAACGCGGGTTGCCCCGGAGCCCATGGCCCCCGCGGTGGAGCCGGAGCCCCGGAGCATCCCCCCCGCGCTCGTCGCTCCGGCCGTGGCCGCCCCGGCTCCCGCCGTCCAACCGCCCCGCGCGCCCCAGACCCCGTCCGCTCCCTCCTCGCCCGCCTCCGTCCCGGTGGACTCGGCGGAGATGAGCCAGCGGCAGCAGCAGTACCTGCGCTCGTTCATGGAGCGGTTCGCGCGGCGCACGGGCGGCTCCAAGGCCTGGGCCCAGAAGCACCGTCCGGTCCTGGCCGACAACCGCGCCCTGGCCGGTCTGCGCATGCCCATCAAGGAGATCTGCTACCCCATCGTGGGCTCTCGCTACGCGGGCTCGCGCATCTGGGATGTCGACGGCAACGAGTACGTCGACATCGCGATGGGCTTCGGTGTCCACCTCTTCGGCCACGGGGCTCCGTTCATCAAGCGGGCCCTCATGCAGCAGCTCGAGCTCGGTCATGGCGTCGGCCCCCAGCCGGAGCGCGCGGGACAGCTCGCCGAGCTGTTCACCGAATTGACTGGCGCCGAGCGCGTGACGTTCTGCCAGTCCGGCACCGAGTCCGTCATGACCGCGCTGCGGCTGGCCCGCACGGCCACCGGGCGCAACCGGATCGTGCTCTTCAAGGGCTCGTTCCATGGCCATTACGACGGCGTCCTCGCGCAGGCCCAGGGTGGTGACGGTGACGCCATCCCCGTGGCCCTGGGCATCTCGAAGAACTCGGTCCGGGACGTGGTGGTGCTCGACTACGGCGAGCAGAGCGCCATCGACTATCTGCGCCAGCACGCCCATGAGCTGGCCGCCGTGCTGGTGGAGCCGGTGCAGAGCCGCCGTCCGGAGTTGCAGCCGCGTGCCTTCCTCCACGAGGTGCGTGCCATCACCGAGGCGTCGGGCACGGCGCTCATCTTCGATGAGATCATCACCGGATTCCGCGTCCACCAGGGTGGTGCCCAGGCGCACTTCGGCGTCCGCGCGGACCTCGCCACGTACGGGAAGATCCCCGGTGGTGGCATGCCGCTGGCGGCCGTGGCGGGCAAGCGGCGCTTCATGGACGGCATCGACGGCGGCCAGTGGAACTACGGGGACGCGTCCTACCCGGAGGCCGACCGGACCTTCTTCGCCGGTACCTTCAACAAGCCGCCCCTGTCGCTCGCCACGGCGTACGCGGTGCTCGAGCACCTCAAGGAGCAGGGCCCCCGGCTCCAGGAGCAGTTGAACGAGCGCACCGCGCAGCTGGCCGCGCAGCTCAACGCCTTCTTCGAGCAGCAGCGCGTCCCCGCGCAGGTCGTCCACTTCGGCTCGTTGTTCCGCTTCGTGCTGAAGGGCAACCTCGACCTGTTCTTCTACCACCTCGTGGAGCGGGGCGTTTACGTGTGGGAGGGGCGCACGTGCTTCCTCTCCACGGCCCATACCGAGGCGGACATCGCGCACATCCTCGAGGCCGTCCGCGGCAGCGTGGAGGATCTGCGGCAGGGCGGCTTCCTCCCCGAGCTGTCTCCGGGGACCCCTGGACCGGGTGGCGGTGGTGGCGCGACCAGGCCTCCGCCGCGGGCCATCGAGACGCCTCGCCCCAGCGCTCCCGCTCAGGCGTCATCCGCGTCCGCCGCGAGCCCGGGCCCTGGTGCCGGGAAGGGGAGCGTGCAGGCGCGGGAGCAGGTCCCGGAGCCCCGCACGGAGTTCTGGGAGCGGCGGCGCTCCCGGAGCACGTCCAACCGGGTGGCTGGCGCGGATGACTCGGAGGGCAAGGCCCGGCGGGCGGCGCGTGACCTGGAGTTCAGCCTCTACTTCTTCGGCAAGTACGACGCTCCGTTCCGGGACGACAAGTACGATCTCCTCTTCGACAGCGCGCGCTACGCCGACGCGCATGGTTTCTCGGCGGTCTGGCTTCCCGAGCGCCACTTCCACGCCTTCGGCGGGCTCTCCCCGAATCCGGCGGTGGTCTGCTCCGCGCTGGCCCGGGAGACGAAGCACCTGTCGCTGAGGGCCGGCAGCGTCGTCGTGCCCCTGCACCACCCGCTGCGCGTCGTGGAGGAGTGGTCCGTGGTGGACAACCTGTCCAAGGGACGGGTGGGGCTCTCGTTCGCCTCGGGCTGGCATCCGGATGACTTCGTGTTCGCTCCCGAGGCCTTCGGCAAGCACCGCGAGATGATGTTCGAGGGCGTCGAGACCATCCGCAAGCTGTGGCGTGGCGAGTCCATGCGCGCGCGCGGCGGGGGCAAGAACGAGCTCGACGTGCGCTGCTTCCCGGCGCCGATGCAGCGCGAGCTTCCCTTCTGGATCACCGTCGTGAACAACCCGGACACCTACGTCCGGGCGGGACAGCTCGGTGCCAACGTCCTGACCAACCTGATGGGCCAGACGCTCGAGGACCTGGAGCGCAACATCGCCCTCTACCGGCAGGCCCTGCATGACCATGGGCATGATCCGGACGCCGGCAAGGTGACGGTGCTGATGCACACCTTCGTCGGGGAGGATCTCCAGACCGTCCGCGACACCGCGCGCGGCCCCTTCTGTGACTACCTCGCCACGCACTTCGCGCTCTTCCAGAACCTGGCGAAGAGTCAGAACCTGCCCGTCAACCTGGACCAGCTCACGGCGGACGACAAGCAGTACATGTTGTCCATGGCCTACGACCGATATGCGCGCACGAGCGCCTTGATCGGCACGCCAGAGTCCTGCCAGGAGATCCTCGATCACATCCGCTCGATCGGCGTCGACGAGGTGGCGTGCTTCATGGACTTCGGGGTGGAGCCCAAGGCCGTGATGGCGAGCATGCCCACGCTCGTGGCGCTGAAGGAGCGGTTTCGCCGCGACGGGGGAGGGGCCCCAGGCCCGTCCGGCGGCCCGGCTCGCTCGGCCGAGTCCGCGGTCACCACCCTGGAGCTGACCGAGTCGCAGCAGGAGTTCCTGGTCGTCGCCCAGATGACGGCGGACGAGGACTCCATGAGCGGGCATCAGGCGCTCGCCTTGAAGCTCACGGGGCCGCTCAATCCCCAGGCCCTGCGCACCGCCGTCCAGTCCGTCATTGATCGGCACGAGGCGCTGCGGACCACCATCAGCGCCGAGGGGGACCGGCAGATCGTCCACCCCTCGGTGAAGGTGGACCTCGCGTTCGTCGACTTCTCACACGTGCCGGAGGACGCACGCGAGCGGGAGGCGCTCCGGTGGCTCGACGAGCAGAGCGAGACCGGCTTCGATCTGGTCCACGGGCCGCTCTTCCATGCGCAGGTGCTCGAGCTGGGGGAGCGGCTGCACATCCTAAGCCTGGTGACGCACCACATCTTCTGTGACGGTCAGTCCGTGGCCGTCATCATCGCGGAGCTCGCCGAGCTCTACTCGGCGGCGTGCGAGGGCGTCCGCCGCGAGCTGCCCGAGCCCATGCAGTTCCGGCGCTTCATCGAGCTGCAACAGCAGCAGCAGGCGAAGATGCTGGCCGAGCACGAGGCGTACTGGCTCCAGAAGTTCTCCGGGCCGCTGCCCGTGCTGCAACTGCCGTTCGATCGTCCGCGCCCGCCCATCAAGACGTTCGCGGCGGCGCGGTTGACGGACACGATCGGCGGCGAGCTGTGCCAGGCCGTGAGGAAGGTGGGCCAGCGCTACGGCGCCACGCCGTTCATGATGCTCTTCGCCGCGTACACCTGCCTGCTGCACCGGATGTCGGGACAGGGCGACATCATCGTCGGGGTGCCCGCTTCTGGCCGGACCGTCGAGGGCAGCGAGGGGATGGTGGGGCACTGCGCGAACCTGCTGCCCGTGCGCACGAACGTCCAGGGCGGGCTTCGCTTCTCCGAGCACCTGCTGGCCGTCAAGAGCGTGCTCCTGGACGACTACGAGCACCAGGCGTACCGCTTCGCGACGCTGCTGGAGAAGCTGCGGGTGCCGAGGGATCCGAGCGTCTCGCCCATCGTCACGGTGGCCTTCAACCTGGACCGTCCGGTGCCTCCCCCGAAGATGTTCGAGCTGGAGGTCGACTGGTTCCCCCGGCCCATCAGCTTCGGCGTGCCCGAGCTCGGGCTGAGCATCAAGGAGCTGCGCGGCGAGCTGAGCCTCGAGTGGGACTACAACACGGACCTGTTCGACGCGGAGACGATCCACAGGACGATGGGCCACTTCCGCACCCTGGTGGAGGGCCTCACCGCCGATCCCGAGCAGCGCCTGTGCGATCTGCCGATGCTCACGCGCGAGGAGCACCAGCGCTTCGCGGAATGGAATCGCACCGCCGCCCCCAGCTACGGCCGCACGACCCTGCCCCGGCTCTTCGAGGCCCAGGTGCGCCGCACGCCCGAGGCGCCGGCGTTGACCGTCGCGGGAGATACGCTGAGCTACGGTGAGCTGAACGCACGGGCCAACCAGCTCGCCCACGCCTTGCGGTCACTGGGCGTGGGTCGCGAGTCGCTCGTGGGCATCTGTGTCGAGCGCTCGGTGGAGATGGTCGTCGGGCTGTTGGGCATCCTCAAGGCCGGTGCGGCCTACGTGCCGCTGGATCCGTCCTTCCCCGCCGAGCGGCTGGCCCACATGGTCCACCACTCGCGGCTGTCCCTGCTGCTGACCCAGCAGCGCGTGGCGGGACGGCTCCCCGAGAGCGGGGTGCGGCAGATCCGCTTCGAGGCCGAGCAGGCGCTCCTGTCGCGGCAACCCACCGGAGAGCTCCCGGACGGGGCGGGCACGGAGGAGCTGGCGTATGTGATGTACACGTCGGGCTCGACGGGAATCCCCAAGGGGATCCAGATCACCCATGGCGCGCTGACCAATCTGCTCGAGTCGATGAGGGGTCTGCTCGAGCCGACGGCGCGGGACGTGCTGCTGGCGGTGACGACGATCTCGTTCGACATCGCGGCGCTCGAGCTCTACCTGCCGCTGATCGTGGGCGCGCGGCTGGTGGTGACCGACAGCGAGACGGCGGCGGATGGCGAGCGGCTGGCCCAGGAGATGGCGCGTGTCACTCCCAGCCTGATGCAGGCCACGCCCGCGACGTGGCGGATGCTCATCGAAGCGGGCTGGCGGGGTGATCCGCGGCTGTGCATCCTCTGTGGCGGAGAGGCCTTGCGCCAGGAACTGGCCGAGCAGCTCCTCGAGCGGGGAGGGCGCGTCTGGAACCTCTATGGCCCCACGGAGACGACCATCTGGTCCGCCGCCCACCGCGTGGGGAAGGTGCGCGGCGAGCGCCGCGAGGACGCCTCCGAGCCCATCGGCCGGCCGATCGCCAACACCCAGCTCCGGGTGCTCGGCCCGCGGCTGCATCAGGTCCCGGTGGGCGTCACGGGAGAGTTGTACATCGGAGGCCTCGGCCTGGCCCGGGGCTATCTGGCGCAGCCCTCCCTCTCCGCGGAGAAGTTCGTTCCGGATCCCTTCAGTGACGAGCCCGGCGCGCGCCTCTACAAGACCGGGGACCTGGCCCGGTATCTCGCCGATGGCTCCATCGAGTTCCTGGGCCGCACGGACTACCAGGTGAAGATCCGTGGGTTCCGCGTCGAGCTGGGGGCCATCGAGGCCGCGCTCGGCCAGCACCCGGCCGTCGCCGACGTGGCGGTCATCGCGCGCGAGGTGGGACCCGGCGACACGCGCCTCTTCGGCTACGTGGTCTTCCGCCAGGGCCAGTCCCTGCCCGTGGAGGAGCTGCACGCGTTCCTGAAGCACAAGCTGCCGGCCTATATGATCCCCGCCTCGATCACCGCGGGGACGGAGCTGCCGCTGACGCCCAACGGCAAGGTGGATCGCAAGGCCCTGGCGGCGCTGGACGTGGGCCGGGCGGTCTCGCGGGTCTACGTCGCTCCGCGCAACGCGCTGGAGACGGAGCTGGTCCAGATCTGGGAAGAGGTGCTGGGCGTGAAGCCCGTCGGCGTGACGGACAACTTCTTCCAGCTCGGGGGCAACTCGCTGCTCGGCGTCCGGCTCATGACGCGCATCCGCCGGCAGCTCGGCCAGGAGGTTCCCCTGGCGCTCTTCATCGAGGAGCCGACGATCGTCCACCTGACCCAGGTCATCTACCAGAAGAGCCTGGGGGTTCCGTCCCTGGCGGAGGCTCAGGCCGCGGCGGGGCAGGGGAAGACGTCGATCGTGAAGGTGCGGCCGGAGGGCAAGCACCACCCGTTGTTCTTCGCCGCCCAGCTCGGCGGCATCTACTCGTCCAACGTGGTGGTGGGGCTGCTGGACATGGCGCGCGAGCTGGATCCCGACCAGCCCTTCTACGGCCTGCAGGCCCCCGCCCTCGCGCCCGAGCTGGCCGAGGCGCTCTCCCGGGGCAGCCCGCTCTCCCTGGACGACTGGCGGTATGACCGCGCGCACTTCGACCGCGTGGTGCTCGACTGCGTCGAGGCGCTCCGCAAGGTCCAGCCCGAGGGGCCGTACTACCTGGGTGGGTTCTGCTCCGGCAGTCTGCTCGTCTTCGAGATCGCCCGGCGGCTGACGGAGCTGCGCCAGGAGGTGGCTCGCATCGTGCTCTTGGATCCACCCATCGGGGGCGATGCCGTGCCTCCCGGGCCTTCCCGGTACGATGCCGCGCTCGCGGATCTCGTCTGGTTCATCGGCCGGGAGATTGGCTGGGAGGCGGGATGGGATCTCACCGCCCTCTACGCCGAGCTGGAGCCGCTCGGCACCGACGAGCGCTGGGCGCTGGCCCTTCGCAAGCTGAAGGAGGCCGAGGCCGTCCCCGCCTCGACGGAGGCCCAGGATCTGCGGCGGCTCTTCGATGCCAAGCGGCTCAACGAGGAGATCATGAGCCGGATCCTCGACAGCTACGAGCCCCCGGTCTCTCCCCATCCGGTCACCCTCCTGATCTCGGATCACACGCGCGAGGACTACACCGACGACGCGCTCAAGGCCGCCCTGGAGCGGGTGCGCCGGCACATCACCGGCTCCCTGGACGTGCACTTCGTGCCCGGAGACCACGGCAGCCTGTTCCAGTCCCCGAATGTCTCGGTGCTGGCCAACCACGTGAATCGGTGTCTGGCGGAGAGCAGGCCCCGCGGCGCTTAGGCCCAACGTGCCCCGGAGCCGGGGGTGTGCTACCGGTGCGCCCCATGAGTGCGAATCTCTCCCTTCGGGCGGGTCCCGAGGCGCTGCGGCTGATCCGCGAGCGGGGCCTGCGCGCCGAGGACGTCGACGTGGTGCCGGGCGCCTCCGGGGGCCCCAAGAGCCTGGTGCTGTCCGGGCTGGACCGGGTGGTGTTCGGCGAGTTCTTCCGTGCGCGCTCCCGCCCGCTCCATCTCATCGGCTCGTCGATTGGAAGCTGGCGGCTGGCGTGTCTGGGCCTGGCGGATCCGGTTGCCGCCCTGGAGCGCTTCGCCGAGGCGTACATCGCGCAGAGCTACCCGCCCCGGCCTTCACCCGAGCGGGTGAGCCAGACCAGTCAGGAGTTCCTGGACACCATCCTCGGTCCGGAGGGCGACGCGAGCATCCTCGGACACCCCTGGGTGCGCCTGCATGTGCTGACCAATCGCTGCCGGGGCCTGTCCGCGCTCGAGCCGCGCCACCTCCAGACGCTGGGGCTCGCCCTGGGGGCCCTGGGCAACGTGGTGAGCCGCCGGACCCTGGGGCTCCACCTGGAGCGGGTCGTCTTCCATTCCGCGGGGGACACCACGCCCTTCACGCGGCTGGATGCGCACCGCTCGGTGCACGTGCCGCTGACGCGCGCCAACCTGCGTCCGGCGATCCTGGCCTCGGGCTCCATCCCCCTCGTGATGAGCGGGGTTCGCATCCCCGAGGCCCCCGCCGGCGTCTACCGGGACGGCGGCCTCCTCGACTACCACCTGGATCTCGACTTCGGCGCGGGGCAGGGGTGGGTGCTCTATCCGCACTTCTACCCGTACGTGGTGCCCGGCTGGTTCGACAAGTCCTTGCGGTGGCGCCGCGCGGGTCCCACCAACTTCCGGCGCGTCCTGCTGCTATCTCCCTCGCCGGAGTTCGTCGCGCGGCTGCCTCATGGACGGATTCCGGATCGCTCGGACTTCGAGCGGTTATCCGACGCGGAGCGGATGCGTGCCTGGCGTCAGGTGGTGGCCGAGAGCGAGCGGTTGGGCGAGGAGTTCCACGAGGGACTCGCCACGGGCCGGCTGGTGGATCGCATCCAGCCGCTGTGAGCTAGCTCCCGCCCGGAGGGTGGCTCCACCTTGGATGTCTTCCAGTCACGAACCTTCAGAAGAAATCTCGCTCGTCTCTGCCTCCTGGTGATTGAACGCTCCAGGAACTCCGAGAAAGTCAAAGGGACCGAGCACATCGCGCTGCAGCAGTTGGTCGAGGAGAGGCTCGTGTTGGATTTTCTTCTCCAGGAGAAATCCACTGAAACTACCGCGCATTGCCCGAGGAATAATCACCAACTCCTTCATGATCTTGGGCTCCAATTGGCGTAAGGCGTCACGGGCATCGGACTTGAGTGACGGCTTTGAACCATTGAAGTTGACCCAAGCATAGAGCTGACTTTTCAGAGCGACTTCCTTGCGCTGGGCCGGTGGCCAGATCTCATTTGAAAATTGGGCAAGCGCGAGAGCCAGTGGTTCCTCCAGATGCACCGCCAATTTGTTGGCCAGGTCCACGAAGGAGCCTGGGTGAGTGAGCCCTTTCCACCTATTTGAGAACAAGGCATCGCCACGAACAATGAGGTGGGCATGAAGGTGCGCAGCCCTGAGATCTGTAATTGTACGTACAGCTGTTAGGAGCAGGCTCCGCAAATGCTCCCACTGTTCTCGGATTGTATCTTCTCCGGAGTGCTTGCCGACGATGAAGTCCTCGTTCGCCGAGGCTCCATATAGTGCACTCCAGTTCAGGTCCCTCAGACGAGGGAGAAGCCTGAGGCGAAGCTCTTTCAATTCAACTGAGCGCGTTTTGTAAGGGTAGTACGTAACTACTTCATCGAGCGTCCGTAGACGGCGAGACCGGCGCTCGACCTCATTCGACTTGACAAGGCTGTCAGCTGCTCGAAGGAACGAAGTATAGACCGGCTTTCGAATCTCCTTCTCAACAGCCGCCTCCTTGCTCTTGACCGTCGTATTGAATTCCCACATCAGCGCATTGACCAGCACGGGCTGGCGAGTGGCCTTGAGCGCATCTGTGATGAAGGACTGGAGCTGTCCCGGACCTCTCGACATAGTAAGTGTAGATTCCTCTTAGCCAAGATCAAGCTACATTTTCGGGCAAACGTTGAACTCTCTTAGGCAAGAGCGTTCAACGCACCTCGTGGAGCTTACGAGGTAAAGGCCTTGATGAGGGTCGCCACGAGGGTGATGATGGCCGTCAGCAGGGCTACCAACTCCTTGGAATTATTACGGAATTCTTCTTTTTCATCCTTCTTGTCCATGATACCTCCTTTCTCGATACGCAAGGCGGCAGCGAGCCTCAAGCTACCCCATCTATGTGTGACCGGCAAGCAGCAGTGACCACGAAGGGGTGGAGCAATGCGTAAACGCCCCCATCAGCCGGAGACGACGGAATGAAACGGAATGAAAGAGGAACTTCAGCTGATGAGTTCAGCTGCCTGCTCGCTTGTTGCGCTGACGGAAATGGAACACTTCCAAGTGGAAAGTGGCAAAGCGAACGCCATCTCGGTCGATGTGGTTACAGGGCGTCGGACAGCCAGGGCCAACCGGTCCTACTATGTTATGGAGGTTACTCTCTCCCACTTCCGGGGCATGAGCCCACCAGGGATAACCCTGGTGGAGCGCGATTAGTTCACCGCATCTCATGTGCCAAAGAGCTCTCGCCCGAAAGGAGGCTTCGCCTCCGGTGATTTTTGGGGGCGAATCGCCACATACGTGACGTGATACTCTGGGGACTTCCTCCACGGGCCGCTCTTCGTCCCTCACAACGGCCGGGGCTGGATGCTCCGCGCGCGCTCCAACTCGCCCGCCTCCCTCCAGTGGTGGGAGAGGATCTGGGCGGGAGCCTGGGAGCGCTCGAGGACGGCGGCGAGCCGCGCATGCAGCTCCCGGGCGGCGATGGGAGACACGCTGGCCCGGATCGCCTCTTCCACCAGATCATGACTGAAGCGCTCGCCCACCAGGACCTGGGCGGCCTCGAGCTCGGCGAGCGCCGCGAGACGCTCGGTGGCGGACAGCTCGAGCACCTCGGACACGAGGGAGGTGCGGAAGAAGGGGCCCGCCAGGGCGGCGAGCTGGGCGCACTGGAGGGCTCGGGGCGAGAGCCGCTCCAGGCGGCGCTGGAGCAGTGGACCCACCCGTCCCGGCGGGGGAAGGCGGTGCGGCCAGTCCTTGTGCAGGCCCTCCGTCTCGATGAGGTGCTTGAGCGTCTCGAGGATGTAGAGGGGATTGCCGCCGGTGTAGCGGGCGAGGGCATCGGCGTGCGCCTCGGCACCGGGCAGCTCCAGGCCCGTCAGGAGCTGGCGGACCTGTTCCTCGGAGAGCGGACCGAGCTCGATGAGGCGCGCGCGCCCCGTGTCCACCAACTGCCGCACGCTGTTCTCCGAGTAGGGCGGGAGCTCGCCGCGGCGGTAGCAGTCGATGAAGCGGGGCGCGTGGGCCGCGTCCATGCTCGAGTCCAGGAGGCGCTCGAACGCGTAGGTGAACACCTTGGAGCTGGCGCTGTCCCAGTACTGCACGTCATCCGTGACGACGACGCGGTAGCCCGTCATCAGCAGCCGCATGGCCTCCACGTTCGCGTCGTAGAAGCGCAGCTCGTCGGCCTCCGAGGCCATCGGCGGCGGCCGCTCTCCCCCCAGCTCGGGAAGGATGCGGGACAGCTCCGTGCGGACCCAGTCCGGGAGGATCACCTCGGGCCGGTGGGCCATGTGGAGCCGGAAGGCACGGGCCTGCGAGGCGAAGGGAATGGCCTGATCCCCGAAGCGCCCCTCGAGCTTCACCCACCGGCCCTTGCTGGCGGCGAACTCCTCGACGAGACGGGACTTGCCCACCCCGGGCTCACCGTTGATGAACACCAACTGGCTGGCGGCGAAACCCTCCTCGAGTTCGCGCCATGCGGCTTCCCGGCCGGCGAGCACGGGAGGGCGCCGCACGGACAGGGGCAGGGGGGCACCTGGCGCGGCCGGGGGCGGGGTCCTCACCCCGGTGCCCTTCTCGATCTGCCGCACCAGGGCGAGCGTCTCGGGCATGGGGTCCACATCCAGCTCGCGGGAGAGGGTCGCGCGCAGCCGCTCGAAGGCGGCCAGGGCGGCGTCGCGGTCTCCCTGGAGGTAGTGCAACTGGATGAGGTGGCGGCCGGCCTGCTCGGACTCGGGCTCCTGTTGCAGCCAGGCGTGCACCAGCGCGGACGCGGTGTTCCAGTCCCCCCGGGCCATGGCCTGGGTGACGCCCTGCTGGCGCGCGGCGCGCACCCAGCCCTCCACGGCGGTGCGCGCGCCGTCCAGCCAGCGTGACAGCTCGTCGCAGTCCTCCAACTCCAGGCCGGAGAGCAGCGAGCCGCTCCCCGCGGAGCGCGCGATCTCGAGCACCTGGGCGTGGGCGTGTGCCCCGGCCGCCGCCTTGAGCTGGGCGACGTCCAGCCGCAGCCCCGGCACGAGGGCCAGACGCTCGGAGGTGGCCTCCACCAACTCCACGCCGTCGCACAGCAGGCGCAGGCGGCGCAGCAACTGGCGCATGTTGGCGCGAATGGTGGTGGGCGGCGAGTCGGGCCACAGCAGGCTCGCGACGACGAGCTTCGACGAGGGGCCCTCCAGTCCCAGGTAGGCCAGCATCACCGCGGCCCGCCGCTCCAGCCTCACCTGTCTGCCTTCGGGGCTCTCCAAGTGCGCCAGTCCCAGCACCCGAGCCGCCCATCCGTCCTGGTCCCCTTCGACGCTCGTCATGTGGATCCCCTCCAGGACCACAAGACAATCCAGACGTCCATCTCTTCCTGAAGGGCGAAGTTCACTGGTTTTGAAAGACATCAGCCCGGGAGGAATTGAAGAGCCGCCTGGAATCTGCGCGCGGGGAGGATGCGGGCCGGTGTTGGCCGGGTGTCACGCGGGGCCACGTCTCGCTGGCCTTCCCGGGGGGGAGCCGCTACGACGAGCCCCCCTCATTCCCCAAGGAGTCGCGCATGGCCAAGATCACCCTGAAGGGCAACCCGGTCCAGACCCAGGGCAACCTGCCCGCCGTGGGAGCCCCGGCGCCGGACGCCACGCTCACCGGCATGGATCTGTCCGACAAGAAGCTGTCCTCCATTCCGGGCAAGCGCGTGCTCAACATCTTCCCGAGCATCGACACCGGGGTGTGCGCGACGTCGGTGCGCACGTTCAACAAGCGCGCGACGGAGAAGCCCGGCGTCACGGTGATCAACGTCTCGATGGATCTGCCGTTCGCGCTCAAGCGCTTCTGCGGAGCCGAGGGCATCGAGAAGGCGCTGAGCTTCTCGGGCTTCCGTGGGGACTTCGGCGAGAAGTACGGCGTGACCATCCAGGACGGAGGGCTGGCGGGCCTGTACTCCCGCGCGGTGGTGGTGATCGACGAGGGGGGCAAGGTCGTCCACGCCGAGCAGGTGCCGGAGATCGGCCAGGAGCCCAACTACGACGCGGCGCTCGCGAAGCTGTAGTCCGGGCCGGGGCGGGTAGACTCCGCCCATGCGCTTCCAGCTGCCCTGGAGCGGGGCCTTCCGCCTCCAGACCTTCTTCCACCGCACCCCCGAGGCCCTGCCCACGAGCGCCATCGAGGCCATCCGCTCGGCCATCCTGGACTCGTCCCTGCTCGGGGAGAGCAACCTGACGTCGCAGTTCTCGGGCACCTATGGTTTCTCGGTCACCTTCCGGCGCGAGGCCCGTGCCGAGGTGACGGAGCGGTTTCCCGCCTTCGCTCCCTTCCTCGAGGCCGCGCTCCTGCCGGGCTGCAACGCGTTCCTGCTCAACCCGCTCCTGGTGCACAACGGGCGTGGGGTGGCGGCGCACCTGGATCGCAGCATGGGCTCCTATGGCGCCGGCCTGGGCAACCCGATCGCGGTGAGCGTGCTCTACGTGCAGGTGCCGGAGCGGCTCGCGGGGGGAGAGTTGCGGCTGTACCACCGGGGCGGGCGCGTGGCGGCGCTGGTTCCCCTCGCGCGCTCGCTGGTGACGTTCCGGGGAGACCTGGTGCACGAGGTGGCTTCGGTCGAGGCCGGGGCCCCCGAGCTGTCGGCGGCGCGCATCAGCCTGGTGGTCGAGCAGTACCGCGTGCCGGAGCCGCTGCTCGCGCGGGTGCCGCGGTTCGAGCTGCGGACCCGGAAGGGAGTGGAGGCATGAGCGAGCTGGCGATGGAGTGGTGGGTGCCCCAGCGGCCCGAGGAGGTCTTCGCGGCCTTCGAGGATCCCTTCCGGCAGCGGCGCTGGTACGGGGCTCCGCCCGGAGGTCTGCGCCTCGGCGAGGAGGGGGAGTCGGAGGTGGGCGAGCCGCTGCGGGTGAACCTGCTCGATGAGCGGGAGAGGCCCCTGGCGCAGATCTGCCGCGTGCTCGAGGTGGAGCCTGGCCGGGGGCTGGTGATGGAGCTGACGTGGGAGGGGCGGGAGGACTACGGCCGCGAGACGACCCGAGTCTCCTTCACCCTCCATCCGGCGGAGGGCGGCACGCGCATCGAGGTGCGCCAGGGTCCGTTCTCGAGCCGCGAGGCCGAGCAGGCGCACCGGGCGTATTGGGAAGCCAACATGGGGCGTCTGGCCCGGGTCGTCTCCGGGGAGGCCGTGCCGTGCTTCGAGGAGTTCTGGGAGGAGTCGAGTGGCTTCGTGGAGCCACTCGGTCAGGCGGCCCATGCGGTGCTCGCCGGCCTGCGGGAGGCGGGGGCGGCGCCCGAGGTGGTGGCCCAGGTGGAGGAGACGCTCTATACGCACCTCGGCCGCCTGCCCGAGGAGACCGCGAGGGTGCTGGGGGCGGTGCTGCGCGCGCGGCTGCACGGGGGGCTTCCGGGTGGAGGCGGATAGGGCTGCCGCGTTGACCGGTCTCGGTGCTGCGCTAGGGTGCCTCCATGCCGAAGCCCTCATCGATGCCCTGGATCGACATCCCCATGTTCTCCGAACCGGGGCAGGCCCATGCCTTCGCGAACCGGCAGGCACAGCTCGTCACGCTCCACAATGCCCTCGTCCAGGCCGGTAACGCGCTTCGCGGCGGGAACATGAACGTGAGGCTCCGGCACGTGGTTTCCGGCTACAAGGGCGTGGGGAAATCCTCCCTCATCCTCCAGGCGCTCGGGCTCATTCGGGATGACCCCGAGGCGAGGCACTCCTACGAGAAGATGACCGGCATCACGGGTGCCTTGCTGGAACCCTTCGACAGGCAGCGTTGGATCATTCTCAGGGTCTCGGGCAAGCACGTCTCCAACGTTGATGCAGTCGGAGACGCGCTCCAGAGGGCAGTGGCGGAGGAGGATGAGAAGTCCGAGCAACGAAGGGAACCCCTCCTCCCCTTGCTCGCGGACATCCGGCAACAGGTGGAGACGACCACGGATCGAGCGCTCTCCCTTTCGATCTTCCATAGACTGTTGCCCCTTCGTGAGAACGAACTCTACAAAAAGGTACGGATCAGTCTGCGGGCCGTGGCGATTGCGCTGGAGTATGTGCAGAAGTGGCAGGGTTCCAAGCAATCCGAGAAGCTCGATCAAACCACCAGCAGTCAAAACTCAGCGGAAATCGAAGGACAGCTCATCTCTCAGCTCAAGATGATCGCGGGCGGAGCCATCACTCCCGACCTGGAGAGTTCCCTCAAGATCGCGGCCAGCATCATTCGCAAGAGTGGGGCTTCCTCGATTCAGTCCACCCAGGTCGAGCGGCAGTGGCGGATCAGCGCGCAGGTCGTTGTGGAGGCCCTCAACATCTTCTTCGAAGCAACCAATCGCGCTCAATTGCCAACCCTGCTCGTCCTGGATGATCTCGACGAAGTGACCTCCGCCATCGGCCCTTCCATCGATGAGCGAGCGCGTGCCCTGAGTTGGATACTTGGGCCTTTCACCGAGTTGAAGCCCACATGCCTCGTCATCAGCCTGCGTCAGGAGTACATGCACGAGGACATCTCGAGGCAGTTTCGGCCGATACACATTCCGCCCATGACGCGAGACTCGGCCGCCATCGCTGTCGAGCGGTGGGGGGAAGTCCAGGGTCCACCCTTGACGCCGGAGCAGGTTCAATGGCTCCAAGAGCAGGGCGACCAATTCCTCAAGTCCTTCGACCGGAATGAGCCCGTGGTCGTTCCCTTCCATTTCCTCCAGCTGGTCTCATGGTTCGCCAATGGCGCCGCCGTGGAAGGAGAGAGCGCGGAGCAGGCGCTCTTGCGCTACCTTGGGGAGAAGAACTTTCGGAGCAGTGTTCGCATCTTCGAGCGCCTTGCCTCCGTCATGCCGGACGATGACATCATGAGATGCGCGGCCTCGAGCCCGGTGGAGTCGGCGGCGTATTCCTTGTCTGAAAGTGATCGAAAGGAGTTGGAGCAGGCGGGCCTCGTCCGGCCGGCAATGGCGGGAGACCCCCACGACACGCGGATTGTCATCGACCCGCTGTGCGCCTACCTGCGCCTGGCCAAGAAGACTCCCTCATGACGGCTCTCCCGACGCTGCGGCTTTCGTACCTCCGGACCTGGCCGGGCTTGGCGTCAGTCTCGCGGGGACTCGGGCAACTCGTTCTGGGGAAGGTGCTCTGGCTCCCCACGGCACTGGGCCGCGAGGAACTGGAGGAGTTGGTCGATACCCTGGTTCTCCTCCTCGGTCTTCCCGTCGCCATCACCGCGGATCCTTCGCGCTGGCAGGCATCCGAGGGAAAGGGAGCCATCGTGCTCATTCCCTCCGCGGTCGTGGAGCCTCCCGCGCCCATTCGTGAGTCCGTGGTGCTCTGTACTCGCGAGCGGGTGCCGGGAAACTGGTCCCTGAATCTACCACGCGAAGTGCTGCTCATCCGGGATGCGGTCATCGAGTGTATTGGACGCCAGCTCAGTGCGTCAGGGCTCGCACGGGTCGCCTCCTGGGTCGCGAGCGTCGCGGATACACCCGCCACCGCCATCCGCTTCGTGGATGGGGTGCAGGCACACCTGCTGAAGAATCCCAAGGCGGATGATGGTTCGCTCTACTGCGCGGGACTCGCGGCCGTGCTCGACTGGATGCTCATGGGGGTTGATGCCAGGGTGGTTCAATGGCTTCTGACGCTCGCATTTGGTGGAACTGCACCCGAGCGCCGCATCAGCACCGACGCTGCACTTCTAGGCAGGCTGGAGGCACTCCGCCACGCGTTTGATCAGGGTCTCTTGTACCAGGTGCCCCAGCATGATGGGGATCCCCTGGATCTGCGGCGTCCCTTGGACGCAATCGGGCGCCTGGAGTCCGCGCCAGGACGGCCGACCCAGGCACAACTCGCGGAGCATCTGGGACCACGCTTGCCCTCCACGGTTCGCCAGATGCTGGAGCGCCTCGTCCAGCCGACGGCTCGCGGGCTCGGTCTTCCAGGACCGGCTGCGGTGCGGTTGATTGGCCGGGATGAGATCGTCAAGCGGTTGACCGGATTGCTAGAGCCTTCGGAGCGGATCCAGACCTGTGTGCTTTACGGGGTGGCGGGTTGTGGAAAGACGGCTGTGGCCGCCAGCGTCGCGCAGGTGATGGAGCACAGATTGGAGCCAGTGTGGATCAACTTCACGGGGGGACCGCTGGCGGGCTGGCTGCGGGTGGCAGTTGCTTTGGGGCTGGATACCCAGAAGCCATTGGCTGAGCGAAAAGACAAGTCAGGCGTACCCCGATGGGTTCGAGACACCCAGGCTCGGCTGGCCGAAGGGACGTACCTTCTCGTCGTGGATGACGTGGACGAGATAGAGGAAGAGTTGCTCCAAGAGTGGCTCCCCTCGGGACAAGGGCGTTGCGCGGTGCTGGTGCTCAGCCGTTCTTCTCAAAAAGCTCTCCAGCGGGCGCATGACGCAATTTCAATTCATGTTCCTCTGTTTTCACTGGAAGACGCTCGGCATTTCGTGGAATTGCGTACGCCAAATCTGGCCACGGAGATCGCTCAGGGACGTGCTGATGCACTGATTGACCGTGTCGGGCGACATCCCGGAGCACTGATGCTCCTTTGCAATGCACTTGGTCAACGTGGCATTCAAAACACGCTTGAGGCATTGTCATCTTCGGCTCAAGAGGTGGACGTCATTCCGCGAGTTCTCCAGGACGTGGTCGAAAGTCTCGGACATGATGAGCAGGCTGTTTTGCGTGCTGTCTGGATCTGTTCGCCAGGAGGTTCAAGGGTCGAACTGGTAAAGAAACTCAGCGAAGTAGATGGTGCTGCCTCAATTGTCGAGTGGCTGGTTGATCGAGGATTGATTGTCCAGAGAGGACGGACCGTCCGGCTAGAGGTGTTGGTGCGGCTCTTTCTTGATCGCCTCCAGGCAAGGGAAGCCGCAGCGAATCTCTTCATCAAGCACGCGTCGCTTGTATCGGCAATGATGGAAAAGGCTTTCCAGTATCGTGATTATTTTACGCAAGGAGATGTTTATCTAGATCTCCTTTTTGCTTCAGATCGCATGATGGACCTCGTCAGGCAAGGTCGAGGCGAAGCTGTTGAGCCCTGTGTTCAGACAGGGAGTATGTTGCGCAGGTTTCCGCTTGGTGGACGTGAAAGTAATTTGCGGCGGGCCATTGCATCCTTTCGATCAGCCCTTGAGGTGTGGACTCGCGAGTCCTTCCCAGAAAATTGGGCCATGGTGCACAACAACCTGGGGATTGCCCTCGGTGAGTTGCCGACAGGCAACCGGGAAGATAACCTGTGGCAGGCCATTGCATCCTTTCGATCAGCCCTTGAGGTGTGGACTCGCGAGTCCTTCCCAGAAAATTGGGCCAGGGCGCATAACAACTTGGGAAATGCCCTTGTCCAGTTGCCGACGGGCAACCGGGAGGAAAACCTGCGGCAGGCCATTGCTGCATACCAGTCAGCCCTTGAGGTGTTGACTCGCGAGTCCTCTCCGGAAGATTGGGCCATGGCGCACAACAACCTGGGGATTGCCCTCCTCCAGTTGCCGGCGGGCAACCGGGAGGAAAACCTGCGGCAAGCCATTGCTGCATACCAGTCAGCCCTTGAGGTGTGGTCTCGCGAGTCCTCTCCGGAAGATTGGGCCATGGCGCACAACAACCTGGGGATTGCCCTCCGCCAGTTGCCGGCGGGCAACCGGGAGGAAAACCTGCGGCAGGCCATTGCATCCTTTCGGTCAGCCCTTGAGGTGTGGACTCGCGAGTCCTTCCCGGAAAATTGGGCCACGGCACACAACAACCTGGGGATTACCCTCCGCCACTTGCCGACGGGCAACCGGGAGGAAAACCTGCGGCAGACCATTGCATCCTTTCGGTCAGCCCTTGAGGTGTGGACTCGCGAGTCCTTCCCAGAAAATTGGGCCAGGGTGCATAACAACCTGGGAAATGCCCTCAGTGAGTTGCCGACAGGCAATAGGGAGGAAAACCTGCGGCAGGCCATTGCTGCATACCAGTCCGCCCTTGAGGTGTGGACTCGTGAGTCTTTTCCGGGAGATTGGGCCAAGGCGCACAACAACCAGGGAAACGCTTTCGCCCAGTTGCCAACAGGAAACCGGGAGGAAAACTTGCGGCAGGCCATTGCTGCATATCAGTCCGCACTTGAGGTGTGGACTTATGAGTCTTTTCCGGAAGACTGGGCCATGGCGCACAACAATCTGGAGAGCGCCCTCCACCAGTTGTCAGCGATCTCATCTGGCGAAGCCGGGACGTCGTGAAAAAACAGGGCAGTATGCTCGCCTTTAACGAGAACGACGTGCCACATCCGCAGGAGAACCTGGCATTCAGGTTGTGTTAGCCCGGGTGGCCTACTTCTGGATTATCCCGAAAGCGGGAGGGGACTGCCTCCCGCTACTCTGGCAGCTCACCCCCTCAGTTCGCCACGATTTCAGGAGGTAGCTCGACTCCCTCGACGATCGGTGCGCTCTGCCGCTTCACTTCATCCTCGTAGGCGACCAGGACGAGCGCTCGCAGCTTCTCGATGTCGCTCGTGGCATTGAAGTACACGCGGCTCTTGCCCAGGCTGTCAGGCGTCGCCTCGACCTCAAAACCCTTCGCCAACAACAGGGCCTGCTCCATGGGGACTCGGGTCACCAGGGACTTCTTCTTGCCGTTGGAGAAGACGCGCAAGAACCAGGACGTCACCTTGCCCAGGTTGATTCCGAAGTAGCTCGCGGAATCCTTGTAGGCAACGGTCTGCTTGATGGCTGATTCCGCGCAGATCCGCTGGACGTTCCGGAAGATTTCCAGCTCGAACTCGGTGGTGTCGATCTGTGCGCCGGCGGAAGGCTCAGCCCCAGCCCCAGCCGCGGCCGCCTGGAGCGACTCAGCGATAGAAGGCGGAGCGGGTGGGGGGGCCACGGGCGCCGGCTGGACGTTGGGCTGAGCAATCTCCTGCTGGATCGACTTCGTCATCATGTCGAGCAAGGTTGTCTGGATGGACTTCTTGACGATGGGGACGAAGCGCTCCACGACGTTCTTCGTCACGCGCCCCGAAACGAGTTCGACTTCAGCAAGCAGGAAACGGACGAAGCTCTCCGACGGATTCCGCAACAACTCGTTGATGAGGGTCGTCACCTTGCCGACGAAGATGATCTCCTCCGCGTGTCCCTGGATGGACTCGGAGTTGAAGAACTCCTTCGTGAAGGGGCGCAGCAACTCGACGTCCCTGTCGGTGAACGAGAGGATGTTGAACTCCATGAAGGGAGAAGCGTCCATCACGTTCGGCGCTTGCAGGTCCGTGAAGAACCGATAGCGAATACCGTTCGTCACGATGGCGATGCGCACCGTGGGAGTGGCATTGAAGTAGCGCGCGAGCTGTCCGTCGTGATCCTCGGGCGCCACGTCCGCGGCCTTGCACTCGATGAAGAGAGCGGGGCGGCCTCGGAGATGGAGCGCGTAGTCGACTTTCTCGAGCACTCCACCGCGCTTCTTGGCGAAGTCCGCCACGTACTCTGGCTGAGTCTCCGTGGGGTCGTAGATGTCGTAGCCGAGTGCTTGAAGGAACGGCAGGATGAGCGCCTGTTTCGTGGCCTCTTCTCCTTTGATGAACGCCTGCCGCTTCTTCACCTGCTCCGAAAGTTGCCGCAAATCTTCATTGAAACCCATTTGTTCTCCCCCCTCACGTACGGGCCGAGGTTCTGCGTGCGAACGCTCGAAAGCGTACCGCATCGCCCGTCAAGACCCAAAGCGGGCAGAATTCCTTCGAGGTGCTGGTTCGAGCACCAAAGGAACTGTGGGCCTACTTGCCCGCCTCCAGGGCACCTAGGAGCCTGTCGGAGTACCTCGGCTACCCACTACATGAGGGGTAGTGCGACTCAAACACACCGCTACGGTTGGTATGTAGGAGTCGTTTTTCGGCAGTACTCCGACAGGCTCCTAGACGGACTCGGCGCGCATGGCGATGGGCTGCATCTGCTGCATGGGCAGGTGGAGGGTGAAGGTGGTGCCCAGACCATGCTGGGAGCAGACCTGGATGTTCCCGCCGTGCGCCCGGATGATCTGGTCCACGATGAAGAGCCCCAGCCCCACCGAGTTGCGTCCATCACCGCGACCCCGGCGGAAGGGCTCGAAGATGAAGGGGAGGATCTCCTCGGGGATGGGCGGGCCGTCGTTGTGGACCTCGACGTAGGACTCGCTCGGCCGGACCCCGACCCGGAGCGTGACGGGCGTACCCGGGTAGCCATACTGGGCCGCGTTGCCGACGAGGTTGGTCAGCGCCTCCGCCAGCCGGTGCGGATCCCACATGCCGCTCGCCGGTTCGGTGACGAGCTCGATCCGCCGCTGGGGAAAGGCGCTCCTCGTTTCATCGACGACCGTGCGGGCGAGTTCATCCATCCGGGTGGAGGAAATGTCCAGCCGCAGTCCTCCCATCTGCCGGAGGCGGGCATACTCGAGCACCTCGTCCACGAGGTAGCGAGCGCGTGTCACGCTGGAGAGGATGCGCCGCACGTTGGTGAGATCCCTCTCCGTGAGTCCGTCTCGCCGCAGCAGCGATTGGGCCGCCAGGGAGATGGCCCCCAGTGGGTTCTTCAGGTCATGCGCGAGAATGGGCATGAGCCGCGTGAGCATGGGGTCCCCACCGCTACCGGGCGTCTCCGACGGAGAGGCCTCTCGAGACTGGAGTTGCACCACCCGTTGCCAGCACTCGGCGTGGGAGAGGGCGGCGGAAGCGGCTTCGGCCAGCACGTCCAGCAGGAACATCTCCCGCTCGGTCGCCGCGTGCTCGTACGCCCAGTAGACGCCCAGCGAGCCGACAGGCGACTCGTGGCCCAGGGGTAGGATGGCGAGGCTCCTGACGAAGGTGGGACGGTAGGCCGCGTGGGGAATGCGGGAGTCGGCGTAGATGTCCCGGATCGCCACCGGCTGGTGGTGGCGGATCGCCCATCCGGAGATGCACTCCGAGGCTGGAAAGCGGCGTCCCCGCCAGAGACAGGAGGGTGACTCCTCCTCGGCGTAATAGACGTTCTCGCCCTCGCTCAACACGAAGGTCGCGCCGTCGGAAGCCGAGAGCCGTTTCGCCATCGCGCACGTGCGCTGGGCGACTTCACGAAACTCCCGGACCCTGGCGAGCAGTTGTGTGGCCTCGAGGAGGGAGAGGACATCCTCCGGCGTGGCGCCTGCCCGCTCGGCTTGTGCTCTCAAATCCATGTGCACACCAGTTCACGCCGATGCCGTGTCGCCAAGCTGCTTCCTCCTCAGGGCTTCACACCTTGGTCAAGGTGGGAAACAGCGCGACGGGCCTCGACCCTGCGCATGCAACCGCGAAAGCGCGAGGGCGAGGATTGGCTGCCCGGTGGGCTGGCGATGCGAAGGGAGCGCCTTACTCCGAGCTCACCTCCACACCGCCTCCGCCCACCCGCCAGCACTCGTTGGTGCACCTCCGGGCGAAGTGCGCGTCATGCGACACCAGGACCAGGGCGCCAGGGTAGTCCCGCAGGGCGTCTTCCAATCGCTCCAGCGAGGGAAGATCCAGGTGATTGGAAGGCTCATCGAGCACGAGCGCCCAGGCATGTTGGCCCAGGCCCCGGGCGATGAGCAGCTTGCGCGTCTCCCCCGGCGACGGCTGTTCCGAGGCGAGCAGGTGCGCGGGATCCACCCCGAGCGCGGCGACGAGTGACAGCACGCGGCCCTTCTCGTCGGGGGGCAACTCGCGCACCGCGTCGAGCGCCTCCCGGGCCTCCTCCGCGCTCACGTCCTGGGGCAGGTACAACACGCGCTCGCGCGGCACGCGGACATGCTCGAGCAGGGCCCTCAGCAGGGTGCTCTTGCCCACGCCGTTGGGACCCTCGATGCGGATGCGCGCCTCGCGGGGGATGTCGAGCCGCAGCGGACCGAACAGCTCGACGTCTCCCGCGCGCAGGCCGGGCAGGTCGAGGCTGAACAGGAGCGGGTGGGGCGGGCGGACGTAGTCCACGAAGACGGAGCGGCCGAGGGTCTTCTCCACCTCGATCGACTCGACGGCGGAGGCGGCGCGCTCGACCTCGCGGCGGGTGGTGGTCACGCGCCGGCCGAGCCGCTCATCCGCCCAGCTCGCGAGGTTCTTGGCCCCCAGGGTGCGCGCGTCGCTGTCGTACTTGTTCCGCATGCGGCTGCCCGCGTTGCGCGCGGCGGAGGCGGACTCCTGCTCCCGGCGTGTCTGGACGAGCCGTTGCTGGAGCCGGCGATGCTCCTCCTGGGCGTGTTGGCGCGTGGTGCGGCGCGCCTCCAGTTCCGCCTCCCAGGCCTCCCGCGCGACCGGATAGGCGCCCGGCCACAGCCGCACCGTCCCCGCGTGCACGCGCAGCGTGGAGGTGGTGAGCTCCTCGAGCACCTCGCGATCATGGGAGACGAGCACGCCCACGCCCCGGAAGCGGCGCAGCGCGGCCAGCAGCCACTTCCGGGCCTCGGCATCGAGGTGGTTGGTGGGCTCGTCGAGCAGCAGTACGTCGGGCTCGCGCGCCAGGGCGGCGCCGATCTGCCAGCGCTTGCGCTCACCCGGAGACAGCGTGGCCCACCGCTCGAGCGCCCAGGGATCCAGCGCGAGCTGTCCGATGAGCCGCCGGGCCCGCGAGTCCGCGGCCTCCGCGAGCGCGGTGATGTCGGGCGTGAGCGCCTCGACCTGTTGGGGACAGAGCTGGATGAGCGCCGAGGGGGGCTCGAACTGGAGATGGCCGTCGGTGGGCGTCAGCTCCCCGGAGAGCAGGCGGAGCAGGGTGGACTTGCCCGCGCCATTGGCGCCGACGAGGCCCGTCCAGCCGGAGGGCAGATGGAACTCCACGTCGGAGAACAGGGAAACGGCGTCGGAAAAGGCGAAGCAAACGCGGTGAGCGCGAACGGATGACACGAGGGGACTCCGGAATCGTTCCGGGCACGCACGAGGGGCCCGGGAGTGGCTGACGGACAGCGCTGACGATTCAGGAGTTCAGCTTCAATGGAGTCGAGGCCTCGTGGACGGAGAATACCGGACCGCTCGATGCGCCCAACCTAAACCTCTGGGATTTTCCGCGCAATCCCTTCGTGCGCTCCCGGTGCTCCGCCAAGCGTCCAGCAACCCACAGCACTCACGAGGATGTTCATGTTTTCAGATGGCTGGAGCGCTCGCGGCCGGGTAGCAAGGCGGCCAGCCGTTTCACCTACCGCCCCGCCTCCCTGGCGGGAAGGAGTCCTCCGTGAAGAACCCCACCGTTGCCTTCATCCGCGTGTCCCTGATGTCCGCCGTGCTCGTGCTCGCCGCGTGCGGCACGGGGCGCAGCGCCATCGCCACCCTGGACAGCCGCAGCGACAGCCTCACCACGGGCAAGGCCACCTTCACCGAGTCCGGTGACAAGGTGACGCTGGATCTGGAGGTCGCCGGCGCCACCCCGGGTCTGCACGGCGCTCACATCCACCAGACCGGGGACTGCACCGCGGCCGACGCCTCGAGCGCGGGAGGCCACTGGAATCCCGCTGGCGTGACCCACGGCTCCGCGGATCCCGGCCACCACCTGGGCGACCTGGGCAACATCGAGATCGGCCAGGATGGCCGGGGCTCGCTGAAGATCACCAAGCAGGCCTGGAAGATCGGCGATGGCTCCGCGCAGGACGTGGTGGGCAAGGCCGTCGTCATCCACGCGGGCCAGGACGACCTCGCCACGGATCCCGCGGGCAACTCGGGCGGCCGCGTGGCGTGCGGCGTCGTCGCCGAGAAGACCGACAAGAAGTAGCCGCCGTCAGCGGCCCGCCCGCCACTCGCGCAGGACGTCGACCACCAGGGCGTGGTCCTCCTCCTGCGCGAGTCCGGACACGGTGATGCTGCCCACGCAGCCGAGTCCGCGCACCAACAGGGGGAAGCTGCCCCCGTGGTCCACGTACTCGGAAGGGTCGATGTGCGGCTTGTCGGCCAGGCTCGAGCCCTTGGCGGCGTAGTAGCGCCCCATGTAGAACGAGCTGTGCCAGAAGCGGCCCACGGTGTTGCGCTTGCGCCGCACCCAGTCCTCGTTGTCCGGGCGGCAGCCGGGAAGGGCGCAGTGCAGGACGGTGAGTCCCGCGAGCGCCACGTCGATGACCACGGGGAGCCGGTCGCGCCGCGCGCGCTCGAGCAACTTGAGCCCCAGCGCGAGCGCGTCTTCGTGTGACAGGTGCTCGAACTGCAACTCGGCTTCCTCCGCCAGCAACTGCTCCAGACTCACGGACACGTGCGCCTCCTCGGGTTTACAGGATAGGGGAGAACGCGCGCGTGGGGTTAGGCTGCGCGGCGGATCTGCAAGGAGGCACACGATGGCAGGCCGAGTCGAAGGCAAGGTCGCACTGGTGACGGGGGCGGCGTCGGGGTTGGGCAAGGCGATGGCGGTGATGCTGGCGCGCGAGGGCGCGCGGGTGGCCGTCACGGATCGGAATGAAGAAGGGGCCCGGGAAGTGGCCCAGGCGATAGGGGGGTCCGCGCGCGCGTGGACGCTGGATGTCACGCGCGAGGAGGACTGGGGGCGGGTGGTGGACGAGGTGCTGTCCACGTTCGGCCGGCTGGACGTGCTGGTGAACAACGCGGGCGTGGGCGCCGTGGTGGACATCGAGTCGATGACCCTGGAGCAGTGGCGGTTCGTGCACGCGGTGAACGTGGATGGGGTCTTCCTGGGGTGCAAGCATGGCATCCGGGCCATGCGTCAGTGCGGCGCGAAGGGCTCCATCATCAACATCAGCTCGGTGGCGGGACTGGTGGGCGTGGCCGAGTTTCCGGCGTACAGCTCGAGCAAGGGCGCCGTGCGGCTGCTGAGCAAGTCGGTGGCGCTGCACTGCGCGTACAAGGGCTACGGCATCCGCTGCAACTCCGTGCACCCCTCGTTCATCGAGACCCCCATGGTCGACAAGCTGGCGACCGCCATGGGTGATCCGCAGGCGAGCCGGGCGAAGCTCGCGCGCAAGATTCCCCTCGGCTCGCTCGGAGAGCCGGATGACATCGCCTACGCGGTGCTCTACCTCGCCTCGGACGAGTCCAAGATGATGACCGGCTCGGAGTTCGTCGTGGACGGTGGCACCACCGCGACCTGAGTCCTTTTCTCCTGGAGCCCCACCATGCCCTGGTTGGACGTCAATGGTACCCGTTTGTATTACGAGGACACGGGAGGGCCGGGTGTGCCCCTCGTGTTCAGTCATGGCCTGCTGTGGAGTGGCCGGATGTTCGACAAGCAGGTGGCGGCGCTGAGGGACCGCTACCGCTGCATCACCTATGATCACCGGGGCCAGGGCCAGAGCGACGTGTGGCGCGTGGACACCGTGGACATGGAGACGGTGTACGCGGACGGGGTGGCGCTCATCGAGAAGCTGGGCGTGGGGCCCTGCCACTTCGCGGGCCTGTCCATGGGAGGCTTCGTGGGGATGAGGCTGGCCGCGCGGCGGCCGGAGCTGTTGCGCTCGCTCATCCTCATGGAGACCTCGGCGGACCCGGAGCCCGTGGAGAACGTGCCGCGCTACAAGGCGCTCAACTTCGTCGCGCGCTGGTTCGGTATGCGGTGGGTGGCGGATCGGGTGATGCCCATCATGTTCGGCCGCACGTTCCTGGAAGACCCCGCGCGCGCGGAGGAGCGGGCCGAGTGGCGGCGGCGGTTGATGGAGAACCGGCGGGACATCTGGCGCGCGGTGAATGGCGTGGTCCGCCGGCGGGGCGTGTACGAGGAGCTGTCGCGCATCCAGACGCCCACGCTGGTGGTGGTGGGCGCCGAGGACACGGCGACCGTGCCGGCCAAGGCCGAGCGCATCCACGCGGCCATCGCGGGCTCGCGGCTGGTGAAGCTGCCACGCGGGGGACATTCCTCCTCCATCGAGGAGCCCGCGCTGCTCAACGCCGCCCTGGAGGAGTTCCTGCGCGAGCGGGCCTAACGGCCGTCCGGGCCCCGGAGTCCCCGCTTCCTGCGGCGCAGCAGGACGACGCCCAGCATGGGCAACAGGAAGCCGCCCACCGCCGCCAGCGTGTGCGGCCGCGGGTTCTCCCATGGGAGCGAGAGCCCACGGTCGCGCAGCCGCTCGAAGTCCGGCTCCGGGCATTCCTGGCCGAAGCTCGGGATGGGATGCTCGAGAGAGAGCGCGCCCTTTCGCACATAGGTCCACCAGAGCCGTTGGCCCCGCTCCGGCTCGGTGCGCGAGGTGAAGCGCGCGGCATGACAGAGCAGCGCCGCGTAGGCCTGACTCCGCTCGGACACCAGCGCCGCGGCCTGCTCGGCGAGGTCCGCTGCCGTGGAGCGGTAGTGGAAGCGCGTGAGGTGCGGGGGCACATGCGCGTCCAGCCGCCCGCGCTCCGCTGGAGTGATCAGCGGCGCGGGGACCACCTCGGGATGCACCGGGGGCGCGTCCTCGGGCCGCTCCAGGCTGGGAACCCATGTGCCCAGCTCATAGTCGCCCTCCACCCAGCTCCAGTCGGGCGCGCCCTCGGTGCCCAGCAGCTCCATGCCCGGGGTGCGCGCGAGCCGCGCCGCGGTGTAGAGCGCGCGTGCCTTGTCCACGTCCCACCACGCGGAGCGGGCCCGGTCGAGCGCGTCCACGTATTGGCGCGCGGGCTCCTCCCACGGCGTCCCCCGGAAGTGCTCCAGGGCCTCCGCGCCCCGCCCCTCGCGCAACAGGCGCCTCGCGAGCAGCAGGTGCAATTGCTCGCTCACCCTGGGGGGCACGCGCGTCTCGTCCCAACGGAAGACGGACTCGGGTTGGCATTGGAGCTCCGGTCCCGAGGCGTGCGTCGCGACCAGGCGCTGCAACTCCTCGACCGACAACACGCGCTCGGCCACGTAGGCGAGGTCCGGCCAGGAGCAGCTGCTCAACGCGTGCTCGGCCGCCCGTGTGAAATCATCGCGCAGCAGCGCGAGCAGCGTCCGCTCCACGTCCACCCGCACCCGGGGCCGCAGCGGGTACCGGTACGGGTCCCCCACCCAGTCTTCTTCATACGGGAAGCCTTCCCGGGCCTCGGCGAGCCACTGGTCCGCCGCCGCCCGGTCACCCCGGCGCAGCGCCAGCTTCGCCCGCACCCAGGCGTCGAGCGGGGTGCGCTCCCGCCCGGCGAAGCGCTCGGCCAGATCGAAGCGGCCCTCGCGCCAGGCGGTCGCCGCCAGCCGGTCCGCGCCCGACAGCGTGGGCACGGCCGCGAGCTCCTCCATCAGCGCGGCCAGGGCAGGTGGGTGGCTCGTCGTCCCGTCCTCCGCCCAGATCTCCTCGTGACCCCGGGTCCAGGCGTAGGTGGTGAGCAGCCGCTGGACCACGGGCTCGTGCAGGGCCCGCCGCGACCGGGGCACATCCTGGGCGAGCGCCCGGGCCACGAACAGCAGCGAGGTCTTCCCCGTCTCACTGCCGTGAGCCGCCTGCTCCGCGTAGAGGCGGACCGCCGCCGCGTCATCCTCGCCCAGGTACCGCCGGGCCTCCTCGCCCAGGCTCGCCACCGCCAGACCCAGGGGATCCTCGAAGCCCTCGCGTACCAGCGCGCGCACCGCGGCGAAGCGCTCGTGGGCCTCCGGGGCCGGCTCCGCCATGCGCCCCAACATGTAGGCCGCGACGGTGGAGAAGCGGCGGCGCTGCTCGGGGGGCAGGGCGAGCACGTCCTGGAAGCGCTCGCGAGCCTCGTCCCACCTCGCGGCGTGGAAGGCCCGGGCACCGGCTTCGTACAGCGCCGTCTCCTCGGCGCCGCCTCCCGTGCGGGCGCCCTCCGGCTCCTGGGACTCCATCACCTGGAAGGCGTCCGGGGGCCTTGGCACCAGCCTCCCGGCCTCGATCAGGAAGGCGCTGGACGGCAACACCGACAGCGTTCCGGCCCGGTCCTCCAGGAACTGGGGCGGGAACTCGGGGCCACACGCGCGCGCCGGGCGGACGGGCAGCGTCAACACCCCCAACAAGGACAGACAGGCCAACGCTTCACGGAAGAGCAAGTGCCACCTCGGATCCCCGAACGAAGCCGATGACGCGGCGCTCGCCAGCGCGCAGGCGGGGAGGCGTGCGCGCCACGAGCGAGGTGCCCCGTGCGGTGTAACCCGCCACGCCGTCGAGCACCTCGAGCTTGCCGGAAAGGGAGAGCCGCGTGGGGGCCTCGGCATCCACGTGGCCCGTGTTCTCGAGGACGATGTCCAGCGCGCCGCCCCCCGCATCCACCAGACGCGGCAGGAAGTGGGGAGCGAGCGGCTCGCCGCGCACCACCGCGGTGAGCGTGGGCAGGCTCCAGGCGTCGGCATCCCCCCGGTGACCGAGCCGGAACCAGACGAGGCCCGAGACTCCCGCCACGGGCCGCTCCCGCAGCGCGGCGAGGAAGCGGGCCACCTCGCGAGGCTCGGCGGACAGGGGCGTGCCGTCGCGCAGCCGCACGCGGTAGGTGGGCAGCGCCACCTGGAAGGGCCGGTCCGTCACCCGCGCCCAGGCCTCGACGAAGCCCCGGGCCTGCTCGGCGGTGAAGAGCGTGGGCGCGCGCACCGCGTGCACCTGGAGCACGACGTGATCGGGCAGGGCGGCGAGCCGGGGCAGGGCAGGTGAGCCGCTCCACGTGGGCAGCGCCGTGATGGACAGCGACAGCCCGCCCCCGAGCACCGCCCGCTCGCGCTCGAGCCAGTCCGCATACCCGGCCAGGGCCGCGGTGGCGCAGTCATGATCGATTTCGATGCCGCGCACGCGCACGCCCCGCGCCCGCCAGGCTCGGGCATGGACGGCCACCTCCTGAAGGGACACCCCCTCCAGCGGTGCCGTGCCCTCCACGCGCATCACCGCGACCACCTCGCGGCCCGAGCGGGCCAGGGCGTCCACGTCCACCGCGATGTCCACGGGAGCGCGTTGGCTTCCCGAGCGCTCACGCGCCAGCACCCGGAGCGTTCCCAGTTCCGGGGGCGCGTCCGTGAGCGCCTGGCTCAACGCCAGACTCCAGTCGCGCTGCCAGACGTAGGCCTCGTGAACGAGGGGCCGTGGCTCCGGCCGGGAGCAGGCCACTGCCCCCACGAGGAGCAGCAGGAGGCCCCAACACGGGTCCATGCGTCGCTGAATCGAGCACACCGTCGAGCCTCCCCCCACACCGGATGAAGAGGGGCCCATGCTTCGCCCGTGCTACAGGACTGTCAAGCGGCTTGGAGGGGCTCGAACTCCGTGGGGGATACGGCTGGAGGCGCTCTATCGCGAGGGCTCGCCGGCCAGGAGCTCGCTGCTCTGGGGAGTCTGTGCGCCAGAGGCGGCGTGGAAGTTCGTCGGATGGTGGCGATCGCGTAGCCGCATGAACGGCATCTCGACGAAGCGATACAGCAACCAGCCTCCGAGCAGGCAGACGACCGCGATGATCGCGGCCGTGGCGCCGTCGCCCAGACCCCAGGGCGCCAATTGCTTCCGCGCGATATGGGCGAGCGGCTTGTGCGACAGGTAGATGGCATACGACCATGCCGCGAGTGAGGCGGCACCCGGCACGCGCACGCGGTACAGCAGCGAGCCTGGGCTCAGCGCGGCCACGACGAGCAACGCGAACGCGCAGGCCAGCAGCGAGTAGCCGAAGCTGGTCATGGCGAAGCCATAACCGTAGCCCTCGATGTAGTAGTACTTCGCGAGCAGGTAGAAGAGGACCCCGGTGGCGAGCACACCGGCGGTCAGCGTGATCCGGCCCCATCCGATCACCCGCTTCCACAAGTCCGGATGGAGGTTCTTCAACATGGCGATGGCCACGCCGGGCAGGAACTCGTCGAATCGGCAGAACGAGGAGTAGTAGATGTGTGGATAGTAGCCATGGTCGGCACCGTCTGGCTCCTGTCCGTACTGGAACCACAGTGCACCGCGGAGCGCGACACCGGCGAGAATCAGGCCCACCAGCGCGAACCATGCGGCTCGCTTCGGCATGAACCCGCCGAAGCGCAGTGCTCCGAGGAGCAGCAGCGGAAGCAGCAGGTAGAACTGCTCCTCGATGCACAGCGACCAGGCATGCGAGAACGCCGTCCCCGGCGCCAACCCCAGGTTCTGCGTGAAGGTGAGGAAGCGCCACAGAGGTGGCGGTTGCCTGCCGCCCATGACCGTGGGCAGCAGGAAATACAGCGCCAGCACCACGTAGTAATTGGGCAGCGTTCGCAGGAGCCGCCGGATGTAGAACGCCTTCAGGGACAGCGTCTTGCCTTTCACGATGCCGGCGAAGAGCTGGTTGCCGATGAGGTAGCCGCTCAGCACGAAGAACAGATCCACCCCGGTCCAGCCCACGGTGCTGGCCCAGCCGAAGGTCGGCGTGCCGCTGACGAAGACCATGTAGTGGTAGGCGAATACCAGCAGGATGGCGACCGCTCTCAGCGAGTCGAGTCCATCGAGCCGTTTGGACGTGTGGTTGGCTTCCTGCGAAATCACGGTGCGCGGATCCTCGTCTCGGAAACGGCCGGGTTCCCGTGACCTCGGCACCGGAGCATGGGTTGAAAACCCCGGCCCTGCCACTATCTGTCGGGAGGTCCGAACGAATCCTCTGACACGTTCCCCGGATGATCGAGACCCGGAGTGAACGGATCGTACTCGAGCGGTGGTGGGATGCAGTGCGTCCCGGCCTCGGCCATCCGGCGTACTGGCTTTCCCCGCCCTGCCTGCTGCTTCTTCCTGGCCGCCATTGGTGTCTCCTCCAACGAAACGCCATGCCGCTCGCCCTGGTTCAATAAGTGGAGGGGCTCGCGCGCTTCGTGACGCATGTCTTCCGCCCAGGCAGCCCTCCGTGAAGGGGGACCGTGGCCACACCGCAACGCCCCTCGCCTGACGCACGGGGGACCCCATGCCTACGGGGTGGACCCGGCGAGCAGGTTGCGGATGCCGTGGGTGTGGTTTCTGGGGGGCAGGGTTAGGTTGTACGCTCCCCGCTGGAGGGGGCGGCACGTAGACCGAGCCACGATGTTCGACATTCCAGGTTACAAGATTCTCAGCACGATTCGCTCCACGGGTTTGAACGTGCTCTACCAGGCCGAGCGCGAGTCCGACGGCCTGCCGGTCATCATCAAGACACCCTCCGTGTCGTCCTCGGGCCCTCGCGAGCGCGAGCGCTATCGCCGCGAGTTCGGCATCCTGCAGCGGCTGCGGAACGTGAGCGGCGTGGTCCATCCCTACTCTCACGAGCAGGTGCTCGATCGCCCCGTGCTCCTGATGGAGAAGGTCCAGGGCGAGCCCCTGTCCGAGTTCGTGGGCCAGCCCATGGAGCTGTCGCGCTTTCTCGACTTCGCGCTCTCCCTGGCGTTCAACCTCGGGGAGATCCACCGCCACGGCGTCATCCACAAGGACATCAAGCCCGGCAACATCATCATCGAGCCGACGGGGCGCGTCCGCTTCGTCGACTTCGGAGGGGCCTCGCTCCAGCGGGCCGAGCACCTGGAGGCGGCTCCCGTCCCTCTCATCGAGGGGACGCTGGCCTACATGTCGCCCGAGCAGACGGGGCGGATGAACCGCCAGGTGGACTACCGCACGGACTTCTACTCGCTGGGCGTGACGCTCTACGAGCTGCTCACCGGCAGCCGTCCCTTCCAGGGACGTGACGCGCTCGAGTGGTTCCATGCCCACATGACGCAGAGTCCCAGGCCGCCGCACGAGCTGCTGCCGTCCATTCCTCCGGCGGTCTCGGCCATCGTGCTCAAGCTGTTGGCCAAGACGGCCGAGGAGCGCTACCAGAGCGCCGAGGGGCTCTGGGCCGACCTGGAGCGGTGTCGCGAGGAGCTGCGCCAGGGGGCGCTCGAGCTCTTCCCGTTGGGCACCCGGGACATCCCCCGGCAATTCCATCTGCCGCAGGGGCTCTATGGGCGCGAGGCTCAGGTCTCCACGCTGCTGGGTGGATTCGAGCGGGTGCTGCACGGGAGGCAGGCGGAGCTCATGCTGGTGCGCGGCTACTCCGGCATCGGCAAGTCCTCGGTGGTGCAGGAGCTGCACAAGCCGGTGGTGCAACGGCGTGGGTTCTTCCTGAGCGGCAAGTTCGAGCAGTTCCAGCGCGACATCCCCTACGCGACGCTGGCCCAGGCGATTCGTGGGGTGGCGCAGCAACTGCTGGCGGGCAGCGACGAGGAGCTGGCGCGCTGGCGCGAGCGTCTCCAGAGGGCCTGGGGGGACCAGGGCCAGCTCCTGGTGGACATCGTCCCCCAGCTGGAGCTCGTCGCGGGCAGGCAGCCCCCGGTCGAGGAGCTGCCACCCACCGAGTCACGCAGCCGCTTCAATCAGGTGTTCCGCCAGTTCCTCGGCGTCTTCGCCACGCCGGAGCAACCCCTGGTGCTGTTCCTGGATGACTTGCAGTGGGCGGACCTGGCCAGCCTCCAGCTCCTCCAGCACCTGCTCACCCATCCGGAGACGCCACCGCTGCTGCTGCTGGGCTCCTACCGGGACAACGAGGTCAGCCCCGAGCATCCGCTGATGCTGACGTTGGCGGCGGTGCGCAAATCAGGCGCCCGGGTGACCGACCTTCAGCTCGAGCCATTGAGTCTGGAACAGGTGCGGCAGCTCGTCGCGGATGCCCTGCCGGGAGCGGAGCGGGAACTCGTCGCCCCGTTGTCGGCGCTGGTGCGCGAGAAGACGGGCGGCAACCCGTTCTTCCTCAACCAGCTCATGTTGACGCTGGACCGCGACGGGTTGCTGGTCCGCACGCCCGAGGGCGGGTGGAGCTGGGATCCCGAGCGTGTCCAGGCCATGGGTTACTCGGACAATGTCGTCGACTTCCTGGTGAGCAAGCTGCGCCAGCTCCCCGCGTCGGTCCAGCGCCTGCTGAGCCTGGCCGCGTGCGTGGGCCATGTCTTCCGCCTGCCGATGTTGAGCACCCTCTCGGAACAGGAGGAAGTGGGCGAGCTGGAGCAGGGGCTCGGGCCCGCGCTCCAGGAGGGCCTGGTGATGCGCTGCGGCCCGGAGCAGTACCGCTTCCTCCATGATCGCATCCATCAGGCGGCCCATGCCCTCATCTCCGAGGCGGAGCAGAAGGCCATCCACCTGCGCATCGGCCGGGCGATGCTGGCCAGCCTCTCCCCCGAGGAGCTCCGGGAGCAGCTCTTCGACGTGGTGAGCCAGCTCAACGCCGGCTCGGAGCTCATCCATGAGCCCGCGGAGCGCCACCACCTGGCGAGGTTGAACGCGGAGGCGGGCCAGAAGGCCAAGGCCGCTATCGCGCATCGTCCCGCCATCATCTACTTCACCCAGGCGTTCGCGCTCATCCCCGGAGATCCCTGGGAGACGGATGCCGCGCTGGCCTTCAAGGTGCGGCTCGAGCGCGCGGTGTGCGAGCTGCAGAGCGGCAATGCCGCCGAGGCGAGCCGCCTGGCCGAGGAGCTCCCTCCCCGCGCACGGACCCTCGCGGACATGGTGGCCGCCTACCACGTGCGCAATGACATCTTCATCGGGACGGGGCGGATCCAGGAGGCCTGTGCCTGCATGCTGGAGTGCCTGGCCCTGCTGGGCATCGAGATTCCCGCGCGGCCTTCCGAGGAGGAGGCGGCCGAGGCCTACGCGGAGGTCTGGGCGCTGCTCGGGACGCGTCCCATCGGGAGCTTCATCGACGTTCCGCTCATGGTCGATCCGGACGTGAAGATGAAGATGATCGCCCTGTCTTCACTCTTCCCGCCGGCGTACTTCACCAACATCCACCTGCTCATCATCGTCCTGAGCCGGATGGTCGTCCTCTCCCTGCGCCACGGCTTCACGGAGTCGTCCGTGCCTGGCTTCAGCTGGTTGGGAGTGATG
This sequence comes from Cystobacter fuscus, assembly GCF_044360685.1. Classification (GTDB taxonomy): domain Bacteria; phylum Myxococcota; class Myxococcia; order Myxococcales; family Myxococcaceae; genus Cystobacter; species Cystobacter fuscus_C. The sequence continues at coordinate 6,453,644 of NZ_CP043491.1, read as the reverse complement.
GCCGGCCCCTTCTTCAAGCAATACCGGGAGGGCTATGCGCTGGGCATGCTCGCCCGCGAGTTCGTCGAGCGCTACAACCTGTCCCATCGACGCTCCAATGTCCTCTACAGCCTTCAGTATATCAGCTACTGGAGCCAGCCCTTCTCCGTCACCCAGGAAATCATCCTCGGCGCCTTCCACCATTCGGTCCAGACCAGTGAAATCCTGACGGCTTGCTACAGCATCATGTCCATCATCCTGAACCGCATCGTCATGGGGAACAACCTGGATGATGTCTATCAGGACTCGGTCGCGCGAGCCGACTTCGCGCGCAAGGCCGGGAACGTGGATGCGCAGGACATCCTCCGCGTCTATCAACGCTACGTGCAGCAGTTGCGCGGCAACTCGCTCTCGTTCGAGACACTGAGCGGGGAGGGCTTCGACGAGAAGGCCTTCGAGGCGTGCCTGACGTCCGCGCGCATGACCGCCGTCCGCAGTGCCTATTTCATCACCAAGCTCAGGTCCCGCTACATGTGTGGCGCCTACGCGGAGGCACTCGAGTCCGCGGACCTGGCGGTGGGGGTGCTCTGGGTCTTGAAGATCAGCATCAACATGCTGGACTTCCACCTCTTCCGGGCGCTGTCGCTGGCCGCGTGCTGCGAGGGGCAGGGGGCGGAGGCCCGGGAGAAGTCCCTGGTGGAGCTCCGGCAACACCACGCGCAACTCGTGGAGTGGACGGAGAGCTGCCCCGAGACCTTCCGCGCTCCCGAGCGGATGGTGTTCGCCGAGTTGACCCGCCTCACGGATCCGACGGATGCAGCCAACCGCGTCTACGAAGAGGCCCTTCGCGCCGCCCGCGACAACGGCTTCATCCACTACGCGGGCATGGCGGCGGAACTCGCGGCGAACTTCTGGCGGGCGCGGCAGTCGCCCACCCTGGCCCTGGCCTTCGCGCGCGAGGCCCGGACGGCGTACCTGCACTGGGGCGCCCGGGGCAAGGTGCAGCAGCTGGACGCCCGGTGGCCGGGTCTGGCGCCGCCCGCGCGCACCGGCGCGGAGGACATCACCACCAGCACGGACTCCACCCAGATCGACGCGCTCACGGTGGTGAAGGCCCAGCAGGCCATTTCCCGGGAGATCGTCCTGGAGCGGCTGGCGGCCACCCTGATGCAGGTGGCCATCGAGAACGCCGGCGCCCAGCGGGGGGCCCTGCTGTTGCCCAGCGGCGACACGCTCTCGGTCGCGGCCGTCTCCGGCGCCGCGCCGGACAGTACCGTCCAGGAGCTGCCGTGGACGCTCATCGCCTATGTCAAACGCACCCAGGAGCACGTGCGCATCGACGATGCCACCCAGCCCCATCCGTTCTCGTCCGATGAGTACCTGAGGCGCGGCACGGTCCGCTCGGTGTTGTGCCTGCCGTTGATGCGGCAGGAGGTCTTCGCCGGGGTGCTGTACCTGGAGAACAACCTGGCCACCAACGCCTTCGGTCCGGCCCGCATCACGTTGTTGAGCCACATCGCCTCCCAGGCCGCCATTTCCATCGAGAACGCGCGGCTGTACGAGGACATCCAGAAGGGGGAGGCGGCCCTGCGCCGGGCCAACGACGAGCTGGAGCAGCGCGTGGAGGAGCGCACGCGCGAGTTGAAGGAGGCCCAGGCCCGGCTGGTGGACACGGCCCGCGAGGTGGGGATGACCGAGGTGGCCTCCAACGTGCTGCACAACGTGGGCAACGTGCTCACCAGCGCCGTCATCAACGTCGAGCTGATGCGGCGGGCCGTCGGTTCCTCGCGCGTGAGCCGGGTCAAGCAGGCCTCGGCCCTGCTGCTGGACAACCGCGATGATCTGATGGACTTCCTCACCCGGGATCCGCGAGGCATCCAGCTACCGGACTACCTCGCCAGCCTGTCCGCCGAGCTGCTGCGCGAGCAGGAGAAGCTGATGGGTGATGTGGAGACGATGGCCCGGCACATCGAGCACATCCGCGCCATCGTCCAGGTGCAGCAGACGTATGCGAAGACGTCGGTGCTGGAGGTGGAGTGCGACCTGGCGCAGTTGATCGATGACGCCCTGCGCATCCAGATGGGGTCGCTCAAGCGCCACGGCGTATCCATCATCCGCGAGGTGGCGGTGCTGCCCAAGGTGCAGGTGGACAAGCACAAGGTGTTGCAGATCCTCATCAACCTGCTGAGCAACGCGAGGAACGCGCTGGATGTGCTGCCCGAGGACCAGCGGGTGCTGCACGTGCGGCTGTCCTCGGACGGGGCCGTGGCGCTCATCCAGGTGGTGGACAACGGCATGGGGATCGCGCCGGGCGTGCGCGAGAAGCTCTTCTCGCACGGCTTCACCACGCGCAAGGACGGCCACGGCTTCGGCCTGCACTCGAGCGTGCTGGCGGCACAGTTGATGGGGGGCCGCCTCAGACTGGACAGCGAGGGCCCCGGCAGGGGCGCCACGGCCACCCTGGAGCTCCCCCTGCGGCGCGAGGCCGCCGCGTCCTGAGGGTGGGCCCCCCCTGCGCGGGGGGGCTGGCCGTTACGGGGTGCCCGTTCCGCCGCTGTCCACCGAGCAGGTGCCTCCCACGGAGCGGGCGACGTCGAACGTCAAATCCTTCTGCGCCGTCACGCCCTCGTGGCTCACCTTGATGGTGAGCTTGTTGCGGTTGCTCTCCAGCGGCGAGCAGTACCGGAGCTGGAAGTAGCTGTTGGAGATGTTGCGGATGTTGCCGGCGATCGACTCGAACTTGCTTCCGAGATCCTCGAGCTTCTCGGCCAGCCCGAAGCCACTCTTGCCGAAGCCCTGCAGGCTCTTGACGCTCTGGGTGTCCATGTCGGTGCCCTTGAGCCCGATGGCGAAGATGTTCGCATCGCTCTTGTTCACCGCCTCCTGGGCCTCCGCCTCGGTGGGAACGTTGATCGTGTCGCGGCCGTCCGTGAAGAGCACCACGCTCGCGGTGGTGAAATCCAGGCCCGCGCTCTTGCCCGCGTCCCGGGCGACCTTCACGTCGTCGATGCCCTGCTTCAGCGCGCCGTTCAAGCGGGTCCGCGAGTCCTGGCAGATCGCATTGGCCTTGCAGCTCTGCTCGTCGCGGATCTTCGCCAGCGTGGTGCCGATCAATGCATTGGCATCCGCGGAGAAGTCAGACAACTTCTTGATGGAACCGTCGAAGGCATAGATGGCGATGCGATGGACGGTGGCCTCCGGGGCGGTCCCCTCGGGAATGAGGATGCGGATGAAGCGGGTCGCGGATTCCACGAGGCCCGGTAGTTGCTGGGACATACTGCCGCTGACGTCCAGCAGCAGGACGGAATAGCTGGCGAAGTGCTTGGGCTCCGGAACGATCTTCAGCTGGCTCTCGGAAGAGATGCGGCGGTCACGCTCGAAGATCTCGAAAGCGTTCTCCGGGACCGAAGTCGCCAGGGGCCTGTCCAGGCAGTCGAGCACCCGGAAGTTCACCACCACCTTGCCCTCCTGGGCCGTGAGGGTCGTCCCGCTGGTGACATCGAGCTTGATGCACGCGTTTGGCTGGGGCCCGGTGGGAGGAGGGTTGTTGTTGCCACTTCCTCCCCCGCACGCGGTGACAGCCGATGACAACAGGGTCAGCAGCGCGAGCGTCGGGAGCAGGGTTCGGGGGTTTCGCATGAACACTCCAGTGTCTGTCGTTGGGCGGGGCACCTTAGTGTCTCGGAGGGGGGAACGAAAGGCGGGAACGACCCTCCTGGGTCCTTCATGACACCTGGTGGAGGCACCCACCTACACCTGGGGCTCGGCCCGCTCGAGACCCCGGCCGCCGAAGGCATGGAGGGTGCGCGTACCGGCGGTGAACCGTCCCGAGATTCGCGCGCCCCTGGGGACGACGAACTCCTGGCCGGGGCCGAGCTCGATCTCCATCCCGTTGATACTCAACACGTAGCGGCCCTCGAGGACCGTGAGGTACTCGTCGAAGTCGTGCCAGTGCTCGCCGGTGTCCGCGTCACGCCTCGCGTGGCAGAGGGTGAGCTGGGTGCCATCGGCGCCGTTGAACACGTAGGCCTCGACGCCGGGCTGGCGCAGCGAGGCCTCCGCGACGCGGTTGGCCGGGCCCGTCATGAAGGCGGGGAAGCTGCCCAGGCCGAAGCGCGCGGCGTACTCCGCGTTGAGTGCGGAGAAGCGCTCCTTGTCGAACCCGGCGGCGGGATTCCCGGCGATCGCCGCCTCCAGGTTGTCGAGGCAGAAGTGCCAACCCGTGGCGTCGCGGGCAACGCGGGCGCGGTCGCCGGGAAGGGTGGTGAAGACGAGCAGGCAGCCCGTGCCCTCGGGGTGCAGTTCCCACCGCAGCAGGTCTCCGTCCCACGTGTATTCGAGGACGCGCGGCGGCTCGAACACCGAGATCCTCCCGGTGCCGGGCTCGCCTTCCGCGAAGAAGAAGCGCAGCTCGGCGCCATTCTGGCGGGCGCCCTCGATGCGCGCGGGGAACCAGTGGGCCAGCTCCTGGCCGTCGGTGAGCGCGCGCCAGACCTTCTCGGGGGGGTGGGCGAGGCGCCGCTCGAAGCGGAGTTCGACGCGATCGCCCCGGGTCGTCAGGGTTCCATGCTTCATGGCTTCCTCCTTGGGGCCGGGCTCCGGCGGGTGGGGGCGGGTGGATCGTCCGCCATGGTGTCCAGGTGGCGTTCCAGCGCGTCGAGCCGCCGGGACCAGAGTTCGCGGTAGGGAGTGAGCCAGTCGTCCAGTGCAAGCAAGGGGGGCTACTGCCTCACACGACTGGCTTCCTCCATGAGCGAGATAGATGCGGCTCGCCACTTTCCGCAAGTCGGCGAAGCAGTTCCACTTTGCCGCGCTCCAGGAGGAACGCCAACTCCTTGGGCAGCAGTGCCTTGACAGTCACCAAGCGAACATCCCCGGCCGGCGTGGGAAAAGAGATGGGCAGCGTGGTGGCCTCCACGCCGAGCAACACTCCCACTCGTCCATCCCTTGTCACGAGTGGTTCGGGCATGTCCTTGCCTGGGACCTCCATCGACAAGACTCCTTCCAAGAGAGCCTTGCTCAAGTGCTCGTGCTGCGCCACTTCGTCTGAAACCCGCCTCAGTAACAGGAGCGTCCATCCCCCATCATCGGGGACAGGTTCGTCTGTTTCGATGGCGAGTTCGAGACCGTAGCCGCATGACGGCTCCGTGCTGCCGTGGAACGGATCCGAAAGCCCATCGCTTACGCACAATGTCCGTCCAGCTGGACGCCGGATGATGCGCCACGCCTGCCGAGCGCTCGGCCATGCATCACCATGCGGAACAATCGGGGTGATACTCTCCTCACTCGGCTCCCCAAGATTGCGGAAGGCTGCTTTCCGAGCAGATTCCACCTGCCGCAGCAGCTCAGGGTTTTTATGCGTCTCAGGCAACAGATTGCCGCCAGTTGCTACTGCCTTGGGGCCAGTGACCTCAACGAACCGGCCTCCCGAGATTCCCGTTCGTTCCAGAGCCTCCTTGATGCCCACATCGACGATGATCGGGTGGTAGTAGCCCCAAAGCCGGAACACGCGGGCCTCTGCGACCTTCGACGTGTCGATGCGCAGGCCTATTACCGACCGATACTGACCCGCCAGATCAGACCGTACATCGTCTTGGGTGAAGTATTGCACCTCCTCACAGGCCGCGTCGTCGATGCACCGAATCTCTCGTGTAACGTTCAGGATGTAATAGGGGTCGGCTTGCCCTTCGACCTCGACTGGAAAGAGCTGCACATCGTTCGGTGCCATCTCGCGAAACACCGACGCTATCTGTTCGTTGACAACGGGTGTATTCCCCACGCCGGCAAACTCGATGTCGAGCGGCTTGCCAGGCTTGAAGATGGGGATTCGTAGGGGCCCTGGATCCGCGACGGGTCTTCCTGCCGAGAACATCCACGGATCTTCTATCTCTTCTCCCGACGAGGTAGCGGGCTCTGCGAGATACCAGCGGCCGGGAACGTACACGTCGACCCACAAGTCAAAGAAGCGTCGCTCCATGTTCACTCCTCGGCTTTCTTCGTGACGAGCTTACGCAACCTGGTGCCAGCCGTGGAGAGTTCCTTGGCGATCTTCGACAGCTCTTCCATCAATGCAGCCCGGCACTGCGCCTTGCCTCGACAGCCTTGCGTGGCGCTGGTGATACGCTGAAGCACTTCCTCGTGGTACTCACGTGGGTGCGGACCCTGATGCGATTGGATACGCACTCTGTTCGCCAGATCGTCCAACGTCATACCAGCCCGATTGAAGATCCGTTCGAACTGCGGTGTCCACGGGCCTCCCGATGCTTCGGAAACCTCGTTCTTGTCCGTGCAGATGTGGTGGATGTTGCCCTCGGGATCTCCCTGAATGGCGCTTCCGGGCCCCATCGCAACCGCCGCGACAGCTGTCGGAGCGAGCGCGACGTTCAGCACCGACGCGGAAGAAAGGGCGATGGACTGCACCTCGCCCGCCAGTGCCCCCGATAACTGGAAGCCTCCTTCGGTTTGTGCTCTCAAGGCCGCTCGGGCGAACCCAGGCATCTTCGCTCCCCGCGCGGCCATGGCGTTCTCGCCGCCGAGCGCGGCCAAGGCGGCGATGACCAGGACACGAGCACCGTTGTCCCCGAGCACCTTCCCGAAACGGTGCCCGGAATCCTCCAGTTCCGAGATGTCGTGGGCGTTCTTCGCTTCCTCCATGAGCCGCAGGAATCCCTGCCCGAGGTTCCACACGGGACCAGTGCCGAGATACGCGATCAGGGATGCCGTCAACCCAATCGCGAGGAGCTTCGTGATGGGCTCGGGTGCAACGAGCATGACGAGCGCGGTTCCGACCATCGATACAACCATCGCACGGAGGGCGGCCGGATTCGTCAGGTCGCCCACCGCCTCCTCAACCCCATCCCAGACCGTGTCGAAGGCGAAGAAGAGCGCCATCATGCGCCGCTCCGCGGGCCCCTTCATGGCTCCACCTGTGAGCAGGCTCAGGCACCCATTCGGATCGCTCTGCTGTTGGCACATCCGCTCAGCTGAAGGGGGCACCGTGCGGCCGTGAGCGCCGTCGACGACCCCACCGGCGCCGGCGGACGCGAGCAATGAGAGTCGGTCGCCCTGCTTCCAGTCCTCGAGCCCCAGGTCCAGCCTCATGTCGAGCACGAGCTGCGCGACAGCGGACTCGAACTCCGAGCCATCTATCTTGATCGGCCGGGTGTCGACAGGCTTGTAGGTGATGGGCGCTCCCTGTCCGATGTCCAGGTTCACGACCCGCGTCGTCGCGCACCCTGACGCGAGGAGCAACCAGAGGAAGGCATGCAGGCAGGCGGAAGACCAGGGAGAGCGGAGCTTCATGGGCACCGGCACTCTAGTCCACGCACATGCGCGGTGCGCACCTTCCCTTCACGGCGAGTGGTTCACCACCAGGAAGTCTGGAGGGCCCTTACTCCACGGTATCGTGGTCGATGTGACGGCCAGAGCCGTCCAGCCTGGTCACCAGGCAGTACGGCGGAGAGGGACTCGTGAGGCTATTCCTTCGCATCCTCTTGTTTTGCACGTACCCGTTCATGGCCCTTTCCGTGCTGACGGTTGCCGCGATGTCCTTCTCCGCCGCTTTCGTCGAGCCGCTCACGGTGGAGAACCGCACCCGCCAGCCTCTCCTCATCACGCCCGTGGGCACCCTCTACGGACGGGAGCACAAGGCCCCGTTGCCCATGGTCATGCTCGCGATGCTGCCCGTCCTGTCGCCGCGCGCCGGCCCCTTCCCACTCGGTCCCGATGAGTCCGTGACCCTCCACTACAATGCGGACGACATCACCGTTTCGGAGCTCGTGATCGAAGACGAGCGGGGCCACACCCGACAGCTTGCCGTCAACCCGGAGCAGAACAAGGAGCACGGTCCCCTGGCTGAGCGTTATGTCCTCGAGGACATCGAGTCCCTGCCCGAGGCGAGCCCCGCCGTCCTGGCGGCCTCCGTGGCGGCTCGCGGCATGAAGGCTCAAGGCATCGTCCTTCTCGTGTTGCTCATCGCCCCATGGCTCGCGTATTGGGCGCTGCGTCGTCGGGTGGTGGAGCGGAAGTCGGATCCTCCGGGCCCACTTCCGAAGTGACGAGACACACCGGGTATCCTGTTCATACCTACTGGGGCGGACCTTCCGCCTGAACGGCTGCTCAGTAGGGTGGCGGGCGTGTACGCCGAGCTGCTGTGCCGATCGAACTTCTCGTTCCTCCGGGGCGCCTCGCACCCCGAGGAGTTGATCCTCGCGGCGGCCGAGCGGGGGCTGGCGGCGGTGGCGCTGGCGGACGGGGACGGGCTGTATGGCGCGGTGAAGGCGCACCTGGCGGCGCGCGCGGCGGGCCTCAAGTACGTGCTCGCCAGCGAGCTGACGCTGATGGATGGCCCCCGGGTGGTGGTGTACGCCCAGGACGCGCGGGGCTACGCCAATCTCAGCCGGCTCATCTCCAAGAGCCGGATGTTGCACCCCAAGGGCGAGGCGGGCCTGCCCTGGCGCGAGCTGGCCGAGGGCAACGAGGGGCTCCTGGCGATGCTCCCGTACCCGGTGCCCACCGCGCAGGTGGCCCCGCTGGCCGAGTCCTTCGCCAACCGTTTCTACGTGGGCGTGTGCCGCACGCTGTCCTCGGGGGACGAGGCCCGCGTGGCCCAGGCCCGGAGCCTCGCGCGGGAGCTCGGCGCGCCGCTGTGCGCCCACAACGACGTGCACACGCACCACCGCGCCCGCCAGCCCCTGCAGGATGTGCTCACGGCCATCCGCTACAAGACGACGCTGGGACAGCTCGGCACGCGGCGCCTGCCCAACGCGGAGCGCACGCTCAAGGGGCCCGAGGAGATGGCCCGGCTGTTCGCCGATTGTCCCGAGGCCCTGGAGCGCACGCTGGAGCTGGCGGGCCGCTGCCACGCCACGCTGGATGGACTGCGCTACCACTTCTCCGAGGAGGATCTCCCGCCGGGACACTCGACGTCCACGTGGCTGCGCGAGCTGACGTACCAGGGGCTCCAGGTGCGCTACCCCTCCGGCGTGCCGCCCGAGGTGGTGAAGCAGATCGAGCACGAGCTCAAGCTCATCGCGGCCCTGGACTTCGCCGGCTACTTCCTGGCCATCTGGGACATCGTCCGCTTCGCGCGCTCCAAGGGCATCCTCTGCCAGGGGCGCGGGAGCGCGGCCAACTCGGCGGTGTGCTACGCGCTGGGTGTCACGGCGATCGATCCGGTGCGCATGGGGCTGCTCTTCGAGCGCTTCCTGAGCATGGAGCGCAAGGAGCCCCCGGACATCGACGTGGACTTCGAGCACGAGCGGCGCGAGGAGGTGCTGCAATACGTCTACGAGAAGCATGGCCGGCACCGCGCGGGCATGGTGTGCGAGGTCATCTGCTACCGGGGACGGCTGGCGCTGCGCGAGGTGGGCAAGGCACTCGGGCTGTCGTTGGATCAGGTGGACCGGCTCGCCAAGGTGGCGGGCTCGCACGGCGGCGAGATGTCCCCGGAGCTGCTCAAGGAGGTGGGGCTGTCCGAGGAGGACCGGCGGGTGCGGCAGACGCTCGCGCTCGCCCGGGAGATCGAGGGCACGCCGCGCCACCTGTCCATCCACGTGGGCGGCTTCGTCATCACCCGCGAGCCCCTGGTGGAGATGATCCCCGTGGAGAACGCGGCAATGAAGGGCCGCACGGTGGTGCAGTGGGAGAAGGACGACCTGGAGGCGGTGGGCGTCCTCAAGGTGGATCTGCTGGGGCTCGGGATGCTCACGGCGCTGGCCAGGTGCCTGGAACTCATCCGGGTGCACTATGGCCGGGAGCTGACCCTGGCCACCATTCCGGCGGAGGACCCGAAGGTCTACGAGATGTTGAGCAACGCGGATTCGATCGGCGTGTTCCAGATCGAGAGCCGGGCGCAGATGAACATGCTGCCCAGGCTCAAGCCACGCTGCTTCTATGATCTGGTGGTGGAGATCGCGCTCATCCGCCCGGGTCCCATTGTCGGGGACATGGTGCACCCGTACCTGCGGCGGCGCGAGGGGCTCGAGCCGGTGGTGTACCCCTCGGAGGACGTGCGGAGGATTCTGCAGAAGACGCTGGGAGTGCCACTCTTCCAGGAGCAGGCGATGAAGCTGGCCATGGCGGTGGGCGGCTTCTCGGCGGCCGAGGCGGATGGGCTGCGCCGGGCGCTCTCGCACAAGCGCGCCGAGGAGCGGCTGGGGCCGTTCCACCAGCGCTTCATCGACGGTGGCGTGGCGCGCGGGTACGCGCCCGAGTACGTGGACACCCTGTTCAAGCAGTTCCGCGGCTTCGCGCACTATGGCTTCCCGGAGAGCCACTCGGCGAGCTTCGCGCTGCTGGCCTACGCGTCGTCCTGGCTCAAGTGCCACTACCCGGCGGCCTTCACCGCGGCGTTGTTGAACTCGCAGCCCATGGGCTTCTACGCCCCGCACACGCTGGTGGCGGATGCCCAGCGCCACGGCGTGCCAGTGCTGGAGGTGGACGTGAACCACTCGGACTGGGACTGCACGCTGGAAGAGGGTGGGCTGCGCTTGGGATTGCGGATGGTGCGCGGGCTCCAGGAGGCGGCGGGACGGCGGATAGGCGCGGCGCGGCGGGGGCAGCGCTTCACGAGCATTGGGGAGCTCGCGCGGCGCACGCGCACGCCCCGGCATGAGCTGGCGCGGCTGGCGTTGGCGGGTGCGTTGGGGAGCCTCAGTGGCTCGCGGCGCGACTCGCTGTGGGAGATCCAGGCCCTGGGCCCGCTGGAAGAGACGGATCTCTTCTTCGGCATGGCGATGGATGGGACGCCGGTGGAGCTGCCCCGGATGAACGTGGTGGAGCGGGTGAGCACCGACTTCGAGACCGTGGGCGTGTCGCTGGAGAAGCACCCGTTGGAGCTGTTGCGGCCCGCTCTGCGCAAGCGGGGCGCGGTGACGGCGGCGGGACTGGAGCGGGTGCGCGCGGGCAGCCGCGTGGCGGTGGGGGGGATGCTCATCTGCCGGCAGATGCCGCCCACGGCCAAGGGGTTCTGCTTCCTGTCGCTCGAGGACGAGACGGGGATCGCCAACCTCGTGGTACCGCCGGACGCGTATGCGCGCTTCCGCAAGGACATCCACGGCGCGCTGTTCCTGGTGGGGCAGGGCACGCTGGAGAAGACGGGCAAGGTGATGAACGTGAAGGTGCAGCAGTTGGAGCCGATCGTCTCCTCGGTGCGCGTGTAGGGCGGTGCCTCTCGGGTTAAGGTGCCCCCATGCAACGTGTCTGGCTCCGGGTGAAACGGTTGATGCTCAAGCTCGTGGTGACACTCGTCATCTGCTACCTGGCGGTGTGCGCCCTGCTGTACTTCAACCAGCGCCACCTGGTGTTTCCGGTGCCTCCGGGTGCGCTCGAACCCCAACTGCCCGGAGCCACACTCCTTCGCATTCCGGGGCCGGAGGGCACGACGGTCTACGCGCTGCACGTCCCGGCGCCGCCGGAGGCTCCCACGGTGGTGCACTTCCACGGCAATGGCGAGCAGCTCGCCCACGAGACGTGGTTGGCGCAGCGCTACCAGGAGGCAGGGCTCGGATTCCTCGCGGTGGAGTACCCGGGATATGGGCTGGCGGCGGGAAAGGAGGAACCCTCGGAGCAGGGCATCTACGCCGCGTCCGAGGCCGCGCTGGAGTACCTGCACCGGGAGCTGGGCGTACCCCGGGAGCGGACGGTGTTGCAGGGGCAGTCCATTGGCTCGGGGGTGGCGGCGGAGATGGCGAGGCGGGGGCAGGGCACGCGGCTGGTGCTCATCACGCCCTACACCTCCATCGTGGAGCTGGGCGCGAGGCTCTTTCCGTGGGCGCCCGCACGGCTGCTGGTGAAGGACCGGTTCGACACCGCGTCCAAGGCGCCGGGAATCCACCTGCCGGTGTTCATCGTCCATGGGACGCGGGACCAGGTCGTCCCCGTGGACATGGGTCAGAAGCTGGGCACGCTGTTTCCCCAGGTCTCCGTGCGCATCCTCGAGGGCAAGCACCACAACAACGTGCTCGACACGCGCGAGGTTCGCGAGGAGCTGTTCCAGTTCGTCCGGGGAGAAGCGCTGCGCGCCGGGCCTTGAGGTGCCACGGGGGCCGGCCCGCGCGCGAGGCACGGGCCGGACCTTCGGGGACTCACGCCCGGAGGGCGCGTATTACAGCGCGACGCTCGGGGAGGTCACGGAGGTGAACGCGCACGGCACGTTGCTGGACAGCGTGCTGCAGGTCGACGGCTGCGCCGGGGTCCACGTCGTCGCGTTGAGCTTGATCGCCGCCTGGGAGCGCTGGCGGTACGTCCCCGCGGGGTTGGTGGTGGGGGTGGCCGTCTGACCGCCGAAGTCGGTGTTCGTCTCGGCATAGCAGCTGCGGCTGCCCGGCACCGCCGTCCAGGTGACGGTGCCCGTGCTGCTCACCGACCTCTTCTCGATGATCGAGCACACGTAGATGATCGGGTAGTCCTGGCTGCAGTCCCAGACAGACGCCTGGGCGCTGATCTGGCCCGCGTACGGACCGCTGTCATACTTGTAGGGCTCCGTCGCCTCGACCACGCACGTCGTGTTCGGAATGGGAGCCGTCAGCGCCGACTCGGTCCGCGCGACGCCCTCGGCCTGCTTGGACCCTTCGGGAGCGGGACCGCACGCGCTGAAAGCGATTGCCACCACGGCGAGGCCATACGTCTTGAAATGATTCATGTTCATTTTCTTGGGGGATGAGATGCTGGGGGGGCGAAATTGACCTGATGCGTCAGGAATACCAACACCATTGGGGATATCGGTGTGGCTGCCCATGAGCGCGGCGGTGGATTAACACATCATCTTTCCATCGTCCATGCGCTCACGGGAAAACCCGACAGCTCGTGGAGCAGGCGAGGCCCCGCATCCTGGTGTGGAGGCGCATGACAGGGCGGTTTAATGTTGCTGCCCACACAGCTTTTTCGGAAGGGCGGGAGGAGGTTTCGAGTGAAGAACAGCTGCGCTTCTCGGCCCCTGGGGTGGGTATGGCTGGTGATGCTCTCCGTGGTGTTGATGGGGAGCCGATGCGGCGGTGTGGAGGCCGTGCCGTCGGACATGTGGCGGCGGGATGTGGCTCCCCCGTTCGACTATGGGCTGTACAGCGATGCCCAGGGACGATTGGTTGGCGAGACCTCGGGTGTGCTGCTGGTTCATCGCAGCGCGCATCTTGAAAAAGTCTACGCGGATGCACAGGCCGGGGACGCTCGGGCCCGGAGGCTGCTGGATCAACTGGAGGTGGCGACCGAGGCCGCCGGGGTGGAACTGGCGGACAAGGCGCTGGGGCTGGGCTGTAGCGCCTTGCCCACGTGCACGGTGCGCTGGGCGGAACTGGGCGAGTTGATTCCCTCGCCGGGCCCGGGAGGCACGCGGCTGCGGGGGTTGCTGGCACGAGGCTTCGAGCGGCAGGCCCGGCGCGAGCAGGTGGAGAGCGCCGTCATCACGGTGGCGTTGAACGCCCTGCTCGTGGGGGGCGTGGCGATGGCGGTGGAGGGCCGCGCCGCGAGTGGGGAGGTGAGGGCGGGAGCGGCGGAGGCGGAGAAGCTGGCCCGGGAGGGGGTGGCGCGGCAGCGGGCGCTGAGCCAGGTGGAAGAAGCGGCGGCGCTGGAGGAAGCGGCGGCACTGGAAGTCCGGCTGCGGGAGGCCGAGGCCGTCGCGGGCGGCGCACGCCAGTCCAGTGATTTGAAGATGCTGGAGCGTCGGCGGCCTTCCTTGGGAAGTCCACCTCCTGGCGTGGCCGCGGACCACCCGAGGTGGGCGGACTACGTCTCCTACTGGGAGAAACGTTACGAGGATCTGGCGGGACGCCGGACGGGGACGGCACGGCTGTCCGAGGTGAAGCCGCCGCTGGAGTGGCTGGACTACACCGTCTTCCGGAGCCAGGTCCAAGGAGGGCTGGACTTCCAGCAGGGGGTGACGCGCGCCCTCCAACGGGAGGTCACACTGCCCGAGGCGGAGCGGGTGTATCTGCGAGGCATGTCGCGGGCTCGGGTGGATGGGAACCTGGGACTGTCCCATGCGCCAGGGCCCGTGCTGACCTTTGTGGACCAGTTCGTGGTGGACGAGGCATCCTTGGCTCCTGGAAGGAGCCCCATGGTGCAGTGCTTCAGCAACAAGCAACGTGACTTCACGCGCATGAGCGAAGTGGAAGCACGCCACTGGGTCTCCATGGATGCCAGGGAGGCATTGAAGAAATACGGGGGACGGGTTGAGATTCGCCGACCTGGCCATCCACTATTTGGACGTGAAGTCTCCATCAATCAGGTTCATCTTGTTTACGATGTACGATCTGTACCGGAAGTTGTCAGGAAAACCCTTCGATTCGAGGCAAGAACTCGTGGTGTCGAACTCCATTTCCATGCCAAGTGATGAATGGAATAGCGAAGACAAGTTCTGGCTCCATCTCTACTCGCCAGCCTACCCGGTGGAGCAGGGAGTGAAGGGGTTTGAGAAGATACTTGAGTTCATCGGGTCCATGGAGGTAGGTGGTTCGCTAGACACCCTTCTGAGTGGAAGAAGGAGGCGAAAATACTCTCGCGAGGCTGTTCGCGAGGTATTCCTTGAGCAATCCGCTGAAGGGCATACGTCATTCGCCCTTGAATGTTCCAATGCTCCCTGGATGGGATTGTGGATCAGCCTTTCCGAAAAGGAACGGAGTGGACGACTCTTCGTGAGTGTGAACCTCGCTCCTTTCTCGATTGTCCGGCAACCGGGGGCCATCGAGGACTACACGAGGCGGATTTTGTCGTGGGTGAGGAACTTTGCCTCGCTACTTCCCGTGACCTATGGCTTCGGGCATAGCTCCACTGACTTTTCCATGGGAACCAATCTCCTCGCGGAAGATCCATTCGCACCCTACCGGGTGGATGAAGTCTACTGGCTCAATGTGTATGGGCCTCAGATGGTGTCGGAGCTGGGACGTGAGCATGTGTTATCCACGCCCGCCTCGGTGGTTGAGGAGTTGCCAGGAGGCTCCGTGCTCTTGCTCACCCGGCCGACGCCGGCGGACTTCGACTCCGAGGAGGCTCGGCAGGCCCAGGCTCGGGCCCTGGTTCATCTGCGGCCCGAGTTGAAACTGGAAACCATCCTGGAAACCCTGCGCGAGCGCAGCCGTGTCTTCGTCCCCATCCCCGTGCACTTCGACGAAGACGTGGCGGACATCCTCCACAGGAAGGTCGCCTTCGAGGGACTCGAAAACAAGCGCCGGGTGGTCGAGCGCTTCAACCTCTACCGCCCGCCTCCCGTCTCGGAGTGGCTGCCCGCGGAACAAGCGCCTCCACCGGACGTGGAGGACGTGAAGCAGGCGATCGACACCTACGAGCGGCTCTACGCCGAGCAGCTCGTCGCGCTGATGCACTCGCAGCAAGTGCCCGAGGCGACGGAGGGAACGCAGGAAGCGCTCGCCGCGGTGGACTTCGCCCTGTGGCACTTGGGTTGGGGAGAGCGCTTCACGGCGGAGGAAAAGGAGGCGTTGATTCCCGCCCTGGGGGCATGGCTGGGGATGTACTTGGTGTCCGGCTTGGGCGGGCAGTGGGTGCCGAGGCGCAAACTGGAGGAGGCCGCAGTGCTTGTGGGGGACAGGGCATGGCTGCCCTTCTTGCGCGCCCGCCATGCGCTCGAGCACGGGGAGGCACCGCTGGACTACTCCTGCTCCCAATTCTTCCGGCAGGCCCAACGCTCCACCCAGCCGACGGCGTGACGGAAGGGCTCCGCTCCTGCTGGAGCTGGGTGGACTCTGGGCGCGCTGAGGCAGGCGCAGTCCCCGCGCTACTCCACGAGCAGCCGGGACTCCTCCAGATTCATGTCGGCGATCAAATCCACGCCATGGCGCGTGAATCGCCGCACCGCCGCCATCGCCCTCGGGCCGTAGCCGTGGTCCAGGCACCACTGCGCGTGCTCCACCTGCAGCGCCAGCTCGTAGGCACGGCCCAGCGTCAGCGCGAACCGCCGCGCTCCCGCCTCCACCCCCGCCGGATCCTTCATCGCCTCCATCACCCACGCCCGCGCCTTGTCGAGCGCCTCCTCCACCGCCACCACGCCCGGCCTCAGCCCCGCGTCCTTCGCCGTCGCCAGCCGCCGCCGCGCGTCCACGTCCAGCGCCTCCAGCGCGCCCCCCCGGGCCATCGCCCGCAGCGCGTCCAGCGAGAGCACGTTCGTCGTCCCCTCCCAGATGGACAACACCTGCGCGTCCGCCAGGAGCCGCGGCACGCCCGTGTCCTCCACGTACCCCGCGCCGCCAAACCCCTCCACCACCTCCGACGTCACGTGCACCGTCTGCCGCCCCAGCGTCAGCTTCGCCAGCGGCGTCACCAGCCGCTGCAGGAGCAGCTCCTCCTCCGTCGCCGTGCCCGCCTCCATCCTGCCCAGCAGCTCCGCCGCCCGGAACGCCAGCAGGAAGCCTCCGTGGAACTCCGCCTCCAGCCCCGCCAGCGTGTCCACGTGCAGCGGCTTCTGGGCCAGGGGCGCGCCGAACTGCACCCGCCGCTTCGCGTAGTCGCGCGCCAGCGCCAGCCCCCGCCGCATCATCCACGCGGACGCCACCGCGTTCCACGTGCGCGTCACGTTCAGCATCGACGCCATGTTGCGGATGCCGTCCGTCAGCCCCGCCACCGGCACCGCCCGCGCCCCGTCCAGCGTCAGCTCCGCCGTCGGCACCTTGCGCGTGCCCAGCTTGTCCTTCAGCCGGTTGATTTGAATCCCGTTCATCCGCCCATCCGCCCCCCGCGTCTCCACGTAGAAGAGCGCCAGCCCCTTGCCGCCCTCCCCATTGCCCTCGGGCCGCGCCAGCGTCAGCGCCATCTGCGCCGTCGTCGCCGAGGTGAACCACTTCGTCCCGTACAGCCTCCACCCCTCGGCGTCCCGCCGCGCCACCGTCTGCGTCAGCCCCACGTCCGAGCCGCCCGTGCGCTCCGTCATCCACTGGCCCGACGTCCAGAACGTCGCCGGATCCCTCGACGTCAGGCGGGGCAGGGCGCGCTCCACCAGCTCCTTGTTGCCCAGCGACACCAGCGTGCGCGCCGCCCCGTCCGTCATCGCCAGCGGGCACGAGTAGATGTCCAGCGACGGTTGGATGAGGTAGTTGAGCGCGAACTGGTGCACGCGCGAGCGATCCCCGCTCTTGCGCTCGTACGCCACCGCCACCAGCCCCCGCCTGGCCGTCAGCGCCTCGGCTTCCTTCCACAGAGGGGACACCTCGATGTGGTCCACCCGCTGGCCCCAGGCGTTCCACTGGGTCAGCTCGGGCTCGTTCAGCCGATCCCTCAGCTGGAATTCGTAGAAGTAGCCGCCCGACAGCTCACCCAGCTCGCGGAACTCGTCCTCGAGCGAGGCCTTCAGGTCCGGGGGCAGCACCCGCTCGAGGTAGCTGCGCAGCAGGATGTCCTCGTCATACTGATTGCCCAGGCGGGGCGGTTCCTGGAAGAAGCTCATACGTGACAACCTAGCACCGCCCGGTCCTGATAGAGTCGGTGTCTCAACCCGGAGCACGCATGGCCGAGCAGCGGAGGCCGGGGGCGAGTCCCCCCGGATTCGAGTCCCCCGACGACAGCGAGCGAGACACCAGCCGCACCCTCACTCCCCAGGAGATTCCCACGGCCGCGGCGGGCCCTCTCTCCTCGCCTCCCCGGACCCGGCCGACTCCTGGTCTCGGCGCGCCCCCGGGACCGCCACGGACTCCGCCCACCCTGACGGCGACCGAGCGCCGTCCCCCCGGTCCCAGTGCCTTCCTCGAGCGCCGGCCCTCCCCCCCGGCCGAGCCCCGCCGGAGCCTGACGGGGATGGAGACCGTGGTCGGCCGCGCCCCTCCACCGCCGCCCGCCTCGGAGGTCGCGGGCGGGCCGCCGGAGCGGCGCACGACGCCTGCCGCGCCGCGCCTGGACACGCCTCCTCCCTTCGCCGAGCCGCCGCGCCGCGCCACCCCGCCGGGCCCCGGCGCGGATCCGCCGTCGGTGGTGGTCGACTCGCGCCGTCCGGGTCCTCCGCCGCCGCCCTCGGAGCCGTCCTCCGGCGCCGTCGAGCGCCGCACGGGCCCCTCGAGCGGCAACCCCGCCGGGCCCGAGCGCCGCACCAGCACCGGTACGTCGCGCCGCGTCCTCCCCCCCGAGGCGGGAGAGCCGCCCGAGGGTGCTCGCTTCTGGCCCGCCCAGCCGCGCACGCTCGAGGAGTCCGGCCTCACCGCCAGCATGGTGGAGGAGCTCGTCCTCAAGGCCATCTTCTACGCGGGCGAGATGCGGGGCATGGACATCGCCAACCGCCTCAAGCTGCCCACCTCCGTGGTGGATGACGTGCTCGAGGGTCTGCGCCGCCAGAAGTACATCGACATCCGCGGCGGTGGCGGCTCGGGGCTCGGCAAGTCCACGATGATCTACCAGCTCACCACGTTCGCCACGGACGTGCTGCGGCAGATCCTCGATCGCAACCGCTACAACGGCCCCGCTCCCGTCACGCTCCAGGAGTGGATCAGCGCCGTGAAGAAGCAGACCATCCGCGGCAACCGCATTACCCGCCAGCGGATGGAGGACAAGTTCGGCGACCTCATCATCCGCGACTACATCTTCGACGGCATCGGCCCGGCGATGAACTCCGGACGCGCCATCTTCTTCTATGGGCCCCCGGGCAACGGCAAGACGGCCATCTGCCAGGGCATGGTCAACTGCTTCGACGGGGACATCTTCATCCCCCACGCCATCCTCATCGACGACTTCATCGTCCGCATCTACGACAACATCCTGCACAAGCCCGTGGAGGAGGAGGCCGGTGCCCAGCCCTACGACAGACGCTGGGTGCGCTGCCACCGGCCCCTCGTCGTCGTCGGCGGTGAGCTCACGCTGGAGATGCTCGATCTCGTGTACTCCCCCGAGGTCAAGTACTACGAGGCGCCCTTCCAGATGAAGGCCACCAACGGGATGCTCCTCGTCGACGACTTCGGCCGTCAGAAGGTGTCGCCCAAGGACTTGCTCAACCGGTGGATCGTCCCGCTGGAGAGCGACGTGGACATGCTCACGCTGCACACGGGCAAGAAGGTGCAGGTGCCCTTCGACGTGTTCTCCGCCTTCTCCACCAACCTGGATCCGAGCGAGCTCGTCGACGACGCCTTCCTGCGCCGCGTGCGCTACAAGCTCGAGGTGCAGCGGCCAGACGAGGATCTGTTCCATCAGATCTTCGAGGTGATGTGCCGCAAGCGGGGCGTGGACTACGACGCCGACGTCGTGCAGTACCTCATCGACACCCACTACACGCCCAACAGCCGCCCCTTCGCGGCGTGCCAGCCGCGCGACTTGTTGGATCAGATGATCGACATGGCGCACTACCACGGCGAGTCGCCCCGGCTCTCCGAGGAGCTGGTGGATGCCGCGGTGCGCAGCTACTTCGTGCGCTTCGACAAGGACGGCACCCCGGCATCCTGAGCGGGCCTCCGGAGCGCCTGGAGCCTCAGCGCTCCGGCTCCGGAGCGGGCCGGGCGAAGGGGCCCCAGGGGCTGGGCGCGAGCCACTCGCGCACCGTGTCCACGGGGACGTTGGACAGCACGTCCACGATGGACAGGCCCACCACGAAGCGCTCGCCGGAGCGGCCCTGGTCGTACGCGGGATAGCGGAACTTCTGCCACAGCAGGCGCACGTCGCGCTCCCGGAAGGGGCCCGGCCGCAGGTAGAGCGAGCCCACCGCCGAGTAGTACGTGTCCTGGCCGAGCTGGACGCAGTAGTCCGCCAGGCGCTCGGTCTTCTCCGGCAGCGAGCGCTCGAGGCTCGAGGCGAGCACCACGCGCGGCGCGAGCCCCAGGGGCTCGGCGAAGAGCGTCATGCTCGAGAGCAGCGTGCGCAGGAGCGAGCCGGGGCCGCGCTCACCGGCCGCCGCGGCATAGAAGCGCTCCAGCCGGGGCAGCACCTGGGAGCGGAAGTAGGGCCTGCGGCCGTAGAGCATCGTCAACGTGGCCAGGTGCTTGCGCGTCCAGGGTTGGCTCGTGTCCACCGCCAGCTCGCCAATGCGCGTGTCGCGGTGGGCGCCCTCGAGGGGAATCGTCAGCCACTGGTAGGCGGGCTCGGTGGGCGGGGGCAGGGGAGTGCCGGAGGGCAGGGCCACCCGCGCGCGGCGCTGCCAGCCCCGCCGCAGCCACTGCACGTTGTCCAGCACCACCAGCGTGTCCGCCCGCGCGAGCTGCTCGTGGAAGTCCAGCCACGGCAGGTAGTGGGGTTGCTCGGCGACGAGGACTCGGGACGGCGCGCTCACGGCCGCCACTGTACTCAGTTGTGCGCGGACACGGGCATGCGCAGGCGCGCCACCACGCCGGACAGGTCCGTGCGCCAGGGCCCGAAGCGCCGCCGCTCGTGCAGCTCCCCCACGCCATAGGCCAGCACCGGGCCGAGCTGCCGGGGCGCGGGTGACACGGGCGTGCGCACCAGCACCAGGTTGAGCCGCTCCTCCATGGCCGTCATCCCCAGCGTCAGGCCTCCTCCCGAGGCGAGCGCGCCTCCCAGGCGGCGCGTCCACACGTCCACGTAGCCCGCGAGCAGCAGCTCCCGGTAGGTGGGCGCGCCCACCAGCCCCAGGTTCGCCGGCGAGTTGAAGTCCCCCACCAGCACCACCGGCAGCGTCTCGCCCCGCAGCGAGCCGATCAGCTCCTCGGCCTGCGCGAGCTGCACGCGCAGGCCCTCCTCGCCCGGCGCGGGCTCCAGGTGCGTGCTGACGAAGCGGTAGTGCTGCCCCTCCACCTCGGCCGCCACCGACACCCACCCGCGCGTCAACTCCACCGGCTCCATGCGCGGCAGCTTCACCTCGCGGCGCGCCAGGTAGTTGCCCGTGCGCACCTGGCTCACCGTCACGTCCGAGCGCGCGAGGATGATGTCGAAGTCCGTCAGGCGCAGATCGTCGAAGGTCGGCTCCGGCCCCCGGCGCAGGGGCACCTCTACGTCCGTGTTGCGCACCCGGGCGACCTCCCGGTAGTGCAGGCCCCGTGCCTCCAGTTCGCCGAGCAGCAGGGGGAGCGGATCCAGGTAGGGCGTCCGCGCCGGCTCGCTGCCCCCGAAAAGCGCGTCCCCGGGGGATTGGATCCTCAGCTCGGTCACCTGCTGCAGGCCAATGAGGTGCGGCCGGGCGTATTGGACCTCATCCGCGAGCGTCCGGGCGCGCGAGGAGGCATCCGGTTGGCGGCCAAACAGCTCCGCCGCACGGGTGGGCACGTACGCCGCGTGAGGGGCTTGCAGGACCCGCTCCCCGCTCAGCTCCGTGCCGAGGCTGCGCGTCATGACCGTGAGGGCACCCGGGACGAAGAGGACGGCGGACGCGCTCTCCTCGCGCGGCTCCGCCGTCTGGGGCAGTGTCGACACCTGGAAGGCGCCGAACACCATCATCGAGATCCCCACCGCGAGGATGTACTTCATTCTGTCACCTTCCCCCGGACCCGCCCCCGTCCAGAGCATGCACCTGGCCCCCGCGGCACCAGCACTCGCCGCGTGGGTCGGCTTGAGATAGGCCGTCCGGTCCGGGTGCGCAGGCGGGCCGCGTCATTTTCCGCCGCCCCGCGTGCCCCAGTGCGTAGGAGGAGACGGCTCGATCGTCGGCCACAGAGCACTCGTGGGGGGGGGCGGCTGGCTGGCGATCATCTGGGATCGACCAACGTCCACTCCCCTCGGACTGGAGAACGGGGGTAGGCTTGCGTGAAAACAGGGGACTCCCCCCCGGAATCCGGCACGCCGGGGTGGACGGCAAGGGCCTTACTCCTTCAATCTTCCGCTCTCCCCGGATTCGCCTCCGCTTCCATGCGCTTTCTCCTTCTCAGCCGCGACGGTGACCATCCCATCGGGTCGGAACTCGCCCAGATGGGGCACGAGGTCGTGGTGGCCTCGGGTCCCGAGGTGACGGCCGCCACCATCTCCCTGGTGGACGTCCTGGTCGTCGGCGCCGAACAGGTTCGCGAGAAATCCGAGTGGTTCACCCGCCTGCGCGCGCAGATCCGCGCCGCCGAGGTGTCCATGATCGGCATGGCCGCGAGCCTCGCCGATGAGGAGTTGTCCCCGCTGATGGAAATCGGCGTGGACGACTACCTGGTGGCGCCCTTCCATCCGGCGGACATCCGCGCGCGCATCACCCTGTTCGAGCGCCGCTGCTACGCGTTCATGCGCCGGCAATCCCACGAGGAGTCGGCGCGCGGGGAGATCGAGCGGCTGGCGGCCATCATCCAGACCCAGAACGACATCGCGCTGGCGGGGTTGGATCTGGAGGTGGTGATGCGGCTCATCTCCGAGCGCGCGATGATCCTCTGCGGCGCGGGCGGCGCGGCGGTGGGCATCATCGAGGGCGACGAGATGTACTACCGCGTCTGCACGGGCTACTCGAAGCAGTTCGAGGGCGCGCGGCTGCCGGTGGGCAGCACCATGGCGGGCTCGAGCGTGCTGCGCGGGCAGGTGATGCGCACGGACGACGCCGAGCGCGACCCGCGGGCCAACTTCGACGTGGCGCGCCGGCTCAAGGTGCGCTCCATGCTCAACGTGCCGCTCAAGCGCGACAACCAGACGGTGGGCGTGCTGAGCATCGTGTCGCAGGTGCCCTATGCCTTCGTGGACTCGGACGAGCGCACGCTGGAGCTGATGGCGGGCCTGCTCGGCGCCGCCATGGGCAACGCCGCCGAGCACGCCGCGAAGCAGGCGCTGATGACGGAGGTGGCCTCCATCGTCACCGCGCTCCAGGAGAGCCAGCACCTCTTCGACTCCTTCCTCAACAACAACCCGGCGCTCGCGTACATGAAGGACGAGAGCGGCCGGCGCGTCTTCGTCAACGAGCCCTTCCGGCGCTTCTTCGCGCTGGCGCCCGGCACCGACGTGAGCACCATCCCCGACGAGCAGCTCATGCCGCCGGAGACGGTCACCCTGCTGAGCGAGCAGGACGATCAGGCGTTCAAGTCCGGTCAGCCCTCGGTCTCCGAGAGCATGATCCCCACGCCCGAGGGCGAGCCGCGGCAGTTCCTCACCTACCGCTTCATCGCCCGCGACAGCTCGGGCCGGCGCTTCCTCGGGGGCGTGTCCTTCGACATCACCGAGCGCAAGGCCGCGGAGGAGGCGCTGCGCCGCTCCGAGGAGAGCTTCCGCGCCCTCATCGAGGGCTCGCCCGAGGCCATCTTCGTGCACCGCGGCGGGCCGCTCTTGTACGTGAACCCGTCGGCGTGCTCGTTCCTGCGCCTCAAGGCCAGCGAGCTGGTGGGCCGCTCCCTGCTGGACTTCATCCACCCGGATGACCGCGCCGCCGCGGCCGGCACGCTGGATGGCATGCTGCCCGGCCGCACCTCGCTGCGCGTGCGCGAGGTGCGCTTCCTGCCTCCGGACGGTGGCGTACTCACCGCGGAGATCAGCAGCCTGCGGCTCGTCTTCGCCGGCCAGCCCGCGACGATCATCAGCGCGCGCGACCTCACCGAGCGCAGGCAGATCCAGGCGCGGCTCGTCGTGGCCGATCGGCTCGCGTCGGTGGGTACGCTCGCGGCGGGCGTGGCGCACGAAATCAACAACCCGCTCGCCTTCGTCATCTCCAACCTGTCCTTCCTCACCGAGGAGCTGCACGCCATCACCGAGCTGCTGCCCCCGGGCCGCCTGAGCGAGCTGGAGGAGGTGCTGGAGGAGACGAACGAGGGCGTCAACCGCGTGCGGCTCATCGTGCAGGACCTGAAGACGTTCTCGCGCGGAGACGAGGAGCTGCCCACGGCGGTGGACCTGCGGCGCGTCATCGACTCGGCGCTGGCGCTGGCGCGCGGCGAGCTGCGCCACCGCGCCACAGTGGTCAAGGAGATGTCCGACGTGCCGCTCGTGGAGGGCAGCGAGGCGCGCTTCGGTCAGGTGGTGCTCAACCTGCTCATCAACGCCGCGCATGCCATCAGCGCGGGCCAGCCGGACAAGAACGAGATCCGCGTCGTGCTGCGCGCGGAGAGCGACCACGCCATCCTCGAGGTGCGCGACACCGGGTGCGGCATGGCGCCCGAGGTGCTCAGCCGCATCTTCGATCCGTTCTTCACCACCAAGCCGGTGGGCGTGGGCACGGGCCTGGGGCTGTCCATCTGCCACGGCATCATCACCGGCTTTGGCGGGGAGATCACCGCGAGCAGCGAGGTGGGCAAGGGCAGCACCTTCCGTATCAGCCTGCCGGCCATCCGCAAGAGCAAGCTGAAGACGGCGCTGGGCGGGTAGGGCGCGGCGTCACACGTCGAGGCTGTCCCCGTCGAAGCCGCCCCCGTCGTCGAAGCCACTGTCGTCGAAGCCGCCCCCGTCCTCCTCCAGGCCCGAGGCCTCCGCCTGGGTGGCGTCGAAATCGCCCGGCTCGCTTCCGTCGAAGCCGTCGAAGCCACCGAGGAACTGGTGGGCGATCGCCGTGCCGATGAAGTTGCCGGCGATGCTCCCGAGCAGACTGCCGGCCAGCATGCTCCCGAAGCCGCCACCCCCGAAGGTGCGCTCCATGAAGCCCGGCTGGCGCAGCTCGGCGCGGGTCGCCATCCGCGCGAGTGCCCGGGGATCGGCGTCCTGGGAGGCCGGGCCCCGCTCCGACGGGGGCAGTTGCTCGCTCAGCTCGCGCAGGGCCCGGGTGCGCTGCTCGGGCGTGAGCTGCGCGAAGGCCTCGGCGTGCGCCTGCTCGATCGCCTCGGGAGGCGCCGTCCGGAGCAGGTAGCGATAGCGGGCCAGCGCCTGATCATCGGCGGAACCCGCGCTCGCCGCAGCCGGGCGGGCCGAAGGCACCGAAGGCGAGGAACCCCGTCCGAAGATGCGATCCATCAGTCCCATGGCAGCGCTCCTGTGTGGCGGTGACAGGCCAGGGTAGGGCTCCCTGCCGCGATGTGCCACACCGTGGCCGCTGGATGCCAGGACGCGGGGCAGGCGAGCCAGGGCCTCGTGCCACCCACCAGACAGGCGGGCGAAGCCGGGCGGCCTCGGAGTCACGCTCTTGCCGGGGGACGCTCCAGGCACACGGGCAGCATCAGGACGAAGCGGGCACCGCCCTCGGCGCGGTTTTCCGCGTGAAGGGTGCCGCCGCTGCGCGTGACGTACTCCCGGCACAGGGCGAGCCCCAACCCGGTGCCCTTCCCCGGCGGCTTGGTGGTGAAGAAGGGCTCGAAGAGCCGCGACAGCACCTCGGGAGGAAACCCCGGGCCATTGTCCTCCACCACCACCCGCACCCCACCGTCCACCCGCCGCGCCCCCACACCGATGTGGGCTGGACGCGAGGGCGTCACCAGCTCCACCGCGTCCGCGGCGTTGACCAGCAGGTTCAGGAGCACCTGCACCATGTGCCGATGCCCCAGTTGGACTGGCGGCAACCCCGGAGACACATCCACCGTCACCTCGGCCAGGTTGCGCAGGCGCACCGAGGCCAGCCGCCTCGCCTCGTTCAGCGCTTCTTCCGGCTTCCCCTCCTCCTGGCCGCCCTCGTCCCCGCGGGAGAAGCCGCGCAGATCCGTGACGATCTGCTCGATGCGCATCACTCCATGCCGGGTCTCGGCGAGCACGTCACACAGCTCCGCCCGGTCCAGCTCCGTGTCGAAGGCCCTCGCCTCGCGCTCCAGGTAGCTCAGGTTGGACTTCACGAAGGACAGGGGATTGTTCACCTCGTGTGCCACCCCGGCGGCCAGCTGCCCCACCAACACCAGCCGCTCCACCTCGGCGCGCTCGCGCTCGACACGCACCCGGCGGCGCTCGCTCTCCGCGAGCTGCTCCAGCGCGTGCACGCGCTCCTGCTGCGCCGCCTTCTGGGCGTCCCACATGCGCCGGTAGGTGCGCGAACCAAAGAGGGCCACCCCACCAATGATGGCGAGGGTGAGCAGCTGCGGCACCATCACCTCCACCGGCAGGTGGGCCATCCTGTCCAGGAACGCCACCGAGCCCAGCATGGCCGTGCCGCTCACCAGCGTGGGCCACCAGGCATCCGGGGTGTACATGGCGATGAGCAACGGTATGGTCGCGAGCGCCGGGAAGAAGGGACTGTTCAGCCCTCCGGTGAGGTGGATGAACCACGTGTTGGCGAGGATGCCGATGATCCCCGCGCACACACCCGAGACCTTCACCGGAATCCATCCGGCGCCCACCCCCGCGCCGAGCGCCACGAAGCCCACCGCCCAGGCGAGCAGCATTGGCACGAGCCGGACATAGGTGGCGAACACCGGCAGGTGGAGCAGCGCACCGCAAACCAACAACAGGGCCGCGCAGATGAAGTAGTTGTTCCTCTTCACCTGGAACAGGGCACGCTGCGCCGAACCGTCTGACTTCATTCAGCCCTGAAGTCTACCACTTTCCGGATCAGCGGAGGCGCGCCGCCAGGGCCTCGCGATCCTCCAGGAACCAGAGCTGCTGGCCGCGGTTCGCCTCGATGACGAAGCCGCGCAGGGCGTTGCTCTCCGCCACCCGGGCGGAGATGTCACCCAGGATGGCGAGCCGCAGGCGGTAGTTGACGAACTTCTGGACGAGCTCTCCGGCCACCCCCGAGGCCAGCTTGAAGAAGTCCTCGTCCAGGCGCCCGGCGGGGATGGCCACCAGGTCGGCCTGGTGCTCGGAGGCCAGGGCGATGAGCTCGAGGGCCTCCCGGAGCCGGGGGCCCTCGGCGGGCAGTTCGAGGACGCGGACTCCGTTGAGTTCGAAGGTATGAGCCGTCATGGGCGCTCTCCAGCGCGGAAGAGGGGGAAGAAGCTCCGGGGAGCCTTCTTCTTGCGCACGCAGTGGGTGGCCGCGTCCATATAGCAGGCGGAGAAGCCCCGGCGGCGTTGGCCCGTGCGGCTCGGCCCCGAGCGATGCCAGACATAATTGTGCAGCAACACCACTTCCCCGGCCTCCACCGGCAGGGCCACCCCGAGGCGCTCGGCGCTCCGGGCCGCCACCTGATCCGCGGGCACCACCCCTCCGAGCGGCGTGGCCAGGCCCCAGCGGTGGCTGCCGGGCACCACTTCCAGACAGCCGCCCTCCCGAGGTGCGTCATCCAGCGCCGTCCACACCTGGAGCTCGGGATCCTTGGTGAGGCCCCACAGCTTGCCCCCGTCCTGGTGCCAGGGCACCTCGCTGCCGCCGCGCTGGCCCTTGTGGAAGAGGATGGCCCGATAGAGCGAGATGTCTCCGGGCGGCAGCAGCGCGCGGGCGATGCGCTCGAAGAGGGGGTTGCGCATCCATGCGAGGAAGCGCTCGTCCTTCTCCAGCTTCTCCAACTTGCGGTAGTCCAGCGAGGGCCCCTGCCAGCCGAGCCCCAGCGGCGCGTCCTCGTAGCGCCCGGTGGGCGCGTCCATCTGCCAGAAGAAGCCCGGGTAGCTCACCCGGCCGAGCATCAAGTCATCCGCGCGCTCGCGCAGCAGCTCGAGCCCGTGCGCGTCGAGCACCCGGCCCAGCCGCGCGTAGCCGTGCTCGGCGTAGTGCGCCAGCACATCCGTGAGTTCGAAGGTCTTCGCGTCCACCGCCAGCATGTTCACCTCACGTAACTGGCGTCCGTGCCCTGCCACTCCCGGTAGAGCTCGTCCACGCGCAGGGCCAGGTCCGCGGGCAGGGGCCGGGCGCAGGCGTCCAACGCGGCGTCCAGGTGCTCCACCGTCCCCGGGCCCGCGAGCACCGAGTCCACCCCGGGCCGCCCCACGAGCCACCCATAGGCGAGCTCCACCAGCGACAGCCCCGCCTGCTCGGCCACGTCACGCAGGCGCCCGGCCATGTCCAGCAGCCGCGGGGACCAGTAGCGGCCCTGGTACAGGCGGTTGCCCTCGAAGCGCGAGCCCGCGGCGATGGTGTCGCCCGGTGCGTAGCGGCCAGAGAGCAGCCCGCCCGCCAGCGGATTGAAGACGGTGGTGTGGAGGGGATGGCGGCGCGTGAAGGGCAGGTACTCCACCTCCACCTGACGCACGAGCGGGTTGTAGAGCACCTGGGAGATGGCCGGGCGGGGCATGCCGCGCGCGGCGCACAGCCCGTTGAGCTCGAGGATCTGCCAGGCGGCGTGGTTGGACACGCCCCAGTGCCGCACCTTGCCCGCGGTGAGCAGGCCGTGCACGGCCTCGAGCGTCTCCTCCACCGGCGTGGCCGCGTCCGGCGCGTGCAGGTAGAGCACGTCCACGTACCCCGTGTGCAGCCGCCTCAGGCTCTCCTCCACCGAGCGCACCAGATGCGCTCCGCCCAGGCCCTCGGGTTTACCCCGGATGCGCGCCAGCCCCACCTTGGTGGCGATGCCCACCTGCTCGCGCCGGCCTCGCAGCGACGGGCCCAGCAGGCGCTCCGCCTCACCGTGGTTGTAGGAATTGGAGGTGTCGAAGAAGGGCACGCCGCGCTCCAGGGCGCGCTCCACGATGCGCCGGGCCTCGGGGGCGGGCGTGCGGCCTCCGAAGTTCATCGTTCCCACGGCGACGACGGCCGGAGGGGTGTCCGCGCCGGGGGGACGGGGTTCGAGCCAGCGCGCGAGGGGGGAGGGGGAGGTGACGGAAGTCATGAGGGGTGGCGCACGATAATGAACGAGGGGCCTTGCGGCGCCGGGAAAGCATCAGAATGGTGGGGAGCACATGCCCTACAGCTACCTCACCCGCTTCATCACCGCGCCCGATGGGACCCGTGTCGCCTATCACACGCACGCCGTCGCCCAGGGCGAGCCGGCTCCGGAGCTCCTGTCCCGCCCGGCCGTGCTGCTCACCAATGGCATCGGAACGACGGAGAACTTCTGGCGTCACCTCGTCATGGACCTGGAGCGCGATCACCGGGTGGTGCACTGGGACTACCGGGGCCATGGCAGGAGCGAGGTGCCCCCGGGTGAGGACTACTCGCTGCGTGCCCAGGTGGACGACCTGGAGCGCGTCACCGAACAGGTGATGGCCGAGGGCAATGGGCGCCCGCCCCACCACGTGGCCTTCTCCATGGGTGTCCGGGTGTTGTTGGAGTTGTACCGGCGCCGGCCGGAGCTGGTGGCCGCCGTCTCGCTCGTGGCGGGAAGCCCTTCCGTGCCGGACCCGCGTGAATGGGTGCTTCCCCTGCCGGGGGGACAGGCCACCCTGGCGCGGGCCTTCGCGGGGTTGACCCCCCTGGTGCCCCGGCTCGCCCCCGTCGTCCAGCCGCTGGTCGCCTCGCGCTGGGCCTATTCGTTCGCCCGGGTCACGGGACTTTTACGGGCGCGGGCGCCTCGCGAGGAGATCCAGGTGTTCCTCGAGGCCCTGCGCCTCATGGATCCGCGCACCTACTGGCTGACGATGCGCGGGCTGCTCGAGGGGCCGAACTCGTGGGACGTGCTGCACACGCTCCAGGTGCCCACGCAGCTCATCGCCGCCCGGAATGATCTGCTCGTGCCGCTGCGCGAGATGTCGCGCATGCGCGAGTGCCTGCCCGGCGCGGACTGGGTGCTGGTGGAGGACGCGGGCCACGCCGGGCTGTTGGAGGCGGGCGAGGAGATCGCCCGGAGCGTGCGGGCCTTCCGTCAGGCGCACGGCGTGGGGCCGGCCTTTCCGGGCAGGACGAGCGGGGCGCCGAGCGGGGCGTAGAGAGAGAGCCTTGCCGGGGCCGGGCCGCTTGGGCAAAGAAGCCGTACCGTGCGGATCGTTTCCTGGAACGTGAATGGCTTGAGGTCGGCCCACAAGAAGGGCTTCCTCGACTGGTTGGCCGCCGAGAAGGCCGACGTGGTGGGGGTGCAGGAGGTGCGCGCCCGGGAAGAGCAGCTTCCCGAGGAGGTGCGCCAGCCCGAGGGGTGGCGCATGGCGCACATCGTCTCGGCGAAGCGTCCTGGCTACAGCGGGGTGGGGTTGTTCTCGCGCAAGACGCCGGACGACGTGGTGTCCGTGCTGGGCGTGGAGGAGATGGACACGGAGGGCCGGCTGCAGGTGGCGCGCTTCGGCCGGCTCACCGTGGTCAACTGCTACTTCCCCAATGGCAACGGCAAGGAGCGCGACAACAGCCGCGTGCCCTTCAAGCTGGCCTTCTACCGCCGTCTCTTCGACTTCCTGGAGAAGGGCCTGCGCGACGGCGAGCGCATCGTGGTGGTGGGCGACTTCAACACGGCGCATCAAGAGATCGATCTGGCGCGGCCCAAGGACAACCGGGAGACGAGTGGCTTCCTCTTGGAGGAGCGCCAGGAGTTCTGCCGCTGGCTGCGCGCGGGGTGGGTGGACACCTTCCGCCACTTCGAGAAGGGCAGCGGCCACTACAGCTGGTGGAGCCAGCGCTTCGGGGTGCGCGAGCGCAACGTGGGCTGGCGCCTGGACTACGCGCTCGCCTCGCCCGGGGCCATGCCCTACGTCAAGCGCGCCGCCATCCACCCGCATGTGCTCGGCTCGGATCACTGTCCGGTGAGCGTGGATCTAGACCCCAAGGTCCGTCGCTGATAGGGCGGAGGTCACTCCCATGAACGCACTGCTCTCCATGTACGCGTGGTTGGAAACCGGCCTGGTGTCGTTGACGGGCTTCTGCATCCAGGCGCCCCTGGCGGTCATCACCTGGCCGTTCGACAAGCGCAAGGTGGTGACGGGGCGCGCCTTCCGGCTCATCGGCGTCACCGCCGCCCGGCTCAATCCCTTCTGGAAGTTCGGCATTCATGGCACCTACGTGCGCCCCGCGCCCCGCACCGTCGTGGTGAGCAACCACGAGTCCAACGCGGACCCCTTCATCATCTCCATGCTGCCCTGGGAGATGAAGTGGATGGCCAAGGCGTCGCTGCTGAAGATTCCCGTGGTGGGCTGGAGCATGTGGCTCGCGGGCGACATCCCCGTGCGCCGGGGCGAGAAGGACTCGGCCGTGCAGGCCATGGGCATCTGCAAGCGCTGGCTCGACAAGGGCATGCCGATCATGATCTTCCCCGAGGGCACGCGCTCGAAGACCGAGGAGCTGTTGCCCTTCAAGGATGGTGCCTTCCGGCTGGCCATCGAGACGGGCGCGGACGTGCTGCCCCTGGCGGTGAGCGGCACGCGCCGCGCGCTGCCCAAGCACTCCTGGCGCTTCGCCACCGCGCGCGCCCTGGTGACGGTGGGCACGCCCATCTCCACCAAGGGCATGACGCTCGCGGACCTGGAGCGGCTCAAGACGATGGCCCGGGAGCAGATCCTCCAGATGCGCGAGCAGTTGAAGCCGCTCACGAGCGCGAGTGACGCGCCCGCTGGCGAGCCCGCGCCGGCCGCCGAGTCCCGCTAACGCGGTGGGTAAGCTGTTTTCTGCACGCCGCGATGCGGCATCACCTAGAGTGCGCGTCCAACCGGCTCCCGTCCCTCGTGGACGATGAGCCCATCCACAAGAGGTTGCATGGACGCGCCCGTGTCGTTCCGACTGAAGCCGAAGGACCCATCCATCACCGCTCGTTACGCCGGGGGCAAGGTCCCCATGGCGACCCTCATCGAGGACTACATCAACCAGCGCCTCGACATCGAGGGGGACTTCCTCGCCTTCATCCGCGAGCGGCACAAGGTGGTCGACTACACGCCTGTCGCCGAGCACTTCAAGTTCCTCTTCACCCGCTTCCTGCCCGAGGTGCTCATCCACTCGCAGGAGCAGGACGTGCGCATCGCCCGCGAGCACTATGATCGCGGCAATGACTTCTTCGGCTGGTTCCTCGGCCCGCGGATGATCTACACGGCGGGCTTCTTCACCTCGCCCAACCAGAGCCTGGAAGAGGCGCAGGATCAGAAGATGCAGCTCGTGGCGGACAAGCTGCAACTGCGCAAGGGCGAGCGCTTCCTCGACATCGGCTGCGGCTGGGGAACGCTGGTGGCCACGGCGGCGAAGAACCAGGGCGTGGACGCGACGGGCGTCACCATCGCCAAGCAGGGCGCCGCGTACGCCACCGAGCAGATCTCCCGCATGGGCGTGAGCGAGCGCGCCCGCATCCTCACGCTGGACTACCGCGACATTCCCGCGGGGCCCTACGACAAGATCTCCTGCCTGGAGATGGCCGAGCACGTGGGCGTGAAGAACTTCCAGGCCTTCATGCGGCAGATCCACGGGATGCTCACCGACGACGGGCTGTTCTACCTGCAGATCGCCGGACTGCGCGCGAAGAAGGGCGCGCTGGGCTTCCACTTCGAGGATCTCGTGTGGGGCCTGTTCATGAACAAGTACATCTTCCCCGGCGCGGATGCGTCCATGCCGCTGTCCTTCGTGGTGAGCAACCTGGAGAGCGCGGGCTTCGAGATCCACAGCGTGGAGAACGTGGGCATCCACTACTCGCTCACCATCTCGCGCTGGTACGACAACTGGATGGCCAACCGCGCCGAGGTCGTGAAGACCTACGGCGAGTGGTGGTTCCGCACCTGGCAGATGTTCCTGGGCTGGTCCGTGCAGATCGCCGCCCAGGGCTCGTCCACGTGCTTCCAGATCGTCGCCAACAAGAACCTGGATGGCTTCAACCGCATGCGCTGGGTGGGCGCCACCAACCTCGGCGAGCGCGACCTCAAGAAGTCCTGACGGACGCGCGGCGCGTGCCTACTTCGTCGTGGGCACGTGCAGCGTGAGGACGGGGCAGGGGGCCCGGGAGACGACCCGCTGCGCCACGCTGCCCAGCAGCAGGCGCGGCAGTCCCCGGCGCCCATGGGTGCCCATGACGATGAGGTTGAAGCCGCCCGACTCGGCCACCTGGATCACCGCCGCGGACGGCTCGCCCATCACCAGCTTCTGGGTGAGGGTGCCCGCGCCCTGGAGCGTGCCGACGAAGTTCTCCAGCGACTGCCGGGCCGCCGCGAGCGCCTCCTTCTCCAATGGCTGGGGCGTCCAACCCGGTGCGGCCACGAGCAGATCCGGCGCCACGTACTGGGGTGGCTCCCACACGTGCAGCACTTCGATGGCCGCGTTGAATGGCCGGCCCAGGTCGATCGCGTAATTGACGATGGCCTGGGAGCCCTCCATCAAATCCACCGGCACGAGGATGCGAGTAGGCGTGCTCATGGACGTCCCTCCGGGTGTGCCTGTCCTCCACCAAGGAGGGGGCTCTTCTCAATCTACTCCTCGGTACGACTCGGAGTGAACGCAATGTCGCCGCCTCGACTGGCAGGGAGGGCCTCCAGGCAAGCCGGGCGTCTGCACCCGGGAGGCGAGCGCACTAGCTTTGCCATCTGCCCGAGCCAGAGAGGAGCCCATGCGTCCACCTATCGATTCCGGCACCGTGCTCATCACCGGTGTCTCGTCGGGAATTGGCCGCGAACTCGCCCGCCAGCTCGCCAGGAGGGCGAGGACGCTCGTGCTCGTCGCCCGCAGCGGCGAGCGGTTGGAAGCCTTGCGAGAGGAGTTGCTCGCGCTCAACCCCACACTCGGGGTGTGGGTGGAGCAGTGCGATCTCTCCCAGCCTGAGCACGTGGACGCGTTGTTGGACTCGCTGCGCCGCAACCTCATCCGGGTGGACGTGCTGGTGAACAACGCGGGCATGGGGGACTACGGCCTCTACGAGCAGGAGAGCTGGCCGCGCATCCACCAGATGGTGCAGGCGAACATGACGGCGCCCCTGCTGCTGACGCACCGGTTGGTGCGGCGCATGGTGGAGCGCAAGCGGGGAGGCATCCTCAACATCGGCTCGGGTGGGGGGAGCGCGTTCGTGCCGGGGCTGGCCGTCTACGCCGCCACCCAGCGCTTCCTGGATGGTTTCACCGAGGCGCTGCGGCTGGAGCTGCTGGGGACGGGCGTGGTGGTGACGCAGGTGGCTCCCGGGCCCGTGGACACCGGCGGCGACGAGGCGGCGCAGGCACCGGACTGCGCGTTGGCGTCGTGGCTGCGCATCCCGGCGGCCCGGTGTGCGAGCGAGGCGCTCGCCGGCTTCGAGCGCGCCGAGCCCCTGGTGTACCCCGGCTGGGCGCACCGGTGGATGATGCGGCTGGCGGTGCTGCTGCCCCGGAGGATGAAGCGGGCCGTGTGGTTGCCCGCCGCGAGACGGCTGCGCTACGGCACCGCGCAGTTGGGGCCCGCGCATCCGGACTCCGCTCTGGGGCTGCTGCTGGCCGGTGGGCCCGGCAACGTGCGGGACGAAGCCTAGCTTGGGGATGTAGACAGACGAAAACGCCACCTGCGACGAGCTGCCGCGGGTGGCGTTCTCAAGCCTTACGGGTGCGGCACCACCACGGAAGTCTTCACGCCGTTGATGTCTCCCTTGACGTTGCCCGACCAGTCCGCGTAGGTGACGCCGCAGCTCGTGCTACACGTCGTGGTCTCTCCCCAGTGGTTCGGACCGAACACGTTGTTGCGAAAGACGAGCCCTTCACCGTTCTCGACCCCCACGTCGAATGCCCCGAGAGAGAGGAAGTTGCCCTCGGCGACGTAGTTGCGCAACACCGTGTCACCGGATCCCTGCGTGAACAGCACCGCGGTGATCGCCTGCCAGTAGTTGTTCACGG
Organism: Cystobacter fuscus; assembly: GCF_044360685.1. Lineage (GTDB taxonomy): Bacteria > Myxococcota > Myxococcia > Myxococcales > Myxococcaceae > Cystobacter > Cystobacter fuscus_C. The sequence goes on along the minus strand of NZ_CP043491.1, from coordinate 6,419,436 downwards.
GTTGCCCGGTCCCGGCATTGAAGCCCGGCTCGAGACGGTTGTTCCGAATAGTGACCGGACCGCTGCCTCCGTACGGGAACACACCACCCGTGTGCGCCTCCGATGGATCGGCCAGGTGAGCGATGTAGTTGTCGTGCAGCCAGCTGTTCTCGATGAGGGTGTTCTCCCCGCAGAGACACATGCCACCACTGTTCGCCACGTCCACACGGTTCATGTTGACGTAGCAGTTCGGAGCGCATCCGTTCGTGGCGTGATCCGTGAGGGCGGCGTTGATTCCGCCCAACGGCACGGGTTCCGGACGAATGGTGGTGTCGATGATGTTGAGCGTGAGTCCACCGTTCGAGTTGTTGAGGATGCTCCGTTGGTTGGTACCCGCGGGAGGCGCGATGATCGAGTTCTTGATCGTCACCGTGCCCGAGCAGTTCGTTCCAAGGTAGATGAATCCGTGGATGTAGACGTGGTCGAGTACAACGGATCCGCAGTCATAGAGGTCGTATTCGCCGTTGGGTGGTGAGATCTCCGTGTAGCCGGCCGGCACCGGAAGATGGGCGTCGGTTTGGCTGTACGTTCCGACACCCGGCGCACCGACACTCCAACGATCAGGAAACGTGTTCCCGGAACTGGATGCTGTGGTCGTCGTCGTCGTTGGAGTCGTTGCCGAGGCATCCCCCATGGTCGCCCCGCCGACAACCAGGAGCGCCCCCAAGGCGAGGATTCCCATGGTCCTTCGTTTCCGCCTTCCATGCATCCATGCACACTGGAACATTCTCGAGCCCCTCTCTTGCTTTCAGGCTTTCTCAAGGTAATGAGGATTATGAGGTTTGTCACGTAACGGTTCGATGGCCCCAGACGTGCTTTCGTGCGGAGCGCGCAGCCCTGGCAGCCCCCTGCGCGGCCTTCCTCGTCCCCTCCGCTCCATCCCCATTTTCACCCTGCAAGAACCTGATGCACTTCGCTCTCGTTTTCCAAGGTAATATCGTTAATCATGTTTTAATTGACATGATTGAAAGCGTCTGGTTCTTTGTCTGATCACGCAAAGGAGCCGAAAATGGTGAACAGGGATGATCTCGAGCGCAACAACGCGGCGCGGTTGGAGGTGGGACGTCGAGCGTTTCTCAAGGGCTCACTGGCGACGTCGGGAGGGCTCATCCTCGGAGGGGGCTCGGGGCTCGTGTCAGGCATTGCCCATGCTGCGCCCGCCGGCTTCCCGACCTACACCTATATCGGTACGGCGTTCAACAAGAACAACCTCAGATACAACCCGACCGGCGAGCTCATCTTCCCCTGCATCCGCGGCACGGCCGGCCGGATCGCGAACCCGTTGGCGCGCTACTACCTCTATTACGCGCCCCACGATGCGCCCGGAGGTATCTGCCTGGCCTACGGCGACCATCTCTCTGGTCAGTTCACCGAGTACCCCTACAACCCGATCTTCTCGCGAAAGTGGCCGGGAGGCCCTGACGGCATCAGCCACATCTCGTCACCGCACGTGCTCTGGAACTCGCGGGTGAAGCAGTTCTACCTGTACTTCCATGGCGAGAACACGGTCACCCGCGTGGCGACATCCACCGACGGTATCAACTTCACCTACCAGGGAGGGTGCATCTCGACGAGATTCTTCACGGATGGCTCCGTCACCGAGACGTCCTACGCACGGGTGTTCGAGCACGACATCCCGTCCAAGGGCAGCCACTTCGTCATGGTATTCATGGGAATGCAGAACGGGCGCCGCAAGATCTTCTGGGGCTGGTCCGCGTCCGGTGACGCGCAGACCTGGACGATCCAGCAAAAGCCCCTCATCTCGCCGGCCGCTGACGGTGTCACGGACATCTCCGGGCCACACGTGGTGTTCCGCAACGGGACGGCCTACGTCATCTACCACGGGAACAGTGGCAAGATGTACATCACCGAGGTCGGGCTGAACTTCGACAGGGAGATTCACCTCGGGGTTTTCCACAATCCGTTGATCGGCTGGCCCGACAAGGGCCGGTCGGCGGCGCCGTCGTTTGGCACCGAGAACGGCGAGGAGTACATGTTCTACGAAGCCGGTGGCCGCCTCGATGGGTCGATCGCCGTCGCCAAGGTGCTGTGAGGACCTTCCCGCCAACCATGTGGCGCCAAGGTGCGAGCCCGCGCCTCCTGCTGGAGGGCGGAGAAATGTCGAGCCACGCGTCTGGCTGCTCGTGTCCGGCCGGATCATGTGATTTCCGAGACATTGATTGCATGTATTGACTCGTACCACAGGTGTGGGTGGTGGGATGCGGCCTGGGTGCTCATACTCGCCGAATCCCCGGTGGGCGATCAACGCACAGCCTTCACCCATCCCGTGTGAACGCTACCACTGGCCAGGAAGGAACATCCTCATGTCCTCACTTCCCGTTTCACTCGGGCGTCTGGTGATCCCGGGGCTCCTCCTGCTCGGAGCTTGCGTCAACCGTCCCACCAAGCAGGAACAACCGGCGGGCACCGTGTCCCAGAAGGATCCTCCGTTGGTCAAGGCTCCTTCGACTGCTATCAGCGCTCCGTGGTTCTCATGCGGCGGCACCCAGAACATCCATTTCGACCCCAGCATCCCGCCGGACATGAGCAATGTCACCAGCCAGTTCGACGCGAACTGCTTCGCCTGGGCGGAGTTCATCGCCCTGAACTGGCCGGCCGCCGCCATGGGTGGAACGGCAGACGCTTTCGGCTCACCCGGCGATCTCGGAACGGTCCAATGGCAGACGTTCATGAGCAAGCAGCAGCTCTTCCCTCCGGAGGGAGGGACTCCCCCTCCATGGGGCACACCGCCAAGCATCTCGGAGGACTGTCTGGCCGAGGCGAACGTCAGCTCCCAGCAGGCCAAATCCATGCTGGCGCTGAACGTGGTCTCGAAGTTCGAGACCCAGTTCACCTCGGGGAGCGGCAACCAGGCGTTCCCGCTCGAGCTCCCCTCATGGCTGGGGGCCGCCAATGGCACCAACGTCTGGTACGACGTCCGGGTCAGCCAGCCTGAATACGAGTACATCGTCGAGAAGAAGCTCTACAACGCGGCCAACCAACAGGCCCTGGTGGACGGGGGCACGGGTAGCCCCGTGGTGAACCCAATGGGCTCCTGGCAGTCGAATTCCATCGGTGCTATCGAGCTGAAGGCGGCCTGGATGGAGGTGCCCAATCCCCAGGACAGCCGGTGGAATGCGTACAAGCTTTCCCCAGCGGTGGTGGTGGAGCCGACGACCCAGAAGTGTCGGGCCACCACGGTGGCACTGGTTGGCTTTCATGTCATCCACAAGACGGTCTCCCAGCCCACCTGGATATGGGCGACCTTCGAGCATGTGAACAACGCGCCCGACCACGGCGCGGATCCCGGGACGACGAGCTGGAACTTCTACGATCCCCAATGCGTGCCGCGGACGATCGAACTGGACGCATCCTGCTCGGTGGATGGTCGCACCTCGGTCACGGTGGACTGCACGCCGAACGTGTCCCCTCCCTACTGGCTCGGCGAGGGTTGCCCCGCTCCCGTCCCCATCCAGGTGACCCGGCTGACACCCATCGATCCGGTCGCGCAGGCCACCAACCAGATCGTCCAGGCCGCCATCGCCCGGAACTACCCGGACTCCGTCTGGAAGAACTACGTGCTGGTGAACACGCTCTGGTCCAGGACGCCAGGTTCAAATCCCACGACGCCCGTCAAGACCCCGCTGCCCTTCACCGGTGCGACTCCGCCCCTCAACGTCCCCATCGCCAACACGACAATGGAGACGTACATCCAGACGGGCACGCCGGACGAAGCGAGCAACTGCATCAATTGTCACAAGAACGCGGGTATCGCCGGGGGCTCGGGGTGGGCTTCCGACTTCAGTTTCCTCTTCGGACTGGCGAGCGAGCCGCCGCCACCCGGCCAGCCGCTGAAGCTCAGGAGCCTCGTACCAGGTAGACCGCCGAAGGTGGTGTACCCACCGACGATGCGGCGGATTCTCCGCTGAGTGCCAGAAGGAGGCTGGGAGCCAGGGGCTCTCAGCCTCTCTTGAGTGTCTCAGGGTCCTGCTCGCCGATGATCTCGACCTCCTACCGCGCCGCGAGGGAGCCGAACGGCTTCCACTCGAGGATCTTCAGGTCGAATCCGGCTTGCCGCTTCGTGGCGATCCAGTCTTCGAGCGCCAGCAGCGCGGAGACCTCGTCGTCGAAGGTCTTGTTCACGCCATCCCTCGTCACGAGCGTCGTCCCCTTGATGATGGCCGACGTGTACTCGGACTTCCCATTGGCGTACTTGGAAAGCTCTCGCTCCAGGAGGCCCCGGCCAGGAATCTCGGTTGTGACGCGGAGAAAGTCCCCCGTGTAGCGCGCCTCCAGCCCCCGCACCGCGCGCACCGCCGCGTCCGCACTGTCGAAGGCGAAGCGAAGCGTCGTCTTGAGTCCGTTGTTGTAGCCCGCGTGCACCTGCACGATGGCCTCGAAGCGCTCGATCTCCAGGAACAGATCGCCACGCTTGCGCCAGAAGGTGACGCGCTCCGAGGCCCGTGTCGCATCGAGGGCCGGCGAGGGCTCCAGTCCCAGGAACTTCTCCCCGTCGAAGATGACCACGGGGAACTCACCCGACCCAGCCAGCCACACCTCGCCGGTCTTCCGCTGCGCGTAGTAGATGTTGCGCGCACTCACCTCGACTGGCGCACGCGCGACGATGCCCGCCACGTCGATGCCCTGGAGTTCCTCGGCCGTGGGTTCGTCCGGCTCCTTCACCTGCCGCGGCTGGGGGGCCTCCGTGAAGACAGGCTCGTTCCGGGAGATCCGCTCGAAGAGCTCGTCATGATGGAGCTCGTCCAGTTCCACGTCGTAGAGGCCAGGAACGAGGAAGGTGGAGGCGAGCGACGCCGCTTCCTCACCGGAGCGCCCCAGCTCGAACCGGTGCTTCACGCGCTCCTCTCCATGCACGGTGACGTCGTGGTCGTTCTCGTCGAGGAAGCGCGTCTCGAGCGCACCGGCGACGACGAGGCTCTCGTCGTTGTAGACGCCCTGGATGGCGTCACGCACGACGAGGTCGCCGAGGACCAGGAAGTTTCCCGACGTCCGAAGCCCCCAGGCGGTGCACCGGCCGACGACGACGACCGTCGAGTCCGGCCCGGCGTCGTGGATGACGCCCCCCACCTCCAGATCACCGAGGACGACGAGCGGGGCGGTGACGCTCAGCGAGCCGGAGACGCGCGCATGGCCGGTGACGACCGTGGGCGTGGAGACTTCGCCGTCCAGGACATCGTCCCGGGCCTCGAGAAGCTCGCGCAGCACCACGGCCGCGAGACCAATGTGCGTGAGGGGCCCAGGGCACAGTTCCTGGATGAACTCCGTGACGGAGCGCGCCTTGGCTGCCCCGAAGGCACTCGCGAGGGCGGCAACCTCGGGCTCGCCGTGATGGGAGATGGCCGCGAGGACGGGACCATCGAGCCGGGTGAGCGTCGCTTTGGCTTGGGCGAGGAAAGCGTCTTTGGTGAGTTGCATGGTCGACGCACTCTAGTTGCCTCCCCGCCCACCGCGGCGCCTACTTCACGGAGAAAGTGAACCGAGAGGAACAGGGAAGCGTCGCGGCTGCTCAGAACCGGGTCCACTTCTGGGCGGCCGAGCGGTTGCAGTCCCAGATCTGCACCGCGGTTCCCGGGGCCGTGGCCGCGTTGGCCACGTCCAGGCAGAGATTGCTCCCCTGCGCGCTGCGCACCTCTCCGTTGCTGAGCGTCCATTTCTGCGCGGCCGAACCGTTGCACTCCCAGATCCGGACCCGAGTGCCCGGCGTCGTCTTCCCGTCGGTCACATCCAGGCAGCGGTTGGGAGCCAGGGTGCTGCGCAGCTCCCCATGGACGCTCAGGAACCATTCCTGCGAGGCCGAGCCATTGCACTCCCAGATCTGCGTGGGAGTCCCCTGCGCCGAGTTGCCGTTGACGACGTCCAGGCAGCGATTCACGGCCACCCCATTGCTGAAGCGGGCGCGCGGGCTATAGAGCGACTCCGCGCCACGGGTGTCCCCATCGGACAGCCCATCGCGCTGCCCGAAGTCACCTCCCCCATCCTTGCGGACGATGGTCGGCTGGCCATTGGAGGAGAAGGCGTAGGCGCCGTAGTGCATGATGGAGCCATAATCGTAGGGGCCCAGGTCCATGCCATCCGCTCCCTTCTGCGCGTAGGTCTTGAAGTTGTGCTCCGCTTCGGGCTGGACGTTGCCCCAGTTGATGGTGATGTGGTTGTCCCGGTCGGCACGGCTCTGCTCGTGCCAGAGGCCCAGGGCATGTCCGATCTCATGGATCGTGGAGCCCACGCTGCATCCACCGCCCAGGTCCAATGTCTGCTCGCCTCCCTTCTTGCCGACGAACGAGCTACAGCCAGAACCCGGCCGGAACCGCACGTAGTCCGCTTCCGTCGTGCGCGGCTTGAAGCGCAAGGAGGTCTTGGATTCCCAGTGGCGGATGGCGGACGTCACCCGGTCGCTGTCGGGCAGGGCCGCATCGATGACGTAGGGGACCGTGGCCCCCGGCCAACGGTAGCCCGTGTTCGCCCGGCCCACGGACTGGCCGCTTCGGGCCGGCTCCTCCCGCAGGTCGAGCAGGATGTCCCCCTCCATGACCGCCATGCCGTCGATCTTCTCGTAGGTGACCGTCTGCAACCCGAGTCCTGGCAACGCCACCCGGGCGGTCACCACTTCACCTGCCTTTCCGGGGACGGCCTGCTCCGTCTCATGCGAGAGACCGCAGCCGCCCAGCAGCAGGGCGCTCAGCGCGGAAGCACTCATGGGCAGACGGGCGAATCGATGATGACGGCTCATGGGGGTTGTTCCTTTTCGTGGCGGCTCGGTTCGGGTCGAGCGTGAAAGCACCCTACCAGGAAATCACAAGAAGGACTGTAATACTAGAAATACACGTAAGCCATGTGCCAGAAAACTCGCGACATATGCGCGCCGCACCGGACAGGCTCTCATTCTCCCATACGGCGAGAAACATGCGCAGCTCGTCCCACGAGTTCGTCGTACCCATACAAAATCGTACAGCAGGTGTACGTTGATTTCGATTCCGTTCCAGCCCCTCGTGGCCCATCTTCGTCTCATCAATGGAAAGGATGCTTCGAATGAAGAATCAACCTGGATTCACACGCCTCTCCTCGCTTCTCAAGACAACACTGGCCTTGTTCACGGCCTTTGCCTTCAATGCCAATGCGGCTCCCTTCGTTGACACCTTCGACCAGTTCAACACGTCGATCTGGAGCTGCGAGTACTCCTGCCCGACTGTCTCCGGCGGCACCGCGAAGTTCCAGGTGAAGAAGGGGATCGAACCCAACAACGTGGGCTCCTGGTCGAAGATCCGCTACAAGCCCAAGCGCTTCACGTCGGGAACCTTCAAGGTGCGCTTCAACCTGTCGCACCGTCCCGAGGGTGCCGTGTGGTGGGGCATCGCGCTGTGGGACAATGGTCCCACCTCGGACAAGAAGAGCTTCCACGAAATCAACTTTGGCTACACGACCAACCAGTCTCTCTCCAACACTCAACTCCTGTTCGAGAGCGCGAAGTTTGGAAAGGCCCTGTCCCTGAAGATCGACACGGGGGTCGATCTCTACGACGGGCAATACCATGAGGCCTCGCTGGAGTACGATGCGGACCATGTCTCCCTCTTCTTCGATGGGAGACTGCTGCGGACCATCACGGACAAGACCGTCATTCCAACCGACCCGATGGATTTCATCATCGGCCCGCGTCTCGTCACGGGCTCGGCGCCCCTGGTCAAGGACTTCACCGAGACCGTCGATTGGACGGAGATTTCAGACGTCGTGATGACGCCTTCGCTGCCGGACACCGACAACTCCCTGATCACGCCTGTCCAGAATGGCTCCTACACCTTGAATCAGGGCGTCCCCATCCGCTTCTCCGCCAGTCCCGCCGTGGCGCGCATCGTGTTGTATTTCTCGGACTCGTACGTGGATTTCGCCACCCTGTCCCCCCCGTTCACCCACACGTGGTATCCCCCCGCGGCGGGCAACCACGTGCTCAAGTATGAGACCTATGACAGCGCCCGGAACTTCCTTGGCCGCGGCACGCGAAACATCACGGTGACCAGCTCCTCCCAGGTCTATTTCACGAGCCCCAGCCTGTACCACGACATCGTGGGTGGCACGCTCCACGCCGCGGTGATCGCGAGCGATCCCTCCCGCGGCACCCAGGACGGAGATGGCATCCAGAACGTGCTCTTCGAGTTGATCAAGGACAACACCGTGGTGTCCTCCCGCCTGGAAGGACTGGCTCCCTATGACTGGTACCTCGACACGGAGGCCATCCCCAACGGCGTCTACACCCTGAGGGCAACGGCGACGAGCACGGCCGCCGCTGGCGGTGATGTGAACACCGTGTCGCTCCCCGTCACGCTCCAGAACTGAGCGCACCACGGCGGGCCCGAGGAGGCGTGACGGCTCTGCTGCCGTCACGCCGTCTGCCGCAGCCAGGCCTCGAAGGTGAGCAGGTCGGGCACGAGCTGGCGGAGCGCCGCCATGTCGGCCCCGTTGCTCATGCCTCCGCGGTCGGCGAAGTCGCTCAGGCGGCGCATCATGTCGTTGGCGGCCAGCACCTCGGCCGGGAAGCGTGCGTAGCTGGCCTCGATGCCGCGGGCGCGGCCGAAGAGGGAGGCGATGGCGGGGCCCGTCAGTTCATCACCGGCCAGCTCGAGGGTCTGGCCGAGGTGGCGCGCGGGGTCGGCGAACACGCGCGCCACCAGCCGGCCAATGTCGGCGACGGCGATGAGCTGGATCGGCTGCTCGGGACGCATGAAGAACTGCAAACGCCCCTGCGTCAGCCCGAGGTGGGGCTCGAGCAGCATCTCCATGAACCCCGCGGGCCGCACGATGGTCGCCGGCAGGCGGCTGCGCCGGATGTGCTCCTCGATGCGCCACTTGCTCTCGAAGTGTCCGACCCCCGTGTCCGGCCCCAGCCACGCCACCGAGGTGTAGACGAGGTGCGCGACTCCCGCTCGGCCAGCGGCGTCGGCGACGGCGATGCCAAGGCGCTCCTCTTCCTCATCCGTGACCCCGTACTGCGGCTGGCCCGAGCTGGGCTGGACGCTGAAGACGCCGTACGCCCCCGCCATCGCCGCGGCGAGCGCGCCGGCATCGCCCATGTCACCCGCCACCAGCTCCACCCCCTCGAGCGCCCGCGCCCGCGGGCTCGCCGGATCGCGCACCAGCGCTCGCACCCGCCAGCCGTCGCGCACCAGCGCCCGCGCCGTCGCGCCCCCCTGCTGCCCCGTCGCCCCCAGAACCAGGATTGTCTTCGCCTCTGCCATGGTCGCTCCCTCGTGTCGTGCTAGGAACGGAAGGTGACTCCGGTTAAATACGGAGGAACCCTCCGGAAAATGCTCCGATTGAATACGGAGGGAACCTCCGGTTCGCAAGGGAGATGAACGAGATGGAGAAACGTCCCGAAGAGCGCCCCCTGCGGGCCGACGCCGCGCGCAACCGGGCGCGGCTGCTGACCGCCGCCCACGAGGTCTTCTCCGAGCGTGGCGCTGACGCCTCGTTCGAGGACATCGCCCGGCACGCGAAGGTCGGCATCGGCACGCTCTACCGGCACTTCCCCTCGCGGGAGGCGCTGCTGGCGGCTGCGTGCGACGAGCGTCTGCTGGAGATCGCGCGGGCGAGCCAGTCACGCGAAGGAGAGGAGGGCGACGCGGTCGAAGCGCTGGCGAGCTACATCGAGCAACTCGTCACCTCGGCGGGCCTCTACCGGGGGCTGGCCACCTCGATTGGAGTGGTGCTGCGGAGCGGCACGCCGGGCTGCCACGCGACAACGCAGGAGGGGGAGCGGCTGCTGGCCCGGGCGAAGCGAGCGCGCGTCATCAAGCGCGACGTCCTGCTCGACGATGTCGTCTGCATCGTCACCGCGGTTGCCCTGGCCGCCCCGGGCGACCCGGCCCGCGTCCGGCGCCTGATCGCGATGTTCTTCGACGGCATGCGGTGCGCCTGACCTCGACTCTCGACAGCCGAGGCCCGCGCCAGGTCCAACCCCGCTCCGTGGGGACGGAGCTCCTATCGACGCCCGGTCAGCGCGGCGGTCACGACCAGGACGCCGAAGATGGCCGCGTTGAACCTGGGCTGCCAGTACTCCATGAAGAGGACCGAGATGGCGAGCCACCCGACGGCGGCGACCACCGACACCATCACGACGGGGAGCTCCTTGAGCATGTCCAACGCGTGCCATGCCAGCCATAGCCCGAGCAGACCGAACACGAACTGCCCGAGCGCGAACGCCGAGTGGAGGCCGTAGTAGAGGGTCGTCTCGGTGCTGGGGAAGTGCTTGCCACGCAGGTGCTGGGACACGCACGGGCGCTCGGTGCCGCGCCGCGTGCGCGCCGTGATGACCTGGCTGATGGAGTTGCTGGCGCCCACCGTCGGCGAACTCGTGCGAGCCCGGTGAGCTCAGTGCACATTCCCCAACTTAGCACCCAGGTGAGGCCATCACCCAGGTGCGAGTCGCGCCCCATCCTCCGTCCCGGAGCGCGGGTGGGTCAGGGGGCGGGACGCAGCCGCAGGAGCTTGCCCTGGGAGCCGCTCTGGCCGTCCTGGAGCAGCCAGATGCTGCCGTCCGGGCCCTCCTCGACCTCGCGGATGCGGCTGTTCATGCTCCACTGGTTGCCCTTGGTCGCCGAGGTGCCGTTCAGGTCGACGCGCACCAGCGACTGGCTGGACAGGCCGCCGATGAACAGGTCGCCCTTCCACTCCGGCCAGAGCTTGCCCGAGTAGACCATCAAGCCGCCGGGCGAGATGACGGGGTTCCACCACACCTTGGGCGGCTCGTAGCCGTCGCCCGCGCGGTGGTCGGGGATGTCACGGCCGTCGTAGTGGCTGCCATTGGAGGCGTTGGGCCAGCCGTAGTTGAGGCCGGGCTGGATGAGGTTCACCTCGTCGCCGCCCTGGGGACCCATCTCCTGCTCCCACAGGTTGCCGCTCGCGTCGAAGGCGAGGCCGAGCAGGTTGCGGTGGCCATAGGACCAGACGGCGGGGTGGAAGCCCCGGGCGGCCAGCGGGTTGCCCGCGGCGGGGGTGCCATCGTCATTGAGGCGCAGCACCTTGCCGAGCGTGGCGGTGGGATCCTGGGCGGGATCGAACTTCTGCCGATCTCCGTTGGTGAAGAACAGCTTGCCGTCGGAAGAGAAGGCGATGCGGCCGGAGAAGTGGCCATCTCCGCTCACATACGGCGTGGCCCGGAAGATGACCTGCACGTTGGCCAGCGAGGGCGAGGTGCCGTCGGTGAAGGTGCCCCGCGCGAGCGCCACGCCCTTGCCGCTCGAGCGCGACTCGGAGTAGCTGAAGTAGACGAGCCGGTTCTGCGCGAACTGGGGATGGAGCACCACGTCCATCAGTCCGCCCTGACCCGCGCTGGACACGGGGAGCGTGCCGGTGACGGTCTTGCGCTGCGTTCCGTCCGCCGAGACGAGGTGGAGCGTTCCCGCCTTCTCGGTCACCAGCATCCGGCCGTCCGGCAGGAATGTCATCGCCCAGGGCGAATTGAAATCCGCGACCTCGGTGATGGAGAAGCCCGCGGCGATCGCCTCGGAGCGGCTCTCCGGGCTGTTGGAATCCAGATCGCTATTGTCGGGGCCCGTCCCGTCGCTGCAGGCGGCGAGGAAGGCGAGGGAGAGCAAGGATGAACGAAGCGATGGCATGTTGTGGAACTCCCGCAAAGGTGGAGAACCAAGCTATAACGGACCCGCACGCTCCGTAAGTGACAAAAACGCCAATCGCCATCGAGGCAACACACGGTTGAACAGATGACACACGGTCCCGGGCAGGGGCGGCCCGGGGGCGGCGGAAGGCATCGCCAGTGCCCTCGCGGCCGACGCGTCGGGCTGCCTTCATCGGCTGGAGGACACCACGCCCACGCTGTCGATGGTCCGCGCCGACAGCACCCCTTCAACCAGGGTCGCCATTTCACCTAGAGTCTGGGGGGCGCTCGCAAACCGCACCCCCGAAGGAGAGACCGTGACTCATTCCATCAACCTGTTGGATCCCGAGTTCCTGGCGAATCCCTATCCACATTACGCGGAGCTTCGGCGCCGGAGCCCGGTCTGCCAGGTCGAGCCCAATGGAATCTGGGCAGTGACTCGCTACGAAGACGTGCTCCACGTGCTCAAGAATCACTCCGTCTTCTCCTCGGGGGGCTTCAAGGCGGCGTGGCAGCCGCCCTGGGTAGGCTACAATCCCATCGCCAATTCAATGATTGCCACGGATCCGCCGCAGCACACACGCCTGCGCGGCCTTGTCTTCCGTGCCTTCGGACCTGACGCCATCGCCAGGATGGAACCGCGCGTGCGTGCCACCGCCGAAAAGCTCGCGGACGGGCTCGTGGAGGGCGCTGACTTCGTTCAGAAAATGGCGCTGCCGCTGCCCGCGTCCGCCATCAGCAACATCCTCGGGCTCGATGAGGAGCTCCTTCCCTATTTCAAGCAGTGGTCGGATGACATGATCTCGGTCACCCCCACGCCTCCGAGCCTCGAGGTCGCCGAGCGGGTCCGTGGCACCGTCGCGAAGGTGACCGGGTATGTGCGAGAGGTGATCGAGGCGCGGCGTCGGAAGCCGACGGACGACACGGTGAGCGAATTACTCCGCGCGGAGGTGGAGGGACAACGGTTGTCGGACGCCGAGATCACCGACTTCCTCATCCTGCTGCTGATCGCCGGAATGGAATCCACGACGAATCTCCTCGGCAACTCGCTCGTCTTCCTCGCCGCGCATCCCGAGATGATGGAGCGCTTGCAGGCCGAGCCCTCCCTGATTCCGCCGTTCATCGAGGAGATGCTCCGCTACGAGAGTCCCGGTCAGGGCATTCCCCGGCTCACGTCCGCCGAGACCACGCTCGCGGGCGTGACCCTGCCCGCGGGCGCGCTGGTGTTCCCGATGCTGGGCTCGGCCAATCGGGACGAGCGGAAGTTCCCGGATCCGGATCGGTTCGATCTGAAGCGCAACACGCAGGGAGTCCTGGCTTTTGGCCAGGGCGCTCATTTCTGCGTCGGCGCGATGCTCGCTCGCATGGAGAGTCGGCTCGTTCTCGAGACGCTGCTCGCGCGCTTCCAGCGGGTCGAACGTGTCTCGGACGACCTCCAATATCAATGCGCGCTCACGACACGGGGCCCCATCGCGCTGCCGCTCCGCTACATCCCCCTCCGCTCGCGCGTCTAGTACGCGCCGTCGGCGGAAAAAACAGGTAGGCTCGAACACATGACGCGTCCAGTGACGTCCCTGGTTCTTGTCGCTCTCTGTACGGCATGCCCCGAGACGTGGAGGAAGGGCGGCCGCATCGACAGAGCATTGGCGAAGGATGTCGAGGCCGGATGGCGGGAGCGGCAACGTCCTCCTCACTGCATCCTTTCCGCGGAGGAATGGGAGGAGCAGTGCGAGGACGGTGAGGACACGAAGACGCCGGACGTCTGCCATCCCGAGTGTGGGCCCTGACGTGCGAGAGGATGGACGGCTCAGGACCTGGCTCGTGGTCCTTGGTGGCAGCCTCCTGCCGTTGCCTCTGCTGTGGCTTTTCTCTTCGTTGCCCGGAAGCTATTCCTCGCGCGCATCAAGAACGCCCACGCTCGCGCTCGTTCCCATGCTCCCACCCGCGGAGCGGGAAGGCACCCTGACCTATGGCCGCGAGTGTCGCACCCACGGCGATTGCGACCCCCGACTGCGCTGCTTCTCCACCCCGACGCTGGAGTCCCGATACTGCGTGGACAGCCGCTGCATAACCGACAAGCATTGTCCGGAGGGCTCCTCCTGCCAGACATATCCGGTGCGCCAACGGCAGGAGTTGATCCGGGCCTGCTCGGCGGTGGGCTTCAGGCAAGAAGGGGAGGTGTGCCGCGCCTGGACCCGGGATCCAGAGTATGGCTGCGAGCGGGGACTGCTCTGCCATGAACGGTGTGGCCGTCCTTGCACGCCGAGCGACCCGTCCACCTGTCCCGAGGGGTTCTTCTGTGAAGAGGCCCGTGCGGGCGCGGCCTGCCAGCCCACCTGCGAGGGACGCGCCTGCCCCGAGGGACAGTGGTGCATTGGCGTGGGAGGTCAGCGTTCCATCTGCGCGAAGGTCCACGGAAGGAACTGTCAATCCGAGCCCTGTGGTCCCGGCCAGCACTGCTCGGTGAGTGCCTATCCCCAACCCGCGCGGGAGGTGTGGATGCAGTGCACCCAGACCTGTGGTCTCAAGGGAACGCCTCCGTGCCCCGAGGGCAGTGTCTGTGAAGACAACCAATGCCTCGCGCGGTGTCCACCCGATGGCCGCGCGGAGTGTGACGAGGGATTCAAATGCACGGGCCCTCCGGGTGGCCCCGCGGTCTGTACACCAGACGTTCCCTCGGCCCTGCCGTAATACGGCCAGGCGGGCACTCAAAGTTCGCTATGCGCGTAGACAAACATCGCCTCGCCTAAAAACTCCACGAGGCGCGGGTGGTAGGCGTCGTGGAACGCCTTCATGGCAGCGTTCTCTGCATAGAAGAGCGCAGTCCCCACGTAGGCCTGCCGCGACGCGGGGTAGAAGCGGGCCGCGATGGTGTAGTGCTGCGCAATCAGCTGCTGGACCGCGGGTGAAGACGGCTCGCTATGGTCAATGAGCGGTGCCAGGTCACCGTAGAGGCGTTGGAAATCTTGGTGCGCCTGCGCCTTGTCTACGTGGGCCCATTGGTTGGTGGCGGTCAGCGATGCGGCCTGCTCTCGAGCCTGTGCATCGCGGCATTGCTGAAGGTATTCGGGGGTAGCCCTGAGCAGTAGAGTCATAGCCGCCCATCGTAGTCGGGTCCCCGGAACCAGCGACAGTGGAAATCCGCGACCTGGCCTCGCCAGCCCGTGCACGTGCCACTACAGTCGCGAGGCCTGTGCCTGCCGCCCAGGCACCGGGGGACCTCCTCATCATGAAACGTTTCGTCATGGGCCTCGCCCTGCTCGCTGGCTGCACCACCACCACCCAGCAGTCCGCCGCGCCCGCGAAGGCGGAGGCGCCACGGGAGCAGGACTCCCTCTATGTGTTCCAGGGCGTGGATGTCTTCGGCTCGCGCAAGGTTCCCAGCGAGAAGCTGCTCGGGTTGATCTCGTTGCCGGCGCCTGGCACGCGACTCGACACGAAGAACGAGCCGCGGCAGAAGGAGTTCGTCGCCCACCTCATCGAGAGCAAGAAGCGGCTCACCGACCTGGGGGCCTTCGCGTTCATCCGGATGTCGGTGGGCCAGAACCAGGATCACACGATGGGTGTAACGGTGGACCTGGTGGACACCGGGGACGAGTGGCGCATGCCCTTCCACCCCGAGCCGACGGGGGAGGTGGCCGATCCCGAGGGACTGCTCGCGGCCTGGTCGGACTACCTGAAGACGTTCTGGAAGCTGCGCAACGAGGGCGCGGTGCCCGAGTGGGGCATGGGCACGTGCCGCGCGCCCCTGGGGTGCTACGGAGGCTTCGAGCACCCCGAGCTCGCGCCCCTGGAGCAGCGGTTCATCGATGGGGTGCCCCGCAGCGCGGACGCGCTCGTGCGCGTGCTGCGTGAGGACAAGGACAGCGGCAAGCGCATGAACGCGCTCATGCTGCTGACGTACCTGTCCTCGCCCGAGCAGCTGGTGAAGGCCCTCCTCCCGTCGGTGCGTGACTCGAACGAAGGGGTGCGCAACGAAGCGCTGCGCCGGCTCGGGACGGCGGTGGAGCGGTCGAAGAAGCCCGGCCTCGTTCCGCTCGAGCCCGTGCTCGAGGCGCTCTGGTTCCCGCTGGCGTCCGATCGCAACAAGGCCGGCTGGACGCTGGTGCACATCATGGAGGTGGAGGGCACCGTCCACCGGCAGCAGATCCTCGACAAGGCGGGCGAGGTGCTGGTGGAGATGGCGGGCATGCGCTCGGGGATGGACCACGAGCCCGCGCGCAAGGTGCTCGCGCAGCTCGCGGGGCAGGACTTCGGCGCGGACACGGCGGCCTGGCGCCGCTGGTTCGAACAGGCGCGTGGTGCGGGTTCCCAGCGTCGCTGAGGACATCGAGACCGCATCCCATGGCAAGCACTCGGCCATGGTTGCAAGGTCTGCCTCCGCAGCCGATGATTCTCGCCAAGGAGGAGCCCCTCGATGACCATCACCATTACCGCCTTTGAACGCTCACCCGATGGCGGCAAGGGACTGGCGCGTGATACGCGCGTTCGCTGGGCGCTTGAGGAAGTGGGCCAACCCTACCAGGTTCGCCTCGTTTCGTTTCGTGCGATGAAGGAACCCGCGCATCTGGCGCTTCATCCGTTCGGCCAGATTCCGACCTATGAGGAAGGCGATCTCGCCCTGTTCGAGACAGGGGCGATCGTGCTCCACATCGCCCAGCGCCATGCGGGTCTGCTGCCGAAGGATGCCAACGCGCGGGCGCGCGCGATCACATGGATGTTTGCCGCGCTCAACACGGTGGAGCCGCCAATCCTTGAACTCGAAACCGCCAGGCTGCTGGAGGGCGACAAGCCCTGGCATGCGGAGCGCCTGCCTCTGGTCGAGGAGCGTGTCCGAAGCCGGTTGAAACAACTTTCCGTTCGTCTGGGCGATGCCGATTGGCTCGATGGTGCGTTCAGCGCGGGCGACCTGATGATGGTGTCGGTGCTGCTCAGGCTGAAATCATCGGGCATTCTGGACGAATACCCGAACCTGGCCGCTCATGTCGCCCGCGGCGAAGCGCGGCCCGCCTACAAGCGAGCCTTCGACGCTCAACTGGCGGTTTACACCGGCAGCAAGCCATCGACCGGCTGATTGACGAAGCTCGTCGAGACCAGGCTCATCAGGCAGGGCCTGGAGCGGCTCACGTTCCCCGGGCTCGCTGAGGTCTTGCATCGGAGCTCTTCCTCGCTGAGCATCGGTTGGTGTCTCCACGCCCCTCTGGTTCTCCACCGCCTCGCGTCCTGGCCGACGTCTTCGCACGCACGCGCGTCCATGATGGGGCACTCGTGCTTGGCGCCGCGCTGTTCACCGCGTTGCTCGCGCAGGTCGCCCTCGAGGTGCCGGGCTCCCCGGTGCCGATCACGGGCCAGACGCTCGCGGTTGTCCTCATGGCCGCCGCGCTCGGGCCCGTGCGGGGCATGGCCGGGCAGTTCGCCTACGTCCTGCTCGGGGCGGTGGGACTGCCGTTCTATTCCAAGGGGGCCAGCGGCTGGGCACCGGTGCTCGGGCCGACCGGCGGCTACCTGGTGGGCTTCATCCCCGCGGCCTTCCTCGTGGGCCTCGCGGCGCGGCACGGCTTCGACAGGGTGGCATGGAAGGCGGTCCCGCTCTTCCTCGCTGGCCAGCTCGTCATCCTGGCCATCGGCGTGCCCTGGCTCTGTGTGGCGGCCCCGCTCGACCTCGCCACGGCCCTGCACAAGGGCTTCCTGCCCTTCCTCCCCGGTGGGTTGCTCAAGGCAATCCTCGCCGGCCTGTGGATGCCCCTCGCCTGGAGGCTCATTCAGCCTCGAGAGCCATGAGCTGGCCCGGGGCCAACTCGCGGGATACTTTTCGTCCTTCCATGGCGCAGGTGGCTCTGGGAGCGCGGATGAAGAACTTCATGCACCTGGTGGACCATCACGAGGCGGACTGTCTTGCTTTGAGCGCGGACGGCACACTCCTGGCGACAGGGGGGGAGGATGGACTCCGGTTGTGGAGCGCGCAGCAGGGGACCCCACTGGCAGTTCGCGCCGACGTGGGCCCGGTCAAGGCGCTGTGCTTCACGCCCGAGGGGGAGCACCTGCTCATCGGCGGGCGGGACGGGACACTGCGGCGCTGGGCCTTCCCCTCTGGAGCGGATGTGCAGCGCGTGCAGTGGGAGCAGCCCGTCATCGCCCTGGCAGTGACGGCACACGGCGGCCACCTCGCCGTGGGGCTGGGAAGAAAGAGCACTCCTGCTGGCTCCCACGTGGTCGTGCTCGCCCCGGGTGGAACCCCTGTCGAGCTGCTGTCTCAGGACGAGATCCCAGGCAACTGGTCCCTGGCGTTCTCTCCGGACGGTCGGACCCTGGCGGCGCTCAACGTCGATGGGCATGCCACGGAGGGCGCCTTCTTCGCCGTGGTGGAGGTGGCGACGGGCACCCTCCTGCAGCAACGTCTCGTCGGAACGCTGCACTACTCAGGCTCGGTATCGTTCAGCCCGGCCGGGCACCTGGCGATAGCTCCAAACCCGTGGAGGGACAGCAGCGGAGGAATCGGGGCAACCGGCTTCGTGGTGCTCGAGAACAGCCAGAGCCCGACGCCCCTTCTGACGTCCTGGTGGGAACACGAAACGGTGTTCCTGCCCGACGGCAGCCTCGTCGGCCGGAGCTGGAGCGCGCTCCACTTCCGTCCTCATCTGCACGACAAGGTCAGCGCCTCCCTGACTCTGCCAGAGGGAGGGCCCGAGGTAACGCTCCTCACGGCGGCCACGAGCGCACCGGTGGTGGCCACGGCCGTAGGAGACAACCGGGTGCTGGTGGGCTCCGTGGACGAGCTGCTGCGCCATGCCGAGGCGCATGAGTGAGGGCTGGAGCCGAGGGCCTGCCGGCACGTGTCGTATGATCCTCTTCTGAGGTACGCGTGAGCCAGAATATCCATTACGAGAACCGCGAGATTCAGGGCGAGCGGCTGGAACTGACCGACAAGGAGGCCAGCTACTGGCTCGGGCCCAACCTCACGCTGCGGGGCTGTACGGTCGTTATCGGCGTTGGCCGACGGCAATTCGTCCCCATGTGGGGGACGCTTATCGACTGCACCATTGAGGCAAAGCGCCAGGTCGAGGACCTGTGGTGGACGCGCATGCGGTTCGAGGGCTGCCGGTTCAAAGGGCGGTATTCAGGCGTTGGGTTCGGTCAGCGAGTCGGAGTCGACACCTGGTGGGAGCACGGCGGGATAGCGAATTGTGACTTCTCCGAGGCTCGGCTGGACTTGTGCAGTTTTCATGGCTGCGACACGCGGACAATTCAGCTCCCGAAGTGGCCGTGCTTCACCATCCTGGATCTGCTCAAGCACGGACCGGAGCTATTGAGAGTGCCCTGGCCGGGCGACTTCTTCCCGGTCACCCTCCAGGGGCTGCGCAAAGAGCAGCCTGATAGAGCGGCGCTGACCTTTTACGCGCCTGCGGAGGCGAAGCGCTCTGGCGTATCACTGGAGGAGCTCAAGGTGGCTGTGGAACGGTTCGACTTCATCGTGCGGTGAGCAACGATGACTACTCGAGGCCGCCTCACTGCGCTGGTCGCGCCGTCCGATTGGAGCATGCCTCACGAGATTCCACGGTGTCTTCGCTCCAGGCGCGAAACTGCGGCCATTTCTGGTCCCCCCAGCAGGTGGGAAGGAGGAGAACGAGGCGCCCCAGGCAGCGGCCCGCAAGGAGCCGCGGAAGGAGAGGTCGCCGCGACAGGACGCTCGCCGAGCTGCGCAGCAGGACGCGGCACTGGGACGTGTTGGCCTGCATGAGAGGTGGAGGCAGGCGAGGGGTGTTGGCGGACGTGACGGCACCCGGTGGTTGCGACGGCGGATGCCTATTCCGCCAGCAACTCGATGTACCGATCGGCGGACCTCCGGACGGCGGCCTCTCCGTCCTGCTTCACCTCGTGGCCAGCAAAGGCGCTGTAGATGCGCTCGAACCGCCAGGGGACGAGCCGGTCCACGATGCGCCGCACCGTGCCCGCGGACAGCGGCATCATGTTGGGATAGCTCCACATGAACGACACGCGGCGGGTGTCGGCCGCGACTTGCACGATGTCGCCGGCGAGCAGGGCACCGCGCCCGTCCGCGCCGCCGGCCCAGTGCAGCACGGTGCCTCCGGGAAAGTGCCCGCCCAGCCGCAGCAGCGTCACGCCGTCCACGAGCGACAGGGTGTCCCCGTCCCAGAACCGAATCGCCGCGTCCTCGCGCATCACCCACTGCCGGTCGGCGGCGTGGAGGTGGACGGGCGCGGAGAACACGCGCGCCCAGTCCTGCATGCGGGTGTAGTAGTGCGGGTGTGAAATGGCGATCGCCACGAGGCCGCCCAGCGCGCGGATGAGCGCCTCGGTCGCATCATCGAGCAGCGCCACACAGTCCCACAGGATGTTGCCCGCGGGGGTGCGCAGCAGGAGCGCACGCTGGCCGATGGCGAAGTCCGGCCGCGTGAGGAGTTCGAACAGTCCGGGCTCGAGCTGACGCCAGCTGTTGGCATGCCCGGCGGCGAGCGCTTCCGGCGTCGTCCAGGCCTGACCGCTCCTGGGCACGTACTGCCGCTCGTCCTCGCAGATGGGACACCGCTCGGGCGGCCGGTCCGCCGGGGGATAGGACGTTCCACAGGCACGGCAGATGTGGATGGACATGGGCGCCTCCCGGTTCACCCCTCCAACATGGGGCCGGGCCGCCGCATCCACCGGAGGGTCAAGCGCCCCGGGTGCCCTTCGTCCAGGCAGCCGGGCCCGGCTCGGTTCACCTGGGCCAGCGCCGCCGAGTCCTCCTCCTCGCCCTGGTGGTCACGCCCTGGGGCACGCCGTCCAGCCTCGCGCTCGGACGTGGAGGCTCCAAGGCTTTGCCTCGCCAGCCCGTGCACGTGCCACTACAGTCGCGAGGCCTGTGCCCGCGCCCATGCTCCAAGGGGGACCTCCTCATCATGAAACGTTTCGTCATGGGCCTCGCCCTGCTCGCCGGCTGCACCACCACCACCCGCCAGGCCGAGCCGCCCGCCACCACCCAGCATCCCGCCGCGCCCGCCAAGGCGGAGGCGCCACGGGAGCAGGACTCCCTCTATGTGTTCCAGGGCGTGGATGTCTTCGGCTCGCGCAAGGTTCCCAGGGAGAAGCTGCTCGGGTTGATCTCGTTGCCGGCGCCTGGCACGCGGCTCGACACGAAGAACGAGCCGCGGCAGAAGGAGTTCGTCGCCCACCTCGTCGAGAGCAAGAAGCGGCTCACCGACCTGGGGGCCTTCGCGTTCATCCGGATGTCGGTGGGCCAGACCCAGGAGCACACGATGGGGGTGTCGGTGGACCTGGTGGACACCGGGGACGAGTGGCGCATGCCCTTCCACCCCGAGCCGACGGGGGAGGTGGCCGATCCCGAGGGACTGCTCGCGGCCTGGTCGGACTACCTGAAGACGTTCTGGAAGCTGCGCAACGAGGGCGCGGTGCCCGAGTGGGGCATGGGCACGTGCCGCGCGCCCCTGGGGTGCTACGGAGGCTTCGAGCACCCCGAGCTCGCGCCCCTGGAGCAGCGGTTCATCGATGGGGTGCCCCGCAGCGCGGACGCGCTCGTGCGCGTGCTGCGTGAGGACAAGGACAGCGGCAAGCGCATGAACGCGCTCATGCTGCTGACGTACCTGTCCTCGCCCGAGCAGCTGGTGAAGGCCCTCCTCCCGTCGGTGCGTGACTCGAACGAAGGGGTGCGCAACGAAGCGCTGCGCCGGCTCGGGACGGCGGTGGAGCGGTCGAAGAAGCCCGGCCTCGTTCCGCTCGAGCCCGTGCTCGAGGCGCTCTGGTTCCCGCTGGCGTCCGATCGCAACAAGGCCGGCTGGACGCTGGTGCACATCATGGAGGTGGAGGGCACCGTCCACCGGCAGCAGATCCTCGACAAGGCGGGCGAGGTGCTGGTGGAGATGGCGGGCATGCGCTCGGGGATGGACCACGAGCCCGCGCGCAAGGTGCTCGCGCAGCTCGCGGGGCAGGACTTCGGCGCGGACACGGCGGCCTGGCGCCGCTGGTTCGAACAGGCGCGTGGTGCGGGTTCCCAGCGCCGCTGAGGACATCGAGACCGAGCCGCAGGGGGAAGCGCCGGATCCGGGGGGGCTCCCAAGCAGGTGGGGAGGAGGAGAAGGAGGCGCCCCAGGCAGCGGCCCGCTGAGTGAGAGGTGGAGGCAGGCAAGGGGTGTTGGCGGACGTGACGGCCCCCGGTGGGGTAGGCGCCCTGGTGGCGCACCTGGGGCTGCCCACGTCGAGGACGAGCCTGGCTCAATCCCAGGGGCGCGCCCAGCGCGCAGGGTGTTGAGGGCTCCACGGGATGAATCAAAGCCCGCCAGCTCCGATTCGCTCGATTCGAGGCCACTCACACAAATCAGCGGATGGCTCCTGGCTGTCCACTGACCTTCCATGCGAATTCCATGCCGGCTGAAACCGGTGGATCAATTCCACCTCAACGTAATGCCGTAGAGAGGCGGGTTCAATCGAGACAAAACTGAATCCGATGTGTTTGCCTTCCATGACTGCCCGCGACACTTCATCGAACTTGGACCCTGTGAAACTGCCGCTCGGGGTATCTTTATTTCTCCATACAAGGTGCGAGCGGATGCGCTGGCGGCTTAGATCTGCTTTCGACTGGCCGATGTACTTCAGTGTCCATTGACTCGCTGGATCCTCGGCCGTCAGGATGACGTAAACACCGCTTCGGTCAGCAACTGACCCGAGCAATCCTGAATTCTGTTGATCGATAGCGGGGACATGCTCTCTCCACTCCTCGGGTGTTTGCTGTTGACACAACTCAGCGGGGTATTGGACCCTAGCGACGCTTGCCTTCAGCGAAGCAAGGGCTGAGTCCGTCAGAAGCAGCAAGGGGTCAGCAGTCCCTGAAGGGGGGCGATATGTCACCATCTGAAATACCGACGCCAACGTGTCTTGGGAGGGCTGCTCCTGACTCTCACGGTAGACGGCCTCTATGTTGTTACCGTCTGGATCAAGCACGAAGGCCGCGTAATACCCGAGCGGGTAGCCCGTCGAGGTCGGACGCAGCCCTGGAACGCCATTGTCTGTCCCCCCGGCGCTCAGAGCCTTCGCGTAGAACGCTTCAACCTCAGCGCGGCTCTTCGCGGCGAACGCCGTGTGTTGCTTCACGCTGTGCGGATGGTAGCGGTCAATCCAGAAAACCGGATGGTCAATTCCATAACCAACACCGTCCAGACGATCGCCCTCCCGAAGTTCCATGACACGGTACATCCCCAGCGCACCCAGCACCGCATCATAAAATGCAGCGGAGCTGGGGACGTCCTCAACGCCAATGCCCGTGTGATCGATCATGAAAAGTGGTTCTCCAAGAGTCTAGAGGAAGGAAGCACGGCATCAATGTCGGCCCAATGGTCGGACTGTCAAGTGAGTCCGGCCCAGAGCCTCGATTCGGTGCTCGTGAGGCCCGAGATAGGACAACGACTCCAGATCATTCCGGGCGGACGAGGTAAGGGCGCGATTCCGCTGGAGGTTTCGCGTCGCCCTGCACGGCTTCGATTCCCGCCGCCGTCACCTTACGCGAAGAGGGAAGAGGCATGATGCAGGAGCCTGCCCCATAAGCCCACGCTCCTTGCCGCTCCCCTGCTGAGTGGGCTGATGGGGCCGGCGTGTGCCTGAAGAGGGCCGCAGCGCCTGTCCACCGGCCCGGCGCACCGCCCTGGCGGCCCCCCTCCGCTCCATCCCCCTCCCTCCACTCGGCCCCCATCCCGCCTAGGAGCTTGTCGGAGTATCGCCCCCAAACGTGTCCTACATACCAACCGTAGAGGTGCGTTCGACTCGCACTACTCAATATGTAGTGGTCGTGGGAATATTCCGACAGGCTCCTAGACGCCCCTGTTCAGCCAACTGGAGCCCCGATGCTGGCGGCAATGACGGCCACCGCGGAGAGCAGCCTGCCAAGGCAGTGTTGAGTGAGCCACAAGCCAGGGATGTTCAGGTAAGCAGTTTATTCTTGGATGCCTCCGGAAGAACTGCCACCCTGCGCCGAGGAAGCGCGCACCGGAGGCTCGCGCACGTTCGAGCCCCGAGGAAAGCACCGGTGCGAGCTGTCTCGGCCACGCCCTCGTGAAGGGAAGGAAGCTCGAACAATGAGCAGGACTCTTTCGATGCAAAGTCGCGCTGTACTCAGGAGAGGAGGGGGCCGCGCGCGTACGTTCGCGCTGCTCGCGGCGATCGCGTCAGCCTCGGCGGCTTGCACCGCGCCCTCGACGCCCCCGGACGCGCCACAGCAGCCCCCAGACGCGCCACAGCAGCCCCCGGACTCCCCACAGCCCCCGGTTACCAATACGGCTGTCATCTCGGGCAAGGCCCGCTTCGACGTGCTCAGCCCCACGCTCATCCGCACGGAGTACGCGGGTGACTCCCGCTTCCTCGACGCCCCGACCTTCAACGCCATCGGGCGGGGCGGCTTCGGCAAGACGAGCTTCACGACGCGGACCGAGGACGGCTGGCTCGTCATCGACACCGGCGCGCTGACGCTGCGCTACAAGGTGGGCTCCGGCCAGTTCACCGCCGAGAACCTCGTCGTCAGGCTGAAGGCCGGCGCGCAGGACGTCGAGGCGCGCCCCTGGGCCAGCCGGGTCATCCCGACTTGCGCGCTCGGCGTGCTCTGCGAGGCAGAGGGCCTCGTGCTCGAAGGCCTCAGCGAGGCGCGCGACCACACCGGCTTCACCGGCACCGGCTTCGCCGCGGGCTTCGAAGGGACCGGGACCCGCGTCACCTTCCAGGTCGCGCCCGCGGCGGGCGGCTCCTACGTCCTGGACCTGCGCTACGCGAACGGACTCGGCGACCCGCGCACGCTCACGCTCACGGTCGACGGCGGGTCGGCGCGCCAGGTCTCGCTGCCGCGCACCGGCAACTGGGACTCCTGGGGCCACCTGGCACTGCCGCTCGACCTGACCGCCGGGCCGCACGTGGTTGCCCTGACGCGCACCAAGTCGGACACGGGCCAGCTCAACATCGACAGCCTCGCGCTGCTCAAGTCCGGCGACGCGTACCCGCAGGCGCCGAGGACCTGCGGTTTCGGAGCGCTCTGCGAGGCCGAGGCGCTCGCGCTCAGCGGCCGGATGCACCTGGCGACCGACCACCTCAACTACACCGGCAACGGGTTCGCCGCGGGCTTCGAGGGCGTGGGTGACTCGATTCGCTTCGACATCGACGCACCCGCCGCCGGCGACTACGAGCTGACCGCCCGCTACGCCAACGGTTTCACGTCGCTGGCCGGCGTGACGCTGACGGTCGAGGGCGGTTCGAGCAGCACCCCCATCTCCATGCCGTCCACGGGCAGCTGGGACGCCTGGAAGCCCGTCACCGCGCGGGTGTACCTCGCGGCCGGCACCAACCACGTCACGCTCGTGCGGCAGGCGACCGACGCCGGCAACGTCAACATCGACAGCCTGGCCATCGGCCCGGCCGGCACGGGCCTTCCCGCGCCTGGCAGCACGGTGGGTGGGGCCTGCGGCTTCGGCGGCATCTGTGAGGCGGAGTCCGCGGGCCTGTCCGGCGGCGCGAGGACCGCCAAGGACCACAACGGCTACAGCGGCAAGGGGTTCGCGGCGGGGCTCGACGTCACCGACTCGCGGATGACCGTGCGCGCGGTCGGCGTTCCGGCGGCTGGCACGTACTCGCTGCAACTGCGCTACGCCCGCGGGCTGAAGACGCCGGGCGCGGTGACCGTGCAGGCAGGTACGGGCGCGGCCTCCACCCTCACGCTGCCGCCCACGAGCGACTGGGACAGCTGGCGCACGGTGCGCACGAACGTCACCCTCCCCAGCGGCACCAGCGACGTGCGCCTGAGCTGCCCGCAGGCCGGCGGGTGCGCGATCAACGTCGACACCGTGGCGCTGACGAAGACCGACGCGCCGCTGCTCGCGCCGCACGCCGCGCTCGGCGGCTACCGGCGTGGCCTCGACGCCTTCGACGGCGACAAGGGCAGCGCGATCCTCAACCCGGGACTTCTCTACCAGGACGGCTGGTCGCTGCTGGATGACACCGCCTCGGCGGAGTACGACCCGGCGACGCGCAAGCTCACTCCCCGCGCCGCGCACCCGGGCGGCTACCAGGACGGCTACGTCTTCGGCTACGGCCAGGACTACCCACGGGCCCTCGGCGACCTCGCGACGCTCACGGGCCCGTCGAAGCTGCTGCCGCGCTGGGCGTACGGCGTCTGGTTCTCCGAGTACCTCGACTTCACCGCGGCCGACTTCCAGGAGAAGTTGATCCCGACGTTCCGCAGGGAGGGCGTGCCCCTCGACGTCCTCGTCGTCGACACCAACTTCAAGGCCGGCAACTACTGGAACGGCTGGGCGATCGACACCAGCAAGTTCCCCAACCCCGAGGGGTTCTTCGACTGGGCGCGCTCGCAGGGCCTGCACACGACCCTGAACATCCATCCCAGCATCCTGCCGACCGACCCGAAGTTCGCGGCCGCGCAGGCGACCGCGAAGGGCAAGCTCGCCCGGCACACCGGCGGCTGCTCGGGCGAGGCCTCCGAGTGCTACACCTTCGACTTCGGTGATCCCGACCAGTTGAAGGCGTTCTTCAGCCTGCACGACACGATGACGCAGCAGGGCACCGACTTCTGGTGGCTCGACTGGTGCTGCGACGCCAGCGAGGCCAACATCGACGGCGTCACCGGCGACGCGTGGATCAACCAGCAGTACACCGACTACACGAACGCCAGCATCGGCCGCGGCTTCGCGTTCTCCCGCGCGTTCGGCTCGCTGCAGGCGGGCGGCTACAGCAACCCGACCGCGGTGCCGACCGGGCCGTGGGCGGACAAGCGCACGACGCTGCCCTTCACCGGTGACACCACCTCGACGTGGGGGACCCTCGCGGCCGAGGTCGGCTTCACCTCCGGCGAGGGCGTTGCCACCGGCCTGTCGGCGATCAGCCACGACATCGGCGGGCACAACGGCGGCCTGTGGGGCCTCCCCGGCTCGGACGTCGTCCACGGCCAGCGCACGGACAAGCTGCCCGACGACCTGTACGCCCGCTGGGTCCAGTTCGGCACCTTCCAGCCGATCGATCGCCTGCACAGCAACCACGGCGACCGGCTGCCCTGGCAATACCCGGGCGCCGCGGCCGAGTCGGCGAAGAAGTTCCTCAACCTGCGCGAGGCGCTCGTGCCGTACACCTACACGCTGGCGCGTGAGGCGGAGGCGACGGGCGTCCCGGTGGTGCGGCCGACGTACCTCGCGTACCCGACCGAGCAGGACGCGTACGCGACGGCCGGCAGCGAGTACCTGTACGGCTCGGACGTGCTCGTCGCGCCGGTGACCACGTCCGGGAACACCGCCACGACCACGGTGTGGTTCCCGCCGGGCAGCTCGTGGACCGACTGGTTCACCGGCAAGACGTACGCGGGCGGCACGACCCAGAGCATCACCACCGGGCTGGACACCATGCCGGTGTTCGTCAAGTCCGGCGGGATCGTGCCCACGCGCAGCAAGAACGTCACCAACGACGTCCAGAACCCGCTGGACGCGGTCACGCTCACGGTGGCGGCGGGCGCGACGGGGCACGCCAGCCTCTTCGAGGATGACGGCAAGACCTCAGACCGCACGCAGAGCACCCGCACGGACATCCGCTACACCGAGGGCGGCCAAAGCGCGGCGCTCCGTGTCGACGGCCCTGTCGGGTCGTTCACCGGGCAGGTGCAGAAGCGCGCGTGGACGGTGCGTTTCGTGGGTGCGCGGGAGCCGGCGTCGGTGACCCTCGACGGCCAGGCGGCGCCGGCCGGCAGCTGGACCTGGGACGCCGCGAGCCGCGTCCTGACGGTCAAGGTGGCCGAGCGTCCGACGAGCCAGAGTGTGGACGTGGCCTACCAGTACAGGTAGGCCGCGTTGGCCCCGGGTCAGCTCCTGACCCGGGGACCAACGCCGTTCAGCCGCTCTGGATACTGTTCCTGGGGACGTCTCAGGCGAGTTCGATCACGATCCCGGCCCGGGCGCTCCTTCTGGAGCCTCCGCGCCTGGCTCTCGCATGTCGCGCCACCTTGCTCCCGCGCGGCATCAATAGACAGCATCAATTACGGCGTCCACCACACCTTCTTGACGCCCGAGCCACACCAGCTCTCCGCGCGATTCAGGCAGTTGCCACAAACTTCCTGGATCGACCGGATGGCTCCGCTGCAGCACTCGAAGTTGCAGGTGCTGTACCCGGCATTGCAGATGCCCGTGTACTCCCGGGTACATGCCAGCGCATTCACTTCGCCCTTCGAGGCGTTCGCCTCATCACCCGAGGTCACAACCTCGGTCGCGAGGGCCGTGTCCTCGTTCATGGAGCCGGACAGCTCGTCCTGCTCTGGCATACCGCACGCCATCACACCCAGGCAAAGCAGCAAAGCGCTTGCGAAGTTCTTCATGGCTGATCCTTTCGGAAATGGGGAGCGTGACATCCGCGCCCAGGCGGGACGTCACATATCTATTAAAATCTAGAAATCCGGGGATGTAAACAAAAACAAGCATTTCACCTGCAATGGCATATTCCGGTAACGCAGATGCGTTGCTTCGGCTCAGACCTGAAAGCCCACCAGGAGAGGAGTCGGCCGATTGTCTGGTTGCTCATTGAGTCTGGGCTCTTGAGGCGGTTGCAGTGCCAGATGACGCGTTGCTTCAGCGTCCCCTCCCGGCGCGGAACTCTCGCTCAATCACTTTCCTGCCGCGCGTGTGCTTCGACTTCCAGCCAGTATGAATCCAAGGTGGAGCAGTGGGGCGTGCCGCTGGAGTTGCTCCAGGTGCATGGCTCGGTGAGCGCGGACGTAGAGCGAATAGGGATTGTCTATCTGGTCGGGGGCCCTGCGCACCCTCCTGTCTGGTTCCGCTCCCAGGCAGCGGCCCGCGAGGAGCCGCTGAAGGAGAGGCGGCCACATCCGCGAGGGCGAGGCAGTGGACTTCTCCGCAGCGGAGGGCCTCGCCCATGTGGAGCGGCAGTGCCTCGAGGGCGAGGCGCGCTTCCGCCTAGTCCGGCATGGAGCCGCCGATGGACACCCAGTCTCCCCAGGTGTTGTTGGAGAAGCCCTTCACCCAGACGGCGTTGTCGGAGCCACGTGCGTAGATGTGGTTGGTGTTGAGGGTGTCGGAGACGGCGGTGGGCGAGGACGTCATGGTGCCGCCGAGTGACAGCCAGCTGCCCCAGGTGTTGTTGGAGAAGCCCTTCACGTGGATGGCGTTGTCGGTACCGCGCCCGTAGACGTAGGTGGTGTTGGGGGAGGCGGAGACAGCGGCGGGCGCGGAGGAGAGGGTTCCCCCGAGGTTCACCCAGGAGCCCCACTGGGCACCGTCGAAGCCAATCACCCAGAGGGCGTTGTCATGGCCACGCACGTACACCTGGGCGGTGCCGGGGGACATGGAGACGGCGGACGGGTCGGAGGCGAAGGTGAAGTCGCCACCAATCTGCACCCAGTCCCCCCAGGTGTTGTTGGCCCAGCCCTTCACCCACAGCCGGTTGTCCTGGGCACGGATGAAAACCCAGGTGACGTTCGGGTTGGGGGAGACGGCGGAAGGGCCAGAGGTGAGGATGCCACCGAGTGGCAGCCAGTCCCCCCAGGTGTTGTTGGCGAAGCCCTTCACGTGCAGTTGGTTGTCGGTGCCGCGTACGTAGACGTGCGTGACGTTGGGAGCCGGAGAGGTGGCGGACGGCGCGGACGTCAGCTGGCCACCCAGGTCCAGCCAACTGCCCCACACGCTGCCATTCCACCCCTTCACCCACAGCGAGCTGCCCGGGCCGCGGATGTACACCTGCTGCGTGCCGGCCGCCATGGACACCGCCGACGGGTGGTTGTGCGCCGGGTTCAGGCCTCCACCCTGGCCCCAGGTGTGCTGGCCCAGGAAGTTGTGGAGATTGAGCGCCACCAGCGACGAGCCGCCCCACTGCGAGGTGCCGCACTGCTGCGCGTAGGCGCCCACCCAGGGCGTGTACGTGTAGAGGGCCACGGTGGCCTTGTTCCGTGGCGTCACCGTGCACGGGTCCAGCGTGTTCTTCGCCACACCCACGCGCCAGCCGGTGCGCGACTGGCCGTTGCGGTTGATTTCATCCAGGTACGTGCGGATGAGGCCCGCGGCGCACTCCACCTGCTTGCCGAAGCCCGTGTAGGAGACGTCGCAACCTCCTCCGTCCGGGCAGCCGCAGCCGGTGGCCTTGGAGAGGCTGGTGGAGTCCGCCACCGTCTTGTTGACGAGGCCCGACTCCGTCTGGATGCGCGCCAGCATGTAGAGGGGGCTGACACCCCTCGCCGTGGAGACGTTGGCGATGATGTCCGCCGCCAGCCGGTTGCCGTAGGCGGGGTCCCGGTAGTTGCGCAGGCCGCTGCTCTTCTTGTTGAGGAAGCCCTGCACCTCCGCCTCGGTGATGTTCCCTCCGCCCCAGATTTCTCCATCCTCGAGCAGCCGGTGCATGTCCTGCGTGCCGAGCTCCTGTGGCAGCACCTGGCCCGTGAACGGGTCGATGGTGGGCTCATTGTCCCCCTCGTTCATGGGACCGCAAGCAGTCGCGAGAAGCATCGCGGCAACCGTCAACCATTTTTGGATTCGCATTTTTTCGCCCAATTCCTATTCGGGTCGGTCGGATGCCGCGCCTAGTCCGGCATGGAGCCGCCGATGGACACCCAGTCCCCCCAGGTGTTGTTGGAGAAGCCCTTCACCCAGACGGCGTTGTCGGAGCCGCGTGCGTAGATGTGGTTGGTGTTGAGGGTGTCGGAGACGGCGGTGGGCGAGGACGTCATGGTGCCGCCGAGCGACAGCCAGCTGCCCCAGGTGTTGTTGGAGAAGCCCTTCACGTGGATGGCGTTGTCGGTGCCGCGCCCGTAGACGTAGGTGGTGTTGGGGGAGGCGGAGACAGCGGCGGGCGCGGAGGAGAGGGTGCCCCCGAGGTTCACCCAGGTGCCCCACTGGGCACCGTCGAAGCCAATCACCCAGAGGGCGTTGTCGTGGCCACGCACGTACACCTGGGCGGTGCCAGGGGACATGGAGACGGCGGACGGGTCGGAGGCGAAGGTGAAGTCGCCACCAATCTGCACCCAATCCCCCCAGGTGTTGTTGGCCCAGCCCTTCACCCACAGCCGGTTGTCCTGGGCACGGATGAAAACCCAGGTGACGTTCGGGTTGGGGGAGACGGCGGAGGGGCCGGAGGTGAGGATGCCACCGAGCGGCAACCAGTCCCCCCAGGTGTTGTTGGCGAAGCCCTTCACGTGCAGCTGGTTGTCGGTGCCGCGTACGTAGACGTGCGTGACGTTGGGCGCCGGAGAGGTGGCGGACGGCGCGGACGTCAGCTGGCCACCCAGGTCCAGCCAACTGCCCCACACGCTGCCATTCCACCCCTTCACCCACAGCGAGCTGCCCGGGCCGCGGATGTACACCTGCTGCGTGCCGGCCGCCATGGACACCGCCGACGGGTGGTTGTGCGCCGGGTTCAGGCCCGCGACGCCACCCGGAGGCGGCTTGCCGTCCTTGAAGAACTGTGTGGCACGGTCGCGCGCGGCCGCGGTGGAGAACTCGACGTGGAGGTGGTCGGTATGCGGGTTGGGGCCCGTGTACGCGCTCATCTTGGTGCCGGACGCCGAGCCGCTCCACTGGGCCTGGTCCCAGATGATGTAGAGCACGCCCATGTAGCGGGCGTTCTTGATGAGGTGGTTGCCAATCGCGTCGCCCTTCGTGTTGTCCGCGGCCCCGCCGGAGAGCGGGACAAAGACGTCCAGCGCGCGGCCCGCGGCGTGGATGGAGAGGACGCTCGGGTCGGCGGTGTTGCCGCGGCAGGCGTAGCCGCCGTAGGAGGTGGCCTGCGGGAAGTGCTGGCGAATCCAGTCACCGATTTCGCGCGTGCCGGGCAGCAGGCCACCGGCGCACACGGCGGGCGGGCCCTCGTAGGGCATGTACTGCGAGGCACCTGCATTCAGCACGTCCGCGGGAGGCGCCCACCGGCCGGCAATGGCAACGGACTGGCGGATGCTGCCGGGGCTCGCGTAGATGCCGAGGCCCTCGTCGTCGTCGTGAATCACCTGTGCCTTGGCGAAGAGTTCCAGGCGCACGAACTCGGCCCCCTCACTCGCGCGCACGCGCACCGCGTCCGCCTCGGTGTCGAGCACCACCTGGCCGCTGCCCATCTCTCCCTGGCGCCACTCGAAGGGCACCGGCTGCCAACTGCCCCACGTGCCGCCCGGCTCGCGCAGCTGGTACTCGAAGCGGGAGGACTCCGGCGCCGTCACCTGGAACGTCACCGCCCGGAAGGGACGGTGGGCCACCACCTCTCCCTCGCCTGTAGCGAAACGGTCCGTCTTGTTCAGGTAGTGCAGCTCGCTGCGGCGCAGGTCCGCGGACTCGTTCACCACCTGCTCGAGCGGCTCACCACTTTCCGTCGAGCCGCAGCCCGTCATGGACATGCCGCCGAGGGCGAGGCACGCCATCAACATCGCGCCGAGCTTCCGCGGGCGCTTCACCGGCAACCTCAGCGTTTCCTGCTCCTTCGAATGACCAAACAATACTCGCATGCGAACAACTCCGGGGGGACCCGTTGGGACGAACAGAGTGGTTGAGAGACTGCTGCGATGAACGCCGACAGACTAGAGGCGGAATGGGGCCCTGATTGAGGGGCGGGCTGGTGCAAAGGAAAATCAGCCTGGGCGTATACGAAGGGCCCCCTGCGTGGCCGACGCATGAGAGGGGTCAAGAGCGATAGGCATACGGCGATATGAATTTTCCAGAACTGCATCGCCGACGCGGATCCTCATTGATTCTCCTCACCAGCACGCGGCGCGGCCCCGCCAGTGAAGGCCTGAAAAAGGCTTTCCTGAAAAGAAAGAGGGCTCGGGTGGGGTGCCATCCCAAAAAAATGAGAACTCCCTCGGCGAAACGGACGAGGCCGCCTGTCTTCCAGTCTGACGGTAATTTTGTGTATGAGAACCGCGGTCTCCCCCCTTTCACTGCGCTTGCCTCGAGCAGACGAGCCGGTTAGATGAGTTATCGGTCAATCACTAACCGGGAGCACACGATGAGTACGAGCACCATGCAGTCGGCCCAGCACGCCGTCCGGGAGCACCTGCGCCTTCTCTCCGGCGGTCGGATCGAGGAGTGGCTGGAGCTGTTCGCCCGCGACGGAATCCTCGAGTTTCCCTTCGCGCCGACCGGGATGCCGCCGCGTGTCCAGGGTCGAGAGGCGCTGCGAGCGCACATGAGCCGCTTCCCCGAGACCTTTGACGTGGAGTTCGTCGGACTCGTCTTCCACGAGACGACCGACCCGAACCGGGCCGTCGCCGAGTTCCGGTCGGTCGGTCGGGCGATTCCCACCGGCAAGCCGTACGAGCAGACCTGTATCTCGGTGGTCCACACCGACGACGAGGGGCGGATCACCCGCTACGTCGACTACTGGAACCCGCTGGTCGCCATGGAGGCGCTCACGCCCGACGGCGACGCCACGGGGACGGGCGTGGCCGCGAGCTTCGGCGGCTGACGGACCGTCCGAAAGCCCTGGTGTACCCCGGCTGGGCACGCGTGATTAACTTCCTCCCATGCCCGCCCCCGGCACCAGCGCGAAGAGCGACGAGCGACGTCGGACCGTGCTCGAGGCGGCTGTCGCCTGCTTCTCGCGCAAGGGGTTCTACGGGACCACGACGCACGAGATCGCCGAGCGCGCCGGCATCTCGCAGCCGTACGTGTACCGCCTGTTCGCCAACAAGCAGGAGCTCTTCGCGGGCGCCGTCTACTTCGTCTCGGAGCTGATGACGAGCACGCTGACCGAGCACGTCAGCAGGACGTCCCCGCCACCGCGCTCGCCGGCGCAGGCGCTGCAGGCGGCACGACGGGCGTACGCCGCGCTCATCGAGGATCGCGACGTGCTGATGTTCCTGATGCACGCCAACTGCGCCGCCGACGAGCCGCTCGTCGGCGACGCCGTGCGCCGGTGCTACGCCAAGCAGGTCGAGCTCGTCCGAGAACTCCTGGGGTCCGACGAGTCAGCGATCCGTCAGTGGTTCGGTGCCGGCATGCTCGACAACGTCGTCACCGCCCTCGGCCTCGCCGACATCGACGAGCCTTGGGCGCGCACCCTGAGCGGTTCCTGATTCAGGGGGACAATCCTTTGAGGAAGGAGAGGAGCGCGGCATTGACCTCGGCGGGGCGCTCCTGTTGGACCCAATGGCCCGCGCCCGGGACGATGACCGGCTCGTGGAGGTGAGGCACCAGGGCCTTCATCGGCTCGACCGGCGCGAAGGCGCGTCCCGGGTCCTGCTCACCGATGACGAAGAGCGCGGGCTGATGGATCTTCAGCGTGGCGAGCTCGGGCAATTCCTCCCAGTCCCGGTCCATGTTGCGGTAGCGATTGAGGCTGCTGCGGAAGCCATCGCGGGAGAACTCCTTCACGAAGTACGCGAGGTCCTCTTCCGTGAGCCAGGCGGGCAGGGTGGAGGGGGTCTCGAGGCCCACGAGGTAGCCGTCGCCTGGCTTCTTCGCGCGCACGACCGGGGACATGGGATCGTAGCCGGGAGTGCCGGTGTAGATCGTGCGCAGCGCCTTCTCGACATCCGCCTCGAACTCCGCCTCGGCGACGCCGGGCTGCTGGAAGTAGAGGAGGTACAACCAGGTGTCCTGGAACGTGTGCCGGAAGAGCTGCGTGGGCGGCTGGGGCGAGCGGCCGAGGTGCGGCACGCTCATGCTGACGACCGCGCGGTAGCGCTCGGGGTGGAGCGCGGCGCTGGTCCACGCCATCGCCGCGCCCCAGTCGTGGCCGACGATGACGGCGGTCTTCTCCCCGAGGGCATCGAGCAGACCGGTGAAGTCGGCGAGCAGCTGCTTCATGCTGTACGCCTCGATCTCCCAGGGCTTGTCACTCTGGCCGTAGCCGCGCACATCGGGGGCCACGACGTGGTAACCGGCGGCGGCGAGCGCGGGGATCTGGTGGCGCCACGAGTACCAGGACTCCGGCCAGCCATGGAGCAGCAGCACCAGGGGACCCTGGCCGGCCTCGGCGATATGCAGGTGGATGCCGTTGGTCTGAACGATGCGGTGGGTGATTTCAAACATGGTGGAGCCTTTGTCTTGGAAACGAAGGGAACTCACTCCTCCACCGTGCCACACGGGCTCCGCACCGGAAGATGCTAAAAAAGCATCGCGTTCCTACCGCTCGCCGCCCTCCATAGGGGCCCCCATCCGTCCTATTACTTAGAAGTAGCGCACGGGGTGCTAGAACGGGCGCATGGACGCGAGCACCGCGCTGTGCGCCACCCATCCCGAGAGCCCCGCCGAAGGCACCTGCAGCCGGTGCGGCACGTTCCTATGTGAGCGCTGCCGCCGGTGGCAGGCGGGGCGGATGCTCTGCCTGCGCTGCCACAAGGTGGTGCTGGGGGAGAAACCCTCGAAGCGCGCCATGACGGCGCTGGCCTTCGCCACGCTGGGCTTCTGCGGGTTCGTCCCCGGGCTCGTGGCCATCGTGCTCGGGCACCAAGAACTGGCCGCCATCCGCCGGGGCGAGGCCCCTGGCTCCGGTGAGGGACTGGCCATGCTCGCGCGCAACGTGGGCTGGTTCCATCTGGCGATGCTCGTCGTCGTGGGAGTTGGGCTCGCACTGCGGGGATGAGTGGGGGCGCGCCCGTCCCGGGCCTTTGCTCCACCAGGCAGACCGGCTAGCCTTCCGGGCTTCACAGTCGAAGAGGGGGGCCGCACATGGCGAAGAAGACGTTTGCGTTGGAACCCGGTGGACCGCAGCGCCTGGTGCTGAGCTGGGGGATGTTCTGGAAGAACTTCCAGGCCACCCTGGATGGAAAACCGCTGGGCACGGTGACGGGCGGACAGAAGGAGCTGAAGAAGGGCGTGGAGTTCCCCCTCCCCGACGGAAGCACCCTGCACATCCAGTTCGTCCAGAGCTTCATGAACGCGGAGCTGCGGGTCATGCGCAACGGGGTGCCCCTCCCGGGCTCGGCGTCGGATCCCGAGCAGCGGGTGAGGAGTATGGCGTACCTCCTCTACTTCCTGGCCGGCTTCAACACGCTCGTCGGCGTGGTGGCCATGCTCATCAACTCGGAGATCCTCGAGAGCATGGAGCTGGGCCTGGGCAGCATCATCTTCGGAGGCCTCGTCGCGGTGCTGGGCTTCTTCACCTATCGCCGCTCGCGCGTGGCCATGGTGCTGGCCATCCTCCTCTACGCCGCCGACGGGCTCTACACGCTCGCCACCTACGGAGGCTCGGGCCGCTCGCCGCCGACGTTCGGCATCCTCTTCCGCATCTACATCATCTACGCCATGGTTCAGGCAGTGAAGGCCGCGGGCGAGCTGTCGCGTCAGGAAGAGCGCTCCACGGGCCT
This sequence comes from Cystobacter fuscus, assembly GCF_044360685.1. GTDB lineage: Bacteria > Myxococcota > Myxococcia > Myxococcales > Myxococcaceae > Cystobacter > Cystobacter fuscus_C. The sequence goes on along the minus strand of NZ_CP043491.1, from coordinate 6,383,494 downwards.
GTCTCCCTCGCCCTGAGCCTGCACCTGGTGGGTGCCCTCGTAGAGCATGTTCAGGGGGAGAATCCTACTGTCAGGGGGAAGCCACATGGTGCATCCTCGAGGACGCACGGCTTCAGCTGCCCGTAGCTCCCTCTTGCCAGGAGTCAAATCATGCAACTCAATGCAGAACGCTGGACGACCAGACTGCTGGGCGTCTGGCTCGCGGTACTGGTGGTGGCTTGTGGTCAGTCCATTGATGCTCCAGGAGAGCCGGGGCAGGGCACCACGAGCAATCACTCGGCAGCCGTGCAGATGCCGGGGCCGGGCGGAGTGGTGTTCGTCGCCGCGGGTGAGTCTCATTCGCTGGTGGGGCTCCCGGATGGAACCCTCTGGGCAACAGGTGCCAACGACTCGGGCCAGCTCGGGCAGGGCACTCCGGGTGACCGCTCGGTGCCGATGCAGGTGGAGTTGGGAAGTCGATTGCTCTCCTTGTCCGCGAGTTCCTCCCATTCGCTGGCGGCGCGCTCGGACGGTACCGTGTGGGCTTGGGGCTCCAACTCCAAGGGCGAACTGGGGGATGGCACCACGAGCAACCGTCTGGCGCCGGTGCAGGTGCAGGGATTGCGTGGCGTGGTGATGGTGGCAGCGGGCTCCTCCTATTCGCTGGCGGTACGTTATGACGGCACCGTCTGGGCCTGGGGCGAGAATCAATACGGCCAGTTGGGGGATGGCACCACGAGCAACCGTCTGGCGCCGGTGCAGGTGCAGAGGTTGAGTGGAGTGGTGACCGTGGCCGCGGGCCACTCCCATTCGCTGGCGGTGCGCTCCGACGGCACCGTGTGGGCCTGGGGCTACAACTCTTCAGGCCGGCTGGGGGATGGCACCACGAGCACCCGCTTGGAGCCGGTGCAGGTGACGGGGTTGAGCGGAGTGGTGGCCGTGGCCGCGGGCAAAACCCATTCGCTGGCGGTGCGCTCCGACGGCACCCTCTGGGCCTGGGGCTACAACAACTACGGCCAACTGGGGGATCGCACCACGAGCACCCGCTTGGAGCCGGTGCAGGTGCAGGGGTTGAGCGGCGTGGTGGCCGTGGCCGCGGGCCACTACCATTCGCTGGCGGTGCGCTCCGACGGCACCCTCTGGGCTTGGGGCTTCAACTACTACGGCCAGCTGGGGGACGGCTATGGGGCCGACAGCTCCTCGCCAAGGCAGGTGAAGGGGCTGAGCGGAGTGGTGGTGGCCGTGGCGGCGGGCGGTGATCACACGCTGGCCGTCCGCTCCGACGGTACCGTGTGGGCCTGGGGCGACAACTACTTCGGCCAGTTGGGGGGTGGCACCAAGGACGCCCATTTGCTTCCAGCGCAGGTGGAGGGACTGCTGGGGCTGAGCGGAGTGGCGGCCGTGGCGGCGGGCGCCCTCCATTCGCTGGCGTTGCGCTCCGACGGCACCGTCTGGTCCTGGGGTTACAACTTATACGGCCAGTTGGGGAATGGCACCGAGGACCACAGGTGGGTGCCAGGGCAGGTGACGGGGCTGAACGGAGCGGTGGCCGTGGCGGCGGGCTCATACCATTCGCTGGCGGTGCGCTCCGACGGCACCGTGTGGGGTTGGGGCCACAACTTCTACGGCGAGCTGGGGGATGGCACCAAGAGCAAACGCCTGGTACCAGTGCAGGTGAAGGGGCTGAGTGGAGTGGTGGCCGTGGCGGCGGGCAAAACCCATTCGCTGGCGGTGCGCTCCGACGGCACCGTCTGGGCCTGGGGCGAGAACCAATACGGCCAACTGGGGGATGGTACCGAAAGCACCCGCTTGGAGCCGGTGCAGGTGCAGGGGTTGAGCGGGGTGGTGGCCGTGGAGGGGGGCTACTTCCATTCGCTGGCGTTGCGCTCCGACGGCACCGTGTGGGCTTGGGGGAACAACTACAACGGTGAGCTGGGCGATGGGACGACGAGCGGGCACCGCCTCGCTCCAGTGCAGGTGCGGGGCCTGAGTGGAGTGGTGGCCGTGTCGACGGGCGCCCACCATTCGCTGGCGATACGCTCCGACGGCACCGTGTGGGCGTGGGGGATCAACTACTACGGCGAGCTGGGGGATGGCACCGAGATCAACCGCTTGGAGCCGGTGCGGGTGCCGGGATTGAGCGGAGTGGTGTCCGTGGCGGCGGGAGCCTTCTACTCACAGGCGGTGCGCTCGGATGGCACCGTGTGGGCCTGGGGCTACAACCTCTCCGGCCAATTGGGGGATGGCACCACGAACACCCGTCGGGTGCCGGAGCAGGTGCAGGGGCTGAGCCGGATGCTGGCCGTGGCGGCGAATGACGACCATTCGCTGGCGGTGGGCGCCGGTGGCGCCGTGTGGGCGTGGGGTTTCAACCGCTTCGGCCAACTGGGGGATGACACCACGGACGACAACCTGGCTCCTGTTCATGTGCGGGGGCCGACCGGAGGGGAGTCCGTGGCCGCCCTCGGATGGAGGAGCTCTCGAGCCGGCCCCCATCCGCCTTTGACAATCCGTGCTGGGCGCCCCTAGCGTTCCGCTCCACGGAAGTGTGCCGCCGACAGGGGGGGCACCCGACGAGGACGGGCCATGACGGGCGAGGAACTGCTGCAGCGCAAGTTGAAGTGGGAGAAGACGCCGGATGCCTTCCATCCGATGCGCACCGAGGTGGATGGACAGGAGCTGCGCATCCGCGTCGGCGACTTCCCCGAGGAGTCCCTGTACACGCTGCTCGCGGGCGACGAGGAACTCGCTCAGTTCGACGACTGGCCCAAGACGTGGCAGCGCCCCCCCTCCGAAAAGTCCGCGGGCTTCTACGGCAAGTCCAAGACGACCAGGCAGGACAAATAAACCCCGACGTCCCCTCCGCTTTCTCCGAAAGTCACCGCCATGACCCTCAGGACGTCCCGGTCTCCGCGCCCTGCCGCCTCGCCGCCCTCCTCGTCCACACGTGCGAGCAAGTCCACGGGCTCCAGCACGCCCACGGGCGCGAGCACCCCCCCCTCGTCGACGTCCGCGGCCTCGTCCAACCGGGTCCGCGACAACTACTCGCCGCGGTCGCGGGACACCAAGACGGCGAACGTGCTCAGCACGGGCGCGAACAACGCCCCGAAGATGAGCAACACGGACGTCCGTGCCTGGTACAACCAGAAGGTCGGTGAGATCCCGGCGCTCGACGCCCAGTGGAAGGCGGCGGGCCTGTCGCCCGAGCAGCGCGCCCGGAAGGCGGCGGGGATCCGCCACGAGGCCCGCCTCGAGGCGCGCGGCATGATGGAGAACAAGGCCGACGTGGACGCGCTGCGCGCACGGGACATGAAGGAGTACGGCAACCCGGATGGCCCCACCTTCGATGACCTCGTGAACAAGGCCAAGCAGAAGGGACATCAGGGCGACGCCGTCTACGAGTACATCCTCGGCAGCTCCAACCGGACCAATGCCGAGGTGAACGCGAAATATTCCCAGGGAGGCACCGCTCCCCCCGCGTCGGGTCACGCCAAGCTCTGACCGTCCCCCTATTCGGCCTTCAGAATCCTGGGGTTGGAGTTGCCCCAGATCGTGTACTGGTCCGCGAGGAGCGTGCCCGCGCCCTCCTCCAACTCCGCTCGGGTGATTTCACTCGTGCCTTGTTTCCCAAAGAGCACGACTTCATCGCCGGGCTGGATCGCCGGGCTGTCGGTCACGTCGACCATGAAGGTATTCATGGAGACCCTGCCGACGATGGGATGGCGCAGCCCTCGGATCAGGACATGGCCCCGGTTCGAGAGCACGCGGCTATAGCCGTCGGAGTAACCCACCGGGATGTTCGCAAGCCTCGAGTCGCGTTTCAGGGCGAACGTACGGTCGTAGCCGACCGTGCTCCCGGCCGGATAGCTGTTGACGCTCGCGACGCGAGACTTGAACTGCAACATCCGCTTGAACTCCGGGTACTTCGCCAAGGAGTTGCCGAAGAGCACCGCTCCCACGCGCACCATGTCCAGGTGACTCTCAGGCACCTCCAGCGTCGCGAAGGAGTTGGCGCAGTGGAGCGTGAGTTGGCTTCGATCGAGGTTGCCATTCTCGATGACCCAGTCGGCCTGCTCCTTGAAGGTGGCGAGCACGCGCAAGATGTCTTCTCGTTCCTCCACTGGGAAGTGGGTCATGATGCCAACGAGCTTGAGGCTCGGGAGCCGCAGGAGCTCGAGGACCTCCTTCTTGCCTTGCGCCGTGACGAGCTCGATCCCGTTGCGGCTCATGCCCCCGGCGTCGAGCTCAAGGTGCATGGGAATGGTGCGGGCGTGCTTCTTGCCAATGTCCGAGACCCGCCTCGCGTACGCGAGATTGCCGACCGGCTCCTCGAGCCCATAGCGCAGCCCATCCTCGACCTCGTCCATCGTGGCGCTTCGAAGCCGGATGAGACGCCCGCTGAAGCCCCTGGCGCGCGCCCGCCTCGCCTCGTCATTGCTCGTGATGCCGACGCACGGCACGCCCAGCTCCGAAAGAGAGGGGATGAGCAGGTCCATTCCGTGCCCATAGGCGTCAGCCTTCATGACCACGCAGATGCGGGTCTTCTCTCCCAGCCTGGTCCGCAGGGTGCGCAGATTGCCTTCAAATGCCGCCTTGTCGATCTCCAGCCACGCGTTGCCGGTGAACGGGTGGAGCCGTTCCGTCCCGGCCTGGGCCGAGTCCTGGAGCGGGTGATGACCTGAAGGCGTCTGACAACTCAGCAGGTACAGGGGCGCGAGCAGTACAACCCACATGCGGGCAAGGGACATTGGAGGCTCCTCATCCGGCACTGTATCGGGCTCGAGCCTCAACACCACGCGGGACGAGGCCTGGCGGGAGAGGATGGTAGAGTCCGTCCCCATGTCGCTCGTGAGCCACTGTCCCCACTGCGCCCATCCCCTCGAGCCCTTCGCCGCCACCTCTCGCACGGGTGCCCAGGCCGAGCTGGCCCGGTGCGCCCAGTGCGGGGGCTTCTGGGGCGCCGCCGGCCGCATCCAGGACACCTTCGGTGAGCCCGCCAGGCACCAGCTCGTCGGGGGAGAGACGCAGCGCTCGTGCGTGGAGTGCCGCATCCTCATGACTCCCGCGCGGCTCCCCTCGGGCGCTACCGTCGAGGTGTGCTCGGCGTGCCGTGGCATGTTCCTCGATGCCGGAGAGCTCGCCCCACTCGGCGTCCGGGAGACGCCTCCGCCCGCGGCCCGTCCGCCTCCGCCTCGTGCGCCCCCGCCTCCGCCCCGGCGGGCCGAGCCCGCGCATACGCCCGGACAGCCGCATTCCGTGGAGGACCACCGGGAGCTTCCCGTGCTCGTCGTGGAGGAGGAGCCCGTCGAGCAGCCGCCCCCGGGCACCTTCCGCTGCGTGGAGTGTGGCCGGGCCAGACCGCTGCGCGAGGGGCAGGCCCTCCGGGACGGGCTGGCCTGCCGTGCCTGCATGAAGGCGCGCGCGGAGGGGTGAACCGCGCGGCCCTCCCGCCATGCCACTCAGCCGATGATCATGTCCTCGCGCTCCAGCTTGCCCTCCTGGAAGCGGCGCAGGTTGAAGCGGGTGAAGAGCTCATCGGACGCGCCGGTGGTCATCCACTGGGCCATCCGCTCGGCCACCGCGGGCGCCATCATGAAGCCGTGTCCCACGAAGCCCGAGAGCTGGAGCAGGTTCTCCAGCCCCGGCGTGCGGCCGAGGATGGGGCTGTTGTCCGGCGTCACGTCGTAGCAGCCCGCCCACTGCCGCAGCACCTTCACGTGGCCCAGGTTGGGCAACTGCTCGGTGAGCGCCCGCGCGAAGCGCGACACGAAGCGCAGCGTGGAGCCCATGTTCAACCCCGCGGGCTCCAGCGGATCTCCCATGCCTCCGACGATCTCCCCACGCATGGACTGGCTGAAGTACAGCCCCGAGTCCAACACCGACACCAGCGGCCCCAGGAAGGGCTTGAGGGGCTCGGTGCTGAGGATTTCGTGCCGGTGGGGCTCGTTGGGCAGCGACACCCCCGCGAGCCTGGCCACCTCCGGGCTCCACGCCCCCGAGGCCAGCACCACCGTGTCGCACGAGATGTCGCCCCGGTCCGTCTTCACCTTGCGCACCAGTCCGTCCGACAGCTCGAAGCCCGTGACGCGCGTGTACGTCTCCACCTTGATGCCCGCCTTGCGGCAGGCATTGGCGTACCCCCAGAGGAAGGGCCAGGGGAAGATGACGCCGTCCTCGGGGTTGTAGGAGACCGCCTGCGCGTCCTTGAGCGACAGGCCGGGCACCACGTCGCGCGCCTCGTCCAGGGTGAGCATGCGCGTGGGCACGCCGTGCTTGTTGTGCAGCGCCGCGTTGCGCTCCAGGCGCTCGGCCACCGGCTTCGTCTTCGCCATGAAGAGGTAGCCGCCCTGGCGCAGCCACACGTTGATGCCCAGGTCGCGCGCGAAGCGGCCCATCAGCTCGATGGAGCGCTTGGCCAGCTGGATGTTGGCCGCCGTGCCCCACTGCATGCGCACGCCGCCCCCGTTGCGCCCCGACGCGCCCGCGCACAGGTAGCCGCGCTCGAGCACCACCACGTCCGTCTCGCCGCGCAGCGACAGGTTGTACGCGAGCGCCAGGCCCAGCACGCCTCCTCCGACGATGACCACCCGGGCTCGCGCCGGCACCGAGCCCTCGGGCCGCAACGTCGCGGGGAAGGTGTCCAGCTCCTGGGGCACTCCTCCCACCGGAGGCTTCGACTCGTCCACCGGGTACGAGGCCAGCAACGACAGCTCCGTGGGGTAGAGCGGCGGCCGGGGCGTGAAGGGCACGATGCCCTCGGGCTTCTGCGCCTTCTCCTTCGCCAGCAGCGCCGCCACCGCCGACAGGCAGCTCTTGCCCTGGCACACGCCCGTGCCGAAGCCCGTGAAGCGCTTGACCGATTCCACGTCGCGAAAGCCCTTGGCGACCGCGTGGCGGATGTCCTCCACCGTCACGTCCTCGCAGGAGCAGATTAGTGCCTTGCTCATGACTTGCCTCCCACGGCGGTTTGCGTGAGTGAGTGGGCGAGCGCCTCGGCCGCGCGCCGGCCATCCGCCGCCGCCTGGGCCGCGCTCCGTGCGCCCCTCACATCCCCCGCCACGTACACGTCCGCGGCCTCGGTGCGCCCCTCCGCGTCCGCCACCACCGCGAACACCTCGCGCGCCTCGTCGTACTCCACCTTCGCGCCGCCCTGCCGCGCCAGCTCGAAGCTCGGGCTCGGCGCCACCGCCACCAGCACCGCGTCACATGCCACCTTCACCCGGCGGCCCGACGCGTCCTGGTAGCTGAAGCCACTCACCGCGTTGTGGCCGTGCGCCTTGGGCTCGCTGCCCTGGACGGCTCCGGCGGGGGCGTTCGCGGGCGGCGGGCCCTTCAGGTCCACCACCGCCGCCACCTTCGTTCCGCGCTCCGTCATCAGCCGCGCGAGCGCGTACAGCTCGGGGCCCGAGCCCACCAGCGCCGCCGTCTCGGGCGCCACGCCGTAGCGGCGCACCAGCAGGCTCGCCGCGTGGCTGGCGTACACACCCGGCAGATCGTTGTTCTCGAAGGGCAGCATCGGCGGGTGCCCACCGGGCGCGAGCAGGAAGCGCTCGGCGTACACGCGCACGAGCCGCGGCTCCCCGCTGCCCTCGCTCACCGCCGCGAGGAAGCGGCCCTCCTCGTCGTCGAACAGGCCGATGGCCGTGACGCGCGTGCGCACGCGCTCCGGGACCAGGAGCCCCTCGGACGGTGGAGGCGGCGCGTCCGCCTCGGGCACGCCCGCGAGGAGCCGCCCCCCGAGCACGCTGTCACGCTCGAGCAGCAGGAAGGGCAGGCCCTGGGCGGCGAGCACCTGGGCCGCCGCGAGCCCCGCCGCGCCCGCGCCCACCACGGCCACGCGGGTGCGTACCGTCTCCACGGGCAGGCGCTCGGGAGCGGGAGCGGTGGGCAGCAGGCCGAGGCCCGCGAGCTGGCGCGCCACCTTGGCCATGACCTGCTCGGCCACGGGCACGCCAGCGAACATCTCGTGGTGGTCCAACCCCTTGGGGAAGAACCAGTCGATGGCCTCGAACACGTCCACCTTCGCCGAGGGGTAGGCGTTCTGCCGCTCCAGCTTCATGCCGTCGCGGGCCGGCACGCGGCACGTGTAGACGTTGGGCAGTCCGTCCACGCGCATGAGGCAGTGCGAGCACGCACCGGAGAAGCAATACGGTCCGCGGGCGCGGTGGTACTTGATGGAGCGGGCGAGGACGGATTCACCGGCGGCGATGAGCGAGCAGGCAACGGGCTCGCCCTCGATGGCTGGCACCGTTTCGCCCTCGAGGTCCATGGTGATGGACTTGCCGCGCGAGGCGGCATCTGGGAGGCGGCGCATAGGGTGCGCGGGACAATGTCCCAGAGGCCCCGGGCGGTCAAAGCCCGCCTGGGAGTCTCCTCCTCCCACGAGACAAAACAGCCAGCGGGTGAGATGGCGCGGACAACGGCGGCTTCTCCGCCGGAACTGGCGCGGCGCGTCAGGCCGTGAAGCGACGTGTCATGCGCCTGCCGCAATGAAGCGGGGGCGGCGCGAGCGTGGCTTCCGCTCGTCACCGCCCCCATGGGGACTTCCCATGTTCCGTCAGGACGCGCCGCTCAGGAGGTGCGCTGGCCGCCGAAGATGGGCTCGGGGAAGCCCTGCGGGCGGTGGCCGAAGCGGGTGCGGATGACGGCGCCCAGGCCCACCAGCGTCGCGGCCAACATCACCATCGAGCCGAGCACCGGGATGCGGCCCACCAGGAGGAGGATGAACAGCCCCAGGGCGAGCACCATGGCCTGGGTCTTGCGGCCGCGCAGCAAGGGCAGGCGAGCGCCCAGCTCGCTCGCCACCGCGGTGAAGCCCCAGCCCGTCAACACCGGCACCACGACGATGAGCGCCAGGGCGAGCGGAATGCCGATGACGGTGATGCTCAGCATCACCAGGGCGGGGACGAGCGCCAGCGCGCCCAGCAGGCCCACCGCGCCGCTGCGCGCCGGCTCGGCGCGGATCTCCGCGCCCAGGGCCTTCATCCGCGCCGGGAAGAAGAGCTGTCCGAGGAAGCCCATGCCGAAGAGGAGGGCGAACGTGAGCAGGAAGGACGCGAACCGGCCGCCCGAGTCCCGCTCCTCGTCGCGCTCCTGCTTGGCTTCCTTGATGCTGTCCTTGATTTCGCCCGCCACCATGCGGCCGATGTTGGCGCCCCCGAAGGACTCGGTCCGGCCCTCCACCTTCGCCCCTTCCTGCTTGATCACGCTGCCGCCATAGGCGGACACGTCCCCCTCCACCGTCGCGTCCGGGCCGAGCACCACGTTGCCCCCGAAGGCGTGCGCGTCTCCCTCCACGTGGCCGGAGATCTCCAGGTTGCCGCCGAAGACGACGGCGTCCTCGTTCACGTGCCCCTTCACGCGGAGATCGCCCCCGTAGACGACGGCGCTGTCCACCGACTCGTCCTCCGTCACGTCCAGCGAGCGGCCCCGGGCGACCACGTCCTGCGAGCCCCGGCTGGAGCGGCGCACCTTCTTCATCTGGCTGCGCACGTGCTCCTTGAGCTCGTCCTCGTCCATGTCGAAGTCGGACGAGTCCACGGCCACCGGGGGCACGGGCGGAGGTGGCGCCACGGCGGGCACTGGCGCAGGGGGCGCCGAGGGGAGCTCCGCCATGCCGGCCTCTTCCCTCTCGTCGTCCGTCATGGGGCGCAGGGTGTAGATGGCGCCGTCGCGCTCGAGCTTCAGCGAGTGGGCGCGTGCCACCGTGCGCAGGGCCTGCTCGGCGCTGACGTTCTTCAGGCGGATGTCGGCCGGGGTGTCCAGCTCGCCGGTGATGACCACGTTGAGGCCGCCCTCCTCGGCGATCTTCTGGATCGCGTCGCGCAGGGTGCCGCGGAACTGGAGCTGGAGGGTGGGGGAGGAGGGGGCCTCGGCGGGAGCCTGCGCGAGCGACAAGGGCGCGGCGAGCAGGGCGGCGGACAGGAGCAGGGGCGGGGAGAGCTTCATGGCGACACTCACGCTTCGGAAGGTTGGGGACCGCTGCCGGCCAGCCGCTTGATGCCGAACAGGGAAGAGATCAGGAGCAGGGCGAACAGGCCGGCGACGGGGGCCGCCGCCGTGTTCCACAGGGCATTCACCCCGCTGCGCAGGCCCTCGAGAAAGGCCCTGCCATCCACGAGGAGGCGGGCCAGGCTCGTGCCCGCCCCGCTCAGGGCCGCGTCGTTGGAGACCAGCACCCCGAGCCCCACCAGGAGCGAGGCGGCGAGGATGGACAGGCCCGTCCACAGCTCGCGGTGCAGGGGCGGGGGCTCGGCGGCCACCCGCGCCATCACCCGGTGCACGAAGTCCGGCGGAGGCGCCGGATCCGCCAGCCGGTACAGATCCTTCTCCAACTGCCGGTGCTCCTCGAGGATCGCGGCGCACACCTCGCACTCGCGCGCATGCTCCAGCGCGGGGCCCGCGCCCGCCTCCAGCTCGGTGAAGAGCACCTCGAGCTCCGGGCACTCCGGGATCGTGGCGGTCATGTCTGCTCCTCCTGGGCGGGGGTCATCTTCTTGCGCAGCTTCTCGCGCGCCCGGAACAGGCGCGCCATGATCGTGCCCGGCGCGCAGCCCAACACCTGGGCAATCTCCTTCGTCGTGCGCTTCTGCACATAGTAGAGGGCGAGCACCTCCCGGTCCTCGGCGGACAGGGTGGCGAGGGCCGCCTCCAGGGACTGGCGCTCCTGGCGGGCGATCGCCCCCTCCTCGAGCGACGCCTCGCCGCTCGCGAGCACTTCCTTCATCGGCTCGAGTTCCTCGGTGCGCACCTTGCCGCGCCGGCGCAGCAGGTCCATGCAGAGGTTGCGCGCGATGGCCATCACCCAGAGATCAAAAGGGCGGGACTCGTCGTACTTGTGCAGGTGCTGATAGGCGCGCAGGAAGGCCTCTTGCGACACCTCGGAGGCCTCGGCCTCGTTGCCGAGCAGGCGCAGCGCCAGGCCGTACACGGGGCGCTGCATGCCGCGCACGAGCGACTCGAAAGCGGAGGGGTCGCCGCGCCGGGCGGCGAGGACCTCGGCCTTCCAGGAAGGGGCGACGGCCTCATCCGCCATCTGCATCCCAATGGCCCGGGCGAGGTCCGCGACGACTGCTGAGGGGTAGGCGAGTGCGTTCACGCATGGGTCTACGCCCCCGCCCGTCCCCGATTGCGCCGCCGGGGTGGGCGGCGGTCCGGATCATTTTTTCTTCCGGGATTCCGGGCGCTTGGCGGACTGCTCCTGGCGCGCCTGCTCCTTGGCGGTCTTCTTCAGCCGTTGGCGCTCGCGGAAACCGGTGGGGGGCGTGGGGGCGGGCGGGGGCGCGGCGGCTTCCCGGGGCTGGGCGCGCCGGTTGCCAGTGGGCTCGGAAGCCGGCGAGCGCCGGGCGGCCGGGCCAGCGGGCGTGGCGGCGAGCGTGGCGACCCGGGACGGGGCGCGGGGGGCGCGGGCGTCGTCGGCGGAGCCCCGGCGGGCGGGCGCGGCACCGCGGGACGCGGCACGGGGGGGACGGGCATCGCCAGCGGAGGCCCGGCGCGGTCCACGGGGAGCCGGCCCTTCCTCTTCCCGCTCCTCGGGCGGCGTGTACCAGCCCTCGCGGATCTTCTGGGCGCTCTCCTCCTCGTACTCGAAGTGGAAGAGACGCTTGATGACGAGCGTGGCGTAGGCGCCGGGGGGCAGGGTGAAGGCGATGTTGACCTTGAGGAAGCCCCGGTTGAGGTCGTCGTTCTGGACGCGGCCGATGACGAGCTTGTGGGGCACGACGACGGTGGGGCGCTCCTCGTGCTTGAAGTAGAGCATCCGCGGGGCCTCGCGCACGCGCAGATCCTCGAAGGAGGCGATCTTCTCGCGGCCCATCACCCAGTCCATGGCCTGCTTCACCTTCGGATCCTCGATGCGGGTGTCCGGGGCGACGAGCGGGAAGGTGGAGGCGCGCAGGGTGTTGAGCGTCTCGGGGTCCGCGTCGCGGTGGAAGAGCAGGGTGCCCGCCTGGTACTTCATCGGGAAGAGGCTCTCGCGCGGCAGCAGCACCTGGAGGTAGCGCCGCACGCCCTCGTTCCAGAGGTAGCTCTGGTAGGTGAAGAGCAGCATCGCGCGGTAGTCCGCCTCGATCTGCAGGAAGGCACGCACCCAGTCGCCGGGGTGCTCACGCAGGGACTTGAGGATGCGGTGGTACTTGCGGCTGCCCTCGAAGGGCACGCGCGCGTCCCACTTGCCCCAGTTGTCGCGCCAGAAGGCCTTCACCTTGGCGTCCTCCGAGCGATCCAGCTCCGAGGGGCGCGCCAGGTAGTTGTGCAGCGCGGCCTCGAAGTCCCCGCGCAGGAGATCCTTGGCGATGAAGCCCTGGCCGTGCTTGAGCGAGCCGAAGCGCTGGCTGTCGAAGTAGTTCACCACGCCCAGGCGGTTGATCTCCGCGGCGGCCACGTTGAGCGGTCCAACGGACTCCTGCGTCAACATGCGCACGGTGACGGCGAAGCGGTTGGAGGTGATGTTGGCCGCGGACAAGGCCTTGTCCGAGCGCCCCAGGTACTTCAGGCGCAGGTCGGGCTCCTGCATGTCCACGTCGGCGCCGTCCACGGCGATGAGCTGCTCGGTGCGGCCCTGCTTGTCCTTCAGGCCGCAGTAGGAGATGGAGCCGGGCTTGAGGCCGAAGGCCTCGCGCAGGCGGTTGGCCGCGTCGAAGGTGGACAGCTTCTGCTTGTCCATGAGGTAGACGCGGTAACGACCGCTCGCCACCTCGTCGAAGCGGTAGGACTCCTTGACGGAGAAATCCTCGGGTTTCTGCTTGATTCGCACCGGGCTCCCTTAACAGCCGGAGCACCCTGAGTGGAAGGAGTGAAGGGGGGCGGCCTGACAATCGGGCGGGCGGCGGCGTAATCTGCGCTTCCCCTCATGCGACTTCCACTCTTCCTGCTCGCCCTGCTGACAGCCACCGGTTGCGCGTCCACGCTCTCCACGATGCAGACGGCCAAACCCCTCGCCCGGGGCCAGTTCCAGGTGTCCGGCGCGACGGGCGCCTTCGCGCCGGTGGGCCAGCTCGGCACCCTCCTCGAACAGGGCATCGCCCAGGGCAAGGCCATCAAGCGGGCCGTCCAGTCCGGCGAGTCCTACCAACTGCCGGAGGAGGACGCCCAGCGGTTGCTCGGCGTGGGCCTGGCGCTCGCGGTGGCCCCTCCGGGCGCCTCCAACGAGTTGATGGTGCGCGCCGGCCTGCTCGACTCCCATTCCCTGGACGTGGGCCTGCGCCTGAGCTCCACCTCCCTGCGCTTCGACGGCAAGCTGCGGCTCGCGCACGGGGGAGATCCCGAGGACGACTCGCTGCCGGACTACCAGCGCAAGTCCTATGATCTGGCGCTCGGCGTGGGCCTCTCCCGCCACCTCTTCAAGAGCCCCGTGCTGGATGCCCTGGAGATCGTCCAGATCGACGAGTTCTCCCGGTGGGACCTCGAGGTGCCCATCTACCTGAGCCTGGATCTCGGGGACATCTTCAAGCTGTACGGCGCGCCCAAGTACATCTACAGCAGCACCTCGCTGGACTCGCGGCTGGTGGACTACTCGAACTCGGGCCAGGACGTGTCGGGCTTCGACGTGCGGCTGCCGGCCCAGGTGTCCAGCCACTTCGTGGGTGCCAGCGTGGGCTTCGCCCTGGGCTTCCGCTACGTGCACCTCTTCGCCGAGCTCACCGCCGGCTACAGCTCCTGCCGTCCCGTCCTCTTCGGCCGGGAGCGCGACCTCGGGGGCGTCATCGTCTATCCCGCGGTGGGCCTGGCCATCAAGAACCCCTTCCCCCTGGGCTCCCGGGCCCACTCCGACCCCCAGAGCCCGGGAACTCCGGAAAGTTTCCTCTGAGCTGACCCTCCAGGCAGGCGTTCGTAGTCGTTCCGGTGCTCCGGGAGGTCTGGTAGTGTCCCGGAGGTGACGTCGGAATCCGGAGCGTCGAGGTGGCGCGCGTGAGTCAAGGTTCCCCTCCATCCTCGAAGACCGCGGGTCCGCGGGGGCCGCATCTCAAGGGGCGGTTTCCGGACGGGACGACCGGCGAGTTCTCGCTCGGCCAGCTCACGACGCTGGGCCGGCACCCCTCCAACACGCTGCGGCTGGTGGACCGCGAGGTCTCCAAGGAGCACGCCACCATCGAGCGCGTGGGCCGCGAGTACGTCCTGCGCGACCTGGGCTCCTCCAACGGCACCTTCGTCAATGGCAAGCGCGTCTCGGAGCTGAAGCTGCGCGACGGGGACGAGATCAGCGTGGGCGCCACCAAGCTCACCTTCTACTCCGGCGAGTCCCCGGGCGTGGCCGCCCCGCTGTCCTCGGGCCTGGGCGGCACGATGTCGCGCTCGCCCCGGGTGACGGTGGTGGCGCAGTCGCACTCGGTGCCCGCCTTCCTCGCGCAGATGGATCAGCAGGGGCCGCCGCAGAACTTCCGGCCCGCCGAGCAGATCCAGGAGCTCGCCACCCTCAAGCGCGAGTACGAGAAGCTGCGCACCGCCTACGAGTTCCACCGCCAGGTGAGTCAGCAGGGCAAGCAGGCGGATCTCTTCGAGCAGATCCTCTCGGTGTCCTTCCAGCTCCTGGCGGCCGACCACGGCGTCATCCTCAAGGCGGGCCCGGACGGGCAGTTCACCGTGCCGGTGGCCGTCAAGCACCGCCACGGCCGGCCGGACAACGTCATGGTGTCCGACACGGTGCTGCAGAAGGTGGCCGAGACGCACAAGGCGGTGCTCACCGCGGACGCCATCATCGACGAGCGCTTCTCCTCCTCGGAGAGCATCGTGGCGCAGGGCATCCGCTCGGCCATGGCGGTGCCGCTCTTGTCCAAGGGCAAGCTGGAGGCGGTGCTCTTCCTCGACTCGCGCCAGCAGACCAACGCCTTCTCGGAGAAGGACCTGACCATCCTCTCGGGCATCTCCGCCCAGGCGGGCATCGCCCTGGAGAACGCGGCCCTGGCGGCGCAGGTGCAGAGCGAGGCCATCACCCGCGCCGAGCTCAGCCGCTTCCTGTCGCGCGCGGTGGCCGAGGCGGTGATCCGCGGCGAGACGGAGGACCTGCGCCAGAGCCGGCTGGCGGAAGTCACCTGCCTGTTCGCGGACATCCGCGGCTTCACCACCCTGTCGGAGAACGAGTCTCCGCAGGAGGTGGTGAGCATGCTCAACGAGTTCTTCACCCTCATGGCCGGCGTGGTGTTCCGCCACGAGGGCAACCTGGACAAGTTCATCGGCGACTGCGTCATGGCCGTCTGGGGTCCGCCCTCCAGCCACCCGGACGACGCGGCGCGGGCGCTGCGCGCGGCGCTGGAGATGCAGGACGCGGTGGACGTGCTCAACGGCACGCGCATCGCCGCGGGCAAGCGGCCCATCGAGGTGGGCATCGGCGTGAACACCGGCCAGGCGGTTGTCGGCTACATGGGCAGCACCGAGCGCCATGAGTTCACCGCCATCGGCGACACGGTGAACACCGCCTCGCGCCTGTGTGGGCTCGCGCGCGGGGGCGACGTCGTGGCCAACGACAGCACGGTGAAGAAGGCCGGCTCCGGCTTCGACGTGGAGCCGCTGCCCGTCACCCAGGTCAAGGGCAAGGAAAAGGGCGTCCAGCCCTACCGGGTGCTCGGCCTGGAGATCACCAACACCCACCACGACTGATGGCGACCCAGGACTGTCCCAACTGCGCGCGGACGCACGAGGTGGGCTCCCTCCAGGCGGGGGCGGAGGTGTCGTGTGCCTGCGGCACCCGCTTCCTCGTGCGGGCCTCGCGCGCGGCGGCCCCTCCGCCCGGAGCCGAGGAGGGAAACCTGGAGAGCACCTTCGTGGGCGGCACGCTGGCGGTTCCCGGCTACGAGCTGTTGCGCGTGCTGGGCCGCGGCGGCATGGGTGAGGTGTGGCTCGCGCGGCAGATGTCGCTGGGCCGCCGCGTGGCGGTGAAGGTGCTGCCGCCGCGGCTCGCCAAGGATCCCGAGTTCGTCCAGCGCTTCGACAAGGAAGCCACCGCGCTCGCCACGCTCAGCCATCCCCACATCGTGCAGATCATCGACCGGGGCGTGGCGGGCGAGCACTACTACTTCGTCATGGAGTACGTGGAGGGGCGCTCGCTGCGCGACGTCATGGACGAGCTGTCCCCGCCCGAGGCGCTGCGCGTGGCGCTCCAGGTGGCGCGCGCCCTGGAGTGCGCCCAGGAAAAGGACATCATCCACCGCGACCTGAAGCCGGAGAACATCCTGGTGGATGGGCGCGGGCACGTGAAGGTGGCGGACTTCGGGCTCGCGGGCATCCGCCGGCCCGACTCCACGGAGCGGCTGACGGCCACGTCCGTGGCCATGGGCACGCTCAACTACATGGCGCCCGAGCAGCGGCGCGACGCCAAGAACGTGGATGGGCGCGCGGACCTGTTCTCGCTGGGCGTGATGCTCTACGAGATGCTCACTGGCGAGGTGCCGGTGGGGCGCTTCCGCCTGCCGTCCGAGCGCGTGCCCGGACTGGACAAGCGCGTGGACGCGGTGGTGGAGCGGCTCTTGGAGACCGAGCCCGAGGCGCGCCCCGCGCGGGCCTCCGAGGTCTGCCGGATGCTCGAGGCGCTCGTCAGCAACGTGTCGTCCACGGGGCCCGCGCTCGCGCCGCTCGGCCCGGAGCGCAACCGGCTGCGCTCGGGTTGGCGGCGGGTGCGCGCGGCGCTCTCGGTGATGGGCGCGCTGGCCGTGCTCGCCTACGGCGTGAGGGGGCTGTCGGACACGCCCGTGGGCCTGCCGTTCGGCGAGGACAAGCTGGTGTTCGGGCGGGTCTTGCGCGTGGTGCCCAGCCCCAAGCCCTGGCCCGCCAATACCAATGGTGATCTCTTCGTCAGCTCGGTGCTGGAGGAGCTGGCCGACGGGCGGGTGCGCCTGGGCGTGGACTTCGTCGGGGGCGAGGAGAACGTGAATGCCCACGCGGGCACGTGGACGCTGGAGAATGGACAGCTCCACGCCATCCAGGGCGGCAACGACGCCGGGGGCGGGCAGCTCATCCCCCGCGCCTACCTGGCCCGCCGCTACTTCTCCAGCGACGACTTCTCCGCCGAGGTGCTCATGAGCGCGAGCGCGCTCGGCCGCGGCTACCCCGAGGAGGCGGACGCCCAGCACTACGCCGAGCTGTCCTTTCGCGTCACCGGCCTGCAGGTGTCCGTCTATGCCATCCCCGGCACGGGCATGCGCCTGAGCTGGCGCTACACCACGCCCGAGGGCCGCGACGTGGTGGGCAACAGCGCGCAGGAGGTGGCCGACCTGGTGCAGGACGAGACCCCCGTTCCCCAGGGCCCCTTCCGCGTGAAGCTCCAGCTCAAGCGCAAGAAGGACGGCGTGGAGGTGGCCGCCTACCTCAACGGTGAGAGTGAGCCCTTCGCGCACAAGTACCTGGAGGGACTCCAGGGGCGCTCGGCGAAGGTGGCCCTGGGGTGCCGCAACCTGGTCTGCACCTTCGACGATCTGGTGGTCCGAGGCCTCCAGGCCCGGAAGGAGTCGGATCGTTCGCTGGCGGAAACCCCGCCGGAGTAACGCGCCCGTGGCGAACGGTGGCCCCCTGGCAAGGGGGGGCGGCCACCCGGGCACCCTTGTCGGCGGCCCGCCGCGTCCGCACTTTTGGCGAGGTCGAGGCCCGTGCGGGACGGTGGGCCGGGGTGGATTGGGGGCAGGGGAGCCATGGACTTGCGGTGGGCATTGGCCCCGTTTTGCGCGGCGGGACTGGGCGCGCTGATGGTGGCGGCGGTTTCCTGGAGTCGCGGCGACGTGAGGGCCTCGCTGCCTCGCGCGCCGCTCGCGTGGTTGGGGTTGCTGGCGGGGTGCTTCGCGCTCCTGTCGCTGCGCTACGGCGCGGGCCCGCTCATGTGGGTGTCTTCCGCCGTCTTCCGCCAGGCACTGGGCGTCGGACTGCTCATGGTCGCGGCGGGGCTGGCGGTGGTGGGGTCGCGGATTCGCGTGCGCGCGGACGCGCTGCGGGCCGAGGCGCCCCGGAGCCTCGACGAGGGCGTGGAGGCGCTGCGCCGGGGTGAGACGCCGGGCTGGGGGGTGTACCGGGGCCGGCTCGCGGCGAGCGATCAGGTGACGTCGCCGAGCGGCGTGGTGTGCGCCTTCTACGAGGCGGAGCTGCGCGGCGTGACGCCCGGTGGCGGCAAGGGCTCGCTGTTGTCGGTGGAGCGGGCGTCCGCGCCGGTGGTGCGCATGCGCGGGGAGAAGACGGAGGCGGCGTTGAGCTTCTCGCCCGGGCTCGTGCTGGCGCCGCTGCGTGTGCGGCCCTGCCTGGTGGGACGGCCCGCCGAGGTGGGGCCGGGACTGGACGCGCCCGTGGAAGGGGCGCCCCCCGAGGAGGCGCTGTCGTACGAGCGGGTGGGCAAGCTCGGCGAGGAGTGTCTGGTGGTGGGGGAGTTGCGGTCCGGTCCGGTGGCGGGCGGGTATGAGCTGCGCGGCCGGCAGGGCGGGCCCGCGATGGTCATCCTCGGCGACGCGGCCGAGGGCACCGGGACGCACCTGTCGCGCCGGGCCTGGAAGCTGTTCGCGGCGGCGGGGGGGCTCACCGTGGCCTCCGCCTGGGTGCTCGCGGGCTGAATTGTCGGTTGTGCTCCACGCTTCGTGATGCGACATCATCCAGGTCGCCAACGACGCGGCCTGGCCCGCGAGGAGTGCAATCGATGAAGAGCGGCGAGACGGTGGTCATCGTGGGTGCTGGACAGGCCGGAGGCGAGCTGGCGACGCGCCTGCGGCAGCAGGGCAGCGAGGGGCGGATCGTCCTCGTGGGGGACGAGGCGCACCTGCCCTACCAGCGGCCCCCCCTGTCCAAGGGGTTCCTGCTCGGGAAGATGGGCCGGAACGAGCTCCACCTCAAACCCCAGGCGACCTACGAGCGCTTCTCCATCGAGCTCAAGCTCGGCACCCGCGTGGAGCGCATCGAGCGCGACGCGCACGAGGTCCTCCTCTCGGAGGGCAGCCGGCTGCGCTACGACAAGCTCGTGCTCGCCACGGGCGGCCGGGCGCGCCTGCTGTCGTTTCCGGGCGTCGACACCTCCCGGCTGGAGAACGTGTTCTCCCTGCGCTCCATCGCCGACGTGGAGGCGATGCACGGCCAGTTCGTGTCCGGACGCCACCTGGTGATCATCGGCGGCGGCTACGTGGGCCTCGAGGTCGCGGCGGCGGCCACCCAGCTCGGGCTGCGCGTGACGGTGGTGGAAGCCGCCCCCCGCATCCTCGCCCGCGTCACCGGCCCGGAGGTCTCCTCCTTCATCGAGGCCATCCATCGCGGACACGGCGTCGACTTCCGGCAGCTCGCGGGCGTGCAGGGCTTCGAACTCGATGAGTCCCAGCGCCGGGTGCGCCGGGTGAAGCTCACCCACGGTGGGGCGGAGGAAGCGCTCGAGGCGGATCTCGTCCTGGTGGGCATCGGCCTCATTCCCAACACGGAGCTGGCCGCCCAGGCGGGGCTCGCCGTGGACAACGGCATCGTCGTGGACGAGTACGCCCGCACGAGCGATCCCTCCATCCTCGCCATTGGCGACTGCGCGAACCAACCCAGCTCCTACACGGGCACCCGGGTGCGCCTCGAGTCCGTGCCCAACGCGCTCGAGCACGCGCGCGTCGCCGCCGCCACGCTCATGGGCAAGCAGGAGCCCTCCACCGCCACGCCCTGGTTCTGGTCGGAGCAGTACGACCTGAAGCTGCAGATGGTGGGGCTGTCCACGGGCTACGAGCGGTGCGTCACGCGCGGCTCCATCGAGAACCGGACCTTCTCGGCCTTCTATCTCAAGGACGGCCGCATCCTCGCCGCGGATGTCATTGGCCGGCCCGCGGACTTCATGGCGGCCCGGAAGATGGTCTCGAGCCGGACCCCCGTGGATGCCCAACGCCTCGCGGACGAGAGCGTTCCGCTCGCACAGTGCGCCGTGTAGCGCCCCCGCGCTGAAGCAACCCCAAGGAGAAGCCCATGCCCCGAATCACCTTCATCGAGTTCAATGGAACCGAGCACGTCGTCGAGGCCAAGACGGGCCAGTCCGTCATGCAGGCGGCGATGGACAATCTCGTGCCCGGAATCGTCGCGGAGTGCGGGGGATTCGCCAACTGCGCCACCTGCCACGCCTACGTGGATGAGAAGTGGCTGCCCAGGTTCCCGCCTCCGGAGTCGATCGAGCAGACCATGCTCGATTGTGCCTACCACCTCCAGTCCAACAGCCGGCTGACCTGCCAGCTCAAGGTGACCCCCGAGCTGGATGGACTGGTCGTCCGTCTTCCCGTCTCCCAGACCGAGTGAGCCTGTAGGCGTGGCTCGTGCGCATCCCGGACTTCCGCTCAGGTCGCTCCCGGCGTGCTGGTCAACGGGGTCTCCAGACAGGAGGTGAGGGCCCACAACCAGCGCGCCATGTCCTCGGGGGAATCGGGTGAGCGCCGATCCAGCCAGGACTCGAGCACGCCCATATAGGCGGAGATCAAGAAGCGGCTCAGGGTGGAAGCGGGCACCCCCTCGAGCCGGGGATGGGCGCTGGTGGTGAGGCCAGGCGCTATGAGCTGCTCGAGGATGTTGCGCAGCTGGACCGAGTAGGCGCGCATGCCGCTCTGGCCGAGCATGAGGTGATACAGCTCGGCGTGCTCGGCGGCGTGCCGGAACCACTCCACCAGCGCATGCTGGAGCAGGTCGGGCCCCGCGCTCACTTCCTGGCTCCTGAGCGCGAGCTCGGAGAGCATGTCCCGCATGATCTGCGTGAGCAGATCGTCCTTGTCACGGTAGTGCAGGTAGAAGGTGCTGCGGTTGAGCCGGGCGCGCCCGGTGATGTCCTGCACGCTGATGGTGTCGAAGCCCCGCTCACGGATGAGTCCGAGCAGCGCGTCGCGGAGCATGGCGCGGCTGCGGTGGACGCGCGGATCCACCGGCGCGGGCTCTGTCGGCATGGGCGGGACAGGAGCGCCTCGCGCCTGTCTGTTCGGTGGCTTGGGCATGGGGCAGGGCGGCCTGTGTAGCCGCGCCCCACCGGGCTTGCAACCCGCCACGCATGGGCTCAGCCCTCGTCGGACAGCCCGTACTCCTTGAGCTTGCGGCCCAGCGTGTTGCGGCCGATCCGCAGTGCCTTGGCCGCCGCCGTCCGGTTGCCCTTCACCAGCTCCAGCACGCGCAGGATGTGCCGCTTCTCCACCTCGGCCAGCGGCAACACGTTCCCGGGCTCGCCGTCCACCGCTCGCGGCTCGGTGGGCGGGGGGGCGGAAGCGGCGTCCACCACCTTGGGCAGGGGCAGGTGCTCCTCGAGGATCTCCCCCTCGCTGAGCACCACCGCGCTCTCGATGCAGTTCTCCAGCTCGCGCACGTTGCCCGGCCAGCGGTAGCGCTTGAGCCGCTCGAGCGCCAGGGCGTTCAGCCTCGGCTGGGGCAGGCGGTGGCGCCGCGCCGCCGACGCGATGAAGTGCCGTGTCAGCCGCTCGATGTCCTCGCCGCCCCGCTCGCGCAGGGGCGGCAACACCAGCTCCACCACCTTGATGCGGTAGTACAGGTCCTCGCGGAACTTCCCCTCGGCCACCATGCGGGCCAGGTCGCGGTTGGTCGCCGCGACGATGCGCACGTCCATCTTCAACGTCTGCGTGCCACCCACGCGCTCGAACTCGCGATCCTGCAACACGCGCAACAGCTTGCCCTGGACCGGCAGGGGCAGCTCACCGATCTCGTCGATGAACACCGTGCCGCCCTCGGCCGCCTCGAACTTGCCCGGCACCCGGTGGTCCGCCCCCGTGAAGGCGCCCTTCTCGTGGCCGAACAGCTCGTTTTCGATCAGCGTGGCGGGCAGCGCCGCGCAGTCCACCTTCACGAAGGGCTTGTCGCGCCTCGGCCCGTTCACATGCACCGCGCGGGCGAACAGCTCCTTGCCACACCCGCTCTCGCCCCGCAGCAGCACCGTGGCGTCCGTGGGCGCCGCCTTCTGGATGAGCCGGTAGATGACCTTGAGCGGCTCGGACTCGCCGATGATGCGGTTGAAGAAGTAGCCCACCGGCGCGTGGGGCTGCTCCTTGGCCCGTTGCAGCTCCTGGTACAGGCTGGTGCGCTGGAGCGCCTGGCTCACCTGGGTGGCGATGGCCTGGAGCCGCTGCACGTCGTCCTCGGTGAAGCGCTCGCCGCCGCGGCGGTTGAGCACCTGCAACACGCCGTAGAGCGTGCCGCCCGTGTCTCGCAGCGGCACCGCGAGGTTCGTCGTGGTGCGGTAGCCCGTCAGCCGATCGATGTCCGCGAAGAAGCGGCTCTCCCCACCGGGGGTGGGCATGTTGACGGGCTCGCCGTGCTGGGCCACCGAGCCCGCCACGCCCTGGCCGCGCTTCACCCGGATTTGAGACACCTCGGGCAGGTGCGCCGCGCGTGAGAAGAGCTCGTCGCGCGCCGGATCCAACAGCCACAACGTGCCCCGGTCCGCCTGCATCGTCACCGCGATGCGATCCACCAGCGTCTGGAGGAAGGCATCGAGATCGACCTCGCGGCCGACGAGTCCGCCGAGGGGGAGCAGCACCTGACTGACGTCCGGGGAGGTGGCCATGAAGGGAAGGGGGGGCAGCTCGAAGCGGGACAGCAGACTAGCGCAAGGCGAATCCATGTGTCCCTCCTGGCTCATGCGTGCGCCCCGGCCCCGAGCACGATGCGCTTGCCCTCGCGAGCCGGCTCGCTGGCGGCGAAGTACTGGCGGGCCTCCTCGGCCATGGCCTCCACCTGCTCGTCGTTGTGGGCGGGGTCATGGTGGAAGAGGAGCAGCCGGCGGGCGTGGACGGCCTGGGCCACCTGGGCCGCGTCCACCATGGTGGAGTGGCCCCAGCCCTTGCGAGGCGCCCCGCGCGAGCCGTTGTACTCGTCCGGGGTGTACTGCGCGTCCATGCACAGCGCGTCCACGCCCTCCATCCACCGCGCGTGGCGAGCGTCCAGCGTGGCGAGCGACATCTCCATGTCCGTGGCGTAGACGAAGGAGTGGCCATCCGCCTCGACGCGGTAGGCCAGGCACCCCTGGGGGTGGGGGGAGTCGAAGGGCGTCACGCGGAAGGGGCCCACCTCCACCGTGTGGCCATGCAGCGCCGAGCGGAACGCCATCCGTGCGCGCATGGTGGACAGGGGCACGGGGAAGTTGGGCGGCTCCATCTGCTTCGCCAGCACCGACGCCAGCGCCGAGTCCCCGTCCGGCCCCGGGCCATACAGCTCCAGCTCCGTCGTGGGCAGGTAGCCCGGGGCGAAGAAGGGGAAGCCCTGCACGTGATCCCAATGCAGGTGCGAGAAGAAGAGGGTGGCCTTGCGCGGCGCGCCCTCGCGCATCATCACCTCGCCCAGGGCGCGGATGCCCGTGCCGGCGTCGAGGATGAGCCGGTGCCCCTGGCTCGTCACCTCCAGGCAGGAGGTGTTGCCGCCAATGCCCGCCGCGTGCGCCCCCGACACCGCGATGCTTCCCCGGACTCCGTAGAAACGCACTTCCATGACGGCTCCTCCTCGCGAAAACGTGGGCGCTCCCGTGCGGGGCCGCCCTGGACGTTCCCTGGTCAGAGCAAGGACCCTGCCAAGGCCAAATGGCCGGAGTTGCTGGGAATCCCAGGCCTGTCTGGAGGGCGGGCGCTCCATTCCGGAGCACCGGGATGGGGCGGGCGCGCCGATTCGGATCGCCCATGGGGAGGGGTGCAGCTTGCTCCCCGGTGCCGGGGTTCTGCCCGCTGGCACCGCTACCGCCCTGGAGCCCTCCACAGGCCCGAACTGCGGCTGCCGTGTGCCGCTCCCCCCGCGCGCTCGTCCCTTGCTGTCGGGGCGCGCTTCCATACTCCGAATGGCCCCTCCAGGACCCTATAGGTCCTGACTCAATCGGAGGACGTAGCCATGCGTTTCCGAGCGTGCCTTGTACTTCTGCTCTTTGCCTCAGCCTGCGCTAGCGCGCCCGCCCCGCAGTCGATGCCACGGCCCCATTCCTTCGCGTCGACTCCCACCTCGGGCCCGCGCATCCGGCTCGTTTCCGCGCCGATGGAGCCGACACCGGATCGGTCGTGGATTGGAAAGGCGGACCTGGACAAGGCCAGGGCAATGCTGTCTCGGGCTCGCGAAGACATCGAGCCGCGTCAGTGGGAACAATTGGACCGCAAGCTCACCACGGCGGAACGGGCCTTCGAGCGCTTCTCCCGCGCCGCGAAAGCGAGCGGGCAAGCCGCCGAGGTGATGAGGGGGGCAGAAGGGGTCGCGCAGGCGGGACGCGCCAGGACGTTGGCTGAATTCCTCCCACGGGTGGGCCCGTTGCTGGTGGGCCTCGTCCTGCTCTATCCCGTCAGCACCGCCGGGTCGGAGATCGACCGTCGCCCGGAGTGGGTCGACGCTCAGCGGGAGTACGAGGCGCGGCTGCTGGACGTAGCGGAGGAGTCGCGGCGGCTCATGGAGGAATTTGAGCGTCAGGAGGCAGAGGAGGTCGTGCCGGACGTTGATTCGGACCCGGTTGCGGCGGTCACGGCTCCCACCCATTGGCGGAAAAAGACCAATCCAGCGACGGGTAGGAACTACACCAACGTGGAGGAGTACGACCGGGTCCCCCGCCACGCGGATCAGACCTGCAAGAACAGCCGGCTCGACGAGCTTCAGGAGGAGAAGGATCTGCTCAACCGGTCAGTCCCACCCCTCGATCCGAAGTCGCCCGGATCATGGAACGAGAAGAAGATGGCCAAGGTGCCGTGCTCCAGGATCCGGCAGCGTCTTGAAGCTCAGAAAAAGCTCCTGGAGAAGCGGTGGCAGATTCAGAAAGAATGCTTTGGAGGCAAGCCCGACCCGAGCCATGAGAACGCAATCACCGAAATAGAGAAGGCCTTCGCGAATACCAGGAAGCTTGAAGACCAGAATTGCGCCCCTGGTCATCCGATGGCGGAGCTATGAGCTATGTCGAAAGAACTCTTCTCAGCGATCGAACAGCACGATGCGTCCCGGGTCAAGGCGCTGTTGGCCGGTGGTGCCGATCCGAACGAGCCGCAGGCGCAGTGGCCGGGTTTGCGTCCGCTGCATGTGGCCATCAACGAACTCGCAGAGAGAGGCGGGCTCGACGTGCTCATGGCGCTCCTTGAGCACGGCGCGGACGTCAACGCATGGAACGTCGGGCGGGACGTGAGCCCCTTGTTGGTGGCGGTCTTCGAAGGCCAGCAGGCGGCAGTCGAAGCGCTCCTGAAGGCGGGGGCTGATCCCAACGTGCGTAGCAGCGAAGGGGACACGCCGCTGCGGGCGTGCGCGGGCGTGGGCGATCTAGGCATCGCCTCTCTCCTCCTGGGCGCGGGGGCCGCCAGGACGATCAACGAATGGGGCGGGCAGGCCGGATACACTGCGCTCGGGCTTGCGGCATCGCGGCTGGACATTCCGATGATGAGGCTGCTTCTCGACGCGGGCGCCGATCCAGAGGCTCCGGACGAGGACGACCGGCCCGCCCGCGACCGCCTGCCGCCGCGCGGTGCATCCGATTCCCAAATATGGGACGCCGCATTCGAACTGCTCCGGGGAGCGCAGGGCCGCAACCCGTAGAGGTAGAGTACCCGCGCATGAGCGACGATGATTCCCGCGAGCACCTGCTCGCCCGCGTCGAGTGCGCGGTACGCGGCGGCTTCGAGGACGAAGAGGAGCTGCTCGAGGAGCTCGAGCCGTGGGTGGAGGACGAGCTGGGCGAGTCCGACAGGGCCCTGGTGGAGACGCTGGACGCGCACGCCCGGATGCTCTTCCAGGCGCAGCGGTCTTCTACCATGGCCAGGACCTGGAGCGATGCGTCGCGGGCCAGGGGCTGATGCTGGCCTTCGGTGCCTACGAGGAAGACGCCGCGAAGCACGAGGCCACGAGCCTCGCCATCGCCCGGGAGGTGTGCGAGGTGCTCGGGCGCCACGGGGTGAGGACGGAGTGGAACGGCTCCGTCGGGGAGCGCATCCGGATTCCTCCCTTCGAGTGGCGCAAGCGCCAGTGGACCCAGGTGGCCCGCGCCTGACAGCTGAAGGCAGGTCAGGTGGGGGAGCAGGCGCGCGGGCTCTACACGATCAACCCATTTTCTCCAGCAACATCCGCAGCTCCTCCTGCTGCGCGGCGCTCAGGCGGCCGAGCCGCTCGCCGAACGCGTCCGACAACAGCTTCATGCCCTGGTTCATCACCTTGCGCCCGGCGGGCGTGAGCCGCAGCCGGTGGCGCCGCATGTCCGCGGCGTCGATCTCCCGGCTCACCAAGCCCGCGGCCTCGAGCCGCTTCACGTACACCGTCACCGTCGGCTTGGGCATGCTCAGGGTCACCGCCAACTCCGCGGGGTAGGGGTGCTCCTCCAGCGCCGCGAGCACGAACAACTCCTTGGTCTCCACCCCCAAGGTGGAGACGTCCGGGGTGACGTGGGAGATCACCGACATCAGCAGGCGGTAGCTCAGTGACCAGATCTTCGCCGGGTCGATTTTCGACATGGTCCGTTGCGCGGGAAATGGTTCAAAATTAAATTGGTTTAAGGCTGAATCATCTGGCCGACCCAAGGTAGCACATCCCCTGGAGCCCTCATGCCTCTTGATCATTATGTGACGCTCGGCCGCTCGGGCCTTCGTGTGAGTCCGCTGTGCCTTGGTGCGATGACGTTCGGGGAAGACCTCGGCTGGGGGTCCAGCGTCGAGGAGTCCCAGCGGATCATCGACCGGTACATCGAGCTCGGCGGCAACTTCATCGATACGGCGAACCTCTACACGAAGAGCCACTCCGAGAAGATCATCGGAGACCACGTCGGACGCCACCCCGACCGGCGCGACCGCCTGGTCATCGCGACCAAGTTCAGCGGAAACCTCTACCCGGGGGACCCGAACGGCGGCGGCTCCGGCCGCAAGTCCATCATCTCGGCGTGCGAGAACTCGCTGCGCCGCCTGCAGACGGACTACATCGACCTGTACTGGCTGCATAACTGGGACGTGCACACGCCCATCGAGGAGACGATGGCCGCGCTCGAGGATCTCGTCCGCGCGGGCAAGGTGCGCTACCTCGGCGTCTCCGACACGCCGGCGTGGAAGATCGTCGAAGCGAACATGCTGGCGCGCTTCCGCGGCTGGTCGGCGTTCGTCGGACTGCAGATTGAGTACTCGCTGCTGGAGCGTACCGTGGAGCAGGAGCTCGTGCCGATGGCGCGCGAGTTCGGTCTGGGCATCACGCCCTGGTCACCGCTCAAGAGCGGCGCGCTCAGCGGCAAGTACACGCGCGCGAACACGGGGCAGCAGAAGGGTGAACGGGGGATGCTCCTGGAGCCGTTCCTGAACGAGCGGACCTACGCCGTCGTGGACGTGCTGGAGGCCATCGCCCGGGCGCACGAGAGCACCGTGGCGCGCGTGGCGCTGGCGTGGGTGCAGGCGCAGCCGGGCGTGACGTCCACCATCATTGGCGCGCGGCGGCTCGCGCAGCTCGAGGACAACGTGAAGGGGGTGGACGTGAAGCTCACGGCCGAGGAGCTGGGCCGCCTCGATTCGCTCACGAAGCCCGCGTTCGGGTTCCCGCAGAACATGCAGCCGATGTTCCCCTCCATCCACAACGGGGGCACGACGGTGAACGGCACCTACGCGCCTCCGTCCGCCTTCGGAATCGAGAAGGGCGACAAGCCCTACTGACGGAGGGGCACCCACTCCCTCCTAATCCACGCTCACGGGCAGGCGCTGGAGGCCGTGCACGAGGATGCCCTCACGCCAGCGCAGCTCGGCGGGGTCCACCGCCAGGCGCAGGCGGGGCATGCGCTCCAACAGCAGGTTGATGGCGACCGTGGCCTCGAGCCGGGCCAGGGGGGCGCCCAGGCAGAAGTGGATGCCGAAGCCGAAGGCGATGTGCCGGTTGGGCTCTCGGCCGATGTCGAACCGCTCCGGGTCGCGGAACTGCTCGGGATCGTGGTCGGCCGACATCAGCGAGGCGAGGATGGGCTCTCCCGCGGGAATCACGTGGCCATGGAACTCGGTGTCCTGGAGGGCCCAGCGCTGGGTGGTGGTCTCCACCGGGCCGCGGTAGCGCAGCATCTCCTCCACCGCCGGCTCGATGAGGGCCGGGTTGGCGCGCAGCCGCGCCAACTGCTCCGGGTGTTGGAGCAGCGCCCAGACCCCGTTGCCAATGAGGTTCACCGTCGTCTCGTGGCCCGCCACCAGCAGCAGGAACAGCATGCTGATCAACTCGAGGGGCGAGAGCCGGTCTCCCTGCTCCTCCACGGACATGAGGGCGGTGAGCAGATCGTCCCGAGGCTCGGCCCGGCGCCGCTCCAGCAGCTTCTGGAAGTACTGGATGAACTCCATGCCGGCCTTCTGCATGGGCGCGAAGTCTCCATTGATGGGCGGGTTGATGACGATGTTCGTCCACTCGCGGAACTGCTCGCGGTCCTCCACCGGAACGCCGAGCAGCTCGGCGATGACGGTGATGGGCAGGGGGAAGGCGAAGGCGTCGAGCAGATCCACGGAGCCCTGGGCCCGCACGTCGTCCAGCAGCTCGTTCGTGATGGCGGTGACGCGCGAGCGCAGCTCCTCCACGCGGCGTGGGGTGAAGGCCTTGGACACGAGGGTGCGCAGCCGCGTGTGGTCTGGCGGATCCGCCATGAGCATGTGCTGGTTGATCGCCTCCATCGCGTCGGAGCGCGCCTGACGATCGCGGGCCTCCGCGGACAGCTTGCGCATGTCCTTGGTGAAGCGGGAGTCGCGGACCAACTCCACCGCGTCCTTGTAGCGGGTCACCACCCACACGGGGGTCCGCAGATGGGGATCGTACAGCCGGACCACGGGCGCCTCCTCCCGCATGCGTGCGTAGAGGGGCAGGGGGTTGGCGCGCGTCCGCGGCGCCCACAGGTCATAGCGAGGGTTGTTCGTGCTCAAGAGGGACTCTCCAGGTGGGAAGGAGCCGCGCCAGATCGTCTTTCCGTGCTTCGGTGCTTCACCGGCGACCGCGATGATTTGTCATTGAGGCGAGTGGGTCACAACCAACAAGCCCCCGCGGGGTGCCGCTTAATCGACACGCGCTCGCGAATGTCGAAGAAGTCCGCCGAAGGCGAGGCGGGGGTCGGGCAGGGCCGCTGCCCTCTAGGCCCGGCGCCAACGCGCCGCCAGCAGCGTCAGGGCCATGACTCCGCCCGCGCTCGCCACGGCCAGCAGGGGCCGACGCAGGCGCTCCGCGAGCGCGTCCAGCACTCCCGCTGTCACGTCCCGGGACATCCGCCGCACGGCCAGGGCATCCGCTTCCTGATTCCAGGCGCGCACCTGTTGCGTCAGCGCCCCGCTCGCCCCTCGCACCGCCGCGGCCGCCGTGCGCTCGGCGAGCGTCTCCGCGTCCTTCTGGAGCTGCGTGCCCAGGCCCGTCACGAGCCCTCGACCCACCGCTGATGCCACTTCCTCCCCCAGCGGGCCCGCCGCCCGAAGGTCCTCGGCGAACACCGGCACCGCGTCGTGCACCCGCCCCAGCGCCGCGTCCACCACTGCCTCGGTCATGGCCTGGGCGCGCTCCCTCGGCGTGCGGATCTCATCCGTGCGCGAGTGCGTGAAGTCGATGATCTCGTCCAGCAGGAGGTTGAACCTCTCGACGAGCGAGTGCATCGGCATGCCGCCGTCCTGCCATTCCCGCTCCAGCACATCCAACAGCCCCTGCATGGCCGAGGCCGCCATGGTCTGTGCCGTGGCCCCCGGGTCCACCCGCTCGTGCTCGGCGGCCTCGTGGAGCAGCCGGCCGAGCACCGTCAGCGCGTCCTGGACGATCGTGCGCAGTTGCGCGTCGAGTCCCGGCAGCTCCTTGCGCAAGCCGTCCGCCGCGCCCCCCACCACGCCCTTCGCGGCCTCGTGGGCGACCAGGCGTTCGAGCGATAGCGCCAGATGGCGGAGCGTCGCCACGGGACTCGAGGGCTGGTCCTTCGACATGCGTCCATCCTTCCGACGCGCCGCGCGTCGCCCGGGGAGACACCTGTCCTTGATGATGGGAACGGCCCTGGGCCGGGACAACCACCCCGGGGCCGCCCGGATTCCGCCCTTCGAGTGGCGCAAGCGCCAGTAGACCCAGGTGGCCCGCGCCTGACCATTCCGAAACCTTGGGGGAACCCACCCTGTACGGGAGGGAACTCTTCCTCGCATCAATTGATGCACGGACGGGTAGGGCATGATTCTGTTGTTTCACCGGCAGGAGCGACTCAAGGAGCCGAGCCATGGCGCGGGGGGGGCGCAGGGACATTGGCATCTGCTCATCCACCCAATTCCCCCGAAGCCCCGCTTGCCGCACTCGACACCCACCTTCGGGAGGATCTCATGAATCGCCGCGAAGCACTCACCACCCTCGCTGTCCTGACGCCCGCGGTCACGGCCGTTGCCGGTGGAAAACCCGTGACGGAGAACGAGAAGCCGGGTCCCGCCACAACGGCCGAGCCGCTGAAGCCTGGAGGCCACGCCCTCGCACCGCTTCCCTTCAATCCCACGAAGCTCAAGGGCCTGTCGGAGCGGCTGCTGCGCTCGCACCACGAGAACAACTACGGCGGCGCGGTGAAGAACCTCAACAAGGTGGAGGAGGAGCTCGCCCGGGTGGGCAAGGACACGCCGGGTTTCCTCGTGGGCGGCCTGAAGGAGCGGGAGCTCACCTTCACCAATTCGATGATCCTCCACGAGCACTACTTCGGGAACCTGGGCGGCGACGGGAAAGCCAGCGGTGCCATCGAGAAGGCCCTCGCGCGTGAGCATGGGAGCTTCGGCCGTTGGGAGGAGCTCTTCCGGGTGACGGGCATGAGTCTCTCTGGAGGCAGCGGCTGGGCCCTCCTCGACTTCAACCTCCACACCGGCGAGCTGCGGACTTATTGGTCCGGCAACCACACCCAGGCCGTCGCGTTCGGGATGCCGCTCCTCGTGATGGACATGTACGAGCACGCCTATGCCATCGACTACGGTGCCGCGGCGGCGAAGTACATCGACGCCTTCTTCCAGAACCTCCAGTGGGATGAGGTCAACCGCCGCTTCGAGCGCGCGCAGAAAGCCCATGCAGCGCTGAAGGCATGAGAGGGCCTCGTCCTTCCTCCAGCGTGACGCGGTGGTGGTGGGGCTCCTCTCCGCGCCCACGATGGGGCTGCTGCTTTCGCATCAGCTGAAGAGCGGCCTCATCTTTTCTTCCATATAAGAGATGAAAACCAGAACCTTTGGTGGCGTGAAGCCGTGTTTCTGAAACACGAAATGAATGGGTGTGTCCTCCATCGACCACTCCGGCATGACGACCTTTATACGCTTTGCTTCGATCTCCTCCCGGCAATTAGAGACAGGCAGGAGGGCAACGCCGGCTCCTTGCACCACCAGGGCTTTCACGGCAGTCACATTGTTCGAGAGAAACTTGCTCGCTGGTTCGAAAGTTGTTCTCGAGGATCCGGATTTCAACCGCCAACTGCGCATGGTGGGCTTGGGGACAAAGACCAGGCAGTTGTGTCTTCTCAGATCGCCTGGATCCCGAAGAGGGGGCGAACGTTTGATATACGCGGGACTCGCCACCAGATGAAAAACATCTCGACCGATTTTCTTCGCGCTCAGAGTTGAATCCAGCATCGGGCCAATGCGGATTGCGACATCGATGTCGTCAGTCACCAGATCGAGAATCTTGTCGGTCAGCATCATCTCGAGCGAGACTTCTGGATATGTCTCTAGAAATCCCACGAGGAGCGGCGCGAGGATGCTCGTCGCGAAATCGGAAGGAGCTGTAATGCGCAGGCACCCTCGAGGTTCAGCGCCTGCTGCTTGTGCCTGCTCGGTCGCCTTTTTGATTTCTGATAAACCTCTCGATGACTGCTCGTGAAACTGTTTTCCCATGTCCGTCAGCTGAATGTTTCTGGTCGTTCGTCTGAGAAGAGTCGTTCCCAAGTGAGACTCAAGCTCGGCGATCTTTTTCGAGATGGTCGATTTCGTGACACCAAGCTCCGCCGCGGCTTTCGAGAAACTGCCGATCTTTACGACCCGATTGAACATCATCACCGCATTCAGATCCACCTGGCTCCTCCTGGGAAACTGTTCGCCTCAAGAAACAAAGCGTTCACTCTATGGCGCCTTATCGAACCCCTCAAGCTCCGATAGGGTGGTGGATATCAACGGAACATGCAGCCGAACGCACAACGAATGAACGCAAAGTCTAGAAATCCAATCTTCTCAGTCGTCGTGGCGTTCGCACTGACGTCAACTGCCCAGGCGCAGATGCCTGGAATCAAATCAGCCGGAATCGATCACGTCGGAATCACGGTTCCCAACATGCGCGAGGCTGAAAAATTCTTTTCTGAGATATTCGGTTGTGTCGCCGTGACGAAAATCGGTCCCGTTGCGATGACGAACAGTTTGTCGAACGACCGGAAGACGCAGATCCCAGCCAGAGCGAAAAGCGTGACGATCAAGATGCTTCGCTGCGGTCACGGCTCCAATATCGAGCTCTTCGAGTATGAAGGCTCAAAAGGGAAAACAACCCCATCGGATCATGAAGACCTGGGTGGCCACCACCTTGCTTTCTATACAGACGATGTCAAGGCGGGGGTTGCCTACTTGAAGTCGAAGGGCATCACCGTGGTGGGGGAGCCGATGACAATGACTTCGGGCGATACGTCAGGCGAAACATGGGTCCACTTCTTCACTCCATGGGGTCTTGAGATGGAGTTGGTGGGCTCTCCAGAAGGGAAAGCCTACGAGAAGCGGGCACCGGTGAAGCTTTGGTCCCCGAAGCATCCAGCCAATTGAGCGGGAACATCTGGCTCAAACAGCACTCATTGAAAGACTCAGCCGTATTGACGCTTGCCACATGACAAGGGAAAAAACCATGCATCCCGTGAAATCCACCGCCTCCCTCGCTGTCGCCCTCCTGCTCTCCGCCTGTGACGTGACCACCCCCGCTGAGCCGTTCGAGCCCGCTACGGACTCCACCGCGCTGACCTCTGCCACCTCACGGGGGTGCGCCTTCTCCATTACCCACCAGCAGGCGAGCTCGAGCTCGCATCCGCCCCGGTTCGAGCCCGTGATCACCCGACAGGCCTCCCCCACGTGCCCATGGCCGAGCGCGAGTGTGGTGCTCGCGGGCTCGTACTCGGAGCCCGACCTGTCGATTGCCGCGAACGACCTCGGGGTCGCCGTCAGCTACACGTACCGGTACTCGCCGAGCGGCTCCTCCGGCATATACCTGGAGTTGCTGCACCTGACGCCGGACACGCTCTCGGTGGTGCGCTCCACGACGATCGTGGCGCTTGACGGGTTCCGCTTGTCGTACGTCTCCCTCGGGGAGATGTCCATCCTGGCCGATGGCACCACCCTCCAGGTTCAGGGGAACAAGGACGGCACCATCCCGATCGAGACCGGGAGCGGCTCCAACTACATCGCCACCTATCCGGACTTCTTCACCAGCACCACGGTTCCCACCGTCGTGGCCTACTGAGACGCTCCGCTTTCAGACGCACCGCCGAGCGAGGGGCGTCACCCTCCACCGCGTGTGGCGAGGCGGCTACTACATCCGTAGCCGACTCAACGGCTTCGTCCTGGATAGCTGGGGTCTGAACCGGAAAGTCAGCGCCCCGGTGTGCGTGGGGGAGCCCAATGGCGGGGCCAGCGCGGCACGAGAAAACACCACGGGCCCATCACACCGGCCGATGCTCGGGTGATAGACGTGCTTCTCACGCGCAGACATCCGTCAAGGAGCGGTCAGTCAAATGCTGAAACGACTTCTTCCAAGTGCCCTGTTTTCATTTTTCGGAGCCATCATCGGCCTGGTCGTATGCGCGTTGCTGACACCGGTATTTTGGAAGCTCGAAGGAATGCTGGGTCTTGAGCTCGCCGGTCACTCGGGCCCTGCTGAGTGGTTGCTGGTAAGCTTCGCGGCTGTGTTCGCCTTGTTGGGATTCGCCGTCGCCTTCAGGCTTGTACGGACTTGAAAGGTCAGTGACTCCTTCCACGGCATGATGGCCGTGCGCGAGCAGGTGGCGGACTTCATGCGTGAGCTGGAACGCGCCCAACGAGCAGGCCCGGCTGGAGGACTTCCGGCAGGGCTGCTCCATCCTCCGCGAGCTGCTCGTGCGGCTGTGAGTAGGCGGACGGTGTGCCGCAGGGTGACTCGTCGCGCCCTGCTAGCAGAGCCCAGCCCAGCGAACGTACATATCGCCGATGTGGTTGCAGACATAGCCACTGGGGCAGGTGGGATAACCACGGACCCAGTACTCACCATTCGACCAGAACACCTGGCTGTTCGTGTCGAAGTGGTGGCCGTAATGCAGGGTTTCGAGGAGCAGGCTGGACGTGGACGGCGACGAGTAGACGCCGAGATCGCCCCAGCAGACCATGTAGACGGCCTGCTGATGGACCCCGCGCTCCGGTTCGGCCGTGGGCTGCTGCGAGTCCGAGGGCCGAGGCGTCTCCTCCGTCGTCTCCTCGGGCGCTCCACCGCACCCCATGCCGAACAGCGTGGCACCACCCACAAGACACACGAGCATTCGCAGGTTCTTCTTCATTGGATGTTCTCTCCGCGAGGGGAAGTGATGATGCCCCGCGTCGTGAGCGGCCCGGGGCTCATGCGAAAAGGGATTGATCCGACGCGACCGTCATGGATCAACCCACGGCGCGAGATGCTCGGTGAGCCTCGAGGAACGAACACGCGCCAAGGCTCACAACCGGAAGCCCGAGAGGGCCTCGGTCAACCGCGCCGTCGTGCTGCGCAGCTGCTCGGCGGACTGGCGCATGGCGGCCACCGACACCACCGCCTTGTCCGTCGTGCGTGACAGCTCGTTCACCGCCGAGAAGATCTGCCCCAGGCCCTGGTGCTGCTGCTTCACCACCCCGACGATGCTCCGCAGGCTGATGCTCGACTCCTGGAGTATCCGGGTGAGCTCCTCCAGGCGCTCGCCTCCCGTGCGCACCTGCTCGAGCTCCGCCTCCATCCGGGCGCGGCCTTGCGCGGTGATGGCCACCGTGTTGCGCATGGCTCCACTCGAGCGCCTGAGCTGCTCGCGCACCGCCACCGTCTCCTTCACCGAGCGGTCCGCCAGCGAGCGGATCTCCACCGCCACCACCCGGAAGCCCTGTCCTTCCGGCCCCGCCCGCGCCGCCTCGATGCCCGCCGTCAGCGCCAGCACGTGACTCTGCTCGGCCAGGTCCCGCACCGTCTCCGTCAGCGTGGACACCTTCACGCTGTGTTCGGCCAGCTCCACCACGTGCCGCGCGATGGCATCGAACTGTCCGCGCAGCTCCTGGATGCCCCGCAGGCTCCCGGTCAGCACCTCCATGCCGGAGCGACCCACCTCGTCGGCCCGCTCGGCCGTGCTCAGCACGCCCTCCACCTGCCGCTCCGCCAGCTCGGAGGTCTGGCTGATCTCCTCGGCCACCACGTTCGTCCGCGTCACCGCCGCCGCCTGCCGCTCGATGCTGCGCCCCTGCTCGTCCGCCGCGCTCGCCAGCCGCTCCACCGCCTCGGCCATCTCCTGGCCCGCCTGGCGCACCGCCAGCATCAGCTCGCGCAAGTGCGACACCATCTGCCCGAGGATGCGCGAGAGCTGGCCGATCTCGTCCTCGCCGGCAGTGGCCAGTTGCAAGGACAGGTCTCCCTTCTCCACCTGCCGTGCCGCCACCATCAACTCCTTCAGGGGCCGGGTGATGGAGCGCGCCACCGCGGCGAGGAACACGAGCAGGAAGAGTCCGAGCCCCCCATCCACCGCCGCGAGTCCCCACCGGGCCCGCCGCAGTGTGCGCGCCACCTCGGACTCCAGCTCGCTGGAGCGCAGGCGCAGGCTGTTGGCCGCCGCCTCGAGCAGCTCGGCCAGCCGCGCGTAGCGGCGCGTGTGGGCCCCCGCCAGGAAGTCCGCGAGCACCCGGCTCCGCTCCGCCTCGGAGACGGCGAAGACGCGTGTACGCACCGCCCGGGCGTACCCCTCCCAGGCCACGCGCGCGTCCTCGACGTACAGGCGGGCATCCGGGGCATCCGTCACCGACAGCGCTCGCTCGAAGCGCGCGTCCACGCCCGCGGCGATCTCCTCCCACTGCCTGACGAGCTGCCGCGCCCCGTCCTCGCTGGAGGGCGCGAGCATGAGGTGCAGGACCGCGCGCGCGGCGTGCAGCTCTCCCAGCAGGGCCTGGACCGTGTCGTACGTCTCCGCCTGAAGCTTGAGCTCCTGGTGCACGGGACCGCCGACCTGGAACCGGTCCAGCGTGGACTCCTGGACCAGGTGGCTCGTCACGAACACCGCGAGGATGATGACGAGGAGCAGCGAGAGCTTGTGACGGACCGTCAATCGGCGCAGCAAGGGCATGGCGCTCAGTGCACCTCTCGGACGGGAATGAAGGAGCGCGCGACGATGGCCTGGCCCTCGGGCGACATCACATAGTCGAGGAAGTCCTTGAGCGGCCCGTCGGGCACGCCCCGGGTCGCCAGCACCATCGGCCGGGACAGCGGGTATTCCGCCGTGCGAATCGAATCGGGCCCTGGCGCCACGCCGTCCAAGGACAGCACCCGGACGCCCTGGACGTCAGGCGCCAGCGTCCCCCACGAGAGCGCGTGCGGATGCGAGGCCACGTAGGACTGCACCTCGCGCGGGTGCTCGAAGGCATGGGTGGGCGCGAACGGGGCGCCCTCCAGCACCGTCTCCCGGAAGAAGTCCGTCGTGCCCGAGCCGGTGGACAGCTTCACCGTCACCAGCTCCACGGGCGCATCCAGTCCACCCACGTCCTTCCAGTTCTTCAGCTGGCCGGTGAAGAATGCCTTGAGCTGGGCCCGGCTGAGGGCGGTGACCGGATTGTCCGGGTGGACGTACACCGCGAGCGCGGCATACCCGATGATCACGTAATAGGGGTGCCGGGCCTTCTCCGTGCTCCGGAGCGAGCGCGCCAGGCCGCTCACGTCCGCGCGCCCCTCCATCAGGAGGTTGAAGCCCTCCGCGGAGCCCACATAGTGCTTCGCCTCGACGGGAGGACCTCCCCGACGGACGAAGCCCTCGCTGAGCGGTGACAGGATGGTGTCGCCGATGCTGCCGGAACCCGCGTAGACGAGGGGCGTGTGGGACCTGGCCGGCCGCTGGCAACCCGGGCCACTCCCGAGCAGCAGCGCCAGCCCGAGCACCCACGCGAGGGACCTCGCCCCGAGGCGGGCCCCGGGAGTCTGGACATTGGAGACGAACAGAACGGCGGGGGAGTGTAACGAATGGAGCACGGGCACGGTGCACACGGGGAGTACGAGCGGAGCGGACGGGCCGACCTGTCCACCCACCCTCCTGCGAACTCCGTCGAAGGGCAACCACGAAGCGCGGGTGTGGACAGCGTGTCCGGGCCCCGGCGCGGGGCGAGCACTTCCTGGCCGCGGCGGTAGAGTGCCTGCTCATGAGCGACGATGATTCCAGCGAGCACCTGCTCGCCCGCGTCTCTACCGCGGGAAGCCAGTTCCAGGGGGGATTTCATCGTGAGGAAGACACATGCGTGGACGACTTGTCGTGCGAGGAATGCTGCGGGGGCTCGTGGTGGCCCTGCTGGTGTGCATGGGCCCGGCGTGGGGCTCGACGCCGTTTCAACGGGGCATGGTGAGCATCACGCTGGATGACGGCCTGAGCTCGCAGTACACGACGGCGCGCCCGGCCCTCAATGCCCGCGGCATCGCCGCCACCTACTTCCTCATCACCCAGAACATCCGCGGCGGGTTCTCGGGATACCTGACCGTGCCGCAGGTGCAGACGCTCATCACCGAGGGCAAC
Organism: Cystobacter fuscus; assembly: GCF_044360685.1. GTDB lineage: Bacteria > Myxococcota > Myxococcia > Myxococcales > Myxococcaceae > Cystobacter > Cystobacter fuscus_C. Next base: position 6,345,915 of record NZ_CP043491.1, on the reverse strand, counting down.
GAGATCGGCTCTCACACCATCACCCATCCGGATCTCACCACCCTGACCGCCAACGCCCTGGAGATCGAGCTGCATGACTCGCAGGCCTGGTTGAAGTCGCAGTTCGGATTGTCCTCGGTGCCCTCGTTCGCCTCGCCCTACGGCGCCTACAACCCGAGCGTGCTGAGCACGATCTCGAAGTACTACGGCAGCCACCGCACGGTGAACGGCGGCCAGAACTTCAAGGACTCGAACATCCTGCAATTGCGCTCCTATGACGTGCACACGGGCGTCTCGGTGGACACGGTGCGCTCGTGGATCGACGCCGCCGCCGCTGACGGCAGCTGGCTCATCCTCACCTTCCACCAGATCGTGACCGGCACGGCGAGCTCGTCCACGGAGTATGGCGCCACCGACTTCGCGGCCATCCTCGATGCCGTCAAGGCGAGGAACGTGGACATCGTCACCGTCTCCGAGGGCCGGGCGCGCATGGATGGGTCGACGGGCGAAGCCGCGGGCGACACGTCCGTCTATGCCGATGCCCTGGGCGATGGCTTCTCGGACAGGAGCTACACCCCGCACAACCTCGACAACCGCACCGTGGTGCGCACGGGCCTGGCGTCCCTCTCCGCCGAGCTCAACACGTGGAACGCCGTCTACCTCCACCACATCTCGGGGCTCCCCGCGTCCCAGTACACGTCCCTCGAGCTGTGGGTGCATGGGGGCACCGCGGGCGGGCAGGGCGTGCGGCTGCTGGCGTACGATGGCTCGCAGAAGCTCGGCTCGGTGCGGCTGGATACGGTGATGGGCCATGCCATCCAGGCGGGCACCTGGCAGCAGGTCATCGTCCCGTTGAGTTCCATCGGCGTGTCCTCCACGAGCACCGTGAGGGATCTCTACCTCCAGGACGACACGGGCACGAACCAGAGCACGGTGTACTTCGACGACATCCGGCTGCTGCGCTCCAGCACGCCGCCGCCCACGAATCCTCCCACGGAGCCGACGCCGACGCCCGCCTTCACCCTCTACGCGGACAGCCTCCACACCACGTTCAAGGACCGGAGCTGGGCCACGCGCAACCTGGCCGCGACCCACCTCGTCCACTCGGGCACGTCGGCCATCTCCTTCGAGCCGGATTCCTGGAAGGCCCTCCTCTTCAACACCACCACGCGGGTGGACCTGAGCCTCTACAAGACCCTGTCGTTCTGGGTGCATGGGGGCACCACGGGCGGACAGATCGTGCGGGTGCTGCTCAAGGAGGATGGCTCGACCGAACTGGGAGGCATGCGCTTCGACGTGGCGTTGGGCCACGCCATCAAGCCGGGCGTGTGGGAGCAGGTTCTCATCCCGCTCGGTTCCCTGGGCGCGAGCAGCCGGCTGCTCCAGGAGATCTACTTCCAGGATCAGTCCGGCAAGGACCAGGGCACGCTCTACCTCGACGACATCCAACTGCTGCCCTGAGCACGGGCGCGGCACGTGGCTCGTGCTGCGCCTTGGCCAGCGTCCCTGCTCAGCGAGCGTTACCCTCGCTGAGCCATCCACCGGTCGCGCGCGGCCCACAAGGCCTCGCAGGCGGCCACGGCGCCCGTCTGCAGCTTCACCTCGACCACGTCCGAGATGTCGGTGCGCCCCGGGTTGATCTCCACCGTTGGACGCTTGCGCGCCACCGCCTCGAGCACGGGCCCGTCGATGTAGGGGAACAGACTCGAGGTCCCGATGGAGAACACCATGTCGAAGCCCGTCGCGAGCTCCTGCTGGAGACGCATCACCTTCGTGGGGGGCAGCATCTCCTCGAAGAGCACGACCTCGGGGCGCAGCAGCGCGCCACACTGAGGGCAGTCCGGACACGGCTCCAGGTTCGAGTAATCCACCACGCGCTCGGTGAAGGAGCACCGCGTGCAGCGCAGCTCGTGGATGTCACCGTGGATGTCGATGACGTTCTTCGAGCCCGCCGCCCGGTGGAAGCCGTCGACGTTCTGCGTGAGCACCCAGCAGCGCTCGAAGCTCTCCTCGAAGCGCGCCAGGATTTCATGGGCGCGGTTGAAGGTCGCCCCCCGGCAGGCGCGCTCGATCTGGTGGATGTGATGCCACGTGAGCTCGGGCCTGCGCCGGAACGTGCTCGCCGAGAGCGCCACCTCGATGGGCAGCCCCTCGTCCGTCGTCTTGCCGTTGTAGAGTCCTCCAATGCCGCGATAGGTGGGGACACCCGACTCCGCCGAGATTCCAGCGCCCGTGATGAACAGCACACTGCGGGCTCGGGACAGATGCGTGATGATGCGCTCGATCTCCTGGTCCATGAGGAGAGCGTCGCAGCCGGACGGCTCGCTCGCAAGGCTCGGCGGCCCGGCGGGTGCGCGAGGGCAAGAAAGAGAGGGAGTGTGTGGTAGCCTGATACCTTCGTTGGCGGAGGAGCATGCATGGCGAATGCGGACTGGATGTCGAAACTGAAGGGCAATCCTTGCATCACGCGGCTTTCGATCCCCGGTACGCATGACACGGGGGCGTATCAATCGACCATCAAGCCGATGACGCGGGCACAAACGCTCTCCATCCCCGAGCAGTTGGAGGCCGGAGTGCGCGCGCTCGACATCCGATGCGCCGCCACCTACGGGTCAGAAGGAACGTGGACTGGCCTCTTCCTGGATGCCCTCGGTGGCACACAACGGCAGCAGGTTCAGCAGGAGATCGGCGAGGAGCGCACGACCTACAATGTCTTTCACGGCCCCTTCGACCAGGGAATCTCGGTCGCCGACGTGGTGGCTCAGGTCTCGTCCTTCCTGGACGCGCACAAGGGGGAAACCGTGTTCCTGCTGTTGAAGCAGGAGGGCGGCAGCGTCGACATCTCCGACGACATCAACGACATCGTGAGCCAGGGACTGGGAGACAAGATGTTCAAGGTCCACGAGCACGGGAAGCGGACTGGACACAGCCGATGGCCCAAGCTGGACGAATGCAAGGGCAAGGCGATCGTCTTCAGCCGCCTCCAGAATCCCAGCAAGAACCACTACGACACCCGAGGCTGGCCCAACAATCCAAGGAAGGCGGTGCTCGGTCAGATTGGCGGAGTGCGCCTCCAGGCCGATCCGCGCACTCTCGTCATCCAGGACCTCTACAACAGCCCTCCGCTCGAGGACAAGAAGCAGGCCGTGAGCGACATGCTGCGGGAGGCCAAGAACTCCAACCATGCGGGTTTCGGGCTGTACTTCAATTTCTCGAGCCTCGTCTGGAAGCCCTGGGAGCCCGTCTGGAGCGGCAGCAAACACATGACGCCCTACCTGCTCGCGAAGCCGGCGGGCTCAGGAGTGGTCTTCGTCGATGCCGTGACCGACAAGCTCGCGGCCCACATCATCGGTTGGAACAAGTAATCTCCTCGCCGAGAGGCGCCGCCGCAGCACCCCGTCCGCGCCGAGCAGCACGAGCAGCGTGCCCAGGCTCACCCCGGCTCCCACCGCCAGCCCGGGCGTGCGGTAGCGGAAGACCACCTGATGCACCCCCGGGGGCACCGCCACCGCGCGCACCGCCCCATTGGCGGGCAGGATGGACACCGGCTCCCCGTCCACGCTCGCCGTCCACCCCTCGTAGTAGGCGTCGTTGAGCACCAGCACCTCTCCGCCCCGCGCCCGCACCTCCACCTCCACCTGCTCCGGCGCGAACCGGGCGGCGGTGACCTCGCCCCGGGGCGCCTCCAGCGGCGGCTCGGGCAGGGGCGCCGCGCACTCCACCACCACCTCGCGCGGCGCCTGGACGCTCCCGAGCCGCCGCAGCGCCTCCTGAGGACCCGCCACACAGCGCGGGTGGGCGAGGTACGCGCGCGGCAGCGCGTTCGGGTTCTCCAGCAGCCATAGCCCGAAGGCGTCCAGCCGCTCCAGCACCCGGAGCGGCTCCGCCGACAGTTGCGCGGCGAGCGTGCTCGACTCGCTCGGGATGACGAAGTAGCGCGTGTGGAACAAGCCCGCGGTGTGACGCACCCAGGAGTTCGTCTCCGCCTGCACGTCCGCCACCCGCCGCGACGCGGCGGGCATGTACGCGTTGGCGCTCTCCAGGCCGAAGAGCGCCGACGCGAGCGGCATCAGCGAGGCCCCCATGATGAGCGCGTTCGTCTCCGCCAGGGTGGGCAGCGGCAAGGGGCGTGGCGTGTAGTAGCGGCCGAACAGCCGGTATACCCGCGGCGGCGGTCCGCTCTGCTCGCGCAGTTCCTCCTGGATGCGCAGGACGAAGGGCGTCGGCTCGTCGATCAGCTCCGGCTCCCCCACCTTGTAGATGTCGCCATTGGCCAGCAGCAGCCCCCCGAAGCCCACCACCCCCACGAGCCCGGCCCGCGCCCGCGCCGAGCGCACCACGCCGAGGATGCCCCCCAACGCGAGCAGGCTCCCGCCCGCCAGTCCACAGCCCAGCACGAAGTGCCCGCCGATGCGCCGTTGGGCCTCGGGCCACGGCGGCCCCATCCACAGGCCGGACAACATCCCCTCCGAGAACACGTGGCCGAGCCACTCCGCGCCACCCACCGCCAGCACCAGCCCTCCCAGCCCGAGCGCGCCGAGCCCCACCCGGCGCCGGACGTCGGGTGCGTGCTCGAGCCGTTCCCACCCCACGCCCGCCGCCAGGCACACCGCGAAGGTGACGAACGTCATCAGCTTCTCGGGGTAGCGGAAGGTCCGCCACGGCGGCACCCAGTCGAACACCCAGCCGTAGAGCGGCGTGTGCTTGCCGAGCGCCAGCAGCACCGCCCCCAGGGCGGCGGCGAGCAGCAAGGCCGCGCGCGGCCCCCGCACCCGGGTCACCGCCACGCCCGCCAGCACGAGCGCGGGCACGCCCAGATAGAACGAGTCCGCCCACAGAGCGTTCCTCGACGTGGACAGCAGCAACGTACTGATGGCCACCTGGACGTGCTCACCGGCGTCGCCCGCGAACAGGGGCCCGAGCAGCAGCTCCACGAGCCGCAGGGGATGGACGGACCACACCACCGCCTGCTCCAGCGTCTGATTCGAGGCGCGCACCTCGTCCAGCCCCGCCAGCGTCGGGAGGATCTGCACCGCGCACAGCAGCACGGAGACGACGCCCACCCCCATCATCCCCAGCAGCGCGCGGGGTGTGCCGCTGGACGCCGGACGGCTCACGCTCCACAGCAGCGCCCCGCCCAGACAGACCGCGTAGCCCTGCACGTCGCCGGCGAGCAGCACGAGCCCGAGCAGCACGGCGACCCCGAGCCCCCGTCCCACCGTGGGCGCCCGGAGAAAGCCCTCCAGCGCCCAGAACACCCAGGGCACGGTGACGGCCGCCAGGAGGTACAGGGTGTTGTTGGTGATGCTGACGAGGTAGCCACTGAAGGTGTAGCTCATCGCCGCGAGCAGCGCGGCCCCGAGCCCCCACCCGAGCCGCCGCCCCAGTGCGCTCACGCCGAGGAACGCCACCGGGAAGCACAGCAGCATGAGCCACTTGAGACCCAGCGCCCCGGGCAACACCAGCGACAGCGCCTGGGCCGGGTGGAAGGCCCCGGAGACGACCATGCCCACGTAGGGCTGCCCGAGCCCATCGAAGGGATACCACTGGGGAAACTCCCCCCCGAGCACCCGCTCGCGCCAGTATTCCCACAGCGGGACATAGACCTGCTGCACGTCGCGCAGGAAGAAGACGTTGGCGGAGAAGGCCGCCCGATGGAAGAAGAGGAAGGTGAGCCCCACGCTCAGGGCGGGGACGAGCCATCGGGGCGGGGGAGCTTCGGGCTGGGGGGGTTCTGGGGAGGCGGAAGACATGGGCTTCAGGTCGCACGGGCGGAGAGGGTGGAGGACTCTAATGGAGAACGGTGGCGAACACCTCCACGTCGGGCGGCGCGCAGTGGCCTCGGACGATCCGTGACGTATCTCGTCCTCGCCTTCCAAGGACCTTCCCTCCTTCTCATGTTTGGGAGAGGCTCGCGGACATGACCATTGCTGGCATTCCTCCTGCTCCCCTTCCCGCTGATCAAGCGCTCCAGCGTCTGCGTGACGGCAACCAGCGCTTCGTCCAGAACGTGCGAAGCATGAACACGGCCATCGGCTCGTCGGCACGGGCCTCGCTGGCGACGAGGCAGACTCCGTTCGCCGTCATCCTCTCGTGCTCGGACTCCCGGGTGCCCTCGGAGCTCGTCTTCGATCAAGGGCTCGGGGACCTCTTCGTCATCCGCGTGGCGGGCAACGTGGTGGCGCCCTCGCTGGTGGGCAGCGTGGAGTTCGCGGCGGCCACCTTCGGCACGCGTCTGGTGGTGGTGATGGGCCACTCGCGCTGCGGCGCCATCAAGGCCACGCTGGACTTCATCCAGCACAGTGTGGGCGCGCCGTCGGAGAACATCCACGACATCGTGGACCGGTGCCGGCCCGCGGTGGAGAGCGTGGTGAGCGCCTCCGGTCCGAACGTGGAGCAAGAGCGCCTGGTGCAGGAGGCCGTGCGCGCCAACGTGCGGCAGTCCTGCTCCCACCTGCGCCACGCCAGCCGGCTGCTCGAGCGGCTCATCCAGGAGGAGGGGCTGCTGGTGGTAGGCGCGGAGTACTCGCTGGATAGCGGCGAGGTCGACTTCTTCGACACGCCCCAGCGCTGAGCCTTCCGCCCCGGCTCATACTCCCGGTGAGCCCTTGCCCGGTGCGCTTGTCTGTGCCCCCATCCCATGGGGGATGCTGGTGGACTCATGCCGTCTCCATCCAACTCCCGTTCCACCCTCGCGCGCCGGACCCTCTTGCAGATGGCGGGGCGCATCGGGGTGGTCATCGCCCTGACCACCCTCGTCAGCTACCTCCACATCCTGCGCACCATGCGCGACGAGAGCCTGGAGCATCTGGCGCGGCACGTCGCGGAGCGCGGCCAACGGGAGCAGGCCATCTTCGTCCTCGTGGAGGAGGCCCACGCCCTCCTCAAGCAGGCCTTCGAGGAACGGCTCCAGGCCGGAAGCCAGGAGGATCCCACCGCCCGCTTCGACAGCATGTTCGAGCTCCGGCCCGATGGGACGATTCGCACCCGGCCCGAGGGCTTCGATGGAACGCGGGTGCCGGGCGTCTGGGTCGCTCCGGGGGTGAATGCCGATACCGCTTTCCAACGCCGGCTGCTGGCCGCGTATGACGTGATCGCCCAATACGGGCCCGCCTACCGCACCCGCCACGCCAACACATACATCGCGCTGACGGAGGGTGTGAACGTGCTCTACTGGCCAGAGGTCCCCAACTGGACCCTGGAGGCCAGTCCCGGCTACCCGCTGCTCTCCTTCGAGTACTCCATCATCTCCCAGCCCCAGGAGAATCCCCTGCGGCGGATGGCCTGGACCCGCAGCTACAAGGATGACGTCTCCGGAAAATGGCTGATCTCCGCCGTCACCCCGGTGGACCAGGACGGCAAGCATGTCGCGACGCTCGGCAACGACGTGATCGTCGATGAGCTGCTGTCGCGCACCCTCATCGACCACCTGCCCGGCGCGTACAACCTCATCTTCCGCGAGGATGGCCAGCTCGTCGCCCCTCCCGAGCTCAAGCAGGACAGCACGACGGGCGGCTACGACATCCTGGCCGCCAAACAGCCGGAGGGCTCACGGCCGGGGCTCGCCACCGCGGAGCACCAGGCCCATCTGCGGAGCATCTTCGAAGCGGTGAAGCGCCTCGAGCCCGGGCAGACCGTGGTGGCGCTGCCCGAGTACGGCGAGTACATCGCCGTGGCGCGGCTGCGGGGTCCGGGCTGGAACTTCGTCACGGTGTTGCCCGAGAGTGTGGTGACCTCGAAAGCCATCGATGCCGCGCGCTATGTGCTGGTGTTCGGCCTCGTGTCGCTGCTCATGGAACTGCTCATCATGTTCTGGGTGCTCAGGGATCAGATCTCCCGCCCGCTCCAGACCTTCACCCGGGCCACGGACCAGGTGACGGCCGGCGACTTCGGCGTCTCCCTGGAGACCTCACGCGAGGACGAGCTGGGACAGTTGGCCCGGTCCTTCGAGCAGATGGCCCGGCAGGTGCGGCAACGCGAGGAGGCCCTGCGGCAGGCCAACGAGGGCCTGGAGCAACGTGTCGAGGAGCGCACCCGGGAGCTGAAGGAGGTCCACCAGCAACTCATGCGGACGGCACGTCAGGCGGGCATGGCGGAGATCGCCACCAACGTGCTGCACAACGTGGGCAACGTCCTCAACAGCGTCTACACTGCGGCCCAGCTCGCCCGGGAGCGCATGAACGGGATGAAGCTCGAGCAGGTGGGCCGGGCGGCCCACCTGCTCCAGGAGCACCAGGGCGAGCTCACGGCCTTCGTCACCGAGGACCCGCGCGGACGGCATCTCCTCCCATTCCTGGACAAGCTGGGGCAGAACCTGGTGGACGAGCGAGGGAGCATGCTCGAGCTGCTCGGTGACATCGGCCGGTACACCGAGCACATCGGCGACATCGTCAAGGTGCAACAGAACCATGCCCGGATGCCGCGGCTCCAGGAGCCGGTCAGCCTGGTGGAGTTGGTGGAGGACGCACTGCGCATCAACGCGGCCGGTCTCTCCCGCCATCAGGTGAAGGTGGAGCGGCAATGGGCCTCGCTGCCCTCCGTGCTCACCGACAAGCACAAGGTCTTGATGATCCTCGTCAACCTGTTCAGCAACGCCAAATACGCCATGGATGGGGTGCCGCCCGAGGAGCGGCGGCTGGCCGTGAAGCTGGATCTCACCGCCGCCGACCGCGTCCGCATCGAGGTGCGGGACACCGGTATGGGCATCGAACCGGAGCAGCTCACGCGCATCTTCCAGTACGGCTTCACCACGCGCGAGGAAGGCCACGGCTTTGGCCTGCACTCCAGCGCGCTGGCGGCCCAGGAGATGGGTGGCTCGCTGACGGTCCACAGCGAGGGAGCGGGGCATGGGGCCACCTTCGTCCTGGAGCTGCCCCTGAACCCCGCCGGGTTGGCTCACGCCTCGTAGCTTGGAGTACCTTCCCGGCCCCGTATGAGCTTTCCCTCACTGGATGATCTCGAGACCCCGGCGGCGCTCGTGGACGAGGAGCGGCTGGAGCGCAACCTCGCGAAGGCCTCCGCGTACATGCGCGAGCACGGACTGCGGTGGAGGCCGCATACGAAGACGCACAAGGTGCCGGAGCTGGCGGCGAGGCAGCTCCAGGCCGGCGCGGTGGGCGTCACGGTGGCCACGCCCCGCGAGGCGGAGGTGATGGGCGCGGTGGCGGACGACGTGCTCCTGGCCTATTCGCCCGTGGGCTCCTCGAAGCTGGCGCGGCTGATGGCGCTGCCCGGGCGCGTGCGGCTCTCGGTGGGGCTGGACTCGCGGGAGGTGCTGGCGGGGCTGGCGGAGGCCGCGCGCGGGGCGGGGCGCACGGTGGGCGTGCTGGTGGAGCTGGACCTGGGGATGCGCCGGGTGGGCGTGCAGACGCCGGAGGAGGCCGTGGCGCTGGCCCGCGAGGTCTCGGGGACGGAGGGCGTCGAGTACCAGGGCGTGATGTTCTACCCGGGGCACCTCCGCATGCCGCTGGCCGAGCAGGGCCCGGCGCTCGCGGAGGTGTCGAGGCGGCTGGGCACGTTCCTGGACGCGCTGGGGGCGGTGGGGCTGAAGCCGGGACTCGTGAGTGGCGGCTCCACGCCCACCCTGTGGCGTTCGCACGAGGTGGTGGGGATGAACGAGGTCCGTCCGGGCATCGCGCCCTTCTTCGACCGGGCGAGCGCGTGGATGGGCGCGTGCGGTTGGGAAGAGGTGGCGTACTCGGTGCTCGCGACGGTGGTGAGCACGGCGGTGCCGGGGCAGGCCGTCATCGACGCGGGCTCCAAGGCGCTGGCCAAGGAGGAACTGTCCGTGGAGGGCTATGGCGCGCTGCTGGACCGGCCCGAGGTGGTGGTGCGGACGATCTCCGAGGAGCACGGAGTGCTGGACCTGTCGCGCACGGCATGGAAGCCGCGCGTGGGCGAGCGGGTGCGGGTGGTGCCCAACCACGTCTGTGTCTCGGTGAACCTGCAGGACGAGCTGTGGGCCGTGCGCGGCGGTCAGGTGGTGAAGCGCTGGGATGTGACGGGGAGGGGCCGGGGTCCGGTGTAGATTGGGAAAAGGGCAAGAGCGGAAACGTTTCCGACGAGGCCACGGAGCGAAATGGACTGAAGTCGTCGCTTCGGGAGTTTGCTCATATGAACCTCCTCGAGAAAATGACCATCCTGCTGTGAATGGACCCCAGATGGGCTCCGATCGCAGGCGATATTTCCCGTCCAGGGGAAATCAGGCCAGCTTCCGCGCAACCGTTTGAGGAAATCATCGGTTTGCTCGAATTTCGAGTATTGACTGTTTGTAACGTTTCGATCAAGGTTTCTTTCGCGAACACTGGAAGCCTCGGTCGGATGGCCTCCAGACAGATCGAGGGGACATCATGCAGAGCAAATTGTTTGGCAGGCTGGCCGTCATGCTGCTGGCCTCCGGGGCCCAGGCGGCCACGGACTCTTCCACCGGCGAGTCCTCCAGCCCAAGCATCGCGGCCACCGCCAAATACGTCGAGAAACTCGGCCGCGGCGTGGTCGCCGTCCCGGCGGCCAGAGGCATGCTGGTGAGCTGGCGTCTGCTCGGCACCGATCCCTCGGGCATCGGCTTCAATGTCTACCGCGGTACCACCAAGCTCAACAGCAGTGTGCTCACCGGCGGCACCAACTACACCGACACGGTGGGCACCACCACCTCGACCTATACCGTCAAGCCTGTGCTCAACGGTGTCGAGCAGGCCGGCAGCAACGCCACGGTGCTGACCAATCCCTACCTCTCGATCGCTCTCCACAAGCCCGCCGGTGGCACCACGCCCGACGGTGTGGCCTACACCTACGAGGCCAATGACGGCTCGGTGGCCGATCTCGACGGCGATGGCGAATACGAGATCGTGCTCAAGTGGCAGCCGACCAATGCCAAGGACAACTCCCAGTCTGGCTACACCGGCAACACCTACATCGATGCCTACAAGCTCAACGGCAAACGCCTGTGGCGCATCCATCCGGGCATGAACATCCGTGCCGGCGCACACTACACCTCGATGGTCGTGTATGACCTCGATGGAGACGGCAAGGCCGAAGTGATGATCAAGACCGCCGACGGCACCGTCGACGGCAAGGGCACGGTGATCGGCTCCAGCTCGGCCGACTACCGCAACAGCTCCGGCTACATCCTCTCCGGTCCGGAGTACCTGACCGTCTTCGACGGTGCCACCGGTGCCGCCCTGGCCACCACCAACTACCTGCCCGCGCGCGGCACCGTGTCCAAATGGGGCGACAGCTACGGCAACCGCGTGGACCGCTTCCTCGCTGGCGTGGCCTATCTCGACGGCACCCGGCCCTCCGCCGTGTTCGCTCGCGGCTACTACACCCGCGCGGTGCTCGTGGCCTGGGACTGGCGTGACGGCAAGCTGACCCAGCGCTGGATCCACGACAGCCCGACCTCGGGTTCGGGCTCCTACGGCGAAGGCGCGCACTGGTTCAGCGTCGCGGACGTGAACGACGACGGCAAGGACGACATCATCTATGGCGCCGCCACGATCAACAGCGACGGGAGCCTGCGCTACCGCACCGGCCTTGGCCACGGCGATGCGCTGCATGTCGGCGTTCTCAACCCGAAACGCAGCGGCAAGCAGATCTTCATGGTGCACGAGGATCCGGGCTCGTACGGCAGCAACCGCGGCATGGAAATTCATGATGCCGCCACCGGCGCCATCCTGTGGGGCTACGGTTCGGGCGCGGACGTCGGCCGCGGCATGTGCGCGGACATCGACCCGGCCGATCCAGGCGAGGAGTGCTGGAGCACCGCCGGTTCGGTGCTGATGAGCGCCGGGGGCGTGCAGATCTCCTCGACCAAGCGCCCGAGCAGCGTGAACATGGCCGTGTGGTGGGATGGCGACCTCTCGCGCGAGCTGCTCGACGGCGTGAAGATCGACAAATGGGTACCCAGCTCCCTGAGCCTGACCCGCCTGCTGACCGCTTCGGATTACGGCGCCGCGTCCAACAACAGCACCAAGTCCAACCCGGTGATCGCCGCCGACATCCTCGGTGACTGGCGCGAAGAGGTCGTGCTGCGCAACAACGACAGCACCGCCTTGCTGCTCTTCACCACCCCGATCGAGACCAGCTACCGCATCCCGACGCTGATGCACGATCCGCAGTACCGTGTGCAGGTCGCCGGTCAGAACATGGGTTACAACCAGCCTGCCCACCCGGGCTTCTTCCTCGGCAACGGCATGAGCAGCGTGACCCTGCCGGCGATCCGCACGCCCTGAGCGAGCCGCGGATGAGGAGTGCCGGAGCTGTGCCAGCGGGTGTGCCAGGATGTGTCAGCGGCCCGGGAGCCGGGGGGCTTCATGCCCTCCGGGGAGTAACGGACTCTCGGGCCAATTCCCCCCGTACCGCCTTGGACTTGAGCAGGAAGTAGCCACTGTGCAGCACCAGGGTGGCGACGATCACTGCTCCACCCAGGGCGCTGTACGTCGTCGGGGCCTCGTCCAGGACCAACCAGACCCACAGGGGGCCGAGCACGGTCTCGAGCAACAAGAACAACCCCACCTGAGGTGCTGGAAGGTACTTCGGGCCCGTCGCGATGCAGGCGAGCGCCAGGGGCATGACCAGCGCCCCCTCCAGCCCCATATACTTCCACTGCGCGGCCATCGTGAAGCCGAAGTGCTCGACGAGCGGAACCGCGATGGCCGCGGAAATGAGCCCTCCTACGGCGGGAGCCGTGAACAGGTTCTTTCCAGCCCACCTCGTGGCCACGAAGGCCGAGCCCATGGTGGCGGCGGTGAGCAGTGCGAGTGCATCACCCATCCAATGCCCGTGCACCATCCCGTCCTTGACGACCAGGAGGATGCCTCCCAGGGCGCTGACAATGGAGATCCAGGTGGCGCGCGACACGTTCTCCTTGAGGAGAAAGCGCGACAGGATGGCCGCGAACAGGGGGGCGGTGGCGATGATGAAGAGCATGTTCGCCACGTTGGTGTGGCTGAGCGCCAGGACGAAGAAGATGGACCCCAGCCCATAAAGAGTGGCCACCAGCAGCCCTGGCAATCCATTGATGAAGCCTACCTCCGGCCCCAGCTTCTTGCGCAGCAGCAGCCACGCGGCGCCTATCGATAGGAACATGAAGACGCCGCGAAAGAACACGACAGTCCATCGCTCGCCATCGATCAAACGCAACAAAAGCGTGTCGAAGGTCATGACGAAGGCCCCGAGGGCGGTAAGCCCTACGCCTTTCGCATAGTCCGTCACTCGGTCACTGTTGCTCATCACCATGTCCGTTCCGGTTCACCAGCGTGGCCATTCTCCTGACCAGTTCCTCCGAAAAGTCAACAGGAGGATCCTGCCTGCGGGCCATGTGGCAGAAGGAGAGCCGGAGGATGTTCTCCGCCTTGAAGTACCGGGCGTGTGCCTTCTTCGGGTTGACGAGTTTTTCCAGGGGTTGGCCATTGCTGGACGTGAGGCAGACGAACGGAACGCCGCTTTCCAGGCTTCCCAGCGGCATCAGTCTGGCCTCCGTGCACAGAGACTGAAACCTCTCGTCCAAAGACAGCCTGGCCTTGTTGTACACGAGGCCTTGCGCGCTTCGCAGCGCATCCAGCAGTGCCTTCAGCAGGCCAACGTGGGCCGAACCACCCTCCGCGAGGGAGAAGATGGCTCGCAGCTCTTCCTCGCCGGGAATCCCCCGTCTCAGGCCGACGAGCCCTGCGCCAACGGCGAGCCCTACGTGTTTGTGCAGGGGCGCGATGAAGAGGTCTGCCTGCCTCGACATCTCCTCCGTCAGATTGGTGCCAAGGGACTGAGCCGCGTCCACCCATAGCACCTCGCCCGGAGCTTTCTCCAAGGTCTCCACCCGCCCGGTGAGTGGCGAGACGTGGGTCACGAACGTGACCCGCGGCCCCTCGGTCAGTGCGTCGGTGTTCGCCTCGGGAAGCAGGGGCAGGTAGGGAGGGTAGTGTTGCCGGCGCTCGCCACGGCGGGTCATCCGAAGGCCCATCCGAGCCAGGGCAAGTAGCGCCGAGAGCAGCCCGGACGTCGTGTTGTGCAGGACGAACAGCTCGTGCTCCAGGCCCAAGGCCTTCCGAAGCCCTGCCTTGACGTCCTCGCGAAGACTGGCACAGGCCTGGAAGTAATGCGCCGCCTGCACCTGCTCCACCTGGGGCGCCAGCGCGTGCTTCAGCTGGGGATGCAACGCCGCTGCATCCAGCCCATCGAACTCCTCAGACGCCCGCATGATTCAGCCCCCGTACTGACTGGGAAGGAGGTGCCTCACAGTGCATGAAGTAGCTCGAGCAGCTGCTCGAGTGAGGCGGGGACCCGCTTCACTCCTCCTGCCCACTCCAAACCAGGGAGCCGGTGACCGACGACATAACCCGCGTCGGCTTCCGCCAGCAGTTCGAAGTCATTCTCGTCATTGCCCAGCGCCGTGAGCCGGGTGTGCGCGAGGTCGAAGCACTCCTGGACGGCGGTGAGCTTGTTCACCCCCGCCGGCCCGATGTCGATGGTCTCGCTCTCGTGCGCGGCGAGGTGGACCTGGGACGCGAATCGGCGCAGGCACTCCCTCACGAACGCCTGCTTGTCCCGCGCTCTGACGGCGATCTTCACCACTCCCTCGGCCCAGTCCTGGCGGGCGCGGTCCAGCGATGCGCAGTCCTTGTAGTTGCGCATCTCGCGGAACGAGGCTTCACCCGCGCACAGGGCGAACCGCTCCCCGTACTCCAGATAGAACTCCGCCCCCAGCTCGTCCATGAGCTCGCAGAGAGCCACCACCACGGCGGAATCCACGGTCTGGCGCCGGGTAATCCGACCCCTCTCCAGGACGATGGCTCCATTGCAGCAAATGACTGTCCCCATGGAGAGCAGATCTCCCAGGAGTGCCGCGGCCCCCCGGGGCGCACGCGAGGTGGCGAAGACCGGTTCGATCCTCCCCCGAAGCCCATGAAGGGCCTCCCTGAGTTGCCCGGCGAGAGGTTTGCCGTCGAAGACGAGCGTGCCGTCCAGGTCCGCGACCAGGATGGAGCGCTCGGTGGGAGGGCTGGTGCGGCGCCTGGCGCGGACCCATCCCTGTTCGATCAACCGCGGGAGGACGAAGCGGTCGAAGATGGACCCCATGGCGAGCCCGCGCTCGCGGTACCCGGCATCCACCCAGGCCAACTCCTCGATTTCCTGGCCCGGGCAGGGGATGCCCGCGGTCTGCACGTGGTGCACCTCCATGTCCACCTGGGTGTTCTCGAAAGCGGATTGATCCGAGAACGTCCCCAGGGGTTGATGAGAAACGACCTGAATCTGGAGTTCCTCAGCCAACTCCCGCTCCAAGCACTGGATGGCCGTTTCTCCGGGCTCGGGCTTGCCGCCTGGAGAAATGAATCGATTCGTCTCCCGTTTCCGGACGACGAGCAGCAGACCATGTCTCAAAATAACGGCCCCCACCTTCCGGATTCTCCTGGGGGCGGGCGCGTCGAGTTGGCTTGGAATCATGGGGTGGCGCACCGGTAGCAATGCTCAGGTTCTAGGAAGCCGCCCGGGTGGCGACTTGAGCCTGGACCTTCTCACTCACGAAGAGCCCCTCCCCGGACAGGAACTGGATGATGTCCCTGCTCATGGCCTCCTTTTCCATCAGGTAGGCCATGATCGTCTCGTCCGAGGGCTCGGTAAAGCTGTCCCCGAAGATGGACACGCCCTCCAGGGACTTCGTCGACAGGCCGAGTTGCAGGAGCCGGTACTTCACATCGTCACCCGACTTGGCGAACTCGTAGATGGGGCTGTTGTATTCGAGGCCGTACTGCCGCATGAACTTCACGAAGTATTCCTTCGCCACGAGCCGCTGCTCGGGAAACTCCATCTGATAGCGGGCGATACCATCATTGACTGTCTTTATGCCATGACGGCGACAGTAGTTGATGACATGCGCGTGGATGGCAACTTTCTCCCCCAGGAGGATGAGGTTCTTCTTGAACCGCAGGATGTCCCCCTCGATGTTCTGGATGGCGAGGGCGCGGAACGCACCACTGATGTCTTCGACGACATGTGTCACCACCAGGTCGCCAAAGCGCTTCCTCAGCTCGTCCACCCGGTTGGCGATGATGCCCCGATGCAATGAACAACCGCTATTCGCACTGAAAAGGTGGACGGGAATTCCTTGTAGCATCAGCACACAGGCCGCGAGCGTGCTGTCTCGCCCCCCCGTGAACATCACCAACTGAGCTGCCTTATGAGACGATTCATTCCGGTTCATGGAGTTCCCCCGCGAGCTGCGAATCATTTTGATTCGAGCTCAGAGAAAACAAAAATTCCCGGGCACTCGTCAACATCTTTCTAGGAAAACGGTTATTCAGGAGACAGGAGAAGGATTACGCAGCATGTCAGAGCCAGACAGGCTGGGAGCGATTACGCAGCATGTCAGAGCCAGACAGGCTGCTTTCCCTCGCACCCGGGGCCAGGGAAAACGAGGGTGGCTCAGGCCCCGTTCAACGAGCCCGTCGTCTCGGGACGGCCCGCCACGCGGCGGCGAGGAGCAGTGCCCCGGGGAGCGCTCCAGGGGCGGTCTGGCACCCGCGGGAAGGGTGCTCGGCTGGGGGGGACTCCGAGGCGATGCTCAGCCGGCCATAGCGGCCGTCGCCCGAGTGGCGCCCGTTCACCACCGCCACCACCACGCGTGTGGCGTCCTCGGCGGAGACCCGGGCGGAGAGGACTCCGGGCCCGTCCGCGCGGACGATGCGCAGCACCTCGCGCTCGGTTACCGCCGCCACCAGCAGGTGCAGCCCCGCGCTGTCCGTGCCCTCCTTCGGCTCGAAGGACGCGGAGATGCTGGGCGTCCCTCCCGCCACGTCGAAGGAGCGCATCGAGGCGGCCGCCACGCGCACCGAGGGCTCGTCCACCGGCAAGTCCCTGGCGGCGGGAACGAGCCCGGAGTAGCCCGCGCCCCGTGCGTACCCACTGCCTTCCCGCGCGCGCTCCCCGGTGGCCAGGTTCCACGAGGCGAACTCGCTGAACACGGTGTCGAAGTCCGTGCCCGCGTCGCGGCGCAGGACCGTCTCCAGCAGCTCCGCCCAGTGCGAGGAGGGCGCGCGCACGCTCTCCTCCCACATCGCCCGGATCACCTCGTCGCCCAGCCGCTCGCCGAGGAATTGGAAGAAGAGCGAGGCCCCATAACCGAAGGCCTGCGCCGGCCCGTCCGGATCCACCACCAGGCTGCGATCCGCGCGAGACAGGTACGCCGGGACGAAGTGCTCCAGGTCGTCCAGCTCGGGAGCGAAGCGCTCGGAGGCCCACACCGCCGTGCCTTCTTCCGCCACGCGTCCGAGCGCCGTGCCATACGCGGCCTGCACGGCGTGGAAGAACTCATGGCTCGCGAGCGTCGTCACGGCCTGCGTGTAGGAGGCATAGCCGTAGCCGGCGAAGTCGTTCTCCTGGAGCATGTACCCGCGGCAGCCCAGCTCCACCGCGAGGCAGTCCTCGCGCCGGAAGGCCCCATCCGCCCGTCCGGCGAAGTCCACCAGGTAGACGTCGAAGCGTCCGTCGGCTCCCGGATCTCCGGAGTCCTCGGGCGGCGAGCGGTAGCCCAGCCCCGCGTAGAAGGCCGCCACGGCGTCGTAGGTGCGCGCCACGGTGTCCACGGCGTCCGGAATCCCGTTGCCCTCCGTGTCCGCGAGCGCCACCGCGTTGGGTCCGCTCCGCGAGAAGTGGATGCGGAAGCGGCCTCCGGGAGACACCACCGACTCCACTGGCTCACCGGGCTCGAAGCGCGGTGGCTCCGCCGTGGCCTCGGTGGGCCGTCCCCCCTGGAGCAGCGTCCGTGCCTCCTCGTCGAGTACCTCATGCGGCGGCCGGTGTGAGCCGCCACACCCGGTGAGCAGGAGCAGCGGCCACACGGGGAGCCTCATGGCAGGAAGGCCCACCTGACGCGCAATTGGGCCGCGCCGCTGGGCTGGGGCACCTCGCCCGTCTCATCGCAGACCCGCTGCGGCTCCGGCTCGTAGTAGTGCGTCACCTGAAGCTTTACATGTTTGCCATCCGCCAGGCGCAGCACGAACACCGTGCCGGTCATGGACAGACAGGCCTCATAGCCCCAGAAGTCCTCCAGCCGCGTTGCCAGGCCCAGGGTGTACTGTCCGGCAATGGCCTCACAGGACTCGTTGAAGTAGTCCTCGGTGCGGAACTCCCAGGCGGCATCCACCGCCGTCACCGACTCGAAGGCCGTGCCCGCCGGAGTCCGGGCCACCGCGACGCACGAGGGGCCCGACACGCCGCTGTTCACCCGGAGGGTGTAGCGGCGCAGGGCGATGTCCCAATCCGTCGAGCCCAGGGCCGCTTGATCATCCACCGCCACCCGGCTCAGCCCCTGGGCCGTGAAGCGGCCATAGGTATACGACTGCGTGGAGGAGGCGCCTCCCGCCCGCGCGTCCACGTAGGTGTGGAACTCGCCCGCGACCGTTCCCTCCTCGCGGATCTCCCCCGTGGAGACCGTGGTGAGCAGGTTCAATTGATCGATGCTCTGCTCCGCGCAGCGCACCGGGCTCGCCTCGCACCGCGCGGCCTCGGCCGGGGGCGGCGGCTCCACCGGCGCGTTTCCGCCACAGGCTTCCAGCAGCAGGGCCAGCGTCAGGGCGGTGGTACGCCAGGGGCCTCGCGGCGTGCCGTGCTTCGCTCGGGTTTCGGGGAGGGGGCCGTTCTTCATGGGTGTCGTCCTTGCTCGTGTGTCAGGGAAGGGCCCGGTGGATCCACCTGCTTCCACCGGAAGGAGATCACCGCGGGAGAGCCGGCCGGGTCGTAGTAGCTCAGCATCCGCAGTTTGAAATAGCGGCCCTCGTCGCTGCGCAGGACATAGGTCCGCGCGCGCGGCGTGAGCGTGTGGGTCATCACGTCGTAGCTGTACCAGCCGTCCTCCACCCGCTCGAAGACGTTGTCCGGCTCGCTGTCCGTGTCGTCGCTGTCCACGGCATCCTCGTGGTAGCCCGAGGCGGGCGCCTGGGTGAGCGACTCGAAGGCGTCCGGCAGCAGCGCCACGCCGACTCCGCCCGTGCCGTTGACGCCTCCGCGCGTGCGGATGTGGAAGCGCTGGAAGGACACATCCCAGGCGGACTGCACGGCGGCCTCCGCGGCCTCGCCCGTGTCCAGATCCAGGGCGCGCCACGCCGCCCCATCGGTCGCGTCGACGCTCGTGGTCACCGAGCCGTCCGCCTCACGGGTGTGGCGGAACAGGGCGGGCGGCTCGCCGCCGGTGGGCTGCTGGGGGCCCGGCTCCGGTTGGATGTCCCCGCCACACGCGGCGAGGCCGAGCAGCAGGATGTGGCCTCGGGCCCAGCGGTGTCGCGACTGTCTGGCGATGCGTTGCATGCGTCCTCCCTCACACGTCGAGGATGAGCCCCGCGTAGAAGGCGCGGGGCGGAATGGGCAGGTAGTCCGGATCTCCCGCGCCCAGCAGGTTGCGGCCGGCGACGAAGAGCCGGACCGACTCCAGCACGCCGTAGGCGAGCCGTGCGTCCAGGGTCGCGTAGGCGGGGGCCTGGACGGTTCGCGCGGTGCCGTCGGGGGCCTGGTAGTAGGGGCGGGGGCCCACCCAGGAGCCCTGCACGGAGGCCTCCAGGCGCCAGGGCCGGTAGCGCAGGCCGAGCTGCGTGGTGAGCCGGTGCGCGCTCTGTCCCTCGAGGGGCCGGTCCTCCTCGAGATCCCGCGCGTGGATGAGCGTGTAGCCCACGTCCAGCCAGGCCCCGAGTGGCAGCCGCTGCTTCCAGCCCACCTCGGCGCCCTGCACGGTGGCGCGCGCGACGTTGTCGTAGGTGAAGCGCAGGGTAGGGGAGAGCGGATCCTGCACCACGGTGATCATGTCGGAGAGATCGTTGCGGAACAGGTTCGTCCACAGGAGGCTCCGGCTGCCGATGCGCCACTCCGCGGACACGGTCGCACCGCGCGAGTGCTCGGGGCGCAGCGCCGGGTTGCCCGCGACCACGTAGCCCACGCTGGGGTTCTCGAAGTCGATGAGCTGCTCCTGGAAGCTCGGTGCGCGGAACGCGAGGCCGTAGCTGGCGCGCACCGTGAGCGCCTCCACCGGCTCCAGCCGCACGGCGAGCCGGGGAGTGAGCACCGCGCCGAACTCGGAGTCCACGTCCAGCCGCAGGCCGGGCACGACGTGGAGCGCCACCGGCAGGGGCGTCTTCCAGGAGTCCTGTCCGTAGAGGGACAGCCGGCCGCGCTGGCCCGGGCTCGAGAGCCGATCCGAGTCGAGCGCCTCGCCAATCGCCTCGACGCCCACCACGAGCTGGTGCACCTGGGCCAGGGTCTGGTCGAGCTGGAGGCCCACCCGCGCCATCTGCTCGCGCGTCTCCTCCACCTGATCCAGCGCGGAGGACTGGCGTTGATCCGACACGTAGCGGTGGCGGAAGCGCGAGTAGCGGCCCGAGAGCTGGAGCGAGCCGGTGGGGGAGAGCACCCACGAGGGGGACAGCGTCACCTCCTGGCTCTCGTTCTGGCTCGCGCGATCGAACAGCGCGCCGGCCGCGCCCTGATCGACGCCCCGTTGCACCTGCCGGGAGGCGCCAGCCCGGGCATCGAGCCGCAGCGCGTCCGTCACGCGCACGTCACCGCGTCCGGAGACCTGGAAGCCCTCGAGCGAGCTGCCCGTGGTGGCCGGGGTGTCGGGAGTCAGGTCATAGCCATCCCGGCGCTGGAAGCCGCCACTGAGCCGCAGTCCCGCCCGTTCACCGCGCAGCTCCGCGGAGCCATCCGCCTCGAACTGCCACAGGCCACCGAGCGAGGCCTGGGCCGTGGCCCCCAGCGGCCGCTGCGCCTTGCGGGTGATGATGTTCACCACGCCCGCCACGGCGTCGCTGCCATAGAGGACCGAGGACGGGCCTCGGATGATCTCCACCTGCTCGATGTCCTCCGTGGAGAACCGGGAGAAGTCCAGGGCACCGCCGAGCCGCCCCGTCACGCGCTCGCCGTCCACCAGCACCAGGGTGTACTCGGGGGACAGTCCCTGGACGCGCAGCTCCGTGCCCGCGAAGCCGCGCCGCAACTCCAGGCCCGGCCGCGCGCCCAGCGCCTCGGCCAAGTCTCTCGCGCCCGTGGCCTCGATGTCCTTGCGGGTGATGACCTCGACGGCCACCGGTGTGTCCTGGAGCCGCTCCACCGAGCGCGACGCCGTCACCACCGTCTGGATCACCGGCACCTCCTCGGTGACCCCACCGTCCACGGACGGCTCGCCCTGCTGTGCCAACGCCGGCACGCTCACGAGCAACCCGAGAACCCATCCCATCCAGCGCATCCGCGGCCCCTTCGAGGAGGTGACGCTTCGCGTCTAGTTGAAATCGATAATCAAAGTCAATTTCAGAGCCACGTCACCAGGAATAAACGCATGGCCCGTCCATTTCCGGGCGCGACGCGCCCGCCGTGAAAGTCTCCGCCCCCGACTCCAGGCGTTTCCCATGGTCGCGCTCGCCCTTGTCCTGTATGGGGGCCGATCGCCCCCCGCACTCTTCATGCCCTTGATGCGTTCCTCCTTCGCCGTCCCCATGTGTGCCTGGCTCGTCTTGTGTGCGCCCGTTGTGTGGGCCCAGGGGGAGAGCTCCTCGCCGACCCCCTCCACCGAGGAGCCGCTGACGCTGGAGCGCGCGGTGTCGCTCGCGGCCGAGCAGAACGAGACGGCGCGGGCGGCCGGAGCGCGGGCCGAGGCGGCCGAGGCGCGGGTGGCCAAGGCCCGGGCTTTCTTCCTGCCGCGGCTCTCCGTCACCGGCACCTACACCCGCCGTCCGCAGGAGCTGACACGGGAAGTGGGGGGCGAGACAGTGGTCGTCCAGCGCGCCAATGCCCTGGGGGCCAGTGCCGCCTTGCGGGTGCCGCTCTTCGACGCGCGCGGCTTCCCGCTGTACCAGGCGGCGGCGAGGGATCAGGAGGCGACGGCCCTGGATGCGCGGGAGGCGCGCCGGCAGGTGGCCTTCCAGGCCGCCAATGCCTTCCTGTCCACCCTGGGGCAGCTCCAGGTGGCGGACGCGGCCGGGCGCCGGCTCGCCCTGGCACGGCAGTCGCTGGAGGATGCACGGGCGCGGGCCTCGGCGGGGTTGGCGAGCACCAATGACGTGACGCGCGCGGAACTGGACGTGGCCACCGCGGAGGCGACGCTCGCCGAGGCGGTGGGGCAGGCCGAGACGAGCCGCCTGGAGCTGGGCTACCTCCTGGTGGCGCCCACGCGGGGCCCGCTGGCGCCGCCCGAGACACTGCTCGGCGAGGCCTCGCGCCCCGTGGACGCGTTCGCGGGACTGGAGCAGGGGGCCCTGGAGCGCCGGCCGGATCTGCTCTCCGCGAGGCTGAGGGTGGATCAGCAACGGGCCCTGGCGCGCGAGCCTCTGGCGCGGCTGTTCCCCGCGCTCTCCGCCGCCGCGCAGTACAGCTTCAACAACGAGTCGGGCCTGTCCGGGCGCACGGGCAATGGGTTCCTCGCGCTGGAGCTGTCCTGGACCCTGTTCGATGGGGGCGAGCGCTACGCGGATCGCCACGAGCGGCTCGCCCTGGCGCGGGCGCTGGAGTGGGAGACGGTGGCGCGCGAGCGGCGGGTGGACGTGGCGGTGGAGAGCGCGCGGGTGTCGCTGCGCACCGCCCAGGCGTCGTTCGCCCGTGGCGAGGTGGCCGTCCGGGCCGCGCGCCAGAACGCCGAGGAGACGAGCATCCTGTATCGTCAGGGACTCACTTCCTCGCTGGCATTGAGTGACGCGCAGGTGAGTCAATACGAGGCCGAGGTCTCCCTGGCGCAGGCCCGGTACGCGCTGGGAACGGCCCTGTTGGAGCTTCGGGCCGCGGTGGGACTCGATCCCCTTGGGAAGGAGCCGTAAGTGAGCAGGCATGGGATGACACGAGGGCTGGGCATCGCGCTCATCCTGACCCTGGCGTGTGGCAAGCCGTCCGGGGAAGCCTCCGCTGGCGGCAAGGGAGGCGGCCGGGGAGGGGGCCGGGGGGGACCCATCGAGTTCCCGGTGGAGGTGGAGCCCGTGGGGGCGCGGGACGTGGAGTACGTCATCTCCGCGGTGGGCTCGGTGGAGGCGTTCGAGCAGGTGCAGATCACCGCGCGCGTGGCGGGCGTGGTGGAGCAGGTGCGCTTCCTGGAAGGGCAGTCGGTGAAGAAGGGGCAGGTGCTCGCGGAGATCGAGCCCACGCGCTACGGCATCGCGGTGCGCGCGGCGCGGGCGGCGCTGGATCGGGCCGAGGCCTCGCGCATGCAGGCACAGGCCGCGTCCCAGCGGCGCGCGTCGGTCAACGAGGTGAAGCCGGGCCTCCTGCCCGCCGAGCAGCTCGAGAGCGCGGAGGCGCTGGCGCTCGGGGCGGCGGCGGACACGGCGGCGGCGAAGGCGGCGGTGGAGCAGGCGGAGCTGAACCTGCGTGACGCGTACGTGAAGGCGCCGCTGGATGGGGTGCTGCAGACGCGCACGGTGCAGACGGGGCAGTACGTGCAGCCGGGCACGGTGCTGGCCACGCTGCTGCGCCGCGAGCCGCTGCTCCTGCACTTCACCGTGGCGGAGGCGGAAGTGGGGCGGGTGAAGCCCGGCATGGTGGCGCGCTTCACGGTGCGCGCGGACGGGCGCGCCTGGCAGGGCCGCGTCATCCACGTGGCGGACGCGGCGGATCCGACGAGCCGCATGGTGAAGGTGATCGCGGAGGTGACGGGTGCGGAGGCCCAGGGGTTGCGGCCGGGCTCGTTCGCCTCGGTGACGGTGCCGGTGGAGACGGCCCACGGGGCGCCCGTCATTCCCCAGACGGCGGTGCGCCCGAGCGAGCGCGGCTTCCTGGCCTTCGTGGTGCGCGAGGGCAAGGCGCGCGAGCGCGTGGTGGAGCTGGGCCTGCGCACGGCGGATGGGCGCGTGGAGGTGCGTGAGGGGCTCGAGCCCGGCGAGCAGCTGGTGGTGCGGGGCGGCGAGGCCCTGCGGGAAGGCGTGGCGGTGCGGCTGGCCAAGGGGGACGAGCCGTCCTTCACCGGCGAGCCCCGGGTGATGAGCACGGATGGGGGCACGGGAGCGGTGCGATGAACATCACCGAGGTCTGTATCAAGAAGCCCGTCTTCGCCTGGATGTTGATGGCGGCCACCATCACCTTCGGTCTGGTGGCGGCGCAGCGCATCGGCATCAGCCAGTTTCCGGACGTGGACTACCCCGTCATCAGCATCGGCGTGACGTGGGAGGGCGCTTCGCCCGAGGCGGTGGAGAGCGACATCATCGAGCCGCTGGAGGAGGCGGTGATGCAGGTGGAGGGCGTCAAGTCCATCACCTCCAGCGCGCGGCAGTCGAGCGGCTCCATCACGGTGGAGCTGGATCTGGCGCGCAACGTGGACCTGTCGCTGCAGGACGTGCAGGCCAAGGTGAGCCAGGCCCAGCGCCGGCTGCCCGAGGACATGGATCCGCCGGTCATCTCCAAGAGCAACCCCGAGGATCAGCCCATCATGACGTTGGGCGTGTCCGGTCCATTCTCGCCGCAGTACCTCTCGGACTTCGCCCGCTACCAGCTCAAGGAGATGCTGCAGACGGTGCCCGGGGTGGGGGAGGTGTCCCTCTTCAGCTCGCTGGAGCGCAACGTGCGCATCTGGGTGGACGCGGCGAAGCTGGACGCGCGGGGGCTCACGGTCGCGGACGTGCTCGAGGCGCTGCGCCGCGAGCACGTGGAGCTGCCCGCCGGGCGCATCGAGGCGGAGGGGCGGGAGATCAACGTGCGCGTCATGGGCGAGGCGCTGGAGCTGGAGACGCTGCGCCACCTGGTGGTGCGCGAGGCCGAGGGCTCCCCCGTGTATCTGTCCGACGTGGCCCTGGTGGAGGATGGCTTCGAGGACGAGCGCCGCCTGGCGCGCGTCAACGGCGAGCCCGCGCAGGGGCTGGGCATCAAGAAGCAGCGGGGAGCCAACGCCGTCGCGGTGGCCCAGGGCGTGCGCGAGAAGATGGCGCAGATCCAGGCGGATGCCCCCGAGGGACTGGAGGTGAGCGTCAACTTCGACTCCACCCAGTTCATCGAGGAGAGCGTGCATGAAATCGAGTTCGAGCTGTTGCTCGCGTGCCTCCTGACGGCGCTGGTGTGCTGGGCGTTCCTCGGCTCGCTCTCGAGTACCTTCAACGTCATCCTCGCCATCCCCATGTCGCTCTTGGGCACGGTGGCGGTCATCTACTTCCTGGGCTTCACGCTCAACACCTTCACGCTCCTGGGACTGTCGCTGGCGGTGGGCATCGTGGTGGATGACGCCATCATGGTGATGGAGAACATCTTCCGGCACGCGGAGGAGGGAGCGGACCGGGTGCGCGCCGCGCGCGAGGGCACGCACGAGATCACCTT
This sequence comes from Cystobacter fuscus, assembly GCF_044360685.1. Lineage (GTDB taxonomy): Bacteria > Myxococcota > Myxococcia > Myxococcales > Myxococcaceae > Cystobacter > Cystobacter fuscus_C. The sequence goes on along the minus strand of NZ_CP043491.1, from coordinate 6,320,676 downwards.
CGCGGCCCTGGCGGCCACGCTGGCGGTGGTGGCCATCTTCCTGCCCGTCATCTTCATGAAGGGCATCATCGGCAAGTTCTTCCTCCAGTTCGGCGTCACGCTGTGCGTGGCGGTGCTGCTGTCGTACGTGGAGGCCATCACCCTGGCGCCGGCGCGCTGCGCGCAGCTGCTCAAGACGGGGCGCGAGGGGCGTGGCCGGGTGGGGCTCGCCGTGGATCGCGCCTTCCAGTGGCTGGAGCGGCGCTATGGCGGGGTGCTCGCGCGCGCGCTGCGCCATCCCTGGTGGGTGCTGGGCGGGGCGGTGGTGCTGATGGCCGTGTCCGGGCTGGCCTTCAAGGGCCTGTCGAGCGAGTTCGTCCCCTCGCAGGATCAGAGCCGGTTGATGGTGAGGATGCAGACGCCGGTGGGCAGCACGCTGGCGGAGACCAACCGGCTGTTCCAGAAGGCCGAGGCGTTCGTGCTCGGGCGGCCCGAGGTGGCGCGGCTCTACGCGGTGGTGGGCGGCGGCGGCGGGGTGAGCAGCGTCAATGGCGGCATGCTCAACATCACGCTGGTGCCTCCCGAGCAGCGCATGAGCCAGGCCGAGTTCCAGCAGGTGCTGCGCAAGGAGCTCAATTCCTATCCGGGCCTGCGCGCGGTGGTGATGGACCTGTCGCAGAGTGGCTTCACGGCCTCGCGCGGCTTCCCGGTGGAGTTCAGCGTGCGCGGCTCGGATTGGGAGCGACTCATCGAGGCGAGCACGCAGATGCGCGAGAAGCTCCAGGCGAGCGGCAAGGTGGTGGACGTGGACACCGACTATCAGATCGGCATGCCCGAGCTGCGCATCACCCCGGACCGGGCACGCGCCGCGGATCTGGGGGTGTCCATGGAGGCGGTGGGCAGCACGCTCAACTCGCTGGTGGGCGGGGTGCGCGTGGGCAAGTACAGCACGGGCGGGCGGCGCATCGACGTGCGCATGCGCCTGCTCAAGGATCAGCGCGCGCGGCCGGAGGACTTGTCGCTGCTCAAGGTGCGGACCGGCTCGGGTGCGCTGGTGCCGTTGTCGTCGCTGGTGACGCAGGAGGAGCGCCCGGCGCTGCAGGCCATCACCCGGAGGGATCGCGAGCGCGCCATCAGCATCTTCGCCAACGTGGCTCCGGGCGCCACGCAGCAGGAGGCGATGGAGACGGTGGAGCGCCTGGCGCGGGAGCTGCCCGGGGGCACGCGCGTGGTGTTCGGCGGCTCGAGCGTGGCCTTCCAGGAGTCCATCAGCAGCCTGCTCTTCGCGCTCGTGCTGGGGATTCTCGTGGCCTACATGGTGCTCGCCTCGCAGTTCAACTCGTTCCTGCACCCGGTGACGGTGCTCACCATCCTGCCGTTGTCCATCGCCGGGGCGGCCTTCGCGATGGCGGCCACGGGCACGACGCTCAACATCTTCAGCATGATCGGCCTGTTGTTGCTCATGGGCATCGTGAAGAAGAACTCCATCATCCTGGTGGACTACGCGCTGTTGCAGCGCGAGCAGGGCGCGGACGCGACCGAGGCCATGCTGCGCGCGGGGCCGGTACGCCTGCGGCCCATCCTCATGACGACGCTGGCCACGATGATGGCGGCGGTGCCGGCGGCGCTGGCGCTGGGCGCGGGCAGTGAGACGCGCGCCCCCATGTCGGTGGCGGTGCTCGGTGGCCTGTCGTTGTCCACGGTGCTCAGCCTGCTGGTGGTGCCCGCCTTCTACGTGGTGGCGGATCGGATGAAGACGCGGCTGGGGCGGCGCTGGGGTGGCTCCTCCGGGGATGCGCCTGTCGCCGAGGGAGACAAACCCGGGCTCGCCAGGCCCTGAGGTTGTTGTTGGTGCGCCCGGCACTGCTGCTCCTGGCCTCGCTGCTGCTCCTGGCGGGTTGCGCCACGGGCGCGATGGGAGGCTCTGGCGACGTGGACGGGGAGGTGTCCACCTGTGCCACCCAGGCGCTTGCCCCGGGTTGGCTCGACCTCTCCTCTGGCGATTCCCAGGCGCTCCTGGAGCCCTTCCTCTCCTGTGCCTCGCCCGGCGACTTCCTCGCCTTGCAGCGGCGCGTGGACATGCCCCGGCTGGTGGCGCGGTTGGATCCATGGAGCGCCGTGCGGCTCGGGGCGCTGGGGCCGGTGTGCGAGGAGGCATCTGGCCCGCTCAACCGCCAGCGCACCGTCTTCCTGCTCCAATCGCTGGAGCACTACGGCGCCGCCAACACCGAGGTGCTCGCCCACTTCGTCCTCGACTCCTGCCATGACGATGATCTGAAAGACATCCTCCGCCTGCTCGCCGAGGACAAGCGGCTCACGGAGCTGCTCGAGCAACTGCCTTCCCTGGGCCCGGCGCTGGAGGCGAGAGGAATCCAGCCCTCGGCTCACACCGAACGCGACTTCCAATGGAGTGATGTGGGCCGAGGTCTGTCCCGCGCGGCGAAGGACGCACTGTCCACCAGCCCCGTGGTGAACGGCGCCCAGTCCACGCTCATGGCGTTGCAGGCGCGCAAGGCCCAACTGCCACCGCCCTACCAGCGGGCGCTCGACGCGGTGGAGCACGAGCAACTCGAGCGGCGATTCTCGGCGGGCTCCGTGGCGGTGGGCGTCGTGGACCACATGACCTTCGGAGTGCCACTGGGCTTCTACGGCCTGGTGGCCGGGACGGGCCAGGGGGCGCACTCGCTGGTGCGGGGCAGGTACGAGCAGGCCGTGCGCGAACTGGCGCCCGCGGCCATGCTGGTGGCGCTCTACGCGGGAGGGAGGGGCGCGGCCTGGCTCTCCGAGGGCCGAGGCGTCCCGGGAGTAGGGACGCGGGTGTTGAGTGGACTGGAGGTGGTGGAGTCGCGGGTGAAGGGCCTCCAGGACATGGCGCGGCGGGGGCGGGAGCTGTTGGGCGAGGAGGGGATGCGAGAGCTGGCCGGATACATCCGCGCCAGGAGGGAAGCGGGACGCCTGGTGGCTGTCGGGGGGGTGGATGCGGCCCTGGCGTTGCACGAGACGCGGGGGAACGTCGCCCAGGCCCAGGCAATGCTGTCCAGGGCCCACCCCGAGGCCACGGGCTCCTCGACGGGAAGAGGCGGCACGAAAGGCGCCTCCGCGGCGAATGAAGCCGCACGCCCCTCGCTGAAACAGGGCGGCGTCATGGAGCACCCCGCTACCCTGGCCGCATGGGTGGATGAGCGGTCGGGCTTCACCCGGGAGGTGGTACAAGCCAAGCTCGCGGCGGCGGAACTCGAAACCGCGAGCCCGCGCCTGCCCAGGAACGTGGCGGTGCTGGAGAAGCAGCGTCCCTCGCTCGATGCCTCGCCGCCCGCGGCCCAGGGCAATCCGCGCTGGAGCGAGTACGTCGCCTACTACGAGAGGCGCCTGGCGGAAATAAAGGAGGGCAAGTCCTCCAAGGGTCCTCTGCGCTGGGATGCCTATGAGCGGCTGTGGGGGTGGTTCACCCGCGGGCTGGCCTTCGAGCGTGTCATGGTGGAGCGGCTGAAGGCCGACGCGGCGCTGCCCCGAGCCCAGCGCCGCTTTCTCGGTGATTTCAACAAGCCCCCATCGACGCACCCCCTCATTGTCGCAATGGTCGCGAAATTCGGTGGTCATCACCCATCCACTCCATCCGTTCGCAGGCCGTAGGCTTCCTCTGCTACAGCACATCCGGCACCTCGGACGCCCTTGTGTCGTGCTGCTCTTTCCTGATGGCCGACCCGCCAAGCTCCCCGAGGACTGGACGGACTTGAGGCCCTGGCCCACTCCGGTCGAGTTCCGAGGGAAATGTCCGAAGCTACACCCTGAATCGCTCCGCGAGCTGAGTGCCCTTCTTGACGACTTGAAGCATAGGTCGCAGCCTTATGACCAGAAAAGTAGTACGTCGAACGAGAAGCCCCCACGGTCGGCCACCGCCGGGCACGCTCTACGCCGCACTGACTGCGGCGGCCCGGCACGAGCTGCTGGGCGTGCTGGCCGACGTGCTGCTCAAGGCCACCACCGAAGCTCCCTCAAGACACGAGACAAGCGATGACCACCAAGATTCGGCCCGAGCACCTGGCCAGACCCGCTCTGGTGTACATCCGCCAGTCCACCCTGTTGCAGGTCCATGAGCATCGCGAGTCGACCGAACGCCAGTACGCCCTGGTGGAGCTGGCCAAGACGCTCGGCTGGGACGCCGCCCAGGTCGAGGTCATTGATGAGGACCTCGGCCAGAGCGGCGCCAGTGCAACCCAGCGCAAGGGCTTCCAGCGGCTGACGGCCGAGGTCAGCCTCGGCAAGGTGGGCGCCGTCTTGTCGCTGGAGGTGTCACGCCTGGCGCGCTCCTCGGCGGATTGGCATCGGCTGCTGGACCTGTGCGCGCTCTCCGACACGCTCATCATCGATGACGATGGTGTCTACGACGCCAACGATTTCAACGACAGGCTGGTGCTGGGCATGAAGGGCACCATGAGTGACGCCGAGCGCCACTCCATGCACCTGCGCCTGCGAGGCGGCATCCTGCACAAGGCCAAGAAGGGAGAGCTCGTCTTCCCCCCTCCCACCGGCTACGTCTTCGACAACGGCGCGCTCGTCATCGACCCCGACGAGCAGGTGCAGAAGGCCATCCGCCTTCTCTTCGAGCGCTTCCGCCTGGAAGGCAGTGTCAGCGGCACCGTGCGTTACTTCGCCCGCAACAAGCTGCTCTTCCCCTCGCGGCATGCCCACCGGGGCGCTCCCGCCGAAATCCGTTGGCATGCGCTGGACGTCCCGCATGCCCTCTCCATCCTGCGCAATCCGGTGTACGCCGGTGCCTACGTCTGGGGACGCACCCATGAGCGGCGTGTCCTCGTCAAAGGCGAGGTGCGTCGCAAGCAGGAGAAACTCGAGGCCCGTGAGCAGTGGCATGCATTCTTCCGCGATGCACACCCCGGGTACATCACCTGGGAACAACATCTGGAGAACTTGAAACGGATAGAAGAAAATGCGGTCAGGAGCGGGTATGTCCATGGACGCGGCGCTCCTCGCAATGGACAGGCGCTCCTCCAGGGGCTGGTGCTGTGTGGCAAGTGTGGCCGACGGATGAGCCCTGTCTACCCCGTCGCCCACTCCCCCAGTTATCAGTGCAGCCGGCACAACTACGGTGAGGGAAACTGCTGGTCCACCGTCGCGCGCCGCGTTGATGACAAGGTGGTGGAGACCATGCTCGCGGCATTCGCGCCGCCCGAGCTGGACCTCTCATTGGCGGTCCTCAAGGAAGTCGAACGGCAGGCCGCGGATGTGGACCGCCAGTGGAAGTTGCGCCTGGAGCGGGCGCGCTACGAGGCTCAGCACGCCGAGCGCCAGTACAACGCTGTGGAACCGGAGAATCGAGTAGTGGCCCGCACGCTGGAGACACGCTGGAATCAGAAGCTCCAGGAACTCGCTCAGGTGGAGCACGAATACGAGCAGGCCAGGAGTACGCGCAAGCTGGAACTGTCGGAAGAGGACAAGAAGAAGATACTGGCGCTCGCTCGTGATCTGCCTGGCCTGTGGAACGCGCCGACCACGACCAACTCGGACAAGAAACGGATACTGCGGCTGCTCGTCCAGGAAGTAGTGCTCTTGCCGGTGGAAGTGCCAAAGCGCGCCATCCGCATCCGAATCCTCTGGAAGACGGGGGCCATCACGGAGTTGCTGGTACCTCGGCCGACCATGCATGAGGCCAGAAGGACGCCGCCACAGGTCATCGCCGAAATCCGGCGCCTGGCCCAGCAGCACTACTCCGATACGCAGATAGCCGAGGACCTCAACCGGCGTGGCTTCAAGAGCGGCCTGCGCCGCGCCTTCAACACGCGGCTCGTGGCGGTCCTTCGTACGCGACGCAACATTGCTGCTGGGCGACGCCCGGGAGGATGCAACACGCAAATGCCCGAGCGCGACGAGCAGGGGCTCTATTCCACCAGAGGACTGGTCGTGCATTTCGGGGTGACGGTCGCGATGATCCACCACTGGGTCAGACGCGGCCTGCTCATCCCCGTGCACAGCCGCACGCCCATGCCCAAACGTGGGACGGAGCCCTTCTGGTTCGAGATGACGCCCCAACTGGAGGCGCTGCTGGCCAAGGCGCGCGCCCAGGGCTACGAGCCGGGCAAGCCACCGCCCGGCCTACACGTCAGTGGCCGCCCGCGCCCGCCGAGCCGTCTGCCAGATGGCCGCTACTCCACTAGCGGCCTCGTCGAGAAGTACGGAGTAACTTGGAACACCGTGCGGTACTGGATAAGGAAGGGCATCCTCACGCCCGAGCGCACTCTGCCGGGGGGCAGTTTCTGCTTCCGGCTGACACCCGCGGTCGAGCAGCGCATCCAGGCAGCCCTCACTCGAGGAAGGCGGTCACGTGGGTCCAAGCAAAACCACCGTCGTCACATCGATTCCCACTAACACAGGTGTTCTGATGCCAGTTCCAACAAGCCTCGCATCGAAACCTATGTAGGCGTGAGAAAGCCGGACACGGGCCTGCGCTTCGTGGATGTGCTCATCATTGAAGAGGGTGAAGTCGCTGGACGGCAACCTCGTGTCGAGACGTTCAGCTTCAAGAGTCGAGACCTTTCGGGATTGGATCTCGATGGCTTGAGAGTGCAGATGATTGAAGACGCAGGGGAAGCTCTGCGGAAGTATGGTGAGACATTGGATACCCGCCGAGACTCTCTCCAGTCCCTCCTTTCTCAGGGCCGCATGGTGTCAGTCTCAAGGGTTCGCCTCGTCTACGAAGGAAATGGACTCATGCCCGGAGATTCAAGGACATTGAACAGAGCTGTGAGCGAGGCCAGGGCAGAAGTGCCGGAAGTGGAGGTGCTGTTTCAATGAAAACGCTGAGCGTGCACGCTTTGAAGCCGGAGGACAGCATCTGGGTTGACTTCGTAGGTGATGTGGATCCTCAAGCCGCAAGGGAGAGTGAGCTGGATCCCTTTCTCCAGGCGCTCGAAGAGTACGCCGACGGATGGATGCCGAACGTCGTCAAGGGCAAGCGAAAACGCAAATACTCTCGCGCATCATTCTGGCAGGCGCTGGATGAGGGGCGCTCTGGAAACAGCTCAAGCCTTGGGCTCTACCGGACGGAGTTGCCCGCTATGGATGGTTGTTTTGGGCTAAGGCACCCACCGCGTCCGCCCCAACTGGACATCCTCATCAACGTGAAGCCTCTCTCCTTCTTCGCGGAGGCAGAGCGCTGCCGGAAGTTCGTGGAGATGGTTCGCGCCTGGGCCTGTCGCTACCCGGTCGCTCATGCCTCCGCCCATAGCTCCGATGACTCGAATCTGGCGGGCGCTCCCAGTTTTGGCCGCGATGACGAGACACAAAGAAGAGACGGGTTCGACAAGATCTACGAGGTGTTCTGGCTCAACGTCTTCGGCCCCAAGCTCGTGCGGTCCGTCGGCCGCGAGCGCGTACTGTCCACGCCTGCCTGGAGGGTGGAGGAGTTGCCCAATGGCTGCGTTCTCCTGGTGACATGGCCCACGGCGGCGGACTTCGCCAGTGACGAGGCACGCCTCGCCCAGGCCCGTGCCCATGCCCACCTCCGGCCGGACCTGGACTTCGACACCGTGCTGCGCACCCTGCGCGAGCGCAGCGCCTTGCTCGCCCCCGTGGAACCTCGCTTCCACCCGGACCTGGCGCCGCTGCTCTCCCGCGTGGTGGACGACGTCGCCAGCTATGAACGCCAGCGGAAGATCGCCGGGTTCAACGCCTGGCAGCCGCCCGAGCCCGAGGAATGGGCTCCCGCCTCCTCGGCTCTCCCCTCGGACGTGGACGACCCGGCAGTAGCGCGCGCGCACTACGACACCCTCGCCGAGCACCTCGTGGCCTTGCTGCACACAAAGGTGCCCTCCGTCTTCGAGGCGACGCCCGAGTCGCTCACGGACGCCGACTTCTACTTCTGGCACGAGCACTTCCCGACGCGCTATCTGCCGGAGGCCATCGAGCGATACGCGATCCCCGCGGTGGGCGCCTACCTGGGCGAGGTGCTGGTGCGCCACCTCGGAGGCCAGTGGATTCCGCGCCAGAAGCTCGAGGAGGCCCAGGTGCTCGTGGGCAGCCGCGTCTGGTTTCCCTTTGTCCGGGCGCGCCACTACCTGCGCTCGCGCCAGTCGCTCCTGGACTACTCCCTCACCTGGCTGTACCGCGTGGCCGAGCGGCACCGCTCCTGAGCCCCAGGGCTCCTCACCGCGGGGGCTTCTTGTTGCCCAGCCACCGGCTCACACGCACCTTGCCGAAGCGCTTGCCGAACAGGAACCAGGTGAAGGTGGCCCCGAAGAGCCCCGCCGACAGGGCGAGCCCCAACAGGCCCAGCACGGGCAGGCCGTGGAACTGCCAGGGCCCCGTCTGCGCGAAGGAGATGAACACCCCCACGATGGTGCCGCACGCGCACAGGCCCAGGAACATCACCAGCGCCGCGCTGCGCAGGCTGTCGTTGAGCCGGTCGAACTGCTCGGCCCGCACCGTCACGCTGAACTTCCCCGACTCCAGATCCAGCAGGATCTGCGACAGCTGCGTGGGCAGGTCCGCCGCCATCGACTGGAAGCGCAGCAGGGTGCGCATCAGCCCGCCCTGCAACTGGCTCGGATCGTACCGGTCCGCGAGCAGCTCCTTGGCGTAGGGCATCGCCACCTCGAGCACGTTCATGTCCGGGTAGAGGCTGCGCAGCATGCCCTCGGTGGCCACCGAGGCCCGGCCGAGCAGGGCGTACTCCTTGGGCACGCGGATGTGGTAGCGCACCGCCAGATCCAACAGGTCGCGCATGAGGCTGCGCGAGTCCACCTCGCCCAGCGTCGTGGTGAGGTACTTGCCGAGCAACGTCTCGATGTCGTTGCGGAAGCCCATCAGGTTGGCGCGCGAGTCCGGCGCGCCCACGCGGTAGAGGATGCGCGCCACCGAGTCGCTGTCCTTGAGCGCCACCGCCATCACCAGCATGACGAGCGTCTCCTGCATGACGCGCGTGAGCCGGCCCACCACGCCGAAGTCCAGGAGCGCCAGCCGGTTGCCTTCCAGCACGAGCAGGTTGCCCGGGTGCGGATCCCCATGGAACAGCCCGTCCTCGAAGAGCTGCCGGAAGCTCGTGTCGAGGATGTGGCCGGCCACCTCGCGCCGGTCCTCGGGGGACAGCTGCGCCTGGCTCACCTTCACGCCCCGGACGAACTCCATCGTCAGCACCGTGCGGCTGCTGAGCGCCTCGTACACGCGCGGAATCGTCATGTACGGCCGGTTGCGGTGGTTCTCGAGGAAGGCGCGGATGTTGGCCGCCTCGTGCACGAAGTCCAGCTCCTCGTGGATGGCCCGGTCGAACTCGTCGATGATGCCCGTGGGCGAGTAGAGGCTCGTCTCCTCCACCACGGCCTCCAGGAGCCGCGCGAGCGAGCGCAGCACGGCCAGGTCCGAGTCGATCTGCTCGGCGATGCCCGGCCGCTGCACCTTCACCACCACCTCGTCGCCCTCGAGCGTCACCGCGCGGTGCACCTGGGCGATGGACGCCGCGGCCAGGGGCTTGGGATCGATCTCCCGGAAGAGTTCCGAGGCGTCGCTGCCGAGCGACTCGCGGATGCGCGCGTACACCTGCTCGAGGGGGAAGGGCTCCACGTGATCCTGCAGCGTGGCCAGCTCCTCGACGTACTCGCCGGGCAGCAGATCCGCGCGCGTGGAGAGCACCTGCCCGAGCTTCACGAACGAGGGGCCCAGGTCATTGAGGAGCATCCGGAAGCGCCGCGCGGTGCTGGCGCGCTGCGTCTCGGCGGAGACCTCCACCTTCTCGCGGCGGCCGAGCAGCCGCCACACCCCGGCCCGCTCGAACCACTCGCCGAAGCCGTGGCGCGCTGCGATGACCCCAATCTGCCGGAGGCGGTTCAAGTCCTGGAAGAGCACGGTGGGGGGCACCTTTCCACGGGCCCGGGCGCCCGGCAAACCCCAAGAATTTCAGGGTGCGTCCGTCCTCGGGTCCGGCGCGGGCTCGGACGCGGGGGAGGCCGGGGCGAAGCGCAGCAGCAGGTAGCCCACCACCGCGGACAGGAGCGAGCCCAAGAGGATGCCCAGCTTCGCCTCCGCCAGCAGGTGGGGCTCGTTCGCGAACGCCAGCCCCGCGACGAACAGCGCCACCGTGAAGCCGATGCCCGCCACCACCGCCACCCCATGCAGCTGCCCGAGCCGCGCCCCGCCCGGCATCTCCGCGAGTCCCGCCTTCACACTCGCCCAGGTGAACAGGAAGATACCCGCCTGCTTGCCCACGAAGAGGCCGGCCATCACCCCCAGGGGCAGGGGGGCGAGCAGATCCGCCAGGTGCATGCCGCGCACGGAGATGCCGGAGTTGGCCAGGGCGAACAAGGGGACGATGCCGTAGCCCACCCAGCCGTGCCACAGGTGCACGAAGCGGGTGAGCGGCGGCTCGATGTCCTCCAGCCGCTCCTCGATGTACAGCAATTGGCCACTGCGCACCTCCTCGTCCTCGGGCTCGTTGAGGAGCTGAGCGACGAACCCGTGCAGCTCCTGCAGCACCTCCCGGCCGCGGCGCGTGGGGCGCGCGGGAATCATCATGCCGGTGATCACCCCCGAGATGGTGGCGTGCACGCCGCCGTGGTGCAGGGCGTACCAGAGCGCCGTGCCCAGCAGCGCGTACACCACGCCATTGCGCACGTAGTAGTGGTTGCAGGCCCACAACACCCCGGTGACGGCCAGCGCCCCGAGCAGCCACGACACGTGCAGTCCCGTGCCGTAGAAGAGGGCGATGACCAGGATGCCGCCGATGTCGTCGAAGATGGCGAGCGCCGTGAGGAACACCACCAGGCCGTGGCTCACCCGCCCCTTGAGCAGGGTGAGGCACCCGATGGCGAAGGCGATGTCGGTGGCCATGGGGATGGCCCAGCCCTTGAGCGCCGGGGTGCCCGCGTTGAACGCCGCGTAGAGGGCCGCCGGCACCACCATGCCCCCCAGCGCGGCGATGAGCGGCAGCAGGGCCCGGGAGGGGGAGCGCAGCTCGCCCGTGGCCAGCTCGCGCTTGATCTCCATCCCCACGAGGAAGAAGAAGATCGCCATCAACCCGTCGTTGATGAACTCACGCACGGTGAAGTGGAAGAGGGTCTCGCCCAGGCCGAGCGCCAGGGGGGCCTCGAAGATCGCCTCGTAGCCGTGGGCCCACGGGGAATTGGCCCAGACCATGGCGGCCACGGCGCATAGCGCCAGGAGGATGCCGCTGCTGGCCTCGAGTTTGAAGAAGGCCTGGACGGGGGCGACGGCGGCCCGGAACAGCCGGGGGACGGGAGGCACGGGGCGAGGGTCCATGGGTTGGGACAGTTCGCACACCTGCGTCCACTTGGGCCACGGTTTTAGTCGGGGCTCACACCGATTTTCCCCAACCCGGGGCGTCTGCCCTCCAAGCGGGCATGGGCCCATGGGCGGAGTAGGCGTGAACGGGTGGACGGCGGAGGTCAGATGTTCTGTTGATCCCCGACGGGACGCGTGAGACAAGAGGCGGCGATGGGCGCGACGCAGGCGAAGGCAGTCAAGGGCAGCGGGGACGAGGGCGAGGCGGCGGTGGAGGGGGCGGGCGAGCCCTCGGCCGGGGCGCGGGAGATTGGCGCGCTCACCCCGATGATGCGGCAGTACCTCGAGGTGAAGGCGCTCAATCCGGACGCCATCCTCTTCTTCCGGCTGGGGGACTTCTACGAGATGTTCTTCGAGGACGCGGTGCGCGCCTCGGAGCTCTTGCAGATCACCCTCACCGCGCGGGCGAAGAACGCAGAGAAGGTGCCGATGGCGGGGGTGCCGTACCACTCGGCGCGGCGCTACATCGCGCGGCTGGTGGAGCACGGGCTCAAGGTGGCCATCTGCGAGCAGGTGGAGGAGCCGGGGGCGGCCGGGCCGGGCATCGTGCGGCGCGAGGTGACGCGGGTCATCACGCCCGGCATGGTGCTGGACGAGGAGGCGCTGGAGCCGCGCGCGAGCAACTTCCTGGCGGCGGTGTACCCGGGGGCCGAGGGCTTCGGGGCGGCGCTGCTGGAGGCGTCCACGGGGGAGTTCTTCTCCCTGGAGGCGGAGACGACGCAGGAGCTGGTGGAGGCGCTGGCGCGGGTGGAGCCGCGCGAGCTGCTGGTGCCCGAGGGGCATCGGGACTCGCCGGAGACGGCCGTGGTGGTGTCCCGGCTCTCGCGAGCGCCGGCGGTGGCGGAGCTGGAGAAGGCGGCGTTCGAGCCCGCGCGGGCCGCGGCGTTCCTGCGCGGCCACTTCGCGGTGCAGTCGCTGGAGGCGTTCGGACTGCAGGACGCGCCCCTGGCCACGGGGGCGGCGGGCGCGGCGCTGCGCTACCTCAAGGACACGCAGAAGACGGACGCAGCGCACGTGGACAGGCTCAGCCGCCAGCATCGCGGCGGGCACCTGCTGATGGACGAGTCCTCACGGGCCAATCTCGAGGTGCTGCGCACGCTGCGCGATGGCGGGCGCAAGGGCTCGCTCCTGGGGGTGTTGGATCGGACGGCCACGGGGTTGGGGGCGCGCAAGCTGGCGCGCTGGCTCGGGGCGCCCCTGTGCTCGCGGCCGGAGATCACCGCGCGCCTGGACGCGGTGGAGGAGCTGTCGCAGCGCAGCGTCTGGCGCGAGGAGCTGACGGTGGCCCTCAAGGAGGTGGGGGACATCGAGCGGCTGTGCGGCCGGCTGTCCCTGGGGGCGGGCAACGCGCGGGACTTGAGGGGGCTGGCGGTGTCGCTGGCGCAGCTGCCGCGGCTCGCGGCGGTGCTGGCGCGCTGCGAGGCGGGGCTGCTCAAGGCCCTGGGCGGGCCGCTCGGGGCGCTGCCGGAGCTGACGGAGCTGCTGCTGCGGGCGGTGGTGGACGAGCCGCCACCGACGCTCAAGGAGGGCAACTTCATCCGCCCGGGCTTCCACGCCGAGCTGGACAAGCTGGTGGCGCTCGCCACGCAGGGCAAGGACTACCTGCTGCTGATTGAAACGCGCGAGAAGGAGCGCACGGGCATCGGCTCGCTGAAGGTCCGCTACAACCGGGTGTTCGGGTACTACCTGGAGGTGACGAAGTCGAACCTGCACCTGGTGCCGGCGGATTACATCCGCAAGCAGACGATGGCGGGGGCCGAGCGCTTCATCACGCCCGAGCTCAAGGAGTACGAGGAGAAGGTCCTCACGGCGGACGAGCAGCGGGGCACGCTGGAGCTGGAGCTGTTCGAGCAGCTGAGGGCGCAGGTGGTGAAGGAGGCGCCGCGGCTGCGCTCGGCGGCGGAGGCGGTGGCCACGGCGGACGCGCTGTTGTCGCTGGCGCGGTGCGCGGCCGAGTACGGCTATGTGCGGCCGGTGGTGGACGACTCCGAGGTGCTGAGCATCACGGGGGGGCGCCATCCGGTGGTGGAGCGGATGCTGGGGGCGGGGGAGGCGTTCGTTCCCAACGACGTGAAGATGGACTCGGGCGAGTCGCAGATCCTCATCATCACGGGCCCGAACATGGCGGGAAAGAGCACGGTGATGCGGCAGGTGGCGCTCACGGTGCTGATGGCGCAGGTGGGCTCGTTCGTGCCGGCGAGCGCGGCGCGGATTGGGCTGTGCGATCGGATCTTCACGCGCGTGGGGGCGGCGGACAACCTGGCGCGGGGGCAGTCCACCTTCATGGTGGAGATGACGGAGACGAGCCACATCCTGCACCACGCCACGCGGCGCAGCCTGGTGGTGCTGGACGAGATTGGCCGGGGCACGTCCACGTATGACGGCCTGTCCATCGCGTGGGCGGTGGCCGAGCACCTGCACGACAAGAGCGGGGCGCGCACGCTCTTCGCCACGCACTACCACGAACTGGTGGACCTGGCGCGGGAGAAGCCGCGGGTGAAGAACCTGTGTATCGCCGTGCGCGAGCAGGGGGGCAAGGTGCTCTTCCTGCGCAAGCTGGTGCCGGGTGGGGCCAACCGCTCGTATGGGATTGAAGTGGCGCGGCTGGCGGGCCTGCCTCCGGAGGTGGTGGCGCGGGCGCGGGACATCCTGCAGAACCTGGAGTCGGGCGAGTTCGACGACAATGGGAAGCCCCGGCTGGCGCGGCGCGGCTCCCGGGCGTCGGCGCCGGCGCCGGGTCAGCTCGGCCTGTTCGGCGGAGGCGGGCCGAAGCTGGAGCCCGCGCAGCAGAAGGTGCTGGAGTCGCTCAAGGCGACGAAGGTGGACGAGCTGACGCCGCTCGAGGCGCTCAACCTGCTGGCGGCGCTCCAGCGGGAGCTGAAGTCGTCTTGAGTCCACGTCGTTGAGGCTCTTCCCACCCGAGGGTGGCCCCATACCGGGGCTCCTCGGGCGGGGTTGGCGTGTCGTCGCGCCGTGGCGCGCTCGCTCAACCGATTGTCGCCCATGCGGAAGCCGGACCTGGGGCTCTTGGGTACAAGATGCTCGTTCGTTTCATTCATTCAAATGAACCGTGAAGACAATCCTCAATGACTGTCATTCGCGGTGAGAGACATGACACTGCCGGATGGGAAGGTGCTTTTCGTGGGAGGAGGCACCAGGCCGGGGAGGTGCTGGAGGTGGGAACCTGCAACGTGCCGGGCTCGTCCACCTCGGGCGACACCTACCTGCTCACCCCGCCAGGCCATAGCCTCCATCCTTCCTCAACATCCTTGGGGGCACGCGCTGGGCCGGAACTTGCTCGGCTTGCCATTCGGGTTGGGACTCGGTGCGTTGCGACCCTGGAGCGCACCCGATAATGTGCCGCCCATGCGAGCGGATGGCTCCAAGGGGGCTGAGTCAGCGGGGACGGTGATGGTGGATATCGTGGCGCTCGAGGGTATCAGCTCTCAATCGGCTTATGAGTCCTTTCTCTCCGCCGTGAAGGCCCTCGAGCCCGGCTTCATCGAGGAGTGCTGCGCCGACATCGTTCTCACCTACCACGGTGTGAATCATGCGGTGGAGCAGGTGCTGGGCAGTGGGGCGTCGAGCCTGGGTGGACTTCCCGGCGTCAATGTCGTGGAGCTCTCTCTGCTGCCTCGTCTCGTTCAGGGCCTGGCCTTCGCGGCACTCCGGGTAGAACGCGAGCGCGAGGCGGCTTCGTTCGGCGCCGTGTTCGAGCGCGTGCAGCAGGTGCGGCGCAGGTTACGCAAGGCTGCGGACGCCTTCGCCGAGGCTCATCTGCTTCCCGATTCGGACGTCGATGAGGTCTGGCTGCATGCGCGGCATGATGTTATCGAGGACTGCGTCGCCCTCGTGGCGTTGTTCCGCAGGAACGCGGCGAGAATCGCGGGCCGCTCTCCGGTGACTTCCGAGGAAGTCGATGAGGCGGAGCGGCTCATCGGGCAGTTGCGGATGGTGCTCGGGCAACAGGGGAGCGTGAAGCATGAGGAGAACGCGCTCTTTCGGGCCATCGAGATGCGAGATAGGTTTTGGACGCTGCTCAACCAACGTTACGACGTGCTCTGGAGGTGTGGGGCCTGGCTTTACGGCCGCGCCGTCGCGGAGCGGGTGCCGCCGCTTCCCGTGCGTCCGGCGCTGGTGCGGAGCAACCCGAGCGGTGCGAATGATGGGGCGGCCCCTCGGGTGGACGTCGCGCCGCTGCGAAGCGTGAGCATGCCCGTCCTCGCGCGGGGGAGTGGACCGTCCTCGCCTTCCAAGGTGCCCGAGCGGTCCGCGTCCCGGCATCTGGACGAGCTACAGCGGGAGATGGATCGCAAGACACGGTTCCTGGTCCGCATTGGTGCCATTCCTTCCTCTCGCCGATGAATCTTCAACCTGTCACCATTTCCTCTCTCCGGCGGGAGCAACCGGATGGCCTTCGACATTCGTAAGATTCTCGAGCAGCTCGAGTCAGGAGCTTCCGCGGAGCCGGGGGTTCCCACCTGGCAGCAGGAGAGCTGGGATCGGTCCGAGGAGTTCTTCACCGCGCTCGCCGCGGCCCACGTGGGCCGCGGCGCCCCCCTCAAGAGTCGGGTGGGCCAGCATTACGACTTCTTCCACGATGCCGTGGTGCGCCACGCGAATACGGACCGCATCGCCCTGCGGCTCTACGATCGCCGGAGCGGCTGGCAGGTGCTCGGCTACCGGCAGTTGCACGAGCAGGCGGCGCGGCGGGCCACCGAGTGGGCTCGGCAAGGCGTCAAGGCGGGCGCCAAGGTGTGTTTGCTCTACCCGGTGGGCAGCGAGTTGCTCATCTCCTTCGCGGCGGCCCTGGGCCTGGGCGCGTGCGTCAGCCTGTTGCCACCGCAGGGCCGGCGGTTCATCGCGCACCGGCTGACCACGCTCGCGCCGGACCACATCGCCACCGAGCCCCACCAGATGCTCCTGGTGGCGGGCTTCGAGAAGAAGGTGTTGCAAAGCAAGGGACAGGCCGCTCCGGCCTTCACCTCGCACACGGCCAAGCCAGAAGAGCCCGTGGGCCTGTTGTTCTCCCCGCTGGTGGAGCCCGCGGGCACTCCCGCGGTGTTGACGGCGGAGGATGCATGGCGCGGGGCGCTGGTGGACGGCCTGCTCACCTTCGGCCTGGGTCCGGGCGAGCACCTGTGCGCCCCGGGCTACCACCCTCTGCAACACCTGCCCTCGTTCCTGCTCACCACCTTGCTGCGCGGGGCCACCTACCTCCACCTGGAGTTGGCGGACCTCGAAACGAATCCCGCGCTGCTCACCGAGCACCCGGTGCGCGCGCTGGGCGTCACGCCGGCCTTGAGGGATCTGCTGCTGCGCGCGCGCACGCCGCTCAAGAACGTGGCCCACTGGTTCCGCAACCCCGAGGAGCCCATCGACTGGGTGGCGTGGCGCGCCTGGGTCAAGCAGTGCGGACTGTCCGCGGTGCCCTCCGCCAACGTGCTCGTGGATCCTTGCGCGGGAGGCGCGGTGCTCGCCTCCCCCCGGCAGGTGAGGGAGCTGCACACCGAGGCACCGCCCGCCGCGGGCCGGAGCTGGGCCCTGCGGGACGTGAACATGAGCGGCCAGCTCGCGCCGGGGGACCTGGGTGTCTTCACGCTGCTGCCGGACAAGGACCGGCCCCCGGGCTACGTGGTCCTCACACGCGCCTATGGGGTGTACCACTACGGCGGCCCCCGCTCCGCCCGGCGCGACGGCCGGGTGTACCCCGGGGCCGAGGTCGCTCAGGCCATCGAGCAATTGCCTTTCGTCCGAGGCGCCACGGTGGTGCCCTCGCCCACGGGCGGGGTGGCGGGCCACTACCGGCAGGTGTTGCTCGTCTTCACGGGAGCCCAGAAGCCGAACACGAGTGCCTGGTCGCAGGAGATCCGCCGCTCGCTCGAGTTGCAGATGGGCGGCGAGCACCTGCCTGATCGCACGGAGTTCATTCCCCTGTACGCACGCCGGGTGAAGGGGAGGGTGGATGAGGAGTGGTGCCGCGCGCAGTACCTGACGGGTGCGCTTCACCGGAAGAGCTCGGATCCCCTCTTCCGCTCGCTCACCGAGCTGCGCGGGCACCTGCTGGAAAAAGAAGGCGCGGGTGTGTGAGGATACCCCGTCGCTCCGTGAGGGGCGTCAAGGGAGATGGACCATGGGAGTCCAGGTCGTCATGGGAGCCATGCTGCAGTGCAGCTTCGGGGCGGCTCCTTCGTCGTTGGTGGTGCTGCCCACCAACAAGATCCTGGCCACGACGCCCGCGGCCAACATCATGGACAACAAGCCCCTGGTGAATGTGCTGCCCTTCGGCATGTGCATGTCTCTGGCCAACCCCACGGTGGCGGCGGCGACGGCGGCCGCGATGGGGGTGCTCACGCCCATGCCCTGCGTGCCCGCCACGGCGGCGCCCTGGGTGCCCGGCTGTCCCAAGTTGCTCATCGGCAACATGCCGGCCGTGGACAGCAATTGTAAGTTGATGTGCAACTGGGGCGGCGTCATCCAGGTGGTCTCGCCCGGTCAGGTGGTGGTGCAGAATGGCTGAGCCCGCGAAGCAGTTGTCCCCGCTCCTGCCCCAGTTGCTGACCCAGGCACTGACGGCCGAGGCTCCGGATCTGGAGAGCGCGGATGAGCGGCTGGAGAAGGTCAACAACCTGGTGTCGCGCAGCGACTACGTCGAGGCGGCGCGCGCGGCGCAGGAGCTGTTGGAGCAGGGCCTGTACGATGTGCGCCTGGTCGGCCCCTACCTGATGGGTCTCTTCATGGAGGGCGGCCTGGAGGCGCTGCCGACGCTCTTCCATTCGCTCTCCAGCACGTTGCTGATCAACTGGCAGTACTTCGGGCCGCGCGAGCGCAAGGACGTCTTCGCCGACGCGGGCCTGCGCTGGCTGCTCAAGGTGCTCAACAAGCACATCGAGCACCACGAGCGCCTCAAGAACGAGACGTGGCAGCGCTGGAGCCAGGCGAGCAACCGCGAGCCGCTGGAGCAGGCGCTCGCGCTGAGCGAGGAGATCTTCGCCTCGTTCAACCGGGTGTTACAACGCAATGCCTGCGAGGCGCCCTTCCGCCGGCTCACCCAGTGGATGGAAGGCCATCTGAACTCGCTGCCCGAGCCGGAACCCGAACCCGAGCCAGAACCCGAGCCCGAGCCGGAAGCCGAGGCGGAAGTCGTTCCCGTGCGCACGCGCGCGGCGCCCGCCGAGTCCCCGCGCGCCGCGTCCGCGTCGGCCGGGCCCAGCATCCCGGTGTCGCCGGCGCTGGCGCAGTTGATGCGCAAGCTGGCCGCGTTCGACACGCTCCTCGAGCGGCAGGACTACCGGCGCGCGACGGTGGTGGCGGCCGACGTGCTGCAGGTGGTGGAGCACTTCGATCCGCGCGTGTACCTGCCCGCGCTGTTCTCCCGCTTCTTCGCCGGGTTGAGCATCCGGGCGGATGAAGTGGAGCCGCTGCTGCAGAGCACCGATTCGCTGGGGTTTCGCGCGCTCGATCAGCTCTACCGCGTGGACCTGGAGGCCTTCCTCGCCCAGGAGGAGAACGTGAACGCGGGCGAGGACGAGGAGTAGGGCCATGAACGGCCCGATCGAACAGCGCATCCGCGAGCGCATTCGCGGCTTCGACATCCCCGCGCTGTTGTCGGTGCTCGCCGCGTCCGGGTACGGCGACGCGCAGATCGAGTACCGCAGCCACCGCACCACCGTGCATCAGTCCCACCTGGTGCACGACATCGAGTTCATCCGCGAGCCGGCCAAGCGGGTGATCATCACGGTGAACATGGGGTTGCTCAGCGCGCAGTCCCCGCTGCCCTCGTTCCTGATGCAGACCATGGATCAGCTGGATCATGATCGGCTGGAGCGGTTCGTCGGCTACTTCGATCACCTGCTGCTGCACGAGTGCTTCACGGGCCTGTACCCGGAGCGCGACGAGGCGCTGCTGCCGGGCTGGTCGCAGACGGTGTTGGACCGGCTGCGCATGCTGCGCCCCACGAGTCCCAGCACCCTGCACTGGCTCTTCGCGAAGATCTTCCCCGAGGTGGAGCTCTCGGTGCGCCGCGAGGTGCGCCAGCAGCGGGTCCCCGCGCGCGAGATGCGCCTGGGCGCCACCACGCTGGGGGAGGGGGACTCCATGGGAGGCTTCGCGTCCATTCCCACCGGGGGCATGGAGGTGAAGCTGTATTGCGACGAGCCCATCGCCAGCAATGGCGTGGCGTGGGCCGTCGAGGCCCGTCACCGCTTCGAGACGAAGCTGCTGCCGCTGCTGTCCGAGTCGGTGTTCATGCTCACCGTGTTCCTCGTGCTGCGTGACCAGGCCTCGGTCCTGCGCACGGAGCGTGACAGCTACCTGGGGTATGATCCGCTCCAGGAGGCATCCAACTATACCCAACAGGTCTTGCTCTTCTCGGGAGATACCTCGAGTCCTCCCGAGACCAACGTCGCCGTGTGGAACAAGCGCCCTTGACCCTACTGTTCGCTTTTCTCTACAGTATTAGCCCAGCACACAGTGGGTTGATCCTGCGGCAACCAGGGGTGGCGGAGTCAGGGGTTCTGCAGGAGCTGCAAGCCGACTCGTGTAAGGAGAAGCCGTGCCCATCCAGGACAATCTGCCCAAATCCCGCATCACGCTCACCTATCGCACCAACATCAACGGCCAGTCGGCGGAGGTGAAGCTTCCTTTCCGTGTCGTGGTGATGGGAGATTTCTCGCTCGGCAGCTCCAAGGATCGCCAGCAGGACCTGGAAGAGCGGCAGCTGCGCTCGGTCAACGACACCAACATCAACGAACTGATGAAGGACATGGGCATGTCCGTCTCGTTCGAGGTGGATGACAAGATCAGCACCGACGCGGGCGCGAAGATGTCGGTCACGCTGCCCATCACGGGGATGAAGTCCTTCAACCCCGATGAGATCGTCCACCACGTGCCCAAGCTCAAGGCGCTGATGCTGATGCGCAAGCTGCTGCTGGAGATGCAGTCGGACATCGACAACCGCAAGGAGCTGCGGCGCACGCTCTACGAGCTGTTCTCCGACAAGGAGCAGCTCAACAAGCTGCTGCAGAGCGATCAGCTCAAGGGATTCGCGTCCATGCGCCTGCCCGTGGCGAAGGCGGCCCCGTCCGACTCCGGGCAGCCCGCCCTGGTCGCCGAGACCGTCACCGAGCCGGCCACCGTCAAGGCCTGATCCCCTCTCTCTCCATCCATCTTCTTGCCGGGAAGCCCATCGCTCATGGCCGAAAAAAATTATCTCAACGAGCTGTTCAAGGTCCGTGGTTTCGACGTCCCCCTCAACGCCAATCCGATGATCGGCACCGGTCTGGTGCCCATCGCGCAGGACGAGGAGCAGGTGGGGGGCGAGGAGCGCTTCATGTCCGCGGTGGCGGCGCTGCTCCAGAACGTCGAGCCCATCCAGGACGACGTGGGGCAGGTGCGCTTCGACAAGGGCGAGGTGATGAAGGCCATCGCCCGCATCGATTCGCTCATCGAGGAGCAGATCAACGAGGTGCTCCACAACGAGAAGTTCCAGAAGATGGAGTCGGCCTGGCGCGGGCTGGATGATCTCATCGGCCACACCAACTTCCAGGCCGACATCACCATCGACATCCTGGACGTGGACAAGGAGGAGCTGGCCGAGGACTTCGAGAAGAACTCGAGCAGCATCTTCTCCAGCGCCCTGTTCGACAAGATCTACATCAAGGAGTACGACCAGTTCGGTGGCAAGCCGTACGGGGTGATGCTCGGCCTGTACGACTTCAGCGCCACGCGCGGGGACATCACCTGGCTGGAGCGCATGGCGAAGGTGGCCAACGCCGCGCACTGCCCGTTCATCGCCTCGGCGAGCTACAAGTTCTTCGACTGCGACAGCGTCGAGCAGCTCGAGTCGCTCAAGAACCTGGACGGCGTGCTCAACCACCCGCGCTACGGCCGGTGGAACCAGCTGCGCGACAAGGAAGAGGCCGCGTACATCGGCCTGACGCTGCCGCGCTACGTGGTGCGCCAGCCGTGGGATCCGGACACCAACCCGTGCACCGTGCTCAACTTCAAGGAGGACGCGCAGGGTGATTCGAAGAAGTACCTGTGGGGCAGCGCCGCCTTCCTGATGGGGCGCAACCTGGTGAAGGCCTTCGAGCAGTCCGGCTGGTGCCAGTCCATCCGCGGCCCCAAGGGCGGCGGACTCGTCACGGGCCTGCCGGTGGACACCTTCACCCTGCGCGGCCAGAAGATGATCCAGGCGCCGGTGGAGATCGCGATTCCGGACTACCGCGAGTACGAGTTCGCCCGCAACGGCTTCATCCCGCTCGTCTACCGCAAGGGCTCCAGCGAGGCGACGTTCTTCAGCACCCAGTCCATCAAGCGCGCCCAGAAGTTCAAGGACGCCAAGGACTCGGAGAACTCGCAGCTCGTCACCAACCTGGCCTACACCTTCTCCATCACCCGGCTCGCGCACTACGTGAAGAGCATCATGCGCGACAACATCGGCAGCACCGCCGATGCCGGCTACGTGCAGCGGCAGATCGACGCGTGGCTGTCGGGGTATGTCACCACGGTCGTCAATCCGGATGACCTGACGCTTCGTCGCTTCCCTTTCAAGGCCACCAACGTCATGGTGGAGTCCAGGCCTGGGGAGATCGGCTGGTATGACTGCAAGATCGCCGTCTTGCCGCACATCCAGTTCGAGGGACTCAGCGCGGAGCTGATGTTGGAGTCCCGCCTGGGATGACCGGGCGACCGTCGTAACTTCCATCCAACGACACACAGGAGGAGTTCATGCCTCAATTCGCTCGTTCCCTGGACGTCTACCAGGGCTTCAATTTCAAGAAGGACAAGCAGACGCCCGTGGGCTACATCACGTCCCTGAAGATGGGGGGCATCGCGCTCGCCGCCGATCAGGCGACCATCAAGGATCCGGAGCAGCCGGACAAGACCATCGCCGACAAGGTCGTGGGCGTGCTCAACCACTACATGTGGGAGACGGGCACCACGGATGCGATGTACATGTCCGCGCAGATCTCCACCGAGAACAAGCAGACCCTGGCCGCGGCGCTGCTCGGCTCGTGGTCCAACATCGAGGTGGAAATCAAGTACGTGGTCTACGAGTACGACCCGAAGCTGAAGAAGTATTACAAGTCCAACTCGGTGGACGCCGTGCTCAAGGGCCTGCTGGAGAAGAACGGGGACGAGCTGAACCTGTCGGTGGCGGATGACCCGTCCACCGAGGTGCAGTCGCCCAAGAACTTCACCCTGCAGATCGGCGTGAAGCCGCAGTCGCTCGAGCAGACGGTGAACCTCGCCACGGCGTCCGGCAAGAACCTCGTCAAGCAGTGGGGCATCACCGAGGGCGCCTGACGCGCGTCCTCCCAGGAGTCCACGACATGCAGCGTCACAAGCTCGCGCGGGTCCGCTGGCAGGTTGGCCAGACGCTCCTTCCCGAGCACTTCCGCGCCCAGGACGAATCACTCTCGGCCGAGGCGCGGCTGCATGGCGAGTTGTCCGGGCTGCCCCAGGTCGGCATTGCCTCGCTCGTGTGGAACGAGGCGCTGCTGGCCGAGGGCAGTCTGTCCCTGCCTTCGTTGACCGCCCTCCTGCCGGGAGGCTACCTGGTGGATGTGCCCGGCAACGCCGCCGAGCCCTCGTTCTCGCTCGAGGCCACCGGCCGGGCGGAAGTCACCGTGTACCTCCACCTGATGGATGAGGTGCGGGGCACGGAGGGCGTCCCGCTCTACGCGGATGCACCGCCCACCGTGCAGCGCCTGCTGCAGCGCCTGCTGCTGTCCACCGAGCCCGCCGTGGATCGGGCCCGCTCGTCGCTGGAGTTGATGACGTTCTCCAAGAACCTCGAGGGGGTGTGGAGTCCCTCGGAGCGCCGGGTGCCGCCGCTGCTGCTGGTGGGGCCCAATCCCTTCCTCGAGGGGTTCCTCCGGGAGCTGGACTCCCTGCTGGACAAGGCCCACGGGCAGTTGCGCACGCTGCTCCTGGACAGCTACCAGCGCGGAGAGCGGCTCGCCAGCGCCCGCCGGACGCTGCTCGAGGTGCGCCGCCTGCAGGCGATGCGCGCCGACATGCGCAACGACGTCTTTCCCCACCCGTACCGCTTCTTCGAGGCGCTGCGGCAGTTCTACTTCGAGGTGTGCTGCTTCCTCGAGCTGGTGCCGGACGACTCCATGCCCAGCTACGTGCACGATGATCCGGGCGCGGGGATGTGGGGGTGGATGGAGCTGTTCAACCGCGCCTTCCGTCCCGAGGACACGCGGCTCACCTACAAGCCCTTCGAGTCGCGCGAGGGCCAGTTCGTCCTCGCGCCCCTGCCCACGCTGGAGGAGGGCGTGGCGAGCGAGCTGTACCTGCTGGTGCGCAACGAGGATCCCGGCCGGCCCGCCACCCTCGAGGGAGTGAAGCTCGCGAGCCCCTCGCGCCTGCCCGCCGTGCGCCGCCTGGCGCTCCGGGGAATTCCCCTGGAGCACGTGCCGCATCCCGCCTTCCCCCACGCCTTCGGTCCGGAGATCTCCTGGTACAAGCTCTCGCTGGGCGAGGAGTGGCAGTACGCCGTGCGCGACAATGGCATGGCCTTCTACATCACCCCCGCGCTGCAGGGCACCCAGGTCTTCCTGTTCTGGCGCAAGGCGGGGTGACATGAGCCGCCCCTCCTTCCTGGACAAGTTCACCGGGGCCGCGCCGCGCGCGCCGGGCCGCCAGGGCGAGCTGGAGCGGGTGCGGCTCAACCTCGAGTCCGTGCTCAACACCAAGGAGGGCTACGGCTACTTCGTCGAGGGCTTCGGCCTGGGGCGCTACACGGAGAAGTACGGCACCCAGGAGTTGATGAAGACGCTCACGGGCGAGCTCCTGCACTCCATCCAGGCCCATGAGCCGCGCCTGCAGGACGTGGAGCTGAAGCTGCGCGGCCGGGACTCGGGATTGTGGCTGCACTTCGTGCTCACCGCTACACTGCAGGGCGCCCCCTGCACCCTGCGGCTGCTCTTCCATACCGTGAGCGCGCAGGTGCGGGTAGATGAGGACGAGGAGCGATGATGGAGCGCACGTTCGAGGATCGGCTGTCGGTGTCGCTGACCCTCACCGTGGAGGGAACGGCGCACGAGGTCATCGCGGGCAGCATCAAGCGCGTGGCGCTGGAGCTGTTCAG
The DNA here is from genome assembly GCF_044360685.1 of Cystobacter fuscus. Classification (GTDB taxonomy): domain Bacteria; phylum Myxococcota; class Myxococcia; order Myxococcales; family Myxococcaceae; genus Cystobacter; species Cystobacter fuscus_C. Next base: position 6,296,288 of record NZ_CP043491.1, on the reverse strand, counting down.
CTGGGGGTTGCAGGGCGAGGTGGAGTTCCTGCTCATGGACAACCATGCCCAGGGCGGCCAGAACAAGGACGCCCTGCTGGCCTCCTTCCTCAAGCCGGATCTGATCGAGATCACTCTCGGCATCAAGGCCATCCTGCCGCAGGCCTCGGCGCGCGCGGAGCCGACGGAGCTCAAGGTGAAGGGCTTCGTCACCGACAAGTCGCTCGTCGAGGACGCCATCACCACCGGCGACAGCAATCTCATCCTCCATCGCCGCTATGGCATCCGCTTCCAGGACGCCGCCCAGCTCTTGTGGCGCCAGCACCACCCCACGGCCCTCTACACCGGAAAGACGGTCAAGGACGTGCTGGAGGCGCACAAGGGCGAGAAGATCGACCTGAGCTATGACTGGGACGCGGGGCTCGGCTCGTCACACCCCGTGCTCTTCCTGGGCCTGGCGCCCCAGGACGGAGCCAGCTTCTACGACTGGGTGATGTGGTACGTGCACGGCCACGCGGGTGTGTTCACCCACGACTACACGACGCACGGCTACAAGTTCGCGGGCGCCAAGGACACCTCGGGCACGCCGCTCACGTTGAACGCGCTGCACCTGTCGGGCATGGAGGTGCTGATGCCCGAGGTCATCCGCCACGACGTGACGGTGCTCAACGCCACGGCCGTGAGTCCCCAGACCCAGGCCGTCCCTCACACGCACGCCGTCCAGGGCATCCGCCACGACGTGCTGCTGTGCACGCCCATCTCCGACGAGGTGCAGGCACGCGTGGACCTCGAGACGGCCCGGCTCAAGCCGCGCGAGTCCGAGGTGGAGCTCACCTGGCGCTCCTTCCCCGAGAAGGCCGTGGCCCCGGGCGCGCTCGTGAAGTTGCCCGCCAACGATGCCTGGAGCGCCGCGGGGGTGACCAAGGACGAGGTCTTCCGCGTGCGCAGCCTGCACCTGTATGGCGAGGTGGCGGACGAGGATCAGGAAGAGGTGTATGGCGAGGACTACGCCCTGCTGACCCTGAGCCTGAGCACCCGGCTGGAGCGCAAGACCGAGGCCCATGTGGAGCTGCCCGCCTGGCAGCCCCCGGTCTACCCGCGCTACGTCGAGGGCCTCGTCGTCAGCGAGCAGGGCGGGGACGGGGACGAGACGTGGCAGGCCTACACCGATCCGGACACCTCGGTGGAGGGCTACAAGGTGAAGCTGCCGCTCTTCGAGGATCAGATCGTTCCCGCGCCCTTCAACCCCAACCTGCTGCCCGGCCATTTCTACTTCCCGGCCTACAAGGGCGAGCGCGTGCTCGTGGGGCTCGACTTCCAGCGCGCGTGGATCAAGCGCTTCCTGGACTGGCGCGCCGGCGCGCGCATGCCCCAGGCGGGGCAGGGCGTCCAACTGCTCGTGGGCAAGACGCCCGAGAATGGCACCGCGCTCAAGCACTACTACACGGAGGACAAACCCGTGTTCCTCATGCAGCGCACCCATGACAAGGACACCCAGAAGATCCAGCTGAACGAAGGTACGCTGCTCATCCAGGTGAAAGAAGAGCCGTCGTGAAGAGGGAGGGGGGCCCTCGCGCCTCCCACCGGTGAGGGTCGATCATGGGCAAGCTTGTCTGCACCGTCGAGTTGGACAAGGAAAAGGGCGTCACCGTGAAGGTGGAGAACGCCGACGGGAAGATCACCCAGACGGTGGTGATGGATGGCACGAGCATCACCCTCAAGGTGCAGGGGAACGAGGAGACGAGCACCGTCGTGCAGAAGCAGGACAGCGTCACCATCACCTGCAAGGACTTCACCGTCGACGCCACCGGCACGCTCACCCTCAAGTCCGCCAAGGCCTCGAGCTGGGCCAGCCAGGACATCCTCAAGGTGGAGAGCACCAAGGACATGACGCTGGACACCAAGGCCAAGCTCACCCAGAGCGCGGCCCAGGACGCCAAGCTGTCCTCCAACACCAACGTCACCGTGGAGGCCACGTCCAAGCTCGATCTCAAGGGCATGCAGACAAACCTGACGGCCTCGGCGGGAGACAACACCGTGGAGGGCGTCAACCTGAAGATGTCCGGCAAGGCCCAGGCGGAGCTGTCCGCGCCCATGACCAAGGTGGCCGGTCAGGGCAAGCTCGGCCTGGAGTCCTCCGGGCTCGCGGAACTCAAGGGTTCGATGACCACCGTGGGTGGTGCGCTCGTGAAGCTGGGGTGAGGTGGCGGTGAGTGACTCGTCGGACCGGATCTACCTGGAGTATCTCAATGAGCTGGATGCGCTCGAGCGCTTCCGGCAGCGTTTCCTGACCGCCTACCCCACGGTGCCCCTGGACCGGGAGGATCCGCACGTGCGGCGCCTCGTGGAGTCCATGGCCTTCTTCTCCGTGCAGACGCGCGCGGCCACGCAGCACAACGTGCGCTCCACCTGGCTGCGGCTCTTCTCCGCCTTCTTCGACTTCCTGCTCCAGCCCCTGCCCGCGGTGGCCATGGTGCAGGCGCTGCCGGGGGACAAGATGACGGAGACGGTGACGCTGGCCCGGGGCACCGAGCTGCGTCTGTCCCCCGCCCATGGCGCGCCCGGCAGCTTCCGCACCCGGCGCAACCTGCGCATCCTCCCCATCGCCCCCGCGGGCACGGACGTGGTGCGGCTGGCGGATGGACGCTACCGGCTCATCCTGCGCTTCGAGTCCAGCTTCGCCCGGAGAGATCCCGTGGGCATGTTCAGCCTGCACGTGCGCCACCTGGACGAGTACCGCCCCTCGCTCGCCGTCTTCCACGCGCTGCGCCAGCACCTCAAGCAGGTGTCGGTGGTCTACGACGCCCACGCGAGCGAGACCTCCCAGGGCCTGCCGTGTGAGTTCTCCCTCGGCGAGCCTCCGGCCGAGCTGGACGACGCGGGCAGCTACGAGCACCCGCTGCACCGCGTGCGCGCCTTCTTCCAGATGCCCGAGCAGGGGCTCTTCCTCCACGTCGCCGTGCCCTCGCACCGCAAGGAGTGGAGCCGCTTCAGCCTGTGCCTGGACCTGGACAAGTCCTGGTCCGTGGGCCGCTCGACCCACCCGGACTTCCTCGTGCCCTTCATCGTGCCGGTGGAGAACCTCAAGGCCGAGCCCGCCCAGCCGCTCGTCGCCGATGGCACCCGCTCCGAGTTCCCCATCCGGGGCATGTCGGCCGGCAAGGCGCTCCGGCTGCACTCGGTCACCGGCGTGTTCACCCTGGGCCGCTCGGGACGCGTGCCCATGCGGCCCGCCTTCCTCCCGGGCGAGGGGCCGAGTTACGAGCTGGATGAGTCCCTGGACGCCGAAATGCGTCCGCGTCACAGTCTGCTCGTGTCCCTGCCCCAGGCCTTCACCGAGCCCCAGAAGCTGTTGGTGGAAGCCCTCTGGCACCAGCCCGACTTCATCACCGAGGCCGTCGGCCGCATCAGCGTCTCCATTCCGGGCCGGCACGTGGATGGGCTCGATTGGCGGCTGGTGGGCCGGCTCGAGGCCCACCGCGACAGCACGCTGCGCCAGGACGTGGCGGGGTTGACCCGCCTGCTCGCGTGGAAGGTCAAGTCGACCCTGGACCGCAACGAGCTGGCCGCGTTGCTCAACTACCTGGGCACTCCCGTCGACGAGCCCTTCAACCGTGTCCTGCCCTGGGTGCGCGAGCTCAAGGCCACGGTGGCTCCGGATGGAGCCCTGCGCGGCTCGGGCCTGCTCCACGTCTACGAAATGGTCCTGGAGCCGTTCGATTCCAGCGCCGAACCCCTCGTGGCGTGCTTCCTCGAGCAGATCCAACGTCTGCTGGAAGCCTGGAATGGCGAGGCGTCCGTGGTGCTACGCTCGTCGATCGCGGGGGCGGGTGCCTTCCCGGTGAAGACCTCTTCATGAAACTCGAGCATTGGCAGATCGTCCTCCAGACCTACCGGCAGGTGCGTCTGCTCCTGGATCAATCCCTGCCGGCGGAGCCCGCCGACGGTGAGCCGCGTCCCCAGGTGCGCGTCGGCGCCCAGGGGCTGGCGCTCGTCCAGCAGCAACTGCTGGCGGAGGTCAATGGTCTCCAGCAGGCGTTGGGCGGGGCCTACCGGGAAGAGGAAATCACCGAGGGACTGCGGCCCTTCGTCTACCTGACGGACGAACGGGTGCTGCGCCGGCTGGCGGACTCCGAGCAGGCACAGTGGCCCCTGCTCCAGCACCGGCTGTATGGCATTGATTCGGGCGGCGACCACTTCTACGAGCTGGCCGACGAGAAGCTCGCGCTCCGGGTGGCGCCGCCCCTGGTGTTCGAGCTGTTGCACTTCTGCCTCACCGCCGGCTTCGAGGGCCGCTACGCGGGCAACACGGCGCGGCTGCGCGAGTACAAGGAGCGGCTGGCGGCGCGGATCCCCAAACCCGAGGCCGTGCCCGCTCCCCCTCCAGCCGTCGGACAGGCCCCCCTCGTCCACGCCTTCCCGTTGCGCTACTACCTCGTGTCCGGAGCCGTGGTGGTGACACTCCCGGTCTTGCTCTGGTGGTTGTCGAGATGAAGGACGAGGCGCAGAAGAAGACGCAGCCTGGGGGGGCCCGGGCTCAACTGGTCCAGCTCGAGCAGGCCATCCGCGCCGAGCTGGGTTCGCTCGACGCGGCGGTGGAGCCGCTGCTCGTCCAGGTGCGCTCGGACGTGAACGCGCTCTATCCGGAGTCGGGGGGCACGCGCCTCGCCCCCAAGGAGCAGGAGAGCCGGCAGGAGAAGCTCCTGGGTGCGTTGAATGAATTGGAAGATGTGCTGGAGGCGCTCCAGCTGGCTGTACGCTCGGGACGTCCTGGTCCCACCGCGGTCAGCGGAGGGGGGTAAGCCGTGGGGTGGCTGCTGAACGTGGTCGTGTCGGAGTCATTGAGCGCGGCGGATCCAGCCAAGGCGATGGAGGCGGGGGCGAAGTCGATCGCCGAGACCGAGACCGCGTTCCAGAAGTTCTGGCACGCGGTGAGCCCGTACGTGCCCTGGCTGCTGTTGCTGTTGGGCCTGGCGCTCGCCGTGTTCGTCGGGTGGATGCTGGTGAAGTGGTGGCGCGCCCGGCGCGTGGCCGCCCCGGCCTCCAGTGGGCCTCCGCCCATGGCCGCCCAGCGCCTGGTGCAGGTGCGCGGCACCTTCCTCAATGGGCTGCCGCTCGCCCATCGCGCCGCCGTGGTGGATCTGCCCACCGTGGTGGTGTTCGGCCCGGCGGGCAGTGGCAAGACGAAGCTCATCGGTCTGGACGTGGACTGGCAGCGCCAGGCCCGCCAGTACCTGCCCAGCTACACGTCGGATCCGCTGCTGCAGATGTACCTGGGCCCGGACTGCGTGGTGCACGAGGTGTCGGCCCCGCTGCTCGAGGACGAGACGCTGTCGGCCCGGACGGCCCTGCGGCGCATGTGGCGCAAGTGCTTCAGCCACCGCCAGCAGGGGCTGGCCGTCATCGTCCTGGACGTGCGCTGGCTGTCGGATACCCCGCCCGACGAGCAGCGGCGCTTCGCCCAGCTGTTGCGCGGCAAGCTCAACCTCATGTCCGAGGCGAGCCGCGGTCCGGTGGAGACGCGCCTGTGTCTGACGAACATGGACGGCCTGGAGGGCTTCGAGGACTTCGCCCGGCTGCTCAAGGCGCACGGCGTGGCGCTCGCCTTCGACATCCCCAAGCAGGGCGAGGAGGACGGGCTGTCCTCGCTCTTGCGCAGCCAGGAGCAATACCTGGCCCTGGGCCTCACGTCGCTGCCCGTGGACGCCTTCGAGCGGCTCGAGCGCTTCTACTCGCAAGGCGGGCGCTCGTTCTCGGGACTGGGCCGCTTCGTCACCGCGCTGCTCGAGGGCGATACCCTCTCGTTCAAGCCGCTGCTCTCGCGCGTCTACCTGTCCTCCCTGACCCCCGAGGCGCGCGCCAGTGGCACGCTGTCCGTGGTGGCCGCCGAGGGCACCAACGACTCGATGCGCAAGCTGTACCTGCGCACCCACCTGCACCGCGCCGCGGTCATCGCCGCGGTGTGCTGTCTGCCCGTGCTGGCCGCCTACGCCAACTTCTACATGTTGCTGGACGACGTCCAGGACGAAGTGACCGTGCTCGAGGAGACGGTGACGCAGCTGCGCGAGCAGGGGCTGGAGGGCAGGGGAGAGGTCGTCGAGGTGCAGGTCAACAAGGCCGCCGAGGCGCTGCTGCATCTCAAGCGCGCCGAGCGCTGGTGGCCGCCCCTGGAGACCAGCTTCCCCGATGAGACACTGGAGCTGCGCCAGCGCCTGGCCAGCGGCATCCGCGAGATCCACCTGCGGCCCGCGCTCGAGCGCTGCCGCAAGCAGCCCCAGGCGTGCCGCCCCGAGCAGGTCGTGTATCTGCTGGCCACCCTCCACGCCTCGAATGGAGACGGCCTGGGCACGTTCGTGATGTCCAACCTCCAGAAGGGCTCGCGCCGGTTCGACTCCAAGTCCGCCGCGCCGGACACGCTCTCCGGGGCGTCCCACCGCACGTGGATCTCCGCGCTCGACTTGAGCGAGCCACTCATCGCCACCTACATCCTCGCCAGTGACGAGCCCTGGGAGCGCACGCCGCCGTGCCGCCGCGACACCACGGTGCAGCTGTCCAACACCGAGGAGGTCTGGTCCTGCTGGCCCTTCACCGAGCGGATCACGTTCGAGAGCCAGCTCAAGCCCTGGTTGGATCACCTGCGCCTCCTGCGCCGCTCCCTGGAAGCCGGCCCCCGGGGCATCGCCGAGTTCGATCTGCACCGCGACGAGCGCGAGCGGCTGCTCGCGCAGCTGGCCGACCTGGACGTCTACGCGTCCCTGCCCACGCTGCTCAACCTGTTCGACGCCTCCAAGGTGCAGGTCAACACGCGCTACTTCCAGGGCATCGAGACCACCGTGGACGTGCTCGAGTGGTTGCGCAACAACCGCGAGGCGCTCGCGGCGGTGCTGCGCATGGAGGACGACGCGTACTCGGGGCTGCTCGCGGTGCGCAAGATGGGCGCCTCGGAGCTGCTCACCCGGGATGGGCTCTGGCTGCCCGGCAACAACAAGGGCCCCTACCGCATCGAGCTGCTCCAGGAGTCCTTCGAGTTCGTTCCCGAGAAGCTCTCCCGGGAGCTGCTCCAGAAGGAGCTCGACACCCAGGAGGCCAATGGCCAGCTCACCGTCAACGCCCAGGCCGCCGTGCGCCCGGGGATGATGGTGCTCAGCCGCACCGCCTTCGAGACCGACTTGAAGCCCCTGGTGGATGACTTCACCCAGCGCATCAAGAACGCCCAGCTTCCCACGGACGAGGCCGCCCGGCGCTCCCAGTACGTGCAGAAGCGCGTGAATTCCTTCTCCCTGGGCTACCGCGACGGCCTGTTCCACACCGTGGACCAGTACCGCTTCAACGTCCCGCGCAAGCAGCTCATCGACGAGCTGGGGCGGCTGTCCCAGCCCTCCTCCGGCCAGGTGGACATGCTGCGCGAGGTGGCCGAACGGGCCAACCTGGATCCCCTCGAGGGGCCCTACTACGAGCCGCTGCGCAACGCCGTGGCGCCCTTCCGCCCCGTCGTCCAGCTCATGGTGGCCGACAAGAGCGGCTTCTACGCCGCGCTCGCCCCCTATCAGGCGCTCGTGGCGCAGATGCGCGACGAGCTGGATGCCGGCTCCAAGGCCAAGAGCGCCAAGGACGCGGCCGCCAAGGACGCGCCGGCCCCCAACAAGGACGAGGCGTCCGCGGAGGGCACCCCGGCCGACGCCCAGTTGTCGGAGATGATCAGCCCGCTGGAGAAGGTCGCCCTCGCCATGCTGCTCGAGGAGGAGAGCTCCTACCTGCGCAAGGCCCAGGCCTGGCTGGACTCCCAGGGCATCACCGGCGAGTTGCGCCAGCCCTTCCTGGAGCCCTTCCTGCGGGTGCAGAAGCTGGGCAAGGAGGAGCTGGAGGGCACGCTGGCGCGGGAGTGGGAAGAAGCCTCGTCGCGCATGCTGCGGCCCCTGCTCACGCGCTACCCCTTCAACCCCGACGCCAAGGAGGACGTGGATCCGAGCGAGCTCGAGGTGCTGCGCCGCAAGGATGGCGCCTTCTGGCACTTCGTGGAGCAGGTGTACTCGGGCGTGTGCGTGGAGCGGGGCACCCAATGGGCGCTGCGCGGCACCCTGCGTGACAAGCTGCAACTGCCCGAGTCGCTCCTGCCCACCCTCAGCCAGGTGGCGCGGCTGTCCAAGCTGCTGTGGGACGACGAGGGCCGCCCCCGGCCGCTCATGCTCAAGGTGCAGCCCCAACCCCTGCCGCCCCCGCCCATGCCGGGGGTGTTCGTCACCATGTCCTCGCTCAAGTGCGGCAAGACGACCGCCTACGGCTTCAACCAGAGCCCCTCCTGGCAGGACTTCCCGCTCAACTGGTGGGATCAGCAGGTGTCCTCCATCGTGTTGGAGCTGCGCTCGCCCTCGCGCGATGATCCCAAGTTCTTGTCCCTGCCCTGGAATCGCTCTATCTGGAGCTGCTTCCGCCTCTTCGAGGAAGCCCTGGTGACGACCGATCAGCGCCGCCAGTGGAGCCTGGTCTTGCAGGGGAACAACGTGAACAAGCGGGGAGTGGACATCAGCTTCGGCCTCAAGGGCGACCCCTGGGTGCCGTTCCGGGAAGTGCCGCGATGAGGCGCGCCGCCCTGGGCCTCTTGGCGCTCGTGCTGGGCGCCTGTGGGCCGAGTCAGATCAACATCGCCGTGAAGTCGCCCGTGGGCACCAACATGGGCCGGCCCCTGTACATGCTCGTGCGGCAGGTGGATCCCAAGCAGTACGCCAACGAGGCGTACTCGGAGGTCGCCGCGCGCGTGGGCGTTCCGGACACCACCGTGTTGCAGACGGCCGTCATCTACCCGGGCACCATCCAGCGCTTCCAGGTGAAGGCGCCCAAGGAGGGCTCGGTGGCGCTCTCCTTCCTCTTCACCGCGCCGGACGGCAACTGGCAGGTGCTGCTCAGCCCGCCCCTGGCGAGCGCGGTGGACGTGGAGCTGGCCACGAGCCGCATCCTGCGCGACACCATTCCCCAGGGGCCCTCCCTGGATGAGCCTCCGGAGGCCCCCAAGGCGCCGGAAGTCAAACCGCCGGAAGCCCCCAAGGCGCCGGAAGTCAAACCGCCAGAAGCCCCCAAGCTCGGCGGCAAGTAGCGCTCAGCCCGTCAGCTCGCGCACCCGGGCCTCGGTCTTCCCCATCACCGAGTCCACCTGACCGCGGGCCTGCTCCACCACCGGCGCGAAGGGGTTCTTGTCACGCAGCGAGGCCTCCAGCGTGTCCAGTGGCACGAGGAGCCGCTCCTTCGTCGAGTCCACCTGGCCCAGCATTCCGTCGAGCCGTTGGGCCGCGGGATCTCCCAGGCTCCCGGCTTGCTGGGTGAAGGCGGCGAGCACCTGCTCCACCTGCGCTGTCACTCCGGCCTTGAGGCGCTCGAGTCCCTCGCGTGCCTGGGCGAGCGCCGCGTCCACCGTGCCACCGAGCGCGTCCAGGCCGGAGCGCACCTGCTGCTGGGCGGCGGCGAGCTGCTGCTCGAGCTGGGCCTCCACCGCCGCCACCTGGTTGGCCGCCGCCTGGACGCCGTCCTCGAGCGCCTGCTGAAGCGTGGCGAGCTGCTGGCTCACCTGCGCCTGGAGCGACTCCACGCGCGAGGCCGCCTGGGCCTTCATCGCCTCCACCTGTTGGGCCACCTGGTCGCGCGCGGTGCCGATCTGCTGCGTCACCTGCGCCACCAGCTGCCCGGCCTGGGTGACGGCCTGATCGATGCCGCTCTGCACCGACTCGGTCAGGGATTGGATCTGCTGCAGGATCTGCTCCTGCATCGTCTGCACCTGTTGCACCGCCTGCGTCTGGACCTGCTCCACCTGGGAGATGACCTGATCCTGCACCGTGGTCATCTGCTGGCCCACCTGTTGGGTGAGGGTGCCGAGCTGGGTGGAGATCTGCGTCACCACCTGTTTGATGGCCTGGACGGCGGGATCCACCAGCGGCTTGGGGAGATCCGCGGCGGGGATGGCCTCCAGCATCTGCACCGCCCGGGACAGCAGGGACTCCAGCGTGCCCACCAGCGTCTTGAACAGCGTCTGGAGTTGCTCGAGCTTCTCGGGCAGGGCGGTGAAGAGGGCCTGGAGCTGCTTCTCCAGTTGGTTGAGCGTGTTCGTCAGTCCGTCGAGCACCGCGAAGGCGGAGTCGATCGTCTGGCGCACCGGCGCCTGGATGGAGTCGAGGGTGGTGAGCGCCGTGCTCATCAGCGTGTCGATGGCGCCAACTCCCTGGGTGATGAGCGCGTCGAGCTGCCCGCCCACCTGCTCGAGGAACTTCTCCACCGCCTCGAGCTGCTGGCTCAGCGAGCGCACCGGCCCGCCCAGTGACGCATCCAGCGTGTCGAGCAGCTGCCCGAGCTGCTGACCGCCAGCGAGCAGGGTGGCGCCGAGGGTGGTCTCCAGCGTCTGGAGTGCCTGCTCCGTCGACTGGGTGGTGCCCTGCACCTGGGTGCGCAGCGGCTGGAGTCCGGAGCGCAGCTGCTCCACCTGACGTTTGGCGTTGGCCTTCGAGGACTCGCCCGTGGACTGGACCTGGGTGTGAAGCTGCTCCAGGGCCAGCAGGGCCGGGCCGAGCACCGCCTCGAGCGCGGCGAGCAACCGCTGGACCTCTCCGTCCGTGGCCTCACGCGTGCGCGACACCTGGCCGAACACCGAGTCCGCCGTGGCCGTGAGCTGGGAGTGGGCCCCCCGCAGGTGCGCATCCGTCTCGCCGCCCGTCGTGCTCAGCAACTCCTGGAGCTGCTTCTCCCGGGCCTCGAGCGCCTCCAGCTCCTTCACGCGCTCCGGCTCGCTCCGGGCGGTCCGGGCACGCACCTCCTCCTTGCGTTGCTGGAGGCGCGCCGTGCCCTCGCTCAAGAGCGTCTCGCGACGTCTGGCCGTGTCCTGGCTCAGCGACTCGAGCTGCTGGGCGAAGGAGTCCCGCGAGCCCTTCACCTGCTCTTGCAGGGCGTCACAGCGGGAGGAGACGGAGGGGGTGAGCTCCTTCACCGAGTTGCGCACGCGCTCCCCGGAGCCGTCGAGCCGCGTGCGCAGGCCCTGGACCTCTTCCGCCGTCTGGTCGAACCGCGTCCACAGCGCCTTCACTCAGGGCTCCAGGTCCGCCAGCTCGGCGTCCAACGATTCGATCTTCCCCGTCAGCGAGCCGTCCACCGTGGACACCTCGGGCCGCAGGGTGGCCAGGGTCTGCGCCAGCTTGCCCGACAACGAGTCCACGCCGCCGCGCAGGGGCGTCAGGCGGGCCGTCGCGCCCGTGCTGAAGGACTCCAGTTGTCCGCGAAGTTCCGCGAGTTTCGCGCTCAGTTCCCGCATGGGTGTCCCCCATCCATCCGTTCGTTGCTCACCGCAGCTTCTGCAGCGAGGCCTTGGCCGACTCGCTCGCCGCCGAGAGCTGGCCGGAGCTCTGGGACAGCTTCGCGGAGGCGCCCTGCATTCCACTCTTGGCCGCCGCCACCTTGGCGCCCACCTCCGCGCGGGCCGCCTTCATCGCCGTCTTCATCGCCGCCTGCGCGCCCTGCATCTTCGCACGCGAGGCCGCCATCGCCCCCTGGAAGGCCGCGGACGTCTGCCCGAGCGAGTCGCCCACCGACGCCGAGAGATCCCCCTTGGCGGCCTCCACCTGGGGCGAGACGTCGTAGGTGGGCGTGGGCGCCGCCGAGGCCTGGGTCTCCTTCACCTGGATGAAGAGGTTGCCCTCGCCCATGCGGATGACCTGCGTGTCGCCGCCCGAGGTGCGGAACATGCGCCACACGGGCTTGTCCTCCTGGAAGTCATGGGTGAGCGCCGTCTGACTCGACTTGTTCTCGCCCAGGAGGAGCTGATCGCCCTGGCCGGACTGGGGCGTGCGCACGCCTTCCTTCCAGTCGATGAAGCGCAAGAGCTCGGCGCGCTCGTGGTGGAGCGCCACCAGCACCCGGGTGTTCTTGTACGGCGGGAAGAAGAACTGACCCGGCATGTGGATGGGCTCGGCGGGCACGCTCACGGTCTTGTTCCACAGGGGAACCGTCAGCCGGTAGTCGGTGAGCGAGGTCTTCTCGTCCTCGACGATGAGGTAGCGCCGATCCTCGGGCTCGCCGCCCGGGCTGTGCACCAGGCCCTCGACGTGGATGGGATAGCGGGGGACGCGGTAGGCGGGCAGCGGGACCGCCGCCTCGGAGGCGGACTCCAGCAGGACCGACCACCGGATCATGTACCCGGCCAGCAGATCCTGCTGATTGTCATTGGGACCCGCGCCCTCGGCATGGGCCTCGAAGTCCATCTCCACCACCCGCATGTCCTCGTCGCGCCCCGTCAGGGACTTGGGCCACATCGCCCCCTCCAGACGCAGCAGCGCGCCGGGAAAGACATCCACCGGGGGATAGCGCTTGAAGGCCACCTGGAGCTGGCGCTGACGGAGCTTCAGGCGCGTCTTCTCCAGCTTCTGCCGCTCATCGGCCCGGTTGGCCAGTGGGGTGCGCACCACCACGTCGTGGTACGTGCCCTGGACGGCCTGGGGTTGCTCGATGGGCGTGGTGGTGGGCGCCTGGGCCACGGCGTTGAGCACCCGCGCCGCGTGGCGGATGGGGGGCGGCAGGAGGACGCGCGTGCGATGGACCCGGAGCGGACCGAGCGGGGCCGCCTGACCCGAGGACGGCTTGCTGTCGGCGAAGAGGTACTCGTTCTTCTGGTTGTCGTAGCTGAAGACGCCCTGGTGCGAGTCCACGTACCAGCAGACGTAGTCGTAGAAGCTGACCCCGGGCTCATCCGCTCCCAACCCCAGGCAGATCATCGGCTGCTTGCGCTTGAGCTCGGTCCAGTCGAGCGCGAGCTGGAGGCTGGCCTTGTGGGCCTCGAGCAGCTCCTTCATGGAGGTGTTGGTGTGCAGCTCCACGGGGCGGTGCTGCCGCCAGAGCACCTGGGCGGCGTCGGCGAACTCGAACGTGTAGCGGCGGAAGACGCGGGGGGTGTCCTGGAAGGTGCCGTGCACCTCCGCCACGAGACGGCGGCTGCGCACCAGGCCCATCAGCACGATCGGCGCGGGAGGCGAGGGGAGCTCGGGATCCTCCGTGGCGATGGCGACGCGCACCTGGATGAGATCCGGCTTCTGGAAGGCGGCGAAGAGGGGCGTGTCCTGCTTCTCCAGCGAGGTCCAGAAGGTCACCGCCGCGGTGAAGCCATGCGAGGTGAGCTGCACCGACAGGTGTTTGATCCGTCCACCGGGAATGGTGAAGGTGCTGCCGCCCGCCGTGAGTGACAACTCGAGCCGGAGATCATCGTGAAATGTCTTACCCACCGGCGGTCCTCCCCATCGCGTCCGGACGCGCCGTTCATCATCGCACATCCCCTCGGTCCGTGCGCCAGTCCCACGCGCGGCGCGAGCTCAACCGCGCAAGGGCAGGGTGAGCTCGAGCTCGAGGCGGGTGCCGGCCAGCTCCGGAGGAAGCGCGGCGCGCACGTGCAGGCCCCGCTCGCCCCGGCCCAGGGACACCACCTCTCCGTGCAGCTCGCAGCGGCGGCCCGGGCCCGCGGGAAGGAACGCGCTCGCCGCGCGGGCACATACCTCCGAGATGGCTTGGGGACTGGCCTGGGGAGGCAGCCGTTCGATCAGCTCCTGCGCGAGGCGGACGATGCGGCCGGTGAGCAGTTGCGCGGGGAGGGGCGCTGCGTCCCGGCCGCCATACACGGTGGGCGCCGCCGCCAGGTTCACGTCCCACGAGTCCCACCACCCACTCACCCCCGCGAGGCCCCGCGAGGCCAGCCGCTGCTGCTCCCGGAGGGAGAGACACGCCTCGGTCGCCACCGGGCCCCGTGCCTCCTGGGGCCGCCACACGGCGGGGGCGCGCACCGGACTGCCCGGACCCACGAGCCGCGCGAAGGTGTGCGTGTCGCGGAAGCTCGCCGCCAGCAACACCGCCACGCCCAGCACGGGACTGGCGAGGCATTCCGCGTGGACCTCTCCGTGCCGCTCGGCGCGCATCACCACCGGGTTGAGCGCGGCGCACAGCCAGCGTGAGGCTTCGTCGGCGCGCAGCCGGTTCCACGCGTCCGGGGGACGGAAGTCCTGGGTGCCCGCGAGCCCGGCACCACCCAGGGACGCGGGGGCCGCCATGACGAGGGGCAGCCAGGCCTGCTCTCCCAGGGCGGCGAGCCTCCCCGGGGTGGCCGGATCCTCGCCCACGTCCAGCAGGAAGCAGGCATCGGGACGCTGAAGCGCGGGCCCCTCGAGGCTCGCGGCGAGGGTGTCCACGAGCGCCTCGGGCCCGACGTCGAGCACCTCGAGCTCCATGCCCGCGGAGGCGGGGCACTGCGTCCACAACCAGTGCAGCCCGCGCCAGGCGGACTCCAGCCGGGCCACGAGCGGATGCTGGAGCAGCTCCCGGGCGGTGGTGAACAGGGCTTCCTCGACGAGGGCGAGCGAGGCGGCTCGGGAGGTGCGGGCGCGCGCCAGGGCCTCGGTCAGGCGGCCCTCACCCAGCGAGGCCCGGAGCTGGGCGGCGTCCTCGGGCGCGAGAGGGCGCGTGCCGGAGATCGCCTCGCGCAGGGCGCTCAGGGCGCGCAGCTCCGGCAGGGAGGCGATGAGCGCGGACATCCCGAAGGCGTCCAGCGAGCCGAAGGACAGCGTATGGGTGCTCGTGTCGCCCGAGCCGATGCGGTCCGGCACGGTGACGCGCAGGCCCGTGGTGGCGCGCCGGAGCTCCTCGGCGAAGGACTGCTCGGTGAGTGGGAAGCGCCGCCCCGTGGGCGCGGGGTGGAATGCGCCGGCGACGAGCCAGCGCACGCGGGTCCCGGACATCACGCCGCGCGGCGCGTGGGGATCACTCCGCGCAGCACCTCATGGGCCTGGCGCAGCATGGTCTCGGTGGTGCTCCAGTCCACGCACGCGTCCGTCACCGAGCAGCCATAGCGCAGCTTGGACAGATCGGCGGGGATGGGCTGGTTGCCCGCCTCGAGGAAGCTCTCGATCATCAGGCCCATGATCGAGCGGTTGCCCTCACGCACCTGGTGCACCACGTCGCGCATGACGAGCGGCTGCAACTCGGGCTTCTTGCTGGAGTTGGCGTGCGAGCAGTCCACGACGATGTTGCAGGGCAGCTTCGCCTTGGTGAGCGCCTGCTCGGCGAGGGTGATGGACACCGTGTCGTAGTTGGGCCGTCCGCCGCCGCCGCGCAGCACCAGGTGCCCGTGGGCGTTGCCCCGGGTGCGGATGATGGCCGACACCCCGTTCTCGTTCAGCCCCAGGAAGCTGTGCGCGTGCGAGGCGGAGAGGATGCCGTTGACCGCCGACTCCAGCGCGCCGTCCGTGCCGTTCTTGAAGCCCACGGGGGTCGACAGCCCCGAGGCCATCTCCCGGTGGGTCTGCGACTCCACGGTGCGCGCGCCAATGGCCGTCCAGGACACCAGGTCGCCGTAGTACTGCGGCGCGATGGGATCGAGCGCCTCGGTGGCGGCGGGCAGGCCCAGCTCGGCCACATCCCTCAGGAAGCGACGGCCGCGCTCCATTCCTTCCTCGATGTGGAAGGAGTCGTCCATGCGCGGATCATTGATGAAACCCTTCCAACCCGTCGTGGTGCGAGGCTTCTCGAAATACACCCGCATCACCACGTACAACGTCTCGCGGACCTCCGCGGAAAGCGCCAGCAGGCGGCGCGCGTAGTCCATTCCCGCCGCGGGGTCGTGGATGGAACACGGACCCACGATGACGAACAGGCGCGGATCCCTGCGCTCCAGGATGTTCACCAGGGTGCGGCGGCCGGCGAGGACGGACTGGGCGGCACGCTCGGTCATGGGGACCCGCGTCTTCAGCTCAGCGGGAGTGGCCATGCGGTCAATGCCGACGACATTCAGGTTTTCGGTACTGGAGGTCATGGGTTTCATCGAATCAGTGAAGTTCCCGAGTATAACAGATTCCGGGGAAAGCTATATCGAGAACACGTCACGACGACGTCAATACACATTGTACTTACGACGCAGGGCCTCGTGTTCCTCGGCGTTGCGCGAGGGGTGCAGGCGCCGCTCGGAGTCGTGCAGGTAGTACCAGAACTCGTTGGTCTGGGGGGCGAGCGCCGCCTGGAGCGACTCCACGGTGGGAGAGCCGATGGCACCCGGCGGCAGGCCCTTGCGATGGCGCGTGTTCCAGGGGTCCGTCGTGTCGCGCAGCCGCTGGAGGAAGGCCTTGCGGTCGTTCCACTCGCTCAGACTGTAGCGCGAGGTGGCATCCACCCCCAGGGGAAAGCCCTTGTCGATCCGCTTCCAGAGGATGCCCGCCACGACGGGGCGCTGGGCGGGCACGGGCTCCTCGCGCTCGAGCATGGAGGCCATCACCACCACCTCGTGCAGGGTGCGCTTGCCCCGTGACAACGCCTCGCGGTGGGGGAGGTAGAAGCGCTCGGCGAAGGTGTCGAGCTGGCGCTGGACGAGCTCCTCCACGTTGAACGCCCCGGGCACGACGCCATACGTCTCCGGGTAGAGGTAGCCCTCCAGGGTGCCCTGGGGGAGCTGGAAGGGGGCCTTGTAGCGCTCGGGGTGGCTGGCGGCCTCCACGTAGGCCCCCGGGGCGATGAGCTTCGCGGCGGCGAGCGCGGCGTCGGTGTCGCGCAGGCGCCAGCCCTCGACGATGACGAAGGGCTTGTCCTCGGGCAGCGGGGCGGACTCGAGCGCGGCGGCGAGCTCCGCCATCGTCATGGACGGGCTCACCAGGTGCCGGCCCGCCTTGGGAGCGAACGCGCCACGGCGGAAGAGGAACCAGCGCCACATCCGGCCGTCATTGATGAGCTTCGCCGAGACGAGCTGCGGCCCCAGGGCACGGCCCGTCGTACCCTTGGAGACGACGAACTCCACCGTGGGAGCCCCCGGAGGCGCCGCGGCGCGCTGCACTTCCCGTTGTACCCAGACCCAGGCGCCACCCGCCGCCACCACGCCGAGGAGGACGACCCCGAACAGGACCCATAGAAGACGCTTCATGTCGCCCCAGGTTAGCACCGCCTCGCGCCCCCAGGCGGGCGAAGCGCGCCCGCCGTGCCGCCGTCCGAGGGGCGGACAGGCGCTCAGGGCCGGGGCAGGCCCCTGCCGGTCACCAGGTACACCGCGAAGCTGCCCAGCCAATGCCCCCCTTCATAGTGGGCCCCCGTCACCGAGCGGAGTCCCGCCTCCCGGTGGCGCTTCGCCGTCTCCTCCAGGGCGCGGCGCCGTTTGTCCTGGGGGGGGAGGCCCGAGAGGATGCCTTCCAGCATCCACGCCCGGCTCAGGTTCAGTCCATCCAGGTGCGCGAGCTTCGGATCGCCGGGATCCGTCACCACCGCCGGCTCCAGCCAGGACGCACTGGCCTTGGTGGGAATCTCCGGCAGGAAGCCGCTCAGCCAGGTGGCGAAGCGCGCCGGGGGGAGCACGCGCCGCATCAGGTCCGCCTCGGCGAGACACGGAGAGAGGAAGTCATGCCCCGAGGGCTCATAGGCGAGCGGGCCCCGGACATCCTTGCCGTAGAACGTCTCCACGCGCTCGGTGAGCAGCTTCACCATCGCCTCATCCCCGGCGCGCCGGGCCCAGTCCAGCACGAGCCCGAAGGCGAAGGCCGTCTGATCATGCTCGCCCACGCGGATGGGCCGCGACAACTTGGGCAACCACTCGCGCAAGCGCCCGGCCGCGTGCGCCTCCAGGGGCTCGAGCGCGGTGGACCACGCGCGGGCCTGGGGATCCTCCCATTCGCGCAGCTCCGCCGCCAACTGCAGCAGCCAGGCGAGCCCATAGGGGCGCTCGAAGGACAACCGGCCCGAGACACTCAGGTAGCGCACCTCCGCCGCGATGTTCTCGGGCGTCAGGCTCCGGGCCACCGCCTCGCGGGCCCGCGCGGCGAAGGGGGCCTGGGGATGGAGCCGTGCCAGGCGCACGAGCAGCCAGTGCCCATGCACCGAGGAGTGCCAGTCGTAGCACCCGTAGAAGGCGGGGGTGAGCTCGCGAGGCGGGCGCGCGTCCGCGTCGCCGTTCATCACGTGGGCGATCTTGTTCGGGTACTCGCGATGGACACAGGTGAGCGCGAGCTCCGCGAAGCGCGCCGCGGCCTCTTCGCCGAAGTCCGGGGGAGCGGGAGCCTGGGTGTTGAGCGTGGTCACGAGGAGGGCCAGGAGGAAGGAGGACTGCATGCCGGGACTCTACCCCGGACGCTCGCTCTGCATGGGCAGATCGATGGTGAAGGTGGCGCCCAGGCCCGGTCCCTCGCTCTCGCAGGACAGCGTGCCCGCCATCTCGATGGCGGCCAGGGCGCTGATGTGCAGGCCGAACCCATGCCCGTCCTTCTTGGTGGTGAAGCCCTGGGTGAACATGCGTGTCAGGTGCTCGGGCGAGATGCCCTGTCCGTTGTCGATCACCTGGATCCGCACCCGATCATCGGGCAGCGCCGCCAGGCGGATGATGATGCGCTTGTCGTCCCGCTCGCTGTCGAGCAGCGCATGGCGGGCATTGCTGAGCAGGTTGAGCAGGATCTGCAGCAGCTTGTGCCGGTCGAGCAGGATGGGCGGGAGCGGCTCGTACTCGCGGCGGATGTCGATGCCCGAGCGCTGGAAGGACACGGCATGCAGCCGCAAGGCATCGTCGATGAGCTGGGCTACCTTCACCAGCTCCACCGGCGCGGACACGCGCGCGTGCTCCTGCTGCATGCCGATGATGGATTTGACGTGATCCAGCGCGTCGGTGAGGGTGCGCTGCTCGGCCAGCAGGGCCTGCTGCTCCTCGATGAGCTGCCGCGAGAGGGCGAGCATGTAGGAAGGCAGCTGCTGCCCGCGGGGATCCTGCTCGAGGAACCTGCCCAGCGCCTCGCGGTGCGTGTGGATGAGCTCCGCGGCGCGCACCATGCTGCCCACGCGCGAGGCGCGGATGCGCTCGGTGACCAGGTGCACCGAGACGTTGATGCTGTTGAGGGTGTTGCCCACGTTGTGCAACAACCCGGTGACCACTTCGGCCATGCCCGCCTGACGCGAGACATCCACCAGGGAGCGGTGCATCTCGGTGAGCTTGTGCTCGGCCTCGCGGCGCTCGGTGACGTCCCGGCCGAAGAGGGTCACGCCGATCGGTTCCCCCTGCTCGCCGAGCACGGGCTTGAAGGACAGCTCCAGCACCTTCGGTGGGCTGCCCTCGAGCGAGCCATCCTCGATCCTCACGGACTGCCCGCGCAGCACCTGCTGGAGGATGTGCTCCACCTGCCGCTGGTTCTGGGCCTCGGGGGAGAGCAGGGGCTCGCCGGGGATCGCCTGCCATCCGTAGCGGCCACGGCAGTAGTCGCGCATCGCCGCGTTGGCGACGAGGATCCGGCCCTTCGTGTCCAGCGAGCACACCAGATCGTCGGTGTTCTCGATGAGCATGCGCAGCTTGTACTCGCTCTCGTGCAGCGTGTGCAGCACCAGCTCCCGGGAGACGCGTGCCTGGTCCAGCGCGGAGGCATGCATCCAGCTCACCCCCCAGATGCACAGCATGAAGACGGCGGCGGACACATCCAATATCCATAACTGGACCAGGTCCTGCCGCGGCATGAGCCCGAGCAGCGTGTAGCGCATCGGGTGGAGCACGCCCAGAACCAGACAGACGGGGAGCGTGAGGAAGAATCCCAGGCGCGCGCCCACCAGATAGACGGACAACGCGGGCAGCAACATGGTCGCCGCATGCGAGGCCGCGTAGGGCAGCTCCTGGGCGGTGCTGAAGAACACGAGCGCCACGGCCAATGCCGAACAGACCAGGAGCGCCGTCTTCTCGGGCGAGCACGGGCGGCGCAACCGCGCCAGCGCCCACGTGGACACGCCCAGGATGAGGATGGCGAGTGGACCCTGCACCCAGGGCTCGGGGCTCCAGGGCAGGAACAGCAGGCTCAGCGCATGGAGCAGCAGCAGCCCAAGGGAGATGAGGATGAGCAGCCGGTAGCGGCCGAGATCCTCCGGAGCCGCCCGGCGCAGGGGCTCGGAAAGAAAGACGTCCAACCGGCGGAGCAACCGTCCCCCCGGCGTCAGCCAGGAGTTCTCTACCCCGGGCATTTTCGCTCCACTCTCGGTCTCCGGTTTCATGTTGGTTCGGGAAGGTCTGTATAGGATGTGGTCCATGCAACTCGCCATTCCTCAAGCGCCCCGGCGCGTTTCGCTCATCCGAGTCCCTGGTGCCCTCGCCCGGCTCGGCCGGGTGTTGCTCGGAGGACTCGCGCTGATGACGGCCCTCGGGGCGGGTGCGGCGCTGCTCGGCCGCTTCGTCGTGGAAGAGCAGGGCTTTGTCGCACGCGCCGAGCCGTTGGATGGTCAACTGGTCACCATGACCCTGCCCCCGCTGGACGAGCGCGACGGCGCCGAGGCACGCCTGGAGGTGCTCTATAATGTAGGGCCCGTGAGCTACTCGGCCAGTGGCGTGCGCGCGCGCGTCGAGGATGTCGAGGGCCTGGGCCGGGGCGCCCGTATTCCCCTGTTGGTGGATCCCCAGGTGCCAGACAAGCCCCGGGAGGAGCGCCACGTGCGCGCCCGGGCGCGGGCGCTCGGGCTGGTGCCCTGGGGCGTACTGCTCGGAGCGCTCGGGGCCCTGGGCCTCTTCGCCTGGGAGCTCAAGCGGACCCTGCGCGCGGAGCTGGAGCCGCTGCGCAAGGGCATGTTGGTGTGGCTGACACCGGACACGGCCCTGCCCGAGTCCCGCCGGGAGACCATCTTCCCCGCCACCTACTGGAAGCAGGACCAGAAGCACGCGGTGCGCGCGCGCCTGCGGGGCGGCCGTGCCCCGGTGCGCAACGGGGACAAGGTGCTGGCGGCGGTGCTGTCCTCCCTGCCCGGAGAGGCCCGGGTCATCGACGAGGAGCTGGCCCGGACCCTGGAGTGGGTGCGCTGAGGGGCGAAAAATTGCCGGGGGGGGAGGGCCATGACACACGTCTGTAGCCCTCGCCCTACCTGGAGGCCTCGTTCATGCGCTCTCACCTCGCTCCGCTCCTGGCCCTGCTGCTGCCGCTCTCCGCCCAGGCGAAGCGGGACCCCGCCGAGGTCGCCTACGAGGAGGCGCGCCGCTCCTATTACGTCCTCAAGGACGACGCCGCGCGGCGCAAGCTGCGCCACCACTGGCTCAACGTGGCCAGCAAGTTCGAGGCCGTCGCCAGCCACTACCCCAAGAGCGAGCGCGCTCCGGACGCCCTCTACACCGCGGCCGAGCTGCTCAACTCGCTCAGCCGCCTCTCGTTCGTCGTGGAGGATCAGCAGGCGGCCATCGCCGACTACACCCGCGTGGTGGAGGCCCACTCGAAGCACCGGCTCGCGGACGACGCGGCGGTGACGCTCGCGCGCATCTACTTCGAGCGGATGGATCAGCCCGAGACCGCGCGCCGCATCATCACCAGCTTCCTGGCCAAACACTCCAAGGGAGACCGGATCGCGGAGCTCAAGTCGCTCCTGGCCTCGCTCCCTCCGCCGCCCAAGGCGGCGCCCACTCCCGCGCGGAGCAAGCCCGCGGAGCCGGCGCCCGCGCCCGTCGTGGCGTCCGCGCCCGAGCCCGTCAAGCCGGCTCCCACGCCGCAGCCGCCGGTCATCCGCGTCGATCTCAGCAAGCCCGCGGAGCCCGCCACCGCACAGGCCTCGGCCACGACGGGCGGCGAGCGTCCCGGCTCGTCGCCGTTGCTCGACGCCATCAGCCAGCAGGCACGGGAGGCGCCGCCCACGCCGTCGTCCCCGGCTCCAGTGGAGACGAAGACCGCCGAGACCAGGCCGGCGGAGCCGAAGGCCGCCGAGGTGAAGGTCGCCGAGTCGAAGCCGGTGGAGCCGAAGCCGGTGGAGGTGAAGTTCGCCGAGTCGAAGCCGATGGCGGCGCCCACGGCGGCCGAGCTGATCGAGGCGAACAAGCCCGTCACCGCGGCGGTGGACGAGCACATGGCGCAGGCGCGGCTCAAGGCCGCGGCGAAGGTGTCCAACGGCGCGGAGCTGACGCTGGCGGAGCAGCTCGGGTTGAAGGTGCGCCGGGTGGTCATCGACGCGGGGCACGGTGGGCATGACACGGGCGCCATCGGCCGCAAGGGGCTGCGGGAGAAGGACGTGACGCTGGCCATCTCGCGCAAGCTCGCGCGGGAGCTGCGTGAGCGCGGCCTGGAGGTGCTGCTCACGCGTGACGAGGATCGCTACCTGAAGCTCGAGGAGCGCGCACGCCTGGCCAACGACACCCGGGGCGATCTCTTCATCTCCATCCACTGCAACTCGGCGACCACGTCCAAGCTGCGCGGCGTCGAGACCTATACACTCAACACCTCGGCGGACCGCTACTCCATCCGCCTGGCGGCGCGCGAGAACGCCTCCTCGGAGAAGGGCATCAGCGACCTGCAGTTCATCCTCGCGGACCTGGCCACCAAGGCCAACACCGAGGAGTCCACGCGGCTGGCCAACCAGGTGCAGAGGAACCTGGTGAGCCACCTGTCGGCGAACTACTCGGGGGTGAAGAACCTGGGCACGAAGGAGGCGCTGTTCTACGTGCTGCTGGGCGCGAAGATGCCGGCCATCCTCGTGGAGACGTCCTTCCTGTCCCACCCCGAGGAGGAGAAGCGGCTGGGCTCCGAGGCGTACCAGGACGAGGTGGCCCAGGCCATCGCCCAGGGCGTGGAGGACTTCGTCGGGGGCCGCCGCCAGGTGGCCAAGGCGCCGTCGGCGGTGCCGTAGCGGCCAGCCCCCGTGGGCCACGCCTACTTTTTCGGCGCGGGCGACTCGACGAGCTTCAAATCCAGCTCGTTGATCTTCGCGAGCACCCGATCGAAGCGGAAGGGCAGCGGCTTCTGGGGATAGACATACCCGTCGTACTTGTCGCCCAGGGTGCGGAAGAACGACTCGAAGAGTCCCGGGGTGAGGAACCCGACGAAGCGCGTATAGGGGCTGTTGAGCTGGTAGGCGTGGATGGTGCGGGCGGGCACGTGGACGTAGTCGCCCGGATACACCGTCAGCGTCTCACCGTTGGCCCGCATCGTCATGAGGCCATCCAGGCAGAAGAAGTTCTCCGTGTGCTTCTCGTGGTAGTGCGCCGGGATCATCGGACCCGGAGGGCCCTCGGTCATGACGGCGATGAACCTGCCATCGCTGTTCTTCTGATCGCCGAGGAAGGTGAAGAGCTGATCTCCCGCGACCATCCTCTGGCCCTCGCCGGCGGCGAGCACGTAGGGCACGTTCTTCTCGGGGAGGGTGGCGTTCTGGACGCGCTGGGGCGTGCCCTTGGCGAGGGGCCTGGCGTCGAACCGGACGTCCGCGGTGGCCTCCGCCTTCTTCTTCAGGTCCGCCGCGATCGTGGGGTCGACCTTCTCCGGCTGGACATGGCCGGCGTAGGTCTGGCCGAGCGCCTTGTAGAGCGGCCCCACCTCTTTTCCGGTGGTCCAGGACAGCACCTGTGTCCGGTGGCTCAGCATCTTGAGGGCGTGCGGCGTCCCCGGGGGGATGCTGGCGTAGTCGCCCCGGTGCATGACGTAGTGCCCATTGCCCAGCCAGAACTCGACCTCGCCGTCGAGCACCAGGAGGGCCTCGTGTGAACGGGCGTGGGTGTGCTGGGGGAAGTTCGCGTCGCGCCCGCCCGTCAGGATGGCGGTCTCGAACATCTCTCCGGTGTCCTGTCCCCGGGCGATCAACGTCGCGACCAGCCCACCCACCAGCCACCGCTCGCCCTCACCACTCCTGATGTAATAGGGCGCGAGCTGCCCGGGCAGCTTGCCTTGCGGCACGACCTTCTGGATGTCGGTGGCGCCGTTGTCCTGCGCGTGGGCGCTCCGCATGGGAACGGCGGCCATCATCAAGGCGCAGGACAGCGTCCACGCACTCGGCTTCAGCCAATGCGAGTTCATTCTCGTCTCTCTTTCTGAGGCGGGTTCGACTCACAACATGCCGTGGCCAGATAAAGAGTTCCAATATATAGAAAGGGCTCTACTTATCATTGGGACTGATGAATGGAGCTGCGCCATCTTCGCTATTTCGTCACCGTGGCCGAGGAGCTTCACTTCGGCCGGGCCGCGCGGCGGCTGGGCATCGTGCAGCCCGCGCTGAGCATGCAGATCAAGTCACTGGAGGAGGAACTGGGCGTGCGGTTGTTGAACCGGACGCGGCGCACGGTCGAGCTCACCGAGGCGGGCAGGCTCTTCCTGGAGGAGGCACGACGGACACAGGAACAGGCCGAGCGGGCGGCCCGGGTGGCGATCCGCGCGGGGAGGGGAGAGCTCGGGCGCCTGGACATCGGGTTCTCGTTCAACGCCGCGCTCTCGGGGGTCCTGGCCCGGGTGCTCAAGGCCTTCCGGCAGCGCGCGCCGGACATCGAGCTCGTGTTCCACGAAATGCACCCGAATGATCAGCTCGCGGCGCTCCTGGAACGGCGCCTCCACGTCGGTTTCATCACGGCCCCCTCGTCCTCCATGCCCGCCGAGCTGATCACGGCGAGGGTAGGGGCCTGGCGGTTGATGGTGGCCCTTCCCGCGGATCACCCGCTGTCCAGACGGGACAGTGTTCCGGTGGAACTGCTGATGAAGGAGTCGTTGATCGACTACTCGAGTGCGAGGGCCGAGCTGGGCATTCCCACCATCGAGGGCATCGCGGGCTTCGTCTCCCGCACGGCCTACCGCGGCACCAACATCATGGCGGGCCTCAATCTGGTGGCCGCGGGATTCGGAGTCACCCTGGTGCCCGAGTCCATCGTGCGGATGAACATCGACATCGACGTCGCCTACCGTCCGCTCACCGGCGTACGCGCGAGGATGGAGACGTCCATCGCCTACCGGCGAGACGAGCAATCTCCGGCCGTGCAACGTTTCGCGGAGGTCGTCCAGGCACTGCCCAAGACCTGAGCCAGCCGGGATGACGCCTTTCACGACACAAAAGCCGGGTGTGCACAAGTCGCCAGCACCCCCGCGAACGTCATTCGGACCACTTCAGCAATCGAAGCTCCTCGCGATTGCGCCTCCTCAGTTCGGCGATTTGCTCTTCCGTGGGTGGGCCATCGAGCAGAAATATTCCACGTTTGGCGAGCGTAAGCTCGGTTTCGAGGACCGCACGAAGCTGCGCGTATAGAATTGGGTCATCAGGAAATCTCTCCCGAGCTTCACGCTCGAGCGCTGGGTCCAGGACGAGCGCCTCGAACTTCTCGGCATCATGCCCGGCCTCGACGCGGATTGATTCTCTCTTGTCGTAAAACCAGTGGGCGGCGCCTTCGGAATTCATTTGTACCTCCGAGACTGTCGCTCGAACGTGGCGACAATTTCGCTAAACATAACTTCGAGAGGAATATTACTCTCAGTGCCGAGTTCCTGCGAGAGGGAACCGACGAATGTCGGGGAAGGGACCGCGCGCTTGAACACGTAGGCGTGTGAGGCCCTGCGAGCGGCAGAGCCACCGAGATGACGTGCTGCTTATATCCATCCACACAACTGGACCGTCCCATGGATGCGGAGGGCATTACCGGCACACGATTCATTGATGTGTGACGTGAGACATTCCTCCGAGGCTCGGCCCGGGAACATGCGTGCCGCGCATGAGGGATGTGCCCCACTCGGGAATCGGCACGTACTATCTTCGGCCGCCCACAAGGGAGGACGGGATGCGCGCGATCAGGCTGAGGAAACCTGGGGGGCTCGAGCGGTTGGTGCTCGGAGAGGCGGAGCTGCCACCAGTTGGCAAAGGTGAAATCAGGGTGCGGCTGCACGCCAGCTCACTCAACTACCACGACTATTTCGTCGTGACGGGCAAGGCCCCGACACCCGACGGCCGCATCCCGATGTCGGATGGTGCCGGCGAGGTGGTCGAGGTGGGGCAGGGCGTCACCGAGTTCGCGCCGGGCGATCGGGTCGTCAGCACCTTCTTCCCGCGCTGGTTGGGCGGTGAGCCGACCCTCGAAAGTTTCTCCTCGGTGCCTGGCGACGCGGACGACGGCTATGCGCGCGAGGAGGTGGTGGCGCCCGCGACCGCCTTCACCCGCGCGCCGGCCGGCTACAGCCACGCCGAGGCCGCGACGCTCACCTGCGCCGGGCTCACCGCATGGCGCTCCCTGTTCGTGGAGGCAACGCTCCTGCCCGGTGAGACCGTGCTCGTCCAGGGCACGGGCGGCGTGTCCATCTTCGCGCTGCAGTTCGCCAAGGCCGCCGGCGCGCGCGTCATCGCCACCTCGTCCTCCGACGAGAAGCTCGAGCGGCTGACCGCACTGGGTGCGGACCGCGTCATCAACTACAAACGAGACGAAGCCTGGGGCGCCACCGCGAGGCGGCTGACCGGCGGGCGCGGAGTCGATCATGTCGTCGAGATCGGCGGCGCCGGCACGCTCACGCAGTCGATCGCGGCCTGCCGCCTGCGGGGCCACATCGGGCTCATCGGCGTGTTGGCGGGCTTCGCCGGCGAGGTGCCAACGGCCGCCATCATGACGGGCAACGTGCGGATCAGCGGACTGACCGTTGGCTCGCGCGAGCAGCAGCTCGCGATGATCCGCGCCATTGAGGCGAACGGCATCAAGCCGGTGATCGACTCGAGCTTCCCGCTCGAGCGCATCGCCGACGCCTTCCGCCACCAGGAGTCGGGCCGCCACTTCGGCAAGATCTGCCTCGAATGGTGAGCCGCGGCCCCAGCCTGCATTCCCGAGCCTCGGGCTACTCCTCGGGAGGTGGATTCACCAGCCCCCGGCGCGAGACCTCCGAGTCGGGCTCCTCGTCACCGCGTGCCTCGCGCTCGGGCACCTGCTCCACGGTCCACTCCTCGCCGCGCTCCACACTCGCCTCCCACGGCGTCTGCTCCTGGGGCCCGGGATTGATGGCCTCGTCGTCCGTGGCGAGTTCGCGACTCACCCGCGCGGCGCCCTCGTCCAGGGCGTCCTCCATCTCGCCCCGGTTGCGCGGCTGGAAGCTCTCCCCGGGTTGCATCATGCCCGCCTGTTGATCGTCCCCGATGTCCCGGGGCGCGTCCTTCCTGTTCTTGCCGGCCATGGCGTTGTCTCCGTCGTGGGCCCTCGTGGGGCTGTCCGTCTCAAGGTCGGCATGCGGGGGCACCGCATCACCTCCCCAGGAGGGGGCGGACGGCTCGCTGGCTCGGCGGCACTCCGCTCGGGGAAGCCACCATGTTGGTGCTCGCGAAGGTGGGTGAACACTCCATGGGGATTCGATGCACCACCCAGAGGGAGTCAGACATGAACCACCGCATCCTTGGACGGACCGGTGTCCGTGTGAGTCCGTTGTGCCTCGGCGCCATGATGTTCGGTCAGTGGGGCAACCCGGACCATGCCGACAGCATCAAGATCATCCACCGGGCTCTCGACGCGGGGATCAACTTCATCGACACCGCGGATATCTACTCGCGGGGCGAGTCCGAGGAGATCGTCGGCAAGGCCCTGGCCGATGGCCGGCGCGACAAGGTGATCCTCGCCACCAAGTTCCATGCGTCCATGGGGGAAGATCCCAACCAGCAGGGCAACTCCCGCCGGTGGATCTTCCAGGAGGTCGAGGCCTCGCTGCGCCGCCTGCGGACGGATTGGATCGATCTCTACCAGGTGCATCGGCCCTCGGCGGACACCGACGTCGAGGAGACGCTTGGGGCGCTGAGCGACCTGGTGACCCAGGGCAAGGTGCGCTACGTGGGCTCCTCCACGTTCCCGGCGTCGCAAATCGTCGAGGCGCAATGGACCGCGCGCGAGCGGCGCCTCACGCGCTTTGTCTGTGAACAACCGCCGTACTCCCTGCTCGTGCGAGGCGTGGAGGCGGACATCCTGCCCACCTGTCAGCGCCACGGGATGGGCGTCATCCCCTGGAGTCCGCTCGCGGGCGGGTGGCTGTCGGGCAAGTGGCGCAAGGGCTCGGCGGCGCCCTCCTCGCCGCGCGCCACTCGCATGCCAGCCCGCTATGATCTGTCGCAGCCCGCCAACCAGCGCAAGCTCGAGGCCGCCGATGCCCTGGGCCAGCTCGCCGACTCCGCGGGCATGTCCCTCGTCCACCTCGCCATCGCCTTCGTCATCCGGCATCCGGCGGTGACCTCGGCCATCATTGGACCTCGTACGATGGAGCAGTTGGAGTCGCAGCTCGGCGCCGCCGAGCTCACGCTGGACAGCGCGGTGCTGGATCGCGTCGATGAGATCGTCACTCCCGGGACGAACATCCATCCGGCTGACGCGGGATGGGACAATCCGGCGCTCGCTCCGGCCGCTCGGCGACGGTGAGGCGGATTCGTGGTAGCGGGCTATCCTGCTGCTACTCCTGCTGCTCCTCATGGCCCGGTCCATCCCATCCGATGTCGAGGCGGTCTCCCGCCTGGAAGCCGTTCCCACGATCCTGCGGGTCGTGACGGAGACGACGGGCCTGCGCTTCTCCCTCGTCGCGCGTGTCACCCAGGACACCTGGACCGCGTGCGCGGTGCACGATGAGCTCGCCTTCGGTTTGAAGGCGGGCGGCACCCTCGACGTCGCGACCACGTTGTGCAGCGAGGTCCGCGACTCCCACACTCCCATCATCATCAGCCACGTCAGCGAGGATCCCCACTACTGCACCCACCACACCCCGAAGATATACGGCCTGGAGAGCTACATCGCGGTGCCCATCTTCCTGAAGAACGGGGAGTACTTCGGCAACCTCTGCGCGTTCGACTCGCGGCCCACCCCGCTCGGGGCGCCCAACATCCTGGCGATGATGAAGCTCTTCTCCGAGCTCATCGCGCTTCAGCTCGACGCCGAGGCACGCCAGGAGGCGACACGCGAACAGCTTCGCAGCGAGAAGGAGGCCGCCGAGCTGCGCGAGCAGTTCATCGCCGTGCTCGGCCACGATCTGCGCAATCCGCTCGCGTCCGTGGTCGTGGGCGCGGGCTCGCTGATGCGTGGTCCGCTCTCCGAGCGGCAGGTCGACGTCGTCCGGCGGATCCGCGAGAGCTGCCGGCGCATGTCACGGCTCGTCGATGACGTCATGGATTTCGCCCGGGCGAGGTTGGGAGGAGGCATCGGCCTCACTCTCTCGCTCGTCGATGATCTGCCGGCCGCGCTCCGGCACATCGTCTCGGAACTGGAGAGCGCG
Source organism: Cystobacter fuscus (assembly GCF_044360685.1). Lineage (GTDB taxonomy): Bacteria > Myxococcota > Myxococcia > Myxococcales > Myxococcaceae > Cystobacter > Cystobacter fuscus_C. The sequence goes on along the minus strand of NZ_CP043491.1, from coordinate 6,267,369 downwards.
CACCCGGATCGGGTCATCCGGTTCACCGCCGACGAGGACTGCACGGGCGTGCGCTGTGATCGCGAGCGCATCGGACAGCTCCTGTCGAACCTGCTGGCGAACGCGCTCGAGCACGGCGACGCCGGTGAGCCGGTGGACGTCTCGCTGCGACGCGGGGCGGCCGGTGTGGTGCTGTCGGTCACCAACCGCGGCCCGCCCATCCCGGCCGAGATGCTGCCGCTGCTCTTCCGCCCCTACTTCCGGGGGCCGGCGGGCCATCCTCGTACCGGCCTCGGGCTCGGGCTGTACATCGTGTCGGAGATCGCCCGGGCCCATGGCGGAGCGCTCGAGGTGTCCTCGTCGAGAGAAGAGGGAACGGTCTTCACGTTCACCCTGAGCCAGGCCCCGCCCGGGCCCTCCGTGGTGGACGGCCCGGGCGGGAGTGACGTCAGGGGGCGCTGAGTGGTTTAGAAGAGCTGCTGGTAGCGCGCCGCGGAGTTGGGCATGCGGGTGTTGGCGGTGGGGTAGAGCAGCCAGCGGCGGTTGTCCCTGTCCACGTTGAAGAGGACCTCGTAGAGGACCTTGCCGGCGCCGGTGCCACCGTTGACCTTGAAGAAGTTGTACATCTGCTCGATAAAGACGGGGGAGTCACCGTTGTCCGCGTTGCCGGACCACTCGGAGATGGACAGGGGCAGACCCACGCTCTTGGCGAACTCGAGGTGCCTGGCCAGACCCTTGGGAGCGCCGTAGCCGTCGGTCTGCTGGATGGCGTTGTTCCAGTCGGTGACCGTCGCGACGTAGGGGTACTGGTTGTAGTAGTCCACGCCCAGCACATCGACATAGGCGGCGCCGGGGAACGTCTTGCGCCAGTCGATGCCCGAGCTCACGGACTCACGATTGACGTTGAACACCAGCCTGGCGGCCGGGAAGATCTCCTTCTGCAGCGCGCGGTAGCGCTTCCAGGCGGTGATGAAGGACGTCGCGTCGCTCGCCGTGACCTTCCAGGGGTACCAGTTGCCATTCATCTCGTGGGCGAAGCGGATGTAGACCGTGCCCGGACGGCTGCCCCACTTGTTCTTCAGCGTGGTGAGCGACTGGCGCCACCGCGCGTCGTAGGCACCGGAGGCCGCCGCGCTCCAGGACTCGCCCGAGTCGATGGCGCCCACCGCGATGTCCAGGTTGTTCTGCCAGCTGCCGAACTCCGCGCCCGGGTCCAGTTGCCAGAAGTTCGCGGCGGCCGTGTTGTTGTCGGACCACGTGGAGGCGATCTTCACCGGGGTGCCACGCCAGGTGCCGAAGGCGCCCGAGGCCACGCCCACTCCCGAGGCGCCGGAGAGCCAGGGGCCGGAGGTGCCCGGATCGCTCCCCGTGCCGCCGCCAGCGGCCGCCACCGAGAAGGTGAGCCCCGCGCCATCGAGCCAGGTGCTCGTGCTGTCTTCCCAGGTTGGATAGACCTCCCAGGTGCCCAGCGGATCGGTCGAGGAGAGAACGCGCGTGGCCGTGAGGGTCACGCTCTCACCCGGCTGGAGGGTGCGGTTGGTGATGCGCGGCGTCAGATCGTAGAAGGGGCCGTCCGCGTGCGTGCCGCCGGGCGCGCGCGAGGTGAGCACGATGTTCTTCGCGGTGACCGCGGTGGTGCCGCTGTTCTTGTAGGTCACGCTCGCGCTCAGCGTCTGACCGCGCTCCAGCGTGGCATCCACGATGGAGATCGACTTGCTGAGGGTCAGGGCGCCGGCGAGCGTGCCCTCGAGGGTGACGGAGGAGTCGTCCTGGGACGAGTTCTCCTCGAGGGGCCCACCGCAGGCCGCGGAGAGGGCGAGCACCGCGGCGGCGGTCATGAGCCGGGGGAATCGCTGACGAGAGAAGAGAGGGGGCAGGGTGGCCGACAGATTCATGGAGAACTGCTCCATTGGGGTGGGGTTGAAGTCTGCGGCGAACCCCAGGAGCAAACTCCGGACCAAGGCCAAAAACCCGGGAAACGCGAGGGCGCTCCCTCGGGGCGGGCCTGCTTCCACGCGGCCACTGTCCTGAGCGGAGAACAGGACCTGTCCACTCGAGAGGACAGGTCCCCGTTCTCAGCGGAGGATGGAGCGGAAGGTGACTTCCATGAAGTCGTCCAGGGGCTCCCGGTTCTTGACGACCTTCATCCGCAGGACCGCTCCCTGCCAGGCATTCACGAGAAAACGCGCGGTCCGCGCGGGCTCCAGTCCGCTCGCGAGCCGCCCGTCGCGCTGCGCCTCGCGCAAGGCCTTCTCCACGAGCTCGGTCCACTGATCCAGGGCGCGGTCGACCGCCTCGCGAACGAGGGGCGCGCTGTGGGAAAGCTCGTTGCCCAGACTGCCAATCAAACAGCCGCGCTCGAAGTCATGGTGGACCAGGCGCGTCACCAAGAAGTCGACGTGGTCGCGCAAGCGCTGCACGGGATCGCGCGTTTCGTCCTTCAGGATGTCGAGGCCGACACTCTGGCCGTAGCGCTCGATTGCCTCGACCGCCATCGCCTCCTTGGACTTGAAGTGATTGTAGAAGGAGCCCTTGAGCGCGCCCGCCGACTCGACGATCTCCTGAACGCCGCAGGCGTTGTAGCCAAGAAGGTGGAAGCGATCCAAAGCCGCCTCCACGATCTTCTCCCGGATGCTGGGTCTTCCCACGTGTCCGCTCCCTCTGTGCTCGTTTCACTCTAGATAATGGGTGCCGGTCCGAACGGGCAATGCCATTGCCTCCGGACCGCCACCCGGCCTGGCCACTCCCACGATCCCCACGACGCGGGGGTGCTCCGGCCACGGGCCCGGTGCCCTCCCGCGCGACGAAAGAACGCCAATTCGCTTGACCGCTACCCTCACGACTCGTATTTATACGACCGGTCATATTAAGGCGATTCCAAGAGAGGAACGACGCACATGTCCGCAGCCACCTATCGAGCGGTTCAGGCCCTGGGAGGAGGCAAGTTGGAGCTCGTGGAGCGCCCGCTTCCCAAGCCGGGCCCCGAGCAGGTCCTCCTCACGGTCGAGGCCTGCGGTATCTGTCACACCGACGCGCTGACCATCGAGGGCGGCTTTCCGGGCCTCGAGCATCCCCGGGTGCCAGGTCACGAGGTGGTGGGCCGTATCGCCGCGGTGGGCACGCGGGTCGCCGCGCGCTGGAAGGTGGGCCAGCGCGTGGGCGTGGGCTTTCTGTCCGGGCGCTGTGGCGAGTGCGATTCGTGCCGCCGGGGTGACTTCGTCAATTGCTCCAGTCAGCCAATCACCGGCATCCATGTCGACGGAGGTTACGCCGAGGCGATGCTCGCCGATCAGCATGGCCTCATCGCGATTCCCGAGGAGTTCAGCTCGGTCGACGCGGCGCCGCTGCTCTGCGCCGGTGTCACGACCTTCAATGCGTTGCGCAAGTCGCCGGCGCGGCAGGGCGAGCTGGTCGCGATCCAGGGCATTGGTGGACTCGGGCATCTCGGAATCCAGTTCGCCCGGCACATGGGCTATCGCACCGTGGCGATCGCGCGCGGCGCGGGCAAGAAGGCGATGGCGCTGGAACTGGGCGCCCACCACTACATCGACAGCGAGGCGCAAGAGCCGGCGAAGGCCCTTCAGGCGCTCGGAGGCGCGAGCGTCATCGTCGCCACCGCCGCCAATCCGGCGAGCATGGGGCCCCTGCTGGGGGGATTGAAGAGCCAGGGGCGGCTGGTGATCGTCGGCGCGGGCGCGGAGCCGCTGCAGGTCCCCGTCAGCGAGCTGCTGTTCGGCGAGCGTTCCATCTCGGGCAGCAACACCGGGACCCCGGTCGAGACCGAGGACATGCTGAACTTCAGCCTGCCGCGGGACATCCGCGCCCGGATCGAGACCCTGCCACTGGAGCGGGCGGCGGAAGGCTACGCCAAGATGATTCGCAACGAAGCGCGCTTCCGCATGGTGCTGACCACCGGCGTCAAGTGAAGACAGACAAGGTCCGCGATGGCGAATCGCCAGCGGATGAAACACAGCAGTTCAAAGGAGCCGACATCATGAGCCAGAATGGATTGCATTTCACGGACACCCGCTTTGGACGGCTGGCCTATCGCGTCGATGGACAGCGAGGCGGCGTTCCTCTCGTTCTCTTGCAGCGTTTCCGGGGGACGCTCGACGACTGGGACCCGGCGTTTGTCTCCGCGCTCGCTGCCCACCGGCAGGTGATCCGGTTCGACAACGCGGGCATTGGCGGCTCCAGCGGCCAGGTGCCGGACAGCATCGAGGGGATGGCCGAGGTGGCGGCCGCGTTCATCGATGCGCTGGAGCTCACGAAGGTCGATCTGCTCGGCTGGTCGTTGGGAGGGACCGTCGCCCAGCAGGTCGCGCTCGACCGCCCCCAGCTCGTGCGCCGGCTGGTGATCGCGGGCTCCAGTCCGGGCGGGATCACGGATGGCCCGCAGGCGCACCCCCGGGTGCCCGAGGTCATGACCCGGCCCGTCAACAGCGACGAGGACTTCCTGTTCCTGTTCTTCACCGAAACGGATACGGGCCGCGCTGCCGGGAAGGCCTCTCTGGCCCGGCTGGGTGCCCTCCATGACAGGGTGCCCGACGTCACGAAGGAGTCCTTCCTGCGTCAGGTCAAGGCACTGACTCAGTGGAAGGGGACGCGCGCGCGCCTCGGGGAACTCAAGCTGCCGGTCCTGGTGGCCAATGGCACCTCCGATGTCATGCTCCCCGCCTATCGCTCCTACGTCATCTCCCAGGAAGCACCCAACGCGAAGCTGATTCTCTACCCCGACGCTGGACATGGGTTCCTCTTCCAGGAGATCGAGGACTTCGCCGGCCAGGTCACCCGGTTCCTGGAGTGACCGCTTGGGACCAGGCCTGGACCTGAGCGATGGTGGCCGGGACGATCGACCGTTCCGAGCCCTCCATGAGCGTCCCGCCCATCGCCCCCCCGCAGCCACCCACCACGAAACAACGTTTCTTTGATCTGAGTATCGACGTTGATGCGTGGGCTCGCTGGTATTTGACCACGCCGACCACTGCCGATGGCGAGCAAGTGGATGATGTCTGGGCGTTCACCAGCGGGGAGCGGATAGATTCGCCCGGTAGGGCGATACCGTGCCGTTTCCGGACTGCGCATCGACAAGTCGCGGGTGGGTGATGCTCGAGTGTTTCGGCTATGGAGGTGGCACTCCGCCCTTATCGTGGATGGAGAGATCAAGGAGGAGCTGGAGCGAACCGGCATCTCTGGCGGGCGGTTCATGAGGTCTGAATCGTCCACTGCCGCGTCCCCCTTGCTGGCTCGCTCCCGGTGTTTCCCTCCGGTGGGCCCCTGAGCGTCTGGCCCGGGAGTATCCGGGTCAGGGCTGAACAGAGCGTGGCTCCGGAGTCTTTTCCTTGACTGGCATGTAGCACTTCCCTTGGTACTCGGCCGTGCTGGGAGGGCAGGGAGGAAGCTGCGCGTGCTGAACCCAGCACCCGCCTCGGATCTCCGTCTCTGTCACTGGGATACAGGGAGGCTTTTGCTGCCCTTTGAAAGGAGCAATTGGCATGGGGTACGCGATGACGGGGAAGGCGTTATCCCGCGCATCAATGAAAGCTAGAGGTTCTTCCATTGCCACCCGCGTCCTTGAACCAGGTTCGTGATGCATCTGCGATTCCTGGAGAGGGTGTGTCCAGAGGAAGAGCAGCGTTCCGGCCGCCAGGGCCAGTCCCACCCCCGCGAGTCCCCAGTGCGCCGCCACCCGGCGGCGACGCGGAAGGGGCGTGGACTTGTGGCTGAGGTGGGCCTGCGCCGCCTTTCGGTCCTCGATGCTCGCCGAGGCTCCCGCGAGTCGGATGAACATCAAGGTCAGTTCGTGGAGGGCCGAGTCCTCCACCTCAGAATCGTTCTGGACTTCTATGACGTGCGCAGACGGATGCGCGTAGCTCGTGGCCCGGATGCTCCAGGCAAAGCGCGCGCCCCACGCCTCGTTCTCCGTTGGAAGCAGCACGAACGCGGGCGCGCCCGTCTCGATGTGGTGGGCCTCGTAGATGCGCCCGATCTCCGCCGGGATGTCTCGGTAGCAGTTGCCGACTTGATAGGGCCCGATCCGGCCGCCCTTCCATTCAGAAGTATCTCTCATTGTGCTCCTCATCTTTCGGGTCCTCCTACCTGAAATGTCGCGTGACTGTACAGACGTAAGGAGTCGTGGGCGCAGATTCTCTGCACCGCGTAACCCGATCGGCACTGTCTCAACGTTGGGACGCTGCGTCGCAGCCCATCGCTGCAACTCCACGCCCTTATCCTCGGGTTCCTGGTGGCTGTGGTGTACCTGGAACCACTGCGCCCGCAGTCACGTTCCGAGGAAGGTGCGCTAGGTCACCTGCCCTGACCCGGTGGGTTCATTTTTGAAACGAGCTCTAACTTCAAGCAGTTGGCCAAAGAAATGGCACTGCGTGGGGGAGCGGGGTGGGGTCGAGACGGAGAGGAGACGTGGGTGAAGGAGGTCAATCCAGGAGAGAGCCTCCTTGAGCGAGGAGAAGGGCTTGTCGGGGAAGGAGGGGCGGTACTTGGGAGTACGGAAGAGGGCTTCGAAAAGGGGTTGTCGTCGGAGAGGCGTAGCCGACTGAAAGAGGGACCGATGTCCAGCCACCGCTGGGTGGCCACAGGGTGACGCCCTTCGGAGGCACCGCGGACCGTCTGGCCCGGGCCTCCGCGCTGCTCGCCCGGACTGGCAGTTGTGTCTGGAGGGTGTAAAGCCTCGTTCATGTCCCGGGGTAGTGCTCGTGCAGATGATTCTAGGGTGCCTTGACGCGTTGCGTCGGACTCCTCCTTGAGGGCCAAAGAAGGACGATGTAGGATGCGACTTTGGGTTAGGATACCTTGGTCACCACTCTCTTCAGATTTCCACCCTCGGGACCCTTACAAATGGCGTCGATACGCTTGCTTCACCTTAGTGACTTCCACCAAGGACTGAAAGGGCAAAAAGTCATTTGGCCCGAGGTGAAAGATGCGTTTCGGCAAGACTTGGGACGACTACTCCAGAAAATCGGTCCTTTGGATCTCGTGGTCTTCACCGGAGATATGACCCAGAGCGGAACCCAGGAGGAGTTCGAACAGTTTGAGCGCATGCTGCAGGAGCTTTGGAGTTGGTTTAAGGAGCATGGATGCAATCCTGGTTTTCTGGTTGTCCCTGGAAATCACGATCTCGTTCGCCCCAAGTCGACATCTGCGGTTGTTAAGGCACTGACCCTTTGGAATCATGATTCCGAGATTCGGGAAACATTCTGGAACGAGCCGAAAGGAGAGTACCGTCAAGCAGTCGAGAAGGCGTTCAAGCCCTTTAGTGCATGGGCGAGACATCGTGCACAGAACTCCCCACTTATCTTGAGGCCGGGGCTACTGCCGGGCGACTTTTCGGTCAGTTTCGAAAAAAATGGGCTTCGCTTAGGTGTAGTTGGTCTGAATTCAGCATTCCTGCAACTTAGTGGGAGGGATTTTGAAGGCGACCTGGACATAGATCTTAGGCAATTCAACGCTGTCTGTGGTGGTGATCCGCCAGAGTGGCTACGACAACATGATGTATCTCTCTTGTTGACCCACCATCCGGCATCCTGGCTTAGCCAGGAATCTCAACAAAGGTTTCGAGCTAACATCGACCGGCCTGGCTTTTTCCTAGCTCATCTGCACGGCCACATGCACGAGCCAGTCGCCTCTTTTTCAAGAGAGGGTGGTGCGTTGCCTCGAAGAAGACTTTGTGGAGTCTCGCTTTTCGGTTTGGAGTATTGGGAGCGTGCCCAAAGCCGCGCGGGTCGAAGGGTCCACGGCTATTGCGCTATCGAACTCAAGGTGGATTCAGGACGTGGTGCGTTGACCCTATGGCCCCGAAGCATGGAATTCAACGAACAGGCGCAGTATCGGCGCATAATCCCTGATAGTCGTCGGTACGATCTCGATGCAAATGAAGCAACGACAGAAGATTTTCAAGTAGCCGAGAGGCACTGAGCCTTGGCCTTTATAAACTGCCTCCATCTGACTGATTTGCGCCTGGGAAACCCGGCACAATGCTCATTTGCCCCGCATCATCACTCAATTTTTTATGCGGACATTGAGGCGCTTCATAGAAAGGCTGGTCCCTTCGACTTGGTTCTGATTAGCGGCAATCTGACCGACTCAGGAACCGAGAAGCAGTTCGAACTCGTTACGAAATTCGTAGAGGCATTGTGGGCGCGGTTGGAGAAGTTGGGATCAAAACCCAAATTGCTAACCGTCCCCGGAGAACGAGACCTTTTGTTGCCGCGTGATGACGATTCAGGCGTGCTCGCTTTAACAAGCTGGCATCAGAGTAGCCGTGTGCGCGAGGCTTTTTGGAAATCAAAAAGCCCCTTACGGAAGAAGGTTGCCAACGCTTTCGCTCCCTATACTCGGTGGCTGGAAAAATGCAAGCAAGCATCAACCATTTCCAGATCCACCGGGCTCATCCCCGGAGATTTCTCAGCCACAGTGGAAGCAAATGGGCTGAAATTGGGAGTGATAAGCCTCAACTCAGGTTTCCTGGGTGTTGCCCAGCACAAAGAGTTAGAATTAGACGTACTGCAACTCAATGAGGTCTGCAGCAATGATCCTCCGGGTTGGCTAGAGAAGCGGGATCTCAATCTGCTGATTACTCCTCACTCATGCGCCAGACTTCACTCGCGATCAAGCAGCCATTTCCATGAATTCATCTATCCGCCTGGCCGGTTCGTTCTCTATTTATTCGGGGACGCGAAAGAAAAACCCAGGTTTGAAGAAGTTGGTGGCGCGGAGATGCGGCGATATGTCCCAGGGCTTTCGCTATTCGGATGTCAGCCAATTGATGGAGTATGTCACTTCGGATATGAGGCACTCCGTATAGAACTTGACCAAGGTGTTTGTAACCTGCAGATCTGGCCGCGGTTAGCCCAGCAGAACGAGGTCGCTCAATATACTCGTTTTGTTCCAAACAATATCACTTGGCGGCTTAACGAAGAACGTTGGAGTGAATCATTTACTCTGTCCCGTCGGAACATTACTCACATTCAGCCCGCTCTGGTTCCACCATTGGTGCTCCGGCAAGTGATTGAAGAATTGGAGCATATAAAAGATCCAGCTCCGCTCAAGAAGGCCTTACAGGAATTGGACGCGCAACTACCTACAGATCAGCACCTGACCGACCTTGCCCAAGCACTTGCTCATCATTTACTAACTCCTCCAGCATTCACATCAGAGAGCATGAAGAGCATGGCCCAAGCGATAAGATGGCTGGGCCCTCATCTTGGAAGAGAGCGAGCAATACGACTCTTAGAGCTTATTACACCGTTCCGATGGGTCCATCCCGATGCCTCGCAAAAATTAGTGGACGTGACCCAAAGATCTCCTTTGGAGCGCGTGGCAGGAATCAATGGAGAGAAATTGGATTTCACCGGAAGATATTACGTATGCAGGGCCCAATTTGAGGAAGAGAAACTCCCGTGGATACGGGTCTCTCTCTCGAAGCTCACTGAATACTCATTCGAAGAAATCAAGAGCCAGATCTATGAGTGTCTCAAGCGAGCATTATGGAATTGTGATTCAGATGAAGCCGTTGATGCACTGCTGGAGGGGCTGGAAGATGGCATGGAGTTGCCGGTCGTGATTCAGCTTTTGGCACCGCCTACGCTCTCGTCCAGTGTGGTCCAAAGACTCAAGGAGCACTTCAGAACAATCACCCTTCTTTTGTTTACTGGGCAGGCGAATCCACCTGGCTCTATTGAAGTGATTGTTCCTCGGCTGCAGTTAGAACAGGAAAAAAGGGCGTTTATTTTGTATTCAGCCACTATGTCGGCGGCAATGGGGATCTACATTCCATGATGGATAATTATAAAATGCAATATAAAAAGATATTTGATCCCGAGAAGCCGTACGAACCCGTCTCTACCCTTGAGATGCGGAACCATTCGGTAGATCGTCGGGACGGGATTCTCTATGAGTATACCGAGTCTATCGTACTCGCAGTAAACGTAGCATTGGCAACTGGTCGCCCCTTGCTGCTTAGAGGTCCCTCTGGTTCAGGTAAATCTTCGCTCGCTCCATGGGTGGCTAGAATTATGGGCTGGCGTTACTACGAGGACGTTATCTCCTCTCGAACGCAGGCGAAAGATTTGCTCTGGCATTTTGATTCCCTGCGCCGACTTAATGACGCTCAGGCTATGCATCAGCTTCAAAATGATATCCACTATATCGAGCCTAGTGTTCTGTGGTGGGCATTTGACAGAGAGAGCGCGGAACGGCGTGGCGCAGGCAAAGGAATTGATGTGACACCTGTGCAGGAGCCAAATCGAGAAATAAATGAGCTGCGTCGACGCTTGGGAGTGGATGATCGGGCAGTAGTTCTGCTTGATGAGATTGATAAGGCTGAGCCGGACGTCCCCAATGATTTGTTGGTTCCGCTGGGCTCTCTCCAGTTCTCAGCAGGGAAGGCGGGGATGATCCAGGCTAAACAACCACCCTTTGTGGTCATGACTTCCAATGACGAGAGGGAATTGCCAGTTGCCTTTTTGCGCAGGTGTGTTGTACTGGAACTGCCGACGCCAAGCAGTCAGAGGCTAATTCGAATTGCCACCATTCATTTTGGCGCTGAGCATAAGAGGTTATATGAGCAGCTCGCCACCAAGATTGATCAATTGAGAGATGCTGCGATTGCACAGGGCCGACGCCCACCAAGCGCACCTGAATTTCTTGACGCGGTGAGGGCCTGCCTGCAACTAAGGAGTGATGCAGCCCAACCCGACGATCAATTCTGGGAGCAAATACTTCAGGTCACTCTTATCAAGCGCTCGTGGTAATTGAGACCGCCCATGGGAGATATCCTCCTCTCAGATCTGCTTCTTGCACTGATGAAACTCCAGCCTGCAGACTTGGGTACTTCGCAGCAAATTGCGGGATTTCTAGGCCTAGGCTGGATCGACACAATAAATCACCAAAATGAGAATGTAAAAGAGGTGGAGGGCATCCATCGACGCGACTCGAACGTATCTCGGGATGCAAGTGCCATTCAATTGGAGTCACTGCCTGTGTTATCGACGGATTCAGCGCCCGACAACGCTGACTGGGCAGAAACAACGATTGAGGCGCTGAAACAAAGGTCACTGCCTCCCCCGTATTGGTTTAATTCTGTTCAGGCTATGCCCGCGCCTTCTCCAACGAGGGGATCCACAACGCTTGAGCCTCTGTTTGAACCAGCCTTGACTCGGAATTTGCTTACAGCAGCACTTCAAACAGAGAGAAATGCTGAACTCATTGATCTTGAGAAGATTATTGTGCAACTCTCTCGTGGCGAACCGCTGTACAATCTTCCGGTGGAACGGTTGCCCACGCTCAGCAAAGGCGTCCAAGTCCTCGTGGACAAGAGCGAAGCGATGCTTCCCTTCTCACGCGACCAGAAGGAGTTGCTCGTTCAGTTGCGTAGAGTGATTGGTTTTGAGAGAGTTCAAGTTGATGTTTTTAATGGTCTTCCCGAGCACGTATTGACTCGTAGTGGAAGCAGGCTCGTTTCGCCACTTCCTGGAACTCCGGTCCTGCTACTAACCGATTTAAGAGTTGGCGGATCAGCATACTCTAAAGCTAATGCTAGAGTTGAGGATTGGTTGGTGTTTGCCCGTCGTCTGGCGCAAAGGGGTTGTCCGGTGGTGGCGTTTGTTCCTTATCCGCCATCGCGTTGGCCTACGCCACTGCGTCATGTGATACGTATTGTTCAATGGGATAGACGTACTACCGTGGCGCAAGTTCGAGCTCGCATGCGGTGTGCGAGGGAGGGGTGATGAACCACAGCGAGTTCGAACCGAAGCCGGAGGTTATCGTCCAAAGCTTCCGTCAATTGAGGCCAGGGGCTGTTCGTCTCGCGCAGTGCGCGTCCCTTGCTGCTCGAGTTGAACCCGAACTCCTGCGAAGATTGCGGATTGAGATTATACCTGAAGTGGACGCGTCTGCCGAAGCAGATCTTTGGTTTAGCCCTCTTGTCCAAATTGGAAGTCCAGTTGGATTGGTCTTGGTTCCGGAGATCGCCCAGCATCTTCGTTATGAGTTGCTGGGTGAGCCTGTGTTGATCGATAGGGTGAGGGCCGTCCTGCTGCGCGAACATCAGAATGCTCCCAGAGCAATTCAGATTGAGGAACGTTTGCTCTATCTCTCGCTTCTCCCTGCATCGCCGGAGATTGATAAGGAGGTAGAGCGACTCTTAGCCGAGATCATCCATGCATGTCGGACTCCCGGGCGAGAGGGGGTGGCTGGCTGGGCAGAGCAAGCGTTAGCGCAATTGCCACCCCGACTACAGGAACTCGAAGCTGCTCAATTCCTCGTAGTTGTCGTACGGATGCTTACTACCGGCCGTTTACATCTGCCGAAGCCAATGGGGAAGCACCACATTCCCTCATGGTTGCCCTGGGCGCTACCAAGCGACTTGACAAGGGTTTCTGTCGGATTGCGACTGGGCAGACAGTCGTTGGAGGTGGGTGGTCCTGAGATTGCTGGGGCGCATTGTCTTGATTTGCCTGAAACGCGCCCGCTTGTTCTGGAGGTGCGTGCGAGTGATTGTTATGTGATTACCTTTGAAAAGGGGGAGCAAAGGGCAATCCCATTTGTAGAGGATCAAGCTGAGCTTAGGACGGTGCTGGGTGAACGATTTCTATTGAAGCGTCGCCAAGGTCGTGTGATTCAAGAGCCTGGATTCAACTCTATCGCACAGGAGCACCAACCTGTTCGGCGTGACGTCCGTCTTTCCGAAATATCCACTCCAAGGAACGAGAATGAAGGGGCGCATGAGCAGCTCCGCATTACGTCTCGGCAGGAGGATCTGACAAACGACAAACTTGAGGAACGCAATCGCGAGCATGCAACCTCGTCGACTTCGGATCAACATCCGCCAAGCGACTCTCACCTGAGGCTGGGTCTTCTCTGGAATGACGCCCGCTTCGGGCCCATAACTGTTCCCGATGAGGATTCTGAGTTAATCGAACTCCTCGCATGGGCCCTGTCAGCCGTCACAAATGAGCTGAATGCCGGGTACCATTTCGAAGCAAGACTGGTGGGAGAGACTATCTACGTTGATATATCTCCAGGAGGAGCGGGGATTTATGTAGTCATGTGTAATGGTTCAACCCAAGGTGGAATCCTTACGCGGCAACTCGAACAAGCGAGGAATGAGTCGAAGGGGCGCATCCCCGTTGTTGTTCGCACCATGGATTTCCCGAGCAATCCCAAGACGACTTCTGCCATGGCACTCGGTAAGCTTCTTCGTGAAGGAGGGCGTCGTGCAGTGCTCAGCGATAATGACTGTCGCACAATGATTGCTCTGCGCGCATTTGGCAAAAGATACGAACACCGTGCTGACTTCGCCGCATGGCTGAATTCGGAACGACCGCTCACTCATATCAAGGCGTTACGCGAGATCCTCAACTTGGAACATCTCCGACCCATGGCTCGCTCGGAGTCTGTTTCTGCTCAGCCCCGCACCACCCAGCTAGAGTTCAAACCTAGCGCTAATGCTAAAGCTCCACCATCTCTGCGTTCGGTTCCAATTCCTACGATGCCCTATCGGAAGTTTGAGCCACTCCGCATCGGCGAGATGAGCAGCTTGCTGCGCGAACCGGTGCTATTCAACCCTGACGAATTGGCCCGGCATGCCATATTCCTCGGTAGCACAGGCAGCGGTAAGACGACGCTCTCGCTCAACGTCATCGAGCAGCTTGCCTTGCAGGGAGTGCCCGCCATCCTTGTAGATCTCAAGGGAGACCTCGCGGGTTACGCCTCCGAGGCTTTTTGGACAAGCGCCCTCACTGACCCACTCAGGGCAGCGCGACAGGCGGCGCTGCGCGAGCGACTCGACGTGGCGCTCTTCACCCCAGGCCATCCCGGTGGCCGCCCACTCGCCATCCCAATCGTCCCGGATGGACTCGATGCCCTGCCGGACTTCGACCGGCAGCAGGCCACGCGCCACGCCGCCGAGGCGCTCGCGGGCATGCTGGACTACCGCCAGAGCCCCAAGGACAAGTCATGCCGCACGCTGCTCGCCCAGGCCATCGATCAGTACGTCCAACTCACACGCGAGAGCGTCTCCCTGGACAGGCTCGTGAAGTTCATCGGGGACAAGGATCCGCGCCTGGTCAACGCCGTGGGACGTCTGGACGTGAAGCTCTTCGACAAGCTCGCCGATGACCTGGACCGGCTGCGGCTCGACGCCAAGATGTTGCTCGACAGCGGGGCAGAGAAGCTCGACATGGATCTGCTGCTCGGCCGGGGTGCCCACGCCATACCGGGGCGCACGCGCCTGAGCATCATCAGCACCAAGTTCCTTGGGGACAACAATAACGTGATCTTCTGGGTGTCCCAGTTGCTCATCGAGGTGACGCGCTGGCTCGGCCGCAACCCCTCCCCGACGCTGCAGGCGGCAATCCTCTTCGATGAGGCGGACCTGTACTTGCCCGCCATGCGCCAGCCATCCACTAAGCAGCCAATGGAGAACTTGCTCAAACGCGCGCGCTCGGCGGGGCTGGGGCTGATGCTCGCCACGCAGAATCCGGGAGACTTTGACTACAAGTACCGCGACAACATCCGCACTTGGTTCATTGGTCGCGTGAAGGAGAAAGTAGCGCTGGACAAGATGAAGCCCATGCTCAGTGCGGCTCGGGTGGATCCCGCAAAGATTCCCGGACAGGTCGCCGGTGAGTTTCATGTGGTCCGGGATAACCAAGTGGAACACTTCAATGCTGAGCCCTCTATTTTGAACATTGAGCAGTTCTCTGATGAGCAGATTCTGCAGATCGCTTCATCCCGTCCGATATGATGACAATGTGAATTGTCATGTGAAATTTGGTATTTGTGTGGTTGGTGATGTTGTTTATGATTTTCTTTGTGTGGATTGCGTTGGTTCTGAGTTGGGCTCGATTTTGCATCTGAGCAGGATATGGAACGCCTGCGTAAGGTCATGAAACAACACTTCTTTGATCTGAGTATCGACGTTGACGTGCAGGAGCGGTGGTATTTGACCACGCCGACCACTGCGGATGGCGAGCAAGTGGATGATGTCTGGGCGTTCTCCAGCGGAGAGCGCATAGATCCTCCCGGCAGACTGCGTGTTCCAGTCTCTCGTCCGGGCAGTCCGCTGGACTTTACTTCGGCGGGCGTCGGGCTCACGCCCATCCTCAGCAGGCAAGTCGCGTCGGTGTTCCGCGAGATGGCACCCAACGACGTCCAACTCTTTCCCGTGGAGGTCGACGGGCAGGCCGAGCCCTATTACCTCCTAGTCGTGGCGCGCACCGTCCGCTGCATCGAGGCGCGACTCTGGACGCCGGAAGATGGCCGACCCGAGAAGGTGGGCCGATACCGTGCCGTTTCCGGTTTGCGCATCGACAAATCGAGGGTGGGTGACGCGCGTGTGTTCCGGTTGTGGGGGTGGCACCCCGCACTTATCGTTGACGGAGAGATCAAGGCGGCGCTGGAGCGAACCGGCATCTCTGGGGGACGGTTCGACGAAGTCTGAACGCCCTTGGGCATGTGGTGCTTGGGGACGGGCCCGGACCTGAGCGATGGTGGTTGGGACGACCGACCGGTTCCGAGCCCTCCATGAGCGTCCCGCCCATCCCGACTCCCCCCGCGGCCACCCACCACGAGACCTTTGGCTCGCTCCCGGTGTTTCCCCCCGGAGGCCCCGCGGATCGTCTGGCCCGGGCCCGGGACTACCTGCGCGAGGCCTCCGCCCGTGTCGAGGCCTTCCACCGCGGCGGTGCCGCCGGCCTGTCCACCAGCCGTCTGCTCGCCGCCGCCACCGACACGCTC
This sequence comes from Cystobacter fuscus, assembly GCF_044360685.1. GTDB lineage: Bacteria > Myxococcota > Myxococcia > Myxococcales > Myxococcaceae > Cystobacter > Cystobacter fuscus_C. The sequence continues at coordinate 6,251,634 of NZ_CP043491.1, read as the reverse complement.
GTCCAGGGCCTCTTCTCCGAGCTGTCCGCCGAGCTCGATGCCCCTCCGGGCCTCGCCCTCGTGTCGCTCGGCTCCTACGGCCGCCGCGAGCTGTCCCCCCACTCGGATCTGGATCTGCTGCTCCTGCGCCCCCCGGGCGTTCCCGAGGCCGCCGCCGCGCCGCTCGCCCGCGCCTTCCCCACGCTCCTGTGGGACTTGAAGCGCGCCGTCGGCTGGAGCGCCCGCTCGCCCGAGGAATGCATCCGCGCCGCCGACGGCGACCAGACCATCCGCACCGCGCTGCTCGACGCGCGCTTCCTCTCCGGCGACGCCGCCACCTTCGCGCTCTTCACCCAGAACGTCCTGCCCCGGCTGCTCACCCACCGCGCCGACGCCTATATCCAGGAGAAGGCCCAGGAGCTGCGCGCCCGCCGCGAGAAGTTCGGCGACTCCGTCTTCCTGCTCGAGCCCAACCTCAAGCAGGGGGAGGGCGGCTTGCGCGATCTGGAGACGGCCTTGTGGATCGCCCGGGTGCGCTTCCACACGCGCGGCCTCACGGGCCTGCTCCAGCAGTCCATCCTCCCGGGCTCGGAGGTGGCGCGCCTCAAGGCCGCGCGCGACTTCCTCCTGCGCATCCGCCACCACCTGCACTTCCTGCGCGGACGCAAGGAGGACCGGCTCACCTTCGACTTGCAGGAGGAGGTGGCGCGCTTCCTCGGCTACCAGCAGGGGCCCGTGCTGCCCGTGGAAGCCTTCATGCGCGACGACTACCTCGCCGCCAGCGCCATCCGCCAGGCCGCCGACGCGCTCATCGCCCGCTGCGAGGAGCTGAGCGCCGCGCGCCGCGTCTCCTTCCTCCCGGGGCGCCGCCTGGGCCCCTTCCGCGTCTTCCACGGCAAGCTCACCGTGTCCGACCCCGCCCTGTTCACCCGCGAGCCCGCCTCGATGCTCGACTTCGTGCGCACCGCCGAGGAGCACGGCGTGCCGCTCTACTCATGGGCCCGGGGACAGGCGCAGCAGGCCCTGCCCGCGCTGGAGGCCGCCCGCGCCACGCCCGCCGTCACCACCGCCTTCAAGGCCCTCTTCGCCCGGCCCGGCACCCGGGGCGAGCTCCTCTTCGAGCTGCACGACATGGGGCTGCTCGGCGCGGTGGTGCCCGAGTTCGGCCGCGTCACCGCCCACCACCAGCACGACCTGTACCATGTGTACACCGTCGACGTGCACACGCTCTTCGCCGTGCGCCGCCTCTACACCCTGCGCGCGGGAGAGCTCGTGGCGCAGGAGCCCGAGCTGTCGCGCGAGATGCGCGAGCTGACGGATCCGCTCCCGCTCTACCTGGGCATGCTCCTGCACGACGCGGGCAAGGGCATGGGGGGAGACCACTCGGAGAAGGGCCGCCTGTTGATGGTGGCGCTCGGCGAGCGGCTGGGCCTCACCGCGCGCCAGCGCGAGGTGGCCGAGTTCCTCGTGAAGGAGCACCTGGCGATGAGCCACACCGCGCAGCGCCGGGACCTGAGCGATCCGGCGCTCATCGCCGACTTCGCCCAGCGGGTGGGGGACGTGGAGAAGCTCACCTGTCTCTACCTGCTCACCTGGGCGGACATCAGCTCGGTGGGGCCACGCATGTGGACGGCGTGGAAGGGGCAACTGCTGCGCGAGCTGTATGACAAGGCGCGCGCGCACCTGGTGGGCCGGAGCGCGCCCACGGGCGGACCCCTCGTGCGCGAGCGCTTCCACGCGCGCTGGGCCCGCGTGCTCGGCGAGGCGCGGGCACGCGAGCTGGAAGGCAGCCTCCCGGAGCGCTACTTCCTCGGGACGGATCCCGCGCGCGCCACGCTCCATGGCCGGCTGCTCGCCCGGGCCGCGCGCCAGCCCCTGGCCGCCGCCTTGCGCCACCACCCGGACGCGGGCTCCAGCGAGCTCACCCTCGCGGCCCGGGACAGACCGGGTCTGCTCGCGCTGCTCGCCGGCGTGCTGTCCGCCCACCGCATCGACATCCTCTCCGCGCGCATCGTCTCCACCTCGGACGGGCTGGCCCTGGACGTGTTCGACGTGCGGCCTCCCCAGGGACAGCGCCTGGAGCGCTCGCGCTGGCGTCAGGCCCGGGCGGACCTCCTGCGGGTCCTCACGGGCGCGGCCCCCATCGAGGAGGTGCTGCGCCGGCGCCGCGCGGGCTCGCTGCCGCAGCGGCACCTGCCTCCCGTGGCGCCCCGGGTGACGGTGGACAACCGCGCCTCGCGGGACTTCTCCGTGGTGGACGTCCTGGCGCGCGACCGCGTGGGCCTGCTGCACGCCATCGCCTCGGCCCTCACGCGCTCGGGGGCGAGCATCGCCCTGGCCAAGGTGTCCACCGAGGCCCACCGCGCCATGGACTCGTTCTACGTCACGCGCACGGGCGCCCGGGTGGAAGGCGCGAGCGAGGAGGCGGCCCTCGTGGACGCCATCACCGCCGCCCTCGAGGCCCTGGAGCACGAGGGCTCCTGAGCGTTCCCGGACGGCTCCCGGTGCCCGTGGCGGACGAGAGGGCGAGCCCTCCCTGTGCCGCCCGCCCGAGTGTCCGGATTCCAAGCCAGAGCTCGCCGGGGCCGTTACCCCTCTCGTGATCGCCCGCCTGTGGGGGCCGAGGTGGGAGATCTATCGGGAATCCACAACGCGGGCTGGTGTGTTCTCAACATTGAAGCGTCCAGGCGGACAGGCCGTAGTCTGGCGTGCATGGAGGGCTTTGGGGTGTAAGCTGCTGAAATCATTGAGGTTTCAGGTGCTTCCCTCGGATTGTGAACGGCTGGCGGAGTACAGAGCTTGCTTGCATCGGGGCGCCTCCGTCCCAAGTTTTCAAGCAAGGGGCACCCGCGTGGGGACGGGGCAACGCAGGAGGAGACGGACATGCAACAGGACAAAGACAACAAGGGCAGCATGACGGTGGCTGAGGCGGGGCGTAAGGGCGGAGAGACCGTGCGCAACGAGCGAGGTCGCGAGTTCTACGAGACCATCGGCCGCAAGGGCGGCGCGACGGTGAAGGCGGAGCGTGGCCGCTCGTTCTACGAGGAGATCGGCCGCAAGGGCGGCGAGACGGTCAAGGCCGAGCGCGGCGCCAAGTTCTACGAGGAGATCGGCAAGAAGGGCGGAGACCGGGTGAAGGCCACGCGGGGACCGAACTTCTACGAGGAGATCGGCCGCAAGGGTGGGCAGAAGGTGAAGAAGCTCATCGAGGAAGGCAAGCGCGCGGCGCGGGCACTGCAAGAGGCCCAGGCGGGCGCGGCGGCGGCGGCTCCGGCGGCCGAGGAGGAGCGTGCGCCCGCGGCGGCGGCCGAGGAAGCCACCCCGGAGCGCACGGAGTAGCGTGACGGGAGGGGCACGGACCGGATAGACACCGGAGCCGTGTACCTCTTGCTCGCTTTTCTCGACCATGTGGACCAGCCTGAACGAGCCATCCGGCGGTTCCGGGACTTTGGGATTCCCGAGCCGCTGGTCGTCCGGGCCCGGAGCGCCGCGGCCACGCTGTCGGCCGAGGTTCCCGTCTTCGCCGGCCTGCGCGGACTCGCGCTGGGGGCGGACGAGGACAAGCTGATCCTCGTGAGTGTGCTGCAGTCGCTGCCCACCGAGGAGGTAGAGCGGTTGGTGCAGCGCGTGCAATTGGAGATGGACGCGGATGATCCGCCCATGGGCCGGCTGGTGGCCCTGCCGGTGATCGGAGCGTCCTTGCATCGACGGGAGTGACGGCGCGCGTCCGGCGGTGTTAAGCACCCGGGCCGTGCAGGCCCTGCTCGTTCTTCTCGCCATCTCGGCGCTGTCGCTGCTGGCCTCCCACCGCCGGGTGCTGGAACCGAGCCATTCACCGGTCCTGGTCCAGCTCGTCGCCAGTGGTCTGCTCTTCCTCGCCCTGGGCGCGGTGTTGGGGCCGGATCTGGTGGGGTTGCTGTCCTGGAGCGACTTGAACTCGCTGCAGCCGCTGCTGGCCCTGGGCCTGGGGGTGGCGGGGATGAGCGTGGGGTTGGATCTGGAGCCGCGGCTGTTGAGGCTGCTGCCGCGCGAGGTGTACGCGGCGGCGCTGGCGCACTCCGGGACGGCCTTGCTGTGGGTGGCGCTGCCCCTCGCCGGGCCCCTGCTGTTCACGCTGGGGCTGCCGCCGGGCAAGGCGGTGGGAGCGGCGGCGCTGCTGGGCGCGGCGGCGAGCCTGTCCTCGGGACACTTCGCGGTGCTGGGCTACCGCAGTGGCCGCATGGAGCGGCGCACGGGGCTGTCCGTGGCGCTGCTCACCATGTTGGACGATCTGGTGGGCCTGGGGGTGCTCATGGTGGCGCTCACCTTCGGCGCGGCGGCGCATCCCGGGGAGGGGTTGGGGCTGGTGGCGCTCGCGCTGCTCTTGGGGGTGGCGTGTGGCGGGCTGATCGCCATCCTCATGCAGGGGCTGAATGATCAAGGCGAGTTGATGGCGGTGCTGCTCGGCGGGGTGGCGCTCGTGTCGGGGGCGTCGGCCTACCTGCGCGTCTCCACGCTGCTGACAGGGGTGGCGTGCGGGGCCACGCTGGCGCTGGTGGGGGGCCGCGCGGTGCGGGGAGCGGCGCGCGTGCTCGGCCGCTTCGAGCGGCCCGCGTACCTGCTGCTCATCTTCCTGGTGGGGGCGCACGTGCAGCCGCGAGACGTGCTCGCGTGGGCGCTGGTGCCGGCGTACCTGGGGCTGCGCTTCCTCGGCAAGGTGATGGGGGGCGCGCTCGCGCAGCGCATCGCCGGGCAGACGCTGGCGCTGCCGCCGCGGCTGGGCTACGCGCTCATCGCCCAGGGCGGGCTCGCGTTGTGCCTGGTGGTGGAGTACCTGGTGCTGGTGCCCGGACCCCTGTCGCAGCGCGTTTTCGACGTGGTGGTGGCGGGGGCGCTCATCAACGAGGTGCTCGGCCACTGGGCTTTCAGTCAGGTGCTCCCGCCCATCCGGATGAGGGGAGGGCCGCGATGAAGCCCGCGCTGATGCGCCTGTTGCTGTTGCTGGTGCTGCTGGCGGCGATCTCCCGGGCCCAGTTGTGGCGGGTGGACACGGGCACGTCGGTGGCGCTGGCCGCCGGGGCGCTGCTGTTGTGCGGCCTGTTCGCGGGCAAGGTGGCCAAGGGCTTGGGGCTGCCCCGGCTCACGGGCTACCTGCTGGTGGGCGTGGCGGTGGGGCCGTACGCGCTGGGCTTCATTCCCGGCGCGGGGGTGAAGGGGTTGGAGCTGGTCAAGGGGCTCGCGGTGAGCCTCATCGCGCTGGTGGCGGGCACGGAGCTGGAGTGGGGGCTCATCCGCCGGGTGGGCTCCAAGGTGGTGACGCTGTGCTGCCTGGTGTGCGGCGTCACGTTCCTGGTCATCTTCGGCGCGCTCCTCGCGCTCCGGCCATGGCTGCCCTTCCTCGCGCCCATGACGCTGGCGCAGGCGCTGGCCGTCAGCTCGCTCATCTCCATGGTGGTGGTGTCCTTCTCGCCCACCGTCACCATCGCCATCGTGCAGGAGACGGCCGCGCGGGGCCCCTTCACCGAGTTCCTCATGGCGCTCGTCATCATCGGCGACCTGGTCGTCATGGTGGGCTTCGCCGTGGCGGCGGGCCTGGCACGGGCGAGCTTCGGCGGCGGGCTGGACGTGGGGGGGCTCTTGACGGGGGTGGGGTGGGAGTTGTTCGGCTCCATGGCGGTGGGCGCCGTGCTGGCGCTGTGCCTGCTGCTGTACATGCGGCAGGTCAAGCGTGAGCTGCCCCTGTTCCTGGTGGGGCTGTGCTTCGCCTCGGCGGAGGCTGGCGCGCGCCTGCACCTGTCGCCGCTCATGGTGTCGCTGTCGGCCGGCGCGCTCATCGTCAACCTGGATCCGCGCGAGGGCGAGCGCATCCACCACGCCATCCAGCGCGCGGGCCTGCCCATCTTCGCGCTCTTCTTCGCCGCGGCCGGCGCGGGGCTCAAGCTGGACGCGCTCGTCACGGTGGGGCCGGCGGCGATGCTGCTCGTGGCCCTGCGCGCCGTGGCCATCTATGGCTCGTGCCGGCACTTCGCCCCGGTGGAGGATCCCCGGCTGCGGCAGAACCTGTGGATGGGACTCATCTCCCAGGCGGGCGTCACCTTCGGTCTCGCGGCGCTCGTCTCGCGCACCTTCCCCACCTTCGGCCCCCAGGTGGAGGTGCTCATCGTGGCGATGATCACCGCGCACGAACTCATCGGCCCCGTCCTCACCCGGCGGGCCATCCAGCGCAGCGGCGAGTCCCACGCGGACGAGTCGCCGGGCGCGGCCTAGCGGAGACACACCCCATGGCGCCAGTGGCACCCATCCTCGAGGTCAACGCGGAGCACCCCCAGCCCCGGCACGTGCAGCGCGCCGTGGACGTCCTCTCCGGCGGTGGCCTCATCGCCTACCCCACGGACACCTACTACGGTCTCGCGTGCGATCTCGGCTCGAAGAAGGGCATTGAACGGCTGTACAAGCTCAAGGGGCGCGACCGGAAGAAGCCCCTGTCCATCCTGTGTCCGGATCTCTCGGACGTGGCGAAGTACGCGCACGTGAGCAACTTCGCCTACCGAACGATGAAGGGGCTGACGCCCGGCGCCTTCACCTTCATCCTTGAGGCCACGCGGCTCGTGCCCGAGGTGATGATGTCCAAGCAGAAGCAGGTGGGCATCCGGGTGCCGGACTCGGCGCTGGCGCGCGCGATCGCCGCCGGGCTGGGCCGCCCCCTCGTCACCACCTCGGCCACGGACCCCGAGGGCGAGCCGCTCACCGACGCGCGGAGCATCAAGGACGCACTCGGCCACGGGTTGGATCTCATCCTCGATGGCGGGGTGACGCTGCTGGAGGCCAGCACGGTGGTGTCGCTCATCGGCGATCAGCTCGAGGTGCTGCGCCAGGGCAAGGGCCAGCTGGACTGAGGGGCGCGGCATGGAAGCCTACCTGGATGCGTTCATCGCCTTCATCCGCGCGGAGCGGGGGCTGTCGGGCAAGACGGTGGATGCCTACGCCGCGGACCTGGCGGTGTACTTCGCGGAGCTCAAGCAGCGGGGCATCACCCAGCCCGAGCGCGTCACGGCCGAGGACATCCTCCGCCACCTGTCCGCGCTCAATGCCCGGGGGCTGTCGCGCCGCAGCCAGGCGCGGCACCTGGCGGCCATCCGCGGCTTCCACCGCTTCCTGGTGGCCGAGAAGTACCTGGAGAAGGACGCCACCGAGGACATCGACACGCCCCGCTCGGCGCGCAAGCTGCCCGTCTTCCTCACCCTGGAGGAGGTGGAGCAGTTGCTCGCCGCGCCCGAGGAGCACACCCCCGTGGGCCAGCGCGACAAGGCCATGCTGGAGGTGCTCTACGCCACGGGTCTGCGCGTGAGCGAGCTGGTGGGGCTGGGCATCAACGACATCCAGCTGAGCGCGGGCTACCTGGTGGCCAAGGGCAAGGGCTCCAAGGAGCGCATCGTCCCGGTGGGCACCATCGCCGCGGAGAAGGTCCAGGCGTACCTGGAGGGCGCGCGGCCGGTGTTGCTCGGCAAGCACGAGTCCAAGGCGCTCTTCGTCACCCCCCGGGGAGATGGCTTCACCCGGCAGGGCTTCTGGAAGCTGCTCAAGCGCTACGCGCTCAAGGCCGGCATCCGCAAGCCACTGTCGCCGCACAAGCTGCGCCACTCGTTCGCCACGCACCTGGTGGAGCGCGGCGCGGACCTGCGCGCGGTGCAGGCCATGCTGGGCCACGCGGACCTGGCCACCACGCAGATCTACACCCACGTCAACAGCGCCCGCCTGCGCGCGGTGTATGACCATGCCCATCCCCGAGGGGACGACGTGCGCGGACGGGGCGGTGGAAGCATGGGCGGCAAGGCGCCCGCGCGCAAACCCGCCCGGAAGACGTAGCCCCCGGCTCAGGGCACGGGCACGCGGTCGCCGAGCTTCTCGCGGCGGATGAGCAGCAGCTCGCGCAGGATGATCTGCGCGGTCGCCATCAGCGGCACCGCCATCACCGCGCCGATGATGCCCGCGAGCTCCCCGAAGAAGACCACCGCGAACAGGGTGAGCAACGGGTTGACGTGCACCGTGCGCCGGAAGATGAGGGGCGCGAGCACGTTGCCCTCCGTCACCCCGTAGAGGACGAAGTAGACGAAGACGAGCAGGGCCTTCCAGGCGCCCGCCGTGGCGAGCGTCAGCAGGGTGACGAAGCCGCCCGCGACGATGGGGCCCGCGTAGGGCACGAGGCTGGAGAAGCCGCTGGCGATGCCCAGGGGCAGGAAGAAGGGCATGCCGAGCAGGGCCAGGCACGTGGAGGTCAGCAGGGCGTTGATGCTGCAGATGAGGGTGAGGCCGCTCAGGTAGCCGCCCGTCGCGCTGTACACCTTCTCCAGGACGCGCTCGTAGCGGGGCCGGCGCTCGGGCAGCGCCTGCGAGAGGATCCGCTGGACGAGCCCCGGGCCGAAGACGAGCATGAACACCATCAGGAAGATGACGGTGATGCTCGCGCCCACCAGGCTGAAGGCCCCGGTGACGGCCTCGAGCAGGGGGGGCAGCGCGCCCGAGGCCAGTCCGGCCGGATTCTGATCCTTGCGCTGGAGCTGATTCAGGACATCGAAGCGCTGATCCACCAGCTTGAAGAACCGCGAGGAGCGCACCTTCTCGATGAGCTCCGGGGCCTCGTTGGCCAACGCCTCGCCCTGGGTGATGGCGGCCGGGATGACGATCAGCGCGAGCGCCGTCAGGACGAGCAGCACCGCGGAGAGCACCACGGCGATGGCGGATCTCCGTTTGAACCTCGCGCGTTGGACGAGCAGGCTCACCAGGTGATCCAACGACACGGCGAACAGGGCGGCGAGTCCCGTGAGGATGAGCGCCGCCTCCGTCTTGACGATGAGCACCGCGAACACGGCCACCGCGAGCACGGCGAAGCAGACGGTGAAGGCTGTCTTGAGGGTGACTTGCGACGGTTGTCCAACCGACGACTGGATGTCCGCGTCCGCCACGTGTGCCAACCCCCTCACCCAATGCTTCCCCAGTGCCCAGGGTGTGTCCGGACTCGGGCGGCGGCAACGGACGCCCGTCCGCCTGCCCGCCCACCGAGCATCCGCCCACGTCACGTGGAGGCAGCCCCCGCTCGCACTTGCCTTCAGGCCACCTTGGGGAAGTCCACCTCGGTGCCGGCGACCACGTTGAGGTAGTTGGTGAGCACGTTCTGCGCGACCGCGGTGATGACCTCGACGAGCTCCGCGTCCGTGAGACCCGCCTGGCGAGCGGCGGCGAGCTGCCGGGCCGTGTCCGCGCCGTGCGTGCGCACGATGGCCAGCGCCAGGTCGAGGATGGCCTGCTCCCGCGGATTCGCCGCGCGGCCGGAGCGGAAACCGGCGAGCTCATCGGCCGGGACGCCCTGGAGCTTGCCGAGCGCCGTGTGCGCCGACAAGCAGTAGGTGCAGCGGTTGACCTCGGCCACGGCGATGGCGATGGCCTCCTGGGTGCGCGCCGGGAGCGACGCCTTCCCCATCGCGCCGAAGTAGCCGGCCACCGCCTCGAGCGCCGCGGGCGAGTGGGCGAACGTCGCGAACATCTTCGGCACACCGCCGAACTTCACCTTGAGGGCCTCCAACGTGGGCTTGGACGCCTCGGGGGTCGTGGTGGGGGTGACGGGGGTGATGGCGATCTGGGACATGACGTTGCTCCTGGAGGGAGAGAGGCCGGGGCCAGGGAGGCCTCGGCCGGTCGATTGGTTTCGACTCGATACCAAATAGGGGCCTGGGGTTTTCTTGTCAAGAAGGTTTGGTGTCGATACCTTCCTGGGCATGAGTGCCGGATCCCTGTACGCGCTGCTCGAGCGCATCACGAACCTGCTGCGCAACGAGGAGCGCGCCGTGGGGCAGGAGCATGGGTTGCAACCGGTGCACCTGCAGGCGCTGCACTACCTCTCGGTGTGCAACCGCTACAGCAACACCCCCGCGGGGCTCACGGAGTACCTGGGCCTCACCAAGGGGACGGTGTCGCAGACGATTGCGTTGCTGGAGGGCAAGGGGCTGGTCGAGAAGGAGAGCAGCAGCACGGATCGCCGCGTCACCCATCTCCACCTGACGGGGCAAGGCCGAGCCCTGCTGGGGGCGGTGCTGCCACCCGCGCTCTTCTCCCGCACCCTCGAGGAGCTGCCGGACGGTGGCAGCGGGCTGGAGGCCTCGCTGACGGGCCTGCTCCGGGCCCTGCTGGTCGCGCACGGTCAGCCGAGCTTCGGGGTGTGTGCCTCCTGCCGCCACTTCCAGCGGGAGGCGCAGGGACGCTTCCGCTGCGGGTTGACGCAGGAGCCGCTCAGCCGAGTGGACAGCGCGCTGCTGTGCCGGGAGCACTCGGCCCCGGACGTGCCGGCGTCCTGAGCTCGTCCGGAGGTGTTGGCACTCACTTCGTGGGCTAGATGCGCTCCGCGTGGTCACCTCCGCCCCCCTCGTTGGGAGGAGGGGGCGGAGCAGCGCAGCTCGTCGCTACCGCGTGAGCCACGTTTCGAATTTGCTGCCGGCGGACATGAAGTCGGTGCGGCCGTCCCCGTTGAAGTCACCGACGATCACGTGATTGGCCTCGGTGCTGAGGCAGCCCGTGGCGCCCGTGGTTCCACACCAGGAGGGCGGCGCGACGGGAGTCCATCCACCGATGGACCCGTCTCCATTGGAGAACCACGTGTCGAATCTACTGTTGGCGGACATGAAGTCGACGCGGCCGTCCTTGTTGAAGTCACCGACGATCACGTGATTGGCCTCGGTGCTGAGGCAGCCCGTGGCGCCCGTGGTTCCGCACCAGGAGGGCGGGGAGGTGGTGACCGGGCTCCGGAAGGTACCGTCCCCATTGGACAGCCACGTGTCGAAGTTGCCGTTGGCGGACATGAAGTCGGTGCGGCCGTCCCCGTTGAAGTCGCCACCGACTACGTGGTTGGTGACCGTGCTGAGGCAGCCCGCGGCGCCCGTGCTCCCACACCAGGAGGGCGGGGAGGTGACGGTCGAGCCCCGGAAGGTGCCGTCCCCGTTGGACAGCCACGTGTCGAAGTTGCCGTTGGCGGACATGAAGTCAGTGCGGCGGTCCCCGTTGAAGTCGCCGACGATCACGTGATTGGCCTCGGTGCTGAGGCAGCCCGCGGCGCCCGTGCTCCCACACCAGGAGGGCGGGGAGGTGGTGACCGGGCTCCGGAAGGTACCGTCCCCATTGGACAGCCACGTATCGAAGTTGCCTTTGGCGGACATGAAGTCAGTGCGGCCATCGCCGTTGAAGTCACCGACGACCACGTGATTGGCCTCGGTGCTGAGGCAGCCCGCGGCGCCCGTGCTCCCACACCAGGTGGGGGGCGAGGTGGTGACCGGGCCCCGGAAGGTGCCGTCCCCATTGGACAGCCACGTGTCGAAGTTGCCGTTGGCGGACATGAAGTCGGTGCGGCCATCCCCGTTGAAGTCGCCGACGACCACGTGATTGGCGTCCTTGCTGAGGCAGCCCATGGCACCCGTGCTTCCGCATCCGGAGGGCGGGGAGGTGACGGTCGAGCCCCGGAAGGTGCCATTCCCATTGGACAGCCACGTGTCGAAGTTGCCGTTGGCGGACATGAAGTCGGTGCGGCCGTCCCCGTTGAAGTCGCCGACGACCAGATGATTGGCGTCCTTGCTGAGGCAGCCCGCGGCGCCCGTGCTCCCACACCAGGAGGGAGCCGAGGTGGAGATCGAGTAGCCGAAGAGGCTCGAATCCGCGGCGCCATACAGCGTAGCGGCACCCGTCTTGTCCGAGTCGGTCAGTTTATAATCACCGTACCCCCAATTACTGCCGGGGCACTGGCGATAGTGCATGACCGAGCCCGCGTCATAGGCGGTCAATTCGCGCCAGGAGGAGTCCTCATAGCAGCTCCCCGTCATCCGCGTGTGCTCGTGCCGGAAACCCAAGGCGTGTCCAAGCTCGTGCCGCAGGATCCCGGTCAGGGTCTTCGGTGCGGAGTTGGTCGCATTGTTCCAGTCAATGAGGAGCTCACGACGCCCGCGGGAGTAGGACGGGAAGAACGCACTCGCATTGTAGGGCGTGCCACTCACCTGACGCACATTGAACACGACATTGCCATTGTCCGAATCGCACGTCGCGTCTTCGGTGCTCTGGTAGATGAACCTGACGTTGGCGGCCGCTTGCCAGGCCGCGGCGGCCTCCGCCATGGCTTGCACGACGGTGCCATGGTTGGCCCCAAAGGACGTGCTGACGCAGTAGAAGAGGTTCAGATTCTGCGGGAAGGGCCACCGGTCATCTTCTGTGTTGACGGTGTTGACGATGAGGGCTCCAGGCCTGCCGCTCTGCTCCTGGAGCTGCCTGAGGAACTCGTCTTCATAGACGCGAATGTCTCCCTCGAACAGATAGGCACCGCTCTCGGCGTCACGGGGCAACTGGGACTTGAACGCCTCGAAATCCATGGCCGTATTGCCCAGCGGCTCGTTTTCGTTGGAGGACTCGAGGCTCCCTTCAGGATTGCAACCAACGGTCGCCAGGGCGCCAAGGAGAGCCACGGACAGGAACAAAGGGCGGTGAGAGCAGGACTTCTTCATGGTTCTGATTCTTTCGGTGTACGGCGACAGGAGGTGGACGAGCCTTGATTCTTCAGGTGGCCGTGGCGTCCGGCGACCGGGTATGCATCAGACTGCCTTCAACGCGGGGTGGGTGCTGTGACGCGCTTCACGGGTGCGACGTGAGACAGATCACGCGGAGACTGGAGCAGGCGTGGACGGGCCCTGGCTCCTGGACCTCCACCGGCGCGACGACCCGAGCCCACGGCGGCCACGCGGCGACGCCGCGACACTCCGTAGAGGGAAACGTCCGGACGCAGGCGTCCGCCCGGCATCCAGGCGGGAGACCTTGCCGCCGCAGGCCCGCTCGGGAGGCTTTGATGATCCTCAGTCACTCTTCTGCGGCGGAGGTGCCTTCGGGATGGGAGTTGCCTCAATCGATGGATAGAGTGACGAACCGAGGAATTGCCAGGAAGGGGGCCGAGGATGTCCTGGAGAGCCGACATGAGCAAGCAACTCATCTGTCTTCTTTTGGCTGGCGCGATTCCCACGCTCGTCAGCTGCGCCAACACAGGTGCCAGGGACGCCACACAACGCCCCCCCGGCTGGCAGGATTTCATGCAGGCTCATATCGAGCAGAGCTTTCGGGCCAGTCCGCCGTTCGCCGTCGCGCAGGGGCGCCATGAATTCGATGGTCAGCTTCCGGACTGGAGCGAAGAGGGGCTGAACGCCGAGAAGGTTCGCCTCAAGAACGCGATCGCGGCCGCCGAGGCTTTCGACCCGGCCACCTTGACTGCTGCACAGCGGTTCGAGCGCGACTATCTGATCGCCAGGGCGAGGAGCGATCTCTTCTGGCTCGACGTCGCGGACCAGCCGCATCTGAACCCGGCCTATTACATGAACAACGGCCTCGATCCGTCCGTCTATGTGACCCGGCCCTATGCGCCGCTGGAAACCCGGATGCGCGCCTTCATCCGCTATCTCGACAACATCCCTCAAGCCACCGCACGGATACGGACCAATCTCAGGACACCGCTGCCGCTGAGCTTCATCGATTATGGAAAGGCGGCCTTCGAAGGCTTCGCGAGCTACTATCCGACGGACGGGCAGGCGGCCTTCGCCGCGGTCAACGACGCCGCGCTCCAGGCTGAGTTGAACCGCGCGGCGTCGGCAGCCGCCAAGGCGATGACCGACCTCGCCAACTGGCTGGACGCCCAGCGGCCGCAGGCAACGCAGGACTTCATGCTCGGGGCCGACAAGTTCGCTCGAATGGTACGCGATACCGAAATGGTCGACGTGCCCCTCTCCGAGCTTGAACGTATCGGGAACGAGGATCTGCGGCGCAACCAGCAGGCGCTGCAGGAGGCCTGCGGCCAATATGCTCCGGGCGCGACGATTCCGGCGTGCGTGGAGAAGATGAACGCGAACAAGCCCCAAGGCGGAGTTGTCCAGGGCGCCCGCGAGCAACTGGCGGGGCTGAAGAGCTTCATCCAGGAAAAGGATCTCGTCACCATCCCCGGTACCGAGGAAGCCCAGGTCGAGGAGGCACCGCCCTACAACCGGCAGAATTTCGCCTATATCGACATTCCGGGACCCTATGAGCAGGGCCTGCCCAGCGTCTATTATATCGCGCCGCCGGACCCGAGCTGGTCACCCGAGGTTCAGGCCGGCTTCGTTCCCGGCAAGGCCGACCTTCTGTTCACCTCGGTGCACGAGGTGTGGCCCGGCCACTTCCTCAGCTTCCTCCACTCCAATCGTTCGCCCTTCACCTTCGGCAAGGTCTTCGTGGGCTATGCCTTCGCCGAGGGCTGGGCCCATTATGCCGAGGAGATGATGTGGGACGCGGGGCTCGGCAACGGGGATCCCGAAACCCATATCGGGCAGCTTTCCAATGCGCTGCTGCGCAACTGTCGCTACCTCTCGGCCATCGGCATGCATACGGGCCGCATGACCATGGAGCAGTCGCTGCAGATGTTCCGCGAGCAATGCCATCAGGACGAAGGCAATGCCCGTCAGCAGGCGGCGCGCGGCACCTATGATCCCGCCTATCTCAACTACACGATGGGCAAGCTGATGATCCGCAGACTCCGCGACGACTGGACCGCCACGCGCGGCGGTCGCGCGGCGTGGAAGCCGTTCCACGATCAGTTTCTGAGCTATGGCGGCCCGCCGATTCCTCTCGTCCGCCAGCAGATGATGGGCGATGAGGCCCGGGCGGTGTTTTGACTTCGGACCCCCAGGTCTCCCATCGGAGCACGGCTGGAGCCTGGGCCTGTTGGCGAGCCCAACAGGGTTGCAATACCCCCCCACCTTTGTTAGTTCATATTCAAAGCACAGGGCGGGGACGACCCCGTTCCTCTGATTCCAACGTGGGGACGGCCTCACACCAAGCTCGGAGACGAGCCATGGCGTGGGGCATTTTGTTTCTCGCTGGTCTGCTGGAGGTAGCCTGGGCGGTCGGGCTCAAGTACACAGAAGGATTCACCCGGCTCGGGCCGACGGTCTGCACAGCGGCGGCGCTGGTCAGCAGCATGGTGCTCTTGGGCGTTGCGCTCCGGACCCTGCCCTTGGGCACGGCGTATGCGGTATGGACCGGGATCGGAACGATCGGGACGGCAATCCTTGGGATCGTCCTATTTGGCGAACCCGCGACCGCGCTTCGCTTGGCGTGCATTGCACTCATCGTGACGGGGATCATCGGGCTGAAGCTCGCATCCACCGCGTAGCAGACCTTCCCCGGGGGCAACGTGGTCCTGAGCTACGGCCTCTCGGTCGAACGCACGTGGTCGCCCACGAGTGCGGGCCGTTGTCGTCTCGACGGCTTGCGATGGCTGTTCAGATCCAGATCACCTTGGAAGCCATCCGGAATTCCTTGCCGAGGTGGGTCCTTTGGTCTCTCAGGGCAAGATCAAGTACAGCGAGGAGTTCGTGGACGGGTTCGAAAACATTCCGGACGCTTTTTTGAGGCTATTTGACGGCCGCAACCGCGGCAAGCTGATCGCCAGGGTTGGCTGAGATCGAATTCTCCACCCACCTCGGCGACGAAGGTCGGCCTGGAGGCCAGGCGCCCGAGCCAGCGCCCGCGGTCCGTCCGGGCGACAGCTTCAGCGGCGATTCTTGCGTAAAGTGAAAGACTGACTTCAAGGCGAAGTACATTCTTCCGCGAGGGGAGGGGAATTAGATCTGTCCTCGTCAACGCAACCCACGGAGAACAACATGTCCGCCACCACTTCGATCCCCCTTCCCGTCACCCACCATCGGACCACGAAGGTCGGGGGTCTGGAGATCTTCTATCGCGAGGCGGGGCCCGCCGATGCGCCCGTGGTCGTGCTGCTGCACGGCTACCCCAGCTCGTCCCACATGTACCGCAACCTGATCCCCGCGCTGGCGGATCGCTACCATGTGATCGCGCCCGACCTTCCCGGCTTCGGCCTGTCGGCGATGCCCTCACGCGAGGCGTTCACGTACAGCTTCGCGAGCTACGCGGAGCTCATCGACGCCCTGCTCGAGCAGCTCGGTGCGAGGCGTTACGCGCTCTATGTCATGGATTATGGCGCGCCGACGGGCTTCCGGCTCGCGCTCAGGCATCCCGAGCGGGTGGCGGCGCTCATCACCCAGAATGGCAACGCCTATGAAGAGGGACTCCAGGCCTTCTGGGATCCCATCAAGGCGCTGTGGGCCGACAATTCACGCGAGCATCGCGACGCGGTGCGGCCCTTCATGACGCTCGAGGGCACCCGGTCCCAGTATGTCAATGGCGTCAAGGATGTGTCCCGCCTCGACCCGGCGGCCTGGCTCCATGATCAGTTCTTCCTGGATCGGCCGGGCAACATCGAGATCCAACTGGAACTCATCTACGACTACCGGAACAACGTGGCGCTCTATCCGAAGTTCCAGGAGTTCTTCCGGACGTATCAGCCGCCCACGCTGATCGTCTGGGGCGCCAACGACAACATCTTCCCGGCCGAGGGCGCGAAGGCCTTCCTGCGCGATCTGCCCAATGCCGAGCTGCACCTGCTGGACAGCGGCCACTTCGCCCTCGAGGACAAGGCCGACGAGATCGTGCCGCTGATGCGCGACTTCCTGGCGCGCCACCTGCCGGCCTGAACCCTGTTTGAAAGACGCGGACGGGAAGGACGGCGTCCGCGAGCGAGGGGTCCTGAGCGTCCTCAGTCCGCGCAGGCGCGCTGCCGGCGGGCGAACTCCGCCTTGAGTTGGGGGGCGGCGAAGTCGAAGAAGGCGCGAACCTTCGGCACGGACAGCCGCCCCTCCGGGGTGATGAGATGCACCGGGAGCGGCGGGGGCTCGTCCTCGGCCAGGATGATCCGGAGCCTGCCCGCGGCCACCTCCTCGGCGATCTGATACGAGAGGACGCGCGTGATTCCGCGCCCCTCCAACGCGGATTCCACCGCCGCCTCCACCGTGTTGACCACGAGTCTCGGTTCGATCGTCACGTGCCGGGCCACGCTCGCGCCGCGCACGGGGGGGAAGTTCCAGGACTCCTGTCCGAACGCGCTCATCTGGATGCAGCGATGGCTCGCGAGATCCGCCGGGCTCTCGATGGGTGCGGCCGAATCGAGATAGGAGGGCGACGCGCAGAGCACCTTGCGCACTTCACCCACGCGCGTGGCGACGAGGCTGGAGTCGGGCAGGTGCGCGATGCGCAAGCCCACGTCGATGCCTTCGTCCACGAGGCTGACGGTGCGATCGAGCAGCAGCAGGCGGGCCCTCACCGCGGGTTGCAGTTCGAGAAAGGCGTCGAGGATGGGTCGGAGGATGCGGGAGCCGCTGACGAGTGGGGCGGTGATGGTGAGAAGACCTCGGGGCGCGCCGCGCTCGCCAGCCGCCAGCATGTCGGCTTCCTCGAGGTCGGTCAGGATGCGGCGGCACGCGGCCGCGTAGCGCTCACCGGCTTCGCTGAGGCGGATCGAGCGCGTGGTGCGGTGCAGGAGCTGAACGCCCACGTGGCTCTCCAGGAAGGTGATGGCGCGCGTGACGGTGGCGGGCGAACGTCCGAGGACGCGGCCCGCGGCGGCCAGGCTTCCCTCATCGAGCGCGGAGACGAACACGCGCATGGCGTCGATACGGTCCATAATCATCTTCCTTCACGCGGGAATGGCTCGGAGCCGGGAGCCGAAGGGTCTACCAGCAGACGCTGTCATGACCGCGCTCCTTTCTTGGACGAGCGGGAAGCGAAGCGCGCCGCGAGGAGCTGCGTCCGCTGCACCTCCATCGACGGTTGGTCCGCGAGCAACCCGTCGAGCGCGAGGAGGAAGACCTCGGCGCTCGCCTCATCGCCCAAGATGGCGATCACGCACTCGAGCGCGACCTTGCGATAAAGCGCCTCGCTCTCGGGATCGATCCGCATCGACGCCCCGACCATCTCGGCCCAGGGCTCGAGCACCAGCAGACGGCACACGCTGAGCAAGCGCTCGTAGGGGCTTGCCAGGCCCCTTCGCCGCCTGCTTCGCGGAGCCACTTCCCGCCTGGATTGCCAGCCGTCGCCGCTCAGGCTTGATTCAAAGTCGGACGAGATTCGGGGTCACGCGACGGATTCGGCCGGGGCGTCGATCTGCCCGAACTTGCCGCCCGTGTAGAGCTCCCTGATCCGCGGATCATTGAGCACCGTGTAGGGGAAGACCGGCGGGACCGCGCTCACCTTGTCGAGACGCGCGACGTGCTCGGGCGACAGCGTCACCTTTGCCGCGGCGAGGTTGTTTTCAAGCTGAGCGAGCGTGCGTGGCCCGATGATCGGAAGCGAGCCCTTGGCGGCGACCCAGGCGATGGCGATCTCGCTGGGCGTAGCGCCGGCCTCTTCGGCGACCGCGATCAAGGTGTCGAGGATGGCGGTGCGCTGCGGGGTGTTTTCAGCCTGGAATCCGGCCCCAGCCAGACCCTCGTCGCGTCCCTTCTCGCCGTTGCGGTTGCGGTATTTGCCAGTCAGCATACCGCCGCCGAGCGGCGAAAAGGCCACGACACCGAGACCCAGTGCATGGCCGGCCGGGAGAAGCTCCTGCTCGGTCGTGCGTTCGACGAGGCTATGCTCGACCTGAAGGCCCGCGATCGGAGCGGCGCCACGCAGCTCGGCGATGGTCGCGGCCCGAGCGACCCGCCACGCGGGGAAATCGGAAAGACCCGCGTAGAGGATCTTGCCGGCCCGGACGAGGTCATCGAAGCCCCGCACGATCTCCTCGAGCGGCGTGACACCATCCGAGACGTGGGCCCAGTAGAGATCAATCCGCTCCGTCTTGAGTCGCTTCAAGCTCGCCTCGACGGACGAGACCATGGCTTGACGGCTATTGCCTGTGACGAGGATGCCGGAGTTGGCATCTGTCTTCACGGTGTACTTCGTGGCCAGCACGAAGTCGTCGCGCCGTCCCGCCAGCAAGTCGCCCAGGAACTCCTCGGACTGACCGTCCTGATAGCCGTTGGCCGTGTCGATGAAGTTGCCGCCTGCATCGGCGTAGGCGTCGAAGATGCGGCGGGCTTCCTCCGGTCCGGCGCCATGTCCCCACCGCGTACCGAAATTCGCGGTCCCGAGTACGAGCTCGGAGACCCGCAGCCCCGTGTGTCTGCCAAAAATTTTGTAACGCAAAGTGATGCCTCCTTCTCGACTGCGCGGTCGAGGTGAGTACCGCTCATGGCCCCTCGGCTCCTCGCTCTTCAAGCCGAGGGACCACCGTTTTGATTGTGACCGCAATCTAAGTGACTTTGGTGGTGCGTGCAATTAAAACCGTGACATCAACGTTCGGGACCTCCTGAAATGCGTGTTTCCAAGAAAAAGGCCGAGGAGAACCGGGTCGCGCTGCTGCGAGCGGCAAGCCAACTTTTCCGGCAGCGGGGAATAGATGGCGTCGGTGTCGCGGAAGTCGCCAAGGCGGCCGGGTTGACCCATGGTGCGCTCTACGCGCACTTCCCATCGAAGGATGCGCTGGTGGCCGAAGCCTTCTCGTACGGGTTCGAGAGAAACCTGGCCGAGGCTCAAGCGTCGGCGGGAGATCGACGCCCCTCGTTCGAGGAACACCTCGCCGGCCTCTTCTCAATCGAAGCGCGCGACAAGTTGGAGACGGGTTGCCCGATGACGGCGTCCGCCAGCGAGATCGCGCGACAAGGAAACGACGTGAGCGCCAGGTTCGCGGGCGTTTTCGAGGAGGTCGTGACGATGCTCGAGGAATCGCTCGAGGAGGTGGTTCCCGCGGCCAAGAGACGGCGGCTCGCTGTTGCCGCCGTTGCGGCGCAAATTGGCGCCATCGCGGTATCGCGCGCGGTCGCCAAGGCGGACAAGGCCTTGGCGGATGAGGTGCTTGAGTCCACTCGAAAGACGATCTCCGCGGCCTGCAAAGTCGAAACGGCCAGCGTCCGCGAAAGCGCTCTCCGCCAGCGCGAATGATCAGGTCTTCGTCCGACTGGAAAAGCCCAGCAACCCCTTGAGCTTGCTGGGCCTTCCATGTTGTCCCCGACGGGCGTCGAACCCGTGTTCCTCCCTTGGGAGGTCAGCGCGGGAATTTGCCGCTCAGTCGAAGGCGACGCACGAGGGTGAGTCGATGCGCAGCACGGACTCCTGGTGGAAGCGCTGCTTGTACTCCTCGCGGATGGCGTTGATGTCCGCCGAGCGCGCGGCGCTGCCATCGTGGAGCAGCACGAGGATCTTGCTGTTCTCGTGGACGAGGTTGCCGTTGTCCATGAGGTACTGACCATCCGCGTCGTACACGGTCAACCCGTCCTTGAAGCGGGGGGTGACCACGGTGTCGACGAAGGCGTTGAACTCGGCGTCGGTGACGGGCACGTCGTTTGCCCGATCCATGCCGAAGAACAGCTCCGTGCGGAGCTGCTCCGAGCCGACGAGGCAGGCACTCTCTGGCACGCCACCACAAGCGGAGAGACTCAGGCCCAGGGCGAGCACGAGGACAGGGGACAGGTGCGAGACAGCGGTGGCGAGGGACATGCTTCGGACTCCTGAGGGGGGGAGGAATGCGCTTTATTCCAGGGCCGGGGGCGGCGTCACCCGCCCAGGAGAGGTTTCCCATGTCGGATTCATCACGCAGGTGGTTCTTGACCCAGAGTGTGCTGGGAGTGGCGGGCGCGGTGGTGGCGGGTCGCGTGGAGGCGGCGCCTCCCGATGCGGGAACGGGCACCCCGGCCCCGGCGGGCTCTCCGCCCGCGTTCGGCACCGCCCCGTCCGTGGGCCCGGAGGTGAACGCGGCCACCTTCGAGGAGGCCAGCAAGTTGATGCGCGTCACCCTGACGCCGGCCGAGCGCGCGCAGGCGGCGGGCAACTGGCGCGAGATGATGGCTCCGTTGCTCGAGCGGCGCACGGGACCGCGCCGGGTGGCGTTGGAGCCGTCGTTGGCCCCCGCGACGCGGTGGGCTCCGGCGCTGCCGGGAGTGAAGACCGTGCCCTCGCGCAACCGCTTCGTGCGGAGCAAGGCCACGGGGGCGCCGCTGCCGCAGAAGGACGAGGACATCGCCTTCGCCCCCGTGTCCCAGCTCTCGCGGTGGGTGGAGTCGCGCGCCCTGACATCCGAGCGGCTCACGAACATCTACCTGGAGCGCTTGCGGCGCTTCGATCCGAAGCTCCAGTGCGTCATCACCCTCACGCCGGAGCTGGCACTCGAGCAGGCGCGGCGCGCGGACAAGGAGATCGCCGCGGGCCGGTACCGTGGTCCACTGCACGGCATTCCCTGGGGGGCGAAGGATCTCGTCGACACGGCGGGCATCGCGACGACCTACGGTGCCGAGCCCTTCCGCGACCGGATTCCCACCACCGATGCGACCGTGGTGGAGCGGCTGCACCGGGCGGGGGCGGTGCTCGTGGCGAAGCTGAGCCTGGGGGCGTTGGCGCTCAATGACATCTGGTTCGGGGGTGAGACGAAGAACCCCTGGGTGTTGGAGGAGGGCTCGTCGGGAAGCAGCGCGGGTCCGGGGTCGGCGACGGCGGCGGCATGCGTGGGCTTTTCCCTGGGGAGCGAGACGGGAGGCAGCATCGTCGCGCCGTCGATGCGCTGCGGGGTGGCGGGGCTGCGGCCCACGTATGGCCGCGTGCCGCGCACCGGGGCGATGACGTTGAGCTGGACGCTCGACAAGCTGGGGCCGATGGCGCGAGGGGTGGAGGACACGCTGCTGGTGCTCTCGGTGCTCTCCGGCCCCGACGCGGGGGATGGGGCGAGCGTGCCCTCGCGGCTCGACTTCGACGCCTCCGCGGGGGTGAAGGGCTTGCGCGTGGGGTACTTCCCCGCGTGGATGGAGCAGAGCCCGGCGACGGACGTGGATCGGGCGGCGCTCGAAACGCTCAGGAAGCTGGGGCTGACGCCCGTCGAGGTGAAGCTGCCCGACTGGCCGTATTCCTCGCTCAACGTCATCCTCTTCGCCGAGGCGGCGGCGGCGTTCGAGGAACTCACGTTGGAGCACGGCGTGGACGCGCTGGCCATGCAGGTGCCCGACGCGTGGCCGAACCTCTTCCGGCAGTCGCGCTTCCTGTCGGCGGTGGACTTCGTGCAGGCGGACCGGCTGCGGCACAAGGTGGCGCGGGAGATGGTGCGGCTCATGGGGGAGGTGGACTTGCTGCTCGTGCCGTCATTGCGCGAGGAGATGCTCACCGTGTCGAACTTCACGGGTCACCCCTCGCTGACGTTGCGCACGGGCTTCGTCGAGGTGGAGCGGGCGCGGAGCGACTGGGCGCCCAACCCCTCGCGGCCACTGCCCACGTTCTCGCCCACGCGCCGCGTGCCCCATGGTGTCACGCTGATTGGGCGGCTCTTCGACGAGGGGACGCTGGGGCGGGTGGGGATCGCGCTGGAGCGGGCCTCGGGCGTCGCGGACGAGCGGCCTCCGGGGTTCTGAGCCTGGTCTCGTGCGGTTCCAAGCAGTGGTTCACTGACTGGGGAGGTGCACTGTGTTCACACGTCTTGAGGGTTCGTGTCCGGCGAGCGCGCGGCGGCGTCCCTGGTTGGGGGGTTGGGTCCTCCTCGTCCTATTCCTCCACGCCGCCTGTGCCGCGCCGACGGCCGGAGTGAAGGCCGAGGCGGTGGCGAGGGGTGTGGCCGAGGACGAGCGGGTGCACCTCACGTTGCCCACCCGGTTCGGGGCCGTGCAGGTGAGCGACTTCGAACTCAACGAAGCCATGTCCACCCTGGTGCTGAACATGCCGCTCCGGGTGGCGGGCCCCCATTTTCCGCTCTATCTCCACCGGAAGCTGGCGCTGGCCTCGGTCACGGGCGAGGAGTGGCACACACCCCTGGCGCGGTCCTACGGGCGACTCTGCGATCGGCAAGGCACGCCGGGAGACTGCCTGGAGTTGTTCAAGGATGGGCCAGGTTTAGACGGCGAGGACAAGCGCGACATCGCCCTGGCGCTCTCCGTGAATACAGCGCTGGAGGCTCGGGACGCGGAACTGCGTTCCATGTTCTCCACGACGCAGCTGTGGACGACGCTGAGTCTCACCCTCACCGGCTACATGGCGCTGGTTGCGGCACCCGAGCCCGTTTCCAAGGGTGTGGCCGCCGCATTGACCTTTTTGCTGTGGGGGTATCTGGGTTGGGAACTCTTCGAGCTGATACAGGCCTGGTTCCAGCTGTGGGAAGAAGCGGCCGAGGCCAGCACGTTCGCGGAGCTGCACGAGGCGGGGGAGCGCTTCGGCAAGGTCATCGGGCCCAACAGCATGCGCATCCTCCTCCTGTTGGGCACGGCGGCGGTGGGGGAGACGGCGGCGCTCGTGTCCAAGGCGCCGAAGCTGCCGGGCTTCGCGAAAGCCGCGGGTTCGCTCAAGTCCCAGGCCGGCATTCGTGACGTGCTCACGGCGGTTCAGGAAGCAGACAGAGTGAAGGTCGCCGTGTCGGAGGGGACGTTCAGCGTCGTCCTGCCCGCGAATGCCTTGAGCATGGCCGCACGGAGCCCTCCCGCGACCTCGGACCCGCCGAAGAAGAAGCCGCAAGTGCATCACATCGCCACCGTCGAGAACGAGGTGTCCACCGTGCGTGGAGGGCCTTGGACGCAACGGTTCAAGAAGATTTTCGACAGGGCAGGCATGTCGATGGAGGACCCTGTCAACAAGGTTGAACTGCCTGGGCACAAGGGGCCTCATCCCGAGGCGTATCATGCGGAAGTGTATGCCAGACTGGAAAGAGCAACGAAGAACTGTCGAAGCACGCAGGAGTGTCGAATCGTTTTGACCGCTGCACTCAAGAAGCTGGGTGAGCTTATTTCCGAAGAGGGTACCACCCTCAATCGGTGGGTGACCAAAGGCGATCCACGCTAAGACAAATACCATGCCCAAACGATTTTTCGAGCTGAAGGACAGGGTAGATATCCCGGGGCGATGGGAGTTGGGTTATCTGCTGGACAGCAAGGGACAGCAGATTGATGACCCTTGGCGATTCACGGTGGGCAAGGCAGCTCCCGTTTCGGAGCAACTCAGGACACCCGTCGAGCTCCGTGGCAACCCGTTGGACTTCTCCCACGCGGCTTTCAGCACGCCGATCGTTCACGCTCGGGTGGCTGCTCTCTTCACCGAACTGGCTCCCAATGATGTGCAGCTCCTGCCCGTAACGGTTGAGGGTCAACAACAGAAGTACTTCATCCTCAACGCGACTCGCTTGGTGAAGTGTATTGACGATCAAGCCTCCGAGGAGGTGAGTTACTGGAAGCCCGAGGATGGATTGCCGGAGAAGGTTGGCACGTACTTCTCTATCTATGGAATGCGCATTGATGCGTCCAAGGTTGGGGACGCGCGGGTATTTCGGACCTGGGGATGGGAGTCGCTCATCATCTCCGAAGACATCAAGGACGCACTGGAGCGTGTGGGGGCCACGGGCACCAGGTTCACGGAAGTCACCGGTCCGGCTGTCAGCACTCCGGAGGAGCGCGAACGCAACCGGAAGAGCCGCGAGCTTCTCGAGTCGGCGGAAACCGCCCGAGAGGCAACCTGGCGCACCCTGGGCTCGCTGGACGAGGAAGTCATCATGCCTATCGCCATGAGCGACGCGTGGCCGGGCCAACGGCAGCTCTGGCGTGTCATCCGTCGCGAGGCTGGACGCACCTTGCTCGTGACGCACGGGCTCTCGGATCCGTTCATCGAGCGCCTGGAGCCCTCCGTGGGATTTGGCCTGGAACTCGCCCTGGAGGTGGATGCGGCCGTGAAGGACATCTCGAAGGGCTGGCCTCTGCTGCTACTGGAGCGCGTGGCGAATGAAGTCGCCCATCACGAGCATGTGCGCGAGGGGTTGAAGGCGGGCCTCTTCTCCATGGAGGTGTCTGGAAAGGGTATGCCCAAGTCGCTCATCAACAAACAGGGGCGGGTGGCCGTGCTGCTGGGCGTGGAGTCACGCACGCTGCCGAAGCGCTTCTCCACGCCGTACGGAGAGGTGAAGCTCGTCACCGTCAAGGCGCTGCTTCCCGCGGAACTGGCGCACGTGCTGGAGCACGGTGCGGAGGGCCAGACCGAGCTGGCGCGGCGCTTCGCGGAAAGTGGCGAAGAGCACCTGTCCCGTGTCCGGAGGAAATCCGCGGTGTAGAGGGGTCGAACCCCGCGCCGCTCAGCCCACCACGACGATCGGAACCCCATACGGATCCGTCTTCGTGCGCCCTTGCGCCGCCCCCTCCTCCTGCTCGGGCCGCAGCCGGACGACGCCCGCGGCCATGAGCCGCCGCAGCGCCCGGTACGCCGCCAGCTCGCCCATGGCCGTGTTGCGCAGCACCTCGCGCACGCTCCGGCTGCCGCGCAGCTTCGAATACAGATACAAGTCATCCGCCGTCAGCGAGGGCGGGGTGGGGCGGGGCAGGGGCTCGAACACGAGCCGCCCATCCAGCGCCAGCACCTCGTCCGCCAGCGCCACCATCAGCCGCACCTCCGCTTCCCGGTACAGCGCGTGGGCCTCGGGAATCGGTGCCCGCTCCAGCGCCTGGGCCGCCACCGCCACCGCCTCCTCGTACTGGCCCGCCTCCACCCGCCGGCGCGCCTGCTCCAGCAGCGCCGCCAGTGCCGCGGCCTCGTCCTGCCGCGGCCCCTGCGTCTGGCGCGGCAGCAGCGCGCCCCGCCGGTACAGCCGCAACACCCAGCGCGCTCCGTGCACCGGCCCCTCGGGGCTCGCCGCCAGCAGCGCGCCCAGCGTCACGCCCTGCTCGGCCATGCACAACAGGTGCTCCTCCGCCGCCGACGCCGACTCCAGCGCGAACTCCCGGCACACCCCGAACGTGGTCCCCGGTCCCGCGAAGAGCGTCCAGAACACCTTCCACTCGCGCTGCCGCGTCATCGCGTCCCGGTGCAGCTCCCTCAGCGCCATCCGCGGCAGCTCCACCGCCCGGCCCTGCGCCGGCAGCCCCGGCATGAACTCCACCTCCCCGGACTGCCACCCGTAGGAGTCGAACAGCGCCTCGCGCGCCTTGTGCTCCATCGCCTCGAGCAGCTGCGCGCGCTCCACCAGCCCCCGCTCCACCACGAAGGTGCCAAAGGGCACGCGCGCCGTCTCCGCCGCCTCGAAGGCCTGGGCCGCCCGCGGCGCGTCCAGGATGCGCATGCGCGCCAGCACCTGTCCCAGGTGCTCCCGGGGCTCCGTCGAGCTCTCGCCCACCAGGTGCCCGTCCCGGATGAAGAACTGCCGCCGCACCGCCCCCCGCTCCACCTTCAGCGTCCCCTCGAGCCCCGAGGCGTCGACGAACGCGGGCATCAACAGCGACAGCCCATAGCTGGCCAGGTTGCCCTTGAAGCGCTCCATGCCGTGGACTTCCTTCTTCGCGAGAGACGAGACCCCCAGGGTAGCGGAACCCGAAGTTCTCCTCAACCCGTTGAATTCACACACCTTTTGATGTCGGCGCGAGGACGGACAAGCCTCTCCTCCGTCTGGTGGACGGGCGGGCTCGGGGGGAGGGTTGCCCGCACCCGCAGGAAAGTTGCAGGGGGGCCAAGGGTGTGCGAACCAGGGCTGTCACCCCTTTCGACTATAGGCGTGGGAATCATGCGAACCCTTTCCGGCGTGCAGTCCTCAGGTCGGTTGCATATCGGCAACTACTAC
Organism: Cystobacter fuscus; assembly: GCF_044360685.1. Classification (GTDB taxonomy): domain Bacteria; phylum Myxococcota; class Myxococcia; order Myxococcales; family Myxococcaceae; genus Cystobacter; species Cystobacter fuscus_C. The sequence goes on along the minus strand of NZ_CP043491.1, from coordinate 6,225,179 downwards.
GGCGCCATCCGGCAGTTCGTGCAGCTGCAGGAGCAGGGCGAGGCCTTCTTCTTCATCGCCAACTACCACTCGCTCACCACGCTCCGGGACCCCCGCCTGGCCGAGACCTACACGCGCGAGGCCGCCATGGCCTACCTGTCGCTCGGGTTGGATCCCAAGAAGGCGGTGCTCTTCCGCCAGAGCGACGTGCGCGAGGTGCTGGAGCTGTACTGGCTGCTCGGCACGGTGGTGCCCGTGGCCAACCTGGAACGTGCCACCAGCTACAAGGACAAGCTGGCCAAGGGCATCAGCGCCGACTTCGGCCTGTTCGCCTACCCGGTGCTCATGGCCGCCGACATCCTGCTCTACAGCCCGGACTTCGTGCCGGTGGGCAAGGATCAGATCCAGCACATCGAGTTCGCGCGCGACTGGGCGGTGAAGTTCAACCTCACCTACGTGCCGGGCTACGACCCCCAGGATCCGGACGGCAAGGAGAAGGGGCACGCCCCCGGCCTGCTCAAGCTGCCCGCGGCGCGCGTGCAGGAGGACACCGCCACGGTGCCGGGCGTGGACGGACAGAAGATGTCCAAGTCCTACGGCAACACCATTGATCTCTTCGGAGACGAGAAGGAGCTCAAGAAGCGCATCATGGGCATCAAGACGGACTCCACCCCCGTGGAGGCGCCCAAGCCCACCGAGAACGCCCCCCTCTACGATCTGCTCAAGCTGATGCTGCCCGCGGACCGCTTCGCCGAGGCGGATGCCTCCTGGCGCGCGGGCGGCAAGGGGTATGGCGACTACAAGAAGCTGCTCCTCGCGGCCTTCCTCGACACCTTCGGGCCGGCCCGCCAGCGCTACACGGAGCTGCAGAACGATCCGGCCGAACTCGAGCGCATCCTCCAGGATGGCGCCGAACGGGCCCGCGCCGAAGCCACCCAGCTGTTGCAGCGGGTGCGTCGCGCCGTGGGCGTTCCCTGAGCGCGTGAAGGACCTCGGGTGAGCACAGGCGGCGGTCCCAGCGATCCTCCCTCCGAGGAGCTGCTCGACGCGGACGTCCCCCGTACGCCGGGGGACGCCTTCCGCATCGCCTTGCCCAATTTCGAGGGTCCGCTCGATCTGTTGCTCCACCTCATCCGGGAGCACCGGCTCGACATCTTCGACATCCCGCTGGCGCTCATCACCGAGAAGTATCTCGAGTACCTGGAGCGCATGCGGGAGATCAACCTGGACATCGCCGGGGAGTTCCTGGTGATGGCCGCCACGCTCGCCCACCTCAAGAGCCGCATGCTGCTGCCGCGCCAGGACGTGGCCGAGCAGGCGGTGGACGCGGTGGCCGAGCTGCAGCAGGAGGAGGCGGGCGACCCGCGCGAGGAGCTGGTGCGCCGGCTCTTGGAGTACCAGAAGTACAAGGATGCCGCCGAGCAGCTCGCCCGCCAGGACATCCTCGACCGGGACATCTTCCCGCGCCGCGTGCCCGTGGAGGCGGTGCCCATCCCCGAGGAGGAGGTGGGGCTGCAGGAGTTCAGCGTCCTCAAGCTGATTGAAGCGCTGGACCGGGTGATGGAGCGGTTGGCGCCCAAGCTGCAGCACGAGGTGGTGCGCGAGAAGGTGAGCCTGTCGGACGCCATGCGCCGCATCGCGGAGAAGCTCTCGGCGGCGGAATCCTGCACGTTCGACAGCCTGTTCGAGGAGCAGCGCACGCGTCAGGCGGTGATCATCACCTTCCTGGCCATCCTGGAGATGGTGAAGCGGCGGCTGCTCAAGGTGAGTCAGGAGGAGCCGCTCGCGGCCATCCTCCTGCGGCCCAACGGGGACGCACTGAAGAACCTGCTCCCCACGGAGATGGACGAGAGTGACTACCGGTAACGAGGGCCCCGGGGACCCCGGGGGCAAGCCAGCACGTGGCTCGGGAGGGCCGAGCCCCTTCACCGAGGAGGAGATCGCCGCCGTCACCGGCCCTGGCGACGTGGACGACCTGGAGGACGCCGACGTCGCCACCATCGAGGCCGACGAGGCGCCCGACCTCCAGTCCTCCTTCGAGAAGCTGCTCGTCAAGAGCCGCAACCTGTCCACCGAGCGCATCCGCACCATCGTGGAGAGCGTGCTCTTCGTGGCGGACAAGCCCTTGGATCTCAACCAGCTCTACGAGGCCACGGGCATCGATCGGGAGAAGATCCAGGAAGCGCTCAACCAGATCTCCGGCATCCACCGCGACGGCATCAGCGGCGTGGTGCTCTATGAGGTGGCCGGCGGCTGGCAGTTCCGCACGGATCCCCACTCGGCCGAGTACGTGCGGCGCTACCTGCGCGTCAAACCCCAGCGCCTCACGCGCGCCGCCGTGGAGACGCTCGCCATCATCGCCTACCGCCAGCCCGTCACCCGCCCGGAGGTGGAGGACATCCGCGGCGTGGACTGCGGCGCGGTCATCAAGGCCCTGCTCGATCGCAAGCTGATCAAAATCCTCGGCAAGAAGGAGGAGGTGGGCCGGCCCATGTTGTACGGGACGACGCGCGAGTTCCTCGAATTCTTCGCCCTCAAGGACCTGTCCGCCCTGCCCACGCTGCGTGAATTCCACGAGCTGACGCAGGAGCACCAGGAAATTGTGGAAAAGGAGCGCCCGGCTGCACCCCCCGCCAGTGGTACGGTGGAGGCGCTGGCGGATCCGGAGTTCCAGAAACGGATGGAGAAGAGCGTGGCGGCTTCCGAGGCCGCGCTCGAGGAGTTGGAGGAGGCCATGAATGCCGCGGAGAAGACGCAGCAGGCCGCCACCAGCCTCTTGAACCCGACCCCCCCGCCCACCGAGGGCGGCTCGGGGTCCGAGCCCGGTTGACGGGCGGAAGGTGTAGGACATGGCGGCAGAACGTTTGCAGAAGTACCTCGCGCGCGCGGGAGTGGCCTCGCGTCGGCACGCCGAGGAGCTCATCACCAGCGGGCGCGTGACGGTGAACAACGAGAAGGTCACCGAGCTGGGCTCCAAGGTGTCCCCGGGAGACCTGGTCATGGTGGACGGCTCGCTCGTCACGCCACCCGAGGAGAGCTCGTACTTCCTGCTCTACAAGCCGGTGGGCGTCGTGACGACGCTGTCGGATCCCCAGGGCCGCCCCACGGTGGCCAGCTACATCGAGCAGACGGGCAAGCGGCTCTTCCCCGTGGGCCGGTTGGACTACGACGCCGAAGGGGCGCTGCTCGTCACGGACGATGGGGCGCTCGCGCACAAGCTCACGCACCCGAGCTTCCAGGTGCCGCGCACCTACCTGGCCAAGGTGAAGGGCTCGCCGGACGCGGCCACGCTGGACAAGCTGCGCGGCGGCGTGCGGCTCGAGGACGGCATGGCCACGCCCCTGTCCGTGGACGTGTTCGAGCGGGCCGAACGCAACACGTGGCTCAAGCTCGTGGTGGCCGAGGGCCGCCCGCACCTCATCAAGCGCCTGTGCGCCGCAGTGGGCTGCCCGGTGGTGCGCCTGTACCGGCCTTCCTACGCGGGCGTCTCCGTCGACACGCTGCGCCCCGGCGAGCTGCGGCCGCTCTCCGACGCCCAGGTGCGTCAGCTCCAGGAGGTCGCGGATGGCAAGGCCACGCCCGCGGACAAGGAGCCGAAGCTGCCTCCCCGGCGGCATGGGCGCTCGGCGCCGGGCTTCGAGGGGGATGCGGACGATGACGACGAGGTGAGCGAGGAGGCGCCGCCGCCGCGGCGCGAGGAGCGCAAGCCGGCGCGGGCCCCCGCGGGCCGTCCCGAGCGTCGGGAGGCCGGTCCTCGTGGGGAAGGCGGCTCCCGGCCGGCGTTCCGGAGCGCGGCGGGTGGCCGTGCCGAGCGCAACACGTGGACGCCTCGGGAGGATGAGCAGGAGGAGGCGAGCGAGGAGCGGAGCGAGCGTCCCGCGCGCAAGTCCTTCGGCGCGGGTGCCGGGCGCGGAGAGCGGCCCGAGCGCAGGTCCTTCGGGGCGAGCGCTGAGCGCGGTGAGCGTCCGGCGCGCAAGCCCTTTGGCGCGGGTGCCGGGCGGGGCGAGCGTCCTGAACGCAGGTCCTTCGGAGCGGATGCCGAGCGCGGTGAGCGTCCGGCCCGCAAGCCTTTCGGGGCGGGCGCCGGACGCGGCGAGCGGCCCGAGCGCAGGTCCTTCGGGGCGGATGCCGAGCGCGGTGAGCGTCCGGCCCGCAAGCCCTTTGGCGCGGGTGCTGAGCGCGGCGAGCGTCCGGCCCGTAAGCCTTTTGGTGCGGGTGCTGGACGCGGCGAGCGTCCTGAGCGCAGGTCCTTCGGGGCGGATGCCGAGCGCGGCGAGCGTCCGGCTCGCAAGCCTTTCGGGGCGGGCGCCGGGCGGGGTGAGCGGCCCGAGCGTAGGTCCTTCGGGGCGGATGCCGAGCGCGGTGAGCGGCCTGCGCGTAAGCCTTTCGGGGCGGGAGCCGGGCGGGGTGAGCGGCCCGAGCGCAGGTCCTTCGGGGCGGATGCCGAGCGCGGTGAGCGGCCTGCGCGTAAGCCTTTCGGGGCGGGAGCCGGGCGGGGTGAGCGGCCCGAGCGCAGGTCCTTCGGGGCGGATGCCGAGCGCGGTGAGCGTCCGGCCCGCAAGCCTTTCGGGGCGGGAGCCGGGCGGGGTGAGCGGCCCGAGCGCAGGTCCTTCGGGGCCGATGCCGAGCGCGGCGAGCGGCCTGCCCGCAAGCCCTTCGGCGCGGGTGCCGGGCGGGGCGAGCGGCCCGAGCGTGGATCCTTCAATGCGGATCCGAGCGCCGAGCGCCGGGTTCCCGCCCGGGCTCCGCGCTCCGGACCGCGCGGCGACATCGGTGAGCGGCCCGCTCGGAAGACCTTCGGAGGAGCGGGAGGCTCGTTCGGCAAGGCCCGCCCGCCGCGCGAGGGTGCTGGGGCGCCCAGGGGGCGAGGGCCCCGTAAGGGTCGCTGAGTTGGGCGCTCGCGCGCGCCGCTGATATAACCCGCCGCACGATGCGAACCGGCGCGCGCCCCCTCCTCGTCGTCCTGGCCCTCCTCGTATCCTCCGGGTGCAGTGGCAACAGGGATCAACTCCTGGCGGACCTCCAGAGCCCTCGTCCCGAGGTGCGAGCGCTCGCCGTGAAGAAGCTGGCCGAGGAGTCGCGCTCCGAGGATCTCGCCCTCTTCACGCGCGCCGCCAAGGACATGGCCGCCATCGTCCGGGGCGAGGCCGCCGCCGCGCTCGGCAAGAGCCAGGATCCCCGCGTGGTGGATCTGCTCGGCGAGCTGCTCGAGGACTCCGACGTGGACGTCCAGGGCAAGGCGGCCATGGCGCTCGCGCAGGTGAAGAACGACAAGGCCAAGGCCTACCTCACCCTGCAGTACGGCCGCCGCGGCCGGCAGACCCGGCAGGTCATCGTCCAGGCACTCATGCAGGCGAACGTGCCGGGGCCCATGGCTGAGGTCGTCGCCGCCGAATCCAAGGGCATCTGGGAGCGCAACCTGCTCACCCTCTCCGAGGGCTCGCTGCCCGAGCGCGTGGGGGCCGCCGAGGAACTGGGCAAGAGTGGCCGCCCCGAGGCCTTCAACCGGCTCCTGCCGCTGGTGCGCGACAGCCAGGTCGTCCTCGCCGCCGCGGCGGTGCGGGGCCTGGGGGACCTGGGCGACAAGCGCGCCGCGCCCGCCATCCTCCCCCTGTTGGACGAGAGCTTCCCCGAGCTGCGCGAGTCCGCCATCACCGCGCTCGTGCGGCTCCAGGAGCCCCAGGCGATCGTCCGGTTGCAGGCCGTGGCCGGGGAGAAGAGCGCGGTGAGCCCCCTGGCCATCGACGGCCTGCTGGAACTGCCCCGCCAGCCCCAGACGGATGCCGCGCTGTGCGCCGTCGCGCTGGATGCCGTCACCGCCGACGCCATCCGCGTCGCCCGCGCCATGCGCGATCGCGGAGGCTGCCCGCTCGAGCCCATCGCCGAGCGGCTGTCCCGCCTCCCCACCGCCGCCAGTGGACTCCAGGCGGTGGTGGGCCTCGGCCCCTCCGCCAAGGAGCTGCTCCCCAAGGTGCTGCCCTTCGTGTCCCAGCCGGATGCCTCGCTGCGCGCGCTCGCCGTGGACGCGGTCGCGGCCATCGCGGACCCCTCCTCCACGCCCGTGCTGCAGAAGGCCTTCGAGCAGGAACTCGCCGCCGTGAAGGCCGCGCGCCAGGACTGGATCTCCCAGCCCCTGCCCGAGAAGTACGGTCAGGGCTTCGATCCCAGCCTGCCGACCGCCCCCGAGGCGGATCGCGAAGCGCTGACGAAGGAGAAGCAGTCCGGCCTGATGTCGCGCGTGAAGGCGCTCAACGCCGCCAAGGCGCGCGAGCTGGGGCGGCCCGTGGTGCAGCCGCGTCCGCCCTCGGAGCTCTTCGACGACGTGGATGCCTCGCGCCTGGAGCCCCTGGCCGGACTGCTGCGCGCGCTCGGCGCCGTGCGTGCTCCCGGGGCGATGGAGCTGCTCAAGGGCTTCACCCAGGAATCCAGCGTGACGCTGCGCACCGCCGCCCTGGTGGGCCTCACGCGGCTGGGACCCGAGGGCGTGGCCGCCGCCCGGGACGGCATGTTCGATCCCGACCGGGAGCTCATCAAGGCGCTGGCCCGGGCGCTCGCCGAGCAGGGCGAGGCCGGTCAGGCCGTCCTGGTGGAGCTGCTGCCCAGGATCAGCAACGAGAAGCTGGTGTTGCTCGACGCGCTCACCCACACCGGGGCGCCGCCCTCCGCGGTGGAGGCGTTGAACACCGTGGTGTCCGAGGGCGGTCCCGAGTCGGTGCTGGCCGCCACGCTCCTCGGCCGGCTCAAGGCGAAGCAGGCGGTGCCCGTGCTGGTCAAGGCCCTGGAGGATCCCACGAGCGTCGGCCGCCGGGAGCTGCTCACCGCGCTCGGGGAAGTGGGTGATGGCTCGGTGGCCGAGGTGGTGGCGCGCGACCTGTACCATGATCTGCCGGAGATCCGCGCCGCGGCCGCCGCCGCGCTGGCGCGCACGGGCACGGGGGAGCAGGCGGGCGCCCTGGACGCGCTCAAGGGCGACTACTACCGCCGGGTGCGCGAGGCGGCCACGTTCGCCCTGTCGAAGACGGCGACCGCCGCCGAGGGATCCCGCTGATATGGAGGCCCGGCAGCTCAGGGAACAGGCCAACGAGGCGATCGCCAGGGGCCGCTTCGGCAAGGCCGCCGAGTTGCTCGAGGCGTACTGCGCGCTGGAGCCGCAAGATCACCAGTCGCGGCTGCGCCTGGGCGACACCTGGGTGAAGGGCGGAGATTCGCGCCGCGCCATCCTGGCCTATCAGGCCGCCGCCGAGGGGTTCGCCCGTGAGGGCTTCCTGCCGCGCGCCATCGCCACCAGCAAGCGCATCCTGGAGCTGGATCCCTCGCACCAGGGCGTCCAGCACACGCTCGCGAGCCTCTACGCGCGCCGGGGAGGAACGGGCCATCCCAGCGCGCGAACACCCGCGCCCGTTCCGCCCGAGCCCCCGCCCCGGACCGCGCTGTTCATCGATCTGCCTCCCGAGATCGACGAGGCCTTGGAGGCCTCCCTCCCCGAGCGGGCTCCCTCACCACCCGTCCAGCCGCCCCCGCCCCCATCTTCGTCTCCGCCGGGCCTGCGCCGGCGCACGATGGAAGTACCGGCGATCCGCACGCCTCCCGAGGCACCGGTCCCCTCCGAAACATCTGTCCCCCCCGAGGCGCCTGCCACCTCCGAGGCGCCGGTGCTCCCCAAGGTGGCCGTTCCTCCCGCGCCGCCCCCGAGTGCGTCCTTTCCGGAGCTCGTCATCGAGGCGGACTCGCTGCTGCACGCCGTGGAGCTGGCGGCGGCGCACGCGCCCGGGCGCGGGGGAGGCGAGGAGCCCGTATCCGCGCCCCCCATGGGCGAGCGGGCGCTGCCGGAGATCCCCCTGTTCTCGGACCTGCCACGCGAGGCCTTCATCGCGCTCTTCGAGCGCTGCCCGCTGCGCCGCTTCCCCGAGGGCACGCGCATCATCGAGCAGGGCAGCCGGGGCAATGCCTTCTATGTCATCTGCTCGGGCCGCGTGCGCATCATGCGCGAGTCCGAGGGGACGACACGCGAGCTGGCCGTGCTGGGTGAGGGGGCCTTCTTCGGCGAGATGGCGCTCCTGTCCGGGGCTCCGCGCTCGGCGTCGGTGGTGAGCGCCGCCGAGGAGACGCAGGTGCTGGAGATCTCCGCCCCGGTGCTCGGGGAGCTCGCGCGCCTCAATCCCCAGGTGGCGAAGGCGCTGCGGCGCTTCTGCCGGCAGCGGCTGCTGTCGCAGGTGGTGAACACCTCGGCGCTCTTCCAGCCCTTTGGGCGCAAGGATCGGCGCGAGCTGGTGGAGCGCTTCCGGGCCCGGGAGGTGCGCCGCGGCGAGGTGCTCATCCGCGAGGGCCAGATGGCGGATGGCCTCTACGTGGTGCTCTCCGGCGAGGTGGCCGTGAGCAAGGGGGGCCAGCCCCTGGCCCACCTGCGCGAGGGGGAGCTGTTCGGCGAGATGTCCCTGCTGAACAAGACGCCCGCCACCGCCACGGTGACGGCGGTGCGCAACGCCTCGCTGTTGCGGCTGCCCCGCGAGGACTTCGACACCCTCATCCTCACCCACCCGCAGGTGCTCGTCCTCGTGTCCGAGCTGACCGAGGCCCGTCAGCGCAGCAACGAGGCCCTCCTCGGCGGCGCCACCGACGCCCCGCACACCGTGTCCTTCGAGGACCTGGTCCTCGTCTGAGCGGCTTCGTCGGGTGCTCGCCAACCGTTGCACCCACCATTGGGTAGGCGCGGGGATCCAGGGTATGTGTGATGCATGACGCGATGCGCATTTCTCGGACTCCTGGCGTTTCTCCTCGTGGGCTGTTCATCGCGGAGGCTGTCGGGCTCCGCGCTGGATGAGGTGCGGCGGCCCGCGTTCATCTCGCGCATCGAGCTGCGCGCGGGTCCACACAGCCACGTGTTCCAGGACGACGGCTCCTACCGGGACAAGTTGAAGAAGCTGGGGCCCCAGGACGCGGATCGCCGGCTCGAGGCGAAGCTCGCCTCGTCGATGACGCGCTTCGAGCTGTCCGAGCGCCTGCGGGTGATGACCTTCCGGCAACTGCCGCGGGAGGCGCCGTGGCTGAACACGGTGGATCCGGCGCACGTGGCCACGGTGCTGGAGAGCTTCCTGGTGGAGGAGGTGCCCGCGCTGCAGCCGGACTACGATCTGCTCAAGACGCTGCGCGCGGACACGGTGGTGGAGTTCGTCATCCAGGACTACGGCATGCGCAGCAAGCGGGGCAAGGCGGGCGCGTACCTGCGGGGCTACGCGCGGATGTTCTGGCTCGAGAGCCGCTCGGAGCTGTGGCGGCACCCGTTCGACCTGGACGAGGTGGACGGGGGCGTGGAGCACCTGGATCCGTTCAAGGTGGGCAAGACACCCGCGCTGTTCCGGGAGCGGATGACGGACCTGGTGGACGTGTTGGCCTCGCGCTTCGCCGAGGATCTGACGCCGAAGGAGCGCAAGGCGGGGGTGCCGCCGCGGCCGGACGCGGGACCGGAGACGGAGGCACCGGGCCAGGAGCGGCCGGTGCCGGTGAAGCCCCGTCCGCCCGAGTTGCCGCCCGGGGAGCTGCCGGATCCGGATTGAGGACTCAGAACAGCGCGTGCTCGGCGAGCAGCACCGCGAGTGCGAGCACGAAGCTGACGAGGGTGATGGGCAGGCCCACGCGCAGGTAGCCGAGGAAGCTCAGGGAGACCTTGTCCCGGGCGGCCTCGAAGACGATGAGGTTGGCGACGCTGCCCACGAGGGTGAGGTTGCCGGCCAGCGTGGAGCCGAGCGCGAGCACGTGCCAGCCGAGCACCGGCTCCTGGAGGGTGGGCACCCAGGGGCGCGCGAGCATGACGAAGGGCACGTTGCTGAAGAGGTTGCTGGCCACGAGGGTGAGTCCGGCGAAGCCGAGCGTCTCGCGCCAGGGGGGGCCGGACATGAAGGGGGAGAAGAGGCGGTGGATGTCCTCGGCCCAGCCGGCCTGGTTCACGCCGAAGACGACGACGAAGAGGCTGGCGAAGAAGAGTAGCAGCACGTAGTCCACGCGCTCGAGCGCCTCGCGGGGGGAGACGCGCCGGGCGAGGGTCATCACCACGGCGGCGCCAGTGAGGGCGCTCCAGCTCATGGGCAGGCCGGCGAAGAAGGCGGCGACCACGCCGAGCAACGTGACGAGCGTGAGCCCGAGGAGGGGGCGATCCACGGGGACGGGAGGGGGATGGGTGGAGAAGCGCTCGTGGGAGAGGTCGTGGCGGAAGATGTAGAGCAGCCCGGCGATGACGACGGCGGTGGAGACGATGGCGGGCAGGGCCATGTAGGCGGCGAACTGGGCGTAGGGCAGCTTCGAGGCGCCCTGGATGAGCATGTTCTGGGGGTTGCCGGTGAAGGTGGCGACCGAGCCCGAGTTGGACGCCATGCACACGGCGAGCAGGTAGGGGATGGGGGGAAGGCGCGCGTCCTCGACGACGACGAGGACGAGCGGGGTGAGCATGAGACAGACGGTGTCGTTGACGAGGAAGGCGGAGAGGAAGGCGCTGGTGGCGGCGACGGCCACGAGCAGCAGGCGGGGGGTGTGGGCCTTCTGGAGGGCCCAGGCGCCGGCGGCGCGGAAGAAGGAGGCGCGCGAGAGGTAGTCGGCGAGCAGCATCATCCCGAGCAGGAGGATGAGCGTGTCCATGTCGACGGCGTGAGGGGAGCCCTCGTTGGAGCCGAAGAGCTGGGAGGGAGCGACGACGCCCGCCACCACCATGAGGACGGCGCCCACGAGCGCGCCGCCAGGGCGGTCCAACCGGGGGAAGGGGAGGCGGACGCCGGCGATGAAGACGTAGGTGAACAGGAAGATCGCGAGGGCCAAGGCGCGCGGCACAGTAGCCGAAAGCCTTCTTCCTGGCTGTAGTCACGGCTACTATCCGCCGCACCAGGCGCAGGGGGAGTCGCGATGCCACCCAACACGAACATCGGGATCGTCATGTGGAACAAGACGCCCGCGCTCCGCTTGCGCTCCAGTGCCGCACAGGGAAGCAACGTGATCGGCAGCCTGGCGTTCAACACCCCCGTGCAGATCTCCGCGCACCTGCCCGGTGGGTGGCTGTCGGTGAGCACACGTGATGGGCGCATGGGCTTCGTCTCCGCCGATTACGTCTGGTCGGCGCCCCAGCATCCAATGCCCGAGCCGAATGCCCGGCTCCACCAGGTCGCCAAGGGCGTCCCCGGCACCGCCATTGCCATCGCCGAGAAGTACTACGGCGACATCGCACGCACGTGGGGCTCGGACCTGCGCTTCTTCGTGGCCGTGCTCGCGGCGGCCAATCGGCGCCCCATCCCCTCCACCACGAGTGGGTGGAAGTCCCTGGCGTTCCAGGCCGATGAGCTCATCTGGATTCCGAGCCAGACATTCGCCAAGGGGATGAGGGGCAAGGTCAACTCGGGCTCCTACAGCTACAATACGCTGGACACGTTGGGGCTCGCCTCCGCCTTCCAACGGGTGGATCAGTTCCTCGGCGATCTCGGACAATCCATCCGGCTGTCGCTCCAATACATCCCCAAGGCGGTCGCCCAACACGTCGAGCAGTCCCTGCGCACCGTCCTCGTCTCGCTGCTCGAGATGGCGGTGGGGGCCATCCTCTTCCTCGCCATCTGCACGGCGGTGGGCGCCGCGCTCGGCGCATTGGCGGGCGGCGCGGGAGCCGCTCCCGGTGCCGCCGCGGGCTACGAGATCGGCCTCGCGCTGCTCGAGTGGATGGGACTGGCCTTCCTCGCCAAGTGGATCGTGGACTCACTGAGCCGGATCGGCTCGGCATTCGCGAAGTTCCTCGGCCAGGTGTGGCAGGCACGCGGGGATGCGCGGAAGCTCGATCAGGCGGCGCGCGAGCTGGCCAACGTGATCGGCATCCTCGCGGGCGTGGTGGTCGAGGCCCTGACGCTGTGGGTCGCCGCCAAGGGAGTCACCGCCGCCCTCAAGGCGCTCAAGGGCACCGCGGTGGAGAAGGCCTTCGGCGAGACCCGGTTGGCCTCGTGGCTCAAGGCGCGCTCCACCCGTATCGCCCAAGGCCAGTCCAAGCTGCCCAGCCCGCGCCGGGTCATCGTCAGCCTGCGCATCTCTCAGCTCGCCAAACAGGCCCATCCGCGCTACCAGAAGCAGCTCGAGCCCGCCCGAAAGCAGATCTCCCAGGTGTTCGAGGGAATGGGCGAGGTCCAGGCGCGAGCGAAGGATCCGGTCTCGGCGGCCAATCGGCTGCAGCGAGCCGTCGACAACTTCGGTGCCAAGGTCACCACCGTCGAGAGCGCCATCGCGAACCTCTGGGATGCTATCGGCACCCGGCTCGTCCTCTCGGACACCTCTCCCGCGGCGATGAGTCGGGTGGTGGGTAGACTCGCCGAGGCCATCCGCCATGGAAAGCTCCAGGTCACGGAGATCAACAACCTTCATGGACCCGGGGGCAAGCCGTACTTCAGCGCGCAGCAACTCCAGACGTTGCAGGTGGCGGCGGCCGAAGCCGGGCACAGCCTTCGCATCAACCAGTCCAAGGTCATGGAGAGCGGGTACACGGTCGTCTGCGCCTACCTGAAGCATGCCAATGGCGTCCGGGGCGAGTTGCAGATCATCGGCCCGCGGGTGCTGTCGATCGCCAACGCCGAGCACATTCCCTATGACGTCTCGTTGGGCAAGCCCCTCGTGCGCAACGTACCGGCCGCCGCGGAAGCCGAACTCAAGCACCTGGTCAAGCCGGTGGAGGCCGCCATGGCCTCGATGAACAAGGCTCAACAGGCGAGCTATCAGGCCTATCTCAACCAGAGCTACATCCACGCGCGTCGCGTGGAACTGGGCGAGGCGTCCACTCCACCCAAGCTGCCCGAGGGGTTGAACAAGGTCTTGAGCATCGAGCAGATCCACGAACTCGAGCGCGCCATCGCGGCCATCAAGTCCAAATACGAGCGCCGCTGAGGAGCCGCATGCAACTCGTTCAGAACGAACAGAAACTGAAGCAGGCGATCGACACCGCGCTTCGACAACTGCGCGAGAGCGCTCGCTCCCGGTTGCCCGCCACGGGCGAGTTCGCCCCGTTGAGCGCCCACTTCTCGTGCGCCGCGCTCGTTCGGGGCGCGGGCGAGGTCGAATTGCGGATCGGCTCGGTGAGCGGAGACGCGGGGACGAAGGAGCGTTTCGTCGAGGTGCGGGTCTTCACCCCCAGCGCGGGCAGCCAGTCCTCCTCCTGGGTGTTCTACGGAAAGTCGGACGCCCTCCAGCAGGAACTCCAGAAGGAAGCGCCCATCCAGGGGAAGATCCGCGCGGCCATCCTGGAGGCGGCGGAGTCCATCCTGCGCAATGAGTTCTCGTGAGGGGAGGCCTCACGGCTCGGTGAAGGTCGCCGTCAGGGCGTGGTGATCGGAGGCCGCGCCCACGTCCACCACGTCTGCCCCCAGGAGCCGCTCGGCCAACCGGGGCGAGGCGAAGAGGTAGTCCGTGCGCAACTCGATGACCTCCGCGCCGCGCTGGCGCCGGGCGGTCACCCACCGGGAGGAGGCGGGCCGCCGCCGCAGCGCATCCACCCAGCCAAAGCCCTCCAGCTCATCGATGACGTCGAAGCGGGGCGGGTGGCCGTACTTGTCCAGGCCCGCGCGGCGGAGGCGGTCGGCGAGGTCCACGGGGTAGGGGTCCGCACGTGACAGTGAGTTGAGATCCCCGGCCAACAGGAACGCGCCCTGGGCGAAGGTCGAGGGAGCCAGCAGCGAGCGCAGGTAGCGCGCCTCCACGAAGCGCAGGTTCTCGTGGTGGGAGTCGAAGTGCGCCGCGAAGAGCGTCAACGGCTCCGTGCCCGTCTCCAGCTCGCACTCGAGCAGGCAGTGGCCGATGAAGTGGGCGTCGTTGTGGGCGCGGGCCGAGCGCAGGGGCAGGCGGCTCGCGACGGCGACGTGGTAGCGGTTGCCACTCGGGCGGGGGCGGGCCGTGCCCAGACGCACGTGCGCGTCGGTGACGGGGAGGTTCATCGCGGCGGCGACCTGGCCGAGGCGCTCGCCATCCTCCCAGCCCAGGCACTCCTGCAGCACGAGCACGTCCGGGTTCTCACGGGCGATGAGCGGAAGGAGCAGGGGCATTCGCTCCTCTCCACCCATCAAGATGTTGAGGGTCATCACCTTCAGCGGCATGCCGGACAGCCTACCCTCGAAGGAGCACGTCCCTGAAGAAGCCCGCACTGCTCACCAGGACCGGCTCACACGGAGATGACGATCTTGCCGAAGTGGCCGCCGGACTCCATGTAGCGCAGGGCCTCGCGCGCCTCGGCGAAGGGGAAGACGCGATCGATGACGGGCTTCGTCTTCTCCCGGCTCATCGCGCGCAGCATGTCCTCGAACATGACGCGGCTGCCCACGTAGGTGGGCACGATGCGCAGCGCCTTGCCGCCCGTGTCCACGCCGTCGGCCTTGGCCATGGCGCCCGAGAGCAGTCCAATGAGGGCGATGTGGCCCCCCTTCTTCGTGGCCCGCACCGAGTGGGGCAGGGTGCCGGCGCCGCCGACCTCGAGCACATGATCCACGCCCTCTCCACCCGTGAGCGCGAGCACCTGCTCCTCCCAGTTCGGCGACTTCTTGTAGTTGATGAGTCCCTCCGCGCCCAGCCGCTTGCCGCGCTCCAGCTTGTCGTCATGGCTGGAGGTGAGGAGGACGCGCGCTCCGAGGGTCCGGGCGAGCTGGAGGGCGAAGATGGACACGCCGCCCGTCCCCTGGGCGAGCACCGTCTGCCCCGCCTTCAGTCCTCCCTGGGGCACGAGCGCGTTCCAGGCGGTGACGGCGGCGCAGGGCAGGGTGGCGCCTTCCTCGAAGGACAGCCAGTCCGGCAGGAGGACGAGCCCCTCGGCGTCCAGGGCCACGTACTCGGCGAGCACGCCGGGCACGCTCCCGCCGAGCGCCTTGCCGACCTTCTCGGGGGTGCTCGGGCCATCCGTCCAGACCTGGAAGAAGGTGGGCGCGACCCGGTCCCCGGGCTTCACGCGCGTGACGCCCGCGCCCACGGCGACCACCTCTCCCGCGCCATCCGAGACGGGGATGACGGGGGCCTTCCCGCCCGGATACGTGCCCTTGGCGATGATGAGATCCCGATAGTTGAGCGACACGGCGCGGATGCGGACGAGCGCCTGTCCAGGGCCCGGTTGGGGCTGGGGCTTCTCGATCTGGACCCAACCCTCGATGCCGGTGGTGCTCTGCAGTTCGTAGGCCTTCATGGTGTGGTCTCCCTGGGAGTTTTCACGGTGGCCCTTCGATGCCCGGCCCCACCTGGCGTTCCGCGCCGAGCAGCACCCGCTGGAGGTGCTCGCACAACTTCGTCGTGCCGCGAACGGATTCGGGGAAGCCCTCGCCTGGAGCCCATGACGCACGCGCCTCCATCGTTTGACATTGGCGCGTTCATGGTCAGGTTGAGGCTCATGCGTGGCTTGCCGCATCACATCGCCCGGTGGTTGAGGCTCGCGCTGGCGTGCCTCACGGTCCTCGGGGCGAGCCTGCCGGCGCACGCGCATCCGGCCTCCGAGGCCGCGGTGGCTGTCTGGGTCGAGCGCCACGAGAAGGCGCGCCAGCGCCCGGCGGTGGAGGCTTCCGTTCGTCTCGAGCACCCGGCCGAGGGTTCCCCCCGTGTGCCCGCCCGTGTGGCGTTGCCGGGTTCCCTCCGGGAGTCGCGCATCGCGGCCCCATCGCGCCGTCTCTTCCTCCTTCACCGCGCGCTCCTCCACTGAGCCTTTCCCGGCACCCGTCGCTGGAAAGTCTCTCACCTGGAGGAGTTCCCCATGACCTTGCTTCCCAAGGCCGTGCGCGCGTTCGTGCGCGCCAGCCTGCGCTTCGCCTTTCGTGTCATCCGATTTCTGTTCATCCTCGCCCTGGTGGCCCTGCCCGCGCCCGTGACCGCCTGGGTGGTCGTCATCCTGGAGCCGCTGCGCCGCAACGTGCCCGCCGAGGTCCTCCGTCAGGAGGAAGAGCCGCCCCGGTGAGTTCGGCGCCGGAGTCCACATCTCCGGACGCGAGCCCCGCCGCCCGCCTCTGGTAGAAGCGGCCGCATGAAGACCGACGTCCTGATGCTGTCGTACTCCGGTTGTGGAACGTGCAAGAAGGCCCAGCAGTGGCTCGAACAGCACGGCGTGGACGCGCGCGTGCGCCCCATCGTCGAGCAACCGCCCACCCCCGCCGAGTTGGCGAAGTGGATCCCCCAGAGTGGGGTGTCCGTGCGCAAGTGGCTCAACACCAGTGGGCAGAGCTACCGCGCGCTTGGCAAGGAGAAGGTGGACGCCGCGAGCGACGCGCAGCTCGTCGAGTGGCTCGCGGCGGACGGCAAGCTCGTCAAGCGGCCGGTGCTCGTGCGGGGCTCGCGGGTGCTCGTGGGCTTCAAGCCCGAGGCCTACGAGGAACTCTTCGCCTCCCCGTGACGGCGCCCTGGGAGGAATGCCCCACGCCCCCGGGGCTTAGGGCATTTTGCCCCGACCTCCCCTGGAACAGGCCCCGGGAATAATCGGCCCGGTGGACCGTGCCCGAGGGAAGAAGGGGTGCGCCGCGCCGGTGCGGGGCCCTGGCGCGGAGGATGCACAGGGACTGCTCCCGAACGGATGCACTGGGTATGGAACCCGGTCCGAAAGGAGTCCCCACCGTGTCCTCTCCCTCTTCTTCCCGCCAGGCCGTGCGCGGCGTCCTGTTTCCCCTCATGATGATGGCGTCCGCCTGCCAGGCCCTCGGCGCGGCGCCTCCCGCGCCCTCTCCGGCCGCGCCTCCCGTTGCCGCCGCGGCCCCCGTGATCCCCTCCGTCACCGTGCCGTCGCCCGGCTCGCTCGCCCCGCTCGTCGAGGCCGTGAAGGGCGCCGTCGTCAACGTCGAGGTGCTGGCGCGCGCGCCCGTCGCCGCCACCCGGGGGATGCTCCGCCTGCCTCCGGGCTGGGCCGAGCAGTTCGGCATCCCGGGCTCGCCCCAGGGCGATGAGCGAGGCCCCGTGCAGCAGGGCCAGGGCTCGGGCTTCATCGTCGACGCCAAGGGTCTGGTGCTCACCAACAACCACGTGGTGGAGAACGCCGAGCGGGTGCGCGTGAAGCTCGACGACGGGCGCGCGTTCGATGCCCAGGTGCTCGGGAGGGATCCGCTCACCGACGTGGCGGTGCTCCAGCTCCAGAACGCGCCCAGGGATCTTCCCCACGTGGCGCTGGGTAACTCGGACGCGGTGCGCGTGGGCGACTTCGTGCTCGCCATCGGCAACCCCTTCGGCCTCGCCTCCAGCGTGAGCTCGGGCATCCTCTCGGCCCGCGCCCGAGACATCCACGCCGGGCCCTACGACGAATTCCTCCAGACGGACGCCGCCATCAACCCGGGCAACTCGGGCGGCCCGCTCTTCAACCTCAAGGGCGAGGTCATCGGCATGAACACCGCCATCGTCCGCGAGGCCACGGGCATTGGCTTCGCCGTGCCCAGCAACCTCATCCACTCGCTGCTGCCCCGGCTGGAGAAGGACGGCGTGGTGCGCCGGGGCTGGTTGGGCCTGGCCGCGCAGGATCTCACGCCGGACCTGGCCAGGGCGCTGGGACTCGAGGTGGACAAGGGCGCCATCATCGCCGATCTCAACGACGGCGGCCCCGGGGCGAGGGCGGGGCTCCAGGACAACGACGTCATCACCCGGGTGGAGGACACGCCCATCGTCTCGGCGGGCAGCCTCACCCGCACCGTGGGCCTGCTGCGTCCGGACAGCCGCGTCTCCGTGCACGTGCTGCGCGACGGCAAGCCGCTGGCGTTGCAGGTGACGCTCGGTACGCGGCCCGCCCAGCGGGGCGAGCCTGAGGTGCCCACGCGCGAGGAGGAGAGCGCCCCCGCCAGGGGCCGGCTGGGCATGCGGCTGGCGGATGATCCCCAGGGTCAGGGGGTGCGCGTGGTGAGGGTGGATCCCGGCAGCCCGGCGGAGCAGGCGGAGCTGCCTCCGGGCTCACTGCTGCGGCAGGTGGGCGAGCAGAAGGTGGCCAACGCCCAGGAGGCCGCCGAGGCGCTGCGCTTGGCCAAACCCGGCAGCATGCTGCTGCTGCGCATCCAGCCGCCCGGCTCGGACGTCACCCTGCTGCGCGCCCTGCCCGTGCCGTCCTGAGCACGCGAGGCGTGCCGACGCCCGGGGGCTTCTATCCGGGCGTGAGTCGCTGGGACTCGGCGTCCAGGCTCAGCCACTCCAGGGCTTGGCTCCTTGCTCGGCGAAGCGCCCCCCACGCTCCACCCTGTGCCGTGTCGTCCAGCTCCCGCTCCGCCAGGTAACGCCTCTCCCTCAGGGCCTCCTCCCGTGAACTGACCAGGAGTGACACGCCTCACTCCGCTGGGGTGAACCCCATCACAGCCTGCTCCGAACGGACCTGGCAGATTACGAGACATCAGGCGCCACACGGCACCTGGAGCCCTGTAATTCACCCGACGAGAGCGCGAAATGAGATTGGCCCTCCTGCTGTTGATGTTTTCGCTGACTGCATCCGCGAGACAGCCCCTCCTGGTTGCCACGTCCAGCGGGAAGATGTGGCGGTGCACTGAAGACTCCGCGACGTCCTGCACTGTCTTCAACACGGCTCCCACCTCCATGAACACCGTGCTGACGACGAACGGCTACATCTACGTGGGTCTGGGCAACGGGGTGATGTGGCGTTGCGATTCGAACAACGCCAACGCCTGCCACACCTTCAACACGCTGCCCGCCCCCATCAACAAGCTCATCGCGGCGAATGCCTACATCTATGCTGGCCTGAACAATGGCCAGATGTGGCGCTGCGATCCGAACAACTTCAACAGATGCGACAAGTTCAACACGCTCGACTCTCCGATCAAGACCCTGCTCTGGGCGAATAAATATATCTATACGGGCCTGGATAACGGGGAGATGTGGCGCTGCGACGCGAACAGTTTCAATGCCTGTTCCCGGTTCAATGCACTGGGAAACAGCATCGTGGGACTTGGCGCGACGGGAGGTTATGTTTACGCCACCACCGAAGAACCCTACTGGACGGAACTAGGCTTCTCCAATTACTACGGTTACCTGTGGCGCTGCGATCCAAGCGTCCGTGACGCTTGCGTCAAAGTCTCCCTCCCACTGCATGATATGTACCAAGCAGAGGCCCGTTCCCTCGCGGTCGCACCAGATGGTGCTCTCTACGTTGGCGATGCGATGAGCGGAGTCGTGTATCGCTGCTCCAAGGACACTTCAATCCCCTGCTCCGTCTTCCGCAGCTTCGATTCGAACGACGGGTGGAGTCCCGCTCCACCCATCAACGCAATGACCATTTCGAATGGCTATCTCTACATCGGCTTCGGCGCCCCTTACATGTCCGAGTTCGGAGTCAGAACCAGCGGCCGCTGCCCTTTGAACAACCCTGGCGCATGCGAGGTCTTTTTCAATGGAGACTCATCCGGTGTGAGTCAGATGTCCATCCCCTACGATACGATGAACCTGAAGCAAGCCTACATCGGCGAGGACTCCAGATGCTCGGTGCAGGGCGACACCCAGAAACAGCTCTGCCTGCCGTATGTCCAGTATCTGAGCAAGGAAGCGCGGCCCGCGCTGATGCTGACCGTCAAGAACGGAAAGCTGTACAACTCGCAAGGGGTCCTGTTCGACACGACGTACGCCGACCCCTCCGTGGTCCCCAACGGCGGTAACGCGGCGATCTTCGTCATGGACACTGCTGGCAACATCTACGCGAGCAATGTCCATCCGAAGACCCTCTTTCGCCAATCGAGCTTCCTGGCGGGCCAGCCTGTCACCGCCGTGGGCGAGTTGAAGGTCGAGCAAGGAGTCATCAAGGGGATCAACAACTGCACCACGTCTTATGAGTCCCAGCCCAACATGGACATGGCCGCCCAGGTGCTGCTGATGTTGGACCGCCAGGGTTATATGGACCAACCTCCGTATACGAGCTGTCCGATCACGCTCTAGGGGTACCGTTCCGGTTTTCAGACCGTATGCCGGTGAGCGCGAGGCGCAGCAACCGGCTCGCGGTGCTCGGATCGTCTTCGGTGGCGACGGCGATCGCGTTCACCAAGAGCATCAGGTCCTCCGCGGTGGCGCCGGCGTGAAGCGCGTCCACGGACGAGGCTCGTGCCACCAGAACCTCCAACACGTCGAGCAGCATGTCGGTGCAGCAGAGCTCTTCTGGCGAGAGGCCATCCGGGCCGGCCAGCAGCGCAGCGGCAAGCCCGCGGTGGGTCGCGGTGTAGACCGTCATCTCCTCGAGCCATGCAGTCAGCTCAGCGATGGGGTCCTCGCCCGGCTGCGCGGCTGCCCGTTCACAGAGCTGCGCGACGCCGGCGCGGAATACCGCCTCCAACAGCGCCCGCCGCGACGGGAAGTGTCGGTGCAGGGTCGCGGAGCCCACCCCCGCCCGCCGCGCGATCTCCTCGAGCGACGCCTGCGCACCATCCCTGCCGACCAACTCCGCGGCGGCGGCGATGATCCGCTCCCGGTTGCGTCGGCCGTCCGCTCGCAACGTCTTCACACGATCCACGGCGATCCTCTTCTTCTCGACAAACGGGGTGGGCCTCCGTATCTTGCCACCGAAGTCTAAACGGGGTGACCCCCCATTTACAGGAGACCCGCATGAGCAGCAGTGCTCCCGTTCTCGTAACCGCCGCCACGGGGCGACAGGGCGGCGCCACCGCCCGGGCGCTGCTGGAAGGCAACACATCGGTGCGGGTGATGGTGCGCAGCCCGGACGCGCCGAACGCGAAGGCCCTCGCGGCGGCCGGCGCCGAGGTGGTCGTCGGGGACCTCGACGATCCGCGGTCGCTGCGCGCCGCCTGCGCCGGGGCACGGGCGGTGTTCTCGATGCAGTCACCCATCATCTCCGCGACCGGCGTTGACTACAGCAAGGAGCGCGAGCAGGGGAAGAACCTCGTCGAGGCCGCGTTGGCCGAAGGCGTCGGCACGTTCGTGCACACCGCGACGTCAGGCGTCGGCGACCACCGGAACGTCGAGGGCTGGGCCGAGGGTCGCTGGAAGTCCCACGAGGACTACTGGGAGAACAAGCTCGCTACCTGCGAACTCGTGCGCAACGCCGGCTTCGACCGCTGGACCATCATCCTGCCCGCCACCTTCATGGACCATCCCATGCTCGATCCCGCCGGCTTCGTCGACGGGCGCCAGCTGGTCACGGTGGTCAGGACCGACCGGCCCATCGGGCTCATCGCCCCGGAGGACATCGGCAAGGCAGCCGCGGCGGCGATCAACGATCCCGCGAGGTTCAAAGGTGTGACGCTGCAGCTCGCCGGCGACCTGCTCACGCTTCCTCAGATCGCCGAGATCCTCTCGCGCCTCGACGGCAAGGAGTACGTGGTGAAGTCGGGCACGGTCGAGGAGGCCGTCGCCGCCGGCCTGCATCCCGGCGTGGCGCAGGGCATGACGTACATGAACGTCGCCCCGGTGCTGGCACGGCCCGAGCTCGCCCGCGCCTACGGTCTCTCGCCCATGAGCTTCGAGACGTGGGCCCGCCAGCAGCGAAGGATGGCCTGACCACCGATGTTCGATAGGGAGGCGCACAGGGCGAAATAGAGGGCCCGTGCGCCCGGAGTCACGGCTCAGTTGAGGATGATGGAGCAGACGCCCGCGGAGCACTGCAATCCGGAGCAGCACTCGGCGCTGGTGCCGCACTCATTGCCGCGGGGGACACACACCGAGGGGCCGGCGTCCGGGCTGCCCGTGCCACCATCAGTGCCGGGGTCCGGAGTCCCCGCGTCGCTCCCACCCGGGTCCGTGGTGCCGCCATCCGATCCCGTGCCGCTCTCGCACGCGTCGAGCGTGTCCCCGTGCATCAGGTGCGCCTTCACCGCGGGCTGCCCCACGGTGATGGTGTGCGCCTGGGAAGGATTGCCTGGAGGAACGTGACAGAGGGTCACCCAGCCGTTGTCCTCGCCGGCCGGGGTGTTCCCCTCGTCGGCCGGGGGGATGCTCCCGCCGCGCCACGGCTCGCCCGTGCTCAGGTTGTCGCCCTGGAAGCGCGGGTCGCTGCTGCTCTCCTCGGCGGTTCCTCCGCAGCCTCCCACGAGGCCCACCCACAGCGTGGCAACGACAATCGAGGCGGTGGTCGATACCTTCTTCAGGCTCATGGAGTTCCTCACGGTGAGAAGTGGTCTTCCCCTGCTCTCCTCTCTTGTTGCGCGTGCCGTTGGGAAATGGATCCGCCAGACGCGCTTTTTGTCCGCTTCTCCCGCGCGTGTCGCGCTGTCGCGCCGGCCCAAGTTCTTTGACACCCTCTCGGGCCCTGTCGGGGACACCCTCGACGGGAGAAGCGTCCGTGAACACCCGTTGGGCGCACGAACGAGAGGGGCCGCCTCCCTCGTGGGGAGACGGCCCCCGGGCCCTCAATCAGCGAGGGCGCGGACTACCTGCCGCCCAGGCTGTACACTTCGCTCGTGTACGCGCTGCCGTTGCTGAGCCCCGCGGTGATGAGCACCCGGCCATCCGGCAGCGGTGTGGCGGTGTGCTTGTAGCGGCCCTGGCCCAGGGAGCCGGTGGTGCACCATGCCCCGGTGTTCGGGTCATACAGCTCGGCGGAGGTGAGGATGCCCGTGAAGACATCGTAGCCGCCCACCGCCAGCACCAGGCCGCCGTTCAGCGGGGTGAGGGAGTGATTGCGCCGGGGCGAGTGCATGTCCCCCGTGGCCGTCCACTGGCCCATGGCCGGGTTGTACACCTCGGCGTGCGCACTGGGGGCGCCATCCACGCCGCCGCCCGTTACCAGCACCTTGCCATCGGCCAGCACCGCAGCCGCGTGGAAGCCACGCGCCGTGGCCATGCCGCCGGTGGAGGACCAGGTGCCCGTGGCCGGGTTGTACACCTCGGCCGAGGCCAGGCAGTTGAGGCCCCGGCACTCGTCCCCGCTGTCGACGAGGCCGCCCGTCACCAGCACGCGGCCATCCGACAGCACGGTGGCGGTGAAGGCGCGGCGGGCCCAGGCCATGCCACCGGTGGAAGCCCAGGTGCCCGTGGCCGGGTCATATACCTCCGCCGAGGAGAGCACCGTGCCGCCGCTGTCCTTTCCTCCCATCACCAGCACGCGGCCATCCGCCAGCCGCACCGCGGAGTGCTCGCGGCGGTACGTCACCAGGTTGCCGGTGGCAGCCCAGGCGCCCGTGGCCGGGTTGTACACCTCCGCCGACTTGATCGCACTGGCGCCATCACCGCCGACCACGAGCACACGGTCATCGCGCAAGAGGGTGGCGGTGTGGCGGCGGTGGGTGGTGCGGGGCATGCCCGTGGCCGTCCAGATGTCGTTGGCCGGGTCGTACAGCTCGGCGTCCCTGTTGTTGCCACCCACCACGAGCACCTTGCCGGACGGCAGCAGCGTGGCGGTGTGCAACTGGTAGACCTTGGCTTGGTTGCTGGTGGACTCCCACCGTCCCGAGTTGGCGGGGCAGATGCCCGTGCCCCCCACGATGTGCACCGTGCGCGTCGTGGTGGCCTCATGGCCGGCTCCATCCGCCACCGTATAGGTGACGGTGTAGCTGCCCGGGGTGGAGGTATCGACGGTGCCGGAGATCCTCACGCGGGAGGAGAGCTCTCCCTCGCAGGAGTCCGAGGCCGTGGCGCCCTGTTCGGTGTACGGGTTTCCCACATCGAGGGTGATGACGCTTGGCCCGTTGAGCACCAGCGTGGGTGCCTGGGTGTCGACGACGTTGACGGACGAGGTGCAGTGGACTTGTTGCCCGGCGGCATCCTTCGCCGAGTAGGTGATGGGCGTGGAGCCGAGCGGGAAGGAGGACTCCGCGGGCTGGGTGACATCCGTCAGCGCACAGGTGTCCGCCGCGGTGGCGGCGGGCGGCGTCACGCGGGCACCGCCTCCCACACACTCGGCGGTGATGGGGGCCGGGCACGAGACGGTGGGGGGCTCGCTGTCCTGCACGGTGACGGGGATGGCGCAGCTGGCCGTGTTGCCCGCTCTATCGGTGGCGGTGCAGGCCGCCTGGGTGGTACCCAGGGGGAAGCTGGCACCGGACGCCGGGGCGCACCGGGTGCTCACGCCGCCGCAGTTGTCGGTGGCGCTGGTGGAGTAGGTGGCCACCGCGCCGCCATCGCGACACTCGAGCACCGGCGTCTCCGCGGGGCACACGAGCGCCGGAGGCGTCAGATCCTCCACCGTGACGGTGGCCTCGCACGACGAGGAGAGCCCCAGCTTGTCCGTGCAGGTGAGGGTCACCTTCTGCGAGCCGAGCGCATACTGGCAGCCCGGTGTCTGCACGCAGCTGATCGTGTCCTTGTCATCCGGGTCGTAAGAACCGTCGTCCACGGAGGCGCAGCCGCTGCAGGCCGAATCCGCCGGGATGGTGATGCCGCGGCAGCGCGCTACGGGTGGGCGGTTGACACAGTAGCCGGAGCAACTTGGCCCATCGGATGGGTCATCCCAGACGAAGTCGGCTTTCCCGATGGCCGCCTCGGGCATACCGTGGGTGAAGGCGAACACCTCGAGGGTGTTGTGGCAGGCGTTGAGTTCGAGAGTGAAGGCGTAGGAAGGATCCAGGCCGCAGTTGTTGCAGACGGGCACCTCGGGACCGCCGTTGAGCCGGTACCAGATGCGGTCCACGAGGGCGGGCTTGCTCTTCACCACGCCGGAGATGGGAATCGTCGGGCCGGTGGCGCAGCCGGAGGCGGAGGAAATGCTCACCGCGAGCGGCGGGACGATCTTCACCCGCTGTCCGCAGCCCAGCCTCACGCTGAGGGGGGCGAAGGTGGCCGTGTTCGTCGTGCCGTCGTCGCTCTTCATGTAGGCGCCGGGCTTGAGCGTGTACTCGCCCTGCGGGAGCACCATCGACACCGAGCCTTCCGACTGGGGCTCTGTCGCCAGGGGCGTGTACCCCCAGATGGCGGGGATGCCGTAAAAGCGGCCGCCCACCGAGTAGGTGCTCTGCAGGTTCCTCCAGTCCCTGCCATCGAATTTGCCGCTCACGTCCGCCCAGGGGTTGTAGAAGCGTCCCAAGGTGGTCGCGTACTGAAGCTGCACCTCGTTGAAGCAGTACTCGTGGTCGATGAGCTTGCGATCCCCGGCGTTCAGCAGCGCGGAGTGGATGCTCGGGACGAGCGTCAGGGAGCCATTCCGGAAGAGCGCTTCGTCATACATCCCAGGCCGGGTGTTGAACGAGGCGCCTTGCGACCAGAAGCGGAGGCTCAGGTACTCCTGGTTCCACGTGCGCGGCAGATCATATGCAGAGGGGAGGGCCTGCTCGTAGTTGGAGGCCAGCTCGCCGCGGATCCGGTCGAAGGTGTGAGGGAAGGCCGTATGGGAGTAGTCCCCCGTCACCGACGCGCGCAGGTAGGTGCCGTTGTTGCCGATGGCTGGGTCGTTCGGAATGCCATCGCCGTTGCTGTCGTAGTCCGCCTCGAACCAGAGCGACTCCAGGGTGCTGCGCGAGCCGGAGTAGAGGGGGATGGAGGGATCCGCCAGCCGGACGGCGCCATAGAAGTAGGCCGGCCGCATGGAGAAGGCGTGCCGCGTCACCCCGTCCACCACCTTGGTCACAGGCGTGACCTGGTTCGCGATGACCGTGACCGGTCCGGCCGGTGTCGAGGGGGACAGCGTGGTGGTGTAGCGGGTGAACTCTCGACCCGTGCGCAGATAGCCCGAGCCCTGGAGAGACCAGTCCCCCACGTCCATCGCGGAGTTCATCGTCCACCAGGTGCTCGGGTCACTCAGGGGAGAGGTCGGGTTCGTGCTGGAGTGGCTGCGGGTAATGGTGGGGAGCGCCAGGTAGGTGGCCGAGATGGCGCGCCGGTAGGTGGAGGTCTCTCCGATGACCTCCCAGGGCCCCGTGAGGTTGCCCTGCGGCGGAGGCCGGAGGTCGTCCGTGATGGGAGTGCAGATGTGGACGACCTGGTCGCAGGCGGGGGTTGCCTGCACGGGCCTGGAGAAGGCGTAGGTGCGGCCGTCCTTGCCCCGGACGTTGTAGTACAGGGTTCTGTTCAAGGTCGTCCCACCCGTGAGGTAAGTCGCGTAGCTCTGCTGGCCCGACAGGCGGAACGTGCTGACGCCCTGCACCGAGGCGCTCAGGAACGCGGGGGACGGCGTCCCGCATGTTTCATCCGTGCCGAAGTCGAACTGGACGGCACCGATGCACGCCTTGATCTCCACCTGGGTGGGATTGGGTTGTGTCTCGCGGGGCCGGACCACGACTCCGGCCGCGGTGGGCAGGGTGTAGGCTCCGCGCCTGGCCGAAACGTTGTAGAAGACACCATCGGCTCCTCCCGCGCTGGATTCGACGAGCAGCGTGAAGTCGAACTCGGAGGGGCTCTTGAACTGGACGGTGCTTGTCTGACCGCTGTAGCCGCTCGGCTTCGTGCTGGTAGCGGTGACCTGGGCGATGGTGGAACTGGTGGAACTGCCGCTCGTGTGCCACGGATCCGCCGCGAGCAGCGCGAGGATCTCCGGAGCCTGGTTGGTCAGCCGCGCGGTCCCCTGGATGACATTGGGCTCCAACTCGATGGTGCCCCCATCCGTGGAGGCCGCGGTCATGATGGCCGACTCGGAGGCCGCGAGCTGGGGTGCCTCCTCCTCGGGGGCGAATCCGATGGGAAAGCCCTCTTGGGTCAGAGGTTCGTTCTGGGCAGGAGGTTCGTCAGGATCCACCAGGAAGGGGCCCACGGTCTTCGGCTCCCCTGACTGGAGCTCCATGGGTCCGGATTGGACGGCCCACGCCTGTCCTGGTGATTCTTCCTCCCAAGCGCTTCCACAAGCCGCCAGGAGCAGACAACTGGATACAGTCAGCACTGCCGCATACGGATGTTTCAAACTTCCCCCTCGTCTCCACACCAGGCGTGGAGATGTTTGATATTGGCAGAAGGCAGTGTCTTCACACAAGTGTGCGCATGCGAGAAATCGCCGTGCCCTCGTGGTGCCCAGGATGGAGCCGCACGGCTTATCGTGGATGTCTTGGATTGCATGATGAGAGCCCAGGAAATCCAGTCACATCTCAGGGTGTTTCGCCTGCGGCCGTCGTCCTACTTGTAAGCCTGTGCCTGGGGGTGAAGTCGGCGCTCCTCCCTGTCGCTGGAATGAAGCAGATGCAGCGGTCATGCTGCTGCCCTTGCTGGGCTGTGGCGGCGGCAACAGCAAGCTCACCATGCTGCTCAAGGACGCACCCGGCGACTTCAAGGCGGCCGTCGTCTCCCCCAATCAAGAAAGGAGGGGGGAGAGCGTGGCACCAGAGGCAGTGGACAGGAATGAGCCGAAGAAAGAGCAGATGTCCGATGAAGCAGGCTCGGGTGCTTTCAGGTAGGGCTTCCGCGGAGGGGCGGCGCACCGTGAAGCAGGAGCCTTTGCCCAGGTATTCTGGGCCGCCTCCCATGACGAAGCCCTCCGAGACGTCCTCCCTCCAGTACGGGAGCTATGGGTCAACCGAAGTAGGCGACCTGGGCGTTTCGCGCACAGGGACGTAGCACCGGCCCTGGTGTTCATAGAACTGGCCGCAGGGTGGCCGTTGCTCCATGCGACTCCAGCACCCACCATTGATCGCCACCTGCCCATCAGGGGGAGGAGCGCACGGCGGGGCCTGCTGGCGCTCCAGACGCTTCGGCGGCATGGGCACGGCGATGGCGCCGCCATCACGAGTCAACCAATCGGTCGCGACTTCCTCGGGCATGGACCGCTCTGGTGAGGGTACGACGCGAATGGGTTTGGGAGGGAGCGAGAGCACGCCCCAGAGCGCGAGGCCCACGGCGAGTGCCCCCACTGCGCGTGGTGCCCACGTGGGTGGTATGTGCCACGCCAGGCGCACCCGCTGTCCTTGAGAGGGCTTGACCCGCAGCACCACACGCAGGGCGACGAGGATGGGCACCACAGTACCCAGAGGCCTCGCGCATTCGACGGAGAAGAGGATGATTCTTCGCCTGCTCAATCCCTGGTTTCCAGCACCGATAAAAACTCGGGCCCACTCCCGCCTTTTCTTGAAGGTCATGATGACGGGGTGACTTAGCGCGTAGTCGAGAGTGCGTCCACTGTCCACGCTGGTGGACGCCGACCCTCCAGCGAAGAAGGATCAGACTGGCATCAGCTCAATTGCCTGACGCGGACGTTCATCGTCTGGTTATGCTTCCTCAAGGAAATGCAATACATGCTCTGCGCAAGCGGCCGCCCATAGCGCGAGCAGGCGGTGATTGGCGTCGCTCAGAATGCCGCCACTGCTGAGGCCGCGGACAGGAAGGAGCCGAAGAAGGAGCCGTGGACCAGGCGCGGCTGCTGCGCGGGACGTTCGCGTTGGACGTCTTTACCTACGGTATAATTTTGGCTTGGCATTGTAAGTGAGCCTCACTTCCAAGGTGTGGCCTCGTCGACGCGGTGAGTCAAACAGGAATCGTCGGCAAAACTGCAAAAGCTGCCAAAGCAGTTGTGATGTCTCGTATCAGCGTGTATATAGCGAGCCCATCGATTCCCTGTCTCCATTCCCGAGAGAGCAAGAGATGGCCTATTCCGCGAAGAAGACCGCGTGGCTGGTGGGCGCGGCGATGCTGTGCACTTCAACTGTGGCGTGTGACCAGGCAGGCCAGGTCGTCGAGCCGCAAGCCATGGACAGCATGGCGCAGGCGGCCATCGTCTCGAGCATCACCGAGGGCGACTATGTCATCCGCTCGGCGATGACCAACAAGTGTATCGACGTGGACTCGGCGAGCACGGCGGACGGCGCGAAGGTGCAGGAGTGGGAATGCAATAGCTCCGCCGCGCAGACCTTCCACCTGTCCCCGACGTCTGACGGCTACTGGAAGATCGCCAACGTCAACAGCGGCAAGGTGCTCGATATCAAGGATGTGAGCACCGCGCAGAACGCCGTCCTCCACCAGTGGTCCTACGTGGGCGCCAACAACCAGCAGTTCCGGTTCGTCGCCCGCGGCAACAACCAGTTCAGCTTCCATCCACGCCACACGGACATGGCGATTGATCTGTACTGGGGCTCGGCGGACAACGGGACCATCCTCGTGCAGTACCCGTACACGGGGGGCGCCAACCAGCACTGGACCTTCGACAAGATCGGCGGGAGCGGTGGCGGTGGCCCGGCCGGCACCGTCCCCGTGGTGGTGACCAACAAGTGTCCCTTCGCCCTCAACGTCGTCCTGTCGGGTGTGAACGACATCCCGCTGGAGAAGGACGGCGCGGGCAACAAGATCTACCGCAACCTCGGCACCGGGGGCAGCTACACCTACTACGCGCCGGGCAACTACCCCAGCGGCCGCGTGAGCGCCTACCGCACGCTGCCCTCGCCCTCCTCGCCGCGCGAGCTGGAGAAGGCCGAGTTCACGCTCGGACCCGACGGCAACGGCGTGCAGAACATCTACTACAACCTCACGTACGTGGATCACGTGGGCCTGCCCATGCAGATCTCCACCGTGGGCAACAACGGCTGCAACATGGCCCAGTGCAACAAGAGCTACAGCGCGCTGAGCTCGGCCATCGCCAACGCGTGCCCGGACGGGCTGCGCTACAACATGGGGGGCGGCACCATCTGCCTCGCGCCGCGCTCCTTCTGCATCGACGGGGAGTACGCGAGCGACCCGCGCCGCGGCTCGGTGTGCAACCGCCTGGACAGCGAGATCGCCCGGTGTGCGAGCAAGTACCCCGGTCAGTGCAACCCGGGCACGGCGAAGACGCCGCAGGTGTACGCCTGCTCGGGCAGCTTCTTCGCCGAGAGCGCCAGGTGGTGCTCGGCCATCACCCGCGGCATGGTGGACAACCCCGACAGCACGAACGTGGCCCAGTACTACAACACCGGCAAGCCCTACAACCAGTACGCCAAGTGGGTGCATGACCAGTGCGGCGCGGTGTACGGGTTCCCCTACGACGACTACCCCATGGCGGCCAACCAGGCCGGCTTCTACACCTGCAACGGTGGCCGGCAGCTCAACGTGACGTTCTGCCCCGCGGGCTGAGTCGCTCGTCCCGCGCCGCCTTCCGCGAGCATGCGTTCAAAAGCCCGGTCCCTCCATAGGGGCCGGGCTTTTATCATTCGCCGTCTTCCTTCAGGCGCACGAAGCCCTTGCCGCGGACCTTGAGCAACGGCGTGCCATACCAGAGGCCCTCCTCGACCTCGGGTCGCTCGGCGCGAGTTGCTCATAAGCGGAAGAGAGGCCGTGTGGAGGGTGAGGGCTGGAGCGGAGGTGCCGAGGAGGGCTGCGGACGGGGGCCGCCCCGAGCAGCGGCCTTCACGCCTCGACGGCTCCCCGGGGGTGAAAGAGGGGAGCTGGGTTCGATTCGTTAAATGACATATAGTTGCGACCTTTTCCCAACAGAGGGGTTGCAACGTGCACGGTTTCCGGAAGCGAAGCATGGGTCTGATGGCAGTGCTGGCACTGGCCGCTTGTCGCGAGGAGCCCGAGGACACCCCGAAGGAGACCAACCGAGCCGTCCTGGAGTGGAGCAACACCTCGCGCGACATCATCCCCTCCGTCGTCGGCGCTTTCGTTCCCCACTCTCGTCAAGTGGCGCTCACCCACGTCGCCATGCATGACGCGATCAACTCGATCCGCCATCGCTATGCGACCTATGGCGCGCCGGTGGCCGCCTCCGCCGACGCCTCGGCCGAGGCCGCCGCGATCGCCGCCGCCCATGACGTGCTCGTGCGGCTCCATCCCGAGCGTCAGGCGGAGCTCGATGCGCACTACACCTCCTCGCTGGCGAGCCTCCCGGACAGCTCCCAGAAGACCGAGGGCATCCGGGTCGGCGAGGCCGCGGCCGCGCAGGTGTGGGAGCTGCGCGCCGATGACCGGGCCAACGACGCGCCCACCTATGTCGCGCCCGCGCTGGAACCGGGGGTGTGGCGGCAGGTGCCGCCCTGGTCGGATCAGGGCCTCTACCCGAACACCTTCATGGCCCAGTGGAGCGCGGTGCGGACGTGGTCCGTCCCGAGCGCCGCGCACTTCCTTTGCCCCCCGCCGCCCGCCCTCACGAGCGAACTCTTCGTGAAGGATCTCGAGGAGGTGAAGCTCCTGGGCGCACGCACCAGCGCGGTGCGCACGCCGGACCAGACCGAGGCGGGCCTGTTCTGGGCGCCCATCACGGCGCCCCTGCTCGCGCTCGACGTGGGCCATCAGCTGGCGGCCCGCAGGGGCCTCGGCCTCGAGGAGACGGCCCGGGTCCTCGCCCTGGGCAGCATGGCCGCGGCGGATGCGGTGATCATCAACGTCCACAGCAAGCAGGCCTACAACTTCTGGCGTCCCATCACCGCCATTCGCGAGGGCAGCCCGGGCGTGGCGGCGGACTCCACCTGGGAGCCGCTGCTCGACACGCCACCGAACCAGGAGTACCCGGCCGGGCACCCGCAGCAGTCGAGCGCCGTGGCGAACACGTACGCGCAGCTCTTCGGCTCCGAGCCCTTCGCCGAGCCGCTCGTGGTGCGCAATCCCCAGGGCCGGGAGCGCAGCTTCACCAGCTTCCAGCAGATGGTGGATGACGTGGTCCTCGGCCGCGTCATCGGAGGCATGCACTTCCGCAACTCGGGGATGGTGGGCGCGGCGTCCGGGCGCCAGATCGCCGAGTGGGTGACGAGCCACAGCCTCCAGCCCACGAGCAACTAGCGCACGTGAGCCAAGGCGCCGCCCTGTCGTCTCAGCGCTGCGACGCCGGAGGCGCTCGCCGCCAGCGCCGGAGGGATGCGGCGTACAGCGGCAACAGGATGAACAGGAATCCGGCCGTGAGGCCCGGACTGGCGTTGCAGCCTCCGTTCGAGGAGTCCTGCCCATTCCCGTCACCGGTGCCCGGGAGGGGTTGGTCGCCCAGGCTGGTGCCGGCGTCGGTCTGGCCATTGCCGGTCCCCGCGTCCGCGCCGGTTCCCGCGCCGCAGTCTCCCAGCGAGTGCTCGAGCGCACCGAGCGTATAGGCCCCTGCCGAGGGACGAGGGCGGGCACAGAAGTCGTCCGTCACCGTGGCCCGCGCCGCGGCGGCTCCGATGAGCTGCGACACGTTGCCCTTGAGCCGCAGGTCTCCGCTCAGGGGCGCCTGGTACCAGGTGTTCCAGGTGGTCGTGGCCACGTTCACCACATTCGTGCCGGCATCGAAGCGGCCGCTGTCGCGAGTGCGAACGACGGAGGACAGCACGTTGCCGTGGGCCTCTCCGGTGGTGGAGGCGAAGCGGAAGTCCACGCCCGTGGTGGAGATGAGCGTGTTGAACAGCACCTTCGTATTGGCGGCCCTGTTCAGGTAGATGCCCACGTCCGAGCAGTTGATGATGACGTTGTTGCGAATGACTCCGTCCGTGTGCTCGGGGTCGCAGGGGACGTTCGGATCGAAGGCGGGTGCACAGTACGCATTGCCCGTGCCTCCGCCGCCGAGGGACAGGCCAATGCGCGTGTTTCCGCTTGGGTAGTCCTTCACGCAGAGGATGCGGTTGCGCTCGAAGACGCCCCGCTTGCCTCCGCTCTTCATGAAGGCGCCGTAGGAGATGCCGCCCACCTTCGAGAAGTCGTGCACCTCGTTGTCGCGGACCACCCAGTCGTCACCGGTGTCGATGTTGATCTTGTTGACGGGGTTGGAGGTCGAGCGCGCGTGCGTGTCGTAGAACTCGTTGCGTTCCACGAGGCCGCGGTGGGGCATCTCATAGACGCCACTGGCGTTCTTCGTGGCGTTCACCTTGAGCTGCGCGTTGAAGTCGCGGAGGCGGCTGTTGCGCAGCACGAAGCCTTCCGCGTGGCCCGTGACATGGAGCGCGTGCTCGCAATTGGTGTCCTGGGGGCAGACCCCCTCGATGGTCAGGCCGTCGAAGGTCCAGTACCGGCCCGACACCTTGAAGCCCTCGGTCGCGTTGAACTGGATGCGCGCCGCGTGCCGGTTCGCGGCGCGCACGGTGATGGGCTGGGTGGCGGTGCCCTCCGCCGCGCAGCTCAGGTTGGCGTTCACCGCGTACGTGCCATCCGCGAGGACGATTTCATCGCCCGCCTGCGCCGAGGCGAGCGCGGACTGCAATTGGGCAACCGTCGAGACGTTCTTCACCGCGGCCACGCTGGGCAGCGGCAGGAGGAGCAGGGCAAGGGAGATCATTCTCATGACCGGCGAGGCTACCCGATCAAGAGGCCTCGGCGCGCCTCCGGGAGCGTTCTGCCCAAAGGAGGCTGCTCGGCACCCCGGTAGGCGCGGTGCGTCAACGACTCTTGCCGCCCTGCTGGGAGGTGACCTTCTGGTTGTACTCGTCGATGACGCTGTTGCAGGTGGAGATGGCCTTCAGGAGGTAGTCATGCTCCAGCGCGCAGCGCTGGAGACTCTGACGATCGGTTTGATAATCGGCCAGCAGCGCCGAGTAGGTGCTGCCCTCCTCGAGGGGCACGGGAGTTGCGCAGGACGGCATGGTGACTTCAGGCATACACTTGGGAGCCTCGAGGACGATGGGAACGCGATGCACGCAGCCGCCCAGCGCGGTCACCATCAGGAGCAGATTGAACGTTTTCATCACGGGATCCTCGCTTGTTGTGTGTGATTTCCGTTGAGGATGCGGATTTCGTCTTCTGGAACCGCGATGGACAGGCATGCGAGCCCGGCCCGCTCATTCTCGAGTTCATCCCGCAGGGTCCGCAGCTCTTGTTCCTTCTTCTGGAGTTCGGCCTCGAGTTCTCCGGCCGCTGTCTGCCTGGCCATTCGCGTGCGGCTGAGTTCGCTATCGATCTGCTGCCGCCTGGATTCCACCGCGGAGATTCGTTCCGCCGAGGACGCGAGCGAGCGCTGCAACGCGAGCTTCTCGGCCTGAAACGTCTGCTCCATTCGAGCCACCTGGCGTTCTTGCTCGGCCTTGAGTGCACTCAGTTCTCGTTGGAGTTCCTCGCGCATGGCCTCATGTGTGCGCCCGGCCTGCTCGGCGGCCTCCTCGAGCGCCGCGAGCTGGGCTCGAGCCCCATCCAGGGACCAGGCACCTATCTGGTACCCCGCCAACGCTCCACCCAGAAGGGCCGCCAGCACAATCAGTCCATACAATGTCTTCACGGCGACCCCTCGATGAACTGCGTGTTGCCAGCGGCGCTCGACCCCAGCGCCTGTTCCGCCAGGAGGAAGTACCGGCGGCGCTCATCGAGCCCGAGCGTCCCTCCGTTCACCTTCTTGGTGATCGCTTCGACCACCTCGATACCGCCCTCGTCCGCGAGCTGGTTCAAGCCATTCTCCAACCAGAAGGCGGCGGCGATCAGGGAGCTCACATCCACCTGGAGGGCGAGATCGGGATTGTTGACGATGTCTTGGCGGATCAGCGCGCCATACCTCGTGTAGTTGTTCCGGCCCGTGATCTGGATGAAGCCGCGCCCGCGGAACTTGAAGCCATCCTCAGGCTGGGTGTTCCCCAGACGATGCCCGTAGGCGAGGTTGGCGATCCGCTCGGGGTTCCTCTGGCACTCGAGCGCAAGCTGCTCGGTGAAGACTCTCGGCCACGTCTTGCGAAGGCCTTCCGCGCTGTAGTTCAGGTTCTCCGCCAGCGGCCGGAAGCCTGATTCATGCGCGAGCTGCGCGAGGAAGTGCGCCACCCGACGCTGGGTGTTGATCTCGAACCGGCGCGCCGCGGTTTGCAGGTTCTGGGCAACGAGCTCGGCTGCGTTGGATTCGAGCTTCGGATGGAGGATGCGAAGAATCGGTGCGCTGATCATGGTGCTTGCCTCTTGTGATGGGGGAATGGCGGACACTCACCCCGAACCAGCTCGGGAGCGGCATCGTGAGTTGAGTAGAGAGTAGACATCCGCCAGCTTGGACTCAGTGCGGCGCTTCACATGTTTCGTATGAAGCCGCGCACACCCCACCGCTTGCCAGGAGTTCCAGCGCCCCTGTGACGGCGCTTACAACGTTCGTGTGAGCTGGCGCACAGCGCTCGCGCGGCGGGACGGGCATGGTTCGTCCTGCCAGCGCCCAGGAGGGTCCGGGACGGATCCGGGCCCCCCTCTCCATCCGGAGCTGGTTCTCTCCGTGAGGTCCCCGATGCCGCTCAGCGAAACCGTTGTGCCAACCCCCGTCGCTCTGCCCAGCCCTTCGCCGGAGCTGTCCGCTCCTGAAGGGGACAAGGACAGCCTGCGCCATCAGCTCCTGGAGCAATGCGACGCCATGGCCCGTTACGCCTTCGCCTCGGGCCTCACGATGCCTTCCGAGCTGTTGGGTCTGCTGCCGATACTGGAGCAGGAGATGAAGGAGGCCTCCGGGAGCAGCTCGCTCTCGGTGATTGGCTCGGTGCATGCCCAATTGGCGGCCGTGGTCGCGCCCGCCACGCCCAAGACGATCCACCTGCTGCACCGGGACCGCTCCCGAGGCAACTGGCTCTCCATGCTCGGCCCGGTCCCCACGGTGCGCCGGCTGATGCTGACGGCGGCCTTCTTCACCCTCGTCTTCGTGCTATCCAGCCTGTCGCCCTACATCAATGTCCCCAGCATGAACCTGGACATCTATCGGATGGATGGGTTGGTGCTGCTCAATGTCCTCGTCTTCCTGATGAGCGCGGCCGGAATGGGCGCCTGCTTCCATGCGCTCTTCATCGCCCACTCCTACATCGCGGAAGGGACCTACGATCCCCGCTACGACTCCTCTTACTGGACGCGCATCGGCCTCGGCATCATCTCGGGCCTGGTGATGTCCCAGCTGGTTCCGATCGGGCCAGACATCTCGGCCGCGGACATGAGGGCGCTCGAGGATCTGTTGAATGAGAAGAACATCGAGGGTGCGGAAAAGGCGCTGAGCGACTTCAACCCGAACCTCATCGGCAAGCCCGTGCTGGCCCTGCTGGGCGGCTTCTCCGCCACCATGGTCTACAACGTGCTCCAGCGGATGGTGGACGCGATGGAGACCGCGCTGGAGTCCCTCTTCAAGGGCAAAGGAACGGAAAGCCGGGCCGAGCGTGACCGGGCGGTGCGCGACATCGTGGCCCGGGAGTTCGGGTATCGCACCGTGGAGGCAGCGCCGGTCAACCTTCGCGGCGGAGCATCCTCCAACAGTGGGGGAACGGCCAACTCGGGGGGCGAGGTCGTCCCGCTGGTTTCTCCGGGACAGCCTTCCCATTGACCAGGAGAACCCGCGGCACCGCGGGGATGCCTCCCTGCCTCCCGGTGCAACCGCCAGCCGGAGGGTGAGGCGGCGAGGGAGCCCTGACCCCTTGTCGGGTGGCGGGAGGCTTCGGACCTTCCTCTCATCACCAGGCTTCGTGCCATGGGGCGCGGGGCTCATCCCAGAGGGAGACGGCCATGGCGGACAACAAGGGACCGGCGGACAAGCGGACGGACAACCCCCAGGCGGACAGGCCCGTGGAGGAGATGGAGCGCGAGGCCCGGCACCAGGACGGCGTGCTGCGCCGGGACGTGTCGGATCGTGACGTGGGCGAGGATCGCATCAAGGAGAAGGGTCTCGGAGGCCCTGGCGCCGATGACTCGAGCGGCAGCGAGCGGCGTGATGCGCCTTCCATGAACGATAGGAGCTGAACCCTCTTCCACCCACGACGAGGCCCCTGGCCACGTGCCCCCTGGCCGAGCCACCAGGAGGTACCTAGGCTTGGGGCTCGCGAGTGGAGCACATCCCCTGGAGGGACATGACGGACGCGGGCCGCGACGAGGCACCAGTGGAGTTGGACGGAAGCGAAGGGGAGGGCGGTGGGCAGATCCTCCGCTCGGCGCTCTCGCTGTCGCTCATCACTGGACGAGCCTTCCACCTGTACCGGGCGCGGGCGAACCGCCAGCCCTCGGGGCTGAGGCCCCAGCACCTCGCCTGCGTGCGGGGAGCGGAGGCCATCAGCGGAGGCCAGAGCGAGGGGGCGGAGGTCGGGGCCTCGGAGCTGCGCTTCGAGCCAGGGCCGGTACGTTCCGGAGACTATGTGTTGGAGGTGGGGACGGCGGGCAGCACGCCGCTGCTCTACCAGTGCCTCTTCTATCCGCTGGCGGTGGCGGGAGGCGGCTCGCTGACCCTGCGCGGGGGGACGCACCTGCCGCACAGTCCGAGCTACCACTACCTCGCGGGCGTGTGGCAGCCGATGGCGCGGGCGTTCGGGCTGCACATGACGCTGCGCCTGGTGCACGCGGGCTTCTACCCGGAAGGGGCGGGGGAGTTCGTCGCGCAGGTGGAGCCGGTGCGCGAGCCGCCGCGGCGGGTGGAGCTCATGGCGCGCGGGACGCTGCGGGACATCGCGGTGGGCTCGTTCGTGGGCGGACTGCCCTTTGGCATCGCCGAGCGGCAATCCAACGCGGCGGTGGCGGCGCTGCGCGAGCGGGGCTTCCACAGCCACGCGGCGAACCGTCCCCTGCCCACGACGCGCTCGGTGGGCACGGTCACCTTCCTGCTGGCGCAGTTCGAGCACACGATCGCGGGGTTCACCTCCCTGGGACGGCGGGGCCATCCGGCGGAGACGGTGGGCCGCGAGGCGGCGGAGGCCCTGGCGGGCTTCATGGAGAGCACGGGGGCGCTGGACGAGCACCTCGGCGATCAGATCCTCCTGCCGGCGGCGCTGCTGGCGGCGGGAAGGCTGGGTCCGGCCGCGCCGGGGACGACACGCTACCTCCCCGAGCGGGTGACCGAGCACCTCACCACCCATGCGCGGCTCATCGAGCGCTTCCTGCCGGTGCGGGTGAGCGTGGAGGCGGATGGGACGGTCGAGGTCGCGCCTCGCCCCCCGGGAGGATCCACCGGAGGGCGGCTCGCGACGGACGGGTGACTACGGAACCACCGTGTCCTTCCGGGCGGTGCCGGCGGTGCGGAAGCCGGCGATGCGGTTGGAGACCTCCGCCGGCGTCAGGACGGCGTCCTTGGCGAAGTACACCCAGTCCGTCTCCTGGTGGTACGTGCGCGAGCTGGTCTGGGTCCGGTCCAGCTCGGCGAACCAGATGTTGAAGTAGATGGACTGATTCACCTCCGGCAGGTACTTGAGCTGGGTGTGCGAGGTCAGCAGCGCCCCATCGATGTAATAATAGATGCCGGTGCTGGAGACCTGGAGCACGAGCGTGTGCCAGCCCGAGTAGTCATTGCTGTTCCAATCCGAGACCCGGTCCGCGTCCTCGACGGACAGCTGCGTGTCCTCCCATGAGGTCATCCACAGGGTGCTGGTGTTTCCACGTCCCCAGCCTCCGTTGGGCATGTACTCGAAGTCCTGCTCCGAGTAGTTCGGGTCGTTCAAGACATAGTTGGTGATGGTGAAGAAGGTCTCGACGGGCTTGTCGGCGAAGTAGCGGGTGCCCGACAGCGGGGTGTTGTTGAACTTCACCCGCGCGGCATAGGTGCCGAACCTGAACTTGCGGCTCTTCGAGGACACCTCGGCCTGCGCCGTGGTCGCGTTGGAGCCGCGGGTGCTCGTCTGGAGCCGCAGCAGCTTGTTGCCGGAGACCGCGGGGTCGGTGACGATCGACACGTTGGCCGCCGCCCAGGGCGCGCCGAACTCCGGCTCGGGCCCAGGACCCGTCCAGTTCGGGTCATTGCGCACGTTCCACCAGTTGCTGAAGGTGCTGTCGCTGGCGCTCGTGTAGCTGAAGTCGTCGAAGAACTCGGTGGTGATCGTATCGCCCCCACCGGGGGTCCCGCCTCCACCCGAGGGCGGTGTGCCGCCGCGCAGCCCTTGCGTGGGCGCGGAGCCGGCGTCGTGCACGGTGATCTTGCTCCAATCGATGAAGCTGGTGTGGCTCCCGTAGGAGTAGTCATTCGTCTCGTCGACGTTGGTGCCGAACACCACGCCGAGATCGATCGCCTGGGTTGTCGCGCCCGGTGCCAGGTTTCCCGCACCACTGGTGAAACGGATTTCCGCGTACCGGTCGGCGCCCGTGTAGGACACGTTCCCGGTGGTCACCGTGAGGTTGGGGCAGGGAGAGGCGCCCCACCACCAGCACTCCGCCGTGACGCCCGAGGCGCTGTCCTTGGTGAACCAGTAGCGCACGACAATGCTGCTCAGCGGAATCGCGGCCGTGGTGTTGTTGCGCAGCCGGATGTTGGCCTCGGCGATGTCGTCGCCCGGGCCGCTGGCGTTGTAATTCAAATACTGAACAGTCACATCGTTCGTCCCCGCGAGGCTCTCACCCACGGGGGCCACCAGTGACACCAATGCGAACAAGCTCGCGCGGGGATACTTCCAGTTCAACCTCATGGACTCATCACCTTTCCGTGCAGGACCGCTCACCGGGACAAGCGGAATACACGGAAAGAGGGATATGGTGAAATTGGCTGCCTTGGCAAGTAAAACAGCTTGTTCACAAACCATGAGAATCGAGGGCAGCGATTGACGCGGGGCGGCGACAGGGCTTCAGCGGCCCATGGCCGAGGACAGCTCGGCGGCCCACTGCCACGGGGCGCCGGTGTTGCCCGGCAGCGAGTTGAAGTACTCCCAGCTCGCCGCGCCGCCGAACGCCTGGTGGGTGCCGACGAGGCCGCCCACCGTGCTCTTGGCGGTGGAGATGTCGATGTAGCCGGAGCCGCCATTGCCCGGGTTGCTCAGCATGCCGGCCACCACCTTCTGCGCGGGGATGAGCCCGCGGTTGATGATGGACTGGTAGTTGGCCGAGGTGCCCATGTAGCCCCAGCCATTGTAGAACTGGCCGTTGAACCAGGAGATCTGCGAGCCCACGTCGCGGTAGAGCTGCTCGTAGTTGAAACCAGACAGGTTGCCGCCGCCGTACAGGGCGGTGGCCACCGGGGCGAGCGTGATGACGAAGTCGGGCCCGAAGTCCGTGCGCAGGGCGCGGATGACACGCTCGATGCCCGCGAGCGACATGTACTCCTCGACGTCCAGGTCCACGCCGTCCAGCTTGTACGTGGTGATGATGTTCTTGAGGATCGGGTAGTAGGTGTTGAAGTCGGTGTCCAGGCGCTGGAAGCTGCCCTGCGCGGCGCCGCCCACCATCCCGAGCACGCGCACGCCCTTGGTCTGCATCGTGGCGAGGTCCCTCCACATCTGCTGGAACCGGGCGTCGCTCGGCGGATGGTCGTTGAGGTGCACCTGCGTGGGGGAGTTGAGGTGGATGGCGGCCACGATCACATCCGTGACGCGCGTGTTGTTGTTGGTCAGGCCCAGCGGGGAGACATACGTGCCGCCGTTGTACTGGGTCTGGTAGTAGACCACCGTGCGCCGGTACGTCCGGGTGTGGGCGGGCGGCGTCCACTTCTGGCTGCTGACACCGACACAATCCCAGATGTGCAGCCGGGTGCCGTTCGCGCTGTTGTTGTTGGCGACGTCCAGGCACTTGTTGGCCTGGGGATTGACGAGATCCTGGCCAGACGTGTGGATCCACTGCTGGGCGCCGGTGCCATTGCAGTCGTAGAGCTGGATGAGCGTGCCGTTGGCCGTGCCGGACTGGGTGACGTCCAGGCACTTGCCCAGGACGCGGAGGGTGCCATCCGCGTTGAGGTTGATCTGCTGGGCGGCGGAGTTGTTGCACTCGTAGAGCTGGATGGGCGTGCCGTTGGCGGTGTTGCCGGACGCCACGTCGATGCACTTGCCGGCGAGTCCCTTGATCGGACCGGTAGGGTTGGGCGCCGCCGAGGTGGACGGAGCGGCACAGAAGACCGCGACCGCGGTGGTGGCGACACTGGCGGCGGCGAGCCGGCGCCCGAGGGAGCGCGTACGCTGGGTGCTCATGGGAGGGTCTCCAAGGAAAGGAAATCCCAGCCCCGTGCACTCCAGGGGTGGGGCCCGACGGGGTCTCTCAATAATCGATATAAACGAGCAAAACAAGTTATAACAGCTTGTCAGTAAAACTCCACCAGGCTCGCTTGATTCCCAACTTTCGGTGGGATAGACGTTACCTGGTAAAACGAGAAATCGAGGGACAAGATGAGCAACTGGGTGAAGCGGATGGCGTGCCTGCTGCCCTTGCTGGTGGGGGCCTGTGGCGAAGCGGACGAGGGGCTCCCGCCCGTCGGACAGGATGAGGGTCTCCCACCCGCCGAGGGGCAGGAGGATGTCGCCACCCCGGGGCTGGCCAACCCCACCGGACGCTTCTACATCGTGGGCAAGGACATCGTGTCTCCCGCCGGGAACAAGTTCTACCCCGTGGGGGCCAACCTCGACGGCTGGGACTTCTTCCAGCGGGATACGGAGGCGCACGCCGAGAAAGCCGCCCGCTGGGGTTGGAATACCATCCGCATCAATGGCGCCCAGCTGGCACACCCCGAGTGGAACACCTGGGGACTCGTGTCGGGCACCTCGTCGGACGCCAACTTCGCGAGGATCGATCGCATCGTCCAGGCCTACACCGCCCGGAAGATCGTGGTGATGATCGAGTTCCACGACGGTGTCTGGTCTGGCAATACCCTCGACGCCAACAAGGTGAGCCAGACGAAGAGCGCCTGGATCGCCCTGGCCAACAAGTACAAGAACAACACCTACGTCTGGTTCAACCTGCTCAATGAGCCGGTGTGGGGCCAGGCGCCAGCGGACTACGTGTCGCTCCACAAGACCCTGCGGGATGCCATCCGCTCCACGGGCGCGGAGAACATCATCGTCGTGGACGGAGGCGTGGCGGGTCAGGAGTGGCCGGGTTGGGGCATTCCGGGCAACCTGATTCCGACCTACGGGCCGCAACTGGCTCAGGATCAGTGCAACCTGCTCTTCTCCATCCACGTGTACAACGCCTGGGCGGAGGCGGGCGGCACGTCCCCGCACACCTCCAACTTCATCAGTTACGTGCAGTCGGTGCAGGCCAAGAACCTGGCGCTCATCGTGGGCGAGACGGGTTGGAACACGAACGACTCGGACGTGGCCCGGTTGAAGGCCGGGTCGATGGTGGCCTTCAACAACGCGCCGGCCCACGGCGTGGGCATCCTCGCGTGGCACGGCAACCCGAACTGGGGCGACACCTTCAATCTGACCAAGACGGGCCAGTTCACGGACGTCGACAACTGGACCACGCCCACCAACCTGAC
Organism: Cystobacter fuscus; assembly: GCF_044360685.1. Classification (GTDB taxonomy): domain Bacteria; phylum Myxococcota; class Myxococcia; order Myxococcales; family Myxococcaceae; genus Cystobacter; species Cystobacter fuscus_C. The sequence goes on along the minus strand of NZ_CP043491.1, from coordinate 6,183,451 downwards.
GGACTTCGGCACCGTCCTGTGGAAGCTCGCGCACGCCCCGCCCAATCTCGGGGCGTTCACCGGGAGCTACGCCGCGAGCCGGTGCCCCTCGGCGCAGTAGGCGGAGGACGGCCCGTGCCCCGAGAGGAGGCACGGGCCGCTTCCCGTCAGTTGTTCTGCAGGGGATTCACGCGCACCAGGGAGCGGGCGGGCACGGTGGCCGTTCCGGTGGTTCCGGACGCGTTCTTGAACGTCACCGGGAGCGCGCTGGCGGTGGGGTTCCACACCAGGGCCGAGTAGGTGGTGCCCTTCTTGTACACCGTCGCGCTCGCCCCGCCCGTGGCCCAGACGTCCGCGCTGCGCTGGCCGAGGCTGGCCATGTTGTGGACGAACCAGTACGTGTTGAAGAGCTCGTTCTTCTGCACCGGGGTGGCGTTCCACTTGGCCAGCACTCCCTGGGGATCGCTCAGCGACTGGATGGGCCACACGACGTGCTGCCACGAGGTCTCCGGTCCGCCGTTGTCCTTCACGAAGCCGTTGTACAGGCTGGCCGCCTTGGCGGGGTTGAAGCCGTAGCTCGTCAGGTACTCGGAGGTGGGCAGCCAGTGGATGCCGTAGATGTGCACCGGGGCGCCACTGAAGAAGGTGCCGTAGAAGTTCGACGAGCCGTACACCTGGCCCACCGTCTTGTGCGGCCACTCGGGCAGCCAGTTGTCCCCGTCATAGTTGAACCAGTACTGCTCCACCGCCTTGAGCTCCGTGGTGAAGCCGTAGATGCCCGCGTCGCGGAACGACGTGTTGCCGGTGGCCACACCCCACAGGTACTGGCCCACCCAGCCGAAGAGCGACTCGCCCGCGGCCTCCTGGTTGTTGCCGTTGTTGTTGTCCGCGTAGCCCCCGGCCCACGAGTGGCCCTCGTAAGGATCGAAGTTGCGGAAGAACGGGTAGAGCGGATCCGTCCGGCTCGGGTTCGCGTAGTCGCGGATCAGGTGCTCCACCATGGGGCCATACTGGGTGCGGAAGTTCGCGTCGTACGAGGCCAGCACCGCCGAGGCGAAGACGTAGTAGCCGTAGGTGAAGTGGTGATCCGTGATGCCCGTGTTGGCCCCGAACTCGCTGACCCGGTAGTACGTCGTTCCCCAGTCCGGGTTGTAATAGAAGAAGAAGTCCTTCTCTCCCGGCGTGTACGTGTACCACTCCGTCAACAGGGGCTTGAGCCGCGACAGGAACAGATCGCGGTAGACGGTGTCGCCGATCTCATCCGCGGCCAGCACGCCCATCGCCAGGGGGTGCAAGGCCTTGCCCTGCCAGTAGGCATCCGCCGCCGGTGAGATGTTCGCCGTCTCCCGCTCGAGCGTCAGCAGGTACTGGCTCAGCAGGGCGCGCGAGTACTCGGGGTTGTTGGGCTCGGTGAACTGGGGGACGATTCCCTGGAAACGGTTCGTGGTGAAGAACGTGTTGCCCTCGCGCACCTTCATCGTCCCGCGCACGGAGGGGTAGGCGAGCGCGGTGAGCGGCGAGCCCGAGTTCTTCCACTGGTGGGGAAAGAGGGCCGTCAGGGTCTGGTCGGAGAACCCCGTGCGCTTGAGCTGCGTGGTGAGGGTGAATGTCGTGGTGAGCTGCGCGCTCGCCTCGTCGAAGAGGTAGCTCACGCGGGTGCCCGTCACGAACGCATAGGCGTGCTGGTGGAAGTAGCTCAGGTCGGCCGCCGAGGGCAGGGCCGCGAGCGACAGATAGCCCTGGCCGCCCCCGAGCTGGATCTTGAGCTTCGGGCCCACCTTGCGGAACACGGTGCCCGCCGGCGCGAAGAGCCCGTAGTAGCGCGTCTGGAGCGTGCCGCCGCCATCGGGGTTGGACACCTTCACGGCGATCCGATCGGTCGTCACCGTGGCGCCATCCGTGGTGAGGATCGCGCTGCCCTGGTCATCGAGGATCTGCGTGATGCGCGCGGAGTAGAGCTCCACCGAGTTGGGATCGCTGAACTGGGTGTAGAGGTAGGGCGAGCCCTTGACGAACGTCACCTTGAGCTTGTCCGTGGTGTCGTCGCTGAGCACGGAGTCCACGGACCAGTCGCCGTAGCCGGTCACCCGGTTGGCCATCTTGGACGTGTCGATGGTGTTGGCCATCAGGTACAGGTCCGGGTTGCCGTCCGCGTTCACCGCGGACTTGTCGCCGTTGATGTAGCCCGCGCCCGGGGTCAGGACGCCGAGCCCCTGGCTGAAGAACTTCGACTTGAGGGGCAGGGTGACGATCATGTCCCCGAGCGGCTTGATGAGCAGCGACTGCCACCAGTCATTGGAGGGGAGGGGCGTCTTCAAGGTGTCGGCCCGGTACTGCGGATACTGGGGCTGCGGCATCTTGTAGTCGTTCGTCAGGTAGCTGCCCTGGCCGGCCTGGACGGTGCTGGGGGTGGGGAGGGCCGGAATCGTGTAGGTGGGCTTCGGGTGGCCATCGACGTAGTCGTAGACCTCGAAGTCGAACAGGGAATACCCAAACCCCGTGGCGCGGGCATACCCCTTCATCCGGATGTGGCGGCCAGAGGCGTACAGGGGAATGTCCTGCTTTCCGCCCGCGCCGCGCAGCGTCCGGTAGACGGTCGTCCACTGCGAGCCATCAGGAGAGACCTGCAGGTCGAACACGCGCCCGGCGGCCGTTTCCCAGTTCAAGACGACGCGGCCAATCGTCCGCGTGCTGCCCAGGTCGATGGAGATCCACTCGTCGTCCGTCGCGGCCGAGGACCAGCGCGTCGACGTATTGCCATCCACCGCGTTGGCTGGCGGCAGGGATTGCGAGGTGGAGGAGGCGGTGGCGGTCCGGTTCAGGGCCACGTTGGGGCCGTACTGAGGCGGCGGCTTGTTCACGCCGCCGGTCCCGTAGACCTCGAACTCCACGATGGAATAGCCATAGGCGGTCAGGGCCCGCTTCGTGCCGAGCACGCGCACGAACCGGCCGCTGCCGCTGACCGCCTGGTCATCGACGCCACCGGGCCAGTTCGTCCGGCCATAGAGGTCCGTCCAGCCGAGCTCGTCGTTGGAGATCTGGACCTTGTAGTCCTTGGCGTACGCGCCCTCCCACTGGATCTTGACCCGATCGATCCGCGCCGTGGCGCCCAGGTCCACGTAGAGCCACTGGGGATCCACGCCCCACTGGCTGGCCCAACGCGCGCCCGTGGTGCCGTCCACCGCCAGCTCCGCCGAGTTGTTGCCCTCCTGCGAGGAGGCATAGGCGGGGCGCTTCAACGACAACAGGTACGAGGTTCCCGTGGGCGGAGGCGGGGGCTCGCTCGTCCCGAGCGTGCCGTAGACCTCGAGCTCCAGGATGGAATAGCCATAGTTGGTCATCGCGCGCTTCGTGCCGAGCACGCGCACGTACCGGCCACTGCCGCTGACGCCCTGGATGTCGACGCCGCCGGGCGAGTTCGTGCGGCTGTAGAGATCCGTCCAGTCAATCTGGTTGTTGGAGACCTGGACCTGGTAGTCCTTGGCGTATGCGTTCTCCCACTGGATCTTGATCTCATCGATCTGCGCCGTGGCGCCCAGGTCCACGGAGATCCACTGCGGATCCACGCCCCACACGCTCGCCCAACGCGCGCCCGTGGTGCCGTCCACCGCCAGCGCCGCCGTGTTGTTGCCCTCCACCGAGGAGGCGGTCGCGGGTTTCTTCAAAGACAACAAGGTCGAGGCCGCATGCGCGCTCCAACCGCCGAGGAAGGTCAGCAGCGGCAGCAGGAACGCCGCCGACCTGAGCCCCCGCGAGGTCATCCGCGCGTGTGCTTGTCTATTGGGGAGGTGCATCCTCTTTCTCCGGGATGAAGGGGTGTTGGTTCAAAGCGGAGAAAGCAGGAAAACCTGTTTTAAAGCAATGTTATTCGGTTATTCGGGATTTATGTTGACTCCTGGTATATGTGCACGCTCATCGTGAGTACGCCTAGGCTTCCGGAGCATGTGTGTGCTAGGAAACGGTGCGTTCGGAGCCCACACTCAAGCGGGGGATTAACGAATGCGGAGCCGCTCACTCGCGGCAGTTGCGCTCATCTTCGTCATGTTCTCTGGCTGCACCTGCGGCGACAAGGACGCGAAGAAGGGCCCGGCGCCCTCCGAGTTGTTGAAGTCCCTGCCCAGGGCCGCCGTCTCCCGGCCCTCCGCGCTGGTACCCAAGGCCGTGTTGGACTCCCCCCGCTCCATGGTGGTGGCCGCCGCCGATGCCCGGGGCACCTGGGAGGCCTTCCTGCGCACCGCGCCCGGCAAGGCGCTGGTGGAAGGCCGCGCCATCGAGCACGTGAGCCTCTCCGCGCAGATGGAGCGGCTCCTCTCGTTCAGCCATGACCTGGCCTCCGCCTCGGAGCACCCGCTCGCCGCGGATCGCCTCGCCGAGGCCCTCTCCGGCCCGGCCGCCATCGGCGTGGTGGATGGTGACGACGAGGACGCCGAGCTCGTGCTGGTGAAGGAGGTGGATGGCTCCCAGGAATTCGTGGTCCGCCTCGCCCTGATGGTCTCCACCGTGAAGGGTTCCGGTGTGAGCGCGAAGCAGCACGAGGGCCACTCCCTGCTCGAGCTGCGGCGCGGCAGCCGCACCCTGTATGTGGCCGCCTTCCAGAACGTGCTCATCGCCTCCACCGACGAGGAGCTGGCCAAGGCGGCCCTCTCGCTGGCGCTCGACAAGGGCGGCGAGTCCGTCGAGTCCATTGCTGGCTACAAGAAGGAGGTGGACAAGCTCCAGGGCCACCGCCTCGCCGCGCTGATGTCGCTCGAGCCGGACGGCCCGCCGGCGCTGCTGCTGGGCCTGTCGCGGCTGGTGCTCGGGCTGGACGTGGACTCGGGGCAGCTTCAGCTCGGTGGCGAGCTGTCCGACTCGCCCGACACCGTGGCGGCCTTCCGCGCGCTGGCCTACGTGCCGAAGGACGCGGTGCTCTTCTCGAGCCTCGGCGCGGCGAACGCCGAGGCCTTCCTCGAGCGGCTCGGCGACGCGGGCGGCAACAACGCCAGCGTCAAGGACGTGCGCAAGGCGCTCGTCCTCCCGGCGGAGCTGGAGGATGCCCTCACCGACGAGGCCTTCTATGGGCTGCTCGGCGTGTCGGACACCCGCTTCAACCACCTGCTCGGCCTGGGCCTGAAGGATGGCGCCGCCGCGGCCAAGGCCTTCCCCAAGCTGGCGAAGAACTGGCTGGACGAGCCCGGCAAGAGGGACGTCGCCCCGGGCGTCTCCGCCTTCTGCAACTCCACCGAGGGGCTGTGTCTGGCGCTGGCGAAGGACTACCTGCTGGCGGCCACGGACCTGGAGTCGTTGAAGGCCGCAGTGGAGACGGGGCTCGGCAAGCGTCCCGCCCTCTCGGACGTGAAGGGCTTCCAGCAGGTGGGCAAGAGCGGTGACACCCGCTTCCTCACCGCCTACGTCGACACCGCGAGGGCGGCCGACGCCATGCTCACCTTCTTCCGCGCCGTGGGCCGGGAGCAGAGCCAGGGCTTCGACACCGGGGACGTGGATGCCAGCGTGGCGCCGCTGTGCGAGGCGATGAAGAAGCTGCCTCCCTATGGCGGTGGGCTCGCCGTGGACGGCACCGTGGTGGCCGGCCAGTTCCAGCCGCTGCAGGGGCAGTAAGGGGGCGGACGCGTGAAGTGGGCTCTCGCCATCGCCGCCGTGCTGGCCGCGCCAGCGCTGGGCCTGCGCACCTCCGCGCGGGTCGAGCGCTCCGCGTCCGAGCTGCCCGCCGATGGGAGCGCCTCGATGAGCTTCCACGTCCAGCCGCGCTCGCTGCTGGGGCTCTCCGCGCCGCTGCTGCCCTCCACCCAGGCGAGCCTCTCGCTCTCTCCCTCCCTCGCGCGTGTCTCCTGTGGGGCGGGCGCGCATGGGCCCGTGTGCACCGTCGTCGCGGGCACCACGCCGGGCGAGGTGCGCGGCACCCTGCGGGTGGAGGATGTGCTCGGGCTGGTGACGGAGCTGCCGGTGGAGCTGCGCCTGCGGGCGGATGACTCCGACACGGACCAGGATGGCTTTCCGGACGCGGTCGAGCTGGACTCGGAGGACGACCGCCAGGCCTTCCGCCGCTGGTTCGTGACGCTGGCCGCCGCGCAGTACCCCACGCCCGACCCGCACTGGCCCGAGGTGCACCGCGACTGCGCCGGGCTGCTGCGCTTCGCCTACAAAGAGGCCCTCAAGGCCCACGGGGCGGGTTGGCGCAAGGGCCGCGAGCTCCACACGGCCTCCGCGCCGGACGTGCGCAAGTACCAGTACCCCGCCGTGCCCGTGCTCGGAGACAAGCTCTTCCGGGTGGCGGCCGGCGCCCATGACCCCCAGGGGCCGCTCGAGTCGGCCTTCAGCACGTCCGCCAGCGCGCGCTGGCTCCTGTCCGCCAACGTGGTGCGCATCCCCTCCGGGAGTGCCCTGCCGGGGGACCTGCTCTTCTTCGAGGATCCCGAGGCCCGCGGGATGTCCTATCACTCGATGGTGTACCTGGGTGACCTCGACGGGCTCGGGCCCGAGGTCGTCTACCACACCGGCCCCGACAGCCGGCCCGGCGGTTCCAGGGGAATCGTCAAACGGCTCAGGCTCGAAGACCTTTTGTCGCATCCGGACGAGAAGTGGCGCCCGCGCGACGACAACCCGCATTTCGTGGGGTTCCACCGATGGAAGATTCTCGACTGAAGTTGCTGCTCGCCGTGATGTGGGTGCTCGCCGCGCCGGACGCATCCGCTCGCGGGCGCTTCTACCTGTCCACGCAGACGGTGAGCGCTCCGGGCACCCAGCCCACGGTGAGCATCGAGGCCAGCGGCGTGCGCGCGCTCTCCATGCGCGTCTACCGCATCCCCGAGCCCGAGGCCTTCATGCTCGGGCAGACGGACCTGCACCGTCCGGTGACGCAGAACACCCTGCGCGACAAGCACCTCTTCACGGTGCTCACCGGCGGCTACCGCGCGGCGGCCACCTCGTTGCGCGAGCAGGTGCGCGACGCGGTGTCTCCCAAGGCGCGTGCCTCGGCGCTGGAGGTGCTCGAGCCGGCCAATGCCGGCCTGGCCAAGGCCCAGTCGGTCCCGGCCCGCGAGCAGGTCCGCATCCCGCTGCTCAAGGACTATCCGCTCGTCAGCTACTGGCGGGAGGACCTGGACGGCTCGGCCTCCAGATCGGAGCCGGCGGAGGAGAGCGGCGAGGACGGCGAGAGCTACTCGGGCCACGGCGGGAGCTGGATGCTGCGCACGCTGGCGCTGGGCGTGAAGGAGAGCGGCGTCTACCTGGTGGAGGGCGTGACGGGCGAGGACGTGGGCTACACGCTGGCGGTGGTGTCGCGCATCGGCCTGATGGTGAAGCAGGGCCCGGAGCGGACGGTGGCGCTGGCGGTGGATCAGACGACGGGCGCGGCGCTTTCGGGCGTGAAGGTGACGCTGTTCGACCAGGGCAAGCCGTACGCCGAGGGCGTCACGGACGGTGACGGCCTCTTCACGGCCAAGGTGAAGGCGGCCACGCAGACGCTGGCGCTCGCGCGCAAGGGCGAGGACGTGGCGCTGGCGGATGCCACCTTCTACTCGGGGGCGGCGAATGACCGGGTGGTGTACCTCTTCACGGACCGGCCGGTGTACCGCCCGGGGCACGAGGTGCACTTCAAGGGCATCATCCGCTCGCGCGCGGGCACCGCCTATGCTCCGCCGAAGGGGGGCAAGGCCGACGTGTCCCTGGTGGAGCCGGGCGGTACGGCGGTGGACTCGCTGGAGGTGGAGGTGGCCGCCAATGGCAGCTTCACCGGGCGTTTCGAGCTGCCGGGCAAGGAGACGCAGCCGGCGGCGGGTGTCTGGCGTATCCGCGCCGAGGTGGAGGGGGAGTCCTTCGAGGGTGAGTTCAAGCTGAAGGAGTTCAGCAAGCCGGAGTACCAGGTGAACGTGCAGCTCGGGCGGCCGTCGTACGTCCAGGGCGACGAGGTGTCGGGCCGGGTGCTGGCGCGCTTCTTCCACGGCGGCGTGCTGAAGAAGGGGGACGTGCAGCTCACCGTGTACCGCAGCCGCTTCTTCATCCCGGACTTCGCGGACGCGGAGGCGGACTTCTTCGTCTCCGAGGGCGAGCGCGCCTCGGCGGGGCGGGAGATCGTCCAGGAGCTGTCCGGCAAGCTGGACGCGAACGGGACGTACGCCTTCAGCTTCCCCACCGCCCGGGACGGCCAGGACTACACGTACTCCATCGAGGCCAAGGTGGTGGAAGACTCGGGCAAGACGGCCCGGGGCCAGAAGGTGGTGGACGTGACGGTGGGCCGCTTCTTCCTGTCGGCCCGGGCGGACAAGCTCGTCTACGAGCCGGGTGACGAGGTGTCGCTCCAGGTGGTGGCGCGCGACTACGCGGAGAAGCCGGTGGCCGCCCCCGTACAGGTGGAGGTGAAGTACCAGAAGCGCACGGGTGCCTCGGTGGCCCAGGCGGCTCTGCCCGCGCAGCAGCTCCAGGTGACGGCGTCCGCCACGGGAGGCCTGAACAAGCTGAAGCCCACCGAGCCCGGCGCCTACGTGGCCCACCTCACCACGAAGGATGATGCCGGCTCGGTCATCACCACCACCGTGCCCTTCTTCGTCACGCAGAAGGGCGGGGACATCCCCATGGCGAAGGGCGGGTTCGAGTTGTACTCGGACAAGCCCAGCTACAAGGTGGGCGACGAGGCGGTGGTGCTGGTGCGCGCCCCGTTCGACTCGGCCAGCGTGCTGCTGACGCACCAGGGGCTGGAGGTGCTCTCCAGCGAGGCGCTCGAGCTCAAGGGCTACTCGGCGGTGCTGCGCTTCAAGGTGACGCGGGAGATGTCGCCCAACATGTACGTGGGTGCCATGGCCATCTCCGCCGGACGCACCTTCCGCAAGGAGCTGCTGCTGCGGGTGCCGCCCACGGACCGGGTGCTCCAGGTGGAAGTGTCGGCGGACAAGGAGAAGTACGCGCCGGGCGACACGGGCACCTTCACGGTGTCGGTGAAGTCTCCGGACGGCAAGCCGGTGGCCAACGCCGACATCGCCCTGTCCGTCGTGGACGAGGCCATCTACGCCGTCTCCCCGGAGATCGCCCCCTCGTTGCCGGAGTTCTTCTTCCACCCGGTGCGCGACAACGTGCGCGGCACCAGCTCCACCACCTTCCGCTTCTATGGCTACGGCCGCAGCGTGCGCGAGCAGATGAGCCAGCTCGTGCGGCGCAGCCGCGCGGGCTTCGGTGACCTGAAGACGCTCTCGCGCAAGGTGCGCAAGGACTTCAAGGACACGCTGCTCTTCTCTCCCAACCTGGCCACCGGCCCGGACGGCAAGGCCCAGCTCAAGGTCGTCTTCCCGGACAACCTCACCACGTGGCGGGCCACCGCGCGCGTCATCACCGCCGACACCTCGGTGGGCTTCGGCGTGGGCAAGGCGCGTGTGCACCAGGACTTCCAGGTGCGCCTGGCCACCCCGCGCTTCTTCCGCGAGCGCGACACGCTTCAGCTCGGCGTTCTGCTGGAGAACTCCACCAGCCAGAAGGGCACGGCCACGGTGACGCTCGAGGCCACGGGCGTCGAGCTGACCGAGAAGCAGAAGACCGTCGCGGTGGAGGGCAATGATCAGGCGGTGGTGATGTTCCCCGTCCGGGTGGTGGGGGGGGAGGGCAAGGTGAAGCTGCGCGCCAACGGCACGCTGGGCAACCACTCCGACTCGGTGGAGCTGGAGGTGCCGCGGCTGGCCCACGGCGCGCTGCTCGGTGAGGCCGTCGTCGCCTCGCTGGCCGCCGACTCCACCGCGCCGGTGGACCTGGCCCTGGAGATTCCGGCCTCCGCCCACCCCGAGGCCTCGCGGCTGGCGCTCTACGCCAGCACTGGCATCGCTCCGGCCATCGAGAGTGCCCTGGACTACCTCGTGGGCTACCCGTACGGCTGCACCGAGCAGACGATGAGCCGCTTCGTGCCCAACCTCGTGGCGGTGAAGGCGTATGAGCAGCTCAAGCTGCCGCGCAAGCAGCGCCACGAGGAGCTGCCGAAGATGGTGATGGCGGGGGTGGCGCGGCTGCGCCAGCTCCAGCACGGCGATGGGGGCTGGGGCTGGTGGGAGGAGGACGAGACGGACGCGGCCATGACGGGCTACGTGGTGCAGGGCCTGGCCATGGCGCGCTCGCTCGGCTACGGCAACGAGGAGCTGGACCAGATGCTCACGCGGGGCCTGGCGAAGCTGTCCTCGCTCAGCACGGGGGACATGGAGGACGGACTCCGGGCACGTCTGCTCTACAACCTGGCGCTGGCGGGCAAGTCGTCGGACTCGATGCTCACCGCGCTCGCACAGAAGGTGCGCGAGCAGGTCGAGCTGTCCACCTACACCAAGTCGCTGGTGGTGCTCGCGCTGGCCGAGACGGGCAAGAAGGAAGACGCCGCCGCGCTGGCCGAGGAGCTCGAGCGCTCGGCCAACCGCGTCGGCGAGCTGGTGGTGTTCGGCGGCGGCGGGACGGAGCCCTGGTGGCGGGGCCGCATCCAGCCGGCCATGGCCACCTGGGATGGAGACCCCATCGAGACCACGGCCTCGGCGCTCCGGGCGCTCGCCCGCGTGCGTCCCGCGAGCCCGTTCATCGACGGCGCGGTGAAGTTCCTCCTGCAGCAGCGGCGCGAGGGCCACTGGCAGAGCACCCGTGACACGGCGGTGGTGGTGTCCGCGCTGGCCGACGTGCTCCCGCGCTTCGCCAGCCAGACGCGGGGCGCCACCGTGGCCGCGGTGCTGGATGGCCAGCCGCTCGGCGAGCGCACCTACTCCGGCGAGGACCTCTATGGCCCCGAGCTGATGGTGGGTGAGTCGCTGACGGTGAAGCCAGGGACGCACACCCTCCAGGTCGCGCGCCGGGGCGAGGGTGCCGGGCTGATGCTCGAGGCGCGGCTGTCGTACCTGGATGCCGGCGAGGGGTTGAAGGCGAGCAGCAGTGGTCTGACCATCACCCGCCGCTACCACCGCGTGGAGCGGGAGCAGGGCGGCGCGGGCATCCAGGAGACCCTCGAGCCGCTCGGCAAGAGCGCGGAGCAGGATGAGCTGCTCTTCGTCGAGCTGGAGGTCAACGCTCCGAACGCCGTGGAGTACGCGATGCTGGAGGATCCGCTCTGCTCCGGCTGCGAGGTGGAGGAGTCCGACGTGGGCCGCACGCCCGGAGGCAGGGATCTGCACCCCAAGGGCCTGCACCGCGAGGTGCGTGACGAGAAGGTGGTCTTCTTCGCGAGCGACCTGAAGGCGGGCAAGAACGTCTTCGGCTACATGATGACGCCGGGCTTCGCGGGCAACCTGCACGTGATGCCGGCCAGTGCCTCGCTCATGTACCACCCGCAGGTGCGGGGGACCTCGAACGAGCAGACGCTGCAGGTGGGAGGTGAGCCGTGAACGTCCGGACCTTGCTGCCGGTGCTGGCGTTGTTGCTCTGGGGGGCGGCCCCCGCCTGGGCCAACGACGCGCCCACGGTGACGCTCGCCACGCCGGCCGGGGGATGGACCTCGAACCGGGTGGCGCGCATCACCGGCACCATCTCCGACACCTCGTTGCGCGTCGGCACGCTCTCCATCAACGGCACCGAGCGGCCGTTGCCCCTGCGAGGCGGCGCGTTCGATCTCTCGCTCGTGCTGTCGCCGGGGATGAACGTGATTGAAGTGTCGGCGGCCAATGGGGCGGGCGTGGGCCGCGCCAAGGTGTCGGTGTTCGCCAAGGTGCCGAAGATCGATCTGCGCGTGGTGCTCTCCTGGGACACCGACGAGACGGACCTCGACCTGCACGTGGTGGAGCCCTCGGGCGAGGAGTCCTGGTACGGGCACAAGGAGACCGCGAGCGGCGGCTCGCTCGACGTGGACGTGACGACGGGCTACGGGCCGGAGATCTACACCCAGGCCAATTCACAGACGGGCACCTACAAGATCCTGGTGGACTACTTCTCCGACCACGGCAACGCCCAGACCGAGGTGAAGGTGGACGTGCTCCTCCACGAGGGCACCGACCGCGAGGAGCGGCACACCTTCCGTCACATGCTGACCCGCACGGGCGGCAAGTTCGAGGTGGGAACCTTCACGGTGAAGGCCGCCCGGGTCGTGGAGTAACCCTCGTGCCCCTGGGACTGTTGCTGGTGCTCGCCGTGGCCGGGGGCACGCCCGGACCAGGCACCCGGCTGGCCGAGCGCGCCGAGGCCCTGCTGCCGGACGAGGATGACGCGGCGGCGGTGATGGACCTGGCCACCGGCGAGCTGGTGCTGGCCCATCACCCCGCCGTCCTCACGCGTGCCTTCCCGCCCGGCAGCGTGCTCAAGCTGGCCAGTGCCTACGCGGCGCTCGACACCCACCGGCTGCCCGAGGAGCCGCTGCGCTGTAGTGGCCGCGCGGAGATTGGAGGCCGGGAGCGGACGTGCTGGCTGCACTCGGGCCATGGGCGCATCGAGCTGACGCGGGCGCTCGCCCTGTCCTGCAACATCTACTTCCACGCCCTGGGAGACGTGCTGGAGGGCGAGGAGCTGCTGCGCGCCCTGCGGGACTTCGGGCTCGGAAGGCCCACGGGGGCACTGCCCGGGGAAGAGGGGGGCGTGTTGCCCCAGGCGCTCTCGCGCGAGGACCGGATCCGCGTGGCGGCCGGGGACAGCGAGCGGGTGCAGGTGACGCCACTCCAGCTCCTCCAGATGGCGGCGGTGGTCGCGGGCCGGGGACAGGCGCGGAGCCTGGGCGGCCGGCAGGGGCCGCGCCTCGGGAACCTGGCGGCGGTGGAGGTACTGCGCGAGGCGATGCGGCAGGCGGCCGAGAGCGGCACGCTGGCGGCCACGCGGCTGGGGACGCTGGAGGGCGCGGGGAAGACGGGCACCGCGCGCTGGGACAAGGGCTGGCACACGCATGGCTGGTTCATCGGGTTCGCGCCCTTTCGCGCGCCGCGCTTCGCGGTGGTGGCCTTCGCCCGGGAAGGACGCGGAGCCCACCAGGCCGCGCAGCCGGGGACGGAATTGTTGAGCCTCGCGCTCGGGGGCGATGCGCCGGAGACCACGCCCTGGGAGCGCCCCCCGGGCCACCTGCGCGTCCGCGTCCTGGAGAAGCTGGGCCCGGTGCGTGTCCGGGTCATGACTGAAGGGGGGCGGCTGCGCTGCGATGGGAAGACACTGGAGCTGACGGGAGCCACGGCGGAGATAGATCAGGGCCTGTTGGACCTGGGCCGGCCGGACCGGCGCTGCCGCGAGCTCTACGCACCGGGCGAGGGCGTGGGGGTGCGGCTCGGTAACACCACGCGGCGGTACCGGGGCGCGCTGCGGGCCACCGTGCTGGATGGACAGATCGCCCTGTTCAACGAGCTGTCCGTGGAGGACTACCTCCGGGGCGTGGTGGGCAGCGAGCTGGCCGGGAAGCCGGAGGCGCTCAAGGCCCAGGCCGTCGTTTCGCGCACCTATGCCCTCGCCGGGCGCAACCGGCACGAGCGGGCGGGCTACGACGTGTGCGATCTCACCCACTGCCAGCTCTACCGGGGCCGGGAGGACGAGCGCGCCGAGGTGGACAAGGCGGTGGAGGCCACGCGGGGCAGGGTGCTCCGGGGACGCCAGGCGCGTGAGCCACTGGCGCCGGCCTATTTCCATTCGAGCTGCGGTGGCGCCACGAGCACGGCCGCGAGTGTCTTCGGCGCGTCCGAGGCCTCCAGCGCGGTGGCGGATCGGGTGGGCACGTCCGGGCCGCTGTGCGCCGGCTCACCGCACCACCGCTGGCACTTCGAGGTGTCGCGGCAGGAACTCGCCCGGGCGCTGGGGATTGCCGCCGAGGGCCCGGCTTTCGAGGTGCTGCGCGAGGACAACGGGGGCCGGGCGCTGGAGGTGCGCACGTTCGGCGTGCGCCTGTCGGGCGAGGCCTTTCATGCCCGGGTGGGCCGGGCGCTGGGCTACCAGACGTTGAAGAGCCTCGCGGTGAGCGCGCGCGAGGTGGGCGGGAAGGTGCGCTTCGAGGGGCGGGGACTCGGCCACGGGGTGGGGCTGTGCCAGTACGGCGCCACGGAGTTGGAGCGGCGCGGGTACGGGTACGAGAAGATCCTGAAGCACTACTTCCCGGAGCGTACGCTTGGCGAGCCCCCTCTTTAGCGTGGTGATGAGCGCGGTGCTCGCGGCCGAGGTGCAGGTGGGCGCCACGGTGGTGCGGCACGAGGAGGGTGAGGAGGGCGTGGCCACGCGGGTGGCGCGGGCGCTGGAGCGGGCGCGCCAGTCGCTGCCGCCCTTCGTGGGGACGGAGGTGCTGGAGGTGCGGGCGGTGCTGTCCGAGTCGGTGGAGGCGTTCAGCGCGCGCACCGGCCTGCCGCGCACCGCCGCGGCCGGAGTGGTGGAGGACGAGGTGCTCTTTCCGCCCGCGCGGGTGGTGGATCGGATGGAGGACCTGAGCGCGCTCACGCGGCACGAGGTGGCGCATCTGGCGTTGATCTCCCATGCGGGGCCGGCGCTGCCTCGCTGGTTCGTCGAGGGGTTCGCCACGGCGCTGGTGGAGCCGGGACCCACCGCGAGCGGGCCGGAGGACTGCCGGGCCCTAACGGCGGAGCTGCTGGAGGTGCGTCCGGAGGCGCGGGAGCGGGCCTATGCGCGGGCGGCGGCGCTCGCCCGGCGGATCGCGCGCGAGGCCGGTGGAGTGGAAGCGCTGTGGAAGCGGCTCGACTCGAGGCCGGATGCCCGCGCGTTCTGGCGGATGCGGCTGGGAGACAGAACAGTCAAGGAGCACGCCTGCGCGGCCTCTCCTTGACCTACGCCCAATGTGGCCGGTGCAGGATCCGCACGGCCATGCACGCGATGTTCGCCCCCGTCCCGGTACCGAGCAGCAGGAGGTTGTCCCCCTCGTTCAGCTCGCCCGAGACGAGGAGGTGATCCAGCGAGAGCACCTGGTCGCTGGCACCGACGTGTCCGATGGTGCGGCCGTACTCCCAGGTCAACCTGGATATGGGCAGTCCCAGTGGGACCGCGGCGCGTTCCCGCACCCGCTCCTCGGACCAGTTGACGAAGGCGATCCGGGTGATCTCCGACATGTCCAGGCTCGCCTCCCGGAGGGTCTTGTCGACGACCTCCAGCATGGTTCTGGAGACCAGCGTCGCCATTTCCCGCGGGTCCACGCGCGTGGTCGACAGCCACTGCTCCTTGGCCTTCCCGAGGTCGAGACCGGTGTCCAGGGTTGCCTCCGGCGGGAACAGGGGGATCGCGCCCCGGTGCCTGTCCTCGAACTGGGGCAGTGTCACCGAGTTGATCGCCTCCAGGCGTGCGAAACCGCTCTTCCGGGTGAGCAGCAGCGCGCACGCACCGTCACCGAGCGGGGCGTGCGGGGTGGACCGCCAGCGGTCGATCTTCGGGGTGTTGTAGTTGTCCGCCGAGGTGATCAGCGAAGCGGTGTGCTCGGGTGACGCCATCAGGTGGGCCGCGGCCAGTTCGCAGGCGCAGAACATGCCCATGCAGGCCTGCTTGATTTCCGCCGCGGTCGCCTGTCCGGAGCCGGTGTGCCGCTGGACGTAGTACTGGGGACACCAGCCGTGGGGTCCCTGGTACCAGGTGCTGACGTACAGGAGGAGGCTCAACGCCGCCGGGTCCTGGCCGGCGCGCTGCATCGCCTGCCGGCTCGCCCGGAGCGCCATCTCCGGCGCGGGGAGGTCGCCCGCCACCGTGACGCTCTGGATGCCGTACCGCCTGGCCTCGGCCTCGCCCACGAGTCCCTGGGCCACGGCCCGCTCGACGGGCACCCGCTCGGGGAGATAGGCCCCGGTCGCGCTGATGAATACGCCTGGTGTCTTCATGAGATGTCCCTGTCCGCCCAGTACGGTGCGCGCAGCTCCCGCTTGAGCAATTTGCCGGTGGGCGCCTTGGGCAACCGGGCGACGAACTCCACCGAACGTGGTTTCTGATAGGAGGCCAGGTGCCTGCGGGCGACGTCGATGATGTCCTCCGCTGTCGCCGTCTGGTCTGGCTTGAGCACCACGAAGGCCTTCACCGACTCTCCCCACTGCTCGTCGGGCACCCCGATCACGGCGCATTCCAGCACCGCCGGGTGTCTGCCAATCGCCTCCTCCACCTCGACGCTGTAGATCTTCTCCCCCCCCGAGATGATCATGTCCTTGAGCCGGTCGACGATGTACAGGTAGCGCTCGTCGTCCCAGGTGGCCACATCGCCGGTCCGCATCCACCCGTCGCGGAAGGTGGCCGCGGTCAGGTCCGGCCGCCGGAAGTAGCCGAGCATGTTGGCCGCGCCGCGGACCACGATCTCGCCGGGAGTCTTGCGGTCGCGCGGCACGTCGTGGCCGTCCGCGTCGACGACCCGGATGCGGGTGCCGAAACCCTCGCGGCCACAGGAGCGCAGCCGGTGCGGGTGGACACCCCGCAGGGCGTCGCGGTGGTCCTCCTGGGACAGGAAGGACATGGTTACCCCTTCAGTCTGCCCGTAGCCCTGGATCAACCCGCACGGGAAGGACTCCGCCACCGCGCGCACGATGGCGCTGGGCATCGGGCCGCCGCCGTACTGGATGTTGCGCAGACTCGACAGGTCGTAGTTGCCGAACCCCGGCACCGCCAGCATCCAGTTGAGCATCGTGGTGATGCCGAGAAACGCCGAGACCCGCTCCTGCTCGATGACTTCCAGCGCCTGCCGGGCATCGAAGTTCATCAGCACCACGGGGCAGCCGTGGGCCAGGTAGTTCATCGAAAGCACCACGGGGATGTGGAACATCTGCCCGGTGAGCATGTAGACGTCCGAGGGGACGATCCGCTCCGCCACCGTCTGGTTGAGCATCCCGGCGGTCACACTGCGATGCGTGTGCACCACGCCCTTGGCCATTCCGGTCGTGCCGCCGGTGTAGAGGATGAAACAGGGGTCGTCCTCTTGGACCTGTTCGCTCCAGGGCGGTTCGGTATCCGGCGCCGAGGCGATGAGTTCCTCGTAGCCGCCATCCCCATTGAGTCCACAGTAGAGCAGGCGCACCAGGTCGACCGCCCGGCCCAGCTCCCCGGCCACGTGCCGGAACTCGGCCGAGGCGACCAGGACGGCGGGTTCGGCTTCGGCGACGAGCGTGCGCAGCGCCTCGGTGGACAGCCGCCAGTTGAGCGGTTGCAGCACCAGGCCCGCGCGGCCCACCGCGAAGTAGAGCTCCTGGTACTCGATGCTGTTGCGGCTGAGCACGGCCACCCGATCACCGGAGCGCAGGCCCAGTGCCCGCAGGCCGTTGGCCAGCCTGCGCACCCTGGAGTCCAAGGTGGCCCAGTCGATGCGCCGCTGGTGGGTGATGTCGACCAGGGCGGTCCGCCGGGGAGTGAGGGCCGCCCACTTGGCGGGGAGCAGTCCGAGGTTCATCGAGGGAGCCGGCCCTCAGCGGGGAGGTCGAGTTCGATGTGCCGGGCGCGCAACCGCCAGGACTCCCCGGCCTGGACCACCTCGTCGGTGTACGTGCCGGTGGCCAGCACCTCGAGCTGCACGCCCCGCACCGAGATCAGTGTCACGTAAGACCGCGCGGTGGCCGTGCCGGGACCGGAGAGATCAACGACCAGGTTCGTGCATACGTGCCGCCTGCGGTCGTCCTGCGCCGCGGCGGAGTCCCGCATCAGGCGCATGATCTCCGTGTGTCCCCGGAACGGTCCGGCCAGGTCGCCGCCGGCGACTCGCAGGGACAGCGTCGCGTCCGGGGTGAAGCACTCGACGAGTGCGTCCCAGTCGCGGGTGTCGTAGGCCCACGCGTACCTCGCCACCAGGTCGGAGATGGACTCGCGAGCGGACATCACCACGTGCTGACCTCGACCGGGATCGGCGGATGGCGAGGTCTTGCTGATGCCTTTGGGCATGGTCTTGTCTCGTTTTCTCTTCCGGAGAAGGCAGCCGATATCCCTGTCGAGGGTAGGGAGTCACACCTCGGAAGAGAACACTCGGAAGCCCATGAAAATACTCACCCGAAAGAGGGAGCGAGCCCTCACCCTCCTGGAGCCAGCGGAGGAGCGGCGCCGTGGGAGCCCGCGGCGCCATGCAACCTGGCGGAGTGTCATCCGCTGGGCCGTGTCACGGCGCGAAGCGGAAGCTCTCGTTCGTCGTCCAGCCGCACGGCCACTGGATCAGCAATCCGCCGTCGTCCATGGAGCCGCCTGCGATGTCCAGGCATTGGTTGCTGTGCTTCGCCTGGATCGCGAAGTACTCGTTGCCGTACGGGAGCAGGCGGAAGCGCTGGTTGTCGCCGCCGTTGCAGATGTGCTGGACGACGTTCGTGCCGGCCGTCATGGATGCTCCGGCCACGTCCATGCACTTGCCGCTGTGGCGTGCGCGCAACGTGAAGTACCCGTCTCCCGTCGACTCGAGCAGCCATCGCTGGTTGTCCACGCCCCGGTTGGAGAACTGGGTGAGCTTCTCCCCATCGCTGGTGCTCGCCCCGGGGACATCGATCACCTTGCCACTGTGCTGGAGGTAGATGGCGGTATGGTCCGTGCCCGCCGGGTCGTTCTGGAAGGGCATGTTCTCACCGAGGGAAGACCGGCCGCAGCCGTCCTTCCCGCAGCCGCGCATCGACCGCAGGTCTCCCGTTTGTTCGATCGGATGGCCGATACCATCGAAGCAACCCGAGCCCGTGCAGTTCATCCACGCGGGCGAGTTGCCGCCCCGGGTGAGGGGCACGAGGTTGTTCCAGGTATCCATGTGGTAGTCGTTGCCGCCGGGATTGCGAAAATCCTCGAAGTAGAGGCAACCGCCCGAGCCCCCGGAGTCGTGGTAGGTGCCGTGGGCGTTCTTTCCGACGTAGCCGATGGGATGCGTGCCCTCCACGGTCTCGAACGAACCGGCTTCGCGGCTGTACCACCCGCCGTGCTGGTAGAACGCGACCCGGCTCAGCCGCCCATCGACGACCAGGACCGCCACCGATTCCCAATCCGCGGCGTGCGAGCCCGAGCTGACGAAGCACGTGCTCTGCCACGCATAGAAGTACCAATAGCGGATGAGCACCGTGTTCGTCCCCACCTGGGTGGCGATGTAGTAGGCGGGGATCCGGTTGTTCCGAATCGTCGAATAGTCCTTGTTGCAGAGCGACACGGGGGAGGCGCCTTGCGCGCGTTGCTCGAAGTACGTGGCCGCGTCGCTCGGAAAGCACTTGCTCTGCTCGCCGGAGCCCGTGGTGGTCTCCTGATCGAAGCGAAGGCGAGGCGCGTACCGGGCCGCCATCGCGCTCAGGTCGAAAGACGGCCCGCCGTTGTCCGCCTGGCAGAGGTAGAGCTGCTTGTTGTCACAGTAGCGATCCCAGCATCGGGCGCCCGCGAGGTACATGGACTCCGGGGCCACGAACGTCCCGCCGCTCTCTTCGGAGATGGACTCCGTCCAGTAGCAGTTCGAGCGCACGCCGCCGTTGTCGAGCTGTGAGCACCGGAGGGCGATGCTGTCGCAGTAGTCGCCGGAGCAGCCCAGGCCCGTCACGAAGCCGTTGTTGCCGCACACCTGCTCGTGCGCGCCCTCCTCGGAGAAGGAGTCCGTCCACCAGCTGGTCGTCTGCGTATAGCCAGACTCCACGTTGAGCAGGCTCACGTTGTCGCAGTAGCGGCCGCTGCAACGCAGGCCGTGCGTCAGGAAGGCGGGGCCGCTCTCGATCGCGGACGCGCCATCGGTGGTCCACGGCAGCCAGTGAGGAGGATGGATCTCGGTATGGAAGTACGTGCCGCGCGCGTCGGCGGTGGGTACGCCGAACAGTTGGGGCTCGGTGACCAGGACGAACGTAAGCAGAGCGGCGCCGATCGCGGCGCCGATGTTCTTGATTTTCATGGTCATACGGTATTGCCAGATGGACGGCTCGCGCTACGGGCAGAGCTACGTCTTCACCGTGAAGTGAGGGAGCCACAGCACGAACCGCGCTCCACCCTCCGCCACGCGCTCGTGACGCAGGTCCGCTTTCATGCTCCGCGCCAACCTCCGGCAGAGGGCGAGTCCCAGCCCCACGCCCGGCGCCGTCTTCGCCGCCGTCTGCACGGACTTGGAGAAGGGCTCGAAGAGGCGCCGCGCCGTCACCGCGTCCACGCCGGGCCCGTGGTCCCTCACCACCAGGCCCACCCGGCCCCGGCGCCGCTCCACCTCCACGTGGATGCGCCGATCCACCGCCGGGGCCGCGTACTTGGACGCGTTGTCCACCAGGTTGAAGAGCACCTGCTCCACGGCGGAAGGGTCCGTCAGCACCGTGACGCCCGCCGGCACGTCCACGCACAGCTCCATGTCCGCCTGAGCCGCCCGCTGCGCCAGCCGCTCCTCCATCCGTCCCACCATGGAGCGCACGTCCACCGGCTCCAGCCGGGCCGGCGCCCGCCCGCGCTCGATGCGGGCGTAGGCCAGCACGTTCTCCACCAGGTGGCTCAGCCGCTCCGCCTCGCGGTGGAGGATGTCGAAGTACTCCTGGCGGCGGGCCTCGTCCGGGACCATGCCCGCCGCCAGCATCTCCGTGTACATCCGGAACGTCGTCAGTGGCGTGCGCAGCTCGTGCGTCACCGCGGAGACGAACGCGCCCCGCCGCTCGCTCAGCGCCACCACGCCCACCAGGAGCGCCACCACCGCCGCGCCCGCCAGCAGCACGCCGCTCCACGCCACCGTCAGCACCACCGGCAGCGAGGAGATGGACGCCGTGTCGTACCCGCCCGGCAGCTGTCCCGGCACCAGCCGCACCGGCAGCGCCGCCAGCATCCGGCCATCTCCGTGCGTCGGCCTGCCCGTGACGGGCTCCAGCGTCGCGGAGGGCAGCAGATCTCCCAGCTGTCCCACCAGCCACGTGCGCAGCGAGGGCCAGTCCAGCCAGCAGCCCTGGATGTACTCCCGCCCGTCCAGCCGGACGCGCCGCGCCAGGAGCAACGTGTCCCCCACCCAGAGGGCCCGCATCGCGTCGCCGTCCCCCGGCTGGCTCCGCACGGGGGCGCGTTGGAGGTTGTCCTCGTAGGCGTTCGAGTTGGACCCGCTCATCCCCCGGAGGGCCTGACTCGCGCTCCGGGAGCGGGCGCTGAACTCGCTCACGTTCTTCGCCACCTGGGAGACCTCGGCGAGCGTGCTCTCGTAGCGCACCTTGGGCTCGGGACGCCGGACCTGCGGGGGCGGGTTGCTCAGGGCCCGCCGGAGGTCCGTACCGCCCAGGAGGCCGCGCAGCTTCCCCAGTCGATCCTCCAGCGTGGCCAGCTCGGACGCGGGCAGCGTGGCGCCCACCGACTCGCGCAGCCCGGGTCCCACCACCTGGGGCGAGGACACCGTCCCATCCGAGGCCACCTGGAAGTGGAGCAACACATGCTCCGGGAGAGGGGACAGCAGCGGTGAGGCCAGCAGCGCCTCGCCTCGCGGCATGGGACGCAGCTTCGGGTCGAGCACCCCGCGCGCCGCGGACACGGGACGGTACGCCTCCGGGGCCACCGCGCTCTCGCGGGCCACCAGCGGCAGCAGATCCGAGTCCAGCCGCCACAGCGCCAGCCGCGCGTTCTCCTCGCGCGCCGCGCTCTCCCGGGCCTGACGATCCGCGCGATCCAACCGGAGGGCGAAGGCAGACAGCGCCACCACGCCCGCCAGCGCCAGGCACAGGCACGCGCTCACGGCGATCCAGATGCGCCAGGAGCGAATCACGAGGCGGCGCCTCGCGTGGCGAACATGTAGCCCTTGCCACGGACGGTGAGGATGACGCGGGGCTCCTCGGAGTCGTCCCGGAGCTTTTCCCTCAAGCGCGCCATGGTCATGTCCACCGTGCGCGTCTGCACGCCCCGGGCGGGCAGGTGCCACACCCGCTCCAGCAGCTCCTCGCGGGAGATGGCGCGCCCGGCGTTGTCACCCAGGTAGCGCAGCGCGTCCGCCTCACGCTCGGACAGGTCCACCCGTGAGCCATCGTCGAAGCTCAGCTCGCGCCGCTCCACCTCGAAGTGTCCTCCCGGGAAGTCGATGCGGCCCGTCCCCGTGGGCCGCTCGGCCGAGCGCCGGAGCACCGCGCCCGCCCGGGCCAGCAGCTCCCGCACCGAGAAGGGCTTCACCACGTAGTCGTCGGCGCCGAGCTTCAGGCCGTTGACCCGGTCCTCTTCCTGACCCCGGGCGGTGAGGATGATGACGGGGAGGGTGGGGCGGCTCTTGCGCACCGCCCGGAGCAGCTCCAGCCCGTCCCCATCGGGAAGGACCAGGTCCAGCAACACCAGATCGCACGGGGTGCGCTCGGCCAGCCGCTGTCCCTCCACGCGGGCCCCGGCCTCGAGCACCTCATAGCCCTCGAAGCGCAGGGCATCCACGATTCCACGCCGGATGGCGGGATCATCCTCCACGACAAGCACTCGGCGCGCGGCCATGACGGCATCCTACTCCAGCGTGAGGTGACGCTTCTTGGCTTCGCGCTCCACGACCTGGCCGATGGCCCCTTCCAGCGTGTCCGCTCCCGGCGCGGCCTGCTGCTCGCGCGCCTGGGCGAGGAACCGCTGGCGCTCGGCGTTGAGTGTCTGGATGCGCTGCTGGAGCCGCGTCCGCTCCTGCTCGCGCGCCTCCAGCCACGCCTTGCGGCCGGCGGCGTCCAGCCCGCGCATGGGCTCCGGCAGGTCCTCGGCCGGGACGGACGCCACGTCCACCTGGTTCTTCTTCACCGCGTCCACCAGGTCCCAGCTCTCGTTCGAGTAGTTGCGGGACGACTTGGCCACCGAGCGCGACACCATGCTGGCGATGGAGACACCGAGCGAGTTGTTGTCCTGCGCCTCCTGGCGCAACTGGCTCTTCCTGCCGGCGGTGCCGTAGGCGACGTACGTCTTGTTCAGCTCGACGCCTAGTTGGGCGATCTCCGCGTCCTGCGGCGCGGCGAGCTCCACCACGCGCTGGTTCTGGTCGATGTTCATGTAGCTGCCTTCGGCGAGCACCGCCGCGTCCTTCCATCTCCCGGCGACGCCCTGCTCGTAGTCGCCACAGTGGATGGTGTTGACGGTGATGCCGCGCTCGCGGGCGTTCCTCACCGCGGCATCGAAGTCGACGGGGCCCTGGGTGAAGGGCTCGTTGCCGGCGATGAAGACGAGCCGCATGGCGTCCGGGTCCTTGCTCCAGGAGAGCTGCGCGGAGGCGTCGCGGATGACCTCTCCGCAGTGCTCCGCGCTGCCGGACGTTCTCAGGGAGAAGAGGTGCTCGGAGAGCAGATCCAGGTCCGTGGTGAAGGGCAGCACCTGGCGGATCTGACTGGCGTTGGCGCCCAGCTCGGTGTTGCCGTACGCGTACAGGGCAATCTGGAGCTGCGGTGCCACGCCGTCGCGCTTCGCATGGGAGAAGCGGTTGACGATGTTCCACAGCTGCGAGCGGGCCTGGTCCAGCAGGCCGTCCATGCTGCCGCTGGTGTCCAGCAGGAGGGCAATCTGGATGACGGGCTGATTCGCGTCCGCCTTGGCGATGGGGGCCACGCGCACGGGGGCCGGCCCCATGGGCGGTGCCTCGGGTGTGACCGGAAGGAGAAAGGGCTGGTCCAGCAGGAGGGCGGAGACCGCGAGCACCGCGGCGGAGCCAAGGATGACGGGAAGCTTGAGTGCCGAGTTCATCGTGCGTCCTTTCGTACGTCGGTGCCCGATTGAGCACGCGGAGAACAGTACGAATGAAGGACCGCGCGGGGTGTAACCGGCTTGTAACCGGAGGTGACGGCGACGCCCGGAGTCCGGGGACGGACTGGTGCGGCTGACGATTCACGCCTCGGGTTGGCCAGCGGATGAAGCCTCATCGAGACAGAGAGCGTGCTCTCTCGAACATTGATGCAATGCGTTGCACGAAGCCCGCGAACGCGGCGGCCGTGAAATGTGAATTCAGTGCCTTGACCGTAAAGCAAAGAAGGGGTTCACATAGGTATGACCGTGGCCGTTGATGTCCAGCGCGCGGTCCCTTCCCCGACAACCGCAGGAGTCTTGTTCATGCCCCAGACGAGAGCAACGAGCGATTCGACGCGTTCCGGAATGTTAGCGCTCACATCGATGGCCCTGGCGGTGCTCACGCTCCTGCCGGCTCCGGCCTCCGCCGCCACCCCGGTGTACACGATGACCGCGTTCACGAACTCGAGTGAATCGAACATGTACGTGTACCAGTCCTATGACGGCACCCATTACGGATTGATGAAGGGGCCCGCCTATACACCTCCGTCGGGATTGATCCGCGACCCCAGCATCCTGCGACACACGGACGGGGTGTACTACGTGACGTACACCACGAACTGGGACGGCAATACGATTGGCTTCGCCAAGAGCACCGATCGCGTGAACTGGACCTTCATGCAGAACGTCACGCTTCCGACGGCGAATCTGCAGAACACCTGGGCGCCCGAGTGGTTCAAGGACAGCGACGGCAGTATCAACATCATCGTCTCGCTGCGCACCACGGGCACCAGCAACTTCACCCCCCATGTCATCAAGGCGCTCAACACCTCGCTGACCGCCTGGTCCAGCCCCGTCCCCCTGTCGGGCCTGGGGCCCAACTACATCGACACGTTCATCGTCAAGCTGGGCAGCACCTACCATGCGTTCACCAAGAACGAGACGAGCAAGTACATCGAGTACGCGACGGCTTCCAGCCTGACCGGACCCTACACCTTCAAGGGCACCGGAGATTGGGCGGGCTGGGGCAACTGGGTGGAAGGTCCGGCGCTGATCCAGTTGGACAATGGCTCCTGGCGGATCCTCTTCGACGGATACTCGTCCGGGAAGTACTACTACAGCGACTCGGCCAACACCTTCGCCTCCTGGTCGGCCAAGAAGGAGCTCCCCTCGCTCACGGGCTTCGTCCGTCACCTGACCGTGCTGAAGG
Source organism: Cystobacter fuscus (assembly GCF_044360685.1). GTDB lineage: Bacteria > Myxococcota > Myxococcia > Myxococcales > Myxococcaceae > Cystobacter > Cystobacter fuscus_C. Next base: position 6,158,784 of record NZ_CP043491.1, on the reverse strand, counting down.
AGCCGGGCCAGGCCGGTGACATCCGGCGCCTCCAGTCCTTCAACTTCCCGGACCGTTACGCCCGCCATTACAACTATCAGGCCCGCATCGAGGCGAACGTGTCTCCGGTCGAGGATTCGCGCTTCCGCATCGTTCCTGGACTGGCCGATGGCAACAGCGCCGTCTCGTTCGAGTCGGTCAACCTTCCCGGCTACTTCCTCAGACACAGCAACTACGTGCTGGTCCTGGCGCGCAATGATGGCACGGACCAGTTCAAGCAGGACGCCACCTTCCGGGATGTCGCGGGCCTGGCGAACCCGGCCTGGACGTCCTATCAGTCGTACAACGTTCCCGGCTCCTACATCCGCCACTCCAACTACACGCTTCGCATCGATCCCATCAACAGTTCGACCGGGCAGTCGGACGCGACGTTCAAGGAAGTCAGTCCGTAGGAAAGGAAGAACCTTCAATGGCTCAACGCTCATCCCTCCCGCAACTCGTGCTCTCCCTGGCCGTGGCGGCCCTGTCCCTGGGCCTCTCGGCGGGAACCGCCCTGGCTGCTCCCCCGAAGTATACGAACCCCCTGATTGCCCAGCGGGCAGACGCCCAGATCTTCAAGCACACCGACGGCTACTACTATTTCACGGCTTCCGTCCCGGAGTACGACCGGATCATCCTGCGGCGCGCGACGTCGATCCAGGGCCTGGCCTCCGCGGCGGAGACGGTGGTCTGGCGCAAGCATTCTTCCGGCGAGATGGCGGCGCACATCTGGGCGCCGGAGCTCCATTTCATCTCGGGCAAGTGGTACATCTACTTCGCGGCGGGTGCCTCCAACGACATCTGGAGGATCCGCATGTATGCCCTCGAGAACAGCAGTGCCAACCCGTTGACCGGGTCCTGGACCGAGAAAGGCATCATTTCCACGGGAGTGGATTCGTTCTCGCTCGATGCCACCACCTTCGAGCACAACGGCCAGCGATACATGCTCTGGGCGCAGTACAATCCAGACAGCAATGTGTACATCGCGAAGATGAGCAGTCCCACCACTCTGGCGGGCTCCCCGGTGCTGCTGACCCGGCCCGAGTACGCCTGGGAGACCCAGGGCTTCCGGGTCAACGAGGGCCCCGCGGTGCTCAAGAAGAACGGGAAGATCTTCGTCACCTACTCCGCCAGCAAGACCGATGACCGCTACTGCATGGGGATGCTGACGGCCTCCGACAGCAGTGATCTCCTCAATCCCGCTTCCTGGCGGAAGTCGCCAACGCCCGTGTTCACCAGCAACGTGAACACGAGCCAGTACGGCCCCGGCCACAACTTCTTCACCGTGTCCGAGGACGGCCAGAGCGACCTTCTCGTCTACCACGCGCGCCCCTACCAGCAGATCAACGGGGATCCGCTGTACGATCCGAACCGCCACACCCGCGTGCAGAAGATCTACTGGAACGCGGACGGGACACCGAACTTCGGAATTCCGCTGGCGGATGGGGCCACGTCCTTCCGGTTCAAGTCGTACAACCTGCCCAACTACGTGATCCGTCACTGGGAGTTCCGGGGCCGGCTCGAGACCAATGTGAATCCCTTGGCGGATTCGCAGTTCCGGCTCGTGCCGGGCCTCTCGGGCTCGGGAACGGTCTCGTTCGAGTCGGCGAACTTCCCGGGCTACTTCCTGCGGCACAAGAACTTGGAGGCCTGGGTGGAGAAGAGCGATGGCTCCACCTCGTTCAAGAACGATGCGTCGTTCTACCAGCGCTCCGGCCTGGCGAGCAGCACGGGCTCGTCGTTCGAGTCGTACAACTACGCCGGGCGCTACCTGCGCCACTTCAACTACCTGCTCTACGTCCAGCCGCTCTCCACCGCCACGGACAAGGCGGACGCGACGTTCATCGCGGATTGAGGGCCGGGCGGGATGGACCGCCGGGTACGCGCCACCGCGTGTGCCCGGCGGTCCGCGCTACTTCTGGCCGTAGTACGCGCTCGGTCCGTGCTTGCGCTCGAAGTGCTTGCGAATGAGCCGGTCGGGGAGACGCGCGGCTTCGGGATGAATCCCACGGGTGATGAAGGCCATCTTCGCGAGCTCCTCCAGCACGGCGGCGTTGTAGACCGCCTTCTCGGGGGTTTCTCCCCAGGCGAAGGGCGCGTGTCCGGCCACCAGCACCATGGGCGTGTGCAGGGGGTCGCGGTGGCGGAAGCATTCCAGGATCTGCTGGCCGGTCTCCATCTCGTAGTCGCGTTCCACCGCCTCGGCGCTCATGACCTCCGTGCAGGGCACGTCCTCGGCGAGGTGGTCGGCGTGGGTGGTGCCATAGATGGGGATGGGCTGGTGGGCCTGGGCCCAGCCGGTGGCATAGGTCGAGTGCGTGTGGACGATGCCCCCCACGCCCTTGAGGTTGCGGTACATGACGAGGTGGGTCCGCGTATCGGAGGAGGGCCGCAGGGTGCCGTCGACGATCCTCCCCTCGAGGTCCACCACCACCATGTGCTCCACCTGGAGCTGGTCATAGGGCACGCCGCTCGGCTTGATGGCGAAGACGCCCGCCCGGGCGTCCAGGGCGGAGACATTGCCAAAGGTATAGATGGCGAGCCCACGCCGCGGGATCTCCATGTTCGCCGCCCAGGCTCGTTCTTTCAGTGCGTGGTATTTCGATTCCATGGCGCCTCGATGCCGTCTGGGAAGGGTGCTGCGTGAGGTTACCCGCCCGCCTGGGCGGTCTGCTCGATGGGGGAGGAAATGGGGTGGGGCTGCGCGGTGTCCTGCCGGGCCGCGCGGGTGGACCCCTGGCGCGCGGGCGTTCTGGCCAGCACCTTCTGCAGCAGGCAGAAGACGAGCAACAGCAGGCCAATGACGATCTTCGTCCACCAGGAGCTGAGGCTGCCCTCGAACATGATGAGGGTCTGGATGGTGCCGTAGATCAACACTCCGACCAGGGTGCCCAGGACATGGCCCGCGCCGCCCGTGAGCAGGGTGCCCCCCACCACAACCGCCGCGATGGCATCCATCTCCATTCCCTGCGCGTGCAACCCGTAGCCAGAGAGCATGTAGAAGGTGAAGGCGATGCCCGCCAGGGAGGAACAGAAACCACTGAACGTGTAGACGAAGATCTTCGTCCGCGCGACCGGCAGGCCCATCAGCAGGGCGGACTGCTCACTGCCGCCAATGGCATACAGCGTCCGCCCCAGGCGCGTGGAGTGCGCCAGGTACACCGCTCCGAGCAGGACCCCCAGCGCCATGACGACATTGACGGAGACGGAGGTCTCGAAGGGCAGGGGATAGCGGATCGCGGAGATGTCGGTGAAGAAGGGATGGGAGATGGCGATCGAGTCGACGCTGATGAGGTAGCAGAGCCCTCGGGCGAGGAACATGCCCGCCAGGGTGACGATGAAGGGTTGGAGCGAGAAGTACTGGATGACGAACCCATGGATCAGTCCGATGGTGGCGCCCATCAGCAGGACCAGCGGGATGACCAGCGCGGGGCTCCAGCCCCGGTTCTCGACGAGGTACGCCAGCACCATGGTGGTGAGCGCGGTCACCGAGCCCACCGACAGATCGATGCCGCCGGAGATGATGACGAAGGTCATCCCGACCGCGGCGATCAGCAGGAAGGCGTTGTCGATGAACAGGTTGAGGAAGACCTGGAGGGAGAAGAAGCCGTCGAACGCGAGCGAGCCCGCGCCGAACATCACCCCGAACAGTCCCAGGGTGACCATGAACGGCAGGTGCCGCGGATCCAGCCGGGGCCGCACGGGCGCGCGAGCCGGGAGGGGGCGGGGCGCGGCGAAGAACCTGGAGTCGGTCTCGTTCCTCACAGTGCCTCCCCCAGCCTGGCCATCGAGGTGATGCGGTCGCGCACCCGATCGGACTGCAGGATGCTGACGAGGAAGACGACGGCGGCCTTCACCACCAGCGTCACCTCGGGCGGCACGCCGACGGAGTAGATGGTCGTGGTGAGGGTCTGGATGATGAGGGCCCCCAGCACGCTGCCCACCAGGGTGAACCGGCCGCCATTGAGCGACGTCCCGCCCAGGACCACCGCGAGGATGGCATCCAGCTCGAAGAGGAGGCCCGCGTTGTTGCCGTCCGCGCTCTTGACGTTCGAGCTGATGATGAGCCCCGCGATTCCGGCGCACAGGCCACAGAAGGCGTAGGCCCAGAAGGTGATGGCGCGCGCCCGGACTCCCGCGAAGCGGGCGGCGACGGGATTGAGCCCGACCGCCTCGATGAACAGTCCCAGCGCGGTCCGGCGCGTGAGCACCAGCAGCAACAGCAGCACTGCGGTCACGATGAAGAGTGAGAACGGCAGCCCCGCGAGGAACCCATTGCCGATGAAGAAATAGGGGGTGTGATAGATGGTGATGATCTGCCCGTCCGTGATGAGCTGGGCCACGCCGCGCCCCGCCACCAGGAGGATCAGCGTGGCGATGATGGGCTGCATGCCGAAGAAGGAGATGAGCGCGCCGTTCCACATTCCGAGCGCCATCGCCACGCCCAGGGCCGCGAGGATGACGAGCGGCATCGGATGGCCGGCCGCCTCCGGTGCTCCTCCGCCCGAAGTGAGCTGACCGCCGATCAGCGTCGCCGCCACCGCTCCCGAGATGGCCACCACCGCGCCCACCGAGATGTCGATGCCATGGGTGGCGATCACCAGCGTCAGCCCCATGGCGACGATCATCAGGGGCGCGGCGCGGTTGAGGATGTCGATCAGGCTGCCATACAGATGGCCGTCCCGGACGGTGATGGAGAAGAAGTGCGCGTTGAAGGCCAGGTTGAACAGGAGCAACAGGGCCAGGGTGACCAGCGGCCAGAAGAGCCGCCCCCTGACCAGCGCTCGCGGGAACTCGGACGCCCGGGACGCCCCGGGGGACTGCGTGGCCGCGCTCATACCTGTCCCCCCGCGATGATCTTGAACACCATGCTCTCGTCCGCTTCGCCCGACTTGATTTCACTGACCTTGCGCCGGTCGCGCATGACCGCGATGCGGTCCGAGTAACAGAGCACCTCCTCGATCTCCGACGAGATGAAGAGGATGGCCATTCCCTTGTCACACAGCTCCATCACCTTGCCCATGATCTCGTGCTTCGCCGCCACGTCGATGCCGCGGGTCGGCTCATCGAGGATGAGCATGCGCGGCTCGGTCGCCAGCCAGCGCGCGAGGAGGACCTTCTGCTGGTTTCCTCCCGAGAGCTGCGAGATGGGCTTCTCCGCGCTCGGGGTCTTGATGCCCAGGGCCTCGATGTAGCCCGCCGCGAGCTCGTCCTGACGCTTGCGCGAGAGCGTGCGGAAGATGCCCCGCTTGGCCTGGAGCGCGAGCAGGATGTTCTCGCGGATCGACAGCTCGCCCACGATTCCCTCGTGCTTGCGATCCTCCGGGCAGAAGCCGATGCCGTGCTGGATGGCCTCCAGGGGCGAGGAGAGCCGCGCGGCCCGGCCCTCGATCTTGATGGAGCCCTTCTCGGCCCGATCGATGCCGAAGAGCAGCCGGGCGAGCTCGGTCCGTCCCGAGCCCAGCAGCCCTCCCATGCCCAGGGCCTTGCCCCGCCGCACTTCCAGGCCCACGTCCTGGACCGAGCCCCGCCGGCCAAGTCCCTCCGCGCTGAGGAAGGGCCGCTCGGCCGGGGCTGGCGCCTCGTTCGTGACGGCCTGCGGGCCCTCGGGGACACGCGCGCTCTTGCTCCGGCCCGGGCCCGGCCCGGCCACCTCGCGGCCGACCATCCGGGTGACCAGCTCGATGCGTGACACCTCCTGGACGGGGTACTCGCCGACGAGCTCTCCGTTCCTGAGGATGGTGATGCGGTCGGAGATCTCGAAGACCTGCTCGAGGAAGTGGGTGACGAAGAGGATGGCCATCCCCTGCGCCCGGAGCTTCCTCATGACCGACAGGAGCATCTTCACCTCGTCCTCGGCGAGACTCGAGGTGGGCTCGTCGAGGATGAGGATCTTCGCCTGCGCGCTCAGGGCGCGGGCGATGGCGCACACCTGCTGCACCGCGATGGAGTAGGAGGAGAGGGGAGCGGTGACGTCGAGCTGGAGATTGAGGTCCGCCAGCAGCGCCTCCGCCTTCTGATGCATCTGCTTCCAGCGGATGGCGAAGGTCTCGGAGGCGTCCTGGCCGAGGCAGATGTTCTCGGCGACCGAGAGGTTCGGGCAGAGGTTGACCTCCTGGTACACCGTGCTGATGCCCAGCTTGCGTGCCTCGAGCGGGCTCCGGGGTTTGATCTCCTGACCTCGCAGCAGGATGCGGCCCGAGTCCGGACGATGAACCCCCGTGAGGATCTTGATCAGCGTGGACTTGCCCGCGCCATTCTGGCCCATGACCGTATGGACCTCGCCGGGCAGGAGGCGGAAGTCCACGCCCTGGAGCGCCTGGACGCCGGAGAACCGCTTGGAGATTCCCCTCATTTCGAGCACTGGATCGGCTTGCATCATGTTCCTCTCCTCCGCGCGCGAGGCTCTGGGGCTCAGTACTTGCGGTTCGGGAACTCGCGGGCGGCGCTCTCCTGGGGGAACACGGACTCCTGCGTGACGATGCGCCGGGGCACCTGCTTGCCGGCCACCACGTCCTTCACCAGGCGCATCAGCTGCGGCCCCAGCTGCGGGTTGCACTCCACCGTGCAGTTGAGCTTGCCGGCGATCATCGCCTCGAAGGCGCCCTTCACCGCGTCGATGGACACGATGACCACGTCCTTGCCGGGCTTCAGGCCGGCCTCCTCGATGGCCTGGATGGCGCCAATGGCCATGTCGTCGTTGTGCGCGTAGAGCACGTTGATCTTCTTGCCCTCGGCCTTGAGGAACGCCTCCATGACTTCCTTGCCCTTGGCGCGGGTGAAGTCACCGGTCTGCGAGCGGATGATCTTGAACTTCGGCTGCTCCTTGAGCACTTCCTCGAAGCCCTTCTTGCGATCGATGGCGGGAGCGGAGCCCACCGTGCCCTGGAGCTCGACGATGTTCACCTCGCCCTTGGCGGCGAGCTCCTGGATGGGCGGGTAGCTGACGAGCCACTTCGCGGCGCGGCGGCCCTCCTCCACGAAGTCCGAGCCCAGGAAGGAGAGCCAGAGCGACTCGTCCTTCACGGAGACGGCGCGGTCGGTGAGGATGACGGGGATGCGGGCCGCCTTGGCCTCGCGCAGGACGGGCTCCCAGCCGGTCTCGACCACGGGCGAGAAGGCGATCACGTTCACCCGCTGGGCGATGAAGGAGCGGATGGCCTTGATCTGGTTCTCCTGCTTCTGCTGGGCATCGGAGAACTTCAGGGTGATGCCTTCCTGGGTGGCGGCCTCCTTGATCGACTGGGTGTTGGCCGTGCGCCACTCGCTCTCGGCGCCCACCTGGGAGAAGCCGAGCACGATGGAGTCCTTGGCCAGCACGGCACCGGGAAGCAGCGCGAGGAAGACGACGACCGCGGAAGCGACCTTGAACATGACACTCTTCATGGGGTGGCTCTCTGGAGGGAGGTACGGCTCTGGGGTTTGAGGAAGGGAAAGCCGTGTCACGCCGGGTGTCGGGCCCGCCGTGACACGGTGCGAAGCCGGCGCGTGGCTAGCGGGCCAGCCGGTAGGCGAGGTCGTTCCAGCGCAGCTCGTTCTTGAGGGCGGTGAGGCTCGTCCCCGGACCGATGTGGATGAACTCGAGGCCCGCCATCGCCGCGAAGTCCTGGAGCTGGGAGACGGTGACGGCGCGGCTGAAGCCCGCGTGGTGCGCGCCGCCCGCGAGGATCCACGCCTCGCAGCTGCTCTTGAAGTCGGGCAGGGGCTTCCAGACGGCGTGCGCCACGGGCAGGTTCGGCATCGGGCTCTCGGCCTTCACCACCTCCAGCTCGTTCACGATCATCCGCATGCGTCCGCCCATGTCGACGAGGGTCGCGTTGAGCGCGGGACCGGTCCCGGCCGCGAAGACCAGACGGCAGGGCGGCGCCTTGCCGCCGATGTCGAGCGGGTGCACCTCGAGCGACGGCTTGCTGTCGGAGATCGACGGGCAGACCTCGAGCATGTGCGCGCCGAGCACGAGCTCGCGCCCCTTGGCCAGGTGGTAGGTGTAGTCCTCCATGAAGGAGGCGCCCCCGGGGCGTCCCGCGCTCATCACCTTCATGACGCGCAGCAGCGCGGCCGTCTTCCAGTCACCCTCCGCGCCGAAGCCGTAGCCCTCCGCCATGAGCCGCTGACAGGCGAGGCCGGGCAGTTGCTTGAGCCCGTGGAGATCCTCGAAGGTGGTGGTGAAGGCGCTGAAGCCGCCCTCGCGCAGGAAGCCGCGCATGCCGATCTCCTGCCGCGCCGCATCGCGCAGGCCCGAACGGCGCTCGCCGCCCTTCCGCAGGGCGGGGACGAGGGTGTACGAGTCCTCGTACACGGAGAGCTGGGCATCCACCTCGGCGTCGCTCACGTCGGCGATGCGCCCGACCAGGTCTCCCACCGCGTGGCCATTGACGGACCAGCCGAGCTGGATCTGCGCCTCGAGGCGGTCGCCGCCGGTGACGGCCACCTCCCTCATGTTCATGCCGCCGAAGCGGACGATCTTCATGCGCCGCGACTCGGCGAGGCCGCAGGCCGACCGCGCCCAGCCGTCGAGCTTCGCCAGGACATCCTCGTCCTTCCAGTAGCCGACGATGATCTTCCGCTCCAGCCGCAGCCGGGCCCCGATGAACCCGAACTCACGGTCGCCATGGGCGGACTGGTTCAGGTTCATGAACTCCATGTCGATCTTGTCCCAGGGCAGCTCCCGCTCGGTCTGGGTATGCAGGTGGGCCAGGGGCTTCTGGAGGCGCGACAGCCCGGCGACCCACATCTTCGACGGCGAGAAGGTGTGCATCCAGGTGATGACGCCCACGCAGTTCGGCGAGTTGTTGGCCTCCAGGCAGACGTTCTGGATCGCCTCGGAGTCGGTGAGCGTGGGCTTGCAGACCACGCGGACCGGCAGCTTGCCGCAGGAGTCGAGGTACTCGGCGATCTGGCGTGAGTTGGCGGCGACCTTCGCGAGGGCCTCGTTCCCGTACAGGTGCTGACTGCCCGTGAGGAACCACACTTCCTGCGTCTTCAAGTCAATCATGCTCATGCTCCTGGTTCTCGTCCCGGTCCGGCTCCGGACCGGACATGCTCAAGGGTGGGTTTCGTCCTGCCGGGTCAGCTGCCTCTGCACGAAGCCGCCCAGCTCGAGGTACTTCGGGTAGAGCGATGCATAGTGGTGGGCGCGCGCCGGGTCGGGCCGGTACGTCCGCTCGGTGCCGGGGGACATGGCCTCCTGTGCCGCCTCGACCCGGGGGTAGAGACCCGCGGCGGTCGCCGCGAACATCGCCGCCCCCACTGCCACGGCCTGGTCGCCCGCGCAGACGGAGATCTCCATGTTCATCACGTCCGCCACGGTCTGCATGATGAAGGGGCTCTTGCGCGCCACGCCGCCAATGGCGATGGCACTGTCGAGCCGGACCCCCTCCGCCCGGAAGCGCTCGACGATGGCGCGCGAGCCGAAGGCCGTCGCCTCCACCAGGGCCCGGTAGAGCCGCGGGGCGTCCGTGCCCAGGGTGATGCCCGTGAGGGCTCCCTTGAGGCGTTGGTTCGCGTCGGGCGTCCGGCGTCCGTTCATCCAGTCGAGCGCCAGGAGCGAGCCGTCCTCGAGCGGAAGCTCCCTCGCGGCCCGCTCGAGCTCCGGAAGGATGCGATCCATGAGCGCGTCGCCGATGACGCGGCGGGTCTCCGGGTCGGTTCCGGTCTGGGAGGGCAGCAGGGCCTCGAGGGGCCAGCTGAGCAGCCGTTTGAACCAGGCATAGACATCGCCGAAGGCCGACTGTCCCGCCTCGTAGCCCATCATTCCGGGGATGATGGAGCCGTCGACCTGGCCGCAGATGCCCGGCACCAGCCGCTCCGGCCCCCGCGTCCGGGGTGCCACGACCATGTCCAGGCTGCTCGTCCCCATGATCTTCAGGAGTTGATGGGGCTTGATGTTGCCGCCCACCGCGCCCATGTGCGCATCGAAGGCGCCCACGGCGACGAGGGTGTCGTGCGGCAGGCCCAGCTTCACCGCCCACTCCGCGGAGAGCGTGCCAAAGGGGATGTCCGAGGTGAAGGTCTCCTGCCCGAGCGAGGCCTTGAACTCGACCAGGCGCGGATGGAGCCGGGCGAGGAACTCATCCGCCGGGTAGCCGCCAAACTCGGCGTGCCACATCGCCTTGTGCCCCGCGGCGCAGCGGCTGCGCTTGAGCTTGCCGAGATCCTCGCACCCGGTGAGGACGGCGGGAATCCAATCGCACAACTCCAGGATGCTGACCGCCGCCTGGGACACCGCGGGATTGGTCTCCACGACGTGCAGCACCTTCGCCCAGAACCACTCGCTGGAGTAGATGCCCCCCTCGTACTTCGTGAAGTCGGCCCCGCCCCAGGTGCGCGCTGTCTGATTGATGCGCTCCGCCTGCGCCACCGCCGTGTGATCCTTCCACAAGAGGAACATGGCGTCCGGGTCCTCGCGAAACCCGGGCGTGAGCGCGAGCGGCACGCCGCGTTTGTCCGTGAGGACGGGCGTCGAGCCGGTGGTGTCGGCCGCGATGCCACGCACCCGGGACGCGACTTCTCGTCCCGCCCGCGTGGTCGCTTCCGTGACCGCCGCCTGCATCGCCTCCAGATAATCCAGCGGGTGGTGACGGAAGCGGTTCTCGCTCGGTTCGGAATAGAGCCCCCGGGCCCAGCGCGGATAAGGCTGAACCGAGACACTCACCACCTCCCCATCCGCCGCGTCCGCGATCACCGCCCGGACCGAGTCCGTTCCAAAATCAATCCCGATGACAAACGCCCCGCGCTTCATGGGGACCTCCAAGTGGATTTCGAGGGGTGGGAACGTGACCAGGCTTTCCCGGCGAGCACATCCCATGGTCGAGAATTGTGAACGTTCACATGCGGGACGTCAAGCAAGGGCTTCTGGAGGGAAGACATGATGCGTTGCGCCAGCGCATGACACGTGCCAGCCTGTCTGGGCCGAGCCGGGAACAGTCTTGGTGTCGGCGTATTTATTCAGGGACGCGGTCAACCAGACGGGGATAGGCTGTCGAGTATGAGCAGTGGATCGCAGAAGGGAAGTAAGACTCGGAAGGGTGGGCGTGGGCCCGCCGTCATGACGGATGTCGCGAAGCTGGCGCGGGTCTCGCATCAGACGGTCTCGCGCGTGTTGCACGACAGCCCGAACGTGAAGGGAGAAACCCGCGAGCGCGTTCTCGCGGCCATCCGGCAACTCAACTACCGGCCCAACTCGGTGGCGCAGGCGCTGGTCACGGGGCGCTCGCGGGTCATCGGGGTCGTCAGCCTGGACACCGTGCACTACGGTCCCGCGTCGACCCTGCTCGGTATCGAGGAGGCGGCGCACAACGCGGGCTACGCGGTCAGCATCACCAGCCTGCGCTCGCGCAGCCGCACCTCGGTCCTCGACGCGGTGCAGTTCCTGCGGGACCAGGCGGTCGACGGGATCGTGGTCATCGCGCCCTATACCACCGCGCTGGAGGCCCTGCGCCGGTTGCCCGCGGACCTTCCCATGGTCGCGGTCGGTGCCGGCTCCACGAACGCGGTGCCCGTGGTCGCCGTGGATCAGATCGGCGGCGCGAAGGCCGCCACGCAGCACCTGCTGGATCTCGGCCATCGGACCGTCTGGCACCTCGCCGGGCCCGAGGATTGGATCGAGGCCGAGCAGCGCATCTCCGGGTGGCAGGCGGCGCTCAAGCAGGCTGGAGCCCCCATCCCCGCCCTACTGCGGGGGGACTGGAGTGCCCACTCCGGCTATGAGCTGGGCCGGCAGTTGCTGGAGAAGCCCGACGCGACCGCGGTCTTCGTGGCCAACGATCAGATGGCCCTGGGGCTGCTGCGCCGGCTCCACGAGGTCAACCGGGAGAAGCCCCGGCAGATCAGCATCGTCGGCTTCGATGACATCCCCGAGGCGGGTTACTTCACGCCCCCACTCACCACGGTGCGCCAGGATTTCGCCGAGGTGGGGCGGCGCTGCATCCACCTGCTCCTCGGACAGCTCGAGGGCAGCGCGAAGACCAAGGAGCATGTCCTGGTGCCCATCCAGCTCATCCTGCGCCAGAGCACCGCCGCGGCGAAGGCGCGCTGAGGCCGACGGCGGGCGGTGCGCCGCCCGTCATTCCAGCGTGCCGCGCGAGATCAGGGCGAGGAGCGTGTCCTCCTGGCCCAGCTCGTGCGCGAGATCGAAGGTCGTGTAGCGGTTGCGCAGCAGACGGGCATGGCGGACGGGGGGCATCCCGTGGCGCGGGTCGATTCCCAGCTCCTCCAGCGCGAAGGGAAAACCGATGTCACCCAGCAGCGCGATGGCGTCGGCGAGTTCCTTCAGCAGGGGCTCGGCCAGGCCCTGGAGGACATCCCTGTGCCTGGAGAACGCGTCGAGGCGCTGGGCCAGTGCCTGGCGGTCGAAGGTCCGGCCGCGCATCTCCCCTTCCATCTTGTGACGGAAGGGCACCATCGCCGCCTCCAGGCGCTCGTGCCAGGGCGGTGCCTGCTCCAGGGCGGTGAGCCGGGCTTGCACGTCCACCTCCACCCCTCCGAGCTGGCGGTACCAGCCGACGTAGCCGGGCAGCACGAGCCGGCACGCGGCGCCGACCAACAGTCCGTGCAGATCCTTCTCCTCCTCGGCCACCACGCCCGCCATCTCCCAGAAATGCGCGATGGTGTGCTCGGCCGAGGCCGCTGGCCGGGAGCTGCCCACCGCCTGCATCGCGAAGCCCGAGGCGAGCGCCGCCTCGGTGAGGGCGCGAACCGCCTCGAGGGGCCGGGTCCGCCAGGCCCGCGCGGCCTCCAGCGCTTCCCGGGCCGAGTCGAGGGCCAGCCCGGCGAGGGGCGCACAGAAGGCCTCCCGCGTCACGAGCCGGGCGAGGTGCCAGTCCAGATGCGCCAGGTACTTGGCCAGCAGATCTCCCAGGCCCGCCAGGAACAACAGGCGAGGGGCTCGGGCGAGCACTTCCAGGTCCCCCACGATGACCTCGGAGGGCCGCGCGGGGACGGCTTGATGGTACCCCTGGAGGCGGAGCGCCGCGGTCGTCGAGCTGTAGGCATCCACCGAAGGGGCGGTCGCGATGCTCCAGTTGGGCAGGCCGGTGTCCAGGGACACCTTCTTCACCAGATCGCTGATGACGCCGCTGCCCACGCCGACCAGGAGATCCGGCGACGCGGCCCGCACCTCGGCGGCGAGTTCCTGCGCCAGCGCCAGCGTCGGCACCGGCCGGGGTACTCCGGGAAGGATCCGCGCGACGATCCTTCCGGCGTGGACGCTCGTCTTCCAGCGCTCCGCCGCGGCGGCTTCCGTGTGTTCATCGCTCAGGACCCAGATCGCCGGACTCTGCCCCCACTGCCGCCGCAGGAGGCTGGCGGACTGCCGCAGCGCATCCTCCCCGATGAGCACCTGCTTCACCTGGACACCGTGGTGCCTGCCGCACGTACAGGCGAGCACTCCATCGGGGCCGAGGCGGGAGAGGAATTGCTGGAGAGCCGACGAGGTGGACATGCGCCCTCTACTTCTTGCGATTGTAGACATCGACCGACACGGCCGCGAGGAGCACGAGCCCCTTGATGATCTGCTGGTAGTCGATGCCGATGCCGAGGATCGACATGCCGTTGTTCATCACGCCCATGATCAACGCGCCGATGACCGCGCCCGTGACCTTGCCGAAGCCGCCAGCGGCCGAGGCCCCGCCGATGAAGCAGGCGGCGATCACGTCCAGCTCGAAGCCGAGGCCCGCCTTCGGGGTCGCGGTGTTGAGGCGCGCCGCGAAGATAAGGCCGGCGAGTGCCGCGAGCGCTCCCATGTTGACGAAGGCCAGCAGGGTGAGCCGTTCGGTCTTGATGCCGGAGAGCTTCGCGGCCTTCTCGTTGCCGCCGAGGGCGTAGATGCGCCGTCCCATCACGGTGCGGTTCGTCACGAAGGCATACAGGGCGACCAGCAGGGACATGATCAGGAGCACGTTCGGCAGGCCGCGGTAGGTGGCGAGCAGATAGCAGAAGGACAGGACGAGCGCGGCGAGCAGCCCGTTCTTGAACGCGAACAAGGCGAAGGGCACCGTCTCGAGCCCATGCTGCTGCTGTTGGCGGCGCTGGCGAATGCCTCCCCACAGGGTCGCGGCCACGGTCACGGCGCCCAGGAGCAGGCACGTGGCGTTGAGTGCCGCCCCGCCGAACACGTCGGGGATGAAGCCGGAGCTCAGCTTCTGGAACCCGGCGGAGAAGGGACCGACGGACCGGCCCCCGAGCAGCGCGAGTTGCAGCCCCCGGAAGACGAGCATGCCCGCGAGCGTCACGATGAACGAAGGCACGCGCATGTAGGCGACCCAGTACCCCTGGATGCCACCGATGAACCCGCCCATCGCCAGGCAGAGTCCCATCGTCGGCAAGAAGGGCAGGCCGTACTCGACCATCAGCACCGCCGCGAGGCCCCCGATGAATCCGACCACCGAGCCGACGGAGAGGTCGATGTGCCCGGAGACGATCACGAGCAGCATGCCCAGCGCCATGATGACGATGTAGCTGTTCTGCAATACCAGATTCGTCAGGTTGAGCGGTTTGAGGAGCGTTCCTCCGGTGGACACCTGGAAGAACAGCATGATCGCCAGCAGCGCCAGCAGCATGCCGTAGTCACGGAAATGAGCCTTGAGGAAGCTTCCCACCGAGGGAAGCGAACGCGGGGCGGTCCGCAACGCTTGGGATTCTTGGGTCAGCCCGGTATCCATCGTCAGTGTGCTCCCTTGCGCATGATGGCCTGCATGATCTTCTCTTGTGACGCCTGCTCGGCCGTGAACTCCGCCACGAGCGCGCCTTCGCTCATCACGAGGATCCGGTCGCACATGCCGAGCAGCTCCGGCATCTCGGAGGAGATCATCAGCACGCCCTTGCCCGTCCGGGCGAGCTCGTTGATGATCGTGTAGATCTCATACTTGGCCCCCACGTCGATGCCTCGGGTCGGCTCATCGAGGATCAACACCTTGGGATTGGCGAAGAGCCAGCGGCTGAGCACCACCTTCTGCTGATTGCCGCCCGAGAGATTCAAGGTCTCCTGATAGATGCTCGAGGAGCGGATCCGCAGCCGATCCCGGTACTCGTTCGCGACCGCGAGCTCCCGCACCTCGTCGATGACCTGGAAGCGCGACACCCCGTCCAGATGGGCGAGCGTCACGTTCTTGCGGATGTCCTCGGAGAGGATCAGACCATAGGTCTTCCGGTCCTCGGTCACGTAGGCGATTCCCTGGCGGATGGCCTTCTCCACCGTGCTGACGTCGACCTCCCGGCCCTCGACGCGCACGCGCCCGCGGATGTCCCGGCCGTAGGTGCGGCCGAACAGACTCATCGCGAACTCGGTCCGGCCCGCGCCCATCAGACCGGCGATTCCAACGATCTCCCCACGGCGCAGCGTCAGGGAGACGTCCTTGACGACCCGCCGCGCGGGATGGACCGGGTGATGGGCCGTCCATCCCTCCACCTCGAGGAGCACCTCGCCCGGGGCGCGGTCGCGTTTGGGATAGCGGTCCGCCATGCCCCGGCCGACCATGCCCTGGATGATCCGGTCCTCGCTGACCGGCTCGCGGCGGCAGTCCAGGGTTTCGATGGTCGATCCATCGCGCAGCACCGTGATCGAGTCCGCGACCCGGGTGATTTCGTTCAACTTGTGGGAGATGAGGATGGAGGTGATGCCCCGCTCCTTGAACCGCAGCAGCAGGTCGAGCAGCGCGCTGCTGTCGCTTTCGTTCAGACTCGCGGTCGGCTCATCGAGGATGAGCAGCTTGACCTCCTTGGCCAGGGCCTTGGCGATCTCCACGAGTTGCTGCTTGCCCACGCCGAGCTCGGTCACGAGCGTGTCGGGAGACTCCCGGAGTCCGACCCGATCGAGCAGTTGCCGGGTGCGCGCGTGGGTCACGGACCAGTCGATGACGCCGTGCTCCGCCTGCTCGTTGCCGAGGAAGATGTTCTCGGCGATCGACAGCAGGGGGACGAGGGCGAGCTCCTGGTGGATGATGATGATGCCGAGCTTCTCGCTGTCCGAGATGCCCGAGAAGCGCCGCTCCTCGCCCTCGAAGAGGAGTTCTCCCGAATAGGTGCCATGCGGATGGACGCCGCTCAGCACCTTCATGAGGGTGGACTTGCCCGCGCCGTTCTCGCCGATCAACGCATGGATTTCGCCGGCCTGGACCGTGAGGTGGACGTCGTGGAGCGCACGCACGCCGGGAAACGTCTTGGTGATTCCCCGCATTTCGAGCACAGCGGTCATGAGGAAGTCCTGGTGGGAGGGAATGCCCCGTGCGTTTCGTGCACGGGGCCCGTCATGTCGGCCGTCCGGGGCCTCACGGGGCCACGGACGAGGGAGCGGCGGTCTCGATTCGCCAACGATGATCGTCGGTGCCGGTGTCGTGCCATTGCAGCGCGGGGGCCCCCACGGATCGGGACGCGTCCCGGATGCCCAGCACCATCCCGCTTTGGGCGTTCACGAGCTTGGAGTAGCCATTGCCCATGTCCACGATGGACCACAGGTGATCCCGGGTCAGGGTGTCGCCCCACTGCAGCGCGAGGGCGCCCGCGGCCGTGGAGGCGTCGCGGATGCCCAGCACCTGTCCGCTCTGGATGTTGATGAGCTTGGAGAACCCGTTCTCCGCCGGGACCACGTTCCACTGGTGCGAGCGCGCCCCGGTGGCGGCCTGCTGCGACACCTCGGCGCCAAAGGCCATGGAGTCTCCCGTCACCGCCAACTCCAGGCCGCTGTTCTTGTTGACGAGCCTCACGGGCGGCGGCTGGGGGTACCACGACTGCAACTCGGTGACGCCCACGAACTTCCCGCCCTGAGGCGTGAAGACGACGCGCAGCTGAGACGTCGAGAGGACCGGGAAGGTCACCGTGTTGAGGTCATTGCCCACCGGCGTGGCCGGCGTCTTGACCTGGTTGGGAATGCTTCTCCACGTCTGCCCGTCCAGGTACTGAACGTCATACGCGGCTGGCGCGCGGATTCGATCGCGGTCATCGTAGAGGTAGAGGCTCACCTGCTGGAGGGGCCGCACCGCTCCGAAGTCCACGCCGAGGTGGTCGGTGGCATTCGGGGAGCCCAGGTTGGTCCACCGGTTGTCCGGGATGGTGTCATAGCGGATCCACCCGTCGGTGGCCCGCATCGGCTGATCATAGGTGGTCGGCCGGCACGTCTGTCCGCTGTGGCATCGCGGCCCGTTGGACACCGGGTTGGTGTACGAGGCGAACGCGCGCGGGTAGGGCTGGGTGATCGCCCGGTTGAGCCAATCCTGCTCCATGGTCAGCGGATTGGCGGCCACGTTCATCATCCGCTGCCTGGCCGCCGGCAGCACCGTCGGGGCGACCTTGAGGGTCGTCTCACCCAACGTGGCCGCGCTGTGGATCAACTGGCCATCCTGGATGACCCGGAGACCCGAGCCCTGGCCGTAGCGGGTGCCGTACCGGTCGAACACGAGGGTGAGCTTGTGGCCGTGATAGGGCAGATCCTGGACCGCGAAGTAGTCCCAGGACGGTGACACCAGCGGCTTGAGCACCAGGGTGTCATTGGCCTGGGGCTTGATTCCCAGCAGGCCGGTGAGCACCAGATCGATGTAGGAGGAGTGGTTGTAGTGCTCGCTGAAGTTGAAGCCGTCGTAGATCCACTGGCCGGTGTCGCCGTTGGCCGCCTCGGCCACGTAGGGCTTGCCCTCCTTGTACTGCAGCGCCGTGAAGTCGCTGAGCATCTCCCGGTAGTCCGCCGCCGTGATGTAGGACTGGGCCGGGTAGTTCTGGAGCAGATTGGCCAGACCGGCGAGCACCTGGCTGGTCTGGAACGGCCAGCTCGGACCGTTCCAATGGCAGCAGTTCCAGTCCTCGCGATTGGGCTGGGACGGGAGGGCCTGGTAGTTGAAGTAGGGATTGGCGGAGATCTTGTCCAGCTCGGCGTAGCCGGTGCCCTTCTGGAACTTCAAGGCGTTGGACCCGGCGCGCATCGCGACCTGCACCGTCACGAATTGCTGAGCGGAGAACTGGCCCCAGGCGGGGGTCGCCGGGTAGGTGACGGTCTGCGGCGTCGATGCGCCGTTGACGAACAACTGATGCGTGCTGCTGGCTCCCGTCGCGTTGGCGTAGAACACCTTCACCGGGTACGTGCCGTCGCCCGGTGCATCGACCGTGAAGGTGACGCTGCTGGTAGCCAGGTCGATCTGGCCGATGTACGAGCCGTTGGAGGCGGAGCTCGAGGTCCACCGGGTGGCGTTGGCGATGACGGCCTGCTCGGCCTCGAGCGGGTGCATGCGCTCGAGCGTGGTGGGGCCGTAGGCGGCGCCAAAGCCGTCGGGCTGGGTCAGGAACTGCCAGGCGGACGAATACTGCGCGTCCGGAAGGTTGTAGGCCCAGGGCGCGTACCCCATCAGCTCTCGCCAGGTGGTCCGCGTGCCTTTCAAGGCCCCATTGGAGCTGTCATAGGTGGTGTACACCTGGAAGAAGAAGGAGCGCTGGGGATCCCACAGGGCCTTCTGCACGCCGTCCTTGATGGACGCGGCCCTGGACGCGTAATCGTCGGCGGTCGCGGTGTCTCCGGCGGCGCGGGCGAGCTTGCTGATCGCGCTGGCGGCGGCGTACATGTAGGCATTGATGGTCGGGCGGTAGCCGGCACCGCCGCCGAACCAATTGCTGCTCTTCATGGACGTCTCGGTGTACTCCGTCGCGTCCGACAGCGGCGACTGCCAGTACAGCTTCGCGTTCGACGCTCCACCGTTGAGGGGGAAGTTGTCGACGAGCCGGCCATTCCAGCGCTGGTACAGCCCGATGAGCTCCGGGAGGCGGGAGATCAGATCCCGCTGATCTCCGGTCACCAGGGCCCGTTGATAGGCGGCATCGATGATCCACTCGGAGAAGTTCAAGGTCCCGGTGTAGCCGGCACCGCGCAGCCAGAAGTCCAGGTAGTCCCCGGCGTAGTCCGGATTGGCGAGCCACCGTCCATCCTGGATGTGATAGCCGGCCGCATCTGGAAGCGCCGTGTAGGGGTTGCCGGCGTAGCCGATCGGGACGTCATACTCCGTGGAGACATAGCCCGTGCCGGGCACGGTGTAGCGCAGCGCCCGCTTGTAGGTGCTCCAGCGGTAGTAATAGACCTCGTCGAGCTTGTCGTCCGGCGTGTCCAGGAAGGGGATGTTGTCCTTGTACCACTGGGGCTCGTCGAGGCGCTGTGCCGCCAGGATCGCATCCCGGTTCAACGGTCCGGCGATGGCTGACGCGACCGGTTCCGGGGCCACGGGCTCCGCGACGACCGGTTCCAGCGCGGCGGGTTCTTCCTTCACGGTCGTGGCACGCTGGCAGCCCACGTGGGTGAGGCCGGACAGGGCGAAGGTCAGCCCCAGTCCGACTGCTCGTCGGGCGCTGGAACGGGATGCGGGTGTTGCCATGTGCTTTCTCCAGCTCGTCGGGTGAGGGGGGGCCATGCGTCGACGCTCGGTCCTCGCCACCGCGGGCGAGCAGACGGTTCATGGCCCGGATGCCGTGAGCGTTAACACGTCTTGCCGTCGGACCTACTTGAGTTGGTTCTCCTTGTAGTAGCCGCCATCGACGAGGACCTGCTTCCAATTGGTGGCATCGATGCTCACGGGCTTGAGCAGGTAGGAGGGCACGATCTTCGCCCCGTTGTTGTAGGTCTGGGTGTCGTTCACCTCGACCGTCTTCCCGGTGAGGATGGCATCCACCATGTTGGCCGTGACCCGGGCGAGTTCGCGGGTGTCCTTGAACACCGTGGACGTCTGCTCCTTGGCGAGGATGGACTTCACGGAAGGCACCTCCGCGTCCTGACCCGTCACGATGGGCATGGGCTGCGTTGGGGTTCCATAGCCCACGCCCTTGAGCGAGGAGAGGATGCCGATGCTCAGGCCATCATAGGGCGAGAGCACGGCGTCCACGCGCTTGTCGGCGTAGTAGGCGCTCAGCAGGTTGTCCATGCGGGCCTGGGCAACGGCGCCGTCCCAGCGCAGGGTCGAGACCTTGTCCATTCCCACCTGCCCCGAGCGCACCACGAGCTTGCCGCTCTCGAGGTACGGTTTGAGCACGGACATGGCGCCGTTGTAGAAGAAGAACGCGTTGTTGTCGTCAGGCGAGCCGCCGAAGAGCTCGATGTTGAAGGGGCCCTTGCCCTCCTTCAGGCCGAGCGCCTTTTCGATGTAGCCGCCCTGGAGCACCCCCACCTGGAAGTTGTCGAAGGTGGCGTAGTAGTCGACGTTCTTCGAGTCGCGAATCAAGCGATCATAGGCGATGACCTTGATGCCCTGATCGGCCGCCTGCTGCAGCACGTTGGACAGGGTGGTGCCGTCGATGGCGGCGATCACCAGCACCTTGGAGCCCTTGGTGAGCATGTTCTCGATCTGGGCGAGCTGATTCGGGATGTCGTCCTCCGCGTACTGCAGATCGACCTTGTAGCCCTTGGCCTGGAGAGCCTTGACCATGTTGTTGCCATCGTCGATCCAGCGGGCCGAGGACTTGGTGGGCATCGAGACGCCGATGGTCGCCTTGTCCTGGGTACACGCGCCAAGCAGGAGCGCGAGCGCACCCACCGCGACTGCCACCACCATGGAGCCAATTGATTTCATGTCGTTTCTCTCACCTGCGTTGGGGGTCGTGCACCGAGGTGCATGGGAGGGGTTGTCACTCAGCGGGTCAGGGCGAAGGTCGCATCCTCCCGGTCGGTCTGCGGCGAGGAGGCGGTGATGGGGTCGATGCGCAAGCGGAAGCCCTGGTGGCGCAGGACCCGATCGGGGTAGTTCCAGGACCGCAGCGTCGTCCAGGAGGCATTGGCCAGGCCGGCCGTGCGCGTGAAGGTCGCGTCCGCGGCGAAGCTGGCCGAGCCGTCGTCGCGGGCCAGGCGCACCTCGAAGCCCGAGTGGCGCAGGTAGAGGCCCGGATCGGTCACCGACTGCAGCGACACGCCGCTCGAGCTGGCGAGCCCGCCCACCAGGCGGAACTGCGAGTCCGTATAGGGGTCCATGGGGTAGGGGTCCACACGGCCCTCGTAGTTGGCGTGGCGCACGTAGCGGTCGGGGTAGTTGTACGACTTGAGGCGGATCCACGCCGGCGCGCCGTAGCGGCTGAGCAGCGCGGACTTCTCCGCCGAGGTGAGGGCCACGATGGTGGCGTGCTTGGAGTTGATGGGCTGCGTGTACAGGCGCTGGCTCAGCGGCTCCCAGGCGTCCTGGGTGATGTTCCCCGAGCGCCAGGCGAAGAAGCGGCCGTTGACCGGCGTGTAGACGTCTCCCCACATCGTCCACTCGTCGCGGTCGAGCGACTTGACGACGATGGGGGCCTCGGTGGCGCCGAGCCCCTCGAAGGCCCGCGTGTAGATGGACGCGTTGAAGGCGCCCGGCGCCAGCGACGTGGAGCGTGCCCCCATGAGGCGGTTGTCGCTCGTGCGCTTGAAATACAGGTAGTGGACGCCGCCGTGGGAGTGCATCGTCGCGTCGAGCACGTTGAAGCCCGGGTCGAAGTACGTCTGGGCCGCCGAGAAGGTGACGAAGTCGCTCGTGTAGTTGACGAGGATGACGTCGCGCGTGCCGTTGAAGGCGGAGTAGATGACCGCGTACTGCCCGCGCTGGGCGTCCCAGAAGGACTCGGGCGCCCACGAATGGGTCGGCAAGTCATGCAGCTTCACCCGCCGGTAGTTCTCGAAGGACGTCAAGCCGCGGGAGTCCCAGACGTGGATGAACTGGTTCTGCTTGGAGAAGTCGAGCCCGTAGAGGTCCGTGGCCAGGACGACGAAGGTGCCGTCCTGCTTGCGCAGGATGAACGGGTCGCGCAGGCCCTTGGTGCCGAGGGTTGGCGTCACCACGGGCGCGTTCTGGTTGAGCGGCGTCCACTCACGTCCGTCGTCGCTCACCGCGAGGTGCAGGCCATAGTTGCTGGCCAGTCCGTTGGGGGACTCGGTGAAGTAGCCCATGGCGAAAGCGGAAGCGCCCGTCGTCTGGGCCCACGCTCCCGGGCCCGCGAGCACCAGGCACAGGGCGCTCAGTGCGGAGGCCAGCGCGGCGAGGCGGGGAGGGCGTGAGAGCGGGGGGGAGCTGAACATCGTATCTCCAGGGCGGATTGTGAGCGTTCACATCCCTGCGGCGTCGCGAAGGTACCAACGGATGAAACCCGCGTGCAATGACAAACCCGAAGGAGCAGGGAAGCTGTCTCATGACGCGCTGCCCTGAACCCGGCGCGCATGGGCCATGATGCATCGCGCCGTCAGGGATTGAAGGGCTTCGGAGGCCCTGCTGTCACGAGTCAGGAAATGGCTGTCACGAGTCATCCGCTCACGCGGGGTGTGATTTTCCGCTCGGACGCGGCCTGGGGCGGCTGACCGTGGGGCGAACGGAGCCCTTCATGGTATTGTCCGGTGTCGAACATCCACGGCCGCGGGGGGGTTGAGCGCGGAGTCCGGACCCGGAGCCCATGATGCACCGCGCCGTCTGAGATGCGGTTGACAATGTTCGTGGATGAGCGCAGCTTCGGCCGAGGAGATGTGAGCGTTCACATCTCCTGTTCCCGCACCGGACAGGCTGCTCCTTCCGCTGGCATGGCATCCAGGGCGCCTCGTGCCCCGGTGATGGCCAGACCGGCTTCGTGCGCAGGTGTCCGCATTCCCTGATCGAAAGTGAGACATGGCACACCCCCGGGCGTTCACCGCGTTGCTGCTTGGCCTGGCCGTACTGGTTCTCCCCACCCCCCCCGCGCTCGCGGTCGGTGAGACCACCTTCCGCAACCCCTTGCTGGGGGATGGCGCGGACCCCTGGCTGCAGTACTACAACGGCAACTACTACCTGGCGACGACGACGTGGTCCTCGCAGATGATGATGCGCAAATCGCCGACCCTGGCGGGGTTGAGTACCGCGACGCCGGTGGTGATCTGGTCGGACACCACGGCCAGCCGGTGCTGTAACTTCTGGGCTCCCGAGTTCCATCGGCTCAATGGCCCCAATGGGTACCGCTGGTACTTCATGTTCACGGCCGGCACGGGGGGCAACTTCGATAACCAGCACCTGGTGGTGCTCGAGAGCGCGGGAGACGATCCCATGGGGCCCTATGCCTTCAAGAGCGAGCCCCAGGGCACCGGCTGGAACATCGATGGCTCCTATCTCCAGGTCAACGGCTCGCTGTATCTGCTCTCCTCGGCGTTCGAGGGCAGCAACCAGAACATGTGGATCGCCAAGATGAGCAACCCCTGGACCACGAGCGGTACGAAGGTGTTGCTCTCCAATCCCACGTACAGCTGGGAGACGCAGGGCGCCCCCGTCAACGAGGGACCCGTGGTCCTGCAGCGCGGCGGCAAGACCTTCCTCATCTACTCGGCCAGCTTCTGCGGGACTCCGGACTACAAGCTCGGAATGTTGACGCTCACCGGGAGCGATCCGCTGAGCCTCTCCTCCTGGAAGAAGTCCGCCAGCCCCGTGTTCCAGCGCTCCGACGCCAATGGTGTCTATGGGCCGGGTCACAACGGCTTCTTCACCTCGCCGGATGGCACGCAAAGCTGGATCGTCTATCACGCCAACAGCGCCGCCAATCAGGGCTGCTCGCGGACGCGCTCGACCCGCGCGCAGGCCTTCACCTGGAACTCGGATGGTACGCCCTCCTTCGGCACTCCCGTCGCCCTCGGCACGTCGCTCGCGGTTCCCTCCGGGGAGCGCTCGCCCATCACCACCGCCGTGCGCGGCGCTGCCTACAAGCTGGTGAGCCGGTCGGCGAACAAGTGCATGGGGGTCAGCGGGGGCTCGAGCGGCGATGGGGCGAGCGCGGTCCTGGCCTCCTGCTCCAGTGCGGCCACCGGTTGGGTGCTGGATCCGACCGCGGACGGGTACTACCGGTTGGTGAACAGCAGCACCGGCAAGTCCCTGGACGCCGTCAACTGCGGCACCGCGGACGGCACCCGCGTGGGCCAGTGGTCGTGGTTGGGCAATGCATGCCAGCAGTGGATGCCCGTGGCCACCTCGGAGGGGTGGTTCCGTCTGCAGAACCGCAACAGCGGCAAGGTGCTGGACGTGGCCAACTGCGCGAGCGCGGACGGGTCGGCCGTGAACCTGTGGTCCGGGTTGGGCAACACCTGTCAGGAGTGGCAGCTCCAGCCGGTGGGGCCGGTGGCCATCGTCAACGTCTCGAGTGGCAAGGTGCTGGACGTGGCCAACTGCGCGAGCGCGGACGGCACCCATGTGAACCAGTGGAGCTGGCTGGGGAACAACTGTCAGCGGTGGAATTTCACCCCCACCGGGGATGGGTACTTCCAGATCTCGCCGGTCTCCAATTCCGGAAGCTGTCTCGTCATCGAGGGGGCTTCCACCGCCAACTCCGCGCGCACCGTCACGGGCTCCTGCTCGGGCACCCACTCCCAGTGGCGCATCGAGCCGCTGGCGGATGGCACCGCCCGGCTCATCGCCCGGCACAGTGGCAAGGCCCTCGATGTGTCAGGCTGCTCCCTGTCCGAAGGGGGCACGGTCCAGCAGTACAGCTGGCTGGACAACACCTGCCAGCGATTCCACCTGCGGCCCTACTGAACGGGAACAGGCGGAACCGCTGGTTGTGGGATGTTCCGGCGCCGCGCACCTCTTTTATTGATTCGCGCGAAATCCTGGGCCTAACGTGCATTCCATCAACGCCGTACTGGCTGGAGGGAACACATGAAGAACGCGATGTGGGCTGCGGGTTTGTCGTTGACGATGGGTCTGGTGGTGGGCTGCGGCGGTGTCGTCGACGACGAGACCACGCAGGAGTCATCTGAGCTGGAAACCCGTCAGGATGCCATTCCGGACTGCTCGTCTGGCGACTACTACACCATGTATTTCAGCGACGCCACGTACACCACGCTGATCGGTGGCAGGGGCTGTCATTGTGGCACCTACGCCTCGTGGGGCCAGACGAGCACCTACAGACAGTACTCCGTGGATTGCGAGTAGGATCCAGTCCCTCGTGCCCCTCTGGCGAGGACTGTGTGCGCCAGGGCGGCGAGCGGCTCTCCCGTACATCGCAGCGAGTGCCTTCGCCCGCACCGTATTCAGTGGGCCTTCAGGCCGAAGTGAGCCTCGATGCGCTGGGTGGGAGGGTTGCCGCCGCTCTCCTCGAGCACGCCGAGACACCAGCGCGCCGCTTCATCCAGATGGGGCGTGACGAGATGGCGGCCGTTGCGCGGCCGGACTTTGTGGAAGGTGGAGAGCATCAACCGCAAGAAGGGGGAGTTGAGGACCAGGGCATGGCCGAGCACCTGGGTCTCGATCAGGGCCGCGTGCTGCTTGAGCCACTCGGCATGACGCTGGCGGATCTCGGCGGGGAGCATGGGCGCCTGCCTCATGTCGAAGAGGACGACGTGCTTCTCCTGGCGCCGCAGGTAGGTGAGCCGCCGCACGAGATACTCCTCGAAGTGCGCGAGCGGGACCACGCCTCGTGGCTGGACGATGAGCAGGGGCCAGAGGGAGTCGTCCACGAGCAGGGCGGGCGAGGGAGTGTCGTTCGGCATGGGTGTTACAACTCTTCTATGTCCCGTCTAGATGAGTGGCTCACGGGGCCAGGGCCTGATCGATGTCCCGGATGATGTCCGCTGGGGCCTCCAGGCCGATCGACAAGCGGAAGACGCCGTCGCCCGCCCAGGCGCGGTAGCGCGCCAGCAGCTCCGGGGAGAGCTGGAACGAGGTGCGCTGCAACTCGTCGGTGGGCAGGTAGAAGACGAGGCTGTGGGGCTTGCCGAGCGAGACGGCGTAGTGGACGACCTTCAACCGCTCGGCGAGACGGCGCGCCACCGCCGGGGCGTCCTCGGCTTGAAAGGCAATCATGCCGGAGGTGTTGCGCAACTGCCGGCGGGCGAGGGCGGCCTGGGGGTGGGAGTCGAGCCCCGGGTAGAGAACGTGGTGCACGCGGGGGTGTGTCTCCAGGAAGGAAGCCACCTCGCGGGCCGTGGCCGCGTGGGCCGCCATGCGCTGGGGCAGGGTGGCGAGGCTGCGCAGCAGCAGCCACGCGGGAAAGGGATTGAGCACGGCGCCCAGGTGGATGAGCGAGTCCTGGCGGAGCGCGGCCAGCTCGGCCTTCCTCCCGACGACGACTCCGCCCAGCACGTCCCCGTGGCCGCCGATGTACTTGGTCAGGGAATGGAGGACGAAGTCGGCCCCAAGTGCCAGGGGTTGCAGGCCGATGGGCGTCGCGAGGGTCGCATCGACGGCGACCCGGGCCCCGACGCCGTGCGCGAGCGTGGCCACCGCCTCGATGTCGGTCAGCTTGAGCACGGGGTTGCACGGTGACTCCAGGTAGACGAGCCGGGTCGTCGGGCGCAGCGCGGCGCGCACCTGCTCGAGGTCCGAGGTGTCCACGGGGGTGACGTCCACGCCATAGCGCCGCAGCGTCCCGCGGACGAACTCGGCCGTGCCCGCGTAGCAGACATCACTGATGACCAGGTGGGTGCCGGGCCCGAGCAGGTGCAACAGCAGCCCGGTGATGGCCGCCATCCCACTGGCGAAGCACAGCGCGTCCTCGCCGCCCTCGAGGTCGGCCAGGCGCCGCTCCAGGGTCCGCACGGTGGGGGTCGACCACCGGGCGTAGAAGAAGGGCGACTGCTCCCCCATGTCCACGGCGGAGAAACCCACCCCCTCCGGGTGGGCGCGGAAGGTGGTGGAGAGCACCAGGGGGGTGTTGAGCGGTGCGCCCTCCTCCTCGGCCTCGTCGGTCCGCACGAGCCGGGTCCGCACATCCCATTCCGAAGTCATTCGTGTGTTCCTCGCGGTCTGAAGAGGGGGCAGCGCAGCACGGGTTGGGGCGGGTACTTGCCCGGCAGCACGGGGCAGAGGATGAAGGTGGACGTCTTCGTCCGCACGTACTTCGGAGGCGCCGCGCAGCGGTGGCAGAGGCTCGTGGGGAACGGCAAGGGGGACGGTTCGGTGTCGTCCACGGTCGGGCTCCTCCCTCCAGGGAGGCGGTGAAACTACTCCGCCCTGGCTCCTTCTCGTAGAGTTCCTCACATAGAGGGGTGAACTCATGCATGCAGTGCGGCGATTCTCGCTCGCCGGGATGGACTCCGGACGAGGCACCTCTCGGTTGGTCCGTGACGGACAGGTGCTCGACTTCACTGTCGAGGGCTTGCTGCTGGAAGCGCAGCTCGAGCTGGAGGACGGCTCCTGCCTCGTGTGGTTGACCCAGGACTGTCCCTTCGAGGAGCTGCTCTCCGTGTACCTGGTGGGGCGCGAGGGCCAGCTCCTGGACTCCGTCTCGGCCGGCGCACCCTACACCCCCGGCATCCTCTCCATTCGGGCCATGGGACCCGACTGGGTGGAATTCGGCTTCTTCGGAGACTCCCCCTACCGGCTCCAGGTCGAACCACAGGCCCGGTTCAGAAGATGGCTGCCCCTCGGCTGGGGATACCACCGGTGGCTCGCCAGGCACCGTCTCACCGTCCACAAGCTTCGTCCGTAGGTCCATGAGCCAGTCAAATGCACGGTGTCTCGGAGCGATGCCCACATAGAACGTCTTGGTGAGCACGAATGATTGATATGTATTTGAATGACATTGTTTTGTGTATGTCTTTACGTGCCAAATGAAAGCAATTGCCGAGGCATGCAATTAATTAAAGACAAACTCCCATTTATTTTGTGTCTGTCTTTTTCAATAAAACACAAACATGAATTGGGGCTTGCCTTTGATTATGGCAATCATTGTCACGAAACAAGATAGGAATTGATGGAGACATGCGCTCGGCATAGGATGGGTGGCGCATGGCCCCTTCCGACGCCTCATCCGGGACCCTCGAGTTCTCCACTCCGCTCCTCTGCCAACAGCTCTGGAATGGTGACTACCAGGTGTTTCCCGTGGCCGCGCCGGCCCTGACGAGCCATGCGTCCACCCTCGAGGCGTGCCTCGCGGAGCAGCGGCTGTTCCTCGAGGAGCACCTCTCCCGGATCGAGCCCGAGCACCTCGCCCGGTTCTCCTTCCCCGTGCGGATCCGGCTGGAGATGATGGAGATCCGGGCGGCGCGCGCGGATCTCCCCAAGCGGCTCGCTACCTCCACGCTCGTCGAGTTGGCCTCGGTCGTCGTCCCGCTCGCGGCCGAGACCTGGGTCTTCGTCCCCGCGTTGGAGCACACCGTCTTCGTGGGCCCGGCCCAGGACGTGCGCGAGACCGTGCGCGCCGATGTGGAGCGGTTGCTCGCCGCGCGGGAATTGAGTGCTCCCGACTTCCTGCGGCTGTTGCCTCCCCGGACCGTGACACTCGAGACCCTCGTGCTCACGCTCCGGCGCGAGGAGGCGGGCGACAAGGCCCTCAAGGCCCGGAAGAAGCTGGAGGAGAAGCTCCAGCGCGACCAGGCCCATGAAGTGCTTCTCTCCGTGTCCGTGCCGCTGCACGACCGCGAGGACGCGCGCCAGGGGCCACCGCTCCTGGGCCGGGACACCGAGCTCGCCTTGCTGGGCACCCTCGTGGGCGGCGAGAAGCGGCAGGGTGTGTTGCTCGTGGGTCCGGAGCGGGTGGGCAAGACGGAGCTGCTCCAGGCGTGGATGCGCGCCGAGCGCAAGGCGGGCCGCCCGCGGCGGGTGTATGCGACGAGCGGCTCGCGTCTCATCGCCGGCATGTCTGGCTTCGGCCAGTGGCAGGAGCGCGTCCTGCGGGTGATGCGCGCCGCGAGGGAGCTCGACGCCGTCCTCTTCTTCGAGAACCTGGGCGAGCTGCTCGCCCAGCACTCCACGGAGTCCGTCAACATCCCCGGCGTGATGAAGCCCTTCCTGGAGGAGGGCAGGGTGCGGCTGCTCGGGGAACTCACCTCAGAGTCGCTCGACCTCCTGGAGAACCAGCACCCCGGCTTCTTCTCCCTGCTCGCGCGCGTGCGCCTGGAGCCCCTGAGCACGAAGCAGACCCGGGAGGCGTTGCGCGCGCGGGCCGCCTGGCAGCGGCAGGCGGAGCCCTCGCGGCCCCAGTTGGCCGAGGACGCGGTGGAGCCCCTCGTGGAGCTGGCCGAGCGCTATCTCCCCGGTGGCGCGATGCCCGGCAAGGCGGTGCGGCTGTACGAGGAGCTGCGCGCGAGCCTCCATCAGGCGCGCACGGGGGATGGCCAGGTGCCCCTGCTCACCCGGGAGCGGCTGTACTCGCTCTTCAGCCTCAAGACGGGTGTCCCCGAGTTCCTCCTGCGCGAGGATCGCGCGCTGCTCGCCGCGGACGTCGAGGCGTCCTTCCGCCGCCAGCTCGTGGGGCAGGAGGTGGCGGTACGCCGGGTGGTGGAGACGCTGTGCATGGTGAAGGCGGGGCTCCAGCCCCAGGGCAAGCCGCTGGCCACCTTCCTCTTCGTCGGCCCCACCGGCGTTGGGAAGACGGAGCTGGCGCGGCTGCTCGCCACGTTCCTCTTCGGCTCGCCGGAGCGGATGTTCCGCTTCGACATGAGCGAGTTCATGGATGCCTGGGCCGCCGAGCGGCTCATCCGGGGCAGTGCCCGGGGGCCCGGACTGCTCACGCGGCGGGTGCGCCAGCAGCCCTTCTGCGTGCTCCTGCTCGACGAGATCGAGAAGGCCCACCCCGCCGTGTTCGATCTGCTGCTCCAGGTCTGCGGGGAAGGGCGGCTCACCGACACCCAGGGCCAGACGGCCTGGTTCCACAACGCCCTCATCATCATGACGAGCAACCTCGGCGTCGCTCACCGTCGCACCCCCCTGGGCATCGGCGCCGCGCCGGTGGACGACACCGAGCACTACCTGCGCGAGGTGCACCGGCACTTCCGTCCCGAGTTCGTCAACCGCATCGACCAGCTCATCGCCTTCCACCCGCTCACTCCCACCCAGGTGGAGCAGGTGGCCCGGCTCACCGTGGACAAGCTGCGACAGCGGCGCGGTCTGCTCCAGCGGGGGCTCGATCTCCAGGTACCGCCCGAGCTCCTCGCCTCGCTCGCCGCGTCCGGCTACCACGAGGCCCATGGTGCCCGAGCGCTGCGCCGCCATCTGGATCAACAGCTCGTCGTGCCCCTGGCCCGCGCGCTCTCCGCCGCGGGCCCCGAGGCCCAGGGCGGGGAAGTCACCCTCCACTCCGGTCCCCAGGGGCTCTCGGTGGCGTTGTCCCCGGGCAGCCCCAGGCAGGCGCGTCATCAACTGGAGCGGGTGGAGGCCCTCCAGGCGGAGCGGCGAGCACTCGACGCCATCCTCCGCATGGATGCCGTGGAGCGGCTCGTGGAGCAGGTGCGCTTCCTCGTGGCCCAGCTCGCGCAAGGGGCCCGCCCGAACCGGGGTCACGAGGCCATCTCCCTCGGGCAACTGCATCACGAGCACAGCCGGCTCGATCTGCTCTGGGCCCAGGTCCAGCGGCTGCGCGCGGCGCTCTCGGCCGCCGAGGAGCTGGCGCTGCTGGCCCTCTTCGAGCAGCAGGACATCTCCTCCTTCGTGGAGGATGCCCGGGAGCAATCACGCGCCCTGCGCCGGTTGCTGCCCTCGGTGTTGCTCGCCTTGCAGCCCCAGCGTGATGGCATCACGCTCATCGTCCAGGAGGCGGGGGAGACGCGTGCGCTCGACGCCTGGCTGTCGCCGCTGCTCGAGGAGCTGCCCCGCCGCGGGTGGGTGGCCGGTGGCCGCCTCTCCGTCGCCCGTCACCACAAGGACGACAAGCGCCGGTGGCGCGATGAGGTCCTCTCCGCCGAGGCGTTGTCGCGGGCGCTCGGCGAGCCCGGGCGCGCATTCCACGAGGTGTTGTTGTCGGTCAGTGGCCCCTATGCCGGCTCGTTCCTGGCGCTCGAGGCCGGACTGCACCGCTTTCCCCCCACGCCGCGCGACGAGCCCGTCCTGCTCACCGTCCAACCCGTGGCGATGAGGCCCCACCTGTCCCAGAAGGAGCTGGAGCTGCCCGCCATCGCTCCGCCCGCGCCTGTTCCCCTCAAGGAGCTGCGATTGATGCCCGCCGTGCGTGAGCACCAGCCCGGGGGAGACGTCGTCCTTTGCGACGGCGCGCGAACCGTCTCGCTCGGTGCCCGGGGGTATTTCCAGGACTGGGAGCACCTCCTGCTCGAACACCTCCTGCACCTGGAGCGCTCGGGAAGCTTCGATCCCGAGAGCGCTCCCGCCTTCGTCCTCGACGCGCTCCGAGCCGCCACGCCATGAACCTGACCCTCGCCGTCTACCAGAGCCGGAGTGCCTCGGGGGGCATGCGGTGGACCACGCTCGGACTCGGCCCGTATACCCGCAGCCGCGACGGGAAGGGCGCGGTCAAGCTTCAACAGAAGCTCGTGGAGGACCTGCGCGGCCTCCTGGGCGAGCTGCCCCCGCGTGAGCTGGCGTGCTTCCAGATGCCTCGCGGCATCCGGCTGGAGCGCGTGCAATTGGAGCTGGATTTCAAGCGCGTGCGCTCGGGAACCGATACGCCCCGGCTCTCCGGCCTGTTTCCGTTGATCCTCGAGCCGCGCTGGCGCACCCGGAGCGAGCCCCTGTTGATCGCCTACCATCCTTCGCGCCAGCAGGAGTGGTTCGCCGTCGAGGCGGGCCTGTCCCTGGAGGAGCAGGCGAAGGTCTTCTTCACCCACGCCTGGGCGCGGCTGGAGTCCGAGGAACTCGAATCGCTGCGCTCCAACCGCAAGGACAGCCTCAAGGCGTTCTCGTTCGTCGCCCAGCCTCCGTCACTGCTCGACCAGCTCGGCGCGAAGAAGGGCCCCTGGGCGGACCTGGAGGTGGAGGATCGGCCCGGCAAGGGCAAGAAGCGCCCGAAGAAGGGGAGTGGCACCCGGGTACTGCACACCCTGGGCACGAACCTCACGCTCCAGGCGGCCGAGGGCTCGTTGGCGATCGGCATGCCCCGGGTGCCCTATCGCGAGCAGTTGCAGCGACTGCTCGGCGGAGAGCGGCGCACGCCGGTGCTGCTCGTCGGGCCCCCGGGGTGTGGCAAGAGAACCCTGCTCAAGCACTTCGTGGCCGATCAGCTCGACGCCGACGGCTTCCAGACCCACCGCAACCTCGACAAGGTGACCGAGGTGTGGACGATCGCCGGCAAGCGGCTCATCGCCGGCATGAGCTATGTCGGGGACTGGGAGCAGCGCTGCCTCCAGGTGCTGGAGGACGCCAGGGGAGGGCGCCGCATCCTCTTCGTCGAGGATCTCCAGGCCTTTGGTCTCCTGGGCCGCACGCGGGACAGTGACACCCACCTCGCGCTCTTCTTCCAGGGGGCGCTCGCGCGGGGGGAAATCACCCTGGTGGGCGCGGTGACGCCCGAGCAGCTCCAGCGGCTGGAGTCGGACGCGCCGTCCTTCGCCGCGCTCTTCACCCAGGTGCACGTGCGCCCGACGAGCGCCGACGAGACGCTGCGCATGTTGCTGCACGAGGCGCGCGAGCTGGAGTCCAGACACGCACTCTCCTGGCATCCCCTGCTGTTCCCCGTGCTGCTCGAACAGGCCTCGTCCCTGTTCCCCGGCGCCGCGCTTCCCGGCAAGGCGTTGGATCTGCTGCGCGAGCTGGCCACGGGCTCCCAGAGCGAGGGCCGGACGCTCGGCGTGGAGGCGCTTTTCACGCACCTGGCGGGCCGCACGGGCCTGCCGTCCACCCTGCTCAGCGCCCGGGAGCCCCTGGCGCCCGAGGAGGTCCACGCGGCCCTCTCGCGCAAGGTGATGGGCCAGCCGGACGCCGTGCGCGAGGCGTGCGATCTCGTCGCGCGCATCCATGCCGGGCTCACCGACCCCCTCAGGCCCTACGGCGTCTATCTCTTCACCGGTCCCACCGGCACGGGCAAGACGGAGCTCGCTCGCGCGCTGGCCAGCTACCTGTATGGCGATGCCTCGCGAATGATCCGGCTCGACATGGCCGAGTTCCAGACGCCGGACGCCGTTGCCCGGCTCACCGGGGATCCGTGGCGGCCCGAGGGCCATTTGACCCGGCTCATCCGCGAGCAGCCCTTCTCGCTCGTGTTGTTGGATGAGATCGAGAAGGCCCACTCCTCGCTGCTCTACCTGCTCCTGCAGCTCTTCGACGAGGGCCGCCTGACGGATGCCTCGGGCGACACGGCGGACTTCACGCACACCGTCATCGTGATGACGAGCAACCTGGGCGCCCGGCGCAAACCTCCCGTGGGCATCGGGGAGCCGGACGCGCGCACTCTCGCGCTCGAGGCGGACCGGGCCGTGCGCGACTTCTTCCCCCCCGAGCTCTTCAACCGCATCGATCGCATCGTCCACTTCTCGCCGCTCTCGCGCGAGGTGGGGGAGAAGGTCGTCGAGAAGGAACTCGCGCGGCTGCTCGCGCGGCAGGGGCTCACCTCGCGCAACATCTTCGTGTCCGCGGACGACGCGGTGAAGCGGCGCATCGTCGAGGAAGCCTTCGACGCCCGCCTGGGCGCGCGGCCCCTCAAGCGCTACCTGGAGGAGCACGTGGGCCAGGTGCTCTCCGACGCCATCATCCGCGGCCCCCAGTCCCTCTTGCGCCTGTTCCAGCTCTACACCCGAGAGGAGCGCTTCGAGGTCCAGGCCGACGCGCTCATCCCCCGCGAGCCCGTGGCCGAGGGCTTCGCGCTGGAGCCCCTCCTGGAGCTGCCCATCCCGGCCCTGCGCGAGAAGCTGCTCGAGGCCCACGAAGCCGTGCGCGCCATGCGCGAGAGCGAGGCACTCGGCGCCCTGTCCGAGCAGGTCCGCTTCCACCTGGAGCGGTTGCAGGCCGGTGAGCGCGAACACGCCGAGTCGCTCTACACGCTCGACGCCATGCGCATGTACCTGGAGCACTTCGCCACCCAGCTCGAGTCGCTCGCCCGCGCGCCCGAGGAAGAGGCCCGGGAGATGATCGAGGCGCAGCGGTTCAACCTCTTCGATCGCCGGGCGCTCGCCCCGGTGCGGACCGCGACCCGCGAGCAACTGCTCGATGCGCTGGCCGAGGTGTACTTCCTCCAGCGCGTCCTCCGGGGACTCTCCCGGCCGGATCAGCACACCGTGCTGCTGGAGCTGCTCCCGCTGGGACAGTGGCGCCGGGGCGCGGGCTCCGGCTCGCTGCTCACCCGGTGGTTGTGCACGGCCTACGCCCACTCGCGCGGAGCGATCGAGTCCTTCGCCGCGCACCTGCCAGGAGGCGCCGTGGTGTCCGGGGGACTGCGCCAGCTCCGGGAGTTCCTGCACGCCTCCACCGTGGAGCCGGTGCACGCCGCCATCAAGCTGGTGGGTCCGGGGATCCGCCCCTTCCTCGAGGGAGAGAGCGGGCTGCACGTCTGGCAATCCTCGGGGCGGCTGCCGGAGATCGTGAAGGTGCGCGTCCACGAGGCCCAGGCCCCCGCGCCCGCGGTGCTGCTGGCGGGACATGGCGCCCGGCTTCAGGCCTTCCACCAGGCGCGGCAGGAGGGCGTGCGACCCCTGCCCGAGGATCCCGAGGCCGCCATGCCCGTGGTCCGGGCCTACCGCTTCGAGCCTCCCGCGCGACAGGGCCTGGCCGAGCTGGAGCTGGACGACTACCTGCTCACCTACAGCGGCACCCACCGGGTGCGCTCTCCCGCCGAGGCCCTGCCCGTGCTGTGGCGGTTGCGGATGAGCCAGAACCCGGCGGGCCCCGAGCGGGGAGGGCGCCATGAGTGACAAGAGCCTGCGCGTCTACTTCTCCACCCACCACGATGGCCGGCTCACGGGGCAGCTCCTGCCCGTCTGGGACAGCTTCTTCGACAAGCCGCCTCCCTCCGCCTACGGCACGAGCGAGTCCGAGGTCCTCTCGCTGCTGGAGACAAGGGTGCGGCAGTTGCTGCGTGAGGACGACGCCGCGCTCGAGCGCTTCCTCTGGGAGGAGGAGCTGGAGGCCCGGACCATCACCGTGGAGATCCACCCCCAGACGGTGCACAAGAAGCGGCCGGTCATCTCCCAGGCGCTCATTCCCCTGCGGCTCACCTACGTCTACGGACGGATGGAGAGCGGTGCCTGGCGCGTGCGGGTGCCGCGCTTCGACTGGTCCTTCGTGGTGGAGGATCTCTCCATCGCGCGCGATGTGTTGCAGAACGCGCTGAGCACCGCGCTGCTCGGGGAGAAGCCCAAGGGCCTGTATGACTTCCGCCACGAGGGCGAGGAGTACGTCCGGGCGTGGGATCCGCTCGGCCCGCGGCGCGAGGTCCGTGGCGGCGCGCGGCGGGAGCCTCCCCCCGAGGTGCTCGATCAGGTGGGCGAGGAATTGACGTCGCGCGCCCTGGGCGGCCGGCAGCCGGCCCTGGTGTACGACGCCGAGGCGATGCGCGAGTGGATGGAACTCGCCCAGCGCAGGCCCCCTCCGTCGCTGCTGCTCGTTGGCGGCACAGGCACGGGTAAGACGAGCCACGTGTCGATGCTGGCGCGGCGGATCGCCGAGCGGCGGCGCGAGGACAAGACGGTGCGCCTGCCCGATATCTGGCGCACCAGCGCCGAGCGGATTGTCGCGGGCATGGTGTACCTGGGCATGTGGCAGGAGCGATGCCTGAAGCTCATCGACGCGCTGTCGCACGAGGAGAACTACCTCTTCGTGGATCGGCTCACGTCGCTGCTCGCGCCCCAGCCGGATGGCTCGTCGATTGGAGATCTGCTCCTGCCGGCGGCGATGAGCGGGGAGATCTCCCTCATCGCCGAGTGCACCGAGGCCGAGCTCGAGCGCTGCCAGCGGCGCTTCCCGGAGGCGCTGCGGCCCTTCCGCATCCTGCGCATCGAGTCTCCCCCGGCATCGCGGATGCCCGAGTTCATGCTGCGCTACCAGTCGGTGCGGCGCAGCCGGGTGAGCATCCATCCCGTGGGGCTGCGGCAGCTCGTGGCCCACCTGGACACGTTCCAGCGCGACAGCCTGTTTCCGGGCAAGGCCTTCCGCTTCCTCGACTGGTTGGAGCAGCAGGGCGAGCGCGGCCAGTCCCGGACGCTCTATCCGCGCGATGCCTCCGAGGCCTACGCACGCTATTCGGGCCTGCCGCTCCAGCTCATCAGCGACGAGGTCCCCGCCGAGCGCCACGCGCTCGCGGCGCAGCTCCAGAAGGGTGTCATTGGCCAGGAGCGGGCGTGTGGGCTGGCCGCCGGAGTGCTCGCGCGGTTCAAGGCCGGGCTGAATGATCCGGACAAGCCCGTGGGCACGCTGCTCTTCGCCGGACCCACGGGGGTGGGGAAGACGGAGCTGTCCAAGCAACTGGCGCGCACGCTCTTCGGCGACGAGCAGCGGATGATCCGCCTGGACATGTCCGAGTACATGTTGCCCGGCTCGGCCCAGCGGTTGATGGAGGTGGGACCGGGCATCACCAGCCTCGCCGAGCGGGTGCGGCAGCAGCCCCTGTCTCTCGTCCTCTTCGACGAGCTGGAGAAAGCACATCCGGAGGTCTTCGATCTGCTCCTGGGCATCCTGGGGGAGGGGAGACTGACGGATGGGTTGGGGCGCCTGGTGGACTTCCGGATGACGGTGGTGTGCATGACGAGCAATCTCGGCGTGGCGCACTCGGAGCCGGCGGGGTTCGGGGCGGAGCGGGGTGCGGA
Organism: Cystobacter fuscus; assembly: GCF_044360685.1. Taxonomy (GTDB): domain Bacteria; phylum Myxococcota; class Myxococcia; order Myxococcales; family Myxococcaceae; genus Cystobacter; species Cystobacter fuscus_C. The sequence continues at coordinate 6,122,435 of NZ_CP043491.1, read as the reverse complement.
GGACTTCACGCGGGCCATCCGTCAGGCCTTCCGGCCGGAGTTGTTCAACCGCATTGATCACATCATCCCATTCCGCCGCCTGACGGAAGCGGACGTGCTGCGCATCGTGGACCTGGAGCTGGAGAAGGCGGCGTCGCGGGCGGGGCTCTTGCGGCGCGGGCTGAAGCTGGTGGTGGAGCCGGACGCGCGGGCGTGGCTGGCCCGGCATGGGTATGAGCCTCTGCTGGGGGCCCGGCCCTTGAAGCGGCTCATCGAGGCGAAGGTGATGGCGCCCATCGCCGTGCGGCTCGCGGCCCATCCAGAGCTGGAGGGCGTGCTGCTGCCCGTGGTCGTGGCCGGCAGCGCGGCCGAGCGCGGATTGCGGCCCGAGTACCGTGCCCTCGCCACGCTCCTCGACCAACCCGTCGCGTAGCAGCCGCCCTGGTTCTCTTGGCCCTGGCGCTTGCCCTCAGGCCTTCATCAGTCCGTTCACCTGCGGATAGGGCATCGACTCGGCCGTGACCGGGGCCGACAGCCCATCCTTCAGGAAACCGCCCGCCAGCCGCGCCGCATGGGCGTACATGGCCTCGGAGATCGCGCTGCCCGCCGTGATGCGCCGCACTCCCAGCTTCTCCAACTCGGCGGCGGGGGCGAGGGTGGGGCGGGCCATGATGTTCACCGGCAGGCGGGTGCCCTTCACCATGGCGGCGATATCCCCCATGTCGGTCATGCCCGCGGGGAAGATGCCGTCGGCGCCCGCCTCCTCATAGAGTCCGGCGCGGCGGATACATTCGGCGGCGCGCTGGCCCTCGGGGGCAAGCCCGCGCAGATAGACGTCGGTGCGGGCATTGATGAAGATGTCGAGGCCTTCGCGCTTCAGGGAGGCGCGGATCGCTTTGATTCGGGCGACGAGGTTTTCGGGCGGCAGGTCGGCATCCTCGATGTTGAGATATTTCAAAATCGAGGAAGACAGGTCCGCGGGCTACACAGGCAGCGTTGACGGCATGCACAAGTGGCGGCTTCCGGGCATTCTCGGTTGCCCTACCTGCAAGGCCACCTGGAGTGACAATTCCAAAGCGTACCCCTCGGTAGACCTCACCCCCATTGCATCCCTGGCTGACTTCGAAGAAGCGCGGCCCGAGCCCATCGAGGAGTATGAACGGCTGTGTGAGTTGGTGCGCCCACTCCTCCCACCAGGAGCCGTGCTGACACCCGGTGCAACCTTTGGCCCGCTCGTGGGCAAGGCTCATGGCCGCTTCGGGCAATTCGTGACTCCAGTTCCTTGGTGGCCGCTCGTGCAGCGCGAGGCATTTGAGAAACTCCAGGCCGAGGGCCTGCCAGGTCTTCAGGGCTGTCCCACCCAATTGCGCTTCCGCCAGCGCGCCTCGCCCGTGCTGCTCGAGTTGGAGTTACTCCCCGTGGGCCGAGCGCACCCAGATTGCCTGCCCTCCAACGGTAGACCGCCGTGCCCTCGCTGTGGCCGTTTGGGTCTCTCCCTGCCCAAGCACCTCGTACTGGATGCTGCCTCCCTGCCCAACCACCGGGACGCCTTCCGGCTGGAGGATTTCTCCACTGTGGTCGTCTGCACCGAGCGCTTCGTCGACACCTGCCTGCGCCTGGGGCTCGACGGGGTGGCCTTCCACCCCCTGCCCACGAAATGACCGCGGCATCCCAGGTTCCGCTGGAGCACGGTAGAGCCTGGGCTGAGGTCATTCCCCCGGAGCCTGGGCTCCGGACAGCAGCGCGCGCTCGTCTCGGAAGAGCTCGAATAGATGGTCTCCCACCGCCTTCACCCGGGGCACCCGGGCCGAGTCGCGGCGCATCAATATCCAGACCTCGCGCTCGGGTGGAAGCGGGCCGAACGGGATTCGCACGAGGCCTGGGTAGCTCGCGGCCAGGAAACAGGGCAGCAGCACGATGCCATATCCGACCTGCGCGGCCGCCGCCTGGGCCTGGAGGCTGTTGCTTCGGAAGATGAACCGATGACTGGGAAAGCGGGACGCCATCCAGGCCGCCTCGGCCGCCTGATGGTCCGCTCCATACCCGACGAGGGGTGGCTGCTCGCGGGAAAGAAGCGCATCGCGCTTTCGAGCGGGCGCGAAGAAGGCGTAACCCATCGTGGCGGCCCTCCGGGCCAGCAGGTCGCTGTCGGCGGGCCGACCGAGGCGGATCGCGATGTCCGCCTCCCCGCGGGACAGGCTGAGCACCCGCGTCTCGGCGATGAACTCGACGTCGAGCCCGGGGTGGCGGTCATGGAGCGGTCCCATCCGGTCCACCAGGAAGCCATGAGCCAGGGACCGGGACGTCGTGAGCCGCACCGGTCCCTTTGGACCGTCATCGCCCTCGAGACGACGCTGCACCACCAGCGCGGCCTCTTCCATCGCGGTCGCTTGCGCCAACACGGTCGCGCCATCGTCGGTGAGCCTGAAACCGTCTGGCGTCCGAACGAACAGCGGCCTGCCGAGCCGACGCTCCAGTCCCTCGACACGCCGCGCGATCGTCGAGCGGGCGGCGCCCAGGGCCCGGCTCGCGGCGGCCAGACTGCCGTGCCGGGCCAGGGCCGCGAAGTGACGGAGGTCGTCCCAATCCAACGAGGGTGTGCGTTTTTCGGCAGGCATGGGGCAAAGGTCGACAGTTTACCGGGACCGCGCTCGTCTCGGATGCTCCCTCCCGCGTCCGAGGCCGGCCACCGCACCGGCGGCACTGCCCACGCACGCCTACCGACAGAGGAGAGTTCGCGCCATGACGAGCATACGGGTCGCTTCGGTGCAGTTCCAGCATCTCCCGGGAGACAAGGCCTACAACCTCGAGCGCATCCGGTACTTCGCCGGGCTGGCCTCCGCCAACGGCGTCAAGCTGATCACCTTCCCGGAAATGTGCGTGACGGGCTACTGGCATGTTCGCCACCTCGACCGGGCGGGCATCTCGGCGCTGGCCGAGCCAGTTCCTTCAGGCCCCTCGGTCGACATCCTCCGCGCGCTGGCTCGCGAACAGGATCTCGTACTGGGCGCTGGCCTCATCGAGGAGGGCGCTGACGGCCGCTTCTACAACGCCTATGCCGTCTGTCTGCCGGATGGGACGGTTCATACCCATCGCAAGCTCCACTCCTTCGAGAGCGAGCACATGGCGAGTGGCGATCGCTACACCGTCTTCGACACGCCGCTGGGAATCCGGGTCGGGGTGCTGATCTGCTGGGACAACAACCTCGTCGAAAACGCCCGTGCGACAGCGCTCCTCGGCGCGGATGTGCTCATGGCACCGCATCAGACCGGCGGGACGAATTCGCGCAGCCCGCACGCCATGGGGCGGATCGACCCCGAGCTCTGGCGGCGAAGAGCGGAAGACCCCCGCGCCCTCGAGGCTGAATTCCGCGGACAGAAGGGCCGGGAGTGGCTGATGCGCTGGCTCCCAGCGCGTGCCCACGACAACGGCATGTTCCTCCTGTTCAGCAATGGTGTCGGCCTGGACGACGACGAGGTGCGCACCGGCAACGCGATGATCCTCGACCCCTACGGCCGCATCCTGGCGGAGACCTGGAGGGCGGGTGACGACATGGTGGTCGTGGACCTGGACCTCGGCCTGCTCCCGCTGTGCACCGGACGCCGTTGGATCCGCGGTCGCCGTCCCGAACTGTACGGCCTGCTGGCCGAGCACAGGGGGGACGAGCTGGAGCCCCGGCAGGCCCGATTCTCTTCCGAGCCAACGGCGGCGAGAGCGCTCCTCACCAGAGCGAGGTGAAGGTCCCGGCGGCGATAGTTCCGGTGGAGCCGCGCGGTGCTATGCGCCTCGGGCAGCCTTCGAACGGCCGCCGACGAATGCCGCCAGGTGCTGGCCAGTCAGGGTCGACCTCGCCGCCACCAGGTCGGCCGGGGTGCCTTCGAACACGATCCGCCCGCCGTCGTGGCCCGCCCCCGGCCCGAGGTCGATGATCCAGTCGGCGTGCGCCATCACCGCTTGGTGGTGCTCGATCACGATGACCGACTTGCCGGAGTCGACCAGCCGATCCAGCAGCCCGAGCAGTTGCTCGAGGTCGGCCAGGTGCAGCCCAGTGGTCGGCTCGTCGAGCACGTAGACGCCGCCGTCTTCCCCCATGTGCGTGGCGAGCTTGAGCCGCTGCCGCTCGCCCCCCGACAGAGTGGTGAGCGGTTGGCCGAGCCGCAGGTAGCCAATCCCCACGTCGGCCATGCGCCGCAGGATCGCGTGCGCGGCCGGCGTACGTGCCTCGCCAGCGCCGAAGAAGCCCACCGCGTCGTCGACGGACAGGTCGAGCACCTCGGCGATGTTGAGCCCGCCGAACCGGTACTCCAGCACCGACGCCTGGAACCGCCGGCCCTCGCACTCCTCGCAGACCGTGGTGACGCCGGCCATCATCCCCAGGTCGGTGTAGATCACCCCGGCGCCGTTGCAGGTCGGACAGGCGCCCTCGGAGTTGGCGCTGAACAGGGCGGGCTTCACGCCGTTGGCCTTCGCGAACGCCTTGCGGATCGGCTCCAGCAGGTCGGTGTACGTCGCCGGGTTGCTCCGCCGCGAGCCCCGGATGGGCGTCTGGTCGACCGACACCACCCCGTCCCGGCCACACACCGAGCCGTGGATGAGTGAGCTTTTGCCCGACCCGGCCACGCCGGTCACCACCACCAGCACGCCGAGCGGGATGTCGACGTTGACGTCCCGCAGGTTGTGCGTGCGGGCGCCGCGCACTTGCATCACCCCCGACGGCTTCCGCACCGACGGCTTCAGCGAGGCTCGATCGTTCAGGTGACGCCCGGTGAGCGTGCCACTGGCCCGCAGTCCGTCCACGGTCCCCGCGAAGACCACCTCGCCGCCGGCGGTGCCCGCGCGGGGGCCGAGGTCGACGACGTGGTCGGCGATCGCGATCACCTCCGGCTTGTGCTCGACCACGAGGACGGTATTGCCCTTGTCGCGCAGCCGCAGCAGCAGCTCGTTCATCCGCTGGATGTCGTGGGGATGCAGCCCGACCGTCGGCTCATCGAAGACGTAGGTCACGTCGGTGAGCGACGAGCCGAGGTGGCGGATCATCTTGGTGCGCTGCGCCTCACCGCCCGACAGCGTGCCGGACGGCCGGTCGAGGCTGAGATAGCCCAGCCCGATCTCCACGAACGAGTCGAGCGTGTGCCGCAGCGTCTTCAGCAACGGCGCCACGGACGGCTCGTCCAGATCGCGCACCCACTGGGCCAGATCGTTGATCTGCATCGCGCAGGCGTCGGCGATGTTGATTCCCTTGATCTTGGAGGACCGGGCGGCCGCGCTGAGCCGGGTACCGCCGCACTCGGGACAGACGGTGAAGGTGACCGCGCGCTCCACGAAGGCCCGGATGTGCGGCTGCATCGCCTCGACGTCCTTGGACAGGAACGACTTCTGGACCTTGGGGATCAACCCCTCGTAGGTCATGTTGATGTTGTCGATCTTGACCTTGGTGGGCTCCCGGTAGAGGAAGTCGTGGAGTTCTTGCTTGGTGTAGCGCCGGATCGGCTTGTCCGGATCGAGGAAGCCCGAGGCCGAGAAGATGCGCACCAGCCAGCCATCGACGGTGTAGCCGGGGATGGTGAGGGCGCCCTCGGCGAGCGACTTCGTGTCGTCGTACAGCTGCGACAGATCGATGTCGCTCACCGAGCCCATGCCCTCGCATCGCGGGCACATGCCGCCGGTGACCGTGAACTCGCGTTTCTCGCTCTTCCCGGCGCCCTTCTCGGTCGAGAGCTGCCCGACGCCGCGGACCGACGGGACGTTGAAGGAGAAGGCGTTGGACGAGCCGACGTACGGCTTGCCGAGGCGGCTGAACAGCACCCGCAGCATCGCGTTGGCGTCGGTGGCCGTGCCGACCGTCGAGCGGACATTGGCGCCCATCCGCTCCTGGTCGACGATGATCGTGGTCGTCAAGCCTTCCAGGACGTCGACCTCGGGCCGGGCCAGCGTCGGCATGAAGCCTTGCACGAACGTGCTGTAGGTCTCGTTGATCAGCCGCTGCGACTCGGCCGCGATGGTGCCGAACACCAGCGACGACTTGCCCGAGCCCGAGACACCGGTGAACACCGTCAGCCGCCGCTTGGGGAGCTCGACGCTGACGTCCTTGAGGTTGTTTTCCCGAGCGCCCTGGACGCGGATCAGGTCGTGGTTATCGGCGGGGTGCTGGTTGGAGGAGGCCATGTTCGCGAGCATGGCATCGAGGAGCAGCGGTGTGTGAAGAACTCTCCGCGGGGCAACCCTCACCGACAATGTTCCTGCCCTCTGTCTACCAGAACACCATCACGGACGAGGCGCGGTTGTTCCACGTCTGCCGGTACCACCACGGCCAGAAGTACGGGTAGATGCGGTAGCTGCTCAGGTTGGGGACGGCCCAGTTGCGGCCCAGCCACAGCCGGCGGCCCTGGAAGTTGGGGAACTCGGTGAGCAGCGTCCAGCTGCCGCACCGGGTGCCCCGGGTCGAGGAGATGCGGTTGTCCCAGCGCCCCAGGTTGGCGTGCCCGAAGCCCGGGCGCAGCGTGAAGTACGCGCCAGTGTAGTACGCCCGTGTGGCCGCCTCATCTACACTCCATGCCCATGCGGATACGTCACCCCCTCCATGCAGTGCTCGCGGCGCTCGTCCTGCTCACGTCACTCGTGGGGCTCGCGCAGCCCCGGCTCGAGCGCGTAGGCCCCACGCCCTCGGGGACCGCGGTCATCCACCGAGGAGAGCGCGTCGGCTTCGCCGCGCGGGCCACCAGCCCGACCGGTGGGCTGCTCGGCTCCGAGTGGTACCTCGACGGCGGCTACCTCGGAGCGCAGCACCGCGGCGCGCTGCCCGACTCCACCGCGTACGATGCGACCTTCTGGCGCGGCATCCACTTCCCCACGAAGGGGCGCTTCCACGTGGAGGCCCTGGCCTTCGATGAGGCCAACCGCTACAGCGCCGCCGCCGCATGGACGCTCGATGTCGTCGAGCGCCCGAGGCTGCTCTACGTGGACCAGACGGATGCGCTCCTCGACGCCCCCAAGGCAGAGCAGGACGCCTTCTGGAGCTTCGTCGCCGCCCGCCGCATCAACCAGCTTGGCATCTACCGCCTCAACCAGATCCTGGGAAATACCGGCCGGACGGCGGCACTGCGCGCGTTCATCACCCGGGCCCACGCGGCGGGCGTCTCGCGCGTCTTCGCCATCGTGGCGGCACCGGAGGCGGTCACCGCCGTGCGGACCTACCTCGCGGACTCCGCCACTGCGGCCACCTCCCGGTTCGACGGGTTGCTCACGGAGCACGAGTTCTGGAACGGCACGGAGCCCGCCGACGTGCGCTGGGGCGACTACCTCCGCCTGCTCGAACACATGCGGGCGCTCGCCAACGACGCGGGCCTCGTGGTGGCCACGTACCTGGGATGGTTCTCGGCGGATCAGGCACGCACCCTGAGTGAGCGGGTCGACATCGTCCTGCTGCACGCCTACGTGGCGACGCCCAGCAACGCCTACCCGTACCTCAAGACCCGCCTCGAGTTCCTCTCGCGGGAGTGGAGCCGCCCCGTCCAGGTGTGGCCCATCTTCTCGGCCGAGTGCGATTTCTCCGGGCGCTGGTTCTCCGACAACCGCTCCACGGACGCGCTCGAACTCGCCGAGACCACCGTGCTCGATGCGTACCGCGCCGACGACCGCCCGTTCCGCAACGGTCTGCGCGTCTCGGGCTTCGCCTACTTCGCCTGGACCCACCTCGCCACCGCGCTCGGCACGGCGGCTTGCGCGCCCTGAGCGCCGTGTGCTGGCCACGGCTGGGGCCGCACCGTTGCCGTGGGGCCTCCGCGGCTGGAGGAGCTGACGCCGGACGGAGAACTCGCCCGGCTACGAGCGCGCCACGAGCAGCCATGCCGGTGCCCACCAGTAGGGATAGAGCAACCTGCGGTCGACTCGCGCGAAGCCAGCCTCGTGGAGCAGTTGCTCCCAGTGGGCGATGGGTTGCTCGAAGTTGGTGCGGGTCATGCCGCGATCCGCGTAGCCGAACAGCACCGGCATCAAGAAGCCCTGAGCGACCGTCTCGAAGTCCGCACCCGCGTACTCCGCCAGCCCCTCGCCATAGCGGGCGAGCACATGCCTCACGGTTTCGGGACTCAGCGGCTCGTCCATTCGCGGAGGGTCGAACTCGGCGATCAGCAGCACCTCGCACCGGGCACGTAGCCAGTTCAGCGAAGCGAGCCTGTCGGGTGGAGCGAGGGATTGCAGGCTGAAGGTGGCCTGCGCCACTTCCCAGTGGCGCGGCTGCGCGCGGGGTTCCGCCACGAACTCCCGCAGACCTCCGGCGAAGGCGTCGAACGTCACGCCCCGTGTGGTGAGTTCCTGGGTGGTGCGCGCGAGCAGTGGGGCCGCGGGCTCCACCAGGGTCACCCGCCGGACCGCTGGCGTCAGGGCGGGCAGCATCGCCATCCCGTCGCCGACGCCGATGTCGAGAAGCTCGAAGGGCTCGCTGGGGTAGCAGCGGGCCAGCGCCGCACTCGTCTCCTGGTACAACGGTACGTTGCCACCGCCTCGGATGAAGACACTGAAACCTTCCGCCGACACGTAGACGTCGCGCTTGCCTTCCCGGGCCACCCGGGCGAGGTAGACCGCCGCCGCACGGGGTAGCAACGCCTCCGGGTCAGCCCTCGCCGCGCCTTCCGCGAAGGCAGCTGCCTCGGCGTAGCGCTCATCGGCGAAGGCCAGCAGCGCCAGGTAGAGGAGGCTCTCGGGATGGGACGCCGCGGCGCGAGCGGCGGCTCCGAGGCCCCCGGTGCGGTAGTGATTCCAGATATGGAAGACGTCATCGCTCATGAGTCCCGCCTCTCTTGCACCCAGCGGAGTGACCTACCCGCTATGCCGGACACGCCTCAGCAGCTCCTCGCAGCCAACGCGCTCGACTGCCCCTGAGCGGAAAAGGGGGCTCCGAAGAGCCCCCTTCCGGACGGCCTACATGCTGGAGGACTACACCCTCAACGGGCCGCCTGCAGCGGCTTGCGCTCCTTCACGCAGACCTGGATCAGCTCGAGCACGCTCATGCTGGTGCCGCTGACGTTGAACTTGTGATCCTTGAAGTCGGGATACCGGTTCTCCAGGATGCGCCCTTCCGCGACGCAACCGTTGTACTGATCGAGCGCCTCGTTCTTGCGCCCCTTGGACAGCAGGGACTTCGCCAGATCGTATGCCTTCTTCGGCCCGTCCTCGAACCGGATCTGCACGTCGACCTTCTTCTGGGGCTCCTGCAGCGACGCGGCCTTCTGGGCACACTGCGCCATCACGTCCTGGGGCCGCGTGGGCAGTCCGCCGATGAGCACGTCGATCCCCGCAAGGCCCGCGTTCTCCTTCACCATCCTGGCGCCCTCGTCCTGGCAGGTCTTCAGCTTGTCCATCGCGTTCGCGTACAGATCCTTCTTCTTGCGCAGGTCCGCTGCGGACGCAGCCGCCTCCGACGTCGCGTTGGCGGCGGCCAGGGCCTCACCGGTGGTCTTCCGCAACAGCCGCGCCTGCCGCGCGAAATCGAGCGCCTCCATCAGCTTCACCATGTCGTTGCGCGCCCGCTCCGCGTACGACGCGTAGCCCGCGTCCTGCCGCTCCAGCTCCGCGCGCGCGTCGAACATCTGCATGAGCTCGTCCACGACCTTCGAGGCCGCATCGATGTCGCCGTCGGTGGCGGTAGCGGGCTTGGCGGCCTCGAGCTTCTCCTTCGCCGTGGCCAGGCGCTCGGAGAGCTGAACGCGGGCGTCCGCCGCGGCCAGCACGATCTTCCGCCGGTTGACGCGATCGGTCAGCTCCGCCATGCGCTCCTTGGACTCCTTGGCGTACAGCGCGTAGTCGCGGTCCTTCTTCACGAAGGCCACGCCGGCCTCCAGCACCACGCCGATCTGCTGGATGGCCTTCTCGGCCTCCTGGATCTGCGCGTCCGAGGGCTTCTCCTTCTGGATCCCGGCGACCAGGGCCGTCGCGTTCTTGCGCGCCTCGTCGACCTTCGCGCGCTGCTGCTGCAGATCAACCTCGTACCGGCGCCGCTCGATGGTCGCCTTCCCATCCTTGAGCAGCTGACGCGCTTCGGCGGCGGAGGGGCTGACCGCGGGGTTCTTCGTGTGAGCCGTCTCGAGCGTCTTCTGCAGGATGACCATCGCCGTGTTGGCCTCCTCGAACTGCTCGGGGGTCACGCTCCGCCTCTCGAGATTGCGCAGGGCCTGCGTGAAGTCGGCGCGGGCTGTATCGAGGCCGCGAACCTCGAGTGACACCTCGACCTCGGTGAGCGTGTTCTTCACCTCGGTGAGATACTGGGCGATCGACTGGCTGGCCGCGGCCTGCGGCTCGTACTTCTCCACCAGCTTGCGGACGACGAAGGCCGCGGTCTTGGCCTCGGCGAACTGCTCGGGAGTCGGCTTCCGGGCACGGAGCGCCTTGGCGGCCGCGACGAGCGCTTCCTGGGCTGGCCCCATCTCCGCCTTGACGCGCGAGACACCCGCCTGCGCCACCGACTCCTCCATCTTGCGCCGGGCCTGCGTGATTTCGGCGCGAGCCTTGTCCGCTTCCCCGCGATACGCCCTGTCGCGCTCCTCGAGCGGCTTGCCCTCGTCGATCTGCTTCTGCAGCGCCGTGATCGCCTTGTCGGTGGCCGAGAACTTCTCGTCTGACCAGGCCTTGCCCAGCTCGGCGACCGCGGCGGCCAGCGCCTTGCGGCTGTCGTCCAGGAGTCCGCGCTGCTTCTGCGCCGACTGCGCCAACCACCGGTCATCGATCGCCTTCTGGTGCCGGGCGAGGGTCGCGTCGATCTCGGAGATGTACGCGGCGAACTTCTCATCCTGCTTCGTCAGGGGCCGGCTCTCGTCCGCCAGCTTCTTGAGCGCATCGACCGAGGCCCGAGCCTCGTCCATCTCCTTGGGGCCGGGTTCCTTCCCCGAGAACTTCGCCATGCGCTCGTTCAGGGTCGCCAGCGCCTCATCCATGCGCCGGCGAGAGTCGAAGATGTGCACCTTGGCTCGGCGCCCCTCGACGTACTCGCGCTGCGTCCGGAGCTCCTTGCGCGCCGCGAGGACGGCTCTGGCGTAGTCGAGATCCGCCGTCTCGAAGCTCGCGCCCGCGTCGAGCGCGCTCTTCAGCGCTTCCACCGCCGCGAGGGCCGCATCGAGGTCGGCATTGCTTGGCGGATCCTTCTCGATCCGCTGAACGGCCGTCGTGAGAGCGGCGCGAGCACCCTCGAGCCGCTTCGATGCCTCCGCCACGGACTTCGCGGCAGCCGCCTCGGGCGGCGCGGCGGATGCGTCGAGGGAGGCGAAGGCAAGGAACCCCATGAACACCAGCACTGAAGTACGTACCATTCCCGCCTACTTACTACAGTGAAGCGGTGGGATCCCCGGCATAGTTGCGGGAGCCTTCCAGGTAGGAGGACAGCCCGGCAGCCCCAGGCGAGGCCCCTCCCCAGCCCCGCGCTCTTCCCGGGGGGCCGGGTGCTCCCCTGGGCGCTGGCTACCTTCTTCCCCCTCGGGAACGCGCACGCTTGCGAAGGAACTGGACCAGGGCCTTGAGTTTGAGCGGAATCTGCGCGCGGCTCGGGTAGTACAGGTAGAAGCCCGCGAAGGGTGGGCAGAAGTCCTCGAGGACGGGGAGGAGTTCGCCCCGCTGGATGTAGGGACGGAAGGTATCTTCCATTCCAATCGTGAGGCCGACCCCGTCGCACGCCAGACGCAGCATCAAGTGTTTCTCGTTCGTGTTCACGCGGGCGTCGATGGCGATCTCGAAGTCCTTCCCCTTCTCCGTGAACTCCCAGCGGTAGGTTGCACCATTCGCCATCCGCCATCCGATGCAGGCGTGTGCGTGGAGATCCCTCGGGTGTCGTGGCTTGCCGTGGGCCGCGAAGTAGCCCGGTGACCCGACCACCAGTTGCCGCTGCTCGCTGGAGATGCTGAGGGCGACCATGTCCTTGTCGATGATTTCGCCGAGCTGGACCCCCGCGTCGAAGCCTTGCTGAATGATGTCCGGGGGGCCGTCATCGACGAGGATGTCGAGCTTGATGTCCGGGTACTCCGCCAGGAACTCCGCGAGCGTGCTTTCGGAGAGAAAGTCCTCCGCGATCGACGCCACGTTCAGGCGGAGCGTTCCCGAGGGCCGGCTCCGCAGCTCGTTCAGGGATTCGAGTGTCGCGCGCATGTCGGCGAACGCCGGCTTCAGCCCCTGGTAGAGGCGCTCGCCTGCTTCGGTGAGGCCCACGCTCCGGGTCGTTCGCTGCAGCAGACGGACGCCGAGCCGCTCCTCCACCTGGAGGATCGTCTGACTCACGGCTGATCTCGTCACGCCGAGCTCCGCCGCCGCCGCCTTGAAGCTCCTCTTCTCCGCGACGGACAGAAACGCCTCCAGTCCTCCGAGTTCATCCCTCATTGGTTAGCCACTCTAACCAACGTATCAACCATTGGAAGGTCGCGGTGGAGGCTGGGTCCTCCTACTTTGGCTCCGGGACCACTCGGGAGTAGACCTATGACAGCCGATGGATTGGACCTGGAGCCGGTGACGGTGGTCTCGCGCCTGCGGATCAACGGCCAGGCGCATGACGTCACTCTGGACTCGCGTACGACGCTTCTCGACACCCTGCGCGAACATCTGGCCCTGACCGGAACCAAGAAGGGCTGCGACCATGGCCAGTGCGGCGCCTGCACGGTCCTCGTGAACGGTCGCCGGATCAACAGCTGCCTGACGCTGGCGGCGATGCACGAGGGGGATGAGATCCTCACCATCGAGGGCCTGGGCACGCCCCGGGAACTGCATCCCCTGCAGGCCGCCTTCGTCGAGCGGGACGGATTCCAATGTGGCTACTGCACGCCGGGGCAGATCTGCTCGGCGGTCGGGATGCTGGCGGAGCTCGAGGCCGGATGGCCCAGCCATGTCACCCGGGATGTCAGCGCTCCGCTCGGTGCGGTGACCGACGAGGAAATCCGCGAGCGGATGAGTGGAAACCTCTGCCGCTGCGCCGCCTACCCCAACATCGTGGCCGCCATCCGCGATGCCATGGAGGCCAAACCATGAAGCCTTTCGTCTACGAGCGGGCGACGAGCCCCGAAGCCGCCCTGGCCGCCCGGGCCAGGCCCGGCGCCACCTTCATCAGCGGTGGCACCAACCTCCTGGATTTGATGAAGGCCGGAGTCGAACAGCCGCGCCATCTCGTCGACATCAGCCGTCTGCCCTGGCGGGAGATCGTCCCCAGCGAGGACGGCGGCCTGTTCATCGGCAGCCAGACGGCCAACAGCGAGCTGGCCGGCCATCCGTTGGTGCGCGAGCGCTACCCGCTGCTGTCCCAGGCGCTGCTGTCCGGCGCCTCGGCTCAGTTGCGCAACAAGGCCTCGACCGGCGGCAACCTGCTTCAGCGCACACGGTGCCCGTACTTCTACGACACCCACATGGCCTGCAACAAACGCGCTCCCGGCTCGGGCTGCGCGGCGCTCGCGGGTCACAACCGCATGAGCGCCATCCTGGGTGCCAGCGAAGCCTGTATCGCCGTGCATCCGTCCGACATGGCCGTGGCGCTCACCGCGCTGGATGCGGAGATCGAGATCCTGTCGAGCACGGGAGCGGTCCGGAGCATCCCGATCGCCGATTTCTACGAACTGCCGGGGACGACGCCGCACATCGAAACCCGATTGCAGCCGGGCGAACTCATCCGTGCCGTGCGTCTTCCCGCCGGTGGTCTCGGTCGCCAGCGCTACCGCAAGGTCCGTGACCGGGCTTCCTACGCCTTCGCACTGGTGGCGGTCGCCGCGGTGCTCGAGCTCCGGGACGGCATCATCCAGACCGCGCGTCTGGCGCTGGGCGGTGTCGCCGCTCGCCCGTGGCGCTCCGCGGCCGCGGAATCGGCCCTGGTGGGCCAACGCCCCCGGGCCGCAGCTTTCGAGGCGGCCGCGAACGCCGCACTCGAAGGAGCCCGCGGCCATCACGGCAATGACTTCAAGATCGAACTGGCCAGGCGGACCATCGTGCGCACGCTGACCGAACTGTCGGAAAGCAGGGGAGGGTGACTCGATGATGGGCAAAGGCCTCAGCCGCACCGACGGTCCACTCAAGGTCACCGGTGGCGCGAAATACTCCTATGAGCGGCGGGACTCCGGTGAGCCCGTCGTCGGCCACATCGTCGGAGCGGCGATTGGCAAGGGCCGCATCACCCGGCTCGACACTTCCAGGGCCGAGCGGGCACCCGGCGTGCTGCTGGTGATGACCCATCGCAACGCGCCCGGGCAGGGCAGGCTCGACAACGACAATCCGGTGTCCTTCACCCGGGCCAGGCCGGTTCTTTCGAGCGATCGGGTGGACTCCTTCGGCGAACCCGTCGCGTTCGTGGTGGCGAGGACCCTCGAACAGGCCCGCGCCGCTGCCGGTCTGCTCCACATCGAATACGTGGTCGAGGAAGGCGCCTATGAACTGGCGAGCCACCCGGAGCGCGCCTACGCCCCCAAGACCGCCAACATCGGCTTGGAGACCCGTACCGCGCTGGGTGATTTCGATCGCGCTTTCGCGGACGCCCCCGTCAAGCTCGACCAGTCCTACACGACCCCCCATATGTTCTCGATGCCGATGGAGCCGTGCGCCACGGTCGCGCGCTGGGACGGCGAAGACCTCACGCTCCACGCGAGCTTCCAGGCGCTCGCCTATTCCAGGACATCGATCGCCAACACCCTCGGCATCCCGGAGGAGCGGATCCACATCGACTCCGCCTTCGTGGGTGGCGGCTTCGGCACCAAGCTTTATGTCCACTGCGACAGCATTCTCGCCGCTCTCGCCGCACGCCAACTGGGCTTGCCGGTGAAGGTGACACTGAGCCGGCGTCAGATGTTCTCGCTGGTGGGCCACAGGCCCGAGACCCTCCAGCGGGTGCGGCTCGCCGCCGGGCGCGATGGCCGGCTGACCGCGCTCGCGCATGAGGTGAACATGCAGAGCACCTCGCGCGAGGAGTATTGCGAGCAGACGGCGACCGTCGCGCGCTCGCTCTACGCGGCCCCGAACCGGTTCACGAACCATCGGGTGACCCCCCTCGACCTGCCGGTCGGCGAGGCGGTCCGCGGACCGGGCGAGCTCCCGGGGCTGATGGCCGTCGAATCGGCGATGGATGAGCTGGCCCATCTGCTGGACATGGACCCCATTGAGTTGCGGATCCGCAATGAGCCCGAACTGGATCCCGAGCGCAACGTTCCCCTGACGGGCCGGCGGCTGGTCGAGTGCATGCGTGTGGGCGCGGAGCGGTTCGGATGGAACCGGCGGCCGAAGCGTCCGGGAACCCTGCGCGATGGCCGTTTCCTGGTCGGCTACGGCATGGCGGCGGCGATCCGCATGCACTTCCAGGGACCGACGCGGGTGATCGTCCGGATGGAGCGTGACGGTGGGGTCATCGTGAAGTCCGACATGACCGACATCGGCACCGGCACCTACACCATTCTCGCCCAGTTCGTGTCCGAGAGCCTGGGCGTTCCGCTCGAACGCATCCAGGTGATGTTGGCGCGGTCGGACCTTCCTCGGAGCAGCGGCTCGGGAGGTTCATGGGGTGCCGCCAACACCAGCGTCGCGCTCCATCGCGCCTGTGAGGCCCTCAAACAGAAGATCGCTCGAACAGGGGCGCTGGTCTCCTCGGGCGCGGAGCTCACCGCGGCCGTCGCGGCCCATTTCCCCGACGGCGTCGAGGCAGAAGGCTCCATCGTGGGTCAGTGGGATGACCCCAACTTCACGAAATTCTCGGCGCACACCTATGGTGCGACGTTCGCCGAGGTGGGTGTGGATATCGACACCGGCGAGGTGCGTCTGCGCCGGATGTTGGGGGTGTTCGCCGCCGGCCGCATCCTCAATCCCAAGCTGGCCCGCTCTCAGTTGGTCGGCGGCATGATCTGGGGCGTGAGCGCCGCCCTGCACGAAGCGGGACACGTGGACGCGCGGTTCGGCCATTTCGTGAACGGCGACCTGGGCGAGTATTACGTGCCCGTCCACGCCGACATTCCGGCCCTCGACGCGGTGATGCTCGACGACCTCGACAAGGACGCCAACCCACTCGGCATCAAGGGGGTTGGCGAGTTGGGCATCTGCGGAAGCGGCGCCGCGGTCGTCAACGCGGTATTCAACGCCACGGGGGTGCGCGTGCGCGACTTCCCCATCACACTGGACAAGCTATTCCCCGGACTGCCGGCCCCCTGAACAGCCAGGCAGCGAAATGCCGAGCCCGCTGATCAGAACAAAAAGTGTGAGAGCGCGGCGCATGAACCCTCGATTCCCCAGACAAGCAACATACGCCGGGTTCGGTGGGCGCCTCAACCCGACGTGGTCGATGGCTGGCGGCGATAGTTGTAGCCTCGGAGGCAACAAATCCAGTCGAAGACAACCCTGTCACTCCGGACACGTATGGGGGTCCTTTCCTGGCCAGGGGTTTCTGGGCCATGGTGGATGGATCTCCTTCCGGAAGACAAGGCATCACGATGATGGGTTTCAAGACACGCATGAGTTGGGCCGCCAGCATGCTGGTGGCCTGCTTCCTCTCGGGCTGTGAGCACGACACGCGCCCGCCTCCCGCCGCGCCCGTGGAGTCCGGGGCTCCGGCGGCTCCCTTCGACGTGCAGGAGATCATGGAGCGGGTGCACTTCGCCTTCCGCGCCGAGGGGACGGTCTGGCGGGGAGGCCATGACACCTACGCGGTGCGCGCGGACAGCCTCGGGCTGAGCGTCACGCCCTACCACTACCCGAAGCCTTCAGGGGAGCGCGCGGAGCCGCGGCGCGGCGCCGCTCCAGCCGCCGAGGAAGGCGCGCCGGTGCATCTGGGCGCGGCCCGCGTGAGCCGGGGCGGCATGGTGCTGTCGGGGCCCGCGGGAAGCGGCCGGGTGGAGGACTCGGGCGAGCTGAGCATCCAGCGTGGCGAGGTGGTGGAGCACCTGCGCAACGGCGCGGACGGCGTGGAGCAGAGCTGGCGCTTCGAGCGGCGGCCCGAGGGCACGGAGGCGCTTGAGGTCCGGGTGCCCGTGGAGGGCGGACGGTTCCTTGGCGAGACGGCCGGCGGACTGCACTTCGCCGAGGGCGGCACGGGCCTGGGCGTGCGCTATGGCCATGGCACCTGGGTGGACGCGCGGGGCGAGCGCACGCCCGTGCCCGCCCGCTTCGAGGGAGACGCCATCGTGCTGCGCGTACCGGCGCCCGTGGTGGATGCCTCGGCCTATCCGGCGGTGCTGGATCCCATCGTCTCGCCGGAGTTCGGCATGGACACGCCGGTGTCGGCGTACACGGACAATGACCAGGCCGCGCCCGTGGTCGCCCACGACGGGACGAACTTCTTCATCGTCTGGGAGGACTTCCGCCACGCCGGGTACACCGAGCTCTACGGCGCCCGGGTGAGTGGCGCGGGAAGTCTGTTGGATCCCACGGGCCTGCTCCTCTCCACCGCGCTCCATGACAAGCACGCGCCCGCGGTGGCCCACGATGGAACGAACTTCCTGGTCGTCTGGCAGGGTTGGCCCCAAAACGACATCTACGCCACCCGGGTGAGCAGCACGGGCACGGTGCTCGATCCGGGCGGCATCGCTCTCTCCACCGCACCGGGCGTGCAGCGCGCCCCCGCCGTGGCCCATGACGGCACGAACTTCCTGGTCGTCTGGCAGGACCAGCGCAATGGGAACTTCGACATCTACGCCACCCGGGTGAGCGGCGCGGGCACGGTGCTCGACCCCTCGGGCCTCGCGATCTCCACCGCCGCCAACGAGCAACTCGCGCCCTCCGTGGCCCACAACGGCACGAACTTCCTGGTCGTCTGGCAGGACTCGCGCAGCGGCGTCTTCGACATCTACGGCACGCGGGTGAACGGCTCGGGTACGGTGCTCAACACCAACGGCATTCTCATCTCCGTGGCCGTCAACGCGCAGGAGCGCCCCACGGTGGCCTACAACGGCTCGGACTTCGTGGTGGTCTGGGAGGACTCACGCAACGGCAACGCCGACATTTATGGCGCGCGGGTGAGCGCCACGGGCGTCGTGCGCAACCCGAGCGGCATCGCCCTCAGCACCCATGGCAACAACCAGCGCGCGCCGCAAGTGGCGCGCTCGGGCACGGACTGCCTGGTGGTGTGGCACGACACCCAGGCCTCCACCCTCTCCGGGGCCCGGCTGAGCAACACGGGCGCCGTGCTCAACCCGAGTGATCTGCTCATCGCGCCCATGTTCAGCTTCACGAGCAGGTTGTCGCTGGCCAGCGATGGGACGAACTTCCTGGTCGCCTGGGGAGGCTATGCCAGTGGGGGCCGGAACACCGACATCCTCGCCACGCGGGTGACGAGCGCGGGCGTTGCCTTGGACACCCCCGCCCTCCCCATCTCCGTGGCGGGCAATGGGCAGTACACGCCCGTGGTGGCCCATGATGGGACGAACTTCCTGGTCGTCTGGCGGGACCACCGGCACACCGGCTCGGACATCTACGCGGTGCGGGTGAGCGAGACCGGAACGGTGCTCGACTCGAGCGGCATCCGTCTCTCGCCCAACAATGCCGATCAACCCTTCGATCCCGCCGTGGCCCACGATGGGACGAACTTCCTGGTCGTCTGGCAGGAGTACTACGGGGGCTCGTCCGTCGGCATCCGGGGCGTGCGGGTGAGCTCCACGGGAAGCGTGGTGGACACCACGCCTATCGCCCTCGCCAGCCAGAACACGCACCTGGGACGTCCCGCGGTGGCCCATGACGGCACGAACTTCCTGGTCGTCTGGCAGGACGGCCGCAATGGGGGGAGCCACATCTACGGCACGCGGGTGAGCGGCGCGGGCACGGTGCTCGACACGAGCGGCATCGCCATCTCCACCGCAACCTCCTCCCAGCTGTATCCCAAGGTGGCCCACAACGGCACGAACTTCCTGGTCGTCTGGCAGGACGGCCGCAACGCGGATAACGACATCTACGGGGCCCGGGTGAGCAGCACGGGCACGGTGCTCGACACGAGCGGCATCGCCATCTCCACCGCGGCGGGCAACCAGGAGCACCCCGCCATTACCCACAACGGGATGCACTTCCTGGTGGTCTGGGATGACTGGCGCGTGGGCAGGCCGGAGATCTACGGGGCAAGGGTGAGCGGCGCGGGCACGGTGCTCGACACGAGCGGCATCGCCATCGCCACCCTCACGCTGCCCACCAACGACTACAAGTCCTTCCCCACGGTGACGCATGACGGGGACAGCTTCCTGGTGGCCTGGGAGGACCACCGCACGGACCTGTACCTGGGCGACATCTACGGGGCCCGGGTGAGCGATACCGGCACGCTGCTGGACACCCAGAGCTTCGTCCTCGCGGCCGGAGCGCTCGGAGAGAACACGCCCGCGCTGACCTCCATGGGTGGACAGAGCTCGCTCCTGGTCTACCGGGGCACGGATCTCTCGGCGAACGCACACAGTGAGCGAGTGCAGGCGCGGATCGTCCAGACGCCTTGACTCTGGCATGCCCGGCCTTCCACCGATGGGGGATGGCCGGGCCGCCCGGCACACACTCACTCGCCGTAGGTCAGTGCAGGTGGAACAGCGTCTGGACGTTGGCGCCAAGGATGAGGTCGCGCTCGGCCTCGGACACGGGCAGCAGGTGGATCTTCTTGAGCTCCAGTCCTGGGTGGGACATGGGGAACTCGGAGCCGAAGACAATCTTGCTCGCGCCCGTCTTCTTCACCGTTTCCTGCAGGTGCATGAAGGTGCCCAGGGACGTCTCCAGGAAGAAGTTGTCGAGGCTCGCGGCTGCGTCCACCACGGCCATGTCCGCCTGGGGCCCGCCCATGTGCTCGAGGAGGAAGTACGTCCTGGGAAAGCGCCGGGCGAGCTGGATGAAGTCTCCAGGGGTCGCCCCCGGCCGGAATCCGGTGTGGGAGACGATCGGAATGTCGCGCTCGCCACAGAGCGACGCGAGCGCCGCCATGCTCTCGTCCAGGAACGAGAACGGGTGGACGAGGGGGCTCACGAGCAGGCCCCGGAAGCCCTGGGACACCCATTCCTCCAGCGCCTCCGGGGCGTGCGGCTGGCGCGGGTCCAGGCACGCCACGGCGGCCAGCCCGGGATGGGCGAGCACGGCTTGCTGGATGTAGTCATTGCAGGGGATGGGGTCGGCCTGGCGCCTGCCGGAGGTGAACTCGTTCATCCGGCGGACATCCACCATGCCCCCTGGACAGACGAGGCCCTGCTTGATGCCGCTGCGCTCCAACTGCGAGAGGTAGTGCTCCACCGAGCCATAGGGCTTGGGGCACAGATGCGCGTGTGCGTCGATGATCATGCCGCGACTCCTTTCTGGTGTGGGACCGCCCTTACTCGCGCACGACGCGCAGGGCCTTGGCGCCCGTGCGGGGCAGGTGCTCGACGAACTCGAAGTCCAGGGGCAGGCGCGTGGAGACCTCCATCCTGCTGGCCAACGAGCTGCCCAGCTCACGGGAGGGCCGCACCCCGGTGGCGGGCTCGCATCGGACCTTGATGCGGGCGGTGTCCGAGGCGGGCACGACGAAGTGGAACCAGTTGCCCACCTCGGGCATGCGCATGAGGAATTCCTCCAGGAAGATGGGCGACACGCTCTGGCCCCGGTAATGGAGTTGCTCGAAGGTCCGGCCGCGCACGCGGAAGCGGCTCGCCGTGGCGCCGCAGGTGCACGCGCCCTCCTCGAACACCCCCAGGTCCCCGGTACGAAAGCGCAGCAGGGGACTGTCGTGGCGCAGCAGCGCCGTCACGACGAACTCTCCCACCGAGCCCGGGGGCAGGGGCGCCCCGGTGTCGGGGTCCACCACCTCGAGCAGGGTGTGGCCCTGGGTCAGGTGGTAGCCCTGGCGGGCTTCGCACTCCACGCCCATCATCCCGCCCTCCAGCGAGCCATAGAGGAAGAAGGCAGCGCAGCCCCAGAGCGTCTCCACGCGCCGCCGGAAGGCGGGAGAGCAACCCTCGCCGGTGAGCCACATCCTCCGGGGGGCCATTGACGGCAGGGAGAGGCCCTGGTTGGCCGCCTCCTCCGCCAGGGCGATGGCCCACGACGGACTGGTGATGACGATGCTGGGACGAAGGTCCCGGAAGACCTTGAGGGTCTTCGCGGGCGTGGAGTACGCGCCGCCCTTTCCGGCGGCGATCACCGTGGCCTGGCAGTTCTCGGCGAACTCCCGGTGCATGGCCAACCCCGAGGTGCTCATCTCATAGGGCAACGCATTGAGACACACGTCTCCCGCGGTGACCGGGAGCAGCGAGGGATAGTGCGCGGACATGTGATATTGCAGATCCAACCGGCTCTGGGTGCTGTAGATCTCCTCGCCGCCGCTCGTACCCGTGGAGACCTGGATGATCATGAGGTCCCGGCGCTCGCAGGTGAGCAGCCGCCAGGGGTGTCCGCGCAACTCCTCCTTGGTCAGGAAGGGCAGACGTGGGAGATCCTCCAGGCCCTGGATGCTTCCAGGGCGGACGCCCGCCCGCTCCAGCTTCTCCCGGTAGAAGGGCGAGGACTCCTGCGCCCGGGTAGCCACGGCTCGCAGGGCCGCGGACTGATAGCTTTTCAATGTCTCGGGTTGCATCCGATCTGCTTGCTTCAACTCCGAGGCGTGGCGGGAGATGATCGTGGCGAGTCTTGGATTGTTCATGCCCCGAAACGTGTGGACGGCACGGACATGGATCAAGGACCCCGGGCGCCGTCTGGAACCCAGACATACAAGCCCGGCAATGGCTATCGTCCAGGGAAGCGCCGCTTGGGGATGTCTGGTTCCTGAAGGCCAGACAGTCCCGCGCGGCGTCAGAGAGGCCGCGAGAGTGGGAGCTCGAGCGTGGCCGTGGCGCCCTTGCCGGGGCCTTCGCTCTCCAGCAGCAGGCGGCCCCCCATCACCTGCGCCGCCAGCGCGCTCGCGTGCAGGCCAAAGCCATGCCCTTCCTCGCGGGTGGTGAAGCCGAGCGCGAAGAGTTGCTTGTGGAGTTCCCGCGAGAAGCCCTTGCCGCTGTCCACCACCTGGATCCGGGCCACGCTCCCCTGAACCGTGAGCCGCACGCACAGGTGACGCCGCCCCTCGGGGACCTCGGCCATGGCGTCCTTGGCGTTGCTCAGGAGGTTGATGAGGATCTGCAGCACCTTGTGCTTGTCCACCTGCATCCTGGGGGCGTCGGTGAACTCGCGTGTCACGCAAACTCCGTGGCGCTTCAGCGTGGCCAGCTGGAAGCGCAGGCTGTCCTCGATGAGCTGGGTGAGATCCCACTCACTGAGGATGAGTGACGTCTTGGCGTAGTCCTGCTGCACCCGGATGATGGCGTGGATGTGCTCGAGATGCAGACCCATCTCGTTCAGGTTCGTCTGGAGTTGGAGCCGCTCCTGACGGAGTTCCTCGGTGAGTGCCCGCAGGTAGTCCGGAAGGACGCGGCCCCTCGGGTCGCACGTCAGGAAGCCCACCAGGTCCGCCTGGTGCTCCTTGAGCAGGGCGGAGAGTTGAGCCGCCCGGTCGAAGCGCGAGGCCGAGACCCCGGAGCGCATCAGATCCAGGTTGATGACGGCGCTGGTGAGGACGTTGCCCACGTTGTGCAGCACGTCCGAGGCGACCTCGGCCATGCCCGCCGCACGGGCCGTGTCCACCAACTGGGCCTGGGCCTGCTTGAGTTCGCGCGTGCGCTCCTCCACCCGCCGCTCCAGCTCGTCATTGGCGCCGCGCAGGGCGGCCTCGGTGCGCTGAAGCTCCGCGTACAGCCGGGCGTTCTCGATGGAGATGGCGGCCTGCGAGGCGAGCTGCCCCAGCAACAGGATGCGCTCCGGCGTGAACGCCCCGGAGGCGAACCGGTTCTCCAGGTACATCACCCCCGACAGCGACTCCTGGCGCATCAGCGGCAGGCAGAGCACTGACCTGGCCCCACTGTGCTCGAGGTAGGGCTCGCCCGAGAACGGGTGAGGCGCCGCCGCGTCGCCAATGAGCACATGCTCGCGCGTGCGCCGGACGTAGGAGAGGATCGTCCAGGGCAGGGCGGCCCGCGCGCCACCCGAGGCCTCCGTGTCGACCACGACCTCGAGCTTGTCACCGCGCGGCAGCAGCAGGGCTCCCCGCTGGGCCCCCGCGTTCTCGGTGGCGACCCGGATGAGCGTGGACACCAGCCGCTCGAGGACGATCTCGCTGGAGATGGCCTGCTGAGCCTTGACCACGGCGAGGGCGTCGATCTCCCGGGCCTCCGAGGAGGAGGTGGTGGTGCCACTCGTGGGAGCCGCCGGGCTCACCAGGGATGGCCACAGGGCGTCCAACTGCTTGACCTTGCCCTGGGCTCCCCACCGCGTGTACGCCTCCCGGGCTTGGCGCGCGTAGGCCTCCGCGATGAAGGGGGCCTGCCGCTTGCGGTAGAAGTTCGCCGCCAGCTCGCACACCAGGGCCACGTGGTGGATGAAGCCATGGTCGCGGGCCGAGCGAAGGGCCTCCTCGTACGCGGGGAGCGCCTGCTCCAGGCGGCCCCGGACGCGGGCCAGTTCCGCGAAGACCAGCCGCTCGAGCGCGCGGAAGGTCTCGGGGCAGTTGCAGGCCCACTCCTCGAGCTGTCGCCCGTGTGCCTCGGCGGCCTCGAGGTAGCGCCGCCGCTCCTCCTCCGTCGCGCCCTCGCAGCACGCGACCAGGGTGAGGGCGCGGAAGAGGTGGAAGTCCAGCAGGGGGATGATGCCGATGAAGGACCAGATGAACGCCGCCGCCCTGTCCCCCGCCTCACGGGCCTCCGCGTAGGAGCCGCACATGAAGCGCGCCTGCATCTTGGAGAGCCAGTACTGGCACACCATGCTGCTCATGTGGGCCGGCGACAACGAGGCCTCGAGGGCCTTCTCGTCGAACCCCTCCCCATCCAGCGTGCCGAACGTGGGCGAGTGGCCCCGCAGTGTCTGCATGTAGCGCAGGACGATGAGGGTGGTATCCACCACCCCCACGAAGCCCGTCTTGCGCATGAAGTCCATCCGGTCGAGCGCGTCCTGGTAGACGTCATCGAGGGGGTGCCCCATGGCCTGCCGGTTCCAGACGACGTGGCCGACGATGTAACAGGCGAACAGGTAGTCGTTGCTCTGGACCGCGTGCTGGAAGGCATTCAGCGCGTGTGCGTGCGCCTCGGCCAGGGGCCGGCACCAGTAGCTGATCATCTCCAGGTTGAAGAGCGCCCGGACCCGCTCCTGGCTCAGGTCGTAGCGATCGACGAGCGCGCGGGCGAGCACGCCATAGGCGTAGCCCTCCTGATAGCTCTTGAAGAACGTCCCGAGCAGGATGCCGAGCGAGCTGTATCCGATCGCCGACTCGTTGGTGTTGCCGTAGCGGAGGCTCAGGGAGACCATCCGGCAGACGTGGAGGACGAGCAGGTTGTTGTCGGTGAAGTAGGCGGAGGGGAAGAGGCGGCCCAGGACGCTCATCACCTGCTTCATGTCCGCGTCCGTCATCAGCGGCAGCTCGACGAGGCTCTCGATGGAACGGCCACCCAGCAGGGCCTGGACCTCCTCCCGGGCGGCCACGGCCTCCTCCCAGGAGGGATGCGCGGACATCGGCATGCCCAGCAGGCCCAGTCCCTCCAGGAGGCAGGTGACGGAGGCCTCGATCTCGCCGGAGATGAGGTGCACCTCATACCTCAAGGTATAGGCGGCGGCGATGTCCGCCCGGCTCCGTGCCCGCGAGCACAGCTCCTCCAGCAGTCGGCGGGCCTCGGCGAGATTGCCGCTCATGAGCTCGCTGCTCGCCCGATCCAGCCGCACCTTGAAGGCCAGCGCGGGGTCCAGCTCCCAGGGATCGCCCGGGATGAGCAAGAAGGCCATGGCGAGATAGGCGGCGGCCGAGCCGTGCGCGCTGGAGGCCCGGGCCTTCCAGCCCGCCTCGGCGTTCAGGCGCGCGAGGCGGTGGCGCTCCTCGTGGCCGCTGATGAGCTCCACCCCGGTGTTGAGCTGGCTCACGATCTCGAAGAGCCTCTCGCGCACCTCCTCGGCGGACAGGCGCTCCAGCAGCAGGCGCCCGATGCGCACATGGATCGCCTGGCGCTCGCCTTCGGGGATGAGGGCATGCGCCGCCTGCTGGATGCGATCATGCAGGAACCGGTACTGCTCCGATGCGCTGCGCACCACCAGGCTCGCCTGGAGCGCCGGCTCGAGGCCCCGCTCCACCTCGTCCGCCTCCAGGCCGGCGATGAGGGCCAGCATCCCGAGTGAGAAGCTGTTGCCCACGCACGCCGCCAGGGGGAGCAGGTGCCGGGTGCTCGCGGGAAGCTGGTGCAGGTTGCGAGCCATGAAGTCGACGATGTTGTCGGAGTACCCGCGGGCCCGGACGCCCTCGGCATCCCAGCGCCAGCCCCCTCCGGGCGTGCGGCCGAGGAGGCCATCGTGGTGCAACGCCTGCATCAACTGCAGGAGGAAGAACGGATTGCCACCCGTCTTCTCGTACACCTGTTCCGACAGGGGCAGGATGACCTCCGCCCCCGCGCCCGGGAGCGCATCGCCCACGAGGTGCTGGAGCTGCTCCAGGCTCAGCGGCGTGAGCTGGAGGTCGGCCACCGCGACCTTCGCCTTGTGCACCTCCCCGAGTGTCATCATCAGCGGGTGGGAGGGGCTGACCTCGTTGTCCCGGTAGGCCCCGATCCACAGCGCCGCTGGCGCCTCCTCCGCGGTGAGCAGGGA
The DNA here is from genome assembly GCF_044360685.1 of Cystobacter fuscus. GTDB lineage: Bacteria > Myxococcota > Myxococcia > Myxococcales > Myxococcaceae > Cystobacter > Cystobacter fuscus_C. The sequence goes on along the minus strand of NZ_CP043491.1, from coordinate 6,096,887 downwards.
CTGGAGGAGCCGGAGGCTGGCCAGGTCCGCCCACTGCAAGTCATCCAGGAACATGACGAGCGGGTGCTCGGCGGTGGCGAAGACGCCGAGGAAGCGGAGGAACACCTGGTTGAAGCGGTGTTGTGCCTCGGCGGGCGGAAGCTCCGGGACCGCCGGCTGCGGGCCCAGGAGGAGCGTGAGCTGTGGAACCAGCTCCACGAGGACCTGGCCGTTGCCCTCGAGGGCCTCCCGCATGCGCTCTCGCCACCGGGCCACCTCCTCGTCGGTGCCCGCCAGCAACTGGCGCACCAACCCCTGGATGGCCTGGGCCAGGGTGGCGTAGGGAACATCCCGCTGGAGCTGATCGAACTTGCCGCTCAGGAAGAACCCGCGCCGCTGAACCACGGGCTTGTGCAGCTCGTGGACCACCGACGACTTGCCGATGCCGGAGTAGCCGCGGACCAGGATGAGCTCGGGCCGGCCTCCGCGCGCGATTCGCTCGAAGCCCTGGAGCAGGGTGGCGACGTGGGTGTCTCGCCCATAGAGCCGCTGGGGGAGCTGGAAGCGGCTGGGGATGTCCCGCTTGCCCAGCACGAAGAGCTCGAGGGAGCCCCGGCGCAGGCTCTCCCCGCACTCCGCGAGGTCGTGCCGCAGCCCCTCGGCGCTCTGGTAGCGCTCCTCGGCGACCTTGGCCAGGCACCGCATCACGATCGCGGACAGCACGGGCGGGATGCTGGCGACGAGTTCGTGCGGTGGCCTCGGCAGCTGGGCCATGTGCGCATGGAACCACTCGAGCGCGTCACTCCCCTGGAATGGCCGGACGCCCGTGAGCAGCTCGTAGAACGTCACGCCCAGCGAATAGAAGTCGGTGCGGTAGTCCACCACGCGGTTCATGCGCCCGGTCTGCTCCGGGGACATGTAGGGCAGCGTTCCCTCGAGCAGGTGGGTCGGTGCCGCGTCCACATGCTCGGTGCGCTGGAGGGTGGCGGCGCCAAAGTCGATGATGCGCGGCTCGCCCGAGGGCGTGACGATGATGTTGGAGGGCTTGATGTCCTTGTGGATGACTCCCCGGAGGTGAATCTCCGCCAGGGTCGAGGTCAGGGAGACGGCCAGCTCGAGGAAGCGGGCGAGTTCGAAGGGCCGGCCCACCGCCTCGCAGAGGGCCACCCCCTGCACCTCCTCCAGCACCAGGACGGGGCGGCCGTTGACCCGCTCGCAACCATGAGGCCGGGTGACGCCGCGCACGCCCAGCAGCCTCCGCAGGATGTTGTGCTCCCGGCGGTACCGCTCATCCTCGCGCGGGCCAGCGCAGGGGCCCGCGGGCGTCTTGATGATGACCGGCGCACCATCCGCCTCGCGCACCGCCCGGAACAGCAGGTTCGAGTCGGTGGCGCGGATCGGACGATGGAGCGTGTAGCCTGGAAGATTCAACATGGGTGGAGTCCATCCCCAGGGCCGCGCTCATGCAACACCCCCGGGCCCCCCTCAGAAGAGCTCGCGCTGGACGCCCGCCGCCTGGAGGAGGTAGTCCCTGGAGGCTTCGAGGGCGGCGCGCAGGGGGGCCCAGTTCACATCGACGAGGGCGCCTCGCCACTTGCGGATCCGTCCCGCGACGATGACCGTGTCCACGTTGCTGCGGTCCATCAACGTGACGACGGCTCCCGGCACATTGTTGAGCGGGGCCACGTTGAGGGCATCCGCGCGCAGCAGGAGGATATCGGCCTCCTTGCCCGGAGTCAGCGAGCCGATCTTGTGGGCGAGGCGGGCCACCCGGGCGCCCTCGACCGTGGCGAAGCGAATCACGTCGCGACACGTGAGGAGCTCGGGCAGGTTCGTCTCGCCGTTGATCGCGCGCTCGTTGATGAGCGCCCGCTGGAGCGTGAAGACGGTCCGCATCTGGGTGAAGAAGTCCGCGGTCATGGTGCACTCGACATCCGTGCTGAGCGCGGGCTGGACGCCATGATCGAGCGCGGACTGGATCGGCGGCAGGCCGTGCCGCATGGCCATCTCGATCGGGGCCGCGATCGAGACGCTCGCCCCCGACTGGGCGATCGCCCGCCAGGAGCCCTCCGAGATGCGGCTGGCGTGGATGAAGACGAGGTCGGGCCCGAGCAGGTTCTCGCTCGCGAGCTGCTCCACGAGCGTGGCCTGGTCGAGGCTGCCAACGAGGTGCGTCACGATGGGCAGGTCATTCTGGCGCCCGAGCGCCCAATAGGTACGGAACGAGGCGTCGAACACCTCCCCGCCCATCGCCAGGGTCAGGAGCTGATCGGTCGAGGAGAAGTACCGGCTGCGGATCCGCTGGAGATCGCTCGGGAAGAGGTTGCCGGGACCCACTCCCGGTGAGTACACGAAGACCGCGCGGCGGCCCGCGTCATGAAGCCCCTGGATGACCGCATCGGTGTGCGCCGGAGTATGTCCCACCTGCGACGTGTCGACGACCGTGGTCACCCCCGCGTCCAGCTGGCTGAGCGACGAAACGAGCTCGGCGAGGTAGGCGTCCTGAGGCCTGAAGACCGGCGTGATTTTCGTGTGGATGTAGTCGAGGTAGTTCTTCTCGCCGTGCGGCAGCCCATCGTTGAAGAGCAGGCCGTCGGACAGGAAGCTGCGCAGCGCGGTCTGATACTGATGATGGTGGGTGTCCACGAACCCGGGCATGACGATCATGCCCGCGGCATCGATGATCGCCGCACCGGGAGCGTTCAGCCTGGCCCCCACCGCGACGATCCGCTTGCCCTCGATGAGCACGTCGCCCTGGGCGAAGTTTCCCACCTGGGGATCCATGCTGAGGACCGCGCCGCCCTTGAGCAGGTAGCGCCGGTGCGACGCACCGGTGTCCCTGGGCATGTCGTGGTTCCTGGCACCGGCCTCTTGCGACAGGTCCCCCTGCGCGGTCGCCGCCAGCGCCGGTGTGGGGACCGAGGAGGCCACCGCGGCCCCGAGGGCGGAAGCCCCTACCGAGAGAAACTCGCGACGGGAGGAGCCCGCATTCACTGGCTCGCCGTCATGGTTCGAATGGTTTCCGCAGAGCTTCTGGCACATGTGTCGTACTTCCCCCTCTGGACTCACCAGAGCCTGTTGTCGTGCCACCTCACTCACGAGACGGCGACACGGATTTCCCTGGAGCGCTGGCAAGACTAGTGGGTGGCGGGGCGCGACGTCGAGCCTCGTTGCTCGCGGACGCGGATTCTCAATAACACACACTCAATTTTCCCGTGGGTTTGAAGTCCTCGTTGGGGATGGAAAGGGTTCACTCCCGTGCTGGGTGACGAGAGGGAGTGCAACGGATGAGGAATGACTCGCGGTGGGGGTGGGGGTTGGCCGTACTGGTCGCGATGATGGGGGCTGTCGGGCCTCCGAGGAGGTGCCTTCCTCTGGGAGCGCGCACGGGTAGCATGGGGAGGACTCTTTGACGGGGGAAGTTCCATGCACCAGCGCTTGAACCTCATGTCGCCCGAGATCCGGGCCAATCCATACCCTGCCTACGCGGAGCTGCGCCGCACCGCTCCGGTGGCCCAGGTGGACCCGGGCGGGCTGTGGGCCGTGAGCCGGTATGAGGATGTGCTGCACGTCTTCAAGAATCCGAAGCTCTACTCGTCCGAGGGGCTGCGACTGACGGCGGATCCTCCCTGGTTCGGGCGCTCCAATCCCATCTCCGACTCGTTGATCTTCATGGATGATCCGAAGGTGCATGGCCGGATGCGAGGCCTGGTCAATCGCGCGTTGGGTCCCTCCGCCCTGAGCCGGCTCGAGCCGAGCATCCGAGCCACCGCCGAGGAACTCACCACTCGCGTTCTCGACCGCCGCGATGTGGACTTCGTCGCGGACTTCGCCCTGCCGCTGCCCGCAAGTGTCATCGGGGCGCTGCTGGGCCTGGATCCGGCGCTCCACTCGCGCTTCAAGCAGTGGTCGGACGACATCGTGGCCCTCAGCGCCACCCAGCCGGGAGACACCGCGCTGCTGGAGCAGTGCCGGCGCACGGTGGCGGAGATGGAGCAGTATCTGGGTCAGGTGCTGGAGCACCGCCGTCAGACGCCGGGCGATGACATGGTGAGTGACTTGCTGCGGTCCCGAGTGGATGGCGAGGCGCTCACGACCAAGGAGTTGATGGGCTTTCTCTTCCTGCTGCTGGTCGCGGGGCTGGAGACCACCGTGCATCTGCTGGGGCACTCCGCGCGCATCCTCGCCGAGCATCCGGCGGTGCTGAAGCAACTGCGTGGGGACCGCTCCCTCATTCCGCAGTTCATCGAGGAGGTGCTCCGCTTCGAGCCACCGGTGCAGGGCACCGTCCGCCTCTGCACCCAGGACGTGACGCTGGCGGGCGTCTCGCTACCACGTGGCAGCCCGCTGCTGGTGCTGCAGGGCTCGGCCCTGCGGGACGAGCACTACTGCGCGGACGCGGACCGGTTCAGCCTGGAGCGCAAGGGGCCACAGAACCTGGCCTTCGGACATGGCATGCACTTCTGCCTGGGCGCGGCCCTGGCCCGGGTCGAGGCGCGCGTGGCCCTGGAGGCCCTGCTCGCTCGGTGCGGCACCGTGTCCCTCCGCCCGGAGCCCATCGAGTGGAACTTCGCGATGACGGTCCGGGGGATGCGGAATCTGCCGCTCGAGGTGCTCCCCGCCTGAGCTGAGCGCCTCGCGCGCGGAGAGCGCTCGCTCCTGGCTCTCCGTCCCAGTCATCGAGCGAGGCGGCGCGGCGCTGTAACAGGCGCATGCCCTGTCCGAGAAGAGATGAGCATGCCAGTCCGCTCCGCTCAGAGCTCGACGAATCGAGGGCCCGTGAGCGCTGCGGACTCGATGGCCTGCTTGAGGTCCTCAGAGATGACGAGTGCGATGCGCCATCCCCACGTGCGGAAGATCCGAGCGTCACCCACCTTGGATGGATCAATGCGCAAGCCGATGACAGAGCGATACTCACCGACTCTCTCGGGCTCGGCATCCTCGGGTCTCCAATACTGGACCTCGGCACATCGGGCATCATCAATGCAGCGGATGATGCGCAGGGCGTTGAGGATGAAGTACCGCTCCGTGTGGCCTTCTATCTGGACAGGGATGAGCTGTACGTCTTGGACGTGCAGCCGCTGAAAGAGTTGAGCGAAGCGGGCATGAACCACGGGAATGGCGAAGGCGGCCCAGCTGAAGTCCAGGGGCTCCCCCGACACATCCAGTGGAAAGCGGGGAACGCTCTCCAGCTTGAGGAAGCTGCCTTGACGGAACTGCCAGGGGTCGATCTCGTTTCCCTGTTCATCCAGCGGCCCGCCCAGGTGCCAACGAGTATGTGAGCGCCTGTTGTCCTTCAGCTCGTAGAACTTGGTCACGTTTCTGTTCCTTTTCCTCCGCGGCAATCCTTTACCGGGTCGCCAGCCGATGAAGTTTCGACCCAGGGGTGCATACCTCTTCCGCGAGTTGCCGGAGGGCCTCTACCAGCCTTGCTCTACAGTGAGAGACGGTCCGGCACTGTTCCATCGCCGTATCGAGCTTCGTATAGACGGCGTCATGATAGTCCTCGGGATGGGGGCCCTGATGGCGCTTGAGATAGACGAGGTTCTCTGCCGCATCCAAGCTCATGCCCGCCTTGGCGAAGAGCCGCTGGAACAGGGGAGTCCACGGTCCACCCCTCGCCGAGGAGATTTCATTCTTGTCCGTGGCCAGGTGGTGCCACCGATAACCCTTCTTCCGCATGGACCCATCGTCGCAGGCGCTTCCTACCGCGGAGCCCGCGGCCCCCAGGGCTGCGCCTGTCAGAACAATGGTGCCATCTGCCACCACATGCGCCGTGGCCGCGGACTGGACTGATCCTCCACCCGCGAGAGCGAAGCGCGGAGGGCCCAGCAGCGAGCCGAGTCCCCCTGGAGGCACGTTGGGCAGGGATCTGGCCACGCCGAAGCTAGCGGCGGTGACGAGCACGCGCAACGCAGTGCCTCCCATCGCGCGGCCGAACCGCTCGGCGGCGGCTTCCACATCCATCGTCGTCCTGGCGGCTTGTACCTCTCTGTAGAACCGCACGAAGGACAACGCGATGGTGCGCAGTTCCAGCAGCCCCACTACGAAGGCCAACCTTGCCGTGAGCGTGGCGGCGAATGCCTTGGAGAAGAGGGGCTCGGGCAACACCCAGGCGGAGAAGTACACCAGGATCGAGAGGGTGACGCTGGTCAGGAAGAGGGGCGAGCGAAACAGCTCGAGAGCCGCGTCGCGGATGCCCGGCGCCATGTAGCGAGGTGAGAGTCTGAGGGCCATGAAGAGTGGGCTGCGCTCCAGGGACTTCGGCAGGGGCAGCCAGCCCGGGCCGTACCGGGCGAGAAACTCCGCCCGCAGCCGCGCCTCCCCAGATGAGGCTCCACGTGTGGATGAAGCCATCGCGGGAACCACGGGGAGGAAGTATGGGTCCGCGGCGCACTCGAGGAACTCGGCAAGCAGCTGACGGGCCTCCTCTGTAGGGAGCACCTCCTGGGCTGCCCGAAGGGGAGCAGGCTCGAAGTCGAGCTGAAGCTGCTCTCCGGGCAACACGGTCGCTTGCACTGAGAAGGGCGCAGGCTGAGGTCGCTCTCCTCCGGGCAAGGTGGGGCCGGGAGTGGCACACGAGGATGCGAGGACGAAGCTTGAGGCCGTCAGCAGGCGCAGGAGGACAGAGGCGCTCTTCATGTCTCCTGCATCATGTACCAGGGGGCAAGTTACGTCCCCTCCTTCCCGTCCGTCCCCTGTCGTCCCACGCAGGTGCGAAGAGGGTGGTCGTTGGAGTGGGTTCGACTTGAGGCGGCGGGCAACATCTAGCGGAGGCGGTGAATCGACCCCGCTGCTTGGCACTCCCAGAGCGGGCCTGGCGGAGTCTCGCGGGAGCCTGGCGGTAGCGTGTGCCCTGGCGAGGAGTGGCTGGGAAGGGGCAAGCTGCGCGGCACGATTCGCGTCCAGCGGTTCGCCGTCCCTGTCTCCTGGAGTCCCATCCATGTCCCTGCGTCACCTCGTCTTCCCTGGTTGCGTGCTGCTCGTCTGTCTGTGGACCTCGTGCGGCCGTGACTCCATGTCCTCGTCGGCGGTGGCCAGTCCGTCCTATGAGGACCCCCCCCACGAGCTCCCCGCCGTGGAGGAGGGGCTGCAGGTGCGCCCGGACGTGCTGGTCATGTCCTTCACCTTCCGGCAGGAGGCCGAGGTGCTGGAGCAAGGGCTGCCGAAGCTGAAGGCGGCGGTGGACCAGTACGTACGCGACACGACCGAGGCCACGAGGGCCAGCAAGGTGGAGGTCTCGGTGAAGATGCGGGGCTTCGGCCGGGAGTACGGCAAGCGCATGAGAGGCGCCGCGGCCGTGACCAGTGGCGAGCTGGAGGTATCCCTGCCCGAGTCCATGGACTTCTGGGCCCGTGCGGCGCTGGTGGCCACGCTGACACGCGTGGGCGGCGAGCTGACCGCCGCCTCGGAGAAGGCGAACGCGGGGTCGCGCGTGACGTTCGGCTTCCCCACGGCCCAGGTGAGGGACCCCGAGGCGTTCCGGGCCGAGTTGATGAAGCGCTGGGTGGAGCGTGCGCGAGGCTTCATGGCCCTGGCGCAGTCCGAGCGCGCTCCGCTCCAGGTGGTGAACTGCGAGCCACCCGGTGAGGTGAAGCAGCAGGAGGTGTCCGTGGATGAGGTGGTGCTGTCCCTGGCGGTGAGCTGCCGCCTGGACGCCGTGGGTGCGAAGTAGCACGCGCGGCTACAGGGGCTCGGAGGGGCAGGGGCCTCGGTATCCTCTTCCAGGGCGCGCCAGAGCGCGGCGGTGCCGTCCCTCAGGATGGGGCCGCCGTGCGCGAAGCCGAGTTCCCCCAATCGGGAGCGGAGGAGGCGAGCGACAAGCCCCAGTCAGCTGCGAGGCAGGAGAGGACAAGACTAGGCAATACGGGTAATTGGCGCGAACTGCAGCGAACCGAGAGTGAGAAGGGCTCGACCTCTGCGATGGAGAGCGCCCCTTCTCCATCCAGTTACTGTGGCTGTATATCAAAATCTAGACAGGCGTCGATGCCGAAGGAACGCAGTTTGGCCCTAACCTCGTTCATTGGGCCATTTTGGCGCCAGCCATTCTCAATAGATTTGCGCACGTTCGCGGGAAGGTCGCTGAATGCGAGTCTGGAGTACTCGAAGTAAGTTGCCTCGGAGGTATCGCGGCGCCACGCAACCTCATATGTGGGGTCGCAGTGAATCTCCCCGATGTGCAACCACACATGGGTGCGCCAACGCTCAGGGGATGGTACGCCCCAACTCGACGGCAGTAAGGCAACGCCGTAGACAGCGCGCGCATCGATGCCAGCCTTGGCTAACTCTGGCAGGAGGATTAGGCAGTTACTCTCACAGTGCGACAAACTGGGCTGTCGGTAGTTCTCCGGGCAGCTCGGGTTTGGCCGGCCCGTCATGGTGGTGATGACATCGTGGATCGGCTTGGGCAGTGGAGAAGGGTGGACTTGGCGTAGCCCAACGTCGGACGGGTGACGGTAGGGTGCATCTCGCATGTGTTGTTCCTCTGCAAGGGGATGCACTACCTATAGCGAATCGATCATCGACAGCAGGATCGAGCAAGAAAAGCCCGGCCTCCGAGGTGGTGACCGGCAATTTCTCGATCACGGAATATTACAACGCCAGCGGACGGAAGCCTTCACCTTCGCCGCAGCGGTGAGGTTCTTCCCCCCAGCTGAACAGCAGGTGGAAATGAAGCTGGTGGCCCTGTGCGGCGGCCGCGTGGCCACCCCCACGCGTCATCGGGCGGGTAGAGCTGGCCTCTGCCTGGCCAAGTAGAAATGGCCGGTCGGGTGGGTAGGGCGCTGCCGAAGCGGAGCCCGCGGGAGCTTCATCCCCGCAGCGCGGATGCCCGAACTCATGCAGCGCTGACCCTGGCGCGGGGACCCCTCAAGCGGTCGTGAGTACGAGCCGCTGACTGACTTCCTGGCAGATCTCCATCGCCTGTGAGGCCGTCGGTCCCTGGGCGATGACATAGCCCGCGCGGTCCACGGACTGCATGGCCGGAGGAATGGTGGCCCCCACGTCCACCGTGAGCGAGATGTCCACGACGCCCGGAAGCCGCCGCAACGCCTGCATGCCATGGAGGTGCTTGAGCCGGCCGGGCGGCGGAGTGAAGTATTGGATGGCCGCACCGCCGCGCGGGACGGGGTCGGCGTCCAGGGGCTTCAGCGTCCCCATGGCCCACTGGAGCGTCATGTCCACCAGGTCGTACCCGGTCGTCAGCCGGATCAAGTCCCACAGCCGATCCCCGCCCAGCCGCGTGTGCGTCTCCACGATCCGAGGGCCGCGCGAGGTGTACTTCAGCTCCGTGTGCGTGGGCCCCTCCTGGATCCCGACCTCATCCAGGAAGCGGCGGATGAATTCCCGCACCTCGTGGTCGCGCTCGGGGCTCATGGGCGCCGGGACCTGATGCGCCACCTCCAGGAACGCACTGCCGATGGGGCCTGGGTTCTTCGTCTCCTCGTTGATGCCCAGGATGAAGTGGCGCCCCGAGAAGGAGAAGCAATCCACGGAGTACTCGGGACCGTCCAGGTACTCCTCGGCGATCCAGGCCGACTTGCCATTCAGCACGCCCTCGAGATCCGCGGCGGAGCGAACCAGCCGCACATCGACGCTGCCCACGCCATCCACGGGCTTGAGGATGAAGGGGTAGCCCATGCGCTCGGCGAAGGCCGTCGCATCCGCGAGCACCTTCACCGCCGCCCAGCGCACGGGGGAAAACCCTCCCGAATCAAGCACGCGCCGCATGGCTGTCTTGTCGCGCGTCTTCTCCACCAGCTCCACGGGCGTTCCCGGCAGTCCCAACGCCTGGTTGATCCTCGCGCAGGGCAGCAGGGCCTCCTCGGCGATGGTGATCGCGCTCGTGAAGGGGGTGATCGCATGCGCGGCCGCCAACATGGGGATCAAGGCCGGGTCCTCGTAGGACATGAGCAGGACGCGCTCGGATTGCTTGTTCACCCAATCCTCCGAGCGCTCCGGGTTCTGGATGATCAAGGGCCGGGCCCCCAACTGCCAGGCCCGCTCGGCGATGAAGGGCCTCGCGCCCAGGAGGATGATGTTTGCTGCCATGGTTGGTTCTCCTTTGTTTTGCTTCAGGGGACGAGCACCGCGGTCACGGTGACTCGCTGACATCCACGCGGACTTCCGCCGTCATCCCGGGCCGCAAGGTCACCTCGGGAGGGAGCTGCTCCCACGCCACCTTCACGGGGACGCGTTGAGTCACCTTGACGAAATTGCCGAGCGAGTTGTCCGGAGCCAGCACCGAGAACTTCGAACCGGTGCCTGGCTTGATGCTCTCCACCCGCCCGCGGAGCTTGACGCCAGGGTAGGTGTCGACCGTGACGGTGACCGGCTGGCCTTGCCGGATCCTGGCCATCTGGGTCTCCTTGAAATTGGCGACCGCGTACGTCGAATCCGTCACGAGCTCGGCGACGCGCTGCCCGGCCAGGACCAGCTGCCCGGGAGACAGCTCCAATTGGGCGACCGTTCCATCCTCGGGCGCGGCCACCGTGGTGTACGTCAGCGCGAGCCGTGCCAGCGTCAGCGCGGCACGCGCGGAAGTGATCCGGGCCTGGGCGAGCCGTGCTTCGGACTGCGCCGCCTGGGCCTCGGCCGCCGCCAGCTCTCCCTCGGCCTGGAGGAGCCGTGCCTGGGCCTCGGCGGAGTCGAGCTCGATCAGCACGTCCCCCTTCTTCACCCGGGCATTGTCGGCGACCCTGACGGCGGCGATCTGCCCTCCCACGCGGAAGGACAGCGGAATGACGCGGGCGTCCACGGCCGCGTTGTCCGTTTCCTCCACGGGCGCCCCCAGGGTCCTGACCGCCCCATAGACAGCCAGCACGAGCACGAAGACTCCGCCAACGGCCAGAAGCGCCCTGTGTCCGGCCCGCTCGCGCAAGACCTGGCGCGAATGGGCCGTCCGCGGCGACTGAGCAGTGGGGGAGGGCGATGAATCAGCTCTGGAACTCAGTGAGGACATATGCGTGCTAGACCTCGGGAGGTTCGACCTTCAATGCGTCCGCCGGTGCCTGTGGAGCACGGATGAACCAGACGAACAGCAGCAGCAGCGCGTAGAGGACCGCGCCGAGCATGAACGTGTTCTGGAAGGCGAGCAGCCGGCCCTGCCGGACGACCTCCGTCGCGAGCCCATGCGCCAGATCGAGCTGTCCAGGCTCGACCGCCGCCAGCCGCTCCGGCGTCAACTGCCACGTCAACGACGCCTGCGCCACCACCGCGGACCGTTCCAGCACCGTGGCCAGGACGGCGAGTCCGGTGGAGATGCCGACCTGTCCCAGCAGCGCCGCCAACCCCGCCGCGTCCCCCAACTCCTCCCTGGGTATCCGGGACAGGGACAGGGTGCTCAATGGGACGAGCACCAGGCTCATGCCGAGCCCCTGCAACACGAGCGCTCCGATCACCTGGTGGGCGTTGGACTGGAGGGACAGCTTCGCGAGCATGAGCTGTCCCAGCACGGTGATGGCCACGCCCGTAAAGACGAACACGCGGGGTGGGACACGGTTGTAGAACCGGCCCACCAGGGGCATCGCGACGATCATGACGAGCGTCCGTGGAAGTTGCGCCATCCCCGAGTGCATCGCCGTGTAATCGAGCAACTCCTGCATGAAGAGTGGCAGCAGGAAGGTACCGGACAACAGGATGGCCGTGGCGACCGCGCTCATGAGTGAGCCCACGGTGAATGTCGGGTCGCGGAAGACCCGCAGGTTCACGGCGGGGGAGGGCGCCGTCAGCTCCCGGATGACAAAGGCGATTCCCGCGAAGAGCGCGGTCACCAGCAGCACGACGAGGATGGGTGACTCGAACCAGTCATAGCGCGGCCCCTCTTCGAGCACGAACTGGAGCGCGAGCAGCGTCACCCAGAGGAGGCAGATTCCCAGCCAATCCATGTTTCCGCGCTGCTGCTCGGCGGCTTCAGCCGTCGGGCGCTCGTCCGGAGGAACGAACCGCGCCACCATCAAGAACCCGGCGAAGCCCACCGGGACGTTGATGAGGAAGATCCACGACCAGTGGAAGTTGTCGACGATCCACCCTCCGAGCGAGGGGCCGAGCGCGGGCCCGACGCCCACCGCGACACTGAACACTCCCATCGCCATGCCGTGCTCCTCTGGAGGAAACGTCTGGCGGAGGATGGCCTGCTCGGTGGGCTGCAACGCTCCAGCCCCCAATCCTTGCAGCGCACGGAACACCACGAGCCAGGCGAAGCTCTGCGCGACGGCGCACAGGGCGGACCCGACGACGAAGAGGGTCAGACAGGACAGATAGACGGTCTTCTGCCCATACACGCGGCCGAAAAAGCCCGTGAGCGGCATCACGAGCACCGTCGCCAGGACGTACGCCGTGGACAGCCACGTCACCTCTTGTACCGTCGCCCCGACCGCGCCGCGCACGTTGGAGAGCGCGACATTCATGATGGAGGAGTCAAGCGCTCCCATCATCGTCCCGAAGGTCACCGACAAGGCGATGAGCCATCGGGTCCGGACCATCCGCCCCGCGTCCTCGCGCTTCATCGTCAGGCCTTCTGGCCTCGCGCTTGACGGACGAGGGCACGACGCCCCTCCTCCGAGACGACGAAGGCCCAACCCAGCTTGCCCCCGCTCGCGATGTTGACCACCTTGGAGGTACGGCTGCCCCGCACCAGGAAGCCATTGGGCTTGCTGCCATAGGAGAACAGGCCCAGCACCAGCTTGTAGTCCACCGGCTCCGTGTCATGGGTCGCGCGCAATGCGACCGTCTCCGCTTCGACGAGACGCTGGCAGATCCACCGGTCAACGCCAGACTCGCGAAGCTTCCGCTCGAGTGTTTCCGCGGGCCAATCCACCCCCATCATCACCCCGCTTCCACCATAGGAGGCACCCGCGTCCCATTTGAAGACCAGCTCGTCCTTGTTTCGCAGGGCGGACGCGATGTTCTCCTCGCTCAACGAGAAGGCATGCGGCAGGTGGGCGCGGATGGCGGCGACCTCGTCGTCGCTGAACAGCGCCTGGTAGCCGGGCTCCCACAGCATCGCCAGGAAGCGCTTGCTCATCCGCAACTCCGGTTCGAAGCCGTTGGTCAGCACCGCCCCGCTCGCCCACAGCTTCTCGCAGAACGCGAAGTCGTCGGTGACTTCATCATAGGTGAACATGCGGTGCACGAGCGTCTTCTCGCCCTCGCCGCGCGTCAGCCACTCCTTCGGATAACGAACCTCGTCGAGCAGCTCGACTTCCAGGCCCGGGTTCGCCTCTTGAAGATGCCGCTTCAAGAGCTCCTGGCGAGGAAACCCGAGCTGCGAATGCGCGGTGGAGTCCAAAATGACGACCCGGCGCAGGCCGCGCTTCTGGCATTCCGCGGTGTAGAGCGCGGCGAGCTGCTGAAGCGGACAGCCCGTGAGCCCCACCCGGGGATAGCCGAACGATTCGAAGTACGCGTTCGCTCCCGCGTACCCCTCGCCCCCTCCCACTCCGGGGAAGATGTTGAACTCGCAGAAGAAGTACCCGTCGCGCGTCGGGACGATGTCCATCCGGCCGATCGTCGCATCGCCGCGCTGCAGGTTGTCCCAGTTGATGAACGCGGCGAGCCGCCGCGGCATCCGGAATTGATCGAGCACGCGCTCTCGCGACTGGGTCTTGAGCAGGTGCCGGATGATCTTCACCTGCGCGGAAAGCAAGGCATTCGACACACGCCCCAGCTCGTTGAACTCCGCCTCGTTGAACAAGAGCGGATGCTCGAACAGGCTCTTCTCGTACTTCGGCGAGCCAAGCCACCTCATCAGGACGGCGGACTTCTCCTGCGCCCTGGCCTCGCCGGCCGGATCCCGCCTCTCATTGAGGGCGGCGATAAACTCTTCGTTGAATTCACTGATCATGGGACTGACGCGACTGCGTAGAATGTGTTGGAGGATGGTTGAGAGGATATATCAATCACATCTCATACTTCAAGACTGCCATCAATTCATGCACGGCGCTTCGAACACGAGGGTCCGCCACCGCGTCAGTCCCGCCCGAGTGCACCGAGCTGGTCCCGGGACCGGGGCTCACCCCTGCTTCGGCACGGTGCCATCCTGGCCGAAGAGCGCGTTCATCTTCTGCAGGGAGAAGTTCTTGTAGATGACGGGCTCATACTTCGCAGGGGTGTTCTCGCAGAACTTGGGAAAGCACTCGATCAACGCGTCGTCGTTGGCGAGCTTGAAGAACACGATGGACTGACGCTCCTCTCCGGACAGCACGACGCGATGGGGAGTCGAGACATACTCGTCATTGGACCACCGGGCCATCAGGTCGCCGATGTTGACGATCAGCTGATCGCGCCCCCCCAGCCTGGGGGTGATCCAGGTCCCGCTCCTGTCCTTCACCTGGATGCCAGGCCCGGTCTGCGCCAGGATGGTCAGCAGCGTTCCATCCGTGTGTTCCCCCATGCCCTGATCATTGGCGAGCTCACGGCTGAGTCGCGGGTAGAGCAGGGAGCGGAGCGAATCATTGGAGACGGACGTCCTTCGCACGAAGAAGTCCCGAGGGAGATCCAGGGCAATGCTGAAGAGCTCGGCGAGCCGCTCCGTGAATGACTCGCACGCCTGGAAGTACGTCTTCAGCGCCGTGCGGAACCGCCGCCCCTCCGGGTCGCCGTTGAACGGCAGTGCCATTCCATCGTCGCAGACCAGGCGGCCCGTGCTGAACTTTTCGACGTAGTCGCTGGGCAGCCCCTTGCGTCCCGTATACGCGAAGGCATTCTCCTCGAGCATGCCGCTGTAGCCGTAGGGCGTGTAGTCGTCCGCGGCCATGGTGAAGCCCGAGCGCAGCCTGCACTGGTTCTTCACCTCGAAGGGCAGGCGGAAGAAGTCCCTCGAGGTCGCGTACGCCTCCTCGAAAACAGCCGGGGGGATGCCATGCCCGCTCAGGGTGAAGAATCCCACCTCCTTGCACGCACGGTCGATCTCGAACGCCGCCCGGCGCTCGGCTTCGGATCCCCGTGTGGCGGACGTCAAATCGATTCGGGGTAACTCAGTCATCTTCTTCTCCTCCATGTCATGAATCATGTCTTGCCTCGCGCCCCACCCAGCTCCCGCAACAGATGAGCGGTCGTGATGACGTCGAGGAAGGCGTGGCCCGTTGAGCTGAAAATCGTGCGGACCGCCCGCAGCGGCCCGCTTTCCTTCTGGACGAGCTGGCCCAGGGGGATGGCGTGAGCATGAACCTCCCCGGCCTCGGCGATCGCCGTCGGCAGGTCCTCCACGATCAGTGTCGACGCGCGCAGCAGCGCGTGCGGCACCTCTCTCGCGTCCACCGTGTGCCCGCCCATGCAATTGATATGCACCGTGGGCGACAGGTCCGAGAAGCTGGCCAGCGGCGTCTTCGATGACGTCGCGGTGCCAATCACGTCCGCGGTGCGAATCGCATCATCGAGGGACTCGCACACGAAGACGCGCACCGCCCCTCCCAGGGATGCGCGCACCTCCGAAGCGAACGCGGTGCTTCGGGGGGCGCTCCGTGCCCAGATCCGGATTTCCTGGATGGGCCGGACCGAGCAGACCGCCGTCACCTGCTGACGGGCCTGCACGCCCGTCCCGGCGATGGCCAGCACCCGGGCCTCCGTGGGTGCACAGAGGTCCGTGACCAGCGCCGAGACCGCGGCACACTTGAGGTTCGTCACCGCCGCGCCATCGAGCATCGCCACCAGCTCGCCCGAGCGGACCGAGAACGCCGCGACCACGGCGTTCACGGTGGGCAGCGGGTCCGTCGCGGACCGCGCGAAGATCGTCGCCACCTTGTTGATGTAGATGCCGAAGTGCTCCGACACCGCCGGCATCGACACGAACGCGGCACGCGGGGAGTCGAGCGAGACCACCTCCCGCATGGGCACCTGCATGCGCTCGTGCTGACCCTCCGCGAGGGCCAGCTTGAGCTCGCGCATGAGCCGCGGGAGGTTGCCGTGCTCGGCAACGACACTGTATGGGTAGAACGTTGCCATCGCGCGGTCTCTTTCCCCACTACAGCGTGGCGAGGACTTCCTTCAGGTTGTCGATGAACGACTGGACCATCTCGGTGGACAGGTCGCCACGCAGCATGAGCCGGATTCCGGCGCGCCCGACGGGCACGATGGGGAAGAAGACCGCCGAGCAGTAGAAGCCTCGACGGTACAGTTCGCGCGAGAGCTTGACGGCCTTGTCCTGCTCTCCCACCTCGACGACCTTGATGTGGAGCCCGTCCCCCCGCTGCGCCGTCTGGATGTGGGAGTCGAACAACGCGATGTTCTTCTTGAGCTGCTCCTGGCGCCTGGCCAGCTCGGGGCTGCGGTGCACCTTGATGCTGCCGAGCGAGGTTCCAATCGCGGCCGTGCGCAGACTCTGCGACCAGCCCATCGGACCCGTCCGGTAGAGGAAGTCGTAGTGCTTGCGCGAGCCGAGCATCGCGATGCCGCCCGTGCTCCCGAACGCCTTGGCGATGGAGGCGATGATCAGCGTCCGATCGTTCAGCTCGCGAAGCCTCGAGCGGATGTACCCCTCGCCGTTCTTGCCCTGCGTCGACAGCGAGTGGGAGTCATCGATGTACAGGAACAGCCCGTACTTCTCCTGCAGCGTCAGCAGCGCCTCGAGGTTCGTCACGCCGCCCACGGAGTAGACACCGTCGCACACGTACGCCACGCGCGGGTACTTGCGGCAGACGTCCTCCAGGAAGTTCATGTCGTTGTGCGGACTGGTCAGCACCGTCGTCTCGTCGGCGACGATCGGCTTCACGAACGCCATCGAGAAGTGCGCGAACTTGTCGAACACCATCACCAGCGGCTCGCTGTCGGTGAGGTGTCCCGAGCCGAGCACCGGCAGGATCGCCGCCGTGAGCGCACTCGAGGTGACCGCCGGCAGCACCGGTCCGCCGAACAGGTCCGCCAGCTGCTGCTCGAGCTCCTCCATCAAACCCAGGCGGATGCGGAACTCGGCCATCGACAGTCCGGTGACCCCGGCGCGCTGGAGGGCATCGATTCCCCCCTGCAGCACGTCCGGGTGACTGTTGAGCCCCAGGTAGGAGCAGGAGCACAGGTTCGCGAACTCGTGCCCGGTGTCGATCTCGCGCATGCGATTCTGACTGCCGTTGAGTTCCACGCGGATGCCGAGCATGTTCGCGTCCTGGGCCACTCGCCAGGCGTTCTCGCTCACCGGTACCATCTTCTGATTGTTGCGGTGCACGTGGGGTCCCACGACCGCGTCGGGCTGTCTCATCACTTCCGGGCTCCTGTCTTCTCGATCACGAAACGGCCAATCCGTTCGATGGCTTCACGTCCGCTGGACAGCCGCGGGTAGTGCAGGTGCCAGACGTGCACCATGCCGGGCCACTCCTCGAACGTCACATCCACTCCGTGCGCGCGCGCCTTCTTCGCGAGCGCCTCGGAGTCACTGAAGAGGATCTCCCGCTCTCCCACCTGGACGAGCAGGGGAGGGAAGCCGGTGAGGTCCGCGTGGATCGGCGAGGCGGTCGGCGCCCGGGGATCCTGCCCGTTGAGGTACAGCCGGATGACCTGGTTCACCACCTTGCGCTGCACGAGGGGATCCACGCTCTCGCGCGTGCGGTAGCTCTCGCCGGTGGCCTCCAGATCGACCCACGGCGAGAGGCACACCGCGGCCCCCGCGAGCGGCAGGCCCTGGGACCTGCAGGCCACCAGCATCGCGAGCACCAGCCCACCGCCCGCCGAGTCCCCCGCGATCGTGATGCGCTCGGGCGTGAGGCCCCGCCGCAGCAGCCACTGATAGGCGGTAACGGCGTCCTCGACCGCCGCCGGGAAGGGGTGCTCGGGCGCCCGGCGATAGTCGAGTTGCAACACGCGGCAGCGCGCGGCCCGGGCCACCTCGGCGACCATGCCTGCATGGCTCTTCAGCGAACCGAAGACATACCCGCCCCCGTGCAGATACAGGAGCGCCCGGTCCGCGTCGCTGTCCGGCGGGGTGAGCACCTGGGCGTTCACCCCCTCGATACTGACCTGCTCGATCCCGATGTCGGGTGCGATGGGCGTCCCGAGCGCGTCATAGTGCGCCCGCGCCTCGTTGACACCGTCCGGCCAGGGCCTCGTCTCGAGGTACGCGAGCAACGCCTCCATCTCGGCGGCGTTCCGCGCTGCATTCGTTCGCATCGTCAGGTCGTTGCTCACGCCGAGACCTCGATGACATGCGGAAACGGGTTGAGCTCGCCGCGGTGGTAGTGCGAGACGGTGATGTCCCCCTTGTGGTCGTCCGCCTTCAGCAGCGTCAGACCGTAGTGGTCGTACCAGCGCTTGAGGTCGTCCGCGCCCGCGACCTGGTACTCGATGTGGCGGATCGGCCGCCGGGCGCTCCGCCCGGCCTCGGCGAGCACGGGCTGGGTCGCCGCGTGGGCAATCCCTCCGGTGACCTCGTTGTGGAGGACGATCATGACGACGTCGTTCTCCAGATCGAGCTTGAGCGCGAACGAGTAGTTGGCCAGCAGCTCCCCGTAGAACTCCTGCTTCACGGCGACGTTGTAGTTGTTGGGGATGTTCTCAACGAGCGACTTCGGGTCGATACCCTTGTCCTGGCAGAACCTGCGGGTGTCACAAATCATCGGCAGCCCGCCGCTGATGTTCTGATTCGGCCCGTACAGATTGGCGATGAAGGGGGTCGCCGCGTCGAAGTGGATGCACTTCGTCGTCACGAACTCCCGGCTCTCGGTGTGGTCGCTGTTGGGCGTGAAGCTCTTGTTCTTGTGGTAGCCGTCGACATCCATCTTGGCGATGCGGTCGTAGGCGACCTCGACCGGGCTGTGCCGCGACAGATCGAATCGTGCCGTGGCCGCACGGAAGAGGCCTTCCAGGAAGCGACGGGCCAGCTCGGCTCCGGTCTCGGTGCGGATGTCCAGCTGGCGCGCCGCGAGCACCTTGTTCGCTCCATAGACGACCGCGAACCCGTTCTTCTTCTCGACGGCCTCGGCGATGGCGTCGACCAGCGCGCTGCCCGTGGCGGCGAGGTCTCCCTCCCGCCACTCCGTCGGGAAGGTCGAGACGTCGATGAGCGACTCCTTGATACGGCTTGGATCGAGATGCTTCATGGGCTCTCCTGACCGCCAATGCAATGGGTTGCCACCCGCCTCGGGATGAGAGGGCGGTGCCGTGCACTGGGCGGTCGTGATGGGTTTGAAAGCCTATACCGTGGGCAACGATTCCCGTCAATCGCAACACCAAAATCAAACACCATCCCCAGGCAGTACATGAAAGTATTGTCATCTGCATACACCACATCAAACATAACGTATGTCAACAGAAGCGGATCGCAATCAATTGCTGTCGGGGTATGGACATCCGGCAATCATTGCCCTACAGTCCCTGGCAATGTTGAGCGCACCTCCGATTCGAGCCCTCCCGGTAGCTATTGTTGGCTTTGCGTTCGCCCTGCCAGGCGCACGTACGCCCAAGGAATTGGCCGAGGTCTTCCGTCTGGGAAAGAAGACGTATGGAGTCTGGCCTCCGGACCGTATCTCTCACGCGACGTATCTCGATCCCTCGTCGTCCGTGGGGATGGCCAGGATGTACACGGCGCTGGGCGGAGTCATTGAAGAGCGAGAGCACTCCAATGACGCATCGGATCGCTCGAGGGTCCCCCACCGCTGGGTCCTGGATGCGACCCAGCGGGCCCTCGCCTCGGCGAAGTTGTCCGCTGACGCGCTCAGCGGCCAGCCAGCTCCCATCTTCCTCGCCCATTCACGAGGAGGCGGTCACGGCCTCTATGACTCCGCGGTCCTCGCCGTGGCGAAACGGCTCCTTCCCTACCTCGTTCACGGCGCGCACCCGAAAGAGTTCACCCTGCAAGAGCTGACGAGCGTCGCGGAGAAGGTGCAACGCGAGCTTCGCGACTCCTTCAAACCGCGCTTCATCACCGAGCCTCGAGAGCGTGCCATCTACCGCCTGGCGAGCGTGGTCGCGGAGGCCCTGGGCACCACGGAGAAGGCGCTGGTCGTCGATGGCAACTGCACCGGGGGGCTCATCGCCGTCGAGCTCGCGGCTCGGGAGATCGCCAGAGGTTCTCCGTGGGCGGTCGCGGGCGCGTTGTCGTACGTCGATGTCGTCAATCAGGTCCTCTATTCCAACTCACGCCTCCTGTCGGCCGAGGGCTGCTTTCCCTTCGCCAGGAAGGGCAACGGCACGGTGATATCCGATGGCGTGGTCATGTTGGTGCTCACGAGCCTGGAACGGGCCCGGCAGGAGGGTCTTCCCATCCACGGCGTGGTGCGTGGGGTGGGCGGCGGCAATGACGGCGCGACCGAGGGATACATGCTCGTGCCAAACCCGCGAGGGCATGAACATGCCATCCGGCGTGCCCTCGAGCAGGCTGGCACCTCCCCCTCGGAGCTTGGCGTGCTGTTCGCGCATGGCACCGGCACCCGTGCTGGCGATGCCGTGGAGGCGAAGGTCTTCAGCCGCGCGTTGATGATGCACGGGGAGGCCGGGCGCCCGCCGTCACCCGTGCCCGTGCTGTCGATCAAGGGACACGTCGGCCACGCCAAGGAGGCCTCGGGCCTCGCGAACCTCGCCGCGCTCCTCACGCTGTTCGAGACCGAGAACATCCCAGGCCCGGTCCAGGACGGCGAACCCGGGGCGATGCTCGCATCGGATGGGCTCGTCGAAGTCGAACGGACCGCCCGTCCATGGCCGGCCGGCGACACGCCGCGCATCGGCGGCGTCAGCGCCATCGCGAGTGGCGGACAGAACTATCATGCGGTGATCGAGGACCGGCCCACCCCCGCCCGCATGCGGGCCTTGCTTCGAGGCCAGCAGAAGGCCACGGACTGGGGGGACGAGCCCATCGCCATCGTGGGCATGGCCGGCACGTTCGCTGGCGCTCCCGACCTCGCCACGCTCTGGACGAACCTCCTCGAGGGGCGGCAGTCCTTCCAGCGGGTCTCCAATGGATTGCGCCATCCTGGCCACGAGGGCGAGCTCTCCTCCGAGTACGGAGCACCCCTCGAGCTGAACGAGGCCCGGTTCACCGACAACGCCCGCCACCATGGCGAACGCCCTTCCGACATCCTGCGTTACGATCCCCTCCATTTCCTGCTCGTGGAACTGGCACGGCGTGCAGCCGCGGGAATCCATATCGAGGCGGGAAGCAATGTTTCCGTCGTCGTGTCCGCGGAGCACTGCAGCGAGTACGGGCTGCGCCAGGTCGCGGCGGCGCGTCTGCCGGAGATCGAGGAGCAGCTCCTGCGCGCGCTGCGCGCGACGGGGAAGGAGTCCAAGGAGGTCGCGCGCACCGTGCGTGCGGTGATGAAGCAGCTCTCGAAAGACCTGCCCGAGCTCTGGGCGGGCAGCCTGTTCAACCTCTCTCCCAGCTTCATGGCCGCGCGGATCGCCCGCGCCTTCGATCTGACCGGCCCCACCTGCGCCATCGAAGCCGGAGCCGCCGCGTCCTCCATGGGTGGTCTTGAGGTTGCCTGCGGCCGCCTCGCGGCCCGAGAGGTGGACGCGGCCTTCTGGGCGACGGCGGACATGCGCCTCGGGTTCACGCGCTACGCCGATGAGCGCGCGATGGAGCATCTGTCGCGCCGGGACCGGCCGACCGCGCTCGACGCTTCCTCTGACGGGTATCTTCCCGGTGAAGGCGCCACGGTGTGTCTGCTGCGCCGGTTGTCCGATGCGCGCGAGCGCGGTGAGCGGATCCATGGGATCATCCGCTCCATCGGGAGCGCCTTCGGACAGCTTCCCGACCACGGCCTCGTCTCCGAGACCGCGATGAGCCTGGCCATTCGCCGTGCCTACTCACGGTGTGACGTGTCGGCGGATGAGCTCGCGTTCGTCGAGTGTTTTGGCAGTGGGCACCCCGCCAGTGACGTCGCGGAGACCGCCGCGCTCGGACGAACCCTCGCCGCCGCGCGCGCCAGACCCCTCCCTGTTGGCGCCATCATGCCCAACATCGGTCACACGGGAGCCGCGGCGGGTGCCGCCAGTCTGCTCAAGGCGCTCCTGATGCTGAGGACGAAGCAGCTTCCGGCGACGGTGGGCGTGACGAGACCGCTTGTCGGCGCGGACACGAATCTCCGTGTCATCACCGAGCGCCAGGAGTTGAAGGAGGCGCGATTCGCGGGAGTCAACGCGGCGGGTGCCGGTGGGACACACTATCATGTCGTGCTGGAACTCGAGCCCGGGGCGACGGAGGTGGGCTCATGAGCGCGCCCGCGAAGCACTCGTCCACCGGGCGAGAGCAGATGCTGGCCCTGCTGACACGAGGGCTTCAAGAGCAGATTCCCATGACGAAGTTCCTTGGGATCTCCTTCGTGGAGTTCGAGCCCCAGCGCATCGTCCTCATGGCGCCGCTCGGCCCCTCACTCAATCACCGGGGCACGGCTTTCGGCCCGGGTGTGTTCACCGTGGCGGGGCTCGCGCCCTGGCTGCTGCTGGTGCGGAAGACCTGGTCGGAGAGGCTCGCCGTGCGGATCCTCCTGCGCCGCTGCGAGTTCGCCCTCCACCAGCCGATCACGAGCGATTACCGCGCGCACTGCGACTCATTGCCCGCCTTGGATGCCGACGCGCTGCACCGCGAGGGAAAGGCCCGGGTCACCGCCACATCGCACGTTCTCTCCAAGGAGGGAGGACCCGCCGCGACCTACACGGCGCACTACACCCTCCTCACTCAACCTACCCCTGATGGCACGGGAGAGGGAGACCTGCGGTTGCCCTTCCCCGAGGAGTGGCGGACGTGATCTACCGCAAGCTGGGCAATCGTGAGGTGTCTGTCTTCGCCCTCGGCGCGGCGAACTTCGGTGGCATTGGAAGCGCACGTCGGCTGAAGGGGAGGGGAGAGACCGAAGCCGAGGCGCACGCCCTGATGGATCGCGCCGTGGAGATGGGAATCAACCTCATCGACACGGCGGGCACCTACGCGGAGGGCGCCAGCGAGTCCATCATCGGTTCCTGGCTGGCGTCGCGAGGAAGCGCGATGCGCGAGAAGGTGTTTCTCTCCTCGAAGGTGGGAATTCGCGGCGGTCTTGGCCGAAAGCATGTCTTCGAGGAGATCGACCGCTCACTCACTCGTCTTCGCGTCGACACGCTCGACTTCTACCTGTCGCACGTGCCTGATCCCGCGACCCCCTGGAATGAAGTGCTCGAGACCTTCCAGGCCCTCGTCAAGAGCGGGAAGGTTCGCCAGATCGGCCTGTCGAACGTGTCCGCGAGCGATCTCTGGAGCTCCGCCATCCACCGCGCGAGCGGCACCGAGAGCGTGGGGTTCGGCTGGGTGCAGAACCGGTTCAACCTGCTCGAGCGGGACGACGAGCACAGCGGGGTCCTCGAGGCCTGCCGGAAGCTGGGCCTTCAATACACTCCCTATTCGCCACTGGCGGGCGGCTTGTTGAGCGGCAAGTACACCCTCTCTGGCGAGATTCCGGAGGACACGCGGGTCGGGCAACGCCGGGACCTCTATGCGAAGGCCTGGAGTCCGGTGAACGCCTCGCGTGTCGAGTGGTTGAAGACCCAGGCCTCCGCCCACTCGCTTTCACCGGCGGGGCTCTCCCTCTGGTGGTTGGTCCATTGTGATTTCGTGACCTCGATCCTCGTCGGCGCGCGCCGCCCCGAGCAAATGGAACAGCTCGTGACCGAGGCCTTGAGGCTGCCCGCGGACGACAAACTCTGGCGAAGCCTCAGCCACTTTCAACCCCCTGGGGAGGTCGCATGCACCGGCGAACCGGGCTGAGCGCCTTTGAAACCTCCTCCACTTCTCCCAGGAGACGATGACGTGCGAGCGATCGTTTGCCGGACGTGGGGCGGACCCGCGCAGCTCACCCTCGAGGAGGCGCCGGAGCCCGTTCCGGGAGAAGGCGAGGTGAAGATCAACGTTCATGCATGCAGCGTGAACTTCGCCGATCTGCTCATGATCGGTGGAACCTATCAGACCCGGCCGCCGCTCCCTTTCATTCCGGGGCTCGAGGCGGCGGGCACGATCGCGAGCGCTCCAGCAAGCTCCGGGTTCCACGCGGGAGACCGTGTCGTGGCGTTCTTGTGGCACGGGGGCTATGCCGATCAAGCCGTGGCGGCGACTCGAGAAACCTTCCTGATACCCGCTGGTATCTCGTTCGAGGTCGCGGCGGTGTTGACCAGCGCATTCGCCAGCACCGCGCTGGCGCTGCATCGCGTCGCCTGCTTGAAACCGGCACAGTCGCTCCTCGTCCTCGGCGCAAGCGGAGGTGTGGGGCTCGCGGCTGTGCAGATCGGCAAGGCGATGGGCGCAACCGTCATCGCGGTCGCGAGCACGGCGGACAAGCTCGCCATGTCGCGCGAAGCGGGCGCGGACCATGTCATCAGCCACGGCGACCCGGACTGGAAGGACCAGGTCCTCGCCGCCACGGGGCCGTCAGGCGTGGATGTCTGCATCGACCCTGTCGGCGGTCCCCTCTTCGATCCGGCGCTCTCGACCCTTGGCTGGGGTGGACGGTATGTGCTCGTCGGATTCGCCGCGGGGCAGGTTCCCCAGATTCCAGCCAACCGGCTCCTCGTGAAGCATCGCTCGGTCCTGGGCTCCTCGCTGCGCTACTTCCGCTTCCACGATCCCTCGGCCTTGAGGGAAACGTTGGAGCAGCTCTTCGAGTGGTATGAACAGCGGAGAATCACGCCGCGAATCACCGGCCGGCTGCCCCTGAGCATGACCTCCGAGGGGCTGCGTGCGCTCGCGGAGCGACGCGCCACGGGGAAGATTGTCGTCTGCGTCCGTGACGATGGGCGCCAGCCGCCATCCGGACCCTGAGCATTTGTTGGAGCCGTGCGAACCCTTGATCACAGAGGTCCATCACATGAGAATCTTCAAGAACCCAGATGATACCCGGGAGGCCATCCGCTCGTCCGTGCGGGCTTTGTGTGCGAGGTTTCCTCCGAAGTACTGGCGGACACTCGATGCGCAGCGCGAATACCCGCACGAATTCGTCAATGCCCTGACGGAAGCCGGGCTGCTGGCCGCGCTCATTCCGCCCGAGTATGGCGGAACGGGCCTCGGGCTGCTCGAGGCCTCGACCATCCTGGGTGAGATCAATCACTTGGGCGGAAACGCCTCGGCCTGTCATGCCCAGATGTATGTCATGAACGTGCTCTTGCGCCACGGCTCGCAAGAGCAGAAGAACCGGTTCCTCCCCGAGATCGCCGCCGGCCGCCTTCGTCTACAGGCGTTCGCCGTGACCGAGCCGAATTCAGGTTCCGACACCACCGCGATCGAAACGTCCGCGGTCAAGTCCGGTGATCGCTACATCGTGAACGGACAGAAGATCTTCATCTCCCGAGTCCTTCAGTCCGATCTCCTGATCCTGCTCACGCGGACGACCCCCCGGGCGGAGGTCCGCAAGAAGACGGATGGGATGAGTGTGTTCCTGCTCGACCTCCGGACCACGAAGGGGCTCGAGGTCCGGCCGATCCGGACCATGCTCAATCACGCGACGAACGCGCTCTTCCTCGAGAACGTCGAAGTGCCGGCCGAGAATCTGATTGGCGAAGAAGGGAAGGGCTTCTCCTACATTCTGGACGGAATGAACGCGGAGCGGGTGCTCGTCGCGGCGGAGGCCATCGGGGACGGCCAGTGGTTCATCGAAAAGGCCGCGGCGTATGCCAAGGAGCGCGTCGTCTTCGGCAGACCGATCGGCGCCAACCAGGGCGTGCAGTTTCCCATCGCGAAGGCGCACACGGCGCTCAACGCGGCGGCGCTGATGACCGAGAACGCCGCGGTCCTCTTCGATTCCCACCAGGCCTGTGCCGCCGAGGCGAACATGGCGAAGTATCTGGCCGCGGAGGCCGCCTGGGAGGCCGCCAACGTCTGCATGGACACCTTCGGAGGTTACGGCTTCGCCGAGGAATACGACGTGGAGCGCAAGTTCCGGGAGGTGCGGCTGTTCATCAACGCACCGGTGAGCCGGAACATGGCCCTGGCCTACATCAGCCAGCACGTCCTGGGACTGCCACGGTCCTGAGGCTACTCCCGTGCGCCCCCGCGCAGGCCCAGCACGATGACGGCCCACTCGTCCGTGGCGTCCCGGTACGTCTCGATGTGCTCGAAGCCGACGCGGGCGTGCGCCCTCATCGAGCGCGTGTTGCGCGTGGCCACCTCCGTCACCGTGAAGTCGAAGCGCGCCCCGTAGCTCGCGCGGTGCTCGCGGTAGAGCGCGTCGAACACCCCCTGGCCCCGGTACTCCTCGGCCACGCACACCTGGCCCATGACGTAGTACTGGTACTCGCGCAACGGACGTCCGCGCCAGCTCAGCTTCTCCAGGAGCTGGAACATGGGTTCCAGGACGGGGACGAAGGTGCGCGCCTCCACCGGCATCACCAGGGCGTAGCCCGCGAGCCTCTCCCCAGCTTTCGCGATGACGCTCGGTGTGCGCGCGTGCATCCGCTCCAGCACATCCAGCGTGTGGGCCACGGTGACGAAGCCCTCTCGCGCGGCCTGAGCGGGGGAGACGTGGTCGCGCAGGTTGGCCGCCTGGAGCTGGAGGATCTGCTCCAGTTCCTCCCGGCGAGTGACGAGGCAGGTTCGAATCGGCGTTGACGAAGTCATGGTGACCGGCAGCATACCGAAGTACAATTCTCCGGCT
Source organism: Cystobacter fuscus (assembly GCF_044360685.1). Lineage (GTDB taxonomy): Bacteria > Myxococcota > Myxococcia > Myxococcales > Myxococcaceae > Cystobacter > Cystobacter fuscus_C. Next base: position 6,070,377 of record NZ_CP043491.1, on the reverse strand, counting down.
ATACTGGACCAGTTCGGAGACTCGAATGACCTGTCGCCGCGCACTGCGGGGAACTCCTCCACTGTCCCGGGGACAGGCTGCCGCGGACCCGAGTGGCAACGGCTCGCGGTGTGGACCTGCCCTGAGCGGGCCGCGATCAACAAATCAGCGTCCGCCGCGCTTGCGGGGCGCAGCCTTCCTGCCTGAAACGTTCAGCGCCACGGCCGCGCGGATGAGCGTCCTCAGGGCCATCGATCTCCTCGCCCTCGTGGATGTCGATGGATCCGTCGCACGTTCCCAACCGTGACTTCTGGCACATGTGCTCATGAAGATAGACATATAGACTGGAGGAGGCTCGATGTGTGGCTTTCCCTGGAAGACAGTCTGAGCGCTCTTCATGGACACGCCAACGTCGAACTCTTCAAGTTCCTCTCTTTATTTTGGTGATGGATTGAATTACCACGTGGAGGGGCCGTCCCTCCATCGCGGAGGAGCACGGCCGCATCCCCTTTGATCAGGAGTCATGCAATGCAAGGCAATACAGGAAGATGGATGTCCAGACTGCTGGGAGTCTGGCTCGGAGTGCTGATGGGGGTGGGCTGTGGTCAGCCCACGGTCGAGCCGGGGGAGCACGCGCGGCTCGGCGCTCCTCTGTGGGCCTCGCCGTCGCGAGCCCGTCTCTCGGCGAGCGAAAATCATTCTCTGGCATTGCGCCCGGATGGCACCGTCTGGGCCGCGGGCGCCAACTTCGCCGGACAGTTGGGAGATGGCACCACGAGCAACCGCTCGGTGGCGGTGCCGGTGCAGGGGCTGAGCGGAGCGGTCGCGGTGGCCGCGGGCGAACTGCATTCGCTGGCGGTGCGTCATGACGGCACCGTGTGGGCCTGGGGCGACAACTCCTACGGCGCGCTGGGGGATGGCACTGGGAGCAACCACAGGGTGCCGGTGCAGGCGCAGGGGTTGAGCGGGGTAGTGGCCGTGGCCGCGGGCTCCTACTACTCGCTGGCGGTGCGCTCGGATGGCACCGTGTGGGCCTGGGGCTACAACGCCGCCGGCCAGCTGGGGGATGGCACCACGAGCGAGCGCTTCGCGCCGGTGCGGGTGCAGGGGTTGAGCGGGGTGGTGGCCGTGGCCGCGAATTACCACCATTCGCTGGCGGTGCGCTCGGATGGCACCGTCTGGGCCTGGGGCGACAACTCCTCCGGCCAGTTGGGGGATGGCACCACGAGCGCGCACTTCGTGCCGGTGCAGGTGCAGGGGTTGAGCGAGGTGGTAGCCGTGGCCGCGGGCCCCCTGTATTCGCTGGCGGTGCGCTCGGACGGCACCGTCTGGGCCTGGGGCTCCAACGCCCACGGTGGGCTGGGGGATGGCGTTGGGAGCAACAGCCTGGTGCCGGTGCAGGTGCAGGGGTTGAGCGGGGTGGTGACCGTGGCCGCGGGTTTGAACCATTTACTGGCGGTGCGTCATGACGGCACCGTGTGGGCCTGGGGCGCCAACTACTACGGCCAGCTGGGGGATGGCACCACGAGCTGGCGCCGGGTGCCGGTGCCGGTGCAGGGGTTGAGCGGGGTGGTGGCCGTGGCCGCGGGCTACCACCATTCGCTGGCGGTGCGCTCGGACAGCACCGTGTGGGCCTGGGGCGACAACTCCTCCGGCCAGCTGGGGAATGGAGGAGTTCCCACCTACTCAACCACCGCCATTCGCTCGTTGCTGTAGCATGCATTGCCCCCCTCGGTGAGCCCTGGCTGTCCGCACGCGGCTCGCGCTTTCTCATCATGGCACGGCTCGTGCCGGAGGAGGGAGCTGGATGGAGGCTCTTCACAACCTCGAAGGCGGCGCGTCTTCCCGGAGCAGGGACAGTCTCTGCGTTCAATCCCCTCGAAAGGAAGCTCCATGCCGAAGTCCTTGAACGATGTCTCCAAGCTCGCCACCCCCATCCAGACGACCGCGGCGGACGTGATCATCAGCGGCCACGGCGCGTACAACCACAGCGGCGAGACGACCATCCCCGATGGCTTCGAGCTCTGGGTGCTCGGTCCTCCGGGCGCCTCCATCTCGGATCCGCTGGGCGGCGCGCTCGAGTCGGGTACGCGCATCACCAAGCTGGGCATCCAGAGCCCCACGACGCACGAGTGGAGCCCGGTGGGGCCCACCGTGTACGCCGCGGGGACGAAGGCGCCGGACTACTCGCTCTACGCGCCACGCGGCCTGCAGCTCAAGCCCGGCGGCCCCCACCTCATCGGCGTGGAGGGCGCGGGAGGCCAGAAGCTGTCCACCCTGTGGGCGCGCGTGCACACCTTCGCCCAGCCCGGTAAGACGGTGCGCGTCTTCTGGGCGGCCTGCAGCGCCATCGCCGGCGCGCAGAACCCGGTCGTCTGCCACCAGTAGTCCTCGCTCGAGGCCAGGGAGGGGCGCGGCTTCGCGCTGCTCCCTGTTGGCCCCTCCGCCGCCTTCACGACACGGACATGCCGCGCATCCTGGGTGCCGAAAGGTGCACGCCAGGATTCACGCGCGGGCCGATGCCTGGCGGGCCCGGCTCCCCACCACCGCCACCCGGGCCCTCGCCCGTGACGTCAATCGTGTGCCCCGCGGGCATGCCGCCCCTTGTTACGCGAGATCCACTCGGCGAGCGTCTGTAGTTTCGGGTTCAACTCGCGCGAGAGGACGGGATCCCGGGCGGCACAGTACTGTTGCTCGAAGTCGCGCATGAACTGGAACATGTTCGCCAGGTCGCTGGCTCCAGGGAAGTTGAACGTCCGGTACACCTCCGGCGGCATGCTGCTGTAGTCGACGTCCTGTCCGGTCACCTGTTTCAGCGTCGCGGCGATCTGCTCGCCTGTCAGGTGCTCGCTCGCGAGGCCCACCGTCCTGCCCGCCATGCCGGTGCCACGTTTGAAGATGCCGTGGATGCACTCGCCGATGTCCTCCATGGCCATGCCCGGGAGCTTCTTGTCCTCCATGGGCAGCACGAAGGTGAGCTTGCCGTGGGGGTCCCGCTTCTCGCCCATCCCGAACAGGAACAGGTTCTCCCAGGAGAAGGGCGTGAGGAGGAACGTCGTCGGCACCTGCAGGTCCGTGAAGTGGCGATCGCTTTCGCCCTTCGCGTCGAACTGCGGAACCTTGTACCTGCCCTTGAGCGTGGGCATCCGCGAGTCCTCGAGCGGGATCAGGCGGCGCGTGTCCTCCTGGGTCGACCAGATGGTGTGCTGCACGCCCGCGTCCCGGGCGGCCAGGGCCATCGTCCGGGCTTGCTTCACCTCCTTCTCCGGCGTGGACTGCTCCCAGAAGTTCGTGACGCAGAAGGCTCCGTAGGCGCCCGAGAACGCCGCCAGCATGCTCTTCGGGTCGTTCACGTCGGCCGCGACGACCTCGGCGCCGAGCTTCGCCAGCTTGCGCCCCAGCTCGGAGTTGGGCTTGCGCGTGAGGGCACGCACCGTGAACTCCCCGTGGGGGTTGGCGAGGATGGCGCGCACGAGCCCTCCTCCCTGCTCTCCGGTTGCCCCCACCACCGCGATGATCTTCTTGTTCATGAGCGTCTCCTCGTGTCGTTGTTCCGCGTTGTCCATGGGCTCACGGGCACTCGCCCTCCGCCTCGGCGGAGTCATCGGGCGGGGCGCTGCTGCGCGGCGGCAGGAAGGTCCGCGCCAGCCCGGCATACGCGAGCAGCAGCCGTTTCTCCCCCCGCAGCAACAGCAGACAGTTGCGCTTATTGCGCGAGAGGTTCTCCTCCAGGAGCAGACGTTCGTCCTCCTCCAGCGTCGTCTCGAAGCCCGCGAGCCGCGCTTCGCAGAGCTCGCCGAGGGCACCGAGGACGCGCTCCTCGGTGGCCATGCTCAGGGGCCGCACCAAGCCGAGGCCCTCCTCCATCTTGGCGGCGACGGTGAGGTGGGCGAGCTCCTCGGTCCCCGCGTACGCCACGCGCAGGAAGGAGAACATCGCCGCGGTCGCCGCGTGCTCGTAATGCAGGGGCACATCGAAGCGGCGCCGGGCGGTGGGGTTGGAGAGCGCCAACAGCTCCCGCTTCTCGGCCGCCCAGGGGTCGTCCTCGGGAATGCCCAGGTAGAGCACCAGCTCGTCGTCCGCGTTGTGCTCGGGCACGAAGCCGTAATTGAGCAGGAAGCGGTAGTTGGGTTTGACCCCGTAGCTGATGTGGATCTCCTCGCCGGCGGGCACGTCCTTGAGCGCCACCAGCACGAAGGCCGCTCCGTCCTCCGACATGCCCCACGCCGCCTCGGGCGACTGCCGATGGTTGAGCATGTCCGCCAGCGGGACGAAGCCCCGGACGAACTGGCCCTCCAGCGTCAGGCCAAAGGTGCGGCTGAGCAGCGTGAACTGTGCCCAGAGAAAAGCGTCGGGGGTGTAGCGCGAGAATCCCGGGACGCGCTCGATCAGCTGGGCGTACTTGCCCAGCAGCAGCTCCCTCCACCTCGCGACCTCCCGCAGCATGGCGGAGCCCTTCAAGAGCGAGAGCTCCTCCTCGGTGAAGAAGAGGGGCAGGTGGGAGAAGTCCTTCGGGAGGAGCTCGAGATAGGGCTTCCAGGTGGAGTCCTCCCGCTCGCGCTCCTGGAGGAGGAAGGCGGCCAGGTAGGATTCCTCGTCCGTATGGGGTGCGTGGGCCTCGATGAGGCGTCCGATGTCCGAGGCCCTGGCGCGCTCGAGCGTCAGCAGGCACTGGCGCGGCACCCGGAGAAGCTCCTCACCCGGCTCGATGTCCGCCCGGGCGAAGACGCCGCGCTCGCCTCCCTCCAGGTGGCCGATGCGCAGCTTGGGGAAGCTCGCGCCCGCCCGTTGGAGCCAGTCGAGTGCGTGCCGCTCCTTCTGGAGGTTCTCGTCTACGTGGTTGTCCAACTCGCCTTCGAGGTACGCGCTCATCAGCCCCGCCCAGCATGTGGTGGTGTGCGTGGGAGAAGACGCGGCAAGCGGACGCGCTGTGATTTTCGGCTCTTATTGTCGAGGCAGCCAACCCAACACGCCGGGAAGTGGTGACAGGGCCCCATGGGTCCATCACGGACGGTGAAATGGAGGAGCGGGCCAGTTCCTGGTCGTCAGCCCGCCCGGGAGAGGGGAGGCTTCACGCGCCGGGGCACATTCCACTCGGGACCTTCAACGGAGGCTGTCGTGAAGATGGAGCGCGGCGACCTGGGAGACATGCATCTCCCGTCCTGCCCGGCGGAGTCCATGCCCGCTTCCCTGGTGCTCCCCGTGCTGCAAGGGGAGGGACTGCCGTCTTCCGTCCGCGTGCGCACCTGCGCCTGGAAGCCCTGTCGGCTCGCCTTCTTTCTCTGCTCGCGCTGCAACCGGGGCAACCTGTACTGCTCGCGTGTCTGCTCGCAGCAGGCGCGGCGCCTGCGCCAGAGGGCCGCGGGGCAGCGCTACCAGCGCAGCCGCAAGGGCCGCTTCAAACATGCGGCCCGTCAGGCCCGTTACCGCTCCCGGTGCCGTGCTCTTCAAAAAGTGACGCATCCCTCTACACAGCCAGTGCGGCGTCTCGGCAATCTGCTCGCATCGACGGAGGGCTCGGTCCACTCACCCATAACGCCTCCCGTCATGAGAGACCATGCGGAGAAATCTCAGGCGTTTGGCGGTGAGCGAATGCGGGCCGTTGCCCGGCCCGGCGGGCAGGGGAGGTTGGAAGAGGGCTTGTCGGCGCGGGCTGGCACCGCCCTGAGTGGGTCGCCGCACCCATGGCACTGCATCCGCTGCCGGCGTTCCCTGAGCGCGCTGTAGCAGGACCCTGAAGCGCGAAGACGCCGACGAGGTCCCCCGGTTCAGCTCTCCATGCAAGCGCCTTCCTCCGGCCCGAGCCCCTCATGGGTGCGGCGGGCTGACAGGAATTGGCACATTCATGTCAAACGCTCGAGCGGATTTGCTTGTGAATACTTCATTTGGGGTGAAAGTCATTTCACAAACACGGAGCCGGTTCGTCTACAGGGGGCATCCTTCAGGCACTGGAATCGTGAACCATCCACCGAACTCGTCTCCGTTCTGGCAGGTCTGGCTGCAGCACAAGGACCATCTGCATCAACAGGGCCTCCGCCTGATGGGAGGGAACGCGGCCGATGCCGAAGACGCGGTGAACACGGCGATGCTCCGGGCCTTCCAGCGGTTTTCGTCCTCCGGCGGAGAGATTCTCAACGAGCGGGCCTGGTTGAGCCGGATCCTCCACAACATCTGCATGGACCTGCACCGGGAGCGCCGGCGCCGGGGCGAGCCCGAGGAACTGGTGGAGGGCACGGAGGCGCTGGAGGCCTCGTCCCCGGAGGCGCTGCCCGACGAGGTGCTGCTCGAGAGCGAACGCGCCGAGAAGATCCGGGCCTGCATCCAGGCGCTCCCGCCCAACCTGCGCAAGCCCTTGATGATGCGCTTCCTGCAAGACATGTCCTATGCCGATATCGCGCTGCAGTTGGAGCTCACCAACTGCAACGTGAGAAAGCGCATCCAGCTCGCCTACGGCATTCTTCGCACCACCCTGTCAGACGCGATCCTCGCGCGCTGAGCCGTTCCCCGGGCACCGCGCCGCACCTCCTCGTGGAGGCCGGCCAGGTGCCCGAAGCGTGTCGGGCCCTGGCCGGGACTTCTTCTCACTCCGGGAGGATGCGCTGCCGGACGTAACGTCCCGGCGCCGGCTCGATGGGACGCAACGCGCCGTCACCCGGCAGCCGCGCCGTCACCTGTTCCCCCGAGCGTCCGGACAGCCACACATCCCAGTCCGTCCACCACGAGCCAGGGCGTTCCTCCGCGCCCGCGAGCCAGGTGTCCACATCCGGTGCCAGCTTCTCCGGACCGGAGGAGACCCAGTGGCGGTACTTCTTCGCGGCGGGAGGGTTGATGACTCCGGCGACGTGACCGGAGCCCGCGAGGACGAAACGCACGGGCCCGGAGAAGGACCGCGCTCCCCGGTACACGGAGCGGAAGGGGGCGATGTGGTCTTCCCGGCAGGCCTGGACATACAGGGGAATGCGCACCCGGCCGAGGTCGAGGGGCGTGCCATCGAAGGAAAGCCCTCCCGGCTGGACCAGCAGGTTGCGCAGGTACATCCCCCGCAGGTAGGTGGCGTGCGCGCGCGCGGGCAGCCGGGTCGGATCCGAGCTCCAGTACAAGAAGTCGCTCGGCGGTGGCTCGCGGCCAAGCAGGTAGTTGTTCACCACGAAGGACCAGAAGAGATCCTTCGCGCGGAGCAGGTTGAAGGTGCTCATCATGTCGGCGCCATCGAGGTAGCCACGCTCGCGCATGCGGGCCTCCAGCCGCTCGAGCTGGGGCTCGTCGATGAAGGCGGCGAGGTCTCCCGGCTCGCTGAAGTCCACCTGCGTGGTGAGCAGGGTCGCGTTCTGGATGCGCTCGTCTCCCCGTGCGGCCAGCCAGGCCAGCGCCGCGGACAACAGGGTGCCGCCAATGCAGTAGCCCAGCGCGGAGACCTGCTGCTCCCCCGTCGCACGGGTGATGGCCTCGAGCGCGGGAAGCAGCCCGCGCAGCAGGTAGTGCTCCAGGTCCACGTCCGCGTGGCGCTCGTCCGGGTTCACCCACGAGAGGAGGAACACCGTGTAGCCGCGCGCCACCGCCCAGCGGATGAACGAGTTCTCCGGGCGGAGATCCAGGATGTAGTACTTGTTGATCCACGGAGGCACCACCAGCAGCGGGCGCCGGTACACGGTGGGAGTGGTGGGCCGGTATTGGATGAGCTGGAAGAGGGAGTCCTCGTGGAGGACCTCGCCCGGTGTGATGGCGAGAGTCTTCCCCAGCTCGAAGGTCCGGGTGTCCGTCATCCGCGGGGCGGGCCATCCCTGTCCGCGTTCGAGGTCCGTGAGCAGTGCCTCCAGGCCGGACAGCAGGCTGCGGCCACCGGACTCGCGTGCGCCGCGGAGCACCTCCGGGTTGAGGGCGGGGATGTTCGAGGGCGAGAGGGCCTCGGTGAGCTGGCGGGCGTAGAAGCGGGCCTGGTGCGCCGTGTGCTCGTCCACACCCGGCGCATCCGCCACCACCTGCTGCAGCCAGTCCGCGCCCATCAGGTACGAGCGGCGGACGAGATCGAAAAAGGGGTTCTCCACCCACGCGGGATCCCGGAAGCGGCGGTCCTCCCGTGCCGACGGTTCGGCGCGGGAGTCGCCCGGGGTGAACCACAGGCGCGCGGAGCGCTCCCACAGCGCGCACCCCGCGGCCATCATCCTCTGGGGGTCCGTGGCCCGCCGGAGGAGCACTTCCACGAAGGCGCGTCGCATGGGTTCCAGGGAGTCATTCATGGTCTCTTCGCCTTTCCTCGACTCGAACCATCGCGCTGTCGCCTGGCAGGCCCGGAGCAGGGTCCGTTCCAGCCGCCGCGCGTCTTCATCACGAGCATCCATGGACGCGTCCGCGCTCAGAACATGTGCTGCCCACCGTTGACGGTGAGCGTGGAGCCCGTGATGAAGCCGGCCCGGTCGGACGCGAGGAACGTCACGGCCCGGGCGATCTCCTCCGCCCGTCCGAACCGCCCCACGGGGATGCGGGCACGGATCTTCACGAGCTCCTCGGGGGGCACGGCCTTCACCATGTCGGTCTCGATATAGCCGGGGGCGATCAGATTGGCGGTGATGCCCTTGGCCGCGCCCTCGCGCGCCAGCGCCAGGGTGAAGCCATGCATGCCCGCCTTGGCCGCCGCGTAGGCCGTCTGGCCGAGCTGGCCCGTCTGCCCGTTGATGGAGCCAATGTTGATGACGCGCCCGAAGCCCCGCTCACGCATCGAGGTCATCACCACGCTGCTCATGTTGAAGCACGAGGTGAGGTTGGTCTGGATGACCTCGTTCCACTGCTCGGGCGTCATCTTGTGCAGCATGGCGTCCCGGGTGACGCCGGCGTTGTTCACGAGGATGTCGACGGGACCCCCGAGCGCCTCGACGATCTTCTTCACCCCCTGGACGCAGGCGTCGAGCTTGCTCGCATCGCACTGGAACGCCGGAATGCCCGTGCGCCCGGTGAACTGCTGCGACATCTGTTCGTTCGCCAGGTAGGTGACCGCCACGCGGTAACCCAGTTGCTTGAATGCCTCGGCGCTCGCGGCGCCAATTCCGCGCGTGCCTCCAGTCACCACTACAACGCGTCCGCTCATCGTGATTCCTCGGGTTGGGAAGAACTGCGCCTGGAGGACGGATGCGCCGCCCGGCTTGTGAAATCCCCGGGAAATGGCCCCGCGATTCACAGCCAGCCGTGCCCGGACGTTCCTTCCTCGCTGTCCCGTGGAGAGGGGAGCTGTGCAGGGTGGGATTGGGAGACGTCAGTACCCCTCTCCGCGGGGCCGCACCACCCGTGCATCACCCCCGAGAGGACACACATGACACAGCAGCAGACCACCCAGACCCGGCCACAGGTCATCACCGTCTTCCAGGGCGGGGGCGCGTTGGGCGCCTACCACGTGGGAGCCTACCAGGCGCTGGAGGAGGCCGGGCTTCACCCGGACTGGGTCTCCGGCATCTCCATTGGAGCCTTCACCGCCGCGCTCGTCGCGGGAAACCGCCCGGAGAAGCGGCTCGAGCGGCTGGAGGAGTTCTGGCGTGAGGTGTCCTGGCCCGGCAGCGAGTGGGGCTCCCTGCTCAAGGGTCCCATGCGCCGGCTCTTCAACCTCGGCAGCCACATGACCGGCCTCCTGTTCGGCCAGCCCGGCTTCTTCTCCCCACGGGTGATTCCTCCGGCGCTCGCGCTTCCCGGCACGCCCGAGGCCATGAGCTTCTACTCCACCCGGCCCATGCACTCGACGCTGCGGCGGCTCGTGGACTTCGAGTACATCAACTCGCGTGCGACGCGGCTGAGTCTCGGCGCCTCCCGCGTCAGTGATGGTCAGCTGGTGTTCTTCGACAACACCCGCGACACCCTTGGCCCGGAGCACGTGCTCGCCAGCGGCGCGCTGCCCCCCGCCTTTCCCCCGAGCCGCATCAACGGTGAGCTCTACTGGGACGGGGGGTGTGTCACCAATACACCGCTCAATGCCATCCTCGATGACCCGCCCAAGCGGCGCACGGTCGTCTTCATGATCGATCTGTTCGACGCCCGTGCGCCGGAGCCGCGCACCCTGGAGGAGGCGAACTGGCGCATGAAGTCCATCCAGTTCGCGGGCAGGTCGAGCGGCCACGTCGATCAGTTCGCGACCGTGTGGAACCTGCGCCAGACCGTGAGCCGGGTGACGCAGCAGGCGTCGGCCTCCTCTCCGGTGGCCTTCAGCGACGCACCCGAGGCGCCGCCCGCTCCGCGATTGGACATCATCCATCTCACCTACCAGCGCGGCGAGCACCAGATCGACAACAGCGACGCCGAGTTCTCCCGGGCCTCCATCGCCGAGCGCCGGGCGGACGGCTACCGCGACATGAAGAAGGCCCTGGAGACCTTCCCGTGGACGCAGCGGACGGCCCCCGAGGGGATGCCGCAGGCGTTCAGCGGCGATGACGGCGACGAGGGCGCGGTCGTCCACCGGCTCGGCGGTGAGAAGACCCACGGAAGGTGAAGCAGCCGTAAACCCAGAGGAGACGAGCCAATGGCCGAAGACACGAAGAGAGATGCGTACGGAGCCCTGTTCGACATGGGGCGGGTGTTCCTGCAGCAGGCGACCACCGCCCAGCGCTCCGTGCTGGATTACTACCGGCAGTTCACGGAAGGCGAGGGCGCCGGGCGCTCGCTGCGCGCGTACCAGGAAGACCTGGTGCACAAGACGCTGGAGGGACTGGAGCCCTTCTTCGCGCTCGAGCAGTCGACGCGCCAGCAGGTGCTGAAGGCGCAGGCGAGCCTGTTCGAGCTGTACGACGAGACCCTGCGAGGCGTCGCGCGCTCCACCGCGGAGCAGCGCACGCCCCGCTCCACCTGAGCCTCGTTGTTCCAGCGGGCGGCCCCGGGCGAGACGTCCTTCGCCCGGGGCTTCGTCTTGTCAGCCGTTGCGCTCAGCCCCGCTTCGCGCCGAGGTGGGCCACCAGGGCTTGACGGCCCCCCTCCAGGAAGAGCTGCTCCCACTGTTGGAGCTGCTCGGGGCTCACCCCCAGCTTCTGGGCGAGCTCCAGCCGGTGCGACGCCAGCTCCAGCACCGCGAACTCGAGCTCCTTGGCGTCCTGGGGCGCACGGGGCGGGGTGGGGGCCACCGGTGCCGGCGCCTCCGGGGACAGGGCGGGCAGGCCCAGGGACGAGGGGAGGGTGCGCTCGAGCGCCGGCTGGGCCAGCGGCAACTTCACCGCCGGATCTCCCAGGAGGACGTAGCCGCTCAAATCCTGGCGGAGCATCCACAGATGGGCCCGCTGCAACGGCTCCACCTGCGAGGGCCGCCCGGCGCCGCGGGCCTCCTCCTCCACGTCATACAACGTGGTCAGCTCGAGGTTCGCCTGGTTGAACCCGCGCATCAGCCAGCCCATGCCCAGGCCGGCGCGGCGGCCCCGCGCGAGCTGCTGGAGCGGCTCGAGGAAGCGGGACACCTTGCCGCGGCGGCTGTCGCGATCCTGGAAGCCATACGTCCAGGCCAGGTCCACGTGGCCAAAGACAGCCAGCGGCCCGTTGGGGTTGGCCAGCGCGGCTTGCGGCAACGCGGCGACGAAGGGGCGCTCACCGGGCTGGGGGAGCGAGGCCGTGAGGGAATCGAGCCTCCCGCTGAACTGGCCTCCCGCCTGGAGCTGCCGCAGCCAGTGCTGGAAGGCGCTCCGCGACGGGGTGCCCGCGCCGAAGCAGGCGAAGAGGAACCAGATGCCGCCGGGCAGGAAGGGCCGGTTGGCCAGGGCCGCGCCATCCAGGTGCTGTCCCTCCCCGAGGTTGAGCGCCCCCTGGAGCGCGAGCCGGGTGTCGGCATTGCGCCACCCCGCGCGCGGGCTGCCGAGCCCATGGCTCATGGAGAAGAGGATCGAGGGCTGTGCACGCGCGGCCTGCTCGAACAGCGCGCCCACCCCAGGCTCTCCGGGCCCACCGAGCTCCCTCAACTCCCGCATGGGGAAGCGGCCCAGCTCATGCGCCTGCCGCGCCGAGGCGATGCCGGGTGCCACCAGCGACTGGTAGCCCGTGGTGGTGGCCGCGGTGCCGTCATGGACGGTGAAGAAGAGCGTGCGCGCCTGCTCCTCGGTGGAGGGCTTGTTCTCCCAGCGCAGCACCTTGTCCACGTAGGCCTCGTAGTCCTGCTCGCGCCGGAAGGCCAGCCGCCCGACGAAGGCGCTGCTGGCCGCGCACTGCTGCAGCTCGAAGGGCACCTGGTCGAAGTCCCCGAGGAAGAGCAGGTAGCGCGGCCGGTCCGCCACGGGCACCGACTCGTCGTCGAGCACGGTGCGCACCCACCGGGAGAAGTGCTCCAGGCTCCGCGCCTCCGCGGCCAGGCCCTGCTTCACCCGGTAGACGCGCACGGGGTGTCCCTCCTGCTGCTCCTGCCGCCGCTGGCGCAGGGGCTCGATGAGCGCGAGCAGCCGGTCTCCCTCGGGCCCCTCCGGAGCGACGAGGCCCCAGCGCTGCGCGGGCAGCGAGTTGGGATCTTCCCCGTCATCCCATAAGTGACTCTCCTCGTGGGCCTCACGGGCTTCATCGCGCGGGGCCTGGGCCGCGGCCTCCGCGGGCAGTCCCTCGGGCGTCACCGGTTGGTGGGAATCCGCGTGGACGAGTAACAGCTCGACGTTTTTCGTACTCATGACAGGTCCTCTCGTGTGGGCCCGGGATGCGGGCTCCCCACGGAGGACGCGATGGGCCCGACGGTGTGAGTGGCGCCAGGGCTTTTCCATTGCGTTGTCATTCACACACATGGCTGTCCCCCGTCCTGAGAACGTAGTGCCCGGCATGATGCCGGTTAACCCAATCCCGGGAGGGATTCATGCAATCCGCAGCTCAACTCTCCACCTATATCATCGCCTTCGCGGGCGCCGCACGCACCGCTCAGCGCCTCATGTCGTCGGGCATGGATCCGATGACCATCGCCGAGTACTACTTCGAGGTGAACCTCACCGCCGACTTCGAGGTGAAGAGCGAGACGGAGGTCTCCCTCAACATCTGGCGCATGAACATCAAGGAGAAGCTGACGCTCGACTACAAGGAGCACATGGGCATCACCGTGAAGTGCACCATCAAGCCCGCGGCGGTGCTCGCCGCCCAGGCCAGCGGTGGTGGTGGCGGCGGGGCGGCCTAGCGCATTCCCCCGTCCTGATCTGCAATGAATGACATGCGGCGCCGCCGGTGCCCTTCACCGGGCCCGGCGGCGCTGACATGCCCCTCACCCCTCATCCCATCTCCCACCCATGGCACGACCCAATCCCACTCCTGATCACGCCCAAGTCCTCATTCATGACCTCATCCTGGCCGTCCAGTCGTCGCTGGACATCGCCGAGGAGACGGCGCGCAAGCACTACTCCTTCTCGGTGGTCGAGCTGGAGGTTTCCGCCAGCTTCGACTTCGAAATGACCGAGCAGGACAGCGATGTGCCGGAGGACAAGCCCCAGCCCAAGCGTTGGTTCTCGCTCTTCGGTGGCGGTGGCGCCAAGAAGGACCTCACGACCGCGCGGATGCACGACGTCAACGAGAAGGACTCGAGCAAGCTCACCGTCCGCATGCTGTTCCGTCCCGGTGGCAAGCACCTGGCGCAGGAGACGTCCTCGTCTGAGTCGTCGGAGAGCTCCTCCTCCCCGGCCGAGGACACGTCGAGCCAGCAGGACGCCTCCACTCCCGCCACCGCGCCAGCGAAGCGCTCGAAGTAGCCACGAAGAGACGCCAAGAGCTCGCGGCCCTCGTGGGCCGTGGGCTCTTCGTCGTTTCCGCGAGGGCCGGAGGAGCGTCTTGGGGGGGAGGCCCTCCACGAGAGCGGAGGGCCCGCGCGGTGACCGCTCAGTCGCCCAGCACCTTCAGCGCACGCTGGTAGTACGCGTCACGGGAGGCCTTGCCATTGAAGCCGCCGTTGATGCGTTTGGTGATGGCGTCGAAGTCGCCCTTGTCCGCGTACTTGTTGAGGTTGTGGCTGTTCCAGAACCAGGCGGCCGTGCGGAACCCCACGTCTGGATCCGCGGCGCGCGTGGGGTTGTTCTCCAGGTCGATGTTCAGCGCCTTCCCCGCGGCCCGGTAGTTGGCCCGGCCGGTGATCTGGATGGGACCGCGGCCCTTGTAGCGCACTCCGTCTCCCGGGTGCGTGTTGCCGAGATCCACCCGCCGCTCGTAGGCGCGGCCCGAGGCCAGTTCCTCGAAGTAGCGGAACTCGGCGCTCTCGTGGGCGAGCTGCGCCAGGAACGCCGCCCGCCGGCGCGAGGTGTCGATGCTGGACTCGGCCATGGCGTCGTTGAGGTGCGGCAGCAGCTCCTCGGCGCGCGCCTGCGCCAGCCTGGTCATGATCGAGCGGAGCTGCTCCACCGTCACCGCCTTGGCGGAGTCCTGGGTGGACTCCTTCTTGGCGGGCTCGGAGGACGAGGAGGACGAGGAACCGAATCCAAACAAAGACATGGGGCATCTCCTGTGTGGCGGCCACGGCACGAGGTGGGCCTGGTGGATGCCTGGAAGACGTTCGATATGGAACGGTTGTGAGCCGGGCCGGTGTCCGTTTTCTGTCTGTCTTCACGGCGGGGCCGCGGGCGGAGTCCGTCCGTGCAATCGCTCACAGGCGGTGGTGGCCTCCTGGGCCTGAGCCGGGAGATCTCCCAGGTGGTTCTGCCGCTCCCAGGGCGTCAGGCAGGCCGAGCTGGCCGCGTGGAGCCGCTCCTGGAGTCTGTCGATGGGCAGGGGCTCGCGCGGACGCCAGAGGCGGGCGGTCCCATCCGTGGATCCGGTGAGCAGCCGCACCTGGTCTCCGCGCGGGTTGAACGCGGCCGACGTCACCTCACCCTCGTGCGCGGCGAGGACGAGGTACGGCTCCTTCGTGTCGCTGGCGAGCCAGAGGCGGGCACGCGCGTCCGCGCACGTGGTGATGAACCGGTTCCCCTCCGGGCTCCAGGCGGCCCAGGTCACCGGAGCCTCGTGCCGGGCGACGGCGCGGACGCCCCGCACCTTGCCGCCCTCGATGAGCCAGATGCGCGCCGTGCCGTCCTGCGAGGCGGTGAGCACCTGCGTCGGATCCTTCGGGTGGAAGGCCGCCGAGAGCACCCAGTCGTCATGCCCGTAGAGCGTGGCGAGCAGCTTGCCCTCCGCGCTCCAGATGCGCGCCGTGCCGTCCTGCGAGGCGGTGAGCAGCCGGCGGCCATCCGCGCTGAAGGACACGGAGCGGACCTGGTCACCATGGCCCTCGAGCGCAATGGCGGGCCGCGAGCCGTCCACGCTCAGGATGCGGGTGTCGCGGGGGCTCGAGGCGAGCGCCACCTGCTGTCCGTCCGGGCTGAACGCGGCGCCGAAGATCGGCTCCTGCTGTGACAGGCGGCCGGACTCGCGCCCGTCCGAGGGCCACAGGCGCGCCGTCCCGTCCAGCGAGGCCGTCAACAGCCACTGTCCGTCCGGGCTGAAGACCACCGAGCGCACGTCCCGCGTATGTCCTCGCAGGACGCGCAGGAGCCTGCCGTCCTCCGACCAGAGGCGCACCGCTCCCTCCTGCGAGGCCGTGGCCATCGTGCCCTCCGGGCTGAAGGCGACGGACCAGACGAAGCCGCCGTGCTCGTTGAGCGGCAGCGAGTCCCTCGGGGTGTCCAGTCTCCACACGCGCGCGGTGGCGTCGATCGAGCCCGTGACGGCCTGCTTTCCGTCCGGACCGAAGGCGCCCCACAGCACGGTGGAGCGGTGCCCGCGGAGGATTCTCGGGGGCTCGGCCTCCTGGGTGGACCACAGCCGCGCCGTGGTGTCTGAGGAGACGGTGAGGAGCCACTCTCCCAGCGGACCGCCGAACGTGGCCATGCGGACGGGGCCTTGGTGGCCGCGCAGCACCCGGGGCTCGCCTTGCCCATCCGCTCGCCAGAGCCGCGCGGTTTCATCCAGGGACGCCGTCACCACCCATTGCCCATCCGGGCTGAAGCGCGCGGTGGTGAGCTCCCCCTGGTGCCCCTTCAACTGCACGGGGCCTTCCGCGCCCGAGATGGGCCAGATGCGCGCGATGCCGTCCCGGGCGATCGTCAGCACGCGCGTTCCCTCGGGATCGAACGTGGCGGAGGTGACGGGGGCGGGGTGGGGCAGCTCGCGAGGGTTGTCCGGCGCATCCAGGGACAGGAGGCGCGCCGTCCCATCCTGGGAGGCGGTGACCAGCTTCTTGCCATCCGGGCTGAAGGCCACGGTGTGCACGGGGCCCTGGTGCCTCAGGACGCGCGGCTCGTCCGACGTCTCCAGCGACCACACCCGCGCGAGCCCATCCCGCGAGGCCGTGGCGATCCACCTCCCGTCCGGGCTGAAGGTGCCCCACTGCACCACGCCCCGGTGGGTGAACACCCGCAGTAGGTGCCCGTCGGACGTCCGCCACAGCCGCGCCGTCCCATCATGCGAGGAGGTGAGGACGCTTGAGCCGTCCGCGGGGTTGAAGGTGGCGTGGTAGAGCGGCCCCTCGTGGCCCGCGAGCACGAGGGCGTCCCCCTCGCCATCCGTCCTCCAGAGCCGCGCCGTGCCATCCCGCGAGGCCGTCACCACGCGCTGTCCGTCCGGGCTGATGTCGACGTGCACCACGGCCTCCTGGTGGCCCCGCAGCAGCGCCCGGCTCAGGGGTTGTTGGAGGACCTCGGTCACGTCCTGCGCCCAGCCCTGGAGCCGCGCGGGCTCGCGAATCTCACGCAACATGAGCAGCGCCAGCGTGGGGTTCTCGTGCAGCATCGTCCGGGCCACGCCCAGCCGGATGAGATCACTCGCGCGCAGGGCGTAGTGCTGCGCCTCCCGCCGCTCGCGCTGCTCCCGCGCCTCGTGCTGCTTCGCGTTCCACGCCAGCCCCGCCATCACCGCGGCCACCGCGATGGCCGCCATGAGCAGTCGCACTAGGCGCTGGCGCGCGGCCCGGTTGCGGGACTCGGTCCGGGCCACGCTGGCCTCGAGGAGTTGGAGCACGTCCTCGCCCGGATCCTCGCTGTAGCGCTCCAGGACGTCCTGCGCGTACCCCAACCGGCTGCCGGAGAGCAGGTAGGGCACCCCGCCATCCGGATCCTCACGGTGTTCCAGCCACGTGCGTGCCCAGGCGCGCAGTTCCCGGAAGTGCTGGAGGCGCTCGCGGTCCGCCCGCGCCCACTCCGCGAGCACGGGCCACGTGCGCAGCAGCGACTCATGGGAGAGCTGCAACCACTCCTCGCCCGTCTCGTCCTCGTCCCGCGTCAGCAGCCGGGCGGTGAGCAGCGTGCCCAGCACCCGATCGAAGCCGCCCCGGGCCTCCTCGAGCGTGGGGCGCACCTGCTCGAGCCGCACCCGTCTGCGCGTGCCCGGCGAGGGGCCGTACTGGAAGTCCACCAGCTCCACCAGCAGCCCGCGCGCCTGGCGCTGCTCCTCGGGGGACAACGCCGCGTAGAGACGCTCGGCCGCGCGTGTCAGTGCCCCGGCCACTCCGCCAATGGCCGCGTACGCGCGGTGGGTGAGGTGCTGGCCCTCGCGCTCCTCCCAGAGCTGGTCCAGCGCGTACTGCAGGAGCGGCAGCGAGCCGGGCTCCTGGCCCACGTCCTGGAGGAGTCTGTCCACCAGGCCGGGCTCGAAGCTCAGCCCCACCTTGTGCGCGGGTCCCTCGATGGCCGCGCGCAACTGCTCGCCCTGCAACTCGGTGACGAAGAGGCGGTGGGCGTCCGAGTACATCACCGCGTCCAGGCGTGTTCCTTCCTCGTCCACCACCAGCTCGCCGCACCGCCCGAGATAGTCCACCCGCAGCGTGGCGAGCACCACCACCCGCCGCTCCGGGTCTCGCGAGAGGCTCCAGAGGGCGGTGGCGAAGGCGCGCCGCGCCTCGGGCTCCATCAGGGTGAAGAGCTCCTCGAAGGGGTCCACGAGCAGCAGTTGCCGGCGCGTCGTGGACGACTGGCGCAGCTGCTGGAGCGCCTCGGTGTGTCCCTGTCCCGGGCGGAGCACCCGGATGTCCCAGTCGGAGGCGGGGAGTTCGTCGTGCAACCCGGCGAGCGCGAGCGAGGACTTGCCGCTGCCCGATGCTCCGGCCAGCACCTGGAAGCGCGGACGCCGTCCTTCCTCGGCCTCGAGGATGCGCTGGAGGAGCTCCTGCTGGAGCCGCTCACGTCCGAAGAAGAACCGGCGATCCGCCTTCTGGAAGGGCAGCAGGCCGCGGTAGGGCCGGATCGCCACCGGGCGCGTATCACTCCCGTGCTCCGCCCGGGCGTAGAGCTGGAGCGAGACATGGTCCAGCGACGAGGTGTCGAGCGCCAGCTGCCGCCGGGCATGCCCCACCGCCTCCTCGAGCGAGCAGGGCTCGGCGAGCAGGGACTGGTAGAGGCTCTCGGTGAGCACCACGGAGCCCGGAACGGAGAGGGGGAGCCGGGAGGCCACCACCGCGGGGAGGCCCGCGCGGTGGAGCGCCTGGGCCACGCCGCCCAGGTGGTTGTCCGTCAGGCCCACGCCACTCTGGCACGCGGAGAGCACCACCAGCCGCAGTGTCTGGGTATGCGGCAGGAGGAGCTGGCGCAGGGTAGCGCCGTCCACGAGCTCGGGCTCGCCTCCCTCCCACGAGGCATTCCAGAGCAGGCCATACGTCTGTCCTCGCCGGCTGCCGTGGCACAGCACGTGGAGGATGGAAACGGGCTCGCCAGGGCGCGCCAGCGCCTCCGCGAGGGATTGGAGCGAGACGTTCGGAAGCACATCCCGCGACGGCTCGAAGGGGTATGCGCCCTGCTCGCAGGCCCGGCTCAGCGCGCGCAGGTGCGCCTTGTCCGGGACATGGCCCCCCGCCGCGGACCAGGCGTAGAGGATCCGCCCTCCGCGTGAGGTTCCGAGCGGAGGCACGCCCTGCGAGGAGGGCCACTCGTAGCGGATGAGGACACCCGGGAGCTCGGCCACGGTGCGCCCGGAGTTCCCCAAGGTCAGCAACTCCCAGGGCAGCGCATACAGTTCGGCCGCGGCGAAACGGAAGGTGAGGTGCACCGGGAGTCCCTGCTCCACGGCGGCGAGGATGTCTCGCGCCTGGGTGTCCCAGCCCACCTCTTCCAGAAAGGCCCGGAGCCGCTCTCCCAAGCGCTGCACCACGCTCCGGTCCGGCTGGAGCCGCTCCAGCTCCGCCAGGTCCGCCAGCAGCGCCGGCTCCCACGAGAGCGCCGCGCGCGCGTAGCTGCCATTGGCCCGGCGCAGCAGGTAGTCCTGGGGCACCCGCCGGAAGTGGAAGGGATCCTCCGCTTGCTGGCCGCGCACCAGCTCGAGGAGCAGCTCGAAGGGGACGGGTTTGCGGTTCGCTGGAGAAGTCATCGCCGGGGATCGGAGTGTGTCTGGACGGCCTGGCCCTCCTGGCGCACGAGTTCGCCGTGCGAGTCGTAGACGGAGCTGGCCAGCTCGAGGAATTGGAACGGAATCTTCAGGTCGAGCTGGCGCGCTCTCCGGAAGTGGATGGCCAGGTCTGGCGGGGAGATGACGCCCATGGGCAGCCGCGACGCCGGGAGCCTCGCGTTCAGGATGTCCAGCACGTAGAGGGCGCTGAGCTGCCCGGCGCTCTTGAAGGGCACGCCGATGGACATCACCGCGCTGGCATCTCCCTCGCGCACCACCTCGCGCACCGAGCCGAGCACCGGGATGTTGTCGGAGAGCCGGTCGATGTGTTCCAGCTCGTCGTACGCGGCCGAGGAGGTGGTGAGCCAGAAGAGGCTGTGCCGTGCCCCTGGATCGATCTGCCGCATCGCGCGAGCCATCCGGGGCATCTGCTCGGCGAGGATCTTCCCCGCGGTGGGCTTGCCGTCCACGGCCAGCTCCAGCAGCAGGAAGCCATCCCGCGCCGCCAGCCGGCGCATGGCCTCCGCCTCGACCTCGACGGTGCTCTGGTTGAGGCGGTCGTACACCACCGTCATCACCTTCAAGGGGCCCAGCAGCTCCTGGAGGTAATGCAGCTGCACGTCCGGCGAGATGGACAGCGAGACGAAGGCCATGTTCGCCGGCCTCGCTTGCTGGGAGGCGCCCTCCTCGAAGCCGAGCCACAACTCCGGATCCTTGCTGAGGGCCACCACCGGCGTGGGCTGGTTGCCAAAGCGGTTGTAGAGGAACCGCGTCGCGTCCGAGCCCATGGCGATGATCAGATCGAACTGCCCCGAGTCCGCCAGGGCCAGCATCCGCTCGTGCTCCTCGTGGCTCTTGTCGAGCTTGTAGAGCGTGAGCTCCACCCGGAAGTGCCGGTCCCGGAAGACGGGCAGCATGCCCTCGAGGATCCAGTTGAGACTGCTCTGCGCCACCGTGAGCAGGACGAGCACCTCGCGTGTCTGGGTAGCGGAATCCGCGGGGGAGTCCGGCGAGATGCGGATCCGCTCCGCCGACGCCTCCACCTTCCAGCCCCGGCGCGCCTCGGCGGGCAGGGAGATCCACGTGGAAAGGTCCTCGGTCTGCGCATGACCCGCACCGGGTACCGCCAGGAGCAGCAGCAGGCCCAGCAGCCACCTCACGCCTCGAGCACGACTCAGTTCTTCACACATGACGCACCTCGTGTCCGCGCGGGCTCCGGCTCGTCCAGGAGAAGCAGGCGCCGAGCAGGAGCGCCATGACGCCAAGCCCGCCGAGGGCCTGGGACGGCTCGGGCTGGACGAGCAGCAGGGCGCTGACGAGCAGGGGGCCCAGGCTCTTGCCGAGAGCGCCGATGAAACGGTTGAGGGAGAGCGAGGCCCGCTTCGCGGAGACTCCGTCCTGGACGCTGACGAGGTAGTCCTCGAGGGGCGCGTGGATGAGGCCCTGGGAGAGCCCCAGCAGCGCCACGGCGAGAGCGGCCAGGGTCTCCGGGCTCACCCACGCCCCGAGCGCGTTCACGGCTCCGAGCGCCAGCAACCCCAGGCCGCTGCCCGCCATGCCGCCCTGCAGCAGCCTCCGCGTCCAGCCGCTCCCACGGGGCAAGGCGGTGAGGAGCTGGTTCGAGAGCAGCACGCCCAGCGCGTGGAGCGCGAGAAGGTGGCCGATCCGGTCCGGGTCGTATCCCTTGTTCGCCAGCAGCAGGGGCACCGCGAAGCAGATGGCGCCACCGCGGATCAGCATCGTGGGGAGCCCGACGAACAGCGTCGCCTGGTGGTGCGCCCACGCCCTCCACGTCCGAGCCACGCTGGGCACGCGCACGAGACTGGCGCGGCGGAGCAGGGGAGTGGTGGGCTTCTCCAGGGCCTCGAGCGGTGGCAGGAGCGTCAGCGCATACGCCAGCGCGATCAGGCCGCAGGCGCCGCCGAGCAGGAAGACCTCGCGCGAGCCCAGGTGCGTGGCCAGCAGCGCGCCGATCGCCGTGCCGCAGAACAGGCCGCCGTATTGTGCCGGGTTCAACAGGGAGGTGCCTCGCGGCGGATGTTCCGGACGGAAGGCCGCGACGAGGTAGGCCTGCGTCGCGCCGGCGAGCACCCCCTGTCCGAGCCCCGAGAGGCAGCGCAGCAGCAGGAGCAGCCGGAGATCTCCCGTCAGCGCCATCAGGAACACGGGGACGGAGGACAGCCCCAGGGCGGCGACCAGCAAGCGCTTGAGTCCCGCGCCCCGGGCGTAGTGCTCGGTGGGCAGGGTCGCGAGCGCATAGGTGCCCCAGAAGGCGATGGTGAGCAGCGCGGCGCTCCCGGGCGGCAGGCCTTGCCGGGCACCGAGCGACTCGACGTACCCGGAGAGGAAGGTGAGCTGGAGCCCCTCGAGGAAGCACCCGAAGAAGGCGAGGGGACGGAGCCGGGCCACGGCGCGGTGCTCGAAACCCACCTGCCTCGCGCCGGGCCGTGGCAGGGCCGTGAGCGCGTTCAGGAGGAGCAGTCCCAACAGGCCCAGGGAGACGAAGAGGAGGAGGAAGTTGCGGCAGCTCCGCCAGAGCCGGACGTGGAGCGCGCCCGTCGCCGCGCTGACCTCCAGGCGGACGGGGGTGTTCCAGGGACCGTCCGTCAGCTCCAGGTCGATGGCGTAGTCGAAGCGCTCCCGCGCGGACTCCCGGCGCGCGCCGCTCTGGCTCGCGTCGGTGTGGATGAGGACGCGCTCGTCCGCGATGAGCGCGAGCGAGCCGAGATCTCCATTGGAGCGTTGGTACTCCCGCAGGAGCGTGTCGAGCCCCCGGACATCGGCGAGCGTGAGGCCCAGTCGCGCCGCCTCGTTCAGCCGCCGCGCGAGCGAGTGGGCCCGGCTGCTCGTCCCCTGCCGGAGCCCCTCGGAGTAGATGTCCGCTAGCGCCAGGGTGGTGACGAGCGCCATGCCCAGGAAGCTGACGCCCAGGAACAGGCCGAGCCAGCGCCGGGCGCGCCTCAGCCACAGCCGCTGGGTGGCGTAGAGGATGACGCCCTGGAGCAGGATGCAGGCCCCGAGCAGCGTGAAGAGGGGCTGGAAGCGCTGCTCCACCCGCTGGGTCACCACCTCTCGGGGCAACACCAACTCCAGGTGACCCACCGTCTCGAAGCGGTCCTCGAGCGGGAGCCTCACGTGGAACGAGCGCGCATCCTCCAGGATCTCGATGCGCTTGTTGGAGAAGATGGGCGCACGGTCCTCCACTGGCTGGCGGGAAGGGGGCTCGGAGAAGAGGAGATTGCCCCGCGCATCGATGATGCGGATCCGCTCCAGGGCGGGATCGGCTTCGCGCAGCGCGCGGGCGAGGTTCGTGAAGCCCGTGAACTGCTCCAGGGCCACGCCCACGCGCAGCAGCATCTCCACGGGTCCCTTGATGATGGCGCCCTGGGCCGCGAGCCGCTCGAACTGGAGGCGGGCATAACCCCGGCAGGCCTCGTGGAACCCCACGTAGACGACTCCCCCCAGCGAGACGGACAACACCAACAGGATGGAGCCGAGTCGGGCCAGGCGCAGCCAGCGCCCGGGCCAGGGTGGATGAGCAGACATGTCCGGAGGACGGCTCCGCGGTCCTCCATGTGAAGCCTTTCAGGAATTTCACAACGGTGCGCGTGGCCGCGTCGTCCAAGCATGAACGAACCCCGCGGGCGCTCCCTCTGCTCCATATTTGTCTTTGTCATCCTGTTGCTCCAGGCGCGGCCCGCCTGGGCGGACGCATCCGCTCCGCCCGAGTCCGGCCAACCACCGGAGTCCGCTCCGAAAGCGCAGGCCCCGAGTGGCGCCACCGTCCTCCAGAGCCGTGACGGCCGGGACTCCTTGAAGCTGGGCATGAGCGTCCAGGCGGATCTGCGCCTTCCCCAGTCCGGCTCCGGACTCGAGAGCACGTTCCTGGTGCGTCGCGCCCGGCTCGGGCTCACCGGCACACTGGCCTCGGCCGTCGACGCGCGGCTCATCGCCGACTTCGGTCAGGGCTCCACCCCCATCTTCCAGGATGCGTGGCTCGATCTGCGCTTCACCTCCTGGCTGCGGCTCCGGGCCGGGCGGCTCAAGGTGCCGGTGGGCTACGAGTGGCTCGAGACGTCCTCCAACTACCTGGACTTCGTCGAGCAGTCGCTCGTCTACTCGCTGCTGCTGCCCCGATACGACAACGGGGTGGCCCTCCATGGTGAGTTCGCGGACCAGCGCGCGGAGTACTGGCTGGGTCTCTTCAACGAGGCCAGCGGCAAGGTGCGTGATGAGGACAGCGGCAAGATGGTGGCCGGCCGTCTCGCCGTGTCCCCGGTGGAGGGCGTCTCGTTCGCGGTGAGCGGCACCCACGCACTGGGCGACAACCTGCCCGAGGAGGTGCGCAAGACGCTGCCCACCGGCCTTGCCATCCTGGCCGACCAGGACACCCTGAAGTACGCGGGGGGCACCACGGGTCTGTACGTGGTTCCGCCCGAGTGGCGCCTGGCCGCCGAGGCCATCTCCTACCTGGGGCCCACCTCGCTCAAGGTGGAGTACTCCCGGCTCCACTCCCCCGCGCGTGACGGCTGGCTCCGCGCCTCCGATGTCGGCGAGGACGACAAGCGCGTCCAGTTGCCGGGGCTTCGCTCGCAGGCGGTGTACGCCTCGGGGACCGTGGTGCTGACGGGGGAGAAGCGGACGGACAAGGGCGTGGCTCCCGCGCGGCCCTTCGATCCCGCCGCTGGCCACCTTGGGGCGGGCGCCTGGGAACTCACCGCGCGCTACGGCTTCGCCCAGCTGCGCTTCGAGCGCGGCCAGACGGAGCAGGACGTGCCCGCGGAGCAGCACATCCACGAGCTGACGGCCGGTCTCAACTGGTACCTCAACTCCTCGACGCGGTTCATGTTCAACGTCAGCCGCTACTCGTTCCTCCGCGACAAGCCTCCCTTCCACGAAGTCCTGATGCGGGTCCAGTGGACCTTCTGAGGCGGGAGCCCGGGGATATGAGTCTCTTCTTCAAGCTGGGCGCCGCGATCGCCGCCATCCTGTGTTTCTCCATTGCCCTGGTCGTCGTCCTCAACTTCGCCAAGTTCGAAAGGACGCTCGTCGAGCTGCAACAGTCCCGGTTGCGCGTGCTCGCGCTGGATGCGAAGGCCTCCACCGAGGCCGCCATCGACCTGGGCCTGGCACTGCCCTCGCTGCGGGACGCGCAGCGGATCATCTCCCAGGTCTCCGCCATGGATCCGGACATCCAGGGCGTGGTCATCCTCGATCATCAGGGCAACGTGCTGTTCCAGAGTGGCCTGCACGCCACCACCCACCTGCCGGGCTCGGCGAGGGGGCGGGCGGCGTGGTTCGAGGAGGCGGGGCGGGCGCGCGGTGGCGCCTGGAGCCACACGAACGCCAGCGCCCTGATGGTGGGCGCGCCGATCCTCAATCCCTTCAACCAGCCCGTGGGGCTGCTGTTGATTGCCTATGATCGCCGCGCCATCGACGAGCGGGCGCGCGAGTTCCTGTACACGTTCGCCCGGCAGGCGCTGTGGCCCCTCGCCGGTGGTTTCGCGCTCGTCTGCGCGCTGATGCTGGTGTTGCTCAAGCCGCTGGGCCAGCGGTTCCAGGAGCTGGAGACGGCGCTGCGCCGCACCGGGGATCCCGCGCACGCGGCTCCGGCCGACGAGAAGCTGCGTGCGTTCCAGCACCAATACCAGGAAGCCTCCGCGGCCCTGTCCCGGGCCGAGAAGTCGGTGGAGGGCTCATGACTCCGACCGGTGATGGGCCCCTGTCACGGGGCCGTATCTGGCAGGTCAGCCTGCTCTCGTCCCTGCTCATCGTGGCGACGTTGGTGGTCGCCTCCTACCAGGCCTCGCGCCTCTTCGATGCGTCGCTCCGCCCCGATCTGCGCTCGAAGGCGGAGACGCTCGCGGAGACGGTCGCCCTGCAGTTCCGCCGGGCCGCGAACCTGGGCATTCCCTTGTCGCGGCTGCGCGCGGTGGACGAGTTCCTCGACGACGCGACGGCCGGTCACGAGGAGATCCGCTACATCGGCTTCGCCTCGCCGGAGGGCCGTCTGTTGTTCGCCTCCAGCGTGTTGAAGCAACAGACGCCGGGCTTCTTCGATCAGGTGGGGGTGGCCCACTCGGAGGAGGAGGAGCACGGTCTGGCGCGCCTGGAGGGCGTGTTGGACCTCGCCTATCCCATCGTCACCCAGGGCCGCCTCGTCGGCCGGCTCCACCTCGGAATCGACGCCACGTATGTCGAGCACCGGCTCCAGGAGATCCACACCGACATCCTCATCACCCTGCTCGTCGCGGCGCTGGTCACCATCGAGGTCCTGATGGCGTTGATGGGGTTGCTCGTCGCCCGGCCGCTGCGGCTGCTCCACCGGCTGTTGGAGCTCGGCGGCACGGGGGACTTCACGAGGCAGGTCCGCACGAGGCTGCATGACGAGGCCACGCGGGCCCTGGCCGCGGCGGGGCGGCTGGTGCGGGCCCTGAATGTCCGCCATGCCGCGCTGCTCGAGCGCGCCGGGCGGGACCGGCTCGCCGGCCGTCTGGGCCAGGCCGCGGAGGAGTCGCTCGCGTCGCTCGGGCAGCGGTTCCGTTTCGGCAAACCGGGGACACCCGCGCCGCTGGAAGAGCCCGAGACGGGCGACCTGCGGCTTCCGCTCTTCGTCTACCTCTTCGGCTCCGAGCTCTCGCGCTCGTTCTGGCCGCTCTACGTCAAACGGCTCTACCAGCCCGTGCCGTTCCTCTCCGAGAGCTTCATGGTGGCCCTGCCCATGTCGCTGTGGGTCACCGCCATGGTGCTGTTCACGCCCATGGCCGGAAGGCTCCTGGGAGCGCGGGGCAGCCGCACGGCGATGCTGATAGGGATGGTGCCGAGCTGCATCGGCCTGGCGATGACGGGACTGTCCTCGAGCCTGCTCCAGCTCTTCTTCTGGCGGGTCGTCACCGCCGCGGGCTACGGCATCGTGACGGCGACCGCGCTGCTCCACGTGGCGCGGACGGCGAAGCAGGGACACAGCGCCCGGAGCATGGGCATGTTCGTGGGCGCCTCGACGGCCGCCAGCGTCTGCGGCACGGCCATCGGAGGCATCCTCGCGGATCGCCTCGGCTACGGAGAGACCTTCCTGGTCGCGGCCGGGCTGGTGTGCCTCGCCATGCTGCTGGTGGGGCTGCTGACGCCGGACACGGGGCCGAACTCCTCGCGAGACGTCCAGGGGCGTTCGGCGTCGGCCTACCTCGGCGTCCTGCGGCGGGGCCGGGTCCTGCTGTTCATCCTGTTGGCGGCCATGCCCACGCGCCTGGTGCTGACCGGGTTCCTCTTCTACCTGACGCCCCTGCGCCTGCACGAGCTGGGCTTCAGCGAGGCCGCCATCGGCCGGCTGATGATGGGCTACTTCATCTCCACGGTGTTCGCCACGCCGGTGGTGTCCCTGCTGACCGACCGCTATGGCTGGCATCGGGCGCTGATGCTGCTGGGCGGCCTGTGCTCCGGCGTGGGTGTGTTGTTGTTCGCCGCGGCCGGGGGCACCTGGTTGCTGATCACCGCGGTGTTGCTGGTGGGGCTCGGCCAGGCGCTCGCGGCCACGCCGATGCTGGCCTGTGTGCCACCGCTCTTCGCCGAGGAGTGCGCCGGGTTCGGGCTCGACACGTTGTTGTCCGTGTTCCGCATCATCGAGCGGGTGGGCAGCCTCGCCGGCCCGCTGCTCGCCGCCGCGCTGCTGGGTGCCAGTGGGTTCGTGCGGAGCACCCACCTCATCGGCACCGGAACGCTCGTGCTCACCGCTGGACTGGCCGCCTACTTCTTCTTCCGTTCCCTTTCCACGTCTTCCCCTACACCGAGAACTCCATGACGTACCCTGTCCGAAACCTGTTGAAGCTGACGGATGCTCAGCGCGAAAGCCTGAATGTGCTGTTCCTGGCGCAGTACGCGCCGGAGCCCGGCTCTCTCCGTCCCGAGATGCACCCGGAGCATGGCGTGCTCCCGCGCTACAACCACGAGCTCTTCCATGTGCTGGCCGGGCTCGGGCTGCGCTGCACGCCCTGCCGCGAGCTGGAGACGCTCGTGCGGAGCGCACGCGGCCACAACTACGTGTTCACCCTGCTCAACCGCGCGCCGTTCCGCAATTCGGAGGTCTTCACCTCGGCGGTCTGTGAGTGGTTGGGTGTGCCCTACCTCGGGGCGCCGCCGAACGTGCGCGCCCTGGCGGAGGACAAGCACCACACCAAGCTGATGGCCCGGTCGCTGGGGATTCCGACGGCCCCGTGGATCGTCTGTCCGGCGGATGGGCCGCTGCCTTCCGCGCCCGGCTTCCCCGGGCCCTGGTTCGTCAAGCCGAGGTTCGGGGCCGCGTCCGTGGGCATCTCGCAGGACTGCATCCAGGAGACGGAGGCGGGGCTGCACGCGCGCCTGCGCGCCTTCCAGGACGAGGGCCAGGCGTGCCTCGTCGAGACCTTCATTCCGGGCGTGGACTTCACGGTGCCCGTGCTCGGCGGGGCGGAGCCGATCCTCCTGGGCGTGGCCGAGGAGATCTCCGCGATCCCCCAAGGGATCGTGACCCACCGGCAGAAGCGCTTGCTGGATGGAGGGCGCGAGCGCCGGCTCCTGGCTCCGGGGCCGCTGGCGGAGCAGCTCCGGGAGCAGTCCTCGCGGCTGTGCGCGGCGGTGAAGGAGTTCGACTACCTGCGCATCGACTTCCGCCTGCACCGGGAGACGGGCGAGCTCTTCCTGCTGGAGTTCAACATCGGATGCAACCTGGGCAGCCATGCGGCGGTGATGTTCACGGCACGCCAGGCCGGGTTCGAGCAGCAGGAGGTGGTCGAGCACATCCTCCGTCACAGCCTGGACCGGCAGCAGCGGCGGTGGTCGCTCGTGTCCGAGGGCCAGTCCGGGGGAGATGCGCGATGAGCCGCTCGAGGCTTCATGGGATGCTGGCCCTGGCCGTGGCCGTGCTGCTGGGGGGTGCGCCCGCCGCGTCCGAGCCGTACCGCGTCTTCATGGTGCTGCATCGGTCCGGGACGGAGACGGACCAGGGCTTCAAGGACTACCTGTTCAGCGCCGGGTTGGACGTGGAGTTCACCGTGCGCAACATCGATGGCGACGCCACGAAGCTGCCGGCGATCATCGAGGAGATCCGCGCGCGGCGTCCGGATCTCGTCTACGCCCAGAGCACGCTCGTGACCGAGGGCATCGTCGGCCGGCTGGGAGAGGTGGACCCGGCCCGGCACATCACCGACCTCCCCGTGGTGTTCTCCATGGTGTCGGATCCGCTCAGCGCGGGCCTGGCCTCGTCGCTGGAGAGCTCCGGACGCAACCTCACGGGCGCCGTGCACGTGGCCTCGCTGCCGGTGCAGCTCAAGGCCATGCAGTCCTTCATGCCGCTCAAGCGGTTGGGGCTCGCGTACAACCCCTCCGAGCTCTCTCAACGCATCATGTTCGAGAAGCTCTCGCAGCTCACCGCCCAGGCGGGCATCGAGCTGGTCGCGGCCCATCCGCTCGACCCGGACGGGAAACCGGACCCCGCGCGGCTCACCGCGATGATGGCGAAGCTGGCCGCGCACAAGCCGGACCTCGTGTACGTGCCCCCGGTGAACTTCTTCGCGCCGTACAGCAAGTTCTTGATGGACGAGGCGATCCAGCGCGGGTTGCCGACCTTCTGCGCCATCCAGGTGCAATTGGACACGGGTGGCATGATGGGCCTGGTGGCGCCCTTCTACAACGTGGGGAGCCTCGCCGGTTACAAGGCCACGCAGATCCTCCGGGACCGCCGGGCCCCCTCGGAGATTCCCATCGAGACGCTGTCGCGCTTCTCCTTCGAGGTGGACATGCCCACCGTGCACGCGCTCGGCCTGTATCCGCCCATGCACATCCTGCGGTACGCCCGAATGCGGGAGCGGTAGCACGGCGGACCGCCCCAGCCCGGGGCCCGCCTAGGGAGCCGCCTGCCCCCGCGCACGCAGGAACTCGCGCACGCTGGGCGCATGGCGCGCCTCCGAGTCCACGCACAGCGAGATGGACTCGAGCGCGCGGGCGAGCGCGCGCGGTCCTCCCTCGATGCGCTTCACCCGTGGGCCAAGCAGCGCCTCGGCCTCCGCGCGCTGGGCGGGGTCGCAGAGCACGCCCACGTCCTCGATGAGTTGGCCGAGCTCGTCGGAGCGCATCCGCTCCGCGAGGCCGTCGAAGTTCTCGCGGTAGAAGGCCCACGCCTGCGCCCGCGATTCCGCGCCGTGGAGGGCCGTGCTCAGGATCTCCACGGTCTCGCGCACGTCGAACTCGCTTCCGGCCACCAGGCCCAGCGCCTCGCCCAGCAGCGCCCGATCCTCGAAGGAGCCGAGCACGGTGAGCAGCATCGAGCGCTCGCGGCGGTCCTTCGCGCCGCGCGCCTGCGTGAGCAGCGTGTCGAACAGCGCCCGGTCGCCTTGCTTCGCGGCGATCCGCAGCGCCACCCGGGCCACGTCCTCCTTCACCGCGTCGCGGTCCGCGAGCCACGCCCGGCCCAGCCGCGCGGCCTCCCGGCTCAGCGCGGGGTCCTCGCCCATGCCCGCCGCCAGCGACAACAGCAGCAAGCGCAGCAGCTGCTGGCTCTCGTCCTCACCGGGCCTGGCCACCCATCCGAGCGTCCGGGCCCGCGGTGCATACAGGCCGCGGATCCACGCCCGGTAGCGGGCGCGGTCCTCCTCGGAGAGCCGATCCACCCGCACGCCCCCGAGCAGTTGCATACCGCGCTCCACGACGAGCCGGCTCGGGTCCTTCGCCGTGGCGGGAACGGCGCGCAGCGCCTCTCCCCTGAGCAGGTCCCCACGCGAGACACTCGCCCGCACGTCGGCGAGCAGCGCGAGCCGCTCGTCCTCGCTCAGCGTCCCCACGGGAGCCCCGAGCAGGGCGTCCAACTGCGGGCGCGCGTATCCGGAGTGGTAGTAGCCGCGGCCATCCGCGTTGAGCAGCACCCAGCGCGGGCAGCCGGGCGCCTTCAGCTCCAGCTCGCCCTCGGCCCGCGTGAGCAGCGTGCAGCCGCGCTCGGCCTGGCTTCCGGTACCAGCGCGCACGCACACCGGCACCGCCCACGTCTGACCTTGCTCTCCCTGGGAGCCGGCGGGCCAGAAGCGCTCCTGGCGCAGCCGCAGCCGCGCGGGGGTGCCGGGCTGGCACTGAAGCTCCCCCTGGATGCGTGGGACGCCGGGTTGATCCACGAAGCTCTTGAAGACACGCGCGGCGTCCGCTCCGGCGACCTCGCCCAGCGTCCGCAGGAAGTCGTCCGAGGTGGCCGTCTTCCAGGCGTGGGTGCGCACGTGCTGGCGCATCACGTCTCGCACGCGCTCCTCGCCGAGCCACGGCTCCAGCATGCCCAGCACGGCGGAGCCCTTGTAGTAGGTGGTTCCGTTGTCAAACGCGCCAATGATGTCGTCGTTGCTCGCCACCGGCTTGCGCACCGGGGGTGTGTTCACGAGCGAGTCCGTGTCCATCGCGAACGCGAGCGCATCCGCGCTGAACTCGCGGCCCAGTCCCCAGGAGGGCGCGAAGCCGTCCATCGTCTTGCGATCGAGCCAACTGGTGAAGGACTCGTTGAGCCACACGTCGTCCCACCAGCGGCAGGTGACGACGTCGCCGAACCAGTAGTGACCCAGCTCGTGCCCGAGGATGGTGGCGTAGCGCTGGCGCCGCTCGAGCGTCTCCTGGCCGGGCGTGATGAGCGTGAGGGGCTGGCCCATGGCGACGATGCCCGGATGCTCCATGGTGCCCCAGAAACGCGGCACCACGGCGACGTCCAGCTTCTCGAAGGGGTAGGGCTGGTCGAAGAAGTCCTCCAGCACCGCGACGATGCGCGGCGTGACGCTCGCGGCATACGCGGTCTCCGGCCCGCGCCCCCTGGGCACGATGAAGCGCAGCGGCACCGGCGTGCGGCCCACCGTGCCGGCCTCCACCACGTCGAAGGGCCCCACCATGAAGGCGACGAGGTAGCTCGGCATGGGCTTGCTCTCGGCGAAGGTGACGCGCTTGAGGCCGCCGGGCAGCGGCTCCTCGCGCACGGTCGGCGCGTTCGCCGCCGCCACGTGCGACTCCTTCACCGTGAAGGTGAGCTGCCACGGCACCTTGAAGGTGGGCTCATCGAAGCAGGGGAAGGCGCGGCGCGCGTCGAGGGGCTCGAAGAAGGTGTAGAGGTACGGCTCGCCGGCCTCCGTCTCCCCGTACAACCCCTGGCTGCGCGTGCGCTCCACCCGCCCGGTGAAGCGCAGCACCAGCCGCGCTCGTCCCGCGGGGAGCTCCTCGGGGAGCAGCAGCCCAAGGCGCCCCGTGTCGGCGGTGGTGAGGCGGGCCTCGAAGCCGTGGCCTTCGCGCTCCACGCGCGCCGAGGAGACCTCCACGTCCTGCGCGTGCAGCCACACCTGGCGCACTGGCGCCCGCACCTCCACGTCGATGCTCACGGTGCCAGGGTACGTCGCCTCCTGGGGCAGCAGGGTGAGCTCCAGCGCGTAGCGCACCGGCCGCACCGTGTCCGGGAGTCTCAGCGCGGGCGGCGCGGGCTCGGGATACGCAGCGGTCGCCGGGGCGGGAGCGGAGCCCGCGGGTGCGGCCGGAGGTGCATGGGAGCAGTGCAGCAGAGCGAGGGCGAGGAGCAGCAGCGGGAGTCGACGCATCCCGCCACGCCAGCCTCCCGGGGCCGCCGTGTCAACAGCGATGGGCCGCGCGGCTCTGCGGCGCTGAGCCGCGGAGGCAACAAGGACTCAGGGGCTCACGAGAATCACCGATACCCCTGATTCCTGGCCCGGGAACTCCTCTCCCCGGGCCGCCTGCTGGAGTGCGTCATGAGTCCCCGCGTTCACGCCGTCCCCGCCTTCTTGCTCGTTGCCCTCCTCACCCGTTGCGCTCCCCCCGAGTCCGTCCCCGAGCAGGAGGAAGTCCTCCCGGTTCAAGCCACCCAGGCCCTCACGCCCGGCGGAGGGCTGCGGTTCATGACGTACAACATCAAGCACGGCGAGCTCAGCAGCCTCGAGGCCATCGCGGGCGTCATCAACGCGCAGGCGCCGGATCTCGTCGCGATCCAGGAGGTCGACGTCCTCACCGTGCGCTCGGGCAAGGTGGACCAGGCCACGCGGCTCGGCCAGCTCACCGGCATGTCCGCCGTGTTCGTCCCCTCGTTGCTCAGCTACGACTCGGGCCAGTACGGGCTGGCCCTCCTGTCGCGCTACCCCATCCGCTCCTCGCAGCGCATTGCCCTGCGCTCCGCCGCCGAGCAGCGCATCCTCGCGCTCTACACGGTGGAACTGGATGCCCAGCACCTGCTGCCCGTGGGCGTCACCCACTTCGGCACCACCGACTCCGCCGAGCGGCTCAACCAGGCCGCGGACGTCAAGGCGGCGCTCGCGGGCAAGCCCTGGGCTCTGCTCGGCGGTGACTTCAACGCCACACCCTCCGAGGCTGGCATCTCCAGTCTGATGCAGCAGTTCACCGATGCCTGGAGCCGGGGCGGCTCGGGCAGTGGCTACACCAGCTCCGCGGGCTTTCCCACGCGGCGCATCGACTACCTGCTGCTCGGCTCCGCGTGGACCTCGCCGGTGTCCGCCACCGTGCCCGGGGCGTCGTCCCAGTCGGATCACCGCCCCGTGGTGGCCACCCTCATCCTGCCGTGGAGTCAGAGCCTGCTCGGAGACCGCGTGCCGGGCACCCCCGTCCAAGCGGACACGAAGGCCGTCGAGGTCGGCGTCCGGTTCCGGAGCAATGTCGCGGGCAGCGTCACCGCGCTCCGCTTCTACCGGGGCACCGGCAATGCCAACGGCTACGTGGCGCGCCTGTGGACCCTGTCGGGAACGCTGCTGGCCCAGGTCCCGGTCCGTGACGGCCGCCTTCCCGGCTGGCAGGAAGCCACCTTGTCCTCGCCCGTGCCCATCACCGCGGGCACGACCTATGTGGTCTCCTACTACTCGTCCAATGGCCAATTCGCGCGGGACGTGGATGGGTTCGCGAGCGCGCTCGTCAGCGGCAATCTCACCGCCCCCGCTAGCGCGAGCGTGGGGGGCAATGGTGTCTACGTCTACGCCACGGGTGGGGGCTTCCCGACGAACTCGTACAAGGACACCAACTACTGGGTGGACGTCAGCTTCACCCCCGCGCCTTGAGCCAGGCGGGACACACCGGGCGGATGACCTTGGACGAGGCGCACCAGGGCTCCCGTCGCTCCCCCTCGCGGAGCCGTCAGAGCGAGAAGATGTGGACCATCTCGTCCTTGTTGTTGCACTCCGCGGGCTGGGTGTCCTTCATCGCATCCGACACCATGGCGAGCTGGTTGGCGGACAGGAAGGTCACGCCCTCGATGTTGCAGTAGTCCGACGACGGGAACTCATAGACGGTGCCCGAGTCCAGGAAGGACCAGCTCGTCGCGCTTAGCCTGCCCATCCACAGACGCTTCGACTCCTGTGACGTCACCGCGACCAGGGAGGTTCCGTCAGCCAGGGGGCGGAGCGCGATGTCCGAGAAGTCCGCGAAGTTGATGCCCGAGGGCAGGTACAGCGTCTGCTCGGTCACCCACGACGTGCCACTCTGCGCGAGGACCTTGATGGCGCCCGGGAGCGTTGCGCCGGTGGTGCTCGTGCACGCCTGTCCTTCGCACAGGCCCAGGAGATAGTCGTTGCCGTTACGGCGCAGCCAGCTCACCCCCTCGAAGCCCTTGTTGCTGTCCGAGAAGCTGACGTCGGTGGGCTCTTCCGTGGCACTGTTCCCGCTGGCGGCGGAGTCGTACCGGATGACGCGTCCGCGCGAGGAGCCCTCGGCGACGACGTAGAAGTGCTGGGTATTGTTGTCGTCGTAGGTGATGCCCTCGTACTGGGACTGCTGGGTGGAAGAGCCTCCGCTCGCATAGCTCCCGCTCGTGAGGGCCGGAGAGAGGATGCCGATCTTCGTCATGCCGTCGAAGACGACGTAGAGGGAGCCATTCTGGAGATGGACGCCGCTGGCCTCGTAGTCCGTGATGCCGGGGAGGGGGATGAGGCGCGAGATCTTCACCTCCCGGTCGAGACGAAGCGTCGAGAGCCCCTGGGCGCGCTGCGCCGATTGCTCGGGGGACTCATCGACGGGGGCATTGCAAGCCAGGATGACGGTGGAAAACGTGGTGAGCAGGATTCGGCGGGACATGGTTTTTCCTTGGAGGGGCAGGGAAGGGCACGTCGGGTGCGAGCCCCTGGCAAGAGGCATGTCGGTGCGGCTGGCGCGGCGTCTTCTCTCGGAAGGGGCCAGGGGATGTGTCGCCTTAGCGTACCCGCCACGCGCTCGCGAGTAACCGACAGTTGGAGCAGGCTGTCCTCCGGAGTGTGCACGACCCACGGAGAGAGAGGCAGATGGCCATGGTGATGAAGTCGCGAGCAGTCGTGATGCGGCGGACCGGTCCGCCAGAAGTCCTCGCGGTCGAGGAGCTCGCGCTCGTGCCGCTCGTCCGCGGCGAGGTGAGACTGCGCTCGCTCGCCTCGGCCATCAATCACTCGGACCTCGAGATTCGCGTCGGCAACTGGCCCATCCTGAGGAAGGCGCGCTTCCCCTACGTGCCAGGGCTGGAGGTCGTCGGGGAGGTCGTCGAGGTCGCGGACGACGTGAGTGGGTTCGCCATCGGGGAGCGCGCTTGGACGACGATGCAGGGCCTCGGCGGCGTGCGCGCGGAGCGTGACGGCGGCTATGCCGAGTACGTCACCGTCTCGGCCGACGTGCTCGCGCCGTTGCCGGCCGGTCTGGACGCAGTGGAGTTCGCCGCCATCGGGCTCGCCGGCGTGACGGCGTTCGAGGCCATGCGAAGGCTCGGACCGCTTGGTGGCAAGACGCTCCTCGTCTCGGGGGCGACGGGCGGCGTTGGTGCCGTGGCGGTAGGGATTGGCCGCGCGCTCGGCGCGGACGTCGTCGCGTTGGAGCGAGGCTCTCCGCCGCCTCGGCCCGAAAGCGCCGACGCGGTGCTCGATGGCGTCGCGGGGCCGCTCTTCCCGACCCTCGTCTCCGCGCTTCGCCCCACCGGCCGGTATTGTCTCGTCGGCGCGGCGGCCGGTGGCCAGGTCTCCTTCGACGCCTGGAGCCTGCTCGACGGGCGAGTCCTCACCGGCTACTCGACGGAGACGCTCGACGGAAACGTGTTGCGAGCGGCCACGCGCGAGCTGCTCGCCCTGCGGCTGCCTCCTCCTCCAACCACTGTGCTCCCGCTCGCCGAGGCCGCGCGCGCCCACGAACTCCTCGAGCGACGAGAGGTTCGAGGGCGCGTGGTGCTCGTGCCGTAGGCCGCGGCGGCGGGGACAAGCCCGCGGGCTCAGCGCTTGGGCGCCTTGCCCGCGGACTCCGTGACGAACTCGACGCGGCGGTTGGCGCGCTGTCCCTCGGGAGTGCTGTTGTCCGCCACGGGGCGGCTGGACCCGTACCCCTTGGCGGTCATGCGGGAGCCCGCGATGCCGCGCTCGATGAGGTACTCGCGCACCATGTCCGCGCGCTGCTGGCTCAGCGTGAGATTGAGCTCCTCGGGACCCGTGCTGTCCGTGTGCCCCTCGATGCGAACCGACAGCTCCGGGTGCGCCTTCAGGTAGTCCGCGATGTCATCCAGCTGCCGCTTCTCTTCCTCCCGAAGGGTCGACTCTCCCACCGGGAAGAGGACATGATGGTCCGTCGGCGGTGCGGTCTGCTCGGACGGCGGCGGCTCGCGCGGCGGCGGCTCCTCGCGCGGGGGCTCGGCGGGGGGCGCCTCGGTGGGCTTCTCCTCCTGGACCGGGCAGCCGCGATTCGCCTTGACGCCGGCCTCCTGCGGGCAGGCGTCCTCGTCGTCCGCGATGCCATCCCCGTCCGCGTCGGGGGCGGGGCAGCCCTGGTAGCGCGGGAGTCCCGGCTCGGAGGCGCACCGGTCCTGGCGATCCACGACGCCGTCCCCGTCCGAGTCACCATCCGGGCAGCCGCCGTTGTCCACCGAGCCGGCCTCGAGCGGGCAGCGGTCCTGCGCGTTGGCCACCGAGTCCCCGTCGTCGTCCTGCTCCGGGCACTGCTCGGGCGTGTGGGAGCGGCCCTCCTTGCAGACGTCTTCACGGGCAGAAGTCGCGTGGGGGGCCCAGGCGATTCCCGCGGCCACGCGCAACGAGGGCGTGCCCGGAATGTCCGTGAAGCCATGCCCCGCCATCGCGAATGCCTCGAAGCCCTGGCCCAACGGCAGCCTCAAGCCACCGAGCAACTCCAGCGCCACATCCGGCGCCACGAGCGACTCGGCCGCCTCCAGCGCGATCTCGGCGCGCAGGCCTTCGCCGCGCGTGGCCACCACGAGCCCCTGCTCGAGCTCGCTTCCGAAGTTGCGGCCGGGCTCGACCTCCGTGGAGCGGATCCTCACGCCCGCGCTGGCACCCAGCGACACTGGACCCACCTCGCGTCCCACGGCCACCCGGGGCGCGAACTGGAACCCCGCCCAGCCATTCTGACGGCCGAACGCGCTCGCCGTTCCGCCGGGCAGTCCGATGTCCAGTCCCAGGCCGAGGAACACCGGCGCCCCGTCCTCACGGCGAAGCAGCGCATAGCGCGCGCCCAGCTCCGGCGTTCCCAGTCCGAAGGAGGTCGGCGCCGTCACGCCGACCAGCGACTCCGCGCCCGAGCCTCCCTGGGCGATGATGATGGGCAGCCGCGCGGACAGCTCCAGGCGCTCGACGGGAGACCAGGCCCCCGCGAGCCAGCCCGCGACGCGGTAGTCGATGATGGAGCGCTCCACGCCATCACTGCCCCTGAGCAGCAGGATGCCGCGCTCGTAGCCGGCCATGAGGAGCAGCCGATAGCTCCCCTCGGGGAGCACGTGGCCGGTGTCCACCAGCAGCGAGTCCGTCGCCGCGGGATTGAAGCGCAGGCGCTCCAGGTCCATCGGGAGGATGGGCCCGGCGCTCTGGGTCTGGGCATGGACGGAGGGGGCGAGGAAGGCGGCCAGGAGCGCGGCCAGCGCCGGGCCCTGAGCCTGGGTCCGCGAGGAGCGGCGACGGCGCGACCCGCTCCACCAGGCCAGCCCCAGCAGGAGCGCCAGCGACGAGACCGTCCCACTGCCCGTGCTCTGGCAGCCCCCGCCGGCAATGGACACCACCACCGCCTGGACCGAGACCTGGAAGGAGCACTGCGCGGAGTTGCCGGCCTCGTCCGTGGCGGTGACGGTGACGCGCGTGGCGCCATGTCTGAAGACGCTGCCCGAGGCCGGCGAGGCGGTCACCGTCGAAGAGGAGACGGCGTCCGTGGACGCGGGAAGCTCGAACGTCACGGACGTGCCCGAGGCATCATCCGAGCGCACCTGGATGTCCGCCGGGCACGTCACGGACGGGGGCGTCGTGTCCTGGACGGTGTACTGGAACGCGCACGACGCCGTGTTGCCCGAGGTGTCCGTCGCCGTGGCCGTGACGGTCGTGCTCCCGAGAGGGAAGGTGCTCTCGCGGGGCGGCGAATAGGTCACGGTGGGAGGGGTGGGATCCGTGTCGGTGGCCGTGGCGGACGGCCAGTTGCCCGGGGCTCCGTCGGGGCCCACGGCTTCGCTCACGGTGTCCGCGGGGCAGGTGATGACGGGAGGCGGATTCAGGACGCCGATGTCCACGGTGGCGACGTTGCTGTCCTGGCCGCAGTCCCGGACCTTGAAGGTGAAGCTGTCGGGGCCCTCGTAGCCCGGTTCGGGCGTGTAGGTGAGGGACGGCGGCGTGCCGCTCAGCGTCCCATGGGATGGGGGAGTGACGAGGGTCCAGCTCAACGTCTGCCCCACATCCGGATCGCTCCCGACGAGGGTGATGGCCACGGGCGTGCCGGTGGTCGTGGAGACCGTCTGGGACTGCGCCGTGGGCACGGTATTGGGGAGCACCGTCACCATGCGCCCACCCGGAATGGCATTGGCGAAGACGGACAGGGCATACGCCCCTTGCGGAACATCGGCCGGGACGGTCACCGTCGCGCTCGTGGCGGACATGTCCGTCGCAGGAAGCGTCCACATCCGCCCCCCCTCGGCGCCTCGCAGGCGCACCAGGGGGAAGTCCGTCGGGGAGTCACCGCCGCTGCCGCCGCTCGCGCCCGAGATGCCCCGGAAGCGCAGGCCCTGGAGGACGCTCGGACAGGCGGAGAAGAGGACGTCCGGCTGATTCACCACCGGGCGCCACGCGGGTTGGGCGCCGGTGTCCTCGTACAGCTCGGCTCCCGTCGCGGCCGAGCCACCCGCGAGGAGCACCTCGCCCGAGGGCAGGGCGGCCGCGACGAGCCCTCCGCCCGTGGACGGAGCACTGACGGTGGTCCAATCATGAAGGGCGGGGTCATAGACATCCGCCGAGGTGGAGGGCGTGCCCGGCGCGCTCAGGCCGCCCGCGACCAGGACCTTGCCCGAGGGCGCGAGCGTCGCGGTGTGGAACGCATGCGCCTGGGAGAGCGCGGGCCCGGCGGACCACGTGTTGGAGCCAGCGTCATACAGCTCCGTGGACGTGCGGCCCACGGCGCCCGAGAGCCCTCCCGCCGCCAGGAGCTGGCCGGAGGGCAGCAGCGTCAGCGTGAGTCCTTCGCGGCCCTGGGCCAGCCCCGCGGCGGGGACCCAGGTATTGCTGGCCGGGTCGTACACCTCGGCCGAGGCGAGCGCCGCGCCCGCGCCGTTGCGTCCCCCGGCGACGAGCACCCGGCCATCGGGAAGCAGCGCGGCGGCATGCGCGGACCGGACCGTGGCCAGGGAGCCCGCCGGAGTCCACGTGTTGGCGGCGGGGTCATAGAGTTCCGCCGACCCGAGCACCGTGGTGTCGCGCTGCCCGCCCACGACGAGCACCCTGCCGTCGGTGAGGAGCGTGGCGGTGTGGAAGAACCTGGCGCCGGCGAGCGGCGCGGTCGGGCTCCAGGCATTGGCGGCCTCGTCGTAGCGCTCGGTCGAGCCCACCGAGCTGCCCGCGCTCAGGCCGCCGACGACGAGCACCGAGCCCGAGCGCAGCAGCGTCGCCGTGGCGCGCTCACGCGGAATGGAGAGGGCCGGCGCGGACGTCCAGGCGTTGCCCGCCCGGTCGTAGAGCTGCGCCGAGGCGAGCGACGCACCGCCGCCGTCGCGGCCTCCGGCGACGAGGACGCGGCCGGAGGGCAGCAGCGCCACCAGGGGATCCGCCCGGGTGCCTCCCAGCGCGCCAGCCGGGGTCCACCCATTGACGCCCGGGTCATACAGCTCCGTGCTCGCGAAGAAGAGGGGGCCCGCCACGTTGTTGCCGCCCGTGGCCAGCACCTTGCCGGACGGCAGCAGCGTCGCGGTGTGATTCTCCCGCCCGACCACCAGGGGGCCCCCGGAGGACCACGCGCCGGTGGCGGGGTCATAGATCTCCGAGACCTGCTGCGGAGCCTGGCCGCTGATGGAGCCGCCGGTCACCAGGACCTTGCCATTGGGCAGCAGCGTGGCCGTATGGCCCGAGCGCGCGGAGGCCAGGCTGCCCGTGGCGGTCCACGTGTTGCTCGCCGGATCGTACAGCTCGGCATCGGACAGGGCTCCGCTGGCGCCGAGGCCACCGGCGATCAGCACGCGGCCATCGGGCAGCAACGTGCTGGTGAAGAAGTGCCGCGCGACGAGGGGCGGCCTGGCGGCGGACCAGGTGCCGGTCGCGGGATCATAGAGGTCCGCGCCGGGGACCTCACCCGCCTGGTTGAGGCCACTCACGGCGAGCACCCTGCCGTCCTGGAGCCGCGTGGCGGAATGTGCCTCCCGGCCCAGCGTCATGCCGCCAGTGGGCGTGAACGTGTTGGTGACGGGATCGTACAGGTCGGCGGAGGTGAGCTGGACTCCAGAGGGATTCGTTCCACCGGCGACCAGCACCTGCCCCGACTCCAGGCGGGTGACGCTGGGCCGCACACGCTCCTCCGACAGATCACCCGTGGCCGTCCACGTGTCCGTGGCGGGATCATAGACGCTGCCCGTCAGGGAGCCCGCCAGCGCGAGCACCTTGCCATTGGGGAGCAGCACGGCGTGCGTGTTGCTGCCCCGGATGCCGGGCACCCCCGCGGAGGTCCACGTATCGGTGGCCGGGTCGTAGAGCTCCGCGCCGTTGATGGGGCCCAACCCGGTGACGCCATTGACGATCAGGAGCTTGCCGGAGCCGAGCAGGACGGCGGCATGCCGCGTGCGCGGACTGTCCATGGGCGCGGTGGAGGACCAACCGGGGGCCACGGCCAGGGGCGCGGTGATGGAAGCCACGGCGGCGTCGTTGGCGGGCGCCGGGGCTTCCTTCCCGCAGGACAGCAGGAGCGTGCTCCCCAAGAACACCAGCACCCTGCTGCGGACATCGCGAGGTAACAGCATCACGGGAACTCCAATACGAGGGACCGTTCGGTCTTATACACTCGATGGAGGCCGCCGGGATCTGATACTTGGATCAGCCCGACACATCACCAGGTGGCCTGGGTGTCGGGAATGCAGGGTTGGTAGAGGTAGCCGCTCGCGGTCGGTCCCACCAGTTCGAGGTCACGGCGGCTCGAATTGATGTGCCATTGGTTCGCGCGAGTGCAGTTCGGGTTGGTGTTGTATTCCAGTACGGCTACCGCTTCTTTCCTCACTTCAATTTCTTCACTCCATCACTCCTCGTCCTCGCAGGGCAGGTGGGCGCGGGCCATGAAGTCGGCCCGGTTGGCGACTCCGAAGGGCTTGAGCTTCTCGTAGATGTGACCCAGGTGCTTCTTCACGGTCCCGGGGCTGTTCTTCTCGCCCTTCTTGTTGAGGAGCCGATCGGCGATCTCCTTGTCGGACAGACCTTTGTACAGGAGGTTGGCGATCTCGATCTCCTTGGGCGTCAGGACCTTGAGCCAGACGATGAGCTGGGGATGCGTCACCTCCTGGAAGCGCAGCTGCCAGTACGACTTGTTCCCCACGGGCGGCAATTGGAAGTAGGTCACCCGCAGGGTCTTCCGGCTGCCCTCCATCTCCCAGACTCCCGTTCCGGTCTGCAGGAAGCTCGCCTGGCTCATCGCCTTGTTCAGCTTCTCCAGCAGGGCCAGGGGCAATTGCCCCGGGGGATCCGTGAACCACTTCTCCATCAGCCTGGCGATGGGACCCAGGCTCCGCACCACCTCGAAGCGGGTGGTCAGCACGAGGCTCGCCGTCTTCTGGGCCACCGTTTGCGCCTCCAACAGCCGGCCCGTCAGCTCCCGCTCCACGAACACCTGACAGCGCTGGATGGCCGAGGCGAGGTGCGGCGCGATGTACTGGATGAGGTCGCGCTCGTGGTCGGAGAAGGGCCGGGGCTTGAGGCGGTAGGCGCTGAAGCCACCATTGCCGTCCCAGCCCGCCTGGGTCAGATAGACCGACATGACGTGCTCGAGCGGTACGCCCATGTCCTGGCCGATCCGGTAGATCTTGGTGGCCTGCAGATCCTTGTGCGCGATGATGTCTCCATCCCGCATGACCCGGTTGGGGTTGCGCACGTTGGCGTCACGGATGAAGTCATCCTTCTTCCATTCCTCATACCGGGCGAAGTACACCTCGGGCATCTTCGCCACCAACCAGTCGTCCAGCGAGGGCTGTCCGATGCGCGAGGCGCACAGGGCCATGCAGTCCGCGGACGTCAATCGGATCAGGCTGTCCTCCGTGGTACGCACGACCTCCGAGAGGGTCTTGGCGTGGTTCAGCGCTTCCACCAGCTGGCCGATGAGCAAGCGCTCCTTGGGCTTCATGTGGATCTGATCCCGTTTCATCCTCCCGCCTTTCTTCCAGACCCGTGAGGTTGTTCCAGCTCCGAGCCGGATGTCCACTCGTGGATCTAATCCCCCCGCCGCGGGCTGTCCGTACCTCCCAAGGGGTATGGACAGGGGGCCCCCCATGCATTCTCGGCCTCGAGATGAGGGGAGGGTGCTGGAGCGGCGCCATCCGTCTCTCTTGACACGAGACCGCATGCTCATATTATGAGCGTAATATGAGTGGGTGCCGCGGCGGCGCGGCCCGGCACGAGGTTCCATCTAAGGTCCGCGCGTCGGCCTTCATGTCAGGGAGACGGAAATGCCATTGTGGAAGATCTATCACCCGGTGGGTGCATTCACCGGCGAGGACAAGCACGCCCTCTCCAAGAGAATCACGGAGATCTATTCGATCCTGCCGAAGTTCTATGTCGGTGTGATCTTCCAGGAGATCGCGGCGGACTCGTTTTATATTGGCGGAGAGCCGACGAAGAACTTTGTCAGGATTCATGCGGATCATATTGCCCGCACGCTGAATTCAGATGAGGCCAAGGCGAGATTCCTCGCCAGGGTCGATGCCGCTGTCGCTCCATTCATCAAGGACCGAGGCTTCGATTGGGAGTTCCACGTCGACGAGACGCCCTTCGAACTCTGGACGGTCCAGGGTTACCGGCCGCCACGCCCGGAAACGGAAGATGAGAAGCGGTGGATCGCGGAGAACAAGCCCTCACCCAGGACCCATGCCTGAGGCGGGCCGAGGAATCGAGATCATGAGCAAGGAAAAAGGCCTGGCGGTCGTCACGGGTGCTTCTTCGGGTATTGGTGCCATCTATGCCGCGCGGCTGGCGGCACGCGGCTACTCGCTCTTGCTGGTTGCGCGTCGGCCTGACCGCCTCGCCAGCCTCAAGGATGAATTGTCTCGCGCGCACCGGGTGGACGTGGAGACGCTCGTCGCGGATCTCGAGAGTCCCTCGGATCTGTCGGCCGTCGAGGCGCGCGTCGCGTCCGACGACGTTGCCTTCCTCGTCAACAACGCCGGCGCGGGCGGTCTGGGCAGAAGCGCCAACATGACCGCCGATCAGCTCGATCGCATCATCAAGTTGAACGTCACCGCCCTCACGCGCCTCTCGCACGCGGCGCTGTCGGCCTTCCGAAAGCGCAACGCGGGCGCTCTGGTGAACATCGGCTCGGTCATGGCGCATTCGCCATCGGCGAGTGGCGCCGCCTACAGCGCCTCGAAGGCCTATGTGCTGAACTTCACCCGGTCCTTGCAACTGGAGTACGCGGACAAGCCGATCCAGATTCAACTCGTCATGCCCGGGCCGATCCGCACCGAGTTCTTCTCGTCACAAGGCATGAGCGACGCGGTCTTTCCGAACGAGGCCTATCTCACCGCTGAACAGCTCGTGGACGCCGCGCTCGCCGGGCTCGACGCGGGGGAGGGCGTGACCGTGCCGTCCATGCCCGACGTGCGGACCTGGAACGCGTTGGAGGCGGCGCGCGTCGAGTTCATGAAGGCGACACTGTCGGGCAAGGTCGCGCCGCGCTACCACGGGTAACTTTCAAAACGGAACGCCAGGACCCCCATGCGCCCTGGCAACCGTTCACGGGCACGGAGGACCCCACCGCCCGTGTGTTACGAGCGTGGCCCCTGGTGCGCTACGAGAGGTGCTGAGACTTCAGGAGGAAGACGGCATGCGCGCTTCACATGAGTTCGAGCCGCGGGGGGCGGCGATGCTCCACGGCGATTCTCCACCGGTGGGGGTGCGGACGCGGCGAGGACCCGTCGAGTGTATCTCCCTGGGCGAGGGCCCGGCGGTGCTCGCGCTCCACGGAGCCATGGGAGGCCATGACCAGGCGTCGCTGCTCGCGCGCACGGCCGGAGTCCCGGGCTTCCAGTACATCGCGCCCTCCCGTCCCGGCTTTCTCGGGACGTCCCTCTCGCTCGGGCGGACGCCGACGGAGCAGGCGGAACTCTACCGTGACCTGCTCGACGCGCTCGGCATCGAGCGCGCGGCGGTGATGGCCATCTCCGGAGGCGGCCCTTCCGCGCTCCAGTTCGCGCTCAGCTACCCGGAGCGCTGCTGGGGGCTCGTCATCATCTCGTCGTTCCACTCCCGCTTCGCGGGGCGGCTGCCGATGGCCTGGCACGTCTTGAAGCTGGCCGTCCGCTTCGGCCCGTTCGTCGCCGCGATGCGAAAGAGGAAGGCCCGACAGGATCCGGAGCGGGCCTCGCGCCGGTCCATCACCGACCCCATCCTACGCGCTCGCACGGTAAACGACCCCGAAGCGGGCCCCCTGCTCCGCGAGCTGCAGCGGATCACGTATGACCAGATGCCCCTGCGGGTGGCCGGGACGGAGAACGACATCGCCCTCACGAGCAGCGAGCTGTCGTTTCCCCTCGAGCGGATAGAAGCCCCGATGCTCATCGTGCACGGCACGAAGGACAGCGCGGCGCCGTACGCCCAGGCGCGGCAACTCGCGGCACGCGTTCCCGGCGCCGAGCTGCTCACGCTCGACGGCGGCGAGCACTCCTGCATCTTCACCCACCGCGACGAGGTCCGCGCGCGGGTCGGGCACTTCCTGGGTGTACACGCGCCCAAGGCCGCGGCCTCGTGAGCACCTGAATCACCAGCCCCGCGGCACGTCGCGTGGGCGGCTCGAATAGCGCCGCTCTCGGCTATGGTGGTGTCCGCCATGACGGATACCCCCCTCGACCCGACCTCGCTTCCGCTGCAGCCGACCGCGCCTGGCTCCAGCGTGCGGCGCTTCACCAAGACGTTCCCCACGAAGCTCTCCCCCGAGGTGCTCTGGACGGAGTTCACGCGCACCCTGTCGGACTCGCGCGAGGGGGTGCTGTGGGCGAACAACATCTCCTGGATACGCGCCTTGAACGGCCCCCTGCGGGAGGGCACGGTCCTCGCCGAGCGCATGGAGCCCACGGGCGCCGTGCTGCACTACCGCCTGATGGAGTTCTCCCCCCCGAGGCAGCTGCGGTACGCCTCGCTCCAGGGCCATCCCCTGGCGGCGAGCGCCACGGTCTCCGTCGAGGCGTCCGAGGGGAAGGCCACGCTGCTCTGG
Organism: Cystobacter fuscus; assembly: GCF_044360685.1. GTDB lineage: Bacteria > Myxococcota > Myxococcia > Myxococcales > Myxococcaceae > Cystobacter > Cystobacter fuscus_C. The sequence continues at coordinate 6,025,485 of NZ_CP043491.1, read as the reverse complement.
CAGGGCGAGTATTTCGGTTCCGAGGCCCAGTTGCTGGGGTTGGACCGCGTCCACGCGGCGTTCTTCTCGCAGTTCGCCGCGCGACTGCAGCAGTTGGAAGCCGCGAGCTGAGTCAGCTCGTCGCGGGCCGCAGCTCCCGGCGGAGGATCTTCCCCACGTTGCTCTTGGGCAGCTCCGCGAGGAACTCGATGGACTTGGGCCGCTTGTAGCCGGTGAGCTGCTCGCGGCAGAAGTCGAGCACCTGGGTCTCGGTGAGGGCCGGATCCTTCTTCACCACGAAGAGCTTCACCGCCTCGCCCGAGTGCGCGTCGGGCACGCCCACGGCCGCCACCTCCAGGACTCCGGGGTGCGCGGCGACCACGCCCTCGACCTCGTTGGGGTAGACGTTGAAGCCCGACACGAGGATCATGTCCTTCTTGCGGTCCACGATGCGCAGGAAGCCGCGCTCGTCCCGGACGGCGATGTCGCCGGATTTGAGGAAGCCATCGGGCGTCATGACCCGGGCCGTCTCGTCCGGGCGGTTCCAGTAGCCGGCCATCACCTGGGGGCCGCGGATGCAGAGCTCCCCGGGCTCTCCGAGCGGCACGTCCTTTCCCTCGTCATCGCGCAGGGCCACCTCGGTGGAGGGCAGGGGCAGGCCGATGCCGCCGGAGTATTCCGTGTCGGTGAGCGGGTTGCAGGTCACCCCGGGGGAGGCCTCCGTCAGGCCGTAGCTCTCCAGGAGCGGCACGCCGGTCAGGGAGAACCACTTCTGCGCGACGGCCCGCTGCGCCGCCGCGCCACCGCAGGTGGTGATCAGCAGTTGGGAGAGGTCGAGCTTGCCGAGGTCGGGGTGGTGGACGAGCGCGTTGAAGAAGGTGTTGACGCCCGGCAGGGCATGGATGGGCCGCTGGGACAGGGTCTGGATGAAGCCGGTGATGTCTCGCGGGTTGGGGATGAGGATGTTCATCGCGCCCACGTGCATGCCCAGCAGCGCGCAATTGTTGAGCGCGTAGATGTGGTAGAGCGGCAGCACGCAGACGAAGGTGAGGGGCTGGCCCTGGCGCTTGCGCAGGACGGGTTGGAGCCAGGCCTCGGTCTGCAACATGCTGGCGACCAGGTTGCGGTGCAGCAGCATGGCGCCCTTGACCACGCCGGTGGTGCCCCCCGTGTATTGGAGGAAGGCGATGTCGTCGGGCGACACGTTGACGGGGGCGAGCGGCAGCGTCTGGCCCTCGGCCAGCACGCGCTCGAACGGGGTCGCCTGGGGCAGGGCAGGGGCGGTGCCCGGCGCGCCCGCGGCGATCGTCACCACGTGCCTCAAGGCGGTGTTCCCCAGGATCTTCTGGAGGGTGGGGGCGAAGCTTTCCAGGAGGAAGAGGGCCACGGCCCCGCTGTCCTTGAGCTGGTACTCCAGCTCGCGCGGGGTGTAGAGCGGGTTGACGTTCACCACGGTGCAGCCCGCGCGCAGGATGGCCGCGACACAGATGGGGTACTGCGTCAGGTTGGGCATCATGATGGCCACGGCCGAGCCGCGCCCGAGTCCCCGGGTCTGCAACCACGCCGCCACCTGGCGCGACATGGCATCGAGCTCGCGGTAGGTGATGGACCGGCCCATGCACTCGAACGCCGGGCGATCGGCGAACGTGCGGAACGACTCCTCCATGAGGTGGGCGAGCGAGGTGTAGCGCGTGCCATCGATCTCGGTGGGAACGCCCGGGGGATAATGCTCGAGCCAGCTCTTCTCCATGCGTGTTGCCTCGTCGATCCTGGGTGTGATGACCCCCGCATGATAGCCGCGCCCGGCCATCGTCGTGGCCTGTTGTGTGGCCTGGCGGCTGAAGAGGCTCGGCTCAGGCACCGTCACGCAAGGTCGGTGGAGGCCGCGAAGTCCTTCTGGGGCTCGATGTCCGCCAGACGCTCCCTGAGCGCCTTCACGAGAGCCGCGTACGCGTCGCCGCCGAGTACCAGGCGCTTGGGCGCGGGATGCTGCTCGACACTGGCGATCATGAGCTGGGCCATCCTGGCGGCGTCTCCCTGGGGAAGGCGCGACGTGTCCTCGAGGAGCGCGTGGACCCTGCCCGCGGGCGTGCCCTCGTAGACGGCCATCTTCGCGCCGACCTTCGCGCTCCCGAAGCGGAACTTCGTTCGCGCGCCGCCCGGCTCGACGATCGTGACGCCGATGTTGAACGGCGCGAGCTCCTGCATCATCGACTCGACGAAGCCTTCGATGCCCCACTTGCTCGCGTGGTAGAGCGATCCCCCGGCCCCGGCCGTCTGTCCGCCGTACGTCGAGACCTGGAGGATTCGCCCACCCCCTTGCGCGCGCAGGTGCGGAGTGGCGGCGCGAATGACCTGGATCGAGCCGAGCAGGTTGGTGTTGAGCTGGTGGATGATCTGCTCATCCGTGAGCGCCTCGGCGGCGCCGAAGAGGCCGTAGCCGGCGTTGTTGACGACCACGTCCACCCGCCCGAGTTCGGCGAACGCCCGGTTCACCACCTGCTTGATGGCCGGCGTATCGGTGACATCGAGGTGCGCGAGCCAGAGGCGCTCGCCGTGGCGGGTCGCGAGATCGTTCATCGAATCCAGCTGGCGAACGGTGCCCGCGACGCGGTCGCCGCGCGCCAGGAGCTGCTCCGTCATGTGGCGGCCGAAGCCACTGCCCACGCCCGTGATGAACCAGGTTCTCTGTGTCATGGCCATGTCCTTGTGAGGTGTTGCGAGGTAGAGGCGGCCATCTTTCGCATCCAGGGGAGACATGGACAATGCCCCCGGGAAGAGACACACTGGAACGCATGCCGTACCAATCAGAACACGCGCTCGAGGAGCTCCAGGCCTTCGTCGCGGTGGTCGAGGCCCAGGGGTTCAGCGCCGCCGCGCGGGCGACGCGGGGGAGGAAGGCGACGCTCAGCAAGCGCGTTCAGGAACTCGAGGCGCGCCTGGGCGTGCCCCTGCTCGTGCGGACCACGCGCTCGCTGAGGCTGACCGACGAGGGCCGCGCCTATTTCGAGCATGCGTCGCGCGCACTCGCCTCGGTGCGTGACGCCGAGGCCGTGGTCCTCTCCGCGAAGGCCGAGCCGCGCGGCGTCTTGCGTGTCACGACCTCGGCGTCGATGGCGGCCCTGGTGATGGACAGCGTGGTGGAGACCTACCTCGCCAGGCATGCGCGGGTGCGCGTCGAGCTCCACGTCTCGGAGCATCGCGGAGATCTCATCCGCGAGGGCTTCGACCTCGCCGTGTGGGCGGGCGCGCTCGAGGACTCATCGCTCATCGCGCGCAGGCTCGGCATCGCCGACGGGGGTTACTACGCCAGCCCGCGCTATCTCGCGCGGAGACCCGAGCCGACGTCGCCAGAAGAACTCTCGGCGCACGACACGATCGCGGTTCCCAAGGGCGATGCGCCGATGGACTGGACCTTCGTCGTCTCGGGACGGCCCAAGCGCGTCACGTTGCGCCCCCGCCTGGTCGTGTCTGATCTGGCGCTCGCGGCCCGGGCCGCGGCGGCGGGGATGGGGATCGTCCGCGCTCCTTATTCGGTCGTGGAGCCGTATGTCGCCAAGAAGCAGCTCGTGGCCATCCTGCGAGAGTCGACACCGCCCGGGCTCGAGGTGCATGCCGTCTTTCCCGCCGGCGGAGCACTCGTGCCCAAGACGCGCGTGTTCGTGGATCTGCTTCAGGCGTGGTTCGAGCGCGAGCCGCACGGAGCCAGGCGCGGCGACAGACAGCGCTGAGCGCGAGACCCGCGGGTTTGACCAGTAAGAGACGGCGCACAGGACACCTGGGCCGATGGCCAGCCCCCCCTCCTTCCTGTTCCATTGCCGCGTCTTCAAGTCGCGCGGGGGAGGGTTCATGAAAAAGGCATCCATTCCATTGATGTTGGCGCTCACCGTGGCGCTGCTGGCGGGCTGCTCGGCCTCTTCCTCCGAAACCGGCTCGGCGCGGTTCGCCGTCGCCGTGCCCCAAGCCCTCTCCTCCGAGATCGCCCGCGTCTCCGTCACTTCCAGCGCCTCGGACATTCCCTCCGTGACCGTGGAGCTGGCACCCACCCGGGGCATCTGGGGCGGCACCCTCGGCAACATCCCCGCGGGCGTCCATCGCTCATTCCTGGCACAGGCCTTCGACGCTTCGGGCCTCCTGCTCTTCCAGGGCGCTGCTTCCGGCGTCACCCTCGCTGAAAACCAGACGACCCTCGTTGTCATCACCCTCCAGGAAGTCAATCCTCCTCCCGCCTTCGACAACGAGGCCCCGCTCATTGATTTCCTGGAGGCCTCCGCCATCTCCGTGCCCGCTGGCGGCTCGCTTTCCCTGGTGGCCTCGGCCCATGATCCCAACCCGGGCGACCTCCTGTCCTATGACTGGACGGCCACCGCGGGCTCCTTCTCTTCACCCTCCAAGGCCTCCACTTCGTGGACGGCTCCCGCCTCCACTGGCATTCAGACCCTCACCCTCACCGTGACGGACTCCCGTGGCCTGTCCTCTCGCGTTGTCCTGGCCATCCAGGTCTCCCGCAACGGCGGAATGGCGGAGGCTCAGCTTTCCATCGCCTTCAACAGCTCTCCTCGGGTGGCCTCCCTCACGGCCTCTCCCACGCGGCTTCCCGTCGGGCAGACGACCTCTGTCTCCGTCTCCGCCTCCGATCCGGATGGCGACAGCCTCTCCTACGCGTGGAGCGCCTCCTGCGCCGGCTCCTGGACCCACGCCTCCTCCAGCTCCGCTCAATTCACCCCCTCGCTCCTGCCCGCTGGCGCCTGCAACAACTGCCGCCTGACTGTCTCTGTCTCGGACGGACACGGCGGGCTGAACACCGGCACCGTCGCCCTGTGCATCAGCAACACGCCGCCTTCCCAGTCGTTCCCTCCCGAGATCCTCCGGACCTACCGCTCCTCGGACTCCGCCACCCCGGGCCAGGTGCTCACCTATGAAGTGGTTGCCAGCGATCCGCAGGGCTCCGCGCTCTCCTTCTACTGGGAGGCCTCGACAGGCGTGCTGGACCCGCCGAGCCACGACACCTCGCGCAGCCGCGTCACCTGGACAGCCCCCTCCTCCTGTGTCAGCGATGGCGCGCCCCCTTCCATCACCGTCACCGTCGTCAACGACTTCTATCGAATCGCGACTCGGAGCTTCGCGGTGACGGGGCTGCCGGTCTGTCCTCCCCCCGTGGGCAGTTGGGCCCGGACGGGCTCCATGGTCCAACCCCGCCGCGCCCACAGGGCGACGGTGCTGCCCGATGGCAAGGTCCTCGTCAGCGGGGGAGTGCTCGAGGAATACGAGCTGGATGCGTACTCCTTCAAGACGGCGGAGGTGTACGACCCGGCCACGGGCACCTGGCGCCTGACCGGTTCCATGGCGGGTGAGCGCGCCTACCACACGTCGACACTGTTGCCCGATGGCAAGGTGCTCGTCGTGGGGGGAACCGGTCTCGACGCGGTGGAAGGAACGGTCGGCGGGGCTGAGACGGCGGAGGTGTATGACCCGGCCACGGGAGTCTGGAGCCCTACCGGTTCCATGGCGGACGAGCGCACCCACCACACGGCGACGCTGCTGCCCGACGGCAAGGTGCTCGTCGTGGGGGGCAGCAACCTCCCGACCGCGGAGGTGTATGACCCGGCCACCGGTACCTGGAGCGCTACCGGCTCCATGGCCGCACCTCGCTACAACCACACGGCGACGCCGCTGCCCGACGGCAAGGTGCTCGTCTCCGGGGGATGGAGCAGTACAAGCATTCTCGCGACGGCGGAGGTGTATGACCCGGCCACGGGTACCTGGAGCGCCACCGGCTCCATGGCCTCATCCCGCGAAGGCCACACGGCGACGCCGCTGCCCGACGGCAAGGTGCTCGTCGTGGGGGGCCGAAACCTCCCAACCGCGGAGGTGTATGACCCGGCCACGGGCACCTGGAGCGCTACCGGCTCCATGGCCGAAGGGCACTTCACCCACACGGCGACGCCGCTGCCCGACGGCAGGGTGCTCGTCGTGGGGGGATTCGGCGGCATCGAAGCGTCCCAGGTGACGGCGGAGGTGTACGACCCGGTCATGGGGACCTGGCGCCTCGCCGCCCCCATGCCCATCGCTCGCCAGAACCTCGCGGCGGTGTTGCTGCCCGACGGCAAGGTCCTCATCGCGGGGGGACATATCATCGATGGCGATATTCAACTCGCGGCGGCGGAGCTGTTCACACCCTGAAGCGTGTCCCCGCCCAGGACACCCGCGGCATCCCCGATGAGGCGGTGGCGCGCTCGCTCATCGTGGAAGTTTCCCGCCAGGTGTACGCGCACGCGACGCGCTGATCCCCTCGCCGGACACGGCCGCCGAATGGTATGGGCGCCCGCTCTTCTCTCGGAGGATGATTTCCTTGCGTCCACTGCTGTTTTCCCTCGTCCTGCTCGTCACGGGTTGTGCGACAGCCCCCCGGGCCAAGAGCGCCTCGGAGCGCCTCGCCGAACTCAAACGCGAGCGGCAGGGTGCCCCGGCTCCCGCGTCACCGGAGGCGCCTGCTCCGGAGGCGCCTCCCGAGCAGCCCGCTCCTCCCACGCCCCCCGAGGCGCCAGCGCCTCCCGTCGTCGAGGCGCCTCCGCCTCCCGCTCCCCCCGAGCCTCCGCCCGCGGAGCCCGCCGCACCGGAGGCCCCTGCCGCGCCGGAGGCTCCCGCGGCGCCAACCGCCCCCGTATCTTCCTCCGTGCCCGTCCAGGGGAACGGTCCGAACAAGGGCGCATTGGGCCTCCACGGCTCGCTGTTCGGCTCGGTGACCGGGACGACCACGAGCTCCGTCTCGATGGTGGGCGTGCGCTATTTCGTCGAGGACTGGGTGGGGCTCAATCTGGAGGCGGGCTTCTCCATCGGCGCGGCGGAGCAGGCGACGGTGTCCGGTCTGGGATTGGGCGTGGGGGTGAACCTCTATGGCAACAGCCCGGACCCCGCGCTGCGGCCCTACTTCACGACCGGCCTGGGGTTCACCAGCGTGACGGCCGGCAGCACCGGACTCATCAGCGTGGCCGTCTCGGCGGGAGGAGGACTGGAGTACTGGGTCCTCCCCCGGCTCTCGGTGAATGCGAGCCTCCTGATCAACCTCGCCGCGGTCCCGGAGGCCGATACCATCGCCCTGGCGACGGTCCGCCCGGGACTCGGCGTGACGCTCTACACCCCCTGACTCAGGGCGTCGCGGCCGTGGTGAAGGTGCGGGTCTCGGAAGTGCTGACGGCCAGGTCCCCCGTGCCCTGCTCGAGAGGGTTGCCCTGCTCCACCAGTCCGATCATGGCGTCCAGGGAGGCCGCGGGGCCAACGCCCTGGATCTGCCAGGTGAACTCGGTATTGGCGGGCAGGTCCATGCCGAACGCGCTCAGGTCCGGCAGCGTGGCCTGGGTCCCGCTCGTGTAGATCGTCACCGTGTAGGGCGTCTGGTTTTCGCTCTTGTCCTCCTGGAGCGTGAGCGCATGCACGCCGCCCGCGAACGGCGACCAGGAGAACCCGGTGGTCCGCGTCACGTCCTTCGCCGCGTCCGCGGGCTGGGCTGGACGCGCGGGCACCTGGAACTCCACCGAGACGTTGGTGGTACCGGCGGTCAATCCCCGCTTGAAGAGGATCGTTTGGGCCTCGTTATCCGCTCCCTGTGCGTCGCGTGGGCTGGCGGCCGCGAGAATCGAGAAGGTGGTCTGGGGAATCTGGGGCACCGCGTAGTCGAACGCGCCCGAGGGAGCGAACGCGAGGCCCAAGCCAAACTCGGAGCCCGGCTTGATGGCGAGGCTCAAGGTGCTCACCGAGAGGGCGTATCCCTCCGGCACGATGTAGTTGCCCGCGAGCCTGGAGTTCGTCACGGGGCTCAGGGCGATGTCCTGCGCGGGGAGCGTGGCGTCCTTGGAAACGGTCACGTTGTCGCGCTGTCCGAAGGCCAGATAGCGCGTGGGAAGAGAGAGGGGATTGCTGCTCTCCGATTGAAGGGCGTAGATCGTGCCCGAGACAGAGGTGGCACCGTTCCAGTCCACGTTCAGCGAGTAGGTCCCCGAGGGCTCCACGGAACCAGACGCGTCGCCGCCCGTCGAAGCGAACAGCAGGCTGGTCGTGGTGATGGATGAAGACGGCTGTTCACCGGTGACGGTCCCTTCCACGGTGGCCCGGTGTTCGGGGTCGGGTTGCTCGGCATCCAAGTCGAGGACGAGGGGAACCGTGAGGGTTTCGAGCGTCAGCCCCTTGAAGACGGTCGCGACCCGGCGCTCCTTGTCGGCCACGATGACATCGTAGGGCGGCGTGACGCCCGAGATGCTGAAGGCGCCGGAGCCGTCCACGGCCACCGGCTGTCTGCCATTGCCCGGGATGAGGATCGAGGCCTTCGAGACGGCCTGGAGCGATTCGCCGAGCACCTTTCCCTTGACGGTGATGGTGGTGGGAACGGGATGGGTGGGATTGGGATTACCGGGTTTGTCATCGTCCGGGCCGGGGCACGCGGACAGCACCAGCGCGGCACAGCAACTCCAAACCAAAGATGCTTTCTTCATCGAGGGTGTTCTCCCTGGGGTGTAGTCGACAGGCGTGGGAATTGACCGCCGCGCCTGGACGAGGGGAGGGCTGATTTATTCAGCCCTTTTTCACGATGCGCGAACATGGTCTATCTGCGTGCGATGCCGCCTCCGGTCGTCACCGTCCTGCTGCCCGCCCGAAACGCCGAGCGCACCGTGGCCCGCGCGGTGACGAGCCTCCTGGATGGCACGCTGCGCGACCTCCGGGTGCTGGCGGTGGACGACGGCTCGGCGGACGGGACGCGCGGCGTGCTCGAGGGATTGGCGGCGCGTGACGCCCGGGTGGAGGTGCTGGACGGGGGAGGGTGCGGACTGGTGGCGGCGCTCAACCTCGCGCTCGCGCGGGCCGCCTCGCCCTACGTGGCGCGCATGGACGCGGATGACGAGTCGCTTCCCCGGCGTCTGGAGGCGAGTGTCGCGGCGCTGGAGGCGGACCCGAGCCTGGGCGGCGTGGGCACCGGCGTGGAGCTCTTTCGCGAGGATCAGCCGGTGAGCCCCTCGATGAGGGACTACGCGGCGTGGCTCAACGGGCTCGACTCGCCCGAGCGGCTGCGCCGCGAGCGCTTCGTGGAGAGTCCCATCTGCCATCCCTCGGTGTGCCTGCGGCGGGAGGCGGTGGTGGCCGCGGGAGGGTGGGCGCACGGGGACTTCCCGGAGGACTACGAGCTGTGGCTGAGGCTCATCGACCGGGGCCACGGGATGTACAACCTGCCCGAGGTGCTGTTTCGCTGGCGGGACAGCGCGGAGCGGCTGACGCGCACGGATCCGAGGTACGCGCACAAGCGCTTCATCTGGGTGAAGGCGCGCTATCTGGCGCGCAGCCGCGAGGTGGCGGGGCGTCCGCTGACGGTGTGGGGCACGGGCCCGGGAGGGCTCATGCTCACGCGATTCCTGCTCGCCGAGGGCGCCCGGGTGGCGCGCTTCATCGACGTGCACCCGCGCAAGGTGGGCACGCGCATCCACGGGATTCCGGTGGACCGGCCCGAGTCCCTGGGAGCGCCACCGGAGGACACGCACCTCATCGCGGCGGTGGGCGTGCGCGGCATCCGCGACGAGATCCGCGCCACCCTCGGCGCGCTCGGCTGGATCGAGGGCGTGCACTTCACCTGCGCGGCATGAGCGAACGGACGAGGCTTACCTGATGACCGAGAACATGAAGGGACTGCTGCTGGAGGATCGCTGGGCGCCTCTCACGTCGGAGCTGGGCTTTCTGGAGACCGGTGTGGAGCACGCCGCGCGCGCCTTCGCGACGTGGCATGCAGGGCTGCTAGCGCCGCGCGGCATCAACGTGGAGGTGCGTCCGGTGTCAGGCTCCCTGGAGCAGGCCCTCTCCACGCTGCTGCCCATCACCACACCAGAGGTGCAACGGCAACTCTTCATCCCGACACGCAGTCCCTGGACGGCGTACATCGAGAACGGGTGGGGGGGAACTGATGCATCGAGCGCCATGCGTTACATGGCCCGGACGCTGGGCTGCCGGGGCCTGCGTGTGGTCGCCGTGCCCAACACCATTCGGAAGGACAAGGGCCGCTTTGGTGCCGTGATGCTCGAGGTGTACGGCCCGCAGCGAACGGAGTGGCTCAACTACGTGCGGGTCGTGAGTGCGTCCAATGACGGGGGCGAGTGGGTCTTCGACCAGTCCGGTGAGCCCTTTCCCTTCGAGAAGGTGGAGCAGTACCAGGCTCGCCGGGTGAAGGACCGGTTCACGTTCGACATGCTCAAGGACTACCTGCGTCACCTGGGGCTGTCGCCCTTCGAGGAGGACTTCTACCTGCCGGAGGGCTCCCCCGCCTGGCTGGTGGAGAGGAAGGGGCCGGTCCTTCCCACCCACGCGGAGTTCACCCTGGCCCAGGCCCGGGAGGAGTTCTGACGCGCTCGAATGGTAGGCTCGGGCCCAGGCCCGTCCCCATGCTCTTCAAACGCACCATCCTCGATCAGATCCAACGGCTCGACCCGGAGAAGGATGATCACCGGATCCTCTTCCTGAGCTGGTCCCACGACTTCGTCTGGGACAGCCGCAAGGCGCTGGAGTTCGCCCTGTTCCGCACCTACGCCGTGCCGAGCATCGGCAAGTTGCTCGACTCCACGGGCGAGTTCACCCGCCGCACCCAGAAGCGCTACGACGACACGGATCTGCTCATCGCCGAGTTCCTCGAGTCCGGCTACGACAGCGAGCGGGGCCGCCGCGCCATCCGGCGCATGAACCAGCTCCACCACCGCTTCGACATCTCCAACGACGACTACCTCTACGTCCTCTCCACCTTCGTCCTGGAGCCCATCCGGTGGATGGAGCGCTTCGGCTGGCGGCCCTACACGGACCACGAGCGGCTCGCCGGCTTCCACTTCTTCAAGCAGGTGGGACGGCGGATGAACATCCGCGGCATCCCCGCCACCCTCGAGGAGCTGCAGCGCTTCAACCTCCAGTACGAGCGCGAGCACTTCCGCTACACCGACGAGAGCCGCCGCGTGGGCGAGGCCACCCGCGACCTGTTCCTCGGCTGGTTCCTGCCCAAGCCGCTGCTCGGATATGGCGCACCCGCGGTGCATGCGCTGATGGATCCCCCGCTCCTGCGGGCCTTCGGTTTCCCCGAACCCCCCTCCTGGCTGCGACAGACGGTGATGGGGGCCATGAAGACCCGCGCACGGCTGCTGCGCCTCATGCCCGAGCGCAAGCGGCCCCACCTCACCACCCAGGTTCCCCATCCCACCTATCCCCACGGCTACCAGATCGAGCAGCTCGGGCCCGAGGGGGTTCCACCTCCGAGCGAGGAGAAGCCATGACGGAGCGCGCCTCCATCCTGGTGGTCGACGATGATCCGCACCTGCGCGAGGTGGTGGGGTTCGCCCTCACGCAGGCGGGCTTCCACGTCGAGCAGGCCCGCGACGGCCGCGAGGGTCTGGAGTTCGTGCGCCGCTCGGTGCCCACGCTCATCGTCCTGGACATCATGATGCCGGAGATGGACGGCCTGGAGATGTGCCGCGAGGTGCGCCGCTCCCACGACTGCCCCATCGTGTTCCTCTCCTCGCGCGATGACGAGGTGGACCGCATCCTCGGCCTGGAGCTGGGCGGCGACGACTACCTCACCAAGCCCTTCAGCCCCCGGGAGCTGGTGGCGCGGGTGAAGGCCGTGCTGCGGCGCTCCCGTGCCCTCGCGAGCCCGCCGCCCGCGGCTCCCTCTCCAGTACTACAGCGCGGCCCCCTGCGCCTGGACGTGGACCTGTGGCGCGCCTGGTGGAACGAGCACGAGGTGGTGCTCACCGTCACCGAGTTCCACCTGCTCGCCGCGCTCCTGCGCGCCCCCGGCAAGGCGTTCACCCGCGACGAGCTGATGACCCGCGTCTACGAGGACGTGGTGGTGAGCGATCGGACCATCGACAGCCACGTGCGGCACATCCGGCGCAAGTTCGCCGACGCCGGGGGCGAGGTCATCCAGACGGTGCACGGCCTTGGCTATCGGCTCGCGATCCCCTGACGGCGGGCGCTCCCGCCCGCGCTTGTGGCTGGTGTTCGCGGCGGTGGGCCTTGGCGCCTTCGTGCTCGCGCTGCTCGGCCTTCTGTTCGTGCGCATCTACGATGATCAGCTCATCCGCCAGACGGAGTCCGAGCTCATCACCCAGGGCGTCGTCGTCGCGGAGCTGTACCGCTCCCGGCTGCGCGAGCGCGTGGAGCCCGGCTACGGGCTGAGGGCCCTCTCGCCCGGTCCGTCCGTGCCCATCGCGGGCTCCTCGCTGCGGCCCATCTTTCCGTCCCTCCGGGCCTCGGACGAGGTGCTGCCCCCCGTGGAGGCACCACCCCCCCGGTCCATCCTCCCCGCCGAGCCCCGCGCCCTCGAGGCCGCCGAGCCCCTCTCCGCGCTGCTCCAGGAGGTGAACCGCTCCACCCTGGCGGGCATCCGCGTGGTGGACCTCCAGGGGGTGGTCGTCGCCAGCTCCTCCTCGGAGTCGGATCTGGGCGCCACCCTCATCGGCCGGCAGGAGGTCCAGGAGGCCCTGCGGGGGGAGTACCGCGCGGTGCTGCGGATGCGCCTGTCCTTCGCCGGCGATGCGCCCCTGGCGTCCGCCAGCCGGGACAACGTCGTGCGGGTGTTGGTGGTGCTGCCCGTGCGGGAGGGGGAGCGGGTCTGGGGCGCGGTGGTGCTCTCGCGCACGCCGATGACGCTCGTCAAGGCCGTCTACGCGGACCGCTGGAACCTCACCGCCATCGGGCTGGTGCTCCTGGGGGTGGTGACGCTCATGTCCCTGGCCGGCGCGGCACTGGTGGTCCGTCCCGTGCGGGCCCTGGTGCGGCAGACGCGCGACATCGCCACCGGCGCTCCCGAGGGCTTCGCGCCCATCTCCCACCCGGTGGTGCGCGAGCTCGCCGAGCTGTCCGAGTCGCTCGCGGGCATGGCCACCGCGCTCAGGGATCGCAACCAGTACATCCGCTCCTTCGCGGCCAACGTGTCGCACGAGTTCAAGACGCCGCTGGCCGCCATCCAGGGCGCGGTGGAGCTCCTGCGCGACAGCGCCGAGGGCATGTCCGCCGCCCAGCGCGAGCGCTTCCTCTCCAACATCGACGCCGACGCCCGGCGCCTCACCCGGCTGGTGCAACGGCTGCTGGAGCTCGCGCGCGCGGACTCCCTCGTGGCCCGGCCCTCGCGCACGCAAGTCGCCCCCGTGCTCGAGGCGCTCGCCGCCCGGGCCAGCGCCGAGGGGCTCGCGGTGGTGGAGGTGGGCCCCCTGCCTCCGGGGCTCGTCCTGGGACTGCCCGCCGAGGTGCTGGAGGATCTCCTCTGGCAGCTCATCACCAACGCGGCCCAGCACGGAGGCGAGGGGGTGCGCGTGCGGCTGGAGGCGGAAGGGGGGCCCGAGGGAGGAAGGGTGGTGGTGCGCGACGACGGTCGGGGCATCTCCGAGGCCAACCGGGCACGCGTCTTCGATGCCTTCTTCACGACGGCCCGGGAGCGGGGGGGCACGGGGCTCGGGCTGACCATCGCCCAGTCCATGTTGCGCGCCTTCGGGGCCCGGCTGGAACTGCTGCCCGCGGAGGGCAGGGGGGCCGCCTTCGCCGTGGTGGAGGGCACTTCCTGGAATTCCGGAGCAACTTCCGGCGCTCTGGTACGATAAGACAATGCCCTGGGCGGAGAGGGTTCACGCATGAGCATGCCGGGTATTCCAGTCGAGGTGCAGGCGGGCTTCCGTCTCGAGTCCCGTGCCGAGCGGGACATGCTCGCCCAGGCTCCAGCGGAGATGCGTCCGTTCCTGGAGGCCCAGATGAAGATGGCGATGGAGATGGAGATGTGCGAGTTCCTCACCCGCATGTTCAAGAGCGATCACGAACAGGCGACGACGGTGATGAAGAACATCGGCGGCTGACGCCGGCTCCCGGCTATGCCCCCGTCGCCTGCCGTGCGGCGTCCGGGGCGTCGGCGAGCCGCCAGCGCACCCCCACGAGCCCCGCCTCCTTCACGAGCCCCTCCACCAGGGGGCCGTAGTTCTCCTCCACCCATTGACGGAAGTAGGCGTCGGGGGCCGCGAGCACCAGGTGCCCGTCCTCCACGTCCACCGCGCGCGCCTGGGCCAGCCACGAGAGCGCGTAGCGCTTGCCGTTGTCCCGCAGCCACCCGAGGCACTCGTTCCACCGGCGGCCCGCCTCGGTGGACTCGTCCACGGACGGAACGGGGGACGGCTCGGAGACCGGCTCCAGGTAGCGCGCCCACACCCGGGGTGAGCAGAACGCCTGGGCCGTGCAGCGCGGCTCGCGCGTGCGTCCCCACTCCGAGTGCAGGTAGCCGCGCCACGCCGCCTGGAGCCGGCGCTCATCCCCCCCCACCTTGTCCAGGGCGAAGCGGTACCAGGCGCTCCACGTCCGGGGACGCTCCTCGGCGGGGATGCCGGGCAGCGTCTGGCCGCGCTCACGCTGGCAGGCCTCGAAGAAGGCCTCGGCCTGGGCCTCTTCCGCCGCCGGGCAGGGCTCGGCGTCCGTGGACGTGCTCCGGGCCGTCAGGGCGGTGGCGGCCGCCTGGAGCCGCACCTCCGGGGGCGGAGAGGCCGGCACCATGTGCATGCCCGGCAGGCAGCGCTGGATGGGCGTCGTCTCCTCGGGCACGTCCTCCACGGCGGGTGGGGGCACGGGCAGGAGCCTGCTCGCGGACGTCCCCGTTTCCCTGACCTCCGCCGCGGCAGCAGCAGAAGAAGTCTTCTTCTCACTCTCTCTTTCCTTCTTCTTTCTGGGCGAGGACGTCCCGGACGCGTCCGCCGGACGTCCCGCGGACACGCCGGAGGCCTTGGCGGCGCGCTCCTTCCTCTTGCGCTCGGCTTCCTTCTGCCTCTTTTCGAGGACTTGCACGTAGCGATCGCACAGCGTGAGGCGGACCGAGTCCCCCTCCCGGACGAGGATCCGGGCGCGCAGCAACGCGTCCCAGAAGGCGCCGGGGGTGCCGGTCCACCGGACCGCGCCTTCCAGGGCCTCGCACCACACCGCCTCGTCCGCGGACGCGTCCAACTCCTGTCCGCCGGACCGTCCGCCGGACGTGGCGAAGGGCTCGAAGCGCCCGGAGGGCAGCGCCTGCACCGCCCAGATCTGCAGTTCCACGATGGAGCCCAGGAAGGCCCGCCGATCCATCCCCAGGGTGCGTGCCGCACACACCGCCTCGAGGCTCATGGGAAAGCCCACGTCGACCTGTACCCAGTCCAATCCGGCCATGTCATCGCCTCCCGTGGAACCGCCGCGCGTCCGCCGCTCTGTCTCCGGGAGCACAGAGCTGATCCCCTCGGGGGGCTCGCTCGGGGAGGACGCTGATCGCCGGGTGATCCACGTTCGCGATCTGAGGCGTCCCCGCCCGGCCGTCTACCCCCCGGGGTTCCCAGCCCTCCAGGATCAGCGGATCCGCGCGCTCCAAGTGTCGCCTGGCCTCGGGAGCGGTAGTGGGCGGTAGCGGGCGCGACAGCCCGCTACAGGTTGTCTCCTGTTAGGAAGAGGTCTCATGAGCATTGGAAAGAAGATCGCCCTGGGCTTTGGCTTGTCGCTGCTGGTGCTGCTGATCGTGGCGCTGGTGGCGTTCCAGGGCGCCCGGCAGCTACAGGAGACCACCGAGGGCCTGGTGGACAGCCGCGATCAGGGCCGCCGCATGTCCATGGTCCTCTCGCTCATCGTGGACGCCGAGACGAGCCAGCGCGGCTTCGTCATCACCGGCGATCCGAGCTATCTGGAGCCCTACCGTCGGGCCCTTCAGCAGCTGGACGAGGATCTCCTGCTCTTGCGCCGCGACCTGGCCGGCTCTCCCGAGCAACTGGCGCGCCTGGAGCGGCTCGAGCCCATCATCCGCGAGCGGCTCGCCACCCTGGAGCGCACGCGCCAGTTGCGCGAACAGTCCGGAGGCATGGATGCCGTGGCCCAGGCCGTTCGTGCGAGCTCGGGCCGGGGCCGGCAGTTGATGGACGAGGTGCGCCGGGGACTCGGTGAGATGTTGAAGTACGAGGATCTGCGCTGGGCGGAGTTCGAGAGCCAGGCCCGGGAGAGCGCCTGGCGCAGCATCTGGGTGCTGGCCTCGGGCACGCTCGTGGGCCTGCTCATCGTGGCCCTGGGCAGTTTCATCATCACCCGGAGCATCACCGGCCCGCTGGACAAGCTGGTGAAGGGCACCGTGCAACTGGGCCGCGGCAATCTCGAGCACCGCATCGAGGTGCACAACCGCGACGAGACCGGGGAGCTGGCGCGCGCCTTCAATGACATGGCCGAGCGCCGCAAGGCCGCCGAGGCCCAGCTCGCCGAGCAGTCCCGGCAGCGCGAGCACACCCTGCGGACGGTGGCCGAGTTCGTCAACCAGCTCGCGGGCACCACGTCGGAGATATTGGTGAGCACCACCCAGCAGGTGGCCAGCACCCAGGAGCAGGGCAGCGCGGTGGCCGAGACGGTGAGCACCATCGAGGAGATCGCCCAGACGTCCGAGGAGGCGGCGGGACGCGCGCGCGGGGTGAGCGAGTCGGCGCGCCATGCCGAGGAGGTGGGCCGCAACGGCCGACGCACGGTGGAGGAAGCGGTGGAGGCCATGTCCACCGTGCGCGCGCAGGTGGAGTCCATCGCCTCGCGCATCCTCGCCCTGGCCGAGCAGGCCCAGGCCATCGGCGACATCATCACCACCGTCAACGACATCTCCGAGCAGACGCACATGCTCGCCCTCAACGCCTCCATCGAGGCCAGCCGCGCGGGCGAGCACGGCCGGGGCTTCGCCGTGGTGGCCGCCGAGGTGAAGGCGCTCGCGGACCAGTCCAAGAAGTCCACCACCCAGGTGCGGCAGATCCTGGGGCAGATCCAGAAGGCCACCCAGGGCGCGGTGATGACCACGGAGGAGGGCACCAAGAGCGTGGGCGCGGCCGTGCGCGTGGTGTCGCAGGCGGGCAGCACCATCCAGACGCTGGGGGAGCTGCTCGGCCAGGCGTCGCTCACCGCGGCGCAGATCTCCGCTTCCGCCATCCAGCAGGCCACCGGCATCGGGCAGATCCGCCAGGCCATGCGCGACGTGAGTCAGGCCACCCAGCAGATGCTCACCAGCACCCGGCAGACCGAGCACGCCATGCAGGCCCTCAACGCCATGGGCCAGAAGCTCAAGGGTCTGCTGGGCGAGTACGAGCGCGCCGCGTGAGCGGGGCTCACAGCGCCGAGCAGTCCTTCCAGGTGAGGCCCGTGTCCCGGGCGAAGTCCAGCAGCCGGGGCACCGCCTCGTGCACCTTGTCGTGCACGTCGTGGAAGAGGACGATGCCGCGCCGCCACAGCAACATCAGGGTGACGACCCGATCCGTGGTGGGCCCGGGCGCGACGGTGGCGTTCCAGTCCTGGGAGTCGATGTTCCAGAGCATCACCTCGCCGCCCTGGCCCGACAACCACCGGGTCAACTCCGGCGAGCGCTGTCCATAGGGCGGGCGGAAGAGGACCTTCCGGGAGCCCGCCAGGCCCAGGGTGGAGATCCGCTCGCGCGAGCCCTCCACCGGCTCCTTCCACGTGGCCAGCTTCTGGTGCGACACGTGCCGCTGTCCGTGGGATCCGACGCACTGTCCCTGGTACAGCGCCTGGAGTGACGCCGCGCTCGTCCTGCCCAGGCGCGTCTCGAGCGCGTCGCCGAGCACGAAGAAGACGCCCTTGGCCTCCCGTGCGTTGAGCAGCGCCACCAACCGGTCCGTGCCCTTGCCCGCGGGCGTGGGGCCATCGTCGAAGGTCAGCAGGAACTGCCGGTCCGGCCAGTCCGAGCCGGTGACTTCTCCCGGCCCGAGCGGGAGGATCTCACTGGTCGGGGAGGGGAACAGGGCCGCCAGCCGCAGCTGCTCCTTCACATAGAGGGTGTAGAAGCGCGAGTCCATCGCCAGCCAGGCCTGGTACTCGGGGCCGAGGCCCGCCACGAACGCGCCGCCCAGCCGCACGAGGTTCGCCGCGGTGGGCTCCTCCGCGCCGCAGCCCGGCTCGGACGGAGCGCCACAGGCCGTCCGGGCCGCGCGCAGGTTGCGCGCCACGGTGTCCTTCACGCCCTCGAGCCAGCGGCGCACCGACTCGTCATGCACCTGCTTGACGCCGAGCAGGGCCGGAAACCCTTCCGCTTGGGCCTCCAGCTCACCGAGCACGTGGGCGAACACGAGGTTCTCCGCGCGCGAGGCGAGATCGAAGTCCTGGGACGAGCGCAGCGGCCGGGGCCAGAGGGAGCGATCCGCGACCGCGACCTCCTTGGGACCCGCGGCCCGGGAGGAGGCACCGGACAGCAGCGCGAGGAGGGGGAGGGCGAGTGACAGTGAGCGGAGGTTCATGGGGTGGGGAGTCCGGGGTCGGTTCTGGCCGAGCTTCTGCTTCATCTTCTCGTAGAGGTACTCCGCGTCCACGTGGCCGGGGAGCCTCACGGGCCCATACGACCTCAGCGGAAGTAGCTCTGGGAGATGTCCACCGAGTAGCCCAGTTCCAGCGTGGGCGCCGAGGCCGCCACGAGGTACTGGCGGAAGTGGAGCACCTTGCCGGGCAGGGGCGTCGACGTGTCCGGGGCGTCCTCGGTCTTCGCCTCGTCGGGCTCCATGCTGCCGCCCTCGCGCTGGTAGTTGAAGACGGCGGGGAAGTGCGCCCGCGCTCGAATCGACGCCACCGGCCAGGACACCCGGGGCAGTGCCAGCTTCAACCGGCCCGACAGGTGGAAGATGCCCAGGTCCCGCGTCAGCACCACCTCCAGCGTGGCCTCCGTCTCTCCCACCCGCGTCGGGGCCACCTTCACGAGCAACCGGCCCTCCTTCTCCTCGGGCACGAGCGGCGCGGAGTCGAGCAGCACCCGCTCGAGGTGATGACCCTCGGGCAGCGTCAGCTCCAGCGGCTGCTCACGGTCCAGACGCAGTGCGTAGCGCACCCGCAGGCTGGCCTTGCCCTCGAGCGTGGACACCCAGGTGGCGTGGGCCTCGGGAATGCTCGGCTCGAGCGGAGGACGAATCACCTGGCGCGCCACCTTCGGCGCCACGGTGGTGCGCCAGCCCACCCGCAGCACGCCCTGCCGGGGATACACGTCCACCTCCTCGCTCGAGGTGAGCACCGGCTCCGTCAGGGTGAAGGCCGTGGCATCCGCCTCCAACCGCAGTGGCACCGGCGTGACGTGGGGGCCAAAACGCAGTTGAGCCAGACGCTCGGAGCCCGCCACCGTGGGCCGCAGGGTGAAGCTCACGTCGAAGACATGACGGCCGGACTGCCGCGTCACCAACGTCAGGTGCGCGTCCAGGGCCGCCACCGTGGCGCCCTCCAGCGTGGGCAACTCGGTCAGGTACGTGTCCGCGTCGAGCCGCAGCAGCTTCACCTGCGTCCAGCTTCCGTCGGCGAGCACCTCTACCTCGAAGTGCGCCTCCACCAGCAGGGCCTCCGCGGTGAGACGTCCCTTGAGCTGGCTCTTCACCACCAGGGCACGTGCGGGGGGCTCGGGGGGAGCGGCCTCGTGTTCCTTCTTCCCGTAGAGCGAGATCAACTCCTGGAGGGGCACCGTCGCCGAGCCCGAGGGCGGGGCATCCGCCGTGGTCAACAACAACCCGAGTACGAGAGCAGGCATCCACATGGGTCACATCGCTTCCTGAGGAGAGGAGGGGGCACGCGGCGGCTCACCGCCTGGGGGGAGATCCGACAGCAGGGCGCGCACTTCGGCGCGGGTGGACAGGGCCATGAGCCCGAGCAGCGCCGCGAGGATCTCCAGGGTGTAGACGAGGCCGGTGTAGCCCTGGAGGATGACGGCGGTGGTGGGCACCACGAGCGTGGCGGCCCAGACGGCGGCCAGCCGGGAGGTGCGCTCCTGGGGGTAGAGGCGCCGGGCGTAGAGCACCACGGCGGCGCCCATTCCCCCGGTGGCCAGGACATAGGCCACATAGAAGTTCATGAAGGCGGCGAGGTAGGCGAGCAGCACGAAGTAGAAGCCATACGCGGCGGCGAAGAGGTAGGCCTCGTAGATGGCGAGGGGCCGCCGGTGGTGGAGGCTGAAGGCGGCCAGCAGCGCCATCAATCCGAGGAAGGGCACCCAGGCGCGGCGGGCCATGGTGGAGATGAGCTCGTCATAGGCCTCCACCGAGGGGAGGATGACGCCCAGGCTCACCCCGGACTCGAGCGACTGGAAGGCCCAGTCGAGCGCCACGGTGCCGCGGCTGGTCTCCACCTTGCTGGCGGCGAGGACCTGGGGTGGATAGTCGTAGTTCTCGCCGCCCGTCACGTTCAGCTGCAGACGCACGTCGTGGGCGGGCAGGGAGGGGTCCAGCTTGTACAGGAAGGAGTCGAGGCCCCGGGCGCGGTAGCGGATGGAGAAGCGGCGCGTGGCGCCCTGGGGGATGCGGCCCGTCCAGACGAGCCGGTTGCCGGACTCGCCCATGTCCAGGTCCGCCTCGGCCCCATCCACGAGGAAGCTCAAGTCGGACAGGAGCACCTGGGACTTGTCCATCTCGATGGGGAAGATGAAGGCCACGTCGATGTCATGGCCCTCGCGGTTGACGGCGGCGTAGTCGGCCGAGAGGTTGAAGTCGAAGCCGGAGAAGTAGCGCAGGCCTCGCTTGCGGTAGTTCATCTCCGCCTGCACCTGCACGTGCTGTTGAGCGAAGGGCAGGGGCTTGAGCTCGGTGAAGAGGGTGCCGCTCTGCACGTAGCGCAGCGAGGGCGCGGGCTGCACGACGGGGGCACCCCAGCGCTCCATGACGCCGCGCTCCAGCTCCGAGCTGGCGAAGTCCGTCCGGTCCACCATCTGGCCGGAGATGACGGCGGTGGCGAAGAGGACGATGGCGAGGCTGCCGAGGACGTGGTGCCGGATGAGCCACGCGCCGGCGCGCCGGGCGAGGCTTGGGGCCGGTCGCGGAGGAGGAGGAGGAGGCGTGTCGAGGATCATGGAGCCGGAGAGTGGACCTCCGGCGTGCAACCCGGATGGGGGAGCGGTGCACCCGCCGAGGAATGTTCGTGCAGAATTCGTGGCGGCGCGGCCTGAGGCGGACACGGAATTCGCCGCCGGCCGCTGGTGGCTCCTGGCGAGGCGCGGAGCGGCTTGGGCTCAACCCTCGACGGCGCAGAACTCGACGTTGACGTCCGTGTAGTAGAGCGACGTCCCACCATGCTGGAAGGCGGTGTTGGAGTCGCAATTGCACTCCCAACGGCCGACCTCGGTGAGCTTCGCCGGCTCCGCGTAGAAGATCCGCTCGAACTGCTTGTGGTTGCATGCCGGGAGCATGTCCGTCCGCGTGGCGAGGTCCGTCTGCTCGTCCATGGGCGCCTCGACACCGCCACAGCCCACGAGCCAGCCGGCACCCACCAGTGCGACGATCCTTGTCATCTTCATGTATGGCGTCCTTGTTGGATTCCCGAATTGTTTGTGTGCATGGGGTATCCACCGAGGAAGGTAATACATTTTTGGCGCGCGCCTGCCTCGGCTCCAGTCCTTCAGTCGGGTGTTTCTAGTTAATCTTGATTTGATGGGGTAGAGCGGTGTATCAAGCGGAGGGCCTCCGCCGCCACTCCTCGTCGATCGTCATCGCGTGGCCCGCCTTCTTTGGTGTGCGTCAACGATGTCGAACTCGGGGAGAGAGTGACTCATGAAGATCGACCGATGGGCCCGGTGGGCGCCTGTCTTCGCCATGACCTTGACGGCGTGGGGGGTGTGCCGCCCCACGGCGGCCCTGGCGGCTGGACTCTCCTGGCCCGCGAATCAGGTGCTCCCGTCCTTCACCGCGCCCGCGGCGACGCTGGACGTGATGGACCTGACCGCCGCCAGTCAGGACGACGCAGCGCTCTTCACGACCCTCAAGGGGCTCGTCAACAGGACCCAGCCCCGCATCTTCACGTACGACACCGCCGTGCGCGGCCAGGATGGCCGGTACGGTTGGCTCAACTCCCTGGGGCTTGGCTACACGGACGTCGCCGACAACTGGAGCCTCCTGAGCAAGTACAGGAGCGAGGTCGCGGGCATCGTCGTCTACGACACCGCGGTGCCCGACACGCTGAACCTGGCCACCACCATCGCGGGTCTGGGCAATGGCGTCGTCGCTTCCCCGGCACTGGTCGCCCGACTGACGTCCGCGCCCTACAACCTGCCCATCCTGGTGGATCTGCGCGGCCGGTTCACGACGAAGCTCCAGGTCTACCAGTACCTGTACGACAACTACTGGTCCCAGGTGACGCACCGGGTGCTCATCGGGCTCGCGCCGGACATCAAGGGCTTCCTGCGCGACTACGCCACGGCCACGAAGATGGCCGTCGTGTGGTTGGATCCACGGGTCGCCGCGGAGGATTCGCTGCTCAGGAAGTTCCTGGTGGCCATGCCCTACGGCAGCGGGGGCATCTACATGGGCTGGTGGCCGGAAGAAGCCTCGGGCGTCCAGCGCGTCTCCGAATACGGCATCTCCACGGTGGCCAGTGACTTCGCCTCGAACCTGACGGTGTTCGGCGGCACGTCCCGGGCGGTGAGCGTCAAACCCGTTCCCAACAAGCCCCCCCTGAACAACAAGATCTACATCACGCTCATCCTGAGCGATGGGGACAACCTCCAATATGTGGAGCACCTCTTCAAGAAGTTCTGGGACAGCCCCGCCCGGGGACAGGTGCCCATCGGGTGGACCATCTCACCCGCCATGCTGGATGCCATGCCCGGCGTGCTCAACTACCTGCATGCCACCGCCACGCCCAATGACAACCTCATCTCGGGCCCGACCGGACTGGGCTACACCTATCCCAACTACTGGGGGAACGCGTCCCATCTGGACAACTACGTGACGCTGACCGGCGACTACATGAACCGCTCGGGGTTGAAGGTCCTCACCGTGTGGAACAAGATCGACGGGGCCACGAACACCAACGTGGGAAATTCCTTCGCCTACAACGCGCCGTCCCTGTTGGGGCTGACCGCGCAGAACGCGGGCGGCGGCATCACCGTGTACAACAACGTCATGCCGAGCCAGGGCCTCAATGCCACGTACTGCCCCACGGAGAGCTCGATGATCTCGGAGATCAACAAAGCCATCTCCGGCTGGAACGGCACGTCTCCCCGGTTCGTCAGCATCCAGGCCAATCCGTGGGAGGGCAACAGCGTCCAGAGCTTCGTCAACGTGGTGAACACCTTCAAGGGCAACGGCAACATCGTCTTTGTCAGGCCTGACAACTACTTCCAGCTCATGCGCGAGTCCTACCTCCTGCCCACGGACCCCTCCACGGTGGTGAAGACGTACGAGGCGGAGACGACGAGCTATGCCGCCTCGCCCTTCTCGCACACGGTTGGCCGGTCGAGCGACAATGGCTGGACGGCCAACGTCTCCCAGGACAACGCCGGCATGATGCTCTACGGCCCCTATGTCACGACCTTCCCGGCCGGGCCGCTCTCCACCACGTTCAAGATGAAGATCGACGTCAACACCGGCAACAACGATCACGTCGTGACGCTCGACATCCGGGATGCCACCACGGGGCTCGTGTTGACGTCGTTCGATGTCTACCGCCACCAGTTCAAGGCCGCTGGCGTCTACCAGGACTTCAGCCTGACCTATGAGAACGTCGCCGGCCATCAACTCGAGTTCCGGGCCGACTACAAGGACAAGGCGGCCATCAACATCGACAAGGTCACCACCACGACCCGCCTCGGCCAGTACGAGGCGGAAGGGGCCGTGGTGGCGCATCACGCCGGACGCTCGAGCGGCGACGGCTGGCAGGCCTCGCCCTCGCTCGACGCGGCCGGGCACATGGTCTACGGCCCCTATGACGCCCAGGTGCCAGTGGGCCCCCGGAAGGTGACGTTCCGGGTGAAGACGGACAACAACTCGCTCGGCGCCCAGGTGGTCGCGACCGTGGACGTGAGGGACAACACCACGGGGGCCGTTCTGGCCAGCATGGACCTGACGTCTCAACAGTTCTCCGCCGCCCACCAGTACCAGGACTTCCGCCTGGGCTTCCAGCAGACGGCGCTCAACCGCGTGCTCGAATACCGGGTCCACTTCCCCAGGACCGCGACGATCACCGTCGACAGGATCATGCTCCACTGAGCATGGAACACGCCGTGTCGGCCGGGGCGAAGCCGCGGAGGGTTGTCTCCGCTTCGCGGATCACATGCAGGGCGGTGGCGACATCCTCGGTCCCGTCCACCTGGCGGAGGGCCTCGTTGAACGCCCGGCCCGCGTGTGTCTGTCCCACGAAGTCCTCGAGGAAGTGAGGGACGCCGGCCACCACCGGGAGCGCCGGCTCCGGATGGGCGAGCAGCATTTCTACCGGCACCAGCCTGATGGAGTTCGTGCGCCTGGGCGTCTCGTTCAGCATCGTCCGGCACTGCGCCTCCACCAACGCCCCCAGCTCCGCCTCGGCTCGAGGCGGCAGGGCGAGCGCCGAGGCGAGGCTCGTGGTCAGCATCTCCCCGAGCGCTCCCGCGTCATGGAGCCAGTGCGAGGGCGGAAACCGCGCGCGCAGGGCCTCGGCCGTATCCCGGAGGAAGCGACGCTCCAGCTCGCCCGCGTCCGGTGCGCTCCGGCCGAGCCACTCCAGCCGGTCCACCAGGAAGGCGAGGAAGGTGCGGACCTGCCGCAGGCAGCGCAGCACCTCACACCCAACGACGGGCCGGGAGTCCGCCGGGTCCAGCGACACGGGCAGCTTGCCCGGCGCGGCGAGCACCCCGAGGAAGGGGCCTCCAAAGATGACGGGGGTCTCCAGATCCAGGAACCGGCCATCCGCGGTGAAGTTGTTGTGGAAGGAGCCCCAGTAGACGCCCGCGTGGAAGAACCGCTCGAAATGGTGGACCAGCCGCTCGGTGGCGCGCTCCAGCTGCCGTGCGATCACCTCCGGGGTGAGGTCGCCAGGGCGCGGTTGCGGCTCGGAGGGGCCACCCAGGTACCGGGCCATCCTCAGGAAAAGCTCGATGAGGAACGGGGCTCCGCACCGCCATTGCGAGAGCGCCCAGGCGAAGTTGGACATGCGCGCGAACCCCGCCTCCTTGACGGTGATGGCCTGAAGCCGCCGATCCACTGGGGCGAGGTGGTGCGTCTCCCAGCCGGGAAGGAGCGACGCGACGTAGCGCTCGGCCTCCGGTGGCAACGGCGCGAGGAGCAACCCCTCGCACCGCACGAGGGTCTCGCCCGCCTGGCGCCCTTCCAGATAGCAGCTCGCGAGGTACTCCCTCGCGGCGGCGGAGGGCAGCAGGTGCCCGCTGTTGTGGTAGCCGTCCTCGGAGTCGCTCCAGTTCGCCGCGAGCAGGGTGCGGCCCACGCCCTTCAGGTACTTGCCGGCGTGGACGCCCGCCCGGCCCGCGCCCAGCCGGCGGGCCACGTTGTTGTCCGCGTTGGTCTGGAGGTCCGCGTACAAGAGTTCCGCCTCCCGCCGCGGCGGCGCCGAGAATCCGAAGGGGCCGATGCGGCCCAGGTCGACCTGGACGGCGTACCGGGCATGGCGCGCGTGTAACGGGGTGAACCGCGCGGGCGCGACCGGAACGGGGACCATCCAGGGGTCCGCCGGGTGGCTGGAAGGGTTTGGGTGGCTCGAGGACAAGGTCTACTCCTCCGGGGGCTCCGGGCGGTCCGCTAATTGAGGACGAACAAATCCCGTGGCTCGGCTCCCACGGGGGCAACGCGCTCCGCCTGCTCGATGAGCCGCGACACTTCTGCGTGCTCCTCACGCTTGAACGCACGCGCGATGGCCCGCCGGGTCTCCTGGGACACGCTGTCGAAGTCCGTGGCCGAGACGCGCTGCAGGGCGTGGTAGCGCGAGCTCTCGGGAGAGGGCACGGCTTCTGGCGGAAGTGGGACGACGTTGGCGTTCACGAAGCGGAAGTCGGGCTGGCGCTCCCTCGGGCTCGTGGGAGGCTCATTCCGGAAGCGGAGCACGAGCCCGCTGTCCGAGTCCTCCTTGATCTTGGCGAACATCACGAGTCCCAGCTCGTGCATCAGCTGCTGCTTCCACTTCTCCTGGACGGAGACCGGGGCGGCCAGCTTCTGGGGCTCATAGGCAATCTCCTCGGCGGCCAGGAAGGACAGCCAGAGCCGGGCGTACTCGCGCTGAGTGGCGCCGTAACTCAGCTCGTGCGCGAGCCACTTGCGGATCTGCGGGCTCCTGCGCAGGTCCTGCACGCTGAAGCCATTGAAGACTCCCGAGCAATAGAACCGGGCGAGTTGGCCGAAGAAGCCGGGGCGCTGCGCGTCCCAGGCCGGGCAGAACCGGCGGTACTCGGAGACGTTGCGCTCGTGATAGCTGACCGTGAGGGTCGTGATCGTGGTGCCCATCGGTATCTGCTCGGCGAGGTGGATGGTCGACAAGAACCAGTAGTCGAGCGCGACCGCGGCGGCCTCCGTCAGCAGATGACAGAAGACGAAGTCCTCGATGTTGTCGCGGAGGATGGGGCCGGTAGCGAACCGGACCCAGGGGGCGAGCACGGCGATGACCTCCGCGGACCAGCAGTGCAGGTAGTCGTGGGCGGCGAACAGCACCTCCCGGACGAGGTTGTCGTTGTCGTTGAAGTCCCGGGTGGAGCCGTGCGGAGCGGCGAGCCAGTGCGAGAGGGCCGAGTTCTTCGCGTAGAAGATGCCGCGCAGGAAGGGGTTGAAGCCCGCCAGGGACACCGGAACGATGCCCTCGTAGTACCACCGCTGGTCGATGGCGCGCGGCACGAACCGCACCAATGGATCCGAGAGCATCCGGCGCACGATGGGCAGCCGCACGAGAGACTCGGGATGGGGCTCGGAAGGAGTGAAGACGGGAGCAGCGCTGAGCATGAGGGGGGACCTGCCATGGGCAGCGGCGCGGTCAGGTGCCGCCGCTCCTCGAGGATGACGGAGGGGAACTGGCCCGCGGGAGAGGGGCTCGCCAAGACGAAGCCCCTCTCCCGGTGCCAGAGGGATCAACCCACGACGATCTTGTTCCCCTTGTTGTCCTCGAGCTCAATCGAGCCGCCCGAGACCAGGGCGAGATCCTCCAGGGACAACTGCTTGCCTTCCAGAGCCTCCTGCTCCGTCGGGTGCTTCACGTCCTGCGACTGGGTCTCATCCATCTTCTGATTCATGACTGACTCCCTACGGCTCTGGCGCATGGGTCTCGGGGAGTGAGCGCGGCGCCATCACGGCCACTCATCTACGATGGAATGCGGAGTGGCTGTTTGTGATGGTGCGAAGGTGCCGCGCCGGAAGAAATCGCCGATGCCGAGCGATGGGGATCGGAGAGGGCGGGTCCTCTGTCTCCCCGGTCGCCAACCAGGCACGAGCCTCGAGCCGCACCAGGAACGCAGCGCCGAGCACGGGGATGGAAATGCCACGAGGTGGTGGCACGCTCAGGCGCCACCACCTCGCTTGGGTGCCAGTGACCGATGGGGAACTGGCCCGTGGGGGAGGGGCCCGCCATGCGAAGCGCCTCCCCCCGGTGCCAGGGGGCTCAACCCACTTCGATCCGGTTGTTGCAGCTGTCCTCGAGCAGAATCTTGCCGCCCGAGACCAGGGCCAGATCCTCGAGGGTCAGCTGCTTGCCCTCCAGGGACTGCTGCTCCGCCGAGTGCTTCGCGTCCTGCGACTGGGTCTGCTCCATCTTGCTATTCATGGCTGGACTCCTACGGACCTGGCGCCTGGGTTGTGATGAGTGAGCGCAGCGCCAACGCGGCCACTCATCCACGATGGAGGGAGGCCAGGCCATTTGTGATGGCCGGTCAGGTGCTCCGCCTTCTTCCTTGTGGTGTATACGTGGGGGGTGCCAGACGAACCGACGATGGAGCCCACTTCCCCGCGCGTCGACGAGGGCCGGAACCGGCGCCTCCGGCCCCTCTTCATGGCGACCGGTTTCGTGTGTGTCGGCCTGGGGATGCTCGGCGCGTTCCTGCCGCTGCTGCCCGCGACGCCCTTCCTGCTCCTGGCGTTGTGGGCGTTCTCGCGCAGCTCGCCCCGCTTCCATCACTGGCTGTACACGCACCCGCGCTTCGGGCCCCGGCTCCAGGAATGGACCCAGTACGGCACCGTGCCGGTGAAGGTGAAGGCGAGCGCGATCTCCGCCATGGGGGTGAGCTTCGCGCTCATGGCCTTCGTCCTGCGGGTGAAGTGGCCCGTGCTGGCTGTCTCCGGGTCACTGATGCTCATCGGGGCGGCCTACATTCTCAGCCGCCCCAGCCGTCCACCCGGCTGAGTGCGCCTAGAGGACTCGCTCCATCCGGAAGTTGCGCAGCACCTCCCCGGCGACGGGCACGTCCTGGGCCGCGATGACCGTGAAGCCGCGGCGCTCGAAGAACGGCCGGGCGGTGAGGCTGGCCTCGGTGTACAGACGCCCGAGGCCCGCCGCCTTCGCGCGGCCCAGGATGTGGTCGAACAGGGCCGAGGCGACACCCCGTCCCTGATGGTCCGCGTGGACGAACAGCATGTCGATGTGGCCGTCCGGTTCCAGGTCGCTGAAGCCGGCGGGTTGGCCGCCCACCTCGGCGACGAAGGTCGGCCTGGCGGCCAGGCGCTCGAGCCAGCGCGCCCGGTCCATCCGCCCGGCCCAGGCGCGCACCTGGGCCTCGGTGTAGTCGCGCCGTGCCACCTGGATCACCGCGGTGCGGAACAGGGCCATCAGGGCGTCCACGTCCGTGGGGCGGTAGTCACGCACGGCAATGGTGGTGGAGGTCCGGTCCATGGGTCAGCGGCAGTTCGGGAAGTAGTCGGCATTCACCGCGGCCGCTCGCGTCCAGGAGTCGGCCCCCTTGCGAATGGACCCGGCCTTCACCGCTTTCAACAGGGCCGACAGATACGCCATTTTGAAGCAACTGGCCTTCGCCTTGTCATCACCCGTGCGCGAGTCCTTGCACCACTTCTTCCCGATTCCCTCCAGGAGCGCCCGGCTCAGCTCCTTCCCCGGCTGGAACAGCGCATCCAGCTCCTTGCCAATGATATACACCGGGCGGTGTTGTCCTTCCGGGAGCAGCTTTGAAGTCTTGCGCGCGAGCTGCGAGGACTCCAGCCGCTGCCCGATGGCGGCCATGCAGCGGGTGAAGCTCTCCTCTTCCTTCAGGCAGTTCGCCTTGTCCTTGCCCATCTCCTCGGAGAGGACGTTGATGCCCACGGCATCATCACTGACGCTTTGGATGTCGCCGCTCGGCTCTCCGGTGGCGAACTGCACCGAAACGCCTCCGATCTCCAGGATCGAGAAGGGAGCCTTCTCCGCCGTGGGCTGTGTGGCCAGCCAGGCCAGCTCACCCTCCGTCTTCCCCGAGATGATCTCCACCTGTTGGACGTGTCTGGCGAGGCGCTCCCGCAGCTCCCGCATCTTGCGCTCCCCCTGCATTCCCTTCTGGCGGAAGCCCCCTGTGCCCAGCAGCACCACACGGGTCGGCGCCAGGGCCGTGATCCGTTCACCCAGCTCCTGTTCCGCCATCTTCACGTCCATGTCCGCCAGGGCTCCGAGCGTGGAATCCTTCTTCTGCTCCTGCGCCTTGGGGGGAGTGAGCTGACAGCCCTGGGGACCCCGCGCCACCTCGTAGAGCAGGAGCCGGGTGCCAGAAGAGCCCGCGTCGATGACGAGGTGCTCGAAGGGGGGCTGGGCACACTGGCAGCTGGAGGCCTTCTCCGGGAGCGCCGTCCGCCACTGGCCCGTCCAGTACTCATTCTGGGTGGAGCAGGTCGAGGGGCACTTGTCCTGGGCGTCGGGGCCGTCACGAAGGAGCTCCGTCTCCACGTCATGCGAGCTGGCCTCGGCCCGTTGTCCGAGGACGAGCGCCGCCGACACCGCGAGTGACAGCGCGCCGAACCGCCTCTTCATGGTCTCTCTCCTGGCATGAGCGCGTAGGATTATCGCGTCAGGGGCCGGCGGATCCACGGCCCCGACGTGAATCAGCCCATGCTCTGGTGAGGGTGTCGTGGGCCTTGCGCAGGGACGGAGAGAACCATGAGGTTGGATGTTTTCTCGGAGATGCAGTACCCGAAGGAGCTGTGGGGCGACGGGGGGCACGAGCAACGGCTGATCCAGGAGACCCTGGCGCAGGCGAGGCTGGCCGACGAGCTGGGCTACGGGGTGTGGTGGCAGGTGGAGCACCATGGGGCGGTGGAGTTCAGCTACAGCTCGGCCCCCGAGCTGATGCTGACGGCCATCGCCATGGGCACGAAGAACCTGCACGTGGGCCATGCGTCGGTGCTGGCTCCCTCGCGGTTCAACCACCCGATCCGTGTCGCCGAGCGCGCGGCCTTTCTCGATCACCTGAGCCGGGGGCGCTGCCAGCTGGGCCTCGCGCGGAGCACCGTCCCCGAGTGGCGCACCTTCAACATCCACCCGGACTCGACACGGGGGCAGTTGCAGCAGGCCTTCGAGATGATTCCGAAGATGTGGACCCGGGAGGCGTTCTCCTGGGACAGCCCCGACTTCCAGATCAAGAACCTCAACATCGTCCCCAAGCCGTACCGCCGGCCCCACCCGCCGCTGTGGCAGGCCTGCTCCAGCCCGGCCTCGTTCGAGCAGGCGGGGCGCAACGGCGTGGGGGCGCTGGGGGTGACGCTGTGGGCCTCGCTGGAGGAGGCCGCGGAGATGATCCACCTCTACCGGGAAGCGCTGCGCACCCGGTGCGAGCCGGTGGGCGAGTTCGTGAACGACCAGGTGGCCTTCTTCACCTTCGTGCACTGCGCGGACAGCGAGCAGGAGGCCATGGAGAACGGCGCGGCGAGGGCGGCGGCCTGGTACACGAGCGGCTCCTTCACCTTCTTCGAGGCGAAGGATCAATTCGTCAAGACGGCCGCCGAGCTCGAGGCGCTGGCGAAGGATCCCGCCGGCGGAGGGCTGACGGGCCAGTACGTGCGCAAGAAGGATCCGAACGCCCCCCAGTCCCGGGCCCAGCGGTTGCTCGGCCGGGTGATGTCGAACGAGGCCGTGCCGGACCAGGAGATCTGGGAGGTGCTCAGCGAGCAGGAGTCGCTGATCGTCGGCACGAAGGATCAGGTGCGCCGGAGGATGAAGCGCTACGAGGCGCTCGGCATCGACGCCCTGATGTCCTTCCACCAGGTCGGTGCCCTCCGGCATGAACAGGTCATGAAGAGCCTGCGCCTCACGGGCGAGCTGATTCCGGAGTTCAGCGCGCCGCGGGTGCCTTGACGTCAGCCCACGACCGCGGTGGCTTCGATCTCGACGAGGACACCCGGCTCGAAGAGCACGGAGACTCCGATCAGCGAGGCAGGCGCCGGCACGATCTTCAACTCCTCGGCGACCTGCTCGATGCCGGCGAGGAAGTCGGGGAGCATCTCGCGCTTCCAGTCGACCACATAGAACGTCAGCCGGACGATGTCGCTGCACGTCGCCCCGGCAGCCGCGAGGGCAATGGCGACGTTGCGGTAGGCCTGCGCCACCTGTCCAGCCAGGTCACCGCGCGCGACGAGTTGGCCATTCGCGTCATACGCGACCTGCCCGGCGATGTGCACCTGCCGGGTGCCGGTGGCAATCGCCACCTGTCGGTATCGGAGCGCGTCGGTATTCAGGAGTCCTTCGGGGTTGAGCAGGGTCACGGGCATGGGAGATCTCCAGTTGAAGGGGTGCTTGCCGGACTCGTATACCGAGCCCATTGACGAACGGACGTCCCCATTCCGGCGACCAGGACTCCACAAAGGAAAGCCACCCATGAAGCGCGCCAACCTGGATGAGATCTTCGCCTTCATGTCCGTCGTGGACGCGGGCAGCTTCGTGGGCGGCGGCCGGGCCATCGGCCTGACGCGCTCGGCGGCTGGCAAGGCCTTGGCCCGGCTGGAATCCCGCCTCGGGGTGCGTCTGCTCAATCGCACGACGCGCCACCTGAGCCTCACCGACGATGGCCGTGTCTTCCATGAGCATTGCATGAAAGTCCTGGCGGCCCTGGACGAAGCGGAGGCCAGCGTCGGGCAGCGCACGGGCACCCCCCGGGGCGTCCTGCGGCTCACCGTGCCCGACGCCTTCGGCAGACTGCATGTCCTTCCCTTGTTGCGGGACTATCTGCGGACCTGGCCCGAGGTGCAGGCGGAGGTGAGCTTCACCGACAGCGTCGCGGATATCATCGAGGAGGGTTATGACCTGGCCGTGCGCATCGATGCCTCCAGCACCGATACGCGCCTGATTTCCCGGCTCGTGGCTCAACACCGGGCGATCGTCTGCGCCGCGCCCTCCTACCTCGAGGCGCGCGGTGAACCCGAAACACCGGAGGAACTCGCGGCGCATGATTGTCTGATATTCAGCAGCCGGACGCGACGACAGAGCTGGCGTCTGCGCCAGAAGGGTGGCCCCTGGGTGAAGGTGGAGGGGCGCGGCCGTCTTCGGCTCGACAGTGGCGAGGCGATCCGGGACGCGGCCGTCGCGGGACTGGGCATCGCCTATCTTCCCGGCTTCCTGGTCGACGAAGATCTGGCGAGTGGGCGGCTCAAGGCGCTGCTGCCGTCTTGCGAGCAGGTGGACGTGCCGATCATGGCCATCTACCCAAGCAAACGTCACCTGCCGGCGAAGGTGCGGCGCTTCATCGATCTGATGGTCGAGCGATGGAGCGCGAAGCCGCGCTAATCCAATCGTTCAGCGTGTCAGGAGAAACCTGGGCGTTCAATTCTTCTTACGAATACGGCTTTTCTGGAGTATTTATCTTTCGCTTGCCTGCCATGGCAGGTTTTCTTGCCCCCCGAGAAAACAAGAAAGACATCCTCCATGAAACATTTCAAGCACGGGTTCCTGGTGCGTCCCTTCGTGGGCGCGGTGATGTGTACGCTCACGCTCGCGGCGGGCTGCGGCCCGGCGACGGAGCAGGCCGCGGAGAAGGGCGCGCTCGGAGAGAAGAAGAGCGAGGTCGTCTATGGCACGGACGATCGGCTGGACGTCTACGCCCACCCGGACGCCACGCTGCGCGCGCGGGCACAGCAGTCCACCGTGGCGCTGATGCATCCCCCGCTCATCGACGCGACGGATCCCAACCACGTCGTCTTCACCGGCCAGACGCTGGGCGAAGGCCGCAACCTCTGCACCACCGAGCGCTTCCGGGATGACCCGCGGGCGGCCTTCTGCTCCGGCACGCTCATCGACGATGATCTGGTGCTCACCGCGGCCCACTGTGTCCCCACCCCCGAGGAGTGCGCCAACACCCGCTTCGTCTTCAACTTCTACCGGACCGCGGAGGGCCAGCTGCAGCAGGTCACCACGCAGGACATCTTCCGCTGCACCGCCATCGTGGCGCATGAGCTGAGCTGGTACATGGACTACTCCATCCTGCGCCTGGACCGGCCGGCCACGCCGCGCTTCACCCCGGCACCGGTCCGCAAGGGCAACACCCCGCTGGCCGTCGGGCAGAAGCTGGCCGTCATCGGCAGCAGCAGCGCCATCCCCTTCAAGATCGCCTCCGGTGGCACGGTGCGCGACGCGAACGAGAACTCGCTGGACTACCTGGTGTCCACCACGGACACCTTCGCGGGCAACTCGGGCTCGGCCGTGTACGAGATGGACAACTACACGGTGGCGAGCATCGCCGTGCGCGGTGACGCGGACTATGTCGCCAACGGGACCTGCAACGTGGTGAACACGTGCCCCGAGACGGGCTGCACCGGCGAGCACAGCACCTACGTCTACAACGCCATCCGCACCTTGTGCGCCGCGACCAGCAACGCCAGCCCTCGGCTGTGCGCCGACATGCCGCCCCAGAACCGCCCGGCCACCTCGTTCACCTACTTCACGGGCGAGACCAACAATGCCCAACAGAACACGACGGACAAGGTGATCAGTCTCTCCGCGGGTGATGTGGTGGAAGTGGGCACCTGCACCCTGCCGGGCGCCTACGCCGCCGGTGACACCTCGCTGCGCCTCTCCGACGCACAAGGCACCCAGATCGCCGCCAACTCGTGTTACTTCAAGCACAGGGTGGGGGCCTCGGGCGACTACACCATTCGCGCCGGCTGCACCAACAGCGATCTCTGCGGTGGCGTCGTGGTGTGGAAGGTGACCCCGAACGCCAACCTCGTCCGGGGCACGTTCTCCTTCAACCTCACCAACACCAGCAGCGGCACGCGCAACACCGCCAACCACAACGTGACGCTGTCGTATGGCCAGACCCTCGATGTGGGCACCTGCGGCGTGGAGGGCGCCTCTGGCGTCGGTGACACCATCCTGCGGGTGCACGAGGCGTCGGGCTCGGTGGCGGCCGAGAACGACGACACCTTCGGCACCTGCGGGAGCCTCTCGCACGTCGTCTACCGCGTGAACGTGTTGGGCCAGAACATGCCGCATCAAATCCGTGTCGGCTGCTTCCGCGACACGAGCTGCAGCGGTACGGCCTCCTACGTCATCTACTGAGGAAGTGAGGACGCGGTGCTCGCTCCCGATGAGGACGTCGGGGGCGAGCCCCTCTCCGCTCACCCGGGAGGCGCGACTCTGGGGCAGACTCGGAGAATGCGCTCATCCTTTCCTCCCCAGGTCCGACCCTTCCACCTCCTCGCGGGCACCGTGCTGGCCCTGCTCGCGGCGTGCGCGGTCCAGCCCCGGACCCTCCCGCCCGCGAGCGAGCCCCGCGTCCTGCGCGTGGGAACAAGCAGCGACTACCCGCCCTTCAGCACCCTGCGCGATGGGCAAGCGTCCGGCTTCGACGCCGAGCTCATGCAAGCCTATGCGTCCGATCGCGGCTACCGCCTCGAATGGGTGCGCTTCCGCTGGCCGGAGCTGGTGGCGGACCTCGGCGCCCACCGCTTCGACGTGGCGACCAGTGGCATCACCGTCCGGCCTGATCGCTCGCTGACCGGGCGCTACACCGTTCCGGTGGCCCGCAACGGGGCCCTGCTGCTGCTGCGACGCCCGGCCTGGGCACCTCCGCCCGCGAGTCCCCCCGAAGAGCCGCTCGCGCTCCTGCGCGCGCTCGACCGGCCCGAGTTCCGCCTGGCGGTGAACCGGGGTGGACACCTGGAGCGCGTGGCCCGCGCCCACTTCCACCACGCGAGCATCCGCGCCATTCCCGACAACGCGGCGGTGCGCGAAGCGCTGGCCAAGGGGGAGGCCGACGCGGCGCTCACCAACACCTTCGAGGGGCCCCGCTGGGCCGAGGGCCTCTCCGGCATCGAGCGGGTGGGCCCGTTCACCCGGGACGTGGTGGCGCTCTACGTGGAGCCCTCGCGGGCCGATCTGGCCACGGATTTGGACACGTGGCTCCTGCAACAGGAGACGAGCGGCGTGCTCGAGCGGATCCGTGCGCGGCACCTGGGCCCCGGCGCCACCGGGCCCACCGCGACGCCGGTGGACGCGCTGCTCGCCGCGACGGCCGAGCGGCTGGCGCTGATGCCCCGGGTGGCCACGGCCAAGCGCCGCGCGGGCCAGCCCATCGAGGTGCTCGCGCAGGAGGCGCGGGTGCTGGAGACCGCCCGGAAGGAGGTCCACGAGGCCGCGGCGGCCCTGGGCCTCGCGCCGCCCAGGGACGAGGCCATCACCGCGTTCTTCCAGGCGCAGATGGACGCGGCCAAGCAGATTCAATTCCGCGCCCCGGACACCGCGGAGGCGCCCGTGCACTCCCTGGATGGAGAGCTGCGGCCAGCGCTCGCGCGGATCAGCGCGCGCATCAGCACCCTCGTGCCGCGCGTTCCCGGTGGCTTGGATCGCGAGGCCACGCGGCGCAAGGCCCGCGAGGAACTCGCGTCCACCGGGCTGGAGGGCGCGGAGATGGATCGCCTCGCCGATGCGCTGGTGGAACTCGGCACGGGCCGTTGAGCCCCGGCAGTGGTGGACAGGTGGCGTCCAGGAGCGGCGTCACTTCACACCGATCTGGATTTCGAACGCGTTGGCCGTGGAGTCCGCCGATGTCCATCCATGCCAGACCTCGCGGCTCTCTCCGCTGAATTCCCGCCCGGCCTGGGTGATCGCCTCGATGACGCCTCCGTAGCCCGCGCGGAGGTTCTCCTCGGAGGGCCTGCCCGTGTGCAGGGTGAAGAAGCAGGGGAACGGGTCGAGTGTACGGACCTGAAAAGTTCCTCTGTACCGTTCTGGGTTGCCGACGGGCACACAATAGTCGTGACGGAACCTCCTGCTCGTGTCGCCATCACGTCCGTAGGAGATGAAGAGCCAGGGTCCAGTCACCGAGAGCCCATAGCGCTCGATTTCCGTCATCATGATCGGCGTGAGCTTTTCGCCCCAAGCTCCTATCTCTTGCACATTCAGGAATTCGGTCGCGGAGATGACTGTCATTGACGGTACGACCTTGAAGCTCAAGGAGATCTCCTGTCGGGATGTTGGCCATCAAGCATCCTACACGCGACAGATCTTCACCCTGGCCGACAATTCGCGCGGGTGGCTACTTCGGGCCGGAGTCCGCGGTGCCACCGGAGACGCCAGCTCCCAGCTTCCGCTTGAGCGCCTCCCAGCCCTTGCCGCCCGCCTCGCGGGCCGCGCCGAGCGCGTCTCCCGCGCCGCTCGCCACCTGCTCCGGTGAGACCTCGCCCATGCCCTGGCGCACCCGGTCCAGCCAGGCCAGGGGTGAGTAGACCTCCTTCGCCCGCTCGGGGCCGAGCAGGGTGATGAGGATTCCCTCCGGCCCGCCCGCGCGGGCGATGAGCGCCTGCCCCAGGATGATGGCGGCGCGGGCCTGGAGGAAGATGGGCAGCCGGTCGCCGTGTCCGCGCAGTTCCCGCGCAGAGCCATGGATCTCCTGGCGCTCCTTCTCGCCGAGATACGGGCTGGCGGCCAGTTTGTCGAGGGAGGCCGCGGACTCCTCGTAGCGCTCGCGCCGGAAGTGGATGAAGGCCCAGCCCCACCA
The DNA here is from genome assembly GCF_044360685.1 of Cystobacter fuscus. Lineage (GTDB taxonomy): Bacteria > Myxococcota > Myxococcia > Myxococcales > Myxococcaceae > Cystobacter > Cystobacter fuscus_C. The sequence goes on along the minus strand of NZ_CP043491.1, from coordinate 5,988,851 downwards.
CGTCAGCTCGTTCTCCACGCCCAGCTTCTCCAGGGAGTGCAGCGCGCGCTCGATGTCGTCCTCCGCGGCGCGCTCACGGTCGAGCGCCATGCGGTTCCACGCGCGCAGGAAGTAGCCGGTGGCCAGTACTGCCTCACGCGTCTGCTCCCGCCCCGCGCCCCGGTAGGAGGGGAAGTCGGCCGGGGGCAGGGCCTCCGCCTCGGACAAGAAGGCGTTCAGCTCCTCCTCGGCCGCGTAGTGGTACTTCGCCTCGCAGAACGCGAAGCCGCGGTTGGCGTGGATGGCGACGCGGAACAGCGGATCCCACGTCGGCTGGGGCGTGGCGCGAGACAGCTCGTAGAACACCAGCTCGGTGGCCGGGACCCGATTGCCCCGATCCGCGCTGTCGAGCAGGAGCCAGGCGGTGGCCAGCAAGGCGTGCTCCTGCCCGATGTCATACGCCGGGAGGGGAGGAGGCTTGTCCGGGCTCCAGCGGGTCCACAACAGGGGGAACTCGTCCTCGTCCCGCTTCTCGAGGATCCTCTTCGCCTTGTAGAAGGCGACACCCAGGTCCAGGTACTCCCCGGCGATCTGGCGAGCCTCCTCCTTCGTGACGGCCTTGTCGGGCAGCGCCCGCGTCGCCTCGAGGGCCTTCCACAGCGCGGCGATCTCCTCGGGGGCGTGGGGTTGCCCCTCGGCGCGGAGAGTCAGCTTGAGCGCCCGGTAGGGCACCAGCGTGTAGGAGTCGCGAAGCTTCTCTTCAATCTTCGCGCGCTCCTCGGCGGCCCGCTCGGCGTCCGACTTGCGGCAGCCCCCCAACAAGGTCAGGAGCACGAGGGACAGCGCGGCGACATGAGCGGCGGACGCGAGCGGGGCAACCATCGGGCGGGACGTTATCACGCGGCCCTCCGCCCCCAGGCCGCGCGAGGCGCTCGTGCATCAGAAGCCGCTGAGCACCACCTTGCCCAGGGCCCGGCCACTCTCGATGAGCTCGTGAGCCTGCTTGAGGTGGGCCGCGTTGATGGTGCCCAGGTTCGTCTTGATCGTGCTGCGCACCTGGCCCGCGTCCACGAGCTGGGCCACCTCGTTGAGCAGCTGGTGCTGGGCAATCATGTCCGGCGTCTGGAAGCGCGAGCGGGTGAACATGAACTCCCAGTGCAGCGAGATGCTCTTGCCCTTGAGCTTGTTGATGGGCAGCGGTTCGGCGGGATCGTCGATCAGCGAGAGCGCCCCCTGGGGCTTGAGCACCTCGACGATCTCATCGAAGTGCTGCTCGGTGTGGGTGAGCGCGAGCACGTAATCCACCCCCTCCGGGACGAGCTGCTTCACCTTCGCGGCCCAGGGCTCGCGGTGATCCACCACGTGGTGCGCGCCCAGCTCGCGCACCCAGGTCTGGGTCTCCGGACGGGACGCCGTGGCGATGACCGTCAGCCCCGTGAGCCGCCGCGCCAGTTGGATGGCGATGGAGCCCACGCCGCCCGCGCCCCCGAGCACCAGCACCGACTGTCCCTTCGAGCCCTCTCCGCGTGCGACCCGCAGACGATCGAACAGCATCTCCCAGGCGGTGATGGCGGTGAGGGGCAGGGCGGCCGCCTCGGCGAAGTTCAGCGAGCGGGGCTTGTGGCCGACGATCCGCTCGTCCACCAGGTGCTGCTCCGCGTTGGTGCCCGGGCGCTCCAGCGAGCCGGCGTAGTACACGGCGTCGCCCACCTTGAACAACTTCGCCTCGGGGCCCACGGCCACCACCGTGCCCGCCGCATCCCAGCCGAGCTGTTTGTTCTCGCCCTTCGGGTCCGCCCGCATGCGCACCTTCACGTCCACGGGGTTCACCGAGATGGCCTCCACCCGCACCAGCAGATCCCTCCCGGTCGGGGCCGCCGGGGCGGGAACGTCCACGTCGATCAGGCTCTCGGCGTGGGTGATGGGCAGCGACTGACGGTAGGCGACGGCTTTCATGGGCTTCTCCTCGGCGGCGCTCGGTGCGCCGCGTTCACGTGTCGCTAGATAAACCCCTCGAAGGATATGCGTGATTGATAGTTGATATGCGCCCCATAAACGCTGAATATGGAGCACATGGGGTACACGGACCTGGACATGGATCTGCTCCGCTCCTTCGTGACGGTGGTGGACGCGGGGGGGTTCACGGCGGCGGGGGCGAAGCTCGGACGGACCCAGGCGGCGATGAGCATCCGCATCAAGCGGCTCGAGGAGCTGCTGGAGCGGCGGGTGTTCGACCGCGGCAGCCGCCTGCCTTCGCTGACGGCCGACGGCGAGCTGCTCTTGAGCTACGCGCGGCAGATCCTCAAGCTGAATGACGAGACGGTGCAGCGCTTCGCCGAGCCGGACAGCGCGGGGGAGCTGCGCCTGGGCGTGGCGGAGTATTTCGTGCCGCAGCACCTGCCCGGCATCCTGTCGCGCTTCTCCCAGAGCCATCCCCGCGTGCACATCCAGGTGAAGGTGGGCCTCAACGAGGGCCTGTTCGAGGCGCAGCAGCGCGGGGAGCTCGACGTGGTGATCGCCCTGTGCGCCAACCCGGGGCAGGGCGGTGGCCGGCTGTTGCGCCGGGAGCGGCTGCTCTGGGTGTGCGCGCGCGAGTTCCGGGTCGACGCGGCGGCGCCGGTGCCCATCTGCACGCTGCCGCCGCCGTGCATCTTCCGCGCGCGAGGCTTCGAGGCGCTGGAGGCGCTCGGACGGGCCTGGCGGGTGCTCTACACGAGCGAGAGCATCATGGGCGTCACGGCGGCGGTGCGCGCGGGCCTGGGCGTCGCCGCGCTCCCGGAGTGCTGCATGACCGAGAACATGCGGGCCCTGTCCGTCGACGAGGGCTTCCCGGAGCTCGAGGGCATCGAGCTCAAACTCTACGGAGAGAACCGGGAGCGCGGCCACCTGATGACGCCCCTGTTGCGCTTCATCGACGAGAGCCTGCGTCCGGGGGCCCGCGTGTCGCTCGACCACTGACGCACGGGGTGCCCGGAGGCGTCAGGGCAGCTCGCGGGGATCCCACCCGGTGTACAGGTCTTCATTCAGCCCATCGAGCTGGCGCATGTCCTCGGGCGACAGGGAGAAATCATAGACGGTGGCGTTCTCCCGGATGCGCGCCGCGTGGGTGGACTTGGGGATGACGATCATGTCGTGCTGGAGGCACCAGCGGATGAGCACCTGCGCGGTGGATCTGCCGTGCCGGCGGGCCACCTCCACGAGCCGGGGATCCGTGAGCCGCAAGCCCTTGGTGAGGGGGCTGTAGGCCTCCACCGCGATGCCCTTGTCCGCGCAATGGCGCAAGAGCGAGGGCTGGTGGAGGAAGGGGTGCTGTTCCACCTGGTTGACGGCGGGCACCACCTGGGCGCGCGCGAGCAACTCGTCGAGGTGGTGCTCCATGAAGTTGCTCACCCCGATGGCGCGGCAGCGCCCGTCGCGCAGCAGGGTCTCCAGGGCCCGCCACGAGTCCAACCGCCGGCCCGGCACCGGCCAGTGGATGAGGTACAGGTCCACGTACTCCAGGCCCAGCTCCTTCAAGCTGCGCGCACAGGCCTGGAGCGCGGAGTCGTAGCCCTGATCCGAGTTCCACAGCTTGGTGGTGACGAAGATGTGCTCGCGGGGCAGACCGCTCTCGCGCACCGCGGCGCCCACGTCCCGCTCGTTGCCATAGACGCGCGCCGTGTCGATGTGCCGGTAGCCCGCGGCGAGCGCCGCCCGCACCGCCTGGCGCGTCTCCTCGCCCCGGGAAGCGAGGTAGACACCAAGCCCCAACCGGGGAATCTCGACGCCATTGTTCAACGTCACGGTGGACTGGAGGTTCAGTTCCATGAGCGGCTCCTTGGGTGGCACTCGGTGGATCGTGCGTAGCTTGACTCCCTGGTGTCCAACACCCGAAAAAAAAGTCTCCGAGCCACCGAGTGCCGACGATGGGCAGGCGAGGGGGCCTACTCGATGGTGAAGTTCACGGGGATGGTGACGGGGGCGTAGTTGCGGCCGGTCAGCGTCACCTCCGCGGCATAGGTGCCCGGGGGCAGCTCGTTGCCCTGGATGATGACGTGGAAGCGCGACACGGTGCCCGCCTTCATCCAGAGGGGATAGGCCTGGGGGCAGGTGGAGAACAGGCAGGAGATCCACTCGCCAATGGCGAGGAAGGGCGTGACGATGGCGATGGGCACGGCGAGCACGGGGCCGACGATCCCCGCGTCCTCCACCGCGTCCCAGAGCTCTCCCACCAGCGTCTCCGGCTTGTCGATCGCGACGCGCACCGCCTGCTTGCCGCTGCCGGTGACCTGGAGATCGGCGAGCACGGCGTCCCCCCGCAACGTCTTCTCCTGGTAGACGACCGTGAGCAGCTCCCGCCCGTGCTGGGGGACCTTGATGGGCTTCTTGTCGAAGGCCACCTGCACCTCGGCCGGAACGAGCAGGCCCGACTCCGTCATGGCCTGGGTGAGCTGGAAGGAGCCCTCGCTGCGGGCGCTCCCGGGTTGCAAGAGCACGCGGCCCTGCATGCCCACGAGCCCGCCGGGCAGCGGCGGTGGGGAGGAGAGCTCCGACGACGCGAGCGCGCCAGCTCGAGGCACGCCACCGAGCGCGAACCGGGAGGATTCGATCACGCTCGCCTGGTTCTCGATGAACGAAGTGGTGTACCAGTACATGTGTTTCGCGGAGTCCACCTTCACGCTTCCGGAGATCGCCGTGGAGCCGCTCGCGGTGACCAGCACGCCCCGGGTGAAACCAGACAGGCTCAGGCCGCTGGGTTGGATGGCCACGGGATCGGAGAAGAACAGGGCCTTCTGGGCCAGGCTCCAGTCCTCCGGGAACGTGACCTGGGGATCGCTCACGCTGGAGGCCATCCGGGTCTTCAGCTCGACGGCGGGCGCCGCGCTTCCATCCTCCCGATGCGTGCGCGCCGTCGCCTTGGAGAGCGCCACGGCGCCCAGCGTGCCCGCGGTGACGGAGATCCGCTCTCCCTCCAGCAGCAACAGTCCCGTCTGCGCGCCGACCTGGGCCTCGGAGAAGAAGACGTAGTACTTGTCATCCGGGAAGCTGGCACCCGGCACCAGCGCGCAGGGGGCGTCGACGCGCGCGGTGCCTTCCGTGGTGAGGATCAGCGGGCTGCCGGACAAATCGAAGGTGGCCGCGTGTCCCACCGGACGGCCCGCATGCTCGGAGGTCCAACGCGTCTGGAGCTGCTCGGGCGTAAGCCCCTCCTCGAGATTCTCATCGGAGCCCCCACAGCCGGACTGGCCCACGAGGACGGCTACGGCCGACATCACCCCAAACGTTTTCATGAAGCGTCGCACGGCGTTCCCCCACGGTTGGATGCTGCAGGTGCCCCCATTCTTGGCGGCAGCCCCACTGTTTGGATCTCCACGATGCATCTGTCCATGGCCCCTGGGTGTACCGGCGTTGACCCGATGCGTCAGCGATTCCTGGAAAATCATTTATTAGGAAGTTTACTCGAAATCATGTTAAACGGCTTTTCCCTCGCGGGCGCCACGCCGACGTGATGCGCCGGGGTGAGGGGAAATCCCGACATGAACATGATCTCCAATTCGAAGCGTCTGAGTGGGTTCAAGCATCTGCTGGCATGCGGTCTGGGCGGCGCTTTGCTGGTCACCGCTGGGTGTGGAGCCGGTGCCGAGCAGCCCATCGAGGAGACGGCCACGAAGCAGGAGGAAAAACCCCTGGCCGGCTGGGTGCAGATCTGGAGCGACGAGTTCGACGGCACCAGCGTGAACACCTCCAACTGGTCGTACGTCACCAACGTCCACGTCAACAACGAGCAGCAGCAATACACCACCTCGTCCCAGAACGTGTCGGTGAGCAACGGCACGCTCAAGATCACCGCCCGCCTCCAGTCCAACAACGGCTATCCCTTCACCTCGGGCCGTCTGGAGAGCGCCGGCAAGCGTCAGTTCGGCCATACCCGCATCGAGTCGCGCATCAAGCTGCCCGTGGGCGCGGGCCTCTGGCCGGCGTTCTGGCTGCTCGGCCATGACATCAATACGGTGGGCTGGCCCGCGTGCGGGGAGCTCGACATCATGGAGAACGTCGGCTACAGCAACTGGACCTCGGGTGCCCTGCACGGCCCGGGCTACTCGGGCAATACGCCCATCAACAGCCGCTTCTATCCCAACTCCTCCGTCGCCAACTTCCACGTGTACCGCACCGAGTACTCGCCCTCGGACATCAAGTGGTACATCGATGGCGTGCTGGTGAAGACCACGCTCAAGTCCGAGGTCACCCGGTACGGCAACTGGGTGTATGACAAGCCTTTCTACATCATCCTCAACCTGGCCGTCGGTGGCAGCTATCCGCAGGGCGTGAACGGCGCCACCTACCCGTACCCTGGCGTGCCGCAGTCCACGGTGGACCTCATCCGCAACACGCCCCAGACGATGGAAGTCGACTGGGTGCGCGTCTACCAGTGGCAGTAGTTCCCTGAGGGGAGTCCCCGGGCCCGGGTCCGCTCCTGGGACCCGCCCGGCGCGGCTCTCGCTTCGCCCACCGGGGGAGGGCTCATGACGCGCTCCGTCATCTCCTCCGGGCCCGCGGGATGGAAGCCGGAATGCCGGCCCGCTCGGTCTGCCGCCGAGGAGAAAAGGGGGGGTCTCGCAACCCGCCGCGAGTTTTGCCGATAATCGGGAAAACCCGCCTTATTTCCTGAACGGTAGGAGTCTCTCCCATGTCCCGCCCCGTTGACTCTGGCGCCGCCGAGGCCGCCGCCCGTCGTGCCGCCGCCGAGGCCGCCGCCCGCCGTGCCGCCGAGGAAGCCGCCCGCCGTGCCGCCGAGAAGGCCGCGGCCGAGGCCGCCGCGAAGGCCGCCGCCCGTCAGCAGGCGGAGTCCCAGCAGCCCCAGACACAGAAGATCCAGGCGCAGAAGCCCCAGACGCAGCTCTTCGAGCGCAACCAGTTCGCCGCGGGCGACAACCGGGCGCAGAACCGGCTGAGCGGCGAGCCCCCGGTGTCGGCCACCGGCACCCCCACGGCCACGGGCTCCACCACGGTTCGCCAGCTGGCGACGACGTCCGCTGCCCCCACCGCGCGCAATGCCGCCCGGACCGGGGAGACCCCGCCGGAGCGCGCCGACGCGCTGCCCGAGAATCCGAAGGATCTGCCCAAGCTCTTCCCGGAGCTCCAGGGCAAGGGCAAGGAGGAGATCAAGAAGGCGTACGACTCGCTCAACAAGCTGGCCACCGGCTCCTTCTCGGAGAAGGCCACGGCGCTCGGGGAGCTGGCCTCGCAGTTTCCCCAGACGGTGCCCAACGCGCTGGAGCGGCTGGGCGTGAAGGACTCGAAGCTGGCGAAGCTGGCCACCAACTCCGAGGCCCTGGGCGCACTGGGCACCCTGAGCAACCCGGACAAGTCCGCGGTGGACAAGGCCAAGGCCAGTCTCACGCTGGCGAAGGCCGCTGGTGACATCCTCAAGCCGGCCGATCTCAAGGGCGTGCTGGACACCACGCTCAAGGGCCTGCCCTCGGCGGAGAAGCTCATTGGTGCCGTGTCGAAGTGGGCGGACCCCAACGCGTCCGGCGTGGACAAGGCCAAGGCCACGCTCGAGCTGGGCAAGGCGCTCAAGGACTTCGCGGGCGAGCAGTTCCCGGATCTCGCCAATGACTTGCGCAAGCTGGACGGCCCGCTGCGCGCGGCCGGCGCCGCCATCACCCTCTTCGATCCCAAGGCCTCCGTGCAGGACAAGGCCCTGGCCGCCGCGCAGCTCGCCGCCGAGCTGCCCGACTTGAAGAAGAACGTCACCGGGTTCGCCCAGCTGCTGCGCAACGCGGGCGTCTCCCAGGCCGACGAGGTGGCCCAGCAGGGCGCGCGTCTGGCCGAGGTCGCCGTGAAGGGGTTGGATCCGGCGCTGGCCTCGAAGCTGTCGCCCGCGCAGCTGGACAAGCTGAAGGCCGCCGCCACGAAGCTGGGAGGCCCGGACTCGCTCGAGTCCGTCCTCGGGGGCGTCACGGATCCCAAGGCGCTCGACAATCTGGTGGGACAGCTCGACTCGCTGGACGCCGCCGCGGGCAAGCGGCTGGTGGGGGCGCTGGGCGGCCTGGAGCACTCGGTGCTCAACGAGACGCTCGCTGATCCGAAGGTGGCCGGGCAGCTCTCCCAGCTCGCCACCAAGCTGGATGACGACGCGGGCAAGGTGCTGGCCAACGCCGTGAAGGACATGGACGGGGAGGCGCTCAAGTCGCTGCTGCGCTTCACCGACGGGGTGGGGGCCGACGCCCTCAACACGACCATCAAGGGCCTGGGCCCGCTGGTGGACAAGGCGGGCAGCAAGCTCGTGGGCCAGGGCCTGAAGGTGCTGGACAAGGCGCTGGGCAAGATGGGCGTGGAGATCACCGCCGAGGTGGCCGGCAAGGTCTTCAAGAACCTGGCGAAGGCCATCCCGGTGGCGGGCGCGGTGCCCAACGCCATCGACGCGGTGAAGTACGAGAAGGAAGCGCTGGAGCTGCGCGGCAAGAACAATGACCTGGGCTACTTCGCGCACACGGCCGCCTCGTTGAATGTCGTGGACGCGGGCGTGGGCATCGCGCTGGACGTCGCCGGCGTGTTCACCGGAGGCGCGGGCGTGGCCGTGGACGTGGGCACGAGCGTGGCGTTCGGCGCGGCCGAGCTGGCGATGGACATCGGCTTCGATCAGGAGAAGGCGAAGTACGAGGCGGATCCGGAGAACTACGAGGCGCCGGGGTGGATGAAGGCCGTCAACCTGGCCGGAGCCGCGGCGCAGGGCCCGGCGGGCATGGCGCAGCTGGCCGCCTACTACGGCCCCGAGGGCGCCGCCGAGCTGGCGCAGTGGGGCGTGGAGACGGGCGCCAAGGGCGCCGTGAAGCTGGCCGAGTTCGCGGGTGTGTCGGCGGCGGAGGCCACGGGTGACGGCCTGAAGCTGACCGCGGGCTTCATCCACAAGATGGCGGACGTGGTGCGCAATCCCTCGCGCTACGGCGAGGCGGTGGCGCGGCAGGCCACCGAGGCCTTCAACGCCGCGATCGCCAAGGGAGGCGAGATCGCGAAGGAGGCCCAGAAGGTCCTCGACAACGTCATCACCGAGGCCAAGGAGCTGGGCACCAAGGGCCTGGAGACACTCAAGTACCTCGCCGAGAACCCGGGTGAGGTCGCGAAGAAGGCGCTCGACGGCATCCAGAGCCTCGTCAACTCGGGCATCGACTTGACGACGAAGTTCGGCAAGGACCTCTACAAGAAGGCCGTGGACACGCTCGAGGGCCTGAAGGCCGGCTGGGAGAAGCTCGAGGGCGCCGCGAAGCAGAAGGCCCAGGAGCTCATCAACGGCGCGAGGGATCTCGTCACCTCCACGGTGAACAAGGCGAAGGAGCTGGGCGAGAAGGGCCTGGAGCTGCTGGCGTGGACGGCGTCCCACCCGGGCGAGGCCGCGGAGAACGCGAAGCGGTTCCTCTCCGACACGCTGGCCAAGGGCGGCGAGCTGGCGAAGAAGGCGTGGGACTCGGTGAGCGCGCTGGGCGAGCAGGGCTTGGCGGTGGCCGAGGACGTCGTGCGCGGCCTGGCCCAGGCGGGCGAGGCGGCGGTGGACACGCTGCGCTACGTGGCGGAGCACCCGGGCGAGGCCGCCGCGAAGGTGCGCGACTGGGCGGGCCAGACGCTGTCGGACCTGGCGCGCAAGGGAGGCGAGGCGGCCAAGGCCGCGGCCACCGCCGTGAAGGACTTCGTCGATCGGCGCGCGGACTGGGCGAAGAAGTTCGCCAGGGATCTGCTCAAGGATGGCGTGGAGTCCTTCAAGGAGGTCGCCAAGGCCTGGAAGGACAACCTGACCGAGGGAGGCAAGGAAGTGATGGGGGCCCTGGCCGACCTGGGCGACGCGGGAGTGGACGCGCTGAAGGATCTGGCTGGCGCGGGTGGGCAGCTCGCAGAGGCGGCGGTGGGCCACCTCGACAACCTGGCGCGCGCGGGCGTGGGCGTGGCGAAGGACGCGCTGGAGGGCTTGGCGGACCTGGGCGGCGACGTGGGCAAGCTCGCCGGCGACGCCTTCGACTCCGTGACGGACTTCCTCGAGGACAAGATCCGCGACGCCGTTCCGTTCATCTGACTTCTAGTGAAAGCGGTCCCTGCCCCGGAACCGTCTGCGAGCGCGCGCCCACTGGCACCGCTACCACCCTGGGAGTCCTCCACAGGCCCGAGCTGCGGCTGCCGTGTGCCGCTGCCCCCGCGTACTCGTCCCTCGCTGTCGGGGCGTGCTGGCATACTCCCCAACGGGCCCGACTTGCTCCTGCCCCCTCGCTTGATGGAAGGACGTGACGATGCGCTTGCGAACCTGGAGCGTGCTCCTGGTGCTGCTCTCCGCCTGCGCGAGCGCGCCCGCCCCACGGCCGATGCCAAGGCCCCACGCCTTCGCGTCGACTCCCACTTCGGGCCCGCGCATCCGGCTCGTTTCCGCGCCGATGGAGCCGGCACCGGAACGGTCGTGGATTGGAAAGGTGGACCTGGACAAGGCCAGGGCACTGCTGTCTCGAGCGCGCGAAGACATCGAGCCGCGTCAGTGGGAACAGTTGGACCGCAAGCTCACCGCGGCGGAACGGGCCTTCGAGCGCTTCTCCCGCGCCGCGAGGACGAGCGGGCAAGCCGCGGAGGTGGCGAGGGGGGCCGAGAGCCTCGCGCGGGCTGGACGCGCCGGGACGTTGGCTGAAGCGCTCCCCCGAGTGGGCCCGTTACTCGCGGTCCTCGTCCTGCTCTATCCCTCCAGCACCGCCGGGCCGGAGATCGACCGTCGCCCGCCCTGGGTCGACGCTCAGCGGGAGTTCGAGGCACGGCTGCGGGATGTCTCGGAGTCCTCGCGGCAACTCATGGTGGAACTCGAGGCCCAGCCTCGTGCGGCGAAAGCACCGGCTCGGGAGCCCTCGCCGCAGAAGCAGCTCGCGTCCGCCATCGTGGAGGAAGACGACCCGAGATGCAAGCCCCTCCCGATGCCGCATCGAGGCGGAAACAACGATCATAATAAGTGCGCCGACAGAATTCCGTACAACAGCTTCTCCGGTTGGGACGTGCTCGTTAATGGCAAGCAATTTGATGCGCTACAACTGGCCACGCGCACGTTGTGGGAGGTAAAGACCGATGATTTCGATATACACTCGCCCCGCTCGCAAGCGTTCTTCGCCAAAGTGAAGTTGCCGGAAATACGACACGAAGCCAGACTCGCCAAGGAGTGTGGCTATAACTTCGCTGTTGGCGTCAAAAGCACCGCACACAAAGACGCTCTTGAGAAATTGGATAGAACCCTCACCATTGTCGTCATGGAGTGGTGTTGATATGGAGTTTGCTCTAAAGGACATTACCGTCAGCGTGTACGCGCCCGCGCTCGTAGGCGATGATGGGCGCCCGCTTGCTATAGTTCATGGAGTGGAGCGTGCGTTTCCTGGATTGCGCTTGCGGTGGACAACCTCGGAGAAGGACGACCTCATCGCAGCACCCCACCGCGATGCGTGGGTCGCGTCCGACAGGACAGACGGAGGGTTTCCGTTCCTTTGCAACGATGACGACGCCCACCCTGTGACGATTTTTGGGCTCGAAAACCCGAACGGTCTTTCCGCGGAAGGCCCGCCGCATTTTGAAGTGCATGCGTCGCTGCCAGCGCATGCAGCCGGCCTTGCGGCGGCAGCGGATGTGCTGGCGGCCGTAGGGGAAGGCGCACGTGCGTACTGGGGGCACGCCACGCCCTCCAACGCGACCGTGGAGATTTCGCGGCAGACGACCGATCCGGTGCGTAAGCCAGGAGTTCCGCCACGAGGGCTGCCAGCGCTCTGGTTCCCAGACTACATCCCCGCGCCCGAGATTCCGCATAACCTCGGGTGGTTGAACTATTGGTCGGAAGCTGCCGCACGAGCCATCGGCTTTCCAGACCCCGCCCGCGACGCGGACCTGCTCTCGCGCTCACGGCGCACTGCGACGGGCGGGTGGGTTGTGCAGCTCACCGATACGCCGCTCGACCTGGACAACCCCGCCCACCTGGACGCGCTCAAGCGGGCCTACGAGCGCTTCCCGGAGATTGGCGGGCGCTCCACCCCTTGAGGCTCGGCACGGCTCGCAGTGGCCGTGCTCAAGGCTGCATGCGAGAGCGCGTGGTTCCGACATCTGTTCCCAGAGACAGATGTAGAGCGACAGCAAAATTGACCCCCTGGCGACACTAAAACTGACCCCCTCCCGGGGCCTCCAGACCAAGGAGGTCAGCTCGATGGGAGAGACGGCGGAAGTTGTGGCACCCCGCGCGGCGGAGGTGCCGATGGTGGAGCAGGAAGTGGTGCGGCGCATCCGCGTGCTGGCGGAGGCGGGCTGGGGCCACAAGCGGATAGCGGGTGAGGTGGGGGTGGCGCGCAACACGGTGCGGCGCTACCTGCGCGCTGGCAGCGCAGCCGACAAGCAGGTGAGGCCCAAGGCGAGGCGGCTCACCGAGGAAGAGCAGCAGCGCGCGGTGGAGTTGTGGAATGGAGCGGCGGAGGGCAACGCCGTCGTCGTCAAGAGGCTGCTGGCCCAAGAGGGAGTGGAGGCCAGCGTGCGCACCGTGCAGCGAGCGGTGGAGGAGAGGCGGCGGCAGGTGCATGCGGTGCAGGTGGCCACGGTGCGCTTCGAGACGAAGCCAGGGCAACAGATGCAAGTGGACTTCGGCGAGAAGAAGGTGCGGCTGGGCGGGCAGGTGGTGAAGGTGTTCCTGCTGGTGGCCGTGCTGAGCTTCTCGCGGCGGCTGTTCGTGCGAGCCTTCCTCAATCAGCGCGGAGAGGACTGGAGAGAGGGCGTGGCCGCAGCCTTCGTGCACTTCGGAGGAGTGCCATTGGAGGTGCTCGGAGACAATGCCCGGCCCCTGGTGGACGAGCACGACAGGAAGGCGGGCACCGTGCGCTTCCACCCGGCCTGGGTGGAGTTCTGCAAGGACTGGGACGTGACGCCCAAGGCGTGCGGGCCGTACCGCGCACGCACCAAGGGCAAGACGGAGTCAGGCGTCAAGTACGTCAAGCGCAACGCGCTGGCCGGCAGGGACTTCGAGTCCTTCGCCGCGCTGGAGAAGCATCTGGTGGAGTGGATGGCCGAGGCGGATGCACGCGTGCACGGCACTACGCACGAGCGGCCCCTGGACAGGTTCGCGCGAGAGGAGAAGGCCGCGCTGCGCCCGTTGCCCTCGCGTGCGCTGCCGCGCCGACAGCAACGGCTCAAGCGCAAGGTGGCCAACGACGCACTCGTGGACGTGGACACGGTGCGCTACAGCGTGCCGCACCGGCTGGTGCGCGAGAGCGTCGATGTGCAGGTGGCAGAGGCCCAGGTGCGCATCTTCCACGCGGGCAAGCTGGTGGCAACGCACGCGCTGCTCATCCAGGGCGACAGCTACCGGTTGAGGGATTGTCTCCCTCAGCATGGGCCGCGCGAGTGTCCGTGCCGCAGCAGTGTGGGCTCAAGTAGGCCGCGCGACTCTTGCCTGAAAACGGGCCGAGTTGAATACCTATTTTATGTTCATTGGACGTGGAACTACCGCGAACTCTCCACGGCGGGCCTTCGTCCTAAACTCACGTTCGGCCTTTTTAACGCGGGTTTGCATCCGCGCAAGAAGCTCCTTGGTGGGCCTGAACATGGTTGGCCGTCCGCCTGAGTGCACCCCTAGGTGATCAAGAATGAGAAAATATCCGCGTGTTCTGAAAAAGAGCGGGTTGAAGTGCTTACGGACAGCGTCGGAAAACTCGTTGAGTCGATAGGTGAAGCGGCAGAGGAGCCAGAACCCCTTTTTGGCCCACAAGTCTTCTTTCGAAGCGTCTTCATCGTAATTTGGATTCCAGCCACTGCTCTTCCACGAAGTGTCTGGCCCAAGGTAGCCATCAGGCCTTAACTGGCAGTGCAGCCCAAAGTGAGTCACATAGTCATCAAAGCCATTGATGACTTCCTTGATGGCGTTGCGGAGTTCCACCTTCCGCCTTGGCCACACAGCACTCAGCAGCTTTGCATTGAGTGTACCTCGAGCATCATAGATGCTGTGATGGATCAGTTCCCTCACTGCTCCATCGACAAACCAGTTCCAGCTACCAAGCTGCAGAGATGTTGATATTGTATCGATGAGATCCGAATAGACCAATGTATCGGGGTCAGGCTTGGATGAGGCAAGGGATTCTTCCACCCAGAGTTCATGGTCGGATTTTATTTTATGCAGAGTTTCCACCGAGTATTTTTTCACATCGGTGTCGATGATGTTGTGATGGTGATTGCAGAGAAGGATCAGGTTTGAATAGGAGTTTCTTTCTTGAAGGGTGAGATTGCTGTGTCCTCGCGGCCCCTTGGTGCTTTCGCCCACTATGTGACACATCGACCCAAGCGTCGCTGAGCCTCCAGCTGACTTGTCGAGCGTCAAGCGCGCTCGACATTCGCTCATGGAGCATCTGCCTACGCTACGAGACCAGAGGATCTTCTGGTCTCGCTCTGTAATGGTGGGAGTTGATGAGCTCTTGGATTTACGGGGGGCAGTTCGATGAATCCCGGATCTGGTTTGTGCCATGATGCAGAGTGTACTGGAGGCGACGTGCCGGGGCATCACTGTCTTTGGGTCGGAGCACAGCGATATTTCAGTCGAATCGGAGCAGGGGCACACCGTGTACGCCACCGCTATTGGGCGACGCCTGCTCTCGTACGCGAATGAGGGCACTGAACCCCTTCCGGGGGCACTGCACACGCCGCCTGCTCCGGCAGCCTCGATCAGGAACGCCGGTCCGTCATGGTCGGCGCTCGACCAGGACCTTCGCGCGCGGTTCCGGGACCCCCAACATGAGCAGGCTCGTCATCGTCGCCGCGGCGGCGCCGAGCTCACGGCTGGGCAGGTCGTTGTCTGCGATCGCGAACACGGCGGACCAGGCCACCTGGCTGAGCACGTCGGCGGGCAGGTGCCGCCCGAACACCCCACCGACCTGGCCGCGCTCGCTCGGGTTCAGCTGCGCTGCTGGTGGCCTGTGACACGCCCCGGCTCAGCAGCCCCGCCTTCTTCTTCTGCCGCAGCCGGTAGCTGTCGCCCTGAATGAGCAGCGTGTGGCTGTGGTGCAGCAGCCGGTCGAGGATGGCCGCGGCCAGCACGTCATCGCCGAAGACGCCGCCCCACTGGCCCACCATCTGGTTGGTGGTCAGCAGCATGCTGCCCTTCTCGTAGCGACGCGCCACCAGTTGGAAGAAGAGGTGAGCACTGCGCTTCTCGAAGGGCAGGTAGCCCAGCTCGTCCACCACCAGCAGCTTCGGCTTGGCGAAGTAGTTGAGCTTGTCCTTGAGGACGCCCTCGCTCTCGGCCTTGGCCAGTGCCGCCAGCAGCGCCGTGGCGCTGGTGAAGAGCACGGAGTGCCCGGTCTCCACCGCCGCACGGCCCAGCCCAATCGCCAGGTGCGTCTTGCCCACCCCCGGCGGGCCGAAGAGCAGCACGTTTTCCGCCTGGGCGATGAAGCGCCCCGTGGCCAGTTCCCGCACCAGCTTCTGGTCCACCGAGGACTGCGCCTTGAAGTCGAAGTCCTCCAGCGTCTTCACCGCGGGGAAGTGCGCGATGGTGATTCCCATGCTCACGCGCTTGCGCTGCTTGGCCCCCATCTCCTCGCGCAGCAGCGCGTCCAGGAAGTCCAGGTACGTGGGCTCGCCGCGCGCGGCCTCCGCCAGCAGCGCGTCCAACCGCTCGGCCAGGTGCCCCAGACGCAGCCGCTCCAGGTGCTCGAGCACGCGCGCGTGGACCAGTTCGTGGCTCATGCCGCACCTCGCTTCGCGTCCTGCTCCACCACGGCGGCGTAGTCCTCCAGCGAGCGCCCGTGCACGGCCAGCTTGGAGCCGTCCTCGACGGGCTCCACCGCGCGTGCTCGCCACAGCCCTTCCCAGTGCGCCGGGTCGACGACGCGCCCGTGCGGCTCCTTGCCGCGTGCGTGGGTGGCCACCAGCTTGCCCGCGTGGAAGATGCGCACCTGGGCCTCTGCCACCTGCACATCGACGCTCTCGCGCACCAGCCGGTGCGGCACGCTGTAGCGCACCGTGTCCACGTCCACGAGTGCGTCGTTGGCCACCTTGCGCTTGAGCCGTTGCTGTCGGCGCGGCAGCGCACGCGAGGGCAACGGGCGCAGCGCGGCCTTCTCCTCTCGCGCGAACCTGTCCAGGGGCCGCTCGTGCGTAGTGCCGTGCACGCGTGCATCCGCCTCGGCCATCCACTCCACCAGATGCTTCTCCAGCGCGGCGAAGGACTCGAAGTCCCTGCCGGCCAGCGCGTTGCGCTTGACGTACTTGACGCCTGACTCCGTCTTGCCCTTGGTGCGTGCGCGGTACGGCCCGCACGCCTTGGGCGTCACGTCCCAGTCCTTGCAGAACTCCACCCAGGCCGGGTGGAAGCGCACGGTGCCCGCCTTCCTGTCGTGCTCGTCCACCAGGGGCCGGGCATTGTCTCCGAGCACCTCCAATGGCACTCCTCCGAAGTGCACGAAGGCTGCGGCCACGCCCTCTCTCCAGTCCTCTCCGCGCTGATTGAGGAAGGCTCGCACGAACAGCCGCCGCGAGAAGCTCAGCACGGCCACCAGCAGGAACACCTTCACCACCTGCCCGCCCAGCCGCACCTTCTTCTCGCCGAAGTCCACTTGCATCTGTTGCCCTGGCTTCGTCTCGAAGCGCACCGTGGCCACCTGCACCGCATGCACCTGCCGCCGCCTCTCCTCCACCGCTCGCTGCACGGTGCGCACGCTGGCCTCCACTCCCTCTTGGGCCAGCAGCCTCTTGACGACGACGGCGTTGCCCTCCGCCGCTCCATTCCACAACTCCACCGCGCGCTGCTGCTCTTCCTCGGTGAGCCGCCTCGCCTTGGGCCTCACCTGCTTGTCGGCTGCGCTGCCAGCGCGCAGGTAGCGCCGCACCGTGTTGCGCGCCACCCCCACCTCACCCGCTATCCGCTTGTGGCCCCAGCCCGCCTCCGCCAGCACGCGGATGCGCCGCACCACTTCCTGCTCCACCATCGGCACCTCCGCCGCGCGGGTGCCACAACTTCCGCCGTCTCTCCCATCGAGCTGACCTCCTTGGTCTGGAGGCCCGGGAGGGGGTCAGTTTTAGTGTCGCCAGGGGGTCAATTTTGCTGTCGCTCTACACCCATACCGGTGACCTTCGCCTGCATGGGCAGATCGATGGTGAAGGTGGCCCCGAGCCCCGGCCCGTCGCTCTCGCGCGAGAGTGTGCCCGCCATCTCGATCGCCGCCAGGGGGCTGATGTGCAGCCCGAAGCCGTGCCTCTTTTTCTTCGTGGTGAATCACCGATACGGCTTCTGGACGCGCCCCTCAAGAGCGCCGTCCCCTGCCGTTCACAGTTCCGCGTGGCCGCCGTCGACGCGCAGTTCCATGCCCGTGCAGAAACTGCTCTCGTCGGAGGCGAGGAAGAGCGCGCCGGATGCGACCTCGTCGGGCCGCCCCATCCGCTTCATCGGGACCTCGTTCGCCGCGTACTCGCGGAACGCCGCGGCAGCCTCCGGCGTCGGCGAGTTGGTGTCGACGATGGGGGTGTCGACCGGGCCCGGGCTGAGGGTGTTGACGCGGATGCCGCGGGACAACAACTCGTTCGCGAAGGTCTTCACCAGGGAGCGCACGGCGGCCTTGGACGCGTTGTAGACGCTCATCCCCGAGTCGCTTCGGTTGTTGAGCGACGACGACACCATGATGACCGAACCCTGGGCGGTCATCAGGGGCAGCCCCTTCTGCACGGTGAAGAACGCGGCCCGGACGTTGAGATTGAAGATCTTGTCGAACAGGTCGGCATCCACCTCCCCGAGCTTCCCCGACTCCGCGCGGCCGGCATTCGCGACCACGACATCCAGCTTGCGGCCATCGGCGACGATCCGCGCATAGACCGCGTCGAGCTCCTCCATCTTCGTGATGTCGGCCCGGATCGCCGTGACGCTCGACCCGATTTCGGCGACGGTCTCCGCCAGGTCCACCTCGCGGCGGCCGACGATATAGACATGGGCCCCCTCCGCGACGAACCGTTTGGCGATGGCGCGACCGATCCCGCTGTTTCCGCCCGTGACGACCGCGACCTTGTCTTGCAGCTTTCCCATCTCATCCAACCTCTTGCTGACGGAGCGCACGGCGCGCACCGCATGGTTGGCAATATCGGTCAGCCCGAATGTCCCAGGAAGACAGCCAACGGCGATGGCACCCATTCCCGGGGGGAATAGGGCCGCCCCTCAGCGGATACGAAGCAGGGGCTCCGCCGCGCAGATGGCCGCGAGAAAGTCGATGAAGAGCGCGGTTCGCCGGGAGAGCGCACGGTCGCCGGACCAGACCGCGTGGATCGGAACCTGGAGGCACTCATGCGCGCTCAGCAGCTGGCGCACCGCTCCCGAGGCAAGCTCTTCCTTGAAGAGCCAGCTGGCCGCGTAACCGATGCCCAGTCCGGCCTTCACGGCGGCTCGGGTCAGTTCGGTGTTGTCGGACTGGATCGACCCCTTCGGATCGATCAGGACGCGCTCGGCCCCATGGTCGAACCGCCACGGCCGCGCCCTGCCGTCACGCATCGACGCGATGCAGTCATGGCGCTTGAGATCGGCGGGGCGGGTCGGCTCGCCATGCGCCCGCAGGTAACCCGGCGACGCGACGACGATCGCCGTGGTGGTGCCCACCTGGCGTGCACGCAGATCGCTGCTCTCGAGGTCTCCCACCCGGACGGCGACATCGACGCGCTCCTCGATCAGGTTGACGAGGCGTTGCGAGACGGCGAAGTCGATCGACAGCCCTGGGTAGCGCGCGAGGAAGGACCCCAGCGCGGGCAGCAGGTAGTCAGCGGCGAAGCCCGGGGGAGAGCTCACGCGCACCAGTCCGGCGGGAGCGTGCTCGCGCTCGCGCACCCCATCGTCGAGCGCCTCGAACTCGCCGATCAGCCGCAGTGCCTGGTCGTAATAGTGCTGTCCGGCATCGGTCAGGGTGAGACCGCGAGACGTGCGTCGCAGGAGCTGCGCGCCTAGCCGCTTTTCCAGGAGCGCGATCTGCTTGCTCGCGGTGGACTGCGCCATCCGCATCTGCCGGGCCGCCTTGGAGAAGCTTCCCGTCTCGACCACCCGAAGCAGGAGCTTCATCACGTCCAACTTGTCCATGATTCGAATCTAGTCCATGGCCACCCGCGTCACTCCGAGGGGAGCCTTCCCCTCCGCTCGGGCCGCGGGGTGAGCAGCGCTCGCAGCCGCCGCTCCAGGATGGGAAGCATCTGCTGGATCTTCGGCGACGCGAAGCGATGGCGGAGATAGACGAGGTGGACGGGCGCGCGCGCCGTGGACCATTCGGGAAGGACCCGGAGCAGCGCGCCCTCCTCGAGTTCGTCCTGTATCAAGTTCTCCGGAAGAAGCGCGATGCCCTCGCCGGCCTTTGCCAAAGCGATGAGCAGCGCGAACGACGTCGAGGTGTTCGTGAGCTCCGGCTTCACGCGGGCTGTCTTGCCCTCGGCGGTCTGGAGCACCCACAGCGGCTCCGCGCCATTCCTCGGACTCGGCAGGAAGCCGATGCGCGGGTGCCGGGAGAGCTCTCTCGGAGCGTCGAGCGCGGGAGCACCGCGCAGGTAGGCCGGACTCGCCACCAGCACCTGGCATCCCGCGCCGACTCGCTTCGCGATGAGGCTCGAGTCGTCGAGGTGGCCGCCGCGAATCGCGATGTCGAACCCCTCCGCGATCAAGTCGACAGCGCGATTGCTGAAATGGGTCTCGACCCGGACGCCCGGAAATCTCGCGCGGTATTCGGCGATCGACTCCGCAATCTCCCGGGTCGCGAAATCATTCGGTCCCGTCATTCTCAAGACGCCGGTCGGGCTCTTCTGCGCCTGGGAGGCCTCCTCGCCCGCGCGGAGAAGTGCATTCACCGCGGCTTCGGCCTTCGTGAAGAACTCGCGCCCCACGTCGGTCAACTTGAGGGTGCGCGTCGTCCGCGTGAGCAGGCTGCTGCCGAAGGAGGCCTCGAGCGCGGCGACTCGGTCGCTCACGGTGGAGACGGGAATGCCGAGCGCGCGCGCGGCGCCCGTGAAGCTGCCACTGTTCACGACGTGCACGAAGACAAGCGCCGCATTGAGGTCCATGCCCATTGTCCGCCCGGCCGGAGAATCTGTCCGGATTCACCGGCCTTATCAAGACCGGCGTCCCGAGGGCATCTTCGCGGTGAGCCTGTTCGAAGGAGCACGACATGCGCCCGCCCATCTCGCCCGAGTCCGTGAAACAACTCTTCACCCACGCCAGATCGTACCACCACTGGACGAACCAACCCGTCACCCAGGACACGCTGGAGGCCATCTACGAGCTGATGAAATGGGGACCGACCTCGGTCAACTCGATGCCTGCCCGGCTGCTGTTCGTGCGGAGCGAGGCGGAGAAGGAAAAACTCGTTCCGTGCGTCATGGGCTCCAACATCGAGCAGATCCGGACCGCCCCGGTGACCGTGATCGTCGCCTTCGACGAGCGCTTCTTCGATCACTCGAAGAGGCTCTTCCCCGCCTACGACGCCACGGCGCTCTTCGCCAATGACGCTCGCTTGAGCGAGGCGACGGCCTTCCGGAACAGCTCGCTGCAAGGGGCGTACATGATGTTCGCGGCCCGCGCGCTGGGGCTCGACGTGTGCCCCATGTCGGGCTTCGACAACACCTTGGTGGACCAGCGCTTCTTCCAGGGGACGACCTGGAAGTCGAACTTCATCTGCACGCTGGGGTATGGCGATGAGTCGAAGCTCCACCCGCGCGGACCGCGGCTGAGCTTCGAGGAGTCCTGCCGGATCATCTGACTCGACTTTCGCCATTTTGGACCTCGGCTCAGGCCGCAATAGTTCACGGACAGGAGATCCAACTGGAGGAAGTGGGTGCTCTTGCCCGGGGGCTGCACGACCCCAGGGCCCGTCGAGATGAGGGCCTTCGCCAGGCTGGGTGTCCTCTGGGGTTGCCACGAGCCATACGCCTTCGACTCCACCCACGTCACCTTGTTGGTGGTGCTCACCTTGAATTGCCAGTTCTGGGGTGAGACCTGCGCGAGCACGGGTCCAGCGGCAAGGCAGCTGGCGATGAGCAGCAACATGGGTCCCCGCGTCGCGGCCCGCGTCCAATCGTTCTTCATGGGTCCTCTTCTTGTCGGAGGTCAGCGCCCCTGGGTGCCCCGGACGGGGTGCAGGTGGACGCCGACCCTGTTCTCGGGGAGGGTGGTAACACACCTTCGGAGCCACCCCAGCGGGCGTGGTGCTGAACCTGGCGCAGCCGCTGTCCACACGCCCCAACTTCCCTGCCTCTCTCCTCAAGCGAGGGCGGCCTGGGCAGGGGTGTGCCCCACGGGGTTGCACCGTCCCGTGTACTGGCGCGGCGCGCGGCCTTGCTAGCCCCGGCAGCGGCCCTTCTCGGCCTCTCCGCTCCAGCCCTCACCCTCCACATGGCTTCTCTCCCGCCTATACGCCCCCCCACGGCATCGACGAAGCCATCGACCTTCTTTCTCGCGGAGGATGGCTCAACGGGTGGGAGTAGCACCGGCCCCTCCGGGCGATCAGGCACGGGACCGTGCCGAGCAGGAGAAGAGCAGGGTGGGGTCGTGGTTCGCGAAGGGAAACACCCACGCGGACCGTCCCGCCTCGGGTACAGGCTGGGCGCGGTGATGCCCATCGCCTCCGTGAGGTCCGCGATGGACGTGCCCTCGTCCCCCCGCGTCCAGAACACTGTCATCGCCCGATCCAGGGCCTCGCTTCTGTCGAACTCGCGGGGCCGACCCAGCCCCGACTCTCGCTGGGATTAGCCTTTTTCATATCGATCGCTCTGTAATTCCCGTCGCGTCTCCGGTATTTCCATATCGGTCGCTACGAAAAAACGGAGGACGTCGATGCGCACGAGAATGGGACATGGGCTGAGTGCGGTCATGCTGGGACTGTTGCTGGGGGGACAGGCCCTGGCGGACACGCCGGTGAAGGCACCGGTGGAAGCGCCGGCAAAGACGCCGGAGAAGGCGCCGAAGGTGGCCGCGCGGCTGGACGCGGTCATCGACAAGGCCCTGGCCGACAAGCGCCTGGTGGGCATGGTGGTGCTGGTGGCGCGGGACGGGAAGGTAATCTACCACCGGGCCGCCGGAGACGCCGACCGCGAGGCGCACGTGCCCATGCGCGAGGACGCCGTGTTCCGGCTGGCGTCGGTGAGCAAGCCCCTGGTCACCGCGGCGGCGATGGCGCTCGTGGACCAGGGCAAGCTGGGGCTCGAGGATCCGGTGACGAAGTGGCTGCCCACGTTCCGGCCGAAGCTCGCCGACGGCCGCGAGCCCGTCATCACCGTGCGGCAGCTCATCACCCACACGGCGGGACTCGACTATGGCTTCTTCCAGCCGGCGGACGGCCCCTACGCGCGCGCCCGGGTGTCGGACGGGATCGATGAGGTGCCCGGGCTGAGCCTGGAGGAGAACCTGCGCCGCCTCGCCTCGGTGCCGCTCGGGTTCGAGCCGGGGACGCGCTGGAACTACTCCCTGTCCATCGACGTGCTGGGCGCGGTGGTGGCGAGCGCGGGTGGCGCGCCCTTGCCCCAGGTCTTCGAGCGGCTCATCGCCCGGCCCCTGGGCCTGCGTGACACGGGCTTCGTGGCCAAGGCGCCCAAGCGGCTCGCCACGCCCTACGCGGACGGCAAGCCCGAGCCGGTGCGCATGGGGGCTCAGTATGTGATGAACCTGGGCACCAATCGGATGTTCTTCGCCCCGGGCCGGGCGCTCGACGCCCACGCGTACCCCTCCGGGGGCGCCGGCATGGTGGGCAGCGCGGGCGACTTCCTGAAGTTCCTGGAGGCGGTGCGCACCGGCGGCGCGCCCCTCTTCCAGCAGCCCGCGACGGCCACCTCGATGCTCACGCCCCAGACCGGCGCGCTGGAGATCACCAACGAGCCGGGATGGGCCTTTGGCTTCGGCGGCGCCGTGCTCCAGGACGCCGCGAAGGCCGCCACGCCCCAGACCCCGGGAACCTGGAAGTGGGCCGGCGCGTACGGACACTCCTGGTTCGTCGATCCGAGCCGCCGCCTGAGCGTGGTGGCGTTCACGAACACGACCATTGAGGGCATGTGGGGCGCGTTCCCGCGCGAGCTCCGCGACGCCCTCTACGCCGCGCTCCCGGACGAGGCCCCCGCGCGGTAGGGGCGCCCGGCTCAGCCACACGCGCTCGGGCGGGAGGATGGAGACGGGCGCTTCCGCTCCTCGATGTGACGGCCCCCGCTGGGGTGCGCTCGATATTGGAGCACCTGGGCGGCGCGCGGCCTTGCTAGCCCCGGCAGCGGCCCTTCTCGGCCTCTCCGCTCCAGCCCTCACCCTCCACATGGCTTCTCTCCCGCCTATACGCAGGGCACAGCAGGGGAGGCTTCGGGTCGTGAGCACGGCCCGGCAGCCTGGCGCCAACCAGAGCGGATAGACTCGTGCGCCCATGCCCCGCCCCGACGAAGACCTGTTGCTCCTGGAGGACACGCTCTGGCTGCTGGTCACCCCGACCGGCCAGGGCATCTACGACTTCCCCTTCGACCGGCTCTTCGCCTGCCGGCGGCCCTACCAGCTGCCGGAGCGGCTGGTGGCGGTGGCGCGCGCGGGCGCCTGGAGCGACTACGACGCGCGCTACCAGGAGCTGGCGGCCGAGGGCATCCACCTGGTGCACTCGCCCGAGCAGCACCGGCTGGCCACGGAGCTGCCGCACTGGTACCCGCGGCTGGAGGGGCTCACGCCGCGCAGCCTCTGGTTCGACACGCCCCCGGACGCGGACAGCGTGGGACGGGAGCTGGGCTGGCCGGTGTTCGCCAAGGGCGAGCGGCAGACGAGCCGTCACCGCAAGTCGTTGTCCATCCTCGAGAGCCCCGACGACTTCCGCCGGGCGATGGCGGAGTACGCGAATGATCCCATCCTGCGCTGGCAGCGGGTGGTGTGCCGGGAGTTCCGCCCCCTGCGCCGGGTGGAGGAGGGCGCCCCGGACCGCATCCCCAGCTCGTTCGAGTTCCGCACCTTCTGGTGGCGCGGAGAGCTGGTGGGGTGGGGGCCCTACTGGTGGCAGGGCTCGGGCTATGCCGCGAGCGAGGAGGAGCAGCGGGCGGCGCTCGTTCCGGCGCGCGAGGTGGTGGAGCGGCTCGGCGTGCCCTTCCTGGTGGTCGACGTGGCGCAGGAGACGTCGGGCCGCTGGATCGTGATCGAGTGCAACGACGGACAGGAGAGTGGCTACGCGGGCATCTCGCCCTTCACCCTGTGGCGCAATGTCCTGGACGTGGAGCGGGAGAAGGGGCCGCTCACGGGTTCAGGCGGGTGAAGACCTTCCACTGCCCTCGGGCCGCGGGGAGAGCAGGGCTCGCAAGGTCACGACGCCGAGGGCAGTTCGTCCAGGCTCCTCAGGTTCTCCTCGGCCATGCGGCGGTACTGCGGGACAATCTCCACGGCCAGCACCGCTCGCAGTTGATGACGTGCCCCTTCGAGATCTCCTGCTTCCTGACAACGGATCATCCGGTGAAGAGCTTGTGAAAGCCGCTGCTTTCCGTCGTCCATGCGCTTCAACATCATCGCCAGGAGTGCCTCGGTGCCCCCCACGGTCCTGAGAGACTCTTCGGTTTCGGTTTCACTGATGGCCACGGTAGGCGCGGTTCGCCGCAGGAAGTCGCGCAGGTCATCGCGGAGTTCCAGCGATTGGCCCTGTTGAACCCGGAGAGCCAGGGCTCGGATTTGCCCCCATGGGTGAAAGTCCTGTTCGACCTGCCCGGTCAGGAAGATCGTCTCGAATGTCGCCAGATAGTCGAGTCGGATCTCGAGCTGCTCCCGGTAGTGAGAAACGACCTCGGCTGCGAGGGCATCTTCGATCACCTTCCGCGCGTCAGCGAAGTCGCCCTTGTCGCGCAGGGCATCGACTTGGGAATCCACCTTCCCCAAGCGTAGGGAGCCGTCCCGGATACGACGACCGATCTCCCGCAGGAGGGTGGTCGCTGTCGAGACACCGCGCAGGGCGTCTTCGATGTCCCCGGTGCTGATCGTCACGAGTCGGGCGCCTCCACTCAGCAGGGCGCGGGTTTCGTCACTCAGCTCGAGCGCCTCTCCCTGCGCCAGTACTCGCTGCTCCAGTTGCTCGAATCGTCGCCAGACAAGCCGTTCCTCGTCGGTCATGGCTTCTTCTACCGCCTACGCGTAGGTTTGGGCGCGCTGCACAAATCTTGAGGCCATTTTCCTCGTTGCCCCTTGCAACGGTCGAGACAGTTGGAACAATTGCCTGTCCAACTGAGGTCGACGCATCGGGTGTATTGCTCCACGCAGTACTCCCTCCAATCTGGACGTTCTTCTCCGTCGTCGCGCTCCTCCCCACGCTCGGGTACATCAACCCCCTTCAAGGTAGTGGCCTTCGAGGCTTCCTGGAGCACTTCAGCCGCGGTGAGGACCTTCGCGATATCCGCCGCCGATGCCCCACAGCTTTGCTCTGCGGTCGTAGGGAACTTCTTGATGCAGCACTCCATGGAGTTCTTGCAGTCCACGAAGACGGTTTGAGACGGATGCGGTGGCGGGCTCGACTCACACGGAATGCTCGCGAGGAGCGAACACAACCAGAAAACAAACACACCGTCAGCCGATTTCATGGATTCCATGGTACAGCCGTTGGTGGAGATGAGAAGCCACGTCGACCGTGCCCGTCACCCCGCGAACGGACAGATCGGTCGCAAGTACGAGATTCTCTCCGGAACGGCGTCGAACATTGAGCAGTTCGACTGCATCGTCCACTGACTGGGCTATGAGGATCTTGGTTTCCTCTCACGATGCAATTGATTGCAACAGAGCCCGGGCGCGGACGACATCCTCGGCCCGGCGCAGTGGCGCCCCGTGCGAGGGCACGAGGATGGGCTCGCCCTCCAAGGCCTCCAGCAGGGTCCGCGCGATCCGTCCGGGCTCGGTGCACAACACCGTCTTGAAGATGCGATTGATGCGCAACCCCGGAGCGCTGCCGCTCACCCAGAAGGCGAACTTCCAGAAGGGGTGGGGTGGAGGCGCGGCCTGGTTGCCCAACAACTCGTCGATATAGAGCACGGGCCGCGCCCCCCGCAGCACGCGCACCAGGGTGCCACCGTTCTTGGAGCCGAGCAGCTCGCGGAAGACGACCTCGGGAGGGGTGAGCAGCCCGGACAGGTCCGTGAAGGACTTCAGGCCGGGCCGGGTCAGGGCGGCGAGCGCCGCCGAGGGCGCGTAGGAGCGGGCCTCGGGGTAACGGGCCTGCCACGCCGGCAGGCCCAGGTCATGTCCGGAGTGGGGGGCGACGATCGCCGTGACCCGGCCGTGGGCCCCGAGCGCGGCATGGTCCGCGTCCGACAGAACCGGCGGCGGGCTGACCACCGCGAGTTCTCCCGGGTGGAGCTGGACGGCGAACGCGTTGGTGGGCCCGAAGTGACGGACCTCATACGCGTGCACCCACACCCCCGAGCCTTCCAGCACCTCGTTCCAAGCCATGGTCACCCCCCGATGCGGCGGCACTCCCCGCCGCTCAGTGCTTGCCGTACTCCAGCTTCACACCCTTGCGCTGGGCGAAGATATAGGCCTCCATGGCCTTCATCCTCGGGTCATCCTCGGCGAGCGGCTTGCCGCGCACGGGGTTCTCGATGCACCAGTTCACCATGTCGCGCAGCAGCGCCACGCGGCCGAGCTGCACCTGGTACTTCGGATAGGTCTCCGGGTGCGTGTTCGCCCCGTCCGGGTGGCACATGTCACAGGAGATGGCCACGGTGCTGCCCAGCTCCTTGGAGTCATGGAACACCCGGTGGCCTTCCTTCACCATCTGCTCGGCCGAGGCCTTCCACAGCGCTTCGTCCCGGGCGCTGAAGGCTCCATACGTATGGCCCGTCTGCTCGCCGCCTTTCTGCTTCGCGACCCCGGCCGCGTCCGAGGAGGCACTCTCCCCCTGCTTCTTCACGTCCGCTTTGGCGGCCGGGGGAGGCGTGGGCGGCTGGGCCAGCGCCACGCGAGGGGGCACCGGATCCCAGTTCGCCTGGGGGTTCTTGCGATACCACTCCGCCATGAGCTGGTCGGAGATGGCCTGGGCCTGCTTCTTGTCGATTTGCGCGGGGTCCTTCACGCCCTTGACCTCGAGCGTCGTCTCGCCGTCGCACAAGGCGATCACCACGTTGCCCTCCGCCGAGCGGGGAACCTGATGCGTCGCGGGAGCGGGGGAGGTGCCCGGAGTGGACGCGTCCTTCGCGGACGCGGCCCCGAGCGACAGCAGACCGAGGGCGCCGAGCGCCGCGATGCCGGATGTCTTGCGTGCGTTCATGGTGTGGGCTCCTAGTAGGACGGCAGTTTCGTCGCGGCCGGGCGGTCCTTCTTGCCCTTGGACGCGAGGTAGCTGGAGCGGACCGTGACGGGATCCCGGTCCCAGAGGTTGTAGAGCTTGTCCGCCAGCCCCTCGGCGGTCACGTCGAAGCGGCCGTCGCCGCAGCCGTCGAAGTTGCTGAAGGGATCCGCGCGGTTCATCTGCACCGTGAGCGAGGGCAGCCCCTCGGGGGCGTAGGGCCACGGCCACGCGGTGGACAGCATCCCGTGGAACTGGATGTTGCCGATCTGGTTGCTGAGCATCTGGTGCGTGTGGCCGTGGATGACCGTCACGTTCTCGAAGGGCTTGAGCAGTGCCTGGATCTCGTCCGCGTCCTCGGTCCAGAAGTTCCACGGCCGGTAGTATTTGTAGAGCGGCGAGTGGCTGAAGATGATGAGCGGCGTCTTCTTGTCGACCTTGGCCAGATCCTGCTTGAGCCACTCGCGGCCCGCCGCGCCCACCTCGAAGCGCGACTGCACGCCGTTGTCGAGCCCCGCCACCGTCTGCATGCGCTCCTCGGGCGTCATGCCACGCTCGGTCCAGAAGTCCTTCTCGTTCACGCTCATGAGCGTGACGAAGTGCACGCCCTTGTGATCGAACGAGTACTGGGGCTCGCCGAAGTTGGTGCGCCAGTGCTCGCCCATGTCGAGGAACCAGTCGTGCTCGCCCACCATCATGCGCACGGGCGCTTTGACGGCCTTGAGGATCTCCCGGCCCAGGTCGAGCTCCTCCTTCTTGCCCAGCTGCGCCAGGTCACCGCCGAAGAGGACGAAGTCCGGCTGGGGATCCAACCGGTTCACGTCATCCACCGCGCGCAGGATGGAGCGCACGAAGCGATCGTTGAGCTCCTTCTTGTACAGGTGCGTGTCGGAGATGTACGCGAAGGTGAAGCGGGGGCGGGCCGAGGGAGCGGCATCGGCCACGCTGACGAGCTGGAAGCTGTGCGGGGTGATGAGGCTCTTGGCGGCCACGATGCCCGCGGACAGACCGGCCAGCTTCATGAAGCCGCGGCGATCCAACCGGCGCAGGCCCTCGAAGAAGGCGTCGCGCTCCTCGTGGTGTTTCGTCTCGATGCTCTTGATGTGCTTCATGGGTCACTTCTCCGAGGACGGGCCCACGGGCCCATAGAAGCCGCGATCGGCGGGGTTGGAGATGGAGAGATCCGGGCTGACCCCGATGTCGCCGAGGTTGCCCTTCTTGCCCAGGGCGACGGCGGTATCGCGCTCGGGGCGTTTGTTCTTCCGGGCGCGCTGGCTCGCCAGCTCCTTCTTCTCCAGCGCCGCCAGGTCCTCCGACGTGAGCGCGAAGAGGAAGGCCACCAGGTCGTCGATCTCCGGCTCGGTGAGGCCCAGCCGCTGCATGCCCCCGTCGAGGAAGGGGTTGGGGATGCCGCCCTTGTTGTAGTGGTCCATCACGTCCCACAGGGTGGCGAGCGAGCCGTCGTGCATGTAGGGGCCGGTGACGCCCACGTTGCGCAGGGTGGGCGTCTTGAAGCTACCGATGTCGTTCTCGTTCTTGGTGACGAGGAAGCGGCCCATCTCCGACAGGTTGGTCTGGATGGCCAGCTCGTCGATCTGCTTGGCGTCGCCGGTGCGCACCACGCGCAGGGCCTCGGCGGCCAGCTTGGTGAAGTCGTTCTGGTGCGCGGCGATGCCGATGTTGTGGAACTTCTGATCGGAGAACAGGGGGGACACGGCGTTGCCCGCGTGGCAGCTGTTGCAGCGTGCCTTGCCGTTGAAGAGCGCCCACCCGCGCTTCTCCGCCGCGCTGAGCGCCTTGGAGTCACCCGAGAGGAAGCGATCGAAGCGGGCGTTGCCGGAGAACTGCGTGCGCTCGAACGCGGCGATGGCCGTGGCGAGATCCTCGGCGGTGGGCTCGCGGCCGAACACCTTCTGGAACTCGGGGGGGTACTCGGGCAGCCCCTTCACCTTGGCCACCACGGCCTCCACGTCGGGCATGCCCATCTCGATGGGGTTGATGATGGGCAGCAGCGCCTGCTCCTCGAGCGTCCCCGCGCGCCCGTCCCAGAACTGGGTGGCGTTGAAGAGGGCGTTGAGCACCGTGGGGCTGTTGCGCTGGCCCCGCTGCTTCTTGATTCCCTCGGACCGGGGGAGCCCATCCGTGAAGGCGCGCTTGGGATCATGACACGTCGCGCAACTCACCGAATCATCCGCCGACAGGCGTTTGTCATTGAAGAGTTTTTCGCCCAGGGCGATCTGCGCCGCGGTGGGCCGCCGCTCCGGGGGCACGGAGAGCTCGTACAGCACCGGGGAGACCCCCGGGGGAAAGGGTTTCTGGGGCGGCGCGGGCTGCGCCAGGACGGTGCCGCCCAGCGCGAGCACCGCCACACACGTGAGTGCTTTCATGAACACCTCGCTCGGAATGAATCGGATCGCGTGCGTCGTTCGGAGAGGGGAGGGGGCACCCCTCGTTTCAGGGTCCGTGTCACTAACGGGCGCTTTTATTTCCGCATGAACTCGAATCCGGCCTCGGCCTCACGGACAATTGATTGTCTTCAAGAGGTCAGTTCACCCGGCCCGGGTTTTCGCCAGACAACAGAGCCAGGGGGCCGCGAGGAGGGGGCGCCATCGGTCCCCGCGCGGTGCACGCGATGTCGCAGCCCGCCGGGACTTCGCGTGACGCCGCGCCCGTACTGGCATTTTTCCGACAGCCCACCGGTTTGCCTGGGTAGAGTGGGAAAAGCAGTGAAACCCTCCACTCCAGGAGCTTCCACATGAAGCGCATCATCGCTCTCGCCGCCGCCGTGCTCGCCTTGGGAATGGGACTTGCCTCCACGTCCGTGCAGGCCGTGGATTGTCAGCCGCCGTGCTGGAAGGATCCGATCACCGGGAAGATCATCTGCGGAACGCCCTGCCCGTAGGGCGGGCATAGGGCTTCGTTTCCCCGACAAGAGGGGTGACGAAGCCCTCGCGGCAGGGCACGCTTCCTTCATGGCGAGTCCCCTGCCGGAGATCTCCCCCGCCGCTCATCCCGTCGCCTACCTCACGGATGTGGAGGGGCTCTGGGAGAAGCTGGCCAGTTTCTGCCGGGACAACCCCCACGTGTCGCTCGAGCACGGAGGGCGGCTCGTCGTCCGGCCGGGCGCCACCTTCGTCTATGGCGGGGACGCGCTCGACCGGGGCCCCGACGGGCGCCGGGTGGTGCGCACGCTGCTCAACGCCTGGCGCGAGTTCCCCACGCAGGTGGTGCTGCTGGCGGGCAACCGGGACATCAACAAGCTGCGTCTGGTGCGCGAGTTGAACGGGCACCCCCTGGCGCGCACGCCCGAGGAGATGCGCCGCGCGCCCCGGCCCGTGCTCCTGCGGTGGATCTTCGCCAACACCATGGGGGCGCGCGGGGCCTTCGAGTTCCGCCACGCCGAGCTGGCTCGAGAAGACAGCGCCGTGAGCGAGGAGGACGTGGTGGACAGCTTCCTCGAGGACCTGGCTCCCGGGGGCGTGCTGCGCGACTACCTCACCGCGTGCCAGTTGGCCCACCGCATCGGCAACACCCTGTTCGTGCACGGCGGCGTGCGCGAGGAGAGTCTCGGCTTCGTGCCCTCGCGGGGCCGGGTGGAGGGGGTGGATGCGTGGCGGGAGGCGCTCAATGGCTGGTATGCCGGGCAGCTCGCGGCGTTCGCCGAGGGCCGGCTGGAGGGCGGTGTTCCGGACTGGGAGCCACTCATCGCCTACCAGGCCCCCATTCCGGGCCAGCGCGTCAACCCCGCGAGCGTGGTGTACGGGCGCATGGCCGACGCGAACAACCATCCCGGGCTGCCGTCCGCCGGCCTCATCGCGGCGCTCGCCGACGCGGGCATCCACCGGCTCGTGGTGGGGCATACCCCGAGCGGGGATTGTCCCTCGGTGCTGCGCGAGGGGCGGTTCGAGCTCATCCTCGCGGACAACTCCTATGGCCGGGTGGAGGGGGCCTCGCGGGTGTTCCTGCGCGACGACAGCGTGTGCGTGGAGGGCGGCGTGGTGCTGGAGGATGGGCGGCACGAGCAGGTGCGCTTCCAGCTCTCGCTCGAGGACTCCTCCACGCCCATTGGCCGGCAGGTGCTCGACACCGGGCACCTGGTGAAGGGGCCGCTCGCGGGCAGCGGGGACTGGTTGCTGTTCCGCGCCCTGCCCGGGTTCCAGGTCGAGCAGCTCTCCCTGCCCCCGAGCGCGCTCGCGGGCCGTCCCCTGGGGCCCGCTCGGGCCGTATGATGCCCGGCCGCATGCGCCTCCTGATCCTCGTCGTCGTGTGGCTGTTGTCCCCGCTCGCGGCGGCCCAGCCCGAGCTCCCGCCCATCGGTTCGCTCGGGGAGCGCACGCTGCTGGTGTGGGGTGGGGGCCGCACACGCGAGGAGGCGGAGTCCGTCCTGTCGTCCTACCAGGAGCGCGCGGAGAACTGGGCGCGCGTGGTGGAGCTCGGGCCCGGCTTCCCCCGGATCATCGAGGGCACGGAAGTCCCCGGCTTGCGGCCCGGCACCTATGTCGTGGCGCTGGGCGTGTGTGACCGGGCGTCGGGCGCGGAGATGGCGAAGGTGTTCAAGGCACTGGAGCCGCTGGCGACCAC
Organism: Cystobacter fuscus; assembly: GCF_044360685.1. Classification (GTDB taxonomy): domain Bacteria; phylum Myxococcota; class Myxococcia; order Myxococcales; family Myxococcaceae; genus Cystobacter; species Cystobacter fuscus_C. Next base: position 5,957,052 of record NZ_CP043491.1, on the reverse strand, counting down.
GCGCTGGGTGATGTGGGAGGAGGGGGAGCCGCGCGCGTGTCCATCGATGGCGCCGGGCTGGTCGCTGGGCGGGAACGCCCGGGTGTGGGCCAAGGGTGGCAGCCTCGCGGCGACCCTCTTCCGCTCCATCGAAGGGGAGGGCGCGGGGGCACGGCACGGCTGGCTGCTGGTGCTCGGGCTGCTGGGCAAGGAGGACGTCACGACGACGGTCGTCGAGCCCCCGGAAGAGGGCGTCTCGTCGGAGGCGAAGCACCTGAAGGGCGGCCGCAACGCGGTGGTGCTGGAGGAGTGGCTGAAGGATCCGACGTGCGACACGGGGCCGCGCGAGGAGGTGCACGCCCGCACCTGGACCTTCTCCGCGCCCAAGGGCGAGCTGGTGACGAAGCAGGTGAAGAAGCCGCTGCGTCACGAGGACTGCACGCGGGAGCCGGGCGACTGAAGCCGGGGCGGTCAGCCCACGTGGGCGTTGGACTCGGCGAAGTGCCGCTGGATGCGCTCGGCGTCGGCGGCGCGCCCCGCCTCCCGGAGCTTGTCGAGCGCGTACCCGAGGGCCGACTCCATGTCGGACATGGCCCGGTGGGGCATCGGCTGGGGCTTGAGGTGGAAGACGAGGCTCATCGACAGGCGCATGGCCGCGGAGGTGACGATGATGGCGTTGCAGAGCACCCGCTCGCGCAGCAGCTCCTCGTTCGTGTCGAGCCACTCCGACAGCCGGCGGAGCTGATCGCGCGGGGGCATCCCCGCCTGGCGCGCGTCGGTGATGCTGACGTACGGCTCGCCCCGCTCCAGGTAGGACGCGGAGCGGGCGAGGAACTCCTCGAACTGGACGTGCGTCATCACGCCCGCGGGGCGGAAGATGACCAGGGGCCAGAGCGAATCATCGAAGGTGAGGCGGGCACTCATGACAGCTCCGGCGGGGGACGGATCTCGTGAGGGGACTCGGTTGGTTCGGGGGGAAACCAGCCCCCCACTGTAGCGCCGAATGGGTAGATTGCACGGGCGACCTTGCCCATTCTCATTCGGAGAGAATCATGCGCGCGGTGGTGATGCAGCACGAGGAGCACGAGGGACCGGGGATGCTCGGTCCCGCGCTGGAGGCGGCGGGGTTCACGCTCGTCAAGCGCTTCCGGAGCGTCAAGCGCGAGGACGTGGACGCCGAGCTGGTGGTGGTGCTCGGGGGCCCCATGGGCGTCTACGAGGCCGATCGTCACCCCTTCCTCGCGGAGGAGCTCGCGCTGCTCACCGAGCGGCTCGCGTTCTCGCGGCCCGTGCTGGGCCTGTGCCTGGGGGCGCAACTGCTGGCGGCCGCGGCGGGCTCCGAGGTCTTCGTGGGAAAGAACGGCCTGGAGGTGGGCGTGGGCCCGGTGCGCTGGACGAAGGAAGGCCTGGCGGATCCGGTCCTTGGTGGCGTGCGCCCGCGAGCCACCGTGGCGCACTGGCACCAGGACACGTTCAAGCCGGTGCCGGGCGCCACGCTCCTGGCCTCGACGGACCGCTATACCCAGCAGGCCTTCCGGCTCGGTGACTCGTACGGACTCCAGTTCCACCTGGAGCTCACCGCGGACGAGCTCGAGCGCTGGTTCACGCAGGGCGCGGAGGAGCTGACGGAGTTGTACGGGAAGAACGTGGACGAGCTGCGCGCCCAGTTGCCGAAGCTGCATGCGGCGGAGGGCGAGAACCGGGAGTTGCTCGAGCGGCTCGCCCACCACTTCGCCCGGGTGGCCCGCGCCGCCCGCTGAGGCGCCACCTCCCTGGGAGATGGTCCACACTCCGGTGCTTCTGGCTTGCGCGCGCGGGGCCGGAGTGGAAATCAAGGGCCCCCTTTCGCGGAGGTAGTCCATGGAGAAGCGGCGGTTCGGCAATTCCGATCTTCACATCACGCCCATCGGCTTTGGCGCCTGGGCGATTGGTGGTGCGGGCTGGACGTTCGCCTGGGGTTCCCAGGATGATCAGCAGTCCATCCGCGCCATCCAGCACGCCCTGGACCGGGGCATCAACTGGATCGACACCGCGGCGGTGTACGGGCTCGGCCACTCCGAGGAGGTGGTCGCCCGGGCGCTCGAGGGCCGGACGAACCGGCCCTACGTCTTCACCAAGTGCGGACTCGTCTGGGACGACAACCGCCAGGAGCGCAAGGACATCCACCCGGACTCCATCCGCCGCGAGTGCGAGGCGAGCCTGCGCCGGCTCAAGGTGGACACCATCGATCTGTACCAAATCCACTGGCCGCTCGCGGCGGGCTCCCTCGAGGGAATCGAGGCGGGATGGAAGGCGATGGCGGAGCTGCAGCGTCAGGGCAAGGTGCGGTGGATTGGCGTGTCCAACTTCGACGCGAAGCAGATGGAGCTCGCGCAGTCCATCGCGCCCATCACCTCGTTGCAGCCGCCGTACTCGGCCATCCACCGGGACATCGAGAAGGACATCCTGCCGTTCTGCGAGAAGAACAACATCGGCGTCATCGCCTACTCGCCCATGGCGTCGGGGTTGCTGACGGGCGCGATGACGCGCGAGCGCGCGGCGAAGCTGCCCAGGGACGACTGGCGCAGCCGCAGCCCGGACTTCCAGGAGCCCCGGCTGTCGCGCAACCTCGCGCTGGTGGAGCGCTTCAAGGCCATTGGCGCGAAGCATGGGCGCTCGCCCGCGGAGGTGGCCATCGCCTGGACGCTGCGCAAGCCCGTGGTCACCGCCGCCATCGTGGGCGCGCGCAGCGCCGAGCAGGTGGATGGCTTCATCGGCGCCATGGAGTTCCGTCTCTCCGCGGACGAGGTGCGGGAGCTCGAGGGCGTCCTCCCGTAGCCGCAGGCCCGTGCTATCCGGGCGGCGCCTCCACTCCGAGCTTCGGACAGAAGTCGGCCAGGGGGCAGGCGTCGCACTTGGGTTTGCGCGCCATGCAGGTATAGCGGCCGTGCAGGACGGTGGCGGGCCCGAGGAAGGTCCACTCCTCCTTGGGCACGAGCTTCATCAGCTCCTGTTCGATCTCCTCGGGCTTCTTCTTCTTGGTGAGCCCGAGCCGCTGGCTCACGCGCACCACGTGGGTGTCGACGATGATGCCCGAGGGCAGGTTGAAGGCGGTGTTGAGCACGACGTTGGCCGTCTTGCGCGCCACGCCCGGCAGGGTGGTGAGCTGCTCGACGGTGCGGGGCACCTCGCCGCCGAAGTCCATGAGCAGCGCGCGGCTGAGCGCCTGCACCGCCTTCGTCTTCTGCTTGTAGAAGCCCGTGGGGCGCAGGTCCTCCTCGAGCTCGGCGGGCTCCGCGTCGGCGAGCGCCTTGGGGCCTCCGGGGTATTTCTCGAAGAGGGTGGCCGTCACGCGGTTGACGCGCTCGTCCGTGCACTGCGCGGCGAGCACGGTGGCCACCAGCAGCTCATACGGCGTCTTCCAGTTCAGCTCGTAGCGGGCCTCCGGGTAGGCGGTGTGGAGGCGGGTGAGCAGCGTCTTCACGGTCTTCGCGGGCGTCGTCATGGCGGTCATGGAAAGGCTCACCAGCTCGTGCGCACCGGGCGGCCTTCCTCGTAGCCCGCCTGGCTCTGCACGCCCACCACGGCGTTGTGGTGGAACTCCTCCATCGTGCGGGCTCCCGCGTAGGTGCACGCGCTGCGCACGCCCGCGACGATGTGATCGATGATGTCCTCGACGCCCGGGCGCTTGGGATCCAGGTACATGCGCGAGGTGCTGATGCCCTCCTCGAACAGCTCCTTGCGGGCGCGCTCGAACAGGGACTCGCCGCGGGTGCGGGCCTTGACGGCGCGCTGGGAGGCCATACCGAAGTTCTCCTTGTAGAGCCGGCCATCGCTGTCGCGCAGGGCATCCGCGGGGCTCTCGTAGGTGCCGGCGAACCACGAGCCGATCATCACGTTGGCCGCGCCCGCCGCGAGCGCGAGCGCCACGTCGCGCGGGTGCCGCACGCCGCCGTCCGCGCAGATGTGCCGGCCGAGCTTGCGCGCCTCTTCCGCGCAGTCGAGCACCGCGGAGAACTGGGGCCGGCCCACGCCAGTCATCATCCGCGTGGTGCACATGGCGCCGGGGCCCACGCCCACCTTCACGAGGTCGGCGCCGGCGGAGATGAGATCGCGCGTGCCCTCGCGCGTGACGACGTTGCCCGCCATGAGGGGCACGTTGGGGGAGAGCGCGCGCACCAGCTCCACCGCCTCCAGCATCTTGCGCTGGTGGCCATGGGCCACGTCGAGCACGAGCAGATCCGTGCCCGCGCGCAGCAGGGCCTCGGCCTTGGCCTTCACGTCGCCGTTGATGCCGAGCGCGGTGGCGACGAGGAAGCGACCCTGGGCATCCACGGCGGGCCGGTAGAGCGTGGAGCGCAAGGCGCCCTGGCGCGTCACCACGCCGACGAGCTTGCGCCCCTTGAGCAGGGGAGCGCACGAGAGCCGCTTGGTGGCGAGCTGCTCGAACATGGGCTCCAGGGGCGTGCCCTCCTCGAAGGTGAGCAGCTCGGTGGACATCACGCGGTGCAGCTGGGTGAAGCGGTCCACGCCCGAGGCATCGTTCTCGGTGAAGATGCCCACGGGCTCGTCGTGCTCGTTGACGACGATGACGGCGCCATGAGCGCGCTTGTGGATGAGGTTGAGCGCCTCCTGGACGGTGTCGCCGGGACGCAAGGTGATGGGCGTCTCGTACACGGGGTGGCGCGACTTCACGTAGGCGATGTTGCTCGCGACGATGTCGAGCGGGATGTCCTGGGGCAGCACGGCGATGGCGCCGCGGCGCGCCACGGTCTCGGCCATGCGCTTGCCGGACACGGCCGTCATGTTGGACACGATGAGGGGCAGGGTGGTGCCCACGCGATCCGCGGGAGTCAGGTCCACGTCCAGGCGCGAGCCCACTTCCGAGCGGCCCGGCACGAGGAAGAGATCGTTGTAGGTCAGATCGTAGGTGGGCTTCTGGTCATCGAGGAACCGCATCATGACCTCCGGCGAAGGGGCATGTACCCTAACGGTTCGGGCCCGCCGACCGCAGTGGAATCCCCCAGGGGGGGCGCGTATTTTGTCACCCCTATGAGCGAGGCGACGGCGCCGGTGCTGCGGGTCGGCGGGCTGGAGAAGACCTACGGCGAGGTGAAGGCGGTACAGGGCGTGACGTTCCAGCTCGCTCCGGGTGAGGTGCTCGGCCTGGTGGGGCCCAATGGCGCGGGGAAGACAACCACGCTGCGCTGCCTGGCGGGCATCCTGCCTCCGTCGGCCGGACGCATCACGGTGGCGGGGTATGACCTGGGGCAGCATCCCGTGGAGGCCAAGCGCTCCCTGGCGTTCCTGCCGGACGAGCCGCGCCTCTTCGAGTACCTCACCGTCTGGGAGCACCTGAACTTCGTGGCCCGGTTGTATGGCGTGGAGGACTGGGAGCCGCGCGCACGGGGGCTGCTGGACGAGATGGAGCTCGCGGGCAAGGAGAAGGCCCTGCCGGGGGAGCTGTCGCGCGGGATGAAGCAGAAGCTGTCCATCGCGTGCGGCTTCCTGCACACGCCGCGGCTCATCATCCTGGACGAGCCGCTCACGGGGTTGGATCCCCTGGCCATCCGCCGCATGAAGGCCTCGCTGCGCCGGCGCGCGGAAGAGGGCACGGCGCTGGTGCTCTCCTCGCACCTGTTGCCGCTGGTGGAGGAGCTGTGCCACCGCCTGCTCATCATCGCCGGGGGGAGGGTGGTGGCGCTGGGCACGCTGCCGGAGATCCGCGCGCGGCTGAGCGGGCCCGAGGCCGAGGGCGCGTCCCTGGAGGAGCTCTTCATCCGCATCACCAGCGCGGCGCCCGGGCTGGAGCGCGAGGCGACATGAGCTTCGCGCGCGCGGTGGTGTTCCTCTGGGCGGCCTCGGCGCGCAACCGCGTGCTGCACCAGGTGCGGCGGTTGCGCCAGCCGAAGTACCTCGTGGGGGCCCTGGTCGGCGCGCTGTATGTCTACTCGCTGTTCCTGCGGCGCCTGGGCTACCAGCAGGAGTGGGCGGTGGTGTCTCCCATGGCCCGGCTCTTCAGCGAGTTCATGCTCGGCACGGCCATGCTGGGCACGCTGCTGTCGGCCTGGGCGCTGGGGCCCGACCGGCCCGCGCTGTCCTTCAGTGAGACGGAAGTCCAGCACCTCTTCCCCGCGCCCGTGTCGAGGCGGGAGCTGCTGCACTTCAAGCTCGCGCGGGGGCTCGGGGGCTCGGCCGTGGGAGCGCTCGCCGCCACCGTGTTCGTCGGCCGCGTGCTCACGCCGCACCCCGTGCTCTTCTTGCTGGGTACCACGGTGACACTCACCACGGTGAGCCTGCACGTGACGGCGGCCTCCTTCATGCGCACGCGGCTCGCCCGGCGCGGCACGTCCGGCACGGTGGTGCGCTGGGTGCTGCTCACGGCCGTGTGCGCCCTGTTGATCGGCTCGGCCATGGAGGCGTTGAGCCACCATCCCTTTCCGGAGGAGGGGTGGAATCCCCTGATGCTGCGGCAGTGGGTGCTCGCGTTGAGCGCATCACCAGCGCTGTGGCCGGGGCGCGCGCTGGTGGCCCTGCCGCTCGCACAGGACGTGGGCGCCTTCCTGCGGCGCCTGCCGCTCGGACTCGGCCTGCTCGCCGTGCACTACGCGTGGGTGATGAAGGCGGCGGTGCCCTTCGAGGAGTCGGCGGTGGGGCGCGCCGAGGAGCGGGCCCGGATCCGGGAGCAGCTGGCCCAGCGCGGGGGCCGGGGCATGCCCCCGCGGACGAGCGCGCCGCCCTTCCGGCTCGCGTCCGTGGGCCGGCCAGAGGTGGCGATCCTCTGGAAGAACCTCATCGCCGGCAGACGGATGGGGAGCGTGGGACGGCTCGTCGTCGCGGCGCTGCTGGGCGGGGTGGTGGCCGTGGCGGCCTCGGGCGAGAGCCCCGGCGAGGCGCTCGACCAGCTCAGCGGCTTCCTGTCGCCCTTGTGTGGAGGCTTCGCGGTGCTGCTGTGCTTCTTTGGCCCATCGGCCGTGCGGATGGATCTGCGCATGGATCTCCCCCGGTTGGAGCAGCTGCGCGCGCTGCCGCTCACGGGCCGGCAGGTGGTGGCCGCGGAGCTGGCCGCGCCCGCGCTGGTGCTCGGAGTCGCGCAGGTGGGGCTGCTGGGGGTGGCGGTGGGCGGCTCGGTGTGGCGCGCGGAGGGGTGGAACGAGCTGTGGGTGGCGCTGGGGCTGGGGGCGGTGTGGCTCCTGCCCGCGGTGACGCTGGGCGGGCTCTTCGTGCAGAACGCGGCGGTGGTGCTCTTTCCGGCCTGGCTGCCGCCCGAGGGCGAGCGGGCGCGGGGGCTGGAGGCCATCGGCCAGCGGCTGTTGACGCTGGTGGGCACGATGGTGGTGTTGCTCGTGGGGATGCTGCCCGCGGCGTTCCTGGCGGCGGTGGTGGGCTTCGGGCTGTACCAGTTGCTGGACGCCGGGGTGTGGGCACTGCCCTTCGCGGGCTTCACCGCGGCGCTGGTGCTGGTGACCGAGGTGGCCCTGGGCATCGTGGCCCTGGGCCATGCCTTCGATCAGCTCGATGTGTCGGTGGAAGGCACGGGCGTGACGTCCTGAGTCAGTGGGGCTCGGCCACGTCCGGGGGCGCGGACAACGTGCGCACCAGCACCGCGCGGCAGGTCCCGCACACGCTGCCGCCCCGTTCCCAGTGCACCTGCGCCTCCAGCTCCTCGGAGGACTCGGAGCCGTCCTCGAGCCGCTTGAGCAGCCTGGCGAGTTCATCCTCCGCGTCCGGGGTGCCCGGCCGCGCGGCGGTGCCGATCACGTCCTGCTCCCCCTCGAGCACGAGGGTGAAGCGGTAGTACAGCTCGACCGGGGCGATGGCGCGCCCACAGGCGGCGCACGTCTTGGGCCGGGGGCCAGACATGTGAGGAGGAACCAACGGGACTACTGCTCGCTGGCGTCCTCGCCCCCGCGGGAGCTGGAGACGCCGAAGGTGTTGGCCGCGGCGATGTCCCGGGTGGTGCCCTTGTAGGCGCGCCAGGCGAAGGGCGCGGTGACGGCGAAGGCGATGACGGCCAGCCCGATGGCCTTCCAGGGAATGGGCTCTTCCTTGACCTTGATGTCCTTGGTGTAGGCGTTGATGTTGGACTTGGGCCGGGCGCGCGCGGCGTTGCGCTCCTCCAGGGTCATCTCCGAGTCCTGGTAGGAGTTGAGCTGCCGGCGCTGGGGCTGGGCGAGGGCGGCGCCTCCCGAGACGAGCACGAGAACGGCCAACAGACGCGAGAAGCGGGACAAGTGCATGGGCGGGCAGCCTATCACGACCCGACAGCAGCCAAGAACAGGGCTTGCTTCGCTTGCCGGGCTCCACTAGGCGCGGCTGCCGTGCGCCTGCTCTTCGTTCCCCTGGTCAACCTGCTGTTGTCGCTCCGTGCCCTGCTGGGCCTGCCGCTGCGCCTGTTGGGGGCCCGCAACCGCCCCGCCTACGTGCGCTTCCGGCTGTCGGGAGAGCCCTCCTACCGCGAGCCGGGGCGCGCGCCCCGCCTGGGTCTGCTCGGGAGCCAGGGGCGTCCGGAGCCCGCCACGGTGACGTCTCTGGAGCGGCTGCGCGAGGAGCTCACCCTCCTGGCGAGGGACCCGGCCATCAAGGGCATCCTCCTGGAGATAGGGGAGCTGGCGGTGCCGCCGGCCAAGCGGGACGTGTTGGTGAAGCTGCTCGGGGACTTCCGGGCGGCGGGCAAGCGGGTGGTGGCCTGGGCGGTGAGCACGGACAGCCTGGGCTACCAGGTGATGTGCTCGGCGGACGAGGTGTTGCTCAGCCCCGCGGGGCGGCTGGAGCTGGTGGGCTACGCGGCGGAGGCCACCGCGCTGGGCGAGGGCCTGGGCCGGCTGGGCATCCAGGCGCACTTCTTCCGGCGCGGGGAGTACAAGACGGCGCCTGAGCTCTTCACGCACCCCCAGGTGTCGGACATCCAGCGGCGCACGCTGGAGGCCTTCCTGGACGAGCGCTACGGGGAGCTGGTGGACATCGTGGCCAGGGGCCGGCGCCGCACGCCCGAGGAGGTGCGGCGGTGGATCGACGTGGGGCCCTACAGTGCCCGGCGCGCGGCGGCCGAGGGGCTCGTCGACGGGCTGTGTGACGAGATGGATCTGCCGAAACGGCTGGGCCTGAGCTCCGACGAGGACGAGGCGGGGGAGGGCGAGGGGGTGGAGTCCATGGAGCTGTACCGGGCGCGGCTGCCGTGGCCGCCGGTGCGGTGGAGGAAGCTGAGGCGCAAGCCCCGGCTCGCGGTGGTGCCGGTGTCGGGGATGATCGTCACGGGCAAGGGCGGCACGGGCGTGGGCCCGGAGCTGTCGGGCTCGGAGACGGTGGTGAAGGCGCTGCGCGCGGCGGGGAGGGATCGGCGCTCGCGCGCGGTGGTGCTGTACGTGGCGAGCTCGGGGGGCTCGGCGGTGGCCTCGGAGATCATCCTGGAGGCGGTGCAGCGGGTGGCCCGGAAGAAGCCCGTCATCGCCTTCGTGGACCGGGTGGCGGCCAGCGGCGGCTACATGGCGGCGCTGGGCGCGCGGGAGATCTGGGCCACGCCGCACGCCATCGTGGGCTCCATTGGCGTGTTCGGGGGGAAGTTCGACGTCTCCGGGCTGCTGGCGAAGCTGGGGGTGCACCGCACGCTCATCACCCGGGGCGAGAGCGCGGGCATGTTCTCCTCGTCGCGGGGTTTCACCGAGCGCGAGCGCGAGCTGATGGAGGCGGAGATGGAGGAGACCTACCAGGCCTTCCTGGAGCGGGTGGCCCGGGCGCGGGGGCGGACGAAGGAGGAGATCCACGCGCTGGCGGAGGGGCGGGTGTACAGCGGGCAGCGGGCGCTCGCGGCGGGGCTGGTGGACCGGACGGAGGGCGGCTTCGAGGAGGCGTGCGCGCGGGCCATGGAGCTGGCGAAGGTGCCGGGGCCCTTCGAGCTGAAGATGTTCGGAGGCGGCAACCGGCGCTTCTCGCTGCTGCGGCTGTTGTTGGGGGGCGGCGCGCAGACGGGCACGTATGCCTTCTGCCCGACGGCGTGGCGCCTGGAGGGCTTCGGAAGAGGGGAGCGCTTCGAGTAGCCTCGTGCCTCGCATGGCGCGACCCTGTCCCCTGTGCGAGAACGAGCAGCTTCGGCCCCTGCGTGTCTCCCACGTGGAGGTGGGCACGTGCGCCCGGTGCCACGGGCTGTGGTTCGGCCGGGGGACGTGGGCGCGCGTACCGGATCGTCCTCCCCTGCGGGCCTTCCTGGGGGCGGCGCGCCGGGCCCCCTCCCGGTGCCGGAAGAGGGGCCACCTGATTCCCCCGGAGCGCGGCACGTGCGCCACCTGTGGCAGCGCGCCCCTGGCGTGTCCGGACTGTGGCCGGCGGCTCGCCCGGGTGGTGACACGTGCCAGCCCGGTGGAGGTCTGCTCGCATTGCGAGGGCCTCTGGCTGGACGCGGGGGGCTACGCGCGGCTGGAGGGGGTGACGGACCTCCAGGCGGCTCCCGCCACCGCGGGGAAGACTTCCACCCAGACATGCTCGGCATGCGCTGACACGATTCAGTCAGACATGTTCGTGTATGAGGGAGATGTCTATTGTTCCCGCTGCCGGCCTCCGGGCGCCGTTCCCCAGCGGCCGTAGAAGGCGCCTCGGAACGCGTCGCCGTTCAAATGCAGACATTCGGCTCGACGCATCGCGGCAATTGACGCGCCGCAACACCCTCTGAGGGAATCGAAACGTTTGCGGAAATCGATTGAAGGGCTTCTTCTCCTGGAGATTCGTGGTAATCAACGATGTGTGAAGGAGGTCCGAACGGGCACTCCCTCGCGCAGCCGATCCCCCACAGCCCCTGCGGACCCACCCGCTCCGTCCCCGGAGCGGGCTCAAGCCCAAGACATCTTCATCGCGGAGAATCAAGCGCCGTGCGTCATCTATTGAAGAACCTGGGGCTCTATGCCCTCGCCGCGTGGGCGTCGCTCACGCTCAATTTCATCATCCCCCGGATGATGCCGGGAGACCCCGCGTCGGCGATGTTCGCGCGCTTCGCGGGTCAACTCCAGCCCGAGGCCATCGAGGCCCTGCGCGCGGCGTTTGGTTTCACCAACGAGCCGCTGCTGCAGCAATACTTCACATATCTGTCCCATATGTTCCAGGGGGATCTGGGCATCTCCGTGGCGTATTTTCCGTCGTCGGTGACGGAGGTCATCGGCACGGGGTTGGGGTGGACGCTGCTGTTGTCGGGCACCGCGGTGCTGATCAGCTTCGGGCTGGGCTCGCTGCTCGGGGTGGTCGCCACCTGGCGGCGCGGCGGCTGGCTGGACTCCACGCTGCCCCCGCTGTTGAGCTTCCTGGGCGCCTTTCCCTACTTCTGGCTGGCGATGGTGCTGCTCTACGGGCTGGGCTACACGCTGGGTGCCTTCCCGCTGCGCCATGCCTACAGCGACATGCTCGCGCCGGAGCTGAGTGGCGAGTTCATCGGGAGCGTCGCCGAGCACATGGTGCTGCCCGCCCTGTCGATCGTGATCGCCTCGCTGGGTGGCTGGATGCTCGGCATGCGCAGCTCGATGGTGGGGGTGCTGGCCGAGGACTACATCTCGCTGGCCAACGCCAAGGGCCTGTCGCAGGGGCGCATCATGTTCCACTACGCCGCGCGCAACGCCCTGCTGCCCAACATCACCGGGTTCGGCATGGCCATTGGCTTCGTGCTGTCCGGCTCGTTGCTCACCGAGATCGTGTTCTCGTATCCCGGTCAGGGCTACCTGCTCATCCAGGCGGTGCGCAACCAGGACTACCCGCTCATGCAGGGCATCTTCCTGACGATCACCCTGGCGGTGCTGGGCGCCAATCTGCTCGTGGACATCCTCTATGTATGGCTCGATCCCCGGACGCGTGCGCGCTGACGGGAGTCGAGGGCGGGAGCCTACAATGCAAGTCGCGAATCAAAGTGTGAGTGCGCAGATTGGCGAGGCGGGCGTGAAGCCGGCTGCCCGGAGGAGTCCGCGCACGGGACTGTTCTGGCAGTTGCTGAGCAATCGCAAGGCGTCGGTGGGGGTGGGCCTGGTGCTCTTCTTCATCGCGATGGCGCTCGTCGGTCCGCTGCTCGTGTCGAATGATCCAGGGGCGTTCGTGGGAGCCCCGAACGAGGCGCCCTCGGCCGAGTTCCCCTTCGGCACGACGGGGCAGGGCCAGGACGTGCTCGCGCAGACGGTGGCGGGCGCGCGCACGTCGCTCGCGGTGGGCTTCATCGTGGGCTTGGCCGTCATGGTGATTGGCGCCATCATCGGCATGACGGCGGGCTACTTCGGGGGCTGGGTGGACAGCGTCCTGTCGCTGCTCACCAACGTGTTCCTCATCATCCCCGGTCTGCCCATGACGGTGGTCATCGCGGCCTACCTGCGGCCCGGGCCCGTCACCATCGGCGTGGTGCTGGTGGTCACCGGTTGGGCCTGGAACGCGCGCGTGCTGCGCTCGCAGATGCTCGCGCTGCGCGAGAAGGACTTCGTGTCCGCCGCGCTCGTGAGCGGCGAAGGCCACCTGCGCATCATCTTCCGGGAGATCCTCCCCAACATGACGTCGCTCTTGATGAGCGGCTTCATCTCCGCGACCGTCTACGCCATTGGCGCCCAGGTGGGCCTGGAGTTCCTGGGCATCGGCGACGTGGGCGTGGTCACCTGGGGCACCAACCTGTACTGGGCGAGCAACAACGCGGCGATGCTGACGGGCGCGTGGTGGACGGTGGTTCCCACGGGTCTGTGTGTCGCGCTCATCGCGTTCGCGCTCGTGCTCATCAACTTCGCGATCGACGAGATGACCAACCCCCGGCTGCGCACAGATCGCGGCTGGACGCGCATGCTCAAGCTCAACAAACTGGAAGAGGGTCTGTCGACCCCGGTGGTGAAGCGCCATGTCCGCTAACGCAATCGCGACCGCCCCCGCGCAGCCGCTGCTCTCGGTGAGGGACTTGCGGGTGGAGTACATGACGCCCTCCGGGCCCGTGTGCGCCGTGGATGGGGTGTCCTTCGAGATCGGCCGCGGCGAGGTGCTCGGGCTCGCGGGCGAGTCGGGCAGTGGCAAGTCCACCGCGGCCCAGGCGCTGCTGCGGCTGTTGCGCCCGCCCGCGATGATCACCGGCGGCGAGGTGCTCTTCGACGGCCAGGACGTGCTCGCGATGAACAACGAGCAGCTGCGCCAGTTCCGCTGGAGCAAGATGTCGTTCGTGTTCCAGAGCGCGATGAACGCCCTCAACCCGATCCTCTCGATCGGCGAGCAGATCGCGGACGCCATCCAGGCGCACGTGCCGATGAAGCAGGCCCAGGCGATGGAGAAGGCCGCCTCGCTGCTCAAGCTCGTGGGCATCGACAGCTCGCGCCTGTCGAGCTACCCACACCAGCTGTCGGGCGGCATGCGCCAGCGCGTGGTGATCGCCATCGCGCTCGCGTTGGATCCGCCGCTGATGATCATGGACGAGCCCACGACGGCGCTCGACGTGGTGGTGCAGAAGGAGATCCTCCAGCAGATCACCGAGCTGAAGAACAAGCTGGGCTTCTCCATCCTGTTCATCACGCACGACCTGTCGCTGCTGCTCGAGTTCTCCACGCGCATCGCCATCCTCTACGCGGGGCGGGTGGTGGAGACGGCCACCGCGAGCGAGCTGTTCCACACGCCCAAGCACCCGTACACCAAGGGGCTGTTGAACTCGGCGCCCTCGCTGCGCGGGCCGCGGGGCAAGCTCATGGGCATTCCGGGCTCGCCGCCGGACATGCGCGTTCCGCCTCCGGGCTGCCGCTTCAACCCCCGCTGCCCGCAGGTGATGGCTCACTGCCGGACCGAAGAGCCCAAGGTGAGCACGTTCGGATCCCACCACCTCAGCGTCTGCCACCTCCACGCCCCATGACGACCCCCGCTCCCGAGCGTCAGCCGCTCCTCGAGGTCAAGAACCTCACCAAGTACTTCAACGTGGGCGGTGGCTTCAAACCGAAGCGCCTGCGCGCCCTCAACGACATCTCCTTCTCGCTCCACGAGCGCGAGGTCATCGCGCTGGTGGGGGAGTCGGGCAGTGGCAAGAGCACCATCGCGCGGCTGATCGCGCGGCTCATGCCCGTGTCCGGGGGGGAGATCCGCTTCAAGGGCCGCAACGTCCTCGCCGACGAGCCGAAGCACGCGTCGCGTGACTACCGCTCGCTCGTGCAGATGATCTTCCAGGATCCGTTCGGCTCGCTGAACCCGGTGCACACGCTCGGCTACCACCTCGAGCGGCCGTTGCTTCTGCACAACAAGGCCCGGAGCGACGAGGAGCTGCGGGCGCGCGTGCACGAGCTGCTCACCACGGTCGATCTCAACCCGGCCGCGGAGGTCGCGGAGAAGCACCCGCACCAGCTCTCGGGTGGACAGCGCCAGCGCGTGGCGATCGCGCGTGCCCTGGCGCCCGAGCCCTCCGTCATCCTGGCCGACGAGCCCATCTCCATGCTGGACGTCTCCATCCGGGTGGGCGTGCTCAACCTGATGGAGCGCCTCAAGGAGGAGCGGGGCATCTCCTACCTGTACATCACGCACGACCTGGCGAGCGCGCGCTACTTCGCGGACCGCACCATGGTGCTGTACGCGGGCAACCTGGTGGAGAGCGCGCCGAGCGAGGAGCTGATGCAGCGCCCGGCGCACCCCTACACCCAGCTGCTGCTGTCGGCGGTGCCGGATCCGACCAGCCCCATGACGGGTGAGATCAAGGCCAGGCCGGGCGCGCCCGTGCTCATCGATCCGCCTCCGGGCTGCCCGTTCGCCGCGCGCTGCCCCCACGTCATGCCCGTCTGCCGCGAGCAGATGCCGGGCAGGACGCAACTCGATGCGAACCGTTGGGTGAGCTGCCACCTGCACGGGCAGGGCACCGCGGCCGCGCCGCAGAAGGCCGCTGAAGCCTAGCGTCCTTCCTTCTTCCCTCCATCATCAGGGCGCCGCTCCGGAGAAGTCCGCCGAGGCCTGGCGCCCTTGTTTCTTCCCTCGTTCAAGAGGCTTCAGCACACGCATGGCACTCATCAGCTTCCCGAAGGATTTCCTCTGGGGTACCGCCACCTCGTCGTACCAGATCGAAGGCGCCGCGATGGAGGACGGGCGGGGCGAGTCGATCTGGGATCGCTTCTCCAAGACGCCCGGCAAGGTGGGCGACGGGACGAACGGCGACGTGGCGTGTGATCACTATCACCGCTACCGCGAGGACATCGCCCTGATGAAGAGCCTGGGGATGCAGGCCTACCGCTTCTCGGTGGCGTGGCCCCGCATCCTGCCCACGGGCCGGGGCAAGGTGAACCCGAAGGGGCTCGACTTCTACAACCGCCTGGTGGACGGGCTGCTCGAGGCGGGCATCACCCCGTTCGTGACGCTCTACCACTGGGATCTCCCCCAGACGCTGCAGGATCAGGGCGGCTGGCCCCGGCGCTCCACCGCCGAGGCGTTCGTCGAGTACACGGAAGTCGTCGCGCGCGCGCTCGGGGATCGGGTGAAGAACTGGATCACCCACAACGAGCCCTGGTGCATCAGCCTGCTCAGCCACGAGAAGGGCCTGCACGCGCCGGGCCTCAAGGACTTCCGGCAGGCGCTCGCGGCGAGCCACCACGTGCTGCTGTCGCACGGCTGGGCGGTGCCCGTCATCCGCGCCGCGAGCCCGGGCGCCCAGGTGGGCATCACGCTGAACCTGTCGCCCGCGGAGCCCGCCTCGCCGAGCGCCGCGGACTACGACGCGTTCCGCCACCATGACGGCTACTTCAACCGCTGGTTCCTGGATCCGCTGTACGGGCGCCACTACCCGGCGGACATGATCGCGGACTACATCAAGGCCGGGCACCTGCCGTCCGAGGGCTTCACGGTGGTGCAGCCGGGGGACCTCGAGGCAATCGCGGTCGACACCGACTTCCTGGGCGTCAACTACTACAACCGCGCGGTGCTGCGCAGCGACAAGGTGCCCGAGGAGAAGAACCACCCGCGCACGGTGCACCTCGCGCCCCAGTCGGAGTGGACCGAGATGGGCTGGGAGGTCCACCCGGACAGCCTGCGCAAGCTGCTCACGCGGCTGCACGTCGACTACGGGCCGCGCAAGCTGTACGTGACGGAGAACGGGGCGAGCTTCTCGACTCCGCCGGATGCCCAGGGCCGGGTGCCCGACGAGAAGCGGACCAACTTCCTGCGCGACCACTTCCTCGCGGCCCGCAAGGCCATGGACGCGGGCGCGCCGCTGGCCGGCTACTTCGTCTGGTCCTTCATGGACAACTTCGAGTGGGATCGCGGCTATTTGCAGCGCTTCGGCATCGTCTGGGTGGACTACAAGACCCAGCAGCGCATCCCCAAGGACAGCGCGCTCTGGTACCGGGACGTCATCAAGGCCAACGGCGTGCAGGTGCCCTGAGTCCCCGCGTCGTCTCTCCAGCGGCGCGGCACGGGGGTTTCCGCTAATCTCGCGGGCCCCTCGTGCCCATGCCCTGCTTGCTGCCTCCCCGTTCTTCACCGTTCACCGTTGGCCTCGCGCTGGTGTCGTCCCTCGTGGGTTGTGCCCACGCTCCGGGCCCCCGCGAGGTGGCCACGGCCTATGTCCGGGCCCTGGAGGAGAACCGGCTGGAGGCGGCCTCCGCCCTGACGAGCCTGCCCCCCGAGGCGCGCGCCCCGTTCCTCACGCACTACGCGGACGCGGAGGCGCGGCGTGCCCGGATCGCCCAGGTGCGCGCGGCCCTTCCCGAGCTCTGGGCCCAGGGCCCCTCGTTGAGCCTGATCGAGTCGAAGGAGGGCTGGCGGGTCGTCGAGGAATCCCCCCAGGACGCGCCCCGGGCCCTCCTGACGCGGTTCCTCGACGCCACGGAGGCCGCTGACTGGGAGACCGCCTGGTCGCTCCTGTCCTCTTCCTTGCGGGCCCGGTACACCCCGGAAAGACTGCGCGAGGACTTCCAGCGCGAGCCCCTGGCGGCCGAGCGGGTGCGCCGGGCGCGACTCGCGGTGAAGGGCCCGGTGGAGGTGACGGAGGGGGGGGCGGCGTTCCCCCTGGGGGAACAACGGGCGGTGCGGCTCACGCGGGAAGCGGGCGAGTACCGGGTGGAGGCGCTCGAATGAGGCGGCGTGCATCCGGGCGGGTGGGAGATTAGAGGAGGTTGACACCACCGGGGCCGCTGGCTATTGCGCGCCCCATCCGAGGGCCGTCCCCCGCCCTCGGGGTTCCACAAGGATTCAGGTACTCCAGATGAGCGTTTCCGAGCGCGACATCCTCGCGGCGATGTCGAAGGTGATGGATCCCGAGCTGCACATCGACCTCGTGAAGGCCGGGATGGTGAAGGACGTCCGCGTGGAGGGCGACAAGGCGAAGCTGAAGATCGAGCTGACCACGCCCGCCTGCCCGATGAAGGGGAAGATCCAGGCGGACGCGGAAGCGGCGCTCAAGCAGGTGCCGGGCCTCAAGACGTTCGACATCGAGTGGGGCGCGCAGGTGCGCTCGGCGCCCGCGGGCATGGGAGGCCCCCAGGGCCAGGCGCTGCTGCCCCAGGTGAAGAACGTGATTCTGGTGGGCGCGGGCAAGGGCGGGGTGGGCAAGAGCACCGTGTCGGTGAACCTGGCCACGGCCCTGGCGCGAGATGGCGCCACGGTGGGCCTGCTCGACGCGGACTTCTACGGCCCGTCGGTGCCCCTGATGACGGGCATCACCGAGAAGCCCACGAGCCCGGACGGCAAGACGCTGCTGCCCATGGAGAAGCACGGCCTCAAGGTGATGTCCATCGGCTTCCTCGTGGAAGCGGAGCAGGCGCTCATCTGGCGCGGGCCCATGCTGCACGGGGCGCTGATGCAGCTCATCCGCGACGTGCGCTGGGGCGAGCTGGACTACCTCATCCTGGACCTGCCCCCGGGCACGGGCGACGTGGCGCTGACGCTGTCCCAGTCGGTGCGGGCCGCGGGCGCGGTGCTGGTGACCACGCCGCAGGACGTGGCGCTCGCGGACGTGGTGCGCGCCAAGCAGATGTTCGACAAGGTTCACATTCCCGTGCTGGGCATCGTGGAGAACATGAGCCAGTTCATCTGCCCGAACTGCTCGCACGCCACGCACATCTTCAACCGGGGGGGCGGCCAGAAGGCGGCGCAGATGTTCAGCATCCCCTTCCTGGGGGAGATCCCGCTCGACTTGAAGATCCGCGAGTCGGGCGACGCGGGCGTGCCCGTGGTGCTCAGCGCGCCGGACAGCCCCGAGGCCCTGGCCTTCCGGACGATGGCGCGCAACATCGCCGGCCGCGTCTCCACCGAGAACATGCGCGTGGCGGTGAAGCTGCCGGTGGTACGCTAGCCGCATCCCCGTCCCCCCACGAGGCCCCCGATGACGACCGGCAAGGAACCCGACAAGGACTTCGATCCGCTGCTCGATGAAGGGCAGGAGCGGGGCGAGGGGTCTCGCGCGGGTTTCGTGCCCGAGTTCATGCGCAAGGTGGCCGTGGCGGGACTGGGCGCCCTCTTCATGACGGAAGAGGGCCTGCGCGCGATGGCCGGCCAGCTCAAGCTGCCCAAGGAGGTGCTCGGCTACGTGCTCGGGCAGGCGGAGAAGACGAAGGACGAGGTGGGCCGGGTCGTCTCCGAGGAGCTGCGGCGCTTCCTCCAGTCGGAGAAGCTGCGCGACGAGGTGCTCAAGCTCCTGTCGGGGATGACCATCGAGGTGAAGGCGCAGATCCGCCTGGTGCCCGCGGACAAGGACGACAAGGAGCAGGCCGAGCCCCTGCGCACCAAGATCGCCATCTCCGAGCTGGGCACGCGCCGGGGCGGCAAGAAGGCCGCCGCGAAGAAGGAGTAGGGCGGGTGGAGGACGAGGCGGGAAAGCGGGACTGGCGCCGCCATCCGCTGGTGCGGCGGCTGCCGTTGCTGGTGCTCCTGGCGCTGGGCCTGTGGTGGTGGAAGGGCTCGGACGTGCCCGAGCGCGAGCTGGTGTGGCGGCTGGAGGGCCCGGGCTGGAGCGACATCCGCTCGCTCGACGTGCAGGTGAAGGACGCGGAGGGCGAGCTGCTCAAGCGCGTGTCTCTCACCTTCCCGAGCGGCCCCCCGGCGTCACTCACCGTGAAAGCGGAACTGGCCGCCGGGACGTACGAGATCTGGGTGTTCCCCCGGGGACAGCACGGACCGTCCCTGCCACCCCGAGTGGAGCATCTGACACTTGGACCGGAGGATCTCCGGGTGGAGCGGAACCTGAGGATGGCCGGGAGTCGTTGACCGGTGGGGGGGCGGGGGCTATAGCCCGCCCGGTTCCAAACCGCTCGAAAGAGGTCGCGAACGCCATGGCAACGGAGCACGTCGTCGTCGTCGGGGCAGGACAGATGGGGTCGGGCATCGCCCAGGTGGCGTTGCAGGCGGGCCTGCGCGTCACGCTGGTGGATGTGTCGAAGGACGGGCTCGCCAAGGGGGCCGATCGCATCCGCGCGGGCCTCAAGAAGCTCGCGGACAAGGGCAAGCTGGACGAGGCCCGGCTCCAGGCGGCGTACGCGAACCTGGCCACCGCCGAGCGCGCCACCGAGGTGCAGGGCGTGGACTTCGCCGTCGAGGCGGTGACGGAGAACGAGGAGCTCAAGCGCCGCATCTTCGTGGAGCTGGACGGCGTGGTGAAGCCGGGGGGCATCATCGCCACCAACACCTCGTCCATCTCCATCACCCGCATCGCCGCGGCGACGAAGCGTCCGGAAAACGTCATCGGCATGCACTTCATGAACCCGGTGCCGATCATGCAGCTCGTGGAGATCATCCGGGGCGCGGCTACCTCCGAGTCGACGTACCAGACGACGCGGGCGCTCGCGGAGAAGATGGGCAAGACGACGGTAGTGTCCAAGGACTTCCCGGGCTTCATCGTCAACCGCATCCTCATCCCCATGCTCAACGAGGCGTGCTTCGCGCTGATGGAGGGGGTGGGCTCGGTGGAGGACATCGACACGGCGATGAAGCTGGGCACCAACCAGCCCATGGGCCCGCTGCAGCTCGCGGACTTCATCGGCCTGGACACCGTGCTCTACATCGCCGAGGTGCTCCACAAGGGCCTGGGCGACGACAAGTACCGCCCGAGCCCCCTGCTGCGCCAGTACGTGGACGCGGGTTGGTATGGCAAGAAGAGCGGCCGCGGTTTCTACACGTACTAGGACGAGGACACACCCATGGCCTACGAGAACATCCGGCTGGACACCGAGGGCGCCGTCGCCGTCCTCACCATCGACCGCCCCAAGGCGCTCAACGCCCTCAACACCCAGACGTTCCTCGAGATGGAGTCGGCGCTGCTGCTGCTGCCCTCGCAGGTGCGCGCGCTCATCGTCACCGGCGGGGGCGACAAGGCCTTCGTGGCGGGGGCGGACATCGCGGAGATGGCCACCATCGGCTCGGCGCAGGCGCGGGAGTTCTCCGCGCTCGGCCACCGCGTCATGCACCTGCTCGAGCGGCTCACCATCCCGACGATCGCCGCGGTGAACGGCTTCGCGCTCGGCGGCGGGTGTGAGCTCGCGCTCGCGTGCGACCTCATCTACGCGTCGGACAAGGCGAAGCTCGGGCTGCCCGAGGCCACCCTCGGCGTCATCCCGGGCTTTGGCGGCACCCAGCGCCTGGCGCGCGCGGTGGGCAAGATGCGCGCGAAGGAGCTCATCTTCACCGCCGAGCGGCTGGACGCGGCCAAGGCCAAGGAGATCGGCCTCGTGCTCGAGGTGCTCCCGGCCGACCAGCTCCTCGCGCACTGCAAGGCGGTGGCGGGCAAGCTCATCAAGAACGGCCCGATGGCCCTGTCCCAGGCCAAGCGCGTCATCGAGCTGGGCGCCGATCAGGATCTCCGCACGGCCAACGAGCTGGAGAGCCAGGCGTTTGGCGTGCTGTTCGGCTCCGAGGATCAGAAGGAAGGCATGAAGGCCTTCCTGGAGAAGCGCCCGGCGGTCTTCTCCGGCCGGTAGACGGCCCGGCGGGTGCTCGGGTGCCCCGCCTTTCAGCCAACCCTGTTTCCGGGGCCCATGGCCCGTACTATGTACCCCGCGTCTTTCCCCCCAGGAGTGTCATGAACTTCGAGCCGAGCGACATCCAGCGTGAGATCCAGCGGGTATGCCGCGAGTTCGCCGCGCGCGAGCTGACCCCCAACGCCCGCAAGTGGGACGAGCACCACCAGTGGCCCACCGAGGCGGTGAAGAAGCTCGCGGAGCTGTCGCTGATGGGCGTGGCGGTGCCCGAGGAGTACGGCGGCGCGGGCCTGGACAACGTCTGCTACGCCATGGCCATGGAGGAGATCAGCCGCGGCTGTGCCTCCACGGGCGTCATCATGAGCGTGAACAACTCGCTCTACTGCGATCCGGTCAAGCGCTATGGCACCGAGGAGCAGAAGAAGGAGTTCCTCACGCCCTTCGCCCGGGGCGAGAAGCTCGGCTGCTTCGGCCTCACCGAGCCCGAGGCGGGCAGTGACGCGGCCGCCCAGAAGACCACGGCGGTGCGCAAGGGCGACGAGTACGTCATCAACGGCTCGAAGAACTGGATCACCAACGGTCCCAAGGCCGACGCCATCGTGTTGTTCACGATGACGAACAAGGAAGCGGGCAACCGGGGCATCAGCGCCTTCCTCGTGCCCACCAACACCCCGGGCTTCATCCGGGCCGAGCCCGACAAGAAGATGGGCATCAGCGCGGCGCACTCGTGCAGCATGTTCTTCGAGGACATGCGCGTGCCGGCGCGCAACATGCTGGGCAAGGAGGGCGATGGCTTCAAGGTGGCGATGAGCACGCTGGACGGCGGGCGCATCGGCATCGCGGCGCAGGCGCTGGGCATCGCGCGCGCGGCCTTCGAGGAGGCGGTGCGCTACTCGGGCGAGCGCAAGAGCTTCGGCAAGGCCATCCGCGAGCACCAGGCCATCCAGTTCATGATCGCCGACATGGCCACGGAGATCGACGCGGCGCGGCTGCTGGTGCTGCGCGCGGCGCTGCTGAAGGATCAGGGCGTGCGCCACTCCGCCGAGAGCGCCATGGCCAAGCTCTACGCGAGCGAGATGGCCAGCCGCGTGGCGAACAAGGCCCTGCAGGTGCACGGCGGCATGGGCTACTCGAAGGAGATGGACGTGGAGCGCCACGTGCGTGACGCGCGCATCACCGAAATCTACGAGGGGACGAGCGAGATCCAGCGCATCGTCATCTCGGCCAATCTGCTCAAGGACTAGGGAGTCGACAGCTCATGAAGCGACCGTTGATCACGATGGCGGTGGTGTTGTCGGCGGGCCTGGCGCTGGCGCAGGGCGCGGCGGGCAAGAAGGGCGCGGCCTCGGCCTCGGACGCGGGCACCCCGGCCGCCGAGCCGGGTGGCTCGGGGAAGAAGACCGCGCCGCCGGCCCGGCCGCAGCCGCCGGACGTCACCAAGCTGCCCTTCACCCCGGACTCCATCCGCATGGTGATGAACTACTACTCGCGGGACATCCAGGATTGTTACGAGGAGATCCTCGCGAGGAAGGGCAGCAATGTGGAGGAGGGCCGCATCCTGACGACCTTCACCATCTCGCCCGACGGCTTCGTGCGTAACGCCCAGGTGGCCAAGGCGGGCACGACGATCAAGAACCAGCGGCTCAACGAGTGCGTGGTGAACGTGCTCACCAGCATCACGTTCCCCGAGCCCTCGGACAAGAAAGAGCACCCGATCGAGTACCCGTTCAACCTCAAGGCCATCAAGTAGGAAGCCCCCCGTGAACCACGAACTCACCGAGACCCAGACGCTCATCCGGGACACCGCGCGCAAGTTCGCGCGCGAGCGGGTGGCGCCCCAGGCGCGCACCTTTGATCGGGAAGAGACCTTCGCCACGGAGCTGTACCGGGAGCTGGCCTCGCTCGGGCTCATGGGGGTGAACATCTCCGCGAAGTACGGCGGCGCCGAGGCGGGTGTCGTGGCGTACTCGCTGGCGATGATGGAGATGTCGGCGGCGTGCGCGTCGACGTCGGTGACGATGGCCGTCACCAACATGTGCGCCGAGCTCATCCACACGTACGGCACCGACGCGCAGCGCGAGAAGTTCGTGACGCGGCTGACGTCGGGCGAGGCCGTGGCGGGCTCGTTCGCGCTCTCCGAGCCGCATGCGGGCTCGGATCCGCGCGCCATGCGCACCACGGCGGTGCGGCGCGGGGACACGTGGGTGCTCAACGGCAGCAAGCAGTGGATCACCTCGGGCGAGTACGCGGGGGTGATGGTGGTGTGGGCGCAGACGGGAGGGCAGGGCGGCAAGGGCATCTCCGCCTTCATCGTGGAGGGCGGCACGCCGGGGCTGCACGTGGGCAAGCACGAGGACAAGATGGGCCTGCGCGCGTCCAACACGGTGAGCCTCACCTTCGAGGACTGCGCCATTCCCGCGGACAACCTCCTGGGCAAGGAGGGGGACGGCTTCAAGCTGGCGATGATCGCCCTGGACGGTGGGCGCATCGGGATTGCCTCGCAGGCGTGTGGCGTGGCCCGGGCGGCGCTGGACGCGAGCGTGCGCTACGCGAAGGACCGCAAGGCGTTCGGCCAGGCCATTGGTGATTTCCAGGGCGTGCGCTTCATGATGGCGAACATGGCCACGGAGCTCGAGGCGGCGGAGCTGCTCACGCTGCGCGCGGCGACCCTCAAGGAGGAGGGCAAGCTCTTCACCCGCGAGGCGTCCATGGCGAAGCTGTTCGCCAGCGAGATGTCCAACCGCGTGGTGGACAAGGCGGTGCAGATCCACGGCGGCTACGGCTACATCGACGAGTTCCCCGTGGAGCGCTACTTCCGCGACGCGCGCGTGCAGACCATCTACGAGGGCACCAGCGAGGTGCAGCGCCTGGTGATCGCCCGCGAGACGTTCAAGCTGCTCGGCTGAGTGGAGAGGCGGACTCGTTGTTCAATGGGGTGGCACCGTGCTCAAGAGGCTGCGCCTCAACGACTTCAAGAGCTTCGTCGATGAGGACGTCCCGCTCGCCCCGTTGACGTTGCTCCTCGGGGCTAATGCCTCCGGCAAGAGCAACTTCCTGGACGCGTTGCAGTTCCTGCACGCCAACTCGTTCGACCTCGATCTCGAACAGATCCTCAATGGAGAGCAGCGCGTCTCTCCTGATGCGTGGCGCGGATTGCGAGGAGGTGCCTCCGAAGCCGCGCGGTTGGGGACTGCGCGGTTCACGATCGAGAGCGATTGGTCTGCGTTACTTGTGGAACTCGACGCCCAAGCCATCGCCTCTGGCCGACTGCCCATCGAAAAGGCGCAACGAGAGCTCGCCCTTGACATCACCCATCGAATGACCTGTCGGACAACTCCTCAGCCGCTATTAGAGGAGGAGAGCCTTATTCATGAAGGGGGAGGAACGGCGAGGACAGGAGCCCTTCGAGGTGATCGCATTGAGATGATCGTGCTCCCTCCGGAGACATCAGATTCTGCGAAGTCCGCGACGAGGCTCTTCAGTGCGCACCGGAGCGTGTTTCTGTTGCATCAACAAGTGCCACGTTCTGACGGGATGATGCTCCCCTCGGTTGCACTCGCTGAAGCGTTTTCTCAAATCGAGTTCCTGAACATCCAGCCCTCGGCGATGCGCGGCTACGGTCGCAGGAATGCACCTCTTGGGGGAGAAGGGCGGAATATCTCCGGTGTTCTTGCTCGGCTCTGCGATGAAGCCGAGACCAAGCGAGCGATCACGGACTGGCTGGCCGAGTTTTGTGCTCCTGAGATCGCCGACATCGATTTCGTGGAGGTCAAGGAACTGGGCGATGTCATGGCCATGCTCGTTGAGAAAAGCGGACGACGAGTGTCCGTGAGGAGCGCTTCAGATGGAACGCTTCGTTTTCTCGGAACCCTCCTCGCACTCCGACTCGCGCCCAGAAACTCAGTCATCCTCTTGGAGGAACTCGATTCGGGTTTGCACCCGACCCGCATCAAGTTGCTGGTGGAGTACCTGGAAACGGTGACCCGCGAGCGCGGCATCCAGGTCATCGCGACCACCCATTCTCCCGTCATCCTCCAGTGGTTGAGTCAGCAGACCCTGCGCGACAGCCTCGTCTTCGGTCGGGTCCCCGACCACGAGGGCACGCTCGTGCGTCGCCTGGGAGATCTGCCGCACTTCGACGAAGTGGTCCGTCGCAAGGGGATTGACGAGCTGTTCACCACTGGCTGGATGGAGATGGCCCTGTGAAGGTGCTCGTGATCCCAGAGGATCCGACGCTCGATCAGTACATCCTCAAGCCCATTGTCGAGCGGCTCCTGGCGGATCTCGGGAAGCAGGCGCGGGTTCAGGTTCTCTCCAAGCCTCGACTGCGTGGCATCGCCCAGGCCTTGGACGCCACCATCATCGCGGACATCATCCAGACCTACCCAATGGTCGACCTGTTCCTGATCATGGTGGACCGCGACGGCGATCCCAAGAGACCGGAACGAGCCACCGCGCTGGAGAGCACCCAGCAGCGGCTCTTCGTCTGCCTCGCCATCGAGGAGATCGAGGTCTGGATGCTCGCGGCCCATCGGGACACCCTGTCCGAGACATGGAGCGAGATTCGCCGGGAACACCACCCCAAGGAGCGCTACGCCCATCCGTTTCTCGCCGAGCGGGCGCCCAAACTCGACCCCGGTCAAGGTCGCTCCTGGGCCATGCGCGAACTCCCGGGGAAGTGGAAGGGCGTCTTGAGCGCGTGTGCGGAACTCGAGGGGCTAAGGCACCGGCTCCACGAGTGGATGCAACAAGGGGCGGGACGCGCGTAGCTTCGCGGCGCTCATCGCCCCCGGGGCGGTTCCAATCCCAGGGCGGCGTCGAGGAGCGCGGAGAGCACGGCGCGAAAGCGCGCATCCGCCTGGGCGTCCTCGCTTCGCCCAAGCCCGGGCAACAGCACGTGCCGGGCGAGCGTGTACCCCTGCGCGGCGCACAGTCCCACGAGCAGCGTCATCTCCAGGGCCTCGCGCGACGGGGGCGGCAGCCCCTGCACCGTGGCGACCCGGCCCACCTGCGATTCCAGCACATCCATCACCCGGCGCAGTCCCTGGCCCAGGGACAGGTGCTCACCGCGCCCGGTGAGCAGCGCCCACGCCATCAGCCGGACGTTCCCCTCGTCCTGGAGTATGGGTGAGAAGAGTTCCAGCCACTGGGCGGTGTCGGGGGGCTCCCGCGACTGGAGCATCCGTTGCCAGAAGCCGTCCCCCAGGCGCTGGGCCCGGCGCTGGATCACCTCGCGCACCAACGCCTCGTAGGTGCCGAAGTAGTGGGTGACGAGCCCATGGCTCACTCCCGCGGCGCGCGCCACCGCCTGCAATCCCACCCCATCCGGGCCCCGGGCGATCAGCAACGGTTCGGCCGCCTTGAGGATGGCCTCTCGCGCCTCCTCAGGGGAGCGGCGCCGGGAAGGGGCAGGGGAGCGGGGTGCGCGCGGGGTCTTCTCACGACGGGCGGGGCGCCGGGTGGCCATCGCGCGCCAACCTACCTTCCGCCCCCTCCCGCCACGTGTCCCTCATTGGCGGGGATGACAACGAGACGACGCTTGTTGGCAGTGGTGACAGCGGATGAGCGCGGAAAACCCGGGGTCCGAGCCGCTCGGCTGATCGCCCTGGGACCGGGAGTCAATGGCCTTCATGCATCGGGACCCACCAGGACCTACAGTCCCGCAAACGACGCGAAGCCTCCCTGGAGGTCACGAAGGATGCTTGGCGCCTCGACGGTATTGACAGATCCAGAAGCCTGGCCGCGTGCTCCCTTGACTGCCGGTCCAACCGGTGTCTAGGGTGCGCGGCTTCGAGTCAGCTCCACTGTGGTGCTGATCGCGGGCCACTCGTAGCTCCCCGCGAGTGGCCGACGTCCAACAACCGGGGGCAGTAGCACCGTTTCCCAAGGATTCCCTACCAAATGCAGCAGAATGTGAACCAGCAGATCGGAGAGGTCGGCGACGAGGATTTTGCCGCGATGTTCGAGGCCTCGCTCAAGGAGCGAGGGGGCGAAGGCATCCTCAAGGAAGGCGAGATCGTCAAGGGCACCGTCGTTCAGGTGACCAAGGACTATGCCATCGTCGACATCGGCTACAAGTCCGAGGGCCAGGTTCCGATCTCCGAGTTCACCAGCCCTCGTGGCGAGGTCTCCGTCAAGGCGGGCGACCCGGTCGAGGTCCTCCTGGAGAGCCGCGAGAACGACACCGGCATGGTCGTCCTCTCCAAGGAGAAGGCCGACAAGATGCGTATCTGGGACGAGATCAGCGCCGCGTGCGAGCGCGATGAGATCGTCAAGGGCACCATCGTGGGCCGCGTCAAGGGTGGCCTCTCGGTCGACATCGGCGTCAAGGCGTTCCTGCCCGGCAGCCAGGTCGATATCCGCCCCGTGCGCAACCTCGACCAGTACATCTCGAAGGAATTCGAGTTCAAGGTCATCAAGTTCAACAAGAAGCGCGGCAACATCGTGCTCTCCCGCCGCGTGCTGCTCGAGAAGCAGCGCGAGGAGATGAAGAAGGAGACCCTCAAGAACCTCAAGGAGGGTGCGGTCCTCAAGGGCGTGGTCAAGAACCTCACCGACTACGGCGCCTTCATCGACCTGGGCGGCATCGACGGCCTGCTCCACATCACCGACATGTCGTGGGGCCGCATCGGTCACCCCTCCGAGATGTTCAACGTGGGTGACGAGGTCCGCGTCGTCGTCCTCAAGTTCGACCCCGCGCAGGAGCGCGTCAGCCTGGGCCTCAAGCAGATCCAGGAGGATCCGTGGCACCGCGCCGACGAGAAGTACCCGGTCGGCACGCGCGTCAAGGGCAAGGTCGTCTCCATCACCGACTACGGCGCGTTCATCGAGATCGAGCAGGGCGTCGAGGGTCTGGTGCACGTGTCCGAGATGTCCTGGACCAAGCGCCTCAAGCACCCCAGCAAGATGCTGGAGGTCGGCCAGGAGGTCGAGGCCGTCGTCCTCGACATCGATCCCAAGGCCAAGCGCATCGCGCTGGGCATGAAGCAGATCGAGCAGAACCCCTGGACGCTGCTCGAGGACAAGTACCCGATCGGCTCGGTCATCAAGGGTCAGATCCGCAACGTCACCGACTTCGGCGTGTTCGTCGGCGTCGAGGAGGGCGTGGACGGCCTGGTGCACGTGTCCGACATCTCCTGGACCCAGCGCATCAAGCACCCGGGCGAGATGTTCAAGAAGGGCGACGAGGTCGAGGCGGTGGTGCTCAACATCGACGTCGAGAACGAGCGCTTCAGCCTGGGCATCAAGCAGCTCCAGCCGGACCCCTGGGACACGCTCAGCGAGCGCACCCCGGTGGGCAGCCGCGTGAAGGGCAAGGTCACCAAGGTGACGGACTTCGGCGCCTTCGTGGAGATCGAGCCCGGCATCGAGGGCCTCGTGCACGTCTCCGAGCTGAAGGAGGAGCGTGTCGAGAACCCGCGTGACGTGGTGCAGGAGGCCCAGGATGTCGAGGTGAAGATCATCGACATCAACACCCAGGACCGGAAGGTCGCCCTGTCGATGAAGGCCCTCATCGGCGAGGGTGAGGACTACCGCGAGTACCTCCGCCGCCAGGCCGAGGGCTCCAAGGCGCGCCTCGGCGACGTCATGGCGAGCAAGCTCAAGAAGTAGTCTGGCTCATCCCTCGCACGAGGGGTGGCACCGCGGCCGGGTTCCCCAACGGGAGCCCGGCCGTTTGTTTTCACGCACTCACACGAGGCTGACCTCGTGCGTCATGACGGACAGGGGGGAAGCGGGCTTGACCCCCTCGGGAGGCACGGTGATAAGGGCCGTGCCCGAGGTTATTGAACCTCGTCCTTTTTCAGCTTTTCTCAGCACTCTCCCCGGAGGCGGATCATGGCACGTGAAGTGGTCATCGTGGGCGCGGCGCGGACTCCCATCGGGACGTTTCAGGGCTCGCTCGCCAAGTTGACGGCGCCGCAGCTCGGCGCGATCGCGATCAAGGCCGCCCTGGAGCGCTCGGGCGTGTCGCCCGACCAGGTGAGCGAGACCATCATGGGCTGCGTGCTCCAGGCGGGCGTGGGCCAGGCTCCCGCGCGTCAGGCCGCCATCTTCGCGGGCATCCCGGAGAGCGTCCCTGCGGTCACCCTCAACAAGGTGTGCGGCTCGGGCCTCAAGGCGGTGATCGCCGGCGCCCAGGCGATTGCCCTCGGCGACGCCGAGGTGGTGGTGGCTGGCGGCATGGAGTCCATGAGCAACGCGCCCTACCTGAGCCACACCATGCGCGGCGGCGCCCGCATGGGGAACGTGGAGTTCAAGGACGCGCTCATCCATGACGGCCTGTGGGACGTGTACGGCAACGTGCACATGGGCAACTGCGCCGAGGAGTGCTCGCTCAGCCAGGGCATTCCCCGCTCGGCCCAGGACGAGTACGCGCTCGAGTCCACCCGGCGCGCCGTCGAGGCCCAGAAGGCCGGCCTGTTCACCCGGGAGATCGTCCCCGTCACCGTGCCCGGCGGCAAGGGCGGCGACGTGGTGGTGAGCGAGGACGACGGCCCGAAGAGCGCCCGGCCGGAGAAGATCCCCACGCTCAAGCCCGTGTTCAAGAAGGACGGCACGGTGACGGCCGCCAACGCCTCGTCCATCAACGACGGCGCCGCGGCGCTGGTGCTCATGAGCGCCGAGCGCGCCAAGGCCGAGGGCCGCACGGTGCTCGGCCGCATCACCGGCTATGCCGGGGCCGCGCGCAAGCCGGTGGAGTTCACCATCGCCCCCGCGGACGCCATCAACTCCCTGCTCAAGCGCACCCAGCTCAAGGCCAGCGACGTGGACCTGTGGGAGATCAACGAGGCCTTCGCCGTGGTGGCCATCGCCAACAACAAGCTGCTCGGCCTGGATCCCTCCAAGGTCAATCCCCGCGGCGGCGCGGTGGTGCTCGGCCACCCGATTGGCGCCTCGGGCGCGCGCGTGCTGGTGACGCTGCTGCACGAGATGAAGGACCTGGACAAGAAGCGGGGCGTGGCGTCGCTGTGTATCGGCGGCGGCGAGGGCATCGCGCTGATGGTGGAGCGCTAATCCATACGGACTCGCTCTCCCACGGGGAGAGGAGGGCGGGGCGGGGGCCCTGTGTGAGCAAGGCCCCGGCCCCGTTCTCGAGAAGGAGGGGTTCATGAACAAGATCATCCCGAGCGCGGACGAGGCCGTTCGCGACATCCCGGATGGCTGCACGCTGATGAGCGGCGGCTTCGGCCTGTGTGGCAATCCCGAGAACCTGATCGCGGCCATCCACCGCAAGGGCACCAAGGGGTTGACCATCATCTCCAACAACTGCGGCACCACCGAGCTGGGCCTGGGCATTCTGCTCAACGCCAAGCAGGTGAAGAAGATCGTCGCCAGCTACGTGGGGGAGAACAAGGAGTTCGAGCGGCAGTTCATCTCCAAGGAGCTGGAGGTGGAGCTCAATCCCCAGGGCACGCTCGCCGAGCGCATCCGCGCCGGAGGCTGCGGCATCGGCGGCTTCTTCACGCCGTCGGGCGCGGGCACCGAGCTGTCCAAGGGCAAGGAGACCCGGATGATCGACGGGCGCCTGCACGTGCTGGAGACGCCGCTCAAGGCGGACTTCACCATCGTGCGCGCGTGGAAGGCGGACACCTGGGGCAACCTGGTGTTCAACAAGACCGCCCGCAACTTCTCGCCG